>JAXLXW010000001.1:0-986978 GCA_046327755.1 Gemmatimonadaceae bacterium
TCTTCTTCCCCTCGAACGCCTTCTGGTACGACTCGGGAAGGCGCGAACGCTCGAACGGCTCCAGCACCCCCTTCGCCTCGTCGGACGCGGTGTCGTGGAACCGCGTGACGAGCGAGTCGAACGGCGTCCCCTTCTGCCACAACGTCAGCACCGAGTCGGCGCGAATGCTGGCCAGGGCGACGTCGGTCGAGTCGTACTTGGGCTTGATGAGGATGTGCCGCGCCTTGCGCTCGGCGGGCTGCACGCGATCGACGCGAATGATGTGGAAGCCGAACTGCGTCTCGACGATCGGCGAGATCTGCCCTGGCGGGAGGAGGAACATCATCTCGTCGAAGGCCGGGACCATCTGGCCGCGACGGCTCCACCCCAGGTCGCCCCCCTGCACCGCCGAGCCCGAGTCTTCCGAGACGCGCTTGGCGATCTTCTCGAAGTCGCCGCCGGTCGTGAGATCCTTGTAGATCGATTCGGCGCGCGCGTAGGCGAGCTTCTTGGCCGCCTCCGACGCCAGCGTCGGGACGACGATCTGCCGGAAGGTGACGGTCGCCGGGCGCTTGGGGAGACGCTCGCGTTCGCGCGAGAACGCCTCGCTGATCTCGTCCTCCGAGACGCCCACGGTGATCATCTTCCCGTCCTGCTTCATCTTCGAGACGAGGCGCTCCTGCAGCGCGCGCCGGCGCGCCTGGTCAGTCAGCCAGCGCTTGTACTCCTCGATGGTGCCGAAGCCGCCGCTCTTGAGCGCGTTGGTGAACTCTCCCTCGGTCTTGAAGTTGTCGCGCAGCCGCTTCATCTGCTGCTCGACCGTATTGGCCAGGTCGGCGTCGGCGACGGTGATCGAGGTGTCGGCGCGGGCCCGCTGCACCATCACCTCGACGTCGATCATCTCGTCGAGGATCGAGCGCGCCAGCGCCAGCTGCGCCGTGGAATCCTCCGGCACCTGCAGCCCCGCGGCGCGGCGCTGCGACAGCTCCTCCAGCACGTCGCTCCACAGGATCGGCGTCTGCCCCACGACGCCGACGATGCGATCGACCGGGATGTTGAGCGTCTTCTGCGCCTGGAGCGCGCGTGCCCCCCCCGCGGTGGCGGCGGCGAACGCAACGAAGGTCAGGGCGATCCGATGGAGGATTCTCATGCGTACAAGGTACACAGCTCGGGGGTGGGAAGTTCAACGCGGGCGACCCTTCCGGATCGCCCGCGGCTGAACTCACGGCATCGACGTCGCCGCGCTTACTTCTTGGCGCCCGTGTCGGTGGGCGGCGGCGGAGCCGCCGGCGTCGCACCGGGGACCGGGACGGCCGACGGCGGCGTCTGCGCGGCGCGGGCCGAGTCGGCCTTGGCGCGGATCGGCTGGGCCGCCGTGACCGCCTTGTCGAGCGCGGCCTGGTTGATCTTCCAGTCGAACTTCTGGTGCAGGGCCTGGACGAGCGGTACCGGCACCTCGACAAACTGCGCCTCTCCATTCACCAGCTTGCCGAGATAGGCGTCGATGCGGGCGGCAGCCAGTCGCTCCTTCCCCGCCTTGTCCTTGGCGGAATCGGCGAGCGAGAGGGGGCTGACGCCGAGCCCGGACCACACATTGCCGACCACCGCCTTGAACTGATTGCGGATCTCGTTCACCTCGGCGGTGTCCGCCGCGATCTTCGCCTTTTCGGCGGCATCGAGCACCAGCTCGTTGCGCGTCAGGTTGCGAACGAAGATGAGCATCATGGAGTCCGGCGCCTGCGCGATCTGGCCGCGGAGCTGGTCCGGGTTCGGGAAGCCGTTGATCCACTTGGCCACGCGGCCGGCGGTGAAGTTGCCGAGCTTCGTGGTGGCCACGACGGTGTTGTCGTTCTCGTGCTCGGCGAGGTTGGCAGCGACCGCCTTGACGACCTTTTCCGAGCCCGGCTTGATCTGGATATTGCCTTCCTTCTCGATCCCGCTGATGTACGTGCTCTCGGCGACGAAGCGCTGGCGCTTCTGGAACTCCGGGAGGAACTGTGCCTTGGCTTCGGCGTAGGTGTTGCGCCGCACGATGTGATAGCCGAACTGCGTGCGGACCAGGGGGCCGATCTCACCCGGCTTGAGCGCGGCGACGGCCTTGGAGAATTCGGGCACCATGGCCTGCGGCTGGAAGACGCCGAGATCGCCGCCGACGTCTTTCGTGCCATCGGAGCCGTACTGCTTGGCGAGCGCCGCGAAGTTTGCCGCGGTGGTCTTGGCGAGGATGCCTTCCGCCTTCTTGCGAGTGGCGAGCGTGTCCCCTTCCTGCCCCGGCGCCACCTGGAAGAGGATGTGGCGCGCCGAGAGGAGGTCCCCCTTGTCGTACGATGCCGAGGCGGTCGCGTCGCTCGTGTCGACCTTCCACGTCTCGGAGACCTGCTTGTAGAACTTCTGGATCTTGGCGTTGGTGTACACCGGCCACATGACGTCGTCGATCAGCTTCGTATCGTTGAGCGAGTCGTTGGCGGCGGCGGCAACGCCGAGGAGCTGGTAGTTCACCCAGGTCTCGGCGATGCTCTGCGCGACTTCCTTGCGAACGGGGACGCGCGACTTGCCGAGGAGGTCGGCCAGCGTCTGCACGGAGAGCTCCTGCGAGCCCGCCTGCGCGGCCACATCCACGTGCGAGGAGAAGGCCTCTTTCAGTCCATCGCACGCGGCGAGCGAGACGAGGGCGAGCGTGGCGAGGGAGCGAACTCGAGTCATGGTCGTCCGGTTGGAATGCGAAGTGGGAACGTTGTCTACCCGGCGCGCGCCGTGTCGTTCGGGCGCAGCATGTTGAGGGCGCGCACGAGCCCGTCCAGGATTCCGGCGCCGCCCAATCGCGTGAGCTTGAGGGACAGCGGGTGCACACGCCGCACATCAGCGCGGAACTGCACCTCCCCGAACGCGGCGTTGAGCCCCTTGAGGCGCGGAACCGCGGAGTCGCGAAAGGTAACACGGGCTTCGTCCCCGTGCACCATGATCCCCTCGATCCCCATCTCCCCGCCCACGAGGCGCAGCGTCGCCGCGGCGAACAGGTGCTGGGCGGCGGCCGGGAGTGGGCCGAATCGGTCGCGAACCTCGCGCTTCAGCTCCTCGATCGCCCCGGGATTCGTGATGTTGGTCAGGCGGCGATAGATGTCGAGCTTTGCCTCTGCCGACGCGATGTAGTCGTCGGGGAGGTACGACGGGAGGTCGAGCGACACATCGGTGGGGACAGCCCTGGGGGCGGCATCACCCGCCTGTACGCGCCGCACCGCCTCCTCGAGCATGCGGAGATAGAGCTCGAAGCCGACGGCGTGCACGTGCCCCGACTGCTCGGCGCCGAGGAGGTTCCCCGCCCCGCGCAATTCGAGGTCCTTGAGGGCGACCCGATAGCCGGCGCCGAGTTCCGTGTGGTGCTCCAGCACTTGCAGCCGGCGCTCCGCATCCTCGTCGATCCGATCGGGGACGAGGAGATAGCAGTAGGCGCGACGATGCGAACGCCCCACGCGCCCGCGCAGCTGATAGAGCTGGGCGAGCCCGAAGTGATCGGCGCGGTTGACGAACATCGTGTTGGCGTTGGGGACGTCGAGTCCCGATTCCACGATGAGCGTCGAGACGAGGACGTCGACCTCGCCGGCGACGAATCGACGCATGACCTCCTCGAGGTCCTTCTCTCGCATCTGCCCATGGCCGACCGCCACGCGGGCGCGCGGGATCACGCGGCGCACGTGGTCGGCGATCGCCTCGATGGTCTCGATGCGGTTATGGACGAAGAAGACCTGCCCGCCGCGATCGAGTTCGCGCGCGATCCCTTCCTCGATGAGCCCATCGTCCCACGGTTCTACGAAGGTGAGCACTGGCGAGCGGTCGCGCGGCGGCGTCTGCATCAGTGTCATGTCGCGCAGCCCGGCGAGCGACAGGTGCAACGTGCGCGGGATCGGCGTCGCCGTGAGCGTGAGGACGTCGGTCTCCAGCTTGAGCTGCTTGAGCTTCTCCTTGTGCTTCACGCCGAAGCGGTGCTCCTCGTCGATGACGATGAGCCCTAACGCGCCGAAGGTGACGTCGTCGGAGAGGAGGCGGTGCGTCCCGATGACGATGTCGATCTTCTTGGCCGCCAGCTCGGCGATGATCGCCGCCTGCTCCTTGGGCGTCTGGAAGCGCGAGACGACGGCGATGCGGATCGGGAAGTCGGCCAGGCGCTCGGAGAACGTGCGGTAGTGCTGCTCGGCGAGGATCGTCGTGGGGACGAGGACGGCGACCTGGCGCTCGCTCTGCACCGCCTTGAAGGCGGCGCGGATGGCGATCTCCGTCTTGCCGTAGCCCACGTCGCCCACGAGGAGGCGATCCATGGGACGCGGCTTCTCCATGTCCCCCTTCACGTCCTGCGTCGCCTTCCGCTGGTCCGGCGTGTCCTCGAAGAGGAACGACGACTCGACCTGCCGCTGCCACGCCGTGTCGGGGAGGTGCGGCGGGCGCGAGGCGATGTGCCGGCGCGCGTACAGCACGAGGAGTTCCTGCGTCATCTCCTCGATGGCGGCGCGCGTCTTCTCGCGCTGCTGCGCCCAGCGGCGCCCACCCAGCTTGTGCAGCTTGGGCGGCGGCGCGTCGTCTCCGACGTCCACGCCCGAGCGATAGCGCTCGATCTGGTCGATGCGATAGAGCGGGACGTTGAGGCGATCGCCCCCTTCGTACTCGATGACCGCGACCTCGATCGTGCTCTCCCGCACGAACAGCTGCTCGATGCCGCGATAGATCCCCACGCCGTGCTCGAGGTGGACGACGTAGTCCCCCGGCTTGAGCGCGGTGATCGTCTCGAGCGCGGCGCCCGTGGCATACCGACGCGCGCGGCGCAGGCGCCGGTCACGCCGGAAGATCTCGTGGTCGGTGAGGACGCGAAGTCCGGCGAGATCGGACGGGAGACGGGAGACGGGAGACGGGAGTGCACCGCTGCGCGGCGCGGTCACCGCGTCGTCGCCCCCGAACTCTCGTCCCCCGTCTCCCGTCTCTCGTCGGTTCGGCACCCCGGGCGGGACGACGAACCCCCCATTCAGCACGCCGATCACCAGCGACGCCGGTGCCCGGAACTCCGCCTCTTCATTGAGGAGTTCGTCCAGGCGCTCGGCCTGGCCGGGGTTGTCGCACAGGATGATCGTTGGCGTCCCGTCGCGCACCACGCGGCGCAGGAGCTTGATGTCGCGGGCGATGCTCTCCGGCGGGCGGATCGGGAAGGTGATGCACTCCTTCTCGCGCTGCGGATCGGCGGCGGCGATGCGGCCGAAGGCGCCTAACGCCCTGGTCACCTCTGCCGGCGGGACGAAGAGGTGGTCGCGCGCGATGACGTCCTCGCCGCGGCGGCGGGCGAGGTCGGCGTGGTGCTGCGCCTCCTCCCACGTGCGCGCCAGCTCGGGGGCGATGTGCGACTCGTCCGGGAGGACGACCACCGTGTCCGGCGGGAAGAGCTCGACGATGGAGACGCGCTCGCTCCCCATCGCCATCTCGCCGCCCGCGCCGTCAACGGGGAGGATGACGGCGACGGTCGCGTCGCGGGTGGAGCGCTGCGACCCGAGCTCGAAGTGACGCAGCTCGACGATCTCGTCGCCCCAGAACTCGAGGCGCACCGGCTCCGCCATGCCGAACGAGTAGATGTCGAAGATGCCGCCGCGCACCGAGAACTGCGCCACGTCGTCGACCATGGGGACGCGCTCGAAGCCGATCGACTCGAGGTGTTCGGCCAGCGCCTCCGGGCGCTTCACGTCGCCCTTGCGCAGCTCGAGTCGCGCCGAGCCTAACGCGCGCGGGAGGGCGGTCCGCTCGAGGAGGGCGCGCGACGTGGTGAGGAGGACGCGCACCGCGCCGCGCGACACTTTTTCCAGTGTCTCGACGCGCTCGCCGGCGATCTCGGCGTGCGGCTCCACCTCGCCGAACCCCTCGCGAGGGGGATAGAGCGCGGCGTGCGCATCGTCCACCAGCACCTGCAGGTCGGCGAGCCAGCGCTCGGCGTCGGGGACGGTATCGGTGACGACGACGAAGAAGCGTTGCGAGAACCGGCGGGCGAGCGCGGCCACGACGACGGCATCGCTCGATCCGTGCAACCCTGACACGGCCACGCGCGCTCCCGCTGACGGGAACGCGTTGGCGACCCGGGCAAAGGCGCCCAGGCGTTCGATCGCGTCGAGGATTGTCGGCAGGGCCATCGGGTCGAGCTCGTGCGGGGCGTCTGGCGGTCAGGAAGGGCGCGGCGCGGTCACGCCGCGCGGCTCTGTCGCTCGTCGCGCCGCACGACCACGGTCTCCGCCGCGAGCAGGGCGAGGGCGAGGAGGATGAGCGGCAGCTGCAACGGGCGGCGCGATCCCACGTTGAAGAGCGAGCGCTTCCACTCCGCCGCGTTGGTCGTGACCACGGCGTCGCGCGCGCGCACGCGATCGCGCAGCGCGGCGATCGGGAGTCGCGCCAGGTCCGACTCCTCCGCCTCGGCGTTCACCACCAGCGCCCCGACCCGTTCGGTCCCGCGGCGCAGGTAGTAGACCCCCGCGCGCGGCGGCGCCGCGCTCCCGGCACTCACGGCAATGCTCTGTCCATCTGACCCTTCCAGCGACTCGACCCCGGCCGGCAGGCGCAACGGGCCGCCGGGCACCGCGGTGAGCTCGGCGCTCGCCGCGCCCGACAGGCGCTGGGCGATGACGTCACCCAGCCACGGGACGAACGACGCGCGCAGGGGGAGGTCGGTCGCCGCCGGATCGAGCGGCGACCCGATGATCACGTAGCCATCTCCCGCGACAATCCACGGCGCCCCGCCCGCGGTGGCGACGGTGTCGGCCGCCGCCCCGGCCTGCGCCTCCAGCGGAAAGCGCAGCGTCGCGCGCACGCCGTCGAAGCGCTCGCCGCGCACCGTGGTCTCGTCGCGGCGCGGTGCGCCGAAGCGCCACGGGATTCCCAGTCGCTCCAGGGTGCGGTTCGCGCCGCCGAGCCGCGACGGGTCGCTCGGTGCGACCAGGAGCGCGGGGAGGCGCGCCGCGCCGTCGGCCGGCGCCAGTGCGACCTCGTTGCCTAACGCCACGCGCGCATCCTGCACCAGGGCGTCGACGGCGGTCCGCAGGAACGGCCCGGCCGACGGCTCAGGACGCACGAGCGGCGCGGCGCCCAGCCAGACGGCGAAGTAGCGCGCGTCATCGGCGCGCAGCTCGTCGGGCTCGAGTTCGACGACCCCGGCCTGCCACCCGCGCTCCGGCGGGGCGGCGCGCACCGTCAGGTCCTCGCCATCGCGTGCCGTCCCGCGCGCCAGCGTCCGCTCGCCTAACGCGATGCGGTACGTCGCCGAGTCGGTGAGCCTCGCCCGCGCCACCACCATCCCGCGCGGCGTCCAGCGGGGGGGGCGCGCCTCCGCCAGGACGACGGCGCGGTTGCGCGGGGCGGCTCCGCCAGGCGCAAGCACCGACAGGTGCACGTCGCCCGTGGCCACCGGGGCGTTCCATGTCGTCGCCTGCCCATCGGTCACGACGACGACCTGTCGCCCATCGAGCCCGGCGCCGACCACCAGCCCCGTCGCCCGCGTGACGGCGTTCGCCAGGTCGCCGCGCCCCTGGAAGACGTCGGTCCGCGTGATGGCCTGCCGCACCGCGTCGACCGTTCCACCGGTCACCGTCCCGTCGACCGTCACCAGCCAGACCCGATCACTCCGCGAGGCGGCGTTCGCGGCGTCGAGCGCCTGCTGCCGCAGCGTGGCCAGCAACGGCTGCCCGTTCACGATCGCGCTGGTGCTCAGCGAGTTGTCGAGGACGATCGCCAGCGCCGTCGGGACGTGCCCCGCGCCAAAGAACGCGCCGATCGGGCGCGCCGCCGCGAAGGCGATCGCCAGCACGGTGGCGATGCGCAGGAACATCAGCAGGAGGTTGCGGACCTTGAGCTGCCGCACGTTCTCCTTCTCGGCACGCTCCAGGTAGCGCACTGCCGGGAAGTCGACCGTGTTCTCGATGCGGCGCCGGCGCAGGTGCAGGAAGAGCGGGATGGCGACCGCGCCCGCCAGCAGCAGGTACAGTGGGGCGAGAAAGCTCACGGCAGTCGTTGGCGCGAAGCGAAGGCGCGGCGCAGCGGAACGCCGAACGGCGAGTCGGTGAAGACCACCTCGTACCCCACGCCGAGGCCGGCGAAGCGCGAGCGCCACTCGGCGATCGCATGCTCGACCGTCTTGCGGTACGCCGCGCGGACCTCGCTGGCGGTGGCGGGGAGGCGGAAGTTGCGCTCGGTGTCGGAGAAGATCGCCTCCGGGGCGACGTCGAAGTCGCGCTCCGAAGGATCCATGATGTGCAGGACGGTGGCGCCGTGTCCCCCCGCGCGCACCACCTTGAGCGCGTTGAGCGTTGCTTCCTCGTCTACCAGGAGGTCCGAGACGAGGACGACGAGCCCGGGACGCGAGACGAGCTTCCCCGCCTGCACGAGTGCCGCCGACATGTCCGAGTCCTTCCCAGACCCGCCCTCCTCCAGCGACTTCACGATGCGACGCCACTGCACGCTGCGGGCGCGCGGCGGGATCACACTGCGCAGCGTGTCGTCGTAGCGGATGAGCCCGACCGCGTCCTTCTGCCGAATGAGGAGCAGCGCGAGCGAGGCGACGATCTGCTCGGCGTATTGAAGCTTGGTGAGCCGTTCGGGTGAGCCGCGCCAATCCATCGACTTGGAGACGTCGAGGACGATGGCGGCGCGCATGTTCGTCTCTTCCTCGAACTGCTTCACCATCCACTTGTCGGCCCGCGCCACGATCTTCCAGTCGATGTAGCGCAGGTCGTCCCCAGGCTGGTAGGGGCGGAACTCGGCGAATTCGACCGAGAAACCTTTTCGGGGGGACCGGTGTAGCCCTTGGAGGAATCCGTCGACGACCCACTTTGCGACGATTTCCATCCGGCCAAGCGAGGCCAGTTGGGCCGGGTCGATCAAATCGGCGCGCGTGGCGCGGCTCGTCTCCATAGGGAGGCGGAAGCTAGGGTTGGTGCCGAGACTGGTCAAATGGCGCGGGGTACGCGGCTTGCCTACGGGACAGCCGGTGAAAATGCTGGCGTGGGATGCTGGGGCCATTAGGTTGGATCTGCAGTCGAACCGATCGCGCCCGCCGTGCGGAGCGATCCAGCGTCACGCAGGAGGTGGAGTCATGGGTCGTCGCTCGTGGGTCGTGAAGACGCTGGCCGTGACCGGGCTGGCCGCCACTTCGCTCGTCTCGCCAGCCGCGCGCGCGAGCGCGCAGGCGCCGGCGCGCTCGCTCGAGCGCGCGCAGACGATTCGATGGAACGCTGCGGCCGCCGCCGCAGACACTGTCGAGGATGCGCCGGTCGTGAAGCTCCGGTTCGAGGGGTCCAGCCTCTTTTCCTACGGCGAGCCGGTCCGCGTCTGGTTCAACGTGAGCCAGGACGCCTACGTCATCGTCGCGCGCGTCGACGCCAACGGACACCTCACGCTCCTTTATCCCTCCAGCCGCACGATGTCGTCCGGCGTCGAGGGGCAGCGTGACATTCCCATCCGCGGTCGACGCGGCGCTGCCTCGTTCTATGCGACCGACCGCATGGGGGGTGGCTTCGTCTTCGCGATGGCGTCGTACGATCCGTTCGACCTGTCGCGTCTCGGGCTGCGCGACTTCGATCGCTACGTGACCGGGACCTACGTCGGGCGCCCGAGCCGCGTCTACATCGGCGATCCGCATCGCGTCATCACCCGCTTTGCGAGCATGGTGTCGTTCAGCGATGACTCGCCGTACGACTACGCCGTCGAGTACTACCAGGTCGACGCGCCGTACTACGTGAGCTCGGTGGGCTTCGCCAACTTCTGCAACGGCTTCTACGGCAACTACCGGCGCGGCCTGCAGGAGCGGTGGGACGACGAGTTGTACTATGGCGACGGCAGGGGCTCGAGCTACGGCTGCAACTACAACTGCCCGGGCTACGGCTACGCCGGATACGGCTACACGTACAACTACAACCAGTACTTCATCAACCCGGGGTGCGGCTACAACGCCAACCAGGGGAACCAGAATCAGCCGCCGATCCCGACCACGCCGCCCAAGGACTCCTCGCGCGTGCCGCCCTGGCTCCCGGACAGCATCAAAGGCGGGAAGCCTGATACGGTGAGCAACGTTCCGGAGACCAAGGGGACGGACGATACGAACCTCCGCCGCCGCATTGCGCTCATGGATGGCAGCTACGGTGGGGCGTCGACCAACGAGTTCGATCCGTCGCGGAAGTCGTACGCGATCCCGGAACGGGCGTTGCGGAACTCGCCGATGACCTTCGGCGAGGGGCGTGATCGCGGCGCGATGCCGGGCGTGCGTCCGGACCGCGGTACCGCAGCGGCAGGGGGATCGGACATCCCGTGGGTCCGCCCGCCGCGCGAAGTGATCGAGGCGACGAGCAACGCCGGCGGCGGCGCCCTTCCGCGTTCGCCTCGCAACGGCGTGACGCGCGGCGACGGGAGCGACTTCCGTGGCGGGCGTCCGACCTACGTGAGCGGGAGCGAGGGACGCAACGGCGTCCGCGCCGAACCGCCGCGCTACGAGCCGCCGCCTCGCGCGTACGGCCCGCGCTTCGACGCGCCGTCGCCGTCGGTCCGCAATTCCTTCGATTCGCCGCGCTACGAACCGCCGCCTCCGCGTTTCGACACACCGCGCGGGAACGACGGGCCCCGTTACTCGCCCCCGGCGTCGGGCGGTGGCTCTTCCGGGTCCACGGGAGGCGGATCCTCGAGCGGTTCTCCGCGCGGTGGCGAAGGGGGTGGTGCTCGCGCGGAGCCGGTGCGTCCGGCGTCTGAGGGCGGCGCCCGTCCGGCGTCGACCGAAAAGAAGCCGGACGGCCAATAGCGCGAAGGCGCATGTCGGGCAGGCGCTGCTGCCCACGTGTTTCACCGACGGGGGAGCCCTTCCAGGCTCCCCCGTCGGTGTTTCGCGGACCGCCCGGTTATTATTGATGGCTTGATGGTAACCGCCACCCGTCGGCCGTTGGCCGCTGGCGTGATGTCCCTCGCCCGTGCTGCATCGTGAAACTCTCGCATATCCGCAACTTCTGCATCGTCGCGCACATCGATCACGGCAAGTCGACGCTCGCCGACCGCCTGATCGAAGCCACGGGGACGCTCGAGAAGCGCGAGATGAAGTCCCAGGTGCTCGACACGCTCGACCTCGAGCGCGAGCGCGGGATCACGATCAAGCTCAACGCGGTGCGCATGAGCTACACCGCAAAGAATGGCGAGGACTACGAGCTCAACCTCATCGACACGCCGGGGCACGTCGACTTCACGTACGAGGTGTCGCGCTCGCTGGCTGCGTGTGAGGGAGCGATCCTCGTCGTCGACGCCTCGCAGGGGATCCAGGCCCAGACGCTGTCGAATCTCTTCCTCGCCCTCGATGCCGGGCTGGAGATCATCCCGGTCCTCAACAAGATCGACCTTCCCGGGGCCGAGCCCGAGCGGCGCAAGAAGGAGGTGCACGACCTCATCGGCGTCGATCCGGATGACATCCTCCTCGTCAGCGCCAAGGAAGGACTCGGCATCCCCGAGCTGCTGGAGATGGTCGTCGCCAAGGTCCCGCCGCCGTCGGGCGATCCCGAGGCACCGCTGCGCGCCCTCATCTTCGACTCGTACTACGACCGGTATCGCGGCGCCATTCCCTCCATCCGCGTGGTGGACGGGGTGCTCAAGCCGGGGATGCAGATCACCTTCGGCGCCAACGACGCACGCTACGAGGTGAGCGAGGTCGGCTCGCTGATGCTCCGCCAGGTGAAGGGCGAGCAGCTGACGGCGGGCGAGGTGGGCTACGTCGTCGCCAACGTGCGCACCGTGAAGGAGACGCGCGCCGGCGACACCATCTTCGACGCCAACGACCACGCCAAGGAGCCGCTCCCCGGCTACAAGGACGTGCACTCGATGGTGTTCGCCGGGATCTATCCCACCGACACCACGCAGTACGAGTCGCTGCGCGACGCACTCTCCAAGCTCCAGCTCAACGACGCCTCGCTCAACTACGAGCCCGAGACGTCGACCGCGCTCGGCTTCGGCTTCCGCTGCGGCTTTCTGGGGCTGCTGCACATGGAGATCGTGCAGGAACGCCTCGAGCGCGAGTTCAACCTCGACCTCGTCACCACCGTCCCCAACGTGGAGTACCACGTCTACAAGACGGACGGCGAGATGGAGCTGATCGAGAACCCGTCCAAGCTCCCCTCCCCGCAGGTGACGGCGCGCATCGAGGAGCCGTACGTCAAGGCGCGCATCGTCTCACCGGCCGAGTACATCGGGCCGATCATGACGTTAGGCACGGAGCGGCGCGGCGTATACATGGGGATGAAGTACATCGACACGGCGCGCGTCGAGTTCGACTGGGAGTTCCCGCTCGCCGAGATCATCCTCGACTTCTACGACCGCCTCAAGACCATCTCCCGCGGCTACGCCTCCCTCGACTACGAGATGGCCGACTACCGCCCGGGCAAGCTGGTCAAGCTCGACATGCTGATCAACGGCGACGTCCTCGACGCGTTCTCGGTGATCATCCACGTCGACAAGTCGTACGACTGGGGACGCAAGATCGCCGACAAGCTCAAGGAGCTCATCCCGCGCCAGCTCTTCGAGGTGATCATCCAGGCCGCCATCGGGACCAAGATCATCGCCCGCACGACGGTCAAGGCACTGCGCAAGGACGTGCTCGCGAAGTGCTACGGCGGCGACATCTCCCGCAAGCGCAAGCTCCTGGAGAAGCAGAAGGAAGGGAAGAAGCGCATGAAGCAGGTCGGCGCCGTGGAGATCCCGCAGGAGGCGTTCCTGGCGGTGCTGCAAGTTGACTAGGGGCAGAAGACGAGAAGACGAGAAGACGAGAAGACGAGGGCGCTCGGCTCCCACGCCGAGTGCCGGCGCCCAAGGGTCGGGATCTCGTCTTCCCGTCTTCTCGTCTTCTCGTCTTCCCGCCACATAGTGGCGCATGCGCTCCCTCATCATCCAGACGTCGTTTCTGGGCGACATGGTCCTCACCACGCCGCTCATCCGCGAGCTCGCGGCGCGGGGGCCGGTGGATGTGGTGGCGACGCCGGCGAACGCCGCGCTCCTCAAGCACCACCCGGACGTACGGCACCTCTTCCGCTACGACAAGCGCGGGGCGCACGCGGGGGCACGCGGTTTTCGCGACCTGGTGCGGATGGCGCATGCGGAGCACGCGGACGACACCGCGTTCCTGGCGCAAGGCTCGCTGCGCAGCGCGGCCCTGGCGATGGCGGCGGGCTACTCGCAGCGCGTGGGATTCGAGACCTCGGCGGGGCGTTGGCTCTACACGCAGCGCGTCCCCTACCATCGCGAGCACCATCACGCCGAGCGGCTCTGGTCCCTGGCCGGGTACGGGGAGCGCGAACGTCCCACCGCCGACGTACTCCGCCCTTCCCTCTACCCCGGTCCCGATGATCTCGACAGCGTGCAACGCCTCCTCGACGTGCACGCACACGCGGGGGAGCCGCTGCTGGCCATCGCCCCCGGCTCCACCTGGGCGACCAAACGCTGGCCCTACTATGCCGCACTCGCGCGGCGACTGACGCTCCTCGGGCGCGTCGTGATTCTCGGCGCGGAGAGCGACGCCCACCTCGCGCAGGAAATCGTCGCCGAGACGTTCGGGAGCGCGATCGACGCCACCGGGAAGCTCTCGCTCCTCGCGTCGGCGGCCATGATCGCCCGCGCTACGGTCCTCGTGACCAACGACTCGGCGCCTTTGCACCTGGCCTCGGCGACCGATACGCCAACCGTGGCCCTGTTCGGTCCGACGGTTCCGGCCCTCGGCTTCGGCCCGCTGGCCACCGCGCGGCGCGTGGCCGAGGTCCCGATGCTCGATTGCCGCCCTTGCGACGCGCACGGGCCGCGCAGCTGTCCGCTGTCCCACTGGCGCTGCATGCGTGACCTCACCGTCGCCGACGTGCTGGACGCGGTCGAGGTGGTGCGGCGGACGCACGGCGGCGACACGCCCCCGGCCTGACCAACGCTCGCCATGAACGACATTCCGCACCCGCTGGTCGGCCTCGCCCTCGCGCTCGTCGTGGGGTTCGTCCTCGGGCTGCTGGGCGGGGGCGGGTCGATCCTCGCGCTCCCGATCTTTCTCTACGTCTTTCTCGTTCCCGTGAAGCCGGCGATCGCCATGAGCCTCGCCGTCGTGGGGATGAGCGCGGCGATCGGCTTCCTCTCGCACTGGCGTCAGGGGACGGTGCACCTGCGGATCGCCGTCCCGTTCGGGCTGTGCGCCATGGCTGGGGCGTTCGTGACCGCGCGCCTGGCGCGACATGTCCCGGAGCAGGTGCAGCTCACCCTGTTCGGCGTCTTCGCCCTGACGGCATCGGTGATGATGCTGCGAGACTCGCTCAAGCCGCGCGCGAGTGTCGGAAGCAGCGGCGCGCCGTCCGCCGCCGCGCCCACGCCCAGCGCGCGCTTCACCCCCTTCCTCGCTTCGCAGGCGCTCGGCGTCGGGGCGTTGACCTCGCTCATCGGTGCAGGGGGAGGCTTCGTCATCGTCCCCGCCCTCGTCCTGCTGGCGAACGTCCCCGTGCGCGAGGCGGTGGGGAGTTCGCTCCTCATCATTACGATGAATGCGACCAGCGGCTTCGTCGGCTATCTGGGGCAGGTTCCGATCAACTGGCCGCTCGTGGGGAGCTTCACCGGCGTCGCCGCCCTGGGTGCGATCGCCGGGACCCGCCTGGTGCGCCACGTCCCCCAGCACCGGATCAAGCAGGGCTTCGCTGTCATGATCCTCGTGCTCGGGACATATTTCGCCCTGCGCAAGCTACAGGTATTGCCGTAGGAGAAGTCGCTGGAGGAATCGTCTCGCTGCCTCACGGCAGGAAACGTTTCCCCACCCCTCGTCTTCTCGTCTTCTCGTCCTCTCGTCTTCTCACAAGAACATGGCCAAGCCCAAGCGCCCGAAGTACATCGTCGGAGTCGATCTCGGTGGGACCAACATCGTGGTGGGAGCGTGCGCGGAGGACGGCAGCAAGGACTACGCGATGCGCTCGGAGCCGACGCGCTCCGATCAGGGAGCCGACGCGGTGGTCGATCGCATGGTGCGGATGATCGAGACCGCGATCAAGGAGACGATGGCCGAGACGGGGGCGAAGCGTGACGACTTCGTCGGGGTTGGCGTGGGATCGCCTGGGCCGCTCGATCGCGAGAAGGGGATCATCATCACGACGCCCAACCTGGGGTGGGTGAATTTTCCGTTGCGCGACGCGATCGCCGATCGCGTGGGGCTCCCGGTCAAGATCGACAACGATGCCAACTGCGCCACGTTAGGCGAGTGGTGGATGGGCGCCGCCAAGGGGGGGCGCAACGTCGTGGGCGTCACGATCGGGACGGGGATCGGCGGCGGGTTGATCCTCGAGGGGCGCCTGTATCACGGGTCGTCCGACATTGCGGGCGAGATCGGGCACACGACGATCGACGTGACGGGGCGTCGCTGCAAGTGCGGCAACTACGGCTGCCTGGAGGCGTACGCCTCGGGGCCGTCGATCGCCGAGCGGGCGCGCGAGCAGCTGCAAGGCGATCACGGGTCGATCATGTACCAGCTGGTGCACGGCGAGCTGGAACGGTTGACGGCGGCGATCGTGTACGACGCGGCCAAGAAGGGAGACGAGACCGCTCTGGAAGTCGTGCGCGAGACGGCGCGCTTCCTGGGGGCGGGGCTGGCCAACCTGCTCAACGTCTTCAACCCCGACGTGGTGGTGATTGCCGGCGGGGTGACGCAGGCCGGGGCGACGCTGTTCGAGCCGCTCAAGCGCGAGGTGCGCAAGCGCGCCTTCGCGGCGGCGGTGGACGCGTGCCGCATCGTGCCGGGGTCGCTGCCGGGGAACGCCGGCGTGGTGGGGGCGGTCGCCTCGTTCAAGCAGCAGGCGCTGGGCTCGGTGTGAGCGGCGGTGGGCGCGTGTGGCGCGCGGCACGTGTTGGGGCTCGGGCAATGCGTGGAGCGGGTGACGGAGGGCGCGCCACGCTCGACGTCGTCGAGGGGGGAGGCGACGCGGACTACGCGACCGGTGATGGCGAAACGACGTCTCGCGACGTCGCAAACGTCGGGCGCGACATGATCCACGGCTCGCGTGACCGTGTCACCCTGATTCGTGACGACGGCGCCTTCGTTGGCGACTTCGGCCCGCTCGTTGGCGACTTCGGCCCGCTCGTTGGCGACTTCGGCCCGCTCGTTGGCGACTTCGGCGCGGTCGCGCGAGACGCCGGCCATGTGGAGCGTGACGCCGATCCGATCGCGCCAGAGGCCGGTCACGAGGTGTGCGGGCTGCGCGCGGTAGCATCGGACAGCAGGCGGGCGGTGGGCGACGCCGGCCACATGGCGAGAGACGCCGACGCGACGGCCAGAGACTTGGACCAGGCGGCGCGCGACACCGCCCACGCGGCGCATGACTCCGACCACCTGGCGCGCGACGTCGGCCACGCCGCGCTCGCCGTAGGGCGGTTGGCGCGAGCGTGCGGTCAGGGAGCGCAGGACTCAGGCCCAGTGCGGAGAGAGTGCGGCCACGAAGTGGGCGACTTGGATCCGCGGGCGCGAGAGTGCGGCCACGGATCGCGCGAGAAGGTGCAGCTGGCGCGTGAATCGGGTCACGTGACGCTCGACTCAGACCGGTCGGCGCGTGAGACCGGCGACGCGGCGCACGACTGGGGACATGGGGGCGACGAATCCGATCCGTTGGCGCGCGACTTCGGACTCCTGACGCGTTCCCCGGGCCGCCCTGCGCGAGCATCCGGCCACGCGGCGAAGGACTCAGGCCAGATGTCGCGCGACGCTGGCCAGGCGGCGCGCGACCCGGAACCAGGAGCACGCGACTCCGGCCAAGCGGAGCGCGACTCCGGCTCAGCGGCGGGCGCCTCAGGCCAGGCAGCGCGCGCCGCGCGAAGCGGCGGTGATTTGCCATCGTCCATGGCGTCGGCTGGTGATTCCGCCGCCCATCGTGCTGCCGCAGAACCCGCGGACGCCCCCGCTCCCGATGTCCGCGCGACGCGGCGCGTGAGGCGACTTGGTGTGATCGGGAGCTTCGTGTGGGACGTGATTCACGGCCGCGATCCGCGTTCGGCCCCGGTGGAGGAGTGGGGAGGGATCACGTACGCCCTCTCCGCGCTGGACGCGGCGCTCACCGATGAGTGGGAGATCGTCCCGCTGGCGCGCGTGGGGGAGGACCTGCACGCGCAGGCCGCCGAGTTCCTCCGCACGCTGCGGCGCATCGCGCCGGACGCGGCGCCCATCGCGGTGCCGTACCCTAACAATCGAGTGGAGCTTCGCTACCACTCCGACGAACGCCGGAGCGAGGTGCTCACGGGGGGCGTGCCGCCGTGGCCGTGGCTCGGGCTCAAGCCGCTCCTGCGCGACCTCGACGCGTTGTACGTCAACCTGATCAGCGGCTTCGAGCTCGACCTGGAGACGATGCAGCTGATCCGGCAGCACTTCAGCGGGCCGGTGTACCTCGACCTGCACTCGCTCACGCTGGCCGTGCAACCGGACGGGTTGCGCACGTTGCAGCCGCTGCCTAACGCGGCGCAGTGGATGGCGTGCGCCGACGTGATCCAGATGAACGAGGACGAACTCGCGATGATGGCCCCCGACCCGATGGCGCTTGCGGCGACAGCACTGGCGCAGCAAGTGTCAGCATTGGTCGTGACGCTTGGCGCGCGCGGCGCGGTGTACTTCACCGCCCCCGGATTCTCGCAACTGGATGACCTGTCACGACGTGGCGCCGGAACATCTGTTCTAGGGGCGATTCGCACTGCGTTGGTTCCGGCAGAACCTGCCGATGTCAAGGGCGCCGGCGACCCGACGGGATGCGGCGATGTCTTTGGTGCGACGCTCTTCTCGCGACTCGTTTGTCGTGATACGTTCACGGACGCGTTACGTGCTGCGGTCAAGGCAGCGGCGCGCAACGTGGCCTATCGTGGGGCCCGCGGGCTCGCGCACCATCTTCGCGGCGAACTGATTCCCTCGTGACGACTGTCATCACCGTCCCCCCCTCGCTCGACGACCACACGTTCGAACAGGTGCTCGAGCAGCTGGCGCCGGTGCCCGTCGACCAGAAGGTGCTCGTCGACGCGCGTCACACGCGGTGGGCCTCGCCGTACGGACTCACTGCACTCCTCACGCTCGCGCAGTCACGCGGGACGCAGGCGGCCTTCACCGGCCCCGAGACCGAGGAGACCGCGTCGTACTGGCAGCGGGCGGGTTTCTACAAGTACGCCGAGGAACTCTTCGAGATGCACGGCCACGTCCCGCGCGCCCGCGCGCAGGCCGCGGAATCCAACGTGCTGCTCGAGATCACCCCGGTGGCCAAGAGCGACGACGTGCACGATGTCGTCGAACGCATTCAGTCCAAGGCCCAGCAGATCCTCGTCAACGAGTTGAACCTCGACCCGATGGCGACGATGCGCTTTGCCATGACGCTTTCCGAAGTTTGCCAGAACATCGTGGAACACGCGCAGACCATGGGGTGGGTGGCGGTGCAGACGTACCGCTACCGCCAGCGGCTCGGCCGGCGCGTGGTGGTCATCGCCGTCTGTGACGCCGGGATCGGCTTCCGTCGCTCGCTCGAAAGCGCGCCGGGACGGAAGCTGAGCGACCGGTGGGACGACGGGATGGCGCTGGAAGAGGCGGTGATTCGTGGCGTGAGTCGATTCCGTGATCCGGGACGAGGCCAGGGGCTCGCCGGGGTCCGTCGGTACGTGGGGCGGTGGGACGGGAAACTCTCCGTGCGGAGCGGCACGGCGCGCATCTCGCTCGTTCCCCCATGGGACGATGACCTCCCGATGCGCGAGCACCTGTCTCCCCTTCCGGGGGCACAAGTCCAGATCACGATTCCGGAACGGGTACCCCAGAAGTGATCTACCACATCAACGTCAGCTCCGTCCTTCGCAAGACGGTGTGCGACCTGTACACGAACCTGGTCACCCGCCCCACCGGGGTCGCGGTGCGCCAGGCGATCGAGGCAGCGCTCGCGGAACTGCCAGAGCCTAACGTCACGGTCATCGACTTTGCCCAGGTGAAGATGCTCGACTTCTCCTGCGCCGACGAAGTGGTCGGGAAGCTCCTGGACTACTACCAGAACCTTGCCGAGCAGCCGCAGCGCTACTTCCTCATCCGCGGCGTGCACGACGGCCACCTCGAGGCGATCGAGGCGGTGCTCGAGCGCTACGACCTCGCGGTCATCGTCGAGGGCGAGGACGGGCGCCTGCGCCTGGTTGGGACGCTCGACGACGGCGCGCGCCGCGCCTGGCAGGTGGTGAACCGGCACGGGCGCGTGAAGGCGCAGGAAGTGGAGGTCGAACTCGGCGCCCCCGCCGAGACCGCCTCCCGCGCCCTCGATCACCTCTCGGCGCGCCGACTCGTTATGCGTCGCGATGACGGATACGTCTCGCTCGCGCACGCGTTGTAGCACGCGTTGCAGCGCTGGCGCGCGACGCAGCGCACACGCCAGCGCTCGATCCCGATTGCCGCGGTCCCCGTGAGTCTCGCCTCGAGTCCTCCCCTGCAGGTCGTCGGCTTCTGGGCCACGCGACGCGGCGATGCCGATCGCGGCCCGCTCGTGAAGGTCCGCCCCGACGACGCCGCCGCTCGCCTCCTCAATGAAGGGGACCTCGTCTGGGTCGAGGGGCCGCGCCGGCAGGAACTCGCCACCGTCGCCCTCGACCCGGCGCTCCCACGCGGCGGGGTGGCGGTGCGCGACATTGCGGGGATCACAGTCTCCGAGGTGGTGCGTCTCGTGCACCCGGAGCGCGGGCGGCCTCGACCATAACGAGATCGATCGGGATCACTGACGCCGGGCGCCCCTCGGTCGTCCTTCTTCACGGTTGCTAGCTTACCGCCCCGTGATCCGATTCGCCTCCGTCTTCAAAGAGTATCCGCGCACCGGCGTCGCCCTCAACGACGTCTCGTTTTCCGTGAACAAGGGAGAGTTCGTCTTCCTCACGGGACCGAGCGGCGCCGGCAAGAGCACGATCCTCAAGCTCATCTACTTCGACGAACTCCCGACCCGCGGTGACGTGTGGGTGAGCGGGACGCGCTCGAAGGGGGTGTCGCGCAAGGACATCCCGCTCCTCCGGCGCAAGCTGGGCGTCGTCTTCCAGGACTTTCGCCTGCTGGAGGACCGCACGGTGGAGCAGAACGTCGCCTTCGCGCTCGAAGTGATCGGGACGGCGCACGAGAAGATCCATCCCAAGGTCTCGCGACTGCTCACGCAGGTGGGACTCGCCTCCAAGTCGACCAACTTCCCGCGTGAACTGAGCGGCGGCGAGCAGCAGCGTGTCGCCATCGCCCGCGCCCTGGCGAACGACCCGTTCGTCCTGGTGGCCGACGAACCGACGGGAAACCTCGACGATCGCGCCACGCGCGGCGTCTTCCAGCTGCTGCGCGAGATCAACGCGGCGGGGACGGCGGTGGTGATGGCGACGCACAATCTCGAGCTGGTGAAGCGCGCCGAGCTGCGTGTGCTGGAGATCAACCGCGGGCAGGTGGTGTTCGACAGCGCCGACGAGAAGCGCCGCGCGCCGGAGCTGACGCCATGAAGCTGGCCGTCCGCGAGGCGATGCTGGGCTTCAAGCGCGCGCCACTCCTGAGCGCACTGAGCATCACGACGATCGCCTTCTCGCTGTTTGCCTTCGGGCTCTTCTCGCTCGTCGCGCTCAACATCCGCAACACGCTGAGCGCCCTGGAGAGCCGCGTCGAGATCCGGGCCTTCCTCGCCGACTCGACCTCGGCGGAGGCAGTCGCGCTGGCGATGGGCGACATCGGCGCGATGCCCGAGGTGGCGCGCGTGGAGTACGTGACGCCCGAGCAGGCGCTGGAGCGCGCCCGCAAGGAGCTGGGAGAATTCCGCGACGTCTTCGAGAACGGATTCCTCCCGGCGTCGCTCGACATCCGCCTGCGCGACGGGTTTCGCGACCCGAGCTCGGTGAAGCGCATTGCGGACAAGGTGAAGGCGCAGCCCATCGTGGACGACGTGCGCTTCGGCGAGGAGTGGGTGCAAAAGCTCTACAGCATCCGCAATGTCGCGACGGCCGCGGGGATCATCCTCGGGCTGGCCTTTGCCGCGGTCTCGATCATCGTGATCGGCGCAACAATCCGCATGGCGGTGATGGCGCGTGCGCGCGAGATCTCGATCATGCGACTGGTCGGCGCGACGGACGGCTTCATTCGTCGCCCCTTCCTCATCGAGGGGTTCGTGAAGGGGGTGCTGGGCGGGGTGCTGGCACTGGGACTCACGTGGCTCGCCGCGTCGCTCATCTCGCGCTACTTCATCCGAACCGAGTTCTTCGGGGCACGACTGGCGCTGCTCGGCTTGCTGGGCGGTGCCGTCATCGGCGTCGTGGGAAGCGCGCTCTCGGTCGGGCGCCAGATTCGCCGGGTCTTGTGAGGCGGACGGTGCAGCTGGCGGCCTTCGCGGCGCTCTTCCTGATGGGGGCGCCGTTTGCGCTGCATGCCCAGAGCGCGGAGCAGCGACTGCGGCAGCAGCGCGAAGAGCTCGACGCGATCCGTCGCGAGCGCGCCGATCTGCAGTCGCGCTTGCAGGAGCTGCAGGGGCGCGCACACGACCTCCGGGACGAGACGCAGAACCTGCACCGGCAGGCCGAGGTGACGGGGCGCCTCGTGCGATCGCTCGACGCGCAGCTCGTCTCGATCACGTCGGACGTCGATTCCGCCACGCAGTCGCTCACGCGGGCCGAGGGCGAGGTGCAGTCGCGCCGCGGCACGCTCAAGCGACGCGTGGTCGATATCTACAAGCGCGGGCCGATGTACACGACGGAGGCACTGCTCTCGGCGCGCACCTTTGGCGAACTCGTGGGACGCTACAAGTACCTGCACGAACTGGCGCTCCACGACCGCGCGGTGGTGCATCGCGTCGAACTGCTCTATCGCGAGATCGAACAGCAGCGCGCCCTCCTCCTCAAGCTGCAGGACGAACTGCGCCGCAACCGCGAGGAGAAGGCGCTGGAGGAGCAGCGATTGCGCTCGCTCGAGGGCGTACGCTCCCGCAACCTCGAGCAGGTGCAGGAATCGCAGAAGCAGATCCAGGACCGCCTGGCGCGCATCCAGCGCGACGAGCAACGACTGTCGCAGCTGCTCGCGTCGCTCGAGGAGACGCGCCGGCGCAACGAGTCACGCCCCAACGCACCGGCGCCGACGACGAGCACGCTCAAGACATCGGACTTCGGGAAGCTCGACTGGCCCGTGGAGGGGGACATCCTCTACCGGTTCGGGCGCGTGATCAACCCCAACAACACGACGATTCGCTGGAATGGGATCGGCATTCGCGCGGCGCAGGGGACGGCCGTGAAGACGATCGCTGCGGGCGAAGTGATGGTCGCCGACCCGATCGGGACGTACGGGCTCACGGTGATCGTGCAACACGGCGGGGGCGACTACTCGGTGTACGGATCGCTCTCGCGCGCCGACGTGCGGAAGGGCGACAAGGTCGCCAAGGGCGAGACGATCGGCGCCGTCGGGCGCGCCGACCCTGAGATGGACCCGCACCTGCATTTCGAGATCCGACCCAAGGGGCGGGCGACGGATCCGATGGCGTGGTTGGCGCTGCGGGCGGGACGGTAAGGGCGGACGGGGGACGGGAGACGGGAGACGGGAGTGCGCGCGGCGATGCCGCGCGCGGGGGGCGATGGGTTTCAGCGGTGTGAGCGGGGCTCTAAGCTTCGCGTCCCGTCCTCTCCCGTCCCCTTCCCTCACGCGCCGTCGCTTCCGCGCATGCCGAAAGCACCTCCCGTCTCCCGTCCCCCGTCTCCCGTCCCAGCACCTGGCCCGTTAGGCGCGCACGTCTCGACGGCGGGGGGGATCACCTCGGCAGTGCCGCGGGCGAAGGCGATCGCGGCGACGGCGATGCAGGTCTTCACGAAGCAGGCGAACCAGTGGAAGGAGCCGGCGATCTCGGCGGAGGACCGCGCGACGTACCTGGCGACGCTCGCCGAGACCGAGGTCGTGGTGACGAACGCCCACGACTCCTACCTCATCAACCTGGGGTCGCCCGATCCGGTGCTCTGGAACCGCTCACTGATCTCCTTCGTGTCGGAGCTCAAGCGATGCGAGGCGTTGCAGCTGAAGTACCTGGTGTCGCATCCGGGGAACTTCATGGATGACCGGGCGAGCGGGATCGCGCGCAACGCCGAGGCGATCAGCATCGCCCTGGACGTCGTCCCGGGGAACGTCACGCTGCTGATGGAGACGACGGCGGGGAGCGGGACGGCGATCGGCGCGAACTTCGAGGAGATGGCATTCCTGCTTGCGTCGATCGATCCGTCCGTGCGCCATCGCGTGGGCGTGTGCGTCGATACGGCGCACATCTTTGCCGCGGGGTACGATCTCGTGAACGCCTACGACGATGTGTGGGCGCGCTTCGGCGACACGATCGGCTTCGAGCGGCTGGGGATGATGCATCTCAACGACTCGAAGGCGCCGTTCGGCTCACGCAAGGATCGCCATGAGCTGATCGGCGAAGGTGCCATCGGCGCCGGCGCCTTCCGCCGCATCATGACCGACGACCGACTGCATTCCGTCGCGAAAGTCATCGAGACGCCCAAGGGCGACGAGCCCGAGGTGATGGATACGCGCATGCTGGAGCGGCTGCGCGGGTATGCGCGCGGCGAGTGAGGGAGAAGACGAGAGGACGAGAAATACCAAGCACAACTTCATCAACACGGAGGGCAGCGGAGACACGGAGGGCACGGGGGGCATCGCGTTGCGCGAAGATCCCCGTGCCCTCCGTGCCTCCGTGTATCCCCCGTGTTACGGCAGTTGCGTTGGTCCCGATCCTGCCTCGTCTTCTCGTGGTCTCACCCTAGAAGATCACCTTGTAGACCAACGCGACGTTCCGCCCCGGGTTCGGCGCGAAGCTCTTGATGCGGCTCGTGGCGTCGTAGTACATGGTGTCGAACAGGTTGTCGGCGCGGAGGACGATGTTCTGGAGCGTGGTGCCGCCGAGGATCGTGTAGCCGATCGAGAGGTTGGCGAGGGTGTAGGAGTCGGTGGGGAGGTCGAGCGCGTCGCCGGAGACGTTGGACTGGCGGAAGACCTGCTTCACGCCGCCACCTAACGAGATGCGTCCGTTGTCCCAGCGAAGGGTGGCGGCGAGTCGCCCTGCGGGGATGTAGGGGAGATTCGTGTCGTCGGTGAAGCGGCCACGGACCCAGTCGGCGCTCGCGCCCAGCACCCAGTGCCGCGCGATCTCACTCTCGCCCTGCGCCTCGAAGCCGAAGAGCTGCGCGTCCTGCTGCTGGAAGTTCACGAGCGGGACGGCCACGGGCCCGTCCTCGCCCTCGACGTCGCGCGTCCCCACGGCGACGGGGGCGATGTAGTCGGCGACCCGGTTCAGGTACGCGCTCAGCTGCGCGAAGCCGCGCGTGGACTGCGTGCGCAGGATCCCTTCGAGGCCGGTGCTCCGCTCGGCCTTGAGCGCGTTGTTGCCGACATCGTACGTCCCGACGGCGGCGTGATAGCCGTCGGCGAAGACTTCCTCGACCGTTGGCGCGCGGAAGGCGCGCTGCGCGTTGACGCTGAAATTGGCGGCGCGCCCGATGGGGAGGCTGAGGCCGAACGAGGCCGAGGTGCTGTTGTACGACTTCTGCTGGGCCGGGCCGAAGCGACCCTGCACATCGTCCTTTGTCTCGAGCGCGAACCAGTCGTAGCGCGCGCCAAGCTGCAGCTTGGGCACGCGCGCATCCGGGCGCGCGGCGCGCTGCAGCGGCAGTTCCTGGAAGAGGAGGAGCCCGACGTTGCGATTGGTGGCGCCCGGCGTGAACGCCTCGTCGCCGGTGGGGCGGTAGTCACGGAAGAGCCCCTGCACGCCAAGCGTGCCGGTGAGTCGCTTCCCCTGCGTGCGCGCGGCGACGTTGAACGTCTGCGTGTTGAGCAGGAAGTTCGTCCCGACGGCGCCGGATGGCTCGATCTCGTCGTGACCGTAGCGCTGCACGGTGCCATCGACGCGCACGGTGGGGATGAGCGCCGCGCCGGTGTTGATGGTGGCGCGCAGGGAGCCCTGCGTGCGGGACCCATCGAGGCGAATCGGCTCGCCGTCGGTAGGGAACGGGACGCCGTACTCGAACGACGAGGCGCGGAAGGCGACGCCGACCTGCGCCCGATCGCCCGCATACCCGAGCCCCACGGAGCCCCCGGTGCTCGCGGCATCGGTGTTGCGCAGCGTTCCGCGCCCGCCGACGCGAAGGTCGTCGGTGCTGCGCCAGTTGCCACGGGCCGTCAGCGCGAAGTTCTTCCCCAGCGGGAGCGTGGCACCGCCCCCCACGACGCCGCCGGGGGTCACCGACTCCCCTTGTCCGCCGACGAAGAACGACGGACGCGTCGGCACGTCGGACGGGATCTCGTTGGCGATGACGTTGACGACGCCGCCTAACGCGTTGTTGCCATACAACAGGGACGCCGGGCCGCGGATGACCTCGATGCGGTCGGCGCTGAACGGGTCGATGGAGAGGGCGTGATCGGCCGAGGCCGACGACAGGTCGCCCGTCCGTTCGCCATCCTGCAGGACCAGGATGCGGTCGCCGGTGAGGCCGCGAATGACGGGGACGTTGGCCATGGGACCGTTGAACCGCATGGCGATCCCCGGCTCGTTGGAGAGCGTCTGCGCGACGGAGCTCCCGAGGTTGAGGGCAAGCCCCTTCCCCGACAGCTCGACGGCGGCCTGCGTGACGCCGAGGGCGTCGGTCCCCGTCGGCGCCGCGCTCACGAGGACACCCGTCAGGCGCAATGGCGAGGCGCGGAGCACGATCGAGAGCACGACGTCGGGACCGTTCTCGGGAAGCGTGACCACGGCGTGCTGCGGCGCGTAGCCGATGAGGGAGACGTCAACGTGGTACGTCCCCGCGGCCAGCCCGCGAATGGCGAAGCTGCCGTTGGCATCGGACTGCAGGACGCGGTTGACGACGCTGACAACGACCTGCGCGTTGGCGAGCGGTCGCCCCGCGGAGTCCCGCACGGTGCCGAGAATGGGGGGGGTGATGGCCGCAGCACGTGAACCAGCGTGAGCGGATGGGAAGGGAGGCGCCCCGGCGGACGGGTGCGCCCGCAGGGAGGCTGGGGCCAGTAGTGCAGCCAGCACGGCGAGGATGGCAGCCGCGCAGGCTGGCGCCGGCCCGTGGCGGCGATGGGACGAGACGATTGGCATGAGTGCGATCGCAGCATGGCGTGAGACCCGGGCGCGCGTGGCGCGCGCCGGGAACGACGACGAGGGATGTGCGATGTCCGCAGGGCCGGCGCCGGCGGCCCGAGAAAGGGCCGGCCTGTCGCGCGGGCGCGCTGCGGGTCACTCAGGCTGGTGGGGCGCGCGACCGTCGCTGGGCAGTGGACTCGTCTGCCGCGTGCCCGATCCAGTCGGCCCGCGACGGCCAGCTCTCGACCCCACCGTCGACGACGGGGGGAGGCGCTACCGGCTCCGCCCAGGCCTGCGTCGCCGCGCTGCACAGGACGCAGTGCTCCTGGTGCGCGATGGCGTGTGGTGACCCCGGCTCCTCGAAGTGGACGGTCGAGCGCTCGGAGACCGCCTGCGCTGCCGGGCGCGCATCGACGATGGACGCCGCGCCCGGCACCACGACGTGCACCACCGCCAGGACGGCGGCGAGTACACGAAGGAGAAGGGGGCGCAGGCGCATGACAGGTAGCCTAACGGCTGACGTCGGGTGGGACAATTCCCCGATTCCCGCCACGGACTTTACGGGAATCGTCATGTTGTATTGAGGTACCGATCCTAAGCTTCCGCGTCAAACGGCGGCTCGACCTCGCGTCATCGACTCGCCGCGCTCCCCTGCCGGACATCAATCGAGGATCGTGCCACGTGCCGCGGGTCAATCCAGCAGTCGTCTCCAGGCTTTTCGCCCGCTCGGCACCCTACGGACGGCACTCGAGGAGCGTTGGCGCACGCGTCGCGATCGTCGTGGCGATCCTCGTGGCGACGGTCGCCCTCGCCACCCCGCTGGCCGCGCAACAGCGCGATTCCACCGCTCGGCGTTCCAAGGCGGACTCGCTCCGCGCCGACAGCGCACGCGTGGCCGACTCCCTCGCCATCGTCCGCGAGCTGGAGGGGCGCCCGAGTACCCCTGCGCCGGTGCAGGGGCAACCCGGTCCGTCGAACCCGCGCCTCCTCCCCGACGTTTCCGCAGTCGGCGACCTGATCGGCGACCTTTCGCCCAAGGGGAGCACGCAGGGTGACAGCACCCGCTTCGGCATTCGCGAGGTCGAGGTCGCGATCCAGGCCGCGGTCGACCCGTACTTCCGCGGCGACATCTTCCTCGGCATCTCGGACGGCGAAGGGATCTCGATCGAGCAGGCGTACCTGACAGCCACGTCGCTCCCCTGGGGGCTCGAGTTGCGCCTCGGGCGCCTCCTTCTCCCCGTAGGGAAGGAGAACACGACGCACCGGCACGACCTCCACTCCATCGAGTATCCCTGGGTGTTGCAGCGGTTCCTGGGAGCGGAAGGGCTCAAGGGGACGGGGATCTACGCCAGCCGCATCTTCTCGCCGTTCGGCTTCTACCAGGAAGTCATCGTCACGGCGAGCGACCGCTTTGGCGAGGCGCCCGACGGGCTGCGCGCCACGGAGCGCGCCAGCAAGCAGCTGACGGGGCTCGGGTACTCGGCGCGCCTGCGGAACTACTGGGACCTTTCGCAGGCGTCGAACCTGGAGCTGTCGTTCTCCGCCATCACCGGGCGGCGGGAGCAGCCGGTGAGCGGCGTGGCAACGGTCAACGCCGCGCTCGCACGGCAATCCGTGGTTGGAGCCGACCTCACGTACCGATGGCGCCCGTTACAGCAGGGGTTGTACCGGTCGTTCATCCTGCAGGGCGAGGTGCTGCGCCAGCTGAACGAGCGGGACCCGGCACTTCCCGCCGCAACCGGATCGAGCGTGGCGGTGTATGATGGACCGCGGCGCAACTTCACCGGCGCGTATCTCTTCTCTCGCTGGCAGGCGTCGCGGCGCGGCTATCTCGGGGCGCGCGTGGATGTGCTGCAGGATCCCGACTATTCCGGCGGCACGACGCGCGCCGCGTCCACCTATCTGGAGTTCTTCCCCAGCGAGTTCTCGAAGCTCGTGGGCGGCGTCGAGCGCGTCGCCCCACCCTCGGGGAGCGTTGCCTTCACGCGTGTCATCCTGCAGGCGACGTTCGCCCTCGGTCCGCACAAGCCGCACCCCTTCTGATGCCCCTCCCCTCCCGCTTTCCGCGCTCGTCGCGACGCCACGTCGCGCTGCTCCCCCATCACCTCGTGCTGGCCGCCGGGCTCGCGCTTGCGTCGCTCGGTGCTGCGTTGCCCGCGCGCGCGCAGCTGCACGTCGTCACGAGCACCACGGACCTCTACGACATCGCGCGCGCCGTCGGCGGCGACCGCGTCGTCGCCACGCACGTCGGTGAGGGTTACCAGGACCCGCACTTCATCGAGGCCAAGCCCTCGTTCGTCCTCCAACTGCAGAAGGCGGACGTGTGGGCCTTTGTGGGACTCGACCTCGAGGTCGGATGGATGTCGCTCCTGCTCGATGGGGCGCGCAACGCGAAGATCCGGATGGGGGGGAGCGGCTACCTCGACGTCTCGCGGGTGATCCCGGTGCTCGACCAGGCGCGCGGCAACGTGGACCGCTCACAGGGCGATGTGCACCCGATGGGAAATCCGCACTACTGGCTCGACCCCGAGAACGGGCGGAAGATCGCCGCGCTCTTCCGGCAGAAGTTCAGTGAACTCGACCCGAAGGACGCGGCCGTCTTCGCGTCGAACGAGAAAGCGTTCGACGACCGGCTGACCGCCGCCGAAACGGCATGGGCTGCCGACCTCGCGACGCTCAAGGGGAAGCCGATCGTCGCGTGGCACACGAGCTGGCGCTACTTCGCCGAGTACACCGGCGTCAACATCGTGGGCTTCATGGAACCCAAGCCGGGGGTCCCGCCATCGCCGTCGCACCTGGCGGGACTCATCCAGACGATGAAGCAGGCGGGGGCGAAGGTGATCGTGATGGAGCCGTACTACGACCGCAAGACGGCCGACTTCGTCGCCGCGCGCGTCGGGGCCAAGGTCCTCGTGCTCCCGCCGTCGGTGGGCGGGGCGAAGGGGCTCGACGACTACGTGGCGGTCATGCGCAACGACGTGCAGCAGCTCGCCGCCGCGGTCCGATGAGCGCCCTCGTCTCCTTCGAGGGCGTTTCGTTAGGCTACGGCGGACGGGCGATCCTCAGCGACCTGCGCTTCGTCCTCCCCGAGGGAGACTTCCTGGGGCTCGTCGGCCCCAACGGCGCGGGCAAGACCACGGTCCTGCGCGCGCTGCTCGGCACCCTGGCGCCGCTGAGCGGGACGGTGAAGCGCGCCGAGGGGCTGCGATTTGGCTACGTGCCGCAACGCGACCAGGTGAGCGCGCACTTCCCGCTCCGCGTGCTCGACGTCGTGCTCATGGGACGCTACGACCGCGTCGGCCTGGGGCGACGCCCGGGAAAGCAGGACGAGGTGCGCGCGTACGAGGCGCTGGAGCAGGTGGGGATCACCGACCTCGCCGCGCGACGCCTCACCTCGCTGTCCGGCGGACAGAAGCAGCGCGCCCTCATCGCCCGCGCCCTCGTCGGCGAACCTAACGTGCTGGTGCTGGACGAGCCGACGACCGGGATGGACCTCGTCTCGACCACGCAGATCCTGGGGCTGGTGCGCGACCTGCACGAACGCGACGGCCTCACCGTGCTGATGGTGAGCCACGCCCTCAACGAGGTGGCCAACTACGTGGAGCGCATCGCGCTCGTGGTACGCGGCAAGTTCCGCGTGGGCCCCGTGGACGAGATCCTCACCGAGTCCACGTTGCGGGAGGTGTACGGCATCCCGGTCGAGGTGCAGAGCTTCGACGGACATCGCGTGGTCCTCGCCAAGCGCACCACGACCGGCGATCGCGCGCATCACGCGGTCACCCTCGACCTCGACGGGGAGCATCCCCGTGCTTGATGCCGTCCTCCTCTTCAGGGAAGCGCTGTACGGGACGTTGCTGATCGCCCTCGCCTGCTCCGTGGTCGGCGTGTACGTCGTCTTGCGCCGCATCGTCTTCGTGGGGGCCGCGCTGGCACAGGTCTCGTCCGCCGGGCTGGCGATCGCGTTGTGGCTGGCGGGGCTCGGCTTCCTCCCCGGACTCACCGGGCATCCGCTGGCGGTCTCGCTCCTCATCACGCTGGGTGGCGTGGTCTTCTTCGCCTCGCCGCCGCGCGGCGATGTCCCGCCGGACGCGACCATCGGCGTCTCCTATGCCGTGGCCGCCGCCGCGGGGATCCTCTTCATCGCCAAGGCCAAGTCGGGCGAGGCCCACGACATCCTGCTGCAGGGGAACATCCTGGGGATCACACGGCAGGACACGATGTTGCTGCTGGCGACGACCGTCCCGGTGCTCCTCGCCCACGTCGTCTTCTACAAGGAATTCCTCTTCGTCTCCTTCGACCGGGAGACGGCGCGCACGCTCGGCTATCGCGTGCGCCTGTGGGACCTGGCGCTGTACCTCACGCTGGGCGTGGTGATCGCCTTCAGCATGCAGTTTGCCGGTGTCATGCTCGTCTTCAACTTCCTGGTCCTCCCGGCGGTGACCGGACTGCTGCTGGGCGGGAGCATGCGCGCCACCTTCGTGGTCTCGGTAGGCTCGGCGCTCCTGGCCGCCCTGGTGGTCTTCGCTGCCTCGATCCCGCTCGATCTCCCCAGCGGGCCCACGATCATCGTGGTGTCGGGGGGGCTGGTCTGCCTGGCGTGGGGCGCCCGCCAGGCCCGGGGGTGATGAGCGAACCGCCGCCGCGGGTGCGGTGCCCCCACCCTCTCGCGCGAGGGGGCGATGCGGCGACAACTTTCGCCCGCCGAGTGCGCGCGCGACGGTGACGATGGCCGTGGGCGCGCCCGGCGTTCGCCCTTCAAGGTCCGTGCGCACATGTCGAGACGACGCCTGATCACCGAACGAGACGTGGTGCGCGCCCGGCGCGAGGGCGCGACGTCGCTCGCCGCCGGCGACGCCGTCGTCACCCCGGCCGCTCGCGACGCGGCGGCAAAGCTCGGGATCGCGCTCGCCACGGGCGGCGCTCCGTCAGCCGCAACCCCCGGGCCGGTCGAAGTCGCCGCGGCAGCGAGCGGACCGCGAGCCGCGGGTGGCGCGCTGCGCGTGGCGCTCGGCGCCGATCACGGCGGGGTGACGATGAAGGACGCGCTCCTGGCATACCTGCGACAGCGCGGCGCACTGGTGCACGATGTGGGGACCTTCGGCCCCGACGCCGTGGACTATCCGGATTTCGCCATCGCCGTGGCCCGCGCCGTGGCGTCCGGCGCTGCGGACGTCGGGATCATGGTCGACGGCGCCGGGATCGGGAGCTGCATGGCCGCCAACAAGGTTCGCGGTGTACGCGCTGCCATGTGCTACGACGTGACGACCGCCGCGAACGCACGCGAGCACAACAACGCAAACGTCCTCACGCTTGGCGGCACGCTCATCGGCGGACGCCTCGCGCAGGAGATCGTCCGGACCTTCCTCGACACGCCGTTCGGCGGCGGGCGCCACGCGGCGCGCGTCGCCAAGATCGACGCCCTCGACGAGGGGCGCTCGTGAACGCCGGTCGCCACGCGACATTCGGTTCTTCCGCCATCGCCTCACCTCCCGCCGTCGCCCTCATCGCCATGACATCCTGTACGATTCCGTCCGCGGTTCGCGTCCGCGCAGGCCGATCCGCGTTCGCCGCCATCGGCAAGGTCGCATCGCAAGCAGCGCATGTGGCGCTCGTGGCGCGCGCGGCGCACGTGGCGCTCGCTTCGGTCGTCTCGCTCGCGTCGGTCGCTCCGCTGCGCGCCCTCGCGGCGCAGGAGACGCCAACGCAGCGCGCCGCGGCGATCGACGTCGTCAAGCGCCAGGGGGAGCTGCAACAGCGCATCAACGCCGCGGCGCTCGCGGCGCGCCTGAGCGCGGCGCCTAACGCCAAGCGCGACGCGGTGGTGGCGCGCGCCAAGGCGCTGTGGGACGGCGAACTGCAGGCGATGTCCGACGACATCACGCGCCATCCCGAAGTCGGCTTCAAGGAGTCGCGCTCGGTGAAGATCCTCGCCGACTGGCTCACCGCGCACGGCTTCACGGTGGAGATGGGAGTCGGCGGACTGCAGACCGCGTTCGTCGCGCGCTACACGAAGGGGACGCCGGGGCCCAACCTCGGCGTGATCGTGGAGTACGACGCGCTGCGCGGAACCATGCGCGACTATCACGGTGACCAGCACTCTTCGCAGGGTCCCGTGGGGCTGGCGGCGGCGGTCGCGGTGGCCGAGTTCCTCACCAGCAGCAAGACCCCGGGGACGGTCACGGTGTATGGCACTCCCGCCGAGGAGATGATGCCGCCACCGTCCAAGACGGTGATGCACAAGGCGAGCGTCTTCAACGGCGCCGACGTCATCGTGCGGTCGCACTCGTCGGTGAACACGCAGCGTCCGGCGCCTGGTTTCGGCACCTGCTGCCTCAACATCGACGGCGTGCGCTACACCTTCAGCGGCGCGCCGGCGCACCAGATGACGGCGTGGGAAGGGCGCGATGCCCTGACGGCCGTGCTCCACCTCTTCCAGAGCGTCGACGGGCTCCGCAAGAACATGCGCCCAGAGGCGCGCATCCAGGGGATCATCCCCGAGGGTGGAAAGGCGCCGAACGTCGTCCCCGATCGTGCGGTCGCCGACTTCTACATCCGCTATCCCGACGAAGTCTACCTCGCGCAGATCCGCGAACTGATCGACAACGCGGCGCGTGGTGCGGCGCTCTCCACGGGGACCAGGGTCGAGATCGACAACTATGGGTCGATGCGCGACGGGATCTCGACGGCGGCGCTCAATGAAGTCGCCTTCGCCTACCTCAAGAAGTACGGCGCGACGCGCGTGGTGAACGAGCCGCAGAAGCCGCAGGGATACGAGGAGACCGGGTCGGTGTCGCGCGACATTCCCGGGGTCGGCTTCTCAGCCTTCACGTCGACGGGCGGCTTCCACACCTACGAGATGGAGACCGACGCGCTGAACGAGATCGGCCACACCGGCTTCCGCATCGACGCGATGGCCATGGCGGCGCTGCTCACCGACTTCGCGACCGACGCCGACTTCCGCGCCAGGGTGAAGGACGAGTTCGCGTCCACCAAGGCATTGTTCGGCGACTACGTGGCCGCGCTGCAGAAGGCGTATCCGCTCCCGGTCATCAAGTAGGGGAGTCCGTCAGACGGCGACCTTGGCGCTCCCCCATCCGGCCGCGTCGGCATCCTGCTCGTAGAGTTTGTCGAGGTTCACCACGAGGCGTTCGCCGTCCTTCCGCACGGCGAAGCGATCCATCGCGCGCGTGGCACGCCCGGAGATGAAGACGCCGTCGGGTCTGTACTTCGACTTGTGGCGCGGGCATTGGAATTCGTGCGCGCCGTCGTTCCAGCGGAGCGCCGTGTTCTGGTGCGGACAGGTGAGGGCGAAGGCGTACACGCTCCCCGCATAACGAGCGATGATCACGCCTTCCTTCTTGTCGATCGCCACGCCGTCGGCGGCGGGAATCGCGTAGGCCGTCTCCTGCGGTGCGGTGCGCTCCCCCGTCACCTCGCGCGCCGGAAGCGCCTGCGCATCGCGCGGAAGGATCCCCTCGACCGCAAAGAGGGCGAGCGCCGCCGCGACGCCGCCGAGGAAGCTGCGCCGGCTGGTGCGCAGCTCGCACCCACCGCACGCGTGATCAGCATCCGCACGGAGGTCCGCATGGTCGGCGCCCCCGGGCCGCGATTCGGCGGAACGGTCGCGCGCAGGCAGTGACGGCGCCGCGAGCGGCGCAGGATCGGGACGATGCATCTTCGTTAGGCTGACGTGACGAGGAACGTGCTGGACAGGACCAGGGCGAACCAGAGCACGAGGCTCGAAATCGAGAGCGCCGACAGCGTGCGCCACTGGCGCTCCGCCCCGACGTCCCCGGGACCTGCGGCGACCGGACGCTCGGCGCGCATCAGGAGCACGCCGTTCACGGCGAGGAGGACGAGCAACCCCATCTTCACCCAGAAGAACGTGGCGCGGAGCAGCGTCTCGAGATCCGCTGCCAGAAGAAGGACACCGCTCGCCAGCACGACCCCCAAACCGATGAGGATCGCGCGATGCGAGCTTCGCAGCGCGACGAGCGCCTGGGCGCGATCGGCCGGCGAGCGACGCGCCGCGGCGAGCGTTGCCCGGTCGGTCGTCACCGCCGCACCGCCACTGAGCACGACACCCGCGATGTGGGCAAACATCACGATCGACTGCAGCACGGTGCTGTCGTTGTACCTGTCGGCCCACGGCTGCACCGCCGCGGCCAGCTGCGCGATCACTGCGACGTCGCTCATTCGCGACGGAACGGCGGAAGCATCATGAGCCAGCTCACCGCCGCGACCCCCATCGAGCCGACGGCGATGCGCTTGTGCGTCTGGATGCGCGAGCCGCTCCCTCCGCCCGCCCGATAGCGGCCGTCCTCGCCCCCCTCATCCTCGGCGAAGGCCGGAGCCGCCGCGAAACCGGCGTCGGCCACGAGCATGAGGATGGCGTGCGCCGTGCGCCACTTCCGCGCCTTGGGGTCCTTCCGGGCGTCGTACAGGTTCCACAACCCGGTCACGGTATTCACGCCGAACAGGACGCCGGTCGCACCCGCGAGCGGCCCGTGCCAGTCGCGCGCCCACTGCGGCGCGCCGTCGTGTCCCTTGTCGAGCAGCGCCTGCCCCGCCTTGTACTGCACGGCGAAGAGCGGGAGCATGGCCCAGGACGAGACCTGGTGGATCAGGAGGCGGCGGTTGTACCAGTCGCTGTACTCGATCGCGACCGGGCGGCGGCGCGCCGGAAGTGTGTCGCCTGCCTCGGGCGTCAGGAGCCCAGGATCGACCGCCCGCGCCCCCTCGATCGCCACGGCCTCGAACGACGACGGGGCGCGACGCTGCGCGTGAGCGCCCTGCGGAGTGAGCGCGACAACGGCAGCAAGCGCCCCCACCCAGCGCCAGGGCGACCCCAGGCGCCGCCTCCCTCTCACGTCGTCACTGCCGATTGCGATGCCTGTCATCCGATGCGCTCCATCCGGGGTCGAGGTGGTGCCGATGCCTGCATCCTAGCAACGCCGGATAAACCGCCCATGAACACCCTCGCCGATGCCGACTCTTTGCCGATTCCTCACAGCGCCGCCCCCGCCCCGCACCACGGCCACTCGCCGTCCAACGCGCGTGGCGGGCGCGACGTCTACTGGTGGGGCGCCTCTCGCTTCGTGGGGTGCCACCCTACCCCCAGCCGCGTGTCACGCCGGTAAATTGTTGCCATGAATCGCAACGACGCCCTCGACTATCACGCGTCTCCCAAGCCCGGGAAGATCGCGGTCGTACCGACCAAGCCCCTCAACAACCAGCGCGACCTCTCCCTGGCCTACTCGCCGGGGGTCGCCGAGCCGTGCCTCGAGATCAAGGCCAACCCCAACGACGCCTACAAGTACACGGCAAAGGGGAACCTGGTCGCGGTGGTCACCAACGGCACCGCGGTGCTCGGGCTCGGCAACATCGGCGCGCTGGCCGGCAAGCCGGTGATGGAGGGAAAGGGGAACCTCTTCAAGCAGTTCTCCGACCTCGATGTCTTCGACCTCGAAGTGGGGTCGGAGAACCCGGACGACGTCATCCGCTTCTGCCAGCTCCTCGAACCCACGGTGGGGGGGATCAACCTCGAGGACATCAAGGCGCCGGAGTGCTTCTACATCGAGGAGACGCTGCGGAAGACGATGAAGATCCCCGTCTTCCACGACGACCAGCACGGGACGGCGATCATCTCCGGCGCCGCGCTGCTCAACGCGCTGGAAGTGGTGGAGAAGAAGATCGAGGACGTGCGCGTCGTCTTCTCCGGCGCCGGCGCCTCGGCCATCGCGACGGCCTCGCACTACGTGCGGCTTGGCGTTAGGCGCGAGCACATCATCATGTGCGACAAGGCCGGGGTGATCTACCAGGGGCGCGCGGAGCACCTGGATCCGTACAAGGCCAAGTTCGCGAATGACACACCGGCGCGGACGCTGGCCGAGGCGCTGGTGGGGGCCGACGTTTTCGTCGGGCTCTCGGCCGCCGGGGCGATGACCCAGGAGATGGTGAAGGTGATGGGCCCCAACCCGATCATCTTCGCCCTGGCGAACCCCACGCCGGAGATCCTCCCCGAGCAGGTGAAGGCGGTGCGCGACGACGCCATCGTCGCCACGGGGCGCAGCGACTATCCCAACCAGGTCAACAACGTGCTGGGCTTCCCGTTCATCTTCCGCGGCGCGATGGATGCGCGCGCGACGCAGGTGAACGAGGAGATGAAGATGGCGGCCACGCGCGCGCTGGCGGCGCTGGCCAAGGAAGACGTGCCGGAATCGGTCTCGGCGCTGTACGGGCTCCGTCAGGTGAAATTCGGGCGCGAGTACCTGATCCCCTTCCCCTTCGATCCGCGCGTGCTGCTGTGGGTGGCGCCGGCGGTGGCGTGGGCGGCGGTGGCGAGCGGGGTGGCGCAGGAGTTCATCGAGCTGGACGAGTATCGCGAGCAGCTCGAGGCTCGGCTGGGGCGGGCGAAGGGGATCATGCGCGGGATCATCAACCGTGCGGTGCGCGACCCCAAGCGCCTGGTGCTGGCCGAGGGCGAGGCGCGCAAGATGATCCGCGCCGCGCGGCAGATCATGGACGAGGGGATCGCGCACCCGATCCTGCTGGGGAACGAGGAGACGATCCGCCGCAAGGCGCAGCAGGACGGCGTGCGGGTGGACGACCTCACGATCACCGATCCGGCGCGCTCGCCGCACCTGGAGGGGTACGCGCAGTTCCTGTGGGAGCGGCGCCAGCGCAAGGGATTGTCGTTAGGCGAGGCGCAGCGGCGCATCCTCAGCGGCAACTACTTCGGCAACGTGATGGTGGCGCGCGGCGAGGCCGACGCGCTCCTCACGGGGATGACGACGACGTATCCCGAGGCGCTGCGCCCCGCGCTGGAGGTGGTGGGGTCGCACACGAAGTCCGGGCTCGTGGCGGGGCTCTACATGCTGGTGTTCGAGAAGCACGTCGTCTTCTGCGGCGACACGACGGTCAACATCGAGCCCACCTCGGAGCAGCTGGCGCAGATTGCGCACGCCGCGGCCCGGATCGTGCGGGCCTTCGGGCAGACGCCGAAGGTGGCGATGCTGTCGTTCTCGAACTTCGGGTCGGTGCGACACCCCGAGGCGCAACGCGTGGCGGAGGCGGTGGCGTTGTTGCGGCAGCGCGACCCGTCCCTGATGGTGGACGGGGAGATGCAGGCCGACACCGCGGTGGACGCCACGATCCTTGAGGAATCGTTTCCATTCAGCGCGTTGAAGGAATCGGCCAACGTGTTGATCTTCCCGAACTTGAGCGCGGGGAACATCGCGTACAAGTTGTTACGCGACCTGGGCGGTGCCACGGCAATCGGCCCGATCCTGGTCGGCATGGCCCAGCCCGTCCACATCCTCGAACAGGGGTCGGACGTGCAGGAAATCGTCAACATGGCCGCCGTCGCGGTCATGGACGCGCAGGAACGCGCCCGGCCGTCGTCGCGCGAGTTGTCGCCGCCGGGTGGGGCACGCGCCTTTTCGTTCCTGTGATCGTCATCTCAAGACACCAGGGTGAGGCCACCGGGCAGGCGAGCCGGGGGCTCGTCCATTTCCCGATTTGTCCATCATGGCCACCACGACCGCTCCCCTGAACGCACTGGAAGGACAGGGGCTCAATCCGAAGGGGACGCTCCACTGGAACCTGATCGCCCCGCGCCTGATCCAGGAAGCCATTGCCCGCCACGAGGGGATGCTCGCCGACATGGGCCCCTTCGTCGCCATCACCGCGCCGCACACGGGGCGCTCGCCTAACGACAAGTTCGTCGTGCGCGAGTCGCTCACCGAGGGCGACGTGGACTGGGGAAAGGTCAACCAGCCGATCACCGAGGCGCACTTCGAGACGCTGCAGGGCGACGTCCGCGCCTACCTCAACGCCAACGACGACCTGTTCGTCCAGGACCTGTACTGCGGCGCCGACCCGGCGCTCCGCCTCAGCGTCCGCTACGTCACGCCCAACGCGTGGCACGCCAACTTCGTGCGGAACATGTTCATCCGCCCGGACGTGGCCGAGCTGGCGTCGTTCGCCCCCAACTTCACCGTGCTGCACGCCCCCGACTTCCAGGCCACGCCGGAACGCCACGGGACGCGCACCGGGACCTTCATCGTCTTGCACCTGACGAAGCGCACGATCCTCATCGGCGGGACGCGCTATGCCGGTGAGCTCAAGAAGGCGATGTTCACGGTGATGAACTACATGATGCCGAAGGCCGGCGTCCTGTCGATGCACTGCTCGGCCAACATCGGCCCCGCCGGCGACACCGCCCTCTTCTTCGGCCTCTCCGGCACCGGCAAGACGACGCTCTCCGCCGACCCCGCGCGCGGCCTCATCGGCGACGACGAGCATGGCTGGTCGCCCAACGGCGTCTTCAACTACGAAGGCGGCTGCTACGCCAAGGTCATCAACCTCTCGCCCGAGCAGGAGCCCGACATCTACGCCACCACGCAGATGTTCGGGACGATCCTCGAGAACGTCGTCCTCGACGACGTCACGCGCCGCGTGCGCTTCGACGACCAGTCGATCACCGAGAACACGCGCGCCTCGTACCCGCTGCACTACATCCGCAACCACGTCCCCTCCGGACGCGGCGGGCACCCGAAGAACATCGTCTTCCTCACCGCCGACGCCTTCGGCGTCCTCCCGCCCATCTCGCGCCTCTCGCGCGAGCAGGCGATGTACTACTTCATGAGCGGCTACACGGCGAAGGTGGCCGGGACCGAGCGTGGCGTCACCGAGCCGCAGGCGACCTTCTCGTCGTGCTTCGGCGCCGTCTTCCTCGTCTGGCACCCGAGCAAGTACGCCGAGATGCTGGGGAAGCTGATCGACGAGCACGGATCGAAGGTGTGGCTCGTGAACACCGGCTGGAGCGGCGGCCCGTACGGCGTCGGCGCCCGCATGAAGCTCCCCTACACCCGCGCCATGGTCCGCGCGCTCCTCGACGGACAGCTGGACACCGCGACGTACGCCCCGGACCCGATCTTCGGGCTGCAGATCCCGGATGCGGTGCCTAACGTGCCATCCGAGATCCTGAAGCCGCGCCAGACCTGGAAGGACGGCGCCGCCTACGACACCCAGGCGACCAAGCTGGCCGAGATGTTCCGCAAGAACTTCGAGAAGTTCGGGAACGTGTCGGCGGAGATCGTCGCGGCGGGACCGAAGTAAGGCAGACGGGGGACGGGGGACGGGAGACGGGAGTGCCGACGCGCGATGCGCGTCGGCGCTTTTGCTTTTGGGGGGTGATGCTGAGGTGACGCGGGACGGCTACGTTCCAAGCTCGCGCGGCGAAGCCGCGCACTCCCGTCTCCCGTCTCCCGTCTCCCGTCCCGAGCACCCATGCTCCGCCCCCGCCTCCTCCCCGCCCTCCTCGCCGCAGCCGCAGCATTCGCCCTCCCCCAGGCCTCTCGCGCGCAGACGGGGGATACGACCACCACCTACATCAAGGCGGGACGACTCTTCGACTCCGAATCCGCGACGCTTGTCGGGGCTCGGGTGATCCGCGTGAAGGGGCGGATCATCGAGGCGGTGGACTCGGCGATGAAGATCCCGGCGGGGGCCAAGGTCGTCGACCTGTCGAAGTACACCGTCCTTCCGGGACTCATCGACTCGCACACGCACCTGCTTTACCTCGAGGACCCGGACGCCGGCTCGCTGACGGGCGAGGGGACGAAGGCGGTGATCGCCGAGGGGACGCCGCTGCGCGCGCTGCACGGGGCGGCGCGGGCGCGGACCTTCCTGGATGCCGGGATCACGACGGTGCGCGACCTGGGGAACTCGGGGCGCTTTGGCGACGTCGCGCTCAAGACGGCGATCAACGACGGCTCGGTGCCGGGGCCGCGCATGCTCGTCTCGGGGCCGGGGCTCTCCCCCATCGGCGGGCAGTTCCCCGGGCTCGTCCCCGAGCACATCAGGATCGCCGAGGACGAGTATCGCATCGTGCGCTCGCCGGCCGACGCAGCGGAGGCGGTGCGCGAGAACGTCACGCTGGGGGCCGACGTCATCAAGATCTACTCGAACAACACCCCCAACCGCGGCTCGCTCTCGGTCGAGGAGATCCAGGCGATCGTCGCCACCGCCAAACGGCTCGGCGTGAAGGTGGCAGCGCACGCCACGAGCGACGATGCGGTGTACCGCGCGGCCCTGGCGGGGGTGAACTCGATCGAGCACGCGTACCAGGTGAGCGACTCGACGCTGGCGCTGATGGCGAAGAACCACGTGGTGATGGTCCCCACCGACATCGACTCGGCCACCTTCCATCGCCTCATCTCCAACAATGCGCAGCGGGCTGGGCAGCCGGTGCCGAGCGGGAGCCAGATCGCGCAGTATCTCGCCCCGCAGCGTGGCCGCCTGACGCGGGCCCTCGCCGCCGGCGTCACGGTCGCCGCCGGTTCCGACAACTACCTCAACCTGCACATGCCGCAGGGCGATGCGGCCAAGCGCCTCCTCTTCGCCTACGCGCAGACGGGCATCCCCAACGCGAAGGTGCTGCAGTTCGCGACGTGGAACGCGGCACAGCTGCTGGGCGGGCGTACGCGCATCGGGGCGGTGCGCCCGGGCTACGCCGCCGACATCGTCGCCTTCGACGGCGACCCGGTGGCGACGATCGCCGCGTTGGAGAAGGTCGCCTTCGTGATGGCGAACGGGCGCGTGCACAAGGCGCCATGACGATCATCATCCGCGACCCGCTCTGGAACAACATCCGCGTCGACGACTTCGCCCTGCGACTGCTCGACACACGGGTCTTCCAGCGTCTGCGCTATGTTCGGCAGCTGGGGTGGGCATACCTGGTGTACCCCGGGGCGACGCATGCGCGCTTCGAGCACGCGCTCGGCGCGTATCACCTGGCGGGTGAAGCGTTGCGCCTGCTGGAGGAGCGCGGGGCGCTGCGCGGCGTGGACCCCATCGAGGGGCGCATCGTCCGGGCGGCGGCACTGCTGCACGATGTGGGGCACTACCCGTTCTCCCACGCGCTGGAGGAGATCGGTGCCCCGCACCACGAGGAGGTCGCGCGCCCGCTGATCACGACGGGCGAGGTGGGCGACGTCCTTGCCGAGATCGCCCCCGACGCCGCCGAGCGCGTCCTCGCCCTCGTGCGGGGCACGTCAAACTCGCCGCTGCAGGGGCTCGTGTCCGGCTCGCTCGACCTGGACAAGATCGAGTACCTGCGGCGCGACACCCTGATGTGCGGCGTCCCGTACGGCACGATCGACGCCGACCGCCTGATCAACGCGCTCACCGTCGTCCCCGACCCGCAGAGCGGGGCGCTCCGCATTGGCGTGCTCGAGAAGGGGCTCTCGGCGCTGGAGTCGCTCCTCTTCGCCAAGTACCAGATGTACCGCAACGTGTACTGGCACCACGCGGTGCGGAGCGCGACGGCGATGTACAAGCGGCTCGTGGACGAGGCGCTGGCGAGCGGGGCGCTCGAGGTGAAGGAGTTGGCGCGCCTCACCGACGAAGCGCTGCTCCACACGCTGGAGCATCGCGCCCCGTCGGCGATGCTCGATGCGCTGCGCAATCGCCGGCTGTACAAGCGCGCCTTCGAGTGCCCGGCCGCCGAACTCGAGGCGGACGTCGGCGAGTGGATCGCCGCCGATCGCGCCCGCGTCGTGGCGGTGGAGAACGCGCTGGCGGTGGAGTGCGGGCTGGAGCCGGGCGAGTTGCTGCTGGACTACCCGGAGAAGACGCAGATGCTGGGGCTCGACATCCCGGTGGTGCGGCGGACGGGGGAAGTGTTGCAACTGACGAGTGCGGGGCTCACGGGGGCGATCCACCTGCCGCAGATGTCCGCACAGTTGTATCGGTCGGCGCGGTGGATGCGCGTCTTCACGGCGCGACCAGTGCAGTTGTCCGCGGATCGGGTGATGGAGGCGGTGCGGGAGGGACGGTGAAGGGCGGACGGGAGACGGGGGACGGGCGGGCCGACGCGCGGGGCGCGTCGGCGGAGGGGCGCCGGTGAGAACCCCCGTCCATCCGGATGCGTGGAACGCCGAGGATTTCTCTGTGTAGGGTGTCTCCGGCAGTGCGCGAATCGAACCACGGGGGGACTCACGTGACACTCGCTGCATTTCGTGGAAGGGCCGTTCGCGCGATGGCGCTCGTCGGAGCGCAGGCCGCCCTCACGTCGGCCAGCGAGGCGCAAGTGATTCGCGGGGTCGCGCTCGACTCGGTCTCGCGCGAGCCGCTGTCCAACGTGATCGTCACGCTCCTGGACTCGGCAGCGAACTTCCTCGGTGCGGTGCGCTCATCCGAGCGCGGTCGATTCGTCCTCAACGGGCACGGGAGCGGATTCTACGCGCTCGATGCACGCTCCCTCGGCTTCAAGCGCCTGACGTCGCCGTGGATTCCATTGGAGTCTTCGGACACGGTGGAAGTCACGCTGCGCATCGTGCGTGCGCCGGTCACGCTCTCGCCTGTGGTCGTGCGCGCCGAGCGCGATGCGATCCTCGATCGATCGTTCCTCGGGATGAACTTCAAGGCGATGGGAGCCCGAATCCTCACCCCGTCCGAGATCGAGTCGGTGCGCGGCGGCGCGCGTGACTACGTCGATCTCGTGCAGTCGATCAGCCCCGTTGGCTACCTGCCCAAGAGCATCGACGGGAGCGCCGGGGCGCGATGCATCGCGTGGATGCGCACCGGGGGGTGCCTCCTGGTCTTCGTCGACGGCGTTCGCATGCGCGACCCCGTGCAGGCGATCTCGGTCGCCCCGCCCGAGCAGGTGAGCCACGTGGTGCTGATCCGGGCGAGCGAAGCCGGCGTCCTCTTCGGTACGGGCTCGTCGTCCGGGGTCCTGATGATCTTCACCAAGCAGTACGCGCCACCCGCCGCGCGCTAGCTCACCCCTCGCCCGCTCTCGCGCGTCGCGAGCCCTCGCCCGCGCCCGCGCGTCGCGAGCCCTCGCCCGCGCAAGCCCGATCACCGGCGCGCAACGCGCGCCCGGTGCATCGCGCTAGGATTTCTCGCGCCCGCGCGCCTCCGCCAGCTTGCGCGCAATCCCCCGATAGAACGCCGCGTGATCCCCCTGCCCCTGCTGCTCCAGCCCCAGCGCGCACGCTTCCAGCGCGTAGAGGATGTTGCCGAGGTAGAGCGCCGAGATCGATGCAACCGTCTCGGGCTCCCGCTCCTGCTCGGTCATGGAGCCCTAACCGCGGAACGCCGGCCCTTCGGCCGTCGGCGCGTCGGCGTTGGGGGGCGAATCGATCTGGAGGACCTGCACCACGATCGCCGTGATGTTGTCGAGTCCTCCGCGATAGTTCGCCTCGGCAATCAGCGCATCGACCACGCGGCCAGCCGAGGCGCGCGAGAGGAGGAGCTGTTGCAGCCGACGGTCATCCACCATCCCCGTGAGGCCGTCGGAGGCGACGAGGAAGACATCGCCGGGACGCAGCTCGCCCGAGTAGGTGTCGGGCTCCACCACGTCGCTCGCCCCCACGCAGCGGGTGATCACGTTGCTGTAGGGGTGATAGCGCGCCTGCTCCGGGGTGAGGAAGCCGGCGTCGACCTGCTCCTGCACGTAGGAGTGGTCCTTGGTGATCTGGCGCAGCGCGCCGTCGCGCAGGAGGTAGACGCGCGAGTCGCCGACCTGCCCGATGAGGTACCGCGCCCCCGAGACCACGAGCACCGAAGCGGTCGTCCCCATCCCCTGCTTGTCGGACTCCTGGATCGTGCGGTCGTAGATCGCGCGGTTGGCGATGCGCAGCGACTCCGCGACCCGGAGGCGCGCGGCCTCGCCGTAGACGTCGTTCAGCTCCTGCAACTCGCGCGACACGATCTGCACCGCCATCTCGCTGGCGACCTCGCCCGCGGCGTGCCCGCCCATGCCGTCAGCGACAATGAAGACGCCGCGCTCCCGTGTAGCGTGCGCGAAGAAGGCGTCTTCGTTTCCTGAGCGAATCATGCCCACATCGCTGCGGGCGGCAACGGTCAGCTCCACTAGCGACCTTGGAGGACGAGGTAGAGGGAAATGGCGGCGAGCGCCGCGAGTGCCAGCCACAACCACGCAGGCGTCCCTTTTCGCGTGGGCGGAGCTTGAGGGGTTTCCACGCCCCGCGCAAGCTCCTTGAGCCGCTGCTCCGCGCGCTTGGGATCCGGCCCGCGCACCCCCACGATCACCCGCGTCTCCCCCGTCGTGCGCTGTGCCCCACCCGCGGTCTTGAACAGCATCTTCACGCCGCCGAAGCGGATGTCCGCACCGCTCGTCACCCGGGCCTCGCCAAACACCCGGTTCCCCGAGACGTAGGTGCCGTTGGTGGAGTCCATGTCCACAAGGTACCACGCGTCCTCACGCCGCTGGATCTTCGCGTGCGACTCGGAGACACTCTCGTCGTGGATGGCGACGTCGTTGTGATCGCCGCGCCCCACGTGGGTGAGCGGCATCGAGATCTCGAAACGCGTCCCCTTGGCGGGGCCCTCGTTGAGGATCTCGAGCGAGGCCAGCGAACGCCGGCGGCTTTCCGCCCCGGCCGACGATGTCGGCGGAACGACGGACGGCGTGGGTTCCGAAACGGCCGGCGACGGGGGGAGCGGCGGTGGTGGCGGGGCGAACTGCGGGGGGCGCTTCACCGCAGGGATGGCGGCCGTCGCCTGCAGCGACGGGACCTCCTGCAGCGAGCGTGGCGGCGACGCTGGCTCGGCGTCGGCATAGAAGCGAAACTCGTCGTTCCCCACCTTCACGGTGTCGCCGCGCGCGAGGGCGAGCGTCCCGCGCACGCGGGCCCCGTTCACCAGGACGCCGTTGGTGCTCGTGTCGACCAGCTCGTAGCCCCCCGGCACCTGCGTGACGCGCGCATGCCGCCGCGAGACGTTGGCCGCCGCGACGACCACGTCGCACCCCGCATCGCGCCCGATCGTGAGCCCCTCCGCCGGGACCGCGTACTCGCGCCCATCGGTCAGCGACACGAGGCGTCCGCGCGAGCGCGCCTCCCCGACGCCGGCACTCGGCGTCGCGGTGCGCACGTCGGTGGCGGTGGGCATTTCCTGCGTCACGCCCCCCTGCCCTTCGTCGGCGAATCGCAGTTCGGAGCCGTCGATGGAGACGCGATCGCCGTGCAGAAGCGGCGCCGGTTCGCGCCCTACGGGGACGCCGTTCACGAAGACGCCTGCATCGCCCTGCACCACGCGCAGGGATGCCGATCCGTCGGGAGCAATCACGATGGCGACGAGCGCGGCGTCTGCCGCATCTCCCGGCTCGCTCCCCGGAGGAACGCAGATATCGGCCCCGGTACCCCGTCCCACGCGCGTCTCACCCGGCAAGAGCGGGAATTGCGCTTCGTGAGTTTGGAGATAGGGCATCTGTGCGTGTGCAATCGGGAACGGCGAGGGGAGGTCCAGCGCGATTCTGCAGGGGGTATGCCCAGCGCAAGGGCGGAAACTACCCCGGCCACCGCTGGGGCCGCAAGCTCAGGCGCTGCTTAGTCATGCGCCGTTCGTCCCCCCCGACTGAAGTCGCGACAATCGCTCGTACAGTCCGCCCAATTCCAGCAGTTCGCGATGCGTGCCGCGTTCTCGCACTTCGCCGTGATGCATGACCAGAATCTCGTCCGCATCGCGAATGGTGCTGAGCCGGTGGGCAATGGCGATCGTCGTGCGCCCGCGCATCAACTCCGCCAGGGCCCGCTGGATCTCCCCCTCGATCTCGCTGTCGACCGCGCTCGTCGCCTCGTCGAGGACCAGGACCGCCGGGTCGGCGGCGATGGCGCGCGCGAACGAGAGGAGCTGCCGCTCCCCCACGCTCACCGAGCTGCCGCGCTCCCCCAACTCGTAGGCGTAGCCGCCGGGAAGGCGCTGCACGATGCGGTCGGCGCCGACGCGCGCCGCCGCCGCGCGCACCGCCTCGTCGCTCAGCGGGGCCGAGAGGCGGATGTTGGAGGCGATGTCGCCGGCGAAGAGAAAGATGTCCTGCTGCACGTAGCCGATGAGGCGTCGCACCTCGTCGATCGGGAGCTCGTGCATGGCGACGCCGTCGACCAGGATCTCCCCGCGCTGCGGCTGATAGAAGCCCAGCAGGAGGTTGATGATCGTCGTCTTGCCGGCCCCGGTGTGTCCCACGATGGCGAGGGTGCGCCCCGGACGCGCCACGAAACTCACGTCGCGCAGGACCCACTCCGGCTCGCGCGCCGATGTGTCGCCGGCAGCCGTGTGCGGCGCGGCGTAGGCGAACCAGACGTTGCGGAACTCGATGGTGACTCTTGGGACGGGAGACGGGGGACGGGAGACGGGAGTGGGCGCGGCCCCGCCGCGCCCGAGTCTCGGCTCCGGCGCCGTGTCCGCCGGCGCGCGAAGCGCGCCGGCACTCCCGTCTCCCGTCTCCCGTCTCCCGTCCGCCCCTTCGTCCAGCAGGCGGAAGATCCGCTCACTCGACGCCATCGCCTGCTGCAGCGTGTTGTACTTGTCCGAGAGATCCTGCAGCGGCTCGAAGAAGCGCCGCACGAGCTGCAGGAAGGCGGCGACTGTCCCCACCGAGAGCGACCCGATGTCGACGCGCGAGGCTCCCGTGACAAGGATCGATGCGACGGCGACCGTCGTCAGCACCTCGATGATGGGGAAATAGAGCGCGTAGATCGTGATCGACTTGAGGTGCGCGTCCAGGTGGTCCTTGTTGAGCGCGTCGAATCGCCGCCCCTCGTCGCGCTCGCGCCCGAACAGCTGCACCACGCGCACGCCGCTCAGGCGCTCCTGCAGGAAGGCGTTGATGCGCGCCAGGCGCGTGCGGATCGCGCGATACGCCTCGCGCACGCGCACGCGAAAGACGTTCGAGGCGAGGAGGACGAAGGGGATCGCGCCAAAGGCGGCGAGGGCGAGCCGCCAATCCACCACCAGCATGAGGATGCTGATGGCGAGCAGGGTGAAGACGTCGCCGAGCCCGGCGACGACGCCGGAGGTGAAGAGCTCGTTCAGCGACTCGACATCGGAGGTGACGCGCGTGACGAGCCGCCCCACGGGGTTGCGGTCGAAGAAGGCGACCGGGAGCCGCTGCAGGTGCCCGAAGAGCTGCGTGCGCAGGTCGTGCATGACGCGCTGGCCGAGGCGCGCGGTGAGCACGGTCTCGCCATACGAGCAGCCGAACTGCGCGATGAGCGTGGCGCCGAAGAAGAGCGCAGCGCGGAGGATCCCGCTGGCATCGCGCGCCGGGACGAAGATGTCGATGACCTGCCGCGTGAGGAGCGGCCCCACCAGCTGCAACGCCCCGTCGACCATGAGGAGCGCGAGCGAGGAGACGATCAGCGCGCGATACGGCCAGGCGTAGCGCAGCAGCCGCCGGGCAAGGCGCGCATCGTACGCCTTGCCGAGGACCTCTTCTTCCGCCGGATCGGGCGTCTGGACAGGGGACGACATGACCGCCGAAGGGTAGCGGCGCGCGCGGGGCACCGGGAGCGGGACGCGCCCGTCCGCGGAACTCACCGGCGCGCGATTAGCTTTTCCTCCCGTGAAGGACGCGATTCTCGTCCGGGGCGCCCGGCAGCACAACCTGAAAGGGATCGACGTGGCCATCCCGCGCCGCGCGGTCACCGTCATCACCGGCCCCTCCGGCTCCGGCAAGTCGTCGCTCGCCTTCGACACCATCTACGCCGAGGGGCAGCGGCGCTACGTCGAATCGCTGTCGTCGTACGCGCGGCAGTTCCTCGAGCGCATGGAGAAGCCCGACGTCGACAGCGTCGACGGCATCTCGCCCGCGGTCGCGATCGAGCAGAAGAACCCCACCAAGTCGTCGCGCTCGACCGTGGGGACGGCGACGGAGATCTACGACTACCTGCGCCTGCTCTGGGCGCGCGTGGGACGCACGTTCTGTCCGCTCTGCGGGCGCGAGATGACGCCGGACTCGGTCGATTCGGTGACCGACCGCCTCCTCGCGCTGCCGAACGGGACGCGGATGCTGATCGGCTTCCCGCTGCGCCTGTCGAGCAAGGTCACGCACGCCGTGGTGGTCGAGAACCTGCGCGCCCAGGGCTTCCTGCGCGTCGTCGCCGACGGGCGCACGCTGCACGTCGACGACTTCGCGGCGGAGAAGATCGACCTCACGAAGGTCGGTGAGCTGATGGTGGTCGTCGATCGCCTCTCGGCGACCGCTGAACAGCGCGGGCGGATTGCGGAGGCGGTGGGGACGGCGTTTCGGGAGGGCGAGGGGATTGTGCGGCGATGCTGCAAGAGGACGGGAGACGGGAGACGGAGACGAGAGTGTCGACGCGCCTGGCGCGTCGACGATGGCAGCGTCGGCGCCCGCGCGCGGCGCGGCCGCGCGCACTCCCGTCCCCCGTCTCCCGTCTCCCGTCCTGAGATTCACCGAACGTTTCGAGTGCCCCAACGACGGCACGCGAGCGCCGACGCCTTCGCCGCAGCTGTTCTCCTTCAACAACCCGCGCGGTGCCTGCTCCACCTGCAACGGCTTTGGCGCCGTGCTGGAGTACGACGAGGCGCTGATCGTCCCCAACGTCGAGCGGTCGTTGCGCGACGGGGCCATCGCGCCGTGGACGATGCCGCGCTACGAGAACAAGCGGCGGGCGCTGGCCGAGTACTGCAAGAAGGAAGGGATCGACTTCGGGGGGGCGTGGCAGTCGCTGCCGGCGGATGCGCGGCACAAGCTGCTGCACCACGTGGGGCGCGGCTACAAGGGGATCTTCCCCTTCCTGCGCGACCTCGAGGAGAAGCGCTACAAGCAGTACATCCGCGTCTTCCTGCGGCAGTACCAGTCGGCGAAGGAGTGCGGGACCTGCCACGGGAGCAAGCTTCAACCCGACGCGCTCAACGTGCGCGTCGCCGGGCTCACGATCGCCGACGTTGCCGCGCTCCCCATCGACCAGCTCCGCGCGTGGCTCGACGGGCTCACCCTTGCGCCGTTCGAGCAGGAGGTGGCGGACCACATCCTGCGCGAGGCGCGCGACCGCGTACGCTTCCTGTGCGACGTGGGGCTCACGTACCTCACGCTGCACCGCGCGACGCGCACGCTCTCGGGGGGCGAGGCCCAGCGCATCTCGCTCTCCAACGCGTTAGGCTCGTCGCTGGTGGACACGTTGTATGTCCTCGACGAGCCGTCGATCGGCCTGCATTCGCGCGACCTGGACCGCCTGCTCGCGCTGCTGGCGCGCCTCCGCGATCGGGGCAACACGGTCCTCATCGTGGAGCACGACCTCGAGGCGATCCGCACCGCCGACCACATGATCGAGCTGGGGCCGGCGTCGGGCGAGCAGGGGGGGGACGTCGTCTTCGACGGCCCCATCGCCGACGCCGCGGAGTCGCCGCTCACCGGGCAGTACCTCACCGGGGCGCGCACGATTCCCCTCCCCGCCAAGCGCCGCCGCGCCGGGCCCCGCTGGCTCACGCTCACCGGGGCGCGCGAGCACAACCTGCGCGGCGTCGACGTGAAGATCCCGTTAGGCACGCTGGTCGCCGTGACCGGCGTGTCGGGGTCCGGGAAGAGTACGCTCGTCCACGACGTGCTGTACCGGGCGCTGGAATACCGCATCACCGGAGAACACAGCGCCAAGCAGCACCTGGGGGAAAAGGTCGGCGCCTACGACACGCTCACCGGCTACGAGTCGATCACCGAGGTCGTCCTCGTGGACCAGGAGCCGATCGGGCGCAGCCCGCGCTCCAATCCGGTCACGTACATCAAGGCGTACGACGAGATCCGCCGCATCTTCGCCGCCCTCCCGCTGGCGCGGCAACGCAAGTACACCGCCTCGACCTTCTCCTTCAACGTGAAGGGCGGGCGCTGCGAGAAGTGCGAGGGGGCCGGCTACCTCGAGGTGGAGATGGTCTTCATGGCCGACGTCTTCGTCCCCTGCGACGAGTGCGCCGGCCGCCGCTTCAAGCCCGAGGTCCTCGAGGTCACGCTCTACGGCAAGAGCATCCACGACGTCTTGCAGCTCACGATCGACCAGGCGATCCGCTTCTTCCCCTACGAGGAGAAGCTGGGGCAGGCGCTCTGGCAGCTGCAACAAGTGGGGCTCGGCTACCTGCGGCTCGGGCAACCCGCCACCACGCTCTCCGGCGGCGAGGCCCAGCGCGTGAAGATCGCCCGCGAACTCGCCCTCTCGGCCAAGTCGGCCGGGCGGAAACTCTACCTGATGGACGAGCCGACCACCGGCTTGCACCTGGAGGACGTGCGGAAGCTGGCCGAGGTGCTCGATCGGCTGGTGGAGTCCGGGCACACCGTGCTGCTCATCGAGCACAACCTGGATGTCATCAAGCTCGCCGACTGGATCATCGACGTCGGGCCGGAAGGGGGCGACGGCGGCGGCACGATCGTGGCGATGGGGACCCCCGAGGAGATCGCGGCGACGCCGGGTTCACACACCGGGCGATTCCTCAAGGACGTGTTGCCGTCGACTGCGACGTCACGGACGTCGCGCGCCGCCCGTTAGGGTCGGGCCAAGACCGAGCCCCTTCACTCACGCACTTCGTGGCACCCCGTGTTCGCTGTGAACACTGTGGTGAGAGTTTTCCTCAGAGCCCAGCGATGTACGTCGCGCGGCGCACGCAACGCAGCGACAGTGTCCGCCGCGTGCCTCTGCGACCTCTGCGTTCTCTGCGTTCTCTGCGTTCTCTGCGGTAAAGACTTTTCACCGCAGAGAACGCAGAGGTCGCAGAGGTCTCGCGAAAGGCGCCTGACTGGTGTGCGACGCGGAGGGTCGGCGGGGGAAGATCGTCACGACAGAGATCTCGGCGTTCGCAGGGTGATCACGGAGGCAATCGGTTCAACCGCGCGACAGGCGTCAGGTCATGCGCCGTAGCTGGATGCGGCGGACGACTGCCGCGCTCCAGGCGCGCGGGAGGTAGCGCCCCAATGTCGCCGCCACGCGATTGCGGAAGCCCGAGAAGGCGACGCGCTCGCCGCGCGTCGCCGCGGCATAGGCGAGTTGCGCTACGTGGCGCGACGACATCGGCGGCGCCCCGCCTGACCCGCTCCCCTCACGAATGCCGGCCTCGCGCTGGAAACCGGTGATCGTCGGCCCAGGGCAGACCGCGGTCACCGTCACGCCGGTGCCGGCGCACTCGTTATGCAGCGCCTCGCTGAACGAGACCACGAACGCCTTGCTGGCGTAGTACACTGCCATCAGCGGGCCAGGTTGGAACGCGGCGACCGAGGCCAGCTGCATGACGTGCCCGCGCCCGTTCGCCCGCAGCCACGGCAGGACACGGTAGGTGAGGTACGTGAGCGCCGTGATGTTCACGTCGATCTGCACCTGCTCGCGCTCCCACGGAAGCTCGTGGAACCATCCCACCGACCCAACGCCCGCGTTGTTCACCAGCGCAACGACGTCACGCTCGCGCCCGGTGCAGGCGTCGATCACGGCGTCGCACCCCGCACGACTGGCGAGATCGGCCACGACGACGATCGCGCGACGACCGAAGCGCCGCTCGAGCGACTCAGCGAGTTCGCGCAATGCCGCCTCACGCCGCGCCACCAACACGACGTCGTGTCCGTCGGCGGCGTAGAGCTCGGCGAGGTCGCGACCGATCCCTTCGCTGGCGCCGGTGATGATGGCAAGACTGGACAAAATCAGAGGACGAGGGGACGAGAGGACGAGAAGACGAGAGGAACGTGCGGGGGGGCGACGAGCGGCGGAAGGTGTGCGTCCACGGCCCGACTGTCCCACTCGTCGCCGGATGCTAGCTTGCACGCGTCTCATCACCCCGGGGGATGCGGTATGTCGCGAGTGGCGTTGGTGGCGCTCGGTGCGCTGATGGCAGGGAGCCTGGCCTGCACGCCGGGGGCGCGCGGCGCGGCGGGGGACGGGCCCGTGACGGCCGCGGCGCCGCACCTCACGATCCTGCACTTCAACGACGTCTACGAGATCACCCCGGTCGAGGGGGGAAAGGCCGGCGGGCTGGCGCGTGTCGCCGCCTATCGCCGTCGCCTGATCGACTCGGTGGGCCCGGTCCTCACCACGCTCGGCGGCGACTTCGTCTCGCCGTCGGCGCTCGGCACCTCGCGCGTGAACAACGAACCGCTGGCAGGCAAGCAGATGGTCGCCGTCCTCAACGCCGTGGGGCTCGACTGGACGACGTTAGGCAACCACGAGTTCGACATCGGCGAATCGCGGATGCGGCAGCGCCTGGAGGAGTCGCGCTTCCAGTACGTCGCCTCCAACGTGACCGACAGCGCCGGGCGCCCCTTCCCCAAGGTCCAGCCGCACGCCATCGTCCGCATTGCATCTGGCGGGCGAACGCTCCGCGTCGGGCTGGTCGGCGTCGTCGTCCCCTCCAACCCGCAGCCGTGGGTGAAGTACGAGGACCCGATCGCCTCCATCGCGGCGCACGCCGCCATGATCCGCGACTCCGTCGACATCCTCATCGGGCTCACGCACCTCTCGGTACAGCAGGACCAGCGCGTCGCCGAGGAGGTCCCGTCGATCGACGTCATCCTCGGCGGCCATGAGCACGAGAACTATCTGCTGCAGCGCGGCCCCAACCTCACCCCCATCATCAAGGGCGACGCCAATGTCCGCACCGTCGCGGTCGTGCGCATCGAGCCCGGGGCCCGCGGCGCTCGCGCGCGCGTGAGCAGCACCCTCATCCCCATCACCGACCGGACGCCGACCGACAGCGCCGTCGCCGCCGAGGCGCAGCGCTGGATCGACGTCGCCTTCGCCGGCTATCGCAAGCAGGGCTTCGCTCCCGAGGCGGTGGTCGCGACGCTTCGCGCCCCACTCGACGGGCGCGAGACCACCGTGCGCACGCGCCCCGGGCCGCTCAGCGATGCGATCCTGGCCGGGATGCGCGCCGAGGCCAGCGACGCAGAGGTCGCGATCTTCAACGGCGGCTCGATCCGCATCGACGACGTGGTGCCGGCCGGTGCGCTCACGCAGTACGACGTCATTCGCATCCTTCCATTCGGCGGCGTCACGGTGCGCGCCGACGTCACCGGGCGCCTCCTCAAACAGGTACTGACCATCGGGAGGCAGAACGCCGGCAGCGGGGGCTACCTGCACGCCTCGGGGGCGAAGTTCGACGACAGCGGCGTCCTGCAGGTGAACGGCGCGCCGGTCGCCGACGACACCTGGTATAAGGTCGTGCTCACCGACTTCCTCTTGAGCGGCAATGAGTCGCGCCTTGGCTTCCTCACGCGCACCAACCCGGATGTGAAGGTGATCCGGGAGCTGCGCGACATTCGCCTTTCGCTCATCGAACAGCTCCGTCGGATGTGAGCCGATGGCCCCGCCCCGCGCGCGCCGACGCGAATCGGACGGGGCGCCCGCCGAATGGGATAACCACTGCGTTGGGAAGGAGTTGCCGAGCGCCAAATCGACGAAGCGTCGCGGGTTGACCCGGGGTGGGGGTCTGTCTACTTTTCGCCCCCTGATCCCGAGTAGCTCAGGTGGTAGAGCGGGTGACTGTTAATCACCATGTCGGGGGTTCGAGTCCCTCCTCGGGAGCTGGATCAGGAACGACCGAACAGGCAAAGGCCCGCCACTCACGGCGGGCCTTTGTTCGTTTTCCCACCCTTCCGTTGGATTGCCGGGCCCGGACAGTCAGGTTCCCCTCGCGACTTCGGGGCGCGACCGTCGCGGCGCGGGAGGGGAGGCCGGGGCGCGAGGGGGCGACGCGCCCCGCCGGTGGTGCGATGTCAGGCCGGGATCATTCCGCCGGCCAACGCGTGGCCGGAGCCATCCGATGCAGGGGCCGTGACTCGCACCGTCGGTACCGATCAGAAGGCCGTGACGTTGTAGCCCGAGAAGTGGCGCAGGTTGCGATAGACCCAGTACCCCGGGATCCCGGGCGCGTAGTACGTGGTCTGGAACGTGTCGCCCGCGCCTTCGTCGATGCAGCTCCCGCGATCGTTGCAGTAGGGGATGACGATGTTGTGGAACGACTGGAGCGACGCGTCGTGGAAGTAGATGCGCACCATGCTGTTCGGCACGAAGCGCACGTTAGGCTTCACGTCCATCGCCGGACGCCCCGTCGCGCTCTTCCACGACTTGAACGTGAAGGCGATCGGCGACGTCGCCTGCGTGCACCACTGCAGCCAGTACGACGGGCCGTAGCCCGACGTCGTCGGATCGCAGATGGTCCACGGGTAGATCACGACCTTGTGGTCGGCGCCGAACGAGATCAGCGCGCCGAGCTTGGGATCGACGGTGAGCTTCTGGATGAGCGTGTCGCTCTTGGTCGAGGTCGTGACCGTCGGCTTGGGGAGCCAGCCGTACTGGAGGTTCACGTCGACGAAATCGAGCGCGAGGACCGCCGGCGACGCGAACGTGGGGATCTTGGAGGACGCGGCGCTGGGCGCGGTCACGGAGTCAGAGCAAGCGGCGCTGACCACGACGGCGGCGAGCGCGAGCACACGGGCGAGACGATTCGAGCGCGACAACATGTGTAGCCTTGGGAAGTAGAGACGGACCTTTCGGAGCCTTCGCCCAGTCTCATGGCAGGTGCCGTGCCAGTCAAATCATTGGGAATCAATAACTTACAGATTCCATCCCTTCAGACATTCTGCCTGCGATTCGGTCAGGCTGTCCACCGATTGTCATCAGCGAGGACGATGTGTCCGAAGAGTCGCGGGCGGCGATTCCCGGTCCCATCGAGGCGCGACGTTGCGCCAGATCGCCGAGCGTTGGTGCGCTGCGACACACTCCGCGGCGCGCACGACGGGACGGCGAGTCTGGCGCGATCTCTCCGTTCATCGGAAGTTCTCCCTCGCTTGGCGTCACGTCGCTGCCCCCACTCGCAATCATTCGCTTCGTGTTGACCGCCGTTTCCGAACGCGCGCCGTCGCTCTCGTCACGGCTCGACCTTCTGGCTGGCGAGGGAGCAATCGACGTCTTTCGCCGGGCGATGGCGCTCGAGCAGCAGGGCCGCTCGATCATTCACCTCGAGCTGGGGGCGCCCGATGTGCCAGCCCCTGCGCATGCGACCGAGGCAGCGATCCAGGCACTGCGCGACGGCGACGCGCGATATGTCGCGGTGAACGGCATCCCCTCGCTGCGCGAGGCGATAGCCGCGGACCTGCAGTCGCGCGACGTGCAGGTCGACGCGGACCAGGTGCTGGTGACGCCGAGCGCGAAGACCGCGGTGTTCTACGCGATCCTTGCCGCCGTCGAGCCGGGGAGCGAAGTGCTGGTGCCCGACCCGGGCTTCCCGATCTATCCGAGTGCGGTGCGCTTCGCTGGGGCGACACCGGTAGGGTACGGCGTCGACCGTTGCAACGCCCCCGACGTCGACGATATCGAGTCGAAGGTCACGGCGCGCACCCGCGTCCTCCTGCTCAACTCTCCCAACAACCCCACCGGCGGCGCGTTAGGCAAGGCGGCGCTGGCGCGACTCGCCGCCCTGTGCGCGCAGCATGGCATCATCGCCATCACTGACGACATCTACACGCGGCTGGTGTACGACGCCCCCTTCGCGCCGACGCTGGCCGCCTTCGACGGGGCTCGCGACCGCACCGTGGTCATCGATGGCTTCTCCAAGACGTATGCGATGACCGGTTACCGGCTGGGATACATCGCGGCACCGCGGCGCTTCGTGGAGCCGTTGCTGATGCTGGCGACCAACGGGCACACCTGCGTCGCGCCCTTCATCCAGCGGGCCGGCGCGGCGGCGTTGACGGGGCCACAGGACGCCGTGCGCGCGCAGGTGGAGGTCTACCGCGGGCGTCGCGACCTGCTCGTGCGCGGCCTCAACGCCATCGCGGGCGTCACCTGCGCAACGCCCGCCGGCGCATTCTACGTCTTCCCCGACCTCAGCGCGGCGCTCGCGCCCCGCGGGATCTCCTCCGCGCAGTTTGCCTCGCGACTGCTCGAGGAGTTCGGCGTCGCGGCCATCGACGGCGCAGCGTTTGGCGCGCGCGGCGAGGGGCACCTGCGCCTGTCGTTCGCCTCGTCCACCGCGGAACTCGACGCGGCGCTCACGCGCATCGCGGCGTGCGTCGCCTCACTCTAGCCTAACGATCATGGCCATCGACCGTCGTACCGCCATCGCCGCGCTCGCGGCCCTCCCGCTCGGGCGCCCGCTCGCGCGCCCGCTCGGGCGCGCGCTGGACGCGGCGGAGACGAGCGCCGACCCGGCGCCGCGCACCGAGGCGCCGTTGCTGCGTCCACACGGGAGCGCGCGTCACATCGCGGTGATCGGCGCCGGCGCGTTTGGCGGGTGGACCGCGTGGCACCTGCGACGTGCGGGGCATCGGGTGACGCTCATCGACGCGTACGGAGCCGGCAACTCGCGCGCGTCGTCCGGCGGCGAAACGCGCCTCATCCGCGCCGTGTACAACGGGCAGCGCGAGTACACCGACCTCGTGGTGCGCGCCTTCGCGCTCTGGCGCGAGTACGAGCGGGCGTGGGGGGCGCGCTTCCTCACAAAGACGGGCGCGCTCTGGATGTTCGAGGGCGACGACGATGCCTTCGCGCGCCGATCGCTCGAGCTCATGCGCGCGCACCGCCTCCCGCTCGAGTCCGTGGACGCGGCGGCGGCCGCCCGTCGGTGGCCGCAGGTGTCGTTCGCCGGCGTGCGCCACATCTGGTTCGAGCCCGAAGCCGGCGAGGTGCTGGCCCGCGCGTCGTGCGAGGCGGTCCGCGAGCAGTTCGTGAAGGCGGGGGGCGAGTACCGGATGGCGCTGGCGCAGCTTCCGGCGAAGATGGGGCGCCACCTGTCGGCGCTCCCGTTAGGCGATGGCACGACCGTGACCGCCGACGCGTACGTCTTTGCGTGCGGGCCGTGGCTCGGGCGCCTCTTTCCCGAGGCCATCGGGAAGCGGATTCGCGCCACGCGCCAGGAGATGTTCTACTTCGGGACGGCCGCCGGCGATGCGCGCTTCCTCGACCCGGCCATGCCGGCGTGGGCCAACTTCGGCGATCGACTCATCTACGGCATGCCCGGCAACGAGCGGCGCGGCTTCAAGGCCGCCGACGATTCGCTGGGTGATGAAGTCGATCCCGACACGCTGGAGCGCGTGGTGCGCCCCGAGGCGCTGGCCCGCGTCCGCGCCTTCGTGGCCCGTCGCTTCCCGGCCCTGGCCAAGGCACCGCTGGTCGAGACGCGCGTGTGCCAGTACGAGTACAGCACCGATGGCGACTTCGTCGTCGACCGGCATCCCGGGGTCGACAACATCTGGATTGCCGGCGGCGGCTCCGGGCACGGATTCAAGATGGGGCCCGCCATCGGCGAGCACATCGCCGCCGTCGTGCAGGGCGACACGCCGGCGCTCCCGAAGTTCTCGCTCATGCGCCTGACGAACGCCGCCGCCGCACCGGCGAAGCGGAAGGGCTAAGGTTCATCGGCGATCCCATGCGCCTCGACGTCCTGTACCTGCTTCTGATCATCCTGTGCGTCTTGCAACTGGCGACGTTGGCTACGCTGGGGTGGCGTGCCCGCCGCACGCCGGGCGGGCGCCGGTTCGCCTTCTTTTGCGCGACAGGCGCGGCCTGGTCATCGCTGGTCGGGGCGATGGCCGTGACGCCGCCGGAGACCGCGCGCGTGCTGCTCTCCCTCAAGTATGGCTGCATCGCACTCGGCACGGTGTCGCTCTTCCTCTTCGTGTGTCAGCGCACCGGTCGGCTACGCCGCCTCTCCCCGACGCAACAGAGGGCGTTCTTCCTCCCGCCGCTTGCGGGAGCGGCAGCGTCCGCGCGTGACACGTGGGGCATGGTGCATGCGATCGAGTGGGAACGTGCACACGACCTGACCTACATCGCGCGCATTGGCTTCGGGCCGGTGTATTGGCTGTTCACCGCGTATGGCTACGCCCTGATCATCGCGAGTATCGCCCTCCTCGTGTTGTCGCGTCGCGACTCGGCGCGCCTGCCGCGAGCGCAGTCGCTCCCCATGCTGGTGGGGGTCGTGTCACCGCTCATCACGAACGTCCTGCTCATTGCAGGGATCACGCCGCGCGCCTTCGATCCCATGCCGCTCGGTCTCGCCATCGCAGGCAGTGCGTGGTGGTGGGGGGCGATGCGCCATCAGATCCTCGACCTGGTTCCCGTCGCACGGCACGCGCTCGTCGACGCGCTCGACGATGGCATCCTGATCCTCGACGCGCACCATCGCATCCTCGACCTCAACGATCGCCTCGCCTCGCTCTGCAAGATCCCAACGTCCCAGGTGGTCGGGACGCCGATCGACGCCTGTCCCTTCGGGCGCGCGGAACTTCGCGACGCCGTCCTGCGCATCGTCGCCGAGCACGAGCGCGTGGGAGACAACACGGGAGACCTCCCCCGTCCAGGGCTGTCCCCAGCCTCGGCCGGCGTCGACGGGAGGATCGCTCTCGTCGAGACACGGGTTCCCGTGACGCTGGGTGAAGCAGCCTTCGAGTTGCGGTCCATTCGCTTTCCGAGCGCCTCCATCGCCACGGACGTGCTCGTCCTCGTCCTGCACGACGTCACGGCGCAGGCGCGCCTCGAACTGGAGCAACGGCGCCTGATCGGGGAGTTGCGGGACACGTTAGGCGAGGTGCGCACGCTGCGCGGGCTCCTGCCGATCTGCGCCGGGTGCAAGCAGATCCGAGACGACAGCGGGACGTGGCACCCGGTGGAGCAGTATGTACGCGACCGCACGCATGCCGAGTTCTCGCACGGCATGTGCCCGGCGTGCGTGGCCAAGTGGTACCCGAACCTGCTGGATGCCTAACCGCGACGTACGCACCTGGGCCTGACCGTACAGCGGGGGAGCCGAGTGGCTCCCCCGCGCGACGTCAACGAGTCGACACTCAGTAGTTCCAGACGGCGCCGAGCGTCACCACCCATTGCGACATCGTGGTGGTGCTACTGCGGTACTCGTTCCCGAGCAGGTGCGGCCCCGTCGTGCCGGTGATCCGTGCGTTCAGCGCTCGGACGAGCGACCCTTCGAGCGCAACGCCCCCAAGGTCGAACCCGGCGCCGAGGGTGGCCGCCTGCTGGCTGATGGCCGGGAAGGCGATGAAGACCGTGTTGTTCGGCACGGGGTTGTTTCCATACAGATACCCGGCCCGCAGCATCGTCTTGTTGGTGGCCTTGAATTCGACGCCTCCCTTGCCAGTAAAGCTGTCTTTCCAGCGCAGGGGGAATGGATAGGTGAAGTTCGCGGATGTGGGGTTGCCGTTCACGAGGATGTTGACGTTGGCGTTGTCGCCTTGCGTCATCTTGAACGGCATCGTGTTGGCGGCCGCGGACCAGTCCATCCACGTGCCTTCGAGACCCACCCGCCACCGGTCGCTCAGTTTGAGCGAGAGTCCGGCACCTGCGGTTTGCGGCTCGGAGAGTTCTGTTGCGGCCTTGTAGGTCGACTTGGCGCCGGCCTGCAGGTTCATGCCTGCCTGCCCCAGCATCTGCGCGACGTACCCCTGTGCCGCCGCCGCCGTCATCCCATGGTTCTGCACCCGTTCCTGCACCATCATCGCGAACATCGCCTGGAACTGCGTGTTCATGTCGATCACGGCCGTCGCGCCGTGGAGCGCGATCTTCATGCGCGGGCTCCAGCTCGCGCTGATTCGCAGCGCGTCGTTGGGCTTCCACGCAGCGCCGACGCTTCCCCCCCACGCCCAGCCGCCGAAGTCGTACGAGTCTCCGTACGCCGTCAACTCGGTCACTTGCCCGAAGAGCGCCGGATAGTGCGCGTCCATCTGCATGATGCCGCCCATGCCGGCTGCGGCAGACGGAGCCATGGTGAATGGCATGCGGAAGTCGCGGATCTGCGCGTAGGCGGCGTAGACACTGGCCCCGATCGTGACCCCGGGGGCCAACCGGTAGGCGACCGCCGGCCCCGCCTTGAGTGCGGCAAAGAAGCTCTCGTAGCGCTGGCTGCTTCCCAGGAGCGCGTGGCTGAGCGTGAAGTCCGAGCCGAAGCCGCCGATGGGCTCCATGCCGACGGCCCATGAGAGCCGCGGCGTCAGCTTCCGCCCGGCGTATGCGAACGACGCGAGCGGATAGGCATGCCGCGCGCCATCCACCGCCGTTGCGTTGGTCCCATTGCGGAAGGTCAGCTGCGGCATGAAGGGGGACAGGTTCACTTCCAGCGTCGGGCGCTTGACCCACGCGACCGCCGCGGGATCGCGGAACAGGTCCGTGGGCACATCCTCACGCGCCCGGGTGACACATCCTTGCCCTGCGGCGCGCGCCGACATGCACTGCAGGACGTATCCGTTCGTCTGTGCCTGCCCCGGGGCGGCCGCCAGCAGCAGCACCATCCCGGCCATGACAGGTCGTACCCGTACTATGGTCATGAGACCCTCGATGCCTGCGCATCCATCAAATGAAGATCACCTGCGCGCCTTCCGACTTCTCGAAGAAGTCCATCGCAGTGATCACGTCTTGCACCTGCGGGACGAGTTCCTCCCGCTTGATCCCCATCATCTCCATCGCCATGTGACAGGCGTACAGCTCGGCGCCCGAGTCACTGAGCGTCTGGAGCAGCTCGCGCACGGTCGGCACGTCGATCTCGGCGATCTTCCGCTTCATCATGTGCGTCGCGAAGCTCTCCATCCCCGGGAGTCCCGCGAGCATCGCCGGCATGTGCGCACCGGGATTCCCCACAACGCCGGCGTGCAGCTTGTCGACCGTTGCCTCGCGGATGATGTCCATCCCCCAGAAGGTGAAGAACAGGACGGCGTCGATCCCCATCATGCGCGCCGCGTTGGCCAGGATGAGGCCAGGATAGGCCATGTCGAGGCTCCCCTTGGAGCAGATGATTGCGACCTTGCGATTGGCGGGGGGGGGGCCGCCCGTGGCGCCGACGGGCGCCGCTGCGTTCTCCAGCACGGTTGTCATCGTTCGTCCTCGTCGTTAGGTGTCAGGCCGTCGCTTCGCGGTCAGACGCAGCTCTTCGGCTTGGTCAACCCCGAGACCTTCGCGGCGAGGATGCCGGGGCCCTTGGGGAAGAGTTGGTACAGCTCCTTGGTGGGAATCCCGGCGATGGCCGTGATGCGCCGCAACCCGGGGGGCGTCCCCTGCTCCACCGCATCGCGCCGGCAGAACTCAATCACCTTCCAGTGGCGATCGCTGAGCGTGATTCCGGCGCGCTGCGCGAGTTCCTCGGCGATCTCGGGGGTCCATTCCTGCGGGTCGGTCATGAAGCCGTCGTCGTTCACCTGCACCTCATGTCCCGCGATCAGTGCCATGGTCATGGTGTCCTCACGTATGGTTCAGGCCCGCTTGCCCGACATGCTCATGCGCGGGCCGACGGTGGGGAGTTCGTGTCCCTTGAGCAGGACGTTCCAGTAGATCGAGCGGAAGGCGAGTTTCCCCCAATGGTTGACGGTCGTCTCCTCGAGCAGCGAGAACGGTCCAACGACGGGAAGCGGGAACTTGCCGGCAAGCGGCTCGACGTCATAGTTGAAGTCGATGAGCGTCGCCTTGCCGTAGCCGGTCTCGATGAAGCAATTGGCGTGGCCGTCGAAGCCGGGGTCGAGCGGCCGGCCCGCGATGGCGCGGCGCAGGTTCTCGGTGAGCACCTCCGCCTGGAAGTGCGCGACGGAACCGGCCTTCGACGAGGTGAGGTCGGTTGCGTCGCCGATCACGAAGACGTTCTGGAACGCCTTGGACTGCAGCGTGTGCCGGTCGGTGGGGACGAAGTCGAGTTCGTTGCCAAGCCCGGACGTGGCGATGGCCGCGCTCCCGCGGTGCGTGGGGACGCTGACGAGCAGGTCGTACGGGATCTCGCGTCCGTCCCAGCTCTTGAGGAGGCGCGCGGAGCCGTCCACCTCGCCAGTGTTGAACATCGTCTCGACGGTGATGCGCCGCTCCTCGAGGAGGCCGCCCATCATGTCCGAGCACCGTTTCTTGGTGAAGGCGCTGTCGAGCGGCGTTGCGTACACCAGTTCGACCTTGTCGCGCATGCCCCGCTTGGCGAAGAATGCCTCCGCGAGGAACAGGAACTCGAGCGGGGCAACGGGGCACTTGATCGGCATCTCCACCACGTTGACCACCAGCCGGCCCCCCTTCCACGTGCGAAGCTTCTCGCCCAGGGCGCCCGCTCCATCGAGCGTGTAGAAATCGAACGCCGAGTCACGCCATCCCTCGCCTGACAGCCCTTCCGTCTCGGCCGGGACAATGCGGCTCCCCGTGGCGATGATGAGGAAGTCGTAGGCGATCGACGCGCCGCTCACGAGTGTGACCCGGTTCTCGTCCGGGACGATGCGATCGATCTCGGCGAGGACGAGCCTTGCGGCTGGCGGAAGCACGGCCGACCGCGGCTTGACCAGCTCCTCGGGTGTGTAGTCGCCGAACGGCACGAAGAGCAGCCCGGGTTGATAGACGTGCTGGTCGTCCTGGTCGACGACCGTCACCTCCCAGTCATCCAGCGGGAGGGCGTGGACCAACTTGGCCGCCATCGTCGTGCCCGCCGTGCCGCCGCCGAGAATCAGGATCCGCTTCATCGCGCCGCTCCGGGTTCGTCGTGCTGTCAGTCGGTACGCGCGATTGGAAAGGCATCATGCGCGCCACCGCGTGTGCAGTGGCGAATCGCTTGGCGCACAATACGTTAGGCATCAGCGGGTGTCGGAGTCGGCGTGAGAATTGAAACGGGGCGTTGCAACACGAGCAACGCCGTGAAACGCGGACGTTTCACGGCGATTGGCCACGACGAGGCGGTGGGCGGTCGGGCGCGGCTCCTACAGCCGGAATTGCTTCATCTTCCGCCAGAGCGTGGTGCGGCTCATCCCCAGGGCGTGCGCTGCCTCGTCGCGCCGATAGTGCGCGCGTTCCAGCGCCCCCCGAATGCGCAGCAGTTCTTCCTGCTCTGCGGGTGTGCTCGCCAGGCCGACGCCGCCCGGCGGAGTCGTGCGGCGCGGATTCCACGACTCGGCGCTGATTCGCGCGCGGGTCGCCCCACTCCCATCACACGCGTCGTCACGAATGACGCTGAGGGGCGCGTGGAGGCGCGTGACTTCGGGAGTGGTCGCGAACGAATCGCCGGAGATCCCGGGCGGCAGGTGCGCCACCTGAACCGTCTGCCCGTCGCACAGCGCCGTGGCGTACTCGAGTGCGTTCTCCAACTCGCGCACGTTCCCCGGCCACTCCCACGAGACCAGCGCGTCGAGCGCTGCGGGAGAGAGTCGGAGCGCGCGACCGCGCCGCTGTCCAATGCGCTCGAGCAAGTGGGGGATAAGGAGCGTGAGGTCGTCGCGGCGCTCGCGCAGCGGCGGCACATGAATCGGGACGACACGCAGCCGGTAGAACAGATCCTCGCGGAAACGGCCGGTCGCCACGGCAGCCATAAGGTCCACGTGCGTCGCGGCGATGACGCGCACATCAGCGGTCCGCGTGCGAGAGTCTCCAACGCGTTCGAAAGTGTGGTCCTGTAGCACTCGCAGGAGCTTGACCTGCAGTGCTGGCGGCATGTCACCGATCTCGTCGAGGAAGAGGGTGCCTCCATCGGCAGCTTCGAATCGCCCGGCGCGGTCGCGCACGGCGCCGGTGAATGCGCCGCGAACGTGGCCGAATAGCTCGCTCTCCAGCAACTCCGAGGGGAGCGCGGCACAGTTGACGGCGACGAAGGGGCCGCGACGCCCCGAGCGCACGTGGAGCGCGCGCGCCACCATCTCCTTCCCGGTGCCACTCTCCCCGGTCACGAGGACCGTCGCGTCGTTGTCGTGCAGAAGGTCGATGAGCCGGAAGATCCGTTGCATCTGCGGCGAGCGCCCCACGATGCCCTCGAAGGCGGGGAGCGTGTCGGCCCGCCCCACGTCGGCGGCTGGGCGAATCATGATCGCCGTGCGTGCCCCCGAACTGCCACAGTGCGTGGTGGCGCTGATCGGGCCGAGCGAGATGGAGACGGGGACGGCGTGTCCCTCGCGTGCCACCAGTTCGGCCGCCAACCCCTCACGTCGTACGCCGGAATCCATGGCCTGGCGCAGCGGGTCGGTGTCGCCGTCCCCCGTCTCGCGCAGCAGCGACGCCAATGGTCGCCCGCGTAGCGCCTCCGGCGAAAGGCCGAGCATGGCGGCCAGCGCGGTCGACGCCGACATCACGCGCTGCTCCACGTCCGCGATGATGTACCAGCGTCCCAGGCTCCCGAGGAGCGTCTCCACCTGTTCGCTGCCATCGCGGGCGGCAGGTCCACCCGCCAGCCGCAAGGTCTCGACAGCACCGGTGACGTGCCCCGACGCATCGCGCACGACCTCCCCCGCGCGCACGACCTCGATCTCCGCCCCGGTCGCCGTGTAGACGGTGAGCGGCGTCTCGTCGACGTGCCCATGCCGGAAGACGCCGCACCCCTTGAGGCACTCGCGGCAACGAATGAGCGAGATGCAGGGCTTCCCGAGCACATCAGCCGTCATGAAGCCGGTGATGCGCTCCATCTGCGGGCTGAGCGCGGTGATGTTGCGGTCGGCATCGACCTCGAACCAGCCGACCCCTGAGAGCCTGGCAATGACGTCGCTTGCGCGATCGGAGTCCGGCGTCGCCAGCGCCGGGCGCGGGTGCACGGCCTTGACCATGGCAACACGATGTTGCAACGAATCGTTGCGATGCAGCAGGGGTTCTGCCGACTCGACCGGCACGATTTCCGTATCGCGCCCACGGCGCCGACACCCGGCCCGGGATGGAACGGTTCAGGGGCCTCGCCGCGCCCTAACGCGGAGAGGCCCCTGTGTTACGTGACCGCTCGGCGCGGTGCGCCGGACAGCCAGTGCGGATGTGCTGCGGGTGCTGCGGAAGCTTTCGGTTCTGCGAGAACCCGCTTACCAGCCTCTGGCGATCCGCGCCGTTCTTGGGTCAGTAGACAATGGATCACCTCCTCGTGTGCAGGGTGGGCGTTGAGGGTGCGATGGTGCGGAGAAAATACCGGGATGCGCGCCGCACGCAATACAGGCGCGAGGATAGCCCGACTGCTGAGCAGCAGGCACCCTGCCGCGCCGAGGACGTCATCGCCCGTCGCTGCGTCGCACTTTGACGAGGCGTACCACGGAGGATAGGATCGTGCCGACCGCAACCGGCGATCGCCGCGCGGCCGCCTCCGTCGCGTGTCCGCGGCGGCGCAGCACCCACCCACGCCTTCCCCCAGAGGTCGTGATGACCGTTCGACCGTCCCTTCGAGCCTTCGCGGTCACCGCCGCGAGGCTCGGCATCGTCGCCAGCGCCGCGTTCGCCCCCGCGACGTTCGCCTCCGCGACGTTCGCCCTCCGCGCGGCACACGCACAGTCGCCAGCGAAGGGCAGTGCCGCCCCCGCCGCGGCCCCCGCCATTCCTGCCGAGTCGTACCGGCAGCTGCAATGGCGCACCGTCGGACCCGAGGGGAACCGCTTCACCTCGGCGGCCGGCATTCCAGGGGACCCGCTCACCTACTACGTGGGCGCGGCGTCCGGCGGCGTCTGGAAGACGACAGACGGCGGGACGAACTGGCAGCCACTCTTCGACGCGCAGCCGGTGCAGTCGATCGGTGCGCTCGCCGTGTCGCGCTCCGACCCCAACGTCGTCTGGGCGGGGACCGGCGAGGCGCACATCCGCTCGCACATCTCGGTCGGAATGGGAGTGTACCGCTCGACCGACGCCGGGCGCAGCTGGACCCTGATGGGACTGGAGAAGACGGGGCGCATCGGGCGCATCGTGATCCATCCGCAGGATCCCAACATCGTCGTGGTCTGCGCGCTGGGCCACGCCTACGGTCCGCAACCGGAGCGCGGGATCTACCGCACGACCGACGGCGGCGCGACGTGGACGCTGGCGCTGCACGTGGACGACAACACGGGGTGCTCGGACCTGGCGATGGATCCGCGCAACCCGCGCATCCTGTACGCGGGGATGTGGCAGCTCGAGATCCATACCTGGGGGCGCACGAGCGGCGGCCCGGGGAGCGGGCTCTTCACGTCGCGCGATGGCGGCGCCACGTGGACGCGCCTCACGGGGCACGGACTTCCCAAGGGGCCGGTGGGCAAGGTGGCCGTGGCCATCGCGCCGTCGAACACCGACCGCGTCTTCGCCCTCATCGAGACGGGCGACGGGCTCCCGTGGAACGGACAACCGACGGAGAGCGGGCAGCTGTGGCGCTCCGACGACGGCGGCCAGAATTGGCAGCTCATCTCCCGCGACCGCAACGCGATGGGACGCGCGCACTACTACTCGCGCATGGCGGTGAACCCCGACGACCAGGACGAGGCGTACTTCCTGACCGCGTCGTACGCGAAGACGGTAGACGGCGGGGCGACGCTGCGCACCGTGCAGGGGCGCGAGGCTCCCGGCGGCGATCACCACGACATCTGGATCGACCCGACGAACGGGAACCGGCAGATCGTCGCGCACGACCAGGGGCTCTCGATCACGCAGAACCGCGGGAAGACGTGGTACCGCCAGCGCCTGCTCAACGCGCAGATGTACCACGTGACCGTCGACAACGAGATCCCGTACAACGTGTTAGGCAACAAGCAGGACGAACCGTCGTATCGCGGGCCGTCCAACTCGCGGGTGATGGGGGGGCGCGGCCAGGGGATCTCGCGCGGGATGTGGCACTCCGTGGGGGGCGGCGAGAGCGGGTGGGCGACCCCGGACCCCACCGACTCCAAGATCGTCTGGTCGACCGCCTCCGGCTCGGGGATGGTCGGCGGCATCGTGGTGCGCTTCGAGGAGGACCGCCGGCAGTTCCGGAACGTCGAGGTGTGGCCGCAGCAGTCGAACGGCCCTGCCGATGGGGTGAAGTACCGCTTCGTCTGGGACTCGCCCTTCCAGATCTCGCCACACGACCACAACACGATCTACGTCGGCAGCCAGCACGTGCACCGCACCACCAACGGCGGGCAGAGCTGGGAGGTCATCTCCCCCGACCTCACGCTCAACGATCGCACGCGGATGGGAAGCTCGGGCGGCCTCACGCCGGACAACATCGGTGTGGAGTACGCCGGCGTGGTCTACGGCATCGCCGAGTCGCCGAAGGAGAAGGGGGTGATCTGGGTGGGGACGAATGACGGGCTCGTGCAGCTGACGAGGGACAACGGGAAGAGCTGGACGAACGTCACGAAGAACATCCCCAACCTCCCGCCGTGGGGGAGCGTGCGCTCGATCGCCCCATCGCGATTCGACGGCGGCACGGCCTACCTGTCCGTCGACTTCCACCAGGTCAACAACCGCGACCCATTCATCTTCAAGACGACCGATTACGGCAAGACGTGGAGGTCGATCACGAACGGGATCGCGAAGTCGCCGCTGAGCTACGTGAAGGTGATCACCGAAGACCCGGTGCGCCGCGGCATGCTGTACGCCGGGACGGAGAACGCGATCTACGTCTCGTTCGATGACGGCGAGAACTGGCAGCCATTGCAGAACGACCTTCCGCACGCGCCGGTCTCGGGGATCGTCGTGCAGGAGCACTTCAGTGACCTCGTGATCTCGACGTACGGGCGCGGCTTCTGGATCATGGACGACATCACCGCGCTGCGTCAGCTCACGACCGACGTCCTCGCCAAGCCGTCGCACCTGTTCACGCTGCGCCCGGCCTACCGGTTCCGCCCCATCACGGCGCCGTCGACGACGTACGACGATCCGACGACCGGCGAGGACCCGGAGTACGGGGCGTCGATCAACTACTACCTCAAGGCACCGGTGGCCGGTGGCGTGAAGCTCACCGTCGCCGACGCGAGTGGGCAGGTGATCCGCACGCTCACGGGGACGAACGTGGCGGGGATCAACCGCGTGTACTGGGACCTGCGCCACGAGGCGTCGAAGGAAACGCGCCTCTTCACCTCCCCGCTCTACGCGCCGCACATCATCGCCCCTCCCAACGGGCGCGTGGCTCCGGGCACCGGGCAACTCGCCATTCTCGCCGCGCCGGGGCGCTACACGGTCACGCTTGCGGCTGGCGGCTCCGAACAGCAGCAGTCGCTCGAGCTCCGCAAGGATCCCAACTCGGGCGGGACGGAAGGGGACATCGAGGCGCAGGTGCGCGCCCTCGTGGCCATCCGCAAGGACATGAACGACGGTGCCGATGCCGTACAGCGCATCGAGGCGGTGCGCGTGCAGGTCGAGGCGATCGCGAAGGTGGTGGACGACGCCGACGTGCGCCGCGCCGCCGATGCCCTCCTGCAGCAGTTCGTCGACCTCGAGCAGAACCTCGTGGATTTGCGGCTGACGGGTGGCGGCCAGGACGGCGTCCGCTTCGGCTCCAAGCTCCTGGCCAAACTCAGCTACCTCGCCAACGGAATGTCCGGGAGCGACTACCGCCCCACCGACCAGCACGTCGAGGTCCAGGGAATTCTCGACGCGGAGCTCAAGCAGCACCTTGGCAAGCTGGACGCGCTCATCGCCACCGAGCTCGCCACGTTCAACAACCTCCTCAAGGCGCGCAACGTCCCGAACGTGATCGTCCGCCCCCGGGCGCCAATCAGCGACTGACGCGCGGGCATCGGACGGCTGCACAGGTCGCCACACACGGCATTTCGCCGCTTCCAGCAGGCGCGGGCGTCTCCCCAAACGGGTAGGCGCCCGTCGTCTTTCTCCCCATTGGCGCGCGGTTGGGGGCGGTACAAGTTGCGGGCTCGCCCCTCGTCCAAGCGCATGAGCACGCCCTCTCCGCACGGCGAAGTACCGGCCACCAGCAGTGACGTCGACCTCGTCGCGTTGCACTTGTCGCAACTGCGCCTGGGCCCTGACGGGAGCGCCTGGCACGCCTTCGCCGATGGTGCCGTCCGGGTCATCCAGGTGCTCGGCATCGGGCGACTGGGGATTTGGCTCTTCTCCGAGGATCGCATGGCGATCCGCTCGTACCTCGTCGTGCAGCCGTCCGGGGGCGAACGGTTCGCGGGAACCATACTGCGCCGACGCGACTTCCCTGCCTACTTCGCGGCACTCGAGGAGCATCCGGTCATTTGTGCCGACGATGCACGACAGTCGCCGCTCACGTCGGAGCTCACGGCCTCGTACCTCGAGCCGATCGGGATCGGCGCAATGCTCGACGCCCCGATCTACCGCGAGGGGCGCACGGTGGGCGTCGCCTGCCACGAACACTTCGGGGGGCCCCGGCAGTGGAGCGAGGGCGAGCGACACATCGCGGCGCTCGTGGCCCAGACGTTCGCCCGACTCGTGGAAGAGGCCGAGCGACACGACGCCGAGTCGCGGATCGGCGCCGCGCACGGGCAGCTGGAACGGCTCGAGCGGATGGCGGCGCTGGCACGGCTCGCCGCCGGCGTGGCGCACGACTTTCGCAACGTGCTCCACGGCATCAACATCGTCTCGGAGACGATTCGCGACGAGTGCGGCAGCAATGCCCTGGTCGCCGGCTACGCCACCGACATCCAGCGCTCGGTGCAGCGCGGCGAGGCGCTGGTACAGTCGCTGCTCGCCTTTGGTCAGGAGACCCCCGCGGCCCCCGTCGTCCTCGACGTCGGCGCGGCGCTGCGCTCCATGGAGCGATTGCTCACCCTGTCCGTCGGCTCGCGCATCACGCTCACGACGCGCATCGCCGAGCGCATCGGGCGCGTCTTCATCGATCCACGCGAGCTCGAACGCGTCCTCGTCAACCTGGTGCTCAACGCGCGCGACGCGATGCCGACCGGTGGCACGCTCGACGTCTCGGTGCGCGGCACGGTGAACGGCGAGTTGGCTCGCCACGCGACGGAGGACACACCCGGCGCCAACGATGCCTCGTGGATCGTGATCGAACTCAAGGACTCGGGGGTCGGGATCGCGCCCGACGTGGTTCCGCGCCTGTTCGAGCCCTTCTTCACCACAAAGGGAGAGCGCGGCACCGGGCTCGGGCTCCCCATCGTCGATCAGCTCATCCGGAGCGCAGGAGGGCACGTCGCCGTCGAAAGTACGCCGGGCACGGGGGCCACTTTCCGTCTCTATCTCCCGTGTATGGCTCCGCCGGCTTGATGGCCAGCGCGCGGGGCGCGCGGGGCGCGCGGCGGTCGCGCCCCGCGCGTTGACACCAAGCGAGGGTTCGGCACGTTAGGTTGTAACGGGCGAGATGCGCCCGGTCCCACGCCAACGCCGGCATGTCCATCCTCCTGCGACTCCTGATCAACGCCGCCGCGCTCTACGTCGCGGCGCGCTTCGTCGACGGCATCTCGTTCTCAGGGCCGCCGATGGCGCTCATCGCCGTCGCGCTCGTCTTCGGCGTCGTCAACACGATCGTGAAGCCGGTGATCAAGCTCTTCTCGATCCCTGTCATCTTCCTCACGCTTGGGCTCTTCCTCGTGGTGATCAACGGCGCGATGCTCCTCCTCACGTCGCGCCTGTCGCTCACGCTGGGGCTTGGCTTTTCGGTGCGCGGCTTCATCCCCGCGCTCCTCGGGGCGATCGTGGTCTCGCTCACGTCGCTCGTCCTCGGACAGTTCCTGGAGGACGAGCGGAAGGAGTGAGGGGCGCCGGCGGTCAGCGGTCAGCGATCAGCGATCGTCGGCAAAGCCGGGCTGCTCGCGAAGCGTGTCCACCAGCGCACCGCGTGAGTCCACGCCGAGCTTCCCGAACATGTTGGACAGGTGCGTGCTGACGGTGCGCGCCGAGATGTCGAGGCGCGTGGCGATCTCCTTGTTGGTGAGGCGGCGGGCCACGAGTCGCGCGATGTCGAGTTCGCGCCCGGTGAGCGAACAGGCCCCCTCGCTCACGCCACGCGCGGGGAGGCGCATCCCCAACGCACGCATCTCCGAGCGCGTCCCGCGCAGCTCGTGCTCCGCCCCCAGCCGCGCGAACACGTCATGCGCGCGGCGAAGTTCACGACGTGCGCCATCCAGGTCCCCGTCGACGAGCATCACCTGCGCCGCGTTGCGCCGCACGCGCGCCGAGTGAAACGGGAACGGAATCGCCTCGAGTTCGTCGGCCGCCCCGAGCAGCGCCGGCACCGTGTCCGGATGATGCAGTTCGAAACGAAGGCGCAGCGCTTCGGCAGACGTCGCCCATGCCATCCCCAGTTTGTGCCCGAGCAGGCGTGACTGTTCGCGCAGCCGCGCTGTCTCGCGGCGCACCAGTGCGAACTCCTGCAGCCAGAGCGCCGACTCGAGGATGATGGGGAGGAGTCGGTGGATGGCCCAGACGACGTAGCCGAAGGTGTCGGCCATCGCCAATCCCCGCTGCCCCAGTTCGAGCGCACGGCGATAGTCGCCCATCGCCATCCAGTACCCCGCCATCCCGGTGTGTGCGAGGATCGCCGTGTGCACTTCGCCGGCGGCGGGGGGGCGCCCCTCGCGCACGGCGGCGGCGACCTCCTCGGCCCGCGAGATCTGCCATGCCTCTTCACACATCTGCCGCGCGAGGTCCAACTCCTCGCGCGCCAGGCGGATGAATGACGTCCAGACGAGGAGGCGCGGGAGGAGCGTGTTGGGCGCGATGGCACGCGCCATGGGGATGGCGCGATCGGCGCGCGCGAGCGCCTCGGTCCATTCGCCAACGCCGGATTGGTACTCGATCGCGATCTCCGCGGTTTGCAGCTGGAACATCGGGGAGTGCAGCTCGCGGGCGAGCTGGTCGGCCTCGCGCTGGTGCCGCGCCACGGCGGCCGAGTTGCCGCCCAACCCTTCGAGGACGGCCATGCCCCAGTGGGCGGACCACGTCAGCGCGCGATCGTTGCTGGCGGCGGCGCTGGCCAGCGCCGCTGCGCCGTGCATGCGCGCCACGTCGATGGGGCCGGTCCACGCGTACAGCTGCATGAGCGCGCGATGCACCAGGGCCTGCAGCGCATGGTTTGCCGAGCGCTCGGCACGTTCCACCACGCCTTCCACCACCTGCTTGGCGGTCGCGGCCTGGCCAAGCGCCTGCAGCAGCAATCCCTTGGCCACGCGCACGCGAATCGCGAGGTCGACGCGATCGCTGGCGACCGCCGCGTCCTCCGCCTGGTCCAGGTGCCGGAGCCCGTCGGCGGGGTGGCCGGCGAACGCCTCGGCGAGACCGATGCGCCGCAACAGGCCAGCGCGTGCCGGTTGGTCACCATCCTCGGTCGCCAGCGCCAACGCGCGTTGCCAGAGCGTCATCGCCCCCGCGCGGTCGCCCGTGCGCGCGCGGACGCGGGCCAGGTCCTCCACCAGCGCGCGGTACGCCGCACGGTCGCGTGATTCGGGCGCGAGGCGCTCGGCGATCGACAGCGCGTCTTCCAGCAGGCGCAGCGCCTCCGCGTTGGCGTGCCGCTCCAGCGCCTCACGCCCCGCCGCCGCCACGTATCGCAAGGTGCGGGGGTCCCCGTCGGCCGCGTGCCCTTCGACGAGATGCCGCGCGATGTCGCGCGCATGCCCCATCGCCGAGTGGCCCAGTGTGCGTTCGAGCTCACCGGCCGCCGACAGGTGCAACGCTCGCCGCCGCGTCGAGGTGAGCCCGGCGAGCAGGGTGAGCTGCACCAGCGGGTGGACGAACTCGTACTGCGGCAGCACACCCTCCCCGATCTCGCGCAGGATGCGCTTGCTGCACAGCAGGTCGATCGCGTCGGCGAACGGTTGCGCATCCATCGCCGAGACGCCCTGCAGGAGCGGGAGCGAGGCGCGTGATCCGATCACCGCCGCGACTTCGGCCACCCGACGCGCTCCCGGCTCGATCTCCTGCAGTCGTGCGTGCAGTGCCTCGCGAATGGTCGCCGGGAGTCCGACGTCTTCCACGTCACCCACCACCCACCGTTCCCCTTCGCGCCGCAGTCGCCTCGATTCGACGAGGTGTCGCAGCAGCTGGTCGACGAAGAGCGGATTGCCGCGCGAGCGTTCGTGCAACCGCTCGGACAGCTGCCCACTCTCCTCGACCGAGAGCGCGAAGAGGCGATAGAGGATCTCCTGGACGTCGTGGCGCGAGATGGGATCGATGTGCCGCACCGTGGCCTCGCCGCGGGACACCAGCGAACGCTCCGCTGTCTTGAGCGACACCGGCAGCTCCTGCTCGTCGTCGGCGTAGGTCACCGCCAGCAGGAGCGGCACGGTGCGCAGCTGACGCGCCAGGAAGTGCACCAGCTCCATCGACGACGGATCGCTCCACTGCGCGTTCTCCAGCACGAGGAGCACGGGCTGGCGCGCGGCGAGACGCTCCATGAACTGCGCGAAGTTCCAGAACAGGCGCGCCTTGTGGTCGGCGTCGTGCGGGGAGATGGACGTATCGACCGGGCGTCCCAGCGCGAGACCGTGCAGGATCATCCCCAGCTCGCGCTCCGCCCCCCGCGCCAGGACCGCCAGCGTTGCCGGCGGGAGCGCCCGCAGGGCGGGGACAAGCGCATCCGAGATCATCCCGTACGGAATGCCCGCCTCGGCCGCGTAGGCACCGCCGGCCGCGACAAACATCTCGCGCTGCAGCGCCTCGCGTGCCAGGAGCTGCATCAGTCGCGTCTTGCCGACGCCGCTCTCCCCCGCGAGGAAGACCACGCTCCCCCGCCCCTCGCTGGCCGCGTCCAGTGCCAGCCGCAGTGCCCCGATCTCCGCCCGTCGCCCCACCAGCGGCAGTTCCGATTCGGCCGTGAGCATCCCGTTGCATCTCCAACTGGCTGTTGGGGCAATTCTGGGACGAGTCGCTGTCTCGCGCTAGGGCAACGCGGGGTGATTGTCGTCAGGCGCCGGCGCCCGCCCCGGTCAGCGCGCGCCCGATGCGGGGCAGAGGGCGGTGCACGTCGACGGCAGCACCGCTACGCCTCCACCAAACGAGAAAAACCCGCGGACGCCAGTACGGCGCCCGCGGGCTTTTGCTCGGTGGATGATGGTTCCGCGTCGCTTTAGGCGTTGCGGTCCAGGCACCCCTTGAACTTCGGGTTGTTCTGCTCGTCCTGGATGATCGGGAGGTTGACGTCGTTGCCGAAGACGCCGCCCTTGTAGTGCTGCCCCGTCGGGAAGACCGCCGTGGCCGCACGCCCGTACTGCCGAATCAGGCGGCGCATGTCGCCCAGGCGCTGGCCGCGGCTGAACGTCCACAGCGCCTTTTCGCGGAAGGTCAGGTTGATGCGGAGTTCGTCGGTTCCCGGATCCGTCAACGGCGCCATGGCGTTCACGCCAACCGCGTGGATCGTCGGCGGCGCGGCGCGCAATGCGTTGAGGATGGAGAGCCACTGCGTGTAGTTCTTGTCACGCAGCGCCTTCTCGGCTTCGATGAAACGGGCGTCGATCCCGTTCACGATGTCGACGGCGGTCAGCTGTCCGTACACCTCCGTCGTGTTCATGAACGTCTGCCCGTCCTGCCCGGCGGTGGTGCGCTTGGTGACCGGGACGCGCGGGTCGTTGAGCGTCGCGAACGGAATGGCGTTCGGGACGACGATGTTCCGCTGGTTCCCCTGCAGCGAGTCACCGACGGTGTAGCGAAGCGCGGAGCGCCCCAGCGACCACAGGTTGTTCGTCTGTGTCGTGAGGGAGAACAGCGAGCGGTGCGCAAAGGTGGTCGGGATCCCCGCAACCGTCGCAGCGGCCGCGTCGATCTGGTTGAGCGCCACCTGCGCCCGCGCCTTCCCCACGCGCGCCGCACGGGCGAGGGCGACCGAGGACGTATCGGTCGCGCTCCCGATCGACGCGAGCGCGGAGTCGAACGAGGCGATCGCCACGTTCAACACCTGGTTCACCGTCAGCGGATCGCCGTACACCGCCTTCTCGCCCGCACCGTCGGAGAGCGGGATGCCATTGCAGAAATCGGACGCCAGCTGCAACTCGACAAATCCGCGGGCGAAGTACTGCTCGCCGATGCTCGTGGTCGCGGTCGGCTCCCACTTCTTCAACCCGGCAATCGCCTGGTTGGCCGACGTGCGCACGCGATACAGGCGATAGAGCATCCCGGAAATCTGGGAGTTGTTCTCCTGGATGCGACGCTGGTCGGTCTCGTCGTTCTGGACGAAGGTCGAGCTGGTCGCCCATTCGTCGGCCAGCAGGCCGCCGAAGAGCCACGTGCTCTCGTTGCCGCCCGTGGCGGCCGTGAGGCGCGACACGGTGCCGATGGCGAGACCACGCGCCCCTTCGAGCGAGTTGGCGTCGGACGGGTTGATGAGGTCAGGATCGGTGGCCTCGAGCAGCGTGTCGGTCACGCTGCCGCAGGCGGCCGAAGAGACGAGCGCGAGGGCAGCAATGGCCCTCATGGAGCGCCCGCCGAAGGACATGCGATGCATGATCGTGTTCCTCAGTTGGGCGTTAGCGGTTGATGTTGACACGGAGGATGTAGTAGCTGGGGAGCCCGAGCGTCTGGAAGTCGCCGCCCGGCGTGTCGACGCCGGCCGTGACCTGGTAGTCGTTCTCGGGGTCGACGCCGCGATAGCTCGTCCAGCGGGCCAGGTTGCGCCCGGTCAGGAGGACACTCACCGAGCGGCTCTTGAAGAAGCGCTGCGAAAGATCCTGGCTCAGGCTGTACTGCACGGTGAGTTCGCGGAAGCGGACGAAGTCACCCTTCTGCAGGAAGCCGTCGAGCGACGCCGACGGATGGTCGCGCGTGGCGACGACCATCGCCTGCTCCTCGAACGAGGCGTTCGGGTTCTGGAGCCCGTTGCAGTTCTGGCGCGAGACGCAGCGAATGCGCTCGGTGTTGTTGTACCACTTGTGCCCGCCGCGATAGTCGAGCATCGACTGGATGCGGAGGCGACGCGAGAAGAGGTCGAAGCCGTTGGTCCACGTCACGAGGTTGCGCGGCTGGCCGTAGCCGCGGAACGTGAACGAGTCGGCGACGAACACTTCGTTGAGGTTGGGATCCGAGTTGTAGGTCAGGATCTTGTCGCCGTTCTTGTCCTTCCACCCCGTGATCGCACGCGCCCACAGGCCGAAGAGCGGATAGCCCTCCACCGCACGCGTCGTGGTCCCGATCTGCGGCGGCGTACCGCCCAGCGAGATGAGCTTGTTGGAGTACGTCGACGCGTTGAGCGAGACGTCCCAGGCAAAGTTCCTGTGGTCGACGACCTGCGCCGAGATCATCCCTTCCCACCCGTGGTTGCCGACCGAGCCGATGTTCACGCGCTGCGTCGTCGGCCCGCCGATCGACGGCGGCTGGATCGCGGAGATGATCGCGTCCTGCGTCTTCTTGGTGTAGTACGTGACCTCGAGCGAGTACCGGTTGTTGAGGAACTTCGCGTCGAAGCCCGTCTCGAACTCGGTCGACCGCTCCGGCTTGAGGTTCGGGTTGCCGATCTGCGTGTAGACCGCCGCCGGCTGGTCCAGGCCGCGATAGTTGGCCGTCGTGGCGAGGTAGTAGCGCAACGCGTCGTTCGGGCCGGGCTGCACGCCGGACGATCCGTACGAGGCGCGGAAGCGGAACTGGTTCAGCCAGTCGAACTTCGGGAAGAAGGACTCGTCGGACATGATCCACGAGACCGACCCCTTGGGATAGTACACCTGCTGGAAGTTTGTCCCGAACGCCGAGTTCTGGTCGGTACGCACCGCCGCGGTGAGGAAGAGGCGGTCATTGATCGCCGCCGCCTGCTCGACGAAGAGCCCGAGCGTCTTCTGGTACGTCGTGGCCTCGGCCGCCGTGGGGACGGCACCGGCTCCCGCCGTCTGCGCGCCCGGCGCGAGCTGCGTCCCGGTCGCCGAGCCGAGCTCGAACAGGTAGTTCACGTACTGCACACCACCGGTGGTCTTCATGCTCAGCCACGGCATCGGCGTGTACGACGCCGTCGAGCCGAGGTCCACCGTGAAGTTGCGGATGTCGGTGCGGGTGTTCTGCTTGAAGCCCAGGCGATAGAGCGCCGTGATCGGCGGCCCTTCGCCGCGCAGCAGCAGGTTGTCGTCGACGCGGTTGGCGTAGTCGTTGCCTAACGTCATGCGGTTCTGCAGCCACGAGGTCGGGCGCCAGTTGGCATTGAACGAACCGATGAAGCGATTCACGCGCTGCCCGGCCTTTTCCTGCCAGGTGTAGCCCGGCGTCCAGGCGCGGTAGCCATAGAGCGGCGTCGCGAGGATCCCGGTGCCGACGAGACGGTCCGGCGCGCAGATCTTGCACCCCGGGCCGCCGAACGCCTGCGACCCCAGGCCGGCCGTCGCGTTGGACTCCAGCGAGAAGCGCTGGTTGATGTTGACGAAACCGGTGGAGGCGGAGATGTCGAGCTTGGGGCTCACCGCCGCGTTGATGTTGGCACGCACACTGGTCTTGCCGAGCGCGTTGGGGCGCTCCGTCCAGTCGTGCAGCGGGAGGTTGAGCGTGTCGAGGCGACGGCGCTCGAACTGCGGGATCTCGAGGAGCCCGGTTTCGTCCTCACGCTCTCCCGACACGAAGTAGCGGACCGCGTCCGTGCCACCCGACAGCTGCAAACCGTACTGGTTGCGGTTGCCGGTGCCCAGCGGCGTCACGTCCTTGTCGGAGAACAGGTTGTACCGGGCGACGGAGTCGATCGTGCAGAAGCCCGACGAGATGCGCGGGAGGTTGCACCCGTTGATCGCCAGCGCCGCGCCGGTCGACTTGTTGCGCCCGAAGATCGTGTAGTTGGTGGGATAGGTGTTCTTGTCCTTGATGAGCCCACCCTCGCCGTACACCGTCCAGCGCGCGGCACCGGCGCGCCCGCGCTTGGTCGTGATCAGGACGACGCCGTTCGCGGCGTCGGTGCCGTACAGCGTCGCTGCCGACGGCCCCTTCACGATCTCCATGCTCTCGATCTCTTCCGGGTTGATGTCGCCGATGCGGCTCGGCTGCGCACCACCGGTGAAGAGGTTCGACGAGTTGGAGTTGTTCGACATGCGAACGCCGTCGATGATGAAGATCGGGTCGTTCGACAGCGACAGCGAGTTCTGGCCGCGGATACGAATGCGGGCGCCTGCGCCCGTCTGCGTCCCCGACGTCACCGTGACACCCGCGGTGCGCGAGTTGAGCATGTCGTTGACGTTCTGCACCGCCCCCGACTCGGCGATCTTCGCCGCGTCGATCGACGCCACCGAGTTGCCAAGCTCCACGCGACGCGTTTCACCCGTGGCGGTCGTCACGACCGGCGCCAGCGTGAGCGCGACTTCCGACAGCGCGAACTCCAGGTTCGCCGCCTGCCCGGCGACGACCGTCACCGGCTTCTTCTGCTCCGAATAGCCGACGCGCAGCACACGGACCGTCACGGCGCCAGGGGCTACCGCGCGGAACGTGTAGCGCCCATCGGCATTCGTGAGGCCGCCCAGCGTCGTGCCGACGATCACCACTTGCGCCTGATCGAGGGGGCGACCGCCAGCGGCCTCCGTGACGCGGACACTGATACTCCCCTGCGAGGTCTGCGCTCCGAGCGCGCTGGCGCCAAACGCCAGCAACGCCCCGACCGACCGCAGGGTTCGTCCGAACGAGAGAGTACTCATTCCCGGACTCCAGGGTGTGGGGAGAGATGAGGGGTACGAACACCGCCGTCACGCACGATCAGCGCGTCGATGTCGGGGCCCTCACACACCACCCTGCGGACCACACCCCCGGATCACCCTCGCACCGACCGCGCACGTACCGAACTCCGGCCGCTTCGTGGGGGGAAGACGTGGGCCGGAATTCCGAGTAAAGGCTTGGCGGATCGGGCTAGGTTAAGGGAGCAAAAAGCCCCCGTCAACAATGGAACCTCCGACGCACCGCGGCTTCGTCGGTGTAACCGGTTCCAATCGGTTCGTCATGCCTGTCGCGCGCGCTCCCAGGGGCTTCGCCGCGTCACCGGAGCCTCCGCTGGAGGAACTCCGCCGCGGTGGTGAACGCCGCCTGCCACGACCCGTACTTCAGGAAGGAATGCACCTCGTCGGGGAAGACGAGCTGCTCCACCTCCACGCGCCGCTCGCGCAGCTGCTCCACCAGCGTGATCGTCTCCGCGAACGAGACGTTGCGATCGTCGTCACCGTGGATCAGGAGCACCGGTGCCTTCCATCGATCGAGGTACGCCATCGGCGACGACTCGCGCGCCAGGCGCGTGCGCGGCGGATCGAGCAGGATGTTCCAGTCGGGGACGAAATGTCGGATCCCGACATTCCAGTCGTGCACGCCGTGGATGTCGACCCCTGTCGCAAACAGCTCCGGCGCACGCGCCAACCCCATCGCCGTGAGGTACCCGCCGTACGACCCGCCCCAGAGCGCGATCTTCTTCGGATCGACGTCGGCGCGACTCCGCAGGAAGAGCCCGGCCCCCACGACGTCGTTGAACTCGCTCGCCCCCTCGGCGCCGTAGCGCGGCGCCTCACGGAAGGCGAGCCCGTATCCGATCCCGCTGCGATAGTTCACCGCGAGGACCACGAAGCCGCGGCTCGCCAGGTACTGGTTGAAGGCGTACGCGTTGTGGTAGTACTCGCCGTAGTGGTAACCCAGCAGCATCTGCCGGCGCGACCCGCCATGGAAGAAGATCGCCGCCGGGTGCCGCTCCCCGGCCTTCGCGTTAGGCGGGAGGAAGAGCTGCGCCGGCACCTGCATCCCGTCCGATGCGGTGATCGTCACCGCCTGCGGCACCACGAGCTGCGCGGACGGGAAGCTCGCCAGCAGCGACGGCGCGAGCGCGACCGCCCGGTCGCCTCCCGCCAGCCGCACCGCGTGCGCCGGCGTGCGCGCGTCCGAGCGCAGGTAGGCCAGCGACCCATCGCTCAACTCCACCTGCCCCCACTCGATCCCGTCGCCGCGCGTCACCGGTACGGGCCCCCCGCCCTTCACCCCCACGCGCCAGATGTGCCGACGATCGATGTCGCCGATGTTGGTGTTGTACAGCACCTCGCGACGGTCGCGGCTCAAGCGCACGTATTCCACTTCGCCGGCGCCTGGCGTGAGCAGCGTCGCCCGTCCCCCGGCGACCGGGACGCTGTACAGGTGATTCCACCCGTCCTTCTCCCACGGAAAGACGATCACGTCGCCGTCGCCCCACAGGATCTGGTCGGGAGCGACGACTTCGTGCGGCACGCTCCCGTCGCCATCATCCGCGGTCCACACGGTTCGCACGCTCCCGGTCGACACATCGCCCACGACGATCGACCACGGGCGCCCCGTGCGCTGCGCCTTGAAGAGATACAGCTCGCTCGACGCCGGCGTCCGTACGAAGGCCACGAAGCGTCCGTCGGGGGACCACACCGGCGCATCGTCGGTGTCGACGCTCGGTCCCAGCCACGTCACGCGCTTCGTCGCCACGTCGACCACCGCGATGAAGGCGTGATCGCCCCGATTGCTCACATACGCGAACCTCGACCCGTCGGGCGACCAGCGCACGTTGGTCATCGCGCCGCGAATGTTGAGGAACTCGCTGAACTCCCCCTTCTCTTCCGTCAGCGAGCGGCCCCAGAGCTTCCCGCGCGAGATGAGCAGGAGCCGACCGTCCGGCGAGATGGTGGGCGCGACGCCACCGCCCAGTCGCACCGGTGCCCCGCCCGCGAGCGCGACGCGATAGATCGCGCTCTCCGCGCCCCCCGGAAGCTGCGCCGGGTTCGGGCTCTCGCCCGCCCGATTGCGCCCCCCGCCCCGCACGAAGACGATCGACGTGCCATCCGGCGCCCAGGTGAGCGTGTTGATCTCCTGCCCGTCGTCCTCGGTGTAGTTCGTTAGGCGGCGACCGGCATACGCGGGCGCCTCGGCCACCCAGATGTTGCGACGTCCGCGCTCGTTGAGCACCCAGGCCACCGCACCGCCACGCGGCGCCGCTGCGATCTCCAGCGGGAACGGTGGGGCGAGGAGCTGCTCGATGGTGAGCGGCGGCGCCCCCTGTCCCGGGAGAACGGCAGGGACGGCGGAGGCAGTGCACAGCAGGGCGAGCAGCTGGACAACCGGGCGGCGGACCATGGCGATGACGTCGTGTGAGGAAGACGCGGGACGCGCGCCACCGGGCGGCGCGGCGGGCGAGAATATGAACCGCATTTGCGTCGCCCGCGCCCCCTTCACCGCGTTCCCCCTACGCCCCCTCCCAGCCGCGGTCCATATTTCCGGTGCGACAGGCGACGCCTGCCACCTTCACCCTCCCCCGCCCCATGCCGCAATCGACCACGCCCCTCGTCGGGGTGGTGATGGGCTCCAAGTCCGACTACGAGCACATGCAGCACTGCTGCGCGATGCTCGAGGAACTGCAGGTCCCCTACGAGGCGCGCGTCGTCTCCGCGCATCGCACGCCCGACTGGATGTTCGAGTACGCCGAGTCGGCCGAAGGGCGCGGGCTCCTGGTCGTCATCGCCGCCGCCGGCGGGGCGGCCCACCTTCCGGGGATGATCGCCGCCAAGTCGCTCCTCCCCGTGCTCGGCGTCCCCATCCCGGCGACGCTCCTCAACGGGAAGGACGCGCTGTACTCCATCGTCCAGATGCCGGCCGGCGTCCCGGTCGGGACGCTCGCCATCGGCAAGCCCGGGGCGATCAACGCCGCGATCCTCGCCGCGGAGATCGTGGCCGCGCGGCATCCGGAGATCCGCGACCGCCTGCGCGCCTTCCGCGCCGCACGGCGCGACGAGGTGCTGGGGCAGGTGCTCCCGTGAGCGTGATCCTGCCCGGCGCAACGATCGGGATCCTGGGGGGCGGCCAGCTGGGACGCATGACGGGGATGGCGGCGCGATCGTTAGGCTACGACGTCCACGTCCTCGACCCCGATCCCGACTGCCCGGCGAAGGCCATCGCCTCGCGCACCATCACGGCGCGCTTCGACGACGCCGACGCCGCCGCCGACCTCGCCCGCGACTGCGACGTGGTGACGCTGGAGATCGAGCAGATCGCGCGACCGTCACTCGAGGCGGTGAGCGCACTGGCGCCGCTGCGTCCGCGTGCGGAGGCCGTCTTCACGGTGCAGGACCGCATCCGGCAGCGCTCGTGGCTCGACACGCACGGCTTTCCGGTCGGGGCCTATCGCGCCGTCTCGACCGCCGAGGAGTGCGCCGCCGCCGTCACCGCGCTGGGTCCGTCCATCTGCAAGGCGCCGATGGGCGGCTACGACGGGCGCGGGCAGGTGCGCGTGAAGACGGCCCAGGAAGGGCACGCCGCCTGGTCGGCGTTAGGCAGCGGTCGCGTGATCGTCGAGCAGTTCCTCGACCTCGACGTGGAGCTGTCGGTCCTCGTCGCGCGCCGCGAGGACGGCGAGAGTGCGACGTACCCGCCGTCGGTGAACCATCACGTGAACGGCGTCCTCGACTGGGCCATTACCCCCGGCGGGCTCCCAACCTCCGTGGCGCAGCATGCGCAGCAGGTCGCGCACGCCATCGCCGAGACGATGGGGATCGTCGGGCTCCTGGCCGTGGAGCTCTTCCTCACGAAGGACGGGCGCCTCCTCGTCAACGAGCTCGCGCCGCGCCCGCACAACACCTATCACCACTCCGAGCGCGGGCACTCGACGTCGCAGTTCGAGCAGCTGGTGCGCGCCGTGTGCGGCCTCCCGTTAGGCAGGGTCGACCTCGTGACCCCCGCGGCCATCGCCAACCTGCTCGGCGACCTGTGGGTCGAGGGAGAGCTCCCGCACTTCGCGGAGTCGCTCGCCGTCCCCGACGTGCGCCTGCACCTCTACGGAAAGGCCACGGCACGCCCCGGCCGCAAGATGGGGCACTTCTCGGCGATCGCCCCGACGGCGCAGGATGCGCTGGAGCGCGTCCTCGACGCGCGGCACCGCCTCGCCACCCGCCCAATGATCGATGCCTGAACTCATGAACGCCCCGCTCGCGCGCCGCATCCAGCGGCGTTGCGCCGCTCTCCGTCGTACCGCCGCGCGCTCGTCCACCCTGGCCATCGCTGCGCTGCTGGCCAGCGCGTGCGCGACGTCGCGCCCGTCCCTTCCCGCCCCCTTCGCGACCGCCGAGCTGCACACCGCCGACGGACGCGCCGTCGGGACGGCCACGCTGCGCAAGGTCGACAACGCCATCCAGCTCGACCTCGACGTGACGGGCATTCCGGACGGCACGCACGGGCTCCACTTCCACACGGTGGGCAAGTGCGATGCGCCGGACTTCGCCACCGCCGGCGGCCACCTCAACCCCGGTGCGACCAAGCACGGCGTGCAGAACCCGCAGGGACCGCATGCGGGCGACCTCCCGAACCTCGTCGTCGCGGACGGACGGAGTCGCGGGTGGACGGCACGCACGCTCCGCGTCGTCGCGGACACCACGCGCGGCGGGCTGTTCGATGCCGATGGCACGGCCCTCGTGATCCACGCCAATCGCGACGACGAAGCCACCGACCCCAGCGGAAACAGCGGGGCGCGCATCGCCTGCGGCGTCATCCGCCGCATGTAGCGGCACGCCAGGCTCGAGCCTACACACCAACGCCCGCACGACGCCGGAGCTCGGGGCGCCCCACCGCGCGTGAGGCGCCCTGCGTCGTCTCGGGGGGGAAGCGCGTGTCGCGTTTCGATGGACGGCTGCGCACTTCTTTGCGCGCGCTCGATTGACAGCGCGGGTCCCCGTAGTAGTCTCCCTGCGCTTCCTCCCGGGTCCCGCGCGCTCGAGCGACGCGCCTCTCTCGCACCTAACGAACCCGGGATTCGCTCCCTGGTGAGGGCCTGTCCATGACCTCGCACGCCCACCGCACGACCGATGGCCGCGGCCGCCTGTACGACAGCGTCGTCGATACCATCGGCAACACCCCCTGCATCCGCCTCAACCGCATCGCGCCGCCGCACGTGCGCGCCTACGTGAAGGCGGAGTACTTCAATCCCGCGTCGTCGGTGAAGGACCGCCTCGCCATCTCGATCATCGAGGAGGCCGAGCGCCGCGGCGACCTCAAGCCGGGGCAGACGGTGGTCGAGGCCACCAGCGGCAACACGGGAATAGGGCTCGCGATGGTGTGCGCCGCCAAGGGTTACCCGCTCGTCGTGACGATGGCCGACTCGTTCTCCATCGAGCGCCGCCGCCTCATGCGCTTCCTGGGGGCCAAGGTGGTCCTCACCCCGCGCGCCGCGAAGGGGCTCGGGATGTACCAGAAGGCGAAGGAACTCGCCGATGCCAACGGCTGGTTCCTCGCGCGCCAGTTCGAGACCGCGGACAACGCGACGATCCACGAGAACACCACGGGGCGCGAACTGGTCGCCGACTTCGATGGCGAGCGCCTCGACTACTGGGTGACCGGCTACGGCACCGGCGGGACAATCACCGGCGTGGCGCGCGTGCTGCGCAAGGAGCGCCCGTCGACGAAGATCGTCCTCGCCGAGCCGACCATCGCCCAGTTGTTAGGCAGCGGAACGCCGCAGGTGCGCGCGGCGGATCACGCGCCTGCCGCGAGCCATCCCGCGTTCACGCCGCACCCCATCCAGGGGTGGACGCCGGACTTCATCCCCTACGTCCTGCAGGAGTCGGTCGACCGCCACTTCTACGACGAATTGATCGCCGTCGCCGGGCCCGACGCCATCGCCTGGTCGCGGCGGCTCGCCGCGGAGGAGGGGATCTTCACCGGGATATCCGGCGGTGCATCGCTCGCCGTTGCGATGCAGGTCGCGCAGCGCGCCCCCGAGGGAGCGGTCATCTGCTGCATGCTTCCCGACACCGGCGAGCGCTACCTCTCCACGCCGCTCTTCGAGGGCGTGGCCACCGACATGACCGACGAGGAAGTCGCCCTCATGCGCTCGACGCCCGGCTTCCAGCTGGAAACCGCCTGACCGCACCATCCCCCCCTCGCAGGACGAAGGACCATGACCAGCACATCGCCGGCGCTTGGCCGGCACGCCCCCATCGACCTGTCGCCGGGGGAGTTTCGCGACGTCGGTCACGCCCTGGTGGATCGCGTGGCCGACCTTCTGGCCACGATGCGCGATCGCAAGGTGACCAGCGGACTGTCGGTGGACGAGGTGCGCGCCCTCGTGTCACGCTTCGGCGCGATGCCTGACGAGGGAGGCGACGCTGCCGCCATCGTCGCCGAAGCGACCGACCTGCTCACTGCGCACTCGCTGTACAACGGCCATCCCCGGTTCCTGGGCTACATCACCGCGTCGCCCGCCCCCATCGGGATGCTGGCCGACCTCCTCGCCGCCGCCGTGAACTCCAACGTGGGGGCGTGGACGCTCTCCCCCGTGGCCACCGAGATCGAGTCGCAGACGATCCGCTGGATCGCCGAACTGCTTGGATATCCATCTGGATGCAGCGGGGTGCTGGTGAGCGGCGGGAACGAGGCGAACTTCGTCGGGCTGTACGCCGCGCTGCGCGCGCGCTTCCCGCGCGAGGACGGCTCGTCGCGTACGGCAGCACTCGCGCGCGCGACGGTCTACGCCTCACGCGAGACGCACACGTGGATCGAGAAGGCGGTCGACATGTTCGGCCTCCCGCCGGACGCGCTGCGGTCGATTGCCGTCGACGGCGAGCGGCGCCTCGACCTTGCGGATCTCGAGGCGCAGCTCACGCAGGACCTCGCGGCGGGGCGTCTTCCGCTCGCCGTCGTGGGGACGGCGGGAACGGTGAGTACCGGGGCCGTCGATCCGCTCTTCGCCATGGCGGCGCTGTGCCGCACGCACGACACATGGTTCCACGTCGACGGCGCCTACGGCGGCTTCGCGGCGCTGCTCGACGATGCGCAACTCGTACCGCACGACCTGCACGGGCTCGCCCTCGCCGACTCCGTCGCCGTCGATCCGCACAAGTGGCTCTATGCGCCACTCGAGGCCGGATGCGCGCTGGTGCGCGACCCTGCGGTGCACCGTGCCGCCTTCTCGTATCATCCGCCGTACTACCACTTCGGCGTCGAGGCGACGAACTACCTCGACCTCGGGCCGCAGAACTCCCGCGGCTTCCGCGCCCTCAAGGTGTGGATGGCGCTGCGGCAGGTGGGGCGCGCCGGCTACCAGCAGATGATCGGCGATGACATCGCGCTCGCCCGCGCGTTGCACGAGCGCCTGGCCGCCGATCCCCGCTTTGAAGTCGGGACGGCGAACCTCAGCATCACGACGTTCCGCTACGTGCCCCCCGATCTCTCCGGTGATTCCCCGCCCGAACTCGAGGACTATCTCAACCGGCTCAACCGCGAGCTGCAAGCCCGCCTGGAGAAGAGCGGCGAGCTGTTCGTCTCCAACGCCGTGGTGGAGGGGAAGTACCTGCTGCGCAGCTGCATCGTGAACTTCCGCACGTCGATGGCGGACATCGAGGCGATTCCCGAGATCGTTGCGCGACACGGCGAGGCCGCACGCGGCATGCTGTGAGAAGACGAGAGGACGAGAAGACGAGAAGACGAGGGAAAGACAGCTGGGGCGCCTGCACTCGCGTGCGGGCGCCCCAGCTGCCGTTCAGGGCGTGCGCCCTCTCGTCCTCTCGTCTTCTCGTCCTCTCGTCTTCTGAACTCAGATGGCCTTCGACAGCCCCCCGAAGCGTCGATCACGCGCCCGGAAGTCGGCCACGCAGTCGTCGAAGTCGGCGTTGGAGAAGTCGGGCCACATGCGGTGCGAGAAGACCAGCTCCGCGTAGGCGCACTCCCACAGCAGGAAGTCGCTCAGGCGCTGCTCACCGCCGGTGCGCACCAGGAGGTCGACGTCGGGGACGCCGCCCGGGCAGTGGTTCACCATCGAGATGGCGCGCCCCAGGTCGTCGCGCGACAGCGCGGCCCCCTGCGGGACCATCGTGGCGGCGCGGACCAGCGTGTCGCGCGACGAGTAGTCAACCGCCAGGCGCAACACCATCCCGTCGCAATCGGCCGTCTCGCGCTCCGACGCCTCGATTGCCCGCCGGAGTTCCGGCGACAGGCGGTCGCGGCGCCCGATCACGCTCAGGCGAATGTCGTTCTCCATCAGGCGCGGTGTCTCCGACGCCAGGTTGCGCCGGAAGAGCTTCATGAGCGCGCTGACCTCATCCTGCGGACGGTTCCAGTTGTCCGAGGAGAAGGCATACAGCGTGAGGTACTGCACCCCCGAGCGGCGCGCGTGCTCGACGATGCGCCTGACGGTCTTGGCCCCCTCGATGTGCCCCATCGTCCGCCGCTTGCCGCGCTGCTGCGCCCAGCGCCCGTTGCCATCCATGATCATGGCAACGTGACGCGGCATGTAACCGGGAAGGGACGCCAGCTCCCGTCTCCCGTCTCCAGTCTCTCGTCTGAGTGTGGTCACCGCTCTCGCGTGTCTCGCGTGGCTTTGATGATCGCTTCCATGTGCCCGAGATACCGTTCCAGCGCCGCTCGCCCCGAGGGCGTGAGCGCGTAGTCCGTCTTGGGCAGGCGTCCTTCGAACGACTTGGTGCAGCGGATGTACCCGGCTTCCTCGAGCTTTCGCGCGTGCACGCTGAGGTTGCCGTCGGTCGTCCCCATGAGCGACTTGAGGGCGTTGAAGCTGAGCGACTCGTTCACGGCAAGTGCAGAAACGATGCCGAGCCGGATTCGCTCGTGGATCAGACGATCCAGCGACGCAGGGGTCGCATCGGCCATGTGGCCGTCGACCGGCGCCATCACCGCGCGCCCAGTCGCCCCCTTCCCGGTCGCCCCGGGTGCGGAACTGCGCTTGGCTGCCTTAGCCACCGTACCTCCGTGAAATCGCAAAGCCGAACAGCACGTGCAGCCCCCCGAACCCGGCCGCCATGATCGCGTTGATCAGCACCCCGCGCATCTCCACCGACCAGGCGGCAAAGACGAGCGGGACTGCCAGCGCGATCGCCCCGAACCCCATGAACAGCGCCCCCATGACCGGAATGACGGGGACCGAGAGCGCCCCCCCGGCCATCACCGCCGCCCCGTACATCATCAGCCACATCCCGGGGAGCGCCGCATACCACCCGGCGCGCAGCGCCACCGCCGTCAGCACCGCCCCCGCCACCAGCGACGGGAAGAAGGCCAACGCCAGCTTCCGCGCCAGCGCCGAGGTGAAGGTGGCGCGCGACGCCCGCGTCTTCTTCACCGTGAGGATGGCCGAGGCCGCGAAGGCGATCGGCGCCGCCGTCATCCAGGTGAAGAGCCACCGCGGCGACTCGAGCGTGGTCCCGGCAATCAGTGTGGCGACAAGCGCCACGACGCCGGTGAGGGTGATCCCCGCCCCCGACACCGCGGTGAAGGTCCCCGCCGCCTCCATCGTCTCGCGGATGAACCGGAGATTGTCCGCCGCCCGGTCCGAGAGGGCGGGCGGGGGGGTGGGCGGCTCGAGTCGAAGCGGGCGGTCCTGACGGGTCATGACAGGAGAATCACCTCAACGGGGTGTCGTCGTCAAGTGCTTTGCCATGTAAAGACGACGCGACAGCGCCCGTGTCACACCGGGCTGATGTGGCGTCCGCTCCGCGCCCGTCGGGGGCCGGCCACAACAGGGGGATGCCAACGAACGGGGGCAGCACCGGCCCCATGGCCTGGTGCTGCCCCCCGACCGACCGACCCGGGAGCGTCGGCGCTACCTCCCCTGCCCCGCTCCACCGCTCGGGGAGGCGGCCCCGTCAGCCGCCGCATCATCGTCATCGCTCACCGCCGGCGGGCCGAGCACCTTTCGAAGCTCGGCGATCCGCTCGTCAAGCTCCTTCCGCAGGACGCCGTACCGCGTGATCGCATCGCGCCCGATCTTCTGGTCGGCCTGCATCGTCATGCTGTACAGGTACTGGATGTGCGCCTGCAACTCGGGCTTGGAGTAGCGCACCGACGGCTGGATGACCTTGGCCCGCAGCGCCTCGAGCGCCTTGAGCGTGTCGGCCGCGCTCGCCGCCGAGGCGAGGCGCTTGCGCCCCTCCTCGATCTGCGCCGCCACCTGGTTCACCTCGGTCACCATGTCGCGGACCTTGAGGTTGTGCTGGAACTGCTCGCGCAGGTCGGCCAGCGTCACCCCGTCACGTGCAATGCGCGGGTCCATGCGCAGCTCGAGCGGCTGCGTCGCGGACCAGCTCCCGCTCGTCAGGCGCACGCTGTAGCGCCCCGGCACCACGCGCGGCCCGTTGCGCCCGCTCCGTATCGGGTTCGCATCCCACGGCCCGGCCACGGTGAAGTCCCACGTGAAGCGGTTCACCCCCGCCGCCGCGGGCAAGCGCGGCGCCCCGGAGCGCTCGGCGATCATCTGGCGCATCGACGGCTGCACCGTCTCGCGCTCGCCGTCGCCGGCGCTGGAGAACGAACGGATCACCTTCCCGCTGGCATCGAGGATGTCCAGCGTGATGGGCGCCGACGGCGCGCTCGCCAGCCAGTAGTCGATGGCAGCGCCGTTCGGCGGATACTGCGGATCGGCCGGGTCGGCACGCGACGACTCCACGCCACCGAACGATCCGGCGTAGCGCTGCATGATTGCCGCGCGCGGCGCAAGCAGCGCCGCGGGCGCCGAGACGACCTTGTCGGTGAGCTGGTGCAGCGACGACAGGTTGTGCAACACCCAGAACGAACGACCCTGTGTCGAGACCTGCAGGTCACCGTATTGCACGCGCATGTCGGTGATCGGGACGACAGGGAGGTTGAGCTGGAACGGCTGCCACTGCTTCCCGTTGTCGAACGAGATGAACATCCCGAACTCGGTGCCGGCGTAGAGCAGCCCTTCGCGCGCCGGATCCTCGCGCACCACGCGCGTCGGGTTGTTGGAGGCAATCCCGTTGGTCCCGTCGGTGAGGAGCGACCACGTCGCGCCGTAGTCGTCCGTCCTGTAGAGGAACGGGCGGAAGTCGCCTAACAAGTAGCAGTGGACGGCGTAGTACGCCGATCCCTTGCGGTGCGGCGAGGGCTCGATCTGCTGCGTGCGGCACCCGTCCGGCGGCCCCTTGAAGCCGTTGCGCCCGAAGTGCTCCGAGGTCGACACCAGCCCGCGGGGGGTGATGTCCTTCCACGTCCGGCCGCCGTCACGCGTGATGTAGAACGGCCCGTCGTTGGCGCCGGTCCAGATCACCCCGGGCTCCAGCACCGACTCGCGGATCGAGTAGATCACGGAGAAGTACTCCTCCCCGGTGACGTCGATCGTGATCGGCTCTCCACTCGGCGACTGCTGCCGTTCTTTTGGGTTGAGCGTGAGGTCGGGCGAGATCGTCTGCCAGGTCACGCCGCCGTCGCGCGTGCGATGCACGTACTGCGAGCCGTAGTAGACCGTGTTCGTCTCGTTCGGCGAGACTTCCATCGGCGACACGCGCTGGAAGCGCAGGATCATGTCCTTGCCGGGGTTGCCGTAGAGCGACTGCCCGCCGTTCCAGTACGGCTGCTCCTGCCCCGTGCGCATGCTCATGCGCGAGAACTGCCCCTTGCACGCGCCGTAGACCGTGTCGGGGTTGGTGCGGTGCGGCATGATCGGTCCCGTCTCGCACCCCGGCCCCTGCATCCACTCCTGCATCGGCGAGTCCGGGCGCCCTGCGGAGAGCGGGAGCGACGGGACAATGACCGTCGAGTTGTCCTGCTGCGCCCCGTACAGGCGATACGGATACTGGTTGTCCGAGACAACCTGGTAGATCTCCGCCGTCGGCTGGTTGTACAAGGTCGACCAGGTGCGCCCGCCGTTCAGCGAGACCGTCGCCCCGCCGTCGTTCGACTGCACCATGAAGTCCGGATTGTTGGGATTGATCCAGAGGTCGTGGTTGTCGCCGTGCGGGATGTTCTGCGGGCGGAAGGTCTTCCCGCCATCCGTCGTCTTGTAGAACCCTTCGCTCATCACCCAGACCGTGTTCGGGTCCTTGGGATGCACGGCGATGTTGGTGTAGTAGAAGGGGCGCGTGAGCATCGGCCCGAAGCTCGACGCCAGCGTCCACGTCTCCCCCGCGTCGTCCGAGCGATAGAGCCCGCTCCCCGGCTTGGCCTCGATCACCGCCCACACCACGTTAGGCGCACCGGGCGTCACGGCGATGTTGCTCTTGCCGAAGAGGTCGTTGGGGAGCCCGTTGGTCAGCTTCCGCCACGTGCTCCCGCCGTCGGTCGACTTGTAGATGCCGCCTTCGCGCGCACCGGAAATGATCGTCCACGGCTTGCGCTCGGCGCGCCACATCGAGGCGTAGACGACGTTCGGGTTGCCGGGCTGGAACTCGACATCGACCGCGCCGGTGGAGTCGGAGACGTAGAGAACGTTCGTCCACGTCTTCCCGCCATCGGTCGTGCGATAGAGCCCGCGCTCCTTGTTGGGGCGGAACGGGTTCCCGATGGCCGCGACAAAGACGATGTCCGGGTTGTTCGGGTGGATCTCGACGCCGCCGATGTTCCCCACGTTGTCGAGCCCCACGTGCGCCCACGTCGCGCCGGCATCGGTCGACTTGTAGACCCCGATCCCGATCGCAACGTTCGAACGCAGCCCGTCGGAGCCCGTCCCCGCGTAGATGACCTTGGGATCCGAATCGGCGACGTCGATGTCACCCATCGACCCGACCTTGAAGTACTTGTCGGAGATGTTGGACCAGGTCTGCCCGGCGTCGGTGGTGCGCCAGACGCCGCCCCCCGTTGAACCCATGTAGAAGGTGAACGGCTCCTGCGGGACGCCCGTCACCGTGGTCACACGCCCGCCACGCGCGGGGCCGACGTTCCGGTACTGCAGGTTCCGGAGCAGCGACTGGTTCACCTGCGTGAGCGGCGCCACCGGCGCCGGTCGTGATTGGCGGACGGCGGGCGAACTCGCCGGACGAGCGGCGGCCGTCGCTTGTGCGCCGCCGTCGGCGGCCACGAGGGAGACGGCGAGCAGCGTCGCTCCGGCCATGCCACGGCGCGCGAAGATCGGACTGCGTTGGTGCATACTGCGCCTCGGGGATCGGGGGGATGGTTGTGCCAGTAGAACGTGCGGGCGGTGTGACGCGTTGGCGCACCCTGCGCCCACCGTCGTCGCGCCTTGTACTGAGGAGAATCTGCGTTGGATCGGGCGGCGAGGCGAGTCGTCGTTCACCCTTGCGCCTGCGCCGCGTGCACGATTGCGTTTCGCATCCCCCACGACGCCGACTTCGATGCTCAACGCCCTCGATCGACACGCCGCGCACGGCAGGCCAGCGCACCGCCGAGCCATCGCCTCCCTGGCGGCCGCCGTCTCCCCAGTGGCACACGCCCTCGTGGCCGTCACGATGAGCGTGTCGCTGCTCGCGGCACCGCTGCGCGCCCAGGCCGCCAACGAGGCGCGCACCCGCTGGGAACGCCTCTGCCAGATCCGCAAGGACAAGTTCGACCTCATCCTCCCCGAGGCGATGCGGGAGAACGGGATCGACATGTGGATCGTAGCGATGAAGGAGGGGCACTACGACCCGCTCTGGGACCTGCTGGGGCGCGGCTACGCGGGGAGCATCGGCTACTTCATCTTCACCGACAAGGGCGACCGCGTCGAGCGCGCGGCGTTAGGCATCGAGGACCACCACCGCGGGGCCTGCGGCGCATACGACGTCGACGACGACGGCAACGACCTGGCCGCCTTCGTCAAGGCGCGCAACCCGAAGAAGATCGGGCTCAACATGTCCGAGGAGATGGGGATGGCCGACGGCCTCACCCACACCCTCTACCAGCACATCGTGAAGACGCTGGGCGAGCCGTACGCCTCGCGCCTCGTCTCCGCCGAGAAGCTCGTCTCGGACTTCTCGTCGCGCCGCACCGCGAGCGAGATCGTCGCCTTCGGGCAGGCCGGGGAGATCGGGCGGCAGATCGCAGAGCGCGCGCTGTCGAACGACGTCATCACGCCGGGGGTGACGACGCTGGCCGACGTTTCCTGGTGGATCCAGGACGAGATGCTGCGCCGCGGGTTGGGGACGTCGTTCGAGGTCCCGTCGATCTACGTCACGGGGCCTAACGGGATCGAGGCGACGTCGACCGACCGCATCATCCAGCGCGGCGACATCCTGATGATCGACTTCGGCGTCGGCTACCTCAACATGTGGACCGACCAGAAGCGCATCGCGTATGTCCTCAAGCCAGGCGAGACCTCGCTCCCCGCGAGCTACCAGAAGGCGTTCGACAATGCGCGGAAGGTGCGCGACGTGATCCGCCGGACGGCCAAGGCCGGAAAGACGGCCCAGGCGATGATGGACGAGGTCAACGCGGCCATCGCCAGGAGCGGCGTCCTCCCGATGCGCGGCTTCAACCAGGTGCGCGCCGACGACTCGATCGAGTTCATCATCGGCTGCCACTCCGTGGGCGACTGGGGGCACGGGATCGGCCCATCGATGGCCTTCTTCAACCCCACGCGCCTGACGTTCGAGATTCGCCCCACCAACCTCTTCTCGATCGAGCTCTTCGCCTACACGCCGATCCCGGAGTGGGGCGGGAAGAAGCTGCGCATCCCGCTGGAAGACGATGCGATCGTCACGGCACGCGGCGTGGAGTGGGTATATCCGGTGAATGCGCGGATCCTGCTGGTGAAGTAACAGCGGACGGGGGACGGGAGACGGGAGACGGGAGTGCCGGCGAGCGTGAACGGTGCACGAATCGCGAACGGCGCCTCATGGCGCCGTTCGCACTCCCGTCCCTCGTCCCCCCTCTCCCGTCCGTCCTTCAGCTCTTCCGCTTCCCCCACAGTGGCGGCGGCGGTTCCGCCATCATGCGCTTGGGGGCGTTGGGGAGGAGACGTAACGCCTCCTGCACGGCGCGCTCGAGCTGCGGATCGTGGCCGGCGATGACCTCCTTCGGCGTGTTCTCCACGTCGATGTCCGGCGCCACTCCCTCGTTCTCCACGGCCCACTTCCCGTCGCGCGAGAAGAAGCCGCCGCGCGGCGCGATCATCGTTCCGCCGTCGATCAGCACCGGCGTGTCCCAGGTCCCGACGAGCCCGCCCCACGTCCGCTTCCCCACCAGCGTCCCCACCTTGCGACGCTTGAACATGTACGGCATGAGGTCGCCGCCGGAGCCCGCCATCTCGTTGATGATCATCACCTTCGGCCCCCAAATGCCGGCAGCGGGCGAGGTGAACGGGACGCGGTCGCCTTCACGGTTGTTGAAGTAGCCATCGAAGTCGCGCTGCAGGATGTCGACGATGTAGTCGGCCGCGGAGCCGCCGCCATTGAAGCGCTCGTCGATGATGGCCCCCTGCTTGTGCTGCTGGGCGAAGTAGTAGCGATTGAAGGAGGTGTAGCCCGGCTGTCCCGTGTTGGGGACATAGACGTACGCCAGCTTCCCCTGCGACAGCGAGTCGACGAGGCGCCGGTTCCCTTCCACCCAGGCGCGCTGCCGCAGCCCCTGCTCGCTGGCCACAGGGACCACCGTCACGCGGTGCGCGCCGGTCATGTCGGGCGACGCATTGACCATCAGCACCACCTGGCGGTTCGCCGTCCCGTCCAGCAGGCGGAAGATGTTGTCCGGGGCGCGCAGCTCGACACCGTCGATGGAGAGGATGTAGTCGCCGACCTTCACGTCGATCCCCGGGCCGCTGAGCGGGGCGCGCAATTCGGGATTCCAGCTCTCGCCGTCGTAGATGCGGGTGATGCGATAGCGCCCGTTCTCGACCGTGAAGTCGGCGCCTAACGCCCCCACGCTGGCCGGCGGCACCTCGGGCATGTCGCCGCCGCGCACGTACGAGTGCCCCACTGCGACCTCGGCCCCCGTCATGTCCAGCAGGTAGCCGAAGTCCTCGCGGTGGGCGACGTGCGCGACCATCGGCTCGTACATCGCCTTGACCTTTTCGTAGTCGGCCCCCTGCATGTTGTCGACGTACAGGTACTCGCGCTGGTTGCGCCATCCCTCGGCAAACATCTGCCGGTACTCGGCGCGCGGGTCGACCAGCATGCGGATGTTCGCAGTGAGCCGCCCCTGCGCCCCCTGCGGCACCGGCCCTTCGGTGTTGACGATCGCCAGCCCGCCCTGCTGTCCCGCCGAACGCATCAGGAGCTTCTTCCCGTCCTGCGAGATCGTGTACTGCGCCACGCCCTGCGCGAACACCGTCGCCTTGCGCTCGCGGAAGGTGTAGCGGTGCAGCACGTCGCCCCCGCCCTGCGGTCCCGCCGCCTGCGTCCCGACATCCGGCGTGTTCTCGAGGAAGAAGATGGTACCGGCGCCACCCGCCTTGAGCGCCGAGTAGTCCCGCGGCGCCACCCCTAACGAGATCACGCGGTTCGCGAGCCCCTCGAAGTCGATCGTGACCGCGGGCCCCACCGGCGCCGCATCCCGATTCCCCGCCGCAGCCGATGGCGGCGCCTGTGGCGCCGCCACTCCCGTCTCCCGTCTCCCGTCTCCCGTCCCCTCCTCATCACTCTCCGGCGCCAACGGCGACGCGTCCGCCTTTCGGAGCACGGCCGCATAGATCGCGCGCGTCGTCGGATGATCGTAGGAGGACATGTCCAACCACCCCGTGCGTGGTCCGTAGTCGGTCGACGCCAGCCAGTAGAGGTACTTCCCGCTCGCGTCCCACGCCGGCCACGTCGCATCGGCCATCCCGTCCGACAGCTGCTTCGTCGCCCCGTTCTGCACGTCGTAGACGAAGATCGCCCGGAAGAGCGACGGGAGGCGCTTCGCGTAGGCGATCCATCGCGAGTCCGGGCTCCACACCGGATTGATCGACCGATCGGGCTGCATGTACGGATCGGTGTCGATCCTCGTCGACCGCCCGGAGGCGACCTCGGTCACCCACAGGCGCAGGTGCGCATCGGTGTACAGGATGCGCGAGCCGTCCGGCGACCAGGCTGGCGTGTAGTAGAACGACGGCTCGGGGAGCGCGATCGTGCGCGGCGGCGTGATCCCGTCCTGCGCCTCGATCACGAGCTTGTAGTTCCCCCCTGCATCGGAGAAATAGGCCACCGACCTGCCGTCCGGCGACCACGCAGGCGTCCGCTCGGCGCTCCCGCTGGCACGCGTGAGGTTGCGCCAGTCCCCCTTCTCGGCGGGGATCGTGAAGATCTCGCCGCGGGCCTCGACCGCGGCGCGCTTCCCGGTCGGCGACAGCGCGATGTTGGTGATGCGATTGCCCACGTCGCGCCACTGCGGGACGAGCCAGGGAAAATCGCCACGCACCGTGATGTCGAGGCGCTTGTGCTGCTTGCTGCGCGGGTCGAGCGTGTGCAGGTAGCCTCCCTGCTCGAAGACCACCAGCCCGCCGCCGGCATCCAGCGCCTTCACGTCGTAGTCGGTGAACTTCGTCAGTTGCTCCAGCGCCTTCGACTTCGTGTCGTACGACCAGACGTTGTGCACGCCGTCGCGATCCGAGGCGAAGTAGACGACATCGCCGATCCACGCCGGGTCGATGTCCTTGGAGTCGGTCCAGGCGGGCGACGTCACCTCGTGCGAGGCGAGGTCGAAGATCCAGATCGCCCGGTTCTGCCCGCCGCGGTAGTTGCGCCGTTCGTCGTCCCACGACCCGTTCATGCGATAGGCCACGCGCTTGCCGTCAGGCGCAATCTTCCCCTGCGCGGCGCGCGGCATCGGGAGCGCCACCTCGACGTCGCCCTGCGGCGCCACCGTCCAGAACTTGGGCTGCCCGTTGGGCGAGGTGCGCGACGACGAGAAGACGATACGCCCACCGTCCGGCGTCCACCCTTGCACCACGTCGGCCCCGGGGTGCCAGGTGAGCCGCTTCGGCTCACCCCCCTCGGCGGCGACGACGTAGACATCGGTGTTCCCCGCGTACTGCCCGCTGAAGGCGAGCCACTTGCCGTCCGGGGAGAACTTGGGGTTGGTGGTCACTCCCTGGAATGAGGTGACGCGCCGCGCATCGCCACCGTCGCGCGAGGCGACCCAGATGTTGTTGGCGTACGTGAAGGCCACTTGCGTGGCACTAATGCTGGGTTGCCGGAGGAGGCGCGTCTGCGCGCTGGCGGACGCGGCTGGCATGGCGGCCATGGCGGCCATGCCGCCCCATGCCGCAAGGAGGAGTCGACGGTCCATCGGGATGCCGGTGAGCGAGAAGGCCCCCGGCCATCGTGGCCGGGGGCCTTCTATCATGTGCGGGCGAACCGACGTTGGCGAGCCGTCGTTGGCGAGGCGCCCGCCGCTCCTGCCGCCGGGAGGACCCTACCAGCGCGACACCCGGTTCTCGCAGTAGTCGCGGATGCGGCGGCGCTCCCGCAACTCCTCCCAGCGCGTATCGATCCGGTCCCAGCGGTCGCGGTTCACGCGGCGCCACATGTCACGCTCGCATTCCCGGAAGGCTTCCCACTGGTAGCGGTTCCAGCGGCGCGCACGACGATCGAAGTCTCGCTGCTCGCGCTCCCACGCCCGCTGTTCGCGCTCCCAGGCCTTGTTGTCGCGGTTGCCCCGCCCCCACCCCCAGCCGATGCCGTTGTTGATGCGGCCTCGGTCGTACTCGTACCGGTCATCGTCGCGGCGACGATCGCGGTCGGCGTTGCGATCCGACTTCCGGTCACGGCTCCGGTCCCAGTCCCAACGGTCGTCGCGCCCGCGTGAGCGATCGCTGCGATCGCGGTCGACCTGCGCGTCGCGCGTGCGAGTGCGAACCTCCTCCTCACTCGGCAGGCGCGACTGGGCGACACTCACGCGCGGGGACAGGGCCAGGATCGACGTGGCCATCAGGGCAAACACGGTGTTGCGCATGGTGCCTCCAGCGTGTGGGTCGTACGACCGGTATGGGTGCACGGAGCCGGTACGCGTCGCGCGCCGCTCCGGCACTCAAGGGGGCAGCTTCGGTGCCATCGGCCGAGAGCGGACGAGGTCGCGCATAAGTCGTTGGGGCGACGCACCGTGCGACGTTCACGGCTCGATCCTCGTCCCGCGCCGTGTCGCCTCCAGTGGACGATTCCCTGTCCTCGTACAGGAGAGGTTCCCTCCGAGGCCCATGCATAGGCGACGCGGCGTTCGCACGTGCCGGCGCGAATCCATGCGAGGACTGCACGGTCCTGTGGCGCGGGCGGCGACTCCCTGACATTGTTGACTCACGCACTCTGATAGATGACGCCGGGCGGGGCGCGCATCATGTCTGCACGACTTCTCCGCCCAGGAGACCTAACGATGGCGTCGACCGTACCGCACCGCCCCGCACACAGCGCGCTGCGCGACCCCGTCTACGCGGAACGGCTGCGCTCCCTCGCGCTCCTCATCGGCAACACCCCCCTCCTCGCCCTCGACTTCACCTTTGGTGGCGAGTCGCGCACGGTGTACGCCAAGCTCGAGTCGATGAACATGACGGGGAGCGTCAAGGACCGGATGGCGCTCCACATCCTGCGCGCCGCCGCCGATGAAGGGGCGCTCACGCCGGGCGCCCTGATCATCGAGGCCACCAGCGGCAACACCGGCATCTCCTTTTCGGCGTTAGGGCGCGCACTGGGCCATCCGGTCGCGATCTACATGCCCGACTGGATGAGCAGCGAGCGCATCAACCTCATCCGCTCGTTCGGTGCCGACGTGCGCCTCGTCTCGCGCGCCGACGGCGGCTTCCTCGGCTCGATCGCACTCGCCGAGGGACACGCCGCCCGCACGCAGGGAGCATTCCTGCCGCGGCAGTTCGCCAACCAGGCCAACTGTGCGGCGCATGAAATCACCACGGGTCCCGAGCTGTGGTGGCAGCTCGCCCCGCTCGGCCTCGCCCCCGACGCCTTCGTTGCCGGCGTAGGGACGGGCGGTACGATCATGGGAACCGGGCGCTACCTGCGCAGCAACGACCGCTCGGTCGCGCTCTACCCCGTGGAGCCGGAGAACTCGCCCACGCTCTCCACAGGGCACAAGGTGGGGCACCATCGCATCCAGGGGATCTCGGACGAATTCATCCCCGCGATCGTCGACCTCGACTACCTCGACGACCCCATCGCCATCGACGACGGCGACGCGATCATCATGGCGCAGAAGCTGGCACAGGAAGTCGGGCTCGCCGTCGGGATATCGTCAGGTGCCAATCTCCTCGCCTGCATCGTCGCGCAAGAGCGGTTGGGGCGCGACGCGGTCGTCTGCACGGTCTTTTCCGACAGCAACAAGAAGTACCTGTCGACGGACCTGATGCGAGAGGAGCCGGTGCGCTCCGATCACCTCTCGCGTCACGTGAAGGTGCAAGGGTTCCGCGTGATCTCCCGCGCCTGCGCGCTGTGCAATCACGCCTCCGACGCGCTCATCGAGCCGGACGAGTCCACACCCGCTTCGTCGGAAGCGCCTCCCGGTCAATGATCGCCCCGCGCGCCACGACCGTGTCGAGGCGCCGGATGTTCTTGATGTCCGCAAGCGGGTCGGCCGACAGCACCAGCAAGTCGGCCGACTTTCCGTTTTCCAGCGTCCCGTACTCGGCCAGCGCCTTGCTCGCCAGGGCGCCGTTGTGCGTCGCCGCGACGATCGCCTCCATCGGCGTCATCCCCAACTCGACGAGCCCTTCGATCGCGGCGATCGACCCGCTCCCCGGGTCCTGCCACGCCGGCTTGGGGTCGCGACGAAACTCCGGGGCCAATCCCAGGTAGTTGTCCGTCGCGATCGTCGTCACGCATCCCGCCTTGATGAGCTTCTGCGCGTTCGCGCGCCGGATGGCCATCCCGAGATCGCCGAGGTCGCGGCGCTTCTCGGCTTCCGTCTTCTCCCGCTGCACCGTGCCCCTGGCGCGCGCCGAGTCCACGCGTGCCTGACGAGTCGAGTCGTCACGACGCCGCTTGGTGTCGTACTCCTTCCACGGCGCGCCGGTCATCGTGTTCACGAGCATCGCGCAGACCACCTTGCGATCGACGAACTCTCGCACGATCTCGTCGGACATCGGGACGTCCAACACCTCCGGGTGCTGCACGAGATCGACGCCGGCGCGCAGCGAGATCAGGAGCCCCTCGGGGGTGGTCGAGTGCGTCTCGGCGACGAGGCCGCGCTTGTGCACCTCTTCCACGATGGCGCGCTGCGCCCGCTCGCTGAAGCCAATGAAGACTGGAAAGCCGAAGTGCGACGTCCCGCCGAACTTGAGGAAGTTGACCCCCTTGTCGAGGTAGCGATTGATCGCCGCGCGCAGCGAGTCGGGCTCGAGATTCACGAGCTCCTCTCCCGCCCCCTGCGCAATCGCGTCGTTCATCTGCTCCTGGAAGAGCGACAGGTTCTCCTGTGGACGCCCCGTGAAGGAGAACGAGAAGGGCCCCCCCCACCCCACGATGTTCCCCGCCACATACATCCGCGGCCCCGGGACGTCGCCGCGGTTGATCGCGTCGCGCGCCGCAATGAGTGGCGCCAGCATTCCGTACGAGTCGCGCACCGTGGTGACGCCGACCTTGAGGTGGTTCTGCGCCGCCTCGATCGCCACGTCGGCAAAGCGATCCTGGTAGCGGGCAAAGTTCTCCAGCCCGCTGTAGATCGAGGCATGGATGTTGGAATCGACGAAGCCGGGGGTGATCCACTTCCCCGCCGCATCGATCACGCGCGCCCCGCGGGGAATCGGCGTGCTCGCCCGCGTCCCCACCGCACCGATGCGCGATCCGCTGACCACGACGACACCGTCGGCGATCGGCGCGCGCCCCGTGCCGTCGATGACGGTGGCGCCGACAAAGGCGAGGAGCGTATCGGGGCGAGCCGGCCGCCCGCCGCGCCCCTGCGCGCCTAACGCCGCCGCGACGAGCGGGAGGAATGCCGCCACCATCAGGTGGCGAACGGGAACCGCAAGCGTGAGCCGTGCACGATTCATGAGGCGCGGTGCGAAGGTTTCGCGAGAACATGCCCCCCACGAATCCCGTCCACAACCCGCGCCCTTGACAGGAAAGACGCAGGAGCGGCAATTGCCTGACTGGGCACGCACGCGCGCCCCCCGCGCCGTCGCCCCCCGACCTCCCGTCTCCCGTCCCCCGTCTCCCGTCCCGCCTTTCGTGTCCCTCTCCGCCGAGCAGTCTGCCGCCACCGCCGCCGTCACCCTCGACGAGCCCTGGGCCCTCATCGAGCGCTTCACGACGCTCAAGCGCGAGCATCCGGACGACGTGAACACCGCCGCCGAGGAGATCGTCGGTCGCCTAACGCGACTCGGCGTCCCGGTCGAGGTGCATCGTCCCACGCTCTTCCTCTCGCTTCCGGGATCGGCTCGCGTCGCCGTGGGCGCGCAGGGCTTCCGCGCCAAGCCGATGGCGATGTCGGTCCCCTATCCGGAGGGGGTCACCGCCCCGCTCGCGTACGTGCCGGCGCGCTACGCCCGTAACGCGGACGAGATGTTCACCAAGGGGTTCGTGAGCGACACCGAGGTCGACCTGCGCGGCAAGATCGTCCTCAGCGAGGGGTTCGGGATGCCGGGCAAGGTGGCGTACTTCCAGGAGCGCGGCGCGATCGGGATGATCGCCGTGAACCCGGGGCACAACCCACACTGGGGGATCTGCACCACCGTTTGGGGGACGCCCGACCTTCGCGACCTCCCGCGCAAGCCGAAGATGGCGGTCGTCGCCGTCAACAACCCCGATGGACAGGCCCTCATCGAGATGGCCAAGGCGGGCGCCAGCGTCACGCTCACCAGCAACGTCACCGAAGGGTGGTGGGAGTCGCCGATCCCCGTCGTCACGATTCCTGGGACGGACGAGCCGGAGAACTTCGTCCTCCTCCATGGGCACTACGATTCGTGGGACTACGGCATCGGCGACAACGCCGTCGGCGATGCCACGCTCCTCGAGATCGCGCGCGTCCTCTGGGAACAGCGCGCCTCGCTCAAGCGCAGCGTGAAGATCGCATGGTGGCCCGGGCACTCCACCGGCCGCTATGCCGGGAGCACCTGGTTTGCCGACCACTTCGCCATCGAGCTGTACGAGCACTGCATCGCGCAGGTGAACTGCGACTCGCCGGGGTGCCGCTGGGCCACCGAGTACAAGGACATCTCGTGGATGGACGAGACCGAGGCCTTCTGCCAGGGGGTCATCCGTGACATCACCGGGCAGGAATCGCAGGGCGAGCGTCCGCACCAGGCGGGCGACTACTCGTTCAACAACATCGGGATCTCGTCGTTCTTCATGCTCCTCTCGACCATGAAGGACTCGCACCGCGAGGAACTCGGCTACTACGCCGTCGGCGGATGCGGCGCCAACATCGCGTGGCACACCGAGGAAGACCTGATCCACATCGCCGACCGCGACATCCTGCTCAAGGACATCAAGATCTACCTCGCGTCGGTCATGGGAGTCGCCAACGCGACCATCGCGCCCTTCAACTTCCGCAAGACGCTGGCGACGATCTCGGCCACCCTGGACAAGTACCAGGCGCCGGTGAACGGGATCTACGATTTCGCCCGGGCCCGTGCTGCGGTCGCCGAACTCGACGCAACGCTCGAGACGTTAGGCATTGCCGCGTGCAAGGCCGCTGCGGGACGCGTCACCGATCCCGCGGTTCGCAGGATCAACCGCGCCATCCGGCGCCTCGCCCGCCTGATGGTTCCCGTGAACTACACCCGCGGCCCCGAGTTCTTCCACGATCCCGCCGAGACCACCCCGGCGCTCCCCGACCTTTCGCCGGCACTGAATGCGGCCTCGATGACGCCGTGGGAGCAGGGCTTCCTGCGCACGCAGCTCCTGCGCGGCGAGAACCGCCTGGTGGCCGCGTTGCGCGACGCGCGCCGCGAGGTCGAGGAGGCGATGGCGTGATCGTCGCACCGACGCTCGCCCGCACGACGCGTATCGCGCACACGACGCGTATCGCGCGCCTCGCACTGGGCGCGCTCGCCGCGCTCGTCCTCACGAGCGCGTGCGGCGGCGGCTCGGACGAGCGTGACGAGCGTGCGAGTGCAGCGAGCAGCGGCGGCACCCTGCGGATCCCCATCATCAACGACCCGATCCTCGACCCGGTCATCGCGCCGGACATCGGATCGGTGATGGTGAACAAGGTCATCTTCCCGGGGCTCGTGCGCCCGGACGAAGACCTGCGCCCGACACCCGACCTCGCGCTCAGCTGGAGCACGAGCGACGACGGACTTTCCACGACGTTCAAGCTGCGCCCCGGCGTCACCTGGCACGACGGCAAGCCGTTCACCGCCGAGGACGTGAAGTTCACCTTCGACCAGATCCTCGACCTGTCGTCGGGCTCGCGGCTGCGCTCGGACTTCGCCGCACTCTCGGGCGTGGTGGTCGACGATTCGCTCACCGTCACCTTCCGCTTCAAGGCGCCCTTCGCTCCCTTCCTCACGCTGCTGGGCTACAACGCCGGCATTCTCCCAAAGCACCTGTTGCAGGGGAAGCCGCTGAGCGCGTCCACCGACTTCAACCGGCGCCACCCGGTGGGGACCGGGCCGTTCAAGGTCGAGAACATTACCCCGGGCGCCTCGATCACGATGGTGCGCAACCCGTCGTACTACGGCGAAGCCCCCAGGCTCGATCGCATCGTCTTCAAGGTCGTCCCCGACCTCAACGCGCAGGTGGCGCAGCTGCGGGCCCGTGAGCTCGACATCATCACGCTGGAGCCGGCCAACCTGGCCAGCGTGCAGGGCGTGCGCGGCGTCGACGTGTTGCAGGTGCCGGTGGTGCAGCACTACTACGTCGGCTTCAACGTCGCGCGGCCGCACTTCAGGTCCCCGCAGCTGCGCCGGGCGCTGGCGATGTCGGTCAATCGTGATGCGATCATCAAGGGGGTGCTGCGCGGTTACGGCGACCTGGCGCGCGGGACGATCCCGGTCGCGCTCAAGGACTATTTCAGCGACTCGGTGGCCCCGCTCCCCTTCAATCCCGACTCGGCGACTGCGCTCTTTGCAGCTGCCGGTTGGCACCGTGGCGCCGACGGCATGCTGCGCGACGCCTCCGGGGCCCCGTTCAAGTTCGAGTTGCTCCTGGACAAGGGAAACCCCACGCGCGAGCAGACCGCGCTCGCCGTGCAGCAGGACCTCCGCAAGGCGGGGATCGACGTCACGTTGCGCACGATGGAGTTCGCCGCACTCGTGCGCGATCGCATCCTCCCGGGCAACTTCGACGCGATCCTCACCTGGTGGACCACCCCGCCCGACCCGGACCAGTACGCCTTCTATCACACGGGACAGGACAACAACAACGTCCACTGGTCCAACCACCGCGCCGACTCGCTCCTCGCCCTCGGACGCTCGACGCTCGACACCGCGGCGCGACGCAACGTCTACCACGAGTTCCAGTCGCTCGAGACCAGCGATCCCCCGGTGCTCGTCCTCTTCTATCCGCGCGAGATCCAGGCGGTCTCCTCCCGACTGCAGGGACTCCCGACGCTCGGCATTCGCGACGCGCTGCGCCACAGCGAGCGCTTCGCGATGCGCGCCCAGTAGCGCGGGGCGATGGTCGCGTTCCTCCTGCGACGCGTCGCGCACGCGCTCCTCGTCCTGTTCGTCGTGGCCACGGTCACGTTCGGCATCGTGCACGCCGCGCCGGGGGGGCCATCGCTCCTCGCCGACCCCAAACTGAGCGTTGCAGAGCGCGCGGCCATCGCGGCGCGGCTCGGCGTCGACCGCCCCCTCCCCGAGCAGTACCTCCGCTGGCTCGGCGCGCTGGCCCGCGGAGACCTCGGCAACTCGTTCCTGTACGAGACCAGCACGCTCTCCACCATCGGTGATCGGCTCCCCAACACGCTCCTGCTGGCGGGGACGGCGCTCCTCGTCACGCTGCTCGTGGCCGTTCCGGTCGCCGCCGCCAGCGCCGCGCGCCCCGGGGGATGGATCGATCGCGCGGGCGGAGCCTTCGCGATGGGGGCCATCTCCATCCCGGTCTTCTGGCTGGGGATCGTCGGGATCCTCGTCTTTGCCGTGCACTGGCGCCTCCTCCCCGCCGGCGGCGCCGAGACGGTCGGCGGCGACGGCTCGATCGCCGACCGCCTGCGCCACCTGGTCCTCCCCACGCTCGTCCTCGCGGCGGCCGGCACCGCAGAACTGATGCGCTACACGCGCGCCAGCGCCGAGCGCCAGCTCGCGCGCCCCTTCGTGCGCACCGCGCGGGCCAAGGGAGTCGGCGAGCGCGCCGTGCGCTGGCGCCACGCGATGCGCAACGCCCTCATCCCCGTGGTGACGGTGCTCGGGTTGCAGCTGCCCAGGCTCGTCGGCGGGGCTGCCATCACCGAGACCGTCTTCGCGTGGCCGGGGATGGGACGCCTGGGGATCGAGGCGGCCCTGGCGCGAGACTATCCGCTCGTCATGGCCATCACGCTCGTCGTCTCCGGCGGGGTGCTCCTCGCCTCGCTCCTGGTCGACCTCGCGTACCTCGTGCTCGACCCTCGCATCCGGCTGGAGTCGTAGCGGTGCCGCCGACCCTCGCCATGGTGCAGCCATGACGCCGCGTCGCCGTGTGCAGCTGACGGCAGCCGTCATCGCGCTCCTCGTCCTCGCGGCGCTGGCCGGTCCGCTCGTCTATCGCGTCGATCCCGATGCGCTCGACTTCGCCGGTGCCGCGGCTCCGCCAGGCGCCGGCCATCCGCTGGGAACCGACGAAAGCGGGCGTGACGTGCTGGCGCGCCTCCTGGTCGGGGCGCGCGTTTCGCTCGCCGCCGGCGCGGCGGCCATGCTCCTCTCCGTCGCACTCGGAACCCTCGTCGGCGCCGTCGCGGCCATGTCGGGGCCACGCACCGACAGCTTCCTCATGCGCCTCACCGACGCGGCGCTGGCCATCCCCGCCATCTTCGTCGTCATCACCGTCCTCACGTTCGTCGGGCCATCGGTCGCCACGCTGGTCATCGCGATCGGCGTCACGTCGTGGATGGGGCTCGCGCGCCTGGTGCGTGGCGAGCTGCTCGCCCTCAAGCACCAGGACTTCGTCGAGGCCGCGGAGGCGCTGGGCGAGCGCCCCGTGCGCCGCTTCGTGCGCCACCTCCTCCCGCACCTGTGGCCCACCATCCTGGTCAACGCGACGTTAGGCATGGGGAGCGCCCTGCTCACCGAGTCGGCGCTGTCCTTCCTCGGGCTCGGCGTGCAGCCGCCCGCCGCCAGCTGGGGGAACATGCTCAGCGGAGCCCAGACCTCGATGTTCAGCGCGCCGTGGCTCGCCGTCATGCCGGGACTCCTCATCCTCCTGGCGGTGGCGTCCATCAACCTCCTGGGCGACGCCCTGCGCGACGTCCTCCACGCCGGCGAGTGAGCCGGAGCGACCGGTCCATCATGATGGTGCCCCCGCAACGCCTCGCGCCCCTCCTGCTGGCCGCCCTCGCGCTCCCCCTGCCGGCAAGCGCGCAAGCCACGACGCGCCCGGCGGGGCAGCCGCCAGCCGCAACACGTCCGGCGCCGCCGTTCGTCATCGAGGAGGCGACGATCGGCGACGTGCACGCCGCCATGCAGCGCGGCGCCCTCACCTGCCGTGACCTCGTTGCGGGGTACCTGCGGCGCATCGAGGCGTACGACAAGAACGGGCCCGGCATCAACGCGCTGGTCCTCATCAACCCGCAGGCGCTGGCGACCGCCGACTCGCTCGACCGACGCTACCAGCGCGAGGGATTCGTCGGCCCGCTGCACTGCATCCCGACGATCGTGAAGGACAACTTCGAGACCGTCGACCTCCCCACGAGCGCCGGGACGCTCGCGCTCAAGGGGTGGCAGCCCACGCGCGACGCCTTCCAGGTGCAACGCATCCGGGCAGCCGGCGCCATCGTCCTCGCCAAGTCGAACATGGCGGAGCTGGCCTTCTCCCCCAACGAGACCGTCTCGTCGATCCTGGCCGGCTACACGCGCAACCCGTACTCGCTCGATCGCGTCACCGCCGGCTCCAGCGGCGGCACGGCGGCCGCCGTGGCCTCCTCGTTCGGCACCGTCGGCCTCGGGAGCGACACCGGGAACTCGATCCGCGGCCCCTCGGCGCACCAGGCGCTCGTGGGGATCCGCTCGACGATGGGGCTCACGTCGCGTACCGGCGTCGTCCCCCTCTTCGATTCGCAGGACATCGCCGGCCCCATGGCACGGACCGTCGCCGACGCTGCTGCCGTCTTCCAGGTGGTCGCGGGAGAGGACCCACTCGACGCGGTGACCGCCGCCGCCCGCGGACGCACGATCCCTCGGTACGCCGACTCGCTCCGCGCCGACGGGCTGCGAGGCGCGCGCATTGGCGTCCTCCACGCCGCCTACGACACCCCCACGCTCGACGGCGAGGTGCAGCAGGTCTTCCAGCGCGCACTCACCGACCTCGCCCGGCTGGGTGCTACCGTGGTCGATCCGGTGGCGATCCCCGCCCTCGACTCCATCCGCCGGCTGCAATCGGGAGCCTGCTCCCCGTTCCGGCACGACTTCGATGCCTACATGGCGCGCGTCGCCGACTCGCATCCCCCTGTCAGCACGGTCGACGAGATCCTCAAGTCGGGGCGCTACCACCCGTCCATCCAGGCGCGCCTCGAGGCGGCGGTGCGCGTCACCGAGTCGCCGATCGAGAGCCCGGGGTGCCAGGCGCGCGAACGGTATCGCGAGGCGCTGCGCGTGGCGCTCCGGCAGCTCATGGACTCGCTCAAGCTCGACGCCATCGCCTATCCCACGTGGAGCAACCCGCCGCGCCTCATCGGCGACTTGAACACCCCTGGCGGCGACAACTCGCAGGTCTTCTCCCCCGCGACCGGATTCCCCGCCATTACCGTCCCCATGGGCTACACCCGCGCCGTCCTCCCCGCCGGGCTGCAGCTCCTCGCCCGCCCCTTCGCCGAAGCCACGCTTTTCAGGCTGGCCTACGCGTACGAACAGGGGACGCACCACCGCCACCCGCCGGCCACCGTCCCTCCGCTCCGGTAGCTCGCGCCCCCGGCCCCCCTCCCCGCTTCGGAGGGGCGCCCGACCGCACATATTTCCGCGCATGTCCATCGTCCCGATTCACGGTCACGACGCGCTGCGCGCGCGCCTTGCCGACGCACTGGCCAAGGGGCTTCTCCCCCAAAGCCTCCTCCTGCACGGGGCGGGCGGGATCGGGAAGCAGCGTTTGGCTCTCTGGATCGCGCAGTCGCTTCTGTGCGACGGCGCCATCTCGCCGTGCGGACAGTGCCGGCACTGTCGCTACGTCCTCGACCTGACGCACCCGGACCTCATCTGGGTCTTCCCGCGCCCCAAGCTCAAGGACGCCGACCCGTCGCTGGATGAGATCAAGCAGGACCTGAACGAGGCGGTGCAGGAGCGCGCGGCAGCGCACGGGCTCTATGCCCCTCCGCCGGGGAGCGACGCAATCTTCGTCGCGACGTCGCGCCTCCTCGTCCAGATGGCGGCGATCACCCCCGCCATGGCTCGGCGGAAGGTCATCATCGTCGGCGAGGCCGATCGCATGTCCCCCCCGCAGGAGAACGCCGAGGCACCGGCGGCGAACGCCTTCCTCAAGCTCCTCGAGGAACCGCCCGCCGACACGAACATCATCCTCACGTCGAGCGCACCGGGGGCGCTGTTGCCGACGATTCGGTCGCGCGTGGTCGCGGTGCGCGTCGCCCCACTCGCCGACGCCGCCATGCGACAGTGGCTCGCCGAGCCGCCGGTGAAGGACGCGCTCGACAAGGCGAAGCTCCCCGCGAGCGTCGACGAGCGCGTACGCCTGGCGGGCGGCGCCCCGGGGCGACTCCTCGCCACGCAGGAGACGAGCGCCGCCAGCGAGGCCGCCCGCCGGATCCTGGACGTCGCGGTCAGCGGCGACAAGAGCCGCGCCTTCAAGCTCGCCCTCGCCCAGGGGAGCGCCGGCGCACGCGGTTCCTTCACCGACATCCTCGAGGCGCTCAGCGTCGCCCTCCACGACCGCGCCCGCCAGGCCGTCGAACGAGCCGACGAACGCACCGCCCGCAACGCCGCCCGCGCCATGACCCTGGTCGAGGAGTCCAAGCTGATGGCCGGCGGCAACGTGAACCCCCAACTGATCACGACCGGCCTCCTCGCCGATCTCGCTCGCGTCCTGAACGCCTAACGCCCCGCCGCTTCCTCGTCTTCTCGTCTTCTCGTCCTCTCGTCTTCTATGGAAAGGCTGACCCACATCGACGAAGCCGGCGCCGCCCGAATGGTCGACATCTCCGCCAAGGCGCCGACGCCGCGAATGGCCCGGGCCCGCGGATCGATCACGATGCGCCCGGAAACCCTGGTTGCCATCCGCGAGAACCAGATTGCCAAGGGCGACGTCCTCGCCGTGGCCCGGATCGCCGGGATCATGGGGGCGAAACGGACCTCGGAGCTGGTCCCGCTCTGCCATCCGATCGCCTTATCTGACATTCAGTTACAGCTTTCCTTGGACGAAAACCTCCCCGGCGTCTGGGTCGAGGCGACCGCGAAAACGAGCGGTTCCACCGGCGTGGAGATGGAGGCCATAATGGGCGTAAGTGTGAGTTTGGTCACACTTTACGACATGGCGAAGGGGGTGGATAAGGGGATGGTGATCGGTCAAATTTCCCTCATCGAAAAGCGCGGCGGGAAGAGCGGGGATTGGGTGAGGACGTAAACGACCCCCGCCGCTTTCATCAGGATCTGGTCGCCCGACTGCTCGTGGGGTTTAGGGCTCACCGGCTGACGATAGAGGACGGCATACATGAAGGATCTCAGCAAGTCGTACGTGCACCGCGGCGACGCGGAGCGACGAAAGCGGAGAGTCCGAGGAGCGATCATGCTGGTGGGGGTCATCACCGCCGGCACCATGGCCGCCAGGAACTGGGAACCCGCTGAGGCCACCGCGACCCCACTCCGGCGCACATTGGCCGATCGCGCCGAGGTCCAGCGTCTCCAGCGTCAGATCGAGGACGCGCGCGGGGACCTCCGGCTCGCCAGCGCTCAGCTCGAGCGCTGGAACCGCATCTTCCACTATTCGCACAAGTTCCGGATCCCGGCCGACCTGGCTGGCGCCGTGTACGATGCTGCCATCGCCGAGCGCATCGACCCAGAGCTCGCCTTCCCGCTGGTGAAGCTGGAGAGCGACTTCAAGGAGTCGGCACTCAGCGAGGCGGGGGCGATCGGCCTCACGCAGCTCATGCTGTCGACGGCCAAGTTCTACGACCCGACGCTCACCCGGGCGCGCCTGCACGAGCGGCACACCAACCTCCACATCGGCTTCCGCTACCTCCGCGACCTGATCCGGGAGCAGCGCGGTGACATCCAGATGGCGCTCCTGGCCTACAACCGCGGACCGACGGCGGTCGAGGTGGCGAAGGAGCTCGACCTGGATGCCTCGAACGGCTACGACCGCATCCTGCTCAAGGGGTACCGCGGGAAGGGGATCCTGGACTGAACGAGTCGCCGTAGCCGCGACGCCGGGACTATCGGGCGGCCGTCTTCTTTCGGGAGACGGCCGCCTTCTTCTTGGCCGAAGCTCCCCCCGACTTCTTCTTGGTCGGCTTCTTCACCGTCGACTTCTTCCCGGTCGACTTCCCGGCGGTCGCCTTCCGCGACGATGAGCTGCCAGCCTTGGCGCTGCGCCCCTTGGAAGCGCGTGACGACGCCCGCGACGACGTCGCGCTTCTCGCCCCGCGCGACGAACTGGCACGTGCTGCCCCGCCCTTCACGATGATCGTCTGCCCGGGGTAGATCACCGCCCGCTTGAGGCGATTGAGGCGGACGAGTGCCGAGACGCTGGTCTTGTATCGCTTGGCGATCGCCCCGAGCGACTCGCCGCGTCGTACGACGTGCGTCACGCGCCCACCGCCGGACGATCCGCCCGACCCATACCGCTCGATCGACGGATCGGGGACGTCGAAAGCCCCTTGCACCACCAGTGTCGTGGGGACGAGGAGCGACTGCCCTGCGATCAGTCGCCCCTTTCGCGTCGCAATCTTGCGGTTGAACCACTGGAGGTGACGCACCTGCACGTCGTGCTCGCGAGCGATCGACGCGAGCGACTCGCCCTTCTTCGTCGTGACACGCTCGAAGGCCACCCGTTCGCTGGGCGCCAGTGCGGCGAACGCCGAATCGAAGGTCGCCCCCGAACCAGGCGGAATGCGGACGGCGACCTGCGCGTCGGGCGGCGTCACCCCGCGCAGCAGGTGCGGGTTGAGCGTCTGGACCTCGCGCACCGTCACACCGAGCGCCTTCGCGACCGCCGCGACCGGCGTGAGCGACGGCACCATCACCGAGTCGTAGGCATAGCGCGCGACCGAGTCGAGCTGGATGCCGTACTTCTCCGGTGTCTTCCCGATCAGCGCCGCTGCGATCAACTGCGGGACGTAGTTCTTCGTCTCGGCCCGCAGGTAGTCCTGCTCGGCGAGGGCGAAGAAACAGTCCTCGCCCTCCACGGCCGTCAATTCGTCGTCGAACTTCTTGAGCCCGCGCGAGACGCGCCCCGGGCCACCGTTGTAGGCCGCCGCCGCGAGATAGAGGGAGCCGAACTGACCGCGCAGGTCGCGAATGAAGCGAGCCGCCGCATCGGTCGACTTCATCGGGTCGCGGCGCTCGTCGACCCACCAGTCCACGCGCAGCCCCACGCCGCGCGCCGTCGACGACATGAACTGCCACATCCCCACCGCAGCGGCGCGAGAGTAGGCGTGCGGATCGAATCCGCTCTCCACCAATCCCAGGAAGTACATGTCCTCGGGAATGCCGGCCGCGCGGAACTTCTCGCGGATCATCGGCTCGTACTGCTTGCCGCGCTGCAGCCGCTCCACGAAGCGCCCGCGCGCCGTCCCCAGGAAGAGGTTCATGTAGTGCGCGACTTTCTCCTGCGTCGCGTACGCATCGACCTCGATGTCCCACGACGGCTCACCCCCGGTATTCGACGTGGAGTCGACATCGATCACGCGCGTGGACGCCAGCCCGCTCAGCACCGAATCGGGGACGTCGAAGACCGAGCTCACGTTCCGGATCGCCGCGCTCAGCGTCGCGTTGACCGAATCGGGGACGGCGAGCGAATCCGGCTTGTCCGCCGCTCGCTCCGCCATCGTCTTCGTCGTGCTGTCGCTCGTCACCGCGGGTGCGCCTCGATCGGGCGACGGCCCGGCCGGCGGCGGAGTGGGACGGATCGCCGGCGCGCACCCCGCCGCCAGCACCAGTGCCACCAGCGCGAGCGGCCTCGCATCGCAACGCACGATCGAACGCACAATGGAACGCGCTCGAACAGTCGCGCGCGCGCTGTGCGTCAGGCAGGGGATGGCGGGAAGTGAAATGCCGACCTCCAACGGGAGGTGTGGGACGAGGCGGAACGCGCTGCGCCAGCCGAGTGCAACGCAGCGACGCGAGGCGCGACCCTGGGCTCGAGATTGACGTCGCTCGCCACACGGCAAGCGCCTCAATCTCGCACGCGGTCCGAGGCTTGGGAACCTCGTACCCGCGGGTCGCGCCGCTGTTGCACACACGCGCACGCGTGCTCGACCGAGCGCATGTGCGCGCCATCACGATCGCACGTCGCCCCCTCCCCGCGCAGGGGGAATCTGCCTGACGAGTGGCCGGTGGATGCGCCTAGCGAGCGCGCCGTGAGCCGCGGGCGCGCTGCGGGCGCTCAGCGAGTGGCGATCGCGTTCCCCAGCAGCCGGTTCGTCGCCTGCAACGTCGCGATCACCGCGCCGCGGAGCGGATCCTCTCCTGCCAGGTGACAGCCGAGGAGTCGCCGCTCCTTCCCGCGCTCGCCGTTGGGCGATTCCCCGTCCACGCACTGCACGCTCACGATGACCACGTTGGCGTCGAAGGCGCGCATCTGCTTCACCCCCAGCAGCTCGAACCGGAGCGTTCCCCGCGAGAACTCCTCGATGGCGCGCAGCGTCGCCTCGGCCGCGAGCCGAATGTCACCGAGCGGAGCCGAGATCCCCTCCGCACGCCCCACCACTGCGTCGCCAGGCTGGTACTCGAGCTCGACCTCGGCCGCGCAGCGCGCGTTCGGCGTGCGCTCGAACGAGAAGCGCGTGAAGCGCAGGCGCTCGCGGCGCACGGCGCTCGCCGTGGCGCGGTCGTCCAGCGCGCCAACAACGAGGGACAGGTTCAGGTCATCCGCGGGGAGTCGCATTGGGCCCGGCCGACTGGAGGTATGAGGGCACGTGCTAGGGGAATCCCCTGTCACACGACTTCCCCCCATGAGAGGCAACACACCGGGTGCCGCTCGGGGCCAGCAGCGCGCGATTCCGCTCGGACGCCTCGTCAGGCAGGCGCGACCTCCACACACGGATTGCCCGCAGCGCCCCGGCGGTGGATCTTCGTCGCATGCCTTCGCCACGCCCGCTGGTCCAGCCCGCCTTGTCCCGTGCGCACCGCACCACCCGCCGCCTCTTCCTGGCCATGGCGGCGGCCTCGACGCTACATGTCGCCGGCGCCGACGCACAGTCCTCCCCCCCAACACACCCGCTGCAGGCGCGCATCCAGGCGCGGGTTGCCGAGCTCCCCGGGGTCACCGCGGCGGTGTACTTCCGCGACCTGGGGACCGGGGAGACCGTGACCTGGAACGCCGACACCGTCTTCCACGCCGCGAGCACGATGAAGGTCCCGGTGATGATCGAGTACTTCCGCGCCATCGACGACGGGCGGCTTTCGCGCGATCAGCGCCTGACGCTGGTCAACCGCTTCGCCTCGATCGTCGACGGCTCGTCCTACACGCTGGATGCGGGTGACGACTCGGACAGCTCGCTCTACCAGGCGGTGGGGCGCGAGATCCCGGTGCGGGAGTTGGTCGAGCGGATGATCACCCGATCCAGCAACCTGGCGACCAACGTCGTGATCTCGCTCGTCGGCGCGCCGCGGGCGCAGGCCACCGCGCGAGCCCTCGGCGCGTCGACGATCAACGTGCGGCGCGGAGTGGAGGACAACCTCGCCTTTCGCGCGGGACTCAACAACACCACCACGGCGCGCGACCTGGGGGCACTCTTCGAGGCGCTCGCTCGCGGGACCGCCGCGTCGCCGGCTTCGACCGCCGAGATGCTGGAGATCCTCGAACGGCAGGAGTTCAACGACGAGATCCCGGCGGGGCTCCCTCCCGGGACCCGCGTCGCCCACAAGACCGGATGGATCACCGCCACCATGCACGATGCGGCGCTCGTCCTGCCAGCCAAGGGTGCACCGTTCGTGCTGGTCGTCCTCACCCGCGGCGTTCCCGACGAGAAGACGGGACAGCGACTCATCCAGGACATCGCGCGCACCGTCTGGGAGCACGCCACCACGCCTGGAAAGGGCCGGTAGGTCCCGGCCGCCTGCGCGAGTCGCTCGACGGACGCCGGGCGGCGCTAGCCGACGAACATCCCGGCCACCGCCCGGTTCACCTTGAGGCGGGCCGCCCCTTCCAGTCCTTCGCTGGGGAGTTCGCCGAAAATGAGGCGGAACGACGATCCCTGGCCGGCCACGCTCTCGACGGCGAGCGTCCCGCCCAGCATCTCGCTCAGGCTGCGACAAATCGCCAGCCCGAGTCCCGTTCCGCCGAAGCGGCGCGATGTACTCGTATCCGCCTGCTCGAAGGGGAGGAAGATCGACTCCAGGCGATTGCGCTGGATCCCGATTCCGGTGTCGTGCACGCCGATCGCCGTCACCGCGCCTGACGAGTCGGTCTCGACGCGCACCAGCACGACGCCACGCTCGGTGAACTTGATCGCGTTCCCCACCAGGTTGATGAGGATCTGCCGGACCTTGGCGACATCCGTCAGCATCAACGGGGCGTGGGACGGCCCCTCGTAGCGGAGCACGACCGGCTTTCCCGCCACCTGTCCCTCGAGTTGCGAGATCGTCTCGTGCGCCAGCACCACGATGTCCGCCTCCTCCACGTCGAGCGCCATGCGCCCCGCCTCGATCTTCGAGATGTCAAGGATATCGTTGATGAGCGACAGGAGGTGCTTCCCGTTCACGAGGATTCGTTCGAGCAGGTCGAGCTCCGAGCGCGACAACCGCCCCGCGCGGTTCTTCAGCAGGACGGTCGAGAAGCCAATCACCGAGTTGAGCGGCGTGCGCAGTTCGTGCGACATGTTGGCCAGGAAGCGCGACTTGGTGACGCTCGCCTCCTCGGCGCGGCGGAGCGCCTCCTGCAGTTCGGCGGTGCGGGCCGCCACGCGCGCGTCCAACTCGCGCAGCACGCCGTTGAGTTGCGTGTTCAGCGTCTGACGCTCGGCCGCCGTGCGTTCGACCTCCTCGTACGAGGCGCGCAGGCGCTCGCCCAGGATCCCCATCGCCGTCATGACGTCGCGAATCTCGGTCGGCGTGTTGGCCGGAACCTCCGGCGGCGAGCGATCCGCGCGCACGTCGAAGTCTTGCAGCCAGTCCTTCACGCGGTGCAGCGGACGGCGAATGCTGCGGATGAGGAGGAAGGAGAAGAGCACGCCGAGCAAGAGGGCGAATCCGGTCGCCCGAAGCGCCGCGAGGCGCCCGGCCGTCGACTCGGCGAGCACCGAGACCATCGGGCGTTCCACGATGACCTGCCAACCGCCCGCCAGCCGCAGGCGCGCGACGAGCCAGTCGCGGGTCGTGAGCCGGTCGCCGGCCGTCCCGGGGGCGAGAACCTCGCCCCACCGCCCGCGCATCGCCCGCGCGTCGAGCGTGTCGAGCGGCTGGAAGGGGATGTCCCCTTTCGACGCCGCCACGACCCCCGCCGGATCGGTGACTACGTAGGCGACGCCCGAGTACGGCCCGCTGTTCACTAACGCGCCGGAGCGGGTGAGGTTGAGCGAGGCCTGCAACACGCCGCGTACCGTCCCCGAGCGGTCCCGGATCGCGCGCCCGAAGGCGACGATGACCTGGTTGCCGACGCTCCGCCCCCGGTAGACCGAGGTCGTCACCGTCGCGGTGTCGCGGATGGCGCGCTGGAAGTACTCGCGGTGCGCGAACGACTGCCCGAGGAAGCTCGTGGTGGCGTTGGCCCCCGAATCGACCGGTTCCACGGCCCGGAGGATCCCGTCGGCGTCGAACAGGGCCGCCGTGCGGAACTCGGGGAACTCCGAATGCAGCAGGCGCAACGCGTCACGATTGACCGCGGCGTCCAACGGGGCATCGCCCTTGATAAGTCGCGAGGCGAGCGTGACCGCGGCGCGTCGCGGATCGATGTAGCGATCGAGGCGATCGGCGACCTCGCGCGCGGCGCCTTGCAGCTCACTCGAGGCAGTGATGAGCACCGCGCGACGCGTCGTCCACGCATCCCACACCGCCATCGATGCGATCGGGACGGTCGCAACGACGAGGAAGCCGATCAGGATGCGCGTGGAGAGCGATCGAAGCACGGTCTGCGAAAAGTGGGTCGGCGCGCGCGCGCGCCTCACCAGAGTTTCGACAGAGATTAGAGGAACTTGACCCGTGCAGCTGCTCGAGATGCGGATGACCCGGCCGGGTCTCGAACCCGGGACCTACGGATTAAAAGTCCGTTGCTCTACCAACTGAGCTACCGGGTCGTGCACGACCAACCGCATCGTGCGACGTAGGTAACGCGGGCGGAATCTACTGCCGCGGCGTTCGGGATTGTACCGACGGCACGGGCGGGTGAACTCGCGTCGTCGACGGTGCGTGGGTGCGAACGGACGAGGGCCCCGGCGTCGCCGGGGCCCTCGTGGTGGATCAATCCTGCACTGACGGCAGAACCTTCCGCGCGCGGCCTACTGGACCGAGGCGGTGGTCGCCTCGCCGCCCTTCGTCTCGACGACGAAGACGACGCGACGGTTGGCCTGCGCCCCCGGCATGTCACGCTCGGCGCCCTGCACCACCTGGCGTGCTTCGCCCAGGCCGATCGTGCGCATCGAGATCCCCTGCACGCCAGCCTGCGTCAGGTACGACGCCACCGACTCGGCGCGGCGCTTCGAGAGCGCCTCGTTGTAGCGCGGGGAGCCAGCCGGATCGGCGAAGCCCTCGACCGTGACGAGCGACCCGCCGTAGTACTTGTTCACGACCTGCACGAAGCGATCGAGCTGCGGGCGGTCTTCATCGCGAACCGACGCATCGTCAAACGCGAAGGTGACGGGGAAGGCGAACTTCATCCCGTTCTCCATCGCCGTGATCTTGGCGCCGAACTCGGTGCGCAGCGCCGTGAGGTCGCGACGCAGCGCGGCCACGTCGGTCTTCAGGGTCGCCACTTCGGACTTCACCGACGAGATGTCACCGGACAGCGCGCTGTCCCCCTGGGCGCGGGCCACGCGCTCCGCGGACAGGCCGGTTTCCACGGTGTTGCGGACGTATCCCTTGGTGGCGCAGGCGCTCAACGCCATCGCCGCGAGCGCTGCTGCGGACAGCTTGCGAATACCGCTCATGATGTACTCCTCAGGTAGGCTGAGTGTCGGATGGATGTGCCGCGCTGCCCATGAGGTGGGCCGGCCGCGAGGGCAGCGTTCTGGCGAGGGTTAGTATAGCAGCGGCAGGGATTTCCGCGTGTGACTGCTATCACACCCTAACCAACGACTAATCCAGCGGAAGAATCAGCCGCCTAATCATGCACCGGCGCCGGACATTTGGGGCTTCCACAGCCACTCCCCCCCGTCGACCACGAGGATTGCCCCTGTGATCCACGACCCGGCATTCGAAGCAAGGAAGGCCACCGCGTTCGCGATGTCGGCCGGATCGCCCCAGCGTCCCAGCGGGATCGTCTGCTTGGCATAGTCGCCCATCGCCCGTTGCACGGCGAAGACGTCGGCCGCGCCGCTCCCCCCCGGCGGAGTGAACGCCTTCCGCACCCCCTCGGTCGGGATCGGGCCAGGGGCAATCGCGTTCACGCGGATGTTGTGGCGCGCCCACTCCACCGCCAGCGTCCGCGTCAACGCATCGATTCCCGCCTTGGCCGCGGTGGCGTGCGCCATCATCGGCCAGCCGCGGTAATGCAGCGTCATGGAGATGTTGATGACGTTGCCGCCACCAGCACGTTGCATGTAGGGGAAGACCGCCTGCGTGCAGAAGAACGTCCCGGACAGGTCGATGTCGAGCACCGCACGCCACGCGTTGGGCGACATCTGCTCCGACGGGACATAGAAGTTCCCCGCGGCGTTGTTCACGAGCAGGTCGATGCGGCCGTGCGCCTCGGCGATGCGCGCCATCGTCCCCTTGACCCCCTCCTGGTCGCGCACGTCGAGCGGCGCGATGTGCACGCTCCCCGTCCCGCCGGCTTCGCGCAGCTTGGCGGCGGCGGCCTCGAGCCGCTCGGCGTTGCGGCTCGCGATCACCACGGTCGCACCTAACGAGTGCAGGAGCGAGGCGATGCCGAAGCCGATCCCGCTCCCGCCGCCCGTGATGACGGCGACGGAACCGGCGTACAGGTCGGGACGAAAGACCGAGGTCATGGCAGCGGGGGAAGAGGGTGAGGGAGCGGGACGCCCCCGTCCAGCGACAACGTCAGCTGCTTCACGCAGAACGACCGCCTATGATGCGGCGTCGCGCCCAGTGCATCCAGCGCCGAGAGGTGCGCCGGCGTGCCATATCCGGCGTTCTGCTCCCATCCGAAACCGGGGTAGCGCACCGCCAGCCGCGCCATCAGCCGGTCGCGCGTCACCTTCGCCACGATCGATGCGCAGGCCACCGCGTAGCACTTCCCGTCGCCTCCCACCACCGCAGTGTGGGCGACGCCGAGCGTCCGGATCGGCTTTCCGTCGAGGATCACGTGGTGCGGCGTCACGCCGCCGCGCGCCAAGCGCGCGAGTGCCCGGCGCATCGCGAGCGCCGTCGCCTGGTAGATGTTGATGCGGTCGATCTCGCGCGGCGACGCGGCGCCGAGCGCCACGCCCGTGGCGCGCCGGAGGATCTCCACGGCCAGCGCCTCCCGGTCCGCGGGGCGCAGCTTCTTGGAGTCGTCGACCCCGGCGATGCGCCGCCCGCTCCCGGGCATGACGACGGCGCATGCGACAACGGGGCCCGCAAGCGGGCCCCGTCCGACTTCATCGATCCCGGCGATCAGATCGCCGTATGTCTCACGGGCATCGCGCTCGATGCGCGACCAGCGAATCGTACGCCGGTGCGATCGGCGAGCGGGCATGCGCCCGGATCCGGCCCCTTACGCCTTGCCGCCCTCGGCGCCCGGCACCGCCACGCGCGCCTTCTTCTCCTTGATGCGCGTCGCCTTGCCGGCCAGATGACGGAGGTAGTACAGCTTGGCGCGGCGCACGCGGCCGCGGCGCACGACCGTGATCTCGGAGAGCATCGGCGAGTGCACCGGGAAGATGCGCTCGACGCCGACGCCGTTCGACACCTTGCGCACCGTGAACGTCGCGCTCACGCCGCTACCACGGCGAGCAATGCACACGCCCTCGAACGCCTGCAAGCGCTCCTTGTCGCCTTCCTTCACGCGCACGTTGACGCGGACGGTGTCGCCGGCACGAAACGGCGGCACTTCGCGGAGCCACTCCTTCTGGGTTTCGATGAACGGATGCATATGACGCTATGACGCTCGGGTCGGTCAGGCTGGGCCCGGTCTGGGTCGATTTTCGGGAGACCCGTAACGTAAGCGGGGAGCGTGCCTTCCGCTACCCTTTGCCCGTCGCTGGTCCCTCCCCTCCCCGTCTCGCCTGGCGGGCGGCGATGGGGAGGGCTGCGCCTGTGCTACTCGACCGTTCCCCGGATCGCCGCGACGCGAGGCTCAGCCGCGGTGTGGAGCGTGATCGAGAAGGCGCGCGGGTTCTCGCGAAGCTCCTCGGCCAGGACTCCCGCGCGCGCATCGCGCGAGACCGAGATGGTACCGCGCAACTGGATGTATGGCGTGCGCAGCGTGAGGTCCGAGAAGAGGGTCGCGAGGACGGCGCCCGAGTCGCCCCCTCCCTGACGGCGCAGGAAGGCCGAACTGAAAGTCTCACCCGTCGGGTTGTAGATCGTCGCCAGATACTCGAAGCTGTCGTCGTCGTTGACGAGGAGGCGGACCGTCCCCCACGCGGAGGACTGGCGGTTGGTCGGCGAGACTGTGGGGCGATCGTCCGAGGCGCTGACGCGCGACGTGAAGACCCGACGTTCACGCGAGACCCGGTGGCCACCGATGTCGGAGGCCGCGCGCACCGCCCCACCCTGCGTCGCCATGGTGGCGCAGGCAGGACAAAGCGCAACAATCGTCAGTGCGAGGGCGAGGGAGCGGCGCACGCAGGAAGGTCGGGGGTCTTTACCAGCAGACGCCACAGTATGCACCCAAGCAACCGAGGTCGTCCAGCGTGAAAATCGCACTGCGCTCTACCGATTTTCCCTATGGCGAGTTTCGCTCGCCTCCCGGCGACTGGAGCCCCGAGGCATGCGCCCGCTCCCATGTCTCTCGCTCGGCGCGCGCACGAGCCTGCGCCTCCTCGCGCTCCGCGGTCAGGCGCTCTCCCTCTGTACGGCGCCAGCGCGCGATCTCTCCGTGGTTGCCGGAGAGCAGGACGTCGGGGACGGTGTGCCCGCGAAACTCCGGGGGGCGCGTGTAACTTGGCGCACTGATGCCGCGTGTCTCATAGAACGAATCGGTGCGCGCGCTCTCGTGGTCCGACATCGCGCCGGGGAGGAGCCGCACCACCGCATCGACGATCGCGAGCGCCGCCGGTTCCCCGCCACTCAGGACGAAGTCGCCGAGGGAGAGTTCCTCGGTCGCCAGGTGCTCGGCCACGCGCTGGTCGACGTCCTTGTAGTGGCCGCAGAGGAGCGTCAGCTCCTCGCCAGCCGCAAAGCGCGCCGCGTCGCGTTGCTCGAACGTCCGCCCGCGCGGCGACAGGAGGACGATCGGCGCCCGGCAGCCTAACGACTCCACCGCCTCGAAGAACGGCCCGGGCTTCATCACCATTCCCGCGCCCCCGCCATACGGATAGTCGTCCACCGTGCGATGGCGATCGTGCGTGTAGTCGCGCAGGTCCACCACGCGGTACTCCACACTCCCCGCCGCCGCCGCCTTGGCCGGGATCGAGAGTTCGAGCGGGATGCGGAAGAAGTCGGGAAAGATCGAGACGATCGTGATGCGGAGCGGGCTCACTCGAACAACCCCTCGGGCGGATCGACGACCAGCACGCCCCGCTCGACGTCCACCTCGGCGATGAACTCCTCCTGGTACGGCATCAGGACGGTGTCCGTGGCACCGGGGCGCCGGATCTCCAACAGGAGGCCGTGCGCGAGCTCGAAGAAGCCCGCCACCGTCCCGATCGCGCTCCCGTCCGCGCGCTGCACGTCCAGCCCGACCAGCTGGTGCAGGTAGACCTCGTCCTCCTCGAGCGGCTCGAGCTCCTCCATCGGCACCAGGAGGTAGCGCTCGCGCCACAGCTCGGCCTGCGTCCGGTCGGGGATCTCCTCGAACGTGACGAGGAGCCCGTCCTTGAACGGGCGGGCGTCCTCCACGTGCAACTCCTGTGCGTTAGGCGCCAGGTCGCCGCCCACGGTCCCGGCAAAAAGACGTGCGCCGGGCGCGAAGATCGCGTCCGGCGCATCCGTCATCGTTTCAACCACCAGTTCCCCGCGCACCCCGTGGGCGCGGCGCACACGCCCAACGATGGCGTGCGTGGCGCTCCCGCGGGACGACGAGGACATGGCCGCTTACTCGGCGGCCTTCTCGCCCTCGCCCAGCGGGACCGCAGCCGCCTGCAGCTTCGAGGCGAGGCGCGCCTCGTGGCGAGCCTTCAGGATCCCCGCGCGGCGGAGGATCGAGCGCACGGTGTCGCTCGGCTGCGCGCCGACGTCGAGCCAGTAGTTGGCGCGATCCTGCTTGAGCTCCACCGCCCCTTCGGTCTTGCGGGGCTGGTAGGTCCCGATGATCTCGATGAAGCGTCCCTCGCGCGGGCTGCGCGAATCGGCGACGACGATGCGATACATCGGGTTCTTCTTGCGGCCTTCACGACGGAGTCGAATACGAACCATGACCAGCTCCCGTTAGGGTGGTGGAGACTGCCCCGGGCTTCTCGCGCGACCGGTGAATCCGGCCCGCACCCGGGTCCTGCAACTGCTATCGTCCGAACAGCCCCGGCGGCATGCCCATCCGGCCGCCGCCCGCGGCCTTCTTCATCATCTTCTGCATGTCGCGGAACTGCTCGAGCAGGCGATTGACCTCGCTGATCGGGCGTCCGCTCCCCTTGGCGATGCGCGAGCGACGCGACCCGTTGATCAGGTTGGGCGTCTTGCGCTCCTCCTTGGTCATCGAGAGGACGATCGCCTCGACATGCTTCAGGCGCTTGGGGTCCAGGTTGGCCCCCTTCAGCATCTTCCCGCTCACCCCCGGCAGCATCTTGAGGATGCTCTCCATGGGGCCGAGCTTCTGCATCTGCTTCATGGCCGTGAGGAAGTCCTCGAGGTCGAGCCCTTCCTTGCGGACCTTCTTCTCAAGCTTCTTGGCCTCGGTGGCGTCGAACGCCTCCTGCGCCTTCTCGACGAGCGACACCACGTCGCCCATCTGCAGGATGCGCCCCGCCATGCGCTCGGGGTGGAACTCCTCGAGCGCGTCCGGCTTCTCGCCCACACCGATGTACTTGATCGGCTTCTTGAGGACGCCGTAGATCGAGAGCGCCGCGCCGCCGCGGGCGTCGCCGTCCATCTTGGTGAGGATGACGCCCGTGACGCCTAACGCCTTGTTGAACCCCTCGGCGATGCGCACCGCGTCCTGGCCGGTCATGCCGTCGGCGACGAAGATGATCTCGTCAGGGCGGACCGCCTCCTTGAGGCGGACCAGCTCCTGCATCATCTCCTCGTCGATCTGCAGGCGGCCGGCGGTGTCGAGGATGACCACGCGATCGCGGCCGCGCTTCCCCTCGTCGATGCCGGCCCGGGCGATCTTCACCACGTCCTTCGTGGAGCGATCGGCATAGACCGGGACCTCGAGCGAGGCGCCTAACGTCTCCAGCTGGTCGATGGCGGCCGGGCGGTAGACGTCAGCGGCCACCAGGCGCGTCGGGCGCCCTTCGCTCTTGAGCTTGCGCGCGAGCTTTGCCGCCGACGTCGTCTTCCCGGAGCCCTGCAGCCCGACCATCATGACGATGGTCGGCGGAACCGAGGAGAGCTTGAGCGGCTCGCGCCGCTCGCCGAGCATCGTGGTGAGCTCGTCGTAGACGATCTTCACCAGCTGCTGCGCCGGCTGCACGGTCTTGAGCTGCGTGACGCCGACCGCCTTCTTCTCGACGCGCTCCAGGAACTCGCGCGTGAGCTGGAAGTTCACGTCGGCCTCGAGGAGCACACGACGGACTTCCCGCAGCCCTTCCTTGATGTCCGACTCGGTCAGGACACCACGGCCGCGGAGCTTGGCGAAGACGCCAGAGATCTTGTCTGAAAGCTCGTCAAACATAGAGCCAAGAAGGCTAGCTAAGTGGCCGAGGAAACACAACCTACGCGGCGATCATCCCCAGCAGCGCTGCCCCCGCCATGACCCACGCCACCCCCGACGGGGCGCGCACGAGGAAGAGCGCCAGCAGCGCCCCGGCGAAGGTGGCCACCGGGAGCGGCGCCACCAGCGTCTCCCGGGCAACCGAAAGGGCGGTCACCGCGATGACCCCGACCACACCCGCGGTCACCCCGTCGAGGAAGGCGTGCGTCCGCGCGTCTTCCACCGCGCGCTCCAGATGCTCGTGCCCCAGGAGGGTGAAGGAGAAGGCCGGGAGGAAGACCCCCACCGTCACGACCAGCGCCCCCGCGAACCCCCCGCCGAGGAAGCCGACGAAGGTCGAGAAGATGATGAAGGGCGCGGGCAGCACGGCCGAGAGCGCGAGACCGTCGAGGAACTGGGCGTCGGTCATCCACGCGCCGGAGAGTACGGCGTCGCCACGCATGAACGGGATCGCCGTATACGCCCCGCCGAAGGTGAGCAGCCCTCCCTTGAGCCCGGTCGCGAAGAGCGAGACGAGCGAGGGAGCCACCGCCACCCCCAGGAGGAGCCCGGCGGGCGCGATCGACTGGAGCAACCCGATCGGGACCAACGGGACCGTCGCGTGAGCTCGCTCCGCCCCGTCCTCGTCATCCGTCTCGCCACGGCCGCTGCTGGAGCGCGACCACAGCGCATGCGTCACCCCGGCAACGGCGAGCATCGCGATGGCATTCATCCCCAACCACTGGCTGGCGGCGGTGAGGAGTGCGACCAGCCAGCGGGCGCGACTGGTGAGTGCGTGCTGGCCGATGCGCACCGCGGCGCGAAGGATGAGCGCGGCGACCGCCCCCTGGCACCCCGCCATCGCCCCGCGCACCACGGGGGAGGCGATCCCCACGCGCGTGTACGCCCACGACAGCAGGAGCATGAGGACGAAACCGGGGAGCATGAACCCCAACCCGGCGAGCACCGCACCCACACGCCCGCGCGCGACCATCCCGAAGTAGACGCAGAGCTCGTGCGCCTCTGGCCCCGGGAGCGCCTGATACACCGCCAGGACGCGATTGAACCGCTCGCGCGAGATCCATCGCTCGCGCTCGACGAGCTGCTCGCGGATCATCGCGATCTGCGCCACCGGCCCGCCCCAGGCCAGCAACCCGAAGCGCAGGAAGCGCCAGAAGAGCGCGCCCAGCGCCTCGTTAGGTGGCGCCGGCGCATCGGCGGACGGGCTTGGCGCGAGGGGAGCGTCAGGCATCCCGCAATATGCCGGGCACCCCCTCGTATCGCGATTCTCCCCCTGCCGCCATACCTTTGCAACAGTCGCCGGACCGCGGACGGGAGAGGAACAACTCCCGTCTCCCGTCCCCTCCCAGCTTTCGCTGGGACAGGCTATTCCCGTCCGCCCTTCTCATGTCACGTCCCCAGCGTCGCGACGAAATCCTCGGCCAGGAACTCCCCCCAACGCTGCCGCTCATGGCGTTGCGCTCCACCATCGTGTATCCGCTCGGCACGATCGCGGTGCAGATGGGAGCCCCGGAGAACCTCGCCCTGCTGCGCGCCAATGAAGATCCCGGCCTCATCGTCGCCCTCGTCGTTGCAACTGGCGACGTGGACGACGCGATCGACAACCGGAAGTTCATCGGGCGCGTGGGCGTCGCGGCGCGCGTGCACGAGCGCATCAACCTCCCGGGCGACACCGTCCAGATCACCCTGCAGGGGCTCCGCCGCATCACGATCGAGTCGGTGGAGCAGGAGGAGCCGTTCGTCATCTCGGGGGTGCGCGCGGCGAAGGAACTCCCCGCCGACCCGGACGAACTCGACGACCTCGTGGCGCGCATCGTCAGCGCCGCCGAGACGCTGGCGGATCTCGTCGACCGCATCCCAGACGAAGTCCCGCAGATCCTCAAGATGAACGTCTCCGACCCGGGGCGCTTTGCCGACCTCGCGGCGACGAACATGAACTTCCGGATCAGCGACAAGGACGAGGTGCTGCAGCGCCTCGACGTGGGGCAGCGGCTGCGCTTCATCCTCTCGCGCCTCGAGCGCGAGGTGGCGCGCGCCCGCGTGATGGAGGACGTGAAGAAGCAGACCGAGGTCAAGATCGAGCAGCATCAGCGCGAGTTCTACCTCCGCCAGCAGCTGCGCGCGATCCAGGCCGAGCTGGGAGAGACCGACCCGGGCGAGAAGGAAGCGATCGAGCTCCTCAAGAAGATCGACGACGCCAAGCTCCCCGAGCGCGTGGGGCAGGAGGCGCGGCGCGAGACGGAGCGTCTGCGCATGCTTTCGCCGGCGTCGAGCGAGTACCAGGTGATTCGCACCTATCTCGACTGGATCCTCTCGCTGCCGTGGCACAAGCAGTCCGGCGACGCCGAGATCGCCCTCACCAAGGTCGAGGAAGCGCTCGACGGGCGGCACTACGGGCTGCAGGAGGCCAAGGAGCGCATCGTCGAGTTCCTCGCGGTGCGCAAGCTGCGCGGCGGCGACTCGCACGGGCCGATCCTCTGCTTCGTGGGACCGCCGGGGACGGGGAAGACGTCGTTAGGCGAGGCGATCGCCAAGGCCATCGGGCGCGAGTTCTACCGCATCTCGGTGGGCGGCGTGCGCGACGAGGCCGAGGTTCGCGGCCACCGGCGCACCTACGTGGGCGCCATGCCTGGCCTGCTGCTGCAGGCGCTGCGGCGCGTTGGAGTGAGCGACCCGGTCCTGATGATCGACGAGATCGACAAGATGTCCGGCGGCGGCGCCTCGGGCGACCCGACCGCTGCGATGCTCGAGGTCCTCGACCCGGCGCAGAACCACGACTTCGTCGACCACTACCTCAACCTCCCGTACGACCTCTCGCGCTCGCTCTTCATCTGCACGGCGAACAACCTCTTCGACATCCCCGCCCCGCTGCGCGACCGCATGGAGGTCATCCGCATCGCCGGCTACACGGTGGAGGAGAAGGTGGAGATCGCGTGGCGCTACCTCCTGCCGCGCCTCCTCGAGGAGCACGGGATCACCGACAAGGACCTCCAGTTCACCGACGAAGTGCTGGGCTTCATCTCGTCGCGCTACTCGCGTGAGGCGGGGCTGCGCAACTTCGAGCGCAACATCGCCACCATCATGCGCAAGCGCGCGCGCAAGAAGGCAGAGGGGGAAGAAGGGGCGTGGGTGGTGGACAACGCCCTGGTCGAGTTGCACCTGGGGGCCCCAAAGTACGCCGCCGAGGAGGCCGAGAAGGAGCCGGAGATCGGCGCGGTGACCGGGCTGGCGTGGACCTCGAACGGCGGCGACATCATGACCATCGAGGCGCTGCGCATGCCGGGGACGGGGAAGCTCACCGTCACCGGGCAGCTGGGCGACGTGATGCGCGAGTCGGTGGACGCGGCGATGTCGTTCGTGCGCTCGCGCGCCGATTCGTTAGGCGTGACGCCGCAGGACCTCAAGGAGAGCGACCTGCACATCCACTTCCCCGCTGGCGCCGTCCCCAAGGACGGCCCCAGCGCCGGCGTGGCGGTGACGCTCGCCATCGGCTCCGTCCTGAGCCGCCGCCCCGTGCGTCGTGACGTGGCGATGACCGGCGAAGTGACGCTGCGCGGCAAGGTGCTGGAGATTGGCGGCGTGAAGGAGAAGACGCTCGCCGCCTATCGCGCGGGGTTACGCGAGGTGATCCTCCCCGCCGGCAACTCGAAGGACCTGCGCGACGTGCCGGACGAGGTGCGCGGCAACATGGCGTTCACCTTTGTCAGCGGGATGGACGAGGTCTTCCGGCTGGCGCTGATGGAACACCCGACGACGACGCTGGCCGATGCCGCGCCCGACGATGCGCCGACGCGGAGCATGGGGGCGGCGCAGCCCGACGCTCCTCAGAAGTGAAGACGAGAAGACGAGAATCGGCAAAGGACAACGACAACGGCTTCACCACGGAGGGGAACGGAGACACGGAGGGCACGGGGGAGGTCGCATACGCGACGCCAACCCGTGCCCTCCGTGTCTCCGTGAATCCCCCGTGGTAACGCTGTTGCTCGGCCTCTCGTCTTCTCGTCTTCTCGTCTTCTCGTCTTCTCTAGAGTGCCCGCTGCAGCAGGTAGAGCAGCATCCCCGCCAGCCCCCCCACCAACGTCCCGTTGATGCGGATGAACTGCAGGTCGCGTCCGATCGCCAGTTCGATCCGGTGCGACGTCGCCACGGGATCCCAACGCCTAACGGTTCCCGCGATCAGCTCCCCCACCTCGTCCTGGTAGCGCTCGACGATCGCCACCACGGCCTCGATGAGCCAGGCGTCGACCTTCTCCATCAGCTCGGGGTCGCTCAGGATCGCGTTGCCGAATGCGGTGAGCCCGCGCTCGATGGTCTCGGGCGAGAACCCATCCGGGTTCTCGGCGTGGCGCGCGATGCTGGCCTTGGCGTCGGCCCAGAGCGAGGCGCTGAAGCTGCGCACCGCGTCGGCGTGCAGCACGTCGTCCTTGATCTGCTCGGCCTTGAGGATCACCTCGGGCGACGCCTGCAGCTTGACGATGAACTCGTCGATGGCGGTGTCGAAGCGCTGGCGCAGCGGATGGTTGGGGTCCTCGTGGACCGCCTGCATCGTGTTCTCCAGTGCCCGCACGATGCGCCCCGCGATCTTGTCGTCGATCGCCCCCGGGATCCACCACGGGCTCTCCTTCTCCACCCGCTCGCGGATCAGGTCCTGGTTCTCGCTGATCCCCTTGGCCAGCAGCCGAATGGCGTCGTCGAGCAGCGCCTGGTGACGGTTCCCAGCCGTCAGGATCGACAGCGCCTTGCCGATGAGCGGCGCCACCTGCGTCTTCTGGGCGCGATTGATCACCGCCTTGCTGATGAACTCCTGCACGTCGTCGTCCTTGAGGACGTTGGCGGCGGCAGCCGCCGAGCGCGCCAGTTGCCTGGCAATGCGCCGCGAGTTCTCGGGCTCCACCATCCACGTCGCCATCCGCTGGGCGGCGTTGAGCGAGTGGAGCTTGGCGACGATGACGTCGCGGTGCAGGAAGTTCTTCTGGACGAAGGCCCCCAGCGTCTGCCCGACCTTGTCCTTGCGCGCCGGGATGATCGCCGTGTGCGGGATCGGGATGCCTAACGGGTGGCGGAACAGCGCCGTCACGGCGAACCAGTCCGCGAGCCCGCCAATCATCGACGCCTCGGCGGTGGCGCGCACGATCCCCAGCCACGGGTACTGCCCCTCGAAGTGGCGGGCGACGATGAAGGTGATCGTCGCCACGACGAGCAGCGCGAGCGCCCACATCTTCATCGCCCGCAGGCGGGCGATCCGCTGCGCCTCGTCCTCCGGGCGCAGCGGCTGTGGAACGGCGAGCGCGGCCTGGTTGGGAACCGGTCGTCGCGGCGCCTCGGCCATCCTACTCCTCGATCTTGACCTTGCGGAGGTCGAGCACGTTGATGCTCGCCCCAGCCGGCACGTCGACGTACATCACGGCGGGGCGCCCGTCGATGTCGCCCGCGGTGACGGCGATGGTGCGCCCGCGCGCCGAGTAGACGCGCGTGGCCTGCGACGCCTGCGACGGCTTCACGTTGCCAAAGCGCTTGAGGATCGACGTGTCGAGCAGGTCGAAGAACTCGGCGGCATCGACCGACGTATCCCACACGCTGACCCACGCCAGCCCTTCACCCTTCCCCGACTCGAACAGCTGGAAGCGGTCGCCGTCCCACCCGGCTGCCCCTCGGTAGGCCGCGTCGCGGTCCTTGAGGTGCTCGTACAGGAACAGGCGCGTCTCGAACTCGCCCAGGTTGTTCTCGTACAGGAGCTTCCCCGGCGGCGGCGGAAGCGTGATGGACGTGGGATCGTCACGCGCCCCGAAGAAGCGGTCGTCGTGCATCACCTGCTCGGTCGACACGGGCATCTCGCTGAACACCTGCTTTCCAGCGCGCTTCTCCTTGAAGAGCTTCATGAACTCCGCCCCCGAGAGATACGGGAAGAGGAGCGTCTCCTGGATGAGCGTCGGCGCGGAGGAGAAGACCGGCATCGACGAATTGCTCTCGCGGATGATCTGGCGGACGCGTTCCCACCCGCCCGGAAGGTTGGCGACCATCGTCCCGCCGCCGAGCATGCTCGCCAGCTGCTCGAAGGTGGCCTGCCCCTCGACGACCGACTGCGCGGCGACGGTGCGGTCGTTGACCCCCTTCACCTTCTGCAGCGAATCGAGGTTGAGGTACTGGTCCTGCAGCGCGTGCACCAGCTCGTGCGAGACGGTGACCGACACCATTTCGTCGTTGGCTCCCTGCACGATGTACAGGACCTTGGTCGACGGATCGTAGTAGCCGGCGATCTGCTCGGTGAGCAGCGCGAGCATGAACTTCTTGAGGTCGAGCGTGTCGGGGATGAGGCCGAGGAGCTTGTACGAATGTTCGCTCCCCGTCAGCTCCGCGTCGGGCATGTCCTCGGCGAAGCGCTTCTCGAGGAACTGGCGCACCTCCTCCTTGCTGCGCGCCTCGAATTTGGGGGGCGTCTTGAACTTGAGCCCGATGGCTTCCTCGAGCTTGGGGATGGACTCCGCGACCTTGGAGGCCACCGGGTCCTTCGCCTTCTTCTCGCCGCAGGCAGCCGTCAGCAGCAACGCGGCCCCGGCGAGCCCCGCGACCGCCCGCGCGCCGCGCACCCTCCCGAGCCATCCCCCGAATCGTGCCATCACTCGCTCCATCGTACCGTGTGTCCCGTCGCCAGGGCGACTACCCGGGCGACATCGAGCCCTCGCACCACGACACCATCCTCGATCAGCAGCGACCGCAACTCCACCTCGAGCACCGCGAGACTCGACGGGCGCGGAGTAGCCCCGGCCGGTGGAGCTGACGCCGTCGTGGCCGCGGGTGCACCCGCCGCCGACGTCTGCGCCCCTTCCCTGGTGTCCGACGGCGCGCTCGTGCCGGCGCCGGCGTCCGTGGCGCTGTCGCGCGCCTCGCGAGCGTCGCTGGCCTGACGCGCATCGCGCCCTTCACGCGCCACCGACGCAGGCGAGGCGGTGAAGATCGACTCCAGCTCCGCCCCGAAACGCTGCAACGCCTCGAGCCCGCCGCGTGCAAGGCTCTCGAAGTCGTCTCCTGATCCTAACGAGGAGTCCCCGGCGCTGCCACCGGGGGCGGCGCCAGCGTCCTCGCGACGCGCCCCACTCCCCGGCGCCGATTCGCGCCGGTCGGTGCGCTCGCGACGCTCCGACGCACGCGCCGCGCTGCGGTCGCGCCCGTGCCGCAGCAGCTCGCGCCGGCGCAGGACCATGGCCTCGGCCCGCGGCGTGTAGCGCGTGACGGCCTGCGCGTGCGCACAGGCCTCGTCCAGCACGTCGATGGCGCGATCGGGGCGGCGGCGATCGAGCATGTGCACGTCGGTCAACTCCACCGCCGCGCGCACGGCGTCGTCGGCGATGACGACGTTGTGATGTCGCTCCAGCCGCTCCAGCCGCGAGCGCAGCACCTCGAGCGTCTCCTCGGTCGTGAGTTCGCGGACGATGACGCGCTGGAAGCGACGCTCCAGCGCCGGGTCGCCGCAGATCCACCGATCGTATTCCTCGTTGGTCGTCGCGCCAATCACGCGGAAGTCGCCGCGCACCAGCGACGGCTTGAGCATGTTGGCCGCGTCCATCGCCACGCCGATCGCCGTCCCCTGTCCAATCAGGTTGTGCAGCTCATCGACGAAGAGGACGACATCCGGGTCGGAGGACGTCTCGTTGACGAGGGCGCGGATCCGTTCCTCGTACTGCCCGCGATACGTCGTCCCGGCGAGGAGCGAGACGTGATCGAGCGCGAGGAGGCGCGTGGAGCGCAGCGCCAGCGGGACGTCGCCACCCACCAGCCGCTGGGCGAGCCCTTCGGCGATCGCGGTCTTCCCCACACCGGCAGGGCCGACGAGCGCCGGGTTGTTCTTCCCCTGACGCAGGAGGATGTCGATGACGCGCGCGACCTCTTCCTCGCGACAGCGCACCGGCTCCAGCCGCCCCTCGCGCGCGTCGCGCGTGAGGTCGCGCGTGTACCGGCCAAGCGCCCCGGTGACGGGACGGCTGAGTTCCCCCTCGTCCATCAGACCCCCATGTAGCGGGAGAGGTACCAGGAGACGAACGATTCGCCCCAGACCAGGACGACGACCGCCGCGGGGGCCAGGAAGACGCCGAAGGGGACCTCGGGGAGCTCGGCGGCCGGCGCCTCGATCCCCATCTCCAGCTGCTCGCCGCGCGGCGCGCCGCGCAGCTTCACGACGGGATAGACGACACCGACGAAGGTCAGCGCGCCTAACGCCGCGCCGATGAAGAGGACGAGGAGGGCGCGCGATGGCCCCACGGCCCCGCCCACGACCGCCATCAACGTCACGTCGCCAAAGCCCATCGCTTCCCGCTTGAGAACCACTTCGCCCAGCCACCCGACGATCGCGATTGCGCCGGCTCCGGCGCACGCCCCGATGAGCGCATCGTACGGCAAGGCGAAGGGAGAAGGTTCAACGCGGAACGCGGCGACGATCGACGTCGCCATCACGAAGACCAGCCCGCTCACCGTGAAGCCGTCGGGGATGAGGTAGTGCTTGGCGTCGGTGACGGCGATCCCCAGCATGATGGTCGCGAAGATGGCGACGCGCAGCGCGGTGAAGGTGGGGCCGAACTGGAACGCCGACAGGAGCCAGAGCACGCCGACCAGCGCCTCGACGATCGGATACTGGATCGAGATGGGGAGCCCGCACCCCCGGCACTTCCCGCGCAGCAGGACGAGCCAGCTCACGATCGGGATGTTGTCGTACCACGCGATCTCGTGCGAGCATCGCGGGCAGCGCGAGCGCGGCGCGACGACCGATTGGTCGTGCGGCCAGCGTCCGATGCAGACGTTGAGGAACGAGCCGACGCACGCCCCAAGGGCGAATGCGAAGGTGCCGAGGAAGGCGTCGATCACGAGTGGCGGTGACGAAGTTCGTACAGCAGGATGCCGGCGGCGACGGCAACGTTGAGCGATTCGACCAGCGGGGTGACGGGGAGCGAGACGACCTGTGCGAGCGCATCCCGCACGTGCGGCGAGAGCCCGCTCCCCTCGTTCCCCACCACCAGGGCACACCGGCGCGGCGGGGAAAGCGTGGCGATGTCGGCCCCGCCCATGTCCGCCCCCCACAGCGGGGTCTCCGTGGCGCGCAGGAGTTCCTGCACCCCCTCCCACTCCATCGCCGAGGCGAAGAAGTGGAAGTGCGCCCCCATCGCGCTACGGACGACTTTCGCGTTCCACACGTCAACGGTTCCCGGGAGGGCGAGGACCGCGCTGGCCCCCAACCCAGCCGCCGTCCGGATGATCGTCCCCACATTGCCGGGGTCCTGCACGGCGTCGAGGACCAGGGGGCGGAAAGTCCCGTCGGACGGGAGATTGAGCCCGCGTTCCTTCGGGATGGCCGCGACCGCCAGGAAGCCCTGCGGCGACTCGGTCTCGGCGGCGCTCTGGAACTCGCGATCGGTGACGTGCGTCACCGTGACCCCCTTCTCCGCGAAGCGCGCGAGGAGCGCCGCCCCCCGCGGGTTGTCGGGGAGCTGAGGGGCGGCGAGGACGCCGGCCACGTCGAACGACGACTTCGCCAGCTCCTCGCCGGTGCGGATCCCCTCCACAACGAAGAGCCCTTCGCGCTCGCGTGCCTTTCGGCGCGTGAGGTCGCGGGCGAGGGTCAGGAGTCGCATCTGTTTTCCGGTTCTCGGTGTATCATCGACCAGCGTCGTGGTGGGCGCGTGGTGCGCCAGACTGACGCGGGCGCCGTGCGCCTACGTCCCCGATCCACTCCCATGATTCTCTTTCGTTCGCTTCGACGACTCGGAAGCTACGCCGCCCTCCCCCTCCTCGGCGTCCTGGCCGGCTGCGCGATCACCACGCAGCAGGAAGTCCAGCTCGGCGCCGACTATTCGCAGCAGGTCAACGCGCAGCTTCCGATCATCAACGACCCGGAAGCGGTGCGCTACATCAATGTGCTCGGCGACTCGCTCGCCCGCGTGGCCGACGACCGTAATCTCGACTGGCACTTCTACATCGTCGATAGCCCCGACGTGAACGCCTTCGCCATTCCCGGCGGCTACGTCTACGTGAACCGCGGGTTGATCCAGCGCACCACGTCCATGAATCAACTCGCCGGGGTGCTCGGGCACGAGATCGGGCACGTGGTGCGGCGCCACAGCGTGAAGCAGATGCAGAAGGGGCAGGGGCTCAGCATGGGGATGCTGCTCGGGTGCGTCCTGACGCCCATCTGCACCAACGGCGGCGACGTGGCCGTGGGGATGGCGGGGAACCTGGCGATGGCGTCGTTCTCCCGGTCGGACGAAGCGGAGTCGGACCAGGAGGGGATCAGGTACACCATGCGCGCGGGGATCGACCCGCGCGGAATCCCCGAGATGTTCCGCATCCTGATCAAGGAGCGCAACGAACGCCCGTCCGGCGGGATCGACTCGTGGTTCCGGACGCACCCGATGGAGGAGAGCCGGGTGACGGCGACGGAGCGGACGATCGCGCAGTTCTCCCCCGCGCAGCTGAACAAGCTCACGCGCGACACGCCGCGCTACCAGCAGTTCAAGGCGCGGGTGCAATCGCTTCCGGTGACGCAAGCGCGCGGGCGCTGAGGCGCGGGCGGCTTCACGCGCGGACGCCTCGTGCGACGTGCGCGGGGTCACCGCGCGGCGGGGCGGCGTGGCTCATCTGTGAGGGGTATTCGCGGATTGCGCCCGCCGGAGTGGGCGCACATCGTGCGGCCGCGTTCGCAGGTCGGACTCGCGCCGCGTTCCCGCGCCCTTGCTCTCTCCACCCCCGCACCCGTTCGCATGCGCGCCGCTACGATGCGTTCCTCGTTGATCCTGCGCACCGGGCTCCTCCTGGTGGCTTGCACACTCCCCGCGCTGGCCGGGGCGCAGCAGCGTTCCGCCGCGGGGCCGCGCGCCCTGAGCGTGGGGCTCGGTGGCGGTGGCGTCGTCCCGGTGGGTGACTTCGCCAACGACGTGAAGACCGGGTGGCAGCTCAACGGCCACCTGCAGTACCAACCCGCCACCGAAGGGCCGTGGGCTGTGCGCGTGGAGGCGCTGTACACCCGCTCCAACCTGACGGATGACGCAATCACCGCCGGCGGCGGGCTCCCCGACCAGAAGTGGACCAGCAGCGTCCTCTACGCCGGCGTCGCCGCGCCGTACTACATCTCGGGGCGCGCGGGGACGGTGCGCCCGTATGTCATCGGCGGGCTCGGTCTCTACTCGCAGACGGTGAAGTTCGAGGACACGTCAGGTGTCACGCAGAGCACGACCGAGTCGGGGTTCGGCTTCAACGGCGGCGCGGGGATCCGTTTCGGGCGCGCGATGGGCTTCTTCGTCGAGGCGCGCTTTCACCAGTTCTCCATCACGCCGGACGGCGGCGAGAAGTCGACGGGGCAGTTCATCCCGGTGTCGTTCGGCTTCACGTTCTAGTTCACGACGTCGCGCGCTCCTCATCACGCCCTCGCGCGTTGCATCTGCCGGATACACGACGGGCCGCCCATGCGAGGCGGCCCGTCGTCGTTTCGCCCGTCTGGTCAGAGCGATTGCACCAGCGCCTCGATCAGCCGCTCGAAGTCGTGCGCGGCCACCTTGGTCACCTCGATCACCTCGGCGTGGTTGATCGCATGCGGACTCGTCCCCGCGGCCGGGTTGGTGATGCAGCTGACGGCGGCGCAGCGCATCCCCATCGCCCGCCCCACCACCACCTCGTGCACGGTCGACATCCCCACCGCGTCGGCCCCCAGGCGCTCCAGCATCCGCACCTCGGCCGGTGTCTCGTACGTCGGCCCCAGGAGCCCGCAGTAGACCCCCTCCTCCAGCCGGATCCCGAGCGAGGACGCGCAGAGGTGCAGCTGGCGGATGAGCGCCGGGTCGTACGGATCGGACATGTCGGGAAAGCGCGCGTCCCCCTGCACCACGCCGCCGATGAGCGGGTTGCGGAACATCAGGTTGAGATGATCCGCAACGATCATGAGCTGCCCCGGCTTGAATGTCCGGCGGATGCCGCCGGCCGCGTTGGACAGGATGAGCGTCGGCGCGCCGAGTGCGTGCACCACGCGTACGGGGAAGGCCGAATGCTCGGCGTCGTGTCCCTCGTACATGTGGAAACGGCCGGCCAGCGCGAGCACCTCGCGCCCTCCAAGCGTCCCGTGCAGCAGTTCGCCGGCGTGTCCCTCGACGCTCGGCTCGGCGAAGCCCGGGATGTCGCGATACGAGACGCGCGTCGCCCCCTGGATGCGCGCGGCGAGCCCCCCCAGGCCGGAGCCGAGCACGATGGCCGCCACCGGCGACTGGACGGGGAGTCGCGCCCTGACGAAGGCGGTCGCCTGTGCGAGCAGGGCGTGGGGTGCGGTACCGTCAGCCATGGCGAAGCGCCTCGATCTCTCTGCGGGCGCGGGCAAGGAGCGCCTCACGTTCACCTTCGGGGAGGAAGGCGCTGGCGAAGCCGTTGAGCGCCATCGTCGACAGTTCGTCGAAGTCGAAACCGAGCGAACCGGCGGCGTGCTGGTATTCGTCGACCAGGTTGGTCCCGCTCATCAGGCGGTTGTCGGTGTTGAGGACGACGTTGAGCCCCTGGTCGAAGTACTGGCGCAGCGGGTGCGACTCGTAAGAGCGCGCCGCATGTGTCTGCACATTGCTCGTCAGGCAGATCTCGAGCGTGATGCGCGAGTCGTTGACCTCCTGCACCAGCGCCGGGTCCTCGAACAATCGCGTGGCGTGTCCGATGCGGCAGGCGCCGCAGGCATGCAGCGCCTGGGAGATTGATCCGGCGCCGTCCCCCTCACCCGCGTGGCACGTGCAGGCGAGCCCGTGCGACTGCGCGTACTTGAACGCCTCGGCGTGGAGCGACGCCGGGTGGCCGATCTCGCCGCCGGCGAGGTCGAAGCCGACAACCCCCTGGTCCTTGTAGTCGACCGCAAGGCGCGCCAGGTCCATGGAGGTGGCCGGCGGGAGGTGGCGCAACGAGCAGACGAGCACTCGGGCGACGATGTCGTGGTCGCGCTGCGCCTTGGCCAGCCCGCGCAGCGGGGCCTCGACCGCCTGGCCTAACGACAGGCCGCCGGCGACGTTGAGGATCGGGGCGTAGCGCACCTCGAGGTAGCGCACCCCTTCCTTCGCCGCATCCTCGGCGAGTTCGTAGGCGATGCGCTCGAGCGACTCGGCGGTCTGCATCACGGAGAGCGTCGTCTCGAAGCGCGTGAGGTAGTCCTCCAGCGTGCGCGCATCGGTGACGAGCATGTAGTCGGCGAGCGCCTCGGCGTCGTCGCGCGGCATCGCGACGCGTGCCTCGCGTGCGAGGTCGAGCATCGTCTCCGGACGCAGCGACCCGTCGAGATGGCAGTGCAGTTCGGCCTTGGGGAGTCGCTCGAGCAGCGTGCGGGTAATGACGCGTGGCATGCTCGTCAGGCGTCCTCGCCAGCGGTGTCCGTTGCACCTGTCGCGCCGCGCTGCCGGTTGGAGACCACCCGGAAGATCGCCCCGGCAAAGACGGGGGCGTTCGACTCGAGCGGGAGCCCGCGCGAGTCGGTGACGAGGCGCTCGCCGGCGACGATCGCATCGGCGAGCGAGGCATCGACCAGGCGCACCGCGTCGGTCGGAGTTCCATCGGCCGGGGCATCGACGCCGCGGCCATTCACGTACACGCGCACCGTGGCGCTCATGGCTTCGAGAGGGGGATGAGGCGCGCGTCCGTGGGGGCGCGCACCGGTTGGGGACGCGCGCGCACGTAGCGCTCGAGCGCGTCCAGGTCGATCATCTTGAGGTCGTCCACCTTCGTCGCCTGCTTCGCGAGCGAGAGGCCGTCGCCGCCCATCAGGATGAAATCGAGGGTGACGAGCGTGTAGAGCTGCCGCGGGTTGACCGGGCGTCCATCGCTGAAGGTCAGCGACGTGATGCGCTGCCCGGCAGGGCGCGCGGGATCGTAGGTGACCTTCACCCCGCTCAGGTGCATGCGCACGTCGGAGGTGTCGACCATGTCCTCGAAGAGACGGCGCAGGTCGCGCCCGCGCACGTGCACGCGCATGAGCGAGTTCCCGAACGGCTCCACCTCGAACAGCTTGCCCAGGGTGACCCACCCGGGATAGAGCGGGGCGCGCACGCCGCCGCTGTTCATCAGTCCCACGTCGCCCTTCCCCACGACGCGAAAGGCATCGGCGATGAAGTTCCCCAACGTCCCGGACGTGCCGGGATTCATTCGCTCGGCGATCTCGGCGACGGGCTTGTCGTAGATCGCGTTGGCGCGGGCGAGGACCGAGTCGGTGTACGCGGCGGATGGCGCGTCGGCGGTGACCGAGTCGCGCCAGACGTTGCGCACCACGACAGGCGGCGCGTCGGCGGCGGAGAGCGGGATGTCGATGACGCCGACCGCCGAGCCGCGCGAGTACGCCTGCACGATCGGGATCCCCTTCACGCGCGTGGCGACGCCGGAATGCGTGTGCCCGCTGACGATCGCGTCGACCTTCTCCGTGACGGCGTTGGCCAGGTCGACGATCTCGCCGTTGCAGCCGTCGAGGCTCCTGCGGTCGCAGAAGGCGCCGGCGTGGGCGATGACAACGACGACGTCGGCCCCACGCGCACGGAGCGCCCGCGCGTGCTCGTCCACCACCCGCGCCGGGTTGGCGAAGCGCAGCCCCACCACGTTGCTGGCCTTGGTCGTGGTCGGCGTCTCCACCGTCGCCACGCCGATCACCCCGACCTTGACGCCCTGCACGTCGACCAGCGTGTCGTTGCGGATCCACGGGACGTCGCGCCCCGCGCTGTCCGTCACGTTGGCGCCGAGGATCGCGTACGGCGCCTGGCGCATGCGCGCCCTGAGCGAGTCGACGCCCCAATCGAACTCGTGGTTGCCTAACGCCGACGCCACCAGCCCGTGCTTGGCGAACAGGGAAACGACGCTCGCCCCGTAGGTGATGTTGGAGGCAGGGGTCCCCTGGAACTCGTCGCCGCCGTCGAGCCAGACGGAGGCGCAGGTCGGCGCCGGGCATTCGCGACGCGCCTGCTCGATGGCCCCGATGAACCAGGGTGCGCCGCCGCGCAGCACGCCGTTGTTGTCGGCGCGCGCCTCGAAGGCGCCGTGGAAGTCGTTCGTCGCGATGAGGCGCAGCCAGCGCCCGCTCGTCAGGCGGCTCGCGGCCGCCGAGGGGCGTCGCGTGGTGCCACTGGCATCGAACGCATTCCCCTGCATCGCGCGATACGCCGCATCGGCGGCGCTCGCCGGCTCCAGCGTCCAGTTGCGCACCGAGAAGTCCTCTGGGCGCAGCGTCCCGCGGCGGCGCACCTCCGCGATGAGGAGGTCGCGGATCTCTTCCTGCTTGTCGTAGATGAGCGGGGCGCCGCGCAGCATCGCGTAGCCGCCGCCGCCCGTCTGCCGGTAGTTGTTGAGCGCCAGCGTGAAGGAGTCGCCGTCGGTCACGTCGCGCCCCTTCACCTGCAGGCGCGTCACGCGGCTCCCCAGCGGGCGCGAGATGTCGATCGTGTAGTCGGCCCCGGCGACGATGTCGAAGTTGTAGCCCGGAACCGAGGGATCGGTCGGTGACTGCGCCGCTTCCGGCGTCCCCGCCGTGCGATAGTAGCGCGACGAGAACTCGAGGTACTCGCGCAGCTGCTTCCCGGTGATGCGCACCGCGCGCAGCGTGTTGTCGTACGGGTAGAGGCGCGCGACCTCGGCCACCGTCACGGGGCCGGCATCGAGCGAGGCGCCGATGTCGAAGGCCGCGGTGGAGGCGAGGTCGGTCCCTGCCACCTTGCGCTCCACCTCGAGCATGAAGTCGATGAGCGGCGTGTCGCGCACGCGCGCCGAGTCGGCGCGCCAGGCGACCGGCGTCGTGCCTAACGTCTGGTTCACCCAGCGCACCGTCTGCTCGTGCGCCCGCTGCGTGGCCGCCAGCACCGCCGGGTGCTCGGCGTGCCCGGCATCGCGCACGATGGTGCCGCGCGTGCGCGCCACGTGCCAGGCGCGACCGTCGTGCGTGAGCGTCATCGTCGCCAGCGCGACCGACGTCGCCCAGTTGCGCGCCTGCACGATCGTCACCCCATTGATCACCGTGTCGGCGAGTTCCTTGTGCGAGTGCCCGATGACGATGAGGTTGACCCCCGGGACCTCACGCGCGATGCGCGCCCCGACGTTCTCGCTGGGGAGTCCGGTGGAAACGGTGTCGTAGCTGGCCGGCTCGCCAAGCCCGGAATGCACGACGACGACGACCGCGTCGGAGCGCGTGCGCACCGCCTGCACCTCGCGCGCGACCTCGGTCACGATGTCCTTCAGCTGCAACCGGCCGGCGACGTTGTCGCGGTCCCACACCATCACGCCAGGGGTCGTCGCCCCCACGATCCCGACCCGCACCCCGCCGCGCTGCACCACGGTCGACGCCGGATAGGCGCGCTGGCCGTTGATGCGATAGGTATTGGCCGAGAGGAAGGGGAACTTCGCCTGTCCGAGCGCCTTGTCGAGCGTGGGGATGCCGTAGTTGAACTCGTGGTTGCCGAGCGCCGCGGCGTCGTACTGCATCGCGTTCATCGCCGCGATGACGGGATGCGGCGCCGCCGAGTCGACACGCGCCGCGACGTAGGCAAGCGGATTGCCTTGCAGCAGGTCACCGGCGTCGACGAGGACGACGTGCCCGGGGCGCGCCCTGCGCACGGAATCGACGATGGTCGCCGAGCGCGAGAGCCCGCGCAGCGTGTCGGGGGCGTCGGCGTAGTAGTCCCACCCGCGCAGGCGGCCGTGCACGTCGGTGGTGGCAGCGACGACGATCTGCGTGGAGTCACCGGCAGCAGCGGTCGCTGCCGCGTTCGGTGCGGCCGCGGGACGTCCGGTCGACGAGGCGCAGCCGGACAGAATGACCGCCGCCATCGGCGCGAGCGCTGAGCAGCGCGCGAGCGCGGAAAAACGCGCGAGAGAAAACGCCGGGCGAAGCCCCGCCACGCGAGCCGTGCGCGGGGGAGAGATGACAGGGTGACGCATGGGGAGAAACTAGCGGCCCCTCCCCCCCAAGGGGAGCGCCGAACCCGTGGCGACGCCCCGGCCACGCCCGGTGTGATTGACCAGATCGAAGGCGTTCGCAAGCTTGCAGTTACCCCCCGCCGACGGTCCCTCATGCCGTGCGCCGGACGGGGCATGACGCGCCCCTGGTTCCACGCCCTTCCGCGATCGATACCAAACCGTGACGCCCTCCCCGCTTCTCCAGAGCCCTTGGATTCATGAACGTTCTCGGCGCGAATACACGGCGGGGTTAGTCTCGTGAAGCCGCTCATCATCGGCATCGCGGGCGGGACGGGGTCGGGAAAATCGACGGTCGCACGGCGAGTCGCGGAGCAACTCTCCCACGCCTCGGTCGCCTTCATCGACATGGACGCGTACTACCGCAACTACGCGCACCTGCCGATCGAGGAACGACGCCAGATCAACTGGGACCATCCCGATGCCTTCGACATCGACCTGCTGGTGGAGCAGCTGCACCAGCTCGTGTCGGGGACCGGGATCGAGAAGCCGATCTACGACTTCGTGTCGCACACGCGAAGCCCGGAGACGCGGAAGGTCCCTCCGGCCGACGTGATCGTGGTCGACGGGATCCTCCTGTTCGTCGATGAACGGGTTCGCGATCTCTGCGACGTGAAGGTGTTCGTCGACGCCGAGGCCGACATCCGCCTCGCGCGCCGCATCAAGCGCGACATGGCCAAGCGGGGGCGCCCGCTGGAGGACATCCTGCAGCAGTACATGACCACCGTGCGACCGATGCACGAGCAGTTCGTGGAACCCAGCAAGCGCTACGCGGACGTCATCGTCCCGCGCGGCGGCCACAACGCCGTCGCGATCGAGATGATCACCGCCAAGATCCAGCGCCGCTTCGACACCGCTCGCGAGACTACTCGCGAGACTGCTCGCGACACGACTCGCGAAGGCGCACGCGCATGACCACGCGCCCTGCGACCGGGAGTGAACGCGTCCTCGTCGTCGATGACGAACCGGACATCGTCGCCCTCGTCGCCTATCACCTGGTGAAGGCTGGCTACCGCGTCTCCACCGCCTCCTCCGGCCCCGACGCGGTGGCGCAGGCGCGGCAGGAACGCCCTGCCCTGGTCGTCCTCGACCTCATGCTCCCCGGGATGTCCGGCTTCGAGGTCCTCGAACAGCTGCGCGGCGACGATGCCACGCGCGACGTGGCGGTCCTCATGCTCACCGCGCGCAAGGACGAGCCGGATCGCATCAAGGGACTGTCGTTAGGGGCGGACGACTACCTCACCAAGCCCTTCTCCCCGCAGGAACTCATCCTGCGGGTCGGCGCCATCCTGCGCCGGCTGCAGGCCGGGCAGCAGCAGCCGGGCGAGACGCTGCGCGTGGGCCCCATCGCCATCGATCGCGCCGCGCACCGCGTGCACGTCGACGGGCACGAGATCGAGCTCACCCCCACCGAGTACAAGCTCCTCCTCACCCTCGCCGAGCGCCGCGGGCGCGTGCAGGCACGCGCGCACCTGCTGGAGACGGTGTGGGACGCGGCCCCCGACATCCAGACGCGCACGGTCGACATGCACGTGCAGCGCCTCCGCACCAAGCTGGAGTCGGCCGGCGAGTTGATCGAGACGGTGCGTGGGTTCGGCTATAGATTGAAGGCGGCCCAACCACGTAGTGCGTGAGGCTCTCCCGGCGTCTCCTCGTAGGATCGCTCCTGCTCATCGGCGTGCTCGTGCTGCTGGTCGTGGTGGCCCTCGACTGGCGGCTCGGGCTGCGCCTGCACGACGAGACCGAGGCAGAACTCTGGCGTGAAGGGCGGCTGATCGCCGCCTCGTGGCACGCCGGCATCGACGCCGACTCGCTCGCCGACGCCGCCGGCGAGGCGCTGGGACACCGCGTCACGCTCATCGACTCGTCAGGCACGGTCATCGGCGACTCGGAGTTCGACGCCCCCGCACTCGGCCGGCTGGAGAACCACCGCGCGCGCCCCGAGGTCGTCGAGGCGCTGCAGGGCGGGCAGGGATCGTCGGTCCGCCGCTCGCCGTCCGCGGGCGACGAGGAGCTCTACGCGGCGCTGCGCGCCCCGTTCGGCGTCGCCCGTGTCTCGATCTCGACCTCCTTGCAGAAGGCGATCGTTCGCCGCGTGCAGGGCGACGTCCTCTCCGTCGCGTTCGTCGCCACGCTGGTCGCCCTCCTCCTCGCTGTCCTCTTCGCGCGCTCAGTCACGCGCCCCATCCTCGAGCTGCGCGACGACGCCCAGGCCATCGCCGGAGGCGACCTCGCGCGCCGGCCCTCGCTCGTTGCGCCTGGCGAGGTTGGCGAGCTCGCCTCCGCCTTCCATCGCCTGGCCGAGCAGCTGTCGACGCGCGTGGCGGCGCTGGAGGCCGACGACGCGCTGCTGCGCGCCCTCACCGAGGCGCTCAACGAGGGGATCATCGCCCTCGACGGACGGCAGCAGGTCCTGCACATGAACGCCGGCGCGCGCCGCCTGCTGGGCGCGCGCGATCCCCTCCCCTTCCCCGCCGACCGCCTCCCGCGCGATCGCGTTTTGCGCGATGCCCTCGCCGGCGCCCTCGCCGGATTCTCCACCGACGCGATCGAGACGACGCTCAACGGCCGCGCTGTCACCCTCACCGCGCGCCCGCTCGACGGTGGCGGCGCCGTCCTCGCACTCCTCGACGTCACCACGATTCGCCGACTGGAGAAGGTGCGCCGCGACTTCGTCGCCAACGTCTCGCACGAGCTGCGCACCCCGCTCACGGTCGTGAGCGGCTTCGCCGAGACGCTGCAGGATGAGTCGCTGAGCCCCGAGGACCGCGCACGGTTCAGCGCGACCATCCTCTCCAACACCAACCGGATGCAGCGCATCGTCGATGACCTCCTCGACCTGTCGCGCATCGAGTCCGGTGGATGGCGCCCTGCCCCGGTCGACGTCGACATCCGCGCCGTGGTGCAGGAGACGTTCACCGGCGCGCGCGCGATCGCCGATCGCAAGCGCATCGCCCTGCAGTCCGACATCGCCGGCGACCTCCAGGTGGTGCACGCCGATCCCACCGCGGTGCGACAGGTGCTCGCCAACCTGGTGGACAACGCGCTGCGCCACACCACCGCCGGCAACGTCACCATCGCCGCTGCACGGCAGGACGACGGGGTGCGCCTCACCGTGCGCGACACCGGCTCGGGCATCCCGGCCGAGCACCTCCCGCGCATCTTCGAGCGCTTCTATCGCGTCGACGCCGCCCGCTCGCGGCAGGAAGGGGGGACGGGGCTCGGCCTGGCGATCGTCAAGCACATGGTCGAGGCGCACGGCGGGCGCGTCACCGCGGAGAGCACCGCCGGGCTGGGGACGAGCGTGAATGCCTGGTTCCCCGACCGCCCCACGCTGCACGCCGGCGACGCCGGATCCGGGGGCGCCAGCACCTAACGAAGGCAAACGCCCCGTGACGGCATCGTTGCAATGCCGTCGCGAAGCCGAGACGCAGGACGGGCATTGTAACGGAGTGGCGCGCGCACCCAGCGCCGCGCAGCTCCCTTACGTGCGAGACACCCATGACCCGTCGCGTTCTCGATTCCCTCCGGCGCCTGCGCGTTGTCGCACGCGCGCTCGCGGGGTCGTTCTTCCTTGCCAGCATCGCCCAGGCGCAGGCGCCGGTCCCCACCGGGCGCATCGTGGGGCGCGTGATTGACGCCGCCAGCGGACTCGGACTCTCCGACGTCGGCATCCAGGTGGTCGGAACCACGTTAGGCGCCATGTCGGGCGTCGACGGGCGCTACACCATCAAGAACGTCCCGGCCGGCACCGTCACGATCCAGTTCCGTCGCATCGGCTTCACGCCCAAGACAGTCACCGGGATCATGCTGGGCGCCGACAAGACGCTCGAGCAGGACGTCACGCTCTCGACCGCAGCCATCACGCTCGCGGCGCAGACGGTGACCGCCAGCGCCGAGCGCGGCTCGGTGGCGGACGCGCTCGACGCGCAGCGCACCGCCACCGGCATCGTCAACGCCATCACGGCCGAGCAGATCGCCAAGAGCCCCGACTCCGACGCTGCGCAGGCCGTGCAGCGCGTGAGCGGTGTGACGGTGCAGGACGGACGCTACGTCTTCGTGCGCGGGCTGGGCGAGCGCTACACGGTGACGCAGCTCAACGGCGCGCGCATGCCGAGCCCCGAGCCCGAGCGCCGCGTCGTCCCGCTCGACCTCTTCCCTACCGGGATGCTGCAGACGGTGACGACCTCCAAGACCTTCACCCCCGACCAGCAGGGTGACTTCTCCGGCGCGCAGGTCGACATCAGGACGCGCGAGTTCCCGGCGCGCCGCACGGTCACCTGGCAGTCGAGCGCAGGCTACAACAGCGGCGCCACCGGGAAGTCGGTCCTGGGCGGCGTCAACGCCGGCGGCGAGCCGTTCGCGATGGGCAGCTCCAACCGTGCGCTGCCGGCGCTGGTGCGCTCGGTTGGGAACTTCCAGAACATCGAACTGAACCAGGGCGACAAGAACCGCCTCGTCGGCACCTTCCGCGACGCCTGGACGCCAGCGCAGCGCAACGCGCTCCCCAACGGATCGATGGCGATGTCGGTCGGCGGCAACGACCCGGTCTTCGGCCAGCGCATCGGCTACCTCCTCTCGGGGACGTACAGCTACTCCGAGGAGCTACGCACCAGCCAGCGCCGCGCCCTCGCGCAGCGCGGCTCGACGCCGGGCTCCACCAACGAGATCGACCGCTTCGAAGGCGAAACCGCCAACCAGGGGACGCTGTGGGGCGGCTTGCTCAACCTGAGCACGATGCTCGGCGGGTCGACGCGCGTCTCCCTCAACAACACCTACAACCGCACCAGCGACAACGACGCGCGCATCGAGCGCGGTTCGTTCGAGAACGAGGGGATCAACGCGCGCATCGACCGCATGCAGTATGTCGAGCGCGCGGTGCGCTCGTCACAGCTCGCCGTGGAGCACCAGTTCGGCGAGCGGCACAAGATCGACTGGCAGCTCACGACGTCCGGCGTGCGGCGCGACGAGCCGGATCGTTCGGAGTTCGTCTCCGAGATCGTGAATCCCGGCGCCTCCAACGAGCGGCTGCTGTGGCTGTCGACCGGGAACGGGGGCGCCGTGCGCACCTTCTCCACGCTCACCGAGGATTCCAACGAGGGGCGCGCCAACTACCTCCTGACGCTCAACGCCTTCGGGCGCTCGCAGATGATCAAGGTCGGCGGGCTGTGGCGCGGCACCGACCGCGACGCCGACTCGCGCTCGTACTCGATCAGCGCCCCGCGCATCTCGCTCGCCGATCGCGCCCTCCCGGCATCGCAGCTCTTCGACGGGCGCTTCACCACCCCGACGTCGTCGGTCTTCGAGATCGCCCCGCTGTCGCAGGGCGGCGCCTACACCGCCAGCGACCGCCTCGCAGCCGGCTACCTGATGGCCGACCTCGGCCTCACCGATCGCCTGCGCCTCATCACCGGCGCCCGCTACGAGCGCGACGACCTCACCGTCAACGCGCAGTCGACGTTAGGCCAGCCGGTGGTGACGCAGAAGCAGTGGAACGACCTCCTCCCCTCGGCCGCGCTCAACGTGAAGCTGAGCGAGTACCAGTCGATCCGCTTCTCCGTGTCGCGCACACTGGCCCGCCCGGAGTATCGCGAACTGTCGCCGATCAAGAGCCGCGACGTCCTCAACGGCGATGACCTCGAGGGGAACCCCAATCTCGTGCGCACGCGCATCGACAACGCCGACATCCGCTGGGAGTGGTACCCGGATGCCGCCGAGATCGTGAGCGTCTCGCTCTTCGCCAAGCAGTTCAGTGATCCCATCGAGCGCGTGTACAAGAGCGCCGGCGCGCAGCGCTTCCTCGCCTACGTCAACGCCGAGAAGGCGACCAACTACGGCGTGGAGTTGGAGGTGCGGAAGAGCCTCGGGATGTTCGCGCAGGCGCTGCGCCCGCTGACCGCCTTCACCAACCTCACGGTGATGTCGTCGACGATCACGCTGGGCGACTCGGCGCGCCAGGCGTCGACCAACCCGTCGCGCGCCATGGTGGGACAGGCGCCGTACGTGCTCAACGCCGGGCTCACCTATGCCAGCACGACCGGCGCGACGAGCGCCACGCTCCTCTTCAACCGCGTCGGCGAGCGCATCGACGCCGCGGGCGACCAGCCGCTCCCCGACGTGAAGGACCTTGCGCGCAACGTCCTCGACCTCTCGCTGCGCTTCCCGATCGTCGGCTCGCTCAGCGGGAAGTTCGATGCCCGCAACCTGCTGGACGCTCCCTACCAGACCGTCCAGGGGACCGTCGTGCGCGAGTACTGGCGCACGGGGCGCACCATCCAGCTCGGCTTCCAGTTCCGCCCCTGACGAAATCTCAGCGGGGGACATCGCTCGGTGTGACGCGGCCGTGACGCGTGCATGACCAAGTCGACACCGAGCGCCGCCTTCTTTTGGCCGTTAGGCCACAGGCACCACCCCGCCGTACGCCCTTTCCATCCCTTCAGGACTCCGCATGAACCGTTTCTCCCACCAGCTCCTGCGCACCGCCGTGGCGACTGGCGCGGCCCTCGCGCTCGCCGCCTGCGGCGGCAGCGATGGCCCCAGCGCGCCGGCCAAGCCGTCGGCCCCGCTGGGCCTCACGGCCACCGCGATCTCGTCGTCGAGCATTCGCGTCACCTTCAACAGCACGGCGGGTGACAACAGCTACGTCGTGGAGCGCGCCGAAGGGTCCGGCACCTTCGCGCAGGCCGGCTCCGTCACGGCGCCGGCCACCGCGGGCGCCGTCACCTTCGCCGACGCCAACCTCAAGCGCGAGACGCTGTATCGCTACCGCGTGAAGGCCCAGCGCGGCGCGCAGGAGAGCGATTACACGAGCGAAACAGCGGCGACCACTCTCGCCTTCGGCAGCGCCGCGAAGGACATCACCGCCGACATCACCGCCAACACGACGTTCTACGCCGACACGGCGTACACGCTGAAGGGCTTCATCCACGTCACCAACGGCGCCACGCTCACCATCCAGCCCGGGACGACGATCAAGGGCGACTACGCCACCCTTGGCTCGTCGCTCTTCGTCATGCGCGGCGCGAAGATCCAGGCCGTTGGCACCGCCGATGCCCCGATTGTCTTCACCTCGTCGCGCGGCATCGGGCAGCGCTCCCCGGGCGACTGGGGCGGATTGATCATCATCGGCAACGCACGCTCCAGCCGCGATGGCGACGTCGAAGTCGAAGGGACGGGAACGGACGGCACGACGGTCGCCTCGGGGAAGAACTACCGCGTCCTCTACAGCGGCGGCACGAACGATGCCGACACCAGCGGTGAGCTCAAGTACGTGCGCGTCGAGTTCGCCGGCTTCGCCCCGTCGGTCAACAACGAACTCAACTCGTTCACCTTCGCCGCCATCGGAAGCGGGACCAAGCTCTCGTACCTCGAGTCGCTCTCCGGCCTCGACGACTCGTTCGAGTTCTTCGGCGGAACGGTCGACGCCTCGTATCTCGTCTCGTACGAGTCCGGCGACGACCACTACGACATGTCGGAAGGGTTCCGGGGTCGCCTGCAGTACCTCGTGGCCTACCAGAGCACGGTCCTCACGCCGCGCACCGGCGCCGGCTCGGTCTCGGCCGATCCGCAGGGGATCGAGAATGACGGCTGCAACGGCACCGGCTGCACCAACGGCTTCGACCAGGCGCCGTTCACCACGCCGGTCGTCGCGAACTACTCCCTCGTCGGCACCGGGGACGCGTCCACCTCCGGCGCCAGCGGCGGGATCGGGATGATGCTGCGCCGCGGCACCGGCGGCTACTACGTCAACGGCGTGCTCGCCCGCTGGCCGCGAAGCGCGATCGCCGTGCGTGACGCCGAGACCTACAAGCGCGCCGGCAACGTGACCATCCCCGACGTCGCCACCGCCGACCTCGCGCTGCGCAACATCCTCATCGCCTCGTCAGGCACCACGTTCGAGGCGGGGACGGCCCGCTTCGCCTTCGACGTCGCCGGCAACGCGCTCACGGTGAGCCCCACGCTGGCCATCACCGACCTCTTCACCGCGATCCCTGACGTCGCCTCGCCCAACATCACCGCCGCCAGCTTCGACTGGACGCCCAAGGCCGCAAGCGCGGCCGCGGCCGGCGGCCTGGCCACCTTCACCGGCAAGCTCGCCACGGCCGCCGGCGCGGCCGTCACCGGGACGCCCTACCTCGGCGCTGCCGCGCCGGGCGGGACCAAGTGGTGGCAGGGGTGGACGTACTACGCGCGCCAGTAAGCCGCTGACGCGTCGCTCCACCTTGCGCGGGACCGGCCAGCGTCGTCGGCCGGTCCCGCGTCTCATTCCACGCTCATCTCTCGTGCATCGCCCGTCGTCCTGGCTTCGCTCACTCCTCCTCGCGCTCGTGACGAGCGCACTCGCGACCGCCGGCGCCTCTGCCTGCGGGGGCGACCGAGAACCGTCGCCGCTTCTCTCCGGTGCGCCCCCGCGCGACACCGTCGAGCTCCAACTGCAACTCCCCGACTCGGTGCGCCGCGCGCGCGAGGACTCGCTGGAAGCGCTGCGTCGCGACTCCCTCGCGCAGGCGCACGCCGACTCCATGCGCCACGCCGCGCCGGGTTACGTCGTCGACTCGGCGCGCTCGCTCCCCGAGCAGCTGCAACGCTTTCGGGGCTCGACCCCCGCGGTCCACTCCTTTGCCGGCGGCGCCCCGTCACGCGACTCCCTGGTCGCGCTCGTCGTCTCCGCAGTCGCCCGGCACGACGTCGCGACGCTCGCCGCGCTGAACGTCTCGCGCGCCGAGTATGCCTGGCTCGTCTATCCCGAACTCCCCATCGCCCGCCCGCCGTACAATCACCCGCCAGACGCGGCGTGGATGCTCCTCGCCGCGGAAAGCCGGTCGGGACGGTCCAAGCTGGTCGAGCGATTCCGGAACGCCCCCCTCGTCGCGCGCGGCTACGCCTGCGATGCGCGCGAGCAGTACGGCCCCGTGGAGCTCTGGCCTAACTGCCGAGTGAAGGTGCAGGGAAGCGACGGGCAGGTGCGGGATCAGCGCCTCTTCGGCGCGGTGATCGCCGTCAACGGCCGCTTCAAGCTTCTCTCCTTCGGCAACGACTTCTGACCGTTTCCGTAGCGGTCCGCCGCACGCCACGTGACGGCAAACCGGCCCCATCCCGGCGAAAAGCCCCCCGTTTGTAACGGCGCTGTCACGGCCACTCAAGGTGTGACGGCGCCGTTACATTTTCGCCGCCCGGTTGAGCCAAGGGCCGTGCGATCTTCCTGTCACTACTCGACTTACTGGAGATCGTCACGTGTACGCACGCGCCCTGACCGCGCTCGCCATTGTAACAATCGCCGCCTGCGGTGGCGGTGAACCCAAGTCCGGCGACTCGGCGGCGGCCAACGCCGCCACCTCGTCCTCCGTCGACCTCAACGGCGCCGGCGCCACCTTCCCGTATCCGATCTACTCCAAGTGGTTCTCGGACTACGCGACGGCCAAGGGGATCAAGATCAACTACCAGTCGATCGGCTCCGGCGGCGGCATCAAGCAGCTGTCGGAACAGACGGTCGACTTCGGCGCGACCGACGGCCCGATGTCGGACGAGGAGCTCAAGAACGCCAAGGGCGGGATGGTCCTGCACTTCCCCACTGTCCTCGGCGCCGACGTCGTCACCTACAACCTCCCCGAGCTCAAGGAACCGTTGCGTCTGACGGGTGAGCTCGTCGCCGACATCTTCCTCGGCAAGGTCACCAAGTGGAACGACCCGCGCATCGCCGCCGAGAACTCCGGCGTCGCGCTCCCCGACAAGGACATCCTTGTCGTGCACCGCTCCGACGGCAGCGGGACCACCTACATCTTCACCGACTACCTCACCACAGTCAGCAAGGCATGGGCGGCCGGCCCTGGGAAGGGAAAGTCGGTGCAGTGGCCCGTTGGGTTGGGGGGCAAGGGGAATGAAGGGGTCGCCGGACAGGTGAAGCAGACGCCGGGTGCCATCGGCTACGTCGAGCTGGCCTACGCCAACCAGAACAAGCTCCCCAGCGCGGTGGTCAAGAACGCCGCGGGCAAGTTCGTGCAGCCGACGATCACGAGCATCACCGCGGCGGCCGAAGGGGCGGTCGCGACGCTCGGCGCGGATTCCGACTACCGCATCTCGATCGTGAACGCGCCGGGTGACGGGGCATACCCGATCTCCTCGTTCACCTGGCTCCTCGTGTACGAGAACCAGGGCGACGCGGCCAAGGGGCAGAAGCTCGTCGACTTCATGAAGTGGATGTACAGCGAAGGGCAGCAGAGCGCCTCGGCGCTCGACTACGCCCCGCTCCCGGCGGCGCTTGCCACGCAGCTCACCGCTCGCCTCGACCGCGTGAAGGCAGGCGCGGCCAAGTGACGTCGCCGTCGCAAGTCCCCGCGATGGGGGCGGCACCTTCACCGGTGCCGTCGTCCATCGCGGGTGCGGGAGAAGCGTTGGCGGGGTCGTCGGTCGGCGACCGGATCTATCGCGTGATCACGACGGCGTTCGCGTGGGCCGTCCCGCTCCTGCTCGGGCTCATCGCGCTCGAGGTCGTGCTCGCGGCGTGGCCGGCGTTCCGCACCTTCGGCTTCTCATTCCTGACGTCGAGCGAGTGGGACGAGGTGCGCGGCCACTTTGGCGCCGCGCCGATGATCTACGGCACCGTCGTCTCGTCGGTGCTCGCCCTCGCGTTGGCCACGCCGCTGGCGTTAGGCGTGGCGGTCTTCCTCAGCGAGTTTGCCCCGTCGTGGCTGCGCCAGCCGGTCGCCTTCCTCGTCGACCTCCTCGCGGCCATCCCGTCGGTGGTCTACGGGCTCTGGGGGATCTTCGTCCTCCTTCCCGTGTTGCGCGAGAAGGTCATGCCCTTCCTCGCCAACACGCTCGGGCTCCGCAACACCCCGTTCTTCAGCGGCCCCGCCTACGGCCCCTCGATGCTCGCCGCCGCGGTGATCCTGGCGATCATGGTCCTCCCCTACATCTCGGCGGTGTCGCGCGAGGTCCTGATGGCGGTGCCGCGCTCGCAGCGCGAGGCCGCGCTCGCCCTGGGCGCCACCAAGTGGGAGATGATCCGCGACGCCGTGGTCCCCTACGCCCGCTCGGGGATCGTCGGCGGCGTCATCCTCGGCCTGGGGCGCGCGTTAGGCGAGACGATGGCGGTCACGATGCTCATCGGGAACCGCCACGAAATCTCGTCGTCGCTCTTCGCCCCGGGCTACACGCTGGCCTCGGTCATCGCCAACGAGTTCGCGGAGGCGACCAGCGCGCTCCACACCTCGGCGCTGATGGCCTGCGGCGCCGTGCTGCTCGGCGTGACGCTCGTCGTCAATGTCATCGCCCGCTGGCTGGTCTGGCAGGTCTCGCGGGAGGGGCGATGAGCGCCACTGCCGCCGCACCGCAGCCGACGCCGGCGCGCCGCACCACGGGGGTGCAGCGGGCCGCGATGCAGCGCACCGCCCGCTCGCTCGGGCGGCGCCGCGCGACCAACGCCGTCATGCTCGGCGTGATGTACGCCGCCGCCTTCGTCGCCGTCCTCCCGCTCGTCTTCATCCTCTGGCACCTGGCACGCGAAGGGGCGTCGTCGCTCTCGATCGACTTCTTCACCCGGATGCCCAAGCCGGTGGGAGAGGCCGGCGGCGGTATGGCCAACGCGATCGTCGGGACGCTCGTCCTCCTCGGCGTCGCCTCGCTCATCGGCCTCCCGGTCGGGATCGGCGCCGGATTGTACCTGGCGGAGCAGCGCACCACGCGCCTCGCCGTCACTGTGCGCTTCCTGGCCGACGTCCTCAACGGCCTCCCCTCCATCGTGATGGGGATCTTCGCCTGGCAGTTCCTGGTCAAGCCAATCGGGCACTTCTCGTCCGCCGCGGGGGGTATCGCGTTAGGCGCCATGATGATCCCGCTCGTCACGCGCACCACCGAGGAGATGATCCGCCTCGTCCCGGTCTCGCTGCGCGAGGCGGCGCTGGCCCTGGGCTATACGCGGTGGCGCACCTCGCTGGCGATCGTGTTACGCACCGCGCTCCCCGGAATCGTCACCGGCGCCCTCGTCGCCGTGGCGCGCATCGCCGGCGAGACGGCGCCGCTCCTCTTCACCGCCTTCGGCAACCAGTTCTGGTCGCTCGCCCTCGACCAGCCGGTGTCGGCGCTCCCGCTGCAGATCTTCTCGTACGCCATCAGCCCGTACGACGAGTGGCACCGCCTGGCCTGGGCGGGCGCCCTCATCCTCATCGCGCTCGTGCTCGTGATCTCGCTCCTCTCGCGCCTCGTCACCCGTTCACGCTTTGGAGGGGGCGGTGACTGACCTCACGCTCGCCAGCCGCAAGCCGACGCCTTTCCCGGTGCGGTCCATGACCAACACGCCGCCGGTCCCCCCCACGCCGCGTGGGCCCGTCCTCCCGCCCGCTCCCCCCGTCGCCCTTCCGCCACGGACGAGCGCCGAGGAGTCGGCCGCCCCCACCGTGCGCATCGCGGTGCGCACCCTCGACGCCTACTACGGGGCCACGCGCACCGTGCGCGACGTGAACCTCGCCTTCCACGATGGCGAGGTCACGGCGATCATCGGCCCGTCGGGATGCGGCAAGTCGACGCTGCTGCGCTGCCTCAACCGGATGCACGAGACGATCCCCGGGGCGCGCGTCGAGGGCGAAGTCCTCCTCGACGGGCAGGACATCTACGCCCGGAATGCATCGCCCATCCATGTACGGCGCCGCATCGGGATGGTCTTCCAGCGCCCCACTCCCTTCCCCACGATGTCCATCCGCGACAACGTCGCCGCCGGCTTCAGGGGATTAGGGGGGGAGATGCCGTCGCGCCGTGAGATCGACCAGATCGTCGAGCGCTCGCTGCGCGACGCCGCGCTCTGGGAAGAGGTGAAGGACCGCCTCAAGGACTCCGCCATCGGGCTCTCCGGCGGCCAGCAGCAGCGCCTCTGCATCGCCCGCGCCCTGGCCACAAGCCCGCGTGTCATCCTGCTCGACGAACCCACCGCCTCGCTGGATCCCATCAGCACGCAGAAGGTCGAGGAGCTCGTCTACCAGCTGCGCGGCACCGTGACGGTGGTCATCGTCACGCACAACATGCAGCAAGCCGCCCGCGTCTCGAATCGTACCGCCTTCATGTTAGGCGGCGAACTGGTCGAGGTCGCCCCGACGCGAACGCTCTTCACCAACCCCAGGGACCCGCGCACGGAAGCCTACATCACCGGCAGGTTCGGGTGACCAAGGATCTTGCAGTCTCTCCCGTCTCCCGTCTCCCGTCTCCCGTCCCGCCAGGTGGGACGGGGGTGACCGGATTGACGGGCGTCATCGAGGCGCGCGACTTCTCCTTCTGGTACGGCGAGAAGCAGGCGCTGCACAGCATCAACCTCACGATGCCGGCGCGTTCGGTGACGGCGTTCATCGGCCCCTCCGGCTGCGGCAAGTCGACCTTCCTCCGCTCCATCAACCGGATGAACGCCCTCATCCCGGGAACGCGGCACGAGGGCGAACTCCTCCTCGACGGCGAGAGCCTGCACGCGCGCACGATGGACGTCGTGCAGCTGCGCCAGCGCGTGGGGATGGTCTTCCAACGCTGGAACCCCTTCCCCAAGTCGATCTACGACAACGTCGCCTACGGCCCGCGCATCAACGGGACGGCGTCGCGCGCCGAGCTCGATGAGATCGTCGAGGCCTCGCTTCGGCGCGCCGCGCTGTGGGACGAGGTCAAGGAACGCCTCAAGCAGAGCGCGTTAGGCCTGTCCGGGGGACAACAGCAGCGCCTCTGCATCGCCCGCGCCCTCGCCAACCAGCCCGAGGTGCTCCTCCTCGACGAACCCTGCTCAGCCCTCGACCCCATCGCCACGCAGAAGGTCGAGGAGCTCCTCTACGAGCTCAAGTCCGAACTCACCATCGTGATCGTCACGCACAACCTCCAGCAGGCGGCGCGCGTCTCCGACCAGACGGCCTTCTTCTATCTTGGACGCCTCGTCGAGGTCGACGCGACCGAGCGTATCTTCACGGGCCCGCGCGAAGAGCGCACCGAGGCCTACATCACCGGGAGGTTCGGATGAGCCCCGCCGCCGAATCCATCGGCTTTCGCCACTTCCACGACCAGCTGGCCACGCTCAAGCAGCGTCTGCTGGACATGTCGGCGCGCGCCGAGGAACTCGTCGACCTCGCCGTCGATGCCCTCCTCACGCGCGACAAGGAGAAGGCCGACGCCGTCATCCAGGGCGATCGCGAGATCGACGTCCTCGAGATCGAGGTGGAATCGCTCGCCGTCGAGCTGCTCGCCACGCAGCAGCCCATGGCGCGCGACCTCCGCTTCATCATCAGCGCCATCAAGGTCTCCAGTGACCTGGAGCGCGTCGGCGACCACGCGGTGAACATCGCGCAGTCGGCGCTGCGCCTCATCGCCCTGCGCAGCACCATCACCCCCGATCCCGAGATCGAGGACATGGCGCGCCGCGCACGCCGCATGCTCTCCGACGCACTCGACGCCTTCATCCGCGCCGACGGCGTCCTCGGACGCGAAGTCTGCAAGGCCGACGACGCCGTCGATGCACTGCACAACTCGCTCTTCCGCATCCTGCTCACGCACATGATGGCCGACGCGCGAACGATCAACCCGTCGCTCGAACTCCTCCTGGTGAGCCGGAATCTCGAGCGCGTCGCCGACCTGGCCACCAACATCGGCGAGGACGCGGTCTATCTGGCGGAGGGGAAGCAGATCAAGCATCGTTTCGAGGTCGACGAGCAGGCGGCGGCCGACACCGCGTAAGCCGCCCTCGCTCGCCCCGCCCACCGCGATGGCTTCTCCCGTCCGTCCGCGCGTCATCCCCCTGCGGGCCACCGCCCTCCGCGCGAGCCCCCCACGCCCCGAGCACGGGACGCGGCTCGCCGCCATCGACATCGGCTCCAACTCCATTCGGCAGATCATTGCCGATGTCTCGCTCGACGGGCGCATCCGCGTCCTCGACGAGATGAAGGCGGCCCCGCGCCTGGGGACGGGGCTCGATCGCACCGGGCACCTCGACGAGGATGCCATGCAGCACGCGCTCGAGGCGCTGCAGCGCATGGCCACCCTCGCCGCGCAATACGGCGCCGCCAAGGTCGAGGCGGTGGCGACGAGCGCCGTGCGTGACGCCGCCAACGGCAAGCAGTTCGTCGATCTCGTCAGGCGGCACACCGGGCTCCGCATCCGCGTCCTCCACGGCGAGGACGAGGCGCGCCTGGCCTTTCGTTCCGCCCTTGCCCACTTCGACCTCGCGCGCGGCCGTTCGGTCGTGATGGACATCGGCGGCGGATCGTTGGAGTTGGCGATGAGCGCCGACGGCCTCCTCGACGGACTCGTCTCGCTCCCCTACGGCGCGATCCGGATGACCGAGCAGTTCCTCGGCCTCACCCCGCGCCGCAAGGACGTGCGCAGGCTCCGCGCGCATGTGCGCGACGCCATCCGCAAGTCACTCCCGCTCCGCGACTGGCGCGGCTCGCAACTCATCTGCTCCGGCGGGACCTTCACCAACCTCGCCGGGATCTACCTCTACCGGCAGGGGACGACGAGCGCCGCCGGGCGCGTGCAGGGGACGCGCGTCCCGCGCGAGGAGCTCGAGCACATCATCGACCTCGTGCAGGAGTGCTCCCCCGACGAGCGTGCGCACATCCGCGGACTCAACGTCGGCCGCTCGGACATCATCCTCGCCGGCCTGGTCGTCGCCTCCGAGGTGATGGCGCGCACGGAGTCGCGCGACCTCGTCGTCTCCGCATACGGCATCCGCGAGGGGCTCCTGCTGGAAAGCGCCGAGGTGACGCCGCTCCCCGCCGACCCCGGCGAGGCGCGCGAGCGCTCGGTGCGGACGCTGGCCGAGCGCTGCCACTACGAGGCGCCGCACGCCCAGCACGTCCAGCGCCTCGCGTTGCAGCTGTACGACGCCATCGGTGCGCGCATCGGCTGCTCCGCCGACGATCGCCAGGTGCTCGCCGACGCCGCCCTGCTGCACGACATCGGCTATCACATCAACTACGACCAGCACCACAAGCACTCGTACCACCTCATCCTGCATGCCGACCTGCTCGGGATGTCGCCAGTGGAGCAGGTGATCGTGGCCAACGTGGCCCGCTACCACCGCGGTTCGGCGCCCAGGCGCAAGCACCAGAACTTCGGGCGCCTCGACCGAGTGTCGCGCGAGCGCATCGTGCGCCTGTCCGCACTCCTGCGCATTGCCGACGGCTTCGACCGCGGCCACGTGGGCGGGGTGCAGCGCGTGAAGGTCCGCTGGACCGACCGCGCGCTTCGCATCACCGCGGTCCCCGATCCGCGCGCCCGCGTCCTGCGGCTCGAACTCTGGGGCGCCTCGCGCAAGGCGGCGCTGCTGGAGGAACTGGTGGGGATCCCCGTGGAAATCGTCGCGCCCGATGGCACCGTGGTCGAGGCGCGTGACGACGAGGGGGGCGACGGCGAGTAACCGTCGCGGGGCGGCTGCGCGACGTCGGGGTGCGCGGCGCCAGGGTGCGCGGCGCCAGGCCGCCCGCCGTCCGCCCGCCGTCCGCCCGCGCCTAACGAAGCTTGGCCCGCTTCCCCCTGCCGTGCGGTGTCGCTGCGGGGGCGCTCCCGTTCGTCGGCGCAGGCGCCGCGCTGGCCAGCGCCGTGACCGCACGCACCTCGGCGGTCGTATAGCGCGAGTCCACGCGATCCAGCCCCCACGGGTCGCGCAGGAGCTTGCGGTGCGTCGCCAGCTCCGCGTCGTCGCCCGGCGACACCTGCGTGTACGTGCCGTCAGACGCAAGCACCCACGCCTGGCGGTTGTCCGCCAGGCAGGTCTCGAGCAGCGAGTACATCCGGTGGCGCAGCGACGGCTCCTCCACCGGGACGATCACCTCCACGCGCCGCTCGAGGTTGCGCGGCATCCAGTCCGCCGAGCCGATGTAGAACTCCTCCACTCCCCCGTTGGCGAAGTAGAAGAGGCGCGAGTGCTCGAGGAAGCGCCCGATGATCGAACGCACGCGGATGCGCTCCGACACTTCGGGGAGCCCGGGGCGCAGGCAGCAGATTCCGCGCACGATGAGGTCGATGTCGACCCCCGCCTGCGACGCCTCGTACAGCGCGGCAATCACGTCCGGCGAGACGACCGCGTTCATCTTGGCGACGATCTTGGCCATGCGCCCGGCGCGCGCGTGCTCGGCCTCGCGGCGGATCAGCTCGATGAAGCGCGCCTTCATGTTCGCCGGCGCCACCATCACCTTGCGGTACTCGCGCTGCCGCGAGAAGCCGGTGAGGAGGTTGAAGACGTCGGTGAGGTCGGCCCCGATCTCCGGCTTGCAGGTGAAGAGCCCGATGTCGGTGTAGAGGCGTGCGGTTTTCGAGTTGTAGTTCCCCGTCCCGATGTGCACGTAGCGGCGGATCCCGTCCGGGTCGCGGCGCACCACGAGGGCGATCTTCGCGTGCGTCTTGAGCCCGGACAGCCCGTAGGCCACGTGCACGCCGAAATCCTCCAGCGTGCGCGCCCACGTGATGTTGTTGGCCTCGTCGCCGCGCGCCTGCAGCTCCACCAGCACCGCCACCTGCTTGCCCCGCTGCGCCGCGTTGGTCAGCTGCTTCACGATCGCGCTGTCGCCCGATGTGCGGTACAGCGTCGTCTTGATCGTGAGCACGTGCTCGTCCTCGGCCGCCGCCTCGAAGAAGCGCTCCACCGAGGTGGCAAACGACTCGAACGGGTGGTGCACCAGGATGTCGTGCTCGCGGATCGCGTCGAAGATCGAGCGCGTGGCGTCACGCAGCTCGGGCGGGGTGAGCGGCGCGAACGGCGCGTCGCGCAGCGCCGGCACGTCGAGCAGCGCCAGCGCCATCAGGTCGCCGAGTTCGAGGAGCGCCCCCGCCTCGTGCACGTCCCCCTCGGTGAGCGGGAGGACGTCGGGCTCCGTCACCTCGCGCAACTCATCGAGCAGCAGCTGGCGGATGTGCGGCGGCGTCCCCGCCTGCACCTCGACGCGCACCACCTCGCCGAAGCGCCGCTGGAAGACCTGCTCCTCGATCGTCGCCAGCAGGTCTTCCGGCTCGTCCGCCGCCGGGACATCGAGGTCCGAGTAGCGCGTGAGCTTGAAGGTGTGACACCCCAGGATCTCCATCCCGGGGAAGAGCGTGTCGAGGTGCGCCGCGACGAGCCGCTCCAACGGGACGAAGCGGTGCCCGCCCCCCACCGGGATCCACCGTGGGAGCGAGCGCGGGACCTTCACGCGCGCGAAGTGCTCCCCGCCACGCGACGGATCGCGAAGCTCCACGGCGAGCGAGATGGAGAGGTTCGAGATGTACGGGAACGGATGCCCCGGATCGACCGCCAGCGGCGTGAGGACGGGAAAGACCTCGCGCTCGAAGAAGGCGTTCATCGCCGCCGACTCGTCAGGCGCAAGATCCTCCATCCCGACGAGCTTGATCCCGTGCTGCTCCAGCGCCGGGATGAGCCGCGTGTGCAGGCACTGCAGCGCCTCCGTGACCAGTTCGCGCACGCGCCGGTCGATCGCCTCCAGCTGCGCCGCGGGCGACATCCCGTCCGCCGGCACCTGCTGCACGCCGGCCGCCACCTGGCGCCGCAGGCCGGCCACGCGCACCTGGTAGAACTCGTCCAGGTTGGTGCTGAAGATCGAGAGGAACTTGAGCCGCTCGAGCAGCGGGGTCCGTTCGTCCAACGCCTCGTGCAGCACGCGCGCATTGAACGCCAGCCACGACAGTTCGCGGTTGACGTACAGCGCGGGCGCGACGGCGTGTTCGATCATGGAGACGGCGCAGGCGAAGGAGTGCAGGCGATGGCGACGGGAATGGCGAATGACCATGCCCGCCTGCGCCCGGTCACGGGAATCTCGTCTCCGAAGCTAACGCCGGAAGGGTCACCGGCGTGTCACGAAACGACGACCGGCCCTGAATCCTGCGCCCCAAGTGCTTGTCCAGCATCCGGTTACTCGACCGGAACGGTCGCACCCGCGTGGGCCCGGTAGTCCGCGAACAGTTGGTCGAAGACGCGATCCCAACTCCGAGTCGACGCCGGCGCGCGCGCGACCGCCGAACAGCGGGACTGGTCGCTCGAGCTCGACCGGCTCGATGCGAGCTACCGCACCGTCATCGCGCGGGCAGGCGCCGCGAGCGCCGTCGTCGCCCCCGCCACCGCCGCCAGCGCCTGACGAGGGATCGGCGTCGTCGCGTCGATCCCGAGGATCCGCGCCCCGCCGCGCAGCTGTTCCAGCTCGCGCGGCGTCATCTCGCTCCACTCGCGCGGGTAGTCGCGCAGGACGAGCGTCGTCCCGCGCGCGAAGAAGTACAACTCCCCCGCGTCGCGCGCCGGCGCGTCGGCCGGCGGATCCGCCCGCGTTCGCAGCGCGGTCGTCATCTCCTCGCGGGCATGCGGCAGTTCACACACCTGCCAGGAAAAGCCGTATCGATCGGTGAAACGCCGTGCCACGTCCATCGACTCGCTCCCCGCCGGATCGCACGGACGTACCGAGGGGGTACGGCGCCTGCGTGAGTTCCGGCGCCTCAATGCTCACACGAGCGGGAGCGTCCGGCCATCGGGGAAGCGCACTGTTACACGCACCGTTACACGACCGCAACGCGCCCCTTCAGACCTTGACGAGGCGCTCCAGCGCGAACAGGCAGAGCGCCGAAATCGCCGCCGCCGCCGGGATCGTCATGATCCACGCCCAGACGATGCGACCGGCAATCCCCCACCGCACCGCGCTCACCCGGTTGGTCGCCCCAACGCCCATGATCGCCCCGGTGATCGTGTGCGTCGTGCTGACCGGGATCCCGAACCTGGTCGCCAGCAGGATCGCGAACGCCCCCGCCGTCTCCGCCGCGCTCCCCCCCACCGGGCGCAGCTTGGTGATGCGGCTCCCCATCGTGTGCACGATGCGCCACCCGCCAAAGAGCGTCCCGGAGGCAATCGCCGTATAGGCCCCCATTTCGACCCAGAGCGGGATGTGGTCGCTGTTGGGCACGTAGAGGAAGTGCGCCCACCCGGTCTCGCCGGCCAGCGACGCATTCACGGAGACCAGGAGCCCCACGATGATCCCCATCGTCTTCTGCGCATCGTTGGCGCCGTGCGAGAGCGAGAAGAGCGCCGCGCTTCCCAGCTGCACCTTGCGGAAGATCGAGTCCACCCGGCGCGGCGACACGTTGCGGAAGGCCCAGTAGATCGCCGTCATCAGGAGGAACCCCGCCGCCATGCCGATGATCGGCGACAGGAAGATGAAGATGATCGTCTTGGTCCACCCGGCCACGATGATCGCCCCCGACCCCGCCTTGGCCACCGCGGCACCGGCGTAGCCGCCTAACAAGGCGTGCGACGACGAGCTGGGAAGCCCCCAGTACCAGGTGACCAGGTTCCAGATGATCGCCCCCAGCAACCCGCCGAGGATGACGTTCGGGGTGACGATCGAGACGTCGATCATCCCCTTCCCGATCGTCTTCGCCACCGCCGTTCCCACGGTAAACGCCGCCACGAAGTTGAAGAAGGCGGCCCACACCACCGCCGTGAGCGGGCTCAGGACGCGCGTCCCGACGATCGTGGCGATGGAGTTGGCGGAGTCGTGGAAGCCGTTGATGAAGTCGAACACGAACGCGATCAGGACGATCGCGAGTACGTAGGTGACCACGGCTTACGAGTTCTTGAGGGAGATACTCTCGAGGACGATGGCCACCGTCTGGCAGCGGTCCAACGTCTCCTCGATCGTGTCGTAGATCTCCTTCCACTTCATCACGTCGAGCGGGTCCGGGCGCCCCGAGAACAGCTGCCCCATGGCGTTGTGATACACCGTGTCCCCCTCGGCCTCCAGGCGCTTCACCTCGCGCGTGGCCACCGCCACCGCGCGCGGATCACGGATGGAGTTCACCGCCTTTTCCAGCTGACGGACCGATTGCGTGAGGATCTCGCACAGCTTCTTGGCCGGCTCGCGCGTCTCGTCCAAGTGGAACATCTGCGCCCGGCGCGCCGTCCCGTCGATCAGGTCGACGACATTGTCCAGCTCCTGCGTGAGGTTGTGAATGTCCTCACGGTCCAGCGGCGTGATGAAGCTCTTGTCGAGGCGCGTGCTGACTTCGTGCGTGATGTGATCGGCTTCGTGCTCCACGTCCTTGATCTGGGCCGCGATCTCATCCAGCCGCTCGGGCTGGGTGAACATGTCGCGCAGGAGGGAGGCCGAGGAAATGAGCTTGGTCGAAAGCGCGTTGAAGAGGTCGAAGAAACCCTCGTCGCGCGGAATGAGGCGGAAAGCCACGGAGTAGTCTCGAGCGGGGAACGGCGCCATCGGTCCGGAGGCGGGCGCCTCACGGATCAAGCACCGTGACGGAAACGTTGCCACTTCGCGACAAAAAAATACGCCGCCGGGGAGCCCGGCGGCAGACGAGGTATCACGACCGTGTAACGATTCGGATGGGACCGGTCAGTTCGGTCCCGCATTGCGCCGGCGGGGGGCGAATCAGTAGGGGCCCGCCCCCCCTTTGCCCCCGGCGTGCGATCCGGTCGCGCAGGTGGCGCACCCCGTGGAGTGCTGCGACGCCAGCGAGAGGAGGTCGTTGAGGGGGAGCGGCCCCTGCCCCAGACACTTGGCCATCGACACCCCGCTCGACGTCCCGATCCGGGTGGCGCCGTTGGCGATCATCTTGAGCGCCGCGTCGCAGTCGCGGACCCCGCCCGACGCCTTGACCCCCATGGCGTCCCCCACCACGAGACGCATCAGCGCCACCGCCTCGGCGCTCGCCCCGCCGGCGGCGTGGAAGCCCGTCGACGTCTTCACGTACTGCGCCCGCATCTCCTTGGCGATCGCGCACGCCTTGATGATCTCGACCGGCGAGAGCGCCGCGGACTCGATAATCACCTTGACCAGGCGCCCCTGCGCGCCGTCGACCACGGCGGCGATGTCGTCGGCGACGTGCTGCCAGTCGCCGCTCTTGATGTGCCCAAGGGCCACCACCATGTCGAGCTCCGTCGCGCCGTGCTCCACGGCGAGTGCCGCCTCGTGCCGCTTGATGTCCGGGGTGTTGGCGCCTAACGGGAAGCCGATCACCGTCGCCACCTGAACGGGGACGCCGCGCAGCCGGTCGGCGCAGCGACGCACCCAGACCGGGTTCACGCAGACGGCGGCAAATCGGTGCTCCTTGGCTTCCTCGCACAGCTTGTCGATCTCGCGCGACGTCGCCTCGGCCTTGAGCAGCGTGTGGTCGATGAAGTCGGCCATGCGCGCGTTCTGGCGCACGAAGGTCACGCCGGGCGGGGCGTCGAGGGCGCCGGCGGAGCCGGTGGCGGCGTTGGCGCGGGCGGTGAGTTCGGCGGCGGACGGCACGGAAATGGTACGATGCGAGGCGGAATGGTTTGGTGGAGTGTGCGCGGCAGAGGTAGCGTGCTGTTCGGGGGGGGCCCCCCGCGTCGCACCACCACTCGCGCCCGCGCCACCACCCGCCCCCGCACGATCCCCCGCCGCCAACTCGCGCGCGATCTCGCGCGCCAACGCCTGCAGTCTCTCCGTCACCGTCCCTCCTCCGGGACTTCGCCGTCTTCCAGGTCCACGCGATCCACCACCCCCACCACCACCGCCTGCGCCGGGATGCGCGCGCGCTTCGACAGCGACCGCGCCGCCCCCCCTTCCTGCACCACAAGGACGCGCTCCCCCACCCCAACGCCAACAACATCGAGCGCCACGATTTCCGCCCCCTCCTCGCGCCCCACCGTCGTCAGGCGGCGGATGAGGAGGAGCTTCCGCCCCGCCAACTCGCCATGACGATGCGTGGCCACCACTTCACCCACGACGCGCGCGATGAACATGTCAGCGCCCAATCGCCGGCAGGCGATACCACACGGCGCTACGCATCGAGCGTTCGCTCCTGCGCGCGGGGCTCGCTCCGTTCGTCACCCGGCGCCCGCTTCGGCACCACGTGGCACCAGTCGACCTTGGCCACGATCCCCGCATCTACCGCCGCCAGCGGCTCCTCCAGCATCATTGCCGCCTCACGCGAGGTGATGTAGACGACCACCTCGCCAGGCCCGACGCCGACACGATCGATCGCCACGATCGGCTTCCCCGCCGATTCGCCCGTCGCGGTCAGCGGCTGGATCCACTGCAGCGGAATCGCGGTCAGCGTCTCCTGCTTCACCGTCGCCACGAGGCGTCCCATCACGCGCGCCAGATGCATGCGCCAAAGCTGGAGCCGTCCCTCGTCACGGGGTAGTGCCTGACGAGGAGGCACGACGACGATGCACGAGATCGCGCGACCATGCGGGCGTCACCTTGTGCGCGCGCCACGGATCGCGCGTCGCTCAGTCGAAGACGCGCCGCGCGTCGGACACCGCGCGCCGGCGCCTCACGAATTCGCGATCCTGGAACAATCGGATCAGCAGGACACCGGCGACGAACCCGCCCACGTGCGCCCACACCGCGACGCCCCCCGACACCTCGCGACGCAGCGACATCAGCTGCGGGAGACCGCTCAGCACCTGGAGCCCGAACCACCACAGCAGGACGATCCACGCCCGGATGTGCACGATCAGCGGGTAGATGATGATCGGAATCAGCATCTTCACCCGCACGTTGGGATAGAGGACGAGGTACGCCCCCATGATCCCCGAGATCGCCCCGGACGCCCCTACCGTGGGCACCGGCGAGCCGGGGTCGAGCGCCACGTGCGCCCCCGCCGCGGCCAGCCCGCAGAGCAGGTAGAAGGCGAGAAAGCGCCCGTGCCCCATGCTGTCCTCGACGTTGTTCCCGAAGACCCAGAAGAAGAGGCAGTTCCCCAGCAGGTGCATCCAGCTCCCGTGCAGGAACATCGAGATCAGCGGGGTCAGGATGTTGATCGGCTGCGCGTCGACCGAGCAGACCATCCCGGGTCCGATCGGGACCGACTGGCCGATCGGGGCCATTCGCGTCAGCTCCCCCGGCACCATCCCCAGGTCGCAGACCGTCGCCGCCAGGCGCGTCGCGTCCATCCCCCCGCCCTGGACCAGGATCCACACCCCCGCCGTGACGGCGAGGAGCAGGTAGGTCATGTACGGCGTGTCGAGCGTCGGGTTGTCGTCGCTGAGCGGGATCATCGGGAATCGCGAGCGTGGGCAGATTCTGCGCGCTGCACCCTCGCGTCACCCCGCCGAAATCGCAAGCGCCAGCCAAAATCCGCCGGTCCTGACATGGCACCCTGCCATTCTGACGCCCTTTCCCCGGTCCCGTACTTGCCCTGAACGCGCGCGAGGCTCCGTGAGCCCGTACCACCTACTCATTCGGAATCCATCATGGCAGACAAGGTTATCGGCATCGACCTGGGGACCACCAACTCGGTCGTCGCAGTCATGGAAGGGGGCGACCCGGTCGTGATCCCCAACTCCGAGGGCGGGCGCACCACGCCGTCCGTCGTCGGCTTCACCAAGGACGGGGAGCGCCTGGTCGGGCAGATCGCCAAGCGTCAGGCCGTCACCAACCCCAAGAACACCGTCTTCTCGATCAAGCGCTTCATGGGGCGCAAGAGCTCCGAGGTCACCGAGGAGTCCAAGCGCGTCCCGTACGCGATCGTCTCCGGGGCGAATGACCAGGCCTCGGTCGAGGTGGGTGGCAAGCGCTTCTCCCCCCCCGAGATCTCGGCGATGATCCTGCAGAAGATGAAGCAGACCGCCGAGGACTATCTCGGGCACTCGGTGAGCAAGGCGGTCGTCACCGTCCCCGCGTACTTCAACGACTCGCAGCGCCAGGCCACGAAGGACGCCGGCCGCATCGCCGGCCTCGAGGTGCTCCGCATCATCAACGAGCCCACCGCCGCGGCGCTCGCCTACGGTCTCGACAAGAAGAAGGACGAGAAGGTCGCCGTCTTCGACCTCGGCGGCGGGACGTACGACATCTCCGTCCTCGAGCTCTATGACGTCGATGGCACCCGCCAGTTCGAGGTGAAGTCGACCAACGGCGACACGCACCTGGGCGGCGACGATTTCGACCAGCGCGTGATCGACTGGCTCGTCGGCGAGTTCAAGCGCGACCAGGGGATCGACCTCTCCAAGGACCCGATGGCGCTCCAGCGCCTCAAGGAAGCGGCCGAGAAGGCGAAGTGCGAACTGTCGTCGACCATGTCGACCGACATCAACCTCCCCTTCATCACCGCCGACCAGTCGGGGCCCAAGCACCTCAACTATTCGCTTACCCGCGCCAAGTTCGAGCAGCTGGTGGATGACCTCATCCAGCGCACCCTCGAGCCGATGAAGAAGGCGCTCGCCGACGCCGGGCTCAAGCCGTCGGAGATCGACGAGGTCCTCCTCGTCGGCGGCTCCACGCGCATCCCGAAGATCCAGTCGGCGGTGAAGGAGTTCTTCGGCAAGGAGCCCAACAAGGGGGTGAACCCGGACGAAGTCGTCGCCATCGGCGCCGCCGTCCAGGGCGCCGTCCTCACCGGCGAGCAGAAGGACGTCCTCCTCCTCGACGTCACCCCGCTCTCGCTCGGCATCGAGACGTTAGGCGGCGTGATGACGGTGCTCATCCCGCGCAACACGACCATCCCGACGCGCAAGACCGACGTCTTCTCCACCGCCGACGACAACCAGACGACGGTCGAGATCCACGTCCTGCAGGGCGAGCGCGAACTGGCCATCCACAACAAGACCGTCGGCAAGTTCCAGCTGACGGGGATCCCGCCCGCACCGCGCGGCATGCCGCAGGTCGAAGTCGGCTTCGACATCGATGCCAACGGCATCCTGCACGTCTCGGCCAAGGACAAGGCGACCGGCAAGGAGCAGAAGATCCGCATCGAGGCGTCGAGCGGTTTGTCCAAGGACGAGATCGACCGCATGGTGCGCGACGCGGAGAAGAACTCGGCCGACGACAAGAAGCGCCGCGAGGAGATCGACACGCGCAACCGCCTCGACTCGCTGGCCTACGAGGTGGAGAAGAACTCGAAGGAGTGGTCCGAGCGCCTGGCCCCCGAGATGAAGTCGCGTCTCGAAGCCGCCGTGGAGCGCGCCCGCAAGGCGCACCGCGGCGACGACATGGGGGAGATCAAGGCGGCGTTCGAGGAACTCTCCACCGCGTACCAGGAAGCGGGTCGCTCGCTCTACGCGCAGCAGCAGGCCGCCGGGGAGCAGCCGCCGGCTGGAGAACCGGCCGCCGACGGCGCCGCCGGGGCACAGCAGCCCAAGGCCGACGACGTGGTCGAGGCCGACTACGAGATCGTCGACGAACCCAAGAAGCCGTAACGTCGCGTAATCTCCGGTTCAGGGTGGGGGACCTAGCTTCTTCTCCACGGTCCCCCACCCTTCGGAGCATCCCAGTCCGTTCGAGGCGCCCCCGGACGCCTCACCCCCTCCGAAGGTCGGTCTCCCGGAACCGGGTACCGACCTTCGTGACTTCTTCGTAGTGTGGGGAAGCAACGTTTCCGGTCCCGAGGTGTGACTAGTGTCGTAGGAAAGGAAAGCCGCACGCGACCACTGTTCTCTCTCGTCTTCCCGTCTTCTCGTTCACTGGTGCCAACGATGTCGTCACCGATTTCCTCTCGCGTAAAGCTCGTCGGCGCGGTCGCCATCGCCTTCGCCTGCGGGTTGGTGTTCGCGTCGGGCTTCGACCTGACGCGCTTCGGCTACGCGCAGCAGTCCCGGAACGGGATCCTGCGCCCCGCCAGCAACCCGGCCTACACGCCCCCTGCCAACGTCGAGTCGCTCAACGCCTCGTTCGTCGGCATCTCGGAGCAGGTCACCCCGGCCGTCGTCTCGATCGAGGCCGAGCGCTCCGAGCCCAAGCGCGTGCAGCAGCGCAACCCCAACCAGCGACGCCAGGCGCCGCCGGGGCTGGAGGACTTCTTCCAGCAGTTCGATCCCCGTCAGGAGCAACCGATGCAGTCCAGCGGCTCGGGCTTCATCGTGTCGCCCGAGGGGTACATCCTGACCAACAACCACGTCGTCGCCGACTTCGACAAGCTCACCGTCAAGCTCACCGACAACCGCGTCTTCAAGGCGCACCTGGTGGGGCGCGATTCGACCACCGACGTGGCCGTGATCAAGATCGACGGGGCCAAGGGGCTCCCGGTCACCACGTTAGGCAGCGACGACAACGTGCGCGTCGGCGAGTGGGTCCTGGCCATCGGCAACCCGCTGGGGCTCGAGCACACCGTCACGGCCGGCATCGTCAGCGCCAAGGGGCGCGGCTCGACGGACATCAACCTGTTCCAGAGCCAGTACGCGATCTCCGACTTCATCCAGACCGACGCGGCGATCAACCCCGGCAACTCCGGCGGCCCGCTCGTCAACATCCGCGGTGAAGTCATCGGGATCAACTCGGCCATCGCCACGCGCACTGGCTACTACCAGGGCTACGGCTTCGCCATCCCGATCGGGTTGGCGCGGGACGTGATGGATGACCTCATCAAGCACGGGCGCATCCGTCGTGCCGTCATCGGGGTGAGCATCCGCGACGTCAGCGCCGCCGATGCGGCGGCCGCCAAGCTCACCGAGGTCCGTGGCGTGCAGGTGGGCGGCTACTCCACCGACGACAGCCCCGCCAAGCGCGCCGGGCTGCAGGAGGGGGACATCATCCTCAAGGCTGACGGGAAGAACGCCGATCGCGTGGGGACGCTGCAGCGCATCATCCGCTCGCACGAGCCGGGCGAGACCGTCGAGCTCGAGGTCAACCGCTACGGGCAGATGAAGACGTTCAAGGTGAAGCTGGCCGAGGCCCCTAGCGAGCCGCAGCAGGTGGCACGCGCCGAGGGCGGGAGCGATGACGAGCCGGCCGCCGCGCCGGGGGCCACGTCGAGCAAGCTGGGGATCACCGTCGAACCGGTGAGCCCGGAATTCGCGCGCCAAGCCAAGGTCCCGGAGGAGCGTCGCGGGCTGCGCGTGATGGACGTCGACCCGCAGGGCGGCGCGCGCCAGCTCTTCGTCGCCAACGGGATCGACATCATCGTCGAGGTCATCTATCCCGCCCCGCGCAAGGCCGTCCGCACTGCGGCCGACCTCCAGGCGGCGGTCGCCAAGGTCAACGCCGGCGAGTACGTCTCGCTGCTGGTGTACAACGCGCAGCAGCAGAGCACGCGCGTGGTCTCGGTGAAGGTCGGCGGCGAGTAAGCCCGACGCGTTAACGTGGAGGACCAGGAGCCCGGCGCGCCTCGCGCGCCGGGCTCCTTCCGTTCCGAGGGGCGTTGGCGACGGTTAGCTTCTTGCGCACGCGGGAGTGGCGGAACTGGTAGACGCGCTGGACTTAGGATCCAGTGGAGCAATCCGTCCGGGTTCGAGTCCCGGCTCTCGCATCGACGCGTCAGGCCATTTGTCTGGCCGCGCGTCGGTAAACGGCGACGGAGCAGCGCGCTCTCCGATCAGTGCGGGGTGCGCTCCGATGCGTGCGCAGCGCATGTCGAGCGCCAGGGCGAGTGTCAGGGCGAGCACCGCTCCGGGTGTCCCTTCCCGAGCGCACGCTCGAACGAGGGCGTGCCTGCCGGGTACGACGTCGGTGCGCCGCGACCGCTATTCTGCGCCTCGCTCGCGCGTCGTAGATTTCGGCGTGCACCTGGCCTGAACGTTCATTGTGGCGTCGCTCGGCGCGGACCGCAGCCGACGCGTTGCCCCATTCTCCCGTACCCTCGCCCGCATGCTCCGTCCCACCCGCGTCGCAACGCTCGTCGGCAGCGCCCTCCTCGCCAGCGGCTGCTACTCGTATCGCGACGTCGCCCCCTCCACGCCGCTCCCCAATGACGCCATGGTGCGCGTGGAACTCACGGACGCAGGGACTCAGCGCGTGACCCCGCTCATCGGTGCGTCGGTGCTGTACGTCGAGGGCGCGATCCAGCGCAACGGGAACGAGGGGGTCGCCCTTCGCGTCACGACGCTCCGCCGGCGCGGCGAGCCTGAGATGCGGTGGACCGGCGACCTGCTGCAACTGAACCGGGAGGACGTCCGCTACCTCAGCGAGCGAAAGCTGAGCCGCGGCAAGAGCGCCATCGCCGGCACATCGTTCGGCGCCCTCGGTGTCGCCCTCCTCTACGGCATCGCCAAGGCGACAGGGCTCGTCTCCGGCTCTCCCTCGCGCCCACCGACCCCGCCCACCACCTGACGCGCCCCCCGTCTCCGTACGCCCCCCGCCCCGCCCCTTGCGCGGGGCGTTCTCATGTCCGCTCGTCCTCTCGTCCTCTCCCACCCAGATACGCCACGAGGGGAGCCTTTCGGCTCCCCTCGCGTCGTTCGTAGAACCGGTCGGCGGTTGCCCGCCTAACGATCCGTTACTTGCAGACCGGCGTGCCCGTGATCTTCTTGTTCGCGTCGCGCTCGATGAGCGGGATCGGGAACAGGCAGCCCGGCTTGTTGAACGCCAGGGCGGTCGAGACCCACTTCGGGTCCTTCACGCCAAAGCGGTACATGTCGTTCAGGCGACGCCCCTGGAAGATCAGCTGGATGCGACGCTCCCACTGCAGGAGCGCCGTACGCGACGGACCGGCTCCGGTGTACGTCGACTTGCCGTCGAGCGCACGGAGGGCGTTGATGTTCGTGTCGAACGTAGCGTTGTTGCCAGCGGCCAGCCCGGCCTCCGCGAGGATCAGGTACATCTCGCGCGCCGACGCCTGCGTGAGCGGCGGCGAGTTGAGCTGCGCCGAGTTGGCGAAGACGATCTCGCCAATCAGCTTGGTCGCCGTCGCGTCGACGGTGTTCGAGACGGGGTCGACCGCGATGATCTTGGTCGGCTTGCCGTTCGACCCGACGTTCACGAGGTCGGCGTTCGGGGTGTACTCAACGCGCGAGTTCATCTCGAAGCCGAAGCCGCCACCAGACCCGTCGCCCTGGTTCAGGTCGTTGGTCAGGATGGCATAGCGCCAGTCGCCGCCCTTGGCAGCAAGCGCCGCCTGCGCGTCGGCCACCATCCCGTTCACGTCGCCGATGAGGCCGGACGCCGGGGTGGTGCCCGCCGGGTTGAGCTTCGACCAGATCGCCTTCCCCTGCTTGGCACGGGCACGCAGGGCGAGGACGTACGCCTTGTTGTCGCCCGTGGCCAGGGAGTTCGCCGCGTCGAGCCACTTGGTCGCCGAATCGTAGAGCGCGACCATGCCGGCTTCGCCGTAGTTGGCCCCAGCGACCGTACGGTCGGAGAAAGCCATGTCGTCGAACTTGTCGGCGATGTTGATGTAGTTGACGGCTGCAACCATGTAGGCCTGCACGAGGATCTGCTTGTCGAGCAGGTCACCGTCCGCATTGAACTTCGCGATCTTCTGCACCGCCTGGTCGGCCATCCAGCGCGCCGACGCCACCTTCAGGTACGCCGACTGCACGTACTCGTTGGTGTTGATGCCGAACTCGCCGGAGTCGAGGAGGCGGTAGTCGTCACGCGAGCCGACCCAATACGCTTCGTCGGTCGCCGGGACGTAGAAGTTGAGCATCGACGACAGCGCGTTGCCCGTCAGGTTCTGCGCGCCGGCAAGGATCGCCGAGGCAGCCGCCGGGACGTCGAGCGCGGTCGACGACACGTTGTTCGGGTTGTCGACGTCGAGGAGTGACGTGCAGGCCCCGAGGGACAGCGCCGCTGCCCCAAGGGTGACCCCGCGTCCGATCCGCGCCGCCGTCCCTACGATGAATGTGGGGGTGTGCTTCACGGTGTGTTCTCCTTAGTAGCCGAGGCGGACGGACAGGCCGAAACGACGCGCCACCGGGAGACCGAAGGCGTCGACCGAGTCCTGGAAGTTGTTGTCGATGCCCGCGCCAGCACGCCCGAAGTTCGTGACTTCCGGATCGACGCCCTGGTACTTCGTCCACAGCATCAGGTTACGACCGGTGAGCGAGATCGCGAGCTCGCGCGCGCGAATCTTCGCCGCCAGCGACTGCGGTGCCGTGTACGTGAGGCTGAGTTCGCGGAAGCGGACGAACGAACCGTCGGAGACTTCGTTGAGCCCCTGGTACGGCGTGAGCGAGGCGAGGTCGTACACCCACTCCTTCGCCGCGGCGAGACGCTGCTGCGCCGTCGACGCCGGGTTCTCCAGCGTGGACTGCACACGAGCGGCCGCTTCGGAGTTGTTGGCACGCGGCGACGCATTCCGGAAGCCGCAGACCAGGCACCAGTAGGTGTAGTTACCGCCCTTGTACTCGAAGAGCGTGTTCACGCGGAAGTTGCGCTTGATCACCATCGAGGCGCCGAACGAACCGGTGTAGTCAGGGGTCGGCTTGCCGAGGTTGGTGTTGAGCCCATCCTCGAGCATGATGACCGAGCCGTTGAACAGCGCCGTGTAGCTGCGCGGCGTGGCGAGGAACGCCAGGACCTGCGCCTCGGTGTCAGGCGATCCGTCCTTGTTCAGGTCGTACGGGAGCGAACCAGCCGGGACGCTCTTGACCTTCGCGCCGAACCACTGACCCGGGGCGTAGCCTTCCTTGATGAAGGCGCGGATGCGCGCGTAGTTCGGCGACACCTTGATGCTCGGGGCGCCACCCAGCGACGCAACCTTCTGGTCGAGGAACGCGATGTTGCCGAAGACGTCGAGCGACAGCCCGGGCTTCTGCACAAGGAAACCCTTCGCGCCGATCTCGAGGCCGTTGGCGTCGAGCTGGCCGATGTTCGTCAGCTGCGCGTTCGTGAAGCCGCCCGAGGGCGGATACTGCACGTTGTACAGCAGGTCCTTCACCTTGCGGTTCCAGGCCGTGATCTCGAGACCGAAGCGGTCGTTGAGGAAGCCGATTTCCGTGCCGCCTTCGATTTCCGTGGCGACTTCCGGCTTCAGGTCCGGGTTGCCGAGGTTGTCCGGGCCGAGGCCGGCGCCCGCCGGGCCACCAGCCGCGGCAAACGTCGTGAACTTCGCAAACGCGCTCGGCTGACGGCCGGACTGACCCCACGCGGCACGGAGGCGCCACGACGAGACCGGGCCGAAGCCGTGACCGGCGAAGTCGGTCGGGACGAACGAGACCGAGACCTTCGGATAGACAACGCCCGCCGCCGACTTGCCGAACGCCGACGAGTAGTCGTAGCGCGCGCCGCCGGTGAGGTACAGGTAGTTCTTGTAGCCGATCTGTTCCTGGACGAAGTAGCCGCCGTTCACCGTCTCCGTCACGCCGTCGTTGGCGTACTGCACGCCAGTCGCGGAGGTGATGGCGACGCCCGGGCCCGGGAAGTCGTAGCCGTTCGAGCCGGGGAACTTCTGGCGCGAGATGAAGCCCTGCACGCCGGCGACGAACTGCGAGTTGAGCGACTTGGTGATGTCGCGCGTCCAGTTCGACTTGAGGTCGACCGTCACTTCACGGTCGTTCCACTGGTAGATCCCCTTGTAGCCCAGCACGTGGTCGCCGATGATGCCGTCGACGTTGTAGCCGAAGGGGCCGTAGTTCGTGGTCGTTTCCGACGTGTAGTCGACACCGACGGTGCCCGAGAACGAAAGCTCCGGGATCGGGGTGTACTGCGCGTCGAGCGCCGAGAGATAGCGGTCGGCGGCGATGATCGAGGTCCGCTGGGCGGTCTCGAACGGCGTGCCGAACGCGCCCGGCGAGCCGGTGCGGTTGCCGCCGAACTTGCACTTCTGCGTCCCGGCGATGCCGAAGTCCGGATCGGTCCCGGTCGGGTTCGAGAAGTCGCAGTTGCCCAGTTCCGGCTTGGAGAAGCCGAGGAGGGTGATCGGCGAGTAGATGTTGTTGCCGTACTCGGGGCGATCGGCGTACTGGTTGACGTACTGCGCGCGTCCGCCGATGCGGAGCTTCGACGTCGGGAAGGCCGAGACGTTCAGGTTCCCCGAGCCACGACGGATGAAGTCGTTGGCCAGGCCGCCCAGCTTCTGCGAGGCGAACGGGCCGTCATCCTTGTTGTAGCGACCGGAGAGGAAGTAGTTCAGGTTCTGCGTCCCGCCGGTGAGCGACGCCGAGGCGGTCGTGGCCATCCCCGTCTCGAAGTAGTCGCGCATGATCGGCTCGGAGAACGGCTGGTAGAGCTGGAGGCTCGAGTTCCCCCACAGCTTCTTCAGCTTCGCGAGCTGCGTGGCGTTGGTGGCGTAGCCCCAGTTGTCGTCCAGGCGGTTCGTCGGGTACGACGAGGCATCCTGGTTGAGCTGGAAGTCCCACTTCGGCGTCCCCGCCGTGCCGCGCTTGGTGAAGATCTGGATCACGCCGTTGGACGCTTCGGTGCCGTACAGCGTGGCGGCCGCAGCGCCCTTGAGGATCTCGACGCGCTCGATGGTCGCCGGATCGAGGTCGTCGATACGGGAGATCGACGAGCCCGCGGACGACGAGCCGTTGGAGTTGATGCGGATCCCGTCGACGAAGACGATCGGCTCGTTGGACTGCGTGAGCGACGCGTTGCCGCGGATACGGATCTTCATCCCTTCGCCGGCCAGGCCGGACGAGGAGAGGCCGACGACGCCAGGCTCACGACCCTGGAGGAGCTCCGAGGGGGTCGCGATCGGGGCATACTTCGGCGGATCGATCGTGGCGACCGAGTTGCCGAGCTTCTTGACTTCCGTCGCACCGGCGGTGCCGGTGGTCACGACCGCCTGCAGCTGCAGCGCCGACTGCGAGATCGCGAAGTCGGCCGTGACGCTGCCACCAGCGGTGACATTGACGGTCTTGGTGGCGGGGGTGTACCCCACCATGCGAACGCGAAGCTCGATGGAACGAGCCGGGACGTTGGTCAGGCGGTACTTGCCTTGCGCGTTGGTCGTCGCGCCAATGCCTGCCGTCGTCGAGCCGACCTGGGCGCCTTCGACCGCGCGCCCCGTGCCGGCATCGGTCACGGTTCCTTCGATGGTGCCGACGCCGCCCTGTTGGGCCTGGAGCGTCGTGGAAGCAACACTGAGTGACGCCGCGAGCGCGGCGACCAGTGTTCCTCCCCAGCGAACGAGTCTGTTCATGCGTCCTCCCGCATGAGGTGGATGGATACTGCAACAACCCTGTGCAGACCTGCGGTCCCGCTGTCTCCTCGCGACGCACTGCACGACGCACCTGCTCCCGGACACACGTCACCCGAGGACGTGGTTGGGGGAGGTGCGCCGGACGTGGCGCGCGAGAAGACACCTTTTTACGGGCGCCGGGGCACTCTGTCAATGAACGAGTCGCGGCGAAGTGAGCGATTCGCCCCTCGCCCTATCTCGTCGCGCAGGGAAACCCACCCATTTGGGTAGGGAATCCGGATCGCGTGAAGTTGTTGCAAACGCGTCCGCCAGCTGCTCGATTTCGCTCGAAGTCGCTCGAAGTCGCTCGAAGTCGCTCGAAGTCGCTCGAAGTCGCTCGAAGTCGCTCGCGACGTCGGTCGACGTGGCTCGGCGCCGCTTCGCGTCGGGGGACGTCGTGGGAGCGCCGACGAAATAGGGGCGAGGCGCCGACACCTGCGACGCGCAGAAGGAACACCTTCCTCCGGTATTCCCTCAGTCTTTGGCGGGCGTTTCCCGAAGCGGTGGTGGCCGACTTCCCCCTACCGCGTGCGGTCATTCACGAACTTTTGTTCTGTCACCGTTTTTTTCCACTCTGTACTGGATGATCCATTGGACAGGAGTGGAGACGACGCATACAATAGCAGCGGACGGATGGGGCTCTTACGAGAACTCCTCGCGTGGCGGCGCGAATCCCTCCGGAACGTCCCGGAACTCTCGTCGCGGTCGCACGTTATCCTTTCGTATTTGCCCTTCGTCCCGCACCTGATCTCGCATGCCCGTCGCTGACGCTCAAAGCTGCGAAAGGATTCTTCGAACGCACTCGCGCACGTTCTACCTCGCGAGTCTCTTCCTTCCGCCAGAGAAGCGTCGCGGTGCCTTGGCTCTCTACGCCTTCTGCCGCCTCGCCGACGACATCGTCGACGACGCCACGATGCGCGGCACCTCGCCCGATGAAATCCGGCGGCGGCTGAGCTTCCACACCCGCGGACTCGACAGCGTCTTCAACGGTCGCCCCGACTCGCCGGTCTTCCGCGAGATCGCCTGGACCGTGCAGCGCTTCGGGGTCCCGCGCGAGCCGCTCGATGAACTGCTTGATGGCGTGGCCAAGGACCTCAACGGCTGCCGCTATCGCACGTGGGGCGAACTCGAGCAGTACTGTGAAGGGGTCGCCTCGTCGGTCGGCGAGATGTGCACCTACGTCTGGGGGGTCCGCGGCGACGCCTCGCTCAAGGCCGCCGTGAGCTATGCCCGCACGCTGGGCACGGCGATGCAGCTGACGAACATCCTGCGCGATGTCGGCGAGGACGCCCATCGCCAGCGCTGCTACCTCCCCGAGGAAGAACTCGACGCCTTCGGCTTCTCGCCCAACGACGTCCTCGAGGGGCGCGTCCTGCAACGCCGCGCCGCGTGGACCGCACTCACGCGCGCCCAGATCGATCGCGCCGTCTCGCTCTACGCCGCCGCCGCCCCCGGCATCGGGCTCCTGTCTTCCGATGCGCAGCGGTGCGCGAGCGCCTGCGCCGTGGGATACGCCTCGATCCTCGACGCGATCGCACGGCAGAACTACGATAACGTCACGCGACGCGCCAGCGTCGGCTGGTTGGGTCGGGCTGGAGTGCTGGCCCGTGCCTGGCTCGGCCCGCTGGCGCCGTTTCCCATGTCGAGCAGCAGCCGGGCCGCCGCCGCGTCGGTGGCCTAACGACTCGCGCCGGTCCACGCCGACCTTTCGCCCGGCGTCCCGGCGCGCTTCACGCCGTTCCCCTCATCCCGATGTCTGACGCACACCTTCCGCCCTGGGAACGCCGGGCGGCCCCGGGCCTACTCGTCGCCCACTGCGCTCTCATCGCCTTCTCCACGATCGCGCTGACGACGTTCCTCAAGGGACCGCCGCCGCCGTGGCTCGCCGAGGAACCCAACGCGACCATCCTCAAGTGGGGATGGAAGCTCTCCGGGCCGACCTACGTCGTCCTCGGCGCGATCGCCATGCTCCTGCACGTCGCCGGGCGCATCGGTTGGCGCCGCGCCTTCCCGATGTTCCTCGTGACCTCCGGCGTGGCGCTTGGCTCCGAATTGTTAGGGACGAGCACGCAGCTCCCGTTTGGCGAGTACTACTACACGACGCTGCTGGGCTATCGCATCCTCGACCTCGTCCCCTTCCCCATCCCGATCTCGTGGTACTACATGATCGTGGGGTCGCTGGCCATCGCCGGGCGCTTGATGGTGGCGCGCGACGACAACGCGACCAAGTGGAAGTGGGCGCTGGTGGGCGGGCTCATCCTCGTGGCGTGGGACGTCTCGATGGATCCCGCGATGGTGAAGACGGCGCACTGGGTGTGGGGCGACGGTGACCTCTTCACGCGACTGGGGCTGCCGGCGCCGGTGATCGCCTTCTTCACGAAGGACATCTTCTATGGGATGCCGATGAGCAACTGGTTCGGGTGGTACCTGACCGGGGTGATCATCGCGCGGCTCACGCTCGCCTTCGCGCCGCCGACCATGATCGCGGCGCGGCTGAGCCCGACGTCGCTCCCCATCGTGCTCTATGCGGTGAACGGAATCATGCCCATCGCCCTCTGCGTGCGCGACGACATGATCTGGGGCGCGATCCTGGGGACGATCGCCATGCTCGTCCCCGTCGCCCTCGCCTGGCGCGCCACGCCGCGCACCACCGAGGACGTCCAGCCAGTCAGCGCCGCCGTGCCGCGCACCGCCTAACGCGAGATGACGCAAACGGCCCCCAGCCGTCGCTGGGGTGCTCGCGCCGCTCTCGTCCTTTCCTCGTCTCGTCCTCTCGTCCTCTGAAGTGACCAAATGAAGGTTGTAATTGTAGGCGCCGGCTTCGGCGGGCTCGCCGCCGCCATTCGCCTGCGTGCGCAGGGACACGAGGTCACGCTCGTCGAGAAGCGGGACAAGCCGGGAGGGCGCGCGTACGTCTTCGAGCAGGACGGCTTCACCTTCGACGCCGGGCCGACGATCGTCACGGCGCCGTGGCTCATCGACGACCTCTACGCCCTGTGCGGGCGCAAGACGGCCGACTACGTGCGGCTCGTCCCGCTCGACCCGTACTACAACGTGCGGTTCGAGGATGGCTCGATCTTCCGCTACAACGGGGACATGGACGCGCTCGCCCAGCAGGTGCGCGCCTTCAACCCCGCCGACGTCGACGGCTTCCGCCGCTTCAGCGCCAGCACCGAGGAGATCTTCAACAAGGGGTTCGCCCTCATCGACAAGCCGTTCCACAGGTTCGGCGAGATGATCAAGGCGGCCCCCGACCTGGTGCGCCTGCAGTCGCACAAGTCGGTCGCGGCGTACGTCAACCAGTACATGAAGGACGAGCGGCTGCGGCAGGTCTTCTCCTTCCACCCGCTCCTCATCGGCGGCAACCCGTTCTCCAGCACGTCCATCTACGCCCTCATCCACCACCTCGAGAAGAAGTGGGGGGTCTGGTTCGCGATGGGCGGCACGGGAGCGCTAGTCAAGGGACTGGCCTCGCTGTTCACCGACATCGGCGGCGAGTTGCGGCTGTCGGCTGAAGTGCGGGCCATCGAGGTCAGTGACACCACGGGGCGCGCCACCGGCGTGCGCCTGGTGAACGGCGAGCTGCTCCCAGCCGATGCGGTGGTGAGCAACGGCGACCTCGCGCACACCTACATGAAGCTGATCGATCCGCGGCACCGCTCGCACAACACCGACCGGCGGCTCCAGCGAAAGAAGTACTCGATGTCGCTCTTCGTCTCGTACTTCGGGACCGATCGGCAGTACCCCGACCTGGCGCACCACGAGATCATCATGGGGCCGCGCTACAAGGGGCTCCTCCACGACATCTTCAATCGCAAGGTGCTGAGCGACGACTTCTCGCTCTACCTGCACCGCCCGACCGCGACCGACCCGTCGCTCGCCCCGCCGGGATGCGACTGCTGGTACGTCCTTTCCCCCGTCCCCAACCTGGGCGGGACGACCGACTGGAAGGGGGTCGCGGAGCAGTATCGCGATCGCATCTTCCGCTACCTGGAGGAGCGTTATCTCCCGGGGCTGCGCAAGCACATCGTGACCGAGCGCCGCGTGGATCCGCGCTACTTCCGCGACACGCTCGACTCGTACCTCGGCAACGCCTTCTCCGTGCAGCCCACGCTGTTGCAGTCGGCGTGGATGCGCCCGCACAACATCAGCGAGGACATCCCCAACCTGTACCTCGTGGGAGCGGGGACGCACCCCGGGGCCGGGCTTCCCGGCGTGATGTCGTCGGGAAAGATCGTGGCCGACATGATCGGCGAGGCGGAGCCTGGGCGGCGCGCAAACGGCGGGCGCGCGACCGTATCCGCGGCAGCACGTTAGGCGCTGCCGCCACGGACGGCGCGCAACGGCGCGCGACGGCGGCATGACGACGAGGGGCTCCCCGGCGATCCGGGGAGCCCCTCGTGGCATTGCGCGCCTGACGCCCGCGGAGTGTCCGCGGGGGCTGGCGCCTAGAAGATCATCCCGACCTGAAAGCGGAAGGTCGGGTAGGCGAAGTTGACGTTGTTGTAGTTGTCGTCGTTGGCAAAGATGCGCTTGGCACCGACGCCCGTGCCGACGACCACGCGCTTGCTCTTTCCCAGGATCCAGTTGTAGTCGGCGATGACGCCGACGGACGGCGCCGTGTCGCTCCGGTCCGTGCCGTCGCTGTAGCCCTCGGACACCCGCGCGATGCCGCCCGAGACGCCGATCGAGAAGCCCTTGAACGCCTCCTCGTTAGGGTACACCCGCAGCTTGGCGTCGAACGTGGTGTACGAGGCGTCGTCGAAGGCGTCGATGTACGAGAACGACCCGCCGAGGGTGACGATGTTGCTGACTTTATGCTCGATCTCGGTGGCAACGAGCTTGAAGGGGAGGCCGAGTGGGTTGATGGAGAGGAGCGTCCGGTTGGCGCGCGGCGCCTGCGCCTGGGCGGGGAACGCCGCGCCGGCGAGGGCGGCGAGAGACAAGCACGCGGCAGCGGCGGCGAGCCGTTTCCGACGAAAGGCGAGCATGGGGTGTCCGAAGGTGGGGGGGGTGAGGGACGAGACTCCTTTGACCCGTCCTGAGCGGAGATTACCTTTCGGGATTCCGATTCCACTTGTACTCCGCGGCCGGTCGACCGATCCCGAGCGATCGTCCCGGCCGTTACGCACTCTACGATGAACATCACCGTCGAAGCCAAGAAGTCAGAGGGGGCCGAGCGCCTGCTGCAGGTGACCGTCCCCGCCAACGCCGTCAACGAAGCGAAGGAAAAGGCCGCGCGCAAGATCGCCACATCGGTCACCCTCCCCGGCTTTCGTGCGGGAAAGGCGCCGTTGGGGATGGTGATGAAGCGCTTCGGCGACGCCATTCGCAGCGAGGCGATCGAGCTGATCGTGCAGGACGCCTACAAGGAAGTCCTCGATCGCGAGAAGCTCCAGCCGGCGGCGCAGCCGCACATCCATGACCTCAAGTACGAGGAAGGGAGCGACCTTTCCTTCGACTTGCACCTGGAAGTGCGCCCTGACGTCACCCTGGCCAAGACGCAGGGCTTCAAGGTCACGCGCGCCGAGCGCACCGTGGGCGACGACGACGTCCAGCAGCAGCTCGAACAGCTGCGCGACCAGCGCGCCACCTGGACGCCGGTCGAGGACAAGCCGATGGAGGGCGACATGGTGACCGTCCTCCTCGCCACCGCCGAAGAAGGGGGCGAGGTCCCCGAGGGACGCGAGTACCGTCTCGTCCTCGGCGGCGGGCAGGCGATCCCCGGGATCGAGGAAGTCATCATGGAGCTCAAGGCGGGGCAGTCGACCGAGCGCCCCGTGCGCTGGCCCGAGGACTTCCCCGACGAAGCACAGCGCGGCAAGACCAAGACGGTGCGCGTGCAGCTCACCGACGTGAAGCGGAAGTCGCTCCCGGAGTTCGACGACGCCTTTGCCCGCGAGCTTGGGGACTTCGACTCGGTCGACGCCCTTCGCAAGGCGGTCCGCGAGGACATGGAGGAGTCGGCCAAGCGGGAGTCGGACGCCGAGGTGCGGCAGAAGCTCCTGGACGAGATCATCGGGGCCAACCCGTTCGACGTCCCCCCGAGCTGGGTGGCCCAGCTCGTGCACGGCTACGCCGAGGCCTACAAGATCCCCGAGGAGGAGCACGATCGCTTCGCGCAGGGCTTCCGCCCGACCGCCGAGCGCCAGGTGCGGCGTGACATGGTGATCGACACGCTGGCCGAGGCCGAAGGGCTCAAGGCGACCGAGGGTGACATCGACGACAAGGTCACCGAAATGGCCGGGAAGCGTGGCGTGAATCCGGGGCAGCTCTACGCGCAGCTCCAGAAGGCGCAGCGCCTTTCCGAGCTCGAGCGGGGTATCACCGAGGACAAGGTCTTCGCGTGGCTGTTCGAGCGGAACACGGTCGAGTAGAGTAACTGCGGACGGGAGACGGGGGACGGGAGACGGGAGTGCGCCGCCTTCGGCGGCGCATCGCCTGATCGGCCGATACTTTCGCTACCGTTCGTGCAAGCACCTTAGGCAGCGTCGGATGCCCGCGCGGCGCAACGCGCCGCGCACTCCCGTCCCCCGTCCCCCGTCTCCCGTCCGATCCTATGTCGATCTACCCCCCGTACGTCATCGAGCGCTCCAGCCGTGGCGAGCGTTCGTACGACATCTTCAGCCGACTGCTGATGGACCGCATCGTCTTCCTGGGGACCCCGGTGAACGACGACGTGGCCAACATTATCATCGCGCAGCTCCTCTTCCTGGACGCGGACAACCCGGGACGCGACATCAACCTGTACATCAACTCCCCGGGCGGGAGCGTGTCGGCCGGGCTGGCCATCTATGACACGATGCAGTTCCTGAAGTCGCCGGTGAGCACGATCTGCATGGGGATGGCGGCGTCGATGGGAGCGTTCCTCCTGGGCGCCGGGGCCCCCGGCAAGCGCTCGGTGCTCCCGCACTCCCGCGTCATGATCCACCAGCCGTCGCAGTCGGGGGGCGGTGGAACGGCATCGGACATCGAGATCCAGGCCAAGGAGATCCTGTACCTCCGCCAGAAGCTCAACGGGCTGATGGCGAAGCACACGGGGCAGCCGATCGAGCAGATCGAGAAGGACACGGACCGCGACCGCTGGATGTCGGCCGAGGACGCCAAGGCCTACGGGCTGGTGGACAACATCGTCGCGCACCGGGCCGAAGTCGGCGACGGGAGCACGGCGAAGATCCCCTCGGTGACGGGTTAGGAAGGCTCAAGATCGGGTCCGGGGGTGACGCAACTCACCACCGGACCCGTTTCTTTTGCTTGACCAGCCCGAAACACGTCTATTACGTATCGGAGGCCCGGCAGGCTGGGCCCCCCCGTTTCGTCCCCAACGCGAGCGTCATGTCGCACGACAAACACCTGCGCTGCTCGTTCTGCGGAAAGTCGAAGGACTCGGTCCGGAAGTTCATCTCGGGCCCGTCCGTCTACATCTGCAATGAGTGCATCGCCCTCTGCAACGAGATCCTTGCCGAGGACGAAGAGCGCGAGGTCGCCGAAGCGATCACCCAGGTCCCCATCCCGCGCGAGATCAAGGATGTGCTGGACCAGTACGTGATCGGGCAGGAGCAGGCAAAGAAGGCGCTCTCGGTGGCGGTCTATAACCACTACAAGCGCATCAACTCGGGGTCGTCACGCGACTCCGACGTCGAGCTCGACAAGTCGAACATCCTGCTCATCGGTCCGACGGGTGTCGGCAAGACGCTGCTCGCGCAGACGCTGGCCCGCATCCTCGACGTCCCGTTCACCATCGCCGACGCCACGACGCTCACGGAGGCGGGCTATGTGGGCGAAGACGTGGAGAACATCCTCGTCCGCCTGCTGCAGGCCGGTGACTTCAACGTCGCCGAGTGCGAGCGCGGGATCGTCTACCTGGACGAAATCGACAAGATCGCCCGCAAGAGCGAGAACCCGAGCATCACGCGCGACGTCTCGGGTGAAGGGGTGCAGCAGGCGCTGCTGAAGATCCTCGAGGGGACGGTGGCCTCGGTCCCGCCGCAGGGGGGGCGCAAGCACCCGCAGCAGGAGTACATCCAGATCAACACGAAGGACATCCTGTTCATCTGCGGCGGGGCCTTCGACGGACTGGAGAAGATCATCGAGGCGCGCACCGGGCGCCGGCAGATCGGCTTCAGCAAGGAAGAAGGGGTGGTGGCGTCCGAGGACGCGCTCAAGAAGAACCCCTTCCGCGAGGTGGAGCCGGACGACCTCCTGCGCTACGGGCTCATCCCCGAGCTGGTGGGGCGCATGCCGGTGGTGGTCCCGCTCGAGGCGCTCGACGAGGAAGCGCTGGTGAAGATCCTCAAGGAGCCCAAGAACGCGCTCACCAAGCAGTACCATAAGCTCTTCGAGCTCGAGGACGTGAAGATCACGTTCGAGGAGTCGGCGCTGCGGGCGATCGCGCAGAAGGCGCTCAAGCGCGGGACCGGGGCGCGCGGGCTGCGCGCGATCCTGGAAGAGACGCTCCTCGAGATCATGTTCGACCTCCCGAGCCGCGAGGATGTGGTCGAGGTCAAGGTCACCGAGGCCTGCATCGCCAACGGGGCGCCCCCCCTGCTCGAGATCCAGCCGAAGCGGCAGAAGAAGGAAGCGTAAGGGGCAGACGGGGGATGTGAGACGGGAGACGGGAGTGCGCGGCTTCGCCGCGCGCTCCTTATCTTCTTTCAGGGGGTATGCGAACCCAGATCGGCGTGTGAGCGACGCCGGCGCGCGCCGCGCGCCGGCACTCCCGTCTCCCGTCCCCCGTCTCCCGTCCGCTCTTCATGCTACTGCGTCGCGCCACCGACACCTTCGACGTCCCCGACCGCCTTCCGGTCCTTCCGCTGCGGGACGTCGTGCTCTTTCCGTACGTGACGATGCCGCTCCTGGTGGGGCGGACGGCGTCGCTGGGGGCGGTGGAGCAGGCGTGGCGTGGTGACCGGTTCCTCGTGCTCACGGCCCAGAAGTCGGGCGACGTGAACGACCCGCTGTCGACGGACCTGTTCCGCACCGGGGTGGTGGCCCGCATCCAGCAGGCGTCTCGGCTGCCTAACGGGACGGTGAAGGTCCTCGTGGAGGCGATCGCACGCGTGCGGCTCACGCGCATCACGACGCACCATGGGGTCCTGCGGGCGTCGCTGGCGGCGCTCCCCTGGTCGAGCGAGCCGCTCGAAGCCGGGGCGCGGGTGCGGGCGCGCCAGGTGCTGGAGCGGTTCGAGGAGTACGTCACGCTGCAGCGGCGCATCCCGCAGGAAGTGCTGCAGATGGCGATGGCGGGCGACGACGACGAGCGGTCGGCGTGCGTCCTCGCCGCGCACCTCGCGGTGCGCCACGAGATCCGCCAGCGCCTGCTCGAGTCGCCGACGCTGGAGGAGCTGTACGAGGGGCTCTACGACGTCATCTCCGGCGAGTTGGAGATCCTCCGCCTCGAGCGGAAGATCGACGACGAGGTGCGCGGCTCGATCTTCCGCAACCAGCGCGAGTTCTACCTGCAGGAGCAGCTGCGGGCGATCCACCGCGAGCTGGGCGAGGACGAGGGGGACGACGCCGACGAACTGGAGGGGCTGGTCGAGGCCAAGGGGCTCCCCGAGGCGGTGAAGGCGCGCGCGCTGCGCGAGGTGAAGAAGCTCAAGCGCATGGCGGCGATCTCCCCGGAGGCGACCGTCGGGCGCAACTACCTCGACTGGCTCCTCGGCCTTCCGTGGACCGAACAGAGCGAGGACGTGCTCGACGTCGCGCACGCGCGCCAGGTGCTGGATGAGGATCACTTCGGCCTCGCGGACGTGAAGGACCGCGTCCTCGACTACCTCGCGGTGCTGGGGCTCGTGGGCAAGCTGGAGGGGCCGATCCTCTGCCTCGTGGGGCCGCCTGGCGTGGGCAAGACGTCGATGGGGCGGTCGATCGCGCGGGCGATGGGGCGCAAGTTCGTGCGCATGTCGTTAGGCGGGGTGCGCGACGAGGCGGAAATACGGGGGCACCGGCGCACCTACATCGGGTCGCAACCCGGGCGCATCATCCAGGCGATGCGGCGCGCCGAGACGGTGAACCCGGTCCTCCTGCTCGACGAGATCGACAAGCTGGGGCAGGACTACCGCGGCGACCCGGCGGCGGCGCTGCTCGAGGTCCTCGACCCCGAGCAGAACCGCGCCTTCAACGACCACTACCTCGAGGTCGACTACGACCTGTCGCGGGTCCTCTTCATCACGACGGCCAACTCGCTGGCCACGATCCCCGAGCCGCTGCGCGACCGCATGGAGCTGTTGCGGCTGCCGGGCTACCTCGACCACGAGAAGCACGCCATCGCGCGGCAATTCCTCTTTCCGCGGCAGCTGGAGCGGCATGGGATCGCCCCTGCGTCGGTGGAGGTCCCGCCGGCGGTGATCGCCGAGATCGTGCGCCTGTACACGCGCGAGGCGGGGGTGCGCGAGCTGGAACGGCGCATCGCGAAGGTGGCGCGCAAGCTGGCGCGCCGTCGGGTGGAAGGGGGCGCGGTCGCCCCCGCGGGTGACGCGGTCGTTTCGCAGGGCGCGCAGGGCGCAGAGGCCGCGCCGGCCGCGCAGGGCGCGCAGGGCGCGGGGGCCGCGCCGGACGCGCAGGAGTCCGTCGTGCGCGAGGTGCTGACCTCGGCCGACGTGCGGGCCTTCCTCGGCGTGGCGCCGTACGACCCCGAGGACCTGTCGCGCGAGGACAAGGTGGGGGTCGCGACCGGGCTCGCCTACACCACGGTGGGGGGCGAGGTGCTGGAGATCGAGGTCGCGGTGCTCCCCGGGCGCGGGCGTGTGCACCTGACGGGGGCGCTTGGCGACGTGATGAAGGAATCGGCCGGTGCCGCCCTGTCGTACACGCGCGCCAACGCCGATGCGTTAGGCATCGACCGCGACTTCCACAAGACGCGCGACATCCACGTGCACATTCCCGCCGGTGCCACGCCCAAGGATGGCCCGTCAGCCGGCATCGCGATCTGCACGGCGCTCGTCAGCGCGCTGAGCGGGATCGCGGTGAAGGGGCACGTCGCCATGACCGGGGAGATCACGCTCCGCGGGCGCGTCCTCCCGATCGGCGGGCTCAAGGAGAAGTCGGTGGCGGCGCTCCGCGCGCAGCGCAGCGACGTGCTCATCCCGCACCTCAACGCCCGCGAACTCGAGGAACTCCCCGAGGACGTGCGCGCGGGGATCGCCTTCCACCCCGTGGAGACGATGGACGAGGTGTTGCGCCTGGCGCTGGTGCGCGAGCCGCGCCCGCTGCGCGAGTCGGCGCGCGAGGCCGCGCGAGAAGGCGCACCGAGCGGCGCCACGGGCTTCGAGTCGCCAGCCGCAACGACGCGCCGTCCCGGCAAGGGAGGGCGGCGCGAGCGAGGACATGGCGTCCCAGCAGCCCCCGTCGTCCCCGCCGTCCCGGCGGTCGCCCCTTCCCCCCCGGTCGCCGCGCCGCCGTCGACCGGCGGGGAGGTCGCGCACTGATGGTGCAACCTGGAAAGGACCCCAACGATCCGCTCGTCATCCGCGACCTGGAGTTCCTGGGCGGGATGGCCGTGCAAGGCGGATGGCGCCCCCCGGAGGAGCTCCCCGAGGTCGCCTTCATCGGGCGCTCCAACGTCGGAAAGTCGTCGCTCCTCAACCTCCTCGTCAGGCGCAAGGCGTTCGCCCGCGTGAGCCGCACGCCCGGGCGCACGCAGGAAGTGAACTTCTTCCGCGTCAACCACGACCTCGTCCTCGTCGACCTCCCGGGCTACGGCTACGCCCGCGTCTCGAAGACGAAGCGTCACTCGTGGCAGCCGCTCATCGACGGCTACCTGCGCATGACGTCGCAGCTGCGCGGGATCGTCCTCCTCCTCGACATCCGGCGCGACCCCAATGAGGAAGACCTGGCGATGCTCGACTACCTGGCCGACCTCGAGATCCCGACCCTGATCGTCATCACCAAGGTCGACAAGCTGGGGACTGCCGCACGGCGGGAGCGGATGGCCGCGGTGATGGGGGCGATCGGGGTCGACGAGTCGCAGGTCATCGCGTCCAGTGCGCACACCGGAGCAGGGCGCAACGAACTCGGCGCGGCCGTCGTCTCGCTCATCACACAGCCCGCGTGGCAGCCGTCGTGGCGACGCGACGCGATCTCCGAGCCGGAGGAGGCGTGAACACCGAGCGGCCGGCACCCACGGCACTGGCCTACCCGTCGCACCGGCGCGCAGTGCCGCGTTGCCTCGCGTTGGCCGGCGTCGCGTTGCTCCTGACGGCGTGCGCCAGCGCGCCGCCCGGTGCCACCCCCGCGGCGCCGGCGCGCACCCCGCCGCCGTCGGCCGCCAACGCCGCCGTCGATCCGGCACGCGACAGCAGCGCGCAACTCGTCCCGCCCGGCTTCGGCTCGCTGCGCCAGGACGACATCGCGCTGCGCGTGGCGCAGTTCGGGTTGCAGGTCCGCGCCCTCCCGCTCGACGAGACGGTCATTCGCGTCCTGTCGCCCGACTCGTATCACGCGCTGCGCGACCTCGTCACCAGCCAGGGGGAGCGCCTTCGCGCGCTCCAACGACGCACCGCCCTCCCCCGCCTCTCGGTCTGGTACGTCTCGTTCTTCGCGCTGCAGCAGGGGGAGACCCGCTTCTCCCCGATGGAGTTCAACATCTCCAACGTCGGGCGCGACTTCCAACCGCTGGACGTCATCCCGCTCTCGCCGGGCTTCGGCTCGCAGCGGCTGCGACAGCGCGAGGTCCAGCACGCGCTCTACGTCTTCGACGGCCAGATCGACGTGAACCAGCCGTTGGCCATCGTCTACGAGACGGCGCGCAACGACGAGTGGAGCATCCTGCTGCAGCGCATCGAGCGCGAACGCGCCCTCGTGCGCTCACGGGCGGCAGGCAAGTCCTAGGGACCAGTAGCAGCACGCGGCGCGTCGTGGCGCCGTGCGGCTACAGGATCCGGAGCACGTCCTCGACGGGGCCCGCGTCGCCCCCCCGCAGCAGCGCATGGATGTCGCGCAGCGAGGCCCGCGAGCGCGGCCAGACCAGTCGCCGCTCTGCCTCGTCCAGCGTGACCCACTCCGCGGCGTCGTGCTCGGGGCCGAGGACGAGCGCGCGCGTGCTTTCCGCGAAGGCGGCGAAGACCACGGCGACCTGCACGACGCCAAAGCGGTGCAGGTAGAACGGGTGGCAGGTGACGTTGTAGAGCCGCGCGGGGATGAGCCCGGTCTCCTCGCGCATTTCGCGCTGGGCCGCCTCCTCGGGCCGCTCTTCCCCCTCAATGCGCCCGTGCACCACCTCCCACGCGCCGGTGCAGCGCGTCCCCTCGGCGCGGCGGAGGATCAGGACGCGCCATCCGTCGGGCGCGGGATCGATGACGAAGACGTCGACCACACCGACCTTGAGCTCAGCCATGCAGCACCCTGAAAAGTGAAACGGGAGCACTGTTCGTGCTCCCGACGATCGGTTCGTGCTCCCGCCCTATGTCTTGCGCAGGAGCGCGCGCAACCGCGCCGTCAGCGCTCGAGGCCTGAACGGCTTGGTGAGGAAGTCGTTCGCCCCAAGTTCGAAGACACGCACTTCGTTATCCTCGTCCCCCTTCGCCGTGAGCACGATGACGGGGAGCGCGGCGGTGTTGGGACGGGAGCGAAGACGCGACAGGACCGCGTAGCCGTCGAGGCGCGGGAGGTTCAGGTCGAGGACGACCGCATCCGGCGGATCCTGGTCGATCTCATCGAGGGCGACGATGCCGTCCGGCGCCTCGATGACCGCGAAGCCGTCGCGCTCGAGGAGGTCGCGCAGGACGAGTCGTAACGGGGCCTCGTCCTCCACGAGGAGAATCGTGCTCTTCCCCGCCCGTCGGCTCGCATTGGTCGGGACGAGGTCGTCGACGAGTTCAAGCGCGTCGTCGGGGAGGATCGAGCTCCGGCCGACGGGAGGGGGCGGTGCCTGACGCGCCGGTGGAAGCGGAGGCGGGGCGACGGGCGTCTGCCGAATGATGCCGATCCCCGAAGAGGGGGTCGGGTTGAGCAGGCGCGGCTCGGTGCGCGACTCGCGACGAGGAGTCGGCTGATCGATGGGAGCCTCGACGACGCGCAGGAGCTCCTCGAGGTCGGTGTTGCCATCGAGCACATGCTCGATCCCCGACTCCCAGAGCGACCGCATCCCGCCCGCCTTGGCCGCCTCGACGATCTTGTCGGTCGTGTCGCCTGCCGAGACGCGGCGCTCGACCTCTCCATCGGCGATGAGCACTTCCATGAGCGCCAGGCGCCCGCGGTAGCCGGTATTGCTGCACTCCGCGCACCCGACCGCCTTGTAGAGCTGCGCCCCGGCGGGCAGCCAGCGCTGCAGCCGCTCAGCCACCGGTTCGGTGGTGAGCTGTCGGCAGCTGGGGCACAGGCGCCGGACCAGCCGCTGCGCCACGACCCCCTTGAGCGCCGCGCCGATCTTGTAGCTCTCGACGCCGATGTCGAGGAGGCGCGCCACCGACGACGCCGCATCGATCGTGTGCAGCGTGGAGAGGACGAGGTGCCCGGTGAGCGAGGCCTGGATCGCGATTCCCGCCGTCTCCCGGTCGCGGATTTCGCCGACGAGGACGACGTCGGGGTCCTGGCGCAGGATCGAGCGCAGCGCGGCCGCGAAGGTGAGCCCCGCCTTCTCGTTGACTTGCACCTGCACCACGCCGGTGAGCTTGTACTCGACCGGGTCCTCGACGGTGACGATGTTGACCCCGCGCGTCTGGATGGTGCGCAGTGCGGCGTAGAGCGTCGTCGTCTTGCCGGACCCCGTGGGGCCGGTCACGAGGACGATCCCCTCGCGCAGGTTGACGAGATGCTGGATGCGCGTGAAGTCGCGCTCGCTCATCCCGAGCCCTTCGAGCGAGAGGATGTTGTTGCTCGAATCGAGGATTCGGATGACGACCTTCTCGCCGGCCGACGCGGGGAGCGTGGAGACGCGGAGGTCGACGCGCTTGCCATCGACCGAGACGCGCGCGCGCCCGTCCTGCGGGCGGAGGCGGTCGGCGATGTCGAGCCCCGACATGATCTTGATGCGCGAGACGAGCGGGATCCCCACGGCGCGCGGGAGCGTGAGCGCGTGACGCAGGACGCCGTCGATGCGGTAGTGCACCTGCACCCCGCGCTCCTGCGCCTCCATGTGGATGTCGCTCGCCCGCTGGCTGATCCCCTCGGCGATGATGTGGTCGACGAGGCGGATGATCGGGCGCTCGGAGGCCTTCTCGCTCGAGAGGTCGAGGTCGAGCGAGGCGTCCGGGCCATCCGTCACCGACTGCACGTCGTACTGCGTCATCCCCTCGAGGAACTTCTCAACCTGACTTTCCGGCCGGTACAGCTCCTCAATACGCTCGATGATGCGCGACGGCGCCGCCAGGTGCATGCGCACCGTGCGTCCCGTTGCAAAGCCAAGCGTTCGCTCGCAGTCCAGGTCGTGCGGGTCGGCGGTGGCGATGTCGAGGATCGAGTCCGTCACCTGCAACGGCACGATGCGGTACTTGCGCGCCAGCCCCTCAGGGACCGCGTCACGCGCCGCACCGGTGGCCGAGGCGAGGTCGGCGACCTTCATCCGGAATCGCAGCGAGAGCGCGGCGAGGATCGCGTCGTCGGTGGTGAAGCCGCGCTTCGTCGAGGTCTCCCACAGCGACTCGCTTCCCGGCTGGCGCAACTCGGCCAGCGCACTCGCGTCCACCAACCCCTCCAATGTCGGCAGGAGCCAATCATCGCGGGTGGGACGCATCGACGACATGTGGTCGCGAACTCCGGGCGAGGTCACGTGCGAACGGGGAAGCGGGTCAAGCTAACGGGAGTGTATACAGACCACCACGGACGGACGTCGCGGCGCGGCGCTCCATCCGTACTCAAGTATCGACCGCTTCGTTCGTTTTCGTGACGAATCGGTGCCGAACCGTAACGCCCCCCGTGCGCGGCGTTGGCTGGTGAACGCGGCCCAATGCCTGCGACTACAGGATCGACCAGAAATCGCGACTCACATCCACCCCGAAGGTCCATCGTCCCCCTCGCAGTCCGCGCGCTACGTCGAATCGCACCAGGTCGAAGAAGGTCAGCAGCCCAAGCCCCAGCGACGGATATGCTCCGGGCCGGTGTGGAATCGCAGGCATCGCGGGGTCGCCTGGCCGGAGCTGCAACGTCCCCCCAACCCCCTCGACGGTGAAGACGTTGTGCACGTACGGGGCGAGGCGGGCCTGCGCCGGGACGCGCCCCCACCGCCCCAGCGAGAGAGAGACGAACGGGACGGGCGTTCGCCACTCGACGTGCTGTGTGGCCAGCGCCGTGCTGCGGAACTGGTGGAACTCGTACCCGGGTCCGGACTGCGGTCCGCCGGCGAACAGGAGGAGCTGCGGCGCCACCGCCCCCTCCCCCACCGCATTGACCGCCCCGCCGGTTGCACGCACGAGCCACTGCGAGCGCCCCCCCTCACGTAGCCACTCCGCCGAGGCGAAGGCGCGCAGGTAGCCTCCCAGGGAGACGGAATCTGCCGCGAAATCGTTGCCCCACGCGCCGAGCCGCCCGGCTCGCACGTCCCCACGGAAGCGCAGGCTCCCCCCCCACCACCATCCCCCCAGCGGGCGCTCGGCCGCGAGCGTGAAGCGCGTCCCCTCGGCGCGCGTGGCCGCCAGCGTGGGCTCGTACGCGCCGAACGACGGGCGAGCGGTAACGCGCACCCCCTGCTGCCATTCGTAGGCTCCGTCGATCCGCCAGCGCATCCCCGCATGCGTCCCAAGATGCAGGGCCAGCGCGGCGCCGCGCGTACCAAACGGTTGCGTATAGTCACTTCCGAACTCCTGGGCCGCGATGCTGTTCCGCACGCGTGACGTCTCCACCTCGTCCCCTGCCTCGCGGTACTCGCGGAAGGCGCTCAGGCGCAGCGCCACCCCGTCGGCGCGCTCCCAGCCGATCGAGAGCGTCCCCTTGGGTTCGTGGTCGGAGAGGCCAAAGCGCCCGACGACGCCGACGTCGAAGCCGCTCCCCAGCCGGCGGCGGATCCCCGCGCCGATCGCCAATCCCTCGGCGCGCGTGACGCGCGCGATGTCCGACATGGAGCGCGCCGAAGGGAGCGTCGACTGGGTGCGCTGCAGCGCCTGCGCCCGGACGAGGCGGCGCGCCTCTTCTTGCACCTGCCGGACGTCGTCGTCAGTGGCGACGGCGATGTCGTCAGGCAGCCCCTGCAACACGGTCGAGCTGTCAGGCCAGCGGAATCGGCGGCGCCGGTCGCTGGGCGCGTACTGGATCTCCGGCCCGGGCGAGGCGGCGATCACCTGCGTCTCGCTCCCCCCGTTCACCCGGTAGTCGCGGATCTCCCAGCGCCCGCGGATGATCCCGCGCGCCGGGAAGTCCATCCAGCTCCCCGTGCGCCGGATCTCGATCTCCTGCCGCCGCGGGAGCCAGAAGCGCCCCTCGATGAGGGAGTTCTCGATGACGATGGAGACGTCCTCGAGCTGCTGATCCTTGAGCGCCGCACGCGTGAACGAGAAGGCCATCCGCACCACCTGCGCGTCATCTTTCGCGATGTAGACCGCGCCGACGGCGGCGGCCTCGCGATCGTTGCGCGGGCGGATCTTCACCTCGTACACGTCGATCGTGCGCCCCGGGATCTCGAAGCGCAGCGAGTCGCTCAGCTGGTAGTCGTACGTCGCCAGCCCCCGCGCCGAGAGCGGGTGGGCGACATCCTGCACTTCATCGCCATCGCCGAGGCGAATGATCTCGGGAAAGTTGTTCTGGACGATCCCCAGGTGGTCGCGATGGTAGTTGATGTCCGTGGGGAGGAGGAGCGTGTCGCGCCGCCCGACGATCCATTGCTTGCTGTAGTTCGGCGCACGCCAATAGACTTCCAGCATCAGCTCGTCGGCCTTGACGACCTTGGGCGGGATGGGAAAGCCTTCGCCGACCTGGGCGAGGAAGGTGAGGAAGCCGTGCGCCTGCGCCGAGTAATCGGCGAGGCCCGAGTCGGCCAACTGGCGCGAGCGCCGCTCGGTGGCGCGCTCGACGAGCAGACGCGACGTGGAGTCGTTCCACGGACGCTGCGCGAGCGCCGCTCGCGCGGCGACCACGCTGAGGGCAAGCGCGACGAGTGCGCGGGCCAGCACACGGGACATGATGAGCGAATATCAGCCGGTGCGCCGTGCACCAGCAAGCGCGAGCGAGCAAGTGCCAGTGCGAGCGAGCGCGCACCAGAGAGTGCCGGAGCGCCTGACGTGACCTTTGCCGATTTCGAACGCCGTGCGCAGACGGGGACGCTCGTCCCGGTGTGGCGCGACATCCTCCTCGACACCGACACCCCGGTGTCGGCCTTCGCCAAGCTGCGGCGCGGGCCGTTCGCCTTCCTGCTCGAATCGGCGCCAGCCGGCGGCGAGACGTGGTCGCGCTACACCTTCATCGGGACCGAACCGCAGGCGGCGTGGCGCCTGATGGATCACACGGTGGAGGAATGGACGCCTTCGCTGGGATGGCACGGCGCGCACACCGTCGACGACCCCATTGGCGACCTGCAGCGCCGCGTCTGCGCGTTGCACCCGGCGGCTGCCCCGGAACTCGGCGAGTTCTGGGGAGGCGCCGTGGGCTTCTTCTCGTACGATGTGGTGCGGGCGATCGAGAAGCTGCCGACGCCTCCGCGCCGCTCGGTGGCGGCCCCGGATGCGTGCTTCGTCTTCACGCGCTCGCTGGTGGTGATCGACAACCTGCGGGGGCAGGCGCGGCTGGTTGTGGCGGTGGATACCTCTCGTGCGACGGGAGACGGGGGACGGGAGACCGGAGGGGCGCTGCGCGCCGCGTATGACCAGGCGTTAGGCGAGTTGGATGAGCTGGAACGCAGGCTGCGGGAGCCCTCGACTCTCACGGCGCTGCACTTTCCCTCCGATGCGCCTCGGGCGGAGGGGCGGTCGACGTATGCGCGGGAAGACTTCGAGCGCGATGTCGAGCGGATTCGCGAGTACATCTTTGCGGGGGACTGCTTCCAGGCGCTGCTGGCGCGGCGCATCGAGGTTCCGCTCGACTTCGACACGACGACGCTCTATCGCGCGCTGCGCGTCCTCAACCCGTCGCCGTACATGTACCACCTCGTCCTCGACGGGGTGGAACTGGTGGGATCGTCGCCGGAACTCCTCGTGCGCGTCTCGGACGGCAATGTCACCGTGCGCCCGATCGCCGGGACACGTCCGCGCGGGCACACGCCGGCGGAGGACGCCGCGATGGCGGAGGAACTCGCGGCCGACGAGAAGGAGCGCGCCGAGCACGTGATGCTCGTCGACCTCGGCCGTAACGACGTCGGGCGCATCGCCGAGTATGGAAGCGTGAAGGTCACCGAGCTGATGACGGTCGAGCGCTACTCGCACGTGTTGCACCTGGTGAGCGAGGTGCAAGGGAAGCTGCGCGCCGGGCTCTCGGCGCTCGACGCCTTCCGTGCCACGTTTCCGGCCGGGACGATGACCGGGGCGCCGAAGGTCCGCGCGATGCAGATCATCGACGAGCTCGAGCCGGAGCGTCGCGGGCCGTACGCAGGAGCGGTGGGCTACATCGCGGCCGGCGACCAGCGCATGGACCTGGCCATCACCATCCGCACCTGCGTGGTGGCGGGCGGGGTGGCCAACGTGCAGGCCGGTGCGGGAATCGTCGCCGATTCGGTCCCGGCGAAGGAATGGGAGGAGACCGAGAACAAGGCGCGGGCGATGCTGACGGCGATCGGGCGTGCCCGGGTGGCCGGTGCCGGTGCCGGCGCCGGTTCGCGCTAGGCGGAAGGCGGCGGTCTCGGCATATTCCCTAGCGCAATGACGTTCAGACTCGTCAGCAGCGACGGGAACATCCAGTTCGAGCTCCGCGCGGGGATGCCAATGATCCTCGGGCGCGCGCTGAACAGCGACCTCCCGGTCCTCGACCCCACCATCTCGCGGCGCCACGCCGAGGTGAAGGCCGATGACACGGGCGTCGCCGTGCGCGACCTGGGGTCGAGCAACGGGACCTTCGTCGCCGGTGCACGCGTGGGGAGCGCGCGATTGGTCGGCGGCGAGAAGATCGTCTTCGGCAAGGTGCAGTTCGAGATCCGCGAACTCTCCCCGATGCTCGTCGACGACGCGAGCGCCGAGAGCGTGCGCCGCGTGGCGCGCGCCGGGACGACGATCATTCGCCAGGTCCCCGTCCCCAGTGCCGACCAGGCGCTCGAGCTGGCGCTGCGCGCGAGCGGCGTGCAGAAGGCGATCGAGGAAGGTCAGGCCGGGCTCACGCCAGCGGAGCGCGACCGGCTCAAGCTCACCCTCCTTCTCGAGATCTCCAAGGCGCTCACCCGCACGATCGACGTCGCCGAGGTGCTGGAGAAGATGGTGCAGTTCACCTTCCGCCTCCTCGACGTCGGCCACGTCTCGATCCTCCTGTTCGACGAGCAGGAGCAGCTGGTGCCGCGCATCGCGCGCACGCGCGGCGGCGAACATGCGCCGCGCCCGATCTCGCCGACGTTGGCCAACACGGTCATCCAGCAGAAGGTCGCCGTCCTCTCCGACGTCACCGCCGACGCCCGGCGCCCGACGCCGAGCGGTGGGGTGAGCACGGGGATGGCGCGCAATGCGGCATGCGCGCCGCTCATCGCCGGCGAGGGGCGCGTGCTCGGCGTGCTGTACGTCGACAGCCTAACGCCGACCTCGCGCGTGAGCGACGAGGACCTCGACTTCCTGGTCTCGTTCGCGGGGATCGGCGCGGTGGCACTCGACAACATCCGCGCCGAGGAGCGCATCCGGCAGGAGTCGCGCATTCGCGACAACTTCGAGCGTTTCTTCACGCCGCACCTCGCGGCGCGGATCGCCGCGTCGCCGCAGGCGCTGGGGCTGGGAGGCGAGCGCCGCATGGTCGGCGTCCTCTTCGCCGACATCCGCGGCTTCACGGAGCTCTCGGCGCGCATGGCACCGGACGAGACGGCGCGCTTCCTCACCGAGTACTTCTCGGAGATGGTCGACGTCGTGTTCCGGCACGGCGGAACGCTGGACAAGTTCATCGGCGACGCGGTCATGGCGCAGTGGGGGGCGCCGATCAGCGCCGTGGACGACGCGGACCGGGCGGTGGAGGCGGCGCTCGACATGATGCAGGCGGTGGATCGCCTGAACGCGCGCTGGCGAAGCGAGGGGCGCCCGGAGATCCAGGTGGGGATCGGGTTGAGCTACGGCGAGGCGTTCGCCGGCTACCTGGGGTCGGAGCGGCGCCTCGAGTACACGATCATCGGCGACACGGTCAACACCGCCTCGCGCCTGTGCGCGTGGGCCGAGGGGGGCGAAATCCTCGTCTCGGAGTCGATGCGCGCCGCCTTCACGCGCGAGCACACGTTAGGCGATCGCGAGCCGCTGACGTTGCGCGGCAAGGCGGAGCCCGTCCCGGTCTTCCGCGCCCTCCGCTGACGTGGGCGTGCAGGTCACCGTCACCGGCGCCGTGCCGCCGGGCTACGTGCGCCTCGACCTCCCGCAGGGCGACCTCGTGGTGCACCAGAAGCTGGTGGAGGGGGCGCGCGCCGCGCTGGAGGCGGGGACGCTCTATGCGTGGGCCGCCGCGCACCCCGATCACCGCCAGATGCAAGGGCGCCTCCCCGTGTACGCCGCCCCGCTCCCGCACGACGGACCGACCGTGGTGGTGCGGCACGCGCAGCACGGCGGGATGCTCGCCCCGCTGCTGCGCGACCTCTTCCTTCCCCCGACGCGCGCGCCGCGCGAACTGCGCACCGCGCTCCTCCTCGCGCGCTCCGGCGTCCCCACGCCGCCGGTCGCGGGCTACGCGATCTATCGCGCCGGCCCCGTGCTGCGCCGCGCCGACGTGATGACGGTCCTGCTCCCGGGCGAGGACCTGGGGGCGATGCTGCGCAGCGCAACGAGCGATGCCGACCGGGAGCGCCTGGTCACCCCGGTGGCGGCGCTGCTCGGCGCGCTCACGCAGGCCGGGGCGTGGCACCCCGACCTCAACGTGAAGAACATCCTCCTCGTCGCCGACGACGCGGGGGAGTTGCACCCGGCGGTGCTCGACATCGACCGCGTGCACTTCGTCCCCCCGGGCGACCCCAACGTGCGCGAAGCCAACTTCCGCCGCCTCGAGCGATCGCTCGACAAGTGGCGCGCCCTGCACGGCGCCGGCTTCGCCGACGACCAGCGGCGCGCGATCCACGACCGACTCCTGCAGGACGAGGCCGTCGAGGCGACGCACCGCGCCCTGGCGCTCGACGCCTACATGCCGACCGACCTCACATGATGGCCCACCCATCGCCCCGCCCAGCGGCACCCGCTGCATCAGGAGCCGTCCCATGATCGACGCGAAGCTCGACCGCGTGGGGATCGTGATGATGAGCGCGGTGGGCGACGCCGTGCACGTCCTCCCCGTCATCAACGCCATCAAGCGCCGCCAGGCGAGCGCACACATCACCTGGGTCCTGCAGCCAGGGCCGGCGACGCTCGTGCGCGGCCATCGCAGCGTCGACGAGATCGTCATCTTCGACCGGTCCAGGGGACGGCGCGCCTTCACCGACGTGAAGCGCGACCTCGCGCAGCGCCCCTTCGACCTCGTCCTCAACCTGCAGGTCTACTTCAAGGCCGGGATCGTCACGTCGTTCACGAAGGCGCCCGTCAAGCTCGGCTTCGACAAGGCGCGCGCCCGCGACCTCAACTGGCTCTTCACCACGCACCGCATCCCGCCGCACCCGGTGGGGCAGCACGTGCAGGACCAGTATTTCGAGTTCCTGACGGCGTTAGGCATCCCATACGAGCCGGTCACGTGGAACCTGGGCCCAACCGACGAAGAACGCGCGTGGCAGCGGGAGTTCTTCGCCCCCATCGAGCGCCCCACCGCCGCGATTGTCGTCGCCACGAGCAAGGCCGAGAAGGACTGGCTCCCCGAGCGCTGGGCGCAGGTGATCGACGTCCTGTACGAGGACTACGGGCTGCAGCCGGTGCTCGTCGGCGGGCGCTCGGAGCGCGAACTCGCCGCCGAGCGCGTCATCATGGCCAAGGCGCATCACCCGCCGATTTCGGCGCTGGGGAGCGGGCTGAGGCGCCTCGTCTCGATCTTCGATGGCTCACCACTCGTGCTCGCCCCTGATACCGGGCCGCTGCACATCGCGGTGGCGCTGCAGCGCCCCGTGATCTCGCTCATGGGCTACACCAATCCCAGGCGCACCGGGCCATATCGCGCCTATCACGACCTGCTGATCGATGCGTACGGGAATCCCGGCGAGGACTATCCCATCAGCATGGAGAACCGGCCGGGACGGATGCCGAACATCACGGTCGACGACGTGCTGACCAAGGTCGAGCACTGGCAGCGGACGTACGCCGGGTCGCGACCTTAACATCGCCCCGTCTTGCCGCGTCCAACGTCCGGGTGAGCTTTGGTCGCGTACCGACCTGCCCACCGTTCCCCATACCCTCCCCGGAGGACCTGTGAAACGTTCGTGGATGTCCCTCGCCGCCGCGCTGTTCGTCATCGCCACCGCCGCACCGCATGCGCACGCGCAGGGTGGGCCGCCGCCGGGTGGCCAGCGTGGCCCCGGGCGCATGATGGAAATGCTGATGCAGGGGATCACGCTCGACGACGCGCAGAAGGCGAAGGTCGACTCGATCCAGGCCAAGTACCAGAAGGAGATGCCGCCGTTCACCCCCGGCGAACCGCCCGCCCCCGAGGCGATGCAGAAGCGCCGCGAGTTGATGGCGAAGCAGCAGGACGAAATCCGCGCCATCCTCACGGCCGACCAGCAGAAGGTCTACGACAAGAACCTGGCCGACATGCGTGAACGCATGGGGCGTCGCCCCGGCAACTGACGGGACGGCCATCGCACGCACGCGGGCGATGGCAGGAAGGCACGCGGGGGACGGGATCAGGTGATCCCGTCCCCCGTTCGCGCTGTGGCGTGTGACGCTCGCGTCATCCGTCGGCGTCGAGCCCGCGGAAGTGGTACGCGACCCCGACCTCGCGCAGCAGTCCCACCAGCCGGCCTAACGCGAGCCCCATCACGGCGAAGTAGTCGCCGTGGATCCGCTCGACCAGCGTGGCGCCCAATCCCTGGATGCCGTACGCCCCGGCCTTGTCCATCGGCTCGCCGGTCGCGACGTAGTCGCGGATCTGCGTTGGCTGCAATGGACGGAAGGTGACCTCGACCGCCTCCACGCCGGAGACGATCGCCCCGCCACGTGCAACCGCCACGGCGGTGTAGACCCAGTGCGTGCGCCCCGCGAGTCGCGCCAGCATCCGTTCGGCGTCGGCGGCGTCGGCTGGCTTTCCGAGCACCACCTCGTCGATCACGACGATCGTGTCGGCGCCGATGACCACCGCATCGGGGATCGCTCGAGCCAGCACCTGCGCCTTCTCGCGCGCCAGCCGCTCGGCGTGCGCCGGCGGATGCTCGCCCGGGAGATACGACTCGTCGATGTCGGCCGGGCGCACGTCATGGGCAATCCCGATCTGCGAGAGCAACTCGCGCCGGCGCGGCGACTGCGAGGCGAGGACGACTTTCAGTGGGGCGTCACTCATCTCACCGCTCCAGCCAGAGCGTGACCGGACCGTCGTTCACGAGGTCGACCTCCATCGACGCCCCGAACTCTCCGGTCTCGACCGTCGTCCCTGTGGCGCGCAGCAGCGCAACGAACTTCTCGTAGAGAGGAATCGCCTGCTCCGGGCGCGCCGCGTCGATGAACGAGGGACGCCGCCCCTTCACCGCGTCGCCGTACAGCGTGAACTGCGAGACCACGAGGAGCGCCCCCCCAACGTCGCCTAACGCCAGGTTCATCTTGTCCTCGGCGTCGGTGAAGATGCGGAGCCCGACGACCTTCTCGGCCATCCACCGCAGCTGCTCGTCGCCATCGGTGTGCGTGAAGCCCACCAGGAGGACGAATCCCTTGCCGATGCGCCCGGAGGTGCGGGAGGAGCCGCCATCCTCACGGATGCGCACCTCGCCGCGAGACACGCGCTGCACCAGGACGCGCACCGCCTAACGCTCCCCGCGCAACCAGCGCAGCGTGAGCGCCGCGGCGACCATGCCGGCGATTGGGGCGGTCCAGTAGATCCAGAGCGAGTCGAATCGCATCCCGATGAGCGCCGGCCCCAGCGACCGCGCCGGGTTCATCGACGCCCCGGTCAGCGGGCCGCCCATCAGCACGTCGAGCGCCACCGCCATCCCGATCGCGACCGCCGCTCCCCCGCCTCCCCAGCGATCGTCAGAGGTCGCACCGACCACAGTGGCCATCAGGACGAAGGAGAGCCAGAACTCGATGGCGAAGGTTGCCCCCACCGAGACGGTGGGGATCGTCGCGCCGAGATTCGCGGCGTTTCCCAGCGTGGCGAGGAGGATCAGGGAGGCGAGGGAGGCGCCCGCGCACTGCGCCAGCACGTAGCCCACCGCCTCGCGCGCCGGGAACTTCCCCGTGACCACGAGGGCGACGGTGACCGCGGGATTGATGTGCGCCCCGGAGATTCCGCCGATGGTGGCGATGAGCGCCGTCACCAGGAAGCCCCAGGTGAGGGCGATCCCCGTCAGCCCCAAGGCCCCCTGCGAGATCACGTTGGTCATCACGCACCCTGTCCCCACGAGGACAAGGAGGCAGGTGCCGAGCAGCTCGGCGGCGAGGCGGCGGGTCAGCGGAGGCGTGTCGGCCATGGCGGAGGGGGAGTGGACGCGGGAATGGTGTCACCCCATGCGCCACCGCGCCAGCCTAACGTGTAGGCGCCCGGCGCGCAGATTTTCCCCGCGCGCCGGGACGAAAGCGCCTATCGCGGCTTGCGTGCGCGCACGAAGGCGCTCATCACGCGCCCCTCGACGGCCGGGATCAGCGACTCCGCATCGAGCCCCGCCGATTCGATGAGGGCGCGCGCGTCCTGCGCGGAATACACCCGAGTGGGTTCGATCCCGATGTCGCGGAAGCCGGCGCGCGCGAGGAGTGCCGCATAGTCCCCCTCTTCCAGCGCCCCGGCGACGCACCCCGTGTAGAGCGCAATGCTTCGCTGCACTTCCGGGGGGAGGGCTCCGCGCAGCACGACATCCGACACGGCGAATCGACCGCCGGGCTTGAGGACGCGGAACGCTTCCCTGATGACCTGGGCCTTGTCTGCCGAGAGGTTGATCACGCAGTTGGAGATGATGACGTCGACGCTCGCATCGGGGAGGGGGATGTGTTCGATCTCCCCCTTGAGGAACTCGACGTTGGTGGCGCCGGCGCGCGCCTGGTTCTCGCGCGCGAGGGCGAGCATGTCGTCCGTCATGTCGAGGCCGTAGGCCTTTCCGGTGGGCCCGACACGCCGCGCCGAGAGCAGGACGTCAATCCCGCCGCCGGAGCCGAGGTCGAGGACCGTCTCGCCCGGCGACAGTTCGGCGAGCGCGGTCGGGTTCCCGCACCCTAACGAGGCGAGCAGCGCCGCGGCGGGGATCCCCTCCACCTGCCCGGCTTCGTACAGGTCCGTCGTGATCGGGTCCCAGACCTCGCCTTCGCCGCCGCAGCACGACGTGTCGCAGCCGCAGGAAGCGTCGCCCCCCTCGGCGGCGCGGCGCGCGGCGGCGCCGTACTTCTCGCGCACCGTGGCACGCAGCGCCTCGTGAGACGAGGGGTCGCCGCCGGCGTTGGCGGGCGAGGAAGCGGAGGGCGTGCCCGCAGCAGAGGCGACGACGGCGGCGCGCCCCGCGCTTACGGCGCTGCCAGCGCTGCCGGCGCTGCCTGGCATTTCCGCCACGGCGGCGACCGCCTTTCGCACGCGCCGCGCGATGGTGCTCACCGTGGTCGCGTCATCGCCGCAGCAGGAGGGCGCGCAGCAGGAGTCCTGTTCTTCCTTCATGGGATACCTCTCGAGGTTTGATGTGCGCGGCGCACGAACGCCGTGGCGAAGTCGTGGCGAAGCGGTGGCGAAGCGGTGGCGACGGGTGGCGGCGCCGGTCGGCCTGTCGCGGCGCGCCGAGTCGACGGGATCAGGACAGGGCGCGGCGCATTGCAGCTGCAGAGGCGCAGATCGTCTCCGCGAACTGGCGCGACTGGCGTACCGCCTCCGGCGCACTGGCGCGGTCCGCGCGTTCGAAGCCGAAACGCGGGAAGTAGTCGGCCGCGGTGTTCGTCAGGAACCAGACGTCGTGCAGCCCGCGGGCACGGGCCCACTGCAGGCGATCGTTGGTCAACGCTTCGCCCACGTGGCGCCCGCGCCAGGCACCATCGACGGCCGCGGAACGCAGGAGCCCCGACGTCCCATGCACCTCCATCCCCTCGACGCCGATCACGGCGCCGTCACAGACGGCCACGGCATAGGCATCGCCGAACTGCTCGTCGACGCCATCCACCGGGAGCCCGGCGGCGAGGAGGAGCGTGTGCACGGCCGGCAGGTCGTCCGGCGTGGCGGCGCGAATGGCGAAGGTGTCGCGGGTCATGGAAGCTCTCGCAGGGTGCAGGAGGTTCGTGAACGCCGCGACGGGACGACATCCCGGGCGACGGGTCCAGCGATGTTCAGCAGCAAAGCGTGCGTCCGGTATGACGGGTCGCCCCGGACCCACCGGGCAAGTACGTGGTCGGCCTGAGCTGCGGATGCTCGCGGAACGTGGTGCCGGTCATCGCCGAGTCGTCGGCGAGGGGACGGGCGTCGTCGGCACAGCAGCGCTGGTCGGCCGGCATTGCATCGAACATCATCGATACATCTCTCCAAATAAAAAGGCGAACGGGCTATCCCAACGCCCCCAGGTGCAACGCCAACCGATCGCGCAGCGCCCCCATGACGTCGCGCCGCACCCGATAGTACATCCACTGCCCCACCTTCTCTGACTCGACCAGCCCCGCCTCGCGCAGGATGCGGAGGTGGTGCGAGACGGTGGGCTGCTTCACGGTCACCGCTGCCTCGAGGTCGCAGACGCAGACGCGACCCTCGTTGCGGTTCAGCACGTCGAGCAGCTGCAGCCGGATGGGATGCCCGAGCAACTGCAGGTCCTCGGCGAGCCGCTCAGCCTCGCGCGCCGCGAGCCGCGGCCGCGCCTGGCTGTCGCAGCACCGCTCCCCCAACTGCCGTTCGACGATATCCAGCACCTTGGCCATGGTGGACAGTACCAAGTATATCGAAGATTGTCAATACACAGGCAGAAGTACCGCCGAGGGTGTCTAAAACGAAAGAAGACGAGAGCCAAAGCCCTCGTCTTCTGGTCTTATCGTCTTCTGCCCCTACTCGACGGTCACCGACTTCGCCAGGTTCCTCGGCTGGTCGACGTTCGCCCCGCGCTTCACCGCCACGTAGTACGCCAGCAGTTGCAGCGGGATCGACGCGAGGACGGGCATCAGGAGGTCGAGCGTCTCGGGGATGCGGAACTCGTAGTCGATCTTCCCCTCGAGCGCGTCTTCGTCGCGTGAGGTCACGGCGATCACGCGTCCCTTGCGCGCCTTCACCTCGTGCACGTTCGACGTGATCTTGTCGAAGACCGAGTCGTGCGGGGCGACGAAGACCACCGGCATCATCTCATCGATGAGGGCGATGGGGCCGTGCTTCATCTCGGCCGCGGGATAGCCCTCGGCGTGGATGTACGAGATTTCCTTGAGCTTGAGCGCCCCTTCGAGGGCGACCGGGAAGTTGTAGCCGCGCCCGAGGTACAGGAAGTTGCTCGCCCGCTTGTACTCCTCGGCGATGTCCTCGATCTCCTGCGCGCGGTCGAGCACCTGCTGGATCTGCGCGGGGAGGGCACGCATTCCGGCGATGATCTCCGCCCCGCGTTCCTGCGACAGCGCACCGCGCAACCGTGCGAGCTTGAGCGTGAAGAGGAGGAGCGCGATGACCTGCGAGGTGAACGCCTTGGTCGACGCGACGCCGATCTCGGGGCCGGCGTGGATGTAGATCCCGCCGTCCGCCTCACGCGCGATGGTCGACCCGACGACGTTCACGATGCCTAACGTGCGGGCACCGCGCCGCTTGGCCTCGCGCATCGCGGCCAGCGTGTCGGCCGTCTCGCCCGACTGCGAGATGACGATGCAGAGCGTCTTCTCGTCGACGATCGGGTTGCGGTAGCGGAACTCCGACGCGTACTCGACCTCGACGGGGATGCGCGCCAGTTCCTCCAGCACGTGCTCGCCGATGAGCGCCGAGTGCCAGGAGGTGCCGCACGCGGTGATGACGATATTGCTGAAGGAGAGCAGTTCCTCGTCGGTGAGGTTGAGACCGCCCAGCTTCGAGGTCCCGTCCTCGTCGAGGAGGCGTCCGCGCATCGTGTTCTCGATCGTCTGCGGCTGCTCGAAGATCTCCTTGAGCATGAAGTGCGCGTAGCCGCCACGCTCGATCTGCGCGAGGTCCCAGTCGATGTGCGCGACCTTCTTGCGGATCTCGGTCGCGCTCATGTCGATGACGCGATACCCCTGGTCGTCGATCACCGCCATCTCGCCGTCCTCGAGGTAGACCACCTGGCGCGTGTGCGCGAGGATGGCCGAGACGTCGGAGGCGATGAAGTTCTCCTTGTCACCCAGCCCGAGGAGGAGCGGGCTCCCCTTGCGGGCGGCGACGATCTTGTGCGCGTCGACCGACGAGATGACGGCGATGCCGTACGTTCCCTCGACCTGCCACAACGCTTCGAGCACCGCGTCCTCGAGGCTCCCGTCGAAGCACTCCTCGATGAGGTGCGCGAGCACCTCGGTGTCGGTGTCCGAACGGAAGACGTAACCGCGCCCCTCGAGCATTTGCTTGAGGACCGTGGCGTTCTCGATGATCCCGTTGTGCACGACGGCGATGCTGCCGTCCTGGCTCACGTGCGGGTGCGCGTTGACCTGGTTCGGCGGGCCGTGCGTCGCCCAGCGCGTGTGGCCGATCCCCGTCGTCCCCTCGACGGGGGAGAGCGAGAGCAGCGACTCGAGCCGGGCGATCTTCCCCGCCTCCTTCACGGTCTTCACGCCGGCGCCATTCATGATGGCGACGCCCGCGGAGTCATAGCCGCGGTATTCAAGGCGCTTCAGCCCTTCGATCAGCAGTGGGGTGGCGACCTTGGGGCCGACGTACCCGACGATTCCGCACATGTCGATTCGGTGTGATTAGGCTGACAACGCGTCCAGCGGAGCGCGACAGCGGCGAACCAATTCCCTCGCCTCCTCCTCCGTCGGAGCCTCCGCGATCACGCGTACGATCGGTTCGGTTCCCGACGGCCTCACATGCACCCATCGATCGGGCCAGGTGAGCCGCAGACCATCCTGTGTGTCCACCGACGCGTCGGCGAACGCCTCCCGCAGCGACCGGTAGACCTCATCGAGCGGCGCATTGGGCCGATCGAGCTTGTCCTTCACGATCCGGTACTGGGGATAACGGGCGACAACTGCAGACAACGTGCCGTCGAACTCGTGCAACAGCTGGAGGATGAGCGCTGCCGCCAGCGGGGCGTCGCGACCCAAGTGCAGCTCCGGGAGGATGACACCACCGTTCCCCTCCCCCCCGACGACCGCTCCCACGCTCCGCATCTTCACCGCCACGTTCACCTCGCCCACCGGGGCGAGGACGACCTCGCACCCCGCCTCCTTGGCCACGTCGGCCACGATGCGGGAGGTGGAGAGGTTGGTGACGACCGGACCGCGCCGTTTCCCCAGGATGACCCGAGCGGCCAGCGCGAGGGTGTAGTCCTCCCCGATCGCCTTCCCCTCGTTGGAGACCAGTGCCAGACGATCGACATCCGGGTCGGTCGCGAAGCCGACCACCGCACCGCTCGACTTCACCAGCGCCTCGAGTTCGCTCAGGTTCTCGGCGACGGGTTCAGGGGGGCGGTGGAAGCGGCCGTGCGGCTCCAGGTTGATCGCGCTCACCTGACACCCCAGGCGTTCCAGCAGCTTGGGGAAGGTCGTGACGCCAGCGCCGTGACACGTATCGAGCGCCACGTGGTACCGGCGGGCGCGAATTCCCGGAACGTCGAGGAAGGGGAGCGCGAGGATCTGGTCGATGTGGCGATCGATCGCCGAGTCGTCCGATGAAACCGTTCCGAGCTTGTCCCAGGTGGCCCGCGGGATCCGCGACTCGAGGAAGGCGCGCATCTGCGCCCCCTCCGCGTGGTCGAGGAAGAGCCCCGAGGAGCCGATGAACTTGAGGGCGTTCCACTCGACCGGGTTGTGCGAGGCAGTGATCGCCAGCCCGCCGGCCGCGTGATGGTGCTCGACCGCCATCTGGACGGTCGGCGTCGGTGCCATCCCGATGTCGAGGACGTTGGCCCCGACCGACTGCAGCGCCGAGACCACGGCGCGGTGGAACATCGGGCCGGAGACCCGGGAGTCGCGCCCGACGATGATGACGTTCGACGTGGACCGTCCAATCGAGAATGCGCCGAACGCGGCGGCAAATTGGCAGGCGATCTCGGGTGTGAGCGCTTCGCCCACGCGACCGCGAACCCCCGAAACGCTGACCATCAGCCCTTCAAAGCTCATCCAGTGCTCCGCACAGAGTGCGAGGAAAGTAGTGGCGAAACTGTTGTAGGCAAGGCACTTACGACGTGACACACATCACAGAACCTAACGAGACACGGGCGGATTGGTGCGCCAGCTTAGCTTTCGAGCCGATCCGCTGAGCCCGTCTTCCGCCGGGGTGCCCTCCCGGTGAGATGCCCCGGGGGTTCCGGTAACCTCCATGACGCGCGAGCCCCGATTTCTTTTCGATCCTTTATTCGATGAGCAACCCGCTCACGTACCTCCCACTCGCGTTGGCCGGCGCCAACGGTGAGCTGAATGCCCTCTCCGCACGACGACTGATCTCAGCAGGCGTTGCGCTCCTGCAACGAAGCGCGCCGCTGGTCAGGGCGCTCTCCGGGCACCGATCGGCCATCCTTCTCCCACCGTCGCCCGCGTTCCTGGTCGCGCTCGCGGCAAGCGAGGGGCGAGGGGCCGTGTTGCTCGACCCCCTCGCGCCGCCCGACACGCTGGAGCCGGCCCTGCGGCGCCACGACGCCGCGGCGGTCTTCACAACCGTGGCACTGGCTGAGCGTCTCCCGTCCGGAATTCCGGTCCTGCTGCTGGACGAGGCTCCGGATCGCGTCACCTGGCTGGGCGGGGGCGAACGACGGACGATCGAACTCGCCTGGCACGGCGGGCTGCACCTGATGGGAGAGGCCGACGAGCCCGGGGCTGACGAAGAGGTACTCGTGCCGTGCGGCGGCGATGCACGGGGCGACGCGCTTGGCGTTCCCGTCACGCACCGGCGCGTGATGGCCAGCGCGGTGGCGACCGCCGTTCGCGAGCGACTCGGGGGGCGCGACCACACGCTGACAATCGCGCCGTCGCCGATGCTCGCCTCCCTCGTGCCGGGGGTGTTGTCGCCCCTCATGGTCGGCGGACGCGTGACCACCGCCGCGCACGGGGACCCTGCGTGGGTCATCGAGCGACTCGAGTCGGGCGGCGTGTCGGCGCTCGTGGCGCCCGCCGAGACGTTCCGCGTGCTGCTCGACGCGCTCGCGGCACGCGGGCGTCCGCTCGACGCGCCCGTTCTCCAACGATGCCTTGCCGGCGGAAGCGGAATCGATGATGCCCTGGCCCGGCGCTGGTACGACGCAACCGGGGTCCGGCTGCGCGCCGGCGACGCGGTGGGGAGCGACGGCGCGTTCGGCGCCTAACGCACGCCCATCGGCGCAAGACCCGTCGCGGGGATCCCCTCGGCAATCGCCGACTTGTCGATCGCCCCCGAGTGCAGGGCGTGGAGGAAGGCATCCACCACGTCGGGATCGAACTGCGCCCCCGAGCAGCGGCGCAGTTCGGCGATCGTGGCCTGCAGCGGGACCCCCGGACGATACGGTCGCTCGCTCGTCATCGCGTCGAACGTGTCGGCCACGGCGGCGATGCGCGCCTCGAGCGGGATGTCGAGCCCGGCCAGTCCGTCCGGGATCCCGCGTCCGTCGAAGCGCTCGTGATGCGAGCGGACGATGTTGAGCGCCAGCGGCATCTCGCCAAGGAGTGGCCCGAGGATGCGCCACCCGACCACCGGATGCGTCATGATGTGCTGATACTCGTCGTCGGTGAGCGGGCCCGCCTTGTTGAGGACGCTCTCCCGCACGCCGATCTTGCCGATGTCGTGCACCTTGCCGCCGAGTTCGATCTGCCGGACGATGTCGGCGTCGAGCCCAAGCGTGCGCGCGATGACGGTCGAGTACTTGGAGACGCGCAGCGAGTGGCCGTGCGTGTAGGGGTCCTTGACTTCGAGCGCTTCTGCCAGCGACTGGATGGAGGCGAGGAAGAGCTCCTCGAGTCGCCGTGCCTGCACCGACACCTTGATCTCGAGCAGCTCCTGGTAGTCGCGGTTTTCGAGGATGAGGCGTCGCTTCTCCAGCGCCTGCCGCACGCGCGCCCGCACCTCCTCGAGGTGGAACGGCTTGGTGAGGTAGTCCATCGCCCCCTCGGCCAGGCAGTTCACGGCGGTGCTGACATCGGCGACGGCGGTGATGAGCATGACGGCCGTGTCGGGGTAGCGCGCGCGGACCTCCCGCAGGAGCCCCATGCCATCGAGTTCCGGCATGTGGAGGTCGGTGAGGATGAGGTGCACGGGGCGTCGTTCGAGTGAGACCAGCGCCTCGGCCCCGTTGCTCGCTTCCTCACAGCTGAAGCCATCGCTCTGCATGAGGCGCACGAGGACACGCCGAAGGTGCGGCTCGTCATCGACGACGAGGCAGCGGAGGATCTCGGGAGTGTCGAGCGCCTGCGCCGGCGCATTGGGGGTCTGCGTCATGGGTGCTTCCTTTTGTCGCCCGAAAGGGCCCCGGTCATCACACTCTCCCGCCCCGCCAACGTTCCGCGCGCGGGCCCACGATGTATCTTCTCGCCGACTTCATCCAAACACAAATCCATGTCGCGCATCTTCGACGACGACTTGAGGTTCGGCACGGGAACGCGAGCGGTACACGCCGGACAGCGTCCCGACCCCACGTCGGGGGCGATCATGACCCCGATCTACCAGACGTCGACCTACGCACAGGAGGCGCTGGGTCACAACAAGGGATACGAGTACGCCCGCGGCAAGAACCCCACGCGCGAGGCGCTCGAGCGCAACATCGCCTCCCTTGAAGGTGGCACGCACGGCTTCGCGTTCGCCAGCGGGATGGGGACGGTGGACTCGATCATGAAGCTGTTCAAATCCGGCGACCGCATCCTGTGCGCCGACAACATGTATGGCGGGACGCCGCGCCTCTTCGACCGGATCCTGGTCAACATGGGGCTGCAGTTCACGTACGTCGACACGCGCGACCCGCAGCGCGTGGAGGACGCGATGACGCCGGACGTCAAGGCGATCATCGCCGAGACGCCGACCAACCCGCTGATGTGGATCACCGACCTGTCGGCGGTGGGCGACATCGCCCGGCGGCACGGGGCGCTCTTCATCGTCGACAACACCTTCGCCACGCCGGTCTTCCAGCGTCCGCTGGAGCACGGGGCGCACATCGTCTTCCACTCCACCACCAAGTACCTAAACGGTCACAGCGACATGGTGGGCGGGTGCGCGGTGGTGAACGACGACGAGCTGGCGGCGCGCCTGCAGTTCATCCTCAACGCCGCGGGCGCGGTGCCGGGGCCGTTCGATGCCTGGCTCGTCCTTCGCGGAACCAAGACGTTGCACCTGCGAATGGCCGCGCACGACGCCAACGGGCGCCGCATCGCCGACTGGCTCGCCGCACGCCTTGGCGACGAGCGCGTGTACTACCCCGGGCTCGCCTCGCATCCGCATCACGCGCTCGCCAAGCGGCAGATGACCGGCTTTGGCGGGATGATCTCTATTGAACTGGGATCGCGCGAGAAGGCGGAGCGCGTGGTGAACACGTTGCACCTGTTCACCCTGGCGGAGTCGCTGGGCGGGGTGGAGAGCCTGGTCTGCCACCCGGCGACGATGACGCACGCATCCGTTCCGCCGGAACGCCGCGCCCGCCTGGGAATCAGCGACGGGCTGGTGCGCTTCTCGGTGGGTGTGGAGGACGTGAACGACCTGCTGGCCGACATCGACCACGCCTTCCAGGGCGTCGCGTAGCCGCGGCGGGACGGGGCGCGACACTTTCCCCCCCGCCCCGACGTAGAACAAGCACACAGCGGCCGGGAGTGTCGCCCCCGAACTCCCGTCCCCCGTCTCCCGTCTCCCGTCCCGACCTTGCCATGGCCGAGCGCATCGTACTGACCGACATCTCGTCCTCAGCCTGGGAGCACCCGGCCGACCGCGCCGCCCTCAACGCGCTTCGCGCCATCCCCGGCTTCGATCAGGTCGTCCGCAAGGTCGCCTCCTTCTTCGGGGAACGCGGCGTGCGCCAGCTCTTCCTCGCCAACGCGGTGAAGGTCGGCCCCACCCAGCGCCCCAAGCTCTGGGCCCAGTACCAGGAAGTGCTGGCGACGCTGGACTGGAAGGAGGTCCCGGAGCTCTACGTCACGCAGACTCCGCTGGTGAATGCCGCCGCCGTCGGCTTCGACAAGCCGTTCATCGTACTCAACTCGGGGCTGATGGAGCTGCTCAACGAGGAAGAGCGCCGCGACATCCTCGGTCACGAGCTCGGGCACATCATGTCCGGGCACACGACATACACCACGATCGCGATCATCATCCTCACGGTGGGGATCAACAATCTCCCCTTCCTGGCCGGGATCGCGCTCCTCCCCTTCCAGCTCGCCCTGATGGAGTGGTATCGCAAGGCGGAGTTCTCGGCGGACCGCGCCGGACTTCTCGTCTCGCAGGACCTCCGCGTCACCTCCAGCACGTTCATGAAGATGGCGGGCGGCAAGGAGCTCGACGACACGCTGTCCGTCGACGCGTTCATGGAGCAGGCGTCGCACTACGAAGGGCAGAGCGAGTTTGCCGACAAGGTGTGGCAGGTGATTAACACGGCGTTCCGCACGCACCCGTTCGGCACCGTGCGCGCGGCCGAGCTGCAGCGCTGGGTGAATGCCGGCGAGTACGAGAAGATCCTGCGGGGAGACTACCGGCGTCGCAGCGACGCGACGTCGCCGCCGCTCTCGTCGGACATCGAAGACGCCGTCGGTTATTATGGGGAGCAGGCGCGTGGAGCGGTCGACTCGCTGAGCGGGGTCCTCGACCGGGCGCGCGATGCCTTCAACAGCGCCTTCAAGGGATCCTCTGGGACGTGAAGATTCTGCTCCTCGGCAGCGGCGGCCGCGAACACGCCATCGCATGGAAGCTCGCGCAGGATGATTCGTCGCTCGACCTGGTAGCCGCTCCCGGCAATCCCGGCATTGCCACCATCGGCCGCTGCGTCCCGGTCTCCCCGACCGACGCGGCGGCCGTTGTCGCGTTGGCGCAGGTGGAGCGCCCGGCGCTCGTGGTGGTCGGCCCGGAAGCGCCGTTGGCAGCGGGGGTGAGCGACGCACTCCGGCGCGCCGGCTTCAAGGTCTTTGGCCCCTCGAAGGCAGCGGCCGAGCTCGAGGCCTCGAAGCGCTTCGCCAAGGAGGTCATGTTCGCGGCCGGGGTCCCGACGGCGCGCGCGTCCTGGCATTCGGACGCCGCCTCCGCGAAACTCGCGGCGCGAATGTCCGGTGCTCCCGTCGTGATCAAGGCGAGCGGACTCGCGGCCGGAAAGGGGGTAGTCGTCGCCCAGACACTCGACGAAGCCGAGCTGGCGATCGATCGGATGTTCCAGGGAGCATTCGGCTCCGCCGGCGCGGAAGTTCTCGTCGAGGAGTTCATGGCGGGCGAAGAGCTTTCCGTCTTCGCCGTGACCGACGGGGAGCATTTCGTGCTCCTCCCGGGAGCGCAGGATCACAAGCGCCTCCTCGACGGCGATGAGGGTCCCAACACCGGGGGGATGGGAGCGTACGCGCCGGTCTCGATCGCGACCGACGACGTGCTCCGCTTCACCGCGGAGCAGATCGTCGTCCCGACGCTGGCCGAGATGCGCAGCAGGGGGACGCCGTTCAGCGGGCTGCTGTACGTGGGGTTGATGCTCACCGAGGCCGGGCCGAAGGTAGTGGAGTTCAACTGCCGGTTCGGCGACCCGGAAACCCAGGTCGTGCTCCCGCTGCTGAAGAGCAGCATCCTGCCGCTGATGCTGGGTGCCGCGGAGGCCGGTGGGCTCGTCGCGGCGCCCCAGCCGACCTGCGTGCCGGGTGCTGCCGTGACGACCGTGGTCGCGTCACCCGGCTATCCCGACACGCCGATCACGGGAGCACCCATCGTGCTCCCCGCGCTCCCAGCCGGCGTTTCGATTTTCCATGCGGGGACGAAGATGCGGGATGATGGGGCGCTGGTGACGGCTGGGGGGCGGGTCTTCGCGGTGACCGCGGTCGCTCCTACCTTCGAGGCGGCGCAGCACTTGAGTCTCGCGACCGCGCAGTTGATCGACTTCCCGGACAAGGTGCTCCGCCGAGATATCGGGTGGCGCGAGCAGGCGCGCCGTGCCGGAGCTTCCTGAAGTCGAGACGATAGCGCGGGAGCTGGACGCGCGGTTGGCAGGGCGGATCGTCAGCGATGTGTCCGTGTTGCGGCCCGACGTGCTCCGAGGCGAGCATCGGGAGCAGATGGCCGGACTCCTGCGCGGCGACCGCGTGAGACGCGCGTGGCGTCGGGCGAAGACGGCGGTGATCTCCTTCGATCGCGGCTGGCACCTCCTGGTGACGCCGCGCTTCACCGGGGCGGTGCTCGTCTTCGACTCGGATCGGAGCCGCGATCGAGACGGCAGCCCGGCCGAGTCAGCAGGATCCCCCGCCGAAGACACGTACGCCGCGCTGGTGTGGCGACTCGCCGACGGCGGCGCCTTCTGGTATCGCGACGTGCGGCGCCTAGGGACGGTGACGCTGGCCGACGACGCCGCCCTCGACGCGTTCGACCGATCGCTCGGCCCGGAGCCACTTGACCCGGGCTTTGACGCCGACCGATTATCGGGACTTCTTCGGGGTTCCCGCTCGGCGATCAAGAGGGTGCTGATGGACCAGCGCGTGCTGGCTGGCGTGGGCAACATCTACGCGAACGAGGCGCTGTGGCGCGCGCGGATCGACCCGTCGCGCGAGGCACGCTCACTCGCCCCCGTCGAGGTGGAGCGACTGCGCGACGAGCTGCGGTCGATACTGGCGGCGTCGATCGCGGTGCGTGGGACGACGTTCCGCGACTACCGGGATCCGTCCAACCGTGCCGGGGGCTTCGCCGCCCAGCTGCAGGCGTATGGGCGCGGCGGGGAGCGCTGTACCGCCTGCGGGACGACGCTCACCGAAACGCACGCGATCGACGGACGATCGACCGTCTTCTGTCATCGATGCCAGCGCTGACCCCCACGCAGCGCAAGGCGGAGGCGAAGCGACTGGCCGAGCTGCGCGAGCACGTGCGCACCGCGGCCAGCGACCGTCCGGGCGTGTATCGCATGTTGGGCGAGGGTGGCGAAGTGGTGTACGTGGGGAAGAGCAAGAAGCTCCGCACGCGCCTGATGTCGTACTTCCGCGCCGAGTACCCCAAGGAGAAGGGGGCGCGGATCGTGCGCGAGGCGGACACCATCGAGTGGACGTACGTGCCGAGCGAGTTCGCCGCGCTGCTCGAGGAGCTGCGCCTGATCAAGCGGTACCGTCCACGCTTCAACGTGGCGATGAAGCGCGACGACCGGCACTACGCCTTCGTGCGCGTGAGCGGCGGCGTGGCGCCGCGGCTCACGGTGGTGCGCGGTACCAGCGCCGGCGATCGCGGCGGCGTCTACTACGGCCCGTTTGTCGGCGCCGATCGGTTGCGCGACGCGCTGCGCGAGCTCGGCGATGCGTTAGGGTTGCGCGACTGCACGCTCGACAGCCGGATGCAGTTCGCCGACCAGCGCGAGTTGCTGCCGCTGCCGGCACGCACGCCGGGGTGCATCCGGCACGAGATCGGGACGTGCCTGGGGCCGTGCGTGGCGGCGGTGCACGCCGACGTCTACGCCGATCGCGTGCGTCAGGCGCGCGCCTTCCTCGAGGGGACGCATGACGAGCCGCTGGAGCGGCTGCGCGAGGCGATGCAGGAGGCGAGTGACGACCTCCTGTTCGAACGCGCGGCCGTGCTGCGCGACAAGCTCCACCGGCTGGAGTCGTTGCGCGAGTCGTTCTCACGGCTGCGCTTCGCGGTCGAGTCGCTCACGTTCGCCTACATCGTCCCCGGGCACGGGGGCGCCGATCGCTTCTACCTGATACGGCGCGGGGTGATTCGTGGTGAATACGCGGCGCCGCAGACGCCTGACGAGTGGGAGGCGCTGCGCGAGGGGTGCCGCCGCGTCTTTGGCGAGGGGGCGACGAGCACGGTGTCGACGGTGCCCGCCCGCGAGGTGGATGAGCTGTTGCTCGTGACGTCGTGGTTCAGCGTGCGGCCAACGGAGCTGCAGTCGACGGTGCCGGTGGAGGCGGTGCGGACGCTCTGGGGAGCGTAACGCGACGTCGACGCTGGCGCGCGGCACCGGTCGACGCGTCGCGCGGTGTGCTACAACTCCGACGGCACCTCGGGAAGCGCACGATCGATGGCGCGCTTGAGTTCCGCCATGCCGTACGGCTTGGACAGGAGCGTGGTCGCGCTGCCGAGCGCTCGCACTTCGTGCAGCGCCTCCGCCGCGAAGCCGCTCACCACGACCGCGGGAAGGTTCGAGCGATGCGCGCGAAGCGCGGCCACCATCTGCGTCCCGGTGCGACCGGGCATTCGATAGTCGGTGATCACGAGTGCGCAGGTGTGCGCGTTCTCGGCGAACCAGCGCACCGCGTCGTCGGGACTCGACAGCGCGACCGCCTCATGCCCCAGTGCCGTCACCACGCGCTTCACCGTCTCGAGGACGATCGGTTCGTCGTCGACCAGGAGGATCGTCCGGGCCACCGCCTCGTCCTCACCCGGCGGTTCGATCGGAGCGGGCGACGACGGCGGCTCACGGGAAGCGACGGCGCGCACGTCGCGCGCGGCCGGGAGCGTCACCGTCACGACCGTCCCCACCCCCACCGCACTCTCGATCTCGATCGTCCCGCCTAACGCCTGCACCAGGGCGCGCACGGTGGCGAGCCCCAACCCCGTCCCTTCGCGCGCCTTCGTGGTGAAGAATGGCTCGTAGACGCGGGCCAGCGTCTGCTCGCTCATCCCGTTGCCGTTGTCGCGCACGCGCAGGCAGACCACGCCACGATTCCGGTCGCACGCCGGGTCGATCTCCAGCACGACGACGCCGCCGTTCGGCATCGCCTGCACGCTGTTGGTGGCGAGATTCATCACGATCTGGTGCAACTCGGCGCTCGACGCGTGCACGATGACCGGGGACGGGACGCGCACGTCGATCCGCACGCTGGCCGTCGCGCGCGACCGCACCAGTCGCGCGGTTTCGCGGACCACCTCCGACAGGTCGCTGGTCGTCGACAGGTCGACCTCGCCCTTTCGCAGCTGCAAGATGCGGCGGACCAGGTCGCGCCCGCGCTCCGCCGAGGCGCGAATGTCGTCCAGCAGTTCGCGCGAATCCGCGTCAGCGGTGTCGGAGAGCAGTTCGACGTTGGCGAGGATCGGGGCAAGCAGGTTGTTGAAGTCGTGGGCGACCCCTCCGGCGAGTGTTCCCAACGCCTCGAGCTGGGCCCCGCGCCGCTGTTCCGCCTCGGCGCGCAGTCGCGCCTCGGCCTCGCGTTCGAGTCCGGTGAAGAGCACGCCGACCGAGACCGTCGCCGTGAGCCCGAGCATCGTGGTCGTGAGCCCGGCCAGCGACCACGCGGCGAGCATGAAGTCGAGCCCTACCGCCCACGGCATCGCGCCCATCGCAATGCCGACGCCGAGGATGACGAAGAGCGACACGTTGAGCGCGACGACGGCGATGCCGGCCCGAACGCCGAGGAGGAGCCCAGCGGCAAGCGCCGCCATCGACAGCCAGACCGGCCCGGCGGTGATCAGCCCCGCCTTCGCCAGGGTGAGCGCACCGATCGAGAAGAGCGAGGCAACGAGGACCCAGGCACGCGCCCGGTAGGTAGGGCGTCGGCTGTACAGCATGTACCACGTCGCCAGGTAGCAGGCGACGTCGAGGGCGACGATCGCGTACAGCCCTCGCGAGGCGAGGGCGTAGATCGCGAAGGAGAGCGTGGGGAGCCCGAATACGATGACCGCTCCCATGAGGGCGGCGAGAATGCGGCCGCGCCACTGGTCGAGGGTCGATGCCTCTTCAAGCCCGAAACGCGCCGCGGTGTGGCGGGTCCACGCGCCGGTCCAGCGTCGGAGGCGATCGAGGGGAGATTCCGGAATCGGGGGCACCCTTGGAGTATCGGCCGTCACATTCGCTGGATGTAGCGATCGGCGCCCGCTGACGACGACCGCGAAATGTCACGGTCCGCTATCTTAGGTGCGCAGGCAACGACTCGTCCCCGAACTCTCCGTCACATGTCACGGCTGCTCCTGCACCGCCGCTTCATATCGGTCCTGCTCGCGGGAGTCGCCGCGCTCCTCCTCCAGCCGCCGCCCGTCGCTGGGGCACAGGGCTCGCGCCAGACGCGCGAGAACTTCAACGCCTGGTTCAACCTGGTGGGCGAGAACCGGTTCAGCCGGAAGTGGTACCTCGACTATGACGTCAGCCTCCGTCGCAGCGGGCCGCTGGATGAGATGCAGCAGATCCTCCCGCGCATGGGGGTGCGCTACCAGGTGAATCCTGCGGTGCGCCTTACGTGGGGATACGCCTTCGCGGAGACGTGGCCCTACGGCAAGCTGCCCAACACGTTCCGCTTTCCCGAACACCGCATGTGGGAGCAGCTGCAACTGAACCACGCCATCGGTCGCGTGGCGCTCAACCATCGCTATCGCCTCGAGCAGCGTTGGCTGGGACGCGTCGGGCTGCAGGACGGCGAGGAGTCGGTGCAGAACTGGGTGCGGACCAACCGCATGCGCTACCGAATCCAGGCTACACTCCCGCTGCAGGGGAAGACGCTCGACGACGGCGAGTTCTACGTCCAGGGGAACAACGAGCTGTTCGTGAACTGGGGCGCCAACGTGCAGTTCAACGTCTTCGACCAGAACCGGACCACCGTCGCCGTGGGGCGCCGCTTCTCGGAGAAGCTGCGGGTCGAGGTCGGCTACCTGGAGCAGGTGGTCGAGAAGTCGAGCGGACGACAGCTGGAGCGGAACCACACCCTCGTCTTCGCGATGTACCCGAGCCTCTCGTTCTGGCACGAGGCCAAGGGCGGGGAGAAGTAGCAGCCGTCAGCCGCAACCGGCGGAGGGGTCAGTACGCAAGGTCGACCAGCGTGACGTCGAAGGCCCCGTCGGGGGCGATGGTGAGGCGCGCGACGCTCGGCGTGAGGTCGAAGCGGCGCGGCCCTGCGGCGCCGGGGTTGATCACCAGCCGTCCGCCGGCCTTGGCGATGAGCTGGCGGTGCGTGTGCCCGTAGACGATGACGTCGGCGTCGTAGGCCGCGAGGAGTCGATCGACCGTGGGAGCACCGAGCTCGTGGCCGTGGCTCACGTGGATGCGCACGCCGCGTTCCGACCGCTCGATCTGCCGCACCAGCTGCGGGTGGTCGTAGGGGTCGCAGTTGCCGTAGACGGCGCTCACCGGAGCGATGAGCTCGAGCTCCATCAGGACCTCGTCACCGCACACGTCGCCCGCGTGGAGGATGAAGTCGACGCCGGCGAGGGCGCGATGAACGTCGGCACGCACCTGCCCGTGCGTGTCGGAGATGAGGCCGATGACCAGCGGTTGGTCGGGAGCGGTCGCCATCGTCAGGCGTTGAGCGCGTCCGGCTCCCCGCCCCACCGCCTGACGAGCGTGTGCTCCACGTCGAGGTGGTCGAGGATGCGGGCGACGACGAAGTTCACCAGGTCGTCGATCGACCGCGGCTGGTGATAGAAGCCCGGCGAGGCCGGCATCACCACGGCGCCTGCCTGCGTGAGGCGCAGCATGTTCTCGAGGTGGATCTGCGAGTAGGGCGTCTCGCGCGGGACGACGATCAACCGCCGGCGCTCCTTGAGCATGACGTCGGCGGCGCGCTCCACGAGGGAGCGCGACGTGCCCTGCGCGATGGCCGAGATCGTCCCCATCGAGCAGGGGCAGATGACCATCCCGTGCATGCGCGTCGAGCCAGACGCCGGCGACGCGCCGCGATCGCCGTCGCTGAACATCGTCACGCAGCGATCCCATCCCTCCGCCCCGACGTGGGCGCGCAGCGCCGCCTCGTCGGCGATCCCCATCTCGGTGGAGAGGAGGCGGTAGCCGTGCGACGAGACCACGAGCCAGACGGTGCGCTGCGCCGCCACCAGCGCCTCGAGTAGGCGCACGGCGTACGGCGCGCCGGAGGCGCCGGTGATGGCGACGACGATCGGGAGATTCGCTCGCTCGGCGCTCATCCGATCAGGGGGAACGAGGTCACCCATCCGTTGGCCACCAGGACGCGCTCGGCGAGGACGATGAGGAAGAAGGTGATCGAGATGACGCCGTTCATCGTGAAGAAGGCCGCGTCGAGCTTGGAGAGGTCATCGGCCTTCACCAGCGAGTGCTCGTAGAGGAGGAGGGCCGCGACCACCGCGACCCCCGCGAGATAGAGCGCGCCGCCACCAGCCACGGCGCCCACGACCGTGAGCGAGGCGAGCGTCGTCAGGTGCAAGACGCGCGACAAGGCGATCGCCCGCACGCGCCCGAGGGCGACCGGGATCGAGTGCAGCCCGTGCGCCTTGTCGAAGGCCTCATCCTGCAGCGCGTACAGGATGTCGAAGCCGCCCCCCCACGTGGTGACGGCGAGGGAGAGGACGAGCGGCATCCACCACGGGTCCGGCCACCGCCCGGTCACGGCGAGGTAACCGCCGACAGGTGCAATCGACATTCCCACGCCGAGCACGAGATGCGACCAGCGGGTGAATCGCTTGGTGTACGAGTAGAAGCAGACCCACGCGAGGGCGACCGGCGACAGCACCGCGCAGAGCCGGTTGAGCGACCAGGCGCTGTAGACGAAGAGGACCGACGCCACCGCCACCGAGACCGAGGCCTCGCGTACCGTCATCGCCCCGCTCGGGATCTCGCGCATCGCCGTGCGCGGATTGCGCGCATCGATCTCGCGGTCGACGATGCGGTTGAATCCCATTCCCGTGAAGCGCGCGCACGTGAAGGCGACGATCACCCAGCCAAGCATCGCCAGCGTCACCGGCGCACGATACGACGCCAGCGTCACCCCAACGAGCGCGAACGGGAGTGCAAAGACCGTGTGCGGGAGCTTCACGAAGTTGGCATACTTCACCAACCGCGTGGACCCATCGAAGGTCTGCCCCTCGCGCACCGGCACTCCCCCGGGCGTCCGGCTCATCTCCCGTCTCCCGTCCCCCGTCTCCCGTCCCCGATTCCCAGCTTCGGCCACATCGCATCCACCCGACGCTTCGTCGCCTCATCCATCTCGATCACCTTGGGCCAGTTGCGGGTGAACCCTTCCTCGGGCCACTTCCGCGTCGCGTCGATCCCCATCTTGCTCCCGTAGGTGAACGCACGCGAGGCGTGGTCGAGGACGTCGACCGGCCCCATCGTGAAGCGCGTGTCGCGCTCGGGGTCGATGTTGTTGAGCGCCACCCACCACGCTTCCTGCGGGTTGCGCACGTTGACCTCCTTGTCGACGACCACGAGCACCTTGGCCAGCGACATGAGCCCCTGCCCCCACATGGCGTTCATCACCTTGTACGCCTGCCCGGGATACTGCTTGTCGATCGAGACGAAGACGAGGTTGTGGAAGATCCCCTCCGCCGGCATGTGATAGTCGACGATCTCGGGGATCGTCATCTTCAGCAGCGGGAGGAAGATCCGCTCCGTCGCATGGCCGAGGTAGAAGTCCTCCATCGGCGGGCGCCCGACGATCGTGGTGCCGTACACGGCGTTCTTCCGCATCGTCACCGCCTTCACCTGCACGCGCGGATAGAGATCCGCCTCGGAGTAGAAGCCGGTGTGGTCGCCGAAGGGCCCTTCCACCACCAGCGCCTCCGCCGGATCGATCTCTCCTTCGATGACGATCTCGGCGTCCCACGGGACATCGAGATCGCAGGTGAGCGCCTTCACCAGCTTGACCGGTTCCTTGCGCAGGAAGCCGGCGAACAGGTATTCGTCGATCATCGGCGGGAGCGGTGCCGAGGCGGAGAAGACCGTCGCCGGGTCGGCCCCGATGATGATGCACACCGGCATCTTCTCCCCCTTCTCCGCCATCTCGCGCCAGTGCGCCGCCCCGACCTTATGGCGCTGCCAGTGCATCGCGACCGAGTCCTTCCCCAGCTGCTGCACGCGGTACATCCCGACGTTGCGGATTCCCCGCTTCGGATCCTTGGAGGTGACGGCGGTGAGCGTGATGAAGGGGCCGCCGTCCTCGGGCCAGCAGGTGAGGACGGGGAGCTTGTCGAGGTCGATGTCCTTGCCGCGCCAGACGACTTCCTGGCACGGGGCGCTCCCGCTCTTCACGCGCGGCGGGAACTTGGAGATCTCGAGAAGGCGCGGCAGGAGCGACAGCTTGTTGAGGAAGCCGTCGGGGACCTTGAGGTCCATCATCTGCGTGATGCGCTCGCCGATCTCGTCGAGGCGTTCGACCCCTAACGAGATCGCCATGCGGCGGAACGACCCGAAGGTGTTGATCGCCACCGGGAACTGCGAGCGCGTCCCGTCGCGCAGGACCGGGTGCTCGAAGAGGAGCGCCTGGCCGCCCCCCGGCATCTTGGAGACGCGGTCGGCGATCTCGCAGAGCTCGAGGTGGACGGAGACGGGATGCGATATGCGAACCAGTTCGCCCGCCTTCTCGATCTCGGAGAGGAACTGTTGGAAGTCGTTGAGGGCCATGAGCTCTCGCTAGAAGACGAGGAGACGGGAAGACGAGAGGACGAGGGGCGGCACGGATCGTCGGGCGGTCGGAGTGCTACTTGCAGCCGACGTGAATCGCCGCGACCCCGAACGTCAGGTCGCGGTACCGAACGTCGCGGTACCCCGCGTCGCGCATCGTCTGCGCGAGCTGCTCCTGCACCGGAAAGTTAGCGACCGACTGCGGGAGGTACTTGTACGCGGTCTTGTGGCCGCTGATCACGCCGCCGATCCACGGGAGGATGTTGTGGAAGTAGGCGTGATAGCCGGTGCGCACGAAGGCGCTCCTGGGGGTGGAGAACTCGAGGATGACGAAGCGCGCGCCGGGCTTGAGGACGCGGCGCACCTCGCGCAGCCCGGCGCCGAGGTCGGCGAGGTTGCGGATCCCGAAGGCGACGATGGCGCCATCGAGCGCGTTGTCGCGATACGGGAGTTCGAGCGCATCCCCGTTCACCGGCGCGAGGATCTCCCGTGAGACCTTTCCCGCCCCGGCCTGCAGCATGGGGAGGGCGAAGTCGGTGCCGAGGACGTAGCCACGGAAGCCTGATTCCTTCGTGAGCTGCGTCCCGAAGTCGAGCGTCCCGGCGCACAGGTCGAGGTACGTCCCGGCCGGGGCGCGATCCCACCCCAACTCGCGGATGGCCTTGGCGCGCCACCGCTTGTCGATGTTGAAGCTCAGGAGGTGATTGAGGAGATCGTAGCGCGGGGCGATCTCCGAAAAGATGCGGCGGACATAGGCCCGCTTGACGGCGCCCCCTTCGGCGGCGGCGCGCGCCTCTACCGCATCGAGATCGGTCGAGGTCATGAGACTGCGAAAGTTGGGCGGGCGCCAGACGGCGGGCAAGCGCGGACCAGCGGAGCGCGGTGGCGGCTGCCGGCGTGACAAGCGCTTGTCCTAGACCGTGTTGGGCGCACTCCTTAGCTTGCCAACTTCGCGAGCCCGGGGCGCGTTCCCACGGGGTTCCGCCACCCACGGCATGGCCCCTCTTCTCGATCTACGCAACCTCCCCGACGCCGACCTCGTCGCGCTGGCCCAGGAAGGGCGCGAGGCGGCCTACCGGGAATTGGTGCGACGATACGAGCGCCCCGTCTTCTCCCTGATCTTCCGCATGGTGCGGGATCGGGAGGTCTCCGAGGACCTCGCCCAGGACACCTTCATCAAGGTCCTGAACCACATCGACAAGTACCGGCCGGAGTTCAAGCTCTCCAGCTGGCTGTTCAAGATCGCCAACAACGTCGCGATCGATCACCTGCGTAAACGACAGTTGGAGACGGTCTCCATCGACGGCTCGCCGAACGCACTGTCGGCCGCCGAGATGGAGGCCACGTCGTTCGACGTCGTCGCGCGGCAGGAGACGGCGCTCGAGGAGATGGAGGCCCGGGAGCTTGGATCGGCCATCGAACGGGCGATCCAGAAGCTCAGGCCCGAGTACCGCGCCTGCATCATGCTGCGTCATGTCGAGGGGCGCTCGTACGAGGAAATCGCCGCGACGCTCGACCTGCCATTAGGAACGGTCAAGACGTACATCCATCGCGCCCGGCACCAGCTGCGGGACGCGCTCGAAGGAATTCGAGAATGAGCCGCCGAAACTTCCGGACGTCGGGTGAAACCGGCGCCGGAAAGGCGGCGTAGGAACCACCGGAGGCACTCACTTGGACCATCGGCATCTACTCCCCGAAGAGATCGATCTCCTCCTCGATGGCGAGGAAGGGTTCGGCGTGAACCCGCTCAAGGCGCATCTGGCGCAGTGTGCGGGGTGTCGTGCCGAATACGAGGCCCAGCGTGAGGTTACCCTCGCGCTGGAGGGGTTGCCGCACATCGCCCCCACGGCGCGCTTCGCCGAGAAGGTCATGGCCAACGTGCAGGTCTTCGAACCGTGGCACGTGTCGCTCCGTGACTCGATCCGAAGCGCCCTACCGCAAACGCAGGTGGGGCGCTCGCTCGTCTTCGGTACGGGCGGCGTGATGGCGGTCACGATGACGATGCTGACGGTCTGGCTCGCCCATCGCGCGGACGCCGTCCTCTTCCTCTTCGCCCTCGTTGGGCAGCGCCTGCGTGAGGCGGTGGCGGGCGGGGTGCACGACGCCGTGGTGGCGACCGTCGGCCAAGGAGCGGCCTCCACAGTCACGTCCAACGGACTGGCTGGGGTCGCCGTCGCACTCTCGGCGCTCGCGATCGCCATCCTCGGGACGGCCTTCGGGCTCAAGACGCTGGCGACGGCTGCGCGCCGGAGAGGCTAGCGTGCGTCTCCGGACCTTCTCTCCCGCCGCGATCCTGCACCTCGCGCTGGCGGCGCTCTCGCCCATCGTCCTCTTCGCCCAGCAGGGGAGCCGGACCAAGACGCCGGACACCCTCACGATCGGCGTCGCCGGCGCCACCGCGACCATCGTGCGCGACGGGGACAGCCTCTCCAGCGCCTCGTTCACGGCCGGCTCCGGCTCCCAGGTTGCGCCCGCATCCACCGCCAAGGCGCCGCGCCCGTCCGCCGACTCGCTCGTCCTCGGCGGACGTGTCATCGCCGCCGGCTCGACTGTCCGCGGCCCTGTCGTCGTCGCTGGTGGGGACCTCGTCGTCCTCGGCACGATCGACGGAACGGCGGTGGCCATCGCGGGCGACGTCGATGTGCGGGACGGAGGAAAGGTCTCGGGCGATGCCATCGCGGCCTTTGGCGAGGTGCACGCGCCGGCCGGAACCATCGGCGGCGAGGTGCGCTCGCTTACCGGGCGCTGGGGGGAGAGTCTGCGCTCCACCATGCGTGGCGACGGGCTCGAACCCACCAAGCGTTCGCCGCTGCAGTTCGCCCTTGGCTGGTTCGCCGTCATGCTCCTCATCGGGCTTGGCGTCCTCGTCTTCGCCAGCAGCTATCTCGACGGGGTGGTCGACGTCCTGCAGGAGTCGTTCTGGCGATCGTTCTTCGTCGGGATCGCGGGTGAGCTGGGGATCTTCCCGGTGATGCTCCTCCTCATCGTGGCGCTCGCCATCACCGTCATCGGCGCATTGCTGATTCCGTTCGCGGTGGTGGCCTTCGTCTTCGCGGTCGCGGGACTGGCGACGCTTGGCTTCATCGCCGTGGCGCAACTGACAGGGGGGAGCATCGGGGGGCGTGATGCGGCGCGGCTGAGCGCGCGCGGGAGTGCGTTGCGCGCGGTGATCGTCGGCGTGTCGATCTACATGGGGCTGTGGCTGGTGGCCACCGCGCTCGGCGCCGTCCCGGCAGCCGGTATCACACTTCGCGTCGTCGCGCTCCTCGTGACGTACGTGGCGATCACCGCCGGCTTCGGGGCAGCGCTGCTGTCGCGCGGCGGGACGCGGCGCGATGCGGCGGTGGTGCAGGCCGCGGCGCCGGCCATGGACGCCGCAAGCTGGCAGACCCCCACCCCGGTCACCGGCGTCGTCGCCGCGCGACGCCCCGTGGTGGCGGCCAAGGGCGAGTCGGGCTCGCGCCCTCGTTAGGTCCGGGCGGTCCGGGCCGGGCCCAGGCAGGCACGCGTCAGGCGCGCGGGTCGCGCGCCACGTCCTGCCGGTGCATCACAGCACCGCCATCGCCACCGCCGCCGCGAACATCAGCACCAGCGCGACGATCACCACCGCGCGCTCCGGCAGTCGCGACGGCTGCCCGCCCATGATGCGCGCGTTGGATGCGACGAGGAGGATGCCGAGGAGGAGGAATGGCGCCAGCATGCCGTTGAGCACCGCACTCCAGAAGAGGGCGCGAATGGGGTTCACGTTCGCGAAGTCGAGCGCGACGCCGGCCACCAGCGCGAGGACGAAGACAGCGTAGAAGCGCGGCGCCCCCTTCAACCGCTCGTCGATCCCGGCGCGCCACCCGTACAACTCGGCCAGCGCATACGCCGACGACCCCGCGAGCGTCGGGATGGCGAGGAGCCCCGTGCCGATAAGTCCAACCGTGTACAGCAGGGCCGAGAAGCGCCCGGCCAGCGGCTCCAGCGCCTGCGCCACTTCGCGACTCGACTGCAGCGTCGTGAGTCCGTGCCGGTGCAGCGTCAGCGCCGTCGTGAGGATGATGAAGTACATCGCCACGTTGGAGAACAGCGTTCCCACGGCAACGTCCACACGTCGATCGGCCAGTTCGGTTGGCGTGGCGCCCAGGCGTTCCTCGGTCGAGAAGCGACCCCCGAGCTTCTCCTCCTCCACTTCCTGCGAGGCCTGCCAGTAGAAGAGGTACGGGCTGATGGTGGTGCCGAGGATGGCGACGAGCGTTGCCCACCCGTCGCGCCCACGCGGGAGGGTGGGCATGAAGGTGTCGCGCACCACCGCCGACCAGTCGGGCCCCACTTTGAGCGCCGCGATCACGTAGGCGAAGAGGACGACCGCCAGCCACTTGAGGACGCGCGCGATGTCGGCGTAGCGCCACGCGATCGTTGCCCATCCAATCACGATCGCGAAGACCACGACCCACGCGTGCGAGCCAACGCCGGTGAGCAGCTCGGCGGCATCGGCCATTCCCGAAAGGTCGGCGCCGATGTTGATCGAGTTCGCCACGAGAAGCGCGACACTCGCCACGACGAGAACGGGGCGCGGGAGTCGGCGCCGCAGCGCGGTCGTGAGTCCCTGCCCTGTCACCATCCCGATGCGCGCGCACATCACCTGCACCGCGGCCATCAGCGGCCAGGTGAGGAAAGCCGTCCACAGCATCGAGGTCCCGAACTGCGCCCCGGCGATGGAGTAGGTGGCGATGCCCGAGGGATCGTCGTCGGCAGCGCCACTGACGACGCCGGGGCCCATGGCGCGCCAGAGACGGCGCACCCCGGCGAGCGAGGAGAATCGAGCCGGCGCGCCGTCAGCCGGCACGCCGCACCGACTCGAGGGCGGCGCGCAGCACGTCGCACGAGCGGTCGAGCGCGGCCGCCTCGTCAGGTGCAATCTCGGGCATCACCACCATCGTCGCGCCATCGCCGCCAACAACGGTCGGGAGGGAGAGCGCGACGCCGGCGTAGGCCCCCGACTCCTGCACCTTCGACACCGCCAGCACGTGCCGCTCGCCGCGTACGATCCCGCGCAGGAGGCGCGCCGTCACCAGGCCAATGGCGTGGTTCGTCGCCCCCTTGCGATGCACGATCTCGTAGCCGGCGCGCCGCACCTGCTCGGCCAGGCTCGCCTCTCGAGACGCGTCCCACCCCGGCCACACGCGCAGCGACGTCGCCCCCACGCGCGCCGACGACCAGAGCACCACTTCGGAGTCGCCGTGCTCGCCTACGACGTAGGCGTGAATCGACTGCGCCTCGAGCCCGAGCTCCATGCTCATCACCTGCCGCAGTCGCGCCGTGTCGAGCATCGTCCCCGTGCCGATGACGCGCGAGGGGTGCAGTTCCGCCGCCTCGACGAAGATGGCGGTGAGGACGTCGACCGGGTTGGTCACGATCACCACCAACCCGGTGTAGCCGCGCAGCTGCTCTCCAAGGTCGCGCACGATGCCGGCGGTCACCTGCAACGCCGCGAGGCGGTCGCTCCCTCCCGGAATGGCGCCACGTCCGGCCGCAATCACGATCGCACGGCAGCGCTCCTTCATCTCGGCGATGTCGGCGACGCGGACGGAGGCCGGGGGATAGAAGGCGGCGCCCTGCGCGAGGTCCATCGCCTCGCCTTCGGCGACCGCGCGCCGCTTGTCGGTGACGAGCAATTCACGCGTGGCGCCGGCGTGCAGGAGCGAGATGGCGACGCTCGACCCGACCCATCCCATGCCGATGATGCCAACCGACGTGTGCACGCGATTGCTCCGCTGTTGAGGATCGGGCGCCCGCGCGCCACCCGCGGACCATACACGGCGCGCGTGGCGGGCGGGAGAGGCGCTCCCCCTATGGCGCCCGCCAGACCGCCGGCGCGCTGAGGTTTCCCGCCCGGTCGATCGCGTAGACCACCACCCCATCGGTGCGCGCCCCATCCACCGTCGCCGGAACGGACACCGTCCCCGTCGTGGATGGGAGGCGCCTCGCATACCAGGCGATGACATTGGCCGTCGAACGCGTGCGCCATCGCACCCACCACCACCGGATGGGCTCCGACGCGGGAGGCGTCGCCGTCAGCTGCCACGTCGCCGCCCCCGCCACCGCATTTCCTAACGCGGGACTGGCGGGCGCCTCGGCGTCGACCCAGGGCATTGCCGGAGCGACGGCCGGCGCGGCGAAGCTGCTCGAGGCGAGCGTGGTGAACAGGTTGTCGCGGTTGACGAAGATGAGCGACGCGCGAAAGAGGATGATACCGGGCGACGTCCCGCGCGACCGCACGGATTGCACCTGGTTCGCGATCTCGGCGGCGCTGAAGGCGCTCGTGGTCCCGTCGGCCACGCGATAGGCGGCGAGTCCCGGCCATACGTGGCGTCCCGCCGAGTTCTGCGCCAGCCACCAGTCGAGCAAGGCGTTGAACGGCTGCCCGCTGCTCCCGATGGCCCAGTAGAGCTGCGGGGCGAGGTAGTCGACCCATCCGCGCTGCAGCCAGGTGCGCGAGTCGGCGTAGAGGTCGGCGTAGGCGTCGAGCCCGGTGACGCCCGACGGGTTGCCGGGGCGCCAGATGCCAAACGGGGAAATGCCGACGCGCAGCCACGGCTTGAGCCGCTTGGCCTCCGTGTACATGCGCTGCACGAACCGGTTGATGTTGTCGCGCCGCCAGTCGCCGAGCGACAGCGTTCCGCCGGTGCGCACATAGCGCGCGTAGGTCGAGTCGTCGGGGAAGGTGAGCGCCCCGTTCGCGTTGGGGTACGGGTAGAAGAAGTCGTCGATGTGAAGGCCGTCGATGTCGTAGCGCTGCACGACGTCGGTCATGACGGCGATGGTGTGGTCCTGCACGTCGGGCTCGCCGGGGTCGAACCAGAGGCCGACGCCGCCGCCGGTGACGCGATCGCGTGGGACGCGGCGCAGGTCGGGGCGGCGCGCCGCGAAGTGGGAGGGGGCGAGGCGCGCCGTGTCGCTGGCGTTGCCGGCGCGGAAGGGATTGAACCAGGCGTGCAGCTCGAGCCCGCGTGCGTGCGCGGAGTCAATCGCCAGCTGCAATGGGTCGTAACCGGGATCCACGTCCGTGCGGCCGGCAAGCGCGGTGGCCCACGGCTCGTCGCCGCCGGCGTAGAGCTTCTCGCCGTTGACACGAACCTGGAGGACGACGGCGTTGGCCCCCATCTGCACCGCCTTGTCCAGCAGCGTCACGAGCTCGGCGCGCTGCTCGGCGGCGCTCAGCGTCGTGCGCGACGGCCAGTCGAGGTTTCCCACGGTCGCGATCCAGAGTCCGCGAAACTCGCGCGACACGTTGGGGACGACGAAGGCGGTGTCGGGGGGCGGCGGTGGCGTCGTCCCCGGCCCGGTCGGATCGTCGCCTCCCGAACATGCAGCGCTCAGCGCGAGAGCCGCCGCGCAGAGGAAGGCCAACGCGCGCCGCGCGCGGGATCGATTCAATGTGATTCGTCTCATCCGAGTCGTACGATCACTCAATGCGCCGTGCGAGGAAAGATCGGTGATTCGTCGCTCGATGACCTGTCCGGCATTCGACTTCGCAACGTCCCGAGTCGCGCCGACAGACGGAGGCGGTTCGGCGACCTAGCGTGGCGGCATCCCCTTGGAGAGCGGAGGTCCCATGCGATCCCGTTTCCTGCTGCTGGCGATGGTTCTCGGCGTTCCGGTCGCGCTCGGCGCGCAGGGGACGCCCCCGGCCAAGCGCGGCAAGGACGTTGAGAAGTTCGAAGTGGCGGGGCTCCCGCCCAAGCCGGCGCGCGAGATCGAGAAGGAGATCTTCGCCCTGTTGCGGACGCATCGCAAAGGCGACCTCACCGACGCCTCGCGCATCCACCTCAAGCTGGCGCAGTACTACAAGGAGCGCGGACAGGAGCTGCTGGAGGACGTCTGCAACCAGAAGGCGACGGAAGCGTGGGCCGCGGCCTCGGGTGAGCGCCCGTCGTCGGCCGGGTCGCAAGGGTCGCCCCCGTTTGAACCCGAAGGGATGTTCGCCGGTCTCTTCTCGTACGTCGACGATCTCAAGGTGGAGCACACCTGGGAGTTCTTCGCCGACGGGACCTTCTCCCACGCGGTCGCCTCCGCGGAGCAGAAGGAAGCCATCGCCCCGCGCGAGTTGGGGTGGTACACGCTGAAGGGACCAAAGATGCGGCTGTGGCAGTTCAAGTCGCGCGCCGACCGCACGGTGGAGTTCCAACTGCTGGATGCAGGAAAGGGCGGAGCGATGCTCGACGGCGTGAAGCTGGAGGTGGTGCGGTAGGGCGTCGGCACCGCGGACGGTGACGTGAGGCCAGGGCGAAGCGCCGCGCAGCGGTTCCGCTTACATTCCGCGGCCATGGTGGCCTCGTCGACTCGTCAGGTACGGCGGCGCATGACCAGCGCAGCGATGATCGTGATCGCTCCGCTGGTTTCGTCGTGCGCCGGCAGCGATCCGGCGGGGACCGGGTGCAGGGTCGGGGGGATCTCGGTCGATCCCTCTACGACGATCCTGCGAGTCGGCGAGACGGTGACGATGAAGGCCAATCCCGCGGCGCAAGGCTGCAGCGCCCGCGAGCTGCTTCCCACCTGGACGTCGCGGGAGCCCGCCATCGCCAGCGTCAACAGCGCCGGAGTCGTGACTGCGCTGCGTGTGGGCAGCACGACGATCGTCGGGGCCGTGCAGGGCTTGCCGGGGATCGCGCTCGTCGACGTGTGGGCCGTGGTCGCCGGTGTGCGCGTCACCCCGGCGACGGCGACGCTGATGCCGGGAGAGACCCTCACGCTCACGGCGACGCCGCTCGATGCGCAGGGGAATGCGGTCAATGAACGCGGCGTCTCCTGGCAAAGCGCGAACGCCGCGGTCGCGTCGATCAATGAAGGCGGCGTGGTCACCGCAGTCGCCCCCGGCGGTCCCGTGACGATCACGGCCACCATCGAGGGTCGGAGCGCGACGATCTCGATCACGGTCACGCCACCGCCGCGCATCGCACTCTCCGCCGCCACGGTCGACTTCACCGCGACGGCGGGAGGCGCCGCCCCCGCGGCGCAGTCCGTCGTCATCACCAACGCGGGAGGCGGAACGCTGGCGAATCTCGCGGCGGGGCCGGTGACGTACGGCGCCGGGGCGTCCGGTTGGTTGCAGCTCTCGCTCCCCAGCACCTCCGCCGCACCGCTCGCCACGCTCTCGCTGCAGCCGGCGATCACCGGGCTCGCGGCCGGGCGATACACCGCCACGGTCCCGGTCACCTCACCGGGGGCCTCCAACTCGCCGCAGCAGGTCAACGTGTCGCTCACCATCCAGGCAGCGATCCTGCGGAGCGTCACGGTCTCGCCGGCGCCGGTGCTCCTGGCCGTGGGCGCCAAGCAGCAGATGACAGCGGTCCTGCGCGACGCCGGGGGCGCGATCGTCACCGGGCGTCCGGTGAACTGGAGCAGCTCCAACCCCGCCGTTGCTGCCGTCGACGCCGTGACGGGGCTCGTCACCGCTGCGTCCACGGGCGTCGCGACGATCTTTGCCACGGTGGACGGGATCGCCGGTGCCGCCTTCGTCTACACCGGCACCACCTCGCCGTACGACGGCAACTGGCGCGGGAGCGCCGGGACCGGGCGCACCATCAACTTCACCGTCTCGTTAGGGCGCATCACCACGCTCGCCCTCATGGTGGGGACACCGCTGGGATCCCCGTGCTCCCTGACCTACACGGCGTCGCCCCTGACGCTCATCACCAGCAACGCCTTCACCTTCACGACCTCCGGCGGCACCGCCTCGGGCACCGTCAGCGGAACCTTCCTCTCCACGGCGAGCGCGCAGGGAAGCTTCGGGACGATCACCTTCGTCGACTACCTCTGCCCGCCCAGCTTCCTCGTGACGGGGACCGTGCCGGGGGCGACGTGGACGGCGTCGAAGCAGTAGCGGCGCCTCACGCGTCAGGCACCGGCCGTCGTCCGCGCCACCGGCGCCGTCGCCCGCAGCACGTAGTCCGACAGACGACCGAGTTCCTCCGTGTACAGCCCGAGGAGGAAGGTGCGCGTGAACCAGCGCTCGAGCACACCGCGCAGTCCGCCGGGTGATGGCAGCGCGCTGCTGATGGTCACTTCGCACGCGGCGTCGCCCAGCGGCTCCACGCGGAACGAGGTGACCACGCCGCTCTCGGGATACGTCTCCACGAGGAGGCGCCCGGGGTCGGGCTCGGTGACGACGCCGCGCACCGTGCGCTCCCGCCCCAGCGCCTTCATCGTGAAGCGGATCTTCGTCCCCGCCCCTGTCCCCCCTTCCTCCACGACCAGCGGGCCAAAGGCGCGCGGCGGGACGATGGCCGGGTGCCCCACGCGATAGTCGGCGATGACACCGTAGCAGGCGGCGGCGGGGGCTTCGATGCGGGCGGTCCGGGCAATCTCGTAGGTCGGCATGACTGGGCGCTCACCTGGCAGGTGGATGGACGCAATCTCTCGGGGAGTCGAGCGCACCGGCTGGGTCGGATGACCCATCGTGCGCGAACGCCGCGCCACGCTCGCCACGCTCGCCACGCTCGCCCTCCTGCACGAGATGCGTAGCGCACACCGCCATCACGACGCGCCGCGCCGCGCGACGACCGGCCGCCCTCGTTATGCCTTGTACCAGACCACCGTCGCGCCGCGCGCCAGGTTGAGCAGCTTGGCCGCGCTCCCCTCGCGTACGGCGATCTCGAGCAGCCCGGTGGAGCCGCTGATGGCCACGGGCGCCCCCACCGGGACATCGGCGTACGTCGCGCGGATGGGCACCGGGCGTCCGCTGGCGGCCACGACGCCGGCCCGTGCGCCTAACAAGTTGGTGATGGCATTGCCGAACCGGTCGATCGCGATCACCTCGCCCAGCACGGCGCCATCCTCGCGGCGCACCGCCTCCTTGGTGCGCCGCACCTGCGGCGACTCGAACAGGGGGCCGAGGGCGTCGAGCGGGTGCCCGTTGGCCAGCGCCGCCGCCGCGGGGGCAAAGACGTCGCGTCCGTGGAAGGTGCGCGACGCCGACGGCGGAATGGGGAGGGCGACCGCACGCGCCCCCGCCAGGAGCAACGCTGGCGAGAGGAGCCCGTTGTCCGGCCCCACCAGGAAGCGCCGGTCGCTTTCCACGGCCAGGCAGGCGCGCGACGTCCCCACGCCGGGATCGACGACCGCCAGGTGCACCGTCCCCTCGGGAAAACGGCGCCAGTAGCGCGCGATGGTCAGCCGCGCGAGTTCCACATCCTGCGGCGGGATCTCGTGCGACAGGTCGACGATGGGCGAGTCCGGCGCGTGCGTGAGCAACACCCCCTTCATCTCGGCGACGTAGCCGTCCGCCGTCCCGAAGTCGGTGAGGAGGGTGATGGGCGGGGTTGGGGACGGGCGCATCACACAGTCTTGCGCTTCCACCGCCCGCTGCGCCAGAGGAGCATCATCGCCACCCCGCGCCCCGCCGCGGTGACGGAGATGGCCCACCAGATCCCGACCGGCCCCCAGATCGCCGCCCACCAGGCGGCGAGAGGGATACGCATCGCGGTCAGCGCGGTGGAGGTGATCATCGGCGGCACGGTGTCCCCCGCCCCGCCCAGCGCCCCCTCCAGCACCACTTCGGCGGGGAGGAGGAGCTGCGAGAGGGCGTTGATCCGCAGGTACATCGCCGTCTCGTCCACCACCGTCGGGTCGTCCGTGAAGACCCGCGCCAGCGTCTCCGGGATGGAGAGCGAGGCGATCGCCATCACCAGCGCCGGCGCCATCGCGAAGACCATGGTGATCCATCCCGCGCGCTCGGCACGTTCCACCTGGCGGGCGCCGAGGTTCTGCCCGACGACGGCGGCCGCCGTGGCGCCGAAGCCGATCCCGAACATGTAGAGCCAGCTCTCGATGCGGTGGCCAAGCCCCAGCGCCGCCAGGGCCGGTGTCCCGAAGTGCGTCGTCGTCCGCGTCATGGCGACGTAGATGAACGAGAAGATCACCCCGGTGACGGCCGTCGGGAGCCCGATGCGCAGGACGCGCTGCGCGACGAGGAGGATCGCCCGCACGTCGCCCACGCGTGGCAGCGCGCTGGCCGCCGCGGTGCGCGGCCCGCCTTTGCGGTTCGCGCCCGTGCGCGCCGGCGCCTCGTCGACCATTTCCGACAGGTGCAACGCCTCGAGGCCCACGTGCCGCCCGGGGGCGAGGAGCATCCCGCGCCGGCGCAGGAGCCAGACGCCGATCGCGAACGCCGCGCCGCGCGTCGCCACGAGCGCCACCGCCGCCCCCGCGATGCCGAGTCGCGGCGCCGGCCCCAGCCCGAGGATGAGCACCGGGTCGAGGAACAGCGTGCAGGCGACGGAGACCGAGAGCAGCAGCAACGGCGTCCGCGTGTCGCCCGACGCGCGGAACGTCGCGTCGACGCAGAAGAAGCCGTAGATGAGCGGGAGCCCGAGGAAGTACGTCCGGAGGTAGTCGCGGGCGAGCGCCGTGACCTCGGGGGGCGTCCGCATGAAGGCGAACAGCGCCCCGACGCTGAGCGCGCCGGCGATCCCCACGGCGAACCCGAGGGCAACCGCGAAGAGGAGCGCCCCGCCGGCGACGTGCGCCGCCTCCTCCGGGCGTCCTTCTCCATGTCGGCGCGCGGCGAGTGCGGTGACGCCGAGGGCAACCCCTTCGGCAATCGAGACGACGAGCCAGACCCAGAAGATCGCGGTCGAGACGGCGGCAAGCCCGGTGGGGCCGATGCGCGTCCCGACCCAGTACGCGTCCATGGACGCGAAGAGGGTCATGAGCAGGTTCGACGCGACCGCCGGGATGGCGACGCGCCGGATGACCCGCGGAAGCGCGTCGTCGACCAGCGCTCCCGCGGCCACGCTCACGCGATCGCGCCTAACGACGCAGCCAGGCGGTCCGCCAGGGCGGTGAGTGCCTTCGCCGCGGGCGACGCCGCGTCGGCCTCGACGACCGGGCGCCCGGTGTCGCCCCCTTCCATCACGCGCGGATACAGCGGGACCTGCGCCAGGAGCGGGAGCTCGCACTCGTCGGCCAGCTTCTGCCCGCCGCCGGTCCCGAACAGCGCGGTCGGCTTGCCGCAGTGCGGGCATTCGAACCACGACATGTTCTCGACAATCCCAAGCACCGGGACGCCAGTGCGCTGGAACATCTTCACCCCGCGCAGCGCATCGCCGATCGCGACCTCCTGCGGCGTCGTGACGATCACCGCCCCCGTCACCTGCGTGGCCTGCACGAGCGACAGCTGCGCGTCGCCCGTCCCCGGCGGCATGTCGACGATGAAGAAGTCGAGCTGCCCCCAATCGACGTCCTTGAGGAACTGCGTCGTGATCTTCATGACGATCGGCCCGCGCCAGATGGCCGGCTGGTCGCGCTCGATCAGCAGCCCTAACGAGATGAGCTTCACCCCGTGCGCCTGGTGCGGGATGATCTTCTCGTCCTCGACCATCGGCGCGCCCTCGACGCCCATCATCCGCGGGATGTTGGGGCCGTAGATGTCGGCGTCCATGAGCCCCACGCGCAGCCCGCGCTTGGCCAGCGCCACCGCGAGGTTCACCGCGATCGTCGACTTCCCCACCCCGCCCTTGCCTGACGAGACGGCGATGATGCGCCCCAACTGCGGATAGAGGACCGGCTGCGGCGCGCTCGGGCGCGGGGCCGCCGGGCGCTCGTCCATCACCGGCAACGCACGCGGCGCACCGCCCGAGCCGTTGGGGCGGTTCCCCGCGCCGGCCGCGGCCGCCGCGCGCCCCGGGGCGAACTCCGACGGGTCGCGCACCGCGACCTGCACCGAGCTGACCCCATCGACCGCCTCCACCGCCTGCCGCACAGTGCGCACGATGGTCGCGTCATCGCTCGGCGCCAGCACCACGGTCAGGTGCACCTTTCCCTCGAGCGTCGTCCCGATGTCGCGCACCATCTGGGAGGTGAGGACGTCCTCGCCGGTGCGAGGGTTTCGGATCGCCGAGAGGGCGGCGCCGATGCGTGCCTGAAGCGTGGTGGCCATATCGAGAATTCCGGGAGATGTCAGGAAGTGCGTCGCCCCGCGCGCCGCGGGCGGCGCGAGGCGTGCAAACTATGCGAAGCGATTCGCCGGCGAGACGGCCGTCGGCTCTCCCTGCGAATCGTTGCGGCGGCGCCGTGGGCGTCGCCGGCGTGCGTCGATCCGTCGGCTACGGCGTGGGGGCGAGCTCGCCGACATACGCGCGCGCCGCCTCGACCACGCGATCGCGCACGCCATCCAGCGATCCCGTGATCAACGCCCCGGACGCCTTGGCGTGCCCGCCACCCCCGAAGTCGCGCGCGAAGCGGTTCACGTCCACGTCGCCCGTGCTGCGGAACGACACCTTCACCTTGCCGTAGCCCAGGTCGCGGAAGAAGAGCGCGAGGCGCGTCCCCGCGATCGATCGCGGATGCTCCACGATCCCATCGAGGTCCTCCGGGCTCACTTCGTACCGTTCGAGCGCGTCGGCGGTCACGCAGATCCACGAGATCCCGTGCGACGCGTCGTGCCCCAGCGAATGCAGCGAGTCGCGCAGCAGGAGGAGGCGCCCGGGCGAGACCGACGCGTAGATGCGGCGGTACATCTCCTCGGGATCGACCCCCTTGGCCAGGAGCGTCGCGGCAATCGCGTGACAGCGCGGCGTCGTGTTGGAGTAGCGGAAGCCCCCCGTGTCCGTGAGGATCGCGGTGTAGAGCGCCTCGGCGATCTCCGGCGTGATCTCGAGATTGAGCTCCGCTGCGAAGTCGTAGAGCAGCTCTCCGGTGGCGCAGGCGGCGACGTCGTCGAGCACGATCTCCCCCGCCGGTTCCTCCGTGGGAACGTGATGGTCGATCACGATGCGCGGGATCTTGAGCGTGCGCACGGTGTCGGCCAGGCCGCCGAGTCGCTTCATGTCGCTCACGTCGAGCGCGATGACACCGTTCACCGTACGCAGCGCCGACGCCCCCTTTGCGGTGGCATCGGTGATGTCCGGACCCAGGAGGTAGGTGAAGATCGAGGGCCACGGCGTCGGGTTCACGACGATCGCGCGAACGCCGATCTGCGGGAGGAGGCGCGCGAGCGCGGAGACGGAGCCCGCGGCGTCGCCATCGGCGTTGATATGGGTCGTCAGCGCCACAAGGGGCGTCGAGCGAAGCGTCTCGGCGATACGCGCGATCGCTTCACGACGGGCAGCGGGGACGGCGAGCAGTCCGGTCAATGGCACGGAACGTAGGGACAAGCGAAAGCGGCGCTCCACCCGGAGCGCCGCCCGTAAAGTAACAGCTTGTGGAACCGAACGGCTCCACCGCCGGCGGCCGGGGCCGTCCGGCGGCGGGGGGCCTCAGTACTTGGTCCCGGACCGCTCAGCGGCCTGGACGCGCGAGTGATGGCGCCCGTACAGGAAGTAGATCGAGAGTCCGATCGCCAGCCAGATCAGCAGTCGCAGCCAGGTGTCGGGCGGGAGCCCGTACATCATGTAGCCGCAGATGAGGATGGAAAGGATCGGGACCACCGGCACGAGCGGGGTCCGGAAGGGACGCTGCAGGTTGGGCTGGCTGTAGCGCAGCACCAGGACGCCGGCCGAGACGATGACGAAGGCGAGGAGCGTGCCGATCGAGACCAGCTCGCCCAGGAGGCCGATCGGGAAGAGCCCGGCGACGACCATGGCAAAGATGCCGGTGATGATCGTGGAGATGTACGGCGTCTGGAACTTGGGGTGCACCTTGCCGAAGATCGGCGGGAGCAGCCCGTCGCGCGACATCGCGTAGAAGATGCGCGGCTGCCCGAGGAGCATGACGAGCACGACCGACGCGAGGCCGGCGATGGCGCCGAGGGCAATCAGCGGCTTGAGCCACTCGAGCCCGGGACCGGCCTTGGCGATTGCGACGTAGACCGGATCGGGGACGTTGAGGTCCTTGTAGTTCGCCACGCCCGTCATCACGCGCGCCATGAGGATGTACAGCACGGTGCAGATGGTGAGCGACCCGAGGATGCCGATCGGGAGGTCACGCTGCGGGTTCTTCGCCTCCTGCGCCGCCGTCGACACCGCGTCGAAGCCGATATAGGCGAAGAAGATGACGCCGGCCGCACGGACGATCCCGCTCATGCCGAAGCGCCCGAAGGTTCCTTCGTTAGGCGGAATGAACGGCTGCCAGTTCTCCGGATGCACGTACATGAAGCCGAAGCCGATCACCAGGAAGACGATCGTGACCTTCAGGAAGACGATGATGTTGTTGAGCTTCGCCGACTCCTGGATCCCGACCACGAGCAGCGTGGTGAGGATGGCGACGAGGAACATGGCCGGCAGGTTGATGATCGCCCCGCTGGCCACCAGCGTGTGCGTCCCCTCGACGTTGAACGGTGCGTTGGCCAGCGAGGCCGGCACGTTGACGTGCAGGTAGTCGCGCAGGAACGAGGTGAAGTAGCCGGACCACCCCACCGCCACGGTCGACGCGGCGAACAGGTACTCGAGGATGAGGTCCCAGCCGATGATCCAGGCGACCAGCTCGCCCAGCGTCGCGTAGCCGTAGGTGTACGCGCTCCCGGCGATGGGGATCATCGAGGCAAACTCCGCATAGCAGAGCCCCGCGAAGAGGCACCCCGCGCCGGCGAGGACGAACGAGAGGACGATGGCCGGCCCCGCATACTGCGCCGCCGCCGTCCCCGTCAGGACGAAGATGCCGGCGCCGATGATCGCGCCGATGCCGAGGAGGGTGAGGTTCAGCGCGCCGAGCGAACGCTTGAGCGTCGGCTCGCCGTCCGAACCATCGGCCTCGCGCATGAGCAGCTCGAGGCTCTTCTTGGAAAACAGACCCATCAGGGAGTCTCCAGTGGAGAATGGAAAAGGGCGATCGCCGCCACGATCGCCCGACGATACACCCGCCACCCCGGCTCGGCTCCAGGCCGTCGTCTGCGCCGGAGTGGCACCCTGCCCTGCGTAAGGCGCGGGCAAAGTGCGACCGTGCGTTCGGGCTTGTCAAGCAAACCCGCAAATGAAATCGCGGGCCCCCGAGAGGACCCGCGACTTCTGACACGCACCTGACATCGCCGCTATTGCGCCCGCCGACGTGAGCGCCCGGCGCGGGGCGTAGGCGCTTAGACGCTGTAGTTTGGCGCCTCGCGCGTGATCGTCACGTCGTGCGGGTGCGATTCGCGCAGCCCCGCCGCCGTGATGCGGACGAACTGCGCCTCGGTGCGCAGCGAGGTGATGTCGCCGCATCCCACGTAGCCCATTCCGCTCCGCAGCCCGCCGACCATCTGGAAGAGGACGTCGGCGACAGGGCCCTTGTACGGCACGCGTCCCTCGATCCCCTCCGGGACGAGCTTCTTCGGGGACATTTCGCCCTCCTGGAAGTAGCGATCGGCCGAGCCGTCCTGCATCGCGGAGAGCGATCCCATCCCGCGGATCATCTTGAAGCGGCGCCCCTCGAGGAGGAACGACTCGCCCGGGCTCTCCTCCGTCCCGGCGAGCATCGATCCCATCATCACGCTCGACGCACCGGCGGCGAGCGCCTTCACGATGTCCCCCGAGTACTTGATGCCGCCGTCGGCGATGACGGGGATCCCGTTCGCCCCCTCGACGGCATCCATCACCGCCGTCAGCTGCGGGACGCCGACGCCGGTGACGACGCGCGTGGTGCAGATGGAGCCCGGCCCCACGCCGCACTTGATCGCGTCGACGCCACGCTCGGCGAGCGCCGCGGCCCCCTCGCGCGAGGCGATGTTGCCGGCCACGAGTTGCACCTGCGGGAAGGCCTCGCGCACATTCGACGTCGCCTTGAGCACTTCGTCGCTGTGCCCGTGCGCGGTGTCGATGATCAGGACGTCGACGCCGGCGTCCACGAGCGCCTTGGCGCGCACCAGGACGTCGCCGCCCGCGCCTAACGCGGCCGCGCAGCGGAGCCGCCCGTGCTGGTCCTTGTTGGCGTTGGGGAACTGCCGGCGCTTGTGGATGTCCTTGATCGTGATGAGCCCCTTGAGCATCCCATGCTCATCGATCACCGGGAGCTTCTCGATGCGATGCTCGGCGAGGATGCGCTCGGCGTCATCGAGCGTCGTCCCCATCGGCGCCGTCACGAGTCCCTTGGACGTCATCACCTCGTGGATCGGGCGCTGGACGTTGCGCTCGAACTGCAGGTCGCGGTTGGTGATGATCCCGACCAGCTTCCCCGCCCCGTCGACGATGGGGACGCCGCTGATCTTGAAGCGGTTCATCAGCGAGACCGCCTCGCGCAGCAGGGCATCCGGGGTGAGCGTGATGGGGTTGAGGATCATCCCGCTCTCGGAGCGCTTCACGCGGTCGACCTCGGCCTGCTGCCGGTCGATCGACATGTTCTTGTGGATCACCCCGATCCCGCCGGCGCGCGCCATCGCGATCGCCATCTCGCTCTCGGTGACGGTGTCCATCGCCGCCGACACGAGGGGGACGTTGAGCGCGATGCCCCGGGTGAACCAGGTCGACGTGTCGACGTTCTTGGGGTGAACGAGCGAGTGCCGCGGCTGCAGCAGGACGTCGTCGAAGGTCAGCGAGACGTCCTGTCGAATGCGAACGGATGGGGCGGCGCCGTTGGACGCGTGGTCACCCATACGCGAAAGCCCGCTCTCCGGAGTGCTCGGAGTCGCGGGCCCGTCGGAAGATCGAGTTGTTGTCGCCATGGCGAAAGCTAGACCGGCCAAAGTGCGACTTCAAGCGCCGCGGAGCGGCAGAAGACGAGGGGACGAGAAGACGAGTGGGAGTACCTCTCCTCAGGAGGGGGAGGGGTTGTCGTTCTGGTCCGTGGTGGTGCCGTTCCCCGGGGTGGGGGGCGTGGTGCCGGCGGCGGGGGTCTGCCCGGTGGCGCCGCTGCTGGTGGTGCTTTGGGTCACGGTCTTGGCCACGTCGCTCGCGGTGTTCACGATGTCGCTCGCGACGGACTTGCCGGCGGCCGCGACGCCGTTCAGGACGCCCATCGCCTGGTTGAGGAGCCCCATGGTCTGCGAGATGGCGGACGCCGAGACCTTGCCCGCGCGCAGCGTGTCCTCGACCCCTTCGGTGAAGCGGGTGAAGATGTTCGCGGAGGGCGATTCCTTCTGCGCGTAGCGCGACGCGATGAACTCGACGTAGTCCAGCACCGCGTAGCCCTTCTCATCCGTGAGGGTGTCGAGCTGGCGAACGATGCGGTCGCGGAGGTGCGGAGAGAGCGTCATGAGACGGACGGGAGACGGGGGACGGGAGACGGGAGTGCCGGTCGCGTTGCGACCGGCGGATCGCGTCGGGCCGTGCCAGGGCGCGCGGGACGGCGTAGGAATCTACGACGTGCGCAGCGCGTTGGGTTTCAGCGGGTCAGCTGCGCCAGCGCGCCTTCTCGCCGCGCGCGTCGATGTGGGCGTAGGAGGCGCCCCCCTGTGTGTAGACGCCAAGGCCGCCCACGAGGTCCGGGTACTTCTTCTCCACGATCTCCACCGCCAGTTCGATCAGCCGCACGTCCTTCGCGTTGACGACGCCGTCGCGGTTGGCGTCGATTGCCACGTCCGCGGCGTCACCGTACTGGTGGCGCGAGTCGGCTGCGGCGCGGGGGACACGCTGGTTGTACAGCGGGGTACGGAAGCCCGAGTGCACGTCGACCTCGACCGGTGCGCGCCCTTCGCCGCCGTGCCAGCTGGCGATCTCGTCGAAGATCAGCTCGAGCTTGTCGAGGAGGCGTCCATCCACCGCCGCATAACGCGGCCATCCCTTCTGCTCGTCGTGCGTGATGAAGTCGCCGACGCGCATGTGGGCCGACAGCGCCAGCTCGGCGAGCGGCTGCTCGATCTCGAGGAAGCCGCGCGGCCCGGGGGTCGTGTCGCCGGTGCGCTCGCCCTTGTAGATGCCGATTTGGTAGCCGTTGAGCGCACCGCCCTGCTTCTCGCCGAAGGGGACGAGGACGGCGAGGGTGAGCGAGTCGATGAGGGTGGCGCCACCGCGGTTGCGCACCGCCAGCCGGTAGAAGCCCGGGCGCCGCGGGGCGTCGAAGGTCCCGGCCACGCTGCGGGCGGTGTCGACTGAGGCCAGCTCTCCCAGCGGGATCCACTCGAAGGTGACCGACGACGGTGCCGCGTCGAGTTCGAGCGGGAACTGCACGCGCTCCCCGGGGAGGGCGAAGCGCATGTTGACGCCGCGACTGCGCCCGAGCGCCGACGCCGCCAGGCGCGCGACCGGTGGTGGCGGGAGCGGCTCGGCGGCGGCCGGCGGCCCGAAGGCGGCGTCGGCCTTGCGCAACGCGAGGAAGCTGCCTAACGCCAGGATGACGAAGACGAGCGCCGAAATGGCGCGCGTGCGGAACTGGCTCCCGGGGCGTGCCTGGCGCTGGGGAGGCGGGTACTGCGGAAAGTTCTCGAACGGATTGGGCACCGCCTGCTAGCTCCGCCCCCAGCGCGCGCGCGAGCCGCGCACGTCCACGTGCACGAACGGTCCGTGGGCCGACGTGGCGCGATACAGCCCCGCGCCACCGACCAGCTCCGGATAGTTAGCCTCGATGCGTTCCACCGACTCCAGCACGACCTTCGCATCGCGCGTGTCGACCCGCCCGTCGCGGTTGAGGTCGTCCATGCGCCCGTCCCGGTCGTTGTCGACGAAGACGTCGGCGGCGTCGCCGTACTGGTGGCGCGAGTCCTTCGCCCGTCCCCCGCGGCGCCCGACGCCCTGCGCGTTGTACTGCGGCGTGCGGAAGCCCGACATGACCGAGAGGTGCGCCACCGCGTAGCCGCGCGTACGGAGGTCGGTCATCAGGAGCTCCAGCTTGTCCACCAGCGCTTCGCGCAGCACGAGGTACTTGGGCCAGACATCCTGCTGGTCGTGCGTGAGGAAGTCCCGCAGGCGGAAGTTCTCCGAGAGCTGCGTGTCCTGGTTGGACGGAGTGACCTCGATGAAGCCCTCGGGCGACTTGGTCGACGCCCACAGGGCGCGCGTCTCCCCTGGCCAGAAGCCCACGCGATACCCACCCAGCTTGCCGCGCTCGCGCGCCTGGAACGGGAGCAGGTTGATCAGCGAGAAGCGGCGCCCGCTGGCCGAATCCGCCGCGTGATAGACGCCCGGGCGTCGCGTGGCCGAGTCGCCGAACAGCTCGCGCAGGATGCGAATCCCGCTGTCACGCTTCGGCGAGACGAGGCGCGCGCGGAGCTTGCCGCTGCGCCCTGCCATGCTGTCAGGGAGCGAGGACGTGACCGTCGCCGCACCGTCGGTTGCCACCACCGGACGCGCCGCACCCGCGCTGACGGGAAGCAGCGCGGCGAACGCGAGGGAGGAGAGGGCGACGCGAAGGCCGCGCGAGTGATCGAGCACGAAGCGGATGGTCCCGTCTTCCTGTAGAGGCCAGTGGTCCTTCGAATCGACGCCCCTCGAGGGGCGACGTCACGGACACACGAACCAGGCAAGGGGAGGAGCGTCCGGAAGGAACCGCGTGGACGCATGCACAATCTCGGTCATTCCGACCGCTAATGGCACCCCTCCGGCCCCCTGAAGGTTCCCGCTGAATTACCGTCGGGTCAGCGGGCGATTCCCCGCTCGCGCCGGGGGAGGAGGCGAAGAGGCAGCGCGGGTCAGTAGATGTAGACCGGGGTCCCCACCGGGACGATCCGGAAGAGCGTCTCGATGTCCTCGTTGCGGAGGCGCACGCACCCGTGAGAAGCGGCGCTCCCGATCGAGCTGGGGACGTCGGTGCCATGCAGCGCGTATCCATCCCCCAGGTTGAGCCGGTGCGTCCCGACCACCCCCGGAAAGCGGCGCTGGTTGGTCCCGAACGGGGGGATGACGACCTGTCCATTCACGATGAGGTCGCGCCCTTCCCCTGCCTCCAGCACCTCGACGATCCCATCCGGCTGGCGACGCACGATGTTGCTCCCGTCGACGGCGAGCGTGTCGCCGTTCGGGAGGGGGATGACGTCGCTCCGCTTGAGCGCGAGGAGGCCGAGCTTCTTCTTGTGCGCGACTTCGACATAGTGCCAGTCAGGGGGGACCCAGGCCGGCTCGCTCTCCTTGCTCTGCACGACGAGGCGCCCGCGGGGCGTCTCGAACTTCCACTGGTTACCGCCCCCCTTGTCGAGGACCTTGCCGCTCCCGGTGGCGACGCGCGTGGTGAAGAGGAGCGAATCGCCGTCCCGGTACCACAGCCGGCGGTCGGCGATGCTCACCACGATGTAGGCCTTCCCCTGCGCCGAATCGACCGGCGCGTCGACGATGGTCTGCAGCGAGTCCGAGACCGCCCCCACCTTTCGCTTCACGTCCTCGAGCACCTCGAGGTTGTCGTTGAAGACCATGCGGGCGACGTCGCGCTTGTAGCGCGCCGTGACGGTGGCGGCGCCCAGCCCCGCGCTCCCCAGCACGAGGAGCGCGACGAGGGTGACCAGGACGCGCGCCGGCGTCCCGCCGTGCTTCAGGAAGTGCTGGACGTGGCTCATTCGTAGAAGTACACCGAAAGGCCGGGAGTGATGATGGGTGCAATGGCGCGCAGGTCGCGCCGCGACATGCGCACCGCCCCGGGGAGGACGTATCCACTATCGGCCAGGATGCCGGAATCGGGGAGGGCGTAGATCACCGTCCCCCCCGAGAGGACGAGGGCATCGCGCCCGAGGACACCCGGGATGTGTCGGTCAGGAGGCGGGGGGGTCGCCTTGTCGCCGAAGACCCAGGTCGGGACCTCCCAGGCGTCGCGGGGACGCATGACGCGCTCGATCGAGCGTGCCCCCCTCGGCTTCACCACGCGAACCGTCTCCGCGCCCGCGCCCACGACCTTCTCGGCGCCGAGTTCGACGCGCATCTGCCGCAGGAGCGCCCCGTCGCGCTCGAGGAGCATCGTCCCGCTGTCCACCGCGACCGACAGGTGCAGCGAGCGGTCGCCCGAGGCCTGGCGTCGGATGAGTTCGAGCATGACGGCGACCTTGCTCTCTTCCGACTCGGCGACCATGTCGGCCTTCTGCCGCTCGGATTCCGACATGCCGGCGCGCAGCCGCTCCGTCTCGCCGCGGTAGCGCAGGTAGCGCACGGCGAGGATGGCGTCGCCGACCAGGAAGAGGGCGATGAGTGTCGAGAGGACGGCGACGGTGCGCGGGTAGGCGCGCCGAAGCGCGGCGAAGCCGCCCGCGGGATGGCGCGGCGCGCTCATCCCAGCGTGAGTGCGGTGATAGATTCCCAGCGTCGTTCGACTGTCGTATTCACGCCACCGGCTCCCCGGCCAAGATGCCCCGACCCAGCACTCGTCCTGTCGTCCTCGTCGTCATTGACGGTTTCGGTCATCGCGACGCCACGGAAGGTAATGCCGTTGCGATGGCTCGCATGCCCACCTGGCAGTCGCTGTGGTCCAAGGCCCCGCGGACCCTCCTCGACGCGAGCGGATTGGCGGTCGGGCTCCCCGCGGGGCAGATGGGAAACAGCGAGGTGGGGCACCTCAACCTCGGCGCCGGGCGCGTGGTGAAGCAGGACCTGGTCCGGATCGAGGAAGCGATCACCGACCGCACGTTCTACTCCAAGCCGGCCTTCGTCGACGCCTGCACGCACGTGAAGCAGACCGGCGGGACGTTGCACCTGTTGGGACTCATGGGCGACGGCGGGGTGCATGCGATGGAGTCGCACCTGTTCGCACTGATCGACCTGGCGGAGCAGCAGGGGGTGGCCAAGGTGGCGATCCACGCCCTGATGGACGGGCGCGACACGCTCCCGACCAACGGTTACGGCTACATGCAGAAGACGCTGGCCAGGGCGAACGGGCGCGCGCAGGTCGCATCGTTAGGCGGGCGCTACTTCGGGATGGACCGCGACAAGCGCTGGGAACGGGTGAAGAAGTGGTACGACTCGGTGATGGGCGTGGGGCCGACGACGGACGATCCGCTCGCCGCCATCCGCGCCGCTTACGACCGCGGCGAGACCGACGAGTTCATCACCCCGATGGCGGTGGTGAAGGACGGCGTCCCGGTCGCCCCGATCCGCGACGGCGACGCCATCATCGGCTTCAACTACCGCTCGGACCGCATGCGCCAGATGGTGCGCGCCCTCACGCAGCCCGACTTCGCCGGCTTCGACATCAGCGCGCGCCCGACGCGGTTGCATCTGGCGACGATGACATCGTACGACGAGACCTTCTCCTTCCCGGTCGCCTTCCCCCCGTTCTCGATGGCCCGCATCGTGGCCGAGGTCGTGTCGGAAACGGGGATGACGATGTTCCGCACCGCGGAAACCGAGAAGTACCCGCACGTGACCTACTTCTACAACGGCGGCATCGAGGCGCCGTTCGCCGGCGAGGTGCGCAACCTCGTGGCGAGCCCCAAGGTCCCGACGTACGACCTGCAGCCAGAGATGTCGGCGGCGGGGGTGACCGACGTCCTCGTCGAGGCGATCGAGAGTGGATCGTACGACTTCACGCTGTGTAACTACGCCAACGCCGACATGGTCGGGCACACCGGATCCATTCCCGCCGTCATCAAGGGGCTGGAGACGGTAGACACGTGCCTGTCACGCGTCATCGCGGCGGCGGAGAAGCAGGGGGCGCGCCTCCTCATCACGGCCGACCACGGCAACTGCGAAGTCATGATCGATCCCGAGACGGGGGGGCCGCACACGGCGCACACGACCAACCCGGTCCCGTTCGTGATCGTCGACCCGGATGGCGATCGCCCGCTGCGCGGCGGCGGCGCGCTGTGCGACGTGGGCCCGACGATTCTCGCGATGCTGGGGATCGAACAACCGACCGAAATGACCGGGCGCGCCCTGCGCCTGCCGTCGTAACCGACGCAACCGACCAGACCGCGCACTCCGCGACGTGATGATGAACCGTTTGTTGCCCCTGCTGGGGCTGTGCACCGTGGCGGCGCTCCTGCCGCGCGACACCATGGCGCAGGTGGGCTACGTCCCGCGCAAGTCGCCCTACCGCGACCTGCACGGGCGCCAGGAGCTCACAATCTTCGGCGGGCAGTACAACGCCGGGGTCGATCCGGCGGGGGTGGCTCCGGTGAGCGGTCCGACGTTCGGCGCGCACTACGAGTTCCACATGACCGGGCCGGCGTACTTCACCGCCCAGTCGATGCTGGTCATGACGGAGCGTACCGTCCTCGACCCCACCAAGCTCCTCGTGCTGCGCGACCTGGGGAAGAAGAACGTCAACCTCCTGCTCACCGACATCGGCTTCTCGCTCAACCTCACCGGCTACAAGTCGTGGCACGGGATCGTCCCGTCGCTTGGTGGCGGGCTGGGGATCGCGGCCGGCTTCGACGCGCCGGACGTGGGGCAGTACAAGGTGGGCTATCCCTTCCTCCTCACCTTTCGCCCAGCGATCAAGTTCGCCCCCGGCGGACGCTGGCAGGGACGGATCGACGCGGGGAACTACTTCTACCGCATCCGCTACCCCGACTCGTACTTCACCAAGTCGACCGCCGACCCGGCGGTGCTCGAAGTGTCTGACGGGCGCAACGTCTGGAAGCGCAACCTCGGCCTCACCGCCGGGATCACGTACACCTTCGGGCGGTAGGTGGCGCGGGCGTACCTCACGCGCCGCGTGACCTTCGCCGCGGCGCACCGCTATCGGCGCCCGGAGTGGGACGACGCCCGCAACGTCGCCACGTTTGGCGCCTGCGCGCGCCCCAACTACCACGGCCACACCTACGTGTGCGACGTGACGGTGGGCGGTGAGATCGACGAGTCCACCGGCTTCATCGTCGACCTGGGCGTGCTGGACCGCGTGCTGGCGACCGAGGTGCGCGAGCGCTACGACCACACCAACCTCAACCTGGACATCCCCGAGTTCGCCGAGGGAAGGCAGATCCCCACGGGCGAGAACGTGGCGCGCCTGATCTTCCAGCAGCTGCGCGAGGCGCTGCAGGCGTTAGGCGAGCGTGCGCAGGTGGTGGAGGTGCGGGTGGCGGAGGATGCGACGTTGGCGTCGGCGTATCGAGGGGAATAGGAAGGGCAGACGGGGGACGGGAGACGGGAGACGGGAGTGCCGCGGCCGGGGGCCGCGGCGGTTTCGTTTCCGGGGGTGGGGGGGGGGGGGGCGGGGGCATCTTTCCGACATGAGCCAGCGCGAGCATTGCGCGGAGGGCCTGGTTCCGCCGTCCGCCGTCCATCCCTCCACCGTGTCGCTCGGCGTTGAGGGCATGACGGTCGAGTTCGCGCGCGCGCGCCGTTAGGCGATGCACTGCACCGGGGTGATCCTCGCGGGGGGCGGGGCGACGCGGTTCGACGGACGGCCGAAAGGACTCGAGGTCGTGGGGGGGCGTCGCATCATCGATCGCGTGGCCGATGCGTTGCGCGCGGTGAGCGACGACCTGCTCCTCATCGCCAACGATCCCGGCGCCGATGCGTGGCTCCCGGGAGTGCGCACATGTCGCGACGTGCGCCCCGGCGAGGGGAGCCTCGGCGGGTTGCACGCCGCCCTGTCGCACGCCGCGGGCGCGGTGCTCGTGGTCGCGTGGGACATGCCCTTCGTGAGCGCGCCGCTGCTCGCCAGGCTGCGCGCGTTAGGCGAGGAGGGCCACGACGCCGCCGTCGCCGAAAGCCTTGGCCGGCGCGGGGTGGAGCCGGTGTGCGCCTGGTACGGACCGCAGGCACTGGACGCCATCGCGCGGGCGCTGGACCGCGGCGACCGGCGGGCGATCGCCTTCCTCGACGAGGTACGCGTGGCCCGCCTCGCGCTCGCCGAGGTGCGGCGGTTCGGTGACCCGGCCTCCCTCTTCCTCAACGTGAACACACCGGAAGAGTTGGCCGAGGCGATACGGCGCGCCAACGCTTCCTGAGCACGCGCCCCGCGAATCGCGCCCCGGTCCCAAGCCTCGCGCGCCTTCGCTCGACGCGATAACGTGCGTGGCGCCGGACGTCCACCTCCATCACCGCAAGGCCGGCGATTCTCCGCCGCGAGACCATGCCCCGTACCATTCGTTCGACGACCGACCGGCCCGCCCGCGCGCGCCGCCGTCGCCTCCGCTCGCTGTTCGTGCCGCTCTTCGCGAGCGCCTCACTCCTCGCCGGCTGCACGCGTGCGACTGCGCACGGCGCTCCGTCGATGCGCTTGCACCCGGGCGTGGTCGCGCTGCGCCACGCCGTCGACTCGATGGTCTCGGCGCCGCAGTTCCGCAGTGCGCAGTTGGGGATCCTCGTCGTCGACCCGGTGAGTGGGGACACGCTGGTGTCGCACAACGCCGGCAAGCTCTTCATCCCGGCATCGAACCAGAAGATCCTGACGGGAGCCGTCGCCTTGCAGCTGCTGGGCCCCGGCTTCCGCTTCAGCACCACCCTCGCCGCGAGTGCCCCGGTGGTGGACGGCGAGGTGCGCGGCGACCTGGTGGTGAGCGGGACCGGCGATCCCAGCGTGAGCGATCACATGGCCGGCGACGCGATGCGCCCGCTGCGTGCCATCGCCGACTCGCTCGCCGCGCGCGGCATCACCCGCATCGCCGGGGCCATTGTCCCGGGGGCGGATGCCTTTCCAGGTGCCACGTTAGGCTTCGGCTGGTCGTACGACGATCTCGACTTCGCGTACTCGGCCGGGGTCGACGAGCTGTACTTCAATGAGGGGTTCGCCCGGATCGTCGTGCGCGGCGCGGCGCGCGCGGGCGAGGCCCCCACGGCGCGCACGCTCCCGGCGCACACCGTCCCGCGCGTGCGCATGTGGGCGCAGACCACCGCGCCCGCGGCGGACGCGGCCGGCGCGCGCCGCGCCCGCACCTTGAGCGTGCGACAGGACTCGACGGACAACGCCACGGTCATCGTCGAGGGAACCATTGCGGCTGGCGACTCGGCGGTGCTGACCATCACCCAGCGCGACCCGTCGCGTGCGTATCTCCTGGCGCTGGCCGAGGCGATTCGCGAGCGCGGCATCACGATCGGCGGCGGCGTGTCGATCTGGCGCGGGCCGACCACGTACCCGCTCTTCTCCGTCATGTCCCCCCCGCTCACCGACGTCCTCAAGGCCTTCGAGAAGCCGTCGCAGAACCAGATCGGGGAGATCCTCCTGCGAACGCTTGGGCGCGCGCGGGCGAGCGTCGGCACCGCCGACAGCGGCGCGCGCGTGGTCCGCGACCAGGTCCTGGCGTGGGGCGCTGCCCCCGACGGCTTCGTCTATCGCGACGGGAGTGGACTGTCGCGGCACGACGTCGTCACCCCGGAGACGATCGTGCGTGTCCTCGACGCGATGCGACAGTCGAAGGACTTCGCCACGTTCTACGATGCCCTCCCCATCGGCGGCATCGACGGCACGATCGCGAATCGCATGAAGGGGACGCCGGCCCAGGGGAATGTGCACGCCAAGACGGGGACGCTCGACATGGTGCGATCGCTCTCCGGCTACGTGACCACCGCCGACGGACGCCTCCTCCTCTTCAGCGTCCTGTCCAACCACTTCGTCGTCCCCACCCGGGAGATCGAGCGGGTGCAGGACACGCTGGTGAGCCAGCTGGCGTCGTTGCGCCTGACGGGAGGGGCGCGCTGATGCTCACGGTTTCCGAGGCGAGCGCCCGCAGCCTGGCCGGCATCACGACGCTGGGGATCGAGCGCGTCCCGCTGCTCGATGCCGTCGGGCGCGTCCTCGCCCGCGACGCCGTCGCCAGCTACACGCTTCCGCACTGGGACAACTCGGCGATGGACGGCTATGCGGTGCGTGCTGCGGACATCGCCGCGGCCACGCAGGAAGCGCCGGTTCGCCTGCGCGTGCAGGAGACCGTCGCCGCCGGTGAGTTCCCCACCCTCCCGGTGCGCGAGGGGCTGTGCACCCGCATCATGACCGGCGCCCCGATTCCCGATGGCGCCGACACCGTCGTGCGCGTCGAGGACACCGACGCCGGGCTCGAGGTCGTGGCGATCCGCGACGTGCGCGACGCGCACAAGAACATTCGCCCCCGTGGCGAGGACTTCGTGGGGGGCGACACCGTCATCCCGGCGGGAACGCCGATCGCGCCGGCGCAGGCGGGAGTCCTTGCGTCGTTAGGATTGCCGACCGTCGAGGTGTACCGCCGCCCCGTCGTCGCCATCCTCGGCTCCGGCGACGAACTCGTCGACCTCGACCGCTTCCACGAGGTGCTGGCGGGGCGCAAGATCGTCACCTCCAACTCGTACACCATCAGTGCCCTCGTCAGGAGCAACGGCGGCATCCCGCTCCTCCTCGGCAACGCCGCCGACACGCCCGGATCGCTGCGCGCCCTCCTCGAGCAGGCCAAGGGGGTCGACCTGATCGTCACCTCGGCCGGCGCGTCGGTGGGCGCGTTCGACTACACGCGCGACGTCCTGGCATCGTTAGGGGCGACGCTCGACTTCTGGAAGGTGCGCATGCGCCCCGGGGCGCCGGTCGGTTTCGGCGCGCTGCACGGGACGCCGTGGGTCGGGCTTCCCGGCAACCCGGTCTCGGTGATGGTGACGTTCGAACTCTTCGTGCGCCCGGTGCTGCGGCGCATGCAGGGGCATGCCCGCCTCTTCCGCCACCCGGTCCCCGTGGTGCTCGACGAGCCGGTGAGCCTGGGGGCGCGGTTGACGCACTTCCTGCGAGGGATCGTGCGCGTGGGGGAAGACGGTCGGATGCACGCCCGCCTCACCGGGCCGCAGGGCTCGGGGATCCTCACGTCGATGGCACGGGCCAACGCGCTCGTCGTCGTCCCCGAGGAACGTGCACGCTGTGAAGCGGGCGAGGTGGTCAACGCCCTGCTCGTGAGCGACGACGCCCACCTTGCCGAGTCGTTCTCGCTGTGACCATCGCGGGAGACGACGCCTGGTGGGAGCGTGAGCTGGCGGCGCTTCGCGCGCGCTTCGACGTGGTCGAGACCGAGGTAGCTTGCGGCAATCGCCGCTTTGTCCTCGCACACCCGCGCAACGCCGAGACGCTCATCAACGAGGAAGAGTTCGAGAAGGACGAGCGCCTCCCCTACTGGGCCGACGTCTGGCCGTCGGCGCGCATCCTCGCCGAGCACGTGGTGCGCCACAAGGGGAACGGGCGGCGTGCCCTTGAACTGGGCTGCGGGAGCGGGCTCGTGGCCTGCGCCCTCGCCCACGCCGGCTATCGCGTCACCGCGACCGACTACTACTCCGAGGCGCTCGAGTTCACGCGGGTGAACGTGGCGCGCAACACGGGGCACCGCATCGCGACGCGCATGGTCGATTGGCGCGACATGCCGCGCGACCTGGGGCGCTTCGACGTCGTCGTCGCGTCCGACGTGCTGTACGAACACACGCACGGCGACCTGGTGGCCGATGCGATCCTCGAGACGGTCTCGGACGAAGGCTACGCGCTCATCGCCGACCCGGGGCGCCTCTCGCTCGCGAACTTCCTGGCAAGCGCCGAGGAAGGGGGGATGGCGCTCACCGAGCACTGGATCGCCCCGTTCGAGGAAGGGGCGCAGAAGCACCAGATCCAGCTGCACGTGCTGCGGATTCGCTAGCCGAGCGCCTGCGCGGCGCGCCTGACGCGGGGCGCCTGACGCGACGCGCCTTCGTCGCCGCGGGCTCGCTACCTCACCCGCTCCCCGCACCCCTTCAGGGTCGCGCCGTCGAAGACGACTGTTGCGGTGTGCGTCCATGCCTTGTCGGCCATGGAGTCCTGGCAGCGCCGGGCCTCCAGCGTCACCTCGAGCGTGTGCGCGTTAGGCGCCGCGGTGAGCGCAACCCAGCGCAGCGCCTCGCCGGCCGACTCCGGGGCGGTGGCGGGAAAGAGGATGCCGTCCTTGTAGTCCGGCGTGGTATAGCGAAGCCCCACCCTGGAGATGCGCACGCTCCAGAACGGCTCGTTTCCCGCCAGGCGGAACTCCCCCGCCTTGTCTGGCGCCCCCTGCGGCAGCGTCGACGTCTCACCCGCCAGCGGGGCGGCAGGCGCGGAGTCGGTTGCCGCTGACACCGCCGGGGGCGCCGCCAGTGTCGTATCGGCAACCGGTGCGCGCTCCCCTCCGCACGCCGCGACCACCACCACCGCGAGCAGCCCCGCACACGCACCATCGCGCGCCGCGCGAAAGACGCCTCGCGCGCGACTCATGCGCCACCGCCCCACTACTCCCCCGTCTCCCGTCTCCCGTCCCCCGTCCGCTCTTCAATCCTCGCGGCGACCACTTCGGCGATGTCATACACCGGGACCGTGCTCTCCAGCTTCATCCCCGCATCGTTGAGCATCGTCATGCAGAAGGGACAGGCGACGGCGACCGCGTCGGCGCCGGTCTCGAGCAGTTCCTTCTTGCGCTCGACGTTGATGCGCTGCCCCACGCGCTCCTCCATCCACATGCGCCCGCCACCGGCGCCGCAGCAGAGCCCCTTGTCGCGCGAACGCGGCGCCTCGACCAGCTGCACCACGGGGAGCGCGCGCTTGAGCGCCTCACGCGGCGCGTCGTACACCTCGTTGTAGCGCCCCAGGTAGCACGAGTCGTGGTAGGCCATCACCAGCTTCTGCCCCGCGTCGTGCTTGAGCGGGACCATGTCATCGGCCAGGAGGCGCTCGATGTACGTGGAGTGATGGATGACTTCGTAGTTGCCGCCGAACTGCGGGAACTCGTTCCCGATCTGGTGGAAGCAGTGCGGGCACGAGGTGACGATCGTGAGCACCTCGTAGCGATTCAACGTCTCGATCGCCTGCTGGGCGAGCATCTGGTACAGGTACTCGTTCCCCATGCGGCGCGCGGGATCTCCATTGCACGTCTCTTCCTGGCCAAGGATCCCGAACTTGATCCCCGCCGCCTGGAGGATGCGCGCGAAGGCAACCGTCGTCTTCTTGGCGCGATCGTCAAACGATCCCATGCACCCGACCCAGAACAGGATGTCGGGGCGCTCGCCGCGCTCCCACAGCTCGGCCATGGTCGGGATGTCCATCCCCTCGGCCCACTTCTCGCGCTCCGACGGCTGGAAGGCCCACGGCGAGCCGTTGCGCTCCAGCGACTCGAAGGCCGGCTGCACTTCCTCGGGAAAGCGCGACTCGGTGAGGACGAGGTTGCGCCGCATCTCGTTGATGATCTCCAGCTGGTCGATGGAGACCGGGCACTCGTAGACGCAGGCACGGCACGACGTGCACGACCAGAGTTCCTCCTCGGTGATGAAGTTGTCGAGGAGCTTGTGGTCGAGGATCGCGGCGCGCGACTCGGCGGTGCCCTTCGCCGCGCCGATGAACGGCATCCCGAAGACGTCGTCGCCACCGACGATCGCCGGCGCGACCTCCAGCAGACGCTGGCGCGTGTTCACCACGATCTTGCGCGGCGAGAGCGCCTTGCCGGTGATGTTGGCCGGGCAGACCGAGGTGCAGCGCCCGCATTCGGTGCAGGCGTAGCCGTCGAGGAGGTTCTTCCAGCTCAGGTGCGTGACGTCCGCGGCGCCGAAGACCTCCGTCTCCTGCTCCAGGTCCATCTTCTTCATCGCGCCAACGGTCCCCGGTCCGCTCGTGTTGGAGAGGAAGGTGTTCGGCAGCGAGACGATGACGTGGAGGTGCTTGGAGTACGGGAGGTAGTTGAGGAACGTCAGGATGAGGAGCGCATGCAGCCACCACGACACGCCGTGGACGGCCTGCACCACCCCGTGCGGCATGGCGACAAAGAGCTGCGACAACGCTGCGGAGAAGGGCTGCACCGCCGCCGGGTGATCGACGCCGAGCGCGCGGTCGGTGGCCGAGGTGACGAGCAGCGTCACCATCAACCCGCCGATGACCGAGAGGATGAAGATCGCGTCGCCCGAGTGCACGCCGTCGCCTTGCAGGCGCTTGGGCTTCACGACGATGCGGCGATGCAGGAGGAGCGCGACCGCCGCCAGCACCGCCAACGCCGTCAGCTCCTGCGACGCAAGGAAGAGCCAGTAGAGCGGTGCCGGAAGGATCTCCCCGTACGAGAAGCCGGGGACGAGCCCCTGCGCGATGATCTCCAGCGCGCCGACCTGCAGGACGAGAAAGCCCCAGAAGACGAGCGCGTGCACCGGACCGGCGAGCGGGTCGCGCAGGATCTTTGTCTGCGCGATCCCGATGCGCAGGAGGTTCCAGACGCGGCGCGGGAGGTCGTTGAGCCGGTTGTCGTCGCGGCCGATGCGCAGGTAGCGCACCAGGCGCTGCGCGTTGTACGAGAAGAAGGCCAGCGCCAGCGCGAGGACGAAGGCGAACGCCACGTGGGACATGGGAGGGGAGCGTGAGGGTCCAAGCGCGTCGGGCGCCCGACACGAGCGCCCGACACCGTTACTTCATCTGCACGTCTCGATGCTGCGTTGAATCGCTAGTGCGACGACTGCTTGGCCTGCTGCACGGCGGCGGTGAGCGCAGGGACGACCTCGAAGACGTCGCCCACGATCCCGTAGTCGGCCACCTTGAAGATCGGGGCCTCCTTGTCCTTGTTGATCGCGACGATGCACTTGGAGGTGCGCATCCCGGCCAGGTGCTGGATTGCCCCCGAGATGCCGACGGCGACATAGAGATCAGGCGAGACGAGGCGCCCCGTCTGCCCGATCTGGTCCGAGTGCGGGCGCCACCCCTCGTCGGTCACGGCGCGCGTGGCGCCGACCGCCGCGTTCCCGAACGCCGCGGCGAGATCCTCGACCAGCTTGAAGTGCTCGGCGGCCTTGAGCCCGCGCCCGCCGCTGACGATGATCGGCGCCTCCCCGAGGTCGAGCTTCTTGGAGTCTCCGAGGATCGTCTCGGTGACCTGCACGCGGGCCCCCGACGGATCGGCGCCCACGCTCTCGGTGCGTCCGGCGCCGGCCTTTGCGGCTGGCGATACTGCCCCGGGGCGCAGCGACAGGATCGCTGGCGTCCCGATGAGCTTCAGCGTCTGCACCACCTTGCCCGTGTAGCCCGGGTGGGTGACGATGACCGCATCGCCCCCCACGCTGAACGACGTCACGTCGGTCGCGATGGCGCACCCCAGCTTGGCCGCGGTGCGCGGCGCGAGGTCCTTCCCCTGCTGCGAGGCGGAAAAGATCACCGCGCGGTAGTCGCCCCCCTTCACGCGATCGGCCACCAACGCCGCCGTCGTCTCGGGCGCATAGTTGGCAAAGCCCGCATGCTCGGCGACGATCACGAGATCCGCGCCGTACTCGGCGAGCGTCGCTCCCTTGGCCGCGACGCCAGCAGGGCCGACGAGGATGGCGTGCACCTCGCCCCCGACCTGGTCGGCCACCTGGCGCGCGGCGGTCACCGCCTCGAGCGCCACCTTGCGCAGCTCACCGCCGCGCGCTTCTGCAAATGCCAGGACGTTAGGCATCAGAGCACCTTCGCTTCAGTCTGGAGGAGCTTCACGAGCTCGGGGACGGCGGCCGCCCCTTCGCCGATGATGCGCCCGGCCGCACGGGCCGGCGGGAGTTCCATCTTCTCGACCGTCAGCCGCACCTCGCCGAGCTGCGCCGGCCTGACCTCGAGCGGCTTCTTCTTCGCCGCCATGATCCCCTTGAGCGACGGGTAGCGCGGGCGCGCGATCCCTTCGTCGATGGAGACGATGGCCGGGAGCGAGAACGAGACCAGCTCGCCCCCGCCCTCGATCTCGCGGCGCGCGTTCCCCTTCCCCCCCGCGATCTCCAGCTTGGAGCAGGCGTGGACGAGGGGAAGCCCGAGCTGCTCGGCGACGATGAACTGCGTGACGCCGTTGGCGCCATCGATCGACATCTTGCCGAACATGATGAGGTCGTAGCCGCCGGCCTTGAGCTCGGCGGCGAGGGCGTTGGCGATGGCGTAGGGGTCGTAGGGGACGGCGTCGCACTTGAGCTGGACCGCCTTGGCGGCCCCCATGCTCAGCGCCTTGCGCAGCGTCTCCTGCACCACGTCGCCGCCGAGCGAGATCACGTGGACCTCGCCGGCGCCGAGCTTTTCCGTGAGCTGCAACGCGGCCTCGACGGCGTAGCCGTCGAAGTCGGACATGTCCCACTTGAGCCCCGCCTCGTCGACGCCCTTGGCCGACGCGGCGATCTTGAAGTTCACGTCCATCTCAGGGACGCGCTTGATGCAAACGGCGATCTTCACCGTTCCGTCTCCAGGTGTGAAGGAAGCGGGGGGAAATCTAGCGGCTGCCCCCCGGGAACACAGGACGGCGATGCCCATCCCGAATGTCGCCGATCCCCCCATCTTTCCCCCATGACGACGCCCACGAAGCCCCGCTCGACGCCACCCATCGCCCTGGTCACCGGTGCGACCGCCGGGCTTGGGGCGGCCTTTGCCCGCGCCCTTGCCCGTCGTGGGTACGCCCTCATCCTCGTGGCGCGCGATGCCGCCCGGCTGTCCGATGCGGCCGAGTCACTGCGCGCCGCGCACGGCGTGAGCGTGGAGGTGATCGCCGCCGACCTCGCGACCGACGGGGGCGTCGATGCCGTCCTCGCCCGCATCGCGGAGGGGGGGCGCGACCCGGCGCGTGCCATCGCGCTCCTCGTGAACAACGCCGGCTTCGGGACCAAGGGCCCGCTGGTCACCACCGATCCGGTCGCACAGGAGACGATGCTGCGGCTCCACGTGCTCGCGGTGCACCGCCTCACGCAGGCGGCGGTGCGAGGGATGGCGGCCGAGGGGCGCGGGGCGGTCATCACCGTCGCCTCGGTCGCCTCGTACCTAACGAGCGCCGGCAACGTGAACTACTGCGCCACCAAGGCCTACCAGCGCTTCGCCATGGAATCGCTGGCACGCGAGGTGGCGGCGCGGGGGATCTACGTGCAGGCGCTCTGCCCGGGCTTCACCCGCACCGAATTCCACCAGCGCGCGGCGATGTCGATGCGCTCGATCCCCGGATGGATGTGGCTCGACGCCGACCGTGTCGTGGCGGACTCGCTCGCCGCCATGGAGCGCGGCTCCCCCACCGTCGTGATTCCAGGCGCGCAGTACAAGGCGGCCGTCCTCCTCCTGCGCTTCCTCCCGCGCTGGGCGGTCCAGCGCATGAGCGGGCGCTATCGCGAGACGCGCAAGACGGCGAACTGACCGACCGCGGGGCGACCGTGAGCCGACCGGGGCGCCCCGCGTCCGGCGCTACGGCCTGAACTCGATCGACGAGTACATCTGCGAGTAGGCATGGCGCGCGGGGCCCGTCGAGTACTCGCGCGTCCGGGTCACGGCGCGCCATCCCACATGCAGCCGATACAGGCGCAACGCCGTGCCGAACTCGTACTCGCTCACCGTTGGCACGCGGGTGACCTGCCGATCGGTGGCGCGGAAGAGCGTCCCATCGAGCGAGAAGTCGTGCGCCACGAACTCCCGCCGCCCGGCCGCGGAAAGCTGAAACTCCCACACGCCGCGCCCGCGCCACGCCCGCGGGTCCCAGGGATGGGACATGTTGATGCCAAGCCGGAGCCTGGCCCCCGCGTCGGCCGACGTGCGGATGTTGCCGAGCGACGTCCCGACCGACGGGGCAAGATCGAGGATCCCCGAGCCGCCCGGCGCCCAGCGCAACGCCAGGAGTGACTGCCGCACACCGAGGAGCACGCCCGGCTCGGCGCCCACCTGCGTCTCCCACCCGGTGGCCTTGGTGGTGTAGCGCGCACTGATCTGGTGGGCGATGGATTGCGCCAGCTTGCCTAACGCCGGGGCCCCGGTGACCCCGAGCGACACCGTGTACGTGCGCAAGGCGCGGTTGGAGATGCGCCGCCCTTCGCCCCCGACGTACAGCCACGCCGCGTATGGTCGCTCGTACATCCACCCCGCGTAGGAGAACGGAGGGCGATCGAGGTTGGGGGTGTACATGTCCTGCCCGATGAAGAGCAGCGTCGAGAGGCAGGCGCGATCGCCGGTGAGCGCCGTGGCGCACCCGGGGGCGCGACGCCCCAGCGAGCGCCCCCAGCCGGGCGCGCGCAGCGTCTCCATCCCCAGCACCACGCCGTTGGTGTACTCCTCGTCGGTGCGCTTGCCGGGATGCTTCCAGAAGTTGTACGCGTCGTTGTCGAGGCGCACGCGCGGGAGCCACCCGAGCGTGGGATGGCGCGGCATCGATCGCGCGGCGGCGTCCTTCTTCGCCGTCCCCTTCTCTGCGGCGTCGCCAGCGCTGCGCCCGTCCCCCGTGCGGTCGGCGTCCTGCGCCCAGGCGCGCGGCGGAAGCGCGGCGCCCAGGGCGAGCGCGCACGCCGCCAGCCGCAAGCCACGCCCGAGCGCCTTGGCGGGCGCGACCACGCGACGACGCGCCCCGCCTTCAACGACGAAGAGCCGGCAAGCCGGCTCTTCGTATCCTTCGGTGCGATTGGTCACGCCCAACAACTCAGTTGAACGCGTTGAGGCCGGTGACGGCCTGCCCGAGGATGAGCGAGTGGACGTCGTGCGTCCCCTCGTAGGTGTACACGCTCTCGAGGTTGGCCATGTGGCGCATCGCCGAGTACTCGGCGAGGATGCCGTTGGCGCCGAGGAGGCGTCGCGCCTCGCGAGCGATGTTCGTGGCGATGTCGACGTTGTTGCGCTTGGCGAGCGAGACCTGCTGCGGCGTGAACGTCCCGGCGTCCTTGAGGCGCCCCAGGTGCAACGAGACGAGCTGCGCCTTGACGATCTCGGTGAGCATGTCGGCCAGGCGCTCCTGCTGGATCTGGAAGCCGGCGATCGGCTTGTCGAACATCACGCGGTTCTTGGCGTAGGAGAGCGCCTCTTCATAGCACGCCATCGCCGCGCCGATCGCCCCCCACGAGATCCCGTAGCGCGCCTGCGTGAGGCACATGAGCGGCGACTTGAGACCGCCCGACTTGGGGAGGATCGCGTCGGCCGGCAGGTGCACGTTGTCGAAGGTGAGCTCGCTCGTGTCCGAGGCGCGCAGCGAGAGCTTCCCCTTCTGGTCCTTCGCCTTGAAGCCGGGGGTGTTGGTCGGGACGACGAAGCCGCGGATCGACGACTGGTCCTTGTCGCCATTCGTCTTGGCCCACACGACGGAGACGTGCGCCTGCGAGCCGTTGGTGATCCACATCTTGCCGCCATTCAGGATCCACGTGCCATCGGACTGCTGCGTGGCCATCGTGATCATCCCCGACGGGTTGGAGCCGTAGTCCGGTTCCGTGAGCCCGAAGCAGCCGATCGCCTCGCCCTTGGCCAGCCTGGGGAGCCAGGTCCGCTTGTGCTCCTCGCTGCCGAAGGCGTAGATCGGGTACATCACCAGCGCGCCCTGCACCGAGGCAAACGAGCGGATGCCGGAGTCGCCGCGTTCGAGCTCCTGCATGATGAGCCCGTAGGCGACGTTGTTGAGCCCCGCGCAGCCGTACTCCTCGGGGAGGTTGGCCCCCAGGACGCCCAGCTCGGCCATCTCGGGGATGAGCTCGCGGGGGAAGCGCCCCTCCACGTAGCACGAGCCAATGATCGGGAGGACGCGCTCGTCGACGAAGCGACGGACGCTATCGCGGACTGCGCGCTCATCCTCGGAGAGCGCGCTATCGATATTGAAGAAGTCGGTCGTCATGCGGGGGAAAGATAGCGCCCGCTCACGCGTGCGCCGAGGTAGGCCGCCGGGCCGGCGAGCAGGGCCGGGAAGACGAGGGTCGCGACGAGCGGGGCCCACCCCGGGAGCTTCATCGAAGTGGCCAGGGCGCCGGCAAACCCCGCCACCGGGCCGCCGCCGACGGCGACCACCGCCAGGTAGCCCCCCCATCCCAGCGCCCCGCTGAGCGCGGCGACCAGCCCGGGCGCGGAGGCCTTCCGCTGCAGCACCCCGAAGGCGGCTGCCACGAGCGGGACGACCCACCACCCCACGAGGACGGTGCCTAATGTGATGACGATCGCGAGGATGAGCGCGCGCAGCAGCACCATGGTCAGCGCCCTCCCGGCGTCAGGGTGAGTCGCGCCGTCAGCTGCGACGGCGAGAGCGAGTCCGGTGCGGCGGGAACGGTCACGAGCTCGAGGTCACCGTCACGCCAGAAGCGCAGCCGGTCCGCATAGCGCTGCGAGGCCGGATTGCCGCTCTGCCCGCCGGGGTACGTCGCCATCGCGCGCACCCGCGGGCCCAGTTCGACCACCATCCGCCAACTCGCCCCGAAACCGCCATTCCCCACCGACGGGTTGAGCGTCCCGCGCCCCCCCTGCACCATCAGGTCACGCGCCGAGAAGCCCTCGAGCGCCAGGAGGTGATTGATCTGCGCCGTCGATTGCGCCGCCTTCCCCCACGCCCACTTCCCCGCCGACGGCGGGCCGCTGCGCGCCACCAGCGTGTCGTACGCGGCGGCGAGCGCGCCGGCGAGGATCGCGTCGCGGTCCTCGACCATCGGTGTCGTCGAGCGATTGTCCCACCAGACGTTGGCCGAGTCGCTCATCATCGCCAGCAACACCGCCGTACTCGGCGTCGCGACGCGCACGGTGTCGCCGGCGGGGACCAGCTCGTCGAAGGTCCGCCGGATCACCTGCCCCAGCGCCTGCTCGAAGAGGAGCGCCCCGGTGTTGCCGATGGTGTAGCGACGGTCCCACGCGCCAAGGATCGAGTCGGCGACCGCGAGCGACGGGGGCGCGTTGCCGCGGGCCCCAACGGCCGCGGCAGCATTGCGCAGGTAGGCGACGAACCAGTCGGCCCGCACGCTGCCCGGATCGGTCTGGAAGCGCCGCATGTCGTCCATCGACACCTGCGGCGTCGCGCGCAGGAGCCGGTTGATCTGCAGCGCGCGCCACGGCTCGTATGCCCAGTCGAAGCCGAAGTACGCGGGCGCCTGCTGCGGATCGATAGGCTCCTGGTTGGCCGAGGCGAGGAATCCCTGGGCCGGGTTGATCGACTGCGGGTACTGCGACACCGGCCAGTAGCCGGTCCAGTCGCTCGCGGCGGTGGAACCGTCGAAGATCGTGAGCCCGTCGCCCCCCGCCGGGCGCAACGGGTAGTGCCCGGTGGACCGGATGCCGATGTTCCCGCTGCGATCGGCGACGACGACGTTCTGTGCCGGCGCGAAGTAGTCGCGGGCAAAGGCGTCGAGGAAGTCGGCGACGGTGGTCGAGTGCTGCGCATTGAAGAATGCCGACGCGAGATCGGTGGGTTCGTTCACCGTCCAGCGCATCGAGACCCAGTCCTTCGCCATGCGGTGCATCGGCCCGCGATGCGTGTAGCGCACGGTGTCGACACGGAGCACCTCGCCGCGCTTGCCGCGATAGATCTCTTCGCGCTGCTCGATCTCCTTCCACACGTCGTCGACGAGGTACTTCGTGGGGCGCACCTGGTCGTCGACCGTCTCGCGATAGAAGTCGAGGACGTCGGCGCCGGTGTTGGTGAGCGACCAGGCGAGGTCGCGCGTGAAGCCGATGACGATGCCGGGCGAGCCGGGGATGGTCACCCCGTACACATCCATCTTGCCGGGGACGACGAGGTGCGCCTCGTACCAGATGCTGGGGAGGGTGAGGCCGAGGTGCGGATCGCCGGCGAGGATGGGATGCCCCGACTTGCTGCGCGCCCCGCTGACCACCCAGTTGTTCGAGGCGAAGATCGACGACACCTCCGCGTCCTGCGCCTGCTGCCAGGACGAGGGGAGGAGGTCGAGGAGGGCGAGGGCGCCGCTGTCCGCGGCGCCGGGCGCCGGGAGCGGCACCGCATCCACGCGCGGCTGCCCGCTCCCGTTAGGCTGGATCGGCTCCTGGATGGGCGAGTGCGCCGGGAAGAGCGCGCGCGCCGCCGCGTCACCGACGAGCGCGCGCGCCGCGAGACGCTGCCGCTCGCCATCCAGATGGGCGAGCGTCCATCCCATCCGGGCGTAGAGATACAGCGAGTTGATGGGCGCCCACCGCGTCGGCTGGCGGCCGAGGAGCTTGTACTCCACCGGCCACTCGGCGGGCGATGCATGATCGATGTAGGCGTTGACGCCATCGGCGTACGCCTCGAGCAGTCGCAACCCCAGCGATCCCTTGGGGAGCGCCGCCAGCTTCTGCTCTGCGCCGCGCGGCATCCCGAGGGCGCGCGGCTCGCTGTCGGCGCGAATGGCCGCCTTGCCCACCAGCTCCGTCAATGTCCCGGCCCCGGCGCGCGCCTGCAACTCGAGCTGGAAGAGGCGGTCGCGCGCCACCACGTAGCCTAACGCGCGAATCGCGTCGTCCTCCGTCGCTGCGAAGATGTGGGGGACACCGCGCTGGTCGTAGCGCACGTCGACGGCGCCGGTCAGGCCGGGGAGCGCCGCCGATGCCGTGGCGGGGAGCGCCGTGTACGCCACCGCCCCCCACGCGCCACGCACGGGATCGAGGAAGGGGCCGAGCGGGGGGAGCGGACCGGCGCCGAACTTCCCGATGTAGAGGGTACCGACCAGGAGGAGTGCCGCGATAACGCTGGCGAGGGGGCGAAGTCGCATGGCCGGGAAGCTAGTGTGTGCAGCCGGGGCCGGTAATGCACCGACCTGCGGGGTGCGGACACACCCGCCCCCGCGACGACGGGCTAGTGCACGACGCGCTTGGCGCGAGGCGTCGTCCCCACCTCGGCAGCCTTGCGACGGAACGTCGCGCCGTGATCGATGGGGTGGCCGTTCTCCTCCTGCCATTGATGCACCATCTCGTGCAGGAGCGTGTCCGTGGCCTCGGCCCAGCCGTGGCGACGAATGTGCCGGCGCGAGATGGCGATCTCCGCACCGTGCGGGTGCGACCGGGCCGGCGCGTAGTGCCCGAGCCGCGACTTCATGCGACGTGAGACGGTGACGGTGATGGCGCGCAGCGCCCCGCCAAAGTGCGCCGCGTTGAGGCGGGCGTGCTCGCGACGGAGACGCTCGGCCATTGCGTGGTCGTCCGGGTGCAACGGGGTGCGTTGGGGCGGTCGTCGCGACGGATCGCGTTCGATGGGATAGGCGACGATGATTCGCTTGGCCGCCGCGCGCGCCGCCCCGCGCGCCGAGACGAAGACGGCGATCGCGCGCACGACGTCGTCGGGTGCGGTGGCAAACGCCTGTTGGACGCGAAGCGTCCCGGCGCGGAACGAGACGAGGGTGGTGCGGTTGCGGGTGAGGCGGAGGGTTCGGATGCCGGTCATCCCGAAGGCACGCAGCCGTTCGAGGAAGTCGTCGGCGAGGTGGGGGGAGGGGCGCGGGGTGGGGGTGGGGGTGGGGGTGGTGCTGGTGGTGGGTGCGGCGCCGGGCCCCCCCCCCGACCACAACATCGCCCCCGTTCCCCCCTCATCCCTCATCATTCCCGTGCGCCTTGTACCGGAAGCCCGGCGGCGTCCCCGAGCCGAGCGCCCTTCATCCCCTCCGTCGCCCGCACGCGGCCCACGACTCGCCTCACGACTCGGCGCTTGGCCCGGCGTGCGCCCCGGCCCGCGTTGCGACTCGCGTTGCGACTCGCGTTGCGACTCGCGTCGCGGCCCGCGTCGCGGCCCGCGCCGCCCCCCGCCGCGGCGGTCACCCTCGCCGGCGACTCCCCCAAGCCCGAGCTCGAGCTGCTCGGCCAGCCCGTTCAGTCCGAGTCGTGTGAGGAGCGCGCGAAGCACTTCGACGGACCGGGAGAGAAAGTCTGGTCGGCCGATGACCAGATGTGCGTCACGATGCGAATCTCGTCGCGCGTGATCGTGATGACGTTGAGGCTCGACGGACGTCCGCCGCGCGATCGGTTCGACACCGTCCCCGCCGTCGAGATCACCGTCCCCTTTCGCGTGTGCTCGACGTAGTGGATCGCCTCCTGGTGATCGTGGCCGCACAGCACGAGATCGACCCCGATCTGCGCGAAGGCGCCGAGGATCTGCTTCGTGTGCTTGAGCCCGTGCCGTTGCGAGAGTTCCCCCTTCACCGGGTTGTGATGCATCACGATCACGCGCGCGTCGCCGGCGGGCGAGGCGTCGAACTCGCGGTGTGCACGCTCGATCTGCGGCTTGCGCAGGTCACCGATGATCGAGATGTCGCGCACGTTCCAGGTGAGGGTGCGGGGGTGCACCCCCTGCGACGTATTCAGCCCCACGACCGTCGCGCCGGGGACGCGCAGCACCGGCTCCAGCTCGCGGTCGATGTACTGGCGGTAGCGCGTGTACATCCGGTCGGCACCGCGCAGGTGCAACGGCGACTCCCACCAGGCCACGTCGTGGTTGCCGGGGACGCACAGCACCTTGCTCACCTTCCGCGCGTCGCGAATGAACGCGGCCGCGCGCTGGAACTCCCCGGCGCGCGAGCGCTGCGACACGTCGCCGGAGATCGCCACGACGTCGTAGCGCTCCGCCTGGATCTGCGCCTCGATGGCGTCGATCTGCGCCGGGACGGCTGGGCGTCCGAAGTGCAGGTCGGAGACGTGGAACAGTCGCACGGTGGCCATGGTGCCGCGGGATGCCGAGGGGGGCGTCACGCGTTAGGCGTTCAACCGGGCGATCACCGCGTCGGCGAACTGCCGCGTCCCCGCGCTCCCCCCGAGGTCGCGCGTGACCGTCTTTCCCTCGCGCAGCGTGAGCTCCACCGCCTCCTGGATGCGGCGACCCAGTGCCGCATGCCCAACGTGCTCGAGCATCAGGCAGGCCGCGAAGGTGAGCGCGCTCGGGTTGGCGATGCCCTGCCCGGCGATGTCCGGCGCAGTGCCGTGCACCGCCTCGAAGATCGCCGCCCCCGCCCCGATGTTGGCCCCCGGGGCGAGTCCCAATCCGCCCACCAGCCCCGAGACCAGGTCCGACAGGATGTCACCGAACAGGTTCGTCGTCACGATCACGTCGAACTGCTCCGGCTTGATCACCATCTGCATGGCGCAGGCGTCGACGATGCGCTCGTCGTACTGAATGCGCCCCTCGTACTCCTTGGCGATCTGCTGCCCCACCGAGCGGAAGAGCCCCTGCGAGAACTTGAGGATGTTGGCCTTGTGGACGAGCGTCAGCTTCTTGCGCCCGTGGGCCAGCGCGTACTCGAACGCATAACGAATCACGCGTTCCGACCCCAGGCGCGTGATGAGCGCGATCGACTCGGCGGCGGCCTTCTCGTCCTCACCGATCTTGATGTAGTGCTCGAGCCCAGCGTACAGCCCTTCGGTGTTCTCGCGCACGAGCACGATGTCGACCTTGTCGAAGCGCCCGCCGCGCAGGATGACGCGCGCCGGCCGCACGTTGGCGTAGAGGTCGAACGTCTTCCGCAACGCGACGTTCACCGAGCGGAACCCCTCCCCCACCGGCGTCTCCAGCGGCCCCTTGAGCGCCAGGCGCGTGCGCTTGATCGACTCGAGCGTGGCGTCCGGCATCGGGTTGTTGAGCGCGTGCACGGCGGCCATCCCGGCCAGCTGGCGATCGAAGGCGAACGGCGCCCCCGCCGCTTCGAGGATGCGGACCGTCGCGTCGGTGATGTCGGGGCCGATGCCGTCGCCCGGGATCAGCGTGCAGGGAATCGTCATGGCAGAAGCGAGTGCTGGAGGAAGTGCCTGGGCCAGCGTCGCCGTGACGCCGGTGTTGCCTGCGGCCTGCGGGTCAGTCAGTCGCTGGTCACGAACGGGGAACCACGAGGTCGGCGACGCGGCGCACCAGCGACCCCAGGGCCGCCGGGGTGTACGCGGGGAGCGCGTCGCCGGCGACTTCACCGGCCCAGACCACGCGCGACCCTCGCGCATCGACCACGGCGACCTGGAGCACCGCACGCCCCGTCGTCTCATTGGGTATCGGCTCGAGGCGCAGCTCGAGTGGAATGAAGGCGTAGCGCGCGTCGCTCACCCCGGCCAGCGACCGCAGTTGCGAGGCGAACGGCTCGCTCAGCATGTCCTCAGGCTTGCGAATGACGGCGCGCACCGGGCCCAGGGCCCGAACCGTCGCCGGGTCGGTCACGTAGGTGGGGTTGCGCCTGGCCGCGCGTTGCATGGCGGGGGGAAAGACCCATTGGCTCGAGAGGCCGCGCTCGCCCAAGGCGGCCTCGAGCCCCGCATCGAGCGACGCCAGCAGGACCTTCTCCCCCCCCGCGCTTGCACGCCAGCCAAGGGGGTCGGCGGCCGCGACGCCCTGCGCCGGAAAGACGATGAGCTTCTGCGCCGCGAAGCGCGACAGGATTCCGGCCGCGGCCTGCTGCTGCACACCGGCGCGCGTCGACTCGCTCGCAGGGACGGTGGCGGGCGAACTGGCCGACGGCGGCGCGCTGATCGCCGGTGCGCGATGACTGCCGCCACACGCGGCAGCGGCGACCAGCGAACCGAGCGAGAGGAGCGTTGACACGGGGACCATAGGTCTCGAAAAGCTAATCGCCTCGTGTCCTGGTCGCATCGCGCGGCGGACGCGTCGCGATCACGCGGCAGGGCCCGCACGGCACGCCGTGAAACGTCGGCGATGCGCCGCGTTGACCCCACCCCGCCCCCGCTCCAATTTCGTCGCGCGCGATCCCCCTCCTGCCCTCGCCTCCCGTCCCCCTCGTTATGCGCCGACTTTCCACCGTAGTCGCCTGGGTCCTCGTCGCCGCCTGCGGCGCTGGCGCCTTCGCGTTCCTCGCCCTCCACCAGGGCGAACGCGTGAGCGCCGCGTGGCTGGTGACCGCGGCCGTCTGCTTCTACGTCGTGGCGTATCGCTTCTACTCGCGCATCATCGCCGCCAACATCTTCGCCCTCGACGCCAACCGGCGGACGCCGGCCGAGCGACTCAACGACGGGCGCGACTTCGTCCCGACCAATCGCTGGGTTGTCTTCGGGCACCACTTCGCGGCAATCGCCGGCCCTGGGCCGCTCGTCGGTCCCACGCTCGCCGCGCAGTTCGGATTCCTTCCCGGCTCGTTGTGGATCGTGATCGGCGTGGCGCTGGGCGGCGCCGTGCAGGACTTCGTCATCCTCGCCTCGTCCGTCCGCCGCAACGGGAAGTCGCTGGGGCAGATGGCGAAGGAGGAGATCGGGACGGTCGCGGGGATGACGGCGCTGGTCGCGGTGCTCGGCATCATGATCGTCCTCATCGCCGTCCTCGCCCTCATCGTCGTCAATGCGCTGGGCGAGAGTCCGTGGGGGGTCGTCACGGTCGGGCTCACGATTCCGATCGCGCTGATCATGGGGGGCTACATGCGATGGATCCGCCCCCACAAGGTGCTCGAGGCGACGGTGATGGGGCTCATCCTCCTCGTCCTCGCGCTGTACGTCGGGCGCAGCGTGGCAGAGAACCCGGCGCTGGCGCCGACCTTCACGCTGAGCCGCACGGCGCTCGCCTGGTCGATCATGATCTACGGCTTCTGCGCCTCGGTGCTCCCGGTCTGGCTGCTGCTGGCGCCGCGCGACTACCTCAGCGCCTTCGTGAAGATCGGCGTCGTGGTGGCGCTTGCGTTAGGCATCCTGTTCGTCCTTCCGCCGCTGGAGATGCCGGCCATCACGCGCTTCGTGGACGGCACCGGGCCGGTCTTCGCGGGCAAGGTCTTCCCCTTCTGCTTCATCACGATCGCGTGCGGTGCGATCTCGGGTTTCCACTCGCTCATCTCGTCGGGGACGACCCCCAAGCTGCTCGAGCGCGAACCCGATGCGCGCTTCATCGGCTACGGGGCGATGCTCACCGAGTCACTGGTCGCGACCCTGGCCCTCATCGCCGCCTGCGTCCTCACCCCCGGGACGTACTTCGCGATCAACGCCCCGCCGTCGGCGATCGGCACCACCGCGGAGAGCGCTGCGGTCGCCGTCGCCAACTGGGGCTTCACCCTCGACCCGGCCGAGTTCAAGCAGCTGACGGCCAACGTTGGCGAGACCAAGCTCCTCTCCCGCACCGGGGGCGCCCCGTCGCTCGCGGTGGGGATGGCGCACCTCTTCTCCAACGTCCTCGGCGGATCGACGGCGATGGCGCTCTGGTACCACTTCGCCATCATGTTCGAGGCGCTGTTCATCCTCACGACGCTCGATGCCGGGACGCGGGTGGGGCGCTTCATGCTGCAGGACCTCCTGCGACATGCGTACGAACCCCTGGGGCGTGTCGCGTGGTATCCCGCGGTGGTCTTCTCCAGCGCCCTCTTCGTGGCGGCGTGGGGCTACTTCCTCTACCAGGGGGTCGTCGACCCGTTAGGCGGGATCAACTCGCTCTGGCCCCTGTTCGGGATCGCCAACCAGCTCCTCGCCGTCGTGGCCCTCTGCGTGGGGACGACCGTGATCGTGAAGATGGGGAAGAAGGCGTACGCCTGGATCACCCTCCTCCCGCTCACCTGGCTCTTCATCGTGACGATGACCGCCGGCTCGCTCAAGATCTTCTCCGACGATCCCAAGCTCGGCTTCCTCTCGCATGCGCGCATGGTGCAAGAGCTGCTCGCCCAGGGAAAGCTCCCCGGCAACGTGAAGACCGCCGCCGACGCGGCGCGCCTCATCACCAACGACCGCGTCGACGCCTTCGTCGCCGCCTTCTTCATGATCTCCGTCGTCGTCGTCATCGGCGCCTCGGCGTGGGAGTGGATCGCCGTGGCCACCGGGAGCAAGGAGGCACGCAGCACCGAGATCCCCTTCGAGCCGCGCGCGGTCGCGGTGGGAGACTGATCATGCCGCGGTCGACACACGCGTCCGCCGTCGCACGTGAACGCGCGTGCCTCACGCGCGCCGCCGCCCTCGCGACGTGCGCCCTCGTGCTGCAAGGGGCCGCTCCGGCGGTCGCACGCGCGCAGCGGACCTTTGCCGACCTCACGATCCCGTGGATGATGCGTGGCCCCGAGGTGTACGGGCGCGAGCCGCAGCGCGTGCGCTTCACCCCGGACGGGGCGTGGATCTATTTCCAGTGGCTCCCGGCCGGGACCGACTGGCGCAAGGCGGCGGAGCCGTATCGCGTGCGCGCCGTCGCCGGCGCCGTCCCCGAGGCGGTGTCGCGCACCCACATGGACTCGGTCGGCCCGCTCCTCGAGCCTGGCCCGCTCTCGCGCGACCGGCTCCGCCGCATCGTGTCCTACGAAGGCGACCTCTATCTCGTCGACCTCAAGGCATCGCAGGCGCGGCGCCTCACGCAGACGACGATCATCGAGAGCAACCCCACCTTCTCGGCCGATGGGCGACGCGTCTTCTTCATCCGGGACGGCGCCAACATCATGGCGCTCGACCTCGACTCGCCGCGCATCGAGCAGCTGACGGACATTCGCCCCGCCCCCGCCCCGCCGACGCCCCCCAGGCTCGACGCCCAGCGATCGCAACTCGAGACGCAGCAGAAGGCACTCTTCGACGTCATCCGCGATCGCGTCACGCGCGACTCGCTGGACAAGGCGGAGCGCGATGCACAGCTCGCCGAGCGACCGAAGACGTTCTACCTGCAGGCCAACGAGCGCGTGACGCAGCTCTCGGTCTCGCCCAACGGGCGCACGCTCCTCTTCGCGACGACGGTCGGGGCGCAGGCAGCGCGACAGGTGAACGTCCCCAACTACGTGACGCTCTCCGGCTACACCGAGGACCTGGTGGTGCGCACCAAGGTGGGCGACGTGCTCGGCGGCGGGCGACTCGGCGTGATGCAGCTGCCGGCTGGCACCGTCTCGTGGCTGCGCCCCATCCCCGGCGACTCGACGGCGATCCCGTCCATCCTTTCCCTCCTCGGCTGGAACGACGCCGGGACGCAGGCGCTCGTCTTCGCCGAGCAGCGCGACTTCAAGGCGCGCTACATCCAGCGCTTCGACGCCGACTCGTCGCGCCTCGCCACGCTCGACGTCCTCCGCGACACGGCATGGGTCGGCGGGCCGTGCTACCCGTGCGGCGGCTGGCTCCCCGGCGGTGCGCGGGCGTGGTTCGTCAGCGAGGCCGACGGCTACGCGCACCTCTACACGATCAACGCCGACGGGAGCGATCGCCGGCAGCTGACGAAGGGATCGTTCGAGGTGCTCGATGCGGAGCTGAGCGACGATCGCACCGCCTTCCAGCTGCACACCAGCGAAGTCTCGCCGTTCGAGCGGCACTTCTACCGGCTGCCGATCGCCGGGGGGGCGGCGGTGCGCCTGACGAGTGAGGTGGGCGGTCACGCGGTGACGGTCTCGCCCGACGGCCGGTGGCTTGCGGATGTCTACTCGACCGCGAATCGTCCCCCCGAACTGTTCGTGCGCGCCAACCGACCGGGAGCCACCGCAGCGCGCCTGACGTCGTCGCCGACCGCCGAGTGGCTCGGTTTCCCCTGGCTGCAGCCGGAGATCGTGCGCATCCCGGCGTCGGACGGCGTGCAGGTGCCCGCGCGGATCTATCGCCCGCAGGACGTGAAGGCCGAGCCTAACGGGGCGGCGGTGATCTTCGTGCACGGTGCGGGCTACATGCACAACGTGCACAATTACTGGTCGAGCTACTCGCGCGAATACATGTTCAACCACTACCTGGCCAGCAAGGGCTACGTGGTGCTGGACATCGACTATCGCGCCAGCGCCGGCTACGGGCGCGACTGGCGCACCGCGATCTACCGCTGGATGGGCGGGCGCGACCTGCAGGACCAGGTCGACGGATCGCGCTACCTGCAGAAGACCTTTGGCATCGACCCGGAGCGCATCGGGCTGTACGGCGGGAGCTACGGCGGCTTCATGACGCTGATGGCGCTGTTCAACGCGCCCAGGGAGTTCGGCGCCGGCGCCGCGCTGCGCTCCGTCACCGACTGGGCGCACTACAATCACGGCTACACCGCGCGCATCCTCAACCAGCCGCAGCAGGACACGCTCGCCTATCGCCGGTCATCGCCGATCTTCTTTGCCCAGGGGCTGGAGGACCCGCTCCTGATGGCGCACGGGATGGTCGACGTGAACGTCCACTTCCAGGACATCGTCCGCCTCACGCAGCGCTTCATCGAGTTGGGGAAGACCCGGTGGGAGCTCGCCGTCTATCCGGTCGAGGACCACGGCTTCGTGCGCCCCGACTCGTGGAGCGACGAGTATCGGCGCATCTTCGAGCTGTTCGAGGCAACGCTCCCCGCCAAGCGCACGGGCAACGGGGAAGGGTCACGATGAAGTGGGCCGCCGACCTCACCGTGCGCTTCGCCGCGCGCCTGTCACGCGCCACCTCCACGCTCAACCGCATCATCGGGGCGCCGGACTACGACGGCTACCTGCGCCACCACCGCCGCTGCCATCCCGACTGCCGCCCGCTCACCAGGGACGAGTTCGTGAAGCAGCGGCTGGAGGATCGCTACTCGCGTCCGGGGGCGCGTTGCTGCTGACGGCTACCCTCCTCTTCATCCACCGTCGCCTCCGCCTGGCGCACCACTGACTCCGGGTATCCCTTGAGGCGGAGCAGCGCGACGGCGTTCCGCGTCGACGATGGACCGGGGCGCAGCGTGTAGTCGAAGAGCAGCTCGCCGTCCGCCACCTGCTCGCGGAAGTGCCACGCCTCGTAGCGCGGGGCGAGCCAGCGCAGCAGCTCGATGTCGTGCGTCGCAACCAGCACCAGGTGCGGCGCCACGTCCAGCGCCTCGAGCACCGCGCGCGCCGCCGCGATCCGCTCGATGGTGTTGGTCCCGCGAAAGAGCTCATCCAGGATGAAGAGCGTCGGCGCCCCGCCCTGCGACTCGACGATCAAGTCGCGCACCCCCTCGACTTCGGCCAGGTAGTAGCTCTTTCCCTCGAGGAGCGAGTCGCTGCGCCCGATGCAACTGCGCACCGCGAAGGCGCTCCCCTCCCAGCGCGTGGCGCGCACCGTGTGGATCGTGCGCGCCAGCACGGCGTTCACCCCCACCGTGCGCAGGAAGGTCGACTTCCCGGACATGTTGGACCCGGTGACCAGCCAGCTCGCCCCGCGCACCTGGAAATCGTTCGGTACCGCGTCCGGCAGCAACGGGTGCCGCAGCGACGCCGCGTGCAGCTGACGGGTATCGCCCGTCGCCTGCGGTCGGCACCACGCGCTCCCCCACTCACGCCGCACGGACGCGACGGCGATCGCCGCATCGATCGTCCCCACCGCCTCGTAGACGGCGCGCAACGCCCCCTGCTGCGAGCGGATGCGCTCGATCGCGAAGTTGAAGGCGTTGAGGTCGAGGAGGAATGCGATGTTGAGGTACTCCTGGAACGACCGCGCGAGTTCCGCCATCGCCCCAACGGCCGGGTTGTCGCTCCCTGTCTCGAAGGCGACCCAGCGCGAGGCACGCTTGAGCAGGCGCAACGATCCCGCGTGCTGCCGCAGCACCTCGACGTACGGCGCCAGCGCGGGATCGTCCACGTGCCGAAGTCGCTCGACCACCACCGCCAGGATCGGCAAGGCCCGCAACGACGGGACGAACGGATCGATGCGTGGGCGCATCGCCAGCTTCACCAGGTAGTTGGCCAGGAAGAGCGCGATGAGCACCAGGAGCGCCCTCGGCCACACCGGAATCACGAGGAGCAACACCACACTCGCGACCGCGTCCACCACGAACAGGGCGCGCATCGGCGAGGGCGACGGCAACGTCCCCCACAACAGGTCGGGGAGGAAGCTCACGTGCCAGTCCTTGAGCCGCAGCAGGTCGCGCGTCAGGCGCGTTCGAAGTGCCGCGTCCGCACCAACCCGTTCCACCGCCACCTCGAAGCGTGCCGGCTCCTCGGCCGCCGCACTCGGGCGGCGCAACCGGTCGTAGAGGAGCTGCCCCCCCACCTGGCTCGCCGTGCGATCGAGCGTGGCCCAGACGGCGTCCATGTCGAGGTCGCGCCACGTGCGGTCGTCGAGTGCCCCCGCGACCGCGTCTTCGCTCTCGCGCCCCCGGAACCAGGCGGCGGCGCGCTCCACGTCGCGCTCGCGCGCGATCGGGGTGCCGAATCCCTCCAGGTAGCGCTCGGTCCAACGACGCTCGTCGCCGACTCGCTGCCACGTCAGCAGCGCCGCGATGGCGATCACGCCGAGGATGAAGGCCAGTGCCACGGGCGACATGCCGGCCAATCTAGCGGCGCACCCCATGACGTATGAACGGTGTTCGCCGCAGATTTCTGCAGACTTTCCCTCGCACCCTCCCCATCCCGTGAAACGCCTCGCCAAGCTCGTACTCGTCACCATCGTGCTCGCGTACGCCGGCATCGTCGTCGCAGTGCGGCTTGGCGAGAAGGAGATGGTCTACCACCCGGCGGATCGCGCCGTGCAGGCGCCGGCGCCGGCGTTCAAGCTGCAACAGCGCTCGGTGCACTACGCCAGCGGCGACGGCACCGCGCTCTCGGCGTGGATCGTCCCGGCCGCGGCGCACGATTCCACCGGGATGTGGCTCCTCATCTGCCACGGGAACTACGGCAACATCGGATACGGGGAGCGCCCGGAGTTCTACGCCTTTGCCCGCGACATCGGGCTCAACCTGCTGGCCTTCGACTATCGCGGCTTTGGTGAGAGCAGCGGCTCCCCGGACGAGGCCGGGTTCTACCAGGACGCGATGGCGTCGTGGCAGTACCTCACCGACTCGCTGCACGTCCCACCGTCGCGCATCATCCTCTTCGGGCACTCGTTAGGGAGCGGCGTGGCGACGGAGCTGGCGACGCGTGTCGATGCCGCCGCGCTCGTCCTGGAGGGCGCCTACACGTCGGTGACCGATGTGGGGGCGGAGATCTACCCGCTCCTCCCCGTTCGCCTCCTGTCCACCCAGCGATTCCCGTCGCTCGCGCGCATCGCCAGCGTGCAGGAGCCCAAGCTCTTCCTGCACTCTCCCGAAGACGACGTCATCCCGTATGCGCACTCCCGGCGCCTGTTCGCCGCCGCCGGGGCCCCCAAGTCCTTTGTCGCCGTGCGTGGCGGGCACATGGAGGCCTACAGCACGGACAAGGAGGTGTACTTCGGTGCACTCGCGAAATTGGTGAGCACCGTCACACCACCGTCGGCCGTCGCTGCCGCGCGGCCCGCTGGGCCCCCCGGCACGCGGAACCACGGGAGCGCCGGCCAGTAGAACAAGGAGGGCGACGCGGTGCCTGACGACACTTCGGCCGGCGCGCCGGGCATGGATTCTCGCTCGCCTGTTCACTATCGTTAGAGACGACGAGCGGCGCGTGCCGATGCAGGGCGCGGTCGTCCGTCGCCCTCCCGTGGTGCCCCTTCCCCGTAGCACGCCGCGTCGATCGACGCATCTCCTCTCACGCTTGCGCAGGGCGTCCAGCCCCAGATGCGAGCGCCCCATTCGACATGACACGAACTCCTCGATTCGCGCGATACACCCTCCTCCTGGGCGCAGTGCTCGCCGTTGCCTGCCAGCGCGAGGGGGCCCGCACCGCGGGCGGCAGTGACACCGGCCTCGCGCTCGCCACGTCGGCGCGCCAGAAGGACTCCCTCATCGTCCTCAAGGACTCGCTGCTCGCCGACCGGCAGCGCCAGCTCTCGGAGCAGAGCGCGCTCATCGGCGACGCGGCCACCTCGGCGCGGCTCATCACCGAGATCAACGCGTCGCTCGCCAAGGTGCGCGACCTCAAGGTGAAGGGCGACACCACCCGCCCCGAGTCGGGAGTGGCCAGCGCCTCGACCGAACTCGCCGCGATGAAGGACAAGGTCGCCGCGGTCATGACGCGCCTCGACGCCGCGGAAGCGCGCGTACGTTCCATGCGCAAGGAGCGGAGCGCGCACGCCGACTGGGACAGCACGCAGGTCGCGCAGCTGCGCACCTACGAGCGCTCGATCGCCGACCTGCGTGCGAGCGTGGAGGAGCAGCAGTCGCAGATTGCCTCGCTCACCGGTCGCGTCGACTCGCTCTCGCGCGCCAACGTGGCACTCTCCTCGCGCAACGACTCGGTCGTCGCGCTCAACCGGGCCATGGCGGCGCACGAGGACTCCGTCTTCGTGGCGATCGGCACCGAGGACCAGCTCAAGCGCGACGGGATCGTTCGCCGCGAAGGGGGGACGTGGATCCTCCTCGGGCGCGGCAAGACGCTCGTCCCGGGACGCGACCTCGACCGCGGCGCCTTCCGCGTTCTCTCGAAGGAGAAGGACCGCACCATCTCGCTCCCCGTCGCCGACAAGGACTACCTCGTCGTGTCGCGGCACAACCTCGCCTTCACCGACGCACCGGCGGCCGCCAAGATGCGCGTACGCGGCGCAGTGCACATCACCGACCCCGAGCGCTTCTGGGGCGCCTCACGCTTCCTGATCCTCGTGCAGCGTTAGGCTCGGTCGCCGGCATTCCCGCACGCTGGCACGCTGGAACGCACGACAGCGCTTGCACAACCGAAACGAGCCGCGGGCAAGTCCCGCGGCTCGTTTCACGTTCGGTCACGGCAATGCTCAGGACTCGTCCGCCGTCGGGCCGTAGATGGACGGGAGGGGGACATTCTGCAGGCGCAGGTACACCGAGAACTGCCCGCGGTGGTGGATGACGTGGTTCATCACGAAGGTGCGCAGCACGGCGATGCGCGGCATCGTGAAGATCGTGTGCCCGCCATTCTTGAGCGACCACCCCACCATGAAATCCGCGTCGGTCGAGGCCGCGATCGCTGCGCGTGCCTGGCTGACCACGCTGTCGAAGGCGGCCAGCATCTCAGCAGCCGTCTCCAGCTTCGGCGTCTTGTAGCCCTCGCCGTTGGGCGGGTTCATGTCGAGCTCGACCTGCTGCATCGTCACCACCCCCCAGAACGGCAGCGCCGCCAGGTGATTGGCCAGCTGGCCTAACGACATCGACTTCTCGTGCGGCTTCCACGCAAACTGCGCCTCGGGGGCGCGCTCGAGGAGCTTGCGCGTGGTGGCCATCTCGTGGTCAAACTCGGGGAGGATAGACTGCGCAATCGACATCTGGCGTGCTCCGGATGATGGTGACGGGCGTTGCGCGGGAATATCGGGTCACGGTGCATCACTCGCCAGCCACGCCGATCGCTCCATCGCCCACACGTCGTGCAGCAAGCCGGCGTGCAGCACCTGGCGGGTGACGCGGAGCCCATTCCGCTCGGCCACCCGACGCGACGGGAGGTTCTCGGGACGGATGAGGGAGATGACCCTCGGCACCGGCAGTCGCGTGAAGACCCAGTCTCGGGTCGCCCGTGCCGCTTCGGTGGCGTAACCGAACCCCCAGGTTGCGCGATCGAGGAGATAGCCGACCTCGACGCTCGCCTCGTCGTCCCCCGCCAGCTGCTGCCGCATCGCCCCGACCTGCCCAATGGCGCGCCCATCCTCGCGGCGTTCGACCAACCACCCGCCGTAGCCATCGCGCGCGTACCGTTGCAGCTGCCGATCGAGCCATGCCTGCGCACCGACGCGATCGAGGACCGACGGATAGAACTGCATGACCTCGGGATGCCCGAGCAGGCCCGTGAGGAAGTCGAGGTCGGTCGGCACCAGGTGCCGCAGGCGGAGGCGCGACGTCTCGAGCACGGTGGACATGGCGTCGTGGAGCGAAGGTCGTTAGGCGCGCGCAGGCAACTCGCGCGGAATCACCAGCGGCAGCAGCACCGCCGCCACCGCCGACAACGCGGCCCCCAGCAGGAAGGCGGCGGGCGCCCCCCGCGCATCCCAGACCGCACCGAACAGGAGCGAGGCCGGGAGCGCCCCCACCCCGATGGCGAGATTGTACCACCCGAAGGCGCGGCCGCGAGCCACCGCCGGGACGAGATCGGCGACCAGCGCCTTCTCGACCCCCTCGGTGAGCCCGAAGAACACGCCGTAGGCGAGGAAGAGCAGCCACGCCGCCCACGCTCCCTCCGCCACGGCAAAGCCGACGTACGTCGCCGAGTACACCAGCCACCCCGCGACAATCAAACCACGTCGCCCCACGCGATCCGACAGCGCACCGGCCGGCGTGGACGCCGCCGCCTTCACCACGTGCAGCGCCGCCCACAGCACGGGGAGCATCGCGGTCTCCACGCCGAGCGCTCGCGCCCGCAACAGGAGGAAGGCATCGGTCGAGTTCCCCAGCGTGAACAGGAGGAGGACGCCGAGATACGCCGCGAATCGACCGCCGAGCCGTGCGTCGGCGGCCATGTCACCCGCGATGCGGTCTCGCTCCGGGGCGGCGCCCTGGGCGGGCGCGGCACGATCCTCCTCGCGGACCATCCCGATCAGCACCACCATCGCCAGCGCCGCCGGAATTGCCGCCAGCAGGAAGACGACGCGCAGCGACACTCCGGCCCACGTCATCAGCGCGAAGGCCACCAGTGGTCCGACTACCGCGCCCAGATGATCCGCCGCCCGATGGAAGCCGAAGGCCGCACCACGCTGGGACGGCGCGACCGAGTCGGCCAGCAGGGCGTCTCGCGGCGCGGTGCGGATCCCCTTCCCGATCCGGTCCCCAACGCGAATGGCGAAGACCTGCCCTGCCCCCTGCGCCACACCGACGAGCGGGCGAAGGACCGACGCGAGGAGGTATCCCGCAACGACCAGCGGCTTCCGCCGCCGCAAGCGGTCGCTCCACCAGCCGCTGGCGAACTTGAGCGCCGACGCCACCGACTCTGCCGTCCCCTCGATCGCCCCGACCGCCAACGCGCTCGCCCCCAACGTCGTGGCCAGGAAGGTCGGGATCAGCGGATAGATCATCTCGCTCGAGACGTCGGTCAGGAGCGACACGAGCGAGAGCGCGATCACCGTGCGCGGCAGCCGTCCGGTTTTGGTCGACATGCGCCCAATGTACAGGCTGCAGCCGGACGGGCGCTGGCACGGTAGCGCGAGCGGCCATCGCTCTTGCGTCAGGTCGCGACGCGCACGCATTTAGAGCGCATGCCCGCCTCCCCTGGCAGCGCGCGCCGCACCTCCGGCGCCGTGAGCCGCGTCTTCGACGCCATCCTCCCCGCGCGTCGTCACCTCCAGGCCACCGACGCGACGACGATCGACCGTCAGGTCGCGCTCGCCGAGGTGGCTGCGCCGACGGGAGGCGAGTCGCAACGTGCGAGCGAGGTGTGCCGTCACTGGCGGGCGATCGGGCTCCCGGCGACGATCGATCCCGCGGGGAACGTCATCGCGCCGCGCCGTGGCGCGACCGACGAACCGCCCGTGGTCGTCTGCGCCCACCTCGACACCGTCTTCGATGCGGACATCCCGCATCGCATGGTGCGCGATCGCGAGCGCATCACGGGGCCGGGGATCGGCGACAACGCCCGCGGGATCGCCGGCATGCTCGCCATCGCCCACGCGATGGAGGCGGCGGGGACGGTGACGACACGCCCGATCCTCTTCGTCGCCACCACGGGAGAGGAAGGCGGGGGGAACCTGCGCGGGGCGCGTCACCTCTTCGCGACTGCAGGCGCCGGCGCGCACGCCGCCATCGCGCTCGACGGCGCCGGCGACGAGCGGGTCGTGACGCACGCGTTAGGCACGCGCCGGTATCGCATCGCCTTCGCCGGCCCGGGCGGGCACTCGTGGGCCTCCTACGGCGTGGTCAACGCCATCCACGCGGCCGCTTCGTTGGCCGCCCTCCTCGCGTCGTGGCCCCTCCCCTCGTCACCGCGCACCGCCCTCACGGTCTCCCGCATCGGTGGCGGCTCGGCGGTGAACGCCATCCCCGCCGACGCGGCGATCGAGATCGACGTGCGCTCCACCTCCGCGGGCGAACTCGAGCGGCTGGACGATGAGATCCACGCCGCCGCCGCGCGCGTCCTCGACACGCAGAATCGCCAGCGACGCCCCGGGACACCGCTCCTCTCGATGTCGCTGGAGGTCACCGGCGATCGCCCCGGCGGCGCCCTCGCCGGCGACGCCTTCATCGGCGAGGCCGCCTTCGACGCGACGCGCCTCATCGGGCGCACACCGGACAGCGCCATTGCCTCCACCGACGCCAACATTCCCTTGCATCTGGGGATCCCCGCCATCGCCCTCGGCGCCGGCGGGCGTGGCGGCGAGGTGCACACGCCGCGCGAGTGGTTCGAGAACCGCGAGGGCGCCCTCGGCCTCGTGCGCGCCCTGACCATCCTCGCTGCCGTCGCCGGCATCCCGTGACCATCGGAACGTCGACGCACGGCGCGCGCTGACGCGCGAGGCTCCGGAGCGCGTCGCGCCAGCGTCAGGTGACGATGCGCGGCGGCTCGTGCGGGAGCGGCGTGTCGGGTGGCGTGACGCATGGCGCCTCGCCTGGCACAGCGGGATGCTCCAGCTGCACGATCTCGTCCTGCACGTGCGCGTTGGCCAGGAGCGTCGCCCGGGCCCGTTCACGATCGCGCGCCATCCGACGGGCAATGGAGCGGCACTCGGCGATGTGCGCGGCGACCACCGGGGCGTCGCGGCGGATGTTCGTGATCCCCCCGCTCGCATCGTAGTTGTGCCCCACGAAATAGAGCCCGGGCTGGTCCGCGCTGGTGACCCGGTCCCGGCGACGCGCGAAGCCCCGGTCGTCGCACTGGACGAGGTCGTGCAGGAATCCTAACGCCGGAGAGAATCCGGTGGCGAGGACGATCGCGTCGAAGGCGCCCTCGCGGCCATCGGAGAAGACCGCACCGTCCTCCGTCAGGTGGTCGATCGTCCCGAGTTGCAGCTGTGCCTGCCCGGCCTTGATCGCGTCCACCAGGTGGAAGCCGACGATCGGGATGGCGTCGAGTGCGGAATGGGGCGGGCGCGGGATCACCGGCGCCCCGCGGCGCGCCTCCGTGATGCGCTGCACGCGCCCCACCACCCACTCCTGCACCGGGCGCGGGAATCGGCGCACCACGGACGAGAGGTACTGGATGGGGACCCCGGCGATCGAGAGCGGCACCACGTGCGCCCCGGTGCGCACGAGCATCGTCACCTGCGCCCCCGCGCGTGCCAGCTCGCTCCCGATCTCCCCGCCGGAGTTCCCGACGCCCACCACGAGGACGCGCTTTCCCACGAACGGCTGCGGCCGGCGGTACTCCACGGAATGCATCACCGTCCCGTGAAAGCGCTCGCGCCCGGGCAGTGCCGGCACCCGCGGGTTGGACATGATCCCGCTGCAGATCACCGCCGAGCTCCCCTCGATGCGCTCGCCCGTGCCTAACGTGGCCGCCCAACCGTGCGGCGAGCGACGCAGCTGCACCACGTCGCACCCTGTCTCGACGGTGAGGGCGTTGGCGCGCGCGTACTGCTCGAGGTAGGCAACGAACTGGTCGCGCGTGGGAAAGAGCGGCGTCCCCTTGGGATAGTCGCCCCCCGGAAGCCTCGACATGTGCCGCCCGGTGTGCAGCACCAGCGAGTCGTACGTCGCCCGCCAGCACGCCCCTAACGACGGCCCGCGCTCCAGCAGCCGGTGGGCAATACGCCGCCGGGCCAGGCAGGCCGCCGTCGCCAACCCGGCGGGGCCCGCACCAATCACCAGTACCGGGTAGTCGGGGTTCGGCCTGTCCATCGGTGATGTGCAGGGAGGGAACGAACGAGGGGGACCCGTCCAGGGCCCCCCCAATGTACCCCCGCGAGCGCCGCCCGGTACTACCGCGGCGCCGGCGCCCGCCCCCCGCGATCGCTACCGCTCGGCGCGCACTTCCGAGTGGTCGCCGATCGTCACCTCGCCGGTGATCCCGGCGAGCACCACCTCGCTCCCGATGAGCGAGTTGCTGATGGTGCAACGCGCAATCCGCGTCTTGTCCCCGATCACCGTGTCGCGCAGGTGCGAGCCCTCGATCACGCTCCCCTTCCCGATCGAGACGTTGGGACCGACCACCGAGCCCGAGATGGTGACGCCGTCCTCGATGTAGACCGGGTGCACGAGCTGCGACGGGTCGATCCCGGCCGGCACGCGCGCGCGCCCCTTGTCCAGCATCGCACGGTTAGTCTCGAGCAGCGTGTCGATCTTCCCCGCGTCGTACCACCCCTCGACGTCGATCACCTTGATCTTCGCCCCGTGCTCGATCATGTACTGGAAGGCGTCGGTGAGGTAGAACTCCCCCTGGTTGGCCGGCTGCGCCAGCACGTGCGCGATTCCCTCGTACAGCAGCTGCCAGTTGCGGATGTAGTACAGCCCGATGTTCGCGCGCTTGGAGACCGGCGTCTTGGGCTTCTCCACGATCTTCGTCATGTGGCCGTCGGCGTCGGTCACCACCACGCCGAAGCGCTGGTAGTCCTCGACCTCCTTGGTCCAGATGATCCCGTCGGCGTCGGTCGACTTGATCACCGAAAGGTCGGCGTCGAAGATCGTGTCGACGAAGATGATCAGCACCGGCGCATCGACATGCGGCTTGGCCAGCGCCACCGCTCCCGCCGTCCCGTCTTGCACCTGCTGCTCGATGAACACCCCGGGAATGCCGTAGGCCGTGCGCGCGTGCGCCTCGACCTTCTCCTTGAGGTGCCCGGTGATGTAGATGACCTGGTCCACGTTCCCCAGCTTGGCCACGTCGTCCATGACGTAGTCCATCACCGGCTTCCCCGCGACCTTCAACATCGGCTTCGGGGTCAGGTGCGTGTGGGGGCGCAGGCGCGTCCCCTTCCCGGCCAACGGAATGATGACCTTCATGCGTGCCTCGGGCAGTGCAGGGTGTACGGGATGATGGCTCGGGCGTGGGTGGCGCCGGACACGGCCGGCGCTCGCCGCGCGAAAGATACAGGCTGGTTAGGCAACCGGACGCCGGAGCGTCGCGTCGCCGTCACGGCGCGTTGGTCCCCTCGCGGCCGTAGCGATCCTTGATCCGCACCACATCGTCGAGCTCGGGGGTCGAGGCCTCGAGCACGTCGCAGTCGGTCACCGCCTCCATGTAGTGCACCGTCCCCGGCGTGATGCGAAAGGCGTCGCCCGGCTTGAGCGCCTGGTCGCGCAGCTCCGACTCGCCGGGGAGCTTCACCCAATACTTCATTTCGCCGGTCAGCAGGTACACCGTCTCGTCCTTCACCTCGTGATACTGGACGGAGAGTGCCTGCCCCGCGGTGATGTGGAGGATCTTCCCCACGTACCGGTCGGTGTGCGCCCAGATGATCTCGTAGCCCCACGGCTTGGGGACGCGGCGGACCGCCGCACGCCCGCTCACCGCGCGCTCCCGGCCGGGAGGTGCAACGCGCAGGGCGACGGTGCACGGCGTCGCCGGAAGGTGACGCCGCGCGGAGGGGAGGAACGGAAGGCAGGGCGGTGCATGACGAGGACGTGTCGGATCGAACGAGAGGGTGCGGCGCGCGGGAACGGGGAGCACTCCCCGCTCGCGCCCGGCGGCAATATCGGCCGCGCCCGAGGCTCGGTGCAACCGGCGTGCCTTGCGGTCGAAATCCGGGGATGCACCAGCCACGAGAGCAGAAAGGGCCCCGGTCATCGCTGACCGAGGCCCCCCTGTACCCCATCGAATCGCGTCCGGCGCCAGTTCGAGGCGGCGAAGCGCGTGAGAGACTAGCGAGCCCCCGTCGCGAGGCGCGAACGGAGCATCCCGAGACGCTTCTTCACCGACCCGTCCATGACCGTGTCGCCCACCTTCACGATCACCCCGCCGAGGATGGCCGGGTTCACGGACACGTGCGGGACGACCGTCTTGCCCAGGCGCGCCGAGAGCTGCTTGGCGATCGCCTCGCGATCGGCGGCGGTCGCCTCGCGGGCCAGCGTCACCTGCGCGTGTACGCGCCCCTCGGCCTCGTCCACCAGGTTCGCATACTCGACCGCGATCTCGGGAATCAGCATCTGCCGGCGGTTCTGCACCAGCTTCTGCAGGAAGCGCACGAGGGGGCGCGGAAGCGCCGGCGCGAACGCCTTCTCGATCACCGCATTCTTCGCATCAGCCGCCACCTGCGGCGCCGCGAGGAAGTTGGCAAGGCGCGCATCCGTCGTCACGGCGTCGGAGACGGCGGCGATCATCGCCCCCCAACCCTCGAGTGCATTCGCCTTGCGGGCGAGCGCGAGGAGCGCCTCCGCGTAGTTGCGCGCGATGGTGGTGTCGCGCATTTAGCGGCTCCCGGCGGACGGGATGCTGGCGAGGAAGTCCTCGACGAGCTTGCGGTTCCCGGCGTCGTCCAGGTTCTTGGCGATCAGCTTGCTGGCGCCGGCCAGCGCCAGGTCGACCGCCTCGCGGCGCAGCTCGCCGATGGCGCGCTGCTTCTCGCCCTCGATGTCGCGCTTGGCGCGCTCGAGCAGCTCCTGCTGCTGCGCGCGCGTCTCCTCGAGCATCGAGGCCTTGAGCTTCTCCGCCGTCGCGCGCCCGTCGGCGATGAACTTCTGCGCCTCGACGCGGGCCGCATCGAGCTGCGCCTGCTGCTCGCTCAGGAGCTTGGCCGCCGCTTCGCGATCCTGCTGCGCCTTGGTGATGGCGGCCTCCAGCGACGCCTCACGCGCCTCGACCGCTGCGATGAGCGGCTTGAAGGCAAACTTGGAAAGGACGACGAGGAGGACGATGAAGATGAGCAGGGTCCAGAACATCAACCCGCCGTTGGGCGAGAGGAGGTTCACCTTGCCACCTTCTTCAGCGGCGAACGCCGTGGCCGGCGTGGCCAGGACGAGGAGGGCGGAGAGGAGCGAAGGGCGCATGACGACGTATCGAGGAACGGTGCCGTGGCACCGGGAAAACGCGAGACTTCGGCGAAGACGGGAGAGCGGTGGTGCGCGGTGAAGCCCGGTGGAGCAACGGGAGGGAAGGCGCCCCGGGGCGCCCCCCTCTCGACGTGCCTAGAACTTGCCCTGGATCGAGAACGCGACGACGACGCCGAACAGCGCGGCGCCTTCGATGAAGGCCGCGAGGATGAGCGCCGCGGTCTGGATGCGGCCGGCCGCTTCGGGCTGACGCGCCATGCCCTCGACGGCGTGCCCGCCGATGTTGCCGATGCCGATGCCCGCGCCGATGACGGCGAGGCCGGCGCCAACGCCGGCGCCGATCAGGGAGAGGCCCTGGTTGTTGTTCGTGACCGTCTCAGCGGCCGCCTGGAGCAGGGGGAAGATCGTCATGAGTTTGGACTGTGCCTAACGGTAAGGAAACCAGCGCTCGGCGATGACGTGTCGTCCATCGCGGCCTGTCATCGGACCCCGGGGCCCAACAGGCTTCGCCAACCACTCGGCTGGCTACGGGACTCACGCGGTGAGCGATGCCACGTGAGCAAAACAGTGGTGCGGAACGACGCGCGAGATGCGGCGGAAGGCGCTGGAGGTACATCGCGGCGGCGTCGCCGCCGCCCCCCGCCTCCCGTCGCTCCTCCTAGTGGTGCGCCTCCCGGATCTGGCCGATGAACACGCTCGAGAGGAGCGTGAACACGAAGGCCTGCAGGAAGGCCACGAACAGTTCGAGCATCGAGATCGCCACCGCCATCAGGAACGGCGCGGTGGAGACGGGGCCGGCGAAGGTGAAGATCAGCCCCACGAAGGCGAGGAGCACGATGTGCCCCGCCGTCATGTTGGCGAAGAGACGGATGGCGAGCGCGAACGGCTTCGTCAGCTTCCCGATCAGTTCGACCGGCGACATGATCAGGAAGAGGATGATGCGGATCGGGAGCCCGAGGTCCTTGTTCCAGTAGAAGATCGTGCTCAGGTAGCCGGCGCCTAACGCCCGCATCCCGGCAATCTCCACCGTGACGAAGGTGATGATCGCGAGCGTCGCCGTCACCGCGATGTTCCCCGTCGCCGTGGATCCGTAGGGGACCAGGCCGAGCAGGTTGGCGGTGAGGATGAAGAAGAAGATCGTGAGGAGGAACGGGACGAAGCCCTCGCCGTGGTGCCCGACGTTCGGGAGGATGACTTCATTCCGCATGTAGAGCACCATCGCCTCGAGCCCGGCCGCGAACCCCTTGGGGCGCCCCGCCTCGTGATGGTGGCGCTTGTGCGCCTGCGCCGTGCCGATGAGGATCGCACAGACGATGAAGGCGGCGAGGAACAGCATCACGACGTGCTTCGTCGGCGAGAAGTTCACCGGGAAGCCCGCGATGGTGACCGGCTCCCACAGCGGCTCACACCCGTGCTCGCCGACGTGGCGGCCGAGGCAGATCTCCTTGTAGAACGGCGGGAAGATCGACGGAATCTCCATGTGATAGGAGTCCGTGATGTGCGGCGTGATGATATCGACCTTCTCGGCCGCGGCAGCTGCCGGCGCGTGCTCCTGCGCGGCCAGCGGGGCGACGACCGGGGCGACGAACAACGCAGAGGCCAGCAGGAGCGAACGGAGCGCGCTCATGTCTTCAGGAACAGGGGTTCAACCAACGACGACGCAAAGAGAAACACCGCCATGCTGATCATCGCCACCGGCATGGCCAGCGCGAACGACTTCACGATCACCAGCACGTACACGCCAAACACGAGGAAGCGCAGCAGCGCCCCGATGCCCCACCCGGCGATGACGTTCTTCCCCGTGGCGAGGTGCAGGATCGCAAATGCGAGGCACTGCACGACAAGGGCGACGATGGCGCTGGTCACGATTGCGTGCCGCGACTCGGCGCCGCCGTACACCAGGGTGAGCACCCACGCGAGGACCGCGATGAGCGTCGCCCCAACGATCAAGAACATCCCGAACGACTTCACTGGCGGTCCCGTTCCTCCTCGCGACGCAGGTCGGCCATGAGACGGCGATACATGCTGTAGAACGCCGCCCCCGCGCCGACGAACACTCCCACGAGCAGGCCCCACGGTTTGGTTCCGTATCGTCGGTCGACCCACTGCCCGACGTACAGGAACAACAGGATGGAGATGGCGAACTGCAGCCCAAGGCCGCCGTATCGCGCCGTCGACCGTGCCAAGCGGGCATCCTCCGACTCATCGGAGGGGCGATCGCTGGGCTTCCGTGGATCCCCGGACATTCGAGGCGGGAATCTAGGAGTTTGTGAAATTTTTCGCAAGCGAACCAACCCGGGGCGCGTTAGCGAAGTCCAACATGAAACGGAGTGGCCGAAGCTGCTGATTTTCTTCGAGTTATGGAATCCTTCCCGCTTGACTGCTGGTTTAGGACTCTATATGTTCGCAGCGCCGGAACAACGGCCCGTCCCTTCGTCGCCCCTCGTTTGCCCTCCGCGTTTCACTGGTCCTGGCGCATGCAGTCGCGCTCGCTCGTCGTCGCCCTCCTCTCGCTTCTCGCCACGTCTGCCACGGCGTGCGGCCCGCGCTCACACGCCGCCGAGCCTGCCGCCCGCAAGCGTGTCGCCGGAGGCCCCCCGATCGCCTCGTCGCTCGACGTGCAGTTGCGCGACGCGGTGAGCTTTGCGTTTCACGTCACGAACAACGCGACGAAGCGGCTCGAGCTCACCTTCCCCAACGGACTCACCCACGACCTCGTGATCCTCGATGACGCGGGGCGCGAAGTGTGGCGCTGGAGCGAAGGACGCATGTTCACGCAGACGCTGCAGAACCACGTGCTGGAGACGAATGAGACTGTCTCCTACGCTGCCGAATGGAGTCCCGCCGAGCACCACGGCGCGTTCACCGCGGTCGCGCGGCTCAACAGCGAGAACTACCCCGTCGAGCAGCGCGTCCGCTTCACGCTCCCCTAGTGCATCACGGGGCGCATGGCGCGACGCACCGCCTGCAGATGCCTTCCACATCACGGCGAGCCCAACGCGAGGCTCGCCGTTTGCGTTTCTCTCCGCGGGCGCGGCGCATCACGCTGGCAACGCATCGCCCCGCACGGCGCGCCGTTCGTCCGCGTGCTCTTATCGACTTGCAGGGCGCGCATTACTTTCCGGCGACTTTTTCTCTGACTTTCTCCCAAGGAATCGGCGTGGGGACCACCGGGCCAGCATCGCAGGGCGCGCAGGAGCAGCGCGATCTCGAACTCCTCAAGAAGCTCAGCGTCGCGCGCCGGGACCTCCTGGCGCAGATCGGGCGCAAGATCATCGGCCAACAGGAAATCGTCGAGAACCTCGTGGCGGCGATCCTCGCCGGTGGCCACGTCGTCATCGTCGGCGTCCCTGGACTCGCCAAGACACTCCTCGTGCAGACCGTCGCCGAGGCGCTCGACCTCTCCTTCTCGCGCGTGCAGTTCACCCCGGACCTCATGCCCGGTGACATCACCGGCACCGAGTTGCTGGAGGAAGACCACGCGACCGGCCGCCGCGTCTTCAAGTTCGTGAAGGGACCAGTCTTCGCGAACGTCGTGCTGGCCGACGAAATCAACCGCGCCCCGCCAAAGACGCAGTCGGCACTGCTGCAGGCCATGCAGGAACGCACCGTCACCGTGGCGGGCCAGACGCACAAGCTCCCCTCGCCGTTCTTCGTGCTCGCCACGCAGAACCCGATCGAACAGGAGGCGACGTACCCCCTCCCCGAGGCGCAGCTCGACCGCTTCATGTTCGAGTTGAACGTCGGCTATCCGTCGTTTGAGGAAGAGGAGCGCATCGTCACCTCGACGACGGGCGCCGGCTCGGTGACGATCGAACCGGTGCTTCGCGGCGACGAGGTGCTGGAGCTGCAACAGCTGGTGCGCCGCATGCCCGCCCCCCCCTCGGTGGTGAAGTTCGCCGTCGGAATGGCGCGCTCGACGCGTCCCAGCGAGCCGGATGCACTCCCGGACATCCGCAAGTACGTCTCATACGGCACCGGTCCCCGCGCTTCGCAGTACCTCGTCCTCGGCGCCAAGGCGCGCGCCGCGATGGACGGGCGCCCGGTCCCGGACCTGGACGACGTGCGCAGCGTGGCGATGACCGTGCTGCGGCATCGCATGGTGATGAACTTCCAGTCCGAGGCCGAAGGGGTGGGCGCCGATCGCATCGTGGCGCAGGTGCTCAAGCGGTAAGCAGGGCGCCGTGCCGGCACGCCGGCACGGCGGTTCGTCCGTCGGCCGGCGCCGCCAGCCGCACGCGCATCCCGCGCGCCTACCACGCCCCTCCCCCGCGTCGCCCAGCGCCGCCAGCCGCATCTCTCGCGGCAGGCGGCGTTTTGCTGCACACTATCCGCGATCGACGCCGCGCAGGATGGCGTGCACGCGCCGCGGTCGTGCCCAATCGCGCGATGCGCCTGCCGGTGACGCGCGTCACGTGACGCCCGCGTGACGCCCCGTGCGATCTTGTGGACGTCACTCGCCCCCCATCGGTGGTTCTGCCCCCGCGGAGTGTGCCCGTGTTGCGTGCCGTCACGTTTGGCCAGTGCGCGTTCGAGACGTCGCAGGTGCGAATCGCTCCAGACTCGGAGATCCACTTCGCCATCCTGCTCGTCATCGCGGCCGCACCGCCGGAAGGGATCCTGCGCGATGATCTCGTCGCGTGCATCTGGCCGCGCGCCGACGAGGATGAGCGCCGGCATCGCCTGCGGCAGGCGATGTACCGCCTGCGCCAGCTCGACGTCCCCGTCCACCTGCGCGGCGGCTCCGTGGTCCTCGACTGGGAGCGCACCGCGCTGGACGTGCACCTCCTGCTGCACGCAACGCCGCCGCGCGAGCTCCTCGTCCGGTTGGGCGCCGTCCCGTTCCTGCCATCGTACGCCCCCAACCTGGGCGAGCCGTTCGCGCACTGGCTCGAGGCACTGCGCGCGCGGGTGGCGACGCGCCTGCGACGTGCCCTCTCGGACGAGGTGACGTCCACACGAGGGCGCGGCCGCTTCCATGAGATGGGTCAGGTCGCTCGCGCGCTGCTGGCCCTCGACCCGCTGAACGAGGTGGGGACGCTGGGGCTGGCGGAGGCGCTGGCGCTCGAGGGGAGCAAGGTCGAGGCATTGCGCCTGCTCGAGGACTACGAGGAGGAGGTCGGGACGATCAGCGCCGACCTGCAGCTCCCCGCGCGCATCCTGCGACGGCGCGTGGCCGAGGTGCTGGACGACGCGCTGGTGATGCGGCGCTTCGAGCTCCCCTTCGTCGGCCGAGAGCGCGAGTTCCAGGCATTGCGCCAGCTCCTCCGCGACGTGCGGAAGGGCGAGTCGCATGCCGCGATCATCACGGGCGAGGCTGGCGTCGGCAAGAGTCGGCTCGCCGCCGAGGTGATGCGGCTGGCGGCACTCGACGGGGCCACGGTCGCCACCTACACGCCGTCGGCCGGCGACACCTTCACGCCGGTGAGCACCCTCGTCACCGTGGGGCAACTTCTCCTCACGCTGCCTGGTGCGCTCGGGTGCGCGCAGGAGCACCTGCAGTACGTGCGCCGGTTGGGGACCCCCGAGACGGTGACCGTGTGGAGCGTGGCCGGGATGGCGGCCGACATCCTCTACGCACAGCTCGTGCAGGCGCTGGCCGAGTTGGTGATGGCGATCGCCGACGAGGCGCCGCTCGTCCTCTTCGTCGACGACGCCGAGCGACTGCACCCGACCACGTGGCGCGTCCTGATGGATGTGTGGGACCGCGTCGGGACACGCCCCGTGTACTTCCTCTTTGCCGCGCGCCGCTTGCCCGCAGCCTACGGTTCGTTAGGCGCGCCGTCGTGCGAGCGGTTGACGCACCACATACGGCTGGCGCCCTTTGCCAACGAGGAGTCACTCACCTTCGTCCAGCGGTGGGGAGAGCGCAATCGCGTGCTGGTGGAGGACGAGGCGGCGCTGCGCGTGGCGACGCTGTCGAGCGGCAACCCGTTCTACCTGTCGGAGCTGGTGGCGCACCTGGGGCGCGGCGGCGACCCGCAGCAGACGCCCCCGAGCATCCGCGACCTTATCGGCGCGCAGCACGACGTGCTGTCGCGTGAGGCTCGGCGGGTCCTCTTGGTCGTGGCGATCCTGGAGACGCGCGCCACGACGAGCCGGGCCGTTCGTCTCCTCGAGATGCCCGCGAACGACTTCATGGCCGCGATGGACGAGTTGCAGGAGTCGGGGCTGGTGTCGACGAAGGGGCCGGTGGTGTGGTGCCGGCACCGGATGGTGGCGGCGCTGGCCTCCGAGCTCGAAGTCCCGAGCATCGTGGCGTTCGCGCATGCGCGCGCCGCGGCGATGCTGGAGGGTGAGGCGGACGCGTCGCAGTCGGTGGAGTTGTTAGGCGACTGCGTGACGCACTGGGAGGAGGCGGGCGAGGTGCGGAAGGCGTACGAGGCGGCGATGAAGCTCGGATATCGGTTGGTGGCGATGGGGATGGGGGATGAGGCGTGCAAGGCGTTCGTCCGCGCGGAGGGTCTTGCGGAGGAGAAAGTAGACAAGGTCCGCGCGGTTGAAGGTCGGCTGATTGCGCTCCGCCTTGGCGCACGGTGGTATCTGATCTCCGATGCCTATGAGGATAGAAGGCACCATCGGCGCGAGATGAAGGTGGAACCCGACGCAATCGACGAGTTCTACCTGCTAGCACTTGAGGGATCGATTTGGAGTCATTCACCCAGTGATGACCTCCGAATGGTCTCCGCTATCGCTTCGCAGAAGTCCAATACGGCTACCCTTCGCAGCAGCGCAGCGCTCTTGGCCGCGATGCTAGCCGACAATCGATACGACGGTCGTGAGATCGAAACTGCCTACGACGCAGTGTCAGACCTGCCGGTGGATGACGACAACGATGTACAGCTTTCCACTCTCGCGTTGGTCTATCACTGTGCGGTGGGCGAGATCTCTCAAGCCGCTATCGCTGCGGCGAGGCTCGCGCGTCTGGCCTCCCACTCCGAAACCACTTGGCTGCGCGTTCAGGGATTGCGTCGGGCTGCCATCGGATATGCGCGTGCCGGTGATCATCGGACGGCGCAAGCAATCCTCGAGGACTTGATCTCCCTCACTGAGCGGTGGCGACTTCCACATCAGTCATACGCCACGCGCGAGCTCCTCGTGGATCTGTGCCTAGCGTTGGGTGAGAAGGAACGCGCGGTTCACCACTTGAACGAGATGCGCAACTCCGACATTGTCGACACCGCTCCGTACTTGCGGCTCATGCTTCACTCCGCAGAAGTGCGCATCGCTTGGTGGGCGAAGGATGCTAGCGTCGTTTCACACTTGTCGCCGGGTGAGTTCTCTAAGGTCGAAGTCGACCTTCCGTTCCTTCGACACAACATGCTCGCGAATGAGGTTGCCCTTGGCACACTGACCGGTGACATTGCCCCTCTGCGTGCGAACGTCGACGAACTGCTCTCCCTTCACTTGAAGGGACGCAACATGGGCAGACAGGACTACCTCGCAGAGGTGCTTTTCGACGCGCTCAAAGCGCTCGGAAGGCGCCGGTTAGCCGCGCGACTGGGAAGAGAGTACTTCGGTCAGCACCGTCGCGATGTGTCTGCCGTACGTGGCGCGCTTCTCCCTGGGATTGGCGCGACCGACAGCTGAGAGGCTCGCTTCGAGCCGAACATCGCTATGAAGCGAGAGTCTTCTTTGAGACGGACCGTTCGGCCGGATCCGACTTACGGCGTTCCTCGATTGTGCGATAGAGGACGTGCCAAACGTCGTCGGCGACTACGCGATCGCAGATCGAAGGATCAAACTGGCGACCGCGGAACTTGATGAATTCGCGTCGCGCTTCTTCGATATCCAAGGCCTTTCGATACGGACGATCAGTGGTGATCGCATCGAGCGTGTCAGCGAACATGATGATACGAGACGCGAGAGGTATGTCCTCCCCCTTTCTTCCGTCCGGGTATCCCGTACCGTCCCAGTTTTCGTGATGATGCCGCACCGGCCCGACGATATCTCGAAGACTAGTCAGCATCCCGACAAGCTCCGCGCCTCGTATCGGATGCCGCTTCATTATCTCCCATTCCTCAGGCGTCAGGCGGCCCTGTTTCGCTAGGATTGGAGCGAAGTTCTCGTCGATCTTACCGACATCGTGAAGCAGGGCAGCAACTCCGATTCGCTCAACCTGCGCGGGCGGAAGAGACATCGCCGATGCAATGATCTTAGACACCTCGGCGACGCGCTTTGAATGGCCCGAGGTATACGGATCGCGAGCTTCGATTGCTGCCACCATCAAGTCGAGCAGTTCCTCGGTGACATTTGTCAGCTCCATCGTAGTTCTATAGAGCTGTCGAACCGCAAGCATAGGCACGACCATCCCAGCGGTGCCAAAGGCGCCGAGATTGGTGGAGAGCCACGCGACGTAGAAGACAATGAGCACCGTAAGAGGATGATACGGCGCAGTCGAAAGCGTAGTGGCTTTCCAGGTCTTGACGAACGATTGCTTCTGCGAGACCGCGAGAACGGTGCTTACGCAAATCGAATTGACGAAGTACGCGGCGGTCGTAAGTGCGAACGCGGGGAACACCGCCGCTTGGAGACTCGGGACGAAACTCTGCCCTTTCAGCTCCCATATCGACTGACCGCCAACACTCCGGAATACCAGTATCCCGATCGATAGCCCCAGTACCATCTGAGCGACGTTGAACACCGACTTGAGCAAGTCACGCCGATGGAAAACCTGGACAACAGCGCCGGCGGCAATCACCCAGAGAACGCCCCACACGCTGGGCTCGACCAGCGCGCAGGCAGCGAATGGAATGAGAGCGATGGACCCGTTCGCTCCGCGGCGGTGATGATGGGCGAAAACGTCGGCGAGTGCGCCGATGGCGGCGAGCACAATTCCGAGCAGCGCCGTGTCAGGATTCGGTACCGCCCAGTCGCTCCAGAGGATTCCGTATGACAAGCTGGCGGCGACAGCCACTCCACCGACCACGATTGCTACGGACTTCTCAGGAGAGGAGTGGGTTTGCGCGCTCTTCCCCGTGTCGGCCAGACCACGCCAAGGCCGAGGTTCCAACCGCTTGGTGCGCTCCATCTGAACGTCACACCTCCCGGCACGACAGCGCGCCCCGGGGAGTGCTCCGGGGCGACGAGAAGTCGCACGCTAATGGGAGTTGACGTTTCACTTACTGCGGTCGGAGGAAGACTACGAGGGCCCCCGCCCCGTGTTATGTCCACGAAATCCAGTTGCTAAGTGCAGTCAGGATAGCGTTGACGATAACCATACTCGCGTCACCTCCCTTCGAGCGTCATGCCCGATCCTCTGGACATGCGGTTCTTCTTAGGTTGGCTCCGCTCGTACTGCTGGTGTTCCCGCTCTACTTCGCTCGCACGGGAACGGGGGCCTCAGTTGTCTGGTTCGGGATGGCTAGCTGCGGGTGTGGTTCGAGGGACCGAAAAGGACGATGACTCGAATGGTTCGTTAGGCGCCGCCGCGCCCAGCCACCCGACGCACCCCGCGCTCCGCGCGGACTGCGCTCAGGCGCCTGCTGTCGCTCGCGACAACCAGCGATTGGTGGCGTCCAGTACAGCCAGCACGCTGGCCGTCTCGGGGCTGTCCTTCACTTCACAGCTCCCGGTCAGCAGCACGCTGGTGCGTGCCTGCTGAACCGTCACCCCCACGAAGACGAACTCACGGTCGAACGCCTCGATCAACTTCGCCCCGCCAAGATCCAGGGGACGGACCCCCGGTTCCCCTTCCACGATCGCGCGCAGCGCGGCACGCGCTGCCAGTTCGATCCGCGACCGCTCGTTCTCCATGCCTTCGGCCTCGCCGATGAAGGACTTCTCACCCTTGCTCAGGGTAACGCGGCATGTGATCCCGGTCGCACGCGAACGACGTACTTCGACATCCTCGAAATAGAACGGCCGTCGCAACGCCTTCTCCGCGCCAACGGCAGGCTGGAACGCCGTGGGCGTCGCTCCCCCGACGGCCGAAGCTGCCGCCGCGGCCGCGGTGGACGACGGCGTCGGCACGGGGGCCGGCGCAGCAGCGGCCGGCACGGCAGCTGCCGCGGGCGCGCTTCCAGCCGACACGGCTCCCTCGCCGCGCCCATCCTTGGGGCGGCGCGGATCGAGACTGGTGGCCACCGAAATCTTCCGGTGATCCACCCGCATCCCGAGGTGCGCGATCAGCGCACTCTCGATGTTTCGGACGGTCTGCTTCGGGGTGATCTCCGCCGTGGTGAGGACATGAATCTCGTCCACCGCACCGCTGTCGCTGGCAATGATCCGCGCCGCGATGACCCCGGGAAGGGTCGCCAGGAGTTCCTCCGCCCGCTTGATGGGAAGGACGCTTCCCGCAATCAGGGGGGAAGACTGGGGCTGTGGACTCATCATCCTCCAACGCAGGTCGTGATCGCGACCGCGATCACCCCGCAGGCTCTCCCGGCGGCGACAGGCCGTCGAGTGGTGGTCATGCAACCCGGCGCTCCTCACCCGACACCCGAGAAACGCGGACTATAGTGTAACTATGTGAGTCCTTAATCAAGGACAGTTCCTGCCGCCGTGTAGCGGATTTTCTCACGAGCCTCGTCGGCGGACTGCCTAACTCACCGCGCCGAGGCTCCGCCCTACCGGTCCCCCGCGTCGCGCACGCTCTGGAATCGAGATCCGATTCCTCGACGCGCTACCGCGAAATGCACTCGCGATGCACTCGCGATGTGTATCATCGCCGACTGACGTCACCGCGACGACATGCCCTAACGCATTGCCGCAGAACGTCGTCAGGCGTCGGCCCGCTCACTCGCGCCGACGACCACGCCGGCACGCGTTGCTCGCAGGACAATGCACACCACGTGCCTTCGATCGACCCGCGTCACGCACCCGGCAAGCACGAGTCGCGACCACGAGTGGACACCCCCCGCAGCGGGGACCAACGCCTAGGAATCGCCAGCGCCGCTCCCCGTCTCGGCGCCAGCACTTGTGACATCGCTCACGTTCGTGCGCTCGCCACCCTCGAGAGACTCACCGACGTCGCTGGCCTCGCCGTCGTCGTCAGGCACGAGGTGGTACTCTCGCAACTTGCGATAGAGCGTGCGCTCTCCGATCTGCAACACCTCGGCGGCCTTTCGACGGTTGCCGCGCGTGTTTCGCAACGCGGACTCGATCGCAGCCCGCTCGATCTCCGCCATCGTCATCCCCGGCCGCAGCGTGACGCCGACATCGACCGGCGCCTCGGCGATGGGTTCGATCCCGCCGACCAACCCCGGGAGCCCACCGCTCGCACGCACCTCGCCGATCCACTGCCCGTGCACCTGTCCGCCGATCGGGCCGGCCGCGCCATGCGACGCCGCAAGGTGCGGGGGAAGATGCGTGAGGTGCCCGGCAACCCCTCCCGCCAGCGCACCAGGCATCGGTTGCGACGCCTCGTCCATCCGACGGCGCAGCTCCTCGACCTGCAGCTTGAGTTCGAGCAGGGAGCGAACGATGAATTCGAGTTCGCGTCCCTCCGCTCCGGCGTGCGCCCGCACGACCGGGCCGATGGGGACGGGGAGGAGGCGCGAGCCACCCTCGCGGATCTGGGGCGGGATGTCGGCCGGGCCGATCTCGCGCCCAGGCGCCAGCACCACCATGCTCTCGACCAGGTTGCGCAGTTCGCGCACGTTGCCCGGCCACGGATAGTCGACAAGGCGCTGCATGGCCTCGGCGCTGATACCGTGGAACTGGCGGTCGTGCTGCTGCGACAGCTCGCGCACGAAGCGACGGACGAGGATCGGGATGTCGCCCCGGCGCTCGCGTAGCGGGGGGAGGTACATCCGCAGCACGTTGAGCCGGTAGTACAGGTCGGCGCGGAACACCCCCTGCTCCACGGCTTCCCGCAGCGGATTGTTGGTCGCCGCCACCACCCGCACGTCGACGGGAATGGTCACCGTTCCGCCGACGCGCGTCACCTCGCGCTGCTCCAGCACGCGCAGGAGCTTCACCTGCACGTTGGACGGGATCTCGCCGATCTCGTCGAGGAAGATGGTCCCGCCGTGCGCGAGCTCGAAGCGCCCGAGTCGTCGCTCGGCGGCCCCCGTGAACGCCCCCTTCTCATGCCCGAACAGTTCAGATTCGAGGAGCGTCTCGGGGAGCGCGCCGACGTTCACGGCGATGAACGGCTTGTTGCGCCGTGGACTGAGCTGGTGGATGGCGCGAGCGATGAGTTCCTTCCCAGTCCCGCTCTCCCCTTCGATGAGGACGGTGCTGCTGACCGGGGCGATCTGCTCGACCTTGACCAGCACCTCGCGGATCGCCTCGGACTCGCCGATGAGCCCTGTCTCGCGGGCGAGGCGTTGCCGCTCGAGGATGCGTCGCACGCCCGCCGAGGCTTCGTCGAGCACCACCGGCTTTCCAAAGACCTCCACGTAGCCAACGAGGCGCAGCCGCTCATCGATGGCGGGGTCGCGCACATCCGCGAAGCCGACGACGGCGACGTCCTGCCAGAGCAACTCCCGCACGATGGCGACGTTGGCCGGATCGAGGAGTCCGCCAGTGAGGACGACGACACTCGGCTTCGATCGCCGGATCGCCGCGCGCATGTCGTCGAGCGGGGAGACGACCTCGGTCTCGATGCCGGCGTGCTCCAGCGCGGCATTGAGCCGCACCGCCGGTTCCACGTCGGTGAGGGTGATGAGGACGCTCATCGCCCCTCGCGCCCCGCCGCACCGGGCGAGTGATCGGTGGCGTCGTCGCGCACGATGGCGACGGCGTGTTCGAGCACCGGTTCCAGCGCGGCGAGTCCGTCGCGCACGCCGCTCGTGGAGCCGGGGAGATTGACGATCAGCGTGCGGGCGCGCGTCCCGGCCAGGGCCCGCGAGAGCGCCGCGCGCGGAAAGCGCTCGACCTCGACGACGCGCATGCGCTCGGCGAGCCCGGGAGCCTCGCGCTCGAGGACGGCCCGCGTGGCCTCGGGGGTGACGTCGCGCGGCGAGAGCCCAGTCCCCCCGGTGGTGAAGACGACGTCGGCCTCGTCGCCATCGCACCAGGCGAGCAGCGCCTGCACGATGGCCACCCGCTCGTCTGCGACGATGCGGCGCGCGGCGAGCTGGTAGCCGCGCGCCGTGGCCCATGCCGCGATGGCATCGCCCGAGGCATCGGCGCGCAGCCCGCGTGCACCGGCGTCGGAGACGGTCAGGATGGCGAGGCGCATCCGGGCGAGTGCCTGTGCAGGGCTGCTGCCAATGCTTAGAGGTGGGACGCGTTCTTGTAGAAAGGCGGCTTCACCACGGTGGCGGCGATGCGCTTGCCGCGGATCTCGACCTCGAACGCGCTCCCCTCGCCGGACGACGCCGTCGGCAGGTAGCACGTCCCGATCGGGATGCCGAGCGACGGGCTCATCGTCCCGGAGCAGACCGTTCCCGAGGGCTCGCCGTTGCAGAAGACCGGGTAGCCGTGGCGCGGGATGGCGCGCTCGGCGAAGGTGAAGCCGACGAGCTTCCGCGGGATGCCCGCCTCCTTTTGCCTGACGAGTGCATCGCGCCCGACGAAGTCGCCCTTCGAGAGCTTCGTGATCCAGCCCAGGTTGGCCTCGAGCGGGGTGACGGTGTCGTCGATGTCGTTGCCGTAGAGCGCCATCCCCATCTCGAGGCGCAACGAATCGCGGCAGCCGAGCCCCGTGGGGGTGACGCGCGCGTCCGCGGTGAGCGCCTTCCAGATCGCCTCGGCGTGCACCGGCGGGAAGTACAGCTCGAAGCCGTCCTCGCCAGTGTAGCCGGTGCGCGAGACGTAGATGCCGGCAACACCGGCGACGCTCCCCATCGCGAAGTGGTAGTACTTGATGGTCGAGAGGTCGACGTCCGTGAGCGGCTGCAGGACGTCCTTGGCCACCGGCCCCTGCAGGGCGAGCAGGGCGAAGTCGTCGCTCACGTCGGTGAGCGTGCAGTCGAACTTCGCGAGCTGCGTCGAGATGTGGGCGAAGTCCTTGTCCTTGTTGGACGCGTTCACGACCATGAGGATGCCGTCCGCCTCACGATACACGAGGCAGTCATCCTCGAACGTGCCGCGGTCGTTCAGGATGCCGGAGTATTGCACCTGGCCGACGACGAGCGAGGCGGCGTTGTTCGTGGTCACGTAGTTCACGAAGTCGACCGCCTGCGGGCCGCGCACGAGGAACTCGCCCATGTGCGAGACGTCGAAGAGCCCGCACTGCTCGCGCACCGCCTTGTGCTCCACGGTGATCCCCGTGGGGTACTGCACCGGCATCTCGTATCCCGCGAAGGGGACGATCTTGGCGCCCAGGGCGACGTGGATGTCGTGGAACGGGGTGCGCTTGAGCGGGGCGGTCGTCGACTCGGACATGGTGGCTTGGAAGGAGGGGAAGCTGCGGGGGAAATATGCCCGCGGGGGACGGCGAAGGCGACCGGCCTACAGCGCCTCGCCCCCCATCAGCACGGCCATGATCGCCTTCTGGATGTGGAGCCGGTTCTCGGCTTCGTCCCAGACGCGGCTCTGCGCCCCATCGATCACCTCGGCGCTGACCTCCTCGCCGCGGTGCGCCGGGAGGCAGTGCAGGAAGATCGCGTTAGGCTCGGCGTTCGCCATGAGCGCGCGGTCGACCGTGAAACCGGCGAAGGCCCGCTCGCGTGCCGCCTGCTCCTCTTCCTGCCCCATCGAGGCCCACACGTCGGTCGTGACCACGGTGGCCCCCTTCACCGCGTCGCGCGGGTCGCGGACGAGCTCGACCTTCGCATGTTCGCGCGCCCGGGCGAGGAGCCCGGCGTCGGGATCGTAGCCTTCGGGACAGGCCAGCCGCAGGTCGAAGCCCAGGCGGTACGCGGCGTTGATCCAGGAGTTGGCCATGTTGTTCCCGTCCCCGATCCACGCCACCACCTGCCCCTCGTGCGTGCCCAGATGCTGCCGCATGGTGAGGACATCGGCCAGGACCTGGCAGGGGTGCAGGAAGTCGGTGAGCCCGTTGATGACCGGGATCGAGGCGTGCTGCGCGATCTCCACCGCATCCTGGTGCGAGAACGTGCGGATCATGATCCCGTTGACGTACCGGCTGAGGACCCGCGCGGTATCGCCGATCGGCTCGCCGCGCCCGATCTGCACGTCGCGCGGCGAGAGGAACCAGGCGGCCCCCCCCAGCTGCCACGTCCCCACCTCGAACGAGACGCGGGTGCGCGTGGACGACTTCATGAAGATCATCGCCAGCGACTTCCCGGTGAGCGGCTTCTTGTCGTACTGCCCGCCGCGCATGGCCTCGGCGAGGTCGAAGAGCGAGAGCAGCTCGTCGCTGGAGAAGTCGGGGATGGCGAGGAAATCGCGGTGGGACATGTGCGGGTAATGGCGGGAATGCTGCGCGCGCCGGGAGGGGCGCGCCGGGCCAGGCATCAATCCGGAGGGGAGAAAAGCTAAGGGTGCCTCTCGGGGGGCGGCACCCCACGCCCGGCGTGGCCGGTGGTGGCTGTGCGGTGGTCATCCGTGCAGGCGCGAACCGTCGCGGGCGATGCGACGACGCGTGTGAGAACGCGTGTGTGAACGCGTGTGTGAACACGTGCATGACCACGTCTGTGCCGGCACGTGTGACCGAGTTCATGGAAACACTTCACGCCTCAACCACGACCGTCTCCCAAATAACCGCAGCGGACCACTGCACTTTCGCCGCGCGCGGGTCGACACTCTCACGGGGTGGCGGCGGAGGACCGGCGTCGCCCCGTCCCCTTCACCGATTCCGAATGCCGGACCGTACGCATCCCAGGACCGATCCCGTTGCGCCTGTCACCGCGTCTGACGCGGAGCATTGGCGCGATCGGTTCCAGGTGGCCGTGCAGGGGGCGCGCGACGGCATCTGGGACTGGGACCTGCGCACGAACGCGGTCTTCTTCTCGCCCCAGTGGAAGCGCATCTGCGGTTACGAGGATCACGAGCTCCCTAACGAGCTGGAGACGTGGACCCGGCTGATGCACCCCGACGACCTGCCCAGCACCCTCGCGCAGGTGCAGGCGGCGATCGCCGGTGAGCTGGCGGTGTACGAGCCGGAGTTCCGCATGCGGCACAAGGACGGCTCGTACCGCTGGGTGGTGGCGCGCGGCATGGTGATGCGCGACGAACACGGCACCCCGGTCCGCATGGCGGGTTCGCACAGCGACATCACGGAGCGCATCCGCGTGCTCGCCGAGTTGCGCGCCGAGCGCGAGTTCATGCGCACCGTCATCGACACCGACCCCAACCTGGTCTTCGTCAAGGACACCCGCGGCCACTTCCTCCTCGTCAACAAGGCGGTGGCGACGCTGTTCGGGACGACGCCGGAGCGGCTGGAGCAGGCGCATAACGCGGACGTGCACAAGAACGAGGCGGAACTCGACGTCTTCTCCGAGGTCGAGCGGGAGGTGCTGCGCACGATGCAGCCGGTGACGGCGCTCGAGTCGGTGACGACACCGGATGGCCTGGTGCACTGGTACGAGACCATCAAGCAACCGCTCCAGCGCGCCGATGGCACCACGCACATCCTCGGCATCTCGGTCGAGATCACGGAACGGCGGCGCGCACAGCGCGCGATCGAGCGCGCGTACGCAAACCAGCGCGCGTTGACGGCACTGCTGCGCGCCGGGCTCGATGACACCGCACTCCCCGACATGCTGCGCCGGTCACTGGAGACGGTCTCGGCCGCCCCCATGTTCGGCCCGGAGGCGCGACTCGCGATCTACGTCGCCGACGCAGCGCCCGCAGCGCCCGCAGCGCCGCCTTCGCTCACGTGTGCGGCGACGTGGGGAGCGGATGCCGGTGACGAGGCGATGGACCAACTCGCCGGTCGCGTCATGCAGGAGCGGCGGCGCGACGCGCGGAGCATCGTCTCGACGATCGAAGCGCGAGCGGCGCAGGCCAGCTCCGTCGCGACGTGCGCGGTTCCGATCATCTCGGACGGGGCGATGATCGGGCTGTTTGTGTCACGGTTGCCGGATTCGAGCGCGCACGATTCGCAGGACGAGGAGTTCCTGTCGGCCGTGGCGAGCACGTTGGCGGGGATGATTCGGCGGCGGCGGATGGAGGAAGAGTTGCGCCGCGCGCGCGACGCAGCGGAGGCCGCGAATCGCGCCAAGTCCGATTTTCTGGCGACGATGAGCCACGAGATCCGCACGCCGATGAACGGAGTGATGGGGATGCTCAGCCTGCTCCTCGACACCGAGCTGGCACCGGACCAGCGCGAGTTCGCCGAGACGTCGCTGGGATCGGCGCAGTCGCTGCTCTCCATCCTGAACGACATCCTCGATCTCTCCAAGATCGAGGCCGGCAAGCTGGCGTTGGAGCCGGTGCCATTCGCGCCGGGGCCGGCGCTGCAGGACACCGTCGGGTTGCTGCGTGCGGGGGCCCTGGCCAAGGGGCTCGCCCTCACCATGTCGTGCGCGCCGGCGCTTCCCGGGCGGGTGATGGTCGACGCGACGCGGCTGCGGCAGATCGTCACGAACCTCGTGGGGAACGCGGTCAAGTTCACCGCCGCCGGCCGCGTGCACGTGGTCCTCGAGACGGCCGGCGACCGCGAGCACCCGATGCTGCGGCTGACGGTGAGCGACACGGGCATCGGCATCGCACCGGACCAGCTGCGCTACATCTTCGAGAAGTTCACGCAGGGCGATACCTCGACCACCCGACGCTATGGCGGGACGGGGCTCGGGTTGGCGATCGTCCAGCACCTGGTCGCACTCCTGGGCGGGACGCTGGCGGTCGAGAGCACCGTGGGCCAGGGGAGCACGTTCACGGCGACGATCCCGGTGGAGGTGCTCGACTGGACCCCCTCCGCGTCGACCCTGAGCGACGAACGCATCGGCGTGCGGGCGCGGGCGCGGACCCCATCGACGATGGCGGCCCAGCAGGCGCCGCGGCACGTCCTCCTCGTGGAGGACAACGACATCAATGCCCTCGTCGCGTTGCAGCTGTTGCAGCGCGCGGGGCATGAGGTCACGCACGCCCGCGACGGGCGCGAGGCGATCGAGGCCTTCGACCAGGCCACGAGCCAGGGGCGCGCCTTCGACCTGGTGCTGATGGACTGCATGATGCCCGAGATGGACGGCTTCGAGGCCACCGCGCGGATCCGGGCGCTCGAGCGCTCGCGCGACGCACACACGCCGATCGTGGCGATGACGGCCAACGCCTTCCAGACCGATCGCGAACACTGCCTGGCGTCCGGGATGGACCACTACATCGCCAAGCCGCTGGACCAGCGCTCCATCGCGCTCCTCTTCGAGTTGTTAGGCGCCGAGAACCCCGTGGCCAGGCCGTAGCGGGGGCCAGGCGTCAGAGGATGTACTTCCGCAGGTCCTCGTCCTCGAGGACGCCCTTGAGCCGCCCCTGCACCATCGCGCGATCGACGGTCAGCGTCTTCGCCTCCGGGTCGGGGAGGGTGTAGAGGACCTCCTCGAGCAGCGTCGTCATCACCGTGTGCAGGCGGCGCGCGCCGATGTTCTCCATGCGCACGTTGGCCAGCGCGGCAAGGCGCGCGATCTCGCCCACGCCGTCCTCCGTGAAGGTCAGCGCCGCCCCGTCCGCCTCGACCAGTGCGGCATACTGCTTGGTCAGCGCGTTCTCCGGCTCCGTCATGATGCGCACGAAGTCGGCCTCGGTGAGCGGCTTGAGCTCGACGCGGATCGGGAAGCGCCCCTGCAACTCCGGAATCAGGTCGCTCGGCTTCGACACGTGGAAGGCGCCAGCGGCGATGAAGAGGACGTGGTCCGTCTTCACCATGCCGTACTTGGTCTGCACGTTGGACCCTTCGACGATCGGGAGGAGGTCGCGCTGCACCCCTTCGCGCGAAACGTCGGGGCCGTGCGATTCGCCGCGCGAACCGGCGATCTTGTCGATCTCGTCGAGGAAGATGATCCCCATCTTCTCCACGCGGTCGAGCGCGTCGGTGACCAGGTCCTCCTTGTCGATCAGCTTCTCGAGCTCCTGCTCGAGCAGGATGCGCCGCGCCTCGGAGACCTTCAGCATGCGCTTCTTCGTGCGCTTGGGGAGCATGTCCTTCAGCATCTCGCTGAACGACTCCATCCCTTCCGGCGCCCCCTGCGGCGTCATCACGTCGAGCACCGGGCCGGCCTGCTGGGCCACCTCGATCTCCACCTCGCGCCCCTCGAGCTGCCCGTCCTTGAGCAGCTGGCGGAGCTTGTCGCGCGTGCGCTGGTACCGCTCGCGCGCGGCATCGGCGTCCTTCTCCTGCTGCACGGTGCCGCTGGAGGAGACGAGGAAGACGTTGCTGCCTGACGAGGCGTCGCCCTTGGGCTCCGCTGCCGCCGCGGGCTTTGCCTCCGCGGGGACCGGGAGGAGAAGATCGAGGAGGCGCTCATCGACGCGCTCGTGCGCGAGATCCTCGACCTCGCCTTCGCGCTCGGTGCGCACCATGTCGATCGCGCTCTCGACGAGGTCGCGCACCATCGCCTCGACATCGCGCCCGACGTAGCCGACCTCCGTGAACTTCGAGGCCTCGACCTTCACGAACGGGGCGCCGGAGAGGCGGGCCAGGCGGCGCGCAATCTCCGTCTTGCCCACGCCGGTGGGGCCGATGAGGATGATGTTGTTCGGCGAGATCTCGGTGCGGATCGGCTCGGGGGCACGCTGGCGGCGCCAGCGATTGCGCAGCGCGATGGCCACGGCCTTCTTGGCATCGTGCTGTCCCACGATGTAGCGATCGAGCTCGGCGACGATCTGGCGGGGGGTCAAGTCTGCCAGCCGGGCGAGGGCCTGTTCGATTCGTGAACTCATGACGTCGGGTGGGACGGGAGACGGGGGACGGGAGGCGGGAGTGCGTGGCCGGCGGCCGCGCGGACTCGTCGTCTCGTCAGGCGGTCGGCTCCAGGACGGTGATGTTCTGGTTGGTGTAGACGCAGATGTCGCCGGCGATCTCGAGCGACTTGCGGACGATCTCGGCGGGCGTGAGCGTCGTGTTGCCTAACAAGGCCCGGGCGGCGGCGAGGGCGTAGCTCCCGCCGGAGCCGATGGCGAGGATGCCGTCGTCGGGCTCGATGACGTCGCCGGTGCCGGAGAGGAGGAAGCCGTTGTTGGCGTCGGCGACGATGAGGAGCGCCTCCAGCCGGCGCAGCACCCGATCCGACCGCCAGTCGCGGGCCAGTTCGACGGCGGCGCGCGGGAGGTTCCCGCTGTAGCGCTCCAGCTTCTCCTCGAACTTGTCGAAGAGGGTGAAGGCGTCGGCGGTGGCGCCGGCAAAGCCCGCGACCACGCGCCCGCCGGCGAGCGTGCGCACCTTCTGCGCGCGCGCCTTCATGACGGTGTCACCCTGCGTCACCTGCCCGTCGCCGCCGATGGCGATCTTGCCGTCGCGGCGCACGGCAACAATGGTCGTGGCGTGAAAGCCCGGGAATGCGTTCGAATGCGAGGACATGGCGTTAGGCTCGGGGGTGTGCCTTCTGGTACACCTGCTTGAGGCGTTCGACGCTGGTGTGCGTGTAGATCTGCGTGGTCGAGATGCTGGCGTGGCCGAGGAGTTCCTGCACCGCCCGAAGGTCGGCGCCGGCGTCGAGGAGGTGCGTGGCGAAGGTGTGGCGCAGCGAGTGCGTCGAGAGCCCCGCGTCCTCGTCCACCTGGTCCAGGAACCTGGTGACCACGAGCTGGATGGCGCGGGCGCTCATCCGCTTGCCCGTGCGCGAGAGAAAGAAGGCGCGCCGGTCGCCGGCGCTCCCCACCTGGCGCAGCAGCTCGTCGCGCTTGGCCTCGTAGTTCCGCAGCGCGCGCTGCGCGTGGTCACCGATGGGGACGATGCGCTCCTTGCGCCCCTTGCCGCGCACCTTCACCTGCTGCGAGACGAGGTCGAGGTCGCCGGTGCTGATGCCGCGCAGCTCCGACAGGCGCAGTCCGGTGGAGTAGAACAGCTCGAGAATCGCGAAGTTGCGCACGTCGGGGAACGCCCCTTCCCACGCCCGCGCCTCGGCGGCCTGGAACAGGATGTCCACCTGCGCCCGATCGAGGTACCCCGGGAGGTACTTCTCCAACTTGGGAGAGCCGACCGCGCGCGCGGGATTGGCGTCGACGACGTCCTCGCGCTGCAGGTAGCCATAGAACGTGCGCAGCGCCGACAGCGCCCGCGCGATCGATCGCTTGCCCAGCCCCTTGCGCGTGAGGAAGCCCAAGTAGCCGCGCATCGTGAGGCGGTCGACGCCGTCCCATGAGAACGACTCGGTGCCGCGCTGCTGCGAGAGATAGGTGACGAAGCCGTCGAGGTCGCGCGCATACGCCGTGAGCGTGTGCGGCGACACGTCGCGCTCCTTCTCCAGGTGGAGGAGGAACTCCGCGAGCTCCGACGGGCGCGACGGCGCTGTCTCGCTCATCGCGCGCCAACCGTCACGGGGACCGCCCCCACCTCCGCCATCCAGGTCGCCAGTGCGCCTAACGCCCGCTCCGACAGCCGCTCCTTCTTGAGCCGCTTGTCACGCGGCGGGTCGGGCAGCTCCTCCAGCAACCCGAAGTTGGCGTTCATCGGCTGGAAGTGCCGCGGATCGGCCTCGCGCAGGTAGCGATACAGCGCGCCGAGCATCGTGAACGGCGGCGGGAGCACCGGCGCGTCACCGCGCAGCAGGCGCGACAGGTTGATCCCGGCCAGCAACCCGGTCGCCGAGCTCTCGGTGTACCCCTCCACGCCGGTGAGCTGCCCGGCGAAGAGCACCTGCGCATCGTCGCGCAGCGAGAGGTGCGGCGCGAGCGCCGCCGGCGTGTTGAGGTAGCTGTTGCGGTGGATGGAGCCGTAGCGCAGGAACTCGGCGTCGGCGAGCCCCGGGACCATGCGGAAGACACGCTGCTGCTCCGGGATGCGGAGCCGCGTCTGGAACCCCACCATGTTCCACATCTGCCCGCCCCGGTCCTCGCGCCGCAGCTGCAACACGGCCCACGGGCGACGCCCCGTGCGCGGGTCGGTGAGCCCCACCGGCTTCATCGGCCCGAACCGCAGCGTGTCGCGCCCACGCTTCACCATCTCCTCGGCGGGCATGCACCCCTCGAAGTAGGGGACCGCGTCGAACTCGTGCCCGTGGAACTGGTCCGCCGCGCCTAACGCGTCGATGAAGGCCTCGTACTCGGCGCGATTGAACGGGCAGTTGAGATAGGCCCCTTCGTCGCTCGCGCCTTCCATCGTCTCCTTGTCGTAGCGCGACGCCCGAAAGGCGATCGCGTGGTCGATCGAGTCGACGGCGATGATCGGGGCGATGGCGTCGTAGAAGGCGAGCGCTTCGCCGCCCAGCCGCGCGCGGATCGCCTGGGCCAGCGCGTCCGACGTCAGCGGCCCCGTGGCGATGATCCCGGGCGAGGGAAGCGCGGTGACCACCTCGCGCACGACCGTCACCCGCGGATGCGCGAGCAGGCGCTCGTGCACCCCCGCAGAGAAGACGTCGCGATCGACCGCCAGCGCCGATCCGGCCGCGACGCGCGCCTCGTCGGCCGCCGTGAGGATCAGCGACCCCAGCATCCGCATCTCGGCCTTGAGCAGCCCGTGCGCGTTGGAGAGCTCGGTGCTCTTGAAGGTGTTGGAGCAGACGAGTTCGGCGAGCCGATCGGTCTTGTGCGCCTCCGTCCCGCGCACCGGCCGCATCTCGTGCAGCACCACGTCGTGCCCGCGCTCCGCGAGCTGCCAGGCGGCCTCGCTCCCGGCGAGCCCTCCTCCCACGATATGGACGGCGCCTTCGGACTTCTCCATACCCTCAATCTAGAAGACGAGAGGACGAGAAGCCCGCCCCCGCCAGGTTCCGGGAGGAGAAGAGACGGAGGCACGAAGACGGGGGGAGATACGAAAAGGGCCCGCGCGTCCCGCGCGGGCCACTCCCGTCTCCCGTCCCCCGTCCCCCGTCTCCCGTCCGCCTTACACCGCCACTGCCTCGTCCTCTGCCTTCACCACGTCCCACTCATTCTGGCACTTGAGGCAGCGACGGTACTCGCCGCGCGTCTTGTTCGACTTGGCCTCGGCGCCGACGTAGCCGCACTCCGGGCAGGTCTCGGGGACGGGCTTGTCCCACACGACGAAGTCGCAGTTGGGGTAGTTCTCGCAGCCGAAGAAGGTCTTCCCGCGCGCCTTGCTGCGGCGCTGGGCGATCTCGCCGTTGTCCTTGGGGCAGCGCACACCGGTGGGCATGGAGCGCGTGCCGCGACACTTCGGGAACTTGGAGCAGCCGAGGAAATCGCCCGTGCGCCCGTGCCGTACGACCATCGGCGCGCCGCACTCGTGGCACTTGTAGTCGGTCAGCTGCGCCGGCTTGCGCTCGCCGGAGACGGGGCGCGTGTAGTCGCAGTTCTTCGGATGGTTCTCGCAGGCGACGAACGGGCCGAAGAAGCCTCCCTTGGGCATGAGCTTCCCGCCGCACTTGGGACACTTCTCCGTCTCCAGCGCCGAAAGGTCATGCGCCTCGCCGATCAACGCCGGGAGGTCGACGTCCTCGAGCGATTCCTCGAACGGGCGCCAGAAGTCCTTCAGGACGCGCCGCCATTCGAGCGCGCCATCCTCGATCTTGTCGAGTTCCTCTTCCATCTCCGACGTGAAGCCCACGTTGAAGACGTTGGGGAACTGCTTGACCATCACCTTCTCCACGCTCTCGCCTAACGACGTGGGCGTGAATCGGCGCTGCTCGAGGAGCACGTAGCGCCGGTCGGCGAGCGTGGAGATGATCGAGGCGTACGTCGACGGGCGCCCGATCCCCAGGCGCTCGAGCTCCTTCACCAGCGACGCCTCGGAGTAGCGCGGTGGCGGCTCCGTGAAGTGCTGGTTGGGGTTGATCGCGTTGAGCGGGATCTTCTCCCCCACCTCGGCCACGGGGAGCGCCTGCTCGTCCTCGAGCGCCTTCCCCTCGCCATCCTCGCGCGCCTCGCGATACAGCGCGAGGAAGCCGGGGAACTTCACGACGGAGCCCGTCGCGCGGAACTGATAGTGCCGCGCATCGCCCTCCACCTGGAAGTCGATGGTGGTCGTATCGAAGATCGCCGGCGCCATCTGCGACGCCATGAAGCGCTGCCAGATGAGCTGGTAGAGCTTGAACTGGTCGTCCTTGAGGTACTTCCGCACCGAGTCCGGCGTACGCGTGGGGTCGGTGGGGCGCACGCTCTCGTGCGCGTCCTGCGTGTTGGCCGCCTGCGCCGCCTGTCCGCGCGCCGAGGTCGACCCGTACAGTTGCGGCGCCGTGGCCAGGTACCCCTTGCCGAACTGCTTCTCCAGCACCTCGCGCGCCTGCAGCGCTGCGCTCTCGGCCACGCGCGTGGAATCGGTACGCATGTACGAGATGAGGCCGACCGCCCCTTCGTCCTTTCCCAGCTCGATCCCTTCGTACAGATCCTGGGCCAGGCGCATGGTGCGCTTGGAGCCGAAGCCGAGCTTCTTGGCCGCTTCCTGCTGCAGCGTCGAGGTGGTGAACGGGGCCGCCGGATTCTTGCGGCGCTCGCGACGCTTGACGTCGGCGACCGGGAAGACGCCTAACGCCCCCTGCGCCGACTTCTTGAGCGACGCCGCCAGGCGCGCCGCCGCACGCGTGACATCATCGACGATCCCCGTCGCCATCCCGGCGTTGGGAATCTCGACCTTCTTCTCGTCGATGGAGTGGAGCTTGGCGGTGAACTTCTGCCCCCCCTTCTCCAGCTCGGCGGCGACCGACCAGTACTCCTGCGCCCGGAAGGCGCGGATCTCGCGCTCGCGCTCGACGATCAGCCGCAACGCGACGGTCTGTACGCGTCCCGCCGAGAGCCCCTTCTTCACCGTCTTCCAGAGGAGCGGCGACGCCTTGTAGCCGACGAGGCGATCGAGGACGCGCCGCGCCTGCTGCGCGTCCACGAGCTTCATGTCGATGTCTCGCGGGCGATCCATCGCCGCCCGCACCGCATCCTTGGTGATCTCATGGAAGAGGATGCGCCGGATCGGCGCCCCGCCCTTTCGGCGGATCTGCTCCGCCACATGCCAGCCGATCGCTTCACCTTCGCGATCAGGGTCGGTGGCGATGAAGACGGTGGTCGATTCCTTGGCCGCCGCCTTGAGCTCGGCCATCGTCTTTTCCTTGCCGGCGATCGTGACGTACTCGGGCTCGAAGCCCTTGTCGACATCGATCCCCAGCTTCTTCTCCGGGAGGTCGCGCACGTGGCCGATCGTGGCCTTCACGCGATAGCCGCGCCCCAGGTACTTCCCGATGGTCTTGGCCTTGGCCGGCGACTCGACGATCACCAACGCCGACGTTCCGGCGACGACTGGCTCCTCGACCTCCGGCTCCGCGGCCGGGCGCCGGGAGCGCGTCGCGGCCCCGGCCGGAGCCGCCTCCGACTTGCTCCGCTTGGCCGCCGTCGGCCGCTTGGCGCTCTTCTTGGCCGACGGACGTGCGGAGGCTCCACGCCCCGCAATGCGGCGCGTGGTCGGCTCTTCCTTCTCGTCGGCAGCTTTCTTCTTGACTGGCATGGCTCAGTGTATGGTCACATGGTCGGGAGGGAGGCCCAACTCGTCAGGCCCTCCCGACTCCATCAGTGCGCGAAGATCGTCCAGTGCGATGCGCCCGTCGACCTGTGACAGGGCGCGATCAATGACCCCTTCCAGCTCAGTCGGCGTCACCAGGCCGGCGTGAGAGAGCGAGAGCAGGTGCCCCCACGCCTCCGTCGTGAACCGGCCGCGCTCGTGCGGGCCGAGCACCCGAAACGGGACGGACGAGGACCCGACGGGCGACGGACGGGGGTCGGCTACCGGTGGAATATCGGCAACCCACGCCGACACAATCTCACCGATTTCACGCCGATTGTACCCTTCCGACGACAGGTATGCCTCGACCTCGGCGACATCCGTATCCGCCGGAAAGCGTTCGCGGAGCCGGGTCAGGAGGTGCGCCAGTCGTTCGTCCATGGCCTAACCTACCCCGACGCCCCAAGACGAGGCAAGCGCAGCCGCTTTTGAGACAAGTTCTTGCAACGTAAGAGTTTCGGCATCCAGCACGGCATCCGCCGTCGCATACGCCGCCGCTCGTTCCTGCTCCAGGCGGGTCAGTCGGGCGAGCGGATCGCTCCCCTTAAGTAGAGGACGGAGGCCCACTTCGTTCCCCATTCGGGCGAGTGCGGTCGCGGGCGAGACGCTGAGATGAATGATGCGCGCGGGGGGGCGCAGGAGGGCGACGACGTCGGGTTGGGTGATCCACCCACCCCCCGGCGACACGACCCCGGACGGGGCGTGCGCCAGGCGCCGCGTGGTCTCCCGTTCGAGGGCGCGGAAGGCGCCTTCCCCGTCCCGGGCGAAGATCTCGGCGACGCTGCACCCCGCCGCCCGCTCGATTTCCTGGTCCAGGTCGACGAACGGTACGGCCAGTCGTGTCGCGAGCTGCGCCCCGAGCGTCGACTTCCCGGCGCCGGGGAGGCCGACGAGGACGACGTGCACGTGGCGCGTCGCGTCTTCCGCCACCCCCGTCACTCCGGGGCCGGTGCCGGCGCGCCCTCGTCCGCCGCCGGATCGCCGGTGGGGGGTTCGACAGCCGCAACGCTCTCCGCCAGCCGCCCGCTCCCCACGCGGTGCGCCACGCGTCCGAGATAGCCCTCGACGTTGCGCCTGGTCTCGCCCAGCGAGTCGCCGCCGAACTTCTCCAGCCATGCCTGGGCGAGGACGAAGGCCACCATCGCCTCGGCGATGACCCCCATCGCGGGGACGGCGGTCACGTCGGATCGCTCGGCGACCGCGGCCGCCGCCTCGCCGGTCGGGATCTCGACCGTGCCTAACGGGCGCATGAGCGTGGCGATGGGCTTCATCGCCGCACGCAGGACGAGCGTCTCACCGGTGGTGATCCCGCCTTCCAGACCGCCCGCGCGATTGCTGCGGCGCTGGACGTTGCCGGCCAGCGTGCGCCCCGCGGCGGCGTCGATCTCATCGTGCACCTGCGCTCCCGTGCGTCGTGCCGCCTCGAAGCCCAGCCCGATCTCGACCCCCTTCACTGCGGGGATCGACATCACGGCCGCCGCCAGGCGCCCGTCCAGCTTGCGGTCCCACGACACGTGCGACCCCAGCCCGACGGGGAGCCCGCTCACGAGCACTTCGCACACGCCGCCTAACGTGTTGCCGGCGCGCTTGGCCTCGTCGATCAGCTCGATCATCCGCTGCTCCGCGTCGGGGTCCAGCGTGCGCACGGGCGAGGCGTCGGCGACGAGGTTGAGGTCGTGCGGCAGGAGCGCCGGGATCTTGGCGTCGATGCCGCCGAGCGAGATGACGTGCGACTCGACGCGGACGCCAAAGGCGGCAAGCAGCTGGCGACAGATCGCCCCGGCCGCGACGCGCGCCGTCGTCTCGCGCGCCGAGGCGCGCTCGAGGATGTCGCGGGCATCGTCGCGATCGTACTTGAGGAGCCCCGCGAGGTCGGCATGGCCCGGGCGGGGGCGCGTCACCGAGCGCTTGCGCGGGCCGGCCGCATCCTCGGGGCGCGCGGCGGGGTCCATGATCTCCACCCAGTTCTTCCAGTCGCGGTTGCGGATGAGCATCGCCACCGGGCCGCCTAACGTCTCACCGCCGCGCATCCCCGACAGGAACTCGATCTCGTCCTTCTCGATCTGCATCCGTCGCCCGCGGCCGTACCCCTGCTGGCGCCGCGAGAGGTCGGCGTTGACCTGCTCGGCGGTGACCGGGAGCCCGGCCGGGACCCCCTCGAGGATCGAGACGAGCGCGGGACCGTGCGACTCGCCCGCGGTGGTGAAACGGAGCATGGGATCGGGTCCTGGGAAAAAACACGCGAGCCCGGCGGATGGCCGGGCTCGCGAGTCGGTGGAAGCGGCCGAAGCCGCCCGTGTGCGGGCTCAGGTCGAGCCGCCCATCGTCATCGTGGCACGTTATCGATATCGCCTGTCCGAACATCTATGACCACGAGCCCCTCTTTGGTCAAGCCGAAGAGCTTCACCACGAGGTTCGGGTCGGCCGCCCGTTCGGCCGGCGACGGGAGCGTCGCGCGGAGCGGGCCGTAGAGGTTCTCGCGAATCGGGATGCGACCGCGCAGGCGATAGCTGTACGAGTCGACGATCTGGATCGACTTGTCACCCGAGGCCACGAAGGCCACGCGTGCCGTGCTGTCCGCGGTGTTCTCGTTGAAGTTCCGCGGATGGAAGGCAATCCCGGCGCCGGTGTTGAACGTGGCGTACTTCCCCTGCAGTCGCAGCGAGGAGTCGGCGAAGAAGGTCTCCACGCCGTGCACGCCGATGTTCGACGAGTTCCGGTTGATGTCGAGGCCGTAGACCTTGTCCGACGCGTTGTCGGTGAGGTCGGCGACTTCGATCGGCTGCGAGTAGATCGCGCCGTTGGCCGGCGTTCCGCTCGGGTCGTACACCAGGAGGACGCGCCCCGCGCGATCCGGGGTGTTCCCCTCGCCGAAGGCCACACGGCGACGGTCACCGCCCACCGCCACGAAGTTCGTGTCGGGGAGGGCCAGCGATTCGACGTCGAGGTCCTTGATCGCTTCGACGTTCCCGTTGATCGGGTTCGTGCGCAGCGCCGCGATGGCCGCTTCGACCGTGGTCGAGTTCACGCACACCGCGGAGTCGGGCGACTGCCCCGGCGTATGCTCACAGATCACGATCTTGTCCGCCACGCCACTCTGTCCCTCGATCACGTCGACGAAGTCGGCGTTGATGATGACGTAGTGGTTCTTGAGGAACGTGCCGTACTGCCAGATCTGGCGCGGCTCGGCGCGGGCATCGAGGAAGTTGTCGATGCGACGCAGCGTGCCAGGGGTGGCGGTCGCGGTGGGCTTGGTCGAGTAGTAGAGCGCACCCGACGCGGCCTGCGCGATGTACTGCGGGCGGTCCGAGTAGTCGATCGGGGGCGGCACCTTGAACTTGAAGCCACCGCTCGTCTCGTCCTTCGAGTACGTCACGTCGTACACGTACTCGTTGGAGGTCTTCACGCGCCCGATTTCCTGGCGATCGATGAGCGACACCTTGGAGACGTTCGTCCCGGCCGAGTTGGCGACGAGGAGGAGCGACCCGGAGTTGTCGATGATCATCCCCCACGGCTGCGCGCCGACGGCGATGGCGGGAAGCGACTGCAGCGTGGTGGAGTAGTTCCACGCCTCGACCTGGTTCTTGTTCAGGTTCGAGACGAAGACGCGCGTGCGGGTGGTGTCGACGGTGATGTCGGCGCCAAGGCTTCCCTCGGGCAGTGCATACGTGAGTCCGTACGCGTAGACCGTGGCGTCGCGCTTGGCGAGCGTGTCGCTGTTCACCGGGACGCTGGCGCCGGTGGGCACCGCGTAGCCGGTGCGCCCCGCCGCGTCGGTCGCGTACGCGGTGATGAACAGTGCCTGGCCGCGCAGCGCGATGGGCGCGTTCCACAGCTTCTTGCGCGTCACCTGCTGGGCAGGGGACGAGAGGGTATCTGCCGCGCGGTAGATGATCTGCCCCGAGGCGTTCTTGGCGATGAAGCCGATGATGCGGACGAGGCCATCGGCATCGCGCGCCGAGAGCTCGACCGAGTCGGGGGTCTCGAGGCGCGACGGGATGTCCTGGTAGACGACCGGCGGGAGGAGGTCCGGCCCGGCAGCCGCAATGCGCACCAGGAAGGCTTCCCCGCTGCCACGCAGCGCGTCGCGGTTCTCGGCGAACGGCGTGATGGTGATGTTGGTGCCGGCGGCGAGCCCGCCCGGAACCTGGAACGTGTAGGTGACGGTGTCGCCCTTGGGGTACGGGACCGGGAAGAGCGTCGAGTCGCCCTTGGCGAAGCCGGGGGCGGTGGCGCGATAGCCGACCTTGGTGAGGCCGGTGGTATCGAGGACCGCCACGTCGAACGAGTACGTGCCGCCGACGATCACGTTCGGTTGCGGCTGCACGAGGGCGATGCGCGGGACGTTCGGATCGAACGCGATCGCGCTCACCGTGTCACTGGCGGAGTTGCCGGCGCCATCGGCGACCGAGCTCACGACCGTGATCCGCTGCCCGGGGCGGACCCCGGCCAGGGCGATCTTCAACGACTTGCTGAACGAGTTCGCCGACGTCGTCACGGTGCTGGAATCGCGCCCGACGAGGTTGGTGTCCGCGAACACGCGGGTCAGCACCCACTGGAGTGCCGAGTTGTCCTTGGCATCGATCGTCACCGCGAGCGGTGTGCGCACGGAAACGGAGTCGACGCCGCCGCTCCCCACCGTCCCCGTGAGGGCGACGGTGAGTTGCGGGATGATCTTGTCGGCGGTGGTCGACGCGATCTCCGTGCTGCCGCAACCCGCGGCCCATGTACCTGCCAGGGCCGTGAGCAGCGCCGGGGCGACGCGACGAATCTTGGTCTTCATCGGGTTAGGCTCCGGAATGGTTTACTTGCTGCTCCCATCGGGCGGGCGAACGGCTTCGCCTTCGTCGATGATGTGCGGCGTGATGAGGATCAGCAGGTCCTTCTTCTCCTCGCGCGTTTCGCTCTGCGAGAACAGCCTGCCGATGAGCGGGAGTTCGGAGAGGATCGGGATTCCCGACTTGTTCTTGTTGACCTGCGTCTGCGTGAGCCCGCCGATGACCGCCGTCTCGCCGTTGTTCACGAGGAGCTGCGTCTTGGCGTTGCGCTTGTTGATGATGAAGCCCAGGTCGCCGCCGACGATGTTGAGGTCCGACTGCTCGGCCTCCATGGTCATGCGGATCTGGCGATTGTTGGTGATGTGCGGCGTGACCGTGAGGATGATACCGGTCTCGCGGAACTGGACGTTGGCGCGGGCCGGCGCCCCGATCTGGGCGATGGACCCGGCGTCGATCACGCGGACCGGGGTCTCCTGGCCGACGAACATGCGGGCCTGGCGGTTGTCGAGCGTGACGATGCTCGGCTCGGCCTGGATGTCCGACAGCTGCGTTTCGCGGAGCGCGTCGAGGAACGACGTGAGCGAGTACTTGCCTAACGCGGTGGAGAAGATGAGGTTGAGCGCCGACCCCTGCTTGTACTTGCGGGTGGCGTTGGAGACGCCGGCCAGCGCGTCACCGCCCAGCTCCACGCGGGAGTCGAACGTCCCCGGCGAGGTCTGCCCCTCGGGGATGCGCGGCATGAGCGTGTTGAAGAAGGTCCCGCTCGAGCCCAGGTCGTACGAGAGGCCGAGCTGCTCGATCTGCGTGCGCGAGACCGAGATGATCTTCGCCTTGAGCGCCACCTGCGGCGTGCGGACGTCGAGTCCCTTCACGTACTGCAGGAGGTCGGGGAGGCGCGACGTGACCTCGGTGATGATCAGCGAGTTGGTGCCGCTGTCGGCGGCGACCGTGCCGCGGATGATGCAGCCGTTGTTCATGCCGGCCGCGCCACCCTGCCCGGGGTTGCTCCCGCCGGACGAGGCGCCGATCGGGCATTCCTTGTAGAGGAGCCCCTGCACCGTGTTCACGAGCGACGTGGCGGCGACGTAGTTGATGTTGACCATCTGCGTCGTGACCGGCTCGCTCGACTGCTTCTCGAGGATGTTCTTGTAGCTGTCGACCGTGATGATCCCGGACGGGTCCTCGCTCGCGGCGAGCCCCTGCGCCTCGAGGATCGCCTTGAGGGCGACGTCCCAGGGCTGGTCCTTGATCTCGGCGGTCACCGTCCCCGTCACTTCCTTGCCGACGACGAGCGTGCGGCCGGAGAAGGTGGCGAAGCCGGCGAGGACGTCGCGGATGTCGGCGTCCGACCAGGTGACCGTGATGCGCGGCTGCTGCGCCGGGCGCTGCTGCGCGCGGAGCGAAGGCGGCACGTCGGGCTGCGCAGGACGCGCGGCTTCCGAGTCCGCGCGATCGGCGCGCTCGGCGCGCTCGGCGCGCGACTCGGCGCGGGCCTGCGAGGCGGCGCGGGCGATCGCGGCTTCCACCGCGGAGGTCGTGTCGTCGTCGCGGGTGGCCGGGACGGCGTCGGTCTTCTCGACGGCGCCGGCGGAGATTTCCGTCGTCACCTTCTCGGCGGCACGCGGCGCGGCCGGAGCCGGCGCGGGGGCGGCGATGGCCTCGGCGAGGAGGGCGCCTGACGAGTGCCAGGCGGCGAACGATGCGTCACCCTTGATGGCGATGCGCACTTCGCCCTCGCCGCGCGTCACGCTGTAGGCGCGCGGGCCGTCGACGTCGAGGACGACGCGGACGACATCGACGCGATACTGCGACGTGCGGATGTTCGTGATCCCGCCGCGGGCCACGCGATCGTAGCCCGTCCCGAGCGACCCGAGGCGGGCGCCGGTGAGGTCGAGCACGATGCGGTGCGGGGTCGGGACGGTGAAGTCCTGTACGGCGACCGGTCCGGAGATCGCGATCACCACTTCCGCCTGCCCCTGGCCCGGCACGAGCGAGAGCCCCGTGACCGCGCTGGCGGCGTCGACTGGCGTGCGAACATCCGACGGATCGATGTGCGCAGCGCGCGCGGTCGACGCGCCGATGCTCAGCGCGACGGCCGGCAGTGCGGCCAGCGTCCAGAAACGCCTCATTGCTTCCTCTCTTTGTTGGAATCCCCGAGGGCCAGCGTCTCCTGCCGGCTGTACCCGAACTCTTCGATCGTGAACACCACCGCCTTGGGCGTGATGCTCGAGACGCGCATGCGGCCTAACGACTGGCCGACCCGCACGCGGTACTGGTCCTTCGTGCCGACGTCGCGGAGGACGGCGACCGAGTTGCGCCCGGATTCGTCGTACGTGACGCCGACGAGGCGCAGGTCCGACACCAACGGGCGCAGCTCGCTGGTGGTCATGAGCGAGATGAAGGGGTCGCGGCGCCCGCTGCGGTCGTACGCGAAGGTCTCGCGCTCGAACGCGGCACCGGCCGACTTGGTCGGGGCGCTGGACACGGCCGCCGAGCCGGCGGCGCTGTCCGTGGCCGTGACGCGGCCGCCGGCGGCGGGACGTCCGCCCTTCTCACCCTTGGCACCGGTGTCGGCCGTCGACTCGTCCGGCAGCGTGGAGTTGGCCTCCACCTGCTTGTTGGTCGCCGCCACCGCACGGGCCGCCGTGCGCTTGGGCTGCATGATGTTGGGGACCGACTGGGCTGCCACCGGAGTGGCCGCCAGCAGCAATCCCATCGCGAACGCGGCGCGCGTCATGACTTCCCTCCCTTGGGGCTCCCCGACGTCCTGGCGACGTAGGTCTGGATCTCGAACTTCGTGTCGAGCTGCGAGCCGACGGCCGTCCGCTTGTCCTTCGCGTTGCCGTCGCGGGTGCTCATCGCCGACGGCGTGAGCGCCACGTTGACCGGCGCGATGATGCGGGTGAGCGAGCCGACGTTCGTGAGGAACTCGGCGACCGAGTGGTAGCCACCCGTCACCATGATCTTGTAGCGGTACGTGTCGAACTGCTCGCCCTCGATCACCGGCTCCGGCTGCACCGTCGCGATGTCGAGCCCCACGCGGCGGGCCGCGGTGGAGACCTGTTCGAGGAGCGCCGGGACCTCGTTCCCCGTGGGAACGAGCTGGCGCATGACTTCGAGGTCGCGGGAGTGCTGCGCCGCCTCGGCCTTGAGCGCCTCGACGTTGCCCGTCTTGAGCTCGGCGCGGGCGCGCCTGTTGCGCGACGTGAGCGTGTCGACGCGCTGCGTGAGCGTCACGATCTCCGCGCCCTTGGGCGTGAAGACGTAGGTCCAGTAGAGACCGATGAGGGCGAGCGCCACGATGCTCACGAGGAGCATGGCCTGCTCGCGCTGGGACTTCGGAGGGAAGGCCATGGCTACTTCACCGAGAGGGAAACGGGGGCGGTCGTGATGAGCGCCTTTTCGGGGCGCTCGTACTCGGCGTCCAGCTGGAACTCGGTGACTTCCTTGCCATCCACCATCACCAGTTCCGAGCGCGCCAGCTGCACGTTCTGCACGAACGGCGACGTCTCGAGGAGCTTCATGAATCGCGTGAGGGCCTGGATGTCGACCGTGTTGCCGATGATGCGGAAGCGAAGCGCCTCGGTGCTCGGCTGCGGGTCCTGCTTCTTCGCCGCGGCAGCCGCGGGGACCTCGCCGGCCGCTGCCTGCGGTTTGCCGTCCTTGCCCGGGGCAGCGGGCCCCGACACCGGAGCCGCCGTCCCGCTGGTCTGCGAGATCGACTTGAGCCAGGTGTACGGAGGGAGCGAGCGCGACACTTCGTCGAGGATGTGCGGCCAGACGAAGCGGTCGTTGTCGATCGAGCGGATGATCTCGAGCTGGCGCACGACCGAGTCACGCTTGGCTTCGGCCTTGCGGCGCTCCTTGAGCACGACGGCGAAGCGCGTCGAGTCGCGCACCTCCTGCTGCTCGCGCACCTCGAGGTCCGCGAGCTTGGCCCCCTGGGTGAGGTGCATGCCGCCGATGGCACCGGCGGCAATCACGACGCTCGCCACGGCGGACAGGAGATAGGGATCGCGCACGCGCGCCGAGGCACCCGCCATGGCGGTCTTGAGCGAGAATCCCGCTCCGCGCCCCTTCGACTTGTCGGCGCCTGGGAGAAGATTGATTTCGATCATCGTTGGAATCTCTCGGGATCGCTCAGGCAGCCTTGCGGAGCGCGAGGCCAATGGGGAGCATGAGGAGCGGGGCGACTTCGTCGGTGACGAGGTTGTCGAGCGCGCCCTCGCGCACGCGGATGTTGGCGAGCGGGTTGGCCTGCTCGACCGGGAGGCGCAAGCGGCGGCCTAACGCGTCGGCGAGTCCCGGGACGCGAGCCCCGCCGCCGCAGAGGTACACGGCGCGCATCTGCCCGCCCGAGCGCGACGACGACGCCAGGAAGGCGGCGGCACGCTCGACACCGACGGCGATTTCCTCGCCGCGGTTCTCGATCACCGCATCGAGGTGCGGCGAGCGATCGTAGCCCTGCAGGAGCGCCTCGGCCTCATCGGCCCCGAGCCCGCGCTCGCGCTGCAGGTCCTCGCGGAAGCGGCGCGTCCCCACCGTGAGGTCACGGGTGAGGATCGGGACCCCTTCGTCGAGGATGTTGATGTTGGTGACTTCGTGGCCGATGTTGATCAGCCCCACCACGCCGCTCATCGCGTCCGGGTGGTTCACCTCAAAGGCGTTATGCAGGGCGAAGGCGTCGACATCGACGATCGCGGTGCTGAGCCCCGCGTCGGTGAGGAGGCGCATCTTCGTCTCGATGAGGTCGCGCTTGGCGGCGACGAGCAGGACGCTCATCTCCATGCCATCGCCCTCGGGATCGAGGATCTGGAAGTCGAGCTCCACCGACTCCATGTCGAAGGGGACGTGCTGCTCGGCTTCCCAGCGCATCAGCTCGCGCGCCTGCTGCTCCTTCACGCGCTCGATCTGGATCTTCTTGATGATGACGTCACGCCCGCCGACGGCAGTCACGACGTCTTTTGTCTTTAGGCCCGCCTGCTCGATGGCGCTGCGAATGGCATCGGTGACGATGCCCGGATCCATGATCTCGCCCTCGACAATTGCGTCGGCGAGCAGCGGCGTGATGACGACTTTCGCGAGTTCCGGCTCGCCGCGGCCGTGGTCGATGACCGCGACCTTGATGAGCCCCGAGCCGACGTCGAGGCCAATCGTCGTCTTCTTGCGACCGAAGAGCGCCATATCGAGTGGAAGGGTGCGGAGGTAGAACTGGAGGTGCGCGCGGAGTGCGCGAATACCGGCGTGCAAGACGATTTGACCGAGCATTCGGTCGATTCTGCCATTCACACGACCGCCTATGGCGCGGGGTAACAGCAGAATGCGCATGCTGTTGCGTTTTCCGGTGGGCGTGCGTCATATCACTGTCGGGGCGTGACTCGCCGTCCCGAGAAGCCGACAGCCCGCGCATGAACACGGGCTCATGGCGCCGGCACTCCCTGGCGGCGGTCCCTCGATGGCGCGGCGCGCCGCGGCGGCGACCCGGGCGCGCTACCGGAACTGGGCCCACGAGCGCCTGGCGACGCGCACCAGCGGGGCGGCACGCTCCAGCGCCAGGTCGATCGCGCATCGCGACCGTTGCACCAGCGTCTGGCCGTCCAGCGTGGTATGATCGCCAGCCGCAACATGCCGATCGCCCACCAGTGCAAGGCCGAGGAGCGTCCCGCCGATGCCTGACGAGTTCAGGTCGTCGCGCACGATCACGACGCCCGCGAAGCGGGCACCGGCGCTGAGGGTCAGGTCCCCGTCGACGAGGAGCACCCCCTGCCCCGCCCCGCCCCTCAGTTCGATGTCGCCCCTCGCCCAGATGAGCGGGGCGTACGACGCGCAGGGACCGACACCACCGGGATCGCCCCAGTTGGTGCTCGCGGTCCGGTCGCACTGCCCCGCGGCCAGCACCGCCCCCGGCGTGACGATCCCCCCTGGCGGCACGACAATCGTCGCCCGGCGCGTGAGGCTCGCCCACGTCTCGCCGCCAAAGACGGTATAGCGCGACGCAAGGGCCGCCGACGAATCGGTCGCGAGCGCCGGCAGCCCCATCACGCGCGCTCCACTCCCCGCCCCGCACGTGCCATCGCAGAGGCGCGTGGTGTCCGGCATCGCGACCGCCGCGCTATGTGAGACCGGGGCGCACAACCCTGCCCATGCGGCGAGCGACGTGTCGGTCCCGACCACGCGCGCGCTGCCGGCGAGCGTGACGCTGTCGCGCGCGATCAGCGCAGCGTTGGCAGCGACGGTTGGAATCGCGAGGCGATAGGCGACGCTGACGGTGCGGCGTGCGAGGGTGCGCTGCGCGGAATCCCCCGCACTCCCGGTGCTCACGCTCCACCAAACGGTGCGCGTGAGGCGCGTCAGCCATCGCTCGGCGCTGCTCCCGGGGAGCGAGAGGGTGTCCGGACCAATGGTCGTTCCGATCGGGAGCGCCTCATGCGGCGTCGCGGGCCAGCTCCGCAGGACGTCGTACGCGCCCGCATCGGCGGCGTTGACGGCGAGCCGCATCGTTCCTTCGTCGCGCGCGCGCCGGAAGTCCGCGTGCGCGAGATGCATGCTCGCGACCGCAAGGAACGCCACGAGGAGGAGGGCGACCAACGCGACAAAGAGGGCGATGCCGCGACGTACAAGGCGAATGCGACAGCGGCGCGGGGAGCGGGTCATGGCGGGTTGCGAAGCACGAGGCGGAGGGTGAGCGAGTCACGTCGTGTGCCGCGTGCGACGCCATCGACGCGCACGAGCTCGCGCGTGGTGCCGCCGAATGCGAGGTACGCCCCCCGCGCGGCACTGCCGGGAACGGGAGCGACCGTGGCACCGGTCGAATCGACCCAACGGATCGAGAACCCGCTCGTGGCCCCAGGGGATGCGTAGGGGAGCATCGGCCCCGCGACGGGCTGGATGGTGTTCCACGCGGCGGTGGCGTGATTCCACTCCGTCCAGCCGAGCATCCATTCGCTTGCCGAGCGGTAGAGCGCAAAGCGTTCGGCGCGCTGCACGCGCACCACGGCACCCGGGAGGATGGTTGCGGGAAGTGGAGGGGCAACACTGACTCGCCATCCGTGCGTCGAGACGTCGGCGATCGAGTCGAGGTAGGGCGTGTGGAGGCACGCGGCGGCGCGCGACGCGATGGCAGTGATCGCCCCGTGATACCACGCGTCGTCGTCTGCCGCGGGCGAGCTCCCTTCATCGAGGATCGCGAGCGAGTCCCCTGGCTGCGGTGCGGTGTTCCACCAGGTGAGCGTGGCGCCGGAGGAGAGGTGCGGATCGGCGACGTCGATGGTTCCGGCGCCGATCGCGCATGCGACGGCGCTCCCGACCGCCCCTCGCACATGCACGGACGAATCGCTCCCCGCCACGAGGTCACCGTCGCCAGGGGCAACGGCAGCCAGTGCCCCCTCGACAGCGAAGGCGGCCACGGCGAGCTGCGCGCGTTGGTCGGCCATGGTGGCGATGCCGCGCGCGAAGCGATGCGAGCGATCGAGGAGTCGCACGACCGCCGATCCGAGGACGAGGGTGATGAAGAGCGCGGCCACGAGCTCCACCAGGGCGAAGCCGCGCCGGCGTGACGCGCTCGTGCGTCGATGAGCGGGTGCTACTCGCACGGGATGATCGCCTCCTCCACGACCGCGGTGCGCACGCGCGGCGAGGTGGGGGTGAGGACGGCGTGCACGCGTCGCGTCCCGCCGGGCGTCGCGACCGACCATCGCACGAGGCCCGCACTCGTGGTCGCGGCCCCGGCGCCGAGCGCGGTGCACGGCGTCGCGCGAAGCGAGTCGACGACGTGCGCCGTCTCCCGGGTCGCGAGGGCGAGGGCGCGCGCGGTCGCCGCGAGCCGCGCGACGAAGGTCGAGACCGAGGCAACGCCGAGGGCCGCGATGGCGAGGAGGACGAGCGCGACGACCGTCTCGACGAGTGAGAAGCCGCGTGGCGCGCGTGGCACGCCTGGCGCGTGCGGCGCGCGCGGGAACGTGCGCGCACGTAGCCTGGGACGGGGGCGGTGGGAACGAGCGACGCGAGGCATGCCACGACGTTAGGCATGCCTCGCGCGAGTTCCCCTACCGAAATCGTGCGCCTTGTACCGAAAGCGAGGCGACGCATCGCCGGCGCGGGGGGAAAAGCATCGAGGGCGACGCCGGGGAGCGTCGCCCTCGAGAGGAGCAGCCGGGAGGAGGTGGCTGCGTCCTATCCCATCAGGTGGAGCTTAGTTGCACTTCGGCTCGGCTTCGACCGTCGCCGGCGAGACCGCGGCGACACCGACGAAGATGGCGCAGGTGCGGGCCGTGGCGGTGTGGCCAGCGGTGGCGCTCCAGCCCGTGCCGCCCGACGCCGACGCGGTCACCGTCACACCAGCCGACGGAACGAAGCCGTAGAGCGAGCTCGTGCCGCCCGTGGTGTTCGCAGCCGAACCGGCAACGTAGACCTGGTTGTCAGCGAAGTACGACTCCTGCGTGGTCGCCATGTTGCGGAGGTCCGACTTCATCGACGCGAGGTACGCCTTCTCCTTCGTGTTGGCGAACTTCGGGATCGCGATCGCGGCCAGGATGCCGATGATGACGACGACGATGAGGAGTTCGATCAGCGTGAAGCCCTTGCGAGTCTTGTTCAGCATTGGTGGTCTCCGGGTTGTCCGACAGGGGATGGTGAAGTGAGCTAGAGGACTGGGCCGTTCTCGGGACTCAGGTAAGGCAATCGGTGGACCAGCGGCGGATACTCTGTCGAAGTGCTTGATCGACAACGAGTTGGAAGATTTCTTGGACTGCCAGCAGACCGCGAGCTCTGGAGTGTTTTGCACGCTGTCTTGCAGTCTGCCACACGTCCAACATCGTCGCGTGGCGCCCTGCGTCCGCCCTTGCCCTTCCGTGCAGTCCGTCGTGCGACCGTCCGGCAAGTCACTCGCTAGACGCTGGAAATCCAGACTTCGTAACACGCGCCGGCCAAACGACCTAAACAGCTTCAACGGCGCGCGCGACCGGTGTCGTACGTCACCACTCAGAGGAGATTGAACCGCACAATGTGCCAGAAGGCGGCGACGCCGTCCTTCCAGTTGATCTTCTTCCCCTCGGCGTAGGTGCGACCGGCGTACGTGATGGGGACTTCATAGATGCGCGCCTTCACCTGGGCCAGGCGCGCCGTGATCTCCGGCTCGAAGCCGAAGCGATCGGTCGTGAGCTTCAGGGAACGCGCAACCTCGCCCCGCACCGCCTTGTAGCACGTCTCCATGTCGGTGAGGTTGAGGTTGGTGAACATGTTGCTGACGGTGGTGAGGATGAAGTTCCCCACCGAGTGCCAGAAGTAGAGGACGCGGTGCGGCCCACCGAGGAAGCGCGACCCGAAGACGGCGTCGGCCTTGCCCTCAATGATTGGGTCGAGGAGCACCGGCCAGTCCGCGGGGTCGTATTCCAGGTCCGCATCCTGGACGATGACGATGTTCCCGGTGCTGGCCGCGAGCGCGGTCCTGATCGCCGCCCCCTTGCCGCAGTTCACCGGTTGGTGGATCAGCTTGTCGATCATCCCTTCCGCGTGCAGTCCGTCGAGGATCTCGCGCGTCCCGTCGGTCGAGCAGTCGTTGACGCAGATGATCTGCTTGCGGACCGGGACCGCATGCACCTGCTCGAGGATGAGGCGGATGGTGTTGCGCTCGTTGTAGACCGGAATGAGGACGGAGAGCACGACATCCTCGCGCGCGATCGGCGTGCGGCCGCGCATGTAGGGGGTGCTTCCTTCGATGGTGCCAGTGAACGACGGCGTGGGGATTTGCGGAAAGGTCATCGAGCAACTCGTTCGAAGATCATGACATGCGGCGTCTGCGCCGCTTCGCGAAGGACGGACGGGGTGCGCGCAGCCAGGGTGCGGGCGGTGCGCACGCCGACTTCACTGCTGATGATGAACCAGCGGGGATTGTACGCCGAGAAGATCTCGTCGACCACCGCGACGTCCTCGGCGTCCGTGAGCGGGCGCACGCGTTCGGCGGCGGTGAAGGTCGACGTGGGGACCGACTTGCGCCCTGTGTAAAGGTAGACGATGAGGTCGTCCTCGGTGGAGAGCACGTCGGACGGTGCGGTGTTTCGCGCGACCCACTCGACGGTGGGACGGGCGCGAACGCCCGCCTTCTGCTGGACCGCGATCCACCACTTCTTGCTGTAGCCGATCCCGTTGTACCACAGGTATCCGCCGGACATTCCGAGCGCAACGATCACGACGGCCGCGCGCCAGGGCAGCGCGGCGAACTTCGGGAGGCGCAGCTTCCAGCAGGCGATGACGCCAAACCCTGCCAGCGGGAAGAAGAGCGGCCAGATGGCCAGCAGGAAGCGGTTTGGCTCAAAGGGCCACAGCATGACGACCAACATATAGCACGCGAGGAACGCCACCGTCACCGGGGCATTGCGCGCGTACCGTTTCGTTCCCGCGAGGAAGAAGACGAGCAGCGACACGATCGCGATCGCGCGCGGCCAGGTCGCGACGACCGGGAAGAGCATGTAGCTGACGGTCGCGTCGATGTCCTGCATGTTCTTGAGGACGGCGGCGCGGGCGAAGTCCCATCCGCCCTGCGAGTACCCCTCGACGAGCCAGGCGCCGTACGAGCCGTACTTCCCCACGAGGGGATGCGCCATCTCGCCCTGATAGGCGGAGACCCACAGCTGCCACGGGACGAGGAAGATCGCCGCCCCCATGCCTAACGCCACGATCGCCCACCAGCGGCGGCGCAGGAGGAGGACGAGCCCCGCCGCGGGAACGGCGAAGACCCCCAGCGTACGCACCATCGCGAGGAGCCCAATGAGGAGCCCCGCCAGGAAGGCGGTACGCACGTCGCCGCGTTCGGCGGCGCGCTCCGTGAGGAGGAGCGTCGGGAAGAGGAGGGCGAGGAAGAACGGTTCCGAGAGCACGACGCCCGTCACGAGGAGGACCGTGACCGAGAGCGTTCCGACAATCGCCGTGACCGACGCCTGCCAGGGGAGAAAGCCGAGCCGGCGACGGGTGAAGATCCACGTCCCGGCAGCCGCCGCCGCGAGAAAGAACGCGTTGGCGAACTTGAAGAGGACGATGTTGTCGGGGAACGATGGCCACACCTTCCACATCGCGGCGAGGACGAGCGGGTACGCCGGCGGGTAGTGCGTGTTGTGCGGGGAGCCAGGGAGATTGATGAGGCGGAACCCCTCGCCGGTCGCCAGCGACTTGGCCAGCACCGTATAGATGGCGTCGTCCTGGAAGGCCCCGACCGGCCAGGGCGCGATGGTGAGGATCGCGACGACGAGGACGGCGGCGGTGACGGCGAAGAGGGCGAGCCGCTCGCGCGCGACGTCCGGAGGGGGGACGGGAGACACCGCGTCGGTCGCGGAAGGGGCGGGTGCATCGGGGTCACCGATGCGGGGCCCCCCCCCGACCAACACGTTAGGCTCTGTCGTCGCGCCACGCATCATCGTTTCCTTCGGGTCTGTATCATCCGGTTGCGGCCACTGGGCGGCACTCGCGCTCATCGCGGGCTCCCTCCCGTGCTGGCCGCTGGTGCCGCGGAGGCGGACGTTCTCGCGGACCCTTCGGCGACCGTGGGCTTCGCATCGCCCGCCCGCACCGGCGCGAAGATGGCGCCTGACGAGAGCGCGCGCACGATGCGCACCTCGGGGGGCTTCGCCTGCACCAGCCCGCGCACTGCGTATGTCCCGTACTGCGTCGAAGCGAGCACGTAGTCGACGCGATAGGTCGACATAATCGTGCGCAGCGACTGCACCGCGAACGCAGGCGTCTGCGCCACCAGGTGCTCCTGCGGCGTGAACGCCCCGTTGGGGATTGCTCGGCGCCCGGTATAGAGGTGGATCAGGACGTCGTCGTCGGTCGCGAGGACGGCGCTGCTATCGGTGTTGGCGACGACCCACTCGGCGAGCGGTCGCGCACGATTGGCCACCGAGCCCTGGACCACCCCCCACCAGTCGCGCGAGATGCCGAGGACGTTGTAGCCGCCGTAGCCGACGGCGAGTGCGGCGAGCGACGCCAGGGCGAGCGGGCGCAGCACGCGCGCGGTGCCCGCGGAGCCCGCGAATCCCGCGGTACCGTCGGAATCCGCCACGGCGGCGGCTCCATCCGCGCCATTGAATGATGCGGTGCGCAACGGAATGGTTGGGTCGGCCGGGGGGCCGTCCGCCATGTTGTTCTTGGGGGGGGCCCCCCACTCCCACACCGTCACCGCCGCCATCGTGAACACCAACCCCACCAGCGGCCACACCCCCCACGTGAAGCGCGCCGGCGCAAACGGCCAGATCACCACAATCGCGAGGTAGCCGGCGAGGAAGATCGCGGTCGCCGGTGTCCGGCGCGCCAGCCCGCCCATCCCGAGGCCGAAGAAGAAGGCGAGCGCGATCGACGTCGTGTTGCGGACATACACGTTGAGCGTGTCCGTTGCGGTCGACGCCCACCCCTGCGCCACGAGACTCTTGAGGTTGGCCCACGCCACGTCGCGCAGGAAGACAGCGCCGTCGCGACGCACCGCGTCGACAAGCCATCCCAGATACGAGCCGTACTTTCCCAGGTAGATGGGCGGCACCTCCGCCGCGTGCGCCCCGACCCACAGCTGCCACGGGATCGAGAGCAGGACAGCGGTGGCGCCGAGCACGACGGCAGCACGCCACTGCCGCCGCCACGCCAGCACGAGGACCGTGGCCGGGACGACGACGATGCCTAACGTTCGCACCAGCGCGAGCACGGCGGCCGCGGCGCCAGCCACCATCGCGTCCGACACACGGGTGCTCGCCGCAGCGCGTTCGCAGGCCAGCAATGTCGCCGCCAGCAGGCAGAGGAACATCGGCTCCGACAGGACCATCACCGAGAGCAGCACCACCGGGGCGCAGGCGGTGAACAGCGCCACGCCGAGTGCCGCCGCCCGTGGCGAGAGCTGCAGCCAGCGCCGGGCAAAGGCGTAGTACAACGCCGCCGACCCGCCTAACCAGACCGCGTTGGCGAACTTGAACAGCGTCACGTTCTGCGGGAACGACGGACTCACCTTCCACAGCAGCGCCAGCCACGCCGGGAAGAGCGGCGGGTAGTGCGTCGCGTTGGGCGCGCCCGGGATGTTGAGGTAGCGATACCCCTGACCCGTGGCGAGCGACTTGGCCAGCACGACGTAGATCCCGTCGTCCTGGAAGACGCCGACCGGCCAGGGCGCGATGGCGGCCACGACCGCGCCGAATGCGGCGAGCGCCAGGAGCCACGGGATGAGCCGCCCGTACGCGCGCGACGTCGCCGCGGCCGCCGTGCCGGCAGCTGCATGCGCCGGGGAGACAACGCCCGCCACCGACGCCGGCGTGGGGTGCAACGCCATGCCGCCTCCGCTCAACTCTCGGTCCCGAAGCGCTGCAGCTTGCGATGCAGCGTGGACGGGTCGATGCCTAACGCCTCAGCCGCGCGGGTCTTGTTTCCGCCTTCCGACTGCAGGACCCAGAGGATGTAGGCGCGCTCGATGACGTCGAGCGGCGGGTTGGGCGTTGCGCGCTCCTCCACCAGCCGCTCGGGGGTGTGCGTCGACAGCTTCTCGGGGAGCGCCGACAGCTCGATCGTCGTCCCCTCGGTGAGGATCCACGCGCGCTCCAGCGCATTCTCGAGTTCGCGCACGTTCCCCGGCCAGGGATAGCGCATCACCATGTCCAGCGCCTGCTCGCTCAGCTGCTTCGGCGCCTGGCCGCGCTGCTGCGCGCTGCGCTGGAGGAAGGCATCGATGAGGAGCGGGATGTCGTCGCGGCGCTCGCGCAGCGGCGGGAGGTGGATCGCGATCACGTTCAGTCGATAGTACAGGTCGCGCCGGAAGCTCCCGCGACGGATCTCCTCCTCCAGGTCGCGGTTCGTCGCCGCGAGGAGGCGCGTGTTGATCGCGATCGGTTCGGTGGCGCCGACCGGGATGATCTGCCGCTGCTGCAGCACGCGCAGCAGCTTCACCTGCGTCGCCGGCGTCGTCTCGCCAAGCTCGTCGAGGAAGAAGGTCCCCTTCTCCGCCGACGCGAAGAGCCCGGTCTTGTCCTTCACCGCGCCGGTGAACGACCCCTTCACGTGCCCGAACAGTTCGCTCTCCAGCAGGCTCTCGGGGAGTGCGCCGCAGTTGATCGACAGGAAGGGCCCCTCGGTGCGCTGCGACAGGTCGTGGATGTAGCGCGCGATGACCTCCTTCCCCGTCCCCGACTCGCCCTGGATGAGGACCGTCGAGTCGGTGGGCGCCACCGTCTCCGCCAGGCGCAACACGTCCTGCCACGCCTTGCTCTTCCCCACGGGGCGCGCCGCCCCGCTCTTGTCGCGGCGCTTGATCTCCTGCTTGAGCACCTTGTTCTCCACCCGCAGGTGGCGGTGCTCCGTCGCGCGGCGCAGGATCGCCAGCAACTCATCGTTGCGGAACGGCTTCTGGATGTAGTAGAACGCCCCCTCGTTCACCGCCTGCATCGCCGACTGCAGCGTCGCCTGCGCCGTCATGAGGATCACCGGCATGTCGGGGTCCTTCTGCCGGGCTGCGCTCAGGATCTCCAGCCCGCCGACGGCGGGCATGCGGATGTCGCTCAGCACCACGTCCGGCGCCAGCGACTCGATCTGCTCGAGCCCCTGCCGTCCGCCTAACGCCACATGCGGCGTGAACCCCTCGTTCTTGAGGAGGATGCGCAGCGACTCGAGGATCCCCGCCTCGTCGTCCACCACCAGCACGTTGGGTCCGGTACTGCCGTTGCTGCCGGCGCTGCCGGCGCTGCCGGCGCTGCCGGCGCTGCCGGCGCTGCCATGGCTCCCATTGCCGTTGCCATTGCGATCGGTCACGATAACTCTCCCGGGTCAACCTGGGACGTGGGTAGCAGGACGGTGACGCGCGTCCCGCGCGCGTCGCTGTCGACGAAGACGAAGCCGCGGTGCGACTCGATGGCGCGATGCACCACCGACAAGCCAAGCCCGGTCCCGCCAGGCTTCGTCGTGAAGAACGGATCGAACAGGCGGTCGCGGATCTCGGACGGAATCCCGTCCCCCTCGTCCGAGACTCGTAAGGCAACGCCCCCCTCGTCGAACGAGACACCGGCCGGCGCATCGTCCGAGGTGAGCGGGGCAATCTCGATGCGCACCGTTCCCGGACGCGTCGACGCCTGCACGGCGTTGAGCGCGAGGTTGAAGACGGCGCGATGCAGGAGGTCCTCGTCCCCTTCCACCACCAGCGGCGTGTCGGGGACGACGCATTGCACCTGCACCCCCTCGGCACGGTCCGGATGCGCGGCCGCGAGCGACGTCGCCCCGCGCACCACCGCCGACATGTCCACCGCGCCCATGCGCGTCACGCGCACGCGGGCAAAGTCGAGGAACTCGCTCAGGAGGCGCGACAACCGGTCGGACTCCCGCACGATGAGTGACGAGAGCGAGCGCTCGTCCTCGTTGGCGCGCGGCGAACGCCCGAGCTGCTCCACCGCCGAACGGATCGACGCCAGCGGGTTCTTGATCTCGTGGGCGAGCGAGGCGCTGAGCTCGGCCACCGCCTCCAGTCGCTCGGCGCGCATGTGCAGCGTGTCGAGCCGCTTCTGGTCGGAGATGTCCTGGAAGATCACCGTCGCCGTCGCCCCCTCGCCCGGCGTTCCGTCACCACCGTTAGGCGAGGAGACCGTCGTGTTCAACCCGATGGGAAACGAACGAGTCCCGGTGGAGACCGTCCCCTCGGCGCGCGTGGTGCGCACCCCGTCGCGCGCCGCGCGCTCGATGGCGCGGGCGAGCACGGGCGAGACCGGTTCGATGAGCGCGAGCGCCGGACGCCCCACCTGCGATTCGAGCGACAGGCCGAGGAGCGCCTCCGCGGCCGGATTGGCGTAGAGCAGCGTCCCGCGCGCGTCGATCGTCACGATCCCGCTGCGGATGTTGCGCAGGATGTCGCTCGCCTCGAGCCGCACCTTCACCAGCTCGGCGGCCAACTCCTCCGTGCCGGCGCGCGCCTCGCGCAACCGCGCCGAGATGTACCAGGAGGAGAGCGCAACCAGCGCGAAGACCAGGAGCTGGAGGAGGAGCGCGGCGTTGATCGGCGCGCGCGTGAGGAGGATGACGTCGCCGAAGTAGAGGACGCAGGCCAGCGCCGCCGTGAGGAAGGCCCCCGACGTGGTCAGGAGGACGGCCGCGAGGGCGATGACGAGGATGTAGAGCGCGGCGAACTGCGACGTGCCGCCCCCCGTGATGTGCACGATCCCCGTCACCAGGGCGAGATCGAAGACCGCCTGGACGGAGAGGAAGGTCGCGCCGGGGAGCGCGTCGCGATCCTCGCTGAACAGCGCCGACCCCGCGGTGAAGACCATCGCCACCGTGATCAGCAGCGACGCCATGAGCGTGTCGCCACGATCGGCGTCGCTCCACGCGAAGACCGCCGCGAGGTAGATCGCCGCCGTCGTGATGAGGCGCCCCACATATATGAAGCGCAGCAGACGACGCGGTTCGAACAGCGCTCGGGCTTCGGGGTTGATCGGGTTCACGCGGGGCGTCGGGTGTATCCTTGCATCCTGCAACGAACCGGATGCGGGGAATGGGGTGGCAAAGTGCCACTCTCAGGACGACTGGCCGCGGAACGCGTTTCCCCGCATGGCGTTGAGGCTGTAGCGAAATGCGGGGACCGGGTTAGGCTTGATCGAGGGAGCCCCCGATGACTCGCCCACCTCCCGTGCCCGACGCCCCCCCCGCCCCGTGCCCGTCCGCCCCGCGCATTCACCGACGTCAGGCGCCCATCCAACGCCGGCCAGCCCCTGCCCGGGGGGCGAGCGCGGGGGGGGCGCGCGCGGGGGAGGCGCGCCCTTGGGTCGACGGCGGCGCAACGTCGGCGTGGTAGCCGTCGCCCTCCTCGCGACGTTGGTCGGCGGGGCCGCGTGCGGCTCCTCAAAGGCGGCCCCCGCCGCCCGCACCGTCCCCGACTCGCAGTGGACCGCCTTTGCCCGCGGGCTCCCAGCCGACTCGTTCCCCCCGCCCAGCCGGCGCTTCTCGGACATCGTCGCCCCGCGCTGGACCGACGAGACGACCCGCGACGCAACCAACGAAGCCGAGACCGTGATGAATGCGCTCGGCGTCCGGGCAGGGATGCGTGTCGCCGACGTGGGGGCGGGGGACGGCTACTACGTGATCCGGCTCGCAGATCGCGTTGGCCCTTCGGGGCGCGTCTTCGGCCAGGACATCATGCCCGACTACCTCGCGCTCCTCGCCAAGCGGGTGAAGGACGAGAAGCTCGGGAACGTGACGGTGGTCCGCGGCGACGCGCACGACCCGCGCCTCCCGCGCGACGCGGCGGATCGGGTGGACGCGGTCACGATGATCCACATGTATCACGAGGTGACCGACCCGTACGCCCTGCTCTGGAACCTCGCACACTCGCTCAAGCCCGGGGCGCTGGTCGGGATCCTCGACATGACCTTCCCGACGGATCGCCACGGGACGCCCCCCTGGCTCCTCGAGTGCGAGCTCGGGGTCGTTGGATATCGACAAGTGCGCCAGCAGGAGACGGGAGCCGACGAGTACCTCGCGATCTTCCGCGCCCCGGCCGCCGACTCGCTCCGTTCCCCCGCCGCCATCCGCGAGGCCGTGCGCGGCGGCGCGTGCCAGCAGCGTTAGGCGCGACGCACACCCCCCTCTCGACCCCCCGCTCGCCTCGTGGACGTCGCCTCCGTGGAACCGCTGTCGCTTTCGTCGCTGGGAAGCCGCCTCGCGGCGGTGCTCGTGCTCGTGCTGCTCAACGGCTTCTTCGTCATGGCGGAGTTTGCGTTGGTCGGCGCACGCCGCTCGAAGCTCGCGGCGATGGCCGAGGCCGGCGACCGTGGCGCTCGTCGCGCACAACGCGCGGTCGCCGACCTCGATCGCTACATCTCGGGGACGCAGCTCGGCATCACGCTGGCGTCGCTGGCGTTGGGGTGGATTGGCGAACCGGCGTTGGCGATCGTCGTCGATCGTGTCCTCGCGCAGTTCGGCATCGACGTGCCGGCAGGGATGGCGCACACCGCAGCCGGGACGATCACCGCCTTCCTCATCATCACCTTCCTGCACATCGTGCTTGGCGAGCTGGCCCCCAAGTCGGTGGCGCTGGTGATGCCCGAACGGATCAGCGGCATGGTCGCACTCCCGCTGATGGCCTTCTCGAAGGTGATGTCGCCGTTCATCTGGCTGCTCAACGGCGCGGCCAACGCGCTGCTGCGGCTCGGCGGCATTCGCCCGATGTCCGAGGCGCACCACGCCCATTCGCCGGAGGAGATTCGCCTCCTCGTGATGCAGGCGCGCGGCGCTGGCACACTGAACGAGGCCGACTCCGCCATGCTCGCGGGAATCTTCGACTTCTCGGCCAAGCACGTGCGCGACGTGATGCGCCCCCGAACCGAGATCGTCGCCCTCTCGCTCGAGGCGAGCGAACGCGAGGTGCGCGAGGTGGTGAAGCGCGAGCGCTACTCGCGCTTTCCCGTCTACGATGAGTCGCTGGACGACATCGTCGGCGTCTTTCTCTCCAAGGACTTGTGGCTGCGCGACGAGTCGCGCCCGTTCGTCCTCCGCGAGCTCCTCCGCGACCCGCTCCTCGTCCCCGCCTCGCGCTCGGCGGAGCGCGTGCTCGACGACCTGCGCCGCACGCGCGCCCAGATGGCCGTCGTCCTCGACGAGTTTGGGGGGACGGCCGGGATCGTCACCATGGAAGACCTCATCGAGGAAGTTGTCGGTGACATCGCCGACGAATACGACATGGCGTCGCGCGACGCCGTGGAGGTGGATGGCATCCTGGAACTCGCCGGGACGCTCTCCCTGGTCGATGTGCGATCCGACCACCGGATTCCGATCCCCGAGGGGGAGTGGTCGACGCTCGGCGGGTACGTCTTTGCGCGGCTGGGGCGCATTCCGGTGCTGGGCGACCGGGCGGCGTATCCCGGCGGTGAACTCGAGGTGATCGCCATGGACAAGCGACGCGTTGCCGCTGTTCGCGTGCATCGCACGCCGCCTGGGCGATAGGAGCCGCGATGCCTCTCCGCCGCCCCCCTCACCACGCGCCGCGCCCCGACGACGACGCCCCCGATGGCGACCTGGTCGTCGACGCGCTGCACGTCATCCCTCGCCGCGAACTGACGGCACGTGCCTCGCGCGCCGGCGGCGCCGGCGGGCAGCACGTGAACACCTCGTCGACCCGCGTCGAGGTGCTGTGGAACCCGGCCACGTCGCGCGCGCTCAGCGACGAGGAGCGCGCACGCGTGATCGAGAAGCTCAGCGGGCGCCTCGATGCCGACGGGCGTGTGCGCGTGGTGGCCAGCGACACGCGCAGCCAGCGCCAGAACCGCGAACTCGCGGAGACGCGGCTCGCCGAACTCGTCAGGCGGGCGCTGCACGTTCCGCGCAAGCGGAAGGCGACGCGGCCGACGCGCGCGTCGCAGGAACGGCGGCTGGACGCCAAGCGGCGATCGTCGGAGAAGAAGTCCGGCCGGCGGTCGCGCGACTGGGACTAGCCGTCCACAGCGTGATCTTTGCTTGACGCCGCCTCCTGCAGACGGCTATTTGGGGGTCCCCGCCGTCTCCGTGTCTCCCCTCGCCATACGGAGGTCCCCATGTTCCTCATCCGCGACATCATGTACTGCCACCCCGGCAAGGCGCGCGCGATGGTCGACAAGTTCCGGGCGCTGGCCCAACTGTCCGAGAAGATGGGGATGGGGAAGATGCGCGTGATGACCGACGTCAGCGCCGAGCGGTACTGGACGGTGGTCTCCGAGATGGAGGTCGCGTCGCTCGAGGAGTACACCGTACAATCGCGCCGCTCGATGGAACTGCCGGAGTTCCAGCAGGCCATGAAGGGATACCACGACCTGGTCACGGCGGGACGGCGCGAGATCTACATGCTGGAAACCTGACGCGCACGCCGTGGCGCATCGCGGCGCACCGCCTCGATCGCCACGGCCAGTTCGCGCATTCCGCGCCGGATCTCCACCTCGTCCACCGCGGCGAAGCCCAGCTGCAATCCCTCGCGTGCCATCGGGCGTCGCGCAAATCGCGACAGCGCGCTGACCTCGACGCCGCGCGCGGCCGCCGCCTGCTCCACCGCCTCGCCGGAGAGCCCCGGCGCCAGCCAACCGACGGTTTGCAGCCCTGCCTCCACGGGGGAGAAGTCGAGCGCTCCCGCGAGGAGTTGCGCCCCGTCTGCCTGCAGCGCCTGCAGGCGGGCGGCGTACACTTCGCGCATGCGGCGCAGGTGTCGCCCGAAGTGCCCGTCCGCCATGAAGTCGGCGAGAACTGCCTGATCCAGCAGCGAGGCGTGGCGCGTCGTCAGGGACTTGGCCGCAGCGACCGTGTCGACCAGCGCCGGCGGAACAACGAGATATCCCAGGCGCAGCGACGGAAAGAGGACCTTGGAGAACGTCCCGGAGAAGAAGGTCACGCCGTGGCGATCGAGCCCCTGCAGCGCCGGCACCGGGCGCCCCGCGTACCGATACTCCGCATCGTAGTCATCCTCGAAGATCCAGCCGTTGGCCGCGCGTGCCCACTCCAGCAGGGCGAGCCGGCGCGGCAGCGACATCGACATGCCTAACGGGCACTGGTGCGCCGGCGTGCAGTAGGCCAGGCGCACGCCGCGCCAGCGCGCCCCGCCCACCGTCATCCCCTCGTCGTCGACCGGAACGGGAACGAGCGTCGCCCCCGCCGCCTCGAAGAGCAGCGAGGCCCCGCCGTATCCCGGGTCCTCGATCGCCACGCGACTGCCCGGCTCCAGCGTGAGTCGCGCCACGAGATCGAGCGCCTCCTGCGCCCCCGAGAGGATCACGACCTGCGCCGCCTCGCATCGCACGCCGCGCGACGTGCGCAGGTACGCCGCCACGGCGTCGCGCAGCGGGAGGTACCCCGCCGGGTCGCTCCCCAGCAGGAGCGCTGTGCTCGCGCGGCGCAGGCGACGCGCCGCAACCTGTGCCCACACCGTCGCCGGGAAGAGGTCGAGCGCCGGCTGGTTGGCGCGGAAGGCGCGCAGCGACCGCGGTTGGTAGCCGCGAAAGAGCGTGACGCGCCGGGCAAACGACGAGAGCGCGCCCCGTCGCTCGGCGGAGAGCACCGGTGTGGCGGCGCGCGCCGCGCGCGCGTCGTTAGGTGCGCGCCCTCGAACCGACCGAGCGTCGCGGTGCGGCCGGGTGCGCGGTGCCGGCCTCCGCACCACCTGCAGCAACGACTCGGGGATCACGTCGCTCACGACCGTCCCCGCCCCCACCCGAGCGACGACGTATCCCTCAGACGCCAGCTGGGCGAAGGCGCTCACGACCGTCCCGCGCGCGAGCTCGTACTGGCGCGCCAGGTCGCGCGTCGCGGGGAGACGCGTCCCCGGCGCCAGGCGCCCCTCGAGGATCTCGGCGCGGATCGCCTCCGCCAGCCAGTGGATCGCCCCCATCCCGGCCGGGCGCTGCGGAAGGGCGAGCGGGAGTGTGTCGGATCGCTTGGCCATAATGGTCCAGTGCTTTATCGGAAAATGGCGCTTCGCACCGGACCATTCAACCGGTAACCTCTCCGCACGTCGCTACCCGCGCTTCGCCCGACTCTCACCCATCCCCTGCCATGAAGATCCGACTCAACTACGGCAAGATCGCCCCCGGCGTCTACGACGCGATGGATGCCCTCGACCAGTACCTCGCCGGCTGCGGCCTCGAGGAGTCGCTCCTCCACCTCATCCGCCTGCGCGCCTCGCAGCTCAACGGCTGCGCGTACTGCATCGACATGCACTGGAAGGACCTGCGCGCGCTCGGCGACTCGGAGATGCGCCTCGCCGCCCTCGACGCCTGGCGCGAGTCGCCGTTCTACACCGCCCGCGAGGAGGCGGCGCTGGCCTGGACCGAGGCGGTCACCTTCGTCACGCGCGACCACCTCCCCGATGCGCTCGTCGATGCCACGCGCCAGCATTTCAGCGAGAGGGAACTGGCCGACCTCACCCTCGCCATCGCCACCATCAACGCCTGGAACCGCCTGTCCATCGCCGCGCGCCTGGTGCCCGGCACCTATCAACCTGCGCCACGCGTCGCCTGACGATCGTGCCTGACGAGTCCAACGATCACTGCCCCGCCCCCCCTACACACGAGAGGAAGACGCCATGCATCGTGTTCGCCAGCAGGACCTCCCCTTTGCCGGGAGTTCACATCGATTCGAGGGAGCGGACCAGGGAGACACGGGGATCTCGGCCTTCCTGCTGAGCGCCGCCCCCGGCAGGGGACCGGGCCCGCATCGCCATCCATATGACGAGATCCAGTTCATCCGCTCGGGGCGCGGACGCTACGTCGTCGAGGGGACGACCTTCGAGGCAGCGGCCGGCGACATCCTCGTGATCAAGGCGGGCGAGGTCCACGAGTTCACCTGCATCGGGGACGAACCGCTGGTGCAGGTGGACATCCACCTGGCGCCTCGATTCATCCAGGAGAACCTCGGATGGACCTCGCCCGCGCCCTAGCTGCGCGCGTGCGTGCGGTCGCCCACCGGCGCACCGCCCTGTAGCTTCGCACGCATGACGACCTACTGCGACGTGGCGCGCGACCACGAGTTCCACGGTCCCTATCACGACCGGGAGTACGGCTTCCCCATCGCCGACGACAACCGCCTGTTCGAGCGACTGATGCTCGAGGTCAACCAGGCGGGACTGTCGTGGCTCACGATCCTCAAGAAGCGCGAGCACTTCACGCGCGCCTACCACGACTTCGAGATCGACCGCGTCGCACGCTACACCGCGCGAGACGAAACGCGCCTCATGGCCGACGCCGGGATCATCCGCAACCGCCTCAAGGTGAAGGCCGCGATCGAGAACGCGCGGCGCATCCAGGCGCTGCAGGCGTCACACGGCTCCTTCGTGGCGTGGCTCGACGCGCATCACCCGCTGGAGCGCGCCGAGTGGCAGAAGCTGTTCAAGAAGACCTTCGTCTTCACCGGGGGCGAGATCGTGCACGAATTCCTGCTCAGCACGGGCTACCTCCCGGGGGCACACGCGCCGTCGTGCCCCATCCACGCGAAGGTGCTCAAGAAGCGGCCCCCCTGGTCGCGGAAGGCGTGACCATCGCGACAGGGCGCCAAGCGGCAGGCGCCGGCGCTACAACGCCTCGTTAGGCCCGGTGGCTCCGCGCGGCGCGTGACCGTCGTGCTCGTGCCGCTCGTGGCGGGAGTCGCGGTCGTCGCGAGCGTCACGAGCGTCGCGCGCGCGCAGCTCGAGGTGATCGACCAGCGTCCCCGTCGTCTTGCGCAGGAGTTGCGAGACCGCCTCTGCCACCATGAGCGTGAACTTGAGGGCGATGTCGGGGCGCGCGTCGCACATCTGGTCGAAGTCCTCGCGCGACAGCACGAGGATCTCCGTCTGCTCCGTCGCGACTGCGGTGGCCGAGCGCGCCGCCCCGTCAATCAGCGACATCTCGCCGACCATCTTCCCCTCGGTCAGGTGGGCGACGGTCCGCAGCTGCTGCGACGAGTCGCCCTTCCGGATCTCGAGCGCCCCTGATGTGATGATCGCGGCGAAGGCGTCGTGGTCCCCTTCCTTGAAGAGGACGGTCCCGGCCGGAAGGCGGAAGTACTCGAGGTAGAGCCCGATCCCCTCTTCTTCCTTCCACGACAAGCGATGCGCCCACCGCGTCGCGTCGAGGCGTTCGGCGCGCTCGCGGGGCGTGGACGAGAGCAACAGGGCGCCGCGGTGCTGCAGCGTCTGTCGTGCAGGCGGTTTCGGCGGAACAATGCTGATCCGGCTCATCGCTTCTGAGTATCGGCCGCTCGCTCGCCGGATTTAGCGGCCCGGTCGCCGCCCCCCTGGACGGACGCGCGGCGCGCCCCCGCGAGAGGACGCGCCGCGCACGACGACCAGATGTGAACGCCCTTACTTCACCTTGGCCACCAGCTCCGCCAGCTCGCGCAGCGCCGCCGCCGATGCCGCGCGCACCTGCGAGGTGGGGGCGTAGTCCGCCCCGTCGACCGTGTCGAGGAGCTGCGCCAGGCTCCCGCTCACGCGCGTGAGCGACGGCCCGCCGCGCGGCGCGAAGAAGCCGCCGCCGCTCCCGATCAGCGCCCCCAGCTCCTGCGCCTGCGCCGTGTTCCCCGACGCGCGCGCCGACTCTTGCAGCTGCCGCGCACGGGCCATGGCATCGGCTGCCTGGTCGATTCCGGCGTGCAGCTGCATCGCGAGCGCATGCTGCGCCACGATCCCCGCCGCCGGCGTCTTCACCCGTGGGTCCATGCGCACCACCAGCGGCTGCGTGAGCGTCGTCCCGTCCACCGTCAGGCGCACGGTGTAGCGCCCGGGCGCCACGAACGGTCCCAGCGGCTCCGGCACCCCTTGCCCCGGGATCGACGAAATCGGGAAGGAGAACGACTGGACCTTGGGACGCGGATGGCGCAGGTCCCAGACGAAGCGATGGAGCCCGGGCTCGGGGCTCAGGACCGGCGACGGGCGGATCCACCAGTCGGGCCAGTGCCCTTCGGCGCGCGGGTCGGGGTCGGCGTTCACCCCCTTCTCGTAGCGCCGCACCACCTTGCCCGTCGCGTCCACCAGTTCGAGCGCCAGCGACGATGCCGCTCCCTTGAGCCAGTAGTGCAGCACCGCGCCATCGGGCGGGTTCTCGGCGCGCGGCTCGTCAGGCGGAAGCGGGGTATCCGTGTACATCGAGTAGCGCACGCGCGTCGCCTCGCCAGGTGCAAAGAGATGCGCCGCCTTCTCCGTCGGCTTGCTGGCCAGCTCGCGCAGCGGGGTGATGTCGTCGAGGATCCAGAAACCGCGCCCGTGCGTCCCCACCACCAGGTCGTTGTCCTTGATCACGAGGTCGCGGATCGACGTCGCCGGCATGTTCCCCTGCAGCGGTTCCCAGTGGTCGCCGTCGTCGAACGAGACCCAGACCTTGGTCTCGCTCCCGGCATAGAGCAGCCCCTTCCGCTTGGGGTCCTCGCGCACCGCGTTGATCGTCGCCCCGCTGTCGATCCCGGTCACGATGCGCGTCCATGTCTTTCCGCCGTCATGCGTGCGGAAGATGTGCGGGCGCAGGTCGTCGAGGCGCAACGTGTTCACCGCCGCGTATGCCGTGAGCGTGTCGAAGTGCCCGGCGTCCATCAGCGAGACCTTCGCCCAGGGAACGAGCTCCGGCGGCGTGACGTCCTTCCAAGTGCGCCCGCCGTTCATCGTCACGTGAATGAGCCCGTCGTCCGATCCGGCCCAGATCACGTTCTCGCGGCGGTAGCTCGGCGCGATGGTGTACACCACGCCGGGGTGCCGCATCTTCGCGCTGCGCTCCCCCGCGTACTTCCCCACGCTCGCCGGAACGATCGAGTCCTTGCGCGTGAGGTCGTGCGAGATCTCGGTCCAGCTGTTCCCGCCGTCGGTCGTTTGCCAGATGGTGTTGGCGCCGAAGTACAGCTTGCGCGGGTTGGTCGGCGCAAAGAGGATCGGCGCCGTCCGCAGCATCCGATAGTTGGGGTCGCGGAACGGCTTGGGGGCGACGTTCTGCGTCTGCCCGGTGCGATAGTCGAACTTGGTGACCTTCCCGCCGTACATGATGTTGGGGTCGAGCGGGTCGGGGGCGACGTAGCCATACTCCTCCACCCCCACCGGGCGCCACTCGCGGAAGGTGATCTGCCCATCGTTGCCGCGGCTCTGCACGCACGCCGAGCCCGACTCCTGCTGACCGCCGCAGACGCGATACGGGAAGGCGTTGTCCGTCGTGACGTGATAGAACTGCGCGGTGGGCTGGTTGTACCACGAGCTCCAGCTCTCGCCGCCATTCACCGTGATGATCGCTCCCTGGTCCGCAGCAATCAGGAGGATGTCGGGGTTGTCCGGGTTGATCCAGATGCGGTGATAGTCGTCGCCGCCAGGTGCACCGCGGATCATCGACCAGTTCACGCCGGCGTCGGTCGACTTCCACACGACGATGCTGGCGCTGTACACGATGTCGGGATTCTTCGGGTCGACCTTCACCTCGGCGAAGTCCGACCCGCGATTGTGCACGCGTTCGTCGGTCGACGTCTTGGTCCAGGACGAACCCGCGTCATCGGAGCGATAGATCCCGCTCCTGTCGCCCGCGTCCACCGTCACGAAGAGGCGGCTCGGGCGGCTTGGCGCGATCGCGATCCCGATGCGCCCCAGCCCTTCGGCCGGCGTCGGGAGCCCGTTCATGATCTTCGTCCACGTCTCGCCGCCGTCGGTCGTCTTGAAGAGCCCGGAGCCGGCCCCCTGCCACGCGCCGTTCTCCCACGGCCCCTGCCGCGCCTCCCACAGCGCCGCGTACAACGTGTTGGGATCGTCCGGCGCCATCACCACATCAATCGCGCCCGTGTTCTCGTCGGGGCCGAGGATCTTCTTGAATGAGCGCCCGCCATCGAGCGATCGATAGAGGCCACGCTCCTCGTTAGGGCCGTACGGGTGACCGAGCACCGCGACGAAGAGGCGGTCCGGGTTGCGCGGGTCGATGACGATCTGCGGAATCTGCTGCCCGTTGCGGAGCCCCAGGTGCGTCCACGTCTTCCCGGCGTCGGTGCTCTTGTAGATCCCGTCGCCGGTGGAGAGGTCGGGGCGCTGCAGCCCCTCGCCACTCCCGATGTAGATGACCTTCGGATCGCTCGGCGCCACCGCCAGCGCGCCGATCGAGCCGCTCGGCTGCCCGTCGAAGATCGGGTTCCAGGTGCGTCCGTAGTCCGTCGTGCGCCACGCCCCGCCGTTGACCGCGGCGATGTAGAAGACGTTAGGCTGCTGCCGCACGCCAGTCGCCGCCTTCGTGCGCCCCGCGCGGAAGGGGCCGATGTGGCGCCACGTGAGTTCCCGGAACAGCGGCGACGTCGGCGTCTGCGCGCCCAGGCGGGAGGCCAACAGCGACAAAGGTGGCGATGCCGGCGCCAGCGAGACGGCGAGCGCACTCGCGGCAACGAGGCGGACGACCGGCATCGCGGCGTGACGTCGGCGCGACGGGCGCGCGAGGCGCGTGGCGAGCGAGGAGAACGACATTGCTGGGGCGCGGAATGGGAAGCGCGGCAGGCGATCGCGGAATGAAGCCGTCGCCGGCCCGAATGCGTGCGCCGACGACGACTCCATGTCTTACGTGCCACGCCCCTTCACCGCTAGACGGGATGCCCCGCCGACGCGTCAGTCCCGGGTCGTCTTTCCGTCGCCGCGTGCGTCCTTGAGACGCCGCAGCGCCGAGCGCGCCCCCTCCGCCTCTCGCGTCCCCGGGAATCGCTCGGCGATGCGCCGCAATTCGACCAGAGCGCGCCCGTCGTCACCTAACGGGCCGAGGTACAGGTCCGCCAGGCGCTGCGTGGCGTACAGTTCGTCTTCGCGCGACGTGGCCGCGCGACGAACCGCGGCGAACAGTTCGGCGGCGCGCGGCGCATGCCCGGCCCGCACGTGCAGCTCCGCCGCCTGGCGCAGCGCCCGCACGTTCTCCGGCTGCTCGCGGACGGTCGCCTCGTACGCCTCGATGGCGCCGGCCACATCCCCCGCCGCCTCGAGCGCGTCGTGGGCGGAGAATGACGGCTCGTACGGCGTGCTGTTGCCGCTGGGGTGGACAAAGGAGGCGATCGCGCGCGCGCTCCCGTCGGCGATCCCGGTGCTCACGTAGCGCACGATGAGTCCCGCGATCCCGCCGATCACGAGCCCCGATAACAGGAGCCATCCGCCGCGCACGCCCACGAGGTAGCCGAGCGGGACGCCGACCAGCCCGAAGATGAGTGCCAGCATGCCGCCGGCGATCCTCCCCTTCGCGGTGGTGGCGTCGTCGCCGGTGCTAGGTCCCCGTCCCATGCTCGTCAGGCGCAATCGCTGTGGGCGAACCGGACATCCCGCGCCGGATTGCGATCGAGAAGTCGTCGCCCGCCTTCGCCTCGCGCGCCCGGTCGTTGATGCGGAAGCGCGCGCGCACGTCGTCCAGAGTTCCCCGCGCTTCGATCAGGCCGAGCGACAACGCGAGTTCATCGGCGTACCCGGGGAGGATCGTCTGGAGCGACGACGGGATGCGCCCCGGGATCATCCGGTTCACGTGATCGACGAGATTGGACGTGCAGTTGTTGGTGAGCGTGTTGTAGAACTCGGGCGCATCCTGCACCGCGTTCGCGCGCTGCAGCATCTCCACGAACATCTGGCGCACGCGTGCCTGCGGCGAGGCGATGGGATAGAGGAAGACGTCGTCCCCGTCGAAGCGCGCGCGACGGCCAATGAGGTCGCGTTCGGTTCCCACGATGTAGGCCAGCTCGAATCGCCGCAGCACGCCGGGCACCAGGCCATACGTCTCCCCCTTCTCGCGCCGCGCCTCCACCGAGATCGACACGAACCGGCCTTCGCGAAAACCGAACGAGACGAAGGCGTGCGCTGGCCCGCGCCATGTGGCCGAGAAGGGGGTGAGGATGAACCACGCCGACTCGATCGAGTCGAGCGGGACGCGCTCGGTCAGGTAGCCTGGCGTGTACGCCGTGCTCGACGTGTAGGAAAAGTCGCGCACATCGCGGATCGTGACGACGCTGTCGCCCTCGAACGTGGCCCGCGCAAGGCGTGCATGATCGCCGTCCCAGTCACGCGTCGCCGACGCGTGCTGCGGGAGGGCGAGCACCGCCCACGCCAACGCGAGCACCACGGCAGCAGCCGTCACGATCAGTCCGACGATGCGCGCCAGGCGCCGTGCGGCCGGCATCGTCAGGCACTCTCCGAAGCGCGCCGGCTCGTACGTCCCAGCACCGACGCCACGGTCATGTGCCCCGTGACATTCAGCGTGGTCTTGAAGATGTCCGGCACCGCATCGAGGGCGATGAGGATCCCCACGCCTTCCACCGGCAATCCCACGGTAGGAAAGAGCGGGGCGATGATGAAGAGCGACCCGCTGGGAATCCCCGGAACCGAGAACGACATCAACACCGCAGCCACGTAGAATGTCGCCAGCGAGGCGAGGCCGAACGGGACGCCATACAGCCGGGCGATGAACAGCCCGCCCACGATCCACGACACCGCCAGGTTGAGGCGGAAGGTGGAGACGGCGAGCGGGAGGACGAAGCCCGACACCTCGCGCGGCAGCTGCAACTGCTTCTCCGACGCGTCGAGCATCGCGGGGAGCGCGGCGAGCGAGGAGCGCGTCCCCATCGCGACCGCCTGCGCCGGCAACGCGGCACGCGCGAACGTCGCCGGCGACACGCGCCCCAGCAGCACCGCAACCGGATACAGGAGGAGGATCGCCGCGAGCAGGATCGCGATGTGCGTCCCCAGGTAGAATCCGATCGCCCCCGCCCCCGACACCCCCAGCTTGGCGCCAAGCGAGAGGGCGAGCGCGAAGATCCCTAACGGCGAGAGCCAGAGCACCGCGCGCACCAGCACGAGCATCGCATCTCCCGTTGCCTGGAAGACGCCGAGCACCGCGCCGCGCGTCTCGTCCGCAAGGCGCGACACCGCCAGCGCGAAGGCCACGGTGAAGACGATCAGCGGAAGCATCGCCCCGTCCACCGCGACGGCGAGCGGATTCACCGGAATGAGCGACGTGAGCCACGCGGCGAACCCCGGGAGCGGGGGAACGGTCGTCGCCCCGCCAGCCACCCGCGCCCGCAGCGCCGCGGACGACGCCGGATCGACCACGAGGCGATCGTACATGGCCGGCGCCACGATCGCGGTGAACAGCGCGATCCCCGCCAGCAGCGCCACGAACATGAGGAGCGCGCGCCCCCCCAGTCGCCCCACCGCGCGCAGGTCGCGCATTCCGGCGATGCCGGTGATGAGGAGCGAGACCACCAGCGGGATGACGGTCATGCGGATCGCATTGACCCAGAGCGTCCCCACCGGATCGCTCACCGCCAGGACCACCTTCGCCGCCGCCGCAGACGTCGCCGCGACCCCCGCGCCAGTGGCGAAGCCGATGGCGAGGGCGAGAATGGCGGCCGGGCCGCCGCTCAAGCGGCGCGAAGTCATGGCCGGAATGCTAGGGCGCGCGCCGGTGGTCGTCCACCACCAGCGCGCGCCCAGTCACAGATGGAGCGTTCGACGCTTCGTTAGGCCCGAGGGCGACCCTCGGTCAGAACAGCCCCCACTTGAGCCCCAGACGCCACATCAGCATCGGTGTCTCCCCCTCGTTCACGCGCAGCTGCACGTTCCCGTTCGGAAGGTCGATGATGTCGCCGCGCTTGAGATAGCGCGTGTTCCCGTTCCCGTTCCACCGCACGCCGAAGTCGATCGCGCCCTGCTTCGACGTCCCGACCGGGATCAGGAAGCCGCCCCCGGCCGTCCACGCGAACGTCGCGTCGTTGTAGTTGTTGGTGGAGGCGAACGTCTCATTGTCGTAGTCCCCCTTCACGCTCGACTCGGTCCAGAAGACCGCGAACCCCGCCGTGCCGTTGACGTACGGACGGATCGGCCCGGACGGGGCGGTCAGCTGCGGGCCGAGCCCCATCCAGAAGACGTTGTTCGACGTCGTGACGTCGACGAGGATGCGCCCGCCGATGGTCGAGCTGAGCGGGACGCGCTTGGTCTCGCGCCCATAGCCCAGGAATCCGAGTTCGCCCCCGAGGCTCACGATCCCCTGGCGGTCGAGCTTGTAGTGCACGTTCGCATCGGCGCCAAAGCCCTGCTTCACGTTCTGGCGGAAGTCGCTCTGCGGGACGGCGTAGGTGAAGGCAACCCCCGCCAGCACCGGCGAGTGCCGCGGGCCGGAACCGCGCCCCCCCGAATCCCGACCGACCGAGAACACTTGGGCCGACGCCGTCGCCGGGCGCATCCCGACCGCCGCCGCCACCATCGTCACCACCGCAACCTTCACCACACCCTTCACCACAACCTTCACCGAATGCGCGTACCGCATATCGACCTCGAACACGAGCCTGGGGAGAGAGATACGTCCGCGCGCGTGCTGTCGCGCTGCGCGTTGCTAGTGGTACGCCACTCCCCCCGCGAGTGTTTCACCCGCGCTAGCTTTCGCGCATGGAGTACGACGATCCCGATGCCTTTGACCTCGGCGACGGCACCGCTGACACCGAGGCGACCGTCCACTGTCCGCACTGCGGCGAACCCGTTGACATCGCCGTCGACCCGGGGAGCGGCAGTGCGCAGGACTACGTCGAGGACTGCCAGGTCTGCTGTCGCCCGTGGCGCGTGCACGTCACCTTCGACGCCCAAGGGCACGCGTGGGTCGACGTCGCGCCGCTCGACGAGTGAACCATGCACGCGCGACAGACCAGCCGCACCGCTTTCACCACGCCGTTGCACCCGTCCTCTGCCCCCTCTCACTCTCGCCCGACCGCACTGACATGACTGCCGCCGCGACGACGTCTCCCTGGCCCATCTCGATCGATGACGTGCGCGCCGCCCACGCGCGCATCGCCCCGTACGTGTCGCCGTCGCCGCTGTACAACTACCCGCTGCTGGACGATGCGGTCGGGCACGGCATCCGGGTCCTCGTCAAGCACGAGAACTTCAATCCCACGAACTCGTTCAAGGTCCGCAACGGGCTGTCGTTCATGACGGCGCTCCCCGAGGCGCAACGCGCGCGCGGCGTCGTGGCGGCCACGCGCGGCAACCACGGACTGGGCATCGCCCACGCCGGCCGCACCTTCGGCGTGCGCACCGTCATCTGCGTCCCGGTGGGGAACAACCCGGACAAGAACGCGGGGATGCGCGCGTTAGGCGCGCGCGTCATCGAGGAAGGGCGCGACTACGACGAGTCGGTGCAGGTCGCGCACCGCCTCGTCGAGGAGGAAGGGATGACGCTCGCCCACTCCACCAACGACCGCAACGTCCTGGCCGGCGCGGCGACGCTCTCGCTCGAGATGTTCGAGCAGGCCGGCGGACTCGACGCCGTCGTCGCCGTCGTGGGCGGCGGGTCGCAGGCCGTGGGAGCGCTCACCGTCGCCCGCGCCCTCTCACCGCACACCAAGGTGTACGCGGTGCAGGCCGCGGGGGCCTCGGCCGCACACGACTCGTGGCACGCCGGCGAACGCCGAACCACCGAGCGCGCCGACACCTTCGCCGATGGCCTCGCCACGCGCAGCACATACGACCTGACCTTCCCCGCCCTGCAGGCCGGGCTGGCCGGCTTCGTCACCGTGAGCGATGCCGAGATCGCCGATGCGCTGCGCCTCCTCCTCGCCACCACGCACTCGCTGGTGGAGGGGGCCGGCGCCGGCGGCCTCGCCGGGCTGCGCCGCCTGGCGCCGCAGCTCGCCGGCCAGCGCGTGGGGATCATCGTGAGCGGCGGCAACATCGACGAGGCGACACTGCGGCGCATCGTCAACCGCGAACTCTGACGTCAGCCGTTAGGCGTTCGGCGCGCGCGCGCCCACGAGCCGCCGCTACGCCGCGTGCGGCGTGTGGTCCAGGAGGAGGCGCACGCGCCCGCGCAGTTCCTCGAGCGTGAACGGCTTGTGCAGGAAGTGCGAGATCCCGCCCCCGGCGTTCAGGTGCGCCTCGCGCTCGTGCGTGTAGCCGGACATGAAGAGGATCGTGAGCGACGGACGCTCGCGCGCGAGTGCCGCCGCCAGCTCGCGCCCCCCCATCACCGGCATCACGATGTCGGTGATCACCAGGTCCAGCCGGTCGCCCAGCTCGCGCGCGATCGTCAACGCCTCCTCGCCGTTGGCCGCCTCGTACACGCGGTAGCCGGCGCGCTCCAGCGTGCGTCGCGTCATGGCACGCACGAGGTGCTCGTCCTCGACCACCAGGATCGTCTCCGAGCCGTGCCGTGCCTCCTTGGCTCCCGCACGGAGCGCGATGGCGCGCGGCGACGTGGCGGTGCGCGGCAGGTAGATCGTGAACGTGGCCCCCTCGCCCGGCGCGCTGTCGACCCAGATGAAGCCGCCGCTCTGCTTCACGACGCCGTAGACCGTGGACAGCCCCATCCCCGTCCCCTGCCCCATCGACTTCGTGGTGAAGAAGGGCTCGAAGGCACGCGACAGCGTGAGCGCATCCATCCCGACCCCCGTGTCCTTCACCGTCAGCTGCACGTACTCGCCGGCCGGCATTGGCGGATGCGCGCGCGCAAAGGACTCGTCGGCCGTCAGGTTGGCGGTCTCGATCACGAGGTGCCCGCCCGCCGGCATGGCGTCGCGCGCGTTCACCACCAGGTTGAGCAGGACCTGCTCCACCTGCGCCGGGTCGGCCGTGACCGCGCCGAGTTCCTCGCCTTCGCGCACCTCGAGCACCACGGCCTCACCCACGAGGCGGTCGAGGAGCTTGCGCACCGCCCGCACCACCTCGTTGAGGTCCAGCACACGCGGCTGCAGCACCTGCTGCCGGCTGAAGGCGAGCAGCTGGCGAGTGAGCGTCGCCGCGCGCTCGGCCGCCTGCGAGATCTCCTCCAGCTCTTCCTGCTGCTCGCTCGGCATTCCGCCGCTGGAGAGCATGAGCTGGGCATTGCCGCGAATCACCGTCAGGAGGTTGTTGAAGTCGTGCGCCACGCCGCCGGCCAGGCGCCCCACCGCCTCGATGCGCTGCGACTGGTGCAGGCGGGCCTGCAGCTCCTCCCACGCCGTCACGTCGCGCGAGGTGGCCACGATGCCGCGTACCGTGGGGTCGTCGAGCAGGTTGCGCGCCGATGTCATCAGCACGCGCCAGCTGCCGTCGGCATGCTGCGACCGGTATTGCGCGCGCTGCACCACCGCCGGTTCGCACAGCAGCTGCCGGTACACCTCCAGCACCGGCTCCTGGTCGTCCGGATGGATCCGCTCGATCGGGTTGCGCCCGACGACGTCCGCCGGCTGCAATCCGAGCATCGCGGTCACCGCCGGCGAGGCGTAGCGCACGCGCCCATCGCGCTCGAGGATCAACACCAGGTCGTTCGCGCTCTCGATGATGGTGCGATACAGCGCTGCCGACTCGCGCAACTCGTCCTCGGCGTTCTTCCGCGACGTGATGTCGTGCAGGAAGGCCAGCACCCCGATCACCGTCCCGCTCGCGTCGCGGAACGGCTCGTAGCGCGCACGCAGCCATCCCGATTGCCCCGTGGGCGATTGCCAGTGCCGCGGCTCGGGGACGTGCACCACCTCGCCGGCCAGGGCGCGCTCGAGCAGCGCCTGCACCCCCTGCTCCCGCATCCTCGGGAAGCACTCGAAGGCGACGCGCCCGATCACCGACGCCGCAGGGACGCCCGTGCGCTCGGCGACGAACCGGTTCCAGACCCGGTAGCGGAATTCGCGGTCGTACACCACGATTCCTTCGCCGGCACCGTCGAGGACTTGCGCGGCGAAGTGCGCCGGATCCCACAGCGTCGGGTCCTGCGAGTCAGGGGCGGTCGGCGAGGGAGGCTCTGGATTCACGCGCGGCGGCAGGCACTGGAGCGATGCAACCTCGACCACATCGCCCACGGCACAGTCCGCCCGTCGGCGGACTGGTCTGGGGGAGTAACTCTTGATACCCGCTTACGAGACAACGTTCAGTGACTGAGGACACACCCGCCGCCGGAAAGGTGAGGCTCGACAAGTGGCTCTGGGCCGCCCGCTTCTTCAAGACGCGCGCGCTGGCCGCCGAGGCCATCGACGCCGGCCGCATCGAGGTGAACGAGGAACGCGCCAAGCGTTCAAAGCTCGTCCAGGCCGGCGACACGATCCGCGTGCGGCGCCCGCCGTTCGAGCAGGTCGTGCGCGTCACCGACGTGTCGGAGCACCGCGGCTCGGCGACGATCGCGGCGGGGCTCTATCAGGAGACGGAGGCGTCAGCGTCCGCACGCGAAGCGCTCGCCGAACAGCTGCGCGCAATGGGACCGCCGGCCTTTCGCGACAAGGGGCGGCCATCAAAGAAGGAACGCCGGACGATCGACCGGTGGCGCGGGCGCGAGGAGTAGCCGCGGGCGCCTAACGTCCCGCGTCGCCGGCGTGCCCGTTGTCGCCCACGTCCCCGGCGAGCGCCAGCAGGGTGCGCCGGTCGAGCCGATGTCCCCCGTCGAAGGAGAACTCGCGCACCGGGAGCGACGCCTCGGCCAGCCGCGTGCGCATCGCGTCGAGGTTGATCCACGGGAGGTATTCGTCGCGCGTTCCGTAGGCGACATCGATGCCGTGCGCCGGGAAGCGCGCGCGCGTCGCGACGAGATCGAGATCGGCGGGGATCTCGCCGGCCCACACGATCACGCGCGCCGCAGCAGTCGCCCCCATCGTCACCCATCGCAGCAGCGTCGGTACTCCCTGCGAGAAGCCGAGCGCCGTCACCGGGCGGCCTTCCGCGAGCTGGGTGACGACCGCGTCGAGATAGGCGACATAGTCGCCGATCTCGGCCTCCCGATCCTCGCGCGTCATCCACGTCGCGCCGACGGGGCGCCCCGGGTGCCCGCCCCCGCTCTCCTTCCCCGTGTAGAAGCGGTTGAGCGCTTCCGGGGCAAGCACCGCGCGATTGGGGCCGGCGACGGCCTGGAAGGGGTTGAGGAAGTCACCCGCGAGCTGGCCGTAGCCGTGCAGCACCACCCAGACCTCGCGCGCCGTGGCCGGGTCGCCTAACGACTTGATGCGCGCGCTGCGGGTCACGTGCAGGCGGTGCTCGCGCTGCGGGAGCGCGCTCGCGCGGTGGTGGCCCGCGGGCGGTGCCGCGTGCGGTGCCGCGTGCGGTGCCGCGTGCGGTGCCGCGTGCGCGGGATGTTCGGTGTCGCTCATGGGGTGCCGGGCTTCACGAGGAGGCGACGCCCCGCAGTGATGCGCGTGGTGGTGAGCGCATTCCACTTCACGAGGGAGTCGGTGGGGACGCCATAGCGGCGGGCGATGAACTCCAGCGCCTCGCCGCGCTGCACCAAGTGGTAGATGGCGCGACGCGAGGCCGCGGCGGTCGCCTCGGCGGCACGCCGCTCCGCCTCGCTCGCCGCGCGGAGCGCCGACTGCCGGCGTGCCACGAGCGAGAGGACGCTGTCCATCCGCGATCGGTCGCGCGACGCAAAGCCGAAGTCGTCGCTCCCGTCGCTCGCCGTCAGCTGCACGCCTGGCATCGTCCCGAGGAAGACGCGCGTGAACTGCGAGACCAGGGCGCGATCGTAGGGGAGCGAGCGCTCGAGGAACTCCTGCGGCTCTTCGCCATGCGGAATGAACGGCTCCGGCGGTACGCCGACGAAGAGCAGGCGGCGGTCGGTCGCCGCCAGGACACCGTGCGTGAGGCGGAAGGAATCCCACCAGTGGCGCTGCACCACCGGGACGCGCCAGGCCACGCGCTCCCCGCGCTCCAGCAACGCCTCGATCTCCGCGTTGGCCAGGCGCGCACTCCCCTCGGGATCACCCCGGTGGAAGAAGAGGAGCGCGCCGATCGCGGCAAGCGCCACGAGGATGACGGTCAGCCACGCCGAGGTGACGAGGAGTCGCACCAACCGGCGCGTGGACGCCGAGAGTCGTTTTCCGGCCGCGCGCGGCGCTACGGCGCTCGTCACCGGGCGGCGGCGCGCTGCTCGTTAGGCCCCCCGGGGCGCCGTCCCCCCGGGCCCCGCTCGTCGCGCCCGGCATTGCGCCGGTTGCGCGGGTCGCGCATCGCCTGCGCCAGCGAGTCGGCCTTGGCCGCCTGTCGAGGGTCGAGCAGGGCACCGATCTCGCGGCGCGCGCCGTCGTTGTTCACCTTGATCGAGTCCATCACCGGCGCCGCCACGAGCTGGAAGCGTCGCAACGCCTCGCGATCATCCTCATTCACGCGGCGACGCGAGCCGAGGTCGACGCCCGATAGCTCGCGCAGCGAGTCCAGCTGGTGCATGAAGGGCGCGTTCTGCAGGCGCAGGCGGCGGCGGATCTCGATCAACCCGTTCTTCTGGTCGGGGGTGAGTTCGAGGACACGCCCCCACTCCAAATAGAAGGAGACAGGCTCCCCGTCGCTCAGGTCGAAGGCGAACTCGGGGCGCGGACCACCAAACGGCGGCGCGCCGCCGCCGCGCTGGGCGCGTGCGACGGTACTGGCGGCTGCAACAGCGACGATGGAGAGGACGAACGAGCGGGCAATCAGGCGGCGCATGGAATCACTCCAGTGCGAGCATCGAGGTCGTGCAGCTACGACACGCCATCTGCCCAGCTACCCCGTCACGCCACGTGGTGACGGGGGTCGCGCGACGACGACTAGTGCTTCGCGGCGCCTTCGGCGGCCGGCGCCGCTTCACCCGCGGGCGCGGCGTGCTCGCCAGCCGGGGCAGCATGCTCGCCACCGGCCACATGCTCGGCACCACCGTTCGGGCGCATCGGGTCGGTCGGCGGAATGTAGGTGCGGGACTTGATCGTCCCGGCCATGACGAACGCCCCCACCGCCAGCGCAGTGATGAACGCGGCGATCCCCCAGCCCTGCGAGAAGTTGGCTTCCTTGCGACCCTCGGCCATGTCGTCCTCGTGCTCGTGTGCGGGTACTCGATACTCGCGAGTCGGCGCCCCGCCCCCGGTGGGGCGGGCGACCGGCGCGGCCAGCGGCCGCGCAGCGACGGCGAAAACTAGTGGATAACGCTTGGAATGCGCAGTCCGTTCGCCGCAACTTCGGCAATCCCGAGGATCTCCTCGAGCGTCGAGCGCCCGCGGTCACGGGCGTACCACATGCGCGACTGCTTGTAGCGCTCCCCCTTCTCCAGGAGCTGCCCGTCCGTCTTGAACCAGCGCTGCAGCGCCGCCGGGCGCGGCCCCCACCACCCCACCTCCTCGAACGCCGCGTTGTAGACGATCACGACCGGGATCGCCCGCGCCGTCCCGTCGGTGAGGTGCGCATCCATGAGATCGGGGTTGGCGTCGCGCCCCATCAACTTGAGCTCGAAGTTGGGGAGCTGCTCCACCAGCTTCTCGAGGACGGGGATGACGTTCACCGCGTCGCCGCACCAATCCTCCACCAGGGCGACCAGCTTCCAGTCCCCCGGGATGTCGCGCCCACGGGCGACCAGCTCCTCGGGGACGCGCGCCGTGCGGTAGACGGCGGGCCACATCTCCGCGTTCTCCCGGATCTGCGACAGGAAGGCGGCGAAGTCGGGGGCGGCAGCGAAGCGATCGGCAGTCATTTGCATAACCAAATCGGCATGTAGTTGATCGTATCCTCCACAAGTCTCGTCACGACGGGCGGGTTCCCGTAGGCGGGTAATGCCCGGCATCACTGTGCGCTATCCCCTTTCCGCTCGGTCGGGGTCTCGGCTAGCTTCGCCCCTCCACGCACCATTGGAGAGCGCACGACATGGACGTTTCCGGCCCCCAGTCGCGCCCCCACCACGGACTCCCCCTCGCGGCGGTCCCCCTCCTCCTCCTTCTCGCCTGGCCGATGGCCCTCGCCGGACAAGCTCCGACCTACCCCCAGTCCCGCCGCGGCGACGTCGTCGAGACGCTGCACGGCAAGGACGTTCCCGACCCCTATCGCTGGCTTGAGGACCTCAACGCCGCCGAGACGGCGGCCTGGGTCGCCGCGCAGAACGCGACCACCGAGCGATACCTCTCGGCGCTCCCGCAGCGCGCCGCCCTCCGCGACCGCCTGACCGCGCTCTGGAACTACCCGCGCGTCACCCTCCCCTACCGTCTGGCCAACGGAGTCCTCTTCTATCGCCGCAACACAGGGCTTCAGAAGCAGTTCGTCGTCCTCGCGCGCTCGTCACCGAGCACCCCCGCCAAGGTCATCCTCGACCCCAACGCCCTCTCCCCAGACGGTTCGGTCGCCCTCGCCCAGTACGAGCCGGCCCCGGACGGGCGGCACGTGGCGTACGCCCTCTCGCAGGGCGGGGCCGACTGGCAGGACGTGAAGGTTCGCCAGGTGCGCACCGGCAAGGATCTCGACGAGACACTGTCGTGGGTGCGCTTCTCCGGGCTCTCCTGGACGCGCGACGGGAAGGGCTTCTTCTACTCGCGCTATCCGGCCCGCTCGGACTCGGAGAAGCTCAGCGCGGCGCTGGAGCACCAGAAGGTCTACTACCACCGGCTGGGGACGCCGCAGTCGCAGGACGTCCTGGTGTACGAGCGCCCCGACCTCCCCACCTGGTTCGTGAGCGCCGCCGTGACCGAGGACGGGCGCTATCTCGCCATCTCGATGTCCAAGGGGGCCGACAGCCGCAACCGGCTTTACGTCGCCGACATGGGAGATCCCAAGGCGCCCCACGTCACGGCACGCCCGGTGCCGCTGGTGGAAGAGGACGACGGCGAGTTCGGCGTGGTGGGGAACGACGGCAGCACGTTGTTTGTCATCACCGACCTCGGCGCCCCGCGCCGCCGCGTGGTCGCCATCGACCTCGCGCACCCGCAGCGCTCGCACTGGCGCACCCTCATCGCCGAGGGGGCGCATACCATCGAGAGCGTGCAGCTGGCGAAGTCGCACTTCATCGTCACGCGCCTGGTCGACGTGCGCAGCGAACTGTCGCTGTACACGCGCGAGGGGAAGGCGGCCGGTCGCGTCACGCTCCCCGGGATCGGGACGGTCGCTGGCGTGAGCGCCACCCGCGATTTCGCCGGCTTCTACTACGCCTTCACCTCCCCGCTCTACCCCACCACCGTCTTCCGCTACGACGTCGCCGCGCGCGCCAGCACACCGTTCGACGCCCCGCCCAGCGCCTTCGACCCCACGCGCTTCGAGACCACGCAGCGTTTCGCCACCTCGAAGGACGGGACGCGCGTCCCCTACTTCATCACGCATCGCAAGGGGATGCCGCTCGACGGCAAGAACCCCACGCTGCTGTACGCGTACGGCGGCTTCGCGGTCTCCCTCCTCCCCTCGTTCTCGCCGGCCAACATCGCCTGGATGGAACAGGGGGGCGTGTGGGTGACGGCGTCGCTGCGCGGCGGCGGCGAGTACGGCGAGCAATGGCACCAGGCGGGGATGCGTGACAAGAAGCAGCGTGTGTTCGACGACTTCATCGCCGTGGCCGAGCAGCTCATCGCCGACAGGGTGACCTCACCGGCGCACCTCGCCATCGAGGGGGGCTCCAACGGCGGATTGCTGGTGGGGGCGGTGATGACGCAGCGCCCGGAGCTCTTCGCCGTCGCCCTCCCGGCGGTCGGCGTGCTGGACATGCTGCGCTATCACAAGTTCACCGGCGGCGCCGCGTGGGCCACCGAGTACGGTTTGGCGGACGAGGCGGACGCCTTCCCGTATCTCTACGCGTACTCACCACTGCACAACGTCAAGGCGGGGACGTGCTACCCGGCGACGCTGATCACCACGGCCGATCACGACGACCGGGTGGTCCCCTCGCACTCGTTCAAGTTCGCCGCGGCGCTGCAGGCGGCGGCGCCCGCCACATGCACGCGCCCCCTCCTGATTCGCGTGGAGACGCAGGGGTCGCACGGCTACCGCCCCACCGACAAGCTGATTGCCGAGACGGCGGACATCCTCGCCTTCACGCTGGCCCAGGCGGGGCGCGACGCGGCGCCTCCCACGCCGTAGCCGCGCGCGTCGTGCCATGCTGCAACGAGGGGCCCGCGACGATGTCGCGGGCCCCTCGTGCCGTTCGTCGCGCGCGCTACGCCCCCGCTGGCGCGTTCACCGGCGCCGGCCCGCGCAGCGAGCGCAGCACCGCCGACACGTGCCCCAGGTGCTCGGCCATCGCCGACTCCGCGGCCGCGGCGTCCTGTCGCTCCACCGCCGCCAGGATCTCGCCGTGGCTCTTGAGCGCCCCGCCGATCTCGTCGCGGAATCCCACCATGAAGACGCGCTCCGAGCGCAGCATCGTGAGGAGCGTGCGGCTCACGATCTCCAACACCGGATTGCCGGTCGAACGCGCCAGCTCGTAGTGGAACTCGCCGTCGGCGTCGATGAAGGCACGCGTGAGGTGCGCCTGCGCCTCCATCGTCTTCATCAGCGCCTTGAGGCGCTCGATGTTCTCGGCGGTGCGATGCTCGGCCGCCAGCCGGGCGATCGGGACCTCGATGATCTCGCGGGCCTCCTGCAAGTGCTCCGGCGTGTTGCGCGCGTCGCGCAGGAGGAGCGACATCGACTCGACCACGTGGTCGGTCGTGAGCGCCGCGACGAAGGTGCCGCGCCCCACGTGCACCTCCACCAGCCCCTTCTCGGCGAGTGACTTGATCGCCTCGCGCACCGCGGCGCGACTCACGCCAAAGTGCGTCGCCAGCTCACGCTCGGCAGGAATGCGATCGCCCGGCTTCAGCTCTCCCGACAGGATCTGCGCCTGCACATGCTCCACAATCTCCTGGAACAGGCGCTCCTTCGGGCGAATGGGATCGAACGGGACAGACATTTCTCGGGTTGGTGCGAAGATGGACGCCGCGCGGCAGCGCACGCGTGTGTCCGGAACGTAGCCCCGTCCGCGCCCAGCGGCAAACACAGCCCCCCCCGGCCCCCCGCTAGATTCCACCACCGCTGAACCCCCGTCGTCTCGCCGTCCCGCTCCCGATGTCATCGTCACCCGTTCGCGTGCTGCAGGCCTCCCCGGCAGACACCGCCGCCTTCGAGTCGGCCATCGCCGAGGGCGGGGCGCTGCTGCGCGCCGGCGGACTCGTCGCCTTTCCCACCGAGACCGTCTACGGACTAGGCGCCAACGCCCTGAGCGCCGAAGCGGTTCAGCGCATCTACACGGCGAAAGGGCGCCCCTCGTTCAACCCGCTCATCGTTCACATCGCCGACCCGTCCGAGTTGGAGACCGTTGCCCGCGAGGTTCCGCCAGTCGCAAGAACGCTGGCCGACGCGTTCTGGCCCGGCCCGCTCACGCTTGTCCTCCCGAAGCGCTCGCACGTTCCCGACATCGTGAGTGCCGGGCTCGACACGGTGGGGGTGCGCGTTCCGTCGCATCCGGTGGCGCGCGCGCTGATTCGTCGTGCCGGTGTCCCGGTGGCGGCGCCGAGCGCCAACGCCTTCACGCGCGTGTCGCCCACGACGGCGGCGCACGTGGTGACCCAACTGGGCGCAGCGGTGGACCTGGTCATCGACGGCGGGAGCACCACCGTGGGAATCGAGTCGACGGTGGTCGACGTGTCCGGCGAGCGTCCCCTCCTGCTGCGACTGGGAGGGGTGTCGCGCGAGGCGCTGGAGCGCGTGGTCGGTCCGGTGGACGTCGTTAGGCATGGATCGGCGGGCGAGACGCCGCGCCCGTCGCCGGGGATGATCGACCGGCACTACGCCCCGCGCGCCGCTCTGCATCGATTCACGGAGGACGAGCGCCCGCAGGTGTGGCGGCGACTGGCAACGCTCGAGGACGCGGGGACGCGCACGGGGCTCATCGCCTTCGACGTCGAAGACGCCGCCGCGGGAGTGGCCATCGCGATGCCCGGCGACGCCGCCGGCTATGCCCGCGCACTCTACGCCGCGCTCCACGCACTGGACGCGGCCGGGTGCACCGTCGCCTGGGTCGAAGCCATTCCCGACGGCGAAGGCTGGGCCGCGATCGCCGACCGACTGCGACGCGCCGGACTCCCGGCGTAGCGCGGCCGTCGCGCGCGGCGCCTTACGGACTCGCGCCCCCGGCGCTCGATTTCGCGAACTGTTGCCCGACACCGCGCGTTGGTCGCCGAGCAACCGATCGTTCCCCGTTCGCCTCCCCCCATGCCCTGGCTCAACTACCACCACCTCCTCTACTTCTGGACCGTGGCGCGCACCGGGAGCGTGACCAAGGCGTGCCAGGAGCTGAACCTCACGCAGCCGGCGGTGAGCGCGCAGATCCGGATGCTGGAGAAGGCGTTCGGCGAGAAGCTCTTCGTCAAGCGCGGGCGCAACCTCGTCCTCACTGACGTGGGGCGCCTGGTCTATCGTTATGCGGACGAGATCTTCCTGCTGGGACGCGAGATGCAGGAGACGCTCGCCGGGCGGCCGACGGGGCGACCGCAGCGGTTGGTGGTGGGCGTGTGCGACCAGGTGCCGAAGCTCATCGCCTTCCGGTTGTTGGAGCCGGTGCTGCGGCGCGGCGAGGGGGTGCAGCTCGTGCTGCGCGACGACAAGCCGGAGCGACTCTTTGGCGACCTTGCGATCCACTCGCTCGACCTCGTGATCTCCGACGCGCCGGTGGGGGCGAGTGCCAAGGTGCGCGCCTTCAACCACCTGTTGGGCGAGACCGACGTCTCGATCTACGCCGCCCCGGCCCTGGCGGCGCACTTCCGCAAGAAGTTTCCCGAGTCGCTGAACGGGGCGCCGTTCCTCCTCCCGGCCGACGGCACGATGCTGCGCCGTTCGCTCACCGCCTGGTTCAACTCGGCCAAGATCCACCCCAACACGGTCGGCGAGATCGACGACAGCGCGCTGCTCAAGACCTTTGGGCAGGGCGGGATCGGGCTGTTCGCCGCGCCTACCGCCATCGAGGCCGACGTCATCCAGCAGTACGGCGTGAAGCCGGTGGGGCGCGTGGAATCGGTGAAGGAGCGCTTCTACGCCGTCTCGGTCGAGCGGAAGATCACGCACCCGATCGTGAAGGAGATCACGTCCGAGGCGCGCACGACGCTCTTCGGCTAGGCGCTGGCCCGCGCCTAGAAGCGCTCTCCCTTCGCCTCGCGCACCGCGCTCCCCACGGCGCGTACGCGCGACCACATGGTGTGGAAGAAGATGGCGATCCCCGCCACCTGCAACGCGCCGGCGGCCACGACCACCACGCGCAACGCCGGCGCCTGGCTCCCGATGCGCGCCAGCTCACCCGCCAGCCGCAACGTGGTCCCCACCGTCATGCACCAGTAGGCGGCGCTGGCCAGGCGCGGATCGTAGCGCGTATCGTCCTTCTCGGGGCGCGGAAAGAGCCAGAGGGCGACCCCCTGGATCATCATCATCACGAAGCCCACGAGGATGGCGTGCGTGTGCGCCGAGATCTGGTACGGCGACGGCCACGCGTTCCCCAGCTCGCGCTGCACCAGGCTCCAGAGCCCAAGCAGGAGCCCGGCGACGAGGAAGGCGATCCCCGTCTTGATGTAGCGGCGGACGAGCGTGTGCATCGCGCCCCGCGCCTACCCGCGGACGAGGTGCGCCGCGGCAATCACCACGCCGATCGCCGCCAGCGCCCCCACGCGCGCCAGGAGGACGACCTGACGCCGGATCCTGGCCCCGTCGGGGCGCGCGTCGAGTTCACGCGCGAGCGAGGGCGAGAGCGCGATGTCGTGCGCCAGCGAGAGGACAAGCATGAACGTCACCATCCCCAGCTTCCAGGCCAGCGCGTAGCCCACGCCCTGCGACCAGAAGGCGCGGCTGGACCAGAGCGACCAGGCGAGCCAACCGCGGTACCAGAGAAGCCACGTCCCGCTCCCGAGGAGGACCACGACGGCCCCCCACCCTACATACCGGAAGCGCATCCCCACGGCGTCGAACAGCGCCGTGCGCAACTCGGGGGGCTCCACCTTGCGCAGCGCGGGCGCACCCACGAGGGCAAGGAAGAGGACGCCGCCGATCCAGGTCATGGCGCCGAACAGGTGGAGCGTGACGAACGTGTAGTACAGCGTGCGCACGGTACGTACTCGGCGGGGTCAGTCGGGCTGCACGGTGGGGAGGGCGCCGGGGCGCCGCTGCGCCTGCTGCGCACGCTGCAGCACCCGCGGGCCATCCAGCGTGCGCCACAGGTTGTAGATGAAGAGATAGGCGCCTAACGCCGAGATGATCCCGCCGGCCGCCTGCACCGGGAGGGCGCGGGGGGCGCCGAGGGTGGGGACGAGGAGGAAGCCCACCGACAGCGTCGCGAGTCCGACGTTCGCCACGTAGAAGTGAATCGAGGCCAGCCGCTTGTCGTGCAGCGGATGCCCCATGAAGCGCGGGATCACGTGATAGGCCACGCCGAAGATCATCATCGAGACGAAGCCCAGGAGGTTCATGTGGAAGTGCGCCGTGCGATACGCCGCGGCGTTGGGCCACGACGACATCACGGCGCCCAGCGTGACGCCGACGCCAAACCAGGCGAGGCTCGACTTGAGGAACGCCTTGGAAAACCAGTCCATCGCCTACACTCCGGGCGAGCCGGCGGTGGCGCCCCCCGCGTCGTCCGGGAAGCGTCGCATCGCCCGCTCTTGAGGGGTTTGACGGGCACCGGACGCGCAGGACCTCGGGTCGCGCGGTGCCACGTTGGGGCCCAATATCAGGGGCGTCGACGGTCCGTCGTGTGCGGATTCACCCGACCCGGGCGGCGACAATCCCTGAAATGCGGCATAACGCATATATGATTATCAAACCGGTCGATCCGTCGCGCCCCCTGCCGCTGCACGACAAGGGGGCCAAGCCGCCCAAGGGGCTCCCCAACGGCGACGAACTCAAGCGCCTCCTCGCCGTCGAACAGGAGCGACTGGGCGAACTGCAGTCGGCCTTCTACGCCGACCGCCGGCACGCGCTCCTCGTGGTGCTGCAGGGGCGCGACGCCTCGGGGAAGGACGGGACGATCCGCTCCGTCTTCGATGCGTGCAACCCGCAGGGGTGCCAGGTCGCCTCGTTCAAGGCGCCGACCGACCTCGAGTTGTCGCACGACTTCCTGTGGCGCGTGCACCAGGTGGTCCCGGCGCGCGGGACGATCGGGATCTTCAACCGCTCGCATTACGAGGACGTGCTCGTCGTGCGCGTGAAGAACCTCGTCCCCAAGCGCGTCTGGCAGCACCGCTACCGGCAGATCAACGACTTCGAGCGGATGCTGACCGAGAACGGCGTCGTGATCCTCAAGTTCTTCCTTCATATATCCAAGGATGAACAGCGGGAACAGTTCCTCGAGCGCCTCACCGATCCCACGAAGAACTGGAAGTTCCGCGCCGGCGACCTCGACGACCGCGCGCTGTGGGGCGACTACACGCGCGCCTACCGCGACGCGCTCCGCAAGTGCTCCACCAGGTGGGCCCCGTGGTACCTCGTCCCCTCCGACCACCGTACCGCGCGCAACTACCTGATCACGAAGGTGATCAACGAGACGCTCAGCGCGCTCAAGCCGGAGTATCCAAGGGCCTCCAAGGAGGTGCTGGCGCTCAAGGGGACGTTGGCGCGGTAGGCGCTGGCGGGGGCGCAGGGAAGATCAACTGCGATCTCACGCGAAGACGCGAAGGCGCGAAGGGTTCGTGCTGCGATCCGACCGGCGCACGTGCCACCTCCTTTGCGTCTTCGCGTCTTCGCGTGAGGAAGTTCTTTCAGAAGCAGTGGAGCCCCCCCCCGGCCTCGCACACCCCTCGTTAAGCCCGGATAATCCGCGCCGATACTTCCTCCGATGGAGTATTCGGCCGCGCCCTCACCCGACGCCGGCGGTGCTCGGGCGACTGGCACCGAGGGGGCTTTGGCGCGCCCGGCACAGGGGGGCGCCGCGGCGCGGATGGTGGCGCGGGCGGCGATCGCGCTCCTCCTCGGCGGGGTCGCCCTCGCGGCGCAGGCGCCGAAGGCACCACAGCGCTGGACGCTCGGCGATTCGCGGGAGCGCGTCCGACAGGTGCAAGGGGCGCCGGAGCTGGTCGAGCGCCTCACCTCGCTTGGCAAGGAGATCTGGTCGTATCGCACCAGCAGCGTGACCTTCGACCCGCGCACCGGGCGCGTCGTGGAGTACACCGATGCCGAGGGGGGGCTCAAGGTGGTCATGGCGCCCAAGGGGGCGCGCGGGGCGCCTGGGGCAAGCACGCGCGCGCCGCTCGTGCTCGGCGCGTCGCGCGATGTGGTGCTCCGACGCTTCGGCACGCCGTGGGCGTATACGCGCGACCCGTCGGGACGACGGGCCTTCCTCGCCTACGGGCGGAGCGTCGTGCAGCTCTCGCTCGACGAGGATCGCGTGAGCGGATGGATCGTTCGCGACTCTGCACTCGTGGTCGATGCGCGTGACCGCGAGGCGGGGGAGGCGGCGATGCGCGCGGGGGGAGCGGCCCCTGTCACTCGTCAGGCGGCGGCGCCGGCCACGTTGCGGGGGAGCGTCACCTGGCGAGACGACGATGGCGACGGGGCGCTCGCGCCGGGCGAAGGCGGGCGGGTGACGCTCGCCGTGGCGAACGATGGTCCGGGCGAAGCGCGCGCCGTTCGCGCGTCGCTCGTGGTCGAGTCGCCGGCGAGCGGTGTTTCGGTCTCGGTTGCCCCGTCCACCCCAACGATCGCCAGCGGGGGGACGCGCGACTTCACCTTCCGCCTCACCGCAGACTCGGCGCAGTCGGCGACGGAGATCGTCGTCGTCGCGCGCGCCAGCGAGGCGAACGGCTTCGACCTCTCCCCCGCCCTCCGGCTTCGCATCCCGGCGCGCGCCGCCGGTGCGCCGCGCCTCGTGGTGCGCGAGACGCGCCTCGACGACGCCTCGCGCGACGGGCGCCTGGCCCCGCGCGAGGTCGGCGACCTCACCATCCGCCTCGGCAACGACGGCGACGCCGCGACGCCGCCGCTCCGCGCCCGCCTCTGGCGCGGCGGCGACCTGTTCCTCGCCGCCGGGGCGCGCGACACCTTCTCGTTAGGGGCGATCCCCGCCGGCGGGACGTCGACCATCGCCCTCTCGCTCTACACCAACTCCCGCGCCGGCGACACCGCGCTCCGCCTCGAGCTGGCCGACGCGCGCGGGCGCGTCCTGGCGCGCCTCCCGATCGAGCTTTCCGTCACCGGGCGACCCAGCGGCGTGCTCGACGTCGTCGCGGCGCGCGACTCGTCAGGCAGTGCAGCCCGCGAGGGCACCAGCAGCGCCGCCGTCGATCGCGACCTCCCCGTCGCCGCCACGCGCCGCCCCGACGCCATCGCCGTCCTCCTCGGTGTCGAGCGGTACAAGCAACTCCCCGACGCGCGCTTCGCCGAGCGCGACGTCGCGCTGATGCGTCGTTATGCCGTGGAGGCGCTGGGGGTGAACGACGACGTCGAGCACCTCTACGCGCGCACCGGCGCCGACGTCACCGGCGGCGAGCTGCGCAAGCTGTTCGGCGAAGCAGGGTGGCTGGCGCGCCGCGTCACCGCCAACACCGACCTCGTGGTCTACTGGGCCGGGCACGGCGCCCCCGATGCGGCACGCCGATCGCCCTTCCTCCTCCCCTGGGACGCCGACCCCGCCTTCGTGGGGGAGACCAGCTTCGCGTTAGGCGACCTGTTCGACCGCCTGGCCCGCCTCCCCGCGCGGTCGATCGTCGTGATCCTCGACGCCTGCTTCACCGGCGTGGCCCGCGACGGCCAGGCGCTCGCCCCCGGCACGCGCCCCACCGTCCTCTCCGTCGAGCACCCCGCACTCGTCAGGCGGCAGATGGGGGTCATCACCGCCGCGCGCGGCGTGCAGCTCGCCGGCGACCTCCCCGACGCCCGCCACGGCCTCCTGACCTACTGGATCGCCCGCGCCCTCCGCGGCGAAGCCGACACCGACAGCAACCGCACGATCACCATCGCCGAACTGGGGCGCTTCACCGAACGCCACGTCCAGCAGACCGCGGCGCGCCTCAACCGCGACCAGCGCCCCCTCACCATCGCCCGCGACACGACGACGGTCGTCACCAAGCTCGCCCCAAGAGGATCTCCTCCGTGATCCTCCGCGCTCCCTCCGTGCACCTCCGTGTCAGGCTTTTCGCCGCTTGCCTCGCAGCGGCGATCACCCCCGGCATCGCGCACGCCCAGGCAGCCGTCGACACGGTGACGGTCGAGCAGCGCCTCCTGCTGACCCCCGACCTGACCCCGACGGAAGCGAAGCGCCGCGCCATCGACGCCGCCGTGGCGGAAGCCGTGCGCCGAGTCGCCGGCGTCCGCGTGCAGTCGAGCGCGTTGAGCACGCTCGACGAACGAGGCGTCCGTGTCGACTCGCGCTACTCCAGCGTCATCGCCCTCGACGCCGCCGCGCGCGTGATCGACTACCAGGTCACGAGCGAGCGCTGGGAGACGCGGCAACTGGACGGCGCGTCGCAGCTCTACCTGCATCTCACGATACGCGCCGCCGTCGAGCGGGAGCGCGGCACGCCGGACGCCGCCTTCGCCGTCACGCTCACGCTCAACGCCCCGCGCTACGAGGTCCGCGGCGACGTCGCCAGCCGCAACGACGAGATCATCGCCACGGTGCACAGCACGCGCGCGGCGCACCTCGTCCTCTTCACCCTCGCCGGCGACAGCGTGCAGCGCCTCTTTCCCAACGCCTATCTCCCCGACATCCCCGCCGACTCCGGCGCGCAGGTCGAGCTCCCCGCTCCGGATTGGCGCGAGCGCGGCCTTCGGCTGCGCGCCACGCTGCCGCCTGGGTTGGACGAGCGTCGGGAGCTGCTGTTGGTGGTGGCGACGCGGTCGGGCGTCGCACCGCCGGCGTCGTCGCTCTCGTTGATGGAACTGCAACGGTGGCTGGTGCGGATTCCGCTCCAGGACCGGGCGATGGCGTTTGCGGCGTATGACGTGCGACGGGCGGGGCGGTGATCGCGGCTTTTGATCGGCGAGGGGGAGAGAGGGGGGAACTGCTTTTTACCGCGGAGAACGCAGGGTTACGCAGAGGGGTTCGGCGGCGAATCGGGCGCCCATCGCTCCGAGCGTCTCGCGTGTGCGGCGTCCGTAACCTCTCCCCCCACCCTCCGCCCCCCTCGTCCTCTCGTCCTCTCGTCCTCTCGTCTTCTCGTAGGAGCCGCCGATACTTCCTTGGAAGCCTACCCCCGACTCCCATGACCCGTCGATCGCTCGTCCTCATCCCCTTCGTGGTGGCCGCCTGTCACCACGCCCCGCGCTCGACCGACCTGTCACCGGCGGCGAGCAAGGAGACGATCAAGGGGCTCCCCGGCTGGTACCTCAAGCCGCCGACCGACAAGAACTTCCTCTACGCCCCGGCCACCGCGGTCTCACGCGATGTGCAGGTGGCGATCAACAAGGCCGAAGCCGAGGGGCGCAACGGGCTCGCGCAGCAGCTCGAGGTGAAGTACGGCTCGCTCTCCAAGCGCTTCGTGGAGGAAGTCGGGCGCGAAGGGTCGCAGCTCCTCGACCAGTACACGCAGGCCTACAAGGCCGTCGTCTCCCAGACGCTCTACGGCACGCGCGCCAAGCAGCAGACGCTCAAGACGGAGGGTGACGTCTATCGCGCCACCGTCCTCATGGAGCTCCCGGTCGGCGAGGCGAGCAAGAAGCTCCTCGAGCAGATCCGCGCGCAGGAACAGCTCTACACGCGCTTCCGCGCCACGGAAGTCTTCAAGGAGCTGGACGCCGAGGTGCAGCGCTACGAGGCCTGGAAGCGGGACAACGGCATTCCGCGCTAGGCGCGGCCTGCCTCGCTGGGCAACTCGTTAGGCTACGCGTGCCGCGTCGCTGGAGCTGGCGACGCGTGGCGCGTCGCTTCAGAACGCGACGCGGAAGGTGCTCCCGGCCCCCGGCGTCGACACCACCGAGATCTGGTAGCCCATCAGATCGCACAGCTGCTTGCTGATCGCCAGCCCCAGCCCCGTCCCGCCAAATCGCCGGTTGGTCCCGCTCTCGCCCTGCTCGAACGGCTCGAAGATCGCCTGGAGCCTGTCGGCGGCGATCCCGACCCCCGAGTCCTGGACCTCGATGGCGAGTGGCGCGCCATCACTCGACAGCTGCAATCGCACCACGACCTCGCCCGCCGGCGTGAACTTGATCGCATTCCCCACGAGGTTGATCAGCACCTGGCGCAGCTTGTCATGGTCCCCATCGAGCCATGCCGCCCCCTCGGGAAGCTCGGCGCGCACCAGGATCGGACGACCGGCCCCCTCCCCTTCCAGGTGCTGCACGACGTCGCGCAGCAGGAGCGCCACGTCACCGCGCGACCGCACGACCTCCGCCTTGCCGGCCTCGATGCGCGCGATATCGAGCAGGTTGTTGATGAGCCCCAGCAGGTGCACGCCGTTGGCGTGAATGCGGTCGAGGTACGTCGGCACCGCGGATGGTGACTCCACCGGCAGCTGGCGCTTGAGCAAGCTGGAGAAGCCGATGATCGAATTGAGCGGCGAGCGCAGTTCGTGCGACATGCGCGCCAGGAATTCCGACTTGGTCCGGCTCGCCTGCTCGGCCGTGTCCCTGGCCTCGCGCAGGACGCGCTCGTTCTCGCGCTGCTGCGTGAGGTCGTGCCACGTCATGAGATACAGGTCGCGCCCTTCGTACTCGGCGCGCGCCACGCTGATCTCGACCGGAACGGTGGTCCCATCGCGACGGACGAAGGTCCACCCGAACTGGTCCTCGCCCACGCGTCGCGCCGTCGCGGCATGCCACAGTTCGCCGGCGAGTGATTCCATCCCGTCCGGCTGCGCCGGCGGATAGAACGCGCGCATCCCGGTCCCGAGCACGTCGGACTCGTCGGTGATGCGGAGGGCGTCCAGCGTGGCGCGGTTGCACTCGACCACGCCCCGCTTGTCGAGCAGCATCATCGGCTCGCGCGAGCGCTCGAAGAGGAGGCGGAAGCGCGCCTCGGCCCCCTTGGCGTCGTCGATGTCGACGTGGGTGCCGATCGCGCGCACCGGCGCGCCGTTGGCGTCGCGCTCGACCACGGCGCCGGCGTCGAGGATCCACTTCCAACGCCCGCTCTTCGTCATCAGGCGATGCGCGCAGCGGTAGAAGGGCGTCGCCCCCTCCAGATGCGCGGTGAGGAGGCGCGTCACGTCCCCCTGGTCGTCCGGATGGATGCGCGACGACCATTCCGAGACGCGTCCCGGGAACTCGTCAGGCGCAAAACCCAGCATCCCGGGGAGGCGGTCGCTGAAGTGCACCTCGCCGGAGGGGACGTGCCAGTCCCACAGGCCGATGTCCGAACCCGAGAGCGCGAGCTGCAATCGCTCGTTGACGACACGCAGCTGCTCCTCGTGCGCCTTGCGCTCGGTGATGTCGTTGAGCGTGCCGATGAAGCCGGTGACGTGCCCCAGGCCGTCGCGCAGCGCCGTCGCCTGCGCCACCACCCAGCGAATTGCCCCGCCAGGTTGGACGAAGCGGCACTCGCGCCGGAACTCGCGGCACTCCTGCGTGGCCTCCTGCCAGTCGCGCAGCACCCCCGGGCGATCATCCGGATGGATACAGAACTGCCACCCCGCTCCCAACAGGTCGTCTTCCGGGCGCCCGGCAATCTCGCCGCACGCCTCGTTCACGAGGATGCAGTCCCCTTTCGCATCGGTCTCGAAGATCCCGGCCGAGGCGACGTTCGTGAGCTGCCGGTAGCGATACTCGCTGGCGGCGAGCGCCGTCTCCGTCTGCTTGCGGCGTGAGATGTCGCGAATGTAGAGCGACATGCCGTCAGGGGCACAGACGACGCGCATCTCGAACCATCCGGGATTCGCGACCCCCTTCCACTCGTACTCGTAGGTCCCAACGGTGCCCATGCGCGCACGCAGCCACTCGCCGACGTCGGAGTCCTTCAGCGACGGTATCAGCTCCCACAGCGTGCATCCTACCGCCTCGTCAGGCGCCGATCGCGCCAGTCGCCCGGCGGCGGCATTGGCGAAGACCACGCGCCAGTCGCGGTCGAGCGTGACGAAGCCCTCCGTGATGCGATGCAGGATGGCGAGCTTTTCGCGCCGTTCGTGCTCGACCGCCGCGTGCGAGACGCGGGCCGCCAGCAGCGCCTCGGCCACGCGCGCGGCGTCGAGCACGAGCTGGCGCTCCTCCTCGCTCCAGGCGTGCGGCTGGCGGTCCACCACGCACAGCGCGCCGACGCGCACGCCATCGGCCGTCCTGACCGGGGCACCGATGTAGGCGCCGATGCCTAACGCTTCGATGCCGAGGTTGCCGGCCACGCGCGGTTCGGCGCTCGCGTCCGGGATCACCAGCGGCGCGTTGTCGAGGAGCACGTGCTTGCAGAACGACGCGTCGAGCCCCGACTCGCGCGTCGTCGCGAGCGGTTCCGGCAACCCGGTGGCTGACAGGAAGAACTGGCGATGCCCGTCGACGACGCTGAGGTAGGCGAGCGGGACCCGCAGCGTGCGCGCGAGGAGCCGCGTCAGGCGCTCGAACTCGTCAGGCGGGGCGACGTCGAGCAGTTGCGCCTCGTACAGCAGCGAGAGCCGACGGGGGTCGAGGAGGATCGACCGTTCCTCCACGGTCGGCATCCACGCGGGGCCGTCGGGGCGCGCCGCTTCGGGGACACTCGATCGGCTGGAGGGGGAAGTCTCGCGCGGGTCCGGTCCGACATCGGGGACCGGCACGCACCGGACGGCACGAGGGGTAGCCATACCTCCTAGTGTCGTCCCGGTTCGCCCTTCGCTTGACGGATCTGCCCCGGCACGCGAGCGTCCCGCGCGGCGATTCGACACACGTCGTAAACCCTCGCGCGGTTGGCGGCGACTAACTCGTCAGTTCGCCTCGCAGCATCCGCGCTTCTCCCACGCACCGCCCACGCACCGGAGCACGATTCCATGCACGACCGCCACCGCCCGTACGAGCCCCTTCGCCCATCGGCACTCGTCGCGATTGGAGTGCTCGCCACCTCGCTCGCGCCCGTCGCGACCCCTGCGCAGGCCCCGCGCGCGCTCGGCAAGCCCGACGCCGAGTTCTCCGAGCCGTTCACCTCGCTCACCGGCGTGCGTGAGCTCAGGGACGGGCGCGTCGTCGCCATCGATGCGCGCGACAAGATCATCCAGATGGTCGACTTCAAGGCGGGGACGGGGACCAAGGTCGCTCGCGAGGGGTCGGGGCCGGGGGAGTACGCCTTCCCGTCACGACTCGTCCCGCTTCCGGGCGACTCGTCAGGCGTGTACGACATGCTCAACAGCCGCCTGCTCGTCGTCCTCCCGGACGGGAAGGCGGGGCCCTTCATTACCATCGAGCGCCCGTCGCAGCCGGGCCCTGGCGGCGGGACGGTGCGCATCGGCGGGTCGGCGCCTCGTTATGCGGACGCGAAGGGGCGCCTGTACTGGACGGGGCAAGCCTTCAGCGAGCCGCGCCCCGGGCAGCCCCCCAAGGTCGCCGACTCGCTCCCCATCCTGCGCTACGACCGCGGGACCAAGAAGATCGACACGCTCGCCTGGGTGCGCCCGGCCAAGGAGAACGTGCAGACGTCGGGGGGCGGCGGTCGCATGGAGGTGCGGATGGGGGTCGCCAACCCGTTCTCGCCGCGTGACGAGTGGGGCGTTGCTCCTGACGGGCGCGTCATCGTGCTGCGCGCCCCGGAGTATCGCGTCGAGTGGTACGGCCCCGCAGGGAAGGGGGCGACCGCATCGATCCCCTTCTCTCCCATCAAGGTCACCGAGAAGCACAAGCAGGAGTGGCGCGACTCGCGCAAGCAGGCCACCGCGCTCATGGTCACCGTGGAGAACGGGCGCCAGTCGGTGCGCACCGGTCCCCCCCCGGCCGACGCCCCCGACCCGGGGAACTGGCCCGAACTTCTCCCCCCCTTCCTCGAGAACTCGGTCTTCGTGGCGCCTAACGGCGAGGTATGGGTGAGCCGCACGCGCCAGGCGGGAGACGACATCCCCAAGTACGACGTGCTCGACGGGAACGCCAAGGTCGTGAAGCAGGTCGCGCTGCCGAAGAAGACGCGCCTCGTGGGGCTCGGGAACGGGACCGCGTACGTGGTGCGCATCGACGAGGACGACCTGCAGTACCTGCAGCGGTACCGGGTGCCGTGATTGATTGAGAGAGACGCACGCAGGCTTGGAGTGCGGTGCACCAGCGCGGGAGTGCGGTGCACCAGCGCGGGAGTGCGGTGCACCAGCGCGGGAGTGCGGTGCACCGTCGCGTGACCGCGGCCCCCTCGCGCCGGAGGGGAGAACGCTCGTGCGTGAGCGCGGCATCCTCGCGCGGGAGCGCGGCATCCTCGCGCGGGAGCGCGGCATCCTCGCGCGGGAGCGGTGCCCGATGTACCACGCGCGCGGCACGTCGCCTCGAGCCTGCCGTCGCTCGCCTCGCGAGTGCGGCACACTGTTCCAGGAACTCGGCCCGGAGCCGCCGGAGCGGGGCACGGCGCCGCGGGAGTGCGGCGCGGCACGTCGGGAGCCGGGCCCGACGCGTCGCGGCGCGGACCAAGCCCCTCGGGAGTGCGGCCGAGGACGTCTGGGGTGCCGCCCGGATAGTCGTGAGCGCGGCCCCGGTCGGCGGGAGCGAGGGAGAATGCCTGGGAACTGGGCCCGGTGCCTCAGGAATGCGGCCCTTCGCTTATGGAGCGCGTTCCATCGTCTCGGGAGTGCGGCACGTCGCCGGGAGAGCGCGGCACCTCACGTCGGGAGCGTGGTCCGTCGTCGCAGGACTGCGGCCCATATCCGCGAGAGCGCGGCGCGCAGTCTCTCCACCGCCGCCCGCCGCCTCGTCGAAGCGGCCGCAAACATCGGGAGCGCGGCCCCTGACATCGGGAGCGCGGCCCCTGGCATCGGGAGCGCGGCCCAACGCATCAGGAGTCCGGCCAGGAACCCCAGGAATGCGGTCAACGATCGCCAGACCGGGGTCAGTCGGCGCGAAATCCAGGTCCGCAGGGCGCCGACCGCCCCCTCAGCTCGCCGGCCCTTCCCCCGCGACCTCCTTCACATCCAGGAACGCCGCCAGGAACGTCTTCTCCTGCGGTGAGAGCTTCCCCACCCCCTCGGCCGCAATCTTGTCGAGGATCCGGCGCACTTCGGGGCGATTCACCTCGTGCACCCCCGACAGGTCCACCGAGCGCCACTTCTCCACCTTCTGCTCGGCGGCCTTGGGCGGCGCTGTGGCGAGTTTGCGGAACTTGCCGCGGTTGCGGTCGAGCCACTTGAGGTAGAGAAAGGCTCCGACGTAGCCCCCCAGGTGGGCGAAGTGCGCCACGCCATCACGACTCCCCCCAAAGCCGCCGAACAGGGCGAGCGCCGTCGTCCCGATCACCAGGAGCTTGGCCGGGATGGGAAGAACGCCCCAGAGGAAGATGCGCTCGTCGGGCCAGAACCAGGCGAAGGCGAGCATCACGCCGAAGATCCCACCGGATGCGCCGATGATCCACGCCCCCGAGAAGAGCATCGAGAGGAGCGCGCCGGTGATGCCGCTGGCGAAGTACAGCGTGAGGAACTCACGCGACCCCACGCGCTGCTCGATGCGCTGCCCAAAGAAGTAGAGCGCCAGCATGTTGAAGGCGATGTGCGACAGGTTCCCGTGCAGGAACATGTACGTCACCAGCGACCACGGACGCGTGAGAACCGCGCCGGGGATGAAGGCGAGGGCATCGTCGAGACCGGGGACCATCCCCTGGAGGAGATAGACCGCGATGTTGGCGAGGAGGAGGACGAGGACGGCGGGGGTCACGAGGGGGGACGCGAAGCGCTTGGCGGAGAGGAAGGATGGGGACGAACAGGTGTCTGGCGGCGGCTGCTGGAAGGTACACCGCTGGTGGAGGTTCGGGCCGCGGGTTGCTTGGCGGCGTCGGGGCTTCGCGCGAGAAGATCAACGGCGGTCTCACACGAAGCCGCGAAGGCACGAACGCGTGATGGGGAAGAGCAACGGCAACAGCTTGACACGGAGGTTCACGGAGGGAGCGCCGAGGTTCACGGAGGACGGCGGCGCGCGACGCGAACGCCTCGGTGGGCCTCTGTGAGACCTCCGTGCACCTCTGTGTATTGCTTCTCGGCTCGATCTCGAGCGCGAGGCGTGGCCGGTGGCTACTCGCCGAGCGACCCGTCGCTTTCACCCCGCAACATCTCGCGCAGGATCACCACGTCCTGACGATCTTGCGGACGATCGGCGGCCTCCTTCATACGAACGAGGTCGCGAAGGGAGGCGACGAGGAGTGGGGCGCCGTGTACCTCGAAGCGTTCCGCGCCGGAGCGCAGGTCGGCGTAGCCGTTGCAGCCGGCGGGCTCGAAGATCACGTCGATACGCCCGGCGCTGCTGACGAGGTTCCACAGGTGGGCGCGCAGCAGCGTCGGCGGCGAGCAATCGAACGGCAATCCCTCTGGTATTGCCTCGGTGTAGACGCGCGCGTCGAGTTCGCGCAGTGCGGCGGAGAGTCGCGCGACGTTTTCAGGGGTCGCGTCGGGCGTGACGTCGGTGTCAGCGGTGAGGCGCGGGAAGCCATGCAGGCGAGCTGCGAGCGCTCCCACGAGGACGAAATCGACGCCATGGCGCGCCAGGACGGCGAGGATCCGCTCTGGATCGAAAGGCGCGGGGGTGGACGCGCTCACGTGCTGCGCCGCGCCGCTGCGAGAAAGCGGCTCAGGTTGGCGACCTCCGCCAGCCGCTCCTCGGGCGAGAGCCGACGGATGCGCGCCACGTCGTCGAGCATATGCGAATCGACCACCGGGCGGAGCACGAGGCGGGCGTCGAGCTCGACACCGGCGGCGGCGAGCAGGCGCTCCAGTGTGTCCCACGACGGCGACGATTCGCCGAGTTCGATGCGGGCAACGACTGACTGGCTCGTTTCGGCCCGCTCCGCGAGTTCGCGCTGCGAGAGTCCGGCGCGCGCGCGCGCGTCGCGCAGGAGTCGGGCGGGGGTCGTGCGCATACTCGTACGATAGCTCATTGGCTATCAGGGCGGCAAGCGAGTGCGGCGACGCCGAGGTGCATCGCCGACGCGCGGGTTAGGCGTGGGGTGGCCTGTGTCTTCGCGGCCTCGCCTGAGAAGATCAACGGCGGGTCTCCCGCGAACGCGCGAAAGGGGCGGAGCCACCGCTGGAGCCTCGGTGGTGTCACGAGGAGTTCGTGTGGACATATATATGTCCACAGAGAACTTTCGAGAATGCAACGCACCACGGTTCGACTCCCGGATGATCTCCTGCGCGCGGCGAAGCGGCGGGCGCAACAGACGGGGCGCACGCTGACGCAGCTGCTCGAGGACTGCCTTCGCGCGGAGTTGCGGCAGCCGATAGAGCCATCGCGTGTCATGGAGCCGCTTCCGACGTACCGGGGAGGTGGGCTTCGCCCGGGCGTTGACCTGAGCGATTCGAGCGCGCTCGAGGACGTCATGGGTGGGACCTAGAGGTGGTCTTGCTCGACGTAAACGTCCTCGTGTCGGCCATGCGTGAAGACTCGCCGCGCCATGGCGTGTGCAAGCCGTTCATCGAGCAGCTCAGGCGCGCCCCCGAGCAGTTCGGGTTGAGTGACCTGGTGCCGAGCGGCGCATGTCGCGTGCGCACGCGAGACGGGCAACTGCTACTGCCACTGCAACGGCAAGAGCTTGACACGGAGGTTCACGGAGGGAGCACCGAGGTGCACGGAGGACGGCAGCGCGCGATACGAAGTCCTCTGTGAACCTCTGTGAAACCTCCGTGCTCCTCTGTGTTATGCTGTCACGATTTAGGCATGATGCGCAGACATCGTCAGCGCGTCGCCCCTCGTCGACGTCCGAGCAAAAAGACCGCAACCACCGGCACGTCGTCCACTTCGGCCGTCACGGCGAGCGTGTCGCCGTGCATCGCGAGCATGTCGATCTTGTGGGGGAAGAGCACCGACCCGCGATAGGCGAGCGTGCGCCGGTCGTAGACGTCGACGACGCGGTGACGATGCGGTGAAGTTCCCGAGAAACTCACCAGCAGAACGTCTCGCCACGCCACCACATCGTTTGCACCTGCCCTCGTGCCTTCGGCCAGTGAGTGCACCCGCCGCTTGCTCGTACCGCTCACTTCTTCTCGCGCCTCAGGGAGTGTCTCGATGTGCGTGCCATTCACGGGTGGAGCCGTGGGCGAGACGATCGCGAACTCTTGTTGATAGACGGGGAGATACACGCAGGTCGAGTCGTCGGCTTGCTTGAGCGGCGCCTGGCGCACGAGAAACGGAAGTCCCCGATGGCGCGGCCAGGGGGCCGGCATGGAATCGACCGCTTGGGGATCTTCACCCGTGGTCACGACATAGCTGTCGTGCTGCTCCATACCGTGCACCTGCAGCAGCAGCTGCTCCTTTCCCCACTGGCAACCGGTCGACCAGCGCCGTTCCTTCGGCACGCGAATGGGCGTGAGCTTCTCCCCGTCGAGTGCAGTCACCCGGCCATCGATAGCCTCGACCATCAACGGGCGCGTTGCAGGACCGAAGAAGGTCACCGCGCGATCGCCGAACTCGCCGGGACCTGGCCCGCGTCGCCCGACGGCGAAGCGTGCGCGCCCGGTCGCCGCGTCGACGACCTGCACGCGCCGTTCGCCGTGATCGTAGATGGCGAGCCCCTGTGCGGCGAAGGTGAGGTCAATCGGATAGGTGAGAGCGGCCGCGGCGCGCTGCGTGTCCGAGCGCCACAGTGGCCGCAACGAGATGCCGGCGTCGCGGCGGGGGGCGGTCCATTCCGTGCGCTGAGCCGTGCCATCCGCGCGGGATACGAATGCCGGCCGCGCGTTGCCCGTGCTCGTCGCGATCATCAGGGGCGCGATCAGCGCGACCATCCGCCGATGTCCGCCACGGCACCTTGGGCGCTGCGTTAGCGTGCTCATCCCACTCCCCTCCGGTCCACACGGCATTCGGCACCCTAGTCGTTCACAGCGCGCTCTCCTCCATCCTTGCGCCGTGCGGCGTACCGGTCAAGGGAAGCATGGCGCCGGCCGCACGCCCCCCGTACCTTCGCGTCTTCGTGGCTTCGTGTGAGAAGGTCAACGGCGGGTCTCACACCAAGCCACGAAGGCACCAAGCGAAGCGGCGACGAGGCGTGCGACGACAGACGGGGAGGAGGATGACGATGCGGCGACTGATTCGGGTGGCGTTGCTCTTGGGGTTCGTCGTCGGTGCGCGCGAGGCGAGCGCGCAGTCGCGGCGAGTGCAACGTGTCGCGCTCAAGCCGGTGTGGAGCGTGGGCGGCGACGTGAACGACACGACGATCCTCCTCCCGCTTGGCGTGACGGCCACGCGCGAGCACTTCGTGGTGTACGACGGCATCGCGCAGCGGATGCTGGCGCTGTCGCCCAAGACCGGGCGCATCGCCTGGCGCTTCGGGCGCCCCGGGCGCGGGCCGGGGGAGTTTGGGGGCGTGGCCAAGGTCACGGCGCGCAAGGGCGGCGGCACCTTCGTCGTCGACTTCGCGCTCTCGCGCCTCACCGAAGTCTCGGAGGATGGCAAGGAGGGGCCGCGCGTCGACTACCGGATGGGGGTCAATCCGCGCGGCGTGTGCGAGGCTGGGGGGACGCACATCCGATTGCGCGCGACCGAGAGTGGCGAGATCGAGCGCGTGCAGCTGGCGACGGGATCGACGTCAACGGAGGACCTGCCGTGGCCGGAGCTGCGGGCAGTGCCATCGTTGGTGCGACAGTCGAAGATCTTCGAACACCCCCAGGCGGGGGTGTGCATGATCAGCGTCACGTTCGGGCCGATGTTTGCACTGCTTGATGAATCCGGCATTCGGGCGCGCGCGCGTTGGATCGAGGACGTCCCGATGGGGCAAGCGAAGTCTCTTGGCAAGGGCTCGTGGGAGTTGCTGCCGAGTGTGAAGTCGGTCCAGGGCGCCACGGCAGTCGGCAACAGTTTCGCCGTCCTCTTCCGCGGCCGCGGCCCCAAGCGGGGACGCTTCGTAGACTTTTATTCGGTCGTCGACGCCAGTTACCTCTTCTCGATCGAACTCCCCTTCCCTGCAACCGGCATCGCCGTGGGTCACGGGGTGCTGGTGCTCACTGGCGAGACCGAGGACGGGGCGCCCTTCGTGCGCGGGTTCTCGGTGACGCCTGCGTTGGAGGGGATGGTGATGCGGGCGATGAAGTGAACGCACGCACGCGACCGTGCGCCGTGCTCCTCCGGGCGACACTCGCCGCGTCGTTCTGCGTCGCGTGCGCGGGCGACTCCGGCCGCACCCCGGCCTCTCACGTGGTGCCGGAGTCGGCGCAGCACGCCACAGGGGCTGCGTTGCAGCTGGCGCACGCCCCTCACGTCGTCCTGCGATACGACGACGCCACCGGCGTGGGCCCGCTCGACGCCGTGGGAGCGGTGCGACTTGCCAATGGCACCACGGTCGTCGCCTCCGCACAGAGCGTTCGCCTCGAGTTCTACTCGGCGACGGGCGCGCTCGTCCGCACCGTGGGGCGCCGGGGCAAGGGACCGGGCGAGTTCGGGGCGATTGCCGCCCTGTGGCGCACCGAGGCGGACTCGTTGATCACGTTCGAGGGTGGCCTCACGCGTTCCTTCTCCATCTTCGACTCCAGCGGCCACTTCGCGCGTGCGTGGACGTCCATCGGCGGCGATTCGAGCCTGCGCTTCGTCATACCGCTGGACGTTCTCCCTGACGGGCGCATCGCAGCGCGGACGATGAACGTCATCACGCCGCTGGCCGTCGCCCAAACCACGCGCCCCCTCACCTCGTTCCTCCTCTTCGCCCCGGACTGGAACGACTTCCAGCGCCTGCGCCGCATGCGGGATGCGTCGCGCTTCCAAGGGCCTGGCGAACTCCAGTCCGAGGTGCCGTTCTCCCCCGAGCCGCTCGCGGCCTTCTCTCGCGACGCGCTCTACTTCGCCGAGTCGGATTCGGCCGTCGTCTACCGCCAACAGTTTGGGGATAGCAGCGTCAGTTCCATTCGCTGGCGGCAGGCGCCGCGCGCCGTCGCGGCGGCGGACATCGAGCGCGAACTCGCGCGTCGGATCGCGGAGGCGCGGCTGCTGTACAGCAACGTTCCCTCTCTGCAGCGACGATTCATCGACGGTGCAATCCGGCCGCTCTTTCAGCAGATGCCCATCCCGCCGTCGTTCCCGCGCATCGGGCGCTTACTCGTCGATTCCGAGGGACTGCTCTGGGTCCTCTCGTTCGTGGCGCCGGCCGATCGGAGCACCGCGTCGCGCACGGCACGCGTCTTCGACGCTAGCGGCGCGCTGGTGGGGCAGCTTGAACTGCGGGCGGGGTTCGAGCCGACGCAGGTGGGGCGGGACTTCGTGCTGGGGATTCGGACGGATGGAGAGGGGGTGACGGCGGTGGAGGGGTATGCGCTGCGGCGCGCGAAGGAAGGCTCGTCTTGAGCCACCGCGCGAGCGCGATTGTGGCGCGAGGCGTTCGTCCTGTGCGCAAGAGGTAGTCGATGCCTGACATCCGATCCTCAATGCCTGTCGTCATGCTCACGTGGTCGCTCGTCTCGCTGGCGCGCGTCGGCGGCTCCGCAGGTCACGAGGTCAAGCGTGCGCTGGCATCGATCGACGCGAGCGCCACACCACCTGGTCGCTCGTCGCCACCCGTCGATCCGCGCCCCGTGCTTTCGGGCGGGCGACCGCGACGGTTCCCGCCGGTGACGTTGCACCTTAGGTGGGAGATCGGGGGGGCAGCGGAGGACACGACCTTCCTGCTTCCCTTCTCGCTGGCGTCGACGCGACGCTATCTCATCGTTTACGACGCCATCGCTCGGCGGGTCGTTGCACTCGACCCATCCACCGGACGGGAGGCGTGGCGGCTTGGACGCGCGGGACGCGGCCCCGACGAGTTCGGCGGGGTTGCGTTTGTCACGCCGCGTGCAGAAGGCGGCGTTCGCATCCTCGATCTGGGCAACCTGCGCCTCTCGAGCCTATCGGACGACGGCAAGCACACCGGTCGGTACGCCTTTCCGCTCGGATCCGATCCACGCGGTGTCTGCGACGTGACCGGCGCGCAGATTCGCCTTCGAGCATTGGTGGATCACGAGATCCAGCGCGTGGTGGGTGACTCCACCGTTGCCTCTGACGGCCCGCTGCCATGGGCTGAGATGGCGCGGCAGCCAAGCCTCGTACGACAGTCGCTGCTGTTCGCTCATCCGGGCGACGACGCCTGCCTGCTGTCCATGACCTTCGGTCCGCGCTTCTCCATTCTCGACAAGAACGGAGTACGAGCGACGGGAGAGTGGATCGAGCAGGTTCCGCTCGCCAACGCGCGCGCGCTCGGCATGGGGTCGTGGACCATGATGCCGGGAAGCGTCATCAGCACCACGAGCGCGACCGGCATCGGTCGTTCCTTCGCGGTGCTATTCGAGGGGCGATCGAACCAACGAAAGCGCGTCGTCGACTTCTACTCTTCCGAAGACGCGGCGTATCTCTTTTCGATTGGTCTACCGTTCGAGGCCAAAGCGGTGAGCTATGGGCACGGGCTCTTGATTCTGGCCGGTGAGACCGACGACGGAGCGCCCTTCGTACGCGCCTTCTCGGCCACGCCGTCGTTGGAGGTGATGGTGGCGCGGGCGTGGAGCGGCGCCGAGCGCGCCGCGCGACACCCTTAGCCGCCTCGCACGACAGGCGGCAACACCAATCTCACCAGGAACTCCTCACCATCACTGTTGCGCTCCAGCGCCCACGCGTGCGTTCTCCCGACGCGGAGCGATACGACACTGCCGCGCATGTCCACACGCGTCACGGGTGTGCCTGCAGCATCCAACACGCGATACGACTTCACTGCCGCCGTTGTGCTGGCCTCTGCAAGCCACACTTTGCCATCCGGAGCGACCGTGACCTCCTCGATGGGCGGGAGAAATGGCGGCGCGACCAACTGCCGCCTGACCTCGGCTCGATCGATCTCCACTCGCATGCCGTTTGGACGCGGAGGTGACGCGAGCCGTGCGAGCGTGGCGGACACGATCTCTTCCGACACCGGCTGAGCGATCACACCCACGTGGCGATCGACGACCGTTGTGCGGCCTCGCCGCTTCGACAGGTGAAACGTCGCGCCGAGTGCGCGCGACGGTGCGCGGCTGCTCACCGTCACGAGCGTCCCATCGACATTGCTCCACGCAATGAAGAGCTTGTCGGCGAACGGTTGCGCTGCCGCCAGTTGTGCAGGCGCTCCGCCAATGTTCGCTCGGATTCGAATGGCCGCAGGAACCTGGGGAAGCGGTGCGACGGTGTCCACGATTGACCCGGCGCTGTCGATCAGCACCGCGGTTCCCAATCTCAACACCGAGGTCCTTCCGCCGTCTGCGAGCGGCGTCACGCGAACAACCGATTGCCCGCCAGGCAGTGCCGCCTCGGCCAACGACGACCCGACGCCTCCGCGCGTCCGAGCGACGGCCGATCGAGTTCCGAGGAACTTTCCGTCGCGACGAAAGAAGGACATCCTTCGGGTGCCCCCGTCCACGACCCAGATGGTATCTCTCACGATGCCGAAATGGACCGGCTGCACGAGCTCTCCGGGTCCCGAGCCACGGCGCGCAATTCTCCGAAGCAGCCGCCCCTCCGGTGAGAAGACCTCGATCACCGCCGCCTTCGGCTGCAGCACGTAGACGAGTCCTTCGGAGTCGAGTTCGAAATCCGCGATGGGCTCGAGCAAGACATCATTCCTTGCATTGGCGGCGATGCGCAGGTCCTCCGCGAGCGAGAGACCCTTCGCCTGTGCAACCGCGGGACGTGGCGTGGCCGCGAGCGCCTCCACGAGTATCAGAAGAGGCAGCAGACCTATCGCTGGAGCGAGCGCTCTGCGTGCTCGGCACCGGCGCAACATTTCGGATGATCTCCGCATCAGATGCAAGTTCGACGGTGTGGGCACTTTGATCGAACACTGTCCTCGTCACGGTACTGGCACTTCTCCGACCTGAACAATCGCACTCATCTCCACTGCCATCGCACAAGTCGCGCCTCACCGTCGCGTCTCCGCTCCACCGCCACGAATCGACCGTCGGCAGCGATCGCCGATGGGAACGCAATCGACGGCAGCGAGTCAATGGACGTACCGACATGACGGTACCCGGCAACTCCGCTGGCCGACGGAACCGTGAGCCTGGCCCACAGCTCGCCACTCGGCCCGAGCGCGATGCGTGCGATGGCGGGTCGTACGCGTGCCATGCCGCGCTGCCGCAATGCATCCTGGCGTGAGAGCGTGCAGTCGGCGCCCCCGGCGTGCACTTCGACGCCAATGGGCAGCTCGAGTGCGTCCGCCTCCCGTGCTTGGGGCGGTGGCACGGAAAGCGTGAACACTGTGCTATCTCCGGACGTGGCGCGCCAGACAACGATGCGATAGTCCACGTCTGACGCGAACGCGACGTCGTTCCGTATCGCATCCCAACGCATCGTTGGCCAGAAGACCGGCGCTTCGGACGGAAGTTCGACGCGACACGGCGTCATCATGGGATGCGTCGCCGCCACGGCAGTCCGCGCCAGCAATCGCGCATGGCGACCTCGGCGAAGGTACAGCGCTTCGGATCGACGCCCCGCGTCGTGCTCGACCACCGAGTAGGCCCAGTCGCCGTTGTCGAGTTGCCGTAGCCTGGTGAGCCGCGGGGCGGGGACGCCGAGTAGCGTATCGAGCCGGAAGTCCCCCAGGGCTCGTCCCCCGGTATCGAAGGTGACGAGGGCGTTCTTCTGGCCGTCGATGACGCCAACTCCCTTCTTGATTCTCACGAGCGACTGCGGAAACCTCAGCTCGCCCGGTGCTCCCCCGCCACGTCCGATGTATCGCACCACGTGTCCGGTCGTGTCGAGCAACACGACGCGACGACCGCGATAGTCGAGAAAGGCGTAGGCATTGGCCGATACCGTGGCAACCGCCAGCCCCTCTTCGATTCCCTCGAACAGGAACGGGGCGTCCTCCTCGCTCGCGAGGACGCCGAGTTGCTGCACGGGCAGCTCGGGAGCGCGCGCAGCGCGTGGCGCGTCGGCGTGACATGCACTGGCGTACGGGAGGGCGACAGATGCAAGCGCCGCGGCGAGGACGCGCCATGCACTGGGCGTGGCGCGCCGCCTTTCCTTCGCGTATCTCATGACCTAACGACGATCGGTGAGGGCGCTGACTTCTCGCCAGAAGCGCTGCCGAGCCTGCGGTCGCTCGAACCCGCCGCGCCAGAGTCCCACGATTCGCCCGCGCGCGACGAACACCGTGACCGGCGTGGTTCCAGCAGCGCCGGAGCGAATCAGCACGCCGGACGTATCCACGCACAGCGGCCTACGGGCCTGTCGCAGAAGGGAAGCTGACGCTTCCACGACTCGGCCGGGAGGTGCGTAGAGAATGATGTGGTGCCCGAGGGCGTCCGCGATGTGCTGATCGCCCTCAAACGCGAACAAGTGATCGCGGCAATAGTAGCAGTCCGCCGCGGACACGATGGTGACCAGTGTGGCGCTCTTCCCTACCGTGTCGGTCGAGTGATTCTGCGCGCAGCCGTCCGCGCCATGCCACGCGGCTCCGACGGTCAATGGAGCTGACGACGCGGCCTTCGTTCTCGAGCACGACACGAGGCAGACCAGGAGGAGCCACGCGCTGCGACGCATCACGGCGAAGCGAGGGGAAACGTGGACACCCGCAGCTGCATCGGCGCGCCGATCGACGGTCGCGTCACCACCGACACCACCGAGTCGGCCAGAAGTCCGATCACGCGTTCCTCGGATGAGAACACGGCGCACGACGCGCTCCCCTCTTCCCCGCACCTCACGACGATGAACCGGTCTCGCCCCGCCCGTTCGTCATAGGTCGCACCAGCGACCACGAGCGCACGCTGCGCATACCACATCCCGGTCCACTCGACGAGCGACGCGCGAAAGTGGTTGATGCTGATGAGATCCATCGACTGCCGCTCGTCGCCTATGGGTCGCCATCCCGGCAACGTGATCGCCCCGACGGAGTCCAGCGTCGGCGACATGACGATCACCTCGCGTGAGAGCGGCTGCCGACAGAACACGAAGCGCTCGCTGGACGTCGCGGAGAACGAACGAAAGATCGAGGCCATCCCGCGTCGTCGCGCGGACTCCACGTATCGAGTGTCGAGCCGACAGCCGGCGTGCGTCGCGCGCCCCTTTGCATCGAAGACGCGCAGCGCGATGGCCGAATCGGCCTCGAGCCGCGCGTCAGATTCAGTGGTCGCCACGAGATACCCATCGTCAAGACGTTCGACGCTGGTAATCGCGGTCTCCATGGCCAGTCGGGTGAGCCGATGCGCGTGGCCGGCCGTATCGACGCTCCACACGCCGCCGGCCCCATCGACCTCGGCGAGCAGCAGCGTGTCTCTCCACCAACTCAACGCGTTGGGCTGGCGCACCCCGGCTGTGTCGCCGGCGCCAAACGGCACGCTCCACCGCCTCCGCCCGTCGGTCGAGTAGGTGACGAGCACTCGGCTCGCGTTGTCGACAGTCGCGATGCCGGCACTACTCGCGGCGGCGTATGTGATGTCGCCAGGAGTCTCTGACGTGTCACGACCCAGCGAAAACGTTCGGACGCTCGTGAGTGGTGGGGGCGCATCTGGCGCGCGCCCAGCCTCGCTCGTGCAGCCTGCGTGCACGAGCGGCATCAGAATCGGAAGGATCCGGGCGCGGAATCGGCGTCGCTTCACAAACGCGGCTGCGTATACGTGCGCTAGGCGCGAGGAGTGCGTAGCCGGACTGCGCAACTGAAAGTATGGCACGCAGCATTCTCTTCGTCCATCCAGGGTAGGAGTCATGCCCAAGTGCTCCGCGCCGGATCCGACGTGTGTATGCGTTGCTCTATCGTCAGCCGCAGCGTTCGCGGTGCGCCAGCGCTGCGTCACGAGCTGAGCCGCTTGCCTCCGTTGTCGCCGGCCATGACGTGCCATGCTCCTCGTCGACGACAAGCGCGCGCAGTAACCGCGCTGGCGTCCAGAGGCCCGCCTTCTCGTGCGCACGCTCGAGCGTTCTGCGCTTCACGCTGGCCAACGCTGCGACACCTTTCACGGTCATCGTGCCACCGCGCAGGGAGGTCTCGACCCAGGCGTGACGGAAGCGTGCGGGAAGTCTCGCGAGCTGCTCGAGAGCCTCCCGAGGGAGTGAAGGCACCATCGGCGGTGCGGGCGCATGCGCGGCCCAGACCGGCATCGGGTCAACGCCGCGCACCACGAGTTCGCATCGGAGGCACGCGACCAGACGGCGTACCGCATGCAGGGCGCCCGCAGAGGCGTCGGCGTAGAGAACGACTCGCGGTTGACGCCGAGGGCGTTGCAGTTGCAACGCGAGCTGCAGCGCCGCGCGTTCGTCCGACGCCGCGAGTTCCGGATCAAGGACGACTCCAAACACCGACGCATCGCCTCGACGCAGGCGTGCGCTCAACGCCGCGAGCTCTGCCACCCGCTCGAATTGCACCGAGCGCCGCTCGGGCGCTGGCGAAGCGGTTTGCGACGTCGTGTCGTCCGACAGTTCCGCCGCTTTCGCCTCGTCAGCGAGAATCAGGATGACTCCCCCCCCCCGCAGCCGAGCTCTGCATTCATCTCCTCCCCCTTCCCCATTGCCCTCGCAGACTTCCACCGCTCTACACCGAGCGCCCGGTGAGCGGACTTGAGTCCTCCGCTCGACGCGTACGATACTCCGACGTAGCGCTGCGCGTGTCAAGTCAGGGGCAACCGCATCTGAAGTCGATTCGACTACGTATCCAAGCACTTGCTTCTTGCATTTGGCATCAGTCAGCCAGGGTTGGCAGCGATCGCGTGTCGCGCGAGACGCTGGAGCTCCGTGCATTCCACGTCGCGCTGGGTCTGTGTCGCATTTCTGACGCAGTTTGAGACTTGTCGCGCATCGCTTGAGGTCTCAGAGTTGTCTCCGGTTCCGCCACTTGCGTTGGCGGCGCCGTCACCCTTCAGAGGAGGACACCTCACGTGTCCAAGTCCACTCGCGTTCTGCTCGCCATGCTGGGCGTCGGCTCGCTCGCCGCTGCAGCTTCACCGCCACCAGCCCTTGCGGACGGTGGGTGCGTGGGGATCGTAGGGTACTGCAAAACCATCTGGTTTGACGTCTGCGCCAACGGCGTGTGCACGCCGACCTCCGTGGATCTCGCGGGCAAGGACACGGACGAGTAGGCTGGCGCGTGCTTCCCTACACGCACTGAGCGGATGCGCTGGCCGCTGAGCGTCACTGCACTAGGGCTCTCCAAGGCGCCAGTGTTGGGGACGTTGTCACTCATGGTAGTGCTTCGTGCACTTGGTCCTGAGCTGATCGTGGCACCTCGCCCTTTTCCTCGCACTTTTCGGGAGGCCCGATGGTATGTCTTCAGTCAGGACAGTGATTGCACGTCCGGCTTGCGCGAGGCACGACGGAGAGCCCGACAGCAGGGGATGGTCCCGTCCAGCGTGTCACTAGTACTGCTGGGCGGGACGAGCAACGCCTCGACAGACTCCAGCGCTTGGCGTGTGAGTGGCTGGCGTCGCAGGACCTTGCTGTGGCTCCTCTGGTCCCGAGGAGCGCAGCGCACTCCTTTTCTACTCAGGTACTCGCACTGGTATTCCTTCGGCAGGTTAGAACACCTATCCCCAGATCCCGCGACGATACTTGAGAATGCGCCACCTCCACATACCATCATTCTTACTAGCCGTCGTGACTTTCGTTGGGGGAGCCACTAGGGTACCTCTTCTTCACGCTGACGGCTCTCGCCACACACAGGAAGCGGCGCATGGGAGCGACCGACAACTGAGCGGCGTTTGGCCACGACCAAGAAGGCAAAGCGATCTTCGCCTTCGGCTTCTCTGGCGCTCAGACGCACTCGCATCGTTCCCTTCTCTCCCATATCCAATCGATGTTCAGTTCTCCAAGGAAGGACTTGCCATCTACGACTACGGAGAGAGAAAGGTTCACGTCGTCGATGCCGGCAGCGGCCGCCAGCGTTTGGTTCAGGGGCGGAGGGGCCCGGGTCCCGCCGAGTTTGGCGATCGACCGGTCGCGTTCTTTGGCCGACGTTCTCAGATCTTCACTGTCGAGTTCAGCGACGGTCGCGTCAACACGTTGGTTCAGGACCGATTGCAGAGCGTTCACGTGTCCCAAGAGGGACGTTGGTCCACGGGATGCGCGTGGGGTGCGAATGCTGCTCTCCTGCAGACGTCCGGGCACGACACGCACGACTACTTTGTAACAACCATCGGTGATGCCGCTCGAATAGTTGACTCGGTAGCAGCTCCATGGCCTCGGTACTCCACGCTCCCGTTCATCGTTCGGCAGGGCCAGCTCAGGCAGGCCGACGACTCGACGTGCGCGTTGCTCCCGTTGTATCAACAGGAATTCGCGCTGATTGCCCCCAACAAGGAACCGAGACGCGGGGTGCATGTCGAAGCCCTTCCCGAAGCCAAAGCGATCGAGCGACGAACGGCCTCGATGCGAAGCTCCAGTCTCGCGAAGGGGGCGAAGAGCGGAGCGCTCGATGCGCGCACTTGGCGCCGCCTCCTCCTGATTCTGTTTGAGGGGGCGTCCGACGACCGGAGACGCATTCTTGACGCGTACGATCTCCCAACGCTCGCATATCGCGGATCAACGCGGCTTCCATTCGACGTGTCACGCTTCGCTGTTTCGGGTGACACGCTTGCTGTGATCGCTGACATTGACGACGAGCCGATCGTAGCGTCCTTTCTCTTGAGCGCGAGCGAACGCGACAGACGAGCACGATAGGCGTACACTCCACTCCTCGACGCAGGGACACCCGCGTAGTGCCTGCGCCGGAGTCCAGTTGGTGGAGCCGATCAGCAGGCGAGGACTCGCCACACAGGCGCAAGGCATCAACCGGGAGCCCACCGACCTTTAGGTGATGTCGAAGCCCGTCGTGGCGATCGCACGAGGCCCGGGCGGCCGAACGATTCATTCGAGAAGGGGGCTTCGATGTGGTGGTTGCGAGCTCGCATTCCACTACGTGGACGCCTCGCCAGGCCGCGCCGGCGCTGCTTGTGCTCGGTTCCGCGCGACGCATGCGGGCAGCATTCCCCTTGCCGCGGTCACCGAACGAGATGTACGCCATTATCCGAGCGGTAGGGCAATTGGCTCCGGCGCGATCGGCGCTTGCGACTACTGACTCACGAGCGAGAGAAGACTAGGATGAGACTTCCGTGGCCAGCTGCGTTCACTCCGCTCGTGCTCGTGCTCATGACCTTTTCGCGGTCCGCGACGGCTACCCCGCGCGTCGACAGCCGACGGGCATGGATGCCGCTGCCGGTTCCTGGGCTACGCGACGCACGCTCGACGCGACGGAGCGACGGCGATCGTCAGGTAACGCGCCGCACCATTGTCTCGACACGCCTCACCTCGCGTTGGACGGTCGGCGGAGACGCCAATGACACGACGATTCTCCTTCCGCTTCAGATTCGCGCCACGCGAGAACACTTCGTCGTGTACGATGGCGTAGCCCAACGACTGCTCGCGCTCGAACCCACGACCGGTCGAGTTGTCTGGCGATTCGGGCGCCCTGGACGCGGGCCGGGTGAGTTTGGCGGTGTTGCCAAGCTCACGGCACGCAAGAGCGGAGGAACGTTTGTAGTCGACTTCGCGCTCTCGCGACTCACCGAAATCACAGAGGACGGCAGGGAGGGGCCGCGCGTCGACTACCGGATGGGCGTGAATCCTCGCGGCGTGTGCGAGGCGGGTGACACGCACATTCGCCTGCGCTCGACAGAGAGCGAGGAGATCGAGCGCCTGCAGCTGCCGACAGGAGTCAGCTCAACGGAGGACCTGCCGTGGCCGGAACTACGAGCCCTCCCCTCGCTCGTACGGCAGTCCATGATCTTCGAGCATCCGCAGGCAGAGGTGTGCATGATCAGCGTCTCGTTCGGGCCGATGTTCGCGCTGTTGGATCGTACTGGCGTTCGAGCGCGGGCGCGCTGGATCGAGGAGATTCCAATGGGACAAGCGAAGTCGATGGGTAAGGGCTCGTGGCGAATGCTACCAAGCACCCAGGGTGCGCTGAGCGCTACCGCCGTTGGGAGTTCGTTTGCGGTCCTCTTCGAAGGACGTAGCCAAAAGCGAGGGCGCTTCGTGGACTTCTACGCGGTCACCGACGCCAGCTACCTCTTCTCGATCGAGCTTCCCTTCGCCGCAACCAAGATCGCCTTCGGCCACGGCCTCCTCGCCCTCGCCGGCGAAACCGAGGAAGGCGCCCCCTTCGTCCGCGCCTTCTCGGTATCGCCCTCCCTGGAGGGCGTGGTCGCCAAGGCCATGGCGACGCCCCGCCGCACCACACCGTAGCGCCACGCGCCGTCGCCCTCGCCCCCGAAGCCGCCCCCGCACCACTTCCTCCCTCCAGGCAACCTTTCCCCCCATTCCCGCGACATATGTAGAACAGCCACTACAACCACCCCCAAACCGCCCCCGCGGCCGTACATTCGCTCCGTGAAGCGCCTCCCTCCCCCGACGCCATGACGCGCCACGCCTCGAATAACTCTCACGGCCGTGTGACCACCAACGCCCGCGCCCTCACGCTCGCGCTCGCCCTCACGCTCGCCCTCGCCGCCTGCGACAAACTCCGCGGCGCCGCCACCAGCGACTCGGCACGCGCCGACTCCGCCGGCACCAGCGCCACTGCCGACACCAGTGCCACACCGCGCGCCGCCCTCGCCCTCCCGGTCGCGGTTGCGGCTGCCCGCGACGGCGACCTCGTCCTCTCGGTCACCACCACGGGCCAGGTCCGCTCCGACGGCGAGGCCCTCCTCAAGTCCGAGGTGGCCGGCACGGTGGACAAGGTCCTGGTGCACCCCGGCGATCGCGTGAAGCGCGGCGCCACCCTGGTCACGCTCGACCCGCGCCCCTTCGACCTGGCGATCGCCGAGGCGCAGGCGGCGGTGGACGAGGCCCAGGTGCGCTACTACGACGCGGTCGCCCCCGACTCGATCGTCTTGGGCCGCCCCCCCAGCGATGACCAGCGCCGCATCGCCCTCACGCGCTCCGGGCTGCAGGGAGCCCGCGTGAGGCTGGAGAAGGCGAAGCTGGAACGCGAACGCGCCACGATCGCCGCCCCCTACGACGGGATGGTGGACCGCGTCGATGTCTCGCAGGGGGAACGCGTGGGCGCCGGGACGAGCATCACGCGCGTGGTGAACCTGAACGCGCTGCGCATCGAGGCCAACGTCCTCGAGCACGACCTCCCGCTCATCCGCGAAGGAGGCAACGCGCTCATCTCCTCGGCCGCTGCACCTGACGAGCAGGTCACGGGGCGCATCAGCGCCGTCCTCCCGGTCATCGACTCCACCACGCGCTCCGGGCGCGCCTATGTGCGCCTCAACGGCGCCAGCAAGCTGCGCCCGGGGATGTACGCCGACGTGCGCCTCGAAGCCTCGCGCCTCACCAACCGCCGCCTGGTCCCCGCCCGCGCGGTGATCGAACGCGACGGGCGCCCCCTCGTTTTCGTGGTGAAGGAAGGGCGCGCGCAGTGGGTCTACATCCAGCCCGGACGAACGAATGGCATGGAGACAGAAGTCTTGCCCGACTCCTCGAGCGGGTTGATTCCGGTGGAAGTGGGAGATGAAGTGATCGTGGAGGGGCACCTCACGCTGACGCACGATGCGCCGGTGCGAGTGGTGCAAGCCGAGGAACCCAAGAAGACAACGGTCGGCGGACGAAAGCCCTGATGTCGCTCGCCCGCTCCGCCGTCACCCGCCCCGTCACCACGATCGCCTCCGTCCTCGCGATCGTGCTGTTAGGCAGCGTCTCCCTGGGGCGTACGCCGGTCTCGCTCCTCCCCGACGTGCAGCTCCCCGTGCTGACCATCCGCACGCTCTACACGGGGGCTGCAGCGGAGGAGGTCTCGCGCTTCATCGCCGAGCCGGTGGAAGAGGCGATCGCCGCCACGCCGGGGCTGGTGGAGCTGCGCTCCGTGAGCCGCAACGGCGAGGCCACCACCACGGCGCGGTTTGCGTGGGGGACCAGCATGCAGACCACGCTCCTCAACGTGCGCGAGCGGCTGGACAATGCCCGTTCGCAGCTCCCGGAGCGCGCCGAGCGGCCGACCTTGCTCACCAGCGACCCGGGGGAGCGCCCGATCGCGGTGCTCTCGATGTCGATTGCCGGCGACATGCGGCAGCTGGCGCGCACCGCGGAGGATGTGCACGCGCGGCGGCTGGAGCAGATCGCCGGCGTGGCGAGCGTGGCGGTGGTGGGGGCGCCGGAGGACGAAGTGCGCATCGAGGTGGACCCGGCCCGCATGCGCGCCCTGGGCCTAACGCCCAACGACGTCTCGGCGGCGATCCGCGCCGCCAACGTAAGCGGGGTTGGGGGGACGATCCGCCGCGGGCAGTTCCGCTTCTCGGTGCGCACGCTCACCGAGTTCCGTTCGCCTGACGAGATCCGCGACGTCCCCGTGGGGCCCCCGGGCTCGGGGATCACGCTCAAGGACCTGGCGACCGTCACCACGACCATCGCCGACCCCAAGACGCTCACCCGCTTCGATTCCAGGCCGGCGGTGGGGCTCGTGGTCTACAAGGACGCCGGCGCCAACACCGTCGCCGTCACCGGGGAGATCCAACGCGTATCGGAGCAGCTGCGAAAGGAGTTCCCGAGCATCGGCCTCACCATCGTCGCCGCGCAGGCCAACTTCGTCGTCGACGCGCTGTCCAACCTGGGGCAGGAGATCGTGATCGGCGGGATCCTCTCGCTCTTCGTCATCATCCTCTTCCTGCGCGACTGGCGGATGTCGCTCGCCATCGCGCTGATGATCCCACTCTCGGTCCTCCTGGCGCTGGTGATCCTGCAGGCGCTGGACGTGACGATCAACGTGCTGAGCCTGGGTGGTTTGGCGTTAGGCGTGGGGCTCCTGGTGGACAACGCAATCGTGGTGGCCGAGGCGGCGGTGCGCAAGCGAGAGGAAGGGCGTCCGTTGCTGGAGGCGACGATCGAGGCGACGGAGGAGGTGAGCGGGCCGCTCATTGCGGGGACGCTGACTACGTTGCTGGTGTTCGGCCCAATCATTTTTGTTCGGGGACTCGCGGCGGCGTTGTTTCGGGACCTGTCTCTGTCTGTCGTCACGAGCGTGGGCGCTTCGCTGGTGTTGGCGTTGACGCTGATGCCGGTGATGATCGTCGGGAGAAGACGAGAAGACGAGAAGGCGAGAGGACGAGGGACGCCGGTCGCGCGTCCGGGCTTTCTCACGCGCATCGGGGAGGCGAGCGAAGCCCTCTACGAGCGCGGCATGAAGTGGGCGCTGCGCAACCCCTGGCCCGTCTTCAGCATCTCGGCGGCGTCCATCGTGCTGACGGTCTGGGTGCTGGGGCGCATTCCGCGGGAGATCCTGCCGCAGGTGGACGAGGGGATGGTCGTGGCGGCGTTGCATCTGCCGGAAGGGACGGCCATCGAGGCGACGACGCAACAGGTGGGGCGCATCGAGGAGGCGGCGCGGAAGCTGGGGGCGAAGGGGATCTATTCGCGCGTTGGAGTCGCGACGGACGAGGAGATCCTCGCCGGCGCGGAGCCGGGGTCGTCGGCGACGGCGCAGCTGCTGGTGCCGGTCCCCGACGGACAGCGGGCGGCCGCGTTCGCCGACAAGTTGCGCGCGGCGGTGCCAGACCTTGCAGCTGGCGCGCTCGCCCTCGACCTCGCGGGGCAGTCGGAGTTCGGCTCGCTCATCGGGCGCGAGGGGCGGCTGGTGCGGGTGGAGGTGAGCGCGCGCACGCTGGAGGACGCGGCGCGCTGGGCCGACACGGCGCGCTCGCGGCTGCAGAAGCTTCCCTCGCTCGCCGACGTGCGCGACCCTAACGGCGGGACGCAGCCGGTGGTGGAGGTCACGCTCGAGCGCACGCTCCTTGCCGAGCGCGGCATCTCCGTCGACGCGGTGGCCAACGCGCTCGCCGGCGGGCTCGGTGGGGTGGAGTCGAGCGACTTCCGCGAGACCGATCGCCGCACTCCCATCTCCGTGCGCTTCGCGGGGCTCAAGAACGAGGACCTGGCCGAGGCGATGGCGACGCCTGTGAAGGGAGTGCCGATCGCCCAACTCGTGAAGGCCGTAGAGCGCCAGGCGCCGATCGAGGTGGTGCGCGTGGGGCAGCGCCCAGTCGCAGTGGTGGAAGGGCTCATCGAGAGCGGCGGAACGCGCAACGCCGCCGAGGAGGTGCGCTCGGCGATGTCGGCGCTCACGCTGCCATCGGGGATCACCTACGAGGTGAGCGGCGCCGACGCCGAGCAGGAGCGCACGACGCGCGAGCTGACGCTGGTGGGGTGGCTATCGGTGGCACTCGTCTTCCTGGTCCTCGCCGGCGAGTTCGCCTCGTTCACCGTGCCGCTGGTGGTGATGCTGACGGTCCCGTTGGCGGCGGTCGGCGGGATCCTATTCCTCTGGATCACCGGGCAATCGCTCAACGCCGTCGCCCTCATCGGCATCGTGGTGATGATCGGGATGGCCGACAACGAGGCGGTGGTGAAGCTCGACGCGATCCGGCGCTTCCGGGAAGAGGGGCACTCCATCGAGGAAGCGATCATGCTCGGCGGGCACCAGCGCCTGCGCGCCATCGCGATGACCAGCATCACGACGATCACCGGCGTGCTGCCGCTGGTCTTTGGCTGGGGCTCGGGGGGAGCGTTGTATCAGCCGTTGGCGGCTGGGGTGATTGGGGGGAGTGTCTCGGCGCTGCTCGTGACGTTCTTCCTTCTTCCAACTGCATATGCGGTCCTGGAGAGAAGACGAGAGGACGGGAAGACGAGAGCGACGTCGCTCGTGGCGGAGAGGGGCGATGGGCGCGCCTGACGCTGGCCCGTGCGCTGTCACAGGACTCTGCGAACTCTGCGTTCTCTGCGGTGAAAAGATCTTGAACCGCAGAGAACGCAGAGTACGCAGAGGAGTCACGCGCGCCCCTCGCCACTCGGTGCCCTCGACCAGCAGTCCCTCGTCTTCTCGTCCTCTCGTCATCTCGTCCTCTCGATGATACGGGCCGCCGTCTCCCGGCCGGCGGTGGTGTGGGCCGCTGCCGTCACCTTGCTCCTGGCGGGGCTCGTCTCGTTCACGCGACTCCCCCTGGCGACGCGCACGAGCGTGGAGCTGCCGCGTCTCACGGTCAGCACGACGTGGACGGGGGCGAGCGCCGAGTTGCTGGAGATGTACATCTCGTCCCCCATCGAGGCGGCGATCCAGTCGGTGCGGGGGGTGCGGAAGACGCGGTCGGAGTCGTCGGAGAACGGGTCGCAGATCACGGTGGAGCTGGAACCCAACGCCGACGTGCAGGTGGCGCGGTTGTCGATCCTCGAGCGGATCGAGCTGTTGCGGAAAGACTTCCCCCCCGGCGCCACGCAGCCGCGGGTGTCGAACTACGTCCCCGAGGAGCTGTCGGAGCAGGACCTGCTCACCCTCACCATCAGCGGGCCGTATACGGCGGGGACGCTGCAGAAGGTCGCCGACGAGCAGGTGGAGCCGCGGCTGAGCGCCGTTCCCGGCGTGGGGAACATCAGCGTGCAGGGGGGGACTGAGCCGGGGGTCTCCGTGACGTACGACCCGGCGCTGCTGCGGCAGCTGGGGATCTCGCCGCAGGCGTTAGGCGACGCGATCGGCGGGGCGCGGGTGGTGCAGGCGCTGGGGAAGGAGCAGCGCGGCCCCAGCGAGCGCCCGGTCGTCCTGCGCGACCAGCCGCAGGCGGTCGAGGACCTGGCCAACCTCCCCATCCTGGGGCCGGGGCGGCGCCCCTTCGCGTTAGGCTCGCTGGCCGCCGTGCGCCCCGAGGAGGACACGCGCGGCTTCTTCTTCCGCATCAACGGGCAACCGGCCATCGCCATCTCGGTCTCGCGCCTGGCCGGTGCCGACGCGATCCAAACAGCGGGGGCCGTGCGCGGGGCGATCGCCGAGATCCAACGGCGCCTCCCCACGGCGACCAAGCTCGAAGTCGTCTACGACGACTCGGTCGAGCTGGCGAAGCAGCTGCGCGACCTCCTGATCCGCGGCTCGATCGCCTTCGGGCTCGTCCTCGTCGTCCTCCTCGCCCTCCTGCGCGACTGGCGCGGGACCGCACTCGTGATGCTCTCGGCGTCGGTCTCGGTCGCCGGGACGGCGCTCCTCCTCTACGTCTTCGACATCCCGGCCAACCTGCTCACGCTCGCCGGGCTGGCGATGGGGGTCGGGATCCTGGTGCAGGACGGGCTCATCGTGATGGACCGGCTGGGCACCGTCCCCGACACGCCGGAGGAGCGCGCCCGCGTGGCGCGCGCCATCGCCCCGGCGGTCACGGGGGCGACGCTGACGACCGCGGTCGTCCTCTTCCCCTTCCTCTACCTGCAGGGAAACGCGCGCGCCGCCTTCGTCCCCTTCGCCGCCGCCTTCACCATCGCGCTGGGGTGGTCGCTCGTTGCGTCGGTGGTGATGATCCCCGCCCTCGCCCGCGGGCATCGCGTGCACGAGGCGGCCTTCCCGCGCTCGCGGCGCGCCTATGCGCGCGTGGTGCTCGGCGCCATCCGCTGGCGGTGGGTCACGCTCTCGCTCACCGTCATCACGTTAGGCGTGCTCACGTGGGGCTTCATCAAGAAGGTCCCGCGCTTCTCTTTTTCCGGCTTTGGCGAGCAACGCACGACCCTCTCGGCGTTCGTGAACTTCCCGCGCGGCTCCGACCCGGCCTCGCTCGACGCGGCGATGCGCGAGCTGGAGTCGCAGGTGGTGGGGCGCCCCGGAGTCGAGCAGGTCACGGCGCAGAGCTATGGGAGCTTTGGCGCCGGGATGCGCGTCCTCTTCAGGCGCGACGCCGAGTACACCGCGATCCCGCAGGAGCTGGAGGAGGCGCTGACGCAGCGCGCCGTCTTCATCGGCGGGGCGTCGGTCAACGTGCGCGGGCAGGGGCCCGGCTTCTCGTCGGGGATGGGCTCCGTCTCGTCTGCGACGTTCCGCATCAAGGTCCTCGGCTACTCGTTCAGCGGGGTCGAGCGGTTGGCGATGGACCTCAAGGAGCGGCTGGAGCGCATCCCGCGCGTGCGCGACGTCGACATCAACTCGTCGTCGTTCTTCTCCACGGGGAAGGCGTATGCCGTCACCATCGAGCCCGATCGCGCCAAGCTCGAACGCTACGGCGTGACGGCGGCGGCCTTCGCGGGGGCGGTGGCGCGCGAGGTGCGCGGCCCCGTGGGGCGGCAGCTGCTGGAGATCGGCGGCGACGAGATCCCGGTGACGGTGAAGGCGAAGGGGTCGCGCGACCGTTCGCTCGACGAGCTGCGCGATGCGATCGTCCCCACGACGAGCGGCGCTCCCATCACCATCGGGTCGCTGTCGGCGGTGGACGAGCGCGAGGCGCTGAGCGCCATCTCGCGCGAGGACCAGCAGTACGTCCGCATCGTGGCGTATGAGTTCCGAGGCCCCAACAAGCTGGCGCAGCGCACGCACGACGCCTTCATGAAGTCGATCTCGGTTCCGCCGGGGTACTCGGTGGCCGATGCCGGCTTCGGCTTCTTCGAGCCTGACGAGTCGGAGAAGGGGCTCTGGCTGGTCTTCGCCATCGGGGTGACGCTCGTCCTCCTCACCGTGGCGATCGTCTTCGACTCGGTGTGGGGCGCGGCGATGGTCTTCTGCTCGCTCCCCGTGGCGTTAGGCGGGGTGATCGCGGCGTTCTGGATTGCCGGCGCCGCCTTCACGCGCGAGGCGGCGGTGGGGGTGATCCTCGTCGTGGGGCTGGCGGTGCACCAGGCGATCCTGATGATCGACGCCGCGCTGCAGCGCCGGCGCGCCGGGACGGTCAACCGCCAGCTGCATCGCCTCACCGCGTTGCGAACGCTCCGCGCCGCGGTCGATCGCTCGGGGATGATCGTCCTCGTCACCCTCGCCTCGCTGGCCTCGCTCCTTCCGCTGGCGATTGGGGAGAAGACCGATACGCTGTTCGGCGCCATCGCCCTCGCCACCGCGGGCGGGACGCTGGCCGGGACGCTGGCGGCGATGGTGATCCTCCCGGCGCTGGTGGTGCGCAAGACGCGACGCGCCCCGTCCCGCGCCGCCGCCCCCGCGGCCCCAGTACCAATCACCCCACCCGCGAGCGCCTAACGCGCCGCGGATTCGGTCGCCGCCCGCGCCGACTTGCGGGCGCGCTTGTCGGCGTAGAGGCGCGCGTCGGCCTCGTCCAGGAGCTGCTGCAGGCTCTTGGGGTTGTGCGGATCGAAGCGCGCCACTCCGCGCCCCATCGAGAGCGAGAACTGACGCCCCTCGCGCGCGTTGTGCGTGGCGAGGCGCTCGTCGAGCCGCCGGAGGAGGACCTCGCCCGTGGGATCGAGGCAATTCACCGCGAGCGCGACGAACTCGTCGCCGCCGAGACGGCCGCACAGGTCGGAGTCGCGGAAGGTCTCGTGGAGGATCGCCGCGACTTCCTTGAGCGCTTCGTCGCCGGCGGCGTGGCCGAAGGTGTCGTTGATCGGCTTGAAGTCGTTGAGGTCGAAGTAAAGCAGGATGGCGTGCCCGGGGTGCGTGCGCGCGACGTTGAGGTGCTGTTGCGCCAGCATGAAGAAGCCGCGCCGGTTGTAGAGCCCCGTGAGCTGGTCGGACAGCGACATCTTCCGCAGCGCATCCTCGGCTTCCTTGCGCTCCGTGATGTCGCGCATGATAGTCGAGAGGTGCTCCACCTCGCCGTGCGTGTTCTTGTGGGCGATGATGACCTGCGACACGGGGATCTCGCGCCCGTCGGAGGTGCGGATCGCCGTCTCCCCGTTCCAGGCGCCGTAGTCGACGGCGAAGGGGATCCCCACCCCCTGCACCTCCTGCAGCGCCGACGCGGGGAAGATGTCGGGGAAGGTGAGGTGCGCGTCCGGCGACACGCCGAGCATGCGGCGTCCTGCTGCGTTGAGGTAGGGGACGTCGCCGTCGACCGTGGCGATGGCGATGAGGTCCGGTGTCGCCTCGAGGATCGCCGTCAGGCGCGCCTGCTCGGCCTCCGCCTCCTTGCGGTCCGAGATGTCGCGCACCACGAGGACCATCCCCCCGCCGGAGAGGAGCGTGGCGGAGAGCTCCTGCGGGTAGGTCGTCCCGTTCCTGCGCTTGGCGGCGATCTCGCCGCGCCAGCGATCGTGCATGTAGAGGTGCGTGACGATCTCGGTGTCGAAGCGCCGGATTGCCTCGCGGTCGTACAGTGTGCGCCACGACTTGCCTAACAACGCCTCGCCCCCGTCGTAGCCCGCCATCGCGGCGAAGGCGTCGTTCACGAAGCGGAAGTCCTGGAACGAGTCGATCAGGGCAACGCCGTCGACCGAGGCACCGACCGCCGCTGACAGCTGGAACATCCGGCGCGCCTCGGCCCGTCGCTCGCTGATGTCGCGGGCGATGGCCACCCAGTGCGTCACGCGCCCGCTCCCGTCGTAGGCCGGGGAGAGCGACATCTCGATCCAGAAGGCGCTCCCGTCGGCGCGATAGCTCAGCACTTCTCCCTGCCACCCGCTCCCGGCGCGCATCGCGCGCGCAATCTCCTCCGCCGTCTCGGGATCCGTCTCCGGTCCTTGCAGCAGCTCGCTCATCGCGCGCCCGACGGCCTGGTCGACGACGTGCCCGGTGAGTCCCACGAAGGAGGCGTTCACCCAGTCGATGCGCCCCGCGCCGTTGGTGATCATCACCGCGTCGTTGGTGCGCCTCGCGACGAGCGCCTGGCGTTCGAGCTCGGCGAACTCCTCGCGTCGGGCGGTGAAGTCGCTGAAGGTGCAGACCACCGCCGTCACGGCACCGGTGGCGGCGTCGGTGACGGGGCGCGTGTTGAGTGAGATCCAGATGCGGCGGTTCCCGGGGCGCGGAAAGCCGATGACCGTCTGGTTGAGGGCTACGCCGGTCCGGATCGTGACGAGGACGGGATGTTCGTCGGGCGCCAGCGGTGCTCCGTCCTCCGCGACCGCGTTCCAGACCCGATCATGCGGCGTCGTCCCGATGAGCGACTCGGCGCTCACCCCCAGGATGCGCGCGGCGCTCTCGTTGCTGGCGACGACGCGTCCCTCGGCGTCGTGCATCAGCGCCCCGTGCGACATCGCCTGGATCATCGCGCGCGCGGCGCCATCGGGAAGGACCGTCTCGGAAGCCGAGTCCTTCGGGAGCGCCGTCGCAGCGATGGGGGTGGTCATGCAGCCTTGGGCGCGCCGGGAAACGAGGGAGGAGCGACGGGTTACGGTGCTCTAATTCTCGACCGTTTCGGGGCCGACTTGAGGATTCCAATCCGGATGACGGCGCGCGCCAGGCGGCGGCACCAAGGCCAGGACTGGAGCGGGCGAGCGGAGATGGGGGCGGCAGGCCGGCTGTCCAGCGAACCGAACTGCCATCGTGCATCCGTTTGTGAATCGCGCGACTGTCACGTCTGTCTGTCACGAATTGACAGAATCCGCGCGCCTCGCGCGCCGCGCACCTTTTCACAGCGGGCCCGGTTGCATTAGAGTTCAGTGGAAACGTTTCCTGTAAAGTGCAAATCCGGTAAAGCGAGGCGAGCAACATGAGCGACCGATTGCGACTGGGGCGACGGATACGTGCGGCCCGGCTGGAGCAGAACCTCTCCCAGGCCGCTCTCGCCGAGCGGCTGGGGATCTCGGCGTCCTACCTCAACCTGCTGGAGCACGACCGCCGCTCGCTCACCACGGCGCTCCTGCTCAAGCTGGCGCAGGTTCTCGGGCTCGAGCTCCGCGATTTGGCCGCAGGCTCCGACGCCCCGCTCGCCTCGGACCTCGCCGAGGTCTTCTCCGACCCGCTCTTCGAGGACCATCCCGTCACCCCGCGCGAGGTGCGCGAGCTGTCGGAGACCTCGCCCGAGCTGGCGCGCGCCATCGTGCGGCTGCATCACGCCTACACCGGGACCCGCACCTCGCTCGACTCGATGGCGCAGCGACTGGCCGACACGCAGGACGGCGGGAGCGAGGACGTCTCCCCCGACCTGGCCTCGATCGGGCGCGTGCGCCTCTCCAGCGAACAGGTCTCCGACCTCCTGGAGCGCCACAAGAACTATTTCCCCGAGCTGGAGCAGGAGGCGATGCGCCTCTGGCGCGAGGCGACGATCGATCGCGAGAACCTCTTCGGCTCGCTGTCCAGGCACCTGCAGGGGAAGCACGGCGTGCGCGTCATGATCCGCACGGTGGCCGAGATGCGAGGGGCGGTGCGCCGGTACGACGCCGCGCGGCGCGAGCTCTCGCTGAGCGAGGTGTTGCGGCGCGGGTCGCGCAACTTCCAGCTCGCGCACCAGATCGGGATCCTCGAATGCGGTGAAACGCTCGACCGCATCGTCGCCGACCAGTACCTCACGACCGACGAGTCGCGCGCCCTGGCGCGCGTGGCGCTGGCGTCGTACTTCGCGTCGGCCGTGCTGATGCCGTACGACGACTTCTTCGAGGCCGCCGAGCAGCTGCGCTACGACATCGAGCTCCTGGGGCATCGGTTCCGCGCCTCGTTCGAGCAGGTGTGCCACCGCCTGACCAACCTGCACAAGCCGGGGAGCGAAGGGGTCGCCTTCCACATGGTGCGGGTGGACATCGCCGGGAACATCTCCAAGAAGTTTGCACCTGCCGGGATGCGCTTCCCGCGCTTCTCGGGGCTCTGCCCGCTGTGGAGCGTGCACGCGGCCTTCCTGCAGCCGGGGATGTTCCACACCCAGCTCTCGCGCCTCCCCGACGGGACCGCCTTCTTCTCCGTCGCGCGCACGATCCGCCGCCACTCCGGCGACTTCCGCACCCCCGCCGTGATGTACTCCATCGCGTTAGGCTGCGACCTGGCCTCGGCGCGCCGCGTCGTCTACGCCGACGGGATCGACCTCACCAACGTCGATGCGGCGGTCCCGGTGGGGGTCACCTGCCGCACCTGCGAGCGCATGCACTGCGAGGCGCGCGCCTTCCCGTCGCTCCAGCGCCCGCTGGCCATCGACGAGAACGTGCGCGGGGTGAACTTCTTCGCGCCGATCTCGCGAGGCGCTGAGGCGCGCGGGTAGCGCACCAAGAGCGCGACACAGAGGAACACGGAGGATGCACAGCGGTGCACGGAGGTGTCTGGCGCATCGCCGGGCATTCCCCGTGCACCTCCGTGACTCCGTGAATCCCCCGTGTTGAAAGATCTAGAACTCTTAACACGGAGGCATCACGGAGTCACGGAGGGACACGGGTAGGGCATCGCGCGTCGCCGCTTCTTCCTCCGTGATCCTCTGTGCATCCTCTGTGAACCTCTGTGTCTAGCTTTCACGTGGAACATCGGGCGCGCTGAGGTCTACCCTTCCCCATCGCCTCGCGACGGATTGATTTCCTGCCAGCGCCAGCCGTCCCGAAAACCTTCGCCTCCCGCGCCCCGCTCATGCGCCTAACGACCGCCGCTTGCCTCGCCTTCCCCGCCCTCCTCTCCGCCCAGGCGCCCTCGAAGCTCGACACGGAGGTCGACAAGCGGGCCCACGCGCTCGAGGCGAAGGTGGTCGCCTGGCGGCGCGACATTCACCAGCACCCGGAACTCGGCAACCGCGAGTTCCGCACCTCCAAGCTCGTCGCCGAGCACCTGCAGAAGCTCGGGCTCGAGGTGAAGACGGGGGTGGCGAAGACGGGGGTGGTGGGGATCCTGCGCGGCGGAAAGCCGGGGCCGGTGGTCGCGCTGCGCGCCGACATGGACGCGCTCCCAGTCGCCGAGGAAGTCGACCTCCCGTTCAAGTCGACCGTGCGCGCGACGTACAACGGGCAGGATGTGGGCGTCATGCACGCCTGCGGGCACGACAACCACGTGGCGATCCTGATGGGGGTCGCCGAGCTGCTGAGCGGGATGAAGTCGGAGGTGCAAGGGACCGTCGTCTTCGTCTTCCAGCCGGCAGAAGAAGGGGCGCCGGCCGGGGAGCGCGGCGGCGCCGAGGTGATGCTGGAGGAGGGGATCTTCGACAACCCCAAGGTCGACGCCGTCTTCGGGCTCCACGTCTTTCCGTTCGAGACGGGGAAGATCGTCTACCGCAGCGGCGGGCTCATGGCGTCGGGCGACACGTACAAGGTCGTGATCCACGGACGGCAGACGCATGGCGCGCTCCCCTGGAACGGCGTCGACCCGATCACGATCGCCTCGCAGATCATCACCTCGGCACAGTCCATCGTGAGCCGCCAAGTGGACCTGACGCTCACGCCGGCGATCGTGACGGTGGGCTACATCCGCGGCGGGGTGCGCGTGAACATCATTCCCGACTCGGTGGAGTTCGGCGGGACGATCCGCACCTTCGACGAGACCACGCGCGACTCGATCCGCACCAAGTTCACGCGCCTCATCACGACGATGGCCGAGGCCAACGGGGCCAAGGCGAACATCACCTTCGATCGCGGGACCCCCGTCACCTACAACGATCCGGCGCTCACCGAAAAGATGGCGCCGTCGCTGCGTCGCGCGTTAGGCGCCGGGCAGGTGGAGGTGGGGCGGCAGACGACGACGTCCGAGGACTACTCGCTCTACCAGAAGAAGGTCCCCGGCGTCTTCTACTTCCTGGGGGTCACCCCCAAGGGGACCGACCCGGCCAAGATCGCCCCCAACCACTCGCCGCGCTTCTTTGCCGATGAAGCGGCGCTCGTCCCTGGCGTGAAGGCGCTCTCGACGCTGGCGCTCGACTACCTCGCCATGGGCGCCAAGCCGAAGATGTAGCGGGCTCCGGATGCACGACGGGGGTGAGGCGCCAGGCGCTTCACCCCCGTCGTGTTTCTGCCAGCACTGTTCGTCGCTAGCACTTCACCTCGCCCCGCCCGGCAGCCGCAATCATCTCGGCGACTTCGGCCACCGTCTGCTGGCCGGCGTCCTTGTCGTACCAGGTCATCTTGTGGTCGAAGATGTCCTTGTCCGCCTGCTTTCCCTTGTTGCCCAGGATCCAGTCGCGCAGCTCGGCGGGGCGTTCGATGAAGCAGCCGCGCTCCTTGAACGATGCGTCGAGGAGGACAACCGTCGGCGTGGCGCCTCGCCCGTCCGGGGTGCGGTGTGCGTCCATGACCACGCGCCCCACGGCGCTGTCGATGATGCGCAGCTCCACCCCCATCACCTGCTCCGCCAGGCGCGCGATGTACGGCACCGTGTTGACCGAGTCGGAGCAGCCGTCGACGGCGACGACGAGGAGCTTCCACGGCCCCGGCGCCGAGCGCGCGGCGGTGAGGACGGCATCGGCCACCGCGCCGCGCCCGTAGTTGGACGCCCACTGCTCCTTGCGCTGCTTGGCGGAGGCGAGGAAGGCGTCCATCGTCACGCCGGACTCGAACAGGCGGCGATACGTCGTGTCGGGGATCGCGGCGCTGACGATGGGTGCACGTGCAGCGGCCGACGCGCGGGGCGCCGCGGGCGACGCCACGCAGGCGGTCGCCGCGAGCGCGGCATGCACGAGGGAGAGGACGGGCATCAGAGGATCTTCTCGCTGGGCGACGGCTCCTTGGGAGCCGTGAGCATCGTGATGATGAGCATGATGGCGCCGAAGGTGACGCCCATGTCGGCCACGTTGTAGGTCCAGAACCGCGTGTCGCCGATCCCCATGTCGATGAAGTCCACCACCCCTTCGGCGTGCCGAAGGCGATCGACCAGGTTCCCCAGCGCCCCGCCCGACACCAGCCCGATGGCGGCCCCCTGCCAACGATCCGTGTCAGGCGCCGTCGCCAGCGTGCGCCACAGGACGGTGAGGACGATCAGCGCCATGATGGCGAAGCCCCAGCGCGAGTAGTCGCCCAGCGACATGCTGAACGCGGCACCACGGTTGTAGGTCAGCGTGAAACGCAACACGTCCCCCACGATCTCGTGGGGGACGTGCCGCGGCTGCAACGCCTGCTCCGCGATCCGCTTGGTCACCACGTCGCACACCAGGACGGTGGCGGCGAGCGACCAGAACCAGCGGTTCTTCGGGTTCACGAGCGTCGCCGCCTACGGCTTCTTCGCGGTGAGCGCCTTGATCTCCGCCGGGACCTCGATCTCCTTCGGATCGACGGTGTCCCACTCGTACCCCTGCACGGTGATCACGATCTGCTGCCCCATCTGGTCGACGTTGGTGGTGGTGGCGCGCTTCACGCCCCCCCAGTCCTTGTACGCCGAGTACGTCGTCGTGGTCTCGACCTCGCCCATCGGCGTCGACGTCTTGGCGTTGGACCAGGTGATCATCCCGTCCGCGACGGCGAAGCAGTCGAACGACACCTTCCCCGACTTCCAGGTGTGCTTGACCTTGTAGCACTCCTGCCCGCCTAACGTCGCCTTCTCCACCGTCTCGCTGGAGACGATCGCCGTCGAGATGCGCGAGTAGTTGTTGGGGTCGTTGTCTTCCTTGGCCGCGTCGAGCTGCGGCCCGGTGACCACCGACGGCCCCTGCATCGGGTTCATCATCCACATGACGCCGTCGTTGAACCCCTGGCGCATCTCTCCCATCCCGGGGAGGTCGATCTTGGACGCCATGGCGCTGGGGAAGATCGTCACCGTCTCCATCGTGGCGCTCATGCCCATCGCCGGCATGTCGAACGCGGCCTTCATGCGCGACGACTTGTGCGCCTTCCACGCATCGGCATTGGTCTCCTTCGCCCAACGCGCAATGAGGTCCTTGGCCGGCGGAAGCGCCTGCGCGCTGGCGACCGAGGAAACCACGGGGACCAGGACGACGGCCGCAAGCGCGCGCACGACACGCGGCATACGGAGCGAAACAGTGGACATTCGGGATCTCCGAGAGTGTGGGTGAACGCCGGTTCTCCGACCAGCGCCCGGCTGAAAACTAATACCAGCGGGACACGGGGGCGTTCGCCGGAATCCTACGGGCGTCGGCCGATGCAAGTTGCAGCCGGGGCGACGAGAGGCGCGGCGGGAGAAGGACTGGCGGTCCGACGGTCAGGCAACCGAGGACGAATCCGGGACCGGTCGGCGTCAGGGCGAGGGAGCGCACACCGCTCGCCACCGCCGCCCGGCACGACGAGGTCAGCGCGACGTCGACGAGAGCGCGGCCGTCGTCACCGTCGCCGCCCCCGTCCAGGCCAGCGCGTCCTGGAACGCTTCGTCGCGCCCCAGCAGCAGCGCCGCGCGGCGCAGCGGCCACCGGACGTCGGGGGTGACGCCACGCGCCTCGATCCGGCGCCCGTCGGCGGTGGTGAAGTCGCCAACCACGTGCTGCATCACGTCGCCGTTGGGGAGCTTGGCCAGCATGGCAGGGAGCGCCTGCCCCGCACTCGGCTCGCCGAAGATGCGAGCGCGCCCGACCGCCTGCATCGTCGCGGCGAACATCTCGGAGGTGCTCCCCGACAGACCATCCATCACGATCGCGACCGCACCGCCGAAGGGAGCGAGCGCCGAGCCCCGCCGATCGGTCCGGCGCGGCGTCGCGATGTAGTGCATGGCCCCCGCGCGCGTCGACATCGTCCCGAACGACGTCGCGGTATCGACGAAGTAGCCACCGATCCCCTGCAGCATAGCCGTCACGCCGCCGGTGTTGCCGCGCAGGTCGACCACGATGCCGCGGCAGCGCTGGAACTCGGCCATGGCGTCGTCCAGCCTGGCCATCACCGGGATCATCCAGACGTTGAAGCGGATCACCCCGACGCAGCCGCGATCGTCGGTGTAGCGCTGCGTCTCGAAGCGCACCACCTGCGGGGGGAGGTGCCCGAAGCGAACCACCTCGCCGTCCACCGCGCGGCGTACCGCCTCGATGCGCCGCGTGCGACCGTCGCCGTCGCGGAAGGTCGCGCGCACGGTGGAGCCCACGCTCCCCTGCGTCCGCAGCATGAGCGACATCGGCAGCTGCAATTCGGCGAGGCGCCGCGCCGGCCCGGGCGGGACGGCCAGGCGCTCGCGCATGAAGGGCGCCACCTCGGTGTCTCCGATGCGCACCAGGGTCCACCCGGGGCGCACGCCCGCCATCGCCGCCGGTCCGTCAGGAACAACGCGCGAGACCACGACCGCGCCGTCGAGCAGGCGGAACTCCATCCCCACGTCGCCTAACGTCTCGCCCTCGACCGGGGCGTCGGCCCACGAGGCCACGGCATCGGACGGAATGAGGACGAAGTGCGATTCGCCGAGCGCGGCGAACATCTCTCCGATCGCGGCGCGCACCTCGCGCATGTCGCGGGCGCGAGCGGCACGCTCGCGCACCGTGCGCCCGATCGCGTTCCAGTCCTGTCCGTGGAAGGTCGTGTCGTAGTAGGTGTGCGCGATGCGCGCCCAGGCGCTGTCGGCCGTCGCCACCGCCAGCTCGCGATCGAAGCCCGGCGCGGTGTGCTCAGCGCGCGCGACGCGCACCGCCCGCTGCGCGGGGAGGTCGCGGGCGACGAGCCCCAAGACCAGCGCGCCAAGCACCAGCCAGGCGAGCCACGTGATCCGCACGACCTGACCGCGCGGACGACCGACCGACGCGACGCGCCCCGCATCCCGATACCCCGGATGCATGCGATGCAGCGAGGCCGTGGGGCGCTGGGCCGCCGGCGGCGCGTTGAAACGTGGGCGGTATGGCAGAGCTTGTCGCATTACCTGAGGGACGACTCATTCCCCGTGAGGTCATCGCACGGGAGTGGATCGCCCCTACCGCTATATCGGTGCCATCGCCGCTCGGTCAGCCTGACCGAAAATCAACGGTTCGATGCCGCCTCGTCGTCTTCGCGTCCGTCCGACCCACCCGCCGGCCGTCCGCCGGCTCTCCGGCGACGTGCCCGCCGCCCGCTACTTCGCCGCGTCCACCGGCGGCAGCGTCGCCATGAAGCGTCGCAGTTCGTCACCCCAGATGGCCGGCATCGTGTGCGTCCCGTGCCCGCGCGTGCGGTCGCTGATGGGGATCATCACGAAGCGCGCGCTCTTCACGCGAGCGATGAGCGTCTCGGCGAGCTTGAGTTCCGGCGGATTCACCTGGTCGTCGGCGGAGTTGATGTGCAGCACGGGAGCGACGACGCGATCGAGGAGCGGCGACGGGTCGTAGTCACGCGAGGCATCGAACTGGTAGAGCATGTCGTTGGCATCGGTGACCTTCATGCGCCCGTCGAGATAGGCGCGGATCACGGAGTCGGCGACGTCGCGCGTCGGGGCCTGCCGCTGCTGCACCAGAGGCGCCGACGACATCATGAACAGCATCCCCAGCGCGGAGCGAAGTCCGCGCGGCGGCGAGGTGTACTCCCCCCCCTTCCACTCGGGGTCCTGCATGACCGCGTCCATGATCATGCGCCGCATCATGCGGTTCCGTCCCGCAATCTGCGTCGGCACGCAGGCCAGCGGGACGAGCGATCGCGGGGCGTCGGGATAGAGCGTCCCCCACACCCAGGCGTGCATGCACCCCATCGACGTCCCCATGATCATGTACGGCCGCTCGACCCCCAGCGCCTGCGACAGGAGGAGGCGCTGCAGCGTGACCATGTCGGTGTAGCCGTAGTGCGGGAACTTCATGTGCAGCCCGTCACTCGGCTTGCTGGACTGGCCGTGGCCGATGTTGTCGGGGAGGACGATGAAGTAGCGCGTGGTGTCGAGCGGTTGCCCCTTGCCGTACAGCTCTCCGGCAAAGCCTTGCCCCAGGAACTGCGATCCGGTTCCGCCGGTGCCGTGGAGGATCATCACCGCGTTGGCAACCTTTCCCGAGGCGTCGCGCCGCGGCGTGCCTAACGTGAGGTAGTGGAGGCGGACGTTCTGCAGCACCTCGCCCGAGGCGAACCTGTATTCGGGGAGGGTGAAGTCGCCCGGCTTGGCCTGGGCGTGGAGTGCCGGGGCGGCGAGGGCGATCGATGCGAGGACGGAGAGAAGCGCGCGCATGGCATTCGGCGGATGGAGGAATGCGCGGGAAGCTACCGGCCGGGGGGCCTGGGGGGCGAGTGCGACGTCGCGTGCGTCGCGCGCCTCCAGGCGGGAAGCTCGACACAGAGGATCCACGGAGGCATCACAGAGGTACACGGGGGACTGCAACGGGGGAACGCGACGGGGGAACGCAAAAGGCGGCCGCATCGCGGCCGCCACTCCCGTCTCCCGTCTCCCGTCCCCTCGCTATCGCGCGATCGACTTCCCCCGCCGCCTCGCCCACTTCTTCCGCGCCTCCTGGATCGCCTTCCCGAACTCCACGCGGAAGCGGTCGGCGGAGAAGTAGCGTTCGATGTAGCGCTTGCCGTTGGCACCGAGCTCCTGGGCGAGCGCCTCGTCGGCGAGCAGGCGCTCGGCGTGCGCGTGCATGTCGTACGGGGTCTCGGCGACGAAGCCGGTCACGCCGTGCTCGATGATCGTGGTCGGGTGGCGATTGGTCAGCACCGGCATCCCGGCCGCCATCGCCTCGAGCACCGCCATGTTGTAGCCGTCTTCGTAGCGCGGGTCGGCGGTGTGGACCAGGAAGCGATGCGAGGCGAGCATGCGCTTGAGGTGATCCCAGTCGTCGGCGGGGGCCACTCCGGGGAGTTCCGGGTTGTGACCAACGATGCGCAGCGGGAGGCCGGCCATGGCCTGCTCGTGGAAGTCCCACGCCAGGAAGACGCGCTTGGACGTCACGTGATTGGCCACGCGCAGGCCGCAGGCGACGTCACCGACGTACGGCAGGTATGCCTCGGGATCGGCGCTGTTCTGCACGACCACGTGCGTGACCCCCCACGACTTGGCCTTCGAGCGCGAGATGGCGACCGCGTGCCCGCCCACCGATGCGAGGTAGGTGTTGAGCACCGCGCGCATGTCGCGCGCGTCGAAGTCGGCATCCTGCTGCGCCATGCGTCCCTCGAGCGTGTCGTGCAGGACGAGGAGCTTGGGCGCATCGACGAACTTCGTGTCGAGCAGGTCGGTGATGTTGTGGTTGACGACGCAGTCGTACTGCGCCGATCCGTGTCGCACGTCGTCGAGCGTGACCAGGCGCGCGCCCGGCGGGAGGGGGCGCATGTGGTCATCCCACCCGCGCGTGTAGCGACCCGGCAGTCCGACGACGATATCGAGCTCGGCCCGAAGCACACCCAGCTGGTGGATCCAGGCCTCGTGGCAATTGAGAACGAGGAGTTTCACGCTGTATTGACGCACGACGCTCGAACTCGTCTCGACGAACTCGAGCATGAGTTTTCGCGCTCGTGAAACGGTCCTAATGTCCGATCCCGCGCGCGTCCCGCGCCGCTCGTTCCCTTGCCCGGGGTGGCTGCCCTCGCTAGGCTGCGCGCTCGGTTCACCCCTCTCACGTGCCGCCGCTGATGTCTCGTCCGTTCGTTGCCGCCGCGCTATTCGTGGCGGTGATCGCCTCGCCCTTCCGTGCTGGCGCGGTCACGCCCGCGCGCGTCGAGACCACCTCGCGCATCCATAGCGTGGTCGCGCTCGGCGAGCGCCGCAGCGCTCAGAAGTCCGACCGACAGTCGCCGAGCAAGACGAAGCGGAAGACCACGGCGTCGAAGTCCAGGCGCCCGCAGGCCGGGGCGACGAAGGCCAGGCGGACGAAGCCCAAGTCGCCCGCAAAGCCTGCGGAGAGGACGCGGCCGGCCGGGTGGCCCGTGAAGGGGCCGACGCCGCTCCCGGGGTCGCTCCTCCCCGGCAAGCGCATCGTCGCCTACTACGGCAACCCGCTCTCCCGCCGCATGGGCGTACTCGGCGAGTACGAAGCCGACCTGATGCTGCGCAAGCTCGACCAGGAAGTCGGTCGGTGGAGCGCGGCCGACACGCTCACGCCGGTGCAGCCGGCGTTGCACCTGATCGCGACCGTGGCGCAGGGAAACGCGGGGAAGGACGGCAAGTGGCGCATGCGCATGTCGGACTCGCTCATCGAGCGCGTGTACCGTTGGGCACAACGCCGCAACGCCATCCTATTCCTCGACGTGCAGGTCGCGAAGAGCACGCTGCAGGCGGAGCTGCCTCCATTGGAGAAGTTCCTGGCGCGCCCCGACGTGCACCTCGGGATCGACCCGGAGTTCTCGATGAAGACGGGGGACAACCCGGGGAAGAAGATCGGGACCTACGATGCGCGTGACGTGAACTACGCGATCGACTGGCTGGGCGACCTCGTCACGAAGTACAAGCTTCCGCCCAAGGTGCTGGTGGTGCACCGCTTCACGCGCCCCATGCTCACGAATGCGCGCAGCATTCGCCTCGACCCTCGCGTGCAGGTGGTGATCAACATGGATGGATGGGGCTCGAAGTCGCTCAAGCAGTCGTCGTACGACTCCTACGTCGCGAGCGAGCCGGTGCAGTTCACCGGTTTCAAGCTCTTCTATCACAACGACGTGCGCAAAGCGGGGTGGCGCCTGATGCGTCCGGACGAGGTGCTGCAGCTGTATCCCAAGCCCGTCTACATCCAGTACCAGTAGGGAGAACGCCCGTTCGCAGCGACGAGCCGTCAGCTGCACCATGTCCCGCGAATTGCAGAACGGCGCGCCGGCCATAGGGCCAGCGCGCCGTTCGTGTCAGGAGTCGTCGGCGGGGGCGGCAGGGATTCTCCGGCGTCCCCGAGTGCCGGTGTTACCTGGCGCCCTCAGCGGCGAGCAGTTCGTCATCCGGGAACTGCGCGAGTTGGCGCAGTTCCGATCGCCTGCCCAGGAGGTCCTGGATGGTGAAGCGATCGAGCGTGGTGAGGAACGCCTGCAGCGCCTCGTCGAGCGCCGGGGCCAATCCGCATGCCGCGGAAATGGGGCAGTTGACCTCGGTGGGATCGAAGCACGGCACGAGCGACATGTTGTCTTCCGTGCGGCGCACGACCTCGCCGACGACGATCTCCGCCGCCGGCTTGGCGAGGCGCATCCCGCCGTTCCGCCCGCGGATGGTCTTGACGTAGCCGAGCTGCGACAGCCGCTGCACGACCTTCAGGAGATGGTCCTCGGACATCCCCATCTTCCGGGCGACCTCGCCCACCGTGGGGACGTCGTCCGGGTCGAGCGCCAGGAAGACTAGCGCCCGCAAAGCGTTGTCGGTGAAGCGGGTGAGGCGCATAACGACTCCAGAGAAGCTGAGGAAAGACGCACGATCTCCGGAGCAAAAGGTAGGACCCGCGGACGGCTATGCGGTCGGAGAATGCCCCAACTGGAGGGCGGTAAACCTCTACGGAAAATAGAGGATTCCACTACCCCTCAAACCTGCAGATACGGCGAAGCTATTGGTGCGATCCGACGACGCCGCTTTCCGTGGCCGCATGGTCGGATGCGACTCCCACCTGTTCTTCCCTGCTTTGAGAGGTCTACCTATGTCCTTCACGCGGAAATCGGGCGTCCTGGCGTCGGCTGGCGCAGTGCTGCTCAGCGTGACGCTGCTCTACGCGTGTGCCCCCAAGGCCAAGTCCGGTGCGATTGGCAACCTCGGGGATGCCGCATCCAAGACGTACGTCGCTCCCGGGAGCTACGACGAGTTCTACTTCTTCACCTCGGGCGGCTTCTCCGGGCAGGTCGGCGTGTATGGTCTCCCGTCGGGACGCCTGCTCAAGGTGATCCCGGTGTTCTCGCAGAACGCCGAGAACGGGTACGGCTACAATGAAGAGACGCGTGCGATGCTCAACACGTCGTGGGGGACGGTGCCGTGGGACGACACGCACCACCCGTCGCTGTCCATGACGAACGGTGAGCACGATGGACGGTGGCTCTTCATCAATGCGAACAACACGCCTCGCTTTGCGCGCATCGACCTCAAGTCGTTCGAGACAACGGAGACGCTGGAACTGCCGAACACTGGCGGCAACCACGGTTCGCCGTTCACGACCGAGAACACGGAGTATGTGATCGGCGCGACGCGCTTCTCGGTCCCGATACCGCAGAAGGACGTGGGTTTCGACAAGTTCAAGGACGAGTTCAAGGGGACGATCTCGTTCGTGAAGGCCGACGAGTTCGGCAAGATGGACGTGGCGTTCCAGATCCTGGTGCCCGGCTTCGACTACGACCTGGGCCGTCCCGGGAAAGGTCCGTCGCATGGTTGGGTGTTCTTCACGTCGTACAACACCGAGCAAGCGAGCACGAAGCTCGAGGTGAATGCGTCGAAGAACGACAAGGACTACATCGCCGCAGTGCACTGGAAGGTCGCCGAGCAGTGCGTCGCACAGGGCAAGGCGAAGAGCTGGCCGGTGCGCTATGCCCACAACGTGTACGACGACGCCACGCAGCGTGCGAAGTCGGAGATCAAGACCACGGTGAAGGTCCTGGACCCGAAGGACTGCCCGGGGACCCTCTACTTCCTTCCGACCCCGAAGTCGCCGCACGGCGTCGACGTCGACCCGACGGGCGAGTACATCGTCGGCGGCGGCAAGCTGGCGACGGTCATCCCGGTGCACTCGTTCTCCAAGTTCCAGCAGGCGATCGCCGACAAGAAGTTCGAGAAGGAGACCTACGGCATCCCGGTCGTGAACTACGACGCCACCATGTACTGCGAAGTGGCGAACCCGGGGCTCGGCCCCCTGCATAACGAGTTCGACGCCGAGGGGAACGCCTACACGTCGGTGTTCATCACGTCGGAGATCGTCAAGTGGTCGCTGAAGGACTGCAAGGTCTCGGACCGCGTGCCCACGTACTATTCGATCGGGCACCTCTCGGTCCCGGGCGGCGACACCAAGAAGCCGTACGGCAAGTACGTGATCGCGATGAACAAGATCACGAAGGACCGGTACCTCCCGACCGGGCCGGAGCTCACGCAGTCGGCGCAGCTGTACGACATCAGCGGGCCCAAGATGAAGCTCCTGCTCGACTTCCCGACGATCGGCGAGCCGCACTACGCCCAGGCGATCGCGGCGAGCAAGATCAAGACGGACCAGGTGAAGTTCTTCAAGCTGGCCGACAACAAGCACCCGTACGTCGCCCGGAGCGAGCAGGAGACCGGTGTGTCGCGCTCGGGCAAGACGGTGCACGTGAAGATGACCGCCATCCGCTCGCACTTCGCCCCGGACAACATCGAAGGCGTGCAGGCCGGTGACACGGTGCTCTTCCACGTGACGAACCTCGAGCAGGACTGGGACGTCCCGCACGGCTTCGCCGCCATCGGTTCGGCTAACGATTCGGAGCTTCTCGTCACGCCCGGCCAGACCCGCACGCTGACGTGGGTCGCGAAGTACCCGGGCGTGTATCCCTTCTACTGCACCGACTTCTGCAGCGCGTTGCACCAGGAGATGCAGGGGTACGTCCGCGTCGCGCCGTCGGGCGCGGCGGTGGCCCTCCAGGCCACGACCAGCAAGAAGTCGCAGGCTGCCTTCGCCCAGGCCGGAGTCCAGGTCGGCTCGAAGTAAGCGAATGCCTAACGGGGGACGGGTGCCCGAACGGCCCGTCCCCCTTCTTTTCCCTCTCCGCGCGTGATCGCCATGCTGTCCACCCGCTCTCGCATCCTCATCGCCCTCTCGGCCGTCCTCCTCCTCGGGATGTACGTGACGCCGATCTGGCGCGTCTACCTCGACGCCCCGCAGTACCCGGAGGGGATCGGGATGCAGATCTGGATCAATACGGTCAAGGGGGCCAAGGAGAACGACCTCCAGAACATCAACAACCTCAACCACTACATCGGCATGAAGCGGATCGTCCCCGAGACGATCCCTGAACTGAAGCTGATGCCGGCGATTGTCGGGGTGCTCGTCGCGGCGGGACTTGGCGCCGCCGCCGCCGGGAAGCGCCGCCTGGCGCAGGCGTGGGTCGCGGCCTTCCTGATCATCGCCGTCGCCGGCCTCGCCGACTTCTACAAGTGGGAGTACGAGTACGGGCACGACCTCGACATGGAGAACGCGATCATCAAGGTGCCGGGAATGTCGTACCAGCCCCCGCTGATCGGCTCCAAGCAGCTGCTGAACTTCACCGCCACGTCGATTCCGGGGCCGGGCGGCTACGCGGCAATGATCGCGTTAGGCCTGGGGATCCTCGCCCTCGTCACCGACCGTCGCGGCCCGCTCTCGCCGGACGCCGCGAAGAAGCCGGCCGGGATCAGTTCGCGCGCACTCGTCGCGTAGGCCCGGGAACGATGCGTCCCCTCAACGCACCGACGCTCCGGCAGCTCCTCGCGCTGGCGCTCGGCATCGTGCTCATCGCCGCGTGCCAGCGCGGAGGCGGCCCTCGCCCCCTGATCGTCGGCGAGGATTCGTGCGACTTCTGCAGGATGGCGATCTCGGACTCCCGCTACGGCGGTGAGGTCCGGACGAAGACCGGTCGCATCGTCACCTTCGACGCGGTCGAGTGCTTGTCAGGCTACCTCGCCGCCGCGGGCGACACTGCCCGCTTCGACGGCGTGTGGGTCGCCGACTTCAACGGGAGCGGGATGGTCCCCGCCGCCGACGCGCACTACCTGCTGGGCGGCTCGCTCCACAGTCCCATGGGACGCCAGGTGACGTCGTTTGCCGCCAACGTGACGCCCCACGAACTTGTGACCAAGTACGGTGGTGAGGTGCTGACGTGGGACCAGGTGCGTGCACGTGTGACGACGCCGCCGCAGGGAGCCGGTGCCATGGACTCGATGTCGCATGGTGGCATGTCGCACGCGCACTGACACCGCCGCGCCAGCCCCGATCGTCTTCCCTTCCTCATCCCGGTCGTAGATTGCGCACCGTGAGCCCCCTCCTCACTTCGTGCGTCCCGCGATTCGCGACGGCTTGCGCCCTGGGCGCGGCCGCGCTCGTGGGGCTCGTCGGCTCGGCGCCTAACGCGTGGGCCCAGCGAGCGTCGGGCACCCCGACGCTCGAGGTCGCCCCGACCGGGACGATCCGGCGCATCACGGACGCGCTTCAGCACGCGGCGCCGGGGACGCGCATTTTGGTCCGCGCCGGCACCTACGCCGAGCCGACCATCCGCGTCACGCGCCCCAGCATCACGCTCGAAGGGGACTCGGGAGCGGTGCTCGACGGGAGTGGGACGCACACCATCCTCGAAGTGGCGGCCGACGACGTCACGGTGCGCGGCTTCACCGTGCGCAACACCGGCCCCTCGCAGTCGGAGGAGCGCGCCGGGATCCTCGTGCACGACGTGGGTGGCTGCCGCATCGAGCGCAACCGGCTGGAGCAGACCCTCTACGCGATCTACCTCGCCAAGGTCCATGACTGCACCGTCGCCGACAACGTGGTGCGCGGGCACGAGTCGGCGCAGACGGTCTCGGGGAACGGCGTCCACATCTGGTCCAGTGAGCGCGTGCAGGTGCTGCGCAACGACGTGCGCGGCCACCGCGACGGGATCTACTTCGAGTTCGTGAAGCGCGGGCGCGTCATCGGCAACCGCTCGCAGCGCAGTGCGCGCTACGGGATGCACTTCATGTTCTCGGACGACTGTCACTACGAGGACAACCTCTATCGCGACAACGCCAACGGCGTCGCGGTGATGTACTCCAAGCGCGTGGAGATGGTGCACAACCGCTTCGAGCACAACTGGGGGAGCGCGGCGTACGGACTCCTGCTCAAGGACATCAACGACTCGCGCATCGAGGAGAACGCGTTCCGTTCCAACTCGGTGGGGTTGTACCTGGAGGGGGCCAACCGCAACGTGGTGCTGCGCAACTCCTTCGACGGCAACGGGTGGGCGCTCAAGACGCTGGCCAACGCCACGGGGAACATGTTCGAGGGGAATACCTTCACGCGGAACGCCTTCGATGTCGGGACCAACTCGCGGGAGAATGTCTCGCGCTTCCGCGAGAACTTCTGGGACCGATATCGTGGCTACGACCTCGACCGCAACGGCATCGGCGACGTCCCGTTTGCCCCGGTGCGCCTCTTCTCGCTCGTGGTCGAACAGTCGCCGCCCACGCTCATCCTGCTGCGCTCACTCCTCGTGGACCTCCTCGACCTGGCCGAGCGCGTGATTCCCACGCTGACGCCGGAGACCCTCCTGGACGAACGCCCGCTGATGAAACGCCCCAGCGAGGATGCACGTCGTGGTTAGGGCGCGAGGACTCCACAAGCGATATGGGCGCCTGCAGGTGCTGCAGGGGCTCGACCTCGACGTGGCCCGTGGCGAGGTGACGGCGATCATCGGCCCCAACGCCTCGGGGAAGACGACGTTCAACAAGATCCTCCTCGGACTGGTCCGCGCAGATTCGGGGGAGGTCCTCGTCGACGGGAAGCGACTGGACGGCGGCTCGGCCTATCGCGCGCACATCGGCTACATGCCCCAGGCCGCACGCTTTCCGGAGAACCTCACCGCCTACGACGTCTTCCGCATGCTCGCCGACCTGCGCGGCGCCGCCGCGGGGCGCGATGAGCAACTGGTCGAGGAGTTCTCACTCGGCCCGGTCATGCAGACGCCGATCCGCGTCCTGTCGGGGGGGATGCGCCAGCGCGTGAACGCAGCGCTTGCCTTCCTCTTCCGCCCTGACCTCCTCCTCCTCGACGAGCCAACCGCCGGACTCGACCCCATCTCCAGCGGAACGCTCAAGGACAAGATCCGCCAGGAGCGCGAGGCGGGGCGCACCTTCATCCTCACCTCGCACGTCCTGAGCGAACTGGAGGAGCTCTCCGACCGCATTGCCTTCCTGCTGGATGGGCAGGTGCGCTTCAGCGGAACGCAGGATGAGCTCAAGGCGCTCACCGGCGAATCCACCCTCGAGCGAGCGATCGCCTTCCTGATGCGCCGCGGTGCCACCGCTGGCGACGCCCCTGCTCCGCCGTCGGAGGTCCGCACCGCATGAGCACGATCTTCAAGATCATGCGCTACGTCCTCATGGACGTGCTGCGCAACCGGTGGGTGATTGGCTATGCACTCTTCTTCCTGGCCATCACCGACGTCCTGTTGCGCCTCGGCGGGAGCGGACCGCGGGCGCTACTCTCGCTGCTCAACGTCGTCGTCCTCCTCATTCCGCTCGTCAGCATCGTCTTCGGCACGATCTACTGGCACGGGGCGCGCGAGTTCAACGAGCTCCTCCTGTCGCAGCCCGTCGCGCGCACGACGCTCTTCCACGGGCTCTTTGCCGGGCTGGTGATCCCGCTCTCGGTCGCCTTCGTGGTGGGGGTCTCGATCCCGGTCCTCGTCCACCGTGCCACCGACGTGGACACGCTCCCGCTTCTCACCCTCATGCTGCTGGCCGGGTGCGCCCTCACCGCGGTCTTCAGCGCGCTGGCCGTCCTCATCGCCGGCCTCGTCGATGATCGCCTGAAGGGGCTCGGGATCGCCCTCGCCGTCTGGCTCCTGATGACGGTGGCGTACGACGGGCTCGTCCTCTGGGTCGCCATGGTCTTCCAGGACTACCCGCTGGAGGGACCGATGCTGGCGCTCTCCTTCGCCAACCCGGTCGACCTGGCGCGCGTGCTCCTGGTCCTTCGCTTCGACGTCTCGGCCCTGATGGGCTACACCGGGGCGGTGATGCAGCGGATCATGGGGTCGCCGCTTGGGATGGCGGCCGCCTTCGGAGGGCTGGCACTCTGGACGCTGGCGCCTGGGCTGCTCGCCCTCCGGGCCTTCAAGCGCCGCGACTTCTAGCCGCTCGACGTCAGGCGCGGGCGCGAGACGCGCCGGAACACGTAGGGAATTCCTGCGACATTGACTCCGGATGTCCCTGACCGCATACCTGTACGAAATATATTTCATTTGCAAGTAACAAGCGTCCCCCCAGGACTCCGCTATCCGACACCCCAAGGACCCTCCATGCGCACCCTGAGCTCCCTCGTGATTCTCGCCGCGTTCGCTGCCGCCTGCGGCGGCGGTGAGGCCAAGCCCGAGGCCGCCGCGGCGGCCGATGCGCCGGCCGCGCCGGCTGCCGCCGCCTCGCTCGACCCGGCGACGATCACGCCGCAGATGCTCGCGTTAGGCGACTCGCTCTTCCACGGCCTCATCGGCGCCACGTCGTGCCAGGCCTGCCACGGCGCCGACGCCGCGCAGGGAACGGTCGCACCGGTGCTCACCGACGCCGAGTGGCTGCACAGCGACGGCTCGTGGGAGGGGATCTACAACACCGTGAAGGGCGGCGTCTCGCAGCCCAAGAAGTTCACCAGCATGATGCCCCCCGATGGCGGCGTCCCGATGACCGACGACCAGCGTCGCGCCGTCACCGCCTACGTCTACAAGTTGAGCCACAAGTAGTCGCCGCGGGTCGCACCAGGCAGGCAAGGGATCGGTAGGCCACGGGGCCCGCACCACGTCGGTGCGAGCCCCGTTGTCGTCCTGCGCTTCGATCACGCGGTCAGGCTCGACGGCTCCAGCAGGTCGAAGATGAGGGAGCAGCAGGTAACGCCCCCCTCCGCCTTGGCCAGCTCCGACGCATCGACGCCGACCACCCGGATGCCGTGCGCCCGCAGCATCGCCTGCGTGCGCGGGAAGGCCGTCGAGTGGATGAGGCCACCGTTCACGAGGACGGCGTTGGCCGAGAACGGCTCGCTCGGGTCGACGGTGAGGACGTCGTAGCCCTCGAAGTGCGACGCATCGACCCACGCCGGGTTCACGAGGATCCACTCGTCGCTCACCTGCGTGACCGCCGTCTTGAGGTGGAGCGCGCCGGCGACCTGCACCTCGCGCACCTCGTACCCAAACGGATTGAGCAGGGCACGAAGCGCCGCGATTCCATCCGCGGTGGTGCGCTTGGTGAGGCCGACGTAGAGCGTGCGTCCCAACCGCAGCACATCCCCGCCGTCCAGTGTCGCCGGCTCAGCGATGCGCACGGTGTGCCGATACGGCGCCAGCGCCGCGGCCATCGCGTCGACCTCCGGGCGGCGCGAGGCGGCGCCGGGGCGCGTGAGCACCGCGACCTCGTCGAGCACCAGCGCCGCATCCTCGACGAAGACCGCATCGGGGCGATCGGCGAGCTCAGGGAGGCGCACGACACGCACGCCGAGCGACTCCAGCGCCTGCTCGTACTCATGGTGCTGCGCGCGTGCCGTCGCGAGATCGATCGGCGTGCGCGAGACATGCGTGAGTTCGCACTGGGTGATGGAGCGCGAGACCTCGCGGGTGAGGGCGAGCTTCATGAGGAGGAGACGGGAGACGGGGGACGGGAGACGGGAGACTGGGGGAAGGTAGTGCGGGTGGGGGAGTGGAGCCACGCGGGGGGAGGCGGCGCGGCAAGCGGGCGTACGCTGCTGATGCGCACGTTACTTGACATTGGCAAGCGATTGGTGGACACTGGCAACCATCACGCCCCCATCGCATTCGTACCCGGCAACGCAGGACACTCGCATGGCAGCCAAGCGCACACCGCGGCCCCTCCCTGCTTCCACCGCCTCGGCGGCTCCCGACGACCTGCGGGCGGAGGTGCGCGCCTTCAATCGTTTCTACACGGCGCGTGTCGGGGCGCTGCGCGAGGGGCTTCTCGACTCACCGTTCACGCTCGCCGAGTCGCGGGTGCTGTACGAGCTGGCGCATCGCGACGGGCCGACGGCGACGGAATTGGCGCGCGACCTCGGGATGGACGCGGGATACCTGAGCCGACTGCTGCGCGGGCTCTCGCGCCGTGGCGTGGTGGCGCGCACGCGCTCCGAGCGCGATGCACGCCACACGCATCTCGCGCTCACGCGCGCGGGGGCGCGCGCCTTCGCGTCGCTCGACACGCGCTCGAATGCCGACGTCGATCGCGCGGTCGCGCACCTGTCGCCGGAGGAACAGCGCGAACTGGTGGGGGCGATGCGCACCCTGCGCCGCCTGCTCGACCCCGTCCGCACCGACGAGGGGCGCCGGCGCCCGATCGTCATCCGGCCGGCGCACGTCGGCGACTTCGGGTGGATCGTGCATCGCCACGGGGCGCTGTACGCACGCGAGTATGGCTGGGACGAACGCTTCGAGGCGCTGGTGGCGCAGGTCGTGGCCGAGTACTTCGCGCACTACGATCCCACGGGTGACCGATGCTGGATCGCCGAGCGCGGCGGTGAGATCGTCGGCTCGATCATGCTGGTGCGGAAGAGCAAGACGATCGGGAAGCTTCGCCTCCTCCTGGTGGAGCCCACCGCACGCGGGACCGGGCTGGGGCGGCGCCTGGTGCAGGAGTGCCTGCGCACGGCCCGGCAACTCGGCTACCGCAAGATCACGCTCTGGACCAACAGCATCCTGCATGCGGCGCGACGCATCTACGAAGCGGAAGGATTCACGCTCGTGGACGAGTCGCCGCACGCGATGTTCGGCGAGGGACTCATTGGGCAGACGTGGGAGCTCGCGTTATGAGCGCCGTCGACCGCCCCTCGATTGCGGCTGTGGATCGGTCGCACACGCTGGCCGAATGGCGCGAGGCGCTGGATGCCCTCGAGATCGCGGCGCATGAGACCTGGCGCCCCGTCGCGATCGCGCTCCAGCCGGGCGATGGCGATGCGCTGCGGGCCCTCTGCGCCGCGCGGCACCTCACGGTGCACGATCCCATCGACCGCCAGTTGCAAGAGCTGGTGCAGGTGCGGCATCCCTCGGTGAGCGACAATGCCACGCTGCACGCGCACGCCGCGGCGATCGTGCGGGCGGCGGGCGATCGCGACGCCATCGGGACCTGGTGGCACTTCCCATGGGACCGGCGCGTCGTCCACCTGCTGGGGGCCGACGACTATTTCGCGGTCATCACCAACCGCAACCAGGACAAGCTCACCGCCGAGGAGCAGGCGCTGCTGCGCACGAAGCGCATCGGGGTGATCGGACTCTCGGTGGGGGGCGAGGCGGCGGTCAACGTGGCGCAGGAGCACCTGTGCGGGGAGATCTGGCTCGCCGACTTCGACGCGCTCGACCTCTCCAACCTCAATCGACTCGGCGGCGGGTGCGACGACCTGGGCGTCCCCAAGGCGACGATCGTCGCGCGCCGCATCGCCAAGCTCAATCCGTACCTGCGCGTTGCTGCGCTTCACGGCGGCGTCACGTCAGAAAACGTCGGCGACTTCGTGCGTGGCGTCGACCTGGTGCTGGAGGAGTGCGATTCACTCCCCATCAAGGGGCTGGTGCGGCAGGCGGCGCGGCGCATCGGTCGCAACGTGCTGTACGCCGCCGACGAACGCGGCTTCGTGAGCATCGAGCCGTACGCGAACGATCCGGCGCTGCAGCCCTTCCTCGGCGACAACGCCGACGCCCATCGGTCGCGCGCCGACTTTGCCTCGACACAGGACTTCTTCGTCGCGCTCACCAACTGGCTGGGAGGATGGGACGCGATCTCGGAGCGGTCGCGCCAGTCGCTGCTCAAGATCGGGAGCGAGCTGCGTGGCTATCCGCAGCTGGCGAGCGAGGCACGCTTCGCGGCCGGGATCGTGGGACACATCGCGCGCCTCATCCTGCTGGGGGAGCCGGTGGCGGCGTGGCAGGGCCATCTCGACCTCGATGAGATCATTCCCAGGAAGGCGAGAGGACGCGAGGACGAGAGGACGAGATAGGGGTTGGGGGGAGGGGTTGGAGGTGGGGGCGTTTCTTTCCGTCGTCACTGGCGCGAGGGGGATGGGGTGGGGAGTTTTCGCGAGAGCCATTCATTCCGACTTCCTGACGTGACTTCTTCGATTGCATTCCATCAGCCGGCGCGCTTTCCGCGCGGCTTTCACTGCGCGTCGCGCAACGTGGGGCTCAAGCCAACGGCGCGGGACCTGACGCTCTTTGTGAGCGACGTCGAGGCGAACGCCGCGGCTGTGTTCACGCGCAACCATTTTCCCGGCGCGCCGATCATCCTCGGGCGCGAGACGATCAAGGGCGGGCGGCTGCGGGCGATCATCGCCAACAGCAAGTGCAGTAACGTGGCCACCGGCGAGGAAGGGGTGAACCGCGCCAGGCGGATGGCGGCAGCGGCGGCTGCCGAGGTGGGGACGAGCGCCGATCACGTCCTCGTCAGCAGCACCGGGGTCATCGGCGTCCCGCTCCCGATCGAGAAGATCGAGGCGGGGGTGCGCGGGATCATGACGGAGCTCTCCGACGATCCGTTGTTAGGCGCCGAAGGGATCATGACCACCGACACGCACCCCAAGGCGCTCTCGGTGAGCGTGGGGGAGGCGACGATCACCTTCGTCGCCAAGGGGTCGGGGATGATCGAGCCGAACATGGCGACGATGCTCGCCTACATCTTCACCGATGCGGCGCTCGACACGGCGACGCTCGATCGCATGCTGCGCGCGTCGGTGCACGTCTCGTTCAACATGCTCTCCGTCGACACCGACACGAGCACGTCGGACACCTGCGCGATCCTGGCGAACGGATTGGCAGGGGCGGTCGACGAGGCAGCATTTCAGGCCGCGCTGACCGCCGGCTGCGTGCGGATGACGGAGATCCTCGCGCGCGACGGCGAAGGGGCCGAGCACCTGATTCGCGCCACGGTTCGCGGGGCGCGGAGCGAGGACGAAGCACGACGCGTCGCCAAGTCGCTCGTGAACTCGCCGCTGGTGAAGACGATGGTGCACGGCGCCGACCCGAACGTGGGGCGCCTCCTCATGGCGGTCGGGAAGTGCTTCGAGCTCCCCATCGCCGCCGATCGCACCGATGCGTGGATCAACGGCTACGCAGTGGTGAAGGGCGGCATGCGCCTCGCCTTCGAGGATGCGATCGTCCGCTCGACGCTCGCCGCGGAGGTGGTGGACCTGCTGGTCGACCTCGGGCTGGGAGACGCCAGCGCAACGGCGTACGGCTGCGACCTGACGAAAGGGTATGTGGAGGAGAATGCGGCGTACTACTCGTCCTGAACCGCGGACGGTAGACGGGGGACGGGAGTGGCGGCCGCGATGCGGCCGCCACTTTGCGCTTGTCTCCCGTCCAGCCGTCGGCGAGTGGCCTAACGTTTCGGCGAGTGGAAGTACGTCGGCTCGTTGCCGGCGCGCCACTTGATGTTGCAGCCGAGGCTGGGGTACTGGTCGGCGCTGGGCGATTGGCGGGCGAGGACGGCGTCCAGGGCGGCGCGGAGGTCGCGGCCGGTGACGGGGCGGTCGTTGCGGGGGCGGGCGTCGTCGAGCTGTCCCCGATACGCGAGACGTCCCGCGTCGTCGAAGACGAAGAAGTCGGGGGTGCACGCGGCGGCGTACGCCTTCGCGACCTCCTGCGACTCATCGTAGAGCACGGGGAAGGTGAAGCCGTACTCGCGCGCCATGGCTTGCATGTTGGCGGGCGCATCCTCGGGGTAGCCCTCGATGTCATTGGCGGCAATCGCGACGATCGCCACGCGCCCCGCATAGTCGTGTCCGATGCGCGCGATCTCCTTCGCCACGTGGATGACGTACGGACAGTGCCGGCTGATGAACATCGCGAGGAGCGGCTTGCCATCGCGGATGCCGTCGCGCGTGATCACGCGGCCGTGCGCGACGTCAGGGAGGGCGAAGTCTGGGGCGAGGGTGCCGAGCGCGAGCATCGTCGACTCAGTGCGCGCCACGGGGAGGTCTCCTGTGGGAGGGACTTGGGCAAAGCGGACTCCATCAGAATAACTCGCCCACACGCCTCCGCGGTTCCGCTCGCTGGCGGCGTGCGGCCGGCACCACTCGCCTCGCGCGAGAACGTGCGCGTGTCGCATTCTCGACGCGCCGCGACTCGCCTGACGAACTCCCAGAAAAAAAGAATCCCCCGGGATTGCTCCCGGGGGGACTCGCACCCAGCGACCCTAGCACGAGGGCGAACGGGTATAGATGCGAGTATCAGTAATAAGACGTGTGACCAGCTGCCACGCAACTCGTAGGAGCCCTAGTTGTGCGGACGTGGCGAAAACGAGCGCCCGGCGTGACGGAGCACGTCAGGCGCGTGACGGTGCAGCCGGTGGTCGCCGCCAGGCATCGTCGCTCTCGTCCTCTCGTCCTCTCGTCCTCTCGCCCGCTCGCCACTATCGTTTGCCGCACCACCCTCTCCCACGCCCATGTCCACCGCCCCGATAGGAGTCGCCGTGATAGGCGCCGGAATCCTCGGCACACGTCACGCGCGCGTGTATCACGAGCGAACCGATGCACGGCTTGTCGCCGTCGTCGATCCCGATGCCACGCGCGCTGCCAATGTCGCGTCCGGCAAGGAGGCGCGAACGTTTGCGACGACGCGTGAGATGCTCGCCGCAGTGGGCCCCGAGGGGAGCGGCGAGGTGCGCGCGGTGAGTGTCGCCACGCCCGATCACCTGCATCTCGAGCCCGTGACGGCATGCCTCGAAGCGGGGGTCGACGTCTTCGTGGAGAAGCCGCTGGCCATCGATGAGCGGGAGGCGCGCGCGATGGTCGCCCTGGCGCGGGAGCGCGGGCGCGTGCTCATCGTGAACTACTCGCAACGCTGGCTCGCCGAGCACCGGCGCGTGGAGTCGCTCGTCCGCGACGGGGCGTTAGGCACGCCGGCCTTCGTGGAGTCGCACCGGTGGGACGCCAGCTGGGTCCCGGAGCGCATGATCCCGTGGAGCGCGGCGACCACGCCCATCCACTTCATGTCGTCGCACGACATCGACCTCATCCTCCACTGGTTAGGCGATCGCGTGGTGTCGGTGACGGCGGTGGCGCACCGCGGGGCGCTGGGCGAGCAGCGCGGGCTGGAGGGACGCGTCGACGGATACGCCGCCCTCCTCACCACCGCGCGCGGGACCGTCATCTCCCTGCACTCGTCGTGGATCCTCCCCGACGCGTTCCCGCTGGCCGCCGACTCGTATCTCGAGCTGTTGGGGGGGCGCGGCTCGCTCTGGCTGGGCGGGAGCACGCGCGAGCTCAAGCTGTACACGCAGGGGCATAGCGAGCGCATCACCTTCGCCGGCCCTGCCACGGCAACCGAAGTGAACGGAAAGATCGAGGGGGCCTTTTCCGAGTCGCTCGCCTCGTTCCTGGACGCCGTCCGGTCGCGCGCGCTCGACACGCCGACATCGGCGGGGCGAACGCTTCACGTGGTCGAGGTCCAGGCAGCCATCCTCAGGTCGGCGGAGACCGGCGCGACGGTGCAGCTGGCGGGAGGCGACGCATGACGGCCAGCCCGCGGCTCGCCGGGCAGGTGGCGCTGGTGACAGGGGCCGGGCGCGGCATCGGGCGCGCCGTCGCCCTCGCCCTCGGTGGGGCGGGCGTGCGCGTCGCCGCCTGCTCGCGCACCCTCGCGGACGTGCAGGAGGTCGCCGCTGCGATTCGTGCAGCTGGCGGCGAGGCGCTTGCCCTTCCCTGCGACGTCGCCAACGCGGCGCAGGTGGAAGCGGCCGTGGCGGCCACGGAGCGCGACCTGGGGGCGATCGACCTCCTGGTCAACAATGCGGGGGTCGGCACCGAGCGCCCCATCGAGGTCGCCGACTATCCACTCGAGGAGTGGGACCGGATCGTCAACGTGAACCTGCGCGGCGCCTTCCTCGTCTGCCGCGCCGTCGTGCGCGGCATGCGCGAGCGCCGGCGCGGGACGATCATCAACGTGGGATCGATCACCGGGCACGAGTCGGCACCGAACGTGGCGCCGTACGGGGTGAGCAAGTTCGGGCTGGCGGGGCTCACGCAGGCGCTGCTCGCCGAGAACCACCGGTATGGCGTGCGGGTGAGCGTGGTGAGCCCGGGCCCCACCGACACGACGATCTGGGACAAGAAGGAGGTGCCGATCCCCGCCGAGGTGCGCGCGCAGATGATGCGGAGCGAGGAGGTGGCGGAGGTGGTGCTCTATCTGGCCTCACTCCCACCGTCGGTCAGGATCGACGAGATCGTCGTCCTCCCGAACACGTTTCCGCTCAAGCTGTGGGACTATCGGGTGGAGTGAGCGCGCATCGGCGGGCGGGGGGTGGTATCCCTCGGCCGCCAGGTCACGTGCGAAGGCGCCCGCCGGATCACCGGCGGGCGCCTTCGGTTTCGCGAGCGGCGCCCTCGAGGCGCTCGCTGGCGATCAGGAGCCGATCAGGCGAAGAGCGCGCGCAGCGTCACGCCGATGGTCTTGGCGACGCAGGCACCGAGGAAGGGGCCGATGACGCCGATGGCGATGGTCGCGGCGTGCGGCGCCCCTGGGAAGATGCGGCCAGTGACGAGGGTGACGACGGCGACCATGAAGGCCGCGATGCAGGCTAAGGGGATCCAGAGGGAGCGCGGGTCCGGCAGTTCGGCGACCGCGGAGGTCTGGTCGAGCTGATCGTCGTTCACGATGGTGTATCCGGGAGGGTGACGCCCCAGAATAGGTCTGACCGGTCCTGCACGAAACGGGGAGACACCCGACCGGCGGTGCGCGAGTGGCGTGCGGGGACGACGGGCGTTCGCCCTACGTGAGGGCCGCCGGTCGATGGTGTGCGGGGAAACGGTTCACCGTGGGCGTGGCACGACCTGGTCGCCCCGATCTGGAGCCGCGTCTCCCCAGAAAAAGCGACGCGGCGACCTGTGCGGTCGCCCCTGAGGCATACATGATCCTGCGACACGCCAACTGCTGATTCCGAGACAGGCGTTCGCTGATCCTGAGACAGATTGGTCCGTTTCGCGCGCTCGATCTCGTCTGACCGTGTCTCCGACGCGCACGCCAATGCTGCTGTCGTCTCCGTTCCTCTGATTTGAGTGCCCGCATTGGCCTCCGTGTGTGACCGCAAAAGAGCGCCTTCGCGTGAAGATGAGACAGCGCGTCGAGATCATGAGACGCGATTGCGTGAAGATGCGACACCCTTGCTTGAAGTTGAGACCAATGCGTGCACGTGCGACCGCCCACGTGTCGCAGCTCGCGCCGAGTCAGCCCCGCACTGCCGCATGCATGGACCTAAGCCACGCATCGTCGGGCTTGAAGCGCGACTACGCTGCCGTTAAGGCGTCCGACGCTCTGCGGGGCTTCGATGTCCGGCCGCTCGCTCGCGCCGAGGCGTAGGGAGTTGGTAGCTTCCGCGGACCAACTCGAGTCCCAACGTGAAGCCCGACACCGCTCCGTGCCTCCAAGCCAATGCTCGCCGAGGCAATCCTGTCGCCATTCATCCTGATGCTGCGGATCGCGATCTTCAGGCGCTATGAGCGAGTATGTCTCAACGGTTGAGTATCAAGTGATAGGAATGGACTGCGCGCACGATGCCGCCGAGATCGAGAAGGCTGCGCGCGCCGTCGGCGGCGTCTCTCCGTCGAGGAGATTCGCGCACTCCTCGCGCTTCGAAGCAGTGCTCGCCGCGCATGGCTACAGTCCCGCAACGTCCGCATCGGTGTCGAGCTCCCAGACGCGCTGACCTCGCTCGATGTCGAGACATGGCAGGCCATCCAGAGCACCAGCGACTTCGCCATCGGTCCTCGCGTCTTCGATGCCATGGAACGGCTGAGACCTTCGGAGCATGCTGAACTTCGTCACGCGGTTCGGCACTTCGGCCCAGAGATGAAGATCCGCGACCTTGTCCTCCTGTCGAAGCTCGACTGGAAGGTGATCGCGCAATCCTGGGGGACGAGCAACGCGGACTGGAACCACGCGCGCCGTTCGTTGTCGGCCGTCCTCACCACGCTATTCCACGACGACACGACGCATCCCGTGCGTCGCGAGGTCATTGGCGCCATGCCGTTGCTCCCGGAAGTCGAGCGCATCCCCGACCTGCCACCGTTCCTCGTATGGCATATCCTCGAGCAGCTCCCCGATCATGCGCGCGCCTTCCCGATGGTGCTCGTGGTCACCGGCCTGCGTGTAGGAGAGTACGAGCGCCTTGAGCCACACCACTTGCAGCATGAGTCGTGTCGCGTAGAGGTACCGGGCACGAAGAATGAGACAAACCGTGACGACATCGAGGTTTCGCCTAACGTGTGGCCGGTCGTCGTGCGCGGCGTGCCGTCACCGTACCGCTATGGCTGGATGCGGCGGATCTTTCGCGAAGCGTGCGAGAAGGCTGAGGTGCGTGGGGTGACGCTGCACGACTTGCGGCACTGCCATGCCCAGTGGGCGTTGGAGAACGGTGCCGCAGAGCACGAGGTGCAGGCGCCGCTCCGGCATCGGAGCATCGCGATGACGCGGCGCTACGTGAAGACGGTGCGGCGGCGGCGCGCGGCGGAGGCGTCGACGGGGTTGTTCCTGGCGGCGAAGCCTGAGTAGACGAACTGGACGGAGGGGCATGCCACGAATCGCGTGGGCAACTGATGTGCATTTGGAGTTCAGCAGTGCGGCGCGCATCGCACGATTCACCGACGAGGTGCGCGCCGCATCGCCAGACGTCCTCCTCCTCGCGGGCGATATCGCGACGGCTCGGAGCCTAACGACTGCGCTCAGCCTGCTGGAGGCGCGACTGCCGTGTCCGACGTACTTCGTCCTCGGAAACCATGACTTCTATGGAGGAAGCATCCGCTCCGTGCGCGCGGAGGTCGTCGCGCGCACGGAGTCCAGCGCGAGCCTTCGCTGGCTGCCAACGGCCGGCGTGGTGTCGCTGAGCGCGGAGACCGCGCTGGTCGGCGTCGACGGCTGGGGCGATGCGCGCTACGGGGCTGTGTGGTCGAGTGGTGTGAGGCTCAACGATTTCCGGCTCATCCTGGAGGTGAGCGGTCTCGACCTGGAATCGCGCGTTCGACGACTCGAATCGTTAGGCGACGAGGAGGGACTGTTGCTGCGACACCTATTGTCTGCGGCCGTCGTGACGCACCGCCGGATTGTGGTCCTTACCCACGTTCCACCGTTCGTCGAGGCGGCGTGGCATGAGGGCGCACCATCGGCCCCTGACTGGTCTCCGTTCTTCGCGTGCAAGGCGACCGGGGATGTGTTGCTCGAGATCGCGGAGGAGTGGCGCGACGTCGAGTTCCTGGTGTTGTGCGGACACACGCATGGCGCGGGGGAATATGTGCCGCGCCCGAATCTTCGCGTGTTGACGGGAGCGGCGGAGTACGGGGAGCCGAGGGTGCAGGTCGTCCTCGTACTCCCCTGACGCAGGGGAGGGCCCCGCGTGGCGGGTAGTGTAGACGGCGCGGAAACAGTCGTGTTGCGACCGTGGCAGACGTGGCGCACGCTGTGCGAGAACGGCTCACTCGCGATAGGCCTCTCCTGAGGTAGCGCTTCGAGTGGATGATGACGCGGTCCGCTCGCGTGGACGCCTGGCCGGCCGAAGCCAAGGTGCACCATCTGCGCCGAGAGGACTGGCGGCACGAAGACGACCTCACCGTCCGGCGCCACGAGCTACGCGTCGTCGCGCTCGAGGTCATGCTGAGTCCCGTCGTCGACGACAGCGACGTGGAGCACGTGCTCCGGCTGTGCGAACTCTTGAAGGAGGACCTCCTCTATGGGGCCGTCATCACGTCCTGCCAGCAAGCGTACCGTCGCGCTCGACGGCACTGCCGTCATTCCGGCTGCCTCCTGACGGCCAGATCAGCCCGAGCGCGCTCTCGCGGTCGGTGTGCAGTGATCGCGGCGTCGGCCGCCGGAATAAGAGCCGAAGCCCAAGGAGGAGGTGCCTGTTTCTTCGCACACCGGTGCTACTCACCGGCCTCGTAGGGGAAGTGGAGCCGGTGATCGCGATCCTCGTCGAGATGGAGGAGGGCGATCCAGGTGGGTTCGTGGCGTTCGCGAAGGAAGTAGGTGTTCTTGAAGATGCCGACGAACGCCAGGAAGGGCTTGAGGCCGACGTCCTGGAAGCACAGGGCAAAACGAGGGCGCGGCCCCACGGACAAAGTCAACGGCCCTGAGGCGTCGCAGGTGCCACTGCAGGGAGCTGACAGCGCGAGAGCAGGTTCAAGGACCGCCGCAAGACGCGCCGCAGTGAAGCCGGTTAGCCCAAGAACTACTCCTGCGAGCTCGATACGCGAGCGAGAACGTTGGGCGGCTGAGCACCCACTCCCTGCACCGCGTGGCCGAGATGCGCACGAACACCCCAGCGGCTTTCCCGCGTACGAAAGTGCGGAGCACGAAGGAGTCGTCTGGAATCTTTTGCGGGAGGCGATTCCAGTGGCACCCGCGACGGAGACGAAAGATGTTCGAGTCCAGCGCGGTAGTCCTTGACCTTGGAGCGCACTCCAGGGTGTAATGTTCTTTCATGTCCAGCCTCCGCGCCCCATCGACCGCCGCGCGCCGCCAACCGCGGGGTGGGTCCGCCCCAGCGCCTACCTGCGGTGACGAATCCGCGATGCTCCGCATCGGCGACCTCGCGGCACTTGCCGGCGTCAGCGCTGACACACTGCGCTACTACGAGCGGCGCGGGCTTCTGCGCCCATCGGGGCGCCGCGCGAGCGGGTACCGAGAGTATCAACCGGAAGCTGCGGCTGTTGTTCGATTCGTCAAGCACGCGCAGGCGCTCGGCTTCACTCTCGGCGAGGTCGAGGAGCTGCTCCGACTGCGAGGGGCGTCCGGCCACCTGGAAGCCGGGCTGGAAGTCCGTGACGTGGCCGTCGCCAAGATCCACGACATCGACCAGAAGCTCCGGATGCTGGGCGCCCTCCGGACGGCGTTGACGGAGCTCGTCGCCGACTGTGACCAGACCTGCGGCGCGGGCGTGGTCGCGGATCCGCTCGACTGCCCGATCATCGCGGCGCTAAACGCGCCGGACGACGCACGGGGAGCTGGGCACGACGTGCCGGCCGCGTCTCGACCGGCATCCTCGCTCGCGGCTGGTTTCGAGGCGTCTCGTTGAGCCGCCTGACGGTTCCCAACACCAAGGCCGATACGCGCATGCACCTCGATCTAACCATCGGCGGGATGACCTGCCTCGACTGCTCTCGACACGTCACGACGGCGCTTCAGCGCGTCGAGGGCGTCGAAGTGGCGCACGTCGACTTCCGGGCGGGCCGCAGCCGTGTGGAGCTGACTCCGGGAGTCACACCCACACCGGCGCTCAGCAGCGCGCTCGTCGAGGCAGTCGCGCGTGCCGGTTACCGCGCCGAGCCCTTGGGTCCATCCGAGTCCGGCGCCGAACGGAGTGCGGCGGACGACGCTCCGTCCTGCGACGGGCGCTCGAAAACGCCCTCCTTCCCGAGCGCGTCGCTGGTGCGCCGTCTGCCGTTGAATGCCGCGGGCGACGCTCCCGACGGTGACGGCGCGGCGCCGGGCGCCGACTTCGACCTGCTCATCGTCGGGACGGGTGCGGCAGGCGTCGCGGCCGCGATCCACGCGGCCAGCATGGGCGCGAGCGTCGCCATCGTGGAGGGCGGCACGCTCGGCGGTACTTGCGTGAACGTCGGCTGCATCCCTTCGAAGACGCTCGTCGAAGCCGCGGCACATCTCTATATGGCCCGGCGCGGCTTCCCGGGAATCGCGCCGTGCGAGCCGGCTTTCGAGTGGCGCGAGGTGGTCCGCCAGAAGGACGCGCTCGTAAGCGAGCTCCGAGCTGCAAAATACGCCGACGTGCTCGCTAGCTACCCAGGCGTCGCGCTCCTCGAGGGCCGGGCACGGCTCCTCGTAGGCGCGGACGGCGGCGGTCGCGGCGTGCGCGTGCGGGTGGGCGACGGCGCGGCGGCCCGCGAGCACGTCGCCCGCAAGGTGATCGTTGCCACCGGCTCCGCGCCGGCCCTGCCGCTCATCGCCGGACTCGACGCCGTCGACGCCCTCAACAGCACGAGCGCGATGGCGCTGAAGGCGTTGCCCGCGTCCCTGATCGTGCTCGGTGGGGGCGCCGTGGGGGCGGAACTGGGGCAGACATTCGCCCGCTTCGGGGTGAAGGTCGCCATCGTCCAGCGCGGCCCGCACCTCCTGCCGGGCGAGGACCCGGAGATCGCCAAGGCGCTGCACGAGGCGTTCGCCGCTGAGGGGATCGAGGTGCACACCTCGACCGAGGCCGTACGCGTGGAACGCGTCGGCGAGGGCGATGGCGACGAGGTGGTCGTGCACGTGCGGCAGGGAGGGCGCGAGGGGCAGCTCCGTGCCCAGCGGGTCCTCGTCGCCGCAGGCCGCCGTCCGAATATTCGTGACCTCGGCTTGGAAGACGTTGGCGTGGCGCTCTCGCCGACCGGACACGTCCAGGTGGACACGTCGCTCCGCACCGCGAACCCGGACGTCTACGCCGCCGGCGACGTGACGGGCGGGCCAGCCTACGTGTACGTGGCTGCTGCAGGCGGGCGCGTAGCAGCAGCGAACGCGCTCAACGCGCTGCGTACCACCGGAACCCCCGGGAATGCGAGCGACGATCCGAACAAACTCGACCTTATCGCCGTCCCGAGGGTGACGTTCACCGCGCCGCAGGTTGCCTCGGTGGGCCTGACGGAGGCCGCCGCGCGGGTGGCCGGATATCTTGTAGAGGTCAGCGTGCTCGACATGTCCGACGTCCCGCGCGCTCTGGTGAGCCACGACCGGCGCGGCCTCGTGAAGCTCGTCAGCGAGCTGGGCTCCGGTCGCATTCTAGGTGTCCACGCAGCCGCGGCAAACGCCGGGGAGTTCATGGGTGAAGCGACGCTCGCCATCCGCTTCGGGCTGACCACGAAGGACCTGCGCGGCACGCTGCACCCGTACCTGACATGGGGCGAGAGCGTGAAGCTCGTCGCCCAGGGCGGCTCCGCCGGTGTCCAGAAGCTGAGCTGCTGCGCTTGACGGCGGCGCGAATAACCACGCCCCATGCTAACATGACCGATCCCGCGACCGACCGAATGGGTGCCCACTCCGGCGCGAATCCCCTCGCTACCTCGGCCGACCCTCACTTGGACACCCGCTCGGAAGTTCGTTCCGCTGCGCGCCGCGGCCTCACCGCGGCCGTGGGCGCCGTCAGCGCTGCGTTTCTCGCCTCGCTGTGCTGCGTGGGGCCGCTCGTCTTCGTCGCCTTCGGCGTCGGCGCCGGGCTCGCGAGCACGTTCGAGCCGCTCCGCCCAATGTTCACGTTGCTGACGGTCGCACTCCTCGCGGTGGGCTTCTACGTGGTGTACGGGAAGCGGCGGGCGGCTGCGGAGTGCGTCGACGTGCCGCATGGGACATGCACTGGCCCCCGCAACCGCACGCGAGACAAGGTCTTTTTGTGGATCGCCACGGTCGTCTCACTGGCGTTCCTAACGTTCCCGCGCTGGTCCTTGCTCCTGCTCTAGCGGGGCGGCGCAGTGGCGCGTGCCGCTAGCTGCCCCGACCGTTCCCTTTCGCCCGCTCCTCCTGGGACTCCCGATGAACACGCCGCTCAGCTCCTTCAGACTTCTCGCCGTCACCGGCGCCCTATGCATCTTCGGACCACAGGCGCAGTCCGCCGCCGCGCCGAGTGACGTGTCGGCTGCCCTCGCGGCGCCGGCGCTCGCGCCCTTGCAGGACGGAACTCGGATTCCTGCCCTGCCGGCGACTGCGGCCCTGACGATCACGTTCGCGATTAAGGGCATGACATGCGGCGGATGCGTGATCGGGACGCGAACGGTCCTCACGCGCCTTCCCGGCGTCACCAAGGCGGATGTGAGTTACGAGAAGGGAACGGCAGTCGTGACGTACGACCCACGTAAGGTGACCGTCGAGCAAATGGTAGCCGCGATCAAGACGCTCGGCTACACGGCCACCGTGCTCGCCAATTGAGCGCGTGACGGCCTGCCATCCCGCCGCGCCAACCGTGCGTTCGAGATCGGTCGGGCGCGCCGTCCGCCTCGCCGACGTCGCGGGCGCGCTCGGGGCCGTGTTCGCCGCGCTCTGCTGCGCGGGGACGCCGCTCATCGTCGGCGCACTCGCCGCCGTCGGCCTGAGCTTCCTTCGGCGTGACGCGATCCTCTGGCCGCTGATGTTTACGTCGCTCGGCGTCTCGCTGTGGGGGTTCTGGAGTGGGCGACGGACGCACCGGGCGACGGGGCCACTCGTGCTGGCGACCGCGGGCGCGACAGCTCTCGTCGCCGGGGTCGTCGTGATCCACGGCTTCCCAGCGAAGCAGGTTATCTGGGCCGGCGCCGCCGCCCTCGTGGTTGCGACACTCTGGAACGCCCGTGAGCGCGCCGACTACAGGCGGGACTGACCACACGAGGCTCACACCCTTCGCAGGCGCAGTTGTCGACGGGCTTCCCCGGGCGAGAGAAGTCCAGCCGGACCAGGTTCCCGTCGGCCCAGTGCTCCAGGGCTGTGGAGGTCAACTCCGTCCCGTTGTCGCATTGCTCGACCGCCGGTACACCACCACGCTGTGCGCTCGCCGCGGATAGGAACGCCGCCACATCGCTGCCCTCGAAGTCGACCTCGGCGTGCAACGCCACGCACTCGCGCGTACATACGCTCACCACGGTGAAGACGCGGATGGCGCGCCCGTTGTTCAGTACGTCGTACCCGACGCCCATCGCCCAGCGCTCATTCGGTTGCGTCGGCATCGTGCGTGGGGCGCTGAGCGTTGCCGCCTTCTGGCGCTGCCGCCGCAGCTTGAGCTGCAGCCCTTCCTCGACGTATCGAGGATGCACCCACTTGTCGTTGATCACCCGCCCGTCGCGGCGCAGCGGCGAATGTGCCGCCGCGAACCGAACGTCAGGCGCGTCTCCGCCAGCTCGTGCAGCCGCCGCCCGAGCCCTCTGGCGGGGTCGCGCCGCCGCAGGTACCGCGGCCGTCCGCTCGACGTCCAGCGACCGGCACGAGCGGCACTGGCTCACTTGATAGGCCGTTTGCGCCCACGCCACCGGCCCGAAACGCCCTCGTGGGCTCACCACTTTTTCATTCGAGCGCGCCCTTCAGGATCGTCCTTGCGAGCACAAGGTCTGCCACGACCTGCCGGAGATTCCGGGTTTCCTCGCGTAGCATTCGGAGCTCGGGCAGCTCGTCGAGGTCAAGCCCCGCGTAGGGCTTCCGCCACCGGTAGAACGTCGCCTCGTTGACCTCGCGCTTCCGACCAAGCTCGCCGACAACCGTGCCGCCCTTGGCCTGGCGCAACGCCTGCGAGGTCTGCTCAGGGAGCAAACCGACGCTTCTTCATCTGACCTCCTGCCCGGCCACGCCGGACGGTCTGTCACGATGCTGCGTTCCCTCCGCGAGAGTGAAGCTGGACGTGATCTCGGGGAATGGCGCCATCACCCACGAAGCCGCTAGTCGCGGAGATACGAGCGCGTGCGACTAGGCTGCATCACATTCAACAATGGTCGTCTCAAATTCGCGTGGTGACGAGTGTCTCATCTTCACGCGGGATGTCGCTGCTGACCCATTTTCACGCTTCGGTGGTAGCGGCCATGAGTTCGAGGATGGAGTTCGGGCGACTTTCGCTTGGGGCCATGAGTGGAGGGCTACACACGGGGCTTTCGCTCCAAATTTCGGCAACAGTCAATCTTCCATGCCAATTCCAGGCGATTTCGCTCGCTAAGACTCAACATCAACATCTTGACCGTCTCAGCATCACGCAGCGAATCGCGCGATCCAACCGCACGCTGGTCGGATGGAACGTGCGCTGGCGCGCACGCTCCGCGCTCGTCCTGGAGTACTTTCTCGGCGCGCTCGGTGTCGGTGTGGTGGGCGCCACGATCTACGGCATTTTCGTGCGGCAGCATCCCGAAGCTGAGCTGATGGGGCTCTTTGGGGGAATTGCGCTCGCAGTCAATGCTCTTGCGGAGCTGATCCTCATCCCCCATCGCGCGGGCGACGCGAACGGTTGCGCCGTATGGCTTTTCTCGCGCAACGACGCCATCGGCAACCTGGCGGTCGTGATCGCGGCAGCACTCGTGCGCTGGACTGGGACCCCATGGCCGGATCTCGTCGTGGCACTCGTGATTGCCACGTTGTTCCTGCACTCGGCGTGGGCGATCATCGAGGACGCGCGGACCGACCTCGCGAGTGTGTAGGTCCGTTATCGCCGAGCTGAGCTCACTCATGCGAGCTGCGCGCGACTCGGCGGAAGTGGATGGCTTACCCCGGCCGGACGACAATACCTGGGTGACCCCGCCTTCGCGCTTCGTTCATTCCGGCCGCGGCGCCGCTGCTGCAGTATTGGTTTAGCAGCCCGGCCATCTCGGATTCGAGCGACACAGCTCGAACAGAGACGGTTCGGGCAGTGACGGGTCTCGTCCCCCGCGCCGATGGAGCGCGGTGAGCGCATGCACCGCCTCGCGCCGCACGGCGGAGTCAGGATCGGCCAGCGCCCTCTCGAGGTCCACACGGCCCGTGGAATCAGCCAACAGGCCGAGACTCATGACTGCCGCCAGGCGTACGGAGGTCACCGGATCGCGGGTGGCCGCGCGCAGGACCAGGAGGGGTTGCTCGTAAGGTCCATCCGGCACGAACAGCGTTCCCGTAGGTTGCGGACGTCGCTGGCCTAGGCCTGTCGCCACGCCTTCTCGAACGACCGCGTCGGGGTCGCGCAGCCCGCGAATGATTGCCTGTCCTACAAGGATCGTCGGCTCGGCGCTCGCCGCCAGCGCGCGCAGGACGATGAGGCGGACCTCACGATCCGTATCGCGCGACGCATCAAGTAGCCGGGGCACGGCCGCGCGCGCTGCCTCATCGGAACCGGTCAACGACATTGCCGCTGCTCGGCGAACCTCCGGAGACGGATCCTGAAGTGCTCGGCCGAGTGGGGCGACGGCAACGGCCGTTGCGCTGGGGCCCAGACTGCCGAGAATGCGCGCGGCGTCACGCCGTACCGCGACGTGTTGCGAGTCGCCCAACAGCTCCTCGATGCGCGGCACGGCATCTCGCGCGAGGCGAGACTGGATGCCGCGGTCTCCGCGAGCGGCACTGCGCAGACCTTCGGCGGCGGTGACGCGCACGTCATCGCTCGTGTCCGCGAGTGCCACGACCAAGGCACCAATCACCTTCGGCGCATTAGGCTGAATGCTGAGCACTCGGCCGAGTGCCAGCGCCGCGTCAATTCGACGACCAGCGTCTGCCTCGGCCAACTGCGCGATCCACTGCTCGCTAGAGCGACCACCATATCCCGGATCGGCCGTGCATGCACCAAGCGTGACACAAATCCACGCGGCGATACGCACCGTCCATAGATGCGTAGGTGAGCGCCTCCGATGCCGCGCCCCACATCCAGTCATCGTGCGTTGTACCTAAGCAGTCGCAGCGCGTTCGCGATCACCACCAACGTGCTGCCTTCGTGCACGATGACCGCCGGACCGATGCCCGCGAACCCACCGATGGTAACCACGATCAACCCGCCGATAACCCCGAGGGAGATCCACAGATTCTGGCGAATGACGCGACGCGCCTGCCGCGACAGGCCAATCGCGAAGGGGAGCCTGCTCAAGTCGTCCCCCATGAGCGCGACGTCCGCAGTCTCCAGCGCCGCGGCCGTCCCGGCCCCACCCATTGCGATCCCCACGGTGGCGTGCGCCAGTGCGGGGGCATCGTTGACGCCATCTCCGACCATCGCGACGGGCCCCTCGGCCGCTAACGCCTTGATGGCCGTCACCTTGTCTTCCGGTAGAAGCCCCGCGAGTACCCGATCCACACCGACTGCCGTTCCGACCGCGGCGCCAACGCCGTGGTTATCACCAGTCAACATGACGATCTGACGGATCCCGGCCTTCCGAAGCGCGACCAGCGTATCGCCAGCGTTCTCGCGCGGTTGGTCGGCCATCCCGAGGACGCCGAGGAACTCCGGGGTGTGTCCGATGCGCCGGACGATCATGGTGCTTCGCCCCTTTGCTTCCAGTTGCTCGACCGCCGCTTGAATGGCGGATGGAACTTTCACACCCGCATCCTCGAACAGCAGCGCTCGTCCTACTTCCACGACGGCGCCATCAACCGTTGCGCGAACTCCGCGGGACATGACGGCCGTCAAGTCGCCTACGTCCCGGAGCACCATCGCTCTTCGCTCGGCCGCCCTCACGACGGCGCGCGCAAGCGGATGCTGGGACCGTTGCTCCACCGAGGCGGCATGCAAAAGGAGGATTTCTTCGCTCACTCCGTCGGCGGGGACCAGGTCCGTCGCCTCGGGTTCCCCGACGGTCAGCGTACCGGTCTTGTCCAGCGCGAGCGCCGTGATGGACCCGAGTGATTCGAGATACTCCCCACCCTTGATCAGCACCCCATTCCTCGCTGCCTGTGCAATACCGGCGAGGACGGCCGCTGGCGTGCCGAGTGCCAGCGCGCAAGGCGATGCCGCCACGAGCACTGCCATGGCCCGTGCGAATGCGTCGGCCCAGGACAACAGTCCCAGTGTAGGGGGGACCACGATCAGCAGAACGTCGCCTATGAGCACGAGCGGCACGAAGACACGGGCGAAGCGCTCGGTGAACTGCTGCGTTGGGGCTTTCTGCGTCTGGGCTTCGGAGACGAGCGTGATCACCCGGTCGAGGGTACGATCACCAACGGCCACCGTCACCTCGATCACCAGCGCGCCTTCGCCGTTCACGGTCCCGGCGAACACCGCGTCGCCCACGACCTTGTCGACCGGAATGCTCTCGCCCGTGATCGGCGCTTGATTCACCGCGGACAGTCCCTCGCGAACGATCCCGTCCACACCGATCCGCTCACCCGGCCGCACCACCACTTCGTCGCCGGGCCGCACGCCCTCGATTGGCACCTCCTCTTCGCGCCCCGCGCGTCGCAGACGTACAGATCGTGGCGCCAGTTCGGCAAGCGCCGCAATGGCATGGCGGGCGCGCCCTAACGCATAGTGCTCCAGCGCATGCCCGAGGCTGAACAGAAACAGCAAGAGCGCGCCCTCAGCCCATTCGCCGAGCACGGCCGCGCCGGCCGCCGCCACGACCATCAGCAGGTCGATGTTGAAGTGCAGCTTGCCGCGCCGCAGGTCGCCCAGGAAGTGCCCGACGTTGTCGCGCGCCCCGAAGACATACGCGCTCGCAAGAAGCGCGATCACTGCTCCCCGAGGCGTCGCCGTGTACCGTTGTAGGAGCCACCCCGTCAGCAGCAGCGCCCCAGACGTCAGGCTCCACACGAGCTCACGGTTCTTTGCGTAGAATCCGGGCTCCGCCACCGCCACTTCTTTGGCCGGAGGAGCGGCCGGCGCACGCCGCGTTAGGCGCTGCAGGGACGCGGTGATGCCTTCCACCTCCGCCCGCTCGCGGTCGAACTCAATGCGCGCCACCTGCGCGGCGAGGCTCACGGACGCGGCGGTCACTCCGGGGAGTTCACGCAGCGCCTCCTCGATTCGCACGCCATCATCTTCCGTCGCGATGTCACGAATCGGGAGCACGACATGCGCATAGCGCGCGGCGACCTTGGCGCCAGCCACGCGCGCCAACGTCTCGAGCTTCCGCAATGTCCACCGTTCTGTGTCATAGTGCAGACACAATGTCGGCTGCGACACTGCCTCATCGTCCGCTTCCTCCCGCTCACCGGTCTCCAGCACATGCGCGCGCTCGATTCCCCGGCGACGCATCAGGAGGTCCGTCAGGCGCGCGATGCACGCGTCCCGCACATCGTCGACCTCCGGGAGGAGAAGCGGAAGGTCGAGGCGCTTCATTCCTGCCACGTTAGGCATCGGTCGATGGGGATTCGAGGCTCGTCGTGTCGGAAAGGAGCGCTGGCGCGAGCGCAGGGTGTTCTTTCGCGGCCCGTCGTTGGCGGCGTGCTTCGGCCGCGCGGGCCAGGTAGCTCTCGACCCACGTGTACAAGGTCGGGAGCACCAGCAACGTCAAGAGTGTCGACGTGACCAATCCGCCAATGACGACGGTCGCGAGCGGACGCTGCACCTCCGCCCCGGTTCCGTGCGAGAGCGCCACCGGAATGAACCCAAGGCTCGCGACTAGAGCGGTCATGAGGACCGGCCGTAATCGCGCCCTGGCACCGTTGGTCGCGGCGTCGTGCGGCGACGCCCCCTCTTGCCGCACGCGCTGCACGGTGGAGAGCAGCACCAGACCGTTGAGCACCGCCACCCCGAAGAGCGCGATGAAACCGATGCTGGCCGAGACCGACAGGTGCAACCCTCGCAGCCATAGCGCCAACACTCCACCGACGGCGGCGAACGGAAGGTTGACCAGTACCAGTGCCGCGAGCCACCACGACTGCAGCGACGCCCACAGTAGCAACGCGATGAGCAGGATGGAGAGTGGGACCACGACCCGAAGCCGTCCCATGGCACGTTGTTGGTTCTCGAATGCTCCGCCATAGGTAATGAAGACCCCGACAGGCGGCCGCACTTCGCTGCCGATCACCTGCTTCACATCCGCCGCGAAGCCTCCCAAATCGCGACCGTCGACGTTCGCCTGCACCAGGGTGAATCGCTGGGCGCGCTCGCGACTCACCTGCACCGGACCTGACTCGAGGCGAATGTCGGCGATCTGCGAGAGGGCGATTCGCGCACCGCCGTCGGCCCCTCCAATGGGCGCCGGAATCGTGATCGCCCCGATGGCCTCCGCGGACGTGCGGAGGTCCTCGGGATAGTAGACCGCCACGTCCACCGCCCAGCTCCCCTCGACGAGGCGAGAGACGGGGCGGCCGCCGACTGCCGTCTCCAACGCTTCCTGCACTTCACGCATCGGGATGCCAAAGCGCGCCATCGCCGCACGGTCGAGTCGAACGTTGAGATATCCCTGACCCGCGGTCTGCTCGACGCGGACCTCACTCGCGCCCGGAACCTTGCGCAGGACCATCGCCACCTGGTCCGCGACGCGGCGGGTGCTATCGGGATCGTCGCCGAAGATCTTGATGGCCAGATCTGCGCGTACACCCGAGATGAGCTCGTCGAGGCGCATCTGCATGGGCTGCGTCATGCCAATCGCCACCCCCGGGACGCGCTCAGCCAATCGATTCGCGATCTCACGCTCCAGCGAATCCTTGCTGACGCCGGGGCGCCACGCATCGCGCGGTTTGAGCATCACGAAGTTGTCGGACTGATTCACCCCCATGGGATCGCTGCCGATCTCGGCCCGACCCACACGACTGACGACGGTCATGACCTCGGGCGACATCCGCACGGTGCGCTCCAGTTCCTGTTGCATCTGCACAGATCGCGTCAAAGAAATCGTCGGATCCTTGGTGCCGGAAACGAGGATCGACCCCTCGTCGAGCTGCGGCAGGAATTCCGTACCAAGGCGCGGCACGAGCAGCAGCGTCGCCGCGAAGATCGCGACAGCGGTGGCCACTGTCGTCTTTGGGCGCGCCGATACGGCTCCGAGCACCGACGCGTAGCGCATGTCCATCCACTCCGCGATGCGCTCCGCGAGGCGCGATTCAGGCGCTCCGCGACGGAACACCCACGTCCCCATCGCCGGCACGAAGCAGAGCGCGAGCAGCAAGCTGCCGAAGAGCGCGAGCGCGACGGTAATCGCCATCGGACGGAACATCCGCGCCTCGAGCCCCTCCAGCGTCATGATCGGGACATACACGAGCATGATGATGAGGACGCCGAAGGTAATCGGACGCGCCACTTCTCGAGCCGCCGCGAGCAATCGAGCGTTGATCCCCGCTCGAGTCGAAGGGAGCGCACCACGCGCTTCATCGGCGTGCAGCGTTCGCACGAAGTGTTCGGTCATCACGACGGCGCCATCGACGATCATGCCGAAGTCGATGGCGCCAAGGCTCATCAGGTTTGCGGAGAGCCCCAGCCATCGCATGCCGAGAAATGCGCCGAGCAGCGACAGCGGAATGGTGGCAGCCACGAGCAGCGCCGCGCGCACGTTGCCGAGGAAGAGCAGCAGGACGGCGATCACGAGCAGTCCCCCTTCGACCAGGTTCTTCCGCACGGTCGAGAGCGTCCCGTTCACCAAGTCCGTCTGGTCGTAGTAGGGGACGACCGACACGCCGGCAGGCAGCGACGCGTTGATCTCGTCGACGCGCGCGCGGACGCGGCGCACCACCTCCCGCGAGTTCTCGCCGCGCAACATCATGACGATGCCGCTCACCACCTCTCCGTTGCCGTCCTGTGACACCGCCCCCTGACGGAGTTCGGCCCCATAGCGAACCTCGGCCACGTCACCGATGGTCACCGGGACGCCACCCGCACTCGCGCGAATCACCGAGTTCCGGAGATCATCGAGCGAGGTGGCCTGGCCGAGCCCGCGCAGGATGTACTGCTCATCGCGATGTTCGAGGTATCCGCCAGCAGCAACCGCGTTGTTGGCCTCCACGGCCTCGACGACGTCGTGTAGCGTAAGTCCGTAGCTCACGAGGCGCTCGGGGCGTACCACGACTTGCGCCTGACGGACATAACCGCCGAAGCTGTTGACCTCCGTCACGCCGGGAACGGTTCGGAGCTGCGGTCGCACGACACGATCCTGCAGCGTACGCAACTCCGAGAGCTCGCGCCCCTGCCCGCTCACGGTGTACATGTAGATCTCGCTGTTCGCCGCCGAGAGCGGCCCGAGATTCGCCTCCGCTCCTGAAGGAAGTTGGCCGCGCACGCTCTGCAGTCGTTCACCCACCAGGGTGCGCGCCCGCTGGATGTCGACGTCATCCTCGAAGACGGCCGTGACGGCCGCGAAACCGTACTTGCTCGTCGAGCGCACCTGCTTAACGCCGGGAAGTCCGTTCATCGAGACTTCGAGCGGGAAGGTGGCCAATCGTTCGACTTCAACTGGCGAGAGGCCAGGGGCTTCGATCAGCACCTGAACCTGAACATCCGTCAGGTCGGGGAAGGCGTCGACGCGCAATGTGCTCAGGGCCCACAGGCCAGCGCCGACTACAGCCAAGACCAATACTGCGACCGCCGTCCGCTTGTGAATTGCCCACGCGACCAGTCGCTCCACAACGCCGTGCGCTTCCTCAGCGGCGAGGTTGTCGTTGTCAGAATTCTTCATGAGGATTCCTATCCTTCGTCTTCGGACAGCGATGCTTTCGCCAGCTCGCTCTTGAGCGTGAACGCTCCTGTGACAACCACTCGCTCGCCCGCGCGCAGGCCGTCCTGCACCACGACGCGGAGGGAGCGCGCGGCGGTTGAGCCGGGCGGCGAAAGTGGCGACACTCGGACTTCCCGGCGCTCGTACGTGCGCCGTCCCACTTCGACGAAGACAAACCGACGCTCGCCGTCCGTGACGACCGCCGATTCGGGAATGGCGAGGACGACCGCGCCAGCACGCGCGCCGGGACGCGGGGATGCGCCTCCCGCCTCGAGTGCCTCGCGCGGCGACACCTCAAGCTGCACGGTCGCGAACATGCCCGGCCGCAGGCGATGACTCCCGTTCGGCACATGAATCACAGCGCGCACGGTGCGGGTGGCCGGATTCAGCGCGTCGCGAAGTCGCTCCACCGTTCCGCTGAACTGCAGGTTGGGGAATGCAGCGATACTCACGCGTGCGCGCTGCCCCGTGCGCACGAGAGGCAGCGAACGCTCGGGTACTTCCGCAACGACATCGATGACGGAGAGATCCGCGACGGTGAAGACTGGCGCACCAGGTTCAACCGCCCCACCGGGGAGGAGATGTGTCTCCATGATGCTGCCGTCCAGCGGCGCACGGAGCGCGAGCACGGACGCTGGGTCCCCGTCGCCGGTTGCGCGCTCGACCTCGCTCTCGCTCGCCCCCATCAGCCGCAAGCGACGACGCGCGGCGTCCAGCAGTGCCTGTGCCCCTGTCTCATCGGGTGTGCCGGCGAGAAGACGGGCGCGACGTTGCGCTTGGGCGAGATCGACCTGCGCCGTGAGGAACTCAGCGCTGTACAAGTACGCGACGGTCTCACCGGCCGTCACACGGTCACCCTCCACCGCCGTGAGGCGCTCGATCCGTCCGGCGATGCGTGACGAGACGAGGGCAATGCGTCGCGGGTCCAGTTCGACCTGACCGGGGACCGACAACGCCACACCGTCCGCGTCCGCAGGCAGCGCGTCGACCGCCGCCACGGTGATACCGGCCGTTGAATAGGCGGCCTCGCCTAACGTGACTCGGCTGCCGTCCTCCATCGCGTGTGCCGGCCGTGCGGAGTCAGACGCCATCGCTGTTGTGTCCCCCGCCACCGACCGCGCGCTTCCGGGGGTTTGCGCCGACGACTTCGGTTCGCCGCAGGCACCCAGAATCGCCATCAGCAGCGGCAGCAGCAGCGTGACTCCTGAAAGGGAAATTCCGCTGTCCTTGCGTCGCCTCGTTCGATGGGACGCGGCTGTGGCGACGGTCACCCCAACATGCTCAGCGTGCATCGGACGAGTCTCCAGGGCCGGAGCCAGAAGTGGTGAGCGCCGGCGCTTCGGCGGAATCTCCGCCTGAAGACAGCTCGGCCCATGCACTCGCAGCGTCCATCAATGCGCGAATGCGGTCGATCTCGGCGCGGGCGAGCGCACGTTCGAAGTCCACGAGTTCGAGGAGCGAGAGACCGCCGCTCCGGTAGGAGGCCAGCGCGCTCTCGCGTTCATCGCGTGCTCCACGCAAGAGCGCCGCGTCGAACACGGACAGACGTTCACGCGCCGCGGCGAAACGTTCGGCGGCGGCCTCCACTCGGGCGCGCACGGCGGCGACAGTCGCGGTGCGTGCGCTCTCGGTCGCGACGATCTGCCCAGCGTCAGCAGCAGCGCTCAGACCATTCGAGTGGCGTGCCGTGAACGGCAGTGAGAGGGTGACGCCCAGCGAGGGGCCGAGGGCGGGCCCGTTGTTGGCTTGCCCGATGCGCTGTAGGCCCGCGAGCGCCGAGACCTGCGGGCGGCGGCGCGCGGTGGCGAGTGCGGCTGCGGCTCGGGCTCTCGAGACCTCGACTTCCGCCATGCGAACATCACCGGCGGCCGCGACCACGCTGTCCATCATGGTATCGGAGCTGGCGACTTCCGGGAGGACAACACGCCATGCGTCAGCGAGATCCACCGTCGCCAGCGAGTCCAGTATCTCCGCCAGTCTGGTGTCCTGCGCCGGGCGCCCCGCCCCGAGCGGGTTCCGGAGACCGAGCAACCCGCTCAGTACGGCAACGGCCGCTCGTGATTCCGCGAGCATCGCGGCGCGTTCCGTTTGGACGCGTAGTCGTTCGGAGCGGAGACGCAGCACGTCGACATAGCGCGCCTGGCCAACGGAAAATCGGGCGCGCACGCCGTCCTCGCCGCCCATCAAGAGCGCGTCCTCTGCGCTCAATCGCGCGGCGATCAACCGCGTGCCGGCAGCATGGATTGCTTCGCGCCACGTTGCGAGTCGCACGCGCCGTTCCGCTGTCTCCAGGGCCCGCTCTGCGGCCCGTACCCCAACATCTGCTACTTCACGCTCGGCTCGGCGACGTGGCCCCGTGAAGAGCTCACGTCCCAACTCGACGCGCACATTGCCCTGATCGAGCGAGGCATTTGGCGCTTCCGACAGGCCAGCAGATAGTGACAGCGCCTCTCTCATGCCAGTCGCCCCCGCACGGGTGCGTGCCGCCTCCAGTTGCGCTCGACGTGAGGCGAGTTCGGGGCTACCCGCCGCCGCCGCCGACTGCAGTGTCGCGAGTAGACGCGCAGGCCGAACGGAGTCGGTGGCTGACGAGTTCGGGGCAGGCAGAACGAAGACAAGTGGCGCCGAGCGAGCGGGCTGCGCCAGCAGACATGGCAGCGGTACGGAGAACGCGGCCGCGAGCGCGGTCGCGAGCACTTTTCGCGACAGACTCGCCGCGATAGGCGGCGATAGTCGATTCATCGAGCGAGGGGACACGAGACTTCTCCCGAGGTTCGCCGAGCCGTCGGGGATCGAAGTCACACACGGCAGCCGAATTGGCCGCGTCGTGGAGACTTCTCAGGACTCACCGTCCGGCACGGAGGTACACGAGCCGCAGTCCCCATCGACTGACGGGGCACGAACTGCGACGAGTGTCGTCTTGGGCTCCACGGCATCGCCAACGGCCGATTGGTCGCTGGCGGGGGAGCGAGCTATGACGCGTGCAAGGGAGAGGGTGGGCGGAGCGGCGGCTCGAGGGCCGCGCTCGGCGGGACGCGCTCCGCGCTCGGGGCGACCGCGTCCGTGTCGGGCACGGTGGACGCACTCAGCACAAAGCGACTGCCTAACGTCCCGCCATGCACATGCACGCAGTGGCACACGTGCACGTCGTGTGTTGAACCGTTCGGGATCGCCGGAATGCCGGGAGTTGCATCTTCTCCCGCCAAAGCGGCGCCAACGACGTTGACCTGTGGTTGCGTCCCCGGCACGATTCGAGCCTCGCCAAAATCCTCGTGCTGTATCACCGCCGCCCGCGCCGAGGCCGGCGCGTCCCCGTCGCAGACATCCGCCAGTAGCGGCTCTACGATCAGCATGAGCCCCAGCGCAGCGCCAAGCATGCCGGCCGTCAGACGACGCAGCAGGCTCTTGCGAGCAGAGATGGGCGAAGCTGGAGACATGGAAGGCGAAGACGAGATCGAACGTACGGTAGCGACAGTGGCGTTCAACATTCCACGAGGCTTCTTCAGAAGCTAGTCACCGTGCTCGCGAGGCAGCAATTCGCGTCCCGGTCGGCCAATCGAGATACACACGGCGATTTCGGGTGTGACGAGTTGCGAACCGTGCTGCTTGCTTCATTTAAGGAGGAGGCTCGGCGTCCCTCGGTTGCTGCCACAGAGCTCGCAGGACGCGTGCCCTCCCGCGCGCGACCGAACGGCGCACACCCTGCGGCCAACTGCCCCTCTGCCATGCGGCGAACGGGAGGGGCCATCGCGAAGACGCGACGATGGGTGCGGGGAGCGCCGAAGGCACGATCAAGCGGAAGGTTGCGGGACGGCGTGGGCGCACGTACCATACGTGAACGTACGTTCACATGAACAGCAATACTATCGTGCCCACTCCGACATCGCAATCCCGGCCCGATGCACATCCTGCGAGGCGCAAAGGCCACCCCGCAACCGGGCGCGCCGGGCGCCGGTCCCTGCCCGAGAGGCTAGGGCGCGCGGTCGCCGACGTCTGCGAGATCGAGGTCATCGACCCCGCGAAGGTCGCTCGGGCGCGGCGGACCCTGCCGTCCGCCGAGACGACGGCCGCGCTAGCTGAGATGCTCCGAGCGCTCGGCGACCCGACGCGGCTCCAAATCATCGCCGCACTTGCGACCGACGGAATCGAGGAACTGTGCGTTTGCGACCTGGCCACTCTGGTCGGTGCGTCCCGGTCCGCAGTGTCGCACTCGCTGCGCACGCTCCGCCAGCTCCGGATCGTGCGGTACCGCAAGGCCGGCAAGATCGCATACTATACGCTCGACGACTCCCACGTCGCGCAGCTCGTCGCTGAGGGCGTGCAATACGTCGAGAGCTTGGCGTGAGCGGGCGCCGCGTGCGAGCAGCACCTGCTGCACCCGCCGCACAAGCGTCGGCAGCCGCCGCGTCCGCGCGCAGTCCCACGGGCACTGCGCGATGTCCGGCTCCGCACGGCACGGGAGGAGGACACATATCGTGAAGACCAGCGCGTCCGGTGGTGCGACCCCGATTCGCCCCCCCGCCGGCGTCGCCGAGGAGGCGCTCGACGTGCGCGTGGCGCACCTCGACTGCGACAGCGACGCTGCGAAGATCGAGCGCGCCCTCACGAGCGCCCCGGGCGTCACGGGACTGATCGTGTACCCGAAGTCGGCGCGGGTCGCCGTACGGTTCGATCCGGACGTCACCTCGTCCGACGCGCTGCGGGACCGACTCCGGGACCTCGGCTTCCCGCCGCACGCCGCGACGACGATGCCCGCGACGCCCCGCCCCTGGCGAAACCCCAAGGTCGTCGCGTCAGCGATCTCAGGCGTCCTGCTGCTCGTCGGCTGGTTGCTCGCCCGGGCGGGCGCCCCGGACCGGGGGACGCTGTGGCTCTTCTTGGTCTCGCTCCTCTTCGGCGGCTACTATTTCGCACGTGAGGCGTTCGAGGACCTCGTGCGCGAGCGCGAGGTGGGCATCGAGCTCCTTATGACCGTCGCCGCTGTCGTGGCGACCGCCATGGGAGAGCCGCTCGAGGGCGCGATGCTCGCTTTCCTCTACTCGATGTCCGAGGCCGCCGAGGGCTACACGGGGGAGAAGACCCGCGCCGCGGTGAAGGCGCTCATGGACTTGGCCCCCAAGACAGCGCTCGTGCGGCGCGAGGAGAACGGGGCACCTCGCGAGACAGAGATCCCAGTCGAGGAGGTGCGCGCCGGCGACGTGTTCCTCGTGAAGCCCGGCCAATCCATGCCGACCGACGGCGAGGTGCTTGTCGGCACGTCCAGCGTGAACCAGGCGCCGGTGACGGGCGAGAGTGTGCCCGTGGCAAAGGCGCCGGGCGACTCGGTGTTCGCCGGGACGATCAACGGCGAGGGTGCGCTTGAGGTGTGCGCCACGAAGGCATTCGCCGAGAACACTATCGCGCGCATCATCCACATGGTGGAGGACGCGCAGGAGCGGAAGGGCAACAGCGAGCGGTTCATCGAACGGTTCGGCAAGCGTTACAGCCCCGCGGTGCTGGCCATCGGCATCCTCATGGCAATCCTCCCGCCGCTGATGGAAGGTGCCACGTGGGCCACGTGGATCACGCGGGCCACCGTTTTCATCGTCGCCGCCGCGCCGTGCGCACTCGTCATCTCGATCCCGATCACCCTGGTGGCCGCGCTCGGGACGGGCGCGCGAAAGGGCGTCCTCATCAAAGGTGGCGTCCACATCGAGGCGCTTGCCAAGGTCACCGTGGTCGCCCTCGACAAAACCGGCACCCTCACCCACGGCGCCGCGGCCGTCACCGACTTCCTCTCCTTGCCGTACGGCGGGCCGCCACGCGAAAGACACGAGGGTGGAGCGCACCTCACTACCGGGGACGCCGGAGCGGTCGACGGCGCCGAGGCGCTTGCCACCGCGGCGGGCTTGGAGGTGCGGAGCCAGCACCCGCTGGCGCAAGCCATCGTCCGCTATGCGCGCGAGGCAGGCGTGACGCCGGCGAACGTCGAGGACTTTCAGTCGATCACGGGTGCGGGCGCAACGGCACGGGTCAACGGCACCGCCCGGTTCGTCGGAAGCCCGGAGTTGTTCACAGGGCGCCTCGGCCTTGTGCTCGGCTCCGCCACGGCCGACATCGAGCGGCTGCAGTCGGAAGGCAAGACGGTGGTGCTGGTGGGCGATGAGCGGACCGCGTGGGCGCTGATCGCCGTGCGCGACACGATCCGCGCAAACGCGCGCACTGCGGTCGCCGCGCTGCATGACGTCGGGGTGCGAAAGGTGGTAATGCTTACGGGCGACAACGCGCGCACCGCTGGCGTCATCGCACGCGAGGTCGGGATCGATGAGGTGCATGCCGACCTAAAGCCCGAGGACAAGGCGGCCAAGGTCCGCGAGCTCACCGCGCGGTACGGCCACGTGGCGATGGTCGGCGACGGGGTCAACGACGCACCCGCACTGGCGGAGGCAAGTGTGGGCGTCGCGATGGGCGCGGCCGGCACTGACGTGGCGCTCGAGACAGCGGACGTCGCGCTCATGGCCGACGATCTGGAAAAGCTCGTCTATGCACTCCGGCTGGCGCGGCGTAACCAGAGGGTCGTCCGGCAGAACCTCGCCCTGTCGGTTGCCGTGATCGGCGTGCTCGTCATCGGCGCCGTGCTCGGCGAGTTCACGCTGCCGGTGGCGGTCATCGGGCACGAGGTCAGCGAGTTCCTCGTGATTGCCAGCGGCCTGCGCATGCTACGCGCGTGACCGGAACAACCCATGTCGCCCTCAACAAGGAAATTGTCTGCGGAGCCGGCTGGCCATCGCCGCCGGCATCACTGATTTCGAGACCCTCTCCCGTGTCCAAATCTGGGGCGGGGACCGTCCTCGTCAGAAGTCGTTCTGCTGCTGGGACTTGCGTTCGTCCTTTCGGAAGCGCCCCCGGTGAACGAAACCGGGTCAGGTCGCAAGAACAACAGGGTGTTGGTCTCATTTTCACAACGAGGTGACGGGCTGGGTGGCGGCTCGACTCTATGTGATCATGGCTTTTTGAGGCGGCCCGAACCTCGCCAGGTAGCTCGCAGAAAATCAGTGCGCGCACACCCGGTAACCGAGTGCGCGCGCACCTGAACTATCAAATTCGTAGCAATTGAAGCACTTAGCGCAATGTGTCGACTTCAACATCGTGGGTCTCATTTTCAATCATCGACGGCGTCCCAACTTCATCCCTGCCCTGAAGCATGCGCGATCCTGATGCACGCGAACCGTTGATCTCGAGACATGTATTCGCTGATCGTGAGACGTCTTGCTCCGTCCGACGCCCGAATCGACCGCCGCTTGCTTCTCCGTGGCCCCTTGGCACCGCAGCGACCACCCACTTCGCGGACGAGGTAGTGCTTGAAGCTTCGCCTTGTTCGGCGCGCAGTTCGCGCGATTACGTGTAGATGAGCCCTCATTACGTGAAGATGAGGCGGTCTTACGTGATTGTGAGACCTAACTGCGTGATGATGAGACGGCAGCTCGCAGCGAGGCTCGCTCCGATACGGCGCTTGCGGAAGTCGTGAATACACAGAGGGCGCCCTCGCGGGCGCCCTCTGCTCGACAGAAGCCTTCGTTGCCTATGCTGTCCACCAGGCACTATCGGGATAGTCGAGCGCCAATCGGGCGAGTGACAGGACATCTCGGTTGGCCTCGTCACGCGTGACGCGATCAAGCAGCGCCGCCAGACCGGGACGAGCCGCGGCGCCGTAGGCCCAGAGTGCAGCCTTCCGCACGCCCGCGTCCGGGTCTTCCATCACGCGCTCTTCGAGCATCGAATCCGTCTCCTGATCACCAGGCAGAAAACCCAACGCCGCGGCCGATGCGAGCCGCACATCGAAGCGCTGGTGCCGTAAACCCGGTCGCACGAACCGCGCGTCCCGCAACTGTCCGAGCTCCTGCCGGGCGAACTGCGCATAGAGCACCGCGCAGCCCCCTCCCCACTCAGTCGCCGCGAACAGCGTGGCGCTCGTCCGTTCGAAGAGGTATTCGGGCGCGGCCTTCCGCCACCCGCTGTACGCACCATTCGCAATGCGGACGACTCGATGGCCAAGTAGGGGCACCAGTTCGGTCGGCGACGTGACCCTCGCGGCCCGCGCATAACCTCGTGCCAGTACAAACCTCAGAAGCTCTTCGGTGGTGATCGCGTCGCACTCCGCCCCCGCTGCACCGACAGTCTCTGCTGCGCCGGTGCTATCCAACAGACCGCGGGCATCCGCAACCGCGGATGCCTCCTCCCACCCTCGAATGGTTGGCGCGCCTTTCAGTGCGTGCTCGACGGCCGAGCGACAGAGCGCCCTGGCACCCACACCTTCGGCCTGGAGTTCGTCGCCTTGCAGTACGTCGTTTGCCACGATGCACGACAGCGCATCTCGCACGGAGCGGGACTCGTCGAGCCATCGGTCGATACCGGCCGCGATAACGCGCAGTCTGCCGAGTCGCGCGACCGGACTGAGGCTTTCGTCCGTCGCCTGGATCTGAGCGACGGCGTCTCTCTCGCGCCAGCGATGTTCTAGCGCGAGCCACTCCACGAAGTCTTCCGCCACCGAGAGTGTCGGAGTGACGCCCGGCGTTTGCGAGATCGGGTCGTGCCCTCGACCAGTCGGCTTGGATGATGCGGAAGTAACGGTGTAGAATGCTTCTCCATCCACGCTGCCCACTTTCCGCAATTGGTGCGCGACCCGTTGCCGACGACCGCTCTTCCCGTCATCGATGAGGAGCTTTGATGCGTCGGCCAGCAACGCCGCGACCGAGGAGTTCCCCGCCGGCTGCAACCCTGGATCCTGTGCGACTTCGGCTTCGATGGTTCGCCGACCCACCGCCGGGCAGCGCGTGCGCTGTACGGCTCGGCTCACTGCTTCAATGACGCGCGCGGCGTCGGATGCGAACGCTCCTCCGAGATCCAAGACGTCGTCGGGGACGTTTGCCGGGGCCCACAAGCTGAAGTGGCTCCCTTCACGCGCCTGCGTTGCGCGGACGCGAGGTGGACTCGCTTTGGCCAACTGTATCAACGCGTTCGGAACCAGTTTGACGTCCCGGGCCTGCGGAAACGTCGTTTCCTCCAACAGACGTGCGCGCAGCACGCCCGGGGCGAGCGGTCGTGGGCGGCGGTCCTCGACCAGGGCCCGCTGGACTTCTGCGGTCCAACAGCGTTCGAAGGACGCCCACACATGCTCGAGCCACGTGATGGGTTCGTCCGGTACTCGCAGAGCGAGTGGCGCCCCCGTGCGAGCATCCATCGGCAGATAGAAGTAGCGTCCATCCTCACCGCCGCCAAGCACCTCGCGCACGACCGCGACATCGCCAGAGCGACAGAGGCTGGCGATGTCGCGCGCGATCCCGGCCCGGTCAGCATCCGATGCGCCCGCCTGAAGGTCGGCGTACTCCATGACATCGCAGAACCGCACGGCTCGCCGTAGTGACGTCGCGGCATTGACCAACAGGTATTTCGAATACTGACGGCGCGAAGTGGCCGCAGGCGTGAGCGTGGTGAGTTGAAGCCGTTGCGCCGCTTCGGCGTGCAGGTACCCGACAGCTTCCTCAATCCGACACGGCTGGATCTCGCCAGCGTGCACCAGGGCGTCGAGCACGTGCTGCACGCCTCTGCAACTCGTCATCGTTCCCACGGCTTCCTCCACTGCAGCCAGCTCCTCGGGCGACAACGCCGCCGCGACCTCCTGCGCCGTGGCGGCACGCCGCAGTACGAGGTTCACCACGCGAAGAGCCGAACACACATCGCGCGCTCCGGATGTGCTCGTTAGGCCCCTCGCTCCGGGGCTCGCCGGCGCGCTTCGCGCCTTGGTCGCGTCTCGGACGCCAATTTGACTCTCGCGGGCGGCATGCTGCGTATCCATATCCATCTAGGCCGACCTCGCATCTTTCGAGTGAAGATCCACGACTCCCGTGCCTGCGCGCACCGCGCGATCCATGTCCTTCTTGGTCATGATCTGCGTCACGCGGATGAGCGACTCCGTCAGCGGCTCGCCTAGATGCTTCTGATTGAACTGCAACTTGCGGAGGAAGGGAGCGAGGAGCCCTGGCAGTCCTCCGCAGATACTCTGGATGAGCGCGATGATCCGACGCCCTTCGGGCGTCTTCGGACTGAAGGAAACGAATTGCGGCTCGAGTCCCACAAGGAGTTCGTAGGTATCCTCAACCGAGTACGGTTCAAAGCAGTACCAGTCGTGCACCCGTCGAAGGATTTGTGGTAGTTTGTGTATGTCGGCCGGGAGATTGTCCATTCCGATGAGCACGATGCTCAGCGGCCACTCGTTATGCTCCGCGACGTCCCGAATGGTGACGAGCCCGCGCAGTCCCTCCACGCCCAGCAGGCCGGCCTCGTCAACCATGAGCATCTGGATGTTCTTCGCCCGAAGTCCGTTCACGACGTGTAGGGCCAGCGCTTCCGACGGCAACTGGCGGTACAGCCCTTCATCGAGCTTCGCGATGACGGCGTGATACACGCTGCGCATCACGCGCTTCATGTCGTTGCCGCTGGCGCCAGACGCTCCCCCGTACTCGAAGAGAGCTGCGCGGAACCCATGTGGATCCCGTTCCGCGGCGTCGTTGATCGACTTGGCAAGCCACTTGGCCGTGACGGTCTTTCCGTTACGGGAAGGTCCGGTCCACACGACAAGTGGGCTGCCCTCGTGAAGGGCCATCGTTCGATTGGCGGCGCCAGTCATCTGCAGCGTGACGACGACCCGTTCCGCCGTCTCACGCGGCGCAGGAAACCGTATGCGAAATTCCTGCGTGGGTGCCGAGTCGTCGGGTTGCGCTTTCTCCTCCTCGGTCGCCGATACACGAGCTCGCGATGCTGAGGTCGTGACGGCGTCATCTTCGTTCAGGTGGTCTTCAGACTCGTCGTGCTTGCGTCCGTTGGACGCGTTGGTGGAGCGATCCGTCGTGGAGGGGTGTGACATGGCGAAGGTGATCGTGAGGTGAGAAGAACGGAGCCGTCGTCAAGGGGCGTTCGGCTGGAACGCGGCGGTGCCGCGCCACAGTGTCGCCGCTTGCGTGGGGCCTAAGGCGTACGGAGGAGTTCGTGCGTACTACAGGCGACCTCCGGAGATGCGTGACAGACGCTGCATGAGCGCCCGCTCGGCCGCCGCGGTGTGTGGATCCACCGGGCCCTCGAGTGGCGATTGGGGAGACTCTGGATTTGATGCCGCTGCGCGCGTCTTGCGAGCACTTGTCCGTTGCGCCTTGGTGGGTTCCGTCCCCGCTGACGGGAGAGCCGCGTCCGTATCGGAGGCAGGCGATGGCCCCGTCATCGATTCGATTCCTGCCGTCACTCCCGGCAGCGCGAGTCGGGCCGGGACCGGGGCGAATAGCTCCGCATCCTCCGCGGCCCGCAGCTTCGCCAGGAAGTCCTCTGCCTCGCGCGTGCGGGCCGGTGACAGCCGATCCGTCCGCTCCGCTTCGGCGGCATAGTCGCCGAGGCGCTCCACGACGCCTGCGAGTTGTGCGGCGCGACCCTCCTGCGCTTGGCGAATATCCTCCCCAGTGTATCGGCCACCCGCACCGTCCATGCGGTACGCCTCGCAGATCGGGATGCCAGTGGCTGCATCAGTCACCAGCACGGAGGTCAAGTCCTCGGGATTGTAGGCGACGACAACACGCTCCTGATATCGATCTGCGAGTGTTGGCGCCCAGTAGTACACGGTGTCACCGGTGCGCAACGTGAGCTGCACGCCCTTCTGTTGCACGACGCGCGGCGTGCTGTGAAGGAGCAATCGGTTTAGCAGTGTTGGATCGATCTCGTGGAGACGGACCGACTCCTGCCACAACTGGCGCGGGGTGTAGTCGAACGACTTGCTGATACCGGTGTGGTGCGTTGCGTTGTACACATCGACCCATCGGTCGATCTCGGCACGCAGTTGCTCGATGGACAGCAGCGTCATCACCGCCTTCGCCGCTGCCCCCTCGCTGACCATGTGCGCCTTCTTGTAGCCCGGGAGCCGCGGGAGAAGGTTTTCCTGCAGCGTGCGCAGGAAGCGCTCGACCTCGGGCTTCTGATTCGGGCTGTGCGGCGCGCAGTGCTCCTTCCGAATGTTCGCGAAGGCGAGCGTCTGGCTGAGGGCGTCCGAGCGATAGTTCTTGCCGTTGTCCATCGCGAACCGCACGGGAACGCCTCGGAACGGCGCATGCTCGGATGCTTTTGGGAGGATCGCCTTTCGCAGGGTCAGCGCGATGGACCACGCGTTAGGCGTTCGACTCCACACGCCAATGGCCATGCAAGCCCGCGAGTGAACATCGATGATCGCCGTCGCATACGGCTGGAGCACTTCCCAGTTGCCATCTCGCAACGGGGAACGCACCCAGACATCGAGGGGCGTGTCGTCACACTGCCAGAGCTCATTGCCAAACCGGGCCCGCTCGACAGTGTGGCGCGGCGCCGCCTGACGCCGCCACTCGGCGAGCCCTTCCTCGCGCACAAGTTTGACGTCTGCCGGGATCTCATAGCGAATGAAGTCTGCGACCCACGCCTGTGATGGCACGGGAAGTCCCGTTGCTTCACACCTGGCGCGGAGCGTCGCGTACACACTGCCGGACTTGCCTCCTCGGCAGTGCTGATAGGCCGCGAGCGCCAGCGTCCGGATCTCGGGAGAGTGACCGGTTCGTCCGTTGAGGATGCGCCCGTCGACGAGCCCCTCGGGTCCAAGTTCTCGTCGGGCCTTTCGCCAACGCGAGACGGTGGCTCGCGAGGCGACGACACCCTCGTTCGCACATGCCTCCTGCCACGTGGCGCCGAGTTCGATTGCGTGCAGGACTCGCTGGCGCTTAGCCACGGTTTCCGCCTGCTCGTTCGTCAAGACTGAGAGGACCACCTTGCCCTCGGCCCGCATGGTCTGCCTGGCGCTGCGCGTGTGCGCTCGCGCCTTGCGGCGGTCAGACTCGCTGGTGCGCCGAGCGTCTTCCTCTCTCAGGTTGGCATCGGCACGCTCCTGCGCATCCCGCAGAACGAGTGCGGGATCGGGCAGCCGCTGCGCGAGCTCGGCGGCGCGTCCACGAAGATCTCGTTCGAGCTGGTTTGCCGATGCCGCATCGAGCCGTCGACGATGCCGACCACGCTTGAGCATCGCCCGGAGTGCAAGCAGTTCGGCCTCGCTTAGCTGCTGTGCCGCCATCGCAATCGCGGCAACGGTGTGCACGTAGATCGTCGCATGCTGAATGGTGCGCCGAGCCGTTTTCGCCGCTGCACGCGCTTCAACCTGGGCGCGGCGCGTGCGCCGCCGTCCGATGGGAGGTGCCGACGGGCGTGTGACCTGTCCTTGCTCACCGACGGCGACCGCGGTGATCACCGTCTCCTCGTCCACGGCAACGACGGAGGACGTCGCGTCGTGCGGGATGAGGGCGAGCGCCGTTGCGTGTACGACGCTCAAGGCCGAATCGAGCTGTGGCGCCCCCGTCGACGTCTGACTTCCCGGTGCGGCCTCCCCGACCACGGCTATCGACATCGACGCGTCGCGTAGCGGTTCATTACGGTCCGGAGGCGTTACCGGCATCGGACGCGGCCTCCAAGGCTGTCGACGGACCCGATTACGGTGGCGGTCTTGGACGTGCGAATCATCTGTGGCCCTCCGCGGTGCCGTGAGTGTCTTTTCCGAGCGTGAGGCGGGCAGTCGGAGCGGCCCACCTTTTATGCGATCATCACATATTTTTCTGTCCGGGCAGGCGACGTGTCGCCGCCGAGCCCGTGACGACGAGCAGTCCTGCAGAGGGGAGGTGTCGAGTGTCGTGGATACCGCTGGAGAAGCGTGACGTGCGCCTGCAGGAGTGGCCGGCTATCGACTCGACTCGAGATGTCGACGCGGTGCGCTGGCAGGTCTGGATCGGCGTCCAGCTTCGATCATGGCGGAAAGCGGCGCCCTTCGGTCGCGGACGCGGAATGACCCAGCAGCAGGCCGCCCAGCGACTGGGCCTCCGGCAAGAGGCACTCTCGCGAGCTGAAATCGGTCAGCGACGCGTGGACGCCTACGAGCTGCTCGCGTTCGCACGCGCCTATCAACGACAAGCTTCAGACCTCGCCGAGCTGTTCACGCCGCCCACGGCAGAGGAATGGGCGAGGGTACGTCGGCGATTCAAAGACGATGCGCGCTTCCGCAACATGCCCACTGGGCTGTCCCCCGCCGCCGGAGCGACGCCCAGCGGATTGACGTGAAGGACTTGCTCACGCTGACGTCGCGACCGCCACCCGTTGCGTCGGCCCAGCGAGGCCGCCGCTCTCGTGACACACGGTGCGGGTCTCCGGAAAGCAGAGCGGCGTGAATGAACACCAGCGACACTGTTCGACGCTCTGAGCGGTCGAGTCCATGGGCACGCGACCATCGGGGAGCCGTCCGGCGACGACACTGGCCGCCGTCCGTTCTATGAACTGGCGTCCACGGTCCACGTCGTCAGGGCGCATCACGAACTGACGGTCGCGATCTTCGGCGAGCGCTGCCCCGAGGTTTGCGACTCGGCCGACGAACGCGGCCGGCGCAATCGGCAGGTCCAACTTTCGCGACGCCCACCACGCGTAGACAGCGAGCTGCTGGCGCGCTTCCTCTTCGTGACCGGCTGAACGACCTGTCTTCCAGTCAAGAATTGTCACGACCGGCGGGAGGAGCGGAACGCCGAACCCCGGCACATCCACTCGCTCGTGCGAGATCCACAGCAGGTCCGGCGCAGCGTACACGCGAACGGGCGCATCGTCCACAACGATCTCGAGGGCGTCGAGCGCATCGCAGACGAGGATCTCCCCTCTACCACAGCGCGCGAGGTCGTCCCACACCGGATGCGCCAGCATCGCCCCGAGCAGGACATGGACCTTCGCTCGCGTCTCTTCGATGAGGTCCTTGGGAATACGACGGTCCGGCCACTCGCCGAAGAACACCTCACGCAGCATGAGCGTCTGTGCTGGGCGCTGCAGAAAGCGCTCGGTGTTGCGAGACACGACCGCAGCGTTCAGCCGGTCGCGCACCGAGGTGAAAAGCGTGTCGAAGGAGGGAGGGCGCATCCCGTCGCGGATGGCGCGGGCGCGAGTGGCCGCCGCGTGGTGAATCGCCTCCCCGATCACGCCTGGAAGTGAGGTCAGCTTCTTGAGTGCGTAGGCGTGGCGGGCAGACGCGGGAGCGTCTGGCCGAAAGCCATCTCGCGAGCCCTCCGATTGCCACCAGTCCTTACGTGCACACTGTGCGCGGCGTCTCACGCGGGAGAGCGAGACGTGCTCGGCCTGCACCGCGGCGGTTCGACGTAGACGTTCCATAGTTCTCCTGTGTCGAGTCACGCGTTCGGGACTAACGAAGATCAGCAGCACCGCTGAGACAGGCGGGACGGACCTGTTGCTATTGCTCTCAGTCGTATACACACGACTTCCCCGGCCGCCATTCTCGCGCGAGGCGGCGGCGATACGACGAACCTCACCCCGCTACGGGCCGGGGGCAGGTACGTTGGTAGAGAAAGGGAGCGAAGGTCCGCACGGGCGGCGGCGCGCACGTGCGCCGCCGGCGCGTCCACCGTTAGGCGGCTTGCGTGTAGTACCGTTCGTCTACGGACTCGTCGTCGCCCTCGGCTGCACCTAGCTCGTAGGCGTCCGGTTCCTGCTCGACGGCGAACTGCGCGAGCGCATCGCGGTGATCGTCGGCGTCCTGCATTGCTTCGCGTCGCAAGTCGTACAACGTGCTCATCACCAGGGACGACAACCAGACCTGCGCGTGATCGTCGCTCAGGTGCGGCGCACTCTGAAGTGAGGCGACGAGTTCCAGCAGCACCTCCTGAGCGAGATCGTCGGCATCCACGTGCGCGACGGGCCATGAGGCGACGAAGTGGCGCGCGATCTGCGAGATACGCGGTGTAGCAACGGTGAGGACGGCATCGACGGCGCAGGCGTGCGCGTCGGGATCCAGCGCAGCTTGTGCAGCAGCGATGCCTGCGGCCAGCGAGGGGCGTGTGGCGCGACTGGCGCGACGTGTCGGGGCGACATCGACCGTGACGTCCGTGTCGGCGAAGATCGACATTTGCATTCCGTGCATAGTAGTCTCCTGTTCCGGGGACTTACCGCCGACGCACCAATCGGTGCGTCTCTGCAAAGTGTAGGGCAAAAGTCTTCGCGTGGGGTCGAGCCGAGCGTCGAGCTGAAGGAGGCCCGTGATTGTGTTCGCCCGGTTCTTTCGCGAAGCGCTTTGCCGAACACTTGAGGAGTAGTCTCCCGGCGCGTGCGCGCGCGCCCCAACGCCGACATGGCCCTCCGCAGCGCCCTCGCGTCGGCGGCCTGCGCCATGGTCACGTAGGGACCGGGAGATTCGACTGGCGATGTGGCGCCTAACGCGGACTCATGCCTAACGAAGGTCACCGCTGGCCGGGCCGATCTTGGAGTCGACGTCGAAGCGGTCGATCAGGGCCTTGTCCTCAGCACAGGGGACGCCGAACCCACGCAGGCCATCGTCCAGGAGACCGCGCGAACGCAGGCGAAGAGTCCGGCGCGTGCGATGCTGACGGTGGCAGTTGCCCAGTTGCGGTCCGGGCACCTGCTGACGGTTATGTGATGCGCGTCCTGCCGGGGAGGAACCGGACGACGCGCCGATCATCGTCCTCTATCCACGGGGTTCGATGGCGCGCCACGCCATCGGTGCGCGCCACACCAGTGTTGCTGCGCGGGAGACAATGCGCCAGACGACGATGATCATCATGACGATGATGACCATCGTCATCGGCGCGCTGCCTCACTATCGACGGACTGCGGGAACTGAGGGAACGCGGGGGCGATGCTGGTGATGACGAAGAAGATGATGATCTGAGTCGGACTCCTACTCTCCGGGCGCGGCGGGAAGAGTGAGGTAGGAGATCTTCGTCGGGATCGTCTTCCTCATCGCCACGATCATGGCGATCAAACGGATCGAGATCCTCTCGATCTTGAGGGTAACGATCTTCATTGGGATACTGGCCATGATGCCCACTACCGAAATCCCGAACATCATCAGGATCTTCGGTGCGTAGTACACGGGGATCATCCCCGCTCCCTCGGGGCCCGCATGATGGGCGCGAGCGACGTGAGGAGGATGCCGAGCACCTGAACGCCCCACTGGGATGGGGCATTGTCGATCCCGCCGTCGATCCAGAGGGGCGTATCGAGACGATCCCGCGCATGAGCGCGGCGATCACCGCGGGCGGACGCTTCCAGATCGTCGAGAAACGGGAGCTTTCCCAGCGCTATCACGCGCCCGACGGGACGCCGACCAAGATCGGCGTGTATGTGGATGTCGGGACGACGGGGGCTCGAGGAGGACGCGAAGGTCATACAGCTCTCCATCCTGCGCTTCGAGTTCTCGAAGTATGGGCGCATCTTCGCCCTCTGTCCCTGTGAGTCCTGGCTTGAAGATCCGAGGATCCCGATCCCCCGGGAGATCACCGAACTCGCCGAAATCACCCACGGCGACGTGGCGGGACAGCGAATCGATGACGCGCGAGTAGCGGAATTGGTCGGCGATGCCGCCTTCGTGATTGCTCACAAGGCCCGATTCGACCGTCCCCGCCTCGAGTCCCGGCTCCCCATCTTCATCGAGAAAGCCTGGAGCCGCTCCTGCGACGACGTCGACTGGCTGAAGGAGGGGCTCGGCGCCCAACGACTCGAATGGCTGGGGTACCGCTCTGCGGGATGTTCTACGACGCCCACCTGGCAGACGGGGACGCGGCGATGGGGGCCATCTGCTCGCGCAGCCGCTCCCCCGATCCTGGCGGTCGGCGCTCGCGGCCCGACCGGACGCGGCTCGGTCAAAGACTGCCCGGGTCTGGGCGACCTGCCCCGACAAGTCGACGAGGGTTGCCCTCAAGGCCCGGAGGTACCGCTGCAATCGCGCAGAAGACGGGCAGCCGATGGCCTGGTGAAAGGAAATCCCCGAAGCGGCGCTGGCTGAGGAAATCGCCTGGCTGGAGTCGCCGGCGGTCTGCGGGGGGCCGTGATAGCATCAGGTTCAAGTTTCCGAGGCCCGGGTTCGGCACTCGCCGCAGGCGGGTCAGGTTGCGTTTAGCCGCTAGACGAACAGGTCCGCTGTTGCATTCGCGTACCGTCCATAGGAGAAGACTTGATCCTCAGGCCATTTGATGACCACAGAAAGGACGTCCTGTTCCTCCGCCTCCTTGGATATAGATCTCTGTGGAAGTAGCCTAGAATAGCGCATTCGCCATCTCTATTGCGTCTACGCTCACGGGAGTATTTCCACGTAAACTATTGCAATAAAGCGTTTACTGGCATAGTCTCTTGATATGACATTAAAAACGCTGCAGTTCGGACACTAAACACGCTTGGCTCCTGACAGTAAACACGCTGGTTGTGTGACAGCAAACACGCTATACTCTGGACATTAAGTACGCTGTTATCCGGACATCATAAACGCTACGGGTCGACAAGACACGTCCTTTGTCGAGGCCATGATGTCCGGAATACACCGCATGTCCAGAGACTCCAAGACCGTAATGAAGCCTGTTGTCCTACCAGCCCAGCAACGCCTCGCTGACGGCCTAAAGCGTCTTCAAGAGCTTCAGGCGGGCGGTGCGCGGGTATATCAGGGCGCCGAATTTGAGCGCCGGCAACGTGAAGCGCTTGAGAACGCAGGGTTCCTGCGCCGAGTCATGCGTGGCTGGTACATCGCGGCGGGCCCCGGAGAGGGGCCTGGCGATACCACCGCGTGGAACGCGTCCTTCCGAGACTTCATCGGTCGCTACTGCACTACCCGCTTCGGAGATCGCTGGTATCTCTCGCCCGAGATTTCGATTCTGGTGCATGCAGGCGTCACCGTGCTTCCGCGCCAAGTGTTCGTCATGGCGAAGGGGGGGAGACGGAATGTCGTAGAGCTGCTTGGGGGGAATTCCATCTTCGACAACCAACCGGTGGAGTGGCCCGACGAACAGCACCTCGAACAGGTCGGTCCCCTGCGGGTCCTGAGCTTGCCGTTTGCGTTCGTTCGCGTCTCTGATGTGTTCTTCCGGACGTATGCGGCTGACGCCTACATCGCGCTGCGACTGTTCCGCGATGCCAGCGCTCTTCTTCGGATTCTGACGGAAAAGAGACATTCGCATATCGCTGGACGTCTCGTGGGAGCCTTCCGTGCCGCGCATCTGCCCCGGATCGCGCAAGACATTTCAGGAACGATGAAGGCCGCTGGTTTTCACGTGACCGAGGCAAACCCATTCCCCACGGAGCTTCCCCGTCTGGGCGGCCAGCGCCCGCTCTCTCCCTATGTAGATCGAATCCGCATTATGTGGGAAACAATGAGGCCGACGATCTTGGAGAACGTCCCAGCAGAACCAGGGCGGCCCTCGGACGTCGCCACATACCTCGCGGCAGTAGTCGAAGCCTATCGAGCCGACGCCTATCACTCCCTCTCCATCGAGGGATACACCGTCACAGACGACCTCATTGCTCGGGTGTCCAGTGGCAACTGGAACCCGGATGGCAACGCAAGTGACACGGAAGCGAAGAATGCGATGGCCGCCCGCGGGTATTTCCTTGCACACACGGCGATCCGGGAGTCACTGAAGAGGATCCTCGCTGGCGAGAATCCGGGTACAGTGACAGATCAAGACCACGGCGAGTGGTATCGGCAGTTGTTCTCACCCAGCTTGGCGGCAGGGCTGGTGACGGTGGGCGACCTGTCGGGGTACCGCAATGGTCAGGTCTACATTCGGAACGCGGACCATGTCCCGCCCGAGAAAACAGCAGTGCCGGACATGATGTTTACGCTCTTTGAACTTCTCACAGAAGAGACAAGCGCGGCGGTACGCGCCGTACTTGGACACTTCATTTTTGTTTTCATCCATCCCTACATGGACGGGAACGGTCGCATGGGCAGGTTCCTCATGAATGCCATGTTGGCGTCAGGCGGATATCCGTGGACGGTTATCCCCGTAGAGCGTCGAACCGAATACATGGCGGCCCTGAATGCGGCGAGTGCAAGAGCCGACATCGGACCGTTTGCTCGATTCATAGCGTCATGCATTGGAGCAAAGTCTTCCACGCCGGCATAGCTAGTAGCGAAGGGACCCTTCATATATGTGATCCCCGGATCAGCAGCACCTCGCGCAAAGAGGGCCAGCCACACTACTCGTGGCTGGCCCTCTGTGCCTTTGTCGAGACAGCATCTCGACAACTCAATTAGTTCGCTACTCAGCGCTCTATTGTCTCCCTGCCCGATGACCGTCCCCACCGCTCCTCTATCCCGTTCGGTGCCGGTGGTTCTCGCATCCAGTAGAAAATGCAGTCTTCCACCGCCAGGGCAACGCGCCCCTTTCGGAGCGGGAGCAATCCTCCCACTGAGCACCTCCTATCCCATAGAGGGCGAGCGGACGTCGCCCACAGGAATCCTTCTAACCGACCACGGGCTCCGCGTGCACGATCTGGGCTCGGGCTTCAGGGTGGCGCCGCCGAACGAGACCGATGGAAGAATCGGCGGGATGGGCGACCGACCCTGGAGATCCCTATTCTCCGACCACGTCGCGTCACGTTCCTGATCGGGGTCGCGCGGCCGCACGAGTCGATTGGCTCGCGCTCCTTCCCGTCCGAGAGCCCAGAATCCCCAATGTCCGAAAATGACCGCCCGCGCTCACTTCCTCTGTCGACAACGCTGGACCACGAAGAACTAAGGTTGTATCACGAGGTGCTGCCCTTCACGATGCAGAACTGGGACCTGCACGACGCGGAATACGACGCCCTCGTGGCGAACCTCGCATCGACGCGAACACGTCGGCTCTCCATGAAGCAGCACCGCCGGCTATCTGCCCTGATGGAGATTCAGTTCTCCGTCTCGCCGCGTCCGTTGATGTACGACGACGCGAGTGCATCCGTACTTCGCCACCCACGCAGCGCGCCGGGCGGCAACGGTACAGCGGTGGATGTCATGTGTGCCGGTCTTGAGCAACTGGAGGATGTAGCCGCGTACTTCCGCACATTGCCACACGGACCGTGGCTGCTTCCGGGAATCCTCCAGGACCTTCTGCTCGAGTTCGAGCCGGACATCCGGTGGTATTGCGAGCTGTTGGAGGAGGCCGAACGGGCGTCGACCGCTTCGTACCTATCGGAAGCAGATCACGTTCTCGCGCGGAGGCTCTCCTGCCGACTGCGCGCGGAGGCGCTTCGTGCTCCTCGTCGGATTCGCGAGGCGGTGTTGATTCACGCGCTGAGATCGCCGTGCCCGGCGGTCTCCGCATGGGGCGCAGAGGTGGTTGCGACGCGCAGTCTTGCTTCCACGTTCACTGGCGGCGAGGACCCAGCGCTGTCGTTTCCTCGTTAGGCAGCGACAGTTGCTCGCGTTTTAGCAGTGGCGCCGCCAGCCAAGAATCAAACGGAGCGTGACTGGGCGGTTCATTCTGATTAACCCGTCCAGTTGCACTCCAGCGTGATGGAGGCTTCCTACAGGCTGGCACCGGGACGCTCCGCGAGACCACGACGACGTCTCTCATCGCCGCTGTCAGTGCCATGCGATAGCGTCCCCTTCAATCAAGGCATTGCGAACCCCGGTCGTCACTTCCTTCCATTGGCTACAACGAGCATGACTTTCACTGTCCCTCCCGTCTCGGGATTCCGAATTGAGCCACCATTGGCGCTTGCGCTCGCCATGCGAGCAACGCCTGGTGCCTACGCGCTGTTACTGGGCTCGGGGGTGTCACGTACTGCCGGAATTCCAACAGGCTGGGAGATCGTGCTCGACCTGTTACGGCAAGTGGCGCCGGAGGGTGCGTCCATGACGCCGTCCGAACTGGAAGCGTGGCACCGAAGCGAATTCGGGGTTGATCCAGACTACGCAGACCTTCTTGAGAAGGTCGCGCAGACGGCCAACGAGAGGCGCGAGCGGCTGCGTGGCTACTTCGAGCCAACCGACGCGGAAAAGGACGAGGGGCTGAAGGCACCGACGGCAGCCCATCGTGTAATTGCCCGACTCGCAGCTCGTGGCTACGTGCGAGTGATCGTCACCACCAACTTCGATCAACTGCTCGAGAATGCGCTTCGCGACCAAGGCGTCACGCCGGCCATCATCAGCACAACGGACATGGTTCGCGGGGCCATGCCCCTGCAGTTCGAACGGGTCACGATCCTCAAGGTGCACGGGGACTACTTGGACACGAGAATCAAGAACACACCGACCGAACTCGCCAAGTACGACGCCGAATTGAATGCTCTGCTGGACCGGATCTTCGACGAATATGGCTTGGTCGTCGCCGGGTGGTCGGCGACCTGGGATCCTGCACTGCGGGCCGCCATCATGCGTGCACCGAACAGGAGATTCAGTACCTACTGGGCGCAACCTGGCGCACCAACGAGCGAGGCCCGCTCAATCATCCAGCACCGCAAGGCCAACCTCGTTGAGATCGTGAGCGCCGATGAGTTCTTCACGAAGCTCGAAGAGTCCATCGATTCACTTGAGCAAATCGATGCGGCTCCTCCTATTACGAAAGCAGTGGCAGTCGCGGCAGTGAAGCGATACGTCCCGGTCTTTGAATCCCGCATCCGTCTGCATGACCTCGTGATGCAGGAGGTTGAGAGGGTGCGGGAGCGGGCGGTGGAGATCATCCCAGAGGTACCGCCGACCGAGGAACTCTTCAAGACGACGCTTGCGCAACTGGAAGGCGCAACGGAGCTCCTCGCAGAGATGATCGCGGTAGGGACCCACTGGGGCGGACCGGAGCATCGTGCGCTTTGGCGCCGCGCTATCGAGAGACTGGCAAGCATCCCGCGTCCAGACGGGGCGGTGTATGAACTCTGGAGTAAGCTGCGGAAGTATCCCGCCCAGCTAGTATTTTACGCCGCTGGCATCGCGGCGCTGACCAACGAAGAGACGCTTGCTTCGCTGCTCCTAGAGCCGCGCATTCTCCAGGATTTCGACGCTCCGAAGCCGATCACCACGGCACTCAACGTCTACTCCGCCGTGGACCACGGCGCAGCTAAGGCGTTCCTGAAGCCCCCGAACGGCGGGACTTACCACACGCCTATAAGCGATCACCTCGCAGCGGTAGTTCGGGCCTTTGTCCGACAGTTCTTGCCTGAAGATCGCGAGTACTACGACGCGTTTGATCGCTTCGAGCTTCTCGTCGCTCTAGCGGCCGTGTATTCGGAGGGCGGGAGTGGGAATGGGTGGTTTCCTCTCGGACGCGTCACCTGGCGCCGCCGGAGTTGGTCCGGTAGCGAGCCGGATCCGATTGCTCGGCTCACCGCTGAGGTCAAGCAGGAGGGAGACAAATGGTTTCTGATGCAGCACCCCGCCTTCAGGCCGCCACTTGAAGACTTGGTGCAATCCATCAAGAACATGACGGAGCAAGCCAACCGGACGGCATACTAACCGCGGCTGCCCCCCTGCTTCGCCCCCACATCGTCTGGCGCCGTCAGCCAAGTGTGGGTTCCAGAAAAGGAAAGAAACGGGTCGACTGCTACTCGCAGTCGGCCCGTTCTGTTTGTTCACTGTGTGCTCTCTGCCACCTCCGCTACTACATGGCGGCGGTCGGCGCCAGACGGGCGTACATTTTCCGACGGGATCGGTGGCGGCTCCCCGCAATCGGTCCTGCTCGACCGCGTGCGCGGTGTGAAGCACTTCTCGCGAGATCATGTCCATGCGAGGCGCCTGCGACCCGATTACCCAAGAAGCCGGTGGTCGCGGTGCGAGGGGCGCGTGCGACCCAGCTTTCTCAACATCAACAGCGGCCGTCTCATCTTCACACAGCGACCAGTGTCTGATATTCACGCAAGTGGTCGCTGCCGACGCGAATCCCCGCATTCGTGGTAGTGGCTGTGCGTGCAACGAAGAAGCCCGAGCGACCAGCGCTGTGGGCGTCTCGTGAAGCACTGCACTCGCGGCTTTCGCCCTGGATCTGGGCCAAGACGCCCGTTTCCACCCCGATGCCCTGCGATCTCACACCGCAGTGTCTCAACATCAACATTCTGGCCGTCTCAACATCACGTCGCGAAACGGGCGATCCAACCGAGGGCGGGGATGAGTGGTAGTGGCTGTGAGTCGGCACCAGTTGGTCCCCACCGAGGGCGAAAATGAAGCGCGCGTGAGACCCAACTTCGGGGCCTCACGCGCGCTTTCGACTCGTAAACAGCTCTCTCGCGGACACTTACCTCAAGGTCTCAACATCAACAGCGGGTGTCTCAACTTCAAACCGCTTCCGCGTCTCAACATCACCTCTGCCTCAGGGCGGTCGCCGCGCGCGTCGGGGGTGAGCCCTCTGGTGCTTCCCTTACTGCACCGCGTTGATCATGTCGAAGATCGGGAGGTACATCGCGACCACCATGCCGCCGACGACCACGCCCAGAAAGACGATCATGATGGGCTCGAGCAGCGCGAGGAGCCCGCTCACCGCGGCGTCGACTTCTTCATCGTAGAAGTCGGCGATCTTGCTCAACATCTCGTCCAGGCCGCCCGTCTGCTCGCCGACGGCGATCATCGAGATGACCATGGGCGGGAAGACGGCCGACTTCTGGAGCGGCGCGGCGATGGTGTCACCGCCGGCGATCGAGGCGCGCGACTGCATGATGGCGTCCTGGATGACGCGGTTGCCCGCCGTCTTGGCCGTGATCTCGAGGCCGTCGAGGATGCTGACGCCCGACGAGATGAGCGTGCCGAGCGTACGCGTGAAGCGCGACACCGCCGACTTGCGGAGCACGTCGCCTAACACCGGGAAGCGGAGCAGCATGCGGTCGATCACCAGCTTCCCGTTCGGGGTCGCGTAGTACTGCTTGGTGACGTACCCGATGCCGGCGATGGCGGCAGCGACCGCCCACCAGTAGCCCTTGAGGAAGCGCGACATCCCGATGACGACGCGGGTCGGGAGCGGGAGCGGGAGCCCCACCGATCCGAACATCTCCTCGAAGACGGGGATGACGAAGATGAGGAGGACGGTCACCGCGATGCCGGCCACGCTCATGATGACGCCGGGGTAGATCATCGCCCCCTTCACCTTTCGCACGAGGGCGTCGTTCTTTTCCATGAACGTCGCCAGGCGCATGAGGATGGTGTCGAGGATACCGCCCGCCTCGCCCGCGGCGACCATGTTCACGTACAGTTCGCTGAAGGCGTTGGGGTGCTTGCCTAACGCATCGGCGACGGTGTGCCCCGACTCGACGTCGAACACGACGTTGCGCGTCACGTCGGCGAGCGCCTTGTTCTCGGTCTGCTTGGCCAGGATGTCGAGCGCCTGGACCAGCGGGAGACCGGCGTTGATCATCGTCGAGAACTGGCGCGTGAAGATGACGATGTCGCGCATCTTCACGGAGCCCTTGTTCTTCTTGGGCTTCGCGTCCTCGTCGACCTTGACGACGGAGAGCCTCTGCCGGCGCAGCTGCGCGACCACGTCCTCGCGTGACGGCGCCTCGATCGTGGCGGTCTTCAGCTCGCCGTTGGCGGCGCGGGCTGTGTAAGTGAAGGCGGGCATGGCACTCTGCTAGAAGACGAGGAGACGAGAAGACGAGAAGACGAGGGATGGCACGTGCGACGTTCCCTTACCGCTTGCCGGCACCGGCCAGCCGTCCGTTCTTGCTATCGGACGAATCGTCGTCGAGCGGCGAGCGGCCGATCATGCGCAGGAACTCGTTCGGGTCGCTCGAGGTGCGGAGGCATTCATCCTCCGTCACTTCGCGCGCGACGTACAACTGGTACAGGGCGTCGTTCAGCGTCTGCATCCCGAACTTCTTGCCGGACTGCATCAGCGAGTAGATCTGGTGGACCTTGTCATCGCGGATGAGCGCGCGGATGGCCGGGGTGATCACGAGGATCTCGGCGGCCATGACGCGACCGCGCCCGCGGGCACGCGGCAGCAGCGTCTGCGTGACGATCCCCTCCAGCACGAAGGCGAGCTGCGCCCGCACCTGCGACTGCTGGTGACTGGGGAAGACGTCGATGATGCGGTTGATGGCCTCGGCCGCCGAGTTGGTGTGCAGGGTGGCGAAGACGAGGTGCCCGGTTTCGGCGATGGTGAGCGCCGCCTGGATCGTCTCCAGGTCGCGCATTTCGCCGACGAGGATCACGTCGGGATCCTCGCGCAGGGCGTACTTCAAGGCGTTCGCGAAGGTCTTGGTGTCGGTCCCGACCTCACGCTGGTTGACGATGCACCCCTGGTGCCGGTGGATGAACTCGATCGGGTCTTCCACCGTGATGATGTGCCCTTTGCGCTCGCGATTGATCTTGTCGATCATCGCGGCGAGGGTGGTCGACTTCCCCGATCCCGTGGGGCCGGTGACGAGCACGAGCCCGCGCGGCTTGTCGGACATGCGCGCGATCACGGGGGGGAGCCCGAGGTCGGCGAAGGTCTTGATGGTGAACGGGATCTGGCGGATGACCATCGAGACGCACCCGCGCTGCTTGAAGCAGTTGCCGCGGAAGCGCGCGAGGTTCTGGATGCCGAACGAGAAGTCGAGCTCGTCCTCCATCTCGAAGCGCTTCTTCTGGTTCTCGGTGAGGACCGAGTAGGCCAGCTGCAGCGTGTCTTTGGGAGAGAGGACGTACTCGAAGTTCGAGTTGACGATGTCGCCGTCGACGCGGAGCTTGGCGCGCTCCCCCGCCGTGACGTGCAGGTCCGACGCCTCCCGCTCGATCATTTCCTCGAGCAGGGCGCGGAGGTTCACGTTGGGTGGTGAGGCGGGACGCGTCATGAGGCGATTCTTGGAGAAGACGAGAGGACGAGAAGACGAGAAGACGAGATGTCGGGACGCCGGGTGCGCGTCGGGGGCCAACGGGTTGTCATGATCTCCTCCCTTCCCTCCCACGTGGTTCCACCTGAAAAGGACGTCTGCCCAAGCGGCAGCGTCACTATGTAACGCGCAGCACAGTCGATCATCGAAGCCGAGAACCTCGCCTTTCCGTCGTCTCGTCCGCTGCGAGCTCGCGAGACGGCCGCTACGCGGCGGTCTCGCGTATCACCTGCTCCAGCGTCGTAATCCCCTTCAAGACCTTCAGCCACCCGTCCATGCGCAGCGTGAGCATCCCTTCCTCGATGGCGGCGTCGCGGATTTCCTGGGCGCCGACATTCATGAGGATGAGCTTGCGCAGGTTAGGGGTCATGAACATGACCTCATACAACCCCTGACGACCGCGCAGCCCGGTCCCGTTGCAGTCATCGCAGCCACGTCCCTTGAAGAAGGGGATGTCGCCGATGCGCGTGTCGAGCGAGAGGTTGGCCAGGTGCGGCGCCGCATCGGGCATCGCGCGGGCCTTGGCGGCCTCCAGCGCTTCCGTCGTGAAGCGGAGCTCCCGGAACGTCGTGTCGGGCTTGACCTTCGCGCCGCCGAGTTCGATCTCGTCAGGCGTGTACTTCTGGCGGCAGCGCGGGCAGATGCGTCGCACCAGTCGCTGTGCCAGGACGAGGTTCAGCGCCGACGCCACGTTGAACGGCTCCAACCCCATGTCGAGGAGACGGGTGACGGTCTCCGGCGCCGAATTGGTGTGCAGCGTCGAGAGCACGAGGTGACCCGTGAGGGCCGCCTTGATGGCAATACCGCCGGTCTCCAGGTCTCGAATTTCGCCGACCATGATGATGTTCGGGTCCTGGCGCAGGAACGCCTTCAGCGCCGCGGCGAACGTCATCCCGATCTCGGTGCGCACTTGCACCTGGTTGATCCCGAACAGGTTGTACTCGACGGGATCCTCGGCGGTCATGATGTTCACGTCGATGTTGTTCACCTTGGACAAGGCGGAATACAACGTCGTCGTCTTTCCTGAGCCCGTGGGGCCGGTGACGAGCACCATGCCGTACGGATTGGAGACCGCTTCCATCAACTCGCGCTCGGCGCGCGGCTCGATGCCGAACTTCTCGAGGTCGAGCGTCAGGTTCCCCTTGTCGAGGATTCGGAGCACGACCTTCTCGCCGAACAGCGTGGGGAGGGTCGAGACGCGATAGTCGATGACCTTGTTCCCCATCTTGAGCTTGATGCGCCCGTCCTGCGGGACGCGTCGCTCGGCGATGTTGAGCTGCGCCATGATCTTGAAGCGCGAGATCAGCGCCGCCTTGAGCTTCATGGGCGGCTTCATCACTTCCTGCAGCGCACCGTCGATGCGGTAGCGCACGCGCAGCTCGTGCTCGAAGCACTCGAAGTGGATATCGGAGGCCCCACGCCGGACCGCATCGGTGAGGACGGCGTTGATCAGCTTGACGACGGGGGCGTCGTCGACCTGCGCGGCAAGCGCCGCCGCCGAGACGTCTTCCTCGGTATCCTCGACCACTTCGACGTCGCTCGACTCCGCAAACTCGTCCAACAGCGTGGACATGGCGGAGTCGCCGGCGTCGTACTGCTTCTCGATCACACCGCGCAGCGTGACTTCACCCGCGAGGACGGGGAAGATGTCGTAGCGCGTGATGAACTTGAGGTCTTCGAGGATCCCGAGGTTCGTGGGATCGGCGATCGCCACCGTGAGCGTGCGTCCGTCGCGCTTGAGCGGGAGGACGAGGTGCTTGGTGGCGATGTCGGCGGGAATGAGCTTGATGATCCGGGTGTCGACTTCGAAGCGCGACAGGTCGACGGCCGGCATCCGCGAGACGCGCGCGAGGATCTTGACCAGATCCAGTTCCTCGATCGCGCCCGTCTTGATCAGGTTGTACGTGACGCTGAGGTTGTTCGACTTCCCTTCGCGCAATGCCCGCTCGAGCTGCTCGCGCGAGATGTAATTCTCGCGGAGGAGCAGGTCCTGAATGCGTTCGGTGGAGGGGGCGGGCGGTGCGGCCATGCGGATCGTCAGAGGCAGGACGTTGGGCACCTCGGGGGCGCCAAGGCTCAGCATGTCAGGGACGCCCTGTTCCCCCAAACGTCACGTAGCCTTGGAGTTGGCGTGCCATGGCGGGGCCGATCCCCCGCACGCGTTGCAGCCCCTCGAGCGACCCGAAGCGGCCGTGCACCGCGCGGTCGCTGACGATGCGCTGCGCGAGCGCAGGGCCAACTCGTGGCAGGCGTTCGAGTTCCGCGGCAGTCGCCGACTCGACGTCGACCGTCGGACGTTCGGACGACCGCGCCCCGGCGTCTCCGCTGCGCGCCGGGCGCCCGGACTTGGTTGACGCGACAAGCGTCCCCTCGTCCTGCCGCCGCGACTCGAGTCGCTGGTCGGCGAGCAAGCGCGCCACCCCCTCCGGCTGGACGACAGAGAGGGGGGTGCGTTCGTGACGGGGTGCCTCGCCCGATGCGACGTCGCGCTCGTCCAGGCTCCGGGCCCCGCTCGGAGTCGGACGTCCGTGGCGCCGGGGCCGGCTGTCCGCCGAGCCGTCGCGGGAGCGTCTGGGGGAGCGCTCGGCGTCGCCGCGTTTCGCGCGCGGGGGGACGCCGTCGCGCGGGGTGGCGCGCTCCCGCGCGGTGCCGCGCTCTCGCGGTGACGTAGGCTCCGGCGTCGGGGTATCCTCGCGCGCGGTCCCTTGCTTGCGCTCGCGGGTGCGCCCGCGCGTGCCCTGCCGCCCAGTCTCACGCCCGCCCTGTCGCGCACGATCCCGGTCGCCGGCCTGCTCCACCAACGCCAGTTGCGAGTCGAGCGCGGCGCTCGCGACCGGCGGGTCTGTTGGCGCCTCATCCCCGCCCCGCAACCAACGTCCCCCAACTCCCAGGACGATGACCAGCGTGACGAGGATCGGCGCGCGATTCGATGTGGTTGCCATGGGCGAACAGTGGCAACGCGCGCGCCGGCGCCCATTACCGAAATCGCGCGCACTGTACCGAAACGCAGGCGCGCTCGTGTGACCTTCGTCGTCGGGTCAGCGTTGCAGCAGCGCCCAGGCCACGTCGCCGACGCGCTTGAGCGACGCCGCCGAGATCTTGTCGATGGTGTCGTCCGGGGTGTGGTGCCAGGGGAAGTCGAGGTCGATGACGTCGATCACGTGCAGCCCCTTCTCCAGGAAGGGGATGTGGTCGTCGGTGATCGCCAGCCCTTCGGTGGGGAGGAAGGTGTCGCCGTAGCCTAACGACCGCGCGGTCTCCCAGACGAGCGTCACGACCTCCGGGGCCGCGCGCAGCGAGTTGGCCTCCTGCTCGATCTTGAGGTCGCGATCGCCGATCATGTCCCACAACACGCCGAACAGCGGCTGGTACCCCGGCTCGGGAAGGTGCTCCACGAAGTACTTCGAGCCGAGGAGGACGTCGACGTCCGGCGGGCCAAACTCGCCATAGTCCTCGCCATCGACGAAGAGGAGGTCGACGCCGATGCGGGGGGGCGTCCGCTTGAGGAGGTCGCCTAACGCCACGAAGAGCGCGACGCCGCTCGCGCCGTCGTTTGCCCCCGGGACGGGGAGGCGCTGCCGCGCCGTGTCGCTCGCGCTCTCCGAGCGGGGGCGCGAATCCCAGTGCGTCACGTACAGCACGCGCTCGGCGGCACCGGGGTTGAAGCGCGCGAGGATGTTGCGCAGCTGGAGCTTCCTGCCCGAGGCGGTGACATGCTCCCATCGCTGCTCCACGACGGAGTCGGCGCGCAGTCGCATCTGCTCGACGATCCAGTCGCCTCCCTTCACCGCGCCCTCGGTCCCCGGAACGCGCGCCCCAAAGGCGAGCTGCGCCCGCACATACGCCATCGCGGTGTCGCCATTGAACGGACCCGGGGCGAGGGTGGGCGCTGCCTGCTTCGATTCGCCGCCACACGCGCCGAGGACGACGCACAGCGCCAACGCGGCGGACGCACGGGCCGCCGTTCCCCACTCGCTCGACTGCCTCACTTGCCTGCTCCTGAGAAGAATTGCAGCTGGAAGACCGCGGTGATCACGGTCTGCACGAAGCGCCGGTTGAAGTTGCGATCGAACGTCACGACGCGCGACGCCTGCAGGCTGAACGTCATGTTCTCCGCCACGTCGGTGTCGGCATTGATGTTGAACGCACGACGCCCGTTGTCGGTGAGGCGCGACAGCGCGCCGACCGCCTGCGCGTTCTCCACGAAGCTCTGGGTCAGCGTCTCCTGCCATGAGACGCGCGTACGCACCGGGCTCCTGACCTTCCACGCCTCCGGAAGGGCGAATGCCTTGCTGACGTCCGCCGCGAGGTCGCTCCCCTTGCGGCGCGCCACCGAGCCCGGGAGCGAGTCGACCCGGCGCGTGATGGCGTACGTGGCGGAAAGCGCCACGTCACCGTAGGCGGTGACCGCGGTCGCGGTGAACGGATACGACTCCTGGCGCGACTCCCGCTGCTCGGTGAGGAGGGCGAGCTCGTTGCCCGGGGTCGTCCACGCCTGGCGCGAGACGAGCGCACGCGCCGTGGCGCCGAGCGACGTGAAGACGGCGCTCACCAGCCGGGGGTGTCCGCTCCAGCGCAGCGCGACATCCGGATAGATGAAGGCCTCGCCGGTGACCTCGGTCAGCCCCACCGCCTCGCGCCGGCTCCAGTGCCGGGCGTCCGTGCGCTGCAGGCGGTTTGTCAACGTGAGCCCGCCAGGGATGGCGAAGGCATTGGCCACGATGAAGTCGCTGCTCGCGCCAGCGCTCGCGGCGTTCTGCTCGCCAACGGAGCGGAAGGAGTCGATCCCGCCCAACCCCAGCTGGAATCCGAGGCCCGGCGTGAGCGGAAGCCCGTCGAACGAGGAGAGCTGGTTGCGGCTGAAGGTGACATCGATGGGACGCAGCACGCCGAAGACCTTTCGCCAGCGCGATCCCTCCGCCGCGAACGCGCTGACGGCGAGGAGGGGATCGAACGTCGTCGCCGCCGTGAGCACCTGCGTGTTCCCCACCCGGCGGCTGAGGTGCGGCGAGGTGAGCGGCCCCAGGCTGTCCTCGACGACGACGGCGCGGTTGTTCGGGTCGCGCAGCATGGTGTACGTCGACGCCAGCGCCAGGCGCGGGCGCAGCCACCCCTGCGTCACCGGGGCATACGTCAGCGTCGCCGCCATGGTCCGTTCGCGCTCGAGCCCGATGTCGACGCCGCCGAGGTTCGACCGTTCGAGCGTCGCGGCGATCGCGTTGGCGGTGCTGTCGCCGTACTCGCGCAGGTCGTGCACGGTGCTCGCGTCCCATCGGGCCGTCACGTTGGGGAGCGGCTGGAACTCGAGCGTGCTCACCGTGCGCCACACATGCTGCAGCCCGTTGGCGAGGCGCACCGAGTCGCTCCCGGTCACGGCAGGCTTGAGGTACGCCGCGCGCGAGTCCTCGGTGCGCACGAGGGCGCTCGACACCCGCACCATCGACGGTTGCAGCTGGAGCATGCCGCCGCCGGGGCCGCCCCAGGGAATCGGCAGCCCCCACCCCGCGCGAGGCGCGTTGCCCGTGCCGGCCTCTCGCACGGGGAGGCCGCCCGCCAGACCGCCTGACGAGAAGTCGAAGCCGAGGTTGAGGTCCTTCACGCGTCCGTTCTGGAACTCGGTGCGGTTGCCGACGGCGCTCATGGCGCCGTCGACGACGAGGTTGTTGACGATGGCGGCGAGCCAGCCCCCTTCGAGCGGCGTCGCCCGTCGCGCCGACAACGTGTAGGTCGTCTGCTGCGCCCTCGGCAGGCGCAATCCCGGCACCGAACCGCCCGGGATGTCCGACCGCGTCAGGAACTCCGGCGACGCGCCGCTGGCGCGGTGCGCGACGGTGAACGGGAGGGCGTACCCCCAGGACGCCGGGAGGAAGCGGTCCAGGCGCCAGGTGGCGCTGAGGTCGAGGTCATCGTTGGTGAGGAACGACGGCGACTCGTTGATCTGCCGGAAGTTGGGGTCGCGCCGACGGACACCGACGCGGAAGGAGCCGAAGTCACCGGCATTGAGCGTGGCGGTGACCTCACCCGCGAAGCCGGTCGTGTTCACGACGTCGGCCAGGCGGATGTCGTCGGCCCACAGTTCGAGCGTGTCACCGACGATGGGCGGGTCGATCCCCTTGAGCGAGTCGACGCGCACCATGCCGACGGCGAGTTCCTGCACTGCGGCGAGGTTGGGCGGTGTCACCCCTGGATTGACGGTGTAGACGACGTAGCCGTCCTCGCACGCCGCGTACTGCTCGGCGCGTGTCCCGACCGGGACGCCGCTGCGGGCGATGAGTGCCGAGTCGAGCGCGGTGCAGCCGAGGAGGTCGCGGCGGTTCTGGAGGAAGGCGTTCTGCAGCTTGGCGCGCAGCGCGTAGAACTTGTCGAAGCGCACGCGGACTTCCGGCCCCCAGGCGTCGCGCCCGCTCCCGCTGCGCGCCTCGGTGCGATAGAGGTAGAAGTTGTCGGCATCACGCCCGATCTTCACGAACGCCTGCAGGTCGCCGTTTGGCCCCCAGCCGCGACCGCGGCCGCGCACCCACATGCGCAGCTCGCGGTAGCCCATCAGGTTGCGCTGCCCTTCCGGGAACCGGAAGTACGCCTCGGCGCGCGAGCCTAACGGGAGCGCCGTGGCCAGCAGGCGCAGCGAGCGCTCGTTGACCTGCACCTGCTGCGCCCCGAAGACCGACGAGGCCTGGTCGGGGACCTCGGCCACGCCGGGGGGGGAATCGTAGAAGACGCCGCGCGTCGAGTCGCGGTCCTGCGTCCCGATGAGCGAGGCGATGACCGTCCCGCCGGTGAGCGTCGGCTGGGTCCCGGCAATCCCGGTCAGCGTCCGCTCGGCGCGCTTGAGCCACGACGCCCCCACCACGCGCAGCCGCGCGACGGGGGTGAGGGCGAACTGCTGGTCGCCCAGCGTGAGCCCGGAGACGACCGTCAGGCGCAACGCGCGCACGCGACGGATCAGCGGCCCTCCCGCGGTGGAGTCGTCGGGGGCGTTGAACGGGAGGCGCACCTGCACCCAGCACAGGCGCGACGCCGCGGGGACGGCCCCGTTCACGTCAGGGATGCTCACCCCGCACTTGCCGACGCGCGCATAGCTCTTCGGATTGCTCAGGTCGACGATGAACCGCCGCACGCGCTCCAGCTCACGCTCCTTGGAGGTGAAGTTCAGCGCATTGTCCTGGTCGATGTCCTCCTCGTCCAGGCGCCCATTGCGCACGGTGCAGTCGTCCTGCGCGTCGCCGAGGGCGCGGCTCACCCCGCGCCCTAACGAGCAGACCGGGACGTTGAAGGCGGTGAAGGGAGGCGTGCCGCCAAAGACCGTCACCGAGTCGACGACGTCGCCCGGAAGGCCGCGGTCGTTCACGTCGGCGTTGAAGGCGCGCGAGAAGGGGTCGCGCTCGCTCCCCAGGCGGTTGTAGCCCTGCACCTTCCGGCCGCGCCAGGTGGAGTCCCCCGACTGCACGGAGAGCGTCTCGGGGGCGAAGGTCACCGAGTTCTCCGACACGTCGCCGAAGTCGAGGACGAGCGTCGGGTTCCGCTGGCGGCGGATCCCCACGGTGTCGACCAGGGTCCAGAACTCCAGCTGCTCGCCGCGCGACAGGTCGATCCCCGCGCCGCCCCCCTGCCCCAGCACGGTGTGGATCGAGCGCCAGCGGCGCCCGTTGGCGCGCTTCCCCGTCTGCCAGCGATAGCGATCGCCTGCCGCGTCGTACAGGCCGCCCACGCCTAACGGGTACATCGTCATCCACAGGATCGGCTCGGCGGCGGTGAATCCCACGCCGGCCAGCGAGGCGTTGGGGTCGATGTCGCGATAGGTGAACTGGACGAGCTTCCCGTCCTTCCCCACCCCCGAGTTCTGGTACGCCATCGTCGTGGCGCGCGTGGTGTCGAACGTCGACGGGTCGAAGCGACCGCCCAGGGCACGCCCGATGGCCGGCTGCGAGGAGTACTGCCACTGCGCCTGCAGCAGGTTGATCGTCGTCCCCCCTTCACCCTCGAACGACTCGATGTACGCCTGCTGCGAGCTGCTCTGGCGCGGTCGACTCACCGCGAACTCGGCCTGCACGTCGAGACGGGGGACCGTCGCGGCGGCCGGGGCGCTCGTGCCGGTTCGCGTGGCCGGGAGCGTCCCCAGCAACCGCGCGAGCGACGGGAGCTGCCATCCGTAGTTTGCCGAAACCCCGGCGACGACCGAGGCCTGCGGCTCGAAGCCCAGCGGCGGACGATTGAAGGTGGACCGCTGCGACTGCGAGATTGCCAGGACGTTCACGCTCCCGCCGCGCAGCGCCCAGGTGGAGCTGAGCCCGACGATGGAGGTGGGGACGGTGGCGAAGAGCGGGTTCTCCTCGTAGCGCGCCACCACGTGTCGCTCCCGGGCGATGAGCGTGTCGGCGGAGAGGAGCTGCACACGCCCCAATTCGTAGTCGATCTCGTAGTCGATCCCCTTCACGAGCGGGCGCCCGTCCATCGTCAGGCGCTCCGACCCCGGGCGGATCTGCACCGAGTTGAGGGCGATCGTCCCCATCCCGCCGCCGCCGTCGGTCTCGTACGCCACGCGCAATCGGTAGTACGACTGCGGACGCTGCGGCGAGTAGAGGTACTCCGAGGGCGTGCGATAGATCGTGTCGTTCGCCGCCACCGCCGCGGGGCTGGCCAGTCCGCGGCGGGCAAACGGCTCCAACGATGGAAAGACGATGAACTGGTCGCGGAAGATCTTCGCCCCCGGCAAGTTGGCCACCAGGAAGTTGGGATCGTTGGGGCGCGGCCAGAGCCGGTTCTCCCAGTCGAACGTCGTGGGGTTGGCCAGCTGCGCGAGGCCGAACAGCTGCAGGTACGACGCCGCGGTCCCGCCGGGGGGCTTCTCCTGGTCGGCGCTCGTCCCGGCGACGATGCGCACGCGCACGCTCTCGCGACGCACGTCCTCGCCACCCAACCGGTACACGTTGCGGATCTCCCGGCGGAAGGCCGGGTGATCGGGGGTGACCTGCGGATCCCAGAGGAGGTTCGCGTACTGGGGGCGCTCGGTGGTGTACTCCAGGTCCGGCGTGCCGCCCACATTGGCAATCACCGTGTCGCGCCCCGCCACGCGCATCGCGTAGGCCACGACCAGCCGCTCGTTGTTGAGCGCCAGCGGGCGCACGAGGGCCAGCCAGAGGAGCGAGGGATCGACGTAGTAGTCGACGTTCTCGCGCAGCAGTTCGTACACCTGCCCCGGGCGCGACAGCGGGTCACCCAACAGCTGGAAGCGCGGGCCGTTGGGATTGGGGGGCTGCCCGCCGAGGATGAGGCGGTAGACCAGGAGGCGCGCCGGGCGCACCGCCGGGGGCAACGCCGACGCCAGCTGTTGCATCTGGCGGGAATTGAGGATGTCGATGTTGGGATACGCCGCGCCGAACAGCTGCGGGTCGACGGTCCAGAAGAAGCGCCGCGGCTCGATCTGGTGGTCCTCGATCTCCCGTTCCTGCGCCTGCGTGGTGCGACGCCCGATGGTGAAGGACTGGTCGCGCACCACGTTCCCCTTCTGCTGCGCCGCAATCGCCGTCAGCTGCATGGCGCCAAACCGACCGACCGCCTGCACGCCGAAGTTCCCGCTGGGGATCCCCGCCGAGATGAAGCGGGAGGACGGTGCGTTGAACGAGACGTTCCCGACTTCGAGGCGCTGCAGTCGCGAGGTGGGGCGACCGGTGTAGGCGATCGAGATCTGGTTGGAGCCGTCGAACTCGCGCTGGGTGTCGTAGTCGACGTCGAGCGCCACCCGATCGGCGATCCCGCCACGGGTCTTGAGCCCGAACTGCGCCTCGAACGCGGGGGTGAAGGCCGACCGGCAGGTGTACCCCACCGAGAAGAGCGCGCTCGCCGCGCAGCGCTCGTTCTGCGTGCGCTCCGCCTTGGCCTCGAGCCGGGCGGTCAGCGAGAGGTCGAGGTCCGACGCCGACTTGAGGAGGGGGCGCAACCGATCGGCCAGCGAATCGCGTCCGGCCGCCGTGTCCCCCCTGGCCCGGGCGCGAAGCGTGTCGCGCGCCGGCGCCGTCACCCGCGCCGAGTCACGCCGCGGGGACTGGGCATGGCCCTCCCTTCCCCACGCCAGAACGGCGAGGAGTGCCAGGGGGAAAAGGCAGGCGATCAGCGCTCCACGCACCAACCGCGGGCCGTAGGGTATCAGCCGGTCGTTCCTCCGTCCTGAGCCAAGCTCTGCCGGGATGGCGGGGGGCTATATTACGCCGACTATTACGAAGACGGGAACAGGGGGGCGTTTGGAGCAGGCGTCGTGAAGATAATCCACAAGTACGTCCTTCGAGAGCACGCTGGGCCGCTGGTCTTTGCCCTCTCGGCCCTGACGTCCCTCATGCTGCTGAACTACGTCGCCAAGCAGCTGGGGAACCTCGTGGGCAAGGGGCTGCCGTGGACCGTCATCCTCGAGTTCTTCGCCCTCTCGCTCCCCTTCACCGTCGCCATGACGCTGCCGATGGCCGTCCTGGTCTCGGTGCTGTACGCCTTCTCGCGCCTGGCGTCTGAGAACGAGATTACCGCGCTCAAGGCGAACGGGGTCAGCATGGGGCGGCTCCTCGTCCCGGTCGTGATTGCAGGGGCCATCCTCTCGACGTCGATGATCGCCTTCAACGACCAGGTCCTCCCCCGTACGAACCATCGCCTCCGTACGCTCCAGGGCGACATCGCGCGCAAGAAGCCGACGTTTGCCATCAAGGAGCAGATCATCAACGAGGTGGCGCCCAACCGCTACTTCCTGCGCACGATCCACCTCAACCGCGAGACCAACGGGCTGCGCGAGGTCACCATCTACGACCTGAGCGACCCGATGCGTCGGCGCACCATCTACGCCGACAGCGGCGTCATGGCCTTCTCCGACGGGGGCGCCGACCTCGAGCTCACGCTGTACTCGGGGTTCATGCAGGAGGTGCCCAAGGAGACGCAGTCGCAGCTGCAGCGCCTGTATTTCAAGGTGGACCTCATTCGCGTGGCCGGGGTGGCCAACGCCTTCTCGCGTGACTCGAGCGACACCTACAAGAGCGATCGCGAGATGTCGGTCTGCGAGCTGCAAGCCGAGGTGTCGCGCTATGAGCGCGACTTCTTCCGATCGCTCGACGACTACAAGCGCGCCGACTCCGCGTTCAAGAAGGACCCGAAGGGTTCGGTGGTGATCAACGTGATCTCGCCGTTGAGTGCGCCGGGGTCGTCGAAGGAGCGCTCCCGCGTGCGCTCGCTGGGGCGCACCTACTGCGATGCGATGGGTCTGCTGCAGCGCGTGTCGGCGAAGGGGATTCGGATGGCCGGGCAGTGGCGCCCGCTCCCGAGTGCCGTCGCACTCCTCGCGCCGCGCCCGCTCCTGGCGGCGACCGTGCAGGGGCAGCAGCAAGCGCCGCAGAAGCAACAGCCGCAACAGCAGCCGCAGCAGTCGTCGCCGCAGAAGCAGCCGACGCCGCCGCAGCCCGCACCCGTTCCCGCGTCGCAGCAACCCAAGCCGGCGCCCAAGGTCGATACGGTGAAGGCGGGGCGCGACACGCTGAAGAAGGAGGGCGCGGTCGATACGGTGCAGGCGCCCCCGGTGATCGAGATGGATCCCGCGGCGCGAATGATCGATTCATTGCGGCGCCGCGATGAGGAGCTGTTGCGGCGCAGCACCGGTGCGCCGCCTCCGGATTCGGCCGCCGCCGCAGCGGCCGCGGCTGGCGCCGTGCCGCCCAACACGGGGAATCCGATGATCGCCCCGTCGGCGGGGGGTGGCGCCATGCCGCAACCGGCGGCGATGGCGATGGAGACGGCGCGCTCGCAGATGCTCACGGCGCGCGAGCAGATGAACCAGTTCGCCGTCGAGATCCAGAAGAAGTTCGCGATCTCGATGGCCTGCGTGATCTTCGTCCTGCTGGGCGCGCCGATCGCGCTCCGCTTCCCGCGCGGGGGCGTGGGGCTGGTGATCGGGGTGAGCCTGGGGGTCTTCGGGCTGTACTACGTCGGGCTCATTGCCGGCGAGGCGCTGGCCGACCGGGCGATCCTGACCCCCTTCTGGGCGATGTGGTCCGCCAACATCCTCTTCTTCCTCGTCGCACTCGTCCTCCTGTCGCGCATGGGGCGCGAGACGGCGACGTCGCGCGGCGGCGACCTGTCCGAACTGTTCGAGGCCATGAAGGGACTCTTCCGCCGCCGCCGGGGCGGGGCCGCATGATGCGCTGGTTCCTGCGCCCGCTCGACCGCTACGTCATGGGGGAGTGGACGAAGATCTTCTTCAGCACGGCGTTAGGCTTCCCGCTGATCGTCACGATCTTCGACCTCACGGACAACATCGACAAGTACCTCAACCGCAACCTCACGCCCAACGCGATTGCGCTGAGTTACCTGTACTGGATCCCCGACAACATGTTCATGGTGTTGCCGGCGGCCGTCCTCTTCGCCACCGTCTTCTCCATCGGCGCGTTCACGCGGCACAGCGAGATCACCGCGGCCAAGGCCTCGGGGATCTCGTTCCACCGCCTCATCATCCCCATCCTCGTCGGCGCGCTCGTGGCTGCCGCGATGGCACTGGGGCTGGGCGAGCTGGCGCCGAGCACCAACAAGACGCGGAGCGAACTGCTGCAGGAGACGCGCTTCACCAACGGCAACGAACGCTTCAACTTCACCTTCGCGGCCGAGTTGGGGCGCGTCTACAAGGCGTCGCTCCTCAACGTGGAGCGCGCTTACATGGAAGGGGTGGAGATCGAGCGCAAGGGGAACGAGGGTTCCAACAAGTATCCGACCTACATCGTCGCAGCGCGCGAGGGCGCCTTCAAGCCCGCTGGTTGGGCGCTCAAGGACGGGACGATGCACGTCATCACCGGCGCGGGACGCAACGTGGCCTTCAAGTTCGACTCGCTGCGCGACAAGCACATGACCGAGTCACCCGTACAGCTCATGGCGTCGTCCAAGGCGCCGAGCGACATGGGGTATGAGGAACTGGGACGCTACATCAAGGCGTTGGAACGCTCGGGGAGCGACGTCAACGTCCTCCGCGTCGACCGGGCGCTCAAGCTCGCGATCCCGGTCACCTGCCTCATCATCGCGCTCTTTGGCGCGCCGCTCGCCACCAGCAACCACCGTGGCGGTGCGGCCTACGGCATCGGGCTCTCGCTGGGCACCACCGTCGTCTTCCTCATCATGATCCAGCTCACCAAGGCGGTCGGCGGCAAGGGAGTCTTCTCGCCTGAGATGGCGGCCTGGGTGCCGAACATCGTCTTCGGGATCCTCGGCCTCATCATGCTGGCGCGAGTGCGCACATGATCACCTCGCCGATGCACGGGACCCACCGCCACACCGAGGAATTCCCGGTGGTGCAGCGGACCGGGATCCGCCTGTTCCGCTCGATCGGGCACGTCGGCATGGGGATGATGGCCGACCTGGGCGAGCGCGTCTACTTCTTGCGCGACGTGCTGCGGGCGTTCGCCAATGAGTGGCGGACGTACCTCCCGCTGACCGCGGCGCAGATGCGGCGCATCGGCGTCGACTCGCTCCCGCTCACCGCCATCGTCGCCGCCTTCATCGGGTCGGTCATCGCGCTGCAAACGCGTTACCAACTCTTCCCCGGCGTCCAGCTGTCGGTCGTTGGGCTGATCTCGCGGCAGATGATCATCCTCGAACTGGGGCCGCTCCTCACCGGGCTCGTGCTCACCGGGCGCGTCGGGGCGCGCATGACGGCAGAGATCGGGACGATGCGCGTCACGGAGCAGATCGACGCGCTGGAGACGCTGTCATACGATCCCGTGGCGTACCTTGTCGTCCCCCGCGTCATCGCGGCAACGTTGATGCTCCCGCTCCTCGTCATCTTCGCCAACGCGATCGGGGTGACGACGGCAGGCTTCACCGCGCTCACCGCCACCGACGTGTCGTGGCAGCAGTTCTCCGAAGGGCTGCGCATGTCGTACACGTTCTTCCAGATCGCCTACTCGCTGATCAAGGCCACGATCTTCGGGACGGCCATCGCCTTCCTCTGTTCGTTCGAGGGATATGTCACCGATGTCGGCGCCGAGGGGGTGGGACGCTCGACCGCCAAGGCGGTCGTCGTCACCTCGGTCGCCATCCTGGTCCTCGACGCACTGACGGCCTCACTCCTCGCCAACCAGCTCCAGGGATGAAACGGCGCGACGAAGTTCTCGTGGGCATCTTCACCACGGCGGCCATCGCCGTGATCATCGTGGGCGCGCTCTGGCTCGCGCGCGGCGGCCTCTCCTCAGGGTACCCGCTCTACTCCCGCTTCCCGTGGGGCTCCGGCCTCAAGCAAGGGCAGCCGGTCTGGCTGGCCGGAGTGACCGCCGGCTTCGTCGACGACGTCGCGCTCGATCCCAACGGGACCGTGGTGGTGACGTATCGCCTGCGCAAGGAGTACAAGGTGCCCAAGGGGACCAAGGCCACGGTGGTCGCCAACGGCTTCTTCGGCGACATGGCCATCGCCCTCACGCCGGACGGCGCCACGACCGAGTCATTTGCCCCGGGGGACACCATCCCGTTAGGCATCCCGTCGACGGGGCTGGCGACGCTCACGGCACGCGCCGACACCATCACGCAGGGCGTCAACGCCATCCTTGGCAACGCGCGCAAGGAGATGGTGGACTCGGGCGGGATTCGCGAGATGCGGCAGACGCTCGCGGCGACCAACAAGCTCGTCGTGCAACTGGCGCAGATCGCTGCCCTTCAGTCGCAGGAGCTGCAAGCGACGCTCGTCACCGTGCGCTCCCGCGCGGCCGCGATCGACTCCATGCAGGTCGATTCCACCGTGCGTTCGCTCCGTGCCGCGTCGGCGAACATGGCCACGCTCACCGGCGAGCTCAAGTCGACGACCGACCGCCTCAATACCGTGCTCACCAAGGTCGAGAAGGGAGACGGCACGGCCGCGATGCTGCTCAACGACCCGGGGCTGTACCAGGACCTGCGCCGCGTGCTGACGCGCGTCGACTCGCTCACTGCCGACTTCAAGAAGAACCCGAAGCGCTACATCAACCTCGAGATCTTCTAGGGCGCGCCGACGGGACACGTGACGCGGGGCGGAGCGCGCGACGCTCCGCCCCGCGCTCCCTAACGGCGACTGGGTAGGCAGTCGAAGGCGAGCAGGACAGCCGACGATTCGCCGGGATCGTGGCGCACGCGCCACCCGCGCACTGTCCGCACCGCGACGATGGTTCGGAGCATCGGCTCCTCCTCGAAGTCTCGCACGCCGATGACCGGCGGCACCGGGCGGGCCGACCTCGTATCGTCGCGATACACCACGAAGTACAGCGAATCATGCACCGGCACCGCACCCAGCACGCGCGGTCTCGCCCAGGTCCCCGGTCGCGCGGTTGCGCGCGGGCCGCACGCCTCGATCGCATTCTGTGCCAGGTGGCGAACGCGCGGATCGTAGCCCTGCAGCAGCAACGCCCCGGCGTCGTCGAGCGACAGGGCGCGGATCTCCTCGGCAGATCGCATCGAGAGAAATGGGGCAGATGCGATTGGCGTGCGGCGCCTGGCATAGCGCGCCTGCTGCACCATCGCCGCCGCCAGTTCGGGTGAGATCGACGAGTCGCGGCGCAACAGCGACGCGGTCGACGGAATGGGCGGTGGCGGATTGGCCTCGCGCCACGAGATCGCGGAGACCTCTCGGTCGCGGAGTGCCGAGAGGGCACGCGGCTCGAACAGTGCAGCAGCCCCGCGCCAATCCTTCTGCTCGAGTCGCGCGAAATACTCGGCCGCCACCTCGACCGCACGCGCACGCGCGTCGGCCGTATCGCTGTCGAGCCCCGCATCGTTCGCCGTCATCACGCCTTGCCGTGCGTCGTCCTGTCCTGCCTCGAGGCACAGCCATCGCACCGGCGACGCCAATCGAAGGTGCAATTCCGGCGACCACTGGATCCGCCACCCGCTCGAGTCGCGGCGCACCCTGATGAATGCCGGTTGTGCCCGATAGTCCGGCAGGGTACTGAAGGCTGGAGAGCCGCCGTTCCCGACCACCAGGTAACCCGTGGAGTCGTTGTCCTGCACCGCGCCCAGCAGCTGCAGCGTCGTCGCGGCGGGCGGTGCCCCGATCATCCCTGGGCTGCAGGTCCCACTCGTCGCTCGACTGGCGAGTCGATCCATCATCGCCCGAGACAGCAGCGCCTCGATGGACCGCAGGTCGAGCGAATCTCGGGACGCCGTGATCCCGAAGTATGAGACGCCTGCCGTTCTCAGGGCGCGCTCGTGTCGCATCGAGTCGAGGCGCACGGACAGCTCCAACTCCTCGGGCGACGCCCCAGGGTCCATGCGTTGCCGTTCCTCCCGTGAAGGGACGCCCATGCCCGCTCGCCTGCCGCCGACAGACGCGAACATCGATTTCAGGGCGCGCTGCAGCGGTTGCACATCGACGAGCGCTACGGCACCGTCCGCGTCGCCGGCGCGGACTCGCCCGACGAAGGTGCGTCCGATTCGCTCGATCTCTGCGGCCTCGCGTCCCTCTTGCGCGCGCAGGGCACGCGGCGCTGCGAGCAGGAGGAGCAACGTGGCGATGGCCGTCCGTCGTACACCCGGCAGCCGCAATACGTGTGTCCCCGTTCCTTCTCCCGGCATCATTGCTCCCCTTCCCGTTTCACCTCCAAACTGCCGGATGCCCTTTCTCAAGGTCAAGTCAGCCGTACCACCGACGGACGCACAGCGGGCCGCCCCCCGCGAGGGAGGCGGCCCGTTGCCTGATGCTTCGCTGAAGCGGCCGGTTAGTTGAAGTTGTACCGCAGCCCCAGCTGGAACCGGTAGACGTCGGCGATGCCGGCCGTCTGCTCGTACGTCTTGCTGATCAGGTTCGTCCCGATGTTGCGCAGGCGATAGAGCGCGCGCCCCTGCGCATCGGCGCCGCGCGCGATGAGCGGCGTGTTGGTGACGAGGCGCTGCCCCAGCCCCCAATCCTTGTTGAGGAAGTTGCCGACGTTGAGGATGTCCATGCGCAGCTGCAACGTGTTGCGCTTCCCACCCAGGTCGCGGAAGAGGTCCTGCGTGAGGCTCATGTCGACTCGCATCGCCTGCGGGAGGAAGACCGCCCCGCGCTCGGCGTACTGCCCGCGGCGCGACTTGAGGTAGTCGTCCTGCTTGATGAAGGCATCCCACGCCGCCGCCTGCTGCGCCGCGGTGAAGGTCACGCCGCTGGCGGTGAACTGCTCGAAGTTCATCTCGCTGACGCTCTTCGGGATGTAGATCAGGTCGTTCGACGTCCCGCCGTCGCCGTTGAGGTCACCCGAGAAGGTGTAGCTCGTGTTCCCCAGCGTAAAACGCTCGGCGAAGAAGGAGACCGTCGTCGCCCCCATCTTGAAGTACTCCTTCTTGTACGACGCAGCCAGGAAGGAGCGGTGCCCCGGCGACGTCGCGGCATAGCCGACGCCCGGGTTGTTCGGGTTCCCCGACATCGCATTCCCGGTGTAGGAGCCGGCGGCGATGGAGCCCGGGTCGATCGTGTTGCGGGTGACGCCGTAGTTGTAGCCGCCCTTCACGAAGAATCCGTTCGTGAACGCCCGCTCGAGCGAGCCGCCGATCGAGTACGAGTAGCCGACGTCCTGGTTCTTCAGCACGTAGGCGGCGGTGATGTTCGAGTTGAGGCGCGCGTTGGTCCAGCGCGGACGGGCGTCGGCGCCGACGAAGGCGCTCTGCGCGGCCGGGAGGTTGGCGTTGATGTAGTACGCCCCGTTCACGTCCTTGCCGTACAGGTACTCGAGCGTCCCGGTGAAGCCCCACGGCAGCTTCTGGTCGATGGCGATGTTGGTGCGCCACAGCTGCGGGAACTTGTAGTCTGCGTTGGTGAAGTTGAGCTCGTACGAAGACGCCGGCGCACCGGTCACCGACTTCGGCATGTACGTCGTCGGGTTCGGGTTGAACGGACGCGAGGTGACGTTGTTCAACTGCTCGAAGCCCGTGAGGATCCCGTTCTGCCCGATCTGGTTGGAGATCCAGACGTACGGCGGGCTCCCGGTGAAGATCCCCGTGCCGCCGCGCACCTGCGTCGAACGATCGCCGCGGACGTCCCAGTTGAAGCCGAAGCGCGGCGACCAGAGGATGCTGGCGTCGGGGAGCTTCTGCGTCTGGTACTTCACCGACGCCCCGTTCTCATCGCGGAACGTGAGGGCGTTGGCCTGCGTGTTCGTGTAGCCCGTCTCCTTGAACTTCGGGACGTCGAGGCGGAGGCCGAAGGTCAGCTTGAGGCGGCTCGTGGCACGCCACTCATCCTGGGCATAGGCGCCGGCGTAGATCACGTCCAGCGGCTGCATCGGCTCCTTGAGCCCCGGGATGTTCATGTAGCGCACTTCAAAGCGGCGCAGCGTCACTGGCGACGTGGTGCGGTTCGGGTTCGCCACGTAGCCGTTCACGTCGGTGATAAAGTCGTCGAGCGAGTTGTACACGTACACGCTCTGCGACCCGGGATAGAAGACGTTCTCCGACCGATACTTCTGCACCGCGGCGCCAAAGGTGAAGTCATGGTGCGCCGTGTACCACGTGAAGTTGTCCTGCGCCTGCAGCGTCTTGTAGCGCAGCTGGTTGGCGGGGGTGAACGGCTCGAAGCCGAGCGACATGTACGTCACCCCGTCCTTCAGGATGTCGACCGTCGGGAAGATGTCGCCCTTGTATTCGCGGCTCTCGTCGTTGGAGCTGAAGCCGAGGATGAAGTTGTTCGACTTGTTGGTGCCGAGCTGCGAGTTGATTTCGCCCACGACCGACCGGATGTTCTCCTTGATCGCGTAGCCCGAGTTGGCGAACGACATCGAGTTCGCGTTGTCGCGGCGGTTGCCGAAGCCCAGCGACGTGGAGTTGGAGATCGGCTGGTCCGACTTGGAGTCGAGCTGGATGTAGCGCAGCGAGACCTTGTTGTTGGCGTTCGCGTTCCAGTCGAAGCGCGTGATGAGGCGCGACGACGGCACCTTGAGGCTCCACCCCGTGTAGCCGCCGGTCTCGTAGTTGAGCCCCGACTTCATGAGCGCGCTCACACGGTCCAGGTCCGACTTGAGGACACGCGTCGTGTTGCCGGCCACCGTCTGCGACCCGGTGTTGGCCAGGAAGGTCGTCCCCGGCTGCTCCAGCCCGTCGTTCTCGTAGTTGGCGAAGAAGAAGAGCTTGTTCTTGAGGATCGGGCCGCCGAGGCGCGCCCCGAACTGCCCGAAGTTGAACGTCCCCGGGTTGAAGGCGAGGTCACCGGCCTTCGTGCCGACGTAGCCTTCGTTGCGCTGCACGCCGTAGATCGAGCCGCTGAACTCGTTGGTCCCCGACTTGGTGACGGCATTGATGCCGGCGCCGACGAAGTTCCCCTGGCGCACGTCGAACGGCGCGATGTTCACCTGCACCTGTTCGATGGCGTCGAGCGGCACCGGCGCGACGCCCGTGCGCTGCCCCGGCTGCCCCTGCAGGCCGAACGAGTTGTTGAAGAACGACCCGTCGAGCGTGAGGTTGTTGAAGCGATTGTCCTGGCCGGCGAACGAGTTCCCCACCGCCTGCGGCGTGAGGCGCGTGAAGTCGCCGATGGTGCGCGTGATGGTGGGCAGGCTTTGCACCTGCTGGTTGGTGATCGTCGTCGAGGCGCCGGTGCGCGTGGAGCTGAACGGACCCGCCGTCGCCGTCACCGCCACCGCTTGCAGCTGCGTCGCCGCCTGCTCGAGCGTGAACTGCAGGTCGGTCGACACGCCGAGCGAGAGCGACAGGTCCTCGCGCGTCTTTGGCTGGAAGCCGAGCGCGCGCACGGTCACCTGGTACGGTCCGCCGACACGCATGCCGGGGATCGTGAAGCGACCATCGCTGCGGGTCGTGGCGCGATACAACGTCCCGGACGGGACATGGGTCGCCTGCACCGTGGCGCCCGCGACGGCCACGCCGTTGGTCGCGACGACCGTCCCGGTCATCGACGCCGTGGTGACGCCCTGCGCGCTGGCGCGAGAAGAGAGCGCCCCAACACTGGCGGCGACCGCCAATGCGAGGGCGCTGAGGGAACGAAGGAGTTTCATCTGGGCCTGGCCGGATGGAAGGGGAAGTTCGACGCGTGGACGCGCTCTCGCGCTCATGCGCGCTCGCGCGCGCCCCACGCAGCCTCGCCGCCACGAGGCGACCGAAGCATATCCCACCTTTGCATCTGGTCAATCAGAGGATCTCGCCCGTAGCACTCCATTAGCACGGGAAACATGCGTTGCACCAGGTCCGTCGCCACGAGGTCACGATCCCCCACGGAACGTGTCTCGTTTCGGTCGCCGTCCCGATCGCCGCGTTCGCCCGAAGCCCGTGACTCAGCGGTTGATGCCGGATCTCGAATTCATCTTTCGAGAATTCCCAGCCAACGCCTGACTGCGGGCGAGACATCGGGGAGTCGCGCGGAACCGCCCCGCGACGCGGAGTCGCCCGGCATCCATTGGCAGAACACCGTCTGCATGTCGGTCGCCGTCGAGGGGAAGCCGTGCGTCCCCACCGGATGGCGGGCATCCGACACGACGCTCCCCGCCACGTCCGCGGTCCACGAGAGGCCGTCGGCGACTTCATAGTAGATGTCGCCTCCCGCCGCCCCGCCGATGCCGAGCGACGCCGCCCCCTCCTCAGCCGCGTCGATCACGCGCGTCACCACCGGGCGCCCCCACGCATCGCGCACTGCCAGCAACACGCGACGCACGGCTCCCTTCACCGTCGCCACCGAGTCCGCCGGCACGATCCCGCCGCGCCGACTCACGCGGTTCACCGAGATCCAGTAGCCGTTAGGCGACGCCGCAACCGTACGCGCCAGGTCGATGCGCCCATCGCCATCGACCGCGAGCAGGCCGGCCTCGCGCAGCGCAACGTTGGGGTGGAAGACGCGCCACGTGGCGCGCATCCCGTGGTCGCCCGTCACGAAGAGCCGCGTCCCAGGCGACGTCCGCACCAGCTGCATCAGCCCCGTCAGCCGCATATCCACCAGTTCCCACAGTCGGCCACGCACCTCCGCCGCGCGCCGCGCCACGAGCGTGTCGTGCGCCGGCACGCGGGCGTCCACCAGCCCCCACAGCGTGTGGTCGATATCGTCGCCCAGCGGGAAGTAGTCGAGCATCAGGCGCGGGTCACGCGACGTCCATCCCCACTCCGCTCCCTCCATGAAGCCGCGCGTCAACAGCTCGGCGCTCTCCAGCCAGCGCAGCTCGGCCGTCCCATCGCCCCCCTCGGCCAGCGTGCGCCCCAGCAACCCGTCCTCCCACATCCAGGCCGCCGAGTTCCCCACCCACCCGGGATTGGCGGCGTCGTAGTCGTTGTTGACCGCCACACGGTTCGCCTCCGCCAGCTGCACTCCCGGCACAAAGAGAGCGAACGACGTGTCACGCGCCGAGAGGGCGAAGAGGCGCAGGCGCATCGACGCACGCGCGCCGGTTGGCAGCCGCAACACGAGCGGCGCCGAGAAATGGCGCGCCAACGCACGCCCGCGCGGCGACTCGCGTTCCTCCGCGTGCGGCACCACGCGCACCGCGTGCGCGAGGGATCGCTCGAAGGAGGCGAAGAGCTGCGCGGAGTCTGCCGTCGGCCACAGGCGCAGCAGGACGTGGAAGCTCCGCCCACGCACCAGCGCGTCGCCCTCGGCCAGCGGGACGCTGAACTCCAACGCCACCTCGCCCGGCGTGGCACGCCACCCGTTCCATCCGTGCGCATCCGTCAGCTGCACATCGCGCCGCGTCAGCAGGCGCATGGACAACAGCGTCCGGTTGTAGCCGTTGAGCACCCCGAGCCGCGGACTGGCCAGCGCCGCCACCGCACGCGCGCGCGCCACCGCAAAGGTGTCGGGAGCTTCGCCGTCGTCGGTGGGGTAGCCGGGAACACCCGGCGCTTGCGTCACATGATGTCCGAAGACACTGAGTCCCGCCGATGCCGCGGTGATCCAGATCGGTTCGGCGCGCAGCCCCTCCACCGTGAAGCCGTTGGCCGTCTCGAGGATCGTGTGCTGCGACGCCGGCAGACGAAGGTGGGCGTTGGCGCTGATGCCATGCGTGGCGCCGTACGCCCCCGTCCAGATCGACGCGTGCCCCGCCGCCGTGACGCTCGGGAAGTGTGGTTGCGCGGAGGCGGCACACGCCCCTTCACGGAAGAGCGCACGGATCGCGGGGATGCGCGCCGAATCGATCGTGCTCACCACGCGGCGCTCGTTGAACGCGTCGAACGAGACGACGATCGCGCGCGGAACGAGACCTCCACTCGCGAGAGCCACACCATCCGTCGATGTCGCCGGCGGGCGAGTCGCAGGTACGCGCGCGCACCCAGCCAATGAGACGACCGCGAGCGCCGACGCGAGCGCCGAGGTGAACGCCACCATGAGCGAGCGCGCGTGGCGGAGACGAGTACGCATGTCGGAAAGAGGACTCTCGTGCATGCCCTAAACAAAACGAAACGGGCCCGGTCTCGCGACCGGGCCCGCCTCGATCATGACGTCAGGTACGACCCGCGACTCAGAACGAGTAGCGGAGCTGCGCCTGGATCTGGTAGTTCGACCGGATGTTCTGGTCGTTCCACTTCTGGAAGTTCGGGTCGAACTGGAAGATCGGGATCGCGCCAGCGTTCAGGTTCCCCGTCGTCTTCGTCCCGTAGGTCAGGAGCGTCTGCGAGCCGAAGGCCGCCGTGTTCACGTGCCCCCAATCCTTGTTGAGGAAGTTGGCGAAGTTGAAGACGTCGAGCTGGAACGAGACGTTCTGCATCCCCATCGTCTTGAGCGACTGACGGAGCGACACGTTGATCGTGTTCGACCACGGCGCGTTGCACTCGTTGCGCGGGGCGAACGTGCCACGGTTGTTCTTGAGGCAGTCGAGCGAGTTGATGAACTTGTCGAACGCCACCGCCTGCTCCGCCGCCGTCACGACCGTCGTCGTCCCGGACCGCGTGAAGTTGCGGAACTGGATCTCGGTCGGATCGGTCGAGCTCTTCGGGATGTAGATCGGGTCGTTCTGGTTGAATCCGTCGCCGTTCACGTCGCCGTTGACCGTGTAGGTGAAGGCGGCGCCAGTCTCGCCGACGTACGTGAGCGTGACGTCGGTCTTGGACTTGAAGGCGTAGGAGAACTGGCCGACGAGGCGATGCGGCTGGCGGAAGACGGAATAGCCAAGCGTCGCCTCATCCTGGCGCGTCGCCACCGGGCGGCCGAACTGGTACTGCGAGTTGGCCGTCGACGAGGTGAGCGACTGCACGTCACGCGCGTCCGAGTACGTGTAGAAGAGCGACGACTCGAAGTTGTTGCGCCAGCGGCGCGCGATCCCCGCGGTCAGCGAGTACGAGTAGTCCTTCGACTGGTTGGTGACGTCGAGGACCGCCGTGCGCCCGGTGACCTTGAGGACCGGGGCGTTCGGGTTCGGGCCGTACATCACGCGCCCCTTGTAGTCGGTCCCCTGGGGGCCGGCCAGGGCGATGTTCTGGTAGAACAGGTTGTTCACGCCCTTGGTGTACATCGCCTCGAGCGTCCCGACGAAGCCGTTCCACAGCGCGCGGTCGTAGCCTAACGTGGCGCGCATGTTCTGCGGGAACTTGAGGTCCTTGCTCAGCAGGTTGATCTCGGCGCCGGCCGAAGCCGTGGTCCCGTTGGCGCACGCGGTGGGCGCGGTGGTGATCGCCGCCGTCGTGATGCGCGGAGCCGCGGCGTTGTTGCAGGTCAGCTGTGCGACGCCGGAGAGCCCCGAGTTCTGGAAGGCGTTGGCCAGCCACACGTACGCCGGGCGCCCGGTGAAGAGGCCAATGCCGCCGCGGAGCTGGTTCTTCTGGTTGCCGGTCACGTCCCAGTTGAAGCCGAGGCGCGGCGACCACTGGATGTTGCCCGTGGGAACTTCCGACGTGTTGCGACCGAAGCCGCACGTGGCCGAGGAGTTCCCCGAGCCGGCGCAGATCGGCAGGGCGATCGTCGGGTTCTGCGGCGGCTTGTCGGCAAAGACCGGCATGTCGGCGCGGAGGCCGAACGAGAGGTTGAACGTCGGCGAGACGGTCCACTCGTCCTGCGCATAGAAGGCGTGCTGGCGCGCGTTGAAGCGCACGGCGCCGTCGCCCGAGACCGGGACACCGACCGCGTACTGGCGCGGGGCGCCCAGTTCGAGCGAGTCGATCGTGCCGAAGATCCAGCGACCAAAGCCCTGCTGCTGGAAGAGGTTGCGAACCTTGTAGAACTGGTTCTGCGTCCCGAGCGTCAGGCGGTGCGCCGTGCCGAGCGGGATGGAGTAGTTGTCGGTGATCTCGAGGACGTCCTGGTCCAGCTCGTTGCGGTGCGACGAACGCTCGCCACCACCCACCAGCAGGCCGACCGGGGTGTTCACCTCGATCTGCGCGAAGGAGATGTTGGGCTTGCGGCGGTCACGAATGCTGTTGCGGCTGACGAGGAGCTCGTTGAACGCGCCGCTGGCGAAGTTGGTGCGCAGCTGCGCTGCCGTCGAGTTGGACTTCGACGTGAAGTAGTAGCCGTTGTTGTCGAGGTTGAACGTCGACGTCGTCCGGCTGAAGATGTTGTCCTCGGCTTGCGCGTAGTTGTGGCGCAGCACGAGCGACGTGTTGCTCGTCAGGTTGAAGTCGAGGCGGGCGAAGAGGTTCGTCAGCGGGTTGTCGTTGTTCACCGCCGCGCCGGAACCAGCCGGGACCCCGTACTTCGTGAGCGCCGCGTTGAAGCGGTCGATGAGCGCCTGCGAGACGTTCGACGACGACGTCCCCGAGCTCCCGATGAACGGGCCGCCCGCGGGAACGGTGCGCTGCTGGAACTCCGGGTTCAGGAAGAACAGGACCTTGTTCTTCACGATCGGGCCACCGACGGCGAAGCCGTACTGCGACTGCTTGAAGTCGGTGAGGTAGGGCTGCGAGCGCGTGAGGCTCTGGTTGCGCGTCACGCCGTAGACCGAGCCGTGGAACTCGTTGGTCCCGCCCTTGGTCACCGCGTTGATCAGCGCGCCGGAGAAGTTCCCCTGGCGCACGTCGTACGGCGAGAGCAGCACCTGGTACTCCTTCACCGCCTCGATCGAGATCGACTTGCCACCAGCCTGGCCGCCCGGCTGCCCGGTGGAGCCGAGGCCGAAGAGGTCCGACGAGACGGCGCCGTCGATCTGGATGTTGTTGAATCGGTTGTTCGTGCCGCCGCCCGAGAGCCCCGGTCCCGAGTTGGAGACCTGCGGGGTGAGCGCGACGAAGTCGGTGAAGTTGCGGTTGAGCGACGGCAAGCGGCGCAGCGCCGAGTCGCCCACCGTGGTCCCCGCGCCGGTGCGCGTGGGCGAGATGAGCGCGTTGGTCTCCGAGACGATGGTGACCGCCTCGAGCTGCGTCGCCTGGTGCTCGATCTGGATGTCGGCCTTGGTGGTCTGGCCTAACGAGACGACGACGTTGTCGAGCGTCTTGGGACGGAAGCCGATGCGGCGCGCGGTGACGGAGTACTGGGCGCCGACCTCGAGCCCCTGGATCACGTAGCGCCCGCTGGCGCCCGTGAGGGCACCGCGCGTGAGCCCGGTCGCCTTGTTGATCATCTGGATCTGGGCCGACTCGACCGGTTGCCCGGTCTCATCGGTCACGACGCCGGTGATGGCGCCGGTCGTGACCTGGGCACTCGCACGCCCCGTGACCGCCAGCAACGCGGCAAGGGCGAGCCCGAGGGCCCGTGTCAGACGAGTCATATGCATGGTTCGTCGTGGAAGAAGGGAGACTGGAAGGACATCGTGACTTCAACGCATGCGACGACCGTGGGGCAGTACGGCGCGGCAGGACGGTCGGTCGTGAAAATCATGCAGGGCCACGATGCAGGGGACACGCACACCCGAGTTGGACGCGGGCATGTTGGGGGGTGGTCCGCGCGTCACCCGCGGGGCAAGCTAGGCCACTCGCCAGCGGCGACGCACGCAACAAATGTAAACGCTCCGTCACGTCGCCACGCCCCTGCGACATGCCCGGCCACATGCCGGTGTCAGCCACGCACGCTCCGTCCCGCATCCGTCCCACGAGTGAGGCGCGCGCGCCACGCCGTCACCCTGTATGAAGGGCGCCGGCGGGCCATAGGGGAAACCGGACGCGCCCGTGGGGAGCAGCCCCCACCAACTGGCTGGGTCGGGGGGCGTGTGCCGCGCTGCGCGCGGTGCTGAGGCGCGTTCCGCTCGTTACGAGCGCGGGGGCTTTCGGAAGAAGGTCATCCAGACCGGGATCCCGGCGAGCAGGACCGCATAGATCCCCGCCACCCACGGACGGCTCCCCGCATCCATCAGGGCATTCACCAGCAGGATCGCGACCGAAAGGAGGAAGATCGCCGGGACGACCGGATAGCCCGGGGTCTTGAACTGCGGCACATAGCCCGGACGCGCGCGCAGGCGATATACCGCCGCCACCCCCAGCGCGTAGAACGGGAGCATCGCGATCACGAAGGTGTCGGCCAGCTTCTCGAAGGTGAGGAAGAGAACGTACACCAGCCCGAGAAAGGCGACGAGCGAGATGGCCACGTACGGCGTCTTGAACCTGGGGTGCACCGCCGCCACCGGCTTGAACAGCATCCCGTCGTCCGCCATCGCGAAGAGGACGCGCGGCGACGTCAGCAGCACGGCGCTCAGCGTCCCAAAGGTCGACAGCATCACGGTCACCGAGACGAGCACCACACCGGGACGCCCCATCACCACCTGCGCCACGTCTGCCGCCACCAGCTTCGACGTCCGGATCTGCTCGACGGGAAGCACCGCGAGATACGCCAGGTTCGCCAGGCAGTAGATGACGATCACCGCCATCGTCCCGCCGATGAGCGCGCGCGGCAGGTTGCGCTGCGGGTCCTTCACCTCGCCGGCCACGTACGACACGTCGCCCCAGCCATCGTACGCCCACAACGTCGACACCAGCGCCAGCCCCGCACTTGCCGGGACGAAGCTCCCCTCGGGAACGAGCGGCGTGAAGTGGCCGCCGGTCTGCGGGATGCCTAACGCCAGCGCCACGACCACGATGAAGGCCAGCCCGCCGAACTTCGCCACCGTCGTGATGTTGGTGATCAGCGTTCCCCAGCGCACCCCCACGATGTTGAGCACCGCCGTGAAGGCGATCGCCCCCGCCGCCACGAAGCGCGCGTACTGGTCGTACGGCGCCACCGTCGGATCGAACCCGATCACCCGCATGAAGTACTCGGCGAAGGTGATGGCGATCGCGCCTAACGCCGCGGCGCGCACCACCGTCAGCTGCCCCCACCCGAAGAGGAAGGCGTACAGCCGCCCCCACCCCTCGCGCAGGAAGGCGTAGAAGCCCCCCGTCTGCGGGATGTGCGACGCCACCTCGGCCAGCGTCAGCGCCCCGCACATCGCAAAGACGCCCCCCACCGCCCAGATCGACAGGAGCGGGAGCGGTCCCGGGATCTTGTCGGCGATCCCCGCCGGCGACCGGAAGATTCCCGATCCAATCGTCGACCCGACGCAAACCGCCACGGCGCTCCAGAGCCCGATGCGGCGCGGTAACCCGCTGCTCGAGAGCGGCTCGGTCGGCGAGGCGACGCCACTAGTACCAGCAGCGCCTGAAGCGCCGGCGGAAGTCGAGCGGGGTGAGGGGGGTGTCGGCATGGTCGGCAATGCTACCCCGAGGGCAGGTATTCGGGGAGTGGGAGGGAGGCGTAAACGCGTTTTTCGGTAGAACTGGAGCGCCGGTATCCAGTTGAAACACGGCGGGCGCGCGCCCACCTTTCGCCCGTGACTCACACCGCAATGTCCCAAATGTTCTTCTGGGGAGCGACCGCGATCTGCGCCGTCGCGCAGGTGGCGGTGGTGCGTGCTGCGCTCGCCGGACGAACCCCGGGCGCGTCGCCCTCGCTCGTCGCCCGGACACGCGAGTTCTTCTGGGTGATCCTCCCTGCCGCCCTGCTCGCACTCCTGCTCCTCTGGACCTGGCGCTCCCTCCCGGGACGCGACCTCCAGCCCTCCTCCCCTGCCGTCTCGTCGGGGTTGCAGGCGTCGTGAGCGGCACTCTCTCATCCGCGGCCCCCGGATCGCCCCCGGCCCCCGCCCCTGCGTCGCAGGAGCGCCCCGTCTCGCCGGTCCGCGACTTCGTCTCGCTCACCAAGCCGCGCATCATCTCACTCCTCCTCGTCACCACCATCGCCCCGATGTACGTCGCCGGGTCGCCATCGTGGCTCGACGTGCTCATCGTCTCGATCGGCGGCTACATGATGGCGGGGGGCGCGAACGCGGTGAACATGTACATGGACCGCGACATCGACGACGTCATGTCGCGCACGCGCCTGCGCCCGATCCCGTCGGGGCGCATGCACGCCATCTCGGTGCTCGCCTTCGGCGTCGCGCTCGCCGTCTTTGCCACCTGGCTGCTCGGGCACTTCGTCAACGTCCTCACGGCGGCGCTGGCGTTAGGTGGCTTCTATTTCTACGTCTTCATCTACACCCGCTGGCTCAAGCGCACCTCGCCGCAGAACATCGTGATCGGCGGTGCGGCCGGCGCCTTCCCGCCGCTCGTCGGATGGGCCGCCGTGACCGGGAGCGTCGACCTGCTCGCGCTCTACCTCTTCCTCATCGTCTTCTACTGGACGCCGCCGCACTTCTGGGCGCTCGCCCTCCTCAAGCAGAAGGATTACGGCAAGGCCGGCGTCCCCATGGCCCCCCTCCTCTGGGGCGAGCGGGAGACGATGAACCAGATGCTCTGGTACACGCTCATCCTCGTCCCGCTCACCCTCCTCCCCGTCGCCTTCGGCGCCTTCGGTCTCCCCTACCTGGTCAGCGCGGCCATCCTCGGAGGACTCCTGCTCCATGGAATCCTGCGCATCCGGCGCGAGGCCATCTGGACCAAGGCGGCTTGGTGGACATACAAGTACTCGTTGCTGTACCTCGCGCTCCTCTTCGTCGCGATGGTGCTCGACCGACGGCTCGCACCGTTCTTCACCCCCGCGAGCTGATCGCCCGCACGCACGCACGCGGCGTCCCCCGTTCGCGGAGCATCGTCATGCATCACAACATCCCCGAAGACTTCCCGGTCGGCACGGACGAGTTCCTCTCAGTCCGCATCGCAGGCGGATCTGGGCGGGCCGAGCGTTTCCTCTTGATCGGTCGCCCCTTCGATGGCCAGGTGCGCGTGCGCGAGTGGAGCACGCATACGTACAACACCGCGGGCGACGACTTCGAGATCGAACCCGCGACGCTCCTCGAGGACCTCGAGACGGCCTACGCCGCCGGTCTGGGGCTGCAGCCCGAGATCTACCAGATCCGCCTCTGGCTGTCGTAGCACGCGACCCACGGCGCTCCTCGGCCATCCGGACGCTGCCCTGCATGGCGCGCCGGGGCGAAGCGCGCCGTGAATGGATCGCGCCGAAACGCCCAATAGAGTGGTGATCGCGCGCTCCCTCCCTCTCTCCGTCGATATCGCATGCGTCGTCGCCGACCCGTCACCACGCTCGCGAGCGTGCTTCTGGCAGCCGCCGTTCCCTTCACGACCGTCGGCGCGCAAGGTGTCCAGCGCCCCGCCGGCTTCACGGTGATCGTCGATCCCGGATCGCGCGACACGGTCGCCCATACGGCGATGCCCCCCGGCTGGCACATGACGACCGGCCCGGGCGCACTCCTCTTCGACCCCTCGTTTCGTGCGTCTGGGCGCTACACGATCGACGCCGAGATCTTCCTTTTCCCTGGGAAGTCCCAGTCGGGCTACGGGATCTTCGTCGGCGGGCAGAATCTGGACGGGACCTCGCCCCGATACCTCACCTTCGTGATTCGGCGCGACGGTCAGGCGGCGCTGCAGTACACGAGCGGCGCCGACATACAATCGCTCCTCCCGTGGGCCTCGGCTGCGGCGATCAGACTGGAGTCAGGAAAGGAGGAGCCCGTCCTGAACACGCTCTCGCTTGCCGTCGGCCCGGACTCGATCGTCGCGTCGGTGAACGGTCAGCGGGTCGGCGCCGTATCGGCCTCGACACTCGACCTCCAAGGTGCGTTCGGATTCCGGGTGGGGCCCGACGTCAACCTTCACGCATCAAAGCTCGACATTCGCCAACACCTCGCCCCAGCGCCAACGGCGAAGAAGTAGAGCTGTCCAAACGAACAGCGAGCAAGAAGAAGGGGGCGATCCGTCCGGATCGCCCCCTTTTCATTTGGTCAGTTACGTGGTTGACCGATCGGACTAGAATCGACCACAGCCGCAGTTCCCCGGGCCGCAGGACGGCCCGGCTTGCGGGAGTGAACCGCTGCTGCCAGCCTTTGCCATTAGGCCAAGTCCGCCTGAGATCACTCGGCGGACGGGGACGCCGGTCGTCGGATGACGCTCGAGCGGCGCATCGTTGAACCCCTGGCGCACCTCGAACTGCTCGGCGCTCTCCCCTTGGTCGGGTACGGTCTCGTAGAGATAGGTGGGCATTTCGTCTCCGGTCGCTTCGTACGGGCCTTTCGTCTCAACTCATCCAACCCTACGCGATACACCCTCGTGTTTTCAAGCCTCGTTCCCCCGAGGCTGGGAGTTCACTTCACTGTCTTTTCGGTCAATTGTGTCGCGTCTTTCTGGAAAGAGCGCGAATCCCTGTTGCTGAACAGTCGGTGAATAAAGACGCCGACCACCAACATCACGGTTCCTGCCGCTGACGTCTTCGGTGCCGCCAAGTACGCGCTCAGGACGCCGAAACCTGCCGATATCACGAAGATCGCCGGAACGATCGGATAGCCCCAGGCGCGATACGGACGTCTGGCCTCGGGTCGAGTTCGCCTGAGCTGAAAGACCGAGGCCGCCCCGAGCCCGAAGAAGATCCAGTCGGCGAAGACGACGCCGCTCAGGAGGTCTCCGATTCCGCCCTTGGTCGCGAAGAGCAGGACGAGCGCCCATCCCCCGCACAAGATGATCGCGATGTGCGGGGTCCCAAACCTGGGATGCACCTTCCCCACCGACTCGAAGAAGACGCCGTCGCGGGCCAGCGCGTACGGAATGCGCGCATTGGCAAGGATCGCCACGTTCACGAAGCCGAGGATGGAGATCATCGCCGAGATCGTGATGAACGACGCCCCCACCGGGCCAACAAGCCGGGAGGCCGTGTCGGCGGCGACGGCGGCGCTCGCCGCCAGCCCGTCGCGCCCCAGCGCATGCAGGTAGACCGCGTTGGCGCCGAGGTAGATCGCGATCACGATCAGGATCCCGATCAGGAGCGCCTTGGGAATGGTCCGCTCCGGATCTCGAATCTCCCCCGCGACCATGTTCATCTGCTGCCACCCGCCGATGGTGAACAGGACGGCGACGAAGGCCGCGGCGAAGCCTGTGACCAGCGACTCGCGAGGGGGGGGCGCGTCGGGCACCGGGATGGGGGCCCCGATGGACGTCCACAGCACGAGTCCACCAACGATCAGTGCGGCAAGCGCGACGATCTTCGCCGCAGTCAGCACGTTTTGCAGCGCCGCACCCGGGCGAATGCCGAGGATGTTGGTGAGCGAGAGGAGGACGATCGTCGCGGCAGCGACGCCGATGGGCCCGCCCATCGGGGCGAGGTCGATGAAGCGCCCCAGATAGCCCGCAAAGCCCATCGCCACCGCGGCGATGGCCCCCGACGCAATGCTGAGGAGGTTCATCCAGCCGTAGAGGAAGGCTGGGAGCGAACCGAAGGCGTGGCGGATGTAGACGTACGGACCGCCGGCGTCGGGGAGCATGGCCCCGAGTTCGGCGTAGGTCAGCGCGCCGGCGAGCGCCAGGAAGCCGCCCAGCACCCACACGGAGAAGATGGTTGTCGCGCTGGGAAGCGCCCGCGCCACCTCAGCGGGGGTAAAGAAGATCCCGCTCCCGATGATCCCGCCGACGACGAGCAGTGCCGCCGAGAAGACGCCGAGTTCCCGCCGCAGCTCGCTCCCGTCGCCCGTGGGCGCGGTGCGTCCCGCCTCAGGCAACGATCAGCTCGCGCTGGATCTCGACGGGGGTGACGACGAGGGCTCCGTCCCCGATGTAGGCGTTGACCTCGGTGCGCAGCCCGACGTCGCCCGGGAAATAGACTCCGGGCTCGATCGAGAAGCCGACACCGGGGATGAGCAGCCGTTCGTCGCGAGTCTCGAGGTTGTCGAGGTTGGGGCCGGAGCCGTGGATCTCGCGCGAGTCGATGGAGTGCCCGGTGCGATGCGTGAAGTAGTCGCCGAGCCCGGCGCGGACGATGACCGCGCGCGCCGCGTCGTCGACGTCGGCGCCGCGCACGTCGCGCCCGGCGGCGATTTCGTGCTCGAGGTGCGCGATGGCGGCGTCGCGCGCGTCTCGCACGACGTTCCACAGCTCGACGGCGCGTGCGCTCGGCGCGCCGATGATCGCCATCCACGTCTGGTCGGCGTAGGGGCGCCCGGCTTCGCGCGCCCACAGGTCGATGAGGACGAGGTTCCCGACGGTGATCACCTTGGGGTTGTCGGCCGACGGGGCGTAGTGCGGATCGGCGGCATTGGCCCCGACCGAGACGTTAGGCGGTGAGTACGTCTCGAGCCCGGCGCGGGCAAAGGCGTCCATCATGCGCGCCTGCAGGGCGTGCTCGGCGATTGGCGTGCCGGCACGCGCCATGGAGCCGGCGTGCAGGAAGGCCTCGTGCGCAATGCCGGCGATGTGTTCGGCGGCGCGTCGATGCGCCAGGAGGTCGTCGTTGGTCCAGCAGGCGTAGAAGCGCGAGACCAACTCGCCGGACGACACCACCGTGGCGCCGGCGGCACGCACCATCTCCAGCGTGCCGGCGGGGATGCGATCGAGGTACGGCACGGCGTCGCCAGCCGAGTACTCCATTGCGACCGTCTTCCCGCCAACGATCTCGTGCAGGAAGGCTTCGAGTGCGCGCCAGGACGAGTAGCGCTCGCGCCGCCAGCCCGCGGGCCACCCCTTCCACGCGCCCTGCTCGATGTTGTGCGTGATGGCGACCGGGGCGCCGGTCCGCGGCACGAGGACAAAGATGCGCCGCGACAGGTGCAGCTGCCCGAAGCCCAGGAAGTCCTGCGCGATGGGGTTCGTCCCACGGAAATCGTACAGCAGCCAGCCATCGAGCCCGGCATCGGCAATCGCGCGTTGGATCTCGGGGAGCGACTCGGGGCTCAGGCGTGGCATGGGATCACTCCTGCTGGGCGGAGGTGGGTTTCCATTCGGCGCGCCAGGCACACGCGCCCTCGCCGCGCGAGGCGCAGCGGACGTGCTCCACCGCGCCGACGCTGTTGACGAGGAGGCGCAGCAGTTCCTTCAAGCTCGCCTCGTAATACGTGCAGCCGACGGAACGCGGTGCCGTGTCGACCGTCACCGACTTGTCGACCTCGAGGTACACGTGCGCCCCTACACGAGAAATGCGCCCGTGCAGGTAGCGGCGCGCCAGGCGGCGCGAGTGCGACAGCGCGAGCGGGCGCGCCAGGAAGTTGGGGAGGATCCGCATCATCCCGCGCGAGAGCCCGCCGATCGTCTGGTACGACTCCGTCGCGATGTGCCGCCCGGCCACGCGAAAGACCGCCTCGGCATCCGGGCGCCGCCCAAGGAGCGTCGCCAGCCCCACGGCCTCCTCCATCGAGGTGCGCTGTCCGCGCTTCACCGCCTCGGCGAAGCGCCGGATCTGCATGTAGACCGTCTCGCTGAGCCCCAGGCGCTTGTTGCGCAGGTCGCCGACGAGTTCCGCCTCGAAGTCCTCGACAGGGCTGTCGACGTGGCGGACGGCTTCGAGGAACGAGAGCGGGAGGAGGGCGTCGACCGTGTCGGACATATGGATCGAGCGAAGGTAACGGCCGCTGTGACCCCGTTCAAGTAATTTGCGTGTGCCTCGACACGCGCCCTGTCGCGCACTTCGGCGCGCGCGCACATTGCGCTTGCCCTCATGACCCTTCTCGCACGCACCCTGACCGGCCTAGCGCTCGCCGCGGCGATCGCGCTGGCGGCGCGGCGCGCGCGTGCACTCGCTCCGTCGGGCGCGTGGGGCGCGCTCGTCGTCGGTACCGCGGCGACGGCTGCCGGGTGGGGATGGTGCGCCATGCTGCTCACCTTCTTCTGCTCGTCGACACTCCTGTCGCGCTGGCGCCGCGCCGCCAAGGAGCGCATCACGGGTGGCATCGTCGACAAGGGAGGCGAACGCGACGCCTGGCAGGTGATCGCCAATGGTGGCGTCTTTGCGCTCTGCGCGGTTGGGGCCATCATTGTCCCCGCGTCACCTTGGACCTTCGCCGGCTTCGGTGCGCTGGCCGGCGCCACGGCAGACACGTGGGCCACCGAGATCGGCACCGCGGTGGGCGGCATCCCGCGCAGCCTTCGCGGATGGCGTCCCGTTCCCCCGGGAACCTCCGGCGCCGTGACAAGCGCCGGCACGGTCGCCACGGGCGCCGGGGCACTTCTGCTCGGAACCGTTGCGCACCTTGCGGGCTTCGATCTACGGGTGGTCGTGGCCACCATCGTCGGGGGAATTGGCGGTGCGCTGGCCGACACGGTGCTGGGCGCCACATTGCAGGAACGACGCTGGTGTGCACACTGTCGGGAGGCCACGGAGCGGCGGGTGCACGACTGCGGTCGCGAGACGCAGCGGCGCAGTGGCGTGGCGGGATTCGACAACGATATCGTGAACCTAACGAGTAGCCTGGCCGGGAGTGCCGTCGCGCTGATGGCCGGACAGGCCTTGGGGTAAGGCGGGCGCGACCGTCAGGCGCAATCACCCGCCGTCGGCGTGTGCGCGACCTCGCGTGGGGTCATGCGAGGGCTGCCGACCGCCCGAGAGCAGGACCGTACCAGGAGACGAGAACGCGACAGGCCATGCACCTCGCGAGACCGGGCACAGGGCGACCAGGGGGACGATGGAGCGTCACCCGCGCGGCGGCCGCGTTCGCCGCGGCGGTCGCGCTCGCGCTTGCCGCGTGCGATGGCCCCGGGATCGCCTCGCCGCGCCGCGTCACGATCGCCACGACGGGCGCGGGCGCGAGCGCACTCTCCGTCGTCGGCAGCTGGCGACGCATCGTGTACTTTATTGACGACTTCGGGATCTCGCGCTCGTCCGAGACGACGTGGCAGTTCGGGAGCGACGGAACCGCCGTCCGGGTGCAGGTGGCGCGCAACTACACCTTCGGACTCGTCGATGTCCTCGTGAGCGCGGGGCAATACCGGATGGAAGGCACCCGCGTCATCATCGACCTCACGTCGCCGTCCGTGACGCAGCTCAGCTACGACGTGCGACGCACCGGCGATCAACTCGAAATCGCCGGACAACTGTACGTGCGGGTGACCTCGTGACCGGTGGCGTCGACACGGCGGGCGGTCGCGCTCCCCTCGCGCCCCCTGCACTCCTGACACGCGACGCCGAGGTACTGGTGGTCGGTGGCGGCCCCGCCGGGTCGGCGACCGCCTTCTTCCTCGCCCGTGCCGGCGTCGACGTCACCGTCCTCGACCGCGCGCGATTCCCGCGCGACAAGCCGTGCGCGGAGTACCTTTCGCCGCAGGCGTCGCGGATTCTCGACGAGATGGGGGTGCTGGCGACCATCGAAGGCTCGGGCGCGGCGCAACTGGACGGGATGCGCGTGCGTGCCCCGAACGGCATGGTGATTCACGGGGAGTTCGCCTCGTCGCACGGATTCCGCGGCTTTCGCGACCGCGGCCTCGCCCTCCCGCGGCGCGAACTCGACGCGATCCTGCTGGATCGGGCGCGGGCCGCCGGGGCGTGCATCGTGGAGGGGGCGAAGGTGCGCGACGTCGTGCGTGCGAACGACGGACGCATCATCGGCGTGGAGGGCGACGTCGGCGGCACGCGCCGCCGCTGGCGCGCCGACCTCACGGTCGGCGCCGACGGCCTGCGTTCCGTGGTCGGGCGTCGCCTCGGCCTAACGAGCAGCGGGCGCTTTCCGAGACGCATCGCCGTCGTGGCGCATTACGGCGGGGTGGAGGGCGTGGGACGGTGCGGCGAGATGCACGTCGAAGGCGACGGCTACCTGGGGCTCGCCGACGTCGGGCGGGGGAGGACCAACGTGGCCGTGGTGGTGCCGCAGCGTGACGCGCGCGCCATCGCTGGCGACGCCGCGGCCTTCCTCGACGCCTGGATCGCCCACCACGCGCACCTGGCCCCGCGCTTCGCGCACGCCACACGCCTAACGCCGGCCCGCGCCACGGGCCCCTTCAACCAACGCGCGCACCGCGCGTGGGCCCCCGGGGCCGCCCTGGTCGGCGATGCCGCGGACTTCTTCGACCCGTTCACCGGCGAGGGGATCTACGCCGCCCTGCGCGGTGGGGAGCTCCTCACCCCCTATGCCTTCGAGGGCGTGCGCGCAGCCACGGCACGAACGCGCGACGTCGCCCTCGCCGCGTACGATCGCTGCCTGCGCGACGCCTTCCGCGGCAAGCGACTCGTGGAGCGCGCCGTGGGCACCGCGGTCGCCTTTCCCACGTTGTTCAACCGGGCCGCGCAGGTCCTTTCGCGCCGCCGCGACATGGCCGACCTTCTCGTCGGTGTCACCGGCGACTTTGTCCCCCCGCGTGAGGTCCTGCGCCCCGGCTTCCTCTGGCGCCTCCTCACCGGCGCCTGACGACTCACTCCGCCGCTCTTGGCGGTGCCCCGCATACTCGACATGCCCCTCGACTCCGATCTCTTTCGCAGCGTACTCGGTCGCTTCGCCTCCGGCGTCACGGTCGTCACCACGCGCGATGCCGCCGGGCACGACCACGGCATGACCGTGAGCGCCTTCACCTCGCTCTCGCTCACCCCGCCGCTCATCCTGGTCTGCATCGACCGCCACGCGTCCGTCTATCCCGCACTGCGCGACGCGGAGTGGATTGCGGTCAACGTGCTCAGCGCCTCGCAGGAAGCGCTCTCGCGCCGATTCTCGCACACCGGGGCTGACGCGCGCTTCGATGGCATCGGCTTCACGCGCGCGCCGCACGGGGCCCCCGTACTCGACGACGTCCTCGCCGTGCTGGAGTGCCGCATCACGGCGCGCCATGAGGAGGGCGACCACACGATCCTTGTCGCCGAAGTCGAAGGCGCCGACGCCCGCGACGAACGCCCGCTCCTGTACTATCGAGGCGGATACGCGCAGTTGGAGCGCTGAGCGGCCCCGCCCCCGCCACCGCCATGCTCACCCCGCGCCGACATCACGGTCCCGAGATCCTCGACCAGCGTGACGTGCCGTTGCAGCTGCGGGCCCGGTCGCACCGCGACATCGCCGTGGCCAACCGCCTCTTCGGCGGGACGCGCGCGCTCCTGGCTACGCTCGCCGAGTGCGCCCATGCCCTCCCGCGCGTCGCGTCGTTCCTCGACATCGGCACGGGAACGGGAGAGGCAACGGCGCACGCGCGACGCTTTGGCGAGGCCCATGGCATCGCACTCCACACAATCGCCCTCGACCTCGATGCCTCCCTGGCGCATGCCGCCCGGCGACACGCCGACGAGGGTGTGTGCGCCTCCGCGCTGGAGCTCCCGCTGGCCGATCGCAGCATCGATGTCGTAGCCTGTCACCAGGTCGCCCACCACTTCGAGGGAGCCGCGCTGGCCACGCTGCTGGGCGAGATGCACCGCGTGGCGCGCTGCCGCGTCATCGTCAGCGACCTGCGCCGCAGCTGGATCGCCGCCTGCGGGCTGTGGCTCGCCTCGTTTCCCCTCGGATTCCACCCCGTCAGCCGCCACGATGGTGTCGTTTCCGTCCTGCGGGGCTTTACGGTGGCGGAACTCGAGTCCGTGGTGTATGACAGCTGCGGTGTCCGTCCGGAGGTCCGGCGACGTCCCGGCTTCCGCCTCACCGCCAGTTGGACGCCGGCCCCCTGACCGGTCCCGCTCCCTCCTCCCCTCACCTGCAGCGCTGCCGCATGCGCGAACCGTTGTCGTTAGGCCCGCTCCCCGCAGGACGTGCCATGGAAACCGTGGACGAACGCATCGTGCGCGCGAGCGTCAGCGAGATCTTCGAGCTCGCGCGACTGGTGGAGCACTGGCCGGCCTATCTCCCGCACTACCGTTTCGTGCGCTTTCGCGAGCGCTCGCGCGACGGCGGCGGGATCGTCGAGATGAGCGCCAACCGTCCGTTCGGGCTCGTCAACTGGCCCACGTGGTGGCTGTCGGAGATGGAGGTTGATGTGACGCGCCCCGCGGTTCGGTTCCGCCACGTCGGCGGCATCACGACCCGCATGGACGTGGAGTGGGGGTTCGAAGCGCTCCCTAACGGCGAAGGGACGCGCGTACGCCTGGTGCACGTCTGGGATGGCCCGCACTGGCCCCTGATCGGCATCTTCGCGGCAACCGTCGTCATCGGTCCGGTCTTCGTGCACGGGATCGCCGAGCGTACGCTCGAAGGATTGGCGCGCGTCGCTGAAGGACAAGCCGGCCCCCTCCCCTCGCGCGCCGCGCTCCTCGCAGGACCGGGGACCGCTCCCTCGCACGCTCCCCTCGCATGAACCGCCGCCGCGTCGTCGTCACGGGTATCGGCGCCATTACCCCGATCGGCACCACGCGTGACGGCCTCTGGCGCGGTCTGCAGGCGCGCCGGTCGGCCGTCCGCGCACTCACGCGCTTCGATCCGTCCATCTTCCGGTCGCACAATGCGGCCGAAGTGAACGACTTCGTCGCCGGCGATCACATCGAGGCCAAGCGCGCCAAGCGACTCGATCGCTTCGGCCAGTTCTCGGTCGCCGCGGCGCGACTGGCGCTGGAAGATTCGCACCTCGACCTCGCCCGCGAGGACCGCGAGCGCGTCGGCGCCATGATGGGGACGGCACTCGGCGGCGTCGGCTACGCCGAGGAACAGCTGGGCGTCTTCCTGCGCGAGGGGCTGCGCGCCGTGGACGCAACGCTGGCCCTCGCCGTGTTCGGCGGCGCCTCCAGCTGCAACATCGCGATCGAGTTCGGGGTGCAGGGCCCCAACAGCACCAACGCGATGAGTTGCGCCTCGGGGACGATCGCGATCGGCGACGCCTTCCGGCAGGTGCGCGACGGCTACGCCGACGTGATGATTGCCGGCGGCGCCGAGGCGCCGCTGGCCCCGCTCTGCTTTGGTGCCTTCGCACTGATTCGCGCCATGTCGACGCGCAACGACGATCCAGTCCGCGCCTCGCGCCCCTTCGACCGGGACCGCGACGGCTTCGTGATGGGAGAAGGGGCTGCGGTGCTGGTGCTGGAGGAGCTCGATCGCGCCGTCGCGCGCGGCGCCCCGATCTACGCCGAAGTGCTGGGCTTTGGCCAGACAAACGACGCGCACCACATGACCGCCCCGCGCCCGGACGGGAGCCAGGCGGCGCGCGCCATGCGCCTCGCGCTGTCCGATGCCCGGCTGGCGGCGCACGAACTGGGCTACGTCAACGCGCACGCCTCCTCGACACCGCTCAACGATCCCACCGAGACGCAGGCCATCACGCAGGTCCTGGGCGATCGCGCGGCGACGGTCCCTGTGAGCGGGACCAAGGGGTACTACGGACACGCGTTAGGCGCGTCGGGGGCGATCGAGGCGGCGATCTGTGCCCTGGCCCTGGAGCGCGAGTGGCTCCCCCCGACGGTGAACCTCGAGACACCGGACGACGCGTGCGCCCTCGCCCATGTGGCCCCCGGGGGGGTCGGTGCGCGCGTCGATCACCTCATCAGCAACTCCTTCGGCTTCGGCGGGATCAACGCGGCCCTCGTGATGCGGCGCTGGCGCTGACCAGCGCCGTACGCGTTGCGGCGTGCTCGCTGCGCCGTACGCGCGGCGCCGTACGCGCTGCGGCGTGCGTCGCGTCAGGCGACCGCGTTTCGCAGCGAGGACCAACGGGGAAGGACGTCGACGATCTCGGGCCACTCGCGGCGCCAGTGGGCCGCGGCGGTGAGCGCCGCCTCGGCGAGCCCTCGCAGGTGGGGATCATCGGCGCCGCGCTCCCCCAGACGATCCAGCGTGGACAGGACGGCCTGCCGGACAGTCCACGGGGCGACCCAGTCGCCGTCCCGTTCTCGAGCCGCCGGCGGAAACCAGGCGAGCATCGCCAGGGCACGATAGGCAAGGATCGCCTCGTAGCCGACGTGCGCTGCCGGCACCGGCCACCCCAACCGCGCACGCTCGCTCACGTAGGCATGCCGCAGGTGCTGCACGAGATCGTTGGGGAGCGGGCACAGGACATCCCACGCCGTGAGGTCGTAGGCGGGGTGGCGCACGGCGCCGTACTCGAAATCGACGAGGCGCGCCTCGCCGCTCGCCCCCACCAGGAGGACGTTGCCAGGGGCCGGATCACCGTGCGTGAGGGTGAGTGTGTCGCGATCGGCGTACCACGCCGCCACGATCCGCGTGAGGGCCCGTCGCACGCGCGCGTCGCCATCCGCCAGATGCAACCAGGCGAAGGCACGCGGGAGCCCGTCGGTCCAGTCACCGAGTTCGCGCGTGCGTGCGGCCGAGCGCAGCCCCTCGTGGTGCCGGGCCTGGGAGCGCCCGGCGACGTGCAACCGTGCGTAGGCGCGCGCCATCGCGGCGACCGCCGCGCGTACGCCGCGCTCCCCGCCACGCGCCAGCGCCCACTCCAGCGTGCAATCGCCGGCGTCCTGCATCGCGAACCCCCGCGCATCGGAGAGTTCCGCCACGACGTCGGGCACGACACCAGTTCCCGTGAGGGCCAGCATGCAGCGCAGGTCGGCGTCCGCGCGATCGGCGTCGCCCACGGGGAGCTTGAACACCAGCGACGTTCCGGCGTGCCCACCGTTCGGGACGCGCGCCCGCAGGACCGTGTTGCGGTCGCCGCGACGCACCACCGTGAAGGCGGGCGTCCCCCGCCACCCCTCGCCCTCGGCCGTCGCCGCATCCACGCAGTGGCGGGCGCTTCGCAGCAAGGCCGCCGCGCGCAAGGTCAGCGCGTTGCCGGGGCCCGCGGTCACTGGTGCGTACGAGTGCTCCATTACGTGCTCCATCACGCAGGGATTGCGGGTCACCCGGCACGCGGCGCTCGCTCGTTAGGACCTGCGAGGCCAACACGCACCGGTCTCGGTCAGGCGCGCCACGCACGTTCACCGACTCGCGACGGCAGGGTCCGACGATCGCGTGGACAGCTGGCGACGTCGATCATGGCATGGCGCGAGCGGACGGGCATCTTGGGGAGCGTGCTGCCGCGTGGCAAGGCCCGGCGCGACATCCACGCACATTCGCGTCGTGTCGCGAACGGCGGGTCAGGAATTGCGCGTGCACTGTCGAAGCGGACGACCGCCTTCAGCGGCACCCTTTGCGTGCGGCGTCGGCCCCTGCGTGCCTAACGACAACGCCGCCGGGCTCGCGGTGCGAGCGGCCGGCGGCGTGAAGCGCCCGGGAACGTGCCCATGTGCGAGGCCTCGCGCTTCGCCGGGCAGTCCCGGCGGCTGACGCGTTAGGCAACGCGCCGCGCGCTACGGTCCCTCGGTCAGGTAACGCGCCGAGTAGCGCACGATCGACTCCTGGATCACCCGCATCGCCACTTCGCTCTTCTCCCAGCCCACGATCTGCATGCGCTTTCCCTCCAGGTCCTTGTAGATCTGGAAGAAGTGCTCGATCTCGTTGAGATAGTGCGACGGCAGGTCGGCGATGTCGTAGTACTCGTGGTGCAACGGATCGTGCGACGGGACGGCGAGGATCTTGTCGTCCGGTTCGCCACGGTCGAGCATCTTGAGCACCCCGATCGGGCGCGACTGGATCTGGCACCCCGGGAATGTCGGCTCGTCGATACGCACGATGATGTCGAGGGGGTCGTTGTCCTCGTGCAGCGTGCGCGGGATGAATCCGTAGTCGCCCGGATAGTGCACGGCCGAGTACAGGACGCGGTCGAGCTTGAAGAGCCCCGACTCCTTGTCCAGTTCGTACTTGTTGCGGCTCCCCTTGGGGATCTCGATGACTGCGGTGACCTCGTCTGGCGGATGGGGGCCAGGAGGGAGATCGCGCCAGGGATGGATCATGCGGACGTCACGGTGCCGGGTGAAAGTCGAGGCGAGCGGTCAAGCGCGCGCCGACTTCGCGCGCAAGAAGCGCGCCTCTGATGGGACACCGGCAAGATAGCGACGACCGAACGCCGTCAGGAACGGGGGATGCGCTCCGCTACCGGACGGTCGTCGGCTCGATCGGCGAGGAGCTTCGACGTAAAGCGTTGCGCCTCGGAGACGCGCTCGACCTCGACCGCCATGGCGTCGATCGCCTGTTCCATGCGCGACAGCCGCGCATCGAGTTGGCCAAGCCCCGCCGCGCCGAGTTCACCGCCGTCGCGACGGCGGCCAAGGAGTCGGCCGATGGTGAGGACGATCGACAGGCAGATCCCTCCCCCGACAAGGATGGAGGTCATCGCCACGATGAACTCGGATTGATCCATGCATGTACTCCAGTGCGAGGGAGCCCGCTGTGTCGCCCGTACGCGTACGCGCGCCATCGGTTTCTTCCGACGCGCGCCATGCGGCGACACTCCGCACTCCGACCCACGCGCCGACCCCGCCCCGCCCCCCTCGATGGATCGGGGGCGCGATCGGTCTGCTAGTTGCGCCCGGCGTTCGCCTGCCGTGCCTCGGCCGGAGGCGGGGCGCACGAGTCGCGGACCACCAGGTGCGTGGGGAGTCGCTCGTGGCGGCGCTCGGAGGTGGGTTCGCCTTTCAGTGCCGCGATCAGTCGCGAGACCGCTCGTTGGCCCATCTCGAAGACCGGGACGTGCACCGACGACAGCGGCGGCGACAGGTAATGCGCGAGCGGGATGTCGTCGAATCCGACCACCGTGATGTCGTCGGGGACCTCCAGCCCGGCTTCGTGCACTGCCGCCAGGCCGCCGATCGCCATCGAATCGTTCGCGCAGAAGATCGCCGTCGGACGGTCGTCGAGGGCGAGCAGCTCCTGTACCGCCCGATGTCCCGACGCCTCGCTGAAATCGCCTTGCGCCTCGTAGCGCGCGTCGAGTTCGATCCCCGCGTCGAGCAGCGCCTGACGGTAGCCCTGCAGGCGCTCCGCCGTGTCGAAGTGCCCCTTCTCCCCCATGACCATCGCGATCCGGCGATGCCCGAGTTCGATGAGGTGGCGCACCATCGCCTCGGCACCGCCCGCGTTGTCGATCGCAATCACCTGGTAGTCCGAGTCTCCCGCCTCGCACGAGAGGAGGATGACCGGAAGGGACGGCGGAAGGTTCTCCACCAGCGTGCGCGCATCGAAGTGCGGCGACATGGCGATGACCCCGTCGGTGCGTCCACGCATCGCGCGCATCGCGACCTCCATCTCGTTGTGCCGGTTGTGCGACCCCGAGAGCAGGAGGTGATAGCCATGCTGCTGCGCCGTCTGGTCGATCCCGCGGATCATCTCGGAGAAGAAGCCACCGTAGAGATCGGGGAGGAGGACGCCAATCGTGTTCGTCTTGGACGTGATGAGCGAGCGCGCGCCGCCGTGCGGGACGTAGTGCAGCGCCTCTGCCGCTTCATGGATGCGCTCCGCCGCCGCCGGACTGACGGGGCCGCTCTTGTTGAGCACGCGTGATACCGTTGCCACCGACACACCCGCCCGCCGTGCGACGTCCTTGATCGTGACCATCAGAGGAGAGATCGATCCGCGAGGATGACGGTCGGCGCGGGGCCGAACCGAAAGGAAAACATGTCAATAGGAATTTGGTCCGCGACGACGACGTTGCAAACCCGGAAACTCGGGGAAATGCAAGAAGAAGCGCCCGACGCAGGGGGCGCGGGCGCGAAGAGGTGAAAAGCAGTTCGTGGACGACCGCCTGTCGGCGGTCCAGGGGCGACTCAGGCGAACTCGAAGAGCGGCTCGAGCTTGGTGAGCGTCAGCAGCGAGCGGACGCTGCTCTGCGTGTTGAGGAGGCGGGTGGTAATGCCGCGCTCGCGTGCACGCTTCTGGACGAGGACGAGGATTCCGAGTCCGCTCGCGTCGACGTCGCGTGTTTCGCCCATGTCGATGGCCAGGAGCGGTGCCCCGCTCTCGCGGGCACGCTCGAGGGAATCCAGCGCGGCACAGCGGAAGTCGACGCGCGTCTCCGAGACGAGGCGCGAGGGGGCGAGGATCAGGTTCGCTTCGGCGACTGCGGTCATGAGATGGACTGGTCGAAAGGGGGGCCGTCCGCTCGGGGGCACCTCGTGTCGCCCCGGACGGTCGTGACTATGGCGAACGGCGTGCCAGCGCGCGCCATCGCGACTGAAACCGTTGCAGTAGCGCGACTTGACTGATTCGACTGGGCATGAGTTGCCGCGCACGAGGTCGGCAAATCGCGGCAGGCTCTCCACTCTGCCGTATCGACCGCACGGCACGGACACTCCACCGTCAGCTTCACGCTTTCCCGGTTGCACATCCACGCTCGCCTCCCCAGAATCGGGGCGCTTCGCGGGACCGCTCGAACCGCCACGTCAGCCACGCCACCCACGGCCCTCTGCGGCGCATCTCCCGAATCCGACTGCTTTCTTCATGTCCGACATCGACGTCCTTCTCCAGGAAAACCGGAAGTTCCCGCCCAGCGAGGACTTCGCCCGGAATGCGCACGACAGTTCCCCCGAGGTCTACGCCCGAGCCGCTGCCGATTACGAGGCCTTCTGGGCAGAGCAGGCGCGCTCCCTGGATTGGTTCTCGCCCTGGCACACGGTCCTGGACTGGCAGCCACCGCGAGCGCGCTGGTTCGACGGGGGGACGCTCAACGTCGCCTACAACTGCCTCGACCGGCACATCAACAGCGCCAGGCGCAACAAGGCCGCGATCATCTTCGAGGGTGAACCCGGCGATCGGCGCACGCTCACGTACTGGGATCTCTACAAGGAGGTCCAGAAGTTCGCGAACGTCCTCAAGAAGCTCGGCGTGCAGCGCGGCGATCGCGTGGGGATCTACCTCCCGCTCATCCCCGAGGCAGCGATTGCGATGCTGGCCTGCGCCCGAATCGGGGCGATTCACTCCGTCGTGTTCGGCGGGTTCTCGCCCGAGTCGCTGCGCGACCGCATGAACGACGCACAGGCGAAGGTCGTGATCACGGCAGACGGCGGTTATCGACGCGGCCAGATCGTCCCGCTCAAGCGCAACACCGACAAGGCGCTCGAGGAGGCGCCCTCCGTGAAGCACGTCGTCGTGGTACAGCGACGCACGTCCGGGCCGATCGGCGAAGCGTACGTGGAGATGGAGGAGGGGCGCGACCACTGGTACCATCGCCTGATGCAGCAGGCGGACGCGACCTGCCCCGCCGAACCGATGAATGCGGAGGACGTCCTCTTCATCCTCTACACATCCGGAACAACCGGGAAGCCAAAGGGGATCGTGCACACGACCGGTGGCTACCTCACCGGCGTGGCCTACACCACGCGCCACGTCTTCGACCTCAAGGAAGAGGATGTCTTCTGGTGCACCGCGGACGTTGGGTGGGTGACGGGGCACTCGTACCTGGTGTACGGCCCGCTTGCGAACGGCGCCACGTGCGTGATGTACGAGGGGGCTCCCGACTGGCCCGAGAAGGATCGCATGTGGGAGATGTGCGAACGCCACGGTGTCACGGTCTTCTACACCGCCCCCACCGCCATTCGCGCCTTCATGAAGTGGGGGGCCGACTGGCCCGCCGCGCACGACCTGTCGCGCCTGCGCTTGTTAGGCAGCGTGGGCGAACCGATCAATCCCGAGGCGTGGATCTGGTATCACACGCACATCGGCGCCGGGCGCTGCCCCATCGTCGACACGTGGTGGCAGACGGAGACGGGGGCGATCGTCATCTCCCCGCTTCCGGGGATCACGCACACCAAGCCAGGGTCGGCCACGCAGCCGCTCCCCGGCTACTTCGCACAACTCGTGGACGCCAAGGCCGCCGAGATCCCGGTGGGAGGCGGGCTCCTCACGCTCACGCGTCCGTGGCCGTCGATGCTTCGGACGATTTGGGGGGACGACCAGCGCTACGTGGACACGTACTTCTCCAAGTGGCCCGGTCGTCCGGACCTGTATTTCGCCGGCGACGGGGCCAAGCTCGACGAGGATGGCTATTACTGGATCCTCGGACGCGTGGACGATGTGCTCAACGTGGCCGGGCACCGCATTGGCACGATGGAGGTCGAGAGTGCCCTGGTGGAGCATCCGTCCGTGGCGGAAGCCGCCGTCGTCGGGAAGCACCACGAACTCAAGGGGCAAGCGATCGCGGCCTTCGTCACGCTGCGCACGGGCCATCATGCGAGCGGCGAGTTGCGCGACGAACTGCGCGATTTCGTGGCCCAGAAGATCGGCGCCATCGCCCGCCCGGACGACGTGCTCTTCAGCGCCGACCTGCCGAAGACCCGCTCCGGGAAGATCATGCGCCGACTCCTGCGCGACATCGCCGAGGGACGCGCGTTGGGCGACACGACGACGCTCGCAGATCCGGGCGTCGTGGCGAGCCTCAAGGACCAGTACGAGTCGCAGGAGAGCTAGAGGCGGACGGGGGACGGGAGACGGGAGACGGGAGTGCGCGCGGCGGAGCCGCGCGCGGTTGTGGCTGGACTCGCGAGATTGGGCGATGCATCGCACAGACGTTATCGTGTAGGAGGCGTCATCGTCTCGGAGGGGGCGATTGCAGCATCGCGCACCTCCGAACTCCCGTCCTCCATATTTCCCCGCATGCCCTCCTTCCTTCGCCGGATCTTCCCCGAATCGCTCTTTCCCCGTCGGCTCGACGAGGGGGCGGAGCGACGCATGCGCCTGGCGCAGGCGCGGGCGGAGGACGCGATCATCGAGACGCATGTGCGCAACGCGCTGATGTTCATCGACACCTTGTCCGAGGACATGGCGTTCGATCGCGCAATCGACACCTATGTTCGGGTCATGGGAGTGCCGGAGCCGCTGGCGTCGCTGGTGGCGACGCGCGTCCTGGTGGAGCTGGGTGAGGAGCTGGTTCCGCGCCGCGCGTTACGCGCGAAGCCGGTGCGCGACGTCGCGACCTCGTCGAACGGGAGTGGTATCGACCCGGAGGCGACGGTGATCGACCGGCCGGCGCTGCGCCTCAGCGACTCGAGCTCCGCTGCCCGTCGCTAGGGTCGTCGTTCGCAGGGGGCCATCGGCGTCACGCGGCAGGGACGCGATCGGGGCACGGGAGGGACGCCGCGAGGTCCTGCTCTGCGGAGGTCGATGTCGTCGTGCCCGCAACGGCGAAACCCCCGGACCCAAAGGGGCCGGGGGCGAAAGACGAGCCGAGTACGCTTACTCTGACGGGCGCGGCTTCTGCCGGGCGCGGCGACGGGCCGCGGCCGACTTGAGCTGGCGCGCTTCGCTGGGCTTCACGTAATGCCGCTTGCGACGCAGCTCCTTGAGGATGCCGGACTTCAGGACCTTCTTCTTGAAGGCCTTGAGGGCCCACTCCAACCGATCGCCTTCGTCGAGCTTGACTTCAATCATGATGGAATACTCGATGGGAACGCCGCAGCCGCGGCGACGGTGACTCGTCTTTTCGCTTGAAGGGGCGGCCCGGCCGCTGAGCGACCGGGTCGCCGGTGGGGGGCGGGGTATCGCCCCCCGGATGGCCGCGGTTAGCGGCCGAGCTTCACGACGTTCTCAGCCGCGGGGCCCTTCTGGCCCTGCACGACTTCGAACTCGACGCGCTCGCCTTCGGCGAGCGACTTGAAGCCCTTGCCCTGAATTGCCGAGTGGTGCACGAAGCAGTCCTTCTGGCCGTTCTCAGGGGTGATGAAGCCGAAGCCCTTGGCGTCGTTGAACCACTTCACGGTGCCGGTGATACGCATTGCCGTACTCCTAGGTGTTGTTGTGGTCGGAGTCCGGTGATGCCGTACGTCCCGATCACGCAAGTGAATCGTGGACCAACGCCCCCACGCCGGGCCGCACCATGAAACCGCCAGCAAGCCTGGTCGGAACAGCGGATGCGCCAAACTGAAAAGGGACCACCGCGAGAGCGAGGTCCCATGGTCTTCACGGACTGATAGCAACTTGCCATACTGCCGAACGATAATAGTACGGCTGGTCTTACCATCTGTCAATAACGAAGAGAGCGACTAGCTTCCGTCATGACTCCTCGTGCCCATTCCGCCCCCCCCGTTTCACTCGAAACCGTCCTCGCCGCAGCCCCGGGTGACGTCGACCCCGACTCCCTGCCCGACGAGATCGCAGAGGGGTTTGCCTCGCTCGGCCTCGATTCGCGCCTTCTCTCGGCGCTGACCGCGCTGGGGTACGAGGAGCCCACGCCGATCCAGCGGGCCGCCATCCCCGCGCTCCTGACCGGGGGCGACGTCCTCGCGCAGGCCGCCACCGGGACCGGCAAGACGGCGGCGTTCGCCCTTCCTCTCCTCCACCGCCTCTCGACAGACGCGCCGGCGCGTGAGCGGACCGCGGCGCTGATCCTGGTCCCCACCCGCGAGCTGGCGATGCAGGTGGCCGAGGCGGTGCACCGCTACGGGAAGTCGCTCGGCGTCCTCTCGCTCCCCATCTACGGCGGGGCCTCGATGGAAACCCAGATCCGCGCGCTGAAGCGCGGGGTGGACGTCGTCGTCGCAACGCCTGGGCGCGCACTCGACCACATCCGCCGCGGCACCCTTTCGCTGCACGCCGTGAAGACGGTGGTGCTGGACGAGGCGGATGAGATGCTCGACATGGGCTTCGCCGAGGACCTGGAGGCGATCCTCGAGGCCACTCCGGCCGAGCGGCAGACGGCGCTCTTCTCGGCCACGCTGCCGCCGCGCATCGCGACGATCGCCGCGCGGCACCTGCGCGACCCCGAGACGATCAAGATCGATCGGGAGCCCGTGGCCGCCGGAAAGACGGCCAAGGTGCGCCAGGTGGCGTACATCGTCCCGCGGGCACACAAGATGGCGGCCCTCGGCCGGGTGCTCGACATCGAGCATCCCACCTCCGTCATCGTCTTCTGCCGCACGCGAACCGAGGTCGACGAACTCACCGAGACGCTCAACGCCCGCGGGTATCGCGCCGAGGCGTTGCACGGTGGGATGTCGCAGGACCAGCGCGACCGCGTGATGAAGAAGTTTCGCGCCAACAAGACCGACCTGCTCGTGGCGACGGACGTCGCAGCGCGCGGGCTCGACGTGCAGCACGTCTCCCACGTGGTGAACTACGACGTCCCGTCGGCCTCGGAGTCGTACGTGCACCGCATCGGGCGCACGGGACGCGCGGGGCGCGAAGGGGTGGCGATCACGCTGGCCGAACCGCGCGAACATCGCCTGCTGCGCAACATCGAGTTTCTCACGAAGTCGAAGATCGAGATTGCCCAGGTCCCGACAGTCGCGGACTTGCGGGCGCGCCGTCTCGAGCTCACGCGCGCGTCGTTGCGCGAGACGATCCTCGGGGGGGAGCTGGACGCCTATCGCGTGATCGTCGAGTCGCTGGCCGAGGAGTTCGACCTCATGGACGTCGCGGCGGCCGCGGTGAAGCAGATCGAGGCGCGCGAGGGAGCGCCTGACGAGGAAGAGATTCCGGCGGCCCCAACGCGGCGCGAGCGCTCGGCGCGTACGGAGCGGGCAGACGGCCCGCCGCGCGGGGAGCGGCCGGCGCGCAAGGAGTGGGGATCGAGGTCCGAGCGATCGAGCAGTGCTGAGGAGCGCACCCCGGCCTCGAGTGATCGTCGCACCAAACGACGGGATGCCGACTTCGAAACCGGCGAACGCCCCCGGTACGACGGCAGCGGCCGCAGCGAGCGAAGTGAACGGAACGAGCGCGGCACGCGGCGCACCGCCGGCCCGGGGCGCGAGGAATCGTTCGGTCCTCCGCGAAAGCAGAAGCGGAGCCAGGGGCCGACGTGGGACGTGGCGCGACTCTACATCGGTGCGGGGCGCACGGCGAAGGTTCGCCCGGCGGACCTGGTCGGCGCGATCGCCAACGAGGCGGGAATCGACTCCCGCGCGATCGGCGCGATCCAGATCTCCGACCGCTTCTCGATCGTCGAGGTGCCGGACGAGGTGGCGGACGACGTCGTCGACGCGCTGCGCAGCTCGACCATCAAGGGACGGAAGGTGCTCGTCCGCCGCGATCGTGCGTAGTCGCGCGAGGCAAGGTGGCGGCGAACTTTGAGTCGACGGGCGGCGTTGTGCTTGCATGACGCCGCCCGACTCTCGTCCGCTCATCCTCGTCACCGGAGTCACGGGGTACATCGGCGGACGGCTGGTGCCGCGACTCCTCGCGGCAGGATACCGGGTGCGGTGCATGGTGCGCGATCCGTCGCGCCTGGAAGGGCGGCGGTGGCGTCGTGAGGTGGAGGTCGTGGCCGGTGACGTGTTGCAGCCGGCGACGCTCGGCGCGGCACTCGACGGTGTGGACACGGCGTTCTACCTCGTCCACAGCATGGCCGGGGGACACGAGTTCCACGAGCGCGACCTGACGGGGGCGCGCAACTTCGCCCATGCACTGCGCACCGCCGGGGGACGTCGCATCGTCTACCTCGGCGGGTTAGGGGATCCGCAGTCGGACCTCTCGCCGCACCTGCGTTCGCGACAGGAGACGGGCGACGCGCTGCGCGAGGCGGGGCTCCCGGTCACGGAGTTCCGCGCGGCCGTGATTGTCGGCTCGGGAAGCCTGTCGTTCGAGCTCGTCCGCTACCTCACGGAGCGCGTGCCGGTCCTCATCTGCCCGCGGTGGGTGTTCCAGCGGGTGCAGCCTATCTCGACGCGCAACGTGCTGGAGTACCTCGTGGCGTCGCTGTCGACTCCGGCGAGCGAGGGCATGGTCATTGAGATTGGCGGCGCCGACATCCTCACATACGCCGACATGATGACGCGCTACGCCCGCGTGCGCGGGCTGGCGCGCCGCGTAGTCCCCGTGCCCTTTCTCACGCCGTCGTACTCGGCGGGGTGGGTGCACCTGGTGACGCCGGTCCCCAGCCAGATCGCGCGAGCGCTGATCGAAGGGCTTCGCAACGAGGTCATCATGCACTCCGATTCGGCGCGGCGGATCTTTCCCGGCATTCGCCTCCTGACCTATGAGGAGTCGGTGCAGCTTGCGCTGGAGCGGCTGGAGGCGGGGAAGGTGGAAACGATCTGGAGCGACGCGTTGTCGACTTCCGCGGGCGATGAACTCCCGGTGACGCTGACGACGCGGGAGGGGATGGAAATGGAGGTGCGGCAACGCCTCGTGCGCGCGTCGCCCGCGTCGGTGTTCCGCGCCTTCTCTTCGTTAGGCGGTGCGCGCGGATGGCTCTCGATGAACTGGGCCTGGCAGGCGCGCGGCATCCTCGACCGCATGGCGGGCGGCGTGGGGATGCGGCGCGGGCGACGGCACCCGACCGAGTTGCGGGCCGGGGATGCGGTCGATTTCTGGCGGGCGGAGCGAGTGGAAGAGGCGCACCTGCTGCGCCTGCGTGCCGAGATGAAGGTCCCCGGACGGGCGTGGCTCGAGTTCAGCGTGGTGCCGCATGAGTCCGGGAGTTCGCTGCTCACGCAGGCAGCGCTCTTTGCCCCGAAAGGGCTCCTCGGGTGGCTGTACTGGTTTGCGATGTACCCGTTCCATGCGCGCATCTTCAGCGAGATGATCCGCCAGATCGCGCGCATCGCGGAAGCGGAGGAGACACCGCGCGCGCGAGGACCCGACGCAACGCTTGGCCGGCACATCGCGCCGGGCGAGGCCTTGCACGCGTCCCCCCGCAACGAAAGCGCCCGGTAGCACCGCGAACGGTGCCACCGGGCGGGCGACCCGGGAGGCAGGGGCCGCGCGGCGATCGCGGGACGACTACGGCTTCGCCTTCCCCTTGTCGTACAGCGTCATCGTCTTGTCGTCCCAGCCAAACTGCATGTTGCCGGACTGTTCGAGGTCGGCGATCATGTCCTTGGACGAGTCGAGCGAAGCATCGATCGAGACCTTGCGGTCCATGAGCGACTGGTCCGACGGGACGAGGGCGATGCCGTACCAGCGGCGCGTCTGCTCGAGCGCCTGGCGCAGCGTCTTGTCGACGACCACGAGGCGGCCGGAGGTCCATGCCGTCGCCTCGTCGATCTGTGCCTGCGAGGCATCGGTGATTTCGCCGGTCTTGCTCACCATGACCGCCTTTCCGGCGCCGACCGACTTCACCTCTTTCGCCTTGTCGCCGAAGCGGACGTTGACGGTCCCCTCGTCGACGCGGACGAGGGCACTGGAGTTGGCGGTATCGAAGTTCACCGCGAACCTGGTTCCGGTGGCCACGACGGCCACCTCGCCCACGCGGACCTCGAACGGCAGCGACTGCCCGGCGGCCACCTCAAACGATGCCGTGCCGGTCACGCGCACGGCGCGCACCTCGGTGTTGAAGCCCGGCGGGATGAGGAGCTTGGAGTCGGCGCCGATCTTGGCCTTGGTCCCATCGCCAAGCGTCATCGAGCCCACCTGCCCGAACTTGGAGATGATCTCCTGCGAGTCGGCGTGCTTGAGGAAGCGCGTCACCTTCTGCTCCGGTGACTCGCGGAAAATCGCCCACAGGATCGTCGCCACGACGAAGACGGCCCCGGCGAAGTAGGCGAGCGTGACCAGCGGCGAGCGACGCTTGCCGACCGCCGCCATGTGCTCGGCGGCGTTGTGCCGCGACATCTCCGCCTTCGCGGCGTCGGTGACCGCGGCATCGACGGCCGGCGCGTGCAACGTGGAGGCGATGTGCTGCCAGACTTCGTCGGCGGTCGCCGGCGCATGCCCGTTGTGGTTCTTCTTGACGTGATGAACCCCCTCGTGCGCCTCGAAGCGGTGCAACGCGGCCTTGCGTCCCTTCTCACGCAGGGCACCATCGTGCACGGACTTGCGAAGGAATGCCTCCAACGCTGCCGTGGATTCGAACGACTCGTGCTGTTCCCAGGCTCTCAGGATCGCGATCTCGACGACCTTGGGAGCCGCTGCGGCATCATCGAAGTTGGACTTCGCTTCCTCGAGCAGTGCGTCGAAGTGTTCGCGAAAGAGACGTTCGAGCGCCTTCTCGTCTCCCTTGCGCACGCCGTCGAGCACGTCGTTGGTAATGGGGGTAAACGTCGCGGGCATGGCGACCTCCGTTCGGGGATGGAAAATGCTGTTACTAGGGTCCGTCTTTGCGCCAGAGGGTGCAACGTGGGTTTCTCCCCTGCTGGGTTCGGGTGATCCCTGACGAGCGGGAGCTTTGGACCCGCCGGGCCAAGTGTCAGTGGGGACGGGAGATCGGTGCCCTGCCCCTCTCGGTTGTCGGCGGGAGCGGTAGATTGGCGGCCATGTCCGCTGACCGCGCTGCGTCGGAGAAAGCGGCGGCCGTCCTGGCCGCGGACCCCGACTATCTCGTGCTTCGCCGGCTCCCGCGCGAGGCGCGATACGCCGCTCCCCCCGCCGACGGGGTGCGCCGCGCCCTGTTCGTCGACGTCGAGACCACCGGTCTCGACGCGCGGAGCGACGTGATCATCCAGTTCTGCGGCGTCCCGTTCGACTATGCGCCGACAACCGGCGAGGTCTTCGGCGTCCACCCGGCCATCACCTGTTACGAGGATCCCGGGCGACCGATCCCGCCGTTCGTGGTGGCGAAGACCGGGATCACCGATGCGATGGTCGCCGGGCAGCGACTGGACGAGCCATCGATCACTGCCGCGGTGGGCGATGCGGTCCTCGTCATCGCGCATAATGCGGCCTTCGATCGCGGCTTCCTTGACCAGCGCCTCCCGGTCTTCGCCGAGAAGCACTGGGCGTGTTCGCAACAGGACGTCCCGTGGGCGGGCCTGGGCTACGACTCGTCCAAGCTGGAGTTCCTGCTCTACAAGCACGCGCACACGTTCTACGAGGCCCATCGCGCCGACGAGGATGTCTACGCCGGGATCCACCTCCTCGCGACGCCGTTCCAGGACGGGGTGCGCCCGATGCGGCTCCTGCTGGAGAGCGCGCGCCGTCCGATGTGGCGCATCAGCGCGATCGGCGCCCCGTTCGACTCGAAGGACGCGCTCAAGGCGAGGAGCTACCGGTGGAACCCGCAGAAGTCCGTGTGGTGGCGCGAGGTCGCGGACGCCGAGCGGGCGGACGAGATGCGATGGCTCGAGGAGGCGGTCTACACGCGCCCTGGCGCTGCACCGCTCGCCGAGAAGATCGACCCGCGCCGCCGCTTCGCCAGTGACCGTACCTAACGACGAACGCCGCCCCCGTTGACGAGGGCGGCGTTCGCGCGAACGGAACGGGCGGCTACTTCCTTGCCGAGTCGGCGGCCGGGGCGGCGGGCGCCGCCGCTGGGGCCTCGGCCTTGGCGCTGTCCACGTAGGCCTTGAACTTGTCAAACGAGATGCTGCCGGGCACCAGGCGCGAGCCGATGATGAAGGTCGGCGTCTGCGCCACCTGGCGACGCACCGCTTCGGCCTCGTGGGACTGGATGTTCCGGAGGAACTTCTGGTCGTCGAAGCACTGCTCCCACTTCGCCACATCGAGCCCAAGCTTCTCGGCGTAGCCCTTGAAGACCGACTTGGGACGCGACGTCGCGGCGCCATTCCATTCGTCCTGCGACTGGAAGAGCATGTCGTGCATCTGCCAGAACTTCCCCTGCTCGTTGGCGCAGGCGGCGGCGTTCGAGGCCGGCCACGTGTTCTTGTGCCCCGGGAGCGGGAAGTCGAAGAAGCGGTACGAGACCTCACCCGTCTCGATGAGGCGCTGGCGCACGTCGGGCTCGGTGAGCACGAAGAACTGGCCGCACGCCGGGCATTCGAAGTCCGCGAACTCGAGGACCTTCACGGGGGCATCCTCGCGACCCATGAAGTACCCCTCGGCCTGCGGGAGCAGCGACGGATCGACGCGCGTGCTCTCCGGCGTCGCCTTGGGCTGGGTGACGCGGTAGAAGATGAAGGCGCCCACGAGGGCGGCGACGAGCCCCAGGATCGCGTAGAAGTTCCCCTGGCGCCCCTTGGTGCTCTTCTTCACCACGTTGGGTCCGCGTCCTCGTCCGGCATCCACTGGTTGCTTGGCCATTGCTCCTCTGTCGGTTTCGTCGCGTCGGCGACGATGCGTCGGTGTTCGGCGGTCTGGGGGGAATCGTAGGTGCAGCGCACCTCATAGTGGAACAGCTCGCTGCGAACGTCCCCCAGCAGCTTCTGGAGTTCGGCCGCGTTGGCGAGCAGTTCGCCCCGCGCGTCGAGCCAGGTGATGCGTTCGGCCAGCGCACGCAGGAGTTGCTCCAGGTTCCGCGACCGTCCCTCGTCGTACGTCTGCTCTGACATGGGTACCCTTCACTCGGTCGAGGACAACAGGCGCGCGTGCCGCATTCTCCCCGCAGCTGGCACGCGCCGGGGGGAAACCTAGGACCCCGAGCGGTGGCAAGGGAGAGGGCAATGCGACGTCGCGCACGATGCCCGTCCTTGGACACCGACGGCCTCCCGCCAGTCGCTTAGATTTCCATCGCCGCCGCGGCGCCCACGGTGCCCGCTCCCTCATTGACCGTCGCCCTCTCCGCGTGAGCGTCCCGACCGACCCCGACATCTTCCGCGTTCCGGTGGGGCCGGGGCTGATGCACGTGGAGCGATTCGGATACGGCGGAGCGCCGGTCGTCCTGCTCCACGGTTTCGGGACGTCTGCCTTCCTCTGGCGACATGTGGGGCCGATGCTCGCGGTGCGGCAGATGACGGCCTACGCGGTCGATCTCTTCGGCTACGGAGAGTCGGATCGGCCGTTCGACGCCGACTTCGGGGTGCGCGCGCAGGCGGACTACGTCGATCGCGCGCTGACCGCCCTGCAGATTCCGCGCGTCGCCGTGGTGGGGCTGGACGTGGGGGCGGTCGTGGCGATGGCGCTCGCGAGCGACCGTCGCGATCGGGTTTCGCGTGTGGTGATGGTCGGACCGCCCCCACTGGACGACATCCCGGGGCCCGCCATCCGCGAACTGCAGCGCGACACGGCTCGTCACGCCCTGCGGCTCACTCGTGGGTTGTTCGGCGCCTCGTCGCTCCTGACGCCATTTCTCGAGGAATCGGTCAGTTCGCCCGATCGCATGCCGCCGGTGCTCGTGGGGCGCTACCTGGCCCCCTATCTCGGGCGCGAGGGGGCCAATCACCTCCTCGCCCTCGCCGGGGCGTTGGAAGAGGAGGAGTTGGAGGACGTGACGCCGGGATCGATGCGCCAGGACGTCCTGGTGGTCCGCGGGACGCGGGACCGGTGGTGCACCAAGGCGATTGCCGAGCAGTATGCGGATTCCTTCCCGAGCGGCCGATACGAGACAGTGGACGAAGTCGGCCACCTCGTTCCCGAGGAGTCGCCCGAGTCGCTCGCCGACCTGATCGCCGAGTTCGTGTCACGCCCCTGACCGATCGTTCGCCGGGCGGGGGCCCACCCAGCGGGATCTCCCGGCCGTTTCGTTCGTCGCGTCGGCAGAACGTTCACGGGCAGGCGTGCGTAACTTTGGCGGACGCAACTGATCGATTAGCTTTCGTTGTCGTTCCCACCTTTCAACCCGAGGACATGGCGAAAAAACCCGCCCGTCGTCACACGCCGTCGGCCATCCCGACGCCGTTCGATGAAGCCCGTGACGAGCTGTTCCAGCACATCATGCAATGCGGAGTCATCGGCTCTGAGCCCGAACACCAGGGCGAATGGTTCGATGAAACCATGAAGTATCTTGCCGATCGGTTCCATGAGCTCTCGCAGGAGCAACTGAAGCAGATCCGCACGTTGGGCGAGCGATTCGTCCAGCCGCCGAAGCAGAGCCGGAACAACGAAGCGATCACCGCGGCGTAGCACGAAGACCCCCTCCTGTTCGAGGGGGTTTTGCTTTTCTGCGCTAGGGTGATGCGAACCTCGGCGTGCGCGAGTCCCGCGTGCTCCGGGCGTTCGTGGGTGTGCCGCGCGCGGCCGAGGGCGCGCCCGAGGTGCGTGGTGCGTTACCGCCCGGAGCGTCGACCGCGCCGGATCACCGCGCCGAGGCGCACGCCGCCGCCGAGTGACAGCTCGGCCGCCACCGCGCGCCGGTTGCGTACGCGCGACTCGATCCCGAGTCCGACCACGACGCGCGGCCGGGTGTGCTCGAACGGATCCACCATGGCGCTCAGCCCGCCGAGCCCGTAGAGGGCGACAGGGAACTCGGCGAAGGGATCGAGGAGGAAGCGGGCGATGACCTCGCCCCGCGCTGCACCGTGCGAAATGCCATCGCGGTGCGCGACTCCGCCGGCGACCGTGGCGCCGAGCCGCACGTAGAGTCCAGCGGGGACGTTGACGCCGCCTCCCAGCTGCAACGACGGTGTCCGCGCGGCAATCGCATCGAGGCGCAGTTCGAGCTGTGGCCCGGCCGGGCGCTGCGCTGCCATACTCGCCGGCAGGAAGGTGGCCGAAAGGGCGAGCGCGGCGGGCATCGCGACTGCCGCGCACGAGGCGATGGTGGTCGCCAGGCGCGACCGACCTCCCACGCTCATGCCGTGGTGCGGTCGCGCTCGCGCCAGAGCATGAGCGTGTAGTCGACGATGGCCCAGAGCGAGGTAACGCCGACGGCGAGGATGAGGTACGGCGCCTGTGGCGGCTGCAGCAGGACGGCCAGCAGCGCCATCAGCTGCAACGTGGTCGCGACCTTTCCCGAGAGGCGGGCGCGGAAGGTGATGGGGCGCAACCAGGAGACGGCACGCGCCACCAGGAAGCCGACCGCGGTCATGAAGTCGCGCGAGATGAGGATGAAGTACTGCGACGTCGAGATGAGCCCCTCGAAGAGGAAGACGCAGACCGCCGTGAAGACGAACATGCGATCGGCGACCGGATCAATCAGCGCCCCCCACTTGGTGGTGAGGTTGGCGCGACGCGCCAGCCACCCGTCGAGGAAGTCGGTGAGCGAGGCGAGGAGGATCAGCCAGACCCGCGTCGCCGGCGCGGGGATCATCGCGAAGGCCGCCGCCATCGCAAGCCGGGTGAGCGAGATCACCGAGGGGAGATAGAGCAGGGGGCGGCGGTTCATGCCGGGAAGGTAATTCGCGGTTCCGCACGCGGGGATGGGCGCGCAAACGGACGGGAGACGCCGCGCCTGCGTCAGCGCCTGCGTCCGCGCCTGCGTGCGCGCACGCCGGCGCGTCTGCTTGTGCGCAGCTCCCGCATCATTGGAGATTGGGGACGTGAGACTCCTTCGCGGCGACTGGCTGATGACCGGGTACGTGGCGTTGTCGGCCGTCGTGCTCCTGTGGGACGTGTTGCTGGCCGGGCAGATCGCCAACGCCCGCCGGCAGACGCGCCTGTTCCTGGCGCTCACGTCGATCTGCGGACTGTTCATCGTCCCGGGCGCATTGATCGCGCTCGCCGCGAGCACGACGACGACCGGTCGCGTCGTGCACTTCGTGGCGTGGCTCTGGCCGGTCGTCCTCCTTTTCTACGTGCTGCAGAGCGGCTACGCGCTCGCGCGGGGGTTGGTGACGCCGCTGTTTGCGCTGCCGATCTTTGCCTTCAACTGCACGCTGCTGGCGGCGGCGGTCGCTCGCTTTGCCACGGAGTGGGTCGCCTCGCTCCCGTCGCCGCTGGTGGGAGCGGCGGTGGCGCAGACGGGGGCGCTGGGACTCGTCTTCGGACGAGCGGCGCTCTGGTCGCCGTGGATTCTCGTGCTCCCCCTGCTCTCTCCCGCCTATCCGGCGCGATGGGGGGTGAGCCGGACGATGCGCGCGGCGCTGGCCCTGTCGGCCGCGGTATCGGTCGTGGTCTTCGCCATGGAGCTCCCGCGCGCGGTGTACGCCGCGGAGTCGTTCGTGCCGTTGGGAAGTGAACGCCTGCAGGAGCGCCCTCGCGGTGACTTCCTGCTGGGACTGCACATCCTCCCCACGCTCGATGCCCCCCCCGCTCCGCTCCCGCTCGAGCGCGACCTCACGCTCGCCGATTCGCTCGACGCCTCGATCGTGAGCGTCACCGTTGCGCCTGACGGTGTGCGCCCGCTGGCGCTGGACTCGCTCGCCAACGCGCTCGACGACCTGCGCCGCGACTCGGTGCAGCTCGTCGTCACCCTCGGCTACGCGGATGGCGACCGCGCACGCTATCGCCAGGGCCCCAGTCAGTACCTCGAGCGCCGCCTCGCGATGGTCGACCAGGTCGTGCGCCGCCTGCGCCCGGACGTCCTCGTCCCGGCGCTCGACCCGGAGGACGCCGGGCGCGCCGCGTTAGGGCGCGTGGCACCGGCGTGGTGGCGCGACTACTTCACGCGTGCCGCCGAGCAGGTGCACCGCCTGCGCCCGCGCACGCGCGTGGCGCTCAATGCGTCGACCTTCACCGCGGCCGACTCGGCGCTCTACGCGTGGGGGGCGCGGCAGCCGGGCATCGACCTGCTGGGGTTCTCGCTGGCCCCCTCCTTTGGCGGCGGGGCATCGATCGATGCCAGGTTGCGGCTGGCGGAACGATGGATGCGCCGCACCTCGAAGGAGCAGTGGGTCTTCTCCGCGCGCGGCTACCCGCGGACGTTCGGCGAGGGGAACCAGGAGCGGGCCCTGTGGGGGGTGGTGGCGTGGGCCACCACGCAGGCCAAGGTGCGCGCCGTCATCATCGATGGCGCGGGCGACTACGACACACTCGACGGGCTCCGAGCCCCCGGCGGGCGCTTGCGCCCCGCCGCGACCACCGTGGCGCGCGCTGTCCAGACGCTCGCCGAATCAACAGAGGGACGATGAACATCTTTCCCGGATTCTCTCCCGAGGCGCTCAAGTTCCTCAAGCAGCTCAAGCGTCACAACGACCGCGAGTGGTTCAAGGCCCGCAAGGACCAGTTCGACGAGCTCCTGATGGAGCCGATGAAGCTGTTCGTCGAGGAGATGGACGTGCGGCTGGCGGGGGCGATCCCCGAAATCCATGGCAGCCCCAAGCGCTCGATCTTCCGGATCTACCGCGACACGCGCTTCTCCAAGGACAAGTCGCCGTACAAAACACACGTGGCCTGCTGGTTTTCGCACGTTCGTGCGTCTCATGGAGTGGGCAGCGAGACGCACGGCGCGGGTGCGGGGTACTACTTCCACCTGGAGCCGGGCGAATCGCTGGTGGCTGGCGGGATCTGGATGCCGGCGCGCCCGACGCTGGCGGCGATCCGCGACCGAATCGCCGAGCGTGGCGGTGAGTTGAAGAAGCTCCTGAAGGCGAAGGCAATGGTGTCGCGCTTCGGGTCGCTGAGCGAGGAGGGAAAGCTGTCGCGCGTTCCGCGTGGATACGACAAGGAGCACGAGCACGCCGAGTTGCTGCGGCACGCCTCGTTCACCGTATCGGCCTCGCTGGACGATGCCACGGCGCTCTCGCCGAAGCTGACACAGCAGGTGGAGAAGGATTTCAAGGCAATGGCGCCGCTGGTGCGGTGGCTCAACGACGCGTTGGGATACCCGCCGGCGGAGCGACGATAGTCGGCCGCCCGGGGGCGGCGTAAGGCGAGAGGACGAGAAGACGAGGATGAATCCATGAAACGTGCTGGCATCGCAGTCTTGTCGTGTCTTTCGATCGTGCTCGCCTCGGCGTGCGGTGATTCGTCCGGGCCCGGGGGAAACGTGCCCAGGACCATCACGTCGTTGCCGAGGAGCTTGAGCGGGGCCGAACAGGGGATCATCACGGCGGCGAACGGGTTTGGCTTCCAGTTGTTGGGGCGCATCAACAGCAAGGCACCGACGGAGAACCACTTCCTCTCGCCACTCTCGGCGTCCATGGCGCTGGGGATGTTGATGAACGGCGCCTCCGGGACGACGCAGGATGAGATGCGCACCACGCTCGGCTTCGGGGCGATCGCGCGTCCCGACGTGATCGCGGCGTATCGCGACCTGATCGCACTGCTGCGCGGCCTCGACTCGCATGTCGATTTTCGCATTGCGAACTCGATCTTCTACCGCGACGCCTTCGGACCGTTCATCGAACCGAGCTATCTCTCGGAGTCCAAGTCGTTCTTCGACGCGACCGCGGCGGCGCTCGACTTCAACAGCCCCTCGGCGCTCACGACCATCAATGACTGGGCCAAGACCGCAACGAACGGGAAGATCCCCAAGGTCCTGAACCAGCTCGACGCCGATCTCGTGATGGTCCTCATGAACGCCATCTACTTCAAGGGCGACTGGCGCCAGGCGTTCGACCCGAAGAAGACCAGCAATGCGCCGTTCACGCCGGAAGGGCGAGGCGCAGTGCCGGTGCCGATGATGCACCTGACGGACACGATGCGCGTGGCCACCGTGGACGGCCGACAGGTGGTGGATCTGGGTTACGGCGGCGACGCCTTCTCGATGACCGTGATCCTGCCGCGCACCGGCGAGTCCGTGGCATCGCTCGTCTCGTCGCTGAACGCGGCCTCGTGGACGGCGATCACCTCGTCGCTCCGGACCGCGGACACCGACCTCTCGCTCCCACGCTTCAAGATGTCGTGGGAGCGGGAGCTGAGCGACGACCTGAAGGACATGGGGATGCCGACGCCCTTCATCGGCGGCGCCGCCGACTTCACGCGCCTGTCATCGCGCAAGGGGAACGAGCTCTACCTCTCGTTCGTGAAGCAGAACAGCTTCGTGGACGTGAACGAGGTCGGGACCGAGGCCGCGGCCGTGACGACGATCGGCGTCGGCATTGTCTCGCTCCCCCAGCGCGTCGTCATGAACGTGAACCGTCCGTTTGTCTTTGCGATTCGCGAGCGCATCAGCGGGACGATCCTGTTCATGGGGAAGATCATGCTCCCCACGTCAAGCTAGAAGACGAGACGACGAGAGGACGAGGTTGCGACCCTCGGGCGCGGGAGTCGGCGCGGCGAGGCGTCTTCTCGTCTTCTCGTCTTCTCGTCTTCTTACTTCTGCCGCCCGCGCACGATGCCCTCGACGCGGCGTTCAGCGTCGAAGTAGTCGCGCGCCAGGCGCTGCATCGCTCGCGGCGTGACCGCCTTGAGGCGTTCGGCGTACTGATCGAGTTCGTCCAGGCCGCGTCCGTAGAGCCACGCATCGACCAACTCGGCGAGGACGTTTCCGCCGGACTGCTGGGCGATGGCGTGCGTCCCTAACGCGTAGGTGCGGGCGCGATCGAGTTCGGTGTCGGTGACCGGGGCTTCACGGAGCTTGTCGAACTCGCGCAGGAGGCCAGCGCGGGCCACGTCCTCCTTCTCCGGCGACGTGCCGATATAGGCGAGGAACATCCCGGCGGCGAGTCGGTCGCTCGACGACGCGTGCACCGTGTAGCCGAGCGACTGCTTGTCGCGCAGCTCGTCGAAGAAGCGCCCGCCGAGCCCGGAGGCGACGCCGGCGATGAGGTGGGCGGCGATGCGCGCGTCGTCGCGGCGCGACGGTCCACGGAAGGCGATGGCGAGCCCGGTCTGCGCCTTGTCGCGTGACTCGGCGCGGCTCACGACCCCCGCCGGCCACGACGGATCGACCAGCGGTGAGGCGGCCCGGTACTCGAGCGACGTGAACGCGGTGGCGAGGCGCTGCGCCACCTCATCCGCGGCCACGTCACCGACGACGGCCAGCACGCAGGGTGACGACAGGACATTGGCCTGATGCCACGTCCGCGCATCGGCCGCTGTCACCGCACGCAGCGTGGCATCGCTGCCAAGGACCCCGCGTCCGTACGGATGGTCTCCGAACGCCGCCTCCGTCGCCAGCCGCACGGGATAGCGCATCATGTCGTCACGCATCTGTGCCAGCTGCGAGAGCGCCACCGATCGCTCGGTCTCCAGCGCGACGTCCGGAATCGCCGGCTGCATGACGACATCGGCGAGGAGGTCGATCCCCGCCGCCAGGTGGCGCGGCGTCACCGAGAGCGTCCAGCCGATCCCGTCGCTCGTCACCGTGGGCGCAATGGTCCCGCCTAACAACTCGGTCTCGAAGGCGATGACGTCGGCGCTGCGGCGAGCGGTCCCCTTGACCGTGGTGCGCGCCAGGAGCGTGGCGATCCCGGCGTGCGTGGCCGCCTCGTCGAGCGCGCCGCCGAGGACATAGAGGCCGAGGTGCACGACGGGCGAGCCAGGCTTGTGGCGGACGAGGATGGGAACGCCGCGCGACGTGCGAAAGACAGAGACGGCGCCATGCGTCCGCTCGGGCATGACGCGCGTGACGGCCGCCTGCGCACCCGGCGAAGGCGGGAGCGCGACGGGGGGCAACACCGAGGCCGGCGCGTTGTCCAGCGCCGCGAACGCCTCGTCCGCACCGCTGGCGAACTCCGGCGCCGACGCGGGGCGGTATACCATCATCGACGCGTGCTGCGCATCGAGATGACGTCGCGCGGCGTCGGTCACCTCGTCGGCTGTCGCGCCCAGCATGCGCTGCGCGTACTCGTCCGCCCAGTGCCAGTCGCCTAACGCCTCCCACTCGGCGAGGAAGTTGGCCTGGCCTTCCATCGTCTCCAGCCGGCGGAGCCAGCGCGACTCGAAGAGCCGTTGTGCGCGCTGCAGGTCGCCGGCATCGATCCCGCGTTCGCGCAGCGTGTGCAGTTCGCTCCACATCGAGCGCGCCGCTTCCGGGGCGCGGTCGGCCGGGCCATCGGCGTGCAGGACGAAGACGCCCAGCGCGGTCGGCGTATAGTTGTACGCCATGGCGCTCGACGCGAGACGTTGTTCGCGAACGGCGCGATAGAGTCGCGACGAACGCCCGGTCGAGAGGACAGCGGCGAACAGGTCGAGGAGTGGCGTGTCGACGTGGCGCGTCCCGGGGGTGCGCCAGCCGATGGCGAGCTGCGTCTCGGCGATGTCGCCGGCGCGCTCGCGATAGCGACGCCCCGGGCGCTCGACTTCCTCGTCTCCCGGATGGCGCTCGATGGCGCCATCGGGCAATGCGCCATACAGCGCGGTCACTCGGGGGAGGAGCGCGTCGGGAGTGACATCGCCGGCGATGACGAGGACGGTGTTGGACGGCCGGTAGAAGTTGCGATAGAAGCGCACGAGTTGGTCGCGCCGCAGGGCGCGCAGCGGATCCTCGCGCCCGATGCGCCAGCGCCGGATCCGGTGACGGTCGTGCAGGAGCTCGTACAAGGTCTCCGTCGTCACCGCGCCGGGGTTGTCTTCCTTGCGTTTGGCCTCCTCGATGATGACCTCGAGTTCGCGGCGCAGTTCGTCGGCGTCGATGACCGAGTTGGCATAGGCGTCGGCCTGGATGGCCAGCCCGGCGTCGAAGCCCTCGATGGGGAGAACGGCGTAGTACGACGTGTGGTCGTAGATTGTCGCCGCGTTGAGGTAGCCGCCGCTGGCCTTCGTTTGTCTTGCGATCTCGCCGACCCCGCGGGTGGGCGTCCCCTTGAAGTACATGTGCTCGAGGACGTGGGCGATCCCCACGACGTCATCGGTCTCGTCGAAGTAGCCGGCCTTCACGTAGGTGACGACGGCAGCCACCGGGGCGGTATGGTCCTCGTGGATGAGGACCGTGAGCCCGTTGGCGAGGACGTGACGGTGAACGCTCCGAGGGTCGAGCGAGCGGATCATGCGAGGGAGAGTCGAGGGGAATCGGTCGCGGGGGGGCGCGACGGGGATGCCGAAGCGGCATCCCCGTGCGCGGTGGCGTCTAGCGCGGCGGCGCCCCGGTGGGGGCGGCGACCCCTCCCGGTATGCCACCGGGAGCGGCGCCCGGCATTGCGGCTGGCGGCATCCCCAGCGGTCCGGGGGGCGTCGCCTTGCAGGCGTCCCAGGGCCCCGCGCCCGCCCGCTGGAAGAAGCGTACGGCGAGATCGGTGCGGCCGATGCGGTGGAGCGCGCAGGCCATGAACCCCATCGAGACCTTGTCGTCCGGATTCAGCTCGATGGCGCGCTGGTAGAACGACCGCGCGAGCTCGGCCTGCCCCGTGGCCAGGAGGAAGCCGGCGAGCTCGCGGTGGGCGAGGTAGTTCTTCGGCTCCAGTTCCACCGCCCGTCGCAACTCGGCGCTGGCCGTCGCGCGATCGCCGGCGTCGCGCGCGAGGCGCCCGAGATAGATGTGCGGCTCGGCGAGCTGCGGATTGGCGCTCGCCGCGGCGGCGAAGGCGTTGCGCGCCGTGAGTCGGTCGCCGGCCGCAAACGCCTGCCGCCCGGTCCGCAGCTCCGAGGGCTCGCGATTGAGCGTCGTCGCGTAGTATCCCGCGGCGCCCAGCACGGCGAGGATCACCACGATCACCAGCACCGCCGCGAGCGGGTTGCTCCTGGCGGATGCGGCACTGTCGAGCGGGACGTGCGGTGGCGCCGCGCTCGGCGGCGGGTCGTAGGAGGGGCGCGGCGTGACCGGCGTCGAGATCGGCCCCGAGTACGGCGCGTTGGCCGTGGCCACGTCGCGATCGAGGATACGCTGCATGTGCTCGCGGGCGGCGCGCGCGGCGTCGACGTCGGCGTCGGTGGGCGCGTAGCCCTCGGTGGCGGCGCGCTCGGCGGCGGCGTGGAAGTCGACCAGCGCGTGCGCGTCGTCCAGCGCAAGGAGGCTGCGCTGCCGCAACTCGCGCACGAGCGCCACGCCGCCCAGCACGTTGGTCCCGGCGAGCGCGCGCAGCGCATCTTCGGTCCCGCGCCAGGCGTCGCACAGCGCGGGAGACGCCTCCGTGGCGTCGACCGCCCTCGTCAGGCGGTCAAACGATGCGCGGGCCGCGTCAAACGCGGCCCGCGCCGTCCGTTGGGCATCTGTCGGCATGAGCCCCGATGAGCCGTGGTGAGCGGTGATGACCGATCGTGGAGCGTCAGGTCAGGTGAGGATCCGCAGGAGGCCGGCGTCCGCGCTGCCGCGGATGAAGCTCTCGGCGTCGCCGGTGGGGATGACGACTCCCGTGAGCGAGAACCCCCGCCGTGCCTCGTTCAGCATGAAGTCCTGGATCGAGCGGCCGTTGAAGGTGGTGTTGCCGTCCCGCATCTGCCGCACGATGTCGTCCCAACTGCCGTGGAACGCCCGGCCGTCGCGCGTCATGATGCGATGTACGCGCGTCTCGCCCTTCTGTTCCACGAGCCCGCTCAGCATCGAACCGAAGAGTTCGAGCTGCTGCTTCACGTCGGCCTGGTCCTCCTCCATCGCCCGCTGCTCGATCTCGGCAAGCATCTCGTCGATGTCGTCGGGCTCGCCCGCGAGTTCGGCCAGGCGCTCTTCCCATTGCTTGAGCTCGGGATCGTCCTCGGGGAGGCGATGGATGGTCCGCTTGAGCTCCATCAGGCGCCAGATCCCGAGCTCGTCCCAGTGGTCCTCCGGCTTGGAGCGATCGAGGTGATACAGCGCCGCCTCGTACTCCCCGCGATCGTAGAGGATGTTGCCGAGGTAGATGCGCGCCTCGACGTGCTCCGGATCGAGCTGCAATGACTTGCGCAGCGTGGCGATGGCCGCGTCGTCGTCACCCAGTCGATGCTGCGAATAGCCGACGAGGGCAATCGCCTCGGCGGAATCGGGCGCCTGACGAGCGGCGACCTCGAAGTACTCCTTGGCGTCGTCGATGAGCCCTTCGCGAAACAGGGCGCGGCCAATCTGGAGCATCAGCTCCACGTCGTCCTCGTACCCTAACGCCAGCGTCGTGTGGAACGACTTCCGGGCGGCATCTTCCAGCCCGAGCTTGAGCAGGACCTCGCCGAGGCCGGCGAGCGCGTCCTCGTGCTCGGGATCGAGGATGAGTGCCTCTTCGAAGGCGCGGCGCGCCCACGCGTACTCCTCGCGCGCCAGGCGCGCATAGCCCACGCCGACGTGCAGCTCTACCGCGTGCGGATAGAGCGCGAGCCCCTCGCGAAGGACATCGAGCGCCTCATCATACTGCCCCTCGTTATAGAGCTGATGGGCGCGCTCATCGTACTCCTCGGAACTCAGGAATGGAGTCGGCATCTCGGGCACTACCTCCGCATCGAGCGTGCTGGCCTATTGTACCATTCCGAACGTGACGTGTTCAATACTCTACTCTCGTTCGACGCGCGAACTGCCACCTGGCAGGACGTTCTGGCACCGGCATGGAAGCTAGCGGGTCGCCGTCGATGGTGCGTGACAGCGCGTGACCGCGCGGGGCACGTGCGAATCCGCCTGCCGACGCCGATGCGCCATGCCGCGCCCCCACTGCAAGGACGCGCGGCGCCCACGTCACGGCACGCTCGGACCGGGGTCCCCGCCCTGCGCCGCGAGCGCCACCGCGATCTGCCCCGCAAGGAGCGCATTGGCCTCGAGCAAGGCAAGGTTCGCACGCCGCGTGCGCCCGAAGGTTGCCCGCTCGACCGCGCCCAAGAGGAAGGGGGTCATCGCCGCGCCTCGCACCCCGTGCTGCTCCGCCTCTCGTAAGGCACCGGCCAGCGCCCCCTCGACCTCCTCGCGCGGGATTGCCTCGCCGATCGGGGGCGGCTGCACGATGAGTAACGCCTCACGTCGCCCCAACTGCCGATGCGCGCGCTCGATCGCTGCGATCTCCTCCGGCGTCTCCGCCGTCGCCGTCACGGGGAGCCCGCTCGACGTGGAGAAGAACGCCGGGAACTCGCGGCAGCGATAGCCGATGACCGGGACGCCAAGCGTCTCCAGGCGCTCCAGCGTGGCCGGCAAGTCGAGAATGGACTTGGCGCCGGCGCACACCACGATGCGTGGGGTGCGCGCCAGCTCGACCAGGTCGGCCGACTCGTCGAAGGCGGGTTCGCGGTGGACGCCGCCGATGCCGCCAGTCGCAAAGACGCGAACATCGCTGCGGGCGATTAGGGCGAGGGTGGCAGCGACCGTGGTGGCGCCGCACGCCTGCTGCGCCACGGCAACGCCAAGATCGCGCGACGAGACCTTGCGCACGCCATCGCGCGCCAGGAAGCGCTCGAGCTCGGGTTCGGTGAGTCCGATGGTCGGCATCCCATCGACGACGCCCGTGACCGCGGGGAGCGCCCCGGCTCGCCGCACGGCCGTGGTCATGCGCTCGGCCGCTTCTCGATTGGCCGGGATGGGAAGCCCCTGCGCGAGGACCGAGCTCTCGAGCGCGACCACCGGACGCCGGGCCATCAGCGCGGCGGCGACTTCGGGGATGATTCGAATCATGGCGTGGGATCGCGGCGCGTCGTCAGGAGCCGCGCGACGTCGGCGAAGGCTGCAAGAATCGCGTGGCGACTCGGGAGCGCGATCCGCCGGGGGTGAAGCGCGCCGGCGACTGGGCGCCGAGCGCACCAGCCGCCAGCCACAACAACGTCAGGGCTGCCGAAGCGCCCCGCCGTGTCACGCCACCGCGTCCGGGAACTGCTCGGCGCGCAGGGTGTCGACCTTCTCGCGCTCGTCGGAGGTCGGATCGTACTTCGCGAGGATCTTGATTCGCTCACCCGGATAGCAGTCGAACGACTTGGTCGACCCCTTCAGGATGTGGATCTCGTGACCGTCCTCGAAGCGCAGCAGGACTTCGGGGTACTCGGCGTTGGTGTACTGCTTCCGGATCTTGGCGGGAGGCGTCGGCATTCCTTCTCTCGTGAGGCGGTGTTGGGGGGGAAATAATAGCGCGCAATCGCTCGGGGCCGCTAGCGACGTCGTCGATGGAACCGGCGAGCACGCGCGAAAGAATCGCAACGCATGATCCTGAGACGCGAGGCTCGTGGAACCTCCCGCGTTGGCCGCAAGGTATCACCGTCGTAGCTTTCTCGCTCGCAACGCACGGCAGACCCTCAGCCTCCTCACCCCACCTCTCATGACTGTGCGCGCGCTCTTCGTCCGCCTTTCGCTCGCCGCCACTCTCGTGGCTGCCGCCCCGGCCGCTCTCGCTGCCCAGCTCGCCGCGCCCGACCTTCGCGACGTTCGGCCAGCGTCCGAGCTTGCCGTCAATGCGGCCAACCGCCCTGTGCCCCCTGCAGCTGAGTCCCGCGCAACGCCAGAGTCCGGACCGCGGACCAAGGCCACCATCGCCGGGCTCAACGTGCATCAGAGCGATACCCCGCTTCCGCCTCCCGTCGTGGCATCGCCCAGAACCACGCGCGGCATGGCGATGTCAATCGTTGGCGGCGCCGCCTTCCTGGGGGGCGTCATCATCGGCGGCGATGCTGGAACGGTGATCGCGGTGGGCGGGCTGGGGGTCGGCGTCTACGGACTCTGGCTCTGGCTGGGCGGCAACTAGCCCGATAACCCTTCGCGCTCCAGCGCGGCGAGCGCGATGCGCTCGTACGCGTCCACCGCCGCGGCGAGTTCCCGCACCGACACATGCTCGTGCGCGGTGTGCGCCACGTGAATGGAGCCGGGGCCGAAGAGGTACGGCGTTCCCCAGTTCGTGAGCGCCGGGATATCGGTGGCGAAGGCGGCCACGCTCGTCGGGAAACCGGCGAGCGTGCCGAGTCGCACCGGGGGAACGGTGATTCCCTGCTCGACCGTGGCGCGGTCTCCGACCCACCGCGCCACGATGGGCCACACCTCCTCGGGGGGCGTGACGAGCCGCAGCATCAGTCGCGCCTCGGCCGACGGGGCCATCACGTTGTCGGCCACGCCGCCACTCAGCATTCCGATGTTGACGGTCGTTGGACCAAGCACCGGATCGCTCGGCCACTCCACGCCATCCAGCGTCGCCAGCAGCTGCACCAGGTCGCGCGTGGCGGAGTGCCCCATCTCTGGATAGGCCGAGTGCGCGGCACGCCCGGTGGTGCGCACCAACGCCCGCATGGCACCCTTCGTCCCCACGGCCAGCGTGCTCTCCGTGGGCTCGCCGTTGATGAGGATGCGTGATGACGTTGGGTACGCGTTGGCTGCGTGGGCACCGTCGTGGGTCGTCTCCTCTCCAACGACAAACAGCAGGGCGATGGGGACGTTGCGCGCGCGCAACCGCTCGCCGGCGAGGATCATCGACGCGGCGATGCCCTTGGCATCGCAGGCCCCGCGCCCGTGCAAGGTGTCGCCTTCGAGCCGCGGCGGCATGTACGGCGGCACCGTGTCGAGATGCGTGGACAGGGTGACGAGCGGCGCGTCGTGCACGCGCGCGAGGATGGCATCGCGTCCGTCGCCGACGGCGATGCGTTCGGTGCGCCACCCGCGATCGCCGAGGAGCTGCTCGGCGACCGTGACGACCGCCTGCTCGCGCCCGCTCGTCGATTCCACCTCCATCAGGCGAATGGCGAGTTCCGCGACCTGCGCTTCGAGCGACTGCTCGCGCGACTGTTCAACCGACATCGGCTCCCCGGGGTGACGTGTCCGCGGGCGGGGAAAAGCGACCGCCCCGTGCCGGACGCAGGATGCAGGCGTCCGGCACGGGGCGGAATCTACCGCGACGTCCCGTTACGGCGTGATGGCCACCTTCAGCACGCCGTCGCGCTGGTTCGCGAACAGCTCATACGCCTCGACGATGCGGTCGAGCGGGTAGTGGTGCGTCACGAGCGGACGCAGGTCGAGTCGCGTGCTCGACAGGGTGTTCATCAGGCGACGCATGCGCTCCTTGCCTCCGGGGCAAAGCGTCGTGACGATCTTGTGGTCGCCCAACCCGGCGGCGAAGGCATCGAGCGGGAGCGAGAGGTTCCCCGAGTAGACGCCAAGCGACGACAGCGTGCCGCCGGGGCGGATGACGCGCAGCGCCGCCTCGAACGTGGCCTGCGTGCCTAACGCCTCGATGGCCACGTCGACGCCGCGCCCCTTGGTGATCTCCTTGATCGTCGCCACCGGATCCTCCGCCCGGGCGTTGATGACGATGTCGGCGCCCAGGTCACGCGACACGCCGAGGCGACGGTCGAGCATGTCGACGGCGATGATGCACGAGGCGCCGCGCAGGCGCGCGCCCGCCGTGGCGCAGAGCCCGATGGGCCCCTGCGCGAAGACCGCGACGGTGTCCCCGATCTTGATGTTCCCGCTCTCGGCGCCGCTGAACCCCGTGCTCATGATGTCGGGGCACATCAGCACCTGCTCGTCGGTGAGGTTGTCCGGAATCAGCGCGAGGTTGGCCATCGCATTCGGGACGAGGACGAACTCGGCCTGACAGCCATCGATGGTGTTGCCAAAGCGCCATCCGCCCATCGCATGGCCACCGCACTGCGAGTGCACGCCGTCGAGACACGTATCGCACTGTCCGCACGGGGTGATGGCGCCGGCGATGACTCGTTGTCCCAGCTTGTAGCCGGTGACGGCCGAGCCGAGGGCGGCGATCACGCCCACGGGTTCGTGACCCACGGTGAGCCCGGGCTTGACCGGGTACTCGCCCTTGAGGATGTGGACGTCGGTCCCGCAGATGGTGGTGAGGGTGACGCGGATGAGGGCGTCGGTGGGGCCGATCTCGGGGATGGGCTTCTCGATCAGTTCGACCACGCCCGGCTTGGAAAAGACGAGCGCCTTCATGCTCTTGGTCGTGGGGAGGACTGATTCGTCGAACTCGGGGGTGTGGAGCAGGGTGGCCATACTTCCTCCAGACGTCACGCCGGACGAGCCGGGGTTGGTGATCTTCGGGGCGGTCGGGTCCGCGAGTGCCCGAGAGGTATCGCGGTGAACCATTGACCCAGCGCCGAGTGAGGCGCGCAATCCCAACCTGTCAGACCACGCATCGCGGGGGAGTCGGACCGAACACCTACGCCACGTCATGGAAGGGCTGTCGTCCCGAGACCCACAGGGGCGTCGGCAACCCGGCGCGGAGAAACGGGCGACTTGCCCACTACCGATCGGACGACGAGTGGCGGGGACGACCGGCAGCTGAGGGGTCTTTCAACTCACGTCCCGTCCGATACTTGGCAGCATCGCACTACATTACGCGCAGCCTGGCGGGGGCCGCGTGCCGCCGCCAGTGGCTCCGCGACTCACTGCGCCGCAGCGAGCGGCGCCCTCATCTGCGTGATGAGATCATGACCCATCCGAACTCCTTCGGCAGCAAGGCCACCCTCACCGTTGGCCCCCGGTCGTACACCATGTTCCGGCTCGATGCGCTACGGGCGCTCTCGAACGGGAACGTCGACCGTCTTCCCTTCTCCCTCAAGGTCCTGCTCGAGAACCTCCTCCGTGGCGAGGACGGGGCCTTTGTGAAGAAGGGGGACATCGAGACGCTGGCCAACTGGAACGTCAAGCAGCCGGTCGACAAGGAAATCGCCTTCCGCACCGCGCGCGTCCTGCTGCAGGACTTCACCGGCGTTCCCTGCGTGGTGGACCTGGCCGCGATGCGCGATGCCATCGCGACGCTCGGCGGCGACCCCACGAAGATCAACCCGCTGCAGCCGGTCGACCTCGTGATCGACCACTCGGTGCAGGTCGACGAGTACGGGACCGAGGCCGCCTTCCTCCTCAACGTGAACCTGGAGTACGAGCGCAACTCCGAGCGCTACCAGTTCCTGCGCTGGGGGCAGGAGGCGCTGCACAACTTCCGCGTCGTTCCTCCTGGAACCGGGATCTGCCACCAGGTGAACCTCGAGTACCTCGGGCAGGTGGTCTTCACGGCGGCGCAGGACGGTGAGACGCTCGCCTACTGCGACTCGCTGGTCGGGACCGACTCGCACACGACGATGATCAACGGTCTCGGCGTCCTGGGGTGGGGTGTGGGCGGGATCGAGGCCGAGGCGGCGATGCTCGGGCAGCCGGTGTCGATGCTGATTCCCGAGGTGATTGGCTTCAAGCTCACCGGGAAGCTCCCGGCAGGCGCAACGGCGACCGACCTGGTGCTCACCTGCACCGAGATGCTGCGCAAGAAGAAGGTCGTGGGGAAGTTCGTCGAGTACTATGGCGACGGCCTGTCCTCGCTGGCGCTGGCGGACCGCGCGACGATCGCCAACATGGCGCCGGAGTATGGCGCCACGATGGGCTTCTTTCCCGTCGACCACGAGACGCTCAAGTACCTGCGCCTGTCCGGGCGCAGCGAGGAGCAGGTGCAACTGGTCGAGGCCTACACCAAGGCGCAGGGGCTCTTCCGCGAGGACGGAATGGCCGACCCCGTCTACACCGACACGCTGGAACTCGACCTCTCGACCGTCGTCCCGTCGCTGGCCGGCCCCAAGCGTCCGCAGGATCGCATTCCGCTCACCTCGGTGAAGGCCAACTACACGGAGTCGCTGCGCGCGCACCGCGAGCAGCAGGCGGCGGCGAAGGCCAAGGCCGAAGGGGCCGCGGTCGCGGTGATGGAAGGCGAGGGACCGATCCACGAGAACGCGGGCGTCCCGTGCGAGTGGCGCGGGCAACAGTTCGCGCTCAAGGACGGCGCGGTGGTCATTGCCGCGATCACCTCGTGCACCAACACGTCCAACCCGAGCGTGATGCTCGCGGCCGGGCTGCTGGCGCAGAAGGCGACGGCCAAGGGGCTCACCAGCAAGCCGTGGGTGAAGACGTCGCTGGCGCCGGGCTCCAAGGTCGTTCGCGACTACTTCGACAAGGCGGGCGTGCAGCCCGCGCTCGACGCGTTAGGCTTCCAGATCGTCGGCTACGGCTGCACGACGTGCATCGGCAACTCCGGCCCGCTCCCCGACCCGATCGTCAAGGCAATCGACGACGGGAAGCTCACCGTGGCCGCCGTCCTCTCGGGGAACCGCAACTTCGAAGGGCGCGTGAACCCGCAGACGCGCTTCAACTACCTGGCGTCGCCGCCGCTCGTGGTCGCGTACGCGCTCGCCGGGCGGATGGACATCGATTTCGACCGTGAGCCGATCGGCGTCGGCACCGACGGCCCGGTCTTCCTGCGCGACATCTGGCCCACGGCGCAGGAAGTGGCCGACGTCGTGTTGTCGTCGGTGAAGCGCGAGCATTTCGAGAAGGAGTACGGTGACGTCTTCGCCGGCGACGCGCAGTGGCAGGCGATCCGCATCCCCACGGGGTCGCGCTACGCGTGGGACGACGCCTCGACCTACGTCAAGCACCCGCCGTACTTCACCGGGATGACGATGACGCCGCCGGGGGTGCAGCCGATCGCCGGGGCGCGCGTCCTGGGGATGTTCGGCGACTCGATCACGACGGACCACATCTCCCCCGCCGGCTCGATCGCCGAGAAGAGCCCGGCCGGGCAGTGGCTCCTGTCGTTAGGTGTGCCGAAGAAGGACTTCAACTCGTACGGGGCGCGCCGCGGGAACCACGAGGTGATGATGCGCGGCACCTTCGCCAACATCCGCCTCAAGAACGAACTGACGCCGGGGATGGAAGGGTGGTGGACGCGCACGGCCCCCGACGCCCAGCCGACGTCGTTCTTCGAGGCGAGCGAGGGGTACAAGGCGGCCGGCACGTCGCTGATCATCATCGCCGGCAAGGAGTACGGGACGGGGTCGTCGCGCGACTGGGCGGCGAAGGGAACCGCCCTCCTCGGCGTGCGCGCCGTCATCGCCGAGTCGTTCGAGCGCATCCATCGCTCGAACCTCGTAGGGATGGGGGTGATCCCGCTCGAATTCGCCGACGGGGCCACGCGCCAGTCGTTGGGGCTCACCGGCTTCGAGACGTACACCATCGAGGGGCTGGGCGAAGGGATGACGCCGCGCGCCACGCTCACCGTGGTGGCACGTGCGGCTGACGGCAAGGAGACGCGTTTCGCCGCCCGCTCGCGCATCGACACGCCGGAGGAGCTGCAGTACTACCGCAACGGCGGGATCCTGCCGTATGTGCTGCGGCAGCTGGTGAGCGGGCGGTAGTCGGCGCGTAGCGCCACGCCGGTCGACACGGCGCCATTCCCTCGGGAGTGGCGCCGTGTTTGTTTAGGCGCCATGCCTCCCGCCCCGCGCTCCGACGCGCCCACGCTCGTGGTCATCGCCAACCCGGCCGCGGGGCGCGGTCGGGGGGCGCGGTTGATCCCGCGACTGCGCGCCCTGCTCGACGCGGCCGTGGTGCGGTCGGGCGGGACGCTCGCCGTCGACGTGCAACTGACGACGCGCGCGGGCGAGGAGTGCGACCTGGCGCGCGGCGCCGCCGAGCGGGGAGCGGCGACCATCGCCGCGTTAGGCGGCGACGGGACGTGGGGGAACGTGGTGCGCGGGATCATGACGGCGCGCCTGCCGGGAGAGCGCCCGCGCCTGGCGCTCCTCGCCGCTGGAACCGGGAACGACCTCGCGTGGGCGACGGGGATCCCGGCGCACGACCTGGAAGCGGCGATCGCCCTTGCGCTGGGGGCGCATGAGCGACGCATCGACGTGGGCGAGGCGGACGGCGTGCACTTCGTGAACTGCCTGGGGTTCGGGTTCGACGCGGCGGTGCTGGAAGGGACACAGCGCGTGCGCTGGCTGCGCGGGCACGCCGTCTACCTGTTCACGGCGGCGCGGATGCTCTTCGGGTATCCGGGGATCACGGCCGAGGTTCGCGTCGTCGATGGCGCCGGCGCGCGACGCACACCGACGGAGGGCTCCCGAAACCAGCCGTCAGGCGCAAACGCTCGGGCGCACTTCCTCGCGGTCATCTTCGCCAACGGGCCGCGCTTTGGCGGCGGCTTCCGCATCGCCCCCGAGGCCCGGCTCGACGACGGCGCGCTCGACCTCGTGCGCGTGACCGACGGTCCGCCGCTGCGCCGCGCGATCGTCTTCGCCGGCGCCACGCGCGGGACACACACCACGGCGCCCGAGGTCGACATCCGCCTCGTGCGCGAGGCCACGCTCACCTTCGACACCCCCCCGGTCTTCGACGCCGACGGCGAGCTGCACCAGGCGCGTAGCTGCTCGGTCACGGTGCGCTGCCACCCACGGGCATTGCGGCTGGCGGTGCCTGGGTGAGACGAGAAACGGGGCAGGAGCGCCTGTCGCCCCTGCCCCGTTGGTGCCAGCCCGCCGGGCGCCGCGGAGCAAGCCCGCGTTGCCTGGCGAGTCCGGACTGTGGGCGATCGCCGGTGCCGTCGGACTAACGCCGGCGCACGTCGATCTTCTCGCCGTACACGGCGCCCAGGAGTCCGCCTGCCGCGGCACCGATGATCGCCCCCTTGAGGGTGTTGCGCGTGCTGGCGACGCCGATCGCGGCACCAGCCGCCGCGCCGATGATGGCGTCACGCTTGGTGTTCTTCACCACGGCATCGTCGCCATAGACCCCGCCCCCGCCCGCCGACCCCGCGCTGCTGTACACCGGCTCGCTCGACGGCGCGGGCGCCCGACGAATGACGCGGGGCGCCGGTGCCTGACGATACACGACCTGCTGCGGCGCCTGCGGATACGCCGGTTGCGGGTAGTACTGCGGCGGATACCCCTGCTGTGGGTAGTACCCCTGCGGGTAGTAGCCCTGCGGCGGATATCCGTATCCCTGCTCGGTGGGCGAGACGTACATCTGCGGCTGGTACGGCTGGGCCTGCGACGCCAGCGAGAGGTCGTTACGCAGCGCCTGGTCGAGCGCCGCCGTCTCGTCCTTCCTCCCGCACGCGGCGGGCGTCGCCATCGTGAGCAGGACAGCCGCGGAACCGAACGCACGAGAGATCGTCATGGAACCCTCCGGTGGGGGCATAGTGGGTGTTCACCGAGAAGGCAGGGGGCGTGCCGAGTGCCCCCCTCATGTGCCGCAACGACTTACGTCGACGGGTGTCACCGTCACGGACACCCGGGTGTCCACTTCCAGTCACGGCGACGACACGCGTCGCGAGTTGCAAATCACCACACGACGCCCCCACTTTATTCGCTCACCCGCTTGGATACGGACATGCGATTCACTTCGGTCAGGCTCGGAACGGTGGCGGCAGCCATCGCGCTCGCCGTCGCGCCGTCGGTCGGGATCGCCCAGCAGGCGGAGACGGGGCCAAAGGTTGGTGACATGGCTCCCGACTTCACCCTGCGCGGCGTCACGATGGACGGCCCGATGAAGGAGGCGATCAAGCTCTCCTCGTACAAGGGCAACACGGTGGTGCTCGCCTTCTTCTTCAAGGCGCGGACCAAGGGTTGAACGATCCAAATGGAGGCGTACCGTGATCAGTACGCCACGCTCTTCAATGGGGGGAAGAAAGTCACCCTCATCGGGATCAGCGTCGATCCCGACACCGCGCTCGTTTCGTGGATGAAGGACGCGAACTTCCCCTTCATCTTCGCCAGCGACGGCGATGGTGCGGTGGGGCAGCTGTACGGGGCGTACATGCCCGCCAACAAGGTCGACAACCGCTCGCTGTACGTGATCGGCCCCGACGGGAAGATCGCCTACAAGGCGCAACCGTTCCGGCAATCGTCGGCGGACGCCTACACCGAGCTGGGTGAGGTGATCGACAAGCTCTCGCCGCCAACGGGCGGCAGGAACTGACAGCTGCAACGCCCCGGCGAGCGTCGCCGGGGCGTTGTACGTTTCTGCCATGATGGCCCACGACGCCCGCACTCCGTCCTCGCCGACGCCTACGACAACGTCGACGGCAACGTCGACGGCAACGTCGACGCCGCTCGCCGCGGTGCCGCCGACCGCGGCGCGCACCCTGGCCGAGTCGCTCTTCGCCGCCGCCGTGCGCGGCGCGGACCCGTACGCCGCCACCGAACGGGCGCTCGACCGCGGCGCGTTAGGCATTGCCGTGGGGGCGCGGCCGTGGGTGATTGCCGCGGGAAAGGCCGCCGCGCCGATGGCGCGGGCGACGATCGACGTCCTGGCCTCGGTGGAACGCATCGTCGAAGGGGGGCTCGTCGTGACGAACGACGCGAGCGCCACGGCGAAGCCACTCCCGCTCGTCACCGGCGACCACCCGCTCCCCGGCCCCGGCTCGCGCGACGCCGCGGACGCGGTCGGGCGACTGCTCCCGCTCATCCAGCCCGGCGACGACGTCTTCGTCCTCCTGTCGGGTGGCGCGACGTCGCTGATGGCGGCGCCTGTCGACGGGATCTCCGACGCGTCGATGCTCGCGCTCTTCCGCGGACTGCACCGCAGCGGGGCGCCGATCGAGGTGATGAATGCCTTCCGGAAGCGCGTGATGCGCTGGGGCGGCGGGCGACTCGGCGCCGCCCTCTCAGGCGCCGGGGCACGCGTCACATGCCTCATCGCCTCGGACGTGATCGGCGACGACGCCGCGTCGATCGCGTCGGGGCCGTGCAGCGAGGATCGCCACACGGCGTCCGACTTGATCGAGCTTGCCCAGCAGCAGCGCCTGTGGTCGGTCATTCCCGATGAAGTCCGCACGTACCTGGACCACACGCTCACCGGGGAGGTGCAGGAAACGCCAAAGCCCGGCAGCGATGCCCTGCGCGGCATCGTCCCGCGGATCATCCTCGGGAACTCCGACGCCCTCGACGCGGCGCAGGCTGCGGCACGCGCGGTGGGGCTGGCGGTGCGCGTGGCCCCCACGCCGATCACCGGGATCGCGCACTCCACCGGCGACGCCATCGCGCGCGCGGCGGTGGTGGCGCGCGCCGCGCTTCCCGGCCGGCCGACTCCGGCCGGAATCCTAACCACGCCGTGCCGGCTGGCGCTCATCTGGGGCGGGGAGACGACCGTGGCGCTCGGCGCCACGTCGGGACTCGGCGGGCGTGCACAGGAGCTGGCCCTCGCCGCCGCCCGTGCGCTGCACGAGGCGGGCGCCGAAGGGCGCGGCATCACGATACTCGCGGCCGGCACCGACGGGCGCGACGGCCCCACCGACGCCGCGGGGGCGATCGTCGACGCGCGCACGTGGGCACGCATCGCGCTCAACGGGCGCGCGCCCGAGCGCGACCTCGCAACGCACGACGCGCATCCGGCGCTCGACGCCGCGGGAGCGCTCCTGCGCACGGGGATGACCGGGACGAACGTGAACGACGTCGTGCTCGTCCTGATCGACTGAGGGCGGCACCCCGCGCGACGCGCCGCAACGCGTCATGATCGCCGCGCCGGCGCGGTTGGGTCCACGCGCCAGCGACGCCGTGGAGGCGTTGGGAATCGTGGGCGAGGCCAGTAGTTTCCGCGCATGCCAAACGCTCCCTTCACCGTCGGGCTCGTGCAGGAAGTCGCCGGCTCGCGCACGATCGAGGACAACGTCGCGCGGGCGATTGCCGGCGTGCGCAGCGCGCAGGCGCGCGGTGCGCAGATCATCTGCCTGCAGGAGCTGTTCAACGCGCCGTACTTCTGCAAGTCGCTCGACATCAACTGGTTCGACCTGGCGGAGCCGATTCCCGGCCCCACCACCGATCGCATGCAGGCGCTGGCGCGCGAGCTCGCGGTGGTGCTCATCGTCCCGATCTACGAGCGACAGGCGGCTGGGCTCTATCGCAACTCGGCCGCGATCATCGATGCCGACGGCACGTTGCTGGGCGTGTATCGCAAGATGCACATCCCCCACGACCCGCTGTTCGAGGAGAAGTACTACTTCACCCCGGGGGACGCCGCTGACACGGCCCCGCGCGATCCCGCGCACTCGCGCGATGCGCACGGATTCCGCGTGTGGAAGACGCGATACGGGACGGTCGGTGTGCTCATCTGCTGGGATCAGTGGTATCCGGAAGGGGCGCGCATCACGTCGTTGTTAGGCGCCGATGTGCTCTTCTATCCGACGGCGATCGGGTGGCATCCCGGCGAGAAGGCGACGTTCGGCGAGGCGCAGGTGAATGCGTGGCGCACGATCCAGCGGTCGCACGCAATCGCCAACGGGGTCTTCGTCGCGGCCGTCAATCGCGTGGGCTTCGAGGCGCACCCGGGGACCGACGGGCTCGAGTTCTTCGGGCAGTCGGTCATCTACGATCCGTTCGGCCGCCCGCTGGCCGAAGCGGGGACCGACGCGTCGGTGCTCGTGGCGACGTGCGACCCGAAGCTCATCGAGGAGACCCGACGCAATTGGCCGTTCCTGCGGGATCGGCGCGTGGACGCGTATGGCGGGATCCTCTCCCGCTACCTGGGCGCCTAACCATGACTTCCTCCCTCTCCCGTCCCACCGCTCCCGTCCCGTCCTTCCGCATGCCGGCGGAGTGGGAGCGCCATGCCGCGACGTGGATCGCCTGGCCGCACCACGAGCCGGACTGGCCGGGAAAGCTCGCCCCCATTCCGTGGGTCTATGCGGAGATCGTGCGCGCACTCCACCGCTTCGAGCGCGTGGAGATCCTCTGCCATGACGAGGACGTGCGGGAGGACGCGCGCGCCAAGCTGGAGGCGCACGACTGCGATGCCTCCGGCTATCGGCTGCACGTCGTGCCTAACGACCGGGTCTGGCTGCGCGACTCGGCCCCCACCGCGGTGCACGACGCCGAGGGGAAGGTCCACCTCGCCAACTGGCAGTTCAACGCGTGGGCGAAGTACGAGAACTACGCACAGGACGCCCTCGTCGGGCGCGCGGTCGCGTCGATCGCCGGCCTCCCGCGATTCGAGCCGATGCGCCCCGACGGCGCCGGTCGCGTCGTGCTCGAGGGGGGCGCGATCGAGACGAACGGTGCGGGGTTGTTCATGGTCACCGAGGAGTGCCTCCTCTCGCCTGTCCAGGAACGCAACCCCGGGCTCACGCGCGAAGGCTACGAGCAGGTCTTCCGCGACGTGCTTGGCGTGCAGGAGACCGTCTGGCTGGGGGAGGGGTGTGTGGGCGACGACACGCACGGGCACATCGACGACATCGCACGCTTCGTTGACGAGTTCACCGTGGTATTGGCCTACGAAGCCGATCCTGCCGACGAGAACCACCTGCGCTCGTCCGACAACCTGCGCCGGCTCTCGCTCGCCTCGAAGGGCGAGCTGCGCGTCGTCTCGTTGCCGTACCCGCGCCCCGTCATCATGGACGGCCAGCGCCTTCCGGCCAGCTACGCCAACTTCTACATCGCCAACGGCGTCGTGATTGTCCCCACCTTCAACGACCCGAACGACCGCGTGGCGCTGAACATCCTCGCCGAGTGCTTCCCCGACCGGCAGATCGTCGGGATCCACTCCGTCGACCTGGTGTGGGGGCTCGGCACGCTGCACTGCCTGAGCCAGCAGGAGCCCGCCCCTTTGCGGTGAGCAAGCGACCGCTCCGCACTCCGCCAGCGTAACCCACATCACAATCCGGGAGACGGAAGACGAGCCGGGTTCCCCCTCGTCTTCTCGTCCTATCGTCTCCTCGTCTTCTGCCCCATCCTGAGTTGCCGCCTCCCCCACGGAGGCGTCCTTCTCTCGTGGGACACCCTCACCGTTTTCTCGACGTTCCGCGCCGGCGCCATGCGACCCGGGCGGCCCTCCTGCTGGGCGCCTGCGTCGCCGCGTCCGTTGCCGCGTGCCGCCCGGCCGGCGAGGCCGTGGTGATTGCAGCTGCCGGCAACTGGGACGCGGCCTACGGCGAGATGAACAAGCGCGGGATCGAGCTCGCGATCGAGATCGTCAACGCGGAAGGCGGGGTGCGCGGACATCCGCTGCGCGTCGTGATGCGCAACGACAAGGGTGACGGCACGCGCGCGGTGAACATCGCCGCCGAGTTCGTGAACGACCCCCAGGTGCTCGCCGTCGTGGGGCACGTGAACTCGGGGACGATGATCGCCGCCGCACGCGTCTACGACGAAGGGCTCGCCGCCGTCTCCACCACCGCCTCGACCCCCGACCTCTCCGGCGTGTCGCCGTGGGTCTTTCGGGTGATCACGAGCGACTCGGTGAATGGGCTCGACCTCGCGCGGCACGCCACTGCGCGCGGCTTCACCCGCGCGGCGGTCCTCTACGAAAACAACGCCTACGGGCGCGGGCTGGCCGAATCGTTCGAGCGCAACTTCCGCGGGACGATCGTCGGCAGCGACCCGATCCCCACCGAAGGTGATGGCGACTTCGAACCGTTTGTCGCCTGGATCGCCGGCCGCAAGCCGGACGTGGTCTTCGTCGCCGGCACCGAGGCCTCTGGGCTCGCGATCCTGCGCGAAGCGCGACGCCAGGGTGTGGCGTCGGCGTTCTTCGGAAGCGATGGATGGACCGGCGTGGTACGCGATACCGCGCTCGCCGAGGGGGTCTTTGTCGGTGCGCCGTTCTCGTCGCGCGATCCGCGCCCCGAGGTGCAGCAGTTCACCGCGACCTTCCGACGGCGCTACGGGATGGATCCCGACGGCAACGCGGCGCTCGCCTACGACGCCACGCGCCTCGTGGCGCGCGCGCTGGCCGACGGCGGCGCATCGCGCACCGCCGTGCGCGACTGGCTCGCCTCACGCACGAGCGAGACCGCCTTTGCCGGAGTCACCGGCCCAATCTCCTTCCAGTCCACCGGCGATGTCGTTGGGAAAGGATACGTGATGACGCGCGTGCGCCGCGGCTCCCTCGTGCTCGAGGGAGGGAGCGGCGAATGATCGATCGCGTCGTGCGCTTCCAGAGCATCCGCCAGCGCCTGCTGGTCTCGTTTGGACTGCTGGTCGCGCTCTTCTGCGCGGCGGGGCTGGCCGGTCGCGCCGCCATCATGCGCATGTCAGGGGTGATTGGCGAGACGCTGGAGACGGTGCAGCAGGACGCGCAGTACTCGGCACGACTCTCCGGCGCGGTGACGCAGGAGCTGGCAGCCGCGCAGCGCTACCTCGAGACGCGCGACACCTCGGCGCAGGCGGAATTCCGGCGCCTCGCGCGCGACGCGCACAACGCGCAGCGCGAGATGAACCTCCAGCACGGGCAGTCGGCGCGGGAGATGGCGCTCGTCGCCTCGATCGACGCGCGCCTGTCGGGGATCGAGGTGCGCTACGCGCGTGCTCACCGTCTCGCCGACCTCGGGCGACGCGACGCCGCGTCGCTGGAGGGGAACCGCGCCCGCGCCGGGATCGACTCACTGCTGAGCGACGTTCGCCAGCTCGCCTCGCTCAAGTCCCGCAGCGTCGACGCCGCCTCGCTCAAGCTGCGCCGTGATGCGGAACAACGAGCCACGTGGGTCGTGATCATCATGGCGATCGCCGTCGTGCTCGGACTCATCGTCGTCTTCAGCACCGTCACGTGGATCGCGCGCCCGCTGCGGCAGCTCGCACAGCAGGCGCGTGCGCTGAGCGCAGGTGACTTCGCGAACCGCGTGGACGGCGAGCTCCCCGGCGAGTTCCGCGAACTGGCCGACGCGATGAACATGACGTCGGCCTCGCTGTCGCGCGTCGTATCGGTGACGACGAACACGGCGGACGACGTGGCGCACTCGGCGCGCGACCTCGCGAACGTGTCGGAGCAGATCTCCGCCTCGGCCAATCAGATGGCGTCATCGATGACGGAGATCTCGACGGGAGCCGAGAGCCAGGTGCGGCAGCTGCGCGCCATCGACGACGCGCTGCGTGCCATCCGCACCAACGCCGACGACGTGGTGCTCAGCGCCGACGAACTCACCGCGCTCGCCGCCGCGATCGAGGAGACCGCACGCGCCAAGCGCCTCGAGATCGCGCGCTCGTTAGGGATCCTGACGACGGTGCGGGAGACGGTGCGCGACGCGGCCTCGGAGGTCGACGCGCTCAAGGTGACGGCCGAGGACATCAACAAGCTCGTGGCCTCGGTGGGGCGCATCGCCGAGCAGACGGACCTCCTCGCGCTCAACGCCGCCATCGAGGCGGCGCGCGCCGGCGAGGCCGGCCGCGGCTTCGGCGTCGTGGCGGACGAAGTGCGCAAGCTGGCCGAGCAGGCGCAAGCCGCCGCCGACGATGTGGTGCGCCTCACGCGCGTGGTGACGGCGCAGGTGGGGGCGACGACGCGAGCGATGGAGGTCGGCGTCTCGCAGGTGGAGGAAATCGAGGGGGTGTCGCGCAACGTGGACGCCGCGCTCGACAGCATCACCGAGTCCGCGGGGCGCACGCGATCGGCCGCGGGCGGTGCCGCCGAGAAGGCAGAGCGGAACGCAGCCATCGTCGCGACCGCGGCGCGGAGCGTCCAGTCGGTCGCACGCACCGCCGAGGGCTACGCGGCAGCGGCGCAGCAGGTCAGCGCGTCGACGCAGGAGCAGAGCGCGGCGTGCGAGCAGATGAGCTCCGCCTCCACGCAGCTCCTGCAGGGAAGCATGCAGCTGCGCGAGCTGGTGGGCGCGCTGCGCGCGGACGCCGCCTGACCCATCCCCTCGTGGCGTGACACGCCAGCGCCCCCAGGGCGCGCGGACGCACGCGGGGCGCCGAGCCTAACGCTTGAGCTGCGACGTCACCCACCCCTGCGGCTCGAACAGCTCGACGGGGAGCCGCTCCCCCTCCTTCACGTTCACCGACTCGCCGCGGAAGTACAGGCGACCATCGCGATAGGCGCGCATGCTGTGCGCGACCGGATAGCCGGCAACCGGCTTGAAGTTGAGGTAGCGCGTCTCGTTCACCGTCACGCGGCCGGCGCGCGTCTCGCGCTGCAGGATGCGGCGCACGAGGAGCGAATCGGTGTCGACCCAGAACTGCGAGTGCGTGCTGTCGCCCGCCGCGGCCCCGACGACCCACATCTCCCGTCCCTCCCACTTGTCCTTGCGGGCGATGGACAGGTCGAAGCCGAGCGAATCGAGCTGCATCGCCGTCGTGTCGGGCATCTGCGTGTAGACGTCGCCCGTGAGGACGAGGAGCGGGTGCCACCCGGGCTGCGAGTTGGCGACCTTCCCGTTGGTGAACGAATAGAGCTTGCCGTCGGCGTAGAGCACCCCGCTGCGGGAGGCGAGCGGGACGTAGTCGATGCGCTGGCGCCCCGGGAGGGTGACGTACTGGTTCCAGACCTGCTTGGTCTCGCGCCCGTTTGTCCCGATGATGCTGACGTTCTGCTTGTAGGTCAGCGTCATGTAGAACTTGCCGATGTAGCGGTCGTTCATCGCCTTGATGACCGTGCGACCGTCGGGAGCCGGCGGTTCCTTGGCGGCCGCCGCGGGCGTGGGAGCAACGGACGCCTTGGGGGCGCACGCCGCCACGGTCGCCAGGAGGGCGAAGATGGGGAAGGCTGAGGGGAAACGCGGCACGGGGAGGGAGTCGTGGCGTGGAGACTGGTGGTCTGGATGACTAGCTTCGAGACATTAACACCGCGGTCATCACGTGCCTAGCCAACGCCCCCAACGGCGCGCCGTACTCCTCCTGAGCGGCGGCCTCGACTCCACGACGCTCCTCGCCATCGCTCGGCACGAGGGGTATGCGGTGCATGCCCTCTCGTTTCGCTACGGCCAGCGGCACGGGGCGGAGATCGCCGCGGCCCAGCACGTGGCGCGCGAACTCGGGGTGGCGCAGCACGTGATCGCCGACATCGACCTGCGGCTGTTCGGCGGCTCGGCGCTGACGGCGAACCTGGAGGTCCCGAAGGACCGCCCGCTCGACGACTCCTCGCCCGAGATCCCGATCACCTATGTCCCGGCGCGCAACACGATCTTCCTCTCGTTCGCGCTGGCGTGGGCCGAGGTGCTGGAGGCGGGCGACATCTTCATCGGGGTGAATGCCCTGGACTACAGCGGGTATCCCGACTGCCGCCCGGAGTACATCGCCGCCTTCGAGCGGATGGCGAACCTGGCGACGCGCGCCGGCGTGGAAGGGACGCGCCCGGTCACCATCCGCACCCCGCTCATCGCCCTCAGCAAGCGCGAGATCATCACGCGCGGGTTGTCGTTAGGCGTGGACTACGGGATCACGACGAGCTGCTACGATCCCGACGCCAGCGGGGCGGCCTGCGGCCACTGCGACGCGTGCCAGCTCCGGCGGCGAGGCTTCGCCGACGCCGGCGTCCCCGACCCCACGCGCTACGCCGGCCCGAGCACCGACTCCGCACCGCTCGCACTCCCGTCTCCCGTCTCCCGTCTCTCGTCCCCACCCTGATGTACACCGTCAAGGAGATCTTCTACACGCTGCAGGGCGAGGGCGTGCATGCGGGGCGTCCCGCGGTTTTCTGCCGCTTCGCCGGGTGCAACCTGTGGACGGGGCGCGAGGAGGATCGGGAGACGGCGGCGTGCCGGTTCTGCGACACCGATTTCGTGGGCGTGGGGCCCGACGGTGGCAAGTTCGCCACTCCCGCAGCCCTCGCCGAGGCGGTGCGCCGACACTGGCCCGCGGGGAGTGGCGGCAAGCCGTTCGTGGTCTGCACGGGGGGAGAGCCACTGCTGCAGCTGGACGAGGCGGCGGTCCGCGCCCTGCACGGCGCGGGCTTCGAGGTCGCCGTGGAGACCAACGGGACCCAGCCGGCCCCGCCGGGGCTCGACTGGATCTGCGTGAGCCCGAAGGGAAGCGCTGCGTTGCGCCTGACGGCAGGCAATGAACTGAAACTCGTCTATCCGCAGGCAGAGGCCCTCCCCGACCGCTTCGAGCACTACCAGTTCCGCCACTTCTCGCTGCAGCCGATGGATGGCCCCGAACGCGACGCGAACACCGACGCCGCCATCCGCTATTGCCTGGCCCACCCCCAGTGGCACCTGAGCGTGCAGACCCACAAGGCCCTCGGCCTCCGCTAGCGCCGCCTCTCGTCCTCCCGCCCCTCCCTCCTCTCGTATTCTGCCCCTCCGAGATGCTGGTCTTCAAGGAATTCAGCTTCGAGGCCGCGCATCGCCTCCCCAACGTCCCGCCGGACCACAAGTGCGCGCGGCTGCACGGGCATTCCTTCCATGTGAAGGTGACCGTGCAGGGCGACGTCGGCGCGGAATCGGGGTGGGTCATGGACTTCGCCGACATCAAGCGCGCGTTCTCCCCGATCCACGACCGGCTCGATCACCGCTATCTCAACGAGGTCCCGGGGCTGGAGAATCCGACCAGCGAAGTGCTCGCCCGGTGGATCTGGCGAGCGCTCGTCCCCGAGCTCCCCGGCTTGGCCGAAATCCAGGTCCGGGAGACGTGTACGTCGGGATGCGTCTATCGCGGGGAAGACGACACCGGCGTTTGAACCGGCGGTGCCGGGTTGGGGATGTCGCGTCGCTGACCAGCTGGCCAGTACGACAAGGGTCGGTGTGACGTGGATCCTCTTACCGCTGCCGAGTTCGGGGGTAGTTTCCTCGCTGCCTCAGCAATAGTCGGTAGACGACAGGGGGAGCGGTTCGTGGCCCTCACTCGTTCCCGCTCGACGGCTCGACCGCACCGAACGCCAACCCATCGCAATGCCCCGGCTCTTCCGCCTGTTCGCACTCGCCCTCACGCTGACGCTCGTGCTCTCGCACGAGGCGTTCGCGCAGCGGAGCGCAAGGCAGAAGCGGGTGCGCCGGAAGCCGTTCGCCGCGTTCAGCGAGTCGGCGCAGCGGCTCAAGGATTCGCTCACCGTCCGGATGAGCGATCCGCACCCAACGGCCACGCTCGATGCCGACGCGCCGCTGCTCACCGTCGCGTCACCCACCGACGAATCAGCGCTGCGTGACTCGCTCCTGACCGTCGCGCGATCGCAGATCGGGGCGCGGTATCGCCTGGGGGCGCAGACGCCCGGCAAGGCCTTCGACTGCAGCGGGCTGATTCGCTACGTGATGGGGGCGCTGTCGTTCTCCCTCCCCCGCACCGCGCACGAGCAGTCGAAGTTCGGGCGTGAAGTGGCCCGCGACACGGCGAACCTTCGCCCCGGCGACCTGCTCACCTTCGGGACCAAGCGGCACATCACGCACATCGGCATCTACGCGGGCGACGGCAAGGTCATTCACGCCAGCACCTCGCGGCGACAGGTCATCGAGACGTCGCTCGCCTCACTCGGCCCCTCGCTGCTGCGGAAGTGGCAGAGCGCTCGCCGCCTCATCACGCTCGCCGACAGCGCCGGGGACTCACAGTAGGCGGAGCGGTTGAGGAGCAGTCGCCGACGCGGTCGGGACACACGATGTTTCCTTGGATGCGGCCCTCACGGGCCGTTTTTCGTTGGGGGGCGCTCCAGAGCTGACTCCTCACGACGCCTCGGCGAGCGAGTGTCCGCTTCCGGACAGCGCGTCCCAGCAACGCACAGACTCGGCGCCGGACGTGCGTGTGCTCGCGATGCCTAACGCGTTCCTCGGCAACGACTTGGCTCACGCGCCGTGACGGCACGGGACTTCCCTTGGGGATGGGCGAAACCGCGGCGCGTCCGCGGTTGTCCAATTCGCCGACTACATCCGCCGAACACGCCCTCGTGGATATCAAGCGAGAACCACCCAAGAAGACCAAGCGCAACCTGCTCATCGCCGGCGCGATTGTCGCCGTGGTGGCGACGACGTTGGCGCTGAGCAACCTGGAGGCGCGGCCACCAGGCGTCTCACGCAGCGAATTGTGGGTCGACTCCGTGCAGCGCGGGACGATGATCCGGCAAGTGCGTGCGCCGGGGACGCTCGTGCCGGAGAACATCCGCTACGTCGCCGCGGTCACGGCCGGGCGCGTCGAGGCGCGCCCCCTGCGTCCGGGCTCGCGCGTCACGGCGAGCACGGTGCTGCTGGAGCTCTCCAACCCGGAAGTGCAGCTGCAAGCGCTGGAAGCGCAGCGCCAGCTGACGCAGGCCGAGCAGGACTTCGTCACCCTTCGCACGACGCTGGAGACCAACCGCCTCAACCAGGCGTCGCAGGTGGCGCAGATCAAGACGCTGCGAGCCAACGCGCTGCGCGACGCCGGCGTCTTCGAGGGGCTCGACTCCAAGGGGCTCTCGTCGAAGAACGAGGTGGAGAAGGCGCGCGACGCCGCCAAGGAGCTGGAGGCCCGCCTCGAGTTCGAGACGCAGCGCCTGGACATCCTCACCGGCGCGATGTCGGAACAGCTGGCCAAGGCGAAGGCGAACGTCGAGCAGATGCGCGCCGTCGCCCGCTTCCAGCAGGAGCGCGTGGCGTCGATGCGCGTCCTTTCCGGGTTGGACGGCCAGCTGCAAACGCTCCCGCTCGAGCTGGGGCAGTGGGTGGTCCCCGGGCAGACACTGGCGACGGTGGCGCAACCGGGGCGCCTCAAGGCGGTGCTCCGCGTCCCCGAAACACAGGCCAAGGACATCGTGCTGGGGCAGAAGACCGCGGTGGACACGCGCAACGGGATCATCAACGGAAAGGTGATGCGTGTCGACCCGATCTCGACCAACGGGACGGTGACGGTGGAGATCGCCCTCGAGGGGGAGCTTCCCAAGGGTGCGCGCGCCGACCTGTCGGTGGACGGGGTGATCGAACTCGAGCGGCTCGACAACGTGTTGTACGTGGGGCGCCCGGCGTACGGGCAGCCGGAACAGGCGATCGGCCTGTTCCGGATCGAGCCCGACGGCAAGAGCGCCACGCGCATCAGCGTCAAGCTTGGGCGGGCGTCGGTGAGCACCATCGAGGTGCTGCAAGGGCTCCAGACCCGCGACAGCGTCATCATCTCCGACATGTCGCGCTTCGACAACGTCAACCGGGTGAGAATCGAGCGATGACCATGCCTAACGACCTGCCGGCCGCGGAACCCCTCATCCGCATGACGGGGATCCAGAAGATCTTCTACACCGACGAGGTGGAGACGCACGCCCTGGCCGACATCCACCTGGACATCCGCCCCGGCGAGTATGTCGCCATCAACGGCCCCTCGGGGTGCGGCAAGACGACGCTCCTCTCGATCCTCGGCCTGCTGGACACGCCGACGGGCGGGACCTACATCCTCAGCAACGAGGACGTCTCGAACCTGTCGGCCGCGGACCGCGCCCGCATCCGCAACCGGCAGATCGGCTTCATCTTCCAGGCGTTCAACCTCATCGGCGACCTCACCGTCTACGAGAATGTCGAGCTCCCGCTGACCTATCGCGGGATGGGGGCCGCCGAGCGGAAGAAGCGCGTGCACGACGCGCTCGAGCGCGTGGGGATGTCGCACCGCGTGAAGCACTATCCGTCGCAGCTCTCTGGCGGCCAGCAACAGCGCGTCGCCGTGGCGCGCGCCGTGGCCGGCGACCCGGCCATCCTCCTGGCCGACGAACCGACGGGAAACCTCGATTCGACCAACGGCGAGGCGGTGATGGAGCTGCTCCGCGAGCTGCATCGCGGCGGGGCGACGATCTGCATGGTCACGCACGATCCTCGTTATGCGCGCCACGCCGACCGCTCGATCCACATCTTCGACGGGCGCGTGGTCGACGAGCTGGCGGGGGCACCGGCGTGAGGCCGACGGCGCGGATCGGCGCGCCATCGTTCGGGGGGGCGACGCGCCGTTCGCCCTCCCTCGTGCTCGTGCGCGACGGGGCGCCCGCGGCGGCCCGCAAGGGCTTGCCGGCCGCCCCGCGCCTGCTGGGCGCTGTCCTCCTCGTGATGGCGTTAGGCAGCGCCGTCGTGGTGGCGGGACTCTCAACGCTGATGGCGTTCTGGAAGGGATAGGCCACGCCCCGTGCGCCGCGCACCCTGCGGCCGCGCCCCACCATCGCCGGAGCACGCCGTATGGACTCCATTGCGCAGGACATTCGCTTCGCGTTCCGCTCGCTGGCCAAGTCCCCGGCCTTCACGGCGGCGGCCATCGTCTGCGTGGCCCTTGGCATCGCGGCCAACGTCTTCATCTGGACGCCGCTCAACACGCTGCTCCTGCGCCCCATGCCGTTCCCCAACTCGGAACGGGTGATGCACCTGAGCACGTGGCGCACCACCGGCGAGCGGCACACCTACGGAAGCTGGTCGTACGACGACTACCGGGACGTCGCCGAGCTGCCCGGCGTCTTCACCGCCGTCGGGGCCAGCCAGGGGCGCACCTGGAACGTGGGCGGGATGGAGGAACCGGAGCGCGTGAGCGGTTCACGCGTCTCGGCGTCGCTCTTCCCGATGCTGGGGCTGCGCGCCGAGCGTGGGCGCCTCTTCCGACCCGATGAGGAGGAGGCAGGGCGAGTCGCGATCATCAGTTCGGGGTTGTGGGAGCGGCGCTTCGCGTCGGACCCTGCGGTCGTGGGGCGCAGCGTCCTGATCGACGGCGAGGCGCATACCATTGTTGGGGTGATGCAGCGCGGCGTCCGCTATCCCGAGCAGGACGACCTCTGGCTCCCCCTGTCCCCGGGCGCGCTGCGCGGACATCGCGACTGGCGGGTGTACCAGGTCGTGGCCCGCCTGGCCCCCGGGGTCACGGTCGCGCAGGCCGATGCACGCGTGGCGCAGCTGATGCGCGAGAATGCGGGCCGCTACCCAACGACCAACAGCGAGTGGAGTTCCTGGATCGTGCCGCAGAACGACCTCGTGGCGCGCGAGGTCCGGGCGATCTTCCTGATCATGCTTGGCGCGGTGGGCTTCGTCCTCCTGATCGCCTGCGCGAACGTGGCCAACCTCCTCCTGGCGCGCGGCGCGTCGCGGCATCGCGAGGTGGCGGTGCGCATGGCGGTGGGAGCATCGCGCGGCCGGATCGTGCGCCAGCTGCTCACGGAGAGCATCCTGCTCTCGATCGGCGGCGGGGTGCTGGGACTCCTCATCGGGACGTGGAGCGTGGAGTTCTTCACGCTGCGCATGATGCCGACCACGGTCCCGTACTGGATGACGTTCGACGTGGACCGGACGGTGGTGCTCGTGACCGCGGGCACGACGCTCCTGACGGGGCTCGTCTTCGGCGTGGTCCCGGCGTGGCAGCTTTCGCGTCCTGCGTTAGGCGAGGCGTTGAAGGATGCGGGCGGACGCGGGAGCAGCGGCACGGCCAGGGTGGGGCGCACGCGTGCCACGCTCGTCGTCACGGAGCTTGCGCTGTCGCTCGTGCTCCTGGTGGGTGCGGGGCTCATGGTGAAGAGCTTCCTGCAGACCATGCAGGCCGACCTGGGCTTTTCCACGGAGAACCTGCTGACCTTCGACCTGGCGCCGACGGGGACACGCTACGCGACCGACAGCGCGCGGGCCGCGTTCCGTCGTGTGCTCGATGAGCGCCTGCGCGCCATCCCGGGAGTGGCAGACGTTGGAGCGATCGACCACCAGTTGGTGGCTGACTGCTGCTCGGACGCCCCGTACTACCCGGTGGGGAAGGAGTACCGCGAAGGGGGAGCGCCATCGGCGAACTTCCTGCGCGTCTCGCCGTCGTACTTCTCCACGCTGCGCGTTCCTGTACGCCGCGGCCGCCCGATCGCCGATGCCGACGCGCGCGTCGATGCACCCGTCGTGGTGATCGACGAGATGCTCGCCGAGCGCGAGTGGCCGGGGGAGTCGGCGATCGGCAAGCTCCTGGTGGTGGGCGCGCCCACCGATGCGCCGCGCACGGTGATCGGGGTGGTGCCGAATCTCGTGACGCGCAGCGTGATGGATCGCCGCCGGCCGCAACTCTTCGTGCCGTTGTCACCAGGTGCCGCGGGCTCGACGGGCATCGCGGTGCGCGGCACGGGCGACGCCGCGGCGCTCACGACAGCCGTGCGCGAGGCGGTGAAGTCGATCGACCCCGACCTCCCGCTCGCACGCCTGGCCACGATGGATTTCGTGGTGCGCGACCGGATGTTCCAGCCTCGCGTCTTCGGGGCGATGTTCGCGATCTTCGCGAGTGCCGCGTTGCTGCTGGCGACCATCGGCCTGTACGGCGTGATGTCGTACCTCGTCGCGCAGCGCACGAAGGAACTCGGGGTTCGCATCGCGCTCGGCGCCACGACCGGTGACGTGATGCGCCTCGTCCTGCAGGGGGCGCTCCGCCTCATCGCCATCGGCTTCGCGATCGGCATCCCCGCCGCCGTCGTCCTGTCGCAACTCCTGCGCGGGGCGCTGTATCGCGTGAGCGCGACCGACCCCGTCACGCTCATCGGTGTCCCGCTGACGCTCGGCGCCGTGGCGCTCCTGGCCAGCTGGGTCCCGGCGCGTCGGGCGACGCGCGTGGACCCGGTGCGGGCGTTGCGCGCCGACTAGAGAACGACTGAAGAACGACTGTGCTCTGGCCGAGCACCGGCCGAGCATCCACCTCCTGGACTTCGCTTGCTCCTCCCCCTCTCGCCTGACCCATGATGCCCGACTTTCGCGTGGCGCTGCGCGCCCTGACGCGCACCCCGCTCTCCACGGCGGCCGCCGTCCTCACGCTCGCCCTGGGGATCGGCGCGACGACCACGATCTACGGCGTCGTGGACGCGACGATGCTGCGCCCACTCCCGTGGCAGGCGAGCGACCGGCTGATGGACCTCTCGCTCACGGCGCGCGCCCCGAACGAGGAGGCGCAGCCGATGGTGTGGTCCTATCCCAAGTTCGAGACGATGCGCTCGCTGCAACGCTCGTATGAGGGGGTCGCCGCATACACGACGCAGGAGTTGCTGCTGTCGGGTGGTGATGGGAGCGAGCGCGTGCGCATGGAGCTCGTCTCGGGGAACTACTTCTCGCTGCTGCGCGCCCCGGTGGCGCTGGGGCGCGGGTTGCAGGCCAGCGACGACGCGCCGCAGGCGGCGCCGGTGGCGGTCCTCAGCCATGCGCTCTTCATGCGGCGCTTCGGCGGCGACTCCTCGCTCATCGGCCGCACGATCGTGCTGGAGCGCGACGCCGTGACGGTGGTCGGGATTGCGCCTGCCGGCTTCAAGGGGCTGAGCGGTGACGTGGCTCTCTGGGTCCCGATGTCGGCCGCCCCGCGCTTCGCGTACCCGGAGATCCTGGCGGAGCGATGGAACCACTCGTTCGACGCCGTGGGGCGGCTCCGGGACGGCGTGAGCGCCGCCAGCGCCGCCGCCGAGATGGTCGCGTTAGGCCGGCAGGTGGACGCGGCGCATCCGCTCCCCGAGGCGGGAGACGGGACGGTGTGGGGGGCGCGCGCCCAGACGCTGCGCGAGTCGCGCGATGACGCGTCGCTGTCGCGCTCGGTCCTGATCCTCTTCGGCGCGGTCGCATGCGTCCTCCTCATCGCCTGCGTGAACGTCGCCAATCTCCTCCTGGCGCGCGCCGCCGCCCGCACGCGCGAGTTTGCCGTGCGCGTCGCCATCGGCGCGCGGCGGGGACAGGTCGTGGCGCAACTCCTGGGCGAGACCCTGATGCTCTCGCTCACCGGGGGTGTCCTGGGCATCCTGCTGGCGAGTTGGTCGACCGAGGCGGTGCGCACCCTCGTGCCGACGAGCGGCGGCCGGCTGCGCACGCAGGCCTCGCAGTTCCTCGACCTGTCCGCGGTGCAGGTGGACGGTCGCGTCCTCGCCTTTGGCCTGGCGCTCTCGCTCATCACGGGGACGCTCTGCGGCGTGGTCCCCGCGCTGCGCGCCTCGCGCCCGCGGCTTGGCGAGGCGCTCAAGGACGGCGCGGGAGCGTCGTCCGAGGGAGGGCTCACGTTCCGCCATGGTCGGTCGCGCGCCCTCCTCGTGGCGGGGAACGTGGCGCTCTCGCTCCTCCTGCTGGTGGGGGCGGGGCTCCTCTCCCGCTCGTTCGCCAAGGCACGCAGCGTCGATGCGGGATTCAACCCGCGCGGCGTGTTCACGATGCGCGTGCAGCCGCCGCGCGACTCGCTGTTCGAGGGCGCCCGCGCCACCGCTCTCCGCGCGTCGCTGCTGGCGCGCCTGGCCGCCATCCCCGGGGTGACGGCAGTCGGCACCGACGGATGCGCACCGCTTTCGGAGGAATGCAGCGGGACGATCGTCCTGAGCGTGGACGGCACGACGCTCCCCGAGGGGAGCGCGCGCCCGGACATCGGTGTGCACGTGGTGAACGACGGCTACCTCAAGGCCGTGGGCGGACGATTGATCGCGGGACGGTTCCTCGACGCCCGCGATCGCGAGGGCGCCCCGATCACGGCGGTCATCAACGAGACCGCGGCGCAGCGCCTCTTCCCGAACGGTGACGCCGTCGGCAAGTCGATCGGGATCGGCTTCCGGAATTGGCAGCAGGCCGAGATCGTCGGCGTCATCGCCGACATCAACTACCACGCGGTGGGAAGTGCGCCGCAGGCGGAGTTCTATGGCTCGTTCCTGCAGGTCAAGCAGGGGCGCGGCCTGTACTTCCTGCGCACGGCGGGCGATCCGGAGCGGTTGACCGCGGACGCGCGCAACGCGGTACGCGCCGAGCATCGCGACCTGGCGGTTTACGATGAGCGCACGCTGGAGCAGCGCGCGGGAAGCGCGCTCGGGCGCATCCGATTCGGCGCCTTCCTCCTCGGCGCCTTCGCTGTGCTGGGTCTCGTCCTGGCCATCATCGGGATCTACGCCGTCCTGGCGTACACCGTCTCGTTGCGCACGCGCGAGTTGGGGATCCGCATGGCGCTGGGCGCGGTACGTCGCGAGGTCGTGACGCTCATCATGGGGCGTGCGATGATCCTCGCCTCGCTGGGAGCGGCGGCCGGGCTCGCCGCGTCGTGGGCGGGTGCACGCCTCCTGCGCGGCCTGGTGTTTGGGATCAGCACGACCGACCCCCTCACCTTCGCGGCGCAGACCGCGCTGATCCTGCTCGTCTGCGCCATCGCCGCCTATCTCCCAGCGCGCCGCGCTTCGCGACTCGATCCGGTGCAGGCGCTCCGAAGCAACTAGACTGCATCTCTCCCGTCTCCGGTCTCCCGTCTCCCGTCCGCCTTTCATGGCCCTCTTTCGCAGCAGCAAACCCGACCCGGCCCTTGCCGAGGAAGCGTTCACCGGTCCGCTCGTCTCGATGCGCGGCGTGGAGAAGGCGTACGACCTCCCGATGGGCAAGTCCTACGTGCTTCGACGCGTGACGCTCGACATCAACCCGGGCGAGTTCGTGACGATCATGGGGCCGTCGGGGGCGGGAAAGTCGACGCTCCTGTCGATCCTCGGGATGTTCGACGGGGCATGGACGGGGGAGTATTTCCTGCGCGGGACGCCCGTGCATGCGCTGGGCAACAAGGAGCGCCTAACGCTCAACCGCCGGCACATCGGCTTCGTCTTCCAGCAGTATCACCTGCTGGACGACCTCACGGTGGCAGAGAACCTCGACGTCCCGCTCTCGTATCGCGACGTCCCGCGCGACCGCCGCGCCGCGATCGTCGCCGACACCCTCGACCGATTCCAGATCGTGGGGAAGAAGGACCTGTACCCGCGCCAACTCTCCGGGGGGCAACAGCAACTCGTGGGGGTCGCGCGCGCGGTGATCGCCAAGCCGGCGCTCCTCCTCGCCGACGAGCCGACCGGGAACCTGCACTCCTCACAGGCGCGCGACATCATGGAGCTCTTCGTGGGGCTCAACCAGGCGGGGACGACGATCGTGCAGGTGACGCACTCGGAGGAGAACGCGCAGTACGGGGGGCGGATCGTGACCGTGCGCGACGGGTGGGTGGTATCCGACGAGAAGACGGGGACGGCAACGGGGACGGGAGACGGGAGTTCGGTAGCGCGCTAGGCTGGGGACGCGCGCTACGCGACACGTGTAGCCCGCCAGCGTCCGTCGACACATCTTGCGACGGTCACTCCCGTCTCCGGTCTCCCGTCTCCCGTCCTGCTCGTGTCTCGCTCCCCCCGTCTCCTCATCGCCGACGACCAGCCCGACGTCCTCGAGGCGTTGCGGCTGCTGCTCAAGGGCGAGGGCCATCACGTCGAGGCGGCACGCTCGCCGATGGAGGTGCTGGAGGCGGTGCGCTCGCGCGAGTACGACGCGGTCCTGGCCGACCTGAACTACACGCGCGACACGACCTCCGGGCGCGAGGGGCTCGACCTCCTGCAGCAGCTGGTCGTGCACGATGCGACGCTCCCGATCATCGTGATGACGGCGTGGGCGAGCATCGACACCGCGGTGGAAGCGATGCGGCGCGGGGCGCACGACTACGTGGAGAAGCCGTGGGACAACGCGCGCCTTGTCGCGATCGTGCGCAACGCGGTGGAACTGGGGCGGGCGTTGCGGCGCGCGCAGTCGCTGGAAGGGGAGAACCGCGCGCTCCGCTCGGCGACGGCGACACTCCCCACGCTCATCGCCGAATCGTCGGTGATGCGCCCCGTGTTGCAGCTGATGGAACGCGTCGGGCCGAGCGACGCCAACGTGCTCATCACCGGGGAGCACGGGACCGGGAAGGAACTCGTCGCCACCTGGCTGCATGCCTCGTCGCCACGGGCCCCGCGCGGCTTCGTGGCCGTGAACATGGGAGGGCTCGCCGACGGCGTCTTCGAGAGCGAGCTGTTCGGGCATGTGAAGGGGGCCTTCACCGACGCGCGCACGGACCGCATCGGGCGCTTCGAGCTGGCCGACGGTGGGACGATCTTCCTCGACGAGATCGCGAACGTCTCGCTCACGCAGCAGAGCAAGCTGCTCCGCGTGCTGCAGGGGGGCGAAGTGGAACGCGTGGGCTCGTCGCGGATGCGGCGCGTCGACGTACGGGTGCTCTCGGCGACCAACGCCGATTTGCAGGACGAGGTGCGCGCGGGGCGCTTCCGCGAGGACCTCCTCTTCCGCCTGAACACCATCGAGATCCACCTCCCGCCGCTCCGCGAGCGCCGCGACGACATCGCGCCGCTCGCCCGGGCCTTCCTGCAGCGCCACGCCCCGCGCTATCGCAAGGCCATCGAGGGGTTCGAGACGGGGGCGATGCAGGCCATGCTGGAGCACGCATGGCCCGGGAACATTCGCGAACTGGGGCACGCGGTGGAGCGCGCCGTTCTGCTCGCGCAGGGGAACGCGATCCGCGCGGTTGACCTCGGATTGCGCCTGCCGGCGCAGGCGGCGCCGCGCTACGAGGACATGCCGCTGGAAGAGGTGGAGCAGATCCTCATCCGGAAGGCGCTGGCCCGGCATGGCGGCAACATCTCGCACGCGGCCAAGGCGCTGGGATTGAGCCGCAGTGCGCTGTACCGACGCCTGGAGCACTTCCGCATCGAGACCGGGAGTGCGACGTCGTGAGCCCAACGGTCGGCAGCAGGGCGTGGGCGCCGCGCATCGCGCCCCACCGGCCGGCGAGGGGCCCGTGAGCGATCCCGGGTGGCGCCTCGAGGAACCGCAGCGCCCCCGCTTCTCGCTCACGCACGAGCGACGTGTCTTCCTCCTTGCCATCGGGGCCGGGCTTCCGGGCGTGGTGGCGACGATCGCGCTCCTCTGGACCGGCAACTACCCGGCGCGGACCGCCTGGACGCTCGGCGGCTTCGTCGCCGGCGTGTGGCTGGTGGTCGCGGTGGCGCTGCGCGAGCGCGTGGTGCGTCCGCTGCAGACGCTCTCCAACATGCTGGCCGCGTTGCGCGAGGGGGACTTCTCGCTGCGCGCACGCCTCGGCCGCTCCGACGACGCGCTGGGGCTCGCCCTCCTCGAGATCAACATGCTGGGCGACACCCTGCGCACGCAGCGACAGGGCGCGATGGAGGCCTCGTCGCTGTTGCGCGCGGTGATGGCGGAGATCGACGTCGCAATCTTCACCTTCGACGACCGCGACACGCTGCGCCTCGTGAACCGCGCCGGCGAGCGCCTCCTGGACCAGCGCGCCGATCGACTCGTGGGCTCGGGCGCCTCGTCGTTAGGGCTGGGCGCGCTGCTGCGCGGGGCGTCCCCGCAGGTGTACGACCTCGCCTTCCCCGAGCGATCGGGGCGATGGGAAGTGCGCCGCACCATCTTCCGGCAGGAGGGGCGCCCGCACGCCCTCCTCGTCATCGCCGACGTGACCAAGAGCCTGCGCGAGGAGGAACTCCTGGCGTGGCAGCGCATCGTGCGTGTCCTGAGCCACGAGATCAACAACTCGCTCGCCCCGATCAAGTCGCTCGCCGGATCGCTGCAAGTCATCGTCGAGCGCGGGGCGACCGACGCGGAATCGCACGAGGACATGCAACGCGGGCTGGGCATCATCGCCAGCCGAGCCGACGCCCTGTCGCGCTTCATGAGTTCCTACGCGCGGTTGGCACGACTCCCCGCCCCGCAGCGCCGCCAGCTGCGCGTCGATGAACTCGTTCGGCGGGTCGCAGCCATCGAGCAGCGCATGCCGGTGCGGGTGGCGCCGGGTCCCGAGATGACGATCCACGCCGATCGCGACCAGCTGGAGCAGGCGCTGATCAACCTGGTGCGCAATGCGGTGGACGCCTCGTTGTCGACAGGGGGCGCGGTGGACGTCGGGTGGCGGATGGACGGGGCGCGACTGGAACTCGTGGTGCGCGACGAGGGGCCCGGGCTCCCGCCGTCGGCCAACCTCTTCGTCCCCTTCTTCACCACCAAGCCGCAGGGGACGGGGATCGGGTTGGTCCTGTCGCGCCAGATCGCCGAAGCGCACGGCGGCATTCTCTCGCTGGAGAACCGTCGCGACCGCCCGGGATGCATCGCCGTGCTTGCGCTCCCGCTCGCCGGACTCTGACGTCGTCGGTGGCCTGGCGCGGGTGCCGCCTCCCTCGCCCCCCTCGCGCCGCGACGCGCGATGACGCACCGTATGCGCCGCCCCCTCGCGGGGCAATGTCCGGGGCTCCCCCCACGCCGCCACACCCGTCCTCTCGCACTCCGGAGGTTCCCATGGCTGGTCCTCGTGCGGTTCCACGAGCGCTTCTCGGCACGGCGACGCTGGTCGCCGCGCTTGCGTTGCCGCTCACGCCATTTCTCGGAACGCCGCTCGCAGCGCAAGGCGCGGCGCCCGCGGCGCGTGACCGCATCGCCCTCGAACAGTACCTCGACTGGGAAGACGTGCAGTCGCCACGACTTTCACCTGACGGGAAGCAGGTGATCTACACCCGCCGCTGGATCGACAAGATCAACGACCGGTGGGAATCGTCGCTCTGGATCATGGGAGTCGACGGGTCGAAGAACCGTTTCCTCGTCAATGGGAGCAATGTCGAGTGGGCGCCCGACGGGCAGCGCATCGCGTACACCGCGCGCGGCGAGCCTGCCGGGACGCAGCTCTTCGTGCGATGGATGGACGCCGAAGGGGCGATCTCGCAACTGACACGACTCACGGAAACGCCGAGTGACATCACGTGGTCGCCCGACGGCAAGTCGATCGCCTTCCGCATGGGCGTGCCGTACCGCGAGTCGTGGAACATCCCGGTCCCGGCGGCCCCTAAAGGCGCCAAGTGGATCGAGCCGCCGCGCATCGTCACGAAGCTCGACTACCGGCAGGACCGGCAAGGCTTCAACGACGATGCATACCAGCACATCTTCGTCGTCTCGGCGGAAGGCGGAACACCGCGCCAGGTCACGAGCGGCAATTGGGACCATGGCGCACCGCAATGGATGCCCGACGGGAAGTCGATCGTCTTCAGCGCCAACCGGGTGCCGGACGCCGAGTACTCGTGGCGGCAGAGCGACGTGTATGCGGTGGACGTGGCGAGCGGCGCCATCAAGCAGCTGACGACGCGCAACGGCCCGGACGGGCAGCCGGCGCCATCGCCCGACGGGAAGCTCATCGCCTACACGGGCTACGACTACACGACGGACACGTGGCGCGACCAGCAGCTCTACGTGATGAACGCCGACGGGTCCAACCCGCGTTCGCTCACGCCGCAGCTCGACCGTTCACCGTCCGGGTTGATCTGGGCCGCGGATGGGAGCGGCGTGTACTTCACGGCGGAGAACGAAGGGTCGCGCAACCTGTATTTCGCGCCACTCACGGGGACGCCGCGCCAGGTGACGAAGGGGGCACAGGTGCTCACCACGAGCGACATCGGGAAGGCGGGGATCGCGGTCGGCGTGGTGTCGACATCCGCCCGACCGAACGACGTGGTCAGCTTCGCGCTCGCCAAGCCCGACCTCAAGCCGCTGACGGCGGTCAACGACGATGTGCTGGCGGGGAAGAAGATCGGCGAGCAGGAGGAGGTGTGGTACACGTCGGTCGATGGCTACCGCATCCAGGGATGGATCGTGAAGCCCCCCGACTTCGACCCGAAGAAGAAGTACCCGCTGATGCTGGAGATCCACGGCGGGCCGCACTCGATGTACAACGTCGGCTTCAACTTCGCGCGGCAGAACCACGTCGCCGAAGGCTACGTGATGCTGTACACCAACCCGCGTGGCTCGACCGGCTACGGGAGCGCCTTCGGCAACGCGATCAAGAACGCGTATCCGGGCAAGGACTTCGACGACCTGATGGCCGGCGTCGACACGGTGATCAATCGTGGTTACGTCGACACCAACCGGCTGTACGTCTTTGGATGCTCCGGCGGTGGCGTCCTCACGGCGTGGACGGTGGGCCACACGAACCGCTTCTCGGCGGCCGCGTCGATGTGCCCCGTCACCAACTGGATGTCGTTCGTCGGGACGACCGATGGCCCGGGATGGTATCGCAACTTCGAGAAGCCGTTCTGGGAGGATCCGAGCGAGTACCTCAAGCGCTCTCCGATCATGTACGTGGGCAACGTGAAGACGCCGACGATCCTCATGACCGGCGTCCTCGACCTGCGCACGCCGATGCCGCAGACGGAGGAGTACTACATGGCGCTCAAGTACCGGAAGGTGCCAACGGCGATGATCCGCTTCAACAACGAGTGGCACGGCACGTCGTCGACGCCGTCGAACTTCCTGCGCACGCAACTGTACCTGCGCAGCTGGTTCGAGCGCTGGCCGCAGAAGGTGGCGGCGCAGTGACGGAGGGGGCATGAGCTTTCGCACCCTCGACGCGACTCACATCATCGCGACGATCGAACGACTGGGACAACGCATCGAGGAACGCTTTCCCGGCGCCGGGCTCTCCGGCGTCGGGCGCGACCTCCTCGGCCTCGCGCGCGACTGTGCGCGCGAGGCCGACTCGTTAGGGAAGCCGCACTGGCCGATCCGTGCCGGCGTGGGGACGGCCATCGCGCTGATGGTGGTTGCCGTCATCGCGGCGGTGGCGGGCGTCATCCAGCGCCTCAACGCCCCCACCCACGTCTCCGGGCTCGCCGAGTTCGTGCAGGGGGTGGAGGCCGCGGTGAACGACGTGGTCTTCCTTGGCATCGCCATCTACTTCCTGCTGTCGATCGAGACGCGCCTCAAGCGCCGCGCCGCGATGCGCCGCATCCACCAGCTGCGCAGCATCGCCCACATCGTCGACATGCACCAGCTCACCAAGGACCCGGAGCGCCTCCTCGTCCCGCGCGAGGACACCGCCAGCTCCCCGCGGCGCACGATGACGCGCGCCGAGCTGGGACGCTACCTCGACTACTGCAGCGAGTTGTTGTCGCTGACGGCCAAGATCGGCGCGCTCTTCGTGCAGCGACTCGACGACGCCGTCGTGCTGCAGGCGGTGAACGAGGTGGAGGACCTGACGAACGGGCTGTCGCGCAAGATCTGGCAGAAGATCACGCTGCTCGAGGCATGACGACGCCTGACGACGCCTGACGACGCCCGCGGAGGGCGGCTAGCCGGCCTTCATCCCCGCGAGTGCGCTGGCCAGGAATTCTCCCTTCCACTTCTCGAGCACGTGCGAGGCGATGCCGAGCTCGGTCGAGACGGTCGCGATGTCCTCGCCGCGCAGCAGGCGCAACACGGTGTCGCTCTTGAACGTCGCGGAGTAGGCCGGCGTGGCGCGCAATACCGCCTGCACGCCGGTGGCGGTCTGCCGGCCGGGCGTCGACGCCGCCTGACGCGCCTCGATCCCCTTCACCGCCCCGTCGCACAGCTTGCGCACGTAGGCCAGCGTGGCCCGATCGGGGTGGCGCGCATTCCACGGACGGTCGCAGTACACGCACCCCACGAGGCGCGACCCGACCACCACGGGAAAGACGCCGAAGCACGACGCACCTAACGACTGCGCGAAGCGCAGTTCCTGCGCCGTGAAGTCGCGCTCCACCGGGACGCAAACGCTCTGTCGTCTCAGCATCGCCACGGCCACCGGCCCTTCGCGCGGGCTGAGCTCGAAGGTGAACTTCTCCAGCAGCTGCTCTACCCCCGTCCCCAGGCCGTAGCGCGCCTTCACGCCATTCCGGTCCGGCGTGATCATGCAGAAGACAACTCGATCGAATGGCCCGCCGCGCAGGACCCCTTCCAGCACCATCAGGATCACACGATTGAGATCCTCCCCCGACGAGGGCTGCGCGATGCGCGTGACCTCGGTGAGCAGCTCCTCGCGCACGCGCGCCAGGGCGATCGCCGCCTCCACCTCGGCCACCTGATCGACGGACGCGCCGGCCGCCGCGCCGGGCGGTGGCGCGGGAGCGTCGGCCGGCGGCCCCCAGCTTCCCAGCTGCGCCATCGCCGCCTTCTGCAGCCGGCGCAGCTTGAGGTCATCCAGCGTCACCTTCGCGCTGGCGAAGACCTCCTTCGTCTCGGAGAGCGCCGACTCGAGGATCCCCGCAATCTCCTCGCGCGAGAGGCTGAGGCGACGGGCATAGCGCGTCAGCACCTCGGCGACGTTGTCGCGCTTGGGATCGTACTCGCGACGGTAGACCGCAGCCGTGAGCTCGTGCGCGAAGGCGGTGATCACCCCCACCTCCGACGTGGCGAGCGGCCCGTCGGCGCGGATTCCCATCATCACCGTCTCCGGCATCCCCCAGTGCTTGGCCATCGCCTCGCCCAGGTCCTCGAAGCGGAAGCCGAGCACCTCGAATGCGGCGATCCCTTCCCCCCGCGCCTTGGTCTCCAGGTGCTGCAGGATCCTCGCGTACTCCTTGGGGAAATAGCCGGCGATGAGGACCTCGCCCAGGTTCCGGAACATCCCGCACAGGTGCGCTTCCTCCGGATCGGGGAGGTTGCGCCGCATGGCGATCTCGCGCGCGTGGTTCGCCGTCAGGAGCGAGAGGAGCATCAGCTCCTTGAGCCCGGGCGAGCGCTTGCGATAGTGCTCGAAGACGAGGAGCGAGGCCGCCAGGTGGCGCACCGTGCGCGCGCCGAGGAGGAGCATCGCATGCGTCGCGCTCTGGATCGTCTTGTCCGACCGCTTGTAGTACGCGCTGTTCGCGGTGCGCAGCACCTTGAGCGTGAGCGCATACTCGCGCAGGACGATGTTGGCGAGTCGCTGGATCGACGCATCGTCCTCGGGCATGTGCTTCAATGCGTCGAGGGCGTCCTTCGAGATCGCCGGGAAGTCGGCCTCGGACAGGATCATCCGCATCTTGATCTCGAGCGGCGACCGGTCGTCCGTATTGTGCGGCTCTCGCTTGCCCGGGTATTCTTTGGCGTGATTCTGCACGATAGGGCGCGTCGATGAAGGCAGGACCATCGCATGGAGTATCGGCCGGGTGAAGCCGTTCCTTTCGCTTCTCCTGCTGGTCCCCCCGGCGGCGCCGCCCGTGTACCCCGCCCGCCCCCCGCTCGCCGTGGCCGTGGTGACCGCGCACACCAATTCCCGGTGGCGCCCTCACCCTCGGGCGGCGCGTAGCGCCGTCCCTGCACTTCTACACGAGGCGTTACGCTCGGGGCCGGTTGTGGCATCTGGGGCGGTCGACCCGACCCCGCTCTCCCCGGCCGCCACGCGCAAGGTCGAGGCGTTGCTGCGCGACCACCTGCCATGCCTCGGCTGCCACACGCTGAATGGGAGCGGCGGAACGATCGGCCCCGACCTTTCCAGCGTGCGCACACGCCGGTCGCCGGAGTACATCGCCGCGATGCTCGCCGACCCGCTGCGTGTGGTGCCGACAGCCGCAATGCCGCGACCGCTCATTCCCGCGTCGACGCGGGAACTCCTCGTGCGCTACCTCGCGACGCGTCCTGGAAACGCGACCGGGGCGGTCCCCAGCCCTGCGTCGCCCCCCGCAACCGCCGGGACATTCGCCGTCGACGGTGCCGCGCTGTACGCGAAGTGGTGTGCCGCCTGCCACGGCCCCCGCGGCAAAGGAGACGGCCCCAACGCCTCCGCGCTCCCCATCAAGCCAGCGGCGCACTCCGATCGCGAGGCGATGTCGCGGCGCCCGGACGACTCGCTGTACGACACGATCGCCGGCGGCGGGGAGATCATGAACCGAAGCCCGCGCATGCCCGCCTTTGGCGGCTCCCTCTCCGCCGCCGAGATCCGTGCCCTCGTGGCCCACATCCGCATCTTGTGCGGCTGCCAAGGGCCTTCCTGGTCGCGAGACGACGCGAGGACGCCGTAAGCCATGGCGCGCAAGAAGAAGGGCGGTCCGCCGCCATCGGAGCGCGAGGGGAGGAGCGAGGGCGCTGGGCGAACGGGTGCCACGAGAAGTGGCGGCACGCCGGTCACCCCGCTCCCGCCGCGCTTCCAGGCGTCGCGCCTGTGGCTCCTGCTGGGCATGGTCGCGCTCCTCGCGCTCGCCGCCCTGCTCACGGTGGTGCGCCCGTGGGGTGACCGCGGTGCGTCCGATTCCGCGACGCTGGAACCGCTCCCGCCCCCCACCGTGCGCCTGGCTGCCGCCTCGATCACGAACGACGACTTCGTCGGCTCCGACGCCTGCGCCTCGTGCCACGCGAACGAGTACGATGTGTGGCGACGCTCGACGCACGGCACGGCGGGAGGCGCACCGTCAGCCACAACGGTCATCGCGCCGTTCGACGGGACGCCGATCCGCTTCAAGGACGCGCTGGTGATCCCCACGTCGGCCGGGGGATATCGCTTCATCGTCCGTCAGCAGGGGCGCGCCGAGCGGGTGTTCGCCGTCGATGGCGTCATCGGGCGCGGGCACATGGCAGGGGGCGGGACGCAGGGCTTCGTCTCGAAGTTCCCGGATGGCACCTGGCGATTCCTCCCCTTCGACTTCCATCGCATCGAGGGGCGCTGGTTCTGCAACACCGAGGCGCGAGCCGGGAAGGGATGGCAGCCGATCACGCCCGAGATGGTGCTCGCCGATTGCGGCGACTGGCCGCCGATCCGCGTGCTGGGCGACGAGGTGCGCTACACCAACTGCCAGTCGTGCCACGGCAGCCAGATCGTGGTGTCGCTCGATTCGGCACAGGCGCGGCAGCGCACGCGCCTGTCCACGCTGCAGATCAACTGCGAGTCGTGCCACGGACCGGGACGGCGCCACGTGGCGCTGGTGAAGGACGCGAGGGCGGTTGCGGCTGGCGACATAGGGATGACCGCGCTCGCTACGCTCTCCAAGGACGGCTCCCTGGGGACGTGCTGGAGCTGTCACGCCCTCAAGGACCGGCTGCGCGGCGGCTTCATCGCGGGCGAGCGCCTCGAGGACTTCTACGCGCTACGCACCCCGCAGTTAGGCGACCGCGCGCACCTGGCCGACGGACGCGTGCGCACCTTCGCGTACCAGCAGGGGCACCTGTGGTCCGACTGCTACGTCAACGGCGGGATGACGTGCACCTCGTGCCACGATCCGCACTCGCAGGGGTATCGCACGGTGGATGGCACGCCGATTCCCGGGCGATTCGACGACCGCCAGTGCACATCGTGCCACCAGGCCAAGGCGGCGGCGCCGACGCTGCACACCCACCACGCGGCCAACTCCGAGGGGAGCCGCTGCGTGGGCTGCCACATGCCCTACCTGCAGGAGCCCGAGGTGGGCATGCGACTCCGCTACGCGCGCTCCGACCACGCCATCCCGGTCCCACGCCCCGCCGCCGACTCGGCGGCTGGCGTCACCAGCGCGTGCAAGACGTGCCACGCCGACAAGGGCGAAGGGGCGCTGGACCAGCAGGTGCGCGCCTGGTATGGCGAACTCAAGCCGGTCGCCCCGGGGATTGCCGCGGTGCAACGCGCCGCCACGCTCACCGATCGCGCCCAGGCGGCGCGCCTCGTGCTCAACCCGCGCGAGACGCACACCGCCGCACTCTTCACCGGCATGGCGCAGTTTGCCGAGTCGTTCCTGTCGGCTGACATGGCGGACATCGAACGCGACGTCACCGACCGCCTCGACCAGCTCGCGGCACACCCGGATCTCGACGTGCGCGCGCTCGCGCTCGGGTCGCTGCACCTGGCGGCCGGCAATCGCGGAGCGGTGCGCGGCAAGCTCGCCGCACACCTGCGCTCCCTCGGCGCCGACGAACCGCGCGTGCGCGCGCGATGGGCGCTCGTCCTCGGGTTCTTCGCCGACCGGGCGCGCACCGACGGGCGCAACGAGGAGGCGATCCGCACCTATCGCAAGGCACTCGAGATTGCCCCGGACGACCCGCGCATCCACCACAACCTCGGCGTGGCGCAGTCGCAGGGCGGCGCATTCGCCGACGCCGCCGCGAGCATTCGCCAGAGCCTCGCACTCGACCCGCAACAACCGCTCGCGCTCGTGAACCTCGGCATCGCGCTCGCCTCCGCCGGGGACAAGGGAGGGGCCGAGGCGGCCTACCGGCGCGCCCTCGCGCTCAACGCGCACGAACCGCTGGCCTGGTTCAACCTGGCCAACATCTACTACGAGCAGCAGAAGCTGGACGAGGCGCAACGCGGATACGAGCAGGCGGTGGCGAGTGACCCATCGCTCCCGGTGGCGCACTTCTACCTCGCGCGACTCCTCGCGGCGCGCGGCGAGCTCGCACGCGCCCTGCAGGAAACGAACGCGGGGCTCGAGTTCGCCCCGGGCAACGCGGAAGCGCTCGCGGCCCGCGAGACCATTCAGCGGGCGATGGCGGAGCGCGGACTCACGGGCGGCGCGGGACCTGGGGGGCGGTAGCAGCGCCCTTCGCGGGGGCGTTCTTCGCCGCCTTCCCCTTCGCGGGCGCACCCTTCGCCGAGTCGCCCTTGGGCTTCGCGGCCGGGCGGCGGGGCTTTGCGGCTGGACGACGCACCGCCGGTGTTGCGGCGCGCCGCATGAGGCGCGCGAGCGTCGTCGTCTCGTCGCGTTCGAGTGTCGCGCGCAGCGGTGAGAGCTCGGCGTCATCGATGAAGAGGAGCCACCGTCGGCTCCCCGCACTGTCCAGGCGCGTGATGGCGAAGGTACCGGCACCCACGCCCGGTTCCTCGAGCAGCGCACGCGCCCGCACCGCGGAGGTGGTGTCGTTAGGCTCGCCGGCCGGCGCCTTGCCCTTCCCCGGCCGCGTCGCCAGCCGCCGTCGCGCGCCCGGGAGCGGCGCCGCCAGCAGGCGCGTCACCGAGTCGGCCCAACGACGCGCGTCGCTCGTGCGCACGCGCAGGAGGACGCTTCGCGCCGCACCCGCGGCTCCAATGGCCAACGTCCCGTCGCCCTGGTCGCGCACGACGAGGGCCACATCTCCCAGCAGCGTCCGGATCGGTGCGCCCCCGCCAGCACCTGACGACGCCTCCTGCCCCTGCGCGGCGCGGGAAAGAGCGAGAGTGAGTGCAGCAATCTGGACGAGACGTCGCATGACTCGGGAGGCGCAGGAAGGTCGGGGCGTTGGCCAACGGCGAAAACCCGGGGCCGAGCAGCCGCTCCCCGGAGTCGAGGCGTCATTGATGTCTCGCGATCGGAGCGACGGCGCGCAAGACGACCGCCGGAACCGGCTGCACGGCGCACTGCCTACGCCGCTCCAGTATGGCGTACTGCCGAGGTAGCGCCGTATCTTCGGGCTGCCTTGACAGACCATTTACACCACTCCCCACGAGGTGTTGATGTTCGCTTCACGAGTTCGTCGATTCGCCGTCCTGTGTGTCCTCGCGCTTGCGGCGCGTCCCGCGCTTGCGCAGGGGGGCTCCATCGGCGGCAAGGTCACCACGGAGGGCGGCAACCCGCTGAACGGCGTGCGCGTACAGGCCATCAACGCGTCCGGACAGATGGCGGCCTCAGTGCTCTCACGGGATGACGGCACGTATCGGGTGTCCAACGTTGCGGCCGGGACGTACACCGTCGTCGCGTCGCGCATCGGCTACACGCAGCAACGGACCACCGGGGTTCGTGTCGACGCCGGTGGTGCCGCGACCGTCGATTTCAGCATGAAGGAGATCGCGACCGAGCTCAATCCGGTCGTCACCACGGCGTCGCGCCGTCCGGAGAAGGCGCTCACCGCGCCGGCCTCCGTTTCTGTCGTCGACGTTCGCGATATCCAGGAGCGCCCATCGGTCACGGTGACCGACCACGTGCGTGGAATCGCTGGCGTCGACGTGAACCAGGGCGGTATCGCCCAATCCAATGTCGTGGCGCGCGGCTTCAACAACGCGTTCTCGGGCTCGATCCTGATGCTGCAGGACTACCGGTTCGCCGGCGTCCCGTCGCTGCGGGTCAACGTCCCCTTCCTCATGACCGGGACCAACGAAGACGTCGAGCGTGTCGAGGTGCTCCTCGGCCCGGCCTCGGCACTTTACGGCCCCAACTCGGCGAACGGCGTGCTGCACGTCATCACGAAGTCGCCGTTCTCCTCGCAGGGCACCACGTTGACCGTTGACGGGGGGACCCGCGACCTGATTCGCGGTTCGCTGCGGCACGCGGGGCTCATCACGCCAAAGATCGGCTACAAGCTCTCCGGCGAGTATTTCAGCGCCACCGACTGGAGCAGCACCTCGGCGCGCGACACGCTGGGCAACATCCTCCCCAACTACGATCCGGGCGAGCCCGACGTCTTCCCGGCGGAAGCCCCTGCGGCGCGCCGCGGCAAGCCAAACGTCCGTGACTTCGGCCTGCGACGCTTCACGTCCGAGGCGCGCCTCGACGTGCGCCCGAACGACAACTCCGAGTACGTGACGACGCTTGGCTACACCGACGTCGGAAGCGGGCTCGAACTCACCGGCGCCAACGGCACCGCGCAGATCAAGAACTGGACGTACAAGAGCCTGCAGCAGCGGGCGCGCATTGGCCGGCTCTTCGGGCAGTTCTTCCTGAACATGAGCGACGCTGGTAACGACGACTCGCTCTCCACGAGCGGGACGTACCTGCTGCGCTCCGGGCAGCCCATCGTCGACCAGTCGCGCGTCTTTGCCGCACAGCTGCAACACGGCCTTTCGCTGGGCAAGCGTCAGGACTTCGTGTACGGGGTGGACTGGATCAAGACCAACCCACGGACCGGCGGCACGATCAACGGCCGCAACGAGGAGATCGACGACGTGACGGAGGTCGGGGGCTACGTCCAGTCCACGACGAATCTCACGTCGAAGTTCGACTTCATCGCCGCGCTGCGCCTCGACCACAACTCGCTCATCGACGGCTACCAGACGTCGCCGCGCGTGGCGCTCGTCTTCAAGCCGAGCGAGACGCAGAACTTCCGCGTCACGTACAACCGTGCCTTCTCCACGCCCGGGAACTTCTCGTACTTCCTCGACCTGATCCAGGCGCGCAACATCGGCAACTCGGGGTACAACATCCGTGCGTTGGGCAACCCACCCAAGGCCGGCTGGACGTTCAACCGTTCGTGCGGCTCGCTGAACGGCGGGTTGTGCATGAAGTCGCGCTTCACCGGCGGCAACGATTGGGTGGCCTCCTCGGCCGCCGGCGTCTATCGCGGCGTTATCGCGGGGCTGCGCAACAACCTGATCGCGCTCCTCACGCCATCGCTCGGCGCGGCGAACGCGACCGCGCTGGTCTCCGCGCTGGGCACCTTGCAGCCGACGGATGCGCAGGTGGGTTCGCGCGTCGCCTACCTCAACCAGGCGTCCAACCCGACCCTCGACATCCAGAACGGCAACCTCAAGGACATTGGCCCGCTCGACGCGTCGTACAACAAGACGTACGAACTGGGCTACAAGGGGATCATCGGGAACAAGCTCCGCCTGGCGGTCGACGGCTGGGTGCAGAAGCGCGGTGACGTCGGCAATCCGGCCGGGCTGGCGACCCCGAACGTCTTCTTCAACGGGCAGCAGCTGGGCGCGTACCTTGGCCCGAACATCGCGCAGATCCTCATCGGCGCCGGGATGTCTCAGGCGCAGGCGGCGGCCGCTGCAGCGCAGATTGCCCCGGCCATCGCCACCGCCGCCGCGTCGCTCCCGCTCGGGATCGTGCAGTTCAACAACAGCACGTTCGCGAACGGCACCGATGTGTACGCCACCTACGTCTCCACGACGAACAAGGAGATCACGGTGAAGGGAGTCGACATGGCGGTGGACTACGTCGCCAACGACTACATCACCCTCGCCGGTACGTACAGCTGGGTGAGCGACCTGATCTTCTCCGACATCGTCTCGTCCAACTCGTCGCCACTCATGCTCAACGCGCCCGACGGCAAGGCGTCGTTCACGGTGAAGTTGCGCGATGAACCGAACCGGTACGGCATGGAGTTTCGCTGGCGCTACATGTCGGGCTACCCGGTCAACTCCGGCGTGTACGCGTCCGGTCCCGACGTCAACGGTCGCCTGATGCGCTTCCAGCGCCCTGGGTCGACGCAGTACTACATCTACGACGGCGTCCCCACGAACTCGGTGTTCGACGTCGGCTTCAACTATCGCATCCCGTTCGGGACCCAGGAAGTCATGTGGTCGCTCAACGGGACCAACGTGCTGAACAAGAAGGTCCGCTCCTTCCCCGGTTCGCCAGAGATCGGGCGCATGGTCGTCACGCGACTGCAGTACAACTTCTAGCACTGCACTGCATCGCAAATCGCCGCCCGGGAGTTCACTCCCGGGCGGCGATCGCGTTTCCGCATGACGATCGCACGCGAGACCGTGGGCACTCGCGTGCGGTTGGGCATCCAGTAGTTTTCGGGAGTCCCTTCCCCCTCGTGCCCCCGTTGTCCGCTCATCCCCTCCTCGACCTCGCGGCGAACCCGGTCATCGGGCATCGCGGCAACTGTGCGCACGCGCCGGAGAACACGCTGGAGTCCTTCCGGCAGGCGCGTTCGCTCGGCGTCGATGCACTCGAGTTCGATGTGCGTCGCACGCGCGACGGGGAGATCGTGGTCTTTCACGACGCCACGGTCACGCGCACGACGGGGGCGGGGGGCGCGGTGGCGGATATGACGCTGGCCGAGCTGCGGACGCTCGATGCCGGCGCGACGTTCACCCCGGACGGGGGAAAGCGCTTCCCCTATCGCGATCGCGGCATCGGAATCTCCACGCTGGAGGAGGTGCTGCTCGCACTCCCCGACGTGCCGGTCCTGATCGAGATCAAGGTCGCCGAGGCCTCGCCCGGCACGCGGGCGGTGATCGAGCGCCTGGGGGCGGAGGACCGGTGCATCGTCGCCTCGTTCGCGGCAGCACCACTGCTCCCGTTCCATGGGAGCCGGATTGCCACCGGGTCGTGCACGCGTGACATCGCGCGTCGCTGCCTTCCGGCCCTCGTGGGGCGCCGCTATCGGTCGCTCCCGTTCCGGATGATGTCGCTCCCCGAGGTGCACGAGGGGATCCCCGTCCCGTTAGGCGCGCTGGCCCGCGCGGCGCGCCCGGCGGGCGTTCCGCTGCACGTCTGGACGGTCAACGATGCCGAGAAGGCCCGCCGGTTGTGGGGCAAGGGAGTCTGCGGGATCCTCTCCGATGACCCCGGGACGATCCTCGAGGCGCGCGACCGGTGGCTTACTGCCCGACGGCCATGAGCGACAGCGGCTGCAGCGAACCGCTGGAGACTGCCAGCGTGTTGACGCCGGCACTCCCGCCCAGTGTCCAGCGCGCCGTCACTTCGCCTAACGCGTTGGTGAGCCCGGACTGCGGCGAGATGAGCCCGCCGCCGCTGATCACCTGAAAGGCCACGGCCACGTTCTTCATCGGGACGTTGCCCGGCCCCACGATGCGAATGACGATCGGGTTGGGAAGCCCGGCCCCGGCCTTGGCGATCTGGTTGTTCCCCTGGGCGATGATGATGTCGGACGGCAGGAGCGCGATGGCGGTGACGTTGACCGCCTCGACGCCGGGAACGGAGGCCCGCAGCATCTGGGCGGGTTCGTTCGGTCCCATCGTCCATTTCACCTTCACTTCGCCGTTCTCATCGCTCGGGGCGCTCCCCGGCGTGACCGACCCGCCCCCCTGCACCACGCTGAACCCGATCGGGATCTTGTCGAGCGGACTCCCGTCCGCCCCGAGGACGCGAATGATGATCGGGTTGGGGAGTTCGTAGCCTCCCTGCACCTGCTGGTTGTTCCCCTGGACGAGGACGAGCGATCCGGGCGATGGGGGATCGGCCACGGCCTTCTTCCCGCACGCACCGAGCGTGAGCGGGGCGAGCGCCGTCAGCAGGGTCAGGGCGCGGCGCGGAGCGTGAAAGCTCCGGAGGCCGAGTCGCCAGATGTCTCGTGAACGCATCGCAGGTCCCGTGAGAGGTATGCGCGCCCGTGGCGGCAAGCGCACGGCGCGCCCCCGCAAACGGGTTCTCCATGTCAGAGTATCGGCGCAACTCTCGCGAGCCTGAGTTTCGGCTCACGCGCGGCCCACGAAGGGGCATTCACAGGGAAAAGAAGACGGGCGCAGCCGTGAGGCCGCGCCCGTCCGAGCATACGAGGTGGTGCGGTCTACGACTTCCGGCGTCGGCGAAGTCCAACCCCGCCCAGCCCCGCCAGCCCGAGGCCGAGGAGGGAGAGCGTAGCCGGTTCGGGGGTCGCGATCGCCTGCGTGGTGACGAACTGCAGCCCTTCGACCGGGCTGCGGTTGCCCTGGATCGTGTGCCAGTTGTAGACGGCAGCGCCAGGCCCTGAGACGATGCCGTTGACCCAGCTCGTGTTGAAGATCGGCGGGAGGGGGCCAGTCGCCCCCGAGAGCCCGGTGGCGGAGGGGACGTTTACCGAGCCCGAGTAGTACCAGACGTTCCCCGGGAGTTGCAGCCCGAAGACGAGTGTTTGCCCCGGCAGGAAGGTGCCGATCACCGTGCTGTTCTGCCCAGCGACCCACTGTCCCCTCGCCGGGAGCGACGCAGCGGGGCCGATGGCGACCTTGCGATTGGGGGAAAACAGGCCGGTCAGCGGATCGAACGGATCGGGGAAGTAGTACAGCTGCGTCCCGTTCACCGCCCGCAGGGCGCCGAGCACGGACACCGACACCACCTGCCGCCCCTGCCCACCCGTGACCTTGACCGTCGTACTCTTCGGCGGCCCCGCCTGCGCGGAGGCAACCACGGGGCTCGTTGCCAATCCGCCAGCCACCGCCGCGAGCACCAGCGAGACGTACGCGCTACGCTGCATCGACATCTCCTTGCCTCTCTCGTTCTGAAGGCGTGCCTCGTCTCAGGTGACCGGGGGATTCCAACGGGGAAGCGCCTGCTCCACCGAGGAGACCAACCCGATCGCCGCGTGGGACGCGAGGTCGTCCGCACGGGCCAGCCGTTCCTGCCACTCCGTTGCATTGAACTGCCGAGACGGTGGGATGGGCACCATGACCCGCACCAACGCCTCCTCCGTTCGCCCACGCGTTGCCGCGTCGCGCAACAGGTCCCACTTCACCGCGTATTCGTTCCAGGCCACGCGACCGCGCCCCTGGTACCAGTAGTACACCATCGCCTGCAACGGACCGTTTGCCAGGATGTACCGGTTGACCGTCACCGGTCGGCCGTCCACCTGCAACGTCCGCGTGCCGGACTCCACCGTCTGCCACCCGGCACCCGGAAGGCAGTTCTTGGGCGAGTGGATCGTCCGCCCGGTGGCCTGCGACTCGTAGTAGCCGACGTACGTCGAGAACATCCGTGTGGAGTCGGTCGGCGACCGGAAGATGCGAAACGCATAGTCCGACATCCCGGCGACCCGTTGTTCGTTCTCGCTGATCGTCCTGCTCTCTCCTGCAAATCCCGTGAACTCCAACCGCGCCTCACGCAACGGGCGCGGTAACTTCGCAACTTCCTGACGTCGGGCGCTCACCAGCAACGCCGACCCGATCGTGAGGAGCATGGCCGGCAGGTACGCCCTCCAGCTGCGGAAGGGATCACGCATGCTTCATCCCTCCCCCACGGCGCGCCTCGATCGCCATCGCTCCCCATGTCAGCGCCCCGAGGATCGCAAAGGCGACGAGGAAGAGGAGCCACCCCTCCGTCATGTGCGAGAACCCTTCGGCCAGCTTCGGATCGACGAAGGCCACCAGGAATCCCGTCATGAAAACGCGCACGCCGTTCACCAGCACCGCAACCGGAATCGACAACGCGAGGATCACGAGGCGCGACACCGGCTGCTTCAACATCACGCCGCCTAACAACACCCCCAGGCTCAGGAGCGCCGTCAACGAGCGCAAACCACTGCATGCCTCCGTCACGAACAGGTCGTGCCCGGGAAGCCGAATCACGTTGCCGTCCAGATGGACCGGGATGCCGCGCGTGGCGAGCATCGCCGCCCCCAGCTGGGACGCCTTGAACTGCAGCGGGAGCGCGAGCGCTCCCATCACCATCTCGGGGAGCGGCACCGACAGCGCGAGGAGCGCCACCGGGAGCCACCAGTGGAGGAGCTGTCGCATCCCCCACCCCCACACCACCAAGCCAGCAAGCGCCAGGAACATCGACGCCCGTCCCACGAACGCCTCAGCCGCGAGCACCGCCACGTAGCGGAAGACGACCGCCGCGGCGATCATCGCCAGTCCGACGACGGGCTGCGCCCTCGAATTCCTGGCCTGCCCGCGCTGCCAGGCGAGCCAGATCGCGAGCGGCGCCAATAGCAGACCGTGCCCCGATTCCGGGTCTGTCCACCACGTGCGCGCCGTGTTCACCAGCGGCTCGGCGAACAGCGCCAAGAAGGTCGCGCCCGTCGCCAGCGCGATCGTCAAACGCTCCCTGCGGGAGAGCTCCGCGATCGTGCCGCTGCCCGATGTCGTTCCGTGCATGTCCTCGATCATCTTAGCGCGAAACGTAATGGCTCACAAACGGAAAATTCTGCCAGAAAACCAACGGAAAACCCTTACCTGTTAACGACTTACTCGCTCGAGGCCGCAACGATTCAATGCACCGGCGGCGCTGCCTCTGCACGAGCGTGCTCGTACCATCCGAATCCCACACGACGCTCCGCAACAGTTCCGAGGGGCGTCCTGCCGATACTCGCAGCCGTCCTCTCGCCCGTCGGTTGTGAGCATACCCCGTTCCTCCGCGTCGTCCCCAACTGCAGTCGCGTCACCCCTGGCGAGTCCCAGCAAGGACGCGCCGAGTCGTGCCGAAGCCACGCCCCGAGACGAGTCGAGGGCCGAGGGCGTTCCGGATACGGGGGCGACGCTCGGGCTCGCGCTCCTCGCGTACATGATGGGGGTGACGCTCATCATCACCCTCCTCCCCTTCCAGTTCGACTGGCCGACGCGCTGGCGCGTGATGTTCACCGGCGGCGTGATCGACGTCGTTGCCAACGTCCTCCTCTTTCTCCCCCTCGGCTTTCTCTTCCAGCTCGCCCGACGGGAAGGGTTCCGGCACTCGACCTTCACCGTCCTCTGGGTCGGTGCGCTCATGAGCATGGCCATCGAGTCGGCACAGCTGTTCGAGGTCGAGCGCTACACCTCCGTCCTCGATGTGGCGACGAACGCCGCCGGCGCGTGGCTGGGGGCGATCGCGTTCGAGCGGCTGGCACCGCGGACGCGCGTCGACGGCGCGCTGATCGGGCGTCTGTCGCTCGAACTCCCACTGATGGGGCTCATCTACCTGCTCGTCCCACTGCTCTGGCTCAACTCGCTCGCGTCGGGGAGCGATCCGTTCAGGGCGTGGATGGTGATCCTGCTTGGAGTCTTCGGCGCCGTCCTGCTGGGCGGGATCCAGCGCTTTCACTTTGGGCCGAACCGGGCGATGAGCCCCTGGATGACCGGAGTTGCCGCGGTGGGGTGGTTCGTGGCCGGAGCCTTCCCGTCGATCCCGATGCGCGCCGGCATGCTCGTGGTGGGCGTCGTCCTGGTCTGCCTCATCTCGATCTCGAACGGACTGCGCGCATTCACGCCAACGCAGGCGAATCGCCGCTTCGAAGTTCCGCTCCTCGAGTCGGCGGCGCCTGCCTACGCCGCGTATCTCGCCGCGCTCACCGTCGCGCCGCTGCTCGGCGGGGTCGACAGCTGGCAAGTCGGTGTGGGCTTTCCCGGGGTCGCCATCGAGTGGACCAAGGTCGAGATCCTTCGATTCCTCGAGCAGGTCGCCGCCTTCACGCTCCTGGGCTACATGGTGGCGGAGTTCCGCGGGCGTGCGGTCCGCGCCTATCGGGACGCATGGCCACGGTTGGCGCGCTGGGGGACGACAGCGGCGCTGCTTGGGGAAGGGGTACGCGGCTTTCATGCAGGGCACGGCGCATCGGTCGCGCGAGGAATCGTCCTGCTCACGGCGACGCTCTACGGTGGCTGGCTCTACTACCTGCAGCGCGCTCACGTCGTGCGACTGGTTTCGCAGTCGCCAGCGACGCCCACCGCGTCGGAGAGAGTGGGCGGAGCCGCCGACGGCGCCGACGGGTCGCGCGAACGTAGGGTCGACGCCGCATAACGATCGCTCGCGCCCCCTCTCCCGATCGGGAGAAGGAGTGCGGTGGTGTGCGATGGTGCAGTGAGCGCGCAACAGCATTCGCGCCCGCGCTCGCATCGCGGGTGTCTGCGCCCCGACAGATGACGCGTGTCTCGCCGCTGGCTCCCCCTCGTGACGCCGCGTACATTCGCCGCCGTTCGCCTGCACCTCCCTCCCGAACGGTCGAATCCCCATCAATGGCTGCACCCTCTCTCGATCCCGCGCGCAAGGTGCGCGTGGCGGTCCTTGGCGCCGGCGCCTGGGCGCGCCTGGCGCACGTACCAGGCTTCAAGCGCGACTCCCGATGTGAGGTCGTGGCGATCTGCGATCCGCAGCGCCACATGGCCGAGGCACTCGCCACCGAGTTCGGAATCCCGCACGTGTACGGCGACCATCGCGAGGTGCTGGCACGCGAGGACATCGACCTGGTGGACGTCTGCACGCCCTCGGCGACTCACTTCGAGCTGTCGTGGGCCGCGCTCGAGGCAGGGAAGCACGTGCTCTGCGAGAAGCCGGTGGCGTTCGACTTCCGCGATACCATCCGCGCCGCCGAACTGGCGAAGTCGAAGGGGTTGAAGACGAAGCTCGGCTTCACGTTCCGCTATGCACCATCGATGCGGTACATGAAGCACCTGATCGACACGGGCTTCATCGGGACCCCCTTCATCTTCAACGGCTACGAGCAGAACTCGCAGTGGCTCGACCCCATGAACCCGCTGCGCCAGGTGGACGTGAACGCCGACCAGTCGGTGCTGCAGGTGTCGTCACTGGAGGGCTACGGCGCGCCGATCATCGACATCGGGGCGTGGGCGGTCGGGGCGGATTACAAGGAAGTCGTGGGGACGATGCGCAACTTCATCCCCGAACGGATGGTGCGCGCGACTGGGCGCGTGATGCGCATGAACATCGACGACGGCGACATCTTCATCGGCGAGTTCGCCAACGGGGCGTTAGGCAGCATCCAGACGTCGTTCGTCACCGTCGGCAACTACCCCGGGATCGAGGCGCGCATCTACGGGAGCGAAGGGGCCTTGATCTGCCGCCTGGTGGAGGAGTTCGGCGTCTGCGAGACGCTCAAGGCAGCCAAGCCGAACGACGTGGAGTTCAAGGAGATCCCGGTTCCGCCGGAGTTCTATCCGCCGGGCGGCACGAAGGAGGAATCGTGGCGGACGCTCTTCTACGCGAACCTCGTGTCGTCGTTCATCGGCGAGATCCTCTCCGATTCCGAGGAGAACGAGGGGAGCTTCATCGAGGGGGCGCGGGTGCAGGAAGTGATCAACGCAGTGGAGCATTCGTTCCGCGAGCGGCGGTGGGTGTCGTTGCCGTTGCCGAGGTAGGGATGGGGGACGAAAGACGGGAGACGCGGGACGGAAGCGCGCGCGCCGAGGGCGCGCAGGGGGGCGTGCAGCGAACGGACGAGCGCAGCTCAACGCTGCGCGGGTTCCTCGAGCATTACTACGCCGCGCGGCCGGTGAATGCGACGTTCACGGGGATGCATGCGCACGATCATCGGCTGCCGGATTGGTCGGCGGCGGGGGTGGAGCGCATCACCGGGGAGATGCGGACGCTGCGCGCGCAGGTGGCGCCGCACCTTCCGCGATCGCTGGACGCCGCGATCGCGCAGCGTGACTGGGTCACCATCGACCTCGCGCTGGCCGACTCGTTCCTCGAGATCCAGCTGGCCGAGCTCGAGGGGCGGCACTTCCAGCGTGGCAATCCGTCGTTGGTGATCGGGGAGGCGCTGTTCGCGATCGTCTCGCTGATGATCCGCGACTTTGCCCCCATCGACCAGCGGGCGCGGATGCTGCGCGCCCGGCTGTCGCAGCTGCCGCGCTTCCTCGCTTCGGCGCTTGCGATCGTGGCAGAAGCGCCCGTTCCGCCGACGTGGGCGGAGAAGGCGTTGAAGGAATGCGACGGTGGCCGGGCGCTACTCGGCGCCGGGCTCGATCGCTGGCGCGCGGCGCCACAGCTCTCCGACGAGCTGCGCTCGGCGCTGCGACGCGAGGGAGACTCGGCGTTAGGCGCGCTGGAGGGGTTCGCCGCGGAAGTGGCGCGCCTCCCGCGGGATGCGACGCCGGCGCGGGCCTGCGGGCGCGAGATGCTGGAGCTGCTGGTGCGGCGCGGGCACTGGTGCGAGCGACGCGTGGACGACCTGCTGGCCGAGGTGCGCGAGGCGTTCACCGCGGAGCGTGCGCGCCTGGACGCGATGGCGCTCGCGGTAGACGCGCGCGGGCTGGCCGGCGTGCAGGAGCGCCTGGCAGTCGCGCATCCCGCGCCTGACGAGTACTACGCCGCCTTCCAGCGCGTGTGGGAGGCATGCCACGCGACGTCGGCGGCGCACACGTTGGTCACGTGGCCCGACGCCCCGATTCGCTACGTCCCCTTTCCCGAGGCAACGCGCGAGGCAGCTCCGCACCTGTACTATCTCTACTATCGATCACCGGCGCCGCTGGAGTGGCCAGCCGTGCACGACTACGTCGTGGCCCCGATCGAGGGGCTCGCTGGCGACGCGCTCGAGCGTCACCTGCGTACGTGGAACGACAGCGTCATCAAGCTGAACCACGTCGTGCATCACGGGGCGTTGGGACATCACGTGCAGAACTGGCACGCGGCGCGCGCCCCATTGCAGCTGGGACGGATCGCCGCCGTCGACTGCGCCTCGCGAATCGGGATGTTCATGGGCGGGACGATGGCCGAAGGATGGGCGTGCTACGCGACCGACCTGATGGACGAGTGCGGTTTCCTCACGCCCGAAGAGCGTGTCTCCGAACAGCAGACGCGGGTGCGGATGCTGGCGCGTGCACTCGTCGATCTCGAGTTCCACACGGGGCTCCGCTCGTTCGACGAGGCGGTGGCCCTGTACACGCAGCAGGTCGGGATGCCGGCCGCTGCCGCGCACGGTGAAGCGGTGAAGAACTCGATGTTCCCGGGGACGGCGCTCATGTACTGGCTCGGGACGTCGCAGATCCACGCACTCCGCGCGCGCGAGTCCGCGCGCGCCGGCGCCGCGTTCTCGCTACGCGCATTTCACGATCACTTCCTCTCCTTCGGCTCGGTGCCGGTCGCGCTCGTCGCGCGCCTGATGACGGGCACCTCGTGAACGACCTTCAGCACGTCATGATGCGATTCCCCGTGATCCGTTTGTGGCGCCGGCTGTCAGCCGGCGCGGCCCTCGCCACGCTCTCCCTTGCGGCGTGTGCGCGCGAGGCCGGCAAGGGAGGGACCGGCGCGTCGAACGACGTCCTCATCATCGCCTACGACCGCGAGCCCGACACGCTCAACCGCTTTAGCACGCACATCCTCGAGGACGTGCAGACGTGCGTGGTGGAGGGGCTGGTGACGACGGACGAGAAGATGAACGTCATCCCGCTGCTGGCGGCGGAGGTGCCGACCCCCGAGAACGGCGGCGTCGTGATGCGGCCGGACGGCGGGATGGACGTGACGTGGAAGCTGCGCCCCGGTGTCACGTGGCACGACGGCGTCCCCTTCACCTCGGCCGACGTGAAGTTCACCGTCGACGCCATCAACTCGCCCAGCTACAACCCCGAGAGCACCGACGGCTTCGATCGGATCACCTCGGTGGACACACCAGACTCGCTCACGGCGGTCGTGCACTACAAGGAGCCGTACGCCCCGTACGAGATCCAGTTCGTCCGTGGCGCCCTGCCCAAGCACGTGCTGGAGGGGAAGGACATCGACCAGGCGACGGAGTACAACCGCAACCCGTTAGGCACGGGTCCCTACAAGGTGACCGAGTGGAAGACGGGAGAGTACATCCTCCTCGACAAGGTCGACCACTACTGGCGGGGCGCCCAGTACCCGAAGATCAAGCGCATCCTCTTCAAGTTCATCCCCAACACCACCACGCGCATCAACCAGCTCAAGAGCGGCGAGGCACATGTGGCGGCGCTCGTGCCGTGGGACAAGTATCGCGAACTCAAGGACGTCCCCGGGCTCACGATCCACCGGATGATGGGAAACTCGTACGAGCACATCACGCTCAACGAGCGCGCGGTGGAGGCCTTTCGGGATGTCCGCGTGCGCCGAGCGCTGATCCACGCGATCGACCGCGAGCTCCTCACGAAGACGGTGCTCGACGGGCTGGCGCCGGTGATCGACGGCGCCATCCAGCCGCTGTCGTGGGCCTACACGGACAGCGTGATGAAATACCCGTTCGACGTGGCGAAGGCCAAGGCGCTGCTGGACGACGCCGGCTGGAAGGACTCGAACGGCGACGGCATTCGCGACAAGGGCGGGAAGCCATTCGCCTTCACGCTGATGACGCAGGCGGGGTTCGCCATTCGCGAGAACATCGCGCAGGCGGTGCAGCGGCAACTGAAGGACGTCGGCGTCGACGTGAAGATCCAGCTGGTGGATGGCACGTCGATCTCCTCGCTCTGGTTCGAGGGAAAGTTCGACGCGATGCTGCACTGGTGGCACATGCCGAGCGACCCGGAGATCACGCTCTTCTTCGCGTCGGACCGGACGCCTCCCGCCGGACGCAACATCAACTACATCGCCGACGACTCGCTCGACAGGCTCCTCTACGCCTCCGATCGCACGGTGGCACAGGGGCCGCGGCGCGCGCTGCTGGTGGCGGCGCAGCAACGCCTGGCCGAGCTCGCGCCGGAGATCCCGCTGTACAACGTGACCCGACTCGACGCCGTCCCGGTCGGGTTGCAGAACTTCAAGGGGAACCCGACGAACACGGGGATCTTCTGGAACGTGTGGGAGTGGGAAATGACGGGAGCGACCCGGCCGTAGGCTGCCCTGCGTGCGGGGAGGGCGCGGCGTGCTAGCCGCGAGCGGTTGGCGCGTCACATGGTAGAGTGGATGATTCCGGCGCAGCATTCCGGCGCGCGACCGATGTGGCGCCGGGACGATCCGTAGGGTCTGCACTCACGACCCGTTGACGCGAGGTACCGTGCCCCCAACGATCGCCCTCATCGGCAGCGAGCACGAAGAGAACCTGTCGCTCCGCTACCTCGCGGCCGCCGTCGCAGCGGACGGCATTCGCGTCGAGATCTGTCCGGTGAACGAGCCCGGCGATGTGGAGCGGGTGGTACGCGAGGTGACAGCGCTCCGTCCGTTTCTCGTCGGGATCTCGGTTCCCTTCCAGATGAACGCCCCGCACGCCCTCGCGCTGGCCACTCGCCTGCGGGAGACCGGCTGCACGGCGCACATCACCGTCGGCGGGCACTTCGCCACCTTCGAGTTCGACAACCTCCTCCGCGACTACCCGGCGATCGACTCGGTGGTTCGGCACGAAGGGGAGGAGACGCTGCGCGAACTCTGCCGCCGGCTGCAAGCCGACGTGGCACTGGCCCCGCTGGAGGGGGCCGTGGTCCGGACGACGAACGGCACGGTGGACGGCGGCAAGCGGCGCATCCCCGCGCTGGACACCCTTCCCTTCCCCGATCGCCGCGGCCCGGCGCTGCAGGTGATGGGGATCAACGTCGCGCCGATCCTCGGGAGCCGCGGCTGCTACGCCGACTGCGCCTTCTGTTGCATCTACGCCTACGCGGAGAATGCGGACGGCGCGCGCTACCGCCGCCGTTCGCCGGAGAACATCGTCGCCGAGATGCAGCAGGAGTACGACCGGCGGGGGGTGCGCCTCTTCGTCTTCCACGACGACAACTTCTTCGTCCCCTCGCGGGAACAGAACCTCGCGCGCTATCGCCGACTCAAGGCGCTGATCGACGAGGCCGGGATGACCGGCATCGCCCTCGTCATCAAGTGCCGCCCGAACGACGTGCACGCCGACCTATTCGAGTTGCTCAAGTCGATGGGGCTCATCCGCACCTATGTCGGCATCGAGACGAACTCCGACGAGGGGATCGTCTCCCTCAACCGTCGGATCACGTCGGACGACAACCGGCGTGCGTTGCAGCTGTTCCGCGACCTGGACATCTACCACTCGTTCAACGTCCTCATCTTCGACCCCGAGGCGACGATGACCGGGATCGCGCGGAACCTCGACTTCATGGAGGAATTCGCCGACGTCCCGTTCAACTTCTGCCGCGCCGAGGTCTATGCGGGGACGCCGCTCAAGCAGATCCTCGAGCAGCAGGAGCGGCTCGTGGGCGACTACTTCGCCTGGGGGTACCAGATGCGGGACGCCCGCGTCGAGTTGCTCTTCCGGATCTCGGTCACGGCGTTCGCCTCGCGCAACTTCAAGGCGGACGGCGTGGCCAACCTCAACATGGGGATTCGCGTCGACAACGAGATGGTGCGCCACTTCTATCCCGGCGCATGGGACGCCGGGTGGCACGAGCGCGTGCGCGACTTCTCGCGCCGCGTGGGCGAGGACTCGGTGGCGGCGATGCGCACGGCGTACGACTTCGCCCAGACCGTCGCACTCGACGATCACGCGCAGGTGAAGGCGTTCACGCTCGGGCTGAGCCGCCGAGTGGCGCGCGCCGACCTGGCCTTCCTCACCGAATGCAAGGCGTTGCGCCGCGAGATGGAGCGTCGCGTGGCCGCCGTGCGGGGGGGCGCGACGTTCGTTGCTACTGACGGACCGGCCAACGCGCTCGAGGGCGGTCGGCTCCCGTGGGCGGCGGAGACATCGCGCCTCGGGACCCTGCAATCATCCGTGGGTCTGGACATCGCCACCGAGCGGCTTCCGATGCCACTCGGTATCACGCCCGGCGTCGCGCGCGCTGGTGGAGGTGTGGCATGAACGTGGGAGACGGGATGCGAAAGGCGGCGGCCGGCGCGGCAGGGGTCGCGATGGCCACGGTGGGATTGAGCAGCTGCAAGAATGGGCTCGGCGGCGGCCTGGGTGCGGTGGACCCCGCCCCGCCACCACTGCAGTGCAACTCGCTCAGCGGAGGGCAGACGCTGCAGGCCACCGCCGCGCTCTCGTCAGACTCCGTGATCGTGGAGATCCGAAACCTCACGCAGGGCGCCGTGTGGAGCACGCCTCGCATCACGGCAGTGAGCGGCGGAGCGGCCGGGCGCATCACCACGCCTCCGGACGGATCGGCCGCCCCGTTCGTCGTCGCCTTCCCATTCGGGAACGCCTCCACCCTGAGCATCACCTTCACCTTCGAAGGGACGCTCATGAATGGTGTGGGCGCCCCCTGCGCCTTCAAGCGCAACTTCATCGTCACGGCGACCCGCACCTCGGCGACCGTTGCCCAGGTCATGCTCGATGCGCTCCCGCTCCCGGCGCGCCAACGCGCAGAGATCGTCCTGGCCGAGCAGGTGGGGCGACGCGTGGTACTCCGCGCAGAGACGCCATACCGCGGCGAGCATGCGCGAAGCTGGGACGTGAGCGCCGGGACGCTCTCCGATCGATCGGGCGACTCGGTCACGTGGATGCTCCCGGAGGAACCGGGAATCTACGCCGCGGAGCTCGCCCTCGATTACGGGAATGACGGGATGGCGTTCGACACGCTGATGCTCGAAGTACTGCCCGACCTGCCAACGTAGGGCCCCCACTCGCGCCCCGGCGAGCCGCGGCGGTACAATCCCCGCGTGCTCACCGTCGCTGTCCGCCGCCTGGCCCAGGCGCTCCCGCTGCTTTTCGTCATCTCCATCCTCGTCTTCGCGCTGCTGCACGCGGCGCCGGGGGGGCCGCTGGCGATTTACCTCGAGAACCCGAATGTCCGTCCCGAGGACATCGAGCGGCTCAAGCGCTCGTTAGGGCTCGACCGTCCGCTCCCGGTGCAGTACCTGGCGTGGCTCAAGGGATTCGTGGTGGGCGACTGGGGCTTCTCGTTCTCTGACGGTCGCCCGGTGACGGTGCGCATGGGCGAGCGCATCCCCGCGACGCTCGAGCTCATCGTGGCGTCGCTCGTCCTCGCCTTCGTCGCGGCGATCCCTGCCGGGGTCCTGGCGGCCGCGCGCCGGCGTTCGCTCCTCGATCGAAGCGTCACCACGCTCTCGCTCGCCGGCATCTCGCTCCCGACGTTCTGGTTCGGGCTCCTGCTGCAGCTGCTGTTCGCCGTCTCGTTAGGGTGGCTCCCGTCGTCGGGGCGGACGTCGATCCTCGGCGGCGACCTGGTCGACCGGCTGCGACACCTCATCCTCCCCGCCACGGTGCTGGCGACGGTGCACGCCGCCGTGTGGACGCGCTACCTGCGCTCGTCGATGCTGTCCGTCCTCGCGCAGCGCTTCATCCTCTCGGCGCACGGGCGCGGCGTCCCCGCCGGACGCGTCACCTTCGTGCATGCGCTGCGCAACGCGCTCCTCCCGTTCGTGACGATCATCCTCCTCGACGCCGCGATCATGGTGTCGGGGGCGGTCGTGACGGAGAGCGTCTTCGCCTGGCCGGGGCTCGGCGGACTGTTCACCGAGGCGCTCTCGCGACGTGACTACACCGTCCTGATGGCGTTCCTGATGGTCTCGTCGACCGCGGTGATCGTGCTGAACCTCGTAGCGGACCTGAGCTACCGCCTGCTCGACCCGCGGGTGCGGGCGTGACGGCACCGACGATGCCGCTGGGGGCGCCGCCGTCCTCGCGCTGGGGGGCGCTCCCGCGCGGCGTGAAGGGGGCACTCGTCGTGCTGGTCCTGCTCGCGCTGGCGGCCATCGTGGCGCCGTTGGTGGCGTCGTCGGCGAGCGAGGCGATGGACCTCACGGCGCGGCGGGCAGCTCCCTCGGTCGGGCACTGGTTCGGGACGGACGAACTGGGGCGCGATGTCCTGGCGCGCGTCCTCTCGGGGGCGCGCGTCTCGCTCGCCATCGGCTTCCTCTCCGCGCTCCTGGCCGTCGCGTTAGGCTCGGCGATCGGGACCATCGGCGGCTTCGTCGGCGGGTGGGTGGACGCCGCGCTCATGCGACTCACCGACGCGATGCTCGCCATCCCGCGTCTCCCCTTCCTGATGATCGTCGCGGCGATCCTGCAGCCGTCGATCCCGCTGCTCATCGTCCTGGTGGGGGCGGCAGGGTGGATGGAGACGGCGCGCGTGGTGCGCGCCGAGGTGCTCTCGCTGGCGCAACGCGGCTTCGTGGAGGCCGCACAGGCGACGGGGGTTCCAGCGGCACGGGTCCTCTCCGGGCACATCATCCCGAACGTGCTGGGGACCGTCGCGGTCTCGGCGACGCTGGCGGTGGGACGCGGGATCCTGATGGAGTCTGCGCTCTCGTTCTTTGGAGTCGGCGTGCAGCCGCCAGCCGCAAGCTGGGGGAACATGCTGTACCAGGCGCAGACGACGCTGACCTCGGAGCCCTGGCTCGCCATCTTCCCGGGAATGGCGATCTTCGTGACCGTTCTGTGCGTGAACGTGGTGGGCGAACAGCTGGCGCAGGGCGATCGCGCGTAGCGCTTATAGCGCACATAGCGCACGCGGGATCGGCGAGAGGATCCTCGGCGTTCGGGCAGCCACAAGCGTCGGGCGACGCGTCCTTCCGCGTGTCAGGCTTCACCTCTCCCGCGCGTCAGGGGGATGGCGGCTACCTGTCTTCTCGTGGCGGGTGAAGGTTGCAGGTGGTGGACGCCTATCGTCCACCCTCGGGATGCCTCCCGCGACGCCCCTCCAGGACGCCGGCGGATGTGTGCGTCCCTGTCTCCTTCTCCGGACGTGACTTCATGAGCACCAACGGCAAGCGGCCCGCCTCGACAGCAGCGCCAGCCGCCAGCGCCAAGGGCGCCAGGACCGAAGCGACCGAACGCGCAGGCACCGCCGTGACGGCGAAGACGAAGGTGGCCTCGAAGGGCCAACCCAAGGCAGGCGCACGCGCGAAGGCCACGCGTCGCGCGCGTGCGAAGGGAGGTGCCAGCGCGAAGGGGGCTGCGCCGGCGATGCGTCCAGGCGTCACGCGCAAGGTGGAGGCGGGCGACATCGCGCCATCGCTCGCGCAATCGCGCATCGCGGAGTATGCCGTGGGACAAGCGGTCGAGGCCGCCCGCAGTTCGAAGGCAACGGCGGTGACGGACATCATCACGCATACCAAGCCCGGGAACATCACGGAGCTCATCGACGGGCTGGACGCGATCATGAAGGGGGCATCGCTCGACGACGTCGAGGCGCTGCGCGAGTCGATCATGAGCTATGGACGCCAGGCGGAGAAGACCCGCTCGGCGCGCGCCGATGCAGAGTTGTCGGAGGATTGGCGTTCCGGCGGCTATCCGTACAAGAACCTGATGTCGCGCAAGAACTACGAGAAGCAGAAGTACGGACTGCAGGTGGAGCTGCTCAAGCTGCAATCGTGGGTCAAGTCGACCGGGCAGAAGGTGATCATCCTCTTCGAGGGGCGCGACGCCGCCGGCAAGGGAGGCTCGATCAAGCGATTCACGGAGCACCTGAATCCCCGCGGCGCGCGCGTGGTCGCGCTGGAGAAGCCGAGCGAGGTGGAGCGTGGGCAGTGGTACTTCCAGCGCTACGTGCAGCACCTCCCAACCGCAGGGGAGATCGTGATGTTCGACCGCTCGTGGTACAACCGCGCGGGCGTCGAACGCGTGATGGGGTTCTGCTCGCCTGACGAGTACACGGAGTTCATGCGGCAATGTCCCGAGTTCGAGCGCAACCTGGTGCGCAGCGGCGTGCACCTGATCAAGTTCTGGTTCTCGGTGAGCCGCGAGGAGCAGAAGCGCCGGTTCCGCGAGCGCAAGTCGCACCCGCTCAAGCAGTGGAAGCTCTCGCCGGTCGACATGGCCTCGATCGACAAGTGGAGTGAGTACACCAAGGCGAAGGAGGCGATGTTCTTCTACACCGACACCGCCGACTCGCCGTGGACGGTCCTCAAGTCCGACTGTAAGAAGCGAGCGCGCCTGAACGCGATGCGTTACGTCCTGCTCAAGCTCCCGTATGCCAAGAAGGACCTCGACGCGATCGGTCCGCTCGATCCGCTCCTGGTGGGGCGGGCGAGCGTGGTGTACGAGCGCGGCGAGCATAACGTGACCGTGCCGGTGCTCTGACCGCGCCGGTCGATGCAGAGCGGCGCCCCGGAGGATCGTTCCTCCTGGGCGCCGTGTCGATGGGGGGACCACCTGCGGGGGCCTGCGCCGCTCGCCTAGCGTCCGGACGCGCCGGCGATAGGTTTGCGCCGCGATGCAACTCCTCGATCTCTTCGACCTCTCGCTCCGGGGGCGCCGTGACACGGTGGCGCTGGAGCACGAACGCGCCGACGGCTCCGTCGAGACGCTGACCTTCGGCGAGCTCGACGCGCGAAGCAACCGGATGGCGCACCTGCTGGAGCGCCGCGGGCTGCGCCAGGGCGACCGACTGGCGCTCTACCTCGCCAACCGAGTCGAGTTTCTCGACCTGTTCGTGGCGTGCGCGAAGCTCGGGGTGATCGTGGTCCCGATCAACATCCTGTACCGCGAGCGCGAGATCGCGCACATCGTCGCCGACGCGGAGCCGGCGGCGGTGATCGTCGGTGGGAGCGAGAGCGCCGCGCTCTTCCCGGCACCGGTCGCGGTGTGGGACGTCGAGGTGCTCGCGCGGCACGCGGCAGAAGAGTCGCCCGCGCCGGTGCGTCGCGTGATCGACGGCGACGACGCGGCCGCCATCGTGTACACGTCGGGGACCACGGGTCGTTCAAAGGGGGCCGTCCTCTCGCACAACAACTTCCTCGCCAACGGGGTGAACCTCGCCGCGTGCTGGCGCATAACGAGTGAGGATCGCTACCTCGCCGTCCTCCCGCTCTTTCACGTGCACGGGTTGGGCAACGGCGTCATCTCGTGGCTCATCACGGGATGCCGCATGCGGCTGGCGGAGCGGTTCGACGTGACGCGCGTCGCCGAGTGGTTCGACGCGTTCCGGCCGACGCTCTTCTTCGGGGTGCCGACGGTGTACGTGCGCCTGCTCGAACTCGCCCCCGAGGTGGCGGCGCGCATCGGGTCGCAGATGCGCCTCTTCGTCTGCGGTTCGGCGCCGCTGTCGGCGGCGACGCTGGAGTCGTTTCGTGCGCGCTTCGGGCACACGATCCTCGAGCGCTATGGGATGAGCGAGACGCTCATGAACATCGGCAACCCCTACGAGGGGGAGCGGCGCCCTGGGTCCGTGGGGCTTCCCTTCCCCAGCGTGTCGACGCGCATCATCGCCCCCGATGGGGGAACGGTCGGCGTGGACGAGGTGGGGGAGCTGCTGGTGCGTGGCCCCAACGTGATTCGACACTATTGGCGCCGCCCCGACGCCGACGCCGACGCCTTCGTCGATGGCTGGTTCCGCACCGGAGACCTGGCCATGCGCTCCGCGGATGGCTACTACACGCTCTGCGGACGCCGCTCGGACCTCATCATCTCGGGGGGATTCAACATCTACCCGCGCGAGATCGAGGAGGTGTTGCTGGAGTGCCCGGGAATTCGCGAAGCGGTCGTGGTCGGCGTGCCTGACGAGCGTCGTGGCGAGCTGCCGGTGGCCTACGTCGTCGCCGATGACGATGCCGCGGTGGCCGCGGTTGGCGAGACGTGCCGCCGGCAGCTGGCGAGCTTCAAGGTGCCGCGTGGCTACGTGCGCGTTGCCGCGCTTCCGCGCACGGCGTTAGGCAAGGTGCAACGGCACCTCCTCCCGCCGTGGCAGCCGCCCGCCCCCACGTCATGACCGCCCGGAACCTGCCGTGAGCCCGGCCCTCGTCTCACTCCTCGCGCTGGTGGTGGCGATCGTCCTCTCCATGACGTCGCGCATCAATGTCGGGCTGCTGGCGGTCGCGCTGGCGTGGCTCATCGGCGTCTACGTGGCCGACCTCAAGCCCGACGCGGTCATGGCGGGATTCCCGGTGACGCTCTTCCTCACGCTCGCCGGCGTCACGCTCCTCTTTTCCATCGCCGACACCAACGGGACGCTGGCGCGCCTGGCGCATCACGCGGTGCGTGCCGCGCGCGGCAACGCCAGGGTCCTCCCGCTCCTCTTCTTCGCCATCGCCTGCCTCATCTCGACGGTCGGGCCCGGGGCGATCTCCAGCGTCGCGCTGGTCATCCCGCTCGCCATGGCGATCAGCGAACGCACGGGAGTCTCGCGCTTCCTCACCGCGCTCATGGTGGCCAACGGGGCGAATGCCGGAAACCTCTCGCCCATCTCCTCGGTCGGGGTCATCGCCAACAACGCGATGGCGAAGGGCGGACTTGGGGGGCACGAGTGGCGCGTCTGGCTCGCGAACTTCGCCGCGCACGCATTCGTGGCGGCAGCGGCCTACCTCGCGCTTGCCGGCAAGGTCCGGGCACCTGCCGCAACGGCCGACGGCGCGGCGCTTGGCGGGGAGAGCGACGCACTGTCCGGCGGCCAGCGCCTGACCGCGTTCGTCATCCTCGCCTGGATCGTCGGCGTGGTCGGCTTCAAGCTGAACCTTGGGCTCTCGGCCTTTGGGGCGACAGCGATCCTCCTCTTCGCACGCACGGCCGATGAGTCAGCGGCAATCAAGAAGGTCCCGTGGGGGGTGATCATGATGGTGAGCGGCGTCTCGCTCCTCATCTCCCTCCTCGAGAAGACCGGCGGGATGGATCTCTTCACGACGCTCCTGGCCCGCATGGCAACGCCGGGGACGCTCAACGGGATGATCGCCTTCGTGACGGGCGCCATCTCGACGTACAGCAGCACCTCGGGTGTCGTGCTTCCGGCCTTCCTCCCGACCGCAGCGACGCTGGTGGAGAAGGTGGGCGGTGGCGACCCGCTCGCGGTGGCGCTGTCGATCAACGTCGGCTCGGCGCTCGTCGACGTCTCGCCCCTGTCGACGCTCGGAGCGCTCTGCATCGCAACGGTGTCGAGTGCGGCGGAGTCGAAGCAGCTGTTCAACCAGCTGCTCGCGTGGGGGTTGGCGATGACGGTGGTCGGCGCGATCCTCTGCCAGTTGCTCGCCGGGTTGCTCGCCCGCGCATAACGAGCGCCGGACTCGCGCCGCGCGCTCGCTGTGCCGCTTCGCGGCACACACCCGCCGATCGCGCACCGAAATGGAACGGCGCGTTACAGCGATGTAACGGGGCATCGCGGCCCAAGATTCCGAGCGCTACAGCCAAGCTGTTGCAACTGCGACACTTGCGCGTGCCGCGGCACGCGGCGCCACCCTTGCTTTTCCTCGAGGCACACCCGGCGACGCTCGCCGGCTCCGCACCACACGGAGTTTCAGTCCACTGGCGCCTCGTCGCGCCGCCATCACTCGAGGATGACCCCATGACGTTCCGCCACACGGCCACCGCCCTCCTGCTCATCGCTTCGGCCTCCCTCGCCGCCTGCAGCAACGACGCGACCGCCCCGGTCGCCCCGCAGGTCGTCGCCGCCTCGTCGTCGGACAACGGCGTGTCCAGCGCCTCGTCGGCCACCCGCACGCGTGTCGAGATCGCGCTCAAGGGGTCCGCGGCGTTCGCCAACGCCAAGGGGAAGGCGCGCTTCACCGCCAAGTCGAGCGAGCGTGAGTTGCAGATCGAGATCGGAAACGTCGCCGCCGGGACTTCGGTCAACTTCTTCGTCGGCGGCGCGCAGGTCGGCACGACGCAGGTGACCAACGCGCTGCGCCAGGCGAGCATCAACCTCAACACGACGCTCGGGCAGTCGGTCCCGACGAGCGTGACGGGAAAGATGGTCGAGGTGAAGACCGCGGCCGGCGCGTTGGTGGCCAGCGGGTCGTTCTAAGCTTCCGCAGCCTGCCCGACGTGCAACGCGGTGGTCACACGGGGAGCGATCGATGGCTCCCGCGCGTGACCACCGCGTTACGCGCGCAGCGCCTCCGGCCTGGCCGAGGCGCGCTCGTCGTTCATCGGGTCACGGCGTCACCGGGCGCAGGTACTTGTCGTACCAGGCGAGATAGCGCTGGTAGCGATCGAGGACAAACGATGGGCGCGCGATGCCGTGGAACTGTCCCGGGTAGACGACGAGCTGCGTGTCGATCCCCTGCGACTTGAGTGCCATGTACATCTGCTCGCCCCCCGTGATCGGGACATTGAAGTCCTTTTCGCCCCCCATGAAGAGCGTGGGCGTCTTGATGCGGTCGGCCTTGTAGAAGGCGTACGAGAGCTTCTCCCACAGCTTGGGGTTCTTCCACGGCGTTCCCAGCTCGTTCTCGTACTGGTAGATATACTGGTCGGTGCCGTACATCGTGGTCTGGAGCGCGCTGCCGGCGCCACTGGTGGCCGCCTTGAAGCGCGGCGTGGTGGCAATGGTGTAGTCGGTGAGGATTCCGCCGTAGCTCCATCCGCCCAGCGCGAGGCGTTCCGGGTCGGCGATGCCTAACGCCACCACGTGGTCGACACCGGCCAGCAGGTCCTGCACCTCCTTGTTGCCCCAGTCGGCGAAGATCGCCTTCTTCCACTCCTGCCCGCGCCCGCTGCTCCCGCGATAGTTCACCGCGAGCACGAGATAGCCGTTGGCGGCGTACAGCTCGCGCTGGAAGGCAAAGGCGTGCTGGTCCTGTCCGTTGGGGCCACCGTGGATCCAGAGGATCATCGGGTACTTCTTCCCGGCCTGGAATCCCGCCGGCTTCACGAGGAGCGCACCGACCGTGAGCCCATCCTTGTTCTTGAAGTCGACGTCTTCCGTGGTGCCGAGGGCGAGTTGCGCGAAGAGCGAGTCGTTGACGTGCGTGAGCGCGCGGAGCGCTCCGTTCTCCACGGCGAACAGTTCGGTCGCGGTGGTGGCCGTCGCGGCGCGCGCAACGGTACGTCCGCCAGGGGCGACGTCGAACGTCCAGATCACGCGCCGTCCGGCGATCTCTCGCGTAACGGGTCCACCAGCCGCCGGGATGGCCGCCAGGTGCACCGCGCGGTCATCGCCAAGGACGAAGCGGATCGTCTTGCCATCGTCCGACCAGGTCAGTTGGCCCACATCGCGATCGAGCGTCGGGGCCACGTAGCGAGGGGCCCCGCCGGACGCCGGCATGACGGCGATCTGGTCCTGCGAATACGCGGAGAGGCGCGGCTCGCTCGCCTGCAGGTACGCGATGGACTGCCCGTCCGGGCTCCAGGCGGGTTCGGAGTCGTCGCCGTGCCAGCTCGTCAGGCGCTGCGGCGTAGGCGCCGGCATTGCCCCCGGCGTGGCGTCGACCACGTAGATATCGGAGTTGTTCTCCCGGTCGGGGTCCTTTCCCTCACGAGACGACACGAAGGCGATCTTCTTCCCGTCCGGCGACCAGCGCGGGGTGCGGTCGTCGAAGTCGCCCGTCGTCAGCTGCATCGCCTTCTTCGACGCGACGTCGACAATCCAGATGTGGTCGCGCAGGCGATCGAGGTAGCCCGCGTAGTCGCGCTTGAAGGCGTAGCGATCAATGACGATCGGCTTGGGATTCTTGCTCTTCGCCGAGTCGGGCTTCCCCTCCTCGGGGTCGGGGTCGTGCGAGATCACGGCAATGCGCGCCCCGTCGGGCGACCACTCGTAGTCGGCGACTCCTCCCTTGAGGTCCGTCAGGCGGACCGCCTCGCCGCCGGCGCGGTCGAGGAGCCAGATCTGTCCTCCCTTGCTCTCGAAGCGCCCGGAGACGAACGACAGGTACCGGTTGTCCGGCGACCAGCGCGGATTCCCCTCGCCCTCGGGCGACGACGTCATGCGCAGGGTGCGCGTCCCGTCCCAGCTCACCATCCAGACGTCGCTGTCGGACTTGTCCTTCGCCGAGTCGGTGGTGGTGACGGTGTAGGCGACCCAGGCGCCGTCGGGAGAGATGCGCGGCGCACCAACGTCCTTGATGCGATAGAAGTCCGTCGGCTGCAACGGCCGCCTTGGCTGCGCGGCGACAGGGAGGCTGACGAGCAGCGCGGCTGCGACGAGCGCATGGCGCGGGCCGGAACGAGGAGGCATGCGGGACCCTGAGGAGGTGGAGAACGCGTCCCGCTGCACGCGCACCGTGCTCGGCGCGCGGCGCAGGGGATGCGCGGAGATTATCGCCTCCCCTTGTTGCGGCAAGGGCACGCCGCGACGCGGTGCTCCTCTCCTCTGCGGCAGGTGGTTACAGGACCGGTAGCCGCGGCGCCGGCGCCCTGCGCCGACTACGGCGCGGCCACCGGTTTCCAAACCACGTCTAGGCCGCCTCGGCGAGCGTCACGCAGTTCCGCCCGCCCTGCTTGGAGCGATAGAGGGCGCGGTCTGCCTGCTCCAGCAGCTCCGCCAAGTCTGCCCCCAGATGATCGGCCGTCGCCGCCCCCACGCTGATCGTGATCGAGCGTTCCGCCCACGGCGCTTCCTCGATCGTGCGGCGCAGCCGTTCTCCCATCTCGTACGCCCCCTCGATCCCGGTGTTGGGGAGGACGATCGCGAACTCCTCGCCGCCGTAGCGCGCCGCGATGTCGGTATCGCGGATGGCGCGGCTGAGCAGGCGCGCGACGTCGCGCAGCACCACGTCGCCGCGCGGGTGCCCGAACGAGTCGTTGAACGACTTGAAGTGATCGATGTCGAGGAGGAGGAGCGTTACCGGCTGACCCGTGCGCCGGATGCGCGCCAGTTCCTCCACCATCCGTTCCTCGAAGGCGCGGCGGTTCTTGAGTCCGGTGAGCGCATCATGCGAGGCGAGCGCCGCCAGTCGCGCATTGGCTTCGAGCAGCGACTCCTGGTGCACCTGCAGCTTGCGCCGCGTCTCCTCCAGCTGGCGTTCGTAGTCCTTGCGCTCCGTGACATCGCGCGAGGACGCCTGCAGCCGCGACACGCGTCCATCTTCGTCCACGATCGCGCGCCACATCATCTCGAGCCACAGGTGCTGCCCCGTCTTGTGCAGCATGCGGCAGGAGAGTGCTGCCACCGGGGCCCCGCGCAGCAGGTCGTCGAAGTGGCGGCGCAGGCGGTCGCGGTCGTCGGGATGCGCCAACGCGAAGGGGCTCATGCGCATGACCTCGTCCGGCGCGAAGCCCAGCACGCGCTCGCACGATGGCGAGATGTACACCACACGCCCCGACGGATCGTGCAGCGAGACCACGTCGCTCCCGTTCTCGGCGAGCAGGCGAAAGCGAAGCTCACTGTCGCGCAGCGCCGCCTCGGTCTGTTCGCGCTCGAGGTGCGTGCGATGCACCTGCGTGGCGTTCCACGCGATGAGCCCCACGAAGACGAGGATCATCGCGACGACGAAGAGCATGACGACGAGCGCCGGTTGGTCCTGGCGATCCGACGCGCGCAGCCCCCAGATGGCGACCCAGCCGAAGACGGCGGGGGCCACGAAGCCGGCCGGGAGGAGACCGCGCGCCATGGCACCACCAGGTCCGTCACTCAACGCGACCGCCAGCACCCCTGATCTCGGGCGCAGCGCGAGGACGCCGATGGCGGTGAGCGTGAACGCGATCGCGGTCGGCACCGCCATGCGGTTGAAGTGACCGATCGTGTCAAACCATCCGCTGCGGTAGGCAAACGCCAGCATGGCGAGTTGTGCGCAGGCGAGGACCAGCGTGGCGAGCACCTGGGCCAGCGCCTCGCTCCCCGACTCGCGTCGTGCGACGAGCAGCAACGCGACGCTCAGGAAGAGGAAGTTGACGGCCGGGGCGAGCGCCATCCGGTTGTCGCGCCCGTCGAGGGTGGCGCGCATGGCGTCGTGAAAGAGGATCGTGTCGATGCCGACCGGGTGCCCGGCGAGCGCACCGACGAGCCGAAGCGCGCCGACGACACCGACCAATGCGGCGAGCGTGCGCGCCACCTGCCATTCCGTCGACCCGGGCTCGCGCGCGGCGAGACACCACAGCGCCGCAGCTAACGCGACGAAGCAGAGCGCGGCCGCCGGATTCATGGCCGCGGCGTTGGCCGAGCCGACCGAGCGCAACGCGGCGACGTTGAGCGCCCACCCCGCCAGGACGATCACCCCGATGACTCCCGCGGCGGCCGACGCGAGGCGTGGCCCCAAGGCGTGCCGCGCCGAGGGCGGATAGGCCGGGAGGTCGCCGACGGCGGGCGACGCCACGGGGTTGGTGGACCGATATGGAATGGTCATGGGGAGGCTGCCATGTAGACGGCTCGCTGACAAATCGAGTCACGGCTGAGCCGCCCGACGCCCCCAGAGGGCGGCAATCGTTGCCGCATCAGCACCCCGACCGTCTTTCCCCGGCGGTCCAACCGCCCACGACGCCTCCTTTCGCTCCCGAATCCCGTGACGCCCCCCCATCGCAACCTCTCCGACTACGCGACGCGCTACGCCGCGCTCCCGTTCGAGGAGGTGCAGGTCGCGTATCGGCGACGGTTGGTGCTGGACGTGCTGGCCGAGTGCGGGGCGAAGCGGGTACTGGAGGTGGGGTGCGGTTTGGAGCCGTTGGCCGCGCACGCCCCAAGCTTCGATGCCTGGACGATCGTCGAGCCGGCCGCCACCTTCGCTGCCGCTGCCGTCGAGCAGGTCGCCGGTGACTCGCGCGTTCGTGTGCTGGTCGACACGATCGAAGGCGCCGTTGGATCGGGAGCGCTCGTGCGCGGTGCCTTCGACGTGGTGATCCTGAGCAGCCTGCTGCACGAGGTGGCATCGCCCGAGGAGGTCCTGCGAGGGGTGCGCTCGTTGTGCGACGGGCGTACGCTGGTGCACTGCAACGTCCCGAACGCAACGTCGCTGCATCGCGAACTGGCGGTGGCGATGGGGCTCATTCTCGACGTGGCGACACCGTCGCCGCAGCAGGTCGCGTTGCAGCAGCGGCGGATCTTCGATGCACGTTCGCTCGAGCGGTTGGTGGAGGGCGCAGGCTTCGCCGTGGCGTCGAGCGGCGGTTACCTCGTCAAGCCGTTCACGCACGCGCAGATGGCGGCCTTGGTGAGCAGCGGCACAATTGACCGCCAGGTGCTCGAAGGGCTCTATGTCCTCGGCAGGAAATTCCCGGAATTCGCGTCCGAAATCTTCGTGAACGCGCGCTCATCCGGGCCTCAGTGACGTGCGTCGGCGCTGACTAACAATCAACAACCCAAGCACTTAGCGCTCGAGCACCGGCGGCTCGGCACCACCTGCCGCCCCTTGGCCTCCGGATTGCCCTTTCCGCGTCGTTGCGACCTCCGCGCTGGCGGTCGGCGATCGGCAATCACCAGGGGCTCTTCGTGCGCGACGCACCCATTCTCGTCACCGGCGGGGCAGGCTTCATCGGATCGGCGCTCGTGCGCCATCTGGTGCTGGAGCGCGGGCTCCCGGTCGTCACGGTCGATGCGCTGACCTACGCGGGACACCTCTCCTCGCTGGGCGAGGCCGCCAACTCCCCGTTGCATGCTTTCGAGCGTGCGGACGTCGCCAACGCGGCGCAGGTCGAGGCGGTCCTTCGCCGGCACCAGCCACGCGCGATCATGCACCTGGCGGCCGAGTCGCACGTCGACCGGTCGATCGACGGCCCGGCTGCCTTCGTGCACACCAACGTCGTCGGGACGTTCACGCTGCTCGAACAGAGTACGCGCTATTGGAACGCAGCACCTCCAGAGATCCGCCGCGACTTTCGGTTCCTCCATGTGTCGACGGACGAAGTGTTCGGAGCGCTGGACGACACGGGACGCTTCTCACTGGCGTCGCCCTACCGTCCCAGCTCGCCGTATGCCGCGTCCAAGGCCGCGAGCGACCACTTCGCGCGCGCCTGGCACCATACATACGGTTTGCCGGTCATCGTCACCAACTGCTCCAACAACTATGGGCCGTACCAGTACCCGGAGAAGCTGATCCCGGTCGCGGTGCGCCGGGCGTTGGCGCTCGAGACGATTCCCGTGTACGGCAGTGGGCAGCAGGTGCGCGACTGGCTCCACGTCGAGGACCACGCGCGCGGCCTGGTGGCGGCACTCGAGCGGGGCGCGCTGGGGCGCACCTACCTCTTTGGAGGCGGCGCGGAGCGCACCAACCTTGAGGTCGTGGGGGCCATCTGCGACGCGGTGGACGCGATTGCACCTGTCGGAGTGCCGCGCCGCTCGCTCATCGCGCACGTGACCGATCGCCCGGGGCACGACTTCCGCTACGCGATCGACGCCTCGCGCTCGACGACGGAGCTGGGGTGGAGCGCGTCGCGCCCGTTCGACGACGGCTTGCGCGAGACGGTGGCCTGGTACGCCGCGAACCAAGGCTGGGTCGCGCAGGTCCTCCGCGCGGGAGACGACGGGGGGCGCATCGGGCTGGGGACGCGCGCGGGGGGGGCCGTGGGGGTGGAGTCCGGGGTGGGGGTGGCCGCATGAAGGGGATCATCCTGGCCGGCGGCTCGGGGACGCGCCTCTATCCCGTCACGCGCGTCGTGAGCAAGCAGCTCCTCCCGGTCTACGACAAGCCGCTCATCTACTATCCGCTCTCCTCGCTGATGCTGGCGGGGATTCGCGACATCCTGGTCATCTCGACGCCGCATGACCTCCCGCACTTCGCCGAGTTGCTGGGCGACGGGGAGCAGTGGGGGATGCGCTTCGCCTACGCCGCGCAGCCGGAGCCCAACGGGATCGCGCAGGCGCTCGTGATCGGGCGCGACTTCGTGCGCGACCACGACGTGGCGCTGATCCTTGGCGACAACATCTTCTACGGCGGCGGGATGCGCTCGATGCTCGTGGACGCCGTGAGCGCCAACCGCGGGGCAACGCTCTTCGGCTATCACGTCCGCGACCCCGAGCGCTTCGGCGTGGCGGAGGTCGACGCGCATGGCCGGCTGGTGTCGCTCGAGGAGAAGCCGACTGCGCCGCGCAGCAGCTGGGCGGTGACGGGGCTCTATCTCTACGACAACTCGGTGCTGGATATCGCGGCGGCGGTGCGCCCGTCGCCCCGCGGCGAGTATGAAATCACCGACGTCAATCGCGCCTACCTGCGCCAGGGGCGCTGCCGCATCTCGCTCATGGGGCGCGGCATGGCGTGGCTCGACACCGGGACGCCGGACGCGCTGCAGAGTGCCTCCGCCTTCATCGAGACGGTGGAGAGCCGGCAGGGGCTCAAGATCTCCGTCCCGGAGGAGATTGCCTGGCGCCTGGGCTTCATCGACGACGAACAGCTGCAACGCCTGGTGTCGCGCATGGGGGCATCGAGCTACGGGCACTACCTCCTCGGCCTCCTCTCGTCGCGCGAGGCGATGCACTCGGGGGCCTTCCATCACGGCTTGCTGAGGGCCATCGCGTGAGCGCGACGACCATCGCCAGCGTGCACGACTGCCGCGTGATCCCGCTCCCGCAGCACGACGACGAGCGCGGCTGCCTCACGGTGATGGAGCGCGCGTCGGAGCTTCCGTTCGACGTGCGCCGCGCCTTCGTCATCTCCAACGTCCCGACCGGGGGGACGCGCGGGCGGCACGCGAACATGCTGACGTCGGAACTGATCGTGTGCGCGAGCGGCGCGCTCACCGTGCGCGTGGATGACGGCGCGTCGACGCGCAGCATCCACGTGTCGACGGTGACGGGGGCGCTGCTCGTGCCCGCGTCGCTCTGGGTCGAGTTGCGCGACTTTGCGCCGGGGACCGTGGTGCTCGTCTTCGCCGACACCGACTACCACGAGGCGCGTCACGCCTACATCCGCGATCACGCGCAGTGGCTCGCCACGCGAGGAGTCCCCTGTGTCGCCTAACGTCCCGTTCTACGACCTGGCGCGACTGCACGCCTCGATCCGCGGAGACCTCGATCACGCGATCGCGCGCGTGCTCGACCGCGGGACGTTCGTCCTCGATGAGGAGGTGGAGCGCTTCGAGGCGGAGTTCGCCCGGGTGACCGGGACGCGCCATTGCGTGACGGTCGGCAACGGGCTCGACGCCATCACGCTCATCCTGCGCGGGCTGGGAATCGGCCCCGGCGACGAGGTGATCGTCCCCGGCGCGACCTTCATCGCCACCTGGCTCGCGGTGACGGCGGTCGGCGCCACCGTCGTGCCGGTGGACGTCGACGCCACGTCGTACACCATCGACCCGGGGGCCGTGCGCGCCGCGATCACGGGGCGCACGCGCGCGATCCTTCCGGTGCACCTCTACGGGCACCCGGCACCGATGGCGGCGCTGCGCGCGATCGCGATGCGCTTTCGCCTTGCCGTGATCGAGGATGCGGCGCAGGCGCACGGGGCAGCGATCGGCGGGCGCCCCATGGGATCGTTCGGCGACGCCGCGGCCTGGTCCTTCTACCCCGGCAAGAACCTCGGGGCGTTAGGCGACGGCGGCGCCATCACGACCAACGATGCACAGCTCGCCGAGCGCGTGCGATCGCTCCGCAACTACGGCAGCGCGATGAAGTACGTGCACGACGAGCTTGGCGTGAACTCGCGCCTGGATGCGCTGCAGGCGGCGGTGTTGCGCACCAAGCTGCCGCACCTCCCCATCTGGAACGCCGCGCGGCGCGCGATCGTGCAGCGCTATCGCGCCGCCTTCGAGGGGACGGAGCTGATCCTTCCGGTCGCCGCGGACAGCGTCACGCACGCCTGGCACCTCTTCGCGATCCGCTGCGACGGGCGTGACGGGGTGCGCGATGCACTCGCGCGGCGCGGGATCGAGTGCCTGGTCCACTATCCCATCCCGCCGCACCGGCAGCTCGCCTACGCCGAGACGCCGCTCGCACGGCTCGACCTCCCCGTCACCGAGCGGCTCTGCGAGACCGTGCTCAGCCTCCCGCTCTCCCCCACCATGACCGCCTCCGACGTCGAACGTGTGATCGACGGCGTGCTGTCCATCGTTGGCCGCTACGTCCATGCCTGAGCACGAACTCGCCCCGATCACCGCCCCGGCCGCCGCCTTCGAGTCGTCGGCGCCGACGCGCCGCCCCACCGCGGACACGGCGCTCGACGTCGCCCTGTTGCGCGACCCGGGCGACACGGTTGCGCCGACGGCCGACCTGTTCCGGTCACCGGGTTTCTTCCGACTGCACGCCGGGACATTCGCGCGCGCCTGGTACGCAACGGCGCTCGATGCGTCGACGGGAATGCCGATCGCCAGCAGCTGGTTCGCCGAAGTTGCACCTGGCGAGGTCCGCTCCGGGGCGCGCGGACCGTTCGGAGGGTACCACTCGGCGTACTCCCCCCTCCCGATCGTCCTCGCCACGCGCCTGGTCGCCGCGACCGAGGATGAACTGCGGGCCCGCGACCTGCGCACGGTGAAGGTCACGCTCCCTCCCGCCGCGTACGAGGAGGAATCGCACGCCGAGTGGATGAACGTGTACCTGCGCCAGGGGTATCGCGCCGCGCCGCCGGACCTGAACTACCACAGCTGGGTGGGCGACGAACCGCTCGCCGATCGCATGAACAGCGGCAACCGCGCCGTGGTGCGCAGCGCCGAACGCAAGGGGATGTTCGCCCGCGTGCTTCGGGCGAACGAGCGCGCCGACGCGTACGCGGTCAACGTGCAGAATCGCCAGCGCCGCGGGCGCCCGATGACGATGACGCTGGACGCCCTCCTGGCGATGGACCAGGCGCTGCCGGGGACGCTGCACTGGTTCGGCGTCTACCGGCGGGAGCAGATGATCGCCGCGAGCGTGTGCATGCGCGTCGCCCCGCACGCCCTCTACGTCTTCTACCTCGGCGAGGTGGATGGCGTGGAACGGTTGAGTCCCGTCACGCTCCTGGTCTCGCACATCCACGACTGGTGCCGCGATCACCAGATCGCCTTCCTGGACCTGGGGATCGCGACCGAAGGCGGGCTCCCGAACGAGGGGCTCATGGCGTACAAGCGCAACCTGGGCTTCGACGTCTCCCCCAAGTACACCCTGCAGAAGGAGCTGGGCCTGTGAGTACGATCGTCTACGGTGGCTCGCTGGCGGCGCTGGTCGCCGCAGACCAACTGACGGCAGCGGGCGAGACCGTCACCCTCGTGACGCCGACGCCGCACCTAGGGGGGCACTTCGCCGGGACCACGCTCGCCGGATCCCGCTTCGACGGCGGGCTCGTCATCTTCGAGTTCGGCGCCCTCAACTCCGGCGGTTTCCCCGATCCGGTGACCTACAGCCCGGACGTGCGCAACGACTGCGGGCGCTTCGGGAACGTGCTGGCGAGCTACACGGCGTCGTTGGGGATCACGCTGGAACGGATCCCGGACTTCCGGATGTACATGGACGGGGTGCTCATTCCCGACTTCGTCTTCGACATGTGCCTCCGCGGCGTCCGCGCGCTCCCGGCCTGGGTGCGCGACCATGCCGCCGCGGAGGTGCAGGCGATCCTGGCGGCGGACGAGCATCCGCTGCACGCGCGCCGCAAGTATCTCGAGCCGCGCTACGGCAGCCTGTCGTACGAGGAGGCCTCGCTGGCGAACCATGGGGCGGCGTTGCACCTGTCATGTTTCGAGCCGTTCGCGCGCAAGGTGACGGGGCACTCGACGCGGGAGATCCTCGCGCTGTACTCACGGGCCGCGTGGTTGCCGCTCTTCTGGCCGGAGACGCTGGCCGCGGCGTTCGCCGGTGACGAGAACCTCCTCCCCGAGATGCCGTTTCACGCCGCGCGCGGCGGCGCAGTCGCCGACCTCGTACAGGCGCTCGTCAGGCGGTTGGAGGCGGCGCCCACGCTCACGCGCCTCGTGGCCCCCGTGCGCGGCGTGCACGAGGACCAGGGCGGGGTTCGGCTGCTCCTCGACGACGACGCGATCACCGCGCAGCACCTGGTCTGGGGACACGACCTCGAGGAGCTGGCCACGCTCACCGGCGAGGCGCCGGTGACGCCGATCGTGCGGGCGCCGGTGACGATCGTCCTCGCCCTCGTCTCGCGCGGCGACATCGCCGCGCCGGAGATCGGCACGGTGATCCTCCCCGACGACCACGCCTTGCCGTATCGTATCACCAACCAGAGCACGAACGCCGGGATGCCTGACGAGTCGCTGGTTCGGTTGAGCATCGAGTGGGGGGGCGCCGACGCCCCGACGGATGACGACGCCCTCCTGGCGCTCACGCAGGCGGCGCTGGCGCGCGTGGGGATCACGGGGCACGACGCCGGGTTCGTGGCGCACAAGATCCAGCGCATCCCGCGAGCGCTCGTCCTTCCCAGCGCGGACAACCGCGATGCCATCCTTGCGATGCGCCAGCGCGTCGAGTCCACCGGACTCCCGATCCTCCCCGTGGCGCCGGCGGCCGGCTTTGGCGTTGCGTCGCTGAACGACCAGCTCGTGCAGGGGATGAAGGCGGCGCGACTCGTGATCGAATCCAACGCGCGGGCGCTGCCGCAGGCCGACGGTGCCGACGTGACGTCCGCCGTGGCCGCCTGACGAGCGCCCATCGCATGGACATCCGCCTCGCCTCCCTCGAGCATCGCCCCGGCCTCGCCGTCACCGGGGAGGACCTCGTCGTCCTCACCGGGCAGCCGACGCCCTACGGCATGCTGGAGCACCTGAGCGCCGAATGGGTGCTCGCGCTACGCGAACTCGGGCGGCGCGCGTGGCTCCTGCGCACGGGCGTCGCCGGTGGCGTGGAGGCGCTGCAGGCGCTCCTCGCCGCTGGTCGCCCGCGCGCCTTCCTGGCGTTCAGCGGCGTGAACTGGGACCTGATGGCCAACGATCGCCTGCTGTATGACGTGCTCGACATCCCGTACGTCGGCATGATGTTCGATGACCCGGCGTACTTCCCGCAGCGGCATCGACTCGCCAGCCGCAACCTGGCGCTCCTCTTCACCGACGACGACCACCACGCCGCGTCGCTTGCGCTGTCGCCGGCCAACGCGCCGCGCGGCCGCTTCCGCTTCGGTGTCCGGCCGCCGGTGGATGTCCCCATCGATCACGACGAACGCACGATCCCGATCCTCTTCGCCAAGACGCCGGGCGATCCGGACCGCGAACGCCGCGCCTGGAACGACCTCGCCCCACCCCTCCGCGCCATCATCAATGACGTGGCCGACGCCGCGCTCTGGCAGGACGAGCGCGGGCTGTGGCCGATCGTGCGCGAGCGCCTTGCCCTCGACGGGATCACGTCGGGGCTCGACGCCTCGATCGGGATGGCGACGATCGTGGCGCATGTGGACCACTACGTGCGCCTGGCACGCGCGGCGCGCCTGGTGCGCGCGCTGGCCCCGCACGACGCCCTCATCGTCGGCGCCGGGTGGCAGGCGCACCTCCCGGCCAACGCGCGCGCCCGGGTGGTGGCGCACTGCCAGATGGGCGAGCTGTTCGCCATGATGTCGACGTCGCGCATCGTGGTGAACGTGCAGCCCAACAACCGGTTCGCGCCGCACGAGCGCTTCCTCTGCGGGATGCAACGCGGGTGTTGTGTCCTGACCGATGCCGCCGCGCCGATCCGCGCGGCGGTGGGCGAGGCGAACTTCGCCCCCGTTTCCTGGCACGACGCGCTGGATGACGTCGTGGCCGACCTGGTGGCCGACCCCGCGCGCGTGCGCGCCATCGGCGAGCGCGCCGCGCCGACGGCCTCCGACGCCTGGAGTGCCGCGCGCGGCGCCGCCACCGTCCTGCGCGCCGTCGACACGCTCACCGCGATGCTGGCGACGACCAGCCCGATCACCCTTCCAGCCGCGCTCTCCGCATGACTGCCGCCACCCGCTACCCGACGCCACAGAGCGCCCCCGTGGCCCCCGCCGACGCCCTCCTGGCGCACGCCGAGGCGCTCAAGGGCGCCAACCGCCTGGCCGAAGCGGAAGCCGCGCTCCGCGACGCGATCACGATCGCGCCCGACAGCCTCGCGGCCTACCGCGCGCTGGCCCTCCTGCAGGCGAACGACTACCGCGACCTCGAGGCCTTCGCCACCTGCGCCACGATGCTCTCGCGTGCCGGCCGCAGCGACGCCGAAACGATGCGGCTGGCGGCGGAACTCCTCCTCTTCCTGCACATCCGGCACGCCACGCTGGTCGCGCGCCAATCGGAGCCGGTGCGCCTCGACTTCCGCGCCATCGGCGTCCCCGATGTCGCGCCGATGGTCCTCGCGCCGGAGTTCCTCAAGCGCGCGCGCGCCCTCGCGCAGGCGGCCGTCGCGCTCGCCCCGCACGACGCCATCGCGCAGGCCGCGCTCGCCGAGTGCGAACTCCGGTCCGGGTATGCCACGGCGGCACGCACCGATGCGGAACGCGCCGTCGCCTGCGAGGCAACCGCGGGGACGCTGCTCATGCGCGCCGTCGCGACGTTCGCCGACCATCACGAGGAGTCGGCCCTCGACCTACTCCGCCAGCCGCAACTCACGGAGCTCGTCCCGCCGCTCGGCGCCGGGCGACAGGGGGTCCATCGCGTCGACGGCGCCCTCGCCCCGTCGACCGTTGGCGAGGACCGTGCGCGGCGCGACTGGCAGATCCCGTATCGCGTCCACCACGACGGCCGCTCACACGAGCGGACCGTCACCGTGCGCACCGGGGGACCTGAGGTGCGCGTCCTGCGCCAGGCACGCGTGGTCGGCGACCTGTTCTTCGCCATCGACCGCCACGACCGGGCGTACATCCACGGCGTCGTCGACGAACCCGACGTGCAGTTCGGGATTCCGCGCTGCCACGACATCCCCACCGTCCTCTCGCACGGGCGCAACTGCGTGCTCTGGACGGCGGACGACCACCGCATCCTGCTGCACTCGCCGACCGCGGAGCGCGTGCGCGGCGGGCGCGCCGTCCTCCTCGCGACGAACTTCGCCGCGAACTACTACCACTGGATTGCCGATTGCCTGGGACGCCTCGCCGCGGCCCCCGAGCTGCTCACCGATCCCGATCTCCGCTTCGTCGTCCCCGCCCCGTTGCAGCCGTTCCAGGTGGAGACGCTGGGATGGCTCGGCGTCACGCTCGATCGCGTGGTGCAGGTTGCGCCGGACGAGGTGGCCGAGTTCGACGAGCTGACGCTGATCCAGCATCGCAAGGACGGCGGCTGCACCGACGCCTCGATCTGGCAGTGGCTGCAGGGGCGCCTGACGCTCCCGGCGCTGGGCGATGCCGCCACGCCCACGCGCCGGCTCTACCTGCGCCGCAGCGCAGGGGCATCGATGCGCCGCCTGGTGAACGAGCCTGAGGTGGAGGCCATCTGCCGGGAGTACGGCTTCGAGAGCGTGGAGACCGGGGGGATGACGGTGGGCGAGCAACGCGACCTCTTCTCGCAGGCGGCGGTCGTCGTTGCCCCCGTGGGCGCCTCGCTCACCAACCTGATCTTTGCCCCGTCAGGTGCACGCACCATCCAGTTCGGGCAGCGCGGCTACATCGTCCCGTGCTACAACGCGCTGGCCGACGCGCTGGGGCATTCGGTGCGCTACGTGCTGGGGACGGAGCAGCAGTCGCGCTTCGTGTACCCGCACTGGGACTTCCGCGTCGACCCGGCCACGCTGCGGGAAGCGCTGGACGCGGAGCTGTCCTAGGCGGCGAGCCCGGGCACGAGGTCGCGGAATGCAGCAGACAGCGTTCACACGATGTCGGTGTCGGCCTGCCCGGAGAGTCGGCGCGAGAAGTGCGACCACGACATCCCGACGCCCAGCACGATCGAGACGGCAATGAGGACGACGTGCGTGATGCCGCGGCTGCTCGAGGCGCTCACGACGTTCTTCTCGATGAGGAGCCAGATGACGCCGCCGGCGATGGCCGTGACGAGGAGCGCCCCCGCCCAGCCGATCGAACGCCGAGTGGCCTGCAGGTAAATCACCCACCCCGCGACCAGCACCGCCCCCGCGAGGAACTGCGTCGCCCCGAACGAGGAGATCTCGCGGAAGGCCGGGGCGATGGCCCAATGGTAGAACGAGAACCCCTCGGGGTTGTACGTGGCGAAGACGAGGACCGCCGCCGCGACGACGCGTATCGCGACGCCGCCCCAGGATACCGATTCGTTGGCCATGCGGATGTGCGGATGAGGGGTGGTAACCGTACGTCGGGCGAAGCTAGCCGCTGCCGACGTACGACACCAGCGCGCGACGGATGAGCCGCTAGGCGCCCCGCGTGCCGTACGCGCGGTCGAGCGGCTCGAAGTAGCGCACCAGCATGTCGCGCAACTCGCGCAGCATGGTGTCGCGCTCGGCCGCTGGGAGGTCGCGCGAACGCTCGCACGCCTCGCCCACCGCGATCACCGAGAGGCGCGTCGCCGCCAGCCGCTGGTCGGCACTCATGCGTGGCAGCCGCAATTCGAGGAAGCGCTTCACCTGGTCGATGATGGCATCGTCGAGCTGCGACTTGACGGTGCACTCCCCAAACTTGCGATGCAGCACCGCCTCCACGATCCCGAAGGCCGGCGTCTCCTCGATGAAGCAGGCGTGCGTGGAGATGATCCGGTCGAAGAGTTCGGGGAGATCGGCGTGCAGCGCATCGAGCGACATCGCCGTGGCGTTGCGATCGCGAATGCGCTCCGCGAAGCGACGGGCGACCGCCAGGACGATGGCGTCCTTGTCGCGGAAGAAATGGTAGAGCGACCCCATCGACGCCCCGGCCCGCTCGGCGATCGCGCTGGTCGTGGCGGCGTCGACCCCCACCTCGGCAAACACCGCCTCGGCGGCGTCGAGGATCTGCTCGACCCGGCGGTGCCCGCGGTCCTGCTGCGGCGCGCGTACGGGCTCGGCGTCGTCGATCGGTTCGATCGCTGGTTTCGACATCGGTCCTCCATATGGACGGGGAAGCTGGCCTCGGCACCTGCGAAACCCGAAACGCCACGCCCCCTGCTCAACCGGGCGCCGTGCCACTCCGTCAGGCTGAAACGAAATTAGAGAATCGACTCTAGTATTGACAAGTAGAGCCTTCCCTCTACTTTCGAAGTCAAAGTAGAGGAGTTGCTCTAAAATGTTCGGCTCGCCAGCCGTTGCCCGTCGTCGGCGCGCACTCGTGGTCGCCGCCTCGCTTCTCGCCGTCCCGGTCGCAAGCGCACCGGGACAGACGTCGTTCGGCGCGCAATCGCCGGCGCCGAGTTCGCCCTCCACTGATCGATCGGGCGCTCGGTCGCCGCTTGATGTCCTCGTGGAGAGCGGACTGCGCCAGAACCTCGGGCGTCGCCAGCAGCTCATCGCCGTGCAGCGCGCCGACGCCGCCGTGCGCGAAGCACGCGGGCGGTATCTCCCCGCCGCGACGTTCAACACGCGCTATTCGCAGTACAGCGGCAACACGATCAACATGGGGACGCTGATCAACCCGGCGTTCGACGCGCTCAATCATCTCCTGGGGCGTCCCGCCTTCCCCACCGACATCGACATGTCGCTCCCGATGCGGACGGAGACGACCGTTCGATTGGCGCAACCCATCTTCCAGCCGGCAATCCTCGCGGCGCATCGCGCGCAGTCGGCGCTGGCCGATGCGCAGGTCGCGCAGCGCGACGTGCAGGCCCGGCAACTCGCCGCCGACATCAAGTCGGGCTACCTCACCTACGCCAAGGTGCGACAGGTCGTGGCGATGTACGACAGCACGCTCCTGCTCCTCGACGAACAGGTGCGGGTGAGTGAGCGCCTGGTGCAGGCGGGGAAGGCCACGCCCGACATGATCCTGCGGGCCCGCGCCGAGCGGAGCGACGTGCAGCAGCGGCGCGACGAGTCGGTGCAGCTGGCGGACGCGTCACGTGAGGCGCTCAACCTCCTGCTCAACCGCCCGCTGGCAGAAGACGTCGCGCTCATCGCCGAGGGAGAGCTCGGCTTCGACTCGCTACCCCCGCTCGACGCATTGCGGCGTGGTGCCACACTCGGCCGAGAGGAGCTGCGCCAGGTGGAGCATGCGCGGCGTGCGGTCGCCGCGCAGGAGCGGCTGGCCCAGGGGAACTTCCTCCCCAGTGTCTCCGTGGCGCTCGACTACGGCGTGCAGGGGAAGGAGTATCGCTTCGACCGTTCGCGCGACTACAGCGCGCTGAGCTTCGTGGTGAGCTGGAACCTGTTCAATGGCGGGCAGGACGCGGCGCGGATCCAGCAGGCGGCGCTCGACGGGCGGCGCCTCGAGGTGCAGCGCGAGGAGCTGCAACAGCTGATCGCCCTCGACGTGACAACGGCGTGGCAGTCCGCCGCCGTCGCGCGCAGCGGCGTTCGCACGGCGGAGGACCGGCTGCAGAGCGCGCGACGGACGTTCGAGCTCGTCAGGCGCAAGCAGGAGGAGGGGGCGGCGTCGCAGCTCGAGTTCCTCGACGCGCGGACCACCTTCACGAATGCCGCGCTCAACCTGGTCATCACCCGGTATGACTACTACCTGCGTCGTGTCGCACTGGAACGCGCCGCGGCGAGCTATGACCTCTCGGGAGCGACCGGTGCCGTGGGGCGGCGGTGATGCCGGCGCGACGGACACGTCCGTTCACGTGCCGTCCGCCGCGCATCACCGTCACGCCCCCAACACCATGAGTCTCCCAAGGGCGCCTGGGACGCTCCGCGCACTTGCACGCCGATGCACACCGTCGCAGACCGAATCTCCACCTGACGTCACCATGCACGCCTACGCCGGACTCCGCACGCTCGCCGCTCGCGACCTCATGTCGAGAGCCCTCCAGGTTTCACCGCTGGCGCACGCCACGTTGGGTGAGCGGCGCGCGTCACGCACCGCGCTCGCGTCGCTCCTCCTGCTGGCCGCCGCGGCCTGCGGGCACGGCAACGCCGCCACGTCCGACACGTCGGCGCGCGCCATTCCCGTCGACGTGGAACAGGTGCAACGCCGGGCGCTGGCGCAGCCGGTGACCGCGACGGGGACGTTAGGCGGGAAGGAGGAAGTCTCGCTCGCCTTCAGCACCGGCGGCATCATCGCCCGCATCCTGGTGGAGGAAGGGCGCCAGGTGCGCGCCGGTGAACTCCTGGCCGAGCTGTCGCCGGTTCCCGTCTCGGCGGAGGTCGCGAAGGCCGAGCAGGGGCGGAGCAAGGCGGAGCGCGACCTGGCGCGCGTGCGCGCCCTCCACCGCGACTCGATCGCCACCACCGAGCAGCTGCAAGACGCGACGACCGCCCTCGCCGTGGCCGAGCAGAACCTCAAGGCTGCGCGCTTCGCCCTCGATCACAGCGTGGTCCGCGCGCCGTCCAACGGGGTGGTGTTACGCCGGCTGGCGGAGCCCAACCAGGTCGTCGGCGCGGGGACGGCGATCCTGGTGGTGCGAACGGCGCAGCGCGGCGTGGTGGTGCGCGCCGGACTCCCCGATCGCGACGCCGTGCGCGTGCAACTGGGCGACTCCGCCATCGTGACCTTCGACGCCCTCCCGGGCGAGCGCTTTCGCGGGCGCGTCACACAGCGGGCGTCTGCCGCGTCCGCGATGACCGGGACGTACGCGGTGGAGCTGGCGCTGGAGCCGCGCGCCGAGTCGCTCGCCTCAGGGCTCATCGGGCACGTCGAGATCCAGACGCGCGGCGAAGGTTCGCTGCCCACGCTTCCGCTCGAGGCGCTGGTCGAGGCGGACGGCGACTCGGCGGCGGTCTATGTCGTCGCACGGGGAAGTGAGCGAGGGACGCGCCGCGAGATACACATCGCCCGCATCCTCGGCGACCGGGTCGCGCTCTCGTCGGGCGTGGAGCCAGGCGAGTGGGTGGTGGTGCGTGGTGCCGCCTATCTCGACAACGACACGCGCATCGCGGTGCGCAACGGATGGGGGCGTGACACGGCGCACGCCGACTCGGGCGTGAGCGCGCGTGCCACGGACGTGCGTCCGGCCAGGCGGAGGGGACAATGAACATCGCCCGGTTCTCCGTCCGGAACCGCCCGTTCATGGTGGTGGTCCTGGTCGCGCTGATTGCGTTAGGCATCTTCTCGCTGCGCACCATCCCGCGCGCCGAGGACCCGACCTTTCCGATGCCGACCTACGTGATCGTCGCGGTGTATCCCGGGGCGAGCCCGGTGGACCTCGAGCAGCTGGTGGCCGATCCCATCGAGAAGCGGATCAAGGAGCTCGACCGGCTGAAGGCGATTCGCACCACGGTCGAGGACGGGCTGGCGACGGTGGAAGTGGAGTTCGACGCCGAGGTCGACGCGGATGCGAAGTACGAGGAGGTGCTGCGCGAGCTCAACGCGCTGCGCCCCGACCTCCCGGACGACCTGCTGCGCCTGGAAACGCGGCAGTTCGATGCGGGGCGCGTGAACATCGTGCAGCTGGCCCTGGTGTCGCCGACGGCGCCCTATGCCGACATGGAGCGCGAGGCACGCCGCCTCAAGGATCGCCTTTCCCGCATCGATGGGGTCCGCCAGGTGCAAACCTGGGCGATTCCGGAGCGGGAAGTGACGGTCTCGCTCGACCTCGGGCGCCTGGCGCAGCTGCGCATCCCGGCGTCGCAGGTGCTGCAGGCGATCCAGAGCGAGGACGCGAACATCCCCGGCGGGAGCGTCGACGCCGGGCAGCGCAAGTTCAACGTGAAGACGAGCGGGAGCTACCAGTCGCTCGACGAGGTGAAGGAGACCGTCGTCGCGGGCGCGGCCGGCGCGACGGTGCGCCTGCAGGACGTCGCCGACGTGCAGTGGCGCTACGCGGAGGCGAAGCACCTGGGGCGCTACAACGGCGAGCGCGCCGCATTCATCACGGCGAACATGAAGAACGGGCGCAACATCTCGCAGGTGCGTGACGAGATCTACGGCGTGCTGGACCAGTTCGAGCGAGAGCTCCCGCCATCGATGAAGGTGGCGCGCGGCTTCGACCAGTCGCGCAACGTGCAGGCGCGCCTGCAGAAGCTGGGGGGGGACTTCGTGCTGGCGATCCTCCTCGTCCTCGTGACGCTCCTGCCGTTGGGGCTGCGCGCCGCAGGGGTGACGATGATCTCGATTCCGCTCTCGCTCGCCATCGGGATCTCGCTGCTCAAGGCCGCGGGGTACACGATCAACCAGCTGAGCATCGTTGGCTTCGTGATCGCGCTGGGGCTGCTGGTCGACGACTCGATCGTGGTGGTGGAGAACATCGCCCGATTCCTGCGCGAGGGTCACTCGCGCACGCGTGCGGCGATCCTCGCGACGCAGCAGATCACGGTGGCGGTGCTGGGGACGACGGCGACGTTGATGTTCGCCTTCCTCCCGCTCCTCATGCTCCCGGGGGCGGTCGGGCAGTTCATCCGCGGTCTCCCGCTCGCGGTCACGTTCACGATCCTCGCCTCGCTCCTCGTCTCGCTCACGATCATCCCGTTCCTCTCGTCGGTGGTGCTCAAGGAGGAGCGCGACGGGCACGGCAACGTCTTCCTGCGCGGGCTCAACCGCATCATCGACGCCACGTACTCGCGCCTCTTGCATCGGGCGCTTGGAAGGCCGCGCACGACGCTGGTCGTCGCGGCGGTGCTCTTCTTCGGGTCGCTCGCCCTGATTCCGGTCGTCGGCTTCTCACTGTTCCCGGCGGCAGGAACGCCGCAGTTCATGATCACGGTGGAGACGCCCGAGGGCTGGTCGCTGGGTGAGACGAATGGCGTGGTGCAGCAGATCGAGAAGGAGCTGCTGCAGCGGCGCGACGTGCGCTCGGTCTTCGCCAACGTGGGGCGCGGCAACCCACAGGTCTATTACAACGTGGTCCCGGGGGGCGAGCGCCCGAACGTCGGTGCGCTCTTCGTCCTGCTCGACGCCTACAGCGGACGGCACACCCCGCTGATGCTCGACTCGTTGCGTCGCCGCTTCGACCGCATCCCCAACGCGCGCATCCTGGTGAAGGAGTTCGAGAACGGCCCCCCGATCGAGGCGCCGATCGCGTTGCGGCTGTCGGGCGAGAACCTGGATACGCTGCGCACCCTGGCCTCGCGGTTGGAGAAGCTCATGGCGACGACGGCGGGGACGCGCGACGTGGTGAACCCGTTGCGGGTGAACCGGACCGACCTCAAGCTCGACATCGATCGCGCCAAGGCCGGGCTGCTCGGGATCCCCACCGTCGAGATCGACCGCACCGTGCGGCTCGGCATCGCGGGACTTCGCGCCGGGTCGTTCCGCGACCATGACGGCGAGGAGTACGACATCACGGTGCGGCTGCCGCGCGGCGAGCACCAGGTGCTCTCCGCACTCGACCAGGTCTACGTCGCGTCGGTTGCCGGGGCACAGGTCCCGCTGTCGCAGGTGGCCGCGGTCCGCTTCGAGTCGTCGCCCCCGCGCATCGTGCACCAGGACGCCGAGCGTGCCGTGACGGTGACGGCGTACACCGAGACCGGCTTCAACACCGACCGTGTCACCAAGGCCGTCCTGGCCCGCATCCCCGAACTCAAGCTCCCGAGCGGCTACCGCCTGGTCCCCGCCGGAGAGCTCGAGTCGCGGCAGGAGAGCTTCGGCGGACTGGGGACGGCGATCATCCTCGCCACGTTCGGCATCCTGGCGATCCTCATCCTGGAGTTCCGCACCTTCAAGGGGATGGTGATCGTCGCCTCGGTCATCCCGTTAGGCATCATCGGCGGACTCGGCGCGCTCCTGCTGAGCGGCTACACGCTCTCGTTCACCGCCGTCATCGGATTCGTGGCGCTGATCGGGATCGAGATCAAGAACTCGATATTGCTGGTCGACTTCACCAACCAGCTGCGCGAGGACGGGATGGAGCTGCACCAGGCCATCGAGACCGCCGGGAAGATCCGGTTCCTTCCCATCGTCCTGACCACGCTGACGGCGATCGGCGGGTTGCTCCCGCTCGCGGTACAGGGCTCGTCGCTCTACTCGCCGCTGGCGCTCGTCATCATCGGCGGGTTGATCAGCTCGACGCTCCTGTCGCGCCTCGTGACGCCGGTGATGTACATGCTCCTGCCGCCAGCGTTAGGCTCGGCGATGGACGCCGACACGGCAGAGCACCGCGTGATGGCGGGCGGACGGCCGGCCGGCCTGCCGGCCAGCGCGCCCGGAGGCGCGATGTCCTAGCGACGTCCTCGCATCGTCCTCGCGTCGGTGCTCGCGGGGAACTACCAGCGCGGATCGCGGCGCAGGAGCTCTTCCATTGCCGCCAGCGGCATGGGGCGCGAGAAGAAGAAGCCCTGGCCGTAGGGGCACCCCATGCGACGCAGCATGGCCAGTTGGTCCGGGGTGGCGACGCCTTCGGCGATGACCTCGAGGCCAATCGCCCCGACCAACGAGAGGATCGCCTGCACCACGTGCCGTGGGCGCTCCTCCTGCTCCATCGAGGTCGTGAAGGCGCGATCGATCTTGATGGCGTCGAGCGGGAGCCGGTGCAGGTAGCTCAACGACGAGTAGCCGGTCCCGAAGTCGTCGAGGTGGATCCGCACGCCGAGGCCGCGCAGTTCGGCGATGGTCTGCAGCGCGGGGTGTTGCTGGCCGATGATGGCGCTCTCCGTGATCTCCAGCTGCAACTGCCGCGGCGCCAGCCCGGTCTCCTCGAGGATCGCGGCGACGGCGCGCACCAGGTCGAGCTGTGCGAACTCGCGCACCGACAGATTCACCGACAGCCGCAGCCCCTGGGCCGCCGGGATGCGCGACTCGAGCCCCGTGACCGCGGCACACGCCTCGCGCAGCGACCATCGCCCGAGCGGGACGATCATCCCCGTTTCCTCGGCCACCGGGATGAACTCGGCCGGCGGGATGAGCCCGCGCTCGGCGTGCTTCCACCGCACCAGCGCCTCCACGCCATGCACGCGTCCGTCGGCCAGCGAGACGATCGGCTGGTAGTGCAGCGTGAAATCCTGCCGCTCGACCGCGCGGCGCAGGTCGGTCTCCAGCTGCAACCGGGTGAGCGCCTCGGCATGCATCGCCCGGTCAAACAGCTCGAAGCGAGAACGCCCCTGGTGCTTGGCGCGGTACATCGCCATGTCGGCGCTGCGCAGCAGGTACTCCGGACGCTCGCTGGCCGAGCTGGAGAGGACGACGCCGATGCTCGCCGAGGTGACCCACTCGTAGCCGCCGATATTCATGGGCGCCTTGAGCGCCTGCTGCACGCGATCGGCCACGAGCGCGGTGTCGCGCGCGTCGGTCACGCGCTCGAGGAGGATCGCGAACTCGTCGCCCCCCAGCCGCGCCACGATGTCGCCGCCGCGCACGCACTCCTCGAGGCGACGCGCGACCGTCACCAAGACCTCATCGCCCACCTGATGCCCCATGCTGTCGTTCACCAGCTTGAAGTCGTCGAGGTCGAGGAAGAGGACGGCGAAGAGCCCGTCGCCGGTGCGCCGCGCGCGGAGCGAGGCATCGGTGAGGCGCTTCATGAACAGCGCCCGATTGGGGAGCCCGGTGAGCGCGTCGTGGAGGGAGTCGTGACGCAACTGCCGCTCGCGCATCTCGCGTTCAGCCAGCGCATGCCGCAGCTGCAACTCGGTCGAGGCGGCGTCGGCCAGCTCGGCCAGGAGTCGCAGCTGTTCCTCACCCCACGCCCGCGGCTCGTCGCTCATCGCGACCAGCGTCCCCAGGACGGTCCCGTCGGGGCGGGTGAGCGTCGCCAGGGCGAGGCTCCGGATCTGCATCTCGCCGGCGGCGAGACGCATCGACTGGTCGGCGCTGGGGGCGGTGGCGTCCTCGAGCGACAGCACCCCGCCGTTGTCGAGCGCGCGCGAGACGAGCCCCGTCCGCACGAGCACCCCCGAGTCATGCGAGATCCAGGGGCGGGCAAAGCCGCCGGCGCGGAACGTCCGACGGTCGGCTCCGAGCAGGGCCAGCGTGGCGGCGGGGACTCCAAGGACGGTCACCGCCAGCCGTGCGACTCGCTCCATGGATGCGGCCAAGGTCCCACTGAGCAGCGTGCGCTCGGTGGTGCTCGCCGGGGACGAGAACGGGGGATCGGTGGGGAGAAGAGACGCCGCCACGAACTGAGGACGCATGCTGATTGTGAGGAGTCACTCACTAGTCTCGGCCGCAGAAGGCGCATTTCCTCTCGCGGATTCGCGATCGGCGCGGATTTCGAACATCCGCCCCGCGCCCGCAGGATGCAGCCCTGCCGCCCGGTCTCACGGGACGTCCGGCTTTTCGTCCGTCCGGAGGCGGCGAACCTCCGTCTCGCCCCCGCCCCCTCTCGCCCCGGGCTCGCGCCCCGGGCTCGCGCCCCTAGCGTGCCGCCTCCCAGCGCCGTATCACTGGCGGTCCCGTACCGATCGCCGTAGCGCCCAGGACTCCCCCCACCGTCCCGACTCCGATGCTCCGCCCCGCCCTCCCTTCGCCCCTGCGGCCGAGCGTCGTCCGACGCGCCGCGCTGGCGCTGCTCCTCATCGCGGTCACCACTCCGGCCCACCTCCACGGACAGCAACCGCCAAAGAAGAAGGTCTACATCTCGGTCGACCTGGAAGGGATCGCGGGGGTGGTGGCGAACACGCAGACCTCGCCGTCTGGGCAGAACTACGAGTGGGCGCGACGCCAGATGATCGCCGAGACGAATGCAGCGATCGAAGGGGCCTTCGCGGGGGGGGCGACCGAGGTGCTGGTGAACGATTCGCACGGCCCGCAGACCAACCTGCGTCCGGACGAGATCGACCGGCGCGCCACGATGATCACCGGCCAGCCCAAGCCGTTAGGCATGACGCAGGGGCTCGACTCCACCTTCGACGCGGCGGTCTACATCGGCTATCACGCGCCCGGATCGACCGCCAACGCGGTGCATGGGCACACGTTCTCGGGAGCGCTCAAGGTCGTGCGGTTGAACGGCAAGGAAATCGGCGAGTACGGCCTCAACGCGATGGTTGCCGGCTACTGGGGCGTTCCCGTCGTCTTCATCTCGGGCGACAAGGCGGCGGTGGAGATGGCACAGGACTTCATTCCCGGCGTGGACGGGTTGGCGGTGAAGCAAGGGATCGGCTACTACGCGGCGCGCACGATGAACCCGCTCGATGCGCGCGACCGCATTCGCGACGGCGTGCGCGCTGCGCTCATGAAGCGCATCGCGCGCCAGCCCGTGAAGCTCGCGTCGCCCATCACGCTCGAGATCGAGCTGGACGAACTCGCGCACGCCGACCAGGTCGCGCTGGTGCCGGGCATCCGGCGCAGCGGGCGCACCATCAGCTACACGTCGCCCGACCCGCTCACGATCTACAAGGTCGCGCGCGTGGCGATGGCGCTCTCGCGCGACTGACCTTCGTTCCGCTCGACTTCGCTTCACTCAGTTCCGCCCAGCTTCGCTCTGCCACACAAACGAAACCGCTTGCCGATGTCGTACGACGTGATCGTGCTGGGAGCCGGGGCGATGGGGAGCGCGACGGCGTATCACCTCGCCCGCCGCGGGGCGCGTGTCCTCCTGCTGGAGCAGTTCGGGATCGCGCACGACCAGGGGTCCTCGCACGGCTACACGCGCATCATCCGCCTCGCGTACTTCGAGCATCCGTCGTACGTGCCGCTCCTCGCGCGCGCGTATGACCTGTGGGAGGACCTGGAACGCGAGAGCGCTCGCCCGCTCCTGCACATCACGGGGTCGCTCGATGCCGGCACGCGCGAGTCGCGCACGTTCAGCGGCTCGCTGCACTCGTGCCAGGTGCACGGCCTCCCGCACGACGTGTTGAGCTCGGCTGAGATCTCGCAGCGCTTTCCCGGATATCAGCTGCCTGACGACGTGATGGCGGTCTTCCAGCCGCGCGGCGGCTTCCTGGTGCCCGAGGCGTGCATCGAGGCGCATGTGGCGCTCGCCACGCAGCGCGGTGCGGAGGTGCGCACGGACGAGCGCGTCCTCTCGTGGGAGGCGCGCGATGACGGCGTCGTCGTGCAGACGACGCGCGGTCGCTACGAGGCGGCACGCCTGGTCGTGGCGGCCGGTGCCTGGAGCGGCGCGTTGGTCCCCGAGTTGCACGACCTCCTGGTCCCCGAACGCCAGGTGCTGGGGTGGTTCGAGATTGGCGACCGCGACCTGTTTGCGCCGTCGCGATTCCCGGTCTTCAACCTCGACCTGGGGGGCGAGCACTGGTATGGCTTTCCGGAGTTTGGGGTGCCGGGATTCAAGCTCGGGTGCTACCACCACCTGCGCGAGGCGGCCGATCCGGATCGCATGGATCGAGGCGCGGTCTCGTCGCGCGACGTGGCGCTGCTGCGCGCCCTCGTGGAGCGGTGCTTCCCGGCGGCGGGCGCCGAGACGCTCCAGACGAAGACGTGCCTCTTCACCAACACCCCGGACGAGCACTTCATCCTCGACCGGCTCCCCGAGACGCCGCAGGTGACCATCGCCCACGCGTGCTCCGGGCACGGCTTCAAGTTCAGCAGCGTGATCGGCGAGATCGCCGCGGACCTCACCTTGGACGGCGCAACGCGGCACGACATCGCGCTCCATCGGTTGTCGCGCTTCCCCACGCATCCCGTCACGCTCTGAGCGCTGCGCCACCGGCGCGGCAGGCAAGTCTCCTCACGCGCTGGCGGACACCTCGCCAACGGTCGCAGCGATCTCGCTCCCCGAGACGACCTCGCGACAGCGGGGTGCGCGCCCCGTGCGTAGCAGGAGCGACCACCTTCACTTCTCCCGGAGTAGCACCACGATGCGAAGCTCGACCTTTCGCGCGGCGATCCTGGCGTCGTGCGCGACGCTCGTCGCCATGCCTGCACCGCGTGCGCTTGCACAACGCGCTCGCGGGGGCGCGCCCGCCTCACCGACCGTGGCGCCTGCCGCGGCCTACGACAGCGCGCGCTTCGCCTCGCTGCGCTTTCGCCAGCTTGGCCCCTTCCGCGGCGGGCGATCGACTGCGGTGACGGGGATCGCCGAGGAACCGCACACCTTCTACATGGGGAGCACCGGCGGCGGTGTCTGGCGCAGCGACGACGCCGGAACCTCGTGGAAGAACATCTCCGATGGGTTCTTTGGCGGGAGCGTCGGGGCGATCGATATCGCCGACAGCGATCCCAACGTCATCTACGTGGGAACCGGCTCTGGCGACGTGCGCGGCAACTCGTCGCAGGGGCGTGGAATCTGGAAGTCGGTCGATGCCGGGCGAACGTGGCAGTTCGTCGGTCTCCCCGAGTCGGGGGCTGTTCGGCGCGTCGTCATTCACCCGACCAACCCCGACCTGGTATACGTCACCGCCTTCGGCCACATGTTCGGCAAGAACCGGGAGCGCGGCGTCTATCGCTCGAGGGACGGTGGGAAGAACTGGGAGCAGGTGCTCTTCCTCAACGACTCCACGGGGGCGAGCGACCTGGCGATGAACGTGAAGAACCCGCGCGTCCTGTACGCCGGCATGTGGCGCGGCGAACGCAAGCCGTGGACGATGATCTCCGGTGGACTCGAAGGTGGTGTCTACAAGAGCGTCGACGGCGGCGACAGCTGGAGCAAGCTGGAAGGGGGACTCCCCACAGGGCTTGTGGGCAAGGTCGGGATCACCGTTTCGCCGGCGAACCCCGACCGGGTATGGGTGCTCGTTGAGGCCGAGCCTAACGGCGGGCTGTATCGTTCCGATGATGCGGGGAAGTCGTGGACGCGCATCAACAAGGAGAACAACCTCCGGCAGCGCGCCTGGTACTACACGCGCATCGAGGCCGATCCGCGCGATGAGAACACCGTCTACGCGCTCAACACCTCGATCTATCGTTCGATCGACGGCGGGAAGACCTTCACCCCGATCGACGTCCCGCACGGCGACACGCACGACCTCTGGATCAACCCGCGCGACAACCGCCTGATGATCCTCGGCGACGACGGCGGGGCGCAGGTGACGCTGAATCGCGGGCGCAGCTGGTCCTCGATGAACAACCAGGCGACCGCCGAGTTCTACGACGTCGCGGTGGACAACGCCTTCCCCTATCGCGTCTACTCGGCGCAGCAGGACAACACGACGATCTCCGTCACCTCGTGGTACGGCCCCAACGTGTTGCACCCGATGGCGGAGTGGCGCTACGCCGCCGGGTGCGAGACCGGGCCGGTCGCGCTGCACCCCGACCATCCCGACGTGATCTGGGGCGGGTGCTACGGCGGCGCCATCAACCGGCTGGACCTGCCCACCGACGACCGGCGCAACGTCGTCCTGTATCCGCAGCTGCAACTCGGGCAGGCGGCGAAGGACCTGCGCTATCGCTTCCAGTGGGTCGCCCCAATCCTCGTCTCGCGACACGACCCCAACGTCGTGTACCACGGCTCGCAGTACGTGCACCGCACGCGCGACGGCGGGATGACCTGGGAGACGATCTCTCCCGACCTCACGACCAATACACCGGTACACCAGGAAGCCGCCGGCGGCCCGATCAACCACGACGTGACCGGGGTCGAGATCTACAACACGCTCTTCGCGTTGAGCGAGGATGCGAAGGATGCGAAGACGCTCTGGGCGGGGAGCGACGATGGCCGCGTGCACGTCACGCGCGACGGCGGCGCCTCATGGCAGGAGGTGACGCCACCGGGGATGCCGAAGTTCGGCACCGTCGAGAACATCGACCTCTCGGCACACAAGGACGGCCGTGCCTATGTCGCCGTGCAGCGGTATCGCCTCGACGACTTTGCCCCCTACATCTTCAGGACCGACGACTACGGCAGGACGTGGGTGCGCATCGCCGATGGCACCAACGGCATCCCGGCCGGCTCGCCGGTGCGTGCGGTGCGCGAGGATCCGGTGAAGGACGGCCTGGTCTACGCCGGGACCGAGCACGGGCTCTATGTCTCGTTCGACGGCGGGAAGCGATGGCAGTCGTTGCAGCTGAACCTCCCGGTGACCCCCGTGGCCGACCTCAAGGTGCACCAGAACGACCTGGTGGTGGCGACGCAGGGGCGTTCGCTCTGGCTGCTGGATGACCTCACGCCGCTGCACCAACAGGCCGACATCGCCGCCGGGGCGACGATGCACCTGTACACGCCGCGTGATGCGTATCGCGTGCAGGTGGGTGGCGGCGGCTCCGGCGGGGTGGAGAACGCGCCGGACCCCAAGCCCGAGGGAGCGATGATTCACGCCTGGTTCGCCACCGCCCCGGACAGTGCCACGGCGCTGGAGGTCGTGGATGCGCGGGGACAGGTGGTGCGTCGCTTCACGACCGACACGGCGCGCGCCCGCTCGTTAGGGCAGCCCGCGCTCAAGGCCGCCGCAGGGGCACAGCGCGTCACGTGGGATGCCACCTATCCGGGTCCGCGCCTCCTCAAGGGGCAGGTCATCTGGGGGTACACCGGCGGGGTGAAGGCCCCGCCCGGGAGCTATGCCGTGCGCCTCTCGTCCGGCGGTGCAACGCAGACACGTACCTTCCGCCTCCTGGCCGATCCGCGCCTCCCGCGCGTGACCGCCGCCGACTACGAGGAGCAGTACCGCGCCTCGATCGCGGTGCGCGATTCGCTCAACGCGGTGAGCGCCGCGATGGAGACCATTCGCGCCGTGCGCGAGCAGGCGACGCGCGCCGTGGAACAGGCTGGGCGCATCAACCGGTCGAGCGAAGTGAAGCCGGCCGCCGACGCGCTGGGCGCTTCGTTAGGCGGGATCGAGACCCGGCTCAACCAGGTCAAGAGCGAGAGCGGGCAGGACCCGATCCGTCACCCCGGACAGATCGACAACCAGCTCATCGAACTCTACACCAACCTCACCGGCGACGACTCGTACATCTACGGAGGCCCCAAAGGGCGCCCGACGAAAGGAGCGCTCGAACGCGTGAACGATCTCGCGAAGGAGTGGGCGCCGCTCTCGACGCGGCTCCGTACCGTGCTGGAGAAGGACGTCCCCGCCTTCAACGAGCTGCTCAAGAAGCTCGGCCTCGGCGCCATCGTCCTCCCGCCGAAGACGGTGATGTAGAGCGCCGCTTCGCAGCGACTCCTCCCGAACGACCGACGGGCGGCTCCGTATGGGGCCGCCCGTCGTGCATCGGCGCGCCGGCGCATCACCGGCGCATCACCAGTGCATCGCCAGAGCGAGCGTCAGAGCGCGTCCGGAGGATCGTCCGCCGTGGCATCGCGCGCGGGGCCGCGCCCGACCGCGGCCTCGTGCTCCTCGAGGTCCATCGCCTCGCGCACGCCCGCCACACTCAGGACGATCGGTTCCTCGCCCGCCAGCTCCAACACGCCGCGCGACAACAGGTCGTCTACGTCGCTCGGCGCCAGGGGACGGCTGAACAGGTACCCTTGTCCGTAATCGCACCCCAGGTCGCGCAGGCGCGCGTGCTGGCGTGCATGCTCCACGCCTTCTGCGATGGTCCGCAGCGTGAGCAAGTCACCCAGCGCGATGATGGTGCGGGCAAGCGCGTCGTCGTGCGAGCCGCGCATCAACCCATCCGTGAACGACCGGTCGATCTTGAGGATGTCCACCGGGAACTGCTGCAGGTACGACAGCGACGAGTAGCCTGTGCCGAAGTCGTCGATCGCGAGTCGCACGCCGAGCGCCTTGAGCTCGTGGAGCCGTTCGAGCGTCGCCTCGGTGCGCTGCATGAGCGCATTCTCCGTGATCTCGAGGACGAGCTGCGACGGCGGGAGCCCCGCTGCCTCCAGCGCCCCCTGCACGTCGGCGAGGAGCGACGGTGCTTGCAGCTGCCGGACGGAGAGGTTCACCGTCACGGAGAAGGCGTGCCCGTCGGGGCGTCGCGCGTTCCACTGCGCCGTGCGACGACAGGCCTCGCGCAGCACCCAGGTACCAATGGGGACGATGAGCCCCGTCTCCTCGGCCACCGCGATGAACGCGTTGGGCGGGACCAGCCCCTTGGTCGGGTGGTTCCAGCGCAGCAAGGCCTCGATTCCCAGCACCTCGTGTGACTCGAGTGCGACGATCGGTTGATATGCGACCCAGAACTCCCCCTCCTCGAGGGCGCGCCGAAGGTCGCTCTCCAGGCTCACGCGATCCACCAGCGCGGCGTGCATCGAGGCATCGAAGAAGACGTGCCCGCCGCGGCTCCCGCTCTTGGCGGCGTACATCGCGACATCCGCGTTGCGCAGCAGCTCCTCCACGCCGTCGGTTGGGGTCGCGCGCGCGATGCCGATGCTCGCCCCCACGCGCACCGTCGCGCCCGCCGACAGCTGCACGGGAAGGCTCAGCGCATTCGTGATACGATCGGCGACGATCACCGCGTCCTCGTCGCTGCGCACGTGCTCCAGCAACACCGCGAACTCGTCGCCGCCCAGGCGCGCCACCGTGTCGCAGCCGCGCGTGGCATTGAGGAGGCGCGCGGACACCGTGGCCAGCAGGTCGTCACCCGCCGCGTGGCCCAACGTGTCGTTGATCCCCTTGAAGTTGTCGAGGTCGAGGAACATGACCGCCACGCCCTCGTTGTCGCGCGACGCCCGCGACAGCGCGTGATGCACGCGGTCGCGGAAGAGCCCGCGGTTCGCCAGCCCCGTGAGCTGGTCGTAGAAGGCCTGGCGCAGCAGCTCCTTCTCCAGCGACTTGCGATGCGTGACATCCTGCACGACGGCGATGAGGCGCGTGTCGCTCGCGTCGTGCGCGCTGGTGAGCGTCAGGCTCCCCCACGCCACGTCGCCCTCCCCACGCTGGTAGCGCGTCTCAGCCGACGCCGTGAGGCGCCGCCGCTCCGCCACGTCCTCCTCCATCTGCGCCACCTGCTCCGCGTCGTCCGTCGCACAAAAGCCGTGCAGCGGCTCGCCCTTGAGCTCATCCGCGCGGCGCCCAAGGAACTCCGCCAGCGCCTCGTTGGCCTCGACGATCGTCCCCCCCGTTCCCAGGATCGCGACGCCGACCCCGGATTGCTCGAAGACGGCGCGGAATCGCGCATCCGCATGCCGGCGCGCCGCGATCCCCTTCTTGAGCGTCCGCTCGATCCACCCGGTCGCGTACATCGACACCACGCCGGCGACCGCCAGCATCATCACCTTCGACGCCTCGTCCAGCAGCGACGTCCCGGCCGTGATCGACGAGCGCAGCGGATCGCCGAGCAGCGCCAGCCGGCCGCTGGAGATCAGGAAGGCGACGAGTGCCGAGTACTGCAGCGCCGAGAGCACCCCCGCGAGCACCGCCCGCTTGGGCGAGCCGGTGAAGGGACGCGTCGCCAGCACCACGAAGTACATGCTGAAGACCGGCGACTTGACCGCCAGGTTCGCGTCCCCGAAGACGCCATAGCCCAACAGCAGGAGCGTCGTTGCCGTGATGTCGAGGACCAGGTTGGCCAGGAAGAGCGCGTCGCTGGCCCGACCACTCCGGTGCGCGAACATGTGCTGGCCAATCGCCCACGCCAGCATCGGCGCCACGACAAGGACGTTGACCAGCGACAGCTCGGAGGAGAGGTACGGCGCGTACAACGTCGCGGCGATCGCCAGAACCCCGAGCACGGCGATGCGCACACCGTTGACCAACCGTTCCGCCTCGGCGAACCCCCGGGCGAGGACGGTGCTGGTCTCGGCGTCGAACGTCTGGCGGTACTCGGGGACGCGATCGGTCATGCGGCCGGGTTGGGTGGGACGCGGGTGCCGCGGTGCACCCGCTCGCGCGCAAGGGGCGATTCTGCGCGTACATAGAAGACGTCCGGCCGTTTCGTGAGTCACGCCTCAGATCGCTGGCCAGCGCACCGGTCGGCTCACCGGTCGGCTCACCGGCCGGCTCTTCAGTCGGCTCACCGGCCGCGCGGGGGTTCTCCTAGCGCCCCCCCTCCCCGGGCGATAGCCTCATGCGCTCGCCGGGCCCCCCTCCCGTCTCCTGTTCTCCCGCCCCCCGCCGCATCCGTGTCCCGCCTCTGGAACAACCTCACCTTTCGCGTCCTGACCGCCGTCGCCCTCGGAGTCGTGGTCGGGATCCTCTGGCCGGACGTCGGGAAGTCGCTCAAGCCGCTGGGCGACACCTTCGTGAACCTCGTCCGCATGGTGATCGCCCCGATCATCTTCCTCACCATCGTGGCCGGGATCGCCACGATTGGTGACCTGAAGCACGTTGGGCGCGTGGGAGGGAAGGCGTTCCTCTACTTCGAGGTCGTGACCACGTTCGCGTTGGCGATCGGACTTCTCGTCGTCAACGTGACGAAGCCAGGGGCGGGGCTCGACGCCTCGTCGATGGCCAAGGGTGACATCTCCAAGTACGCACAGGCGGGCGAGCAGATGAAGTTCGTCGACTTCCTGGTGCACATCGTCCCGTCGAGCGTGGTCGACGCGTTCGCCAAGGGAGAGATCCTGCAGGTGGTCTTCTTCGCCGTCCTCTTCGGCGTGGCCCTCACGATGTCGGGCGAGCTCGGGCGCAACATCACCGACGGGTGCGAACGCCTGGCGCAGGTCTTCTTCAAGATCGTGGGGATCATCATGCACGTGGCCCCGCTGGGGGCCTTTGGGGCGATGGCCTTCACCGTCGGGTCGTTCGGGCTCAAGACGCTCCTCCCGCTGGGACGACTGATGCTCGACGTGTACCTGACGATGTTCCTCTTCGTCTTCGTCGTGCTCAACATCATTTGCCGCATCTACGGCTTCTCGCTCTGGGAGTTCATCAAGTACATCAAGGAGGAGATCCTCCTCGTGCTGGGGACGTCGTCGAGCGAAGCCGCCCTCCCCCGGATGCTGGAGAAGCTCGAACGGTATGGCTGCGAGAAGTCGGTCGTGCGCCTCGTGATCCCCACCGGCTACTCGTTCAACCTTGACGGGACGTCGATCTACCTGTCGATGGCGCTGATCTTCATCGCCCAGGTCTTCCGCGTCGATCTCTCCATCGGGCAGCAGATCGGGATTCTCCTGATCCTCATGCTCACCTCGAAGGGAGCGGCGGGGGTGACGGGTTCAGGCTTCATCGTGCTGGCGTCGACGCTTTCGGCGATGCGGGTCGTCCCGCTGGAAGGGCTCGCCCTCTTGCTGGGGGTGGACCGGTTCATGTCCGAGGCGCGGGCGATCACGAACCTCATCGGGAACGGCGTCGCGACGCTCGTGATCTCGCGCAGCGAGAAGGGATTCGACGACGCCAAGCGGGCGGAGGCGCTGGAGCAGCAGCATCTCAAGCGCGTGGGGCTTGCCGCCTGATCTCGTCGGGTCCACCCGGGGTCCACCCGTTCTGGCGAATGGTCGCGCCAGGCACACGGCATCAGGTTCGGCGACACCGGCTTCGTCACGGAGCATCTATAGACTCGGGCCGTGACCGGGCGCTCAAGCGAGGCGCGCGAATGCCGATCCTGATTGCATCTGGACCGCTCCGTGACGACAAAGTCGCCTCGAGAGTCTTGCCTAACGGAACGGTCCGTCCTAAGTTGCCCGACCCGGCCCTGGTGGTCGGCGGCAAGGAAACTGTAGTCCACCGCACCAAACCATAGCGTCTCCCGTGCTGCTCTCGTCGCTCCGACTTATTTCCCTTACGCTGATTACCGCGATTCTCCTCGCGGTAGTACTTCGCGTACGGGGGTCGGGCCACTTGCCAGCAGCGACGTAGCGTCGCGCACCGAGCATCGCCGAATAGCCGGCGAGCGAGAGCAGAGTGAGGCCCCACCCGAAACGGATGGGGCCTTTTGTTTTGCCCGCGATTTCCAGACCCGTACCCGCGAAGACCGCACCGCATGCGATCGGACACGATCAAGAAAGGCTTCCAGCGCGCCCCGCACCGGGCGCTCCTCCGCGCCACGGGACAGATCCGTGAGGCGGGGGACTTCGACAAGCCGTTCATCGCGGTGTGCAACTCGTACGTGGACATCGTGCCCGGCCACGTGCACCTCCCCGCCTTGGCCCAGGCGGTCAAGGAAGCGATTCGTGCAGCTGGCGGCGTCCCTTTCGAGTTCAACACGATCGGGGTGGACGACGGGATCGTGATGGGGCACGAGGGGATGCACTACTCCCTCCCCTCGCGCGAACTCATCGCCGATTGCGTCGAGACGATGGCGCGGGCGCACTGCTTCGACGGGATGGTGTGCATCCCCAATTGCGACAAGATCGTCCCGGGGATGCTGATGGGGGCGGCGCGCGCCAACCTTCCCACGGTCTTCGTCTCCGGCGGGCCGATGAAGGCGGGGCGCGACTCGACGGGAAGGAAGGTCGACCTCATCTCGGTCTTCGAAGGGGTGGGGCAGCGCGCCGCCGGCGTGATCGATGACGCCCGACTGGCCGACCTCGAAGCCAACGGGTGCCCGACCTGCGGCAGCTGCAGCGGGATGTTCACCGCCAACTCGATGAACTGCCTGTGCGAGGGGCTGGGGATCGCGCTGCCCGGCAACGGGACGATCCTGGCCGTCGACCCGGCGCGCCGCGACCTCGTGGTGCGCGCGGCGCAGGCGCTCATGCAGCTGGTGCGCGACGGGACGACCTTCCGCGACATCGTCACCGCGCACGCGATCGACAACGCCGTCGCGCTCGACGTGGCGATGGGCGGGTCGACCAACACGGTGCTGCACGTCCTGGCGCTCGCGCGTGAGGCGGGGGTCGACTATCCCCTCAAGCGCCTGAACGAGGTGGCCGAGCGCATCCCGCACCTGGCCAAGGTCTCGCCGGCCTGGGACGGCGACCGGCAGTGGCACGTGGAGGATGTGCAGCTGGCGGGTGGTGTCCCGGCGATCCTGCACGAACTGGCCAAGCTCCCCGGGGCGCTGCACCTGGAGGCGCACACGGTCACCGGGCAGACGCTGGGCGAGCAGCTCGCCGAGGTGCGCAACACGAACCCCGACTGCATCCGGCCGGCGGAGCGCCCCCACACGGCGCGCGGCGCGCTCTGCGTCCTGTTTGGCAACCTGGCCCAGCAGGGGGCGGTGATCAAGGTCGGCGCGGTGGAGCAGCACGAGATGACCTTCCGCGGCCCGGCCCGGATCTTCGAGTCCGAGGAAGAGGCGACGCAGGGGCTGATCGACGGGAAGATCCTCCCCGGCGACGTGGTCGTGGTGCGCAACGAGGGGCCGCGCGGCGGCCCGGGGATGCGCGAGATGCTCGCCCTGACCTCGATGCTCAAGGGGATGCCGTTAGGCGCCAGCGTCGCGCTCATCACCGACGGGCGCTTCAGCGGCGGGACGCGCGGGCTCTGCATCGGCCACGTCTCGCCGGAGGCGGCGGAGGGCGGGGTCATCGGGCTCCTGCGCGACGGCGACATCATCCGCATCGACCTGCAGGGGCGCGTCCTCGCCACCGACGTAACCGACGCTGAGCTGGCGCGCCGCCGCGAGGGGTTCACTCCCCGCCAGCCGCACTTCGAGCGCGGTTGGCTCGCCCGCTACACCAAGCTCGTCACCAACGCCAGCACCGGAGCGGTCCTCGCATGAGCCAGCCAACGTCCCACGCCCCCGCGTCGCGCACCGGGGCGCAGATCATGTGCGAAGCGCTCGTCCGCGAGGGAGTGGAGGTCATGTTCGGCCTCCCCGGCGGGGCCATCATGCCGTTCTACCATGCGATGTGGGAGTACCGCGAACAGCTGCGACACGTCCTCTGCCGCCACGAACAGGGGGCCGGGCACGCCGCCGAGGGCTACGCGCGGGCGAGCGGGCGCGTCGGCGTCTGCATCGGGACGTCGGGCCCGGGCGCCACGAACCTCGTGACGCCGATCGCCGACGCCTTCATGGACTCCACGCCAATGGTGATCATCACCGGGCAGGTCGGGTCGCACCTGTTAGGCACCGACGCCTTCCAGGAGACCGACTTCACCGGGATCACGATCCCCATCACCAAGCACTCCTACCTGGTCACCGATCCGGCGGAACTCCCGCGCGTCTTCCGCGAGGCGTTCCACCTCGCGTCGACCGGGCGCCCGGGGCCGGTGGTGATCGACGTGACCAAGGATGCGCAGCAGGCGCGCATCGTCCCCGACTGGGCTCCGGTGCTCGACCTCCCCGGCTACTCGCCGGTGTACGAAGGCGAGTCGCGGAACATCGCGCAGGCGGTGCGCCTCCTGGCCAACGCCCAGCGCCCGCTCATCATGGCCGGCAACGGGGTGATCCAGTCCGGCGCGCACGAGGCGCTGTTGCAGCTGGCCGAACGCACGGGGACGCCGGTGGTGACGACGCTGCACGGATTGGGGGCCTTCCCGCAGGATCACCCGCTCGCCCTCGGCATGCCGGGGATGCACGGCTGGGTGCACGTGAACCGTGCCATCCAGGACTGCGACGTCCTGCTCAACGTGGGCGGTCGCTTCGACGATCGCGTGACGGGCAAGGCGTCGACCTTCGCCCCGCGCGCCCGGATCATCCACGTCGACATCGATCCGTCGGAGATCGGGAAGCTGATCCCGGTGACGGTGGGGATCGTCGGCGACGCGCGCCGCGTGCTGGAGGAGATGTCGCGCATGGCCCCGCAGCGCCGACACGACCAGTGGCTGGCGCACATCCGCGAGATGCAGGCCACGCACCAGCCGCGCCAGGCGTACATGCGCCGCGACGAGTCGTGCGCCCTGATGCCACACGACGTCTTCGATGGCCTGAACGAGGCGCTGCACGCGCGCGGCAAGTACCGCGTGGTGACCGATGTCGGCCAGCACCAGATGTGGACCGCCCAGCTCCTCGACTGGCGCCGCCCGCGCACGCTGATCACGTCCGGCGGCGCCGGGACGATGGGCTTCGGCGTCCCCGCCGCGTTAGGTGCCGCGATCGCCGCGCCCGACGAGACGATCTGGGTGGTGTGCGGCGACGGCGGGTTCCAGATGACCAACCAGGAGATCGCGACGATCCGGCAGGAAGGAATCACCAACATCAAGATCGCGATCGTCAACAACGGCTACCTGGGGATGGTGCGCCAGTGGCAGGAGCTGTTCGAGCAGCGCCGCTACTCGGGGACCCCGCTCTCCGGCCCGGACTTCGCCAAGCTGGCCGAAGCCTACGGCGCGACCGGCGTCACCGTCACGCACGCCGAGCAGGTGGAGGACGCGATCGCCACCGCCTACGCCACGCCCGACGTCGTCGTCCTCGACTTCCGCGTCGAACGCGAAGTCAACGTCTTCCCCATGGTCCCACAAGGCAAGTCGATCGGCGAGATGATCGTCGACCAACCCGCCGCCTGAGACGCTGTCGTCTTCTCGTCTGCACGTCTTCTCGTCTACTCCTCTTCTCGTCTTCTCGCCTTCTCGTCTCCTGAGGTTTCCAATGCTCCACACCCTGATCGCCGTCATGCAGGACCGCCCCGGTGTACTGAACCGCGCCGTCTCGCTCTTCCGCCGACGCGGCTTCAACATCGAGTCGCTCGCCGTCGCCTCGACCGAGACGCCGGGGCTCTCGCGCATGACGGTCGTCGTCAACCGCGACGACGTCACGCAGGTCGTCTCGCAGCTGCAACGCCTGGTCGACATCGTCTCCGTCCACGACGTCACCTTCGACCGCGCGGTGACCCAGGAGATGTGCCTCGTCCGGCTCGGCCCTGCCGGCCATCGCCTGGCCGAGATCCTGGGGCTGGCCCGCGAGTTCGATGCGCGCGTCGTCGACGCGTCGCCGCAGGCGATGGTGCTGGCGATCATGGATGCCCCCGCGACCATCAGCGCCTTCCTCGATCGCGTGCAACGCTTCGGCATCGAGGAGATCACGCGCTCCGGCCGCATCGCCATGTCGATGACGACGCCCGCGCGCGGCGCGCGCCCCTCGCCCAACGCCAACGCGAACCCCAAGGACTTCGCCCCCGCCGATCCGTTCCAGGCCCAGGCCGACGGATTCGCCGACGAAGAGGCCGCCTAACCATCGCGTCCGCTCGTCCGCTCGTCTTCCCGTCCTCTCGTCTTCTCGTCTTCTCCTCCATGACTCGACTCTACTACGACGCCGACGCCTCCCTCGACCAACTCTCGTCGCGCCGCATCGCCGTCATCGGCTTCGGCTCGCAGGGGCACGCCCACGCCCTCAACTGCCGCGACTCGGGGCTCGATGTCCGCGTGGGGCTCCCCGCGTCGTCCGCGTCGCGCGCGAAGGCAGCGGCGGCTGGGCTCAAGGTGATGGGGATCCCCGAGGCGTGCGCCGAAGCGGACGTGATCATGGTCCTCGTCCCCGACCACGTGCAGAAGGCGATCTACGCCACTGACATCGCCCCGCACCTGACCGCCGGGAAGACACTGATGTTCGCACACGGCTTCAACGTGCACTTCGGCGCCATCGTCCCGCCCAAGGATGTGGACGTGAGCATGGTCGCCCCCAAGTCGCCCGGACATCGCGTGCGCGAACTCTACCAGCAGGGAGCAGGGGTGCCCGCGCTCTTCGCGGTGCACCAGGATGCGACGGGACACGCGAAGGCGGACGCCCTCGCCTACGCGCGCGCCATCGGATGCACGCGCGCCGGCGTCCTCGAGACGACGTTCCGCGAAGAGACCGAGACAGACCTCTTCGGCGAGCAGGCCGTGCTCTGCGGCGGCGTCTCGGCGCTGGTGAAGGCGGGCTTCGAGACGCTCACCGAGGCCGGGTACAAGCCGGAGCTCGCCTACTTCGAGTGCCTGCACGAGCTCAAGCTCATCGTCGACCTGATGTACCAGGGCGGATTGAACTACATGCGCCACTCGGTCAGCGACACGGCGGAGTACGGCGACTACGTCGCAGGGCCGCAGATCATCACCGACGAGACGCGCGCCACGATGCGCCGCCTCCTGTCCAACATCCAGGACGGGACGTTTGCGCGGAACTGGATCGCCGAGAACGAGACGGGGCGCGCCAACTTCGACGGCGCGCGCCGGCGTGATCTCCATCATCCGATCGAGCAGGTGGGGCTCGAGCTGCGACGCATGATGCCGTTCCTGCAGCCCAAGGAAGTACAACCGGGACAGGGGGGAGCATGAGCACGCCATCCACGGCGACCGACGGCGGCGACGTAGCGATTCCGGCCGATCACGTCCGCGTCTTCGACACCACGCTGCGCGACGGCGAGCAGGCGCCGGGGTGCACGATGACGCGGGAGGAGAAGCTGCAGATCGCCCGCCAGCTGCAGCGCATGGGCGTCGACATCATCGAGGCGGGCTTTCCGGCCGCCTCGCGCGGCGACTGGGAGGCGGTGCACGCCATCGCGCAGGAGATCGGGCACGGCGCGGGCTCGCCGGTGATCTGCGGGCTCGCCCGTGCCAACGAGGGGGACATCGATCGGTGCGCCACCGCGATCGCGCCAGCGGCCAACCGCCGGATCCACACCTTCATCGCCACGTCCGACATCCACCTGGAGTACAAGCTGCGCATGACGCGGCCGCAGGTGGTCGATACGGCGTCCCGCATGGTCGCCTTCGCCAGGGCGCGGTGCGACGACGTCGAGTTCTCGCCGGAGGATGCCTGCCGCTCCGACCCTGTCTTCCTGCACGAGGTGCTCGCCGCGGCGATCGAGGCGGGGGCAACGACGCTCAACATCCCCGACACCGTCGGATACATCACGCCTGACGAGTACTTCGCGATCATCGCCGGCATCCGGGAGAATGTCCCCGGGGCGCGCCACGTCATCATTTCGACGCACTGCCACGACGATCTCGGCCTCGCCGTCGCGAACTCGCTGGCCGGCGTCCGAGCCGGGGCGCGCCAGGTGGAGTGCACGATCAACGGGATCGGCGAGCGCGCCGGCAACGCGGCGCTGGAGGAGGTCGTGATGGCGATGCACACCCGGCGCGCCTTCTACGGCATCGAGACCAACGTCTCCACGCGGGAAATCGGACGCGCCTCACGACTCGTCTCGCAGTGCACGGGCGTGCGCACCCCGCCCAACAAGGCGATCGTCGGCGGCAACGCCTTTGCCCATGAAGCCGGCATCCACCAGGACGGCATCCTCAAGAACCGGCTCACCTACGAGATCATGTCGGCGGACCTGGTCGGCCTCGAGGGATGCCGCCTCGTCCTGGGCAAGCACTCCGGGCGCCACGCCCTGCGCAAGCACCTGGAGGGCAACGGGCACTTCCTCACCGAGGAGGAGTTCACGAACGTCTTCAACCGATTCAAGGACGTCGCCGACAAGAAGAAGATCGTCGATGACCGCGACATCGAGGCGATCGTCGCCGGCGAGACGATGCGTCCGCTCTCGATCTATCGACTCGAGTTGGTGCAGGTCTCGTCAGGCACGCACGCCATCCCGACGGCGACGGTGCGCCTGAGCGGCCCCGACGGCGCCCCGCTCGTGGCGGCCGCGCAGGGCGACGGTCCGGTCGATGCCGTCTGCGCCGCGATCAACCGGGTGGTCGGCGACGTTGCCGAGCTCGTGGAGTTCTCCGTGGACGCGATCACGGAAGGGATCAACGCCATCGGCGGGGTGACGGTGCGCCTGCGCCCGACCGGCGACGAGGTCCTCCACGCGCACCCGCAGGAGGAGGCGCCGCGGGGCGTGCGCTTCACCGGCTTCGCGGTGCACACCGACATCCTCGTGGCCACCGCCGAGGCGTATGTGAGCGCGCTCAACTCGCTCATCCGCGCCCGCACCGCCGACACCAGCGGAATCACCACGCCGGCGCACGGCAGTGCGCCGGTACCGGCGGGGAGCGCCACGTGAACACCGCCGCCACGCCGCAGTCGGTGGCCTCCGTCAGTAGCAACGCTGCGACGGGCAGGCCGCGCACGATGCTCGAGAAGATCTGGGACGACCACCTCGTCCGCGCGGAGACCCCTGGGACCCCGGCGATCCTGTACATCGACTTGCACCTGGTGCACGAGGTGACATCGGCCCAGGCATTCAGCGAGCTGCGCGCACGCGGTCTCCCGGTCCGCCGCCCCGATCGCACCCTCGCCACGATGGACCACTCGACGCCGACGGTGCTCGCCCCGGGGGCGCGCACCCTGGCCGTCGCGGATCCACAAGCCGCATCGCAGCTGGAAACCCTGGAGCGGAATTGCCGCGCGTTTGGCGTCCCGCTCCTCGACCTCACGCACCCGGCGCGCGGGATCGTCCACGTGATCGGCCCCGAGCAGGGGCTCACCCAGCCCGGGATGACGATTGTCTGCGGCGACTCGCACACGAGCACGCATGGCGCCTTTGGTGCGCTGGCCTTCGGGATCGGGACGTCCGAGGTCGCCGATGTCCTCGCCACGCAGTGCCTCCTGCAGTCGCGTCCACGAACGATGGAAGTGCGCGTGGACGGAACGCTTGCGCGCGGGGTCACCGCCAAGGACGTCATCCTCGCCATCATCGCGAAGATCGGCGTCGCCGGCGGTGCGGGACACGTCATCGAGTACACCGGCTCGGCGATCCGCTCGCTCGACATGGAAGGGCGCATGACCGTCTGCAACATGTCGATCGAGGCCGGAGCGCGCGCGGGGATGGTCGCGCCTGACGAGACGACGGTCAGCTGGCTCGCCGGTCGTCCGTCCGCGCCGTCGGGGACCGCGTGGGACGAGGCCGTGCAGCGTTGGAAGACCTGTCGTTCCGATGACGGCGCGCAGTACGACATGGTGGTCGAGCTGGACGGACGCGCATTGGCCCCGATGGTCTCCTACGGAACCAACCCGGGGATGACCATTCCCGTGACGGCCACCGTCCCGTCGCCCTCGGACATGGCCGACGCAACGGATCGCGCGCAACTCGAACAGGCGTTGCGGTACATGGGGCTCGCCGCAGGCCAACCTATCGAGGGACAGCGCATCGACGTCGTCTTCATCGGCAGCTGCACCAACTCGCGGCTGGGCGACTTGCGCGCAGCCGCCCAGGTCCTGGCCGGACGAACGATCGCCCCGCATGTACGAATGCTCGTGGTCCCCGGCTCCCAGGCGGTCAAGCAGCAGGCCGAAGCCGAAGGCTTGCACGACGTCTTTCGAGCGGCGGGCGCCGAGTGGCGCGAGAGTGGGTGCTCGATGTGCATCGCGATGAACGGGGACCAGATTGCCCCTGGCGAGTACGCTGTGAGCACCAGCAACCGCAACTTCGAGGGGCGTCAGGGAAAGGGAGGGCGCACCTTCCTGGCCTCGCCGCTCACCGCCGCCGCCAGTGCCATCCGCGGCGCGATCGCCGACGTCCGCTCGCTCGCCTGACCATGCCGCCACTCTCCCGCCTCGAGAGCCGGGCCACACTCCTCGTGGTCGACGACATCGACACCGACCAGATCATCCCCGCGCGCTTCCTCAAGATCACCGACCGGCTCGGGCTCGGCGCGCACGCCTTCTCCGACTGGCGGTATCACGCCGACGGCTCGCCCAAGCCGGACTTTCCGCTCAATGCGCCGGACGCGCGCGAACGCCACATCCTCGTGGGTGGCCGGAACTTCGGCTGCGGCTCCTCGCGCGAACACGCGCCGTGGGCCCTCGCCGACTTCGGCGTTCGCGCCGTGGTCGCCTCTTCGTTCGCCGACATCTTCCGCAACAACGCCCTCAAGAACGGGATCGTCCCTGTGCAGCTGACGGGGGACGCGCACGCGGCACTCGTCGCGGCGCTGCGCGCCGATCCCGGCGCGACGGTCACAATCGATGTCGCATCCCAGCAGGTCGGTGTCGGCCCGGCGCGCTGGTCCTTTCCCCTCGCCCCCTTCGCGCGGCACTGCCTCCTCGAAGGGGTCGACCAGCTGGGCTACCTCCTCGCCGCGTCCGGCGACATCGCCGCCTACGAGGCGTCGCACCCGGCGACGATCTCGACGACTGCCTAACCAGTTGCCTGTCTTGCCACCGTGAACGCCCTGATAGCGGCCCTCCCCGGTGACGGGGTGGGGCCCGAAGTCATCACCGAGGCGCTGCGCGTCCTCGCCACCGTGGGCGAACGGTACGGTCACTCGTTCGCCGTCGAGCACGCCCTGGTCGGCGGCGCGGGAATCGACCAGGCCGGCTCATCGCTCCCCGAGGAAACCGCGGCGCTGTGCCAGCGCGCCGACGCCGTCCTGCTGGGCGCCGTGGGAGGGCCCGCGTGGGACGATCCCGCGCGTGCCGACCGCCCCGAGCGAGGGCTGCTCGCGCTGCGCCGCGTCCTCGGGACCTTCGCCAACATTCGACCGGTGCGCGTCTTCTCCGTCTCCCCCGAGTTCTCGCCGCTGCGCCCGGAACGGCTCGCCGGCGTCGACCTCGTGGTGGTGCGCGAACTCACCGGAGGGCTCTACTTCGGCCAGAAGCGTCGCTTTGTGCGCGACGACGGTGTCGAGGTGGCCAGCGAGGATTGCACCTACTCCGTCCCGGAGGTGGAGCGCGTCGTGCGCATGGCGGGGGCGCTCGCGAGGACGCGACGACGCAAGGTCACCTCCGTGGACAAGGCGAACGTGATGGAGACGTCACGCCTGTGGCGTTCGGTGGCGGCGCGCGTGATGGCCGAGGAGTTCCCCGACGTGGCGTACGACGTGGTCCTCGTCGACGCCTGCGCCATGCACCTCATGCTCAATCCGGCACGCTTCGACGTGATCGTGACGGAGAACCTGTTCGGCGATATCCTCACGGACGAAGCCGCCGTCCTGGCCGGGTCGATCGGGCTCCTCCCCAGCGCGTCGTTAGGTGCGCCACGCACGCCGGGAGGGCGCCCAGCCGGGTTGTACGAGCCGATCCACGGCTCGGCACCTGACATCGCCGGCCTGGGACGCGCCAATCCGGTGGGGACGATCCTGAGCGCCGCCATGATGCTGCGCGCATCGTTCGGCCTGGAGCGCGAGGCGTCCGCGGTGGAGCAGGCCGTGGATGGCGCCCTCACCGACGGCTGGCGCACCCCTGACGTGACGGCGCCGGGCCTCGTGCCGCGCAGCACGCGCGAGGTCGGGACCGAGATCGCGCGCCGCGTGCTCGACGGCGCCTAACGCTCACCGGCGCGGGTCCCCTCCCCGGCGGGTGCCGCCAGGTCTGGTCGCAGTTCGCGCGCGTCGCGCAGGTAGACGTGTCGCACGCGCGCCCCCTCGCCCACCTCCACGTGCGCCAGGACGCGAATGCATCGCGGCAGCGCACCTGGGACATCGATCTCCTGTGCGCAGAGCATGGGGACGTCGCCCCACCCCGCGTCGCGCGCGCCGCGCGCGGGAAACTCGCTGCGCAGGTCGGGAGTGGCGGTCAGCATGAGGCTGATGACCTGCCCCACACCAATCCCGTTCTGTTCCATCATCGCCTGCAGCAGCTCCGTGGTCGCGGCGCACACCTCGCGCGCCGAGTCGACCGGGACGGTGGTCGCCCCCTTGATGGCGCGAATGGGCATGCTAGCGGGCGCCACGCACGACGGCGAAGGTGGTGATGTTGTCCTCGCGATCCCCGATGTCGCGGGCCAGCAGCTGCAATCCATAGCGCGCCGCGCACGCCTCCGAGGCGATCGCCGCCTCATGCCGGTTCCCCCGCGCCGCCACGTCGCGTGCCGCCCCCGCGGTGTCGTAGGCCTCGCGCGCGACGATGCCACGATTGCGCGACAGGAAGGCGCGGCACTGGGCGAGCGCAGCCGGGTGCGAATAGGCACTCGTGACCGCATCGAGCGTCGCGCCCGGGACACCGAGGAGGCAGTGGCGCACCGCCTGTCGCACCTCGCCCAGTGCATCCAGCCCCGCCCGGGCGATGGACGCGCGCACCCCGCGAATCTCGCCGATGATCTCGTTATGCACGGGAAGCACGGCATACCCCGCCTTTCCGCTGCGTACCGCGCCGATCACGTCCTCGAAACTCCAGCACGGCATCACCCACGCCCGCGCTCCCCACAACCGCTCGATCGCCAGGTGTCCGTACGCGCCGCGCTCCCCCTGGAACGCGACGACCGCCTGTTCCCCCGTGTGGGGGCGCAACCAGTCTGCGAGGTCTTCGGCGTCGTCGCGCCATCGGGCCGCCGACATCAGACGCTCCCCGCGCAGGCGGCGCGCGCACGGCGAGGGGCAGCGATGGGGAGGACACGCGCCTCCTCGTGTAGCGGGACCATGGGGCGGTGCAGCGCAGCCGCGACCGTCGCCAGCTGCAGCATCATCGCGTCGAACTGCGCGAACGACTGGGACTGCTCGGCGTCGCTGCGCGCCTCCGCCGGGTTCGGGTGCACCTCGACGATGAGGCCGTCCGCCCCCGCGGCAAGCGCGGCGAGGGCGAGCGGGGCGACCAGGTCGGCTCGTCCCGCCGCGTGCGAGGGATCGACGATGACCGGGAGGTGCGTCTCACGCTTGAGGACGGGAATCGCCGCCACGTCGAGGGTGTTGCGCGTCGACGACTCGAAGGTGCGGATCCCCCGCTCGCACAGGACGATGCGCGTGTTGCCGCGCACCGCGATGTACTCGGCAGCTGCAATCAGCTCGCGGACCGTGGCGGCGAACGAGCGCTTGAGCAGGACCGGGAGCCCCAACTCGCCCACCGCGGCGAGGAGCGGGGTGTTGTACATGTTGCGCGCGCCGATCTGCAGCACGTCGGCGTAGCGCGCGACGAGATCCACCTGGCGCACGTCGAGCACCTCGGTCACGACCGGGAGCCCCGTGGCGGCGCGTGCCGCCGCCAGCAGTTCGAGCCCGTCCGTTCCCAACCCCTGGAAGGCGTACGGCGAGGTGCGCGGCTTGAAGGCACCGCCGCGAAGGAGGCGAGCGCCGCCAGCCGCCACGGCCCGCGCCGTCTCCACGATCATCGCCTCGCCCTCGACCGAGCAGGGCCCCGCCGCGACCACAAAGGCCCCGTCGCCGATCGTCACCTCACGGGCATTCGCGTGCACGAGCCCCACCGCGACTTCGGTGGAGGCATGATCGCGTTGGTGCGACCGGGCGACGAGCGGGGTGTCGGACATGGGATCCTCGTAGCTGCGACTGGTGACGGCCCGCACAGGCGAGACCGCCGGGGTGAAAACAAGAAGGCCCCCGATTGCTCGGGGGCCGCAGGATCGACGCTGCTGTTTGACCGCTACCGCATGGTCACGCGCGTGATCGCCGCCCCCCGGAGACCCGGAAGCCGGTAAACCACGTAAAGCTGAAGAAACGGGAGCGGGGAGCAGTCAACATGGTCCGCGCAATCTTGGGGCACTGGGCCGTTCGCGCAAGTAGGCACGAGGGCGCGATGCTGCTCCTCGTCATTCGTGGCGCGCGCTGGCCGAGGTGGAGCCCGCCGAGCGCTCGCGCGACCAGGCCTCCAGCCGCTGGCGATCGTGCTCGCGCTCGATCGGCGAACGCCCGGCCTCGCGCCGCATCAAGGCGCGCGCCAACCACGCGATGCCGCGCCCCGCCAGTTCAATCAAGCGCCAGGGATAGGCCGCGAGCACCAGGACGCTCCGCTCGTCGAAGCCATACAGGCGCGCCATCTGGGCGCGCGACAGGAAGAGGTGGCGCACGAGGCTGTGCCACCGCTCGCCGGGCGAGCGTGTCCGCGCGAGATCGCGCACCGCCTCGGGCAGCGCCTCGTCAGGCTCGAGGATCAAGCGACGCGCGATGTGCACCGCCTGCTCGTCGTCCGTCGATCGCGGGAGCGCCTGCAGCACCGACGCCGGAACGCCCGCCTCCAGGAGGTCTTCCGCCAGCCGCAACGTGGTGTAGACGAACCCGGACACGCCCCACGCTCCGGCCCGTGCCACCATGGCCGGCCAGTCGAAATGCGCGCGCTCCTTCGCCAACAGCTCCCGAACGTCCACCAACCCCTTCAGCGCCGCCCGGTCAAAGAGGTGGTGATACGACAGGTGAACCGCCAGATGCAAGAGCGCATCCTCAGGGGCCAGTGCCCTGACCGGCACGCCGTCGAGCTCCCGCGAGATCGCGCGCGCCCAGAGCCCGTCGAGGTCGATCGCGAAGGGGCTGGTGGGGCGCTCGATCCCCCAGTGCACCTCGACCACGGGCATCCCCGGCTTCACCAGCTTGGCCAGGTGATTGGAACGCCGGCAGAACTCCTCGATGTCGGGGCGCGGCAGCGGACCGTAGCCGTTCGCCACGTACACCGCCTCCGCGTCCGCCAATCGGTCACGACGCACCATGACGTCCACGTCCGCCATGTTGCGGAGCCCCGGCTCGTCGTAGGTGAAGCGTGCGAGGGCAATCCCCTTGAGCAGGATGACCTCGATGCCACGGCCGGCGAGTGCCTGCGCCATCCTGCGCGTCTCATGCAGGGCGCGCGCGTTGCGCCCGGCGGTGTCGACGTACATCGCGCGGAAGCGCGCCAACAACTCCGCAGGCACGACGGCGGCGGACGGACTGTCGGCCAGTCGACGATACACCAGCCCCCGCAGGTTGTGACGCGTGGCTTCCTGCTCGAGCGCTACCCACTCCTCCGCCGACAGCTGCTCCAGCCCGGCGTCCGTGCGTCCGGCCAGCAACGCAAACAAGGCCCGCTGGCCGGGACGCGGCGTCGGAGAGGCCGACGCCGCTCCCCTTCCCCTTTCGCCCGCGTCTGCAACGCGCACGGTCGACTCGCGACTCATCGGTAGGGCCTCGCCTGCGTCTCGAAGAGCGTCGCGTACACCCCGGCCTGCTCTATCAGCGCATCGTGCGCGCCAGACTCGGCGATGCGCCCGTCCACCACCACCAGGATCCGGTCCGCATGACGCACCGTCGACAGGCGATGGCTGATCAACAGCGTGGTACGATCGCGCGTCAGCTCCTCGAAGTGCGTGAAGACCTCGGCTTCGGCCAACGGGTCGAGCGCCGCCGTCGGTTCGTCGAGGATCATCACCTGCGCGTCGCGCATGAAGGCGCGAGCGATCGCGACCTTCTGCCACTGCCCGATGCTCAGGTCGGCCCCGTCGGCGAACTGTCGGCCAAGGACCGAGTCGTACCCGTGCGGAAGCGCGCGAATCACCGCGTCCGCCCCTGTACGCTGCGCCGCCGCCTGCACGCGCGGCGAGTCGGCCGGCAACCGGACGTTGCCCACCCAGATGTTCTCACGCGCACTGAGGTGGTACTTCGCATAGTCCTGGAAGACGACGCCCAGGTTGGCGCGCAGCTCCTGCAGCCCCATCTCGCGCACGTCCACCCCATCGACGCGAATCGCCCCCTGCGTGGGGTCGTACAGACGGCACAGCAGCTTCACCAGCGTCGTCTTCCCCGATCCATTCTCGCCGACCAGCGCGAGGTGCTCACCAGGGCGAACGGTGAACGACACGTCCTTCAGCACGTCCACTGCAGTGCCCGGGTAGCGGAACCAGACGTGATCGAACTCGATGCCACGTTGGATCGGGCGCGGGACCGGGCGCGGCATCGCAGGCTCGGACACGGAAGGAGCCAACGACATGAAGGTCTCGAAGTCCGAGAGGAAGAGATTGTCCTCGTACAGCCCGGCCAAGCCCGCGAGCACGTCGCGAAAGGCGTCCTGCGCCCGCTGGAACGCGCCGAAGTACATCACGAGCGCCCCAACGCTGATGCGTCCCTCGAGCGCCTCGCGCCCGATCACGTACATCGACGCGAAGACCGCGGCGACCGCCAGCACGTTGGCCAGCAGGTCGGCGATCGAGCGTTGCGACACCAGGCGCAACCGGTCACGGCGCAGCCGGGTGCGAAGCGCTTCGTGCCGGTCGATCAGCAGCGGCCCGAGGCCGAAGAGACGAATCTCCTTGGCGTACTCGATGGTCGTCAGGACGTTGTTGAGGTAGCGCGCCAGGCGCTGGTTGGACGTCTCGCGCAACGTCCACTGGTACATCCGCGCGGAAAAACGCGTCTTGATCACGAGTCCCGGCAGCGCCGCCAGCAGCAACGCCACCACCAACGCCCAGTGGAAGGTGAGCAGCAGCCCCACCAACCCCACCAGCGTGAGCGTCCCCTGCCCTGCCTGCGCCAGCTCGGCCACGATGCGCCCGGGACGATACGACGCCTCGTTCTGCGCGCGATGCAACGTGTCGTGATAGCCGGCGCTCTCGTAGTACTGCAGGTCCACTTCCGTCGACTTCCGGTGCAGGAGTGCCTGCACCCGGTCCACCAGTCGTGCGGTCTGCACCTCCGACACCAGCGCCGACACCGTCCGTATCACCGCGATCAACACGGCGACGCCACCCGCCAGCAGCAACAACGTGCGATACGCCCCGACGTCCCGTGTCCCGCCGGCGATCGCCGCCGCCACGGCGTCCACCACGCGCTTCATCAGGTACAGCGCCACCAGCGGCAACGCCCCCTGCAGCACCAGGGTGATCGCCTGCACCACGGTCCAGCCGCGCCCACTCTCCCACACGAGCGCCAGCCCGTGGAAGAACGGGCCGGGATCGAGGAGCCGCCACGCCTTTGGACCTGTGGACTCGCGCTCAGCCATACGTGCGTTCGTACCAGCGAATGAAGCACCCCATCATCATCCCGCGCAGCAGCAAGAGGTTGTACATCCGAAAGTGCGTGCGCCGCAGCGGCGACGGCCAGTGCTCCACGAGCGATCGCATCCGGGGCAGGTCCAGGCACTCGCGCGTGGTCTCATGCTGCTCCAGTCGCTCAAGTTCCTCCACAATCCACGGCCGAAGCGCCGGGAGCCACTCGGTCCAGTCAGCCCCCTGCCCGCCAATGGTCCTCCGCGTCCGGATCTGGTCCGGAAGTACGCCTTCCATCGCCCGCCGCACCAACCAGCGATCGACACCGTCGCGAAGGTACTGCGCCGCGGGAATGCCGAAGCAGAACTCCACCACTCGCCGGTCTGCGGTGGGATCTCGCGTCTCGACCCCATAGCGCGCCCGATATCCGCTGTAGGCGTCGAACGTGTCGGTGCCACCGACCAGCATTGTCACGCGCTGCGCCAGCGCGCCGAGGTGCCGCGCGCCGGCGAAATCACGATGCGTCGCACGCGCCCGCTGCTCCACATCCATCGCCGTGGCAAATAGCGGGTTGATGGGGGACACCGTCAGGTCGAGCAGCGACGGCGCCGCGCGCCCATTCCATCGGTCCAGCGCTGTCGCCACAGCGGGTGGCAGGAGCGGGAGCAGGACTTCGTCCCGGAACACCTCGCGTCGCCCCGTGCGCCCCGCCCGCGCCAGCGCCGACACCTCATGCACCACGCGGGAGAGGCGTAGCCGCGCCAGGTCGTCGCGGAGCCCGCGCACACCGGCGTAGCTGATGGTCCCGTTCCCCTTGTGTCCCGACAGCAGCACCCGGACGCCCGACGCCCCCGCCTGCGCGCACAGGCCGTCGTACCAGGCCACGTTGCTCGCGTTGCGCACCGGAACCCCGGTGTAGCGGAACGACGTCTCGACACCATCGAAGGGCGAACGCCCGTCCGACCGGTGCACCTGCAGTTCAATGTTGGAGTACTGCGCCGCCAGCGCCTGCACGTCCCGCGATTCGTCCGCCACCATCCCGGCGGCCACCTCGCCCAGGAACCCCTCGCGTGGTGCGGCGTGAAAGGCGCGCAGTCGGCGTCCCTCCGCGCCGAGCAACGCGGCGGCGGTCGCCGCCACGCTGGACGAGTCGAGGCCGCCGCTCAGCAACATCCCCACGTCGCCCTCGGCACGCAGCTGCGCTTGCACCGCCGCACGGAACACTTCGCGGAATCCCTCGACATAGGCCTCGTCGGATCCCAGCTGCAACGGTGGCACGTTCCACGGCGACCACCAGCGCTCCGTCCGCACCGAACTCCCGTCGACCTCCAGCAGGTGTCCCGGTGGCAGCCGATCGATCCCCTCGAAGAAGGTGCTCTCGGGGCGCTGCACCAGGACGAGGAAATCCGCCACCTTCTGTCGATTGAGCCGGGGCGGCGTGCGCCCCTCCACCGCCAGCGCGTGCGCCGTCGTGGCCAGCGCGAGCCGTGTCGCGTCGCGGCGCAGGAACAGGACGCGCTGCCCGATCGCGTCGCGCACCGCCAGCAGCCGTCGGGTCCGGCCGTCCCACACGATGAAGGCGAAGTCGCCGACGAGCCGTCGCGGACACGCGCGCCCCCAACGCTCGTATGCAGCCAGCACGTACTCGGCGTCGCACGCGTGCCGCGCCTCGTCAGGCATGGAGAGCGCTGCCGCCAGCTCCGCACGGTTGTCGAGGCGGACGTCGGCCACCAGCGCCACCTGGCCATCCCGTGACACGACCGGCGCTCGATAGCTCGCGTCCTCTGGCGTGACGGGCCAGGGCCTCACGCCAAGCGCGGCCGGTGATCCAGCCGCACCCTTCCACGTCGCGCGCACCGGACCGTACTCGGGGATCGCGTCGAGCAGGGCGTCGATCGCGCTGGGCGCGACGGGGGCGCGATCGAGCTGCAGGATGGCGCAGATCGCACTCACGGGACGTCGCCCCTCGCGACCGTCAGGCCGCGGACGCGAATGCCGCCACCACCGCGTATCGCTGCACGCTCGGCCCCCCCGTCACGATCACGCGCCCAGCGCGTACCCACGCGTGCGCATCGTACGATCCATTCGGGTCAATGCCGAGGTAGAGTGTGCTCGGAACCCCCGAGCGTCGCAGCATCCACTGCGCGGTGACCGCCTGCGGCAGGCACACCGGCTTCCACGGGAGCCAGCGCGCCGCGCGCGAGACCGCCCAGGCGACTCGCCGCACGACTGCCGAATCCTCGCGACTCATCGGCGACTCCGCCGCATCCCCAGCCGTGCCGAGCTGCGTCCGCCCAAGTCGCGCCGCGACCGTGCGGAATGGGACCACCTTCAGCACCACGCTCGCCACGGTACACCACACGAACGCCGAGGTGAGCGCACGGCGCTCAGCGGCCGGCATCCGGGCGAGCAGCGACAGCAGTCGCATCATGCGGCTTCACCAGTCCCGCCTCGACCATCTCCGAGACGAAGCGTTGGACTTCGACACGGCAATCCTCGGGCGAGACGTCGTACTCCTCCAGCAGGGCCGAGCAGAGCTCGTCCATCGATCGCGGTGCGGCGAGCAACGACCACACGCGGGGCCCCACACCTTCGAGGCCGTAGTACATCCCCTGCTCGACAGACATCATGACCACGCTTCGATCCACCTCGACGGCAATCATCTCGTCGTTTCGGATCAGCGGCGTGCTCGATGCGATGGCGGGCGTTGCGCTCACGAACTCCTCCTCTCGATCAACTCAGCGGTCGCAGTGAGCCACTCCATTCCACGGGGGCGCACCAACCGGCTCACACGCACAGTACGGGCCACGCGACCCGCCAGCGCGAAGACCTGTTCGCGCCGCCCCAGCGCCGCTGCCCAAGGAAGGAGATACGTCTCTTCGACCAGCGCCGCCACCGACTCGATCACCGAGAGCGGTTCGACGCGAGGCGTTCCGTCACCATACGACAGGAGGAACAGCTCGTGAAAGGGGGCGGGGGTCGCGCTGGCGGTCGCTTGCGACACCGGGAGATGGAACTTCCCGCGGTTCCCCCCCGCCGAGTCGAGCCCTTCGGGGGTCGCGGAGACCGACGCCAGGGCAGTCGCATCCAACTTGAGGCGTGGAGCCCCCGGCCAGACGGAGGCACTCCCGTCGTCGCCAACGGTCACGACCGAAACATCGTCGGTGACGAAGGCGGCCCCTCGCTGCACCAACGCCGAGAGGAGCGTCGACTTCCCCGCCCCCGAGGCTCCGGCGAACGCCATACCGCGCCCACCTATGGCGACGCAGCTGGCATGGAGGGGATACATCCCGCGCTGATGCGCGATCGCCCCGACCATCGCGCCGGTGAGGTACAGGAGGAGATCCTCGCGGCTCGCCTCGGGAAGGGGGGCAAAGGCGATCAGGCGCCCCTGATGGGCCACGAATCGCCCGACACCGTTCACCGCGACCTGCAAGTCGCCGTTTGACAGGCGAGCGCGCGCGACGTGCGGCTCCAACCCGAGTTCGGGTCCGTCGCACGGTCGCTCCTGAATCTCGACGTCGGGCGCTCCGGACTCGGCGCGGGGCCAGCCGGGAAGCGCCATGTCCGACGCCACGCGCAACCCGTACACCCAATGGAAGGCGGGGGCGCCGTTTGAACGCATGAGATCGCTGGGGGTCGTTCGGCTCAGCACTATCGGATTAGAAAGCCCCTGCACCAACGGTCTCCCGTCGGCGCAGGGGCACTTCCGAGCAGTGACGAGAGCCTAGCTCTGGATCGGCAGCTCGCCGCCGATGCCATCGTGGTTCGAGCCATTGCCCTGCAGCGTCTCCGAGACCGGTTTGCGAACCATCTTCGGAGTTTCCCAGCTCTTGCGATCCGTCTTCATCCTTACACCCTCCTCCCTGGAAACGGTTTCGCTGCCGACGCCGCCTAGGCCATTCAGGGGAATCGGCCCATGCAGTCACGACGCCGTTCAACGTGACGTTCGGCACAAAGGTGTAGCAATAACCTCGCCAGAGACCTTCCATTTGGCGTGCAAAGTGGCGAAGCGCTCGCTCGCGCCCGATGACCACCGCCAAGCCGACCACGCGGCGGTCTCTCGACCCTCACACGCCGCTCCACAGTGCGTTGAAAGCATCCGACGGCGCAAGTACCAATCGATTCACTTCGCCAACGTATACAGAAATTCGCATGGAATGACGATTCGCTGACGCGCTCGGTGCGTCCACCGCGCCACCGGCAGAGCACGTTAGGAGTGACCGGCCGCCAGCGAACACAGCTGGGCAGCAGGAACTGCCGAGTTGAGCGACCACGAGTGCAGCTGCCACGCGACACTCGTTGCGGCGCGTGAGCGACGTCGCACTCTCCTCGCCCACCGCGACCACCCTGCAATGCAACATCGCTGGCACACGAGCTCCCGCGACGGGCGCACACGACGCGGTGTTGCGCAGGCCAACAGTCGCCACGCGACGTGTCCCGCGCTGCAAGTCTCGACGATCTGCTTGCATCGTCCGGCGCGACACGATCCGTCGGCGCGGACACGCAGCGGACTCTCCGTTGCACCACGCCACGCGGCAAGGTGCTGCGCACGTTGAGACAAGTGGTGACGTGCGCGACTTGGCATTGAGAGTCGAGACGTCGACGTCCGCGCGCGGAGAGCCGGCATACATCACCATCGAACGCGGGCACCGCCGCCCGTGGTCGCATCGAGCTGCATGCGTGCGCCGCGAGAACGGCAAACGCCGCGGTCGATCGTCAGTGCTTACGGTGCACCACGCCCACCGAGGCTACGGAACCCGATGCCGGTCGACGTCTCCGCGCAGCAGCATTGTTCGGATCACGCATAGATTTCCTGTCACCATTTGCCGCAGCTCGGCGGCGGGGGCGTCCGCGATCGACGCCTCCCGCAGAAGGCCGACCCCCAATCGCCCGGTGCCCGCTGCGGGCATTCCCTCACGCACTTCACCCCTGCCCGCTCAGTGCGACGAACGCTCCCCGTCGCGACGCTCCGTCGTCCTGCAGCGCCCGACCGGCCTTCCTCCGCCAGCGGGCGTGCGCGCGTGCGCGCCCACGTGTCGCTCGCCCTGCTCTCCGTCGTGGCCTGGTCGGCGCAGTCGTCGCCCCTCCCCGCGCAGGCGACCCCCGCGAGGGCCGCGCCTGCCGCGCGCGTCCTCGCCAACGGACTCAAGGTGTGGGTACACCCGGTGGCGAACGACGCCACCGCCGACGTGATGTTGATGGTCGCGGGTGGCGCCTCGCTCGACCCGTTAGGCAAGGAAGAGTTGGCGCACTTCGCCGAGCACGTCGCGTTCGGCGACCGGCCGGGGCTCACCGAGCAGGCGCTGAACGCCGAGATGGAGTCGCTGGGCGGGAGGATCGTCGCGCGCACGTCGTTCGATTGCACCATGTACCGCGTGACGCTCCCGGTGACCCACGTCGCGTCCGCCATCGCCTGGATGGCTCGCATCGTCACGCCGCGCACGGTGACGCCGGCACTCGTGCAGCAGCAGCTGCCGCCCATTCTTCTCGAACTCGGCGCAGCCAGGCGCTCCCGGTCGCAACGCCTCGTGTCGCTCTACCGCGACCCGGCTTGGCTCCGGCGCGCGTCCCCGTGGAAGCGAGACTTCGGCTTTGACACGTTCGACGACCGCGACTACGACGCCCAGCGGTCGCTGAGTCACATCACCAGTGACGACGTGCAGGCTTTCATGGAGCGCACCTACGTGCCGTCGAACATGACGCTCGTCATTGCCGGCGGACTCGACTCCGCCGCGGCCGTCGCGGCGCAAGCCGCCATCGACCGGGCGTTCTCGTCGCTCCCGGCGCGCCCCGCCCCCGCCCGGCCACGAGCGACCGCCGCAGGGTCGCCGTCGTCCGTCACGATCTGGACGCCGCGCGGCACCGCGACCCATGCGCACATCCTGCGGGGTCACGGGTTGCGCGCCGAGGACCGCGCGCTGGTCCTCTTTCTCCGAGACCTGCTGGACCGACGGCTCAACGAACGATTGCGATACGGCAACGCGAAGTTGGTCTATCATCCGGGCGTCACGCTCGCCTTCCTCGGCGATGCCGCGATCGTTACCGCGTACGCGGCCAGCGAGGCGAACAACCTGGACGCGGTGCGCGCGATCATCGACGAGGAAGTCGCGCGACTGCGCGCGGGAGCCGCCACCGATGTCGCGCTGGACTCCGCCTTTCGCGCCGATCGGGATGCCATCGCGCAGGCCACCTCGCTCGCGCTCAACGATCGCGAGGCATTCGTGGAGGCGGCGCATGCCTACTTCTTCGCCACGGCGCCCGATGAGGCCATGCCGGACGTCGGGGCGGCGCAAGCCTCGGTGACGCCGGCGCGCCTCGCGCAGCTGCTGCACGAGCGTTTCCCGGCGTCGCGGGAGACGACGCGGACGATGCGACCGCTCCCGCTCCCGACGGCGTTCCTCCTCCTGATGGCACTCGCCGTGGTGTGGGTGACGACACGCATGCTGCGCGCGCGTCTCGTCGTCCCGGTCGACCTGCGAACGCTTCGCTACGTCGCCCGGCTCCGGGTCGATGCGCCCATCGCACTCGCGCTCCTGCTCGCAGGTGGCAGCGCCCTGGCCATCGGCGGGCGACTGGCCGTGGCGGTCGTCCGTCCCGCACTCGAGCAGTTCGTCTTTCCGCTCCCCGCAGCGTTGCAGCTGGCGACATATCCGCTCGCGCTCGTGGTCGCGGTCGCGCTCGCGATCCTCGCGCTGTCGCGCATCCCGCGAAAGGTGCTCGTCTTCGACGACCACCTCAGGCTCAAGTACCTCGCGTATCGCTCGATCGTGATTCCCGCCTCCGAACTTGCGGAGTGCCGGTTGGCGGGGTTCGACGAAGGATGGACCCTCGCCGCATGCCTGAGGGGCTGGGCACTCACGCTTGGGCTGCGTCGCAACGCCCTGCTCATCCGGCTGCGCGACGGGCGCACACTCTTCGTGCGTACCCGCGCCACGATCGAGTTGCAGGGCGCGATCGACGCCGTGCGCGCGTCGCTCAGCGCTCCGGGACCGTGACGAACTCTGCGAGACGTCCCATCGCGATCGCCCCCTGCAGCCGCGCGACGAGCGCGGCCACCTGCGCACGCCCCAGCTTGGCGCCCGGCCCGAGGCGTTGCACCCGCTCCAGCGTGGCGCGCGCCAGGACGATGGGGAGCGCCGTCGATGCCAGCAGGCCGCGCTCTGCCCCGGCCGCCTCCAGGCGCGCACAGTAGCGACTCGCCGCGTCGAGCCCCTCGAACGCGAGGCGGAAGACGCCAGCCCGGTCGGTCCCCGAGGGGAGGAACTGCCGCCCCTCCGCCGCGTCGGCCTCCGAGTCCTTCAGGATGTTCACCAGCTGCAACCCCTCGCCGAACGCCGAGGCGTCAGCGCGCAGCTCCGTCGCGACGGTCGCCAGCTGCTTGCGCCCCAGCAGGAAGAGCTCGGTGAGCATCTCCCCGACGATCCCCGCCACCGTGTAGCAGTACGCACGCAGGTCCGGGAGGTCGCGCAGCCGCACCGGCCCGTCGACCTCGCGCGCGACAAACGACGCCATGCCGCGCGTGGTGCGCACCGTGTGCCGCGCGATGATGGCGCGCGAGTCCCCTGCAATCGCCGACGTCGCGCGCAGCACGAAGGGGAGCTCGGTCAACAGCTCCAGATACCCCGCCTCGTCGAGGGGAGGGGCCGCGCGCCACGTATCGGCCAGCCGAGCCGCCGCTCCCTGCGCGCCCACGAGGTCGGGCGACTCGAGGAGCGTCGCGAACGCCTCGAGTTCCGCCAGCTTGCGCGCCGTGGACCAGCGTGTCGCGTCCTCCAGCGTGTCGGCCACGCGAAAGAGGAGGTACGCGAGCGTGACCTCGAGGCGCGTCGGTTCCGGAAGCAACGGAATGGTCAGCGCGAAGGTGCGGCTCGACTTCGTGAGCAGCTCCTCCAGTCGCTCTCGCTCGCCTGTCGTGAGCAACGTCGTCCCCGAGCCCGTCACGACCTGCACCGCCATTCCCTCCTCCTGCGTGGACGCACCAAGGCGCGAGCGCCGAGCGCGGGTCCAGCGCCGCGCACGACGATTCTCCTCACAACACTACAAAGGGCGGACGACGCGCGTTGGTGCCCAGTCACGCCTCATCCCAGAGCCGGATCCCCCCCTCGACAGCGCGCGAGTTCCCGCCGCGGCGCGTGTGCGGCGGCAGCGTGTCCAGCTTGTTCACATTTCCGCCGCCCAGCATCACGTAGTCGCACTGCAGCCCCTCACGCAGAAGCGCGCAGACCAGCTTCACGTGGTGGCGCCATTTCTTTCGCCCGTTGGCCTCGATGCCGCGCGTCCCGAGGTAATCCTCGTACGACTTCCCGTTGCGATACGGGAGGTGCGCCAACTCGAGCGGCTGCAGTCGCCCATCGTCCACGATCGCGCTTCCCAGTCCAGTGCCCAGCCCGAGGAAGAGCATGCGCCCCCCCTCGTAGCTCCCCAACGCCTGCATGGCGGCATCGTTCACGAGGCGCACCGGCTTCCCGAACGCCTTGGGAAAGTTGGAGCGCCGCCATCCACGCTGCAGGTTGTGCGGATCCTTGGTCGGGCGCCCGCCGCGTACGGGGCCCGGATAGCCGATGGTCACGACATCGTAATCCCAGTCCGCCGTCAGCGCGCGCACCTTCTTCACCATCTTGGCCGGCGTGAGGTCGGGCCCGGACTCGATCTTCACGGGCGTGCGGCGCCACGAACCGGCGACCTTGATGTTGGTGCCGCCGATGTCGATCACGAGGATGCGCCGGCGAGCCTTGCGAACACGTGCAGCCATGACGTGCGGTCGATCAGGAAAGGGAGATGCGCCGGAAGAGCGACGCCCTTCGCGCGTGAGCCAATATGCCACGCCGAGTCGCCGCGGGCGACGCCGGACCGATTCAGGAGAGACGCCGGAGGCACGCGGGAGAGATGCCGAGCCACGGAGCATCGGCGCGGACGCGGCGCAGCGCCCCTCCCCCTACCCGGCGACGCCGAGGGGGCGCACGTTTGCGGTCGCCCACCCGTCTTCTCCCCCATCAGCTGATGCCTGCTCATCCACGCACGTCGCGCCATCGTCCGCGCCTCGGCCGGTTCGCCCTGGCGTACGCCGGTGCCGCCCTCGCCGTTTCGCTCGCCGCCACCCCTGCCACGGCGTGGGCGCAAGGCACCCGCACTGCGCCTGTCGCCCACGCCGCGACTCCCGTCGCGGTCACCGTCCTCCGTGCCGCTCGCCTGATCGACGGGACCGGCGCGGCGCCGATCGCCCCGGGCATGGTGCGCGTCGAGGGCGACCGCATCGTCGCCGTGGGGACCAACCTCGCCGTCCCGCCAGGCGCAACGGTCGTCGAGCTGGGCGACGCGACGCTCCTCCCCGGGCTCATCGACCTGCACACGCACCTGACGGGGGACGAACGCGTGCACTGGGAAGATGCGCTGGTGAAGACGACGCCGGCGCACGACGCGCTCTGGGGGGCGCGCAACGCCCGCGTGACCCTCATGGCCGGCTTCACGACGTGCCGCGACATGGGGCCCAATTGGCCCTACGTCGACGTGGAGCTCAAGCGCGCCATCGACGAGGGGGCCGTCCCCGGGCCACGCCTCCTCACGGCGGGAGCATACGTCTCCTCGACCGGAGGGGCCGGCGATGCGCGGCAGTTCTCGATCTACGTCGACGTGCCGAGCGTGCACAACCTGGCCGACGGCCCGGACGAGATCACGAAGGCGGTGCGGACGAACCTCAAGAACGGCGCCGATTTCATCAAGATTCTCGCGACCGGCGCGGTGCTCTCGAAGGGGATCACTCCCGGCGCGCAGCAGTACTCCGATGACGAGATCCGCGCCGCCGTCACCGAGGCGCGCCGCTGGGGACGCCCGGTAGCGGCGCACGCCCACGGCGCCGACGGGATCAAGGCCGCCATTCGCGCCGGCGTGCGGACGATCGATCATGGCTCGTATCTCGACGATGAAGCCATCGCCCTCCTCCAGGGCTCCAACCGGCAGACCTTCTACGCACCGACGCTGTACACCTCGCACGTGATTGACTCCGACGATCCGGCCAACCCCATCCCGCTCTCGGAGCGCGAGCGCTCGCGCCAGATCGGGGCGATCAAGGATGCGGGGTTCCGCCGCGCCCTCGCTGCCGGAATCCCGATCGGCTTCGCCACCGACGCGATGGTGATCCCGCATGGCGACAACGCAAAGGAGTTCGCGGAGCGCGTGAAGCTCGGCGAGTCGCCGATGGCCTCGATTGTCGCCGCCACGTCGCTCAACGCCGAGATCCTGGGATGGCAAGACCGCGTGGGCTCGCTCGCTGCCGGCAAGTTCGCCGACCTCATCGCGGTGCCGGGGAACCCCTTGCAGGACATCACCGCCCTGCAGCGCGTGGGCTTCGTGATGAAGGGGGGCGTGACCTATCGCGCCGAGCTCGCCCGGGGGCGCTGAGGCAGCGCGCACGCCGCGCGCACGCCGCGCGCACGCCGCGCGCACCGCCTGGGAGCGCGGTGCGTTAGGCGCGCGGATGACGATCAGCCGCCCAGCAGCTTGCGGCGCCGCTCGACGAGGCGCATGACCATTGGGGTGAAGATCAGCTGCATCGCCAGCTCCATCTTCCCCCCGGGCACGACGATCGTGTTCGCACGCGACATGAACGAGTCGTGCAGCATGCTGAGGAGATAGGGGAAGTCGAAGCCGCGCGGGTTGGCGAAGCGGATCACGACCAGCGACTCGTCCGCCGTCGGGATCGTCCGGGCGATGAACGGGTTCGACGTGTCGACGACGGGAACGCGCTGGAAGTTGATGTGCGTGCGCTGGAACTGCGGGACGATGTAGTGCACGTAGTCCGGCATGCGCCGCAGGATCACGTCGGTGACCGCCTCGGTGGAGTAGCCGCGCGTGTTCTTGTCGCGGTGGATCTTCTGGATCCACTCCAGGTTCACGACCGGGACCACGCCGATCAGCATGTCGACATGCTGCGCCACGTTCACCGTGTCGGTGACCACGGCGCCGTGCAGCCCCTCGTAGAAGAGCAGCTCGCTCTCGGGAAGCGTCTCCCACGCGGTGAACGTACCGGGCTTCTGCTTGTAGGGGGCCGCTTCCTCGTCGTTATGCAGGTACTTGCGTGATGTCCCCTTCCCCGTCTCCGCATAGTCGCGGAAGAGCTTCTCCAGCTCGCCGAAGATGTTGGCTTCCTCCCCGAAGTGCGAGAAGGTACGGTTTCCGGCCGCCTCCGCCTCGGCCATCTTCACCTTCATCTCCGACCGGTCGTAGCGGTGGAACGAGTCCCCCTCGACGATGGCGGACTTGACCCCCTCGCGACGGAAGATGTTCTCGAAGGTGCGCGTCACCGAGGTGGTGCCGGCGCCTGACGAGCCGGTGATTGCGATGATCGGGTGCTTGGCGGACATCGGGGCGGTGTGAGGAGGGAGAGGGCAGTGGCCAATCGGGGGGCGTCGCGACACGCGCCGCGTGCGAGGTGTGCGTCGGGTGCCGCGAATCAATCCGGTGCGGCGAAGAGTCCGCGCCGCCCGAAGAGCGGCGAGGCGTACGCATCATCCTGCGTCGCTTCGTCGTGATAGCGTTCGATGCGCGCCACCTCATCGGCCGAGCCGAAGACGAATCCCACGCGCTGGTGCAGTGCGCTGGGGGCGAGTTCCATCACGCGCGTGCGCCCGGTGCTGGCCATCCCCCCCGCCTGCTCCACGAGGTAGGCGATCGGGTTGGACTCGTACAGCAGGCGCAGGCGCCCTTCGCGCTTCGTCTCGCGCGTGTCGCGTGGGTACAGGAAGACGCCGCCGCGCATCAGGACACGGTGCGTCTCGGCAACGAGCGAAGCGATCCACCGCATGTTGAAGTCGCTTCCGCGCGGCCCCGACTGCCCGGCCAGGCACTCGTCGACATAGCGCTTGACGGCCGGCTCCCAGAATCGCGCGTTGGACGCGTTGATGGCGAACTCGCGCGCCTGCCGCGGGATCTGGAGGTTGGGGTGGCTCAGCACCCACTCGCCCAGCATCGGGTCGAGGGTGAAGGCATGCGTCCCCTTGCCTAACGTGACGACGAACATCGTGCACGGGCCGTAGATCGCGTAGCCGGCACAGACCTGCTGCGTCCCCGGCTGCAGGAAGTCCTCGAGCGCGGGATCCTCGCCCGCCCGCGGGGCGCGCAGGATCGAGAAGATGCTCCCCACCGAGACGTTGACGTCGACGTTCGACGAGCCGTCCAGCGGATCGAAGAGGAGGAGGTACTTCCCCTTGGGATGCTGCGGCGGGATGAGGTACACCCCTTCCATCTCCTCCGACGCCATCCCCGCGACCTGGCCGCCCCACTCGTTGGCGCGCAGGAAGATCCCGTTGCTCAGCACGTCGAGCGCGAGCTGCTCCTCGCCCTGCACGTTCCGCTCGCCGGTTGCGCCGACCACATCGGAGAGGGCGCCGTATGCCACGCGACGCGCGATCGCCTTGCAGGCGAGCGACACGTTGGTCAGGAGGGAGTTGAGCTCTCCCGTGGCCGCGGGGGCGCGCCGGCGCTCTTCGATGAGGAACTGCGTCAGCGTGGTACGTCCGCCAGTTGGCATCGCGTGGAAATCCTCGTGAGGTGAGGGGGCGTCCGTCAGCCCTGGACGCCCAGGTGCTGCCGCCAGCCGGGGTAGAGCACATCAGCGTCCTTTGGGAACGACTCGAAGGCGCGCGCGAACTCGCGATGCGACTTGGCCCACTCGATCGGATCGGCCCCGGCCTTCCAGCACTCGTACGCCTGCCGCAGTGAGATCGCCCCCGCTGCCGGCGAATCGAGATGCCCGTACGAGCCCCCCCCCGCCGTGTTGATCACGTTGCCGTGCCCCAGGTTGGCGAAGAAGGCCGGGAGGCGCAGCGCATTCATCCCGCCCGAGATAATGGGGGTGGTGGGCTTCATGCCATACCATTTCTGGTAGTATGCCGGCCCCTGGTACTCGTCGCGCTCGATGATGTAGGCGATGGCGCGATCGTCCTGCGCCCCCTCCATCTTGCCGTAGCCCATCGTCCCCACGTGGATGCCGCTCGCCCCCTGCAGTCGGGAGAGCTTGGCGAGCACGTACGCCGTGTAGCCGCGCTTGGCACTCGGCGAGGTGATCATCCCGTGCCCGGCGCGATGGTAATGCAGGTACTGGTTGGGATACTGCCGGCGCGCGGTGGTGATCATCCCCGGGCCGCCCACGAAGCCGTCGACGAGGAAGGCGACCTTGTCGGCATCGGAGGCAAACGTCTCGAGGATGAAGTCGGCACGCGCACACATCTCGAAGTGATCGTCGGCGGTGATGTTCGCCGAGAACAGCTTGGCCTGCCCCGTCTCGTCCATGGCGCGCTTCATCGCGTCGGCCACGAGGGGAATGGTCTTCTTGAGCGGCGAGAAGACCTGGTTCCCCTGCGGCTCGTCGTTCTTGATGAAGTCGCCGCCGAGCCAGAATTCGTAGGCGGCACGCGCGAACGGCTCCGGGCGCAATCCCAGCTTGGGCTTGATGATGGTGCCGGAGATGTAGCCGCCATCCCGCACCGGGCGACCGAGGATGCGCCAGAGGTCGGAGATGTCCTTCGACGGTCCGTCGAACAGCTGCAACGCGCGCTCGGGGACATAGAAGTCGTACATCTTGCCGTACTCGATGTCGCCCATCCCCTGGTTGTTGCCGATCGCCAGGGTGAGGAACGAGACGATCATCATCCGCCCATCGGTGACGTTGCGGTCGAAGAGGTCGAGCGGATACGCGATGCGCATCTCCTCGTTGGCCTCGTCGATGAAGTACACGAGGGCATCCACGCCGCGCGTGAAGTCGTCGGTGGTGGAGACGTCGACGTTCGTCCCCGTGGACGACTCGGCCGCGAAGTGCGCGGCCGCGGCGAGGTACGCGTGCCCCGCCTTGGGCTTCATCTTGTAGGCCGCCAGGATGTGGCGTCCCTCGCGAATGAGCGTGGCCTCGTCGAGGCTCAGGTCGGCGTAACGCTTGGACTGGTCCATGGGAGCGGGCGCGAATGAACGTGGGGGACAACTCTCCAACTGCATCGGCAAGGTACGGGCCCCGGAGGTCCGACCAGTCGGGGGAATGCCGCACCCCTGCCAGCGACACACCGCCGAGCCGCACAACATCGTGCCGTGTAAGCGATTTCTCCCACCCTTCACGGCAGGCGCCCTGCCTTCCCGGGTAGCCACACCCGTCACCACATTCACCGCGTCGTCACCGGTCCTGCATTGCCGGTATCGCGGCATTCGTCCCTCACACCTGTCTCGCTGCGTCGCGTGATTGCCTTCCTCGCCACGTTGTTCCTGTCCACCGGCGCGGGGAGCGCGCGTTCCATCGCCGAACGCGCTCCCGGTGACACCACGCGCTGCGTTGCAGCTGCCGACTTCCTGCGCAGGACACAGCAGATGATCGTCGTGCTCGAAGCCGATACCGTGGACGACTGGCGCACCAAGGAGCGCCTGCCGGGGTGTCGCGCCACGGCGGCGGGAAGCACGCGCCTCGGCGTCGCCGCCGAAGCGGTGCGCTTCTACGAGCGGCTGCGCGCTTCGGGATGGGCGCGCACTCCGGACCCGCGCGATGCCCCCAACGAGGCCTCGCTGCGCTTTCGGCACCAGGTGACGGATTGCCTCTTCAACGTTTACGAAGTGCCGCGCCTCTTCACGGACGCCGAGTTCGCGGTGAACGATTCCGTGCGCCTGGCCCCTGGCGAGGCGCGCTACCAGGTCCTGGTGCAGTGCGTCGCGGCGCTCCCCGCAGCCCCCCGCTAGGGTCTGACGCTCGCCGCCCCCGAAGCACCGACTTTCCGGGGATTCCCTACGCCTTGCAGGGTGTTCCCGACTGCCGGACGCCTGGAAACCGCTAGGCTGGGGCACCTCCAGAATGCTGGCTCCAGCGCTCCACAACCCGTGGGTGCTGCGCCTGTTTGGATGGGGTCCCGCTTGGACGTCCTGCCGCGGCGCAACGCATTCCTTGCGACGCCAGGGCCTCCTCCCTGCCCCATCGCCCTGACTCCGTTCCCCACCGCGCCCCTGCGCGCCGTCGCCCCGCATCGAGCGTCTCGATCGTCGCCGGCACCCAGCTACCGCGGATGAGTGCATCGGTGTCGGCCACGTGCCGGCGCCGCGAGCCGCAGGCCAACGCTCAGCAGGAGGTGCGGTATGGAGGCCCTCAGGAACGGCGTGCTGTACACGGTGCTCGCCTTCGTCGCCGTCATGATCGCCGCAAGCGTGGTCGCGGCCGTGATTCGCGCCGTGACCCTCCTCTCCCGCCGGCTGCGCCACGGCGTCACCCCGCCGCACGCGGCCGACCCGATCGCTGGCGGCCCAGCGCTCTGAGTTCCGTCATCCGCGTGGTGGTTGGACACATCGCCTCCGCGCTCTCGCATCGCGGGCGCGTCGAGTGCGCCTGACGACGGCGGCCGGACCCTACGGGGATCCGGCCGCCGTTTTCGTCTACATCGCCGCCGCCAGCATCACGGTCAGCAGGCGGTTCCCGTCACCCGGGCGCGGCGTATACGCCGTCCCCGAGCGCAACGTCCAGTTCACCTGCAACTGCACGTTCTGGTGCAGGTGGTAGATGCCGCCCATGGTCACCGCATTGTCGCGGTGATGATCGACTTCACCGTTGTCGCCGGAGCGGAAGCCCAGCAGGATCGATCCGCGCTCGGGTAGCACGCCGACCTCCGTGGCCACCGCGGCGGCGCTGCGGTCGTTAGGCGCCGGGTTGAAGATGTTCGGGCTCGCGGCGTGCTCTCCCGACCCGTCCGCCCTCGCCAGCGACGCGAAGAGCCCCACCGGGTACTTCCCCAGCTTCCCATTCGCCTGGCCATCGATCGCCCAGGCGCGCGTGTTGATCGAGGAAACACGCCCATCGCCACGCCCGTCATCGAGGCGCGCCGCGCCGTACCACTTCTGCACGCCAAGTCCGACGTCCCACGACCCCACGTTCGGCGTCACGGCAAAGCGCGCGTAGTTCGCTGTCGGCATCGGGCTCGCACGCCCCTCGGCCGTCGCCAGGTGCACGGGTGACCAGCGCGTCACGTTCGCGAAGAACCGATGGTCGGACACGGCAAACGTCGCCCCCGACGCCGGCGTCGCGGTCCCCACGTACTGCTGCGCCGAGAACTCGGTCCGATGCTCCATGAAGCGGATGTTGCGCACCGCCCCCGTGCTGAGCAATTCGAAGCCGTACGCGGCGCCAAGGCCGTCCGTCGTGAACGGGACGACCGATGCGCGCACGCCCTTCACGTTGTACGAAAACGGCACCTTGAAGCCGGCGAGCACTGGGGCGTCCTTCGACGGCAGCTGCCCTTCGAGCAGGAAGCCGATGTTCTCGCTCACGCGCCCCGCAAGCAGGAGCGCGAACTCATCGGGAAACTGCAGTTCGCCAGAGTTGGTAGAACGCGTCCCCGGCGCGTCGACCCCATTCGTCTTCTGGAAGCGCACCTTGAAGAAGAGCGCCGCGTTGAGTACGGCGGGGATGGACAGGCGCCCTCCTTCGACCTTCGCCTGCGCACCGACCATCGTGTACCCATCGGCCTTGAACTTCCGGCCGAACGCATTCAGCGAGGGAAAATGTTGCGTGTGACAACCGGAGCACGCGAGCCCGGTTTGTCGAGCAAAGGCCGGCAGGGCCTCGGCCGCGGAGGGAAGGGACAACAAAGCGAGCGCCACGACTGCGGCGGAGCGCATGACGGAATTCCTCGATGGTGATGTGGTGGGGGTTATGAGGGGGGGAATGAACGCGGCAGCCTGCATGTTGGCGGGCGTGTCGTCAGCGCCGGCACAACGGACGGAGCAATCGTGGGAGTCAGGTCGGCGCAGGGCGGGCTCCCCAAGGGGCCGCCGGGAGCTGTTCCTCCGCTCCGGGCGGCCCGCACGCGCCCTAGGGCGACTCGCCTCGGTGGTTCACGGCCCAGATGAACGACGCAACGAGGACGGCCTCATCGGGCTTGATCCCGTTCGGCAGCGCCACCATCACCGTCCCTTGCACGCCGGATGAGATCACGCGAACCAGTTCGGGGAAGGCGCCATCCTTGGCGTCCTTCCACCCGCTGGTCTTGCGGTGCGGCGGAGCGATCGCCGATCCCTCCATCTTCTCACCGTGACACACAATGCAGGCACCCTTGCCGCGGTAGATCTTGCGACCCTTCGCAATCATGTCCGCCGAGATTGCGCTGGTATCGGGCAGCGCCGTGCCCGCCGCGGCCGTTGCCGCGCCGCGCCCATCGGCGGGTTGTTGCGCCTGAACCCTAACTGCCATCAGCAGGATTGCTGCGCCGAGGGTCAGCGAGAAGACACGGGAGCGTCGAGCAACGGCATTCTGCCTGATCATGTGACAGCCTCTCGCTGATGGTCGATGTCGGGGGGAGCGCTGAAGCGGCGCTATTGTAGCACTGATCACCGAATACGTACCCATCAGGTTGGATAGGCGCGTCCAACCCGGCAGGAGTGTAGAATGGGGACAACTTGATTCCTGAAGTATCTCCGATCGTCGCGGTCGCGTCGTCGTACGCGCTCGACAGGCGCAATCCTGCCGTCGCAACAGGCCATTAGGGCTTCGCGTCGAGGTGATTCACCGACCAGATGTACGTCGCGAGCGCAGAAGCATCCTGTACGCTGATCCCGTTCGGGCGCGCGACCATCAGTGTTCCGGGAATGCCATCCACGATCACGCGCGCCAACTCCTCGATGGACCCGTCTCGCGCGTACTTCCATCCCGCGCTTCGCTTGTGCGCCGGCGCCACCGCGGTCCCCTCCATGTGGGAGCCATGGCAGACCACGCAGCCGGCGCGCCCCTTATAGAGCTTGCGGCCGGCGTCGATGACCTGTGGCGATATCTGCGCGCTGTCCGGCGTCGCGGGGCGCGTGGCTTGTGCGACAAGTTCGGATGCCGTCAGCGACTGCGCGCTCGTGGAGAGTGCGAGAACTGCTGCGATCGACGAAAACGTCGCGACCACCGCGTACGCGCGGCGTGTCCTGCTGCCTATCGGGCGAGAGCTTGATGAGTGATCGGCACACATGGCGTGTTCCGCCATCACGGCGGCCTCCTGGTGTACCGTCATCAATTCGCATAGGCCGTGCCTCGACAGATGGGGACGTGTCACCCCGGCGCCGGCCGGCCGTCACGCGCAACGTACGTCGTGACGAGGCACGGCGCGACGGTTCCGGGGAGCCGCCGCCTAACGCGTGTCAATCAGGCGATCATCTCCGGTTCCATGACCCGCTCGACGACGCCGCCGGATGGTGCACTGACGAAGTAGCACTTCGCTCCCGCGCGCGAGGTGACCACGCGCTTCACCTGCCCATCTTCGAAGTAGATCCCGGCATCCTCGTCGCAGGCATAGCCCGGCTTCATCTCGCCCGAGCCAATGAGCTTGTGGTAGAGCGGGCGACGCCCGGCTTCCACGTCGTAATGCGGCGAGTGGCTCCCGGGCAGGATCCCCAGGCACTTCACGATCGACAGCGCCTTCGGGCGCGAGTCGGTGGTCCCTTCCTCGAACCAGCACAACGAGCCAGCGCTCGCCCCGCCCAGGACAATGCCGCGGTTGTACGCCTCGCGCAGGATCACGTCGATCCCCTGCGCCTTCCAGATGGCCTGCTGATTGAGCGTGTTGCCACCGGAGACGACGATGCCATCCATCGACAGGAGCACTTCGTCCCATCCCTGCTTCTGCGACAGGCTCTCGATGAACGACGGCTGGTCCAGCGGGTGCACGTTGAGCGGTGCGCATTGCCGGTAGAACCAGATGATGCCGTCCATCGCGTCGGCCGAAGCGGTCGGCAGGTAACAGATGCGGGGACGCGGCTTTCCCGTCAGCTGCGCCATGTAGCGGATGTACGGCGTGTTGTAGCCGCCGCCCGCAATGAGGATCTTGCGCGTGACGGCGGCGGAGGAGGTCGTGGGCTCCATGAGCGATGCAGGGGTTGGAGGCAGAGCCGGTTCGGACAACGGGGGTGCCGCGGGGGCGTCGAGCGCGCCAGCGACAAGGTGAGTGGCACCGGCGCCGAGCGTGGCGATGGCCGACGTGGCGAGGAAGTCGCGGCGTTGCATGCGGAGAACGATCAGTGAGGTTCGGGTCGCAGGTCGTGACGCAGGGATCGGTCCCGACGGAGCGAGCGTGCTCTGGGGGAATGCAAGACGGCGCGCCGGTTCGCGACGCGCCGTCCTCGAACTTCACGAGGGCCAGCCGTGCAGCGCTACCGCCAGCTGCATGACCGCCGCATCGTGAGCGCCGCTAGCGACGAGCCACCGGCTCCAGGCGCACCACACTCGTCGGCTTTCCCGTCGCATCGTCGATCGCGAGATAGATGTAGCCGTCCGGCCCCTGACGCACGTCGCGAATGCGCCCGAGCCCGCGCACCGGATGCTCGGCCATGTCGGCCTTCTGCCCGTTGAGCGTGAAGCGCGTGACGCGCTCGCCGGAGAGCCCGCCGGCGAAGAGCATCCCCTTCCACTCGGGGAACTTGTCGCCGGTGTAGAGCATCAGCCCCGAGGCACCGATCGACGGCACCCACACCGACACCGGCTGCTCCATCCCTTCGCGCGTGGTCCCGGTGTGTATGGCGAGCCCCGTGCGATAGTTGACGCCGAAGCCGATCACCGGCCACCCGTAGTTGGCCCCCGGCTTGATCAGGTTGAGTTCATCGCCCCCCTGCGGCCCGTGCTCGGTTTCCCACACGTCGCCGGTGGCCGGGTTCACCAGGAGCCCCTGCATGTTGCGATGGCCGTAGCTGTAGATCTCCGGCTGCGCCCCGGCCCTTCCAACGAACGGGTTGTCATTCGGCACGCTCCCGTCGTCGTTGAGGCGGAGCACCTTGCCATGATGATTGGAGAGATCCTGCGCGGGATGCGCCTCGAGGTTTCCGGCCGGCGGCACCATGCGATCGCCGACGGTCACGAAGAGGTGCCCTTTGCCATCGAAGGCGAGCCGCGAGCCGAAGTGGCCGATCGTCCCCACCGTCTTGGCCACGAAGATGTCGGCGAGTCCGACGAGCTTGTCGTGCTCGAACTTCGCGCGCGCGACGGCGGTCGTCGTCTTCCCGCTGTCGTCCACCGGCTTGGAGTAGGTGACGTAGACGTAGTGGTTGTTGGCGAAGTCCGGGTGCACGGCGACGTCGAGCAACCCCGCCTGCCCGCGCGTCGCGACGGTGGGGACCCCTTCCACCGGCGTGTCGAGGAGCTTGCCCTTCCGCACAATGCGCAGCCGCCCCGGTCGTTCGGTGATGAGGATGTCGCCGCCCGGAACGAAGGCGATCCCCCACGGCTGCACGAGCCCGGGAGCCACGGTGACCACCTTGAAGTCGTGCAACGCGGACTTCTGCACCGTCCCCTGCGCGGGGAGGGCGGCAGCTGCAACGCACGCCAGCGACACGGCCGAAATTGCCTGACGAACCATCGATCTCTCCGGGGCTAACGAGGGTGATTGAGCGAACGATCTCATGAATGCGGGCGAGGCGTCGTCACTTGACGCCGAGTCGCTGGCGCAGGAAGGAAAGGGTACGGGGCCACGCGTCCTTGGTCGCCGCGAGGTTGGCCGCTTCCTCGGCTTCGTCACGCTGCGCCTTGGGATCGTCCTGCGCGCGAAGAAAGCCGTGCACTGCCCCCTCGTAGTTCACGCCGGTGTACGTCTTGCCCTTGGCCTTCATGATCGAGTCGAGTTGCGGCATCGCCGCGGCGATGCGGGCGTCCTTGGAACCGTTGAGCAGCATCATCGGCACCTTGATCCTGGCAATGGAGTCGGCGTTGACCGACGCCGGCACTGCGGCCGATGTCGCCGTCGCCGGCGAGCCGCCGGTCATGTAGGGGAGGCCGTAGTACGCCACGCCTCCCACAAACCCCTTCACGCCGCCGTGGACGGCGTGCATGAATGTCGTCGTTCCACCCCAGCAGTAGCCGAAGACCGCGTACTTCGCGACCGCCGCCGGTTGCATCATGGCGTAGTTCGCCGCGGCGACGATGGCGCGATTGCGCTCGGCCGCGTCGACGCCGGCAATCAGGCGGCGCGCCGTGTCCGCCGGGAGTTCGATCGAACTCGGCCCGCCGCGCACGCGCGACAGGAAGTCCGGGGCGATCGCGATGAAGCCATCAGCGGCGGCCTGGTCGGCCACGCTGCGCACCCAGGTCGAAAGGCCGAAGATCTCGTGCACCACGACGACGACGGGCGCCTTGGCCGAGGACTTGGGGTAGACGATCCACGCCATGAGCGAATCGCTCGAGCCGGGCTCCCACGCGATCTTCACCCACTCGCCGTGGCGCGGCGTGGCGGCGAGGCGCGCCGCGGCGGTCCGCGCGCTGGGCGGGAGCCCTTCGATCCCCTGCTGAGCAGCGCCAACCGCGAAGCTGGCGGGAGCAGCGCGATCGGCGGCGTTCATGTGCGCCGTGTGGTCGTCCATCCCTGCCATGACGCTGGCGCTGCTCGACGCGCTGGCGGTGCCGCTCGAGGAAAGGGACGAGGACGACGAGGAGCGCTGGACGGCGCACCCCGCACTGACGAACGTCAGCGCGAGAGTGATGGCGGCGACTGCGCGATGGGCGGAGACGTTGGCGAGGAAACCGGCGGAACCGACGGTGGCGCGGCGGGGCATGAGGGGGACCTCGGCGAGTGGGTTGCGATGGAGTGGCGAACCGATGCCGGGGGCGCGGCAGGCTCTGCGTGGCGAGCCGCGCCCCTCTCGAGAGAGAAGTGGCGGGCGACGCCGGTGCGGCCATCGCGCGGGGTGGAGCGCCGCCGCGCGACGCGGGAGAGGATAGCGCCCGGCGGCCGCCCACGCGAGCGGCGGCGTTCGAACGATCTCTGCCGAAATGCCCGCCACCCGACCATGTTTGCCGTTCGCCCTCCGAAGCCCTCGAAATGAAACGCGCCCTGATCGCCATTTTCAGCGCCATCGCGCTCCTCCTGGGGGCGATGGCGGTGAACGCAGCCCGCACCGCCCCCGCTCCCGCCGTTGGTGCCGCGGAGATTGCCATCCCGCCGATCGATACGGCGAACGCGGCGTTGCATCTGGCGGAGGCGGTGCGCTTTCCGACCGTCTCCCTCGCCTCGGGGGGGCCGATCGACACCGCCGCGTTCGTCGGCGTGCACCAGTTCCTCACACAGCGCTTCCCGACGGCGCACGCCACGCTGTCGCGCGAGGTGGTGGGCGGGCTCTCGCTGCTCTACACGTGGAAGGGGAGCGACACCACGCTCGCCCCCGTGGTGTTGATGGGCCACTTCGACGTCGTTCCCGTCCCCGAACCCAACCTCAAGGAGTGGGAACACGCACCGTTTTCCGGCGACACGGCGAGCGGCTACGTCTGGGGGCGCGGAACGCTGGACGACAAGTCGACGGTGATCGCCGTGATGGAGGCGGTGGAAGGGTTGCTGCGCGCCGGCTTCGCGCCCAAGCGCACGATCTACCTCACCTTCGGGCACGACGAGGAGGTCGGCGGGATGTTCGGCGCCCGGGAGATCGTGAAGGTGCTGGTGGCCCGCGGGGTCACGCCGGCACTCGTGGTGGACGAGGGGGGCTTCATGGGGGCGGGGATGATCCCCGGCATCCCGCAGCGAGTGGCGATCGTCGGCATCGCGGAGAAGGGGTACGTCTCGTTGCGACTGACGGCTGTCGCCGAGGGCGGGCATTCGTCGATGCCCGGGCCGCGCACGGCGGTAGGGGCGCTCAGCCGCGCGATCGCGCGCCTCGAGGGCGATCCCTTCCCGTCGTCGCTCGACGGCCCCACGCGCGGGATGATCGAGGCGATGGCCCCCTATCAATCGTTCCGCGAGCGTCTCGTCAGCAGCAACCTGTGGATCACCGCGCCCCTCCTCACGAAACTCCTGACCTCCAACCCCATGGGGGCTGCACTCCTGCACACGACCGTCTCCCCCACCATGCTGAGCGCCGGGGTGAAGGACAACGTCCTCCCGCCGGAGGCGAGCGCGGTGGTGAACTTCCGCATCCGCCCCGGCGAGACCGTCGCGACGGTGATGGCGCGCGTGCGGCAGGTCGTCGCCGACAGCGCCGTGCGCGTCGAGCGCCTGGATTCGGTCGGCGTGGACCCGTCCCCTGTGTCCTCGACGCGAGACCCGGCGTACGCGCTCATCTCGCGGGCGATCGCCGGGATGGTCCCCGGCTCGAGCGTCCCGGTGATCCCCTACCTCGTGATGGGCGGGACGGATGCCAAGTACTGGGGGCCGCACAGCGATCGCGTGTACCGCTTCCTCCCAATCCCGTTAGGCGAAGGCGACCGGTCACGCGTGCACGGCGTCAACGAGCGCGTCTCGGCGGCCGATTTCGCGGCGTCCATCGGCTTCTTCATGCGCCTCCTCAAGGGGAGCGACGCCCTCTAGTCGGCCCTCGCGCCAGCCGGCGCGGGTGCAGGGGGCGCCGGGCCGTCGCCTCCTGGCCGCGCAAGGCCGGCGGGCCCCGCGTGATGTCCGGGGAATCGCCGACCCCGCTCCGGGGTGCCCGTTGCGATGATCGAGGGGGTGAGGCGCGTGCGGCCTAACGGGCGTTCGCTCGTGCCTGCTTGCCCTCCCCTTCGCCGCTCCCCGTATTGGGAGCGCACGCCAGCCAAGTCGTCTCGATCTTCCAGAGCGAAACATGCGCGCTTCGCCCCTTCCTTCCCTTCGGCGTGCGGCGCTCGCCGCGACCGCCACACTGCTCTGGCTCGCGGCCTGCGCACGTCCGGCCGCCGCGCCCCCTGGCTCCGTGTCGCCGACGCGCGCGATGGACCCCGCGGCGGGCGACCGGAGCGCGGTGCGTCCCGGCGATCCACGCATGGAGCGCTTCGTCGACTCCGTGCTCGCCGGCCTGACCACCGAGGAGAAGCTCGGCCAGCTCACGCAGTACCGCGGACAGTGGGGGCTCACCGGTCCCCAAACGCCAGAAGCGGGCGTCGCCGACATCCGCGCCGGGCGCGTGGGTTCGTTCCTCGGCGTGGTGGGGGCCGCGCTCACCCGTGAGATGCAACGCGTCGCCGTCGAGGAATCGCGGGCTCGCATCCCGCTCCTGTTTGCCCACGACGTCATCCACGGATTCCGCACGATCTTCCCGGTGCCGCTGGCCCAGGCGGCAAGCTGGGACCCGCCGGCCATTCAGCGCGCGGCGCGCGTGGGTGCGGCGGAGGGCGCGGCCAACGGGCTGCACTGGACCTTCGCCCCGATGGTCGACATCGCGCGCGACCCGCGCTGGGGGCGCGTGGTCGAGGGAGCAGGCGAGGATCCCTACCTCGGGAGTGCAGTCGCGGCCGCCGCGGTGCGAGGCATCCAGGGGAACGACCTCCGCGATTCGCTCTCCCTCATCGCCACGGCCAAGCACTTCGTGGGCTACGGCGCGGCCGAAGGGGGGCGCGACTACAACGTCGCGGAGATCCCGGAGCGGACGCTGCGCGAGATCTACCTCCCACCGTTCCACGCCGCCGTGAATGCCGGCGCCCGCTCGGTGATGGCATCATTCAACGAGATCGACGGGATCCCGATGCACGTGCACGGCTCGCTCATCAACGGCGTGCTGCGCGAACACTGGGGGTGGGACGGGATCCTGGTGAGCGACTACACGGGAGTCATGGAGCTGCTCAACCATGGCGTGGCCGCCGACACCGCGACGGCTGGACGGAAGTCGCTGCAGGCAGGGGTCGACGTCGACATGGTGAGCAACATCTTCTACTCGGCGCTTCCCGGGGAACTCAGGGCCGGGCGCCTGACGATGGCGACGGTGGACGAGGCCGTGCGTCGCGTGCTGCGCGTCAAGTACGAACTGGGACTCTTCAGCGATCCGTATCGGCACAGCAGCGAGGCGCGCGAACGTGCCCTCACGCTCGCGCCCAGCTTTGTGGCCGAGTCGCGCGAGATGGCGCGTCGCTCCATCGTGCTCCTCAAGAACGCCGGCGGCATGCTCCCGCTTCGCAAGTCGTTAGGCACGCTGGCGGTCATCGGCCCGCTGGCCGACGACGCGCGATCGGCGCTCGGCAACTGGGCCGCCCTTGGCCGGGCGGAGGATGCGGTGACCATCCTCGCCGGCATTCGCCAAGCGGTGAGTGCGCCGACGCGCGTGCTGTACGCACGCGGGGCATCGGTCGACGATGCGGACACCAGCGGGTTCGCCGACGCCGTGCGCGTGGCGCGCCAGGCGGATGCCGTCGTGCTCGTCATCGGCGAGGAGCAGGACATGTCGGCCGAGTCGCGCAACCGCGCCTCGCTCGACCTTCCGGGCGTACAGCTGCAACTGGCGCAGGCGGTCGTGGCCACCGGGAAGCCGGTCGTCGCCGTCCTCACCAACGGACGTCCACTCTCCATCCCCTGGCTCGACGCGAACGTCCCGGCGATCCTCGAGACGTGGTACCTCGGCGTACAGATGGGGCCCGCGGTGGCCGACGTCCTGTTCGGCGACGTGAACCCCGGCGGCAAGCTCCCCATCACCTTCCCGCGCACCGTGGGGCAGGTGCCGATCTACTACAACCACAAGAACACCGGGCGCCCCGCCGTCGGCGACGAACGCTATACCTCCCGCTACATCGACGTCCCGTGGACGCCGCTGTATCCGTTCGGGCACGGGTTGAGCTACACCACGTTCGCCTACGACGCGCCGGCGCTCAGCGCGTCCGACCTTTCGATGGGGGACACGCTCGTCGTTCGCGTGACGGTGACAAACAGCGGAACGCGAGCCGGCGACGAGGTCGTGCAGCTCTATCTGCGCGACGACGCTGCCAGCGTCACGCGATCGGTGAAGATGCTGCGCGGCTTCCAGCGCCTGTCGCTCCAGCCGGGCGAGCGCCGCACGCTCGCGTTCACGCTCCACCCGCGCGACCTCGCCTTCTACGACCTGGCCATGCGGCACGTGGTGGAACCGGGGACGTTCACGGTGTATGTGGGCGGAAGCTCCGAGCAGGTGCGGGAGGCACACTTCCGCGTGACCGGGGCGACGACCGTCTTCCCCGATCGGGGGTTCTTCCCGTAGGCAGCGCGCGGCGGCCGGTCACCCCACACGGAGGGCGGGCGTCAGGACCACGGCGCCCGCCCTCCTGTCTTGCGCCTTGCGCCCTGCGTGCTGCGACGGGAGGTTAGGAGTCGCTTCACCGTGCGCGAGGTCGAAATGCCAGACCACTGTCCCAGGTGCCAGCACGCGCTCCCCACCGCCGCCAACTACTGCCCGGCGTGCGGTGTCAGCATCGTCCTCGCCGCCACGGGTGAGCACCCAGCGGTCGACTTCGAGCGTTTCTTCATCTACGGCATCGACCTGATGTGCCTCGCGGGCACCGACGCGCAATTCCTGGTGGTGAATCCCGCCTTCGAGCGCGCGCTGGGGTACAGCGCCGCGGAGTTGTGCTCGCAGCCCTTCACCAACTTCGTGCACCCGCACGATCGCGACGCTACCGTCGCCGAGGTGGCGCGCTTGAGTGACGGCACCACCACGCTCGCCTTCACGAATCGCTATCGGTGCGCCGACGGGCGCTATGTCCGCCTGCACTGGCGCGCCTTCCCGGAGCCCGGCACGGGACTGATCTACGCGACGGCGCGCGTCGTCCCGGCCTGAGCGCGCAGCGACAGCGCGCCACGAGGCCGCGCACCACACGCGAGAGGTCTGCCTGACGAGGAGGCGCCGAGCCCCCTGCGTCGTCGGCTTGCGGGGGGGGCCGCGCCGATGGAGGTTTCGGCGCTCCACGACACGCCACTCCCTTCGATTCATGCGCTTCGACTCTCCCACCGTTCGCGCCGCTTGCCGCGCCGCACTCGCCCTCTCGACTGTCGCCGTCGCCGTGCGCGCCCCCGCGCAGACGGTAGCCGCGGGCGCTCCGCAGGTCCCAGCGCTGCACGGAAAGCGTGCCGCCCGCCTCATCATCCGAAACGCGCTCGTCATCGACGGGATGGGGACGCCGGCCTCGGGCCCGTACGACATCGTCATCGACAACAACCGGATCTCGCAGATCGTGCCGTCTGGCGGCGACGCGATCCAGAACGCGATCGGCGCGCGTAACAATCGCCCTTCCGGCGGCGTGGAGATCGACGCGAAGGGGAAGTACGTCCTTCCCGGCTTCGTGAACACGCACGCGCACGTGCAGGACGAGCGTGGCGGGACGCCGCAGGAACAGGAATACGAACTCAAGATCTGGCTCGCCGCTGGGATCACGAGCGTGCGCGATGTCGGGAGCGATTCGCGCAAGACGATCCCGATGCGCGACCGCATCAACGCCGGGCAGATGGAAGGGCCGCGCATCTTCCACTACCCGATGTTCAACATGCCGCCCGTCCCCAACACACCGGCCGAGGCGCGCGCGAAGGTGCAGGCGCTCAAGGCGATGGGGGCCGACGGCATCAAGATCCTCGGTACCAAGCGCGACGTGATGGAGGCGATGCTCGATGAGGCGCACAAGGTCGGGCTGCGCGTCGCACACCACTCGGCCGTCGAGGAGACCAATGCGTGGGACGACATCAGGTTCGGCACGACGAGCATCGAGCACTGGTACGGGATCCCCGATGCGGCGATCCCCGACGGCGTGCAGTCGTTCCCTCCCGAGTTCAACTACTCGGATGAGGTGCATCGCTTTCGTTATGCCGGGCGCCTCTGGCGCGAGGCGGACCAGGGGAAGTTGAAGGACGTGCTGGCCGGGATGGTGAAGGCCAACGTGGCCTGGGTCCCAACGCTCAACATCTACGAAGCGTCGCGCGACCTGCAGCGCGCACAGACGACGCCGTGGTACGCCGACTATCTCCACCCGACGCTCGAGGAGTACTTCAAGCCCAACCCGCTCAACCACGGCTCGTACTTCATCGGGTGGACGTCGATCGACGAGGCGTTCTGGAAGGAGAACTACCAGCTCTGGTTCCGCGCGCTCCGCGACTTCGACCGCATGGGCGGGACGATCGCCGTCGGTGACGACGCGGGCTTCATCTACCAGATGTACGGCTGGGGCTTCATCCGCTCGCTCGAGCTGCACCAGGAGGCAGGGTTCCCGGCGCTCAAGATCCTCCAGCAGGCCACCAGCAACGGTGCCAAGGTGCTGGGGAAGGACAACGAGTTCGGGCGCGTACGGCCGGGGTGGCTTGCCGACCTGATCATCGTCAACGGGAACCCGCTGGAGAACCTGAAGGTACTCTACCCCACCGGCACCGACGCCGTGCGTGACGGGAAGATCGTGCGCACCGGCGGCGTCGAGTGGACCATCCGGGACGGATTCACCTACCACGGCCCCACCCTGCTGCGTGAAGTTAGGGAGATCGTGCAGCGGGCCCGCGGGCGCGTGAAAGCCCAATAGTCATGACCAACTCACCGTTTCGTTCGTCCGGTTCGCGCGCGCTCTTCGCCAGCGTCGTCGCCGCCGCCCTCGCCGTCACCACCCCCGCCATGGCGGGGGCACAAGGCGGACACTTCGGGGCCGTGGTCGGCGCCACGTTCTCCACGCTGCGCGGGATCGACGGCCTCGACTCGCGCACGGGGCTCATCGGCGGCCTCTCCAACGTGAGCTCGGGCAGCCTCCTTGCGCTCCAGTCGGAGCTCCTCTTCGTGAGCAAGGGGGCCAAGGGGACCAACAGCACCGCACAGGGATTGCAGCTGGACTACGTCGAGGTCCCGATCATGCTGCGCCTGCAACCCATGACCGAAGGAACGATTCACCCGCACGTCTACGCTGGCCCGTACGTCGGCTTCAAGCTCGACTGCAAGGTGAAGGGCACCACCGGAAGCTGCGATGACCTGCCGGGGGTGAGCACCAAGACGGTCGACGTGGGCGGCGCTCTGGGTGGTGGCGTCGACTTCGACCTCGGCCCCCTCGTTCTCACCGGCGGGGTGCGCTATTCCTTTGGCGTCTCATCCGTCGCCGACTTCGACATCTCCAACGTCAAGCAGTCGGCCAAGAACGGCGTCTTCGCGCTGTACACGGGGGCGGCGTTCCGCATTGGCGGCAAACGCTGACGCCACCGGCGCACTGGAGCAACGACGCGATGTGCCGCAACATCCGCACGCTGGCCAACTTCGAGCCGCCGGCCACGCCCGACGAGATCCGCGCGTCGGCGTTGCAGTTCGTTCGCAAGCTGAGCGGCTCCACACGCCCGTCGCGGGCCAACGAGGCCGCGTTCCAACGTGCGGTGGAGGAGGTGAACGAGGCGGCGGTGCGGCTCATCGCGTCGTTGCACACCACCGCGGCCCCGCGCACGCGCGAGGCCGAAGCGCGCAAGGCGCGCGAGCGCGGGGCACGGCGCGATGCGCGGGTGCGGGCAGCGGTGCCGTTGCCACCCGCGCCGAACGGCACCACCGGCGCCTAACGGCGGCTCCTGACCGACTTCACCTCGCTGGCGATCACCCGGGCTGCGACAGCCGGGCCATCGCCCCGGCGAGGAAATCGCGGCGCCAGATCTCCAGCATGTCGGGGTCGATCGACAGCGCCGTCGCGACCTGTGCCACCGGCTCACCGGCGAACAGGCGCAACACCGCATCGCGCTTGAACTCCGCGGTGTGGATCCCATGGCCGTGCGCGTCGGCGTTGCGGGCCGTGATCCCGCGCTGCACCGTCTCGCACACCGCGCGCACATATGCGACCGTCGCCGTGTCCGGTGCCCCCTCTCCCGTCGCGCGGTCGCAGTACAGGCACCCGATCGCCTTCCCCGCCACGATCAGCGGCACCACCAGGTAGCTCGACGCCGCGAAGGTCTGGGCAAATCGCCACTCGGTCCGCGAGAAGTCGCGCTCCAGCGGCAGGCACACGCCGGCGTGCCGTCCCACCGCCATCGCGATGGGGCTCGTGCGCGAATCCACGTCGCAGGTGAAGCGGTCGAGCATCGACTCCACTCCGGCACCAAGCCCGTTGCGCGCCTTCAGCTGCCGATGGTCGGTGGTCATCATGCACAGCACGACGCGCTGGAACGGGCCGCCGCGAAAGGCTGCCTCGAGCGCCATCAGGATCACCCGACTCAGCACCTCGCCCGAGCCTGGCATCGCCATGCGCTCGACCTCGCCGAGCAGTTCATGGCGCAGTTCATGGCGCAGTTCATGGCGCGACTCCGGTCGCGCATCGGGACGCGCCAGCTGCAACGACTCGCCGCTACCGTCTCGCACTCCGGTCGCTGAACCGTCGCCTGCCTCGTCGTCGATGACCAGCGTCTCGTGCGAGCCGAGCGCCGCGAGCGCCGCATGCTGCTGCTTGCGCAGCGTGAGCCCGTCCAGCGTCACATTTGCCGCCGCAAAAGTCGCCCGCGTCTCCTTGAGCGCCGACTGGAGCACCCCCCCAACCTCGTCCCGCCCCAGCTTGAGGCGCTTGGCGAATCGCTGCAGCACCTCGGCCACGCCGTCGCGTGCCGGATCGGCGTCGCGACGGTAGACGGCGGTCGTCAGCTCGTGCGCAAAGGCGGTGATGGCCAGCAGATCGTCGGAGGCCTGCGTCCCCGCGCTGCGAATGCCGGCAACCACGCGGTCCGGCATTCCCCAGTTGCGCGCCATCGCCTCGCCGAGTTCCTCGTACGGGAAGCCGAGCACCTCGAACGCGGCGGCTGCCTGCCCGCACGCGCGCTGCTCCATGACCTGGAGGATTCGCGCATAGTCGCGCGGAAAGTACGCAGCGACGAGCACCTCTCCCAGGTTGCGGAACATCCCGCAGAGATTCGCCTCTTCGGGATCGGGAAGTCCGCGCAGCAGCGCGAGCTCGCGCGCATGGTTGGCCGTAAGGAGCGAGAGGAGCATCAGCTCCTTGAGCCCCGGCGAGCGCTTGCGGTAGTGCTCGAAGAGGAGGAGGCTCGCCGCGAGGTTGCGCACCGTCCCTGCGCCAAGCAGGAGCATGGCGTGCGCCGCGCTGCGAATGTGCTTGTCGGTGCGCCGGTAGTGCGCGCTGTTCGCCGTGCGCAGCACCTTCACGGTGAGCGCGTACTCGCGCAGGACGATGTTGGCGAGTCGATGGATCGACGACTCGTCATCGGGGACTTCCTTGAGTGCCTCCAGCGCATCGTTGGAGATCGCCGGGAAGTCGACGTCGGCGAGTATCCGCTGCAACCGCCCTTCCACGGGCGACAACGACGCGCCCCCCTCGCCTGATTCGGGGCGAGGCTCGGCAATGCGTGCGGTGCTCCGAGCGGGAGTGGTCGTCACGTCTGGCGGCGAATCGGGGCGCGGCGAACCCTGCGCCCATCAGGGAAGTATCGGCTCCCGCGCGGTTTTCCCCGAGCCTCCTGCCGGGGCTCTGCCGCTCGGCGGCACCGCGTCCCCCCATCATCGTTTCCGTCAGCGGAGGGCGCGCGCCCTCCTCCGGGAGGGATGGCGATGGAGATAGAGATCGTGCACGCCACGCGGGCGGACGCCGCCGCCATCGCCGAGGTGCGGACGCGCGCCGCGGAGTTCCTGTCGGAGGTGCACGGGGGCGGCCCTTGGTCCATGCACATCTCGGAGGGCGCGGTCGCCGAGACACTCGCGCACCCGATGACACTCGTCGCGCGCGCCGGCAAGGCGGTGGTCGGGACGCTGCGCCTTCAGGGCCACCGGCCGCGATCGATCGAGATCGCCGACTTCACCCCCGTCCGACGTCCGCTCTACGTCGTGGACGTCGCCGTGATCCCTAAAGGCCAACGGCAGGGAATCGGACGCGCACTGGTCGAGGCGGCGTATCGCGAGGCCATCGCCTGGCCGGGCGATAGCCTGCGGCTCGACACGTATGACGACGCGGCCGGCGCCGGAGACTTCTACCTGCGCTGTGGTTACCGCTGCGTCGCGCGGCACCGCTTCCACGATATCCCGCTCGCCTTCTTCGAACGGGTGATTCCCGTCGCCTCGCGGCGCCGCGCGACGTCGCCCGCTACTGGTACTGGATGTACAACGGAGCCGGCCACAGACGGAGGATCTCCGGCTTGCTCGTCGGAGGCGAATCGTTCCGCGCCTTGGTGAACTGCTTCCAGCCGGCAAACTGCACCGGCTCCTTCTTCACGTAGGAATAAAACGAATCGCGCTTGAGCCATGGCGCCCCGAAGCCGTCCATGTGCATCACGACCTGCACCTTGGGGTCGAGGCGGATGTCGCGCGCGTTGGTGACTCCCTTCTGCGTGAAGCGGTGCACGATGAGGAGCTTGGGGGGGAGCTGGTACTTGTCCACCAGGCCGGCAAGGAAGCGTGACGCGTAGTTCACGTCGCTCGCGTCGTATGTTCCGATCTTCTTTCCCGGCTTGCCCCCGTTCTTCATCGAGAACTCGGGATCGATCCCGAGGTGGACGTCGGGACGCTTGAGGAACCGCTCCAACAGCGGGAGTTCGGACTGCAGTGTGGAGAGCCCCACCTGCACGTCGAGGAAGAGGATCGCGTTGCGGCTTTTCGCCCAACCGTAGACCTTCTCGATCATCACGCTGTCCATGCGGGCGCGGTACTTCCCGTCGCTCCCCGCCGCTCCCTGCGCCACGACGCTGATCAGGTGCAACGCCGGCTGCACCGGGTGTTCGGGATCGAGTCGGTTCCACTCCGCCACCTCGGCATCGAGCTTCCGCAGCATCTCGGGCGGATCGAACTCACCGAGGATCCCCATGCGGCGCGACAGCGGGTTGCCGTAGAAGGCGATGATGCGCCTGGCGGGGAGGATCGACCCCGGCAGCGGTGCGGGCATCTTGGGCGGCCAGAGCGAGTCGAGGTCGCTCCCCATCCCTCGAAAGGCGAGGTGGCGATCGCCGGAGTTACGCCCGAGCGATCCCGCGGGGACTCGCTTCCTGGTGGAATCGCCGCCCGTCGGCGCCCCCGCCTTCGCGGCGGTCGACTTCGGCCTGGTGGTCGCGCGCTTGCTTGTTGCGCCCTTGGTTGCCGTGCCCTTGCGTGCGGTCGACTTCCGGGGCGTGCGCTTCTCCGCTTGCTGCGCGCCGACGACGCGCGACGGCAGGGTGGTGACAAGCGTGGAGAGGACGAGCAGGAGGGACGAGAGCGCGCCGACGCGCACGCGGAGTCGTTGCATCAGGATGGGTCGTGTGAGGGGGACGACTCGCCGCCCGTGCTGGGCGCCCGCGAAACGTCGCGTTGGAATCTCGCATGGTGGTGGTGCGGAGTGCACTCCCCATCGCAGTACCCCACTCGATGTGTCGGCGCTCCTGGCCGGGCGATGGATGCCGTAGCTTTCGCGCGTCTCGCGACGAGGTCGCCACCGTGCCCGCTCCAGCGTTGCCGTCCCGACGGCTCACCATCCAGCGCTCGCTCCAGCGCTCGCTCCAGCGCTCGCTCCAGCGCTCGCTCCAGCGCTCGCTTCGATTCGCACTGCTCGTCGCCGCCTCGATCATCCCCGCGCGGCAACTCCAGGCGCAAGGGGTGCCGGAGTTTCCGCGGGGATGGCTGGGTCGATGGACAGGAACGCTCACCACGTACGGGCCGCCGGACAGCATTCGCAACCGTATTCCCATCACGCTCGAGATTGCGCGCGAGGCGACAGGACAGGCGTTCCAATGGCGGACGGTCTTCAATGCCGACACCGTGCGCGGACTGCGTGCCTACCGACTCCTCGTGCGCGACTCGCTGCGCGGCCAGTACGCGACTGACGAGGGGAACGGCCTCGTCCTCGAGGAGACGTACATCGCGGGATCGCTGCTGAGCGTCTTCGAGGTGGGCGGTCGCGTCCTGGAAAGCCGGTACACGTTGCGCGCCGACACGCTGGTGCACGACATCACCTGGTGGAGCGCCACCCCGTCGGCCGCCACGCGCGGCGAGGGGGCCAACAGCGAGGGGGGCGCCAGCGTGCGGAGCTACCGCGTCCAGGGAAGGCAGCGTGCGATCATGACGCGCGTGCCGGCTCTCACTCCTTAGGGTATCTCGACCAACTCGACCGCCAGCCCATCGGGGTCCTCGAGCATGAAGGCGCGCGTGGCGCCGAAGGGATGCGGTCGCTCGAGGATCGTCACGCCCTCGCGCACCAGGCTCGCGTATCGCGCGTCGAAGTCGCGGATGCCGAAGGCGACGTGGTCCAGCACCTGACCGCGCGAGCGCACCAGCGGGCGCTCGGTTCCGCATCGCGTCCCGGTGCACTGGCGCGGGTACCACCCCATGCTGCCGTTGGCGTAGCGCACCGTCCCCGCTGGTTGGCGGATGGTCCCCACGCGCTCGAGCGAGGGCCATCCCGCCTCGCCGTTAGGCACGTCGCACGGCGCGTGCGGCGCGCGGGCACGCTCGACCCCGACGCTGTCTCGCACCGGCGGAAGGGCGAAGCCCAGGTGCGCCACGTACCAGTTGGCGGCGCATAGCGGTTGCTCGTGGAAGAAGTGCACGTGCGCCAGCGCCTCGTGCGTCCCCGCCCCCCCGGTGAGCTCGAACAGGACGCCGTCAGGCGCAATCACGTACGCAAAGCCGCCCTCGCGCGGGGGCGCCGTCGGGGCGGTCGCGAGCTGCGCCGCCGTCAGCGTCCCCGCATAGGGCGCGAGCCCGGAGCGCCACGTCCCCACGCTGTCCGTGGGCGAGATCCAGAGCCTGAGCGGAGCGATGCCCGTCCCGGCCAGCCGTTCGAGGAGCGACGTCGTGTTCACGAAGGCGCCAATATGCCAGAACGGGGACTGCTCGTCCGGACGATGCAGGTCGTCGCGCCACGCGCCAGGGGCCTGGCGCGCCACGCGATGGAACATCAGGAGCATCTCGGCCTGCACCGAGGGCACCCCCGCCACCTCCGTCCGCCTCGCCGATGGCCAGAGCGCCAGGTACCACGCGATCGCCCGCTCCGGATCGACCGAGTTGAGCCCGACATGGTGCAGCGAGGGGAGCGCCGGCGCCTGTGCGGCCGCCGGCGCCTGCGCGTGAGCCGTGCAGCTGACGGATGAGGCGAGGGCGATCGCGAAGAGCGCGCGCATGCTCAGGGTCCGTGCGGTTCCACTTCCCCTGGCCATGTCGACCAGAGGAAGGGCTTCACGTGATGCCGGCAGCACGGGGGCACCTGGTCGCGCAGGAGCGCAAGCGCCTGCGCCGCCTTGGTGAGGAAGTCGGGTGTGGCATCGACGAAGTAGCGCCGCGGGTGCGACTGCCACGATTCGGCGATGCGCGCGTCGATCGCCGCCGCTTCATCCAGCGACTCGATGCGCAACGGATTCTCGTGACCGTAGGCGTCCGGCGACGTCGGGGTGCGCAGGTGGATTACCGCGTGGTACCGCGAGATCTCGTCCTCGATCGTCGTCCCGACGGCATCCCACAGCGATCCCGGCCCCTGCCAGTACGCGCCGCCGTCGACGGTGCCACGATCGCAGAGCACGACGGCGGCGTTTTCGAGGTCACCCGTCAGCTCGAGCGCACGCTGCACGTGATAGATCGCCATCTGCCCCGCCTGGCGAAGCTCCCAGCGCTGGTTCCGCGGGAATCCGCCGCCGAAGACGATCCCCGCGGACTCGCGCAGCGTCTTCACGTGTACGCAGAAGAAGAGCCGGATCAACTCGAGCACGGCGGTCTTCCCCGCGCCGGGGCCGCCGGTGAGCACTACGCGGCGCGGCTCGTGCCGCTCGCGACAATCGCAGGGCTTCATGGAGACGGGAGACAAGGACGTTCGGAACGCGCCACGCGGCCTCGACGCTCCGTCGATCGCCCGCGGCGCACGTCCGAACTATGCACTCGCGAACCGGTCCCTGCCTACTCCCGCTCCAACGCGGGCGTCGTGCTGTCCTACGCGGGCGGTGCAGAGCGCGCCGACGTGCGCAGGCCGCGATCGCGCGTGGCATTGCACACCATGCTCCAGCGCAGCCACGCCTGCGTGAGCGAATCAGGGCCGCGCAGCAGGCTGAACGCCCCGCCCGCGCGTCGTTTCTCCGTCGACTCCTCTTTCGCGAACGTGCCGTGCAGCTGCAACTCCACCGCCTGCAGTTCCTCGTTCGAAAGCCCCGCGATCCAGCGGGCGGTGATGCGGTCGGGAATCGTCATGGGGTACTCCTTACTTGTGACGGAAGGTGATGCGACCGCGCGTGAGGTCGTAGGGGGACACCTCGACCGTGACCCGGTCTCCGGCGAGGATCCGGATGCGGAACTTGCGCATCTTCCCAGCCGTCGTGGCCAGCAGTTGGTGCCCATTCTCGAGATCGACCCGGAACATGGCGCTGGGCAGGACTTCCTTCACCGCCCCCTCGAGTTCGATCATCTCTTCCTTCGCCATCGATGGTACCTCGTCAGCTGGAGTGAGGCGCGAGTGGACGCATGACGGACGAGCGCGCGCTTGGCGGCGTCCTCCCCGCTCCCACCAGTTCGGCAGTCGGCATCGCGTCGGGTTCACCCCGCGGCCGGCGTCAACACAAAAGGGGCCCGCTCGCATTGGCAGGCCCCTGAACCGTCGGAACTTGTCCGCGCACCAAGGCGCGCGTATCGCTCGTTGGAGGATAGCCCCGGGCGCACCGTTTGGCAATCGCGCGCCCCCCTCACCGGGACGCCGTCTCCCCCGTACAGCGGGCGACGAGATGCGTCGTCTCGGCGTGTCGCGGCGCCCCACGGCAGCCCCGTGAGGGGAACATCGGCGCGACGCACGGGGCTCGCGCTTGCTCCGTGGCGACCGATGTTGCCCCCGACTCCACAGCACGACAGCAGGAAGGCCGTCGGACTCCGCGACCATGGTGCATCTCCCGGTCAGTCACCTCCCCGCTCCTGCAGCATTGCACTCGGGTCGACCGCCGACAAGCTTCCGCGTGGCACGATGTCCTCACCGGAGCATTGGGCATGAGCACGGACGGCGCGCACGGCGCGCACGGCGCGCACGGCGCACACGAATCGCCGGCGTTGGAGGCGCTGCACCTCGACGAGATCCTCCCTGCAATCGACGGCTTCCTCTTCCTCCTCTCGGAAGATGGGGAGGTTCACGATTTCCGTGCCGGAACGCCGGAGGGCCTCTTTCTCCCGCCGGAGCAGTTCCTCGGGCGACGGATCCGTGACTTCTTCCCCCCGGAGAACGCGAACGCGATCGACGCGGCGCTTCGCGACGCCGCGACACAGGGAGCCGCGCGCGTCCAGTACTCGCTCCCGATGCCCGACGGGATCCGGGTGTACGAGGCGCAGATCATCCCGCTCTCCGGGCACCGTCGGCTCGCGATCGTTCGCCAGGTCACCGAGCGGGCGCGCCTCGACGCGGAATCGCATGCCAATGCCAGTCGCCTTCGCGCGATCCTCGAAGGCTCGCTCGAGTGCGTGAAGGTCGTTGCGCCTGACGGCCACCTGCTGGAGATGAACGCGGCCGGCCTCGCCATGCTCGAGGTACCAGACCTCGCGACGGCACAACACTCGGCGTTCGTCGACTTCATCGTCCCGGAGCATCGCGCCGCCTTCGAGGAGATGCTGCAACGCGTGCTCGCCGGCGAGTCGCGCGCACTCTCGTTCGAACTGGTCGGGCGCCGCGGGACCCGACGGTGGGTCGAGAGCAACGCCGTCCCGCTGCGCAACGCGCAGGGCGGGATCGACGCGGTCATCTCCGTCTCGCGCGACATCGCCGCGCGTCGCCAGGCCGAGGGCGCGCTGCGCGAGAGTGAAGGACGCCTGGCAGAAGCCGTGCGCGCCTACGGGATCGGGATCTTCGATCACGATCATCACACCGACCAGATCTACTACTCCCCCGCCCTGCGCGCGATCCGCGGATGGAGCCTCGACGGCCCGGTCACCCTCACGGCCATCATCGACGGTGTGCATCCCGACGACCGTGCCGCCGTCGCGCTCGCCATCGCCCGGGCACACAACCCCACCGGCAATGGCGACTACGACGTCGAATACCGCGTCGTGCGTCCCGACGGCAGCGTGCGCTGGGTGCGTTCGCGCGCCCACACCACGTTCGAAGGCGAGGGTCCGGCGCGCCGCCCCTCACGTACGGTCGGCGCCATCGCCGACGTCACCGACCAGCGTGAGCGAGAGGAGGCGTTGCGCATCCGCGATGCCGCCATCGAGGCCTCGCTCAACGGACTGGCGATCGCCACGCTCGACGGCGTCCTGGTCTACACGAACCCTGCATTCCAGCGCATGTGGCACCTTGCCTCGCCTCGCGAGGCGGTGGGGCGCCTGGCCAGCGAGTTCTGGCTCCATCCCGAGGAGGCCGCCAGCGTGACGGCGGCGCTGCTCGAGCAGGGAACGTGGCAGGGCGAGTTGACGGCGCTGCGGGCTGACGGCTCCACCTTCCTCGTCGCCCTCTCGGCGGCCGTCGTCCGCAACGCGCGCGGCGAGAACGAACGCATCAGCGCCTCGTTCGTCGACATCACCGATCGTCGCCTCGCACAGGAAGCGCTGCGGCAGAGTGAGGAACGCTTTCGCGCCCTCATCGAGAACGGACTCGACCTGGTCCTCACCCTCGATCGATCGGCACACATTCGCTTCGCGAGTCCTTCCGTCAGCGCCATCCTCGGCTACACCGCGAACGAGGTCGCTGGGCACTCGCTGGTCGGGCTGCTGCACCCGGACGACGTCGCCCAGCTCGGGGCCAGCCTCGGCGACGTGTGCGCAGGTGTTCGCGACGCGACGCAGCTCGCCTTTCGTGCGCGCCACCGGAGTGGCGAGTGGCGCCAGCTGGAAGGGATCGCACGGTCGCTCCTCCATGTGCGCGCGGTGCGCGGCACGGTGGCCAACCTGCGCGACGTCACCGAACAGCGCGACCTCGAGGCCCGGCTGCGCCAGTCGCAGAAGCTGGACTCCATCGGACGGCTGGCCGGCGGCGTGGCGCACGACTTCAACAATATCCTCACCGCGATACTGGGATATACCCAACTGTTGGAAGGTGATCTGGCGCGGGGCGCCCCGCTGAACCCGGACGACCTGCGCGAGGTGCACCTGGCGGCAGAGCGGGCGCGCGCGCTGACGTCGCAGCTCCTGGCCTTCGCGCGTCGCCAGCTCGTGTCCCCACGTGCCGTCGACCTCAACGACGCCGTCGCGTCGTCGGAACGCATGCTGCGACGGCTGGTCGGCGAGGACATCGCCATCACCACGGAGCTCGATCCCACGCCGTGGCGCGTCTACATCGATCCGTCCCAACTCGAGCAGGTCATCGTCAACCTCGCGGTCAACGCACGCGACGCGATGCCGGCCGGCGGGCGCCTGACGTTAGGCACCGAGCACGTGGTGCTCACGGACGACCAACTCGTGGAGGGACAGGACGTCGCCGCCGGCCCCTTCGCGCTGCTCACCGTCAGCGACTCCGGATCGGGGATCCCCCCAGAGGCGCTCCCGCACCTCTTTGAGCCGTTCTACACCACCAAGCAGCAGGGTGAGGGAACCGGCCTCGGTCTCGCGACTGTCTACGGCATCGTGCGACAGGCCGGCGGGATGGTCGACGTGGAGAGCACTCCGGGCATCGGAACGCGCTTCCGCATCTACCTCCCCCGCGCGACCGCGGAGGCGTCGATGCAGGAAGCGCAGGAACCTGCCCACCCTCCGCTCAACCCGCGGGGCTCCGAGCGCGTCCTGGTCGCCGAAGACGATCCGTCCGTGCGCACCCTCACCGTGCGCGCGCTCACGGAGGCGGGATATCAGGTCGAAGCGGCCGCTACCGCGGACGAGGCGATCGCGCTCGCGCAGCGGGCGGCGCTCCCGTTCGCCATTCTCGTGACCGATGTGATCATGCCGGGGCAGAGCGGCCCCGCCCTCGCCGACGCCCTGCGCGAACGGCAGCCGTCGCTCCGCGTCCTCTTCGTATCGGGCTATCCGAAGGACCGCATCGGAGAGCACGGGCTGCTGCGGGAGGGGGTCTCATTCCTCCAGAAGCCGTTCACCCCGCGCCTCCTGGTCGAGCGGGTTCGCGAAGCGCTCGACGAGTGACGCCCAAGCAGGAGGGCCCGACCCGGAGTGCCCGGCAAACAAAAAGCCCGGTCGCGTGTTTTGCGACCGGGCTTTAGAGTTGCCCCTCCTGGGCTCGAACCAGGACTCTTCTGATCCAGAGTCAGACGTGTTGCCAGTTACACCAAGGGGCAGTGAGACACCAAACAGGCGCCGGTAGCGGCACCGTTCAGTGGACCTTCCGACGAGCGGAACGCGTAGGAGAAAATACCCGGACGCTGACACGCCGGGCAACCCCTCGCCCCCTGCTCGTGCGTCGCATTCGCTCGCTCCTTCCGCTCGCCCCGCTGATCCTTGGGGCGTGCCGCGAAGCCGTCCCCCCGTGGGGGAACTCGTTCGAGGTCGCGAAGCGCAACGCGGACAACGCCTTCGCCGCGTTCGCCTTCCGGTTCTACACCCCGCTGCGCGACGCGAAATTCGGGACGGCCCGCACGCGCATGGGGCGCTACGCCCTCATACCCTCGCGCCTCTTCGGCGATAGCGCGATCTGGTCCACGATGGTCCCCGACTCGGTACGCGCGCTCTATGTGCAAGGCGCGCTGACCGATCACGGCTACCAGTTCAGCGCGCGGCCGTCCGCGGCATACCCGGACCACGTGGGCGACGAACGCCACTTCCTCCAGCTCACCCGGCTCGGCGCGCGCGGAAGCGACGACTACGAGTGGGTCACGCACGTCGACCACGGGATCGGACCCGTGCGCGCGCAGCAGGTGGGCGCCGCACTCGGGACGTTGTTCACTGCCTTCGAGGGAGTCGCCGGCCCGGCACTCCTCGCGGACACACGCGCGACCTTCCCCCGTACCGCACGGCACCTGGGGCAGCTCTTCACGATCGACTCGCTCCGGTCCACGGCACTCGCCGACGGATCCACCGCGTTCGCGCTGCACGTGGCGATCGCCCCCGACTCGCTGCGCGCGCGATACCCCTGGTTTGCCACCTACCTCGACAAGTACGTCATGCCGAGCCGCGGGCGATTGCAACTGACGGATCGTGCCGGTGCCACCTTCGCCGACATCGCCCTGCGCGACGGCCACTGGACCACCAGGCTGCGGGCCCGTGGCGGGAGGCTGGTCTCGCTCGCCGGCCCGCCACGCCCGATGCCGGATTCGCTGCAGCTGCGAATCGACGCCACCGCGAAGTTCATGATCTTCCGCGTGGGATTCCACGACCTCGTGGGCGATTTCGCGATCGAACGCGGCGAGCACACCCGCGCCTGGGCCATGCAGTTCCGCCGCGAACCGAAGTGGGACCTCCCGCTGGCCACCGAGCGCCTGATCCGCTCCCCGCTCCGCCGACCGTTCGAGGGACGGGGAAGCGAGTTGCGACTGGCGGTGCGTGACGACCTGGGCAACCAGGCGATGAGCGTCCGCCAGATTCGCATCGCCGTGCGCGAGAGTGCGATCATGCGGTGGCTCGGGGGGCTCGGCGCCACCGCGTTTGGCGACTTCACCGGGAACTCGGAAGTCGAGGAGAATCGCTTCCTCTACGAGATGTTCGCCGCCATGCGGCTCGACGTCGCCGCACTCGATCCGCTGCCGTAGCCGCCCGGCCCCACCTTACCGCTCCTGGGGCGCTCTGACTGACCGCATTGTCCGTGGCGCCGAACTCGCGCGATCACCCTCCAGAAACGAGAAAGGCCGCCGAGTGATCGGCGGCCTTGCAACCGTTTGCGGTGGATCCCATCAGGGTCGCCGAGCGCGCTGCCATTGGAACTCTACGTCCTACCGGACAACGGCTGGCAAGTTGTCCCTGCGCTGGGTCTACCGCTTGAATTGTCGGCCTGCCGTGGCGGGCCTTGAGTCGAACCCCGGCGTGTGCCGGTCTTTATGGAGCTGAGGGGGATCGAACCCCTGACCTCTGCAGTGCGATTGCAGCGCTCTCCCAGCTGAGCTACAGCCCCGGAATACCTGAGCGCCACCCATTGGACGACGGTCGCACTCCGGCGTAACGACTCGGCCCCGCGTGGGCGGGGCCGGCGTTGGACGTAAACCTAGCCCCCTCCCCTTCGATGTCAAGCCGACCGAAGCTAACCGCTGGAACAAGTTCAACTTGAAGCGCTGTTGACTCGGCGGAATGACGACGCGCTCACGCCCTGGTCACGCGCGCATCATCGCCATGTCACGACCGTTCGCGCCGACGCACGGACCGAGCGCCATCGCCTTGCTCACTCTTAACCCGAACGCGCGCGTGGGTTCCGCCCTGCACCTCCTCACCAGCCAGTACGTCCGCGACCAGCTCTCGCTTCGGGGAACTCGCGTCAACGAGAAGCGCACACAGCCCGAGGGCGAGTTTGTGCTGTACTGGATGCAGAGCACGCACCGGTTCGAGGAGAACTGGGCATTGCGCTTCGCCGTGCTGGAGGCGGACCGGCTCAACAAGCCGCTGGTCATTCATCAGGGGCTCGACCCGACGTACGAGCACGCAAGCGACCGTATCCACCACTTCATCCTGCACAACGCGCGCGAGTTGTCGGCGCGCGCCGCACGGATGGGGCTCCACTACCAGTTCGTGCTGCGTCGTCGCCGGGATGACGACCGTCGCGTAGTCGACCGCCTCGCGGCGCGCGCCGCGCTCGTCGTGACCGACCGCTACCCCACCTGCGGGATCGCCGAGCGAACGCAGCGCTTTGCCGCGCGTGCCAACTGCCGGGTGGTGGCGATCGAGTCGCATGCGGTCGTGCCGTCAGGCGCAATCGAGAAGGAGGAGTACGCCGCGCGCACCATCCGTCCCAAGCTGCAGAAGCTCATGGCGCTGGCCCTCGAGCCGGTGGAGGACCGCGGGCCGCGTGTCGCCGTGCCGGCGTCGCTCGCGGCGTCCTTGCGCGACACGTTGCAGGTGGCGGCGTTGGACCTCGACTCCGTCGACCTCGGGGCGGCCATCGCGAGTTGCGAGATCGATCACGCGGTGGCGCCGGCGCCGCTGGAGAGCGGGCTGGACGCGGCGCGGCGACGCCTGGCCGCGTTCTGCGCGGACGCGCTGCCCCGATACAGCGAGCGCCGGTCCGACCCCACGGATGAGGAGGGGTCGAGCCGGCTCTCACCGTACCTGCACTTCGGACAGATTGCAGCTGCCGAGGTGGCACGCGCGGCCCTCGCCTCGCCCCACACGGGGGAGGCGGACAAGTTCATCGACGAGCTGGTCACGTGGCGCGAGCTTTCGCTCAACTTCTGCTTGCGCAACCCGAACTTCGGGACGCTCGCGGGGCTCCCCGAGTGGGTGCACCGCACCATGGCCAGGCATGCCGGTGACACGCGGGAGGCGACCTACACGCTCGATGAGTTCGAGCGCGGCGCGACGCACGACGAATTGTGGAATGCCGCCCAGCGCGAGCTCGTACAGTCCGGCGTGATGCATAACGTCGTGCGCATGCTCTGGGGAAAGAGCGTCCTCCTGTGGACCGCGCACTACGCCGATGCGCTGGCGAGGCTCGTACACCTCAACAACAAGTACGGTCTGGACGGCCGTGACCCCAGTAGCTACGGCGGTATCCAGTGGTGCTTCGGGAAGTTCGACCGCCCCTTCTACGACCGCCCCGTCCTGGGGGTGATTCGCCCAATGTCACTCAAGCGAGCCCGTGAGAAGTGGGACACGGTGCGCTACGTGCACCGCTGGCTGGGGGGCGCCGGTACGCAGGCGACCGCACAGCCGGAACTCCCCCTTCAGGCCTAACGCGTCACTTCGTCCTGTGTCGAGGCGCTCGTCGCACGATCGCCGTGCGCCGCGTGCCCCGGCATCCCCTCGCGCGTCACCGACACCGACGACTCCCGGTCCGAGAAGCCGAGCATCCGTGCCCGGGCCGTCGACCGGCCGCGCGCCTCGCCCCCTTCCCGTCCGATCGCCGCCATGTGCGCCCGGTCACGGCTGACGACCTCGCCGCCCTTGCGCCCGGCGGTGCGCGCTTCGTCGCGCGACCATTCGTGCGCCGTCCCCTTCGCGTGCGCCGCACGCCCGCCCTTGCTGGCGATCTCGCGCTGACGCTCCGGGTCCATCGACGCGAACCCTCGTTTGCTCTTGTTGCTCATGGTCTCCTCCCTGTGCAACGATACGACCTGTGCCGCATACCCGTGCGCGTCACGGGCTGCCGGCGAACCTCGCACCTCGGCCTCGCAAGGCGAACAGGGAGCACGACTCCCCGTCCGCCTTCCTAACGCACGAGAGCGAGCAATCACTCCCATGAGTCACACCGACTCCACCGACCGATCAAGCAAACTCGGCAGTACCGGTGTCGGTCCTCGCGTCCCCGGACGTTCGGACCCTGGGATCAAACACAACCTGGTGCACTGTCTCGCCGTGCCGGGGTCGCGGCGGCGCGCCGCGTCACCGCTCTCTCGAATCTCGCTCCGCACTCGACTTCCACCGAGAAGTGAGACCGAGATCACACACACACGAGGCGTGGTGTCCTCTCACGCATCACACTGGCACGGTCGCGCCTGCTCGATCGGCGCGCCGTAGGATACGTTGCCCTCCCTCGCTGCCAACCTCAGCGAGCTACATCACAGTCCGGTCAGTCCGGTGGCCTAACGTTGCCTGCCCGTCGCTCGTCGCGCGCCGCCGAATCGGGCGGGCCGGCCGCCTCATCAGCAATGTCGGAGCCACGCCGCAGCGACCTCAGCCGCTATATTCCGCGTCGACATGCCCCTCTCACTTCGATTCCTCGGTACTTCGGCATCCCGGCCAACGGTCGAGCGCGGCGTCTCGTCCATCGCCCTCGAGCGCGAAGGCGAGACGCTCCTCTTCGACTGCGGCGAAGGGACGCAGCGCCAGATGATGCGCTATGGCGTCTCCTTCAACTTCGGTGATGTCTTCTTCTCGCACTTCCACACCGATCACTACCTGGGGATCATCGGGCTCCTCCGCACCATGGCGCTGCAGGGTCGCACCGAGAGACTGCGCTGCTGGGGACCTCGCGGCACCGCGCGCATGCTCAAGAAGTGCGAAGCGCTCGGTGCCGACCGTCTCTCCTTTCCGCTCGAGATCGCCGAGCTCTCACCGGGCGAATCCGTTCGGCGGAAGGAATACGAGATTCAGGCGCTCGGCGCCGATCATCGTGGCGCCGCGGCGCTCGGCTGGGCGCTCGTCGAGGACTTGCGTCGCGGACGCTTCAATCCCGACCTCGCGCGCGAGTTGGGAATCCCCGAGGGCCCCCTGTGGGGACGCATTCATCGCGGTGAATCCATCACCCTCGACAACGGACGCGTCGTCCACGCCCGCGAGCTGGTGGGCGAGACTCGCCCCGGGCGCCGGGTCGTGATCACCGGCGACACGCGTCCCTGCGACGACACTCGCGTTGCCGCCACAAACGCCGACCTGCTCGTGCACGAGTCTACCTTTGGCGACGAAGAGGCCGACCGGGCGGTGGAGACTGGGCACTCGACCGCTCGCGAGGCCGCCGCACTCGCTCGCGATGCGGGGGCGTTGCGACTGGTCCTCACTCATCTCTCGGCGCGCTATACGCGAGATGTTTCCGATCTCGAGCGCGAGGCGCGCAGCGTCTTCCCGAGAACGACGATCGCCCGCGACGGGATGGAGATCGACGTCCCCTTCCGCGACGCGGGCGATGCGCAGGTAGTAGCGAAGACCGGGCGCTCGGAGAGCTAGGTACCGGCCCCCCGCGCCCGGAGTGCGTTACGACACGATGTAGACCGGGTGATTCGTGTTGACCGGGACCGAACGCCGGAAGAGGCTCGCGAGGTCTCGATCGCCCAGACCGGCCAGGACCGCGCTACCGTCGAGGCGTCCACGCGGATCGTTCACCTGTGGGCCGTGCGCGTTGTGGATCGTGTACCGATCCAGGCCAGGGTTGCCGTTCGAGTGCTGGAAGACAACGATCGCGCTCGAGTGACTGGGGAGTTGGACGGTGACGTTCCAGGTGCTGCCGTCGGTGGCGCGGAAGCTCTTCATCGTGAGGCGTCGCGAGACGTGAAGTCGAGGGGGAGGTGGCGCCGAGCGGGCGTCACGCCTGATGAGCGGGCGCGAGAAGCGAATCGACCGGCTGCCGCCCGTTGAAGCCGGCGTCGACGTCGTGCCAGTGCGTCACCGCCGCCTCGCCATGCTTCCAGCACCAGAAGATCGGCCGCCCCTCGACATCGGCGGGGAAGTCGACGAGCCCCAGCTCGAACCCCTTGAACTCGAGTCCGAGCGTCGAGAGTTCGCCCACGAAGCCCTGGATGTCGCGCGCCAGTTCCTGCGCCTTGTGCTGCAGCGCCTCGGCCTCGGGGGTGGGCCTTTCCGAGCGGCTCAGCGTGGCCGCGATCTCGAACGCCTCGACGACCCGCTGCCACTCCCGGTAGTGATCGATGATGTCGCGCACGATGCGCGAGACCAGCGGTAGCATCCGGTTGGCTTCGTCGAGCGAGAACTTCTTGGTCATCAGCTTCTCCAGGTGCAACGGGAGCCACTCGGGGATGGAACGGAAGGCGAGACTCGCGCGGGCCGAAGCGGGGGGAAGGGAGCCGACCACGGGAGCGAGAACTCGAGGACGCCGAGCCCTGCATGCAAGAACGCCGGACGACGCCTCGGCATCAAGGGGAAGATTCGACCTCGGAGGCGCGTCCCCGCCGCGACGCCCCGGCAGATCGTGCCCGCGGGGCGTCCACCGGTTGGGCGCGGGGCGTCCGGTGCATCGTCGCGATGCGACCGACGGGGCGACGCGTCCCCGGGTCCCGGCGCCCGACTCATCGTTGCGCCACCCAGCGCACGCGCGCTGGCGCTGCGGGGGGCGCGGGGAGGGTGGACGCCGTGCGCAGCTCTCCGGAGTAGAGCGCCGACTCACTGAAGGCACGCCGCAGCGCCTCGAGCGTGGCAGCCGCGGCCGGCGGCTGGTCGAGGCGCGTCACACGGCGCACCGGCGTCGGGAAGCGCGCCACCGGCCATTCGTTAGGCCCGGCGCGCACGAGCAGCTGCACGGAATCGCCCGCCGAGTCATCGCGCGCGACCACATCGTACGCGTCGCCGCGCCAGGTGGGTGCCTCCGCGCGAGGGGCCGGCAGTCCGGCTCGGATCGGCGCCCACCACGGCCCCTCGGTGATCCGGATGGGGGCGAGGGGGAGCGAGTAGCCGCCCGCGCGTGAGCCGCGCCCTGGGACGAGGAAGGCGATGGCCGGGGCGCCATCGTCATCCACCAAAGCAAACGACGTCGAGTCGAAGGCGAACCCGGTCAGGGCGGCGGAGGCGCGCCGGGCGCGCTCGTCGCCGGCCCGGCGCACGGAATCGAGCGTCACCGCCAGCCGTCGTTGCGCCTCGCGGTTGATCTCGGCGGACTGTCGCGCGCCGACCAGGTCGGCGATCGAGACGGCGTGCCCGTCGCGAACATCGAGCACCGCGCGCCGGGTCACATGCTGGTCGCGGTCGCCACGAAGGTCGATGTCGATGTGCTGCTCGATGGTGAGGAACGGGCCGGCGACGTCGAGCAGCTCGGTCTCGGTCGTCGCGGTGGTCGACGGCTCCTCCGCCGCCTCTTCGTCGGGGCCGAGCGGCGCTTCGTTGGGGTGTTGCGCCGCGTAGTCGGCCGAGAGGCGCGCCAGCGTGGCGTCCTCGAACAGCTGGAGCGAGTCGCCGCTGGCGAGGTCGCGGCGGAAGATGCGCTGTCCGACGAAGACCGCGTCGTAGTACGACCGGTCATCATCCGTCAGGTACAACTCGTAGAAGCGCCCGGCGACCTCCGTGAGGAGCATCGGCGAGCGACGGACGGTGAGTCGCGACGATGCCTGCTCGACCCAGAAGGTCGAGTCGCCCGCCGACACCAGGAAGGAGAACGACGGCATGTCCGCGCGGGAAGCGCGACGGTCCGCGCATCCCGCGGCAACCGCGACGCACGCGGCGATCGAAAGCAGACGGTGAAATGTCATGCCCGGCGGAATATAGTCACCCCTGACGTCGCGATGCCGACGTCGGAGTGCCGACTTGCCGGTGACGAGCTCCTGGTCCCTAGCGTGCGGCGAGTTCCGCGACGCCGGCGACGAGTCGGTCGACCTCGGCTTCCGACGTGTAGCAGGCGCACCCGGCCCGCACGACACCGTCCATCTCGTGCCCGAGGCGCTGCACCACGGTCAGCGCGTAGAAGTCGCCGTTGGAGAGGTACAGGCCGAGCGGGACGAGCGCCGCCGCGACGTCGGTCGAGGTGCGCCCTTTCACCGTGAAGATCACCGTCGGCGTCCGTGCACCCGCCCCGGGGGTGATGCCGTAGAGCGTCACCCCGTCGATGGCGCGCAACCCCTGCCACAGGCGATCCACGAGTGAATCGCCCCGGGCGTGCAGCCCTCCCATCACCGCCGTTAGGCGATCACGTCGTGTTGCTCCTGGCGGAACGTTCCGCGCCAGCGAGGCCAGGAAGTCGATCGCGGCGCCGGCCCCGACGATTCCCTCGTGGTTGAGCGTCCCCGTCTCGACACGTTCGGGCGAGACGTTCGAGGCCGGCTCGAGTCGCGGGACGTCGAGCGCATCGAGCAGCATGCGCTTGCCGTACGCAATCCCCACGTGGGGGCCGTAGAACTTGTACGCCGAGCAGGCGAGGAAGTCGCAGTCCCACGCCTTCACGTCGGTGATGCCGTGGGCGGCATAGTGGACCGCATCCACGAAGCAGAGGGCGCCGTGCTCGTGCGCGAGTCGAACGGCGGCGGGGATGTCGTTGATCGTGCCCAGCGCGTTGGACGCCGCGCCAATCGCGAGCAGGCGCGTGCGCGGCGTGAAGGCGCGCCGCAGGTCGTCCCAGTCCAGCGTGCCGCTTGCGGGGTCCATGCGCACGGTCCGCACGGTGACGCCGCGCTCGCGCGCCATCTCCCGCCAGGGCGCCACGTTGGCGTGGTGATCCAGCTCCGTCACGACGACCTCGTCCCCGCTCCCCCATCCCCTGCCTAACGCCCGCGAGATGTGGAAGGTCAGCGTCGTCATGTTGTGGCCGAACACGACCTCGTCGACGCCGGCGTTGAGGAAGTCGGCGGCCGCCGTCCGCGCGCCGAGCAGCAGGGCATCCGTCTCCGCCGACGTCGGGTAGGCCCAGTGCGTGTTGGCGTTGTGGTGCTGGAGATAGTCCACCATCGCCTCCACCACACGGCGCGGCACCTGCGTCCCCCCGGGACCATCGAAGTACGCCACGGGGTGCCCGCCTTCCCAGCGTTGCAGCGCGGGAAAGTGCGCGCGGATCTCTTCAAGGCTCGGGAGGGGCTCGGCGGTCATCGCGGACACGAAAGGCGAGATGAGGAGTCGATGGAAAGACGCGGGGCGCGACCGGCCTAGTCCTGGATCACGACGCCGCTCCACTCCTCGATCAGGCGGGCGGCTTCGACGTGATCGGCTTCCTCGCCGAGTTCGTGACGGGCGAGTCGGAAGAGGTCCGCCACCTGCTGGATCACCATGGACGGGATGCGCTGCTCGCGCAGGAACTCGGCGGCGATCGCGATGTCCTTCTCGAGGAGGGCGAGCTTGAACGTGCGCGGGAAGGCGCGCGTCACGACACGCTGGGGGACGAGGTTCTCGGAAGTATTCGAACGCCCGCTTGAGGCATTGATGACGTCGAGTGCCGCGGACGGCTTGACGCCGGCGCGCGTGAGCGCGGCGAGCCCTTCCACCGTCGACCAGATGTGCACGGCGAGGAAGGCGTTGTTCACCGCCTTTAGGGCATGGCCGGCGCCCACCGGCCCCACGAGGACGATCTTCTTCCCGAACGCCTCGAGCACCGGGCGGGCGCGCGCGAAGGTGACGTCATCGCCACCACACATGACGGTGAGCGCCCCCTTCTCCGCGCCGATCACCCCGCCGGAGACCGGGGCATCGAGGAAGGCGATCCCGCGCTCCGCGAGGCGCGCGGCGATGCGTCGCGACGACGCGGGGTCGCCGGACGTGCAGTCGATGAGGAGCGTCCCGTCTCCCATCCCGGCCAGCAGGCCGTCGCCATCGCCGGCACCATCGAGCACTGCCTCCACCTCGCGCGACGTGGGAAGGCAGGTGATGATCACCTGGGCGCCGCGCGCTGCCGCGGCAGGGGTGGGGGCGGCCGAGGCACCGTGGGCCTCGGAGAACGCCTGGGCCTTGGCGGCCGTGCGATTCCAGATCGTGAGCGTATGCTGGCCGGCGAGGTGCCGCGCCATCGGCGTGCCGATGGCTCCCAGCCCGAGGAAGGCGATGTTCATGCGGCGAATATCGCCGATGCCCGTCGCAGGCGGGAGTGGACGCAGACGCCTTCACGCCGCTCGGCGCACGCCGGTCCGCGCGCGAGCACGCCCCCGCTCCGGCGCGCAGGTGCGAGAGGGTCCCTACATTCCCCCCGCATGCTGACCATGCTGACGATCGACGGGATGCGATCGGTCCATTGCGCCCGCGCCGTGCACACGTCGCTGACCCGAGTCCCCGGCATCACGACGGCCACGGTGGTGGTCGGCCGGGCGACGCTGGAGCACGACGTCGCGCTCGACCTGGTGGCCCTGACTCGCGCCGTGGAGGACGTGGGATACGCGGTGCGCGACATCGCCACCGACCGCCGCCGCCTCACGCTTCACGACACGACTGAAGGGTGAACGCGCGAGGCGACGACAGGCTCGGTGCGAAGCACCACGGGGCGACCGCCTAACGCGCCCGCCCCGCGGTTCCCTTCGCGGCACGCAGCGCCGCACTCCCGTCTCTCGTCCTCGGAGCTACATGGAGAACCAGTAACTCGCCTTCACGAGGAACGTGTTGTCCGGGTGCGCGCTGAACAGGTTCCGGTAGTCGCGGTTGAACTGGAACGAGCCCGCGTCGAGCCCGTCCTGCAGACGCCCCTGCGCCCAGACAAAGAAGAGCGTCGAGCCGGGACGATACTCCCACCGCAGCACGGTGTTGGAGCGGAACTGCTTGAAGTTGAAGCCGCCCGGATCCCCACCCTGCGTGTAGGGCTGGAAGCGATCCGCGTACTCGCGCGCGCGCGGCGCGCGCACCTCGCGCCAGTTGGAGTATTCCCCCCCGGTGACGAACGGCTGCGCGTAGACCTGCAGCGACAGCGTGGGCGAGGCCGTCCAGTTGATGCGCGTGGTGAGGGCGACCGTCCGCTGGACGAGGCGCGCCACGGTGTAGTGCGTGGTGTCACTCCCGATGTCACCAAAGTTGTCGAGCCACTGACGGTCGTCGACGTTGCGATTGATGTTGGCGCCCACCGACGCCGAGAACGAACTCGACACGCGCCCTTCCACGCGCGGCGTGAGGCTGTAGCTGTACGACCGGCCGCCATCGGTGCGCCTGGCGAAGACGTTGAATCCGGCGAAGACGGGACGGCGCTGGTCGCCGGTGAAGCCCGCCCACCCCTGGACCGAGTGATTCTCCCAGAGCGCGGGACCGCCGCGGAGACAGGCGACGCAGTTGCTCCCCAACTCGCCACCAATGCCACCGTACACGAACCACATGTTCCGCAGCTGGCCGTTCATGTTGATGTTGCCGCCGCGTCCGGTGTTGAGGCCGTCCGCGGTGAAGACGTTCCACTGGTTGAGGTTCACCTGCCACCGACGGTACCACCACTTGGGTTGCTGGAAGACGAAGGCGAACCAGTTGCTCTGCCCCATGTTGTTGGCGTTCTGCATGAAGCCGACGTCGTTGATCTCGAGCCCCGCCCCCTTGTACCAGAGCCCCGTGTAAAAGCGCGTGAGCCCGCCGTTCTTCGAGAGCCCGATCCCCGACCCCGATCCGCCGAGCGACGTGCGCGTCGAATCATAGGCGACGTCGTCGTCGGGGCGCTGGTAGAAGTGCACCGCCGATCGCTGCGTGCGCGCGATGGCCTGCTCGCTCCCGCGCACGAACGATCCGAACAGCTGTCCGGTGAGCTCGTACATCCCGTTCTTCCCAAAGCGATGCCGCGCGTCAACACCGGCCGTGTAGGCTTCGCGCCGGAGGTAGTCCTCGGTGTAGCCGTCGAGGCTGCGGTTGACGGCGGTGACGATGAGCCCGACGCCGCTCCGTCCGCCGCGCAGGTCCTGCTGGGCGCGGGCCACGAAGTAGTTGGTGCGCGGCTCGACCGTCAGCGACTCGGCGACGCTCTCGCGCCCCGTGACCGCGTTCAGGATCCCTAACGACAGCCCGTTGGCGAGGCGCCCGGTGACCTTGGCGGCGCCGAGGATCGTCGAGTTGAGCGGGACGGCGTTCTGGTCCTCGCTCAGGAAGCCCGCCTGTGGGCTGCGCCCGATCCGCCGCGAGTAGAACGGCCCCGTGCACTGCCCATCATTGCAGTCGATGTCGTAGCGGAAGATCCCCGTCCCCTCGAGGAAGAAGGGGCGCCGCTCCTCGAAGAACTGCTCGAACGCACCGAGGTTGAGGACCCCCGGATCCGCCTCGACCTGCCCGAAGTCAGGGTTGATGGTCGCGTCGAGGGTGAGGTTCGACGAGAGGCCGTACTTCACGTCCGCGCCTAACGCCATACGCTGCGAGCGACCGTAGCCCTCAGCGCGGAGCTTCGAGTCGTTGGCCTGCACCGTGTACGGCATCAACTCCAGGCGGCGCGGGCTGGAGATCCCCGTCAGCCCTCGCACCTCCCCCAGCTGCGAGGCGATCCCGAACTGCGAGCGCCGCCACAGCGGCCAGCTCGACCGCTCGTTGAGGCGCGCGATCTCGCGGTGGATCCCGATGCCGAAGGTGTGCTCGTCCTTGCGCGGGTAGCGCAGTTGGCTGAGCGGAATGCGAAACTCCGCCGTCCACCCCAGCGAGTCGATCGCCGTCTTCACGTCCCACACGGCGTTCCAGGTGACGTCCTCGTTGGAGTCGTTGTAGAGATAGATGTCGCGCTGCACCCCGGCCGGGTTCACCATGAACTCGTAGCCCGTGCGCTTGTCGTGATACGAGTCGACGATCACGCGGATGTAGTCGGACTGCGTGCGTTCGTCGCGCCGCGACAACAGCGCCATGATGCTGTCCGGGTGTGCGTCAAACGCCCGCACGAAGACGTAGAGATTGCGGTCGTCATAGGCGACGCGCGCCTCGGTCTGCATCGTGGGCGTCCCGTCCTCGACCGGATCGAAGACGCGGAATCCCTCGATGCGCTGCGCACGGCGCCACGCCTCATCGGAGTCCTTGCCGTCGATCGCGGGGGCGGTGCTCACGCGAAAGGCGCTCGTCGTCGTCGCCGTGGCCACGGGACCGGGGGGGACGTCGCGTCCGACAGTGGTCGTACGCGCCGCAAGCGTGGCATTGGGGAGCAGGCGCTGCGCGTGACCGGCTTGCGGCACGACGGCGAGCGCGAGTAGTAGGGGGGTGATGCGCATTCGGATGGCCTCGGGACGCTGGCCGTCGAGGGGGCGGCGTGCTGGGAACGGCGGTTGGACAGCGCGATCCGCACCGAGGGTGTGCCGCGAGGACGAGACGAACGCACGTGCGACGAAGCGTGCGCGCACGAGATGAGTCGTTCGCACTTCCCGTGCAGTGCGCGCGCGCGGCGTCCATGCACCGAGCGCGACACGAACGTCGTCGCGCGCTTGTTCGCCCTAGACGACGCCCGTAACTTGCGCCCGCCGCACCGGCCGGCTTTGCCCTTCTGCCTCGCCCGCCCGCGCGTGCGCCTGTCCCTTTCGAACGGACGGCGGCCATGACGCCCTCACAACGCAACCAGGACTTCGAGCTCGCACAGCTCCTGGCCCCGGACATCCTCGTGATGCTCGAGGAGTCGCCGGGTGACGTGGCCGCGGAGACCGAGGAGCTCCATCCGAAGGACCTCGCCGATGTGGCGGAGGCGATGCCGCGCGACCGCGTCGCCGAGTTCCTGCGCGCGCTCCCGGCCGCGCGCGCCGCCGACGTGCTCGAGTACCTGGACGAGGAGCTGCGCTACGAGCTGCTCGAGGCGATGAGCACGGAGCAGGCGGTCGCCCTCGTCTCGGAGATGACGCCGGACGATCGCGCCGACATCCTCGAAGAACTCGAGGAAGAGACCGCGGACGAGATCCTCCAGGACCTCCCCGAAGCGGAGCGCCAGGAGACCGAGCGCCTGCTCCAGTACGAGAACGACTCCGCCGGCGGCCTGATGACGACGGAGTTCGTCGCCGTCAGCCAGGACCTCACGTCGGAGGAGGCGCTCGGCATCGTGCGCACCGCGGCGCGCTCGGGGCGCAAGGAGGCGATGCACGCCATCTATGTCACCGACGAACGCGGGGCGATCGTCGGGGTGATGTCGCTGCGCGAGCTCGTGGCCGCCGCCGAGGGGAGCAAGGTCGCCGACCTCGCGTGGACCGAGGTGGTGAAGGTCCCGGCCACCGCGGATCGTGCAGAGGTCGCTCGCATCACCTCCGAGTACGACCTCGTCGCCGTTCCGGTGGTCGACGCCTTCGATCGCATCATCGGCGTCATCACGGTCGACGACGTCATCGACGCCATCGTCGAGGAACAGACCGAGGACGTGCAGAAGCTCGGCGCGGTCCAGCCGCTCGAGGAGCCGTACTTCACGGCAGGCTTCTGGAGCCTGGCGCGGAAGCGCGTCGGGTGGCTCGTCTTCCTCTTCGTCGGTGAGATGTTCACCGGGACCGCCATGCGCGCCTACGAGGACACGCTCGCCTCGGCGATCGCGCTCACCCTCTTCATCCCGCTCATCATCAGTTCGGGAGGAAACTCGGGCTCGCAGTCGGCGACCCTCATCACGCGCGCACTGGCGGTGGGAGATGTGGAGATCGGCGACGCCGTGCGCGTGATGATGCGCGAGCTTGGGCAAGGGCTCGTCCTTGGCGGATGCCTCGGGGCGATTGGCTTCGTGCGCGCGCTGATGTGGGGGAACGGGAACAACATCGCGCTCGCCGTCTCGCTGTCGCTGGTGCTGTGCGTCCTCGTGGGGACGGTCGTGGGTGCGATGCTTCCGCTCGTCTTCAAGCGGCTCGGCTTCGACCCCGCGATCGCCTCGTCGCCGTTTGTCGCATCACTGGTCGACGTCACCGGGCTCGTGATCTACTTCAATGTGGCGCGCCACGTCCTGGCCATGTGATGGCTGACGGTGCCGCGAGCGCGCCGCCCCCGTCGCTCCCGGCCGGGCGGGCAACACTCGCCGTCGTTGCGGCCGCATTCGGATTCTCCAGCATCTCGATTGCGACGGTGATCGGGACGCGTGACGGCACCCCGCTCGCCACCGTGGTCATGGGGCGCTTCTTCGTGGCGGCGCTCCTGCTCTTCCCGCTCGCCGGCGGATGGCGTGGTCTCGCGCTCCCGCGCGCACACCGGCAGCGACTCGTCGTCCAGGGCGGGGCCGGACAGGCGGCGGTGAACCTGCTCAACCTGTCGGCGCTGGCCTACATGCCGGCAGCAACCGTGGTCTTCCTGTTCTACACCTATCCGGCATGGGTGACGGTCATCTCGGCGATTCGCGGGACCGACCGGGTGGGGCCGCGTCGCCTCGTGGCGCTTGCCCTTTCGCTGGCGGGAATCGTGGTCATCATCGGGGCGCCGGGCGCGGACGCGATCTCCCCCGTGGGCGCGGCGCTGTCACTCTCGGGGGCGTTCGTCTACGGGCTCTATTTCCCCCTGCTCCGCCAGTTGCAACAGGGGACGACGGCGACCGTGGCCACGTTCTACATCGCCATCGGCACCTGCCTGTCGCTCCTCGCCTACGCCGCCGCGCGCGGCCAGCTGGCCTGGACCCCGACGGCGAGCTCGGTGGGCGCAATCGCGTGGCTCGCCGTCGTTCCCACCGTCTTCGCCTTCCAACTCATCCTGCGCGGACTGGAATCGCTCGGGGCCGTTCGCACGGCCATCATCTCGACGGCCGAACCGTTCTGCGCCGCGGTCCTGGGCGCGGTGGTGCTCGACCAGCCGGTGACGCTTCCATCGCTCGCCGGCGGCGCCCTGATCGCGCTTGCCGTGCTGATCCTGCAACGCCCCGAGCGTCCCCGGGCGAACGCCTAACGGGCGCTCCCTGGCCCCGAGCCGCGGCGAGCCACGACGGTGGCGCCAACCACGGCGATGAGGGCGAAGGCAAACCATTGGATCGCGTAGCTGCGGTGCGACCCCTCGTCCATGGCGGGCGGTTCCACTCGCACGAGGTGCGTGAGCGAATCGCGCTGGTCGCGCCCGAGGCGCTGCACCACCAGGAAGGGGGCCACGCGCTCGCCAAGGCGCTGCTCGATCGAGTCCCGCACGAGGTGCCGGACGCCGCGCGGCTGCGACGCCGTGGCGACCATGCCGCCAGCTGGGACGTATTCCTCGAGGAAGCCATCGACGGTCGCGCTGTCCCCCTCGTGCCACTTGGCGAGGTCGATGCTCATCCCGTCGGCCGCATACGCCCAGCCGCGGTTGACGAGGACAGTCGGCATCCCGCCCACGGCGAGCGGCGTGAGGACGTACACGCCCGGCGCGCCGTTGCGCCCGCGCGAGGTCAGGACGAGCTCACGCGCGTAGTCGTAGCGCCCCGTCAGCTGCACCCGGCGGTACCGCGCGTTGGCCGAGTCACCCGTGACCTCGTTCCACGGCGCCGACGGAGCCTCGAGCCGCGCCGCGATCATCGCGTTGCGCGCACGACGCTCGCCCAGCCGGGAGAGCTGCCAGATGCCGAGTCGCACACACCCCGCCGCCACCACGAGGGCGAAGATCACGAAAGCGAGCGTACGACGAGGCATGTGGGAGCGCGAGGAGGTCGCACCGTGGTTCGGCGCTGACAGGGGAGCGCCCACGGCATCCTGGACGCGATGCGCGAAGTATAGCCATCGCGCGTCGACCGCCGGAGCGGCGCGCTAGAAGAGGCTCATCTGCTCGCCCAGGTCCTCGGGCGCGACCGAAGGCTGTCCCAGCAATCGCTGCAGCTCGCGCAACGATGCCGGACTATGACCCGCGAAGTGGTTGTTCACGTAGCCATACACCGTGCGCACTCGCTTGGCGAGCGCGGGCAACACCTGCGACCACGACGACAACTCGCGTGACCGATCGACCTGGATCCGCGAGTAGTCGACGATGTCGCGGTTCGGTCCCATCCAGCGTACATACGCCACGTTGCCGGTGGGGCGCTCCGCCAGCGCGAGCATCGTCTTCCGCGGAATCCAGCGCGCATCGGTCAGCGCGAGCGCCACCTTGTGCTCGGCGAGGAGGGCGATGATCCCGTCGTGGATCCAGCCGCGCTGCCTGAACTCGATGGCGAAGTCGAGATCCTGGGGGAGCGTCGGGAGGAACGATGCCAAGGCCGGCAACTCGGCCGGGGCGAAGTCGGGGCCGAGTTGGATCAGGATGGGACCGAGCTTCTCGCCAAGGAGGCGCGCCCGGTCGGCGAAGAGCGCGAGCTGATCCCCCGAATTCCGGAGCCGGTTCTCGTGCGTGATCTCCTGGGGAAGCTTGAGGGCGAATCGGAAGCCGCGTGGGACGCGCTCGCCCCACCCCTTCACCGTCTTCGCGGGCGGGATCGCGTAGAAGGTCGAATCGACTTCGACCGTGTCGAAGGCCCGCGCGTAGGTCGTGAGATAGTCGGCACTTCGGGTCCCTGAGGGATAGAAGGGGCCCACCCAGGCGTCATAGTTCCACCCCTGCGCGCCGACACGGATGTTCGCGTTCATGCTCGGCAATGCTCGGGATCGCGCAGTCGAAGTCAAGCGGGAGGCGGGGAGGGTCTCGCGAGGGGCGAACAGCGAGGAGCACGGAGAGGCTTGCGCTACCAGGTATCATAGTGATATCATCTCGATACCACTCTCTGGAGCCTTCGTTCCATGCTACGTGAGATCAACAAGCCGGGGACCAGCGGCCTGCTCATGCTCTTTCTGGGCATCGTCCTCCTCGGGCTCGGTGTCTGGCGCGTGATCGCCGGCGCCGACGGCGGCGACCCCCTCACCGCGGTTTCCGGGGCCGTCCTCCTCCTCACCGCCATCCTGATCCTGTCGGGGTTGTTCACGGTGCAGCCAAACGAGGGCAAGGTGCTGAACCTCTTTGGCAAGTACGTGGGGACGGTGCGCGAGTCGGGGCTCTTCTGGGCCAACCCGTTCTTCAGCAAGAAGGCGGTGTCGCTGCGCGTGCGGAACTTCGAGACGGCGAAGCTCAAGGTGAACGACAACCACTCCAACCCCATCGAGATCGGCGCGGTGGTGGTGTGGAAGGTGGTCGACACCGCCGAAGCGGTCTTCGAGGTCGATGACTACCAGCACTTCGTGGTGATGCAGTCGGAGGCGGCGGTGCGCGCACTGGCGCAGTCGTATCCGTACGATGCCCACGGGCAGGGTGAGGTCGCGCTGAGCACGCACCCGGCCGAGGTCTCCACCGCGTTGCAGCAGGCGGTGTCCGAGCGGCTGCAGAAGGCGGGGGTCGAGGTGATCGAGGCGCGGTTGAGCCACCTGGCGTACGCCCCGGAGATCGCGAGCGCAATGCTGCGACGCCAGCAGGCGGCGGCGATCATCGCGGCGCGCTCCAAGATCGTGGAAGGCGCGGTGGGGATGGTGGAGAACGCCCTCGCCCTGATCGGCGACCGCGGGCTCGTCACGCTGGACGAGGAGCGCAAGGCGTCGATGGTGAGCAACCTGCTGGTCGTGCTGTGCTCGGATCGCGACGCGCAGCCCGTCGTCAACACGGGGACGCTGTACCAGTGAGGACGATCCGGTGACGCGCGCTGCGCGCCGTGAGGGCGTCTTGCGGGATGGCGTCGAGGTCGCGCCATCCCGCAGACGTGGCCGCCTGCCCGTGAGGAGGCCATGACGGTGCGCCGCTCGTTCCTGCTCCGGATCGATTCCGAGGTGCTCGACGCAGTGCAGCGCTGGGCAAACGACGACTTGCGCAGCCTCAACGGGCACATCGAGTTCCTGTTGCGCGCGGCGCTGAAGGACGCCGGGCGAGTCCCGCGCGCCGCGAGTGCGGGCATGCGGGCGACCGACCTCAGCGACCCGGCGGAAGCGAGCCGGTCACCGGGCGCCGACGCCGGGCTCCCCGCGAGCGAAACCGTGGCGGACGACCAGGAGCACGGGTCATGATGCTGGTCCATTGGCTGCGCGGCAGGGGATCCCCCCCGATCCTCGCCGCGACGTTCATCGGCGGCGCGATGGTGCTCCTGGTGAGCGTGATGTACTTCGTGTTGCGTTAGGCACGCCCACCCGACTGGAGTCACGACCGATGATCATCATTCCCCCGCAGACAACGGCGCACGCGACGGCGCGCTCGCGCGCCCTGGCCGACCGGCTGCGAGCGACGATCGCCGAGTTCCAGGTGCGCGAACCCAAGGTCACCAAGGAGGAGATCGCGCAGGCGTTGCATGACGTGCAGCTCCCATCCGGCGGGCGTGCCGCCAACAAGCGGGCCGCCGTCCTCGCCACCGTCGCCGGGACCACGGTCGCGATCGGGATCGGCCTCCTGGCGAGCAGCGCGGAGAAGGCCGGTCGCCAACCGTCGCCGGTCGTCGTCATCTCCCTCGTGGTGGTCCTCCTCTCGGCGATTGCCGCGGTTGCCATCAAGGCGCGTCGCGACGACTGACCCGAAGGCCCGATGCCTAACGGTACGTCTCGAAGAAGCCGGTCCCTTCGCCCGCCACGCGCTGGCCATCGACTCGCCCGCTGAGGCGGGCGATCCCCTTCATCTGCACGAACCACGGGCGCGGCAGCTGGCGCGCCAGGCCACTCTCGCCACGCTCGGCGATGCTGCCACGGGTGTCGGTGGCGACCGCATCCTCGATCTCGAGCTCGACGCGCAGCGTGTCGTCGCCGCGGGTGTCGAGCATGACGGCCCGCGACGGGACGCGCAGCGGGCCGTCGGCGGTCGCGACGGTGCGCCCATCCACGTATTGCACCTGCCGCGGGCGGAAGACGGCGCGAAAGCCGGCGGAGTCGACGAGGTAGAGGAAGAGCGGTCCCTCCGCCACGAGCGAGTCCGGGGCCTGCACGCGCCCGTAGAGCAGCGTGTACGTGCCGGCTCGCGCCGCCCCCCAGTCCCACGTCACGCCACGCCACGTCCCCCAATTGTGGTCGTGGTAGGCCTGCGCATCGTCGTAGCGCTCGCAGCGCGTCCCCACGCACAGCGTGCCGGTCGCCGACGCGCGCAACCCGGCGACGACGTAACCCGACACGAAGTTGCCCGACCCTAACGAGGTGCCGGGGAAGTAGGCGCGCGGGGCGGGCGACACGACCAGGTCGACGGTGGCCGCGGCGCCGCTGCCCTCGGCCGGGATGCGCGCCCGCACGGCGTAGCGCCCGTCCGGCAGCACGCGCACGAAGGCATCGTCGAGGGCGAGGTCCGCGTCGGTGGTCGCGTAGCGCACGCGCGAGCGGTCCACTGCACGGGAGAAGCGGCGCGCGGGCTTCCCCTCCTCATGCAGCGTGAGCAGGAGCTGCCCTCCCCACTCCCCGCGCGGGACGTCACCGCCGAGCAGGAAGGTGAGGAAGGCCCACCGCTTCCGGTCGGGCGAGAGGACGTTGAAGTAGTGCCACTCGGCCCAACTCGACGGGTGATCGACGGTGGCCGGCGTCTCGTGGAAGTGATCGATGTCGTGGCGGAGCTGCGCATCGTTTGGTGAGGCCCAGCGCCGGTCACCCTCGTCGTCGTCCCACGCGCCCGCGACGACGGTCGGGGCGTTGCCGACGGCGCGCGACAGCGACGGGACCTCGCCGCTCCCGCGGACGGCGATCTCGCCGATGCCCGGCGCGCGAAGGTAGAGGAGCTTCCCTTCCATCTGCGGAGCGGCGGCCTGCACGAGTGGGGCAAGGCGAGGGGCGGCCAGCAGCTGCAAGTGGACGAAGCGCGCGTTGGCCACCGAGAACCAGAGTCCGCCCACGCCGCCGGTCTTGAGCACCTCGAGGTCGACGCCGTCGGGGAGCACCGTGACATCGCCGCCCCCCACCAGCTTCTCGTCGCGCGCCTGGATCACCATCGCCTCGCCGATCGAGAGGAGGGTGATCATGACGCCGACGCCGAGGCCGAACCCCGCCAGGAGGAGGAGCGAGCGCCACGGGCGAAGGACGAGATTGCGGAGGGCGAGGGTGATGAGCACCGGGACGCCTGGCTATGCGTGCACTGGATCAGCCACGTGTGCGGCGGAATGGTGAGGTCTCGTCGGCCTCGAGGGGCCATGATGTGGTTCGGGGGGGGCCCCCCGCGTCCGGATGGTCGTTCGCCTCGTCCGACACCACCGCACCGTCCACCATGTGCACGACCCGGCGCGCCGCGCGCGCCAGCACCTCGTCGTGCGTGACCACCACGATCGTCATCCCTTCGGCGTTGAGCCGCTCGAACAGCGCGATGACCTCGCGCCCCGTGCGGGCATCCAGCTCGCCGGTCGGCTCATCCGCCAGCAGCAACGCGGGACGATTGGCCAGGGCGCGCGCGATGGCCACGCGCTGCTGCTCGCCTCCCGACAGCTGCGCCGGGCGATGCCCACCACGCGCGCCGATTCCCACGTAGTCGAGCAACTCCTTCGCGCGCGCCCGCCGCTCGCCCTTCGGCATCCCCGCTTCCGCCATCGGGAGTTCGACGTTCTCCAGCGCGGTGAGCATCGGCATCAAGTAGAAGCGCTGGAAGACGAAGCCGATGTGCCGAAGGCGGAAGTCGGTCGCCTCACGATCGCCAAGCTCCGAGACCTCGCGCCCCTGCAACTCCACCCGACCACGCGTGGGGCGGTCGATCGCCCCCAGCAGGTTGAGGAGCGTCGACTTCCCGCACCCGGACGGCCCCACGATCGCGACGTACTCGCCGTGCGTCACGGTCAGCGAGACACCGCGCACGGCCGCGACCGCGGCGCCGGCCAGCGCGTACTCGCGCACCACGCCGTCGACGCGCAGCAGGGGCGCGGCACGTTCGCCATCCCGCCGCTGCACTTCGGCTCGAGGATCCGGGCTCACGACACCGCCTCCGTGCGCAACGTGGTGGCGATCGGGAGCGAGGCGGCGCGCCACGCGGGGAATGCCCCCGCCGCCACGGCCGTCACGACCAGGAGCCCGGACGATTGCCACGCCGCCCTCGGTTCGAACACGAAGAAGTCGATTGCCGCCGGAAGCCCGGGGAAGGTCCGGAGGATCGTGTTGAGGTACTCCGCCGTGACGAGCCCCAGCCCGAGCCCGAGGATCGTCCCGAGCACGCTGATCGCGAGCCCTTCTAGCATCACCTGCTGCGCAATGTGCGGGCGCGACACGCCCAGCGCGCGCATCACCGCCATCTCACCCACGCGTTCCTGCACGCTCACCGTCACCAGCGTCGTCACGAGGAGAAAGCCCACGACGAGCGAGACGGTCCCGAGGATGAAGGCGAGCTGCCGGAAGTAGCTCAGGCGCTCTTCCACGGAGCGCACCGCGTCCGCCGTGGCGATCGCGGTCACGCGCGCGAGCTGCCGCTCGACCCTGGAGCGCAACACCCCCGCGTCGGTGCCCGTGACGGTCTTGACCATGAACAACGACACCTCGTCCGCACCGCCAGGTGCAATCATCGCCTGCACCGTCCCCAGCGGGAGTGCAGCGGCCGCCTGGTCGGCCGCGAGGTACAGGAAGTGCCCGCGCCCCACGACGACCACGCGCCGGCGCGACGTCCAGGTGCGAAGCTGCGCGTCATAGCCGGCGGCCACCTCCAGCGTATCGCCGACCCGAACGCCGATCTTGTCGAGCATGACGGAGTTGGCGACCAGCCGATCGGGCGCATCGGCATCGCCCCCTTCCTCCAGCTCGTAGTCGCCCTGAACCGCGGGGCGAATGCCGAGCGTGAAAACGGCGTCGTGTCGTTCCCCGCGCACGACGTGGAGCGTCGTCCCCAGCACGGGCGACACCGCGCGCACCTCGGGCATCGCCCGCAACGTCGACTCGGCGTCGGCCGCCCGCGCGATCCGCGCCTCCGTGTCGAAGGGGAGCGTCCCCTTCGGTGTCAGGCGCAACTCGAAGCCCTGGCGCATGAGCAACGAGCGAAACGACAGCTGCATCCCGCTCGCCAGCATCACCATGTCGAGGAGCATCGCCGCCGACACCGCGACGCCAAGCACCGCAAGCGCGGTACGAACCGGATGACGCACGAGCGACGACCAGGCAAGCGTGGCGCGCATGCGTCCTATCGTCCAAAGAGGGAGAGCGGCGGAACCGCCGTGAGGCGTCGGGCAGCGACGACTCCCGCCCCGATGCCGAGGGCAAGCGAAAGCGCCACCGAGAACATCACCGTCCCCGGCGTCACGAGGGAAAAGGCGAGCGGCGTGCGATAGACACCGCGATAGTGCCAATTGATGATGGCCGAGCAGGTGTAGCCGAACGCAACGCCGGCGGCGCTCCCCAGGAGCGCGATGCACGACGCCTCGAGGACGACGGCCCCGGTCACCGTGCGACGCGAGACACCCAGCAGGCGCAACGCCGCCACGTCGCGACGACGCTCCTCGACCTTGAGGAGCATGATGCAGAGGAGGAAGATCGCGCTCGCGACGATCGTGATCACCCCGATGGCGCGATTGAAGCGCGAGACGACGGCGAAGGTGCGTGACGTCTGCGCCGCGACGTCGCGAGATGGATGCGCCCTGAAGCCGAACGAGCGCGCGTTGATCGCCGCCACGGCGTCGGCCTCGCGCCCCGGTCGCGTGGCGACGGCGAAGCGATCGACGCGGTCGCCGCTCGCCGTGAGCCCCTGCAGTTGATCGAGGTGCAGCCGCACGCGGTACTCGGCGCGGGCGACTTCGGACGGGTCGGCGTTGCGCCTGACGATCGCCCCGACCACGACCCGTTCGCCCGGGGCACCCGGCGCCGACGCGAATTCCACGGTGTCACCGAGCTGGATCCCGCGGTCGGCGACGAGCCGCTCGTCGATCGCGATCGTGCGCACCCCTGCCCGCCCAGCGTCCGCCGTCATGCGCCCCGGCTCAGCGCGCCCTTGCGCACCCAGGGCGCAGGGCGCAATTGCGAGGACCCACACGAGGCGCGAGGCGCGGCACGTCGAGGCGTTCATGACCGACTCGTAAACGGGGGGCGACGCGGAGCCGTTCCCCGCGCGTGCAGGCGCGTCGCGCGAGACGCTCAGTCGGGGAGGAGCTCGACCATCACGCGCGAGGCGAGTGCCGGCCCCACCTGGCACGCCCCCTTCCCCACCTGCAGCGTCAGCGGACCGTCGAACGGCGCCCGGTCGGAGAGCGTGACCACTACCCCGGGGCGAATGCCGATCTGGGCCAGATAGCGCAGGAGTTCGGAATCCTCGTCGCTCACGCGCATCACGCGCGAACGCTGCCCGCGCGCCAGGTCCGACAGCGTGCGATGCCGCGTCTCGTCGATCACCCCGTCGCGCGTCGGGATCGGGTGGCCGTGCGGATCGGTCAGCGGTTCGCCAACGGCGGTCGCCATGCGATCCACGAGTTCGTCGCTCACGGCATGCTCCAGCCGCTCCGCCTCCTCGTGCACCCGGTCCCAGGGATAGCCTAACGCCTGCGCCAGGTACGTCTCGATCACGCGATGACGGCGGATCGTGCGCAGCGCGGCGCGGCGCCCGAGGTCGGTGAGGCGCACGCCGCGATAGCGTTCGTACGAGACGAGCCCCTGGTCGGCGAGTCGTCGCACCATTCCGCTCACCGACGCAGCCGCGATCTCGAGCTTGGCGGCGATGTCGTTGGTCGCCGCGGCTTCGCCTCTCGCCTCGATGCCGTAGATCGCCTTGAGGTAGTCCTCAACCGGTGCGGTGAGCGACCACTCGGCGATCGTCGCGGGGGGCGCAGGGGGCGCCGCCTTCGCCTTGCGTGCGCTCATGACGCGGCGCTTCGGCGTCCCCCCAGTGGGGCGCGCACGAGCAGGACCGGGATCGCCGTCTCGTGGCGGACGGTGTTGGCGACACTGCCGTGGATCACGTCGCCAATGAACTTGTGCCCGTGCGTTGCCATCGCGATCAGGTCGCACTGCTCGCGCATGGCCGAGGCGCAGATCTCGCGCGCGGGATCGCCATTGGCGAGGACCGCCTCGGCGTGGACCCCATCTGCGACCAGCTCCCGCGCGACGCGCTCGATGTACTCGCGATCCTTCCGGATCTCCTCCGATTCACGGAGCTTCAGCGCCTCCATGTTGCGGGCCGCCCACCCGTCTGCGACATGAATCAGGACGACGGACGCGCCGCAATGCCGCGCCAGCACGCGCACGTGGTCGACGATGCAGGCGTCCGTCGCGGAATGTTCCAGGGGGACCAGGATGCGCCGATACATCAGGCCAGCCAGCCGCCCACGGTCTGCACCAGCAGCCACGCGTTGAGCCCGGCGATCACGACAGCCACCGCGTACGCGAGCCCCTTGAGCCAGGCAGGGTTGGCGAATTCCCCCATCTTGAGTCGGTCGGACGTGAACATCACCAGCGGGAAGACGGCAAACGAGAGTTGGAGCGAGAGGACCACCTGGCTCAGGATGAGGAGCCGCGCCGTCCCGCTTTCGCCATACAAGATGGCCGTGATCGCGGCCGGCACAATGGCAATCGCCCGCGTGATGAGCCGACGCAGCCACGGCCGCATCCGGATGTTCAGGAAGCCCTCCATGACGATCTGCCCGGCGAGCGTCCCGGTGAGCGTGGAGTTCTGCCCGGACGCCAGCAGCGCGAGCGCAAAGACCGCGCTCGCCGCCCCCACGCCCAGCAACGGCGAGAGGAGCTGATAGGCGTCCTGGATCTCGGCGACCTGCGTGTTGCCGCTGCGATGGAAGGTTGCAGCCGCAACGATGAGGATCGCCGCGTTGATGAACAGCGCCAGCGAGAGCGCGATCGTCGAGTCGAGGAAGGCGAAGCGCACGGCCTCGCGCTTCCCTTCCGCCGACTCCTCGTACTTGCGCGTCTGCACGATCGACGAGTGCAGGTAGAGGTTGTGGGGCATGACGGTCGCGCCGAGGATCCCGATCGCGATGTACAGCATCTCCCGGTTCTTGAGGATCTCCGGCGACGGGACAAAGCCGCGGGCGACGGCGCCGAGGTCCGGGCGCGCGATGAACATCTCGAACAGGAAGCACATCCCGACCACGGCGACGAGACCGATCACCAGCGCCTCGAGCATGCGGAATCCCTTGTGCTGCAACCAGAGCACCACCAGCACGTCGAGCGCGGTGATGGCGACACCCCACGGGAGCGGAATCCCGAAGAGCAGGTCGAGGGCGATCGCCGTGCCGATCACCTCCGCCAGGTCACAGGCGGCGATGGCCAGTTCGCAGAGGAGCCAGAGCGCGAAGTTGACCCCTGGCGAGAAGTGATCGCGGCAGGCCTGTGCGAGGTCGCGCCCCGTGACGATCCCGAGCTTTGAGGCGAGCCCCTGCAGAAGCACCGCCATCAGGTTCGAGATGAGGATGACGCTGAGAAGCGTGTAGCCGAAGCGCGACCCGCCAGCGAGATCGGTCGCCCAGTTTCCCGGGTCCATGTAGCCGACCGCGACCAGGTACCCCGGGCCGGCAAACGCGAGGAGCTTGCGCCACCAGGTGAGTCCGTGCACCGGGATGGTGCGGTGCACCTCTGCGAGCGAGGGCGTCTCGCGTGCTCGGCGCCACCCCGGCTCCTCTCCCGACGGCGCGCCCACCTGCACGCCGGGCGGAGCCGGCTCGCCAGGGGGAGGCGTCGAGATGATCGGAGAAGCGCTCATTCGCGGGGGAGGAGGGGGCGAATCCGGGCGACGCACTCGAAGACGCCCAAATTCGCATCGGGCAACTTGAGATTTAGCTCGCACTAAATTCTATCACCTGCCCGGCTCGCCCGCAATTCCCCGCGGATTCCTCCCTCCTATTTCATCCCCGCCTCGCGCTTCACGTACTCCGCCACCGAGCGATGCGTGGCGTACCACACTCCCGGCTTCGCCTTCATGTGGGCGATGAGGAGTTCGAGCGCCTTGATGCGCGACCGATGCCCCGACACGTGCGGGTGCATGGTGAGGAGGAAGAGCGTCCCCTCCTCGTAGGCCTTGTCGAACTCGTCGATCCAGACCTGCGCGATCTCGCGCGGCGACGCGTAGTTGTTGCCGCGCGGCGAGAAGAGCGGCGCATCGTCGTTGATCCATTCGACGGGGAGCTCGACGACGCCGGTGGGCTTGCCGTTGTGGAGCAGTTCATACGGGCTCTCGTCGGCCATTAAGGAGGACTCGTACGTGAAGCCGAGGTCCTTCACGATCGACATCGTGGCCGCGGAGAAGTTCCACGAGGGGGCGCGGTAGCCCACTGGGCGGCTTCCTGTGAGCGCCGTGAGCGTGTCGAGTGCCTGCTGCACGAGGCGGCGCTCCACGTCGGCCGGGACCTGCGTGTTCATCTCGTGGATCCAGCCGTGCACGGCGAACTCGTGGCGCCCGGATTGCTTGATCTTCTCGACCTGGCTGCGATCGATCATCAGCGACATGGCGGGGATGAAGAACGACGCCGGGATCGCGTGGCGATCGAGGAGGCGGAGGATCCTCGGCAACCCGACGCGTCCTCCGTACTGCCCCTGCGACAGCTCACCGACCGTTGGCTGTCCGAAGCGCAGGTTGGGGGTCTCGTTGTCGACATCGAATGAGAGCGCCACCGCGACCCGTGCGCCGTTCGGCCACGCCTTGGGCTGGAGCGAGCGCCCGGCGCGCACCGCGTGGACCACCTGCATCACGGTGTCGGTGGACCATTCCCATCCTTGCTTGACCGGCGCCTGTGCGCCTAACGGGCGCGAGGCGATCGTCGCCACGGGAGCGAGGGCCACCACCGTCGCGAGCCGCGCAAGGTGTGTGACGTCCAGGGGGCGGCGACGCGAACCGGGGCGTGGCGCGCGCGACAATCGAGTACGCATCAGCGACGACATGTGACCTCTCGGGACAGTGCCAGGGGGAGAATGAACGGGCGATGTCGACGGCAGCGCCTAACGTGTCCCGCCCTCGGGGACTCGCCCGAAGGCTGCGCCGCCGACCCGGAGCATCGTGGCGCGCCCGCGCGCGTCGAGCGAGAAGGTGATCGGGGAGGGCGACATCCGGCGGTCGTCCCAACGGGCAAGGAAGGTGTCGTAGTGCCAGTGCTCGAGGCGGCCGGCGAATCCCTTGCCGCGTACCGCGTGCAGGGCGCCATCGCGCACGCGCACCACCACGGTCCCGTTGAGCGAGTCGGCATAGGTCCCTGCATAGCCCTCGAGGGAGAGCGAGGGGCGCGTGCCGGCAACACGCGACTTTGCGAAGGCGCCCTCCTGCGCGCGCCCCTGCGCATCCAGTCCGTCGTACAGCGCCTTCACGTCGGCCGACCAGTCACGCGGCCGCCGGCCGTTGAACAGGTCGAACGCGCGGTACATCAGCGCGTGCCGCAGCTCGGCGTGGTCGCTGTTGGCCAGGATGTAGACGCCGACGCGGCGCTCCGGGAGGAGGCCGATGATCGCGCTCATCCCGTCAATGCTCCCGGTGTGCATCGCAACTTCATCCCCGGCGTAGTGGTGGAGAAACCAACCCAGCCCGTAGTTCACGCGGTGCACCGCGGCGAGGCTCGTGGTGGGATAGAAGTCGGCGACGGGGACCACGACCTGCGGCGAGAGCCAGTCGGTGAAGGCACGCTCCGACACGAGCCGGCGTCCGCCGACGCGTCCCGAGTCGAGCACGAATCGCATCCACTTGGCCATGTCGGAGACGCTGGACCAGACGGAACCCGCCGGGGCGACGGGGTCGACGGCGCGGTTGGCGATGACGCGCATGGTATCGTCGATGACCTGGTGTGGCGTCGCCACGTTAGGCTGCCCCTCGGTGGCGGAGACGGTCGGCAGCGTCTCGCGCATCCCCAGCGGCTCCCAGATGCGGGTCCGCAGCCAGTCGGCCCACGCCGTCCCGGTGGCGGAGCGCAGCACCTCGCCGGCCATCGCGTACTGCACGTTCTGGTACGCATAGTGGTTGCGGAACGACGCCACCGGCTTGAGGAAGCGCATGCGCCGGATGATCTCGTCGATCCCGTAGTCGTTCCCCGTCCACAGCTGGTCGGAACCGGGGAGCCCCGTGTGGTGCGTGAGGAGGTCGCGCACCGTGAGCTCGCGCGTCATCACCGGGTCGTACAGCTGCAACGAGGGGAGGTACTGCAGCACCGGCTGGTCGAGGGCGACCTTTCCCTCGTCGCCCGCCTGCAGCAGGGCGAGCGCCGTCATCGCCTTGGTCGTCGACCCGATCGCGAAGCGCGTGTGCGCATCGACGGGGTCGGGACGCCCCAGGGTGCGCACGCCGTATCCCTTGGCGAAGACCATCGAGTCGTTGGCGACGACGGCAATGGCGAGACCGGGGAGGTTCCACGCCTTGACCGCCTGCGCCACGTAGGCGTCGAAGGCGGCCAGGTCTGGGCGCGCCGCAGCCGGGCGCGGCGCCGGCGGGCGCTGCGCGTAGGCGTTAGGCGCGGACGAGAGCGAGGCGACGACCGTCGCCAGGAGGATTCGACGCATGCGACGCGATGGGCACGGGTGAAGGGGGCGCGCCGAATCTACGCCGCATCAGCCCAGCCGCGAGAGCAGTTGCCGCAGGATGCGTTCGGTCATTCCCCAGACGACGTGCTCGCGCACGACGAACGAGGGGACCTTCCACGTGGCGCCACGCACGCGCACCTGCGACTCGCGCGACGTCTCGGGCGCGCGCAGGAGGTCGAGCGGGACCCAGAAGGCCTCCGCCACCTCGTCGCTTGGCAGGAGCGTGACCGGCCGATCGAGCGCCACCACCACGGGCGTGACGATGATGGCGGGGAGGGCCGCGGTGCGCGGGCGGAGCTCGTCGAGCGTCCCCAGCACGACCCCCTGCCCCGCGAGGTCGACCCCGGTCTCCTCCAAGGTTTCGCGCAACGCGGTGTGCAGGAGCGACTCGTCGTTAGGCGACCAGCGCCCGCCGGGGAGGGCGATCTGCCCGCTCCACGGGTCGCCGGCCCGCTCGGCGCGGCGAATGAGGAGGAGGTCGACGCCCTCGTCCGCCGGGCGGAGCGTGATGGCCACGGCCGCGCGCGCCGGCGCCCCGTCGTCCTCGGCGGGCGCCCCTGGGTGCACCGCGAGCGCCGCCGCGAGCTGCACCAGCAGCGGGTGCGTCAGGCGCGGATCGGCGGTCATCGTGGCGCCACCCGGTGGTTCGTGCGCGCGGCGTGCGTCACCCGTCGATGTCGCCCCCCGCGTCGACCCAGCCGCGGATGCCACCGCTCATGGAGGCCACGTCGCTGTACCCCATCTGCAGGAGCGTCTCGGTGGCCAGCGCCGACCGGTTGCCGCTGGCACAGTAGACCACCACACGCGCCGTGCGCGGGACCGCCGCCTCGACGTTGGACTCGAGGATGCCGCGCGGGATGAAGACCGCCCCGGGGATGTGGCCGAGGTTCCATTCGTTAGGCTCGCGGCAGTCGATCAGCACGGTGTCAGGGTGTGCCTCACGCAGGCGCATCGTCTCCTGCGGCGTCACTTGCCGGATGCGAGCCCGCGCCTCGGAAAAGAGGTCGCTCGCCGTCTTGTGGGTCATGAGGGGAGTCTCGTCGGTTGTCGGGAGTCGTGCCGTCGGGAGGTGCGCCACGGCTGCGTCGGGGGACGGGACGCAGCGCGCCCCTGTCCCGCCGACACCCGGATCGCGCCCACCGTGCGGGGCGCGAACCGCGGCCGCCTCCGGCCGGTCGCGCCTCCCGCGGTGCGTCGGTAGTTTGGGCGCGTGTCGCTCACGACGAAAGTCCTCATCGCACTCGCGCTGGGCATGGGGGTCGGGATCCTCATCTCGACCACCCAGGCGCCGGCGCTCGACGCCCTCGTCCCCATCATCGAACCCGTGGGGACGCTGTGGATCAACGCGATCCGCATGACCGTGGTCCCGCTGGTCATGGGGAGCATCATCGTCGGCGTGACCTCCGCCCCCGACGCGCGGACCATCGGGCGCATCGGGACGCGCGCCCTGGCCTTCTTCCTCGTGATGCTGGTCATCGGCGGGATCTTCGCCGCCGCCGTGGCGCCCCCGCTGATCGGGATGATCCCGATCGACCCCTCAGCGGCCGCCGCGCTGCGCGAGAGCGGCGCGACCGCGGCAACGGCGGCGTCGGAGAGCGTGAAGAAGATCCCGAGCTTCGCGCAGTGGCTCACCGACCTCGTCCCGATCAACCCGGTCAAGGCAGCGGCCGACGGGGCGATGCTGCCGCTGATCGTCTTCTCGGTCTGCTTCGGGCTCGCCCTCACGCGCCTAACGGGCGACACGAAGGAGCTGATGGTGCGCTTCTTCCGCGGCGTGGCCGATGCGGCGCTCACCTTGGTGCGCTGGGTGCTTGCCGCCGCGCCACTCGGGGTCTTCGCCCTGGCGGTGCCGCTGGCCGCCAAGCTTGGATTGTCCGCAGCGGGGGCGCTGGTGGGCTACATCGGCGTCACGGCACTGGTTTGCGTCCTGTTCTCGCTCATCGTGATGTACCCGCTTGCGGCGGTGGCCGGGCGCGGCGGCGTGGCCGCCTTTGCACGTGGCACCTTCCCAGCGCAGGCCGTGGCCTTCAGCGCCCGCTCGTCGCTGGCCGCGCTCCCCGCCATGATGGAGGCCGCGCGCGAGCGGCTGCGCCTCCCCGAGCAGGTGACGACGTTCTTCCTCCCGCTCGCCGCCAGCACCTTCCGAATCGGCGGTTCGTTAGGCATCACGACGGGCATCGTCTTCATCGCGCACCTGTACGGCGTCACCCTCGCCCCCGCCCAGCTGGCGACGATCATCCTCACCGTCGTCCTCACGACCTTTTCCGTACCCGGGATCCCGGCCGGTTCGATCATCGTGATGGTCCCCGTGCTGCTGGCGGCCAGACTCCCGGTGGAAGGGATGGGGATCCTCCTCGGCGTCGATACGATCCCCGACATGTTCCGCACCACGACCAACGTGACGGGGGACATGGTGGCGGCCTCGGTGCTGAGTCGCGGCGAGGGGGAGCAAGCCGCCGAGGCGCAGCCGGCGTCGGCATGACGCTCGGCAGCACCCTCACCGGGGTGGCGTGGAGCGCGCCCTGGTGGCTCGCACTCGTCGTCGCGGCGTGGCGGTGGCGCGGCACGCCGTCGTTGGCGTCGCTTCCGCGCCAGGCGCCGGACCCCGCGCCCCTGCTGAGCGTGATCGTCCCGGCGCGCAACGAGGCGGTACACATCGGCGACTGCGTGCGCGCGATTCTCGCCAGCGAGTACCCGGCACTCGAGCTCATCGTCGTCGACGATCACTCGACCGACGCGACGGCGCGCCTCGCGCGCGACGCCGCCCACGGCGATGCGCGCCTCACCCTCGTCACCCCACCGCCGCTCCCCGCGGGGTGGCTCGGCAAGCAGTGGGCGTGCCATCACGGCTTCCTCGCGGCGCGCGGGGCGTTCCTTCTCTTCACCGACGCCGACGTGCGTCACGCCCCCGACCTGCATGCGCGCCTCGTGCGTGCGAGCGAGGCGCAGCGGGCCGCCCTCACCTCGGTGGCCGGATTCCAGGAGACGCGCACCTTCTGGGAGCGCGTGGTGCAACCGTACGTCTTCGCGATCCTCGCGCAGTGGTACGGGGGGCCCGGCGCCGTGAACCGCGCGCGCGACCCTCGCCGCAAGATCGCCAACGGACAGTGTCTCCTCTTCCGTCGCGATGCGTACGAGGCGTTCGGCGGACATGTCACGGTACGCGGCAAGGCGGCCGAAGACCTGGCCTTCGCGCAACAGATGACGGCGCGCGGCCAGCAGGTGTTCCTGGCGTTAGGCAGCGAGCAGATGTCGACGCGCATGTACGCGTCGCTGCGCGACATCGTCGAGGGTTGGGGGAAGAACGTCTACTCGGCAGGGCGCGAGACCCTCCCGGGCGGGGCGGTCGGCCAGGCGCTGGCCCGACTGCTGATTCCAGCGCCGGCGCTGCTGACGCTCGCGCCGGTTGTCGCGGCGATGGCGGCGTTGTCCGGCGTTGCGCCTGCCGGATGGGGTGCGTTCGGCGCGTCGGCATCGCTCGCCCTCCTCGCGTGGCACGCGGCCATCGCACGAGAGTTCCGCCTGTCGCCGCCCTGGGCGCTGAGCGTCCCCCTGGCGGCGCTCGTCTATCTCTACATCGCCGTGCGCGCCGTGTGGCGCGGCGATCGGGTCCAGTGGAAGGGGCGGGAGTACGTCGTCCGCGGGGAATGACGCGCACCCGTCATCCAAAGAGGTGATCGCGCGCCGCGTCGGAGATGGCGAGAACCGCCGGATGCTTGATCCGCCGCTCGGCCGAGATGGCGAAGAAGCGCTCGCGCACCTTGGGGAGCCGCCCCACCGGGACGACACCGTAGCGGGCACGGATCTGCGCCTCGACGACGCTCGGGGCGGCGAAGAGTCCCTTCCCCTCCCCGCCGAGTTCCTGCGCCAGGGCCACGTCCTCCACCTCACACACCACGCGCGGGGCAATGCCCTCGCGGGCCAGGTGCTCGTCGAGCGAACGACGCAGCGCCGTGTTGGGCGTCTGCACGATGAAGGGCGCACCATCGAGCGATCGCGGAAAGCGCTTCGTGTGGGCCCGCGCCAGTGCCGGCGTCCCGAAGACGGTCACGTCGCACTCGCCTAACAAGTGGTTGAAGAGGCGTACCGGCATCCAGCTCGGGACGGGGGCGTCGGCGATGACGAGGTCGACGCCATGGATGGACAGGTCGCCGAGGAGGCGGTCGGTCTTGTCGATGCGCAGCGTGACGCGGAGGCGATCGCCCATGGCGAAGGCCGGCTCGAGGAGGCGGATGGTGGTGAGCTTGGGGAGGGCGTCGGAGATGCCGACCGTGAAGCGCAGCGGACGCCCCGACGCGGCGCCGTCCAGCGTGCCCACGAGTTCGCGCGCCACGCCGAACATCTCATCGGCGTAGCGGAAGACGGTGCGCCCGACTTCCGTGAGCTGCAATCCACGCCCCCGCCGCACCAGGAGCCGCTCACCCAGCGCCCGCTCGAGCGCACGCAGTTGGGCGCTGATGGTGGGCTGCGTGAGGTTGAGCTGTCCCGTCGCCTTCGCGATGCTCCCCTCGCGCGCGACGGTCCAGAAGTACAGCAGGTGCTGGTAGTTGAGCGAGTTGAGTGGGCGCATGCCGGGAATGTTACCGGGAAGATGCGGTGGGGGCACGCGAGGCATCGAGCAGGCGCACGCGCCCCGACTCGAGGTCGTACACCCCCCCGACGATCCGGAGCGAACCACGCGCGACGAGCTCCTTGATCACCGGCGACGAGCGGCGCAGCAGCTGAGCCTGCAGTCGGACATTGTTGGCGATGGCATCGTCCAGGTTGCCGCCGGCGCTGTCGACGGCAGGCTGGATGCGTGCGTACAACGCGCTGATCTGCCCCGGCACCGCCTCGCCCTTGAGCGTGGCACTCACCGCGCCGCACCCGCTGTGACCGAGCACGAAGAGCAGTTGCGCCCCCAGGACGACCGTCCCGAACTCCAGCGAGGCGATGACCTCGGGCGAGAGCACATTTCCCGCGTCGCGTACCACAAAGAGGTCGCCAAACCCCTGGTCGAAGACAATCTCGATCGGGACGCGGGAGTCACTGCAGCCGAGGAAGGCCGCCTGCGGCGCCTGCGCATGCGCCACTTCCCGCAGGCGCTCCATGTTCCGGTGCGGCGCCTGGATGCGCCCGTCGACAAAGCGCGCATTGCCAGCCATCAGCGACGCGAGCACGTCGTCGGGTGCCATCCGAGGAGGGCGACGGTGAGGGCGCATCTCCCGGGCGGCGTGCTTCGTGTCGGGCCCCGCCGCGGCACGGGCGAGCGATGGCGCGAGCGTCGCGCCGGCGACCATCCCAGCGCCGGCGGACATCCACCGGAGCAGGCGGCGACGCTCGACGTCGGCTTCCGCGGCGGGGACAGTGGTGCTGGGACGTGAGGCGTGGCACATCGTTAGGCTCCGGCCAGGCGTTGCGCGATGGTGAAGTACAGCGGGATCCCCAACAGGAGGTTGAAGGGGAAGGTGACGGCGAGTGCCGCCGTGATGGAGTACGTGGGGTTGGCGTCCGGGAGGGTGATGCGCACCGCCGGTGGCGCGGCGATGTACGAGGCACTGGCCGCCATCGTCCCAAGCACCGTCGCGCCTCCCACGCCAAGCCCCGCCGCCTCGCCAACGACAACGCCGAGCGCACCGTGCACGATCGGCATTGCCACGGCGAAGGCCACGAGGAAGGGTCCCACGGTGCGCAGGTCACCGAGTCGCGAGCCGGCCACCATCCCCATCTCGAGGAGGAAAAGCGTCAGCGCCCCCTTGAACCCCGCGTCGAAGAAGGGGCTGACCGCCTCCCATCCCTTCGTCCCCATGAGGAACCCAACGAGCAAGCCACCCACCAGGAGGACCATCGTCTGCCCGGTCAGCACCTCGTGCAGGACCTTGCCCAGCGACCCCGGCGCCGCGTGCGGGATCTGGTCGTCGAGCGGCGCCCCAAGGCGCGCCGGATCGATCGCTGGGCTGGGCGGCGTTGCGGCGGCCGGTTGCTGCTGGCGGAAGCGCTGCACCGCCCCGATGGCGAGCGCGATGTGGATGCCCGGGCTCTCCAGCAGGGTGAGGAGCGTCGGCATGAAGCCCTCGGCCGGGCTCCCCTGCGCGGCGACGAACTGCTGGGCGGCGATGAAGGTCACCGCCGAGACCGAGCCGTAGTGCGCCGCGATTCCGGCGGCGTTGCTGGCATCGAATCGACCGACCCGCCGCAGGACGGCGTAGGCCAGGACTGGCGTGAGGCAGCCGAGGGTGATCGTGGCGAGCGCGGGGCGCGCGATCACCCCCAAGGAGGCGTGCGACAACTCCACGCCGCCCTTGAGGCCGATGGCGAGGAGGAGGTAGATCGCAAGGCCGTTGTACAGGTCGCGCGGGACGCGAAAGTCGCTCTGGATGACGCGTGCGACGACGCCGAGGGCGAAGGCGAGCGCGATGGGCGACAGGAGGTTGGCGCGCAGGAGGTCGGACACGGGCTCCGGGCGGGTGAGGGGACTGCCCCGGAGCCTAGCCGCCTCCTGCTACATCGACAAATCGAATGTTTCCACACAACTCATCGGAATGCCCGATGTGTTGGCCTACGCGCCCGGCTTCCGCAGGCAGCCGTCGATGAAGGCGCGCTTCGCCTCGCCACGATCGCCGGCCGTGGCGAAGAACTCCGACAGGAACTCCTCCGCGTCCCGGCGCTCACCGCTATCGAGCCCCGGGACCTTGCCGGGGATCGCCATCAACTGCGCCTTGCGCGCCGTGAACTCGGCGACGGCTGGGGCCAGCTCGTCCCACGTACGGCATGGCCCGCGGTACAGGCGCTCGCGCACGCTGCGAATCTGGAGTTGCGGCGCCGGGCCGGCGTACGGTGCGTTCACGAGGCCGGAGAAGTCGAAGTCGTAGGGAATCGGGAGGACGCCCGCCGAGTCGGTCACGACGAGCCGCACGTTGTGCAGTGCGTAGATCGACCAATCGGTGTTGCCGATCATGTACTCGAACAGCGCCATGCGATCGAGCGTGCGGAAGTCCACGTCGTCGAAGAGCGCGCGACGGAACTCGCGCACTCGCCCGCCCTGCCGTGCCGCCATGTCGTCCTCGTGCTCGATGAACATCGCGGCGCGCGTGGCCACCGTCTTTCCGTTCGCCGAGTCGACATACGTCCCCGCTGCGAGGCGGGCGCGGAAGGAACGCGGGGTCAACTCGTTGAGGAGCGTGTACGCGAGGTACTCGCGCCGCAGCAGCTGCTCGTACCGATCGTCGTTCTGGCAGTGCGCGCCGAGCTTGAGCGACTTCTGCCCATCGAACGGCGTCCCTGCGAGTTCTTCCTTCTTTCCCGGAAAGAGCACGAGGAGGTTGACGAATCGACAGGTGCTCTTCTTGAGCCGGAAGTGCCCGCGCGTGCGCAGCTGGACAGCGATGCGGCGCTCGGCGCCCGCGTTGTCCTTCACGACGAGCGTGGCGGCGTGTCGCGTCTTGCTCAGCGAATCGCGGTCCTTCCCGATGTTGGTGAAGTTGGCGATGAGGGTGAACGGGAGCGGGTCGCGCGAGGCGAAGAGGGGGCGGGCGAGCGCCTCGACGCTATCGCGCGAGAGCTTGGCGCGACGGCTCGCGGCTGATGCGGCTTCTTCGGCGGGCGACTTCGGCCCCTTGTCGCCTTTCTCGCCTTTGTCTCCCTTCTCGCCTTTCTCGCCTTTCTCGCCTTTCTCGCCTTTCTCGCCTTTCTCGCCTTTCTCGCCTTTCGCCTTCTTCTCGCCCTTTCCCTTGGTCACGGTCGTGTCCTGTGCGGCCGCCGTGCCTAGCGTCGGCCCGGCGGGGGCGAGCACCACGGCTCCCAGCACCGCCAGCCACAGTCCGATGCGTCGCGTACGCGTCATGGATTCCATCCTCCGTTGTGCTAGATCCACTGTTCGGCCGTGGCCCGTGCCACGTAGGGCACGCCTTCTTCCCGCACGATGTTCGCGACTTCGGCGAGGCGCTGTCCCTTGCGGGCGCGCACGGCGTACACGAGGGTCGTCTCTCCATTGTCCATGGCGCTCCGCACGAGCTCGAACTTCTTGGCGTGCGTGCTCAGCACCGCCTCGATGGCGGGGCGCGCGTCATCGGTGCCGGCGACGACGACCGTGACGCGCCCGTCGAACTTGGGGCGGTCCTCGACGGGCTCCTCGCCTGCGACCTCCACCTCGTCCCGGCGGCGGCGCACGCGCTTGGCCAGTGCGTCGAGCTGCTCAGGCGCCATCGTCTCGAGGATCTCGCGATCGAGGCGGGCGACAAACTGGCTGGTGCGGTTGGCGATGGCCATGGCGCGCGCCATGTGCTGCTCGGCGCGCTTCCCCTCGATGCCGGGGGGCGTGCGGGCGAAGTCGGTCTGCCAGAGCGCGAGGGCGACGATGATGTAGAGGAGCGACAGGACGAGCGCGACCTCGAGCTGCACGCCGCAGGCGAGCCCCAGGGCGCTCACGACGAAGACGTACACGGCGTCCTTGGAGTCCTCGAGCGAGGTGCGAAAGCGCACCGCGGCCACGATGCCGGCGAGCGAGAAGGCCAGCGCCACGCTGTTGCGCACGAGGACCGCGACCGCCGCGACGACCGCGGGGAGGAGGACGAGGGTGTGCACGACGGACTGCGAGTATCCCTTCTTCTGTCGCGTGAACATGTAGACCCACGCGATCGGGAGGGCGAGGAGGACGGCGGCCACGCACGCCACCGCGGCCAGCAGCGCCACCAATTCCGGCGGCAGGGCGGACATCATGCCGCCAGCAGCAACGCCGGGAATCGAGTCATTGAGCTTCAGCGGGACATGAATCCCGACGCCCATGATCGGCGCCAGCGCCTCGCGCACCTGCTCGCGCGCGCTGGGGGAGAGCAGCGCCCACGTGCCGGCCAGTACAGCGGCGAGCGCGGCGTAGTAGACGACCAGGCGGGAGACGACTCCCTGGAACAGCGCGCCAATGCCCGGGCGGGGAGACGACATGTCGTGTCGAGAAGTGGGGGATAAAGCTGCCCCCGATACTACCGCCCTGCGCGCGCGCCAGCGAGGGCGTCCGCGGAGGTCGACGCGCGTGCCTCCTCGACCGTCAGTCTCCGGGTGCTGCGCCGGGGAGTGCGTCGAGCCATTCGCGCATGGCCAACGCCTCGTCCTGCGAGCCGAGTCGCTCCCAGAGCGCGATGGCCCCCTCAGCCGCCTGGCGCGCCGCCGCGACGTCCCGCACCGACGACTCCAACTCGGCGAGGGCACGCAACGCCTCGGCCTCCACGAGCGCGCCCTGGTGGTGGCGCGCCAACTCCAGCGCTCGCGAGATGTCGCGTCGTGCCGCATCGACGCGCCCGTCGGCGAGGTGCGCGAGGCCAGAGAGACGTCGTGCATCGCCCTCGCGAATCGGATCGGTGAGGCGCACGAAGTCGTCGGCGACGCGTCGGGCACTGGCACCAGCCAGCTGGACATCGCCGCGCCGGTAGGTGATCTCCGCGCGCCCCAGCCGGGCGAGCGCGACCAACCGTTCGTTGCCGGCGCCATTGGCGAACTCGATCGCGCGCCGCTCGTACTCGTCGGCGCTGGCAAAGTCACGCACGTCGCGGTAGGTGATCGCCATGTTGTGATAGCACTCGGCCATTCCCACCGCGTGGCCGATGCGCTGGTACGCGGGGATGGCGAGGTGGTACATGCCGAGCGCGTGATCGCGCCGCCCGCGCAGGTTGGCGAGGGCGCCCAGGTTGTTGGTCGCGCGGGCGAGGAGGAGCGTGTCGCCGTCCGCCTGGGCGAGGAGGATGGCGCGATCCCATGCCGCTTCGGCGTCGTCCAGCTCCCCGAGCTCCCAGCAGGCGGCCCCCAGCATGTTCACCCCACGTCGCAGGGCGGCGCGATCGCCACGCAGCTCGAAGAGCGGGATGGCCTCGCCGAGCCAGACCCTCGCCCGCTCCGGGAGCCCCAGCCGCAGCGCCGCCTCCGCCAGAAGCAACGCCGCCTCCGATTCCTGCCGGGCGACCGGCGAGCCGTCCAGCAACTCGCGGACGCGCGCCCAGTCCCCCGCCTGCGCAGCGGCGCGGGCGAGCGGAAGGATGGGATCGGCGTCAGCGACTAACATGGCGAAGCGGGAATGCGCGGTGGTGGGTGATGGTGGCCGTGCGAGATGCGGCGGCGTGCGTGGACTCAGTAGGCGATGGCGTAACTGGTGAAGCCGGTGAGCTTGGCCTCGATCTCGTCGGCGCCGACCACCAGATTCGAGAGGAGCTTGACCCAGGGCAAGCCGGCCGACTCCTGCTTCCAGATCGCGATGCGCGTGCGCACCGCGTCGTCGCTGGCGTCGCTCTTTCCGTCGTCGTTGAGGTCCCCGTTGCGCTCGTGGAACGAGAGCTTGAGGTCCGCCGGGTCGGACGGATCGAAGACGAGCCCCGCCGGCGCGAACTCGACGACGAGCGACGTCGGGTCGGTCACCCGGAGCGTGATCTGCAGTGAATCGTTGGGGCCGAAGCTCGTCCCGTCGGGGCGCCGCAGGAGCGAGTTCTTGCGCACGCGGAAGCGCAGGAACTCGGTCGAGTCGGTCCGGCCGGCGCGCGGCCGATAGTACATGCGGACGATGCGATCCTCGCCCACGCGCGCCCAGAACGACGCGGTGTTCGACACGAGCGACGGCGCGTTGCGACCGAGCGGGACGAAGGAGAGCCCCGAGGCGGGGACGGACGTCCCCGGCGGCTGTTCCCCCGGCGGCGCCGTCGAGTCGCCCCCGCAGGCAGTCGCCGCCAGCAGCAACGCCGTCACCAGCAACCGCAGCGACCGCAGCGACCGCGCCGACGTCGGGCGGCGCATCCCCGGCGTGCGCATGCACTTCGCGTCACCCTTCATCATCGTCCCCTCCGTTGTCGGCAATCCCATCCAGGAGGCGCTGCAGCCGCGGGCGCGAGATCCCGAGGCGGCGTGCGGCCTCGCTCTTGTTGCCTCCACACAGCGACAGCATCTCACGCGCGGCCGCCTTCTGCAGCTCGGCGATCGTGCAGGGGAAAGCAATGCCTCCCTCCTGGCTGGAGGCTCGCGCCGGTTCCGCGAGGTCATCGCGATCGAGGACCCCGTCCACTGAGAGCAGCGTGCACCGCTCCATGAGGTTGCGCAGCTCGCGCACGTTGCCCCCCCACTGCCGCTGCATCAGCTCGCGCTCCGCGCCCGCGGTCAGCGTTGGCGCCGGGATCCCATAGTCGGTGGCGAACTTGTCCAGGAAGTGGCGCGCGAGCGGGAGGATGTCATCGCGCCGCTGCCGCAGCGCCGGGAGTTCGATCGGGACGACGTTGAGGCGGTAGAAGAGGTCTTCGCGGAACTCGCCACGCTTCACCGCGGCGGCGAGATCGACGTGCGAGGCCGCGATCACGCGCAGGTCAACCGCGATGTTCTTGGTCCCGCCGACGCGCCGCACCACCCGCTCTTCCAGCGCGCGCAGCAGCTTCCCCTGCAGGCCTAACGGGAGGTGCCCGATCTCGTCGAGGAAGAGCGTGCCCCCGTTGGCGAGTTCGAACAGCCCGGGCTTGGCGGCGCTGGCGTCGGTGAACGCCCCCTTCTCGTGGCCGAACAGCTCGCTCTCCAGCAGATGATCGGGGAGCGCCGCGCAATTCACGTCGACGAACGGCGCCTCGCGACGCGGTCCGTTGTAGTGGATGGCGCGCGCCATCAACTCCTTCCCCGTTCCGGTCTCGCCGGCGATGAGAACGGTGACGGCCGGATGCGGGATCACGCGCGACGCACGCGCCAGCGCCGCCTTGATCGCCGCGCTCTCACCCAGAATCCCGGTGAAACGGTACTTCGCGCGCTCCGCCTCCGCGAACTGTGTGCGTCGCTCCTGCTGCCGCGGGCGCTCGGCGCGTTCACGCAGCCACGATGCCAGGAGCGAGAGGTCGGGCGGGAGCGCGAAGTACTCCGACGCGCCGGCGCGCACCAGCGTCGCAGCGGTGCGATGGTTCGGAAGCGCCCCGACTGCGACGACGTCGATCCCACTCCCCGACACGCGGCGCACCAGGCTCTCCATCTCGGCTTCGACGCCGCCGCCCGCGAGCAGCACGGCCGTCGCCCCGCTTCCCGCAAGTTCGCGCGGATCGTTCAGGCGCAGGAGGTCCATGCCGCACTCAGTCGCCAACCTGGGCCACAGGTCGGCGAACGAATCCGAGAGCGTGAGCAGGGCAAGGGTCGGCACGGGAACGTCTAGGGCGAGAGGGATCGACCCAACGACGCGCGCGCCACCCGACGCCGCCCTAGCGACGGCCGCGGACACGGCGACAACTCGGCGAAGGAGAACGCGTGCACGGCTTCAAGGGCGAGGGACGTCCAGACACGACAGGCAGATCCTTTCGGGGCGTATGGAGTCAGCGAGCAGGTTCTCCCGACTGCCATTCCCCTTGTGCACGGACCGCGCCGATCGCCTGCCGATGTGACGTACACTGCAAACCCTTGTGTGATGTGGACTTCCGGCATTTTAGCGCCGAGTGGGTCACGCGAGGCAGCGTTCTCCGCGATACACGCCTGTAACGGGATGATACAGCCGCAACGTGCTCGCCGTCAGTGAAATCACCCAACGCGAAATGTTCTGGTACGGGTCGCGAGTGAGGTCACCGATACGGTGCGAGCGTGCTCACACGCCGCCATGCCACCGATCTGCTGACCCGATTCGCCGACGGGCAGCCGCCGCACGCCATCCTCTCGTTCCTTGGGTTCGGCGAGACACCACTTCCTCTCGACACGTCGATCGGGCTGCTCGAGGGGCTCCCGCTCGCCCGCGCCGAGGTCGCGACGCCGTCCGTCGCCGGTAGAGGGGGCGGGGCGCGGCGCGCGCTCCTCGTCGCCGTGGCGCCGCACGTCTCGGTACGCGCCACCGTCACCTCGCTCGCCCAGCGCCTCCATCGCGATGCGCCGCACCACGACTGGTTGCTGCTGGTCAGCGCCGGGTCGAGCGGCGCACTCGCCAGCTGGCGCAGCGACGGCGCGAAGGCGCGGGTCAGCGCGCTCGTCTTCCAGGGCGAGCGCGTGCTCGAGAGCGACGCGGAGGTGCTGATGGCGTTGCACGCCGCATCGAGCGGCGACGACGTCGTGGTGCGCGAACGCTGGTGCGAAATCCTGGGGCGTGAGGCGCTGTCGCACCGTTTCTATCGTGCCCTCGAGCATCACGTGCTCGCCCTGGGCGAGGGGGCGCGCGGGAGCGCCCCATCGGAGGCACGGCGCGAGCTCGCCCTCATCACGACGTCGCGCCTCCTCTTCCTCGCCTTCCTGCAATCCCGCGGTTGGCTGGACACGGATGCGGACTTCCTGGCCCGGCACCTCGATCGCGTCCTCGCCTCGGGGGGCGATGCGCACCGTCGGTTCCTCGAGCCGTTGGCGTTCGGGACGTTGAACACGCGCGTCTCTCAGCGCGCGGCGGCAGCGCGCGCCTTCGGGCGCGTCCCCTTCCTCAATGGCGGGCTCTTTGCCCGTTCGCCGGTGGAGTGCCGCCACCGGCGCGTGCGCTTCCGCGACGAGGACCTGGGGGCGCTGTTCGACGAACTGCTCGCGCGCTACCGCTTCACCGGGCGCGAGCAGCAGCGCGACTGGACCGAGAGCGCCGTCGACCCGGAGATCCTGGGGCGTGCCTTCGAGTCGCTGATGGCGTCGCGCGAGCGGCGCGACAGCGGGGCGTTCTACACGCCGCACGCCCTCGTGGCGCGCGTCACCGATGCAGCGCTCGAGGACGTGCTTGGCGCCTCCGGCGTGGTGCGCGATCCATCCCTTGCCTTGCGCAACCCGGCGGCGCTCCCGCCGGACGAGCGCACGGCGATGCACGGCGCCCTCCTCTCGCTCCGCCTCCTCGACCCGGCGTGCGGTTCGGGGGCCTTCCTCGTCCACGCGCTGGAGCGCGTGGCACACCTGACGTCGGCGTTAGGCGACGAGCGGTCGCCGTCCGCGCTGCGACGCGCCATGCTGACGTCGTCGATCTTCGGCGTCGACCTCAATCCGATGGCAGTGTGGCTGTGCGAGCTGCGCCTCTGGCTCTCGGTGGTCATGGACCTCGACGTCACCGATCCGCTCGACGTCCCGCCGCTGCCGAACCTCGATCGCAACGTGCGCGTGGGCGACACGTTGGCAGGGGGCGACTTCGGCGCATCCCGGAGCGGAAGGCGCGACGGAGGATGCACGAGCGCGCCTGCAGGCGCGCGCGACGGCGCGCACGAGGGCGCACGGGCAAGTGCGCCCGAGGTGAGGGCGACCGCGATCCTGCGCGCGCGTTACGCCCGTGCCACGGGCCCGCGCAAGCTTTCGCTCGCCCGCGCCCTCGATCGCGAGGAACGCCGCGCGGCACGCGCGGAGCTCGACGATCGCCTGCGTGCCGCGACCGAGGCGCGGCGCGCGCTGGTGCACGCCGCGCGCGGTCGCGACCTGTTCGGCAACCGGCGCGGGGCGGTGGGGGACGAGCGCCACGCACTCGCCGAACTGCGCCAGCGCGTGCGCGCCATCCGGCAGGCGCAACGCGCCCTCGCGCGCGGCGGCGCACTCCCCTTCCGCTTCGCGTCGCACTTCGCCGACGTCGCGGCCGCGGGGGGCTTCGACATGGTCCTCGGCAATCCGCCGTGGGTGCGCCTGCATCGCATCCCCGCCGAGAACCGGGAGGCTTTCCGTCGCGACTTCTCGGTCTTCCGGAACGCTGCGTGGCAGGCAGGGGCCGCAGCGGCCGGCGCCGGGGCCGGCTTTGCGGCGCAGGTCGACCTCGCCGCGCTCTTCACGGAGCGATCGATGGCGTTGCTGCGTCCGCGAGGCACGCTGGCACTCCTCCTCCCCCTCAAACTCTGGCGCTCACTGGCCGGAGGCGGCGTGCGACGCCTGCTCGGCGCCGAGCACGAATTGCAGCTGTTGGAAGACTGGTCCGAGGCGCCGGCCTCGTTCGACGCCGCGGCGTATCCGTCGCTGGTCGTGGCGCGACACCGCGGGAGGGTGCAGCTGGCGGCCGGCCGTTCCGACGGCGAGCCCCCGGTCGCGCCGGCCGTCGCGACCGCTGCGTCGCGGGCGCGCGGACCCGCCCCCCGTGGCGACGCGCCGCCGCCCGTACGGCTCGGCGTGCACCGTCGTGATTTCGCGATCGGCTGGTCGTGCAGCTGGCGGGATGTGCCGCTCGACGATACGCCGGGAGCCCCGTGGCTCATCCTCCCGCCACCGGCGCGCGCCGCATTCGCTCGGCTCGCCGCCGCAGGCCCGTCGCTCGCCGAGAGCGGGCTCGGACGCCCGATCCTCGGGGTGAAGTGCGGCTGCAACGATGCCTTCCTGGTCGACAGTGTCGCGAATGGACTCGTGCACGCGGTGGTGCGAGGCGCGGGACGCGAGGGAACGCTGGAAGCGTCGCTCCTGCGCCCGGTGCTGCGCGGCGAGCAGGCGCGGTCCTGGTCGCCGAGGGCGACGACCGAACGCATCATCTGGACGCACGATGCCGCGGGACGCCCGCTGGCGACGCTGCCGCCGCACGCCGCGCGATGGCTCGGTCGCTGGCGCGGCGACCTCTCGCGCCGCACGGACCTTCGCGGCTCGCGCGCCTGGTGGTCGCTGCATCGCATCGAGGCCGCCGCATCGTCGCGTCCCCGCGTGGTGTGGGCCGACATGAGTCGCGGGCCTCGCGCCTGCATCCTTCCGGCGCACTCGCCCGTCGTCCCGCTCAACAGCTGCTACGTCGCCACCTGCCGTGACGACACCGACGCGGCGGCGCTCGCCGCGCTGCTCAACTCCCCGCTCGCCGGCGCCTGGCTCGATGCGCTCGCCGAGCCGGCGCGCGGCGGCTTTCGGCGGTATCTCGGGTGGACGGTCGCCCGACTGCCGATCCCCGCCGACTGGGGACGCGCGCGCGACCTCCTCGCCCCGCTCGGGCAGCGCGGCGTGGCAGGCGAGGCGCTGGGGAGCGACGAACTCCTTGCCGCCGTCGTCGCGGCGTATCGCGTTCGCCCGGCGCTGGCGCGCGCCCTCGTCGAGTGGACCTGGCGATGACGCGCCTAACGCCACGACCGATCGATCGACCGATGGAGCGACCGATCGAGCGACCGATCGAGCGACCGATCGAGCGACCGATGGAGCGACTCGCGCGTGGGACGCTGGCCACGCGCTCCGTCGGCGTCCCGGCACGCGTGCGCAGCTTCGTGCGTCACTGCCTGCGACAGCTCGAGGAAGAGGCGAGCGCGAGCGGCCCCGCGCTCGGCGAGATCACGCTGCTCCCGCACCAGGTGGCGGGCGCGGCGCGTCTCAGGACGATCCTGCAGCGCCACGGCGGGGCCCTGCTCGCCGACGAGGTGGGGCTCGGGAAGACCTACACCGCTCTTGCCGTCGCGCGCGGCTCCGGCCCCGTCCTCGTCGTTGCCCCGGCATCGGTGCGCGACATGTGGCGCGACGCGAGTGCGCGCTGCGCCGTTCCCGTGACCGTTGTCTCGTACGAACAACTCAGCGCTGGTCGCCTTCCCTCCGAAGCACGATGGTCTCTCGTGATCCTCGACGAGGCGCACCGCGCGCGCACGCCGACCACGCGACGCTACCAGGCCATCGCGCAGCTCGCGGTGGGGTCGCAGGTGCTCCTCCTCAGCGCCACGCCGGTCCACAATCGTCGGGACGACCTCGACGCCCTCCTCGCGCTCTTCATTGGGGGCGGCGCCGCCGCGCTCGACGTGAACACGCTCGGGGCGCTCATCGTCCGGCGGCGCGTCGACGACGTGGGGCCGCACCTTCCGGCGCTCGGCGCCGTGCAACGCCACCCGCTCCCTCGGGCACCGGCGGTGCTCGACGCCATGCGCACGCTGCCGCCCCCGCTCCCCCCGGCGGACGGAGGCGTGGCCAGGGCGCTCGTGGCATTGCAACTGACGAGAGCCTGGTGCTCGAGCGATGCCGCGCTCCTCGCGGCCATCCGCCGTCGCCTGGCGACGGCCACCGCCATCGAGCACGCACTGTCCGCCGGGCGACTCCCCACGCACCGCGACCTCGCAGCGTGGACCGCGGCACCTGACGGCAGCGTCCAACTCGCCTTTCCGGAGTTGGTCACCTCCGCCGCTCCTTCAGGCGACGTCACCGCACAACTCGCCGTGGTGCGCTGGCACGCCGACGCGCTGCGCGCCCTGCGTGCGCTCGTGCGCACGCACGCCGCGCGAGACGACGTGCGCGTGGCCACGCTCCGCCGCATTCTCGACGCACATCGCGATCGACAGGTCGTCGTCTTCACGCACTCCGCCGAGACCGCCGAGTCCGTCTTTCGCGCGCTTCGTGACAGCGCGCGCGTGGCGCTCCTCACCGGACGGGGCGCATGCATCGCCAGCGGCCCCGTTCCCCGCGCCGAGCTCCTGGCGGCCTTTGCACCTGACAGTGACCGACTGCGACGAGCCACCGACATCGCGCGCGTCGACGTCCTGGTGGCGAGCGATGTGGTGAGCGAGGGCGTCAACCTGCACGCCGCATCGGTGATCGTGCACCTGGATCTCCCCTGGACCGTCGCCCGCTTCGAGCAACGCATGGGACGGGTGCGACGCATCGGATCGGCGCACGACGAGATCACCTCGCACCTCATCCTCCCCCCCGCCGACGCTGAGGAACTGGGCAGCACGCTGCGCCTCCTCGCCCGAAAGGCACAACTTGCCGCCGGCACCGTCGGGGCCTCGTCGATCCTGCTGGGCGCGGAGGCGTGGGCGCCGCAGTCCAAGGGAGAGGAGGAGCACGCACCCGCCACCTTCCGGCGTGCGGTCGTCACGCGGTTGCGAGCCATCGAGCGCGCGAGCGGGCGCGCCTCCGCCGCGAGCGCGCCGTCCGAGGCACCGACGCACACACCGCCCCTCGCGCGCGCCGCACCTCTCCGCGCCGCGGTGCGCGCCGACTGCCCGGTCGCGGTCCCCGGGCTCGATACGCCTCGGACGCTTGCCCTCGTGCGCGTTGCGCGCGACGCGCGGCTTGTCGTCGCATCGGCCACTGGGGCGAGCGACGCCTCGCACGACGTCTGCGCGGTGCTGGATCGCATGGTCGAGGCGTGGGCGCGAGACGCTGGCGATCGTGACGCGAGTGCCGCCGGCAGCGGTGGCGCGCCGCGCCACGTGACGCGTGCCGCCGACGAACCGGACGCCGTCAGCAGCAACGGACCGACGACGCGCGCCGTCGAGGAAGCGACGACCCAATCATCCGTCGCGTCGCCGGCGCACGCGACCGAACGCGCCATCCTCGCCTGGTGCGCACACGAGACCGCACGGCGACATTTGCGCGGCGAGGTCGCCCACGACTCGCTCGCCCATCGGCGCCTGCTGCGCGCCCTCGCCACCGCGGTCGCCCGCGCCTCGCGCACGCGACGAGCGCGTGTGGCCGCACGCGCCGCCACCGCACGCGCGCTCGCACGGGACCACTCCGGCGCCGGCGCCGACCGGATCCTCGACGAGCTCTCGGCATCCGCCCCGTTCGCCGCATCGCTCGGCGCGATCAGCCGCCGTTCGTCGAGGGGCGCGCCGACTTCCGTCGCGCGTTCGCCGCGAGGGGGCGAGCGAGCGACCGCTCGAGCCACCGTCGCCACAACGTCGAAGGACGCGCACGACGAGGCGTGGCTCGAGCACGTGCTGCGCCGTCTCTCCGAAACGCCGACCCGTCCGGCGTTCGCCCCTTCAAACGAACCGCCTGTACCCTCCAGTGACGACCGAGGCGCGTTCCCAGCGGAGACCGACCAGACCGTCACGGTGCTCGCGATGCTCACGCTCATTCCCGACGCTCCCAGTCCGTGAGCTATCCTTCCCGGCATGCCTGCCGATTCCCCCTCGAGCGCCACCACACCCGCGCGCCCCCCACGCCGCCACCCGGTCGTCCTCTTCGACCTCGACGGCACCCTCATCGATTCGATCGAGCTCCTGATCAGCGCGATGACCCACGCCTTCGATTCCCGCGAAGGGCCGCGCCCCACGGTCGACGAGTGGGTCGCGACGATCGGGCGCCCGCTGCTGTGGCAGTTCGGGCAGTACGCCACCGGCGACGACGACCTCCAGCACCTCGTACGCACCTATCGTGCGTTCCAGTACGAGCATCACGATCGCCTGACCCGGGCCTACGACGGGATCCCGGCACTTGTCGAGCAACTTCACGATGCCGGACACCCGCTCGGCGTCGTCACGTCGAAGGCCGATCACCTCGCCAACCGGTCGATCGCCCACGTCGGCCTCGCCCCCTTCTTCGACATCGTCGTCGGCGCCGACCGCACCACGAAGCACAAGCCCGACCCGGACCCCATCTGGTTCGCCCTCGGCGAGCTGGGCGACCGCGCCGAGGACGCCGTGTACGTGGGCGACTCGCCGTTCGACATCATGGCCGCGAACGCCGCCGGCGCCACCTCGATTGGCGTCACCTGGGGTGCCGCCTCCCGCGCCCCCCTCCTCCAGGCGTCCCCGCGACACCTGGTCACGACCGTCGCCGAACTGGATGCGCTGATTACAAAACTCCGGGCCCCCCACCACACGTAGGAGAGGACGGAAAGCCGAGTAGACGTGATGCCGTTCCTCGGGCGCGATCTTCGCCGCCCGTCGTCCGTACCACTCGTCTTCTCATCCTCCCGTCTTCTCCCTCGTTCAAACCTTCCGGCCGTCGCCGCCATCTCACTCGGTGAGCATAGACGACCGGTTCGATCGTGACGGTGGCCCCACTGGAACCAACCCCCCTCCCCGTAGCGACCGACGCCACCGACCTCTCCCTCGCCTCGCGAGCGGCGACCGGGGATCGGCGGGCGTTCGAGCAGCTCTACCGCTCGCACGTGAATCGTGTCTTTGCCGTCTGCGCGCGCATGGTCAACGACCGGGCGCTCGCCGAGGAGCTCACGCAGGATGTCTTTGTCCGCGCCTGGGACAAGCTCGCCCTCTTCCGGGGCGACTCGGCCTTCGGCACGTGGCTCCACCGGCTGGCGGTCAACGTGGTCCTGAACGCGCGGAAATCGGAAAGTCGCAAGCGCTCGCGGTTCGAGGATGATGGCGACGTGATCGACGACCTCCCGCAGGGGAGTCACGCATCGGTCCCCGGCGCCGCGATCGACCTGGAAGCGGCGGTGACCCTCCTCCCGCCGGGGGCACGAAGAGTCTTCGTGCTCCACGACGTGGAGGGATATAAGCACGAGGAGATCGCGGGGATGCTCGGCATCACCGCGGGTGGGAGCAAGGCGCAGCTCCATCGCGCCCGGCACCTGTTACGAGAGGCCCTGAACCGATGACGACTCGCAACCTGACCTGCGCCGAACTGGACGAACGGCTGGGCGACTACCTCGAAGGGTCGCTCGACGACGCGTCCGTCGCCGACATCGAGTTGCACCTGTCGGGATGCCCGGCCTGCACCGCGCTGGTGCGCGACTTCGAGCGCATCACCCGCGACGCGGCGACGCTCCCCGCCCTCACGCCGTCGCACGATCTCTGGCCGGCCATCGCGCAGCGTCTCGAGGCGCCGGTGGCCGACCTCGGCGCGCACGCGGCCGCGAAGCGCGACCGCGAGGGGGCCACTGGCGCACGCGGCACCTCCGGCTCGGCGCGCTGGCATCGCCTGCGCCTTGGCGCCGTGGCCGCCGGCCTGGTCGGCATCACCGCCCTCTCGACGTACTACCTCACCCGTCGCGGTCAGGACTCGAACGCCGCGTCGGTGGCGGCGGCGCTCCCCGGCACCGACAGCGCCCCCACGGCGCCGGGTGCTGGCGACGTCGCCCCCGGCTCGCCGATCGACGCGGGGACTCCAACGACCACCAGCGGCGCCACGCTCGCGGCCGCGCCTGGCGCTGCCAACCCGACGGACGCGACGCTCGCCAGCCGTGCGGAGCGTCTCCCCGCCCGCGACACGTTCGACGCCGAGATCTCCTCGCTGCGCGGCATCGTCTCGCAGCGGCGCGATCAGCTCGATCCGCGCACGGTCGCCGTCCTCGAGTCGTCGATTGCCACCATCGACTCGGCGATCGCCGACGCCCGCCGCGCCCTCGACGCCGATCCGGCCTCTCGCTTCCTGTCCACGCAGCTCAACAAGGCGCTGGAGAAGAAGCTCGGCCTCCTCCGCACCGCCGCGCTTCTCCCGTCTCGCACGTAATCTCCCTCGACGTCCCCGTTTGCACCTGACCGCCACGCCCATGCCACGCTTCCCCTCCCCCCCGCTCCTCGCCCTCGCGCTCGCGACGGTCCTCCCGGCCTGCGCGCTGGCGCAGTCGAGCGATCGCGCCAACGAACGGTCCACGGAACGGTCGATCGAACGGATGGCCGAGAGCATCGCCGCGGCCGCCGAACGCATGGCCGCCCGCGTCGAAAAGCACGCGACCATCATGGCCGACCGCATCGAGCGCGAGTTCGATCGCAAGCGCAAGTCGGGCGCCTACGACCACTGGGACGACGACAACATCCAGCAGGGGCGCACGCGCATCGACACGACGTTCGCCTTCGCCGATGACGGCACGATCGACCTCTCGTCGATCTCGGGCGACATCGTCGTCACCGGCTGGAGCCGCCGCGAGGCGCAGATCAAGGCGACGTCGGAACGCGGGCGCCTCGAGCTCGATGTGTCGTCGTCGCGCGTCACGCTCGAGGAGCACGGACGTGGCTCGGTGTGGGGGAGCCGGCGCGGTCCCGACACTCGCTATGAAGTCTCCGTCCCGCGCGGCGTGCGCGTCATCGCCCGTAGCACGTCGGGCGACGTCTCGGTGCGCGGCACCGGCGGCGCCGTCGAGGGGAACTCCACCAGCGGCGACGTCCTGGTGGAGGACGCCTCGCGCCGCGTCGAGCTCTCCTCGGTCTCCGGCGACGTCTCGGCGCGCAAGGTCCGCGGCACCGTGGACGCCTCGTCGGTCTCCGGCACGATCGAGTTGGACGACGTCGAGGGGGAACTGCACGTCAACACGACGAGCGGTGACATCCAGCTGGGCGACGTGGTCTCACGCGACATCGAGGCGTCGACCACCAGCGGCGACATCACCTTCTCCGGCAACATCTCGGGCGACGGGCGCTACGAGTTCAACTCGCACTCCGGCAACATCGAGTTGGCCATTCCCGCCTCGGCCAACGCCCGCTTCTCGGTCGAGACGTACAGCGGGGAACTCGACTCCGACTTCCCCATCACGCTGCAGCCGGGTGACCGCTCGTCGCGCCGCCCGCGCCGCTTCGAGTTCACCGTCGGCAACGGCGGCCCGCGCATCGTCGCCGAGACCTTCAGCGGCGACCTCCAGATCCGCAAGCGTTAGGTACAGGAGACGCATTCCGTGAAGTCCTTCGCCAAGCACGCCCTCGCCGGCACCGTCCTCGCCCTCGGCACCACCGCCGCGCTCGCGGCGACCGCCCTCCCCGCACAAGCGCAGGGGAATCCCGACTTCTCGTGGGAAGGGCGCATCCCGCGCGGCCGCTGGCTCTATGTCCGCAACCTCAACGGCGCCATTCGCGTCGATCGCGCCGCGGGCGACAAGGCCGAGGTGATCGCCGAGAAGCGCGTGCGCCGCGGCTCCGCGGACGCCGTCCGCATCGAGGTGAAGAAGGGGTCCAACAGCGACGACATCATCATCTGCGCGTTCTGGACCGAGAACGCCTCCTGCGACGAGGACGGCTATCGCAGTCGCGGTGAGAATGGATGGAACCGGCGTAACGAGGTCTCCGTCGAGTTCACCGTGCGACTCCCCGACGGCGTCAAGCTCGTCACTTCCTCGGTGAACGGCTCGCTCCGCATCGAGGGCGCCACCTCCGAGGTCGACGCCAGCACCGTGAACGGCGGGATCACCGCGTACACGAGCGGCGGCCCGGTGCGCGCCACGACCGTCAACGGCGGCATCGAAGTCCGCATGCGCGAGACCGGGACCGAGGACCTCGAGTTCGAGACCGTCAACGGCTCCGTTGACATCGAACTCCCCGCCTCGCTCAACGCCGAGCTGGACATGCGCACCGTCAACGGGCGCGTGCAGTCCGACTTCCCCCTCACCCTCTCCGGTCGCATCAACCCGCGCCACATCCGGGCGACCATCGGCAAGGGAGGGCAGCGCCTCAAGGTCTCGACCGTCAACGGCTCGGTCGACATCCGGAAGATGTAGGCGATCGGCCCGGCTCTCCCGGCTTCGACGCTCCCCCCGCACGCTCGAGACGCCAGCCCGCACCGGCTGGCGTCTCGTCGTTTGCCCCTCGGCTTCTCGTGGCGCAGCGCACGACGCGTTGCCCGCCTTGGCGCGATCTCGTCTCTCCGGCGAACTCCCGCCCGCCGCGACGGGTAGAAAAGACGAGCACGATCCATCCACCGGGCTCGCCTACCCGTCCCCCCGGTCCGGTCGGTAGAATTCAGCGTCCCCCCACCTGCAGGAGATTGAGATGGGCATCTCGGCCCGCCCCTTCCCGGGCGTCGCAGTTCGAACGGGTGCCGAGCGCGCGACGCTCGTGCGCCGGACCTATTCCCTGGTATTTGCCAGCATCCTGGTGACCATCGCCGGCGCCGCCTTCGCGATGTCGCAGCCGGGGATCATGGCCAGCGTCGCCCAGCATCCGTTCATCACGATGCTCGCGATGTTCGCCCCGCTCATGCTGGCGCTCAAGTTCCGCAACGCCTTCCCCGCCAACCTGGGGCTCGTCTTCCTCTTCACCTTCGTGGAAGGGTTGGCAATCTCCCCCATCCTGTACGTCTACGGGCGCACGAGCCCGGGGGTCATCGGGCAGGCCGGGATGCTCACGGCGAGCGCCTTCGGCATCCTCACGCTCTACGCCTTCGTCTCGCGCCGCGACTTCTCGGCGTGGGGGGCGTTCTTCACGGTCGGTCTGTGGGTCCTCATCGCCACGTCGCTCCTCAACCTCTTCTTCCAGAACCAGACCGCCTCGCTCTGGCTCGCTGGCGCGACCGTCCTGGTCTTCAGCGGACTCCTGGTCTTCGACACGTGGCGGCTCCGGAACGTCTTCGGCCCCGAGGACTACGTGCAGGCTGCGGTCACGATCTATCTCGACCTGCTGAACATGTTCCTCGCCATCCTCCAGCTCCTCGGCGGGCGTCGCGAGTGAGGTGGAACGCGGACTGACGCGGCAGCAGCCGTCAGTCGTTAGGGAAGACGTGAACGGCCCCGGTCGCGAGACCGGGGCCGTCGTCGTTCAGGGGACGCCGCGCCGCTCGTGCAGCCGGCGCCCCCAGGCGTCGCTCAGAGCGCGTCCAGCGCGCGGGCGAGCGCGAGGTCCTTGGTGGTGATCCCCCCCGCGTCGTGCGTGGAGAGCGTGACCGTGATGCGCGTGTAGCGAATGTCGATGTCCGGGTGATGGTTCATCGACTCGGCGGCATCGGCGGCGCGACGCACCCAATCGATCCCCGCCGGGAACGCCGGGAACGTGAACGTCTTGACCAACGCCTGCGCGCGCCGCGCCCATCCGGGGAGCGAGCCGAGTTCGCGCTGGATCTCGATGTCCGACAGCGGGAGCGACGAGGCCATGTCAGCCACTCACGGGGCGTGGAAGGGAAGCGAAGACCACCCGAAGATACGTCAGCGCGCGATGGGCGGGCGTCGCTGGTGCCAGTGCGTTTCACGCTGGAAGGCGGCGCCGATGGCGAGGACGTGTTCATCCGCCCCTTCGGCGGCGAAGAACTGCAGCCCGATGGGCAGTCCCTTCGCCAACCCGCACGGCACGCTCAGCGCGGGCAATCCGGCCAGGTTCTGCGGCGCGTTGAAGCGGGTGAACGCATCGACCGTGTTCACCTCGCGCCCGTCGATGTGCACCACGTGCTCGTCGATGCGCGGGGGAAGCGCGGGGAGCGTCGCCCCGACGAGGACGTCGACCTCGGTGAACGTCTGGGCGAACGCGGCGCGTACTGCCTCGCGGCGGGCCATCGCATTGAGGTAGTCCAGCGCGCTGTGCTTGTAGCCCCCTTCGAGGCGCTTGCGCACGAGCGGGCCGTACGCCGCCGGATTGTGCTTGAGGTAACGATCGTGGTAGGCGATCGCCTCGCTGGCGGTGATGACGCCGGAGGCTTCCTGCGCCCCCTCGAGCGCCGGGATCTCGACGTCGCGGATCTCCTTCACCAGCGGGCGCAGCACCTTGAGCGCCTTGTCGATGGCCTTGGCGATCTCGCCATCGAGGTCGCGCAGGTGGTATTCCGAGACACCGACGACGAGCCCCTTGCTGCTCTGACGCAGCGCCTTCACGAAGCGCTCGACCGCCCCCTTGGCCCCCGACATGACGCCCAGCATGATCGCCGCATCGGCCACCGTGTGCGTCATCGGGCCCACGTGGTCGAGCGAGGGCGACAGCGGGACGATTCCTTCGTTAGGCAGGAGCCCGTAGGTCGGCTTGAAGCCGGTCACGCCGCAGCAGGCCGCCGGGATGCGGATCGAGCCGCGCGTGTCGGTCCCGACCGCGGCGGCGCACAGCCCCGCCGCCACCGCCGCCCCCGAGCCGCCGCTCGAACCGCCGGCCACGTGTTCCGCGTTCCACGGGTTGCGTGCCGGGCCGAAGTGCTCGTTGGCCGACGTCACGCCTAACGCCACCTCGTGCAGGTTCGTCTTCCCGAGGATGATCGCCCCCGCCTTGCGCAGCCGCTTCACCACCGGCGCCTCGTCGCCGGCGGGAATCCCCTCGCCAAAGACCTTCGACCCCGCCGTCGTCGGCGCGTCGCTCGTGAGGATCAGGTCCTTGATCGCGATCGGGACACCGGCCAACGGCCCCGGGTCCTTCTTGGCGGCGACCAGCTTCTCCACCTTGTCGGCCGCCTCGAGCGCCGCGTCGCCGGTGACCGTGATGTAGGCGTTGAGCGACGGATTGTGGCGGCCGATCGCGTCCAGGATGTCGCGCACGAGGTCGACCGGGGAGGCCTGCCGGTGGGTGACAGCCTTGGCGATATCCTGAAGGTCCGTAAAGGGCGTAAGGGCGGACATGCTCGTCGGGAACGTGATTCGGGACGTGCGGGACGTCGCAGCCTCGCCGGAGCATCGCCGTTGCGGCTCCGGCGCTTCAGCCGCCCCTGAAAGATGGTCGGTTCCCCTCCAATAGGCGACTCATGGGGCCGATTTCGTCGAGAACCGCACGGCAAACCGCTCTTCGAACGGCATGCGCCCCCACGTCACGGTCGCGCTCCGGCTCGAGGGCGCGTCACAAAGCCCGCCATGCCGTGCAACGTTTGCGGTGTTGCCGGGAGAACGGATGCGGCGCACGTTCCCGCGCTCGTCGCTCCCCCAGCCTTGGTGCCGCACATGCGCACCATTCGACCTCTCCGTTCGAGGCTCGCCATGCAACACCTCCATATCCCCGCCGTTCCCGCTCGCGTGATGCGGCACGCCATCGGCGCCCTCCGCGCATCCGGCCTCCGTCGCTCGATAGGCGCCTTGGGTACCATGGGCACCCTGGCCGCACTGGGCGCGTGGTCGCCGGCACCGCTCGCGGCGCAAGGCACGTCGCCCGCCGCGGATCGACGCATCTCCCTCCTCACCCCTGCCGACATCTTCCAGTTGGAGTACGCCGCGGACCCGGCCATCTCCCCCGACGGGAACTGGATCGCCTACGTGCGCCGCTGGAGCGACCCGATGACCGACCGTCGCTACAGCAACATCTGGCTGGTGAAGAGCGATGGGAGCGGGCATCGCCCGCTCACCTCGGGGAAGTTCACCGAGGATTCCCCCACCTGGTCGCCCGACGGGAAGCGCCTCGCCTACGTCTCCAATCGCGGCGGGAGCGCGCAGCTCTGGGTGCGCTGGATGGACACCGGCGACGCGCTGGCGGTGACCAACGCCGCGCAGGCGCCGGGGGCGCCGGCGTGGTCGCCGGACGGGGCGCAACTCGCCTTCCTGCAGCTTGTCCCGCGCCCGGCGCTCGTGGTCGGGACGCCGCTCGCGCCGCCGCCAGGCGCAACCTGGTCCCCCCCGCCCAAGTACACCGACCGCCTCGTCTTCCGGCAGGACCAGCTCGGCGAGCTCCCCAGCGGCTTCGTGCACGCCTTCGTCGTCCCGGCCGACGGGGGGACGGCGCGCCAGGTCACGAGCGGCGACTTCCAGCACGGGGGACAGGTGTATGGCGGGGGCGCCGTGGCATGGAGCGCCGACGGGAGCGAGTTGCTCCTGGCGGCACGCCGCGGCGACAACCCGGAATGGAACGCCCGAGAAACCGACCTCTTTGCCTTCGCCGTCGCCACCGGCACGTACCGGCGCCTCACCGACCGCTTCGGCCCCGACCAGTCGCCGGCCGCCTCCCCCGATGGCAATTACATCGCCTGGGTCGGTTACGACGATCGCAAGCAGGGATACCAGAACACGCTGCTGTACGTGATGAAACCCGATGGTTCGGGGAAGCGCGCCATCTCCACGGCGATGGACCGCAGCGTCGGGAACCCCGTGTGGAGCGCCGACTCGCGCGCCGTCTACGTCACCGTGGATGACTCCGGCAACACCAAGGTGGCACGCCTCGCGCTCGACGGGACCTGGCGCATCGTCGCCCGGAACCTCGGCACCGGGAACTCGGCGTACAGCGGTGGGTCGTTCTCCGTTGCACGTGACGGACGTATCGCCTACACGCTCAGCACGCCGTCCGTCGCGTCGGAGGTCGCGCTGGCACCGGCGGTGGCGCCTCACGCCCCCCCCGCCCTGCCCCAGCCCCGCACGCTCACGTCGATCAACGCCGACGTGCTCGGGAGCAAGACGCTCGGCGCCGTCGAGGAGATCTGGTACGAGTCATCGAAGGACCAGCGGAAGATCCAGGGATGGATCATCAAGCCCCCGGGCTTCGACCCCCGCAGCAAGTACCCGCTCATCCTCGAGATTCACGGCGGGCCGTTCGCCAACTACGGGGACCGCTTCGATGAGGAAAAGCAGGTCATGGCGGCGAACGGCTTCGTGGTGCTCTACACCAACCCGCGCGGGAGCACGAGTTACGGCGAGGCGTTCGGGAACCTCATCCACCATGCATATCCGGGTGATGACTTCTACGACCTCAACTCCGGCGTGGATGCGGTGATCGCCAAGGGGTACATCGACGAGAAGAACCTCTTCGTGACCGGGGGGAGCGGGGGCGGCGTGCTCACCGCCTGGATGATCGGGCATACCGATCGCTTCCGCGCCGCGCTCGCCTTCTATCCCGTGATCAACTGGGAGTCGTTCTCCCTCACCGCCGACATGGCGCCGTCGTCCGTCAACAACTGGTTCCCCGGCTTCCCGTGGGACAACCGGGAGAACTACGAGAAGCGCTCGCTGCTGAGCGTGGTGAAGAACGTGAAGACGCCGACGCTGATCATGACGGGGGAGGAGGACTTCCGCACGCCGATGTCGGAGAGCGAGCAGTACTACAAGGCGCTCAAGATGCGCGGCGTGGAGTCGGTGCTGGTGCGCGTTCCCGGGGAGCCGCACGGCATCCGGCGCTATCCCAGCCACGAGGCGGCCAAGCTGACGACGTTGCAAGGGTGGTTCACGACGCACCGGGCGCCGGTCCAGTAAGGCAGAAGGCGAGAAGACAAGAAGACGAGAGGCGGGAAGACGAGGGCGTGGGCTCTCGTCTTCTTGCGTTTGGGGGCGTGGCGTTAGGCGCGGGGCAGGAGGGTGCAGCTGGCGGGGAGTGACGCGCGTCTCCGACCGGACGTCGTTAGGCGCGCGCGGCGGCGTGGCCGCGAGGGGGCCGTCCGGACACGCTGACGCCTCATCGCACAGGCGCGCGCCACCGCCGCGCCACCACGGCGTGCCACCACGGCGTGCCACCACGGCGTGCCCCCCGCGCTCCCTCACATGAACCCTCCCCCCACAAGCGACCGTCACCCAACGACTTGCCGCTTTTCTCCCGCCCCTCGCCTTTCCGTCCGCGCCCATTCTTCTTGCGTTTTCGGTCTTTCTTCGGTATCTGTCATCGCCCCGGGGCTAGTCCCCCAACGGCACAGGTGGCAGATGCGACAGGCACAGCAGGACGCGCAGGACGCGCAGGACGCGCAGGACGCGCAGGACGCGCAGGCGACGCAGGCGACGCCGCGCGACACGGATCCACGACGGGAACCGGCTGCACCGGCTGCACCGGCGCCGGGACATCGCCAAGGAATCGACGCGCTCCAGCCGGCGCTCCCCCTCGCCGAGCTCCTGACCCCGCCTCCTCGGCATCCCGTGGTCGGAAGCCAGAAGGACATTCGCTACTACGGCACCACCGCCACCGGGGTCCTCAACAGCCCCGAAAGCACCGGGATGCCCTTCTGGTCGATCAATCCCTACATCGGCTGTGCCTTTGGCTGCGCGTACTGCTACGCCCGCTATGCCCATCGCTTCGTCATGGAGCGGGCGACACTTGGCATGGGCGACGACCGGCGGGAATCGGACGAGGAACTCCCCCTCCCCCTCGCACTCGGGGCCGGGAGCCAGGGGACGCGGCTCCTCGCCAGCGGCGAGTCGCTCCTCGCCAGCGGCGAGTCGCTCCCGGCCGATGCCGATCGCGCCCCGGTTCCTGAGCCGCCGTCCCTCGCCGCCCTGGGGGAGGAGCTCGAGGAACTGCCACCGTGGCTCGCCTTCGAACGGCGCATCTTCGTCAAGCGCAACGCCGCCCAGGTGCTGCGCCGCACGTTGCAGGGGAGCCGGAAGTCGTTAGGCGCGGTGCGACATGCAGAACCGATCGTCATCGGGACCGCCACCGACCCGTACCAACCGGCCGAGCGTCACTTCCGCGTCACCCGCCAGCTGCTCGAAGTCCTGGCCGAGCTCAAGCGCTTGCGCCTGGTGATCATCACCAAGAGCCCGCTCATCACGCGCGACATCGACCTCCTGTCGCGCATCGCCCAGCGCTCGCGCCTCACCATCCACCTCTCGCTCATCACGCTCGACCGCGACCTCGCCCGCCGCATCGAGCCGCGCGCCCCAACGCCCGAGGCACGCCTGCGCGCCCTGCGCCGCCTGCACGAGGCCGGGATCGACGTGGGGATCAACATCATGCCCGTCCTCCCCGGGATCACCGATCGCCCCGATGCCCTCGAGGCACTCGTCAGGCAGGTCGCAGCCGCCGGCGCCTCGCACATCAACGCCTGCGCGTTGCGGCTGCGCGTCACGTCGCGCCGCCGCTACCTCCCATGGCTCGACGAGGAGTTCCCCGACCTCGCCCCGCGCTACCGCAAGGCGTACGGCACTCACTTCCAGATCAGTGACCGCTATCGCGACGGGCTGCGCCAGTTCCTCAAGCGGACCTGCCGCAAGGCCGGGATCCGCTACGGCTCCCCCGAGGACCGCGCCTTCGAGTCCCCCAGCGCGCCCAGCGCGCCCAGCGCGCCCAGCGCGCCCAGCGCGCCCGGGGGCCCCGCGGGTCCCGCCGAGTCGCGCCTGGCCGCAGTACCGACCGCTGCAACTCCCGCCGCGTCCACGGAAACATGGGACGCCGGCCGCTACACCCCATCGGGGCCCGCACGCGCCGGCTCTGCTTGGGAAAGCGCCCCCATCCCCGTCAGCCGCATGCGCCCCCTCCCCGTCCTGGAACGAGGACCGGCATATGCCATCGCCCCCGCTGGCTTCTCGCCCTTCTCCTCACCCTCACCCCCACCCTCCCCCGCCCCCCAGTTCGACCTGGGACTCTGACGGGACGGCGGGCTCCCGTCGCACACGCATCATCGCACACGTCACGACCGCACGTCACCGCACTCCACCGCACTCCACCGCACGCACACGACCATGTCCAACAGCATCGCCACCACCCTCGTCGCCGAGTTCGACCAGGAGATCGCCACCACGCGCAAGCTCCTCGCGCGCACCCCGGCCGCTGCCGTCAGCTGGAAGCCGCATCCCAAGTCGATGGCACTCGGCCAGCTGGCCTGCCACCTCGCGGAAATCCCTTCGTGGGGCGGCGCCGCTTTGCAGCTGCCGGAACTCGACGTCGCCCCTGTCGGCGGCCCGGCCTACACGTCGCCGACCTTCGAGTCGGTCGATGCCCTCGTCGCCCTCCTCGACCGGAACGCGACTGAGGCACGCGCGGTCCTGGCCACGATGAGCGATGAGGAATACCAACTCCCCTGGTCGATGCTCGTGGGAGGGCAGCGCGTCTTCACCAGCCCGCGCATCGGCGTCGTCCGGACCTGGGTGCTCAACCACCTGGTGCACCACCGCGGGCAGTTCTCGGTCTACCTGCGCCTGCAGGACGTCCCGCTCCCCGGGATCTACGGCCCATCGGCCGACGATCCGGGGAGCATGTAGGGACGCGGTTCCCGTCAGCCACAACATCACCTTTCGCCTCGCCTCCCTCGTATGATCCGCCCCGTCACCCGCGCCGACGCCACCACGTGGTGCGCCTTGCGCACGGCCCTCTGGCCCGAAGGCTCCGCCGAGGAACATGCGATGGAGATCGAGCGCTTCTTCTGGTCTGCCGAAGCCCCGGCCGCGTGCCTGGTCGCCGAGATGGAGGACGGCGTGGTCGGCTTCGTCGAACTCTCCATCCGCACCTATGCGGAAGGATGCGACACCGATCGCATCGGCTACCTCGAAGGGTGGTACGTCGCCCCGGCATGGCGCCGGCGCGGCATCGGGCGCGCGTTGGTGCAGGCCGCTGAGCATTGGGCGCAGGCGCACGGCTGTCGCGAGTTTGCCTCCGATACCCCACTCGACAACGTGACCGGCCAGGCGGCCCACCAAGCGCTGGGCTTCACCGAGTCCGAGCGGATCGTGTGCTACCACAAACCACTGCGTGCCAGTGCGCCGACGGCACACGGAGTGCCATCAGCATCCCCGGCACGCACGGACCTCCACGCGCGGCGCACGCCCTTCCACCATTGACCTGACGAGTGCCGACGCTGCTCCGCACCGCGGGGCGAGTCGCCCGTCCCCACGATATTCGGTTTTTGTTCGATCCCGTTTGCTCGTTAGGCTTCGTCTTCTTGTCTTCTCGTCCATGACGTCCCTCGCCACCCTCCGCCAGCAACTCGCGGCCGTCATCGCCCCGCCCCCACGCCCCGGGAGTGGCATCCCCACCGGGATGCCGACGGGAATCGCGGCGCTCGATGCGGTGCTGTCAGACGGCGGGCTCCCGCTGGGGCGGCTGACCGAGATCGTGGGGAGGCGCGGGAGCGGCAAGACGACGCTGGTGCGCGAGATCGTCGCCCAGGCGCTCGAAGACAAGCGATGGGTTGCATACATCGACACTGCACGCACGCTGGCCCCGGCCGACTGGGCCACCCTCGCAACGACGGAACGCCTCTGGATCGTGCGCCCGCCGCCAGCCAGCCGCGCGACCCCGCCCCCCGAGGTGGCGCACGGCCCCTGGTGCGCCGATGTCCTCCTGCGCAGCGGGGCCTTCGGGTTGGTGATCCTCGATGGAAGCGGGGCACTCCCGCACGGCGTCGCGGTGCGCCTCACGCGACTGGCGCGCGAGAGCAATGCCGCCTTCGTGATGCTCCGCGATGAGGAAACCCCCGAGGGGCAACGCGCCGCAGTCGGGGGCGCCGTGCGCCTGCGCGTCCGCGCCCATCGCATACGCGACGGCTCCCCCAACCCGCCGGGGCGGCAGTCATGGCGGGAACCAACAGGGGCACCCGCGCGCAACCCTTCGCGTGAGCCCTCGCGTGAGCGAACAGGCCGCGTGGCAGGCCAGACGTCAGGACAGACGTCAGGACGGACGACGCCCCCCGCGCGCCCAGTCCTGGATGATCACGGCGCACACCATGTCCCAGGCGAAAGCGCGGCACTTCGTACCCCGCTCGTGTTGCAGGTGACGGTCGAGAAAGGCGGAACGCATCATCTCGTGGAGGTTGGCTGTGCAATCGAAGTGGCGCGTCGCATGTGTGCGCATCCCCAGGTTCCCGATCGGCGCGGCGTGGCAGCACGCAATCGCCGCGGGGAGCGGGCCGCTCCTGACGCCCCCGGGGTCCGACGAACAACTCCTCCTCCCCATGGGGCTGGAGGACGTGGTGGTCCCGCGACGCCCGGCGGCACCACCACCATTTCCGCCGCTCCAGGCAACACCAGAACAGCCGGTGTCGCCGGCGCCACTCTCGCGCACAAGCGCCGATGCGCCGAGCCGGCCATCGCCCGCGACGAGTTCCTCTTCGCCCCCCGCCATGGGGCCGGCGGATGGGGGCATGGCACCTCCCGCCCCCAACGCCCCCTGCCCAACGCCCCGCCCGATGCCCGCCGCAAGCCCCACCGCCCGGACACCGGGAACGCCCGCGCCTAACGGGGTCATTGCGCCTGACGGCACCCGCCCCCCCCCGGTGCGGGCCGCCGCGCCGTTCCCATCGCCCGCTCCCCACTGGGACGCCCTCCCCATCGTCCTCCTCGATGGCCAGCGCGTGCGCGCCGCCACGGCGGCGGCCGGCGAAGCCCGCATCCGGGCCGGGATGACGATCGCCGAGGCACGCTCGCGGTGCGCAGCACTCCGCGTGGCGCAGTGGGACGAGGACGCGGTCGCACGCGCCGTGACACGGGCCACCGCCGCCTTCGTGCAGGCGAGCCCGCAAGTGACCCCGGTCGCCGGCAGCCCCGGCACTTGGTGGATCGGCGCCAGCGGACTCGACGCGTTAGGCGGCGAGCGCGCCCTGGCCCGCCGCCTCCTCGCCCTCGCCCGCCGTTGGCACCCGGGAGCACGCGTCGGAATCGCCGATTCGTGCGTCGCGGCTCGCGCCGCCACCTGGGCCTCCCCAGCCGCCACCGCGACACCGGCCAAACGATCGCGGGAAAGCGCGCGGGAAAGCGCGCGTGAAAGCACTCGGCGCCCTCGACGCGCGAGCGCCGAGGACGCCCCCATGGACGAGGGGATCGTCATCGTTCCACCCGATGGGTGCGCCGCCTACCTCGCCCCAGCCCCGCTCGGCCTGGTCCCGATGGATGAGGAACTGCGCGAAACGCTGCAGGCGCTTGGGCTGCGCACCGTGGGGGCCTTCGCCGCCCTTACCGTCGAGGACGTGGAACGACGCTGGGGAGAGGACGGAGTGGCGGCGTGGCGCCTGGCGCGCGGCGAAGATCGCCGGCGCCCGGTGCTCGCCCGCCTCGACGCACCGCGCGCCGTCGCCGCCGAACTGTCGCCCAGCGTCCCGTCGGCAGAGCCGATCCTCTTCCTTGTGCGGGCAGCTCTCGATCGTTTGGTACAGGACCTGGTGCACGACGGGCGGTCGGCTGCAGTGGTGGCCATCACCCTGGCGCTCGACGACGCACGCGGGGCACTCCCGACCGCCACGCGCGCCCACACGATCACGCGCGAGGTGCGCCTTCCGCGCCCCCTGGCCCGTGTGGTCCCGCTCCTCGAGCGATGCCGGGCCCTGCTGGAGGAGTGGCGCCTCGATGCCCCGGTGTGCGCGGTGACGGTCGCGATCACCGCCACCGCACCACTGCACGGTGCGCAGGGCGAGTTGCTCGACCCGGCCTGGCGCGACCCGGCCGCTGCCGACGCCGCCTTCGCCCGCCTGCGCGCAACGTTAGGCACGGGAGCCATCGTGCGCCCGGTGCTGCGCGACACGCACCGGCCGGAGCGCGCCGGCGAGTGGGAACGGGTGGAAGATCCGATGGGGGACGGGAGCGGCGTGGGGGCGGGTGACGGGCGAGGAGGGCCGGCGCGTTCGCCGGCCCCGGCACCCGCCGCGCACGTCATCCCGGCGGGGGAACGCCCACCGGCACGGGGCGCGGGCACGGCGCGCGAAGCGTTAGGCACCCGCCCGCTCTCCCTCGTGCGCGAAGGGCCCCCTGGCGCCCTGCCCCCCCTGGCCGCCCGCCCGCTCCCGCCGTCGCTCCTGCGTGCACCAGCGCTGCGCCAACTGGAAACGCCGGAACGTGCCGAGGTCCGCACCACCGACGACCGCACGACGAGCCCGCCGCGCGCCATCCGGTGGCGCGAGCAGGTGATCACCGTGGCCCGCGCCATCGGCCCCGAACGCCTCACCGGCGACTGGTGGGAATCGGGCTACGCCCGCGACTACTGGCGCTGCGAGGATACCACGGGGACCAGCCATCTCGTCCTTTACCGCGATTGCACCGCCTCCGACAACGCCTGGTTCATCCACGGCTGGTACGACTGACCCCCGTAGGACTCGTCTTCTCGTCTTCTCGTCTTCTCGTCTTCTCGTCTTCTCGTCTTCTGTCGTACGCAGAACTGCACTGTCACTCCGTCTTCTCCCTGCTCGACGGGGCCTCCGAACCCGAGGCGCTGGTCGCGCGAGCCAAGGCGTTAGGCATGCCGGCGCTCGCCCTCACCGACCACGACGACCTGGGAGGCGCCGTCCGCTTCGCCCAGGCGGCGCGCGAGGCGGGGATCGGCGGGATCCTCGGCTGCGAACTCACGCTCGACATCGACGGACTCCCATCCCACCTGGTCCTCCTGGCCGAGTCGCGCACGGGGTACGGGAACATCGCCTCGCTCATCACGCGGGGGCGGATGGACCATCCGCGCGGGGAGCCGCGCGTCTCGCTCGACACGCTCGCCGCCCACACCGACGGGATCTTCGCCCTCACCGGGTGCCCGCGCGGGTGGATCCCCTCGCGAATTGCAGCTGGCGATGTGGACGGGGCCTGCGAGGCGGCGGCCACGCTCCTCGACCTCTTCGAGGGGCGTCTCGCCATCGAGGTGTGGGATCATCACCTCCCGGAGGAACGTGCCCTCGTCCGCCACCTGATCCCCCTCGCCAGGTCGCTGGGGATCCCGTGGGTGGTGACGAACGACGTGCACTACGCCCTCCCCACGGGACGCGTGGTCCACGACGTCCTCTCGGCGCTGCGCCACGAACGGACGCTCGACACGATGGGACAGCGCCTGCGCCCCAACGGGGAATGGTACCTCAAGGGGAGCCAGCAGCTGCAACGCCGGTGGCGCCACGACGACGCCGGGTTGCGCGCGTCGCTGGCGATTGCCGAGCGGTGCGCGTTCCGGCTGGAAGACCTGCGCCCCACGCTCCCGACCTTTCCGCTCCCGCCCGGGGTGAGCGCCGACGAGTACCTCGCGCGCCTCGTGGAGCAGGGGGTCCGCGAACGATGGGGCGAGCAGTGCACCGACAAGCACCGGGCGCAGGTGGCCCATGAACTCGACACGATCCGGCGCCTGGGGCTCGCCGGTTACTTCCTGATCGTGTGGGACATCGTCCGCTTTGCCCATCGCACGGGGGTGCTGTGCCAGGGGCGCGGCTCGGCGGCGAATTCCGCCGTGTGCTACTGCCTCGGGATCACCGCGGTCGACCCGATCCGCCTCGAACTCCTCTTCGAGCGGTTCCTGAGCGACGAGCGCCAGGAGGCCCCCGACATCGACATCGACTTCGCGCACCGCGACCGCGAGCAGGTGCTGCAGTACGTCTACACGCGCTATGGGCGCGAGCATGCCGCGATGGTCTGCGAGCAGATCACCTATCGTGGCCGTTCGGCGGTGCGTGATGCTGCGCGTGTGTTGGGGTTCTCGGTGCAGCAAGCCGACGTGCTGAGCGCACTCAGCGACCGATTCTCGGCGAAGGCGACCGCGGAGGCGTTGCGGGGGGGGACCGCGCCGGCCGACATGCTGGCCCGCGAATACGACCTCGACCCGCAGAGCGACCGCCCCGGGATTCCCGACGACCCGCGCAAGCAGCGCGACGAGTGGAGCGCCGAGCGGCTGCTGGCGGAGCGCATGGGCCAGGGGATGGTGCGGGGGACGGAAGCGACGACGCGGATGCGGGAGGAGAAGGCGGTGCACCGGCGCGGGCTGGCGGGGGAAGGGCGGGACGGGAGACGGGAGACGGGAGACGGGAGTGCGCCGCGGCGCGGCGCGGGAGAGAACGCGCGGGGGGATGCGCGGGGGGATGCGCGGGAGGATGCACATCGGCTGGCGCGAGAGGCGGCGGCGCGAAGCGGGCGTCCGGAGTTGGCCAAGCGGCGGAAGCACGAATGGGATTCCGGCGGGCGGACGCGCGTCGGCGACAGCCGCACGGGCGATAGCCGCACGGGTGACAGCCGCACGGGTGACAACCGCACGGGCAACGCTGGAGACCACGTGGATGGGGGGGCGCCCTCGGATGCGGCGCCGGCCCAACCCGGGGGGGAGCGCCACTCGAAGGGCTATGAGCCATTCGGCAACGCCAACGCACAGGCCACGCGGCAGCAGAACACCCGCAACCAGGCGCTGGTGGATCGCCTGGAGGCGGACGGGAAGTCGTTAGGCACCTCCCGGGACACGGCCACCGATCCCGCCTCCCCGCTCGCCTCCACCATCTTCGCCCAGGCCGGGCTCGATCCCAACGACCGCCGGGTGCACGTCCTCCCCGACATCGTCGAGGGGCTGCACCAGGCGCCGCGCCACCGCTCGATCCACGTCGGGGGGTTCGTCCTCACCGCCGAGCCATTGCGCACGGTGGTCCCGATCGAGCCGGCGTCGATGCCGAACCGCACGGTGATCCAGTGGGAGCGCGACGACCTCGACCCGGTGGGGCTGGTCAAGATCGACTTGTTAGGCCTGGGGATGCTCACCGTCCTGCAGGACTGCCTCAAGTACATCCGCGCCGCCCGCGGCGTCACGCTCGACCTCGGGCAGCTCGACATGACGGACCAGGCCGTGTACGACGACTTGTGCGCCGCCGACACGATCGGCGTCTTCCAGGTGGAGAGCCGGGCGCAGATGAACACGCTCCCGCGCCTCAAGCCGCGCTGCTTCTACGACCTCGTGGTGGAGGTCGCGCTCATCCGCCCGGGGCCGATCCAGGGCGAGATGGTGCACCCGTACCTCAGGCGGCGCGCCGGCGAGGAGCCGGTGACCTATCCGCACCCCGCGGTGGAGCCGATCCTCAAGCGCACGTTAGGCGTCCCGCTCTTCCAGGAGCAGGGAATGCAGGTGGCGATCGCCGCGGCAGGCTTCACGCCGGGTGAGGCCGACATCCTGCGCCGGGCGATGGGGCACAAGCGCTCGCGCGAGCGGATGGCGGCGATCTGCGAGAAGCTCATCACCGGGATGGCGCGCAACGGGATCCCCGAGGATGTCGCGCGCCGGATCTACAACCAGATCAACGCCTTTGCCGACTACGGCTTTCCGGAGTCGCACTCGGCGAGCTTCGCGCTCATCGTCTACGCGTCGGCGTACCTGCGCCACTACTACGCCCCGGAGTTCACGGCGGCGATCCTCAACGCACAGCCGATGGGCTTCTACTCGGTGGGGACGCTGATCGAGGATGCGAAGCGGCACGGTGTGGAGGTGCGCCCGGTCGACCTCACGTGCTCGGCGTGGGATCACGCGCTGGAACTGGGGAATGGGGACGTCGTGGTGCCGGTGGGGGTGGAGGTGGGGATCCGGCGCGGCAGCGTTAGGCAGGACGGGGGCCAGGCGACGGAAGGCGGGCGTGCGGCGCGACGCACGGCGGGGGAACAGGCGCGCATGGGCAAGGAAGCGCGCGAGGAGACGCGCGAGGAGGCGCGCGAGGGGGGGCACAGGCGAGAGCGCGAGGGCGCGGCGTCTCGGAAGGCGGGGGCGTTGCACGGCAGGGGGAGCGAACGGGAACCCCCTCCCGCCGTCCGCCTCGGCCTCCGCCTCGTGCACGGACTCGGCGCCGCCGCGCGCGAGAAGCTCGAGCACGCCCTCGAGCAGGGTCCCTTCCGCGACATCCCCGACGTCATCCAGCGCGCAGGGCTCGACCAGCGTGCACTGCGCGCCCTCGCCGAAGCCGGCGCCTTCGACACCATGGTCCCCGACGTCCCGCCCTCGGAACGCCGGCGCGTCGCCCTCTGGCGCGTCCTCGAGGCGCTGCGCGGCGACGCCGGCCCCCTCGCCCCGTCGCGCCTGCGCCCCGCACGCCCCCCGCTCCCCGCCATGTCCCGCCTCGAGACCACCGACGCCGACTACCGCCTCACCGGGCTCTCGCTCAACGGCCACCCGATGCGCCACCTGCGCCAACTCCTCCACCCCAATGGCGTCCGCACCTCCCGTGAGCTGCAACAGCACGGGCGCGACGGCGAGCGCGTCGCCCATGCCGGGCTCGTGATCTGCCGCCAGCGCCCCGGCACCGCCAAGGGCTTCGTCTTCCTCTCGCTGGAAGACGAGACCGGGATCCTCAACGTCGTCGTCACCCCCAAGCGCTTCGAACGCCAGGCGTTGATGATCTCCACCTCTCCGCTCCTCCTCGTGCGCGGGACGCTCCAGGTCGAGAGCAACGTCGTCAACCTGCGCGGCGAGCAGTTCACCCCCCTCAAGGCCGACGCGGGCGAGGCGTGGGCCCGCAGCCACGACTTCCACTAGCCGCCTCCTGGTGCAACGCCGACGCTAACGCCGCGCGAAGACCGAGCGATCCCTCCCGGCCGCGCGTAGTTTCGAAGCTCCCCCAAGCCCACCATCCACGCCGTCGGTCGACGTGATTGCTGTCCGCAAGCCCCGCCATCTCTTCGTGACGGCCGTCGCCGCCACGCTCGCCACCTCCACGGCCGCGCCGGCAATCGCCCAGGCGCAACGTGCGGCCCCCGCACCGGCCGATCGCGCGCAGACGTCGCCCATCCCGCGTGGCGCCGGACGCACGGCACCGGACGGGCGCCGAGAGCTGCGTGCCGTCCCCGCGGCCGGCGCGATCCGCATCGATGGCGCGCTCGACGACGCGACGTGGCGCAACAACGCCCCATCATCCGACTTCGTCCAGAGCGAACCGCTCAACGGCGAGCCGGCCACCGAGCGCACGGAGGTCTGGGTCGCCTTTGACGATGACTACCTCTACATCGCCGCGCACCTGCACGACTCGCAGCCCGGCCACCCGATCGTCACCGACATCAAGAAGGACTTCAAGGAAGAAGACCAGGACGACTTCGAGGTCTTGCTCGACACCTTTGGCGACCGGCGCAACGGCTACGTCTTCAGCACCAACGTCGAGGGAGCGCGCCACGACCGGCAGGTCGCCCTCGAGGGGCGCGAGGTGAACCAGAGCTGGGACGCCGTCTGGGACGTGCGCACGCGGCAGGTGGAGGACGGTTGGACAGCGGAGCTCCGCATCCCGTTCCGGGCCCTCCGTTTCGACAAGGCGTCGACACAACCGTGGGGGGTGAACTTCTCGCGGCACATCCGCCGCAAGAACGAGGTGGTCTTCTGGTCGGCGGTCCCGCGCGCCTTCAACCTCAACCGTGTCTCGCTGGCCGGGAACCTTGTGGGGCTGCGCGTGGGGAGCGCCGGCCGAGACCTGCGCGTGAAGCCCTACCTCGCCGAAACAACCGTGCGCCCGCTCGGCACGACGGCCGCCCCCGCTCCGCGCTTCACCAACGACGTGAACGTCGGGGCCGACATCAAGGCCGCGCTCACCCCCGGCCTCACGCTCGACGTCACGCTCAACCCCGACTTCGGCCAGGCCGAGGCCGACGAACAGCAGGTCAACCTCACGCAGTTCTCGCTCTTCCTGCCCGAGAAGCGCGACTTCTTCCTCGAGAACTCGGGCGTCTTCTACATCGGCGATGCCGCGCGCAACAACCGCGTGAACACCGTCCCGACGCCTGACGAGGACAACCTTCTCTTCTTCTCGCGCCGCATCGGCCTCTCGCGCTCCGGCGTCCAGATCCCGATCGACGGCGGATTGCGCCTGACGGGAAAACTCACCGAGTCGTCACGCCTCGGCATCCTCTCGATCAACGAGCGAGGCGACGCGTTCAACCCGCGCGCCAACTCGAGTGTCTTCCGCTTCCGCCAGAACCTCGGGCGCGTCGGCAACGACCTCGGGTTCTTCGCCATGCAGCGCATCAACCTCGGCGGCCCCGACACCGGCATCGTGCGCCAGCGCGGCGACTACTTCAACCGGGTGTACGGCATCGACAACAACCTGCGCCTCTTCCGCACGCTGGACTGGAACTCGTATGTCGTGCGCACCTACGCGACGGATGGCGCGGACGGCGGCTACGCGTGGCGCTCGACGATCAATCGCGAGGGGAACTTCCTGCACGTGAAGGGGGGCGTAATGCAGCTGGGCCCCGGCTTCCAGAACGACCTGGGCTACTATCGCCGCACCGACATCCGGAAGTACCTCCTCGACACCGGCTTGCGCCCGCGCTCCCCGTGGCTGCGCGCGCACACGATCCGCGAGTTCCACCCGCACGTCGTGTGGGACTACCAGGAGGACCTGAAGACGGGCGACATGGTGTCGAAGAACCTGCACACCGGGTGGTCCACCTTCTTCAACAACGGGGCCGTCATCGAGCTCTCCGCGAACCCGAGGTTCAACCGGCTCACGGCTCCCCTGCGCCCGAACGCGAAGATGGCCGAGCCGCTCGCGCCGGGTGGCTACGGTTGGACGGAATGGCAGGTCTACGTCGTGAGCGACCAGAGTCGCCCGATCTCCACCGACACGCGCATCATCTGGGGGGGGCTCTACTCGGGGACACAGCGCACGATCAACGGATCGGTCACGCTGCGCGCCGGCTATCGCCTGCGCGCCTCGCTGGGGATGCAGCGCACCTCGGCCACGCTCGATCGCCCCAACGTCGCCTTCGTCAACAACCTCATGACCGCCAAGGTGAACTACTCGTTCACGACGAACATGTTCATCGACGCACTCTCGCAGTACGACGAGGTCACGAAGCAGTTCAACGCCAACGTGCGCTTCAACCTCATCCACCACCCGCTGAGCGACCTCTTCATCGTCTACAACGACCAGCGCATCATCACCCCGGACGCTCCAATCCCAGGGCGTGCGCTGATGGTCAAGTTCACGCAGATGCTGGCGTTCTAGCCGGCGCCACGTCGCACACACAAACGCGCCCCGCACGCTCGTCGCGTGCGGGGCGCGCTTGTCTTCGGGCGCGGGCCTAACGCTTTCCGGCGAACTCCTCGAAGCGCTGGTTCCCCACGCGATACAGCTGCCAATCCTTGTAGTCGAAGTGCCACCACTCGGCCTCGTACACGCGGAACCCCTCCGCCTCCATCGCCGAGCGGAGGATCTCGCGCAGCGCGCGCTGCCGCGACGTCCCCCCAGGGTACTCGGGATACGAACGGTCCGACATCTCGTCGTACCCACCGGTCGTGACCACCGGCTCGCCGGTGCGCAGGTCGAACATCGTGAGGTCCACCGCACAGCCGCGGTTGTGGCGGGAGCCGCGACTCGGGTCGGCGACGAACTGGTGCTTGTCGACCGGCGTCCCGTCCCAGAACATCTTGGTCACGTACCACGGGCGATAGCCGTCGTGGATCAGGAGTCCGTAGCCTAACGCCTTGAGGCGTCGGTGCGCACGCACCAACGCCTCGGCCGCGGGTCGCTGCATGAAGGCACGCGCCTGCGTGTAGACCGGGACGCTGAGGAAGTTGCGGTCCGTGGCATAGCGAACGTCGAGCCGGATCGTCGAGTCCAACTGTACGAGCTCCGCCAGGTCGCTGGAGCGGAATTCCCCCTGCTCTGCCGGCGGCGTTGCGGCAAGCGCCGTCGCGCGCAACTCATCCACCGGGCGCACCGGGGTGATGCGGAAGACGTCGCCGTCCTCGCCGATCCACGTGCGCCGCTTGAACGTCACGCTCGCCGCGACGACCTGCGTCGCACGTCCCTTCGCATCGCGCGTGAAGACGAGCCGCTCCCCGGCATACAGTCCGCTGCTTGGGAAGGCGTACACGTCGTCCGAGATACGCGTCAGCGGATACTCGAAGAACCACTCGATCAACGCGGTGAGACGTCCGCCCTTCTCGAGGATGTACAGCACGTCGTGGTCCCACCCGTACTCGCCCACGAGTCCGCGCCAGGCGGGAGGCGGTGCCGGGGGAAGGCCCTTCGCCGGCATGCGTCGCGCGAATGGCACCCCGTCGATCATCAGCGTGCCGCCGCGACGCCAGACGCGCGTCCCATACGACATGCCGTCATCGGCGATGAGGGTGTCACCGCGCCACGATCGCAGCCCCAGCGGATGGTCGATGGCCGTCGAGGTGAGTGTCAGCGTCGAGTCGCGCGCCACCACATCCACGACCGTCGCGCCACGCGCGTACGTCCCGGCCATCGCGCGCGCCGACGCGAGCGACGGCTCGGCTGTCGCCTCGATCCGCGGCAGCGGGCGTCCTTGCCGGTTCGCCAGCATCAGCCGCAACGCCTCCTCGGCGATGCGCGTGGTGAGCGCATTCATCCCGTCCTTCGACGCACTCACCGCCACGCCGAGCTTCTCGTCAGGCAGTGCGGCAAGTTCCGTGGCGAAGCCGTAGATCGCCCCGCCATGGCTCACCATGCGCTTTCCTTCGTACTGCGATACCTGGAAACCCAACCCGGCCCCTTCCTTCGCGCCGGCTCGCGCAAACTGTGGACGCCACATCGACTCCAGCGTCTCCCGCCGTACCACGTCGCCGCCGGCACCACGCCCACCCGCGAACAGCACGCTCATGAAGCGCGCCAGGTCGGGCATCGTGCTGTACATGCTCCCCGCCGGTGACATCCCCAACTGGAACGTCGGCGCCTCGAACGAGCGCTGGTGCAGTGTCCACATCTCTCCCTTCGCCAGGCGCGAGACGAGCGCCGGCTCCGGCTCGAATGCGCTCGACTGGAGTCCCAGTCGCTGCAGCACGTTGGACTTGAGGTACGCCGCGAACGGCTGGCTCCCTTGCCGCTCCAGCAGGTACCCCACTACCGCAATGCCAGCGTTGGAGTACTTGCGCCTGGTCTCGGGCGGATAGACGAGCGACGTCCCGTTGAGCGAGGCCACCGTCGCCGCCAGAGAGGTTCCGCTGTCGTCGAAGTAGTGCCCGGCCGGCGGCTCGCGTACGAGCCCCGAGAAGTGCGACATCAGCTGGCGCAGCGTGATCGCCCGACCAGACGGGTTTCGTGGCGCGAAATCGGGGAGGTAGCGCTGCACCGGTGCGTCGAGGTCGACCGCCCCCTGCTCGACCAGCTGCATCACGCCGATGTCGGTGAAGAGCTTGGAGACCGACCCCACGCGGTACACCGTGTTGGCGTCCGCCGCGCGATGCATCGCCGGATCCTCCTCCCCAAAGCCCGCGGACCACACCGTGCGCTGGTCGTCGACGAGCGCGACGCTGAGCGCTCGTATCCCCTTGGCCTTGCGTTCGCGCTCAATGAAGGCGGACAGGGCGCGCACCACGGGCTCGTACGTCGCGTCCGGCCCTATGGTCACCGGGCGGGGCACGGACTGCGCCATCGCCGGCCCTCCCGCCACGGGGCAGATCACCAACGCTGCGACGATCGCTGCGGAGCGCACGCGCCACGTCGAACGGCGCGCGCCGCAGCGCGCCCGCATCATGCCCTGCCTGTTCCGCACCACGTGCATGTCCAACCTCGGTTTCGGGTTCACGTCTCGGAATCTGCCACGCGCCAGAGGCTCGCAGCTAGAAGGGCTCGCACCCGCGCGCGCGCGGATGCGAGCCCCCTGTCATGCCAACAGCCTTGAATCAGCCGCCGATGTTCGGGTTGTTCAGCCGCTCGACGTCAGGCAGCGGGAGGCACTTATTGTTGCCGTACGTGCCACCGCCGTTCGGGAACGGCGCCCCTGCCGCCGGCTTCAGCGGAATGTTGAAGCGGTTGATGTCGAACAGGCGCTGCCCTTCCAGGAACAACTCGCGACGACGTTCCTCTTGCACCTGCGCCGCGATCGCGGCCGCATCGGTCGACTGGAACGGCGGAAGGTTCACCCCCGCGCGTGCGCGCAGCGCGTTGATGATGTTGACCGCCGTCTGTCCGCCGGCGGCCTCCGCCTGGATGAGACGGGCCTCGCGCCACGTCGCGATCGGGAGCGGGTCGGTGAGCGCCTTGTACTTCTGCTGCGACCAGAGGCGCACCGTCGGCATCGACGCACCGCGCCCCGCATCCACCACCGGGACGCGCGGATCGGCAACACCGTTCACCGTCTGGTTGCGGAACTGGGAGTCGACCGTGACCGTCCCGTTGGTGTTGTTGAAGCGGAAGAGACGGTTCTCGGCACGGTTCGAGGCCGCCGTCGTGCGCGCGTTGAAGACGAAGCCGTCAGGGACCAGCGCCGCGTCCGCCGCCGCCTCGGTCTTCTTCCCCTGATCGAGTCGCGCACGCGCGCGCCCGACGAGGGCCATGCTCTTCACGTCGGACGGAACCCCGGGGGCATCGATCGCCTTGGTGAAGCGTTGCTCCGCCAGCGCGAACACTGCCGCCGGCTGCAACTCTGGACCAAGGTCGAAGGCCGCCGAGCAGAACATCTCGCCCATCATGATGTACGAGTAGCCGGCGTACGCGGACGAACGGGCGAGGAGCGCCCCCCGATCCGTCACCTCGGCGTCGGTCCACTTCTCGAGCAACTTGATGGCCTGGTCGGCCTGGAAGCGCGCCGTCGAGATCGGCGTGTAGGTCCCGAAGCCGTTGCACCCGCCGGTCGAGTAGAGCGCCGTCGACGGGAAATTGGTGCGACGGTCGATGTCCCAGGTGGCAGCATTTGCCTGCGAGTCCGAGAACTCGTCGCCAAGCGTTGCCCCCGTGAGGATGAAGTTGCCGTACGCGCACTCGAAGTCGGCGATCGCGCCGGCCACGATCACCGGGGCGTTCGACGGGACGAGGAGCGTCGACTCGAGGATGCGGCTCGGGGCGTCGGCCTCGAGCAAGGTGCTGCACGCAGTCAGGACTCCGCTGCCGAGCGATGCGGCCACGAGGGCCACGCCGGTCCGGGCGATCCGCCGCGCGCTCGAAAGAGAGCGATGGGTCTTCATGCGATTTCTCCTGGCATGTCGGGCGGAAGGGGTCAGAACGTGAGTGAGAGCGAGAACATCACCTGCGCGAGCGGCGGCACCTGCGCCTGTTCGGTGCGGGCGAACTGCTCGAGCGAGAAGAAGTTCTCCGGATCCGTCCCGCCGTACGACGTCCACAGGGCAAGATTGCGCCCCGACAGCGTCAGCGTGCCGGTGCGCGCCCCGACCAACTGCGCCCAGCGCGGCGCCATGGTGTAGGCCACCGAGACCTCGCGCAGGCGCGTGAAGCTCGCATCCTGGTAGATCCAGTGACGCAGGATGTTCGACGACTGGATCTGCGACACGTAGACCGGGTCGTACTTCTCCGGCTCGAGGTTGGCGAGGCACTGCTGGAAGACCTGGCAGCGCGCACGATCGTTGTTGTTCAGGATGCGATTGCCACCCTTGAAGTCGAACTGTGCGTACACGCGCCAGGCGCGATACAGCGTGATCGTCGAGTTGAACGACCCTTCGAGGCTCGGGTCCGGGCGCCCGATGAAGACGCGCGGGGCGTTCGGCTGACCCGCCGACGTCAGGCAGGCGATGGTGCCGCCCTTGCCGTCATCGCACATCATGTTGATGGCGCGCTTCGTGACCGGGTCGTAGTCGGCCTTCACGACCTTGAGGTCGTAGTACGAGGCGACCGGCTTGCCGATGATGTGCCGCTGCGCCCCCACCTGGATGAACTTGTTGCCGTTCTGGTCCACCGCCAGCGGCAAGTCGCCAAGGTCGGTGACCTTGTTGTCGTTCTTCGAGATGTTGAAGCCGAAGTCGACATTGAAGCGGTTGCTCGAGTACGCGTTGTAGCGCGACGCAAGCTCGATCCCCTGGCTCTGGATCCCGCCGATGTTGATGAAGCGCGACCCAGGGAAGCCCGACGACGGCGACACGGTCTGCGACAGGATGCCGTCGGTCGTGTTGCGACGATAGAAGGTGAGGTCGGCGCTCAGGCGCTCGCTGAAGAAGGCGCCGTCGAAGCCGAACTCGAACTCCGTCCCACGCTCGGGCTTGAGGTTGGGGTTGCCGAGCGACTGCGGCGTTACCGCCGAGGCACCGTCGCCGCCGGTCGTCGCCGAGTAGGTCCGCAGCGCCGAGTTGACCGCCGGCTGCTGCCCCGTCTGGCCGTACGCGGCGCGCAGCTTGAGCTGGTTGACCCAGCCGAGCTTGAACCACGGCTCCTCGTTGATGACCCACGTCCCGGCAATCTTCGGGTAGGTCGTCCACGAGAAGTCCTCGCCGAACGCCGAGTTGTTGTCGACGCGGAGGGCCGCCGTGAGGTACATCCGGTCGTTCAGGTTGAACTGCTCCTGCCCGTAGAAGCCCAGCGTGGAGTTCTCGAAGAAGTCCTCGCCGCCAAACGTCGTGGCCGCGGCGTCCACGAGCGTGAGCCCGCCCGCCGGGAACCCTTCACCACGCGCAGCCAGCGCGTACGTCTGGCGCTTGAAGTACTGCGCACCGAACGACGACGACGTCTGGAAGCCAAAGAGCACCTTCTTCAGGGTCGCGGCATAGTCGATCGACGTGACCGACAGTTCGCGGCGACGCGTCAGCTTGGTCCCGTTCTGGTCGGTCGGGTTGCCAAAGAACTGGCGGAAGAATGGCCCCATCCGCTGCGTCTGGTTGACGTTGTTCTCGCCGGTGAAGTCGTTCCCGACGATGAGGCGCTGCGAGAGCCACGTCCCGACGCGGTGGTTGAACTGGATCGACCCGGTCGTGCGCTTCACGTCCTGGTACTGCTTGAACGCGCCCCAGAACGCCTCGGGCGGTGCCGAGTAGTAGCCACGGCGCAGCTTCTCCGCATCGGTCACCGGCGTCTGGCCGAAGTAGAGGGAGAACCACGCACCACCGCCCGCCTCGAGCGGAACGTTGATGCGCCCCTGGGTCGTGTTGAACGACGCCTGGATGTCCAGCGACTTGTACGGGGAGATCGAGATGTTCCCCGCCCCGCTCCACCGCCACAGGTGGTTGGTCGGCTCGATCCCTTTGTCGTTGTCGTACGTCCCGTTGAAGTTGTAGCGGACGATCTCCGTCCCACCGTTGATCCCGGTGTTGTAGCTCTGCGAGAGGCCGGTGCGGAACAGGTCCTCACCGCGCGCCTTCTCCACGGCGACCGGATTCCACGCCGAGATCGAACCGTCGGCCAAGCGGCGATACGTCCTGCCGATGCGCCCTTCCGCGCCCTGGAACCAGTTGTTCCCGAGCCGCGTGTTGAGCGAGGTGACCGCGCGCCCTGCCTTCCCGCGCTTGGTCACGATCTGGATGACGCCGTTGTTGGCCTCGGTCCCGTACAGCGTCGCTGCCGACGGCCCCTTGATGACTTCGATGCTCTCGATGTTCTCGGGATCGAGGTCGTTGAGGCGCGAGATGACGCCGGACGAGAAGAATTGCGACTGCGGCCCCTGCGACACGTCGTTGGGGACGCGAATGCCGTCGATGTAGATGAGCGGCTGGTCGCTCAGCGACAGCGAGGCCGCGCCGCGCACGCGAATGCGAGGCCCGGAGCCCACGGCGCCGGATCCGCCCATCAGGACCACGCCCGGGGCGCGCCCATTGATGAGCCCTGAGACGTCCGGCGACGGCGCGATCTGCTGCACGGTGGCCGCGTCGACCTTCGTCACCGAGTTGCCGATCGCGCGCTTCTCGACGGGTTCCGCCGTCCCGGTGATGACCAGTTCACTCAGCGTCGCGACCTGCTCCGTGATGGTGATCCGGACGTCGGTCTGTCCCACGCGCACCACCTGCGTGGCCGGTCGATAGCCGATGCGGCGAATCGTGAGCGTGACTTGTGCGCCGCTCAGCCCGGTGATGCGGAATCCACCGCTCGCGTCGGTCATCGCCCCTTGGTTCCCGCCTTCCACGGCGAGCTGGACGCCGTCGACGCCTCGCAATGTCCGGGCATCGACCACGGTGCCGCCCACGACGCCGCTGGCTTGTGCCTGAAGGGTGGGTGGGCGTACCGGAAGGAGTGCGATCGCCGAGACGAGAGCGAGGGTCCAGCGTCGCGCGAATCGCAGTCCGGGTGATGGTCCAGCCCGTTGCGTCAGACAGTCACGCGTCATGTAGCGCCTCCACAAGCGTTTGGGGGGAAACGACGCCCGTGGGGGGTGGTCCCTCGGGCGGGCAAGCAAGTACGCGAAAGTGTATACAAATAAAGGCGCCCCAACGTTGAGTGATGGGCGCGAACTCGTCAACACGATCTTCTGCCGGAATTTCTTCGCGTTCCGGCCTTCGCCTGTCGGAGGTTTACCCGGTGGCGCCCGATCGCGCGGTGCGGCGCCACCCGAGGTACGCGGGAACACCGAGCAGGACAACGCCAATACCGATCGCCGACTGGGTCGGCTGCTCGATGATCGTGTTGAGCACGATCGCCGCAGCGGCCAGAACGAACAGGAGCGGGGTGAACGGATATCCCGGGACGCGGAAGGGGCGCGGCGCATTGGGTTGCTTGATGCGTAACGCAATCACCGCCGCCGCTCCCAGCGCGTAGAAGATCCACCCCACGAAGACCACGTAGGTCAGCAACTGCTCGAACGTCCCCGTCAGCGCCAGGATCGCCGCCCAGGCGCAGCTGGTGATGATGGCCAGCGCCGGCGTCCCGTAGCGCGGATGCACCTCCGCCAGTCGCTTGAAGAAGAGCCCGTCCTGCGCCATCGAGAAGTAGACGCGCGGCGCGGTGATCACCGTCGCGTGCGCCGCGCTGTACATGGAGACGATGATCGCGAGGGCGATGGCGCTCCCGGCGGCTGGCCCCAACACCTGCGACACCGCCTCGCTCGCCACGCGTTCCGACGCCGCCACGCGATCCGGCCCGAGCGCCGCGAGGTATCCGAAGTTCGCCAGCAGGTAGATCGCGATGAGCGCGGTAGTCCCGAGCGCGATGGCCCGGGGGAGCGCCCGCTGCGGGTTGGTCGACTCCGCCGCGACGAAGGTGACGTACTGCCACCCCTCGTAGGCCCAGAGCACGGAGATGATCGAGAGGCCGACGGCGCTGAAGCGCGGCGTCGCCGCCGCGACCGGCGCCTCGCTCCCCGTCCCCAGCGCGAAGAACAACACGCTCATCGCCAGGATCGCGAGCACCTTGATCCCCGTCGCGACGTTCTGCACCGACGCGCTCTCGCGGGTCCCGCGCACGTTGATGATCGCCATCATCGCGATGAGCCCGGTCGAGATGACCTTCTTGGCGATGGGCGAGAGCTCGGTGAACTGCCCCATGTAGTTCGCCGCCGCCACCGCGAGCGTCGCGATGGTCCCGGTTCCGATCACGAAGAAGAGCGTCCACCCGTACAGGAACGCCGGCAATGCGCCGAATCCGTCGCGGATGTACGAGTACAATCCGCCGGAGCCGCGCTCCATCGCGCCCAGTTCACCGTAGGACAGCGCGCCAAGGAGCGAGAGCACGCCTCCCACGAGCCACACCGAGCTGGCCACGGGGACCGAGCCGCCGCTCTGCTTGAGCACCGATGAGGGGACGAGGAAGATCCCGCTCCCGATGACGTTGCCGATGACGAGCAGCGTGAGGTCGGTGGTGCCTAACGTGCGCTTGAGCGAAGTCGACATGGCGGGCGGGCGGTGGGCAGGGATGCGGGCGCGGTAGCTTACCGGTGCGACCGAGGGGCGGTAAGGGGCCCCGTCCGCCGCGACGCTACCCGCCGAGTGCCTGCAGGTCCCCCGGTGTGTCCACGTCTCGCGGCGCGTCCGCATCCACGGGAACGCGCAGCACGCGATCGCCCATCGCGGCCAGGAGCTCACGCGCCCCCATGTCGCCCTCCAACGCCTGCAACCGCCGGCGCATGCTGGCGTCGAACAGGACCGGGTTGCCGCGCCCGTCGCGGTACATCGGCACGACCGCCGCCGCGTTGGAGTCGCGCCAGGTCTCGCCCAGCGCACGCACCACGGCGGCATCGATGAACGGTTGGTCACCGAGGGCGACGACGAAGGCATCCACCTCCTCGGGAAGCGCCGCGACGCCGAGTGCCAGCGAAGCGCTCATCCCGTCCGACGGGGCGGGATTCGGCACGATGTCGGCGTCGGTACCGGCGAGCGCCGCGCGCACGCCGTCCGGCGCCGGACCCGCCACGACGACGACGCTGGAGACTCCCGCCAGCCGCAATCGGTCCACCACGTGGCGCACGAGGGCGATCCCCCGCACCTCGGCCAGCACCTTCTCGCCGCCGAATCGTTCGCCGCGCCCCGCCGCCAGGACCACCGCGCCGATCATGCGGCGTCGGGGCCAGGGTGCGCGCGACGAAAGAGGTGCACCGCAGCGTGCATCACCGTGAGCGGCAGGCGCACGCAGTTCATGCGCATCTGCGGAATGCGGGCGTCGAGCGATCGCATGATGTCATCGACCACGAGCGTCTCCACTTCATCCAGGGGCGCGTTGCGAACGAGTTCGGTCAGCATCGAAGACGACGCCACACAGATGGCGCACGCGTTTGCCGTGAAGCGGGCATCGCGCACGATCCCCGCATCGAGCAACAGCTCGATCCGCACCCGGTCGCCGCAGAGCGGATTGGCCCCTTCCTCGGAGATCGTCGCGTTCGGCAGTGCCCCCTGGTTGCGGGGATGCCGAAAGTGCTCGATGAGGACCGGGCCGTACGGGGAGCCCATCGCTACTCCACCGCGCCGCGCTCGCGCGCCTGGCGATAGGGAGGGAATCGGAACGCCATGTCCCGCGTAAGAAAGCCGCCGTGCCCGAGCGCCGCCAGATCGTGCGCCCCCACGGCGTCGCCCGTCAGGAATCGCGGGAGCAGCAAGTCGAAGATCGTCGCCTGGGAGAAGAGCCCGCAGGCCGGCATGCCGATCACCGGCACGTCGCCCACGCGCGCCAGCCAGACGAGCGACCCTGGGTGCGCCGGCACGCCCTGGCGGACGATCGTCGCTCCCACTCGGGCGAGGGCGTCGAAGGCCGGGTCGAGCGGGTCCATCGGGCGCGAACCGGCAAGGGCGATCACCCGTGCCCCCGCCGCCAGCACCTGCGTGATTCCCGCGGCAATCGCCTCCGGGGCGGACGCCACGAATGCCGGCGCCTGGAGCGTGGACCCAAACCACTCGACCTTTTCGCCCAGTGCCTGCTCAAAGCGCGCCATCGCCCGGGCCCCTAACGACTCCTGCACGACAGCACCTACGACGGTCGGGAGAAATGGGCGCACCATGACGACGCCGTCAGCTGCACGCGCCGCGCCCTCGCCGCGCGCCAGCGTCGACGCATCGATCGCGAACGGGACGATCTTGGCGCGCGCGACGACTTCCCCGCGATCGACCACCTGGCCGTCGAACAGCGTGTACGCGCACAGCCCCTCCACGAGGTTCACGGTGTCGAGCACGTCGCGCCGGACGGAGAGGATGCCGCGGTGCGTCGCCTCCAGCGGCCAGGCCCCCGCTGCGAGCGCCCCCACGCGGACGCCGGCCCCCGCCGCGGCGGCGGCCAACCGCGCCCCCGCCTCCCCCTCGTGCACGTCGTGGGCGCCCAGCGCAAGCAGGTGCAACTCATCCCACGGCAGTTCGGCCAGTCGCGCGGCCGCGGCATGATCGAGCCGGCTCCCCTTGGGGACCACGATGCGCCCCGCGGCATCGCGCACGTCGTGCGCGATCACGGTCCCGGGCGGAGGCGTGCACCCGTCGCGAGCCCGCACATGACGGACGGCGTTCACGCGCCGCTGGTGCCCCCGTCGTTGCGGCTGTCGGACCCCGCGCTCCCCCCCTCGTCGGCGCGCCGCGCTCGGTCGCGCATCGCGCCGCCGCTCCGGGCGCGCTCGACCGCCAACGCCTCCGCCAGCGCGCTGAGCGCGATCTCTGCCGCGCTCCGCGCCCCGATGTCGAGCCCCACGGGGATCCGCACGCGCGCCAGCTGCAACGGCGACACCCCCTGCTCGGCGAGGAAGTCGAGCATCGCCTTCCCGCGGCGCGCGCTCCCGAGGCAACCGACGTACGCCGCCTCGGACTCCAGCACCGCCCGCAGCACGGGGAGGTCGTACTTGTAGTCGTGCGAGAGCAGGATGACGAAGGAGTGCGTGCCGAGCGGGAGGCGTGCCGCGATCTCCGACGGCATCCCCACGATCAACTCGTCCGCCGTGGGAAATCGGTCGCGCGTCGCAAAGCGCTCGCGCCCGTCGACCACCACGGTGCGTAACCCGAGGACGCGCGCCATCTCCACCAGCGGCATCGCCACGTGCGTGGCCCCGAAGACGACGAGCGTGCTGGGCGGCGCGTGCACCTCGAAGTAGAATCGCGCGGCGCCCGTTGGTACGGTCACCGCAGTCGTCCCCGAACGCCCGCGGGTGAAGAACTCGACGCTCGCCCCCATCGCCGCGGCATCGAGTGCGGGATCGCCAAGCGTCCCGGCGCGCTGGCCGCGCTCGAAGACGACGAGGCGGTCGGCGCTGCCATCGAGCGGCGTCACGATCACCACGCGGCGCCCCGCCTCCACCTCCTCGCGCGCCACGCGCAGCGCTCGGGCGATCGGGTCGCCCGGGGCGCCGGCATTCACCGGTTCGATGAGGACCTCGATGGAGCCGCCGCAGGTCATGCCGAGCGCCCATGCATCCTCGTCACCTAACGCCATCTCGAGGACCGTCGGCTTTCCGTTGGCCAGCACGCGCGCCGACTCCTCGATCACGCGTGCATCAACGCACCCCCCGATCGTCACCGCGCCTACGATCGCGCCGGAGGCATCGACCCACATCTTGGCCCCGGCCTCCTTGGGCGAAGTCCCCTCGGTGGCGATGAGGGTCGCGACCGCTGCGGGGCCAGTCGGAAGGGAGAGCGAATCAGGCATGCCAGCAAGATGTCAGCGGATGATGCGCCGGGCGAGTGGGAAGCGCCGGGCCGATGCCATGCGCGCCGCGTCTGCCCTACAGCGCCAGGTGACGGATCAGGCGCTCCAGCGCCTCCAGGTTGTGCCCCGGCGCCAGCAGGTCGATGTGCGGAAGCGCGGCCTGCATCCCCCGGGTATCAGGCGTGAAGTCGGCTCCCCCCATCAGCGGGTTGAGCCAGATCACGCGCCCGGCCCGGCGATGCAGCGCCTGCATCGCCTCGGACAACACCGCCGGATCGCCCACATCCCACCCATCGCTCAGGATGACGACGATCGTACGCCGATCCACCAGCTTGGGGTAGCGTTCGACGAAGTCACGAATCGACGTCCCGATGCGCGTCCCGCCCGAGAAGTCCTGCACCTCGCGCCCGAGGTCGCGCAGCGATTCGCGATAGCGCACGCCGCGCAGGAGAGGCGTCAGGCGGCTGAGCCGTGTGGCGAAGGCGAACGTCTCCACGCGGGCAAAGGTGTTCTGCAGGGCGTGGAGGAACTGCAGCAGGAAGCGCGCGTAGAGTTCCATCGAGCCCGAGACGTCGCAGAGCGCCACTAGCGAGGTGCGCCGGATCTTCCGCACGCGCCGCTCGAGCGCGATCGGGTCACCACCGGTGCGCAGCGATGCGCGGACCGTGCGGCGCAAGTCGATGCGTCGACCGCGGCGCGACGCCTTCCAGCGCCGGCTGCGCCGCAACGAAAGTCGGCGTGCGATGCGTCGCGCCAGCGCGCGGAAGGCCTCATCATCCTCGGCGCCGTACTGGGAGAAGTCGCGCGCGGCCAGCGACTCGTTGTCGCTGGCGGCTCGCACGGTGATGGGGTCGCCGCGGTCGCCCTCCGTGGGCTTCATCCAGTTCTGCAGGGAGACGGACGGTTGCCGTGCAGGAGCCGGTGCGGGCGGCTTGACCATCTCGCGCCGCGGGCCGGGTAGCGGGATCGGGGCGGGCAATCCGCGTTCGATGGCCCACACCTCGCGGAACGCCTCGTCGAACGCGTCGAAGTCCTCGCGCCGGTGGATCAGGACGCTGCGCAGGGCGAGGCGCACCTCGTCACGATCACCGACATCGACCAATCCCAGCGCGCGCGCCCCATCGATCGACTCTGCCGGCGTGGCCACGATGCCGCGCTCGCGCAGCGTGCGGCAGAGCGTGACCACGGTACCCAGGAGGTCAGCCGGAGCCTTCGCGCCAGCGGGGACGACGAACGTGCGCTCGTCAGGCACGAGGAAGACCTAACCGGCGAAAGATGCCAACGCCTGGAGGCGCCCGCCCTGGAGCTCGCGCTCCAGGAGCTGGAAGTCGCCGTCGTCCTTGAGGAAGCATCCCATCGTCTCGCGCACCACCGCGTCGTCGAGGTGGTCGGCATGCAGCGCCACGAGCGCTGCCGCCCAGTCGAGCGACTCGGCGACGCCGGGATGCTTGGCGAGGCGCATCTTGCGCAGCGCCTGCAGGACACCGGTGATCTCGCGCGCCAGCTGCTCGCCGAGTCCGGGGACCTTGGTGCGCACGATGCGCAGCTCCTTCTCGAACGACGGATAGTCGATCCAGAGGTAGAGACAGCGCCGGCGCAGCGCTTCGGAGAGTTCGCGCGTGCGATTCGACGTGAGCACGACGGTCGGGCGCGCCTCGGCACGAATCGTCCCCAACTCGGGAATGGTCACCTGGAAGTCGGAGAGGATCTCGAGGAGGAAGGCCTCGAACTCCTCGTCGCTTCGGTCCACCTCGTCGATCAGGAGGACTGGCGGCTTTCCGTGATGCGTGATCGCCGCCAGCAGCGGGCGCTTGAGGAGGAACGACTCGCTGAACAGCGTCGCCTCCTTCTCCGCCATCGATGCCGGGGAGGTCTCGCCCAGCTTGATGTGCAGGAGCTGGCGCGGGTAGTTCCACTCGTAGAGCGCCGTCGTGGCGTCGAGTCCCTCGTAGCATTGCAGCCGAATGAGGTCCGCGCCGAGTACCTGCGCGAGGACCTTCGCGATCTCGGTCTTCCCGACACCGGGATGCCCCTCGACGAGGAGCGGCTTGCCGAGGGCCGTGGCGAGGAAGACCGACGTGGCGATCTGCCGGTCGGTGATGTACGCCTCGCGCTCCATCACGTCCTGGATCCTTCGAATCTCGTCGTTCACCGCCTCGACTCCCGGCTCAAGCGTTCGCGTTCCCCGACTCGCCCTCGTGCACGGCGCGGAAGATCGCCGCCTCCAGCGAGGGACAGCACCGATATCGCCCACGACTCGGCGCTGCAACGTGTAACGAGTCCGTCACGGTCGCCGCATCGCATTGGTGCGTGCCCTCTCTGTAACAGATTTCGACCCGAATTGTAACGGGATTCTCCCGTCCCCACGCGGCGTTGTCCACCCACGCCCCTTCGCCTTTCCTACGCCCTCCCTCACGACCGCGCCCCCATGCCGTCGTTCCGACTTGCCACTGCGACTGCCACGGCGGTCCTCCTCGCCATCGGCGCGCTGCGTGCCGACGCCCAGCGCCCCGCCGATTCCGATTCGACGTCCGGCGCGCGCCCCTCGCGCGGCTTCCCCGTCGATTCCGCCAAGCCAAGACCACAACCCGAGGCAAGGCCCGAGTCCAAGCCGACGGCGCAGGGACAGCATGCCCCGCCCCGTCCCTGGTACGAGCGCTTGTCGCTGCGGGGATACGCGCAGCTCCGCTATAACCGCCTGCTCGAGACCAACCCCAGCCTCAACTGCTCACAGTGCGATCGCTCCATCGGCAACAACGGGGGGATCTTCCTGCGGCGTGGGCGACTGGTGATCTCCGGCGACGTGCATCCCCGGGTCTCGATCTACATCCAGCCCGACTACGGGAGCGACGCCGCCGGCACCCTGCACTACTTGCAGCTGCGCGACGCCTACTTCGACCTCAACCTCGACACGAAGAAGGAGCACCGCCTGCGCATCGGGCAGAGCAAGGTCCCCTTCGGCTTCGAGAACCTGCAGTCATCGCAGAACCGCCTTCCGCTCGATCGCAACGACGCGCTCAACAGCGCGCTCCCTAACGAGCGCGACATGGGCGTCTTCTACTACTGGGCCAGCACCACGGCGCGCCAGCGCTTCAAGATCCTCGTCGACAGCGGGCTCAAGGGAAGCGGCGACTACGGCGTCCTCGGCGTTGGCGTCATGAACGGGCAGACCGCCAACCGCCCGGAGGCCAACAACTCGCTGCACCAGGTCGTGCGCCTTTCGTATCCCTTCCGTCTTGCGAACGGCCAGTTCATCGAGGCTGGAATCCAGGGCTACAACGGGCGTTTTGTCGTCCCCACCAAGTCGGCCAACGTCCGGTCGCTCCCCGAGTACCAGGACGACCGCGTGGCCGTTTCGTTCGTGTGGTACGCACAACCGTTCGGCCTCGTGGCCGAGTACAACTGGGGGAAGGGCCCGGAGTTCGTGGCCAGCACGCGCTCGATCGATGACCGGTCGCTGCAGGGCGGCTTCGTGCAGTCGATGTACCGTTGGCGCACCCGCGGTCAGGTCATCCAGCCGTTCGCGCGCGTCCAGAGCTACCGCGGCGGCAAGAAGCTGGAGCAGGACGCGCGTCACTTCGAGGTGCACGAGGTCGAGGGCGGCGTCGAGTGGCTCCCCTTCAGCAACTTCGAGCTCACCGCGCAGTACACCATCTCCGACCGTGTCTTCGAGGACGCCGCCACCATCGGCAACCGCCAGAAGGGGCGCTTCCTCAGGCTGCAGGCGCAGTTCAACTACTGACGGGCAGACGGGGAGCGGAGCCGGCGGTTCGTCGGCGCGGGGTGCGAGGGGGGACGTGCGTGGGTAAGTTCTCGGCAGGTGATCAGTGATTCACCGGCCAAGCTTTGACGGCCCAGGCGTGCGGTCGTGGCCTACGCGCCAGAGACCCCCGTCTCCCGTCTCCCGTCTTCCGTCTCCCATGTCGCTCACACTCAACGAGACCTTCCGCGTCGCCGCGCCGCCCGAGCGCGTCTGGCAGTTCCTGAAGAACCCGGCAGACGTCGTGACCTGTCTGCCAGGTGCCGAACTGACCGGGACGATCGACGCGCAGACCTACGCCGGGCGCGTGAAGGTGAAGGTGGGGCCGATCACCGCCGCATACGCGGGAAAGGCGACGCTCGCCCAGGTCGACGATGCGGCGCGCCGGATGCAGATCATCGCCGAAGGGAAGGAAAGCGGTGGCCCCGGCTCCGCACGCATGACGATGACCGGACAGGTCACCGCGCTCGAGGATGGGACGAGCGAGGTCAGCGTCGACGCTGCGATCGAGATCGCCGGGCGCGTGATGCAGTTCGGGCGCGGGCTGATCGAGTCGGTGAACAAGCAGTTGTTCAAGCAGTTTGCGGACTCGGTGCGGGCCAAGCTCGAGGCAGCGCACGCGGAGGAACAGAGCGCGGCAGCGGCAACCGCAAGCGGAAGTGCCGCGACCGACGCGGGAACGCTGGAGGTACCGCCGTCGACGGACGCGGGCGATGCGTCAACGCATGCGGCGCGCCCGCTCTCGCGCCCTCACACGGGGAGCGCCGCGACCGTTACGCCGCCGACGTCTGCTCCCGCCATCGCCCACGGCGAGGAACTGCGGGCGCTTCCGTTGCTCTGGAAGGTCTTCACCTCGTGGCTGGCGGGGTTGTTCGGCGGGAAGCGCTAGCTGCCGCCCCCCGCGCGATCGCGCGCGCGCCGACGCAAGCGGGCCCCGGTCCACCGTCAGGTGAACCGGGGCCCGTCGCGTGACGGTGCCGTGCGTCAGGCGGTGGCGCGTGCGAGCGCCTTGGCCAGTGCGCGCTTCGCGTGCACCGTCGCAAGGTTGGTCTTGTACGCCGCACTGCCGCGGGAGTCGTCGACGAAGACCAGTCCATCTGCCGCGTGGGCAGCCGCCGCGTCGACGGTCGCGGCAGTCGCCGGCTTGCCGGCGAGCGCCGCTTCCACGCCCGTCAGCCGCATCGCCTTCGGCCCGAGCCCCGTCATGCCGACGCGCGCCGCGGTGATGGTGCCACCGCTGACGTGCAGCTGCGCGGCGATCCCGACGATCGCGTAACCCGACGCGGGGTCGGCGTTCTTCTCGTACGCGCCGCCACTCCCCGCCCCCTGCGCCGGGACGCGCACCTGGGTGAGGATCTCCCCCGGATGCATGGCGGTGGCGAAGACGTCCGTGAAGAAGTCGTCAGCCGCAATCGTGCGCTCCCCGCCATTCCCCGTCACGACGAGCGTGGCGCCTAACGCCAGCATCGCCGCGGGCAGGTCGGCGGCCGGGTCGGCATGGGCCAGCGACCCGCCGATCGTCCCCATGTTGCGGATGAGTGGATCGCCGATGTGGCTTGCCACCTCGGCCAGGAGCGGGGCCTTGGCCTTGATCGCGGCGGACGATGCAACGTCCGCGTGACGCGCCGTGGCCCCGACGTGCACGGCGCTCCCCGCATCGGTGATGGCCGACAGCCCGGGGATGCGGGCGATGTCGATGAGGTGCGCCGGTTGGGCGAAGCGAAGCTTCATCACCGGGAGCAGCGAGTGCCCGCCTGCCAGGAGCTTCGCGTCGTCGCCATACTGCGCGAGCTTGGCGAGCGCGTCCTGCACGCTCGACGCGGTGTGGTATTCGAAGGATGCCGGATACATGGTCAGTTCCCCCCCTTCGCCGCATGGATGGCCGACCAGATCTTCGAGGCGGTGAGCGGCATGTCGAGGTGGGTGATGCCGAAGGGTGAGAGGGCGTCGATGACGGCGTTGGCGACGGCGGCGGTCGAGGCGATCGTCCCGGCCTCGCCAGCCCCCTTCACGCCTAACGGGTTCACCGGCGACGGAGTCACGGTACGATCGGTCTCGAAGTTCGGGAGGAACTCCGCCTTGGGGAGCGCATAGTTCATCATCGAGCCGGTGAGGAGCTGGCCGCCGGAGTCGTACTGCGCCCCCTCCCACAGCGCCTGCGCCGCCCCCTGCGCGATGCCGCCGTGCAGCTGGCCGTCGACGATCATCGGGTTGATCACGTTGCCGAAGTCGTCCACCGCCAGGTATCGCTTGATGCCGACATGTCCGGTGTCCGGGTCCACCTCCACGACGGCGATGTGCACGCCGAACGGGAAGACGAAGTTCCCCGGGTTGAAGAACGTCGTCGCCTCGAGCCCCGGCTCCATGTCGGCGGGGATGTTGTGCGCGAGGTACGCGGCCAGTGCCACCTCACCAAAGCCCTTCGCGCGCGACGGCGACCCCTTCACGAAATAGTTGCCGCCGGCGAAATCAACGTCCTCGGGCGCTGCCTCGAGGAGGTGCGCCGCGATGCGACGCCCTTTCTCCTTCACCTTCTGCAGCGAGTTGAAGAGCGCCGCGCCGCCGACCGCGCCCGAGCGCGATCCGTACGTCCCCATGCCGAAGGGGACGCGCCCGGTGTCGCCGTGCACGACCTCGACGTCATCGATGGTGCAGCCGAGTTCCTGCGCGACGATCTGCGCGAAGGTCGTCTCGTGCCCCTGGCCGTGCGAGTGCGAGCCGGTGAGGACGGTGACCTTTCCGGTCGGATGGATGCGCACGACGCCGGACTCGTACAACCCCGCCTGCGCCCCTAACGATCCGACGATGTGCGACGGCGCGAGGCCGCACGCCTCGATGTACGCCGACATCCCGACGCCGAGGTACTTCCCCTGGGCGCGAGCAGCGGCCTGCTGGGCGCGCAGCCCCTTGTAGTCGATGATCTGGAGCGCCTTGTCCAGCGCCGGCTCGTAGTTGCCGCTGTCGTACTGCAGCGCCACGGCCGTCTGGAACGGGAAGAGATCCGGCGCGACCAGGTTGCGCCGCCTGAGCTCCGCCGGATCTATCCCCAGCTGCTGCGCCGCCACGTCCATCGTGCGCTCGAGCAGGTAGGTCGCCTCCGGGCGTCCCGCGCCGCGATACGCGTCGACCGGCGTCGTGTTCGTGTACACGGCCGTGACGTCGACGTGGATGGCCGGGATGTTGTACTGCCCGGAGAGCAGCGTCCCATAGAGATAGGTCGGGACCGCCGGGGCGAAGAGGGTGAGGTAGGCGCCGAGGTTCGCGATTGTCTTCACCCGCAAGCCGACGATCTTCCCCGCGGCATCGAACGCCATCTCGACGTCGGTGTCGTGGTCGCGGCCGTGCGCATCGGTGAGGAACGACTCGCTGCGCGTCGCCGTCCACTTCACCGGGCGTTGCAGCTGCTTGGACGCCCAGGCGACCACGCACTCTTCCGGGTAGATGAAGATCTTGGAGCCGAACCCGCCGCCCACATCGGGCGCGATGACGCGGAACTTGTGCTCCGGCAACCCGAGGATGAACGCCCCCATGATGAGGCGATGCACGTGCGGGTTCTGCGACGTCACGTAGAGCGTGAGCTCGTCGGCCGCCGGATCGTAATTGGCCAGCGAGGCGCGCGGCTCGATCGCGTTGGCGATCAGTCGCTGGTTCACGAGGTGCGTCTTCACCACCGTGGCGGCGCCACCGATCGCGGCGTCGGTCGCTGCCGCATCGCCTAACGCCCACGTGAAGACCACGTTCCCCGGCACATCGGCGTGCACCTGCGGCGCCCCCGGCTTGAGCGCGCTCACCGCGTCCGCGACCGCAGGGTGGTCCGCATAGTCGACCATCACCTGGTCGGCCGCGTCACGCGCGATCTGCGGCGAGTCGGCAATCACCACCGCCACCGCATTCCCCACGTGCGACACCTTCCCCACCGCCAGCGCACGGAACTCGGCGATCTTGATTCCCGGGTGCAGCCACCCCGGAGGGAGCGGGTTCACCCCGCCGTTCTTCAGATCCTCTCCCGTGAAGACGGCATGCACGCCCGGCATCGCCAACGCCGCGCTCGCGTCGATCGCGGTGATCGTCGCGCAGGCGTGCGGCGAGCGCACGAACGCGGCGTACGTCTGGCCGGGGAGCTTCACGTCGTCGGTGTAGCGCCCCTTCCCGGTGATGAAGCGCTGGTCTTCCTTCCGTCGGATGCTCGCGCCAATCAGCGAGCCGCCCGGTTCTGCAGTCGTGGCCATGAGTCCTCCTCAGTCCGCGGCGACGGCAGCGCCGCCGGCCATGGTGGACGCCGCCGACTGCACGGCCTTCACGATGTTGTGGTAGCCGGTGCACCGGCACAGGTTCCCCTCGAGCGCGTGACGGATCTCCGCCTCGCTCGGGTTGGGATTCTTCGAGAGCAGGTCACAGCTGGACATGATCATTCCCGGCGTACAGAAGCCGCACTGGAGGCCGTGCGCCTCGCGGAACGCCGCCTGCAGCGGGTGCAACTGCCCGTTAGTCTCGAGTCCTTCGATGGTGGTCACGCTCGCGCCGCTGGCCTGCACCGCCAGGACGGTGCACGACTTCACGCCGCGCCCGTCGAGCAGCACTGTGCACGCACCGCACTGACTCGTGTCGCACCCAACGTGCGTACCGGTCAGCCCAAGCACGTCGCGAAGGAAGTGCACGAGCAGCGTGCGCGGCTCGACCTCGCGCGTGTACGCCCGCCCGTTCACCGTGACGTTGATCTCTGCCATGCTGAAACTCCGGAAGGAGAGGTAAGTCGACCCGCGCGCGGGAAGGCGTGGCGCGGGGCCGCTAGCATGGCGAGCAATTTCGCACGAGTCAAGCAACGCCCCGCGCCCGGTTCGTTATGTACGAACGGATACGACGGATGTCACGAATTCCCTCGCATGCATTCGCCTTTCGCCTCCGGGCGGAGTGGTCAGCGCGCCGCCGCGTCTCCCGTCACCTGCCGCTTGAGGCGCGGCGGCATCCGCCGCGCGTTGTGCCTGAGCACTCGCCCCGGACGCGCGTCGGTCAACACGCCGCCCGCGACCACGGAAACGCCGTTCACCAGCACGTCACCGATGCCCGCGGGGTACTGGTGCGGCGCGGTGAAGGTCGCACGATCGGACACGGTCGAGGCATCGAAGACCACCAGGTTTGCCGACGCCCCGGGCGCCACCACGCCATATCCCGTGAGCCCCAGGCGCGCCGCCGGCATCCCGGTCATCTTGTGCACCGCCTGCTCCAACGTGAGGAGCTTCACGTCCCGCACGTAGTGCCCGATCACGCGCGGGAACGTGCCATAGGCGCGCGGATGCGCGGCCCCCTCGCCGGGAACGGTCAGCCGACCGTCAGACGCAATCATCGTCTGCGGATGCTGCATGATGCGCTGCACGTCACCCTCGTCGATGACGTGGTAGATCATCGTCGCCCCGCCCAGGAGCACCCCCTCGACCACCAACGGCGCCGCTGCCTCCGGTGTCGGGGGGACTCCGCGCTCGACAGCCCAGTCGTACAGCGTCTTCCCCTCCAAGTCGGGCTTCCACTCGACGCGACCGAACTGGACGCGCCTGATGTCGCCCCCGCCGCGGTCGTTGAGGATGAGTGCCACGATGCCGCGCAGGATGCTGTCCTTGAGCACCGGGTCCCGCATGCGGCGCTTGAGCGCGCTGTCGCCATTGGCGAGCGCCCAGGGCGGAATGAGGACCGAGAGTCCGGTCTGGCTCGCCGTGTACGGATACTGGTCGATCATGACGTCGATCCCGGCGTGCCGCGCGGAGTCGACCATCGCCAGCGTTCGCACTGACTGCCCCCACATCTCCCGCCCCACTGCCTTGTGGTGCGTGAGGACAATGGGAATACGCGCCTCGCGCCCGATGCGTATCGCCTCGCCGACCCCCTCGAACAGCCCGAGTCCTTCCTCGCGAAGGTGCGACGTGTAGATCCCGCCACGGGCCGCCGCCACGCGCGCCAACGCCACAACCTCGTCGGTTCGCGAGTAGTAGCCGGGGATGTAGCGGAGCCCGGTGCTCAATCCAAAGGCGCCGTCGCGCATCCCCTCCGCGACGAGCGACCGCATGCGCGCGAGTTCGTCGGCGGTCGGCGCGCGGTTCTCGAGCCCCATCACCCGCTCGCGAATGACGTTGTGTCCAATGAGGTACGCGACGTTGATGCCGAGTCCGGCGCGCTGTGCGCTGTCCATGTACGGCGCCAGCGGCAGCGGACTCCCGCCGTCGGGGCCGCCGAGGGCGAGGGTCACCCCCTGCCGAACGGCGCTCTCCGCGGACGGAGTACGAAGCAAGGGCTCGAGGTGCGCGTGGAGGTCAATGAAGCCGGGCGCGACGATCCGCCCCTCGGCGTCGATGACCGTTCGCGCGCGCGACGCGGCGATCGGGATGCGCGACACCCGCACAATCGTCCCGCCCCGCACCGCCACGTCGGCACGGAAACGCGGGCGGCCGGTCCCGTCGATGACGGTGCCACCGCGAATGAGGACGTCGTAGGCGGGAGCGCCCTGCGCGCCGACTGGTCCTGCAGCTGCAAGCGCGCCCGCCGCCACCCACGCCGCGATCGCGATGCTGCGGCGCCACGGCCGGTGCTCGCTCGCCTCGCAGCAGTCCACCTTACGCCGACCTGGCATCTCACGCTCGGACACGAACTCGCCTCACGATTCGGGACGAGGAGAAGCTGTCGCCGCGAGTGGGCGCCGGCAATTCAGGAGGTGCGGTCGGCCAGGACGATCAGGGCGCGCCGTCGCTCGCAGTCCGCACCACGCGCTGGGCGCGATACGTGACCGACCATTCCTTCTCGTGCCCGGGCTCGATCCACGCCGCGCTCTTCCAGTCGCCCAACGCGTCGCTCAGCGAATCCGGGGCGCCAACGCACGGCGCGAACGAGAGGTTCTGGTAGGGCTCTTCGCGGCGGAAGGGAGTCCACGCGCGCTTGTTGATCCAGAGTCCCACGTGCGTGACAGCGCCGGGGTCGAACGACATCGCCAACTCCCAGTCGCCCTCGCGCAGCGTGGCCCACCCCTCGGACATGTCCACGAACAGCTTGCACGCATATCGCTTCGCCACGGCAAACGGGTTCGTGAAGTCGAACACCTTGCCGCTCCCGCGCACGAACGGCCAGCGATGTTCCGAGCGCACCTCGCCAAGCTCGATCTCGTGCCGCGCGAAGACGCGCATCCGCGCGCCATCGGGGAGCACGAGGCGCGTCTGCTCGCCGAGCGGAAACATCGGGTGCCCCGACCAGAGGAAGGGGATGCGCTCGTTCCCGTCGTTGACCACCGTGTACGTCATGCGAACGGCGCCGTCGGGCGCAACGCAGACTTCGCGCGACAGGAAGTACGGCAGCCGCACGCCGCGCCACGTGGTGATCGCGCGCTGCCCGTCAGGCGAGGTGCGCACCGCGAGCACCGGCTCCTGCGACCACAGCTCGCCGTGGTCGGGAAGTTCAATCCCGCCGAACGTGCGAACCCACCCCGGAACGCGACACGCCGAGACGGTGGGAAAGCACTCGTCGAAGCCGCCCGAGTCCCCCGTCTCCGGGTACGACGTCCCGTCGATCCCTCGCGCAAGCGGGACCACGTCGCTCGACCACAGCCACTGCCGCCCGCCGATCTCGAGCTCGGTGATCTTTCCACCTAACGAGGGAACGACCACCACCCGCGACGTCCCGCCGCGGAGTTCGAGGTAGCCGAAGTCCGACGCGGTCGGGAGCTTCGGCCGGGGCTTGGAGAGAAACGGGAGTCTCACCCGATCGAATCTACGGCGATCCCCCGCGTTGCGAAGATGCGCGCCACCGCCTCACCGATCTTGTTGTTGGGCGTACTCGCTCCCGCGGTGAGTCCGACGCGTACGGCCCCGCTCGCCGGCAACCAGTTGACGGCATCCGCCTCCACGTGCTTCACGCCGGCCACGCGGTAGTGCAACGAGCGCGTCACCGCGTCGATCGCCTCCGGATCCTCCACGTGGTACGTCGGGATTCGTTCGGCGCACAGCGCCGCCAGCGAGATCGTGTTGCTGGAGTTGAATCCCCCGACCACGATCATCGCGTCGAGCGGTTCGTCCAGCAACTCCGTCACGGCATCCTGGCGATCCTGGGTCGCCGAGCAGATCGTGTCGAAGGTGCGGAACTGCGCCGCGCGGTGCTCGTCGCCAAAGGCACGCGCCAGCGCCTCGCCCACCACCTCGCCGATTTCCAGCGACTCCCGCGCGAGCATCGTCGTCTGGTTGGCGACACCGATGCGCCGCAGGTGCACGTCGGGATCGAAGCCAGGGGAGGCCGCCCTGGCAAAGCGCGCCATGAATGCCTCGCGTGCCGCCGCGTTCACCGCCCCGGCTCCCAACGACGCAATGTAGGCACAGACCGCCTCTGCCTCCCCCATGTCACGTACCACCAGATAGCGCCCCTCGGGGTACTTCAGGACCTGCGAGGCGGTCGCCCGCGTCTCCTCGTGGTAGTACTTGCCGTGAATCAGCGCCGTGAAGCCGTCACGCGCGTAGGCCTCGACGCGCTTCCAGACATTGAGCACGCTCCCGCACGTCGTGTCGACCAGCACGCAGCCGTGCGCACGCAGCGCCTGGAAATCGGCCACCGTCACGCCAAACGCCGGGAGGATCACGACATCCTCACGCGCCACGGCCGAGAAGTCGAAGCGCGGCTCGCCGTCCTGCGTCCCCTCCAGCGGCGTCATGATCTCCACCCCCATCCGCCGCAGGTTCTCGTTCACGTGCGGGTTGTGGATGATCTCGCCCAGCAGGTGCAATCGTCGTTCGGGGAACTTCCGCCGCGTCTGGTACGCGTACTCGACCGCCCGGTCGACGCCGTAACAGAACCCGAACTCCTTCGCCAGGCGCACCGTCACCTCACCGGCGGTGAGTGTGTAGTCGCGCGCACGCAGCAGGTCGACGAGCCGCCCCGTGTAGTCGGCCGCGAGGTCGTCACGAACTTCGGCGCCAAGTCCGAAGCCCTTCCGGAAGTAGGAATCGCCCGGAGTGCCAGGTACCGTCATCAACCGTTCTCCCGGCGCGCCGCGCGCGCCTCGTCCACGCTCAATCGAACCGGGGCCAACGCCTCGAGAAAGGCCGGCGGCCAGCGCTTCACGCGCAAGGTCTCGCCACGATCCGGACCATCGTGCACACAGACCAGGATCAGGTAACCCTCCATGCGCAGCGCCCCACCATCACCATAGCAATCGAGGTTGAGGCGCAGTGAACTCCCCCCCACCTCGGAGACGTATACCACGAGCTCGAGCAACTCGTCCAGGCGTGGGGGCGACGGATACTCGAGGTGCATCACCCGGCGCGGCAGCGTGATGCCGTACTGCTGCGCGAAGCTGGCGAAGGTGACGCCGACGGAGCGGAACATCTCCGCCTCCCCCACCTCGAAGAAGCGCGAGTAGGCGTCGTAGCGGATGATCCCCATCGGGTCGCAATCGCTCCACCGCACGCGCTCGTGCATGACGAAGGGTGCGCGAAGCATCATGCCTGACCTGCAGCTGACGGAGAGTCGGCGCCGGCCCAGTAGTCGGCGGCGAGCAACGGAGAGAACGCGTAGGTCACGAGGATCTCGTACGCCTGCTGCCGGTCGACCAGCCCGCTGGTGAGGATGCCGACGGCGCCGGCGCCATGCTTCGTGTTGTGCGCCCCGGTCACCGCGTCCATCGCATGTCCCAGTTCCAGCCCTTGCCGGACGAGCGTCGCGACGGCGGGGGGGAGCGGCATTGCAAGCGAGCCGCCCGTGAACTCACGCCCGTCGCGCAGCGCGATCGCCGCCCAGGCGCACGTACGCATCCCGGTTGGTTCGTCATCGACCACGCCCCCCTCGAGGCCCACGCCGATGTCGGCGTCGATCGCGTCGCGCGCCGCGCGGGCGCGGGCCAGCGCGCCCCGCCGCGTCTCCTCGTCGCCCAGCGGCTGGTCTGGCACTCCCGAGGGGACCGCCAGCGCCTCGATGCGCGCCGAGGCGTGCCACTGCCTAACGACCGCCGTCACAGCCGCCACCTTCACGGGGTTGCGCGATCCGACCGCGATGCACGGCGGCGTGAGGGCACGACGAGGCGACATGTGCGATGGGAGGGGTGATCGGTCACGACGGGAATCGCGTGCGAGCGCGTACGCGGGTGACGCAACCCTGAGGGCGCGGCCACGGCGGTAATCTAAGGGGCGAGAGTCGACGGCGGGCGCTCCTTGCTCCCCTCCGGGGGGCGGGATAAGCTAGGGCGCCGATGCCTTCCCTTCACACGCTCGTCCCCCTGCACACCGCACTGCCGTCGCCGCATGCCCGCGGCACCATCTCGCCGTTCACCTTGATCGGCGAGCGTCTCTGGCTCGACTTCGTCAACACAGACGACGTACGGCGCGGCGCGCGCATCGACCTGCTGCGCGACTTCGAGTCGCTGGTGCGCTTCCTCGAGGCCGGGGCCATCCTGGACGGCGAGCGCGCGACCGGCATGCGACGTCGCGCGCAACAGCAACCGGCCGGCGCCGCCGCCGCGCTGGTCGATGCGCGACGCGTGCGCGCCGCGCTCCGCGCCCTCGCCGAGCGTGGCGCCCACTCCGAGAAGATCCGCGGCGACGCGCTCGCAGAGATCAACCGCGTCCTCGGCCGGAGTGCTGGAACGCGCCGTGTCGAGAGTCGTGCCGACGGTTCCTTCGCCCGCGCCTTCGTCCCCGTCGGCGACGCTTTCGCAGGACTCATCATACCCATCGTGGAGTCCGCCGCCGACGCGCTCATCGCGGGCGAGCTCCCGCGCGTGAGGCGTTGCGGCGACCCGCGCTGCTCCCGCGTCTTCTTCGACGCCACGCGCAACGGGCGGCGACGCTGGTGCGACATGGCCACGTGCGGCAACCGCGCGAAGGCCGCCCGGTTCCGCGAACGCGAACGGCACGGCAGCTGAGCCCCACGCCGTCCGCATGGCAGCCGTTCCCGGAACGACGCGGGGGCGGCAGCGCTCCATGCGCCACCGCCCCCGCCATGCGCCAGCGTGGCCCGTCAGTCGTTAGGTAGCGCTGAACTGCGGATGTAACCCATCTCCGTTGCATATCCGCGGAGCTTGCGCTGCAGGATGCGCCGACCGCGGAACAGCCGCGACTTCACCGTCCCTTCCGGTACCCCAAGCAAATGGGCGATCTCCGCATAGCGCATCCCCTGCACGTCGCTCAACATGACCGCTGAGCGATACTCATCGGGCAGCGCCTCGATCGCGGCAACGACCTGCTCGTCGATGAACGAGTCGTAGAAGCTCCGCTCCGGGTCGGCTTCACCAACCGGCTCGAAGGCACCGCTGCCATCTGCATCGTCCGGCGCCAGGACTTCGCGCGCATCGATGCGGCGCTTGCGGCTGACGAACAGGTGGTAGAGGATGGTGAACAGCCACGCCCGGATGTTCGTCCCCAGGCGATACTGCTCCCAGCGCTCGATGGCCCGCAGCATGGTGTCCGACACCAGGTCCTCGGCGTCGTCGCGCGAGCGCGAGAGCTTGAGGGCAAAGCTGTAGAGCGCATCGAGATGCAGCAGGGCCTCGCGCTCGAACTCCGCGCGGCGCCGGACTTCTGCCATGGAGAGCGGGCGAGTGCGCGCCGCGCGAGCGTCGGACGTTCCTTCCAGAGCGTCGAGTTCCTCCACCGCGAGAATCTCCGTCCCCTCGCCAAGCGGCAGCGTCATGCCTGCACCCCTTCACGCATGTGCATGGCGACGAACCGCTTGAGGTCCGCCGCGATCCCGCGCAGCATCTCGGCATCGCGACTCACCTTCGACATCATCAGCGCACCCTCGAGCGTGGCGATGATGAAGCGCGCGAGCCGCCCCGTGTCGGCGTCCTCCATGAGGTACGGACGCGCTTCCCAGAGCAGCGACTGGATCTGTGACGCCCAGCGCTCGAAGACCAACGTCAGGCGCTCCCGGAATCCCTCGTGCATGTCGGCCATTTCCGACGCGAGGTTTCCAAACGGCGACCCGATGCGGAACCCACGCTCGGTCTGCAGCGCCACGAGCGAATCGATGAAGAGGTTGAGCCGCTCGATCGGCTCGATCATCGGCTCGCGCAGGATGGCCAAGCCACGCTCGGCGAATCGCTCGAACTGGCGGCTCAGGACTTCAAGACCGAGCTGGTCCTTCGACTTGAAGTAGTGATAGAAGTGGCTCTTGCCACTCAGCGACGCACGGTCGATGACGTCGTCGATCGAGGTTCGCTTGAACCCTCGCTCGGCGATCAGGACGGCGGCCGCGTCGATGATGCGTGATCTCGTCTCGTTCACATCTGGAGTATAGGACCGTTAAGTCCGACGCACAAGAATACGTCGATTTGAATTTCTGTATACGTCTCTCCATGCTTTGTTGCAAATAGTTGACTTACTTGAGGTTACACTCACTTTTTCGAATCACGACAGGGCAGTGCACTGGTCAGACCGTCGGACTTCCTGCCAGTGCCCCCCCCGATTTCGGCTAGATGGCCGCGTCGGGGAACCTCGCGATAACTTCGCGGACATGCCCCGCATCAGCGTCGAGCGCACCTATCTGCAGCTGACCGAGCCACCACTCGGAGTCCCCTCCGCCGCCGACGACACGTCCGCGTCGAATGGCCGGGACCTTCTCCGGATCGAGGAGGAGTGCGCGTGCTCGGTCGCGACGTATCGCGCGCTCTACGCCGCGGTCGGCGCCGATTACCACTGGCGCGACCGCCTCACCTGGAGCGATGAGATGCTCGCCGGTCACCTCGCCCGAACGGACGTCCGGGTGTGGATCCTCCGTGATGCCGACGGCGTCGGTGGATATTTCGAGTTGGCGAAGGGGAGCGATGAAGCCGTGGAGATAGCGTATTTCGGGCTCATCCCTTCGCGTCATGGCCGCGGGTTGGGGAAGGTGCTGCTGACCCGAGCGATCGCCGAGGCGTGGGGCTGGGGGGCAGCGCGCGTCTGGCTGCACACCTGCACGCTCGACGGCCCGGCGGCACTCCCCAACTATCTCGCGCGCGGTTTCGTCCCGTTTCGCCGCGAGCCGTACGAAGTCACCATCCCCGGCGACTGACGCGCGGAGCGGCGTTCACCCGCGCCGGCGATCGTCTCTCCCGCGACGACTGTTCCCACCGCCACCGCGCCCGCGCCGGTCGTCGCGCCGGTCTTCGCGACGTCCACCGCCACTCCGCCGATCACGCGTGAACTCGCCGCGCACGCGCGCCGACTCGCGATCGCGATGTCGCCGCTCGCGCTCGCCCTGTCGCGCGGACGCGCGCTCGCCCTTGTCGCGGTGGTACTCGTCAGGCGACCACGGGCGATCGAGCAACTCCTGCAACGCTTCCAGCGTATCGGCCCGTACGCTCCCCCGCTGTCCGCGGTAGACCACGAAGCGCATGGGTCGGTCGAGGTCCGGGAGTTCCTCCTGCACGAGCGTGCGCGCGAGCTTCTCAGGAAGGACGAGCCGCGCGACTCCGACAGCCGCCAAGCGTCCCGCAGGATCCGTGTCGGTGCCTTCCTCCTCCACATCGTACTCGATCCCCACCGCCTTGTCGCGCACCTCGATCAGGGACGGGAGCGCGAGCAATCGCTCACGCAACGCGGGGTCGACCCAATCGGCCAGCGGAAGGCGCAACGGCGCGGCCCGGTAGTCGCGGATGCTGCGGGCATCGCCTAACGCCTCCTCATACATCGCGACGAGCTCCGCCAACCCGAGGCGGCGCGTGCTTCCCCCCGAACGCCGGTAGAGCTCGCGCACCTCCTCGATGGCGGCCCGGTTGCGCTTGACGGCGACATGCCGCGATTCCCCGCGCGCCAGCGCCTCGGCCAGGGCTCGGCGCGACGCCTGCTCGAGGCCCGCGGGGAAGGTGTCGAGAAGCTCCTCATCGCGCTCCAGGTCGAACCCGAAGTACGTGAGGCGGCGCTCCACCACCAAGGCGTCGCGCTTGCCGTGCCCGTCGTACGCGACTCGCGAGTCGCCGCGTTGCGCGTACTTCCGCACGAGCCCCATCGGCAGCTGTGTCCCCTCGATGGCCGCGCGCGGGTTGCCGAAGCGGTCGGCGAAGTAGCGCAACGTGCCGGCCACCGCCCCCCACGACCCGCAGACGCTGCTCTTCGAGACCCGCGCTTCCTGCCCGTCCACCGTCTCCTCATCGATGACGAGGTCGAATGGCATGATGCGGGCAACCAGGTCGCAGTACGCGCGGCGCACCTCCTCCGTGACCAGCGGCATGGCGACCGGGAGCGGAAGGTCGACGCCGCGATACACGGAGGCCATGGCCAGCGCCGTATCCTCGATCGCCTTCACGAGGACGCCTCGCCGTTCGGCCCACCGCGCGATCGACGCCTCGTCGAACAGGTGGCGGGGGAGCCCGTACACTTCGCCCATCGCTCCCGCGCGCGAGAAGGCGTCGGCATAGACGTTGTAGGCCGTGAGGTGGTCGCTCCCCGAGACGACGAGTCCTCCCAGGTCGCGTTCGTCGCGCGTCATGCGGTGCAGCGACTCCACGCTCGCCATGACGGCGAGGTACGGCATCAGCGCATCGTCCGCATGGACGATCAGCTCGGCCCACGCGCGCTCCACCGGGAGCTTCTCCACCAGGCGCCCGTATCGCGACAGGCGCCCGTTCTCGATGACGCCCCGCCCCTCGAGGTGCTGCACGGCACGCCGGTACGCGCCGCGATCGAGGGCCACGGGAAGGTCGAGTTCATCAGCGCGCACGCCGAGGTCGGCGCACGTCAGCGCCACGCGCTCGGAGTCGCCCGCCAGCTGAAAATCCGGTTCGGTGGGGCGCATCGACGGCCAGTGCAGGTCGCGATCGCTGAGGATGAACACCTTGCCGTTGGCGACCCGCCCGTGCACGCGCCCCGCCATCTGCAGGATCTCGTTGGTCCCCAGGTGCGTCCGCGTCAGGACGTTCTTCCCCCGCTCGACGACGTTCGTGAAGCGCGTGTCGTCGATGATGACCGTGTCGAGCCCCTTGATGTTCAGTGCACTCTGGCCCGCCGCCGTCATGGCCAGGAAGAACGGCTTCTCCACGCCCTCCTCGAGGAAGGGGCGGATGACGCGGATCGGTTCGCCGCCATGATAGAAGGCCGAGGTGATCCGCCGGAAGCGATCACCGACGAGCATGGCCACCTGCTCCACGGCCGCACGCGTCGGAAGGAACATCCCGACGCCGCGCTTCTCCTTCATCACCTGCTGCAGGAACCGGTCATCGAGGAAGTCGGCCGGATCCTTCCGCACGACGCGGACGTCGGCCGCGTTGCGCGGGTCGAACGCGGTCGACTGGATCACCGCCGACGAGCGCAGGTACTCCGCATAGAAGCGCGGATCGACCGTGGCCGACAACCAGATGAAGCGGCAGCCGACGCGCTTGCCTAACGCCAGGCAGAGCTCGAGCTCCGCCGACGTCTGGTGGATCTCGTCGATGACGAGCGTGTCGCGCGAGAGGATGTCGCCATCCTGGAACCAGCGGCGCGCAATCCCGGTGGTCACGACGATGACGTTCCACGTCGGGGTCTCGGGCGTGGCCTCGCGCTCGCGGTTGATCACGCCAACGCGAAGCTCGGGGGTACGCAGGATCGCCTGCGCGATCGGCCGGACGGCGAGCGTCTTTCCGGTCCCCGTTCCGGCCACGATCCCGAATCCCTGCCCGGACGCCGCCAAGGCGCGCACCTCCGCGCCGTGCTCACGCTCGATCACGGTGTCCAACTCGAGGCCTAACGCCAGTTCGATCGTCTCGCAGGCCGCGCGCGTGGGCGCGATGATGATGACACGACCGGTCGGCGGCTCAGCCGCAACGAACGCATCGTGATCGGGAGGGAGCGAACGATCCTGGACGGGGCGAAGCACCCCCTAATCTACTCGCCCGGACGCTTCGCCTTGCGCGGTTTCTCCTTCCCCTTTTCGTCCCGCTCGTCCGCCTCGCCCTTCCGCGGACGGGCGCCATCCTCAGGGAAGATCACGCGTCCGTTGGACGGACGATTCTTGATCGCACTGGCACAGTCGGTCGGCGCCGGCTGCTGCGCAGGGGGCACGTTATCGATCCAGATGCGGCACATCCCGGGGGGTGGCAGGTGCGACGCCGGGACATCCTCTCGCGCCTCTCCCTTCGGCTTGAGCGGGACCAGCGAGCGCACGGGGGGCGTCTGCGCCGCGGCGACCGAAGGTGCGGTCGACACCAGCGCGAGCCCCACCACGATCACCGCCGCCTTGCCCAATCGAGAGATCACCGCTGCTCCATGCGAAACGTCTGCCCAGACAACGTGCACGGAAAGTGCCTCGCCGGCCGCGCCCGTGGCAAGTGAGCCTAACCGGTTCCTACGCAACGCCTTATCCGGTCGTATGCACCGTCGGAACTTTGGAACCCGTCCCACTGGGCAGACGATCGGGGAGGACAGGGGGACACCCCCGCCCTCCCCGATGGAACGCTCGCGCTGCTCAGTCGCCGAAGGAGATCCCCGTCGCCCGCGCCGTGCGCATCAGGTCGTGCGTGAGTTCCACATGGCGCGGCTGCGAGATCACGTCCACGAAGGGAACGGTCACGATGTGCGGAGACTGCAACGCCACCATGTGCCCCCACTTCTGCTGCTCGATCGCCTCGATGGCCGCCCCCCCAAATCGGGTGGCGAGAAGACGATCGTAGCCGGTGGGACCGCCACCCCGCTGCAGGTGACCCAATACCAGCGACCGCGCCTCCTTCCCCGTGCGATTCTGGATCTCCCAGGCGATGCGCCCCGCGATCCCTCCCACGCGCTTGGCCTGCCCCGGGAGCGACTCGCCAAGGACCGACTCCTGCCCGCCGACGGGATACGCCCCCTCCGCGACGACGATGATCGAGAACTGCCGCCCCGCCCGGTCGCGAGCACGGACCTTGGCGCACACTTTCTCGATGTCGAACGGGATCTCCGGGATCAGGATGACGTCTGCCGTCCCGGCGACCCCGGCATGGAGCGCGATGAACCCGGCGTGCCGCCCCATCACCTCCATCACAATCACGCGGTCGTGCGACTCCGCGGTCGTGTGCAGCTTGTCGATCGCCTCGATCGCCGTGTTGACCGCCGTATCGAAGCCGAACGTGGTGATGGTGTGGCTGACGTCGTTGTCGATGGTCTTGGGCACCCCCACGATCTTCATTCCGCGCTCGAACAGGCGCTGCCCGATGGTCAGGGATCCATCGCCACCAATGGTCAGGACCGCGTCGATTCCCAGGCGCTCGGCATTCTCGAAGATCTCCTTCGAACGATCGACCTCGAGAAAGCTCCCGTCGGCCTGCCGCACGGGAAACTCGAACGGGTTCCCGCGATTGGTGGTGCGGAGGATGGTCCCGCCCAGGTGCGCGATCCCGCGTACGGAGTCGCGCGTGAGGGGGATGATGTCGTCCTCGCCAAGGAGGCCATAGTAGCCCCGGCAGATCCCGAGTACGTCCCACCCGCGGGTGATGGCGGAGAGGACAGCGGCGCGGATGACGGCGTTGAGCCCTGGGGCGTCACCGCCGCCAGTGGAGATCGCGATGCGCATCTCGTGAAAGGAAGGGAGAGGAACCTGAGGGGGTTACGTGACGAGTGAAGCGGTGCACGCCGGCGGATTGCTACGCCCCGCCGATGGGCCCCGCACACGCCTCAAAAGTGGAGTGTCGGCGACCGCCAAGAAAGGTAAACGATTACAGTCGATTCGCAGCCCAACATCCCCGGAGAAATCACCGCGGCACCGGCACCCCGGCGAGGTTCGCCAGAGTCCGGATTACAGAATCCTGCCGCACCACAACCGCTTTCAGGGAGTCGATCTGGTCCTGCAGCTCCTGCTGGGTGAGACGAACGTCGTTGTAGGAGTCGCCAAGCTGCGAGATGGCCTGGGCGGTCTCAATGTCCTGCTTCGAGGGAGGAGCGCACGCGGCGAAGACACTCACCGTGACGGCACACAAGGCCGGAAGCCCGCGACGAACGACACGCCTCGTCTCCTGGAAACGCACCCGCGCAGCGGTCCGCACTGGAATCATGAGGGGAGTATTGCCTTCGATTCGTCGGGACGGAAGGCAGCGTGCATGTGCCGACGCATGCGGCAAGGAATTGATACGGAGCGCAACCGTTCGGTTGGGGAGACTGTACTCGTCTGCGCGATCATGTGCGGCGCGCTACTCGTCATCAGTCCCGACACGCCCCACTCTCGTGCCATCTTCGCCCCGTCACCAGCGCCGACGCTTCCGAACGGACGACATCGTCCACGTCGGCTTTCACCGCCGTCGTACTCCGCCGACCCATGGCTGGTGTTGCGTCTCCCGCCGTGGCTTCACCCTGATCGAACTCACCATCGCGAGCGCCATCATCGGCATCGTCTCGCTCATCGCGCTCCCCGCGGTCGCGCGGATGCGTGAGCGTGCCGCCGTCCACGGGGCAACATCGCTCCTCGTCTCGTCGTTGGCCGATGCGCGCCATCAGGCGCTCCGCTGGCAACGCCGGACCGCGGTCCGCTTCGACACCGCGCACGCGAGGACCGTGGTGCACGCGGGGAGCGACACGCTGGTTCGTGTCGCGCTCGACTCGCTGTTCCACGTCACCCTGGCCAGCACGCGCGACTCCATCGCCTTCTATCCAACGGGGCTGGGATACGGTGCTGCGAACACACGACTCATCGTCGCGCGCGGCGCGTCGGCGGAGACGGTCACCGTGTCGCGCGCGGGGCGCGTGAAGCGGTGAATCGATGGACGGCGCCCCGCGCTAGGTCGCCGCGGCGACGGTCCCGAAGTCGAACCCTGGGATCGAGATGCGCTCGATCGGTTGCCCCAGGACACGTTCGATCGTTCGCACCATCGCGATCTCGTCAGGCGCCATGAAGGTGAAGGCATCTCCCGTCGATGCGGCGCGACCCGTGCGGCCGATGCGGTGCACGTAGTCCTCCGCTTGCGCGGGGACGTCGAAGTTGATGACGTGCGAAATCCCGGAGATGTCGAGGCCGCGCTGCGCGATGTCCGTCGCGACGAGGACCTTGATGTCGCCGCGCTTGAACTTCTCGATCGCCTGGGTGCGCTGCGCCTGCGTCTTGTCGGCATGCATCGCGGTTGCCTCGATGCCAGCCGTGTGCAGGTCGCGGACGACGTGATCGGCGCCGTGCTTGGTGCGCGTGAAGACGAGGACCGAGTCCATGTCCGGGTTGCGCAGCAACTCGACCAGGAGGTCCTTCTTGCGACCGCGCGGAACGGGATAGACCGCGTGGCGCACGGTGCTCGCCGCCGATGACCGACGCCCGACCTGAACGACGACCGGACGACGCAGATACTTGCGCGCCAACGCTTCCACCTCGGGCGGCATCGTCGCGCTGAACAGGAGGGTCTGCCGGTAGGGGGAGATGCCCCCCACGATGCGAGAGATCTGCGGGGCAAAACCCATGTCGAGCATCCGATCGGCCTCGTCGAGCACGAGGATCTCGAGGTGCTCGAGGGAAGCATTGCGACGGTCCATGTGGTCGATGAATCGACCCGGTGTGGCGACGATCACGTCGACGCCGTCGCGCAGCGCCTTCTCCTGCGGCTCGTACGCCACGCCGCCGTAGATCGGCGCCACGTCGACCTCGGCGAACTTGCCGTACTTCCGGAAGCTCTCGTCGACCTGCTGGCACAGCTCGCGCGTTGGCGTGAGGATCAGGCACCGGAGGCGCCGCTCTCCCCCTAACAAGCGATGGATGATCGGCAGCGTGAAGGCGGCGGTCTTTCCCGTGCCGGTCTGCGCGAGCCCCATGACGTCGCGGCCGCTCATCGCGAGGGGGATCGCCTCCCGCTGGATCGGCGTCGGGGCGCGATATCCGGCAGCCGCAACTGCCTGCAGCACCGGATCGGCCAACCCGAGTTCGGAGAAGGTGGTCCCCTCCTCGGGGAGCGCATCGGCGAGCAATCCCGCCACGTGCGCACCGGCATCCGGCACGGCGGCCGCCTCGGATGCAGGCGATGCGGCCACGGGGAGCGGCGCCTCCGGCGGCGGGGCTTCGCCCTCGTGCGCCGAAGTCGGGTGTGTACGATCCGCGGCCGCGTGGGCGGCCTTGCGCGCTTTGGGCGCGGGGCGCTTGGTCTTCATTCCGCCTGTTGTCCCTGATGTCTCGAGTGCCGCAAGCTAAGGGAGCGCCGGACCCGCGCGCCAGCGCCTAACGACCACCGGCGAGATGCGGCAACAGCGCGTCGAGCACCGTCTGCGGGACTTCCTCGGCGAGGACGTGACCTGCGCGTGGCAGGATGCAGCTGCGCCACCCCGGCAATCCTTCCACGCGCGCCGCGGATTCGGCCGCTCGCACCAGGAGATCCTGCCCGCCGAGCATGAGGAGGACCGGCGCGGTGACGGCGGCGAGTTCCGGCGGGGTGCGCGGCTCCAGCCGGTACCGATGGAGGAGCGTGCGCAGCGCCCAGGCGAAGGCACGGTCGCGAGTCGGCGCCCAGTACTCGTCCGCGTCGCGCAGGGCAAAGTCGCCGAGCGTGCCGTTGAGGGCGCGGACGGCGAGCGGGATCGTCCACGGCGGAACGGCATACTGCACGAGCGGTGTGACCGCCTCCGGCGTGGCCAACCGCGCGAGGAGGAGGAAGCGAACCGGGGCCAGCCCCACCGGCGCGAGCAAGGTGAGCGACGTGACGCGCGTGCCCTGGCGGCGCGCGACATCGAGCGCGACGCCCCCGCCTAACGAGTGCGCGACCATCGCAACCCGGCCAACACCCACGGCATCGAGGACCGCCTCCACGTGCGCAGCCATCGCATCCGCGGTGTAGAGCGCCTCGTCCATGGGCTTGTCTGACCCGCCGTGCCCCCGCAGGTCCATCGCGATCACGCGATACCCCGCGTGCACCACCGTGGGGAGGACCTTGCGGTAGTAGTACGCCGAGGCCCCCCACCCATGGAGGAAGAGCACGGGCTCGGCCGCCGGATCGCCCCCCTCGACGACGCGCGCCTGCTCACCCGACGGAAGCCGCAGCATCCGGGCGGTGAGCACCGACTCCTGGGCGGGGTACAACTCGTCAGGCGCAAGGCGCCCGCGAAAGAGGCTGACGAGCACGAGGGCCGTCGATGGTTCGAGGGAACCGAAAGCTGCCCCCCGACGAATACGAAGTGAAGACGCGCCGCGGAATGACTGAAGCGGCGGGCCCCGAAATCGGGCACCCGCCGCTCCGTGACGTGCACCAACCGCGACGTCCGCTACGGCGTCGCGCTCACCTCGATCTTGCGCCCCTTCGCCATCGCCGCCGCGTTCTTCGGCAGCTTGACGATGAGGACGCCGTCCTTGAACTCCGCGGTGATCCTGGTGGGATCAATGGTGCGCGGTACGACGAACGAGCGCGCGAAGGTACCGTAGAACCGCTCGAAGAGGTGGAATTTCGCCTCTTCCTTGTCCTCCTTCCGCTCTTCCGTCTTCTCGCCGCGGATGGTGAGCACATCCTCCTCGAAGGTCACGTCGATGTGCTCGCGAGCGATCCCCGGGAGTTCAGCGGTCACCACGAGCATGTCGGGCTTCTCGACGATCTCCACGGGCGGGACCCACCCCACCGTCTCGGTCGCGAAGAGGTCGCTCGCCGGCCCCTGGTTGAAGAACCGGCGAAGCCGATTCTGCATCTCGTCCATCTCGCGAAACGCGTTCACGAACACCGGCGTCGCGCGAGGCATCGGGAGCTTCGTCATAACTCCTCCTTGCTGGAGTCGCGCCTGCCGAGGATTTCCCCGGCTGTCGTACGATGCATCATGTCGCTCGACGTGTCTGTCGGGCAGCGAAGGGATCGACTGCCAGCAAAGCGACTACGCATGGAATGCAGGCGCTGCCCATGGCGCGTCACGCGCACGCCTGGCGCCGGGACGACGTCTCGTCGACAGCCGGGAACGAGGTCGACCGCAGGCCGCTTGCGATCGGACGAGGGCACGCCCGGTCGCGCGGCGAGTCCAGACGCTCGTCACCCCCGAAGCGGTCCGCGACGCAACTCCCGGGAATGCTTCCCCGTCGAGGAGCGTTTGCGAGGGGACGCGCGCCGATGCATCCCCCGTGATCGTGGAGGGGTTCGTCATCGCGTCCGCCCCCCCCGCGCAACTCCTGCACGGGCAGACGGCAATGGGGCCGAGTCGGAACCGCTGCTGCGTCGAGCAGCGCGGGGACCGCGTGGGAGGACCGGCAGCCGGGTAGAGCCCAGCCCCGGGATTTTGGCGTCCTCAGCCGGGCAAGCTTGTCCCGCTCGGGACCGCCGCCCAATTTGCGAATGCACCGCCGCACCGCTCGTACCGCCTCGAATGCCGCGAACTTCCCGCGCCACCCACCTGCCGCACCGCGCCTCTCGTGCGCGGTGAATTCGTCGACGTCGGGGGCGCCAGGCTCTACTACTACGCCGCCGGTTCTCGGGGCGTCGGTGAGCCGATCGTCTTCATCCACGGCTTCCCGACGTCGTCCCACCTGTGGGGCGACGTCGTCCCGCTCGTCCCCAAGGGGCATCGCGTGGTCGTCCTCGACCTGCTGGGTTACGGACGGAGCGACCCGCCAGGCGGCGCCGACCTCTCGCTGCGGGCCCACGCGGATCGCGTGGTCCTGCTCCTCGACGCCCTGGGGATCAACTATGCCACCATCGTCGGCCACGACATAGGCGGCGGCATCGCGCAGTCGCTGGCCATCCGGCACCCGACGCGTGTCGCACGGCTCTGCTTGATCAACTCGGTCGCCTTCGACGCCTGGCCGGGGACGGAGGTCAAGCTCGTCAGGGCCACCATGCCGCTCACGCGTCACTTACCGGCAACGTGGATTCTCTCGGTGCTGCGTGCCGACCTGCTGCGCGGCTACGTGGCATCCGAGCGGGGGACGCACTCGATCGAGCAGTACGTGCGCCCCTTCGCATCGGAACCGGGGCGGGATGTGCTCGTGTCGCACCTGGCCGCGCTCGACTCCGGGGAAACCAAGGCGCTGGAACCGCGGTTGAAGGACATCGTGGCACCGACGGCGATCGTTTGGGGGGCGGAAGATCCCTTCCTTCCGCGAACGATCGGGGAACGGTTAGCCGCCTCGATTCCGGGCGCCACGCTCGACGTGGTGCCCGATGTCCGTCACTTTACCCCTGAGGAGGCGCCGGAGCGTGTCGCCGCGGCGCTGACCACCCTACTCTCCCGATGACCGCCCCTCGACTCGACACCTTTCGCGCCATGGTCGCCAAGAGCCCAGGCAATGCCCTGGCGCGCTTCGGCTTGGCGAACGAACTGCTCAAGGCGGGGTTATGGGAGGAAGCGGCGGAGCAGCTGCGCGCCTACCTGGCGGCGCACGACGACGAAGGGAACGCGTACGGGCGGCTGGCCGAGGCGTGCGTGTCGTTAGGCAGGACCGACGAGGCCAGGGAAGCGCTACGGCAGGGGATCGCCGCAGCCGAACGGCACGGACACCCCAGCATGGCACATGACCTGGCGGGGCGACTCGAAGACCTGGAGGATTCTGCGTGAGGCACTACCTGCGGGGCGCGCGCCGCTCGGGCGTCGCGATGACGCTGTCCCTCGGAGCCCTCGCGCTCGTGGCGCTCGACGCGCGTGCCGCGCACGCGCAGCGCGTGTCGCCGGTGGCGGCGCAGCCGGTGGGGGTCGGGACGCGCGTGCGCGTCTACGCCCCGTCCATTCGGCGCGAGCGATTCACCGGGCGCGTCGACTCGCTCGACGCCAGTGAGATGGTGCTCGACACCGCCGGCGTGCGCCGGCGTCTCGGCTTCGAGACGGGGCCCGTCCTCGTCGAGTCCTATCGGCGCGTGAACGTCCGGACATCGGCGATCGAGCGCATCGAGGTGAGCGGCGGACGCACGACGCGAAAGGCGACGATCAAGGGGATCCTGATCGGCGGGTTGTCCGGGGCACTCCTCATCGGCTTTGGGCAGCTCCCGGAGGTGAATCCCAAGGCGTCGGACTTCCTGAAGGGAGCACCCCTCGGGCTGGCAATCGGGAGCGTCGTCGGCGGCATCGTGGGATACGCGCTCGGCGGCGAGCGCTGGGTCCCGGGCGAACTTCCGCGTTAGGCGCGCAGCGCGTACGGGGCGGCCGGCGATCGCGCGCCGCCCCGCCCCGAACGGCACCTCATTTCACCTCGTACACCACCCGACCGCCGAGCACCGTCATGGCAACGCGCGCGGTGGGAATCTCGCGCTCGGGCATCGTCATGATGTCCTTCGTGAGGACGGCGAGGTCGGCGAGCTTGCCGACGGTGATGGATCCCTTCTCCCGCTCCTCGAAGGCCGCGTACGCGTTGTTGAGCGTGTATGCCTGCAGCCCCTCGGCACGCGTCACCCGCTGCTCGGGAAGGAAGACGGAACCGTCGGCGACGGTGCGCGAGACGCTCCCCCAGAAGCTCGGAATGGGATCGATCTTCTCGACGGGGACGTCGGTCCCGTTGGTGACGATGACGCCGGCGTCCCAGAGCGCGCGCCACGGATAGGAGGTGCGGCGTGCACGTTCGTCGCCGAGCCGCTTGGGGACCCACGGACCGTCGGAGATCGTGTGGATCCCCTGCATCGCGGCGATGACCCCTAGCGTTCGGAAGCGCCGGATGTCCGCCGGATCGATGTGCTGCGAATGCTCGTCGCGCCAGCGCAGGTCATGCTTGTCGGGATTGGCCTTGAAGGTGCGCTCGTAGATGTCGAGCACCTCGCGATTGGCCCGGTCGCCGATGGCGTGCGTGTTGACCTGAAAGCCGTGCTTGATGGCGACGCGGGCCGTTTCCTCGATGTCCGCCGGGTTCTCCAGGGCGAGCCCGCGCGAGCCCGGGAGGTCGGCATACGGCTCGAGCAGCCAGGCACCGCGGGGGCCAAGGGCGCCGTCGATCTGGCGCTTGATGGAGCGCACCGTGAGGAAGTGGTTGCCGTAGCCCAGCAGGCGATAGCGCGGGAGGAGCGAGTCCATCCGCGCGTTGCTCTCGCGCCGCACCATGACGTACAGGCGCACCGGGAGCTTGCCTTCGTCGGCCAGTTGGCGATAGGCGTCGATGGTGGCGAAGTCGGCGCCCGCGTCGTGGAAGGTGGTCACGCCCTGCCGCAGCGCCTCCTCTCCCGCCAGCTGCACGACGCGGCGGAATCGCGCCGCCCGGTCGGCCGGCGACATCCGGTCGTCGCGGGAGCGGGCCGCGCCAACGACGCGCTGGGCTGTCTCCTTCAGGAATCCCGTCGGCTCACCGGCGGCGTCCTTCACGAACTCACCCCCGTCCGGGTTGGGGGTGTCGCGTGTGACGCCGGCCAGCTGCAACGCCCGGGCGTTGGCGAAGGCGGCGTGCCCGCTGGCGTGCGTGAGCAGGACGGGGTGATCGGCGCTCACCCGGTCGAGCGACGCATGCAACGGCACCCCTTCGACGTTCGGCTGCGGGACACGTTCCCACTTTTCCTGGTGCCACCCGCGCCCGACAATCCACTCCCCCGGACGCGCCTCCTTCGCCGCGGCGCCCACCATCGCCACGATGTCGTCCCAGCTGCGCGCGATGGTGAGGTCGAGGACGAGCTTGGACTCGCCAAGCCCGAGGTAGTGTCCGTGCCCCTCAATGAAGCCGGGGATGAGCAGGCGGCCGGCGAGATCGACCGTGCGCGTCCCCGGTCCGGCCAAACGGCGGATGGCATCCGTCGTCCCCACCGCCACGATCCGGTCACCGCGCACGGCGACCGCCTGCGCCTCGGGCACCTGCGAGTCGACGGTGACGACATGTCCGTTGATGAAGACGAGATCGGCACGCGGCGCCTGGGCGTTGGGCGCGCGCACGACGAGGGCGGTCGCCGCGGCGACCGCGCCGAGGGCGACGACGGGGACCACGAATCGACGAAGCATGTGGGGGCGCGGAGTGGGACGGCCTAACGAACCTGGCGGGCGGCGTCGAGGACGTGCGCGATGTCGCGTGAAACGGCGCGGGCTTCCTGCGTGGCCGAGGACACATCGTCGATCGCCGACTGCACGCCGGCCGAGCGCAGGGCGATCATGTCGAGGCGCATGTTCTGCAGCACGAGCGACGCGCTCTCGAGCTGAGTGCGCAGCGTTTCGTGACGCGAGGCGAGGTCGGCCAGCGTGGCGCGCTGCCGCTCGAGCAGGGCGACCTTCTGGTCGCGCTCGCGCGATTCCGGCTGTTCGCGCGCCGCCGCGATACGCTGGTCGAGCGCCTCGAGCGCCGACGGCTGCACGTCCTCCTCGAGGCGATGCAGCGCCTGCGCGAGTGACGCCACGCGCTCGGCGAGCGAGTCGACGGTTGGCGCCACGTCGGGGATGAGGTCCTTGTCCGCCTTGGTGAGCTTGGCGAGCACTTCCTGCACCGCCAATCGGTCGGACGCTGCGCGGCGCACGTGGCCGCCATACGGTCCGGCCAACACGTCTGCAGGCGCCATCTGCTGCGCGGCTTGCGATGGCGTGGGCAAGGCCGCGACCGCGTCCACCTGCCCCTGCGCCTTGAGCGCGCGCGACGCTTCGGCGCCAAAGATGTCCCTGAAGCGCACGCCATCGGCCCACAGCGAGGCGAAGCGCTGGGCGAGCGGGACCGTCAGCGCGATGGCCGGGAAGATCACCCATGGAAAGTCCGGGGTGAACATCGCGTTGATCGCGCCGAGGAAGCCGAACGTGACGACCGATGAGGCGGCCCGTCGCCGGAAGGCGCGAATGCGATCGACCACGCCGAGCTGCTGGAAGGCGTCGAGGCTCTCGCGCCCGCGCAGGGCGGCGCGCTGCATGCGCGCCTCGCGCCGCGTCATGCGCGACTGCTCGCGCACCTCGCGCCACGAGTCGGGCATCCACGAGGGCACGGGGGGCATGGGCTGCATTCCCTGGTTGGGCGCACGCACCGGAGGCGCCCCCCACCCGGCGTTGGACGCCTCGATGGCATCGCGCGCCACCTCGTCGGCGATGCGCTGGGCCTCGCGCGCCTGCTCCTGCGCTTGCTGCTGCGCCCCGCGCACGATGGCCCGCACGCTGGCCGCGAGCCCCGCCCCATCCGGGGCACGCAGCCCGGCCCCGGCGTCTCCGAGCCCGGAGGGGCGCGCCGACGTGCGCGGCGCCGCGTGCTTCCAGGCCGACGACATGCGGGCTTCGCGCATGGGATCGTCGGATGCATGCGGTGCGGCGGACGAATGCGACGCCGGCGGTCCCGGCGGCATCGTGGCCGGCGCCGGCGGGAGTGCGCTCACTCCTCCCTCGACCGCCGCGATGGCGTCGCGAAACGCCGCGGCGTCGTCCCACCGATCGGACGGCCGCTTGGCCATCGCGCGCTCGATCGCCGCCACGAGGAGCGGCGACAAGTCGCGCCGCACCTCGCGCAGCGGACGCGGCGTGTCGCTGATGTGCTTCATCAACATCGCCGGCGTGTTGCTCGCCTGGAACGGGAGCTCACCCACCAGCATCTGGTAGGCAACGATGGCCAGCGAGTAGAGATCCGAGCGTCCGTCGATCTCTCGCTCGCCCATCGCCTGTTCGGGCGACATGTACGCGGGCGTCCCGACGGCGATCCCGGTGACGGTCAGTCGCGCGTCGCCTTCCGCGGCTCGGGCGATGCCGAAGTCGGTGACCATCGGGCGCCCAGTGGCGCGATCGATGAGGATGTTGTCGGGCTTGACGTCGCGATGGACGATGCCGCGACCGTGTGCGTACGAAAGCGCGTCGGCGACACCGCGCAGGATACGGCACACCTCGGCGACCGCGGGGCGAGGGTTTGTCGCCAGCCGCAACGCCAGCGGTTCGCCCTCCACCAGCGCCATCACGAAGCAGACCAGCCCATCGCGTTCCTCGACCGCGTAGATCGGGACGATGTTCGGGTGGTTGAGCTGTGCCGCGGTCTGTGCCTCGCGCAGGAAGCGCTGGCGCACGTCATCGCGATAGGCGAGTTCCGGCGGGAGCACCTTGATGGCGACCGCGCGCCGCAGCTTGCGGTCCATCGCGCGGTACACGACGCCCATTCCGCCGCGACCGAGTTCACCCTCGATCTCGTACGTGCCGCCGAGTGCGGCGCCGACGCGTTCGCGGAGGGGATCGGTCATGGCGGAGCGAGGCAACGATCATGGCGGCGCGGTCCCCGGACCGCGCCGCCGCACGTCACCCCCGTCCTCCTATCTTGAGTTTGGCTACCTCGTCGCGAGCGTAGACGACCGCGTCGACCTCGCGCCCGAGCGCGATGGCCTTCTCGGCGACGGAGGTGATCGTCTGGTAGTTCTGCGGCCCGCTGCGCAGGCGCACCACCTCGAGTCGCATGTTCTGGAGCGCGACCTGGCAGCTCTCCAGCTTCTCCCGCGCGGCGGCAAGGCGTCCGCCGAGGTCCGCGACCGCGCGCCGCTGCCGCTTGAGGTACGCCAGCCGGCGCACGCGTTCCTCGCTGGCGCGCGTATCCAGCGGGTTGGCTTCCCCTTCGAGCCTCGCGATCTCGGCATCGAGCTGCGACGACGACTCCGCCGGAACGTTGCGCTCGAGCTCCGCCACCTGCAATGAGAGCGCCTCGATCTTCTGGCACAGCGCAATGGCCGACTGCGGCACGTCACCAAGGAGCGAGCGTTCCTTCTTGGGGAGCGTCTCGATGAGGCGCAGGATCTCTTCCTTGTTTCGGCGCGCGTCCTGCACCGAGCGTGCGCCTGATCCGGCCAGCGAGGCGAGCGCGTTCGGCGAGCGCCCGCCCGGAATGGGCGACTGCGATCCCGCGCGCTCGAACAGCGCCGAGCCTGCGCCTTCGCGCAGGCGCTTGCGCTCACGCATCTCGGAGCGCTTGGTCGGATCCCAGAGCGCCTTCACGTTGTCGCCCCACTCGGCCACGACGTCGAAGAAGAGGCGATCCTTGGGCTCCTTGAGGACGTCGCGCCAGTCGTAGCCGTCGCTCCACAGCTGCGCGTACTTCCACGCCATGTAGATCGAGTACATCCCCCACAGCCCGGCGAAGTCGGGGCCGCCGAAGGCGGAAACGACGACGCTCACGCCACCGGCGAACATCCAGGGCGCAAGCTTGCGGCGGAACGCCAGGACGTTGGGGGCGCGCCAGCGCTCGAGTTCCTCCGCTGTCGGTGCCCCGAAGTCGACCGGTTGCGCCATGCTCCCCGGGCGGAGCGACGCCGCCTCGGTCGCCGAGCGCTGGGGCATCGAACCTAACGACAGCGGCCCGCCGTTGCGCGGAATGGGGACGTCGCCGCTCTCCAGCGCCGCGACGAGCGATGCGGCGCTGGGGAATCGGTTGTCGGGGTCCTTCTCCAGCATCATCATCACCGCACGCCCCAGGTCGGGCGGGACGTCGGGGCGACGCTGGTGAATCGGGGTGGGAACCTCGGAGATGTGCTTGACCAGGAGCGCCGGCGTGCTCGACGCGTTGAACGGGAGCTCGCCGGTGATCATCTGGTAGGCAACCACGCCGAGCGAATACAGGTCACTGCGGCCGTCGACCTCGCGCTCGCCCATCGACTGTTCGGGCGACATGTAGGCCGGCGTACCGATCGCCATGCCCGTGGCGGTGAGGCGCGCGTCGCCGTCGCTCACGGCGCGGGCGATGCCGAAGTCGGTAACCATCACCCGGCCATCCTCGGCGCTCATGAGGATGTTGTCCGGCTTGATGTCGCGGTGCACGACGCCTCGCTCGTGCGCGAAGTCGAGGGCGCGCGCGACTTCGAGCAGGACACGCCGCGCCTCGTCGAAGGGCAAGGCGCCGTGGTGATGGAGGCGGGCAGCGAGGTTCTCGCCGTCCACATAGGCCATCACGAAGAAGACCAGACCCTCGCGCTCGTCGACCGAGTAGATCGGGACGATGTGGGGATGGCTGAGTTGCGCCGCCGTTTCGGCCTCGCGCAGGAATCGCGTCCGGATCTCGGACCGGAAGGCGAGTTCCGGTGGCAGGAGCTTCACCGCGACCTGCCGCTTGAGCCGTCGGTCGCGGGCCAGGTAGACGATCCCCATTCCCCCGCGTCCGATCTCCCGGTCCAACTCGTAGTTCGCGCTCAGGACGCGCTCGACATGCGCGCGAAGCTCGGAGTCGGATGACGAAGTGATAGGGTCGGGCACTCGAGGGGGCGCGGTGGATTCTGAGGGGGAAACCAGCATCGTAGTGTAGCATTCGGCCGGAACAGCGTCTAGCGCGTCGATCGGCCGCTACGGCGCACTGGCGGTGCCACTACGTCAGAATGGCCCGCGAAAGTTGCAAACCCCGTCAGCGTGGCGTAAAACGGTGAGCCCGCGGCGTGCAGAGAGGGGAGGTAGCCGTCGGCGTGCGACTCGCGCCTCTCGGTGCCGTCCGGCATGGTCCGGAGCCGCCCGAGGTCCGCGTCGCCCGCCGATTCTCGTTTCTCCCCTCGACTTCTCGTTTCTCCAGAGCCATGGCCCAGCGACAGACACTCCCCGTCCTCCCCTTGCGAGGGACGGTCACCTTCCCGGGGCTCACCTCGCCCATCGCGGCGGGGCGGCCGGGAACGTTGCGCGCGATCGAAGCCGCGCTGAAGAGCGATCGGCTCGTCTTTGCCGTCGCCCAGCGCGACAACACGGACGAACCCTCGGCCGACATCCTATACTCGATGGGGGTCATCGCCCGCATCGGGCAGATCCAGCGAGGGCTGGGGGGCGTCCAGCTCCTCCTGCAGGGGGAACAGCGCGCCACCTCGCTCCAGTACACGCTGAGCGACGGCTACCTCACGGCCGTGGTCATGCCGACCGAGGAGATGGCCCCGCTCAACGACCACGACCCCGCCTTCGAGGCGCTCCACAAGGAAACGCGCGAGCGTGCGCAGGAGCTGGGCGAGAAGCGCGGCCTCCCGGAGGAGGTCGTGCACCAGGTGCTCGACTCGGTGGATGAGCCCGGGCGCTTTGCCGACCTCGTGGCCGGCTACATCGAGCTGACCGTCCCCGAGAAGCAGGGGTTGTTGGAGACGCTGAGCGTCGAGGAGCGCCTGCGGCGCGTCCTGGTGCACGTGCAGCGCCAGATCGGCATGCTCGAGGCGCAGGAGGAGATCAAGTCGCAAGTCCAGGAAGAGCTGGGCGAGCGGCAGCGCGAGATGTTTCTGCGCGAGCAGCTCAAGGCAATCCAGAAGGAGCTGGGCGACGACGACCAGTCGAAGGAGATCCTCGAGCTCCGCGAGAAGCTGAGCAAGCTGGAGCTCCCGAAGGACGCGCGCACCGAGGTCGAGCGCGAGCTCGGGCGCCTGGAGCGCTCGGGTCGGGAGTCGATGGAGGCCCAGGTGATCCGCACCTACCTGGAGTGGATCGCCGAATTGCCGTGGAACAAGCGCTCGGATGACCACCTCGACCTCAAGCGCGCGACCGACATCCTCGACGAGGATCACTACGGCCTGCAGGACGTGAAGGACCGCGTGCTGGAGTTCCTGGCGGTGCGTCAGCTGCGCGCGCAGCAGATGGCAGAGGAAGTCACCAAGACCGGCGAGTTCCCCATCGGGAAGCTCAAGGGGGGCGATGGCGACCTCGTGCCGGGCGGTAACGGCGAGGGAGACGAGCGGGCGGTCATCACCGACGCCAGGGAAGCCAAGGCGCGCGCGATGGCGCGCGGCCCGATCCTGCTCTTCACCGGTCCACCGGGGGTGGGCAAGACGTCGATCGCGAAGTCGATCGCGCGGTCGCTCGGGCGCGAGTACGTGCGCGTGGCGTTAGGCGGGGCGCGCGACGAGGCCGACATCCGCGGGCACCGGCGCACCTACGTCGGGGCGATGCCGGGGCGCATCATCCAGGGAATGAAGCAGGCGCAGTCGAAGAACCCGGTCTTCCTCCTGGACGAGGTGGACAAGCTGGGTCAGTCGTTCCAGGGCGATCCGTCGAGCGCGCTCCTCGAGGTCCTGGACCCGGCGCAGAACGACTCGTTCACCGACCATTACCTCGGTGTCCCGTTCGACCTGAGCGAAGTGTTGTTCATCGCCACCGCCAACTTCATCCAGAACATCCCGGGACCGCTCCTCGACCGCATGGAGGTCGTGGAGTTCGCCGGCTATACCGAACGCGAGAAGGCGGAGATCGCGAAGAAGTACCTGATCCCGCGCCAGCTCGAGGAGTCGGGGCTGAAGGACAAGAAGGTGGCGTTCGCCGACGACGCCGTGATGTCGGTCGTCTCGAACTACACGCGGGAGAGCGGCGTGCGCCAGCTCGAGCGCGAGATCGGGCGCGTGTGCCGCAAGGTGGCGCGCCAGCTGGCCACCGGCGACACGTCGACGCTGGACGACAGCACGATCGACGCGACCGAGGTGCGCGAGTTGTTAGGCAGGCCCAAGGTCCACCCCGAGCGCGCGCAGGAGCAGCATGAGGTGGGTATCGCGACGGGGATGTACTACACGCCGATGGGGGGCGACATCATGTTCGTCGAGGCGTCGATCCGCCGCAGCGAGGCACGAGCCGCAGCGGCCGACGACGTGGCGGCGCGCCCTGGGCCGATCTCGCTCATCCTCACCGGGCAGCTGGGCGACGTGATGAAGGAGAGCGCACGCGCCGCGCTCACCTACGCCACGAACAACGCCGCATCGCTGGGCATCCCCGCCGATCGCATGTCGGCGGCCAGCGAGGCGCACATCCACGTCCCGGCAGGTGCAATCCCGAAGGACGGCCCGTCGGCCGGCCTGGCGATCGCCACGGCGCTGGTCTCCGAGCTCTCAGGGCGCCCCGTGCGCCGCGATGTCGCCATGACCGGCGAGATCACGCTGCGCGGGCGTGCCCTCCCCATCGGTGGGCTGAAGGAGAAGGTGCTCGGCGCGCACCGCGCGGGGATCAAGCACATCATCATCCCCAAGCAGAACGCGGCGGATCTGGAGGACGTCCCGGCCGAAGTGCAGCAGGAACTCACCTTCCACCCGGTGGAATCGCTGGCGGAGGTGCTGGCCATCGCGCTCGTGCCTGACGCGAGCCGGCCCGACGTGAAGGCTGCCTGACGAGTCGGTACGTGTCGAACGGAACGGGCGCCCACGCGGGCGCCCGTTTCATCTTCGGAACGGCCGCGCGAGCGGCCCCGGGCGGATGGGCTGCACGACGCCGACGCTCGTGACCTCGTACGCCGGGGTGAACACCTCTTCCCACCGCGTCGTCGCATCCGCCGGGCGAGGGAGCCACCCGGGGGCGACGCGGGGCGCGACGGCCGAGAATGGATCCGCCGCATTCTCGTTGACCTCGTAGCCGAAGTCCGCGAGCGCCGCCAGCGTCAGGCGGCTCAGCGGCATGTCGGGCGTCGACTCGGCAAAGCCGGTCATCAACTCACGGTCGAAGGTCGTCTCCCGCCAGTGCACCTCGGCGGTTCCGCTGCCGCCGGTGTTCTCCAGCGGCACGCCCGCGTCGCACTGCTCCCCAAAGCCCAACAGCAGGCACCGTCCCGATGCGAGCCCTCCGACAAAGCGCGGATCGGCGGTCCCGGCACCGGCGACGAGTCCCTTGAGTCGCCAGAGCGATCCGATGCCGACGATGTGCAGCATCTCGTGCAGGACGATCGACTCGAACCGCCCCGAGGTGAGCATCGCCGGGACGTCGGCTTCGTCGAAGGTCATCTGGCCCACCAGCGACTGCTGCGTCGCGGCGCGCACGTAGCACGGGCCGGCGCGCCCGAGGACCTTTCCCGTGCCATCGATGGGGGCGATGCTCGCGTAGATGATGATGTCGTCGATCGTCTCGGTGAGGGCGACACCGGTTCCGGCACCGCAGCGAGACACGTCGAGCCCCTGCACCGACAGGTCGGGGATGTCGCCCGTCACCGCCGTGCGGATGCGTTCCGCGGCCACGCGAAACGCATCGGCCGCCAATGGGCTCGGCGTCCCCACGAAGCGCACGTCGATGGTGAAGTCGGTGCGCACGGCCGCCGTGAACTCCGTGGCCAGCGATGCCGTCGACGCGAGCGACGCACGGGCAGACTGCGCCGAGACGAATCGTCCCAGCGTCCAGCGCACGCCACCTGCCACACCGTCCGCACCGCTCACGACCGTCGCAGGTGCAACGGCGCCACCGCCCAGCAACGCCTCGAAGCGCACGGTCTGCTGCGGCACCGGATTGCCGTGGCGATCGACGACGAGTGCCGCGATCGATTCAGCCAACTCCTCCCCGGCCGCCGCCCGCTGTCCGCTGCCGCCCGCCACGCGCACCTCCGCCGGCGCCCCTGGGAGCGCCGTTGCCTCGAGGACGAACGGCGCCAGCGATCCCGCCGTGACGATCAGCGTATTGCGCCCGCTTCGCGTGCCGAGCGTCCACTGCCCCACGCTGGTGGCGCCGCTGGCGCTGCGGGTCGGCGCGTTGCGCAACGTTCCGCCCCCCTCGCCGACGGTGACGGCGACCGGAACACCACCGATCGCACGTCCGGTGGCATCGCGCACCTCGAACGTCGGGGACTGCGGAAGGGTACTCCCCACCTCGGCGGTCGGGACCGTGGACACGGAGCGCGCGATGGCGACGGGGACCGCCGCCGGCGCACCGCCCTCGCGACAGGCCGCAATCGCCAGCGAAGCGACGAGAAGGGACGAACGGGCTTGTCGTGTGCGCAAGCGGGTCACGTCGAATGGGCTCCTGCCGGCCATGCATCGGTTCCGGGCAACACGGCGCGTGCATCGCCGCGACGTCGAGGAGAACGTAGCGTCTCTTGCGAGGGGGCGGCAGCAGCGGAACTTCCGGCGCATCGCCCCCGTAGGGGCGACACACCCGACCGGCCTGCCATGATCAGCTCGCTCACCACCGCCCTCGCGGTCGCCTTCGACCAGCTGCGGGTGAATACGCTCCGCACGATCCTCTCCACCCTGGGCGTCATCATCGGGGTGGGATCGCTGGTGGCCGTCCTGTCGTTAGGCGACGGGATGGAGCGGTTCACGCGCAACGAGGTCGAACGCACGACCGACATCCAGGCGGTGTCGCTCGCCTCGCGGACGATGGAGCGCGTCGATGGCGAGTGGATCCCGGTCCGCGACTACCCCACCTTCACGCGCGACGACGCCAGCGCGATCCAGCGCGAAGTGGAGTTCGTGAAGGACGTCGCGCTCACCGTGAACGCGACGATCCCGGTCGAATCGCCGCGCAGCGGGGCGCGTCGCGAGACGTCCGTCACGGCGGCGATGGCCGGGGTCGACCAGTACGCCCACTCCGAGCTGGCGGCCGGGCGCTTCTACACGCGCGTCGAGGACGAGCGAGGTGCACCGGTCGTCGTCCTCTCCAACAAGCTCGCGTCCGACCTGGCCGCCCCCCGCTCGCCCGAGCGGCTCATCGGTGAGACAGTCCGCGTGAACGGTTCGCCGCGTGAGGTGATCGGAGTCCTGGCGTCGTACAAGGGCGAGCGCGGCTGGGCCGCCACGATCCCGTACTCGTCGGTCGGACTCCTCGCGATCCGCGGCGGGCGGCGACTCCTCCCCAGCATCTCCGTGCGCGCTACGCGCATCGAGGATGTCGACGCGCTCCGGCGTTCGATCGAGGACTGGCTGGGGCGCCGCTACGGCGGGCGCTGGGAACGCCGCGTGGAGTTGGGGACGATGGAGAAGCGCCTGGAACAGGCGACGCAGGGCGTGCGCATCTTCAAGTGGTTCATGGGAGCCATCGCCGCAATCTCCCTCCTGGTCGGCGGCATCGGGATCATGAACGTCATGCTCGCCTCAGTGACCGAGCGCACCCGCGAGATCGGCGTGCGCAAGGCCATCGGGGCGCGGCCGCGCGACGTGCTCCTGCAGTTCCTCTCGGAATCGGTGGCGATTTCGAGCGTGGGAAGTGCGATCGGTGTCGTGCTCGGCGCCGTCATCGCGTCGCTCGCCATCCTCATCATACGCGACCAGACCGGGGCGACCGGGCTGGCGCCGAGTCTCTCCGCGTCGTCCGTGCTGGTCGCCGCCGGATCGGCGGTGGCGATCGGACTCGTCTTCGGGACCTACCCGGCGCGACGCGCGGCACGCCTGTCACCGATCGAGGCGATCCGTCACGAATAGCGGGCGTTCGCTCGCCGGGTTTTGGCGATGCACAGCGACCTGGCGCCCCCATCCCGGCGACGCGCGAGGCGATCGGGACGTCAGGCAATCCCCGATACAGGAGTAGTGGAGCCGTGCCGACACCATGGGCAGTAGTTGGTGTCCGTCCGTCTCCAGTCCTTCGTCCGCTGACGACACATGAGCATCGCCCGCACGCAGGTAGTTCCGTCGGGTCGCGAGCGCACTTTCGGTGAGGACGAGATCATCGTCTCCAAGACCGACTTGCAGGGGAAGATCACGTACGCCAACGACGTGTTCATTCGCGTCTCGGGGTACGACGAACACGAACTGCTGGGGGCGCCGCACTCGATCATCCGCCATCCCGACATGCCACGCGCGGTCTTCAAGCTGCTGTGGGACACGCTGGGCGCGGGGCGCGAGGTCTTTGCGTACGTCAACAACATGGCGCGGAACGGGGACAACTACTGGGTCCTCGCGCACGTGACGCCGTCGTTCGACCGCAACGGGACGATCGTCGGGTACCACTCCAACCGTCGCGTGCCGGAACGGTCGAAGCTGGAGAAGCTGCAACCGATCTACGCCGCGCTGCTCGCCGCCGAGCGCCGGCACGCCGACCGTCGCGACGGCCTGGTGGCCTCGGTCGCCCTGCTCGAGGCGACACTGGCCACGGCGGGCATCGCCTACGACGAGTGGGTCTGGTCGCTCTGAGCCGCGCCGTTCCTCCCGACAACCTCGCCAACTCGCCCTTCCCGACAGGTCGCCATGCCTCGCACCTCCGCCCGCCCCCGGGCCGCCAAGCAGGTCAACTCCCAGCGCGCCGCTGACAGCCGGGGGGCGCGTCCGGCGCGACAGTCGGCGCTCGAGGTGGAGTCGCTGCACGAATCGCTGGAGTCGCTTCGCCAGGAGCGTGACGACGCGGTCGCCGAGCGCGATGCGCTGCGCGCCGAGTTGGCGGAGTACCGGGACGGCATCGCGCGCATCACGTCGGTGTGTCGCGAGACCGCCGAGGGAGACCTCGAGCACCGCGTCCTCGGGATCCGGCGCGACGGACCGTTAGGCGACCTGTCCCGCTCCATCAATCACCTGCTCGATCTCACCGACGCATTCGTGCGCGAGGCGCGGGCCTCGCTGCAGCACGCGAGCGAGGAGAAGTACTGGCGCCGCGTGCTCGAGCGCGGGTTGCTGGGCAACTACCGCATCGCCGCACGACTGATCAACAGCGCCACCGACCAGATGGCGGCCAAGTCGCAGCAGCTGCACGAGGCGGCAGCGGCGCGTTTGCGCCTGGCGGACGAATTCGAGGCGGCGATCAAGGTGGTGGTGGACAACGTGGCGGCCGCGGCGACGGAGGCGCGCGCCACCGCCGAGTCGCTCTCCGGCACGGCAGAGCACACCTCGCAGCAGTCGATGACCGTCGCCGCTGCCTCGGAAGAGGCGAGCCGTTCGATGGAGTCGGTCGCCGCTGCCGCCGAGGAGATCACGGCGACGGTCGGGCACATCGAGCAGCAGACGCGCGCCTCGCGCGACATGGCGCACGAGGCAGTCCGCGCCGCGGAGCACACGAACGCCATCGTCGGCAGCCTCACCCAGGCGTCGGGGCAGATCACGCGCGTGGTGAAGCTCATCACCGACATCGCGAGCCAGACGCGACTCCTCTCCCTCAACGCCGCCATCGAGGCGGCGCGCGCCGGCGAGGTGGGGCGCGGCTTCGCCGTCGTCGCCGCCGAGGTGAAGAACCTCGCCAGCAAGACAGGCGACGCCACGAGCGAGATCGGTTCGCAGGTGATGGCGATCCAGCAGGCGAGCGAGCAGGCCGCGCAGGCGATCGGCGGGATCAGCGGTACGATCTCGCAGATGCACGAGCTCACGAGCGCAGTGACCGACGCCGTTCACAACCAGCGGTTCGCCACGGACGAGATCAACCGCAACATCCACGAAGCCGCGCAGGGAACGCAGCAGGTGACGGGAAGCATCTCGCGCGTCTCGGAATCGGTGAACGAGACGAGCACCGCGGCCGGGCAGATGCTCCAGGCCGCCGATGAACTCTCCCGGATGGCCGAGCTGCTGCGCAGCGAGGTTGACCGCTTCCTGCGGACGATTCGCACCGGCTGACGTTCGTGCCGCTTCGCGAGCGGCGGCGCTCTTCAGCGCACGATCGGCCCTAGGCGAAGGATGCGCCAGGCATCCATGCGCAGGATGGGCGGCTCCGTGCCGGGGATGAAGTACTCGGGATAGCGACGGTCGGTTGGGGTGTCGACCGTGGCTACCTCCCCGGTCACGCGATCGAGTTCGGCCATGACGAGTCCCTCGGGGGGGAGCCAGGGTGCTCCTCCGCGACCAGCGCCGGCCTGCTGCACCAGGCGCCCGAAGATGGGGGCGGCCAGGGAACCGCCCGCCGCCCCGCGCGCGATGGGGGTCGGCTTGTCGAATCCCAGCCAGACGCCGGCGACCAGGTCCGGGGTCATCCCGACGAACCAGACGTCCGCGTTGTCGTTGGTGGTCCCGGTCTTCCCGGCCACGGGTATCGACGACGGCACGTAGCGCCGCACGGAGGTCGCGGTTCCCCGCTCGACCGCATCGCGCATCATGTCACGCACGATGAAGGCAACCTTCGGGTCGAGCACCTGCTGCCCGACGTTGGGGCGTTGCTGCCAGACCACCTTCCCGGTGCGATCCTCGATGCTCTCGATGAAGCGTGGCTCCACGCGTCGCCCGAGGTTGGCGAGGGTGGCGTAGGCCGCGACCAGGTCGAGCGGCTGCACGACCGATGCGCCGATGGCGCTGGACGGATACGGGGCAATGAACGACGAGAGGCCGAACGCACGGGCCATCGCGATGACCGAATCCATCCCCACGCGCATCGCCAGCTGCACGGCGACCGGATTGCGCGAGCGCGCCAGCGCCTCGCGCATGGTGAGCGGGCCGAGGAACTCGCCGTCGGCGTTCTCGGGGCGGTACATCGTGCGATTGGGGAGCGCGATCGCCAGCGCGGTGTCGGCCACGAGGGTGTTGGCCGGGAGCGAGTCCGCAATCGCGGTGGCGTAGACGATCGGCTTGAAGGCCGAACCTGGCTGCCGCATCCCGTTCACCGCGCGGTTGTACGGCGATTCGGAATAGTCGCGTCCGCCCACGAGGGCACGCACGTCGCCCGTGAACGGGTCGAGCGCCACCACCGCGCCCTGCAGGTAGTCGGTGCTCCCCTTCGGCTTGGCGGCGAAGGTGGCGTGGCTGTAGCCCGGGCGCGCCTCGACCTCGGCGAGCCCCTGACGCAGCGCATCGACCGCGGCGCGCTGGATGGCGGGATCGACTGTCGTCGTGACGCGAAACCCGCCCTCGGAAACCTTCAACCCGGCTCGCTCCGCCTGCACGCGGACCACGTCCACCACGTACGGGGCTGCCGCGTCGAGTCCCCCGTTAGGCGCCGTCACCACCGGCTCGCGTTGCGCCGCCGTCGCCTGCGCGGGCGTGATGTACTTCTGCTGCGCCATCAGCGAGAGCACGAGGTCGCGGCGCTGGCGCGCCCGATCCGGGTGGCGCACGGGGTCGTACAGCGCGGGCCCCTTGGGGAGAGCGGCCAGCGTCGCCGCCTCGACCAGCGTCAGGCGAGCCGCGGGCTTGCCGAAGTAGTGACGCGCGGCCGACTCGATTCCGTAGTAGCGCGACCCGAAGTGGATGAAGTTGAGGTACGCCTCGAGGATCTGCTCCTTGGTGTAGTGCCGCTCCATCTCACGGGCCGCCGCCTGCTCGCGCAGCTTCCGCATGGGTGTGCGGTCGGTGCGGTCAATGAGGTCGGGGTGCATGTTGCCGACCAGCTGCTGCGTGATCGTGCTCGCCCCGCGCAGCTTCCCGCCCAGCGCGTCCTTGAGTGCGCCGGCCACCCCCACGAGATCGACCCCGTCGTGCTGGTAGAAGCGCTGGTCCTCGACCGCCACAAAGGCCTGCGCGACGTAACGCGGGAGCGTGCGCAGGGAGACGACCGTACGCCACTGCCGCCCGATCTCGCCGATGAGCGAGCCATCGCGCGCCAGCACCTGCGATGACTGTGGCATCGCGACGATCTGCCACGCTTCGCCGGTGGATGCCTGCGGACTGCCCGCCTGCGCCCCTCCCGTCTGCTGGCCCGCGATCGACGCGAGCGGCGACGCCACCCCCAGAAGGAGTGGCAGCACCCTGCGCGCGCCGAGCAGCATCGTTCGAGCGTTCAAGGACACGGGAGCGGGAGGTCGAGCGTCACCGTTGAAGTCGGGAACCGAAGGGCGAGGGCGGCCGGAAGCTAATACCCCAGCGCAGCTCGCGGTTTCGACGGCAGCGTCGCTGTGCGACAGGTCACCAGCGTTGCCCCGCGCGCCGTCCACCGCCAGCTTTCGCACCATGCCGCGCACCGTGACTATCGCCGTCGCCCAGCTGCACCCCCGCAAGGGCGACTATCAGGGGAACCTCGCTCGCCTCGGCGAATTGCTCGCCCAACTGGCCGAGGCCGAATCGCGCCCCCAGGTCGTCCACCTCCCCGAGACGGTGTTGTCGGGCTACTTCGTCGAGGGCGGGGTTCGCGATGTCGCAGTGACCGCTGGAACGCTGGCCGCAGACCTCGACCGCGAGTACCGCGCCTCGGTGCGAGGCGCCGTGCGCGCGATCGATGTGATCGTCGGCTTCTATGAGCGCTTCCGGGGAACGCTCTACAACTCAGCAGCGTATGTGCGACTCGGAGAGGGAGCGCCGCGCGTGCTGCACGTGCACCGCAAGTCCTTCCTGCCGACCTACGGACTGTTCGACGAGGAGCGATTCGTGGAGCGCGGGCACGAGATCCGCGCCTTCGACACGCCGTGGGGACGTGCAGCGATCCTCATCTGCGAGGATGCCTGGCATTCACTCTCGGGAACGATCGTCGCCCTCGACGACGCCGAGGTGATCTTCGTCTCGTCCGCGGCGCCGGCGCGCGGCATTCACCCGCGCGAGGACGGGCACCCCGGACCGGCGACGGTGGCGCGCTGGGAGCGGCTCATTCGGGAGATCGCCGAGGAGCACGGTGTGTACGTGTCGCTCGCCAACCTCGTCGGAAGCGAGGGAGGAAAGGTGTTCGCCGGTTGCTCGGCGGTGCTCGGTCCGGCCGGCGACCTGCGCGTCCGCGGGCCGGAGTGGGAAGAGGCGGTGCTCATCGCCTCGCTCGACCTCGGCGATATCGGGCGGGCGCGGGCCGACACGCCGCTCCTGGCTGACCTGCGCACCGTGCTGCCGCACCTCCGGCGGTCGCTGGCGGCTGCGGAGCGTGGTGAGCGCGCGGCGCTGGCCGCGCACGACGCGGAGGACGTGCCGGGCGCGGTGGGCGGCGTGCGCGGGGCCCCCCCCCCGACAACAAACACTCACCTCCCTCCCACTGCCCTCCCTCACCATTCCGCTGCGGTCCGCATCATTTCCGCGGCAGACACGACCGGCGGAAGCTCGCACACCGGCGGCGCATCGCACGCGAGCGGTGGCCCGCCTCCGCTCGCGATCAACGCTCCGCTCGTGGAGGCGTGGCTCACCCGCTTCATCCGCGACGAGATGGCGCGCCGCGGCTTCACGAAGGCGGTGGTGGGGGTGTCCGGCGGCGTCGACTCCGCCGTCACCGCCTTCCTGGCGGCTCGCGCGTTAGGCGCCGAGCACGTGCTGGGGGTGCGCCTGCCCTACCGAACCTCGAGCCCCGAGTCGCTGGAGCACGCGCAGCTCGTCATCGATGCGCTTGGCATCCCGTCGCGGACGCTCGACATCTCAGGCGCGGTGGACGGGTACCTCGCCCTCGAGCCCGATGCCGACGGGACACGTCGCGGCAACGTGATGGCGCGCGTGCGCATGATCGCCCTTTTCGACCAGTCGGCCGGGTTGCGCGGCGTCCCGTTAGGCACGGGGAACAAGACCGAGCGCCTGTTCGGTTACTTCACCTGGCATGCCGACGACTCGCCGCCGATCAACCCACTGGGCGACTTGTTCAAGACGCAGGTCTGGGCGCTGGCGCGTCACCTTGGGGTCCCCGAGGTCATCATCAGCAAGCCTGCCTCGGCGGACCTCATCAGGGGACAGACCGACGAGGGAGACTTCGGCATCAGCTATGCGCGTGCCGACGTCATCCTCAACTGGCTGGTCGCCGGCTACACGGCGCAGGACCTGGTCGCGCGCGGCTTCGACGAGGGCGAGGTGGCGCTTGTGCGGCGCCGCCTCGATGGCACGCACTGGAAGCGGAAGCTCCCGACGGTCGCGATGCTGACGCAGACGGCGATCGGCGAGTCCTACCTGCGCCCGGTGGATTACTGACGACGCGCTGAACGGAAACCGTCACGTGTCCTTCGTCCTCAAGCTTCGCGACGTCATCGTCGGCCGCTCCGACCTCGCCACGCGCGACCCGGAGCGCGGCACCGCGCGCGGGAGCTTCCGCCCGGGACTCGGATGGGAACTCGTCGAGCCGATTTTCGCCCTCCTTCCGGTGGGCGACCAGGAGGCATCGGACGAGCAACGCGCCCGCTACCGCAAGGCGCGCGACACACTGGCACTCGCGCTCTACGACAGCGACGGGGCACTGGTCGAGACGTCGCGCATCGACATCCTGCCCGACGCCGCGTCGTCCACCGGGCTGTCGCTTGCCGTGCAGGTGGTGGACGACGCCTTCTTCTCGCGCGGACCGACGGGCGCCTAACGCTTCGAGGTGAGCCCCTGCCCGGGCTTGAGCGTGATGCGCACCTCACCGCGTCCTGCCGCACGGTCGGCCGGTGTCTTGACCACGTCGACCGTCGCGATCGACGCCGGGTCGACCGGGAGCTTGTCCAGCGCCCCCGACGCCCCCTTCCCGTCCGCTGTCGCGACCTGCTCGCGGTAGATCTCCTTCCCGTCGCTGTCCCGGATGATCACCAGCAGCTGCGTGGTCGGGACGGCCGCCGCTGCAGCTGCCGGCTCCGCGGCGCGCCGCTCGAGGACCATGCGGCTGTCACCCGTCGGTGCCTGGCGCTTGAAGGGCCCCGCCTCCCGTTTCAGCACCACCTTGATCAGCCCTCCACGCGCCTCGGGCGGGAGCGTCGCCCCCGACTTGATCACGTCGACCGAGGCAATCTGCTCAGCGGGAACGGGGATCGAGTCGAGGATCGTCTTGCCGCTCGCGTCACGTGCCCGCAACCGGCCGGAGAGCACGGTGTTGCCGTCCGCGTCGTAGACGATCACCAGCGGATCGTTCGCGTCGCCGTTCAGCGCGGGCGCCGGCACGCGCTCCCGGATCTCGGTACCGAGCTGTCGCTTGGCCGAATCGCTCGCCGCCGTGCTCGTCGCCTGGGATGGAGCCGCCTTCCCGTTCGAGATCGAGAACGACGGAACAGGGGCGACCGGTTCCGGGCGCCGCGTCTCGCAGGCGGTGACAACGGCCGCGACGGCCGCGAGTCCTAACGAGAGCTGGCGCAGGGGAGGCAGCGATCGACGGGCATTGGACATGGCACGAATCCTCCGTTCGAGGGGAGAGGGGGCGGCCGCAAAGGCGAGGTAGGCCGCGAGCCGCGGCGGGCGTCGCGTGGCCGCGACCGTCAGGAGCAACTCGCCGTACGCGCGCACGTCGCCACCCGAGGCCAGCACGCGTGCATCACAATCGAGTTCGAGCGCCACGCGGAGGCGGCGCGCGATGTACCACAGCGCGGGATTCCACGGCAGGAGCGCCAGCGCAACAAGCGACGCCAGCAGGAGGTGCGGATCACCGGCGCGCACGTGCTCGCGCTCGTGCCGCACGAGCAGCGCCCGACGCGCGGGATCGAGCGACATCAAGGCCTCGGGCAGCACGATGCGCGTCGCGCCGAAGCCGAGCGCGCCTGGCCCGGTGTCCGTCGTCAGGGCGACACGCGCGCCGTCGAGCACCGTCGAGCGCCCGCGCGCCGTCGACCTCCAGAGGGCGACAGCACTCGTCGTGAGGCACGCCAGGACGCCGAGCGATGCGACGCCCCACAGCGCGAGAAGCCATCGGTCCCAATCGATCGACGAGTCCGCAGGAAGCGGAACGGTCGCCGAACCTCCCACGGAGGGAAGCAGTTGCGAGTTCGACAGCTCTCCGCCAGCACCAACCGGGCGGATCGCCACCGCCAGCGGCACGAGCAGCGACACCGCAAGCGCCACCCCCCAGACGACGCGTCGCGGGAGTCCTCGTGCGGCGGCGAGTGGCTCCAACGCCAGCGCTGCCGCAGCCGCGCACCCGCCAACCAGCGTCGTGTACGCCATCCACGCACCGATCATCGGCTCCCCCCGCTGTCGCGCAGTCGTTCGTTGAGGATTCGCCGGAGCCGCTTGAGCTCTGCCTCGTCGACCTCCCGCTCGCCAACGAGTTGCGTCAGCAGGAGTTCGCGCGACCCCCCGAAGATCTTGTCGACGATTCGTCCCAACGCGGAGCGTCCAGCCTCGTCTCGCGCCACCTGGGCGGCGTAGCGATGCGCCTTCCCCTCGGGGTCGTGCGTCACATGCCCCTTGGTCTCCAGCGTGCGCAACACGGTGAGGACCGTGGTGTACGCGAGGTCATCGTCGAGGCTGTCCCGCACCTCGGCGACCGTGCTGGGCCCTCGGGCCCAGAGGACCGACATCACGTCCAGTTCACGACCGGTAAAGACGATCTCGTCCACAGCTCGCTCCTACTAGAACTTTCGTAGAAGATGGCTCGGGCGGGGCACCGTGTCAACTAGTTTTTTAGTAGCATCGGACGCTGCGGCGCTTTGTCGCTGGACGCTGTATAGTTGACGAGCCGTCACACACGCACGCGAGCTGCAACCCTTCACGCGCACCCCAACCATGATCCCTCGCCTTCGCCGCCTCGCCCTCACCGCCCTCGCCGTCGCCGCCGTGGGTGGCGTCGGCTCCGTCGCGTCTGCCCAGACGGCCGCGCCGCGCAAGATCACCCCCGGGACCTACCAGGTCGTCCCGGACCAGAACTTTTCCGGCGGAATGGACGTCTCGGTCTTCACGGCGCGCTTCGAGGGCGACTCGATCATGGTGATCGAGCAGAGTGGGATGATGATGTCGCGCTCGCGCGTGGCGTACGAAGGCGAACACCTGACGTGGAACGACCTCGAGGGCTCGCTGATGTGCCCGGGCACCGCGAAGTACAAGCTCACGATCTCCGAGGATGGCAAGACGGTGCGTCTCGCACCGGTCGAGGACGGGTGCGGCGAGCGATCGGCGATCATCGCGCAGGTCTCGTTCGTGCGCAAGGAATAGCCCCACGCCCCCTAACGACACGAGGCCCCCGCACCCTGGCTGGATGCGGGGGCCTCGTCGTGTCGGCAGTCCGTGCGCTACTTCTCGCGGTAGGCCGGTGGCTTGCGGCGAGCCTCGAGCTGCAGGTCGGAGAGTTCCTCGTCCAGCGGCACCTCGCTGCCGTCACAGAGCACGTAGCGAATCTCCACACGGCGGTTGCGGGCGTGATCGCGCGCGCCCGAGCCATTCACCAACGGTTGCGCCTCGCCGCGCGCCGACGCTTCCAGGCGCTCGACCGCCACGCCGCGCGACGCCAGGTACTCACGCACCGCATTCACGCGCCGCTCGGAGAGCGCCTGGTTGTAGGCTTCACTGGCGCGCACGTCGGTGTGTCCCGACAGGCGCACGCGAACGCCCGGATACGGGGCGAGCGCGGCGACCGCACGATCGAGCGCCTCGCGTGTGGCCGGCGACAGGATCGAGCGGTCGAGCGCGAAGTGCACGATGCCGGGGACGCCGGTGAGGCGCTCCGGCCCTTCGCAGCGAGCCGCCGGGCGTGGCGGAAGCGGGCGATCTTCCACGGGGACAGGTGCCGGGCGCTCGGGGACGATGGGCGCCTTCTCCAAACGATCGAGAGCCTGCGTGTAGGGCGACACCGCCTCCACGCGGCACGCCGAGCCACCCAGGAAGGCGTGCGACGCGACGACCGCGGTTGGGAGCGGGACGGCCGACGACGGCTCGGCGGCGCCCACGTCGCGCGACAGCGCCTCGATGTCGGCACGCGCCCACGCCAACGCATCGTCCGGGAAGGACGAGCGATCGTTGCGCTCATACGCCGCACGGGCGAGGGCGAGGTACTGCAGCGCCCGTCTCGCCAGGCGGAACCGCGCCGGTGTCGACGGCGACACGAGCGTGAGCACCTGGCGCTCGTGGGCGGTGATCGTGGCGAGGTCACGGGCGATGGCTTCGTCGCTGATGCGGTCGGCGACCGGCGTCAGCGGTGCAGCTGACGGCACTCGCGCACCGCCCGCGGGCGCGTGTGCGCAGGCCGCGATTGACGCTGCAAGTCCGAGCGACGCCAGCGTGTGCCGCACGCTCGGCGCGCTCAACGCGCTCGGCGCGCTCATCGCGCGACGCAGTGTGAGCATGCTCATTCGTCCTTCCCCCCGGTGCGGCAGGCGTCCTCGCACGGCGCAGGCGTCGCGCCGAGCCCGAACAGCGACTCGTCGAACTTGAAGCCGAGTTCGAGGTACGCCCCCTTGCGGGTGGTGCCGAAGGTGTTGAGGTCCTTGTCGGTGAATCCGAACAGGTTGTAGCCGCCGGCGATGCGCAGGTTCTTCATCACGATGAGTCCCAGTTCGCCGCCGAGTCCGTACTGGCGCGACGAGAGGCCATCGGTGGCGAGCAGCGAACCGATGAGTCCAGCATCGACGCGCTTCGTCAGGTCGAAGATCCCGCGCCCCATCAGGAGCTGCGACGTGCTGCGCGTGGACGTGAGACCCACCTCGTCACGCGCCGACTTGGCCGCATAACGACCGGACAGCGTCAGGCGGTCGGTCGCCTGCAGGTTGACGAGCCCCGCCAGGATATGCGCCATCGTCTCGGTCTGCGGCGCCGTGGCGAGGGCCCCGTTGTGATCGAGCTTGTTCTCGTAGCGCAACACCGCGTTCCAGCGATTGCGATCGGTCTCGCGCCAGGCGAAGCCGACCTGCGACCACCCGCGCGTCTGCGTGTTCAGCACGTCAGCCACGTCCCACAGCGTGCGGCCGAGGAAGGTCCAGTCACGCGAGAGCTTCCGCGCGTAGCCGAACGATGCCAGCATGTTGTCGCCGCTGTCGGCGTTGCGGAACTCGAGGCGCGCGGTGCTCTTCCAGAGCGACGGCTTGGTCCACTCCACGCCACCGGTGACGGCCAGCGCGTCGCTCGGTTGCATGGCGTGAAGCGGGGAGACGCGTTCAAAGCTCGTATTGACGATGAGCCCGGGACCGAGCGCCCACCGATTGCGCAACCCGATCGACGCCTCCGCATCGCGCCCGCTGTAGGCGTCGCGCGCGCGGTACTCGCTGAACATGCGCGTGTTCTTGAGGTAGTCGGCGTCGATGCCGAACACCGTGTACTGCTGCGTGGTCCCCTGGTTGATGGCGTACGCTCCCTCGACCCCGGTGAGCCACTCGTGGCGCCCGTAGAGTCGCGCGCGGTTCGACAGGATGTACTCGCCGCCTAACGCCCCACGGTGCGAGGCGTCGCGCACGTCCTGCTCGTACTCGGCGAAGAGCGCGCTCCGCGTCTGCTGCGGCAGCGTCCACGTGAGGCGCCCGCGCAGCGCGCTCACGTCGCGGTCGACCGGAGCGAGCGTCGACTGGCTCGGCGTCACGATGCCGCTCTCCTTCGCGTAGCGATAGCCGAACTCGGCGCGCCACGCACGGTTGAGCTGGCGCTCGAGCGCAAGGAGCATCCCGTTCCGCGAGGCGTCGCCCACCACGTCCTCGGTGTGCAGCGCTTCGCCAACCAGGCGCGTCGCGCTGTCGAGTCGCGCCGAGAAGCGTCCGCCGTACTCCGTCCGTCCACCGTAGAAGGTGGAGGACGCGTTGTTGAAGTCCGCGTCGCTGTGCGCCGCGTACGCGCGCCCCTCGATGCGGTCGGACTGGTGCCGCAACTCGAGGCGCGAGGCGTTCCCGACGGCGTTGGCAACGTCGGTGCGGGCCCACTCGCCCATCAGGTACGTCCCGGCCGCCAGCTTCGCCGTGGCGTTGATCCCAGCCATCGACGCGAGCTGCAGCGGGTTCTCGTCGCGAGCGTACGTGCCGCCCACTTCGAGGCGACTCGTCAGGCGGAGCGATGCATCGCCGCCGTACACCCAGAACTTCTCGCCGGCCGACTCCGTCTCGTACGTGACCCGGATGGAGACCGGGTTGAGGTTGGCATCAGCGCTCGGCACCGGGTTGCGCAGGAGCAGGCGCCCCGTGAGCGGTTCGATGGTATAGTCGGCAAAGCGCGTGAGCGGTGTGCGCGAGAGAATGACCGACGGCTGGTTGCGGTCGCGCACGACGATCTCGACGCGCTCGGAGTTCACGAGGCCGTTGGCGCGCGTGAGCGCATACGGACCCGAAATCCCGCGTCCGGCGATCTCGTCGACCACCTGGCTTCCGCGTCCCTGGCTGGCAAAGAGCGTCGCCCGACCGCGCGAGCCATCGAAGTGCTGCACCGCGCCGTTGAGCGTGCGATCGTAGGCCGACAGGACGCGGCGCTCATCGGCGCGTGCCGTCTGGAAGTCGCCGAACAGCGTGTACGACGTCCCGTTGTCGAGGCGGGCGTAGAAGCGACGGCGCGACTGTCCATCGAACTCGCGCAGCCCGCCATCGCCGTACGTCGGATAGAACTCATCCGGGCGGATGTCGCGGAAGTACGTGCGTCCGCGATCCCGCTCGGAATCGTAGGCCAGCGTGAGCAGCTTGTCGCCCGCGACGCGCCCCTTGAGGAAGAGGGCCCCGCGCGCTCCTGCGCGCACCTTGCCGTTGTTGCGATCGATGCTCCAGTCGCGAATGGCTTCCTCGAAGCCGTCGGCGTCGGAAGCCAGCGCGTTGTCCCCCGAAAGGAGGGCGCGCAGGTCGACGCGGGCGTTGAGCAGGCCGGTCATGGTGAGCTGGCGCGCCGACGGGACGAAGGTGAGCGGCAGCGTCATCTCGCCGAAGTCCGTCGTGACGCGCAACTCCCCGCGCCCCGGTTCGCCCGGTGCGGTGAGGAAGAAGGCGCCGCGTCCGTCCTGCAACGTGACCTGCAACCCCTGGTTGGCCACCTCGAGCGCGCTGGTGTTGAGCCAGCGCCCGAGCGACGACTCGAGCGTCGCAGCGATCGTCCCCTTCACCGGCTCGCCCGCGGCATCCAGGATGTGGACGTAGACCGGGACGAGCGTCTGCCCGTCGGCCGGGATGGCGTCTGGGGTAACGTTCACTTCCAGGCGCCCGGGGGCCGCCGGCGTCGTGGTGCGACGCTCGCGTGCCGCCAACGCGGTGACCGGAAGCTGCGAGTTGCGATCGTTCAGCGTACGGTTGCCGAGGAGCGGCGCGTACGCCTGCGTCTGAGCGCCGCTCGCTCCCTTGGGATGGAGCGGCGTCGCGGCGTACATCGAGGCCCCCTGCAACCCGCGGTTCTCCGCCAGGTCGTAGGCCGCACGCGCCTCGCCGCGCAACGTGTCGCGCGCGGTGGTCGGCTGTGCAACCGGGAGGACGCTTTCTGCGGGATAGTTCGACGGGACGGCCCGCTCGCCGGCGTTGTTCACCTCGCCGCCACGACGACGGTCGAGGATCCGCTCCATCACCTCGACGTTGCCTGACGACTCGGCGAAGTCCGCCTTGTGCAGTTCACCGGCCTTCACGTCCGCAAAGCGCGAGTAGCCATCGCCCGCGTTGCGGTTGCCTAACGGGGCCAGGACTGCCCCGACCGGCAATGTGGCGCGATCGACCTTCACCACGTGGAGGCGCGAGCTGACGTTGTAGAAGGAGTACTTCCCTTCCACGTCGGTCACGACCGACGATCCATCCTCGAGGTAGACGCGAACGCCCGGGATGCCGATCTCCCCGGCATCCTGTCGTGCGCTCGAGCAGTTGCACTGCGTGAAGACCTTGCCGACGATTGCGCCGCGTTCCTGGAAGAGACCGGCGAGGACGCGCGTGGAGGCGTAGCCCGGCTGCGACTTGGCACCGCCGGCCGCGCTGGCGGCGACCGCAACGTTGGTATTGACGCCCGCTCGCGCGCCCGCGCCGACGCGTACGCGATAGGACAGGGTGATCGACGTCGCACGCGGCAGGCGCCCGACGGTGAATGTGAGGACCGGACCAGGCGAACCGGCCGGGTCGGCGATGGTGCTGTTGCCGATGCGCGCCGACTTCGCCTCGTACCGGAAACCGGCGGGGAGCGTGTCGCTCACCACGAGGTCGGTGATGTCGCGCCCGCCGGTGTTCTTCACCGTGACCGTGTAGTCGACTGCATCGCCGAGCTGCACTTCCGACTTGGAGACACGCTTGGTGAGCTCGATGGAGCCCGGGCTCACGACGGGGACGGTGACGCAGCTGCGATTGTTGAGGCGCGAGCCGGATTCGTCGGGCGCCGCGGTGACGGCGCAGTTGGTGACCGACGGAACGGCGAGCGCCGCGACGCTGACATTGAGGTCGATGTGGCTCGTGGCGCCTGGCGCCAGCGAGGTGGTCCGGAGGCAGGTCACGACCTGGCCGGCCGCCGCGCACATCCAGTCGTTGCTGTTGGCGGAGAGGAAGGTGAGTCCGGCCGGAAGCGTGTCGACAACGGTGATCGTCGGCGTCGCGGGGGCCACGCCCACATTGCGGACGTCGAGCGTGAAGCGCCCCTGCTTCCCGAGCTCCAGCGTGCCCGACACGTCCTTGCTGAGAACGAGGTCGAAGCCACCCGCGATCCCTGACGAGACGGCGTCGCAGTTGTTGGCACTGTTGGCATCGGGCGTCGTCGCGACGCACGCCCGGTTGAGGAGCGGCGTGCTCGCCGCGGCCGTGACGAGGGCGGTCACGGTGACCGTCGCTCCCTCGCCCGGCTGCAACGGCGGGTTGGGGCGCGAGCAGGTCACCACCGAACCATTGATGGTGCAGCTGAAGCCGCCGCCCGACGCCGTTTGGGCCGTGAGCCCGGGCGGCAACGTATCCACGAGGGTGATCGCCCCCGTCGTGGGCAGCGACCCGACGTTGCGCACCGCGAGCGCATATGCCACGGAGGCGCCAACGGTCACGCTGTCAGGTCCGGACTTGTCGAGCGCGAGGTCGACCGTCCCGCCAACCGGTGTCGTGGCGGTTCCGGTGTCGTTCGTTCCATTGGTATCGCCCGGCGTCGACACGCTCGCCGTATTGGTGACCGACGGCGCGGCGGCCGCGGTCGGGGTCACGGTGAGGGTGACGGTGCTGCTGCCCCCCGCCGGAATGGGCCCGGGGTTGGTGCAGGTCAGCAACTGCCCGCTGGCGCTGCAACTCCATCCGCTCCCGGTCGCCGAGACAAACTGCAGAGAGGCGGGGAGGTTGTCGGTGATCGTGATCGTCCCGATCGTCGGGCCCGCGCCCGCGTTCGTGACGGTGAGGGTGTAGGAGGCGGGCTGCCCGATGGAGAAGGTCCCAACGGCCGTCTTCCGCATCGCGAGATCCGGCGCCGGGGCGATGGCGATGCTCCCGGTTCCGGCCGTGTTGTTTCCACTGTTCGAGTCGCCGCTCGTGGCGACCGAGGCGGAGTTGGCCAGGGTCGTGAGCCCCGGCGCGACATGCGCGGTCAGCTGCAACTGGCTGGTCGCGCCTGGCGCGAACGGCCCCGGGTTGGTGCACGTGACCACTTGCCCTGCCGCCTGGCAGCTCCACCCGGTCCCCGACGCGGACACGTAGGTGAGCCCCTGGGGAAGGTTGTCGGTGACAGTGATGGGCGCCGTGGTGCTTCCCTGCCCCTGGTTGGTGACGGTGATGAGGAAGGTGGCGTTGCTGCCGGCGACAATCGTACCGCTCACGCTCTTCGCGATCGCGAGGTCCGGCGCGGGCGTCCCGACGGTCAGCGGCCCCACCGAAGCGGTGTTGTTCGGAAGGTTGGAGTCACCAGGCGTCGAGACGGTCGCCGTGTTCGCGATCGCCGTCCCCGCCGTCGCGCTGACGGCGACGGTGAGGATGAGGCTCACCGACTGACCCGGAGCGAGCGACGACGCGCGTGTGCACGTCACGAGTTGCCCCGCCGCGCTGCACGAGAAGCCGCTCCCCGTCGCACTCACGAAGGTGAGGCCGTTGGCGAGGTTGTCGGTGACGGTGATGGTCCCCGTCGTCGCCCCGGTCCCCACGTTGCGCACGTCGAGGGTGAAGGTTCCGTTCGTCCCCGTGACGAGCGCACTCGCCCCCTTGCTGATGGCGAGGTCGATCCCCGAGGCAACGCTCGTGGTGACGCTGCTCGAGTTGTTCGAGGGGTTGGCGTCACCCGGCGTCGCGACACTCGCCGTGTTGGTCACCGTCGGCAGTGCCGCACTTCCCACCGCCACGGTGAGGGTGATCCCCACGCTCTGTCCGACCGTCATCGGGCCCGGTGCGGTACACGTCACGGTCTGCCCGGTCGCCGTGCAGGCAAAGCCGGCCCCGGTTGCGGACACATAGGTAAGTCCGGCGGGGAGGATGTCCGTGACCGTGATGGCGCCGGTGGTGGTGCCGGGACCGACGTTCGTCACGTCGAGGAGATAGGTGGCGTTCTGCCCCACCGTCATCGGCGACGTGCTGGTCTTGGAGATCGAGAGATCGACGCCGCTCGCGATCGTGGTCGGATCGGAGGCGGTGTTGTTGCCGGCGTTCGCATCGCCGGGCGTGGTCACGGTCGCGGTGTTCGTGACCGACGACGGCGCGGACGGCGCGACGGCCACCGTGAGCGTGATCGTGCTCGTCGCTCCGGCCGCGATGGGGCCCGCGTTGGTGCAGCTGACGGCCTGGCCGACGGCGGAGCAGCTCCACCCGCTCCCGGTCCCCGAGACGAAGGAGAGTCCGGCCGGGAGGTTGTCGCTGACGGAGATCGCGCCCGCGGTGGGGATCGTCCCCACGTTGCGGACCAGCAGGGCGTACGTGCCGCTGCTGCCGGCGATGAAGGTGCCGCTGTGCGACTTGGTGATCGACAGGTCGAGGACAGGCGCGGCGCCGACCGGCGTGGTCACGCTCGCGCTGTTGTTGCCCGGATTGATGTCGTTCGGGGTGGTCACGGTCGCCGTGTTCACCACGCTGGGCTGCGCGCCGGAGCCCACCGTGACCGTCAGCGTGATCGTCGGAAGCGACGCCCCCGCGGCCACGGGGCCGGGAGTCGTGCAGCTGACGGTGCCGGCGGCGAAGGAACAGCTCCAACCCGTCCCGCTCGCGGAGACGAAGGTGAGCCCCGCGGGAATTCCGTCGGCGACGGTGATCGCCCCAGTCGTGCTCCCCGTTCCCACGTTGGAGACGTCGAGCGTGTAGGTGGCATTGCTTCCCACGACGAACGCCCCGCCAGCCGCCTTGGCGATCGTCAGGTCAGGGGCGACGACGGCCAACGGGTCGCTCGCCGTGTCATTGGCCGCATTCGCGTCGCCGGCGGTCGCGACGCTGGCGGTGTTGGTCACCGAGGGCGCGGCGGCCGCGCCGACGGTCACCGTCAGCGCAATGGACACCGAGGCGCCCGGAGCCATCGCACTCCCGCTCGTGCAGCTGACGGCCTGCCCAACCGCGCTGCAGGCCCATCCCGGGGCCGTCCCCGACACGAACGTCAGCCCGCTCGGCAGGTTGTCCGTCACCGTGATGAGCCCCGTGGTCGAGGCGGTGCCGACGTTGGACACCTGTATCGAGAAGAGCTGCGTCCCGCCCACCGATGGTGTGCCGGCATGGCTCTTCGCAATCGCGAGATCGACGACCGGCGACGGCGAGACCGCCGTGTTCACCGTGGCGGAGTTGTTGCCGGCATTCACGTCGCCCGGCGTCGACACGGTGGCGGTGTTGCTCACGCTCGGAAGCGCCGGCGCCGCCACCGCGACCGTGAGAGTGATCGACGGGAGCGCAGCGCCGCCCGCGAGCGGACCGCCGTTGGTGCAGCTGACAGTGCCCGCCGCGTGGGTGCAGCTCCATCCCGTCCCCGTCGCGGAGACAAAGGTGAGCCCGGCCGGCAGGACGTCAGTGACCGTGATGGTCCCCGTCGTCGCCGTCGCCGACACGTTGGAGACCGTCAGCGAATAGGTCGCGTTGGCACCGACGGTCATCGCCGACGTCGCAGTCTTGGCAATCGTGAGGTCGGGCGCCGCGACCGCGACGGGGTCGGAGGCGCTGTTGTTGGCATTGTTGCCATCACCCGCAACCGCGACGGTCGCCGTATTGGTGACGCCGGGGAGCGCCGCCGCCGCCACGTTCACGACGAGCGTGATGGTCTCGACTTCGCCGATCGCAATCGGCGTCGTGCGGGAGCAGGTGACCGTCCCCGCCGCGTGCGCGCAGGTGAACGTGCCTGACGAGGCCGAGCTGAAGGTGAGCCCGGACGGCAGGACGTCCGTCACGGTCGTCGTCGCAGCCGTGGCGAGGTTCCCGGCGTTGGTCACCGTGAGGGTGAAGGTCCCGGTGCTTCCCACGACGAAGGTCCCGCCATGGCTCTTGGCGATGGAGAGGTCCGGCGCGGGCGCGGCGCTCACCGGCGTGGTGACGTTCCCGCTGTCGTTCGTCGCGTTGCCATCGGTCGGCGTGCTGACCGTCGCCGTGTTCGTGACGCTCGGCAGTGCTCCCGCCCCAACGGCGACGGTGAGCGTGATGGGCGGGAGCGACCCGCCAGCCGCGAGCGGCCCGGGCGTCGTGCAGCTGACGGTACCGGCCGCATGCGAGCAGCTCCATCCCGTCCCGGTCGCCGAGACAAAGGTGAGCCCGGCCGGCAGCACGTCGGTGACCGAGATGGCGCCGGTGGTGGCCCCCACCCCGACGTTGTTCACCGCAATGGTGTAGGCGGCGTTCGATCCCACCGTGAACGCCCCGACGGCGGACTTGGTGAGCGCCAGGTCGGGGGTGGGGAGGAGGACCGGATTGGTCGCGGTCGACGAGTTGTTGGTGGGATTGGCGTCCGCCACCGTCGTGCTGACACTGGCCGTGTTGGCGACGGACGGCGCCGCACCGGCGCCGACCGCAACGGTCAGGGTGATGCCGGCCAACGACGCCCCGCCGGCGAGCGGGCCGGGCGCGCTACACGTGAGGGTTCCGGCCGCGAAGGCGCACGACCACCCCGTCCCGGTCGCGGAGACGAAGGTGAGGCCGGCGGGCAGGACGTCGGTGACGGTGATCGCGCCCAGCGTGGCGTAGCTCGAGACGTTGCTGACGTCCAGCGTGTACGTCGCGTTGCTCCCGGCGGTGAACGTCGCGGGCGACGACGACTTGGCGATCGCCAGATCGATCGGCGGATCGGCGATGACGGTCGGGTCGGACGCGCTGTTGTTGCCGGTGTTGGTCTCGCCGCCGCCTGCCGTGGTGGCGGTGTTGGTGAGGTTGGCCGCCGCATTCGCGGCGACGTTCACCGAGAGCGTGACTGGCGGCAGCGACGCGGCGCCGGCCACGGGCCCGGGATGTGTGCAGCTGACGGTCTGGGCGACGACGCTGCAACTCCACCCCGTGCCGCTCGCCGCGGTTGGCGTCAATCCGGCCGGCAGGACGTCGCTGAGGGAGATGGCGGCGGTCGTCGGCGCCGTCCCGGCGTTCGAGACCGTGAGCGTGTACTGCGCCGACTGTCCGCGCAGGAAGGTCCCGATGTGACTCTTGGCGATCGTCAGGTCCGGGATGCCGACGGTGATGTTGGTCGGCTCGCCGAGCGGGTTCCCGCCGGGAGGCCGCGACGGTTGATGGACCTCGAAGATCCCGCTGGCGGTGTCGCTGTAGGTGAGCGTCCCGCTGTTGCTGATGACGGTTCCGTCAGTCGCAAGCGGGCTCACGACGACGCGGAAACGGAAGGTGGTCGAGCTTCCGGGTGCCAGCGTTCCGTTCTTCGCCCCCGTAGCGCCGACGCCAAGGCGGAAACGCACGCGACGCGAGGCCGCTTCGTATTGCGCCTGATCGTCGCCCGAGGCGTCGGTCTTGGCGCCCGAGTTGGCCCCCGTCAGGATCACGAGCGACCCCGCCTGGAACGTCGTGCCGACGGGAAGCGTGTCGATGAACGTGGCGAAGTTTGCGTCGGAGTCGCCCTGATTCGAGACGGAGAAGGCGTACTCGATCACATCACCCGGGCGAACCGACCCACCGTTCACGTCCACGGCCGTCTTGATCACCGCCCCCACGAAGTCAGCGGCCATCTTGCCGCGCTCGAGCCGGACGGTCGATGGTGCGAGCGCAGCGCGCCTCGCCCCCCCTCGCACGTAGCCGACGCCGAGTCGCGCCCCATTGACCGCATTCGACCACGCGGGCGTTCGCGCTTCGGCCCCCTGCGCCTTGGCGGCGCGAGCGGGGACATGCGCCGCGAGGATCACGGCGGAGGACAACACGAAAACCCGCCCGAGGGCGGGGCAATTTGCGATCAGACGCATACGAGGATTGCTCGGAGTGACATCACAGCCGCGACGCCTGAGAGGAAGTCCCGTGCCATGTGGGCAGCGGGGACGCGACGTCGCGTTCGCGATCTCGCCGTCGGCGCCGAAAGGCACCTGACGATCGTCACTTGCGACTTCGGTCACATTGCCCGAACCCTCCGGTCAGGACTTCCGACTACACACCCCGCGGAGATGTCGCCCTAACGCCGAGTCCAGAATCGGGACTCGACGCCGGACGACGCGCGCGGCGCCGCACGTGAAGTGCGTTGCGTCGGCGCGCCGGCAGCTCGCGAGTCGGGCGCGACTGCGACATCAGTGTGGGGCGCGTGCGCCGTGCCGCGCATCCGACGTTGCGCAGGTGCAACGATTGTCCGTTCAGGCGGCGAGCGATGTGGGGTGCATCACGCGGCGTACGCCAGGCTCACCGCCCGGCGTGCGCCGCGCTTGAGCGCCCGGTGTACAGCGCGCGCGTACCGCACGAAGTTGGCGCCCGCCCACGGATGGCGGGCGAAGAACTCGTGCGGGAGCATGTCTCCTTTCAGGCGGTTGCAGCGTGCGCAGGCAGTGACGACGTTGCCCGGCGCATGGTTGCCCCCGCGCGCGAGCGGGTAGACGTGGTCCAGCGTGGCCTCTTCGAGGGCGAGCCGGTCGGCGCAGTACACGCACCGTCGGCCGCAGTCGCGCATGGCCGCGTGCTTGAGCGCACGCTTGGCATCGCGAAAGTGCAGGTGACGCGCACGAGGGTCGTCGGGACGACGGCCGCGCGGCACTCGAGGATGGACCACCCGGAGCATTCCACGTCGAGACATTGCACCTCGCCGGAAAAGACGACACCCCGCCCGGGAGTGTCCGGGGCGGGGTGTCTGGTGTGGTGGGGGGGCGACGCGAGGTGCCGCGGACGTCGCCGCGGCGCTGAAGGTTCGCAGGGTGCGTGGTCGCGAACTCGGGGCATTGCCCTCCCGTTATGCAGCGGGTCGGTCGACCCGCGTTAGGATACTAATGGTGCATAACGATGCATCGCGCAAGTGGGCGCGCCGGTCGCGAGGCGATTACGCGCGCGTCACGCCCCCATCACGGAGAGCCGGCGGGCAATCTGCTGGCGCACCGGGTCGCGCAGCTCGGCGATGATGCGCGCCGCCATGGCGTCCAGGAGGGTGCGGTCGGGCATCGTCGAGCCGGCGAACGGGAGCGGGACGTCGAAGCCATCACCCGCCCGGCGCGGGATCAGGTGCACGTGGTAGTGGAAGACGTTCTGCCCCGCGGCCCCGCCGGAGTTCACCACGAGGTTCAGGTCGTCGTTTCCGTTCAGCCGCCGCACCACCGGCGACAACCGGAGCGCGACATCGAAGAGGTGCATCGCCAACTCGGGCGGAATGTCACTCAACGACTCGAAGTGCTCGCGCGGCACCACGAGCACATGCCCGAGATTCACCGGCTGGACGTCCATGAACGCGATCGCGCTGGAGTCCTCGTAGCAGATCGAGACTTCTCCCGCCCCATTGATCAGGTCGCAGAAGATGCAGGGCTTGGCGGGGGCCGACATGGCAAGGCGCTCCTCGGGTGACGTGCGAATCTTGAGCAGGAGGGATGCCATCATCTAAATGAGCATTCCTCCCCGTTTCCCCACCCGGTTGGATGGGAAAGCCGTGTGAAAAGGGAGGCGAGCGCGCCGCAGTTGGCGCGCCCGCGCGACGTCTCGTCGCTGTTCGCGTGCGATCGCTACATCTTCACGAGCTCGACACGACGGTTGTTCTGGCGCCCCTCGGGGGTCTCGTTCGTGTCGGCCGGCTTCGTGGCGCCGAGGCCCTTGGCGCTCAAGCGTCCCGCATCGATCCCCTGCGCCGTGAGATACGCCACGACCGCGGTAGCGCGCTTCTCCGACAGCGTCAGGTTGGACGATGCGTTCCCCACGTTATCGGTGTGTCCCTCGATGGTGAGCTTGAGGTCGGCGTGGTCGTTCAGCATCGCCGCGATCTCCTTCAGCGTCGGCGTCGACTCGGGGCGAATGCGATCCGACCCGGTGTCGAAGTAGATCCCCTGCGTGGCGACGCGCCCCTTCTCCGCCAGCGCATCGTAGAGCTTCTTCCCGCCGGAGGCGAGCCGGAACGCACCGAACAACGCCGGACGCTCCTGGCTCCCGTCCACGAAGAAGAGGATCTTGTTACCGCGCGCTGCCGTGGCGTTCGGGATGTTCGCCAGCCGCTTCTCGTTGATGTAGAGCTTGATGTAGCGACCGTCGGCCATCACGCGAGCGCGGTACATCTTGTCGCGGAACGACTCGACCCACTCGGTCCCGGTGTGCGGGCGCCCCTCCTCGAGGTAGCCGATCTCACCGCCGTTGTGGAACTCGATGCGCTGCTTGTGTTCGTCGTTGATCGGCGAGATCCAGAGCGCACCACTCGGCACCGCGAGATCGAACTCCAGCGTGTAGCGCTCCGACAGTGGCTGCGGCAGGACGATGAAGAACTTCGCATCGCTCAACGCCCGGAGGTACCGCGCCCCCTTCCATTCGACGATCTCGAGCGAGCCGCTCTCGAACTCGAGGGACCGCGGGAAGTCGCCGACTTCGTCCTTCATGAAGTCGTCGGCGTAGAGGACCTTCTCGCCCGGTTTGAAGTCGTAGTTGGCCCACGCCCCCTCACCCGGCTTGAGCGCTTCGGCCCCCGTACCCGCTTCGGGTGTCGCCTCGCCCTTGGCCACCGCCTCCTTCTTTGGAACGGTGTCCTTCGCCGGCACGACGTTGACGGTCTTCCCTTCGGCCTTTGCCTTCTCGATGCACTTCGCATCGCCCATCGCGCAGTCGACGGCCTTGTCGACCCGTCGCTCGATGGAGGCCTCCGCCCGACGCTTGATTCGGTCCTTGAGGCTCTGGCCCGACGCCGGCGCCGCCACGGCGATCGCAGCCAAGACGCTGAAGGAGAAGAGCTTGCAGAACCGCCACATAGGGACCTCGTCGCAGGGGGGGACGCGACGAACGCCCCGGACGCGTAAGCGTCGCCGCGCCCTCAATGCTGACCGCCCCCTGAAAGGGGCGTAAGGGTGGAACTACCCAGTCTTCGTTGGCCGCGCAGCCGACGTAGATTACGGCGTTTGCCGCACCCTCCATTTCACGCGAGTCCCATGGCTACTTCGACCAGAACGGAGCGGACGCACGCCTCTGGCCTTTCGCGCGAACAGCTACAGCAGGCCTATCGGGTCATGCTCCTGTCGCGCCGGATCGACGACAAGGAGATCCAGCTCAAGCGACAGAACAAGATCTTCTTCCAGATCTCCGGCGCCGGGCACGAAGCGGTGCTGGCTGCCGCGGGGCTCGTGCTGCGTCCGGCGTACGACTGGTTCTACACGTACTACCGCGATCGCGCGCTGGTGCTCGCCCTGGGGATGACCCCGGAAGAGATGCTGTACGAAGCCGTCGGTGCGGCCATCGACCCCAACTCCGGCGGACGCCAGATGCCCTCGCACTTCGGGCACAAGGCGCTCAACATCGTCAGCAACTCGTCCCCCACCGGGACCCAGTTCCTGCAAGCCGTCGGTTGTGCCGAGGGGATCAAGCGCCTGACCGACCTGGGGATGACGGACGGGGTGCACGGCGACGAGATCGTCTACGTCGCGTCGGGCGACGGCACCACGAGCGAGGGCGAGTTCTGGGAGAGCCTCAACACGGCGACCAACCTCAAGCTCCCGATCATCTACTGCATCCAGGACAACCAGTACGCGATCTCGGTCCCGGTCGAGGTGAACACGGCCGGCGGCTCGATCTCGAAGCTGGTGCAGTCGTTTCCCGGGCTGTATGTGCAGGAGGTCGACGGGTGCGACTTCTTCGCCAGCTACGACGTGATGCAGCGCGCCGTGCAGCACGTCCGCGAGCGCAAGGGCCCGGCCTTCGTGCATGCGCACGTCATTCGGCCGTACTCGCACTCGCTCTCGGACGACGAGGTACTCTATCGCCCCCCCGAGGAGCGGGCGGCCGACGCGGCGCGCGATCCCGTCACGCACTTCCCGCGCTGGCTGGTCGACAACGGCTTTGCCACCGAGGACGAGATCCAGGCGATTCGCGACGAGGTCGACGCGCAGATCCTCGCCGCCACCGACGACGCCCTGAGCCAGCCGCAGCCCGACACGAGCACGATCCACTTCGCGGTGTACTCTCCCGACGTCGACCCGACGAGCGAGTCGTTCGACACGGAGGACGACCCGCAGTTCTCGGGAAACGAGACGACGATGGTCGACCTCCTCAACGCCTGCATGAAGGACGAAATGCGGCGCGACCCGCGCATCGTCGTCTTCGGCGAGGACGTGGCCGACGTCTCTCGCGAAGCCTACATGGGAAAGGTCAAGGGGAAGGGGGGCGTCTTCAAGGTCACGCACGGGCTGCAGAAGGAGTTCGGCTCCACACGCGTCTATAACTCACCGCTCGCCGAGGCGAACATCGTCGGTCGCGCGATCGGGATGGCGGCGCGTGGCTTCAAGCCGGTCGTCGAGATCCAATTCTTCGACTACATCTGGCCTGCCTTCATGCAGATTCGCGACGAGCTCGCGACGATGCGCTGGCGCTCCAACAACGCCTTCGCCGCACCGGTCGTCATCCGCACCACGTACGGTGGCTACATCCGCGGCGCGATCTACCACTCGCAGACCGGCGCCTCGCTCTTCACGCACAACCCCGGGCTGCGCGTCGTGTGCCCCGCGACAGCGCTCGACGCCAACGGGCTGCTGCGCACCGCCATCCGCTGCGACGACCCGGTCATCTTCCTCGAGCACAAGCACCTGTACCGGCAGACCTACAACAAGGCAGCGTATCCCGGGCCGAACTTCATGATCCCGTTCGGCAAGGCGAAGATCGTGCGCCCCGGTTCGGATGTGACGCTGGTCACCTACGGCGCCACGCTGCAGCGCGCACTCGCCGCCGCCAACCAGATCGCCGATGAAGGGATCTCGGTCGAGGTGATCGACCTGCGCACGCTGTCGCCATGGGACCAGGAGACGGTCTACGCGTCGGTGAAGAAGACCAGTCGAGTCATCGTCGCCTACGAAGACTCGCTCTCGTGGGGCTACGGCGCCGAGATCGCGGCCCGCATCGCTGACGAGTGCTTCGCGTGGCTCGACGCCCCCGTGAAGCGCGTGGCGAGCACGGACACCTTCGTGGGCTACGCTCCGCAGCTCGAGGACGCGATCCTCCCGCAGATCGATGACTTCTCGCGCGCCTATCGCGAAGTCATGAGCTACTGAGCCACGCCGCCTCGCGGGCGGGTCCAGCGGGCCGGTTGCCTCAGGGGAGCCGGCCCGCTTCGCGCGTGACGGTCTCGAGCACCAGCGTGACGTTTAGTTCCCCCACGGGACCTGCCGACACTCCCCGACAGGAAGCAGTCATCGTGTCCGCTGGGGGAACTCATGTCCAAGAGCGTGTCGGCAGTCGGAAGTGCGTGGCGGGGAGTCGCCTCGCGGGTGGTGGTCTCCTGCGCGGCCGTCGCATTGGCCGGATGCGCCGCCGAGGGTGGGAACGCCCTCTCGCCCGACGACATCAACGACCGCGTGGCGACGCTCGCCATCCAGCCGGTGTCGATGACCGTCTACGCCGGGGACACGGTGCAGCTGGCGGTCGACGCCCGGGACGGCGCCGGGCGCGTCGTCGACGGCGCGACCGTCACCTGGACCAGCGGCAACGAGGCGCTGGCCAGCTTTGCGCCTGGCGGACGCCTCGTCGGCAAGGGACACGGCACGGTGACGGTGACGGCCGCGGCCGGCGTCGCGCGTGCCACCGCCGACCTCCCGGTGCGCCTCACCGCCGAGTCGCGCCGGTTCGCCTACGCCTGGGTGCACGACGCCTCGACCAGCAGCAGCTACGCCCCCACCTCGGCCTACCAGCATAACGAGACCGGCGGTGGCATCCGCGTGGCGCACCTCGCCACCGGGAGCTACGTGGTCTCGTTCGAGCGGATGGCCAAGGTCGACAGCACCTTCCGCGAGACGGTCCTGGTGACACCCAACGGCTCCGCCGGCGAGCGCTGCAACCTCAACGGATGGGGAAACAACGCCAACGGCCGCGACCTCGACGTCTCGGTCTCCTGCTACACCTTTGGCGGCGCCGATGCCGACGTCCGCTTCTCGGTGCTGGTCGTCGGATCGCACTCGCTCCCTTCGCACCTCGGCTTCACCGTCTCGGGCGACGCGGCGGCGCACTATGCCCCCGAACCCGGGAACACCTACTCCTCGTTCGAAGGCGCCGTGGGCATCTCGCGCTCGACGGCCGGAAGCTACCTCGTGCAGCTCAACGGACAGTCCGATCCGACGCCGCAGAGCTACTTCGTCTCGACGTACGGCGGTGCCTCAGACCTGTGCAAGGTCTCCTCGTGGAGCGGTGACGTCTGGGCGAGCGTGATCTGCTACGCCCCGAGCGGCGCCCTGGCCGACGCGCGCTTCTCGCTCCTCATGCTCGAAAACGGGCGCGCCGGCAAGCGATTTGGCTTCGCCTGGTCCAACGAACCGGCGACGACGTTGGGCGGGACGTACACGCCGAGCATGGAGCACCAGCGCACGTCGTCCGGGCAAGCGGTGCGCATCACGCACTCGGCGACCGGGACCTACGTGGTCTCGTTCCCGGGGCTGGCCAAGGTGGGGAACGCCCCCGAGACGGTGCACGTCTCCCCGTACGGCGGTGGCCTGTTCACCTGTCAGGTCCAGGGGTGGGTGAACGGGGGGAACGGCTCGTCGCTCGACGCGACGGTGCGGTGCTGGAATCGGGGCGACGGTGCACCGGCCGATACGTACTTCACCATCCTGGTGCTCGAGTAGCGCGACCCGGCCGTCGTGAGGAGAGGCCGCCGCCCGGTGAGGGCAGCGTCCGTGACGCGGCGCACGAGTTGCATGGAATATGAGTGACTCCTCACCTCGGGGTGCCCCGAGTGTACAGGCAGCGGGAGGAGTTGTTCATTCCAAGTGGTTATCAGGAAAGCGTTTCGCCCCTGATCGCCGTCGCGAAGTACGGACCTAGGAGCCCTCACAGCGGAGGGGCCATGCAGCAGATCTCCCACATCGAAGTGCGGCGCCATCCCATCTGGCAGCAGGAGGTGCACAACGAGCACCTCGTCGCACGCCCCAACGGGGCCATTTCGCCGCGGGGGCGGTTGATCCTGGCGACGGTGTTCGGATTGGCGGTGGTGGCCACCCTCCTGATCGTGAACGGCTAGTCGATCAGACGCGGGGTTGCCCGCTGCACGGTGCCGCAACGAAGCGCGGGGCTCCCGGATGGGAGCCCCGCGCTTTCGCTTGCCGGCGGTGAAGCGGACCGGATCAGGGCTTCTTGAAGATCCCGCGGAGCGCCTTCTTGGCGGCGTCCTTCGGGCTCACTTTCGCCGTCGAGTCATCGCCGGCCTCACCCTTCATGGTGCACTTCTCGCTCCCCTTCCCGTTCTTGGCCTCACAGTCGGCCTTCGCCTTTTCCATCTCGGCGTTGAGCCCTGCCATCTGGGCCTTCATGTCGGTCACTTCGTAGCCCTTCGGGACCTCGAACAGCGACGCGTCGAGCGACGTCTTCGCCAGTTCGGTCATCTCCATCGTCGTCTTCGACGTGGTGGCGTTCCCCTTGTCGTCGGTGTCGGTGGCCTGCATGACCTGCTTGAGGACGATCCCCTTGATCTGATTCGCCTGCTCGGCCTCCATCAGCTTCTTGAAGGCGTCACCGGTGGCGGCGCCGAACCCCTTGGTGAAGTTCCTGGCCCACGCCTCGAACGCCATGTCCTCGATGAAGCGATCAGCCACCCATGACTCGGTGGTCGAGTTGTGCGTGGTGGTGTTCTTGCGCCCGATGACGGACACGGTGAGGGAGTAGCTGCGCGTCGTGCGATAACGCGTGGTGGCGTAGCCGAGGATGCGCTCCCCGCTCCCGAGCTTCTCCACCGACACCTTGACGTCCTTCACGTCCATCTTCACCAGCCCGCTGGCACCGATGGCGTTCATGGCGCCACTGAGGGCCGACGGGTCCATGATGATCGCCTTCTTCTCCTTGGGGTCGACCATGATCATCGTGCTGTTCTCGGCATCGAGGATCATGTAGCCGCCCTTCTTCATCATCCCCTGCTGCTGCGCGGGGACTTCGCCCTCGTAGTCGACGCGCGCCTTGCCTGGGATGAGCGAGACCTGCATGGACGGCTGTGCGGCCGCCCGCTCCTTCTTGTCCGATTCGACGGTGACCTTCCAGTGGAAGCGCCATCCGTCAGCCGCAACGGGCGCGACCGGGGCCGCGCGAGGCGCCGGCGCGGGCGGGAGGACGCGCACCACGGGGGCGGCGACGAGGGCGAGCGACACCAGCGGCGCCGCCAACAGCAACGAAGACATCATCGGCATTCTCCGGCGTGCGTATGTGACGACTGCGGATTTCTCGCTCAAGACGAGTCTACGCGAGCCGGGGCCACGAAAAAACTGGGGGAACCCCGAAGTTCGGCGTTCCCCCGTTCCTGTCCTGCTGCGCTTGACCGGCGGTCTACGGCCGGACGAAGACCGCCTTGCCGGCCACGTAGGTGCGCATCACGCGGGCGTCGCGAATCGTCTCCGGCGGGATCCTGGTGAGGTCCTTGTCGATGATGACGAAGTCGGCCAGCTTGCCGGCCTGCAGCGTCCCCAGGTCCTTGTCATCGAACGAGGCGTAGGCGCTGCCGGCGGTGTACGCGCGCAACGCCTCCTCGACCGTGATCTTCTGCTCGGGGACCCAGCCGCCCGGCTGCTTGTCGTCGAGGGTGCGCCGCGTGACGGCAGCGTAGATCCCTTCCAGCGGCGTCGGTGGGGCGACGAACCAGTCGGAGCCGAAGGCGAGCGTCGCCTTGGCATCGAGGAGCGAGCGGAAGGCGTAGGTCCCCTTGGCGCGCTCGGTCCCGATCACGCGGTCCGCCCACCGCCCGTCGTCGATCGCGTGATACGGCTGCATCGACGGGATCACCCCCAACGCGGCAAAGCGGGGGAAGTCGGCCGGGGCGACGTGCTGGGCGTGCTCGATGCGCCAGCGGCGATCGCGCGGGCCGTTCTCCTTCGCGACCCGCTCGAAGATGTCGAGTTGGGTGGCGATGGCGCGGTCGCCGATGGCGTGGACGGCGACGTGCAGCCCGGCCTTGTCGGCCCCCGAGATCCACGCATAGAGCGAGTCGGGCGAGTTGACGAAGAAGCCCGAGTCGGTGGGCGCGTCGGTGAACGGCTCGTGCATGGCCGCGGTGTGCGACCCTAACGATCCGTCGACGAATCCCTTGAGCCCGCCGATCTTGAGCCACGCGTCGCCGCGCCCGTGCGCCGCCACCGTGTCACGCAGCATCTGCCACGTGGAGAGCGGGACGAGCGAGTAGATGCGCGTGCGGAGCTTCCCCGCCTTCTGCGCGCGGCTGAAGACGACGAGGTCGTTCCACGAGCCGGTCTTGGCGTTCGCCGAGCCGACGTTGTGCACCATCGTCACCCCGTGGGAGGCGACGTACGTCATGGCGGTGTCGAGCGCGCGGTCCTCGAGCGCCGCCGGGGCGTCGGGGACCTTCGCGTCGATCAGGTCCATCGCGTTGTCCTTGAAGACGCCGGCGGGCTCGCCGTTGGCGAGGCGGAGGATCGTCCCCCCGCTCACATCCTTCGTCGCGGCTCCGATCCCCGCCGCCTTGAGCGCGGCGCTGTTGGCGAGCTTCATGTGCCCGTCGAGGCGGTTCACCCAGACCGGATGGTCGGGGGTGACCGAGTCGATCCAGGCGCGCGTGGGGAGCTCCCCGCCCCACAACTCATGATCCCAGTCGCCGCCCTGGATCCACGTCCCCTTGGGAACGGTCGCGGCAAAGGCCTTGATGCGGGCGACGAACTCCTGCGGCGTCTTCGCATCGCGCAACTGCACCGACGACAGGCGGAAGCCCCCGTCGATGAAGTGCACATGCGAGTCGATGAAGCCCGGGACGACCATCTGTCCCTGCGCATCGATCACCTCGGCGTCCTTCGCCAGCTTTCGAACTTCGGCGCTGGACCCAACGGCGGCGATGCGCTCACCGCGCACCGCAATCGCATCGGCCCACGGGCGCTTGCTGTCGCCCGTCCAGACCTTGGCGTTGACGACGGCGAGCGTCACCGGGCCATCGGCGCTTGAACCAGCCGCGCTGGAGTCGTCGGACTTCATGGTGCAGGCAGTGGAGAGTGAGGCGACGGCGGCGAGGGCGACGAGCGTGGTGCGCATGGGAGCTGGACCTTGGGACGGAAGACGGGAGACGGGAGTGCGCGCGGCTTCGCCGGGCGCGGTGCTGCGGTGAGGCGAGAATGCGCAGCGGGTCCGCGGGACGGAGCTGGGGGAAGCCGGCGCGCATCGCGCGCCGGCACTCCCGTCTCCCGTCCCCCGTCTCCCGTCCGCTCTCCTACCGCCGTTCCATCGCGTCGCGCACGTCGAGCAGGATCTCGAAGTACAGCTGCTCGCGACGATAGGCGAAGTCGAGCGACGCCATCTGGGATTCGTCACCGGTAGCCTTGGCGCGTTCGAAGGCCTCGCGGTACATGTCGTCGAGGTTGGCGAGGATACGGTCGCGGGAGCGGGACATGCGGGTTCTCTCTATGGCTCGGGGAGTCAGGCGGGGGGCTTCATCGACGGGGGGCGGGCGACGGGAGGCGTCGCTCGTCTCGATCGCATCGAGGAAGTACTTCTTGGCAGCGCCCATGAACATGCGGCGCGGATTGAACGGGTCGGTCATGCCAGGCGATGCGGTCGGGCGCGGAATCGGTGCCCGAGAGGGAGGCCGAAGGAGAGCACCGCGCGGGCGGAAACTAGCCCCCGGCGCCCCCGGTCGGGAACCTCTCCCCCCCTTCGCGGGTTCTTAACCGCAGAAGGGGAGTAGCCACGCGGGACCCTACAAACCCGCGCGATCGAATCGTCAGGACTGCCGGCGGACAGGGACTCGCGCGCCAGGCACGGTTCGGTCGGGTCCTTCCAGGATCAGGCGAGACTTTCGGGTTCCGGGCGCAGATGCGCGCGGAGTTCGCGAGTCTCGCCTTTTGTGTTCTTCTCGTCTTCCCTATGAACAACGTCAAGGTGTTCGTCCTGATGGCCGGCATGACCGCCCTCTTCATGGCCATCGGGGGCGCGGTGGGCGGTCAGTCGGGAATGCTGCTCGCCTTGCTCCTGGCGGGGGCCATGAACCTCTTCATGTACTGGAACTCGGGGGCGATGGTACTCCGCGCGTACGGCGCGCGCGTCATCTCGCCCGCCGAGGCCCCCGAGCTGTACGCGATGGTCGACCGGCTGCGACAGCGCGCCGGGCTCCCGATGCCGACGGTCGCGGTCGCGCCGCATGCGCAACCCAACGCCTTCGCCACGGGGCGCGACCCGGAACACGCGGTCGTGTGCGTGACCGAGGGCATCATGCAGTTGGTGAACCGCGAGGAACTCGAAGGCGTGCTCGCGCACGAGCTGGCGCACATCAAGAACCGCGACATGCTCCTGCAGACGGTCACGGCGACGATGGCAGCTGCCATCTCCAACCTGGCGATGGTTGCCCAGTGGGGGGCGCTGCTCGGCGGGCGCGACGAGGAAGGGGAATCGCCGTTAGGCGCCCTGGCGATGGCGCTCGTCGCTCCCATCGCGGCGTCGCTCATCCAGTTCGCCATCTCGCGGCAGCGCGAGTTCAAGGCGGACGCGGTGGGCGCCGAGATCAGCGGGCGACCGCTGGCGCTGGCGAGCGCACTCACCAAGCTGGATCGCGCCGCGCATCGCATCCCGATGCAGGTCGCCCCAGCCGTCGCGCCGCTGGCGCAGGTGAACCCGCTCTCGGCGCTCAACGGGCGCGGTGTGCTGTCACTGTTCTCGACGCACCCGTCGACCGAGGAACGCGTGGCGCGGCTGCAGGCGCTCGCCGCGTAGTTCTAGCTTCAAGAAGCCGGACACAGAGGTTCACGGGGGTCTCGCGGAGGTCCACAGAGGAGTGCGAAAGCCGTTCAACTCCTCCGTGGACCTCCGCCAGTCCTCTGTGTACCTCTGTGCCCGGCTTCAGGGATTCGCCCCACGTTCGCCACTCGCGTCCTCTCGTCCTCCCGTCTTCTCGTCCTCTCGCATGGCGAAGAAGACCGCCTCCTCCACGATGCGCCCCTCCTTGAGGTGCTCGAGCACGATGCGCTCCAGCAGCGCTGGGGAGACGTTGTGGTACCACACCGCCTCGGGGTAGACGGCGACGATCGGCCCGCCGGCGCAGACGCCGAGACACGGTGCCTCGCTGCGTTTCACGCGGGTCGGGCCGAAGAGGAGCCCTTCGCGCTGCAGCAGGCTGGCCAGCATCGCATACAGCGAGCGCCCCTGCCGGCTCGGCGAGCAGAAGCCGCCGGTGCACACGAGGACATGGCGGCTGTAGCGCTCCATGACGGGGACGCGATCGTAGGGCGTCGCCATCAGCGCACCATCGCCATGACGATCTCAGCGACGATCAGGACGACGATCGCCACCTCCAGCGCCTCGGCACGTGCGGCCTGCGCCTCGGCGTTCAACATCTCGTAGGTGTCGCGCACGAGCGTGAGCTTGCGATCCACGCCGGCACGCCAGGCCCGCCCGCGGAAGATCTCCAACGCGGCGGAGTAGATGCGCGCCAGGTACATGTCGTCGGTCACCTTGATCGCGTTCTCCGCCCGCTCCACCAGCTCGTTGCTGTCGGCGAACAGGCGCTGCATGTCGCCTAACAAGTTTGAGAAGCGGCGAGAGAAGAGGCGCAACCGGCTCCCGCGTGCCGCCTCGATGCGGTCGTACAGCTTCGGGAGCTCGGCGTCGAGGATCGCGTCGTAGTAGCGCAGCTCCAGCAGCTGGGCGTTGGCAAACTCGAGGATGAACTCGACGTCGGTGACGCCGTCGGCGGGGTCGAGGACCAGCGCGTTGTCCCAGGTGAGGAGCGCGAGGTCGTCGGTGTGGTACGAGAAGCGATGCTGCAGCAGGTCGTCGCGCGTGCGCGGCGAGAGCGGCTTGCGCTCGTTGAGCAGGAGCGGGGCAACGTCGACCCGTTGCAGCAGCACCTCGCTCGCCAGGCGTGCGCCGTCCTCGCCACATACCTCGTGCAGGCGGAACACGACATAATCCTCGCGCACCGGGGCCAGGCTCGGGCGCTCGATTGCGGGCGTGATGCGGCGGAAGAGGAGCTGCGCGTGGTGCTCCAGCAGCTGGGGAATGCCGGTGTCGGCGTCGATCGCGCTCCCGAACGCCGCGAAGTCATCCCACGACAGCGCGCGCGGCGCCTGCAGCCGCAGGCACAGCGAGACGACGCCGAAGTCAAAGATGCGCGCCGACACTTCAGCGTCGAACGCGCTCCCCGCCACCGTCACGCGCTCGCCGCCCAGGATGACGGAGACCGGGGGGTTGGCGATCTGCAGCGCCGCCGCTTCGCCGCGCACCGGGCGCACGCGCTCCGGCGCGCTCGACGCGAGCAGGTCGAGCGCCGCATCCAGCGAAATCGAGTACCCGACGTCGAGCAATCGATAGGCGTGCGCGGCACCGCGCGTCACCACCGTCATGAACACTCCAGGTCTGTAGCCGGAGGCGCGTGCGGGGTCGCCGCTCATCGCCAGGTCACCAGTGGACGGTCAGTCCTCGTCGACCAGCTTGTTGTCGCCAGGTGGTGCCACGTACCGCAGCGATTCGACGACACGCCCCTGCACGAGATGCTCCTGCACGATGCGGATACCGCCACCTTCGTCGACGCCGCCGTACCACGTGTCCTCGGGATACACGACGACCATCGGGCCGTGACCACACTGGTTCATGCATCCGGCCTTGTTGATGCGAACCGTGTCGCCGAGCGCCGTCTGTCGGGCCTCGCGCTTCATCGCCTGGAAGACGGCGACTCCGCCGGCCTTTTCGCACGTCTTCCCGACGGAGCAGACGAAGACGTGACGTCGGTACTGTCCCATGATCGGAAGCTATGCCCCCGTCCCGTCGGGCGGAACGCCGGGTACATTGCGGGTATTCACTGGGGGTCGAACCACGACCGTCCCGATTTCCCCCAGGCCGACTTCAGGACCTGCCATGACGTCGATTCCCGTCGCCGCGTCCATCGCGGCCAAGGGCTATGCCCACCCGGAGGCGCTGGTCAGCACCGAGTGGCTGGCCGAGCACCTGTACGATGCCAACCTCCGCATCCTCGAGAGCGACGAGGACGTGCTGCTGTACGACCTTGGGCACATCCCCAACGCACAGAAAGTGGACTGGCATTCCGATCTCAACGACCAGGTCGTGCGCGACTACGTCTCGCGTGATGCCTTCCAGGCGCTGCTGCGCGCGAAGGGGATCGACGAGGGCACGACGGTGATCTTCTACGGGGACAAGAACAACTGGTGGGCCTGCTATGCGTTCTGGGTCTTCCAGCTGTTCGGCTTCACCAACGCGCGCATCCTCGACGGCGGGCGCAACAAGTGGGAGATCGAGGGGCGCGAGATGTCGACGGTCGTCCCCGCCTTCCGCACCACGCAGTACGTCGCGCCGGAGCGGAGCGACGCGCGCATTCGGGCCTTCCTCCACGAGGTGCGCGCGCACGCCGAAGCCGGCAAGCCCATGGTCGACGTGCGTTCGACCCCGGAGTACACGGGTGAGCGCACGCACATGCCCGAGTATCCGCAGGAAGGAACGTTGCGCGGCGGGCACATCCCGGGGGCGAAGTCGGTCCCGTGGGCGCGCGCCGCGAATGCCGACGGCTCCTTCAAGTCGGCCGACGACCTTCGCGCCATCTACGAGCAGGAGCAGGGGCTTCGTCCGCAGGATGACGTGATCGCCTACTGCCGCATCGGCGAGCGTTCCTCGCACACCTGGTTCGTCCTGACGTACTTGTTAGGCTACCAGAGCGTGCGCAACTACGACGGCAGCTGGACCGAATGGGGGAACGCCGTGCGCGCCCCGATCCGCATGGGAGGACAACCGTGAGTTCGATCGCGACCATCCCCGGCGTCGAGGTGAAGTCGACCAACCGGGTGCACGTCACGTGGACCGGGGGACAGAGCTTCGAGGCCGGGCGCCCGGGGGGCGTCACGCACCGCATCGACGGCGATGCGCAGAAGGGGCCGAGCCCCGTCGATTCGCTCCTCAATGCGCTCGCCGCGTGCACGTCGATCGACGTGGTGGAGATCCTCGCCAAGCGCCGCACACCCGTGCGTTCACTCACCGTCGACGTGCAAGGGGCGCGCGCGCAGGCGACACCGTCACGCCTGGTCGGGATCCAGCTCGCCTTCCACATCGCCGGCGCAGGGATCGAGCGCGTGCACGCCGAGCGCGCCATCGAGCTGTCGGTCACCAAGTACTGCTCGGTGCGCGATTCCCTCGACCCCGACATCCCGATCCACTGGACGCTCGAGCTCGAGGCCTAACGGGCGCCGAGCCTAACGCGCGCTGACGGCGTTCCGTCAGCGCGCGTGGCGGTACATCAGCTCGATCAACTCGTCGTACACCGCCTCGGCGGCTTCCGGCCCAGAGGCCACCGCCGCGGAGACACAGTGCCGCAGGTGGTTCCGCATCAGCTCGCGCCCGGTGGAGCGCAACGCCTCGTGCACGGAGGAGATCTGCGTGAGGATCTCGGGGCAGTAGCGATCCTCCTCCACCATCCGCTGCAGCCCGCGCACCTGTCCCTCGATGCGGCGCAGTCGCTTGAGGTTGCGCGCCTTGATCGCGGGATCGACCCCGACCGCCTTGCGCCCCTCGGCCGACCCCTCGGCCGGCACGCCACAACCGCACCCGCACGCCATCGCCGAGTCGGCGCCGGACGGATCGGCGCCGGACGGATCGGCGCCGGACGGGACGCCGGCGCCGTGCATCATCGGGTCGTGCCTGCTCATGTCATGCATGCGTGGTCCTCACGTGAGGGGTGCGCCACGTGCGCAGGCGCAGCGAGTTGCTCACCACCGAGACGGAACTCATGGCCATCGCCGCGCTCGCGAGGATGGGGCTGAGGAGTATGCGGAAGAACGGATACAGCGCCCCCGCCGCGACCGGGATCCCGATGGAGTTGTAGACGAAGGCCCAGAACAGGTTCTGCTTCATGATCCGGAGCGACGAACGCGCCAGGGCCAGCGCATCGACCACCGACACCGGGTCGCCGCGCATGAGGGTGATGTCGCTCGCCTCGATGGCGATGTCGGTCCCCGTGCCGATCGCGATCCCGACGTCGGCCTGCGCCAGCGACGGGGCATCGTTGATCCCGTCACCCACCATCGCCACCACCTTCCCCTCGCGTTGCAGCCGGCGGATTTCCTCGACCTTCCCCTCGGGGCGCACATCGGCCACGACGCGCGCGATTCCCGCCTCGCGGGCGATCGCCTCGCCGGTCCGCTGCGTGTCGCCGGTGAGCATCACCACCTCGAGCCCCATCTCCCGCAACGCCGACACGGCGCGCGCCGACGAGGCCTTGATCGGATCGGCCACCGCGAGCGCACCGGCGAGTGCGCCGTTGATGGCCACGTACACGGGCGTGCGCCCGTTGGCCGACCACCCGTCCACCTCAGTGCGCAGCGCCGCCACGTCGATCGCGTAGTCCGCCATCAGCGCCGCATTGCCCACCGCCATCGCCTGGCCGTCGACGACGCCGACGACGCCCTTCCCCGTCACCGAATCGAAGGCCTCGGCGCGCGAGAGGGCGCTCCCACGCGCCACCGCCGCCGCGGCGATCGCCTCGCCTAACGGGTGCTCCGACGACTGTTCCAGCGACGCCACGAGGCGCACCATCTCCGTCTCGCCCACCTCGCTGCCGGTGTGCATCACATCGGTCACCACCGGGCGCCCCTCGGTGATCGTCCCCGTCTTGTCGAAGACGACGGTCGTAACCCGCGAGGCGCGCTCCAGCGCCTCGCCCCCCTTGATGAGCACACCGAGTTGCGCCCCGCGCCCCGTCGCCACCATGACCGCCGTGGGCACGGCGAGCCCCATCGCGCACGGACAGGCGATGATCAGGACCGCGACCGCCGCCGCGAACCCACGCACGAACGGCGCACTGTCGCTGGCAATGAACCACCCCACGAAGGTCGCCACGGCGATCGAGAGGACGATCGGGACGAAGATCCCGCTGATGCGGTCTGCCTGGCGCTGGATGGGAGCCCGCGACCCCTGCGCATCGCGCATGAGCGTCACGATCTGCGACAGCACCGAGTCGGCGCCTAACGTGGTCGCCGTGAAGCGGAACGCCCCCGTGCGATTCACCGAGCCGCCGATCACGCGATCACCCGCCCGCTTCGGCACCGGGATCGACTCTCCCGTCAGCATCGACTCGTCCACGGCGCTCTCGCCGCTCAGGACGGCGCCATCCACGGGGATGCGCTCCCCTGGCCGCACGGCGATCTCGTCGCCGCTGCGCACCGCCTCCAGCGGCACCTCGACTTCCGCCCCGTCGCGCACGAGGCGCGCCGTCTTGGGCTGCAGGTCGATCAGCTTCCGCAGCGCCGACGATGTCTCACCCTTGGCCCGCGCCTCGAGCGCGTTCCCGACGAGGATGAGGGCGATGATGATGATCACCGCCTCGTAGTACACGTCGGGCGCGACACCGCGGCTCACGAAGAAGTCCGGGACGAGCGTCGCCACCGCGGAGAAGACGAAGGCCGCCCCCGTCCCGATCGCGATGAGCGTGTTCATGTCCGCCGACCGGTGCGTGAATGCCTGCCACGCCCGCGTGTAGAAGTGCCGCCCCGCCCACCCCATGATCGCCGCCGTCAGGAGCAACAACGCGTAGCTCAGCGCGGACGCGGGGATCGCGTACGCCCACGGCATGACGCGCTGCAGCGCCGGATCGAGGACGTGCATCGCCCAGCGCATGAAGGGATCGCTCGTCTCTCCCATCCCGAGGTGCGCGTTCGCCGCCATCAGCGGCATCGAGACGATCATCGCGACGATTCCCGCGACGCCTGCCACGATGGCCTTGTGCTTCAACTCGCCGAACTCGGCGCGGCGCGCCTTGTCCTGCGCCTCCTGCTCCTCCGCCGCGCTCCGCCCCGGCACGGGGAGCTCCGCCCCATATCCGGTGTCGCGGATGCGGTCGACGATGGCCTGCGCCGTGAGCTTCGACGGGTCGAATGACACCGTCGCGCTGTTCGTCATCAGGTTCACGTTCGACTCGACGACCCCTGCAGTCTTCCCCAAGGTCCGCTGCACGCGCCCCTGGCACGCGGCACACGTCATGCCGCTCACGGGGATGACCACCTTCTGGACCGCGACTGGCTGCGCGCTGTTCGAGGGCGAGGCGCCGGCGTCTGAGGCGGCTGAGGCGGCCGAGCCCGCGTTCGCGCCGGCTCCCGGCAATGTCGTGGTTGTCATGAACGTGCCTCCTCCACCACCAGCGTCCCGCGCAGCATGCTCATCCCACACGTGAATCCGTAACTCCCCGCCTTGTCAGGCGTGAGTTCGACGACCGTCTTCTCGTGGGCCGGAAGGAAGCGGCGCACCCCGAAGTCGGGGAAGACAACTTCCTCGGAGCAGCTCGACTCCTCCTGCCGGTCGAAGACGAGGCGCACCCGCGCACCGCGCGGGACGCGGACCGTCCCCGGGGAGTAGCCCCCGCGCACTACAATCGGAATCTCGGCGATCCCGGACGACGCCACCGCCGCCATGGCCCCCTCCGTCGACGAGAAGAAGAAGTACCAGTTGATCAGGGCGATGAGGGCGATGCCGCCGAGCAGCACCCCCCAGTCCGCCGCGTTCACGTCACGGGCGCCGCATCGTAGCCGGCATCCTGCACCGCATCGATGAGCGCTCCCACACTCGTCTTTCCTTCGTCAAACGCGACGACGACCTGCCCGATCTGCACGTTCTCGGCGACGGCGCCGTCCACGCCGGCCAGCGCGTTCTGCACCGCCTTGACGCAGTGACCGCACGACATTCCGTCAACCTTCAGCGTGACGCGTTCCATAACAGCCTCCGATGGAGTGAACGAGGAGCCATATACCCCCCACTGGTATCCAGATTATATAGGGGTGGGGGGTATGTCAATGGGTTGGATGGGTCGATCCAACGGCAGGGGCACGGCGGCAACGACAGCGGGCCGGCGCGCGAAGCACCGGCCCGTCCTGAGTCGTGGTTGGTAGGATGCGCCCACCCCCTTCGGGCGCCCACCCCTGCCGGCGTTCAGCTGAGCGTGAGTCCCGCCTCGCGAAGCTTGGCCATCACCTTCGCACGCACCTCGTTGGGACAGCCGCAGTCGACCCGCGTCTCGTGCAGCACGTGGAGGAATCGCTCGGCAAACTCGGCGTGGGGGAGGCAGTGCGCGCACTCCGTCAGGTGGCGCTTCACCGCTGCCATGCGATCGGGAGTCAGTTCGCAGTCCACATAGTCCCACAGTTCCTTCATTGCCGACTTGCAGTCGGTCTTGGGGGTCTGGTCAGGCATCGTCGCGCTCCCGTGCGGAGGTCCCGGCCGACGCGAAGCCGGCGTCGCGGGCGAACTCCCGCAGTTTGTCTTGCAGCTGTCGGCGTCCCCTGAAGAGGCGCGAACGGACGGTCCCCACCGGGACCCCCAGCACCTCCGACGCCGCGTCGTACGATTGGTCCTCCACGTCGACGAGGATCACCGTGGAGCGAAAGGGCTCCGGGAGCTCGTCGAGCGCGCGCGTGAGCGCCGGCGCGAGGTCCACGCGCGCGAGGATCTCGTCCGAACCATCTCGGCGCATCTCGGATTGCGACTGGACCGCGGCGATGGTCTCGGCGCTGCCGTCTTCCACGTCGACCTCATGGCGCAGCTTCTCGCGCGACCGCAGGAAGGCGTTGCGGCAGATGGTGAACAACCAGCGGCGAGCATCGCTCCCCGGCTGGAAGGTGTGCCACGACTTGTAGGCGCGCAGGAAAGTCTCCTGCACCAGGTCCTCGGCGTCGGCGGAGTTGCGCGTCAGCGAGTAGGCAAAGCGGTACACGTCGTCCATGAAGGGGAGTGCATCGCGCGCAAACTCGGCGTCACGCCTGACGCGCGCGCTCTCCCCCTCTCGGGTGGGCTCGGGTGCGCCGGGTCGTGCGGGGTTCTCGTCCATACGTGAGCACCTAGCCGTGAGCGGTCCGTCGGGTTCCGCGTCCTGTCCATCGGACGTTAACCGATGTCGGACGGGGGAGCGAGCCGGACACCGCACCGATGTGCGCGGGTGTAGATTGGCCGCGTTCGGGTCCTCCCCCGCCACCCCTGGTGCCCAGGACATGACCGCGCCGAACGTCACGCCCGCCCCCCTCATGCCCGCGCCCACGGCAGGCAGCGAATCGTCGCGCCTCCCGTTGTGGAGCGATGCGGCCCTGGCCACCGAGCTCCCGCTCGTCCTGATGCGGATCGACCGGGAGGGGCGCCTCGTCTACCTCAGCCCCTCCTGGGAGCGTCAGAGCGGCTTCACGATCGGCGAGTCGCTCGGGCGGTCGTATCTCTCGTTCGTCGACGCGGGGGACCACGCGGCGTGCCGCGCGACCGAGGCGTATCTCTACGCGGGCAACCCCGGACCTGGGTCAGGGCGACTCAAGATGTACCGGAAGGACGGAACGGTCCGCGTCACCGAGGTGCGCTTCTTTGCGATGTACGATGCGGCGGGGGCGGCGGTCGGTGTGGGGGGCGTGATCGTCGACGTGACGGGGATGCGTCACGACCCGCGCCAGCAGGTGGACGCCCTGCGGATGTCGGCGGGGCGCACGCGCCTCCTCATCGAGCGCGCGACCTTCGGCGTCTTCGGGTGCACGCCGAGCGGGGAGCTCATCGACGCGAACCCGTCCATGGCGGCCATGCTGGGCTACGCCGACGCTACGGCGTTCCTGGGGGCCAACGCCTTCGACACGCTGTGCCCGCCGGGGGAAGTGCGCACGCGCTGCATGACGTCGTTGGGGGACGGGGCGCGCGAGGTCACGTACGACCAGCTGTGCCGGTGCGCGGACGGGCAGTCGGTGAAATTGCGGCTGACGATGTCCGCCGAGCGCGACGCCGGGGGGCGCATCCGCTTCCTGCAGGGACTGGCGGAGAACATCACGGAGCGCGAGCGCCGCGAGGAGATCGTCCGTCGCGGCGAGCGGATGGCCTCGCTGGGGCGCACGCTCGCAGGCGTGGCGCACGAGATCAACAACCCGCTCGCCGCCATCACCGGTTACACGCAGATCCTCCTCAAGAAGGAGCAGACGGCGGACGACCGGCACGCGCTGGAGACGGTGCTGAGCGAGGCGCGCCGCGCCGCGCGCATCGTGAAGGACCTCCTCACCATCGCGCGCCGGGAGGAGGGGGCGTCGCGCGTGCGCGTGGACCTGCACGCGATCGTCCGGTACATCCTCGACACGCAGCACTACGCGATGGAGACGCGCGGGATCACGCTCGATGTGCAGCTGGCAGACGGGGCACCGCACGTGATGGCCGACCCGGCACAGCTGGAGCAGGTCGTGCTGAACCTGGTGGTGAACGCGCGGCAGGCGCTGGAGTCGCGCCTGGAAGGCGGTGCCGCCAGGGAGCACTGGCGTCCGCACCTCGAGGTGTCGACGCACGTGCTGGACGGCACCATCACGCTCTCGGTGGCCGACAACGGCCCCGGGATCCCGGCGCGCGACCTGTCGCACATCTGGGACCCCTTCTGGAGCACGCGCGAGGAGGGCGAGGGGACGGGCCTGGGACTCTCGGTGGTGCACAGCATCGTCGTGTCGCACGGAGGGACGATCGAGGTCTCGAGCGTCCCCTCGGTCCGCACGCGCTTCGTCATCACGCTCCCGCTGGCGGCCGAGGTCACCCCCCCCGACATCCGCCCCGGCGGCGCACGTCCCGAACGCCGCGTGGCCTCGCGCCCGCTCGACCTCCTCGTGGTGGACGACGAAGCGGTGATTCGCGAGCTGCTGTCGCGCTACTTCGCCACGCGCGGCCACGCGGTGGTGACGGCGCATGACGGGGCACAGGCGTTGCGCCTGGCGGAGCAAAGCACGTTCGACGTCGTGATCAGCGACCTCCGCATGCCGGGGATGAACGGCCTCGAGCTCATCCGCCAGCTGCGCCCGCTCCCCTCGTGCGCCAACACCCGCTTCATGATCTCCACCGGCGACGCCACTGCGCTCCCCCTGCGTCGCGACGACGCCTCGATGGCCGGCGTCGTGGTGGTCAGCAAGCCGTATGACGTCGACGCCCTCTGCGACCTGGTCGAAGCGGGATGACGACCCTGCCCTGCCTCCCCTGTACGTGAACGGTCCCCATGAGCCTCGCTGACCTTCGACGCGAGTACACGCTCGCCTCGCTCGACCTCCCCGATGTCGACGCCGATCCCGTTGCCCAGTTCACCCGCTGGTTCGACGAGGCGCGACGTGCCGAAGTCCTCGAACCCAACGCGATGACGCTCGCCACCGCCGATGCCACGGGGCGTCCCGCGGCGCGCGTGGTCCTGCTCAAGGAAGTCACCCCCCGCGGCTTCGTCTTCTTCACCGACTACCGGTCACGCAAGGGACAGGAGCTGGGCACCAATCCGCAGGCGGCGCTCTGCTTCTTCTGGAAGGAGCTGGAACGCCAGGTGCGCATCGCCGGCACGGTGGAGCGCATTACGGCGGAGGAGTCGGCGGCGTACTTCACCTCGCGCCCCCTCGGCTCGCGCATTGGCGCATGGGCCTCGGTGCAGAGCGCCGTGATCCCGGGGCGCGACTGGCTGGAGGCCGAAGTGGAGCGCGTGGGCACCGCATACCCGGACGGCGACGTCCCGCTCCCGCCGCACTGGGGAGGATTCCGCGTGATTCCGGACGAGTTCGAGTTCTGGCAGGGGCGCGAGAGCCGGTTGCACGACCGGGTGCGCTACACCCCAAACGGCGAAAGCTGGCGCATCGAGCGGTTGTCGCCCTGACGCGCGAGGGTCACCAGCTGCGCTGGCCCTGCTCGACTTCCTCGCGCAGCTTGAGGTAGGACTCGTAGCGCCCGGTCGCGATGCGCCCCTCGGCAAGGGCGGTGCGCACGCCGCACTCCGGCTCGGCCTGGTGCCGGCAGTCGGCGAAGCGGCACTCGTCGAGCGTGGGGACAAACTCCGGGAAGCACCGGTCCAGCTGGCGGGCCTCGATCCCCCAGAGCCCCACCTCGCGGAGCCCCGGCGTGTCGACCACGTAGCCGCCGTCGGGGAGCGGATGCATGAGCGCTCCCACCGTCGTATGGCGCCCCTTGTTCACCGACTCGCTGATCGCGCCAACGCGCAGGTCGACGCCGGGATACAGGGCGTTGAGGAGCGACGACTTCCCCACGCCGGACGGCCCGGTCAGGGCGGAGGTGCGGCCGCGCAGCGCCTCGTGCAACGCCTCCAGCCCTTCGCCGGTGCGCGTACTCGTCAGATGCAACGGATACCCCAGCGCCGCATACGGGGCAAAGCGCGCCGACGCGTCGCCCGGGGCGGCGAGGTCGACCTTGTTGATCACGATCCTCGCGGCGACGCCGTTGGCCTCGGCGATCACCAGGAAGCGGTCCAGCATCTTCTCGTTGGGCTCCGGCTTCACCATCGCGAAGACGACCACGACCTGGTCGACGTTCGCCACGACGACGCGCTCACCGTGCCCCGACGGCGAGCGCCGCGCGAGCTGCGAGCGCCGCGGGAGGATCTCGCTGATCGCCCAGGCTTCGGTCGCAGGATCGTGCGTGAGCGCAACCTCGTCGCCGACGGCCAGCTTGCTCCCGGCGATGTGCTTGACGCGCCCGCGCAGGGCGGCGGTACGCGTCGACCCGTCGGCCAACCGCACCTGCCACTGCCCGCCGGTTCCCTGCAGCACCGTCCCGGGGACGCCGTCGTCCATCAGCCCTCGTCCTGCATCACGTCCCACCAGCGGCGCGCCGGGGTGCCGCCGGCGAGGGCAGCGATCGCCCGTTCGAGCTCGGCGCGGACGTCGGCCAGAGGCCACGCGCCTAACGCCTCACAGGCCTCGCGCTCCGTGCGCCCCCAGGCGAGGCACTCGCTTTCCAGGTGCCCATCGACCCCCTGGGCGCCGATGCGCCGCCAGCGCAGGAAGAGGAAGTACGCCCCGAACGGGCGCGCGTCGTCGCCCGTGGCGTCGGCTTCGATGGCGACCGAGTAGGACAACCCGTCCGATCCCTCGAAGGCGGCGGGGCGGGCGTGCACGCGCATGTAGCCGCCGATGGTGTTGGCGTCGCCGAGCGCGTGGTCGGGCTGCCGCCACTGGCCGTGCATGCCTAACGCCTCGCGCTCATGCTTTCCTTGAGGACGCTCCCGGTCATGAAGGCGAGGTTCGCCGGGCGCTCGGCCAGGCGCCGCATCAGGTACGGGTACCACTGCGTGCCGTAGGGGACGTACACCCGCATGCGATAGCCCTCGCGCACGATCTGGTCCTGCAGGTCGCGGCGCACGCCGTACAGCATCTGGAACTCGAAGCGGTCGGGGGCGATCCCCTGTTCCTTCGCGTAGGCCTTGGCGGCGGCGATGATCGCCTCGTCGTGCGTGGCGATCCCCGGATACTTCCCCGAGGTCATCAGCCGCTTCATGCAGGCGAGGTAGTTGCTGTCGACGTCGCGCTTCTCGGGAAAGGCGACCGACGGCGGCTCCTTGTAGGCGCCCTTGCACAGTCGCACGCGGCACTGGATGTCGATCGCGTTGGAGACGTCGGCTGCCGTGCGCTTGAGGTAGCTCTGGAGCACGATCCCGACCTCGTCCGGATAGCGGGGAAAGAGGTGCTCCTCGAACAGCTGCAACGTGCGCTCGGTGTAGGCGCTCGACTCCATGTCGAGGCGCACGAACGAACGGTGCTGGCGTGCCCGGTCGAGCACGCGCGAGATGTTGTCGATGCACAGCGTGTCGGCAATGTCCTGCCCCATCGCCGTGAGCTTGACCGAGACGTTGGAATCGAGCCCCTCGCTCGCGATGCGATCGAGGAGTTCGAGGTAGTGGTCGGCGGTGGCGCGGGCTTCGGCGGCGTTCGTGACGCTCTCGCCCAGCAGGTCGAGTGTCGCGGAGATCCGCTTGGCGTTGAGGGCGCGGACCGCGGTAATCGCGTCGTCGATCGTCTCCCCCGCCACGAAGCGCGAGGCAAAGCGACGAGCGATGCCGTTGTTGCGAACGAACCGGAAGATCCCTTGCCGGTGGGAAAGCCAGAGGAACGTCTGACGGAGCATGACCCGAGGGGAAGTGCGGTGCCAGGCGGCGGATCCGCGCAGATGGGGCGGATTCCGTTCGGCGGGCGAAATATACCGATGGCGCGCGGGAACGGCGTTCGCCGCGTGCCCCCTTCCTACGCACCACACCTCATCCGCGCTCGCCCCCGGGGCGCAGTCGGAGCTGACGCCCCCAGGGCTCGCGGTACAGCCCCGCGTAGACGAAGCGGCCTCCCCCTTCCCCCGCCCCGACCTGCGGCTCGTACAGGTCGCGGACCTCCTCCAGCGGGCGGATCATCCGGTGGATCGACCGTTCCACCCCGTCGAGCAGGAAGTCCCTCCCGTCGTCACGGTAGGTGACCCAGGCGTGGCGCCCGACGACCGCGTTAGGCAGGCGTCGCATCCCGACCACGAAGTCGGCCCGATACCCCGACTCCAGCAACTGCCGCCACGCCCAGAGCGAGAAGTCCTCGCAGTCGCCGGCGCGCAGCAGCTCGAACGTCGCCGGGTGCAACCAGTGGTCGGCCTCGTCGAGCAGGTGCACATCCTCGGCATACCGGCAGGCGAGCAGCCACTCCCCGACGGCCACCGGCGTGGTGCAGCGCACGCGGCACTCGCCCGCGAGGAACTCGGCGAAGTCGCGGGCCCCGGGTCCAAAGGTGCGCAGCGGCGGGACGAGGTCGAAGCGGTGCCACGGATCGTGCGCCCCCAGGCGGATCCGCTCGGCGTGCGCCAGCCCGGATGCCTCGCGCACCCACCGCACGATCGCCGACAGCGCGCTCATCGCGCGCGCCCTTCAGGCGCCGGCACGACGCGTCGCCTCCACCGCCTCCACCGCCTCCGCGCCTCGTCGCTCATCGGACGATGATGAGCCCCACATCGCCCGTGAATTCGTCCTTCACGCGCGCCAGGTTGACCGGGACATCGAGCTCGGCGCGCTCGAGTCGCACGTTGATGCGGTGCACCCCCGGCGTCACGTGGTAGTAGCCGCGCCACTCGCCGTTGGGCTGGCGAATGAGCGGCACCGGGACCCACTCGGTGAAGTCACCCAGCAACTCGACCGTCCGGATCCCTGGCGCCCACACGCGCACCTCGCGCAGGCCGAGCGAGTCGAGCGACGGACCGATGACGAGCGAGAGGCGTTCGGTGACGGGGAGGACCGGGCGCTCGGGGGGCGGGGGTGGGGGAAGGCGCCGCGGCGAGCGAAGTGCGGCGAGGCCGCCGCTCGGGAGGCGCATCCCGAGGGCGAGGTACCGCCCGCCGGGGAGGCCCTGGATCAGGTCGATGGGGTAGGAGCCGGCGCTGGCTGTGGCGAGGGCGCCGGCCCGCAGCGGCCAGGTGGCGTTGAGCGCTCCCCACGCCGTCGTCCCGCGCAGCGCCTCGCCCAGGCGCAGTCCTAACGACGCATCCCACGTGACGCGCCCGCGGCTGAACGAGACGGCGGCCTCCTGGTCGGCGAGGACGTCGCCGTACTGCAGCTGCATCGGCGTCGCGGTGTACGAGACGATGGCGCCGCGAACGCGGGCCCAGCCGCCGGCGTCGCCCATGACGGTGGTGCGCCAGGCAAAGCCATCAAAGGCCCGCGTGACGGCTGCGCCGCCGCGCAGGGCGTATGCGTCGGCGATCAGGTGCAGGCGGGCCTGCCCCAGCAGCTGCAACGTGGGCATGAAGCCCTGTTGCAGCGTGCTGGTGGTGTTGAGCGAGAGTTCGCCGCGCACGGTGCGGAACCAGGGGCGGAGGATCCCGCCGGCGGCGATCGGTGCCGAGAAGCGCGAACCGGTGATGCCCCCCTGCATGGACCACCGCCCGTCGTGGAACAGCGAGACGAGCCCGGTGGCGAAGAGCGAACCGTTCGGCCGGTCGACCGCGACGGTCTCGGTGAGGGAGAGCGCGCCTAACGTCAGCCCGTTGCTGTAGTCGACGGTGGCAAAGCCGACGTCACGCGTGCGCACCGGTGCCTGGGCACCCAGCGGCGAAAACGCGGACGTCAGCAGGCACAAAAGCAGTCGCGCGGCGGGGCAGAGCGCCCCGCCGCGCACAGAGTGTCGCGGAATACGGCGTGGGGTTGGTTACGGGCGCTTTTTCGGCTTCCCGCGCGGCGCTGCCGGTGCTTCAGCTGCACCAGAGACGTTGTTCGCCCCCTGCACGGCCCCGACCGCAGTCGGGTTGAGCGCCGGATCGGCAACGCGGGTCGTACCGCGCACCGAAGGTAACGCGCTCCCCGGAGCCCCGCCATTGGCGGCGTTGGAGGCCGCCGCCACCTGCTGCTCGAGCCCGAGCCCGCGCAGCGAGGCCGCCGTCGATGCCGGCATCCCACCCGAGATGTCGCGCTCCACGTCCTGCCGCAGCTTGGCGAACTGATCGTCGGTCGCCGAGGCGAGGACGAGGTTCACGATGACGGGCGAGATCGTGTCGACGGGGACACCGCGGTTGACGAGGTAGTTCATCACATCGAGCGCCATTGCGTAGCGCACGCCCGACTTGGTGCCGCGCAACCGCTCGAGCTGTCGTACATCAATCCCGTTGCGCAGCGCATGCGCGCCAGCAACGACTTCGGCATCTGGCGACCCGGGCCCCAGCGCCTGGCGCGCCTTTCGCAGGTCGTCGGCCCAGCCACGCACCACGGAGACGATCTGCGAGCCGGTGGCCCGCTTGCTCGCCCCTTCCAGCGCACGATCGACCAGCGGTTCGGTCGGGACGCCTGCCTTGCGGGCGTTCTCGATGATGGCATCGACCGCGTCGCGCGTCTGCGCGTCGAGGCGGTTCGTTAGGCGCGGGTCACTCGCCTGCCAGACGAAGGCATTGAGCGAAAGCGCGCCGGTCGCAACGAGGGCAAGGCGGGAGAGGGAACGCATGGCTCAGTCCCTCGCCTCGACCGTGACGACCGAGTTGGCCGAGCCGAAGTCACTCGACGTCTGCGGCCGCGTGGGATCGGTGATGCGCAACTTGCCGTCGATCTCGAACTGGTATTCGTAGCGCCCTGGGGCGAGCGGGACCGTGATCATCCACGCCCCCTCGTCCGAGACGCGCTCCATCTTGAAACGCGCGGCATCCCAATCCGAGAAGTCGCCGACGAGCGAGACCGTCGAGGCCGTCGGGGCGACGACGATGAACTGCATCGGGACGAGCGCGTTGGGATCGTGGGTGACCTTGGCCACCGGCTGCATCGCCAACTCACCGTCGGGGGCGACCGCCACCTGCGCAGGCGCCGCCGTTTCGGGCTTCATCGCCTTCATCGACACCACACCAACGAGCGCCGCGGCTGCCGCCATGCCCGCGACCTGGGTCACCGAGAACGAGAAGGTGCGACGATACCACGGACGCGCTTCCCGGTTCGAACGGTGCACCGTGATCGGAATGACCGCCGGCTCGATCGCCGCCATGACGCGCTGGTCGAACCGCGCGTCGAATGCGACCGGGGCTTTGAGCTCCCGGGCGATCTCGGCAATGAATGGGTCGAAGTCGTCGTCGTGTGCCATCACCGTTGGACCTCCTGCAACAGCGCCCGAAGGCGTTCGCAGGCTCGCTTGACTCTCATTTTGAGCGCGGATACACCGACTCCGGTGAGTTCCGCCATTTCTTCGTAGCCCAGCTCTTCGACGTGCTTGAGCAGGAACGCCTCGCGCTGGTCCTCCTCGAGCGTCATCAACGCCCGATGGATCTCCTCACGCCACGCATTCTGCTCTTCCGGGTGCTCCTCGGCGGCGTCGAGGAGCGCCACTTCATCCCGCACGAACGTCTTCTCTCGCCGCCCCCGCCGTGTCCCTGCCGTCCGACAGCGATTGGCCAGGATGCGAAAGAGCCACGAGCCGAACCGCGCCGGGTCATCACACTTGGCCAACGACCGGTAGGCCCGGAGCAAGGCATCCTGCAGCGCCTCTTCCGCATCCTCCCGATTCCCGAGCATTCGCGTCGCGTAGCGCGCGAACTGCGCCCGGTAGCGTTCGACGAGGATGGCGTAGGCTGCGGTATCACCCGCGAGAACCCGTGCCACGACCTCGGCGTCGCCGTCGTCGCTCTGTAATGGAAGACCCTGCGAAATCGCCATTGGTCAATATCACGTAACAAGTCGCCGGACACGACCGTCCAAACAACTGTCCCTCAACAACTTACGCAGCCTCATCAGTTGCGGTTTCGAGGGGCGCCCGGCGCCGCTCCCTGCTGCGCGAATCCCCCGCAGGGGCGGGCAAACGAGGGGGGCGCCCCGACAATCTGACGCCTCGCCTTCCCAAGTGCGAGGGTGCACGGCACGGCTCCATCGGGTCGTTAGGCGACTGTGAGCACCGTCACACGACGAGCTGGCATCGGTGCACGTTTCGTTGGAGCGCTGACGCACAATCGGGGGATCAACGAGCGATCCATCGCTCACCGCCCGTCGCGCGCAACGTCGCACCGCGGGGGCGCGATCGCTGGCGGCGTCAGGCGTTTCGTACCCCGTGCGGGTAGAAGCGCTCCCCCTTGCGCGCCATGCGCACCAGCGAATCGGCCGGGACGTATCGCCCACTAAAGCGGGAATTCAACTCCTCCAGCCGGTCGACGACGTGCCCGGCGCCGACGGCGTCGATGTGGCGGAAGGGGCCGCCGCGGAACGGCGGGAAGCCGATGCCGAAGATCGCACCGATGTCGCCGTCGCGCGGCGACCGGATGATCCCTTCCTCGAGGCAGCGCACCGCCTCGTTCACCATCGCGAGGACGCAGCGCTCCTGCATCTCCTGCGCCGGAACGGCAACGCGTTGCGCGCCACCGGGGGTGAAGGTGTAGACCGTCTCGTCGACGCCCCCCTTCTTCCCCTCCTCGTCATACAGATAGAAGCCCTTGCGACCCTTGCGGCCGAGTCGCCCCGACTCGACGACCTTTCGCAGCGTCGATGACGGGGCGAGGCGCTCGCCGAACGCCTCGACGAAGATCGCCCCCGACTTCCCCGCGATGTCGAGCCCGACCTCGTCCAGCAGGGTGATGGGGCCGACGGGGAAGCCGAAGTCGAGGATGGCGTTGTCCACCGCATCGATGGCGGCGCCGCCGTCGACCAACCGTCCCCCTTCATTGAGATAAGGGACGAGGATGCGATTCACGTAGAAGCCCGGAGCGTCCTGCACGACGATGACCGTCTTTCCCAGCTTCTTTCCATACGCCACCGCCGTCGCGGTCACCTCGCGCGCCGTCTGCGGCGTCACGATGACCTCGAGGAGCGGCATCTTGTGCACGGGGGAGAAGAAGTGCATCCCGAGCACGCGTTCCGGGCGTTGCGACGCCTCCGCGATGCGGGCAATGGGAATCGTGCTCGTGTTGGACGCCACGATCGCGTGCGGCGGGAGGACCGCCTCCACTTCGCGCACGACCTGGTGCTTGACGTGCAGGTCCTCGAAGACCGCCTCGATCACGAGGTCTACATTGCCAAAGCCGGAATAGTCGACCGTCCCACCCGCCAGGAGCAACTGGTCGTCCATCTGCGCACGCGTGATGCGCTTCCTCGACACGCCGTCCTTCAGCACCTCGCGAATCGCGCCGAGCCCCTTCCCCACGCGCGCCAGGTCGGCGTCCTTGAGGCGCACCAGCGTCCCCTGCTGCACCGCGATGGTCGCGATGCCGGCCCCCATGAAGCCGGCGCCGAGGATGCCGAGCTTGCGGATCTTCTGCGTCGTGACCGGCTCGTCGCCGACGCCGCTGTCCTTCTTGAGGGCGGTGGAGCCGAAGAAGATCCCGATGAGCTCCCGCGAGACCGGCGTCATCGCCATCTCGCCAAAGAGGCGGGCCTCCTCGCGATATCCCTTCTCACGATCCTGGAAGCCGGCGGCGACCGCCTCGAGCGCGGCGAGCGGCGCCGGGTAGTTCCCGCGCGTCTTCTTGAGCGTCATCTCGCGCGCCTGGCGGAGCACGATGGCGCGCCCGACCGGGTTGTCGTCGAGCAGCAACGCCTTGGCATCGTGCTTCCGCGAGGGCGGGTTGCGATCGCGGGTGCCGTCGGCGATCTCTCGCGCGCGCTGCACGGCGATGCGCCGCAGGATGGAGGGATGCACCATCTCGTGCACCAATCCCATCTGCAGCGCCTTGCGGGCACGGATGTTCTTTCCCGTGAGGATCATGTCGAGCGCCGCCTGCAACCCGACGGTGCGCGGCAGGCGTTGCGTCCCGCCGGCGCCGGGGAAGATGCCTAACTGCACCTCCGGCAAGGCGAGCACGGACTTCGGGTGATCGGTGACGATGCGATAGGCACAGGCCAGCGCCGCCTCCAGCCCTCCCCCCATGCACGCCCCGTGGATCGCTGCAACGACGGGGACGCGCAGGCGCTCCAGCGTCTCGAGCATGGCGTGCCCGTCGCGCGACGCCTGCTCCGCCTGCGCCGCGGTGGTCCACGCCAGGAACTCGTCGATGTCCGCGCCGGCGATGAAGGAGTCTGCCTTGCCCGAGATCAGGACCGCGCCGACAATCGACTGGTCGCGCTCCAACTCTCCGAAGACGGCGCGAAACTCGTCCTTCACCGCCTGGGAGAACTTGTTCACCGGTTCGCCCGGGAGGTCGAAGGTGATGACGGCGATGGCGTCTTCGACGGTCAGCGACAAGGCGCTCATGGGTCCTTTCGTCTCCTGTTCACTGCCGTTCGACCACCATCGCGAAGCCGAGTCCACCGGCGGCGCAGACGGTCATGAGGCCGAACTGCCCGCCGCGGCGGGCGAGTTCATGGCACAGCGTGGTGGTGATGCGGGCGCCGGTCGCGCCGAAGGGGTGGCCGATGGCGATGGAGCCGCCCATCACGTTGAGGCGCGACTCGTCGACCTCGCCCACCGGTTCGGAGAAGCCGGCGCGCGCCGCCCACTCGCGCGAGGCGAGCCCCTTGATGTTCGACAGGACCTGCGCGGCGAACGCCTCGTGCATCTCGACGAGGTCCATCTCCCGCAGCGAAAGCCCGGCGCGCTTGAGCGCGATCGGGGCGGCCAGGACCGGGGCCATGAGCAGCTGCTCTCCCGGATCGAGGGCGGCGTACGCATACGAACGGATGTAGCCGATCGGGTCGTAGCCTAACGCCTTGGCGCGCTCCTCGCTCATGAGGAGGACGGCGGCGGCGCCGTCGGTGAGCGGCGAGGCGTTGCCCGCGGTCACGCTCCCGTAGCGCTTGTCGAAGACAGGCCTGAGCGTGGCCAGCGCCTCGAGCGACGAGTCCTCGCGGATCCCGTTGTCGCTGGCGAGCGACTGCTCGAAGCGCGGCGGGACCCAGACGGGGGCGATCTCACTCGTCAGGCGCCCGTCCTTCGTGCCGCGATGCGCGTTGCGATGCGACCGAAGCGCCAGCGCATCCTGCGCCTCGCGGGCAATCCCGTTGAGCTTCGCCATCTTCTCCGCGCTCTGCCCCATCGTCTCGCCGGTCGAGGGCTCGGCGATCGCGGGCGTGACGGGGATGAGGTCCTTCGGACGGATCTTCGCCAGCGCCTGCACGCGCGAGGCCAGCGACTTGGCGCGCGACGCCGCCACGAGCGCGTCGGAGAAGCCGCGCGAGTGGAGGATGGGGACGTTCGACAGCGACTCGGCGCCGCCGGCGATCACGACATCGGCGTGGCCTAACGCGATCTGGTCGGCACCGTCGGTGATGGCCTGGTTGGCGCTGGCGCAGGCGCGGCTCACCGAGTAGGCCTGCACCCCCTTGGGGAGGTGCGGGATGAGCGAAACCTCGCGCGCGATGTTGGGGGCGAGGACCGAGGGGACCACGGTGCCGAAGACGAGCGCGTCGACGGCGTCGCCGGAGAGACTGGTCCGCTGGATCAACTCGGCGACACAGAGGCGACCGAGGTCGATCGCCGACAGCGACTTGAGCACCGTCCCCGAGCGGGCGAAGGGGGTGCGCACGCCGGCGACGATGGCAACGCGGCGGCCGATGCGGAGGCTCATGGGAGCGGACGGGGGACGGGGGACGGGGGACGGGAGTGCCGGCGCGCTTCGCGCACCGGCGAAGACTTTCCGTCCTCTCGCAATATTGCGCGGCGGCAGTAATCGCGCAGTACGTTGGCGGGGCGCGTGAGTCGGCGGTTCCCGGTCAGCGAAGAGGGGGCGGCTCTGCGTTGACTGCGTACCGGCGCGATGGGCGTCCGGGCGATGCGATGATTTCTCCCACACCTTGGCGTGCGATGCAATCCAATCGGGTTCGGCGTGCAATTCCCACGGTCCTGGTCCTTTCGCTGGCAGGGGCGGCCCCCCTTCTGTCGGCTCAGCAGCGTCCTCCCCAGGGCGGGACGCCGGACCGGCAGGGCCCACCTCCGTCGGCCCAGGCAGGAGGGGCAAGCGGACAGACTGCTCCGGCGCCGCGTCCTCCCGCCGATCCCGCAGGGGTTCGCATCTATGCCGACACGTCCTTTCGCTCGGCCGATACCGTCACCATCCGCGGGAAGGCCGTCCCGTATCGCGTGACCGTCGGGACGCAGCCGGTGTGGGACGACAAGGGAGCGGTGATCGCTTCCATGTTCTACACCTACTACGAGCGCGCTGACGTCGGAAACCGCGACACGCGCCCGCTCGTGATCTCGTTCAACGGCGGGCCAGGCTCGGCGTCGGTGTGGATGCACATCGCCTACACCGGGCCCAAGCAGCTGCGCATCGATGACGAGGGATACCCGGTGCAGCCGTACGGGGTGCAGGACAACCCCAACTCGATCCTCGATGTCGCCGACATCGTCTACATCGACCCGGTGAACACGGGGTTCTCGCGCATCATCGGCGATGCCAAGCGCGAGCAGTTCTTCGGGGTGAATGAAGACATCAGCTACCTGGCGCGCTGGGTCGATGCCTTCGTCACGCGGAAGGGGCGGTGGACGTCTCCCAAGTACCTCATCGGTGAGAGCTACGGCACGACGCGCGTGGCCGGCCTCGTGGCGCGGCTGCAATCCTCGCACTGGATGTTCTTCAACGGGGTGATCCTCGTCTCACCGACCGGGCTCGGCGTCGAGCGCGACGGGCCGGCGTCGGCGGCGTTGCGCCTGCCGTACTTTGCGGCCACCGCGTGGTACCACAAGGCGCTGGCGAGCGACCTCCAGTCGCGCGATCTCGAGCAGCTCCTCCCCGAAGTCGAGACGTTCACGATCGACAAGCTCCTCCCGGGCATTGCACGTGGCGGCTCCCTTCCGGCCGCGCAGCGCGCCGACCTGGTGAAGCAGTTCGCGCGCTACAGCGGACTCTCGGAGAAGGTGGTGGGGGAATACGCGATGAACGTCCCGACCCAGTTCTTCTGGAAGGAGTTGCTGCGCGACCGTGGCGTGACCGTCGGGCGCCTCGACTCGCGCTATCAGGGGTTGGACCGCACCGACGCGGGTTCGGCGCCGGACTTCGACCCGGCGCTCACGGCGTGGAACCATGCGTTCGCGCCGGCGATCAACCACTACCTGCGCGAGGAGCTCAAGTTCAAGACCGACCTGCAGTACTGGCTCTTTGGCCCTGTGAACCCGTGGAACCGCAGCGGCGAGCAGACGGGTGAACAGCTGCGGCAGGCGCTCTCCGAGAACCCCTACTTGCACCTGATGGTGCAGTCCGGCTACTTCGACGGCGGGACCGACTACTTCAATGCGAAGTACTCGATGTGGAACCTGGACCCGGCGGGGCGCGTGCAGGACCGGATGACGTGGAAGGGGTATCGCTCGGGACACATGATGTACCTGCGCCGTGACGACCTGGCGACGTCCAACGACGACATCCGCCAGTTCATCGCCCGCACCACGCCCAAGCCGGGGCAGCCGGCCAAGCGTTAGGCCATGACGGACGCCACCGCGACCGCACCACCGTTCGCATGGCGTGCCCATGCGCTCGGCGCCCTCGCGGCGTCGAGCGCGCGGTCCAATGCGCACACGAGTGCGCATCCGTTCGACCTCCTGGTGATTGGGGGCGGGATCGTGGGATGCGGCGTGGCGCGCGACGCAGCGCTGCGCGGGCTCAAGGTGGCGCTGGTGGAGAAGGGCGACTTCGCCAGCGGGACGTCCAGCCGTTCGTCGCGCCTGGTGCACGGCGGGGTGCGGTACCTGGAGCACGGGCACCTGCATCTCGTCTTCGAGTCGAGCCGAGAGCGGCGCCGCCTGTTGCGGCTGGCGCCGCACCTCGTGCGCCCGCTCGCGTTCACCTGGCCCGTGTACGAGGGGGCGCGGGTGGCACAGTGGAAGCTCCTCGCGGGGCTGACGCTGTACGACGCCCTGGCGCTCTTCCGCAACGTGGGGAACCACCGCCGGCTCACGCGCGAGGCGGTGATCGCGCGCGAGCCGGCGCTCACGACGATCGGGCTCGTGGGGGGCGCCACCTACTGGGACGCCGCGACGGACGACGCGCGCCTGACGCTGGCCAACGCGTTAGGCGCAGCGGCAGCCGGCGCGACGGTCCTCAACTACGCCGCCGTCACGGAGCTCGTGCGCGGCACGGGGCGCGCCACCGGGGCCATCGTGCGCGACCTGGTGAGCGGGCGCGAGGTGACGGTGCGGGCGAAGTGCATCGTGAGCGCCGCGGGGCCGTGGACCGACGCGCTGCAGCAGCTGGAGTCGCCGGCACGCGGCGGCGGGGTGCGTGCCTCCGCGACCGACGCGCCTGACGCCGACGCTCCGCCGGTGCGCGCCATCCTCGGCTCCGCCGGCACGCACATCACCGTGGCGCGCGAGCGCATGGGCAATGGGTCGGCCATCACCCTCGTGGCTCCGCAGGACGGGCGCGTGATGTTCGTCCTTCCGGCGGGGGAACACGCCATCATCGGGACGACGGAGACGCCGGCGCGCAGCGGCCCCGATGACGTGCGCGCCTCGCGTGAAGATGTGCGGTACCTGCTCGACGCGTGCAACGCGAACTTCCCCGCTGCGATGCTGGGCGAGGACGACGTGGTCTCGGCGTGGGCCGGGATCCGTCCGCTGGCGGCATCGCTCGCCGACCACGAAGCGGGGAGCGCGTCGCGCGAGCACACCATCGCCGTGGGCCCCCAGGGGGTGCTGTGGGTGACGGGGGGCAAGCTCACGACGTACCGCGCCATGGCCGAGGACGTCGTCGATCGCGCCTGCGAATCGTTGGGGATCGAGGACCGACCCGGGCGCCCCAACCGCGAGGTGGTCCTCCCCGGCGGGGCGATGCAGTCGCTGTCGGCGACGGAATCGGACGCGAAGGCGGGAGTCGGCGACGATGCCGTCGCCGTGCGGCTGGCGGGGGCGTACGGGTGCGACTGGCGCCACGTCTGGCAGCCGACGCGCGACGACGCGGTGCTGCGCGAGCGGATGGACGACGCACACCCGTACACGGTCGCCGAGGCCGCCTACGCCTTCTCGCAGGAAATGGCGGTGACGTTAGGCGACGTGCTGTTGCGCCGCACGCACCTGGCCTTCGAGCAGCGCGACCACGGCGTCGCCGCGGCGGCGCGCCTGGCGAAACGACTGGCGCCGCGTCTCGGATGGGACGCGGCGCGGGTGGTGCAGGAGCTGGCGCGCTACGAGCGCGAGGTGGAGCGGATCTTCTCGATCGGCGCCTGACGCTGCGCCAGGCGCGCGCGCACGCGCCCTTACGACTTGGCGAGGTGCGCGCGCACGGCGCCGACGAAGCGCGCGGCATCGGCGGGGTGGAACGACTCGAGGATCGGCCGCTTGTCGAGCTTCATGTCCTTGAAGGTCCACGTGGGTTCCTTCGCGTACTCGAACTCGATCGCGCCGTCCTCGTAGCGCACGTCCTTGAGCGACGAGACCTGGAAGCCGCGCGCCTTGTCGAAGATCTCGCCCAGGCCGGCGGTGACCGACTTCTGCACCACGCCCTTGATCAACTCGGCCACCGCGCCGTCTTCCTTGTCCTTCGCCTCCTCCTTCATCGACTTGTCGACTTCGGCCTTCACCTTGTTGCGGACCGAGTCGGAGAAGGCGACGACGACCGAATCGTGGCGGAGCGACATGACGACCGCCCCATCCGTCGACGTCATCGACACGGAGCCGTCGCTCGCCTCGGTGAAGCTCGGCTTGGCGTCACTCGGCGTGCTCCCCGTGGCGAGCTTGGCATCGACGCTGAGGCCGGAGTCGGACGACATGGAGAGGCCAACCGACGACTCCCCGCCCTTGTCCTCCGCCTTCTGATCCTCCCCGCCGGACGAGCAGGCGGCGAGGGCGACGAGCGCGGCGAGGGACAGGACGGCGATGGGGCGCGGGGTGGACATGGCAGGACTCCGTTCGGGACGAGTTGACCTCCCCTACGGAAAACGCGCGCCGGAGGTTGCAGCTCCGGCGCGCGTGCTCGGACGGGGAGGTTGGGCGTGGATCGGCTAGCGCACCGAGTAGCGGCGGGTGTAGACCAGGACGGCGCCGTAGCGCGAGTTGTCCATGTTGCCGCGCGTAGTGGCGGCGACGCCGAGCTCCATGTCGCGCAACGCGACAATCGCCTCGATGTCGTTGGCCGAGATGGCGTCGACGCGGACGAAGACCGGGAGCCCGTCGAGGAAGATCTGGGCGCACCCCGAGGAGCCGGAGAATCGGAGGCAGCCACTCGGCGGGTTGTACCACTGGAGCCCAGCCAGCCGCCCGTCGCGAACGAGGTCGCCGAGGGAGAAAGCGCGGGATCGCATCTCCTCGATGTCGTCCGGACCGAGGAAGCGCTGCATCCCGGCCCCGGAGACGGAGCTGAAGACACGCCGCACGTCCTGCGCGATGGCGTCGCGCACGCTCATCTCGGCGGCCTTGCCGGCGATGAAGATGGTGTCGCGCCGCGTCTCGTCCTTGAGGAGGTCGAAGTCGTCGGTGAGCACGGGATAGTATCCCTTGCGCCTGACGAGCAGCATGTACTTCCCGGGCTTCTTCGCGGTGAAGGTGAAGCCGCCGAAGACGTCCGTCGTGACGGTGTCGAGGAGGTTCTGGCGCCGGTCGAGGAGGGCGACCTTGGTGGTGGCCACCGGGCGCTTGTCGGCGCCCACCACGATGATCCCGTCGATGGTCTGCGCCGACGCGGCGCCGGCCATCGTCACGAGCGCCGTGCCTACCAGCAGGGAGATGCGAGCGAGGGCGTGCATGGTCTTCCTGACGAGAGGGTCGTGTCGCCTTCTACCCGCGTCATTGTCGCGGGTGCCATGCGGTGGTTCGCGCGGAAACGTGGCGCAACACGACACGCGGCGCGAGGGGCCGCGCGGCGCGGGGGGCCGCGCAACGTGCCGTCAGTCGACGTCCTCGGACTGATGGATGGTGACCAACTCGATGATCTTGAGCTTGCGCGTGCGCGCCGGGAGCTTGAGGAAGGCGACTTCGCCCACCGCCTTGTTGATGAGCGCGCGGCCGATCGGGGACGACATGGTCACGTGCCCCTCGTCGAAGTGATCGGCGTCGCCGAAGACAAGGGTGTACGACTCGGTGACCTGCGTGTCCTGGCACTGCACCTTGACCTTGGAGCCGAGGCCGACGCGGTCGGACGGGATCATCGACATGTCGACCTGGGCGAGCTTGCTCAGGCGCTGGCGCAACTGTCCCAGGCGCGCCTGCACGAACTGCTGGCGCTCGAGCGCGGCCTTGTACTCGGAGTTCTCGCGCAGGTCCCCCAGTTCGACCGCTTTACGGATCTCGTTGGGGAGCGTGACGTTGAGCTCGTGCTGGAGCTTCTCGACTTCTGCGCCGAGCTTGTGCTTGAGGGCTTCGAGCATGGGACCCTACCGGCAATAAAAGGGTGCGCCCGGCCGTCTGAGGGTGGCCGGGCGCGTCGCTGGACGTAGTCTAAGCGCGCCCTGGACCGATTTCAATTCTTCGAGAGGCACTGGCGGGGCATCGCGCGCACCGCCTCCCCTGTCCGCTACACTTCGCGCATGATCCGTCTCCACCGCCATGACGACGTCGTGCGACTCGAGATGTCGACCCGCCGCTCACGCACGGCGGGGTTCGCGGTGAGTGCCTTCCTGGTACGCGGGGTGCTGGTCGACACGGGCTTTCCCGGGATTGGGGACGAGGTCGAGCGTGTGTTGTCCAGCGAGCGTTTGCAGGGAGTGATCGTGACGCACTGGCACGAGGACCACGCCGGGAACGTCGACCGCGTGGTGCGGCGCGGCATTCCCGTCGCCGCGCACGCGCAGACGCTCGCGCGGGCCCGAGCTCCCGCGCGAATCCCGCTCTACCGGCGATGGACGTGGGGGCAGCCGGTCCCCTTCTCCATCCCCGTCTCCCCCTTCGACCCCGATGGGCTGGAGATGATCCCCACCCCTGGCCACTCGGCGGATCATCACGTCGTGTGGGATCGCGCCACCGGCACGCTCTTCGGCGGCGACCTGTTCATCGGCGTGAAGGTCCGCGTGGCGCATCACGACGAGTCCCCGCGCGCGCTGGTGGCGTCGCTGCGTCGCGTGCTGGCGTTGCAGCCGGCGCGCGTCTTCGATGCGCATCGCGGCCTGCTCCCCGATGCGCTCTCGGCGCTGCGCGCCAAGGCGGACTGGACGGAGGAGATCATCGGGCGCGTGTCGTCGATGGCCCGCGAGGGAATCCCCGCCTCGCGCATCGAACGCGCGGTGCTCGGTGCGCGGGACTCAACCGACTACATCTCCTTCGGCGAGTACTCGCGCGCCTCGCTGGTGCACGCGATCCTGCACGATACGCCGGTCACGGCGTCCGTGGCCGCCTCACGCCCTGGCGAGGGCGCCGGCGCCTAACGGGTCGCCTTCGCGCGTGCCGCGAGAGCGCTCCGCGAGAGCGCTCCGCGAGAGCGCGCCGCGTGCGGGGACGTGCCCGGCGCGAGGGGGCGCGCCTTACGGCGTGTTGTCGAAGCGACCGCGCGCGGGGCGGTAGATGGGGATCTCGGGGACGGTGGGCGCGAAGAAGGCGACGAAGGCGATGCGCGCCCCCTCGTTCTCCCACGAGCGCTGCTGCGCAAAGGCACGGCGGTAGCGCGCGTGGATGCGCCCGCTGAACGGCGACAGTTCGCGCCAGAGCGGCGGGAGGAGTCCTTCCGCGTTGGCGGTCATGGCGATCGCGCCCTTGAAATCGTCGCGCGCCAGCGCCGCCTCGGCGCGCAGCGCCGACGTCATCACCAGCTTGAGCGCCGTGTCGCCGTTGATGGCGGGGAGCTTCTCCAGCGCGGCCGCCTCCTGCAGGACGCGCGTAGTGTCGCCCAGCGCCGCCGCCACGAGCCCGATGCCGTAGGCGCGGACGTGCGGCTCCATCCCGCGATGGGGGTGCAGCCAGTCGCGCGTGGCATTCGCGGTGAGCGGAGCGCTCCATGCCTCGAGCGCGGCGAGTTCTCCCTTGAGCGTTGCGGGGTCGGTGCGCGCCGAGAGCCAGGCGGTCCATGCGGCGAGCGGGAGGCCGATCGACGAATCGGCGGCCGCGGCGAGGTGGAACTCCTCGATCGCGTTGATGGGGCGCGAGAGGGCGAAGAGGAACTGCCCGCGCCAGGCGTGCGCGGTGGCGACGACGGCGGGGGAATGCTGCGCCGGGTTGGTCAGCGGAATGAGGAGTTCCGCCGCGTGCCAGAGCGACAGCGGGTTGAGGATCCCTGCCGAGGTGGCGATGGCGCGCGACGCCTCGAACAGGTCGCGCTCGGTGATGGCGTCCGGCGGGAGGGGGGTGGCCGAATCGGTGGCCGTTCCCGCGACGGTGCCGTTGCGCGCCGCGGCGTCCTTCGCCAGCCGCAAGACGATCTTCCAGGCAGACGAGTCGTGCTTGGCATCGGCGGCGACGGCGCGCATGGCAAAGCGCGTCCCCGGTTCGATGGCGTAGAGTTCGGAGCCCCAGCCCAGCCAGTTGGCGAGGCGGCGGTCGTCATACAACGCGGCGAAGCGGAGGAGGTCGAGTCGCGCCGCTTCGTGGTACGGTGACAGCTGCAACACGCGCCACAGCGCCGGGATGGCCCCGACGTGCGAGACGCGCCGCGTGGGCTGGTCGACGAGCGAGCGCGCCACGGGCGACCCGTAGGCGATGAGCGCCGAGTCGATCACGCCCCCGTCGTGCCGGTGGACGAACGATGCCGCGTACCAGAGCGTGGGATCGTCGTTGACCTCCATGAGCAGGGTGCGATAGAGCGAGTCGCTGCCGTGGATGTCGCCGGCCATCCAGCGCTGGTGCGCCTCGAGGAGGCGGCGTTCCGGTGGCGACAGGGCAGCGCGCAGCCGGGAGGCGCGGGCCAGCGCCTGCCGCGCGGTCCCCTCGTCGAGACGCCACCCGGCCAGGAGCGACGTGCCTAACGCTGCGCTGGCGTTGGTGGTGTCGCGCGACGCGGCGGAGAAGGCGCGCCACGCCTCGCCCATGCGCCCGCGGGCCAGCGCCTGCTGTCCCGCTCGGACAAACGAATCGGCCGGCGATGCCCCACCCAGGATGTGATGCATGGGGCGGGCAAGCGTGGCCGCCGCTCGCTGCTGTTCCCCTGCCGTGTCCTGCACCACGGCGGGGGAGAAGCGACGCAGGGAATCGGCCAGCAGCGCCAGCGAGGGGAACGGCTTCGGCTTGACGCGATGCTTGAGCTTGTCGGTGATCTGGACCGCCATGAAGATCCCCCCGACCACGACGACGATGGCGCCGATGTTCGACCCCCACATCATCCAGGTGGGGGTCTTCATCATCAGGCCGTCGCGCCCCGGGGGGCGGCGCGCGCCCTTCGCTCCCTTCTCGCCGCTGCCTGATGCCTGGGCGATTGTCCCGTCAGTGCCCTCGTCGCCTGCCGTGGTGGCGGCGGCGGGCTCGGCGACTGGCGCCGCCTGAGGCGACGGGGAGGACGCGCTGGGAGAGGGAGTGTCGCTGGTCACGGCAGAGGGGGAGGGATCGGGTCAGGGGTCCAATGTGCGTAGGGGGCGGGGTTGCCGCGAGAGAGCCGGGTCACTTGCTTGTCCTGAGTATCCCCGACACCGGAACTTCACTTCGATGCCGTCCATCGATCGCCACCGGACACGCGAACTCACGCGCGCCCTTCTGCTCGTCGCGAGCGCCCTCGCCACCGCCTGCAGCGGGAGCCTCGACCTCACCGCGCCCGAACCGGTGACTGGCCCCGGCACGGTGTACGCGCTGGCAACCACCGACGACCTCAACATCCCCGCCACCTTCACGGCCGACGGCAAGTCGGTCGAAGTGCGAAAGGGGGCACTCACGCTCGGCACCGACTCGACGTTCATCGTCTCGCTGGTGCTGCGGAGCACCGTGAACGGGACGCAGCCGGCCGACGGGACGGTGACGTACCGCGGCGCATTCCACCGGACGGGGACGGCGCTGGTGATGGTGCAGCAGGCGTCAGACACGCTGTTCGCCGGAACGTACTCGCCCACGACGGTGTCGCTGCTCCGCGGGAAGGCGACGCTGGTGGGGGATCGCTACACCTTCACTCGTTAGGATCGCGCGCGGCGGAACGCCAATGCGACGCCGCCCCTCGCACCTCGCCACGCTGCGCGTCGCGCTGGCCGTCACGCTGGGTGTCGCACTGGGCGCACTAGGCGCCGCGGGCACGCCGGGCGTGGCCAGCGCGCAGTCGGCCGACGCCCGATCGCCTGGCCTCGCGCAGTCCGCCCGCACTCCAGGATCGGAGGTCCCGCTGGGGCGCATCCCCGACGGGATCACCGACGGATACGCCGCGACCGTGCGTGGCGAGGCGTTTGGCTATCACTCGGCCCACCCCACCGTTCGCGCGTCGCTGCTCGTGCGATCGCTCGACAGCACCAACGCGGCGCGGTGGACCACGGCGCCGGTCGTCGCGTCGGGAGCGGAGACGCGGCAGGTGAGCTTCCTGGCAGCGATGGACGTCGCCGATCCCGGGCAATCGCCGGTGCGATTCTGGGTGACGGTGAACGGGACGCATCGCTTCGCGCTCCCGCAACCGACGAGTGACGCGGACGAGTGGCGTGTACGGGGTGAGGATGGGGTCGCGCTTCGCTTCCGCCGCCTCATGACCGACAAGTTCGGCGACGTGCATGGCGTGTTCACGCTCGAGCTGCCCGCATTCATTGCACCTGCCGGCCAGCCGCTGACGCTGCAGGTCCAGGGCGAGAGCGTGGGGCGCATGAGTTGGTTCATCCTCTACACCGTCTCCATGCAACCGACGGTGAGCGCACACGCCGAGCAGATGCTGGCGCGCGAGGGCGGGACGCGGCAGCAGACGGTGCGGCTCGACGCCTGGCACCCGTTCTTCGCCACCACGATGGCGGTGACGGTGGACGGGCGATACCGCCTGAGCGCGCGGCTGGAGGCCGGGCGTGCGACGGTGCGGGTGAACGTGCCGGCGGTGAGGGCCCCCGCAACGGTTCACATCGTCGCCACCACGGCGACGGCGCGCGCCGACCTCGGCGCCGTTCCCATCGAGCCCGTCGTGCCTCGCACGGTGTACCTCATCAACCACGCGCACCTCGACATCGGGTACACCGACGTGCATGCGCGTGTGGCAGGGAAGCACTGGCGCGGGCTGGACAGCGCGATGGTGCTCGCCGAGCGGTCGAAGGACAATCCGCCAGGTGCACGGTTCCGGTGGAACGTGGAGGGGCTGTGGCCGCTGGAGGGGTACCTCGCCGGGCGACCGGCCGGCGACACGGCGCGCCTGTTTGCCGCGGTGCGCCGCGGCGACCTCACGCTCAATGCGCTCTACGCCAACCTGATGACGGGGTTGTCGGGGAGCGAGGAGCTGTTGCGGCTGACGGAAATGGCGCGACGCCTGCGGCGCGAGCACGGCGTCTCCATCACCACCGCCACCACGAGCGACGTGCCGGGCTTCACGTGGGGGATGGTGCCGGCGCTGGCGCAGGCAGGGATCCGTTACCTGTCGAGTGGCCCCAACTACATGCCAGGCCCTTCGTACGACGGCGACCGCATCGGCCACACCCTGGCGGCATGGGGCGACAAGCCGTTCTGGTGGATGGGGCCCGGCGGGGGCGACTCGCTGCTCGTGCTGGTGGCGGGGCGCGGCTACTCATGGGTGGGAGGGTGGCCGTCGGGGCGCCTCACGCTCGACGATGCGCACGTGATGAGCGCGTACATGGACTCGCTGCGGGCGCAGCGCTACCCATACGACGTCGTGCAGGTGCGCGTCGCGATCGGTGGCGACAACGGGTTCCCCGACGCCAGGCTCGCCGATGTGGTGCGCGACTGGAACACGCGCTTCGAGAGTCCGCGCCTGGTGATCGCGTCGCTCCCCGAGCTGTTCGCCGTGATGGAGCAGCGCTATGGTGCCACGCTCCCCCGCATCCGCGGCGACCTCACCGGCTACTGGGAGGACGGGGCGATGAGCACGGCCGCCGAGCAGGTGATGAATCGCGCGGCAGCGGCGAGGGTGCAGCAGGCGGCGACGCTGTCATCGCTGCGCGGCGTCGCGCTGCCGGCGCGCGAGGTGTCCGACGCGTGGCGGCAAGTGCTGCTGTGGAGCGAGCACACCTGGGGGGCCGACCGCAGCATCAGCGACCCCGACTCGCCCGAGACGCTGGCGCAGTGGGCGCTCAAGCGGCAGTTCGCGCTCGACGCCGACTCGGCGAGTCGCGCGCTGCTGCGCGTGGCGAGCGGGATGCGCCTGACGGGTCTCGGTGCGGCGCCGCGCACGTCGCTGTCCGTCTGGAACACCGTCGATGCGCCGCGCTCCGCGCTGGTGACGCTGCCGCCTAACGTCAACCCAGGCGCCATCGCCGAGCGGACGCAGGCCGCGGCGCTCGTCACGCAGCAGCTGCACGACGGGCGGCGCGTCGCGCGCGTGTCGCTCCCGGCACTCGGGGAGGCGCGCCTTGCGCTTGGCGAGTCGCCGGTTGCTTCGGCTGCAGCGTCACCGCCATCGGCGCCACCGTCGGCACCGCCACCGGCGCGCGCGGCGGGCGACTCGCTGTGGAACGGGCGCGTGGTGGTGCATCTCGACACGACCAGCGGCGTGGTGCGCAGCGTGCGCTGGCGCGGGCGCGAGCTGGTCGACTCGACGCGCGGCGGGTGGAACCGCTATCGCTACGTGGCGGGGCGCGACACCTCGCGCGCGCAGGAGGCATCGCGCGCGCGGCTCGAGGTGGTGGACGACGGCCCGCTCGTGGCCACGATCCGCCTGACGAGCGAGGCGCCGGGAGCGCGCGCGCTGGTGCGCGAGGTGACGCTGCACGCCGGCGACGACGCGGTGCACCTCGTGACACGACTCGACAAGCGCGCCGTGCGCGAGAAGGAAGCGGTGCACCTGGCCTTCCCGCTCGCCGTCCCCGGCGGCGTGGTGCGCATGGAGCAGGGGCTCGCGGTGGTGCGCCCTGACGCCGACCAGGCCGCGGGCGCCAACCGCAACCTCCTTCCCGTCCAGCGCTGGCTCGACGCCAGCAACGACGAGTTTGGGGTGACGGTGCTCACCCCCGACCTTCCGCTGTGGGAGTTGAACGGGCTCACCGCGGAGGCGTTCAAGCAGCCGGACGGGCGCGAGTCGTGGATGACGCGCTCGCTTCCCGGGACGGAGCTGGTAGCCTACGCGATGAACAACTACTGGCACACGAACTTCAAGGCCGACCAGCCGGGGCCCGTGACGTTCCGGGTGACCGTGGTGCCGCACGGCGCCTTCGACGCGGCGACGGCGACGCGCGCGGCGCAGGCCATGACGGAGCCGCCGGTGGTGGTTGCCGACGACGCGAGCGCTGCGGAGGAGGTGGCGACGGGCGCCGGGCGCGCGGAGCGGCCCACACTCGACAACGCGCGCGTCGTGATCGCCTCGCTCGCGCCGACCGCTGACGGTCGTGCCGATCTCGTGCGGCTGTGGAACCCGGGGACGCGCCCGGAGCGCGTGACGCTGCGCTGGTCGAGCGCGGCGCGGGGCGGCGGGACGGCCCGCCAACGCGCAGTCTCGCGCAGCGACCTGGACGAGACGCGCGGGGCGCCGGTGCGCGGTGCGCTGCGCATCCCGGCGATGCGCAGCGTGACGCTGCGCGTCGAGCGCCCCTAGCGACCTGCGGCGCCCCACGCACGACGGGGGAGCCGGATGGCTCCCCCGTCACACGCGAGCGGCCGCGCTACTTCGTCTTCTCGTACTCGCTGCGCAAGCGCGCCATCATCGCGTCGCGCTGGTCGTACAGGCGGCGCAGCGGGCGCTTCTTCTTCTTGCCGAGGGCGTACGAGGTAAGCAGCGGGAGCGCGACCGTCGAGTCGAGGTAGCACACCACCGCATCCGGGAGGCGGTCCGGGTCGATCTTCCCCCAGCTCACCGCCTCGGCCGGCGTGGCCCCTGAGAGGCCGCCCGTGTCGGGGCGCGCGTCGGTGATCTGCAGGAAGTAGTCGTGCCCCTTCTCGTCGATGCCTAACACTTCCTGGATCTGCGGCTCGGTCTGGAGGGCGAAGTTCTTCGGCGATCCGCCGCCCAGGATGCAGATTGCGCTCTTGCCGCCCGTGCGCTTGGCATTGAGGACGATCGACGCCGTCTCGTTCACGTCGAGGTTGGGATCGATCGTGCACTTGTTCCCGTCGAGCGAGAGCGCGGCGATGTTCATCCCGATCGACGAGTCGCCCGGCGACGAGGTGTAGATCGGGACGCCGCACTTGTAGGCAGCGCTCAGGAGCGACTTCTGCCCGATCCCGAGCTTGCGCTCGCGCTCGCGCACGTACTTCCCGCACAGGTAGTGGAACTCGGCGCTCGACATCGGGCGCTGGAACTCCGGCCCCTGCACCACCGCGCGGAAGAACGCGTCGGTCGAGAGGAGGACGTCGTAGTCGAAGAAGATGTCGTAGATGCGGACGACCCCTTCCTCGCGCAGCATCACGTCGGACGTCTGCGGGTTGCCGCGATGCATGGCGAGCCCGAGCCCGAAGTGCGTGTCGTGATAGAGATTGGCGCCGGTGGAGATGATCCAGTCGACGAAGCCCGCCTCGATGAGCGGGATGACGGCCGCCATTCCCAGCCCCGCCGGGGTGAGCGCGCCGGTCATCGTCAGGCCAATGGTGACCGACGGGTCGAGCATCTTCTCGGTGAAGAGCTGGCACGCCTCGCGGAGCCGTCCGCCGTTGTAGGCGAGGTACGTCCCGTCGATGAGGTCGACGACCTTCTCCTTGCCGTTGATCTTGCGCGGGTCGATGCGCCCGCCCTTGAGGAAGCGCGACCCGGCCCCTGCCGAATGCGCCTTCCCCGCCTTCTCCCGCGCCTCGGCCGCCTTCTTCTGCGAAGACTTAGGCCCCGACGCCGACGCCCGCTTCACCGGCGCCCCAATGCGCGACGCCTTCAAGCCGATCGCCCGCCCCTCTCCCGTCTCCCGTCTCCCGTCTCCCGTCTTGTTCTTCTTCAAGGTTCCTCCAATCGCGCGCGTGCCGCGCTGAGTTGCGCCCCATACGCGGCAATGACAGCCTGCGCCGCTTCCTCGGGGTCATCGGTGACGAGCATCAGGTCGATGTCGCCGGGCGAGATCTTCTTCTCCACCAGCACCCGCGAGTTGAGCCAGCGGATGAGCCCTGCCCAGTAATGTGTTCCGAAGAGGATCACGGGGAATTGGTAGATCTTCCCCGTCTGGATCAGGGTGAGCGCCTCGAACAGTTCGTCGAGCGTCCCGAAGCCGCCGGGAAAGATGACGAAGGCGTTCGAGTACTTGATGAACATCGTCTTCCGCACGAAGAAGTAGCGGAAGTTGATGAGCGTATCGACGTACGGGTTGGCCCCCTGCTCGAAGGGGAGCTCGATGTTGCAGCCGATCGAGGGACCGCCGGCGAGCTTGGCCCCCTTGTTGGCCGCTTCCATGATTCCCGGGCCGGCGCCGGTGAGGATCGCGAAGCCGGCCTCGGCGAGCAGGCGCGCCGTCTCCTGCGCCGCCTGGTACTGCGGATCGTCCGGTCCCGTGCGTGCCGAGCCGAAGATCGTGACCCCCTTGGTCACCTTGGCCAGCGTGTCGAACCCTTCGACGAACTCGCTCTGGATGCGCAGGACGCGCCAAGGATCGGAGCGCGTGAACGACTCTCCGGCCACCACCGGCTGGAGGAGCTTGGCGTCCTCCGTGAGGGGGAGCGGGTCGCGGATGGTGTCGTCGATGACGCGGTGCGCGCCGCTGGTGCGGGCGGCGGACGACTCCGACGGAGGGCGGCGCCCGGCGGCCCGGTGGCCGGTCTCGGTGCGCTCCTTCAGTCCCTCCAGCGCTTCCTTGCCGGCGTCGGCAAGACGCTCGGGATCCATCGAAAGGGCGCCGCGGCGCCGCGGTTGCTTACGCTGGGCCATCTCTCGGTTAAGATCGTGACCAGTTGGGTGCGCCATGCGCGCAACACGCGCATGAGCTTAGCGTATCACACCATGGGGCGGAATCGTTCTCCCGCACCCGGGCGTTGATCGAAAGCAGGATCGCAGGCGTCGCCCGAGCGGCGGCACATGACGTCCGTAGCATCCGTTGGTCCCCCTCTCCTCTGCTCCAGCGCTCGCCCCTCGCCGTGCCCGTCATCATCCTCGTCGCCGATGGTGCCCGTCCCGATACGCTGCGTGCGTTGATGGACGACGGGACGCTGCCGCATCTCGGCGCCCTGCGACGGGAGGGCGGTATGCATACGGTGACGACGGCGTGGCCATCGGTGACCGGCGTGGCCTACACGCCATTCCTCATGGGGCGCTTTCCGGGGGGCGTCGGGCTCCCCGGGCTCCGTTGGTACGATCGCGCCCGCCGCATTGCCCCGTGGATGGGGCACGCGCGCAGCTACGTCGGGTTGGGGATGCGCCACGTGGACCGCGACCTCGACGCCACCGCCCCCACCTTGTTCGAGTATGCGGACTCGTCGCTGGGGGCGTTGACGGTGATCGGGCGAGGGCTGCGCAGCGCGCATCGCCTGGGGCGCGGCGCGCGCTTCGTGGCACGTGCGGCCCGCACGCACTTCTCGGGCGACGTACGTGGGTGGCTGGCGATCGATCGTGAAATGGGGAGCGAGGTGGTGCACCGCGTACGGCGCGAGGTCCCGGACTTCGTCTTCGCCGCCTTCACCGGGATCGACAAGGCGTCGCACGCCGACGGGCACGACACCGCGGTGGTGCGCCTCGCCATGCAGAACCTCGACGATGTGGTGGGCGCGCTGCGCCATGACGCCGAGCGCGCCGGTCGGTGGGAGGCGTTGCAGCTGTGGATCGTGAGCGATCACGGGCATTCCCCCATCCATTTTCACGATGACCTCGCGGTGCTCTTCGCCGAGCGGTGGGGATTCCGCACGCTGGCGCACCCGTGGACCCTCGGTGGCGGGCACGAGGTGGCGGTGATGGTGAGCGGCAACGCAATGGCCCACGTTTACCTGGAGCTGGGGCGGCGCGAACGCCCCTTCTGGCCCGCGCTGGAAGGGCGCTGGCGCGGCGTGGCCGACGCGTTGCTCGCGCGCGCGTCGGTCGACCTGATGATCCTCCCGCACGCGCCAGGGCTGGCCGAGGTGCGCTCGCGCACGGCGGGGCGGGCGATGGTGTCGCTCGAGCCGGGAGACGACGGCGTGCGGTACGGATATCGACCGCTGGACGGCAACCCGTTAGGCATCGCACCGCTGGACGGGGTGACGGCGCGCGAGGCATTCGACGCGACGATCGACAGCGACCACCCCGACAGCGTGGTGCAGATCGCCCACCTGGCATCGGCGGCACGATCCGGCGACGTGCTGGTGTCGGCGACGCCGGGATGGGATTTCCGCGAGCGCTACGAACCGATCCCGCATCGCTCGTCGCACGGCGCGCTGCACCGCGATCACATGCTCGTCCCGCTGCTGGTGAACCACCCGGTGTCGCAGCCCCCGCGCCGCACGGTGGACGTGATGCCGAGCGCGCTGGCGGCGCTGGGGCTGGCGGCGCCGTCCGGGCTCGACGGCGAATCGTTCGTGGGCGACGGGCGGAGCCTTGCGCTGAGCGCCATGGGGTGAGAGCGTAGGCGTCGTCCAGCCGTCACCGGAGTGCGCGAGCGTCGCCACACCGCCGGCCGACTTCAACGAATGAGGATACGACGATGCGACGCGGTACCCTCCTGCTCGGCGCGGCACTCCTGGGCGTGGCGTGTGGTGGCGGCGGCGGAAGCGCTGCCGGGTCGGTGTCCGGTGGCGGGCCAAGGACGACGGCAGGATCCCCCGCGCGCGGCAACGCCAACCTGATCCTCGCCGAGGAGATCGAGGCGTCCGGAGCGACCAATGCGCTCGACGCCATCCAGCGCCTGCGCCCGGCGATGCTGCGCGGACGCGGCGCGGTGACGCTCGAACCCGCGGCGGGAGGCCCGGTGGCGATCATGCTCCGCGTCGACGACATCCTGGTCGGCACGATCGACCAGGCCTCGAACGTCGCCGCGCTCACGGTGAAGGAGATCCGCTTCCTGAGCCCGTCAGACGCAACAACGCGCTTCGGCACCGGCTACCCCATGGGCGCCGTCCTCGTCACGACCAAGCGGAAGTAGTCGATCCCTCCCGTCCTCTCGACTTCTCCAGCATAGCGAACGCCCGGCCGGGACCACTCTCCCGACCGGGCGTTCTCCGTTCTCGCGGAGGAGAAGGCGTCTTCTCCCGCTACGGCACCACCTGCGGCTTCGGCTCGATGCGCACGATCCAGAGCCCGTTGTACATGTCGTTGACGTAGGCGAGCCCGTTCTTCACGACGACGCCCCACGTCATGGCCGCGTTCTTCACGCGCCCGTCCATGTCGGCGGTGTTGAGGTGGCCGATCTCGCGCCCCTGCGCCCGCAGGTCGCCGCGCAGCTCGCCGGAGATGTCGAAGGCGCGGAAGCCGCCGTTGTAGGCCCCCATGTAGAGCGTGTCGCCGGCGACCCAGACGTTATGCACGCCGCCGAACTCCGGCTCGTAGTAGGCGACCGAGCGCGGCTTGGCGATGTCGCTCACGTCGATGACCTGCAGGCGCCCGTATGCGCGCCCGGCGGAGGCATCCTTCGCCCCCTTCACCCCTTCGCTGGGGAAGACCTCATCAGCGATGAAGACGTAGTTCTTGTGGCGCCACGCGGTGTGCGTCCCGCGGATGAAGCCGGGGCCGCCGCTCGCTTCCACATCGCGGTAGAGGAAGTTGAGGTCGTACTTGTACTGCGACACCAACTGCGGATTGCTGGGTGATCCGCCCTTCATCCCGTTGCCGACGTCGAGGATGACGAGGCCATCGTTCCAGTAGGAGGCGTAGAGGAGCCCGCCCTGCACGTCGATGTCGTGCAGCGTGCGCCCGGCGTCGCCGAACGAGCGCGGGGTGCGCCACTGCGCCACTTCCTTGGGCTTGTAGGGGTCGTTGATGTCGATGACATGCAGCGCCCCGGTCCCGTCGTTCGTGAGGTAGATGTGCGTCCCGTACTTCTCCTGCTGGAAGATGAAGGCCGAGTGGACGCCGGCGGTCACCCCTTCCGTGAACTCGGAGATGACCTTCGGGTGGAGCGGGTCCTCCAGCGAGCAGATGACGATCCCGTTCTTGCGGTCGCTCGCTCCCTCGCGCGTGAAGACGAGGTACTTCCCATCGGGCGTCGTCATCACGTCGTTCACGCGGCGCGTGTTGCTGACGATCGAATCGGTGATGACCGGCTTGGACGGATCGGAGATGTCGATGGCGACCATGACGTCACCGCCGCCGCCGGAGCCGAGGTAGGCGACCTTGCCGTTGGGATGGATCCAGACTTCCTCGGTGGTGAAGCGCATGCGCGGGAGACGCCCAACGACGGTGAGCGGGCGGCGGACCTCGCGCGCGCCGACGCGCACGATGGCCTGCGCGCTGCGCGCGCCCTGCACGGCGGTGATGACGTACTCACCCGGCGTGTAGGCGGTGAAGGTCCCGTCCTGTTCGATGGAGCCTTCGCCAGGCGAGAACGACCACGAGGTCGAAAGCCCGGCGACGACGTTGCCGCGCGCGTCCCTGGCGGAGACGCGGAAGCGCTGCACGTCGCCCTGTCGCGCATCGACGCGCGGCGGGAAGAGCTCGAGCGAGGCGACCTGCGCACCGACCACCTCGACCGGGACCTTCACCGTCGCGGCGCCGGCCTTCCCCGTCAGCGTCGCCTTGCCGGCGGCGGCGCCGGTGACCATGCCATCCTGGTCGACCTTCGCCACGTTAGGCGCGGACGACGTCCACGCGACCTGGTCCTGCGCGCGAAGGTCGTTGGTCTTCGAGAAGACCTGGGCGCCGAGCCGCAGCCGCTGGCCGAGGGCGAGCTTGAGCGCCGCGTGCGACGGCGTGATCGACGCCGCGGGGCCGGCGACCATGCGTACCTCGAAACGCTCGACCTTGGGGCGAGCGCCGGGGATGATCGCGACCGCGACGACGGGGAGCGTCCCCGTGGCGCCCGATTCGACCAGGCCGAGCGTATCGACCGTCCCTTCGAAGCGCCCGCCCTGCGCCTGGAAGCGGACGCGCACGCCGGGGACCGGCTTCCCGCTCGCATCGAGCGCCTGCGCGCTCAAGCGCAGCGTGTCGCCGGCGACCATCGTCGGCTTCGTCGGCGAGACGACGATCTTCGCGACCTCGGGGGATTGCGCGGCGAGCGGACTCGCGGCGGCGATGGTGAAGAGGAAGAACTTCCGCAACAGTGTCATTTGGAGGGGGGGAGTGGTGAGAGCCGAGACGAGCCTGAACGATATGGAAGAACCGCTAACACGGAGGGCACACGGAGGCACGGTGGACACGGGAACTGCAGTGTTGAACTCTCCTCCCGTGTCCTCCGTGCCTCCGTGAATCCTCCGTGTTGAAAGCTGTTGAACTACAGCAAAGCAACGAGTCACCGGAATCCGCAGGACCACGCTCACATCCGCGACCGCTCGAACACCACCCGCCCGCCGACGATCGTCAGCATCACCTTCACGTCCTTGATCGCCTCCGGCGCGATGGCGAAGAGGTCGTGATCGAGCACGGTGAGATCCGCGAGCATCCCCGGCATCACCTTGCCGCGCGTCGCCTCTTCGCCCATCGCGTAGGCGTTGTTGGCGGTGTAGTTCCGGAGCGAACTCTCGAGGTCGAGCTTTTCCTGCGGCTGCCAGCCCCCGTCCGGCTTTCCGTCGAGCGTCTTTCTCGTGACGGCCGCGTACAGGATCTTCATCGGGTCCGCCGTATACCACGACGCGTTCGTCCCCGGCCAGTCGGAACCGAAGGTGAGGCGCACGCCGGCGTTCTGCAGCGTCTTGAACGCATACGCCCAGCGCGAGCGCGCCCCGATGCGCTCCTCCATCCAGCGCATGTCGTCGATGGCATGGTACGGCTGCACCTCGGCGATGATCCCTAACTTTGCATAGCGCTTCGCCACCTCGGCGTTGCGCAGCACCTGCGAGTGGATGATGCGGAAGCGCCGGTCGCGCGGCGGGTTCTCCGTCATCACCTTCTCGTACAGCGTGAGGAGCGTGTCGATCGCCTCGTCACCGATGGCGTGCACCTGCGGCCAGAGCCCGGCACGGTCGGCCCCCATCAGGTTCTTCAGCATGTTGCCGGCCGGCTCCATCCCCGAACCGGGGCCGCTCGTCGCCGCGGTGTTCGTCGAGTCGCGCCACTCGCCGCGCTTCCCGGAGTGCAGCTGCGGCTCGTAGAAGCGCGCCGTGGAGTTTCCCTGGATCCCGTCGACGAACCCCTTCAGTCCACCGATCCGCAGCCAGTCGTCGCCGAAACCGTGCGGGATCCCGACGGCCGTGAGGTCGTCCCACTTGTCGAGCGTGGGACGCGCGTACACGCGCACGGTGAGTTCGCCGCGCTGCTTGAGCGCGTGGTAGACCGGGAGCTGCTCGGGCGGCGTGATGTCGTTGATCCCCGTGACGCCCAGTTCGTTGAGATGGGCGATCGCCACGCGCCCCTCGCGCAGGCGCTGCTCGAACGGCTTGGGCGGGATCGCCTTCTGCAACTGCGCGAGCGCCGCGCCGGCGATGCGCCCCGTCGCCTTCCCGTTCGCGCACTCGAGCCCCTCCACCGGGCGTGCGCAGTCGAGATTCGCCGCGGCCAGCGCCGCGCCGTTGGCGAGATAGGCCGTCCGGTCCCACCGCTGCAGGAAGACCGGCGTGTTGGGCGTGACGGAATCGACGATGCTGCGGTCGGGGGAGAAGCGGGCACGAGGTGTCGTGGCTGCACGCCCGGACGTCCCGGCGCTGTTGGTGTTCCAATCCTCGTACGCCCCCCAATCGCCCCCCGTGATCCATGCCCCCTGCGGGAGCCGGTCGCGCGCCCCCTTCACCCGAGCGGCAAAGGCGCGCGGCTCGGCGACATCGAGCAGGTTCACCCCCAGGAGGAGCGCCCCCGCCTGGTTGAAGTGCGTGTGGTTGTCGATGAATCCCGGCGTCACGAAGCGCCCCTCGAGCGCGATCACGCGCGTCGTCGCCCCGCGGTGCGGCGCCACGTCGGCGTCGCTCCCGACCTTGAGGAGCTTGCCGTCGCGGATGGCGACCGCCTGCGCGTACGGCTGCGAGGTGTTCCCGGTCCAGATGCGCCCACCGGTCAGGATCAGGTCGGCCTCCTGGGCGCGGAGGGACGATGCGTCGAACGCGAGCGCGGCGGCGCAGGCGATCGTCGCCAGCATCGCACGTACGGTGGTGGACCGACCAGGCATGGAGACCGAGTTTGACGAAGTGGAAAGCCAGCCGGGGAATTGTGCGCCGCTCGACCGGTCCGCGACAGGTGGACCCTTTCCGCGGCGCCCGGCGTACAGGTAGCAGCAGCCCCTCCCTCTCCTGCATGATGGATCCGTTCCTCCCCCTCCCGTCCACCTCCGGCGGCTCGTCCCAACGGTCGCCGTCGCGGCGACGCCCGATGACGCGCGCTGCGCGCACCTTGGGCATCGCGGGCCTCGCGGGCCTCGCCTGCCTCGCGCTGGCCGTCGCTCCCGCCGTCGCCCTCGCCCAGGTGATGCAGGTCCGTCCGGTGACCCCCGAGGCCGCCGCGCCGCGACTGGGGGAACTGCGCGACCAGCAGTCGCTCTTCGAGTCGTTCCGCCGCCGCAACCTCCCGCGGATGACCTTTTCCCGCAGCGGCCCCAACACCTGCGACGAGCAGGTGGGGCGCTTCTGCTACTGGTACGACGAGCGCGAGGCTCCTGCCCCGGACGAGCCGACGACGATCGCCGCCGCGCGCGCCAATCTGGTCGCCACGCTCGACTCGGCGTATCGCCTCTTCCCCGACGATCGCTGGACCTCGGGGCAGCTCGTGCGCTACCTGACGGAATCGGGGAAGCTGAACGAAGCGGTCGCCGCCGCCAACGCGTGCAAGGCGGGGGGATGGTGGTGCCCTGCGCTGCGCGGCTTCGCCTTGCATCTGGCGGGGCGATTCGCGGAGAGCGACAGCGCCTGGGAGCGCGCCCTCGCCGCGATGGACGACAAGCAGCGATGCGACTGGCGCGACATGAAGCTGATGGTCGACGACGCCCTCCTGCGCGACTACCGCGAACTCCCCTGCGCCAGGCGCGCCGCCTTCGAGGAACGCATCTGGTGGCTGGCGCGCCCGATGCTCTCGCTCGAGGGGAGCGACACCCGCTCCGAGTTCTTCGCCCGTCGCATGTACTCGGCCTTCATCCAGGACGCCCCGTCGGTCTACGAGATGGGGTTCGACGACGACGAGCGCGAACTCCTCCTGCGCTACGGATGGCCGCGCGCCTGGTCGCAGCACGAGGTCTACTCGTACGGGCAGGGGAAGGTGCAGGTGATCACCGGACACGAGCCGGCCCCTGCCCCGCCCATGCTCCCCGTCGCCACCACCGTGCGCAACCCGGCACTCAGCGACTCCGTCGGGTGGCGCGGCAAGGGACTCCCCGGCGTGCGCTCTCGTTATGCGCCGGACGTGGCGCGATACCTCCTCCCGCTCACGCAGCAGTCGGCCATCTTCCGCCGCGGCGACTCGGCACTCGTGGTGATGTCGTACGACGTGCGCAACGTCCCGGCGCTCGCCAAGGCCGCCACGCGCTCGGGTGAACTCGCCGCGGCGCTCGTCCTCACCAAGGGAGAGGAGAAGGACGCCTCCATCGTGCGGCTGCCAACGCCCGGCGTGCGCGGCACCATCACCGCGCGCACCTCGTGGGGGCCGATGCTGATGAGCGCCGAGGTCTCGTCGCGCCGCGACCGCACCCTCGCGCGCGCCCGCTACGGGATGCGCGCCACCGAGAACGCCGGGTCGCGCGTCGCCATCTCCGACCTCCTCCTCTTCGAGCCGTACAACGGGATGCCGCGCACGCTCGACGACGTCCTCCCCCACGTCGCGCCGTCGCAGGCGGTGAAGGAGGGGAGCAAGGTGGGGATCTACTGGGAGACCTACAACACCAATCCCAGCGGCGAGGGGATCCAGGTGGCGATCACCGTCGCCCCGGAAGACGTGAAGGAAGGCGGGTGGTTGCAGCGCGGGCTCACCGCGTTGCGGCTGGTGCGCGAGGCGCAGCCGGTCTCCGTCGGGCTGAGCGACGTCTCGGCGCGCGGCCTGGGCTTCACACCGCGCGCCGTCGTGGTCGACCTCGCCACGCTCAAGCCGGGGCGCTACCTGATGCAGTTGGAGATCACGGCCGAGGGGACGATCCCGGTGCGCGCCGAGCGGGTGCTGACGGTGCGGGGTGGGCGGTAGATTGCGGGACGCCGCGATCACCTCCGCCCCGTCCGCATGAGCGACAGCGTCATCTCCCCCGACCTCCTCCCGACCTTCGCCGACATCGAGGACGCCGCACGCCACGTGGGCGAAGCGTGCATCGTCACGCCGCTGCTGGAGTCGGCGGTGATCAACGCGCGCGTCGGGGGGCGGCTCCTGGTGAAGGCCGAAGGGTTGCAGCGCACCGGCTCGTTCAAGATGCGCGGGGCGTGGAACCGCATGCGGCGCCTCACGCCTGACGAGTTGTCGCGCGGCGTGGTCGCCTACTCGTCTGGCAACCACGGGCAGGCGGTCGCCGCGTGCGCGCGCCGGCTCGGCACGAGCGCCGTCGTCGTGATGCCGGCCGACGTCCCGCGCACCAAGGCCGAGAAGACGCGCGCCTTTGGCGCCGAGGTGCTGTTCTACGACCGCCAGCGGGAGGATCGCGTCGCCATCGCCAAGCGCCTCATGGAGGAGCGCGGGCTGGTGATGGTCCCGCCCTTCGAGGATCGCTGGGTGATGGCGGGGGCCGGCACCGTCGCGCTGGAGACGGTGCGCCAGGCGGAGGCGATGGGGGTCACGCTCGACGCGATGATCGCCTGCTGCTCCGGGGGCGGGCTCGCGGCGGGGACGGCGCTGGTGATCCGCACGCTCCTCCCTAACGCGCAAGTGCTGGCGGCGGAACCGGCGGACTTCGACGACACCGCGCGCTCGCTCGCCGCGGGGCATCGCGTGTCGAATGCGCCGGGGCTCACCTCGATCTGCGACAGCGTGATGGCCCCCACGCCGGGGGAGCTGACGTTCGAGATCAACCGCCGGTATCTCACCGGCGCGGTCGCCGTCACCGACGCCGAGGTGATCGAGGCGATGCGCACCGCCTTCCGCGACCTGGGGCTGGTGGCGGAGCCCGGGGGGAGCGTGGCGCTGGCCTCGGTGCTGACCGGGCGCTTCCCGCTGGACGGGCGCACCGTGGCGGTGACGCTGAGCGGGAGCAACGTCGACCTGGCGTCGGCGCTGCAGTGGATGGCTGCCTAACGGCTGGCGCGCCCGCGCCGCCCGCTACTCGAAGCGCGCCACCACGACGCTGACGTTGTCGGTGCCGCCGCCGGAGAGGGCGGCGTTCACGAGGGTCTCGCAGGCGGCGCGCGCCGACGTCGAGGCGCGCAGCAACCGCTTGACCTCGTCGTTGGGGACGTGCTTGGTGAGCCCGTCGCTGCAGAGGAGGAGCGTGTCCCCAGCCTCGAGGTCGATGAGCCCAACGGTCGGGTGCACCTCGGAGCTTCCCACCGCGCTGGCCAGCGTGCGCCCCATCGGCGACTCGACCACGTGCTCATCGCTCACCGCGCCGGTGTCGAGGAGGTACTGGCCGAAGGTCTGGTCGCGCGTCAGCTGCAACAGGCGCTCGCCGCGCAGGTAGTAGGCGCGCGTGTCGCCCACATGGACGATGTAGGCACGCGGGGCGACGAGCATCACCATCGTCAGCGTCGTGGCGGGGGACCACTGCGAGTCGCCGTTGGCCTTGAGCAGCGTCTCGTGCGCCGTCATCACCGCCTCTTCCATCTTCTCGATGAAGCGCGCCTCCTCCTCGACGTCGAAGCGGTGGTAGCACCCCGTCGCGCGCCCGATGTACTCGAGCGTCGTCTCCACGGCGCTGCTGCTCGCCTCCGCCCCGCCCGCGCGCCCGCCCACGCCGTCGGCGACCGCCATCAGCCAGGCATCGCCTCCATGCATGCGGGCGGCGAGGCGATCGAGGTCGAGGTTGGTGCTCGTGACGTCGACCACCTTCCGCATGCGCGCCACAATGAAGCGGTCCTGGTTCTCCTCCGGGACGAGCCCGGTGTGGGAGAGGCCAAAGACGTCGGTGAGCATCACGGGGACGTCGCCGCCGGGCGCCGGGGAATCGCCGGCTGGGGTGCCTGACGGCGCACCGTCCGGATTGGGGGGAGTGGTCATGCCCGCAATATGGGGGCAGGTGCTACGCGTTGTCGTCCCAGGGATCCGACGCCTTCTCGTATTCCTTCACCGGGAACTTGAAGGCAGCAGCGAGCTTGGGGTCGCCCTCGTACCCCAGCACGCGCGTCGCGATGTACTCCCCCACCACGGGGCCGAACTTGAACCCCTCCGCCTGCCCCACGCCGGCCACCCACGCATTCTCCGTTCCCGGAAGGTGGTCGATGATGAAGTCGCGGTTGATGCTCGATTCGTAATGGCACGAGCGCGTCTCGTTGAGCGGCGCGTTGGCCAACACAGGAAAGCGTTCGGCGACGAAGCGGCGCGAACCGTCCACGCGCTCCTGCGACATCCAGCGATTGCTCGTATCGGGATCGTTCTGCGCCGAATCGATGGAGGCCTGCGCGATCGCGCGCTCCTGCGCCGCCTTCTTCTCTTCGTCCGATTGCCCCTGCCCCGTGTTCTTGGGCGCGATGGCACCGCGCACGCGGAAGCCGCGCAGGTCGACCGGGAGCGCCGGCCACCCCGTCACGCCGGGGAAGTTGTAGCTGGGGAGGTTGGGGTAGGTGAACCGGTGATCGCCCTCGGGGACGCTGAAGTAGCAGACGTAGCCCATCGGGATGCGCATGCGGTTCTCCAACTCCTTGGCGAACATCTTCCGCAGCCATGGCCCGGTGCAGAAGACGTACTGGTCGCCGCGCACGATGCTTCCGTCCTCGAGCACCACGCCGTCCATCTTCCCGTTGACGATGGCGCCAGGGCGCACGCGGGAGATGATGAGCTGCACCCCTTCGCGCTGCGCGATGGCGGCGACCGCCTGCGTGGAGGCGCGGGCGCGCGCGACGCCGGCGTCGGGCTCGGTGATGGCGATGGTGATGTCGTGCGCGGCGATCACGGGCCAGCGCTTCATCACCTCGGCGCCGTCGATGACCTCGAACTTCACCCCCTGCGCCGTCCAGAGTTCACGCGTGCGCTTGATGAAGGGCTCGTCCTGCGCGCGGCAGATCACGTCCCCCGTCTGGTGGAAGAACTTCGTCCCGAACTCCTTCGCGTGCTCCTCGTCGAAGGCGCGCCAGCGAGCGATCGCGGTGCGCGCCCACGAGGTCCAGAGCTCGCCGGCGCTGGCGCGGTCGCCGTAGGAGGAACGAATGCCGCGCGTTTCATCGCCGCTCGATGCGCGTGAGTTGGCCGGGCCATACGCATCGATCATCGTGACGCGTGCGCCGCGGCGCCGGAGATAGAGCGAGGTCCATCCTCCCCACGCGCCGGCGCCGATCACGACGATGTGGCCGTTGCCGCGCGTCGCACGCGCAGGGGCGATGCCGCGCGCCGGCGCGAGCGGTTGCGAACTCCCGCTCCCCCCCGTCGCGCATCCACCGATCATCAACGCCCCCGCCCCTACACCCGCCATGCGCAGGAAGTCGCGTCGCGCCATCGGGTCGACGACGTGCGCTTCGGCGGGCGGAGCCGCCGCCGCGTCGGCGGCGGCACCGGCAGTCGAGTCGGCGGCGGTGGACCGGTTGAAGGGGGCGATCGGGGCGTTCTCGTCGGACATGGGGCGACTCGTTCGGGTGATCGTCGAGGAGCGGCGAAAATGCGTCCGAGGGGGGGGCGCCGCAATCGTGCGAAGCTGTCGTGGCCGTGACGTGCGCCGCGCGCGATGGCCACGTCGCACGGCGCACGATAGGGCCATACGCGCCCGGCATTGCCAGCGCTGCGCCGGGGGCGCACGTTGACTGCGGGTGCGGGGTCGCTGAAACGTTGCAAAGGCGACGAGATTCCGCGGTGCGCCCCCACGTGCCGTTCCCAACTCTCCTGCCGAGGATGCTGATGTCGCGTTCGCCATGGATTGCAGCCGCTGCGATGCTCGCCGCGCTCACCGCCACGCTCCTGGTTGCCCCGTCGGCCCAGGCGCAGAACCCCAAGCGTGAGGCGATTGTCCCGCCGGGATCGTCGCCGTCGCCCATCCTCACGCCGGGGATCCGCGTCGGGAACCTGGTCTATGGCTCGGGGCAGCTCGGCACACGCCGCGAGAACCCGGACAGCACGATCGGCGGGCAGACCACCATCGCGCTCGACAACATCAAGAAGGTGTTCGAGGCGGCGGGGACCGACATGGCGCACGCGCTCAAGTGCACCGTCTTCCTCATCGACGTGAAGGACTTCGGCGGGATGAACCAGTCGTATCGCACCTTCTTCCCCGACACCCCGCCGGCACGCACCACGGTGGTGGTCGCGGCGCTCGTCGTACCGGGGGCCAAGGTCGAGATCGAGTGTCTCGCGGCGATGCCGGAGAAGTAACGGCGCGAGCGTCCCCTCCAGCACAGGTCTTCGATGTCGATTCGCTTGTCGGTCACGGCGCTCGTGTACACGGGCGCCGTCGTCGCGTCCGGTTGTGCGCGGGACGTTCCCGAGGGCGTCCCCAAGGCGGGGCCGGTCGTCGCCTCGGTCGAGGTGCGGCACTCGGTCGCGCTCGACACCTCGCCGCCGCTGCTATCGCGCGGGAACGGCGCGAGCGACGTGCAGCTGACGGTGTTCGGTGCCGACGCGCATGGGCCACGCACCGACGACGCGAGCGCCAACCGCCTGTCGCCGCCTGACGAGGGCGAAGACCGCCACGAGGGCGAAGACCGCCACGAGGGCGAGAGGCGCCACGAGGGCGCAGCACGCGACGAGGCCAGCGCCTCGCCCCTCGTGCCCCCAGGCAGCGCCGACATCGAGCAGCGCGCCCACGGCACCCTCCCCACGGCGGAACTCGTCGCCTCGTTCGACGGGATCGGTGCCTCGTTCACCGGGCCGCAGGGCGCGGCGACGCTGCGCAACCCGTCCGACAACTCGCTCGCCGTCGGCCCCAACCACGTGGTGCAGGTGGTGAACACGCGCATGGCGGTCTTCACCAAGCGCGGCGCGGTGTACGACACCACGGGGCGCGCACTCTACGGCCCGGTGCCGACGAACAACATCTTCCGCGGCTTTGGCGGGCCGTGCGAGGAGAAGAACAACGGCGACGCCGTGGTGCGCTACGACCAGCTGGCCAACCGCTGGCTGGTCGTGATGCCGCTCTTCTCGCGCGGGCGCAAGGGGGAGCGCCATGCGCCGGCGCCCGCCGCCGGCAGCGGTGCGCAGGCGAGCGAGGTCGGGCAGGAGGGGCAGCCCGGCGCCGAGCAGTTGGTGCACCAGCCGCCCGTCGTCGCCCCGGGGGCGCCGCCGCCGACGCCGTCAGCCGCAACGCCACGCCCGGTGCCCCCGGTCGTCCCGGACACGCAGGGCGTCTACGGGATGTGCTACGCCGTGAGCACGAGCGACGACCCGCTGGGCTCGTACTATCGCTACGAGTTCATCCGCCCCCTCTTCCCCGACTACCCGCGCCCCGCGGTGTGGCCCGACGGCTACTACATCCCCAGCAGCACCGGCGACGAGGTGATCCAGAAGCACGCCTGCGTCGTCGAGCGCGCCAAGCTGCTGGCGGGGGCGCCGGCCAGCGAGCAGTGCGTCGTGATCGACGGGGTCAACTTCCTCAACAACGTCGATCTCGACGGGACCACGCTTCCGCCGGCGGGGGCGCCCAACATCATGCTCGCCGCCGGCGGCACGCAGCTCAAGCAGGACTTCGACGACGACGGGATCTACGCCTGGAGTTTCGCGGTCGACTGGAAGGACCCGTCGCGCACCAAGGTCACCGGCCCGGCGAAGATCGCGGTCGCCCCGTACCACTACCTGTGCGATGGGCAGCTCACGAGCTGCGTCCCGCAGCCGGGGACGGACCGCCGCCTGGATGCGCAGGGGGACAAGCTGATGGCGCGCGTGGTGTATCGCCGCATCGGCGCGCGCGAGTCGATCGTCGCCGTGCATTCGGTCAACACGCGCGCGGGGGCGGGAGGGGTGCGGTGGTACGAGTTCCGCGTCGGGCCCAGGCGCACGTTGCAGCTGTACCAGCAGGGGACGTTCGCCCCCGACTCGTCGTACCGCTGGATGGCGTCGCCGGCCATGGACCGCGCGGGGAACATCGGGATCGGCTACTCGTTCGGCGGGACGCCGTACTTCGCGGGGCAGCGATTCGCCGGGCGTCGCGCGGGCGATCCAAAGGGGACGCTCACCCTGCGCGAGCATGTCCTGGTCGAGGGCGGCGGGGCGCAGGGCAATACGCTGCGATGGGAAGACTACACGCAGACAGCGATCGATCCGTCGGACGACTGCACGATCTGGTATGTCGGCGACTATCTCCGGGCGGGGGACGCGAACTATTCGACGCGCATCGGGGGGTATCGACTGCCGGGGTGCCAGGTGGCGCGAGGAACGCGCGGGCGATAGGCCGCCCCGCCGTCGCACGCGTGCAAGCCCGGTTCGCGTCGGGCAATCACCCACGCGGTGTAGGCACAACGAGGGCGTGCGGGGGCTCCGCTCACGGTCACTTCATGAAACGCGCGTCCTTCGTGTCCCGAGCGTGCGTACTGCGTCTTCTGTGTATCAATCTTGCTGTCTGTCGTGATACCCTCGGATACCGAACGTCAGCGGCGCGAGGCGTTCCGCCGTTGATGTTGGACGCCTCTTCCAATCTCCTTTCTCTGATTCATGCCAGCGCACATCTCCGCCGAGCCCGCACCGGGGCCGGACGTCCCGCGCACGCGCACGCTGGGGCCCCACGGGTCGCTCGCACGCACGGTGCTCTTCTGGGTCCATCTCGCGTCTGGCGTCGTGACCGGGGCCATCATCCTCATCATGTCGATCACCGGCGTCCTGCTCACCTACGACAAGCAGATCGTGGGGTGGTTCGACGCGCGTGAGTTCTCGCGGACACTGCAGGCGTCCGGCCCCACGCTCCCGCTGGACTCCCTGCTTCGCCTCGCGCAGCAGGGCGAACCAACGCTCAAGATGTCCAGCGTGACCGTCTCGTCGGGGGCCGTGCAGCCGGTGAAGGTCGTGTTCGCCCGCGGCAGCGCCCACTTCATCGACCCGCGCACGGGGATCGTGGTGCGAAAGGGTGAGTCGTCGGTGCGCAACGTCTTCTCGAAGGTCACGGAGTGGCATCGCTGGCTCGGCGTCTCCGAAGGGGGGCGCGAGACTGCCCGGGCGATGACCGGGGCATCCAACCTGGTGTTCCTCCTGCTCGCCGTGACGGGATTCTTCCTCTGGTTCCCGCGCATCCTGACGTGGACGCGCGTGCGCGCCGTGCTCCTCTTCCGCGGCGGGCTTCGCGGAAAGGCGCGCGACTTCAACTGGCACCACGTGCTGGGGATCTGGATGTTGATCCCGCTTCTGTTCGTCGTTTCCTCCGGTGTGGTGATCTCCTACCGGTGGGCGAGCAACCTGGTCTTCCGACTCGCAGGCGAGGCGCCGGGGGGCAATCCGTCAGGCGCAACCGGTGGAGGCGAGCGCGCCGGCGGGGCCAGCGCCTCGCGAGAAGGCGCGCCGGTCGCGCCGGGCGCGCCAGGCGCGAGCGCGCCGGACAGCGCGCCCGCCGTTCGCTACGAGGCGTACGTCGCCGCGGCCGCAGCGAAGGTTCCGGGATGGCAGACCATCACCATCCCGCTCCCCGTCACGGCGAAGAAGCCGGTCGCGGTCCTGATCGACGCCGGGCGCGGCGGCAAGCCCCAACTCCGATCGACGCTGACGCTGGACGCCGTCACGCTGCGCGAGAAGCAGTGGCTCCCCTTCGCCGCCCAGAGCACCGGTCGAAAGGCGCGCTCCTTCCTTCGCTTCGTCCACACCGGCGAGTTCTTCGGGCTGATCGGACAGACGATCGCCGGGCTCGCAACGCTGGCCGCGGTCGTCCTGGTCTGGACTGGCATCGCCCTCAGCCTGCGTCGCCTCGCCGCCTACCTGCGGCGCACCGGCAACGACCGACAGGAAGCAAGGGCGTAGCGCACGCCTAACGCGCCCGGGAAAGCGAGACACGGAGGTGCACGGAGGATTCACAGAGGAACACGGAGGAAACGCATAGGTGCCGGTGGGTACACCACCACCTGTCGCAGTTCCTCCGGGTACCTCGGTGCTGCCTCCGTGCACCTCCGTGCCAAGCTCCTGCCGTCGCCCTTCCTCGTCCTCTCGTCCTCTCGTCCTCTCGTCCTCTCGTCTTCTCCCCTAAGGCACGGGCGTCGCCTTCGGCTCCATCCGCACGATCCACAGCCCGCTGTTCATGTCATTGACGAAGGCAAGTCCGTTCTTCACCACCACGCCCCACGTCATGGTGGCGTTCGGGATCTTTCCCTGCGGCGACTGCGGCTGGAAGTGGGTGATCTCGCGCCCCTGATGCTGCAGGTTGCCGCGCAGCTCGCCCGAGACGTCGAAGGCGTGGAAGCCGGAGTTGTAGGCCCCCATGTACAGGGTGTCCCCCGCCGCCCAGACGTTGTGCACCCCGCCGAACTCGGGCTCGTACCAGGCGACGCTCCTGGGCTTGGTGATGTCGCTGACGTCAATCACCTGCAGGCGCCCGTAGGCGCGCCCGACCCGTCCGCCTAACGCGGCCTGCACCTCGGCGGGGTCGAAGACCTCGTCGGCGATGAAGACGTAGTTCTTGTGGCGCCACGCCGTGTGCGTCCCGCGGATGTAGCCGGTCGCCCCCTCGGTCTCCACGCGCGAGGCGTAGATGGCGTCCAGGTCGTACTTGTACTGCGCGACGACCACCGGGTTCGACGGCGTCCCGCCGCGGATCCCGTTGCCGACGTCCAGGATCACGAGCCCGTCGTTCCACCAGCTCCCGTACAGCAGCCCGTCCTGCACGTCGACGTCGTGCAGCATGCGCCCGGCGTCGGCATTGGAGGCGCGCGCGGGGCGCCACTGCGACACCTGCCGCGGCTTGGCCGGGTCGTCGATGTTGATCACGTGCACCGCACCGGTCGCGTCATTCGTGATGTAGGCGTGACGTCCGTACTTCCGGTCGGTGTAGATGAAGGCCGAGTGGACGCCGGAGGTCACCCCCTCGGTGAAGTCGGCGACCTTCCTGGGGTGCAACGGATCCTCGAGCGTGGCGATGACGATGCCGTTCTTCCGGTTGTCGGCTCCCTCGCGCGTGAAGACCATGACCTCGCCCTTCTCGTCGGTCATGATGTCGTTCACGACACGGAAGTTGTCCATCACCGAGTCGGCAATGACGGGCTTGGACGGATCGGCGATGTTGATGACGTAGAAGCGATCGCCGCCGGCATGCGTGCCGAGGTAGGCGACCTTCCCGTTCGGATGCACCCACACTTCCGAGGTCACGAACGCGGTGCGCAACACCGAGCCGACAACGGTCGCCTTGCGGCGCACGTTGCGGTCGGTGAGGGTGACGGAGGCGTCACCCGACAGGCGCCCGAAATTGGCGCTGACGAGGTACGTCCCCGGATCGAAGCCGACAAAGCCGCCGTCGCTCCCCACTTCACCGCGCCCCGGGGAGAAGGTCCAGCTTGGCGTGAGCCCGTCGATCGACTTCCCTGCGGCGTCCTTGACCTGCACCGCGAAGTGCAGCACGTCCCCCTGTCGCGCGCTCGTCGCCGCGGGGGTTACGGTCACGGTCGCGCCAGCGGCACTGATGACCGTCACGTCGAGCGCGCGCTCCGCGCTCCCCGCCGACGCGCTGATCCGCGCCCGCCCCGGGGCGATGGCCGAGACGAGCCCGGTCTCGCTGACGCGCACGACGGCCGGCGCCGACGATTTCCAGCTCACGCGCTCGGTCGCCGAGTCACCGTCGGCCGACCGGGCGACGGCCGACAGCTGCAATCGCTGCCCGGCGAGGAGCTTGGCCGGCTGCGGGGAGACGGTGACGCTCGCCGCCGCCCCCGGGACCATCAGCACCTCGACCTTCTTCGTCAGGGGGCGCGAGCCCGGGACGATGGCAGAGATGACGACGGGAAACTTCCCGACCGCCCCGGAGGTGACGAGCCCGGTGGAATCGACGTGCGCCTCGAAGGCGCCGCCGCCGAAGTAGCGCACCTTGATCCCGGGGATCGCCTTGCCGCTCTCATCGACCACCGAGGCCGACAGCCGCAACGTGTCCTTGGCGGCCATGCGCGGGTTGGCTGGGGTCACGATGATCTTCGGTCCGCTGGCCTGCGCCGTGACGACGGTCGGGGCCATGATCGCACCGGCGAGCGCCGTGGCTAGGAGGGGAGAGCGCATGCGACGGGAGGGGTTGAGGTGACAGTGCTGCGGTCGCGGGAGCAGAAGATGACGCGGGGAGGGCGCGCGGTCAAAGCGCGGGTGCGGGGCGTGGCGGTCCTTTCATGGCGGGCTTTGGTGCGGGTGGCGGGGAGCGGCGCGGCGCTTTGGGGGGGGAAGGGCTTTTACCGCAGAGAACGCAGAGTTACGCAGAGGTGGGAAGTGCACGATGCGGTTGCATCGTGATCCTCACGCCCCTCTGCGTAACTCTGCGTTCTCCGCGGTGAAAGAACTTGGCCGTTGATGCCCTTTCTCGTCCTCTCGTCCTCTCGTCCTCTCGTCCTCTCGGGCTCTCCGCAGGCTACAGTGTTCCCCGCCGCTTCAGCCTGTTGTACTGCTCAACCACCGCCTCTGCCGCTCCTGCCGGCGGGACGTCCAGGACGAGCACGCCCTGCGATCGCATCTCGGCGAGCGCCGCCTCTCTCGACAGGAGCAGTTCCTCGGCGGCCGCACGCTCGAATGCGCCTTGGACGTTCGAGGGGCGCGCCGTCGCGAGGGCGTCGAGGGCGGGGTCGCGCAGGGCGACGGCGAGTGGGAGGTGGCGCGGACGCAGCGCGCCGACCTGCGCGACGAGCGCCTCGCTCGCCGTGCGGTCGATGACGTCGGTGAAGACGACGGTGAGGGCGCGGCGCCGGTTGCGCTGGGCGAGGTAGGCGAAGGCGCCAGGATAGTCGGGCTCGACGAGCGTCCCGCGCACGGTGGCCAGGGCGTCGAGGATCCCACGCAGGGCGCGGCGCCCGCGCGCCGGGGCGAGGTAGTGCTGCACGCCATCGGCAAAGACCATCAGGCCGACGTTGTCGTCGTGGTCGGCGGCGGCGTGCGCCAACTGCAACGCGGCTTCCACCACGAACTCCAGGCGGGCGCGCCCCTGTGACTCGGCGGTGAGCATGCGCCCCGCATCGATCACGATGAGGACCTGCTGCCGTCGTTCGTCCTCGTACTGCCGCACCATCGGCTTGCCGCGGCGTGCCGTCGCCTTCCAGTCGATCGTGCGCGTGTCGTCCCCCTGCACCCACTCGCGCAGCGACTCGAAGACGCGCCCCTCGCCCAACCGCCGCACGTTGCGCAGCCCGGCCTCGCGCCGGCGCTGCGCCTGGGTGGGGAGGGCACGCAGCGAGGCGCCGACGAGCGTGGGGTACACCGTCACCTGCCAGGGGAGCGGGATGCGCAGCGGTCGCCATGCCAACCCCCACGGCGACGCCACGCGCAGGTGCAACGCCCCCTCCCCCGCCTTGCCGCGCGCCACCGGGCGCACGTCGTGCCGTTCATACAACGGCGACTCCGGCGCCAGCGCGAACGTCCGCGCCGCGCCGCCGGCGAGCGAAAGGATCGACGGCAAGGCCTCCACCACCTGCACCGTGGTGCGGCGCGGGAGGTGCGAGAGCCAGCGATAGTGCACCGGGAGCGGGCGCCCTAACGAGAAGGCGGGTGGCGCCTCACGCTGCACGGTGAAGTCCCTCGTCTCGATCCCCCACGCGCGCCAGGTGTCGATGGCCAGGAGCGCCACCCACGCCACGTCGAGCACGACGAGCAGGAGCGACGCCCCGCTCCACACGAGCGCGAGCGGCGCGACCAGCGCCAGGAGGGCGGCGCCGATGAACCAGCGGCGCGAGGGGATCGGCATCGCGGCGTCTCGCTAGGCGCGCGGCGCCTCGACGCGCTCGAACAGCGTCTGCACCGCCGCGTCAGGCGTCACCCCTTCCAGCTCCAGCTCCGGGGCGACCTGCACGCGGTGGCGCAGCACCGCCGGCGCCAGCGACTTCACGTCGTCCGGGACGACATACTCGCGCCCGTCGAGGAGCGCCGCCGCCTGGGACAGGAGGAGGAGCGCCACCGAGGCACGCGGCGACGCACCCAGCGTCAGCGTCGGTGTCTCGCGCGTGGTGCGCACGAGTGCGGTGATGTACGAGACGATCGACGGCTCCACGCGCACCTGCCGCGCGGCCGCGCGCACCGCCTCCAGCCCCTCGACGTCCATCACGCGCTCGATCCCGAACGACGACGGCGTGGCGGCATCGAATCCCCCCAGCACGCGCCCCAGCATCCCCTGCTCCGCATCGTTGGACGGGTAGCGCAGGAGCACCTTCACGAGGAAGCGATCGAGCTCGGCCTCGGGAAGCGGATACGTCCCCTCGAACTCGATCGGGTTCTGCGTGGCGAAGACGGTGAAGCCACTCGAGAGCGCGCGCGTCTCGCCATCGACGGTCACGGCGCGCTCCTGCATCGCTTCCAGCATCGCCGCCTGCGTCTTGGCCGGCGCGCGGTTGATCTCATCGCCCAGGACCAGGTCGGCGAAGATGGGCCCGGGCCGGAACGAGAAGCTCCCCTGCGCGCCGAGGAAGTTGACGCCGGTGATGTCCGACGGCATCAGGTCCGGGGTGAACTGGATGCGGCGGAACGAGAGCCCTAACGACTGGGCGAGCGCACGCACGAGGAGCGTCTTTGCCGTCCCCGGCGGCCCCTCGAGCAGGACGTGCCCGCGCGCCATGAGCGCCAGCAGCGACTCGCGAATCGCGTCGCGCTGCCCCAGCACCACGCGCTCGAGCTGGGCCATCAGGCGCTGGGCGGCATCGGCGTGCCGCTGGACGTCGGCGGCGGTGAGCGGGGTCAGGGGCGAAGGGAGTGCCACACATCCTCCACGGCATGGGCGGCGCCGAGCACCGCGGTTTCCGAGATTGCCTGCTGTGAATCGTTGGCCACGCGCTGCAATCGCTCGGCGCTCTCGCGCACGCGTGCGTTGGGTGCGTGGGTCACCAGGTGGTCGAGCCATGGGCGCCAGTCGTCGCGCGCGCTTGCGCCTGCTGGCGTCGCGGCCAGACGGCGCCGCAGCCCGCGGACCATCGCCGCGACTGCCTCGCGATGCCCGCGCGCCGCGGCGAGCGCCGTCGCCAGGGCGCGCACGTGCTCCAGCGGCGAGCGGCGCTGCCGCGGGATCGCGGCGCGCACCGGTCCGAGTCGCACGCCGCTGGCCAGGAGCGCCAGCAGCCCGACGGCGATGAGCTGCCCGATCATCCACCCCGCCGGGTGGCGCACGCTCCACGCGATCGCCACCCCCGCCATGGACCCACCGGTGCCGTGCCCGTGATGGTACTCGTCGAAGACCACGCGGCTCCCCATCGTGCGCACCGCGTCGAGGACGAGTGGCCCCGTGGAGGAGTGGCGCAGCTGGCGGTTGCGGAGGAGCGCCCCGTCGGCGACGAGGAGGGCGCGACGCCCGTTGGCCATCGTCAGCCGCAACATCGCAGGGTGCCCCCTCGTCGTCACGAGGAGTGTGTCGACGGCGCGCACCGTCGGCCGCGGGCAGACGGCGGCATCCATCTCTCCTTCCTCAGACAGCATCGCCTGTCGCGCGCTGTCGCTCAGCGGCGTGAGGCGCGCATGCACCCAGGTGGCCGACGAATCGGCGGGAGCACCTGGCGGCGCAACTTGCACCGAGTCGAACACCACCAAGTCGAGGTTGTATCCCAGGCAGTTCATGATCGACCCCCGCACGCCGCCGGCGACCAGGAGGTTGCTGCCCCGCCAGGCGGTCAACAAACGCGTGATGACGGCACGTTCGCGCGAGGAGACGGCGCGCGACGGCGAGACGACGGCGAAGGTGGTGGCAGCGCCCGTCGCCTCACCCGCCACATCGCCCGCGCTGACGCTGGCGTCGCTGCTGGCGAAGAGCGCCGGCCGCTCGCGCCACCGTTCGACCGTCACCCCCAGGCGATCGAGCGCTTCGTACAGCCCGCTCAATCCCTGACGCCCGGTGGCGAAGGTGGAGGCGCGGGGATCGGGATCCTCCTGCGCGCGGAAGCGCGTCCCGGTGGCGAAGGCGATGATGAAGAGCAGCACCGCCGCCCCGGTCGCGGCGAAGACCTGCGTGCGCGCCTTCATCTACGTGGCGCGCAGGAAGCGATCGGCAACGGCGAGCGCGCGCCACCGGTCGAAGGCGGGACCGTCGAGCGGGGCGCGGGCGAAGGCGTAGTGGTACATCTCGCGCACCAGCCCGCGCATCTCGCGACGCCCGTCCTCGGTGAGCGAGGCGTCGCGCACGTACTCGATGGGCGTCTTGCTGGGATGGAAACGCATGACCTGGCGCGCGTCGAGTTCCAGCACCAGGCGCAGGAACTCGGCCTGCATTGCCCCGGCGTAGTCCCCGGCCCTGGCGAGACGCGCCGCCTCGCCGGCGTACCAGGTGGCGTCGCGCGGAACGCTCGACGGCCCGGCCACGTCGCGTTGCACCTGACGGCTCCCGTGCTTCACGGTGCGAAACGCCACCCACGCCGCGTGCGCGAGGATGAGGACGAGCACGCCGACCAATACCCACACCATCACCCGGAAGGCCTGCGGGTTGCTGCGTTGCAGCTCGTCGAACCAGCGCCCCACCGCACCCCACAGGCGGCGCAGCGGGCCGAACGGATCCTCGCGCGCCTCCCATCGATACGCCGGCGCGGCAAAGACCGAGTCGAGCGTGGCGCGCAGCGAATCCGTGCGCAGCACGCCTGAACGCCCCGGCGAAAGCGCCGCTCCCTGGCGCAGGACGGTGAGCCCGAACGGAGCGGCGAGCATCACCCCTGCTGCTGCAGCGACGTCGCCAGCATCTCGAGGTCAAACCCTTCCTTGCGTACGCGCATGTCGTAGTAGAGCACCGTCGTGAGCGCGTAGAAGAACGGGTAGACGAGGATCTGCAGCACCGAGACGATGAGCTGCGACATCAGCTGGAGCGTCGTCTCGGTCATGTCGCCGCTGGCCGAGGCGACGGCGAAGGCGCCGATCGCCATCCCGGGGATGAAGAGGAGGATCACCGCCACCATCAGCGAGCCGAAGATCTTCCCGCGCTCTCCCTTGGTGAGCGCCCAGCTGCGCCCCATCGCCGCCGTCCCTCCGGGAATGTCCTCGAGGACGAGCGCGGCTGGGGTGAGGAAGAGGCCACAGGCGATGATGATCCCGGGAACGATCAGGAGGAGGAAACCAAACCCCATCATGAGCGAGACGAGGAGCGACGTCCCGATCAGTCGCCCCATATATGGCGTCGAGCGCAGGAAGGCCTCCCCCACGGGGAGCGAACTTCCGAGGTACGTCTCGGCGATGAGAAAGGTCGATGCCGCGGAACCGACGGAGCCCAGGACGAGCGACAGCCCCATGCTCAGCGCCCACAGTCCCGGCTGCTGCGTGACGCCCCCTGCCGCCTCGACAAAGAGGGCGATGGCCAACGGGATCGACTGCGTGAGGATCGAGACCACGAGGAGCGAAACGAAGAGCTGCCGATAGATCCCGAACGCGGTGTCGAGCACCTCACCCAGCGACAACGGACGCAACACGGGAACTCGCATCAAGCGCCTCCTCTCGGCAACCCGGTGATCCCACCCTGAACAATTCTCACGCCTGCGGCGCTGCTTTGGAAGCGCCGGACGCCATCGTATGTTGCAGGCGACGACCCGTTCCGGGGACCGCAGTCGTCCGCGTTCCCCGCGCTCCTCCGCGCTGCGCTTCGATCACCCGTCCCAGCCCCGCTCGCCGCGATGGCCGCCTCACCGGACTACCGCCAGCACCTGGAAGTCGAGACGCCGGAGCACGTGGTCATCGACTACGAGATCGCCGGACTGGGGAGTCGCGGCCTGTCGACGATCATCGACACGACCATCGTCATCCTGCTGATGGCGGCGACGATCTACGTGATGATCAAGGTCCGGCAGGCGACGGACATCAGCCTGACGTGGCTCCTCCCGCTGGTGCAGTTCGCGCTGGTGTGGGGGTACTTCGCCTTCTTCGAGGGGTTCCGCGACGGGCAGACGCCGGGAAAGAAGTGGATGGGGATCCGGGTGATCCGCGATACGGGGCACCCACTTACGATGCGCGAGGCGGCGGCACGGAACCTCCTGCGCCTCGTCGACTTCATGCCGCCGCCGTACTTGTTAGGCATCCTGTTCGTCGCCTTCCATCCGCGCGGGAAGCGGATCGGCGACCTGGTGGCGGGGACGGTCGTGGTGCGCGACCGCCCGGCGGAGGCGCCCGTCCCGGCGGCCGAGGAGGATCTTCCGGCCGTGGCCGGTGCGCCGCAGCTCACCGACGAGGAGTACCGCGTGCTGCGCGAGTTCGTCGGGCGCGCCCCGCAGCTCCCGGGTGAGGCGCGCACGCGCCTCGCAACGCAGCTGGCCGTTCGCCTCGCAGACCGTTACCCGACGCGTCCGGCGAACCACGTCGCCTTCCTGACGCAGGCGTTCCGCGACGAGACCGCGCGTCGGCGCGGTCGCTTTGCGGCTGGCGGGCCGCGGCGCGCGGGAGCGACCGCGAGCGCGGGGGGCGGGAGTGCGGCGGTCGCTGGCGTCGGCACCACCGGCGCGCGCGGGCGCGCGGAGGTGGTGGAACGCCTGGTCTCACGGAAGGGAGCGCGCTGGGACGAGTTCGATGTGATCGCGAAGCGGGCGACATCGCGGGGGCTGGACGATCTCGAGGCGCGCGAACTCCCGGACTTCGCGGCACGCTACCGTGAGGTGGCCGCCGACCTGGCGCGCGTGCGTACCTACGGCGCGGACGCGCGCACGCGGCTCCGCCTGGAGCGCCTGGTGGCGACGGGACACAACCTGCTCTATCGCGACGACCGCAAGACGTGGACGCGCGTCGGCCGCTTCGTGGCGGTGGAGTGCCCGGCGGCGGTGGTCAGCGCCTGGCGCCTCGTCCTCCTCGCCGCCCTCGCCTTCACCCTTCCGGCGTTAGGCGGCTACGCCGCGTTGCGCGAGCGGCCGGCGCTGGCCGAGGAAGTGCTCCCCGCGGTGATGCTCGAGCGCGCGGAGGAGGGGAAGCGCGAACTGGCCGCCGGGCGCGGCTATGCGCAGGCCGAGGCGCAGTCGCGCGCGTCGATCGCCTCGTTCATCGCGACGAACAACATGGGGGTCGCCTTCGCCTGCTTTGCCGGGGGAATCGTCCTGGGCGTGGGCTCGCTCGCCTCGCTCGCCTTCAACGGCCTGGCGTTAGGCGCGGTTTCGGCGCATTTCCAGAACAGCGGGCTCCTGTCGTACCTGTGGACCTTCGTCGCGGGGCACGGGGTGTTGGAGCTGTTCGCGATCTTCTGCGCGGGGGCGGCCGGCTTCCTGCTGGGGATGGCCATCGTGCGCCCGGGGGCATACTCGCGGCGCGAGGCGCTGGTCCTCAACGCGCGCCTCGCCATGCGGCTCGTCGGGACGTCGGTCGTGCTGCTGCTGGTGGCGGGAGCGATCGAAGGATTCTTGTCGACGAGCGGGGCATCGCCGACGGTGAAGCTTGCGACGAGCGCTGCGACCGCTGTGCTGCTCGTGGCGTACCTCGGGAACGGGGCGCGCTTTCGGGGGGCTTTGGCGGAGGGAGAGCAAGCTCAAACAGCTTGACACGGAGGTACACGGAGGGATCACAGAGGTACACGGAGGACCGCTGGCGTTTCTTCCGGCCTCCTCCGTGTACCTCTGTGTTGCCTCCGTGAACCTTGTATGTCTCCATTGAAGGTTCGCAAGCGTGGTGTAGGCTCAAGGCGGCGGCAGCTCGCGCGTGGTGAACCGGGGCCGGGCGGTGACCCGAGCCCGTCACAGAGTGGGAGCGCCGTCGCCGCGATCGCCGAGAGCCCGAACAGCTACCGGGGCCCGCACGCCCGACGGCGTGGGGAGCCCGCATCTCGCAAGGCGGGGCGTGCGCGATCCGCGGGGGATCCTCTCAACGCGGGCGGAGGCCGACGCGCGATGGCAGCGACCGACACACAGGCGGCAGGCGAGCGAGCGGTGGGGATCGACGTGAGTGCGACGACGCTGGACGTGGCGGTGCATGGAGGACGGGGCTGGCAGGCCGAGAATGCGGCCGGGGGGATCGCGGCGCTCGTGGCGGCCCTGGACGCGTTGCACCCGGCGGTGATCGTGCTCGAAGCGACCGGCGTGTACCACCAGGCGGTCACCAGCGCCTTGGCGGCGGCCGGGCTGCCGGTGGTCGTGGTGAATCCCCGCCAGGTGCGCGACTTCGCGCGGAGCACGGGGCAATTGGCGAAGACCGACCGGCTCGACGCGGCGGTACTCGCGCAGTTTGCGGCCGTGGTGCGGCCGACGCCGCGTCCGCTCCCGGACGACGCGCTGCTGGAGTTGCGCGCGCTGCTCGAGCGCCGGCGCCAGTTGGTGGAGATGCTCACGGCGGAGAAGAACCGCCTCGCGGTGGCGCGGCGGAGCGTGCGGCCGAGTCTGCAGCGCGTGATGCGGACCCTGGAGCGCGCGTTGGCGGAGGCGGATGACGACATCGGCCAGTGGTTGCGCCGGAGTCCGGTGTGGCGGGCGCAGGAGGCGTTGCTGCGGAGCGTGCCGGGCGTGGGCCCCCAAACGGCGCGCTGCCTGATCGCCCAGTTGCCGGAACTCGGACGCCTGACCCGGCGCGAGATCGCGGCGCTGGTCGGCGTGGCCCCGCTGGCGCGCGACTCCGGGACCCTGCGCGGGCGGCGCACGTGTTGGGGAGGCCGCGCGCCCGTGCGGGCGGCGTTGTACATGGCGGTCATCAGCGGGATTCGCTGCAATCCGGTGCTGCGCGCCTGCTATCAGCGTCTGCGGGCGGCGGGCAAACCCGCGAAGCTGGCGCTCACCGCCTGCATCCGCCGGCTCCTCACGATCATCAACGCGATGCTGAAAACGCAGCAACGGTGGCAGCCGACACAGGCCGCCACCGCTTGACTTTCAACACAGCTACTCTGTGTTTGGCTTTTCGCTTCTCGCGAATACGCGCCCTGCCCGCCTACTCCTCCACCACCAGCCCGTCCCCCCTCAGCCACAGCGTGCGCGTGAGCCCGATGTTCGCGAGGAACTCGTCGTCGTGCGAGATGACGACGAGGGCGCCGTCGTACTGGCGCAGGGCGCGCTCGACGGCGTCGAGGGAATCGAGGTCGAGGTGGTTCGTGGGTTCGTCGAGGAGGAGGAGCTGCGGCGGGTGCCGTGACGAGAGCGTGCCGGCGAGTGCGGCGCGGATTGCCTCGCCCCCGCTCAGGACCTCCGCCGGGCGCAACGCGGCGTCACCGCGGAAGAGGAATGAGGCGAGGAGCTGCCTGGCCTGGGCGGCGTCGAGCGTCTCGTTGGCGAGGAGGATGTTGTCCAGCAGCGAGCGCGCGGGGGCGGCCCAGCGCACCTGCTGGTCCAGCGCGGCGAGCTGCGACGCGTCGACGCCGAGCCGGCGAACGCCCGCCTGCGGTGCCAGCGTCCCCGCAAGGAGGGCGAGGAGCGTCGTCTTGCCGCTCCCGTTGGGGCCGCGCAGGGCGAGGCGTTCCGGTCCAACGATCGAGAGCGACACGTCGCGGAGGATCGGCGCCGCGGCTCCCGGGTGGTTGTAGCTCACGTCCTCCAGGTCCAGCACGCGTCGCCGGGCGTGCAGCCCCGACGATGGCAGATCGAAGGAGAGCCGCGCACGCTCCTCGACGCGTTCCTTCGCCGCGGCGAGCCGCTCGCGCCCCTCGTCCCTTGCCCGCTCCTGCTGCGCCCCCAGCCGCCCGGCGGTGGCCTGCGACGTCTCGCGCATCAGGTTGAGGAGGAGCTTCGACTGGTTGGCGGTCTCGCGGTCGCGCTTTCCCCTGGCCTCGCGCCGCGCCTGACGCTCGCGCACCTCCCGTTCGTGTCGCTCGACGCGCTTCAGCTCCGCGCGCGCCGACTCCAGCTCGCGCACCGCCGCCTCCTCCTCCAGCGCCCGCTGTTCGCGATAGACGTCGTAGTTCCCGCCATACGAGAAGACGCCGCGCGTCGAGAGCTCGACGATGCGGTCGACACGGCGCAGGAGCGCACGATCGTGCGAGACGACGAGGACTCCGGTCGGCCAGGCCGCAAGCAGCGCGAGCAGTGCGTTGCGGCTGTCGGCGTCGAGGTGGTTGGTGGGTTCGTCGAGGATGAGGTAGTCGGGATCGCCCAGGAGGAGCCCGGCGAGGGCAAGACGCGTGCGTTCGCCCCCACTGAGGGCGCGGGCCCGCTGCTCGAGCGGGAGCGCGCCGAGCCCCACGCGCGCCAGGACACGTTGTGCGCGCTCGCGCAGGTCCCATCGGTCGCCGACCGCCTCCACGTCGTGCGCCCCGCCCTCCCCCGCATCCAGCCGCTCGAGCGCCGCCAGCGCCTCGCCAATCCCGAGCAACGTCGCCACCGACCCGTGTTCCGGCGCCTCCGCCTGCTGCGCGAGATAGGCAACCCGCCCCTGCCGCACGACCGTCCCCGTCGTCGGGGCGATCACCCCGGCGAGGATGCGCGCCAGCGTGCTCTTCCCCGTCCCATTGCGTCCCACCAGCGCGGCGCGCTCCTCGCCGAAGCCTAACGACAGATCAGCGAAGAGGGTGCGGCCGGTGGGAAGGGTGTAGCGGAGGGCGTCGGCGGCGAGGCGGGACACGGGGGACGGTAGACGGGCAAGGGCAGGAGCTCGACACAGAGGTTCACGGAGGATACACGGAGGTGCACGGAGGAAGGCAGGGGCAGTGGCGCGCGCCCCATCGCACGCCCCCCTCAAACGACGAACGGCGCCTCGCGGCGCCGTTCGTACTCCCGTCTCCCGTCCCCCGTCTCCCGTCCGCCCTTACCGAATGCCCGCCGACGCGCTCGGCAAGGTGTAGCTCCACGGCTGCGCGGGGAGCTTCCGCTGGCGCGGGTAGACCTCGTCCAGCGTGTTCGCATCGTAGAGGCGCCCGTTCACCATCACCATGCTGATGGTGTTCGAGTTGCGGATGTTCTGCAGCGGATCCTTATCGAGGACCAGAAGGTCGGCCATCTTCCCCGCCTCCAGCGACCCCACGTCCTGCGCCAGGCCGATCGCCTCGGCGCCGACGATCGTCGCCGAGCGAAGGGCATCGTGCGTCGAGAGACCGCCGCTCTGCAGGAGCCAGAGCTCCCAGTGCATGCCGAGCCCTTGCAGCTGGCCGTGCGACCCCACGCCGATGCGGCCGCCGGCGGCGACCGTCTTGGCGACGTCCTCGGCGTGCTGCCACATCGCGTACTCCTCCTTCACCGCGAAGCCGGCAGGGCCAGGGGCGTTCCCCGCGCCGCGGCGGCGGATCTTGGTGTCGAAGTCGACCGGGTGCGTGAAGGTGCGGAGCTTCTTGTCCGAGAGCAGGTCCTCGCTCTGGTAGAACCACCCTTCACCGAACGGGCCGCCGTATTCGACGATGAGCGTCGGCGAGTTGGTCACCTGCGTCGCCTTGTACCACTCGAAGACGTCGTTGTACTTCGGCGTGATCGGGATGGTGTGCTCGATCCCCGGATAGCCGTCGATGCCGTGCGTGATGTTGAGCTTCGTGTCGAGCCCGCCCTCGGTGGTCGGCATGATCCCGAGTTCCTTCGCCGCCATGATGATCCACTGCCGCTGCTGGCGGTTGCCGGCCATGTACATCTTGAGCGTCTTGGTGTCGTAGTACTTCGCGTACCGCGACAACACCTGCTTGGCGTGGTCCAGGTCGCGCACCGGCTCGCTCCAGAAGACGCCGGGGCCGGTGGTGTAGATGCGCGGGCCGACCATTTCGCCGTTGGCCACGCGATCGCCGTACGTCATGAAGTCGGTCGTCGAGGTCTGCGGGTCGCGCGTCGTCGTCGTCCCGTAGGCGAGCGTGGCGAGGTACTGCCAGGTCTGCGTGTTGTGCACCTGCGGCGTGAGCCACTGCGGGTGGTAGTGCGTGTCCACCATCCCCGGCATGATCACCTTCCCCGCCACGTCGATCTCCTTCGCGCCGGCCGGGATCTCCACCGAGCCGCGCGCGCCGATGGCGACGATGCGGTTGTCGCGCACCACGATGTCGGCGTTCTCGATGATCTCCTTCCCCTTCATCGTGATCGCCTTGGCGCCGCGGAAGACCACCGTGCCGCGCGGCGTGTCGCGCGTGGCGGCGACGGCAATGCGCACCTCCTCCGGCTTGTAGCCCGGCTTGGGGGCGTTCTTCTTCGTCGTGTCGGCCTTGGCGATCGAGTCGGCCCGGGCGATCGAGTCCTTCTTGGCCGGGTCCGCGCGCAGGGCGGCGACGCGCTTGCCGTCGGCCTTGAGCGAGTCGTCGACCACCTTGGCGCGGTCCAGGTCGTAGGTCCAGAGCGCGTTGCCTAACGCCCACATCACCTTCTTCCCGTCGCGGGTCCACGTCGGGAACTCACCGCCGATCTCGTTGAGCTTGCGCACCGGGACCGAGGCCATGGCCGGCATCGCCACCGAGACGGTGGGCGTCGCGCTCCCGATCACCGGGATCGTGATCACGTAGAAGTCCATCCCCACCATCGCCAGCGCCTGGTCGCCCTCGGGGGCCATCATCACCAGCGCGGCCGGCGGCGGCTGCGGGGGCATCGGCTCCATGTCGTGCTCGTCGCCTAACGTTGCGGCCTGCAGCAGGTGCGGGCTCACCGTCGGGCGCGCGGCGCGGCCGCCGACCCACGACTTCGCCACCTGCGCATCGAGCCCGGCGTCGAGCGTCGTCGACCCGCCAATGCCCGGGAAGCCCATCCCCGGCGGCATCGGCCCCGTCACCTTGAGGTGCGACTTGAGGTCGGTCCCGTCCCAGCGGAACGAGACGAGCCCTTCGCGCCCGCCGTAGGCAAAGATGCGGTTCGCATCCTTCGTGAAGTGCATGTTCCCCATCCCACCCGACGGCATGATCACCGTGGGGGCGCCGCCGGCAGCGGGGACCCAGATGAACTCGGCGGCGGCGGGGCCGAAGAAGGCCGCACCGGCTTCTTGCATCTCACGGGCAGCGGCTCGCGTGGCGACCACGCGATCGCCGGCCGGCGACCAGGCCAGGTCGGCGTAGAGTCCGCCCGCCGTCAGCACCTGCGTGCTCCACCCCTTCTTCACGTCCCAGTTGGCGCGGACGATGCTCCCGCCCTGCGCGTCGTTCCACGTCGTCCACGCCAGCGACTTGCCGTCGGGCGACCAGGTGGGGCCGAACTCGCCGACGTCCGACTTGCTCACGCGCGTTGGCGTCCCCGCGGGGAGGTCGACGACGTAGATCTTGTCCAACGACGAAAAGGCGAGCTTCTTCCCGTCGGGCGACGGGGCCACGTCTCGGATCTGTCGCGCGGTGAACGACGTCGCGGTGTCGACGCGCCACTTGAAGGCGACCTCGGGTCCCATCTCGAGCTTCACTTCGGCCTCGAAGGGGATCTTGGCCGGCGCCGCCTTGTCCACCGGGACGCGCCAGATCTCGCCGCCGTACGTCACGACGACGGCCTTGGAATCCGGGGTGAACGAGTAGCCCGGGTACGCATCCATCGGGGCGCGCGACTCGGTCTCGTCGCGCTGCACCGGGAAGGCGAGCCAGTCTTCCTGCTGCGTGTCGAGGTTGCGGATGCGAAGACCGGTCTTGGTCTCGAAGCGCGTCGCGTAGACGAGGTACTTCCCGTCGGGCGAGAGCGCCGGGCGGAAGGCCGAGCCGAAGCGCGTCGACGTCTGCGAAACGCGCCCGGTCTCCTTGTCCCAGACGTAGAGCTGGTACTGGGGGCCTAACGCGTTGTACTGCCAGTCGCCCTGCCGGGCGGCAAACCAGAGATAGCGCGGGTCCTTCCCGTAGGCGGCCCCGGTGAGCTTCATCTGCGGCGGGACCGCGGGAGTCGCCGAGAGCGCGACGCCGTTGCCGCCGTCCACGTGGTACATCCACAGCTTGGCCGTCCCGAAGAGCCCACCGGCCTTGGAGACGACGATGTACTTCCCGTCAGGGGCCCATTCGGGGGAGATGTACTCGTTGTCGTTCCCCTTGGTCACCTGCGTGGTGTCCTTGCCGTCGAGCGAGAGCGTCCAGACGTTGAGCCCCCCCGAGCGGTCGGAGACGAAGACGATCTTCTTTCCGTCCGGCGAGTAGCGCGGCTGCGCGTCGTACGCCATCCCGCTCGTCAGGCGCGTCGCCTTGCCGCCGGCGATGGGGAGCGTGTAGAGGTCGCCCAGCATGTCGAAGACGATCTGCTGCCCATCGGGCGAGACGTCGAGCGAGATCCAGGTCCCCTTCGTCGTGGTGAAGGTGTGGGTGCGCGCCGTCTTGAGCGGGAGCGTCACCGCTGCGGCGCCGCCAGCTGCACCGGGGGGGCCGCCTTGCGCCTGCACGGGGGCGAGCGCGGCGGAGAGTGGGGCCGCCAGGACGAACCCGGCGATGGTCAGGGAGAGGCGTTGCGTCATCGAACCGCTCACGGGTGGTCGTCAATCGCCCCCGCGTTTCGCGGTCCGGGCGTCTCGCCCCGAACAGCGCGATCGGGACGATCCCGTAAGCATACGGGCCGCCCCGCCAGTTGTGCCAGACGGAGCAGCCCGGAAGTGGTGCCGCGAGACGACCCGCCCGCCCCGCGTGACGACCCGTCCCCCTCGTCCTCGCGTCCTCTCGTCCTCTCGTCCTCTCGTCCTCTAGAATCGATACGTGAGCGCCAGCATCATCTGCATGTTCTTCTGGAACGCCCCCGACTCGCGGTACGTCGACGCCATGAGGTAGAGCGAGCGCCCGATCCCGAGGTCGGCGTCGGCGCCGATCCAGGTGGTGCTGGTGTTCGACGAGACGTCGTTCTCGACCGCGGTGTTCCGGAACGTGTCGCCGCGGCGCCCGCCATTGATCTCGAAGCGGAAGTTCCCCACCGGCTGCATCTCGATCGACGCCGCACTCAGGTCGCCCGAGGCGCGTTCGCCGCTGTAGCGGGTGGTCCGGAGCTGGAAGCCGAGTTGGAGCGGGGTGATCCGCGTGACGTGGAGCGATCCCGTGTAGGAGTCGGCGACACCGGCCGCCCCCCCGCGCGACGTACGCGCGTCGCCGTCGAGGCGCAGGTGGCCGAGCACATACAGCGAGGCGCCTCCCCACGCCCCCTGCCGGAACGAGTCGTCGAAGTTGATCTCCGGCGTGAGGAAGTCGCGGTAGAGCCGGATCGAGCGCCGGTTGTCGTAGCCGCCAAAGAAGGTGAGGGCGTTGTTGGGCGAGACACGCAGCATGGCAAAGGTCGAGGTGGGCGTCGCCGACGACGACTCCTGCGCTGCCTTCCACCCGCGGTTCACGTCGACTTCCTGCGCGGTGTAGAGCGAGAGGTACTTGTTGTTGAACATCCCCTGCAGGTAGGCGAACTCGCGATCGATCTGTCCGCCGGCGTACGAGCCGATCCCGCCGGCGGTCATCGTCCACGTCGCCGGCGCGTTGGGGGCGTTGTGCATCTGCACGTAGGCGCCGTGCTCGCGCACGTCACCCGAGTAGCCGAAGGTGCGCGGGTCGGGCTGCGAGCCGGAGAATCCCCCAACGCTGAAATGCCGCTTGTCGAGGTCGAGCGCCACGCCATCGAACAGCCCAACGGGCGACAGCGCACTGGAGAACTGCCGTCCCAGCTGCACGCGCGTCCCGGAGTTGGCCGGGTTGAAGATGAGCGCCGTCTGGTAGGCGCGCGTGGTGCTGGAGGGGGAGTTGCGCCCGCTCTGTCCGTAGTTCTGTCGGTAGGCGCGGATGTCGACCGTGAGGCCAAAGGGCGACCCCCCGATGTTGCGTCCGTCGAGGCGGACGTCGACGCCGGGCTGCGACAGCGCGAGGCTCGAGGCGCCGGCGTCCTGCCGCATGCTGAGGTAGCGGATCCCGAGCCGCCCGCGAATGGGGGCGGAGCGACCGCGCGCACCGCTGCGGGCCAGCTGTCGCGCCTTGGCCGAATCGGCCGGCGCCGCCTCGCGCGCCGCCTGCGCCACGACCGACTGCACGGGAGTGAAGCGCGCCGAGTCGCCGACCTGCACCGGCGACGCCGCGTTGAGGACCGTACAGGAGGCGCGCGTCGAGGAGACGTAGGCGACGGTGATCTGCGCGACGATGTTGTTGCCGCGCATGACGTCGAGCTGACTCCCTTCCTTGAGCCCGGCGCGCGTTCCGGCATCTATATAGATGGAGGAGCCGCTGATGTAGGTGACGTGCGCCCAGCCGGCGCGCGGTTGCTGTGCGGCGGGGGGTGGGGTCTGCGCACGCGCGGCGGTGGTGGTCGCGGGCGCTGGCGGGTTGGGGGACGGGTTTGGGGTCGGGTTGCGAACCTGGTTCGTAGCCGGCGTAGCCGGCGGCGAAGCCGGGCTTGTTGCCGGCGCTGGAGCCGGCGCCTGCACCGTCGCCCGCACTGGCGCCTGCACTGGCGCCTGCACTGGCGCCTGCACCGGGGCAGCGGACGCGATCTTGGCCGCCGGCGTCGCCACCGCAGCGGACGTCAGCGACGCCGCCGGGGCGGCAGGCGCGGCCTTCGCCGCAACCACCGCACTCGGCGCACCTGCCTTACCGCGGCGCGCAAGGAGCGGCGCTGCCGTGGCGAGTCGCGACGCCGCACCGAACGATCGCGCGAGTGGACGGACCGCGAGCGGGCGCAGTGGCGGCACGAAGAACTTCGGCACCGCGACGTACGTCAGCCGCGGGCCCTTCGTGGCGCCGGGGGCCGCCGGCGCACTCGCGGGGGCCACCTTCCCCGTGTCCGCGCGAGCAATCGCGGGCGCCGCCTTCCCGGTGTCCGCGCGTGCCCCCGCGGGCGTCACCAGCGTGCGCTGCGGCCCTGTCTTGCGCGAGAAGATCGTCGGCGCGGGGGCAGGACGCGCCTCCTGCGCCGACGCCGCGCGGGGCGTCATGACGCACACGCCCAGCAGCGCGCTGGAGAGCAGCGCACCGCAGGACAGCGCACCGCGGGACAGCGCGCCGCAGGACAGCGCGCCGGCGCGGAGCGCGCCCCGCATTCCCGCACCTAACCGCATCGTGCCTGACCGCTTCGGCCCGCCTGCGGCGAGCGCGCGCGACGTCCGCACTCCCTGCATCAGTTCCCTCTTGGGTGACACGAGTAGCACTTGGCCGACGTGTACTGGTAGCCGGTCTTTCCGCGGTGGTCGGCGTCCACCTTGGTCTTGTTGCTGTGTTCGTGGCACAGGATGCACTCGAACTGCTTGTAGTTCGACGTGACCTGGTGACAATCCGCGCAGGTGGTCCACTTCCCCTGGTGCTTGCCCGAGTAGATGGGGAAGTACGGCCCGTCGTGGTTGAACGTCGCGCCCAGCCACTGCGTCGTCGTATGACACGTCTGGCAGGTGGTGGGGAAGCCAGCGGTCGAGTGCTTCGGGTTCGTCGTGTTGTTCCAGTCGGTCTGGTGGCAGCTCAGGCAGGTCGTGGGCTTCCCCTTGTAGACCTTGTCGGAGTGGCAGTCGATGCAGAGCGCGGTCATGTGCTTCCCGGTGAGCGGGAAGAGCGTGGTGCTATGGTTGAAGATCCCGCCAGGCCACTTGGTGGTGGTGTGACAGGTGGCGCACAGCGTGGTGAAGCCGGCCGCCGCGTGGTGCGGGTTGGTCGAGTTGTTGTACTCGGTCTGGTGGCACGACGCGCACGCCGTCGGCTTCCCCTTGTAGACGCCGTCGCTGTGGCAGTCGAGGCAGGTCGCGGTGAGGTGCGCGCCGGTGAGCGGGAAGGCCGTGGCGCTGTGATTGAACACCGCCCCCAGCCAGGTGGTGTAGCCCGTGTGGCACGTCTGGCACGTGGTGCTGAAGCCGGACGTGGAGTGCTTGGGGCTCGTGGTGTTGTTGTACTCGGTGAGGTGGCAGCTCACGCAGGTGGTGGGCTTCCCGTTGTAGACCTTGTCACTGTGGCAATCGATGCACTTCGCCGTGGCGTGATTGCCGCTCAGCGGGAACGAGGTCTGGGTGTTGTGGTTGTAGGTCCCGCCCGGCCACTGCGTCGTCGTGTGGCACGAGGCACAGAGCGTCGTGAAGCCAGCCTGCGAATGGTGCGGGTTGGTCGAATTGTTGTACTCGACCTGGTGGCACGACGCACACGCCGTGGGCTTCCCCTTGTACACGCCGTCCGAGTGGCACTGCAGGCAGGTCGCCGTGAGGTGCGCCCCGGTGAGCGGGAAGGCGGTGTTGTTGTGGTTGAACACCGCGCCGAGCCACGTCGTGGTGCTGCTATGGCATGTCTGGCAGGTGGTGCTGAAGCCGGAGGTCGAGTGCTTTGGCGTCGTGGTGTTGTTGTAGTCGGTGAGGTGGCAGCTCACGCAGGTGGTGGGCTTCCCGTTGTAGACCTTGTCGCTGTGGCAATCGATGCACTTCGCGGTGGCGTGATTGCCGGTCAGCGGGAACGACGTCTGTGTGCTGTGGTTGAACGTCCCGCCGGGCCACTTGGTGGTCGTGTGACAGGAGGCGCAGAGCGTCGTGAAGCCTGCTGCAGCGTGATGCGGATTGGTCGACGCGTTGTACTCCGCCTGGTGGCACGAGGCGCACGCCGTGGGCTTCCCCTTGTAGACGCCGTCCGAGTGACACTGCGCGCAGGTAGCGGTGATGTGCGCCCCGGTGAGCGGGAACGCCGAGTTGTTGTGGTTGAAGGTCCCCGTGAGCCACGTCGTCGTGCTGTTGTGGCAGGTCTGGCACGTCGTGGGGAAGCCCGACGTGGAGTGCTTGGGGGTGGTGGTGTTGTTGTACTCGGTCAGGTGGCACGACACGCACGTCGTGGGCTTCCCGTTGTAGACCTTGTCGCCGTGGCAGTCGATGCACTTGGCGACGGTCAGGTGATTCCCGGTCAGCGGGAACGACGTCTGCGTGGTGTGGTTGAACGTGCCGCCGGGCCACTTGGTGGTGGTGTGACAGGAGGCGCAGAGCGTGCTGAAGCCGGCCGGCGCGTGATGCGGATTCGTCGACGCCGTGTACTCGGCCTGGTGGCACGACGCGCAAGCGGTCGGCTTCCCCTTGTAGACGCCGTCGGAGTGGCACTGCGTGCAGGTGGCGGTGATGTGCGCCCCCGTGAGCGGGAACGCCGTGTTGTTGTGGTTGAAGGTCCCGGTCAGCCAGGTCGTCGTGCTGTTGTGGCACGTCTGGCACGTGGTCGGGAAGCCCGAGGCGGCGTGCGCCGGCTTGGTGGTGCTGTTGTAGTCGCCCTGGTGGCACGACACGCATGTGGTCGACTTGCCGTTGTAGACCTTGTCAGCGTGGCAGTCGCTGCACTTGGCGGTGGCGTGATCCCCGGTAAGAGGGAACGACGTGAGCGTGTTGTGGTCGTACGGAATCCCCTGCCACTGCACCGTCGTGTGGCACGTGGCGCAGAGCGCCGAGAAGCCGGCCTGCACGTGATGCGGATTGGTGGAGCTATTGAAGACCCCCTGGTGGCAGCTGGCGCAGGCGGTCGGCTTCCCCTTGTAGACCCCGTCGTTGTGGCACTGCGCACAGGTGGCCGTGACGTGCGCCCCGGTGAGCGGGAAGGCGTTCTTGCTGTGGTCGAACTTGGCCCCCTTCCAGGTCACGTCGCCGTGACAGCTTTCGCACGTGGTGGGGTAGCCGGCGCTCTTGTGCGGCGGCGTCGCTGCGTTGTTGTAGTCCCCCTGGTGGCACGACACGCACGTCGCGGGCTTGCCCTTGTACACGCCATCGGAATGGCACTGCATGCAGGTGGCGGTGGTGTGCGCCCCCTTGAGCGGGAACTTGGTGGTGTTGTGGTCGTACTTCCCGCCGAGCCAGGTGGCGGTGGTGTGGCACGAGGCGCAGACGGTATTGAAGCCGGCGGTGGCGTGCGGCGGGGCGGTGGTCCTGGAGAAGTCGCCCTGGTGGCACGACGCGCAGGCGGTCGGCGTCCCCTTGAAGACGCCGTTCGCGTGGCACTGGTTGCAGCTGGTGGCCACGTGCGCCCCGGTGAGCGGGAACATCGTGGCGTTGTGGTCGAAGGTCGCCCCGTTCCACGACGACGTCGTGTGGCACGTCTCGCACGTCCCGGGGAAGCCTAACGTCTGGTGCGGCGGGTTGGCCGACTTCTGGTAGTCGGGGGCGTGGCAGGAGAGGCACGCCGTCGGCTTCCCCTTGTAGACGCCGTCGGCGTGACACTGCGTGCACTGCGCCAGGAGGTGCTTCCCGGTGAGCGGGAAGCGCGTGGTGGCATGGTTGAACGGGCTCCCCAGCCACTTCACCGTCGAGTGGCAGGTCTCGCACAGCGTGGGGAAGCCGGCCGACGCATGCGGCGGCGTCTTGGTGGCGTCGTAGTCGTCGCGGTGGCAGGAGACGCACGACGTCGAGCGCCCCGCAAAGACGCCGTCGGAATGGCAATCATTGCAGACGCGGTTGGCGTGCCCGTTGGTGAGCGGGAAGAGCGTCTTGGAGTGATCGAAGACCGCTCCCTGCCACTGCTGCGTGTTGTGGCAGTTGGTGCAGGTCTGGGAGAAGCCGGTCTTGAGGTGCGGCGGGTTGACCGTCCCGTCGTAGTTGGACTTGTGGCAGGAGACGCAGGCGGTCGACTTCCCGACGTAGACCTTGTCGGCGTGACACTGCAGGCAGGTCGCCGCCGTGTGCTTCCCGGTGAGCGGGAACATCGTCGTGCTGTGGTCGAACGGGGCGCCCAACCAGGTCGACGTCGACTTGTGGCACGACTCGCACAGCGTGGGGAAGGAGGCGGCGGCATGCGGCGGCGCCACGGCCTGGTCGTATGCCGGGCGGTGACAGGTCACGCACGCCTGCGACTTCCCCTTGTAGACGAAGTCGGCGTGGCACGACTGGCACGTGGGCCCGACGTGCTTGCCGGTGAGGGGAAAGCGCGTGGTGCCGTGATCGAACGTCCCTCCCTTCCACCCGTTCATGGTGTGGCAGGTGAGACACGTGGTGCTGAAGCCGGCGGCGGCGTGCTTGGGGGCGACGGTGTTGTTGAAGTCCTTCTGGTGGCAGCTCTGGCAGGTCGTCGCCTTCCCCTTGAAGACGTTGTCGGCGTGGCATTGCGTGCAGGTCGTCGCCTTGTGCGCCCCCAGCAGCGGGAACTGCGTCTTGTCGTGATCGAACGACGCCCCCTTCCACTGCGCGGTGGTGTGGCACTGGGCGCACGTCGTCGGGAAGCCGCCGCCATGCGGCGGGTTCACCGCCTTCTGCGCGTCCTTGGTGTGGCACGACGCACACTCCATCGACTTGCCGTGGTACACCTTGTCCGCGTGGCACTCGGCGCACTGCCGGTTGGCGTGCCCCTGCGTGAGCGGGAAGCGCGACTTGGAGTGGTCGTAGGTCGCGTTGTCCCACGAGGTGATGGTGTGGCAGGTGGTGCAGTTCTGCGAGAACGACGCCGCCACGTGGTCGGGCGACTTCACCGCCTTCATGGTCGCCGCGTGGCACCCGATGCAGGTGGCCGGGCGGTTGACGAATTGCAGCTGACCGTTGCGCGCCGGCGTGTGGCACGATTCGCACGCCACGGTGGCATGCCCGCCGCGGAGCGGGAAGCGCCCCGTCTGGTGCAGCTGCGCCATCTGCGCGCGATCGGTGAAGGTGCGCGCCGTGTGGCAGCGCGCGCACTGCGTCCCGAACTCTCCCTTGTGCACGTCCTGGTGGCAGGAGGCGCAGGTGGCCGGCGCCTGCGAGAAGTCGAGCGAGGTGTGGCACGAGGTGCACGTCGCCTTCGTGTGCGCCCCGTCGAGCGGGAAGGTCTTGGGCGCGTGCTTGAAGTCCTTGCCGATCGCCGCGGGCTTCCACCCATCGGCGCGGTGACACGCCGAGCAGCTCCCCTCCACGGAGAGGCCGTGCGGGTTGTCGGTGCGCTGCGCGCGCACCACGCTCGGCCAAACCGCCGAGAGCAGGACCACCATCAGGCCGAACAGCAGGGGATGTCGGCGCATCAGCGGGTCAGGAGATCTGGACCGGACGGGACTCGCCGCGCGAGGAGTGCGCGGAGAATCGCGAGGTGGTCGGCTTGCCGGACTTGGACGAATGGCAGCTCTCGCACTTGGGCGAGAGCGGACGGTACACGACCCGGGTGGCCCCCGGCGCGCCGCCCGTCACGGGCTCGCGCTTGTGGCACCCATCGCACGCCACCGTCGCGTGCGCTCCCTTGAGGGAGAAGGCCGACTTTTCGTGATCGAAGCGCGACGCCGGGGCAAAGCCGTCGACGCCGTGGCAGGTGGCGCAGTCGTCGCCTCCCTTGCGGCTGGCGAACTGCGCGCCGTGCGGTGTCTCGTGGCAGGTGGCGCAGGAGCGGCGCGACGCCGTGGTGAAGGGGAGCGAGGCGACCGCCTTCGCGTTCCCCACCAGCGTCGACCCGGACGTCGACCCGGACGTCGACCCGGACGTCGAACCGGTCTTCGAACCGGACGCCGCAGCAGCCTTCATCTCCTCGTGACACGCCACGCAGGGAACGGCACGGTGCGCCCCCTCGAGGGCGAGCGCGTAGGTCGCGTGCAGCTGGACGTCCACTCGGGACGGACGGAAGGTGTCGGCGCCGTGGCAGCTGCGGCACGTCCCGTCGCCGGCTGCACCACCAGGCTTGCTGTAGCGCCCGGCGTGCGGGTCCACGTGGCACGACGTGCACGCCGGGTCGACGCCGACGAGCGCCACTTTCCCCTTTCCTAACGAGGCGAGCGTGGCGGCGGGCCAGGCGGGGAGCCCGGGGCGCGTGGCGCCGTGGCAGGCCGCGCAGCCGATGGTCGCGTGCTTCCCGTCGAGCGGGAGGCGGAGCTTGGCGTGCGCCTCACGCGAGTACGTGCTCGGCGCAAAGCCGCTCACCGCGTGGCAGCTCTCGCACGTGGTGGGGGCGACCGAGGCGACCTTCTGCCCGCCGTGCACGTCCTGGTGGCAGTCCGCGCACTTCGATGCGTTCATGCGGATGCGGACCATCTTGCTGCTGCGGGCGAGCGTCGCCGTCACCGCGCCGGCGCCGAGTGGCGCGGCCGCTGCCGTGGACGGGGCCAGCGCCGTGTGGCAGAGCGCGCACTTCACCGCCTGGTGCTTCCCTTCCAGCGCGTACTTCGTGTCGCGGTGCTGCGCCACCGTGAAGGTGGCCGGGGCAAAGCCATCCACCTTGTGGCAGGCGGCGCAGTCGGCGCTCTTCCCGCCTAACGTCGCCTCGCCGTTGTGGGCGTCGGCATGACACGAGGCGCAGGTGGCAAACGGAGGGCTCTTGCGCGACATGTCCTTGCCGTGGCACTCGGCGCACGACACGGTCACGTGGTCACCCTTGAGCGGGTAGCGCGTGAGGGCGTGGTTGAAGTCGCGCTTGTCGATCGCGTCGAACCCCTTGGTGGAGTGGCACTCGCTGCACTTGGTGGAGAGGCGCCCCTTGTGCGGGTCCTCGTGGCAGGAGGAGCATTCCTTATAGGGGACCGGCTTGAAGAGCGGGACGCGATCGCCGTCGGCGTTGACCTTGAGCTTGAGGCGCGAGGTGAGGTGGCACTTGTCGCACTCGACGTCGGTGTGCTTGCCGTCGAGGCGATAGTCGGCCTTGTCGTGATCGAACTTGGGGGCCTTGTCCCACGTCTTGGTCTCGTGACAGGTCTCGCACTTCTCGTCGAGCTTGCCGTCGTGGGCGTCGTCTTCCTTGTGGCAGGAGAGGCAGTTGCGCTCCAGCCCCACCCAGCCGGCGCCGACCTTGCGCACCGAGAGGGTGGCGGCCGGGCCGCTGCGGTACTTGGTGGCGTGGCAGGCGTCGCACTTGGTCTCGGTGTGCTTGCCGTCCAGCGCCCACCCCGCCTTGCGGTGGTCGAACTTGTTAGGCGATCCCTCGGGCCACTCGACCATCTTGAAGTCGAGCCCCGCGTGGTCCGGATGGCACGAGGCGCACTCCTTCTTCGCCACGCGCACCTCGCGGGCGTGCAGCCCGCGCTGCTGCTGCATGAGCCACCCGATTTCCTTGTGGCACTGCAGGCAGACCTGCGTCATCGGCGAGTTGTTCCCCTTGAGCCCGTGGCACTTCACGCAGTTGGCCGTTCCCTCGAGCGAGGCGTGCGGGCGCGCCAGCGCCCCAGGCGAGATCTGCGCCGCCAGCCTCGACGGTGAAAACGCCAAAAGGCCCCCGGTCATCAGGAGAGCCGTGAGCCACGCGCCCAACCAGCGGCGACGAACGAGGGGGCGACCATCCGTCATCCCGCCTGCATCAGTAGAACCAGGTCGCACCGACCGCGATCACCACAACGACGTGGACCACGACGGCCACGAGTGCGGTGAGGGCGAACGGCTTGTGGGCGATGTGCCAGTACCGGAAGACGCGCTGCGTCGCGGCGAGCATGCGCAGCTGCTGCGTGAGGGCGATCTCGCGATCGGCGAGCTTCACGGCGCGCGACAGCGCGGCCGGTGGAATGACGCGCCCGCCTTCCAGCGCCTGGAAGCGGCGGCGCAGCTCGCGCGTGCGGCGCCAGCGATTGAGGTCGTTCGTCAGCAGGTCGCGCAGCACCGTGAGCACCCCCGCCTTCTCGTCGGTCGGCGACGCCAGCGTCAGCGTCTCCTCGACCTTGAGCGGGTGGAGCCCCGTCATCTCGGCGATCTCATCGACCAGGCGATTGCGCTCGGCGGATGCTTCCTCGCGCGAGAGCTCAGCGCCCGACTTGGCGCGCGGGATGCGCACGTAGAGGTAGCGCCCGATGATCCCCGACGCGCAAACGACCAGCATCGAGGCAAAGCCGATTCCGATCACCCCCTGCGACCGCCACGCCGCATGGATCGTGAGGAGGAGCGGGAGCCCCAGCGCGCTCGTCACGTGCACGTCGAGCCACTTCCCGATCGTTCCCGTGAAGGCGAGCGAGCGGTACTTCTTGCGCAGCGGATAGAGCCAGAGAAAGGCGAAGACCAGGAAGGCGACGATCCCGGCACTCTGCCCCACCAGCCCGGAGGGGCGGAGGAGCTTGTGCATCGGGTCGCGCACCCGCTCGCCGGTCGAGGCGAAGTAGTACGGGGCGCCCCACAGGTTGGCGGCGGCGAGCGCGACGATCAGGACGATCGTGGCGATGTTGGCGCCGTTCAGCTTGCGCGGTGCGGCAGCGGGAGCCGCTGCCGTGACCGGAGCGGGACGCGGCCCCGCGGGAATCTCGCGGAGGGGTGTGTGCGACGGTTGGCGCGGCGCCGGTAGGGGAGCGACGCGCGCCAGGTTTCCTTGGCTCATGTCCGTGGCGGGGTGAGGCCGGGACTCCGGGAGGGGGCTGAAGTCGGTGTGAGGGGGTGGGGACGTTGCCCAGGCAGGCGGCCAGGCGCAGTCCCCAAGCGGCGCGCAATCATCGCCATGTCATCCATTCTCCGCTGTGCGCTGCGTCGCATTTGCACGTTGCATCTGGCGATAATCCTCAGGGAAACTTCGGAGAATGACGCGCCGATTTCCCTAGCGTCACGGCGATTCATGTGAGGTTCACGCAGGGTTCATGAAAGGCCTCGTTATGCGCCGCGGCGCACGGACAAACCGAGAGCTTCATCCCCTCGCCAGCTGCTGCCGAACCGACCTTCGGGTATCGCGGCGCAACGCACATTCGCTTGCTCCTGCTCGACGACTCAGGCGCGGCGATCGCACGCGCGCGGGCGCAATCGGACAAATCGTCTGCACGTCGTGTGCGCTACGTCACGCGCTTGACGCCGCCGGCGAGCCACATACGCCGTCTGACGGGGGCTGACGGCGGCTCGGCGGGGTGGCTGTCCCCTTCCCGCCCCCCTCTCCGCGCCCGACTTCCAGCGTCCGTCGTCAGTGCCGCGCCCGGTTAGCTTTGTGGCACAACCGTGACCGGAGTCCCCGAGTTGGCGAGCCCCACGTCGCCCGCTATCCCCGCCGCCGACCCCATGGTCGGCCCCTCGTCCGCCGTGCGCACGCGCCTCGCGCGCTTCGACCTGGCCAGCTTCACCGTCGCCATCCTCCTGGCGGTGGCGCTGGTGACGCGCCTGGCCCTCCTGGCCTACGACTGGCGCGCCCTCGACGCGTCGTTCGCGCAGATCGGGAAGGCGCTCCTCGTGGGGGAGGTCTTCGACGTCCTTGCGTCGCTCTGGATCGTCGCCCCGCTCGTCCTGGCCATCGCCCTCCTCCCCGACCGCTGGTTCACCTGGCGCTTCACGCGCGGGTGGGTGCGCTTCTGGCTCTTCTTCCTCTTCGCCCTCTCGGCCTTCGTCATTGCCGCCGAGGTGCTGTTCTTCGACGAGTTCAACGGGCGCTTCAACTTCGTCGCCGTCGACTACCTCATCTTCCCCACCGAGGTCGTCACCAACCTGTGGGAGAGCTATCCGCTCCCGGCCATCCTGCTCGGCGTCGCCGCAGTCGGCTTCCTGGCGGTGTGGCTGGCGCGGCGCCGGACCACGGCGGCGCTCGCCACCGAGACGCCGGGGCGCACGCGCCTGACCGTGCTGGCGACGTTCGCCGCGGCGTTAGGCGCGCTGACCTTCGGCGTGACGCCGGAGATGGGAAAGGTCAGCGACGACCGGGCGCTCAACGAGATCGCGCTCAACGGCTACTACACCTTCTGGATGGCGTTCATGGGGCAGGACGCGCCGTACGAAGGGTTGTACGCCACGCGTCCGGCCGCCGAGGAAGCGGCGCGCATCAAGGCACTCGTCGTCGACGACACGCTCACCGACCCGGCATCGCGCGCCGCATGGAACGCCGCACGCCCCACCGAACGGCGCGTCCTGGGGCCCGGCCCCGAGGCAAAGCGCAACGTCATCGTCGTCCTCGAGGAGTCGCTGGGGTCGATCTTCCTGGCCTCGCTGCACCCGCGCGGCGACACCGTCCTCACCCCGCGCTTCGATTCCCTCATCGCCGAGGGGACCGTGCTGGCCAACGCGTACAGCACGGGGAACCGGACCATCCGCGCGCTGGAGGCGACAACGTCGTCGCTCCCCCCGCTCCCCGGGATCTCCGTCGTCAGGCGCCCGGCGTCGCAGGACCTCTTCACCCTTCCCAACGTCCTGCGCGAGCACGGCTACACCACGTCGTTCATCTACGGCGGGCGCGCGCTGTTCGACGGGATGGGGGGATACATGCGCAACAACGGGATGGAGCTCATCGTCGAGCAGAAGGACTATCCCAAGGACGCCTTCACCACCGCGTGGGGGGTGGCCGACGAGTACATCTTCGACAAGGCGCTCTCGACCTACGACTCGTTGCACGTGGCGGGGAAGCCCTTCTACTCGCTGGTGCTGTCGGTCTCCAACCACAAGCCGTACTCGTATCCGGCGGGGCGCATCGCCGCCGATCCCAACGCCCGCAAGCGCACGCACGCCGTGATGTACGCCGACTGGGCGCTGGGGCGCTTCATGCGGATGGCGAAGACGCACCCCTGGTTCGACAACACGCTGTTTGTCCTGATGGGAGACCACGGGGCGCGCGTGTACGGGGCGTCGGAGATCCCGCTCCCCAGCTACGAAGTCCCGATCCTGTTCTACGCGCCCGGCTTCATCCCCGCGGGACAGCGCATCAACACGCTCGCGTCGACGATGGATCTCCCGGCGACGATCATGGCGCGCCTGGGGGTGTCGTACGACTCCAAGTGGTTCGGGCAGGACGTCTTCAGCGTCACCCCCGACCGCGGGCGCGCCCTGATGACGCACAACTCCAACATCGCGCTCATGCGCGGCGAGAAGGTCGCGGTGCTGGGGCTCAAGGGGGCGACGACGGTGTACGCCTACGACAGGGCGGCCAAGCGGCTGCGCGAGGTCGCCTCCCCCGACTCCGCGGAGCGCCAGCTCGTCGAGGACGCGATTGCATACTTCCACACGGCCGACCGGCTGTACCGAAGCGGGGCGTACAAGATCTCGGCGAGGAAGTAGGGGGAGCGCGCCGCCGCGCGTGACCTAGCGCAACGCGCGCGCGTCGAACTCGCACTATCTGTTGTGGCCGAGTTTGCCACTCGGCGCGTGCGCCCGCTTCATCGTGGGTTCACACGCAGATCACAATTGCGCGCCCGCGCGCGCGCCGCTTCTTCCGCGCTTGCCGTCATGACCACCCTCATCATCGTCGTTCTCGGACTCATCACTGTCGTCGCCGTCGCCCAGCAGTTCCGGTCGCGGCAGGCGCACGAGCGCGAGATGACGCAGGTGCTGAAGGAGAACACCGAGGCCGGGGTCAACGAGCCGCCCACGCTGCACCCGGTGATCGACGAGAACCTGTGCATCGGGTGCGGGTCGTGCGTGGAGGCGTGTCCCGAGCAGCCGCTGCACTCCCCGCTTGGGCTGGTGGACGGGAAGGCCGTCCTGGTCGATGCCGCCAGCTGCATCGGCCACGGGGCGTGCAAGGTGGCGTGCCCCATGAACGCCATCGAGCTCGTCTTCGGGACCGAGAAGCGCGGCGTCGACATCCCCAACGTGAGCCCGGCGTTCGAGACCAACGTCCCCGGGATGTTCATCGCCGGCGAGCTGGGGGGGATGGGGCTCATCGCCAACGCCATCGACCAGGGGAAGGCGGCGATCGGGTCGATCCGCAAGCTGTCGGGGCTGGGGCGCGGCGACCGGCTCGACGTCCTCATCGTGGGGGCCGGCCCGGCCGGCTTTGCCGCATCGCTCACCGCGATGGAGGCCAAGCTCCGCTTCCGCACCATCGAGCAGGGGACGTTAGGCGGGACGGTCTTCCAGTTCCCGCGCGGCAAGATCGTGATGACGCGCCCCGTCGAGCTGCCGCTCGTCGGCAAGGTAAAGATCGCCGAGACCAGCAAGGAGAAGCTCCTCGAGTTCTGGCAGAAGGTGGAGCGCGACACCAAGGTCCCCATCCACTACAACGAGCGCCTGGAGATGGTGACCCCCGAGGGGGACGGCTTCGTGGTGAAGACCACCGTGGGCGAATATCGCACCCGCGCCATCCTCCTCTGCCTCGGCCGCACCGGGACACCACGAAAGCTCGGCGTGAAGGGGGAGGATCATCCCAAGGTCGTCTATCGCCTGATCGATCCCGAGGAATACAAGGGGAAGCACGTGCTGGTGGTGGGGGGCGGCGACAGCGCGCTCGAGGCGGCGCACTCCATCGCCGAGGTGCCGGGGACGCGCGTGACGTTGTCGTACCGCGACAAGGCGTTCACGCGGGCCAAGGAGAAGAACCGGCGAAAGGTCGACGAATTGCAGGCGGCGGGGAAGCTTCACGTGATGTACAGCTCGAAGGTGAAGGCCGTGTACGCGCCGCACGTCGAGATCGAGTACGAGGGGGAGGTGGTGAGCTTGCCAAACCAGGCGGTGATTGTGTGTGCGGGCGGGATCTTGCCGACGCCGTTCCTGAAGGAGATCGGGATCGCGGTGGAGACGAAGTACGGGACGCGGTGAGTGCTTGCGAGGTTGGAAAGTTCGTCTCACACGAAGACACGAAGACACGAAGGTGCGAAGGGGGATGGTGAGGGGGGCGAGCGGGGGTGGAGGGTGACGCGCAGGGAGGCGACCGGGGCGGTTCCGGCGGGGAGGGGACGAATTTTGACTTCGAAGGCGGCCGTGTAGCTCGGAGAGGCGCCGATGTCGGCCGGACAGGCGCTGATGTCGCGCGCCCAGGCGCTGATGTCGTCCGGCAAGACGACGAAGTCGCGCGGCCAGGGGCCGATGTCGGCCGGCAAGACGCCGATGTCGCGCGGCCAGGCGCCGATGTCCTCCCGCCAGACGCCGATGTCGCGCGAACAGGCGCCGATGTCGTCCGGTCAGACGACGATGTCCCGCCGCCAGGCGCCGATGTCGTCCCGCCAGACGACGATGTCGCGCGGCCAGAGGCCGATGTCGTCCGGCAAGACGACGATGTCCCGCGAACAGACGACCGTGTCGCCACGCCAGAGGACGGCGTCACGCGGACAGACAACCGCGTCGCCACGCCAGAGGACGGCGTCACGCGGACAGGCGCCGATGTCGTCCGGCCATATGACACTGTCGCGCGGCCAGACGCCGATGTCGTCCGGCAAGACGACGGAGTCCCGCGGCAAGAGGACGGGGTCCCGCGAGCAGACGACGGTGCGGCCGGGCCAGAGGACGGTGTCGCCCGGACAGGCGACGATGTCGCGCGGACAGACGACCGCGCCGCCCGGCCAGGGAACGATGTCGCCCGGCCAGGGGACGATGTCGCGCGGCCAGGCGACGATGACGCGCGGACAGAGGCTCGCGCCGCCCGGCCAGAAGACGATGTCGCGCGGACAGAGGCTCGCGCCGCCCGGTCAGAAGACGATGTCGCCGGGCCAGACTACCGTCTCGCCCGGACAGACGAGCGTCTCGCCCGGACGGACGACCGTGTCGAGCGGGCGGACGACCAGCGCATTCGTGAAGGCAAGGGCGACGCATGCCGGCGGGCGACTCGCGCGTGCAATCCGCGCCCGGCACTGAGGGGGCGGCCGTAGCGGTGGGATGGGAACGGGATCGCTCTATCCGCAGTGAAATGATGAGGAAGTGCGAGCGTCGACGAGGATCATTGGGGAAACGGCGTACTCCACCCGATCGCCCCGACTCACGTGTCACGACTTCTCGACGATCTCCGCACCGCGGTGCGCGTGCGAAACTACAGCAAGCGCACGCAGAAGGCGTATGTCGGATGGGTGCGGCGCTTCGTGCGGTACTGCGGCATGCGGCATCCGCGCGAGTTGGGGAAGCCGGACATCGAGCGCTTCATCGAGCATCTCGCGACCGAGCGCGACGTCGCGGCGTCGACGCAGAACCAGGCGATCGCGGCGCTGCTCTTCCTGTACCGGCACGTGCTGGGCGTCGAGATCGAGTCCGACGTCTCCGTCATTCGCGCCAAGCGCCGCAAGCGCATCCCCACCGTCCTCGGCCCGGACGAGGTGGCGCGCATCCTGGCGCGCCTCGATGGCGACCTGCAGCTGATCGTGATGCTGCTGTATGGCTCCGGGTTGCGCCTCAACGAAGCGCTGCAGCTGCGGATCAAGGATGTCGACCTCGCGCGTCGCATCGTGACCGTGCGCGACGGCAAGGGGGGGAAGGACCGGCGCACCGTCTTTCCCGAGCAAGCGATGCTCCTGATGAGCGACCGCCTGCATCGGTCGCGGCGCGTCCAGGAGACCGACGTGGCGCGCGGCGGCGGGTTCAACGCCCTTCCCCACGCGTTTGGGGAGAAGAGCCCATCCGCGCGCCGCGACTGGCGGTGGGCGTGGGTCTTTCCCGCGGCGCGTCAGTATCGCGACCGCGAGAGCGGGCAGATGATGCGCTACCACGTGTACGAGACCACCGTGCAACGCGCGATCACCAACGCTTCCAACCTGGCCGAGATCCCCAAGCGCGTCACGGCGCACACCTTCCGCCATTCGTTTGCCACGCAGCTGCTGCGCGCCGGGTACGACATCCGCACCGTGCAGTCGCTGCTGGGGCACCGCGACGTCTCGACCACGATGCTGTACCTGCACGTGTTGGAGAGCGGGACCGGCGTGCGGAGCCCGCTCGACGCGCTGGACGTACTCGTGGCGGCTGCCGGTGGGCCTGTGCGTGCGTCTGGGCCTGGTCCTGCGCCTGGATCTGCCCCTCGATCCGCGCCATCGCCGATCAGCGTCGACGTCGCCCTCCCCTCCCCGGTTCCACCGGCACCGGTCCTGTCCGCCGAGACTGGGACGGCGACGCCGTTCACACGGCCGCACGTTCCGCGTAACCTGCGCCGCTGACGGCGCGGTTCGCCGAGTGGAGCTATCCGGGGCTACTCAGTGGGAGATCGTTTGTGCCGAGGCGAACGTTCGGCTCGAAGCGGGGGTGTGGTGGGGGGTTGCCGCGCTGTGGCTGTCGGGTGCTGTCGGCGTTATCCTGAGCTAGGTCGCCGAGGCTAGCCTGTGTTGGCGAGAGGGCTGGGGATTCGGTGGACTGGTGAAGTACAGTTGGTCGGTCGGCGCCACCTACCGGGCGACAGCGACACGCGATGACCACGGCGCACCCTAGGTCGAGTGAGTCGGCGAGGAGGCGTGATGATGATGGGTTGGGAGGGGGCGTTCACGCGGGTGCCGACGGGCGAGGCGGGCGGGCCAGTCTGGCGACCGGCGCGTCGACCGGTGCGCGACGCCACCTGGCACCGCTGCAGGAATGACGCGCGAGCTTCCCGCGCCCAAGGGCCCGGGCGCGCGAGCGGCCGCGCCCGCGTCGCGATCGGCGCCACGCGACCATCGGGGGCCCGGAGCCGGCGCGGTGGGGTTCGGCAGTGCGTCCCCCGTCCAACACGGTTGGAGCAGTCGGCCGTGAGAAATGGCTCGCCGCTTGATTTCATCCGGCCGCAGCTCAACCTTGGCCGTTGGGCGACCACTGGGCTTGAACTCGACCACTGCGCATTGTGACGGCGTCAGGTGATGGACGGGTTGGGAGCTTCCAGAGATGGCGGCCGCGATCGCCAAGCTGCGACGCGAAGTTGCCACACCGCGCTTGCCCTGACCGCGAGATTCCCGCGCGCATGGCGGCGTTGACGCAGCGGCGGCAGCGAGACGACGCGCGCCTTGCCGCTGCTGTTCGGAATCCAGCCAACGCCGCGTTGAAGTTGCGGAGCGTGGACGCTTCCGCGAGCACTCCGGCGCGCGTGCGCCATCGCGCACACGTTGACAATCGGGCGCTCAACTGTACGGAGCGGTGGGGGTGCGTCTCGATCGGTGGCAGCGGTCACTCGCTCCCTACCGGATGCACGCCAGACTCCACGGGTCATCCGCTACCTACGCGGGCGACAGCGACTTCGGCGACGACCACGGCGCACCGCTAGGTCCGATGTGAGTACGGCGAGGATGGTGATGCGCGCCCAACCTGGGAACAAGGGGCTTGTCCAGGAGTGCCGGCGTGCGATGCGGGCGGCCTGTGAATTGCGACCGGCGCGACGCCGAAGTGCGCGACGCCACCAGGCGCCGCCGCGGCAACCTCACGTATCTGACGCACAGCGCCCTTCGGCGTGTCGCCCGCGCAGCGCTGGGGCGCGCATCGCCGCGCTCCGGTCGAGAGTCGGCTTCAACGCTATCAGCGCCGGTCGGCCGGCGAGCCGGCGATCGGTGGGGAGCAGTTTGGCGCCCGTGGTTTCAGCGGCTTGGAGCAGTCGACCGATGACGGGCGCGACGCCACGCTTCGCCTGCTCTGATTTGCATCCGGGCCGCGAGCTCAACCTTGGCGTTGCTGCATGCGGTTAGGCTCATCCCGAACGATGTTGAGAAATGAGACTCAGCCGCCTTCTACTCGTACTGATAGGGACGCTGGCGGGTGCGTGCACACCGCCCGGCACGAGCATGCGTCAGCTCGCTCCCGTGACCGGATGCATCGACCATCACTCTCGTGCAGCTCCTGCAGGGCGATGGACACGACGCGGCGAGTTCAGCCACCGGGCGTCCGCCCGTGTTACGGCGATCGTCCCCGGCGATAGCGCGCTCGGCGCGTCACGATGTTCGAGTACGACGAGATGTTCGTCTTGCAGATTCAGCTATACAACGCACAGCTCTCGCGCGTTCAACATGGACCTTCAAAGAGCTGATCCTCATGGATGGCTCGCGCGTCGCGTTCATGCGCCTTCAGACTCATCGAAGCGTCCAATCTGTTCGCCGGGCGTGTAGTTGGGATTCCTAGATACGAACCGAAGTACAGCTATGAGTTCACTGCCACCACCTACGGGACGCTACAGACGAACGGCAACCTCACGTATCTGAACGCACGCGCAGGGCGAGATTCGGCGTGTCGAAGATCCCTACGATGCGCTGGGATATAGCATTGGTGCCGCGATCGCCGCGAACCGGAACAAGAAGTACCTCCTAGAGTATGGCTGACCATCTATCAGCTCGGCCTCGGTGAATCCTCTACTGTGGCCGCCAAGACGGGGGTATCGGTGCCGTCTATTGGCTTCGGCGTGAGCCTTTTGCGCCGCTTGGCCGTTGATCCTGAGATTCGGCGGCTCTGGTTACGAGGTGCGCTTCAACCGATGACGCTTCGGCGACGCCGCATAACACACGCTGCAGCAGACAGCGGATCTGGGACCGATTCTGCGGCGCGGCTGGCGCACTCTGTTGCCTTTCGCTGCTGCTGCAGCTGATGCCGGAGTTAACCCTCAGCGCGACCTGAGGGGTCGCATGCCTTGCGCCTGTATATGACTGCCATATACACTTCTGCATGCGTGATCCGCTTGCGCGTCCTGGCGCTCGCGACCGGATTCCAGTGGGACGCCGGCAACGACACCAAGAATTGCACGAAGCACTCGGTCACATCCGCCGAGTGTGAGGAACTGTTCTTCCACCAACCCCTCGTCGTGCAGGTCGACGCACACTCGCGGGAAGCGCGCTACGCCGTCTTGGGCCAGACGGCCGCCGGGCGTCGCCTCTTCCTCGTGTTCACGCTTCGTGGAAGTGCTCGGACCGTGGACACCGATATCTGCCCGGCCGATGAGCCGGCGCGAACTGCGGCATCGATGCTATCGCCGTGCCGAAGACGAAGGCCAAGAAGACGATCAAGCCAGTGCCGACGCATAGGTCCGAGGCGGCCGAACGGGCCTTTTGGGACGCCGCTGATTCCGCTCGACTACCTCGACTGGTCGCAGGCGCAGCGCGTCCGGATCCCGGCGCTCAAGCCGTCCACCACGACGATCTCGCTCCGGTTGCCGGACGGCATGTTGGATGCGCTCAAGGTGCTCGCGAACGAACGCGATGTGCCCTACCAGAGCCTCCTCAAAGTCTTTCTCGCCGAGCGCCTCGCCGCCGAACGTGGGCGAAAGCGATTCGCGCGAGCTGAGGGGTCCATCGCCTGCAGCAGTCAGCCGCGTGGCGGTCGCGCGCTGCGCGCGCTCGATTTCCTGCGGACTTCACACACGGTCAGCAACGGCAAGCGGACGTGCGTGCGGCAGGGACCGACGACGTGGTCTACATAACGGTGAGAACGGATGAGAAGGGGAGCGCGCTTTCCGTCTCCGACCGAAGGCCGTTCTGAGTTTGCTTGCTCCACGCCTAACGATCGTTGCAGCTGGCGAGAATCTGCGGATTGGCGCGGGCTGCGCCCGCGCCTCTATTTGACTCCTCGCAGCTGAACTCAAGCGTTACCCCGCGGGATCGGGCAGTATGTTGGTAGCGTACGTTTGAGAAGCACGCACCACGACGGGAGGTTGGGATGACGGAACGGTGGCGGGTCACCTTGCTCTCAGCGGTCGTCCCCGGGTGGGGCCAGCTTGAATTGGGCCACCGACGGGCGGGCCTTGGGTTTCTGGGCGCCGCTGCGGCGCTGGTCGTGGGCCTGATCGTCACTGCCATCCTGGGCCGTGGCGAAACGCTCGCCGCCCTCGCGCTCCTCGAACTCACCGGCTGGGCCGCGCTCCACGCGTGGTTCGTCGCGGCTCGCCAATCGGCGCCGGGGCCACGCGCCTGATGGCCCGAGCGCGGCAATCCGCGGGGCCCGCGCGCGAGGACCCGTGCGCGTCGACTCGTGCACGGTGCCACGACACCGCGTCGTCCGTGGCCCGCGTTGTAACTCCAGTTGCAGCAGACGGGCGAGCTAGGGTGGCTCGCTCCGCTCGCTCGGTTTCGTTCGCCCGCAGCTGAACCTTACGTTAGACCGCTCCCGACCTGGTGACGCATGCGCAATAGCACGGGTCCCCATGCGTATGCGTAGATGCCTGTTCACTGTCATGCTGCTCGGGCTGCCGCTCGTGCCCGTTTCAGCGCAGGGGGTGCCGCTCTCGGTGCGTTCGGAAGTCGGCTTGGGTTTGTACAGCGCGCAAGCGCCGTACGAGGGCGGGCTCGCCGCTGCCGCGCGGCTCGGCGTCGAGTTCCACGTCCGTGCGTCGCTCGCGCTCGCGCTGGATGCGCACCTGCTGGGCTCGGCGACGAGCGCTGATTTCTACGGCGTGAATAGCCGTCCACTGCCCAACACTGTCGGTGCGTCGGCGAGTCTCGTTTCGGCGCTTGGCTCCCGTCGGCAGTATCGTGTCGACGTCGGGGCCGGCGTGTACCATGTCGCGTCTCGCGCGAATGCACCCGGGGGCCGCGGAAGCGGAGTTCACGTCGGCGCGACGGCGCTCTTCCTGCAGCGTACTCACGTGGCACTGACGTTTGGCGTCCGCGCGATGCTCCTGCCGAGCGTCAGCGGTTCACGCGTGCTCTGTGTGCCCGCCAGCCTCGGCATCGTGGTGCGATGAGCGTGCGCTCGCGCGCATCGCGGTCTAACACGCGTTGGAGCAGTCAGCGGAGCTAGGGTACGCTCGCTTCGCTCGCTCAATCGCCCTCCGCTGCAGCTCAACTGAAACGTTAGCCAGCCACGGCGAGTCGTCACATGAAGACTCGGGTCATGTACATCGAGTGTAAGGCGGGCGGTCTGACCGGACCCGCGCGCATCGGCCGCGTCACCTTCTCGAAGACGGGCAAGACGATCTACTACCGCGGTCACGCGTATCGCAGCCTCAAGGGCGATGGCTTCAAGTCCAACTACTAAGAGGTCGCGACCGGCGACCCCTACTGGATCTCCGGCCCGCATAAGGACGGCGGCGATCGCCTCTACGGGGGCCGCGCGATGATCGAGATCGACGAAGACGCACGGCTTGAGTACTGGCGGGACATCCGGGGCCAGCCTGCGCGCGCCCAGCAGGCGCACACGTAGGGTGGGCGCTCGGCGTGGCTAACGCCGGTTGCAACTGACGGAGCCGTATTGAGGATTGGCGAGGCGCTTCGCGCCTCACCATTTTATGATATGGCTCCGCAGCTGAACCTTGTTCGTTGGCCGGAACCAGCCCAGTTCCTCTCGAAGCGCCATCACGAGCGATGCTAAGCCGACTCGCGTCTTCAGCACTTCTGAGCGCCAGCCTCTCGCTGATGGCATGTGCACGAGAGGCCATGCCGACGCGCGTCGAGCAGCGCCGCCTTGTGCCCACGCTTCGCATCGGTAGCGAGACCGCCGGTGCTGCCTACATGTTCACCACGATTCGCCAAGTCGTCGCGTCAGACTCCGAAGTCTTCGTGCTGCCTGCTGAGACGCCCGAAATCCGCGTCTTCGGCGCCGACGGGCGACACCGGAGAACGATCGGCCGAAGGGGGGCCGGGCCGGGTGAGTTTGATGCCGTGACGGCGATAGGCCTCGTCGGGGACACGCTGTGGACGCTCGACTCCAATCTCCGACGCGTCACGCTCTTTCGCGCCAACGGCGAGCTGCTGACGACGGCTCGACTTGAGACGATGTCACCCGAGGTTGGTAGCCACGGCCGCTTCTACTTCTTCTATCCGATGGCGATGCTTCGGGACGGTGCGCTCGTGGGCTTCGGTGGAACCACAGGGCGCGCAATCGCGGCCGGAGAGGTGACGGCCCTACCACTGCTCCGAGTGCCAACGAGCGCCGGCGCCGCCGATACCATCGGATGGGTGCCCATCGGACACGAGCACCTCATCCTCCGCTCGACACGGGGCACGATGTATCGTGCCCAGCCCTTTGCCGACGCGCCATTGACGGCGTACGCGCCGTCAACGGGCCAGGTATTCGTCGTCGAACGATACGCGGCGCGAGAAGAGGGTCGCGCAACCGTGCGCGTGACGGCGCTTGGCATGAAGGGTGACACCGTGTGGTCGAGGACCCTGCCGTATAGGGCGCGTCGCCTCGATACCGGGGTGGTAGACAGCGTACGTGCGCACCTGACCCGTGTGCTCGCATCACGATACCCGGCAGATGAGATCGAGCGCAGCCTCTTCGTGCCATCATTTCGGCCACCGATCACGGACGTGCTTGCGGGCGCAGACGGGAGCCTGTGGATCGGCTGGGATTCGCCGGAGCGCATCAGACGCTTCACGATGCTCACGGCGGGCGGTCGCGCGGCGCTTGAGATCGAGGGCCCGGCGGACATACATCTTCTTTGGGCGGGTGATGGTGTCGCGTGGGGCCAGATGCTCGACGAGGACGACGTACCTACCCTCGTGCGTTTTCGCACTGTCCCCTCGTAGTAGCTTCGCCACGCTTGTACGTAGGCAAGATCGCCCCGGACGGAGGTACGGTGCGCGTCCGTCCAACATCGCATGCAGCAGCCGGCCGATCTGTTGTGCGCTCGCTTCGCTCGCTCTATTTCGTTCGGCCGCAGCTGATGCTCAACGTTAGGTGGCCTTGTGGGCGACCGTTGCAGATGTAGGCGGTACACCGTTGGTGGTGTGTGTCTCCCTTTCCCCATGACTATGCGACTCCTTCTGCTGGTTGCCCTCGGTGCTGTCGTCGCCTGCACTCCGCCCTCGGCCGATACGACAGCGGTATCAGGTGCGAGCGACGCAGTGCCAGATTCTATCCGTGTGAACATGGCGGCATTCGTCGACGCGATTCAGGCTCGGGATTCGGCTCGCGTCTTGGCCTTCTTCGCAGAGGACTCGAGCGTCCAGGCGATTGAGGGCGGCATCATGACTCGCGCCCAAATGGCGCGAATGATCGGCGGCTTCTACAGGTCGATGCGCTCGATCGAAACGGCGATCGAGGGGCCGCTGCAGGTCACGGTCTTGGGTCCCGACGCGGCGGTTGCCTCAGGCCGGTACGTGGATGTCTTCGTCGACACCACCGGAGCGCGGAACGAGGTGCGCGGGATAGCCACCTGGGTTTGGAGTAAGCGCGGCGGACCGTGGCAGCTCTTTCACCTGCATGCCACCCCGGATCCGGCGGTACCATCGCGCTGAGGGTGCCTCGGCTTCAGCGGATAACGCCGGGGCCGCCGCCCGAGCCGAGGGACCGCAGCGTGGAGCGGCCACCTAACCTTCGCTTGCTCCCGACACGGCTCGGGCGTATTGTGTGCCGCCATGTGCTTCGCCATGGCGGCGCTGCTTGTAGGACGCCGCGCGGGAGAAGCGTAACGTTGAGGATGTAGAATAAGCCCGCATCCGCTGCCGGTGACCGCGCGATGCGCGACGTTAGCCTCCGTGTGGTGAGGAATCGACGGCTGGCGCGCTCCGACGGCGCGATGCGCCTCACGCGGCGCCCGATGGCGCGCCACGATCGCCGTTAGGCGGCGTACCCCGCGTGGGCCAGCTTCTCGATGTTGTGGACCAGGCAGAAGAGCTTCCACTGCCCGTCCACCTTCGCGCGGCCGCGGAGCGTAAAGCGCGCGAGCCCCTTGTTGTGTCGGAGGTTCGCGAAGACCGGCTCCACGGTCGCGAAGCGCCGCCCGTACAGCGCCCGCCCCGCAGCCGTGTCAAGCCGTCGTTGCATCTGCCGGGTGTAACTCTCGGGCCGACCCGGTGCCGGCCCCTCGAAGAACATCACCTGCCGCGTCTCCGTGCGCTCGGGGGTCCGCAGGCACCGCGCGCGCTGCGCACACGGCACGCAATCGCGCTTGGCCCCGCGGAACTGCGCGCCACGATAGCCCTTGATCACGAGGTCCTTGCCCTTCCGATACAACGACTTGCCCGCGGGGCACACGCAGGTGCGGGCGACGGGATCGTAGGTGAAGTCGTGGGGCTGGTACAGCGGCAATCGCGTCGGCGTGCGCGACTTGTCGTGCAGGGGATCCGGCCCCTGCTGATGGCGGGCCTGCGTGGCGAAGCGTTCGTCGCGCGCCCGCATGCCGTTGTCCGCGATCAGGGCCGGGCGGCCCGCGACCGCGAGGGCGCGGAGGTTCGCTTCACTATGGTAGCCGGCATCCGCGGTGATCAGCGTCGTGGCGGTCGCATGCGGGGCGAGGGCGGTCACCACGGGGAGCAGCAGCTCCTGCTCCGTCCCGGTGCCATGCGCCTGGGCGTCGACGATGATCTGCGCCTTCGCATCCACCGCCGCGACGGCGGTGTAGCCCTGCACGACGCCCTTGCCCGTGGCCATCTTCGCGCTGTCCGGATCGGTCCGGTTGCTCAGGCGCGCCGCACCTTTGGCACTGCGCCGCTCGTCGGGATGCGCCGCCAGCCACGCCCGCAGCTGCGCCGCGTCACGCTCGAGGCGCGCCAATCGCTCGGCGTCTCGCGCCCGTCGCGACGTCGGCGGTCCGTCGGGTGGGTCGGGCGGCCCGTCCTCCGTCGCGTCCGTTGCTTGGTGCCGCGTGAGCATGCGCGCGGCAGCGGTCTCCAGCTTCTCCGCCTGCCGCTCGAAGTCGGCGCGCTTCCCGCTGCGCCGCTTCGACGCATTACTCGGCAGCTTCACCCCATCGATGGCAAACATCTCACGGCCGATCAGCCCCTGCTGATCACACACCGCGAGGACGGCCGCGAAGACGTGGGCGATGTCTGGGCCCAAGCCGCTGACGAACGCGGCAATCGTGGTGAAGTGTGGGGTGCGCGTCCCACAGAGGGCGATGAAGGTCACGTGGTCCTCGCACAGCCGGGCGATCGCCCGGCTGCTGACGATCCCGCGCGCGTAGGCACACAGCACCACCTTGAGCAGCACGGCCGGCGGGTAGGCCGGCGCGCCCGTGGTGTCGTTCCGGAACCGAGCGTCGAAGCGCGACAGGTCGATGGCGTGGTCGAGCAGGTGATCGACCGCGTGCTCGAAGGTGCCGGGGAGCAGCTGCGCGGCCAGGTTCACCGGCAACAACCGCGGGTGGGTGTCGATCACCTTGTACCGGGCCATGGGACCTCGACGGCGGCGGGGAACGGCCACAGATTCGCTGCCGGGGAAACCCGTCGCACCCCGTGAAGTTCCGTGTCCACATCGCGGGCACCGGCGGGGTTTTCCTACAGCCACGTTAGGCAGCAACCAATCGCAGTGTCCCTCATGGATTCCGACGTCGACATTATTCTCAGACTCTTGCGCGAAGCGGGGCTCGTACTGGCCGCCGTTGCTTTGGTGCTGGCAGTCGTGATCGCCATGGCCTGGCTTTGGTTGAAGCGCGCATTGGAGCGACACGCAGAGAGCGTCATCGAGCGAAGCATAGAGCAACATCGGCAGCAGTTGCAGCTCTCTGCAGACAGCGTCCGTCTAGACTTTCAGCGAAGACTTGCAGACTTTGCCATCTTCAATGCGCATCGGCACCGCTCCTACAGAGTCATCTTTCGCCGCGCCCTGAAGGCCCAGGGTGCGCTTGCCGGGTTCTTCGGGTTGACGTTCGCCAGCGACTACTCCGACGCGTCAAAAGAGGAAGTCGCCCAGGTACTGACCCGTGAGGAGGTGCCGGGCAAGCATCGAGACCAGATTTTAGAGTCCTGGGAGGGCAACCAGAAGCACGCTGTCCAGCTTCTTCATACTGTGTTGCGGCAAGCGCGGGAGGTGCGGGCGCTGCAGGAGTTCCAACAGTTCAAGAATGCGTTCCTCCTCGGTGAGTTGTACATCTCGCAACCTGTACGCGAGGCGCTGCATACTCTGAACAGCGTTCTCGCCTCATTGAGCGCTCAGGTTACCGTGCCCTCTGAGGACGGGATGAAGGCGCTATCACTCAAGGACGAGTCAACGGCCGCTCTGATGAGAGTGCGAGATGCGATGGTGGACGATCTTAGGCGGGGTGACTACGGCGCGAGCATCGATGCTGCCCTACCAGCTGTGCGATAGCTGCCTAACTGGCGCTGCAGCAGACCGCCGAACCATGGTTGGCGGCGGCTCCGCCGCCGCTCTGTTGCTCTCGGCGGCAGCTGAGCTAGAACGTTAAGCGGACCTACCAGCTTGTGGACGAATGAAGAGATCGGGCGATCGGAGTAAGGACCTTCCGCCATTCAGTTGCGATGTTCCGGCGCTCGGGGCGTTGATCGAATCCCTCGCTTCCGGCTTCCCGGGCGAGCGTCCCACGACCTCGATCTCGGTCACGCTTGACTCTGAGCGCCTCACTTTCGACAGCATAACCGAGCTCGAGTCGCACAAAGACGAGCTACCAGCGACGGTGCGCGCGATGACTGTATCGCTTTTCCAATGGGACGACCCCGAGCGGCGGTCCGTGTGGCTCAGTACCACAGTTGGACACCGCGCGACAGTGCGCGCTGAATCCGCGAGCCAAGCCTGGTGCGCCGCCTCGACAGAGATTGCGCGGGACTTCGCTCAGCGCAACAAGCAGTGGTACTCCCTGCTTCATCCCATGATGTTCTGGGCAGTGGGAACGTTGCTTACGTTCGTACCGCTCTCCTCTAGGGCTGCGTCAATCCGATCACTGTTTGCGTCTGCTGGAGGTACGGTTGCCTGGTTCACGAGCCTGTTGGTGATTTGGTCAGTCTTCTTCAGGTACCGTTCTGTTTTCCCCCGTTTCTGCTTCGAGTGCGCGCCAACGAATCTTGGTTGCGACGGAACGCGACGGAGGTGACCGTACTTGCATCTCTGGTGTCAGCAATTGCGGCGGTCATCGCACTCTGGCAAGCGAAGTAACACAAGGGCGTGCTCGCCGCGACCTTCGGCCGCTTAACATGCGCTGGAGCAGACAGCCGCTTCACTGTATGCTCGCTCCGCTCGCACTATGTCATGCGGCTGCAGCTCAGCTAGTACGTTAGGCGGTGACAGTCAACTGGGGAGGGTGAGAAGATGGGCAAACGAGCGTTGGGATGGATCGCAGGCTCCCTGATGGTCACGGCAGTCGGATGCGCTGGCCGGCGCCCCGCCGAAGCCACGTCTGTAGCCTCTGGCGGCGTCTCTCACATCCAGCTTTACGTCTTCAATCGGTCCGGAGCGACTGTGGACCTGAAGGTCGCCCTTGCCGATTCCGTGCTGTACTACGCACAGGTCCTGAGTGCCGCTACGCCGTCGGAGATCAGCGGCGGTCGGCTGGTGCACCGCCCCCCAGGCACCTATCGAGTGACCCTCCAGGACTTCACACACGGTCAGCAACGGCAAGCGGACGTGCGTGCGGCAGGGACCGACGACGTGGTCTACATAACGGTGAGAACGGATGAGAAGGGGAGCGCGCTTTCCGTCTCCGACCGAAGGCCGTTCTGAGTTTGCTTGCTCCACGCCTAACGATCGTTGCAGCTGGCGAGAATCTGCGGATTGGCGCGGGCTGCGCCCGCGCCTCTATTTGACTCCTCGCAGCTGAACTCAAGCGTTAAGTAGACATCCCGGCGACAACCGCATTGGCGTATGGTGGACTTTGTGTTTGGGCTGCTTCGCCTCATCCTCGGCGCGGTCGGGGCGTGGTGGTTGTTGGGAGGGCTCTGGATGTCGGTGGCCGCGGCCAGCGACCACGCGTGGAGTGCCGTCGTCGGCAATCTGGTGATGGCTCTGGTGGGCTTCGGCCTGGCACACAGCGCTTTTGTGCGCGCGCCCTGGGAACCGAAGCCATCCCCGCGGCGTCCGGCTCCTTAACATCGCGTTGGAGCAGTCAACCGGCCGTTCGGCCCGCGGCTGCGCCGCAGTTATTTGAAGCCGGTTGCAGCTCAACCCGGCGTTAGACATCACTGGACCGAGATTCGCGAGCCGCTGGTCATGACAGAGTCTTGTTCCTACGAGATCGCGCTGGTCGGTGAACTCATCGAGGTTCGCACGCGCCACGCGATCGGACTCCCCGGCGGCCCTCAAGAGGCGATGCCGACACCCGACCTCCTCATCCTCGAGGCAGAGCCAGACGGGCCTGCCATGCTGTTTCGCTACACGGCGGACGGCCACGATGCCGGAGACACCTGGCACGAGACCATCGTCGACGCCAAGGCGCAGGCAGCGTGGCGCCGTGAGTACGAAGGTGCCATCGGCATGTGGGCCCCGGCGCCCCCAGGCACGTCCGACCTCAGCGAGGCGCTCCGCTATGCCCAACGCCTGCGGAAGTCGGTTTCGCGCGCGTGATGTCTAACAGGCAATTGGAGCGCGACAAGCGCACGCAGGGATGCCCGCGCGCATTTTATGAGACGCGCTTGCAGCTCAACTGCGCGTTGGTCGCGCGCGGCGCGTCGTTGCCGGCAGGTCTTGCGACCGGCCTTATGAGCCACGCGGCCGGTGGGGGTGGCTCGCAGCTCAATTTCCTTCGGCAGGGCCGTTAGCGAGTCCACGGTATCGTATGGACAAGACTGAGACACCGACCTATCGCCTGACTTCATTCCTCGCCCGCGTCCGAGGCAGTGAGCGGGTTGGCTGTCGCGCCAGCTCCCATGCAGATCACACCACGGCCACGAAGCTCGAGCTGCGGTACCACGAGACGGCCGATGGACCGGAGCATATGCTTGGGTTACGGGCGGAGCTCCGCGACGGCGTGCCAGTGATCGTGCTCTATGAACAGTCCGAGCTGGCGCAGCCGGCGCCACCGTCCGCTCTCTAACACTAGTTGGAGCAGACGGCCGCTCTGTTGTACGCGCGCTGCGCGCGCTCTATTACCCGCGGCCGCAGCTCAACCTGGCGTTATGCGCACCGGGCGATCGTTCCGCATTGCAACAGCTAGAGTGTCTGACCGCACACTCTCCACTGCGTGACCACTCATGCCACGAATATTGGACTCCTGGCGAGTTGTGCTGGTGTTCTCGGAGCAACCAGCGAGCCGTGCGCGCGTCCGCCGAGCGTACGCGGAATACCGACGTATTCACAACATTCCCGATAGATGCGACAATGTCGAGTGCCAGTTCCACACGCAGCCGCTGGAGTGGAATGGTCAACCGTTGCCGTTCATTCTTGATCATCGCGACGGTGTGCGACACGACAATCGCCCCGAGTGCCTCCGCTATCTCTGCCCGAATTGTGATGCGCAGCTTCCAACACGTGGCGGTAAGAACCGGGGCCGCGTTTCTATTTCGAGCGGCGGCTTCGCAGTAAAGCGCCCAGACGGGACGCGCGACTACACGCTCGTCGCGGAGACCGGTCATTTTCGCATTAGGTAGGAAGGCGCGCAGGGCAGGCAAGGCGCATAACACGCGTTGGAGCAGTCAGCGGAACGACTGTATGCTCGCTGCGCTCGCCTTATCTCCCTCCGCTGCAGCTCAACTGAAGCGTTGGTCGGTCGGCGCCACCTACCGGGCGACAGCGACACGCGACGACCACGGCGCACCCTAAGTCGAGTGAGTCGGCGAGGAGGAGTGATGATGATGGGTTGGGAGGGGTTGTCCACTCGAGTGCCGGCGCGCGAGGCGGGCGGGCCAGTCTGGCGACCGGCGCGACGACCGGTGCGCGACGCCACCAAGCGCCGTTGCAGGAATGACGCGCGCGAGTCCCGCGCCCAAAGGCTCGGGCGTGCGAGCGCCGGCGTCCGCGTTGAGATGGGCGCCGCGCGCGCCCGGAGGCCCGCGCCGGCGCGGTGGGGGTTCGACAAGGGCGTCCCGCCGTCCAACAGCGGTTGGAGCAGTCGGCCGGTGAGGGTGGCTCGCTTCGCTCGCTTGATTTCATCCGGCCGCAGCTCAACCTTGGCCGTTAGGCAGTCATCAAGCGCCTTATTCATGGAGGGGCAGCATGCGGTGGGGACTCAGCGTACTGGTCGGAGGGGCGTTCATGCTCGCACGTCCCGCATTCGCACAGCAGCCCGAGGATTCCTTGGCATTCCGGCGCGGTCAGTGGGTCGCCGAGTTTGCCGCCGGCACTGAAGCGCGCAGTCTGGGCGTGCTGCGCTTCCTGTCCCCGCGGCGTGCCCTCGTGCTCGATGGCAGTGGTGGGTATTTCAAGGCCACGCGCGAGCAGGGGAACGAAGGCAGTAACCGCGAGCTGCAGGTCCGCCTCGGGGTACGGTGGTTCCGGGCCGTTTCCCCGCGCGTCCGGCAGTACTTCACGCTGGGTGCGTCGGGCGGCGTGCGACGTGAGCAACAACGGTATCAAGCGCCCGACCCCTCGCCCGAGACAGGTCGTACGTTTCGCAGCATCGTTGGAGGCGGCTTCGCCAACCTCGGGGCATGTGGCTGGCGACCGAGCATCTGGCGCTCGGGGCGAACTGGGAGGCAGCGTATTCGTATGGCCGTTCAACAGAACGGGTCGAGGCTCCGGCGAACGAAGCTCGCACGACGACGCACGGACTATCCGTGGGAACCGCTAGGCTGGTGGTCAGTGTGCTGTTCTGACGTGAGGGGCTGCCTAACAGACGGTTGCACCAGACGGCCGCGCTGGTGTATGCTCGCTGCGCTCGCATGATTTGATGCGGCCGCAGGTGAACCGCAACGTTAGGCTGCCCTATTTGGAATGCGCGATGCGAACAATAACCCTCGACGGTGCGCGCTGGAGGTCACAGGCTGACTTCTACAGTGCATTGCTCGACGTCATCGGCGATCCCGGGTGGCACGGGCGCAATCTCGACGCACTCGAGGAGACCCTTCGCATGGGCCACGTGCACACGATCAATCCGCCCTTCGCCACACATCTCCGGCGCGGCGGTGATGGCGGAGGAAGTACGCGCCTACCTCGACCGCTTCCTGGCACTGGCTGCCGACCTCCGAGCAGACGGGATCGTCGTCGACGTGACGCTTGAATCCTAGCTGCCGGCGCGCGGGCACCCTAACATTCGCTGGAGCAGACAGCCGATTCATGGTGTGCTCGCTCCGCTCGCACTATTGAACTCGGCTGCAGCTCAGCTTCATCGTTAGCAGGACTCCCAGGGTGACGCCCCGCGGTGGTCGCAGGGTCTACCATTGTGATGCGTCCTCGGTGTGTTCCGCTCGGCGCCTTGCTCAGCCTCACCTGCATGAGTGGGGTGCTGGCTTGCGGCCGCAATGCCACTGACAGCGACGAGCAACTCGCCGCCCCTTCCGCGCTGACAATCAGCGCTACCGCGAAGCCAGACACCGTCGCGCTCTCGGACGAGCTCGTCCTCACGCTCAGCGCGAGAAACCCATTAGCGATCGGCGTCCGGGCGCCGGGGCCGTGTCCCTGGCTGCCTCTGCGGCTGCAAGTCGTTGGCGCCGACAGCATTTCGTCGCTACGCCCTGATTGGCGGCGCCGGCGGATGCAAGCTGCCGGACGGACCGGCGACAGTGCGGCTGTCCCCGGGTTGGGTCCAGTCGCTCGCGTCTCGTGGTGCCGCTCACATCCTGCTCCCGCCGGGAACACCGCCGGGACTGTACCGCCTACGGGGCGCGTACGAGGCGCCGACGGATACAGCGTTCGGCGCGTGGTTCCTCCTCTGGGTGACGCCGTGACCGTGACAACAGGGTGGCCGCCTGCCTGCTAACAGCGCTTGGAGCAGTCGCGGGCACCATTGATTCGTGCGCCCTTCGGGCGCACACTATTTCCTGCCCGCGCAGCTCAAGCTTGGCCGTTACCCCGCGGGATCGGGCAGTCAGTTGGTAGTGTACGTTTGAGAAGCACGCACCACGACGGGAGGTTGGGATGACGGAACAGTGGCGGGTCACGTTGCTCTCAGCGGTCGTCCCCGGGTCGGGCCAGCTTGAATTGGGCCACCGACGGGCGGGACTTGGGTTTCTGGGCGCCGCTGCGGCGCTGGTCGTGGGCCTGATGGTCACTGCGATCCTGGGCCGTGGCGAAACGCGCGCCGCCCTCGCGCTCCTCGAACTCACCGGCTGGGCCGCGCTCCACGCGTGGCTCGTCGCGGCTCGCCACTCGGCGCCGGGGCCACGCGCCTGATGGCCCGAGCGCGGCAATCCGCGGGGCCCGCGCGCGAGGACCCGTGCGCGTCGGCTCGTGCACGGTGCCACGGCACCGCGTCGTCCATGGCCCGCGCTGTAACTCCAGTTGCAGCAGACGGGCGAGCTATGGGTGCTCGCTGCGCTCGCTCTGTTTCGTTCGCCCGCAGCTGAACCTAGCGTTATGCCGACCACGATCAGAAGGGACTATTGACGTGCGTTGCCGGTTCGGCCGTCTCACCTTCCTCGCTGCCGCCTTACTCATCTGCGCCAGGCTGCCGGCGGCGCAAGAACGGTGGCAGCGATTGCCCAACTCTGCCGCCGCGCGGCAGGCGTGGCGCACTGACAGTACGGAAGCCGACTTTCCGACGGTCTGGCTCCGCAGCTCGTATCGCGCGCCGCGGCGGGTCGGGACCACGCGCTACGATCGCGATGAGCAGCGTTTCGCCGTCGATTGTAGCCGCCAACGCGTCCTGTGGTTGTCCACGCTCCTGTTCCTTGGCGACGACTTCGTCCTCCGCGATCATCGTGAACAGAGCTTGCCGGAGGAGTGGGAAGGCACCACAGCGCGCCCAGTCCTGCGTCTCGTGCTGAAGCGCCTGTGCGCTCGATGATCGGACACCACCACCGCGGCCGCCGCATAACAGCGCTTGGAGCAGTCGGCCGATCTGGTGTACGCTCGCTGCGCTCGCATTATTCAACTCGGCCGCAGCTCAAGCTTGGCCGTTAGCGAGTCCACGGTATCGTATGGACAAGACTGAGACACCGACCTATCGCCTGACTTCATTCCTCGCCCGCGTCCGAGGCAGTGAGCGGGTTGGCTGTCGCGCCAGCTCCCATGCTGATCACACCACGGCCACGAAGCTCGAGCTGCGGTACCACGAGACGGCCGATGGACCGGAGCATATGCTTGGGTTACGGGCGGAGCTCCGCGACGGCGTGCCAGTGATCGTGCTCTATGAACAGTCCGAGCTGGCGCAGCCGGCGCCACCGTCCGCTCTCTAACACGAGTTGGAGCAGACGGCCGCTCTGTTGTACGCTCGCTTCGCTCGCTCCATTTCCCTCGGCCGCAGCTGATGCTCAGCGTTAGGCGACACTGACGGGGGCGTTCCAGAAGCAGAACAATGCGCGAGCCCTCGTTGCAGCGACCCTCGGCGTACGGAGGAGCTCCGTTAGTCGCGGCGTGACGGCGTATGGCACCCGTGGGTCTCTCTTCGAGGACAGAGTCGTGTTACGGAGAGTGCTGATGCACCGACGAATCGCCTGGCTGCTGGCGCTCGCGGGGACGGCGGGGGCCGCGGCGCCTCGAACGCTCGACGCGCAACGCGCGACCTCGGTCGTGATCGGCGTTGCGCCGTTTCTCACGCGTGATCGCGGGTGGAACTTCGAGAACAATCTCGCCCTGACCGCTGGCGGCGAGTGGATGGCGCGGCGCGGCGGCCTGCGTGCAGTGACGACGCTCCGGCTCGGCAGGCGGGGGCCATATGGCTACGACGCGTCGTATCCGCCGCGCGCCGGGTCCACGGAGAACGGTCTCTCGCTCGGCACGCACGCGCTGGTGTCGCGCGGTCGGGCCTACCTGTTCGCGGGCCCGGAGTGGTTTCAGGTGGCGGGGCAGCCTGGGCCGGTCCCTGCGCGCGGAGGGACCTGGGTGCTCGCGACCGGCGGGGGGATCCGACGCGGGGCGTGGGCCGTCGAGGTGCGGAACGGTATGTTTGCGCGGCGATTGGGCACCACGCGAGGGCACCTCGACGTCGGACTCCAGTGGCGTCACTCGTGGTGGTAAGCGTGCAGAGGGGTGACCCGCCGACAGTTACCGCTGTTCACCCGGAGTGATCATGTGCGATCATGTCGCCTAACATGCGTTGCAGCAGACCAAGGCAGTGCGGATTGCGGCCTGCGGCCATTCTATATGACGCCTTGGCTGCTGAACTAGAACGTTAGACCGCTCCCGACCTGGTGACGCATGCGCAATAGCACGGGTCCCCATGCGTATGCGTAGATGCCTGTTCACTGTCATGCTGCTCGGGCTGCCGCTCGTGCCCGTTTCAGCGCGGGGGGTGCCGCTCTCGGTGCGTTCGGAAGTCGGCTTGGGTTTGTACAGCGCGCAAGCGCCGTACGAGGGCGGGCTCGCCGCTGCCGCGCGGCTCGGCGTCGAGTTCCACGTCCGTGCGTCGCTCGCGCTCGCGCTGGATGCGCACCTGCTGGGCTCGGCGACGAGCGCTGATTTCTACGGCGTGAATAGCCGTCCACTGCCCAACACTGTCGGTGCGTCGGCGAGTCTCGTTTCGGCGCTTGGCTCCCGTCGGCAGTATCGTGTCGACGTCGGGGCCGGCGTGTACCATGTCGCGTCTCGCGCGAATGCACCCGGGGGCCGCGGAAGCGGAGTTCACGTCGGCGCGACGGCGCTCTCCTGCAGCGTACTCACGTGGCACTGACGTTTGGCGTCCGCGCGATGCTCCTGCCGAGCGTCAGCGGTTCACGCGTGCTCTGTGTGCCCGCCAGCCTCGGCATCGTGGTGCGATGAGCGTGCGCTCGCGCGCATCGCGGTCTAACACGCGTTGGAGCAGTCAGCGGAGCTAGGGTACGCTCGCTTCGCTCGCTCAATCGCCCTCCGCTGCAGCTCAACTGAAACGTTGGTCGGTCGGCGCCACCTACCGGGCGACAGCGAGTCGCGTCGCTCACGGCGCCCCCCAGGACTGGTGAGTCGGCGAGGAGGCGTGATGATGATGGGTTGGGAGGGGTTGTCCACGCGAGTGCCGGCGCGCGAGGCGGGCGGGCCAGTCTGGCGACCGGCGCGACGAACAGTGCGCGACGCCACCAAGCGCCGTTGCAGCCGTGACGCGCGAGGTGCCCGCGCCCAAGGGCCCGGGCGCGCGAGCGGCCGCGCCCGCGTCGCGATCGGCGCCACGCGACGCCCGGGGGCCCGAGCCGGCGCGGTGGGGGTTCGGCAGTGGCGTCCCGCCGTCCAACAGCGGTTGGAGCAGTCGGCCGGTGGGGGTGGCTCGCTTCGCTCGCTTGATTTCATCCGGCCGCAGCTCAACCTTGGCCGTTAGGCCGTTGAACAGGCATCCCACGGAAAGCATGCCGGCACTAATCGGACTTGATGTTGGCTTCTCGGCTACCAAGGCCACATCCGCCGTGGCGGTCGTTCTGAACGATGGTTGCCGCGTGGGGAGGGCAACCTCGGCCTGCGAGAGTCGCTACCGCTTGCTCAAGGACGTCGGTATCTCTGAGGTAATAGCCATCGATGCGCCGCTTCTGCCGACGGCGGCAGGTCGCGTGCGGGTTTGCGAGCAGGTGTTTGCGAGCGGCATGTTCCAGCGACGGTGTAAGGCCGGGTTCTCGCACGTGCCAGGCACCGGCCAAGCATTGCGCGCAGCGGGGCATGCGGCTGCTGAGCAGTTCGGGAAAGTGGCGGCCGTAACTGAGAGTGCGAACTTTCCACGGGTGGTCCGATCCTCGAACGTTGTGGAAGCGTTTCCGAATGCCTTCCTCGGTGTCTGCCTGTCCGAGGACACATACGGCCGCATGCCCCGCCTTCGACGAGGACGCAAGTTTGATTGGCTCTACGACCAATGGTGTATCGAAGGTCGCTTCGCAGAACTCGTTGGTGTTCTATCCGATCACCTTCCGGCGACGTTCGCCGCGCAGTGCGAGAACGAGGATGATCATGAGCATCGAGCGGCCTTGATATGTGTGGCTACGGCGGCTTGCGTCGCGGCGAATCGTTACTGTGCAGTTGGCGACGAGCACGGTGGCTACTTCTTTCTGCCGCCATGGACGTTGTGGTCGGAATGGTCGCGGGGTGGTCTTGGGGCGGCTTCACGCCGCTTCGCGGGTCTCCAGGTGTGGCGAGATGGGAAGGTTGACGACGTCAAAACCCCCAAGTAGTCGAAGTACACGGCCTAACAGTGGGTTGGAGCAGACAACTGGCGGGACTGTCGGAGCGCGGCTGCGCCGCGTCTATTGGATGCCAGTTGCAGCTCAACCCGAACGTTACCCCGCGGGATCGGGCAGTCAGTTGGTAGTGTACGTTTGAGAAGCACGCACCACGACGGGAGGTTGGGATGACGGAACAGTGGCGGGTCACGTTGCTCTCAGCGGTCGTCCCCGGGTGGGGCCAGCTTGAATTGGGCCACCGACGGGCGGGACTTGGGTTTCTGGGCGCCGCTGCGGCGCTGGTTGTGGGCCTGATCGTCACTGCGATCCTGGGCCGTGGCGAAACGCTCGCCGCCCTCGCGCTCCTCGAACTCACCGGCTGGGCCTCGCTCCACGCGAGGTTCGTCGCGGCTCGCCAGTCGGCGCCGGGGCCACGCGCCTGATGGCCCGAGCGCGGCAATCCGCGGGGCCCGCGCGCGAGGACCCGTGCGCGTCGGCTCGTACACGGTGCCACGACACCGCGTCGTCCGTGGCCCGCGCTGTAACTTCAGTTGCAGCAGACGGGCGAGCTCTGGTGGCTCGCTCCGCTCGCTCTGTTTCGTTCGCCCGCAGCTGAACCTAGCGTTGGTCGGTCGGCGCTACCTACCGGGCGACAGCGACACGCGACGACCACGGCGCACCCCAGAGCGAGTGAGTCGGCGAGGAGGCGTGATGATGATGGGTTGGGAGGGGTGGTCCACTCGAGTGCCGGCGTGCGAGGCGGGCGGGCCAGTCTTGCGACCGGCGCGTCGACCGGTGCGCGACGCCACCAGGCGCCGCTGCAGGAATGACGCGCGAGATTCCCGCGCCCAAGGGCCCGGGCGCGCGAGCGGCCGCGCCCGCGTCGAGGTCTGCGCCACGCGACGCCCGGGGGCCCGAGCCGGCGCGGTGGGGGTTCGGCAGTGGCGTCCCGCCGTCCAACAGCGGTTGGAGCAGTCGGCCGGTGGGGGTGGCTCGCTTCGCTCGCTTGATTTCATCCGGCCGCAGCTCAACCTTGGCCGTTAGTCGGCTGGCGACGAATCGACGCACCGTGCAAGGCTCTATGAGATTCTCCCGACTCGCGCTCTTCCTCCCGCTTATCCTCCTCGGTTGCTCTGCAGTGACTGACGTCTGCACCTTGATCGGGTGCACGAGTGGTGTACGCGTGCACCTTGCGGCGCTGCCGTCGCAGCCCTTCCGTGTGGAGATCACGACGGAAGGGAGTGACGTGGCGTATGTCTTCGACTGTACCGCCGATAGTAGCCGGTGTCGCCAAGACATCATGTTCCCGGATCTCGTCGCGGTGCGTCTCGCGGTCACGGTGCGCGTGGGCGCCACATCACGGCGTACCGACATCGCGCCGCTCGTATACCAGCATTCGCGACCGAACGGCCCACACTGCGCGCCCGAGTGTCAGACCGCCGACGTCACGGCGTATATTCCGACGTAAGGAATCAGCGCACGCCACCCGTCTAACTGTGCTTGGAGCAGACGAGCGCTCTGAGGTCGCGGCTACGCCGCTCTTGTTGTAATGCGCTCGCAGCTCAACCTTCAGTTAGCTGTCCACTGAGGTACCCCTGACATTGATGACTCTTCGAGTACTGCTCGCGGCACTCGGTATGTCGCTGCTGTGGCCATCGCAGCCGCAGCCTCGGCCGCGCGATCCGCATCGTCTCGCAGAAGTCCTCGGCGTTCGTGATGACGAACTGGGGGCCGCCAGTTGCCATGCTTTCACCACAGGCCCTGGCAGGCACCCGCTCATCTCGTGCAGCCACAACGAACGGGAGCTGCCGCGCCTCGCCGCCCTAGGCGAGTTCTGGAGCCTCACCACCGATACCGCCGGCGCCTTCTACGCCGGCAACCGCGATTGGCGTCCCGCCGCTGCGGCGGCCGCCCGCGTGCGAGACAGCGTCGCGCGATCCTTGGATCGCCGGTCGTTCCGCCATCTAGTTTGTCCTGACAGCACGCACCCAGCCTCCGGTGGCCGCAGCTACCTCTCGGTCTGGCAGGGCCCGTCGTTCCGCGTGCTCCTCTTTCACGTCCGCCCGGCCCGCGACTCGGTCGTGCAGGTCGGGCTTCAGGTGTTCGCAGACACCGCGGCGCGCTGCCTCGCGTCACCGTGACGCGCGCGATCGACATCTAACTGCGCTTGGAGCAGTCGCGGGCAGCATTGATTGATGCGGCCTGCGGCCGCACTCGTATTCTACGCCCGCGCAGCTCAACCCACAGTTAGCAGGACTCCCAGGGTGACGCCCCGCGGTGGTCGCAGGGTCTACCATTGTGATGCGTCCTCGGTGTGTTCCGCTCGGCGCCTTGCTCAGCCTCACCTGCATGAGTGGGGTGCTGGCTTGCGGCCGCAATGCCACTGACAGCGACGAGCAACTCGCCGCCCCTTCCGCGCTGACAATCAGCGCTACCGCGAAGCCAGACACCGTCGCGCTCTCGGACGAGCTCGTCCTCACGCTCAGCGCGAGAAACCCATTAGCGATCGGCGTCCGGGCGCCGGGGCCGTGTCCCTGGCTGCCTCTGCGGCTGCAAGTCGTTGGCGCCGACAGCATTCGTCGCTACGCCCTGATTGCGGCGCCGGCGGATGCAAGCTGCCGGACGGACCGGCGACAGTGCGGCTGTCCCGGGTTGGGTCCAGTCGCTCGCGTCTCGTGGTGCCGCTCACATCCTGCTCCCGCCGGGAACACCGCCGGGACTGTACCGCCTACGGGGCGCCTACGAAGGCGCCGACGGATACAGCGTTCGGCGCGTGGTTCCTCCTCTGGGTGACGCCGTGACCGTGACAACAGGAGTGGCCGCCTGCCTGCTAACAGCGCTTGGAGCAGTCGCGGGCACCATTGATTCGTGCGCCCTTCGGGCGCACACCTTCCTGCCCGCGCAGCTCAAGCCGCGTTAGGAGCGACTGCCCAGTACAATTCGTACACGCTGAATCGTGCCTATCCAGGACCACCGTATCAACGATTTTGAAGGCTACCACGCCCTCGTGCAGACAGGACGCGATCGGGGCGTTTTGTACCGCAGGTGAGCAACAGAGACGCACATCTACTTCTTCCATCCGTTGGGCGATGCGGGGCAGTTCCTCCAACATGGCTTGTCTGCTCGGCAATTCTTTCAATCAGAGCGTGATGCCGTGCGTCTATTCATGATCGAGGGGACAGCTCATCTCGGCGAGGCATCCAACTGTGCCTCTGGAATGGCTCGCTCTCGCGCAGCACCACGGTGTCCCAACCCGTCTACTGGATTGGTCTCTGAATCCGCTGGTCGCTCTGTTTTGCTGTGGATGAGAATCCTGATGCCGATGGTGCGGTATACTCCTTCCATACGGCGAATTGGATCCCGGTCGAACAGCAGGCTGAGGTCGATCCATTCGCGGTAGAAAACGTCAAGGTCTACGCGCCGGCGCACATCCTACCCCGGATTCGCTCGCAATCCGGTGTCTTCTCGATCCAGCCCGACCCAACAACTCCATTTGACGTCGAGGGTCTCCAGCGTATCAACATTCCTGCGAGTCTCAAGCGGGAGTTCCGCGCAGCTCTCGCGCTGTACGGCGTGAGCCGAAAGACGGTGTTTCCAGATTTGGATGGGCTCGCGTGCTTGGATACGCGAACAGAAGTTCGGGGGCCACTCCTACTGACCGCACCCTAACGAAATGTTGCACCTGACGAAGCCGGCCGACCCTCCGCGGACGGGTCGGGCGCCGTGCGGCCGGCTTCGCAGATGAACACAAGCGTTATACAGCCCTTTGAGGAGTCGTGTATCGCCTTTTCTGCTACACGTCGTACGCCTTGGTAGGCATTCTCCTGCTAGTCGGCGTTGCCTTAGCCGGGGCGTTGAACGCGGCATGGGACGCCCGTCGGCCGGGAGTCAAGTGGTCAGAGGGCCCCGGCGCACTTGCCTTGTGGCGACCCGGCCTCTTTACGGCCGAGGGCCAGTCCTTGCGTCGACGGGCGTTGCGACTTCAGCTGGCCACCTTCGCCTTGATGGCACTGACTGCCGTGCTCGCCTGGTGCTCTCCCGCAGCTCCGGGCCTCTGGTGTGCTGGCGCTAGTCTCCCAGCGCTCCTCGCCGCATGGCTGAGCATCTTCGACGCGTTCGATGCGAGTCGTACTCGCCTGCACTCCCTGCCTCGCGCCAAGGCGGTGGATCAGCACTCCCGGCTGTATAACATGCGCTGGAGCAGTCAGCCGATCTTTGGTGTGCTCGCTCCGCTCGCGCTTTGCCTTCGGCTGCAGCTCCAGCTTCAACGTTGGCCTGACCGGACGTAGATGGACGACAGCTCAGACAAACGCGGTTGGCGACGCAGCCACAGATCGGCGCTGCGGGATCCGGCGGTATCCTGCGCAGCGCCGACCACGCTGCAACGGTTTCGAGCCATCGGAATCCCGATCCCCTCTCCATGCCGGCTAGAGTCCGCTCGCGAGATCGTCGAACGGTTTCACCGCGATCCCACTGATCAACCAGATCGGCTCTTGCCGGTGAAGCGACCAGGACCATTTTCGAGTTCTACTACATCGCACGCGCTTCTGGTGGGGAGAGCGGCGTTGCGGATCGTCGACTACGTGACACGCTCGGCAATGCGCTCAGCGGACCTCTAGATCCGCGTGAGGAGGATGATGAGACCGCACGGCCAGGAACACCCAGCTTGAGCTATTCGTCGGTGCGTGGTTAACCTCTGGAGGTGCGCCTATTCGACAGGGTGAACCCGACCTCCTCCTCCAAATGGAGGACACGTGGCACGGCATAGCGGTAAAGCGTGTCCGGAGTAGACGGAAGCTGATCACCCGGGTTCGCGAAGCGGCGGAACAAGTCAAGCGAAGAACCGGTACCGGGATGGTGGCGATCGGGTCGACGCCTTCGTTGAGGACGTTCCGACCGGCTTGGAGCCGCCAGAGGCAGGCCGCAGCTTCATGGAAGCGATACCCGAGCTGATGTCGGCTCACGACTTGCTGATGTCGCAGCCACACATTCGTGGGTTCATCGTACTGGGAGCGGTACGAATGGAGCAACGCTGAGGGCGAAGAGCGCCCCCGGCTGGCCAATGAACACCTTCACTCCGTTTCGTTTTGTTCGCGAACTCCGACGACGAAAAGCGGAGGGGAGATGCGTGGCTTCGAGGAGTTCGATCGGGTTCAGCGCGATCGGATGACCAGATTCTAGCGCAGGCCAACAACGCATGCAGCAGACGGCCGATCTATTGTGCGCTCGCTCCGCTCGCTCTATGTCGTTCGGCCAGCAGCTGATGCTCAACGTTAGACGCGACCACTACGACTCTCATGGAAAAGCGTCGGTACATCTCGAGCATCTGCGCTCCACTGGTTGGCACCTTGGTTGCTTGTCTCGCCTTCGTGGTCACCGGCCTGCGGACGCTCACGCCGACGAATGCGTCGCCCGTGTGGGGCGAACAGTCCGCGCACATGCTGGGGTTGTATTTGCTCTTCGGCCTTCCGCTCGCGTATCTCTTGGAGTTGCTCGCCCTCAGCCTCGTCCGCTTCCAGACGCCGACGTTGCCGAGCCTGCGCCACGTCGCGACCGTTGCGACGAGCCTCGGCGGTGCGCTCGTCTTCGGGACCTGGGCGCTCATCTTCGATGCCCGCTTCGGCCTGCTGACTATGCCCTCGGGCCTCGCGGGCGGTCTGGCGGCGGGCGTCACCTGGTGGCTGCTCGAAGCGCGCACGGAACGGCGCGCCGGTGTCGTCTAACGAACGCTGCAGCAGACGGCCGATCTGCTGAACGCTCGCTTCGCTCGCTACATGTCCTTCGGCCGCAGCTGAGCTACAACGTTGGTCGGTCGGCGCCACCTACCGGGCGACAGCGACACGCGACGACCACGGCGCGCAGGTGGAGTGAGTCGGCGAGGAGGCGTGATGAGGATGGGTTGGGAGGGGGCGTTCACGCGGGTGCCGACGTGCGAGGCAGGCGGGCCAGTCTGGCAACCGGCGCGTCGACCGGTGCGCGACGCCACCAGGCGCCGCTGCAGGAATGACGCGCGAGCTTCCCGCGCCCAAGGGCCCGGGCGCGCGAGCAGCCGCGCCCGCGTCGAGGTCTGCGCCACGCGACGCCCGGGGGCCCGAGCCGGCGCGGTGGGGGTTCGGTAGTGGCGTCCCGCCGTCCAACAGCGGTTGGAGCAGTCGGCCGGTGGGGGTGGCTCGCTTCGCTCGCTTGATTTCATCCGGCCGCAGCTCAACCTTGGCCGTTAGACAGCACTTCGACCAATGGCGCGATACAAGGTCCTGAAGAGTGTCGCGCATAGTCTCGCGCATTCGTTCGTCTCGGTGATGAACTATCAGCGCGACGACTACGTGATGTGCCATCTCCTACGCCGCGCGGAGGCTACGAAGCGCTACGAGCTGCATGTCGACGTGCTGCGAGAACGCGTCGGGCCTATGGCCCTGCTAACGCGCCCCATCATGGAGTCTATCGAGGGATACTGCGGCGACTTCGGCCGGCTGGTGACAAGCTCCGGGTCCGCGCTCGATATGGTGGCTGAGGCTGTGTTGACTGTTCGCTGTACCCCCGCTCGCCGCGGCCGGCTGACCCGCGCCGGTCATGGGAGGGTGGTGGCAACCGCCCGGATAGTAGACGACCGAGGGCGTGCGTACACGGCGCGCGTGGCCGAAACGTACGACTACATCGGGCCTCGCTGACGCCCCCGTGCTGTCTAACTGGCGTTGCAGCAGACGCCGCGTGATCTTCGGAGGGCCCTCCGCTGCGCTTCGGGCTCTCATTAGATGCGGCGCAGCTGAACTTGGACGTTACACAACTACCCCTACGCATCGTGCTGAATGAAGAGGAACAGTTCCGCGCGTTCGCCGCACGCATGCGCGGCCAACGTGTGACCGCCGCCCGCCTCTTCCTCTTTACGTTGCAGCTTTATCTCACCAGTGATGCGCCCGACGCCCCGGATCTCGAGGTGTGGTGTGAGCCAAGCTGGCAATTGCGCTCGCCACAGCGGGTAGTCACGGGCTCAGGCGCCATCGACAGCCCGACCGACTACGGCGACGAAGTCGAGGTGCAGCGCGCGAGTACAACTGTCGTGCGCGTTGGCGACGCCGTCCGAGTCCTCGTTGGCCGGTCGCTCGTTGAGCTGAGTGTCGACCGGCATACCGGGGCGCTTACCCTCCACTTTTCCGACGGGCTCGTCGTCGCCACCTTCACAGACGATCCAGACAGTGACCTCCTGTGGACAGCCCGCGATCCCAGGTCCCGGGGAGCCTTCCGGGGGACGCCGCAGGGAATCACTCGGGCCGCGACCTCGCACGTTGTCTAACTGCGCTTGGAGCAGACGAGCGCATTTTGGATGTGGCTTCGCCACATTGGTTATAACGCGCTCGCAGCTCAACCTTCAGTTAAGCAGCAATCGCAGCATTCTCGCGAACAGTCATCCACAAGCCGGCCTGCCGAGGGCCAATGCTCGCACGCTTCTTCCTTCTCGTCCTGCTTGCGATGCCAATGCTCGCGGTCGGTGCGCAGGCGACGTCACGGTCGCCGCTGGTAGTGGGCCTCGGCATCGCAGGCCAACGCGACGGCGATCGTGATCTCGGTAGTGCCGGTCTCGCCGCGGAACTTGGTCTCTCATGGCGCCTCCGGCCTGGCCTCCGGGCCCGCCTCAGCGCGCATGTCTTCACGCTCCCCGAAGGCCAAGGCTGCTCTTGCGACCCTGGCGATCCGCCGTTGAGCGTGCAGAGCACCTTCGGCGCCGTCTTCGCCCTGCAGTCGCTCCCCGAAGCGCGACCGCTCTACTGGCTGGCCGGGGTGAGCCTGCGCCGCGGCGGATTCCGCACTTGGAACGAGCAGTCGACCGCTGGCGTCCTGGCCGGTCTTGGCTGGTCGCTCGGGGCGTCTCGCCGGCTGGCGGTGGAGGCGCGCTATGAACACTTCACTTCGCCGCTCGGGGCCACGCGCGCCCTGCTTCCTATCACCGTCGTTTGGCGCCCATGAGGTGCCCGCTGCTTAACACGCTCTGCAGCAGACAGCGGATCTATGGGGTGCTCGCTGCGCTCGCTCTATTGCCTTCCGCTGCAGCTGAGCGCTAAACGTTACAGAGCTACCCCCAGCAATGCTTGTCGAGAGACACGTATTTCACGCCGATCTCGGTGAGACTGGAGGCGAGGGCCTGCTTCGCTGGTGTCGTGAGCGCGGTGCCGATTCGTTCTCCTTCACGGTGATCGGGTCGCCGCCCGAACTCGAGCAACATGCGGCGCAGATCGAATCGCCACTTCAGCCCTATCTGCTCCCCGTCACTACCGTTCGCGCGGTGCCCGGCGGGCAGCCAGGTAGCTACTGGACGAAGCCAGCCGTTCTCTGGACCTTGAATGAGACCACGGAACGCATTCTGCTTGGCTGCTTTCCCATGGGGTTGCTCACATACGTCCCCACAGAGCAGGCGTGGTGCGAGGACCCTTGCCTCTACCGCAGGGACGAACTCATGCTCGGCGTGATCTCTCACGAGCATGAGGGTATCCTACGGATCGAGGCGAGCGAGCAACTGGCGCTCGATCAGGCGGATCTTGCCTATCGCCTCGGCGGAGAATGGGTCGGCTACTGACTCCCAGCTCTCTAACTGCGCTTGGAGCAGACGAGCGCATTGTGGAATGCGGCTTCGCCGCAATGGTTGTAACGCGCTCGCAGCTCAATCCACAGTTAGGCGGATCACCGTGTGATCGGAGAACGACTCATGCGCATACTTCTACGGCGTACCCGCATGGCAGCGGGTGTGAGCCTAGCCGTCATCTTGGTCCTCTGGTGGGGACGCTCGCAGATCGGCACGCGACATGCGACCGACGGGCGATCCCGCACGATGGCGACGTTGCTCGGGACCGCGCAGTGGGTCGGGCCGATGGCGGCGCTTGGGGGAGGCACGCTGAGCGTCCGCGTGGTGGACCTGGAGTCCGGCGATCCCACCCGCATACTGCTCGCGAGCACTGAAGTCACGGTGCCACGCGGCGCGGCGACGGCCGCATGGCAACTGCAGATCGCGACAGAGGACGTGCCGCGCCTCGATCACGCGGTGCTGGTCGCGGCGGCGTCGGAGCACGGCCGCGTGCGCTATCTGGTAAGCGGCGCCCCGAGACGCTTCCAGTATGCACAACAGCGGGACGGAGGTCGATCGCCGCTCGACCCGATGGCCGTGGTTCTCGCGCCAACGACTACGCCGTAGGACCTCCGACATCCACTCCATGTCCAAGTCGCCAAGCGGTCCTTGCGACGCAGCAGAGATCGCGCCGTCTTGCGTAACGCCTAACCGCCCACTGCATCGGAAGTGGCACCCATGGATTTGCCCCCCCTGTTCTCGGTGTGCCGACCGGAGCACTGGTGACCGCAATCGAATTGTAATGTTTTGTCTCAACAGGACTTCTTGCGCAGGGCGCATGTCGAACGCATCCTCGAAGCGCTTTCGCTCCCAAGGTGATTCATGCGCATGATGCGGTTTGGTGGCATCGCGGCGACTTTGCTGGTCTCCACGACAGGAGTGATCGTCTACGCCCAGCGCGCGGAGGCGCCGCTACGCTGGCTTCCGCCCGCGGATTCCCTTCCGTCGGACATGGTAACCCTTGTCGTCCGTGAGGAAGGTACCCTGCACCCGGTTGCCCATCCGCTTGTGTGCGTCGATCCGGGCGGCGGCTGGATGGTAGGAATGCCGGACGGTCGTCTCCGTTTCGGTGGCAACATCACGACCGACACGGTGCACCTGCGCATCCTTGGACCGCTGCATCAAGCGAGGGCGGTGTCGCTAGTGTGGGCGCAGGCCAAGGGGCGCGCCGTTCAACTCACTCTCGTGAGACGTGCGGACGGTCCCGTGGATCCGGACTGCGGCTAGCGGACACCGCCTAACTGAAGTTGGAGCAGTCGGCCGGGATGTGGTGCGCTCGCTTCGCTCGCTCGATTGCATCCGGCCGCAGCTCAACAAGAACGTTCAGCAGTGCATCCAATGAGACGCAGCACGCTCATCGCCCGATTCGCTCTTGTCGCGACGCTCCAGGCCTTTGGCGTCACCGCCGCCGCGCAGCAGGTTCGCGTGCAGGACGGAGTACGCGTCGTCTCGTACGGTCAAGCGAGCAGGATTCCCGACTGGCGCGTCAGCCAGCGTCCGCGTGTATCCCTGGGGGGAGCCGACGGTGAAGGCCCGACCGAATTTGCAGCCATCGTCGGGGTCGTACGACTCTCGACGGGCGAGTTCGTCGTCGCCGACGCTTCGACGAGCGAGTTGCGCCTGTTCTCCGCAGGCGGTGCACATGTGCGGACCTTCGGCAGGCGCGGTGGTGGGCCTGGCGAGTTCGACGGGCTCACGGCGCTGCTCCGGAGCGGCGACACTCTCGTCGCCATCGACCGTGGACAGCAGCGCATACAACTCTTTGACGCCGCGGGCAAACTGCTGCGGACAAACGGGTCGCCCGTCTTCCCCGGTGCCAGCATGCCCTTCTGGGCGGGCATCACCCGTGACGGCAGCGGCGCGATGCTGGCCCTCGAGCCCCTCCGGGACACGACCTCCTCCCGGGTCATTGCCACCGGCGCCCTCGGAGTGCAAGACCCGCGCAGCTCGACCGTGCGACGGATCGCAAGCTTCAATGCGTACGAGGCGGCCAAGACAGGCGGTCGGCACATGCCTGTGTATCTCGGCGCCGTCTTCCGCCAATCAGTCCTTGCGGATCGCATCTGTCTCGGGTGGGCAGCCGCGTGGGAAATCACCTGCTACTCGCCCACGGGGAGCGCGATCTCTCGGACGATCCGGGCGACGACACCCGCTCCTGTCTCGGAAGCGGATCGTGCAGCGTTCCGCGAAGGTTTCTATCGTGCGAATCGCACGATGCCGCGCGAGAAGCTGGAGGCGGTCGCCCGCGCGTTCCCATTCGCGGAACGCCGCTCAGCCTTCGGGCGCTTCGTTGCGGGGGCGAATGGCGAGCTGTGGGTGGGCCCATTCGTCATTAGCGAAGACGTGGTCCTCGGGCGGCGAGGGGCTCCGTCACCGAATGAAGCGACGCGCTGGTCAGTTATCGGCCGTGACGGCCGGATCGCCGGCGAGGTGACGCTGCCGGCACGCTTCGCGCTTCTGGACGCGGGACAGGACTATGTCGCCGGCGTGCTGCGGGACCAGGATGACGTCGAGGCCGCGGTTGTGTACTCCCTGACGCGGCGATGATTCGCGCAGTCGTCTCAACCGCGCATGAGGTGTTGACGAGGAGGCAGCGCGTACACTGCCGAACTGCGCCCGGAGCAGACGAGCGCATTTTGGTTGCGGCTTCGCCGCTGTGGTTGTAACGCGCTCGCGGCTCAACCTTCAGTTATGCCGCTCTCGTCTTGTTGCGCACGCTCACGCGGACCTCGGCGCCCGTCTTGCCGAGCAACTTGATCAGCGTATCCACGCTGAAGCGATCGATCTTCCCGCGCAGCAAGTCACTCACACGTGGTTGCGACACGCCGAGCAAGCGCGCCGCCTGTGCCTGGGTCGCCCCGAGGGCCGTCAGTCGCTTCCGCAGCTGAATCATCAGGGTGGACCGGAGCTGCAGATTCGCGGCCTCCTCTGCCTCGAAGCCGAGATCCGCAAACACGTTGCCGCTGCTGCGATGCACTTTCGTCGCCATGCTCCGTCTCCTCAGCGCGCGTCCCGCTGCTTGATGAGTTCCCGATATCGCTTCGCACCTAGCTCCACGTCCAACCGCGCTGTCTGCTGCGACTTCTTCTGAAACGCGTGCAGCACCTAGATCGCCTCGGCAAAGCGCGCGACGTAGAACACCCGAAAGGCACCACCCGCGCGAATGCGCAGTTCGTAGACCCCCGCGCCGACCGTCGGCATCGGCTTCACGTCCGTGGCCTCGAGTCCCTGCTGGAGCAGATCCAGCTCATGGCCCGCCCGGCGGCGGGCACTCGCAGGAAACGCTCGCACTGCCTCGCGTGCCGTGCCCACCCAGTGCAGGGGTTTCGGAGACATGCGATAGTATATATCTATTTATATGCCCTCGCCAGCACCGCGTTCGTGCACTCGCGGCATAACACGCGCTGAAGCAGACAGCCGATGGTGTGCTCGCTTCGCTCGCTCTATTGCCCTCGGCTGCAGCTCAGCGACAACGTCTTTCCGACACCCACGCATCACCCCGCACCCTGCCCTGATGCGCCGGCGCTTTCGCGTGTTGCTCCTCGGCTTCGTGTTCAGTGCAACCGGATGCCTCGCTCGCAGCGGCGGCACCCCGCACCCACAGAACGCCGATCGCGACCAAGCGGCGCTCGTGCAGGCGGCCGAGCACTTCCTCCGCGTCTTCGACAACCTCGAATGGGATGCGTTCGACGCGGCGTGGAGCACGTCCCGGTCGGTCTTCTTCCCGTTCCGCGACACGCCCGAACGCGTCGAGGGCGCGGACGTTGCCGTGCGCTTTCGCCGCTTCTTCGACGAGGTCAAGGCGACACGCCCTGGACCGCCGTATCTGCGCTTGCAGCCACAAGCGTTGCGCGCCGAGGTACGGGGCGATGCGGGGCTGGTCACTTTCACGCTCGGGCGACGACCTGGCGACGTGGGACGGCGGTCGCTCCTCTTCGTCTGGGAGTCCGGACAGTGGAAGCTGGCGCATATGCATGCGTCCACGGCGCTTGCAGAAGAGCCGTAGCGGCCGTGCGACCGTGCGGTTCGTCGGCGCGCGCGTTAGGCATCCCTCGCTTGTAGATCCCCATGTCTCCGCGTCTCCCCCTCGCGCTGACCTTCTGTGCACTTGTCGCGTGGCCGATAGCTGGTCGCGCACAAGTCATCCGCGATAGCGCGGGCGTACGCCTGGCAACCTACGGCCGGAGCGCCGCACCTCGCGCGACGTGGAGCCTGACTGCCCGTCCGCTCCTGGAGCTCGGGGGTGCTGATGACGGTGCGACCGAGTTTGCGATGGTGCGTGGCGTCGCACGGTTTGACGATGGCCGAGTCGCCGTCGCCAACGGCGGCAGCAACGAGATCCGTCTCTTTTCGCCCGACGGGCGGATGATCCGCGCCTTCGGGCGAGTGGGGAGCGGTCCCGGAGAGTTCCGGCGCATCACCCGACTCCTGCGGCGTGGCGACACGTTGGTGGGCGTCGACGGCGACTCGCGCGCCCACTTCTTTCATGCAACCGGCCGAATGGTCCGGAGCCTGCGCCCGGCGCGCCGCGCGGGAAGCCGGAACCCCCAGCGCCTGGGGTTGGGCCCCGGCCCGGCGACGTACGTGCTCGTCATCGACGGTTCGCCGCAAGCGGAAGGTGAGCGGCAGGTCATCCAGCAGACACTCACGCTTGCCGATGCGGCTGGCGACTCGCTGCTCCCGGTCCTGACCGTGCCCGCCTACCGCACGAGTCCCATCAACGGCGTGCCGGCGCGGCAGCTGCTCGACGCGGAGGGGGTGGTCGCCGCGTCCGGGGCGAGGGTTTGCGCCGGCTATTCCGACCGGTTCGTCATCAGCTGCTACGTGCCGACGGGGCGTCTACGCCTTCGGATCAGCCGCGACGTGCGGTCACGGGACGTGCGGGAGGCAGATCGCGCCATGGTGCGCCAAGCGTACCTCGACGCCAACCGCGACGCGCCGCCGACTGTGCGGCAGCAGATGGAGGTGGCGGTGCGGGAGTTCCCGTTCGCCACCACTGCTCCAGCCTTTGGCCGTCTGGCGTTCGGAGCGGACGACGAGTTGTGGGTCAGTCCGTTCGATCCCGGCTTCGGATTGCCGGGCCCCACAGCGCCGCTGGCTCCAGCGACGCCGCACACCTGGAGCGTGTTCGCACCGGACGGGACGTGGCGAGCCGACGTCACGCTGCCACCACGGTTCGTACCATTCGACTTCGGCCGGAATTACGTGGCGGGTGTTGCGTTCGACGCCGATGATGTCGAACGTGTCGTTGTCTGGGGCCTCACACGTTAGGCACCGTCTTGCGGCCTAACATTGCATGCAGCTGTCGAGCGGGGCGAGGATTGGTTCCGGGCTGCGCCGGCGGAACGGCTCCGGGCGGTCGTCGAGGGCTTCCGGACCCACTGACGACACACCGCATGGCCAGCTTTCCGAGCAAGGGTGCGGTCATCCCAGACGACATGAGTCTCGTCCGCTGGTCGTTGGCCGGTCGTCAGTAGCGACGGGCACGCGCTACGGATCGCGCGCTCACGCGTATCGTGACGCCTTGGCCGGGCAGCCCTACGCGGTGCCGCGTGGGGTCGTGGATCTTCGTCACGACAGCCAGCGATTCCTCTGGCACCCGCTCTCGTTCGGGTTCCGCTTCTAGAGGCGGGCGACCAGCACTTCGCGATGGATGGCGGCCCGTTCGCAGGCGCTCACGGACCGCACGGTGTTGAAAGGCCTGGCAGGCGAACGCGATCGTTAGGCCGACATGGCGACCGCGTACCGATCGGTGGACGGCCCGGGTCGCGCCCGGGCCATGGAGCCTGCAGATTGCGGCAACTTCATCGCGCATCGGCCGCGATTCACCCGCCTTCAGGCGAATACCCACGTTCAACCGTTCGTGCTCCCGATGCCCGCTCTCCTACTCCTGGCGTCGCTGGTCGCCTCCGCCTCGCCGTCACCTGCCCGGCCCGCGGTGGACTCCGTGCAGTCTCGCCTGCAGCAGCTCGCCGACAGCGTCGTCGCCGCGAGGCCGCGCATGCCCGGGATCATCATTGCGGTGGAACAGCCGGCCACGGGCAAGCGATGGAGCGTGGCGGCGGGGCTCGCGGATACGGCGCGGCGGGTCAGGCTCACCCCCGACCAGCCGGTCCGTCTGGCGAGCAACACGAAGACCTACACTGCAGCCGCGGTGCTGCGGCTCGTGGAGATGGGACGGCTCTCGCTCAGCGATCCGTTGGCCAAACACCTGCCGCCGTCGATCGATTCGCTCCTCCGCCGGGATGCATACGCGACGGACAGCATCACCATCGAGCAGGTGCTGAATCACCGGGCGGGATTCAATGAACACCCCGCGGTGCCGCGCTATGTGGCGAAACTGGCAACCGATCCGAAGCATCACTGGACGCCGCGCGAGCAGCTGCAGTGGCTCGTGGATAGCCTGGCGCCGGTGGGGCCGCCCGGGGCCCAGTTCCGCTATTCGGACTCCGGCTACGTGCTGCTGGGGCTCATCGTGGAGCGGTACAGCGGACAGCCACTCGGCCCCGCCGTGCGGTCGCTCGTGCGCTTCGACAGGCTGGGGCTGCGCCATACGTGGTGGGAAACGTTCGAGCCGGCTCCCCCCGGCGAACCTGACCGGGCACACCAGTATCTCGGCGGGCTCGATGCGTACGGCATCGACCCCTCCTTCGACTTGTACGGCGGCGGTGGCATCGTGGCGACGATGGGCGACCTCGCGCACTATCTCACCGCGCTGCTGGGCGGACAGGTGTTCGAGAAGCGCGAAACGCTCGAGACGATGATGCGCCCGCGGAGCCCGGAGATGAACGGGTACGGCATGGGGCTCTTCGGCTCCAGGGCGGGCGGCTTGACCGGGCGTGGCCACAGCGGCTTCTGGGGAACGACCGCGATGGTGTTCCCCGACGCAGGGGTGACGATCGCGGTCGCCATCACCGAGCAGGGCGAGTTTCGGCAGTCGAACGCCGTGCTGGGTGCGGTGCTGAAGGTGTTGGGGGGCGATCGGTAGGGAGCCAGATGCACGTCAGCCGCTGCCGCTGCTCATGACGCCTGCTCCCGAACGTGATGGCACGCCAGACGGTGACCGCCACCCGGTCACCGCCTGGCGTGCCGCGCTGGCGGGCTTCCGCTTTCATGCAACCGCCGGCGCTCGCGTGGCGCTGCGCAACACCTACATGGGCGTTGCCGCCGTGCTCTTCTTCGTGATCGTCGGGGCGCCGAGTCCGTTGCGGCTGGTGTACGGGCTGGCGCGAAGCCTGGCCGCTGCCGGTGACCCGCCGTGGGCCCTGGCCGTGATGGCGCTGCTCGCGGTCGCCCTGTCGCGAGCGGCCGTTCCCCAGCTGACGGCGGGCGAGGGCGGATGGATGCGGAGCCTCCCCCTCGGCGCGGTGGGCCAGCGCCGCGCGCTCGTCGTCGCGTTCGTGCTTGCGCAGGCCCCGGTGCTGGGCTGTGCGCTCGCGAGCGTGATCGCCGTGGCCATCGCGCCGGGAATGAGCCTCTCGGCGGCGAAGCTGTTGGCGATGCCAGCGATCGCGGTCGGCGCGGCGCTGCTCGGATTGCCCAGGCGCACGCTCCACGTGCGCTGGCACGGACGCGGATGGCTGCCGCAACGCGTGGCGTGGCGCGCCCTCTCGTGGAGAGTCATCCCCTGCACGCTGCCGGCGGCGATCCCGCTGGCCGGCGCGTGGTTCTTTCGCGCCAACAACGCGTTGACGGCGTCGGAGGCCGTCGACGCGGTGCGACTCTGCGGCGTCGTCGCCGTGACCCTGGTGCTCGCGGGACTCGCCGATGCGTTGCACCTGCGGCGTCCCGTGTGGGCGTGGGCGCGCTCGCTTCCATGGTCGTCCGCACAGCGCGTCCGGCACGACGCGGCGACCCTGGTGGCCGCGACCGCTCCCGTGTTGCTCGCCATCGTTATGCTCGACCTCGTGGCGGCGCTGACCGTGCTCGCCGTGATGCCGCTGCTGGCGCTGACCGCCGCCGGGGCGATACGGCGAGCAGGGGCGCGACGCACCGCCGCCGCCGGCGAAGTGCTCCTGGTCGGCGTCCTCGTGACGACGGCGCTCGCCCTGTCGCCGTGGTCGGTGGTGGCGCTCGTGGCGGTCACGCCGCTCGTGCAACGACTCGCCGTTCACCGGGAGCGGCGGGCGTCCCCGTCGCGGTGGATGGAGTTGCATCACCGCGTGGAGGGCGACAGCGCCTTCCTGGGGACGGCATGATCCGCTACGACCGCGCCGCGCTCGACTATGGGCCCGGCCGTCCGGCGCTCGCGGCGACGACGCTGTCGATCGACGCAGGATTGACGCTCCTGCTGGGACCGAACGGGGCCGGCAAGAGTTCGTTGATCAAGCTCGCGGCCGGCGTGGAGCGTCCACGGGCCGGGCGCGTGCTGGTGGATGGGGTGGACCTCTGGGTGGACGACGTCAGGGCGCGGCAGCAGCTGGCGTATGTCCCCGAGCATCCCGACGTGACCCCGTATGCCTCGGTCGCCGAGGTCCTGGGGTTGGTGTGCCGACTCCGGGGCGCGTCGCCCGAGGCCCAGGACGCCGCGCTGGCGCGCGTCGGACTCACCGGGCATGCCGACCGCACGATCCGCGAGCTGTCCATGGGGCAGCGACGACGCGTGATGCTGGCCACGGCCCTGATCGGCCGTCCGGCCCATGTGCTGCTCGACGAGCCGCTCGAGACGATGGACCGCGCGATGCAGGAGTGGATCACGGCGTGGGTCGCGCAGCTGGTCGCGGAGGGGGGGACGATCCTCATCGCCACGCACCAGGTCGAACCATTCGTCGACATGGCGACGCATGCGGTGGCCGTCCTCGATGGCCAGGTCACCGTGCAGTGCGCGCTGCCTAACGATCCAGACGAGCGTCTTGCGTACGTGCGCCGGCTGGCACGCGAGGGACGCTGACGTCCAGGCACAAGTCGATGCGTGGCTCGAAGTGCGCGTCTATCGCATTCGTCGCGAGTGACAGATCCGCCGCGTCAACCGTGCGCTTGCATCAGCGGCGGCCGAACTTCGACATCCTGGCGCCTGCCACGCTACAGCTTCAGGCGCACGAGTCGCTCTCGCATCCACGTGGCCAGCGCGACCTCGGTGAGTGATCCGGCGGCCAGCGCCGTCATCACCTGGACGACCTCCGTTTCGGTCGCGTCGAGGTCCTTTCCGTTCAGGCCCAGGAAGATCATTGCCGCGAGGAAGGCGGCCCGCTTGTTGCCGTCATTGAACGGATGCGCCCTCGCGAGCCCGAATGCATACGCGGCGGCCAATGTTGCGAGGTCCGAGTCCGGCTCGTAGTGGTGCTTCTGCTGCGGGCGCGAGAGGGCGGCCTCCAGCGCATGCTCGTCCCGAATGCCTGGAAGCCCGCCGTGCTCGCGCAGCTGATCAAGGTGCGCGGCGTCCAGCACGAGCCGCGGCACCCAGCGAGGCGTCGCCATCCGCTACTTCGCGAGCTCGCGAAGCGCGTTCCGGAACTTCTTCGCCGCGTGCGCCGCCACCGCGAGACCCGCCTCGACGTTCGGATCGTAAGGCGTCAGCAGAATACCCCGGTCCGTCTCCACGGCCAGCACGCGGTCCCCTGCCTCCAAATGCAGGCGCTCGGCCATATCCTTCGGGATCGTGGCGCCGATCGAGCCGCCGACCTGGCGCAGCGTGAGTTCACGAACCATTGCAGTCTCCGTAGCACGGGTATGCTACAAATGTAGCACTCTGGTGCTACCGCACAACGGTGCGTCCGTCGTAACCCAGCGTGCGACCGGGTAGTGCACGGGGGCGCGCGAGCGGCGCCGGCGCCGGCGCCGGCGAGGGAGTAGTCGCCCCCGCTTCACGCACATACACTCCCCCCATGGGCCTCCTCACCTTCAGCATCAACATCACGCTCCGCCGCCACGTGGATGCACTACCGGCGCGACGCCTGAATCCGATCGTCACCGGGTGATCACTCCATCGGCCGGCATGGTGTACCTGCACGAGCTCGTCCTCCCCGGGGAACGCTCCGGGGGGAAGCATCTCTGCGTCTGCCTGTCGCGCGCCGAATACGCCGGCGAACACGGGCTGGCCGTCCTGGCCAGCCTACGACGGGTGCGGGCGAGTTGGTGGCGGCCGCTGGTGGATCGGGTGGACTTCGCGCCGAGCGCGGGGTTCGATGCGCTCGACCAGGCGCGCGCGGTCGACGTCTCCCACCTGATGTCGGTCCCCGTCTCCGCGCTGACCACCCTCGCGGGACGTGTCTCGGCGCGAGTCATCAACGACGCGATGCAGGTGATCCCCGCGCTCTTTCAGTTCCGCGGTCCGTGGGAGGTGCGCGGCGCGGTGCACCGCATCGTTGGTTGGCCCGACGGCACGGACGCTGTGCTGGTCCTCAACGATGCGGCGCTCGACAACCCCGATGTGCGGCACTACCTGGTCGTGCCGTACGAAGAGGGCGAGTGGCGCCCCGAGCTCGTGCTCATCAACGCCGACGATCTCGGGGACGAGGTGCGCGTGCTGAGCGACTACGAGCAGCAGCTGTTGAGCGGCGAGCTGCGGAGCATCTTTCCGCTGGGCTGAAAGGGGGCGGGCGACCGGGCCAGACCATGCGCCTCACCCCCGCCGCGCCTTCCACAAGGCGAGCACCTCGCGCTCCCGCTCCGGCGTGATCCAGCGGAAGTTGGGTTGCTGCCCTGCGGGGAGTTGCGCGAGGCGGTTGGGCCAGTCGGCGAGCGTGTCCCGCAGCGTCTCAGGGATCGGCCTGAAGGTCAGTCCTGCCGCGATCGCCTTTCGGTTGTCGATCTGCAGGTGGTGCTCGTTGTCGCCTTCCGGGATCATCCACGGAATGGCGTACGTCATCTTCTGCTCGCGCAGGAAGTCGAGATCGTCGACCCAGACGGGGGTCGCGTCGGGGCGCAGCGTCGCGCGCGCCACGTCGATGAACTCTCCCCAGCTCAGCCGGCGCGCCGGCCCCGTGCAGTTGTACGTCCCGCCGCGCTTCTCCTCGACCATCTTCACCATGAAGGCGACCAGGTCGCGCACGTCGACGAACTGCGACGGATGCTCGCGGCGCCCCGGGACCAGGATCTCGCCACCGCGCGCGAAGCGCTGCGGCCAGTAGCTGAAGCGGTCGGTGGTGTCGCCCGGGCCCACGATGTACCCCGGGCGGATGACGATGCCGCGATCGCCGAACGCCTCACGCACCACGACCTCCGACTGCGCCTTGCGGATGCCGTACTCGGTGGAGTTGGCCGGTTCGGTGATGACGGGCGCGGTCTCGTCGTTCCGCGGCGATCGATACGGAAGGAAGACGCCGGTCGATGAGACGAAGAGATAGAGCCCCGACTCCTTGAGGAGGGCGGTGGACTGCCGCACCCAGCGCGGGTCGGTCGCCGAGTCGTCGAAGACCGCGTCCCAGCGGCGCCCCTCGAGGGCGCGCAGGTTCCCCTGGGGGATGGTGTCGTTGATCATGCGATCGCCGACTAAGCGCTCGATGCCGGGGGGGAGGTCGGCGTCGCGACGGCCGCGGGTGAAGATCGTGACCTGGTGCCCGCGGGCGATCAGTTCCCGCACGATGTGCGGGCCGATGAAGCCGGTGCCGCCCAGCACGAGGACGCGCATCGGCGCGGGCGTGCGGCCGCGCGTGAGGGCGTGGGCGGCGCGACCGGACGCCAGGAGGGCGCCGGTGGTGGCGAGGAAGGTGCGGCGGGAGACCATTGGCGGCTGGGAGAGGGGTCGGGGAGAAGTTACCGCGGGGACCGGCGATGTCGACTCGCTGTAGATTCGCCGCCATGCCCCGATCCCTTTGACCCCGCGCGCGTACGCGCTCACCTTCACCCGCTCATCCTCCGCTCCCGGCCCACACTTCCTGGCGTGCCTGGGAAGGAGTGCAGGTCAGCATGCTGCCTTTTCACACAGAGTTCAGGAGCCAACACGTGGCTGGCGAGAAGCAGGACACCAATTGGCCGCTGCCGAAGTTCTCCTTCGAGGTCGACATCACCGACGTCGGCACCAAGCTCTCGTTCCAGGAGGTGTCGGGACTCGATACCGAGATGCAAGTGATCGAGTACCGTGCAGCCAACACCCCTCGCTTCTCCTCGATCAAGATGCCGGGTGTGGTGAAGTTCGGGAACGTGACCCTCAAGAAGGGAGTCTTCGCCAAGGACCAGAAGTTCTTCGACTGGCAGAAGCACATCGCCATGAACACGAGCAAGCGGAGCACGGTCACCATCACGCTGCTCGATGAATCGGGGAGCCCCGCCATGATCTGGACGTTGCAGAACGCGTGGCCCACCAAGATCACGGGCACCGATCTCAAGGCCGACAGGAACGAGGTGGCCGTGGAGTCCATCGAGCTGGCCCACGAAGGCATCACGATCACCTCCCCCTGAGACTCCTCGAGCGTACTTCCCCGCATTGGCGCACGTCGACATCGTCGCGCCTCGCCTTCGCCGCCGAGCGTGATCTGGACTCGACTCGACAACCGCTCGCCCCCCAACCAGGAGAAACATGTCATCCGACGAAAAGGTCAAGGGTCCGGCTTCGTACTTCCCGTCGATCGAGAAGAAGTACGGGCAGCCGATTGATCACTGGATGCGCGTGCTTGCGGCCGCCGGGGGGTTGAAGCACATGGAACTGGTTGCACTGCTCAAGTCAGAGCACGCCATGGGGCACGGACACGCCAACGCGCTGGTGGCCTGGTACCTGGCCAAGGCTCGTTAGCCTTAGGCGGCATCTGGCCCGCAAGGGCTGCGCGGCCTGGCAAGCCGTTGTATCGCCCCCCCGGACAGCGGCAGGAAGACTCCGCGTTAGGCGGTCCTCCCATCCCACCGCGCCTCCCCAGCCTTTGTGCAGGCGGGGCGACAGGACTCGGTCTTCCGCCCGATGGGCATGCAGCGCGCGACGTACGAGTATCTCGGGGCGCTCGACAACGTGTCCCGCTCGTTTGATGCGCGCGGCGCCCTCGTCCCGACCTACCGGTATGCAGCAGCCGGTGCGACGGGGCTGTCGGCGTCGGCGCTCGACCTGGTGGCCTTCGTGCAGGCGCAGCTGCGGAGCGCCGATGCCGCCGCGGGATTCGGCGCACCGCTTCATCGGGAGACGCTCGACCGCATGCGGCAGCCAAACGCCCGCAAGCTCGGGCTCGACATCTGGGGGCTTGGCGTGGCGCTCTACGCCCCGACCGCGAGCGGCGCCTACGTCTACGGCCACGATGGCTCGAACGCCCCGGCCATCAACACATCGATGCGGATCAACCCGGACAACGGCGACGCCGTGATCGTGCTGGTCACCGGGAACCCGACGTTGGCCTCGACGATCGGCGGCGAGTGGACGCTCTGGCAAACGGGGGTCGTCGACTTCCTCTCGATCGATCGTGCGGTGCGCTCGGCGCTCGTGCCGTGGCTCCTCGGGCTCGCCGGCATGGCGGCGCTGTGGGGGTGGCGGTGGATGCGGCGGTTGCGCGCGCGCTGATCGGGCGTTGGGCCCCGGCGGCGGCATGAGGGGCTGATGCCATTGCTCGCGCTGCCCGCTGGCGGCATCCTTCAGTGTGCAGCCGCACCTGGACGCCAGCGTTAGGCGCCTTCCCCATTCCCCCCGCGCTTCCCATGTCCATCCTCCTGCGCGTCCTCGCGGTCGTCGCGCTCCTGACGCGCTCCGTTCAGGCGCAGACACTGGCTCCCGACACGCTCCTCCCGCGATTGGAGGGGCGCTGGGTGCTGCGCGGGACGATCGCGCGCCAGCCGACGGTCCACGACGTCACCTTCACCTGGCTGCTCGGACGCGAATACCTGCAGATGCACGAAGTGTCACGCGAGCGGAGTGCGACAGGGGCGCCGGCGTACGAAGCCGTGGTCCTCTTCACCCGCGACCCCAAGACGGGGGCCTATGCCTGCCTGTGGTTGGACAACACGGGGGTGAGTGCGTTCGAGGATGCCGGCATCGGGCGCGGCATGGCCGCGGGGGACTCGATCCCGTTCCTGTTCCGGTACTCCGCGACGACCGGGTTCCATACGACGTTTGTGTACGATCGCGCGCACGACAGCTGGCAGTGGCACATGGACAACGACAGCGCGGGGGTCCGACGGCCGTTTGCGCGGGTGAGCTTGACACGAGCCCGCTGAGCGCGCGATGGTGAGCATCGGCGGCGCGCGGGACGCGTCGACCTTGCTCGCTGCGTGTCCAGTCCGCGTCGATTGACGCGCGGCCGTGACAGCAGGCTTGCGTTAGGCTTCGCGGGGGGACTACATGCGCAATGCCTTGGCTCGGCTGACGCCGCTGGCGCTGCTCTCGCTTTGCGCGCTTCCCAATACTGTGGCAGCGCAACGGGTGCAGTACCGCCTCACGGACCGGCCCCCGGGCACGTGGCGCGTGGGAGGGGCTCCCCTGTTGGAGATCGGGGGAGCGGAGGGGGGCGGTCCCACGGAGTTCACCCACATCGTGGGAGTCACGCGGCTCTCGAATGGCAGCGTGGTGGTCGCCGACGCGCTGAGCCGTGAACTGCGCCACTTCAGCGCCGACGGGGAGTTCCTCGGACTCATCGCCCGCCAGGGGAACGGCCCGGGCGAACTATCCGAGCTCGACCACCTGACGAGCGTTCGGGATACGTTGGTCGTCTTCGAGGGGCGCGAGGCGGTGCAACTGTTCACGGCCAGCGGGTGGGTGCGTCGCTCGCGCCGTGCGAGCCTGGCGGGGCACATCGTGCAGGTGCCGCAGGCTGTCCTGCGACCGAGCGAGGTGTTGTGGTGGCTCCGCCAGGGCTCGGAACGGCCGTTGAGTGCGCGGGGCGATTCGTTGTTCGCGGGCTTGTCGTCGGCGGCGCACAGCGCCATCCGGCTCCTCGCGGCGCTCCCACTCTCCCCCACCTACAGTGTGCCGGGCGGCCGGGCCATGTACCCGCTAGGCTTCGCCCCCGAGCCGTTGATCGCCGCGTACGACGATCGGTGGTGCGTGGGATATCCGGCGGTGTACAGCATCCGATGCTTAGACCGCGCCGGGCGCGTGGTCCTGGAGCTTATGCGAGAGGTGAGCGCGCACTCGGTAACCTCGGCGGCCAGGGACGCATACCGCGCCGCGGCGAGCGGTCGACGCGCTGATGGGACCTCCCGATACGAAGGGAGCCTTCGCGCGCACAGGGAGCGCGTGGCGCAAGCGGCCCGCTTCGCGGCGAGCTTTCCGGCCTACTCGCAGCTCCTGATCAGCGTGGGCGGGGAGCTCTGGGTGCGCCGCTATGAGATGGAAGACGGCCTGAGCGCGAGCCGCTGGCGCTCGAATCCGCGCCCGAGTCGGTGGTCCGTCTACGATCGCTCTGGCCGATGGGTGGCGGACGCAACGCTGCCGCCCCGATTCGCCCCGTCGGAGATCGGCACCGACTACGTGGTCGGGGTCACCTCGGATGCTGATGACGTGGAGCGGGTCACGATGTGGCACCTGACGCGGCGATGAGGGAGACGCCTAACGCGCACTGGAGATGACCGCCGGCGGGTCTTGCGAGAGGCGGCCAGGCCGCCCGAGTGATCCGTTGACTGCAGCGCGACTGCAGCGCAACGTGCAGGCGCCGGCGGTACGTCGCCATAGTTCCTCTCACAGGCACGCACCATCCGCGTGTCTCCGCTCGCCACACGCACTCGACATAGTCGCCTCGCCATGGGACTCCTGACCTTCAGTCTCAACCTGACCCTCGACGGTTGCGTCGATCACCGGGAAGGGATCGCGGACGACGAGACGCACGCCTTCTTCACCCGACTCATGGACGAGGGCGGGGCGATGCTGTGGGGGCGCGTCACCTATGAGATGATGGAGAGCTACTGGCCACTCGTTGCTCGCGGCGAGGTGGCGGCGCCGCCCGCGATGCGCGAGTGGGCGGACAAGCTCGAGGCCAAGCCGAAGTACGTGGTGTCGTCCACCCGCACGAGCTTCCCGTGGACCAACAGCCACCACATCGCCGGCGACCTGCGCACGAGCGTGCAGGCGCTCAAGGACGCGACCCCTTCGGGCGTCCTCCTCGGGAGCGGCATGCTCGCGGCCGAGCTGGACCGGATGGATCTCATCGACGTGTACGTGTTCCTCGTTCACCCGAGGATCGCCGGTCACGGCCCGGCCTTGTACGCGAGCGGGCTGCCCAGCACGCGACGGCTCACGCTGGTCTCGGCGACGCCGTTTCGAAACGGCGCGGTGGCGCTGCGCTACCTGCGCGCGCACGGCTAAGCACGGGTTGCTGGCAACGGATTGTTGCCAACGGAAGGGAGGCGTCTCCCGGCGCTACGGCTTGGCGTCGAGAAAGTCGTTCACCATTGGGACGATGACGCCCGCGCGCTCCATGAGTGAGACGTGCGTCGTGTTGGGCAATACGGCCAGTCGCGACGCAGTGCGCGCCCCCATGTCGCCGTGCGTTCCGCCCCCCTTGAGGCGAAACATCTCCGCGACGTGCTCCAGCCGGATGCCGTCGGCATCGCCATGGATGAAGAACATCGGCGCGGTGGTCGCCCGCAGCTGATCGGCCGTGACGTCCTTGCCCTTGGCGTTGGCAGCGACCATGCGCTCGACAAACTTGGCGAAGTGTGTAGGCGTCGGGCTCAACCGCAAATACTCGGTCTCGAGCGGTGAGCCCTTGAACAGCTCCGCCGTGAGTGTCGCCAGGGCCTCTCGCCCTTCCTTGACGACACCATCCTGCCGGTAGGTGGACGAGATGATGACCGCCTTTCGCACGCGGTCGGGATGTCGCACCGCCACTCGCAGCGCGACGCCGCCGCCCATGCTGTAACCGATGAGGTCTGCCTGCGGGATCCTGAGATACGCGAGGAGCGCCGCAACGTCGTCGGCGAGGTTCTCGCTGGTGAGATCTCGAGCAATGTCCGCCGTGCGTCCGTGCCCCTGCATCTCGACCGCAATGACCTTTCGCGTCCTCGCGAGTTCGCTGATCCACCCATTCCAGTTGTTGGTGATGGTCATGAACGACCCGTGCAGCAACACCACCGGGGCGCCGGAGCCGTGGACCTCGTAGTACATCTTGAGTCCGTTGACAGGCGCATAGCCCGTGGTGGGGCGCGGCTGCGCCGGCAAGTCGGTGCTGGTCATGGGCATCACCAGGAACGCGGCGATAGGCAGTGTGGCGCGGAGCCGTTTCATCATCCCTCCAACGTGGCGAGCACCTCGTCCAACAGGTCGTACTGTTCCGGCGCCCCGCTCGTTCCCGTGCTGCCGGTGGCGATGGCTTCGTCGAGCGCTTCCTTCGACGGATACAGTTCGCGCAGGATGAGAAGCGTCTGGCCGCCCTTCTCCTCGAAGGTGACGGTGCTGATGGGACCGTCGGCCCCCTCCTCGTTCGTCCAGACGATGCGCGAGGGAGGCGTGACTTCGACGTACTTGCCGAAGAAGGCCATCGGTTGCTCGAAGTCGGGATGGCTGAAGACGAAGCGATACGTCCCCCCGGTGCGAACGTCGGCCTCGCACGAGACGAAGGTGATGCCAAACGACTTCGGCGTCCACCAGCGCATCATCAACTCGGGGCTGCTCCACGCCTTGAATACGAGGCGGGCGGGGGCATTGAAGGTGCGCGTGACGACCATCTCGCGATCTGACGCGCGCTCTACCGTTGTAGGGTTGTGCATGAGGGGATGACGTGTGGAGTTAGTGGGCTGGGGAGTTCCTACGCTCGCTTCTTTCGCGCTTCGACGCGTTCTGCCCGCTTCAGCTCCTCCACGACCTGGTCCAACTCGTCGAAGCGAGCGCTCCAGAGCTGACGGTACCGTTCGATCCACGCCGCCTCCTCCTCGAGCCGGCGCGGGCCGAGTCGGCAGGTGCGCACGCGTCCGGCCTTCGCCGTGCTCACGAAGCCGGTCTGCTCGAGAACGCCGATGTGCTTCTTCATTCCGGTGAGGGACATCTGGAACAGCCCGGCGAGTTCCGTGATCGACGCGTCCCTCCTCCCGAGCCGTTCGAGGATGCCCCGTCGCGTGGGATCGGCGAGGGCGGCGAAGGAGGCGTCGAGTTGGGGAGATTGAAACTGAACCATGTGGTTCAGTTTATGTCGTTGGGAGATCGAGCGCAATAGCGATTTGACAGGCCATCGCCGCGCCTCGATGTTGGTCGGCGCTTCGCATGGCCTCGAGGGCGACGCGCGGGACGGTCGCAGCCCGCGAGGCGGTGGCGTGCAGGATCCCCCCCTTACCGAGCCCCCCGCGTCATGAGCATCCGCCTCGCCCTGCTGGTCCTCATCGGCGCCACGAGCGCGCTCTTCATCGTGCTCTGGGTTCGCAGCCTCGCGCGGGGAGCGGCGAGCGATACGTCCGCGAGCGTTCGCCCCACATGGACGGAGATCGCCATCGGCGCCGTCTCCAACTTCTTCGACACACTCGGCATCGGCTCGTTTGCGACCACGACCGCGGCCTACAAGGCGCTGCGCCTCGTGCCTGACGAGCACATCCCCGGGACGCTCCTCATCGGCCACGCGCTCCCGGTGGCGACGCAGGCCTTCATCTTCATCGCTGGTGTGCACGTCGACACGACGGTGCTCCTGACACTCATCGCCGCGTGCGTCGCCGGAGGGTGGCTCGGTGCCGGCGTGGCCACGCGCCTCCCGCGCCGCCCGATCCAGATCGGGATGGGGTCCGGGCTCCTCCTCGCGGCGACGCTGATGGTGCTGACACAGGTGGGGGCCCTGCCCGGGGGCGGAACCGCCCAGTCGCTCGCCGGTGGCCCGCTGGTCTTCGCGGCGGTGATGTCCGCCCTGTTCGGCGCGCTGTTGATGATCGGGATCGGGAACTACGCGCCGACGTTGATCCTCCTCAGCCTCCTGGGCATGGATCCGCGCGCCGCGTTCCCGATCATGATGGGGGCGGCGGCGCTGGTGAACATGGCCGGCGGGTTGCGATTCATCAGCCGGGCGCGATATCACCCTCGCGCGGCACTCGGCCTCACGCTGGGCGGGATCCCGGCGGTGCTGCTGGCGGGGCTGGTGGTGAAGACGCTCCCGCTCGAGGTGCTGCGCTGGGTGGTGGTCGCCGTCGTGACGTACGCGGCGGTGATGATGTTGCGGTCGGCATTCGTCACGCAGCCGTCGCCGGCCGAGGGAGTCGCCGAGGCGAGCGTCGCCTAACGGCTGGTGCCGCCCGGGGCGATCGCCGCGCGCCCAACGTTCCGGATGGTTCGTGGCTTCACACTGCGGCGCACGACGCGGTGCGCGAGTGGTTCCCCCGTTTCCCGTCCTTCCTTCGGAGGCATGATGCAAGCCGCAATTGGTCGTCGGTTCCGCCCCGCCCTCGCCCTGCTCGCGCTCCCGCTGTTGGCCGCGACACCGCTCCGCGCCCAGGGCACGATCGCGCAGGATCCCGACGTCCTGGGCGCCGAGCGGTTGTACTCCGCGTGGCTCGAGGGGCAGATCGCGTACAAGGGGCTCCCCGGCATCGCGGTGGGCGTCGTCTACGACCAGCAGCTCGTCTGGGCCGCGGGGTTCGGCTACGCCGACGTCGCGCGCAAGGTCCCGATGACCGCCGAGACGAAGTTCCGCATGGCCTCGCACAGCAAGATGTTCGCGGCGATCGCCATCATGCAGCTGCGCGAGGAGGGGAAGCTCCGCCTCGACGATCCGGTCGAGAAGTACCTCCCGTGGTTCCACGCGCAGCCGGCAACGCCCGACGACGGCCCCATCACCATCGAGCAGCTCCTCTCGCACGAGTCCGGGTTGCAGCGCGAGGCCGGCGACCATTGGACGACCAACGAGTTCCCCACCATGGAGGAACTCAAGAAGTTGTACAGCTCCCGGCAGGCGGCGTTCGCGCCGAACACGCGCTGGAAGTACTCCAACCTCGCCTTCGCGATTGCCGGCGCGATCGTGGAGCAGGTGACGGGGATGTCGTGGGGCGACTACGTCGAGGCGAACATCTTCAAGCCGCTGGGGATGACTGCGTCCAGCGTGGACAAGAACGTCCCTGGCCTCACGGTGCCGTACGGACGCCGCATGCCGGACGGGTCGCGCGCCATCATCCCGTTCATCGACGCGCGCGGGATGGGGGCGGCGACCGGGGTGACGTCGAACGTTGTCGACATGGCAAAGTTTGTCTCGGCGAACTTCCGCGGCGGGGCGCGCGGCGGGAGCCAGATCGTGAGCGCCGCCTCGTGGCGCGAGATGCATCGCGTTCGCGCGGTGGAGAACGACTGGCGCTCGGGGACCGGGCTCGGCTTCGACATGCGGCGCATCAACGATCGCACGTGGGTCGGTCACGGCGGCGGCTACCTCGGCAACACGACGCAGACGCAGATCCAGCTCGACGACAGGGTTGGCGTGATCGTCCTGACCAATACCAACGACTCCAACGTGGGCGACCTCGCACGCCAGCTCGCCGTCACCGTCGGCAGCGCGGTGGCAAAGGCGGCGAAGCCGAAGGAGGTCGCCGGCGTCGCCTGGGATCCGGCGTGGGAGCGGTTCGCGGGGCTGTATCGCGGGTCATGGGGCGACCAGCAGGTGGTGCTTCTCAACAAGAAGCTGGTGCTCATCACGCCGAACGGCGCCAACGTCGACAACCCTGCCACGCTCGAGCCGCTCGGCAACGGGCGCTTCCGCCTGGTGGCGCCGAGCGGCGGTGGCGAAGTGGGGGAGGTGGTGCGCTTCGGCGAGGAGCCGGGGAAGCCTATGCGGTTGTATGTGGGGGATGGGTTCCTGGACCGGGTGCGATAGATGAGACCCACCGACGGATTGCAGCTTGGCCGTTGCATGCGTGCCGGCGTGCTTCTCATCGCCGTGTGCGCCGCGCTGGTGCCGGCGACCGCGCTCCGTGCACAGCGTGTGGCGGCCACCGTCCCGCGTGACTCCATCGCCACGCGGCTCCGTGACCTCGACCGCATCCACACCCCTGAGGGGATTGAGGAGGTCGAGCAACTCGACGTCAACGGCAGCACGCAGTGGATCTCCATTCGCGGACTCAACCGGGACAATCCGGTGCTTCTCGTGCTGCACGGCGGCCCGGGGAGCGCGCTCATGGGAATGACGTGGGCGTACCAGAAGCCGTGGGAAGACTTCTTCACCGTCGTCAACTGGGACCAGCGCGGGGTCGGGAAGAGCTTCTCCGCCGCGGACTCTGCGCGGCTGGGCGCGACGCTCTCGCCCGAGCAACTGGCGCGCGACGCGGCAGTCGTTGCCCAACACATCCGGGAGAAGCTCGGTCCGCGCAAGATGGCTGTCATGGGATTCTCCTATGGCACGTCCATCGGGCCGAGGCTCGTGGAGATGCACCCCGACTGGTTCTCGGTCTATGTCGGCGTTGGGCAGATGAGCAACGAGAACAACGAGAAGATCATCTACGACGAAGTCGTGCGGCGCGCGCGCGCGAGGAACGACACGGCCGTCATGCGCCAGCTCGACTCGATCGCCCCGTACCCCCCAACCGACCGGCGCCCCAACTATCGAGAGATGAACATGATCCGCCGGTACACCGCGCTCTACGACGGTAACTGGTATGGGAAGAAGAACCTCAGCCTTTACTATGCGCTCCCGGCGTGGGGGCCTGACTACTCTCTCGAGGAGGCCGCGAACGTGGGGCCGGCGATGGGTTGGATGGGGCGGCACCTGGTCGACGGGAGCAAAGGGGAGCGTCCGCGCATCGTCGAGCGCTTCCAGGTGCCGGTAATCATCCTCGGCGGACGCAACGACCTCATGACGACGTATGCCGGCGCACGCGCGTGGTTCGAGAAGGTCACCGCTCCGAGGAAGGAGTTCATCACGTTCGAGCGCAGTGCGCACTTCATCATGTTCGAGGAGCCGGGGCGCTTCCTGCTCACGCTGGTGAATACCGTCCTGCCGCTCGCCGGCGGCAGCGCGCCGGCCGAGCGACGATAGCGGTGCCAGGCTCCCTCCGGCTGTTGGCGACCGGCGAGTCCAGGCACCTCCTTCCTCGCCACGCGTAGCGCTCACTCGTACGGCACGGGAGCGATCGGCATGCCACAACCGAGCGAGGATCTTCGCCGCGAGTTCGGCGACATCGACATCTACCTCTTCGACCAGCTGCATCGCGGGCGCATCGCCGAGGGGATGACGGTGCTCGATGCCGGCTGCGGACGTGGCCGGAATCTCGTGTATCTCCTGCGGCGCGGGTTCGACGTCTGGGGGACAGATGGCGACGAGGGCGCCATCGCGGCGGTGCGCGCACAGGCCGCCACACTGGCACCGACGCTCCCTGCCAACCGCTTTCGCGTCGAGCCGGTGGAGCGGATGTCGTTCGACGACGAGACGTTCGATGTGGTGATCAGTAGCGCCGTGCTGCACTTCGCCCGCGATGACGCGCACTGGGACGCGATGCTGCGCGAGATGTGGCGCGTGCTCAAGCGCGGCGGGTTGTTCTTCGCGCGATTGGCCACCGACCTCGGACACGAGGCGCGGGTGCGCTCGCTGGGCAATCGGCGCTTCATCATGCCGGACGGCGACGAGCGTTTCCTCGTGGACGAGGCGTATGTCATGGAGGCGACGCGCCGCGTGCGCGGAACGCTCGTCGATCCGCTCAAGACGAGTGTCGTGCAGAACACGCGGTCGATGATGACCTGGGTGGCGCGGCGCACGACGTAGACGGGCAATCGGCTGCCAGGCGCAGACCGCTCATGCATCCTCACTCACGCTGTTCGTCTGGCACCGTCATTGAGCACCTACATTGCTCTCCTTCGCGGCATCAACGTCGGCAAGGCCAAGCGGGTGCCGATGGCTCAGCTGCGCGAACTGCTCACCGGGCTTGGCTACGACGCTGTGGAGACGCTCCTGAACAGCGGGAACGCGGTCTTTCAGGCCAAGAGGGGCTCCGAGTTGTCGCACGCCAAGGCGATCTCCGCGGCCATGCAGCAACACTTCGGTTTCGAAGTACCGGTGATTGCCAAGTCCGCGCAGACACTGGGTCACGTGGTGGCCGAGAATCCCTTTGTGCACGAGACGGTCGATCACTCGAAGCTCCTGGTGGCCTTCGCGTCCGAGGCGCAGGCGCTCGCTGGCCTGCGGAGCCTCGAGTCGCTGGTCTCGCCGCCGGAGCGCTTTGCCGTTGGTGGAAGCGCCGCTTTCCTGTACTGCGCGAACGGGATACTCGAGAGCCAGGTTGCCGCCGCCATGCTCGGGAAGGTGGGGAAGGCGGTGACCACTCGAAACTGGTCGACAACGTTGAAGCTGCATGCCCTGGCTCGAGGGGGCGACGAACGGTAGCGAGAGGCCTGGATGTCGTCGGCCGCTGCCGCGCCCCCACAAGCGGAGCTCGCACCTGTCGGCGGCCGCGACCGAACATAAGTTTGTGTCGTCTCCCACCAAGCGCCGTCCCACGCCGCCATCCCCCGCGGGCTCCTTCCCGACCGGGCGGCGGTGCCGCCCCTCCTCCGAGGCATGACCGAGATCCTCCGACAGCTGCAATCATCGATCGGCACGGCGTACACGATCGAACGAGAGCTGGGCGGCGGAGGGATGTCGCGGGTCTTCCTGGCCACAGAGACGGCGCTCGGCAGGCGCGTCGTGATCAAGGTGCTGACGCCGGAGCTGGCGCAGGGGTTGTCGGCGGAGCGCTTCGCGCGGGAGATCAAGCTCGCCGCCGCGCTGCAGGAGCCGCACATCGTCCCGGTGCTGTCGGCGGGCGATGCGAACGGGCTCCCCTACTACACGATGCCGTACGTAGAGGGGGAGTCGCTGCGGGCGCGGCTGCAACGCGGCGCGGTCCCCACCGCCGACGCGCTCGGCATCCTCCGCGACGTGGCGCTCGCGCTCGAGTACGCGCACGCGCGCGGCATCGTGCACCGCGACGTCAAGCCGGAGAATGTCCTGCTGAGCGGGCGCACCGCGGTCGTCGCCGACTTCGGGATCGCCAAGGCGGTGAGTGCCGCGCGGACGCACACCCCCGACACCCCCAGCGGGACGCTGACGTCGATCGGGCAGTCGTTAGGGACGCCGGCGTACATGGCGCCGGAGCAGGCGACGGGCGATCCGGTGGATCATCGCGCCGACCTGTACGCCTGGGGGGTGATGGCGTACGAGCTGCTGGCCGGGCGGCACCCGTTCGCGCACAAGACGAACGCGGCGCAGCTGATGGCGGCGCAGGTGCTGGAGAAGCCGGCGCCGCTGGGCGACGTGGCGCCGGGGCTCGCCGCGGAGGTGGCGGCGCTGGTGACGCGGTGCCTGGAGAAGGAGGCCGACGACCGGCCGGCAGGAGCGACGGCGGTCGTGCACGGGCTCGATGCGGTGTCGGCGACGGCGGGGCGTGTGAGCAGCGCCAGCGGTCCCAGCGGCGCACGCGGCGCACGCGGCGCGAGCGCTTCAACGGTCTCGACGTCCACGACGAACGCCTCGACGGCACCGGGGGCGACCGAGATGTCCGTCCCTCCCGCGCCTCGCGCGAACCTCGCGCTGCCGATCGCGTTAGGCGTGGTTGCCGTCGCCGTGGCGACAGTCTTCTTCATCGTTCGGAAGCCGGGCGCGACGACCGACAGGGCGCCTGTATCGGCCACGGTCGCCGACACCGCGTCGCGCGGCATCGCCGTCCTTCCCTTCGAGAACCTGGGCGACTCCAGCGACGCCTACTTCGCCGATGGGATGACCGACGCGGTGCGAGGAAAGCTCACCGCGCTGCGCGGCCTTCGGGTAATCGCGCGCGGGAGCTCCAACCAGTACCGCGCGACGACCAAGCCCCCCGCGACGATCGCCAAGGAGCTCGGCGTGCGCTACCTCCTCACGGGGACGGTGCGCTTTGCCGGGACGGCGGGCGCGAAGCGCGTGCTGGTGAGTCCCGAATTGGTCCAGGTGGGCGGCGACGGGCAGCCGCAGAGTGTCTGGCAGCAGCCGTTCGATGACGAGGTGAAGGACGTCTTCACGGTGCAGGGGACGATTGCCGGAAGGGTGGCGGAGGCGATGCAGGTGGCGTTAGGCGGCGACGAGCGCGCGCGCCTGAGCGCTGCGCCAACGCGCGATCCCGTCGCCTACGAGCTCTTCCTGCGCGGACAGGCCGCGTGGAACGACGGGAACCTCCTTGACGCCGCGTCGGTCCGCCGGGCGCTGGGGTACTTTCAGCAGGCGGTTCGCCGGGACAGCACCATGGCCGAGGCATGGCTGATGGTTGCGCGGACGAGCGGTCAGCTCGTCGGCGGCGCCACGTTGTCGGGGCGGGACGCGGTCCCGATCCTCCGGAACGCCGTCGAGCACGCGGTCGCCCTCGAGCCGAATGGTCGGGTGGGACACGCAGCGCGCTCGCTGCTCCTCGACAACATCGAGTTCGACATCGCGGGCGCGGCACGCGAGACCGAGTTGGCGCTGGCGGCGGCGCCCGGCGACATGTGGCTGCGGCGGCGACTCGCCGGGGAGAAGGGGGCGCTCGGGCGGGTCGAGGAAGCCCTCCGGGAGCAGCGGGCCATCGCCGCCGCCGATCCCCGCTCGCCTGCCCCCTGGTCCAACCTGGCCGGCTCGCTCTTGCAGCTGCGCCGCTATGAGGAGGCGCGTACCGCCATCGACCGGGCGATCGCGCTCGACCCGCTCTCGCTCGATCAGTACCAGACGCGGATCCAGACGGAGCTTGGGGAGGGCGACCTCGCGGCGGCGCAGCGCGTCTATGCCGGGGCGCGGCAATCGGTACCCGCCGCCGCGTTAGGCGCCTACGTCTCCATGTTCAACGACCTCGGGTGGGTGATCCCGCGGGCGGAATGGCCGATGATCCTGTCGCTGGGACAGGAGTCGTTCGACAACGACCGCGGTTCGTGGGCGCTGGTGCGGGCGCAGCTGTATTACTGGCAGGGAGACCTCGCGCGGGCGAAGATCTGGGGGGACAGCGCGGCGCATGCCTTCCGGGAGACCATCCGCCAGGCACCAAACAACGGACAGCTGTACGGACTGCTCGGGCTCTCGCTGGCGTACGCCGAACAAGACACTGAGGCGATGGCGAAAGCGGAGGAGGGCGTGCGACGCGGCGATCCCTCCCCGATTCTTGCCGCGTACATCCGATACCTGGAGGCGCGTACGGCGCTGCTCGCCGGGAAACGGGGACAGGCGATGGACGCGCTCGAGGTGATCCTCGCCCGGCCGTATCCGATCTCGAGGGCCTGGCTGCGCATCGACCCCACGTGGCAACCGCTCAAGGGCGATCCGCGCTTCGAGAAGCTGACGGCGGCGTCCTAGTCGCATCGTGGATACCCGCGCTGAACTGACGCTGCGCCTTGTGCGCATCGCACAGGAGGCCTTGCAGCCGCACAGCTCGCTGGTGGACTGGATGCTCTTTCCGCACTATCGGCACGCGCGCTGGACGGACGCGCGGCAGCTGCTGGCGACCGCCGCGAAGCCGGTGCTCGTCGTCCCGCTGCTCGAACCGGGGTGCCTGTCGTTCTGGAGCGCCCGATACCGCACGGATCCTCGTGCGCCCACCCGGAGGGCACCGGCAGCCGGTGGGGTGGATTTCAGGGTCGGAGTGAGGGCGCGGGGCGCGACGTTCGCGCCCCGCGCTGCGTGCAACTGGCGGCGGCGTATTCCGCCGTCACCGCAACACGAACACCACCGTCGGATCGAGCGGATAGCGCCCGAACTTCGCCCCATACAGCGCGAGCCCCCCAGGCAGCGCGTCGCTCACTTCCAGGCGAATCACGATCTCGCCGCGCGTCGCCGACGCCGCCAGTGACTCGGCAGTGAGCGGGATGCGCAGCAGCTCGCCGTACGACCCGGCCTCGGTCAACGTTCCGTCGAAGCGCTGGGCGTTCCAGCTCAGGATCCCGCGCGAGTCGGCGGGATCGTCGGCCAGCTCGCGACGGGCGGCGACCTCGCCGTTCACCCGCACCGTGACGGCGCTTGGGAACTTGTAGACGCTCGTCATGGGATAGGCGTTGCTGTTGAGGCTCCGGTCCAGCAAGCCGCCACCGCGCATGTAGTCGCCGTCACCCTTGGCCGTGGAGTCGCGGTCCTTGCCATTGAGGCGCTTGGCCGATGCTTCCACCAGGAAGGAAGCACTCGCGACGTCCGACGCGCGCACCCCCGCGGGCCAGGCGATGCGGTACTCTACATATCCGCTGCCGGCGCCGTCGTACTTGGCGTCGCCGAACACGGTCCACTGCTTGCGCGACCAGCGCGCGTCGCGTGGCGAGGCGACGCTCACGCGCGACGCGCGCACGCGCCGGCCGTCGGCCAGCGTCCCGCTTTCCGGCGCGCCCTCGACGATGTACGTCGTGAAGTTGTGGTGCAGCACCGCCCCGGCGTCGTCTTCCAACTGGACGGCCAGCACCGAGACGCCGGGCTCGTTTGGCGCGGTGATGGTGAGCGGCGCCAGCGGCTGCGACATCCAGGGGCGATACGGCACGCGCATGGCATAACGACCATACGTGCGGCGCTCGCCAAAGCTGTTCCACCCCGAGAGCTCGGCGCGCAGCGTCAGCGAATCGCCGTGCGCCGTGGTGCCGGAGAGGAAGGAGGCATAGAGCGGGACGTCGATGCGCGCTCCCGCGCTCACGACATGACTGAGGAGCGAATCACCGACGGCGATGTAGAGCGGGGCGTGCAGGTCGTTGAGCGTCATCCCCGGGGCGAGCTCACCAAAGCCCGTCTCCTTGGCCGTGCGGTCGAAGCGCACGTAGCCGTTCCACTCGTTGATGACGTCGTGGTGCTCGGTGTAGAGCCAGCCGGCCACCTTGGGGTGGCGGCGGAAGGCGTCCATTGCGCGGCGGTAGTCCCAGCTCCAATCCACGTCGCCGGTGCTCCCCTTGTAACCCCACACGTTGCCGAACTCGGAGTTGAGCATCGGCTGGGCGCCCTGTTGCCACCCGCGCTCGAAGTGGAAGGGGGAGCCGGTGAAGGTGCTGTCGCTGAGTCGCTTCACGTACTCCGCCCAGCGCCACCCTGGGAGGTACTCGTGCCATGTATTGAGGTCGGTCTCGGTGTGGCCGGCGCCGCAGCAGATCGAGTTGTCCTCGATGAGGCGCGTGGCGTCGAGCGACTTGGCCAGGCGGTAGACGCTCGCCACCTTGCGCTGCGTCTCGTTGGTGTAGCGGTCGTCCTTCCCGACCTTGGTGTGCAGCCCCCACGTCTCGTTGAACATGACGTAGGAGAAGACGGCGGGGTGGTTGTAGTCGCGATCGAGCATGCCGCGGAGCGCGACCTCGTGCTCGCGGAAGGCGGCGGAATCCGGCGGGCCCCACCAGTTGGGGACGTCGGCCATGATCAGCACGCCGAGCTTGTCGGCCCAGTAGAGCTTGCGCGGCGACTCGATCTTGATGTGCTCGCGCAGCCCGTTGAGCCCGATCTGCCGGGCGAGGAGGATCTCGTTGCGGAGGATGCTGTCCGACGGAAACGTGTAGTAGCCGGTCGGGTGATAGGCCTGGTCGAGGGCGAGCTGCAGGTAGACGGGGTGCCCGTTGATGGCGACGTAGGGGTGCGGCGTTCCCGGCAGCTGCACGACGGAGACGGTGCGCATGCCGAAGTACGTCTTCACGCGATCCTCGGCGACGCCGGCGCCGCCGAGGGTCACGGTCACCTCGTGGAGGAACGGATCGTCGAGCGACCAGCGGCGGGCGTCGGGGAGCGGGACGTCGACGTGGACGGTGGTGGCTCCGCGCGCGACGTTGGCCGTCACGTCGCCCTGCCCGGGGCGGTTGGTGAAGGCGAGGTTCAGCTGCAACGCGGCGGGCGCGGGCTCGCGCAGGCGGACATCCACGCCGACGCCGGCGAGATCGGCACGCGGCGTGTAGTGCACAGCCTCCAGCGGGTTGCTCCCCCGCGCCTCGAGGTAGACGGTCTGCCACATCCCGCGCGCCTTTCCGTAGCCCTGCTTCCCCTCGAGCTTGAAGGGGTGATCGGTGTCGTCGACGCGGATCGTCAGGCGTCGAGCCGTCCCGGCCGCGGCGGGACCCGTGAGTTCAAAGGCGAACGGCGTGTAGCCGCCCTGGTGCGTGCCGAGTCGCTTGCCGTCGAGCCAGACGGAGGTACGCCAGTCGGACGCGCCGAAAACGAGGAAGACGCGCTTCCCCTTCCATGCCGCGGGAATCGTGATGGAACGCGAGTACCACCCGATGCTGGCGCTATCCGGGACGCCCGAAGCCGGCGAGCCCCATGAGAAGGGGACGAGGATCTGGCGCGTCCCGGGGAGCGCGCGCTGCGCCCATCCCTCGCGTTCTCCGCGGTCGGCGGCGTCGAAGGCGAAACGCCAGCGCCCGTTGAGGTTGATCCACTCGGCGCGCTCGAAGTCGGGGCGCGGATGCTCGGGGAGCGGGATGTCGGAGGCGCCCGGCTGCTGTGCGGCGAGCGTGCGGCTGGCGAGGAGGAGCGCCGCAGTCAGGAAGCGAAACGTGTGGCGAATGGGGACGTGCCCTCGGGTGTGTGGCGAGGTGATGCGATGGGAGCTGAGGGAAGATCGCAGGGGCGCGGGGCGGGCAGAAGGCTTGACGGCTGATGAGCGAAACGCCGGGGGGCGAGGTGGTGCTCGTCCGCCGTCGGAGCGGTGTATGCCCTACAGACGGTGAGCGTCGCGCGCCGTAGGAATTCAAGGCGGGCGATTCCGGGAGGCCGACATGGCCGAGACGTCGCAGGCTACACGACTGCTGAGGCGCTGGAGTGAGGGGAATGCGGATGCCCGCGACGAGCTGATCCCGCTGGTCTACGACGAGCTGCGACGGCTCGCGCGCCGACGGCTGCGCGGAGCGCCGGGCGAGCGGTCGCTGAACACCACCGCGCTCGTGCACGAGGCCTATCTTCGGCTGGCCGACGCGCCCCACCTCGCTCTTCCTGACCGCGCCCGATTCCTGGGGCTCGCGTCGCGCGTCATGCGCAACCTCCTCGTCGACCGCGCACGAGCACGCGCGGCGGCGAAGCGGGGTGGTGGGCACGCCGCGCTCGAGCTGGACGAGGCGATCTACGTGTCGGATGACGCGCTGGAGGGCGTGTCGGAGCTGGACGCCGCGCTCGATCGCCTTGCGACGCTGGATCTGCGGCAGAGCCAGATCCTCGAGCAGCGCTACTTCGGAGGGCTGACGCTGGAGGAGACGGCATCGGCGCTGGGAATCTCGCTGGCGACCGTGAAACGCGAGCTGCGCTCGGCGCGCGCCTGGCTGGTGCTGGAGTTGCGCGGCGAGCCGGTGGGCTGAGCTTCCACCGCCTGGCACGCCCGATCCATGGATGCGATCCCTCGCCCGTCCGACGGTGCAGCGCGGTGGACCCGGCTCCGGGCCCTCTTCGACGAGCTGGTGGAGCTCGACGCCACCGAACGCCTGCGACGCCTCGAGACGTTAGGCGCGTCGGACCCCGACCTGCGGCGCGCCGTGGAGGCGCTCCTCGACGCCGACGCGACTGCGGATGAGCGCCTGGCGTCGCTCGATCCGCTCGCGCCCGCGCCCGATCCGCTTGGACTGACGGGGCGCACGTTCTCGCACTTCCACGTGCACGAGCCGTTAGGCGCCGGCGGGATGGGCGTGGTGTACCGGGCGGAGGACACGCTGCTCGGCCGTCCGGTCGCGCTCAAGTTCCTGTTGCCGATGTCGGGAGCCGACGCGCCGGCGAGGATGCGCCTCCTGCATGAAGCGCGGGCCGCCGCGGCGCTCGATCACGTGAACCTCTGCACGATCCACGAAGTTGGTGAGGACGCACTGGGGCGGATGTTCTTCGCCATGGCGCTCTATCCCGGCGAGACGCTCAAGGCGCGGATCGAGCGCGAGACTCGGCTTCCGGTCGCCGACGCCGTCTCGATCGCGCGACAAGTGGCGTCAGGGCTGTCGTGTGCGCATGCCGCGGGGATCGTGCATCGCGACCTCAAGCCCGCGAACGTGATGCTCCTTCCCGACGGCGCCGTGAAGGTGCTCGATTTCGGGTTGGCCACGGCGCGCGACCAGAGCCTGACGACCGGAAGCCTCCACGCCGGAACGCCCGCGTACATGGCACCGGAGCAGGTACTCGGCGAGCCACTCAGCGGCCGCACCGACCTGTGGGCGCTCGGCGTGCTGCTGTACGAGATGCTCACCGGACGTCGCCCGTTCGACGGAGCGCATGAGATCTCGATCGCAACGGCGATCGTGAATCGCGAACCCGTCGCGCCGTCCACGCTTCGCCCGGACATGCCGTCCGCCCTCGAGCGCCTCGTGCTCTCGCTCCTCGTCAAGGAGCCCGCGCGACGGGTGGCGAGCGCCGACGCCGTGCTCGCGGCGCTCGACGGAGCATCACAGACCGCGCCCGCGCGTGCGCGACGAACGTTCGAGTGGAGCACCTCGCTCGTCGTCGCGGCGAGCGCCGTGATCGTCATCCTCGCCCTCGGCCTGTCCACGCTGGCATCGCGGCGAGCCGGCACGGGAGCGACGCCGGCGGAGCGTTCGGTGGCCGTGCTGCCGTTCGACAACCTGAGCCACACGAGCGAGAGCGCAGAACTCGCCGTCGGGCTGCACGATGCGGTGATCACCCAGCTCACCAAGGTGCGGACGCTCCGCCCCATCAGCCGGCAGTCGGTGCTCGCGTACGCCGGGTCCACGAAGTCGCTCCGACGCATCGGTGAGGAGCTCGACGTCGAGACGGTGCTGCGCGCCAGCGTGCAGCAGGACGGTCGTCGCGTCCGGGTCACGGCGCAGCTGGTCGATGCCAGGACCGACCGTCACATCTGGGCGGGGCAGCTCGAGCGCGAAGGGACGGACGACCGCTTCGCGTTGGAGAACGAGATCACGCTGGCGATCGTGGATGCCCTTCGGGCCGAGATCACCGCAGAGGAGCGCGTGCGCCTCACGCGAGCGCCGACGCGCAACCCGCAGGCGTACGCGTTCTACACGCGCGGACGAGAGTATCAACTGCGACCACCCGGCCTGGGATCCAACGTCTTCCGTCCTGGTCCCGACGAGATGCGCGCGGCTGGGCGGCTCTTCCGCCAGGCCGTGGCGCTCGACACCACGTTCGCGCTCGCCTACGCGCGACTGGCGCAGGTGTCGCCCGACCCCGCGGAAGTTCGCTCGGCAGCTGCAACCGCGTTGCGCCTGCAGCCTCACATTCCCGAGGCCCATGTGGCTATGGGGTGGTATTGGCTCTCGGTTGGCGATGATGCGCGTGCGCTCGCGGAGATCGCGGTCGCCCGGCGCGGCCTGCCAAACGACGCCGAAGTTCAGGGCGCGGAGGCTGGACTGCTCCGCAAGGTCGGCCGCTGGAATGAAGCCCTGGAAGGATTCCGTCGCGCCTTTCGCCTCGATCCTCGCCAGCCCGCGACCGCGGTCGCGCTTGCCTTCACGTATGCGAGCCTTCGTCGCTACGACGAGGCGGCGCGCACGTGGGATCGTGCGATCGAGCTGGCTCCCGACAACTATCGGTACCTCGTCGAGAAGGGGCGCGTGTACGTGCGCGGGCAGGGGATCACCGATAGCCTGGCGTCGGCGCTGCGCAGGATTCCACCGGACTTCGATCCCGCGGGACACACCACGCTCGCACGCGTCGATCTCGAATGGCTGCGCCGGCGTCCGCGCGAGGCACTGCGCGCCTTCGACACGATGCGGCCGGAGGTGTACACGGGCGACGACTATCTCAACGCCGCGTGGATGCGGATGATGCGCGCGTGGATCCACGAGAGGCTGGCAGACACCGCGGCGGCGCGCGTCGAGTACCGCGCGGCGGCGGCGCTGCTCGAGGGAGCAGCGACGCGCGACTCGATGCGCGCGCGGCTGCACGCGATGCTTGGGATGGCATATGCCGGCCTGGGGCGCAGGTCGGAGGCGATGCATCAAGCACAGCTCGGGATGGCGATGACACCGCCGACGCGAGATGCACTCTTCGCCCCGCTGATGATGCACCACGCCGCCATCGCCTACATGCACGTAGGCGAAATGGATGCCGCGGTCGACCTGCTCGTGCGCCTATCCACGCTGCCCACGTACTTCGGGATGTCGCCGGTTGAGCTCCGCCTCGACCCGCTCTGGGATCCCTTGCGCGGCCACCCTCGATTCCGGAGGCTGGTCGACCACTAACCACGGCGGGCGCCGCGCGCTGCGGGATCTCGCGGCGGCGTGGGCACTGGTGCGGGTGCCGCGTGGGAGTTGAGCCGCTCACACCGATTCGTGTTCCACCGGCGCACGGCTCGTCTCGCCTCACGAGCCCGTGCTATTTCAACGTGAGCACGTGCGCCGTGAACTGGTCGATCGCGATCTCGGTCCCCTGGTAGAAGCCTGACGACTTGTTGGTCTCGCAGTCCGCCTCGCTGCGGTGGAGCGCGGTGAAGACGTAGCGCGTCCCGGTCCCTTCGGCTTGCATCGTCATGATGGCCGTGATGGGGATGTCGTCGAAGACAGCCGGGCGATAGCCGGGAAAGAGCATGGAGGTCCAGACGAGTCGCTGCTGGGGGACGACGTCGAGGACGCAGCCGAGGTTGGGGACTTCCTGTCCCTCGCCCACAACGATGTCGATGGCGAAGATGCCGCCCGGCCGCACATCGAGTTCGGTGCGCGCCACACGCCCCCACGCCTTGGGCATGTACCACTCCTTGATGTGCTCGGGCTTCGTGAGCGCCTCCCAGACGAGGCGCGGCGGGGCATCGATGAAGCGCTCGATGGCGAAATCGCGCGCGGGATCGAAGGCAAAGTGCTGGGTCATGACGCGGACTCCTTCTCCTTGAGTTGTTTGACGTATTGGTCGAACCGATCGAGGCGCGCTTCCCACTGCTGGCGTCGGTCGGCCAGCCAGTCTTCGACGACCTTGAAGCGTTCGGGGGCGATTTCGAAGGTGCGCACGCGCCCACGCTTCCTGGACTTCACCAGTCGGCTCTGCTCGAGCACCGCGAGGTGCTGCACGAACGACGGGAGTTGCATATCGAACGGTTCGGCCAGCTCGCTGACGGTGGCCGGCCCACCCGACAGGAGCTCGAGGACTCTCCGCCGCGTGGGATTGGCCAGGGCGTGAAAGACTTCGTCTGTGGCGGCGAACTGCACCATGTGCGACCCCTCCCTGTTCGCGTGGTTCGATGTGCCCGAGGGGATAGTACAGCAGGCGGATACTTTTGTAAATACCTAAGTATTGTCCGCGGCGTTGATGCCGGCCTGGTTCAGGGTAGGTTGGAGCGATCGCCTTCCGCCTCCCGTGCCATGACCGATCGCCGTCCGACGCGCCGCGCCTTCCTCAAGTCCGCCAGCTGCACCGTGCTGGGCGTGGCGGCCTTTCCCGGCACCCCGTTCGCTCGTGCGGGCGATGCCCCGGCACCCGCTGCCCTTCCCCGCCTGGCGTTGCAGCTGTACACGGTGCGCGACCAGATCACGCAGGACGCGGCCGGGACGCTCCGTCGCCTGGCGGCGATGGGGTTCACCACGGTGGAGACGGCCTTCTGGCCGAAAGGCATGACGGTGCAGCGTGGCGCCCAGCTGCTGCGCGACGCCGGGCTCTCGGTCTGCTCGGCCCATATCGAGCTCCCCGTCGGTGAGGCGCGCGGCGCGATGCTGGCGGCGGCCAAGGCATACGGGTGCACGCGCATGATCTGGCACGGGTGGCCGGAGGACCAGCGCTACGGCACGCTGGAGGGGACGCGCGAGCTGGCGCGGCGCTACAACGACGCGCATCGCTTCGCCAAGGACAACGGGCTCCAGTTCGGGCTGCACAACCACTGGTGGGAGTACCGCAACCGGGTTGGGGGGCGCTACGTCTTCGAGGTGCTGCTGGATGAGATCGACCCGGAGATCTTCCTCGAGGTGGACACCTACTGGGTGAAGGTGGCGGGGCATGTGCCGGCAGATGTTCTCCGCCGCTTGGGAGACCGCGCGCAGATGTTGCACATCAAGGACGGCCCGGCACGCTGGAGCGAGAAGCTGGCCGAGGACAATCCCGATCCGATGACAGCGGTGGGGGGCGGGACGCAGGACTGGGGAGCGATTTCGGAGGCGGCCCAAGGGCACGCCCAGTGGATGGTGGTGGAGATGGACAAGGTGGCGGGGGATGTGTTCGAGGCGTTGCAGGCGAGCCGCGCGTACATGGTGCGACGCGGCATGGTGGCGGCCGGGTGAGCGCGACGGAGCGAAGATGAGCCAACTCTTCACACTCGAGGGATCCACGCGAGCGCATCCCGCCGTCGAGCAGTGGCTGGACGCACGACCGCCGGAGCTCCGCGCCATCGCCACGCACTGGTTCGACGAGATTCGCGCGAGCGGGGATGACGTGTGCGAGCTGCTGCACGATGGACACCCGACCGCGTGCGTGGAGGGGGTCGCGTTCGCGTACGTGAACGTGTTCCGGGCGCACGTCAACGTTGGTTTCTTTCGGGGATCGACGCTTGCCGATCCGGCGGGGCTCCTGGAAGGGAGCGGGCGTTTCATGCGCCACGTGAAGCTCCGCCCCTCGGCGGCGCTGGATGCGGGAGCGTTGCGGCAGCTCATCCGCGCAGCGTACGACGACATCGCGCAGGCGGTACGGCGGCGGTGACGCGCGCGGGCGACTCTGGCCCGCGGTGCTCCCGCTCGGTAGGATTGCCCCATGCCGACCCCATCCGCGCACGACGCCCTCGCCCAGGCGCTCGCCGACCGGTACACCGTCGTCCGCGAGCTGGGGAGCGGGGGGATGGCGACCGTGTGGCTGGCGCGCGACCTGCGCCACGACCGTGACGTCGCGATCAAGGTGCTGCACCCCGACCTGGGGGCCGCACTCGGCGGCGAGCGATTCCTCACCGAGATCCGCACCACCGCACGCTTGCAACATCCGCACATCCTCCCGCTGCTCGACTCGGGGGATGGGGGGAACGGGCTCCTCTACTATGTCATGCCGTATGTGCGCGGCGAGACGTTGCGTGCGCGGCTGGAGCGCGAGCGGCAGCTCCCGGTGGCGGACGCCGTGCGGCTGGCGAAGGAGGTGGCGGGGGCGCTGGAGCATGCGCACCGGCAGGGGGTGGTGCACCGCGACATCAAGCCGGAGAACATCCTCCTGCAGGAAGGGTCGGCGCTGGTGGCCGACTTCGGGATCGCGCTCGCCGTCCAGCAGGCGGGGGGCCCTCGGCTGACGCAGACGGGGCTCTCGTTAGGGACGCCGCAGTACATGTCGCCCGAGCAGGCGATGGGGGAGCGCACGATCGACGCCCGGAGCGACGTCTACGCGTTAGGCGCGGTGGCGTACGAGATGCTGGCCGGCGAGCCTCCCTTCACCGGCCCCACGATCCAGGCGATCGTGGCGCGCCTGATGTCGGAGGAGCCGCGCGCGCTCATCGCGCAGCGCAAGGCGATTCCCGAGGCGGTCGAGGCGGCGGTGCTGCGCGCGCTGGAGAAGCTCCCGGCGGACCGTTTCGCCAGCGCTGCGGAGTTCGCGGTGGCGCTCGAGGCGCCGACGACCACGGCGACGCGCCTGACGCGCGCCCAACCGGCGGCGCGCGGGCCGCGCGGGCTTGCCGCCGCGCTCGGTGTGGTGGCGCTGGTGGCGAGTGGCGCCGCGGCATGGGGGTGGATGCGCCCCGTCGCCACGCCGGCGGTCGTCCGCTATCGCATCTTTGTCGACTCGGTCCCCGCGGTGAAGGACTGGGCCGGCGAAGTCGCCATCTCTCCCGACGGCGCCACGATCGTGCGCTCCGGCGGGCCGGGCGGGAACCTCCTCGTCAGGCGGCGCGACCAGCTCACCTTCACCCCCATCGGCGGGACGGAGGGGGCGTCGGCGCCGTTCTTTGCGCCTGACGGTGAACACATCGGCTACTTCGCCAACGATGCGCTGCATTCGGTGCCGATTGGCGGCGGCCCCACGACGCTCCTCCTGGACTCGATCTCCGCACCGACGTCGGTGACGTGGGGGACGGACGACCGGCTGTACCTGAGCCCCGCGATGGCGGGCGGAACGGTGATCGCGAGCGCTCCGGCGCGCGCGGGGGCGAAGCTCGAAGCGTTGACGCGACTCGACACGGCGAGCGGCGAGGAATCGCACCTCCACCCCTCCCCGATTCCCGGCGGAAAGAAGCTCCTGCTGTCCGTCTCGTATCGGAACGGACAGCGCCGCATCGCCGTCGGCGACATCGCGACCGGGCACATCACGCCGCTCATCGACGGGGTACGGGCGCGCTACGTCCCCGGCGGGTGGCTCCTCTTCACCACGAGCGAAGCGCGACTCTTCGTCGTCCCCTTCGATGCGGAGAAGGGGGCGATCACGGGCGACCCGGTGCAGGTTGCCGAGCGGTTGCCGGACTCGGTGATCGGCGCCGTGGACTTCGACATCTCAGCGAACGGGACGCTCGTCTATTCCGAGGAGATCGCGGGGGAGCAGCGTGAGCTGGTGTGGGTGTCGCGCACCGGGGCGCGCACGCTCTTCGACTCCACGTGGCGCGGCGTCTTCCGCACGCCGACGCTGTCGCGCGACGGGCGGCGGCTCGCCGTCGCGATGGCGCGCGAGCGGCAGTTCGACATCTGGCTGCGCGACGTGGCGGGGGGCGAGCCTGTGCGCCTAACGAACGAGCCGCGGCAGAGCAGCGCCGAGCCGGCGTGGAGCAGGGATGGCACCTGGGTGAGCTACCTGGTGTCGCGCAACGGGAACACCGGCGACGTGTGGCGCCGGCGCGTGGATGGCACGGGGCGCGAGGAGCTGGTGCTCAAGGCAACACGCCCCTTCTCCGAGCAGGAGTGGTCGCCGGTGGAGGACCGACTCTTCCTTCGGACGACGACGCCGGCGGCCGGCGCGGGGGACATCCTCACGATCCGTCCGGGCCAGGAGAGCATGCCCACGCCGGTCGCGGCAAGTCCGAAGAACGAGTATTCGCCGGCGATCTCGCCGGACGGGCGGTGGCTGGCCTTCACGGGGAGCTACACCGGGCGCCTCGAGATCTATGTTGTCCCGCTGGCGCACCCCGACTCGGCGCGCTGGATGATCTCGACGAAGGGAGGGAGCGCGCCGCGCTGGTCGCACAAGGGAGACGAGCTGTTCTATCTCGACCAGCGCTCGAACCTGGTGTCGGCGCGCATTTCGACGTCGCCGACCTTCACGGTGCTGGGGACGCGCATCCTGTTCAACACCAACGACTACATCCAGACGTCGACGTCACGACGCAATTACGACGTGGCGCCCGACGACCAGCGCTTCCTCTTCATCCAGCGCGCAGGCGGCGATCGCAACGGGCAGATGGTGGTGGTGGAGAACTGGGTGCAGGAGTTGGAGCGGGGGCGCAGGAAGTAGGGCGGGCGCGTCGGTTGTTCGTCGCGGCGCATCCGGTCGGGGTGACGAGATCCCGCTCCGATTGGTAGCGGCCGACGTTGATGGCGCGCGGTATGGGAGCCATGTCGAGTGCCTCCTGGCGCGCAGGGGAAGCGTGGACTCGGATGGGCGATCCAGTCCGTGTTGCGATTAGCTTTCCGGTGACGCGTACACAGCGCCAGTGTCGCGCGCGTTTCGCGCCTCCTTCCCTGCTCCTCGTCAACCTCC
>JAXLXW010000010.1:0-194581 GCA_046327755.1 Gemmatimonadaceae bacterium
CGCAGGCGGCGTTAGGCAAGGTGAACGCACTGCTGCGACAGAGCGACCAGGCGTTGCTCATCCCCGAGGGGCTCCCGCGCCGGCCGTGGTACCAGCACTCGCTCTACGCGCCGGGCTACTATACCGGCTACGGCGTGAAGACGCTCCCCGGCGTGCGCGAGGCCATCGAGCAGAAAGAGTGGGCGCAGGCGCAGGAGCAGATCGCCAAGATCGCCGCCGCACTGCTGCGCGAAGGCGAGCTGGTGGCCAGGGCGGCCAAGCTGCTCGAGGATTCGGGGAAGCCGATTCCCTGACCTGTCCCCGCATCGACAGGGACAGGCCGACTGCCGGCGGCGTGGCGCGCGAGCGCTGCGCCGCCGGTGTCGTTTCGGGCCAGGTTGTTCACGCCTCGCGGTCGACGACGCCTCCCAGCGTCGGGTCGTAGGTCAGCGAGTCGGGTTGCTGATGGCGGTCCTCATGCTGACCCTGCGTGGCGAGTTGCGGTACTGCGACCTGCTGCGTTTGCTTGGACTGCTGGGCGGTGTTGACGGTGATGGGTGGCGCGATGTGGACGTACGGCAGCTGCAACATGGCGATCTGCGCCTGCAGGACGGCCACCTGCTGCGTGAGTTGCTGCTGCGTGAGCATGTTGAGCTCGGACGCGCCGCCCTTGGCGTTCTCCGCCAACCTGCGCTGGATCGCGGCAATCTGCCGGCGAAGCTCAGCCAGCCGCGCGACGTACTCCGCCGAGTCGGCAGTCGACGCGGAACTGTTCGATATGGAGCCAATGGCGGCAATCATGGAGCACCTCCGAAGTTCTGTGCAGGTGTGCGTCTCGGCATTTGAGCGGCTGACACTGTGTAGGGGTCTGCCTGATTTCGACGCGCGGGCGCCACGGTCGCGCGCCGTCGCGCTCGACTGACGTGCGGCGTGGGTGCAGATTCGGCGCGCCACGGCCCTTCCCTCAACCACACGCGTGCATGCGTCACCCAATTCGATTGGTCGTTTCTCAGGCAATCCTCCTCCTGGCGTTCACGCGTGTCGCGTTCCCCCAGCGCATCGAGGTTCGCTACGCGGCGCCGCTCGAGGGGCCGCGCACCGGGCGCCTCTTTGTGGTCTTCGCGCGAGACGGTGCCCGGGAGCCCCGGCTGCAGGCGGGGAGTTACGGCGGCACGGCCCCGCTCTTCGGCGCCGACGTGAGCGAGTGGAAGGCCGGGGCCGCCGCCGTCATCTCCGCCGACACGCTCGGCTATCCGTACGCGTCGCTGCGCGACCTTCCCGCCGGCGAGTACACGGTGCAGGCGGTGCTGAACGTCTACACCAAGGTCACGCGCGCCGACGGGCACACCCTCTGGGTCCACTGGGACCAGTGGGAAGGGCAGAGGTGGAATCGTTCGCCGGGAAACCTGATCAGTGAACCCATCACCGTACGCTGGGATCCCAAGGCGAAGGCGACGATCCGCCTGACCTTGACCACCGTCATCCCGCCCATCACCCCCATTCCGGACACCAAGTGGGTCAAGCGCATCCGGATCAAGTCGCCTTCACTCACGAAGTGGTGGGGACACGACACCTACATCGGCGCAACGGTGCTCCTCCCCAAGGGGTTCGACGAGGAGCCGGGGCGGCGCTACCCGGTGATCTACCAGCAAGGGCACTTTGGCGAGGGCGCACCGTTCGGATTCGTCGAGCGGCCGGGAAGCGAGACGCCCGAGCAGCGTGAGGCACGCCTCAGGCGCAGCGCGCGCGAGCCTGGGTGGATGTTCGCCGAGAGCTGGATGCGCGATGACATGCCGCGCTTCGTGGCGGTGACGTGGCAGCACCCCACGCCGTGGTACGACGACTCGTATGCGGTGAACTCGGTGAACCAGGGGCCGTACCAGGATGCGCTGCTCAACGAGCTGGTGCCGGAACTGGAGCGGCGCTTCCGCCTGCTGCCCGAACCTAACGCGCGTTTCCTCACCGGCGGGTCGACCGGTGGCTGGGAGTGCCTGGCGCTGCAGATCCAGCGCCCCGACTTCTTCGGTGGCGGGTGGTGCCTCTACCCTGACCCCGTCGACTTCCGGCGCAACCAGCTCGTCGATGCGTACGCCGACACCAACGCCTTCGTCCCCAATGGCGCGGTGGCGCCGGTCCCCGAGCGCTACATGATGCAGTCGGAGGAGGGGCAGCCGCTGGTGACCAATCGCCAGATGTCGCAGCTGGAAGCAGTGCTCGGCAGCAAGGCGCGCAGCGGGCAGCAGTTCGACGCCTTCGACGCGTCCTATGGCCCCGTCGGTGCGGACGGCTACCCGCGCCGGCTCTGGGACCGTCGCACGGGGACGATCGACAAGGACGTCGCGGCCTACTGGCGCGAGCACTTCGACCTCACGCTGCACCTCAAGAAGCACTGGGCCTCGATCGGCCCGCAACTCGCCGGCAAGGTCCACACGTACGTGGGAGACATGGACAACCACTACCTGCAGCTCGCGGTGTACCTCATGGAGGAGGAAGTCGCGAAGCTGGATGGGCCCAAGGCGAACTTCACCTTCGAGTACGGGCGCCCCAAGAAGCCGCACGGGTGGCAGCCGTTCACCAACGCCGAGTTGGTACGGATGATCGAGAAGTTCCGGCAGGAGCGCCGGGTGCAGCCGTAGCGGCTATGGCAGCTGCAACGGATGCACCCGCCCGTGGCCTGGGTAGACGCTTGTGGCGCCGTGCGCCGCGAGCGAGCGCCAGCTGGCAACGGTGACGTCGCGCTCCGCGTCGGTGATCAGGCTGGGATGGGTGAGGTCGCCGGTGAAGGCCTCACCCGAATCGAGGAGGAGTGAGACGCTGTCCTCCGAGTGCCCGGGGGTGTGCACGAACGCCCCGTTGAGCCCGAGCGTGGCGAGGAAGGCGCGGCTCTCGCCGATCGGGATGACGAGATTGTCGTCGAGGCGGATCTCGGTATAGCGATCACCCGGCTTGGCCCACTGCCGCATCGCCGCGATGTGCGGCACTTGCTCCGGCGTGACGACGAGGCGCATCCCGCGCGCCTTGAGGTCCTGCGCGGCACCGGCGTGGTCGAGGTGATAGTGCGTGGCGAAGCCGTGCGTGATCTCGCGGAGCGGGATGTCCTTGCGCTGCAGTTCGTGCTCGAGCGCGGAGAACATTCCCATCCACCCCAGGTCGACCAGCAGGCGCGCTCGTCCCGCGCTCACCACCCAGAAGTTGGTGGAGCGGTAGCCGACGTTCACGATGGAGACGGCAGGGCGTGCAGGATGCGGCATGGGGGCGTGCGAGGCGACAGGCGAGCCTTCGAGTTCCCATCAAGCTGGCGGCGCTGCGAGGTGCCGGGAATGGGAGATGCGGTCGCCCCCCTTCTGCTCATGCCAGCCGGCGCGTCAATTCGTGCGCCATGACTTCCCCTCCCGCTGCCGTGGCCGCCCGTCGCTGGCCCGCGGCCTACACGGTCGTCCTTCTTTGTTTCGCCGCGGTCTTCATCTCGTACATCGACCGCACCAACATCTCGGTGGCGGCGATCGCCATGCAGGAAGAGTTCCGCTGGACGGAGACGACCAAGGGGTTCGTCCTCTCGTCGTTCTTCGTCGGCTACATCCTGTTGCAAGTGGTCAGCGGCGGGCTCGCCAACAAGTACGGCGGCAAGCTCCTGCTTGGTGTGGCGGTGGTCTGGTGGTCGCTCTTCACGATGCTCACGCCGGCCGCCGCCACGCTGGGCCTAACGACGCTGATCGGTGCGCGCATCGCGCTGGGGCTCGGCGAGGCGGCGGTCTTCCCGGCGTGCATCAACATGGTGGGGCGCTGGGTCCCGGCGCCGCAGCGCTCGCGGGCCGTCGCGCTCTTCACCAGCGGGCTTTCGATTGGGACGGTCTTTTCGCTGCCGGTGACGGGATGGTTGGTGCGTGAGTACGGGTGGCCGGTGCCGTTCTACGCCTTTGGGCTCGTGGGCGTCGTGTGGGCCGCTGCATGGTTCACGATGGTGGGGAGCGGGCGCGGCGTCCCCGAAGATGCGGCCCCCGGTGCGCGCGCCATCCCGTGGGGGCGCATCCTTCGCACGCCCGCGGTGTGGGCGATCATCACCAACCACTTCGCCAACAACTGGACGCTGTATGTGTTGCTGGCGTGGCTCCCGTCGTACTTCAAGGCGACGTTCAATGTGTCGCTGGCGAGTGCCGGACTCCTCTCCGCGGCGCCGCCGCTCGCGACCTTCCTGATGGCCAACCTCGCGGGCAACGCCGCCGACCGCTTGCTGCGCCAGGGGCGGAGCGCGACGTACGTGCGCAAGCTGATGCAGGCGCTTGGGCTCTTCGGGACGGCGATCTTCCTCCTGCTCGTCCCGCTGGCGACGTCCGCGACGGTTGGGGTGATGCTGATGTGCGCGGCGTCCGGGGCACTGGGCTGCTGCCTGGCGGGCTTCGCCGTCAACTGCTTCGACATCGCCCCGCGGTATGCCGACGTGATCTGGGGGATCAGCAACACCGCCGGGACGATTCCTGGCATCATCGGCGTCGCCGTCACCGGGTGGTTGGTGCAGCGCAGCGGGAGCTACGCCACCGCCTTCATGGTGACGGCGGCGATTGCGGCTGCCGGAGCCCTGGTCTTCCTGGCGGTGGGTTCCGGCGAGCGGAAGATCGAGTAGCGCGCGCTCGCTAGCGCGAGCCCTGCTCGCCCTCGGCGACGATGGCGAGCGCACCGGCGAGCAGCGCGCGCATCGCCGAGCTCTTGCCCTGCTGTGACACCGATGCGGCGAAGGTGAGTCCGCGCGCCGGGAGGTAGAACGAGGCGGTGTTCCAGAAGCCCGAATGCCCCCACCACGCCTCGCCGCCCAGCTCCTGGCGATAGATCCCCAAGGCATAGGCGCGAGAACCCGCCGCGCCCTCGGGGAGCGTCGACATCGTCGTGATCGTCGTCGGCTTGTCGTATACGCCGCCGACGAACAGCGCACGGGTGAAGCGCGCCATGTCGTTGGTCGTGGCCGCCAACCCGCCACCGCCGTACAGGTCGAAGGAAGGGTCAAAGCCACGCGTGTCGGCGGTGTCCATGTACTGGTGCGCGAGGTCGAGCGCCGATTTCGGCTTGGGCTCCAGCGTCTCCAGCCACGTGTCACGCAGCCCTAACGCGTCGTAGCGGAGCAGCGTGCGGAACGCTTTGGCGAGCCCCTGGCCCGTCAACCGCTCGACGATCTCGCCCAGCAGGATGTAGCCGGTGTCGGTGTAGTGATACACGCTCCCGGGCGGGCCATACGGCGCCCCCCACACCGCGGCCGAGTCGACCTGCTCGGCACGCGTCCAGCGATGGGTGGGATTGCGGTAGATCGCCGCCATGAAGTTGGAGTCCATGGCGTAGTCGTAGATCCCGGCGCGATGCTGCAGCATGAGCCGGATGGTGATGCGATCCAGGTCGTAGCCGTCACGCTTGAGCGGGGCGAGGCTCTCGGCGGGGAGGTATTTCCCGACCGGATCGTCCAGCGAGAGCTTTCCCTGCTCCATGAGGCGCAGGATCGCCGCCGCCGTGTACGTCTTGGTGTTGCTCGCCATCCGCACCGGGTGACGCGGCGTCATTGCCTCGCCGGTGGCGCGGTTGGCGACGCCCGAGGCACCGCTCCACTCGAGGCAGAGCTTGGGGGCGAAGACGGTGAGTGCGACCGCAGGGACGTCACGCGCACTGCGTACGAGCGAGTCGGCGAGCGCCTGCAGGCGCTGCTCGGTGCGCCGCGTGGCGTCGGTTGGGCGACAGGCGTTGCTGACCTGACTATTGATGCCGGTGACCGGCATGAGCAGGAGCGCGGACGAGAGCAGCAGTGAGCGCACGGCGGCGGTGTGTGACGTGGGCATGGGGGGCGCCTAACGCCTGACGGCGGTGGAATCTCCGTTCATCCAGCCGCACAGCGTCGCGCCGCACTTGCGGATGACAAACGTCTTGCCTTCCAGCTCGCTGATAACGCTGCGCGTGACGAAGGAGGTGTCCGACGTGGGCTCGAGGACGATGTCTTCGGCCTCGAAGCGTGCGGCGAGGGTGTCGCCGCGCACGCTGATGCGCATCAGGCCGGCCTTGGTCATGTAGTCGCCGGCCAGCGCCTGGCGCTTGTCGGCCGCGAGGCGATACGTCGACGGCGCCACGGGCTTGCTGGCCGGCGGTGCGGCGTACGGGGACGTGGGAGCGCCGAGCATGTACTTCACCACATTCTGCAGCAGCTGCAGCTTGCCATAGTCGACGTCGTTGAAGACCATCGCAATGCCGACCTTCTGCTGCGGGAGCATGACGAGGAGCGATCCCATCGAGATCACGCTCCCACCCTTGAGCAGCATCGGGACGCCGCCGGCGTCGTGTTGCTCCCAGCCCAGCGCATAGGTGGTCGGGCCACCCAGTTCCGACTCGGCCTTCTGCTGCGGGCGCGTCATCTCCGCGGTGGCGGCGGCGGAGAGGACCTGCGTCCCGTCAGGTGCACGTCCGCCGTTGATGATCGCGCGCAGGAACTTGCCGGCGTCGCGCGACGTGGAGAGGATCATCCCCGAGCCCGTGTGTTCGCGCCCGAGGGCGGCGGGGCGGGGGAGCGGCTTGCCGTCGACCGACTCGCGATAGCCCTGCACCATCCCGTGCGACGGCCCTTCCCAGAAGCGCCCGGTGCTGTGCCGCATCCCCAGTGGTGCGAAGATGTGCGTGCCGATGTAATCCTCGTACGACTGCCCCGATGCTTCCTGCACCACGAACGAGGCGAGGGAGAAGCCTCGGTTGGAGTAGTTGTACCCGGTGCCCGGTGCGAAGTCGAGCGGGCGCGTGAGCATGTCGTCGCGCACGTAGCGCTCGAGGGCCGTGGTCGTGGTGTCGACGTGCTCGAACGGATCGCCCGCGAAGCCGGCCGGAATCCCGCTCACGTTGGTGAGGAGGTGGCGCACGGTGATGCTCGTGAAGCGCGGATCGACGGGCGTTGCCGCGGGCGCTGCCTTCCCCGACCCAGTGGGTGCGCCGAGCATGGCGACGTAGTGCGTGATGGTGCTGTCGAGCGCCACCTTGCCGGCATCCGTCAGCTGCATGATGGCGAACGACGTGAAGGTCTTGCTCGTCGAGCCGATCACGACCGGCGTCGTGTCGGTCATCGCGCGCTGCTGCTCGAGATTGGCGAAGCCGTACCCCTTGCTGTGGATGATCGAGTCGCCGCGCACGATGGTGACGGCCAGCCCTGGCACCTTGCCGTCCTGCAACGCGTCGGCGACCAGGGAGTCGATCTTGGCGATGGTGGGAGGGGCAGGCTCGGCGGGGGTAGCCGGTGGTGGTACGGCCTTGTCGCAAGCCATTGCGATGAGCGCTGCCAGCGCGAGGGCGGTCGACCGTGCGATGGCGCTGGTGCGCCGCGGAGTGTGTGCGCTGGGCAGGATGCGCGGAGTGCGGGAGGGCATGCGGGGGCGCCAGAGGAGGAGAGTGGGTGCGGCAGCAAGGAGAACATCCCCGCGGCGGCGCGAATGGCAAGAGGCGAGTGGCGTTGCACGTGAACGATTGCCGGGGCGGTCCCACGGGCGTTCCCAAAGGCGTTCGCTCGTACACTCGGGACGCGAAAGGGCTCGCGCAAAAAGAAGGCCCCGGCACCTCGCCGGGGCCTTCCTGCACACCACATCACGCCGCGTGCAGATGGGAGCGCAGATGGGAGCGCAGATGGGAGCGATGTGGCGGATCGGTCAGAAGGTCACGGCGCGATAGGTGCGCCCCCACAGGATGACGAGCCCTGCACGGAACGGCTGGAACGGGTCGATGTCGAGCCCGCCCGACACGCTTGCCGCCGAAGTGGTGACAACGAACGATCCCTGCGAGAGCGCCGCCGCCGCGGGATATCCCGCCAGCGTCGTCAGGTTCGGGAAGAGCAGATCATACGCGCTGGCAGAGCCGACGATGGCGAGATAACCATTGCTTGCCGCGATGGTGGCGGAGTTGCGCCCGCCGGTCGATGTGACATCCACCATCAGCAGCGAGCGCAGGTCCGCCGGGAGCGTCCCCTGCGCGCGCAACCGGAGCGGCGACGAAGCGACGACGCTCACCGTCGCTGCGCTGCCGCGCGATCCCAGCGCGACGCTCGCGGACGTTGCACCCGGATCGACCGCAACGATCGCCTCCCGGAGGTCTGTCGGCTGGACGGCCGCTGTAGCCGACGCGCGCACGTGAACCGCCATCACGTCGCCAGCCGCCCGTGCGGCGACCGGCAATCCGTAGTAGGTGCGCGACGGATTAGTGGAGAAATTGGACCACTGCGTGATCCACCCGGTGAGGCCGCGAGACGTCTGGTACGACGTGAAGGAGGTGAGCCAGTCGCCGAGGGTGTTGCTGACGGTCGCGGTCCCCGCCATCGCGCCCACCGCCTGGGCGCCGTTGAAGTCGATGGCGGGAAGCGTCGTCGACGTCGCGCCAACCGAGAGCCCGCGCATCACGACGAACTTGTCGGTGACGCCCGTAATGGTCTGTCGCGAGGCGATGAGATCCTGCGTCCCCACCATGGCGTCCGTGAGTTGGAAGGCGATGGGCTGTGTCGGCGATCCGGCCACGTTCATCGAGGCATTCCCGATCGCGACACGTGCCCACTCGCCGGCCCCGACGCCGGCGATCGTTCCGTTGACGGGGGCGGTGGCGAGGCTGCGGCCGCACCAGTTGGGCCCCTGTGTCACCAACTCGCTGGTGAGCAACTGCACCACGTACGTGTAGTACTGCGTGGCGCTCAGCTGCTGCACGAAGGCGATGGCGGCGTGCGTGGAGGAGATGGGGAAGCTGAACGACGCCGTGCCGTTCGCCACCTCCGGCGTTACCGGGCGCCACGCATTGGCGCCGTCCTGGAAGGCGAAGAAGAGCGGGACGAAGTTGTTGGAGCAGAAGCGATACTCGGCCACCGTTCCGACCGCGGCAATAACCGTCAGGCGCAACACGGCGGTCGCCTGCGGGCCACCCGCGATGCTGGCGGTGACGGTGATGGGATATGTCCCCGGCGGCGTGGAGAGCGCGACCGAGGCGGTGAACGTCGTCGTGAGGCCTGCCGTGCTGGTGGGCGAGAAGGTGATCGTGACACCGGCGGGGGCCCCGCTGGCGACAAACGAGACGTTGCTGGCGGCGTTGATCCGCGTGAGCACGAGCGGCACCGAGACGCTCGAGAACTGTGCGACGGTGAGCGTCGTGTCGGCGGGCGACACCGCGAGCGACGGCGCGACCGTCACCGTGAGCGCCAGCGTGGTCCGTCGTGCGCCGACTCCGGTTCCCGTTCCCTGGATGGTGAGGGTGTGACTGCCGACGGCCGTGGTATTGCCCACGGCCAGCGCAAGCGATGTCGTGTTTCCGCCGGTCGCCGCGGGGGTGAAGGTGCCGGCGACTCCTGTCGGCGGATCGACGAGGGTGAAGGCGACGTCGCCGGCGAAGCCGCCGGTGCGCGTCAGCTGCAACGCCACCGCGCCGGTGCTCCCGCGATCGATGGCAATCGCGGCGGGGGTGACGGCAAGCGAGAAGTCGGGCGGGTCGGCGATGCGCACGGGCAGGGTCACGCTGCGCACCGGGAGGCCCGTCGCGCTCCCACTGATGGTGACCGCAAAGTCGCCAACCGCCGCGCTGGCGCTGGCGGCGACGGTCACCGTGCTCGCGGTGCCTGTGGGCGCTGCAGGCGCAAAGGTGGCCGTCGTTCCGGTGGGGAGCGTGCTGGCCGTGAGGGACACGGCGCCCGCGAAGTTGCCGACGCGTGCGATCGAGACGGTGTGCGTCGCATTGCCGCCACGCAGCACGAGCAACGGCGCGGCCGATGTTGCCGTCACGGCGAGTGAGTAGTCGGGCGCGGCGGTGACGGTCAGTGCGTAGCTGGCCGTGGCACTGCCAAGCGACGAGGATCCGGTCACCGTGGCGGTGTAGCTCCCCGGGGCGGTCGTCGCCGCAACGACGACGTCCACCGTGGCGGACGACGTGGTGCCAGTGAGCTGTGCGGGGGTAACCGACGCGGTCGCGCCGTTAGGCAGGCCGGACACCGCAACGGACACGGGGCCAGAGAATCCGCCACCACGGGTGAGGGTGACGGTCACCTGTCCGCTCGTACCCGCTACGACGGTGAGCGCGGCAGGGGAGGTGGCAATGGAGACGGACGGAGTCGGCGCGGTGGAACCACCGCCCTTGTCGCTGCTGCAGGCCACACCCACACCGGCCATGAGCGCAACGGCGGTCAGGAGGGAAAACGCGCGCGGGCCCCGGAGAATCGCGGTATGCATGGAAGACCTCGCGATGGGAAGCCGCATCGGCGAAGGCGCACCGCATCGGCGCGTCGGGGGACTTCGCCGTCCCCAACGATGTCATGCTTCTGCCCGTTCCGTCATCGGGGGGTTGCAACTGCGATGAGGGGTCCGGCCCGATGTCACTCTCGACGGCGCGCAGGGGTCGACGACATCTTACGTGTTGATGATTGCATGGCGCATCGTGCAGGGGCGGTGTGATGAACGCTGCACTGCATTGCACTGCACCGTGCCGTTTGCGCCGGAGAGTGCGTGAGACGAACGAGACCTCGAGTTGAACAATGATGCGACGCGAGTGGGGGGAGTCTGGGGACACGGGTACGCGACGCACGGCGCAACCTGGAGCGATCTCATGGTGCACCGCGCATCTGTTCGCGGCGAGAATGCTCGCGGTGAGGTTGCTCGCGGTGAGCGTGATGGCTGCGCCCGCGGTGCTGTCGGCGCAGCACACTGCACACGAAGCAGCCGCGCCACGCCTGGCCCAGACCGACGCAGCCAGGGCACAACCGGCACGCACGCACCAACTCTGGCGAGCGCTGCGCCCCACGCGGCTGCGCACGACGGTCGACAGCGCGTTCGAGCGCACCGCCCAAGACGCACTCGAGGGTGAAGAAGGCCTGTGCTGGCGCGGGCGCCCACTCCCCAAGTGTCGCACCTTCGTCCTGACCGAGATTGGATACTACGGAGTCGCGGCCGTCACGCAGCAGCACTACCAGTACAGCTATCCGGGTACCAACGGCGACACGGTGACCTATCGCTACCGCGAAGACGCGATGTCGTCGCAGCTGACGGCCGAAGTGGGAGTGATGCAGAACCTAGGGCCCCGGACGGCACTCGGCGGGACCTTTGTGCTCGGGTTCGGGACGGGCGGCGCCGATGTCGGGATCAAGGGACGCTATCGTCGCTGGCTGTCGCCGACCGGGATGGCCCTGGACGTGGGGGCGGGGATCATCAGCGGGACGCTCCAGCAGTCCAGTGGCGATGTCCGGAGCCCTGGCGTCACGATGGACGTCGCCCTCAACGCCGCCGACTACGGCGCGTTGGTGTTGCGCACCGACATCCAGCGCGCAAATGGCCAGACGGCGCGCGCGCTCTATGGCGGCGTTCGCCTCGGCTCGCGCCCCGCGGCGGCGGCGAGCGCGCTGCTCGTCGCTGGCTTCTTTGCCCTGGTCGCGCTGTTCAGCGGCATCGCCGACTGAGGCCGCGCGCAGACGCAGCAGCGGGACGCCCTGGGCGCACTGGCGGAGCCCGGTGGCGGGGGGCAACGTAGTCGCGCCGCGCCCACGGAGGGCGCGGACTCCCTCCCGATTCCCGCATTGCCCGCCGCCATGAGTGCAGCGACCGCCTTTCTCGAGGCGCGCGACTTCCTGCTCGCGCATCGCACCGACTACGACTCCGCGTACGCCGGTTTCCGGTGGCCGACGCTGGCGGCGTTCAACTGGGCACTGGACTATTTCGACGCGATGGCGCTGGGTAACGAGCGCCCAGCGCTGTGGATCGTGGATGAGCGGGGAGACGAGGCGCGGCTGAGCTTCGAGGAGATGCGCGTGCGCTCGAATCGCGTCGCCAACTTCCTGCGCGCCCAGGGAGTGCAGCGCGGCGACCGCATCCTGATGATGCTTCCCAACGTCGTCCCGCTGTGGGAGATCACGCTTGCCGCCATGAAGCTGGGGGCGGTGCTGTCGCCGGCGACGACGCTCCTCGCGCACGCCGACATCGAGGACCGCTTCGAGCGCGGCGGCGTGAAGCACGTCATCACCGACGTGGCCGGCACGGCGAAGTTTGCCAATTCACCCGGCACCTATACGCGCATCGTGGTCGGCGGCACCGTTTGGGAGTGGACCTCCTACGCCGACGCCGACTCGGCACCCGCTGACTTCACGCCGGAAGGCGAGACGCAGGCCACCGATCCGCTCCTCCTCTACTTCACGTCGGGGACGACGGCCAAGCCCAAGATGGTGCTGCATACGCACCAGAGTTACCCGGTGGGGCACCTCTCGACGATGTACTGGATCGGGCTGCGCGAAGGCGACATCCACTTCAACATCTCCAGCCCGGGATGGGCCAAGCACGCCTGGTCGTGCGTCTTTGCGCCGTGGAATGCGGGCGCGACCGTCTTTCTCTACAATCAGGCGCGCTTCGACCCGAAGAGGACGCTCGATGTCCTGGTGCGCTGCGGCGTGACGACACTCTGTGCCCCGCCCACCGTCTGGCGCCTCCTCATCCTCGAACCGCTCGCCAGCTACAACGTGGCGTTGCGCGAAGTGATCAGCGCCGGCGAGCCGCTCAACCCCGAGGTGATCGAGCAGGTGCGCACCGCGTGGGGGCTCACCCTTCGCGACGGCTACGGGCAAACGGAGACGACGTGCCAGGTGGGGAACTCGCCCGGGCAGCCGGTGAAGTTCGGCTCCATGGGGCGCCCGATGCCCGGCTATCGCATTGCCCTCGTCGACCACGACCAGCACGTGGGCGACGACGGCGAGATCAGCATCGCCCTCGATCCTGCGCCGCTCGGCCTGATGGCGGGCTACCTCGACACGCCGGAACGCACGGCGCAACTCCTTGGTGGGACGCACTACCCCACCTCCGATGTCGCGCACCGCGACGCCGACGGCTACTTCTGGTACATCGGGCGCGACGACGACGTCTTCAAGAGTTCGGACTACCGCATCTCGCCCTTCGAGCTGGAGAGCGCGCTCATCGAGCACGAGGCGGTGGCCGAAGCGGCGGTGGTGCCAAGCCCCGACGCGATCCGGCTCTCCGTCCCCAAGGCGTTCATTGCCCTCAAGCCGGGTTTTGCGCCGGGTGCGGTCACGGCGCAGTCGATCTTTGCCTTCCTGCACGAGCGCCTGGCGCCGTACGCGCGCGTGCGGCGTATCGAGTTCGCCGAGCTCCCCAAGACCATCTCCGGGAAGATCCGCCGGGTGCAACTGCGCGCTGGCGAGATGGCGCGCGGCAATCCGACGGCCCCGCGCGAGGGCGAGTACTGGGAAGGCCCCACCGCCCGGTGACGCCCCGGACGACAACGCGGCCGGGAGCAGGTGCGCTCCCGGCCGCGTTGTGTCGGTGCGTTGCCTAACGCCGCTCGATCAGACCTTCCTGAGGTCGAACGGCAGCTTGCGCACGCGCGTCCCCGTGAGGTCGAAGATCGCGTTGGTGAGCGCCGGCGTGAAGCCGGGGAGCGCCGGCTCGCCGGCGCCCCCGGCCACCTCGCCGTTGTCCATGATGTGCACTTCGATGGGCGGGATGTCGCGCAGGCGCGGGAGCGGGTACTTGTCGAAGTTCCTCTCCACCGCACGACCGGCCGCGAAGGTCACCTCGTGCGTGACCGCGGCGCCGAGCGCCATGACGATGCTCCCCTCCACCTGCTGGCGGATGACATCGGGGTTCACTGCGACGCCGCAGTCCATCACGGTCCACACCTTGTCGATGGCAATGCCCCCTGCCTTGGCGCGCGACACCTTCACCACGTGCGCGGCCCACGAGCTGAAGCAGTACGTCAGCGACATGCCGTACCCTTCGCCCGCCTTGCGCGACTTCCACCCGCTCACCGCTTCCAGCTTGTCGGCCAGCGCATGCAGGCGCGGCGAATCGAAGTGCTGCCGGCGGAAGGCGATCGGGTCCATCCTGGCCGCGCGCGCCATCTCGTCGAGGAAGCTCTCGTAGGCAAAGCCGTTGGTGCTCGAGTAGACCGAACGCCACCACATGACCGGGATCGGGGCCTGCAGCGGGATGTCGCCGAACTGGTAGTTCGGAACGGTCTCGAGGTACGTCTCGGGGAGTCCTTCGGTGACGTTGTCGTTCGGCTTCTTCGGGGTGTCGCCCGGCTCCTGCGCCATCAGGTTCTGCCCCGCCATCGTGACTTCCATGGCGGAGATCTTCCCGTCCTTCAGCGCGCCGCGGAGGCGATACATCATCCCCGGGCGATACGGCCCGACCCCGATGTCATCCTCGCGCGTCCACACCACCTGCACCGGCGCCTTCACGGCGCGCGACACGAGCGCCGCTTCCAGCGGGAAGTCGGTGAACGCCTTGCGACCGAAGCCGCCCCCGAGGAAGGTCATGTTCACCTTGACCTTCTCCATGGGGAGCTTGAGCGCGGCGGCGAGGTGCCCACGGTTCCAGTCCGGCGCCTGCATCGGCCCCCAGATCTCGGCCGAGCTGTCGGTGACGTGCGCCGTGCAGTTGATCGGTTCCATGCAGGCATGCGCCTGGTACGGCGTCTCGTACGTGACGTCGATGGCGGGGGTCGTGCCTAACGCAGCGGCCACGTCGCCCTTGTGCTTGAAGCTGAGCGGCTTGCCGGTGAGCGCTGCCTTGTTCTGCGCGGCGATGGAGGCGCTGCTCATGTCGGGGATGCCGGTCTCGTCCCACTCCACCACCAGCGCGCGACGCCCCTTGATGGCGGCCCACGTGCTCGTGGCGACGACGGCGACCCCTTCGCGCATGTTGCCGAAGATGTCGCGTTCGGTCTTCACCACGTGCTTCACCCCGGGCACGGCGAGCGCCTTGGAGGCATCGAAGCTCTTGACCTTCCCCACGTAGCGCGGCGATCGCTCGACGACGGCAAAGAGCATCCCCGGCAGCCGCACGTCGATCCCGAACTTTGCCGAACCGTTGACCTTCATCCGCGTGTCGGCGCGCGGGATCGGCTTGCCGATCACCTTCCACGCCGTGCGGTCCTTGAGCGCCACGTCCTTGTTGGGCGTGAGCTTGGCGGCGTCCTCGACCAGCGCGCCGTAGCCCAGCGTCCGACCGCTCGCCGCGTGGCTCACCTGCCCGTTGGAGGCCGCGCACGTCGCCGCGTCGACCCCCCAACGAGCGGCAGCGGCACGCACCAGCATGTCACGTGCGGTGGCGCCGGTCTTGAGCAGCTGCGTGATCCCGCCGCGCACGGTGGAGCTGCCACCGGTCAGCTGGCTCCCGTACTTCTGCGAGTCGCCCTCGGCCACGACGATGCTGATGGCGAGCGGATCGACCTCGAGCTCCTCGGCGAGGATCTGCGGGACGACCGAGTACGCGCCCTGGCCCATCTCCGCACGATGCGACACCAGCGTGACTTTCCCCGCGGTGTCGATGGTGACGAAGGCGTTGAGCTGCACGCCGGCGGCGTTCGCCGCCTCCGGCGTCATCACACCGTGCGCGAGCGCTTCAGCGCGGGCGAGTCGCGGGACGATGAAGCCGAGGACGAGTGCGGCGCCTCCCGTCTTGAGGAAGCTGCGTCGCGACGATTCTGCGGGACGACGGGCCAGCTCGACTTCGGCGGCGACGTTCGTGGCGAGCGACGAGTCCGCGGCAAGCGAGGCGCGCACGGCGTCGTCCATCGGGGTACGAATGGAGGGGCTCACGAGCGGTCCTCCGACGTCGTGAGGCGGCGCGCCGCCGCGTGGATCGCCGCCTTCATGCGCGGATAGGTCCCGCAGCGGCACAGGTTCGTGATCGCCGCGTCGATCTCGGCGTCGGTGGGGTTCGGCGTCTTGGCGAGCAGCGTGGTCGCCGCCATCAGGAAACCGCTCTGGCAGTAGCCGCACTGCGGCACCTGGAACTCGACCCACGCGTCCTGCAGCGCCTTGCCGCGCGCTTCGTGCTCGAGTTCCTCGATCGTCGTGATCTTCGCCGTGGCGGGGACTTCCGACAGCTCCTGCCGGCAGCTGCGCACGGCGCGTCCGTCGACGTGCACCGTGCACGCGCCGCAGCGGGCGATGCCGCACCCGTACTTCGTCCCCGTGAGGCCGAGGTTGTCACGCAGCACCCAGAGGAGCGGCGTATCGGGATCGGCCTCGACCTCGTGCGTGTGGCCGTTGACGTTCAGCGTGGTCTTCATCGTGCCTGGGAGGAGAGTGACTTGTCGCGCGCCGCCTTGAACTCGTTGCCGGGGCGCCACTCGGGGATGCGATCGGCCTGCGCGACGCGATAGCCGATGGTCAGGTAAAGTTGCAGGTCTTCGGCGCCGCCCGTGAGATCCCACCCTGCCTTGATCTCGTCCTGCGGCGAGTGGTAGTCGTTGTTGGTGTACTCGTCGCGCTTCTGCCGCCCGTACTCCGGGGACTTCCCGATGAACTCGGTCCCCCCCTCGGCGTAGAAGGCCGGGACCCCCTGCTTGGCGAAGTTGAAGTGGTCCGAGCGGTAGTAGAACCCCTTCTCCGGCTCGGCGTCGGGTTTGAGGATGCGCCCATGCTCGGCGGCCGCTTCCTTCGCGTAATCGTCCAGCTCCGACGCACCCAGTCCGACCACGACCAGGTCCTTCGTGCGCCCCCACTGGTTGAGTCCGTCCATGTTGATGTCGGCGACGGTCTTGTTGAGCGGGTAGAGCGGCGTCACCGAGTAGTACTGCGCCCCCAGGAGCCCTTGTTCCTCCGCCGTCACCGCGAGGAAGACGATGGAGCGCTTCGGGGCGGTCGGCATCGCCTTGTACGCCTTGGCCATCGCCAGGAGCCCCGCCGTCCCGCTCGCGTTGTCGAGGGCGCCGTTGTAGATCGAGTCCCCCTTCACCGGCGTCCCCACGCCAAAGTGGTCCCAGTGCGCGGTGTAGATCACGACCTGATCCTTGAGTGCCGGGTCACTCCCCTCGACCTTCGCGATCACGTTGCGCGAGTCGACGGTGCGGAGCGCGTTCGTGAGCGTGACGCTGGCGGTGACGCCTAACGGGACCGGCTTGAACTCGCGCGTGGCCGCCTGCCGCTTGAGCGCCTCGAAGTCCTGCCCGGCGCTGGTGAAGAGCGCCTTGGCCTGGTCGAGGGTGATCCACCCCTCGATGGTCGACCGCGACATGTTCTTGTCGGGGGTGACGAGGTCGAACTGCTCGGCGGTCTTTCCCTGCACCACGCTGAATGGGTATCCAGCGGCCTCGGTTTCGTGCACCAGGAGGACGCCCGCCGCCTTGTGCTTCTGCCCCTGCTCGTACTTGTAGGTCCAGCGGCCGTAGTACGTCATGCGCGGGCCGCCGAACTGCGACGTGTCGGGGAGCGGGGGATCGTTGACGAGCATCACCAGTGTCTTTCCGGCGACGTCCATCCCCTTGTAATCGTCCCAGTTGAACTCCGGGGCCTCGGTGCCGTAGCCCACAAAGACGAGTTCCGAGTTGGCGATCGACGCCGTCGGGGCCACGTGCTTGGTCCACGCGACGTAGTCGTCGCGCCACTTCAGCGTGGTCTTGGCCGCGCCCTTGGCGAAGGTCAGGGCCGGCGCTCCCTGCACCGTGATCCCGACGAGCGGGACCTTCTGGATGTAGGTGCCGTCCGGGTTGCCGGGGAGGAGCCCCATCGCCTTGAACTGCCCCTCGAGATAGGCGATGGTCTTGTCCTCACCGACCGTCCCCGGCCCGCGCCCCAGCAACGAGTCGGCGGACAGGACGCGGATGTGCGTCATCAGCGTGGCGGTGTCGATGGCGGCGAGCGCCGGCGCCGGGACGGCGAGTGGTGCGGCACCGCCGGACGCGGCGCCCGCCTCCGGCGCCTTGTCGTTAGGCGCCGAGCACGCGGCGGCGAGCGCCAGCCCGCAAAGGGCGGCGAGCGAGGCGCGCGCGGGAGTCGGCGCGCCTCGCATGCGGCGAGGGGCCGGGCGCCCGCTGGCCGTGACGGGGAACTTCGCGAGGTTGGTCATGCGACAATGATGCGCGCCGGACGGCGCGCGGTCACGCCCCATTCGTCGCCGGCCGCCCCGTGCTACGGCTTCACCACCAGCACATTGCACAGCTCCGGCTGTGCGCCGAACGAGAGGTCGTCGGTGTTGAGGAGATGGCTCTCGTCCTCCAGCGCCTGCAGCAGGGTACGGCGTGGGACCTCCGTGTTCGACGTCGCGTGCCCGTGCTTGCCGGGGAGCGTGGACAGCAGCGTCTGGAGCTGACGCCCCTTCCGCTTGCGGAACCGCTCCCACAGGAGCTTCCGAGGCGTCGCGTTCCGACTGCCGTGATGCCCCACCTTGTACACGTCGACGTCGGCCAGCAGGTCGCGCACCCGCTCGGCGTCCGGTGCCTCCTGCAGGGCGTAGCTCCAGTTCTCCAGCTGCGCGTCCCCGGGGAAGAGGAGCTTCTTTCCGAAGACCTCGAACAGGAGAATCACGCTCGTGTTGTTCATCTGCTGGTCGAGCGACCGCACGATCTCCAGCAGTTGCTGCGCACGCATCTTCTCCAGCCGATCACGGAACCATCGCCCTTCGATCGGGACGACAGGCGCGTCGCCGCGCTTCCGCGTGGCGAATCCACCCGCCAGCGCGCCGCCGGCCACGCGAAGCCTGGATCCGGCGAGGAGTTGCCAGAACTCGTTCTCGTCCTCGCTCACCTGCTTGGTGATGCCGCTGGTCTGGGTGAGGTCGGGAGGGCCGAGTACGTGCACCTTCACGCCCGGCAGGAGCGTGTCGAGCCCCGACTTGACGCCATAGTGGAGGTAGCGCGCGTTCGCCCCCGGCGCCTCGCCCATCGCAATGAGGTTATCGATCGCCGAGCGGTTGGCGATGTTGTCCTGCCCGATGAACGAGAGCTCCTTGCGGATGGCGGCGCTCATCCACGGCGGGTTCTTGGCGGCGAGCGCCGCCACCTGGCCGGCCACCTCGTGCATCGCGGCGAGCGACGCGACGAATCCCTTGCGTGACCGGTTGGAGAGGCGCGTCGCCTTGCGCGCGTCGGTGGCGGCGTCGGGGTCCTCGGTCCATGGCTGCAATACCAGCTTGGGGCGCAGCGCCTTGATGATGCTCCCCGAGTCGCCGGTGCGCCCATCGGTGCCAAAGCCGCTGATGTGATCGGCGTGACGGTGCGTGGCGACGACGGCGGTGAGGCGCCCCTTGTCGCCGCCGCAGACGCGCTTGATGTCCTCGGCCACCATCGGCATGTACGCCGATGGCTTCAGTGCCTTGGTCGACTTGCTCGGAAGCTCCGTCGTCCCGAAGTCGATGAGGACATGACGGGCCATGCGCGCTGAGTAGATGAACGACAGCAGGAAGCAATCGCCAAACCCGACCTGATAGGAGCGGATCTGGACTTCGGTCGGCTGTGTCGTGGCCATGGCTACCACCCCTCCCGGAACGCCCGGCGCACGCCGAGTGCGCGCGCGCGATGCAACGAGGACAACCGCTCGGCGCGCAGACGGGCGCCGTCCTGCTTGGCCAGGAGGAGTCCCTCCTCCCACAGGTACTTGAGCCGCGCCTGCTGGCTCGAGCCGAAGACGTCGTTATGCACCCAGTACTTCACGTGCCCGTACTCGTCGAAGATGAGGACCCCGCCGCCGTAGAGTGGCGTGAGGATACCCTGGTCGTCGTCGCTGGCGTCTGCGCCCTCGTCCGGCGACTCGTCAGGTGGGGCGACGGCGGAACGGGCGGTGCGCCGCGCCGCATCGGCCTCGCGCTTCTGTCGGCGCTCGGCGTCCAGTTCGGCCAGTCGCCGCAGGTAGTCGGCGGGCGCCTTCACCCCGACCGCGGCGAGTTCGTCCGGCGTGAGGCGCGCCACCTGGTAGTACGTGACGACCGTCTCGCGCACCACGAAGCCGTCGAACCCGATGCGCACCGATGGATTGACCGAGAGCACCTGCGTGTATGCGCCGTCGCGCAGCTCCAGGCGCTCGCGGTTGTCCCAGATGAAGCGGAATACTTCGTCGGCGTCGCTCTTCATCGACTCGAAGCGCACGCGGTCGTAGCGCAGCCCACTGGGCGGCGGATTCCAGATCCCCGGCAGGTCCTTGCGGCGAGAGGCAGGGGCGAAGCCGAAGGCGGCGAAGTTCCGGCGCATGTGCTCGCGCAGCTGGTAGCGCGAGTCGTCCGGGCGCACCTCGAGGTCGGCGGTGAGCGCTGCACTCAACGCGTCGCCGAACTCCAGGTGCACCGGCGGCATGTAGTCGAGGGCGCGGATCCACATCGTCACGAGGGCGTCGGCGATGCTGGCGCCTTCCTCGGCCACGCGTTCGAGCGGGAATCGCTTGGTCGTGGGCGTGCCTGACGACAGAATGCGAGCCGACCACGCGTCGACGAAGCCGCGGATCACGGCGGCGACGAAGAGTTCACCACGCCGGTGCGATTCGAGGAACTCGTACGAGTCCTTGAGGGACGGATCGGGGTCGATGGACGCGCTGCGTCGCAAGGCACTGCCGCGCAGCGAGGCGAGCTCGCTCCCCATCTGGTCGGCGAGGCCAAAGAGCGCACTCTCGCGCAGCGCTTCGGGGAGGACGTCCTTGCGCGCGATCAGCATGCCGTCCGCGGCGTCGTGCCCGCGCAGGAGATGCGTGACCACCTCCGGCTGGGAAAAGACCGAGAGGAGCGCGACCACGTCGGCCAGCCCTTCGTGGAATGCCGCCTGGTCGGGGGTGGAGGGATCCATGAAGCGGGGGCGCAGCGCGTCGATGAGCGCGTGCGTCGTTTCGTGGACGACGATGTCGTGCGAGAGGCAGGTGAAGACCGGGGCGCCGCTGACGCCGGCGAAGTATCCCAGGACGAGCCCTTCCTGCTCGGGCGTGTAGAACGCGTTGGCGTCGTACATCCCGTGCGGTGCCACCTTGAGCTGGTGCGTGCGGAACGACCACCCGATGCGACGTCCCAGCGCGAACTCGAAGCGCGCCAGGGTGCGCATGACGAGCGCATAACTGTTCTGCGCGTGAAAGCGATAGTCGTCGACGATCGACGGGTCGCCGTCCTGCCAGGCGCGCGGTTCATCCTCGTAGCGCGCGGGGAGTTCGTGCTCGCCATTGAAGCGCCGGGCGGTGGCGTCGTAGTCCACCAGCTGCAACCGGTATCCCATCGGGCCGGGGCGCAGCGCTTCCGCGGGGACGGCGATGCGGGCGGTCACGATCTTCCCCTTGTGCCGCACGGCCGGGTCCTGCGCGATGACCGTCATGTAGCGCTGCGGCGGGAGCGGCTCGGGGCGTGCGTTCGTATCCGTGGCAGCGCGTGTGGCGGGGGCGCCGGCGGGGCGCGCGGCGGAGCGGCGAGACGAACGACGTGGAGGGCGACGTGAAGGCATGGGCGTTCGCGGCAAGGGAGTGCGACCGGGCGCGCCTTCATATGGGGACTCGGCAGCACGCACTGCAAGCTGGCTGATGCATTGCGTGACGCGGTGCCTGACAGGTGCAACATTGAGTGGCGACGCGAAGAGCTCCGGTCGAAGGATCGCCGACCGGAGCCCCGTGATCCGCGCGTCGTCCGTCAGTTCCGTTCGGCCGACACGATCCCCTGCAGCGGCGTGCCGCCCGCGTTGGCATCGAGTACCGCGATGCTGCGCACGCTGCGGTTGGGGAGGGCGAGCGTATTCACGTCGAGGATGACCGTCTTGGTCCCCGCCGTCGTGAGGCGCACGCGCTGCGCGGCGGCCGTGACCTCGACGTACGCCGATCGCTTGAGGAAGTCGATGGCCGTGGCGTTCGGCGTCGTCGTCGCGAGGTCGGCGTTGGCTGCGGTGATGTAGACATCGACGCTCGCGGCGGCCGGTGAAACGTTGAGGATGCGCACGAACGCCTTGGTGTCGGCCGGCGTCGCGGCGGTGTCGGCGAAGACGACGAGCGAGTCACCCGTGGTGCGCTTGGCGAGGACGACGGAGTACGACCCGCTGTTGGTGAGCGTGGCCGCGGTGGAGGCGAGGTCGGTCGCTCCCCCCGCGAGGCGCGCCGTGAGGGTGCGGGCCCCCGCGTCCAGCACGACACTGTTGGACCAGGTGGCGCCGTAGGTGCGGCCGCCGTCTTCGGTTGTGTTGTCGGCGCGGAAGTCGACCGCCGCGCGCCCTGGCGACGCATGGAGGAAGCGAATGCGGGCGACCGCATCGGGGCCGTCCGAGTCGTCGCACGCCGCGGCGAGCGACAGCGCGGCCACGGGAACGAGGCGGAGGGCGAGGCGGAAGGTCGAAGGCGTATGAACGGCTCGCATGGCGAATGTCCTTGTGCTGAAGGGAAGCCCGGCGCCGACCTTGGCGCGGCGTGGCGAGCGATAGGACGCGTTGTCCACCGGCGTATAGCACTTGGCCCCTCGCCTCTCGGGGACACGCGCAGGGGGTGCTAGCATCCCGGGTGTCATCCGTCGTACAGGGGCCGGGGCGTGCGTTGCCACCGGGGACCCCCCCTGCCGCGCCGCACGCCACGCCGTACACGAATGGGACCCGACGCCACCTGGGAAGCGATCTACGCCGAGCACCGGCTCGAACTCCTGCGCTACGTCCATCGCCTAACGCGCGATGTGCACCTGGCGGAGGATATCGTGCAGGACGCCTTCTTGCGGTTATGGCGCGAGACGCGCGCGGTGGACAATCCGCGCTCGTGGCTCTTCCGGGTCTGCACCAACCTCGTGCGCGACCAGTCGCGGCGCACCGCGATCCGCGAGCGCCACGCCGCGCAGCCCGACGAGGCACAGGCCGAGTCGCCTGACGAGGAGTTCGAGCGCGCCGAGTCGGTGCGCGTCGTGCGCCTGGCGCTCGACCGGCTCATTCCCCGCGACCGCGAGGCGCTGCTGCTGCGCGAGTCGGGCTTTCGCTACGCGGAGATCGCCGACGTGATCGACGTCCGCGTCGAGATCGTCCCCACGCTGATTGCCCGGGCGCTCAAGCGCTTCCACAAGGCCTACCTGCAGGAGACCACCGATGCCGCACCCTAGCGAGGCGTTGCTCATCGCCTTCGCCGACGACGCCCTCGACGCGGCGGAACATCGCGAGACGGCGGCGCACGTGGAGGCGTGCGGGGTGTGCCGGCACGCGCTGCGCGACCTCCGCGACGCGATGGCGGCGCTCAAGGTGGAGGTGGCCCTCGTCGACACCATGGAGCCGGATGCCTGGCGAGCCGGCGGCCCGTGGCGCGCCCCGTCTGCTGCCGGTGAAGCGCCGCGCACGCTGACGCCCGTGGCGCGCGAGCGCGCGCTGCCCCGTGAGGCGGGCGCGTCGCGTCGCGGCTGGTGGGGCGGTGCGTCGTCTGTCATGCGTCGCGCGGCGGTCGCGCTCCTCGTGGTGGGTGGTGCGGCGGCGGCGATGACCGCGCCGCGCTGGCGTCACCTGCTGGTGCGAGACGACGCGGCGCCGGCAGCGTCGGCGCGCGCCGCCTCGGCGACGGGCGATGCGCCGGTCGCGGCGGCTGCGCTCCCCACCGCGTCGGCGGCGGTCTCCGTCCTTCCGGTCGATGGCGAGGCGGTCGTCTCGTTGTTGGAGATGCCATCGCCGGCCACGCCAGGGGGGAGCCCGGCCCGCGTAGTCGTGCGCGTCAGCGACCGGCGTGACGTGCAGGTCACCGTCACCTCGGCGACCCGTCCGGCAGCGAGTGAGCGGGTCCCGCGCTTCCTCACGAGCGATGGCAAGCTCGAGGTCCAGCTGGCCGGCGAGGGGGCGGTGATCGAGGTCGATTTTCCCTCGACGCTTCGCGGCGCCCGCGTGACGCACGATGGGCGCACGGTGGTCTCCGTTCGTGGGACGACGGTCCTGCCGGGTGAGGCAGCCGCGGCCGGGATCCTCCTCACCCCCGAGCGGTAACGAGGGAGTCCCCAGCGGCGGTGCGCCTCGCCCGACGCTTGGCGCCCGCGAAATCCGCATCCAGAGAGAACCCGCCGCCGTGCGCTCCAGGTCGTGCTGATGCTTCCCCTCGTCCTCGCCCTCTCCGTCGCGTCGCAGCAGGCCAGCGCGCCGCCGGAGGCGCGAGCGAACGAGCGGCCGGACACGATGCCCCGCGTCGTCGCGACCCGCTACGTGGAGCGCGCGCTCCTGGGCGAGGTGCGCGGGCGCGTGCTCGACGCCGGCGCCGACGTCCCGCTCGCCTCGGCGTTCGTCACGCTCGAGGGGAATGGTACCGCGCGCATGGTCACCTCGGCGTTGGATGGCGGCTTCTCCTTTCCCGCCATGGCGCCCGGGCGCTACACCCTGCTGGTCACGCGGGCGGCCTATCGCCCCACGCGCCTCGGGCTCGTCATCCCCGAGGGATCGGCGCTCGTCCTCGACGTGCAGCTGACGAGGCTCCCCGTCTCGCTGTCGGCGATCGTCGTGCAGGCATCGCGCGACGATGAGCCCGCACTCGCCCCGGGCGTCGAGGCGCTCAACGCGCGCTATGCCGACGGTGCATCGTCGAGTCGTGCGGCGACGCTCCTGGCCTCGCCTGGGGCGATGACGAGTGCGATTCTCGGCGTCGTGCCCGGGCGCGGCGCTGGCGACCCCGGAGGGGGGAGCGACGGGCGCACGCTCTTCATCTGGGGGGCGAAGGACGCCGGCGCGCGCGTCACGCTCGACGGCATTCCGCTTGGTGCCCCGTTGCACCTGGGGGGGTTGCTCCCCGTGGTGGACGAGGACCTGATGGCCCCGGCCCGCATGTGGTCGGGCGGGGCCCCCTCGCGCTACGACGGCGGCACGGACTACGTCCTCGACCTGCGCGCGCGGCCGGCGGCGGCGGACTCGATGCGCCTGTGGGCCACGATCGACGTGCTGTCCGAGCGCGCCGGCGGCGAGCTCCCGTTAGGCGCACGGGGCTCGCTCCTGGCCGGCGTGCGGCGCGTCAACGACGGGCGCGTGGCCCAGTGGGCCGGCGCCGAGCCGGGTTACGGCTATGGTGACGGATTCCTGCGCCTGCAGCTGCAACCCGCGGCCGGCGACGAGCTTCGCGCCACCGCCCTCGTCACCGATGAGGCACTCGACCTGCCGCGCGACCAGGGGATCGACAACGCACGCTGGGGGAATCGCGTGGGGTCGCTCGCGTGGGAGCGCACGCGCGCGAGGCACGGGACGCTGGTGCGCGCCGGCGTGGCCGATGCCGTCATCGACCTCCCGCTCCTCACGCTGCGCGCCGGGCACCTCCGCGCCGACTCGCGCCGCCTCGTCCTGCTGGCAGAGCATCGTTGGGGAAACACGCGCGCGGTCACGGCGGTGGGGGTCGAGGGAGAACGCATGGACGTGCGGCGCACGGTCGCGGGTGACGCGACGGGCGCCCCACTCACCAGCGTGGGGAGTGGCGATCCCTGTCCCATCGCGTCGGCGTGCGACCAGGTGCCGGTGATGGCGCGCGTGGCCGGGACGACGGGGGCGGTATACGTCGACCATCGCCGACTGCTTTCACCGTGGTTGCAGCTGGGGCTCGGGGCGCGCGGGGTGATGGCGCCCAGCGCCTATGACGCGGCGCGCGTCACCATCCTCCCGCGCCTCGCGCTCGAGGCGACGCCGAGCGGGGGAAGCGCGCTGCGCATTGGCGTGGGCGGCTACTCGCGAACCGCGACGCTGTTCGACGAGAGCGGCGGCGCGACGGTGTTGCCGGCGACGGGGTTGGCGGCCAGCGCGCCGATCGGCGGCGGCGCGTGGCTCTCCCAGTCGACGGCGATGCAGCTCGAGTTGGGAGCGTCGCAGCGATGGTCGCACGCCGCCGTCTCCGCGGTGGCCTACTGGCAGCGTCCGCAGCGCACCGGCGTGGGGCAGTCGGCGCTTCGCCATCGCGGCTTCGACCTCATGTGGCAGTATGGGCGCGGGGCGGCGTCGCTCACCGCGTCGTACTCGCGCGTGGCGCGCGAGGTGCGCGCCTGGGATCGCGACTCGGCGGCCGAAGTACTGACCTCGCGCCTGGAGCAGGTCGCGTCGCTCGGCGCCGCCGCGCGCCTGTGGAAGCTCTACGGGTCGCTGTCGGCGTCCTACGCGCGTGGCCTGTCGTTCGCCGCGGTCGTGCTGGAGAGCGCGAATCGCGGCGCGCCGGCGTCGACGACCACCGGAAACGTGGCGGCGGGCGCCGGCTCGTCTGCCGTGCCGCCGCAGCGGTCGTTCCTGCGGGTCGACGCCACGATCTCATCGCGCCTGTGCGTCGCCGGTCCCTCGTGCCGCCTGGTGCTGGCGCCGTACGCGCGCGTCCTCAACGCCCTCGACCGGCGCGACGCCATCTTCTATTACCGCGAGACGCCGTCGCGAGACCCGGGGCGGTTGGGGTGGGTCCCCGCCCTGCTGTCCGTCGGCGTGCGCGCCGACATGGGGCGTTCGAGTCGGTGAAGCGCCCGGGGAGCCGCTGACACGGCTTGAGAGCGCTCGCCGCGGCCGGGACGCCCTGCGCAGGCTTCGTGCACTTAGGGGATGACGACGATCTTCCGTTCGGCCGTGACCGGCGTCGAGTAGGTGGGATCGTTGTCCTTGATGCGGCGCCCCTGCGCCCGAATCACCCCGGTGCCCGGCGTTGGGAAGACCGCGGTGACCTGGTGCGCCAGCCGATCGGTCCAGAGCTGGGTGCAGATCTGCGCCCCCGAGTGTCGGTCGTACGCGACGACGAAGGCGGAGTCACCGCGCTGCGCTATCGTCCCGCCGTCCGACTGCCAGCACCCGTTCTCCCCGATCGTGTTGACCACGATCGAGACCTGCTCGCCGACGCGCACCGTGTCACGCACCTCGATGACCTGCGCCGGGACGAGGATGCGAGTTTCGGTCGGCGCAATGGGGGGCGTCCAGGTGACGCCCTCAGCCTGCGTGCGGCTATTGAGTGCGACGGGGAGGGCAGCGGCGGACTGCAACTGCAGCGCGCCGACGGTGCGCGGGGCATCGAGGGCGCTGGCGGCGATCGAGTCGGAGCTGCCGCACCCCGTCAGGATGAGCAGCGCACCGGCGAGCAGCGCCCCTGCGAATCGAGCGTGCGGGATCGGGCGGTGCGCGGTATGAGAAGCGCCCTGAGGGCTATGAGTGAGCATCTGGCTGCTGAAGTGACGGCGCCATCGCGTGCTGGGGGCGGGCGCATGTATACGACGCGGGAGCGCGCGGCGAGCTAGCAGGGACGACCCGTCTCCACGCCCCGAAATGGGCGCGCTCGACGACGACACTGACCGGCAAGCCTCAGTCTCCCCGCGCGCCCTGCGAGTCCCGTGCAGTGAGGAGCAGGCGCGGCTTCGCGTCCCCCAGGCGTCCGGCGTGCGCCCTGAGGTCCTCGCGCGCCGCGTCGCGCGACACCGCACGCCCTCGCAGCGGTTGCAGCTGACCGAGCCGGAGGGCGAGGGCGTAGTGGGGGTTCTCGCAGAGGGCGCGCTCCACGCGGTGCACGCGCTCGAGCTGCGCCGCTTCACGCGCCGACGTGTCGGCGACGTCGTCGGAGATGAGGAGCTCGTAGCCCGCCGCCGCCCCTTCGCTCCAGGCGCGAAGGGCCACATACGCGGGCGCATCATCGGTGCGCCACGCCTCGCGCAGCGCCTGCGCGACGAAGACCTCGCTCAGCTTTTCGCCGCGCAGGTCGCTCACGTGTCCGGCACGCCCCAGAAACCGCAAGGTCGGTGTGGCCTTCAGGTGGCCGGTGCATGCCACCATGTCACCCAGACGATAGCGCCACAATCCGCCGCCATTGCTCAGCACGACCTCGTACTCGCCGCCGCGTTCCAACTCATGCGCAAGGCGCACGTTTCCCTCTCGGTCGATGAACTCGAAGAAGTGCGACGTGACCGCGAGTACGTGAGTCGACGCATACGGAATCGTCACGACGCCCTCCGTGGCGAGGAGCCCCTTGGGCTGCACCAGCACGTGCGGCGCGCGCGCCGACACGAGGCGGGCAATCGCGCGCCACCCCGCGTCGGCCCCCTGCTCGCCCCAGCAGCTGATCACTTGCAGCTGCGGCCACCACGATGGCCATGCGTCACGACCCACTCGCCGAAGCTCGTCGGCCCGCCGTCGGTCGGGCGAGGTGGTCCAGCCGTCGCGGGCGCGAGCGGGGAGCGCGTCGCTCCACGGACACGTGCCACGGGCGACCGCCAGCAGCAGCTCTTCCCATGCGTCGCGTGCAGCCTCCATGAGGAGGTCGACAAACGACGGATGCCATGCCGAGATGAGACGCAGTCCCCGGTGACGCAGCAAGGCGAGGGCGGTGAGTCGCCAGAAGGCGTGCGTGTCGCGAACGTGCCGCAGCGACGAGGGGGCGGCCATCGCCTGCCGCACGAGCCACGCGGCGCCAGCGCCGAGGTAGTCGGCGTCGTCCGCGAAGCCAATGGGGACGGCGTCGCGCGTCGCGCAGTCGTTGGCGTGGCCAGCGGTATCTGGCGCCGCGTCTTCCTCCGAGAGCGGCGAGACAGACCAGTACGCGGGACCGCCGAGCAGCGCCGGGCGGAGGTGCGCGAGGTCGTGCATCCACGCCCCGACCGCCGCGTTGAAGCCTGCCTGCAGCGAGGCGTTGAATGGGAGCAGCTTCCGTGCACCGCTCGAGCCGCTGGTCGGGGCCAGGTGCGTCACGCGCCCGGTGGCCAGGACGTCGCGTTCCCCAGCGCGGATGCGCGCGATGTGCGGGAGGAGGTCGTCGTACGTGCACATCGGGACGGCGCGCGCGAACGCCTGCGGCGAGTCGATGCGACCAAAGTCGTGCGCACGCGCGAACTCGCTCGTCGCGTCGCGCTTGAGCTGGCGCGACAGCCAGCGCCATTGCGAGACGCCCGGCGCGTCGAGTGCGCGCGCGAAGCGGCGCGCGCCTCCGTGCACCGACGCGAGCCACAGCGTGTTGGCCACCGTGGCGCCGATGCTCATGGGGCGGTGGGTGGTGGTGGCGCCGCCGTGCGGCGCGCGTCGCTGCGTACCATGCGCACGCCGGCCGCGGTCAGGTTTGCATCGCGCAACTCGGTGAGGCAGACGAGTTCATCACCCTGTGCCCAGCCGGGATTGTGGCGCAGGAAGCAGCGCACATGCGGGTCGTCGACGCGTCCGTCGGGGACGTCGGCCAGCGCGCCACGCAGTCGCTGCGGGTGCGTAAAGCGCACGACGCCGGCGGTGGCGTCATAGGCGCGTCCGAATCTCGCCGTCGCCAGCGCACAGAGTGCGTCGCGCACCTCCGTCGGCGGCTCCGCGTCGTGCCGCGGCCAGAAGTCGCGCCAGAAGACGGGGAGAAAGCGATAGGTGCGAAAGCCGGAGGAGAGGAGAAGCCAATACCACCGCCGCTCCGGATGCATTCGTTGCAGCGCCCGCACGAGGGCGATCCACCCGCGCGCCAGCACCGGCGATCCCCACGCTTCCGGCGCCATGATCGTGTCGCCGGAATACAGTACCTGCGCACACGCGCCGTTCATCGAGGTGGTATACAGCTGCAACGTCGTGAATCCGACGAGCCGGCCATCGCGACGGATGCGCAGCACCCAGTCCTTCTCGTCGAGGTCGTGCGCGAACTGCGCCGGCGTCACCCCCTCGAAGTAGCGATCGAGGAGTGCGAACATCTCGTGTCGCTCCTCGGCACGCAGTGCTGCGCGCGGCACCGCATCGGCGACGTCGTTCGCCACCTGCAGCGACGGGATCTCGGGCGGGAGCGACAGCGTCATAGCAGCGCGACCTCCGGACGCACCAGGCGACCGTCCCACGCGCTCGCCGGCGATCGTCCACCGAGCGACACGTCGTACAGCGTGGTGTGATACTCCCGTGCACGCGTGAGTGCGCGCAGCACCGGGAGCTCGGGATCGCGTGCGTCGCGGGCGATGGCGAGCCAGGCGAGCCCCTTGGCATGCGCGCGGGACTGCAGCGCCGGCCAGAGCGCACGCCAGTCGTCGGGCGCCGTGACGAAGGCGCCGAGCACTGCTCCCTGCGCCAGCACGCTCCCTGGCGGCGGGAGGGCCGGGCGCCGCGTCAGGCGAAGCCAGAGGTTGGCGGCCGGGCGCGCCAGCTGCAACGTGGGATCGTATCCGTCCACCACGACTTGCCGGAACGGGCGCTGGTCCCAGACACCGGCCGCAGCGACGACGGTGCCGGCGCGTCGCACCACGAGCAGGTCGTCCGCGGCGAAGCCGTGCGAGGCCAGCTGGACCAGGCGATCGGGGCCCCAGGGCAGGGCAAGCTGCACGTCGCGCGCGCGCGATGCCAGATAGGCCACGGCGTCGCCGGCATCGGCATCCGCAGCCGTGTCGACAGCTGCAACATCCGGCACGCCGCCGCCCGCGTGCACAGGTGCCATGAGCGTCACCAACGATGCGATCGGCGTGTACGTCGGCAACCCGAGACGCCCGCCGCGCTCGAGCACGGCCCGTGCGCGGGCATTGTCGCTCGTGATGCTCGTGAAGCAGGCATCCACCTCTCCCACCAACTCGGCGAGCCGTGCGTAGCCATCGCGCAGGAGTCGCGCCGCGTGCGGCGTTCCCGACGCGACGCGTAGCTCTCCCAGGTACCCGATCCGCGCCGCGGCTCCGTTGCGAAAGAGCGGATAGACGCTGCATCGCCCAAGTCCCACCAGGCGCCGCTCGTGCCGCGCGACCACCGCGTGATCCTCCCCACCGGCCAGCGAGTCGCCGGCGAAGTAGTGCGGCTCTCGCGTGAAGGCGACGCGCACCGCGCCAGGGATGACCGACGCGCGCAGCAAGGCACGCACGGCACCGTCATCGTCCCGTGTGATGGGGGTGACGACGGGGCGCGATTGCAGGCGACCGTTGCCCGGATGTCCGCGAGCGGCACCGGGCGCGGACTCGAGCGGCACGCACCCCTCAGCGGCGGGCCCGGGCACGCTCAATTCGCCGGACGCAGCGCCCCCTGCCATGCCATGTCTCCCAGCGGGTAATGGTCGCGCAGGCTCACGTCGGCTCGGTGCATGGCGTTGATCATGTAGAAATTGCGCCACATGAAGCCGTTGCCGCGATTCACCGGGTCCAGGCTGCGCTTGAGGATGCTCGGCCAGCCGTAGAACGTGCGTCGAGCCGCAAGGCAGGAGCGCTGCAACTCGTCAGGCGACATGCCGCGCGGCGTGAAGGGGATGCGGTTGTAGCTGTAGCGATCGTCCATCCACCACGCGTCGTAGAGGAGCCGCCCTTCGCGCGCCAGGCGCTGGTAGAGCGGCGTGCCCGGAAACGGGGTGAGGTGGTTGAACGCCGCGATGTAGAACGCGTGCGACTGCGCAAACGAGACCGTGGGAGCAAAGCTCGCCGGCGTGTCGCCGTCGTAGCCGAAGATGAAGGTCCCGTAGACGCGGATCCCGTGACGGCGCAGGTTGGCCAGCGCCTGCTCGAACCCGCCCTTGGCGGTGTTGAAGCGCTTGTTCATCGACGCGAGATTCGCCGGGTCGAGGCTCTCGAACCCGATGAGCACCCCCTGGCACCCGCTGCGCGTGAGGAGTTCGAGGAACTCCTCGTCGTGTGCGGCGTTGATGCTGGCCTGGCTCACCCACCGGATGCCTAACGGGATGAGGGCGCGGAAGAACTCCTTCGCCTGCCGCAGGTTGGAGGTGATGTTGTCGTCGACGAAGAAGAAGAGCTTCTTCTCGTCCTTGAGGGCGCGTACCTCGTCGAGGATCTGGTCGATGGGGCGACGGGACTGCGACGCCTCGAACACGGTCTGCACCGCACAGAACTCGCACGAGAAGTGGCAGCCGCGCCCTGCCTCGACCAACCCGATGGGGAGGTAGCGCTTGCCACGGAAGATCGAGCGGTCAGGGCGCAGCCCTTCGAGCGACGAGCGCCCCGCGGCACGATAGAACTTCTGCAACCGCCCGTGTCGGGCATCGTCGACCACCATCGGCCAGAGCTGTTCCGCCTCCCCCACCACGACCGACTCGGCGTACGTCGCCACCTCGTCCGGACAGAGCGAGGCGTGGAAGCCTCCCATCACCACCGGAACCTTCCGTTGGCGATACTCGCTGGCGATCTGGTAGGCGCGCTTGGCGGTGTACGTCTCCACGCTGATCGCGACGAGGTCCGTGGGCTCGTCGAACGGGATCTCCTCCATCCGGTCGTCGTGGAAGCGGATCTCCACGTCGCGCGGCGTGAGCCCGGCGAGCGTTGCGGCGGGGAGCGGTTCCATCTGCCAGGTGCGGATGTACTGCTGCCCCGGAATGCGCCCGACGCACGGGTGCACGATGGTGAGGCGCATCGGCTTTGCCATCGTCACGAGACCGCCTCCGGCTCGCGCGTCACCGACTCGTCAGGCAGCGTCGCCGCGCCGCCGGGCGGCAGCCGCTGCCCCGCCGGTGCGCGCCCGATGATCCAGTCGCAGTTGTAGAAGCGCGACAGGTTATTGGCGTAGAAGCGATACCCCAGGTTGGTCCCGATGCGTACCGGCCATGGCGCCGGTGAGTGACGCAGGCGCCGCCAGATGGAGCGATAGCTGTACGCGTGCTTCCACGCCGCCTCGATCCCCAGCTGCAATTCCCGCACGCTCATGTGCTTCGGCTGGAAGACCACGTGCTGCGCGTCGTACAGCTCCCAGTTCTTCGTGAGGATGCGCCCTTCGGCGTCCAGCCGCTTGTAGAGCGGCGTGTTGGGAAACGGGGTCACCACGGCAAAGCGCGGCAGGTCGATGCGCGCCTGCACCGCGAACTCGGCCGTCTCGAGGAAGACGTCGGGGGTGTCCTCGTCGAGCCCGAAGACGAAGCACCCCTGCAGCGCGATCCCGTGCGCATGGAGCCGTTCCACGACGCGCGCGTACTGCTCGGGAGAGTTGAACCCCTTGCGGTTCCCCTTGAGGTTTGCGGTCGACAGCGACTCGAGCCCCATCAGCAGTCCCGTGCACCCGCTCCGCTGCGCAAGGGCGAGCAGTTCGTCGTCGTCGGCCAGCAGCACGGTCGACAGGCCGTACCACTGCAGCTGCAACGGAATGAGTGCCGTGAACAGCTCCACCGCATACTGTCGGTCGGCGATGATGTTGAGGTCGACGAAGATGAGCTTGCGCGCCCCATGCTGCCGGATGTCGGCCACCACCTCGTGCACCGGCTTCTGGTAGGGCTTGCGCCCCCAGGCCGTGGGAACGACGCAGAACTCGCACGGGTGCACGCAGCCGCGCGTCGCCTCGAAGACGTTGTTGGTGAGGAAATGCGCGCTGGGCAGGAGGTCGCGGCGGGGGAACGGCTGCCCGCCGATGTCGAGACCGGGGCGCTGCACATAGCGCGGCGCCACGGCTCCATCGCGCACGTCGCGCAGCAGCTGCGGCCAGCTTTCCTCTGCATACCCAACGACGATCGCGTCGGCGTGCGGCTGGGCGTCGTCGGGGATGAGCGTGACGTGCGGTCCCCCCAGGACCACGGTGATCCCGCGGGCACGAAAGTGGTCCGCCAGTTCGTACGCGCGAACCGCCGTCCCGGTGATCACGGTGATCCCGATCAGGTCGACGTCGAGGTCGAGCGGGACGTCGGTGATTCCCTCGTCGAAGAGGACGACGGAGTGCGGCACATCGCCCGGGATGAGCGCGGCGAGCGTCGTGAGCGTGAGCGGCTGGTAGCGGAGCGACTTCTTCCAGATCCCGCCGCGGTGCCGATAGAGCGGCCCCTTGGGAGAGACGAGGGCGATGCGCAGCGGCCGTGCCGACCTGGCGCCGGCGCCGCGCGCTCCGGTGGAGTCGTGCCTCGCGTTCAAGTCGTTCACGTCGACCTCGAGCACAGGGGGGATGGGGTGCCTTGGGCGATTCTATCGCTTCGACGGATGACGGCAAGGCGATGCCAGGACATGCGCGAGCAGGTCACGCGTCGCCGCGCGGGTGCATGATGCGATCCGTGCCGCGCGTTCCCCTGTCGAATGGACGCGATGCGCCGCATCGTATCGCCATGGCATCGTCGCCCGCGAAGGTCCTCATCGTGACGGGAAGCTACCTGTCGGCGCGCGAAGGAAGCGTCCTTCGCGCGCTGTGGAAGCAGGTGGTGCAGGCGCGCCACGCCCGGCATGCATGGCTCGAAGCCAAGGTGAAGGCGACGATTGCCGAGCCGGTGGTGCTCGGCCGCCTGTATGCGCGTCGGCATCGTCAGCGATTGTCGCCGGCGTTGCGCGTGCTGCTCGAGACGCGCGAGAACGTCGACACCCCCGAGCTCACCGAGGTCGTGCTCGCCACGGCGCTCGCGCGCGAGGGGATCGACTTCGAGCTCCTCACCTTCGACGACCTGCTGCGTGGCACCGACAACAGCGACGCGAAGCTGCGCGACTGCGGCGTGGTCTTCGCATCGGCAACATTCCTCCGCGACCTGAGCGAGCTGGAGCCGCTGCTGGCGCGCCTCAAGCGTCCGTGGAATCGAATCGTCGTGGGCGGCGCACTCGCCGGGACACTGCACCTCCAATGGGACGGGTCGCCACTCATCGACATCCTCGCGGTGGGATACGGCGAGACGCTCGTTCCGGCCCTCGCCGAGTGGATTCGCACCGGCTTTCGCACGTTGGTCCCGCCCGAAGGCGGACGGCTCCAGGGCGCCGGCCCCACGCACGTCCTGTTCAGCGGGGTGCCGCCCACGCTCTCCCTCGACGCACTCGACCGCCCCGACTGGGGGTTGGTCGCGCGACGCCGCGGGGCGCGCTATCGCATGATCCACTACGAGAGCGTGCGCGGCTGCCCGTATCGGTGCGCCTTCTGCAATTATCCGTACCTCTTCGACGACACGAAGTTCCGCACGCGCTCCGCCCGGCGCATGGCCGATGACTGGGAACACTACGCCACCACCCTGGGCGTGGAGTACATCACCTGCCTGGATTCGCTCTTCACCATGCCCACGCGCCGACTGCTCGAGTTCTGCGAGGAGCTCGTCAGGCGCAACGTCGGCATCAAGTGGAGCTGCTATGCCCGGGCCGATGACCTACTCGACGCGAACGTCGTGCGCGCGATGCGCGCGGCGGGGTGCATCCAGGTGCAGATCGGGATCGAGTCGGGTGACCAGGGGCAGCTCGACCGCATGCAGAAGCGCACGACGGTGCGCGAGAATGCCCGCGCGCTGGCGACCTGCCGCGACGTGGGGCTCACCACCGTCATCTCGCTCATCGTCGGCTTTCCCGGCGAGACGCGCGCGACGCTCGAGTCCACGCGCGACATGCTGGTCGCGTCGCCCCCCGACTTCCACTTCCTGGCCACCTTCTCGACGCGCGTGGCCACGGTGCCCATCCTCGCCCCCGACCTCGCCGCGCGCCACGGACTCGTGACGCACGCGAATCCGCGCACCGTCTCGCCCTACTGGGCGCACGCGACGATGTCCTGCAGCGACGTGGGACATCACGTGCGCTGGCTCGCGAACGAGCTCGTCGAGCGGCGCGTGTCGCTCGACGCCACGCTGTTCTACGAGGGGATCCTGCAATACCAACCCGAGTTGCGTGAGGAGATGCTCGACTTTCAACGCAACGCCATGCGCGGCGCCCCGCTCGTCCGACGGGCGTTCGCGACGCTCAATCGCTGGATCGACCGGCAGCTGCGTACCGATGTCGCGCGAACGTTAGGTGCCCCGTCGCACGGCGTTCCGCAGCCAGAAGAGCTCTTGCCGATCCCGCGGCGCGCATCGGCGGTGCCCGGCGCCACTGCCGCCCGCGCGATCACGTGAACGCGCGGCAACACGCAGGCGCGCTCGATCTTCCCCTCGTGCCGCACGGCTGGTACTACGTCGCCCCGGTCGAGTCGATGCGGCGCCCAGTTGAGGTTACGCTGGGAAACCGAGACTACGTCGCCTTCGCCGCCGACCGTCAGTTGCACGTGCTGGATGGACGCTGTGCGCACTTTGGAGCGCACCTGGCGCGCGGCAACGTCGTGGGTCACTGCCTGGAGTGCCCGCTGCACGGCTGGCGCTTCCGCGGCGATGGTCGGTGCGACGGCACCCCCTCCGGCGAAGTCCCGCCGGAAGCCGCTCGACTCCGTTCCTATCCCGTCGCGGTCCTCGGTGGCCACCTCTTTTTCCATACGGATCCGGCGCACGCCCAACCGGCCCCGTTCTTCGCGGACGCATCGCCCGACGCCCTCATCTCGGCGCCGCCCTTCGCCTTCGACGTGGAGATGCCGTGGTGGATGGTGAGCACCAACGGGTTCGATGCCCAGCACTTCCTCACGGCGCACGACCGAAAGCTCGTGTCATCACCCGAAGTCCTTCGGCGTGACGATCACTTCGAGGCACGTGCGTCGTTCGAGGTGGTGGGAACGGCGTGGCGCGATCGCGTGACGCAGATCCTGGCCGGGCCGCGCTCGGAGATGACGGTGCGAAATGCTGGCGCCGACGCCCTGATTCTCGTCACGTCGCGCTTTGGGCGGGCGACGACGTATGGACTGGTGAGCATCCATCCGCGCTCCGCCACCCGGTCGCATGTGCGCACCATCGTCTGGATGCAGCCGCGAACGGGACTCGCCCACGCCTTCGATGCGGTCGACGTCCGCATGCGGGCGTCGTTCATTCGCGCCTTCATCGAGCCCGACATCGTCGCCGGGGAGGGGATCCAGTTCGACCCGGGGCGCACCATCGGTGCCGACGCACTGGTCTCGGAGTACCTGACGTGGCTCGCGGCGCGCGCGCGTCCGGCCGAGGAACCACGAGCCACCGCGTCGTAGCGCGACGCGGGCCCGGCGGCCAAGTTGAGTGTTCCCCCTGCGCCCACCATCCGTGCGGAGTCGATCCATGAGCAGTCGCCGCTCATTCCTCAAGACCAGCGCCGTCATCGGCGGTGCGATGGCCCTCGCCCCCGCGTCGTCGAGCGCCGCGGCATCCCTCGCGCTCACAGACAAACGACGCGATGTTGGCTGCGCCCCGGCATCACTCAACATGCTCATCCTTGGCGGCACCGGCTTCACCGGGCCGGAGCAGGTGGAGTACGCCATCGCCCGCGGCCATCGCGTCACGCTCTTCAACCGCAACAAGACGCGCCCGGGGATGTTCAAGGGAAAGGTGGCCGAGGAACTCATCGGCGACCTGAATAGCGACACGAGCGCCCTCAAGGGAAAGCAGTTCGACGTGGTGATCGACAATCCCACGACCTTCCCCGCCTGGGTGCGCAACGCGGCGCAGTACCTCAAGGGGAACACCAAGCACTACATCTTCGTCTCGACGACCTCGGTCTATCGCGACCAGAGCCAGATCGGGATCGATGAGAGTTCGCCGACCACGCCGATGCCCGACGGCGTCGATCCGTACACGCTCGATCCGCAACACGCCTCGCGCTACTACGGGGCGCTCAAGACGCGGGCGGAGCAGGAAGTGGCGACCCACTACCCCGACATGCACACGGTCATCCGTCCGTGCCTCATCGTCGGACCGCTCGATCGCACCGACCGCTTCACCTACTGGCCGGCGCGCATCGACCAGGGCGGGGAAGTGCTCGCCCCCGACAAGCCCGATGATCCCTGCCAGTTCATCGATTCGCGCGACCTCGCCGAGTGGACGGTGCGGGTGGCAGAAGCGCGCACGTTCGGGCTGTACAACGCCGTGGGGCCGCAACATCCGATGACGATTGCCGAGATGCTGTACGGCGTGAAGGCGGTGACGACGGCTGGGGCGCACTTCACGTGGGTGCCGTGGGACTTCCTGCAGGCGCAGCAGGTACGCCCGTGGCGACACATGACGGTGTGGCAGCCGCCCTACGGCGCAACGGCGGGCTACCAGCGTCGCAAGGCCGAGAAGGCGATCGCCGCTGGGCTCACCTTCCGCTCGCTGGCCGTGACGGCGAAGGACACGCTCGACTGGCACAAGACGCGCCCCGCAGAGGAGCAGGCGCGCACGCTGCGCGGCGAGATCAACGGGCTGGACATGAAGCGCGAGGCGGAAGTCCTCGCCGCGTGGAAGGCCAGCCAACCGAAATGATGCGTCGCGCGACTGTCCTCGGCGGGATGCTCGCCGCCCTCGCGAACGTAGCGGCGGCACAACCCGCACGTCCCTACGCCGAACGCGTCGAGATCGTCCGCACCGCGCATGGCGTCCCGCACATCCGCGCCGAGGACTACGGGGCGTTCGGCTATGCGATGGCGTGGGTGCAACTCGAGGACTATGGCGATCGCGTGGCCATGGGGTTGGTGCGTGCACGCGGACACCTGGCGCGCTACTTCGGGCGCGATTCCATCGAGCGCGACTTCGAACCCCGCCTCACGCACCAGCGTGCAGTGGAGACCTTCCGCCAGCTGCAGCACGAGACGCGCGCGACCTACGACGGCTTCGCGGCAGGCGTGAACGACTACGTGCGCCAGCACCCGGGTGAGATGCCGGCGTGGATGCCGACCGACTTCGCCGGCGAGGACGTCGCGGCGCTCTGGATGGAAGATGCGCTCCCCAATGCCGCGCAGGCGTTCGGCGATCGCGAACGCCGCCGCCGCGAACGTGCGCGCCAGGACTCGCTCCAGCGCGAGGGCGAGGGATCCAACGCTTGGGCCTTCGCCCCATCCCGCACGAAGTCGGGGCGCGCGATCCTGCTGCGCAATCCGCACCTCGACTGGTCCGCCGGCTATTACGAAGCGCAGGTGACCATTCCCGGCGTGATGGACTTCTACGGCGACTTCCGCATCGGGAATCCGTCGCTGCTCGTGGGCGGCTTCAACCGCCAGCTGGGGTGGGCGACGACCAACAACAACACCGACAACGAAGCGCTGTACGCCTTCGAGGTCGACAGCGCGCAGGCCGACCATTACCTGCTCGATGGGAAGAGCTGGCCGCTGCAGCGCGTCGATGTGGTCGCCGAGTATCGCAACGGCCCCGGTCTTTCGAGCGAGGTGCGCACGATGTGGCGCACGCACGTGGGGCCGGTGGTCGAGCGTGCCAACGGCAAGGTGTACGTCGTGCGCTGGCCGTCGGAGGGAGAGTTCCGCAAGGGCGAGCAGTTCCTGCGCCTGATGCGTGCGCGCACGCTCGAGGAGTGGAAGGAGGCGATGCGCCTGCGCGCGCACACGACCTCGAACTTCACGTATGCCGATGCGCGTGGAAACATCTTCTACGTCTGGAACGCGACCGTTCCCAGCTTGCCGCATCCATCGGGTGGCGACTCGATCGCCATCCCGGTGCGTACCTCGGCCGAGATGTGGCGCGACATGGTCCCGTTTGATTCGCTCCCGCAGCTGCTCAACCCGCCGGGCGGCTACATCCAGCAGTCGAACGACCCGTTCCACTACACCAACCTCAACGCCATCATCGATTCCACGCGCTGGCCGTCGAACTTCTCGCGTCCGGCGTTAGGCTTCCGCACGCAGCTGGCGCTGCGCCTGGTGACCGCGAAATCGAAGCTGACGCTGGACGATGTGGTGGCGCTCAAGCACTCGTACCGCATGCTGGCCGGCGAGCGCTTCACGGACGAGTTGTTGGCCGCGGTGCGCGGGGCCAATCCGACGCCGGAGGTGGCCGATGCGGCCGCCATGCTGGCGAAGTGGGATCGAACCACCGCCCCCGATTCGCGGGGTGGCGTCCTGTTCGAGGCCTGGTTCACCCGCCACCTGCAAGGGGGCGAGGCGATGCGCGGGCTTTCCATGGCCGAACGCCTGCGGCGCACCTTCGCGACGCCGTGGACTCCGGAACGTCCCAACGACACGCCGGCTGGACTCGCCGATCCGGCGCGCGCCGCCGCCGACTTCGCCTGGGCCGTGGGCGAGACCGTGCGCCGCTACGGTCGCGCCGACGTCGCCTGGGGCGAGGTGCATCGCGTGCGCCGCGGAAACGTCGACGTCCCCGTCGGCGGCTGCACGGGGACGTTGGGGTGCTTCCGCGTCCTGCAGTACAGCGAGGCGCCGGACGGCAAGCGCGTTGCGCGCGGCGGCGACGGCTGGGTCCTCGCTGTCGAGTTCACCTCCACCCCGCGCGCCGTCTCTGTGCTGGCGTACGGCGAGAGTTCACGTCCCGACTCTCCCTTCTTCGCCGACCAGGCTGCGATGTTCGCCCGCGGCGAGATGAAGCCCGTCGCCTTCACCGCCACCGACGTCGACCGCCAAGCCATCCGCCGCTACCACCCCGGCCGTTAGGCGGTCCCGCCCACCGCCCCCACACCACCCCAGCGTCCATCGCTGGTGCCTTCGTTCTTTCGCTCCTTCGCGGCTTCGCGTGAGATCGCTCTTGTCATCACGCGAAGCCGCGACGCCGCGACGCTACTTCATCGCGCCCTTAGTGCTCCGTATGCGGCGCGAAGACCGACCCCCCGATCCCCGTCAGCTCCACTTCCGGCGGTACCCACCCGCGACGCGCCGGCAATGACTTGAACAGGTCCACCGGGTACCAGTCGCGGAAGAACGCCGAGCGACGCGCGTAGGCCCGATACATCTGCCGCACCGCCTCCAGGCGCGTGCACTCCGCCGGCAGCGTCGTCATCGACGCGGCAATCGCCCCGATCCAGAGGCGCGTCAGCGTCTCGTGGTAGCCGCTGGTGTCGGTGTTGTGCCCCCCCTGGCTCTGGTTGTAGTGCTTGATGGCGTCCCGGAGCCGGTCGAGGGCGCGCGGGACCGGCGTGGACCAGAGCACCGCGGCGGCCATCCCCACGTGCGCCCCGTGCGTCCACCACGTGATCGGGAAGGTCCCGTCAAAGAACCCCGCCAGGAAGGCGTCGAGCGCCGCCTCGTCGGCCAGCCAGGAGGGGAGCCACTCGTCAGGCACCGGCGCGGCGCGCAGCTCTTCCAGCAGCGCCCACCCCAGGGGCCACTCGCCGTAGCCGGCGTCGGTATTGAGGTGTGCCCCCCCCTCCACCTCGACATAGCGGCTCCCCCATGCTGCGGCGTACGCGCGTGCGACGTCCGGGGCGCAGTACGGATCGTTGCTGCTCCCCACCACGATGGACGGGAAGGGGAGGCGCACGGTTGGGACGGGGGAGAAGCCGGTCGGCCCCGCGGGGTAGTTGCGCCCGTCCGGGTCGCTCGGCGCCACCAGAAGCGCCCCGCGCACCTTGAGGTGCCGCGCCGGCGACGCCGACACCGCCCAGTGTGCGACCAGCGGGCACCCCGTGCTGTGCGCAATCAGGACCACCGGCTGCCTAACGCCAATGATCGCTGCATCGAGGCAGGAGACCCAGTCGGCGCGCTGTGGCAGCTCCCACTCCGACTGCACCACGCGCTGGATGCTTGCGTCGCGCTCCTCCCACAGGCTCTGCCAATGCCCGGGTGAAGAGTCGTACAGGCCAGGAATCGTGAGGGCGGTGATGTCCATTGCAGGGGGAGAAGACGAGGACGGGACGACGAGAGGACACGGGGGGCACGAGACGCGGTGCGGTCAGCGCGTGACGCTCGTAACCGAAGATACGACGGACCCGTCGACGGGGGCGTCGGGAGCACGAGTTCGCGATGCATGGCGGTGGCGGACGCGGGCGTACAGCTTCAGGCGGTGACGGATCGGCCAAAACGGGAATGCCCGCGCACTCGGCCACCGCCACCTCGCCCATCCTCACGCTTCAATTCGGCATGTCGCAACCCGGTTCATCGCGTCGGGAATTCCTGCGCACCGTCGGTGTCACCTCGGCCGCGCTCATGGCCCCACTTCCGCTCGCCGCGGCCGGGGCGAGCGAGCGCCAGGCGCGATTTGGCAGCACGAGCACAGGGGGAGCGCACATCGCTGCGCCACGCGGACTCGCGCTCGCCCCCAACGATTTCCTCTTCGAGTCCGGGCTCACATACCTGCAGACCGGCTCCCTCGGCCCCACTCCTCGCCCGGTGCTGGAGAAGGCCCTCGGGGCGTGGACCACGCTCGAGTCCAACCCCGCGGCGCAGGGCTACGGCCCGCTCGAGCACGCGCTGGAGGAGGTGCGCGCCAAGGCGGCGGGTTTCCTGGGCTGCAAGACCGAGGAGATGGTCCTCACCAACTGCACGACCGAGGGGATGAACTGGATCGCACAGGGGCTGGGGCTCGCTGCCGGCGACCGCGTCCTCACCACCGATCAGGAACATCCGGGCGGGCGCGTCTGCTGGGACTATGCCGTTCGCAAGTTCGGCATCGGGCTCGACGTCGTCCCCATCGCCCCCGGCGAGACCGATACGCAGGCGATCGTCCTGCGTTTCCTGCGCGCCATCACCCCGAAGACCAAAGTCCTCTCCTTCTCGCACCTCCTCAGCTCCACCGGGCTGCGCATGCCGGTCGCCGAGCTGTCGCAGCTGGCGCGCGAACACGGGTGCCTCGCGGTGGTGGACGGGGCGCAGGCGGTCGGCGCCATCGCCGTCGACCTCAAGGCGCTGGGGTGCCACGCCTATGCGACGAGCGGGCACAAATGGCTTCTCGCCCCCAAGGGGACGGGGCTCCTCTACCTGAGCGAGGAACTCGGCGCGCGCATCGACCCGATCGCGCTGCAGAGCGGGCGCGCCGGCTACTCCGCCTCGTCAGGCGTCTCGTCCATCCCGAGCGTGGTGGGGCTCGGGGCGGCGATCGACTACCTCACCACGATTGGGATGGCGAAGGTCGAGGCACACAACCTGGCCCTTCGCGAGCGCCTGCACGGTGCGCTCGCCGCGATCCCGCAGCTCTCGATCGTGAGCGGTGGCGCCGGCCCGACGGCCTCACCGCTCTTGAGCTATCGACTCCCCGACGCGGTGAAGAGCGGCGACCTTCACGCGCGCCTGCGCACCAGGCACCACGTGGAAGTGAAGGTGGTGCCGGGCAACTGGTTCAACGGCCAACGCATCTCGACACACCTGTTCAACACCGAGCACGACATCGACGCCCTCCTGCGCGCGCTCACGGCGGAACTTCGTTAGGCGCCTGGCGGCGCCCCGACACCGTGCCCCGACTCCGTCGGCACCGTCATCGGCGCCGTCATCGGCGCCGTCGTGGGCGCCGTCATGGGCACGGTCACGGCGACCTGCGTCGCGCCTGCGTCCGTATGGTCGAGCACGAGGCGCTGCACCGCGGTCGTGAGCGGGACGGCGAGGAGCGCGCCCGTGGGCCCCAGCACGTAGGTCCAGAAGAGGATCGCCGCGAACATGACGAAGGGGCCCATGTCGAACCCCTCCTGCATGAAGCGCGGCTTGATCACGTTGTCGACCACGCTGTTGAGCACGACCAGTACGCCGACGAGGATCCCGGCCCGAACCGGCCCGAACTCGAGAAGTGCGAGCGCCGCCGGCGGGATCATCGAGAGGATGAAGCCGATTCCGGGGACGAAGCTCAGGACGAGCGCGACCATCGCCCACAGCAGCGCGAGGTCGACGCCGAGCAGCATGAGGAGGATCCAGACCGCGGCGGCGTACATCGCGCCGGTGACCAGCGTGATCCACACGTATTGCTGGATGTCGTTGGCCATTGCGTTCAGCTTTCGCTGCCAGTCGAGCGAGAGCGCCTTGTCGCCAGCCCGATTGCCCGGGCGGTGCATGACCGCGTTGGACTCGATGAGGAGGAAGATCGAGAGCATCACGATGAGGATCGTGACGCTGAGCGCGCTGCCCAGCCCCGCCATGAGGTCGGCGGAGATGGCGATCACGCGCGACGGGCTCACCATCGCCATGAGTTGCGAGCGCGAGGCGTCGATCCCGAAGCGGTCGAGGACCGCCGCCCCGCTGGTGAGCAGCGAGGTCAGGCGGTCCTGGTACTGGGGGACGATGGCGACCAGCGCCTTGGCAGCGTAGCCGATGATCCCGCCAAAGGCGAGCAACCCAACCAGGACGGCGATCACCGTGGCGGCCATGGCGAGGCGGGGCCCCCACCCCTTCGTGCGCAGCTTGTTCTGCAGCGGAACGGCGCACGCCACCACCACCGCCGACATCAGGATCGGGTCGAGGACGCTGGCGGCGGCCTTGAGACCAGCCACCACGATCACCGTCGCCGCGGCGGCGAGGAGGGTGCGCGTGCGCGCATCGAGGGTGACGACCGTGGACATGACAACAGAGTCGAGGGGGACGTCGATCGCGCCTCGACCGGCGCGAATGGCTGACGTATGCTCAGCGAGCGTCAACCTCGCCACGTTGCCCCTGCTTCGCTACCGCTCCGATAAGGCTACGCTACCGCTCCGCTGCTGCTCCGCCATCGCACCGCCACCGCTCGTCGCCATCTCGGTGGAGAGTTGCTGTTAGGCAACCGGCCCGAACGGGAGTTGCGGCCGCGCGCGCGAAGCCAGAGGGCGCATGATGAGGCACCGCAAACAGGCGACTGCCGGCGCGTGTGGAAAACTCTTCGCGCGTGTGACGTTAGGCGACGGCAGCCGGTTGGGAGGGCGGCCGGCCGGGAGCGCGGGAGCGCGCGTCGACCGCGGATCGCATCGATTTTCGCATCGCCTGCCGGTGTTTAAGTGTCAACGAGGCAACATCTTGCGTACCACGTGACAAACATGCGTACTCCCACGGAAATGGTCGCGGTCGCCGCCGAAAAGAACCGTCCCCTCATGGAGGATATTCGCCTCCTCGGGCGCATCCTGGGCGAGGTCATTCGCGAACAGGACGGGCGCGACGCTTACGAACTCGTGGAGCGCGTCCGCCAACTCTCCGTTGCCTATCGGCTCAAGAGCAACGCCGCAGCGGGGGCCTCGCTCGACTCCATTCTCCGCAACCTCACCAACGAACAGACCGTCAGCGTCATCCGCGCCTTCTCGTTCTTCTCGCACCTGGCCAACATCGCAGAGGACCGCCACTTCGTGCGCCGCCGGCTGCACCACGAGCAGCAGGGAGACCTGCAGGAAGGGTCGCTGGCGATGACGTTTCGGCGCCTCGGCGCGGCTGGGATCTCGAGCGACCGCGTCGCCCGGACACTCGAGTCCGCGCACATCTCGCCGGTACTCACGGCGCATCCCACCGAGGTTCAACGGCAGAGCATCCTCGCGGCCGAGCGGGCAATCGCCGAGCTCGTCGCCCAGCGCGACACCCTCCTCACCGCACGCGAACGCGCCGACAACGAACTCCGTCTCAAGGGGTGGGTGACCCAACTCTGGCAGACGCGCATGCTGCGGCAGGCGCGCCTTACGGTTGCCGACGAGATCGAGAACGCGCTCCAGTACTACCACGCCACCTTCCTGCGCGAGATCCCGCGGATGTACCGGGCGCTGGAAGAGCTGATGCCGGGCGAAACGATCCCGACTTTCTTTCGGATGGGGAACTGGATCGGGGGAGATCGGGACGGCAACCCGTTCGTCACGTCGCTCACGCTGCAGCGCGCGCTGCAACGCCAGAGCGAGACGGCACTCGGTTGGTACCTCGATGAGGTGCACGCGCTCGGCGCCGAGCTGTCGATGTCGACGCTCCTGACCGGAGTGACGTCGGAGTTGCAAGCGCTGGCCGACCGATCCGGCGACAGCAACGAGCATCGCGCCGACGAACCCTACCGTCGCGCCCTGATCGGGATGTATGCGCGCCTGGCCGCCACGCTCACCGCACTCACCGGGCAGGTCGCGCTGCGACAGGCCGTCGCGACCGCCGAGCCGTACGACAGCGCCGATCAACTCCTCGCCGACCTGCAGGTGATCGAGGCGTCGCTGCGCGCCCATCACGCCGACCCGGTCGTTCCCCTGCGGTTGGCGCCGCTCATCCGCGCGGTGCAGGTCTTCGGCTTTCACCTGGCGACGGTGGACCTGCGCCAGAACTCGGATCGCCACGAGGCGACGCTGGCGGAGCTGTTGCGCGTGGCCGGCCTGCACGACGACTACTCGGCGTTAGGCGAGCCGGCGCGGCGCACCGTGCTGCTGCACTGCCTGAACGACGCGCGCGGGCTTCGCGTGCGTGGCGGGGAGTACAGCGAGGCGACGCTCGCCGAACTGGAGATCTTCGAGACGGCGGTCGCCATGCGCGCGCGATTCGGGAGCGGGGCGCTGCGCCAGTACATCATCTCCCACACCGAGGACGTGAGCGACCTCCTCGAGGTCCTCCTCCTCTTCAAGGAAACGGGGCTCCTTCAAGGGACGCTTGCCCGCGGCGCACAGACCGCCATCATCGTCGTCCCGCTCTTCGAGACCATCGGCGACCTGCAACGCTCGCCGGCCATCATGCGCGAGTTCTACGAGCTCCCCGGCATTTCGGCGATGATGCGTGCCTCGGGGAGCGAGCAGGAGGTGATGCTGGGGTACTCCGACAGCAACAAGGACGGCGGGACCTTCACCTCCAACTGGGAACTGTACAAGGCAGAGACCGACCTCGTGGCCCTCTTTCGCGATGGCGAGGCAACACGCGGCATGAAGTTGCGGCTCTTCCACGGGCGGGGCGGGACCGTGGGGCGCGGCGGCGGCCCATCCTACGACGCAATCCTGGCGCAACCGCCGGGGACGGTGAACGGGCAGTTGCGGCTGACGGAACAGGGCGAGGTCATCGCCTCGAAGTACGCCAACCCGGAGATCGGGCGACGCAACCTGGAAACGCTGGTCGCCGCGACGCTGGAAACGACGCTCCTCCCCCCGACCCGCGCGCTCCCGCGGAGCTTCCGCGACGCGGCGGAGCAGATCAGCGCGGCGTCATGTGCGGCGTATCGGGCCCTCGTGTACGAGACGCCCGGCTTCGCCGACTATTTCTTCAGCGCCACGCCCATTCGCGAGATCGCGGAGCTCAACATCGGCTCGCGCCCGTCGTCGCGGAAAGCGTCGCGCGCCATCGAGGACCTGCGCGCGATTCCCTGGGTGTTCAGCTGGGGGCAGTGCCGCGTCGCGCTCCCCGGGTGGTGCGGCTTCGGTTCCGGCGTGGCCGCCTTCCTCGATGCCGACCCCGCGCAGCGCGAGAGACGCCTGGCGCTCCTGCGACGCATGCACGCGCGCTGGCCCTTCTTCCGCACGCTCCTCTCCAACCTCGACATGGTCCTCGCCAAGACCGACCTGGGAATCGCCCGGCGCTACGTCGAGTTAGTGGAAGACCAGGCGCTCGGCGAACGAATCTTCCAGCGTATCGAGGCGGAGTGGCGCGGCGCCGGCGAGATGCTCGCCCTCATCACCGGCGAGGCGACGCGCCTGGCGTCGAACCCTGCCCTTGCTCGATCCATCGAACACCGCTTCTCGTACATCGACCCGCTCAATCACCTGCAGGTGGAGCTGATGCGGCGCTATCGACGGGGCGAGGCGGCGGGAGAAGCGCTCTCCGACCGCGTGAAGCGCGGCATCCACCTCTCGATCAACGGAGTGGCAGCCGGGCTGCGCAACACCGGCTGACGTCCCGGATCCGTGATCGGCGCGATGCGCGACGCCACACGCTATCATCAGCCCCATGACCACACTGCCGCCCGAACTGCCGCCCAAACTGCCACAGGAACTGCCGCCCGACTTCTCACCCTCGCCGCGTCGCTTCCTCTTTCTCCTCGCGAGCGCCCGGCGCGGCGGCAACACGGAGCAACTCGCGCGACTCGCGGAGCCGTCGCTCCCCGCCGGTGCAGAGCAGCGCTGGATGCACCTGGACGACTTCCCGCTCGCCCCCTTTCGCGACCTGCGGCACGACGTGGGGCGCTACCCGGTTCCCGAGGGACATGAAGCGGCGCTCGCCGACGCGACGCTGTGGGCGACGGATCTCGTGATGTGTGCGCCGCTGTACTGGTACAGCGTCCCGACGAGCGCCAAGCTCTATCTCGACTACTGGCTGGCGTGGATCCGGGTCCCCGGGATGGACTTCCGCAAGCGGATGGCGGGGCGGCGCCTCTGGCTTGTCTCGGTCTTCAGCGACGAGGAGCCGCGCATGATGGAACCCCTCATCGGGATGATGGAGCGCTGCGCCGAGTACATGGCGATGGAGTGGCGCGGTGCGCTGGTGGGGAATGGCAGCAAACCGGGCGATGTGCAGCGCGATGCCGCGGCCACAGCACAGGCGCGCGACTTCTTCGCCGACCGCTGACGCAGGACCCGGGCGCCGCACCCGTGGCGAGCGGCGCCGACTCGTGGCGCCCTAACGAGCCCCGGCGGATCGCTGAAGGCGCTGCGTCTCCTTCGTCACCGTCACCGGCATGCGCTGATAGTCGGCGACGGCGTTGGCGATGTGACGGCACTGCGGGTTCACGCACCCCGCGCAGCGCAGCCCGTACTGCGGCGAGCACGCCTCCCCGGCGCGCAGGTGCTCGGCGACGATCGATGCCATCGCGTCTTGCAGCAGCGGTGAGCCGTTCATCGCCGGCGCGCGCTTGAAGTTCGGGATCCCCAGCTGGTGGGCCAGCTCGCCATACTCGCGATCGAGTTCGGAGAGCGTCTCGATGTGATCGCTGGTGAAGGCGATGGGGATGACGAGGATGTTGCGCCGCTTCTTCGAGGCCAGCCCCTTGATGACCTCCTCGGTACTGGGGCCGAGCCAGGAGACGGGGCCCACCTCGGACTGGTACGCCAGCAGATACTGGTGCGAGGTGCCAAGCGCCTTGAGCACCTCGTGCACCGAGGCACCGATCTCCTGCGGATAGGGATCGCCGCGGTTCACGACGCTCATCGGGAGCGAGTGCGCCGAGAAGAGCAGGAGGACATCGTCGCGATCGGCGGGGTCGAACTGCTCGAGTCCCTGCCGCACGGTATCCGTCATGGCCGCGATGAAGCCTGGGTGCGTGGGCCAGCGGTCAATGACGCTCCACTCGAACGCATCGGAGAGGTCGAGTCGCTTCGCGGCGCGCCATAACTCGTTGAGCGAGGAGCCCGTCGTGGCGCACGAGTACTGCGGATACTGCGTGAAGGCGATCGCTCGCTTCACCCCATCGGCCTTCATCTGGCGCAGTGCATCGTCGCTCGACGGCGAGGTGTAGCGGAAGGCGATGTAGAACTTGTGGGGCGCCGTCTCGGGCGAGAGGCGATCGAGTCGCTTCACCAGCCCTTGGCCCTGCACCTCCGTCCACCAGCGAATCGGCGAGCCGCCGCCGATGGCTTCGTAGAGTTTCCGCACCTTGGGAGCGCGGCGCTTGGCGATGAACGGCCCCAGCTTCGACTGCAACGGGAGCTGGATGATCTCGCGATCGGCGAAGAGCCGCAGGAGGAAGGGCTCGACGTCGTCCAGCGTCTCCGGGCCACCGAGGTTCATCATCACGATCGCCGTGGGGGCGCGTCCGGACGCGTGGTGTGTGTGCGTGTGCGACGGAGTCACGAGAGGCTCGCGGTGGAGGTCAGTCTTGGGCGCCGCGCAGCGATGGGCTCGGGGCGAGGAACGGTGTCCCCGGCGAACGCGTGCGGGCCGGGGTCGGTGCCCACATCGTCGCCGGTGCAGGCGTCGATCAGGAGGCGCTCGATTGAGAGCGCGGACGGGTGGTGGCCGTCTTCGGTTGCGCATGCGCTCGACGCCTCGCGCGCCATGTCGTGCAGGTGCACGAGCGGGCGATGGAGGAGCCGGCGGACCAGGGCGTCGGCGAAGCGTTGCAGCTGGTCACGGTCATCGCCGTCGACACCGAGGCGGCGCGCCTCGCGCGCCACGACGACTTCGGCCTCGGCGCGAAAGTGCGCGTGCAGGCGTTGCACCGTGGGGGCAAGCCGGCGGTGCTCGTACCAGGCCAGGAAATGCGCGACTTCTTCCGCGACGATTGTGCGTGCTGCCTCGACCTCGCCCACGCGCCCGTCGGTGGCGCGCCGCGCCCGCTGGTGCAGCGCATCGAGGTCGATGCGCGTGACGCCGGGGAGGGAAGCGCACGCCGGCGCGATGTTCGGCGGGCTCCCCAGGTCCACCAGGGAGAGCGGGTGCGACGAGTCGGCGCGCCCGCGCGCCAGCATCGCGCAGGTGATGACCGGTTCTGCGCTGCGCACCGCTCCCACCACGGTCCGTGCATCGCGAAGGAGGGACGGGAGCGTGCACCAGGGGAGGGCCCGTGCACCGACCGCGCCGGCCAGTCGCTCCGCCGCGGCGAAGGTGCGATTGACCACCACCATGCGTCCAAATCCCGCCGCGCGAAAATGACGCGCGGCCTGCTGCGCCATGTGGCCGGCCCCCACGACGACCACGAGATCATTCGCGGCAGGGGCGCTCCCCTGCGCCACCGCCTGGGCGGCGGCGTGGCCGAGCGTCGTGGCACCATGGCCAATGCGCGTGTCGTGCCGCACCCGCGCGCCGGTGGCCAGCGCGCGCTCGAGGAGCCGGTGCACGACCGGACTCGTCAGGTGCAATTCGGCCGACAGTTGCAACGCATGACGCACCTGTCCCTGGATCTCGTGCTCGCCGAGGGCGATCGATTCGAGCCCGGCGGCAACGCGGAAGAGGTGCGAGGCGGCCAGCGCTCCGTCGAGGATGCGCACATGCGACAGGACGGTGGGGGTGACACCGGGGAGCTGCCGCAGCAGTGAACGCAGCGAGCGCACGCCGTCCGTCGCGTCATCGACCTCGGCGAAGAGATCGGTTCGCGAGCAGGTGGCGACGATGGCGACGCCGCGCATGCCGGGACAGTCGCGCGACCGCCGCAGCACGGCGCGCACCGCATCGTCGTCGAGCACCAGCGGGGCCCACTCGGCGATGGGGGCGACGGCGTGCGACACGACGGCCGCGACCAGATGGCCGGGGACCGCTGGCGCCTTGGCGTCAGCGTGCGCGTCGTGAGAGTCGTGAACGTCGTGAGCGGGGTCTCGCACACCGCTGAGTATCGGGCGGGTTGGACCAGTCAACCATTCGCAGCTCTACGTACGCACCACTACGTAGGGCGTCGGCGTTCCGCCGACATGCGTGCACGTCTGGTGCGCTGCAGGCGCGCTACGCTGGTGCGCAATCGCACATTTGACGTCGCGCGCGGCATGAGCGAGCATTGCCTGATGATGCGAACGCTTGCTCTTATCACGGTCTTTGTGTGCGTCGCCTGCGCCGAACCCGGCAACGGTGGAGCGATCGAGGACTCGGCGCGCACCGTCGCCGGTGCGATGCCTGCTCCGTCATCTGTGGTGGCGGCGACGGACAGCGCGCAGCAACCCGAGCCATCGTGGTGCACCGAGATCCCGCGGCGCGCCAACAGTGCGCTTCGCCGCGTCGACGTGTCATCCGACTGGTACGACGTGTACGAGGCGGATAGCGGCGTCTATGCGATCGTCGAGCCGAAGCAGTTCCAGGAAGTGATCTCGTACCTGATCGTGGGCGAGCGCAGCGCGCTCCTCTTCGACACCGGGCTCGGCATGGTCCCGATCCGCCCGGTGGTCGAGCAGCTCACCTCGCGCCCGGTGCGCGTGCTCAACTCGCACACGCACTACGACCATGTGGGAGGCAACACCGAGTTCCGCGACGTCCTGGCGCGCGACACGCCGTACACGTCGCGCAACCAGCGAGGCTTTGCCCACGCCGACCTCGCGGGCGAGGTCGCATCGGGAAGCTTCTGCGCCGGTGCGCCGGCCGGGCTCGACACGGCGCGCTATCGCACCAAGGCGTGGACCTCGACGCGTGTTGTGGCTGACGGCGATACGCTCGACCTTGGCGGACGCGTACTCGAGGTCCTCGCCGTCCCGGGGCACACCCCAGACGCCACGGCCTTGCTCGACCGCGCGCACCGCGTGCTCTTCACCGGCGACACGTACTACGACGCGCACGTCTGGCTCTTCGTCCCCGAGACAGACCTCGACGCGTACGAGCGTTCGATCGCGCGGTTGGCGGCGCTCGCGCCGTCGGTGCGCGCGCTCCTGCCGGCGCACAACACCGCGCGCGCCGAGCCCGCGCGGTTGGCGGAGATGCAGCAGGCCATTCGTGCGGTTCGCGAAGGGAAGGTGCCGGGGCGCGAGGAAGGTGGCTTTGGCATCACCTATCATTTCCCGCACTTCGCGATCCTCACGTCGCCCGATGTCCTCGCCGGTCGCGCGAAGGGGGAGAAGGCGAGTGGCTCAGGACTGACGGTGAATTCGCCACCATCGCCGAAGCCGTGACGGAGTGAGCCGTGCGCGTGACGTCGTGTGGCCATTGTCACACGCCGCGCATGGGAATCCTCTCATGCACAGTGCGATGTAGCAGGCGTCGGCGCGCGACACGCGTGCACGCGCGGCCAGGAGGCGTTCGATGGTGACGTGAACGGCGTCGCACACGTCATCTGGACGACTCATGCGATATACCAACGTCGACCGTACGATCACACTCGAGCACACGCCGGGGATGCACTGGATCCTCGGCGGACTCTTCATCGCGGTGGGGATCGTCGCGATGGTGGCGTCGCTCGCCGTGTCGCCGGACGCGGGCGGTGCGATCGCGATGGAGCGCCTGGTCGGGGCGAGCGCGGGATTCGTGGCGCTCGTCGTCGGCACATGGGTCTGCTGGCGTTCTCCGCGCACGCAAGCCGTGCTCGACCTCGCGTCGGGACTGGGACGGATCGAGCGCCTGGGGATCGGCGTGCGCGAGACGATCGAGTTCCCGATAGACGTCGTCGATACGGTCGTGTTGGACCACGCCAAGGACGACGAGGGGGGCGACATCTACCGTCCGGCATTGCGCCTGCGAGATGGGCGCCAAGTGCTCCTGTCGCCCGTGTGGCTGCACCACGGGCCGCAGGATGCCGCACAGCAGCTGGCGCGGGCCATCGATCGCCCGCTGACGCGCACGGCGATCCCGCGTTAGGTTCGCGGCATGCCGATCGGCAGCCGCACCCTCTCCTCCCTGGCTCGTTGTCGCGTCGCGCTGTCGCGTCGCCGCGCGTGGCTCGCGACGTTCGCCGCTTGCTGTGCGCTCATGTCGAGAGCGATCGCCGCACAGGATGCTGCTGACGGGCCGCTCGAGCTTCGCTGCGATGCACGCGGGGCACACATGACGCTCGGCGACACCGCGCTCGTGTCGTTCGATGGTGAGGCGAAGGTCACGACGCACACCATCCCATGGGTGTCGCTGGTGACGGTGGGGCGTGCGCGCAACCAGTTCGGGGATCCGCTCCGCACGGGGAGTCGCACGCTGACGCGCCGCTGCGGGCGGCTCACGCTGCGCTTCGAGGGCGGCTTCTTCAATGAGAACGTGATGGGTGAACTGGGCGCGCTCGAGTTTCCGGCGGTCACGGTGCTTGTGGGGGGGCGAGTGATCCTGCCGCGCACCGGGTTCTACGAGTGCACCGCTGGCCCCGGTCGCGAGGAGGCGTACGGCGCATGCCCGGCGCGGTGGGCGCGCGCGATCGGTTTCACATGGAGTTCCGCCAGCCGCAACGGGCGGCTGATCGTGGCGCGGGCGTGGAGCGACTCAGCGTTCGTCCCGCACCAGCGCGTTGACACGATCGTGGTGCGATAGGGGACCACGCACGCCCCGCCAGGCGCAGCGCAGGCCGCGCCTCCGGCATCGGTCTTCCTGCCGGCGGCGCTACCCGTCGCGCGGCGGGCGCCGTGAGGGGCGCGAGGGCCGAGACGGCCGAGCCTTGCCGGTGGGCGCCGACTTGCCGGAGGGCGCCGAGGGGCGCGCAGTCCCCGACGGGCGCGTGGAGCCGGCTGGGCGCGCGGCCGACGCCGATCGCGACGGGCGCGCAGTCCCCGAAGGGCGCGCAGTCCCCGACGGGCGCGCAGTCCCCGACGGGCGCGCAGTCCCCGACGGGCGCGAAGGACCCGAGGGGCGCGCCGCCGACGACTCGCGGGACTCGCGCGCCTGCCGCGACTCGCGCGCTTCACGGGGGTCGCGCCTTTGCCGCGATTCACGCGATTCACGCGATTCACGCGATTCACGCGATTCACGCGGCTCTCGAGCGTCGCGACTGTCGCTTGCCTGACGCGAATCCCGCGTCTGACTCGACTTGGACGGTCGACGCCTCTCCGGGGCACTCCGGGGACGTGGCGCGGCCGGCGGTTCCGACGCCCATGGGTCGGGAATGTCGCGCGTCACCGGCCGCGGCGCGTTAGGCAGCGCCAGCGACGCCGCGTCGCGATAGATGGTGAAGCGCGTCGGCCCCGACGTGATCGACGAATGTCCGGGCGGGAGGAGGTGCGTCACGGCGTGCTCCACCGCCAGGATGCGCGAGAACCGCTTCTCCTCCCACAGGCGAATGATCCAGTCGAGCTGCTTCGACTCGTACGGCGGGTCGCAGAAGGCGATGTCGTAGCGTCCCTCCTCCAGCGCCCCGGTGAAGTGGATCGCATCGTGCTTGAAGGTGCGCGTCCGCTCCTTGAGCTTGAAGCGGTTGACGTTGCTCTTGAGCGCCCAGAGCGAGGTGAGGCGCCACTCGACGAAGTCGCACGACAGCGCACCGCGCGAGATGGCCTCGATACCCAGCGCGCCGGTCCCCGCGTAGAGATCGAGAATGCGCGCGTTGGGGAGCTCCGGCTCCAGCAGGTCGAGGAGCGCGGCGCGCATGTGCTCGGCCGTCGGGCGGACTCGCCGGTCGGACGGCGAGGTGAGGTCGCGTCCTGCAAACTTGCCGCCGACGATGCGCATGAAAGGCCTGACTGGCGAGGGAAGGGGCGTGTCCGGACTCGGTCGCGCACCGCGCGCCGGCTCGCATGCCGGCGCGCTACCCCCTCAAACTAACCACCGCGGCTGGCGGCTGCGGTGCGCGCCCGACGGAGCATCGAGCGCCCCGCACGCTACGCGCGCCTCGCGGAGGTCGCGATCTCGGCGGCGCCGGCGAGCGAATCGATGCTCCAGCATCGATCCATCACGTGCCGCGACTGCGCCACCGGGATCACCCCCTCGGCGAGACCGAGGAACTTCGCCTCGAGGTCGGCGTCGGACATGGGGCGCTCCACGCTCCCCACGACGTGCTCGATGAACCTCTCCACCGTGCGTCCGCTCGTGAGGGTGATCGTCGCCCGCACCTGCTCCTCCTTGATCGACGGATCCACGGTTGCGGTCACCCGGTCGCGGAGCGCCACGATGCGCGGGTCGCGAGCGTTCTCCGTGCTGAAGTCGTGGATCCCCGCCGAGCCCTTCACGATCGCCAGCGCCGCGGCGAAGTAGACCGAAAACTTGCTCTCCAATCCAGTCTGCGGCGTCTTCTTCCCGGTGAGCTCGAGCACAAGGGGGTGGACGCGCAGGTCGATGCGCGCCACCTGCTCGGGGGAGAGCCGGTGCGCGTTGCGCAGCTGGATGCAGGCGTCGATGGTCGGGTGGATGACGATGCCGCAGGCAAACGGTTTGTAGGTGTTGAGCAGCAGCTCGTAGCGGCTCCCCAGCTCCCCCGTGATCTCACGGTAGTCCTGCTTGGTGCTGGTGACGTTGGCCCACCCGCTCTTCCCCTCGATCCCGACCTCGGTGCTGGTGAATCCCTTGGCCGCGAGCAGCGCCGCGGTGAGCCCGTTCTGGGCCGCGCGTCCCGGATGAAACGGCTTGGTCATGGAGCCGAACATCTCGCGCAGTCCCACGGGCTGCGTGGCTGCCACCCCCAACGCCCACGTCATCTGCTGCTCGTTCAGCCCCAGCAGCTTGCCGCTCGCCGCCGCGGCCCCGAAGACGCCGGCCGTTCCCGTGATGTGCCAGCCGCGGTCGTAGTGGTCGGGATACACGGCGTTGCCGATGCGGCATTCCACCTCGATCCCCTGCACCATGGCATTGAGGAAATCGCGCCCTGACACCGGGCGATACTCGGCGAGCGCGAGGATCGCCGAGACGACCGGGCCCGCCGGGTGGATCACCGTCTTGAGGTGGGTGTCGTCGTAGTCGTAGACGTGCGACGCGATTCCGTTGAGGAGCGCCGCGTGAAGGATGTCCACGCGCTCGCGACGCCCCAGGAGCGACGCCTGTGCGGGCCCGAAGAACGGGGCGAGCGCGGCGATCGCGGTGTCGACCGTCTCATGCTTCGAACCACCGATCGTGCAGCCCGTCCAGTTGAGCAGCGTTCGGCGCGCTTCCTTCCGGACCGCGTCGGGGAGGGTGTCGTACGAGGCGCCGACGACGTGTCGCGCGAGCGTGCGCGTGACGTCGGCGGATGCGAGGCGTTCGTGCAGGCGTGCGACCGGTTGAGCGTGTGCCTCGCCGGCGGCCGCTCCGGTCGCAAGGCTGGCCGCCACCACAGTTCCCAGGAACTCGCGTCGATCGAGCGATGACATGGGGGTGGCGTCAGGGAGCCTTGTCCGACAGTGCGGTGATCGGCGTGAGTCGCAGGACGCGGAACTCCACGGGTGTCCCCTCCGACTGCACGGCGATCCGTCCGTGGTCGGCGGTGGCGTTCGTGCCGTGGTTCACCAGCGTCCCGTTGACCCAGACCTTCACCTCGCGACCGAGTGCCTCGACCACCATGCGGTTCCATTCGCCTAACGCCTTCTCGGCGCCATCCGTGAGGTTCACGATGCGGCGCCCCTTCCCCTCGGTGATCCCCCACTCGCTCCTGGGGCCGCGCCGCTTGACCATGTCGGGGACGGTGATGTCCTCCACGATGCACCAGAAGTCGCCGGCGTTTCCGCTCTCCATCTGCACCTCGATGGACTTGGGAAACATCCGGTACAGCGCACGCGGCGCGGAGGCGTGCACCAGGACCCCCGCATTGCCCGGCGTTCCGGGGAAGCGATACTCCACCTCCAGCCGGTAGTCGCGGTAGCTCGCGTTCGTGATGAGGTGACCCTGCGGCTCGCCTAACGTGGCGAGCATCCCGTTGCGAACGACGAACGGGTTGGGCGCCTTGGGATTGGTGTCGAGCTTGGGCACGTCGACGTGCCAACCGCCGAGGTCCTTCCCATTGAAGAGAGCGCGCGCGGTTCCCTGCGCGAGGGCTGGAGACGCGGCCGCGGCACTGGCGAGCAAGGCGACGGCGAGTCGAATGGATCGCATGGCTTACTGTCCGGGCTTGTAGGTCTTCTCGGTGTGGCCCTGCAGCTGCGACGGGTAGAAGTACACCGGGCGCAGGTTGCCGGCGGCGTAGCGCTCCGCCTGGTCGTTGAAGTGCTTGTTCTTCGGATTGCCGTTCACCCCACCGGCGGTGACCGCGATGGCGCGCACGCTGTCGCCGAACTCCACGGCGGCGACGAAGGAGTTGCCGTTGGTCCCGTACCACTTCTTCGTTCCCGGATACGGGCGCGCACCGAAGGAGGCGAGCGAGCCCCAGCGCGACGACGTGAACGGGACCGGGATGCTGGCCGCGCTGTCGGCGAATGGCTGCACGATGTCACCCGTGCGACGCTGGAACCGGTTGATGTCACCCCATGCGGTCTTCCACGTCCCGAAGTCGGCGGCGAGCGAGTCGACGGCGGCACCGAGCCCGGCGAGCTTCTGCTCGGCGCTGAGCTTCTTCGCGATGAAGTCGTACACCGACATGTCCTCGCTCTCGGCGTCGGCGCGCGACATGCGCCAGACTTCCTCGCCCCAATACACCGCAAGCGACGTCGGTACCGACGTCGCGCCCCAGCGATAGTCCCACGCGCGCAGCTGCGCCATCGGTTCGGTGAGCTTGCCCTTGAGCGGGTGGCTCGCGGGGGCGGCATCGAACGCCTTCACCAGTCCGGGGATGAGGTCGGCGAAGGCCGGAAGGTACGAGTCAAAGGCGGCGTCTCGCAGCGTCTCGAGCGTGAAATCCTTCTTGTCCTTGAGCACCATCACCGCATGCATGCCGCGCGGGTTCTCCGGGTACGTCTCCATGTAGCGCGGGTAGTTCTTCTGCTTCGGGCTGTTGGGGCCCGCCGCGGAGAACGGCCAATTGTTGGTGTTCTGCACCCACCCGTTGGGCGGGTTGAAGACGTTCGGGCTCTCGTCGACCGAGTGCACCCCCTTCCACTCGGCGGCGGGGTTGCTTCCGTCGACCGGCTTCCCCCAGTCGAAGGTCGCGTCGCGCTTCTGCACGTGGTTGGCGTGGAAGTACGCGATGTTCCCCTCCGCGTCGGCGAAGAGCGTGTTGTTGGACGAATTCGTGTGGAGGTCCATCACCGTCTTGAACTCGGCCAGGTTCTTCGTCTTGGTGCGCGCGTACGACTGCGTGAGCGCGTTGAGCGGCTCGTTCATCATGTTGAAGGTGATCCACTTCCCGTCCTTCTCTCGCACGACTGGGCCGTGGTGCGTGCGGTAGACGGTAAAGGCCTTCGTGGCGGGGCCGGTGGCGCCCTTGTACGTGAGCGTGATGGTCTCCGTCGTCACGGGGCGCTGCTCGTTTCCGTACTGGTAGGTGACGGCGTCGCCGTTCTTGAGGATCGTCTCCGCCCACTCATCGGTGACGTCGGCGCCGCTCGAGGTGTGCATCCACCCCGCCTTCTCGTTGAAGCCCTGGTAGATGAAGAACTGCCCCCAGGTGATGGCGCCGTATGCGTTGAGCCCCTCGTCGCTCGTCATCTGCGCTTCCTCGCGGAAGAAGAACGACGTGTGCGGGTTGATCCACAGCAGCGCATGCTTCGACGCACTGTTGCCCGGCGCGATGGCAAAGCCGTTGGAGCCCGACGGTTCGCGCTCGACGCGATCCTCGAACGCCGCCAGCTGCACCGCGGCGGGTGACGGGGCGGCGGCGGTCTTCTTCGTCGTATCCGCCTTGCCGTAGAAGGCTTCCAGTTCGCGGAGCGAGATGTCCTCGATGTCGCCGCCGATGCTCCCTTCGCTGAACGAGAGCGCCATCCACGGCTCCCAGTGCGCGATCACCCGCGGCTTCACCTCGGGGTGCCTGGCCAGGTAGTAGTTGAGCCCATCGGCCCAGGCGTCCATCAGCGCCTTGAGCCACGGCTCGGCGCGCGCGTACTGCGCCTTGAGCGTGTCGGCGTTGATGAAGAGATGCTGCCGCAGGTCGCGATAGAGTGCCGACTCTCCTTCCGCCTCAGCCAGCCGGCCGAGCGAGACCAGGTAATTCGTCTCGATACGATTGAAGTCGTCCTCGGCCTGGGCGTAGATGACGCCGAAGACCGCGTCGGCGTCCGTCTTTCCCTTCACGTGCGGGATCCCCCAATCGTCGCGCGTGATCGTGACGGCCTGGGCGTGTGCCTCCATGCGGGACATGTCGGCACCGGAGGCAGCGGGCGACGAGCCGGAGTCGGAACCCTTGCTGCAGGCGAGCGCCGCCGCGGCGAGGATGAGGAGGGACTTCTTCATGGCGAGGTGGATCGAGGAGGGAGGCGGAAAGGCGCCGGGCGCCCGCTGGGGACGGACGCCCGGTCGACTGGTTGAATTACGCGGCGCGCGGGGGGATCGCTACCCCTTGGGCACCGTGCGCTCCGCGAGCTTGCGGCGGAGCATCAGGAGCCGGACATCCGGGTCGACGACGACCTTCTCGGGCTCGAATGGTGAGCGCAGCGTCACCTCCAGTGAGTCCATCCCGCCAACGGTGACCCGCGTGATGGCCTGCTGGTACCTGGGCGACGGTGTGCCTGTGGTGTCGTTGGCGTAGCGCTCGCCGCGCGTGACGGCGATGTCGACCGGCATGCGCGCATTGCCCACGTTGCGGATCATCGCCTTCGTCTCCCATCCGCCGCCAGCTGCAGCGCGGCGTGTGGTGGCGCGCGGGACCTGGTACTCCAGCACCGACACGGTATCGAACCACTGCCGCACGAAGTCGTCGTACGATGCGGTGTCGGGCGCGAACGCGCGCAGGTGCGCGGTGAGGTCCTGGAGCGCAGCGTGGTCCTCGCTGCCGCGGAACTTCTCGATGAAGGCCTTCATGCCGCGCGTGGCGTTGTCGCGCCCCATGCGATCGGCCAGCATCCAGAAGGTCCACCCCGCCTTCTCGTAGGTGACCACGGCGTCACCCGCCTTGGCACCGTCGATGAGATACAGCTTGCGCTCGGCGTCGGCCTGGCGCCCGTCTCCCCAGCGCGACTCGAACCCTTTGCGCAGCTCCAGCGCGCTCCGGAACCCCTTGACCTGCTCGACGAGGAGCATGGTGGAGAAGTGCGACATCCCCTCGCTCAGCAGGTTGGCCCCTGGGCCGTAGCCCGGTTGCAGCATGTTCCCCCACCACTGGTGCGCGATCTCGTGCGCCGTGACCATGAACGCGGGGTTGGTGCGCGCGTCGTTCTTGGTGAGGAAGCCGATCCCCTCGGAGAACGTGATGTTGGTCGGGAAGCCCTGCGCGTAGCCGGCGAGGTTGGGGAACTCGGTGACCTTGAGGAGCTTCCACGGATAGGTGCCGAACCACTCGCCGTACCACCGGCGCGCGCTGTTCAGCGCCAGCATCATCTCGTCGATGTTGTACGGGTGCTGCTTGTTGTAGTACAGCGCCGTGCCGTCGCCGCGCCGCTCGAGCAGCGGGCCGGCCACGACGTTGAACGACATCACCGGCGTCTCCGTCACCCAGGTCGCCGTGCGCCGCCCGTCCTTTTCCGTGCTGCTGACGAGCTCCCCGACCCCGTTCGCTACCCACCCTGCGGGGACGGTGATGCGCGTCCGCACCGTCATCGGCAGCTGGCTGCCGAAGAGCGAGCGGTTGGTGCCGACGTACCAGTCGTCCGGGAACTGGCGCGGTTCGAACTTGTTGTCGTCGTCGGTGCCGTAGTCGGTCACGTAGCCCAGCATCGGAAACCAGCTGGGACCGAAGGCGGTCATCACCACGCCCGACGGGACGATGAACTCGCCCGCGCCACCGCTCCCCTTGGAGGGCGCCGACACGTCGCCGCTGTAGGAGAATCCGACGCGCACCGAGTCGCGCGGGGCCAGCGGACGCTTGAGGCGAAAGACGTAGAGCCGCGTCGCGGTGTTGGGGCGTATGGAGTCGCCATCGATCGTCCAGCGTGCGTCGGACCACTTGCCGACGGACATCGCGATGCTCTGCAGCGTCGTGTCGCGATGATTCATGATGAGGTACGATCCCTTCACCGTGAAGCGGCGCGCCGCGGGATCGATCGCGAGGTCGATGTCCGCTCCCTTGAGCCACGGGAAGTACGCCTCACGCCACGTCGCGAGGTTCTTTCGCCAATAGTCCTTTCCCGCCTTTTCCGCCCCGGCGCCGTCCGGTCCGCGATTGACCGCGCGGAAGGTGAGCGCCGCCAGCAGCAACGGGACGACGAGCCAGGGCGCCGCGCCGCGCGCCGCACGCGCCAGCCCGCGCCACGAGAAGAGTCGCAGCACGGCAAGCGGGTCGCGCGCGGTGCGCGGGTACGTCACCACGGCGAGGCGCCAGAGCGCCACCGCCAGCGACAGCCACAGCAGGCGGTTGAGGACGATCGCCTGACGGTCGAATTCCAGGGGGCCGATGTCGGTCCACTTGATCCCGCTCCACAGCGACCAGTTCCACACCCACGTCATCCGCTGGGTGAGGTCGGCCCACGCGGTCAGGGCCAGCACGCCGAGGGCGAGGGCGTACGTGGTGTACCGGTTGCGCGTGACGCACCACGCCGCGAAGCAGAAGTTGCTGAAGACGAGGAAGGTGGGGAGGAAGAGCAGCCCCCAGAGGATGGCGAACGGGGTGAACGAGAATGGGACGCGCCGCTGGACGAGGATGAGCACCGCGGCGCCGATGATCGAGGCGACGGCCACGACCAGCCAGACGATGCCTAACGCCATGAGCTTGCCCACCAGGAGCGCCCCGGTCCTCACCGGCAAGGTGTCCTGGATGGCGTTGAGGCGCGTGGTGCGTTCGCGCTCCATGCTCTCCACCCCATAGAAGACCAGCAGGAGCGACACGTAGACGGCCATCATCTGCGCCTGCGACGACGCCAGCTGCCCCGGCGTGAGGAGGAGCGGCGTGTCGAAGGCGCCCAGCGCCACGGACGCCCCGCTGACGACCTGGAGGACGATGAGCGGGACGAACAGGTAGAGCCCCGCCCGCGACGCCAGCTCGCGCGCCTCGGCCTTGGCGCCGCCCAGCGCGGTGGCCACGGCGCCTAACGGCTCCCGCACCATCTGCAGCGACGAGAGGAGGACGGCACTCGCCGGGACAGGGGCAGGCGCGGCAGGCGGCGTCGCGAGTGCCGCCCGCACCAGTTCCGGCGCGACCTTGTGCGAGGCGCGCGCGGTCGCCGCAAAACGCCGCACGCCAATCCACGCGGCCAGGAGCGCAATGCCCGACCAGAAGAGGCGATTGGCGATGATGAGGGCGTCCCATCCGACGGGCTGCGTGTTGTAGTACGTCGCCCCGCGGTCGACCTCGAGATAGGTCTCGTTGAGCCAGCGCACCGACGCCGGATCCAGGAACATCAGCAGGCGGTTGGTCGACTCGGGAAGCCAGGCGGGCGACCAGTTCCAGAGCAGGAAGGCGCCGAGCATCAGCATCGCGATCGGGACTACGAAGACCAGGATCGCCCGCCGCGTCCCCGTTCCCACACCAAAGGAAACCCCCGCCGCGAAGACGATGCTCGGCACCGCGATCATCAACGCCGGCACCAGGTAGTTGGCGATCGCAAACGGTCCCCGCGCCTCGATCATGTCGGCGTTGGGGACGAACGACAGGAAGAGGATGAGGAATGCGACGTGTATGGCGAGGACGGCCAGGAACGCCGCCGTCACGCCGGTGAACTTCCCCCAGGCGTACTCCACCGGGCGCAGCGGCGTCGACAACAGCACCTCGAGCGCGCGCGACTCGTCGTCGCGGATCACCGAGAGCCCCGCCGCCGACGACACGAAGAAGGTGTAGAGGAGGAAGACGAAGACGGCCATCACCTGCGTGACGGCAAACTGCGAGGTGAGGAAGACGCGCTTCCCGCCGACCGAGGCATCGCCCGACCCGATGGCGACTCCCACCACGCCCTCGGAGAGCCCCCAGCTCAGGAGGAAGAGCATCACGAGCAGCGTCCACACCATCGGACGCCGCAGCGTGAGGCGGAACTCGTCGCGCGCGACGACGAGCAATCGGCTGGCGCTCATGCCGCGCGCCCCGTGTCCATCGCGCTGCCGCGCATCAGGAGGAAGTACGCATCCTCGAGCGTCCCCACCACCGGTTCGAACCCTTCCGGGCACTCGCCGCTCTCCTCGAAGATGCGCACGCGGTTACGCCCCTCGACCAGCACCGCCTGCGTCACGCGACGGGTGGCGCGCACCTGCTCCAGCTGCTCGGGGGAGACATCGCCCTCGAAGACCTTCCCCGCGAGCTGCGCGCGCGCCTCGTGCGGCGACGTGAGCGCGACCACCTGCCCGCCGCGGATGACGGCGAAGCGACGGCACAGCACGGCGACATCTTCCACGATGTGCGTCGACAGCAGCACGGTGCGTTCCTGCGCCAGCTCGGCCAGCAATCGGTAGAATCGCAGGCGCTCCTCGGGGTCGAGCCCCGCCGTCGGTTCATCGACGATGACCAACGTCGGATTGCCGGCAATGGCCTGGGCAATGCCGAGGCGCTGGCGCATCCCCCCCGAATAGTCCTTCACCTTCCGCTTGGCCGCGTGCGCGAGGTTCACGCGCTCGAGCAGTTCGCTCGCCAGCGCCGCGATTCCGCGGGGCCCCGTCACCCCCTTGAGCCGCAGGAGGTACTCGAGCATCCCCTGCCCGCTCAGGTGCGGAAAGAAGCCGAAGTCCTGCGGCAGGTAGCCCAGTGAAGCGCGCAGCGCGTCCGGGTTGGCGAGCGTGTCCACGCCGTCGAGCGAGACCGAGCCGGAGGTGGGCTCGAGCACGCCGGCCAGGATGCGCATGAAGGTCGTCTTCCCAGCGCCATTGGGGCCGAGGAGACCGAACATTCCGCTGGGGATGTCGAGGGAGACGCCCTGCAGGGCGGCGACCGGACCCGGATAGACCTTCACGAGATTGCGAACGGAGAGCATGGCGATCGAGGGGAATGGCGAGGGGGACTTCGGCGAGGCGAGTGAACGAACCGCACGCCTTGCACGGGCGTGGAGAGGGTGCGGCGTGGGCGTCGCTGGCGCCCCAAACTCTCGCGCGCGTCAGGCGGTGGCTAGGGCTCGGCCGTGGGGCGAGCGCGTCCCCCCTCGCCGATTCGCCCCAATCGTGCGACCTTCGCGCCACGTCCCCACCGGAGCCCGCCATGTCGCGCGACGTCACCCGCAAGGAATTTCTTTCGCTGTCGGCGCTCCTCGCCGGAGCCGCTGCCCTCCCGCGCCGCGCACTTGCGATGCCGGCGGAGGCGCGCCCGGCACTCCCGCCTGTGCAGGCGCGGGGGAGCGGCGTGGAAGCCGACCGCATCGTCGTGAACGCGCGCGTCCTCACCAGCGACCCGTCGCGGCCACGCGCCGAGGCGTTCGCGGTGAAGGATGGGAAGTTCCTCGCCGTCGGGCGCAACGACGACATCCGCAACCTGGCGACGGCGCGCACGCAGGTGCTCGACGCGAAGGGGATGACCGTCACCCCCGGCTTCATCGACGCACACTGCCATCCGAGCGGGGTCAACGAACTCTTCGAGGTGAACGGCAACCTGCGCAGCATCGCGGCGCTCAAGGCGGCGCTGGCGGCCAAGGCGGCCAAGACCCCGGCGGGGCAATGGGTCAATGCCTACATGTTCGACGACACCAAGCTGGAGGACGGGCGCCCGCTGCACCGGCGCGACCTCGACGAGGCGGTCCCCAACCACCCGGTGTCGGTGAACCATCGGGGCGGCCACACCAGCTGGTACAACAGCACGGCATTGCGGCTGGCGGGCATCACGCGCGATACGCCGGACCCGCAGCATGGCCGCTTCTTCCGGGATGCCGATGGTGAACCGAACGGGCGCGTCGCCGAACTGGCGCGCGCCGTCTTCGACAGCGTCGGGGCGCGCGAGCGCTTTACACCGGCGCAGCTGCGTGAGCGCGCCCGCCAGGGGATGCGCCACATGTCCCGCCTCTTCACCGCCGCCGGGCTTACCACGGTGCACCACCTGTGGGCCGATGGCGACGACCTGCAGGCGTACGAGGACATCCGCGCCGATGGCGAACTGCGCCACCGCGCCTACCTCATGGTCTCGTCAGGCGAGCAGTATCGCCGGCTGCGCGATGCCCGCATCCGCACGGGCTTCGGCGACGAATGGATTCGCATCGGCGGGGTGAAGTACGCCGCCGACGGCTCGGCGTCGGAGCGGACGATGCGCATGAGCACCCCGTATGTCGGGACGAACGACTACGGCATCCTCACGATGACGCAGGAGGAGATCCACGAGGCCGTCGACGACGCGCACGCCAATGGGTGGCAGGTGGGGATCCACGCCAACGGCGACGTGACCATCGACATGGTCCTCACGGCGTACGAGCGCGCCCTCGCGCGCTGGCCGCACCCCGACCGCCGGCACCGCATCGAGCACTGTTCGCTCATGAACCCCGAGCTCCTGCGGCGCATCAAGGCGACCGGGTCGATCCCCACCCCGTTCTGGACCTACATCTATTACCATGGCGAGAAGTGGGGGCAGTACGGCGACGAGAAGATGCGCTGGATGTTCGCCCACCGGTCGTTCCTCGACACGGGCATCGTCGTCCCCGGCGCATCGGACTACGGGCCGGGCCCCTTCGAACCGTTGATGGCGCTCCAGAGCATGGTCACGCGTCGCGACTACCGCGGGCGCGAGTGGGGGGCCAACCAGAAGGTCACCGTCGACGAAGCGCTGCGCATCGCGACGATCAACGGTGCCTACGCCTCCTACGAGGAGTCGACCAAGGGATCGATCTCCGCCGGGAAGTGGGGCGACTTCGTGGTGCTGGAGAAGGATCCGCACGACGTCGACCCGAACACGATCAAGGACATCCGAATCGTTCAGACGTCGGTCGCGGGGAAGGCGGTCTACCCGGCCAGCGGCGCCTGACGAGTGCGTGACGCCACCGCCGCCCCGCTGCTGGGCGTCGTGACCATCGGGCAGTCGCCGCGTCCCGACCTGGTCGCGGCCTTCGCCGCCCACGCGCCCGGCGCCCGCGTTGCAGTGCGCGGGGCACTCGATGGCCTGTCGGTGCGCGAGGTCGATGCACTGGCAGGGCTCCCCACCGACTATCCACTGCTCGTGCGCTTGGCCGATGGCACGACGCGGGAGATCGGGCGCGATGTCCTCCACCCGCGTGTCGTGCAGCAGGCCCGCGCGTTTGCGGCTGACGGCGCGACGGCGGTCGCCATCGCCTGCGCCGGCGACTTTCCCGACGTCCCGTGCGACGTCCCCGTCGTCCTGCCGGGGCGTGTGGTCCCGGCGGTGACACGCGCACTCGGCGTCACCGCCCGCGTCGGTGTGGTGACGCCGGTGGCGGGACAAATCGCCGCCGCGACCGCCAAGTGGCGCGCCGACGGCTTCGACCCCGTGACCGTGGCGGCCCCGCCTGACGACGACGCGCAGCTCGATCGCGCCGCCGACATCCTCCGTGCGGCTGGTGTCCCGCTCATCGTCCTCGATTGCATGGGGCACGCCGACGATGCCGCGCGCCGGCTCGAGGCCCGCTCGGGGGCGCGCGTCCTCCTGGCGCAGTCGCTCGCCGCACGCGTGGCGGGTGAACTGGTGCGATCGCCAGCGCCGGGCGCAATCTTTCCTCCACACGACTCGTAGCGCGCGCCGGAGGCTCCACCTCGCATGACCGCTCCCCGTCTCTCCGCCGACACCAGCGGCGTCTTCGTCATCTCGGCGACACCGTTCCACGACGACGGGGCGCTCGACCTCGCCTCGCTCGACCGTGCGCTCGACTTCTACCTCGAGGCCGGTGTGCACGGCATCACCCTGCTCGGGATGATGGGCGAGGCGCACAAGCTCACCGCGGAGGAGAGCCTGTCGGTGGTGGCGCGCGGACTGGCGCGCATCGGCGGCCGTGTCCCGGTCGTGGTGGGCGTGAGCGGAGGCTCCCTCGTCGCCATGCGCCAACTCGCACACGAGGCCATGGCACGCGGCGCATCGGGCACAATGGTCGCGCCGCCCTACGGCCTGCGCACCGATGACGCGATCGTCGGCTACATGGCGCAGGTCGCCCAGTCGTTAGGTCCGGACGTCCCCATCGTCTTCCAGGACTATCCTCCCACCACCGGCGTCTACGTGTCGGCGGGGTGCCTGCAGCGTGTCATCCGCGACGTGACGAGCGTGGCGATGTACAAGGCCGAGGATGTGCCGGGCCTCGACAAGATCTCCCGCACGCGCGCCAGCGAGCGCGATGGAGCGCGCCGTGTGAGCGTGGTCTCGGGAAACGGGGGGCTCCTCCTCCCGCAGTCGCTGGCACGCGGCGCCGATGGCATCATGACGGGCTTCTCATTCCCGGAGATGCTGGTGCAGTGCTACGACGCGCACGTGCGTGGCGACGCCGACGCGGCGGAGGATCTCTACGACGCCTATCTCCCCATCATCACGTACGAGAACCAACCCGGCTACGGGCTCGCCGTGCGGAAGGAAATCCTCAAACGCCGCGGCGCGATCGCCACCGCCACGGTGCGCGCCCCCGGCCCCAGGCTCTCGCGCGAGGATGCCGCGGAACTCGACCGCCTCCTCCAGCGCCTCGAACGAACGCTCGCCTCTCGATGATGGCCTCCCGATGACCTACAGCTACGACCTGGTGATCCGCGGCGGGACGGTGGTGACCGCCGCCGAGACGGTGTCCTGCGAGATCGGCATTCGCGACGGGATCATCACCGCGTTAGGCCGGGACCTGGGCAACGCGCGCGAGGTGCTCGACGCCACGGGGCGACTCGTCCTCCCGGGTGGAGTCGACGCGCACTGCCACATCGACCAGAAGTCGAGCACCGGGCTCATCACCGCCGACGACTTCTACACCGGCGGCGTCTCGGCAGCGTGCGGCGGGACGACGACGATCATTCCCTTCGCCGCGCAGCATCGCGGCAACTCGCTCGTGCAGGTGGTGCGCGACTACGAGGCCAAGGCGGCGCCCAGGGCGTTCGTCGACTATGCCTTTCACCTCATCGTCTCCGATGCGACGCCCACGGTGCTGCAGCAGGAGCTCCCGCAGCTCATCCACGAAGGGCATCCGTCGCTCAAGGTCTACCTCACCTACGACGCATTGCGCCTGACGGACAAGGACGTCCTCGCCGTGCTGCAGGTGGCCCGGCGCGAAGGGGCGATCACGATGTTCCACGCCGAGCACCACGAGTCGATCGCCTGGCACATCGAGCGGCTACTCGCCGAGGGGAAGACGGCGCCGAAGTGGCACCCGTACGCTCGCCCCGAGGCCGCCGAGCGCGAAGCGACTGGGCGCGCCTGCTATCTCGCCGAGGTGACCGGCGCACCGATCCTCATCGTGCACGTCTCGGCGGGCTCGCCGCTCGACGAGATCCGTCGCGCGCGGGCGCGCGGCGTGCACGTGCTGGCCGAGACGTGTCCGCAGTACCTCGTCTTCACGCGCGAGGATCTCGACAGGTCAGGATTCGAGGGCGCGAAGTTGATGTTCTCGCCGCCCGCCCGCGACCGGGCGGCGCAGGAGGCGCTGTGGGAGGGGCTGGCCGACGGGTCGATCGACATCTTCTCCAGCGACCACGCGCCGTATCGCTACGACGACCCGCAGGGGAAGAAGGCGCATGGTGAGGACGCGCCCTTCACCAAGATTCCCAACGGGGTCCCGAGCCTCGAGCTGCGACTCCCGCTCCTCTTCAGCGAAGGGGTGAAGAAGGGGCGTCTCTCGCTCGAGCGCTTCGTGGCGCTCACGGCGACGAACCCGGCGCGCACGTATGGCCTCCTGCCTCGCAAGGGGACGATCGCGGTCGGCAGTGACGCCGACGTGGTGCTGTGGGACCCGGACCGGATGCACGTGGTCTCGCACGCCCTCCTGCATGACCGCATGGACTACACGCCGTTTGAGGGAATGCAGCTGACGGGGTGGCCGGTGACCACGCTCTCGCGGGGCGAGGTGATCTGGCACGAAGGGGAGGTGCGTGGTGCGGCAGGGCGCGGGCGCCTGATCCATCGCCCGGCGCAGCGCATGGCGACATGAGCGGCGCGCACCCCCCGCGGGCCGTCCGCCTGCTCATCGTGGGGGCCGGCTTCTCGGGAATCGGGCTCGCCATCCGCCTGCGGCAGCGCGGCATCGCCGACTTCGCCATCCTCGAGCGGGCGTCGGCGTTAGGCGGCACCTGGCGCGACAACGCCTATCCCGGCTGCGCCTGCGACGTGCAGTCGACGCTGTACTCCTTCTCCTTCGCCCCCAATCCCGGGTGGAGCCGCACGTACTCGCCGCAGCGCGAGATCTGGGACTACCTGCGCGACGTCGCGCAGCGCCACGACGTCGTGCGGCACATGGCGTTCGGCGAGGAGGTGACGTCGGCGTCGTGGGACGATGCGGCGCAGCGATGGATGGTGCGCAGCACGACCGGCACCTGGCGTGCGTCGATGCTGGTGCTGGCCAACGGCCCGCTCAGCGATCCCGCGCTCCCCGACATCGACGGGCTCGCCGACTTCGGCGGGACCCTCTTTCACTCGTCACGATGGGATCACCACCACGCGCTCCAGGGCAGGCGCGTCGCGGTGATCGGGACCGGCGCCTCAGCCATCCAGTTCGTGCCGCGCATCCAGCCCGTCGTGGCGCAGCTCGACCTGTACCAGCGCACGCCACCGTGGATCATGCCGCGCCACGACCGCGCCGTCCCCGGGTGGCGGCGCGCGCTGTATCGCGCCCTCCCCGTCACGCAGCACCTCGAGCGTCGCGCACTCTACGTCCAGCGTGAGGCGCTCTTCCTTCCGTTCCGGCACCCGCGCATCGCCCGCGTCGTCGAGGCAGTCGCACGCCGGCACATGCACGCGCAGGTGCGTGACCCGGCACTCCGCGCCAAGCTTGCGCCGCCGTTCACCATCGGCTGCAAGCGCATCCTGCTGAGCGACGACTACTATCCCGCACTCACGCAGCCAAACGTCGAGGTCATCTCCACGCGCATTGCCCGCGTCACGCGGGACGGGGTCGAGACGACGGACGGTCGCACGCGTCCCGTCGACACCATCATTCTCGGCACCGGATTCCGTGCGACCGATCCCCCCCTCGCGAACGTCGTGCGTGGTCGCGACAGCCGAACGCTGGCCGACGTGTGGCAGGGGAGCCCGTCGGCCTACATGGGGACAACGGTCGCCGGATTCCCCAACCTCTTCTTCCTCCTGGGGCCCAACACCGGGCTTGGACACTCCTCGGTGATGCTGATGGCCGAGGCGCAGTTCGAGCACATCATGGGGCTGCTGTCGCTCGCGGTGGATCGCGGTGCTTCGAGCGTCGAGCCACGTGCGGAGGCGCAGCGACGGTACGTCGCGTGGATCGATGAGGCGCTACGCCCCACGGTGTGGAACAGCGGCGGCTGCAACAGCTGGTACCTCGATCGCAACGGGCGCAACTCGGCGCTCTGGCCGTTCGGCATCGGGCGCTTCCGCCGTGTCGTCACGCAGGTGCGTCCGGAGGACTACACCTTCACGCCGGCGCAGGGGAGCGCCGACGCCCGGGGGATCGCGTGAGCGGGAGTCACGCGGGCATCGACGCCGGGCCCACCGTTCGCGAACGCCTCGAGGGGCGCGTCGCGCGCTGGCTCGCGCACGTCCCCGGTGCGCTCTTGCTGCGGGTAGTTGGGGAGTCGCCACGGGTGATTGACGGCGCCACGCTGGATGCGCACCTGCAGTTCCTCCTCGCCGTGCGTCGCATCAAGGGGGAGCCCGCCATGTGTGAACCCACGCTCGCCGAGGGACGCCTGCGCTACCGCCACGAAGTGCTCACCGTGACGGGCGCACCCACGCCGGTGGCGCGCGTGACGGCGTGCCAGGTCCCCGGGGCCGCGGGGCCGCTCGATGCGCGCCACTACGCGCCCGAGTCGTCGCCCAAGGCTCCCCTGCTGGTGTACCTGCACGGCGGCGGCTTCGCGATCGGCGATCTCGACACCCATGACGAGCCGTGTCGGCAACTGTGTCGTCACGCGCAGATGCACGTGCTGAGCGTGGCCTATCGCCTGGCGCCCGAGCATCCGTTCCCGGCAGGGCTCGACGACGCCCTCGCGGCATTGCGCTGGGCGATGGCGCAGGGCGAGTCGTTAGGGGCTGATCCGTCGGCCGTCTGCGTCGGCGGTGACAGCGCCGGGGGGAACCTGGCGACCGTGGCTGCGCTGGCGCTCGCGCGCGAGGGGCGCCCACTTCTGGCCCAGCTGCTCATCTATCCCGTCACCGACGCCGATGTCGACACGCCCTCTCGGGCACGCTTCGCCACCGGCTACGTCCTGGAGCGACGCGACGTCGACACCTTTCGCGACCTCTATCTCGCCGGTGACCTCAGGTTGCGGGACGATCCGCGCGCGTCTCCGCGGCGCGAGCGCGACGTGACGCACTCGCCGCCCGCGCTCGTCGTCACCGGGGGGTTCGATCCGCTGCGTGACGAGGGGCGCGCGTGGGGCGAGCGATTGCAGCTGTCGGGAACGCGCGTCGTCCACCAGCACTTTCCCTCGCTCGTCCACGGCTTCCTCCACATGACCACGGTCTCCCCCGCCGCGCGCCAGGCGATGCTGGCCATCGCGTGTGGGTGGCGTGACCTGGTGGCCGAGTGCCGGGGCGGCCGACCGCCCGGGCCGGCGAGCGGACGTCCTGTCCCGCCGACATAGTGCGCATTCCGTGCAGGCGGTTAGCATTCCCCGTCGCCACGCACCGCCCCCGCCTCTCCCGATCCACCCTCGCACGCACCACCCCATGACGCGCCTTCGCTTCCTCCTCGCCCTCGTTGCCGTCCTCTTTGCCGGGACCGTCCCCGCATCGCTCGCCGCCCAGTCGAAGGGGATCGACGTGACCGGCAAGTGGGCCTTTGCCGTCACCACGGAGAACGGGACCGGCTACCCGACGGTCACGCTCAAGCAGGACGGGGAGAAGGTCACCGGCACGTACGAGTCGCAGCGCCTGGGCTCGCGCGCCGTCGAAGGGACCGTGAAGGGCGACACGATCAAGTTCGCGATGAAGGGAGCCGACGGGATGCCTGACTTCGAGTTCAGCGGCGTCCTGGTCGACAAGGACAACATGAAGGGGACCCTCGAGATGGGTGGCATGGGGAGCGCCTCCTTCACCGGCAAGCGCGCGCCGTAACCGTCGACGGGCGCCACCCCCTCATGAGCGCTTCGCCGACCTCCGCTGCCCGCGGCAAGGACGCCTTCGACCGCGGGATCGTCGAAGGGCCGCTCCTCCCCGCGGTCTGGCGCATTGCCTGGCCCACGATGCTGCAGAACGTCATTGGCGGCCTGCAGGGGGTCATCGACCACGCCCTCGTGGGGCACTATGTCGGCTACGCCGGCAACGCCGCGATCGGCGTCTCGCTCCAGATCTACCTCGTCGTCATCGCCTTCATCTCGTCGCTCTTCATCGGGATGAGCGTGCTGGTGGCGCGATTCGCCGGGGCGCGTGACACGGATCGCGTCAATCGCACGGTGCTGCAGGCCTTCCTCGTCGCGGTCGGGCTCTCGCTTGGCGTGCTGGCGCCGATCGGCTACTTCGCGGCGCCGCACCTCCTCACGCTCGTCAACGCGGCCCCCAACGTCAGTGCCGAAGCGCTCCCCTTCCTGCGCATCATGTTCGTCTTCGGCGTGGGGATGCTCCTCTTCTACATGGTGGGCGGGGCGCTGCGCTCCGCGGGTGACGCGCGGACGCCGCTCCGGTTAGGCGTCGCGCTCACCGCGCTCAACATCACGTTCAACGTCATCCTCATTCAGGGACTTGGCCCCATCCCGGCCCTCGGGACCAAGGGGGCGGCGATCGGGACGGCGATGGCGACGGGGAGCATCGCCCTCTACTCGGCGTACAAGCTCTGGAGCGGGACGTGGGTGGTGCGCTTCCCACGCGGCGACGGCTTCCGCATCGAATGGGACATTGTGCGCGCGCTGTTCCGATTCGGCCTGCCCAGCGGCGTGCAGGGGGTCGCGATGAACGTGGGCGGCGTCATGCTCCTGGGCTTCATCGGATCGCTCGCCACGAGCGGGCAGGCGCAAGCGGCGTACGCCGTGGGGTACACCGAGCTCTTTTCGTTCATCACGTGGACCTCCACCGGCCTCACCGGGGCGGTGGCGACGGTCGCAGGGCAGAGCCTGGGCTCCGGCGACGCCGACCGCGCGGAGCGCTCGGCGTTCGAGGCGGCCCGCATCGCGGCGGTCGGCGCGTCGTGCATCGGCCTTCTCTTCCTCCTGATACCGCGCCAGCTGCTCGCCCTCTTCGGGATGAACGACCCCGAAGTCGTCGCGCTGGGCGTGCAGTTGCTGCGCTACCTGAGCATCTCCGGTGTCTTCATCGCCGTCGCACTCACATATACCGGCGGGCTGCAGGGGACGGGCGATACACGGTCGCCGCTGTACATCTCCATCGTGTCGCAGATCCTGATTCCGCTGGGGATCTGTTGGGTCGTGCAGCGCTTCTCCACGCTCGACCCGTGGGACATCTGGCGCGCGATCCTCGCTGGGCACGTGACGCGCTGCGTCCTCTCGATCTGGCGCTTCCGCCAGGGGCGCTGGCGCAACATCACCGTCGACATCCGTCCGTCGCACGCCTGACCTGGGGCGTGCGGCCCGCACGCCGGCGCGGGGCGTCTGCGCCGAACGCCAGAGGTTGCTTGCCGACCGGCGGCGCGCCTTGCACTGTGGCGGCATGCAGACACGCTTTGGGTTCACGCTGATGTCCCTCGCCGAGTTCGAGGGGTGGATGGCGCGACAGCAGGTCGCGCGCACGGTGCTCACCCTGCAGCAGCACCACACGTGGTCGCCGAACTACGGGTCGTTCACCGGGGGCAACCACTTCGAGCTGCAGCAGGGGATGAAGCACCATCACGTCGTCAACAACGGATGGGGCGACATCGGGCAGCACTTCACGACCTTCCCGGACGGGATGGTGATGACGGGGCGCCCGCTGGAGCAAACGCCAGCCTGCATCAAGGGGAACAACGCCAACGCGATCTGCGTCGAGCACCTCGGCAACTTCGACACGGGGCGCGACCGGATGTCGCCGGCGCATCGCGACACGATCATCCGGTTCAGCGCGGCGGTGTGCAAGCGCTTCGCGATCCCGGTGAACGCCGATCGCGTCGTGTACCATCACTGGTTCCACCTGGATACCGGGGCGCGCACCAACGGCACGGGGAACACCAAGACGTGTCCCGGCACCGCCTTCTTCGGCGGGAACCTGGTGGAGAATGCGCAGCGCTCGTTCTACCCGCTCGTGCGCGCGGCGATGCCGGGGCGTGCGGCTCCGCCGCCGCCGCCGCCGGCCGGGATGACGTACGGCAGCGTGAACGCGCCAACCCTCAACGTGCGCTCCGGTCCCGGCGCCTCGTTCGACAAGGTGAACACGGTGGTCATGGGGAGCGTGCTGCGCGTCTTCGAGTCGCGTGACGGGTGGCTCAAGGTCTCCGCGGGGCGCGACGAGTGGGTGTCGGAGCGCTTCGTCACGCCGGTGGAACGGGCGACGGTGCGCAGCGACACGCTCAACGTGCGCAACGGTCCCGCGGCGACATCGACCAAGCTCGCGGCGCTCGCCAAGGGGCAGGAAGTCTTCGTGCACGAGCGGCAGGACGGATGGTGCCGCATCGGCTCCGAGCAGCGATGGGTCAAGGAGGAGTTCCTCACCCTCGCCTGAGTGGTGGGCGGCGCGGCCGCCGCGCACGTCTCGCCGAGCCTAACGATCGAACCAGTACGCCATCTTCACCAGGAAGGTGTTGTCCGGGTGCAGGGCGAAGAGGTCGCGGTAGTCGCGTCCCCACGACTGCCGCCGGTCGATATCCGATGCGTCCTGGCGTCCCTGCGTCCAGACCAGGAAGAGCGTCGAACCCGGGCGGTACTCCCAGCGGACGACGGTGTTGGTGCGGAGCTGCGTGTATCGGAACGACGACGAGGCATCGGGAGGCGGGACGTACGGGCGGAAGCGATCGTGGTAGGCGTCGGCGCCGGGGGTGCTGCTGATCTCGCGCACGTTGTCGTAGTGCCCCGTCGACGTGAACGGCTCACCGTAGAACTCGAACGACAGGTTGGGTGTCGCGGTGTAGTTCACCCGCGTGCTCATCGAGACGGTGCGCTGGTCCAGATGGGCAAAGGTGAAGTGCGTGGCGCCCTGATGGTCGGCGAAGTTGCCGTACCACTGTGTGTTGTCGTGCTGCTGCGAGTGGTTGAGCTGGAGTCCGGCCTGCAGGCGTGTGGAGACTCGCAGGTTGAGGTACGGCGAGAGTGACGTGCCATAGGAGGTCCCCTCGTCGGTGAGGCGCATGTTGACCCACATCCCCCCCGAGACGGTGCGTCGGCTGTCGGTGTTGACGCCGCCCCACGGGTAGAAGCCGGCCGACTGCCGCAGCACCGGCCCCCCGCGCGTGCAGCGGTCGCAATAGCTCGGCGTGAGCCCGGCAAACGTGCCGCCCAGGTGCACGTCCCAGTTGTTGTTGAGCCCCATGTGGCCGTTGACGTTCACGGCGTTGTCCAGCCGAGTGCCTGACGTGTTCCAGCGCTCCCAGTGGTTGGCGTTGAGCTGCGCCCACCGGTAGATGCCGCGCGCGTTGCGGAAGGCGAGCGCCGCCCAGGTGCTCCAGTCCGTGATGTCGGCACGGCGCAGGAAGCCGATGTCGTTCACCTCGAACCCGGCGGACTGCCTGACGAGCGACGTCTCGAAGCGCGTGATCCCGCCGCCGTACTTCCCGAACTTGAGTTGCTCGGCGTGTCCGCTGAGCGCGGTGCGCGACGAGTCGACCGCGATATCGTCGCCGGGCTGCTGGTAGTAGTGCACGGGGCTGCGTTGCGTGCGCCAGATGGCCTCGCGAGAGCCGGCCACGCGCGAGGCCGTGACCTGTGCGTTGAACTCGTACTCGCCGTTGTGAAAGCGGCTGCGGGCGGTGGCGCCGCCTGCATAGGCGCTGGCGTGCAGGAAGGGCGTGCTCAGGGCATCGAGCGAGCGATTGACCGCCGTCCCGATGATCGAGACGCCGGCGTTTCCGCCGCGCAGGTCCTGCTGGGCGCGGAGGACGGCGTAGTTGGTGCGCGGCTCCACCACGCGCGCCTGCGCCCCGTTCACCTGTTCGGTCATCGCCTCGAGCAGGCCGAAGGCGAGTCCGCCCTTCGTGCGCCCGGTGAGCTTGGCGGCCGCGGCGATCGGCGTCGAGGTCGGCGTGCTCTCGTCGCCGTACTGGTCGCGTAGCACGGGAGAGCGACCGATGCGACGCGAGTAGAAGAGCCCCTCGTTGGTGCTGCAGTCGACGACGATGTAGCAGTTGAGCTGGAACTGATACAGGCCGGTCCCTTCGACAAAGAAGGGGCGGCGTTCGCTCTGGAAGACCTCGAACGCCGAGAGGTTCAGCACCGCGGGGTCGGCTTCCACCTGCCCGAAGTCCGGGTTGACGGTGGCGTCGAGCGTCACGTTCGGCGTGAGCCCGAGCTTGACGTCACCGCCGATCTCGACGTCCTGGCCGCGCGCATACGGGTCGTTAGGCTTCACGCGCTGCACGTTCTTGGTGACGAGGTAGGGCGTGACCTCGAGGCGCCGGGCGCTCGTGATGCCGGCGATCCCCGTCAGGCGTCCCAGCTGCGAGACGAGCCCGTTGCGCGTGGGGACGTACGCCGGCCATGCGACCCGCTCGCGATACCGCTCGATGTCACGCCAGATGCCGAAGCCGAAGGTGTGCTCGCTGGCCGGGGCGTAGCGCAGTTGCGAGAGCGGAATGCGATACTCGGCCGTCCATCCCAGCGAGTCGACGGCCGTCGCCACGTCCCAGATCCCGTTCCACGACTCGTCCTCGTCGGTGTCGTTGCTCATCGCGAAGTCGCGCTTGACCCCGTCCGGATTCACCGCCAGCTCGAAGCCGGAGCGCTTGTCGTCGTACGAGTCGATGAGGAGCTTGATCTGGTCCGAGGGCCCGCGCACGTCGCGCCGCGAGAGCGCGTGCATGATGCTGTCGGGGTGCGGATCGAACATGCGAACGAACACGTAGAGGTTCCGCGCGTCGAACGCGACCTGGAACTCCGTCCTGAAGCGGGGATCGGCGTCGACCTTGGGTTCGAACTGGCGGAAGTCGGAGACGCGCGGCGCCGCGAGCCAGACGGCATCATCACCCACGCCGTCGATGCGCAGTGGCTGCGCGGCTCGCACCGCCATGGCCGTCGCGACGGTCGCGGCATGCACGGTAGAGCGGGGATTGCGCACTGCCGGCGACCGCCCCGCGAGCGCGACCTCGCGCACCGTCGAGTCCTGCGCGTGCGAGACACGGGAGACCAGAGGCAGCGCGGCGACGACGACACGCGCAGCGACGGCAGCATAGGCTTGAAACGCGAACTTCACGGGGAGCACTCCACGAACGGCGACCGCGGTTGGACACGAGAACACGCGAATTGGTTGGAGATGCTTGCCGCGCATCGTGCGCGGCGTCATGCTCCTGCGCGCAACGGTTCGTCCCGCGGGGATGAGACGTCGCATCTCTCGCGGTTGCCATGTGTTGCACCTGACGCCATTCCACTCGTCCCATGACGCTTCGTCACGTCGTCGCCTGGTCGGCAGTCCTCGTCGGATGCTGCGCCCTCGCCGTCTCTTCACGACTTGCAGCAGCGCAGGGCACGACGCGCGCCTTCACCGGCGTGCGCCTGATCGACGGGACCGATCGTCCCCCGGTTGCGAACGCGACCATCGTCGTGACGAACGGACGCATCGTGGCCGCAGGCCCTGCCGCGCGCGTGGCGGTGCCGGCAGGTGCGGAGCGTATTGCGCTCGACGGCAAGGTCGTGATTCCGGGGTTGGTCAACGCGCACGGGCACGTGAACGGCGCGCGCGACCTCGACACGTATGCCGCCTACGGCGTCACGACGGTCTACTCACTCGGCGGCGAACCCGCCGATGTTTTCGCGGCGCGGCGGTCGCAGGAGTCGGCGTCGCTGGCGCGCGCCCGTGTCTTCGTCGCGGGGCCGGTGATCACCGCCACCAACCCCGACGAGGCGCGGGCGCAGGTGGCGGACGTCGCGGCGCAGCACGTCGACATCGCCAAGATCCGCGTCGACGACAACCTCGGCACCGTCGCCAAGATGCCGCCCGACGTCTATCGCGTGGTCATCGACGAATCCCACAAGCACGGATTGCGCCTGGCGGCGCACCTTTTCTACCTCGGTGACGCGAAGTCGCTGCTCGCGGCGGGCGCCGACCTCGTCGCCCACAGCATTCGCGACGCGGCCGTGGATGCGGAAGTCATCGCCCAGTTGAAGCAGCGGCGCGTCTGCGTGAGCCCGACGCTCATGCGCGAGGTGTCGACCTTCGTCTACGAGTCCACTCCCGACTTCTTCCGGGACTCGCTCTTCCTCACGCACGCCAACCGCGCCTGGATGGCGACGCTGCAGGAACCGGCGCGCCAGGAGGCGATGCGCAAGAGCCCGGCGGCGCAGCGCTACAAGGCGGCACTCGACGTCGCCAGCCGCAACCTGAAGACGCTCGCCGATGCGGGGGTGACCATCGCCATGGGGACCGACACCGGCCCGGCGGGGCGCTTCCAGGGATACTTCGAGCTGATGGAACTCGAGCTGATGGCCAAGGCGGGGCTGACGCCCCGGCAGGTCCTGGCCGCCGCCACGCGCGATGCCGCGCGCTGCATGCAGCTCGATCGCGACCTCGGGACCATCGAGGCGGGGAAGTGGGGCGACTTCGTGGTGCTGGACGCCGACCCGCTGACCGACATCTCCAACGTGCGGCGTATCCACTCGGTGTGGATCGCCGGCAACAAGGTCCAGCGTTAGGCGCTAACGCGCGTCGCCCTTCACACCCCGCGTCCCACCCCGCGTCACACCCAGCGCCGCACGCGGCGGCAGTAGTCGAGGTACGCCTCGCCGAAGCGCTCGGCGAGGTGCCGCTCCTCGCCCGGGATCACGACGGCGTTCATCACGAACAGGACGACCGGAAGGAAGGCGAGCGGCCACGCCGAGTTCATGAGCGCGGTCCCGCCGAGGTAGAGGAGCGTCAGCCCGACGTACATCGGGTTGCGGGTGAACCGATATGGGCCATCGGTCACCAGCGCCGTCGCCGGACGCCACGGGAGCGGGGAGGTGCGTGAACGCCTGAAGGCAAGCAGCGCGGGTATCCCCACCAGCCCGAGGGCAAGCAGGACGCCCCCTGCCAGGAGCGAGACCGCACCCGGAAGGAACGGAACCGGGCGCCATCGCTGCAGCGCGTATCCCCCGACCAGCGGGATCGCATATACGAGTGGTGGGGGGACGTGGGGGCGTGGTCCCCGGACGGTGGAAACGTCGGACGTCATCGGTGGCGCGCAGGACGCGTGGCGAGGGGGAGTCGTCGCGAACGAGGGAGCGTGGCCGAGAGCCCACGGGCCAACGATGCGTGCGAGGATAGCGACGACGCCATGTGGCCCGGCACCCTTCGCGGGAGCTTTGCGGCGATCGGAGCCCTGACGCGGGAGGTGGCCCTCTGCCCACGCGCCCGTGCAGAGCGTGGCGAGCGTGGCGAGCGTGGCGAGCGTGGCGTGCGCGGCGGCCGGGTGGCCGGGTGGCCAGGGGCGGGACCCGCGATTACGATGCAGCGCGCGACGCCCCGACTGTCCACCCTCGCTGCGCCTCCGCCCCGCCCGCCCCGCCCGCCCCGCCCGCCCCGCCCGATGCCTGTTGCGGCGCCCGCTCTCGTTGCCCTGTTCGCGGTCGCGACGTTCCTGAACGCGGCGCTCCTCTTCGTGGTGGAGCCCATGTTCACGAAGATGGTGCTCCCCTTGTTAGGCGGGACGCCGTCGGTGTGGAACACGTGCCTCCTCTTCTTCCAGGCGGCGTTGCTGGTCGGGTACCTGTACACCTACCTCACCACGCGCTGGCTGTCGGTGTCACGACAGGCCGTGCTGCACGTTGCCCTGCTCGCACTGGCGGCCGTCACGCTCCCCTTTGCGATCGGCCCCGGCCACCCGCCCACGAGCGGGACGGGGGCGGCGATCTGGTGGTTGCTCTCGCTCCTGGCCACGACGCTCGGGGCGCCCTTCGTGCTGCTCGCCGCCGGGGCGCCGATGCTCCAACGATGGTTTGCCGGCACGCGCCATCACCTGGCAGGCAATCCCTACTTCCTGTATGTGGCCAGCAACCTTGGGAGCTTCGCGGCGCTGCTGGCCTACCCTACGCTCATCGAGCCGTCGTTGCGGCTCGGAGAACAGCGGGTGCAGTGGGCGTGGAGCTACGGCGTGCTGTTCGTGCTGTTGGCGACGGCCGGGGGCGCGGCGTGGCGGGCGGGTCGCGCTGGCGCACGCGCTGGCACACGCGATGGTGCACGCGCTGGCGCCGACGTGCAATCGAAGGATGAGATGCGGAACGGAATGGTGAGGGCGGTTGATGCGGGGGCGGATACTGATGTGGTCGGGGGGGGGCCCCCACCACCAACCACGTCGCTCGCACTTCCCCCCACCCACGCCGACGCGTCGCCCCCCTCGGCACCTCCCGGCACGCCCACGCATCCCACCCTCGTCCCCACTCGCGCCTGGCGCCTGCGCTGGGTCCTTCTCTCGTTCGCGCCGTCGTCGCTCCTCCTCGGCGTCACCACCTTCCTCAGCACGGACATCGCCTCGGTCCCATTCCTCTGGGTCCTCCCCCTGGCGCTGTATCTCCTCACCTTCGTCCTCGTCTTCGCGCAGCGCCCACTCCTCGGCCGGCGCCCCGTCCTCTCGCTCCAGGTTCTCCTCGCCTTGGGGCTCATGCTCACCATCGGCGCCAACCCGGCGTCGCGCCTCACCGCCGTCGCCACGTTGCACCTGGTGACCTTCTTCGTGATGGCACTCGCATGCCATCGCGAGCTGGCCGATGCCCGCCCGCGCGCCGAGTTCCTCACCGAGTACTACCTGTGGATCTCCCTCGGCGGGATGCTGGGCGGTGTCTTCAACGTCCTGCTCGCCCCGCTCCTGTACGATCGTGTCATCGAGTATCCGTTCGCGATGATCGTGGCGCTGGCGCTGCGCCCCATGTGGAACTCCCGCGGCTCGCCGCGGCGTGCGGCGATCTTCGACGTCGTCGGGCCACTGCTCATCCTCGGGGCGGTCCTCCTGACGTCCGTCCTCCCGCTCCCCTCGGGAAAGTGGGGCGACTATGCGCTCTACGCCTACCTCGGCGCAGCAGCGCTCGCGGCGGCGTCGTTCTACAAGCGGCCGGTGCGACTCGCCCTCGGCGCCGCGGCCCTCTTTCTTGGCACCGACCTGGGCATCCGCAGCGACAGCGACACCGTCTACGAGGGGCGTTCCTTCTACGGCGTGTATCGCGTGCGCCGGTACTCGCAGTACCTCCTCCTGCAGCACGGCACCACCACGCACGGCGGCCAGTCGCTCCTCGACAGCCGCAAGACGGAACCGCTGACGTACTACCACCGCGAAGGGCCGCTGGGCGACCTCTTTCGGCTCACGACCGATCGTGCGCGCCCGCGGACGGTGGCGCTCGTGGGGTTGGGGACCGGGACCACCGCCTGCTACGCGCGTCCCGGCGAACGGTGGACGTACTACGAGATCGACCCGCTCGTCGTCTCGCTGGCCACACATCCGCAGCTCTTCACCTACCTGCGCCTGTGCCAGCCGGACGTGCGTATCGTGCTCGGCGACGCACGCCTCTCGCTGGCAGCGGCCCCCGATTCGTCGTTCGACATGATCGCCCTCGATGCCTTCAGCTCGGACGCGATCCCGGTGCACCTGATGACCCGCGAGGCGCTGCGCCTCTATGCCCGCAAGCTGCGCCCCGGCGGCGTCATCGCCTTTCACATCAGCAATCGTTACCTGGACCTCGAACCGGTCCTGGTCGAGCTGGCGCGCGACGCGCGCCTGGCCGGCGCCTCGGCCAACCGCGATGTGACCGCGGAACAGAAGGCGCAGCTACTGTACGGCTCGCGCTGGGTGGCGATGTCCGCCAGCGCCCACACCCTTGCCCCTCTCGTCCGCGAGGCCGGGTGGTTGGTCCTGGCCCCCGCCGCCAAGGCGCGCGTCTGGACGGACGACTACTCGGACGTCTGGCACGCCCTCAAGAAGTGACGTCGCATTCTTTGCAGGATGCCAACCCCGCGGACTTCGGGGAGGCGTGCCGTCGTGGTGTCTCCCTTCCGAGGAGATGAACGCGTTGTAACCTGCCGTTCATCTCGGTGAATTGACGTGCAGCTGGTGTTCGGCGTCTGAACCATGCGGGGGCGCCGAGACCGGATCGTAACCGTCATGTGGTGGGCGCCCCCTCGCGGATCGTCCCGTGGTGCCACAGTTTGTCCCCGCGTCGTGCCCAGTTGCAGCTTGCTCTCCCCTCCTGGAGGATGGATGTCGCGATTGATGCGTGCGGTCGTTCTCGCGGGCGGCGTCTGCCTCGCCCAGTCGGTCTCCGCACAGGCGTCGATCCTCTCCCTCCCCCGGCTCGGGTTCCGCGGCGACTCCATCCGTCAGACGCAATCGATCCTGCAGATCGACCCGCCGACCATCCTCCCGTTGCACGCCATGTCGGTCGCGCGTGGCGCGCCGCGCTTCGTGCGCAACTCGTTCGTCGCGGTGGGGGCCTCGGCTGCGGTCTCGCTGATCGACGAGCCGGTGATGCGGGAGATCGGGCGCTTCCGCTCCCCTGACGGTGCCACGCGCCGCGCCTCGGTGCTCTGCGCGTCGCTGGGCGGCTTTGTCCCCCTCACCGTGGGGTCGCTCATGTGGGCGGGCGGTGCGGTGACCGGACACGACGTGCTCGAGCACATCGGGATGGAATCGACGCAGGCGGTGATGCTCAGCGGCGCCCTGACCATCGGGATCAAGGGACTCGTCGGGCGCTCGCGCCCCAACGCCTCGCCAGACGACCCCGACCAGTACTACCCCGGGCGCGGCTTCTTCGACGCCCGCCGGTCGTCGTTCCCCTCGGGGCACACGAGCGCAGCGTTCGCCCTGGCCACCGTGCTCTCGCGCGAACTCTCGGGGCGCTATCCTTCGAAGAAGTGGCTCATCCGGAGCACACTCTACGGCGCCGCGAGCACGGTGGGATTGGCCCGCATGTACCAGAACGCCCACTGGCCCAGCGACGTGGTCACGGGGGCAGCGCTCGGGACGTTGAGCGGGATGCAGGCGCTCTCCTGGCACGCCGGCAGTCGTTAGGTCACACTCGAGCAGGGCAGCGGTGCGCATGGCGCGCGGATGCAGGCAGGGCGAGCGGGACGCGCGTGGGTGCTTGCCTGAGGCGGCGGTGACTGGTGGGATGACTCCGGTGCGGGAGAAGCACTCCCGCTGCGCACGCCCCCGCCGCGCCGTGCAGGTCGTCGCGCTCCTCGCCGTCATGGGCGGCATCGCTGCCGCGAGCGCCACCGCCGGCGCCCAGGCCGGCCGGCCGGGAGACACCGCGGCTTCCGCCACTCGTTCCGCCGCCCCCCTCGCTGCCGACTCAGGCGACCGCGCGCGCGCGAACGTGGGCGGGTCCTCGTCCGACACGCTCCCCAGACGCCCCACGAACGTGCGAGGCAGCGCACAGCGCGTCGACCTCGGCGTGCACGGCGTGTACGAGTACCGGCACCCGGTGCGCCTGCGCATGCTGCGCGAGATCCCGCCCACGGTTGGCGGTACCTTCACCCTCGGGCTGCGCCCGTCCAACCTGGCCGAGTGGGGGGCGGTGGCGGTGAGTACCGCTGCGCTCTATGCGGCCGACGACTATCTCGTCGACAAGACGCGCATGGTGGCGCGACACGTCGGGCTCCCCCCCAACCACCCGTCGATCAACGTCCGATTTGCGGGGATGAAGCTCCCCATCCCCAGCACGCTCGGCTCGGCGCTGTACTTCCTGGGCGACGGGACCACCGACCTGCTGGTGGCCGGCGGCTTCCTCGTGCACGGCATGCGAAAGGACGACCACCGTGCGCGCACCACCGCCAGCGAGATCACCTCGGGGCTCGTCTCGCTCGGCGTGTACACGCAGCTGCTCAAGCGCTCGTTCGGGCGCCAGACGCCGAACGAGGCGACGGAGCCGCGCGGGCGCTGGCGCCCGTTTCCGTCGATGGGGGACTACAACGCCAACGTCCCCGCATACGACGCCATGCCGTCCGGGCACATGGCGGCTGCCATGTCGACCGTCGAGATCGTCGCCCTCAACTATCCGGAGAAGAAGTTCGTTCGCCCGTTAGGCTATTCGCTGATGACCGTGCTCGGCTTCGCCATGGTCAACAACGGGGTGCACTGGGCGAGCGACTATCCGCTGGCACTCCTGATCGGGGGTGGCGTGGCCCGTGTCACCGTGGCGCGCGGCCGCGCGCAACTGTCGCCTGGGGGAAGCGGCGACGCGAGCGGGGCACCGGCCGACGCAGTCCCTACACGCGGAAAGCGAGGGCTCACCTGGTCGCCGCTGGTCACGCCGCGCGCGGTCGGATTCTCGGTGGGGCTGCCGTACTAGCGGAGCCGCGCACCGCGGTGCCCGGCAGTCGACACGCGCCGCGGCCACGCACCGCGGCCGGTCACTTCAGGGCGTAGAGCCCTGTGAGAACTCCTTGAGCTGCAGCGAGATCGTCCCGAAGACGACGTGCGTCTCCATCCGCACCATCAGCCGCCGTTCGTCGTCGGTGAACCAGATCTCGGCGCGCCCGTTCTTCGAGAAGACGCCCTTGGACTTGATGATCGGCTTGATGACGATCGTCTGGAACGTCCCCGCCGGTACCGTGAGCGATTCCCTGCGCGCCGCGACGACGGTGACCGGGTTGCGGTCCGGGATGAAGTAGCGCGGGAAGTCGTACTGCTTCCCCACTTCCAACGGTTGGTTGCGGACGAAGAAGATGAACGCCCCCTCGTCCAGCGGGCTCGCCACCGTGGGAAACTCCCCCTTGCCCTGTTCGCGATAGACGCCGCGCTCGGGGAAGATGTCGTAGATCTTGGTGCGCTCGCGCTTCCCCTCGACCGTCTCCTGCCGATGCCGGAGCGAGTTGAACGTCTCGACGTCGATCCAGCTCTCCAGCACGTCGTGCACGCGGTAGCCCGGGATCCCCCCGGTGATCTCCAGCTTGGTGTGCCACACCTTGCGTCCGCGCATGGTGTCGAGCCCCACCACGTCCATCCGAGCCGTCCCGACGTTGAACAACCCGAACTTCACGTCGTAGACCATCGACTCGCCGATCCCGAAGGCCAGCGGGCGTACCGTGCTCGCCGCCGGGGGCTGCGCGGCGAGCGGCGCCTGCGCAGCCAGCGGTCCCTGCGACACGACGGCGACCCCCCCCGCCACGATCAGCGATCGCAGGCGGCGGGGCAGCAAGCGTGTGGACAGGGCATTCCGCGACATGGGTTCCTCGAGTTTCGGCGTGGCAATCTAAACCCTTACTCCGGGGCGGTGATTGCGGTTCCCGCTCCCGGCGGTCGCGTCCCTCCCGCCGCGAAACAGCGTCCAGCGGTACGGGGCAACCAGACGCCCTTCACCCTCTCAGAGCATCGGCGTACCGCGGATGGCGCGCGTGGGTCGTGTCACTCATGCTGCAGTGGGACGCGCCGTCCACCCGCCTTGCGGGCGGCCATGCGCGACGGCTCCCCCCTCGAATCGCGACCTGAAGCAGACACGTCACATGCCGTCCACCCACGACGAACGCGCGGCCGCCGTCCTCGCGGCGCAGAGCCGCCTGCGGAAGGGGATCCTGGCGGTCGTCGTCGTCATGGCGGTCGGCGTCTTCGGCTACACGCGGCTCGAGGGGTGGACGCTCGTCGATGCGTTGTACATGACGGTCACCACGCTCACGACCGTCGGCTTCATGGAGGTGCATCCGCTCAGCGACGCGGGGCGCCTCTTCACCATCGCCCTCCTCGTGAGCGGCGTGGGATCCTTCTTCTTCCTCGCCGGGACCTTCGCCGAGTACGTGATTGGCGGTGCGCTCACCGGTGTCGTCAGGAGTCGCCGCATGCAACGACAGATCGACGAGATGTCCGGCCACCAGATCGTCTGCGGCTACGGCCGCGTCGGGGAACAGGTCGCGCTCGACCTCGACTCCGACGGGCTGCAGGTGGTCGTGGTGGAGAAGGACCCCGCCGCCCTCGCGCGTCTGGGCGATCGCTTTCCCTGCGTCACCGGCGACGCGACGGACGAGGCGATCCTCGCCCGTGCCGGAATCACGCGCGCTCGCGGCCTCGTCGCCGCCTCCGGCGAGGACACCTCCAACATCGTCATCACCCTCACCGCGCGCGGGCTCAATCCCAGCATCCAGATCGTCGCCCGCGGCGGCGCCGACGAGACGGCCTCGAAGCTCGTTCGTGCCGGTGCCGATCAGGTGATCTCTCCCTATCGCCTGGCCGGCCGCCGCATTGCCACGCAGCTGCAAAGCCCGCGCGTCTCGGACTACCTCGACCTCGTCATGCATTCGAGCGATGTCGAACTCTGGCTGCGCGAAGTCACGGTGCGTGCGCGCTCGCGCCTGGACGGGCGCGCCCTGGCCGACTGCAAGCTGGGCGATGCGGTTGGCGTCACGCTCCTCGCAGTGAGCGAGGGGGGGAGCGGTCAGCTCCTCACCTCGCCGCCCCCCACGCTCACGCTCGGCGCCGGCGACGTCCTCATCGTCCTTGGGACCACCGCGCAGCTGCGCACGCTCAACGAGCTCGCCGGCAACGCTCCCTGATCGCGTAGCCACCGCCGCCCCGTCCGACTGTGCGGGACGGGGCGTGGCGCGCGAGCGGTAACGGTCGGTATGTTCGCAATCGACCTCCATCCCGGCATCTCCGTTCCAGTGACTCTCGACGCGCCGAGCCCCGGACCCATGGTGCTCGTCCTCCCGTTCGCCTCGCGCATGGGCGACGATGGCGGCGGCGCGTACCTCGCCGAGGCGGTCTCCGACGAGCTGATCACTGCACTGTCGCAACTCGGCGCGCTCTCGGTCATCGGACGCGGCACCGCGACGACCTTCCGCGACACCACGGACGCGCCCGAGTCGTGCGCCGTAGCGGTCGGGGCCGATGTCGTGGTTTCGGGGTCCGTCGCCGAGGGAGAGGGGGACGCGCTCTCGGTCGTCGCCACCATCGCCAGCGTCGGCGCGGCGTCGAACGGGAACGCCCGTGAAGCGGTCACCGTCGCCACGACGCCGCTGACCTTTGCGGCAGGCGTTGCCGAACTGGCCGAGCGCGTCGCCGCGCGCTGCGGCGTGTCGGTGAGCGAGGCCTGGCGGGCTCGGGTTCGCCGGCCGATCTCCGACCACGCGGAAGCGTTCGACCTGTACATGCGCGGGCGCTACCACGCCGAGCAACGCCCGATCGGGGTGAAGCTGGCGATGCAGTGCTTCGACCGGGCCATTCGGCTGGACGGGGCGATTGCCGGAGCGTTCGGCGGGCTGGCGATGCTGTGGGCGAACTTCGGGATCTTCCTTGCCCTCCCGCCGCGCGGGGCGCGCGATCGTGCGCGCGAGCAGGCCAAGCGCGCCCTCGCCATCGACCCCTCGGAACCGCTGGCCATCGCCTCGCTCCTCGCCAACGCGACGTTCTACGAGTGGGACCTCGCGCTGGCCGACACGCTGGGCGCGCAGCTCATGGCGAGCCATCCCTCGCTGGTCCTCCCGCGCCAGTCGCTCCTCTACGCGCACGCCGCGCGCGGCGATGCGACGGCGGTGCGCCACCTGGGGGCGCAGGTGCAACGCCTCGATCCACGGGCGGTCGATCCGGTCAATGACTACGGCTTCGCGTTGCTCCTGACGGGAGACGCCGCGGGTGCCGTGGCGGTGCTCGCTCCGCACGCGGCGCTGCACCCCGCGGCCAGCGAAGTGCACCGCCGGCTGGGGCTCGCCCTCCTCGGCGCCGGGGATGCGGCCGCGGCGGTGGGGCACCTCGAGCGATCGGTGGCGCTGTCGCGCCGACACGCCTGGGGGGTGGCCAACCTCGCCTGCGCACACGCGCAGGCCGGCAACCGCGATGCGGCGCGCACCATCCTCGCCGAACTGGAGGAGCGCGCCGACGGCGAGCTCGTCCCAGGGGTCGCGATGGCGATGGTGCACGCCGCGTTAGGCTCGACCGATGCGGCGTTCGCCGCGCTCGACCACGCCCTGGAGATGGGCGACTACTGGCTCCTGGCCCTGGACGTCGACCCGCTCCTGGCCCCGTTGCGCCAGGATCCGCGCTTCGCCGAGCGGCGCGCGCGCTGGCAGTCGATCGCTCGCAGCTGACCGCTTCGTTCCTCGCGCGCTCCCCTCGGGCGCCCCATTCCCTCACGCCTCGCCATGTCCGACGCGACCCACGAATTGCTCGCCCTGCTCGACCTCGAACCGCTCGAGGTCAACATCTACCGCGGACGCAATCGTGACCTGGGGACAGGACGCGTCTTCGGCGGGCAGGTCTTTGCGCAGGCGCTCGTGGCGGCGCGGCGGACCGTCGACGGGGCGCGCGAGGCGCACTCGGTGCACGGCTACTTCATCCTCCCCGGTGACCTGGCCGCGCCGATCGTCTACTTCGTCGACCGCCTGCGCGACGGCAACTCGTTCACCACGCGGCGCGTGACCGCCATCCAGCACGGGCAGGCGATCTTCAACCTGTCGGTCTCGTTCCATGTGGACGAACCGGGGATGGAGCATCAGCAACCGATGCCCGAGGTGGTGCCGCCTGACGAGTTGGCGCCGGAACTCTCGCTCATCCGCGAGATGGCGGACCGCATCCCCGAGTCGCTGCGCCCGGTGCTCACGCAGGACCGCCCCATCGACTTCCGCCCCGTTGCCCCCAACGACCCGTTCAATCCGGAAGTGCGCCCGGCGTCGCGGCAGGTCTGGTTTCGCGTGATCGGCACCCTGCCCGACGACCCGATCATTCACCAGGCCGTCCTCGCCTACGCCTCGGACTACGGGCTCCTCCCCACCGCGCTCGGTCCGCACGGCGTTGCCTTCCGGTCGCAGGGGCTGCAGATCGCCTCGCTCGATCACTCGGTGTGGATGCACCGCCCCTTCCGCACCGATGAGTGGTTGCTGTATGTGATGGATTCGCCGGCGGCGGCTGGGGCGCGCGGCTTCGTGCGCGGCTCGATCTACACGCAGGGGGGGATCCTCGTGGCCTCGGTGGCACAGGAAGGGCTCATCCGCATTCGCGCCCCCAAGGCGTAGCGCACCGCACGCGCACGACCAACCGTTCACGCACTGGTTCGCCATGTCCTCGCCCCAATTGCGTTCGCCGTCCGTCACGCACGTTGCACCTGCCGCCGCCACGCGACGCGAGGTCCGCGTCGCGCGCGCCGCACGCGCCGCACGCGCCGTACGCCGCGGCACGGCGCTGATCGCCCTCGCCCCCGTGCTGGCGATGCTCCTCGCGCGACCGGCGGCCGCGCAGGCGGCTCCCCCCGCCAAGGGAGAGGCGACGCGCCCCTTCTGGCGCCCGGCACCGCCGGCAGCTGCAAAGGGCGGCAATGGCTTTTCGCCCGAACGCCTCGCGCGCATCGATCGCTTCCTGCAGTCGTATGTCGACCAGCACCAGATCGCTGGCGCCGTCGGCCTCGTGCTGCGCAACGGGCGCGTGGCGTACGAGAAGGCGGTGGGATGGGGTGACATGGAAGCGGGGCGCCGCATGACCCCCGACGCGCTCTTCCGCATCGCGTCGCAGAGCAAGGCGATCACGAGCGTCGCGATCATGACGCTGGTCGAGGAGGGGAAGATCGCCCTCAGCGACCCGGTGTCGCGCTACATCCCCGCCTTCACGCGCACCACGGTGGCCACCAAGGTCGACACCGGTGTCGCCATCGTCCCCGCGAAGCGACCGATCACCATCCGCGACCTCCTCACGCACACCGCGGGGATCTCGTACGGGACCGAGTCGCACGTGGCCAAACTGTACGAAGCGCGCGGCCTCGGCCCAGCCGCCGGCTATGGCTGGTACACTGCCGACAAGGACGAGCCGGTCTGCGAGACGATGGAGCGCCTGGCCTCGCTCCCCTTCGTCGCCCAGCCGGGGGAGGCCTGGGTCTACGGCTACAACACGGACATCCTGGGATGCGTGGTGGAGAAGGCCTCCGGCATGGCGCTCGACGCCTATGTCGCCGAACGGATCACCGGCCCGTTAGGCATGACGGACACCTTCTTCTATGTCCCGGCGGCCAAGCGGGACCGGCTCACCGCGGTGTACGGGAGCAACGCCGAGGGGACCGTCGTCCGGGCGCCGGACGGCGCCCGTGGGCAGGGGCACTACGCCGACGGGCCGCGGCGTTCGTTTGCCGGCGGGGCGGGGCTCGTCTCCACGGCGCGCGACTACGCCCGCTTCCTGCAGATGCTCCTCAACGGCGGCGAGTTGGACGGTGCGCGCATCCTCGCGCCGCACACGGTCCAGCTCATGACCACCAACCACGTCGGCACCCTGCATTCCACCACTGGACTCGGCTTCGGCCTCGGCTTCGAGACGACCGATGCCTTCGGGGCGAACGGCATGAGTTCGCAGGGGACGTACAGCTGGGGCGGGGCGTACGGCTCGGCCTATCGCGTCGACCCGAAAGAGAAGCTGGTCGTTGTCTTCATGGTGCAGCAGATTCCCAATCGTTCCGATATCCGGGATCGCTTCCCCACGCTGGTGTACCAGGCGTTGGTCGGGGTGAACCCGTAACGCGCACTCGCACCGTCAACCGTTGATCGCGTCACCCGCGCCACCTCGGTGCGGCACAGTCCGCGCAATGCGCGGCCCAACGGAGAAGGCCATGGCGACCAGTGAGGAGCAAGGCATCGCATTCGGCGTCGTCCGCAAGCCACGGGACGACGAGATCGACGTGTTTGGCCTTACGCACCCCGGCAAGGTGCGCGCGGAGAACCAGGATCATTTCCTGATTGCGTCGCTGCACCGACAGATGCGCGTGCACCTGACCTCGCTCCCCGAGAGCAGCGCGACGACGCGCGAGACGGATCGCCTCGCCTTCCTGGCCATGGTGGCCGATGGCGTGGGGGGCGGCTTTGCCGGCGAGGAGGCGTCGCGCTTTGCCCTCGACGCCGTGTCGCGCTACGTGAGCGACAGCGCCCAGTGCTTCTACACCGCCGATGCCGGCGACGACGAGACGTTCCGGCGCACGCTGGAAGCGACCGCGCTTCGCGTGCACGAGGCCCTCAACGCGCGCAGCGCCTCGCTCCCCGGGCGCAAGGGGATGGCAACCACCCTTACGCTCTTCCTCGGCGTGTGGCCACGCATCTACCTGCTGCAGGTGGGCGACTCCCGCTACTACTTCATGCGCGACGGCATCCTGACACAGGTGACGCGAGACCAGACCATCGCGCAGGAGCTCATCGACATGGGCGTCCTGACCCGCACCGACCAGAAGCTCGCGCGATTCTCCAACGTCCTGGCCAGCGCAATCGGCGGCGAGCAGTCGACGCCCGTGGTGACCGGCGTCCAGAACGAGTGGGGGATGGTGCACCTGCTCTGCAGCGACGGCCTCACGCGGCACGTGAGCGACGAGCGCATCCGTGAGCGACTCGTATCGATGACCACGGCGCGCGAGGCATGCAACGCGCTGCTGCAGGACGCGCTGGACGGTGGGGGGCGTGACAACATCACCATCATCGTCGGGAGAACGATTCGCCGGACGACCAACGACACCGACCCCTAGCGAGCGAAGTCAGCCACACGCCAGCGGTCGTCGGGCGACCCCAACCGGCGAAAGCTTCACCGGAAGATCTTCCGCCCGCCAATCTCTGACAAAATCAGGGGTGATCCGGCGATGCGCTGGCAAAACCCGCTGCCAACTGTTGGGGTGACCTCCAGCTGGCAGGGCGGCATGGGTGGCACGGGCGGCGTCTTTCTCGGCATCGACATCGGCTCCACGACCGTCAAGGTCGTCGTTCTCGATCAAGCGCGCCGCCTCCTGGGGTGGCGCTACGTGCGCTCTCGCGGGCGCCCGCGCGAGGCGCTCCTCGGCGCGGTCAGCGAGCTGGCCGATGTCGTCGGCAGCGAGCGCATCGTAGCGCTCGGGCTCTCCGGGTCAGGCGGCGGCCCCATCGCCGACCTCGTCGGCGGCACTCACGTCAACGAACTCGTCGCGCAAACGCGCGCCATCGGCGCCTTTCACCCCGAGGCGCGCACCGTCATCGAGATCGGCGGGCAGGACTCGAAGCTCCTCTCGGTGCGCTGGGATCCCTCGTCGCAGCAGATGCTCCTCGAGGACTTCGCGATGAACGCGCTCTGCGCGGCGGGAACGGGCGCCTTTCTCGACCAGCAGGCGGAGCGGCTCGGCGTCTCGATCGACCAGGAGTACGCGCGACTCGCCCTCACCAGCACCAGCCCGGCGCGTGTTGCCGGGCGCTGCACGGTGTTCGCCAAGTCGGACATGATCCACCTCCAGCAGGTGGGGACGCCGCTCCCCGACATCCTCATGGGGGTCTGCCTCGCGATGGCGCGCAACTTCACCGCGGTCATCGGCAAGGGAAAGCGCTTCATCCCGCCGATTCTCTTCCAGGGCGGCGTGGCCTACAACGCCGCGGTGACCCGAGCGTTCGAGACGGTGCTCAAGGTGCCGCCGGGCAGCATCATCGTCCCCGAGCACCACTGCCTGATGGCGGCGCTGGGTACTGCCTACGTGGCGATGGACGATGCGGAGCGCGGGGCGGGGAAGCGATTCCTCGGCTTCGACGAGTTGGGCGAAGTGGTGCGGACCGGCGAGGCGCACGAGTCGATGCCGCCGTTGCAGCGCCTGCCACGCGCGCGCGCCAATGGGCGCGCCCTCCCGATCGTCGAGCATGCGCCCATCGATGTCGTGCTCGGCATCGACGTGGGATCGGTCAGCACGAACGTCGTGCTCCTCGACGACGACAATCGCGTGGTCTCGCGACAGTACCTCCCCACCGCGGGGCGCCCGCTGGAGGCGGTGCGCGACGGCTTGATGCGCGCCGGGCTCGAGATGGGCCATCGGGTGAAGGTGCGCGCCGTCGGCGTCACCGGGTCGGGGCGTTACCTCACCGGCGACTTCGTCGGCGCCGACTCGGTGCGCAACGAGATCACGGCACAAGCGCGCGCCGCGGCGGCCATCGACCCGCAGGTCGACACACTCATCGAGATCGGGGGACAGGACTCGAAGTTCGTCCGCATCCGGAGCGGTGCCGTCGTCGACTTCACGATGAACAACGCCTGCGCGGCCGGCACCGGCTCGTTCCTGGAGGAGCAGGCCGATCGCCTGCGCATCAACATCCGCAAGGACTTCAGCGAGCTCGCCTACTCGTCGCCGTGTCCATCGGCGTTAGGCGAGCGGTGCACGGTCTTCATGGAGTCGGACCTCGTGCACCACCAGCAGCATGGGGCCAAGGTCAGCGACCTCACCGCGGGGCTCGCCTACTCCATCGCCGAGAATTACCTCAATCGCGTGGTGAACGGGCGCCCCATCGGCGAGCATGTCCTCTTCCAGGGCGGCGTCGCGGCCAACCAGAGCGTGGTCTCGGCCTTCAGCGCGATCACGAAGAAGGAGATCATCGTCCCGCCCAACCACGACGTGACCGGGGCGATCGGTGCGGCGATGCTGGCGCGCGAGTCGATGGCGCGCCGTGCTGCGGTCGGGCGCAATGGTGGGGCGCACGCCGCCATTCCCTCGCGCGACTTTCCCCCGTCGCACTTCCGAGGCTTCGATCTCTCCTCGCGGCACTACGAGAGCTCGGTGTTCGAGTGCAAGGCGTGCCCCAACCTGTGCGAAGTGCACAAGGTCGCCATCGAAGGTGATGCCCCGTTCTTCTACGGGGCCCGCTGCGACAAATTCGAGGAAGCAGGGCGCGGCGTCGACGTGGCGTGGGCTTCGATTCCCGATCACTTCGCCACCCGCGAGACGCTCCTGCTCGGGATGTGGGAGGATCCGGGAGCGCGCGACGTCAACCGGCGCCTGCGCCGGCGCGTGGGGATGATCCGCAACCTCTCCTTCTTCGACTTCTTCCCGTTCTGGCGCGGGTTCCTCGGCGCGCTCGACTTCGACGTGGTGCTCTCCGCCCCGACCAACCCGGCCATCGTTGCCAAGACAATCTCCAGCGCCGCCATCGAGTCGTGCTTCCCCGTGAAGCTCGCCTTCGGGCACCTGCTGGACCTGTTCGAGCGCGACGTGGACGTCGTCCTGGCGCCGAGCATCATGACGCGCCCCGACGCGGTGCCGGGCCAGCCGCACAACCATTCGTGCCCGCTCGTCCAGTCGACACCGCCGCTCCTCATTGCCAACCTCGGAAACACGCCGGGGGCCCCGCCGATCGTCACGCGTTCGTTGCACCTGCAGAACGCGCGCGCGGCGCGGATCGAGCTCACGCTGCTGGCCCAGGAGCTCGGCGCTGCAGACAACGCCGACATTGCAGGGGCGATCGCGGCCGGGTGGGCGGCGCAGCGGCACTTCGAGCGCGCGGTGCGCGCGGCAGGGGCGGACGCGCTGTCGGCGCTCCTCCCGGATCAACCGGCGGCCGTCATCGTGGGGCGTCCGTACAATGGCGGCGACCTCGGCGCCAACCTTGATCTCCCGTACAAGCTGCGGCGCATGGGGGTCGTCCCCATCCCGATGGACTTCCTCCCGCTTGAGCGGGCCGTTCTCCCCACGCTGCACGACGACATGTACTGGCGTTCCGGGCAGGACATCCTCCGCGCCGCCGGCATCATCCGCAACGACCCGCGATTGCAGGCGATCTATCTCACCAACTTCAACTGCGGCCCCGACGCCTTCCTCATCACGTTCTTCCACGAGGAGATGCACGGCAAGCCGTTCCTGGAGCTGGAAGTCGACGAGCATACCGCCGATGCGGGGATGATCACGCGCTGCGAAGCCTTCTTCGACAGCCTCAACATCCGTCAGGGGGCCTGATGCCTAACGTCGAACTCCCGGTCCTGCCCGACGTGCCGGCTCCCGACGCCGAGCGTGCACCGTCACGCCTCCCCATCACGGAGAAGACGGTCTACATCCCGTACATGTCCGATCACGCCATCGTGCTCTCGGCGGCGCTGCGCCACCATGGCATCCGGAGCGAGGCGCTCCCCCCGCCGACCGAGGAGACGATGGACATCGGGCTCTCGCTCTGTCGTGGGCGCGAGTGCCTCCCGTGCTTCCTGGCCATCGGCGACGTCATCCGCGCCTGTCGCGCCCCGGGATTCGATACCCAGCGCGCGGCCTTCCTCCTCCCGGGGAGCCCGGGGCCGTGCCGCTTCGGGCAGTATCGCATCCTGCAACGCGCCCTTCTCGACCGACAGGGCTTCGCGGACGCCGAGATCCTGTCGCCCACCTCGGAGAACTCGTACCGCGGCTTCGGCGAGCGCCCGCGCGCGTTGCGCCTGCTCGCCTGGAGCGGGGTCGTTTCGGTCGATCTCCTCCTCAAGCTGCTGCACGAGTTCCGCCCGTACGAACTCGAGGCGGGGGTGACCGACGCGGCGTACCAGCGCGGGATCCAGCACCTGAGTACGGCGATGGAGAAAGGGGGCGGCCCCGCGCTGATGACGGCGATGCGCGCCATCGCCCGCGACTTCGGCGCCCTCCCCGTCGATCGCAGTACCCCGCGCCCGGTCGTCGCCTTCCTGGGCGAGATCTACGTGATGCTGAACCCGCACGGAAACCAGGAGATGATCCGCCAGATCGAGGCAGCTGGCGCGGAGGTCATCTCCGGGTCCGTGGGCGAGTGGCTCCACTTTGTCGACGAGACGAAGATGGACCGCGACCGCTTGTTCGGGACGTGGCTCTCGCTCATGGGGACCAAGGGGCTCTCGGTGTACCAGCGGACGGTCGAGAAGAAGCTGCGTGCGCCAGTCGCCCATCTCCTGCGCCGTCCTCCCGATGCGTCGATGCGCGAGATGTTCGACATGGTGCGCCCCTACTTCGACCCGCTCCTGGGGACGGAGACCACGCTCACCCTCGCCAAGACCATCGAGCTCGCCCGACACGGCGTGAGTGGCGTGGTGAACGTGATGCCGTTCTCGTGCATGCCGGGAATCATCGTCGCCGGGATGTCCTCGCGCGTCCGCGCCGACTTCGACCAGCTCCCCTGGCTGGACATTGTCTACGACGGCCAGCATCTGACGAACATCCGCACGCGCCTCGAGGCCTTCGTGCACCAGGTGGCGCAGTTTGCGCGCAGCCGGAGGCTTCGCTAGGAGACGAGAGGACGAGAAGACGAGAGGGGGGCCGCACCAGCGATGGTGTGGTCCCCCTTTCGGCCTCCCGCGCGAGCGCCGCAGATTCCCCGCCAACCTTCTCTCGTCCTCTCGTCTTCTTGTCCTCCCGTATTCTATGACCCTCGGTGTGGGTTTCGTCGGCTCCGGCTTCATCACGCGTTTCCACATTCAGGGGTGGCGCGGCGTGCGCGAAGGGGATGTCCTGGGCGTGTGGAGCCCGAACCATCGCAGCGCGGGGAGCGCCGCCGCCCTGGCCCGTGAGCTCGACGTCGGCGCTGCCAGGCCCTACAAGAGCATTGCGGACATGGTCGCCGATCCGGCGATCGACGCCATCTGGCTCTGCGGCCCCAACCACGCGCGCATCGAGAACGTCGAGGAGATTGTCGACGCCATCAAGCGAGGGAAGGGGACGCTCAAGGGAATCGCCTGCGAGAAACCGCTGGCGCGCAATGTTGCCGAGGCGAAACGGGTGAAGCAGCTCGTCGAGTCGGTCGGGCTCATGCACGGCTATCTCGAGGACCAGGTCTTCGCACCGCACGTGTCCGCCGGGCACGCGCTGCTCTGGGCGCGCGGCGCCGCCACGACCGGCCGCCCCTACCTCGCGCGCGCCGCGGAGGAGCACAGCGGGCCGCACACGCCGTGGTTCTGGCAGGGGAAGCTGCAAGGCGGCGGAGTACTCAACGACATGATGTGCCACTCGGCGCTCGTCGTGCGCCACCTTCTCACCAAGCCGGGCGATCCCTACAGCAGCGTGAAGCCCGTGCGCATCACTGCGCACATCGCCTCGCTCAAGTGGAGCCGCCCGAAGTACGCGAAGCACCTCAAGCAGACCTTCGGCAAGGCCGTCGACTACACCAGGACGCCGTCCGAGGACTTCGCGTCGATGACGATCGAGTTCGAGACGGCCGATGGGCATCGCGTGATTGGCGAGGCGAGCACGTCGTGGTCGTTCGTCGGCGCCGGATTGCGGCTGTCGGCCGAGCTGTTGGGGCCCGAGTACTCGATGAAGTGGTCGTCGCTCGACAGCGGGCTGCAGCTCTTCTTCTCCCGTCAGGTGACGGGGAAGGCCGGCGAGGATCTGGTGGAGAAGCAGAATGCCGAACAGGGAGTGATGCCTGTCGTCCCGCAGGAGTACATCGCCTACGGGTACACCGACGAGAATCGCCACTTCGTGCGCGCCTTTTTGGGGAAGGAGAAGCCGCGACTGACATTCGACGACGGGATCGACGTGGTGCGGATCCTCATGGCGGCGTACCAGAGCGCGGAGATGGGGCGCACCCTCGCCTTCCCGCCGCGCGGGATCGATGCCTTCGTTCCCGCCGTGGCGCGCGGGGCGTGGAACCCCGCGGGCGAACCGTAGGCGCGCACGAGTGGACCGACGCGACTTCTTCCTTGCCGCCGGTGCGGCCGCCCTCGGCGCCAGCACGGGGCGCGTCGGTGGCTTCGCGCACGTTGCATCTGGCGGTCTGTTGTACGCCGGCGCTCGCCCCGTCCCCTCACCGTCGCAGCTGGCGTGGCAGCGCGAGGAACTCTCGCTCTTCACGCACTTCACCGTCAACACGTTCACCGACAAGGAGTGGGGCGACGGCACGGAATCGCCGGCGATCTTCAATCCGTCGCAGTTCGACGCGCGCGCCTGGACCCGCGTGGCGCGCGAGGCAGGGTTCGGGTCGCTGATCCTCACCGCTAAGCACCACGACGGCTTCTGCCTTTGGCCGTCCAGGCGCACGAGCCACTCGGTGGCGTCGTCTCCCTGGCGCGACGGCAAGGGCGACGTCGTGCGCGAGGTGGCCAATGCCTGCCGCGCCGATGGCCTCAAGCTCGGGCTCTATCTCTCGCCGTGGGACCGGCACGAGCCGAGCTACGGCAGCGGCACCGGATACATGGACTTCTACTGCGCGCAGTTGGAGGAACTCCTCACGCAGTACGGCCCGGTGGCCGAGGTCTGGTTCGACGGCGCCAACGGCGAAGGGCCAAACGGCAAGCGCCAGGCCTACGACTGGCCTCGCATCCACGCCCTCGTCCGCCGGCTGCAGCCCAACGCCGTGATGTTCTCCGATGCCGGCCCGGATGTCCGCTGGATCGGGAACGAGAAGGGGGTCGCGGGGGAGACCTGCTGGAGCACGATCGATCCGGCCAGCGTGCCCTACGCCGGCTATGACGCACCGGGGGTCGGTGAGACACTGCAGCGCGGCGACCCGCAGGGGAGCGTCTGGCGTCCTGGCGAGACCGACGTGTCGATCCGTCCCGGGTGGTTCTGGCACCAGACCGAGGACGACAAGGTCCGCTCGGTCGACAACCTGATGGAGCTCTACTTCACCTCGGCAGGACGCAACAGCAAGCTCCTGCTCAACGTCCCGCCGACGCGCGACGGGCTCCTCCACGCCACCGATGTTGACCGGCTGCGCGCCTTTGGGGCACGCCGGCGGCGCATGCTCGCACACGATGCCGCGCGTGGCGCCCGCGTGCGGGGCGACGGGCGAGGCGCTCGCACGGTGGTGGACGGGGTGCGCGACAGTTACTGGGCGGCCCCGGCAAAGGGCTCGCGCGCATCGCTCGAACTCTCACTCCCCGCCGCCGCGCGCTCCAACGTCCTCGCCCTGCAGGAACCGATTGCCCTCGGCCAGTGCATCGAGCGCTTCGAGGTTGAGGCAGACGATGGCGCTGGGTGGCGCACCCTCGCCAGCGGAACCACCATCGGTTACCTGCGCCTGGCCCGCTTCGAAACCCGCAGCATCCGCCGCCTGCGGGTCTCGGTGGAGTCCACGCTCGAAGCACCGCGGCTCGCACGAGTAGGGCTGCACCTGGACGACGCCTGACGAGCGCCTGGAACGCTCGAGCGCACCGGCGCTCGTCGTCGGTACTCCGTACGCTCCGCACGCTCCGCACGCCTCAAACCACTGCACACGAACCGGAACCCATCCTACCCTCCTCGCCCATGTCCAGATTCCCGGTTCCTCGCGTTGTGGCTTCGATGTCCGCCGAGCGCGCGATGCGCGCCGCCTGCGGCGCTGCGCTGTTGTCGCTGGCCGCGGTCCCCGAGAGCCTCGCCCAGCGCCCCACCCTCTCGGCCAACACGCGCCAGTACGTCGCCGTCGACACGTCGCTGCTCGCCCTGACCAACGTGCGCGTCATTGACGGAACCGGTGCTTCCGCGCGCGAGGGACAGACGCTCGTCATTCGCGACGGGAAGTTCATCGCGATCGGCGCCAGCGCCTCGACCCCGGTCCCCACCGGCGCCTTGGTGCGCGACATGACGGGGAAGTCGGTCATCCCCGGGCTCGTGATGGTGCACGAGCACCTGTTCTACCCCACCGGTCCCGGCGTCTACGGCAACCTCACGGAGTCGTTCTCGCGCCTGTACCTCGCCGGCGGTGTCACGTCGATGCGCACCGGGGGCAACATGAACGGCTACGGTGAACTCAACATCGCCAAGGCCATCGCCCGCGGCGACAAGCCGGGCCCGTGGATCGACGCCACCGCGCCGTATCTCAATGGCGGCAATCCCTTCGGGCAGATGCGATCGCTCGAGACGCCGGACGAGGCACGCCGCTTCGTCAATTGGTGGGCCGACCAGGGGGCGACGTCGTTCAAGGCGTACATGCAGATCAAGCGCGACGTCCTGGGGGCGGCCATCGCCGAAGCGCACAAGCGCGGGATGAAGGTCACCGGGCACCTCTGCTCGGTCACGTACCGCGAGGCGGCGGCGTTAGGCATCGACGACCTCGAGCACGGCTTCCTGGCGTCGACCGACTTCGTCGCCGACAAGAAGCCGGACGAATGCCCGCGGCAGGGTGGGATGCAGCCGCTCCTCGCGCTCGAACCCACCTCGCCCGAGGTCACGTCGCTCATCGCCGAGCTCGTGAAGCGGAACGTGGCGATCACGTCGACCATGACTGTCTTCGAGACGTTCGCCCCCGGACGTCCCATGCCGCCCGGCATCGACGTCCTCACGCCGCAGCTGCGCGAGCAGTTCGAGCAGATGCAGGCGAACCTGGCCAAGGTCCCGCGCTCGATCTATAGCACCGCGCTTCCCAAGGGGATGGCCATGGAGCTCGCCTTCGCCCGCGCTGGCGGCCTGCTCGTCGTCGGCACCGATCCCACCGGCGGCGGTGGCGTGATTGCCGGCTACTCCAACCAGCGCGCCCTCGAACTGCTCGTCGAGGCAGGCTTCTCGCCGGTCGAGGCCATCAGGATCGGCACCCTCAACGGGGCGACCTATCTCGGGCGTGCCGCCACCATCGGCTCCATCGCCGTCGGGAAGCAGGCCGATCTCGTGGTGATCAACGGCGACCCGTCGGCGCGCATCGGCGACGTGCGCAACGTCGAGTTGGTCTTCAAGCAGGGGGTGGCCTACGATCCGCAGAAGCTCATCGCCTCGGTGAAGGGGAAGGTGGGACTCTTCTGATCGCCCATGCGTCGTGACCGGGACGTCATCCCCGCGTGATCTCCCGGTGACGCACCCACGGCTTCCTTCGCACACTCACACGAACGGTTCGAATAGGCATGCGCTCCTCCCGCTCCCTCGCCATCGTCGCCGCGACCGCCGCGCTCCTCGGGTCGCAGGCGCTCCCTGCCCACGCCCAAGGCCGCACGCGCAACGTCGTCCTCATCGTCACCGACGGGTTGCGCTGGCAGGAAGTCTTCACCGGCGCCGAACGCGCCCTCGTCAGCCGCAAGCCCGGCGGTGTGCGCGACACAACGGCGCTCCTCCGCGAGTTCTGGCGCGACACGCCGGAAGCGCGTCGTGAGGCGCTCCTCCCGTTCATCTGGGGGACGATCGCGAAGCAGGGGGTGATCTACGGCAACCGCACCAAGGGCGGCGACGCGCACATCACCAACACCATGAAGTTCTCGTACCCAGGCTACAACGAGATCTTCACCGGCGCCTTCGACCCGCGCATCGACTCCAACGAGTATCCGCCCAACCCGAACGAGACGGTCTTCGAGTGGCTCAATGCCACGCCGGCGCTCAAGGGGCGCGTTGCCGCCGTCGCCACGTGGGACGCCTTCCGGCGCATCTTCAACCGCGATCGTGCCCGCTTCCCCGTGCTCGACGGATGGGATCCCCCCTTCGCGTCCGCGCGCACCCCCACGGCGCGCATGCAGTTCGTCGACGAGTGGTACCGCACCTCGGTGCGCATGTGGGAAGGAAACGCCTTCGACGCCCCGATGCAGATGGCGGCCAAGGAGATCATCGCCAGCCGCAAGCCGCGCCTCCTCTTCGTGGGCTACGGCGAGACCGACGAGTGGGCCCACTCGGGGATGTACGACCTCCTGCTCCAATCGGCGCACCAGGTCGACGCCTTCATCGCTGACCTGTGGAAGACCATGCAGGCCATGCCGCAGTACCGCGGCACCACGACCTTCATCATCACCACAGACCACGGGCGCGGAAGCGGACCCGATGCGTGGCGCGACCACGGCCAGGACGTCGACGGGGCGGAGCACATCTGGATGGCCGTCCTCGGCCCCGACACCCCGGCGTTAGGCGAACGCACCGCCCGCGGCGCCGTCACGCAGTCGCAGGTCGCGGCCACCGTCGCCGCCCTCCTGGGCCACGACTGGAACGCGCGGAACCCCAAGGCCGGCCGGCCCGTGCGCGAGGCCATCGCGGGGAAATAGCGCGCCGCGGCGGGCGACCGGGTACACCCGGTGGACGGTGTCTGGTTATCGTCCACCGCTCGCGCATCGCGCCAGCTCCTCTCCTGCCTCTTGTCCGTGCCTCTTTTCCGCATCTGCGCCAGGCGCGCCGCGTCGACCCTGGCGACCACCGCCGCCCTCGCCGCCCCGCTCATCGCCACCGCCTGCCTCGCCGGACCGTCGACCGCGATCGGGGGCGGCCCCATCGGGCGCGCGCCGTCGCTGCGCGAGACCGAGTTGCTGCCGGTCCCCGACTCCACCCGCGGCGTCGGCTTCATCCTCTTCTCCAACCGGCGCGACCTGGTGGAGGAGACACGGGTCGAACTCAACGCCGCCGCGCGCGCCTACGATCGCCTCTTTGGCGAGCGCCCCGCCGAGGCAATCGTTCGCCTGGAGAGCGACCAGCGCGCGGTGCAGGTCTCCGTCCGCGTCGGGGCGCGGCAGCTCCCCCCGTTCGCCGTCTCGCTGCGACGCGACGAAGGTGGGCGCCCGCGCGTTCCCGAGGCCATGCACGTTGCCTCGGCGGTGGTGCTGGCCACCGCTCGCGAGTGGCTGGCCACGTTGGTGCGCGACCTGGTCCCGACCGACAGCTCGACCGCGGGATGGATGGTGCGCGAGTCGGTGCCGGCATGGCTGCGACTCGGCATCCTGCAGGGGGTCGCCGAGTCGCCCGTTCACGAGATGTGGCTCACGCAACTCGCACGGCAGCGCGACTCGCTCCCGTCAGTGGCGGAGATGTGGCGCGCCGAGTCGTGCGATGCCGCGTGCCTCGCCCCCTTCCTGCGCGACGGCGACATCGAAGGGCAACCGCCGGCGCTCGAGTCGGCACCGCGATTCGGTGGGCGCGGCGGGCGGCTCCCCTTGCTGGAAGGGCGCATGCGCTACGCCGCCGCCACGTACTCGCTCCTCCAGTTCATGTCGAAGCGCGAAGGTCCCGACTTCATGCGCGATGTCGTGCGCACCGCGCTCACCGGCGGCAACGTGATCGGCGCCCTCGCCGCGGCGCGCTCCTTCACCGCCGATCCGTCGGACATCGATCGTCAGTGGCGCGTCTGGCTCGCACCGTTCGCGTACCCCGATCGCCCGTAGGGACCTTGCCGTTGCGGTGATGTAGGGAACATCGGCGGGGCGGAGGACCGAGCGAGGTCTTCCGCCCCGCGCGCACTCGGCGCCATGTTGACGCACCCTCCAGCCGTCGACGGTTAGGTCATTCGACCCGGGTCGCACGCACCATGTGCGCCGACTCCCGCCACGGCATCGTGAAGGCGACCGCACTCCCCTCACCGCCGGTTCGCCATGACTCCCCGTCCCGTCGTCGCGGTGGCCAACGCCACCGGGTTCCTGGGCTCCGCCGTCGCCCGGGCCCTCCTCAACGATCCGCAGCAGGCCCATCGCGTGCGCGCCCTCGTGCGCCTCCCCGCGTCTCCGCAGGCACGCGCCCTGGCCGACGCCGGCGCCGAGGTGGTCGCCACGGAGATGGAGGACTCGCACAGCGTGTTGCGCGCCCTTCGCGGCAGCCACGCCCTCTTTGCCGTCACCGACTACTGGGATCACGGCGCTCCCGAGCGGGAGCTCGCACAGGCGCGGGCGATGTCGACGGCGGCTTCGCTCGCCGACGTGGAGCACGTGATCTGGTCCACGCAGGAGGACTCGCGCGCCTGGATGTCGCTCGACGACGCGCGCATGCCCACGCTGCTGCAGCGCTACAAGGTCCCGTCGAGCGACGCGAAGGGCGAGGCCGACGCCTTCTTCGCCGCCTCGGGAATCCCCGTCACCCTCCTGCGAACAGCGATGGCCTGGGAGCAACTGCTCGCCTTTGGGATGGGGCCGCGCCGCGCCGAGGATGGTGCGCTGCGCCTCGCCCTCCCGCTGGGCGATCGCTCCCTCCCGGGGATCGCCGTGGCCGACATCGGGGCGATCGTGCGGCGCCTCCTGGCCGATGGCCCGCCTTCGTCGACGCGCACCCTTGGAGTCGCGGCCGCGCACCTCACCGGCCGCCAGATGGCGCTCGCCTTCCAGCGCGCCGTACACGAGTCGGTCGTCTACGACGCCGTGTCGTTCGCCAGCTGGCGGTCGTTAGGGATTCCCGGCGCCGATGCGCTGGGCAACCTGTTCCAGTTCATCCACGACTTCAACACGGACCATGTCGCGGCGCGTTCGGTCGACACGGCGCGCGCCCTGTACCCGGCGTTGCAGGACTTCGACGCGTGGCTCGCGACACACCGCGCCTACATCCCCGCCATCTGAGCCTGCCGCACCACCGCGGGTGATGGTGCATCGCCAGACGCACGACGGGCCGGCCCCACCGTTCAGGAGCCGGCCCGTCGTCGCAGCGGTCGCAGCGGTCGTTGCGGCGCCGCCTACAGCGACCACCCGCTGCGGTACGTCGGGAGGATCCACTCCTGGGGGATTCCCCCGGTCTTGAGTGCCCCGGTCGTCGTGTCGAGCTCGATCGTCCGCCCCGAGCGCACGGCGAGGTTGCCTAACACGATCATTTCGGTGAGCGGCCCCGCGTACCCCGCGAAGTTCGACCCGGGCTGACCACCGGCGCGAATCGCCGTCGTGAGCTCCTTGTACACCCCCTCGGTGCGCGGGTACTTCTTGGGCGGCATCGCCTTGAGCATCGCCGCCTGCTTCACGGGATCGCACAGCTCGGGGTTCTGGCCGTACGTGCCGGCAATCAGCGTCCCCTTGTCGCCGATCCACAGCTGTCCGCCGTCGGCATCCGGGACCCAGTCGCGCGCCATTCCCCACTCCTCGGGGCGCGGCGGATAGAGGCTCCCGTCACGCCACGTGAGCGTGACCGGCGGGCGCCCATTGGCTGCCGGGAACTCGTACGTGATGCGCGACATCTTCGGCGCGGTCTCGGTGAAGAGCCCGGTCGATTCCGGAATCACGCGCGTCGGGTACTTGAGCCCGAGCACCCAGAACGAGGCGTCCATGATGTGGCACGCCATGTCGCCCATCGCCCCCGTCCCGAAGTCCCACCACCCGCGCCAGTTGAAGTGCGCGTAGCCCGGATGGAACGGACGCTCGGCCGCGGGGCCTAACCAGAGATCCCAGTCGAACGTCGGCGGGACGTAGTGCATGTCGCTCGGGCGATTGATCGCCTGGGGCCAGATGGGACGGTTGGTCCAGAACTCCACGCGCTGTACGGTCCCGATGAGCCCCGCCTCGACCATCTCGCGAATCTGCCGGATCCCTTCGCCCGCGTGCCCCTGGTTCCCCATCTGCGTCGACTGCTTGGGTCGACGCGCCGCTTCGTCCTTGAGCGCGCGCACTTCACCGACCGTGCGCGCCAGCGGCTTCTGCGTGTAGACGTGCTTCCCCGCCTTGAGCGCCATCATCGTCGCCGGCGCGTGGGAGTGGTCGGGGGTCGACACGCCCACCACGTCGAAGTTGCCCCCTTCCTTGGCGAACAGCTCGCGGTAGTCCTTGAACAGCTTCGCCTGCGGGAAGGCCTTGGCCGCGCGCTCCAGGTTGCGGCTGTCGACGTCACAGAGCGCGTAGATGTTCTCGTGTGCGAACCCCTTCACATCGTTGAACCCCATCCCGCCCACGCCGATGCAGGCGACGTTGAGCGTGTCGGATGGGGCGCGGTACCCTTTGCCTAACACATGGCGCGGGAGGATCGTGAAGGCGGCGACGCTCGCGGCCGTCTGCTTGATGGAGTCGCGGCGGGAGATGGAATCGGTCATACCGAGGACGGGAGACGGGGGACGGGAGACGGGAGTGCGCGCCCGCGTGGCGGGCGCGCATGTCCTGCACCTCTACGCGGCGGTGGCTTGAGTGCGCGGACGGAACAGGAAGAGGAAGACGACGAACACCGCGGCGGCGCCGAGGGAGGGGACGACCCAGATCCCCGGCCAGTCGTGGACGACCTTGAGGCAGTCGGTCGCCGTGTCGGCACACGACGGGTTGGGGGTCGAGTACTTCCCCACGACCGCGCCGGAGACGAAGGCGCCGATGAAGTAGCCCACGCCGTTCGTGACGAAGTTGATGAAGCCCTGGGCGGCGGCGCGGATCTTCGGTCCGGCCTTCTCGTCGGTGTAGATCTGCCCGCTCACGAAGAAGAAGTCGTAGCAGATGCCGTGCAGGAGGATCCCGGCGTAGATGAGCCACATCCCGCCGCTCGCGTCGCCCTTGCTGAACGCGAGGTAGCGGAGCGCCCAGGCGAGCATCCCGGTGAGCATGATGACCTTGATCCCCAGGCGCTTGAGCGCGAGCGGGAGGAGGATCATGAAGCCGATCTCGGACATCTGCCCGAACGTCTGGATGAAGGCCGGCTCGGGCGCCTTGATCTCGTTGAGGAAGGGGTTGGCGAACGAGTAATAGAACTGGAGCGGGATGCAGAGGAGGAACGACCCCAGCGTGAAGATCAGGAAGTCGCGGTCCTTGAGCAGCTGCAACGCGTCGAGGCCGAAGGCGTCGCGCACGCTGAACGGCGACCCCGCCGCCTTGGGGGGCGTGTGCGGGAGCAGGAAGGCGAAGAGCCCCATCAGCGCCGAGGCGCCGGCGGCAACGCGCATCGGCGTCGCGAGGGCGTCGGCCTTGAGCACCTTCCCGATCACGATCCCCGCCACGATCCACCCGATCGTTCCCAGCACGCGGATGAGCGGGAAGTCGTTCGCCGGGTCCTTCACGTGGTGGAACGAGATGGAGTTCGTGAGCGACAGCGTCGGCATGTAGCACAGCGCGTACGCGATCAGGAGTGGATAGAAGGCGCCGAACGTCGTCTGCGTCGACACGAGGTACATCAGCGCCGCCCCCGCCAGATGCAATACGGCCAGCAGCTTCTCCGAGGCGAAGAAGCGGTCGGCCACCATCCCGACGAAGAACGGGGAGACCAGCGCCGCGATCGCCGTGGCGCCGTACGCCAGGCCAATCTGCGCATCCTGGAAGTGGAGCCCCTGCCCCAGGTAGGTCCCCATCGTGACGAACCAACTCCCCCAGATGAAGTACTGGAGGAACATCATGACCGAGAGGGAGAATCGCGTGGACATCCGGTACGGGTGGTGGAGGATGAGGGGGAGGTGCAACAGCGGTGGTGCGCGGTTCCTGGCGGTGGTGCGTCGAGCGAACGTCGTGCGGTGAGAACGATTGCACCCCGGCGCGCGCCGCGACGCCGGGTGGCGCCTGGATGCCTAACGGTTCACGCCGCGCGGCACGCTGGAGCGCGGCGCGCGAATGCTCACGACAGCGGACGGATGCGGATGTTGCGGAACTGCACGCGGTCGCCGTGGTCCTGCAGCCCGATGTGTCCCTTGCGCGACAGGCCGTACGTCGGCCACTGGGCGAACTTGCTCTTGGCGACACGCCCCTTCCAATCGTCGCTCCACATCTCGTAGGCGAAGAGCTGCTTCCCGTTGAGCCAATGCTCCACGTGCGCCCCCTTGGCCACGATGCGGACGGCGTTCCACTCGCCGGCGGGCTTCGCCGCGTCGGCCGGCGCCGGATACAATCCGTAGTTGGCACCGGCCAGCGTCAACGGCGTCTTGTTGTCCGGATGGCGCACGTTGTCCAGCACCTGCATCTCGGTCGCGTTCTCGAAGATGTGCTCCGTCGCCTCGGTGGCGCGGTAGAAGATCCCGCTGTTCCCGATGGGATCCACCTTCCATTCGAGCTCGAGCTCGAAGTCGCCGAACTCGCCCTCGGTGATGATGTCGCCCCCCTGCCCCACGCGCGTGATCGCCCCGTCCACCACCTGCCATCCCTCCGGGGCCGCCTTCTTCTGGTAGCCGCGCCACCCCGCCATCGTCTTGCCGTCGAAGAGCGAGATCCAGCCGCCTCCCTTCCCCTGAGCTGCCACCGGCGACGTCACCGTCACGGTCAGGGCGAAGGCCGCCGCCGCGGCCAGGGAGCGAACGGACAGTGCACCGGCCTGGCGGACCGCGCGCGAGAGGCGAGGAAAATCTGGCATGTGAGCAACGTCGTGGACTGGGCGGGTTTGGGAGGCCAACGTAGGACGCCAGTCCCGAAAGGGGAAGGGCGCTTCGCCTGCGTGGTGCCGTGCGCCCCGCCTCGACGACAGCCCCCGTCCCGGTTTCCTTTCAACACGGCACGACCGCTCGACCCGGACAGTCCCGGGCCACCCGTCCGCTCTCCCGCAATGCCCATCATCCGCCGCTTCGCTCGTTCGCGTCGCCTCGCATCCGCGACGCTTGCCCTCACGGGAATCGCCGCCTGCGCCGTCAATCCCGCCACCGGGAAGCGCGAACTCTCCCTCGTCAGCGAGTCGCAGGAGATCCAGATGGGGCTCGACGGGGCCAAGGCCGCCGCGGCCCAGATGGGCGTCTACCCCGACAGCAACGTCCAGCGCTACGTCGCCTCGTTAGGGCAGCAGGTCGCGAAGAATGGCGAGCGCCCCGGACTCCCATGGTCGTTCACCGTCGTCGACGATCCCATCGTCAACGCCTTCGCCCTCCCCGGCGGGCCGATCTTCGTCTCCCGCGGCATCCTCACGCACATGAACTCCGAGGCACAGCTCGTCTCGGTCCTCGGGCATGAGGTCGGTCACGTCACCGCCAAGCACTCGGTCAACCAGCTCTCCAAGCAGCAACTCCTGGGCGGGCTCTTCACCGTCGGGATGATCGTGCGCCCCGAGCTGCAGCAGTACAGCGGCGTCGCCTCCCAGGGGCTCGGCCTCCTCTTCCTCAAGTACGGACGCGACGACGAGACGCAGGCCGACGGGCTGGGCTTTCGTTACATGACGCGACTCGGCTACGACCCGCACGAGATGGGGGAGATGTTCAAGACGCTCGAGCGCGTGAGCGGCGGCGGGAATCGCAGCACCCCGGAATGGCTCTCCACGCACCCCGACCCCGGCAACCGCGTGGCGCGCACCAATGAGCGCATCACCGAGGCGGGGCCCACCATCGCAGCGGCCAAGCGTGTCGAACGCACCGCCTTCCTGCGCAAGCTCGACGGGATGGTCTTTGGCGACGATCCCCGCCAAGGCTACTTCAACGCAGGGAGCTTCCTCCACCCCACGCTCAAGTTCCGCTTCACCCTCCCGAGCGGGTGGAAGGCGCAGAACACCGCATCGTCGGTGATTACCGCCAGCGCGCAGGGCGATGCCCAGATCGTCCTTGAGATGGCGGAGAATGCAGCGCCGCAGTCGCTGCTCTCCCAATTCCTCGGCCAGCAGGGGGTGCAGGCAGGGGCCACGAGCACCGCGGCCATCAATGGTCTTCCCGCCGCGGTTGGCGAGTTCCGCGGGCAGACGCAGGACGGCACCGTCCTCGCCGGCTTCGTCGCCTTCATCCAGCTCGACGGGAATACTTACCGGTTCCTCGCCATCACGCCGCAGCAGCTCTTCGGGACGTACGACGCGGTGTTCCGCGGAACCATCGGCTCATTTGCCCGCCTCACCGATCCCACGGCCCTCGCCGCAAAGCCGATGCGCGTGCGTCTGGTCACGCTCTCGCGCGCCATGACGCTCACCGAGTTCAACACGCAGTACCCGTCGGCGGTCCCGCTGGCGACCATCGCGCTCATCAACGGCATCGACGCGACCGCATCGATCCCATCCGGGACGCTGGTGAAGCGCGTGGTGGTCGAGTAGCGCATCAACGCGTGAGGTCACGAAAGGCACGGGGGGACGCACCTGATGGGCGCGTCCCCCCGCTCTCCATTGGCCATCCCCGTCGTTGCCGGCCGGGATGAACGGTGGCTCAGTATGCGATGGCGTAGCTCGTGAAGTCGAAGACGGACGACTCGACCTCGTGCAGCGAGAGCGACACCTTGCTCGCCTGCGGCGCCCACGGGTTGGGTGGATGGAGCTTCCAGATCTTGAAGCGCTTCGAGAGCTGCGTGTCGGCGTTGTCGACGACGCCGTCGCGGTTGTAGTCGTCGTCCGCTTCGAGATAGGAGAGCTTGAGCGCTGCCGGGTTCCCTGCGCTGAACACGAGCCCCGCAGGCTGGAACTCCACCGTGCGCGTCCCGACGTCGGTGAACGAGATCGTGATCTGCACGGAGTCGCTCGCCCCGAACGGCGTGCCATTCGGGTAGTACGCGAGCGACTTCTTTCGCACGCGGAACCGAAGGAAGACCACCGAGTCGGCCGCGCCGGGACGCGGCGCGTAGTACATGAAGACCGTTGTATCGGCGTTCCGCTTGGCCCAGAAGGTGATGACCGGGTTGGCGATCGCCGGGGCGGTGGGGTCGGGGGCGAGGAACGTCGGGGTGGCCAACGCGGCGGCGGCGGCGCCGATAGGGCTCGGCGTCGCGCGCGGGCTGGTGGCCGTGTCGGTCCCGCAGGCGGCGATGGCGCTCGCCAGGACGCCAATGGCGAGCGTCAGCAGGGAGGGTCGGATCGTTTTCATGAGACGCACCCGGGAAGGGCGGGGTGGTGGTGGATTCGGGGGCCGGCGCGATAGGGGAAGAGCAGGGAGCGCGCCGTGGGGGTGCGACCGAACCCGCAGACTATCTCGAAGGCTATGAAATACTTAAGAAAACTTTACACGTCAACTAGAAATTCCTGCCCGGTCTCCGGCGTTGCACCGTGTATCGCCGCGATACAGGCGCCACCTCCTGGTTTCCTTTCGTGAAACGTCCGCGGGGTCTCGCCGATGACAGCGATGTCACGGCGCGGGTAGATTGGCCGCCTATGGCGAAATCGTCCGTACCGAACGCCTCGGTTCTGTTGTGACCAAACAGCCTCATCGCGGCATCCAGTCAGCCCAGCTCGGGCTACTGGTCAACACGGTGCTGGCGCTCGTGAAGTTCGTGGCGGGCATCCTCGGGAACTCGTACGCCCTGATCGCCGACGCGGTCGAGTCGACCTCGGACATCCTCTCGTCGGCCATCGTCTGGGGAGGGCTTCGCATCGCCTCGCGCGAGGCAGACGACGACTTCCCCTTCGGCTACGGGAAGGCGGAGTCGCTCGCCGCCGCCATCGTTGCCCTCATGCTCCTCGCCGCCTCGATCGGGATCACCATCGAGGCACTGCGCGAAATCCGGACACCGCATCACGCCCCCGCGCCGTTCACGCTGATCGTCCTCGTCGCCGTCGTACTGGTCAAGGAGACGCTCTTTCGGCGGGTATTTCAGGTGGGCCACGAGGAAGGCAGCACGGCGGTGAAGGCCGACGCATGGCATCACCGAAGTGACGCCATCACGTCAGTTGCCGCTTTCGTAGGGATCTCCATCGCCTTGTGGAAGGGGAAAGGGTGGGAGTCGGCCGACGACTGGGCGGCGCTCGTTGCCGCGATCGTCATCGCCATCAACGCACTCCTTCTCCTCCGTCCCGCCATCTTCGACCTCATGGACCGGGCCCCCGACCCGGAAGTCGTCGAGCGCGTGCGCCTGGCCGCACTCGGCGTCCCGGACGTTCTCGCCCTCGAGAAGCTCAAGGTGAGACGGGCCGGGACTGGCCTCTATGTCGACCTCCACGTCCAATCGGAACCCACGCTCTCCCTTCACGACGCGCACATCGTGAGCGGCAAGGTGAAGAGCGCCATCCTGGGCGTCGTTCCGAAGGCTCATGGCGTGCTGATCCACATGGAGCCGTACGAGGGCAAGCGCCGGAAAACGTGAAGGGCGGCCCGCAAGTGGCCGCCCTTCTTTCTGTTACCGCGCGTCGCTCGCGCTACTTCCTTCCCAGCGGCCGGTCCACACGCGTCTTGCTCCACAGGACCACCGCCGCGCACGAACTCTGCCCCGCCGCTTGGAACTGCGCCGGCACGGAAACCCCGTTGTAGACCTCGATCGCCGCGATTTCGTTCGGTGGTAGGATGCGATCCACGTCGCCAGGGAAGACCGCCTCGAACGGCGCGCCATCCACCCAGTACTTCACGCAGCTCCCTGTCACGGCCCGCGAGCTCTCGACGGTATAGTCCACGCCATTGCCGGCGGGAACGACGCGCAGCCCCGGGATCGAGCGGAAGACGTCGGTAAGCATGTTGGGGGCGCGCTTGAGAATGTCCTCGCCGTCCAGGAAGTAGCCACCGCCCACCTTCTTGCGGCTCGAGAAGCCGACCTTCTCCAGCCCCACCTCGCGATCGGCCTTCACGACGATGGTGTTCATCACCTGCGCCGCACGCGTCATCTTCACCTCGAGGCGCGTGGGGGCGCGGGTCGACAGGTCGACCGCGCGCTCCTCAGGGGCAAAGCCGATCTGTCGCACCACGACCGACTGCGTCCCCGACGGCAAGTTGGGGATGCTGAACTCGCCGTTCTCCTTGGTGAGCGTCGCGCCCGGCGTTCCAATCACGTCGACGCGCGCCCCGACCACGGCGGCGCCGGCCGCGTTGGTCACGCGCCCGTTCAGCACGGCGTTCCCCGTCTGCAGGCGCGCGGCGGAGAACGTCGGCCCCGTCGCCGTCTCCTTCTGCCGCTTGAGCGCCGCCGAGTCGTTGGCGGCAACGACGGTGTTCGCGTTTCCGATGCGAAGTCCCTGCACGACCAGCGGCGTCCCCTCGGCCTTCACGCGCACCTCCGAGGTGGTGACTCCTTTCTGGATCGCCTGCAGCGTTCCTTCGAAGTTGGCCGGGAGCCCGCAGATGCGGAACACGCCGTCCGGTCCGCTCATCGCTTCGCGCACGCGCGGGATCTTCCGCAGCCCGGCGTTGAGCGACATCTCGAGCCACGCGACCGAGACGCGCGCCCCTTCCACCGGGTGATCGTCGTCGGCGTCGAGGAGGCGCCCGATCACGGCGCCGGGGCCGAGGTTGCGCCTGGCCGGCGGGCACGACACCTCCACCAGCGTCTGTGCCGACGGAATCGACAGCGTCATCATCTCGGCCGCGCCGTCCTTGAGCTCGAACGGCTGGGTGATCATGGCGATCCCCAGCGAATCGAGGACGATGTGGTCGACCTTCAGGCGGTGCGTCCCCGGCGGGATGCTGTCGACCCTGAACACGCCACGCTCGGTCGTGATCGACAGGCGATCGGTTCCCTCGATGCTCACGGTGGCCGCGGAGAGCGGGATGCCGTGCAGCGAATCGAAGACGGTGCCGGTGATGGATGCGATCGGGATCCTGGGCGGTGGCGGTGCCTCGACCTTGGGGGCAACGGCAGCGCTATCGACCTTCTTTGCCCCCGCCTTGGGCGCGCCGACCGGTGCCTTGACCGGCGCCTTCTTCGGTGGCGTCCGCTGCTGGGCAGCGAGCGCGCCCGCGCCAAGGACGAGCAGGGACGCCGCAACCAGCAGCGGCGCCAGGCGACGAGGACCGAATGGATGGGGCGAGTGCAGCACGGACCGAGTCGTTGGTGGAACGGACGGAGAGCGACGCGACGGCTGGGCCGCACACCGCTGCGAGGCGAACGCGAGGGGATCACGCGTAATGTCACGCGAGGCGGGCCTCGCGACAACCATATCACTAAACGCCCGCACGGCGGGTGTTCCAACGGAAAGGCCCCCGCCCTCTGATGGGCGGGGGCCTTTCTTCCCGATCGCGAGCGAAGGGGTCAGCGCTCGTCGTCTTCCTCGAAGAACGACGACACCACACCGGTGCCGCTCGCCCTCTCGACGCGAAGCGTTTGCTTGAGCGTCTTCCCGTTCACGGTGATCGAGACGAGGTAGTCGCCCGGCTGTACGATGGGGGCTTGGGTGCGTGGTGCGCCCGGGATGTTGAAGCCACCACCACCACCGCCGCCGCGCGGGTTGAGAAGCTGCACGATCTGGAAGGCAACGTTGGGATCGGTGATGCCTGCCGCGGCCGCGGCGCCGGCCGCCCCCCCACGTCCGCCGCCGCCACCCCCGCCACGCTGCGCGGCGGCTTGTTCACCTGGGCGCGGGTTCCAGACGGTTGACTGCCCCATCCCGCCACCCATGAACATCTGCGCCATCTGCTGCATGTCGCCGCCCTGGAGCATGCGGCGGAAGCGCGCCAGCGCCACGGTGTCCATCCCCGCCTTCCCTAACGAGTCGAAGACGAAGTCGGCGCGGCGTACGGTCAGGATCGAGTCGCGCTTGCCGGCGGGCGAGAGCGGTGGCGCCGCCGGGGCCTTGCCACGATAGTCCCAGACGACCTTGTGGGTCCCCAGCGTCGACGGCCCGCTCAAGGTGCGAATCGTGTCGCCGGTGACGTCCTGGATCACCACGCGCACCTGCCCCTGCCCGCGCGTCGTGAGGCGATACGAGATCTCGGCGCCGTACTGCGTGTTGGGCGTCTGGAAGAACTGGTGTCCCACCGACTGCCCCTCGAACGCCATCTCGCCGTACTGGTAGGCGGTCTTCGGCTTGAAGAGATACGCCTCGGCGGCCACCACGTCCGGCTTGAGCTGCTGCAACGCGGCGATGTCGACGACGTACACCGAGCGCCCGTGCGTCGCGGCAATGAGTTCCTTGTCGCGCGGGTGGATCTTGAGATCGTTGACCGGGACGGTCGGGAGCCCCGTCATGAAGCGCTGCCAGCTCTGCCCCCGGTTGAGCGAGACGAAGGCACCCACGTCGGTCCCGACGAAGAGAAGGTCCGGGTTGGTCGGGTCCTGCTTGATCACGTGCACGAAGTCGGGGCCGCCCGTGGGGAGGTTGGCGGCGATCGACTTGAACGACTTGCCGAAGTCCGACGAGGCGTAGACGTACGGCGTGAAGTCGCCGACGCGATGGTTGTCGAACGTCACGAAGACGGTCATCGTGTCGTGCGGTGACGGCTCGATCTCGCTCACGTACGCGTTAGGCGCGAGCCCCGGGAAGTTCTTCGAGAGCTCCTCCCACGTGCCGCCGTCGTTCTTCGAGACCCACACGCGCCCGTCGTCGGTCCCGGCAAAGAGGATCCCCGGGCGAATCGGCGACTCGGCCAGCGAGACAATCGTTCCATACGTCTCGGCGCCCGTCGCGTCGGTCGTGATGCCGCCGGTCGTCCGCGTCGACACGCGCACCTTCATCGTGTCGGCGTACGAGAGATCGGGGGAGATGGGGTACATCTCATCGCCACGCTTGGTGCTCTTGAGGACGCGGTTGGCGCCGAAGTAGAGCACGGCCGGGTTGTGCGCCGAGATGATGTACGGCGTGTTCCAGTTCCAGCGCAGGTCGAAGGCGACCGAGTCGGTCTTCTGCTGGGCGCGGAAGGCGTCGAGGCGCTTCTTCTGATCCTTCGACATCGCCGCCGTGGTGTCCGGGCGCTCGGTGAGGATCGAGTCTTCCCACTGCTGGTAGCGCGGGCGCCAGTTGGGCTTCACGAGCGAGACGCGTTCGCTCGTCGCGAAGTTGAAGCGCGAGATGTTCCCGCCCTGCGACTCGGCATACACGATGTTGGGGTCGGTCGGGTCCTGCTGCGTGACGAAGCCGTCACCGCCAGCGACCGTGGCCCACATCGCGTTGGTGATCCCGCCCTGCTTGCGGCGCGAGGGGCCACACCACGAGCCGTTGTCCTGGAGCCCGGTGCACACGCGATATGGGACCGACATGTCGAACGAGACGTTGTACGCCTGCGAGACGGGGAGCGTCATCGGCACGTCGTAGCTCCCGCCCTGGTCGTACGAGATCGCGATGCCGCCGTCGTTGCCGACGATCATGCGGTCCGGATCGTTCGGGTCGATCCACATGGCGTGATGATCGACGTGCACGCCGACCGTCGCGTTCTTCGTCGTCTTGCCACCGTCGTCCGAGACCTTCACCGGCGTCGACGACCAATAGACGCGGTCCGGGTTCTTCGGGTGCACGCGCACCTGCGAGTAGTAGAAGGGGCGCGTGTTCTCGTTGTTGGTGCGCTCCCACGTCACGCCGCCGTCGGCCGAGCGATAGAGTCCACTCGGCTTGTCCTGCGCCTTCTTCGTCTTGTCAGGCTTGGGGTTCGGGGCGGTGTCCGCCTCGACCATCGTGTACATGACCTTCGGGTTCGACGCGGCGATGGCGATGGAGATGCGCCCCTTGAGCGTCTCGGGGAAGCCGCCTCCCTTCACCTCGGTCCACGTCTTCCCGGCATCGGCCGACTTCCAGAGCGCAGAGCCCGGGCCGCCCGACTTGAGGAAGTACGGGCCGCGTACGCGCTCGTAGCTCGCCGCCCAGACGATGTCGGGGTTGCTGGGGTCGAGCTGCACGTCGACCACGCCGGCCTTGTCGGAGATGAACTTGATCAGCTCCCACGTCGTGCCGCCGTCGGTGGTCTTGTAGAGCCCGCGCTCCTTGTTGGCGTTCCAGATCGCGCCTAACGCGGCGACGTAGACGATGTTGGGGTTGGTCGGGTGCACCACGATGCGCCCGATGGTCTGCGTCTTCTCCAGCCCCATGAGCTTCCAGGTGAGCCCGCCGTCGGTCGACTTGTAGATGCCGCCGCCGGGGGAGAGGGAGTTGCGCGAGTTGGGCTCGCCGGTCCCGGCCCATACCTGCATCGTGTCGCTAGGGGCGATGGCGAGCATCCCCATCGAGATCACGCGCTGGTTGTCGAAGACGGGGCGCCAGGTGGTGCCGTTGTTGGTCGACTTCCAGATGCCGCCCGCCGCGGCGGCCACAAAGAGCGTCTTGGAGGGGGACGGGATCCCGACCACGTCGGAGATGCGTCCCATGGTGTTGGCGGGGCCGATGAGTCGCCAGCGGAAGGCGGCGAGAGTCGTGGAGTCCGCCTCGAACGGGGCAGTGCCCTGCGCGGACCCGACGGAGCTCCCGGCCGCGACCAGCGCGAGGGCGAGCGTCAGTGAGCGACGAGATACAGGCATGAACGGGAAGGATGGGGTTTCGGCCACCGCTCATGTCGGGCGATGTGCCGGGCATCAACTCTACTCGAACGTCCAGGAAGGAAAAGGTGTTGTGCGCTGCGGGTGGCGTGGGTCAGCGGAATGATGACACGACGCCCCGGCCGCTGGCCGGGGCGTCGTGGTTTCCAGCGCTCAGCGCGAGGCGGTCGCGATCGCGACCACCGCGTCAGGCGTTGCGGTCGAGGCACCCCTTGAAGTCCGGGTTGTTCTGCTCGTCGACCGTCACGGGGAAGTTCACGTCGCTCCCGTAGTTGCCGCCCTTGAAGAACTGCCCAGAGGGGAAGACGTTGGCCTGCGAGCGACCGTACTGGCGTACGAGGCGCCGCAGGTCTCCGAGGCGCTGGCCGCGCCCGAAGGTCCAGAACGCCTTCTCCCGGAAGTAGACGTCGATCGCGGCGTTGCGATCGGCCGGCACGCCGAGCGCCGTCATCGCCGTGGGGGTGAAGGTGCCAAGGTTGGGCGGCGACGTCCGCAGGGCGTTGAGGATCGACATCATCCCTGCGTAGTCGTTCGCCTGCAGGCGCACTTCCGCCTCGTACAGCCGCGCATCGAGCCCCGAGACGATCGGCGTCGATTCCGACCGGCCGAAGTTGAGGAGCGAGATGAAGCTGGTCGATCCGTCGAACGACTTCCCCGCCGGCGAAGTCGCCGTCGAGTTGCCGGTCACCTTCACGCGCGGGTCGCCGGACGAGGCGAACGGGATGGCGTTGGTGATGCGCCCGCCCACGTCGAACGAATCACCCACGACCCAGCGCTTCTGGCTCGTGTTGAGGCTCCAGATCTGGTTGTCGCCCGAGGTGAGCGCGAAGGTGGCCAGGTTCTGGAAGCTGGTCGGAACGGCACTCACCGTCGCGGCGACGTTGGCGAACTGGCCGAGGGCGAGCTGGATGCGCGCCTTGGTCACCGCCGCTGCATTTCGAATGGCCGTCGACGTCGCGTCGGTCCCGCTGGCCAGCGTCACGGCACTGTCGGCATGGGCGAGCGCGAGTTGGAACACCGCCTGGTTGGTGAGCGGAGGACCATAGACCGGCGCGCCGGTGGAGGCGTCGCCGAGCGGCGTTCCGTTGCAGAACGACTCGGCGAGCGTGACCTCGGCGACAGCCATCGCCCAGTACATCTGCCCCTGATAGGCAGGCGTGCCGGGGACGTAGGACTTGAGCACGCCCAGCGCCTCGCGCGCCGACGTACGCACGCGATAGATCTCGCGCATCATCGCCTGGACGTTGGCGTTGTTCTCCTGGATGATGCGCTGGTCCGTCTCGTTGCGCTGCAGGAAGGTATCGCCGGACTTCCACTCGTCGGCCAGCAGCCCGCCGAGCATCCAGGCGCCCTCGCCTCCTGCCGTGATGTTGCGCACGCGGGAGAGTGCGCCGATGCGCATCGCCTCGGCGCCGGCGGCGGAGTTCACCGACGATGGGTTGATGACGTCCGGATCGGGGGCCGCGAGGAGGCGGTCCTGGTAGTTGCTGCAGCCGCCGAGGGCGGCGGCAGTGAGGATCATGACCCCGGCGGTCAGGATCCCACGATGACGCGAAATGATCGTTGTCATGGTGATGGTCTCGGCCGTTTGGGTTCAGTAGCGCAGGTTGACGCGGAACGTGAAGTAGCGCGGCGGGCCTGCGGTCAGCAGCGTCTGCTGGAGGTTCGCCTCTCCGTAGTTCTGCTCCGGGTCGACACCGGTCCAGTCGGAGAAGATCGCGAGGTTGCGCACGGCGCCGACGATCCCGACGCTCTGCGACTTGAAGAGGCGACGCGACCATTCGGGTGACACGTTGTAGGTGACGGACACCTCGCGGATGCGGGTGAACGTCACGTCTTCCATGTAGCCGGCGGTGGTCTGCGGCGTCTTGAAGCGCTGCGCGATCGCGCGGGCCTGCTCGAACAGGGTGGCGTCGTGGCTCGAGGTGGCCTTGCACGACAGCGACTGCTGGCAGAGGAACTGCTGCTCCGAGTTGAGCACCTTGTAGCCGCTCTTGTGGTCGATGAGCGACGAGATGCGGATGCGGCGGTTGAACAGGTCGAAGCCGTTGACGAACGAGATTTCGAGGCGCGGCTGCGAGTACCCCTGGTACGTGATCGAGTCGGCGATGGTGACCTCGGCCGGGACGATGATCCCGTCCTTGTTGGCATCGTTGTAGGTAAAGCCGCGCTGCCAGTAGCCGTTGAGCGGATAGCCCGGGCGCTGCTGCGTCGAGGTGCCGATGATCGGCGGAATGGCCTTGCCAGCGGCGTCGACGCCCAGCGTGAGCAGCTCGTTGCTGTTGCGTGACGCGGAGAGCGTCATGTCCCAGGAGACGGTCTTGCCCGACAGGAGCTGCGTGTTGAGGAGCGCCTCGTACCCCGAGTTGCGCACTTCACCGAGGTTGGCCAGCACCGTCGTGGCCGCCGATCCGGCGGACGGGGCGATGGTTTGGGCGATGAGCGCGTCGCTCGACGTCTTGTTGTAGTACGTGAGCTCGAGGTTGACCTTGTCGTTGAAGAAGCGGGCATCGGTCCCGAACTCCAGCTCCTGCGTGCGTTCCGGCTTGAGCTTCGCGTTGCCCAGGAGGTTGGAGCGGAGCCCCGCCACCTCGGAGCCGGCGATGTTGGTCGTCGCGACCGCGAAGGTGCGCAATGCGTCGTTGGGGCCCGGCTGCACGCCGGAGGCACCGAACGCCGTGCGCAGGCGCAGCGACGACAGCCACGAGATCTTGGGGAAGAAGCTCTCGTCGGAGACGACCCACGAGAGAGACCCCTTGGGGTAGTACACGCGCTGGAACTCCGTGCCGAACGCCGAGTTCTGGTCGGTGCGGACGGCGGCGGTCAGGAAGAGGCGATCGTTGATCGAGGCCTGTTCCTCGATGAAGAGCCCCAGTGTCTTCTGGAGCGTGGTGCCGGAACCGACGGCGGGGATCGTGCCGGCCGCCGGTGTCTCGGCGCCCGGCGGGAGCGTCGAGCCCTGCGCGGTGGCGGTCTTGAACGAGAAGTTCACGTACTGCACGCCACCCGTGGTCTTGAAGTTGAGCCACGGCTTGAACTGCCAGGTGGCAGTCGACCCGAGGTTCACCGTGATGTTGCGGATGTCGGCGCGCACGTCGATGGCGCGCCCGAGGCGGTTGGTGCCGAAGTCAGAGCACTCGCCAAAGCGGCACAGCTGGAAGTCGACGCGGTCGGAGAGGTCGAGCCCGATGTCGGCGCGGTTCTGCATCCACGAGAATGGGCGCCAGTTGGCGGTGGCCGCGTTGATCGTGCGCTGCACTTCCTGCTGCGTGCTGAACTGGAAGATGTCGCCCGGGGTGAAGAGGTTCCATCCCTGGAGCGGCTGGCCTAACGAGCCGCGCGCCGTGTAGTTGGGCCCCGCGTTCTTGTAGCCGTAGCCGACCGTCCCGTTGTACCAGAACGAGTTGACGTTGTTGTCGACCTGCGGGAGGCGCTGGTTGAGCTTGATGAAGTTGGACGTGATCCCCAGGTCGAGCTTGGGGGTCGGCGCGATGTTGAGGTTGGCGCGGTACGACCCCTTGATCGCCACGTTCGGGCGATCCATGTAGTTGTAGATGCGCGTCTGCAGCGAGTCGAAGCGGCGGCGATCGTAGTCGGGGATGCCGAGCGGTCCGGCCTCGCTTTCGTACTCGCCGCTGACGAAGTAGCGCACCGCGTCCGTGCCACCGGAGACCTGTCCGCCCCCCTGCCAGCGCCAGCCATCCTTGATGGGGGTGAGGTCCTTGTCCTTGAAGACATTGAGGACGCGGGTGCTGTCCTCGATGCAGGTGCCGAGGGCGGTCTCGTACAGCCAGCAGCGGCGCGCCACCGTCGGCGTCGCCGGGGCGTGCCCGAGGATGGCGTACGTCGAGGGGTAGTCGTTCTTGTCCTGGATGATCCCCTGCTCGCCGTAGACGTTCCACCGCGCCGCGCCGGCGCGCCCGCGCTTCGTGGTGATGACCACCACGCCGTTGGCGGCGTCGGTGCCATACAGCGTTGCGGCTGACGGCCCCTTGACGACCTCGATGTTCTCGATCTCCTCGGGGTTGATGTCGTTCACGCGGCTTGGCGCCGTGCCGCCCACGCCGATCCCGGTCCCGCCGGTGCTCGTCATGCGCACGCCGTCGATCACGTAGATCGGGTCGTTCGACAACGACAACGACGACGTCCCGCGGATGCGGACGCGGCTTCCGCCCGCGGTCATGTTGGCGGGGAGGATCTGCACGCCGGCCGCCTTGGCCACCAGCAGGTCCCCCATGTTCTTCACGCTTCCGCTCTCCACCGTCTTGGCGGCGTCGATCGTGGCGACCGAGTGCCCCAGTTCCACGCGCCGCTGCTCGCCCGTGGCCGTGGTCACGACGGCTTGCAGCTGCACCACCGTGCGCACCATGGCGAAGTTGAGCGTGACCGCCGGACCGCCAGCCGCAACGGCCACCGACTTCTTCTGCTCCGCGTAGCCGACGCGCAGCACGCGGACTTCGAAGCTCCCGGCCGGGAGCCCGCGCAGCACATAGGTCCCCTGCGCGTTGGTGACCGTGAAGACGGACGTCCCGACGACCACGACGCGCACGTCGGACAGTGGTTCGCCGACGTCCTCGGCGGTCACACGCCCGGTGATCTGGGGCTGTTGCGCCTGCGCTGGACGAGGGAGGGCCGTCGACATCGAGAGGGCCGCGAGCACCGCGAGGGGGGAGGCGAGGGCACGCAGCCCCCGCCGAGGTTCGAACCGCACGTGACGCATGGAGTCCTCCAGCTGCTTGGGGGTGGACAGGGAGGGCGACCGCGCCTTGGGGGAGGGCGGGGCGCAATGTGACCGCGCCGCGAACGCGGGACAAAGCGTTCACGGCGCGGTTGGCACGCTACAGCGGCGTGGCGAGCCGTCAAGATCCTGCTAACAGGATTCTGCCGGGAGACCCGAACGGCGGGGGGCTCCCCCCCTTCTCGGCTGGGGTGATCGCGGCCGCCCCGCGTGGAGCGGCGGCGGCCCCGCTCAGGCTACGGCGTCACCCGAATCGCTCGGATCATCCCGTGCTGCGAGTGAAGGTGCTTGGAGAGCGGATTGTACGACACGCAGAGCAGCGCGTAGTCGCCCGGAAGGAGATCGACCGTCACGTTGACCGAGTGGCCGCGTGCCAGGTTGGTCGTTCCGCCCACCCCCTCGAACGGCGGGGCGCCGGCGGGCTTCTCCGCCCACTTCACCGCGTCGGCCAAACCCTTTCCCTCGAGCAATCGAACGATCCAGACCTGGTGCTCGAACTGTCCGGTGTTGTCCACCCGGATGGTGCGGCGCCCCGCGTTGAGCGGCCCTTCGAGCGTGTAGTTCCACTCATACATCTTGAGCGTCAGCTCGGCGGACGGGAGCGTCGCCGACCCGCTGGAGCCAGGACGACGCGTCACCGACAGCTCGCGCACCTCGCTCAGGATGAGCGGCCCGCCGGGGTTCGGGTTCACCGGGAGCTGGGCAATCACGTACCGGCCCGGCTCGAGCACCATCGAGACCGACGACACGCCGCCGGACGGCGTCGACTCCGGCCCGCCCATGCGGTTGATCCACGGGACGTTCCAGTCGCTTCCCTTGAGGTACTCCGAGATCTGATCGAGGCGATCGAGGCGGTCGACCTTGAGGATGCTGAAATGCTGTTGCGAGCTGGACCGATTGAACAACCGCACGTTGACGAGCCCCGCATCCACCTGCTCGGCGGCCTCGAAGCCCTTGTCCCGCACCACGATGACCAACTCGGAGCCCTGAATCCCTCCCGCCCGTGCGCCTGCGGCGCGCCGTTCGCCTTGCGGCGGGGACGCGCCCTTCGGCGTCTGCGCCGCCATCGCTCCAGTCACGGACAGCAACGCGGCGAGTGCGAGCGAAAGAGTGGTGAGGGGTGCAAACGACAGGCGATACGGCATGGGGGTTCCCTCTGGCCGGTGTGGGTGCCCTAAACTTTGACATCCGCGCCGTCGGCGCCAGTAAGGGATGCACTCCGCCGTGCGTGAGGAGAGCCAGCCGCCTTCACCGCTCCCCCGCAATTAGGAATGCAGTCCCATCGTTATGCTGGACATACAAACGATGCAACTCGCCCGAAGCTATCGGACGAGCTCGACTCGATCGTCGGGTGCGCGGGCGAGGAGCGCCGAACGCGCGCGCCGAGCGTTTGCGCCGGAGCTGGTGCCGGAGTTGGTGCCGGAGCTGGTGCGCTCAGCTAGTTCGTCGATTCGGCGAGGCGCTCGGCGAGCGGGCCGAAGGCCAGGGCACGCGCCCGTTCGGATGCCAGCCGGCGCGTGACGGCGATGGCGGGAAGTCCGGCGCGTTCGAGTTCGTCGGCGCATTCCGCGACGAGCCATGCCCCCGCGTACGGATCGACGGCATCGAAGCGCCGGATGGCGCGGGCGAATTGGTCGAAGGCCGCGCCGCTGTGGCCCGCTCCGAGCGCCATATGCAGCGTGACCGCGTCCACCAGTTCGCGCCCGGGGAACCACCAGTCCGGCGTGGCGCTGGCGATGAGTTCGTTGGCGCGCTCCCAACGTGCGCGCGTGGTGGGAGCGTTGGGGCCGCCGTTGGTGAGCGCGGCGCCGGCGAGGGCGGTGAGCTCGATCCAGGTGACGTCGAGGGTGCGCGCAGCGCCGGCCGCGGCGTCGTACAGCGCGTGCGCCCGATCGCGCTCGCCCTGCTCGCGCGCGATGTGCGCCGCCGCGAGCGTGGTGCGCACCTGCTCCGACGAATCGCCTAACGCGGTGAAGATGCGCTCGGCATCGCCGAGCCACTGGGCGGCCTCGCCAAAGTTGCCCTGGCGCGAGCGCAGCTCGCCCAGCGCGCGCGAGACGCCGGCGGCGAGCGGGGCGGCGTGCGCGCCGCGCGCGGCATCGAGCGCCTCGCCCAGCGATTCCTCGGCGTGCGGGAGGTGACCGGCGCGCAGGTACAACTCGCCTAACGTCAACCGGGCCAGGGCGGTCACGGCGCGGTCGCCGGTCGCGGTTCCGTCGGCGATGGCCTCGCGGGCGAAGGCGAACGCCTCGCCGGCGGCGTTGTCGTAGCGCCCGAGCGCCAGCAGGCGGTGCGCCTCGGCGCGCTGGACGAGCGACCCGCGAATCCCCGCGCTCTCGATGGCCTTGCGGGCCAGCGTCGCCGTCAGGTGCCAGTCGCAGACGCTGGCGGCGAGGCGCGCTGCCGCCAGCTGCACACTGGCGCGCGTGACCGGGTCCGCGTCCGGCGACTCGAGCAGGAGCGTGCGCAACGCCTCGATCGCGCGCAGTGGCGGCTTGCCACGATGCACGCGAATGCGCTCGCGCAGGCTGCGGGCGGCAACGGCGTCGTCGAGCCCCGGCTCACCCGTCATCCACTCGAGCGCCAGGTCGCACCAGGTCTCCGCGGTGGCGTAGCGCCCCGACTCGAAGGCCGTGGTCGCCAGGCGCACGCGCAGCTCGGCCAGGTTGCGGGCGGAGGGTGCGTGGCGCTGCGCGACCTGCAGCGCGGCGAGGGCCGCGTCGTGCGCAAAGCCGCTCGCGGCCCGCTCGGCGGCGGCCAGCGCATAGCGATAGGCCTCGGTGTCGAGCCCGGCCGCGTGATAGTGCGCCGCGATCGACTCCACGGCGGACGGCGTGCGCAGCTCGAGGAGTCGCGCCGCGACTTCATGGATGCGCTGGCGCTTGCGCTCCGGGACGTCGCGCGTGATGGCCTCCGCCAGGAGCGTGTGCGTGAAGCGCCACTGGGCGTCGCTGTTGGAGTCGCCGCCCGCGTCGCGCGACACGACACCGGCCGACTCCGCCTCGTCGAGCGCCGCGGTGACCTGACCCTCGGGAACGTTGGCCGTCGCCAGGAGCAACTCGAGGTCGAACGGGGCGCCGAGGACGGCGGCGGTGGTGAGGATGGCGCGCGCCGCCGGCGACAGGCGTTGCAGCCGCCGCTCGAGAATGAAGGCGATGGCCGGCGGGATCGCCCCGCCGGTCAGCGGGCGCCACTCCCACCGTGTCCCGCCATACCAGATCCCCCCCGCCTCGGCAAAGGCGCGCAGCACCTGCACGACGCTGAGCGGGATCCCCTCGGTGTATTCGTAGAGGATGCGGGGGAACTCGTCGCCCGGGTCGGCGTCGCGGAAGACGACCTGCGTCCAGCGGCGCAGTTCATCGGCGCTGAAGCGCCGCAGCGACATCTGGCTCGCACGCGAACGCTGCGTGAGGCGCCGGCGCCAGTCGGCGGCACCGCGTGCCTCGTCCGGGCGCAGCGTCACGACAACGAAGAGGCGCTCGGTGTCGAGGGCGCCGAGGAGCGCGTCGAGCACCCCCCAGCTGGCGGTGTCGCCCCACTGCATGTCCTCGAAGACGAGGACGAGGAGGCGTTCGCGCGCCACGCGTCGCACCGCGCGCACGAGTTCCTCCTGCAAGAGCGATGGCGTGAGCGCCCAGTCGTCGCCCTCAGGGGGCGGTGGGATGTCGGGGATGAGCTGCGGGAGTGCGCGCCATTCCTTGAGCGCCAGCAAACCTAACGCGTGCAGCCGCCCGATGATGTCGGTCCACGGCGCGTACGGCGTCCCCTGGTCGCCATCGAGGCACTGCGCCGTGATCATCGTCCCGGCGCGCAGCCGGATCTCCGGTTCGAGGTGCCTGACGAGTGCCGTCTTCCCGATCCCTTCCTCGCCGACCAGCGACACCAGCCGCGCATCGCCGCGGCTGGCGAGGTCGAGCTGGCTCACCATCGACCGGATCTCGTCCTCGCGGGCGACGAACGCATCGAAGTCGAGGCGCGCCCGTGCGGCGTGCGCGTCGGCCTGGTCGGCGACGACCACGCGATCGCGCCCGTCGCGCTTGGCGCGGTACAGTGCGCGATCGGTGGCGGCAAGCAGCGACTCGATCGTCTCGCCATCCTGCGGCGTGGTAGCGACGGCGACCGAGACGGAGATCGCGATCTCCTCTTCCGACGCATCGCGCCGCGCGCAGCGCAGGCGGGCGCACGCCTCTCGCAGCCGCTCGGCGATCTCCAGCGCCATCTCCGACGGCGTGGCCGGGAGGAGGATGACGAACTCGTCGCTCCCGCGCCTCCCGATCAAGTCCCCCGTGCGCATCCCGCGCTGCAGCACCTTGGCCACGGCCCACAGCAGGTCGTCGCCTTGCAGCCGCCCGTACGTCGCGTTGACGCGCGAGAAGTGATCGATGTCGAGGAGGAGGAGCGACGTGGTGTGCGCGTGGCCCTGCCGCGAGGCGAGGAGTCGCGTGGCGCGCTGCGTCCACGAGCCCCGGTCGGCCACCGAGGTCAGCGCGTCATCGAGGAGGGGCGGCTCGCGGGTCTCCACGCGGGCGGGGAGCGCAGCGGCCGAGGTGACGCCGGGGATGGCGATCCCCTCGCGCACGATCTCCTCGAAGACCTTGAAGACGGCGGGATCGAACTGGCGCCCCACGTCGCGCCGCATGACCTCGAGCGCCTCGTGATGCGAGAGCGCCGCCTTGAACGAGCGGCGCGAGACGAGCGCGTCGTAGACGTCGGCGACGGTGAAGATGCGCGCGGCGAGCGGGATCTCCTCGCCGGCGAGGCCATGCGGGTAGCCGGAGCCGTCCCAGCACTCGTGGTGCGACTCGACGATGGGGCGCACTTCCCAGGGGAAGTCGACGCCGCGCAGCATGGCGGCACCCGCGGCCGGATGTCGCTTGACGACGGCCCACTCTTCCGCGGTGAGGCGCCCCTGCTTGTTGAGGATCGACGGCGGGACCTCGAGCTTCCCGATGTCGTGCAGGTAGGCGCCGACGCGATACCAGACGAGCGCGTGCGCCTCGACCCCCATGCGGCGCGCGATCTCGCACGTGACGTCGGCGACGCGGTCGCAGTGTCCGGCGGTGGCATGGTCCTTCGACTCGATACGCTGGGCCCAGCGCCGCACGACATCGATGAAGCCCTCGTCGAGACGGCGAAGGCGTCGCGTGGCATCGCCGTCCGCGCCGCGCACCCGCAGCTGCGCCAGCGCGCGATACGCGCGGTTGAGCGCCGCGAGTGCGTCGACGTGTCGCTCGTCGCGCGCGTGCAGGTCGGCGCGCTCGCGCGCGATCTCGGCCATCAGCAGGAGGTCATCCAGCTCTTGCGCCTGGCGGTCCCCCTGCTCGAGCATGCGATCGGCGCGGCCATGGTCGCCGAGTTCGCGAGCGACGACGCCGGCAAGGATCACGGCGCGCGCCGAGAGTTGCGGGTCGTCGAGCCGGCGGGCGATCTCGAGGGCGCGGTCGGCCGACGCGGAGGCGCGCTCCACGTTGGCGCGGTCGAGCGCCATCTCGGCGCGCGCGATCTCGAGGAGCGCCAGGAGGTGATCGTCGCGGCGCTGCGTGGCCGAGGCGGCGGCGTCGGCGAAGGCCTGCTCCGCAGCATTCCACCGCTTGGCATCGGCGTACAGCGTGGCCAGGCGGGCGGCGGTGAGCCCGGCCAGCGCCTCGTCGCCCGCGGTGCGGTACTCGTTCAGCGCCAGTTCAGCCAGCGCGATGGCCCCCGAGATGTCGCCGCGGAGGAGGGCGAGGTCGCCGAGGTGCGTCGCCGACAGGGCGGCGAGTGCCGGGCGGCCGGCGAGGCGGGCGCGCTGGCGGGCGTCGGTGAAGTCCTCGCCGGCGGCGGCGAGCATCCCTTCGCGCCAGCGGACGCGCCCGCGTAACTCCAGCGCCTCGGCGACCGCGACGTCCATCCCGTGCTCCTGGGGGAGCGCGAGGACCGCCTCGACACAATCGAGGGCGGCGCCGGCGTTTCGCGTGGCCATGTGGGTACGCCCCACCCCAAGGAGGAGGCGGGCGATCGTCCACGCCGGGGTGCCGGCGGCGAGCGAGTGCAGCGCCCGCTCGTACAGGTCGCGAGCCGCCTGTTCCTGACCGCGCAGCTCCGCGAGGCGCCCCTGGTCGAGGAGCGCCTCGAGTTCGGGCGACGAGGGGTGGGCGGCTGACACGTGGGGGCGATCGATGGGAGGCAACTATACGTAGACGAATGAGGCGACGGTGCGTTGCGAGCGCGACCGTGCGGAAAGAGGGGGGTAGATGGCGCGCGATCAGGCGCTGCGCCGGGAGCGGTCGAGCGGTCGAAGACCGCCCATTTGGGTGGGGTACGGCAAACCGCCTATCACCGTGCGGTTGACAGCGGTTCCATTCGCCCCGATGCTATGCTGCGCTCCGCCCGACCTGCCGGCATTCGGGACCCACCCCCACCGTTTTCATGCGCGCCGACCCCGAATGGCGCGCCGCCCGGCGGTCACCCTCGGGATTCGCAGTACCCATTCGGACTTCGAAGTTCCTGCCACGGCGCCGTCAGGTCTCACGCGCGGATGCACGTTCCCCCCACTCCTCTCCAGTGAGGTCGTGATGCACAAGAGTTGTCGAACGTTGGGTCGCTGGTACGGCGGCCTCGGGTTGGCGGTCGCGATGTTGATCGCGTCCGTTCCCGGGTCTGCATGGGCGCAGCAAGGGCAGGGGACCATTCGCGGCAAGGTGACGAACGCCGCGTCCGGCACTCCGCTCGGCAATGCCCAGGTCTTCGTGGCGAATACGCAGCTTGGGGCACTCACCAACGCCGACGGGTCGTATTCGATCGCGGCGGTCCCGGCCGGGACGCAGGTGGTGCGCGTGCGCCTGATCGGCTACCAGCCGATCGAGAAGTCGGTGGCGGTGACCGCGGGTGGATCGGTCACGGCGGACTTCGGGCTGACGCAGAGCGCCATCTCGCTCGACGAAGTCGTCGTGACGGGGACCGGCGGCTCGGCGCGCAAGCGCGAGGTGGGCAACTCGATCGGGTCGGTGAAGGTGTCGGAGCTGCCCGAAGTCCCGAGCAACCTGTCGAACATGCTGGCCGGGCGCATGGCCGGCGTGAACGTCGGCGGGGCGACGGGGAACTCGGGGGCCGGCTCGGCGATCCGCCTGCGTGGCTCGACGTCGGTCGCGCTGACCAACCAGCCGCTGATCTTCATCGACGGGGTGCGTACGCGCTCGGATGAGTATCCGCGCAACGGCATCTTCACGGGGACCACGCAGCGCGGCGCCAACGCCTACGGCTCGCCGCTCAACGACATCAACCCGGACGACATCGAGCGCATCGAGGTCGTGAAGGGGGCGGCGGCGGCCACGCTGTACGGCACCGACGCGGCGGCCGGCGTGATCCAGATCTTCACGAAGCGTGGCGCGCAGGGCGCGGCCAAGTGGAACGTGCAGCTCAACTCGGGCTTCAGCTCGCTGCAGAAGTTCGGCACCGACTCGGCGCCGCTCCTCTTCATGGATCCGTTCCTGCGCAACTCGACGACCAACAGGAAGGGGGTCAAGTCGGAGCGCTTCGGGCCGGAGAACTACGCGATGCGCTATGGCGCCTCGGCGCAGGTGTCGGGCGGGCAGGGCGAGAACCTGAAGTACCTCGTCTCGGCCAATGCGGACAACACCGATGGCGTGCTCCCCAACGACCGGGAGCGCAAGTACCAGATTCGCGCCAACCTCGACTTCACGCCGATCAAGAACGTCGCGGTGAACTGGAGCAGCGCGTATACCAACTCGCTCATCAACCAGACGCCGGCCGGCAACAACGCGCAGGGGGTGACGCTCAACGCCTTCCGTCGTGACCGCAACTACTTCGGGAGCGCGGACCCTGAGGTCATCTCCCGTGTCTTTGCACAGCAGCTGGACAGCTACATCGACCGCGCGATCCTGGGAACGACGGCGACCTGGACCCCGATCGCGCGCTTCTCGTCGCGCTTCACGCTCGGCTACGACCGTGCGGCGCTGGAGAACCGCAACGTGCGCCCCTTCGGCTTCCCGGCCGTCCCGTTAGGCGTGATCCAGAACCAGCGCTGGGCGAACAACGTCCTGAGCATGGACTGGGTGAACAACTACGAGTTCAACGTCGGCAACGACCTCAAGGTCACCGCCTCGGGCGGGACGCAGTACGTGAACTCGCTGGTGGGTGACGTGGTGGCGTACTCGGAGAACTTCGCCACGCCGTCACCGCCCACGGTCGCCTCGGGTGGCGTCAAGCTGGCGGACGAGAACCGGCAGCGCGTGATCACCGGTGGCGCGTTCACGCAGGCCCTGGTGGGCTTCAAGGACCGCTACTTCTTCACCGTGGGCGGGCGCCTGGACGGCAACAGCGCCTTCGGTAAGGACTTCGGCTTCCAGTTCTACCCCAAGATCTCCGGCTCGTGGGTCGTGTCGGACGAGGGCTTCTGGGATGAGAAGCTGGGGACGCTGAAGCTGCGGGCGGCGTACGGGCAGGCCGGGCGCGCTCCGGGCGCGTTTGCTGCCGTGCGGACGTACAACCAGGTGGGCTGGGGGACGGCGACCGCGGTGCGTCCGGCCAACCTCGGCAACGCCGATCTCGGCCCCGAGCGCACCACGGAGCTCGAACTCGGCTTCGACGAGAGCATCCTGCAGGGGCGCCTCGGCATCGACTTCACGTACTTCAAGGCCACCACGACCGACGCGTTGTTCAGCGTGCGCTCGATCCCGACCAACGGCTTCCTGGCCAACACGCTCCAGAACGTGGGCGAGATGCAGAAGTCGGGGGTCGAGGTGGCGGTGAACGCGACGCTCGTGGAGCGCCCGAAGTTCGGCCTCCAGGCAGGGCTCAACCTCAGCACGAACAACTCGAAGATCAACAGCCTTGGCGGCGCCCCGTCGTTCACGGTGGGCAACTACGGCTGGGTGGTTGAGGGGAAGCCGGCGCCCGTACTGCGCGGCAAGATCATCCGCAACGCCAACGCCCGCGGCGTCGCGCCGGACACGTCGTCGAACTACGACTTCGGGCCCGCGCAGCCGACGCGCATCATCGGCGGCAACTTCAACCTGCGCACCTGGCGCAACATCAGCATCTCCGCGCGCGGCGAGTACCAGGCCGGCCACTACATCAACGAGGACGCGTCGTACCAGGCGCTGTCGCGTTCGGTGCTCTGGCCGACGTGCTTCGACGCCTACAAGAACATTGCGGCGGGCAAGCCGATCACGGTGCGCGAGACGCTCACCTGCATCCCGGCCAACGTCCGCCAGGACATGTTCATCTTCAAGGCCGACTTCTTCAAGGTGCGTGACATCACCGTCACCGTGCCGTTAGGCAAGCTGGTGCCGGGGACGGCGAGCAGCTCGCTCGTCTTCTCGGGCCAGAACCTCTTCCGCAAGAACTACGGCATGCCGCTCTTCGACCCCGAGATGTCGGGCAACGACGGCTTCAACGCGACCGTGCGCTACATCTCGGAGCACATCCCGGCACCGGCCGTGTTCCTGACCTCGCTCCGCATGTCGTTCTAAGAGGAGACGCCAATGACTTCCATGACGAATTCCTCGATGATGTCGCGCGCCGCTGCGGCGGTTGCCCTGGCTGTGTCCGTTGGTGGCTGCACGCTCGACGCCACCAACCCCGGTCCGATCCAGGCGGACCAACTCAACAATGCCGGCGCCCTGTCCTCGCTGGTCAACGGCGCCGGTCGTGACCTCGCCGAAGCCATCAACTGGACGTCCTACACGGGGGGCGCGGCGACGCGCGAGATCCACCCCGCGGGCTCCACCGGCTCGTTCGGGATCACCGTGCGCCAGCAGTCGGGCAAGCTCGCCGACGACGATGACGACACCTTCTGGAACCTCGCCCAGCGGGCGCGCTGGACGTCGGAAGACGTGGTCACGCGCGCGAAGTCGGTCCTCGGCACTGCCGCGAACAACAGCGCGCAGCTGGCGCAGGCGCTGGTGTGGGCCGGCTACGCCAACCGCCACCTCGGCGAGAACTTCTGCGAAGGGGTGATCAACGGTGGGGCGCCGGGGTCGTACACCGTGTACTTCGATCGCGCGGAGGCCGCCTTCACCGAAGCCATCACCGTGGCGAGCGCGGCGAACAATGCCGCACTCGTGCAGGCGGCGACGGCCGGGCGTGCGTCGGTGCGCCTCGACAAGGGAAACCTTGCCGGCGCCACGACGGATGCGGCGGCGATCACGAACAACGCGTACACGTACAAGATGCCGTACTACGCGACGGAGCTGGATCAGTACAACCGCATCTACTGGGCGAGCGCGAACCAGCCGTACCGTGCGCACACGGTGTGGAATACGCCGTACGACGCGTATCGCAAGGCGACTCGCGATCCGCGCGTTCCGTTCGACTCGAGCGCCACGGTGCTCGTGGGTGATGCGGCCGTCGGGACGCTTGGGCGCGTGCGGTGGTACTTCCAGACCAAGTACCTCGACCGCACGGCGGGGATCAACCTCGTCTCTGGATGGGAGATGCGTCTCATCGAAGCCGAGGCGAAGCTCGTGGGCGGCGACGTGACGGGGGCGATGGCGATCCTGAACGCGCGCCGGAGTGCCCTGAGCCTGCAGCCGCGCGTTGCGGCTGACGCGGCAGCGGCGTGGACCGCCCTCAAGGCCGAACGCGGCATCGAGCTCTGGCTCGAGGCGCGCCGGTTGGGCGACATGAAGCGCTGGGCGGCGCTCAACCGCCCGGGGTCGTACGATCCGCTCGAGGTGCTTCCCGGGCGTGACCTGTGCTTCAACACCCCGCTCTCGGAGAAGCAGACGAACCCGAACTACTGATCGACGAGGGCGCGGCTCGTCCACGCCCTCCCGAGCAGATTGGCACCCTGGCCGTTGCATGCGGCGCCCTCATCCGAGGGCGCCGCTTTGCTTTCCGGACGTCGCGTGAGCCGCCGAACAGACTCCAGCCAAGTGGCGGATCGGTCGACACTTGGAGAAGCGGGCCGCGTGAGCGCGGTCTCATCCGCGACACCCATTGCCAGGCTCCCATTTCGCGGCATGCAGGCACAACAGCGTATCTGGACGCCAACCCGAGGGTGGGAGGACGCGGCCGCGGGGACGGCGTCGTCGCCACGGCTCGACCCGTCGCTCATTCTCGTCTTCGGCTCCGTCGCGCGCCTTCGCGACGTGGACGTCATGGGTCCCCTGCGCGCGCACTGGCCAGGCGCCCGCATCGTGGGGTGTTCGACGGCCGGCGAGATCGCCGGGATCCGCGTGCACGACGACACGGTGGTGGCGACGGCGCTCCACTTCGATGCCACGACGGTGCAGCTGGCGGAGGCGCGGCTCGACGCCGCGACCGGGAGCCGTGGCCTGGGCGAGACGCTCGCCCACGCCGTGATGGCCGACGACCTTTCGCACGTCCTCGTCTTCTCCGACGGGCTCGAGGTGAATGGGAGCGCCCTGGTGGAGGGGCTCACCGCGGTCCTCCCCCCCGGCGTCGGCGTCACCGGCGGCATGGCGGCGGACGGGGCGCGATTTGGCGAGACGTTGGTCGTGCTGGACGAGGTGCTGCCGCGAGGGAGCGCCGTGGCCGTGGGGCTGGTGGGGCGCTCGCTGCGCGCCGGCTACGGATCACTAGGGGGATGGGACCCCTTTGGCGCCGAGTGGGAGATCACGCGCGCCGAAGGCAACGTCCTGTATGAGCTGGACCGGCGCGGTGCGATCCCGCTGTATGAGTCGTACCTGGGGGAACACGCGCGCGACCTGCCGTCGAGCGGTCTCCTTTCCCGCTGGCGCTCCGGCGCAAGGGCGATGCGCGCCCCGTGGTGCGAACCCTCCTTGCGCTCGATCGCGAGGCCGGGACGATGACCTTCGCCGGCGACATGCCGGTCGGGGCGCGCGCCCGCTTCATGAAGGCCAACTTCGACCGGCTCGTGGACGGTGCGGAAGGGGCGGCGCGGATCTCCTGCATGTCGTTAGGTGAGGCGCCGGCCACGCTGGCCCTCCTCATCTCGTGTGTCGGGCGCAAGCTGGTGCTGCAGCAGCGCGTCGAGGACGAACTGGAGGCGGTGCGCGACGTCCTCGGGGCGCCGCCGATCCTCACCGGCTTCTACTCGTACGGGGAGATCGCGCCGTGGGCCCCCGGCGGGGCGTGCACGCTGCACAACCAGACGATGACGGTCACCACGTTGCGCGAGGAGTGACCGTGCACCGGCTCCTTGCCCGCCAGCTGCGTCGCGCCTTCGGGGCTGCCGACAACATTCCCCCCGCGATCGCCGAGTTCGTGGTGATGGTCGACGCCACCTACGCGCAGGCCGACACCGATCGCGCCATGCTGGAGCGGGCGCTCGACCTCTCCTCGGAAGAGCTGTCGGAGCGTTCGCGACGCGCCGAGGCCAAGAGCCTGGGCATGCTGCGCGCGCTCCCCGACTTCGTCCTCTACATCGGTCCCAACGACGAGGTGCTGGACGCGCGCACGCCGTGGCCCGAGGCCATGCTCTGCTCCGACGCGGAGGCGACCGGGCGTCCGGTGACCGACGTGCTTGCCCCTGACGGAGCGCTCGGCGAGTGGATCCTCGACACCGTGCGCGAGGCGCGCGAGGACGGGGCGGTGCGCGTCGTGGAGTTCCGCGACACGTGGGGCGACGGACCGCCGCGCGACCTCGAACTCCGCGTCAGCCCGCTCGACCTGGGCGAGGCACTGGCTGTTGTGCGCGACATCACCGAGCGCAAGTCGGCCGAGCGCGCGCTGCACGAGTCGCAGGAACGGCTCGAGCTGGCCATCCTCGGCTCGGCCGACGGGCTCTGGGATTGGTCGCCGCGTTCAGGGCGCGTCTTCATGTCGCGCCGCATGCGCGACATCCTCGGCGCGACGCTCGAGACCATGCCCGATCGCGTCGAGGCGTTCGACGCACGGCTGCACCCGGACGACCGCACGCGCGTGTGGAACGCTGTCGGCGCGCACTTCCAGGAGCAGGTCCCGTTTGCCGAGACGGCCCGCGCGCTCCACGAGGATGGCGAGTATCGCTGGGTGCAGCTGCGCGGGCAGGCGACGTGGGACGAGCAAGGCGAGCCGCTGCGCATGGCGGGCTCCATGCGCGACATCTCCGACCTCAAGGCCAAGGAACTCGAGCTCGAACGCGCGCGCGACGCCGCCGAAGCCGCGTCGCGCGCCAAGGACGAGTTCCTGGCCAACATGAGCCACGAGATTCGCACGCCGATGAATGCGATCCTCGGCCTCACGCAGCTCCTCCTCGAGGGGGAGTTGCGTGCGCGCGAGCGCGGCTACGCCGACAGCATGCTCGACGCCGGCCGCTCGCTCCTCTCCCTGATCAACGACCTCCTCGACACCTCGCGCATCGAGAGCGGCGCCCTGGCGCTCGAACCGATGGAGTTTTCGCTGGCGACGACGGTGCGCGAGACGTGGCGCCTCTTCGAGCCGAAGGCGAACGCGAAGGGGCTCGCCAACTCGCTGTCGATCGACGCCGACGTTCCCGAGCGCGTGATCGGCGACCCGGGCCGGTTGCGGCAGATCCTCATGAGCCTGTTGAGCAACGCGCTCAAGTTCACGCCGCAGGGGGCGATCTCGCTCGAGGTGTCGGCGGACGAGGGTGCGATGATCCGCTTTGCGGTCGAGGACACGGGGATCGGGATCCCCGAGGATCGCATGCTCGACATCCTCGACAAGTTCACCCAGGTGGACGGGGCCTCGACCCGCAAGCACGGCGGGACGGGACTCGGGCTGGCGATCAGCCACCACCTCGCGCAGCTGATGGACGGGCGGATCGACGTGGAGAGCACGCTGGGCGAGGGGAGCCGCTTCACGTTCTGCGTGCCGCTCCAGGCGGCGGTCGCGTCGGCAGCCTCCGATGCCGTCCCGCCGGTGACGGAGCTGTCGGGGGTGCGGGCGTTGGTCGTCAACGACGACCCGGACTCCAGCCAGCGACTGTCGGGCGAGCTGCAGCGCCTGGGGCTGCTCCCGGTCACGGTGGCGACACCGGCCGAGGCGTTAGGCACGCTGCGCGCCGAGGCGCGCGCCGGGCGGCCGTTTGGCATCTGCGTGGTGAACGATCGCACGAGCGACCTGCAGAGCGAGGCGATGGCGCGCGTCATCAAGCGGGATCCGCTCGTGGCCGACACCGTGCTCGCGATCCTCGTGACGCTGGGGATGCCCGGGGATGCCCGCCGTCTCTTCGACGTTGGCTTCACCGCGTACCTCGCCCCCCCGCTCCACGCCGACGACGTCCACGACGCGGTCTTCCATGCCTGGCGACTCGAGCGCACCGCGAAGCAGCGCGCGCTGGTGACGCGTCATTCGCTGGCCGAGTACCGCCGCACTGCCGGCACCGCGGGCGCTGCGGGGAGCGCCTCGCGAGGCGAGGGTGGCGCGCCGACGGCGCTCGTCACGCCGGACGAAGAGTCGGCACCGCTGGCGTCCTCACCTGCCGCGCACGACGCACCGCGGGCGGCGCACGACACCCCGCTCGTCCTCGTGGTGGACGACAACGACATCAACCGACACGTCGCGCGCGAGATGCTGCGACGCATCGGGTGCCAGGTGATGCTGGCGGAAGGTGGCGCGGAAGGTGTGCAGCTGGCGGGCGAACACGCCTTTGACCTCATCCTCATGGATGTGCAGATGCCGGTCATGGACGGCTTCGAGGCCGTGGCGCGCATCCGACAGCTGCAAACTCCGCTCGGCAGGCACACCCCCATCGTCGCCGTCACGGCCAACGCGATGCGGGGGGACCGTCAACGCTGCCTGGATGGCGGCATGGACGACTACCTCGCCAAGCCGGTGACGCGCGCCGGGCTGTACGACATCGTGCAGCGGTGGGTGCCGCCGGCCCTCGTCGCACGCCTCACGCCGGTCGCTGTCCCCGCGATCGGCACCGCGCCCTCTGGCGTCGCGCGCCCGTCGCGCGCGACCCCACGCGCCAACGAGTTGTCGCCCGCCTCGCCGGCATCGCGCGAGGGGGCGCGGCGCGCCGCAGAGACGGCGCCGGCGGCTGCAGCGCCGGAACCGCGCCCCCCGACCGTCCTCGACGTGCGCCAGCTGCGATCGATCGTGGGCGACGAACCGCAACGCGTCGCCGAGTTCCTGGCGATGTTCGTCACGCTCACCGCCCCCCTCGTGGACGCGTATGCGAGCGCCGTGGCGTCGGGCGATCCGGAGCAGGTGCGGCGCCACGCGCACAAGCTCAAGGGCTCGTGCGGGAGCGCGGGTGCCATGGAGCTCTCGGCCTTGGGCGCGCAGGCCGAGAAGTGGGCGCAGTCGGCCGACTGGCCGGCGCTGCAGGGGAGCGTCGCGTCGGTGCGCCAGGCGCTCGACCGCGTGCGGGCCATGGTCCCGGAGGCGGCATGAGCGCGCTCACCATGACACCGGGGCGTGAAGCGCCGCAGGTCGTGGTCATCGTCGACGACGATACCTTCGGCCTGGCACTGATGCGCACCCTCGTGCAGACGGTCGGGCACGTCGAGGTGTACACGTTCGACGACCCGTCGGCGGCACTGGCGTGGTGCCGCAACCACGACCTCGACGTGCTCATCACCGACTACGAGATGCCGGAGATGAACGGGCTCTCGCTGCTGCGCGCGCTGCGCGCGCATCCGCGCACCCGCGATGTCCCGATGATGATGATCACGGCGCTGGATGATCGCGACATTCGCTACCAGGCGCTCGAGACCGGGGCCAACGACTACCTCACCAAGCCGCTCGACGCCCCTGAGGTCCGCGCCCGCGTGCGCAACATGCTCGCCGTGAGCGACGGGCAGCGTGCGTTGCAGCGTCGCTCGGACCACCTGGCGCGCGAGGTGCGCCTGGCGACGGCCTCCATTGCCGAGCGTGAGCGCGAGATCGTCCTGCGCCTTTCGCGTGCGGCGGAATTCCGCGACGTGGAGACGGGGTCGCACATCATGCGCATCGCGCACTTCAGCGACCACATCGCGCGTGCGCTGGGGCAGAACGAGACCGAGTGCGAGCAGATCTTCCTGGCCAGCCCGATGCACGACGTGGGGAAGATCGGCATCCCCGACAACATCCTCCTCAAGCCGGGGCGCTTCAACGATGGGGAGTTCACGATCATGCAGCAGCACACGGTGATCGGGCATCGCATCCTCTCGGGCTCGCAGTCGGAGCTGTTGCAGCTCGCGGCTGACATCGCGCTGTCGCATCACGAGCGCTTCGATGGCGCCGGGTATCCGCACAAGCGCAAGGGGAGTGAGATCCCGCTGGCCGGACGCATCGTGGCGGTGGCCGACGTCTTCGACGCGCTCCTCTCCAGTCGTCCGTACAAGCGTGCCTGGTCGCTGGACGAGGCGCTGGGGCTGATTCGCATGGGACGCGCGAAGCAGTTCGATCCCGAGTGCGTCGATGCCTTCTTGCTGGCGCTGCCGCAGATCATCGCCACGCGCGAACGCTTCGCCGAGGAGGCCGAGTCGGAGGCGGAGCGGAGCCCGCTGCGGGCGCTGGCCACCGCAGGCGACGCGGCCAAGACGGCGCCCTGACCGGTGGGCGCCGCGCGCGCCCTGTGCCGACGCATGGCGCTCGGCTACCCTACGGCATGCGCATCGTCTCGCTCTGCCCGTCGCTGACGGAGCTCGTGCACGACCTCGGCGCCGCCGACCAGGTGGTGGGGCGGACGAAGTTCTGCATCCACCCCACGCCGTGGGTGGACGGCATCGAGCGCGTGGGGGGGACGAAGAACCCCAACCTCGCGCGCATCATCGCGCTGGCCCCCGATCTGGTCCTCATGAACGAGGAGGAGAACCGCCGCGAAGACGCGGAGGCGCTGCGTGAGGCGGGGATCGCGGTGCATACCTCGATGCCGCGCACCGTCGACGAGACGGCGCAGATGGTGCGCGCCATCGCGCAGGCGATCGGCCGCGCGGCGGACGGCGCGCGCATCGCTGCGGACATCGAGCAGCGCGCGGCGCGTGTCGCCCGCGCCGCCGCCCTGCGCGAGAGCGTCACGTACGCCTACTGCATCTGGCGCGACCCGTGGATGACGGTGAACGACGACACCTTCATCAGCGCGATGCTGGCGATGGCTGGGGGGCACAACGTCTTCGGCGATCGCGCGGATCGCTATCCGTTGTTCACGCTCGACGAATTGCGGCTGGCGGCGCCCGACGTCGTCTTCCTGTCCAGCGAGCCCTTTCCCTTCGCCGTTCGGCATGTGGACGAGCTGGTCGCCGCGACCGGGTGGAAGCGCTCGCGCTTCGCCCTCGTGGACGGGGAGCTGCTCTCGTGGCACGGCTCGCGCACCCCGGCGGGCATCGACTACGCCGAGACCCTCGTGGCGCAGGTGCGACGGGACGACGGTGCCTGAGCGAGAGCGCCTGAGCTAAGGGGCCTGAGCGCAGGCGCCACGGGTAGCCCCTGCGGCGAACGCTCCGCCCCACAAGGCTGGTGCGCGGCCATCCGCCGTCGCAACGTCAGCCCCGTCGCGACGCCTCGTCCACCGCCCTCGCCCGCCATGTCCCTTCGCCTCGCGCCTGCCCTCGTCTTCGCCGCGGCCGTGGTCCTCGGCGCCGGACGCCCGTCTGCCTCCCTGGTGGCGCAGGAAGGGAGCGCGCCCAAGACGCTGCAGCTGCGTCAACTCCGTCCTGCGGTGTTCGTGGCGTCCGGTTTCGAGAACGGGAACGTGCTGGTCGTCGCCAGCGACACCGCGCTGATGCTCGTCGATGCACAGAACGAGCGACGCGTGGCGGCGCTCGACAGCGTGCTGCGCACGCTCCCTGGCACGCGCCCCGACACGCGCGGTGCCGCCGGCACACCGCGGCCGGTACGTCTCGTCGTCAACACGCACTATCACGCCGACCACACGGAGGGGAATGCGTGGTTCCGGGGGCGTGGCGCGCAGGTGCTCGCGCATCGTGCGGCGATCGCGGCCGCCACCAAGGACACGACGATCGCCGAGTGGGACAACTGGCACCGCACGCCGCTGCCGAGCGCTGCAATGCCGACGCGTGCGGTGGACGACTCGCTGGAGCTCGCGTTCGGGGGCGAGCGCGTGATCCTGCTGCACGCGCCGCGGGCGCACACCGGGGGCGACCTGATGGTCTGGCTCCCAACCGCCAACGTCCTGCACATCGGGGACATTCTCGAGGTGGGCGCCCCGCCGTTCATCGACTGGTGGAGCGGCGGCTCCCTGCGCGGGATGATCACCGCGATCGACCGGGTGCTCGTCCTCGTGGATGACAACACCGCCATCGTCCCGGGGCACGGCGCGGTGAGCAGTCGCCGCGAGCTGCAAGCGTATCGCGACATGCTTGCCACGGTCGACGGGCGCGTCGCGGCGCTGGTGACGCGCGGCGCCACCCTGGCGCAGGTGCTCGACGCGCGTCCGGCACGCGAGTGGGAGGCGGCGATGGGCGGCGAACGACGCGCCGGCCACTTCGTGCGCCTGCTCGTCCACGGCGCGCTCCAGCCCCGTTAGGCGCGGGGCGCCGCGTTTGCCGCCGTGTTTGCCGCCGTGTTTGCCGCCGTGTTTAACGCCGCCCCTTACCGCCGCAGCAGGTAGCTCAGCTTGACGAAGAAGCCGTCGCGCACCCGCTCCAGCTGGCGGAACTGGAAGGGGCGGGGCTCGGTGAGCGAGCTCCCGTAGCCGGCGAAGAAGACCGTCCCCGGGCTCGGCACGTACGACACCAGCCAGTCCATGCGGAAGTCGCGCGTGGTGGTTGCCACGGCCCGCTCCGCGACGCCGTCGGTGGTGATGACGATGGGGCGGTCGGTGGCCGGATCGCGGAGCGCGTCGCGACGCCTGGCGTCGTATTGCCCCACGAGGCGCAGGAAGAGGGCGCGCGTCAGCTGGTACTCGGCCTTGAGGCGCGGGACGTTGGCGCGCGAGAGGGTGGAGCCGTCGCGCCAGCGCGCGTAGTGCGAATAGAGATACGAGCCCGTCAGGCGCAACTGCGTCGAGGGGCGGAAGTCGGCTTCGGCGGTGAAGTCGGCGCGGCGCGCCGGCGCGGTCTCGTAGAAGTCGACGTCCTTCCCGACGAAGGCGCTGAAGCGCCCTGTCCACGACCTGAACTGCGGCGTGTTGACGCGAAAGAGCCCGACGAACGTCGCGGTCACCGGCGAGGTGGCGAAGGCGAGCGTGTCGTAGGTCCCGCTCCCCGCGGTGCGTTCGCGCAGCGTGGCGTAGTCCGCGTACTTCCGCTCGTCGAAGCGCCACGTCTCGCGCACCGGGGTGATGCTCACGACCCAGCCGCCACGGATGTTCGTGACCGTCTCGAACTGCAGCTTCGTCTCCTGCACCGACTTCCGGTCCCAGAAGCTGTCGTACAGCCAGAGGGCATCGAGCCCCTGGCGCACCAGGAAGCTCTCGACAAAGGAGCCCGGCTGGCCGTAGACCGAGAAGCGGTTGTAGAACGACGTGCTCACGTAGTCACTGCGGGGGACGAAGCCGTTCACCGCCTCGAAGTCCGGCGCGACGGCCGAGAAGGTGTAACGCAGCCCGTAACGCAGCCCGGTCCGGTTGAGCCCGAGGTCCACGAACGGCGCCGTCTTCGTCTCGACGGTGCTCGCTTCGCGCGACGCGCTCCCGCCCAGCGTGGCGTTGAACGAATACGCCTTGCGGAAGACGATGCGCGTGTCGGCGAGTCCTACACGCGAAAAGCGGCTCCCTTCCGTGCGGTCGGAGACCGAGAGCCCCATGGTGGAGGCGGTGAGGATGTCGCGCCGCACGCGGAGGAGGTTCACCAGCGGGCGGTCCGTGCCGTCGATCGACTGCGCCTTGCCGTCGAGTGCCCCCATCCAGGCCAGCGTCGTGCGCCCCACGCGCCCGGTGAGCTTGGCGGCCGCATCGGGCTGCACGATGCGGCGCGTGTACATCAGGTTGTTCGGCGCATCGAAGTACTCGCTCCCGTCCAGGAAGAAAGGGCGCCGCTCGGGAAAGAAGAGGGCGAAGCGCGTGTCGCCCGGCACCTGCGCCGCGTCGGCCTCCACCTGCGAGAAGTCCGGGCGGACGGTGGCGTTGAGCGTGAAGTTGGGGGCCAGGCGCAGGCGCACATTCCCGCCCAGGTTGGCCTTGGAGCCGTAGTGCCAGGACTCGCTGTTTGCGCCTGACGGCTCCCCGGCGAGCGACTCGGTGAACTCGGGGTTCACCTCCGTCACCACGTCGCGCTCCAACCCCTGGAAGCCGCGCAGCGTCCCCGATTGCACCAGGAACGAGGCCGCCCCGCGACGCGTCGGCATCCACGTCTGCTGGTGCCCCGTGTGCTGCACGTAGCGGATGACGTTGAGCGCCCACTGCTGCGCGTCGCTCCCCTGGAAGCGGATGCTCTTGAGCGGGATGCGCACCTCGATCTCGTACCCGCCGTCGATCACCCGCCCCTTGGACTCGAAGACGAAGTCCGGCGAGAGGTCGATGTTCGCCGGCGGGTTGCCGCCGAACGTCTGCCCGCGCGGCTGCGGCGGGTTGAACCCCTCGCTGCGCACCCCGTCGGCCTGCACGCCTAACGGGTTCACCCCGAAGATGAAGGCGCGCCGCCGGTCGTTGAACGGGTCGAGGACGAGCTGGATGTAGTCGTCGCTGTCGATCTTGTCGCGCGCCGCCAGCGTGGCGTGCACCTGGTCGTGCCGCTCGAATGCCCGCACCCCGAAGTACACGTCGCGGGTGGTGTACCAGACATACACCTCGGTCGAGTCGTCGGCCGGGAGGTTGTCGATGGGGAGGTAGTTGGAGAAGCCGGTGAGGAGCGCCGCCTCCTTCCAGACTCCCTCGTTCAGCACGCCGTCGATCGTCACCGATGCGGCGTCGAGCCGCGGCACATCGGCCGTCGTCTCGCGACGCCGCGCATGGTAGCTCCGTTGTTGCGCCCCGGCCGGCAGCGCCACGAGTACGACGGCCAGCAGGAACGCGTGCCTCATCCTTCCGTCTTGGACCAGTTGAAGAAGATGACCGAGATGCCGATGAAGGCGACGAGCGCCCCCCCGATGCTCATCAATGCCCCGGCCGCCTGGTGATCGTCCTTCGACGTGATCCCGGCCATGGGCGGGGCCAGCTCATACCACGCGTACATCGGCGTGTCGCTGTAGGCCAGGAAGCCGGCCAGCCCGAACATGATCGGCGAGAACATCAGCCCCCCGATCAGGTAGAGCATCCGCAGCGGCGGCGGAAACTTCGCGCGCACCGGGACCGCGAGCACCACGGGCCACCAGAAACACAGCCCGGTCGCCAGCCACGCCAGGTCGATCGCCATCGACCCGAGCTGCGACGGCATCAGCGCGTCGGCCACGAACGGGAGGTGCGTCACCAGCACCGTCACGTTGAACAGGATGAGCGCGAAGATGGGCGACGTCACCTTCTCCACGAGGGCGTTGTTCGCCAGCGACCGCAGCGCGGCCGGTGACACCCCGCGCAGCAGGAGCGGCGGCGCCACCAGCCCGATGAGGAGGAACTGCAGCATGTGGACGCTCGCCAGGTGCGACGCGCCTAACGGGCCGATGGGCCAGTCGAGGGCGAGCCACAGCAGGAGCACGCCCAGCGGGAAGAGCGGATGCATCGGCGCCGGCGCCTCGCCCGCGCGCCGCGCCGCCGACCGGTTCCACGCCATCACTGCGGTGACGAGCAGGACGATGAATCCCCACACGCCCACGTACGCCGTCCACTCCCACGTCCATGCCGTGGGCTTTGCCGCACACCAGAACTGCATCGACGCCCCCCGCTATTGCCTGAGCGTCGACGCGGCCGCTGCGAGCATTCGCTCCACGTCCGCGTACGCGACCACGTTGGCCGCCACCACCACGTCCCCCGCCCGACGGAATCGCAGGCGCACCGAGACGGCGTCGCCGATCGCCGGCCGCTGCTTGAAGTCGAACAGCATCACGTGCCGCTGTCCGGGCACGAACTGCAGCGTCTCGCCGGGGCGCACCACCACCTCCGGGACGCGCATCATGTGCCCCATCTTGCCGTGCTCGCCCGCCATCGTCTCGTGCACCTCGGCGCGCGCCGCCGCCTCGCTCACCACTTCGTACAGCGTGTCCTCGGCGGCCCCGTTGCGCAGCACGACATAGAGCGCCCCTTCCGTCGTCGTCGCAGGCTGCGGCATCAGCGCCGCCGCCACGCGTACCGCTACCGCCGGGGCATCGCCCTCGGCCATCGGCTTGAGATCGACGGTCCCAGGGCCCGACGGCGCCTCGCCCGCGGGGAGCTCGCCGCGCGCGAGCTTGGGGAGGTCGTGCGCCCAGTCTTCCTGCCTAATCCCGAACGGGTACTCCAGTCGCGAGTAGCCATCCAGCCCGTAGGCCACCACCTGTGCCGCGTGCCCCACCAGGTACTCGGCCGCAGCGCCTGCCGGCTTCTGCGACAGGTCGATCGGCGGCATGCGCATCGCGTAGAGGATGCGGTTCACCTCCTCCACCGACCCGCGCAGCCCGATGAACGTCGGGTCGAAGTTCCCCAGCCACTCCTTGAGGCGCTCCGGCGTGTCGCGATCCGGGTCGGTCGTCACGAAGACGAAGCGGATCGCCTCGCGCGCCTCGAACGGGAGCTTCTTGAGCACCGTGGCCACGTTCGCCACGTGCAACGGGCAAACGTCCGGGCAGTGCGTGTAGCCGAAGAAGAGGAGGGTGACCTTGCCGTGCGTGTCCAGCCGGAAGTTGAACGGCTTCCCGTTGAAGTCGGTCAGCGTGAAGTCCGGCTTCTCGCGCGGAGGCGACGTGATGACGCCACGGAAATCGCTCGCGGCGGCTTCGGCACCGCCGGCGTTTTCACCTGAACCGCGAGGGCTGCACGCGGCAAATGCCAGCACGCCGCCGAGCGTGAGCCCGGCGAGCCATCGATGCGAACGGGACATGGGGCAGCGCTAGAACTCGCGCTTCTTCATCTCCTTGAAGATCTTCTGCGCGTCGGAGTCGTCGCCCTGGTCGGGGCGTCGCGTCGCGGCGAGTGTGGGGTCGGTGTAAGCGGAGCGCTTCTGGCTCACCTTGGCCGCCTTGGCGGCGTTCTTCTTCACCAACGCCTGCAACTGCTTGTCGTTCATCCCCGGCTCCTGATTGGTGTGGGGAAACGCGGTCCCCCGCGTGGCCGTGCGCGCCGTGGCGCACCGACCGTCGCGGGGTCCCTAATCGTAAGCGTTCGGCGCCCCCCGGCGCGAGTCGCCTCTATACTTCCCGGGCATGGCGAACCGCCCCCAATCGACCCGCGGCCCGACGTCACCTCCGCCGCTCCCAGCACCCGAGCCCTCCGCGCTCCCGTTCGAGGTCCGGCACTCGCCCATCCAGGGGATGGGGGCCTTCGCCACGCGCTACATCCCCCCGGGGGTCCGGCTCATCGAGTACGCGGGGGAGCGCCTCACCCCCGCCGAGGCCGAGGCGCGCTACCCCGACGTCCCGGGGGAGCGGCACCACACCTTCCTCTTCGCCATCGACGACGACGTCGTGGTCGACGCCGCCGTGAACGGGAACGAGGCGCGCTGGATCAACCACTCCTGCGACCCCAACTGCGACGCCGTGATCGACGACGGGCGCATCTGGATCGAGACCATCCGCGACATCGTGACGGGCGAAGAACTCGCGTACGACTACGCCTACATTCTCGAGGAGCGGCACACCCCCGCGGCGAAGAAGCGCTTCCCTTGCCATTGCGGGGCGGAGAGCTGTCGCGGGACCATTCTGGCCAAGAAGCGGTAGGGGCGCACCGCCGGACTGCACCGCTTGGTGCCTTCGTGGCTTCGTGTGAGAAAGATCAACTGCTGGCTCACACGAAGACACGAAGGCGCGAAGGGTGTCAGCGCTCGGGATAGGAGGCGTGTGGGCGACTTCAGGTCAGGGGACGGTCACTACCACCTTCCCGCGCGCCCGCCCCGTCTCGAGGTAGGTCATCGCCTCCGGTAACTGATCGAAGCGATACGTGCGATCGACCACGGGCGTCACCTTCCCGGAGTCGACGAGCGCTTGCAGCGTGCGCAGGTCGGGCTCGTTGAACGAGGCGATGAAGAAGCGCATCGGGTGGTCGCCGATCGCCGAGCGCACCATGGTCGCCGCGGCGCGCGGCAGCGGGTCGAACCAGCGCCCGGACGGGCCGCCGATCATGACGTAGGTCCCGCGCGGTGCGAGCACGTCGCGCAGCACGCCTAACGGGTGGTTCCCCACCATGTCGATGATGACGTCGTAGCGCTCGGGCTGCGTGGTGAAGTCCGCCTTGGTGTAGTCGATCACCCGGTCGGCGCCGAGGGACTGCACGAGCGCCACGTTGCGGCCGCTGCACACCCCGGTGACCACGGCACCGAGCGACTTGGCGACCTGCACCGCGAACGTACCCACGCCGCCGGACGCGCCGTTCACGAGGACGCGCTGCCCGGCCCGCACCTGTCCCTGGTCACGCACGCCCTGCAGCGCGGTGATCGCGGCAACCGGGATCGCCGCTGCTTGCTCCATGCTGATTCGCGCGGGCTTGCGCATCACGCGCGACGGGCGCGCCAGCACGTACTCCGAGAACGAGCCGTCGCCGGCGCCAAAGACCGTGTCGCCCGGCTGGAGCTGCGTCACCTGGCGCCCGACCGACTCCACCACGCCGGCAAAGTCGGTTCCGGCGGCGATGTCGGACGGGACTCGCCACCCCATCGACGGGCGCGCGATCATCGGCGTGCCGCGCATCATGTGCCAGTCGGCGGGATTGAGCGAGACCGCGTGGACGCGCACCAGCAGCTGCGAGTCGTTGGGCGACGGCTTGGGGAGCGTCTCCAGGCGCAGCACGCTGGGGGGGCCGTACTCGCAGTGCACGTACGCCTTCATCCCGTTGGCCGGGACGGCGCGCCCGGGCTGCGGGCAGTCGTTGGTCGATCGCACGTAGGACACCGCGCCCCAGGCCACCGCCACCACGACCACGAGCAGCACCGCCTTGCCCACGAAGCGGATCACCTTGGCCAATCGTCCGGGATTCCTCGCCATCCTGCGCTCCGTCTTCGGGTGAAGCCGACAACCGTCGTCGCCGGGTTCGTGACCATACGTGAGCGGCGGCGCACGGATTCACGGCGCTACAGGGCGAGAAAAAAACGGGGCGACCCGTGCCACGGATCGCCCTGCCAGCCTCCACGCCATGCCGCCCCCGAGGTCGCTACCCTCCGAGCAGTACGTGGAAGACGTCGCCTCCGCCCAGCACGGGCTGTGCGCCGTGGTCGCGCCCGATGCGCACCTCGGAGAGGTCGCGCACGATGCGCGTGGCCTCCGTCAGCTGCTCGGAGGGGAAGGTCGTCGCCAGCCCCACCACGCGCGCCCCCGCGGCAATCCCCGCCTTGATCCCCGGTGGCGCGTCCTCGAAGACCACGCAGTCCGTCGCCGCCACCCCCAACGCGCGCGCCCCGGCGAGATACCCGTCAGGTGCAGGCTTCCCGTTGGCAATGCGCTCGGCGGCGATGAGGACGCGCGGGATCGGGAGGCCGGCGGCGGTGAGTCGCGCACGGGCCAGCGCGTCCGAGCACGAGGTGACGATCGCCCACGACAGCCCCGGCAGGTGTGTCAGGAGCGCGCTCGCCCCCGGCATCGCCACCACCCCCTCCATGTCGTGCCGCTCCACTTCGTCGATCCATGCCGTTTCGGCGGCGATGTCGAGATGCGGGGCGATGTCACGCAGCGTGTCGCTCGCCCGGCGCCCGTGGGCGATCGGGACGATCGCGTCGGCGTCCATTCCGTGACGCTCGGCCCATCGCCGCCAGGTGCGCTCGACCACCACATGCGAGTCGACGAGGACTCCATCCATGTCGAAGAGGAAGCCGTGACACTTGAGGAGCGACATGGGGAACGGGTGATGAGGAAGGGAGGAGGCGGGACGGTCACCCGCCGATCGGGGTCCCGCTCTCGCGGGCGTACCCTAACGATTGCAGCGCGACCCGGATCTCGTCCAGCGTGGCCGGGTCGTCGATCGTCGGCGGGACGGCGTACGGGTCGCCGTCGGCGATCTTCCGCATCGTCCCGCGCAGGACCTTGCCCGATCGCGTCTTGGGGAGGCGCGCCACCACCGCCACCTTCCGGAAGTTGGCCACCGGCCCCACCGCCGTGCGCACGCCCTGCACCAACTCGTCGCAGATGGCCTCGTGCTCGCGCGCAACGCCTGCCTTGAGCACGACGAGCCCCAGCGGCAACTGCGTCTTGAGCGCGTCCTTCACGCCAAAGACCGCGCACTCGGCGACGTCCGGGTGCGCCGACAGCGCCTGCTCCATGCTCCCCGTCGACAGGTTGTGCCCGGCGACGATGATCACGTCGTCGATGCGCCCCATGATGAACAGGTAGCCGTCCTCGTCGATGTAGCCGCCGTCGCCGGTGAGGTAGCGCCCCGGGAACTTGTCGAGATACGTCGAGCGATAGCGATCGTCGTCGCCCCAGAGCGAGAGGAGCGTCCCCGGTGGGAGCGGGAGGCGAATGGTGACCGCCCCCTCCTTCTCCGCCGGCAGCACGTTCCCCGCCTCGTCCACCACTTCGACGATGTAGCCGGGGACCGGCTTGGTGGGCGAGCCCGGTTTCACCGGCAGCTGCTCGACCCCCAAACAGTTGGCAGCAACCGGCCACCCGGTCTCCGTCTGCCACCAGTGATCCACCACCGGGCGCCCCACCAGGGCTCGCGCCCAGTGGTAGGTGTCGGGGTCGAGGCGCTCACCCGCCAGGAACAACGCCCGCATCGACGACGTGTCGTAGCGCTTGTAGTGGAGGCCGAGCGGGTCTTCCTTCTTGATGGCGCGCATCGCCGTCGGGGCGGTGAAGAGGACGCTGACGTGGTGTTCCTGGATCACGCGCCAGAACTCGCCGGCGTCGGGGGTCCCCACCGGCTTCCCCTCGTGGATGATCGTCGTGCACCCCAGCAGGAGTGGCGCGTAGACGATGTACGAGTGCCCCACCACCCACCCCACGTCGCTCGCCGCCCAGAAGACCTCCCCCGGGTCCATGTCGTACACGTGCTGCATCGACCAGAGGAGAGCGACCGCGTGCCCGCCATTGTCGCGCACGATCCCCTTGGGCTTTCCCGTTGTTCCCGACGTGTAGAGGATGTAGAGCGGATCGGTGGCGTGCACCGGGACGCACCCCACGGGGCGTGCGAGTGCCATCAACGCATGCCAATCGTGGTCGCGCCCGGCGAGCAACTCGCACGTGCGCTGCGGACGCTGCAGCGCGATCACGTGCGTCGGCTTGTGCGTCGACAGCTCGATGGCGCGATCGAGGAGCGACTTGTAGTCGACGACGCGATTCACCTCCACGCCGCACGAGGCGGAGACGACCACCTTGGGCGCGGCGTCCTCGATGCGCACCGCGAGTTCGTGCGAGGCAAAGCCGCCGAACACCACCGAGTGCACCGCCCCGATGCGCGCACAGCCGTACATCGCGATGAGCGCCTCGGGGGTCATCGGCATGTAGATGACCACGCGATCGCCCTTGGTGACGCCGAGCGAGGTGAGCACGCCGGCGAAGCGGGCCACCTCGTCTTGCAGCTCGCGGAAGGTGATGCTGCGCTTGACTCCCGTCACCGGCGAGTCATAGATGACGGCGGCCTGGTCGGCCCGCCCCGTCTCGACGTGCCGGTCGATGGCGTTGTAGCAGGTGTTGAGCATCCCGCCGGTGAACCACCGGTAGAATGGCGCGCGGGAGCGATCGAGGACGGTTGGCGGGGCGACGTCCCAGTGGATCTGGCGCGCCGCGTGCCCCCAGAACCACTCCGGGTCGCGGGTCGCGTCCTCGTACATGCGGGCGTACGCGTCGCGCAGGCCTTCGTGCAGGGAGTTGCGCATCGACAGGGACGGTCAGGGCGGATCGAACGGCTGGCTCCACGATGCGCCGCCGGGGCGGGAGGCGCCAGCGGGAAATGCCGGGCGCCTAACGGCGACGGCCGGGCGAGGACCGGCGAGACGGCGCCTCGCCTCGCTCTGGCGGAGCGACGTCGGCGGCGGCATTCTCTCAGCCGCCGCCAACCTCCAGTACCCCCGCCATGCGCCCAGTCGTTCCCGCCCCAATTGCCGCCGTCGCGGCCCTCCTTTTCACGGCCCTCACCTCGGTGGCTGTCCCGCCGCCGATCGTCGCGCAGGGGACGACGTACGACCTCGTCATCGCCAACGGTCGCGTCATCGATCCCGAGACCGGGCTCGACGCCGTGCGATGGGTCGGGGTGCGCGGCTCGACCATCGCCGCCATTTCGGCGACGTCCCTGCGTGGAAAGGACACGCTGGACGCCAAGGGGCTCGTCGTCGCCCCGGGCTTCATCGACCTGCACGCCCACGGGCAGTACCTGGCGGCGGCGCGGATGCAGGCGTTCGATGGCGTGACGACCGCGCTCGAACTCGAGGCTGGGACGCTCCCCGTCGCCCTGGCCTATGCGCAGGTCGCCAAGGAGGGGCGCCCGATCAACTACGGCTTCTCGGCGTCGTGGCTCTTCGGGCGCATCGCCGAGAAGGAGCATGTGGAGCCGGACGGCGACATTTCGTATTTCCAGAATGCGCAGCGCAAGAAGGGGTGGCAGTACACCATCGCCACGCCCGAGGAGACGGCGCGCATCATGGCCCGCGTGGAGCAGGGGCTCAAGGAGGGGGCGATCGGGATCGGCGTGCTGGCCGGCTATGCCCCGGGGTACGGGCGCAAGGAGTACTTCGCGCTCGCCCAGCTGGCCAAGAAGTACGACGTCCCCACGTTCACGCACATCCGCTACCTGAGCGTCATCGAGCCGCAGTCGTCGTTCGAGGCGTATGAGGAGCTGGTCTCGCTCGCCGCCAGCACCGGGGCGCACATGCACATCAGTCACCTCAACAGCACCAGCACGCGCGACATCCCGCTCGTGGCGGAGCTCATTCGCGGGGCGCAGGCGCGCGGCGTGAAGGTCACGACGGAGGCCTATCCCTACGCCGCCGGCAGCACTGTTGTAGGTGCCGAGATCTTCCGCGGCAACTGGCGCGATCGCATGGGCGGGGCCAAGGCGAGCGACATCGAGGTGAACGGGAGGCCGTACAACGACTCGACGCTCGCCGAGGTGCAGGAGAAGGCGCCGGGGACGTGGATCGTCGTTCATTTCATGCGCCCCGAGCAGAACCCGCAGGACCAGTCGTACCTCGACCAGGCGGTGCTCTTCCCCGGCGGGGCGATCGCGTCGGACGCGATGCCGTGGACGTCGCAGGGGAAGACGATCACGGGGGATGTGTGGCCGCTCCCCGCCGATGCCTTCGCGCACCCGCGCAGCGCCGGGACCTTCACGCGCTTCCTGCGCGACTACGTGCGCGAGCGCAAGAAGGTCGACCTGCGCGAGGGGCTCAAGCGCGTCTCGCTCACGCCGGCGAAGATCCTGGAGCAGAGCGTGCCGCAGATGCGGCAGAAGGGGCGCCTGCAGGTCGGCAAGGACGCCGACGTGGTGGTGTTCGACCTGGCGACCGTCAGCGACAAGGCGACGTACACGGAGCCCAACCAGCAGTCGGTGGGGATGCGGCACGTGGTGGTGAACGGCGTGCCGGTGATTCGTGGCGGGGAGCTGGTGCGGGGGGCGTTGCCGGGGAAGGCGATTCGGCGGGTGGTGAAGCCGTAGGGGTGGGGGGGAGGGGAGGGTGGAGTCGTCGTCTGGCACGGCGACGTGACTAGCTTGTGGTCATGCCAAGATCACGTGGCAAGACCGCAAAAATCGCAGAGCTGAAGGCCAATCTCAGCGCCTACCTGCGTGCCGTCAGGGACGGGGCGCAGGTCACCGTGTGCGAACGCGATAGCCCGGTAGCGCGGCTTGTCCCGTACGAGGCCGTGGGAGAGGTGTTGGTCGTGCGACGGGCCACGCGCGCGTTGCACGACTTCCGACTCCCAGTGCCATTGAAGCGCCCGATCGACAGCCTCGAGGCGCTGCTCGCCGAGCGACAGTTGGAGCGATGATCGCGTAGCTCGATGCGTCGGTCGTCCTGCGGCTCGTGCTCAACGAGCGGGATCGCATCAGGGAGTGGTCGCGCATGACCGAGGCGGTCGCGAGCGCGCAGGGACGCGGTGAGTTGAACCGCGGCCGTAGCGGTTCGGCGGCAATGCGCGGCCCAGCCAATCGCTCGAGGGTGCACTCCGATGGCGATAGGCACGTCATTCGCCGCGCTCGGCGCGGCGAGGGGGCGTGGTGGGTGTGCTGATGGTGAGATTTCTAGGTTAAGGCGATTCCGCCAGATCGTTAGGCGCTGCGGTTCCCAAAGCGCGAACGTCTCGGGCATCGCGCCGAGTGCCGTTCGTACTTCGTCCTGTCGCGCGGCGCAAGCGAGACACGATGGTGCGTGAGCGGCTGGATGCTCCGGGCGAGTCGGCTAAACGCTAGTTTTCGGTTCGGCTGAATGTCAGTCGGCGCAGCCGTAGCCGCGTATGAGACGAGTACAGCTGGCTGTACACGCGACGTGTGACGTCAAAGGTCTGGCTTGCGTTTCGACGTCCCGTCATAGAGCATGCAGGAGCCGATGGGTTCCACTGCAGCATATCCGCCGTATGGCCGAAGCTGGGCGCGACGCATCACGTGACGGGGGGGAAGGGTGGAGGACAGTCGCTTGCCGGAGTACTTGCAGTGGTGGGGAAAGGCACAGCCTGAGGAGTCGGCGTCGGCGCCGTTCCACCCGATTGCCTACCACTCGCTCGATGTCGCTGCCGTCGTGCGGGCCATGCTTCGCCTGCGTGTCGACGCGATTCGTCGTGCGACCCGCCTGTTGCGGGTAAACGAGGACGACGCCCTCTCGCTCTGCACCGCGCTCGCCGCGCTTCACGACCTCGGCAAGTTCGGGAATGCCTTTCAGGTGAAGGTTCCCGAGTTGATGGCACCGTCGCTCAAGGCGTGTGGGCTGGGGGGCGTCGGTCCATCGCCTCACACGCGAGATGGACTGTTGCTGTGGACTTCTCTGCTCGCGCGACGACTGGCACCGCAGATCTGGCATGGCGAGGACGAGCACGCCCTCGCTTCGCTGATGCCTGGGGTGTTCGGACACCACGGGAGTCCCGCCCGCATGCAGCAGGGTGTGTGGCAGAGCTTCTTCGCCGGTCCGAGTGCTGACGCGGCCACCGCGTGCGCCATCGATCTACTCGCGACCCTACACCAGCTGCCGCTTCGCGCGCCGGTGCCGCGAAGCCGCCAGCTGCATCGCTTCAGTTGGTGGTTCGCGGGCATCCTCTCCCTCTGCGACTGGGTTGGATCGGCGCAACGATGGTTCCGCTATGAAGCACCACGCATTCCGCTTCCAGAGTACTGGTGGATCGCAGGCGAGCGCGCAGAGCGTGCGGTCCGCGAGGCGGGACTACGGCCGCCGCGTATCGCAATCAGTCGAACCTTCCAGGAACTGACCGGAAAGCAGAGCCCCACACCGCTTCAGGAGTGGGCGGCTTCCGTCGAGCTTCCCGATGGCCAGCTGCTGTTTGTGATAGAGGATGCTACCGGGGCAGGGAAGACCGAGGCGGCGCAAGTGTTGGTCCATCGGCTGCTCGCCGCGGGACGCGCGAGCGGAGCCTACTGGGCCATGCCGACACAGGCCACGGCAAACGCGATGTACCAACGCCAAGCGAAGGCCGTCGGCGAATTGTATGAGAGTAGGGCCGATCATCGTCCCTCTCTCGTCCTCGCGCACGCGCAGTCGGCGTTGCACCCCGCGTTTACTGCGTCGATTCTCGGTGGACTCGGGCAACCGAATCGCCAAGCTGGCGAACCACGTGACAGCCCGGACGACACGAGCTCGAGTGCGTGGTGCGCCGCGTGGCTTGCCGACGATCGTCGCGCGGCATTTCTCGCCGACGTCGGCGTGGGAACGATCGATCAGGCGCTGCTCGGCGCGCTTCCCAGTCGCTTCAACTGTATTCGTCTGGCCGGACTGGCCGAAAAGGTCCTCGTGGTCGATGAAGCGCACGCCTACGACGCCTACACATCGGAAGAACTCAAGCACCTGCTGCGCTTTCAAGCGGCGTTAGGCGGGCACGCGATCGTGCTCTCGGCGACCCTGGACTATCGTCGCCGACAGGAGATTTGTGCCTTGTGGGCGGTCGACGCCCCAGTGCGAAACCGGAGCCTGTTCGAGTCCGACGAGGACAGTCTCGTGGCCACTTCCTCCGTAGACCCGGTCCGCGTACCGTATCCACTGGCGACTGTCGTTGCTTCTGACGGAGGTACGGACGCCGAGCACTCCATCGCCGCCGCGCCATGGTCGGCCCGCCGACTCCGGGTGCGTCTGGTCCACTCGGTGGACGAGGTGGTGGAGCTGGTAGAGAGCGCCGCGCGTGCCGGAGCCGCGGTGGCGTGGATTCGCAACACGGTCTCGTCCTGCATTCACTCCGCGCAACACCTGCGTGAGCGCGGAGTGTCGTGCGAGGTGTTTCACGCACGCTTTGCGCAGGGCGATCGTCAGGCGCGCGAAGCCGACATCATGCTACGGTTCGGCGAGAAGTCGACGTCGGTCGAACGCACGGGGCGCGTGGTAGTCGCGACGCAAGTCATCGAGCAGTCACTCGATATCGACTTCGATGTCATGGTGAGCGACCTCGCGCCCATCGACCTCCTGGTGCAGCGGGCCGGGCGGCTGTGGCGTCACCGGGATCGCAATGCACGGCGTCCAACCGCAGTGCGCGAGGAACTCGTGGTGCTCTCGCCCGACCCGACTGAACCGGTCGACGGCAACTGGGAAGGCGCTCTCCTGCCCGGGACAAGATTCGTCTACCGAAACGCAGGGGTACTCTGGCGAACCGCGCGCGCGATCGCGCGGGAAGGGGAGTTCTCGGTCCCCGAACGCAGTCGTGCGCTGATCGAAGCCGTGTACGGCTCGGACGAGTGCCCTGCGTCGCTCAGCGAGCGCGCCGACAAGTCGGCCGGTGCGGAGAAGGCCAACGCGGCCGTGGCGAACTACGTCTGTCTCAAGGTTGACGACGGCTACCACGGGGAGGACGCCCACTGGATGGATGACCTCCGGGCGCCGACGCGTTTGGGCGACGCGCAGACCACGATTCGCCTGGCGCGTCGGACCGCCGATGGCTCACTGGCTCCCTGGTGGGGCGAGGCAGATACGGAGTGGAAGTGCTGGCTGCTTTCCGAAGTGCGTGTGTACGCCACGAGCTTTCGTGGAGTGCCGGTGCCCTTCGAGCGAGATCGTTCGGCGGTAGAGCATCTCAAAACGAAATGGAACCGATTCGAGCAGGACCGGGTCGTGGTCGTGCTCGATCCACTCGCAGGGGATGGCGGGAAGTGGGAGGGGAGGCTCACTACCGAACGCGGCACGCTGCGTGTGGGATATTCGGTAGCGGACGGGTTGGTGATCACCCATGCGTAGGTCGCGGTCGCCAGCCGTCGCGCCACTGTCAGTGGGGGATGACATGCTGGAGTGCAGGTGTCACGTGGCAACACCCATTCGCGGGAGGACGATGTGACGGAGCGGTTGTACGACTTGCGTGAGGAACCCTGGATTCCCTTCCGACGTCGGAGCGGAGTGGTGCAGTGGGGGGCGCCTTGGCTGCTCACCGACCAGTTGCACTCGGATCCGATCGTCGCGCTCGCGGCGCCGCGCCCTGACTTCAATGGCGCGCTACACGAGTTTCTGATCGGCTTGGTGTCGGTGGCGATGCGGGCACAGGATGAAGAGGAGTGGCAGGAGTGGTGGAAGCGTCCGCCCGCTCCCGAGCTATTGCGCGAACGATTGATGGCGTTGCCGTCGGCGTTCTACCTGAATGGGGATGGGCCGCGGTTCATGCAGGACCTTCGAGTCGAGGACTTCGCGAAGGCCGAGCCTCTGCCCATCGAGCGAATGCTTATCGATGCACCGGGGGAACAAAGCCTCGACTTGAACAAGGACGTGTTCGTGAAGCGCGAGCGCGTACGCGTCATGGGTGCACCAGCGGCGACAATGGCACTTCTCACGCTGCAGACGTACTCGCCAGCCGGTGGACGTGGCAACCTCACCTCGCTTCGAGGCGGCGGGCCGCTCACGACACTGATTGTTCCAGCGCCTTCGAGTGAGGCGACGAACGTCAACTCGCTCTGGGCGATAGTGTGGGCGAATGCAGAGACCGAAGAGCAATGGCTCTCACGAGCAGTCGCGAAGTCGAGTTGGAAGGCGGCCGAGCTGTTCCCTTGGCTTGCGGCGCCCACAACCTCAGAGGGTGGCAAGACAGTCTCGTTGGCGGATGCGCATCCCATGCAGTGCTATTTTGGGGTGCCGCGTCGCGTTCGCCTGTCATTCGGCGCGGAGGACACCTGCGACATCGTCGGCGAGGTGAGCGTGCTCAGTGTTACGTCATTTCAGATGCGACCCTACGGGGCGAAGTACGAGTCGTGGACGCATCCGCTCTCGCCGTACTATCGTGCCTCCAAAGGCGATGCCTGGCTGCCGGTGCACGGTCAACCCGGCGGCGTGGGATGGAAGGACTGGTTGGCGCTGACATTGGCGGACGCCTCTGCCGTTGATCGCAGGCCCGCGCAGTCAGTTGCTCACTTCCGCATCCGGCGTGCGCGCCACGACGCAAGCACTCTGTTGAGGTTGCGAGCGTTCGGATACGACATGGACAACATGAAGGCGCGCGATTGGGTCGACGCCACTCTTCCCTGCCCTGCACCTGACGACGAACACACGCTCCAACTCCTGCGAGACACGTCCACCCGACTGGTGAGCGGTACCCAACTCGCGAGTGGGCTCTTGGCCGGCGCCGTCGAGCGTGCCCTCTTTCCCAACCCCAAGGAGGCGCCCGGCGACCGCGCACCGGTGAAGGCCGCGCTGTGGGGCGAGATGGAGCAACCGTTCTACCAGGTGATCGTCGACGTGGTCGCACGTGGCGCGAGCGTGGCAGACATCGACGCTGCGTGCGCGGCTTTTCGCGCGAGTCTCGAAACGGCCGTGCTTGACGGCTTCGACACACACGTCTCCCGTGTCCAACTTCTCTCGTCCCACGTCCGGCGTGCCGTTGCGGCGCGTTACGGGTTGCTAGCGGCGCTACGAGGCTACGGCAAGATGGGCAACAAGCTCTTCACCGAGTTGCGCCTGCCGGTCCCCGAGAGCGCGGCACCAAGGGCCAAGGAGGCAAGAGGCGGTAAGAAACAGCGAACCCGAACTGGAGGGAAGGCGACATGAGCCCAGCGACCGTGCGCACCGCATCGATCGGTGAGCGCTGTAGGCTTTGGTGGGCAGAGTATTGTGCTCCCAACGATGGCGATCCGGCGACTCGGGCCCGTCTGCGACGCTGCAGGTCAACGGCGGAAGCACTCACCATCGCGCCCGCCATTGGGCTGGCGAGGCGACTTGGTGGAGTTGTGGAACGTCGCGACGCGCTCGACACCCGCTTCGAACGCTCCCTCACCCTGGCCCGGCTCCTCGCCCACGTGTCGGTCGACGACTCCATGTCCGTCATGCGTGTCGTGGGCTATCAACACTTTCCAGGCGACAGGGACGCGCCGGACGACGGGAACCGACCCCTGCTCTCCGAGACGCGCTTCAAGCGGCTGCTGCTCAACCCTGCCGGCGAGGAGCTGTTGACGGCGCTCATCCGGCTCCTCGCGCAGGTCGACGGCCGCGCGAACATCGCTCGGCTCGCGCAGGACGTGTGGTGGTGGAACGACCGCACGCGCGAGCGCTGGGCGTTCGAGTACTTCGCAGCGGGAGTCGCTGTGCCAACCCTACAGAACTCCGAGGAGGAAACGACCGAATGACAACGTTCCTGCAGTTCCATGCGCTCACGGCGTATCCGGCCGCCAATCTCAATCGGGACGACTCCGGACGACCGAAGACCATGATGTTCGGGGGGGCACAGCGACTGCGTGTCTCGTCGCAGAGCCTCAAACGTGCCTGGCGAACATCCAGTGTCTTCGATGCACATCTCAAGGGTCGCGTCGGACAGCGCACGCAGCGATTGGGCCGGGAGGTCTACGACCATCTGGTAGCGAAGGGGATGGAGGCCAAGAAGGCCGCGGAAGTCTCGCGCTCGATCGCCGAGGTGTTCGGCAAGCTCGAAGACAAGGAAGGCAAGGAGACGTTCATCAAGCAACTCGCATTCGTGAGTCCTGCCGAGCGTGAGCGGGCGATAGCGCTCGCAGAACAGGCGTTGCACGGCGAAGACATCGCACCATCCGACGAGACGCTGTTGCAGCGCGCGGACGCCGCCGCTGACATTGCAATGTTCGGCCGCATGCTGGCCGACTCGCCGTCGTTCAACCGCGAAGCGGCCGTGCAGGTGGCGCACGCGATGACCACGCATGCCGTCGCAGTCGAAGACGACTACTACGTCGCCGTCGACGACCTCAAGGATCCCGCCGACCGCGAGGATGCCGGGACATCGTTCATCGGAGTGCAGGAGTACGGCGCCGGCGTCTTCTACCTCTACGCCTGTGTCGACCGTGACTTGTTGGTAAAGAACCTGGCAGGCGATACGGCACTGGCGCAGGACGCGGTGGCAGCGCTCATCGAGGCGGCATGTCTCGTCTCACCACGCGGGAAGCAGGCGAGCTTCGCCTCGCGCGCACGGGCGTCGTATGCCATGTGTGAGCGTGGCACGCAGCAGCCGCGCACGCTCGCCGCCGCTTTCCTCAAGCCCGTGACCGGAGCCGACCAGCTGGAGGAGTCCATCAAGCGCCTCCAGTCGTTCCGGGACAACCTTGATGCAGCCTATGGTGCCGGCGCCGACGCGCGGCGCGAGTTCACCGCGACTCCCGATCGCGTCGACGGATCGTGCGCCGATCTCGTGGCCTTCGCGCGGGAGTGCACCGCATGACCGACTTCCTGCTGGCGACGCTCTATGCGCCGCTCGCCAGTTGGGGCGACATCGCCGTGGGTGAAGTGCGCGATTCGTGGGAGTTCCCGAGTCGGAGTGCCATCCTCGGTCTACTCGCGGGAGCCCTCGGTATCGAACGCGAAGAACAGTCTCGTCACGACGCCCTCGACCACGGGCTCGGCGTCGCGGTGAGAGCTGATGTCATGGGTTCGGCGCTGGTCGACTACCACACGGTTCAGACTGTCGCCGCCAAGGCGCTGAAGAAGCGTCCGCCCGCCACGCGCCGCGAGCTGCTCGCCGCCGCACCACCGGAGACGATGGTCACGCGCCGGACGCTTCGTTGCGAGGCCCTCTACACCATTGCGGTGTGGAAGGCATCGGAGGCTGGACCGACACTCACGGAACTAGCGCAGGCGCTGCGGAACCCGACGTTCGTGCCGTACGCCGGTCGGAAGGCGAATGCCTTCGCGCTTCCCTTCAATGCGCAAGTGGTGCAGTCGGCGAGCCTCGCCGGTGCATTGCGCGAACGCGTGGTGCCAGAGCTGCTCGGTGGACGCCTGCCTGCGCGCATCACCGGTCCGGTGCATGTCGTCCACGACCCGTGCGAGACGTTCGAGAGTGAGCTGGCGGCAATCCGGCAGGTGCAGCGTCGTGACGCGTCGCCCCATCGCGGTCGCTGGCAGTTCGCGGAGCGCACCATGTTGGTGGGCGTCATGCCAGAGGAGGACGCGAGATGACGGAGTCGCGCTTCCTGAGTCGTGTTCGCGTGCGCCGCGACGCCCCTATCGCCGCGTTACGTGACGTGCTGGTGCCGGGCGACGACAGCGCGAGGTACTCGGCCGGGCACCAGCTTATCTGGACGTTGTTCGCCGACGCGCCGGAGCGAGATCGCGATTTCCTCTGGCGCGAGTGGGAACCGGGACACTTCCTCGTCCTATCTCGGCGACCACCGCACGACGCACATGCCATCTTCCATCTCGATGCGCCGAAACCATTCCACCCGTCGCTCCGCGTGGGCCAGCGATTGCGCTTCAGCCTTCGGGCCAACGCCACCGTCGCGAAGAAGTTGGTGAAGGGAGCGCGTGGCAAGCCGTGCGACGTGGTGATGGACATGCTGCATGCGCTTCCCCCAGCGGACCGGGCACGGGAGCGCCCGCGGGTTGCGCAGGAGGCGGCCACGCGCTGGTTGACGGGTCAGGGCGAGCGCTCGGGATTCGTCCTTGAGCCGGCGGCTGACCACTTGCAAGTGATGTCGTATCGACAGCTGCAGCTTCGCCGTCGTGGTGCCACGCCGGCGCGGGTTGGAGTTCTGGACTTGGAAGGGACGCTCACGATCACGGAGCCCGACCGATTCCTGGAGCGCATGGGTGCTGGCTTTGGCCGGGCCAAGGCTTTTGGGTGCGGGCTGATGCTCATCATGCGGGCCTGAACCTGATGTTGGATGGCGATGCCTATATCCCGCTGCGCCCCATCCCCATCAAGGACCGCGCGGCCATACTCTTTCTCGAGTACGGCCAGGTAGACGTCGTCGACGGTGCCTTCGTGCTGGTCGACAAGAACGGAGTGCGGATGCAGATCCCGATCGGCGGGCTTGCCTGCTTGATGCTGGAGCCGGGGATTCGCATCACGCACGCCGCTGTGGCGCTGGCGGCGCGGGTCGGGTGTCTCCTGGTGTGGGTGGGTGAGGCTGGCGTTAGACTCTACGCCGCGGGGCAACCAGGTGGTGCCCGCGCCGATCGGTTGCTCTATCAGGCGGCGGCTGCGCTCGATGAGCGCGCCAGGCTAAGGGTGATTCGGGCGATGTATCGCATGCGCTTCGATGAGGAGCCGCCCGAGCGGCGGTCCCCCGAGCAGCTGCGCGGCATCGAGGGTGCGCGCGTGCGCGAGATGTATCGCGCGTTGGCGCAGGTGCATGGTATCGAGTGGGATGGGCGGCGCTATGATCCCGATCGATGGTCAGAGGCGGACGTTCCCAATCGCTGCCTGTCTTCGGCTACCGCGTGTTTGTATGGTTTGAGCGAGGCCGCAATCCTGGCGGCGGGCTACGCGCCAGCGATCGGCTTCCTACATCGCGGGAAGCCGCAGAGTTTCGTGTACGACATCGCCGACATCTTCAAGTTCGAGACAGTCGTGCCCGCGGCGTTTTCGGTGGCCGCAAGGATTGCGCGAGGTCACGCCGAGGGGGGCGGCGCTGAGCGACTGGTCCGCATCGCGTGCCGCGATGCCTTTCGACGAAGCGGGTTGCTCGATCGGATCATTCCGTGCATCGGCGCATTGCTCGCGGAGAGCGGCCTTCAGCCGCCGGAAGAAGCGCCCGAGGGTCAACCACCTGCCTTACCTGAGGCTCGATCCGGCGATGATGGTCATCGTGGTTGAGAACGTGCCGCCTCGGTTGCGTGGCCGGCTGTCGCTGTGGTTGGCCGAGATTCGCGCGGGCGTCTATGTGGGCGACTACTCGGCGAAGAGCCGCGAGCGCATTTGGGGTGAGGTCCGCCAGATGTTGGGCTCAGGGTCTGCCGCGATGGCCTGGACAGCGCCAACCGACTCTGGCTTTCAGTTCGAGACGATCGGCGGCAATCGTCGGGAAGAAGTGGATGTCGACGGGCTGACGTTGGTTCGATTCCTGCCGGAAAATCGGTAGAGTTCGCAAGGGTGACGTAAACTGTTGGTAGGCTTCGTGTTGGTCGTAAGAGCGTTCCCCGCGCGCGCGGGGATGATCCGACGTGCGCCAGGTGCGGCGGTTCCGGCGGCGCGCGTTCCCCGCGCGCGCGGGGCAGATCTGATACAAGTGACTGAGAAGCCGACGGGCCCGACCGTCACACGCGTCTCGGACCTCACGTTGCAGCCCGCCGCTGACTACTGGTACCGAGTGGTGGCCTTCAACGGCGCCGGCGACTCGCCCGCCTCCAACACCCTCACCGTCCTCGCGCTGGGCACTCGCGTCGTCACCCTCCAGCCCGACGCGAGCCAGGGCGTGGATGTGTGGATCACATCCGTCTTCAGCTACGGTGATGACTGGGGAGTGGATGACGACCGACTGCAGGTAGGAGGATGGGGAGACTACTACCACACGCTCCTGAAGTTCGACGTCTCTGCACTTCCCGCGAATGCGACCAGCGCCGTGATCGAGCTCTTCCCCTTCAGCCGAGGCGACCAATCCACGCCAGTATCCATGACGCTGCATCGCGTGACGTCATCCTGGGACGAATCGGTGGGGTGGTTCACTCGCCCAGGCGCGACGCCAGTGAGCGCGCTGCCGGCGCCCCAACCCGGCAGCGCGTATCAGATCGACATCACCGCGCTCTACAACGCGTGGAAGAGCGGCGCACTGCCCAACTTTGGCATCGAACTGCGCCCGACCGCGAACGACAACCGGTTCAACGTCTTCCGGTCGTCCGACTACACGAGCGATCCCACTCGCCGGCCACGGCTCGTCGTGCGCTACTAGGTGGGGTGGATCGCTGGTCGGCGACCCGACGAGCGACGCCTGCCTTCGACTGGTCGCAATCAGCGCGTGCTCGCTTAGGACGCGGGAGCAGGAAGCCGTAACAGCAAGCGCAGACGCGTTGCGTCCTCGAAAGTGTCAGCTTTCCGTCAGCTCGCTGAGGGCGCGCGCGGATTGGTTCGTGTGAGACGCTTTCGTCGACGACGTCGCGGCTCGTCTCAGCCTGTGTCCAGTGCTTCGTACGCACTGTGCAGCGCTTCGCTCGCCCTGCGCTGCGTCTCGATCGCCCGGCACGGCGCTTCGTTCCAACTGCGCTGCAGTTCGTTTGCCGCGCGCGGTCCTTCGCTTGCACGTGCGAGCGCCTCGACGCCGCTGCGCACTGCGTCGTTGGCGCTGGTCGTCACTTCGGTCGCGCCAATCGACGGTTCGGCGGCGCTCTTCAGCACCTCGGCGGCACTGCTCGGTACTTCGTCGGCGCTGATCAGTACCTCGTGGGCGCTGGCCGGCATCTCGTAGGAGTCGGTCAGTCCCCCAACGTCACCGATCTGCAGTTCAGCGGCACCGGTCGATGCCTCGTCGCAAGTCATCGGAGCCTCGTCGCAACTCATCGGTACCTCGTCGCAACTCGTCAGCACCTCGTCGATACCGATCGGACTCTCGACGGCACTCGTCGGTGTCCCGTTGCTGCTGGTTGGTCTCTCGACTGAACTGATCGATCTCCCGTCGACGCTGGTCGGACGCTCGTTGCAACACGTCAGCATCTCGTCGGCTGCGCACCGCTCCCCGTCGGCGCTGGTCGGTGCCTCGCACGAACTGTTCGGTATCTCATGCGCCCAGGACAGTCGCTCGGCCTAATCGCGCAGTGCTCCATGCGTGTCGGACGGTATCTCGTTGCAGCTGGTGGACACTTCGATGGCGCTGGACGATACCTCGTGCTCCCCGTTCTGCTCCTCGTCGGCGCCGTGCGCTACCTCGTCGGGACTGGTCAGCACCTCATCGACACTGGTCGGTGGCTCCATCGGGCACTGAACGCTCTACGACGCCCCACTGGGTACGAGGCGAGGGACGCCTGGTACGCGGCACGCAATGCGGTGCGCTCGGTCCGTGCTGCAACGTCGTCGGGCGGGACCGCACTGCGAACGGTCCGCGTTGCAACGTCTCCGGTCGGAACTGCGCTGTGATCGGTTCACGCTGCAACGTCGTCGGGCGGGACTGCACGGCGATCGGTCCGCACTGCGCCGTCGTCGAGCGGGCCTGCACAGCGATCGGTTGGCGCTGCACCGTCCTCGGTCGGGACTGCACGGCGATCGGTCCGCACTGCACCGTCGTCGGTCGAAGCTGCGCTGCTATCGGTCCGCCGGCGCAGTCGTCGATTTGTCTCGCGTGCGGGCGTCAATGCAATGCGGCGCCTGTACCTATGCCGCGCGGCGTAGCACCCTGCTGTGCGATGAGACCTCTCGCGGCCTGGATGCGTCACCATTCGTGCTGGCGCAACGTCCCTCGACAACGCTCACTGCACGTGTGCCGCCGCGCCGAAGGAGACTGGTGCGATGTGGTCCTCCTCGTCCGCTCGCTCGACGAGAGAGGGCAACGTGCAGGTGCACGTCAATCGAAACGTCGTCCCCACCCCAATCTCGCTCGCAACGTCCAGGCGCATGCCCAGCGCCTCGCTCAGCGCGCGCGCGATGGACAGACCCAAGCCGCTGCCGCCAAAGTCTCGCGCGGTCGTGCTGTGTGCTTGCTCAAAGGTGCCGAAGACAGCCTCGAGCCGATCCGCCGGGATTCCACACCCCGTGTCGGCAACTTCGATCGCCATGGGAGCGCCGGACTCGCTCGTGATCACCCGCACGACGACCTCGCCCTGCGAGGTGAACTTGAGGGCGTTGCTGATGAGGTTGAGAAGGATCTGTCGCACGCGCGGGCCGTCGGTCGTTGCCAGGGGCAAGGTCGCTGGCATCTCCGTGCGAAGCGTGACGGCCGCGGCACGCGGGTAACCCTCGCACTGCAGGACGCATTCGCGCACGAGCGCGTGGAGGTCGGTAGGTGCCAGGTGCATGTCGAGCTTCCCGGCTTCGATCTTGGCGAGATCGAGGATGTCGTTCACCAGCGTGAGGAGTCGAATCCCGTTCGACTCCACGCGCTTGAGATACTCCAGATCCATGGGCGCGAGGGAGTCGGCGCGCCTTTTCCGCACGAGCGTCGTGAAGCCGATGATCGAGTTGAGCGGCGTGCGCAGCTCGTGACTCATCCGCGCGAGGAAGGCACTCTTGGCATGGTTCGCCGCATCGGCCGCGTCCCTTGCCTCTGCCAGCTGGAGCTCGGCCGCCCGCCGCTCCGACACGTCATGCAGGATGAAGAGTCGCATGCGGTTGGCGCCGAGTCGCACTTCGCGAATGGTTACGTCGGCGTGAAACTCGGTGCCGTCCTGCCGGCGCAGGAGCCAGTCCATGCGATGCTGGCCCGCGCGACGCACTGCTTCCAGCATCTCGTGTTGCCGCGCTCGCGAGCTCTGTCCGTTGGGTTGGGCGTCTGGCAGCAGTTCTGAGAGCGCCACGCGCAACGCGTGGGTCTTGTCCGTGGCGCCAATCATGCGAACGGCGGCCTCGTTGCAGTCGATGATGCCAGATTCGTCGGACAGGAAGATCGCCTGCGCCGACGCCTCGAAGAGGATGCGAAAGCGTTCGTCTGCGGCGTGTTGTTCGGTGATGTCGTCACCGACGGCGATCAGGCCCGTCGGCGTTCCCGCGCCGGCATCGAGGCGCGACACATTCCAGCGCAGCGTTGCCGTGGATCCGTCAGGGCGGGTAACGGCGTTGATGACGCCACGCGACGGCGTGCCGCCGAGCACCTTGGCAACGTCCGCCAGAACGAACGCCCGAAACTCGAGCGGCACGAACCGTTCGACGTAGCTCTGACCGAGCATCTCGGATTTCGACACGCCGAACATGAGCTCCGCCGCGGTATTCCACTCGAAGACCGTGCCGTCGGGATGGAGGCCAAGGATGACGTTGGCCGCGTTATGCACGATGGCATGCGCGCGTTCTTCGCTCGCCCGTAGCGCCTGCTCGGCCCGATGCTGCTCCGTGAGATCGCGTCCGGTGCAACGCGCACCGATGATTGCCCCCGCTTCGTCGCGAACGGCCGAGAGCGTGCTCTCGATGTAGCGTATCGCCGTCGCCGTCGGTGGCGCAAAAGTCCCGACGACCTGGTATGTGCGACCGTCTTCGAGCAGCTGCATGAGCTGCGCCCGTCGCTCGAGCGACCGTTCGATCGGCAGTACCTCGTCGATCGGTCGCCCGACGACGGCTTCGCGCGAGAGACCGGTCCACTCCTCGCTGACGCGATTCCACTCGAGGATCCTCAACCGACGATCGACGGCGAACATCCCGTCCGTGAAGGAGCCCATGAGCGCGTTGGCCAACGCGCGATCGGCGCGCAGCCTCGCCTCGCGCTCACGCGCTTCCGTCACGTCGTGCTTTATGCCGACCCAGGCGCGCAGGGAACCATCGTTCGCGACGAGAGGCGTCACATTGACGCGCGACCAAAAGGGGGTGCCGTCTCGGCGCTGGTTGAGCAGCTCCCTCGAGAAGCCGTGCCCGGCCGCCATCGCCTCGCGCATGGCGCGCCGCGTTTCGGCGGACGTCTCGCTCGTTTGCAGAAGGGCACTGGGCTTACGACCGACAGCATCCCCCAGCGGCCATCCGGTCATCTGTTCCCATGCAGCGTTGGCCCATGTGATACGGCCTCGGGCGTCGGCCAAGACGACCGCTTCGGCGGTCTGCTCGACGACCGCACGGAACTCCTCGAGCGACTCGCGCAGGCGCCACTGATCGGTCATGTCGCGGAGGGCACCGACGCCGCCGCTTATGGCGCGGGCCGCATCGCGCATCGGACGGCACCGCGCGCAGAAGACACGCGCCGACGGCGCGCCATCCGGTCCCGTCACGTGCTCCAACCACTGCGTCGTGTCGCCGGCGAGCGTGCGCGCGGCATGCACTCGCCACGTGGAGAGTGCCGGCGCCAGATGATCACCATCGAGCGTGCGCCCGATGATGGCGCTGGCGGGAACGCCCGTCATCTCCTCCATCGCGGCATTCCAGACCGCGACTCGCATCGCCGAATCGAATGCGAAGACGCCATCGGGCGCGTGCTCCAGCACGGCGGCGAGAGCGACACCCTCGAGCGAGCGCGATGTGGACAGGTCAGGCGACATGTGGCCCGGGCGAAGGGTCGTGCACAGCCGCGACCGCGCGCTGCGCCCCCGAAGTGGCGACGAGCGTGGTGGCTCGAAACGAACGGCCGCCGCGCCCCTATGGAATGGAGTATCGGACGTCGTGCGAATCGCCGTAGGGGGCGTTGGTTCAAGAACGTACGTTCTCGGGCGGGCCCCCTAGCATCGCGGGCGCATGTGTGCACCGGCGACTCGTCACCTCGCCGCGCGCGCAGCGGCTTTCACTGTCCCAGAACGGCGTCTATTAGCGGTCGCCAAGAATTCTCTTAGTCGACGCGGCTCCCTGTCCGTGCGTGCATCCACCGCTTCACCACCCGCGCCCGCCGCACCTGGTCGAGCTTGGGGAAGTCGCGCGCCAAATACGCCTCCCCCTCCTTGCCAATGAGGTCTTGCGACGGTCCCTGCCCGCGCGGCGCCCCTTCGCCGTAGCCGGCGTAGAGCGCGTCGACCACGTCCATCCCCCGCACCACCTGCCCTAACACGGCAAAGCCGCGCCGGTCGAGGCGCTGGTTGTCGGCGAGGTTGATGAAGAGCTGCGAGGTGCGGGTGTCGGGGCCGGAGGTGGCGAAGGAGAGCGTCCCGCGCACGTTGCTGCGCCGCACCGAGTCGTCGGGGATGCGGCGCTCGCGAAGCGCCGCGCTCACCGCCGGGTCGGCGGCGATCCCGAACTGCACCACGAAGTTGGGGACGACTCTGAAGAAGCGCGCCCGGTCAAAGACGCCGTGCCGCACCAGCCCGTGCAGGCGATCGGCGCCGCGGGGCGCCCAGTCACGGTGGACCATGAGGTCGAAGTCTCCCTGCGTGGTCTCGAAGCGGACGACGAACGAATCGGGGGCCGGTGCGTCGAGCGCGGACGGCGCGACGCGCAGGACCGACGGCGGCTGACGGTGGCAGGCGGCCGCGAGGAGGGCGCAGGCCACGAGAGGGACGAGGATCGGACGCATGGGCGAAAGGTAGCGCGGCACGCGTCGGAAAAGTCCGCAAGGACGGTCAAGCCGGATGCGCCAGGGGTGGATACCTTCGAGCCATGAAGCCCGAGACGCGATCCTTCTATCAAGCGGCGGTCGAACGAGCCGCGCACCGCGTGATGACCGCGCTGGACGAGGCGCTCGACCTCGAGTCGCTCGCGCGCGAGGCGGCGCTCTCGCCCTTCCACTTCCACCGCATCTTCCGCGGCATGGTCGGGGAGACGCCGCTCGAGTTGCAGCGGCGCCTGCGCCTCGAGCGCGCCGCTGCGTCGTTGCGCGATGGGGCGAGTGCGGTGACGGCCATCGCCTTCGCGGCGGGCTACGAGACGCACGAGGCCTTCACGCGCGCCTTCCGTTCGGCGTTCGGTTGCGCGCCCTCGGCCTTCAGGGCCGCCGCACGCACCGCGCGCGACCCCGCCAGCTGCACGCGCCCGATTGCCGCCACGCTGACGTCGCGCGCGGGGCTTCACTACACCGGCACCGGGCCGCTCCCGGTCATCCAGTTCCTCAGCGGAGCCACCACCATGCACGTCACCATCGACCAGATGCCGGCGCTGCGCATCGCCTGCGTGCGCCATGTCGGCCCGTACAACCGCATCTCCGACGCCTTCGCGCGCCTGGGCCAGATCGCCGGACGGGCCGGGCTCTATGCCCACCCGGGTGCGATGATGCTCGGCATCTACCACGACGACCCGGAGTCCGTCGCCCCCGAGCAGCTGCGTTCCGACGCCGGGATCACCATCCCCGAAGGGGTGCCGCTCCCCGAGGGCCTCGCCGAGGCGCGCATCGCGGCGGGAGCCTACGCCCACACCACGCATGTGGGTCCCTACGATGGGCTGGGCGATGCCTGGTCGCGCCTGATGGGCGAGTGGCTCCCCGCCAGCGGGCGCCGCGTCGGTGCAGGCGAGGCGTTCGAGGTCTACCCCAACAGCCAGATGAACACGCCGCCCGCCGAACTGCGCACCGAGCTCTATCTCCCCCTCGCCTAACGCGAGGCGCGCGCTACGCTTTCCCCCGCCGCATCGCGGCGATCGCCTCCTCGGTGGCCGGGCGCACGCGCAGCACCGACTCCTTCCGGATCTCGACCGTCCCCGGCTTGGCGCCGCGTGGCTTCCCCACGTGGCGCCCTTCCGTGGTGGAGACGGCGACGATCCCCCCCGTGCGCTGCTTGCTGTGATAGGCGGCGATCCCCGCCGCGCACTCCAGCGTGGCGCGGTCCGGTTCGCGCCCTTCCTCCACCCGCAGGATCACGTGCCCTCCCGGCATCCCGCGCACGTGGAACCAGCGATCGCGCGCGCGCGCCATCTTGATGCTCACGTAGTCGTTGGCGGCATCGGTCTTCCCGGCAAAGGCCTGCCAGCCGCCGGGGAGTTCGTACTCGAGGATGCCACTGGGAATCGACGGGCGACGATCGGGGTCGCTCATGTCTGGGTGCGGGTGATGGAACGAGGGGGGCAGGGCGTGGGGTGCCGGGCGTGCGGAGCAGGGCGACGCGCGTGCGCTGAAAGCTAGCGCCCTCCCCGATGCCTCACCGCCAGATGCAACGGCCACCCGGCGGCCAGCAGCACCGCCCCCCAGGCCAGCGCCTCGCCCCCCGCCCCCACAAAGGCCCACACGGAGAACAGCGTCGCCCCCACCGCCGCGAGGCGCAGCGACCACGCCGCCGGCATCTCGCCGCGGCGCATGAAACGGACGGCGGCCAGTGAACAGAAGAGGTACAGCACCAGGCTGGTCGCCGTCGCCAGCAGGATCGCGAAGGCAAAGAGCGAGGCGATGGAGCGCGAGTAGTTCGCGACCACCAGCACCGAGGTGAGGACGCTGCTGAGGAGGAGCGAACGCGTCGGCGCACCGTGCGCATTCCGCACGCCGAACCACGCGGGCAACCGCCCGCTCTCGGCCATCGCCGCCGGGAGCTCGCCGGCCAGCAGGACCCACCCGTTGAGCGCCCCCCACGCACTCACGATCGCGCAGACGGCGATGAACGTGGCGCTCCACCCCCCTAACGACCGGGAGAGGAAGAGGGCGAAAGGGGCCGACGAGCGCGCGACCTCCCCAGCCGGGAGCATCAGCACCACCGCCGAGCAGCAGATCACGGAGAGAAGCCCCGTGAGCCAGGCGCCGAACATCGTCGCCCGCGGGATCGTGCGCGCCGGGTCGCGGACGCGATCGGCGGGGACGGCGGCCGACTCGATCCCCAGCATGGCGTACAGCGATAGCGTCGTCGCCGCCACGATCTGCGGCGCGGTGATGGCGCCGGCGTCGAACGGGGCGAGTGCCCCCCCGCCTTCCCGCACCAGTCGCACCACCACGAGGGCGAGCACGGCGCCGAACGGGAGGAGCTTGAGGACGGTCGTCACGAACTGCACCCCACCCGCCGTCTTCACCCCGCGCAGGTTCACCCAGGTCACCACCCAGACGGCGGCGATGGTGACGGCCGGGGCGACCCCCGGCACGCGCTCCACCGCCGGAATCATCTGCGTGAGATAGGCGGTCGCCCCGGTCGCGATCGCCGCGTTGGCGACCCACACCGAGACCCAGTAGCCCCACGCGCCAATGAAAGCGGGGACGTCGCCCAGGGCGAGGCGCATGAAGCCGAAGGCCCCGCCGGCGTCGGGGAAGTAGCGGCTCAGCTGCGCGAAGACCCACGCCAGGCAGAGCGCCCCGGCGAGGGTGACGAACCACCCGGCCACGCCGCTCCAACCATAAGGAGCGAGCGTCGCCGGGAGGAGGAAGATCCCGGCGCCGATGACGTTCCCCACCACCAGCGCCGAGGCGATCCAGAAGCCGACGCGCGGTGGGGCGCTGCCGGCCGGGCCCGATGGTGCCGGAGAATCCGAGGCGTCCGATGCCGCCGGGGCGGGGGCGAGGGTCACGCCTGCCGTTGCTGGTCCAGCTTCCGGTATCGTCGCAGGAGGAGCTGTCGCTGCAGGTGCGAGAGGTGATCGATGTAGAGCACCCCGTCCAGATGATCCAGCTCGTGTTGCAGGCAGTCGGCCAGGTCGCCGTCGGCGCGGACCGTGAAGGGGACGCCGGCCAGGTCCTGCGCCTCCACCACTACCGCGACGCTCCGTTCGACCTTGGCCGAGACGCCGGGGATGCTGAGGCACCCCTCCTCGAATCTCCCGCGCTTCGCGCTCCGCTCCACGACGCGCGGGTTGATGAGCGTGAGGGCGGGGGAGTCCTCGTCCGGCATGTCGATCACAACGATCCGCTGCAGCACCCCCACCTGCGGGGCCGCCAACCCCTGACCGCTGGCGCGATACATCGTGCGGTACATGGCGGCCACGAACTCGCGCAGAGCGTCGTCGAACGCCTCGACGTCGACAGCGACCTGTCGAAGCAAGGGCGAGCCAAGGAGTTCGATCGGGAGGTCGCGCATGGCGAACGAAGGGGCGGGAGGGCGCGGGCGCGCGCGGGCGCGCGCGGGCGCGCGTGTGCGCCTTGGCCAAGCTACGGCCGAAATGCCCCTCGGCAAGCAATGCTTCGCACCATGCGGGAGCGCTGGCGGGCGACGTTCCCCCTTCCGTGTCGTCCGTCGAGGTCGTAAGTCACCGCACCCCTTCACCGCGAACCGTGATGTCGATGCGAGCACGCCGCAGCCTGGTGATCACGCTGGTGGTCGGATCGGCCGCCGCATCGTGCGGACAGCCCGGCGAACGCTCGGCAGTGTCTGGAGCGCCCGGGGGCGTCGCGGCCGCGTCGCCGAGTACGGCTCCGACCCCGTCCGGCGCGCGCATCGGGACGCCGCCAGCCGCCAACAGCGCCGGGCAGTGGGTGATGCCGGCGGGAGACTACGCCAGCTCGCGGTACTCGGAGTTGTCGGACATCACGCCATCCAACGCGTCGCAGCTCAAGGCGGCGTGGACCTTCTCGACTGGTGTGCTGCGCGGGCACGAGGGGCAACCACTGGTCATCGACAATACGATGTACCTCGTGACGCCATATCCCAACGTGGCGTACGCGATCGACCTCACGCAGCCCGGCTATCCGCTCAAGTGGAAGTTCCGCCCGGAGAACGATGACCGGGCGACAGGGAAGGCGTGCTGCGACGTGGTGAACCGCGGCGCGTCGTTCGCCCAGGGGATGCTCGTGTACAACCTGCTCGACGGGCACACGGTGGCGGTGGACGCCAAGAGCGGGGCACAGCGGTGGCGTACCAAGGTGGTCGACGTGGCGACGGGCGAGACGATCACGATGGCGCCGATCATCGTGAAGGACCTGGTGATCGTCGGCTCGTCGGGCGGGGAGATGGGGGTGCGCGGCTTCGTGGCGGCGCTCGACCTCACGACCGGGCGGGAGCGGTGGCGCGCCTGGAACCTGGGCCCCGACGCCGACGTCAAGGTCGGGCCTCGTTATGCACCGTTCTACGCGCAGGACAAGGGGCGCGACCTGGCGATGACGACGTGGCCGGGCGATGCCTGGAAGCGCGGTGGGGCGGCCTCGTGGGGGTGGGTGTCCTACGACCCGGCGCTCAACCTCATCTACTACGGGACCAGCAACCCCGGCCCGTGGAACCAGGACCAGCGCCCGGGCGACAACAAGTGGTCGGCCGCGGTCCTCGCGCGCGACGCCGACACCGGCGAGTTGCGCTGGGCCTACCAGTTCACCCCGCACGACCTGTGGGACTACGATGGGGTGAACGAGAACATCCTCGTCGACCTCCCGGTGAAGGGGGTGATGCGCAAGGCGCTCGTGCACTTCGATCGCAACGCCTTTGCCTACGTGATGGACCGCGCCACGGGGGAAGTGCTGGTCGCCGAGCCGTTCGCGCCGATGAACTGGTCCACCGGCGTCGACCTCAAGACCGGGCGCCCGTCGGTGAATCCGGCGAAAGCAACGAAGCAGGACGTCCTCGTCACCGACATCTGTCCATCGTTGGAGGGGGGGAAGAACCAGCAACCGGCCGCCTTTTCGCCGGCCACGGGGCTCTTCTATGTCCCCACGGTGAATCTCTGCATGGACTACAAGGGGCGTGCAGTCCAGTACTATGCCGGGACGCCGTACATCGGCGCCGACGCCCCGGAAAAGGGCGGCCCCGGCGGCTACAAGGGTGAGTTCATCGCCTGGGATGCGGCCGCGGGGAAGAAGGTGTGGGGGATCAAGGAGCCGTTCCCCGTGTGGGGCGGGGCGCTCGCGACCAAGGGGGGGGTCGTCTTCTACGGGACGCTCGACGGCTGGTTCAAGGCGGTCGATGCCTCGTCAGGCAAGGTGCTCTGGCAGTTCAAGGTGGGGTCAGGGGTCGTGGGCAACCCGGTGACGTATCGCGGCCCCGACGGGAAGCAGTACGTGGCGATCTACGCCGGCGTGGGCGGCGACATGGGGGCGTTGATCGCCGGCGATGTCGCCTCGAACCTTCCCTACGATGTGCGCGAGCGCGGCACGACGCTCCCCGACCTCGCGCGCTACACGAGCTGGGGCGGGATGCTGTTCGTCTTTTCGTTGTGAGGGCCCGATGATCCCGCGTGCAGCATTCGGCATGCTTGCCATTGGCGTGAGTGCGGCCGGCATCGGCACGGCGGTGCGCGCCGCCGACCGGAGGGAGGGAGCGCTTCCGTCAGCCGCAATGCTCGCCGGTGCAGATGCGCGCGCCGTGACGGTTGCGCAGCCACCCGTGCCGGTGGTGCAAGGCGCGCAAGTCGCCGGAGGCGCGCAAGTCGCCCAAGGCGCGCGCCTGTTCGTCTCGTACAACTGCGGGGATTGTCACGGTGCGGGGGGCTCGGGGGCGATGGCGCCGAGCCTTCAGGACAACCGCTTCCACTTCGGCGGCTCCCCGAGCGAGATCTTCCGCTCGATCGCCGAGGGGCGCCCGGGCGGGATGCCCGCGTGGGGGGCGATCATCCCCGGGCCGCAGATGGTGGCGCTCGCCGCCTATGTGCGATCGTTAGGCGAGGGACGCGACCTGAGCACCGAGAACTTCACCGGCGCCACCATCGAACGCTCGGGGCACTGACGTCGATCTCCGCACGGCAACGCCGTGCGCCTATCCACGCACGGCAACGCTGTGCGCCTACCCGCGCACGGCATACAAGAAGCGTCCGTAGCCGATCTCCGCGGCGTTCTTCGTCAGCTCGATGTTGACCCACGCCACCACGTCGGCGAGCGGGCGGTCGGTCATGGGCCAGCGCGTGCGGTCGGTCGCGGCGAGTGTGGCGTCGTCCAACCCGTCCAGCGTGGTGCGCCAGCGGGATTGCAGCTGTCCGATCGCGGCGCGCACCGCGTCGGCGTCGCCCGGCCACGCCACCTGCTCGCGGGTCAGCGTCCCGTCACCGAACGTGTGGTCGAACAGCATCGACCACCAGAACAGGATGTGCCACGTGGTCCACGCGATGCTCGGCGGCCCCAGGTCGTAGCGCTCGTGTTCCGGCCAGTCGGCCATCCAGCGCCCGTCGGCCGTCAGCTGCACATGCAGCCCTGCCCGCGCCGGGCGCCACAGGCACTCCTCGGTCGTGAGCGTCGCGAGGTGATAGTCGGCGAGCCCCCACGCGATCTCGAACTGTGCGCGCAGCAGGTCTCGTGTGGCGTGCGTCATGCGCCCCTCACCGGTGCGGCTCTCAGAACGGCTTGTAGATCCCCATGAACGCCGCCAACCCGCCGAATGCCGGCAGGCCAAGCATCAGCCAGCGCGCGAGGTAGGGACGTCGATAAGGGAGGAACGGGGCGGCGGCAAGCAGGATCCAGATCGTGATCTTCACCGCCAGCCACGGGGGGAAGACCTCGCCGTGGCGGAAGCCGATGCGCGCCAGCATGCCGAAGCCGCCGAGCAGGATGAGGAACGCACCGAGCGAATGCAGCACGGTGACGAAGCGCCGCGACTGGTTGTCGCGATTGGTGCCGCCGTTCATGGCGTGCAGCGCCGTCCCGCCGAGCGACGACATCAGGAGGATGATCCCGATGATGTGGACCACGTTGTAAAGCTCGCGAGAGAACATGCGATGCGCGAAGGAGGGGGAGGGTGGGTATGGTCGGTCAGCGACGGGGCGTCGGCGGCGTGAGGACGGAGAGGTGCGCCGTGAGCGCGGCCCGAAGCCGCTCCCGCGCCCCCTCGATGGCGGCCAGCGTGGCCGGCGCGCTCCCGCCAACCTCGATGTCGGCGGCCGAGGCCAGCGCGCCATCGTACCAGCTCCCCCACGTCTCCAGGATGTCGCGCTCCCGTGCCACGTCACCCCCGGCGGCGAGGGCCCGTTCCGACAGCCCTCGCTCGGTCAACAGGCGCGCGCGTGCCGCTTGTTCCACCTCGGCGACAATTCCTCGCGCCGCGGCGCCATCGGCACCCGTCAGCAGCAACCCGCTCACCAGCGCGCTGACCCCGACGTTGCGCAACTCGTCCGCCGAGACCATGTCCAGGCGGTCGCCGTCGGTGTGGTAGAACTGGTCCGTGAAGTGCCAGAAGAGGAGCCCGGGCTTCCTGGCCCGGATGAAGGGGATGTGGTCGCTCCCCCCTTCGTACGGGTTCGTCTTCACCACCCAGCCGTTCGTCGCCGCCATCTCCAGGCAGCGGCCGAGGACGAGGTCGTTGAAGTAGTGGGGGGTCATCTGCTCCTTGGTGAGCGCGGAGCCCCCCCACTCGGTGTGACGGTCCTCGCCACGCGTCCAGATGGCGCTGGGGTCGGGCATCTTCTCGATGAGGAAGGTGCCACCGGTCTTCCTTGTGTCCTCGCCCACCATGTCGAGCGAGAGCCCCCACTTGATCCCCGCGGCGCGCGTGGTGTCCTGCGTGATGTAGCGGTCGGTCGAGCGGATCTCGAGCCCCCACAGGAAGGTGAGCGTCCGCTTGGGATCGATGGCGCGCGTCTTCATCAACTCGGCGGCGACGCGCGCCATCTCCATCTGGGCGCCGACGCCCGAGGCGTTGTCGTTGGCGCCGGGCTCCTGCACGTGGGCGCTGTAAACGAAGCGCTCGTCCGGACGCGCGCTGCCGCGCACCTCCGCCACCACCGTGCGCTCCGTGGCGTTCGGGGTCCACGTCACCTGGGTGCGCACGCGCAGGCGCACGGGGCCGGCCGCGAGGGCGGCGCGCAGCCGTTCGCGCGCGTCATACGAGATGGCCATCCCCCAGGCGCGCTGCGTGGTGTCGTAGGGGATGCTGCCGAACTGGATCGAGTGGGTGTTCTTCTGCGGCTGCGTGTACGGGGGCATCGCGTAGCCCAGCACGCCGATGGCTCCGCGCTTGAAGACCGCTTCGCCAAAGAGGCGCCCGACGTTGGCGTCGGCGAGGACGATCTTTCCCGCGACGTGCGCCGAGTCGAGCGCCTGCGGCGTCCCGCGCCCCACGTCGACCAGGTCGGCGACGACGCCGGTGTCCGGCGTGCTCCACGAGTTGGTGGCGAGCATGTTCCGGTTGGTCGACAGCTGCAAGACCGGGTCGCGCTGGCCGACGATGGTCACCGAGGCCGCGGTCGCTTCCCAGGCCGGGTTGGCCATCGGGTAGCGCTCGACGCGATACGTGAGGCGAGTCGCGGGCGTCGCGCGGTCCTCGCGCACGTAGCCGGCGCGTTCGAGCCGTTCGGCGAGATGATCGATCGACGCCTCGAAGCCGCGGTTGCCGGGCCAGCGCGCGAACTGGTCGAGGAAGGCGACGGTCTCCTTGGCGCGGGGGCCGGAATAGCGCGGCGCGACCTGCGAGAAGATCGGCGCCGACGGCGACGCGGCGGTGCCCTGCGCGAGCGCCGCACGCCCGGGGAGCGTCAGCGCGAGGGGAACGAGGAGCAGTGCGAAGCGCGGTGCGAAGAGTGGTGCGAGGCGCGGTGCGAGCATCGCCGCGAGGCGCGGCGGAAGGAGCGCGGCCGCGGTGACGGTTCTCGAGCGGGGCGTGTGCACGACGTCGAGGTGCGAGGAGGATAGGCGGAGACACGGCGCGCGAACGGCGACCGCCGGGGCGGCGTAAAGCTACTGCCGGCGTCGTTGCTTGACGCTCCCACCGGGGTGCTCCAGCTTCGCTCGGCCCGAGCGGTTCGTCCCGCGTGGTCCTTGCTCCCGTGCCGTCCTTCCTCCCCCGCCTCATGCCCTCGTCCACTCGCGCGCGCCGCGCGCTGCCTGCGCGTCCCTCGCTCCCGGCGCTCGCCACCGCCGCACTCGCTCTGGTTAGCCTTGCGCTCCCCGGGCACCGCCTCGCGGCGCAGGCGCCGTCCACCATCCCGACTCCAGCGTCGGTGCTGGGGTGGGAGCCGGGGACCGACCGCAAGCTCCCGACGTGGCAGCAGGTCACGACGTATTTCCGCGCGCTCGACAAGGCGTCCCCGCGCGTCTCGGTGCGTACGCTGGGGAAGACGGTGCAGGGGCGCGACTTCATCGTCGCCTACATCGCGGATCCGGCCACGCTCGCCAACCTCCCGCGCTACCAGCAGATCCAGCGCAAGCTCATGGATCCGCGCCTGCGCCAGCCGGGTGAACTCCCGCGCCTCCTCGAGCAGGGGAAGAACGTCATCCTCATCACGTCGAGCATCCACTCGACCGAGGTCGGCGGCTTCCTGACGCCGTTCGTCCTCGCCGATCGCCTCGCGCGCGGCAACTCCCCCGAGGTCCGCGAGATCCTGCAGAACACCATCATCATGCTCGTCCCGTCGCAGAACCCGGACGGCGTCGACATCGTGGGGAACTGGTACCGCTCCACGCTCGACACGCCGGCCGAGGGGATGCAGCCGCCGGAGCTGTACCACTACTACACGGGGCACGACAACAACCGCGACTGGTACGCCTTTACGCAGCCGGAGACGCGCTACACCGTCGACTCGCTCTACACCCCGTGGGATCCGCAGATCGTCAACGACGTGCACCAGCAGGGGGCCAACGCGGGGCGCATCTTCATCCCGCCGTACATGGATCCGCTCGAGCCCAACATCGACCCGATCCTCACCGGGGCGACCAACGCGCTCGGCATGTCGATGGCGTGGCGCATCATCCGCGAGGGGAAGACCGGGGTCGCGACGAATGCGTCGTACGACCAGTGGTCGCCCGCGCGCCAGTACTCGCTCAACCATCGCGGGGCGCGCATCCTGACCGAGACGGCGAGTGCGCGCCTCGCGTCGTCGATCAACCTCCCGTTCAGCGCGTTAGGCACGGGGCGCGGCTACGACGCGCGCGTGCAGAGCTGGAACTACCCGGCGCTCTGGCGTGGCGGCAAGTGGGGGATCGGCGACATCGTAGCCTACCAGTCGGCGGCGAGCTGGGCGCTCCTGTCGCAGGCGGCGCGCGACCGGCGCCAGTGGCTCGAGACGTACGCCACGCTCGGTGACCGCGCGCTCGACCCGGCATATCCGTGGGCGCTCGACAGCGACGTTCCCAGCGCCTTCATCGTCCCGAAGAACCAGAAGGACCCGCAGGCGCTCCAGCGCCTGGTGTGGACGCTGCAGCACGGGCAGGTCGAGATTCGCGAGACGACGGCGCCGGTTGCGGCTGGCGGCGCAACGCAGCCGGCCGGTTCGTACGCGATCGTCGTGCGCCAGCCCTTCGGCTCGTACGCCAAGGCGCTCCTCGAGCCGCAGCAGTACCCCAATCTGCGCGAATATCCGGGCGGCCCGCCCAAGCGTCCGTACGACGTCACGGCGCACACGCTCCCGCTCCTCTTCGGCGTCGACGTCTACCCGGTGAAGGGTGACGTGGCCGTCAGCGACAAGCTCGTCCCGCCGATGCCGGAGCCCTCGTTCACTGTCGCCGGGCTCTCGGGGAACTCGGCGCGCCGCATCGGCATCTACAAGAGCTATGCAGCGAGCATGGACGAGGGGTGGACGCGCTGGGTCTTCGATGCGCACAAGGTCCCGTTCACCTCGGTGGTCGACAAGGATCTGCGCGCCGGCAACCTCAACGCGCGCTTCGACGTCATCATCATCCCCGACCAGTCCCCGGGGCAGATCACGCGCGGGCTGGGGAACGCCTTTCCCGACTCGCTGCGTGGCGGCGTCGGCGAGGTGGGGGCGAAGGCGCTCGAGGAGTTCGTCGAGAACGGCGGGACGGTCCTCGCCTTCAACGAGGCGAGCGACTACGCCATCGAGGCCTTCAAGCTCCCGGTGAGGAACGTGCTCGCCGGCGTGCGCAACACCGAGTTCTATGCCCCGGGGTCGCTGTTCAAGGTGACGCTCGACAAGTCGAATCCCATCGCGGCACGCCACACGGCGTCCACCGCGGCCGTCTGGTTCGAGGACTCGCCGGCGTTCGAGATCACCGATCCTGCCAAGGCCAAGGCCGTGGCGACCTACGAAACGAGTGGCTCCGCCCTCGCCTCCGGGTGGTTGTTAGGCGCCGAGCGGTTGCAGGGGAAGGCCGCGCTCGTCGAGGCCAGCGTCGGCAAGGGGAAGGTCGTCCTCTACGGCTTCCGCCCGCAGTACCGCGGCCAGTCGAACGCCACCCTCCCGCTCATCTGGGACGCCATCGGGCGCGGCCCCGCGCAGTGATGCGCGAGATCCTTCATTATTGCGTTCTTCCCATGACGACACGACTGCTTCGAAGCGCCGCTGCCTTCACGCTCCTGCTCGCGACCCCCGCGCTCGCCCACGCCCAACAGGTCGGCCACATCGGCAAGACCAAGTGGGACTCCACCGCGCGCGACCTCTTCAAGGAACTGATCGAGATCAACACGTCGGAAAGCTCCGGGAGCACGCTCAAGGCGGCGCAGGCGATGGCGGCGCGCCTCAAGGCGGCTGGCTTTCCCGACTCCGACGTCGTCGTCATCAAGCAGACGGATCGCAAGGGAAACCTCATCGCGCGCCTGCACGGGAAGAACGTCACGCGCAAGCCGATCCTCCTCCTCTCGCACATCGACGTCGTCGAGGCCAAGCCGGAGGACTGGACGCTCCCGCCGTTCTCCTTCGTGGAGAAGGACTCGACCTTCTTCGGCCGCGGCGTGGCCGACGACAAGGACGACTCGGCGATGCACCTGACGACGCTGATGCGCCTCAAGGCCGAGGGATACGCCGGCAACCGCGACATCATCGTGGCGCTGACGACGGACGAGGAGGGGGGCGCCGACAACGGCGTCGACTACCTCCTCAAGAACCACCGGAACCTGATCGACGCCGAGTACGCCTTCAACGAGGGGGGCGGCGGTCGCATCCGCGACGGGAAGTACCTCTCGCACGACGTGCAGGCGAGCGAGAAGAAATACGTCGACTTCACCCTCGAGACGACGAACCCCGGCGGCCACTCGTCGCGCCCGGTGAAGGACAACGCGATCACCGAGCTCGCCGCGGCGCTGGTGAAGGTCGGCGCCTTCGACTTCCCGGTGAAGCTCAACGAGATCACGCGCACCTACTTCGCCCGCTCGGCGTCCATCACCCCCGGCGCGATGGGGGAAGCGATGAAGCGCGTCGCGCAGGACCCGACCGACGCCAAGGCGGTTGCCACGCTCTCGTCCGACCCCGCCTACAACTCGCAGCTGCGCACCTCGTGCGTCGCGACGATGCTGACCGGCGGGCATGCGCCGAACGCGCTCCCGCAGCGCGCCCGCGCCAACGTCAACTGCCGCATCCTCCCCGACGCGACGACCGAGGAGGTGCAGGCGACGCTTGCCTCGGTGATCAACGACCCCAAGGTGAAGATCTGGACCGATCGCGCGGCGCGGAACTCACCCCCCTCGCCGCTCACCAAGGAGTTGATGGGCGAGGTGGAGCGCGTGACGAACGAGATGTGGCCCGGCGTCCCGGTGATCCCCACCATGAGCACCGGCGCCACCGACGGGCTCTACATGCGCACCGCCGGCATCCCGACCTACGGCCTCACCGGCTTCTTCTACAACGACACCTTTGCCCATGGCATGAACGAGCGCATTCCGCAGAAGGGGTTTTTCGAGGGGATGGAGTTCACGTATCGCCTGGTGAAGCGGGTGACGTCGGTGTCGGCCGTGCAGTAGCGGCGGTCGGCGCGCGAGACGGTGGATGGAAGTGCAAACGGCGCCCTTCGGCGCCGTCTGCGTTTACTGGAGGTGTGGGGGGCGAGGGGGTGGCGAGAGGAGAGGCTCGTCGAGTGCGATGGGAAGACAAATGGGTCCCAGCTTTCGCTGGGACGGTGGGAGCGGGCGCGACGGCTGCGCTCACTCCCATCTCCCATCTCCCATCTCCCGTCTCCCGTCTCCTGTCTCCTGTCTCCTGTCTCCTGTCTCCGGTCCCCTGTCCACGGTCCTACTTCTTGTCCCACACCCCCACCGGCTTCACGCTCTTCTCGTACATCGCCGGGACGTACCAGTAGTTGTCCCCGTACGCCCTCGCCTTTGGCCAGATCTCATCGAGCGAGTTGGCGTCGTACAGCGTCCCCGCCTTCATCACGTAGCGGATGTTGGCGGTGTTCCGGATGTTCTCCAGCGGGTTGGCGTTGAGCACCATGAGGTCGGCGAGCTTGCCGACGGCAATCGAGCCGATGTCGTCGTCCATCCCCAGGAACCTGGCGCCGTGCAGCGAGGCGATCTCCAGCGCCTGCATGTTGCCGCTGGCCTTGGCCGCCATCCAGACGTCCCAGTGGGAGCCCAGCCCCGCCTGCTGGCCGTGCGACCCCACGGCCGAGTACCCGCCAGCCGCAATGATGTCGGCGACCTCCTGCGAGACGATGTCCTTGGAGTAGTCGGTCTCGGGGCGCATGATGAAGCGGCGCGTGTGCGGGATGAGCTGGCGCCACGGGACCCACTTCCCCTGCTTGGCGTCGAGCCACACCGGGCTCTCCTGCCACCAGTACTCCTCGTTCCACCCGGCATAGCCGCTCACCAGCGGCGTGTGCGAGTAGAAGTACTTCGCCTGCCCCAGGAAGGTCGTGAAGTCGCCGTACAGCGGCGCCTGCACCGTCAGGTGCTCGCCGCCGTTGTGGCCGTCCATGATCATCCCGAGCTTGTGGTTGAGGTCGTCGCTCCCCTCGGCGGTCACGCGCAGCCCCAGCTGGCGCGCCGCGTCGGTGGCCCACTGCCGCTGGTAGCGTTGCGGCTGCAGGTACTGCTTGAGGAGCACGGCCCCCCACTGCATGCGCCGCTTGAGCTCCGACACCGCGACGTCGCGGCTGGTGATGTCGTTCGTGTGCGCCCCGTCGCCGTTGTACAGCGCCTCGGCGACGCTGAAGACGCGCGGCCCCACCGTCTCCCCCGCCTCGATCAGCTCCGCCGTCGGGAAGGCCGAGGTCGACGCCGTCGACGGGTCGCTCGTCGTCGTGACGCCGTAGGCCAGGTAGATCGCCGACTCGAAGTCCTGCTTCGGCATCATCCCCAGGAACTCACGATGATGGTGCGCGTGCATGTCGACCCACCCGGGGATGATCGTCTTCCCCGAGACGTTCACCACCTTCTCCACCCCGCTCGTGCTGCACGAGCCGACGCAGGTGATGCGCCCGGCCTTCACGACGACCGTCCCGCCGTTGATGACCTTGCGGTTGTCGAGCGTGACGATGCGTGCCCCCGTTAGGGCGATCGACCCCGTCGGGATCGCGCGCGGCGCGGTGAGCTTCACCGCGATCGAGTCGGCACGCTTCGCCGCGACGTCGTAGGCGTAGGCGCGGTTGGCACTCCCGAAATCGACGACGTTGGTCGGCCGCCACGTGGGATAGAGTCCGCCGTCCGTCGACAGCGGCGTCGCGTTGAACGATCCCCCCGCCTTGGCGATCAGCGGCGTCTCACCGCTCACGACGCCTGGCGGAAGCGGCGCGACATAGACGTTCGATCCCATGGTGAAGGCGAGCCACTGCCCGTCGGGAGAGACGGTGGCGTCATCGGAGTCCTTCACGTTGGCGTGCACCTTCCGGTCGCTCCCGTCCATTCGCACCGACACGACCTCTACGCCGGTCACCGGACGCTCCGGCCCCGGGGCGATCATCTTCCCGGCGGCGAAGTAGACGCGCCCGTCCTTGCCGACCGTCGGGCGCATCTCGACGTTGGCGAAGAAGCTCCCCGGCTCGAGCTGCGCGATGTCGGTCTCCTCGCCGCCGGTGCTCGGCATGCGGAAGATCTCGAACCACCCGCCGCGCGAGATGGTCGACTGCCGCGCCGAGGCGCCGCTCCCGCGCACCGCGACGATCTCGCGCCCGTCCGGCGACCAGCTCGGGTTCATGTACTCGCCCACCTCGCTCGTCAGGCGCTGCGGGGCCCCGCCGCTCGCCGGCACGCGCCAGAGCGCGCCGCGGTTGGTGGCGTCCACCGAGGCAAAGGCGATCGAACCACCATCGGGCGACCACGACGGCTGGAACTCGAACGGCTCGAAGGTGTCGGCGGTGAGGCGGCGCGGCGTGCCGTTAGGCAGCGACTGCAGCCAGATGCGCCCCAGCGCCTGGAAGGCGAGCGTCTTCCCGTCGGGCGACGTGGTGGCCCAGCGGATGAAGCGCACGTCGAACGGGGCGTCGCTGAGCTTGTTCTTCACCGACGGCGCCTCGGAGATCGTGCGCTGCACGTGCACGGTGAAGGGGATCGTCGTCACCGCACCGGTCGCAATGTCCACGCGGCGGATCTTTCCCCCCTGGTGGATCACGATCGTCTTGCCGTCGCTCGCCCAGCGATACATCGGGTACGAGCCGTTGAGCGGGATGCTCTCCTCGGCCAGGTCCATCTCCACCGGGTCCATCAGCAGGCGCTCGCCCCCCAGCTTGAGGTCGCGGATCCAGAGCGCGCTGCGCGGGCCGAACTTCTGCCCTTTGTACTCCAGCACGCCGTTCGGGACCTTGCGCATGAAGGCGAGCCAGCGCCCGTCGGGGCTCGGCTCCGCCGCGTAGGCGCCGCCGCTCGTGGCGCGGTCCTGCTGCTGCGCCTCGCCGGCGGTGATCATGCGGACGGCGCCGGTCTTGAGGTCGTAGCGGTGCAGCTGCACCGATCCCTTGAGGACGTCGTCCTGCCCCCAGAAGCCGGTGGGGCGTGCGGTGTAGACGTCGTAGTAGAGGGAGCGCCCGTCCGCCGAGATCGCCGTGCGATACGGGTTCTTCCCGATCTCTCCCTTCACCAGCGTGACGCCGCTGCCACCGTCACGGTGGTACATCACCAACGAGCGAATGCCCATCGTCGTCATCTTGACCACGATGATGTACTGGTTGTCGGCGGTCCACTGCGGGAACTCCATGCGCGACGATGGGTCGAGCGCGACCGGGCGCGGGTTCTTCCCGTCCGCGTCCATCACCCAGAGGTTGTACTGCCCCTTGCGGTCGGAGATGAAGGCGATCGACTTCCCGTCCGGCGACAGGCGCGGGTGGAAGTTCGAGGCGATCCCGCTCGACTGGGTGAGCGACTCGGCGGCGCCGCCGGTCGCCGGGATGCGATAGATGTGGCTCAGCAGGTCGAAGACGACCCACTTGCCGTCGGTCGAGATGTCGACCGAGGTCCACGTCCCCTCGCTCGTGGTGAAGTCGATCTCGCGCGTCTTGCCGCGCGGCTTGGTGATGTCCCAGGAGGTGTCGGCAGGAGCCTGGGCGGTCGCCGTGATCGCTGGGGTAGCGACGGCACAGAGGAGGAGCGCCGCCCGGAGGGCGGACGTACGGGATGGGGTCGGCATGTCGGGGCGGTGGGGACGAGAAAAAGGCTCGTCGATTGTGTATACAATTCTCCGCTCGGCGTGACGAGGCGCAATCCCATCCCCGCGCGGCGATGCCGCAGCGCGCGAGTGGCGCCGTCGCCCGCGCTTCCCGCTACGCCCCCATCCCCTCGCTGTAGCAGGTGAGCGAGTCCACCGGGAAGCGCCGGAATTGCCACGTCGACGGATCCAGTCGCCACGCACTGTGAACCGGGGCGAGCGTGTCGCCGTCGCCGAGCGTCACCCGCGCCACGACGGTCCCGTCCGAGGCGTCGGCCTTGCCGATGGCGCACGAGGCGACCCAGGCCTCTCCCTTCGCCGCTCCCTCCACACGTTGCGCCTGGCGGATGAGCCAGCGCGCCCTGGGTCCGTCGTACCCCACGAGCGTGTCGGCCAGGAGGTAGTGCTGAACGCCAACGCGCACGAGGACGATCCCGATGTGACGTTCCAACGGGTACACCCCCCACGCCGAGAGGTACGCAGAGTCGGGCGCGACGTCGTCGACCAGCTTCCCGATGAGTGACGAATCGCTGGACGCGCCGGCGGTCGCGCCAGGCGCACCCTGCTCATCCTGCGCGGCCGCGCGGACGGTGGTCGTGGCCGATGTGTCGACGGGCTTCGCCTCCTCGCGTGGCGCGCAGGCGCCAAGCAGCGTACAGCACGCACCCACACCGAGCGCGAGTGCGCCGACGCGCGGTGCGACGCGCGGTGTGCGAGCGGGAGGGCCAAACGGCGCGCGACGTGTCATCCCACGATTCTTTCGCGGCGTCACTAACGGCGCAAGCGCGCTTTGACAGCGGGTGGTGCGCGTCGTATCGTCGCCTCGAAGGAGGGCCCCATGACAGGCATCGTCACACGCGCACGGCAAGCGAAGTGGATCGTCCTGTTCGCGTCCGTCGTCATCGTGGCGGCGTTCGCTCCGTGGCCGAGTCGCACGCTGGACGCGCGCGGCACCTCCGGTGGAGCGGACACGTGGCGTTCACGCTCCGATTCCATCCCGCCGCGCCTCACCGACGCCGAGTTCTGGTCGCTGGTGGCGAACATGTCGGAGCCCGGGGGCTACTTCCGCTCGGACAACCTCGTCTCGAATGAGGTCACCTTTCAGCACGTCATTCCAGAGCTGCAGCGGACGGTTGGCACGGGGGGGGTCTACCTCGGCGTTGGCCCGGACCAGAACTTCACCTACATCGTCCAGCTCGAGCCCCGCCTCGCCTTCATCGTCGACATCCGGCGCGGCAACCTGCTGCAGCACCTGCTGTACAAGGCGCTGATCGAGCTCTCGGCCGATCGCGCCGAGTTCCTGTCGTTGCTCTTCTCGCGCCCGCGCCCGCCAGCCGCAACGCGCGACGCGTCGGTGACCGCGCTCTTCGCGGCGTACGACTCGGTCACGGCCGACTCGGCCATGTTCCAGCGGACGCTGGCGGCCGTACAGCGCCGACTCGTCGAGGAGCATCGATTCGCGCTGGATCGTACCGACCCGCCGGGGTTGGAGTACATCCTCCTCTCCTTCTTCGACGCGGGGCCCGACCTCACCTACAGCTTCGGGCGCGGGATGGGAGGGTACGGCGGCTACGGCATGCGCGGGATGCCGACGTATGGCGAGCTGATGGTGCAGACCGACGCCGACGGTGTGGAGCGCGGCTACCTGGCGAGCGAGGCGGCGTTCCAGCGACTCAAGCGGCTGCAACTCGACAACCGCATCGTCCCCATCGTCGGTGACTTTGCCGGCCCCAAGGCGTTGCGAGCGGTGGGGGAGTACCTGCGAGCACGCGGGGCCACCGCGTCGATGCTCTACACCTCCAACGTGGAGCAATACCTGTTTGGGGGAGACGACGCCTGGAGGCGCTACTATGACAACGTCGCCGCCATCCCGACGGACGAGCGCAGCACCTTTGTCCGCGCGGTCTTCAACTACGGGAACCGGGACTTCGGGGTGCGGCGCGGACCGCGCTCGGTCACGATGCTCTCCCCCGTGCGCGACCTCCTAGCGGGAGTGGGGGTCGGGGCGGTACAGTCGTACTGGGACGTGATTCGGATGTCGCGTTCCCCGGTGGAGCCGGCCGAGCGATAGCGCGACGGAGCGCTCGCCGGCGGCGCGCCGTGGTCTCGAACCGCGCGCCCCGACTCGTTGCACGTGACGACCTCCGACTTCACGCAGATCCGGCGGCAGCTCGCCGACCGCTACGACCTGGAGCGCGAGCTGGGGCGCGGGGGGATGGGGGCTGTCTTCCTGGCGCGTGACCGCACGCTCGACCGTCCGGTCGCGCTCAAGATCCTCCCCGAGGAGTTCGCCGCCGATCCCGCGCTCCACGAGCGCTTCCTGCGCGAGACGCGCACGACGGCGTCGTTCTCGCACCCCAACATCGTCCCGGTGCACGCCGTGGAGGAGCGCCCGGGCGTGGTGGCCTACGCGATGGGGTTCGTGGAGGGGGAGAGCCTGGCCCAGCGGGTGCAGCGCGCCGGGCCGCTGAGCGTGCGCGAGCTGGTGCGGTTGCTGCAGGACATCGGCTACGCCCTCGCCTATGCGCACGGGCGCGGGATCGCGCACCGCGACCTCAAGCCCGACAACATCATGATCGAGCGGGCGACGGGGCGCGCGCTCCTCATGGACTTCGGGATCGCGCGCGCCATCACCGAGCCCACGGGCGGGGGCGGGCTCACGCGCGTGGGAGAGGTCGTCGGGACGCCGGAGTACATGAGCCCCGAGCAGGCGTCGGGCGACGTGGTGGACGGGCGCAGCGACCTGTACTCGTTAGGGCTGGTGGCCTGGTTCGCGGCGATCGGGCGCCCCGCGGTCACGGGCGAGTCGGTGCAGAAGATCCTCGTCAAGCAGCTGACGGAGTCACCGCCGTCGGTCGAGGCGCTGCGCCCCGAACTCCCCGACCTGCTCTCCGCGGCCATCGATCGCTGCATCGCCAAGCAGCCGGAGGAGCGTTACCAGTCCGCCGAGGCGCTGGTGGAGGCGGTCGACGCCTCGCAGCTGGCGGGGCCCGACATTCCGCTCCCCATCCGCAGCTTCGTGGCGGAGCTGGAGACGCTCTCGACGGTGCTGTTCATCCTGATCGCGGTGTCGTGGCTCGTGTCGCGTTCCATCGCGCGCATGGGCTCCTCGTTCGACGCCATCATCCCGGTCGTCATCCTGATGAGCGTGGGGCTCACGCGCTTCCTGCAGGTCTTCAGCGAGGCACGCCACCTCGGCGAGACCGGGTATTCGCGCGACGAAGTGTTCAAGGGGATGCAGGGGGTCTACGACGAACGGGAGAGCGTGCGGCAGGCACGGCGCGCCGATCCCGCCACGCAGGACCGTCGCCGCAAGACGGTGCGTCTGGCGTTGGCGCAGCTGGTCGTGGCCATCGCGCTCGCCGCCACGCACATGTTTGTTCGCCGCGAGGTGGCGCCGCACCAGTATGCCATCCCCACCTGGTCCACCGTCCTGCTCTTCACCGGGTTGGCGCTGATGGGGGTGAGCTTCGCGTTGTTAGGGCGGTCGCCGTATCGCGCGTCGCCACCCGAGCGACTCTTCCGGCGCCTGTGGCTGGGGAAGCTCGGGCAGCTCTTCCTCACGTGGGCGACGCGCGGCGCGCCATCGGTGGTGGCGGCGACGTTGACGCCGCTCGGGCCAATCTCGCGGGTGACGAGACCGTCCAACGCTTCGATGCCACGGACTTCGTCGCCGCCCGACGCCGAATCGTCCGCGCGCGAGGCACGCGACGCGCTTCGTGACGGCGACACCTCGGTTCCCCAGGACGCGCTCCTTCATCTCGAGGCACGCGTCAGCAATCTCGAGGAGTGGCGGCGGCGATTCGAAGCATGACGGCACGCGCGCGTAACCCGGATCACGCCGTGTGTGCGATCACTCGTCAACGCCTACATGACGGCAGAAGATTCACGAGTTGCAATGCAGTGCGGTCCAGTCGAGCACAACAATAGCGCGCGCCACGTGTGGGTACGGATGAGTTGACACTGCGCGTGGCGGTCGTCGATGTTGCGAGCAATCGCCGATCCTCGCCTTTCGCCAGGAGCGCTCGTGCCCTCTCTGTCCCCCCGTCCCCCCGTCCCCCCGTCCCCCCGTCCCGAGTCCTTTTCACAGTTCACGGGATCACAGGGCCCATCGCAGCGATTGGCTTCGCGCTCCTGTCGCTCGGATGTAGCGAACCGTCTCCGGCGGGCGTGAACGGATTCAGGCGTGAAGCGCTTGCAGTTCTCACAGAGCCGACGGTGGGAAGCACCGCGCCGCAGCAGGTGCTGGATCTCTACCGCCTGCAGATTGCCGCGGTAGGAACGTTCCAACCGGGGCGCCCCCTCAACGTTTCCGTCGCACTAAGCAGCGTCATTCCCACGGACGCCGAGCTGCACCTGGTTGCGCTGGACGTCCCCGAGGACAGCACCCACGCTCGTACCATCGTCAAGCGAGTACAGGCGACCAGTCCGCTGACGGCGGAAAGCGCGGCGTCGGTGACGTTCGCGGCGCCCGGTTACTACCGGGTAAGCGCCACGGTGTCGTTGCGATCCAGCGTGCCTGATTCGCTGCATCGCCATGAGGTCGCGACGTCGGTGACGGAGACCCTGTGGATTCTCATCGAAGCCGGTGGCGGGCGACTCACGGCCGGGTTCGAGCCGCGGGTACTCTCGGGGAAGCGCGCGCTCTTTGGCGCGTACGGCCCATTTCAGGTCGATTCTCGCGCGAGGCAACGGTCGCGGCGGCGCGAACGGGTGCGTACGGCCTCGGCGTCGATCACGGTCTTCGGAACGTTCAAGTACTTCGACTACAGCACCGAACCGGTCTATGTGAATGCGTATGCACCGGTGAAGGGCGGCCGGATCAACGCCAGTTGCATTGGGCGCAGCTCGTCGACGGTGATCGCGCCTGATGTTGACTATCCTGTGGTGAGCTACGTCGGAAGCAACGGCACATGGAGTGTGCAGTGCCCGACGGGCGTCGCCTACGAGTGGGACTATGTGGACGGCAACATCTACCCCGACGGACAGTACGCCGACGTACGGAACCACAACAACGTTTCGGTCGCGAGTTCATTCTTCGGGTACGACAACGACAATTTGGAGATTCACGCGGCCAGCAATCCGCAAGGGTTCGTGCTCTCGGTGTTGGAGGAGTATGCGCCGCAGGCGGCGACGCGGTTCGGCAGGTCGCGGGGGAAGGTGGTGGTGCGGGTGCATGATACGGACACGACGTACACGGCTCGGTATGAGTACTGCTGCGACTACATCCGCACGCACAAAGGGCGTACGAGCGACGTGCTGGGATATGTCACAACTCTTCATGAGTATGGACACGCGTTTCATTACGTAGCCATCGAGCCGTGGGCGTCGTACGAAATCAGCGGGACGACGCACGACTGGTTCGAGATTGAGCAGATCAGCGGTGCGTTCGTCGAGGGATTCGCAGAGTTCTTCGCAGCATTGATCGGGGAGAACTTTCTCGTCACAGGCAACCTCGGCGCCGACTACAATGTGGAAACGCAAGTCTACTCGGGCGTGATGCCCGACAGTGTGTCCGGCTGGCGCATCGAAGGCGCGGTGGCCGGTATGCTCTATGACTTGGTCGACAGCCCGAGTAGCCCCAACAGCATTTCCAACACCGCTGACGGCGTTGACGACGAGAGCGCGAACTATGCGTCGACATCCATAGCAGACATCATGGCGAGCTGTAGCCTGAACGGAGGCAGTCGCATCAACGGTCTGGACCAATTCATCTATTGCGCAGAGAAGAGTCTCGCGCCGCAAGACCTACTGCACCCGACGTACGCCAAGTACTTCTTCAAGCTGCGACGCGACAGCGTGTACTACAGCACCATCAGCTATGCTTCGCATGCCCTGAATGCCGGTACCGTCCGAGCGGTGTGGCTCAAGAATCTGTTCGGATTATGAATCAGAGGGCCGCAGTGGTGATCTGCAGGGCTGTGTTCCGGCGCATTCGCGCAACGCTCGGAGCGCGAGGCGTCGTGCGCGAGTCGCGAAGTGTGTCGCAGGAGCCACGTCGATCGGCACTCTGGGCGACTTGCCATCGTTGGAGTTCTGATGTGTTGGCAGGTGGTGCGATGTTGATTGGAGGTCTCGCATGTTGCGCACGTGTCGGAGAGTCACAGCCAACCCGCCGACCAGCAGTCACACTGCGTGTGGGTAGTGCCATCCACATTGCAGGTTTGACGCGATCACTCAAGCCACAGCTCGGACTCGGCCCAGGCAAGAGCTGGCAGCATCACGTTATGCCGGCGGTAGCGTTGGGTGGTACCATCTCCTACCCATTGTTCAGGCACAGCGTTGGTATCCGCGCCGATTTCGACATCGTCCCCACGGCAGAGCTTCGTCAGGATCCGAATGGACCTCCACTCGAGAGTCTGCCCGACGGTCGTTCGCACTGGATGTCCGCATCGCTCTGGAGTGCCCCAAGCCGTCTATGTCGGTCGCGATGCCTCGCCTTCTCCGCAGGATTGGGAAGTGGAGTGTATGACTATTCCGCGATCGAGGTGCGAGGCGACATCGGGAACTACCTCGCCCCGAAGCAACGCGTCATGACAACCCGTGTCGGGGTCGAAGGCCGCCTCCCCGTGTGGGGACAACGGATAGCCGTTCAAGTTGCGGACAATATCGGAAGGCTCACATCAGGTTACGAGTTGGGCGAACGCCTGAGCCCCATGCACACCCTCATCCTCTCCGGCGGTATCCGATTCGGTCGCTCGCCGTAGCGCAGTCTCCTCGGGAGCCGCGTCACCATGGTAGATGTTGCGGCGATGGTATGAGAATCCATCGCGTGCGCTTCTGTTGGGCAGCCTTGATCTCGCTCGTTTGCCAGGGATCAGTCGATGTGCACGCGCAGGAGGCGACCCAATTCCGGCTCACTCCACGAATCGGCGCCGCCTTCCACGTCGCGGGCCTCGGACTCTCGGGCATTCCTCGCCCCGGCCGCCCCGAGCCCCCCACAAAGTGGCAGCATCGGGTGCAACCTGCCCTCGCCTACGGTGTGACCGCGAGCGCTCCGCTCCGTCGCGGGAGCATCGCGGTGCGACTGGACGCCGACCTGGTGCAACGAGCCGACATCCACGGTGACCCCAACGGGCCCCCGCTGCTCGACGACGCGACCGGCAAGTCGTACTGGGCCACCGCTTCGGTGGCCATCGCTCCGCGCTGGCTGTGCGCCTCGCGTTGCCTGAGCGTCGCAGCCGGCGCTGGGCGCGGCTTCTACGACTACTCGGCCGAGGAGCTCCGAGGTGACATCGGAAACTCCTGGGCCCCGAAGCAGCACACGACCGTGTGGCGCGTTGGCCTCGAGGCGCGCGCACACCTCGTCGGCCTGCCGCTGGCGCTGCACCTCGCGGACTACGTCGGCACCATCTCCCCGTCTTACGACCAAGCAGAACGCCTCAGTCCCGTGCACACCCTCGTGATCTCGGGCGGCGTGATTCTCGGACGATAAGTTGGGGTACGGCGGCGAGGCGCCCGCGCCATGAACGCGAGCGCTCGCGCTACCTCGCCTTCCGCCCCACCACCTGCACCACCGCCGCCTCTCCCGAGTGCATCGCCCCCTCGACCACCTCGCGCACGATCTCCTGCGCGACCTCGAACTCCAGTCCCGCAAGCTCCCGCACCAGCCCGTCGCGCGTCATCAGCAGCTCGACCTGCTTCGGCCCTCCCGTGCGACGCCCAAGCTGCGCCGGTGAGTACGCCTCGAGGATGAACACCCCGCCAGGCGCAAGCGCCCGCACCGCGCGACGGTGCACGTCGGCGCGCAACGCCGGCGGGAGGTGCGCGAAGGTCGACACGATCCCGCTCCACTTCCCCTCGCCCATGTCGAGGTCCGCCAGGTCTCCCTGGATCCACGTGATTTCGAGTCCCCGCTCGGCGGCGAGCGCCTTCCCCCGCGCGATGCCGACGGTCGACTGCTCGGCCGCCGTCACGGCGTGCCCGCGCTCCGCCAGCCACAACGCGTTGCGCCCGTAACCCTCCGCCAGGCAGAGCACCGGCCCGGGCGGGATGCGGTCGCCCTGTGCCCGCACGAAGTCGTTGGGCTCGAGCCCGTACGGGAGCTCGCCCGAGAAGCGTTCGTCCCAGTCGCTGGTCTTCATCGGCCTAATGCGCGGGTGAGAGGAGCGCCTGCACCTTGTCGGCGACGAGCTTCTCGAGCGATCCCTTCGACGTGCACTGCACCCACCCGGTGCGACTCCCCGCCGGGTCGCGCCCAGCGGCGGCGATCGCCACCTGCAACTGCTTGGGCTCTCCCATGGGCGGTTCGACCCACGCCGAGATGGCGAGCGTGACCTGGTAGAAGTTGGCGTTATCGCCGGAAAAGCCGCGACCGCAGTCCAGGTAGCGGGATAGCGGGACGTTGCCGATGCGCTTGGAGACATCGGCGTTGAGGTTGTGCAGCAGCCCCTTGCGCGGGTCGCGCGTCTCGACCGGGATCTTCAGCTCCTTGAAGACGCTCTCCAAGGCCACGAAGATCGAGTCGCGGTTCCCGTGGATGGGGAAGGGGAGCCCGAGCGTGTCGAGGAGGATCGCTCCGTCGATCCCCGGCAGCACCGCGCGCGCCTGTGGCGTCTGCGCCGCGGCGCCCCGCGTCGCGGCCACCGTCAGGAGCAACGCGCCCGCGATCGCGACCAGGCCCTGCCGCACCCGCGCCATGTGGTGTCTCATCGCGACGGAATCCTCCCCGCGGTGTAGGGTGCCCCCGCCTTCTCCACTTCGCGCTCCAGCGCGGGGAGGTCGGTCTCGACGAGCTGCTTGAGCTTCGCCAGCTCCGTAGCGAACAGCTCGCCGGCGATCTGCAGCTGCTCCTGGTGGGTCCCGGTCGGTCGGCCGAGGGTGCGCCCCTGCTCGCCGCTGATCCCGTTCACCCGCTCCGCGATCGATGCCGGCGTCGCCTCGCTGCGCGCCGCGACAGCCCGATCCCCCGACAGCTCGCGCACGATGAGGGCGAGCCGCCCCTGCAGCGCGCGCACCTGCTCGCCTAACGCCTTGGGGGCCGCCGGCACCTGGTCGAGGGCGCGACGGATCTGGTCGAGCTTCTGCCCAGTCGCCGTCGTGAGCTCCCCCGCGCCGGCCACGGAGCGCCGCAGCTCCTGCAGCTTCTTCTGGAAGGCGCCGCGTGCCGCGTGATCGGCGAGCGTCACGGGAGCCCCCGGCTCCGTCACGACGTTGAACGCCACCGGCCCGCCTAACGGCGTCGTCACCCCGCCCACGCGCTGCGACAGCGTCACCGAGTAGCGCCCCGGCACCACGTACGGCCCCGACGGCCCGCTCTCGAACAGGTCCTCCAGAGGATTGGCCGGGCGCGGCAGCGTGTGCGACGGGAGCTGCAGGTTCCAGGCGACGCGCTGGAATCCCTTCCCCACGGGGCCGGTGACGATGCGGATCGGCGTCCCCGTCGAGTCGCTGATGGTGAGGAGGATCGCCGGCGCCTCTTCCTCGGCTTCGGCGCGGAACTGCTCGTTGGTGGGATAGGTAATGGCCTTCCCCGCCTTCTCGGCCGCCTTCTCCGCCTCGACGCGCTGCTCCTTGAGCGTCTTGAGCCCGTTCTTGAGGTAGTACGTGATCACCGCGCCGAACGGCGGGTTGTCGCCTCCGTACAGCATCTCCCCCTGGAAGGCCTTCCCGCGCCCGCCGTAGATCTGCGTGGGAACGAAGAGCATCGCGTCCTTCACCGGGAAGAGCGTCGTCGCCGCGGCGAGCGTGGCCGGCGTCGTGGTGCGCAGCGGCGAATAGTCGTCGAGGATGTAGATCCCGCGCCCGAACGTCCCGATCACCAGGTCGTGCTCGCGCTTCTGGATCGCGAAGTCGCGCACCGCGATGGTCGGGACGCCGGCGAGCTTGAACCAGTGCGCGCCACCGTCACGCGTGGCGAAGGCGCCGAACTCGGTCCCCACGAAGAGGAGGTTGGGGTCGACGAAGTCCTCGGCGAAGGCGTGCGTCGAGCCGCGCGCGGGAAGGTCGCCGGCGATCGACGTCCACGTCCGCCCGCCGTCGGTGGTCTTCACCACGTATGGCTTGAAGTCGCCATTCTGGTGATTGGTGAACGTCGCGTACGCCGTGTTCGCGTCGAACTGCGACGCCTTGAGGCGCGAGACGTACGCATTGCTCGGCACCCCGGGGAACGCCTCGATCTTCCGCCAGTTGGCGCCGCCGTCCTCCGTCACCTGGATCAACCCATCATCGGTCCCGATCCAGAGCATCCCTTCCTTCTTCGGGGACTCGGCGATCGCGCTGATGTTGGAGTAGAGCGCGGTGGAGGTGTTCTTCGCCACCGCGTCGGGCCCCCACACTTTCCCCATCACCTGCAACTGGTTGCGTTGCACCTGGCGTGTGAGGTCGGGGGAGATCTTCTTCCAGCTGTCGCCGCGATCGTCGGAGCGATAGACGAACTGCGCCGCCGTGTAGAGGCGCGTGTGCGAGAACGGGGAGATGATGATCGGCGTGTCCCAGTTCCAGCGCAGCGGGACGTCCCCCTTCGCCTCCTGCGGCTGGATCCCGACGCGCTCGTGCGTGCGCTTGTCGAAGCGCACCATCACGCCGTGCTGCAGCTCGGCGTAGATGGTGTTGGGATCTTCCGGGTCGACGCGCGAGACGAAGCCGTCACCTCCCTGCGTGACGAAGACGTCGGAGTTCATGATCCCGTGGTCGCTCTTGGTGCGCGACGGCATCCCGAGCGAGTTGTTGTCCTGCAGCCCGCCGTAGACGTTGTAGAACGGGAGCGCGTTGTCGGCATCGACGTCGTAGTACTGCGCCAGCGGGAGGTTCTCGAAAAAGGTCCACGTCGCGCCGCGGTCCCACGAGCGATAGAGCCCGCCGTCGTTGCCGATGAGGTAGTGATCGGGGTTGGCGGGGTCGACCCAAATGATGTGGTTGTCGACGTGCATGGCGCGCGTGCCGAGCGGGCGCAGCGTGCGCCCGCCGTCATCGCTCACCTGGAAGAGGACGTCGGGGATGTAGATGCGGTCGAACTGCACGGGGTCGGCGAAGATGTCGCCGTAGTACATCGACCCCTGGTTGTAGTCCGACATCTTCTGCCAGGTGACGCCGTTGTCGCTGGAGCGATAGATCCCCCCCTTTCGATTCGCCGCTTCGACGTTGGCGTAGACGATGTCCGGATTCTGCGGCGAGATGGCGAGGCCGATGCGCCCCAACTCCTCGCTCGGGAGCCCGGTGTTGACCTTGCTCCACGTCTTGCCGCCGTCGGTGGAGCGATGGATCGCGCTCTCCGGCCCGCCGTCGATGAGGGTGAAGAAGTGGCGGCGCCGCTGGTAGGCCGAGGCGATGACCACATTGGGGTTGCGCGGGTCGACGACGACGTCGCTGATCCCCGTGTGTTCGGAGATGTTCAAAACCTGCGTCCACGTCTTGCCGCCGTCGGTCGTCTTGTACAGCCCGCGATCACCGCCGGCGCTCCACAGCGGCCCCTGCGCGGCGACGTAGACGATGTCGCTGTTCTTCGGGTCGACGACGATGCGGCCGATGTGCTCGGAGTTCTTGAGCCCAACGTTCTTCCACGAGCGCCCGCCGTCTTCGGACTTGTAGACCCCATCGCCATAGGCGACGGAACGCTGCGAGTTGCGCTCGCCCGTCCCGACCCAGACGACGTTGGGGTTCTTGGGGTCGAGCGTGATCCACCCGATCGAGTATGACCCCTCGCGGTCGAAGACCGGCTGCCACGAGGCGCCGCCGCTCACGCTCTTCCAGATCCCGCCGCTCGCGGTCCCGACGTACATGATCCCCGCGTTGGCGGGGTGCACGGCGACGGTCATCACGCGCCCCGAGGTCATTGCCGGGCCGATGGAGCGGGCGCGCAGCCCGCCGAACAGCTCGCTCGTGTACGGTGATGAGGGGCGCGCGCTGTCGCCCTTGGCGGCGGCGCCGGCGGCCGGACGTCCGGCGGGACGTTGTGCCTGGACGACGGTGCCTAACGTGGCGAGGGCAAGCGGGAGGAGGGTGCAGCGCGAGAGTCGGACGAGAGCACGCACGGGGAACTCCGGGGCGTTGACTGGAGGGAACACGAGTGTTGGGGCGGGCGCAGCGGTGCCGACGCCGTCCCGACATTCTGTCGGAGCGCTACGCCCCACGCCAGCGTACGATGCCGGACATGCGCCTCCCCGCCCGCGACGAGCCGCCGGTCTGGCGGCGTACCGCGGGACGATGCCACTGGATAGGTTGCAAAACCGCCGGTCCCCCCTCCTGATGGCCTCTCCCGAGACACCGCCCACGCCTCCACTCCCAGCGAACCACGCGCCTCCCGCGCGTCGCTTCGTTGCGCGTGCCCTGCGCCCGTTCCAGGAGTTCCTCCAGCTCGGATCGCTGGGCGGGGTCATCCTCCTCGTCACGACCGTCATCGCGCTCGCCTGGTCCAACAGCGCGTGGGGCGACGCCTACTTCCACCTCTGGGAGACCCCCATCTCGCTCGGCCCCGCCACGGCGCCGCTGACGATGTCGCTCCACCACTGGATCAACGACGCCCTCATGGTCGTCTTCTTCCTGCTGGTGGGGCTGGAGATCAAGCGCGAGATGCTGGTGGGCGAGCTCGCGTCGCCGCGGCAGGCGGCGCTCCCCATCGTCGCCGCGCTCGGCGGGATGATTGTCCCCGCGCTGCTCTATGCGCTCGTCAATCGCGGTGGTGCGGGGAGTGCGGGATGGGGGATCCCGATGGCGACCGACATCGCCTTCGCGCTGGGCATCCTCGCCCTGCTCGGCCCACGCGTCCCCATCGGGCTCAAGGTCTTCCTGGCGGCGCTGGCCATCGTCGACGACCTCGGCGCGGTGCTCGTGATCGCCTTCTTCTACACGTCACAGCTGTCGTGGATGGCGCTGGGCGGTGCGGCGCTGTGCGTCGCGCTCCTCGTCACGCTCAACCTGCGGCGCGTCACCG
>JAXLXW010000011.1:0-141908 GCA_046327755.1 Gemmatimonadaceae bacterium
AGTGATTGCACCTGCCGGAGCGCCTCGTCACCGTCCCGCCCCAGCCGCACGAGCCAGCACCCCACCACCGTCCCCGTGCGCCCTACCCCGCCCCAGCAGTGCACGTACACAAAGCGCCCCTCGGCGAGTCGCGCCTCGATCGTGCCGAGGATGCGCGACATGTGGTCGGGTGGACAGATGCTGACGTCGCGGATGCCAAGACGCTCGTAGGTGACATCGAGCGCGCGCTCCGTTGCCATCGCGGCCAGGATCGACGCATACGGCGCGAGCCCATCGCGCGCCTCGGTGAGGTCGATGAAGGCCGTGACGCCGGCGTCGAGGAACTGCGCCAGCTTGGCGCGGGCGCCGATGTCACCCGCATCGGGCTTGGCGCCGGGGTACTCGCCCGCGGCGATTGCGGTACCTGGAACGACGTACGAATTGGGGATCGGGCGAGTGCGCGGGGCGTTCGTCATGAAGCTCTGCGTCCGTCGTGAAGACAATGAAATCTCGCCCCATGTTCTGACAGTCGAAACCGCCGTATCCCCCGAGTACGGCCTCGAGCGCATCGTACCTCCCGATCCTCGCATCGATCCCTCCACGCGCAACACCTGCCCCCCGCACTTCCCCCCTCTGCGTAACTCTGCGTTCTCTGCGGTGAAAAGAAAACCCGCGCACGACTATCAGTCGCACGCGGGTGTTTTTTCACCGCAGAGAACGCAGAGGACGCAGAGTAGATCGTTAGGCGTGCATTCCGCCGGTCGCCCCCGATCGTGCTGGAACCTGGGCCGCGTCAGGGCCTCGGCTTCGCCTTGCGCCCGGTGCTCGACCCCTTCTTCTCCGAGTCGCCCGAGCTCGCGCGCCCGGCCGATCCCGAGCTTCCGCCGGAGCCTGACGAGCCGGAGTTGCCGCGAGGTGCAACGTAGCCGCGTCCCTTCACCACCTGCCCGTGTTCGGTCGTGTTGTCGTTGGCGGGGCGCTGGACGACGACGATGGGGCGGCGGCCGGAGTACCAGCCGTAGCCGCGGTTGTAGCCACGCCCGTAGCCGTATCCATAGGGATCGTAGCCCCAGCCGTAGCCGCCGTCGTAGTAGCCGCCGTCGTCATAGCCGTCGCCGTGCATCTCGCCGCGCGTGTTGGGCGGAGGGTCGCCGAGCCGAGTGCGGTCGAGGGCGAAGACATCGGGATAGGAGAGGGCCACCATCACGTCGATCACCGACGGCGCCACCCCTGCCGACTCCAGCGTCACGAGCTGCCGGGCGTCGAGCGCGAACCCCTGCTCCCGCTCGGCGAGCCAGGTCTGCACCACGCCAATCTCGAGATGCCGCGACGCCTCGACCACATCCGCCAGCTGCACAGGGCCGGACGCGGCCAGGCGCGCCGGGTAGGCGCCGCGCGGGTAGCCCTTGAGCGCGGCGGCGATGCTCGCCGGGAGGCGCGCCGACGATGGCGCCTCGCGATAGCGCGACGCCCGCACGCCGACGTTGGAGCCGAAGGCCACGCCGCGCACGTCGAGCCACTCGCCGTCGCCCGACATCGCCATCACGCTGTTCACCAGGCGATGCTGGTCGCCGCACTGCAGGTCCGTGCGCAGGTAGACCCGCGCCCCCATCGCCTGCACGCTCTCCACCCCCGAGCAGTCGCCCTGCTGGATCGCCCGCTTGTCCGCCGTCGCGTCGAGGCGTTGCCGGGAGAGGATACTGTCGCCGGCGATCGAGACCACGTCGACCGCGTCGGCGCTTTCCGTGGGGACGACGCAGACGCGTTCGCTGCTCGTGTAGGCGCTCCCGCGCGGCACCAGGTCCCAGCAGCCGATCCACGGGGCGAACGGCGTCGAGATCCGTCCCTGCGCGCCGGCCATCGACGGCGCCGCGCCGAGTACCGCCGCGAGCGCTGCCAGCTGTGCCATCCCTCGGACCACGTATGCGCTCATGCGCGTCCCTCCGCTGAAATGCTCTGACCCCGAACCTGACCCCGAACCTGACCCCGGCGCTGACCCCGGTTCAGAACCTCACGAACAGCCCGATCGAGGCATTGTACCCCGAGAGGTCGATCTTGTTGTACGTAGAGAAGTCGCCGTTCATGGCGCCCTTCGCCCAGAGATATCGCCCCTCGACCGTGATCCCGTAACGGGGGGTGACCGAGATATCGGCCCCGCCGAAGCCTGCGGCCCCCAGCGACCACCCCGACGACTCGAACTCGTCCTCGAAGATGTCGAGCGTCTGCGCGTCGACGAACTCCCCTGACTGCCGCAGGCGATACCAGACCGGGCCGGCCCCCGCCCCCACGAAGGGGACGACCCGGTTGGGGATCCAGGCGTAGCGCCCTATCGCGCGCCCCTCGGCGGCGAGGGAGAGCCGCGCCGTGGCCATCACGGCCGCGCGCGAGAGCGTGGTGGACTGGAGGACCGGGAGGTTGTCCTCGCCCACGAAGTTGCGGGTTTCCGAATCGGCCGTGCGCCCGGCGAAGTCGGTGCTGAGCCCCACCTCGACCCGCGGGGCAACACGAAAGGAGGCGGAGAGGGAGAAGGCGGGCGCGGCAAAGTCGCCCCGGCCCAGCGTGAGTTCTTCAGTAATGAAGTCGAAGACGTCCGAGCGCGCGCGCGGAGCCGAGAGGCCGGCCGTGAGCCCCAGCCGTACCGTGGGGGTGCGGAAGAGGAAGCCGTCGCCGGCGCCGAGCTGGGCGCGGGCGGGGGCGGACGCGATTGAGAGGAGGGTGGCGGCCGCGAGGAGGGTGCGGCCGGCGGCGCGGAGCTGTGTCACAAGCGGTGTGGCGAGGATGGAGACCGGTGTCACCCACAACTACCCGGCTCAGCGGGGAAGGTGCGGAGCGATGCGCGGCCGCGCGTCGACGGTGCACCGGTGTGAGGCGGCCGGGGAGCGCCGTGAGGCGGCCGGGAGGGAGTCTAGCGACTCGGCGCGGGGGCGGCGGTGCAGCTGGAGGAAAGCGGAGGCGGCGCGACGGGATTGGGAGGAGGGCGCGCGGGGTCGATGGGGGGCGCTCCGGAGCTGCAAGGGCGGGAAACGCACCTAACGAGAGCGCGTGACCACGTGAAAGGGCGCTCGGAGCTCGGATAGGGGACAGTGCAGGGCGGCGAGGAAGCGTTGCAGGGTGGGCAGATGGCGTTTCAGCGCGGCGAGGGAACTGCGCGACGCGGACAGGAAACGGTGCAGCGCGGCGAGGAGACTGTGCGGCGTCGCCAGGAGTCAGTGCGCCGTGGCGAGAAGGGCGCGCGGCGCGGACAGGAGACCTTGCACCGCGGCCAGGAGGCAGTGCACCGCGGCGAGAATGCTGCGCACCGCGGCCAGGAGACAGTGCACCGCGGACAGGAGTCAGTGCACGGCGGCGAGAAGGCTGCGCACCGTGGCCGGGAGACAATGCACCGCGGACAGGAGTCAGTGTACCGCGGCGAGAACGCTGCGCGGCGTGGCCGGGAGACAATGCACCGCGGACAGGAGGCAGAGCACCGCGGCCAAGAGGCAGTGCACCGCGGCGGGAAGGCTGCGCACCGCGGCCAGGAGACAGTGCACCGCGGCCGGGAGACAATGCACCGCCGCCAGGAGACAGTGCACCGCGGCGAGGAGGCTGCACACCGCGGCCGGGAGACAATGCACCGCGGCGAGGAGATAGTGCACCGCGGAGAGAACGCTGCGCACCGCGGCCAGGAGATAGTGCACCTCGGCCAGGAGACAGCGCGGCGCGGCGAGGAGACAACGCAGGCCGGCGAGGGGACGCTGCACGCCTGCCAGCGCACGATGCAGCGCGGCGAAGAGACAGTGCGCGCCTGCAAGGCGACTGTGTCGCGTTGCACTCTCCCGATGTGCGCCGACCAGGGGTAGATGCAGAGTTGCGCGCACGCGGCGCGCGGGCAGCGATCGAACGTTGCTGTGGGAGTGATGACCGCGTGCACTTCTCCGAGCACCGCGCCAATGGTCGAGAGGGCCGCGCCCCTCGCCAGGCCGTGCGCCCTCACAGCGACGCGGCGCTTCTCCGATGGCGTCGCGCCGAGGTTCGTGGCATGCTCACTCAAACGTTTGATGCAGCTTCACGCACAAGAGGGAGGAACGATGCGCCTATCGAGCATTGCACTGCTCGCCGCGCTCGCCTCCGCGGCGGTGCCCGCAGCCACGGCATTGGCGCAGCGCCGCTCGACGAGCGAACTCCAACCCGGCGATGCCGTGAGGGTCTGGATTCGCGACACGCCCACGAGGCTCGGCGGGACGGTTGTGTCCAACAGCGCGCCGATGCTCGTCCTGCGCGTGGAGGCCAGTGGTGACGAGCGCCGAGTGATGTGGGACGGCGTCACGCGTGTCGACCAGTACCTGGGTGTCGATCGCGGCGCGAGCGCGCGGCACGGTGCCAAGGTTGGGGCGTTTGTCGGATTGGCGCTCGGCGCGGCGCTCGGCATCGCCGTCGCGAGGGACTGCGACATACTCTTCAACTCCAGCAGCGACTGCGTCCCGGCGGCGGCAATCGTCACTGCGTCAGGGACGCTCATTGGGGCTGCTGGAGGCGGGGTGATCGGGGCGTTGGTTGGGGTGCACCGGTGGGTGCGGGTTCCGGTGGCGGGGGGGCGGTGATGTAGGAGTGCGTGCGGCTCGGCGTCGTGTCATGATGCCGATCTCGGAGGCTACCGCGCATTGGTGCAGAGCGCACCCGATTGCTGCGCATTCGCGCTCGAGCAGCTATGCACCCGGGGGATCCGACAAGCGTCGCCTGGGCATCTCCCCGTGGTTGCTCTGATGTGGGAGGAGAGGCCACCGCGAGGCGACCTTTGCGTCAGAGGCCCCGCGCGTCAGGACATCAAGCGACGCACTGTCGCGATGCCGCGGAACGTCCGCGACACGTGGAGGAGATCAGCCGCTTGCTGCGTGGGTTGAGCCGGCGACCCGCCGGGAAACCTGAGAATCGCGTTCACGCTCAACTCATCTCACGACATCGCTGCTCCAACGCCGCGCCCGTCCTCGAATCAGGGCGACGGGTTGAACGGTCTCACGCATCCGCGAGTAGCCAGGTGGGAACGCGGCGCGGCCCTCGCACCTCGTCGAGAGCATTTTGGACTTCCTCGCGGAGAGGGAGAGTCCCCGACCTGTCGCTCGACTGCCACACCCTTGGCCGCTGTCGGTACCGAACATTACCCTAGCAGTTGAGGCCGTCCGCTCGGACGACTCGTAACCCGGTTATCTGAGTTCCCAGGTCGTGCCAAGCTTCGCACTCCCCTACGCCGCGGACGTCCGGCATTCGATCAAGCCGTGCCAATCGCGGGTCGGGTCCAGACTGCTGCGAGTCTGGCGCGCCGCCAACCGCCGACGCCCATGACAGCCTCCCCCCGAACCTCCCGCGAGATCGAGGGAAAGGGTCGCACCATCCGAGAGCTGCTCGCCGGTCGGAAGTACTCGATCGACTACTACCAGCGCGAGTACAAGTGGCAGAAGAAGCAGCTGTCGGAACTCGTCGATGACCTCGCCAACAAGTTCCTCGAGAGCCATGAGGTGGGGAACGAGCGGAGCGCCGTCGCCGAATACGGTCACTACTTCCTGGGCTCGATCATCCTGAGCGACAAGGAAGGGCAGAAGTTCATCATCGACGGGCAGCAACGGCTCACGACTCTCACGCTCCTCCTGATCTTCCTGCACCAACGGCTGGCAGACGCCGAGCAGAAGGGGCAGGTTGCAGAGCTGATCTTCTCCCAGCGGTACGGCACGCGGTCGTTCAACCTCGACATCCCCGAGCGCACGGCGTGCATGGAGGCGCTCTACAAGGGTGAGGAGTTCACGGAGCCTGACCCACCGGAGTCGCTCTCGAACATCGTGACTCGTTACGCAGAGTTGGAGGAGATCTTTCCGGAGGAGCTGAACGGCGAGGCGCTGCCGTACTTCGTCGACTGGCTGGTGGAGAACGTCCACCTGGTCGAGATCACGGCGTACTCGGACGCAGACGCCTACACGATCTTCGAAACGATGAACGACCGTGGGCTATCGCTTACGCCCGCGGACATGCTCAAGGGCTATCTGCTCGCGAACATCACCGACGCCGAGAAGCGGACGCGCGCGAGCCGAGTGTGGAAGGAGCGCGTTCAGGCGTTGGCGGAACTCGGGAAGGATGAAGACGCTGACGGGATCAAGTCGTGGCTACGCAGCCAGTATGCAGAGAGCATCAGGGAACGGAGGCGCGGAGCCGCGCCGCAGGACTTCGACCTGATCGGGACGGAGTTCCATCGCTGGGTGCGCGACCACGAAGACTCGCTCGGCCTTTCGTCCAGCAGCGAGTTCGCCCGCTTCATCGAACGAGACTTCGCGTTCTACGGTCGATGGTACGAACGCCTGCGTCGCGCGGCAGAGACGCTGACGCCGGGGTTGGAGTGTGTCTTCTACCTGGCGCAGCTGAACTACACGCTGCAGTACCCTGTGCTGCTCGCCCCACTGCGCGTGGAGGACGATGAGGCGACCGCTCTACGCAAGCTGCGGGTGGTTGCAGCCTATCTCGACATCCTCGTTCACCGCAGAATCTGGAACTGGCGAGCGATCGACTATTCGACGATGCAGTACGCCATGTTCCTCGTGATGCGAGCGATTCGAGGGAAGTCAGCAGACGAACTCGCGACGATGCTTGTCGAGCGCCTTGATCCGGACACCGCTCCGGACTTTGCGTCGAATGGCACCTTCCGCCTGCACGGGATGAACGGCCGCCAGATCCACCGACTTCTGGCGCGGATGACTGACTACGTGGAGACGCAATCGGGACAAGCGTCGCGCTACGTCGAGTACGCGCAGCGCGGTCGGAAGGGATACGAGATCGAGCACATCTGGGCGAATCATCCGGAACGCCACACCGACGAGTTCGCACACGCGAGCGAGTTCGAGGAGTACAGGAATCGCATCGGCGGATTGCTCCTTCTTCCCAAGAGCTTCAACGCAAGCTACGGCGACCTTCCTTTCGCCGAGAAGCGAGAGCACTACGTCGGGCAGAACCTGCTCGCCAGGAGCCTTCACGAGCGGGCGTACGACCACAACCCGGGCTTCATCCGCTTCATTGCGGCGACGGGGCTCGAATTCACGCCGTTCGCAGCGTTTAGGAAGCGCGAGCTCGATGCGCGGCAGGAACTATATCGGCAGCTGGCGGAGCGGATCTGGAGTCCGCAAAGGCTCGCGCGGGAAGTTGCTGGGTAGGGACGTACCCACAGGAGCCTACCAGGACTCGAACCTTGCTCGCCGACAGGTCGCCGGACTCTCTCGAGCAGCAGTCAGCGCCATCCCAGAGTCCAGCATTCGGCATGGGATCCGATTCGTGCCTCATCAGGCGCAACGACACAACCAGCATCCATCCCGAGTGTCGTGCTCCCGGAGGTTGATTACGGATTGAAGTGATATCGTTCATCTCCCCTGCTTCTCGACTTCGTTGAGGCAGGTGCGTAGCGAACTCGCAACCAATGCAATCATGCCGAACCCGGAGAAACTCGACCGATTCGTGGCCATTATCGCATCCGCCCTCGATGAGGCGCCGAGGCCCCCAGGCGTTCTCGCAACCGAACGAAGGCTATTGGGCACAGTGGCGGCGCAGTGCGGGTCCAGGCTCACTTCGCGATTCCTATCGCAGCTCGGAGTCCGCCTGCATGCGCGAGGGCTCGCGACATCTCCTAGCCTGGATTCGAAGGGGCTACGACGCAGCGATTGGATCTACTTCGCCAAGGGGCACTTCCCGCCTGACGCAATGCTCTTTCCGCGGGAACGCGATCTCGTCCGATTCGTCTCTTCCTGCATCGGCACGGGGGTGTTTCGCGACCTGCGCCACTTCCGCACGGGACGACGGGCGTCTGCAGAGGAGTTCCGGCTTCCCGATGGTCGACGGGTGGACCTTCTCTGTGAGGAGAAGACCACCTCGGGCCCCGGAGCATTGGTCGCGCTCGAGCTGAAATCAGACGGCGAGCGCGGCGTCGTCGAGCAACTCGTGGGGTACATGGACGCGCTGCGCGTGATGTTCCCGGATCGAGAGGTGCGAGGTGTCATCGTCACGGGACGGGAGGACCAGGTAGGTGCGAAGCTCCTCCCAGCGGTCGATCGATATCGAATCGACTGGATCTGCTATCGGGTCGACTTTCGAACAGTCAGCTTGGATTGAGACGTCCTTCGGGTCTAACGTTTCCGTTCACGATCCGGATTCTCCTGTTGCGTCCTCCCGCGCACCGCGTGACCTTGGCCCCAAGCGACCGGCCAGCGGCCGGACGGGACTGTCAGTGCCGAGGCGTACCTTGCAGGATCTGCGATCCTGCGTGCGGACGGATGACCGGATCGATGGGGAGGGAGGAGGGGTGATGCTGCTGAGATCGAGCCGCGATCGACGACATGCCCGAAGGCGCGAAGTGGCGGAACCTTCGCGGAACCGAATCGCGCTGCGCTCCCTGCGTCCCTGAAGCGGCGCATGACCCTCGAACAACTGCAACCCAACGCGTCCGTCCGCGGCATTCTGCCGTCTGGCCTCGCCACAATCGTCGGCGTCACCTGGCACGGCTCCAATGCCCTGACAGTCGTATACCGCGGACCTGACGGTCGCCTTGCCGAGGAGATTCTCTACCGTCACGACGAGGCCCGGCTCGAGCTGGTCGAAGTCGGCCGCCCTTGGAGCTTCGACGGTGACGGTGCCGACTTCCGATTGGTCGCGGAGGCGCATCGCATCCGGCTGGCCCACCTCTTCGACCCCGTCCTCGCAGTCCACACTTCTCTCGTCGATCCGCTCCCGCACCAGATCACGGCGGTCTACGAGGCGATGCTCCCGCGCCATCCGCTCCGCTTCCTGCTGGCGGACGACCCCGGCGCCGGCAAGACGATCATGGCGGGGCTGCTCATCAAGGAGCTGATCGCGCGCGGGGACTTGCGGCGCTGCCTGATCGTCTGCCCGGGGAGCCTGGTGGAGCAGTGGCAGGACGAGTTGAGCCGTCGCTTCCACCTCCCGTTCGAGATCCTCACGAACGACAAGCTCGAGGCGGCGCGCACCGGGAACTGGTTCCTTGAGAACGACCTCGCGATCGCGCGGCTCGACAAGCTCTCGCGCAACGAGGAGATCCAGCAGAAGCTTTCGGCCCCCGACTGCCGCTACGACCTCATCGTGTGCGACGAAGCGCACAAGATGTCGGCGACGTTTTTCAGCGGCGAGGTGAAGTACACCAAGCGCTACAAGCTCGGACAGCTGCTGTCGAGCCTCACGCGCCACTTCCTGCTGATGACGGCCACGCCGCACAACGGGAAGGAGGAAGATTTCCAACTCTTCCTCGCGCTGCTCGACGGCGATCGCTTCGAGGGGCGCTTCCGCGATGGAGTGCACCAGGTCGAGGTCTCGGACCTGATGCGTCGCATGGTGAAGGAGAACCTGCTCAAGTTCGATGGGCGCCCGCTCTTCCCGGAGCGCATCGCCTACACCGTCCCCTACAAGCTCTCCGACCTCGAGGCTCGGCTCTACCGAGAGGTCACCGACTACGTGCGGCAGGAGTTCAATCGCGCCGACGCCCTGAACAACGACAAGCGCGCCGGCACGGTGGGCTTCGCGCTCACGATCCTTCAGCGCCGACTGGCATCATCACCCGAGGCGATCTACCAATCGCTTCGGCGCCGACGCGAGCGTCTCGAGAAGCGACTGCGCGAACTCGAGTTGCTGCAGCGAGGAGGGGCGGTACCTACGCGGGACTTCTCGCCGCAGCTCCTCGACGCAGATGATGTCGAGGACCTCGAGGAGGCGCCAGACAACGAAGTGGAGCAGGTCGAGGAGGAGATCCTCGACCAGGCAACCGCAGCCAGCACCATCGCCGAGCTGCAGGCGGAAATTGCGACGCTGACCCGACTCGAGCAGCTGGCGACCGATGTCAGGCGTAGCGGGCAGGACACGAAGTGGCGAGAGCTTGCCCGGTTGCTGGGGGAGATCTTCGCGCCGAACGGTGGCAATCCGGGCGCCGTGGGCGAACGACAGGCACCGCGTGGTTCAGGCGACATCGCCCCGCCGGCGCCATCGCCCCGCCAGAAGCTCGTGTTGTTCACCGAGCACCGCGACACGCTCAACTACCTGGAGCGGCAGATCGGATCACTGCTCGGGCGACCGCAAGCCATCGCGATGATCCACGGGGGGATGGGGCGCGACGAGCGACGAAAGTCGCAGGAGCGTTTCCTCCACGATCCAGAAGTGCAGGTGCTGCTCGCGACCGACGCTGCTGGAGAGGGGATCAACCTCCAGCGGGCCCACCTGATGGTCAACTACGACCTCCCGTGGAATCCCAATCGCCTCGAACAGCGCTTTGGTCGCATCCATCGCATCGGGCAGACCGAGGTCTGTCACCTGTGGAACCTGGTCGCCGACGAAACGCGTGAGGGAGACGTCTACCGCACCCTGCTGGAAAAACTGGAAGAGGCACGCAAGGCGTTAGGCGGCCAGGTCTTCGATGTGCTTGGGAAGCTGCAGTTCGAAGGGAAGGCGCTGCGCGAGTTGCTCCTGGAGGCGATCCGGTACGGCGACCAGCCCGAGGTCCGCGCCCGGCTCACGCGTTCCATCGCGAACGGAGTCGATCGACGCCACCTACAGGGGCTTCTCGAGGACCGCGCACTGGCGCACGACGCGATGGACGCAAGCCGGGTGGCGCGCATTCGCGAGGACATGGAGCGCGCCGACGCGCGACGCCTGCAGCCGCACTACATCGAGTCCTTCTTCCTCGAAGCGTTCCGGCAGCTTGGCGGGGTCGCGAAGCTGCGCGAGGCGCGCCGCTTCGAGGTATCGCACGTCCCTGCCCCGATCCGCAATCGCGATCGCGTCATCGGAACGGGAGACCCAGTCCTCTCTCGCTACGAGCGCGTCGTCTTCGAGAAGGAACTGATTCATCCTGCGGGGCAGGCACTCGCCGCCTTTGTCTGCCCAGGACATCCGCTGCTCGACGCCACGCTCGATCTCACCCTCGAACGGCACGCGGACCTGCTGCGCCGAGGAACGGTACTGGTCGATGAACGTGATCCCGGCGTGCAGCCGCGCGTCCTCTTCTTCATCGAACACTCGATTCAGGACGCGAGCCTCCTTCCATCCGGCGAGCGCCGTACAATTTCGCGTCGCATGCTCTACGTCGAAATCGACGCCTCCGGGAGCGCGCGACACCTGCACTACGCTCCATACCTCGACTACCGACCGCTCAAGGACGGCGAGCCGTCGATCGATGCCCTGCTCTCCCGACCCGAGCTGGCGTGGGTCACCCACGGGGTCGAGACGACCGCCGCCCGGTACGCAGTGGAGCACGTCGTCCCCGAGCACGTCCAGGAGGTACGCGGCCGCCGGCTAGCGCTCATCACCAAGACACGCGCGGCCGTGAAGGACCGGCTCACGAAGGAGATCACCTACTGGGATCATCGAGCCAACAAGCTCCAGCTTGAGGAAGCAGCGGGAAAGCCGAACGCACGGCAGAACTCGCAGGAAGCGAGGCGGCGTGCCGACGACCTGCAGACGCGTCTCGAGAAGCGCCTCGCAGAGCTCGATCGCGAAGCACAGATGTCGGCACAGTCGCCGGTCGTGCGCGGCGGGTTGGTGGTGGTCCCCATGGGACTCCTGCGCCAACTCGGCGGCACGGCACCGACCGCGGAGTCGACGCCAGCCGATACGCAGGCCTCGGCGACACGTGCACGACTAGCAATCCTCGACGTTGAACGATCGCTCGGCTTCGTCCCCGTCGACCGCGAGCACGAGAAGCTGGGGTACGACGTGGAGAGTCGCGATCCCCGGACTGGCGAGCTGCGCTTCATCGAGGTGAAGGGGCGCGTGAGCGGCGCTGACACGCTCACGGTCACCAAGAACGAGATCCTCTACTCATTCAACAAACCGGACCACTTCATCCTGGCCATCGTCGAGTTCCTGGACGACGACCGGCATCGCGTGCACTACGTGCGGCGGCCGTTCGATCGCACGGGGATCACGACGGACTTCAACGGGGCGAGCGTGAACTTCTCGATGGCGCAGTTAGTGGCGCGTGGTGAGGAGCCGCGGTGATCGAAGAGGAGCCGCTCGAAGAGGCACCAATGCTCGGCCAACCGGCGGCGGAGTGGGCCCGTGACACGTCGCGGCGCGCGCTCGACGATCTCTTCGCGTCGGCGAAGCGCTATCGGAGCGGTGAAGCGTTCGCTGAGCTTCTGGACTTCGCGCGACGCTTCCGGTTCTACGCGCCGTACAACGCCATGCTGCTTCACGCGCAGATGCCCGGAGCGACGTTCGTTGCACCGGCGTATCGATGGCTGCGCGAGTACGGTCGCCGAATCGTTCCGGGTGAGCGCCCCCTGGTCATTCTTCAGACTATGGGACCCGTGATGTTCGTCTTCGACGTGAGCCAGACCGAAGGCGGAGAGGAGGCACCTCGGCTGCCGAGTCTCGTCACATCTCCGTTCGCAGCGCGCGGCGCTGACGTCGCTGGTGCGCTCGAGTGGATGCGGTTGAACGCGGAGCGCGACGGCGTACGCGTCCACATGAGCGATGAAGGCTCGCAAAGCGCCGGATCCATTTATCCCGCTGAGAAGGGGCAACGCATTGACGTCGTGGTCGCCACCAAACCGGAGGTCATCCGCAAGCAGATCCCACTTCGTTACGAGCTGCTCCTGAACAGGCGCGCATCGACGGCGACGACTTACGCGACTCTCCTTCACGAGTTGGCGCACCTGTACTGTGGACATCTCGGGACGCCGAACGCGAAGTGGTGGCCCGACAGGCGTGGCCTCTCACTGGAGGTGCGCGAGTTCGAGGCCGAAGCAGTCGCGGCGTTGGTTTGCGCTCGCGCGGAGCTCGACACACCGGCCGACTTCTACCTGTCCGGATATCTCCAGTCCAACGGAGAAGTCCCCGAGATAAGCGTCGAACTGGTCATGAAGGTCGCGGGGCTCCTCGAACAGATGGGGAGGTCGCGCATGAAGCTCCGTGAAGACCGCAAGGGCGGCTGACGGATGCGCCCCTGCAGACGACTCCCTGCTCTACTCCATGCCAACAAACACGCCGTTGCGCGCCCCGCACTGCACGTGACTGTCGGGATATGTATGCATGCGCAACCTGCTGTCGTGTTTCTTGCGCTTGAATCGCTTGCCGCACACCGGGCACTGGAACGTGTAGACCGGCCCGAATCGCCTACTGGATCTCGATCGAGCGGGCTGCCTGGCGGAGCGCGTGCGGTGCACGCTTCGTGGGATGGACGCGCTCGGCGTGAGCCCGAGTTCGATCTCAAATCGTGGCACGAACGAGTCGCGCGTTACGCGAAGGTTGTCCACCTCGGCGACCTTGAACGCCTTCACGATCCCGCTCGACATCTCGTGCGCGTAGAGCAGCAGGTTGCCGGTCCCGGCCACCCGGAGCGAGTAGGGCTCGACTCGGCGCGGCTTGCCGTGATAGCTGAACTCCACGAGCAGCCGGTTGGCGCCTGCAAATCGCAACCGCTCCATCACGTCGGCGCCGGCACCAACCGCGCGTCCCGTGAAGACAGCGCCCTCCATGCGCGCCGGCAGCGCGGTACGCACCTCCGATACGCGCCCGATGCGTGGCTCCATCCAGGCCAGCGCTTCGTCGAGCCGTTGCAGGACTCCGTCGATGGGTGGCAGCTCCTGGAGTTGGTGCGCCAGCATCGAATTCCACTCCGCGCGAAGCTCGGCGGAGCCGTGGATCTGCTTCGTGAGTTCGGCACGTGTGGGGGGCACCACCTGCTTCGCACGACACTTCGCCGCGAACAACTGGCGCATCTTCTCGGCGTCGATCCCCTGCACATTCGGGATGATGTACACCACGTCGTACAGGTCGCGCGGGCGTGTCCGCTCGTGCAGCGCACGAGCCTTCTCCGCGAGCAGCTCCTCGAATGCGTACGTGAGCACGACGACTTGCTCGGCTGGTGCGTCGGAGTACGGATGGATCACCCCACGCTGAGCGGGAGCCTCGATGATCGGCTCGTGTCGGGTGATGTCGAACAGGATTCGCGGCCACCCCGGCATCTGCAATGGACCGTGATAGCCGATGCGTCCCTCGAACGTGGGACGGCCCAGCACGTCTCGGCGCGATCGCACGATGATCTGGTCGTGCGGCATCACGACGCCGCTCATGTCGCCAACCCGATCGGCGATACGCGACAACGCCGCGACGATTGCCGACTCATCGTACGGCGCCTTCTCGCGGAGAGAGAAATCGAGATCCTCGGAGAAGCGATACGTCTCGATGAAGCACTTCTTGACGCAGGTACCGCCCTTCAGGATCCAGTTGACCGACGCCTCCTCATCCTCCGCGATGGCGGCCAGCGTCCAGCCAAGGACGTAGTCCTTCTCGACGACTTCGGGACGCAAACCCCACTCGCGCGCACGGGCGAGGATTTCCTGCTTGCCTATCATCGTCGAGCCTTATCGCAGGTCGGCGTTGACGAGCAGCCCCCATCGCCGGCTGATCCGCCCCTCCTTCTCCATGGCGGGATCGAGGCGAACGAGTCCCTTCGTCAGCCCCTCGCGCAGTGGAGCGAGCGTGTCGCCCGCGATGCCCGCCTCCTCGAGGAGGAAGCCGAGACGCTTGCGGGCTGGCGCGTTGCCCGATGTCATCGCCTCCTGCACGAGAAGCACAACGCCGGAGCCGCCGTTGACCTCGAGGTAGCGTCGCAGGCAGTCGAGGGCGTGGCGGATACCGCCGAGCCAGGCTGGCTCGCGAAAGCCATCCATCAGCGTGCGCTCCGCGCCCGAGACGAGAACCCTGGAGCTGCCACGCCACTCGGACCGGAGTCCTGCCATTCGATCGGGCTGCACGAGCGCCAGCTCGAACTCCAATCCCAGCAGTACCTGCTGGCGCGAGCGAAGCGACGCTGCAGTCGCCACGAACGTGGACTTGAAGAGTTGCTCGGTGAGGCCCCAGTGCTCGGCGGCTGTCCACCCGCCGACGTAGCACGGCTCGAAGGCGCGGCTGGCGAGAGCCCACGGGTCTGGGTAGGTCGTGCGCCTCGAATCCGCCGCGTCGACCGGCAGCACGTAGTAGAGGCCGCGTTTGATGCGGGCCAGCCACCCCGCTGTCGTCAGCCGCGCCAGCCTCACCGCTGCGTCCTGCCGCGACAGCCCCAGCGCGCCAGGCGCGTCCTCGATAGAGACAAGCCCGTCGCGCGCGACCTCGGTGAGTCGCGCCAGTTCCGCCTTGGTTGGACTCCCGGCCGATGTTCGCATGGTACATTCAGGATGTCGAAAATGACGTTTACCGTCAATAACGACATTTCAAATATACCGCTTGATCACTGTTCGAGTCGTTCAGTCGAGGCATAGCCACGGGTCGCCCATGACCGTCAAGTCCCACAAGAAGCTCATCGAAGTCGCGCTCCCCCTCGAGGCCATCAACAAGGCGAGCGCGAGGGAGAAGTCGATCCGGCACGGCCACCCCAGCACGCTGCACCTGTGGTGGGCGCGGCGCCCGCTGGCGGCAGCGCGGGCGGTGATCTTCGCGCAGATGGTGGACGACCCGTCGTCGTGCCCGGACCTGTTTCCCACCGCCCAGGCGCAGGAGAGGGAGCGGCAGCGCCTCTTCCGCATCATCGAGGAGCTGGTGCAGTGGGAGAACACGACGAACGAGGAGGTTCTCCAGAAGGCTCGCAACGAGATCTGGCAGAGCTGGCGCCGCGCCTGCGCCGAGAACGCTGATCATCCGCGGGCGAAGGAGCTGTTCGACCGGCATACGCTCCCCGCCTTCCACGATCCGTTTGCCGGTGGCGGGGCGTTGCCGCTGGAGGCGCAGCGGCTGGGGCTCGAGGCGTACGCGAGCGACCTGAACCCGGTGGCGGTGCTGATCAACAAGGCGATGATCGAGATCCCGCCACGTTTCGCGGGGAAGCCGCCGGTGCGGCCGCGGTCGAAGGACGACCCGCCGGAGTTCATGCACCGCCAATGGAAGGGGGCGCAGGGGTTGGCCGAGGACGTGCGCTACTACGGGCAGTGGATGCGCGACGAGGCGGAGAAGCGGATCGGCAAGCTGTATCCGCCCATCGAGGTGACCACCGAGATGGCAAAGGGGCGGCCGGACCTGAAGCCGTACGTAGGACAGAAGCTCACGGTGATCGCCTGGCTGTGGGCGCGCACGGTGAAGAGCCCGAACCCGGCGTTCGCCAAGGTGGACGTGCCGCTGGCGTCGACATTCATGCTGTCGACCAAGGCGGGGAAGGAGGCGTACGTGGAGCCGGTGCTCGAGGACATTGGCTACCGGTTCACGGTGAAGGTGGGGAAGCCGAAGAACGCGGAGCGGGCGAAGCGCGGGACCAAGCTGTCGCGCGGGGCGAACTTCGAGTGCCTGATGTCGGGGACGCCGATCGAGGGCGACTACGTCAAGACAGAAGGCAGGGCCGGGCGGATGGGGGCGCGGCTGATGGCGATCGTAGCCGAGGGAGAGCGTGGGCGCGTGTATCTGGCGCCGACGCCGGAGCATGAAGCAGCAGCGCGGAAGGCGAAGCCGGAGTGGAAGCCGGAGCTCGCGCTACCTGACGACCCGCGGAACTTCTGGACGGTGCAGTACGGCCTAACGACGTATGGCGATCTGTTCACGCCGCGGCAGTTGGTGGCGTTGACGACGTTTTCGGATCTGGTGGGGGAGGCGATGGAGCGGGTGCGGCGGGATGCGGTGGCGGCGGGGTTGGCGGATGATGGGGTGGCGTTGCGGGAGGGGGGACGGGGGCGCGGGGGTACGCGGAGGGGGTGGGGGTGTATCTGGTATTGAGACCGTCGACTCTCAGATCTCAGCATATCACTGTGCCATGGGAGACCGCGCGAACATGGATCAGACGCAGCACCGTTTCGACGACAGGCGGTTCCCATGGTCTGGGACTTCCCCGAGTCAACCCGTTCGCCGCCGCCGCGATTGGGACATCCTAACGACGCTGCGAAGGTGGCGCGGACTCGTTGACCAGTTTCCGTGCACGTGATGGCTCAGCACAGGCTGGGGACGATGCAGTCGCGACCACGTCGAACCAGAAGGTCGAGTCGACGGATCCTCCATACTATGACAACATCGGCTACGCGGATCTTGTCCGACTTCTTCTACGTCTGGCTGCGTCGCGCGCGAGAGATCTCCTGCATTGTTTGCCACGGTCGCGGTTCCAAAGGCGGAAGAACTTGTCGCGACGCCCTATCGCCATGGTTCGAGGGAGGGGCGGAGACGTTCTTCTTGACGGGATGACCAAAGCGATGCATCGCTTGCCGAAGACGCATCCCGCGTTTCCCGTCACCATCTACTACGCATTCAAGCAGTCTGAGAACGACGGATGCTGGAACTGCGAGTACCGGATGGGAAACGTTTCTCGATGCAGTGATCGATGCCGGCTTCAGCATCAGCGGTACGTGGCCGATTCGAACCGAGCGCGGCGCTCGGTCAATCGCTCGTTAACGAACGCCCTCGCGTCGAGTATCATCCTTGTCTGCCGCGAGCGCGCCACCGACGCCCCCACTGCCACCCGTCGCGAGTTCGTCTCCGCGCTCAAGTCCGAGCTCCCCACAGCGCTTGCGCATCTGCAACGAGGCAACATCGCCCCGGTCGACTTGGCGCAGGCCGCCATCGGCCCCGGCATGGCGATCTACACTCGTTATGCACAGGTGCTCGACGCGCAGGGCAAGCCGCTGATCGTGCGCGAGGCGCTGGCGCTCATCAACCAGGTGCTAGACGAGACACTGGCCGAGCAGGAGGGCGACTTCGACGCCGACACTCGTTTCGCCGTGACCTGGTTCGAGCAGCACGGCTTCGCCGAGGGGAGTTCGGCGTGGCCAACGTACTTGGCGCGGCCAAGGTCACCAGCGTTGACGGATTGCGACAGGCTGGCGTAGTGCAGGCGAAGCGCGGCAAGGTGCGGCTGCTCACTGCAGACGAGCTGCCGGCCAACTGGGACCCGGCCACCGACACGCGGCTCACGGCGTGGGAGATGGTGCATCACCTCATCCGCGCGCTCAACGCCGGCGGCGTGGGTGCAGCGGCGGCGCTGCTCAAGGCGCTCGGCGCCAAGGGTGAAGTGGCGCGGGAGCTGGCGTATCGGTTGTATGCGATCGCCGAGCGGAAGAAGCGCGCCGCAGATGCGCTGGCGTACAATGGGTTGGTGCAGAGTTGGCCGGAGGTGGCGCGGGTGGCGATGGAGGGTCCGGCAGCGCGAACTGCCACCACGCCGTCTCTCTTCGACGACGTCGAGGAACAGTAGGCCGCGTTCGATGTCCTCCCAGAGCAATCCGTCGACCTGGCGCGCGAGCGCACCGACAGGTATTCCGTTTCCTCAAGGCGTACGCCGAGCGCACGACGCCAATCGTGCGGTCGCTGAACGCCTATGAGTGGTCGTACCGGCTTCGCTCTCTCCCCCAGTTCCCCGGCATCGAGTTGGGGACCGTTTCGCTTGCATCGAGTGGTGCCGCGACACCGGATACCGCCACCGACCGTCCGCTCCTCACCCTCAGGCGGCCTCGCACCACGCGGCCTAACGCGCCGCCCGGCGTGGTACGAGAGTGGGTGCTGGATGGGTGGGACGACCCCGCGGAGAAGCCTTCGGTACGTCCAAGCATGAACGTACGCCGCGGCGTGACGTGGGTGACGGAGGACTTCTCGGCGGACGCCGATCGCTTGTCCGCGTGGACGCAGTGGCTGCGTTACTGGGATGGGTGGGCCGAGGCGGAGCGACCGGCGCGTGAGGCGCTTCGCGTGTTCGAGGCGTTCTATTCCCTGCGCGTTCGCCTACAGCGCGAGAGCGAAACACGCGAGCTGGTACTGGGTGATGGTCGGCTCCTCTGGCAGACGGCCGCGGGTGCCGTGGATCATCCTGTGCTGCTGCAGCGCGTCGAGATCGAGTTCGATCCGTCCGGCCCCGAGCTGCGCATCGTCGATGCTGACCGCCCCCAGAGCTCTAACTCTCGGCGCTCCTGCAGGATGCCGACGGGAGTTCACCGGTCGATCTCAACGCCTTTCGCCGCGACCTGGAGCAGCGCGCCTTCCACCCGCTGGAACAGGAGGCGACCACGAGTTCCTGCGCCGGCTGGTACAGGGGGCGAACGCCCGTGGTGAGTTTCAGGACGCGTGGGCGCCGCGACCGCCGCGGGGGAGCCGCTGATGGCGCGCGACCCGGTTCTGATGCTCCGCACGCGGCAGTCGGGGTATGCGGCCGCCTTCGACCGCGTGCTGGAGCACCTCGAGCAGGGAGCCGGTCCCGGTGTCGCTCTCGGCGCTCACCGGCATCGAGCGACCGGCGAGCGACGCGCCGTCCAGCGCCTTCAGCTCTCCGTGGAGTGAGCCGCCGGACGTCTTCCTCAGCAAGCCGGCCAACGAGCAGCAAGTGCAGATCGCCCAGGCACTCGAGCGCCATCGAGCCGTCATCGTGCAGGGCCCCCGGGGACGGGCAAGAGCCACACGATCGCGAACCTGGTCGGGCACCTGGTGGCGAGCGGTCGGCGCATCCTCATCACCAGTCACACCACCAAGGCATTGCGTGTGTTGCGCGACCAGGTGGTGGACGCGCTCAAGCCTCTCTGCGTCGCTGTACTGGAGACGGATCTCTCGAGAGCCGCAAGCAGATGGAGGAGTCGGTACGCGGGATTCTGTCGCGCCTGACGGCCACCAGCGACTCCACGTTGGAACGTGAGGTGGTGGAACAGTCCGAGCGACGCACGGAGTTGCTTCGCGCCGTTGAAGAGTGCACGGAGCAGCTTCGCCTGGTCCGCGAGGGGGTATCGGGACATCGTGGTGGGGGGAGAGGGGACGGCGCCGAGCAAGGCGGCCGAGTGGGTGCGAAAGCACGCATCGGAGCATTCGTGGATACCGGGGCCGCTGGAGGCTGGGGCGCCTCTCCCGCTGAGGCTCGCGGATCTGGAGGAGCTGTACGCCACAAATGGTCAGCTCACTCCGGAGGAAGAGGCGGAGCTTGAGGGGGAGCTCCGGATCCGCAGAAGCTCCCAAGAGCTGACGCCTTCAAGCGACTCGTCGCCGAGGCCACCGCCGAGGCGACATGCACGCGCGCTGGTGGGAGCGGGAGGCCTCAGAAGAGGAGATCGGCGCGTTGGAGGCGCTCGAGTCTTTCGCCGAGCAGATGTCGGCATCGCTCGAAGCGCGTTCTCCGGTGGCAGCGTGCACTCGTCGAGGTGGGGCACGGCGGCGCAGAGGTCCCGATCTGGATCGACCTGCGCGACAAGGTAGTGTCGCTTCACGCGCGTTGGGCGCGCACGCGGCAGCTCCTGCTGGACTACGAGTGCGAGTTGCACGACGGAGCCGCCTGACGCTCGGCTGGCGACCGTGCGCGAGATCATGGCGCACCTGAAGGACGGAGGCTCACTCGGGAAGCTGACCCTGCTCCTCCATGGGCGTTGGCGTGCGCTGATCGAGAGCGCGCGCGTGAACGGGCGACCTCCGTCGTCGAAGATGGACTTCGAGGCGCTCGAGGCTTGGCTGGAACTGGAGATCGAACGGGCGCAGGTACTTCTTCGCTGGCGCCGACAGGCAGAACCGATCGGCCTGCCGTCAGCCAGTAAGATGGCGAAGCCGATCGAGCCCACCCTGCTCAGCTACGTGGAGCAGTTTGGGAAGCTCATGCGGTGGTGGGGAGACCACTGGCCGCAACTCGTGCAGCGAGCAACAGATGCCGGCTTCAAGGTTGAGCCGTACCGCCAGCACCTGCTCTCGACGAACCAGGTGCTGTCCCCGTTCGTCCGCGACTGTGCGTTCGTGGAAGGGGTGCTGCGTGCCGCCACCGCGAGGCTGGTGCTGGCGCGCCGTGATCGCGCGCTTCGCTCGCTGCGAGCTCGTCAACTACCTGAGCGACTTCCCCGGCGCTACGTCGCAAACGCTGTTGCGAGCGGTTCGCGCGTTCGACGTCTCGGCGTACGATCATGCGTTGAATGCACTGCTCGCGTTGCTGGCGAAGCGACCGGTGTGGGAACTAAGGAAGTCTCTCCTGGCGAAGCTCGCTCGCTCAGCGCCGGGGTGGGCGTCGGCGATTCGGCGCAGGCGGTCGCCGCACGGCGCTACGACGCTCCCGGCGAGCCGGTCGCCGCATGGAAGTGGCGACAGTTCGAGGAGGAGCTCACTCGTCGCGCCGGGCTGGACGAGGTCACGCTGATGACCGAGCTCCACGACCTGCAACGCGAGCTGCGGCGAGTCACGGCGGAAGTCATCGACCGTCGGGCTTGGCTGGGACAGCTGCGACGTATCGATCTCACGGCGCGCCAGGCGTTGCAGGGTTGGGCCCAAGTGCAGCGACGCATCGGCAAGGGGACCGGCAAGCGCGTTCCGGCGCTGCAGGCCGAGGCTCGCCGTTTACTCGGCCCAAGCGCGCGATGCCGTCCCGGTTTGGATCATGCCCCTCAACCGGGTGGCCGAGAGCATCGACCTGACCAAGGGACGCTTCGACGTGGTCATCGTAGACGAAGCGAGCCAGTCCGACGTGCTGGGGCTTCTGGCGTGGTACCTAGGCGACCGGCTCGCAATCGTCGGTGACCACGAGCAGGTGAGCCCTCTTGCGGTTGGTCAGGACGTCGCGAGCATCGAGGCGCTCATCACGCAGCACCTCGACGGCATTCCTAACGCGAAGTTGTACGACGGTCGCATGTCCATTTACGACCTCGCGCGCCAGTCGTTCGCTGGCGTGATTGCGCTTCGCGAGCACTTCCGCTGCGTCCCCGACATCATCGAGTTCTCCAATTCGCTCGTACTCCGAGAGATTCGCCCGCTTCGCAACCCCAGCGCCGTACGGCGTCCCCATGTCGTCGAGATGGTCGCTGACCCGCGTTGCGGTGAGCTGCGCAAGGGCAAGGTGAATGAGGCGGAAGCCCGGACTGTCGTGGCGCTCATGGCCGCGATGATGGAGATGCCGGCCTACGACGGCCAGACGTTCGGCGCCATAACGCTGCTCGGCGACGAACAGGCGCAACTGGATCCAGACGCTGGCCGTTGCCACAATCGGCGCCACGGAGTTGGACGGACGCCGGTTCGTGGCCGGCAATTCTTCCCAGTTCCAGGGAGACGAGCGGGACGTGATGCTCCCTCTCCATGGTCGCGTCGCCGCAGGGATCCACGCTCCGCATGACCCAGGATGAGCCGACCAAGCAGCGCTTCAACGTGGCGGCGAGCCGAGCGCGCGATCAGATGTGGCTGGTGCACTCGCTGAACCCCGACCGCGACCTTCAGCCCGGTGATCTCCGTCGGCGGCTGATCGATCATGTGCGCGATCCATCCGCGCGCACGCGGCAACAGCGCAGGCTCAAGCCGCAGCTGAGTCGCCACTCGAACGCGAGGTGATCGGGTATCTCGTGAGGGCCGGCTACGAGGTGGAGCCTCAGGTCTGGGTCGGTGGCTACCGCATCGACATGGTCGTGCGCTGTGATGGAAATCAGGTTGCACTCGAGCGTGCGACGGCGACCGCTATCACGGCCTTGAGCAAGTCCCGGCGGACCTCGCGCGTCAGGCGGTACTGGAACGCGTCGGATGGCGCTTCGTGCGGCTTCGGGGCACGCAGTTCTATCGCGATCCCGCGAGCACGATGAAGATGGTGTACGAACGGCTGGCAGCGCTCGGCATCTCCTTCCGTCAACTCGTCGCCGGCCGTGGTGGGAGCCGACGAGCGGGCGCTGGTGGAGGACGTCCGACGCAGGGCGTGGGATTTCATGCGAGCGCACGGATGGCTGCCGGAAACGGCGCCGGGTGGGCACGACGGGGAGCTTCAGGAACCAGACCAGACATTGCAGGACTGACCGATGGCACTGACCAACAAGGACCGCGTCACCCGCGGCCTCGACCTCCTGCGCGACGGCCTCGCCGTTCGTCGAGCGCGAACTCAAGTCGAAGTACGGCGATCACTGGCCCGGCGAGCTACGCGCCGCCCTCGCCGGACGCAACGTCGGCAACAGCGACGACCCGCTGCAGGACCCGCAGGTGCTGCTCTTCATCACCGACAAGCTGTGGGGCCGGTCTTCGGCAACATCCTGTCGCGCGGCGACCGCACGCTCGTGCTCGAACTCACCGACGTGCGCAACAAGTGGGCGCACAGTGAGTCGTTCAGCAGCGACGACGTGGACCGTGCCCTCGACTCGGTTGAACGCCTGCTCAACAGCGTGGGCGCGTCGCAAGCCGACGAGGCGCGCAAGCTCAAGCTCGAGCTGCGCCGCACGGTCTACGACGAGCAGGTGCGCGGCGCCCAGCGCAAGGCGGGCGGAACGCTGATCGAGTCGGCGTCGGCCGCCAGCCTCTCAGCGTGGCGCGACGTGGTGACGCCACACGCCGACGTGGCGAGCGGGCGATACCAGCAGGCGGAGTTCGCGGCCGACCTGTGGCAGGTGCATCTCGGCGAGGGCTCCGACGAGTATCGCAAGCCGTCGGAGTTCTTCCGTCGCACATTCCTCACCGCGAGCCTCAAGCAGCTGCTCATCGGTGGAATCCAGCGGCTCTCGGGCACCGGCGGCGATCCCGTGGTGCAACTGCAGACCAACTTCGGTGGCGGCAAGACGCACTCGATGCTGGCGCTGTACCACCTCTTCTCGGGTGCACGCATCACCGACCTTCCGGGTGTCGACACGCTCCTGGCCGAGTCGGGGGTCAAGTCGCTGGTCAAGGCCAAGCGCGTCGTGCTGGTGGGGAACAAGATCTCGGCGGGGAGCCCGAGCCGAAAGCCGGACGGCACGGTGGTCCACACGCTGTGGGGCGAACTCGCTTACCAGCTTGGCGGCAAGAAGGCATACGCCAAGGTGAAGGAGGACGACGAACGTGCCACCAGCCCCGGCGACAAGCTGCGGGAGCTGTTCGTCGAGTACGGCCCCTCGCTGATCCTCATCGACGAGTGGGTCGCCTACGCCCGCCAGCTGCACGACCAATCGGACCTCCCCGCCGGCGGCTTCGAGACGCAGTTCACGTTCGCGCAGGCTCTGACCGAGTCGGCGAAGCTTGCGGGGAACTGCTTGCTCGTCATCTCCCTCCCGGCGTCGGATACCACAGGATCGCCTCATACACAGTCAGACGACGTGGAAGTCGGCGGTATCCGCGGACGCGAGGCGCTGGATCGGCTGCGCAACGTGGTCGGGCGCCTCGAATCGTCGTGGCGTCCGGCCACCGCAGAGGAAGGCTTCGAGATCGTGCGGCGCCGCCTCTTCGAGCCGATTGCCGGCGACGCGGGGTTCAAGCAGCGTGACGTGACGGCGCGGGCGTTCGCCGAACTGTATCGCAGCCAAACCGGCGAGTTTCCCAGCGAATGCCGATCGATCGACTACGAGAAGCGCATTCAGGCGGCGTTCCCCATTCACCCCGAGGTGTTCGACCGTCTGTACACCGACTGGTCGACCCTGGTGAAGTTCCAGCGCACGCGTGGCGTGTTGCGGCTGATGGCGGCGGTGATCCACGCGCTGTGGGACAAGGGGGATCGCAACCCGCTCATCCTCCCGTCCACGATTCCCATCGATGATCCGCGCGTGCAGTTCGAGCTGACGCGCTACCTGTCAGACAACTGGGTCCCGATCATCGAGAAGGACGTCGACGGCCCCAACTCGCTCCCCAAGAAGCTGGACGAGAACCCGGCGCTCGGACGGCTGCACGCCACGCGACGCGTGGCGCGTACAATTTACCTGGGTTCTGCGCCGCAGACCGGCGCCGCGCACCGCGGCATCGACGATCAGCGCATCAAGCTGGGGTGCGTGATGCCCGGAGAGCCGCCGGCGGTGTTCGGCGATGCGCTCCGGCAGCTTGCGTCAGCCGCAACGTACCTGTACCAGGACGATGCGCGGGCGTGGTACGACACGCAGCCGACGGTCACCAAGCTCGCTGCCGATCGCGCCGAGCAGCTCAAGCGGTCGCCTGACAAGGTTTCACACGAGCTGGAGGAGCGGCTGCGCTTCGACCTGCGCAAGTACGGCGACTTCTCGCGCATTCATCCCGTCCCCAGGTCGGGGGCAGACGTTCCCGATGACCTGGACGCGCGGCTGGTGGTGATCCCCGCCGAGTATCCGTACAGCGGTGACGCGGATAATGACGCGTTCAAGGCGGCGAAGGCGATCCTCGAGTCGCGCGGGAGCGCGCCGCGGCTCTATCGCAACACGCTCGTCTTTCTCGCCGCTGACAAGGCGCGGCTGCGGGATCTCGAGGATGCGATCCGGAAGTTCCTCGCCTGGGAGTCGATCCTCGCCGAGAAGGAAACGCTCGACTTGAGTCCGTTCCAGCAGAAACAGGCCGAGACGCAGCGGCGACTCGCGGAGAGCACACTGGTCGCGCGGGTGCCCGAGACGTACCAGTGGCTCATCATCCCCGAGCAGCCCAAGCCGACGGACGCGGTCAGGCTTCGCGCCGCGAAGCTCACGGGAAGCGATCCGCTTGCCGTGCGCGCCAGTCGCAAGCTCAAGACCGAGGAGGCGATGGTTGGTGTGCTGGGCGCCACCGTGCTGCGCAAGTACATGGACGACGTACCGCTGTGGCCGGATAATCACGTGGAGGTGCGCAAGCTCGTCGAGGACTTTGCGAAGTATCCGTACCTGCCGCGGCTAGCGGGGCCGGAGGTCCTCGTGCGGGCGGCGCGGGACGGCGTTGCGCTGCTCACGTGGGAGCATGACAGCTTCGCCTTCGCGGAGAGCTACGACGACGCGGTGAAGCGGTATCGCGGGTTGCGCCGAGGGGAGTTGGTGAACGCAGTCACGGCAGACGGCGCAGGAGTCCTGGTGAAGCCGTCGGTTGCGCGAGCGCAACTGGATCGCGACGTGCCAGGCACGCAGCCAACACCTCCTGGTACGGTCGTCATACCGCCTGCGCCGGGTAATGTGGAGAAGCCGGGTTCGACGCCGCCATCACCGGGGACGTCCCCAGTTCCCCCAACACGCTACTTCGGCACGGTTGCGCTCGATGCCGCTCGCGTCGGACGCGATGCGGGGAGGATCGCCGAAGAGGTGATTTCGCACCTGGCGGGACTCGTCGGGTCTGATGTCTCGGTCACGCTGGAGATTTCAGCGAGTGTGCCTGGCGGCGTGCCGGAGCAGGTGGTGCGCGTGGTGACCGAGAACAGCAGGACGTTGAAGTTCTCGAGTCACGGGTTCGAGAGGGAGTGAACGCATCTCCGCAAGCATCGCAAGGCGCGGACGTCAGTCGGGAAGGAGGCGAGTCGGGTGAGAATTCAGCTCGAAGTCACTGAGAAGGACATCGCGCGAGTCCGCAGCTTCTTCGACCAGTGGGTCAAGAGTCCCATGGTCGTCAAGCGCGCCGAACGCAACGTGAACGGCAAACGTGCGCAGTTGACGGAGCGGACGCTGTGGCACGCGATCGTGACATGCCAGCTCACGACGCAGCAACGCTCGGGACCGCAATCGCCGATCACGAAACTCATGCGGATCGAGCCGTTCCCGCTCTCGCTCGATACCGCACGCGCCCAACGCGATGTCGGACGTTGGGCGACCGATGTCCTTTCGAAGCATGGAGGCATTCGCCGCTACAACCAGCTCTCCGACGAGATCGCGACGAATCTCCAGAATCTCGATGCACGAGATTTTGCGGTTCTGCTTCGAGAGTTGAGACCGCTCGAGAAAGGAACCTCGAAGTCAGCGGAACGGGACGCTGCACATCTGCTGGACCGACTTCTGGCTGGCGTAGGCCCGAAGCAAGCGCGCAATATCCTGCAGTCGCTCGGGCTGAGCCAGTTCGAGATTCCACTGGACAGCCGCGTCGCCAAGTGGCTGCGTGGCATCGGCTTCCCGCTACCGGTCGCCGCTGCGGCGCTCTCGGATTCGACCTACTACGACTTCGCGCTCGACGCCTTCCAGGAGATGTCGCAGGCGGTAGGCGTACTCCCTTGCCTGCTGGACGCGGCGATATTCGCCAGCTTCGATCGCGCGTGGTCGGAGGAGGAAGTCGTGTGGTAGCGCAGCTGCAGTTCGGCCCTCTGTTCATCGCCCGGCTTCTCGTGCGTCGCTGAGATCGTTTCGAGAAGGTTGTGCCTTGGCCAGAGCCCGAAGCTTGCTTCGAGCTCCTTCCTATCGCTTGCGCGCCCGTGGTAACGCCAAAAGCGCCGTGCCGACCACCTCGCCATCTGCGTTCTTCATGGTGATGTCGAGGGTTCCGCCCTTGCACCTCATAGAGAAGGACCCGGTTGGCGAGGCGAGTATCGCCGTCACCAGGCGATCGTGTTCAAGCTGAAAGTAGTTCTCCTTCTTGGTCCACGAGGTCCCTTGACCCGCCCAGAGATAGCCGGTGATGCGCTTGCCCTTGAGACGGCCCTTCATGGGGATCGCCTTCATAGCAGTCGAGATCTGAAATAGTGGAGTTCAAGACTTGGTGTGACGAATCGCTCAGTTTCGCTACGCCAGCCGCAACCGTCCATACCGCTCCGCACACCACACCGCCCGCGCCATCGCCGAGTCGAAGCGCCGCACATACGCACTCGGCAGCTCCTCATCCAGGAGATCCGCCAGCGCCCCCTGACTCGTGACCACGAAGTAGTCGTCGGCCTTTTGCGCGAGGTACACTCCTCCACCCTCGCCGTGCGCGTACGGACGTATGTCGTCGAACCCGTCGCGCCAATCCTGACCCTCTGACGAAGGTTCGCACGATTGCTCCAGCTGCTCGGCCGGCACCCCGAACACACCGAGCGCTCCGTTCGCGCGCGTCACGCGCCGCATCTTGCCGAGGTAGAGCGCCGGTTGCTCCCCACCGCGAAAGAGCGGGGAGCCCGGGTAGGCGATCGGTCCAACGAGCTCCGTGCAACGGAGTGCGTTCATGCGCCCCCGGGTGAGACGTTCGACGAACGCGTTGAGGTCGCGCAGGTTCTGGAGGTGCTTCTCGTCTTCGGTCTGCTCCGTCACGAATTCGTGCACCACGAAGACCGCGACCGATGCCTTCTCCTCTCGCGCGAAGGCGAGTGCCCCCGCGATCCCGGTGAGTAACTGGTAGCGCACATCCCCCAGCGGGAGGCGCTCCCAGGCTCCCTTGCCGAAGACCGAGGCCGCCAGCTGCTGCACGCGAAGGACCGCGTTCGACGGCTGGTCCGTCGCGATCTTCCGCACCGCCGACTCGAGGACGTCCGAGACGCGCTCACCGAACGGCTCGTCCGCCTTTGCCTCGATGCTGATCGCGATCCTGCCGTCACGACCTTCCGCGATCACGTTCACGTCCGCGTTGCGTGGCTCGCCGGGGAGGTCGTCGAAGCGCACCCGGTGCTCGGGGAGCACCTGGAGCACCTTCGCGTCATCCGTGACGCCAGAAGAGCGAAGCAGCTCGGTGAGTTCGACCGGGATGGCGGGACGACCGTCACGGCCGAACCAGCTCGCCGCGCACTCGTAGGCGCTGCGGCCGGGTTTCCAGTGCTTGGGGCTCTTGGGGCCTGCGTGCTTCTCCCAGTCGGCGAGCGAGATGATGTTGTGCCCGTCGGATTCGATAACCCAGCGTGCCTCGGTTTGGCGTTCCTTGGTCATAGCGAGCCCCCCCACGTCATCGTCTGCACTACTCGTCGAGCAGTTCCGGTGGATAGATCGCCGAGAATGGAATGCCGGAGAACTCCCACGAGCTTCTCCCCACCGTCACGCGAACCTCGGCGGTCCTCGCACGCGCGTCGGCTCGAATGATCTTCCCCTCTACCGGCGCTGCCGGCAGCTCGCTGCACTCGGGCCAGTACACGGCGACCCGCTTCCGGGCGGTGATGTGCGCTGCGCCAAGAGGGCGCTTTCCAACGGGGTCACCGTCCCATACGCGTATGGGATCTTCGCCCTCGCCCGGAGCACGCGTCGGGCCGTCGAGCATGAGGGAGCGAAGCTGTCCAACGGCATTGTCGCCCTGCGCCGCTTGAATGCGCTGCAGAATCGCTTCGAGGTGCTCTCCGATCCATCCCCGCGGATTCCCCGTGCGAAGGGTCACGAGCCAGTCGCGCCGCCCGTTCCCTCGTGTGGCGTACTTCACCTCATCAATCGCGGCACACTGGTAGAACATGTTGATCGTACGCCTGAGGTCGCACACGAGCGCATCCACGTCGTCGTCGTTGTACCCCGATGGAAAGGTGAACGTCGGCGGCGACGACAGGAGCGTGGCGGTCTTGTGGAAGTTCATCTCGCTCACGTCCTTATCGTGATTGCAGACCGCGCAGAGCACCTGAAGGTTGTCCGGGTCGTTGCTTCCCCCCCGATACACGGAGCGGATGTGGTCGATCTGCAGTCGTTCTGTGCTGCCGCAGCAGCGACAGTACGCTCCGTCGCGTCGCATTACTTCCTGCTTCACCGCAGTACTCGGCTCCGCGTCGGGGAGCATGGTCGGGGGCGCGATGATGGACTCGAGGCTCGGTGGCGCGCTGGAGCCGCCGTGCACGCGGTGCACCTCACGCTCGACCATGAGCCGGAACTGGTTGGCGAACTGGTCGAAGTTCGGAAAGAGCGCCCGCCAGAAACACCGCGTGTCGCTGTAGATGGGGTCGAGCTGTCGGCGCGTCAGCACCGGCCCCCAGTCGTCGCTCGCCGCACGTGCCACGAGCGAGGACAGGTCGTGCAGCTCACGCTGCGCGAACGGAATGAACTCCGGCGCCACGCCCCCGGACTGCGCCATGTGGCGCGCGATGTGAAGAAGGTTGGTCGTGGTCGCGGATGCGCCAAGCGCATTCGCATCGAAGAGTTTCGCACGCCACTCGTCCAGATCGTCGGCGACGGCGTCGTACGTGACCGCGGGATCCGCGAAGCGCGCGAGGTCGGCCTGTCCGATCTGCTCGAGGAAGGCCTCATAGGCCTCCCGCTCGTCCTCGTACACGAGCACCATCGGGCGCACATGCGTGGAGTCGTCGGTCCCGGCGACCTCCACGTCGTACTCCGGGACGTACCAACCGAGTGGGAGCAGCTGAATGAAACTCAGCGGCTCGGTTACGCCCGACTCCATCTGCCGCGCCAGGCGGCGCACCAGATCGATGGAGACCAGTTGCAACGGCAGCGTCTTGCGAGGCGCGATGACGGCTTCGGCCGCCTCCGGGCTCCAGATCTCCTCGAACTCCGCCCACTGGATCGCCTCACGCCAATCATCGGTGAACATCACGATGTTCGCCGACGGCGTGCCATTGAACTTCGGGCCGCGCAGCGCGCGACCCACCATCTGCCGCAGGAGGATCGGGCTCGTGGTCTGTCGCGTGATGAAGACGGTCTTCACCGATGGGACGTCGGTCCCCTCGGTCAGCATGCGGACGTTTATGAGGACGTCGAGTTCGTCCGCACGGAATCGGCTCAGCGCGCGTGCGTTGTCGTCGCGGGCTCGGCGGTTGCGCTCCTCGGGGGTCGCACCCTTGGCGTCGACGTGCGAGTAGACGGCGTCCGCCCTGACGCCACTACGGAGGAGCTTATCACGGAGAACTTCGCACTGGGGCCAGCGATCGGCGAAGATGATGGTCTTCCCGAAGTGCTCACGCTGTTCCACGTAGGTATTCGCAATCGCGGCGTTGCGCGACTGGTTGGTTGCGAGCTGCGTTACGATCCCCTCTGGCAAATCCTGGAAGGTCTCGCGCCATCGCGCGAACTCGGTGGGATTGAAGGTCGGAGAGAAGTGCGTCTGACAGGACGTGACGATCGGCTTTGAGAGGATCCCCGCCGCGATCAGCTTCGCCGGACTGACCTGATACACGATTCCCTGGGGAAAGAGCTTGGGAAGCCACCCTTCGCGCCGCTGATCGTTGTACATGGGGGTCGCCGTGAGCCCGAGGAGCTTGAGCTGCGGCAGCTCTGTTCGCAGGGACACCAGGAACTGCGTGTACGACGGCGCCGGAGCGTGGTGAGCCTCGTCGAATACGACCATCAGCTTGCCGCGCGCCGATTCGATGAACGAGCGCAGGGCATCGTGACCCCCCCGGTATGCGCGCACCGCCGACTGCAGCGTGCAGATGACGACGTCGTCCTGCGGCGTGATGTGCGCAATCCTGCTGTGGCCGGGCGTGCCGGAGACGACGCGCGCTCGCAACCGCTCCCTAGGCTCATGAATGGAACCAACTTCCATTTCAGCGTGCGGATCCTCGCGCTTGCCGAACGCGTCGAGCGCCTGTTCGAGGAGATGGTGCGTGTGGGCGAGCCAAAGGACCTTGTACCCGTCGCTCAGCGGGTGTCGACACAGGAAGCGCACGGCGGTGAAGGTTTTCCCGCCTCCCGTTGGGAGGACGAGGAGCGCCCCTGCCGGTCCCGCGATGGTCGTGTCGTACCAGGCCCGCAGCTTCTCCAGTGCCTCTGTCTGGTGTGACGCCTCGATTCGCGTCGATGGACGCTGGCGGGCGAGCGTGAGGTCGTAGTCGCGCTCCCAGTTGCTCTCGATCCCCATCTCTCATCCTCCCCAGTGCCGTGGTTCCAGTGTAGCACGCCCCTCTGACAGTTCCCGCTACCGCTGCGCCGTCGTGATCGCGACAACACGCGTGCGGTGCCGCGCGAGCAGGTAGTTGATGAAGTCCCCGACAATCGCGCTCGGGCGATGGGCCCCACGCGTGATGACGCGCGCCATGAGGACGTGGGCTTGCGCGTCCCACTCGACGTTGATGGCCCCGCGTTGCTTGTCGGTGCTGTGGACCTTGAGCCACCCCGGGCGACGCCCCATCTGCTTCTTCTTGCCGATGGCGAGCGAGTAGTCACCGAGCTTGGCGTCGGAACCGATCGCCTCACGGAGGCTGGTTCCCTTGCGACATAGCGCCATCACCACGATCTGCATGCGCCCTCCCGTCGTCGTCGACCCCACCAGACTTGCACCTGCGCTGCTCAGAAGCTCCGGCTGAGTGTGCGCGCCGGCAAGGGGAAGTCGCTGACATCGGCGCCGAGCGTCCCCTGACCAGCGTTCCGGCGGTGCGCGCCCTCGCCGGCATCCGTTGTCAGACCGTATCGGTACGATCGACCCTGCTACTGATCGCTTACCCCCAGCAGGAGTCGCCCCATGAACCACCGCATTCGCACCACCCTCGCCCTCACCTCCCTCCTCACTCTCCCCGCCTGCGCCTCCATCCTCGGCGGCGGCACCTCCCAATCCATCAACCTCCAGTCCACCCCCTCTGACGCCTCCTTCGTCGTCAAGTCGTCTTCCGGCATCGAGATGTCCAGCGGCTCCGGCAACCAGTCCGTCCGCCTCCCCCGCAAGAACGAGTACCAGATCGAGGTCCGCGCCCCGGGCTACCAGAGCAAGAACGTCGCGATCACCAAGAGCCTCAACGGATGGGTGTGGGGCAACCTGTTCGTCGGTTGGGTCGTCGGTTTCGCGATCGACTTCATCGGCGGCGCCGCCTACAAGCTCGAACCGTCGCTCGTCTCGGTCTCGCTTGACAAGCCGCGCGGTGACGACGGCGCGGCGACGGCGCACATCTACCTCAAGGACGAGCAGGGGCGCCTCATCCGCGAGATCACAACGGAGCTGCTCCCTGCGGGGCGTTAGGCGGTTGCGCGCGGGAGCGTGCGCGCGTACGGCTTACACCACCCGCACCCCCGCCAACTCCACCAACGACCCCAGGCACCCCACCCCCACCAGGTGATTCCGGAGTTGCACGACCCGCCCGCGATCGGCCACCGCCTCGTGCGCCGCCGGGTTGCGCGCCTCGCGCAGCTCCTCGATCACCGCCGGCAGGCCCTCCACGAACCACGCCCCGTTCCGCAGCCGCTGACGCAGCAACGCGCGCCGCGCCTCGTCACCTTCGATGGCGCGGCGCAAATCGCCTAACGCCCACGGCCCGTCGGCCACCAGGTCGAGGGTCGCACCGTCGATGTTCGCCAGCCGCAACGACCGGTCACCCCCCGCCAGCGCCGCGCGCAGCAGCGCGTTCACCTGCACCTCCACCGCCTTTGCGAAGTTCACGATCACCATCGACAGGTCGAACGCGGCATCGTTGCGGTGGTCGCGGAACAACCGCTCGGCCGTGGCAATGAACGCGCGCGCCGCCGGGTCGAGGTTGGTCCACAACGCCGCGCCGAAGCGATTCTCCCGCAGCTCCCGCTGCATCTCCCCCGCCCCGGTACGCTCGGCGTCGAACTCGACCCAGTGGCGACCGTCGGTGAACTGCTGGCGCGTCCGCTCGTCGAACCAGGTGGCGCCGTCGGGGCGGGTGACGACGAGCGGGAGGTCGACCATCCCGCCATAGAGCGAGACGCGCTGGTCGTGATAGCGGGCGTTGCGCAGGTGGCGCAGCTGCTCGATGACGGCCGGGGTGTCGTCCAGCACCAACCGGCGAATGTCCCACAGGCGGAACCAGCAGTCGGCCGAGAGCTCCAACTTGCGGTAGTAGGCGGGGACGTGGTGCTCCTCGTCCGGATCCTCCCGCACGTCATCGGCTCGCACCTCGGCCAGGTGCGCGACGTAGAGCGAGCGATAGTCGGTGAGGTAGAGGTGATGCTCGGCGTCGCCGCCCTGCAGCGCCTCGTCGAGCGCGAGGATGTCGCCCAGGTGCGGGAGCGGCTCCTGCTTGTACTGCGAGCGGAGCTTGCCCCACCAGACGTACACGTCGTCCTCGTCACGCCGCCCCGCGCGAAATTCACGGGCGCGCGTGAGGAGGAGGGGGACGTGCGCGTCGAGGGCGTCGGCGTCGTAGCAGGGGTTCCAGACGGCGACGAGGTGGCGGGGGAGGTGGGAGGTCATGGGGGGGAATGATATGCGCGAGGCGGACGGTGGCGCATGCGCCCTTGCCCCCCTAACCGCGCCGAGCGTACGCGATGGCCATGCCTGCACCGCCAACGATCATTCCGGACACGTCACGCGCCGACTGGACGGTGGACGAGTTGGCGCAGCTGCCGGACGACGGGAATCGATACGAGGTGCTCGACGGGGCGCTGCTGGTGACGCCAGCGCCGTCGTTCGGGCATCAGCGCGCCTCGAGGGAGCTGGTGCGGCTCCTCCTTCCCTACCTCGACGGCACTGGGCTCGAGCTGTTCTACGCACCCGCGGCGGTGCGCAGCGGTCCGCGAACTGAGGTCGAGCCGGATGTGCTGGTCCTGCCGACGCTCGCGCGAACAAGTGATCGCTGTGTCGCGGGGCTCGATCAGCTCGTCCTGGCGGTGGAGATCACGTCGCCGTCGACCGCGCGCGTCGATCGGTACCGCAAGCGCGCGCTGTACCAGCGGCACGGTATCGCCGAGTACTGGGTCGTCGATCCCGCGTCGCGGTTCGTTGAGCGATGGAAGCCGGCTGACTCGGAGCCGGAGGTGCTCGCTGAGACGTTGACGTGGCGGCCCCTGGTCGATCGGGCGCCGCTCGTCGTGGATCTCGGGCGTTACTTCGACGCGGTGCACGGTGGTAACGCACCGGGAGCGAGCACGCCGTAGGGCGGCGCGCGCCGATGTCGATCACCCAAGAGAGCGGGACCTGCATCTCCTGGGAGAGGCGCCGCTTCGTGGAGCGGATAACGAACGTCAACCGAGGCACCCCCCCTCCGTGGGCCCATGCACGGCGATCGCGCTTTCGATACGAATCAGCATCGAATGGTACGGTCCGGCGCGACTTCCTCACGCAGTTTTCCACCACATCGACAGTCGATGGCAAAAACCCATCCGATCGGTTACCATTGCCTTGCCCACGGTGTTGCGTGTTGCCGGGTTTCGGCTCGTCATCTTCCTCCCACCGCGCGAGCATGCGCCGCCGCACGTCCATGTGGTGAATGCCGGCGGCGAGGTGGTGATCGAACTCGGCAGCCGACGGCAGCGCGGGATCATCCGGTCGGTCTTCCGCATGCGGGACCACGACGTACAGCGAGCCGTCGATATCGTCGAGGCACACCTCGAGTACTTGCACGACTGCTGGAGCGAACTGCATGAACCGCCGCACCGCGCACCATCCGACGATCGCTGAGGAAATCCGCGCGGCGCGCGCTCGCGACGCGCGCGAGCGCGCGATGGGGCTGCGCGCGCGCTCGGCGCGCTACGATCGTCGCGCCGCTCGCATCATTGTGGAGCTGAGCAACGGGTGCCTGTTCGGATTCCCCGCAGCGCGCGTTGCGGCACTCGCCAGCGCTCCGCCTGCACACCTGGCTGCAGTGGAGGTGAGTCCCGGCGGAGTCGCGCTCCGATGGGACGCGCTGGACGTCGACCTGAGCGTCGCTGGCCTCCTGCTCGATGCGCTCGGGCGGCGCCAACGCATGCAGGAACTGGCCAGGCTCGCCGGACAGGTCACGAGCAAGGCCAAGGCCCGCGCCGCGCGCGCCAACGGCGCCAAGGGCGGGCGTCCGCGAAAGTCGCAGGCGTGACGCCCTACGGCTGCAACAACTCCGCGAGATCGAACGCGAACGGCGCGGATGGCGGATCATGCGTCAGGCTCCGGCATGGCGCCCCCCTCCAACCCTTCGACGAGCGCCAGCAGCCCCTGCGCTTCCCACGCGCGATTCCGCCGCGACGCGCCTAACGGGACAAGTATTCCCGCCTCCACCAGCTGCTCGATTCCCGCGTACACCGCAGACTTCACGCGCCCAGTCGCTGCCGTCGCGACCGGTCCGGTGACGACCGGGTAGGCCGGGAGCACGTCGAGGATGGCCCACGCCGCCGCGTCGGCGCGAGGCGCCGAGCCGGTGGCGCGCAATCGGTCACGCCATCGGTCCTGGAGCGCGCGTACGGCCCCGACATAGGCGCGCGCCAGGCGAGCTGCACGCGCGGCCGCGGCCACGAAGTGCTCGACCCACGCGACGACGTCGTCGCCGCGATACGCCGAGAGTCCGGCGATGTAGCGCGAACGGGCCGCGGCCAGGACGACGCTGATGGGCGGAAGAAAGCGCGGTGCGAGCCCGCGCCGGCGCAGGATCACGTGCACGAGCGCGCGCCCAGTGCGGCCATTGCCATCGTCGAACGGGTGGATCGTCTCGAACTGCGCATGCACGAGCGCAGCCTGCAGCAAGGGCGGGAGCACGTCGCCGTTGATGGCGGCGCACAGGTCGGTGAGGAGCGAGGGAACCTCGTCAGGCGGCGGCGGGACGAAGTCCGCGCCGCAGGGCGTGTAGTCGTTGCCGCCGATCCATTTCTGCACCGTGCGAATCCGCCCGGCCGACGCACGTTGCGCCGCGTGCGACATGAGGCGCATGTGGATCGCCCTGATGTCGTCGATGCCGAACGGCGCGCCGTTGGCCGCCTCGCCCACCGCGAGCTCCATCATGTTGATGTTGTCGATGAGCTCGAGGGCGCTGGCGCTCGTCTTCCCGCCGGTCTCCGCGCGCACCTCGGCCCGCGCCAGCTCCCGTACCCCCATCTGCAGCCCTTCGACCTTCGACGAGGCGATTGACTCGGTGCGCAGAAGGAGGCGCGCCAGCGGCGCCAGCACCCCCCCTTCCTCGCCGTTGAGCGCCCGGATCGATTGCTCGGCGTCCGACAGCAGCCCCGCGAGTTCGTCCGACAGGGTGACCCGAAGCTCCCTCAACCGGACCGGGAGGAATGCCTCGTAGTCGCATGCCCGCCGGTACCGGGTTGGGGCGTTCAGGCTGGGATCGGACGACCAGGTGAGCCTGCGCCACGTTCCGGGCACGGCGGAGCGGTGTGTAAGGTGAACGAACGAGAGTCCGTTAGTTCAGTTTATGGCGTAAATTGAACTATGACAACCCGCAGGTTCTGGTTGTCCTGCCCGCGTGACCCGCGCTCGGAGCGATCGACGAGCTCCCCGACTTCGATCTCGGTGGTCCGCCTGAACCCCCGCCCCAGCCTCACCCGTTCTCCCCTGCATGGACAACATCACCCACGCCCTCGCCGGCGCCCTCCTGGCCGAAGCCGCCTGCCAGCGCGTGGCGCGCGCGTCGCTCGATGGAACGCCCGACGCCCCGCCCGCCTTCCGGCGCACGGCGTACCTCCTCGGCATCGTCCTGGCCGAGCTCCCGGATGCGGACCTCGCCTACTCCGGGTCGCCGTCGGGGATGGGGAACCTGGGCTATCTCCTGCACCACCGCGGACACACGCATACGGTGCTCTTCACCGTTGTCGCGGCGCTGGTGGCGTGGGGGCTCGCGCTGGCGATGCGGCGCGACTTCCGCGAGCGGGTGACGTCGCGCACGCTGCTGGCTCTGTCGATGGTGGCGTCGCTGTCGCACGTGGCGCTCGACTTCACCAACAGCTACGGCGTGCACCCGTGGTGGCCGTTCGATGCGCGGTGGATCTACGGCGACGCGGTCTTCATCGTCGAACCGTGGCTCTGGATCGTGGCGCTGGCGCCGCTCGCCTTCATCGCGCGCGGTGTGGCCGGTCGCGTGCTGAGCGGGGCGTTGCTGCTGACGATTGTCGTCGCCGCGTGGCGCGTGGAGATGGTGGGGCGCGCAGTGGCGATGGTGCTCACGGCGGGGGCGGTCGCGTGGACGCTGGTGAGCTGGCGCGTGCCGCGGCCGCGGCGCGCGGCGGTGGCGATTGCGGGATGGATCGTGCTGGAGGTGATGTTCTTCACCGGCTCGGCGTTAGGCAGGCGAGCGGTGGCGCGCGAGGTGGGCGCCACGCTGCGCGACGTGGTGCTCACGCCGGCGCCAGGGAACCCGCTCTGCCTCTCGGCGATCGTGGTCACCAGCGACGCCACCACCTACTCGGCGAGCATCGCCACCGTGGCGCCGGTGCCGTCGCTGCGCACGGCGGCACAGTGCGGCGACGTGGGGCGCGGGGATCCGGATGGATCGCAGGCCAACGCGCGGCGCGACACGGCGGCGATTCGCTGGGGGCGCGCGTGGAGCGCGCCGGCCGCCGAGTTGCGCGCACTGGCGAGCGAGCGCTGCGAGCTGGCGGCGGCGCTCGAGTTCATTCGCGTCCCGGTGTGGGATCGCTCGGCGAATGGTGTGGTGACGATGTACGACCTGCGCTTCGGCGGCGGGGCCGGAGGGTTCACCACCGTCGTGTCGCGCCCGGGTGAAGCGTGCCCGCGCATGGTGCCGGGGTGGCGAGCGCCGCGGTGGGATGTGCTTGGGGGGTGATGGAGGGGCGCAACGAACTGCCACCATGCGCGCACTTCTGGTAACGTCCAGCACGTGCTCGGTGTGCAGCGTGGGACATGTCCCCTTGCACCCCTAACTGCGCCGAGCGTAAGCTATGGGCATGCCTGCGCCCCTATTCCTCCCCACGGACCCTTCGCGTCGCGACTGGACGGTGGAGGAGCGCAATGCGCTCCCCCTCGATGGGAACCGCTACGAAGTCATCGACGGAGAGCTGCTGGTGACGCCGGCGCCTGCGTTGATGCACCAGCGAGCCGCGTTCGAGCTGGGCGTGCTGCTGAAGCCGTATGCGGCGCAGTGCGACACCGAGTGCGTGATTGCCCCCGCCGATGTCACCTTCTCGCGGCACCGCGTCGTCGAGCCGGATCTGTTCGTGATGCCGTTGTTGCAGGGCAAGCTGGCGCAACGGTTCGAGGACGTGGGGCGGCTCGTGCTCGCGGTCGAGGTAGTGTCGCCATCGAGCGTGCGCGCCGATCGATACGTGAAGCGACGGCTGTACCAGTCGGAACAGGTCCCGGAGTACTGGATCGTGGAGCCAGAGGCGCGCCTCGTCGAACGTTGGCGCCCAGGTCTCGAGGAGCCCGAGATCGTGCTCGACATCCTCACATGGGCGCCGCGCCCTGAAGTCGAACCACTCGTGATCGACCTCGCCGCCTACTTCCGCCGGGTGCACGGGGAGCATCTCGCGAAGGGATAGCGTGGCGACATGACGCGGGTGCTCTTTCGAGCGCCAGTGCAACGATCATCGCTGCAACCCTGCCCTGCGCCTACGCTACCCCCACCCCCCGCCCCACCCGCCCCAACACCCCCTCCACCTCCTCCACGCGAATCGGCTTCCCCAGGAAGTCGTCCATCCCCGCCGCCAGGCACGCCTCGCGATCCTCCGCCGACACGTTCGCCGAGAGCCCGACGATCCATGGACGTGCATCGGCGTTAGGCATGTCGGTGATGATCCGGCGTGTCGCCTCGAGGCCGTTCATCTCCGGCATCTGCAGGTCCATGAAGACGACGGCGTAACGCTGGCGCGCCACCGCGTCGACCGCCTCGCGCCCCGTCTCCACCAGGTCGACCTCGTACCCCAGGCGCTGCAGCATGCGGTCGGCGACGATGCGGTTGACGGGGGTGTCGTCGGCAACGAGGGCGCGCGCACGCGGCGCGGTGGCGGGCGATGGTGCGGGCGATGGTGCGGGCGATGGCGCCGGCGCCGCAGCTGCGCGCTGCGCCGGGAGCTCGCCGGTGGCGAGGACGAAGGCGGCGGGCGACGCGGGCGCCGGCGCCCCCACAAGGACGGCATCGATCGCCTCGCGCAGCACCGCCGAGCGCACCGGCTTGCGCACGGTACGCGCCGCGCCCCCCATGCCGTCACGCTCGGCGCGCCAGGCCAGCGGCGCGAGCGCGATCACGGGGAGCCGCGCCCCCGCCGGCAACGTCGCCAGCACGTCAAGGAGCAGTCGCCCATCCTCGGCCACCAGCTCGGCGTCCGCCAGCACCACGTCCGCGGCGCGCGCGGCGAGCGCCATGAGGCACTCCCCCGCCGTGGGGACGGCGTCGACCTCCGCCCCCCACCCGCGCAGGAGGGTGGCGATGGCCTGGCGCTGCGCGGCGTTGTCGTCGGCGACGAGGAGGCGGCGCCCGGCGAGGTGGTCGTTAGGCTCGGCGGTGACGGACGCCGCGTGCTGCGGCGGCTCGGCGGCAATGGCGAACGAGAAGGTGCTCCCCTCCCCCACCGAGCTCTCGACCTCGATCACCCCGCCCATCAGGGCGACGAGCTTCTGGCTGATGGCGAGCCCCAGCCCGGTGCCACCGTACTTGCGCGTGGTGCTGGCATCGACCTGCGAGAACGAGCGGAAGAGGCGCACCTGCCCCTCGTCGTCGATCCCGATCCCGGTGTCGCGCACGGCGAAGTGCAGGCGCCAGGAGGCAGCGTTGTCGTTAGGCCCGGACGAGGCGAGGGCGATGTGCAGCGCCACCTCGCCGTGCTCGGTGAACTTGACGGCGTTTCCCACGAGGTTGAGGAGGACCTGGCGCAGGCGGAGCCGGTCGGCGTGCACGACGGACGGAACGTCGCGGCGGATGTCGCAGGTGAGCTCGAGCCCCTTTTCCGCGGCGCGCGGCGCCACGACCTCGAGCACTTCCTCCACGCACTCGCGCAGCGCGAAGTCCACCGGCGACAGCTCGAGGTAGCCGGCCTCGATCTTGGAGAAGTCGAGGATGTCGTTGATGATGTCGAGGAGTCCGTTGGCGCTGGAGGCGATGACGCGCGCATAGTCGCGCTGGTCCGGCGTCAGCTCCTCCTCGACCAGGAGCGAGGTCATCCCGATGATCCCGTTCATCGGGGTGCGGATCTCGTGGCTCACGGTGGCCAGGAAGCGGGACTTGGCCTGCGAAGCCTCTTCAGCTGCAACGGCGTGGTGCTCGGCGAGCTGGCGCGCCTCCTCGGCCAGGGTGCGCGCCCGCTCCGCCTCGAGCAACGCCTCGTGCTCGCGCCGGCGCGAGGTGGCGGTGGCGCGCAGCGAGCGATGCGCCCCGATGGCCACGAGGACGGCCATGAGGACGACGGCGAACCAGGCGCCGATGGCGGCGTTGAGGATCGCGGCCATGCGGTCGCGCAGGTCGTCGGCGACCATGTCGAGCCCCAGCACCCCCACAAAGCGCCCGCGCGAATCGGTGATGGGGGCGTAGCCGCTGATGTAGGTGTTGTACTGCTCGCTGACGAGTTCGTCGCCGACGACGACCTCCTGCCGCGCCAGCGCCTGGCGGAAGGCGGGGTCGTTGCCGTTCCAGGGCGTCATGATGGTGTCGGCGGCGACGGTGTCGCCGGGGACGCGATAGGCGTAGTCGGTGCCGAGGACGAGGTAGATCTGCGAGCCGCGCATGATGGCGGTGTAGACGTAGCGGATGTCGTCGGCGGCGCGATGGAACCTGAGGAGCGGCTCGAGGGCGCGGAGGTGCTCGGGGGAGCCGGCCTGCGCGTTGGAGGTGATCTGGTGGTGCAGGTCGCCGTCGACCTGCGCAGCGAGCGTCGTCACGAGCTGCCCGAGCTCGTGGCGCACCCCCTCGAGTTGCGCCTGGCGAGTGCGGATGGTGGCGAAGGCGAGCCCGATGCTGGCGATGACGACGATGAGGAGCCCGAGGAGCGCGGAGTCGCGTCGCGGATGCGTCCCGAGCCAGGGGAGCGCCGAGACCCGCCCCGCGGGGAGGGGCGCGCGAAGCCCGCCCTCCCGGGAGTCGGGGGAGGGCGGGACGCGGGAAGCGGGGGGCTCGGGCGGGCGCGTCACCCATGGGAGTATCGGCACCCCCGGCGGTGGACTGAGGGGGAGGCCCCCGCCGTCCGGGCCTTGCCGGCGCATCAGGGGGGCGCATGTTGCAGGTGGTCAGTCCGCGCAGGCTCCCCGCGCGCCCTGCGCGCGCTCCCCGCGCGCGCTCACACTCCTCTCCCCGGCTCCCTCACGCCATGCAGTGGTCCATTGTCGGGCTCAACTTCCTCTACGCTGCGTTGGGCGTGGTGATGATGTTCGTCGCCTACCGGGTGATCGACGTCCTCACGCCAAAGGTCGACTTCCAGGAGGAGCTCAAGCGGGGGAACGTGGCGGTGGGGCTCTTCGTCGCGGCGATCTTCGTCTCGGTGGCCATCGTCATCGGGGGGGCGCTCAACTAGGCCATGCGGCGCAGCTGGCGGGTGGCGCTGGCGAGGGCATTGGCTGCAGCGGTGCTGCTGGGCATGCAGCTGGCGAGCACGGCCCGGGCGCAGCCGCGCCGCCCGGAGGAGCGCTTCGACGACACCTTCCAGAAGTACAGCAAGCGCTACTTCGGCCCGGCCTTCGACTGGCGGCTATTCAAGGCGCAGGGGATGGCGGAGAGCAACCTCGACCCCAAGGCGAAGAGTTGGGTGGGGGCGCGCGGGGTGATGCAGCTGATGCCGGCGACGTTCAAGCAGGTGGCGTCGCACAACCCGGAGCTGCGCACGATCGACAACCCGGAAATGAACATTGCGGCCGGGATCGCCTACGATCGCGAGCTGTGGACGCGCTGGGAGGACGACTCGGTGCTCACCGACGCGCAGGCGTTCGTCTTCGGGAGCTACAACGCGGGGCGCCGCACGCTGCTCAACGCGCAGGTGATGGCGCGCGAGTCGAAGCTGGACCCCCGGCGCTGGCCGAGCATCGAGACCGTGGCCCCCAGCGTGAAGCGCTGGCGTCACGCGGAGACGCTGGGGTACGTGCGCCGCATCGTGGAATTCCACGGCCAGCTCGACGATCGCGGTCGGCTGATGTCCGACTCGGCGACCGTGCGCGGGCTCAAGCGGAAGTAGCTTACCGCACGGACGGAGTTGCCGGCCTTGTGGCGTTAGGGCCACAGGTGCACGCGCTTTGTTGACGCGTGGTGCACAGCCGCGACACAGGCAGAGAAGTCAATAGGGAATCCCTGCACGACGTCAACACATTTCTCGTTGACGCTCCCCCCTCGTGCCGTGAATGTTGGAGCGCTCTACGCCTTCACCATTTCACGAATCCAACGATTCCCAATTCCTCCGTTCATTTCCTATGAGAACACGAGCACTCCTGACTCTCGTGGCCGCACCGGTGCTATGGCTGGTGCCGCTGGGGGTCGGGGCGGTGACGGTACCGGCTCGCGCGTTCGCTCAAGCCTCCGCCACGCAGCCCAAGACGGTCACCGGCCGGGTGACCAGTGAACAGGGCGAGCCCATGGGCTCCGTCTCCGTCGTCATCAAGGGGACAACCCAGGGGACGATGACCCGCGTCGACGGGACGTATTCCATCCGCGTCTCGGTGGGGCAGGTCCTCGTCTATCGCCTGATCGGCAACGCCCCCGAAGAGCGCACGGTCACCGCCGACAACACGATCAACGTCTCGCTGCGCCGCGTAGCGACGCAGCTCGACGCGATGGTCGTGACGGCACTCGGCCAGACGGCGCAGGTGCGCACACTCGGCACCTCGCAGCAGGCCGTGGATGGCGCGGCGATCTCCGAGACGCAGCGCCAGAACTTCGTGAACGCGCTGCAAGGGCGCGTGGCCGGTGTCGAGGTCACGTCGTCGTCAGGCGTCCCGGGGGCCTCGTCGTCGATCACCATCCGCGGCGTCTCGTCGATCTCGTCGAGCAACCAGCCGCTGATGATCGTCGACGGCCTCCCGCTGGACAACAAGACGATGAACACCGGCGTGCTGGCATCGGATGCCCCGGGGTCGCTCACCGCATTCAGCAACCGCGGCGTCGATTTCACCAACCGCGCGGCCGACCTCAACCCGGACGACATCGAATCGCTCACTGTCCTCAAGGGGCCGGAAGCGAGCGCGCTGTACGGGATCGACGCCGCCAACGGCGCGATCGTCATCACGACCAAGCGCGGGCGGTCCGGCACCGGCGGGTTGGAGTATTCGTCCTCGTTCAAGTTCGAGGGGACGCGCGACACGCCCGAGCTGCAACGCGTGTACGGCCTCACGAGCAATGGCGGCTTCTCGTACTTCGGCGCGCCCTATGCGCCGGGGACGACGTTCTACAACAACATCGACGGCTTCTTCCGCACCGCCATCACGCAGCGCCACAACCTGGCGTTCAGCGGCGCGGCGCAGGACAACCGCATCAACTACCGCGTGGCGATGTCGGGGGACAAGCAGGAAGGGGTGGTCCCCAACTCCGACTACTCGCGCCTCAACCTCACCGGCGCCTCGCAGGCGCAGGTGAACCGCTGGCTGCGCGCCGACCTGTCGATGCAGTTCGCCCTGGCCGACAACAACCAGGCGTACAAGGGTGACAACGGTCCGCTCATCGGCCTCCTGCTCTGGCCGCAGACGGACAATGCGAAGGACTGGCTCACGCCATCGGGCAACCGGCGCCGCCTGACGACGGCCGCGGCCTCGGCGGAGACCGACAACCCGTACTTCAACGTCGAGAAGAACCGGATCAACGCGAAGAACACCCGCCTCATCACCAACCTCGGCTTCATCATCACCCCGTGGAGCTGGGTGAACGTGAAGTCGAACATCGGGATGGACGGCTACACCAACGAGAACGAGATCCTGCGCCACCCGGAGAGCATCTACGGCAACACGTACAACGGCGTGCTGGACAAGGCCAACGACGTGGTGCGCAACCTCACGGCACAGACGCTGGTGAACTTCGAGCCGCACCGCCTGTGGAAGGGGTTCACGATCAACGGGCTGGTGGGGAACCAGGTGTCGGACTTCAAGTCGAACACCGCGGCGCTCAAGGGGCAGGACTTCCTCGACCCCAACTTCGTCTCGATCAACAACACCAACATCCGCACCAACCGCACGACGATCTCGCAGCGGCGCCTGGTGTCGCTGTTCGGGAGCGCAACGCTGAGCCTCAACGACTACCTGTACATCACGGGGACGCTGCGCAACGACTGGACGTCGACCATCCCGACGGAGCGCAACTCGTTCATGTATCCGTCGATCTCGGGGTCGTACGTCTTCACGGATCAGTTCCAGTCGCTCAAGAAGTTCATGACGGGGCGCCTGCGCGCCGGCTACGCCGAGGTGGGGAAGGACGCGCGGCCGTATGCGTATCGCCCGTCGCTGGAATACAAGACGACGGCGTACGGCGGCTACGGCTACGGCTTCACGGGGCCCAACCTCGCGCTCAAGCCGGAGTTCGCGCGTTCGTACGAGTTCGGCACCGAGCTGGGCTTCCTCAAGGACCGGCTTGGCGTCGACATCACGTGGTATCGCAAGCAGACGAAGGACCAGATCGTCAACGACATCCGCGGGTCGTACGCGACGGGCTTCATCCTGTTCAACCTGAACGGGGCCGTCACGCGCAACGAGGGGTGGGAAGTGACGCTGCGCGGGACGCCGATCGAGAACCGGACGATCGCGTGGGACGTGCAGGCCAACTTCGATCACTCGTGGGGGAAGGTGCTGGCGCTCCCCAACGCGCTGCCGGAGTCGTACGTGTCGGACACGTGGCTCTTTGGCAACGTGCGCAACGGGACGGCGCCTGGGCTCTCGACGCGCTCGCTGACGGGGCTCTTCTACCTGCGCAACAAGGCGGGTGACATCCTGATCGACCCGACGAGCGGGCTCCCGATCCGGTCGACGACCTTCATCGACGCGGGGTACGATCGCCAGCCCGACTACACGATCGGCCTCACCAACACGTTCCGGCACCGCCGCTGGTCGCTCAACTTCCTCCTCGACATCCGCAAGGGTGGCGACGTGTTCAACGCGACCGAGCAGTACCTCACGGCGCGCGGGCTGAGCAAGCGGACGCTCGACCGCGAGAAGCCGCGCGTGATCGCCGGCGTGCTGCGCGACGGAAAGGAGAACAGCGCGACGCCGACGCGGAACAACATCGTCGTGATCCCGGCCGTGCAGAACCTGTACTACACGCAGATCTCCGACGAACTGTTCATCGAGAAGGACATCAACTGGTTGCGCCTGCGTGACGTGACGCTCAAGTACCAGCTCCCGCGCCGCTGGCTCAACACGCGCGATGCCTCGGTCTTCGTCACGGGGACGGACCTCTTCCTCATCACCAACTATTCAGGACTCGACCCGATCGTGAACGGGAACAGCGCCGCCGTGGGTGGCTCCGGCGCTGCCGGTATCGACTACGGCAACTTCCCCATGCCGCGCGGCTTCACCTTCGGCTTCAAGGTGGCGTTCTAATGATGAAAACACTTCGCATCGGGACGCTCGCCGCGTTGGTGCTCGCGTCGGCGAGCTGCAAGGATTTCCTGGACGTCAACGACAACCCCAACGCCCCGCAGGCGGTATCGGCCAACCTGTACCTGCCGCCGATGCTGCACTGGATGACGACGTCGCCGCAGTACGACGGGCGCTTCGTGGGGCGCTACGCGCAGGAGTGGACGCTGGCGCACGGCGTCACCTCACTCAGCACGTGGGACCGCATGGGGTATGACCCCGCCAGCGACAACGGCGCGCAGCAGTGGCGCGACGTGTACTGGACGTTTGGGCAGAACCTGGTGGACATGATGAACAAGGCCGAAGCCGAACAGCGGTGGGACCTGCTGGGCGTCGGCTACGTGCTCAAGGCGTGGGGGTGGCAGGTGCTCACCGACCTCCACGGCGAGATCATCATCAAGGAAGCGATCGACCAGTCGAAGTTCTCGTTCAACTACGACACGCAGGAGTACGCCTACACGGAGATCCTGCGCCTCCTCGACAAGGCGATCGAGCTGTTGCAGAAGAACGACGGCGCGGTGGACCAGGCCTATCTCGCCCGCACCGACAAGATCTACAACGGCGACCGGGCCAAGTGGCTCAAGCTGGCGTACGGGATGAAGGCGCTGGCGCTGAACCACTTCTCCAACAAGTCGTCGTACAAGCCGGCCGAGGTGATCGCCAACGTCGACAAGTCGCTGGCGAGCAACGGGGATGAGCCGCTGCTGACGTACCCCGGGACGCAGAACGACGACATCAACTTCTGGGGGCGGACGCGCGGCAACATCCAGACGAACACCACGGGCTACCGGCAGACGCAATTCATCGTGAACCTGCTGAACGGGACCTATACCGGCGGCACGGTGGACCCGCGCCTGTCGCGCATGCTGGCCCCGTCGCCCGACGGGCAGTATCGCGGGCTGGACGTCAACGTGGTCGGCTACGGCGCCCTCACGGCGGCACAGCAGCCGAACAACTTCCACGGCTACGTGGGGACGGGCGGGCTGCAGTCGCCGGGGCGCTACATCTTCGACGACAAGGCCAAGCTGGCGGTGATGACGTACGCCGAGCTGCAGTTCATCAAGGCCGAGGCGGCCTATCGCTCGGGAGACAAGGCGACGGCGTTGACGGCGTACCGCAACGCGGTGTCGGCGCACTTCGACTGGGTGAACGCGCGCAACAGCGACAACGGCCAGTCGCCGACGCAGATCACGTCGGCCGAGAAGACGGCGTACCTGAACGTGATCGTCCCGACGGCGCCGAGTGCGTTGACGCTGACGCACATCATGTCGCAGAAGTACATCGCGCTGTGGGGGTGGGGGCATAACGAGATCTGGATGGATCTCCGCCGCTACCACTACACGGACATCGACCCGGCGAGCGGGATCCAGGTCTTCCCCGGCTTCACGCCGCCGACCAACCTCTATCCCGACAACGGCGGGAAGATCGTGCAGCGCATCCGTGCGCGTTACAACTCGGAGTATGTGTGGAACCGCGCGGGGCTCGAGGCAATCGGCGGGCTCGCGCTGGACTTCCACACCAAGCCGCTCTGGATCATCGAACCGTAACCCACCATGAGACTCTACAAGGCTGTCGTGGCGCTTCTCGCTGCCGTGGTGGTTGCGTCCTGCGACAAGAACGCAGTGCAGGACATCACCGGGCCGCTCGAGTCAGGGCGCATCAAGTTCTTCAACTTCGGGGTGAACGCCCCCGGCGTGAACTTCTACGCCAACACCACGAAGATGACGGCAATCACCTCCGCGTCGGGGACGGAAGCGACGACGGGGGTGACGTACGGAAGCGTGGGATCGGGCGGCTTCTACGCCGCCATTGCCCCCGGGCAGTACGCGTTTGCGGGGAAGATCGCCGCCACCGTCGACAAGGACCTCGCGGTCGCGACGATCAACGGGACCATTGCCGACGGGAAGTCGTACTCGCTCTACCTGAGCGGCTTCTACAACACGACCAACAAGTCGGTGGAAGGGTTCATCGTCCAGGACGACTACCCGGCGACGATCGACTTCAACGTGGCGTATGTGCGGTTCGTGAACGCGATCTCGAATGCCAACCCGATGACGCTCTACGCCAAGAGCACGACGACGGCGACGGAGACGGCGATCGGGGGAACGGTCGCGTACAAGGCGGGCGGGGCATTCGTCTCGATCCCGGGCGGGTCGTACGACCTGAGCACGCGCTACGCGGGGAGTTCGACGAACGCGATCACGCGCACGGCGGTGTCGTTCAGTGCCGGGCGTGTGTACACCATCAGCGCCCGTGGCGACATCACCATCACGTCGACCACGGCGACCAACCGGCCGTTCCTGGACAACACGGCGAATCGGTAGGTTGCTCGGGCGTTAGGCTGCAGGCAGGAAACCCCGGTCTCATGAGAGGCTGGGGTTTCTTGCTTTGGCTCGATGGTGCGCCACAAGCATGACACAGAGGTTCACGGAGGCAGCACAGAGGTTCACGGAGGAAAGCAGAACAAAAGCAAGCAGTTCTCTGTGCACCTCCGTGCACCCTCCGTGAACCTTGTATGTCTCCATTGAAGGTTCGCAAGCGTGGTGTAGGCTCAAGGCGGCGGCAGCTCGCGCGTGGTGAACCGGGGCCGGGCGGTGACCCGAGCCCGTCACAGAGTGGGAGCGCCGTCGCCGCGATCGCCGAGAGCCCGAACAGCTACCGGGGCCCGCACGCCCGACGGCGTGGGGAGCCCGCATCTCGCAAGGCGGGGCGTGCGCGATCCGCGGGGGATCCTCTCAACGCGGGCGGAGGCCGACGCGCGATGGCAGCGACCGACACACAGGCGGCAGGCGAGCGAGCGGTGGGGATCGACGTGAGTGCGACGACGCTGGACGTGGCGGTGCATGGAGGACGGGGCTGGCAGGCCGAGAATGCGGCCGGGGGGATCGCGGCGCTCGTGGCGGCCCTGGACGCGTTGCACCCGGCGGTGATCGTGCTCGAAGCGACCGGCGTGTACCACCAGGCGGTCACCAGCGCCTTGGCGGCGGCCGGGCTGCCGGTGGTCGTGGTGAATCCCCGCCAGGTGCGCGACTTCGCGCGGAGCACGGGGCAATTGGCGAAGACCGACCGGCTCGACGCGGCGGTACTCGCGCAGTTTGCGGCCGTGGTGCGGCCGACGCCGCGTCCGCTCCCGGACGACGCGCTGCTGGAGTTGCGCGCGCTGCTCGAGCGCCGGCGCCAGTTGGTGGAGATGCTCACGGCGGAGAAGAACCGCCTCGCGGTGGCGCGGCGGAGCGTGCGGCCGAGTCTGCAGCGCGTGATGCGGACCCTGGAGCGCGCGTTGGCGGAGGCGGATGACGACATCGGCCAGTGGTTGCGCCGGAGTCCGGTGTGGCGGGCGCAGGAGGCGTTGCTGCGGAGCGTGCCGGGCGTGGGCCCCCAAACGGCGCGCTGCCTGATCGCCCAGTTGCCGGAACTCGGACGCCTGACCCGGCGCGAGATCGCGGCGCTGGTCGGCGTGGCCCCGCTGGCGCGCGACTCCGGGACCCTGCGCGGGCGGCGCACGTGTTGGGGAGGCCGCGCGCCCGTGCGGGCGGCGTTGTACATGGCGGTCATCAGCGGGATTCGCTGCAATCCGGTGCTGCGCGCCTGCTATCAGCGCCTGCGGGCGGCGGGCAAACCCGCGAAGCTGGCGCTCACCGCCTGCATCCGCCGGCTCCTCACGATCATCAACGCGATGCTGAAAACGCAGCAACGGTGGCAGCCGACACAGGCCACCACCGCTTGACTTTCAACACAGCTACTCTGTGATACCTCCGTGCACCTCCGTGTCGAGCTCTTTACAGCATGACACGGAGGTGCACGGAGGAGGCACAGAGGTTCACGGAGGAGGGCGAAGGCTGGGGTCAGGCTCGCACCACCTCGCAGGAGAAGCAGCCGGGTTTCGCGTTATGCAGGTGGATGTACGCCACGCGGGCGTCCGCGAAGTGGCGCTCCAGCTCGGCGCCGAGCGCGGCGCCGTCGACGACGTCTGCGGCGAGCATCATTCCATCGGCGTCATAGGCTCGCAGCGACATCAGGCGCCGCGTCACGTACGGCGGGAGTTCACCCGCCTCGAGGGCGCGAGACTCCATCGCCGCACGGCGCACGTAGATCGCCCCCGAGGCACGATACGGCGAGTCGACGGCGTGGTGCTCGTACGGAAGGAGAATCAGTTCCTCCCCCGGCTCGGCGTCGACGAGCGAGACGCGGCACGGAAAGCCCGGCGTGTGGGTCGCCACCACGCGTCGCGCCCCCATGGCAGCCAATTCGGCGTCGCTGCGATCGAAGAGCGGACGGAAGGGTTCAGGCGAGAGGGCGGTCAGTCGAAAGGACGGCATGCGGGGCTCCAGTAGGTTCGCCTGCAATCTGGCCGGTGACACCGGGCGTGAATGGCCGTTTTCGGACGCGGACGCGCCGAGCGTCGCGCTCCCCCTGCCGTCCAGCCACCCCGGCGCCTCGCAGTCCTCCGTGATACTCCGTGTCTCCGTGTGTCCTCCGTGTTGAAGATCCAGATCCATGAACACGGAGGACGCACGTAGACACGGAGGTACACGGGGCACTGCCCGATCGTGGCTAACGCCTCGTCACGGATGGGCGTAGGATGGTGGGAGGGCAGCAGTGGGACGGAACTCTTCAACATCGCACGCCATGCTCTTCACGCCTTCATTCCCTCGCAGGTCGTCCGCCCAGCTCGTCGCTGGTGTCGGTGTCGCAGCGGTTCTCGTGGTGTCGGCTGCAACAGCACGCGCGCAGTCACGGGAGAACATCCTCGTCCCCAACAACGGGGCGACGACGCTTGCCCTTGGCACCACCAAGGGGGTGCGCGCCAATCGACTGGTGATCCGCAATGCGACAATCATCAGCGGGCGCGGGTCGCCGGGGACTAATCGCGGGATGCCGCCCGAAGGGCCCGTCGACATCATCATCGAGAACGGGATCATCACCGACGTCGTCCTGCAGGACGCGGTGAACACGGCCGGGAATGGGCCGGATTACCAGCGCCCCACCGGCGACGTGGTCATCGACGCCAAGGGGAAGTACGTCATCCCAGGGCTGGTCGAGATGCATGCGCACCTCCCCCCGCCCAGGTCGGACATGGGGCCGCGCGGGCTCGACTACGCGTATCGCCTGTACCTGGGGCACGGGATCACCACCGTGCGCGACGCGGGGACCGGGGCCGGGCTCAAGGTGCTGGGGCCGCAGCGCGACCAGAGCACCGCGCACACGCTGGTCGCCCCGCGCCTGGTGTTGTGCCAGCGCTGGCCACTCCCGCTGCGCCGCTGGGACATCGGCAACACCCCGGAGAAGGCGCGCGCCATGGTGCGCGAGTTCAAGGCGTTAGGCGCCGACTGCATCAAGATCTCCAAGAGCCCGGGGCACTACCCGGACGTCATGGAAGCAGCCGCCGACGAGGGGAAGAAGCTGGGGATGTACACGATGGTCGACCTCAAGGTGTCGGAGAGCGACGCCCTCGTCGCCTCCAACGCCGGCGTGCGCTCCATCGAGCACTGGTACGGAATCCCCGATGCGGCCTTGAAGGGTTCACAGAACTTCCCGGCGGACTACAACTACTGGGATGAACTCGACCGCTTCCGCTTTGCCGGCAACCTGTGGGCGGAGGCGGACAAGGAGCCGGAGCGGTTGTCGAAGGTCATCGACCAGATGATACGGAACGGGACCAATTGGGACCCGACCATGGCGACGTACGAGGACAACCGCGACGTCTGGCGCAAGCTGGGGATGCCGGTGCGGGAGACGCTGGTGCACCCGAGCGAGGTCGCCGCCGGCCCCGACTCGACGATCCACGGCGCCTTCAAGCGCGAGTGGTCCACCGCCGACGAGATCAACTGGAAGCGCAACTTCGGGATCTGGATGAAGTGGATCAAGGAATTCCACGGGCGCGGCGGGCTCCTCACGGCGGGGAGCGACGAACCGGGGATCGGCGGGATCGCCCTCATCCGTGAACTCGAACTCCTGCAGGAAGCCGGCCTGCACCCGATCGACGTGATCCGCGTCGCCACCACCAATGCCACGAAGGCGTTAGGCATGGACAAGCTGTGCGGGATTCGCGTGGGGTGCGCCGCCGACCTCGCCGTGATCAACGGGAACCCGATCGAGAACTTCAAGGTGATGTACGGGCGCGGCTACGGCGTGTACGGCCTCGTCCCGCGCGACGAGCAGTGGAAGAGCGGCGGCGTGGCGTGGACGATCAAGGACGGCGAGGTCTTCGATGCGCAGGCGCTGCTGCGGGAGGTGGAGGGGTATGTCGCGGCGGAGCGGGAGCGGATGAGTGGGGGGAGGAAGGTCGTGCCGTGAAGGGCGGTCGGGAGACGGGGGACGGGAGTGCCAACGGCGCCTAACGGCGCCGTTGGCGTAGCGCGCTAGAAGAGCAGGCGGACGACCAGGAGGGAGCCGACGATCGTGGTGGCGCCGCTGGCGGCGTAGACGCCCGCCCCGGTGGCGGCGCCGCCGCCGATGCCGGAGCAGCGGGCGGCGGGGCGGGTCCCCTGGATGGCACCGATTGCGCCCCCTGTCGCGGCGACGGCGCCTAACGCGACAACGGCGGGGCGCACGTCGCGCCACGACCAGGGGCGCGGCGGATCGGTGCGGGCGGCGGCGCGATCGCGCGCGGACCGCTCGGCGCGGTCACGACGGGAGACATGCCGCGTCACGAGCCCCACGGTCGCCCCAACCGCGGCGCCGGCAATCGCGCCGCGGAGCGCGTTCTCCCCAGCGCCGCCGAGGCACGCGGTGGGGGCGATGGCGCCCCCCAGCATCCCGGTTACGGCCCCCACGGAGGCACCCGCGAACGCCAGCGACGCCGCGTTGAGGGCGCGCCCTTCGCAGCTCGCGCGCGCATCGAGCCAGCCGACGTCGAGACAGCGACGCGCCGTGCTGTCGATCGCAGGAGCCGACGCCGGGCCGCGCAGCGGTGGCTGCCCGTGCAGCGGCGCCCTCGTGGAAACGGTCGCGACGAACACAGCGACCAGCACGCGCGCTGCGCGCGCGAACGTAGACATGAACAAACCATGAGCAGACATCGTGACCTCGGGCGATGGAGACGTGCGTCGTACAATCGCCCGAGGTGCTTAGCTGTCGCTTATCAACGCGTGGCGCGCGGCCATGCCGCCATCAGCGGTCAGATGGGCGGGGGCTCCATTCCCATCTTGGCCCAGTCTTCACGAGCCGGTCCGTAGACCCCGGGGACGCGGAGTCCGGCGATGCGCATCAGGATGGTGAGTTGTCCGCGGTGATGCGCCTGGTGCATGACGAGCGCCGAGAGCGTCTGGGCGCGACTCCATTCCTCGCCATACATGTTGTCCTTCTGCTCGAGCGTGGCGTCGGTCCAGTTGGCGCGGATCTGCTCGGCGAGCGACGCCGCGGCGCTGCGATAGGCCGCGGCGATCGCCGCCGCGCTGGCCGGAACCGGGTCGTGTTCACCAATTCCGGTCACGTGCAGTCCGGTCTTCGACATCATCTCGGGGACGGTCTGCGCGATGTGCCAGGCCAGTCGCCCGATCGTGCGACCATCGGCAACGGCCGACGTCCCGAGCGATGCATCGGTGAGGACATCGAGCAGCGACTGCGTGGCGCCTCCTTCGTAGTGCCAGGAGGCCAGGAACGACTCGATGGTGCTGAACATGAGCAGATCCTCCGAACCAAGGACTCAGCGGGTCCGCAGCGCTCCGGGCGCCCGCGGTATGCGTGACAGTGTACGGCGCCAAGGGGCATTGGCACAATCGCCGAGATGAATGCGATACATCCATCGCACCGATTGCCTCACGACACCGGGGTGACGTGCGACCTGTACAACGGGTGGGGGGAGAGGGCAACTTGGGTGCGCCTGACGGTCCACCCCCATTCGCCGCCTCTTGCATAACGATTCGACGGTCCAAACATCCTCGCCCAATGCCGACGCCGCCCCTGCGCCATCACGGGACGCACGATCCAACGGGACGGGCGATCCGCGAACACTGGCGATCGTGTCGTGCACCGGGCCGGGGTTGTCCCAGCCGTCACGGGCGCGCGATCACTTCACCTCACCGCTCTTTCGTGAGCTCTGCACCTTTGCCGATCGTCAGGCGGGGCGGTGGTTCCTGCTCTCCGCCGGGCACGGGCTCGTCGATCCCGACGCGGTAATCATGCCGATGACCTCGGTGATGCACCGCAAGGATGCGGCGGCGCGTCGCACGTGGTCCGCACGGGTGATCGAGCAGCTCGCGCCACACCTGGCGGGCGTCGAGCGCATCCTCCTGCTGGCCAACGCCCGGTCGCGCGAGTACCTGCTCGACTTCCTGCGTCGGGACGGGCGCACCGTCCTGATACCGCTCGAGGGGCTCTCGCTGGGTGAGCAGCTGCAATGGTTGCGACGTCAACGACATCCCTTGGCCCACCACGACGGCGTCAACGACCTCTGATTCGACCGGTCGCGGCACCCGCGCGCTAGTCCGCGCGCCAGTCCGCGCGCCAGTCCGCGCGCCAGTCCGCGCGCCAGTCCGCGCGCCAGTCCGCGCGCCAGTCCGCGCGCCAGTCAGCGCGGTGGCGTGCTCGCGGGAGGCTTCGCCTTGCGGTAGGTGATGCCCTGCGTTCGCACGAGCTGCACCACGTCGGGGAGCCCCCATTCCTCGTTCCCGACGGGGGCGGCGCGCCACCAATAGGCCAGCGTGCTCTCCGGGACGGCGATGAGGCTCGTGGGCGACTTGAATGACGTGAAGCCCTCGAGGCGACGCGGCCCGTCGTCCTGCCGGATATTGAGCGAGAACTCGACGCGCTGCAGCAGTGACGTGGACGAATCCATGAGCGCGTCGCCCGCCCAGTCGGAGCCCTTGGCCGCCGGACTCGGCGCAAAGCTGAGGCGCACGCGTCGTGCCCCGTCGTTTCCCACCACGCTCGCCGTCGTCACGCAGTGGTGGTCCCAGAAGGCCGGGTCGCCGAGGGTGGAGAGGAAGAGGATGGGGACCGAGAAGCCGACGGGATCGACCTGGACCACCTGCCCCGGGACATAGCGCTCGCCCCAGTTGTCCGAGCTGCCGCGCTGGCGGTATTGGTTGTCGTTCTGGGTCCCGGCGAAGCGGTTGCGACGCACCGTTCGCCGTTCGATGTCGATGGTGAACGGGTACGCCTTGCGGAAGGTCTCGTAGCGCTCGGCCCCTTCGCGCAGCTGGGCCAGCGCCCACAGCGCGAGCGGGCGAGCCGTGGCCTCGACCGGCGGGCAATCGCGCGCCGTGGTGGTGCTGACGGTGGGGAGGGCGAAGGGGATGCGCGTGAGGCGGACGACGACCGCTTCGCCGGCGGGAGGCAGCGTGGCGCGTTGCAGCTGGAGGTCGACGAAGGCGAAGCCGAGCTGCCGGACGCGCACGGTCACGCTCCCCGCGTCAGGCACGTAGACGCGCGCCTCGCCGTTCTCGCGCGTGAGGGCGCGACTCCCGGTGCGTCGATCGATCACCTCGGCGTTGGCGAGCGGCGCGTCGTCGGCGTCGGAGAGAACGCGAATGACCACCGGCGCCTGCGCCGGGTCGCGCGCCGCCGACACGCTGGCGACGGCGAGAAGACCGGCCACGAGAAGCGCGCGCTTGGACACGGAGGGTACCAGTGGCCCTGGGGAGTGGTGGCTGGGGCGCCGGTGCCGTCCGTGCGCCCTTCCCCATGACATAGCGCGCCCCACGCGAGCGGCGAAAGGGGGGACGTGGGTCGCGTGTCGGGATCCGGGGGGCGTCCCCGCATCTCGAAACATCCCCGGGCGGGCTGGGAACATTGACCCATGCCTTTACTGGGGCCGCGCGGTTCATTGACAACATTCACACGACGCGCGCGAATCGTGAGGAATGGCACTCGTCAGGCAGGCAACTGCCATGACAACTTGCGCGTGGCGCATTCTCTCTCTAGGCTGACTTGCAGGCGGTGCGCCACCCGGCGCACCACGGTGCATCGGGTGATGCACCGCGCGACGGTTCCGGTCGCATGCCGTGGCGCATCACGCGGGCTCCAATGCCCGCCTGCATGCGCGCCCCGGGGGGGCGTGAAACCCCGGCGGGCCAGGCGGCGTAGGGCGGAACACGACTCGCTTCGTTTTTCACATACATCGCAGGAGCACTCCCATGACCCGCCGCATCCTCCTCTCCGTCGCCGCTGCCAGCGCCGCCATCGTCCTCACCGCCTCGACCGCGCATGCGCAGCGTGGGCTCGTGACGACTAACCGTTCGCAGCGAGTCGTGGCCACGTACCAGTTCGGCGCCCCGCGCTACGCCATGGCGCTGCCGACCACGGTCACCGTCGCCGACTCGGCCGGGACCCTCGTGGCCCGCGCCCGCCTCAAGGGCGAGACGACGGAGCGCCCGCTCGCCGTCTCGGTCATCGAGAATGACCTCGTCCTCCAGGGCGAGACCACGCAGGGGGTGCTGACGATCGTCCTCGACCGGCAAGCCACCGGGACCGAGGGGAAGCTGACCTCCGGGCGCTGGGCCGTCGGCGACGCCCAGGGCACGCTCCGCGCCCGCAAGGGCGAGTAGCCCAGGGGGAACGTCCCGCGTTCCCCGCCCGCGGCAACTGTCGTTAGGTCGAATGGCCGCGTCCCCATCGGGGCGCGGCCATTCGCCGTTTGCAGCATCCTCTCGCGCACAGCCACCAATGTCGGGGGATCTGTCCTGTCGCCCGGGGGAGTGCGGGTGCATTTTCGGGGCTCACTTCGCCCCGCCCCACCATGCGTCGCTCCCGTCGTCACCCCGCCGTCGCCGCCCTCCTGGGCGCGATCGCCCTCGCCGCCACCGCCATCCCCTTCGCGCGCGCCGCTGCGCAGGAGCTCTCCTTCCCCGAGATGCGCTGGCGCGACATCGGCCCCACGCGCGCCGGGCGCGCACGCGCCGTGGCCGGCGTCCCCTCGCAACCCAACGTCTTCTACGCCGGCTTCGACAACGGCGGCGTCTGGCGCTCGACCGACTACGGCGCCAACTGGGTCCCCATCTTCGACGACCAGCCCACCGGCTCGATCGGGGCGATCGGGGTCGCGGCGAGCAACCCGAACGTCATCTACGTCGGGAGCGGAGCCGGGATCATTCGTCCGGACCTGGCCATCGGCGACGGGATGTACAAGTCGACCGACGGCGGCAAGACGTGGAAGCACCTCGGGCTGCGGCAGAGCCAGATGATCGCGGCCGTGGCGGTCGACCCCACCAACGAGAACCGCCTCTTCGTCGCCGTCCTCGGGCACCCCTACGGCCCCAACCCGGAGCGCGGCGTCTTCCGGTCGACAGACGGCGGGGAGACGTTCGAGAAGGTGCTCTACAAGGATGAATACACGAGCGCCAACGAGGTCCTCCTCGACCCGGGCAACCCCAACGTCGTCTACGCGACGCTCTGGCAGCAGCAGCAGAGCTTCATCGAGGGACAGGGGTTCGGCGACCACGGGATGGGGATCTTCAAGTCGACCGACGGCGGGACGACGTGGACCCAACTGTCGCAGGGGCTCCCCTCGATCCAGCAGGCGAACCTCGCGGTGGCGCCGAGCAACTCGAACATCCTGTACGCGACCATCGCGCCGGGGACCGGGCCCATCGGCTTCTACAAGTCGGTGGACGGGGGGGCGCACTGGTTCCAGGCGATCAAGGGGGAGCATAACGAGCGCCCCGACGCTCGGCAGGACATGCGCCCGCTGGGACGCATCGGCGGCGGCGACCTCCCCACGGTGGTGATCGACGGGAAGAACCCGGACGTCGTCTACACGGCGAGCACCGTGATGTGGCGGACCGAGGACGGCGGGCTCACCTGGTCGGCCGTGCGCGGGGCGCCGGGCGGCGACGACTACCAGCGCATCTGGGTCAACCCCAACGATCCGAAGATCATCGTGGCGGTCGCCGACCAGGGGGCCGTCGTCTCGGCCAACCGCGGGAAGTCGTGGAGCAACTGGTACAACCAGAACACCGCGGCGATGTACCACGTCACCACCGACTTCGCCTTCCCGTATCGTGTGTGCAGCGGGCAGCAGGACTCGGGGTCGGCGTGCGTGCAGAGCCGCTCGGACGACGGACGCATCACCTTCCACGACTGGCACCCGGTGAACATCCAGGAGTACGGGATGGCGGCGCCGGACCCGCAGGATCCGGACGTGGTCTTCGGGAGCCAGCGCTCCGGCGTGTCGCGCTTCGACCGGCGCACGCGGCAGACGCAGCAGGTGGGGCCCGACGCCTCGGGGACGCTCCCTGGCGGCGGGGCGATGAACCGCAACGTGCGCACGATGCCGCTGCACTTCTCGCCGGTGGACAACCACACGCTCTACTACGCGTCCAACGTCGTGTGGAAGAGCACCGACAAGGCGCACACGTGGACGCGCATCTCGCCCGACCTCACCCGGCAGACGTTCGACGTCCCGGCCAACGCCGGGAAGTACGCGGCCACGGTGAAGCCGGGAGCGTGGGGGAGCATCACCGCGCTGTCGCCGTCGCCACGCTCGCTGTCGATCATTTGGGCCGGGACCGACGACGGCCACATCCAGGTGACGACGAACGGCGGGACGACGTGGAGCAACGTGACGCCGCCCACGCTCAAGCACTGGACGCGCATCTTCAACATCGAGGCGGGGCACTTCGACAACCTCACGGCGTACGCGGCGGCCAACACGCTGCGACTCGACGACATCAACCCGCACTTCTACCGCACGCACGATGGCGGCAAGACGTGGACGGAGATCAACACCGGGATTGCCGGCGGCGCCGTCGCCAACTCCATCCGGGAAGATCCGCGGCAGAAGGGGCTCCTCTACGCCGCGACCGACCTGCAGGTGTGGGTCTCGTTCGACGACGGCGATCACTGGCAGTCGCTCAAGAACGGGATGCCGGCCATCTCGGTGCGCGACCTGCAGGTGAAGGACGATTCCACCTGCCACTGCGCCGACCTCATTGCCGGGACGCACGGGCGCGGCTTCTGGATCCTCGACAACGTGACGCCGCTCCGGCAGGCGGCCGCGGCGCGGCAGGCGCTCTCGTCAGGCAACGCCTACCTCTTCAAGCCGGGGACGGCAGTGCGCGTGCGCTTCGCCACCAATGAGCCCACGCCGTGGCCCCCCGAGCTCCCCGCCGGCGAGAACCCGCCGCCGGGTGGACTCATCGACTACTACCTCCCCCGCGACGCCAGCGGCGAGGTGAAGCTCGAGATCCTCGACACCAAGGGGAAGGTCGTGCGCTCGTACTCCAGCACCGAGCCGGTCTTCGACCCGGATCCGGGGAAGGACATGGCGGCGTACGACAAGGTCTGCCAGAAGAACCCGACCGCCGCCTACTGCGGGCTCCCGCTCTACTGGCCGGCGCCGCAGTACATCATCTCCACCAAGGCAGGGATGCACCGCTTCAGCTGGGACCTGCGTTTCGACCCCGTCTCACCGCAGGACCTCGTCCCGGCCGGCGACGAAGAGGCGACGGGGGCGGTCCCCGGGCGCACGTACCCCAACTACAACGTGCCGTGGGTTCCGGCGGGGAAGTACACGGTGCGGCTGACGGTGGAGGGGAAGTCGAGCACGCAACCCATCGAGGTGAAGCTCGACCCCCGCGTGAAGATCGCCCCGTCGGCGCTGGCGCAGCTCAATGCGTTGAGCGTGGAGATGTACGAGGGGGCGGTGGCGGCGCACGCGGCATTCAACGAGGCCAAGGCGCTGGCCGCGAAGGTGGCGTCGGTGAGTGGCGCCGAGGGCGAGGCGCTGAAGGGCGAGCTCGAGTCATTGGCGCCCACCGGACAGCGGCGCACGATGCCGGGGGGGTTCCGCCGGCGCGGGGCGCAGACGGCGACGCCGTCGCTGGAAGCGGTGAGCAACGCATTGCAGTCGGCGGGGATGGCGCTGCAGGCGGCCGAGGTCGCGCCGACGGCCGTGCAGGTGGCGGCGTGCGCCAGGGCGCGCGAGCAGTATGTCGCGGTCATGGCGCGCTGGAAGGGGGCGCAGGCGAAGGCCAAGGCGTTAGGCGCCCGCTAGGATGGCGCGCCCCCCGCATCCCTGGCGGTACGCGGCGCTGTACTTCCCCATGGGCTTGATGATCGGGTACCCCAGCGTGGCGCTGGGGTACCTGTCGGCCCGTGCCGGTCTCCCCGTCTCGGCGGCCGCCGCGATGGTGGGCTCGGCGTTCTTCGCCCACGCCTTCAAGTTCCTCTGGGCCCCGCTCGCCGACTACTCGCTGTCGCGGAAGGGGTGGTACCGCATTGCCGTCGTCGTGATGTCGGCGGTGATCATCGGGATCACGGCGACGCCGATGCGCGAGGCGACGGTGCCGCTGCTGTCGCTGCTGGTGCTGGCCGGGAACTTCGCCGCGACCTTCGTCGCCTTCGCGACCGAGGGATTGATGGCGCATAACGCGGGGCCCGGCGGGCGTGGCAAGGCAAGCGGGTGGTTCCAGAGCGGAAACCAGTTCGGACAGACGGCGGGGGGCGGGCTCGGGTTGTGGCTGACGAAGCACCTCCCGGAGGCATGGATGGCCGGCGCGGTGCTGGCGCTCATCCTCGTGGCGTGCTCGTTGGCGCTCAGCGGGCTGGAGGAACCGGCGGGGCTCCCGCGCGGGGCGAGCGTGGGGGCGCGCGCCGCCGACGCGTGGCGCGAGCTGCGTGCCGTGCTGCGGAGCCGCGCCGGGCGCATCGGTTTGCTGCTGGCGGTGCTCCCCATCGGGACGGGATCGGCGCAATTCCTCTTCGGCTCACTGGGGCCGGAGTGGAACGCCTCGGCCGATGTCGTCTCGTTCGTGCTGGGGATCGGCGGCGGGATCGCGATCGTCACCGGGTGCATGACCGGCGGGGTGCTCGCCTCACGCCTGCCGAGTGCGCGGGCGTACGCGGTGGCGTGCACCATCTCGGCGTTTGCGGCGTTGCTGCTGCTCGTCTCGCCGCGCAACACGGTGGGATATGCCGCGTCGACGCTCATCTACACCTTCGCACTCGGGCTCTGCTCCACCACGCTGACCGGGATGGTGCTGAGCGTGATCGGCGAGCGCGCGGCGGCGACGAAGATCAACGTCTTCTTCGCCATGAACACGATGTTCGGGCTGGCGATGCTGCGCGTCGATGGGTGGGCGCACGATCGCTTCGCGACCAACGGGATGTTGCTGGTGGAGTTCGGGATCTCGGCGGCGTGCCTGTTGCTGTTTGTGGTGATGGAGCGGCGGATTCGGGGGGAGGAGTTGGCTGGCGCGCGATAACGGGGCGAGGAGATGATGGCAGACGTCGAGACACTGATGAGCGACCCGGCGCGTGACGCGGGCTTTCGATGGCGCGGCGCAAACGTGTCGCGGCTCGAGGGGTTGAGCGACGCCGTCTTTGGGTTCGCCATCACGCTCCTGGTGGTGTCGCTCGAGGTGCCGCGTTCCTTCACAGAACTGGTGGAGTCGATGCGCGGGCTCGGGGCATTCGCGATCAGCTTCGCGATCCTCTTCGCCACGTGGCACAACCAGTACCTCTGGTTTCGCCGGTACGGCCTGGAGGATCGTGCGACGACCGCCTTGAATGCGGCGCTGCTCTTCCTGGTCGTCTTCTACGTCTACCCCCTGAAGTTCCTGATGAGTGCCATGGTCGCGGTATTTCGTGGCGCCAACACGCTGAGCGGGGACGAATGGAGCGGGCTGTTACGGATCTACAGCCTGGGGTTCATCACCATCTCGGTGATGTTCATCCTCCTGTACCGCCATGCGTGGAGACGCCGCGAGGCACTGCAGCTGAATGCCGCCGAGTGCCTCGAGACGCGCCATGGGCTCATCGAGCACGCCATCATGGTGTCGATCGGAACGCTCGCGTACCTGACCGCGCTGTCGGGAGGGCGCGGGGCGCTCGTCTCGGGGATGGAGTACCTGCTGATCCCCATCGCGCTCACGACGCTTCGCGCGATGCGCCGGCGTGAGCGAGCCCGCTTGGGCCAGGATCCCGAGCGGTAGCCGCGGCGCGTATCCGGTCGCACGCCCGGGCGCACGCGAAAGGAGCGCGACACCTCTCGGCACCGCGCCCCTCTCCTTGATCGGCTGCGACCCTTACGGATCCAGCCGCCGTATCTCGAGCCGTGTCGGCCGCCGCGCGTCGTGATAGACGCGCATCGTGGCCTTCACGAAGTCCCCCGGCTTGGCCTCGAAGATGTTGGGGACGTATGTCTGCGGATTTCGATCGATGTGCGGGAACCAGGAACTTTGCACCTGCACCATGATGCGGTGCCCCTTGCGGAAGGTGTGGTGCACCGAGGGCATCTCGAAGCGCACCGAGTCCGGCGTGTTGGCGACCATCGGCGAGGGCTTCTCCCACGACCGTCGATAGCGCATGCGGATCGGTTCGCCGCGCACCAGCTGCTGGTAGCCACCGACGACGAAGCCGCTGTTGTCGTCTGCCCAGTTGGTGGCGCTGTCGGGGAAGACGTCGATGAGCTTGACGATGAAGTCGGCGTCGGTCCCGCTGGTGCTCACGTGCAGCACGGGGGAGACGGGACCGGTGAGGGTGACGTCCTCGGTGAGGATGTCGGTCTGGTAGGTGAGGACGTCCGGGCGGCGCGAGGCGTGGCGCTGGTCGGCGGTGATGTAGTCGCGCGGCATCCCCTGCGGCTCGACACGATCGACGACAGGGACGGGCCGTGCCGGGTCGCTCACGTACTCGTCGAAGCCGGCGCCGCGCGCGGGCGGCCCGAAGGCGAGCTTGCCGTCGGGGTGGAGATACAGCGAGACGGGCTTGGCGTTAGGCGCGGGCCACGTGTCGTAGCGATCCCACTGGTCGGCGCCGGTCCGGAAGACGAGGACGCCAGGGAGGTTGGGATCGGCGGCACCGGCGAGGTAGTGCGCGAAGAAGGGATACTCGACCGAGTCGCGGAAGAAGGGCCCGGTCTTGTAGCGCCAGCGCAGGTTGCCTAACACGTTGCCATCGCCGCGGCTCCACCCGCCGTGCGACCATGGCCCCACGACGAGGCGATTCTTCGTCGCCGGCGACTGCTTCGCGATCGACTCGTACACCCACCACGGCCCGTGCAGGTCCTCGGTGTCGTAGTAGCCGCCGACCGTCAGCACCGCCGCCTTCACGTCCTTCAGGTGCGGGCGCAGGTTGCGCGCCTTCCAGTAGTAGTCGTAGGTGGGGTGGGCGAGGATGCTGTCGAACATCGCCGCCGTCCCCGCCGGTTGCATGTACTTGCGGGCGCCAGCCGCAACGGAGCCCATCTCCAGGTAGAACTTGTACGCGTCGCGCGTCCCCATGTCGAAGGGGTAGCGCTTGTCGTAGCCCGGCTCGGTGCGCGGGCCGCGCCCGAAGAAGGTGTAGAAGCCGAAGTTGTGCGGGAGGAGGAAGGCGCCGCCGTGGAAGTTGTCGTCGCCCATCCAGATGTCGGTCATCGGCGCCTGCGGCGAGCAGGCCACCAGCGCAGGATGGCGCGACAGGCAACTCGCCGAGGCGTAGAAGCCAGGGTACGACGTCCCGTAGATCCCCACCTTTCCGTTGGTGGGGAGGTTCTTCAGCAACCACTCGATGGTGTCGTACGTGTCGGTCCCCTCGTCGACGTCGGTCGCCTTGTCGTGCGACTCGAGCGCCGGCGTCATGTCGCGAAAGACCCCTTCGCTGAAATGGCGCCCGCGCGTGTCCTGGTAGACGAAGATGTAGCCGTCGCTTGCATAACGAGGATTCGACGACGGCCCCAGCCCCGGGCGATACGCCTCGGCGCCGTACGGTGCGACCGAGTACGGCGTGCGCGACATCAGCACCGGGTAACGACGCGTGGTGTCACGCGGGACGTAGATGGACGTGAAGAGCGACACCCCGTCGCGCACCACGATCTTCACCTCGCGCTTGGAGTACGCGGCCTTGACCTGCTCGGCGTTTGGCGTGCCCGCAGGCGGCTGCGATGCCGCGGCGTGTGGCAGGAGCGCCGTTGGCAGCATGAGCGCCGCGACCATGGAGAGCCGATGGTTTCCGATCATGGGACGGATGCGCGATTGGAGTGACGGCGGGCGCCCGCCAGCGTCGGGCTGAGGCGCTGCCCGCACGCTACATCCCGGTCGCACGTCGCGAATGGGGAGAATGGACGACACGCCGACAAGCAACCGCCGCGTCCCGCCGGAGATCGGGCTCGTGTGCTACGCCCGGGCGCCTCGAGGCGAATCGATCGTCACGACCTGGATCTGGCGCGACTCTTCATCGAGGGCGTCGAGCATGTCGAGCGTGGCGAGGGTGATGTCGTGTCCCTTGGGAAGGAAGAGCACGCCATTGGGGAGCCGCACATCGTGCACGAGGCGACGCCCGGGGTTGAGGCGACCGAGCGCACCTCGCGTGCTCCCTGGCTCCAGGCGCGACGCCGCCGCCGCGATCGCTTCGATCATCGTCGCGTCCTCGGCGATGTCCTCGGCACGGAGTGCCTCGACCGCTTCGGGGGCGCTCAGTCCGCGCTGCAGCGATGCGTCGAAGCGAAGCACGAGGCTGAGGATGCGCGCCGCGATTCCGTCGGACGGCGCCACGCGACGCCATTCCGCTCCATCGCGCGAGGACGTCACCACGGCGATGGCGTCGCTGATCGCGTCTGACTCGGGGACGTGACGCAGCATTGCCTGTGTCTCGCGCATCGCTCCCACCACCGCGTGCACCTCGTCGGGCGAGAGCGCGGTGCCGGTGCGCCATCGTCGTGCGACGTCAGGCGCGACGCGCGCGAGGGCCAGGTGCACGAGGACAGACGCCACCTCGGCGATCCATCCCTGGCGTGCGGCGACCGTCGCGGCGATTTCGGCAACCATCGAGCGGGCGCGGGCGCTCTGCACGGCGAGCGCGGGCGCGAGCGTCCCCATGGACGCCGACATGATGTCGGCGGTCGCGCGCAGCACCTGCTCGACGAATCCGCGTTGCGCCAGCATCGCCCGATGGCGCGCCACCGCCTCGTCGAGCACGGCGACGAGTTGCGGCGCCTCGATGGGCTTGAGGAGGAAGCGGAAGATCTCGCCATCGTTGACGGCCGCGATTGCGCTCGCAACATCGGCCTGCCCCGTGAGGAGGATGCGCGTGGTCTCGGGGGAGACGCGTCGGATGGCGGAGAGGAGGCGGGCGCCATCTGCGTGCGGCATGCGCATGTCGCTGATGACGGCGGCAAAGGGGGTGCTGCGCTCGAGCTTCGCGAGCGCGTCGGCGGCGCTCGTCGCGGTGACGACGTCGAACGAACGCCGGAGACGCAACTCGAGTCCGGCCAGCAGTCGTTCGTCGTCATCGACGCACAGCACGCGCGGCAACCCGAGCTTGCGGGGGACGACTGGGGCCTGGCGGCTGTCGCCCTTCGCCACGTGCAGCGCGAGGTCGTCAGGTACTGGAAAGCTCATCCGACAGCCCGCTGAAGTCGTCCAACTCGAAACGTGCCAGGTCGCGCCACCGCGCGTGCAATTCCGCGGTGGTCGTGTCGCCCGCGGCAACCGGCGGGAGTCCGCGTGACTCCGGTGCATGCGGCCAGAGGGGGAATGCCTCGGCGGCGAGTGCCGCGGTAAGCGCCGTGACCCCCGCTGTGTCGACTGGCGTGACGTCGCCAGGGAGGGCGAGGTGCCCCCCCACCGCCTGGATGACGTCCCACTCGAATCCCCAGAGGCCGAGGAGATATGCCCCAACGTCGGCATGCGTGGCGCCCCAGAGTGCGTGCTCCGCCTCCTCGATGCGTTCGCCATGAGCGTGCACGCGCTCGGTGAGCTCGTGGAGGAGATCTGTGCCCTCGGACATCATCACGACGAGGCCGATCTCGTGCAGGATGGCGGCGGTCCACGCGTCGGGATTGCGCGTGCGGCGCGGCGTCAGGGCACGCGCGATGCGAGCGGCGAAAAGGGCCCGCAGCTGCAACCGCAGCATCGCGTCGCCCACGGGCGCACCGCGTGGCGTCTCGGCGAAGATGTCGGCCGCGATCACGAGCGCGTGCAAGGTCTCCGTTCCGATCACGGTCACGGCCCGCTCCACAGAGGTCACCGGCGCGCCGGCCGCGAAAAAGGCGGAGTTACCGAGGTGGAGGACCTTGGCGGTGAGCGACGGCGACTGTTTCACGACGGCGGCGACCTGGCTTGCCGTGACCTCCGGCTCGCTGAGCAGTGCGCGCAGGACGCGACTCGTGCGTGAGAGCACCGGGAGCCGGCGGAGGCGTCCCACCAGCGATCGGAGCTCCGGCCGCTGCAGCCGGTCGATGACCGCGCTGACTCCATCCAGTCGCGCCACGAGTTGCTCCGACTCGATCGGCTTGGAAAGGAAGAGGTGTGCCAGCATCGCGACGCGGCGCGATGCCGATGGTTCGGCCCACCCCGAGAGGACGATCCGGACGGTCGAGGGCCATGTTGCCTGCAACGTACGCAGCAGCGCCTCGCCGTCTGCGCCTGGCATGCGCATGTCGGTGACGACGATGTCGGCCGGGGTGACCAGCATGGCCTCGGCAGCCTCCTCGGCCCCGATCGCGACGCGCACGTGGTAGCGATCGCGCACTCGGCGGAGCGACGCGGAGAGCGCGCGCACGACGCTCGGTTCGTCGTCGACCAGCAGGAGCTCCTTCATGCGATCAGGCCCGCCGCGCGTGTATCGTCGCATGCCCGCCCGGGGAGACGGACCACGAAGGTGGTTCCCTCCCCTTCGCGCGTCTCGAAGTGGAGGGTCCCGCCGTGCTTGTCCACCACGATGTTTCGCGCAATGGCGAGCCCCTGCCCCGAACCGCGGCCGACTGCCTTGGTGGTGAAGAATGGGTCGAAGATGCGCCCCTGGATGCTGGCGGGGATACCGCACCCCGTGTCGGTCACGGTGACCTCGACGCCGCCATCCAGGGGGCGCGAGCCGAGCGTGATGCACCCGCGTGTGGGGCCGCGGTCCGCGATGGCGTGGGCGGCGTTCACGAGGAGGTTGAGGAACACCTGGTTGATCTCCCCGATGTGGCACGGAATGAGGGGGATGGTCGCGAGGTGCAACTCGACGTCGGCCACGTGCTTGATCTCGTTGGTGGCCACCATCAGCGAACAGCGCAGCGCCTCGTTGATGTCGGCATCGGCCTTCTCGACTCCGTCCGGGTGGGCGAAGTCGCGCATGGCGCGCACCAGCAGGGCCACGCGCCGCACGCCATCCAGCGTGCGCTCGATCGACAGCGGGATCTGCTCGAGGGCATAGTCGATGTCGCGCGCACCCTCCTCGGCGGCGATCGCCTCCGCGGACGGGGGTGCGTGTCCATCCATCGCGCGCTGCATCTGGGCACGATACCAGGCCAGGAGCGCCCGCACGTCGTTGAAGGCGTCGTGCACGTAGCCGATGCTGTCGCCGATGTACTGGATGGGCGTGTTGATCTCGTGCGCGATGCCGGCCGCGAGCTGCCCCACCGCCTCGAGCTTGAGTGCGTGACGCAGGCCGACCTCCATCTCCGCGAGCGCCTGCACGCGGCGCTCCAATTCGCGATTGCGTTCCGTCAGCTCGTCCGATACCACCTGCAGCGAGTGTTCCAGCCGGAGGCGGTCGACATCGTGCCCGGCGTACGCGGCGTCCACGAGCGCCAGCAAGGCGTCGACACGCGCATCGGGGATGGCGCCGTCCGGACACACCTTGTGCAGCTGGCGGGCGAGGAGGCGATGCACGTCAGGCCTCGACCAGCGTCGTGATCGTCATCGTCTGGTTGTGCAGTTCGCAGCGTCCCGCTGCGGCCACCGGCGTGATCTCGCCGTACGAGTAGAAGCCGGCGATGGCAGGCGTGGGCCCGAGGACGCGGCGCACCCCCTCGAGTTCGTCCTCCACCCGCTGCCGAAGCACGAGGCGGCGTCCCACGCAGCTCACGAGGATGGCAGCCGACGCATCGCTCCCCAGTCGCTGGCGCGCATCGAGCGCCGCGTGCTCGGCGCCGTCGACCAGGCGGTCGAAGTTGGCGCGCATGAGGCGCACGGTGGCCCCCTCCGGGACATCGCCGGCGAAGGTCATTGTTCCCGCCGCGTCATCCAGCGAGAGGATCGTGCGCACGACCGGGGGGGCGCCGTCGCGCCGCGTGAGCGCGAGCGGAAAGTGGAGCGCGCTCGAGGGGAGGTCGGCCGCCGCTTCGCCGAGATAGCGCTTGTAGAGCTCGAGCGCCGGCTGGTGGTCCAGGGTGACGAGGACGTTCCCGGCCGAGCGCGTGATGATGCGCTCCGGCCCAAAGACGTCCCACCCCCCTACCGATCCATAGCCGACACGCAGGGCGTCGCCGTAGAGACCGACGGCCACGACCTGTCGCGGGAAGACATCGGCGCCAACGCCGACCCACGTTTCGCGAAAGCGGTCACCGTCGCCCGCCAGGCCACCGGTGATCGCGACGCGCTCGGGGAGTCGAACCGCGAGCCCGCGGGCGAGTGCGGAGCCGTTGACGTGGAGCCCGTCGCTGAACAGGAGCACGTGCGCCAGCCCCTCAGGCGAGAGCGCCGCGGCCAGGCGCTCGGCAATCGCCTCGCTCGGCTCACCCGGCGCGATCGCCACCTGGGCCGGACGCACCGTGGTGCAGTCGAAGTGCATCGCGAGTGCGGTGGCCGTTCCCTCGAAGACCGTTTCGCCTGCGATCTCGCCTGCCGTGGAGACCGCGACGACGATGGCGCCGGGGTGACGCGCCTGCAGTGCGGCCACGGCGTCGCCTGCGGCGAGCACCGTGACGTCGCCAAAGACGAGGACCAGCCGTACCGACGGCCCCGCGGAACCGTTAGGCGCGAGCCACCCGACCGTGGGCGACCAGGTGTACGTGCGAGCGTGCATGGGACGACCCGATGGCGAAGCGAGCATGTATCGCCGGCGTCGCCTCACGAGGCCGCACGCCGACGGTCATCGCTTCTTGGTATCGGATCGTGCCGACGAAATCCTCACCCGCCGGGGCGAGAATGAAGCTCGCCTCATGTACTCGACGTTAGGCGAGGCCAATGCCAGCCTCGCGTTCGTTCGTGCGGACACGCAGAGCCACGCTTCGCCACGCTCCGCCACGCTCCGCTCTCGGGACATGCGTCTCTTCACGTCGCATGGCGTGCGCGGTTCAGTTCGGCGCGTGCACCCCTCGCCCGCCGTACGAACGGTTGGCACCGACCGCCTGCGACTCCAGCGGATACGGACGCGTGTTCGTGATGCTTGCCACGCGCTGGGCGATGGCGCCGGTGAACGGCGTGCGCGACGCGTTGCCGCCGAACGGATCGGTATACCAGGTCGTGGGGCCGCCGGCGTTGTTGAGCGTCGTTTGGTTGAAGTACGTCTCGCGATGCGACCCGTTGAACGGCGAGCGCGGATCGTCCCACGGGAAGACGAGGCTCCCGCCATTGGTCCCCCAATCGCACTCGCCGCCGCGCGCGCGCCGCTGCGTGCTCCCGCTCCCGATGCGCTCGTAGCACAGGTCGAGCGTGTAGCCCAGCCGCGTGGCCAGCGTGGGATGGTGGTAGCGCGCCGGGTTGAAGACGGCGAAGTGCGGGTCGAAGTAGGCGATCTGTCGCCCGGTGGAGTCGCGCAGGTAGTTCGACGTCACCCAGTCCTCATAAAAGGCGCTGTACGACGACCACTGCCCCGTCGGGACGAGGATGTACTTGTCGGCGCACGTGCGATCGGGGATGAGGCGCGTGCCACGCCCGTTGAGCTGCCCCGGCATCGGCGTGAGGTCGACGCGCACGAAGGTCCCCTTCTGGCAACTGCGCTCGAATCGCGCGACGCGATCGATGCGCGAGAGCACGGTGGCCTGGATCATCGTCCCGTCGGTGCAGCGCACGGCGTAGTAGATCTCGTGCGTGTTGTTGACGAGGGCGTCGGGGGAGTGTGTCCCCTGGTGAATCTTGGCCAGCCAATCGCAATACACCCCGAACGGCACGCGCGCCCCATTGATCGAGTAGTGCAACTGCACGTTGTTCTCCCACTCGATCTTGTGCCCCACGTGATCCTCGTGGCGCATGGTCCCGGGCTGCCACGACAGGAGCGCCTCGTTGGCCACGCCAAACGGAACATCGCCGATCAGCGAGTAGAGCGCCGAGCCGTGCGGGTCGCGCCCATGTTCGTGACCGAACGTGCAGCCGGTGGTCGGGTCGACGGGCGGGTGCCATGTGGGATAGAGCTTGCCATCGGGGCCGGTCACGGCGTAGCGGTCGTGCACGGCCGGCGAGCAGCTGTCGAAGCGCCCGGGTTTCCACGTCCCCATCGCCGAGCTGTTGCCGCCGGCGCTCGCCGTCACGGTGTGGCCGCTGTGCTCCGTTTGGGCGCGAACCTCCGGCTCGGCCGGTGCAGCGGTCGGCGACTCGGTGACCTGGCATGCGGCGGTGAGCACGACGAGCGCCGCGCCAACGGTTCGGGCGCAGCGCGCGAGCGATGCCGCTGGGAACGCGAGAGTCGGGGGGCGATGGGACATCGGCGGCTCCGTGCAACGCAGTGGGGTCGTGGACGACCACCCGTCGACGGACGGGGATCGGGCAAGCTCTCCACGATCGCCAGTTGCGCCTGCTGGCGCGGTGACGCAGCGAGGGCGCCCGCGGTGACCCGCGTCGCCTCGCCTTGCCACCTCTCCTAGCGCACGCCGTCGGCGCGCATGCGCGCCACCACCGCCTTTCCCACCTTGGTCCCGAGGGTGTCCCCTGCCTCGATGTCGAAGCGGTAGTGCACCCCGGCCCACACGCGCGAGTTGGATGCCTCGACCGCGAGGCTGTCCCAGTGCGCCGCCTTCTCGGGAAAGAGGTCGCCCAGCACCTCGGCCGCCGCGGTGGAGATGGTCGAGTGCCCGGACGGATATGACGGGAACGGCGGCGTGGAGAAGACGGTGTTCATCGTCGGGTCGACGGTGATGGGGCGGGCGAGCCAGTAGTGATACTTGGCCTCCCAGCAGGCGACGAAGGCGTCGTACATGGCGATGCTCGCCCAGGCGCGCGCCCGCGCTGAGCGGGGGATGGACCAGCGACGACGCGCCAGCTCGTCCTCGACAAAGAGGTCCCAACGTCCCGTTGGGGCCTCGGTGGCCCAGTAGCGTGCGCGGTCCATCTGCGCGACGGTGCGACCGCCAGCCGCAAGACGCCGCAGTTCGTCGAGCGAGGCGTTCCACCCCGCACTCCCCGGCGCCGGATACGGAGGCGGTCGATAGGCGTTGCCGCTGGGAATCACCCAGGTGCGCCAGCTGCCGGCCATCGCGTCGAACGGGACCTTCACGCGTCGCGCCGGCGTCGGCTGCCAGACATACGCCCCGGTCGGCATCACACCGTCCCACACCTGGTCGGAGCCGTCCGTGGCCGCGCGCTGCAGCACCCGACGCGCGACGGCCGAGCCTAACGCGTAGCCGGCGGCAACATCGCTGGGGTAGGCCGCCCCTGCGGCAATGCGCGCCGGCCCGACCGCGAGCATCTGCGCGCGGAGCTTCGCGGTGTCGCCAGGGAGAGCGACGGCCGCGAGCACTTCGTACGCCGCCGCGGCGACCGCCGCATGCTCGCTCGGGTAGCTCGGGATTCCGCCGGCGCTGACGCGCGCACGCACGCGACTGCTCGCCTCGCTCGGCGAGCGGCGCCTGTACGTCCACTTCGCGTCCCAGCTCGCAACCACCGCGTCGTACATCGCCACATGCAGCAGCGCCATCAGCCGCGCCGAGCGTGCGGGGGTGGCGATTCGGACATCCGGCAGGATGGTCCAGTAGAAGCCGAGGAGGTCGACCGCCGTGCGCGTCCACAGGCTGGTGGGATCGCCGTCGTACAGGCGGAGGAGCGAATCGCTCGGTGCGCCGGCCGCTGCCTGCGCGGCAACAATGGCGTCGAGCTCCTGCTGCAGCTGTGTGGAGCCCTCGGCGGCCGGGGCGGCGGGGCGCAGCTCGCTGGCACTGGCCAGCGTCCAGGTGTGCCAGGTGGCGGCAGCCGATTCCGCCGGGCGTGCCGGTGCCGTGCCTGGCTCCGCGCAGGCGAATGCCGTCAGCAGCAACGCCGCGGCCGCGAGGCGGGGGAGCAGGACGGCGCGCGGCACCGGTGCTTCGTCGCGCTATTGCCGCACCGCAGCGCCCGTGGGGACGCCGTCGGCGTGGAAGGTTATGGTGCGCGGGACGCCAGGGGCCGAATCGCCAAAGCCATCGCGGTACGGGCGGATCGCAAAGGGGCGCTCGCTCCCGACCGCCTCGCCCTTGTCGGAGCGCGGCTCGATGGTGATGACGTGCGTCCAGCGCGAGACGCCGGACTGGTTCTTCTCGCGCAGGTCGAGCGGGAGGCGCAAGACCGACGGAAAGGGGAAGCCTAACGGGTTGGAGAACCAGTCGTCGCCGGGAAACTCCTCCTCGCCGGCAGTCGCGAAGTCGGTGACGCCGGAGAAGGGGCCCCATCCCGTGTCATCGCGCGACGAAATCGCCCCCGAGGCGTCCGGGAGGAACTTGCCGTACGAGAGCCAGATGGCGTCCGGCGCGCCGTAGTCGCGCACCATCCACCCTTCGTAGATCCAGCCGTCGGTGAGCGGCGAGAGCCGCACCCACTGGTCGTTCTGCGGCGTCTGGCGTGGCGCCATGTTGAAGAGCCAGACCCCGCACTCCTCGAACGACGGATAGCCGTGGAGGTAGTTGTCGCTCGGGCTGAACATGGTGAACTGCCCGGGGACCTGCTTGAGCGGGAGGTTGCCGAGGGTGACGGCGTTCTCGACGTCGAGCGTCGCGCGCCCGCCGCGCCAGTCGCCCTTCATCAGGCGGCGCGCCGACGGTGTCGTGCTGGCATCGCGCGGCGTCTGCACGGTGACCAGGAGCGCCGCGGGCTCCGGCGAGGGAAGCGCGACGTTGAGCGTCCCGGTGCTCCCCGACACGGCGAGCGTGCCGAGCGCCGTCGCATTCCCCGCCCCGTCCAGCGCCCACGCAGCGTAGCTCCCCTGCGTGACGGCGTCGAGCGGGACGAGGTTGCTCACCGTCAGTTGCAACTTCGGGGTCGAACTCCGGGGGGCGACGGCGTCCGCCCCGCCGCCGCAGGCCGCGAGCAACGCGATGATCGCCACGAACCCCGCGGACGCTGCGCCGGCGCGCCGCCACCAGGCCGCGCGCGACGTCATGATCCGCCGCTCCCGCGATACTGGTCGGGGCCACCACCGCCGTCCGATCCGTCGCCCGGCGTCGAGCCGGCCTTGAATCCCTTGGTGGCGATGAAGGTGACCACGACGGCGAGCGCGGTCCCGATCACCCAGGCCGTGCGCTTCTTCGAGAGCGTGCGCACGCGGAGGTCGGCGCGGTCGCCAGGCGCAACGCTGATGCGCACGCCGCTCACCGGAAGCTCGCGCCCGCGGATCGGGGTCACCTCGCTCACGTCCACCACGAGCTGGTCGCCCTCGGTGCGCGAGAGCGTCCCCACGACATGCAGGATCCCGGGGCCCAGCGCCTTGGCATGCGCAAGCCTCCCTTCATCGCTGAGGTCGAAGGCGACGGCGGCCCCTGGCGATGGCGCCATCTTCGGCGGCACGTACGTGTAGCACGCCGTGCACAGGTGCAACGCGGCGAGCAGCGCCGCGGTCGAGCGAACGAAACGCGACCGGGGGCGGCGCATCGTCGATGCGTCGCCCCGGTCGTGGGTCTCGGTGGTACGGTGCTGCATGCTGCTGGTGCTGCAACGGCTCACATCCATCTCGGTGTCATCGACTGCGGCGCCGTACTACTGCCCGCGGAAGTTCGGGTTGGACTGCACCTCGTTCTGCGAGACCGGGATGCACTTGTCGCGCGTGTTGAGGAAGTTGTTCTTGGCCGGCCCGGTCTCCGCGTTCCAGCGGCGCAGGTCCCACAGGCGGCGCGACTCGAGCCAGAGCGTGGCGCCGCGCTCCTTCTGCAGGATGGGCCATGCCTGGTCGAGCGTGGTCGCGGTGAGTGCCGGGAGCGGGATGGTCGACGTGCCGAGGAATGCCCGCACCTGGTTGATGAGCGTCATCGCACCCGCGACGTCGTTGTTGCGCAGCGCCGCCTCGGCCCGCAGGAGGAGCATCTCCGTCCCCTTCACCATCGGGATGTCGGCGGCGAGGGTCTGGTACTTCCGCTGGCGGAAGAAGGTCGTGCGACCGTCCTGTCCGACGGCGAGCGCCCCCGACGTGGTGCGCACCGTGTCCCACGGCACGCGGGGATCGCGCACCGTGGCCCACTGCGTGTTGAAGACCGTGAACTCCGAGCGCGTGGTCGTCTCGAACGCGAGGTCGTTGTTCTCGTCGGTGGTGTTGGTGGAGAACGGCGCCACAAAGACGAAGCTGGTGGGAACGTTCTGGGCGTCGGTCGCCGCCGTCGCCCAGTTCCCCTGCCAGGCGCGCACGCTGGCCCGGCCGCCGTACGCCACGCGCAGCAGCGAGTCCTTGATGGCGCCGGTGAGGGAGTTGGCGATGCGGATGGCCTCGGTGAAGTTCGTCTCGGCCCGCTGGAAGTGGACCTTGTGATCGCCGCCCGCGCCGCCGTCGATGACGGAGACGCAGGTCAGCTCACCCAACAGGCGGTTGGCGAGCCCGGCATAGATGTTGGCCCGAGCAGCGAGTGGCGACGTGTCGTAGGCCGTGCCCAGCACCGTCTTCATGCGGGCGATCCCCGACTCGGCCACCCAGCGTGCGCGGTGCATCCCTCCCCAGTGCCCGTTGATGTCCTCCGCGCGGATGATGCCGCGGTTCCAGAGCCCTTCGCCGGGGCCGTAGCTCCCCGAGTGGTAGAGCTCATCGGCCATGATGGCGGTGCCCTGTGTGACGACGTCGTAGGCGCGTGAGAGGTCGAACGCCATCCCGGTCACGAGCCCCGTCATCGCGGTCGGCACGTCGAGGTTGCTGTCGGCGATGGGGCCGGGGTTGGAGACGTCGAAGAAGTTGCAGCCGGCGGTCGCCGCCAGCGAGGTGATTGCGACGGTCGCCGAGGCGCGTCGCACGATCTGAATCAGACGCATCGTGTGTGATCCTCGGTTGAGGTTACCAGTTGGTGCGGAAGGAGAGCGAGAACGACCGCAGCTGCGGCAGGACGTAGTACTCGCGACGCCCCACCTGGCTGTCGGCCTGATCCGACGACTCGGGGTCGAGGCCGGTGTAGTCGGTCTTGAGGAAGAGGTTGCGCCCGGCGAGCGAGAGCGTGCCGCCACGCGACCCCGGAATCCAGTTGGCCGGAATGCGATAGCTCACCGTCACGTAGCGCAGGCGGAAGAAGTCCATCGGCTCGATCCAGGCGTCGGCCAGGTTGAGCGTGGAGTTGTAGCCGCAACGCGTGCGGTTGAGCGCGTTGACGCTCCCGAGCGCCGCGGCGTTCCCCTTGGCGGCGTCGATGACCTTGCGCTGGTCGGCGTAGCACGGGCGCCAGTTGCCGCGGATGGCGTTCTGGTAGCCGACGTAGTTGATGTTGTAGCCCCCGCTCTGGAACTCGCCGAGCCCGTCGATCGTGAGCTTGTCGAAGAGCGTCAGCGTGGTCCCGAAGCCCAGGATGTTCGTGGGCCACGTTGGGCCGATGTAGACGTTCGTGTCCGAGCGCACGGGCGCTTCGAACTTGCCCGCGTTGAGGATCTTGCGAGCGAAGAGCGAGGTGACGGGGTATCCCTTGCGCACCTCGGTGAAGGAGCCGCCGACTGCAATGAGCGGCTCGCCGCCAAGGTCGGCGGCTTCGCTCTTGAGGTTCGTGAGGTTCATCCGGGCACGCCAATCGACCTTGGCGCGGCGCAGGATCCCGGCGTCGAGCTTCACCTCGACCCCCTGGTTGTGCACCTCACCCACGTTCTCCAGCTGGCGGTTGAGGAAGCCCTGGCTGGGCGGGTAGCGCACCTGGATGAGGGCGTCGAAGGTGCGCGTGTCGAAGTACGTCGCGTCGAGCGAGAAGCGCCCGGCGAAGGCGCTCGCCTCGACGCCGAACTCGGTCTCGCGCGTGCGCTCAGGGCCGAGCGTCGGGTTGCCCAGCTGGTTGGGGGTGAAGCCCGGCTTGGCCTCGTCGCCGGCGATCGGGTCCCACGTACGCACGGCGTCGAACGCGCCCGGGGCCTTCCCCGACTCGCCGATCGCGCTGCGCAGCTTGAACGTCTCGATGATGTCCTTGGGCCAGAAGTCGTGGTCGGAGAGGACGTACGAGACGCCGACCTTGGGGTAGTACTGCAGCCCGAAGTCCTTTCCGAAGGCGCTGTTGCCGTCCACGCGCATGCCTAACGTGAGGAAGGCGCGATCCTTCCACCCCACCTGCTCCTGGAAGAAGAGCCCCGCGTTCACCACCCGACGGCGCGTGTCGGTCCCGATGGTGCGGCGCGCGGCGCTCGTGAGCACCGGGTCGCCCGGCCCCGAGAACTCGTCGCCCGTGACCGAGGTCGTGTTGAGGTTGTCCTGGAAGAGCTGTCCGCCCAGCGACGTCGACGTCGTGAAGTTGCTCCCGAAGTCGAGCTTGTAGGTCGACGCGTAGTCGATGGAGAGGAACTGGCGTACGAACGCCGCCTGCGAGATCTGCCCCACCGCGTTGCGCAGGTGGCCGAACGGGATGATGGAGCGGTTCTCGATGTTGTTGTAGTCGAAGCCCACCGAGAGGCGATTGGTCCACGCCGTCACCGGCGAGTAGTTCATCGTGAAGCCGGAGATGTAGTGATCCGTCTTCGTCTTGGTCCCGATGGTGAGCGCTGCGTTGTTGTTCATGCAGATCGCGGTCCCCGTGGGGCACCCCGAGCCGCGGTAGTTGCCGGCCGTCCCGCGCGCCACGTTGAGCAGGAAGCCGTTGGCCAGGTTGCCGTCCGGCACCCAGTCCTGGTCGCCGCGCTGGTACGACGAGTTGAGCGCCAGTTCGAGCTTGGCGATCGGACGGAATGCGAAGTTCCCGCGGAAGCCGCCGGTGGTGTACTCGTTGGTCGGGAGCGCCCCCTCTTCATTGGAGAGGTTGCCGGCGAGGAAGTACTGCGCGACCTCGGTCCCGCCACCGACCGACAGCGCCGCCTTCTGCACCATTCCCGTGCGTACCCACTTTCCGCTCGACGGGCAGGTGGCGTCGACGAACGGCTGGTTCTGCCCGAACGTCGCGCTCGTCGGCACGATGTCGAGGCCGTACAGCTCGGAGCCGCGGCAGTTCTTGAGGTACACCGCGGTCGGGTCGCCCTTGATGTCGAGGTAGTCGAGGTCGTTCGTGCCGCCGCCAAGGTCGAGCGACCACTGCGGCTTTCCGCTGCGCCCGCGCTTGGTGAAGATCTGGATCACGCCGCCCGACGCCTCCGTGCCGTAGAGCGTCGTCGCCGCGGCTCCCTTCACCACCTCCACCCGCTCGATGTCCTCGGAGCGGATGTCGTTGAACGGATTGATGGTCTGGCGGGCGTTGGTCACTGTCGGCGAGTTGCCGCTGTAGATGCGGACGCCGTCGATGTAGATGATGGGGTTGTTGCCCTGCGAGATGGAGTTGTTCCCGCGCAGGCGGATCTGCCCGCCGGCCCCCGGCTGCCCGGAGTTTGCCAGCACCGTCACCCCCGGCGTCTGCGCCGAGAGAAGCTGCTGCGCGTTGGCGACCGGGGCGTTCTGGATCTGTTCGGCGGAGATCGTCGCCATCGAGTTGGTGATCTCCTTGCGGCGCACGTCACCGGTCGCCGTCACGACGACCTGCTCCAGCGCGACCGGCGCCTCGCGGATCGTGAAGTCGAGCGTCGCCGTCTCGCCGGCGACGATCGTCACCTGCGCCGACGTGGGGGCAAAGCCGAGTCGCACGACGCGAATCGTGCGCGGCCCGGCGGGGACGTTGTTGAGGCGGTATTCGCCGTTCTCGTTGGTCTGCGCGCCCAGCTGCAACCCCACGACGCCGATCTGCGCCTGGGGGAGTGGGCGGTTGGCCCCTTCGACGACGACGCGCCCGCGCACCGAACCGGTGGCCTGGGCCGCGAGCGTCGCGAGCGGGGATGCGAGGGCGAGCGTGAGGCCGGCGATCAGGATCGATCGGGCTCGTGAATGACGGACTTCCCTGGTCATGCAGCGCCTCCAGCGTGCAGCGAGTGGGGGGACAGGAGGGACGAACGAATGCCAACACATTCTATCGGCGGGATGTCGCGCACCACGGTGCGATGGTGTCGCGCGACATCCCGCCAACGACGAGCGGTGCCTAGCGCGTGCGAAGCGGCGGCTGCGGCTTCGAGAGATCGAGGTACGGCCGCAGGTTCCACTCGAAGAAGGTCCACGTGCGGTTCCACGAGTCGATCTGCTCCGGCGAGTCGACGCGCTCGAGCGTCTTCGAGTCGACGCGACGGGAGAACGCGTGCCCGACGGATGCGCCCCAGGGCGCCGGGTCGACGTAGACCTTCGTCTCGGCGAGGTCGGGCTTGAGCGCGCGCAGCTTCCAGACGAGCTGCTGGTCCTCGACGTAGTTCACATCCTCGTCGTTCGTGGCGACGTGGACGAGAATCGGGCGCTGGAGCTTCTCCACCGAGTAGAGCGGCGAACGCTTGATGTACTCTGCCTGCTTCTCGTGCGGGAGTCCGCGCAGCGCTTCCTGCGTGGAGAAGTCGCGCTGGTAGCGCGGCCCCTTGTAGCCCAGGCGGAAGACGAGGTTCGTGACGGGAACGATCGCCGCGCCCGCCTTGAGCGGTGTCTCGCCGCGGAAGAGGAGGTGCGCCGTGATGAAGCCGCCGTGGCTCCATCCCATCACCCCCACACGCTCCGGATCGACGTGCGGGAGCGTCTTCAAGTAGTCGTAGGCGCCGAAGACGTCGTCCACTTCCTTCGCGCCGTAGTCGATCGCGCGATAGTGCGCCTCGCCGTAGCCGGTGCTTCCGCGATAGTCCGGGGCGATGATGACGTAGCCGCGCTCCACCGCTTCCTTCACGAAGGGGAACATCGTCGCCCCCCACGAGGAGTGCACGCCGCCGTGCACCCAGATCATCGCCGCGTGGCCCTTCGTGCCGCGCTTGTTGAGCGGCTGGAAGAGGAAGGCCGGGATGTCCATGTCACCCACCGGCGAGCGGTAGGTGATCTTCTTGAAGTCCATGATGCCGGCGCTTCGCGCCGCGTACGTGCTGTCGATCGCCTCGCGGCCCTTGATGTCCTCGGCCCAGTCACGCGTCGAGTGATCGGCGGGGTCGGCGCTCACATAGAGCGACTCGGCGCGCGTGGTCGGTGCGGGACGGCGTGCGCCGTTGCCACGCGCGCCACTCTGCTGCGCGAGCGCGGCGTGCGGGAGGAGGGTGCTGGCCAGCGCCGTCGCGAACAAGGCAGCGAGCGAGGCAACGATCACGGTGCGGGCGCCGCGCGGCATCAGCGCGGCACGATGCGGATTCATGCGCAACGTCTCCATATGGCGGGGGGGAGCGCCACGCTCGATCGGCCCGCGGGAGTGACGGGCGCGACGAGGGCAGTCTCGAGGTCCAATCTCCGTCCCAACTCCCCCAACGCAAGTACAAACGCGCAGCGCCGCGAATTCGTGGTCGCTGGAAACGTGTTCACGCGCAGGGACTATTCACTCCCGTCCCCCGTCTCCCGTCCGCTCCTCACGATGCCAGCACGTAGTGGCACCCCGCCTCCTGCGCACGCAGGCAGGCGAAGATCCCGTTTGGCTGCAGGATCACTCCGGGAATCATCAGCTCGACGGCGCGCTTTCGCGCCTCGGCGGCTTCGAGCTTGTCGCGCTTGGCGATGCGCGACGCCGCGAATCGAAAGGCCCACCCGCAGCCCAGGACGACTCCGCCGCTGGCAATGAACGACTGGAGCGTGTACTTGCGCGCCTTCTCGTCCTCGGGTTTCGACTCGGCGCTCAGCGGGTTGTGCGTCGCCCACTTCTTCCCCTGCTCGTTTCGCAGCTTGTTCTCCTTCCCCACCTCATACGTCGCCCAATAGGCATCGCTCATGATGAGATCGATCGCCGCGTGGCGGATGACGACGACGGGCGACATCTCGCTGCGCTCGCTCCCGTAGACCTCCTTGTACATGTCGCACCAGGCCACGGCGCGCACCAACGCCCCACCTTCGCCTATCTCGGGCGAGTCGAAGATGGCGCGGTACTTCCCGTTCACACGCGCCGTCCAGCTCATGTCCCACGTCTCGGTGATCGGAAGCGGGTGATCGTCGGGCTTACCGAAGCGGGGCGACGGTTGGGGAGCGGGGAGTGCCGGGAGAATGGCAGGCGTGGCGATGCCGGCGAGGGAGGCGGCGCCGAGTTGGGTGAGGAAGTGGCGGCGGGGGGAGGGCATGAAGGGCGGACGGGAGACGGGAGACGGGAGTGCGCGGCGCGGGGCGCCGCGCGGGGAGCGTGCCGAGGATCAGCGCTTGGCGGGGGCGGGGTCGATGCCGAGGGGGAGGAATCTCCCTTCGCTGACTGTCGCGTTCTGGATCGAGTAGAGGGTGATGCCGCTGGGGAAGCTGAGGGCGGGGCCACCGCTGGGGGCGACGATGGCGGCGGCGTGGTCGAAGCGGGTGGCGACGCCGGCGTAGCGCAGCGACTCGCGCGTGTGCATGTGACCGGCGAGGGCCAGCGGATACGGATGCGGGGCGATGCGGGCGATCACCTCACGAGCGTTGGAGACGGAATGGCGGAACGATCCTTTCCCGTTCACGACAATCACGCTCGGCGCCGGCGGTGCTTCCTGTAGCCCGTTGATCGTCTCCACCGCGGTGAAGAACGGGATGTGGTTGAACGTCACCACCGGGGTAGCGGCGGGGACGGCGGCGAGGTCGCGATCCAGCCACGCCAGCTGCAACGAATCGACGTGGCCGTAGTAGCGCGTGTCGTCGATGTCGACCGTGTTGAGGGCGACGAAGTGGATGCCGCCGGCGTTGAAGGAGTAGTAGTCGGGGCCGCGATAGTGGTGGTACATCGCGCGCCCGTAGAGCGGATGGTCGGCCGACACCTTCGAGCGATCGCGCTCGATGCCGAAGTTCTCGTGGTTCCCGGGGACGGTGAAGAGCGGCGGACGGATCTGCGCCGCGTGCTGCTCGAAGAGATCGTAGTAGCCACGCGCCTCCGCCTCGCCAACGCGCAGCGCGTCGCGCACCAGGTCGCCGGTGATGAGGACGATGTCGGGGCGGATGGAGTCGATGAGGGCACGCAGCCGTTCCATGCGTGGCACCGACGGCGGCGCGATGTGCGTGTCCGAGGCGTGCAGGAGGGTGAGGCGCCGCGCCGCCGGCAGGCGCCGCAGGGCGAAGTCGGCGGTCGTGGTGGCCGCCTCCACCGCCACCCAGAAGCGGTCGCGCGCGCGGTAGCCCGCGGGGGCGCTCACGAAGGCGACACCGGTGCGGAAGTCACTCGTCAGGCGGTAGCTCCCGTCGGCGCCCGTGACCACGACCGAGTCCTGGTCGGAGACGACGACGCCGGGCAACCCGCGTTCACCCGCGTCGCGGCGCCCGTTGTCGTTGGCGTCGTCGAAGACGACGCCGCCCAACGAACGTTGCGCCTGGCGGATGGCCGGTCGCGCCGTCCCTGTCGCGTGCGCCGCGGTGGCGAACAGCACCAGCGCAATGGCACTGGCGAGCGCACTCCGTCCGGCGACCGCGGTGCGTAGCGCCGGACGAAGGCACGGCCGCGTGCCGCGACGGCCGGTGCGTGCCGGCTGGGGAGAGACGGGAGTGGGCATGGCGCGCAGTGGGTGAAGTGGGCGCTTGAAGCTTCACCGCGCGCCCACTCGGCACCAGTGCAACCCGGGCCGGCTCGCCCCGGACGACGCTTACGGCCCCGGCTCGCCCTCCCCCACCGGTTCCAGCGCCGTACGCAGCCGCACGAACGCCGGATCGTCGAACGTTTGCAGGCGCACCGGCTTCTCGTTGCGCAGCATGTCGATCACGGCCGGGAAGTCGCGGATGTTGTAGAACAGCCGCACGCCGAAGTCCGACGCCACCTCAGGCGGGGGGAGCGGGTCCAGCGCCGCGTAGAACTGGATGATCCCGATCGTCTCCGTGTCGTCGAACAGGGTGATCGTGGCGACGGAGTGGTCCTTGTCCACGCCGTTGCGCGACGACCAGAGGTGATAGGCGTATCGCTTGATCTCGACGTTGGTGGCCATGCGTGCGTGGTGATGGGGAGATGGGCCGCGCCAGGAGCGCGCGGCGATGTCGTGCAGCTGGCGAATGCCTCAGCCTGTCACGCCGCGCGGGAGTGGAGCGGTGCGCCACGTCACATTCACCGGTCCGTAGCCGCCGTGCGTGTTAGGGCAGGCGCCCGCTACACGGCCCCCCGCGCATGCAACGCGCGCTTGATCCCCCACGCCAGCGAGAGATAGGCAAGCAGGATGAGCGCGAGGACTCCCCAGAAGCTCGGCGGGAGCGGGACGAAGCCGAGTGCGGCGGCAAAGGGGGAGAAGGGGAGCCACGCGCCGATCGCCATTACGGCGAGCGTCGTCAGGAGCAACGGACGACTGGCGCGACTCCGCACGAAGGGGAGGCGATTGGTGCGGATGACGTGGATGATGAGCGTCTGCGACATCAGCGACTCGACGAACCACCCCGTCTGGAAAAGCGCCGCCTGCGCCGGCGTCTGCGCCCCGAACACCCACCACATCACCGCATAGGTGATGTAGTCGAAGAGCGAGCTGATGGGGCCGACGAGGAGGATGAAGCGCGTGATGCGGTCGATGGCCCACGGCGTCGGGCGCGCGATTTCCTCTTCGTCCACGTGGTCGCTGGGGATCGTGACCTGCGAGAAGTCGTACAGCAGGTTGTTGGTCAGGATCTGGATCGGCGCCATCGGCACGAAGGGGAGCAGCGCGCTCGCCCCCAGCACGCTGAGCATGTTGCCGAAGTTGGAGCTCGCCCCCATCCGCACGTACTTGAGGATGTTGGAGAAGGTGCGCCGCCCCTCGAGGACGCCGTCGTGCAGGACGAGGAGCGACTTCTCCAACAGGATGATGTCGGCCGATTCCTTGGCGATGTCGACGGCGTCGTCGACGGAAATGCCGACGTCGGCGGCGCGCAACGCGGGTGCGTCGTTGATCCCGTCGCCGAGGAAGCCGACGGTGTGCCCCGCCCCCTTGAGGATGCCGATGATGCGCTCCTTCTGGAGCGGGGCGAGGCGCGCGCAGAGGTGCGCCTTGCCCAGCGCGTCACCAAGCGGCCCGTCGTCCATCGCATCGATGTCGGCGCCGGTGAGGATGTCGCCCGTCGCGAGCCCGACGTTGGCGCAGACGGTGCGGCTGACGAGCGCGTTGTCGCCGGTGAGGATCTTCACCGTGACGCCGCTGGCCTGCAGCGCGGCGATGGCCGGCGCCGCCGACTCCTTGGGGGGATCGAGAAAGCCGGTGTACCCCAGGAGCGTGAGCCCCTGCTCGTCGTCCTTGGAGTATTCGGCACGCACGTCGACGTCGCGTGCCGCCACCGCGAGGACGCGAAAGCCGTCGTTGGAGAGGGCGTCATACTGGGCACGCGCCGCACGATCTCCGTCAGATGCAATCTGCATGACCGCACCGCCGCGCTCCACGTGCGTGCAGCGCGCCAGCATCGCCTCGGGAGCCCCCTTCGCCACCAGGCGGCGCCGCCCGTCGCGCCCCTCCACCACCACCGACATCACGCGCCGCGAGAAGTCGAAGGGGATCTCGTCCACCTTGCGCCACTCGTCAGGCGCCATGGCGGGGTGCTCGCCGCGATGGGCGAGGATGGCGTCGTCGAGGACGTTGCGCAGCCCCGTCTGGAACTCGGAGATGAGGTAGGCGTGGGCGAGGACGCGATCGCTCTCCACGCCATCCACGTCGCAGTGCCGCTCGAGGATCACCTGGTCCATCGTGAGCGTCCCCGTCTTGTCGGTGCAGAGGACGTCCATCGCCCCGAAGTTCTGCATCGCGTCCAGGTGCTTCACGATCACCTTGTGACGCGACATCGCCATCGCCCCGCGCGACAGGCAGACGGAGATGATCGCCGGGAGCATCTCCGGCGTGAGCCCCACCGCCACGGCGAGCGCAAAGAAGAAGGCCTCGCGCCAATCGTGCTTCGTGAGCCCGTTGATGACGAAGACCAGCGGGACCATCACGAGGAGGAGGCGAATCATCACCCAGGTGAAGCGATCGACGCCGATGTCGAACGCCGTCGGCGGCTCGGGGCCGGCGACCGAGGTCACCACCTTTCCGAAGGCGGTCTGGCGCCCCGTCGCGATCACCACGCCTAACGCCGACCCGCTCTGCACGCTCGTCCCGAGGAAGCACAGCGAGCTGCGCTCGTGCGCCGCGAGCCCGTCGCGCACGTCCCCCTCCTCCGACTTCTCGCTCGGCAGCGACTCGCCGGTGAGCGGCGACTGGTTCACGTACAGGTCCTTGGCCTCGACCAGTCGCAGGTCGGCCGGGACCATCGCCCCTGCCGCCAGCCGCACCAGGTCTCCCGGGACGACGTCGCGCAGCGGGAGCTCGACGTCCGCCCCGTCGCGCACCACGGTGGTCGTGACGCGGATCATCGCCCGCAGGCGCGCGGCGGCGGCGGTCGCCCGCGACTCCTGCAGGAATCGAAGGATGACGCCGAGGACCACCATCGCCCCGATCACCACCGCGGCGCGCACGTCCCCGGTGGCGAGGGCGACCGCAGCAAGGACGACGAGGAGGAGGACGAGCGGGTTGCCGAGCGCCCGGAGGATGGCCCACACCCAATTGTCGCGCGTCTGGACGTCGACTTCGTTGTGGCCGTGATGGGCCAGGCGAGCGGCGGCCTCCGCCGTACTCAGCCCTTTGCGGCTGCAGCCAAATCGAACGAGCGCCTCCGTGGGCGTCAGGCGCGCAAGCTCTGCCAGCGCTTCAACTTCGCGCGCATCTGGCGGGCGAGCCGGGCGACCGGCAGCCGCGACCCGGCGGGCGGGGCGAGGCCCACCCACGGGGCGCTCTGCGTGCGGGAAGATCGCCACGGTTCACCCTTCCTGAGGGGGCTGAACGATCGACGACGCGGGCGACAATGACGCCGCCTAGACGATTGGTCCCGGGTCCTAACCGCACCAGTGGGGAATCCCGCACGTAAGGCGAAGCCCTACAATGCCTCTACGTACAAGCCACAATTCATCGCTTCGCAGGTCAAGTAGCAGCTTGGACCATGCGACTTTTCCCCCTATCTCCGACAATGGCGGCTGCGCTGCTCCTCGCGCCCGCCTTTTCTGTTTCCGTGGCGGCGCAGGATCGCCAGCAACGCCCGGACTCTGCGCGCAAGCTGCGCGCGGTGACCGTCACCGCCACTCGCGCCCCCACTGAAGTCACCAGGGTCCCGCAGCCGGTGACTGTCGTCGACTCGGCGAGCATTCGCGAGAAGGCGCCCAACAGCGCCGCCGACCTCTTGAAGGAAGCACCAGGGGTCGACGTCGTGGGGACTGGGCCCAATCAGGGGCGCCCTTCCATTCGCGGACAGCGCGGGCAGCGCATCCTCCTGCTGCAGGACGGGCTGCGGATGAACAACAACCGCCGCCAGCAGGATTTCGGTGAGCTCCCGGCGCTGGTCGACGTCGACCAGATCGAACGGATCGAAGTGGTGCGCGGGCCGTCGTCGGTGCTGTATGGCTCCGACGCCATCGGCGGCGTGATCAACCTCATCACGCGCGCACCGCGCGGTGACGGAACCACCGCGCTGCACGGGAATCTCGGCTACCGCTACACCGGTGCCGGAAGCCAGCAGCGCGGCGACGGGGCGTTCACCTTCACGCGCAACGCCTTCGCCCTCACCGCCAGCGGGTCGCTGCGCAACGCGGGCAACTATGAAGTGCCTGGCGGGAGCTTCGGCAACCTCACCCTCCCCGATGGGATCAAGCTGGAAGACTCCGGGGTGCGCGACCGTTCGCTCAACCTGCACGCCACGTATCGCGGGCTGGGCAAGGGGAGCGCGTGGATCCGCCACGACCGCTATGAGGCGAACGACGCCGGCTTCGGCTTCGTGGAGCCGCGCATCCTGGGCGACACCTCGACGCGCATCAAGCTGACCTATCCGTGGCAGCGGATGCAGAAGACCTCGGCGGGACTCAACTTCTCGTCGTTAGGGCTTCCCATCGCCGACCGGGTCGACGTGAGCCTGTACACGCAGGGGAACAAGCGCGACTTCGACTCGTTCGTCGACGTCTACATCCCCACCGGCCCCGGGCGGACGGCGGTGGTCAACAGCAAGACCTTCAACTACACCGACGTCGGCAGCAAGGGGCTGCGCCTCGAGGCGGCGAAGGTGTTGAGCAAGGTCGTCTTCACCTACGGCGTGGACGCGGTGAAGGACGACGCCATCGCCACCGACTCGGCGTACTCCAAGACGACCGGCTTTGGGCCGAACCCGATCATCAGCAGCAGCACGCGCCCGTCGCTCCCCGATGCCGACATGCGCAACCTCGGCATCTTCCTGCAGGGGGATTGGCGCCTGCACGACCGCTTCTCCGTCATCACGGGTGTGCGTTACCACGACGTGCACGCCGAGACGCGCAAGACCGCCGGGCTCCCCGATAGCGTCGCCGGGCTCGTGGCCAACAACCGGACGACGGTCTATGCGGTGAACGGGATCTATCGCGTGACCGATCACTTCAGCGCCCTCATGACCTACGGCCGCGGCTTCCGCGCGCCGAATCTCATCGAGCGTTACTTCTCGGGGCCGTCGACCGACGGGACGGCGATCCAGATCGCCAACCCGGGGCTCGACGCCGAGACGTCGACCAACTACGACGTCGGGCTGCGCGCCAACTTCTCGCGCGTCGACTTCGAGTACTTCTACTTCCGCAACAACCTCAAGGACGGGATCCTGACGCGCCCCACCGGGCGCACCATCGGGCGCCTGGCCGAGTTCCAGAACATCAACGTCGAGCGCCTGCGCACCTACGGGCACGAGGCATCACTCCGCGTCGACCTCACGCGCGGCTTCGACCTCACGACCAACTACACGAAGCTGGAGACGAAGAACCCGGACCGTCCGGACATCCCGGTCGCCGGCACGTACAGCTCCAAGCTCAACGCGGCGCTCGGCTACCGTCCGGCGAGCCATCGCTTCTGGGCCGAGGGGGCGGTGCGTCACCAGGGGCGCCAGCAGGAGATCAACCTCGGCACGTCGCCCATCGGCGCGGTGCTCCCGTCGTTCACCGTGGTGAACCTGCGCGGCGGGGTGCGCGTGGCGAACTGGGGCGGGCGTCCGCAGGACTTGGCGCTGGGGATCAACAACGTGGCGAACACGCTCTATGCGGAGGCGGCGAACAGTGCGTTCGTGCGGCCGGAAGCGGGGCGGCACGTGGTCTTCTCGGTGCGGACGAGCTTCTAGTGCAATGACTGGCGCCGTGGTGCGAGCCGCGGCGCGACAACTGAACGAAGGGGCCCGGTACGTGGTGGGACACAATCCGGGTCGTCAGGCTGGCAGGCCTCCCCCGTCGCTGCGCGCACGCGTGCTGGCGGGGGCTTCGTTTGGGTGCGCCAGGTCGGCGGAAGTGCGGGGGCGAGGAAGTGCGGGCTCACGCGAAGACGCGAAGGCGCCAAGTGGGTGCGTGCGGCGTCACGACACCCCCGCCCCCTTCAACCACTGATCCAGCCACCGCCGCTCGTTGAGCATGCGGTGCACCGAATTCCACGACCCGCCGATCGAGTGCCACTGCCCCTCGTACTGGATCATCTTCGTGGGGACGCCGTTCTTCTTCAGCGCGACGTACATCTGCTCGGCTTCGGAATACGGGACGCGCTCGTCGTTGGCGCCATGCACGAAGAGCGTCGGCGCCTTCACGCGGTCGGCGTAGGTGAGCGGTGACTGGCGGATCATGATCTCGCGCGCCTTGGGGTCCCACGGCGTGCCGTAGAACTCCGTCTCCTTGGTGCGGGCGATGTCGGCGGTGCCGTAGTCGCTCACCCAGTTCACGATCCCGGCGCCGGGAATGGCCGCGGCGAAGCGATCGGGGTACTGCGTGATGAGCCAATTGGTCATGAAGCCGCCGTACGAGTGTCCCATGGTGGCGACCTTGCTGCGGTCGATGGGATAGTGGGCGATGGCGTAGTCGATGCCGGCCATCACGTCCTCGCCGTCCTTGTTTCCCCATCCGCCCCAGGTGGCCCAGAGGAACTTCTCGCCATAGCCGGTGCTGGAGCGGAAGTTGACCTTCAGCACGAAGTAGCCGTTGGCGGCCATGTACTGCGCCTTGAAGTCGAAGGCGTAGCCGTCGGCCGAGTGGGGGCCTCCGTGGTTCATCACCACGAGCGGGTAGGGGCCGCCAGCCGCGTGGGTGCCAAAGGGTGTGAGAAGCCACCCCTCGATCGGCGTCCCGTCCTTGCTGGGGAATTGCAGCCGGACGGCGCGGGAGAGCGAGACCTCGCGCAGCGCGTCGGCGTTGAGGGTCGTCAGGCGGCGTTCCTTCGATCCGTCGATGTTGGCGACGTACACGTCGGCCGGTGCGTCGATGAGGCCGACGGTGTAGGTGATGGTCGTGAAACGCTCGTCGATGTCGAGGTTGTTGATGCGGCGCTCGCCCTTGGTAACCTGCTCGACCGGGCCACCGGCAGCCGCAACGCGGAACAGGTGAGTTGTCCCGCCGACGCCGCCCATGAAGTAGACGTTGCGCCCATCCGGGCTCCACTGCGCGTCGCTCGGCAGGTAGTCCCACTCCGCCGTCAGATTGCGCTCAGCGCCGCCGTCCGCCGGCACGACGTAGAGGTCGGTCGCCCCGCCGTGGTCGAGCTTGCGGGCGATGACGGCGTCGGCGGAGAGCTGCTTCGTGTACAGCACCCACTTCCCATCCGGGGAGAAGGCGGCGTTGGTGTGCTGGTAGTCGCGGTCCGGCGTCAGGCGTCGCACCGAGCCGTCGAGCGCGACGGTGTAGACGGCGCTCGCGCCGTAGCGACGCTCCTCGCGGTAGCTGGAGTCGGCGACGAAGAGGAGGCGCGTGGCGTCGCGGTTCCACTGCACGCCTTGCGGGCGAAGGGCGAGACGAGTGAGTTGCTGCGCCTCGGCGCCGTTGCGGCTGATCCAGAGTTCCTGGGCCGGCGTGACGTACGGGTCGATGCGGCTCGGCGCGGGGTAGTCCTGCCCGTCGCGCTGGAAGTCGAGCCAGTCGAACTGGCGCCCCTTGAAGCGCGCCTCGTGTCGCTGCTCGAAGTCGGTGAGCGCGGCCGGCGCGCGCGGAGGGGGCGGGGCGTTGCGGACGTACGCAACGAGCGAGCCGTTAGGCGCTGGGATCGTCAGTTCGCCGCCGGGTCGGCGCGCGGCGGGGCGTTCGACCTCTGTCAGTTGCGTCGGCGCGGTGGGGTCGAGTTGCCATCCCTTGTTGTCGGCGACGAACTGCAGTTTCCCGTCGTCGGTCCAGCGCGGCTGCGTGGCGTTGCGCCCCTCGGGGGAGACGCGCTGTGCCGGACGCGACGCATCGCTCGGCACGAGCCACACCTCGCTCGGTTCGGCATTGGTCGCCTCCACGCGCGACGTGACGGCGAACGCGACCCAGCGGCCGTCGGGCGAGATGGCCGGCGCTCCGACACTGCGCAGCGCGTAGAAGTCCTCGACGCGCAGCGCGCGGGCGAGGAGCGGGCGCGCGACGCCCTGTGACTGACCGTGCGCGGAGGTGGCGGGAAGGAGCAGAAGGACAAGCGCCGCGCAGCGGGCGGCGGCGGTTCGAACGGCGTGCGACCAGGGCATCGTCATCGTGTCGAAGGGGTCGGCGAGAAGCTGGCCCGCCGCTCGGCGAGTCGCTAGCATGGAGATGTCCCTTTCGAATGGATCGGCCTCTGCAGTCCCCCAACGCGGTCGGAGTCGGCGCGCCCCGCGCGTCCTGACCTGATCCAGGTCTCCACGATCGCCATGCTCGCGGTCGTGCATTGCTCGGACGTCGCGGGGCGCCTCGTCGCGCTCCCGCCGGTGCTGCTTCGGCTACCGGCCTTTCATCACGCGCCCCTTGTCGCCGCTCCGTTGCCGCCAGCGCGGCCGAGCACGACACCGGACGCCCGACGCCGAGTCCCTCCATGACACAGAACCGAGCCCGCGTTGTCGCGGTGCATCGTGCTTCGCTCCAACTCCTCCATGCTGGTGTGCTCTCGCCGGCGACTCTCTCGACCGCGCTCGTCCGAAGCGAAGATCCGCTCGACCGCCCCGGCGTGGGCGACTGGGTGACGGTCGAGCCGCTCCCCGACGGCGCCCTGCGTGTCGTGGCCGTCGAGCCGCGCCGCTCGGCCCTGGTGCGCCGCGCCGCTGGCATCCGAACGGAGCCGCAGCTTCTCGCGGCCAACGTCGACGTCGCGCTCTGCTTCGCCCCGCTCCCTGACGACGTGAACCCGCGCCGGCTGGCGCGGCTGGCAGCGTTGGCGTGGGATGGCGGGGCGACGCCCTTGGTCGTCGTGAGCCGGACCGACCTGGTCACCCCAGCCGAGGTTTCGGAGGCAATCCGGCAGGTGCAACACCATCTGCCGGGCGTCGACGTGATCGCCATCTCCTCCGTACGCGACAACGGGCTGGCCTCCCTGCGCGCGTGGCTGCGTCCCGGTTCCACGTGTGTGCTGCTCGGACCGTCCGCCGCGGGAAAGTCTACGCTGGTCAACCGCCTCGCGGGCGACGAGGTGATGGCGACGGGGCCCAATCGCAGCGACGGCGGCGGGCGACACACCACGACCCATCGCGCGCTCATCACCCTGCCGGACGACGTCACCGTCATCGACACCCCAGGGCTGCGCGAGATCGGGATGTGGGTGGGGGGCGCCGGAAGCGAGCATGTCTTCAGCGACATCGCCGCACTCGCCGAGTCGTGCCGCTTCGGCGACTGCGGGCACGTGCAGGAGCCAGGGTGCGCGGTACTCGCAGCGGTGGAGTCCGGAGCACTGGATGCCGGACGGTACGAACAGTGGCTGCAGCTGCAACGCGAATCGGCACGCGCGGAACGCAGCGTGCACGAGCAGCGGCGCTTCGAACGGGTGTTTGGGCGGGCGGTGAAGAAATTCAATAAGGAACGCGATTCGTGAGATGAGTGGCGGTGTTCGAACTCGCTGCTCTTTCAGACAGGAGAAGGGCTTTTACCGCAGAGAACGCAGAGTTACGCAGAGGTCAGAGGCGTCGAAGGGCGCGAGAGCCGCGCCGGATGCCTCACCACTCTGCGAAACTCTGCGTTCTCTGCGGTGAAAGCCCTTCGGACTCCCGCTCACCTCGCGCTCCCGCCTCGCGCGCGACCCATCGCCGTGACAGATTCGCGGCACCACTCCTCCCCTCACACCGGCTCCGCTCACCATGACCGTCACTTCGCTCGCCCGCATCCTCGCCCGCGCCGCTGGCGTGGCGATGCTGATCGTCTCGCCCGTCGCCCACGCCCGCGCACAGGGGGCGGCCGCCGGTGCCTCGACCTCGCCCGATGCCGCCGCAGCGATCGCCGTGGCCGACTCGGCGCTCGCCGCCATCACGCGCGGCGACTTCGTCGCCTTCACCGACCTCATGGTCCCGGAGGCGGTCCTCTTCCCCACCTCAACGCGTGACGGCGTCTCGCGCTACATGCTGCGCACGCGCGAGGCACAGCGCACGGCCCCGTTGAACCGCAAGGTGACCGAGCGGGGATGGAACGCCGAGGCGCGGGTGAACGGCGCGATCGCCATGGTCTGGTATCCGTACGATCTCTACATCGACAACAACTGGTCGCACTGCGGCGTCGACGTCTTCACGATGGTGCGGCAGGACGGGCGGTGGCGCATCTCGGCGATGACGTGGAGCGCCGAACAGCCGCCGGTGTGCGAGAAGCATCCCAAGGGACCGCCGCCAGGCGCAAAGCCGTGACGCGGTGAAGGGGGCGCGCCACGCCGCGCGGTCGGCGCGGTCGGCGTTTGCGGTCGGCGTTTCCGGTCAGCGCTCGACGGTCGCCAGGAACTCTGCGACGACCGCGTTGAACGCTTCCGCACGCTCCATCGGCAGGGCGTGGCGCGAATCCTCGACCACCACGAGCTTGGCGTTCGGCATGAGCCGGACGTACGCCTCCTTCGACGCCACGGACGTGTAGTCGTGATCGGCGCTCACCACGAGCGTCGGGATCGTGATACCCCCGATGCGGTCGAGGACCGTCCAGCCGAGGATCGCATTGAGCGTCGCGACGTAGGCCTTGGGGTCGTTGGCGCCGAGTGTGGCCTTGAAGCGTTCGCGCAGCTCGGCGTGCTCCGGCTTGGGGAAGAGCTTCGGCGCGAGGATCTTCGCGAAGGTGGCCGGCCCGGCAAGGCGCGTGACGAGCTGACGCATCGCAATGGCCCAGTGTTCCACCAGGTTGCGCGGGACCACGGCGGGGCCGCTGTTCACGATCGTCATCGATCGCAGGTAGTGCGGCGTGTCGACCGCCATCTGGAAGGCGATCATTCCACCTAACGACAGCCCGAGCACGTGCGCCGACGTCACGCCCAGGTGGTCGAGGAGGGCGCGCGCGTCGGCGGCGAACTGCGGGATGCTGAACGGCCCCTGCGGGTGCAGGCGGTCGCGCGAGGCCGGCGTCCCGCGCAGGTCGTAGGCGATGACGCGATAGTGCGGCGCGAACGCCTGCAGCTGCAATTCCCACGTGGCGGCATTCGCGCCGAGGCCGTGGATGAGGAGGAGCGGCGCCCCCTCCCCTTCCACCCGGTAGGCGAGGTCGGCGTCGGGGAGTGAGAGAATGGGCATGGCGACGTGCGCTGGGCTACCTCACCACAGCCGCCGTCAACTTCCCCAGGAACTCGTTGATCTGCCCGTTCTCGATCCAGCGCACCACCGCCACCAGGTCGTGCTCCGGATCGACGTAGACGAGGTTCGTCCCGTTGCCGACGTGCCCGAACGCCGACGCGGGGGCATTCGGCATCCACTTCTTGTCCGTGTTGAGGAACCAGTTCATGTAGCCGTACGTCGGCTGCGGAACGGTTGGGGTGAGGGAGAGTTTCACCCATTCCTCGGAGAGGAGGCGCTTGTCTCCCCACACGCCGCGGCGCAGCGTGAGGAGGCCGAAACGCGCCATGTCCCAGGCGTTGATGAACATCCCGCCCCCCCAGTGCCCGCCCCCACTCACCACCTGCACCGGACGCCCGTCGAGCGTGATCCAGGCGTTGTCGTATCCGTTCCACCGCCATGTACGCGAGGCGCCGATGGGGTCCATCAGGTTGTCGCGCAGTACCTCGGGGAGCGGACGCCGCCAGATGTTGGTCGCCGCAAGCGCGAGGACATTCACCCGCACGTCGTTGTACTCGTACGCCGTCCCCGCCGGCTTGCGCGCACGCGTCGTCCACTCGGCGGCGTTAGGCGATGGACGATCGGCCCACTCCGGCTTCCCCCACAGGGTTCCCTCCCAGTCGCTCGTCTGGCGCAGCAGGTCGTCCCACGTGATGGTGCGGTTGTGCGGGGTGTTCCACGGGTCGATGAACATCGACTGCCCGAGGTCGCTCCCCGGCTCGGACGGCGCCGTCAGGCGCAAGCGATAGGTCGGCGCCTGCGACTTCCACACGGTGTCCTTCACCGAGGGGATGAGCCCGCGGTCGAAGGCCATGCCGACGGTGGCCGACAGGAAGGACTTGGTCACCGAATGCGTCATGTCGACGCGATCGGGCTCCCCCCACTGCGCCACGAGGTAGCCACCGCGCACGATGACCCCGCTCGGCTCGCCGCGCGGCTTGAACGGCCCGATCCCCTGCGAGAGCGGCTCGTTGCGCCCGAAGGTGCGGTAGTGGTTCTCCTCCATGTCGCGCGATCCCTTCGCGTCGCTCCTGATGGCGAAGGCGATGGCGTCGGCGAGCTTTGCGGAGTCGAGTCCCACGGCCGCGGCGCTCCGGCGCTCCCACGTCGACGTGGGGACATACGGTGTCGGCGCGGGGCGACCGCGCGCCGGCTGCTGTGCATGGGCGACCGGGCTCACGCCGACGGTGAGCATGAGGACTGCGGAGAACGAACGAAGCAGGGGCACGCGAGGGCTCGTGGTCGTGGGTGGGATGGGCGAGGAAGCTAGGGCGACGACCGGGAAGTGGCGAGCGAAGCGCGCGCCACTCCCGGCCGCGCGTCCATCACGGAATCGGCGCCGGTGGCAACACCACTCCCGCCCCCTCCGCCTTGCGCTGCAACTCCGCGAACGCACCGGCGAGCAGCGTATTGAGCGACGTGAGGTCGGTCCTGAGCTGCGCGCCGAGTTGCTCGATGGTGCGCTCCTGCGCCACCGTCGCCGCCGTGCTCGAGGCCTGCATCGCGCCATCCAGGTCGAGGAAGCCGAACTTGGGGCCGCCGAAACCGGCACCGAAGCGGCGCCCTAACGAGTCGAGCTGCTGCCTGACCTGCCCCATCAGCGTCGCCAACGAATCGCGCTTTGCCGCGTTCCCGGAGAGCGCCTTCTCCAGCCGCTCCCGCTCGGCGACCATCTTCTTGTGCAACTCCACGCCGTCGTTGAACGACTTCTGCAGCGCGGCGAGCCTTGCCGAGGCGGCAGCGCGCGCCTCGAGCGCACCACCGGCGATCTCCACGCGCGTGTCGGCGAGGACCTCGACCGGCTGCGACACGCGCTTCCCGCGCGCCGCAAGCGTCACGGTGTAGCGCCCCGGGACGACCCACGCCCCGGTCGGTGCACCAAACCACCCTTCGTCGCTGTCCAGCACGCCCGGGGCACGATCCCGATGAAGGTCCCAGCCCGTGCGATGAATGCCGGGCGCGGCGTCCGCCTTGAGCGTGCGCACCACCGTCCCGTTGGCGTCGGCGATCGTAAGGGTGGCGACGGTGTCCCCCGCCGACGCCGGAGCACCTAACGCGTACGTGAGGATCGCCCCCGACGGCGGGTTGGGCGCCTGGAAGTTGCGCGCCCCCGGCGTGGGGAGAACGCGCGTGATGAAGCGCTGCATCGACGGACGAATGGGATAGAGCTGCGCCTCGCCCGCCCCAACGGTCGGCGCCCCCTTGTCGAACAGGGCGATGTCGTCGAGGACGATGAAGCTGCGCCCGTGCGTGCCGAGCAGGAGGTCGCGGTGCTTCTGGTGAATGGCGATGTCGTCGACGCGCACGCGGGGAAGCGAACCGCCGGCATGCTTCCACGACTTCCCGCCGTCGAAGGTCACGTACAGTCCGAACTCGGTCCCCGCGAAGAGCACCTCCTTGTTGGCCGGATGCTCGGCGATGGTCTTGACGGAGTGCCCCGCCGGGAGGTCGCCCGCGACGGGGACCCACGTGGCGCCGCCGTCGATGGTGCGATAGACCATCGGCGACATGTCGTCGTCGTAGTGCCCGTCGAAGGTGACGTACGCCGTGCGCGCGTCGTGCTGGGACCAGAGCACCTTGCTCACCCAGCGCGGGGCGGCCAGGCGGAAGCGCGCCGTGATGTTGGTCCACGTCGCCCCGCCATCTGTCGTCAGCTGCACGTTGCCGTCGTCGGTCCCGACGAGGAGCGTCCCGCGTGACGAGGGTGATTCGCTGATCGACGTCAGCGTCCCGTAGTCGCTCACGCCGTCGTCGCGCGAGGGTGTGGTGGAGTCGCGGGTGACCCCCATGATGGGGAGCGCCTTCCAATCGAGCGCCTTGGTGAGGTCAGGCGACACGACGTCCCACGATTGGCCGCCATCGCGCGTGCGGAAGAGCTTGTTCCCCCCGTAGTAGATCGTGCGCGGATCGTGCGGCGAGCGGAGCATGGGCGTGCTCCAGTTGAAGCGATACGTCTCCTTCGCGTCCGGGGGGACGGGGCGGATGCCGCGCTCCTCGCGCGTCGCCAGGTGCACACGATAGGCGCGACCGCCCTGCGAGTTGGCGTAGATGTAGCGCGGGTCTGCAGGATCGGTCACGGTGAAGAAACCGTCGCCGTATGCGATGTTGACCACGTCGGCGTTGGTGATCCCCACGCCGTTCCACGTGCGCACGGGAACGCCCCACGTCCCGTTGTCCTGCGCCCCGCCGTAGACGTAGTACGGATCGCGATCGTCGACGTCTATGTCGTAGAACTGCCCGATGGGGAGGTTGTCGATGAAGTCCCAGTTGCGGGCACCGTCGTACGTGAAGTACAACCCGCCATCGTTCCCCAGCATCATGTGGTTGCCGTCGGCCGGATTGAGCCACAGCGCATGATGATCGACGTGGATGCGCTCACCGGTCTTCTCCGTCGTGAACGTCTTTCCGCCGTCGACCGACTTGTGCAGCTCGGTGCCAAGGACCCAGACGCGGTCGGGGTGCTGCGGGTCGACGCGGATCTGCGAGTAGTACATGGGACGGGGGTTGAGCGCTGATTGCCGCGTCCATGTGTTCCCCTTGTCGTCCGACCGGAAGACGCCGCCGACCTTGGCTTCGATGATGGCGTAGACGGTGTTGGGCTGGCTCGGCGCGATGGCGATCCCGATGCGCCCCTTCACGCCGACGGGGAGTCCGTTGGTGAGTGGTTCCCACGAGTCGCCGCCGTCGCGCGAGCGATAGAGTCCACTCCCCGGCCCGCCTCCAACAAAGCCGAAGCCTCGGCGCTGGCGCTGGTACATCGCCGCGTAAACGGTGCGTCCGTCGGGATCCAGCGCCACGTCGATGGCCCCCGTCACGCTGTTGCCGGCCAGGACCTTCTTCCAGCTCTGCCCGGCGTCGGTGGTGCGATAGACGCCGCGCTCGTCGTTGGCGCCGAAGAGGTGTCCGACAGCCGCAACAAAGACGACGTTCGGGTTGCGCGGGTGGATCACGACGCGCCCGATGTGGTGCGATTCCTTGAGCCCCATGTGGGTCCAGGTCTCGCCGCCGTCGAGCGAGCGGTAGATTCCGTCTCCCCACGTGGTGCTCTGCCGGTTGTTGGGCTCCCCCGTTCCGACCCAGATCACCCCCGGATCACTCGGCGCGATGGCGATGTCGCCGATGGAGGTCGTGCGCCCATCGCGGTCGAAGACGGGGGTCCACGTCGTCCCGTTATTGGTCGTGCGGAAGACGCCGCCCCCCGCCGTTCCCACGAAGACGGTCGATGACTTCCCCGGCACCGCCTCGATGTCGTCGATGCGACCGCCGAACGACGCTGGGCCGATATGACGCCACGGGAGGGTGGAGAGATCCTGGGCACCGGCGGTGCGCGCAGCAGCAACGGTCGCCAGCGCACCGATGACGGTGCGAAGTGCCCGGCGGGTGATGGAGATGCGGTGGGGCATGGTCGTCTCGTGCGGGGGGAGGTCGAACGAAGGAACGATGGGTGATCAGCGCAGCGCGCCGACGTGTCGCAGGAGGAACTCCATCTCGCGCGTCGCCAGCTCCACGTTCCCGCTCATGGAGCGCCCGCCGGCATGGCCGGAGCGCAGGTCGTGGAGGAGGATGACTGGCTTGCCGGATGCCGTGGCTTCCTGCAATCGCGCCGTGAAGCGCCGCGCCTGCCACGGCGGGACGCGGGTGTCGTTGATCCCGGTCTGCACCATGATCGCGGGGTACTTCACCCCGACCCGGACGTTCTGGTACGGGGAGAACTTGCGTACCGCGTCGAACTCCGCGGGCGTGCGCGCGTCGCCGTATTCCAGAAGCGCCGGCGCGTTGTTCTGCGTGACAAACCAGGGGAAGCGCACGAGGTCCAGGTCCGGGACGCCCACGAAGGCGGCGGCGAACAGGTCGGGGCGCTGCGTCAACGCCGCCCCCATCAGGAGGCCGCCATTGCTCACGCCGCGGATGGCGAGCTTCTCGGGCGAGGTGAAGCCGCTGTCAACGAGGAACTGCCCGGCGCTGGTGAAGTCGTCGAAGACGTTCTGCTTGTTGGCAAGCATCCCCCCCTTGTGCCACGCCTCGCCGAACTCGTTCCCGCCGCGGAGCGTCGCCTGCACATAGATCCCGCCGCGCTCCACCCAGAGCGCGGCACGCGCGTCGAAGCGGGGGCCGAGGTTCACCGCGAAGCCGCCGTAGCCGTGGAGGAGCGCCGGCGTGTTGCGACTGCGCACGTGGCCGCGCTTCTGCACCACCCACAGCGGGGCGCGTGTCCCGTCCTTGGATCGATACCAGTGCTGCGTGACCTCGAAGGCCGCAGTGTCGAAGGGGATCCTGGTCGCCTCGTACACCGTGCGGGCCCCAGTCGCGAGGTCGAGCGTGTAGGTGATGCCGGGCTGCGTGAATGAAGCGACGGTGAGAAGCGCCTGCCCCTTGTCACCGCCGCGGATCGAGACGGTGGCGTTGGAGGGAACGGTCACCTCGCCCGCCGGCGCGCCGTTCCGTGTGAAGACGGCGATGCGGTGGCTGGCATTCCGCAGGTAGGTGACGTAGAGCTTCCCTTCGATCAACGTGAAGGCATCGAGGACATCGTCCCCCTCGGGGAGGACGGTGCGCCACGCCGTGCGACGCGGGTTGGCGAAGTCGACGGCGACGAGCCTTCCGCGCGGGGCGCCGAGGTCGGTGCGGAGCCACAGTTCGTCGTCCACCACCTGCGGGGTGAAGTGCGCGTTTGTCCCCTCGGTGAGGGACGTGCGCGTCCCGGTCTGGGTGTCCTCGAGGACGATGTCGTTGCGTGCCCACCCCGCCGAGATCGTGTAGATGCGATAGCGCCCCTTGAGCGCGGTGGAGACGGCGAGGAAGTGCGTGGGGAGGATGAAGTCGCCGAAGATGAGCGAGTCGGTCCCCGGCGACTGCCCCAGTCCATGGTAGCGGAAGCGCGGCCCTTCGTAGCGCGAGCGATGGACGTAGTAGAAGCCACGACCGTCAGGCGCAAAGGAGAGCGCCCCGTACAAGGCGCGGGGGAGCGAGTCGGGGAGGTCCTTGCCGCTCCGAAGGTCGCGGATCTTCACCGTCGTCTCGTCCGGCCCTCCGTCGCGCACCGAGTACATCAGGAGCGACCCGTCCGGCGACAGCGCCTCGATCCCCACGCTCGTCGTTCCGTCAGGGCGGAGTTCGAGCGGGTTGATCACGCGCTCGTACTGCGAGTCGGGGGTAACGCGCGTGGCGGTCGGCGACCAGCGACGACGATAGATGGCGGCGACCTCCTCTCCCTTCCGCCGAAGCGTGAAGTACTCGAAGTCGCCCGCGCGCCGCGGCGATGAGACCGACGGGACGTCGAGCAGCTCGCGCAACCGCGCGCTGATGGCACGTCGAGCGGGCGTCTCGGGGCCCAGTACCTGCAACGCGTACTTGTACTGGGCATCGATCCAGGCCAGTACCTCCGGCGACGTCTGCGACTCCAACCACCGGAAGCGATCTTCGACGGCGACACCATGGATGGAGTCGATGGTCGGTGACGGGCGCGTCGCGGGAACGCCGCGCCCGCCCGCGCGCTGCTGTGCGGGCGCGCGCGCCGGCAGGGCGAGCGAGGCGGTCGCGGCCACAAGGATTGTCGCCTTCGCGACGATCGGGTGAGCGGCGCGCGATCGGGACGTCACGACGCAACGGATGCGCGGAGCGATGGGCATGGCGGCAGGCTCGAGGGATCCGGTCGGGTCGCAGAAGCTACGCCCTGCCACGCGCTTCCGCTGCCCGCAGGCGCCGGCGCGACCCCTCGAATCCCACCCGGTCCAGCAGCGGTCCGGGCTCGCCTGGCGCGGCGCACGCAGGTGCGACCCCTCGCGACTTGGCCAGCCCTCATCTCCTCCGGGCCGCGGGCCGACACTCTTTCATATGATATACCTGCGAGCCGTCGTGTCGACCATCGTCGCGATCCTCCTCGCCGCCTGCGGTGGCGAGGGAGGCAATGCGACGTCTGGGCCGTACGAGTCGTATCCCCCGCCGGTGGGTGGTGTCGCGCAGTTCACCTACTCCCCGTTGGCGATCGACTCGTTCGCGCTGATCACCCCACTCGGCAACCTCAATCCGCCGGGGCACACGACGCCGAGCGATCATGCGTACTACTACGTCGCCGACTTCGACAAGCGCCCCTACGTGGCGGACACGCTCGTGCGCGCCGTCTACGCGCCGACCACCGGGGTGCTGGACTTCATGATGCAGCCCTCCGGGACCGACTGGAAGCTGCAGTTCCGGGTGACGCGCGACTTCTGGTACTACGTCGACCACATCCAGCCGCGGCCGGGGTTGACGTTAGGCACCACGGTCAAGGCGGGAGAGATCATCGGGCACACCAACCGCGGCGGCGGGATGGACCTGGGCGCGTTCGACTACTCGGTCAATCACGATGGTTTCGTGAACCCGAAGCGGTACTCGGTTCCCACGTTGCACTACGTCACGCCGTGGAAGTACTTCGTGGAACCGCTGCGGTCGCAGCTCTACGCCAAGCAACGCCGACTTGCGGGAGCCGATCCCGACGCGCGCATCGACTTCGGCGTCGCGGGGCGCCTCGTGGGCGACTGGTTCCACGAATCGGTCCCCAACAGCAGCGAGGCGATGGGTCCGGTGGGGTGGCCGAAGACGCTTGCCTTCGTCTACGACTACTTCGATCCCGCCAAGGTGCGCGTGGTGATCGGCGGGACGATCGCCCCCGTTGGCGTGTGGACCGTCCCGGACGATGCGCCTCGCCCGCGCGACGTGAGCGTTGCGAGCGGCAAGGTCGCGTATCGGCTGATGTACACCGAGTCGACGCAATTCCAGTACGGGCTGATGCTGGTCCAGATGCTCGCCGACGATCGCATCAAGATCCAGGTCTTCGTCGGCAACCAGGCGCGGGACGCGGAGTTCGACGCCGGCGCGCAGGTCTACCTGCGGTAGCGCGACTCGCGGGGACCAGACGCCGTCCGCATTGCACGCAGGCGGTGTCTTGCGCGTGACGCCGTCGGGGGACATAACGAGGAGCGCGCGATCGCGGGTCGGTCGCGATCGTCACGCCTCGTCCCGAGAGCCGCCATGTCCCCCCATCTCGCTTCGCGCCCTCGCCGCCGCGTCCAGCGGCGCGCCGCATGTGTGGTCCTCAGCGCCCTGATGCTCGTCGCCACGCGTGCACCGGCGCAGAACCTTCCGCGCGCCACCGTCGCGCGCATCGATTCGCTCTTTGCCCCGTACAGTCGCACCGATGCGCCGGGACTCGCCGTCGCCGTCGTGCGCGATGGGCGCACCATCTTCGCCAAGGGGTACGGGATGGCCGACCTCGAGCACCGGGTCGCCATCACGCCGTCCACCGTCTTCGACGTCGCGTCGGTCTCGAAACAGTTCACGGGGCTGGCCATCGCCATGCTCGTCGGCGAGGGGAAGATCCGACTCGACGACGACATCAGGCGCTACATCCCCGAGATGGCCAACATCGGGCAGCCGATCACCATCAACCATCTCGTGCACCACACCAGCGGGATGCGCGACTGGCCGGGATCGCTGGGGCTCGCCGGATGGGACTTCGACGATGTCATCTCCTTCGAGCAGATCCTGACGATGGCGTACCACCAGCGCTCCCTCAACTTCGTTCCCGGGAGCGAGTACACGTACTCCAACACCGGCTACAACCTCCTGGCCGAGACCGTCCAGCGAGTGACGGGACAGTCGTTTCGGGCGTGGACGGACGCGAATCTCTTTCACCCGTTAGGGATGACGCGCACCGTCTTCCGCGACGATCATACGGTGGTGATCCCCGACCGGGCGCTGGGCTACTCGCGCGCCGCCGACGGGCGGTGGCACGCCGTCACCAACAACCTCACCGCCCTCGGTTCGTCCTCGCTCATGAGCACCGTCGAGGACCTGGCGCGGTGGGTGATCAACTTCGACTCCATGCGCGTGGGCGGCGCGCAGGCCATGGCGCTCACGCGCACGCGCGGGGTGCTCAACGACGGGTCGACGATCCCGTACGCCTTTGGCCTCTCGCACGGCGAGTATCGCGGCGTCCCCCTGATCGCGCATACCGGATCGTGGGCCGGCTTCGTCACGTACGTGGTGCACTTCCCGCAGCAGCACTTCGGCGTCGTGGTGCTGGCCAACGCGCCGCAGGTGAACCCGACGCGCGCCGCGCAGCAGGTGACCGACATCCTCCTCGGCGACCAACTTGCTCCCGTGCCGGCGGCCGTCGCACCGCCGGTCGTGCAGCTGACGGATGGCGCACTCGCTGCCTATCCGGGAACGTATCGGCTGGGTCCCGCGTGGTACGCGACCGTCCGTCGTTCCGGCTCGACGCTGACGGTGCAGGCGAGCGGCGAAGAGGTCGCGCAGACCGTGGCGCGCGCCGACAGCGAGCTGTTCGTCCCCAACTACGGGGCGTCGATGGTGTTCCGGCGCGATGCCAACGGGAAGGCGACGGGGCTGGTCTATCGCGGGCGCTTCTCCCCGCGCATGCCGGACCTCGAACCCACGGCGAGGCCGCTTGCCGACTATGCGGGCGAGTACGTGAACGACGAGCTGCAGGCCATCTACGCCGTCGAGGTGAAGGACGGCGGGCTCGTCATGCGCAACCGACGGCATGGCACGATGACGCTCACGCGACGGTGGGGGGAGGAGTTTGGCGGGAGCGCCTTCATCGTGCGGTCGGTGCAGTTCGTGCGGGATGGGAAGGGGAAGGTGAACGGCTTGGTGGTGAACATCGACGAGCGGAGCCGGGATATCCGGTTTGCGAGGGTACGTTAGGCGGGTGTCACGCCCGGGCGTCGCCGCTACGGCGCGCCCGGGCCCTCCCTGAAGCGCGCCGTCCCCTGCCGCTCGCGGTTCACCTCCAGGCGCAGCACGTCTGGGCGCGCGTAGTGTCCCACCGGATCGAAGTTCTGTCGCTCCTCGCGCACGCGCGCATGGTCGAGCGTCGCGACGATGATTCGCTCCTCTTCGGGGAGTGGCGCCGCCACCCACGACCCATCTGGCGCGGCGATGCACGACCCGCCGTTGGCGATGACTTCGGGGAGCGACGAACGCAGCAGGTCGACCTGCGGGAGACCGTCTGGGATGTCGCTCCGCCGCAGGACCCCGCACGTGGAGATGACGTACGACCGCGACTCGCGCGCGATCCATCGCGTGATGTCCGGGGTGTTGTGCATTCCACCGGGCCAGATGGCGACGTGCAGGTCCTCGCCCTGGGCGTAGAGCGCGGTGCGCGCCAACGGCATCCAGTTCTCCCAGCAGTTCAGCCCCCCCACGGTGAACGCACCCAGCCGATGCGTGCGCAGCCCGTGACCGTCGCCGGGTGACCAGCTCAGGCGCTCCTCGTACGTGGGCATGAGCTTGCGATGCACCGACTGCACGCGACCCTCGCGGTCGATGTAGACAAGGGACGCGTACACACTGTGCCCGCCGCGGTCCGACGGACGTTCCATGCACCCGAGGATGACGGCCGTGCCTAACGCTGCAGCGGCCTCGCACACCGGTGAGAGGTGCCCGGCTTCGATCTGTACCGCCTGGTCGAGGTAGTGCGCGTGAAAGACCTTCTGTACCCGCGACTCGAAGCGCGCGCCATCGGTATGCTCGATCCAGAAGGGGTAGCCGGGGACGAGTGCCTCGCCAAAGGTGACGAGCATGGCGCCAGCGTTCGCCGCCTCGCGCAGGCGCACCACGATCTTGGCAAGCGTCCGATCGCGATCGAGCCAGACGGGAGCCATCTGCACGACGGCGACGGTGAGCGAATCGCCTGCGTCGTGAGGCATGGGGCGAGGGGGAAGGGTGTGAATAGGGAAGGGTCGCCTTCGTCAGGCACGCCCGAACAGCGGAATGACAGTGAGGGCGATCCCGGCGGCGAGCAAGACCAGCGACGTCAGCGTCGCCCACTTGAGCGTGTACCGCTGATGATCCCCAAACTCCACCCCGGCCAGCCCCACCAGCAGGTACGTCGACGGCACCAGCGGACTCAGGAGGTGCACCGGCTGCCCGATGATCGACGCCCGCCCCATCTCGGCGGCCGAGATGCCGTACGCGCTCGCCGCCTTGGCGAGGATGGGGAGGACGCCATAGTAGAACGCGTCGTTGGAGATGAAGAAGGTGAACGGGATGCTGACGATCCCGGTCACCACGGCGAGGAACGGACCTAACGACGGAGGGACGATGGCGATGACGCTCGCCGCCATGGCGTCGACCATCTTCGTCCCGGCGAGGATCCCGGTGAAGATGCCGGCGGCGAAGATGAGGCCGGAGACCGCGACGACGTTGGCGGCGTGCCGCGCGAGGAAGGCCTTCTGGCTCGCGACCGACGGGTAGTTCACCATCAGGGCGATGGCAAAGCCGATCATGAAGAGGATGGGGAGCGGCAGGACGCCGGCGATCAGTCCAACGAGGAGTGCGACCGTGAGCGCAGCATTGATGGCGTAGCGCCAGCCAGTGGCAAACGAGGCGTCCGATCGCGCGTGCGTATCGCCGAGGATTGAATCGTCGGCGGCTCCGTCACCCGTGGCGGTTGCAAGCGGCCGATCGCCGGATGCATCGAGTGCCGCCAGCCGCACACGCTCGCCGATGCCCAGTCGATACGCGACATAGAGTAGCCACGCCGCCCCGATCGCCATCGCCGGCACCATGGGGCGAAAGATCTCCGACGAGTCGATGGCGAGCGCCGTGGCCGCGCGCGCAGTGGGCCCCCCCCACGGGATGATGTTCATCACGCCGCTCGCCGTCATCGTCACGCAGCAGAGGATGATCGGGCGAATGCCAAGCTGGCGGTACAACGGGAGCATCGCCGCCGTCACGATCATGTACGTCGTCGACCCGTCACCATCGAGCGAGACGACGAGGGCGAGGAGCGCTGTCCCCACCACCACCTTCATCGGGTCGCCGTGCACGCGCGCCACGATGAAGTCCACGAACGGCTGGAAGAGCCCCGCATCGATCATGATCGCGAAGAAGAGGATCGCGAAGGTGAGCATGATCCCGGTGGGGGCCAGCTTGCTCACGCCGTCGAGCATCATCTTCCCCAGGTCGGTCCCGTGTCCCGCCAACACGCCGAAGGCGATGGGGACCAGGATCAGCGCCGTGAGGGGGGCCATGCGCTTGGTCATGATCAGGGTCATGAAGACCAGGACCATGCCGTAGGCGAGCAGGGTGAGCATGTACGAGACGAGGGGGGTGAAAGGCGCCGCAAACCTATCGTGCCACAGCATCCCCTCGGAAGCGTCTGCAGCCCGACATTCCCCGACAGACGACACCACTTTTACGCCGCAGCTTGGGACAAGACGCCGCGTGTGGCGACGCCTGATCCCGGCCCCAACCGGAGGCGACCCGTGGCCAATGAACGCCGCCGTTCCCCTGAGGATCCGGGGAACAAGCCGACGTCCGCCGGCTTCCCGTCCTGGCTGCTGCTCCTGCTCGTGCTCTTCCCGCTCCTCCTCATCCCGCTGTGGGGGGTTCGGCAGGGCGAAGCCGTGACCTACAGCGAGTTCAAGACGCTCCTCGCCGCGCGCAAGGTCGACAGCCTCGTCGTCAGCCCGAGCCAGGTGAGCGGACGGCTCGCCCTCGCGGGACTCGACTCGGTGCTCGGCGCGCGCCGCGCCAAGGTGCTCTCCGACGCCGCGCGCGGCGCGCGCACCGTCGGCTTCAGCAGCACGCGTGTCGATGACGCGTCGCTCGTCGCCCAACTGCAGGCTGCCGGCGTGAGCTACACCGGCGGAAGCGACACCAACTTCCTCCCCTCCGTCCTCGGCTGGCTCCTCCCCATCGCCTTCCTCCTCTTCCTCTGGCGTGGCGTCCTGCGAGGCGGCTCTCCCGGTGGGATGATGGCGATCGGCAAGAGCCAGGCGAAGCTCTTCATCGAGAAGTCGACGGACGTCACCTTCGACGACGTGGCCGGCATCGACGAGGCGCGCGCGGACCTCATCGAGATCGTCGACTTCCTCAAGAACCCGCAGCGCTACTCGCGACTCGGCGGACGGATCCCCAAAGGAGTGCTGCTGGTCGGCGCCCCGGGGACTGGGAAGACACTCCTCGCCAAGGCACTCGCCGGTGAGGCGCAGGTCCCCTTCCTCTCGCTCAGCGGCTCGGATTTCGTCGAGATGTTCGTCGGCGTTGGCGCGGCGCGCGTGCGCGACCTCTTCGTGCAGGCGCAGGCCCACGCGCCGAGCATCATCTTCATCGATGAACTCGATGCGCTGGGGCGTGCCCGCTCGGCCGCCGCGACCATCGGCGGGCACGAGGAGCGCGAGCAGACGTTGAACCAGCTCCTCGCCGAGATGGACGGCTTCGACTCACGGAGCGGGGTGATCATCCTCGCCGCGACCAATCGGCCGGAGATCCTCGACCCGGCGTTGCTGCGTCCCGGACGCTTCGACCGAAAGGTCGTGCTCGATCGCCCAGACGTGCGCGGTCGCGAACAGATCCTGCGGGTGCACACGCGCAAGGTCACGCTCGCCCAGGACGTCGACCTCGCTGCCATTGCCGGCAAGACGCCGGGCTTTGTGGGCGCCGACCTGTCCAACCTGGTGAACGAGGCGGCGCTCGCCGCCGCGCGCGCCGACAAGCAGTCGGTGGAAGCGGTCGACTTCGAGAACGCGATCGATCGCGTCATCGCGGGACTCGAGCGCAAGTCGCGCGTGATCTCGCAGAAGGAGAAGACGATCGTCGCCTATCACGAGGCCGGCCATGCGATCGTCGCCGAGCGACGCCCGACGGCCGATCGCGTCTCGCGCATCTCGGTGATCCCGCGCGGGATCGGGGCGTTGGGGTACACGCGCCAGCAGCCAACCGAGGATCGCTACCTCCTCACGCACACCGAACTGCTCGAGCGCCTCGACGTCTTGTTAGGCGGCCGCGTCGCCGAGGAAGTAATCTTCAGCGATGTCTCCACCGGCGCACATGACGACCTGCAGCGTGCGACCGACCTCGCGCGCGAGATGGTGACGCGCTACGGGATGAGTGATGCGCTGGGGCTCGCCGCCTTCGAACGCCCCACGCACGCACTCTTCCTCGACGTGCCGGCGACGGGCGCCGTGGAGTATTCAGAGGAGACGGCGCGCGCGATCGACCTCGAGATCCGGCGCCTGTTGGACGAGGCACACATGCGGGTGCGCGTGACGCTCGACGCAGAACGCGACGCCCTGGAGCGCGTGGCGCGACTCCTGATGGAACGCGAGGTCATCGACCGACAGGAGTTCATGCTGGCGCTCACCGGTGAGGCAGCTCAGCGCACGAACGCCAGCACGCGCCGCGCGAGCGCATCGCCATCGCTTCCCCACGAGATGCTCCGCGGCGCGACTTCACGCTTGACGAGCGCCGGGTCCAGCGACGGGCAGAACGCTTCGCGGTCGCCGCGCTCGTAGAGGCACAGGAGCGGGATCCCCCGCATGCGCTCGAGCTCGGGGAGGATGGGAAGGTCGGTGGGTCGCGGGACGGCGCGCCACGGGAGCTTCCACTCGCGCCGGAACGAGACACGTTCGGGCACGTCGACGAGGACGATCGCGTCGACGCGGTCGCGCAGGTCGCGCCCCATGCGGTTGGCCACGAACGGCAGCATCCCCGCGCCGCGTGCCGCCCCGATGAGGAGCAGCCGGTCGCGGTCCCAGCCGGACAGGTGCTGCCTGACGAGTCGGTCGATCTCGTCGCCGGTTTCCCGGGGAGAGTCGGGCGTCTCGCCACTGGCGACCACGACGCTCGGCACGCCCGCGCGCGCGAGCCGACGCGCCAACTCGCGAATGGCGGCCGTGGCACCGTCGTCTCCGGTGAAGACGAACGCCAGGCGCGCGCCCTGCAGGGTCGAGGGAAACTCGGCGACCGGCTCGGCGTCACCGTGTCGACATGACGCGAACCAGGCGCTCCCCGCCAGGAGCAACGACATGGCGATGCGCGCGACGACGTGGCGCGGCGTCATGGATGCGCCCCACCGCTCGCGAGTGGCACCGCCGTGCAGGCCGGTGCACTCGCGATACGGGGAATGGGTCGGCGGTTCCGCTTACGGCTTCTTCGCGGCCGGGGCGTGCTTCTTCGCCATCTTGTGGCCGGTGTCGGCAACGGCAGCGGCGGCCTTCTTGGTCGTGTCGGTGGCCTTCGCCATCGTGGCCGCCGGCTTCGCGGCGGGCTTCGCCACAGGCTTCTGCGTCCCCTGGGCCGCGAGGGCGGTGGCCGAGAGAAGGATGGCAGCCACCGGTCCGAGAATGTTGCGTGCTTGCATGGGAGTCTCCCGCTATGTTGTCGGTGGCGACGCCTGTTTGGCGCCGCGGACGACGAGGATCGCTTCGTCGTGCCGCGTGTAGGCTAGGAAGGGTGGGCTTAACGGAGCGTTACAGATTCCAACCGTCCCATGCGACTCCTCCTGGTAGAAGACGACGCACGCCTCGCCGACCTGCTTGTGCGTTCTTTGCGCGAGCAGGGCTACGCCGTTGATCATGCCACCGATGGCGAGAGTGGCATCGTGCAGGCCGCCGTGAATCCGTACGATGTCATCGTGCTCGATGTCCAGCTGCCGCGGCGCAACGGCTTCGAGGTGTGCGCCGAGCTGCGTCGTCGCAGCATGCGCGTCCCGATCCTCATGCTCACCGCGCGTGACGCCGTGACCGATCGTGTCGCCGGTCTCGACGCCGGCGCCGATGACTATCTCACCAAGCCGTTCGACCTCTCGGAGCTGCATGCGCGCATCCGCGCGCTGCTGCGCCGCATGCCCGAGCTCGCGCCCCAGGTCATCACCGTCGGCGACCTCGTGGTCGACCTGGCTGCGCAGCGCGCCGAGCGCGGCGGACGCGTCCTCCCACTCACCACGAAGGAGTACGTGCTGCTGGAATACCTCGCGCGCCATGCGGGGCGCGTCATTGGCCGTGCCGAGTTGGTGGAACACGTCTGGGACGAGAACCACGATCCCTTCACCAACGCGCTCGAGGTGTACATCAATCGCCTGCGCAAGAAGCTCGACGACGGCGCGACCCCGTTGATTCATACGCGACGCGGCGCTGGCTACGTCCTCGCCGCGCTGGCGGGCGACGACGCTGCCGCAACGTCGTGACCCTGACGAATCGGTGACGCCTCCGTGATGTCAGGGCGCTCGATCCGCGTTCGCATCGCGCAGTGGTACACGGCGGTCTTCGCGCCATTCCTGGCCGTGCTCGCAATGGCGTCGTACTGGTTCCTCGCCTACACCTCGCAGGAGCGCGTCGACGAATTCCTCGCCGAGTCGGCCGCCACCATCGCGTCGGCCATCGAGTTCGAGCGCAAGCAGGGAGCCGCGGATACGGTGGCGGTGCGCACCGTGGTCGCGTCGATGCGACTGCCGGATGTCGCGGTGTACCTCGTGGACGAATCGAGCGGGCGCTCCCTCACCAGCTACGAAGGGCTGCGCTTCCGTCGCACCGGGATGCGCACGCTGGAGGTGACGCTCGATTCGCTCCTGGGGCGTGTGGCGCGCTCGGCGCCGCGCGACCCGACGCTCGTCACCCTTCGGGCCGAACGCCAGGACGTGCGCGTCCTCACGCTCCCCTACACCATCGCCGACCGCGCACTCGTGATCGGCGTGGCCCAGGTGATGAGCGCACGTTCGCTCATGCTGCGCGACGCGCGCTGGGCGTTAGGCGCGGGCCTTCCGCTGGTGATCCTGATCGCGTCGCTCGGGGGATGGTGGTTGGCCGGCAAGTCGCTGGCCCCGGTGGACGACATGTCGCAGCAGGCCCAGCGCATCGGCGCGAGCAACCTGCACCAGCGCCTCCCGGTCGCCAACCCGGCGGACGAGCTGGGGCGGTTGGCCACCGTCTTCAACGGGTTGCTGGCGCGCCTGGAGTCGGCGTTCGAGGCGCAGGCGCGCTTCGCCGCCGATGCCTCGCACGAGCTGCGAACGCCGGTTGCCGTGATCAGCGGGGAGGCGGAGTTCGCGCTCTCGCGCGGCGACCGGTCGCGCGAGGAGCTGCAGGACGCGCTGCGCATCGTTGGCGACCAGAGCGGACGGTTGCGCCACATCGTCGACAACCTCTTCTTCCTGGCGCGCGCCGATAGCGGGGACTCCATGGTGCGCCCCACGCCGCTGTACCTGCACGACCTCCTGGAGGATGCGGTGCGCGCCGTGCGCTCACTCGCCGCGGCGCGGGAAGTGACGGTGCAGCTGACGGGAGATGCCGAGGCGCCGATCGTCGGGGACGAGGCGCTGCTGCGGCGCGCCATCGACAACCTGCTCGTCAACGCGATCAAGTACTCGCGCCACGGCGGCGACGTCACGATCTCCCTCGCCGATGCCGGCGCGCAGTGGCACGTCGAGGTCGGGGACAGTGGCCCCGGGATCGCCGCCGAGGCGCAGGGGCGCCTGTTCGAGCGCTTCTTCCGCGCCGAGGAGGCGCGCGCCACCAGTTCCGTCGATGGCGCCGGCTTGGGACTCGCCATCACGCGGTGGATCGCGCGCGCGCACGCGGGCGACGCGACGCTTGTTTCGACGTCACCGGGCGGGAGCACCTTCCGCCTCCTCCTTCCCAAGGGATCGCACGTCGCCACGGGTCATCCCGCCTCGACGCCCACTGCTCCGCACGGCTGATCCCGCACGCCGGCCACGTGCGCGTTCATCGGGACGTAAGCTCCGCCCCCCGAGCTTGCCTGGAGACAGGCGAGCCGCCCCCGCTCGATGTGGTCAGGCGGCGAGCCTCGGATCCTTCGAGCCATGCGCGAGACGCAGCCGGGACACGCAACATGGAAGCGCGCCGCACGCCACGCGGGCGTGGGTATCGTCGCCCTCGCGGGGGCAGCCCTCGTGGTGGACGTGTGGCAGCGCGAGCTCACGACACTGCGCAGCGGTGCGATTGCCCACGCGCTGTCGCAGCTCGCCTGGTCGCAGCTGCTGGGCGCCGGCGCGCTCACGATCGCCACGTACCTGCTCCTCCCGGCGTATGACCTCCTCGCGCTGCGCTACGTGCGGCAGCGCATCGGGACGGGACGGGCGATCCTCGCGTCGACCGTCGCCTATGGGATCAGCCACACGTTAGGCTTCGCCGCTGTCACGGGCAACGTGGTGCGGGCGCGCTTCTGGTCCTCGTGGGGGCTGGAGGCGGGCGACATCGCCGTCGCGGCTGGCTTCGCCGGCTTCACCTTCCTCCTCGCCATCACGGCGGTAGCCGGCGTGGCGCTGGTGGGCGAGCCGCCGACGATGCTGGCGCACCTTCCGTTCGCCGCCGGCGCGGCGCGCACGGTGGGCGTCATCGCCCTCGTCGCGGTCGCCCTCTACCTCGCGACAGCATGGCGCTTCGCGGGACGCGAGGTCACGCTCGGGGCGCGGCGCATCGGACCGCTGGCGTGGCCGGGCCGTACGGTCCGCATGCCGTCGCCGTGGATGGCGCTCGGACAAGTGGCGTTAGGCTTCGCCGACTGGGCCGCCGCGGCCGGCGTCCTCTATGCCCTCCTCCCGGCAGGGAGCCATCTCTCCCCCTGGGCCTTCACCTCCGCCTTCGTCCTCGCGCAGTTGGTGGGGCTGGTGAGCCACGTCCCCGGGGGGCTCGGCGTCTTCGAGACGTTGATGATCTGGCAGTTGCACGACCTCGTCGCCACGGGGCCGCTGCTCGGCGCCCTTGTGGCGTATCGGGCCATCTTCTACTTCGCCCCGTTTGCGCTGGCCGTCATCGCCTTGTCCGCCTTCGAGGGCTGGCGGCGGCGCCACCACCTGCGGCGCGCCGCTGGCGCCGTGCGCGCGGGGCTCGATCGGTGGGCGCGCCCGCTCCTGCCGTCGGCGCTGGGCGTCATGACACTGTCGGGCGGGGCGATGCTCCTCGTCTCCGGCGCCACGCCGGCCGCGCACGGGCGCCTGCGCATGCTCATCGACGTCATGCCGTTAGGCATCGTCGAGCTGTCGCACTTCGCGGGGAGCGTGGTGGGGGCCTCGCTCCTCGTCATCGGGTGGGGGCTCACGCGCAAGCTCGACGCCGCCTGGTCCATGGCCTGCGCCCTCCTCGGTGCCGGCATCGCCGCCTCGCTCCTCAAGGGGTTCGATTACGAGGAAGCGATCGCACTCGCCGTGATCCTCGCGATCCTCCTCCCCAACCACGCCCTCTTCCATCGCCGCTCGAGCTTCACGCAGGAACCGCTGACGCCTGGCTGGATCCTGTCCATCGCCGGCATCGTCGCCGCCAGCATCGTCGTCGGCATCATCTCCTTCCGCCACGTCGAGTTCACGCAGGAGCAGTGGTGGCGCTTCGCGGTGCGCGGCGATGCCCCGCGCTTCCTGCGCGCCTCGGTCGGCGTGTCGGTCGCCCTCGGCGTGATGGGGCTGCTGCGACTCCTGCGCCACCAACTCCCGGCAGGCGGGACGCCGGACGCGCAGTCGCTGACGACCGTCCGCACCATCCTCCCCCAGTCGGCCAACGTCGAGGCGAACCTCGCCCTCCTGGGAGACAAGGAGTTCCTCGTCAGCGAGCGCGGCGACGCCTTCCTCATGTATGCGGTGCGCGGGCGGTCGTTCGTCGCCCTGCACGAGCCGATCGGCAACCCGCGTTCGGCGCGCGAACTGATCCTGCGCTTCATGGCGCTCGCCGACCGCGCCGGCGGGTGGCCGGTGCTATACCAGATCGGTCCGGATCATCTCCCCCTCTGCATCGAGTTAGGCTTCTCGGTCGTGAAGCTGGGCGAGGAGGCATTCGTCCCGCTGGACGACTTCGGGCTCGAGGGCGGGCGCCGCAAGAACCTGCGCCGCAGTCATCGCGAGGCGCAGAAGGGGGGCGCGACCTTCGAGATCGTCCCGCGCGACGACGTCGAGGCGATCGTCCCCGACCTCGAGCGCGTCTCCGACGCATGGCTCGAGCAGAAAGCCACGCACGAAAAGGGATTCTCGCTCGGCGTCTTCGACCGCGACTACCTGCGCAACTTCGACATCGCCGTCGTGCGCGTCGACGGACGCATCGTCGCCTTCGCCAACATCCTCACTGCGGGCAATGGTGACTTCTCGGTCGACCTGATGCGCTACGACGACGCAGGCCCCGACGGGCTCATGGACTTCCTCTTCGCCGAGGTCATGCTGTGGGCCAAGGCGAACGGCTTCCGTCGCATGAGCCTGGGGATGGCGCCGCTCTCCGGACTCGAGCCGCACGCCTTCGCCACGCGCTGGACACGCCTGGCGGCGCTGATGTACCGCCATGGCGAACCGGTCTACAACTTCCAGGGGCTGCGTCGCTACAAGGAGAAGTTCGATCCCGCGTGGGAGCCGCGCTATCTGGCGACGACGAGCCGCCTCGCCCTCCCCCGCGTCCTGCTCGACGTGATGACGCTGATCTCCGGCGGCGTGCGCGGCCTGGTCACCAAGGGGTGACACCGCGAGCGCGCCGCCCTCTCGCGCGCTCGCAACCGTTCGGGACGCCTAACGCTTCACCTCTGCCGCGGGAGCCGGGGCGAGCGCGGGCGCCAGCAGCGCGGCGATGGCGTCGAAGCCGTCGGTGAGGCGGTGGCCGCCGCGCCGCACGAAGGGCTTCGCGATCGTCGTGTCGACCTGCGTGCATCCCGTGTCCTTGTCGTCCGCACCGTACACGCAGATGACCGGCAGGCCGCGCAACTGCGCGACTTCGGGGGCCACGGGAACGTCGTCGGCGCGCTTGACATCCCGGATGATGTCGATGAGGTGGAACTGGAAGTTGGCACTCGGCGAGAGCGAGACGAGTGCGATCATGTCGAGTCGTTCGCGCAACGTGGCGGGCCACCGCGCCACGACAAAGGGAGCGATGTCGGCGCCGCGTGAGTAGCCGAGCAGCACGAGGCGCGTCCGGTTCCACGCGGCCAGGTAGTGCTCGGCGACGCACGCCACGTCCCTCGCGGTTTCAGCGGGGGTGCGCCGCGTCGCCAAGTACGCGCGCATGTTGAGCCCCACGACCGAGGTACCGCGCGCCGCGAGCGCAACGGCCACCTGTTGGTCCGCGTTGGCCCAACCGCCATCACCGGTGAGGAGCACGACGAGCGGCCCCGCCCCCTGCGCGGCGGGACGCTCGATGAGCGGGAGGACGGTGCCCTCTCCCGTCAGGCAGGCGGGGGCGTCTGCGACAGGCGATGCGTGAGACGCCGACGGTGCGAACGGGAGCGTGGCGACGGCGAGCGAGAACGTGGTGGCGCGTCGACGAAGGCGCATGCGGGTTCGGATGAGAGGTGGGGGGCACGCCACGCGCGCCCCCCACCAAAGATCTCCTGCACCAGCTTGCCCTTCGATGAACGAAGGGTCGTGCCCCTAGTTGTTCATCCACGGCATCGCAAAGCGCAGCCGAGCCACGACCCCTTCGGCGCGCTCGTCGATCTCCTCGGCCGCGGCACCGTGCACTTCTCGCACCAGCGCCCCTTGGCTGAAGGCGTGCCGCATCAGGTCATCGGTATCGGTGGGGAAGAGTTCGACGAAACGTTCGCTGAGGATCAGATCTGCCACGCCCTCGCGATCGAGCATCGCGCGCGTGGCGCGCAGGCCGGCGACGCCGCGCCCGCGCGCCCCATGCTCGTCGATGATCCCGCGCACCAACTCCGTGTCGAGCTGCTCGGTCCGCGCCATCGTCGCCGTCGCCACCGCCTGCGCGATCTCGAACGGTGTGGCGTGCAGGTCGATCCCGTCGACGACGAGCGTCCGCCGAGCGAGGGAATTGGGAACCATCGCGCGCGCCGCGGTCACCGCGCGCACGTTGCCGGCGAGCACGAGCCACCCGTCCTTCCCCGCGATCTCGAGTCCGCGCACCAGCGCCTCGGAGAAGAGACGGTCGCGCATCGCGAGGTGCTGGCGATCCATCTCGTCGGCGACTGTACCGCCGCGCGTCCCGGCATGAAAGGCGGCGTGGGCGCCTCCCAGGTGCCGCTCCACGTCGAGGTCAGGATGCGTTTCCAGCGTCTCCAGGCGCTCGAGGTGGCGCGGCGGGGCAAAGCGATACAGGTGCACGTGCCGGGCGTCCACCAGCAGCACCGCCGCGGGTGCCCCTAACGAGATCTCGCGCAGGAGCGGCGAGAGCAGCACGCCGTGCTGCCACATGGCAAGGTTGGGGACCGCGGTGTCGATCGGCGTGGAGAAGACGACCTCGCGCTCATCGACCACGAGGAGGACACCCGGTGCCCGCAGCGACGCGCGCCGTTCCACCATCCACCGCCGCAGGTTGGTGATGGCCGCGTCGAGGGCCATGCGGTCAGCGTGGGGAGCGGTCACGGTGCGGTCGCGCAGTGAACGAAGCGCGTGCGCCAGCTCGGCCTCCCAGCGGTGCCGGTCTGCGGGATTCTCGACGGACGCGTGCAGGTAGACGGTGAGGACCTGGCGATCCTGGAAGGTTGCCGCCAGTTGCAACAGGTCTCGATGGTTGAGCATACGGCACCACGGTGAAGGTCGGGTGACTCCGGCCCACGCACGGAGGAGCACTGCCGCACGGAGGAACACTCCCGCACGGCGCGGCGATCGCCGCCGCATGGCGTGCGGCGTGGCCCGGGCAGCGGTGCGCGCACGCGCGACCACGGATCCCGCCCGGTGGAGTCGGACGCACCGGAGCATCGGGGCCGCCCAAGGCGCGCGAGCGGTAGAGGAAGACGCGCATCGCACACCAACTGTTGACTCGAACATGCTGCAAGGTCGACGCGAGACGCCATCCGAGAATCCCCGCATCGGGGCGCGCAATGTTCTGACAGCACACCACGTCGTGTCGGCAGTTCGCGCGCACACCTTCCCGACGATGCTCCTGCATTTTCCCGCTGGACCAGTGCGTCCGATGCACACACTATGGGTCAGGCGTAGATCAGACGCAGGCCAGGCAAGGAGGACGCATGCTGCGCTATTCCGATCGCGAGTCCGCCGGGCGCCGACTCGCTCGAGCCCTGGGCCAGTACGCCGGACAGCCCGACGTCATCGTTCTTGGCCTTCCGCGCGGTGGCGTCATCGTCGCCGCCGAAGTGGCGGAGGCGCTGCGCCTCCCGCTCGACTCGTTCACCGTGCGCAAGCTCGGCGTGCCGTGGAACCCCGAACTCGCCGTCGGCGCGATCGCCACGGGCGACGTCGTCGTCTTCGATCACGAGTGCATGCGCACCGTCGGGCTCACCATGCACGACCTCGCTCCCGTCATCGAGAAGGAGGAGCGCGAACTGTCCCGCCGCGATGCGGTCTTTCGCGCCGGACGCGGCGCGCTCGCCGTGCGCGGGAAGACGGCCATCGTCGTCGACGACGGCCTCGCAACGGGCGCGACCATGACCGCGGCGGTCGAGGCGCTGCGCAAGCTCGGCGCCGAGCGCATCGTCAGCGCCGTCCCCGTCGCCGCGGACGCCGCGTGCACGTCACTTCGCGCGCTCGCCGATGAGTGCGCCTGCCTCGAGACGCCTCGCCCCTTCTACGGCGTCGGTGCCTGGTACGATGACTTTCATGACGTGAGTGACGAAGAGGTACTCGTTGCGCTCGCCGAGCACCCACCCGCGCCAACGGTGACGTGATGACGCGTTGGGCTGGCGCGAGGGACGTGCCGTGAGCGCATTGAGGCGTGGCGCACCTGCAATCGGCATCTCCTAATCACCAACTGCAGACCGCCTCGAGCATTCGAGTCGTCACCTCCGCCGACGTTTTGGGATTCTTGCGCGGCTGACGGGGAATTCCGGATTGCGAAGCCGCGCATCGCAACGCATTGTGGGGCCCCTTTGGCAGTGCCGCCATTCACGCTGACGCCCTGGCGGTGTTGCTAGCAGTTCCACGTTAGGGCGAGACGAAGGAGTGCGACCATGCCAAGCATTCGCATCCAACGCGCCACCGACGGCGAGCACGACCTCCCCATCTTCACCGAACTGGCACGCCGCATGGAGTCCGTGCGACAACGCGCGTTCGAGCTGTTCGCCCAGCGCGGGGGAGAGGAAGGGCACGACCTCGACGATTGGATTTCGGCCGAGCATGAGGTGCTCGGCTGGCCGGCCGCCGAGCTCAAGGAGGCCAACGGCGCGTTCCAGGTCGACATCACCCTCCCCGGCTTCAACGCCAAGGAGGTCGAGGTCACCGCGACGCCGTCGGAGCTGATCGTGCACGCCGCCTCCGTGAAGGAGGAGCATGGCGAGGACCAGGCGATCCTGTGGAGCGAATTCGGCTCCAACGACGTCTATCGCAGGTTCGCCTTCCCGCGCACCGTCGACGCCGACAAGATCACGGCAACGCTCGAGCATGGGATCCTGAAGGTCCGCGCGCCGAAGCTGGAGGTGACGGTGGAACCCTCGCTCGCGACAGAGGCGCCGGTCGCCGCCGAGCAACCGCTCGCCACGGCGAAGCCGAAGCCGGCCGCCGCGACCATGCCGCCGGCACGCGAGAACGCCATCGAGATCCCCGTCTCCGGGTAACGGCACCCCAGTGTCGGGGACGGCGTCCTTGCGACGGTGGCGCCGGTGGTCCAGCTTGACTGGGAGACGTTAGGCATCTCGCGTCTCCCGGCCGAGCCACCCGCTGCGCCGCATCCGGCGCCCGAGACCATGGACACGCTCCCCACGCGCCACGACGAGACGCACCGCGCCGACCGCATCGGTTGGCTGCGCGCCGCCGTCCTCGGCGCCAACGACGGACTTGTCTCCACCGCATCGCTCATTGTGGGCGTTGCCTCCGCCGAGGCGTCTGGACAGGCCACCATCGTCGCGGGCGTCGCGGGCCTTGTCGCCGGTGCGATGTCGATGGCCGCCGGCGAGTATGTGTCGGTCTCCTCGCAGGCGGACACTGAAGCCGCCGACCTCGCGCGCGAACGGCGCGAGCTGGCCACGGAACCCGACAAGGAGCTGCAGGAACTCGCCACCATCTACGAGAAGCGAGGCGTCTCTCCCGCCACTGCGCGTCAGGTCGCCATCGAACTCACCGCGAGGGACGCGCTCGGTGCGCACGCGCGCGAAGAGCTTGGCTTCACCGAGACCTCGGCGGCCAAGCCGCTTCAGGCGGCGCTCGCGTCGGCGGGGACGTTCGCCGTGGGTGCCGTCATCCCGCTCCTCATCGCGGCCGTCTCCCCTGGCGCGATGGTGCAGTACTGGGTCGGCGGCGGGGCGTTGATCGGGTTGATGGTGCTGGGCGGTATCTCCGCGCAGGCGGGGGGCGCTCCGGTGCTCAAGGGGATCGCGCGGGTCACGTTCTGGGGGGCACTGGCCATGGTCGTCACCGCGCTCGCCGGTCGACTCTTCGGAGCTGTGGGGTAGTCGCGAGGGAGGGTGTCCTAGCGCTCCTCAGTTGGCGCGTGTCACGCCGCGCTCGCGCGCCGGACGGGAACGGGGGCGGCACTCCGCTCGGCGAGGGAACGGGCAAGCAAGGCGGTCACGAAGCAGGCGAGCCCCACCACCGCGATTCCCCCGCGCAGGTTGGTCAGCTGCGCCACGAAGCCGATGAGCGGGGGACCGGCGAGGAGCCCGAAGTACCCTAACGTCGCAACCGCGGCGATCCCCGACCCTGCCTTCATCCCGGGGACGCGGCTCGCCGCGGTGAGGACGGAGGGGAAGGCGGTGGCGAGTCCACCCCCTACCGCTCCAAAGCCGATCGCGATGGCGCGCGTTCGCGTGTCGACGAGGGCCAGCGCGATCCCCGCTGTCGCCACCAGCGCCCCGACCCCGACGGTGCGCGTCGCGCCGAGCCGGGCAGTGAGCCGATCCCCCACGACGCGCCCCAGCGCCATCGCGATGGAGAAGGCCGCGTAGCCGGTGGCCGCGAGCCCGGGGCCGGCCCCAGCGACGTCGCGCAGGTAGACGGCACTCCAGTCGCCCATCGCCCCCTCGGCGAAGAGGACGCTGAAGGCGAGGACGCCGAGGATGGCGAGCCGACGCCCCTGCGGCGCCGCCTCCCCCACCGTCTCCTCGTGCGGGTGCTCCTCGAAGCGGGCTGGGAAGAGGAACTGCCAGGCGAGGAGCGTGACGACGATGGTCACGACGCCGACGCCCGCCAGATGCAATCCGGGCCGGACCCCGGCAGCTGCAATCACCCCGCCCCCGGCCGCCCCCGCGAGCCCCCCGCCACTGAAGAGGGCGTGGAACGAGGCCATGATCGGCTGGCCGTGCGCCCGCTCGATCGTCGACGCTTGCGCGTTCATGGAGACGTTGAGCGATCCGTTGGCCGCCCCGTTGACGATCAGCGCCACCAGCAGGAGGAGGAGCGACGGCGCCACGGCGGGGAGGGCGAGCGTCCCGCCGTAGAGGATCGCCGCCGCGCAGGTGACGACGCGGCTCCCGTAGCGCGTCACCATGCGTCCGGCGACCGGCATCGCCACGAGCGCCCCCGCCGCCGCTCCGAGGAGCGCGAGGCCGAGCGTCCCCGACGTGAGCGAGAGCGCGCGCTGCGCGTCGGGGATGCGCACCACCCAGCTGGCGACCGAGACGCCATTCAGGAAGAAGATCGCCGCCACCGCCATGCGGGCCCGCGCCGGCGAGGGATGCGGCAGATGCGACAGGTGCGGCAGCGGCGACGTACCGATCGGGGGGTCCTCGAAGGCTGGGAGAGGGGGCGCGTTGCGCGCCTCAGCGTGCGAGAGCGACCGGGAAATTACGACAACGCGCGCCGGGAGCGAGTCCCGGCGCGCGGCTACGGCGTCTGCATCGGGCGCTCGAATGCCGAGCGCCGCGACCGCTACGCGCTACTTCGACTTGGCGGTGTCGCCTCCATAAGTCCCGGCTTCGGCGCTGGCGCTGAGCGGAATGCGGTCGCGCGCGAGGCGCTGGTCCGGCGCGATCTTCCAGTCCCCCAGGTTGAGCCACCAGCCGGCTTTGGGAATGACGCCGGGGTCGATCCGCTTGTGGATGCCGGCGACCATCTTCGGCTCGTAGAGGAAGATCGCCACGGCGTCGTCGATGATCGTGGTGTAGGCGCGACGGTAGAGCGCCTTGCCCCTGGCGGCGTCGAACTCGACGCGCGCCGAGTCGAACGCGGCGTCGACGACCTTGTTCGAGTACGCCGCGTAGTTCGACCCCCACGAGGTGGCCGGCTTCGGGGTGGAGAAGGTCGCCGCGGCATCGGTCGGCGACGGGTCGGGGTGCAGCGCGTGCATGGTGACGTCGAACTTCCCCGCCTCCATGCGCGTCACGTACGTGTTGAACTCCATGTCCTCGATGGCGACGTCGGCACCGATCCCCTTCCACGCCGCCTGCAGCAGAATTGCCGACTGGCGACGTGACGCGCTCGACGACGGGACGATGATCCCGAAGGCCAGCGGGCGCCCCCCCTTCTCGCGCACGCCGTTGCCGTCGGTGTCGCGCCACCCTAACGAGTCGAGCAGCTGCTTGGCCGCGGTGGTGTCGTAGGGGAGGCCGCCGATCGTCGTGTCCGCCGTCCACTGCGCGCGCACCACCGGGCCAATCCCGACGTACGCCAGCGTGTCGAAGACGTTCTTCACGAGCGTCGGGCGGTTCACTGCCATCGCCAGCGCCCGGCGCACACCGCGGTCGGAGAGGATCGGATGCGGCTTCTTGCGATTGGCGGGATCCATCATGTTGAACATCGCGAAGCCGATGTCGAATCCCTGGTACGGCACGAGACGCGCGGTCTTCGACTCCGCGACCTTCTGCACCGCCTCGCCCCGGAGGATTTCCACCACGTCGGACTCCTCGGCCACGAGCCCTGCCCACAGCGTGGTGGGGTCGGGGGAGACCTTCCAGATCTGGCGATCCACGGCTGGACGCCCGCGGAAGTTGGTCGAATCGGCCACGAGCTCGATCAGCGACCCCTTCACCCAGCGACGCAGGCGATAGCGCCCGTTCCCCACCGGGTTCTGCGCGTATTCCGATTCGCGCAGCTTGTCGTGCGGGATGTCCTTGAGCAGGTGCGACGGCATCACCGTGAGGTTGTTGATCACGGAGAAGAACTGCTCGGGCGAGCGCGCCTTGAACCAGAGGACCGGGGTGAGCGAGTCGCGCACCGTCACCGAGTCGATCATCGACAACCCAGCCAGTTGCCGCGACAGCACGACGGGGTCCTGGTTCACCTCCACCGAGTAGCGGACGTCCTCCGCCGTGACCGGCTTGCCGTCGTGCCAGCGGGCGCGCGGATCGAGCGAGAAGGCGATCTGCAGCGAGTCGGGCGACCAGCTCCAGCTCTTGGCCAGACGCGGCTCGTATCCCTGGTCGCCGACGGTCTGCAGCGACGCCGGGGGCAGCGCGAGCGGCTCGAACATCTGGTCGATGATCCCCTTGCTCACCAGCTGCTGCGCCAGCGCCGGCATGAGGAAGTCGGCATCGGCGGCGGACGAGATGATGATCGTGCCGCCGCCGGAGGCGCCTTGGCTGATCGCCCCGCCCTTGGAATCACAGGCGGAAAGGAGCAGCGCGACGGGAGCAGCAACCGCGGGGACGAGTCGGCGCGAGTAGCGGGAAATGAAGGGCAGCATTTCAGGAGGTCTGGGGATGAACTCGAACGAAGGACGCGCCGATACTGAGACAGGCAACGCCTTTCCGCACATCGACTTGCCGCCATCGGACGCGTGTCGTCACCTCGTGACAGCACCTGACGACATTCGTCCTTCCCATGCAGGGCCGTCCCACGTCGCGAACGCATGCCGGGGACCTCGATCCGCTTCCTTGCGTCTCCCGCCAATTCCCCGACTTGCCTAACACGACCGACCGCGACGCCCGGGCGCAAGGGTATACACCCGTTGCGCCTGCACGTGCGTCGGTGCCGCGGGCACTCCAAGCGCTCTCAGCCTTGGATTGGAGCTCGCTCGTAGCGCTCGCCGACGAGCAGGGGAAGGTCGGCAGCCGGGCCCTCTCCCGTGATGCCTACGAGGTGGCGCTGTGGCGAGTGTCGGAGGCGCCAGTCGAGGAGGCCGAGCGCGACCAGCCGGGGCGCCGCGCCGCCGCTCTCACGCGTTGGATCGCGCGCTCCTTCCAGATGGACGGCCGGCATGACGAGGCGCTCGACTGCGTCGAGGCGTCGGAGGCGATCGCGCTCGCCAACGACGACCAGATCGCCTTCGGCCACGCCGTCAACGTGCGGGCCATCATCCACTGGCAACGCGGCGACCTCTCCGAGGCGCAGCGCCTCTACAGCCAGTGCCTCGACATCGCGCTGCGCGAGTCGGACACGCTGCTGGCGGCCATGGCGGCGCAGAACCTGGGCGTCGTGGCCACCGTGCGCGGCGATCACGACCAGGCGCTGCACCACTTCAAGGCGTCGCTGCAAGGCTATCGCTCGTTAGGGGCCGACCGCGAGATCTACGCGGTGCAGAACAACCTCGGGCGTCTGTACTGCGATCGGGGGCAGTGGGACGAGGCCGAGGCGGCGCTGGAGTCGGCGCTGGCGATCGCCACGGCGCTGGGCGAGACGAGCCGTGCGACGATGATCGAGATCAACATCGCCGAGATGTGGGTCTCGCGTTGCGAGTACGACAAGGCCGAGGCCTCGTGCGCGCGCGCCATCGCCCGCGCCCGCACCGCCGGCGACTCGCACGCCGACGGCGAGGCGCAGCGCGTGCTGGGGATCATCGCCCGTGAGCGCCGCGACTTCGAGAGCGCCGAAACGGCCCTCGCCCTCGCCGACCGCATCGCGCAGGGACGCGAGGACGTGCTGCTGCAGGCGCACGTGTCACGCGAACGCGCCGAACTCGCGCGCCAGCAGGGACGCCTGTCGGAGGTCCTCCTCCACCTCACGCGGGCCCGCGCGCTCTTCGGGCGGTTGCGCGCGCAGCGATCGATGGCCGACATCGAACGGCTGTCGCGCCGCATCGAGCTCGACTTCATGCAGGTGGTGCAGCAGTGGGGCGAGTCGGTCGAGGAGAAGGACCGCTACACGCAGGGTCACTGTGAGCGCGTCGCCGAGCTCTCGTGCGCACTGGCCGAGCGCTGCGGCGTGGACGAACCGTCGCTGTTCTGGTTCCGCGTCGGCGCCATCCTGCACGACGTGGGGAAGGTCAGCATCGACCAGTCGGTGCTCAACAAGGCCGACCGCCTCACCGCGGACGAGTGGGTGCTCATCAAGCGTCACACGGTGACGGGGGTCGAGATGCTTGCGGCTGCCGGGCTCCCCGATGATGTCACGCACATCGTGCGGTCGCACCACGAGAACTGGGACGGGAGCGGGTACCCCGACGGGCTGCGTGGGGAGCGCATCCCGCTCTGGGCGCGCATCGTCTGCGTGGCCGACGTCTACGACGCCCTGACGTCCGAGCGCTCGTACAAGCGCGCGCTCTCGCACACCGAGGCGATGGACGTGATGCGGCGCGACGTGGGGCGGCAGTTCGACCCCGCGGTTTTCCATCTCTTCGAGGAGATGACGCGCGTGACGCCGCCGGCGCAGCGCCCGCCGAGCGACAGCCCGGGAATCGAGGTGGCCGGCCGGGCGCGCACGCCCGCCAACAGCCATGCGGTGCAGGGACATGCCGCCAGCAGCAACGGCAGCACACCGGCCCCGGGCTCCCGGCGCGTGACTCCCGTGAGCACGCGCGCCACGCTCGCGACGCCCAAGGACGACCTCACCGGCCTCCCGCTCCGCAAGTCGTTCCTGGTGACGACGCAACAGGCGCTCGAGGCGGCGGCGACCACGGGCGACGCAGTGTCGCTGCTCGTCATCGACGTCGACCACTTCAAGCTGGTCAACGACACCTACGGCCACCTGCAGGGCGACGACGTCCTGCGGGCGGTGGCGAGCGGGCTCGAACACGGCGTGCGTCCGGGGGACCTGGTGGGGCGCTATGCCGGCGACGAGTTCGTCGTCCTCCTCCCGGGGACGGCGCACGACGACGCGCTCGCCATCGCCGAGCGGCTGCGCAGCAGCATCGAGTCGAGCCGGCTCGTGGTGCGCAACCGCGTGGAAGAGACGATCGGCGTCACGCTCTCCATCGGCGTGTCGACGTCGGGACCAACGATTGCCAGCGCGGACGACCTCTTTGCCGCCGCCGACCGCGGACTCTACGCCGCCAAGAAGCGCGGGCGCAACGCGGTGGGGAGCGCCCTGGACGAGGTCAACGAGACCACCGTCCCCACGCTCGACTTCGAGCGCTTCGTGGGGCGCACCCGCGAGCTGCGCCTCCTGATCCGCGGGTTGGAGCTGGCCACGAGCGGCAAGCCGCGGCTGATCGAGGTGGTGGGCGAGGCCGGCGTCGGCAAGTCGACACTCGTCAGGCAGCTGCGCCCCGAGGCGCGCCTGCGCGGCGCGGCGATGGTGGCGGGGCGCTTCATCGAGGCGGACGTCAAGCCGCCGTACGGCCCGTGGGCGGAGATCATCGACAACATCCATCGCCTGGGGCTCGTCCCGCCGCGCCCGTGGCCCGAGCTGGGGCGCCTCGTCCCCGCCCTCGACCAGCCGGGCGGCGACCCCGCCGTCGGGAGCAAGTACGCCCTCCTGGCCGAGATGGCGGAGTACTTGCGGCTGGCGACACGGCGCGCGCCGGTCATCGCCGTCCTCGACGACGTGCAGTGGGGCGACGCCTCGTCGTGGGACGCGCTGGAGTTCATCCTCCAGAAGCTCGAGGACGAGCGACTCCTCATCTGCCTCACGACGCGCGTCGAGGACACGCATCTCGTGGCCGAGCGCCGGCGCCGGCTGTCGCGCGACGAGCGCACGAGCGAAGTGCAGTTGCAACGCCTCACGCTCGCCGAGCTGCGCCTCTGGATCGAGACGGTGTTCCACCAGGGGAGCATGGGCGACACTTTTCCCCGCTTCCTGCACCAGTACACGGAAGGCAACCCGCTCCTGGTGGTGCACGTCCTGCGCTCGCTGGTGGAAGACGGCGCCGTCTGGTACGCCGGGCGCCGCTGGCAGTGGAACGACACGCCGGAATTGCGGCTGCCGACCGCCGTCGCGGACCTCATCGCCGCGCGCGTGGCGCGCCTCTCCGAGGACGCGCGCAAGCACCTGGCGCTCGCCGCCGTGGTGGGGCGCACCTTCGACGTCGACGTCGTCCTTGCGGCTGGCGAGATCGACGAGGACGACTTCCTCGACGCGGTCGACGAGGCGATCGCCGCCAAGGTCGTCGACGACGCCGCCGGCGGGCAGGGCGACCAGTACTCGTTCTCCCACGGCCTCATCGCCCAGGCGATGCGCGCCTCGCTCAACCAGCGGCGCCTGGGGCGCGCCCACGAGCGCGTGGCGGTCGCGCTCGAGCAGCTGCGCCCCAACGCCGTCGCCGACATCGCCGCCCACTACGACGCCGCCGGCGTGAGCGGGAAGGCGTTCGAATTCGCCATCCTCGCCGCGGACCGCGCCGCCGCCGTCTATGCGCATAACGAGGCCGCCGCCTCGTTCGCCGTCGCCCAGCGCCACGCCCCCACTGTCGAGCAACGCCTCGAGACACGGCTGCGCCAGGCCACGGCGCTCGAACTCGCCGGGCGTTACGAGGAAGGGGTCACCCTGTGCGACCTCATCCTGGCCGAGGAGCTCTCGTCAGGCGCAGGCGACCGGCTCATCGCCGTACGCCGCCAGCGCGAGCGCGTGCGCCTCCTGCTGGGCCAGTCGCTCACCGACGCCCGCGCCTCCGTCGAGGCGCTGCTCGCGGAGGCACAGGCCCGCGGCCAGCGCACCGAGGTCATCCTCCTGCAGGGCATGCTGTCGCGCATCTACCTGCGCATGGGCGAACCCGCCGCCGGACTCGCCTTCGCGCGCCAGGCGGTGGACGGGGCCGAGGAAGACGGCGACAACCGGCTCCTGGCCGACACGCTCGTCCACCTGGGAACCGCCTCACTGGAGGGCGATCCCGACGGCTCCGTGCGCTCCTACCGGCGCGCGCTCGACACCTTCGAGCAGCATAACGACCACGTGGCACAGGCGCGCACGCACATCAACCTCGGCATCGCCCTTTCGCAGTTAGGCAAGGTCGACGCGTCGCGCCTGCACTACGAGGCGGCGCTCGCCCTCGGCCGCCGCACGCGCACCCCCGACATGGTGGGGCTGGCCTCGCTCAACCTCGCCGTCCTCCTGATGAAGGTCGGCCACTTCGCCGAGGCGGAGTCGCACCTGACGGAGGCGATGCAGGAGTTCCAGGTGGTGCGCAACGAGCTGCACCGCCTCGCGGCACTCTACAACCTGGCCAACCTCGCGCGCGAGCGGGAGCAGATGAAGCGCGCCGCCGAGCTGTACGGCGAGGCCGCCGTCGTCGCCACGTCGATCGCCCAGGCCGACGTCGAGATCGGGGCGCGATCCGGTCAGGGACTCTGCTACCTGTCGCTCGGACGCCCAGAAGAAGGGCGGGCCTGCCTGCGCACCGCCGAGGTGCTCTTTGCCCGTCGCCCCGACTGGTGGTTCCAGGGGCGCGAACTCCTCGTCGCCCTGCGCATCCGCGCCGCGCTCCTCGACGGGAAGGTCCGCGACGCCGAGCAGCTCTATCGCGACTCGCTCGTCCTGGCCGAGCGCCACGACCTCTACGCCGCTGCCTGGCTCGTCGCCGAGGTCGCCCCGGACCTCATGCAGGGGGGCTACGACGCGGTGAAGCAGGACGTCGAACGCTTCCGTGGCGAACTGTCGCGACTGGACTTCGTCCCGCTCACCGCGCGCTACGAACGACTGCGCCTCGACGGCAGGGACGAAGGGAGCGGCAACGGCGAGGGAGCGCACCCGTCCGCTTTGGTGTAGCACGAGGGGACGTGCCTCCGCGTGGGGGGCGTCGGGCGTGCGCAGGGAGTCGCGCGCATGGCCATGAGGTGCCGCCCTTTGCTCCACGCCCAATCGCCAAGCCCGCCGCGGTAGTGTAGTCTCCACGCACGCGGTCGTCGCCAAGCAGGGATCGTTCGGTCCCTCCCGCCGTCGTGTCATCCGACCCGCTCCTCATGTCGCATCGTCCGAATTCCCTCGCGATCTCCGTCGCCTCGATCGCCTCGCTTCTCCTCGTAGGCGCCTGCGGCGCGCCGCGCACCGCGCCGGTGACGGCTCCTGCGCCTACCCCTGCCCCAGCCCCCAGCACGGCGCCGGCGCCATCCCCGTCCCGGGTCCTCGCAGAAGCGCCGAAGGATTGGCAACTCCTCGATGCCACTGCCGACGGCGTTCCGGGGACGAGTGCGCGTCGTGCCGTGCGTGAACTGCTGGCGGGGCGCACGCCGCAGCGCACCGTCGTCGTTGCGGTGGTGGATGGCGGCGTCGACACCGCGCACGTCGCGCTGCGCGGGGCGCTGTGGAGCAATGCGAAGGAAGTCGCGGCGAACGGAAAGGACGATGACAACAATGGTTATGCCGACGACACGCGCGGGTGGAACTTCCTGGGCGGGGCGAGCGGCGAGAACGTGAACTGGGACACGCTCGAGCTCACGCGCGAGCACGTGCGCTGCACGAAGCTCACCGCGGCGCCCAGCTCCACCGCCGCCCCCGACTCCACGCGCGCGCGCTGCACCGAGATCGCCAAGCAGTTCGAGGCCAAGCGCACCGAGCTGCAGCAGATGTCGGCCCAGATCACCATGGTCGACGGGATGTACCGCCGTACGGTGCGCGTCCTGGGGACCGTGCTCCCGGCCGACTCGCTCACCGAGGCGCGCGTGAAGGCGCTCGTCCCAACGGCCGACAGCGTGCGTCAGGCGCGCGAGCTCTTCCTCCGCATGAGCGCGGCGGGGATCACCGGCGAGGCGATCGCCGACAGCAAGGAGGACGTGAAGGGGCAGCTCGAGTTCGGGCTCAACACCGACTTCGACCCGCGGAAGGTGATCGGCGACAACCCGAACGACCCCACCGAGCGCCGCTACGGCAATCGTGACGTCACCGGACCCGATGCCAAGCACGGGACGCACGTGGCGGGGATCATTGCCGCGGCGCGCGACGCCGCGAGCGGTGTGGAGGGAATCGGCGCCGGCGCGTCGGTGAGGATCATGCCGGTGCGCGCCGTCCCCAACGGCGACGAGCATGACAAGGACATCGCCAACGCCATTCGCTACGCCGTCGACAACGGGGCGCAGATCATCAACATGTCGTTCGGGAAGGGCTTCTCACCCGACAAGCCGGCCGTCGACGCGGCGGTGAAGTACGCCGAGTCGAAGGGGGTGCTCCTGGTGCACGCGGCGGGGAACGACGGCGAGAACCTGGCGGAGTCGCCGAGCTTCCCCGTGGCGACGTATGCGGGGGGCGGGAGCGCGGCCAACTGGATCGAGGTCGGCGCGTCGTCGTGGAAGGGCGGGAGTGCGCTGGCGGCGCCGTTCTCCAACTACGGAAAGGCGCAGGTCGACCTCTTCGCCCCCGGCGTCGACATCCTGTCGACCGTGCCCGGCGGCGGCTTCGCGCGGGAGAGCGGGACGAGCATGGCGAGCCCCGTGGTCGCTGGCGTCGCCGCGCTGCTCATGAGCTACTTCCCCAAGCTCACCGCGGGCGACGTGAAGAAGATCCTGGTCGAGACGGCGACGCCGCACGGCGACGAGATGGTGGTTCGCCCCGGGACGCAGGGGGAAAAGGTGCGCTTCGGGGAACTGTCGCGCACCGGCGGAATCGTGAACGCGTATGCGGCGGTGAAGGCGGCGCTGGCGCTGGGCGGCGTGGTGCAGTAGGGCGCTGGGGTCCGGTTCGGGGTCAGGTTCGGGGTCAGGTTCGGGGTCTGACCCCAACGCTGACCCCCGTCCCGTTTACCCGTCCAACTCGCGCACGAGCTCCACGCGCGCCGCGGCAATCAGGTCGCGCGTGCGGTCGCGCAGCGCGCCGACATCGTCCATGGTGAGCCCGGCGACGTCGATGGGTGCAAGGACCTTCACGCGCGCCCGCGCCGACTGGAAGCGAAACGTCCCCTTTGCCATGCAGTCGCGCGTCCCGGCCACCACCAGCGGGAGAATCGGCGACTGCGTCTCGATCGCCAGGCGAAAGGCGCCGTCCTTGAAGGGAAGGAGTTCGCCGTCGCGCGAACGCGTCCCCTCGGGGAACATCATCACGCTCACCTTCTTGCCCAGCCGGTCGCGCGCTGCGCGCATCGCCAGCACCACGCTCTTCCGGTCGCCGCGCACCACCTGGATGTCCCCCGCCATCCGCATCATCCACCCGAAGCAGGGAATCTTGAACATCGTCTCCTTCGACATCCACTTCATTTCCCAGGGCAGGTGGGAGATGAGGAAGATGTCAGCGTACGACTCGTGGTTGGAAACGGCGACGTACGGGCGGCGCGGGTCGCGGATCATCTCCCCCGACACGGAGAACTTCCACAGCGGATTGAGCTTGACCGAGAGGACGCCCAACAGCCGGAGGAATCGCCCGGCGGCGTAGCGTCCCTTGTCGAAGGGGGCGGTGAGCGCGAACAGGATGGCCGCAAACGGGGTGGCGATGATCACCAGGGCCACCGTCTCGAACCACGCCCACGCGTTGAGGAACTGAGCCATCCGTGGAAGTTAATCGTGGTGGGTGGGGCCGGCATTTCCGGAAGACGAGAAGACGAGGGGGGTGGGCGCGGCGCGCGAGCGCGGGAGAAGCGCGACGAGGCGTCGGCCTGCCACCCCGTGCACTCCCGACTGGACGCGACCCTCGCCCTGACGCCCACCGCCCCAGCGAAGGGTTGGGCCCATTTGCCCCGGCGCCGTGCACCGGGCGCCGTCGGTCTCCGCCACTGCTCCGCGTATTGCGAGTCGCGATCCCGGCAGCGACGCGAAGCCCTTCACACCCCAGCGTCACCTGTCCCGCTAGTCGCTCCGCATCGCCGACACCGGATCCACGCGCGCCGCGCGCCGCGCCGGCCACCAGCTCGAGAGCACGGCCACGCCCAGCAGCAGCGCCGTCACCAGCACGAATGTCACGGCGTCGGTCGGGGCGATCCCGAAGAGCATGGAACGCAGCAGCTGCGCCGCCCCAAGCGACAGCACGAGCCCCACGACGACACCGATCGCCGCCAGCTGCACACCGCGTCGTACCACCAGCGCGGTGACGGCGCGTCGCGACGCGCCGAGCGCGACGCGGATCCCTAACTCGCGCCAGCGTTGACGCACGGAGAAGGTCATCACGGCGTGCAGGCCGAGCGCGGCGAGGAGCAGCGCCAACCCTCCAAAGCCGGCGAGCAACGCGGCGCCGGCGCGCTGCTCGGTGGTCGCATCATGGCGCACGCGCGCCATCGTGAGCACGCGATACACGGGGAGCGCGGGATCGAGCGCGCGCAGCAGATCGCGCATGGCCGGCGCGAGCGACTCGGCGCTCGCGCCGCGACGCCGCACGAGGAACGTCATCGTCGCCCCGCCCTCCTGCAGGTGCGGGAAGTACACCGCCGGCGCCGGCGGTGCCTGCAGCGATTGCACGATCGCGTCGCGCGCCACGCCGACCACCGTCGCCCAGGTCGCGCGATCGTCACTCGCCCCCACGCGCGCGCCGAGGACGTCCGTCGAGCCAAAGGCGCGGATGGCGAACGACTCGCTCACGATCGCGACGCGTGGCGCCCCTGGCTGGTCGCCGGTACCGAAGTCGCGCCCCGACGCCAACGGGATACCGAGCGTCGCGAAGTACCCCGGTCGCACCGACGACGCCGAGGCAACGAGCGGCGCACTCACCGGCGCGCCTTCGCTCCGTTGCGCGCGCATCCCGTACCCCGACCATTCGCTGAGCGGGAGGAGCGTGGTGAGTGTCGCGCGCTCCACGCCCGGCAGCGCCCCCGCGCGCTCGATCACCTGGTCGGCCAGACGCCGCGTGCGCGCACTGTCGTACTGCAGCAGGCCGGCGTCGACGGAGACGGCAAGGATGCGATCGCTGGCGTCGAAGCCGACCTCGACGCGCTGCGCCTTGTCGAGCGAACGAAGGAAGAGCCCGGACGTGGTGAGGAGCAGCAACGAGAGCGCGACCTGCGCCGCGACCAGGATCCCCTGGAGCCGCGATCGCCGCGGCGCCCCTCCGCCAGCTGCACGCAACGCCGTGGCCACCCCGCCGCGCGTGGCGTGCAGCGCCGGCGCGAGGCCGAACAGCACGGTGGTGCCCAGTGCGAGCGCGGCGCCCGTCGCCAATACGCGCCAGTCGATCGAGAGGTCGAGCGGGATCGGGAGGGCGCGGGCGATGATCAGGTCGGTCCCCCACGCCGCCAGGAGGAGCCCGGCCGAGGCGGCGATCGCCGCCAGAAGCAACGCCTCGGCGAGCAGCTGGCGCACCACGCGCCACCGCGACGCACCAATCGAAAGGCGGGTGGCAATCTCCCGCTGACGTCCCAGCGCGCGGGCGAGCATCAGGTTGCTGACGTTGGCACAGCAGATGAGGAGGATGAGCCCCGTCACCGCGGTGGCCAGGACGGCGAGCGGGAGCACCTGCGTCGTTCCCCCGGCCGGGATCCCCGCCGAGGCATCATACAGCTGCATGGCGAAGCCGGCCGGGCGCGCCGTATCCGCGACGGCGAGCGCCGCGCCGATGCGCCGGACAGCGGCCGCCGCCTGCGCGCGATCGCCCTGGCCCCGGAGCCGCGCCAGGACGCGGAAGTTGCTGCTGGCGGGATCGTCCACCATGGACTGCCAGTCGGGGAGCAGGCTCCCTATCATCGAACTCGGCACCCACAACGCGCGCGTCTCTTCGTCATGCTCGGCGCCGTTGAAGCTCCGCGCCGTCACCCCAATCACCGTCAGCAGGCGACCGTTCACGGTGATCGCCTTCCCCACGATCGCCGAATCGCCCGCGAAGTCGTTCGTCCACGTGGCAAAGTTGAGCACCGCCACCGGCTGCGGCGCCAACGACATCTCCTCCTCCGCCGTGAAGCCGCGCCCCATCGCGAAGCGCGAGCGCAGCTGCGCGAAGTACCCCCCGTTCACCGCCTGCCCCTTGACCCGCTGTGGCTCGCCCCCCCGCCCCACGAGCGACAGCGGGAGGTCGCGCACGGTCACCACGCGCTCGAGGAGCGGGACCTCGCGCCGCAGCCGCTCCGCCACCTGCAGCGAGAGCCCGACCGGACGCGATCGTTCGCGAGAAGTCGACGCCACCCAGACCAGCGTCGAGGATTCACCGACACCCGGCCGCGGTCGCCGGAGAATGGAATCGGCGACGGTGAAGAGCGCCGAGTTGGCGCCGATCCCGAGGGCGAGCGTGAGGACCGCGACCAGGGTGAAGCCTGGTGCGCGCGCGACCTGGCGCAGCGCGTAGCGAAGGTCCGTGAGGAGCGTTGCCATGGCGAGGGCGGCGCGGAGGCGAGGGGAGGGACGGTGTCGGTCGCGTGGGAGAAGGGCAAGGCACGTACCGCGTCGCGCTTGCGCGCTAACGCATTGTGGTGGCGTGCGTTGGGGGAGTTGCTGCCCAGCGCGCACGCACCGAACATCGTCCGGAGGCGGGATCGGGTGTGCGGAAACGGACACGCGTGTTCTCCTCGTCCTTCCCTCTTCCGCCGCCTTCGCATTGCGCCGCCCGCTCGTTCGCGCCAACGTCCCCGCCGAGCCTCCACGCCTTCCTACAACACCGCCATGTCCCGCTCGCGTACCCTCGCCCGCGCCACCGCAGTCGCCGCCGTCGCCATCGTTGCGTCTGCCGGCCTTCTCGCCGCGCACGACATGTTCCTGCGCCCGGCGTCGCACTTCGCGCTCCCCAACAGCCGCGTCCTCGTGCGACTGCTCAACGGGACGTTCAGCAAGAGCGAGAACTCGATCGATCGCGATCGCCTCATCGACGTCGCGATCGTCTCGCCCGCGGGGCGCGCGAAGCTCGACACGGCGCAGTGGAGCGTGAAGGGCGACACGAGCACCTTCACCCTCACCACCGGCGCCGCGGGCACGTACGTCCTCGGCGCCTCGACGCGCCCGCGCATTCTCGGCCTTCCGCCCAAGGACTTCAACCAGTACCTGGCGGACGACGGGATGCCTGACGAGCTGGCAGCGCGCAAGAAGGACGGAACGATCAACCAGCCGTCGAAGGAGCGCTATCACAAGCACGTGAAGGCGCTCGTGCAGGTGGGCGACACGCCGGACACGGGCTTCTCCACCATCCTCGGCTACCCGGCCGAGATCGTCCCGCTGGAGAACCCGTACGCGCTCAAGATCGGGTCGACGCTCGACGTGAAGATCCTCGTCGACGGCAAGCCGGTCGCGCGCCAGTTTGTCCAGTACGGCGGGCGTACCCCGGGCGAGGAACGCGTGAAGCAGCGCGACGTGCGTTCCGACGCGCAGGGCGTCGCCCACATCCCCCTCGACCGCGCCGGGACGTACTACGTGAAGTTCATCGACATGCGCCGCCTCACCGGCGACGCCGAGGCGAACTACGAGTCGAAGTGGGCGACGCTGACCTTCGCGATGAAGTAGGACGAGCGCCCTACTGGACGACGGCCTTCTTCCGGAGCGCCTCGATCTCGCTGATCTCGCGCGGCGCCAGCGTGATCCGCGTCAGCTTCCCCTTCTGCAGGATGTAGTCGTCCTCGATGCGCACGCCGGTGTTGCGGTACTTCACCGCCGACGTCTTGGCGTGCGCGATCATCGCACGGTTGCGCGGCGTGTCGGGGAGGTCCTTGAAGACGTTCTCCCGCACATAGAGCCCCGGCTCGATGGTGAAGGCGTCACCATCCTCGAACTGGTTCGGCGGGACGTTGCTGAACTGTCCGGGGTCGTGCACGTCGAGCCCGATGCCGTGGATGAAGCCGTGGTACACGTATAGGTACCACTGCGGGCACGTCCCGTCCTTGTTGGCCCACGTCCCTGGGCACAAGCCGGGCGGAGCGTCGAACGACGCGGTCGTCGACTCGATCAGGTTGAGCTTCACGAGCCCGTCCTTGAGGACGACGTATGCCGAATCGGTCGGGACGTTGCGCGCCACGCCGGGCTTGATCTGCCGCTCGGCTGCCTTCTGCGCGTCGAGGACGATCTGGTACACGGCGCGCGCTTCGGGTGTGTAGGTCCCATCCACCGGGAGCGTGCGCGTGACGTCGGCCGAGTAGCCGTCGTAGTACGCGGCCACGTCCATCAGGACCACTTCGCCCCCCTTGGCCTCGCGGAACGACGCCGGCCAGTGGAGGATGGTGGAGTTGCCACCGGCGCCAACGATCGACGTGTATCCCGGGCCATCGGCGCCGAGCTTGCGATATGTCGCCTCCATCACCGCCTGGATCTCGCTCTCCTTCATCCCCGGGCGAATGGTGCGCATCACCTCCTCGTGCGCCTTGGCCGAGACGTCGGCCGCCTTCCTGATCAGCGCCAGCTCGGCGTCGCTCTTCTTCGCGCGCAGCTGCTCCACGGCGCGCGTGAGGTCGGCGACCTTCACCCCAACGTTCCGCTGCTGGAAGTCCGCCACGAAGTTGCGCCCGAACGAGAGTGTGTCGCGCCCCTCGAACTCGGCCGACTGCGCGTCCGCGATGGCGTAGAAGGGGAGTCCGGCCTTCGCCAGCGAATCGGCGACCGCCTGCAGATCGTCGGTGTAGCGCACGCCGAGCCCCAGCTCCTTCGCCGCTTCCTGCGGCGTCTTGCGATCGCCGAGGTACAGCGCGGTGCGCGGGTTGGGCTTCTCGACGAAGAGCGTCGAGGTGACGCTCCCGCCTCGCTTCACCATCACGAACGCCGCGTTGGACTCGAGGAAGCCGGTGAGGTAGCGGAAGTGCGGGTTCTGGTAGAACGGGGGCCAGTGGTTCACCGGCTCGCGCCGCCCAAAGGCGAGGACGACGCCGCTGTCGAGCTTCGCGGCGAGCGCGGCGCGCCGCGTCGCGTACTCGGCGACGGGAATCTGCGCGCCGAGTGCGAGGGGGAGCACGGCGAACGCGGCACTTCCGATTGCGTATCCGAGAGTGCGCGACAAACGTCCGACAGCGTGATTCATGGGAGCCGGGAGGGGAAGGTCAGTAGGAGAGCTCGAGCGACGCCTGCACCCCGCGCCCATCGCTGGGCCAGATGCCGGGACCGGGGTAGAACTGCGGGCGCTTGGTAAAGTACGCCCGGTCGAGGAGGTTGTTGATCCCCACGCGCACGCGTGTGTGACGCGTCACGCCGAAGGCGGCGTTGACGTCGGCGAGGGTGTAGGCAGGGACGAGCCCCACCGCACCATTGGCGTTGGGGGTGCGCGTGTTGAGCGCATCGGCAAAGCTCTCCCCCACGTAGCTCACCAGGAGCTGCAGTGTGCGCCGCCCGTGCTCCACTGCCATCCCGCTCCGGCTCATCACCGTGGGGACGCTCTCCACCCGGTTCCCCACGATGCTCCGGTTGGCCCCGTTCGCGACGACCGTCCCCGACGTGTAGCGCGCGCGATAGAACGAAGTCGCCGTGTGTGCGCGCAACGACGCCTTTGCGCCCTGCCACACCAGGAGTTCACCCGCCAGTTCGATGCCTCGCGTGCGCGAGTCACCCACGTTGGTGCGCACGAGGACGCTCCCGCTCCCCTGCGTCTGCAGCACGGTTCCGAAGCGGTCGCCGATGCGCATCTCGAACGCGGACACGTCGTAGCGCAGTCGTTGGCCCCAGCGGCCGCGTCCTCCTGCCTCGGCGGTCCAGCCGCGCGAGTCCTTGAGCGCGGGGTCGGTGTACTCCAGCGCCGAGTTGGGGAGGACGTTCGAGAGGACCTGCGGGCGATACGACTGGCTCCATCCGCCGTACCACTCGACCCCTGCTTTCCCACGGTAGGCCGTGCGCACCCCGAGGAGCGGATACTGGTGATCGACCTGCCGCGGGGTGTCGGCCGCGTCGTAGTAGGCCAGGCGCCCCGCCAGGCGCGTGCGCCCCACCTCGGTGCGCACCCCGGGGATCACATCCCAGCGACTGTTGAGGCGAAAGAGGTTCTCCACGTACACCGCCCCGTTTTCCGTGCGATACGTGACGTCGCGCTGGAAGCCGGCCGCCGTGATCGTGAGGTCGTAGTCGTCGCCGCGCGTTCCCACGCCTTGCTGCTGACGGCGCATCCTGTTGCTGGAGAGGGCGACGCCCGCCGCCAGCACCTGCGTGCGGCGGTGCCACCCCCACGTATGCGTCACGCGCATCTCCGTCGTCACCGACTGGAAGCGGTCGACATCCACCTGCCGCGGCGCGTAGGCGCCGGTCGCGTCGGGGGCGTCCGGCTGGTTGGCAAATCCCACGTACTGCACGCTGTTGCGCGGGCCGAAGACGCCGGCGATGGTCGTCGTCACACGCGTCCAGTCGCTGTCGCCCCACGCCACCACCAGCGATGGTACCGTGATGTTGGGGCTGTAGTAGTTGCGGGTTCGTGTCGACTGCCGGGGGTTGGCGTCGAACTGCGCGTCGGTGAGCGGTCCAGGGATGCGATACAGGTAGCGCGAGTGCCCCACCCGCCCCTTCACCGAGAAGTACCTCCCCGTCGGCGCGTACTGCACCGCGAGGTACTCAGCATCGGCATTGGAGGAACCGTTGGTGCGATAGCCATCCGACCATCGCCCGCTCGCGTAGGCCATGTACGACCAATCGCCGATGGTGCCGGCAAGACTGTTGTAGGTGCTGCGCAGCCCGAATGCGCCGGCGCTGCTGATCGACTCGAAGGCCGACGGCCGGTCCGGCGGCGGCGCCTTGGTGACATAGTTGAGCAGCCCGCCGAACTGCGAGCCGTACTGCAGCGCTGCCGTCCCGCGCGTGAGTTCGACCCGCTCGATGGCTTCCATGGGAGGCGAGTAGTGCGACGCCGGGTAGCCGTAGAGGTCCGAGTTGAGGAGGACGCCATCCTGCCGCACGTTGAGCTCCCACGAGCGGTGCGCGTCGAGTCCGCGCGTGGAGATGTTCACCTGGTTTCCCGCGCCGTCCATGTCGTACACGAAGACGCCGGGGACGCGCGCGAAGATCTGTCGCGCCGACTTCTCGGCGAGGATGGCGGCCGTTCCCGCCACCTGCACGACCTCGTTCTTGGTGCCAGCGTAGACGATGCCGCCGGCGACATCCGCGGCGTGCGTGACACCCTGTGGCTGTAGCGCGCGCGTTTCGCGCAGCGGGAGCGTCTGGATGTCGGGACCCGCCTGCATGTGCTGGAGCGTGAAGTCGGCCTGAACGAGCACGACTTCCAAATACGGTGTCCCGGTTGCCTTCACCTCGACGTCGCGGCTCCACTGCAGGTAGCCGATGCGGCGCGCACGCAGGGTGTAGCGCCCCACGGCCAGCGAGTCGAAGCGGAAGCGACCGTCCTGGTCGCTGTTCTTCCCTCGCACCGTGGGCCCGCCGAGCGACAGCAGGAGCATGGCATTCGGCAGGGGTGCTCCTGTCGTCGACGTCACGCGCCCTTCGAGCGACGCGAGCGCCTGGGCCGGGGCCTGCGCCTGCATTGCCGGCGCCCACGCGAGGGCGGCGATCACGGCGAGCGCGACGCTCACTCCAGCCACCAACCGTGCACCTGACGACGGATGTGCTCTCATCGGCCCCTTCCCCGTTGCGACGGCAGTCCACCAACGCCGCGACGTCATACCCACCAACGTCGCCGGCGATCACACGCAGGATGAAAAAACACCCCCCGATCATCAATCGGGGGGTGTCCGCGCGTCCGTCGTGGGATCGCCGCCGCGCTCAGCCGCCGTCAGGCGAGCCCGAGATGCTTGAGCACTTCCGGCGGGGGGCCGTCGAACCTGGGGAGCGCGACGTTCCCGACATAGCCGATGTCCTTCATCCCCTCGTCGGTCGTGTAGAACCCTTCCGCCGTGAGGTCGCGCACCCGGTCGAAGAACTTCGCCGCCTGCTTGAACTCGGGCTTCGCCTTGGGGGCGTAGCAGATGTCGTCGCAGATGGCGGTGCGCTGGGCGTCGGTGATCTCGTGGAACGCCTTCCCGAAGCGTTTCGTGCTCTCGACGTTGATCCACGCCAGCCCGCCGCGCACCTGCACCAGCGCCCGCTTGTACCAGTCCGACGGCGCGCTCACGTATTCGTTGATGTACGCCGGCACCCCGACCTTCGACGCCGACGGTGACTTGTCATCGGCCGGGATGATGACGTCGCACAACGCCGTCAGCGTCGTCATCTCCGATGCCGTCAGCTGCATCTCCCAGGTGACCTTGGGATTGAGGAGATCCGGATCGCTCAACGTCCCGCGTGGGCCGACCGTTGGCTTCCCCGTCGATGCCGGCACGCCGCCAGCCGCACTCGTGGTCGCCGCGGCGCCGCCTTCAGCGCCCTTCTCTCCCGGCGCACACGCCGCCACCGCCCCAACCACCGGCAGCGCCACAGCCGTCGACGCCAGCACCCTGAGCGCCGCTCGTCGCCCGATCCCCTTCCCCTCGACCGGACGCGCGCGGCTGCCCCCCTCCGTGTTCTCTGCGTTCTCTGCGGTGAAAACGCTCGTCCGCTCCGATTGTCCGTCACCCGGCATGCGCTCGCTCATCCGATGCTCCGCGTCTTCAGCTGTTCGAGAATGTGATCGCACGTGCGCCACGCCAGCGCGAGGATCGACAGCGTCGGGTTCTTGTCGGCATTCGACACGAACGGCGCCCCGTCCGTGACGAAGAGGTTCTTCACGTCCCACGACTGGCACCACTCGTTGAGCACCGACTCGCGCGGGTTGGACCCCATGCGGCAGGTCCCCACCTCATGGATGATCTGCCCACCCTTGGCAATCACCTTCGCCCCATCGGTCTCCACCTTGCCGTTCACCTTCCCCCCCATGTGCTCGATGATCTGGGCGAAGGTCTTCACCATGTGTGCCGCCTGGCGCGTCTCGTGGTCGCTGAACTTCCAGTGGAAGCGCAGCACCGGGATCCCCCACTGATCCACCACGTCCGGATCCAGCTCGCAGTAGCAGTCCTCGTTGGGGATCATCTCGCCGCGCCCGTCGAACCACATCCACGAGCCGTAGTAGCGGCGCGCCGCCTCCTTGTACTTCTTCCCGTACGCGCCTTCGGTGAAGTTCCCCAAACCACCGAAAGCGCCCGACCCCGGCAGCGAGCGCCCGCCGCCGAATTCGATGTGGTAGCCGCGTGCGAAGCCCAGCTTGCCGCGCTGCTGCTCCTTGTACAGCCACCAGGGCATGTACATGTGCATCCCGCTCGCCCCGTCCTGGTTGTGCGGCGGCGTGTTCTCCAGCGCCGGGATCTGCCCGCCGATCCCCGCCCCCACCGTATCCATGAGATACTTCCCCACCAGCCCGCTCGAATTCGACAGCCCGTTGGGGAACTGGTTCGAGCGCGAGTTGAGGAGGATGCGCGCCGTCTCGGCGGCGCTCGCCGCCAGCACCACCACGCGCGCCTGCACGTGATGGTCCGTGCGCGTCCGCTTGTCGATGTAGGAGACACCCGTCGCCTTGCCTGACGAGTCCACCGTCACCTCGCGCACCATCGCGTCGGGGACGATGTCCACGTTCCCCGTGGCAAGCGCCGGCGGGATCAGCACCGTCGTCGACTGAAAGTTGGCGCGGATCGAGCAGCCGTTGCCGCACGGCGTTGCCCAGAAGCACGCCTGCCGCTGCCGCATCGATTCGGCCAGGACCTTCTGCGCCAGCGGGTTGTCGGGATGGATCTTCTTCGGGAGCGTATCAGCGTCCTGCCGCTGCGTCATGATCGCCAGGTGCGCCGGGATCACCGGGATCCCCATCGGGTCGCACGCCTTCTTGGCGAGCAGCTCCGTTGCGCGCGGCTTGGGCGGCGGCATCAGGACGCCGGGTGACGAGCGCGGGGTGTTCTCCAGGTCGTCATCGCCACCGTACACGCCGATCAACATCTCCGTCTTGTCGTAGTACGGCGCGAGGTCGGCGTACGAGATGGGCCAGTCGGCGCCGAGTCCGTCGCGCGTCTTCGGCTTGAAGTCGTACTCCCCCATGCGGAGCGAGATGCGCCCCCAGTGGTTCGTGCGCCCGCCGAGCATGCGGGCGCGCCACCACATGAAGTCGGAACCTGGCGCCGTCGTGTACGGTTCGCCCGGAACATCCCACCCGCCGTCGACCGTGGCGTCGTAGAAGCCAAACGGCTTCTCCTTCGACCCCGCGGCACGCAGCGGCGCCTGACGCGGGAGATTGAACATCGGCGTCTCGGTCTGCGGGTCGTACCGACGCCCCGCCTCGAGGACCAGGACCTTGAGCCCGGCGATGCCGAGCTGGTACGCGGCCATCCCGCCGCCGGCCCCTGAGCCGACCACGATGACGTCGTACTGCGTTTGCGACTTCGGATTCTGCAGGAACACCCGGCGTTGGCTCCGGTGAAGGTCGGGAGCCAATCTATGCGCGGACGAGAGGTTGGGGAGGCGAGGGTGCGTCGCCGGTGATGGACGGGGCCAAACGGCTGGCGGCTTCACGGGTCGCACTGCACACTCAGGGCGCCGTCCCCCGAGACGGGAAGCCCCGCGCGACCCCACCCCCAGGAGAGCGACCGATGGAGCGCAAGACCGCGCACGACTTCGACCAGGAGCTGCTCATCCTGTTCGACGCCTACGTCCACGGCGGGATCGATCGCCGCACCTTCCTCGATCGCGCCTCCAAGTTCGCGGTCGGCGGCGTGACGGCCGCGATGCTCCTCGAGCAGCTGAGCCCGAAGTTCCTCGAGGCGCAGGTCGTGAAGCGCGACGACGCGCGCATCCAGCAGGAGTATCTCGAGTACCCCTCGCCTAACGGCTACGGCACCATGCGCGGCTACTTCGCCCGCCCCGCCGGCGCCAAGGGGCGCGCCCCCGGCATCCTCGTCATCCACGAGAACCGCGGGCTCAACCCGCACATCGAGGACATCACGCGGCGTCTGGCGCTCGACGGTTTCGTCGCCTTTGCCCCCGATGCCCTCTTCCCGCTGGGCGGCTACCCGGGCGACGAGGACAAGGCGCGCGAGCTCTTCCCCAAGCTCGAGCAGCCCAAGACGCGCGAGGACTTCGTCGCGGCCGCCGCCTTCCTCAAGGGGCGCGCCGAGTGCACTGGGAAGATCGGCGCCGTCGGCTTCTGCTACGGCGGCGGGATGGTGAACTACCTCGCCACGCGATTGGGCACCGACCTGTCAGGCGGCGTCCCCTTTTACGGCTCGGCGCCCAACCTCGAGGACGTCCCGAAGATTCGCTGTCCGTTGTTGGTGCAGTCGGCGGAGAACGACCCGCGCATCAACGCCAGCTGGCCCGACTTCGAGAAGGCGCTGCAGGCGGCGAACGTGAAGTACGAGCGCTACCTGTATGCGGGGACACAGCACGGCTTCAACAACGACACCACGCCGCGCTACGACGCGGCGGCGGCGAAGCTGGCGTGGGAGCGGACGGTGGCGTTCTTCCGGGCGAATGTGAAGTGAGCGTCTTCCCGGCTACCGCTGCACGTACCAGTTGAAGTTCGCGTGTCCGAGGGCACCCATCACGTTGACCCAGGCGATCGCCATCATCTCCATACCGCGCGAGGCGCCAATGTTGCCAAGGTCCAGGACGTCTCCCCAGCCGAACCATGACTTGAGGTAATTCGTCACCCGGGCCTTGGCCGATGGGTCGTTGCCACAGAGGAACATCGTGTGTGGCCCCGTCACACGCGTCGCCTGAACCATGACTTCCGAATTGGCGGTGCACAGCGTCTTCACCACGCGAACGGCCGGGAACGCGCGCTGAAGCTCCTCACCGATCGAGTCGGTACTGCACACGGTGAGCGTCGGCGGATGCCCGCGCGAGAAATCGAGCGGGTTGGAGACATCGACCAGGATCTTTCCCGCCGCCGTGCGTTCGGCCTGCGCCAGGCGCAACGCCTCCAGCGAGCTGGCACCTGCCGTGCAGTTGAAGATCACGTCTCCAAACGCCGCCGCCTCCGCAAACGTCCCCTGCACCGCGCGATGCCGGTGAGACGATGCCCATTGTGCCGCCGTCTCGTTGGCGGCCGACCGAGCGCCCATCATCACATCGTGCGCGAGGCCAACCAGGCGGCTGCCGATCGACTGCCCAACAACACCAGTGCCGAGGATTCCGATCTTCATGGATTGCGCTCCCGATCGCGGAGGTGGAGGGAGCTCAAACTGCGGAGAGCGGTGCTGGCGTGCCGTATCATCGGTCACAGGTGAACCGCACGTGAACGGCACGTGAACGACACGGGCGCGAAGCACGGCCCGCGGTCGTCTGGTGCAGCGCCGCGCGGACTTGTCGGTCGAGGCGACAGTCGCCCGCGATGGCGCGCGCGCTCGGTGCCAGAACGCGTACCCTGACCGGCGCGCCTCCTGACGGTGCCCTCTCAGTTGGCGACGACGCGTGGTAGTTGTGCGACGGAGACCGCGCGTCCTGGCGCGTCAGTTCTCCCCCTCATCCTCCACCAACTCCCCGTAGTCCACGAGCAACTCTTCCCCCTCCGCAATATCCCGCAACGCCTCGAACCACGCCCCCTCGTCGACGGACATGACGTTCGGCGCTTCCGAGTGATTCAGGAAATGCGAGAGATCGAGCTTCTTGAACCCTTCCCGGGGGAGCCAGTACCACTCGGCGTCGTACAGGCAGAAGTTCTCCACTAGGTGCCGCGCATGTGCGGGGAGCGCATCGATCTCGGCGCGCGGGACGGCGACGAAGTCGTGTGGTGCACCTGGCGGTGAGAACATCTCGCGGCAGCCCTTGGGGATGTCACGGATGGCGAAGACGCCGACCCCCGCGATGGAGGACGGACGCAGGGTGACCCACGTATGGTCACGGAGGTCGGCGAGGAGCTGCTCGGGCGTCATGCGGCGAACGGGGGCGTCATGCGCGCATCATGCACTCGTCACGGCGCGTCACCGGCTCGGGCTCACGGCACCACCTTCTTCGGCGACTGCTGCTTGATCTTCTCCATGTACTTCTGGAAGAAGAGCTTGTGGATGTCCATCATGTTGATCTCGCGCCCCTGGATGTACGACTGGAGGATGTTGCTCGTCATGTCCAGCGGCGTCCCCGTCGTGATCAAGAGCGTCGCCTCCTTTCCCACCTCGAGCGAGCCGACCTTGTCGGCCACTCCCATGAACTCGGCGGCGTTGATCGTCACCGACTTGAGCGCCTCCTCCTCCGGGAGCCCGAAGGCGACCGCGACGCCCGCCTCCCACGGCAGGCGGTTGCTGTAGAGCCCCCCCGAGCCGCCGGAGATCGCGAACTTCACGCCTGCAGCGTGCAGCTTGGCCGGCGTCGCATATGCGCCGTCGTACCCTTCGTAATCGCGATCCGGCGCCGACATCGTCGACGTCAGGATCACCGGAATGTTCTCCGCCTTGAGGCGATCGGCCACGAACAGCGCATCGCGCCCGCCGCGAATCACCAGCTTCACCTGCTCGGCCTTGGCCCAGGTGATCGCGTCGTTGATCTGCGCCGCCCCGTCGGCCGCCACCACCACGGGGATCGCGCCATCGAGCGCCGGGATCATCGCTGCATAACGAGCATCGGTGCGCACATCCTGCCCGCTCTTCACGGCGTCACGATACGCCCTCGCCTCGCCAAACCAGTCCTTGATCTGTTGCACCTGCTCGGCGTAGCTCTTGGGGGGCGGGCCGCCGGCGCCGCGCCCGCCGGGTCCACCACCGCCAAAGCCGCGGCGCGGCTGCGCGTTGGGGTCG
>JAXLXW010000012.1:0-140197 GCA_046327755.1 Gemmatimonadaceae bacterium
ATCGAGCCACTTCACCCCGTAGCGCGCGCCGGTCAGTCGCTGCACCGCATGGTAGGAGCGCGAGAGCGCCGCTTCCATCTGCGCGGCAAAGGCAGGGGTGACGCGATCGGCCGCCACGACGTGTGACGGATAGAAGGTGGCAGCGGAGGCGTTGGACGTGGTGTGCGGCCAGGCCGCGGCAGCGTAGAGGGTGACGTCGTGACCGAGTCGCTGCAGGAGGATCGCCGTGGTGAGCCCGGCGACACCGGCACCGATCACCGCCACCGGTGCGTTAGGCGGCGACTCGCGCATGAGGCGCACCGCGAGGTTCGCCGTCCCCCACGACAGCGTCATCCCGCCGCCGCCGTGCCCGTAGTTGTGGATCAGCTGCTTGTCGTCGAGCCGCTCGCTCTCGACACGGAAGCCGGTGGTGCGATAGGGGCGCAATCCCACGGTGCTGCGCACCAGCCGGTCGGGGCGCACGTCGACCGGAACGAAGCGTCGCCGCCCGCCGGGCATCCCCGTGCGGTCGACGAGATAGGGATGCAACGTCGCCGTGTTGCGCGTGCACGCCGCCGCGGCGAGCAGCGCCACGTGCGCCCCCATCAGCTGCAAGGCATCCCGTCGAGAGGTCATGGACACGACTCGGGGTGAACGGAGAGGGTGGGAATGGCGCCGTGGTTGCCGTGCGAGCGTCAGGTCGCCCGCACCGGGACCTCGACGAGGTGGACCTTGTGCCCGGTCAGCTGCGCAAAGCGTTCGGCGTCACCACGCGTGATCACCAGCGTCGCCGAGTTCACCATGGGGTGACAGCGCCATCGCTCGGTGTTCCAGACGTCGCGATCGATGAAGAGCGTGACGTCGTGCGTGGGATCATTGGCGATCCCGAACAGGGTCACGGCCCCGGGGGTGAGTCCCAGGTACTTCAGCAATCGCTCCGGCGAGCCAAGGCTCAGGTGATCGGCGCCGATGCGCGGGGCGAGCGCCTTGAGGTCAACCGCCTTCGCGCACGAGGTCACGACCAGCCAGTGGCGCCGCCCCTTCCCGTCGCGCAGGAAGAGGTTCTTCGTCTGCTCGCCCCCCAGCGACTCGGGCACGAGGCGATGTGCCTCGTCGCACGTGAAGACCGGGGGGTGGTCGGCCCGCTCGTAGGGGATCTGGTGCGCGTCGAGCAGCGCGCAGAGGGTGGCGTCGGTGTACGGCGTATCGATCGGCATGGCGAGAAGCTACCGCCAAAGTGGGCGCAGCGCCCGCCCGGACGCGACGTGCGCTCCCCGCCCCCGCACGCTACCATATGCCCCCGCCACCGCTCGTCTCCCGTCTCCCGTCTCCCGTCCGCCCTTCATGCTGTACCGCCGCATGCGAATCGAGGTCGAATCCCCCGAGGAGATGGGGTACGGCCGCATCCGCAACAATCTCTCGGAAAGCTCGATCACCGATCGCACCCTCGGCGACTTCACGGTCGACCTTTCCGGGCTCCTCCTCCCGTATGGCGAGCACCGCGGAGAACCGCGCCTGCGCGAGCTCATCGCCGCACAGGGGAGCGCTGCGTCGGTGACGATGGCCGATGTCCTCGTCACGCAGGGGGCCGCTGGGGCGCTCTTCATCGTGGCGACGTCGCTCCTCGACAAGGACTCGCACCTCGTGGTGGTTCGCCCCAACTACGCGACCAACCTCGAGACGCCGCGGGCAATCGGCTGCGGAATGACGTGCGTCGACCTCTCGTTCGATGACGCGTGGCAACTCGACCTCGCGGCGGTGGAGCGCGCCGTGCACCCCACCACGCGGCTCATCAGCGTCACGTCGCCGCACAATCCCACGGGGACCGTGCTGCCCTGGGAGACGCTCGTCGCACTCGAGCAGCTGGCGGAGCGGCAGGGATGCCTCCTGCTCGTGGATGAGACCTACCGTGACCTCACCTATGGCGACCCGCCTCCAACGGCGGCCAGCATCTCGCCGCGCGTCATCGCCGTCTCGTCGCTGTCCAAGGCCTTCGGCACCCCGGGGTTGCGGCTGGGGTGGCTCATCACGCGCGACCCGGCGCTCATGGAGCTCTTCCTCGCCGCCAAGGAGCAGATCGGCATCTGCGGCGGGATCATCGACGAGCGGCTCGGTGTCGCCGTGCTCGAGCAGCGCGACGCCTTCCTGTCGCGCAGCCGTCCGCACAACCGCGCGCGCCGCGACATCGTGCGCGACTGGATCGCCCGCGAGCCGCTGATGGAGTGGGTCGAGCCGCAGGGAGGCGTTGTCTGTTTTCCGCGCATGCGGGTCGCCACGGACTTCGATACCGACCGCTTCTACGACTCGCTCCTGCACGCGCACGGGACGTACGTGGGCCCCGGTCACTGGTTCGAGATGTCCAAGCGGTACATGCGCATAGGCTTCGCGTGGCCAACCGAGCAGGAGCTGCGCGACGGGCTCGCCGCCATCTCCGCCGCGCTGCGCGAGCAAGGGTAGAGCCCGGCGCTCCCCCGGCCGCGACCTGTCGGTGCTACAATTCGAGAGGGGCGCCCGTCTTGTTTCCGGAGTCGGTCCCGTCGGACCGCGCCGGCCCTATCTGGAGGAACGATGCCGAGACATCTGCTCGCGTGCGCCGCGCTGGCGCTGGCCGCCGCCTGTGGCACGCAGGGAGCGACCCCGCTCACCCCGGACAGCGATTTCACGCTGCAGCAGGCCGCCGACTCGATCCCGCTCGCCATCGGGAAGGACGTGAAGGTCGGCGATGTCTGGATGACGTTCAGCGACGTCCCGAACGACTCGCGCTGCCCCTCGAAGATGCAATGCGTCTGGGCCGGCGACGCGGTCGCCGCTATCGCGGTGCACCCCGGCTGCTACAAGGAAGGGTGCAAGGCCGCGTCGATGCTCCTTTCGCTGCACACCAACCTCGAACCAAAGAGCGGCTCCGGCTGGGGACACAAGGTGACGCTCCTCTCGCTCGTCCCCTACCCCGACGATCCCGCCTCGGTCGACCGTTCGCGGTACGTGGCCTGGGTTCGCGTGAACTGAAGCGCCGTCAGGCACGACCCGTACGACGAAAGCGGGCGGCTCCCGAACCTCGGAAGCCGCCCGCTCTGCTCTCCCGTCCGCGCTTCTAGTACCCCGTGTTCTGCACGATCTTCGGTGCCACGTCGATCTCGTTCTGCGGGATCGGGAAAAGCGTCCGGAAGCTCGGGATGTTGAGCACGGTCGCCGCGCGCTGCGTGCGCACGAGATCGGCCCAGCGATCGCCCTCGAACGCCAGTTCACGACGGCGTTCCAGCCACACGGCATTGCGCACCTCGGTCGGCGACGTGACCTCGACGCCCAAACGATGCGGAGCCAATCCGGCACGCACGCGCAGCTCGTTGTACGTCGACACCGCACCTGCCAGGTCGCCCTGCATCACCTGCGCCTCGGCCTTGTTGAGCAGCACTTCGGCGAATCGGATGATGTGCAGGTCTTCGGCCCCTTCCGTCGTGCGCCACTTCGCGCCGTAGCGACGGTTGCGGCTGTCGCGCTGGATGCTCCACGCCAGGCGCGCATCGCCACTCTCATAGGCGTTGTTCAGCGACGCCGTCGGCGCGATCTCGTAACGACCGCCGAGTGCCTTGGACAGGTAGTAGTACCCCGACAGGTTGTACTCGGTGGCGGTGAAGGCCACGCGCCAGATGTCCTCCGGCGTCTCGGACTGCGGCTGGAAGAGCGACGAGAAACTCGGGGCGAGCTCGAGCCCCTCGTTGATCACGTTGTTGGCCGCCGTGATGGTCGCCGCCCAGTTCCCCTGGTACAGCAGGACGCGCGACTTGATCGCCTCCGCGGCCACGTACGACGCCGAGGTGGTGCGGAAGTCGCTGCTCAGCAGCTGCGACGCCTGGTTGATGTCGGCCAGGATTTGCGTGTACACCTGGGCCACCGTGGCGCGCTCGGTATTGGCGAGCTCGTTGAGCGACCCCGGCGGGGCCAGGCGAATGGGGACGGGTCCCCAGAGCTTCACGAGGTTGTGGTAGCTCAGCGCGCGAATGAGGTGCGCCTGCCCCACGATGTCCTTGCGCTCGTCCTCGCTGAGCTGCGTGACCCCCGGGACCTTCGCGATGAGCGTGTTGGCACGCCCGATGGAGATGTAGATGTTGTCCCAGATCCCTTCCAACGTGCTGTTGTCGGCAGCCGTCACCGCCTGGTCGATGTCGGCGTACGTGGTGAAGGTCCCCACGTGCGCGACGTCGTCGGAGGCGAGGTCGGTGATGAAGAGGAAGTCACCGCCGTAGTACGACCCGCCCTGGAGCGCGTCGTACGCGCCTGCGAGCGCGGCGCGCGCGCTGGGGCCGTCGATGATCGCCTGCGTCTCCTCGACCTGCGTGGTCGGCTCGACGGTGAGCGTCTTGTCGCACCCGGCCGCGACCGCGAGCAGTGCGGAGAGGAGCGTGGGCGCCACGCGGCGCCGCAGGAGTGTCTGCATGATGAGTGTAGGCATCGTCGTCGTCCTCACCACGACCCGCGCAGGCCGAACGAGATCGTCCGGGCCAGCGGATAGGCGTAGAAGTCGGTGCCGAGCGAGATCGACGCGCTCGAGCCGTTGCTGTTGACGTCGGGGTTGAAGCCGGTGTAGTCGGTCCAGGTCACGAGGTTGCGCCCGGAGACGAAGAAGCGCGCCTCATCCAGGTTGAGCGTGCGCGCCAGCGACCGCGGGAGGCGGTAGCCCAGCGTGACTTCCTGCAGGCGGATGTACGATCCGTCCTCGACGAAGCGGCTCGACACGTCGCGCGCGCCGGACGTCCCGTCGTAGCTCAGGCGCGGCTGCTCGGCGATGTCGCCCGGCTTCTTCCATCGCTTGTCGTACGAGTCCTTGAGCTTGTTGTCGAAGTAGTAGCCGCCGTCATCGGCAAAGATGCGGATGGCGTTGAAGACCTTGTTCCCCTGCGTGAACTGCACGAAGGAACGCAGGTCGAAGCCCTTCCAGTTGAGCGTGTTGGTCCAGCCGCCGAAGTACTTCGGGTGCGGCGAGCCGACGATGGTGCGGTCGTCGGCCGTGATCTCGCCGTCGCCGTTCACGTCGTCGTAGATCGCGTCGCCCGTCTGCGGGTCGACCCCCTTGAAGCGCAGCGTCTGGAAGGCGCCTAACGGCTGCCCCACCTCGACACGGTTCACGCTGCGGATGCCGCTGTTGAACGGCTCGTTGCGATAGAGCGCCGTCACCTCGTTCTTCATGAACGAGATGTTGAAGTCGGACCCCCAGCTGAAGCCCCCCGCGCGCGACTCGCGAATGGGCTCGGTGTTGAGCTGGAACTCCCACCCGCGGTTCTCGATGTTGCCGATGTTGTCGTAGACGCTCGTGAAGCCACTCGTCGAGGTGATCGGGCGGAGCACGAGGAGGTCGTCGGTCTTCTTGTTGAAGTGGTCGGCGACGAGGCCGATGCGGCCCGAGAACATCGAGAAGTCGAGGCCGATGTCGAACTCGCGCGTCGTCTCCCAGCGCAGGTCGGGGTTGGCCAGCGACGACGGCGCGATCCCCGGGGCATCGGCGTAGTTGGCCTTGCCGAAGCGCGCCAGCGGGGCGAAGTCGTCCGGGATCCCCTGGTTGCCGGTCTCGCCGTAGCTCACGCGGAGCTTCATGTCGCCGGCCTTCTTGATCAGCGACAGCCAGGACTCGTCGGAGAGCGACCAGCCGAACGACGCCGAGGAGAAGGTGCCGTAGCGGTTGTTCTTGCCGAAGCGCGACGAGCCGTCGGTGCGCACGCTGGCGCTGGCGAAGTACTTGTCGTTGAGCGACCAGTTGGCGCGCGTGAAGAACGACGCCAGGTTGTTGTCGGTGCGCCCGCCGTCATATGACGTCACCTTGCCGGCATTCCCCGGGTAGCGGAACTGCGTGCTCCCGAAGCCCTCGCCCTGCAGGAAGTCGTTCTCGATCGAGTTGTACTCGACGCCGGACCCGCCCACGAGCGACAGCTGGCCGAACTTCTGCCCCGGGACGTCGAACTGCAGGTACGTCTCGGCCACGTAACGGCTCACCGTCGTGTTCCCCTGCTGCGCCACGCCGTTGGCGCTGGCGGCGTAGGTCCCGATGATGAGCGGCGAGTTCCAGCGCAGGTCGCGCAGGTTGAGCATGTCGACGCCCACGCGCCCGTTGAGCCGGAGCCGCTCGGTGAAGGCGTACGACATCTCCGTGTTCCCCATCGCGCGCAGGGTGCGCGACTCGGCGTTGTCCAGCGCGCCAAGGGCGACGGGGTTCGTGTATTCGAGCCCGTCGTCCGTCGACGTGAAGGTGCCGTCGGCGTTGCGCACGCGCACGTTGGGCTGGTTGGCCAACGCGTTGGTGGCGACGCCGTCGATGGTGTTGTCGTTCTCGTTGCGGACGTTGGCTTCGCGCCCGAGCCCGATCGACGTCCGCACGCTCAGCTTGGAGTTGGGCGAGAAGTCGAGGTTGGCGCGGATGTTGGCGCGGCGATACTGCGAGCCGAGGAGGATCCCCTTCTGGTTGAAGAAGGCGCCGGAGACGAAGTACGACACACGGTCGCTCCCGCCGGTCATCCCCATCGACAGGTCGTAGACGGGGGCCTTCTGGAGGACGGCGTCCTGCCAGTCGGTGTTGATCGTGTCATCGACGCCGGGGACGAACGGCAGCTCGTCGTCCGCATAGCCGTCGTTCTTGGCGGCCTCGTTGAAGTAGGACACATACTCCTTGGCGTTGAGCATGTTGACCTTCTTCGACAGGTCCTGCGTCCCGTAGTAGCCGTTGAAGGTGATCTTGGGACGCCCCGCCTGGCCGCGCTTGGTGGTGATCAGCACGACGCCGTTGGAGCCGCGCGAGCCATAGATCGCCGAGGCCGACGCGTCCTTGAGGACGTCGATGGAGGCAATCTCGTCCGGGCTGAGCCCGGAGACGGCGCTCACGTCCTGCCCGCCCATCCCTAACTGCGAGTAGCTGTCACGCAGCATCGGGATGCCGTCGATGACGTACAGCGGCTGGTTCCCCGCCGAGAGCGACGACGAGCCGCGGACGCGCACCGAGATGCCGTTGCCGGGGTTGCCGGCGTTCTGGATGACCTGCAGCCCGGCCGCCTTCCCCTGCAGCGCCGCTTCGACGCTGGCGACCGGCATGTTGACGAGTTCCTCGCTGCGCACCGTGGTGACCGCGTTGGTCACCTCGCGGCGGTTCGCCGTGCCGTACCCGACGACAACCACCTGCGACAGGTTGAGCGCCGCTGCACGCAACGTGAAGTCGGCGACCGCGGTGTCGAGTGCCGCAACCGTGACCCCGCGCTGCGACGGGCCGAAGCCCAGTCGCGTGGCGCGCACGGTGTACGTGCCGGCCGGGACGCTGCGGATGACGTAGCGGCCATCACCGCCCGTCACGCCTCCCAGCGTCGATCCCGCCACCACCACCTGCACCCCCTCGATCGGCCGCCGCGACGCGGAATCGACGACCGTCCCCCGGATGAACCCCGTCGCCTGCGCACGCGCAGCAGACGGGACTAGTGAAGTCGCCAGGCACCCCGCGGCGACGAGCCATGCGGACCACACACGCCGTCTCATTCGAATCCTCCCATGGTGGCCGCGCGGCGCCACGGCAGCGGATCCGTGGCCCAACCAACGCGGCGTTCCGTTCGTCACGCCCCGCAGGCCAGCCATGAGACGCGCATTCGTTTGCACGTCCAGCTATCAGAAGCGCCAACCGGGGGGAAGCGTACACGTTGAGTACATGCGCGCCCAGCCGCAATAGGTAGACAAGCAGCCGGCGGGGCGCCGGCGCTGCGGCCGCACGCCCTCCCGGCACCCGCTCTGCGCGCGGCAACGTTCTCCGTCAGCCGCACGTAACAGGGAGTTGCGCGCGAGTCATCCCCTTCTCGTGTCGCTTCACCGCTCAAGCGAACGCATCGCCCCAGCGGGACGGCGTCAGCGACAACGCAGCGGGCTGCGCCGACGACCCGTCAGGGGCGAGTCGGCAGGGTGGCGCGCCCGGTGGCGGGTTCGAAGCGGCTCCCCGCGGGGAGGACGTGCATCGTCACGCCGCTCGCTCCCAGCGTGCTGCCGTTCGCGGTCACCTCCGCACGGCGCGCATCGTAGATCACCGCCACGCTTTCCCCGAGGACCCGCCAGGCGCCGCCAGCCTCGACCACGAGCGCCGTCGACTCATCGATCCCCACGCCGAGGTGCGGCGAGCGCTCCAGCACCAGCGAAATGAGGCGGTTATGCCGCCGTCGCCGCAGGAAATGCTGGTCGATGATCGCGTTGGAGATCAGCGAAAATCCATCGGTCGTGACGACGTTGTCGCGCATGACCACCCCGAAGGCGACCGCGGTGTCCGGACGTACCCCGCCGGGATGGCGCTCGCCGCCGGTGATCATCACCGCCGACATGACCGCCGCCCCCGCCGACGTCCCCCCCACCACGGCCCCCTCGCGATAGCGCGCCGCAATCGCCGCCGCAGTCTTCGACCCCGCGAGCGCCGCCGTCAGCCGCGACTGGTCGCCTCCACCGAACCAGATCCCTGTCGCCTCGCGCACGCGCCGAACGACGGCGCTGTCGTCGGCCCCGCTCCGTTCGACCCAGACATTCTCGGCGTCGACCCCCATCGCGCGCAGCGACCGCGCCTTGTCCTCGCCGCTCGCTGCGCCGTTCGCACTCGCCATGGCGAAGACGACGATGCGCGCGCGCCCCGTACCACCAGCCAACGTCACGAACTCCTGCACCAACGACTGCGGCTGCGGCCCCCCTCCCACGATGAACAACGCCCCTCGGGGCGCGCCGTCCCCCTGCGCGCCGAGCGAGCGCGCAGGGGGAGCGACGAGCACCGCTGCCGCCAGGGCAACCGCAGCGATCCACTTCACGCGATCATCTCCGGCTCCATCACCTTCTCCACCACCTTCCCGCCCACGACGCTCACGTAGTACACCTTGGCCGCGGCGCGCGTGTGTACGACGCGCTTGACCTCGTTGTCCTCGAAGTAGATCCCGGCGTCGTTGTCGCACGCGTAGCCCGGCTTCATCTGCCCCGAGCCGATCAGCTTCTGGTACAGCGGGCGTCGTCCGGGTTCGGCGTCATAGTGCGGCGAGTGGCTCCCCTTGAGGAATCCGAGGCACTGCACCGTCGTGAGTTCCTTGGGGCGCGAGTCGGTGGTCCCCTCCTCGAACCAGCACAACGAGCCGGCGCTCGCGCCCCCGAGGACGATCCCGCGGTCCCACGCCTGCTTGAGGACGAGGTCGATTCCCTGCGCCTTCCAGATGGCCTGCTGGTTGAGCGTGTTGCCACCCGAGCAGACAATGCCATCGGCCGAGAGGAGCACTTCCTCCCAGCTCTTCTCCTGCCGCGTGCTGGCGATGAACGAGACCTGGTGGAACGGCTCGACGTTGAGCGGCGCGCACGACTCGTAGAACGAGAGGATCCCCTGCGGCGAGTCGGCCGACGCCGTCGGGAGGAAGCAGATGCGCGGACGCGCCTTCCCCGTCAGCTGCGCCATGTAGCGGATGAAGGCCGTCCGATAGCCGCCGCCGGCGATGAGGATCTTGCGCGTCGCGGCGCGCGGTGCGGCGGCGCGCTCCAACTCGCTGGCCACGCGATCGAGTGGTGTGCTCGCAGCGCCGAGCCCAAGGCGTCCCGCCGCAGCTCCCAGCGTTCCCACGGCCGACGATGCGACGAAGTCTCTCCGGTTCATCCTCAGTTCCTCCGCTCGAACTCCGTTGATGGTGACCCGCGAAGTGATACGTCCCGAACTGCAACAGCGTTAGGCCGCCGGTGTGGGCGTGGGGAGCACCGGCGCGTGTGCACGCTTGTAGACCAGGACGGTGCGTCGATACGTGATGACGATGGTGCCGTCCTGCTTGAAGCCGGTGGTGCGGACCTCGACGATCCCCATGGTCGGGCGCGACTTCGACTCGCGCATGCTCACCACCTCGCTCTGCGCGTAGATGGTGTCGCCCGCCACCACTGGCGCCGGGAGGCGCACCTCGTCCCATCCCAGGTTGACGGCGTTGCGCGAGATGTCGCTCACCGACAGCCCCACCACGAGCGCCAGCGTGAACGTCGAGTTCATCAACGGCTGGCCGAACTCGGTCTGCGCCGCGTAGTGCTTGTCGAAATGGATCGGGTTGGTGTTGGCGGTGAGGAGGGTGAACCAGGTGTTGTCCACCTCGCTCACCGTGCGCCCCAGCGGGTGGCGCATCACCAGCCCGACGTGGAAGTCTTCGTAGCAGCGTCCGCCCTGTTCGCTCGACGGGGCGCTGGATGGGGCGCTGGATGGGGCGCTGGACGGCGTGCCTGGTGTCTTCGACTCGCTCATCGTCCCCCCTCTCGTCCAATGCGCGCCTGGGCGTCGGCGGCGTGCAGTATCACCTGTGCCATGCGCAGGTTGGCCGCGTCGATCATGATCCCGCCGGAGGCGACCGCGCCAACGCCCTCGGCCACCGACGCCTCGTAGCGGGCCACCACGTCGCGCGCCCGCTCGACCTCCGACTCGTTGGGTGAGAAGGCCGCGTTCACCGCCGCCAGCTGCACCGGATGGATGCACTGCTTGCCGTCAAACCCCATCGCCCGCGCCACCCAGCACGCGCGGGCGAGCGCCGCTTCGTCCTGGTAGCTGGCGACCGGGCCATCCATGCAGCGCAGCCCGTAGGCGCGCGCCGCCGCGACGATTCCGTGCATCACCGCATGCCATCGGTGCGCCCCGTACGCCGCATCGTGCTCGTCCTCGACGCCGATGTTGGCCAGCGGCATCTGCATCGAGGCCGCATAGTCGCCCATCCCGAAGATTAGCGCCTCGAGACGCGGCGAGCTGGCGGCAATCGCCGCCAGGTGCACGAACCCCATCGCCGTCTCCACCTGCGCCTCGATCCCGATGCGGTGCGGAATGGCCACGCGCGCCTCCACCTGCGTGAGCAGCCGGTCGAGGAACTGCACGTCGCCGGCGCCGCTCGCCTTGGGGAGCATGATGATGTCGAGGTGCGCTCCCGCCCCCTCCACCACCTCGATGACGTCGCGATAGGTGTACATCGTGTCGAGCGCGTTCACGCGCACCATGCGCGTGCGGTGCCCGAAGTCGAGCGTCGTCAGCGCCTGCACCGCCAGGGCTCGGCTCGCCTCCTTCTGGTCGGGGGCGACGGCATCCTCCAGGTCGAGGCAGACGGCGTCGGCATCGCTGCGGGCAGCCTTGGCCACCATGTCGGGGCGCGACGCCGGGACAAACAGCATGCTGCGGGAGAGACGGGGAGCGATCGGCGGCATGTGGGGGGAGCGACGGGTTCGGCGAAGTGACGCGACCAGCTAGAACGAGCGAGGGAGCCCCAGCACGTGCTCCCCCAGGTAGGACAGGATGAGGTTCGTCGAAATCGGCGCCACCTGATAGAGGCGCGTCTCCCGAAACTTGCGCTCCACATCGTACTCGGCGGCAAAGCCGAAGCCGCCATGCACCTGCAGGCAGGTGTTCGCCGCCTCCCACGACGCCTCGGCGGCGAGGAGCTTCGCCATGTTCGCCTCGGCACCGCATGGCGCACCGGCGTCGAACAGGCGCGCCCCCTCGTAGCGCATCAGGTCCGCCGCGCGCACGCGGGCGTACGCCTGCGCGATCGGGAACTGCACTCCCTGGTTCTGCCCAATGGGGCGATCGAAGACGACGCGCTCCGATGCATACGTACGGGCGCGATCGATGAACCAGTAGCCGTCGCCGATGCACTCGGCCGCGATCAGGATACGCTCGGCGTTCATCCCGTCCAGGATATACCGGAAGCCCATCCCCTCCTCTCCAATCAGGTTCTCCGCCGGGACCTCGAAATCCTCGAAGAAGAGTTCGTTGGTCTCGTGGTTCACCATGTTCTCGATTGGGCGGATGCGCATCCCGCGAGACTCGGCATCGCGCAGTTCGACCAGGAAGACCGAGAGCCCGTGCGACTTCTTCTGCACCTGCTCCAGCGGGGTGGTGCGCGCCAGGAGGAGCATGAGGTCCGAGTGCTGCACGCGCGAGATCCAGACCTTCTGCCCGTTCACGACGTAGCGGTCGCCGCGCCGCACCGCCATCGTGCGCGTCTTTGTCGTATCGGTCCCGGCCACGGGCTCGGTGACGGCGAACGACTGCAGGCGCATGTCGCCAGCCGCAATCGCCGGGAGGTAGCGCGCCTTCTGCGCGTCGGAGCCGTGCCGCAGCACGGTCCCCATGGTGTACATCTGCGCGTGACAGGCGCCGGAGTTGGCCCCCGAACGGTTGATCTCCTCGAGAATCACCGACGCCTCGGTGAGCGAGAGCCCGCCGCCGCCGTACGCCTCGGGGATCAGCGCCGAGAGCCACCCGGCCGCGGTGAGTGCCTGGACGAACGCGTCGGGGTATGCGTCGTCGCGTTCGACCTGCTGCCAGTAGCGGGAGTCGAATGGCTCGCACGCCGCGCGCACCGCGGCGCGGATCTCGGCGTGTTCGTGGGCGCGGGGGTTGATGTCCGGCATGGCGGTAACATCGCGTGCGCCACGCGCGGTGGCGAGTAGTCCCCGCTTGTCACGCTACGGGCGCCGAGCCGGACCAACGAGGCCCTGGAAGCATCAACGCGGGCGCGGCAGGAATTCCCGCCGCGCCCGCGTCGTACTCTGGTCGAGTGCTTCGGCGTCGAGTGCTTACGACACCGTCGCGTGCTGCAGGTCCTGCACCGCCTTCAGCAGGAGCTTGGCCCGGTTAGGGTCGCACGACGAGCGCGCATCGCTCTCCAGCTGCCCAGCCAGCGTCCCGAGCTGCGACGACCGCTGCACCGGCGCCGCCTTCTCGGCGTTCGACAGCGCGGTGCGCACCTCGCTGATGCGCCCGGCCGAGAGGCACTTGTTGCGCTCGAGCTGGTCGATGAAGGCACGGGCCAGCGCGAAGCTCGGCGGCCAGGAGATCTGCGGCTGCCCCTGCGCGTTGAGGTGCGTCCACTTCACCGTCTTGGCCGCGTCGATCTCGTTCTGCGAGATGTACGGCGACGGCACCAGGTCGGCGACGTCCATCCCGCGCGCGATCTCCGAGCTCACGATAGAGCCGTTGTACCAGTACACCGACCACGAGCCGCCCATGCGCATCTGCGTCGAGTCGACCGGGCCGCGATCGAAGTAGGCGATCTCCTTCGGGTGCTTGGCATCGCTCCAGTCGAAGACCGAGATGCCGCCCTGGTACCACGCCTGCACCATCACGTCGCGCCCCGGGATCGGGATGAGCGACCCGTTGTGCGCCACGCAGTTCTCGGCCGAGGTCTGAATGGTCGGGATCTTGTAGTACGACTGGAACTTGAGCTTGCGGTTCTCGATGGTGAAGATCGCGTCCGAGCCCCACTCCGCCTTGTCGGTGGCGCGGCACTTCGGGGCGCCGCCGCCCCCCCACTCGTCGGAGAAGAGGAGCTTGGTGCCGTCGTTGTTGAAGGTGGCCGAGTGCCAGTAGGCAAAGTTCGAGTCGGCGACGGCATCGAGGCGCACCGGGTGCACCGGGTCCGAGATGTCGATCAGGAGCCCGTGCCCTTCGCACGCGCCGCCGGCGAGCCCTAACGCCGGATAGACGGTGATGTCATGGCACTGCCGCCCCGGGTTGATCGGCGACCCCGGCTGCGGCGCCGAGCCGAACATCCGGTTCACGATCCCCTGCAACCCGCCCCGCAGCGCTGCCGTGTCGGCCGCCGTGGGAGCGCCGCTCCCGCCGCGCGCCTTCACGATGCTGTCCAGCTGCACCTTGATGAACTGCCCGCCCAACACGATTTCCTGCCCAGACGACGGCACCTTGGCCGTGAAGCCACCCTTGGCGCGCGCCTCGGCAGCCGCCTTCGACGCCGCCGCGAGGTCTTCCTCGCCCGGGGCATGCGTGGGGGTGTAGGTCAGCCCGCTGAAGATGTCGGCGGCGTTCACCACCTCCGACTTCTCCGGCGCGGCCAGCGGGACCTTGATGATCTCGATCTTGAGCAGCGCCGAGTTGGATTCCTTGTCCGGCGTCTCGCGCTTGCAGCGCGACAGCTCGTTGGGCGAGCGGACGCCGGCCGAGCCGGAGACGTAGATGTAGATGTTCTCCGGGTCCTTGGGGCTCTCGACGACGGTGTGCGTGTGCGAGCCGCGGCACGTCTGCACGTTGGCGACGAGCTTGGGCTTCTTGATGTCGGAGATGTCGAAGACGCGCACGCCACGGAAGCGCAGCGCGCTCACCGTGTCGGCCACGCCGCCGGGAAGGCAGTCGACGCGCCCGTTGTTCGCCTCGGCCGACATGAACATCAGGTTCTTGTAGACCGAGATGTCGTTCTGCGAGGCCGGGCAGGTGAAGGCGGTGACGAGCTGCGGGCGCGCCGGGTTGCTGATGTCCCAGATCACCGGCCCGTTGTAGTTCCCCTGGATCACGTAGTTGCCCGTGAACGCCAGGTCGGAATTGGTGATGCCGAGGAAGCCCTCGGGGGAGACCGCCTTGGAGACGACCTTGAGGTTGGAGACCGCTTCACCGGCATCCATGAGGCCGGCCTTGAGGCCGACGCGCGAGTCCATGCGCGGATCGCGGGCAGGCTCCGGCGTGGTTGCCGGCTTGTTGCTCGCGCACGCCGCCGTGGCGACGAGCGCCGCGGCGAGTACGAAGCGAGAGGTGAGGCGTGGAGCGTGCATTCGGGGCTTCTCTCTCAAGAGGGGGATGGTGAGGGAAACGGCGAAGGAAGTCGTGACGTGACGGCCGCGCAGGCGCGACCGGGGCCTAACTCAGGGAAGCTCCAGGAGCATCTGCAGCATGCGGCGGATCTCCGTCGATTGGTCGACTTCGACATCGGCGGCGAACTTGAAGACCGTCTCGTCCTGGCCGGCGCCGCGGGCGGCGAAGAGCTCCTTCACCATCGTCACGGCACCGCGATGATGCTGCATCATGAAGGTGAGGAAGAGGCGGTCGAACTCGGCGCCGCGCGCCGCGTCGAGCTGCTTGAGCTGGTCGTCGGTGAGCATTCCGGGCATCATCGACGACGCGCCGTGCTGCATGCCGGCGTGCTGCATCCCCGCATGCTGCATCCCGGTGCCGAGGGTGTCGGCGGCCGGGATCTCCTGGTTGCGGTCGCGCAGCCAGGTCTGCATCAGGTTGATCTCGTCGCGCTGCGCATTGATGATGCGCTCGGTGAGCCGGATGACCGAGGCGGAGGCCCCGTGCGAGGGGGCCCACTTCGAGATCTGGATCGCCTGCGCATGGTGGTGAATCATCCCCGACATGAAGTCGATGTCGGCCTTGGTGTAGGGGTAGCGCAGCGAGTCGGCGCGCGCCCGGTCCTTCGCGGCCTCGGGTCCCATGCGGGAGAGGGCCGCGGACTGCGGATGCTGGCGACCGCACGCGGCGAGGTTCACCGCGGCGAGCGCGCCGACTGCCAGGAGGAGTGCCGGAGCTTTCATCGGACGGGGGGGCGTGCGTTCGGTCCAGACGCCGGAGCGCCGGTTCGACAGCCGAACCGGGCCTCCGGGTTGCGGCAAATCTCGGAGGCGGAGCGCCGGGAGGCGAGGGGGGCGGGATGAATCGTCCGCGAAGTTCTTGTCGGCGCGAGGCGACTCCCGCCTTGCGACGCACTCCGCAGCGGCACTACTTCGGAGCCATGTCGAATCCCCGCGCACGGTTACTCCCCGTCGTCGCCCTGCTGGCGACGACGGTGCTGCTCCCGTTCTCCCCCGCGACCGCATTCGCGCAGGCCGCCTCCACCGGGACGACCGGTCCGCAGGGCAAGGACGGAGCGCCCCCCGCGCCGCTCACGACGGCGCAGCGGCGCACGGTCCTGATGACGCCGAGCCACCCGCACTGGCGCGCGCACGCCCCGGACACGGTGGCACTGGAAATGGAGACATCGAAAGGAACGCTCGCGATCGAGCTGATTCGGGAGTGGGCCCCGAATGGCGTGGACCGCTTCTACAACCTCGTGCGCGCCGGCTTCTACGACGACACGCGCTTCTACCGCGTCCTCCCCTTCTACATCGCGCAGTTCGGTCAGCCGGCATCGCCCGCCGTCGGCGCGCTCTGGCGCGAGCGCAAGATCCCGCGCGACTCGGTGCGGGCGCGCAACGAGCGCGGGACGATCACCTACGCGCAGTTCAACCCGCGCAGCCGTGCGACTACGCTCTTCATCAACCTCAACGACAACTTCAGCCTCGACACGCTGCAGTTCGCGCCGATCGGGCGTGTCACGGCGGGCATGGAGTTCGCCGACCAGATCTATGCCGGCTACGGCGAGATGCCGTCGGCGCCCGCGCCGGAGGGAAACCCGCGCCGCTTCTACGGCGAGTCAAACAAGTTCCTCGACAAGGAGTACCCCAAGCTCGACCGCATCATTGCGATCAGGCTGCGCGCACCGGCCACGCCGACGCCACCGCCCCAGTGAGCCGTTAGGCACCGACGCGCACGCCGTGCCAACGCCGGCGCCGACCCGCGCTCAGAGCGGATTCACCCAGTAGTTGACCTTGAGGACGACGATGTTGTCGGGGCGCGTGTGGAAGAGCGCGCTCCGGTCGCGCCCGAAGTCGAAGTCGCCGACCGACGCCACGTCGCTCCGCCGCTGCTGCCACGCCACATACAGCGTCGAGCCGCGCGTCCACTCCCAGCGCAAGACCGCGTTGCCGCGGAGCGACCGGAGATTGAAGTCGAGCGAAGGGATCGTGCCGCTGTACGGGATGAAGTCGTAGGTGTGCGGCGCCGCGAACTGCCGCGCACTCCCATAGTCCTGGCTCGAGAGGAGCGGCTGCAGGTACGTCTCGAGCGAGAGGCGCGGCGAGAAGGTCGCGTTGAATCGCGTCTCCATCCCCAGCGAGACCTGGTGCAGCGGCGCAAAGACATAGCGGCGCCCGTACGTTGCCGTGTACGTCGGGTCGGCGACAGAGGTGACGAACTGCGCCGGTGTGTAGAGGCGGGACAGCACCGGCCCGGCCGACAGGTTCCAGCGTGAGGACGTCTTGATCCCCACCTGCCCCCCGGCCGACCAGCTCCAGCCACCCGACTCGTAGTCTTGCAGCTGAAGCGTCGACAGCAGGGTGATCGGCTTCCGCACGTCGGAACTGGCGTTGAGCTGGTACACCACCCACGCCGGGCGTGTGGCCACCGGGCCGCCGCGCGTGAGGCGGTCGTCGACGGCGCGGAAGTAGCGCTGCACGTGCGCGCTGAGCGTCCAGTAATTCGACGTGGTCGCTTGCAGCTGCACGGCGCCGAAGGTGAGGATCGGCTGCCAGGCGTAGTTGTGCTCGGAGCGGACGACGGTCGTCAGCGCCCAGCGGCGCAGGTGCGCCCCGGGGACATTCTGCAGGTAGTTGATGGACCCCTGCACGTCGCGCCGGTCGGTGCGCACCGCGAACCCCAGGTCGTTGACCTCGTACTTGGGGCTCGTGAGCGCGCCGCCGAGTTGGCCGCGCCAGTGCGCCCCCGCCTGACGAGAGACGGCGAGGTTCATCGCGTAGCCAAGCAGCGACGTCTCGGCGGTGTCGACCCCGAGATGATCGGCGTCGGGACGCTGGAAGAAATGGTTGGAGCGGCGCTGTGTCGCGGTGATGGCCCGCGTGTCGCCCGCCACCCGGCTGAACTCCACGTCGCCGAACGAGAGCCAGCTCCGCCGCCCCCACTCGTGGCGGAAGTCGATCCCGCCGGCGAGCGCCGACCGATGGAGCGACGCCTGCAACGCATCGGTGGCGAGGTCGCGCTCCACGCTGGTCAGGACGCCCCCCACGAAGCTCTGCCCCTGCCGGAACTCGCGCCGTGCACGCCCGACGAGGTAGTTCGCCATCGGCTCGACCACGAACTCGTCATTGCTCCCGTCGGGGCGGCGGAAGCGCGCCGTCTCGCGCGCCGTCACCGCCTCGAGCAACCCCACCGACCATCCCCCCACCTGCCCCGACAGCTTCCCCGATCCGAGGATCGTCGTCGCGTCCGGGACGTCGCTGGCCGCCGTCGGCGGCTGCAACGACGGCGCACGCCCGATGCGGCGCGAATAGAAGAGCTGCCCGCCACTGGTGCTGTTGGCGCCAAAGGCAAAGACGTCGCTCCCCTCGATGAAGAGCGGGCGCTTCTCCTGGAAGAAGGTCTCATACACGCCCAGGTTCACGATCGCCGGGTCGACCTCGACCTGGCCGAAGTCAGGATTGATCGCGGCATTGAGCGTGAGGTTCGACGTCGCCCGCAGCACCATGTCGAGCCCCGCGGAGGTGCCGTAGTCGGGATTGTGCTTGAACGGATCCGGGCCGGGATCGACGTACGAACCGCGCTCGACGACGTAGGGAAGCAGCTCGATGCGCTTTCCCGGCCGCAGGTCGCGCAGCCCGTCGAGCAGCCCGTACTTCGGGACCCCTCCCACTTCGGACTTGGGCATCGGCGTCGACGTCGCGTACTCATGGCGCCGCCCGATCACCCGCTCGAACTGGATCCCCCACACCTGCACCGGCGCCCCCGAGAAGCGCAGTTGCGAGAACGGGATGCGATACTCCGCGGTCCACCCCTCGCGGTCGATCGACGTCGCCACGTCCCACACCGGGTCCCACGAGTTGTCGTCGGCGTTGATGATCTTCACTTCGTCGCGCCTAACGCCCAGCGGGTTCACGTCGAAGCCGAAGGCGGTGCGACGGTCGTGGTACGAGTCGATCATCACGCCGAACCAGTCGGAATCGCCCAGGTCCATGTCGCGACGTCCAAGCCGCCCGGTGATCGTCCCCGTGTCGAAGAGCCGGACGCCCACGTAGAGGTACGTATCGTCGTACAGGACGCGCACCTCGGTCCGCTGCGACGCGGGCGCCCCTTCTTCGGGATCGACCTGCGTGAACGACGTGGTCGGTTCCGCCGCGGCCCATCCCCCCTCATCCAGGTGACCGTCGAGCTGGATGGTGGCGGTGGTGCGGGTGGCGTGCGAGACAGGAATCGCGCGCCCCGAGTCGGCGATGGGCGCCTGACGAGCGGGAGGGCGGCTGGCCTGAGCGCCGGCCACGAGCGGGAGCGAAAGGACGAGCGCGAGCGACTGCGAAAGGCGCATGTAGCGACGTGACGACAGGTGGGCGGACGCGGCCGCGAGGACTGGACCGGTCCCCCGCAATACGCGGCGCCACCCCGACCTGTTACATCGCCGGGTGGGCGCCGGGCGCGACAGGCTCTCGCGTCGCCGATGCGAATGGCGCACAAGCGCTCGCCAGTCGGGGCGACGGACGACATGTTCATCCCGCACGCAGGTGGCGCGTGTCGCGCGCCCCCCTCTCTACCCGTTCGAGCGCTTCATCCCCGCACGCATCTCTCCGTCATGACCGACCAGCTTCCGCGCCGCGACTTCCTGACGCGCCTCGCCGCGACCTCGTTCGCGGCTGGATTCGCCCCACCCCTCGCCGCCAGCGCGCTCCCATCGCTCGGCGGGCTGATGGGTGCTGCCACCGGCGACGCCTTCACCCTCCCCCCCAGCGACGACGACGAAGCCGTCTTCGCCGCCGCGCGCAAGCGCTTCCTCTTCCCCACCAGCGTCACCTACTGCAACACCGGGACGTTAGGCGCCATCCCGAAGGACGTGATGGACGTGGTGGTGCAGGGGCTGCAGCAGCTGGAGCGCGAGCTCCCCGACTGGCCCTACTTCCAGGCGGACGGCGAGCCGCTCACCGGCTATCAGCAGCTGGCCGAGTACCGCGCCGAGGCGGGAGCGTTCATCAACGCGCCGGTCGAGGAGGTTGCCTTCACGCAGAACGCGACGATGGGGATGAGCTTCCTCGCCAACGGGTGCGATCTTGCGGCTGGCGACGAGGTGCTCACCACCGACCAGGAACACAGCGGCGGCATTGGCGGCTTCCGGCTGCGCGCCAAGCGGCACGGCGTGGTGGTGAAGGAGTTGCCGCTGGCGAGCGCGCTGGACGCGGGGCCCGACGGGATCGTGAAGCTCTTCGCCGACGCCGTCACGCCGCGCACCAAGGTCATCATGTTCTCGCACATCACCTCGGGGCGCGGAGTGGTGATGCCCGCCAAGGCGCTGTGCGACCTGGCACACCAGCACGGGGCGCTCGCCCTCGTGGACGGGGCGCAGGCCGTCGGGCAGGTCCGTGTCGACGTGAAGGCGCTCGACTGCGATGCCTACGCCGCCTCGCCGCACAAGTGGCTCCTCGCCCCCAAGGGGACGGGGATACTGTACATCAAGCGCGCGGTGCAGCCGCGCCTCTGGAACACGCTCGCCTCGGGCGAGATCGACGACAGCACCAAGGGTGCGTTCCGCTTCATGCAGTACGGCACGGGGAGCCCGGCGGTGATCTGGGGGCTGCGCGCCGCCCTCAAGTTCGCCAATACGCTCGGGATCGACCGCATCGCCCGCTGGGACGCCATGCTCACCAAGCGACTGCGCGACGGGCTGGCGACGATGCCGCATGTGAAGGTGGTGTCGCCCGCCGACCCGCGCCTCGCCGCCGGCATCACCACCTTCGGCATCCGCGGAAAGAACGGCCGCGAGCTGCAAGACGCCCTCTGGACCCGCAAGATCCGCGTTCGCTCGCAGGGCGATCCGGGGGTCCGCCTCTCCGCGCACTACTACGTGAGCCCCGCCGACATCGACCGCGTGCTCGAGGTCGTGTCCGCGATGAAGGCGTAGCGCCCGCGATCTCCGTACCGCTCAACGCATCTCCCCATCCTCCCAATGACCGACACCCGTCGCGACTTCATCCGCTCCACCGCCCTCGCCGGCGCTGCGCTTGCCTTGCGGCCGGCGTCCACGCTCGCCGCCGTGCCTAACGGCGAGGCGCACGAGACACCGGAGCATGCCCCGACTGCCACGCCGCGCCCCGGCGCCGCGAAGAAGCTCCTCATCCTCGGCGGCACCGGCTTCATTGGCCCGCATACCGTGAAGTACGCCCTCGACCGCGGGCACGAGGTCACCATCCTCACACGCGGACGCAGCAGCACCAAGGTCGAGGGGGTGGAGCACATCATCGCCGACCGCGAGGGAGACCTCGCCGCGCTCTCCGGTCGCAGGTGGGATGCGGTGCTCGACAACAACGCGCGCGATTACCGCTGGGTGCAGCGAAGCACGAAGGCGCTGAAGGATTCGACGGACTACTACCTGTTCGTCTCTTCCATCTCGGCGTACAAGACCCCCGCGTTCTCCTACGCGTCGGCCGGCGACGTGCGCACGACGCCGGTGCTGGAAGACGCCGAGCGCTTCGCCCCGCCCGCCGACTGGAAGGACGGACAGGAGGCGCCCTACGGGCTCACCAAGGCGCTGTCCGAGAACATCGTCAACGCGGCGTTCCCCGGGCGCGCGGCGATCGTGCGCCCTGGCCTGATCGTCGGCCCCACCGACCCGACCGACCGCTGGACCTATTGGCCCGTGCGCATCGACGAGGGAGGCGAGGTCCTCGCGCCTGGCAACCCTAACCATGCAGCGCAGGTGATCGACCAGCGCGACCTGACCGAGTTCATCGTACGGCTGGCGGAAGGGCGCGTAACCGGTGCCTTCAACGCCACCGGCCCCGCGACACGGCTGACGTTTGCCGAGATGCTCGCCGGGTGCCGCGCCGCAACCTCGGCGGCGGTCTCGTTCACGTGGGTCCCCGAGCCGTTCCTCGCCGAGCAGAAGCTCGGGATCTGGAGCGACATCCCAGCGTGGGCGCCGGGCGACCCGCTGATGTACGTGAGCGTGGCGCGCGCCATCGCGGCCGGCCTCACCTATCGCCCGCTCGCCGTGACGGCGATGGATACCATCGCGTGGGACAAGGGACGCCCGGCAGCGGAGCGTGAGAAGCGGCAGGCCGGGATGACGCGGGCGCGGGAGAAGGAAGTCCTCGCGGCGTGGAAGGCGAGGCGCCGCTAGGCGCCCGCCCTCACCGCTTGCCGTCGATCGCCGAGCGCAGCGCCTCGGCAGGTGCAATGCGCAGCGCACGGCGCAACGGGATCGCCGCCGCTATCGATGACGCAAACAGGAGCGCACCGCCGACCGCGGCGTAACTTACCGGATCGGTCGGCGACACGTCGTGCAGGAGCGAGGAGAGCAGCGGACTGGTGAGTCGCGCGGCCACTGCCCCGATCACGAGGCCGAGCACGACGAGCCAGCCCAGCCCTCCCAGCACCAGCCGCACGATGTCCCACGTCGAGGCGCCGACCGCGGCACGAATCCCAATCTCGCGCGTGCGCCGCCCGACCACGTAGGTCAGCACCCCGTACACCCCAACAATCGCCAGCAGCAGGCCGACGGCCGCCACCGCCAACGCCTGCGTCGCGTTGGCGCGCGCCCCGCCCACCTGGTCGTCGATGGTGTGCGCCGCGAGCTCCACGGAAAGCGGACGGTCAGGGACGGCACGGACGAGGATGTCGCGCACCGGGGTCACGAGCGCCGCCGCATCGCCGCGCGCCATCACCACGAACGACGGATAGGGGGTGTGCGCCTGCAGCCAGGGCCGGTACAGCTCCGGCCCCTGCTCGGCGAAAAGCAGTCCCGGGCTCGAGGCACGGCTGTCCGCCGCCACCCCGACCACCGTCAGCTGCACCGGCAGCTGCGGTGCCGTGTCGACGCGCACGGTGCGGCCGATGGGGTCCACCCCGGGCCACCAGCGTCGCGCTGTCCACTCGCTCACGATCGCCACGGGCACCCCACCCGCCACGTCGCTCGTCTCGAACGCGCGCCCGCGCCGCACCGCAATCCCCGTGGCGGCGAAGTAGTCCGGCCCCACCGCCGTCACGCTCGACGGGACGAGCAGATCGGGGAGCGGGGCGCTCCCACCATCGAGCACGACGGCGGGAGCGCCCCCCGCCCCACGCAATGGGACATGGGCGCGCATCGCCACGGCGCGCACCCCGGGGACGGCCGAGAGGTCGCGCACGATCCCCTCCGTCACCGGGAGGTACTTCTCCGGGACGCGCCAGGGATGCGGGAAGCTCGGCGAGGCGGTCACCACGTGCGCCGCGTCGAACCCCACCTCGACATCCGCCAGCCGCAACGCCGACCGCGCCAGCAACGCCCCGGCGACCAGCAACACGAAGGCCGCCGCGACCTGCGCCACGACGAAGATGCGTTGCGTCGTCGCCTGACCGCCGGCCCCCAACGAGCCGTCGCGCAGCACCGCCTGCGGCTCCGTCGACAGCGCCACGCGCAGCGGCGCCACGGCGAGAGCCGCGGCCACGACCACCGCCGCCACCACCGCAAAGGCCATCGCGCGCGCGTCCAGCGCGAAGGCCATGCGCGTGGGCCGCAGGGAGGCGAGCGCGGCGGCCTGCTGCAGGACATCGAGCAACCACCCCGCCACCAGGAGCCCCAGCAGCGTGGACGCGACCACCAGCACCGCGTGCTCCATCAGCAGGTGGCGCACCAACCGCCCGCGCCGCGCGCCGAGGGCGCTCCGCATCGCGAACTCGCGCTGCTGGTCGAGCGCACGCACGAGCGCGAGGTTCGCCAGGTTGGCACAGCCGAGGAGCATCAGGCACCCCACCATCGCGGCAAAGATCGCATCGTGCGACTGCGTCGCGGAGACATAGCGCTCTCGCAGCGGGCGCGCCTCGAGCCGCATCGCCACGCGCGTTCCGCCACTCGTCGCCAGCGGCAGCTCCACCGCCGCCAGCTCAGCGCGTGCTTCGGCGATCGTGCGCCCGGGCGCCAGCCGCGCCAGAACGGTGAGCGAGCGAATCGACGGACGGGTGCTGGGGTCGAGTGTCGGGACCGTGGGGAGCCAGAACTTCGACCCGACCTCGAAGTCGAACCCCGGCGGCATCACCCCTACCACCGTGTACTGCGAGTCGCTGAGCTTGACCACCTTGCCGACGATCGTCGGGTCGGAACCGAAGAAGGTGGCCCACATGTCGTGGCTCAGCACCGTGACGAGTGGAACGCCCAGCTGGTCGTCTGCCGCGGTAAGGGGGCGGCCGAGCTGCGGGGCGGCGCCCATGAGCGAGAAGACGTTAGGCGAGACGACGCCTCCCGAGACGGGGACCGGCGCCCCGCCTGCCATGTAGACCTTGCCGCCACTGGTGAAGCCGGCCACCGCGTCGATGGTGGAGAAGCTTCGCGGGCGCAGCACCTGGCTGAACGTGGTATACGAGACGTCGCAGCGCAGGGCGCAGTCGGGGGCGGCGCTCCCCTGGTCGGCGGGGACCTCCGAGACGACGACGAGTCGCTCGGCCGCGGGGAACGGGAGCGCGCGCAACCGGATGGCATCGAGGACGCCGAAGGCCGCCACGCTCCCCCCGATGCCTAACGCCAGCGACCCCACGACGGTGGCCACGTAGCCGGGGCGACGCCGCAGGGCGCGTAACGCCTGGCGCAGGTCGAAGGCGAAGGCATCGAGGATCGACATGCCCCAAGAGTGCGGCGCGAAGGCGCACGTCGCCAGAGCGGCCGCGCACGAACGACGCTCGCGTTCGGGTCCCCTCAGCTCGCGAAGCCGTCCGGCATCCGGAGTTCGCCCGCGTCGCTCCCCAGCGCGTCGATGTCGGCAGCGCGATCGGGATAGCGCGCGCGAAGCGTCGACCGTTCCCCGCCCTCGTACATCGCCCCGGTGAAGCCAGGGGCCAGCGTGCACCCAAACAACGCGTAGCGCCCACCAGCCACGAGGTGTCCCGCCTGCCAGCTCCCCGCGGGGACGACGTACTGCACGCGCGCCCCGGCCAGCGGGTTCGCCCCCATGATCACGTCTTCGCTCGACCCGTCCGGATGCAGGAGGATCAGCCGCAACGGATCGCCGCCATAGAAGTGCCACACCTCATCCACGGGCAGGCGATGAAAGCGCGAGTGGGACGGTGGATCCTCGCAGTAGAGCCCGATCATCGCGGTCCCGTGCGGCGATCCATCCGCGAAGCTGGTCGGCGATCGATACGTGCCCGCGAACAGCGTCCCCTCGGCAGGGAGCGGCGTCAGCGAAAAATGCCTGACGAGTGCGGCGACTTCGGGGGAGAGCGGCATCGGCGATCCTCGCTACCCGTCGACCTGTCGGGCCCAGACGTCGTCGATGAGTGCCTGTGTGCGCTGCGCGGCGCGCATCGCCGCCGTGCAGGACTCCGCGTGCGGATCACGCGCCATCGCCTCGAAGTTCTCCAGCAGCTGCACCAACTGGCGGCGCTCGGTCGGCACGCGCGTGACCTCGAACCCCGATGGATTGACGGGGCCACGCTGCGTCGTGAACTCCGCCGTGTGATCGGGGAGCGGAGCACCGTAGCCACCGCGCCAATCGAGGACGAAGTCGTCCAGGCGCACGCGCCCCTCCGTCCCCATCAGGTGCAGGTCCATCACGCACGTCCCGATGTCGAACGCCACATCCCACGTCGCCGTGCACCCGTCCGAGAGCCGCAGCACGCCGTCGCTCCGCACCACCGCACCGGACGCGGAGTCGCGGCGTGCCATCGCGGCGGCATGGGCAAGCGAGGACTCGTCAGGCGTGAACTCCACCAGCGCCCGCATCGCGTACCACCCCATGTCTCCCCACGCCCCCATCGGCTCCAGCCGCTCATCGTGCCGGATGTTTGTGCGATCCATCGATGGGAAGGTGAAGGTCGCGTTGACGGCGAGGAGCGTCCCGATGCGCTGGTGCAGCGTGCGCCGCAGCAGGAGATGGCGCGGATGGTGGACGAAGTGCGTGGCATCGAGGAAGGCGACGCCGTGTGTCCGGCAGGCGTCGGTGATGGCCGCCAGCGCCGCGGTGCTCGGGAAGGGCTTCTCCACCAGGACGTGCTTGCCATGCGCCGCCGCGGCAATCGCGATCTCGGTGCGCGTGGTGGTGGGCGAGGCGAGGTACACCGCGTCGATCCCGTCCCACGCCAGCATCGATCGCCAGTCACCGAACGGGCGTGGCGGGACGGGCCTCGCGTGGGCGAGCGCAAACGCCTGCGCCGACGCGAGGGTGCGGCTGGCGACTGCCGCCAGCTGCACACGCTCCGTCTCGCGCAGCGCTGCGGCGACCACGCCGGCGATGTATCCGGTCCCCACGAAGCCGATGCGGAGCGGGCGTCGGGTGTCGGCGGACCCGTTGCCGTTCGAGGCGTGGGCAGGCGCGTCAGGTGATGTCATGCGGGAATGAGAACAGCGGCGCGACCGGAGCGAAAGGGCGAGATGCGCCCCCGGGCGAGCACCGGCCACGCGCCGCCCGAACCCGCGCGAGCGCCTCCCGCACGGCTCGCCGGCCCTGCAGATTGACGGCGCCTCCCTCCCTTCGCGCCTCCTGCATGCCACTCCTCCGCCTTCGTTCGCTCGCCGGACTCCTGCTGCTCGTTGCCCTCTGCTGGGCGCTGAGTCGCGATCGCAAGGCGATCCATTGGCGCGTCGTCCTGTGGGGCATCGCGCTCCAGGTCCTATTCGGGATGCTGGTGCTCCTCACGCCAGTGGGAACGGCATTCTTCGGCGGCGTGAACGACCTCTTGCTCAACGTCATGCACTTCGCGGAGGTCGGCTCGAAGTTCCTCTTCGGCGACCTCGTCTTCAACAACATCCCGGTCGGCGTCGGCAAGGCCGGAGGCAACTCGCCGATCGCGGCGGGCGAACTGGTGGCGCGCACCGGCGCCTACTTCGCCTTCCACGTCCTCCCCACGATCATCTTCTTCTCGTCGCTGATGGCGGTGCTCTACCACCTGCGCATCATGCAACGGGTGGTGCACGCCGTCGCGTGGGTCATGCAGCGCACGATGGGGACATCGGGCGCCGAGACGCTGGCAACGGCCGGCGGAATCTTCGTGGGATTGATGGAGACGCCACTCCTCGTGCGTCCTTACCTCGAGCGCATGACGCGCTCCGAGGTCTTCGCGCTCATGATCGCCGGCCTGGCCTCGATCTCCGGGGGACTCCTCGTCGCATACGTCGGCCTCCTCTCCCCGTTCTTTCCCGAGATCGGTGGGCACCTCGTCTCTGCTTCGTTCATGTCGGCACCGGCCGCACTGGCGATCGCCAAGCTGCTGTACCCGGAGACCGATCGCGCCGAGACGTCGAGCTCACTCCCGGTGGAGTCGGAGCGCGGGCACGACGTGAACGTGATCGATGCCGCGGGGCGTGGCGCCAACGAGGGGCTCTTCATGGCACTCAAGGTCGGCGCGATGCTCATCGCCTTCCTCTCGCTCCTCGAGATGCTCAACGCCGGCTTCGGATGGTTGGGGAGCCTGGCAGGATTCGAGCACCTGACCCTGCAGGGTGTGCTTGGTGTGATCACCGCCCCCGTCGCCTGGCTCATCGGCGTTCCGTGGAGCGACGCACGTGTCGTGGGCGAGTTGGTCGGCGTGAAGACGATCCTCAACGAATTCGTCGCCTTTCGGCAGCTGGCCGATCACCTCCAGGGGCCCGGTGCGCTGCAGCATCGCTCGATGGTGATCGCGAGCTACGCGCTCTCCGGCTTTGCCAACTTCGGGTCGATCGCGATGCAGATTGCCGGGATGGGCGAGCTGGCGCCGGGCAAGCGCGCCATGCTCGCCGAGTTGGGGATGCGCGCCCTCTTTGGCGGGGCGATCGCCGGGCTCATGACCGCTGCGGTGGCCGGGCTCGTCCTTCCGTGACGGAATCGTCGGCGCCTCGGGCGTCAGGCGCGGCGCGCATGGTCGTGAGCGGGACGCTCACCCTCGACACCATCGAGCGCGACGACGTTAGGCATGCCGACATTCCCGGCGGGTCGGCGCTCTACGGCGCGGCCGCGGCGCGCCTCGTCCTCCCGACGCGCATCGTGGGAACGGTCGGCACCGACTTCCCCTTCGAGACGCTCGCGACCCTGTGGTCTGGCGGCATCGACCGGGCGGGTATCGAGGTGCTCGACGGCCCCACCTTCCGCTGGCACGCGCGTTACGAGCGCAGCGGCGATACGCGCGTCACCATCTCCCGAGTGCGTGGTGTCGCCGAGGGGCGGCTCCCGCCAGTTGCACCTACCGAGACGGACGATGTCGCCCTCCTGCTGGGAAGCACCGACCCGCGCATCCAGGCGCACGTGCGAGCCGCACACCCGCGCGCGCGTGTCGTCGGGCTCGATAGCATGATCCACTGGTGGCGCGAATTCGCCACCGCGCTGGCGCCACTCCTCGCGCACGTCGATGTCGTCTTTGTCGACGAGGAAGAACTGGCGCTTGCCGTCGGCACCGCCGACGCCGCGACGGGTGCCGCGCGCCTCATGGACCTCGGCCCGCCGCTCGTCGTGGTCAAGCGCGGCTCGCGCGGGGCGTGGCTCCAACGGCGTGGCGAATCAGCGATCGCCGCCAGCGCCGTCCCTCGCATGAGCGCCACCGATCCCACGGGGGCGGGCGATGCCTTTGCCGGCGCCTTCGTGGCCGCCCTCGCCCGCTGGCCAGAGCGCGGCGATGCCCACGCGTTGCGACTGGCGACCGCGATGGCGTCGTTCGCGGTGGAGCGCGTGGGCGTCGCGGCGCTGGCCACGGCGCACGACGACGAGATCGCGCGCCGAATGGCGACGGTCGTGGTCAGCGAGGCGTGACGCCGCGATGACTCCCCTGAACGGCGCGTCGGCGCGATGAGGCGTTCGGGGACGCGAAGCGCCTAACGCCGAATTCCCTCGTACTGCACGTACACCACCGTCGTCCACTTCCCCGTCGGAAGGCGGCCGCGGTACAGCGACTCGTGGCGGATCTGGGCGACCGGTCCCGACTGCGAGAGGCGCTCCATGAAGTCGACAAGCTGCGCGTGCTCCTCGTACTCCACGCTCACGTGCCACCCGCTGTCACGCGGCGCGACCGCGCGGACGAGCGTTCCGGCGACCACCGCGGCCATCACACGCTTGCGCGCTTCGTCCTGCCCGGCCACCGGAGGGCCGTTCTCCAGTGCCTCGTTCTCACGGTAGAGCGGATCCTGCCGCGCGCGCTCCAGCTCCTCCGCGCGTCGCGCCTCCTCGCGTTCCTGCGCCACCACGCTGGGGCGCGGCGCTCCCTCCTCCCATCGTTCCGCCGCGCTCCACGTCGAGCGCGTCTCGAACGTCCACGGGAGGGGAATCCCCTTGCAGCCGTCGCCACACCAGACGGTGAACTCGTCGTAATCCGTATGATCGAGACGCCCCACGAGCCGCCCATCCTTCCCTGGAGCGATGCGCAGCGCGCGGCGCAGGGTGACAAAGCCTCCCGAGGCTACTTCGGCATCCCATGTGTTGGGGATGTCGCGCGACGACAGGTGGAGCCACCCGTCCTTGCAGTGGTAGTCCCCCGTATACTCGGTCCCCTTCGCGAGGCGCCGCTCGACGACCTGGCCGTCGAGGAAACCCAGCGTCACGTGCAATGCGGTGTCCGCCGATCCCTCCACGGTGAAGGACTCCAGTTCGTGCGGTACGCTATCCCAGGGCGCGAAGCGGCCGGCGATCTGGTAGCCGACAGGATCGGCCGCGTACACGTAGCGACCAGCCAGCGCGGGGCAGTGCCAGTCCTTTCCCAGCTGCAACGGGCGCCACGCCTTCGGGAGATCCGCCGTCTCGCGACGGCATGCCGCCAGCGGGACCAGCAGCACGAGTGCAATGGACAGACACGCGCGTGACGCAGCAGGGTGCGCACGGCCGGGGCACGGATAACGACGCATGCCGTACAGACGACCCACCACCCCTCCGGTTCACGTGCGCCGCGCGCCCCGTCAGTCGATGAAGTCGACCTCGAGCCCCACCGTTTCGCCGGCGTGCTGGAGCGCGTACACCGGATAGGAGCCGTCGCCATCGCCCGAGGGCATCAGGAGCACCTGCGCATCGCGGGCCAGCACCACCACCGACGGACGCGGTGCGCGCGACTCGACCTCCGCGAAGGCCGCCTCCCGATCGCCCGGGCGCGTCGCGCGCATGAGCGGCTGTCGGTCGCAAACAACCACGGCCGCGCTGTCCACCGGGACGTCGAAGGCGTGCACGCGCGACTCGCTCAACGCCCCCTGCGCCAACAGGCGCATCGTCCGGACGACAATCCACCCCTCGGCGATCGACGCTCCGAGCCGCACGGCGACGTCATAGCGCCCCGGCGACACATGCACCACCTGCGACCGTTCTCCCGGCCCCTGCGCCACGTCGCAAACGGACAGCTCTTCGCCGCGCACCTCCATGGTGCCGCATTCCCACCATCGCGTCGGGTCCAGCGCCAGCAGCTCGCCTGACGAGTGCTGCCGCGCGAGTCGCTCCGCCACCGACGCGGCGACCGGCCGTATGGTGAGCGTCTCCTTGCGCGCCTTCCGCGACGGGGCTGGCACTCCAAGCGCCGAGAACAACGACGCATCGGAGGCAAAGACCACCTCGAGGATCGAGTCGATCCAGCGGTCGGAGCTCGTGTCCTTCGTGCGCTTCCCCGTCCCCGCATCCCACGCGTACAGCGTGGTGCCCAGCACCCCCGGCGCATCGGGATCTGGGAGCCAGAATCGCCAGAAACCGCGCGTGAGCGCCGGGACGCCACGGTCGTGGTCGAACACTGCGCAGGCCACCACGCCGTCGCGGGGAAAGTCGGGGTGCGCTGCGCGCATCGACTCGGTCAACGCTGCGAAGTCGAGCATGGTCATCCCCTCGCGAAAGGTCCCCGCCACCGGATGCGTCAGGAGGCGGGTGATGCGCGGGTCGAGGAGGCGCGACTTGTACGTCGGGGGGAGGGCGACACCGAGCCGGCGCTCGGCCTCGTCGACCTCAGCTGCAATCACGGGGAACCAGGGCATGGCGGAGAATAGCGACTACCCCGACACTCGCTCCAGCACCACGCGGACGAGATCGAGCGCCGCGCGCCGGGTCCCGGTCACCGACGGCGTGATGCGCAGGTGCAGCGTGGCATCTCCGGCCTCGAGTTCGAGCTCGCCTAACGCCTTGGGTTCGGAGACGCGCCGAGTGTCCGCGCGCGTATCGACCGGCGCGCCCGTCGGCTGGTCGTCTCGCAAGAGCTGCACTGTCCCCTGCCCTGGCCCCGTCACCGGGATGATCGAGATGCGATAGCGACCCGCGGTCGCCACCGGCACGCCGAGCGACAGGACGTGCCGCCCCAGTTCCGGCGTGCTGTCGCCGACGAACGAGAGGAAGCGCCCGATCCCGTTCTCCGATTCCTTGGAGATCCGCGCAAACCGGGTGGAGAAGAAGGTGATGCTTGACGACCACCCGGCGTTGACGGTGATGCGATCGGGAGCCACGCGCCGACGCGACGCAGGCGTCCAAGGCGTCGATCGCATGGTGAGCGGGGTGGTCGCGTACAGGTACGTGACCGCCGAGTAGTCTCCCGGCACTTCGTTGCGCACCGTCTCGCCATGCTCGATCGTGAAGTCGATGCGCCGGCTCCACGGATAGGCGTCGCCGAGGAAGAAGCGGTAGCCGCCGGTGCGCGCCAGCGCGTTGGAGTAGCCGAGCGCACCGGAGAGCGGGAAGGCGCGTCGCGCGTCCCAGCGGCCGGGAATGTCGTACCACCCGCCGTTGAACGAGTCCTCCGATCCCGTCCCCTTCACGATCGTATCGCCATCGACCACGACGCGATCGTCGCCTTCGAAGAACGGCGTCCCATCGGTCCCGATCCCCTGCGCCTGCAGTGTGACGCCCACGATGTGTCCGCTCCCCTCGCTCTGCAGGTAGGTGAACGGGCGCCCCGGTGTGGTGGGGTTCTCGTGTCGCCAGATCGCGTGGAAGCGCCCCTCGCCCGGGCGGCGCGCCACGTCGCTCGTGAACACCTCGGCGAACACAGGGCGCGGCGCGGCGTTAGGCGCCTGCACCAGCTCGACGCGCGCCGCGCGGTCGTACGGCATCGGGAACCAGAGGTAAGCGGTGTCGCGCACGGCGCCGGCGAGGAGCCCGGCCATTGCCGGCTTCCCCCACGCGCCACCGAACAGGTCCTCCACCGGCGCCTCGATTGCAGGAGTGGCCGCGCCATCCCACGTGACGCGCACAAGCGTCGCGCGCTCGTCCGCCATGAGCGCGGCCGCGGGCGCGAGCCGAAGTCCGACAATGCGCCCGCCGCGCGTGCTCTCGTAGACCGTCGTCGCACGCCCCGGTGGCAACGTGCGCGTCACGGCATGCCGAGTCACGACGCTTCCCGGCGGTGCCACGCGACGGCTCAGGTTCGCACCGGCAGTTGCAAAGTCGGCGGCGGCCGTTGCGAGCCCTGTCGAGGCGGTGTCGCGCGGCGTCCAACTCTCGATCACCGACCCCGCCGGATACGCCGCCCAGTTGACCTGGTGGAACTGCACGCGCGCCCCGCGGACGATCACCTTCAACGACGTGGCGAACGGGAGGGGGACGTACGAGTAGTAGCCGCCAGCGCCAAAGCCGACGAGCGGCCCGCGAAACGGCGGAACGCCGTCGACGAACAGGCGGCGGAAGGGGACGACCAGGCGCGGGGTCGACTCGCCGTCGAAGTAGAACTCCACCGGGTCGTCCGTCGGCGTCGGCGTCCAGATGCGCGTGACCACGCCCGGGCCCGTGAGCTCGGCGATGACGAGCCCGTCTCCCTCGCGGCGCAGGAACGAGTGCTTCCCGCTGAAGCCATCGTCGTTCTCCCCCGATGGATCGGCGCTGGAGAAGGCACCGACGCGGACGGCACGGCGCGGAAGGGCGAGTTCGTCGAGCCGCGTGAGCGCGCGGAGCCCCATCCCGACGGCCTCGGAACCGGACGCGGGGCGCTGCGCCGCGAGGGGGAGAGCGAACAGCAACGCGCCTAACGTCAGCGTCCGGAGCCTGGAGAGCATGGCGTCTGGTTCGGGTTGGAGGAGAGCGAGCGCGCCGCGTGGCGCCGTTACAGCTCGGCCGCGCGGCGCGCTCCGTGCGCACGCAACCAGTCGACGAGCGCCGCGTTCCCCCCATCGGGCGCGGCGCCGAGCGCTGCATCGAGCGGCGTCTTGTGATCGTGCCCCAGCCAGTTCAGGTCGGCACCGCGCGAGACGAGGTACGCCGCAACCTCCTGCGCACCGCCGCGGCAGGCGTGCCAGAGGGCGTTCGAGAGGTCGCGCGACGGGGGCGCATCGCCCCCCTCGCATAACGAGCGCACGCGATCGACGAGACCGAGCGCCGCCGCCTGCCACAGCGTCGTGCGTGCCCCGCGCGCGAGCAGCGCACGCGCCGCGCGCCATTGCGCAAAGACCACCGCATCCGACATCGCCGTCCCCCCGGTGAAGATCGCCCCCGGCGCCTCGAGGTCGGCGCCTGCATCAAGCAACGCCTCGAGCACCGCGACGTCGTCACTGCTCGCCGCCCAGTGCAGCGGCGTCTCGGCGGACGCGATCTCCGTGGAGTGCGAGACCGCGGCGTTCACGTCGGCGCCGGCGGCAGCAAGGAGCGCCACCATCTCCGCTCCGCGCGCGAGGTGCCCCGGCCAGTCGGCCACCACATGGAGGAGCGATCGCGCCACGCCGCGCGCGTCGACGATGCTCGCCGTGGCCAGATCGGGTCGCGCGTCGAGCCGGTCGCGCAACGACTCCACGGCTCCCTGCCGGATAAGGCCGCACAGCTCGACGGCGACCGGGTCATCCTCGGCAATCCGCAACATCTGCTATCGTGAGGGGGTGAGTGCAGCGACCACGGGTCCACGCTGCGTTCCCTAGCTTACGTCGATTCCGGCGGCGCGCCACCTTTCATCGATACACGCAACCCTGGGCGCCCTCGACATGCGTCACACGTTCACTCGCTGCACGCGTCTGCTGCACCGCTTCCGGCGCGCCGCGATGTTCGCCCTGTCGGCGAGCCTCGCCAGCACATCAGCCGTTCCGGTCGCCGGCCAAGCGCCCACCGACGCCCGCGTCGACTCGCTTTTCGAGCGCCGCGAGGCCCGTATCGCCATGCGCGACGGCGTACGGCTCTTCACCGTCGTCCTCGTCCCGCGCCAGCGCGAGGGGAAGCTCCCCATCCTCCTCTCCCGCACTCCCTACGGCACCGACGGCTGGGGCGGGACCTACAACCTCCTTGCCGGATTCAAGGAATTGATGGCCGACGGCTATGTCCTCGTCTTCCAGGACATCCGTGGGCAGTACCAATCCGAGGGGACGTTCGTGATGAATCGCCCGCCCCGCGACCGGCGTGATGCGCGCAGCATCGACGAGGCCACCGACACACACGACACGATCGAGTGGTTGCTGGCCAACGTCCCCGAGGTCCTGCCACGTGTGGGAATGCTCGGAATTTCGTATCCGGGCTTCCTCGTCAACGCAGCGATGACCGAGCCGCACCCGGCGCTCAAGGCCATGAGTCCGCAGGCGCCGATGGTGGACACCTGGATGGGCGACGACTTCTTCCACCAGGGGGCCATCCGGCAGTCGTACGCCATCGAGTGGATCCACGGGCGCGAGTCGAAGGCCGCCGGGACGGGGCCGCTCGGCATCTCGCGCTGGGATACCTACGACTGGTATCGATCCTTCCCCACCCTCGACTCGCTCGCACGCGCGACCGGCGCGGTGAGGTGGCCCACGTGGCAGCGTTTCGTCGCGCACCCGTCCTACGATCGCGAGTGGCAGTCGCGCGCCGTGCAGCGCTACCTCACGCACACGAGCATCCCCACGCTCACGGTGGGCGGGTGGTGGGATCAGGAGGACGGCTACGGCCCGCTGGAGTCGCACGCCGCGCTCGCCGCGACCGACACCTCGAAGATCGTGCGACTCGTGGTGGGGCCGTGGTTCCACGGGCAGTGGTATGACGAGGACGGTGCGTCGTTAGGGGCGCTCCGTTTCGGTCGCGCCACCGGGGCCGACTTCCGCGCGCTGCAGGCGCGCTTCTTTGCCCGTTACCTCAAGCCGTCGAGCAACGAACCACTCCCCGTCGCCACCGTCTTCGACGCCGGGACCAACCAGTGGCGTGAGTTCGACGCGTGGCCGCCGCGCGCGGTCGAGCGGCGCTCGCTGTACCTGCATGAGGGCGGGGTGCTCGCCTTCACGCCGCCAGCCGCAACCGCCGGCGTCGCGGCCTTCGACGCGTGGACCTCCGACCCGCGCTTCCCCGTCCCGTATCGTCCGAGGCCGATCCCCTCCTACGTCGAATGGGACACCTGGCTCTCGCGCGACCAGCGCTTCGTCGACGGGCGCCCCGACGTGATGACGTACCAGACGCCCCCGCTCGATCACGACGTGACCATCGCCGGCAACATCACGGCGCGCCTCTTCGCCTCCACCACCGGAAGCGACGCCGACTGGGTGGTGAAGCTCATCGACGTGTACCCTGATAGCGTCGAGCGCCCCGAGATGCGGGGCTACCAGCTGATGATCAGCGGCGAGATCCTCCGCGGGCGCTACCGCACCTCGTTCGAGAAGGCGGCGCCGATCACGCCGAATGCCGCGCTCCCCTACACCATCGACCTGCACCAGCAGTCGTACACCGTGCGCCGCGGGCACCGGCTGATGGTGCAGGTGCAGAGCTCGTGGTTCCCCCTCTACGACCGCAACCCGCAGCTGTTCGTTCCCAACATCTTCACGGCGCGCGCCGACCAGTACAAGGCGCAGCAGCATCGCGTCTGGCACACGCGCGCTCGGCCGTCGCGCGTCGACATCGACGTGCTCCCGCCAGCTCGTTAGGGCCATGCCGGACCGCAACGACACGGGGAATGCCGGTCCGAGCGGCGACGCGCGCCGGGTGTTCGTCGTCGGGGGAACGGGGACGATCGGGCGTGCGACGGTGCGCGCGCTGCTTCGTGCCGGCCATGACGTCACGTGCTTCGTTCGCGCGCGCAACGATCGCGCGCCGGCTGCTCGGGGCACGTCGCCCGCCTTCCCACCGGAGGTGACGGTGCGCACGGGTGACGTCACCAGCGGCGACTCGATCGGGCGCGATGGCTTCCGGGGCGAACGCTTCGACGCCGTGGTCTCGTGCCTGGCGTCGCGAACCGGGACGCCGCGCGACGCGTGGGCCATCGACCACCGCGCGCACCTCGCCCTCCTCGACGCCGCTCGTCAGGCGGGGGTGGGGCAGTGGGTGCAGCTGTCCGCCATCTGCGTGCAGAAGCCGCGCCTCGCCTTCCAGCACGCCAAGCTCGCCTTCGAGGAGGCGTTGATGCACTCCGGGCTCACCTGGTCCATCGTGCGCCCCACCGCCTTCTTCAAGTCGCTCTCCGGACAGGTGCAACGCGTGCGCGACGGGCGCCCCTACCTGATGTTCGGCGACGGGACGCTCACCCGGTGCACGCCCATCAGCGATGACGACGTGGCGCGGTACCTCGCGGAGTGTCTCGTCGAGGCGTCGCGGTGGAACCGGATCCTCCCCATCGGTGGTCCGGGCGCCGCCATCACGCCGCGCGAGCAGGGGGAGCTTCTCTTTGCGCTCGTCGGACGTCCGCCGCGCTACTCGCGCGTCCCGCTCCCCTTCTTCCGGGCCATCGTGGCGACGTTGGGCGCACTTGGCCGCATCATCCCGCCGCTCGCCGACAAGGCCGAGTTCGCGCGGATCGGCGAGTACTACGCCACCGAGTCGATGCTCGTGTGGGACGCCGCCGCCGGGCGCTACGACGCCGACGCGACGCCACGCGTTGGGCACGACACGCTGCGCGATCACTACGAACGACTGCTGCGCGGAGAGGTGGAGGACGACCGCGGGGAGCACGCCGTATTCTGACTCTCGTCCGGATCGTGCACACGATCGTGTGGGCCTTCTTCGCGTCGGCGATCGTCGCGATGCCGGTCGCGGCGTGGTTCGGGCGACTCGACGTCTTCTGGTGGCTGGCCGGAATCGTCGCGTTCGAGGTGGCGGTCCTCGTCGTCAACCGCATGCGCTGCCCGCTCACCGACGTGGCCGCACGCTATACGGAGGACCGCCGCGACAACTTCGACATCTACCTCCCGCTCTTTCTCGCGCGCTACAACAAGCACGTCTTCGGGACGCTCTACGCCCTCGCCCTCGCCTACGGCATCGCGCTCAGCCTCGGCTGACGGACGCCGACGCTACGTCAGCTGCTGCCGCATCGTGCGATCGCAGTCGGGACACATCCCATGCGTCAGCGTGTGGTCGCCGTGCCGGGCGATGTAGCGATCAGGAGAGACCCACCCGTCGGTATCGTCGTGCACGCGCCGGCACCAGGCACACACCGCGAGCATGGTGCGGAGCATGCGCAGCTCGTTCTCCGTGCGGCGCGACGCCACCCGGTGCAGTGACAGGAGCCCCGCGACGCTGAGCACGAACATCGCGTAGTCGATGAAGCTGGCCAACGAGATCCCGTTCACCTTCCGATCGACGTGGTCGAACTGCGCCGTCCACCCCAGGCGGTTGGCGATCACGATGAAGGCGGCGAGCGCCAACGCCAGGCCGGCACCGCTCCAGAGCGCTCGCATCGGGCGCTCGCCGTGTCGCTCGTCCTGCCGCTCCCGCTCGGGCATGTCGGCCAGCAGCAGCGAGATCAGCGGCAGGAGCGTGAGCCACTTCAACGTCCCCGGGTCCAGCTCGACCGTCTGCAGGCTCTGCACGGTGAGGAAGCCACCCACCAGGAGCAGCGACGCGCGGCGCAACGTCGACAGTCGCCCGCCGGCCCGCGTCGCGACGAGCAGGCCGGCGCAGCCGACGCCGAAGAGCGCGATCACCGTCGGCGGGAAGTTCGGGTAGAAGACGAGCGTGCTCAGTGCCGACACGAGCGCGACCGCAAGCCCGAGGAGTGCTCCCCCCGCCAGTACGCGCAGCTGCAGCGCTTCGTGCGGCGACAGCGGGCGCGGCGGGGTGAAGTAGTTGAACGCAGCGTGCAGCCGTGCCGTCATCATCGACAGGGGCTCCGTTCGGTCCGTTCGTGGAGGCTCGCGCGCGACCTGCGCCGTGGGACACGCGTCGCGCCAATGCGAGGCGGGCATCCCTTGCCCGCCAGCAACAAACAATGTGCGGCCTCACGCCGATTCTTCCAAGCGCACCGGACCGTAGCACGCCACGAAAAGAGGCGCGGCCGTGGTACGCCGCGCCTCCTCGGACTGCCGCCCGAATTCGCGTTAGGCCTCGCGACGCGAACGCCGATACTGGAAACCAGAAATCATCGACTGCGCCCACGGGATACCGTCCACCTTCTCGTGCCACACCATCGCGATGACATGAAGGAGGATGAACGCCTGGACGAACAGCGCAGCGGGGCCGTGCAGCTCGCCGAGCATGTGCGCCCACTGCCGCAGTGTGCGCGGGTCAGCGACGCTGGCCAGCGGCCCCAGTTCGAACTCCGACGCCGCCATCAGCAATCCCGACACGCCGAGGTAGCCGATCGCCGCGTAGAAGGCGAGATAGGCTGCACTGGCGATGGGATGATGCCCGAATCCGATCCCCTCCGGTGAACGGCGCGTCTTGATGAAGGCAAGCCATGCGCGCGGCTGCCATAGCTTCGTCAAGCGCGCCTCTGCCGGCCCCACGATTCCCCACACCATCCGAAGGGCCCAGGCTCCCAGCAGGATGAAACCCGCGACCGAGTGCAGCATTCCCACGGCATCCTCGTCGATGCGATCGCCCAGCACCTCGCCGAGGGCGAGCACTGCCAGGATCACGAAGATCGAGATTGCCATCACGCCGTGCAGCAGGCGTGTGACGAGATCGTACGTGCGGCGCCGCTCCAAGTGGAGCGGCTCGGCCGCGGGCGAGGCACCGGCGGCGCCCACGCCGCGGTTCATCGCCAGCGGAGTCGTCGCCCCTCGTTCGATGGCATTCGTCGCGCTGGTCATGGCACCATCACCTCGGCCGCATCGTACGCGGCGCCGTCGATGTCCTGTTCGAGCAGCGTGTCGGTCGCAACAACGACCTGTCCATTTGCCACGCGGATCGGAAAGCGGTCGAGCGCGCGCGTCCGACGCCCGGACAGCCACGAACCGTCACCGCCGAAGCGTGCCTTGTGCTTGCGGCAGTAGATCGTCTTCTCCTCCGCCAGGAACTGGAGCTTCGCGCCGCGATGCGGGCACTCCGTCGAGAAGGCGTAGAGGCGGTTCGCCGCGCGCACGATGATCACGCCGGCGGCGTCGTCGATGGAGACGCCATCGGCTGCGGGGACGGGATAGGCGCGTTGCCCGGGGATGAGCGTCGCGCCGGATATCGCGCGCACCGACTCCGCGAGCGCGAGGTTGGGCGCCAGTCCGCTCAGGGCGAGCGTGGCGATGGCGGCAGATCCCATCTGCTGGAAGAACAGGCGCCGCGAGGGACACGAATCGTGGTGGCACGACATGGGCGTCTCGACTGCACGAGGTGTATGACTGCTGCACCTGGCGACGGCCAGGCACCGGTCATCTCGTGGGACGCGAGTCGGCGCGCGACGTTAAAAGCGTGAAGCAGGGATGAATGCGCGAAGTGGCAGCACCGCTGCGGCAATCAGCGTGTGCATGTGGCGTTCATCCGGCGTGCGGCGGAGGGACGAGCCCGAGTTCGCGCAGGCGTGCCTCGAGTGATGCGGCGTCGCTCCAGGGGAGGATGCGCGAAAGCCGGCGTTCGTCAGGCGGATCGCCGGGAAGCGCGTCGGACCAGCCCCCGCACCCAACAAGCGGGAGGAGCGGGCGCCGGTGCAGCCACGCAAGGTGGACTTCCGACTTCGTCCCGGCGCGCCCGCCAATCACGATGCAGGCATCGCCAGCGAGCGCCATGAGCAGATTGCGCGCGTCGCCCATGCCGCACGGGACGACGACCGTCGCGGGCCAGTTGCCATCCGGCATCACGTCCGGCGGGATGATGCTGAGAACTTCCCCGCCAGCTGCTATCGCCCGTTCGGCGGCTACGCGCGTGGCCGGGCTCCCGCATCCACTCACGACCGTAAGCCCGAGCGCGGCGAGCAACGCCCCCGCCTCGGCGGCCCTATCGAAGGCGGAGCTTCCGGGGTCGGCACTGCCGAGGACCGCGACCTGTGGACGACGCATGCGGGCAATCATGGAGAAGGGTGTGCAAGCGACCTTCGGGTTCACGGGCCGCTGCGCGCGGCGCCGTCAGCGCCCGGTCGCGCGCCGCAAGCTGGAGAGGAAGACGTCCGGCTCCGCGACGCTCAGCAGCACGCTGTAGCCCTCGGTCGTTGGAACGTACACCACGCGCGTGGGATCGGTCACGTACAACAACGCCTTCTCGCCGTCGCGCAGACGGAACCACCCGGAGCGATAGCCGGGCATCGCTGTTCCAAAGGTTCGCGTGACCGGCTGCAATGCTCGATCGGAAGACAAGTCGACGTGCCGCGCCTCCGCGAGAGTGAGCGACCTCGCGGGCACCAGGCGCCCGTACATGTCGCCGCGCAGCCGCAAACCGGCAGCCGACACCTCGAATCGCGCGCGGCTCGCTCCGGAGATCGACCAGCCGAGCGCCGCGGCCGCCACGAGCAACAACAGCGCGACCGGCAGCACCACCCAGAGCATGCGCACCTGCCCGGGGACGATGGGAAAGGTCTCAGTCATCGTGCGTCGCCTCCTCTGTTCCGAAGAAACTCCCCCGGCTTCGCCCCCGTCATCGCACCGTCGCGCAACACGACCGTCCCATTCACCAGCACGGCGCGAATCCCCGTGGGATCGTGGTGTGGGTCGGTGTACGATCCCGCATCGCCCACGGTCCGCGGATCGAAGAGGACCAGGTCGGCCCGCATCGCCGGGGCCACGCGCCCGCGATCGGTCACCCCCCACCAGTCGGCCGCCTGCGCCGTCATCTTGTGTACCGCCTGCTCGAGCGTGAGGATGCGCCGCTCGCGCACGTAGCGCCCGAGCACGCGCGGGAAGGAACCAATGCTGCGTGGATGCGGGACGCCGACGCCGCGCTCCGTCAAGTCGCCATCACTCTCGAACATCGCGAGCGGGTGGCGCATCACGCGCTCCACGTCGCCCTCGTCCATCCCATGGAAGATCCCGATGAAACCACCTGCCAGCTGCAATCGGATGAGCGCGTCGACGCCCGCGGCGACCGTCACCGGCTCGCCGCGTCGCCGCAGGTAGTCGGCCAGCGTCTGCCCTTGCAGCGTCGTGTCGCTCGCCACCTCTCGAAACTGGATGCTCGCCGGCCCGTGTCCCGCCTGCTGCGTGAAGCGCACGATCATCTCGGTCACCAGGCGAGCACGCACCGTGGAGTCGGCCACGCGCGCGGCAAAGCGCTCCGCGCCGTCGGCCAGGACCCACGCCGGGAACATGATGTCGGAGTACGTGCTGAACGCGGTGTACGGATACAGGTCGTGCGCCACGCGCTGCCCAGCGCGCACCGCAGCATCGATGTGTGCCAGCGACTCACGCGTGCGACCGAACTGCGCCGCTCCCGTCACCTTGTGGTGGTTGATGAGGACGCGTAGCCCGGCGCGCTTGCCAATCGCGATCGCCTCGTCCACCGACGCGAGCAGGTCGACCCCTTCATCGCGCATGTGCGTCACGTAGCCACCGCCGTACCGCGCGGCGACACTGGCCAGCGCGACGACTTCGTCCGTCGTGGCGTAGGTGGCCGGGACGTACTCCAGGCCGGTCGCCAGTCCGAACGCCCCGGCACGCATCGTCGAATCGACGAGCGCCTGCATGTGCGCCAACTCATCAGGCGTCGGCGCACGATCGGCCAGCCCCATCACGCGCTTGCGGATCCACGTGTGCCCCGCGAACAACCCCACATTGGGCGCCATCCGCACGCGCGCCGTGTAGGCGTCGATGGGCCACGGCTGCTCCTGCGAATGGAGCGACGCCATGATCGTCGTGATCCCCTGCCGCACGAAGTTCTCGGCCAGCGGATGCTGCTCGAGCGTGACCATGTGCGCGTGGTTGTCGATGAAGCCGGGCGCCACCACGAGACCACGCGCGTCGATCGTGTCGGCCCCGTTGGCATCAATGGCCGGCGCGACCTTCACGATCTGTGAGCCGCTGATCGCCACGTCGGCGCGATAACGTCCCTTCCCCGTGCCATCGATAACCGTCCCGCCGCGGATGACGAGGTCGTACGGCGCCGGCGCTGCGCGACGCGCTCCCGTCTCGCCAACGCGCCACCAGGTCGAGGGTGCGGGGCTCGCCTCGGGCCACACGGTCGCCAACGTCGCCGCGTCGTAGAGCATCCCGTTCCGCATCACCCAGTGCACCGACGCGCTGTTGCGGATGTCAGCGAGCGGATTCCGATCGAGGACCACCAGGTCGGCGAGTTTCCCGGGTTCGAGCGACCCCAGGGCATGCTCGACGCCGATCGCGCGTGCCCCGTTGATCGTCGCCACGCGCAGCGCCTCGTGGGGCGTCATGCCGCCGGCGGCGAGGAGGCGCATCTCCCAGTGCACCTGCAGCCCCTGCATCTCACCGTGGCCGCCTAACGCCACCAGCCCGCCGGCTCGCAGCACGGCGGTGGCGCCGGCCGCCGTCTCGCGATCGTTGTAGTCCTCGTCGGGAAAGCCGAGCAGGCGCGTCGCGGTCCGCGCATACAGCTCGTCGGGCGGGAAGAACCGCTGCAGGCGAGCGTCACGATAGGGACGCTGGTGGAGCAACTCGCGGAAGATGGGGAGCGCCCCGCCGAACGAGACGAGCAGCGTCGGCGTGTACGCGATCCCGCTCTGTGCCAGCAGCTGCACCACGTCACGGTAGAGGGGAGCCGTGGGCAACGCGTGCTCGTTCCCCGTGAAGCCGTCCAGCGCGTGCGTGAGGTCCATCTTCGTGTCGGCCCCACCTTCGGTGGTGGGCAGCATCCCCAGCTCGCGACTCGCCTGTACCACCCACTGCCGCTGCTGCCGGTTCCCCACCATGTACGACTTGAGGAGGCGGGTGTCATAGTCGTCGCGATAGCGTCGCAGCTCCTCGCGCGTGTCCTCCAACGACTGGAAGTCGCGCTCGGCGAAGAGCCCGGGGCCGGTGGAGAAGATGCGCGGGCTCGGCATCGCCCCCGCCTCGGCCAGGTCGGCGTACGCGAAGATGTCGGCCGTCGTCTGCGGATCGCGAATCGTCGTCACGCCATAGGCCAGGTTGGCGAGGACCGACGGCGCCTCCGGCTCCAGCAGCTCGTGTCGCAGCTGCCAATGCGCGTGCACGTCGACGAACCCGGGGGCGATGGTCTTCCCCGTGACGTCCACGATGCGTGCATCTGGCGGGATCGCGACCTCCCCCCGGCGCCCGACGGCGATGATCCGGTTGCCGCGCACGACGAAATCGGCGTTGGGAACCACTTCGTCGCCCTTCATGGTGATTACGCGCGCACCGCGCAGCACCACCGTTCCCATCGGACGCGCACGAGCGGCCACGACCTCGAGGGTCGCGTCGCGCCGCTCAGTACCGTCGCCGGCGGCACGCGCCCAGCGGCGCCCCTCGAACCAGTGGATGGCGCCGTCACGCCCCCACGTGAAGCCGCCCGGCGCACGACGCGAGAGTTCGCGCGCACTCGCAGGCGCGAGCACCGGCGCGCCTCCCGCGGCGGGAAGCGGATAGGTGGCAAGCCGGTCGCCCTGCAGCACCGCGACGGCGCGGCCGTCGGGGGAGATCCGGTAGTCCGCGGCCAGCGGGAATCCCCCCGGCCCGGGCGTCGCTGGCGCCTGCGCCATCACTCGGCGTCCTGTGCCATCGAGGGAGAGCCGCACCAAGCCGTCAGGCGCAACGAGGTACAGGTCCGTCGAGTCACCGGCAAAGTGCGGATGCCGCGCCCCGTTTGCCTCGCCGATGACGCGGTACGCCCCCCCGTCGGCGGGAACGCGAATCAGCTCCGCCCCACCAGGAACCGCGATCGGCTGCGAGCGCGCGACGCCGGCAGGAGCGCGCACCGCTACAACCTCGCGGCCGTCGGGGGTCCACACCGGATCGATGTAGTACCCTGGCGTCACGGTCAGTCGCTGCGGCGCCCCGCCGCTGGCGGCGACCTTCCAGACCGCGCCACCGGTCGAGTCCCATGTGACGAAGGCGAGCCATCGCCCATCGGGAGACCATGCCGGCATGAACTCGCGCGGATGCTCGCTGGTGGTCACCCGCCGCACGACACGACCATCCGCCGAGGCGAGGTACAGCGCCGCCAACGTGGAGAAGGCCACTTGCCCTTCCACGCTCACCGACGGCTGCAACAAGACGCGCGCCCGAACGGCGCCGCTGTCGACCGCGACCGATTGGTGCAGCGGCACGGGAACCGCCATCGCCACATCGACCTCGAAGGGAATCACCACGTCACGCCCGGAGTCGATCGCGAGGCGGTGGATCTTCCCACCGAAAGCGGCCAGCACCGCGCGCCCGTCGGCCGTGAACGCCGCATTCGGGAGAACGTCCCGCGAGGCGCGCGCCTCCAGCTCGGAGCGCTGTGTGGGCCAGGCGAGCCATCGTTCCTCACCGGTCGAGAGGTCGCGCAGCCGGAGCCCCGCGCGCCCGCGCGTGTCGGCGCCATACACCAGCCAGCGCCCGTCCGGCGACGTGAGCGGCTTCATGGCCATCGGAAGGTCGGTCGCCACGGCAACGTCACGCCCCGACGCCAGGTCGCGCCTGACGAGTCGGCTCGTCGCTCCGTTGCGGCTCCCGTACGGCCGCGGCGTCACGCTCGCGTAGTAGAGCCACCGTCCATCGCGCGTCGCGTGTGCACCATAGGGCCCCGGCGCGGGGCTCGACACCAGGGGCGACGGCGCCCCCGCCCCATTCGGCACCACGCGGCTCCCCTCGCCGGTCGTCGCATCGAAGCGCCACAGCTCGGCCGTCCGCCCCTCGATCACCGTCGCAAAGATCGAACGTCCGTCGCTGGCCCACTCAGGCGACGCCACGATCGCGCGCGACAGCCGTGAGAGCGCACGCGCCGCGCTTCCGTCACTCGCCGAGATCCAGATGTTGTCCGAGCCCGAAGCGTCGCTCACATAGGCAAGGCGCTTTCCGTCAGGCGCAAAACGCGGTTGCGACTGGAAGGCGCTCCCCTCGGCAATGCGCTGCGCACGTCCGCCGGCCGCTGGCATGGTGTACAGGTCGCCGAGCAGCTCGAAGACGATCGCCCTGCCATCCGGCGAGGCATCGAGCGATATCCACGTCCCCTCGTCAGTGGTGAAACGAACGGTGCGCGTGGGAACGGCCTGGGCGCGGGGCGCGCCGAACGGCAGCGCCACGGAGAGCAGGACGGGCAGGAGACGGAAAGGACGCATGCGGGAAGGTGGGAACGGCGACGGCGGGGCTGCAATCGCAACGCCCGGGGAGGTGCGCGGCGTCGCGACCTGCACGCTGCCGCGAAACGGCCGCTCGCGCAACCGCGCACGGCGCACGCCCACGCCCACACCCATCCATGTCCCGCCCCCGTGATCCGCGACGCGCTTGTCCGTGTGCGACGTTCGTCAGCGCCCCGCCAGCATTCGCGTGGCCACGACCGATGCGCCCGCCACCAGCAACGCACTCACCAGAAAGACCGCGCGTAGCCCCTGGTGCCCCGCCACGTAGCCGAGCAGCGGATTCGCGATCCCCAGCGCAAGGTCGAGATAGGCCGAGTAGATCCCCATCGCCATCCCGCGACTCTCCGGCGGGGCGCGCCGCACCGCTTCGACGCCGAACCCCGGGAAGACGAGCGAATATCCCGCACCGGTGATCGCCGCCCCCGCGTACACGACGGCGGCACTCGGCGCCAGCCAGATCGCGGCCAGCCCGACGGCCTGGATCACGACGCAGACCAGCGCCACCCGTGCCCCGCCCAGTCGATCGGGGAGATGACCGAAGGCGATGCGCCCAAGGATGAAGACCCCGCACAAGACGGTGAAGACGAGCCAAGCGCCGCTCCACGTTCGCTCGGCGAAGTACAGCGTGCTGAACGTCGTGATTGCGCCGAAACCGACACTCCCCAGCGCGAGCGCGATCCCCGGCAGTGCCACGGCGCCAATCACGTGCGCGAACGCAGGCGCCGCGTGCGGCGTCGGAGGAATGGCCTGCTGCCGCACCACCAACGCGAGGGTCACCAGCGGGAGCAACATCGTGGTGAGCGCAATTCCCACGAACCCCACGCGATCGTACAGCAACGTGCCTAACGGGGCGCCGGCCGCGAACGCCCCCCACAGCGCGGTCCCCACCCAGGCAATCACCCGCCCCGAGTGTCCCCGCCCTCCCAGCGCGAGCCCCCACGTAAGGGCGCCGGTGATCATGCAGCTCTCCGCCCATCCAAGCATGGCGCGCCCGACGATGAGGATGGTGACGGAGAGCGACGGCGCGTCGGCGAATCGCAGCGACGCCAGGTAGAGCGCCCCCGCCGCGGCGGCCATGAGGATCCCGACCATCATCGCCTGCTTTCCGCCGCGTGCATCGGCGTAGCGCCCGGACCAGAATCGCGAGACGAGCGACGCCGCGAACTGCGCCCCCGCCACGAGCCCCACGACGAAGGTGCCGAGCCCAAGCCGCTGGTGCACGTGCAGCGGGAGCACCGGCATCGCCATCCCGGTGATGAGGAAGCCGACGAAGACGACCGCCATGATCGGGAGGAGTGCCGATGCGATGGAGCGGCCGTCGGGCTGCGTGGCCGGGCCGGGTCTGGCGAGCGCGACGTCCTGCGGGATGACGTCGTTCGCTGGGTGCTGCGTCAGTGACAAGGTGCGTACGAGGAACCGGGTCGTGTCGGCGCAGTCCGTCCAAAGCCAGTGCGCGGTCGGCAAGCAGGCGGTGCGTGGGCGACGGTGAAATCAACCCGCGCGCCGTGACAACCGCCACGGTCGACGCTAAGCTAGGCGCGCCTCACCCCCCGAGCCCCGGACCATGCACCTGCGCCCACTGCCGCTGCTGTCGCTCGCGACGCTACTCCTCCCGCTGGCCGCGGCCGTGCCACTCACCGCCCAGCGGGCACCCCGCCAGCCGCAACGCCCCAACATCGTCCTCATCTTCCCGGACAACCTGGGGTGGGGCGAGGTGGGGGCCTACGGCAGCGTGCGCGGCGTCCCCACCCCCAACATCGACAGCATCGCCGCGCAGGGAGCGCGCCTCGACAACTTCAACGTCGAGTTCTCCTGCACCGTCTCCCGCGCGGCGCTCATGACCGGACGCTACGCCATCCGCACCGGTGCCACGCAGGGGACCGGCTTCACGCTGTGGGAGGTCACGATAGCCGAGGCGCTCAAGGGGCTCGGCTACTCCACGGCACTGTTTGGCAAGTGGCACCTGGGGGGGACCGACTGGGTGAAGGGACGCACGCCGATCGACCAGGGCTTCGACGAGTGGTACGGGATCCCCAACACCAGCAACGAGGCGCAGTGGATGCAGGCCCCCGAGCTGCGCCCGGCGCCGAGCGACTCGTCGTTCATCTGGGAGCAGAAGGCGGGCGAGGCACCACGACGCGTCTCGATCTTCGATACACAGACACGGCGACTGGTCGATCGTGAGGCGGCGCGCCGCGGCGTCGCCTTCATCGAGCGGAATGCGCGCGCCGGAAAGCCGTTCTTTCTCTACTATCCGATGACGCAGATCCACTTCCCCACCCTCGCGCATCCAGACTTCGCGGGAAGGACAGGGGCTGGCGACATCGGTGACTCGATGGCCGACGTCGACTACAACGTGGGACTCATCACCGGCGCGCTACACCGCCTGGGGCTCGACCGCAACACGCTCCTCTTCTGGTGCACCGACAACGGCGCCGAGGGGAGGCGCCCGTGGCGCGGAACGTCAGGGCCCTGGCGCGGCTTCTACAACACGGTGATGGAAGGCGGGGTGCGCACGCCGTGCGTGGTGCGCTGGGTGGGACGCATCCCACGCGGACAAACGCTCGATGGCATCATCCACGAGCTCGACCTCTTTCCCACCATCGCCGCGGCCGTGGGTGGCGACATCGTCCCAACGGACCGCCCGTTCGATGGCATCAGCCAGCTGGCGTACCTCACGCGGAAGCAGCCCCGGTCGGCGCGCGAGGCGGTCCTCATGTTCACCGGCAACCAGGTGCGGGCGGTGAAGTGGAACGAGTGGAAGTTCCACTATGCCTACCAACCCGAGCCGCGCGTGACCGAGCCGCCGCTGATGCGCCTGTTCAACCTGCGCTCCGACCCGCGCGAGGATACCGACCTCAAGGACGTGAACCCGTGGGCCATCGCCCACTTCGATTCGCTCGTCGGGATCTTCGACGAGAGCGTCCGGCGCTTCCCCAACGTCCCGATCGGCGCGCGCGACCCATACCAGCCGCCGATGAAGAAGTAGCGCCGTTCGCCGGCGCGCCCGCCTAACGCCGGTCGGCCGGCCGTGCCGGTCAGCGCCTGGCGTAGGTGGTGCGCACCACGTTCGCCCCGCGATAGCCGGGGCGCGTCGTCTCCACGACCAGCTGCCCGCTCGCGTCGAGCGACAGCACCTGTTGCACCTGCGTGGGCGTGCGCGAGATCTCGGGCGGTGCCGGATGGAGTGTCGTGATCACGAGCTCGCCGCCCCGCCACACGGCACGCGCACGCTGCAGCACCTCGGCGTGTCCCACGATCACGCGGTTGCGCGTCTCGCTCCCGTCCAGCGCAAAGGCGTAGCGCTGCCGCGGCTGCAAGTCATACGCGGAGAACTGCGCGTACTCGACGACGAGCGAGTCGCTCGTCTGCCGGATCGTGAGCGGCGCCCCCCAGCCGCTCCCCATGTCGCCCGTGCGGAACGCGGCGTCGCCGGTGGCGGCCACGGTGGGCCGGGCCGGGGTGCTGTCCACGCGCACCCATTCGCCGGCGAGGCTGGGACGCGGCTGCGCGCTGGCCACGGTGGCGCTCAGGGACACGAGGGCAAGGGCGAGTCGCATGGGCGATGGCGAGTCGTGAGGTGCAACGGTGCCGGGCGGTGGCGCACGTCGACGCCGCCCGCGTGCCGGTGATCGAGCGGTGCGCGGTGCGCCGCCCCGCGGGAATGTTGCGGTGCGGCGTGCGCCTTCCGCCAGAGCGACTCGCCGCTCGCTCAGCGCAGGCGGTGTAGCTCCGCGACGTCGGCGGTGCGCCCGATCCGCGACTTGTAGGCGATGAGGTCGTCGAGGGGGATGGCCCAGATCGAGAAGTCGCTCCAGTCGCGCAGCACCCGTCGGCCCGGATCGGCGGAGAGGGCGACCCACTCGCCATCCTGCCGCACGTACGCGTCCTCCAGCTGCGCAATGTCGACGTGCACCCCCTCGATGCGTGCGTTGGCCAGGATCAACCGGAACTCGTGGTCCTCGTACGGGCGCGGCGATGTCTCGACAAAGTCGCTCATCGCCGCGAGCACGCGGTCCCACTCGTCCTTGCGCACGTCCAGGTCGATGTCGTGCAGTGGCCAGCGCGAACCGTGGATGTTTCCCGCCAACCCTCCCGTCGCGCGATACCAGACCCCGGCATCGTCGAGGCAGGCGAGAAGGATCGAGACGGCGTCGTGTTGAGCCGGTGACAACGCGATGGAGCGCATGATGGGAGGCGTACGCGGGAAGGGGCGAGGCGCAAGCGTGTGGCGCGGCAGGCTATCAGGGGACGCGATGCACGTCCGCGCTGAAGAGGAACGGGATCACGGCCTGTGCGCGCACCGGTCGGTTGGCCAACGTCGCCGGGGCGAAACGCAACCCTCCAACGAAGCCGCACGCCCACCCGCGCAACTCACGGCTCGTGGCGGCAAGGATCGTCGCCGTCTCACGTTCCACGCGTCCGGTACTGTCGACGACTACCGCCAGCTGCACCGCACCGCGGTAACCGGCGCGCAGGGTGAACCGCGGGGGCTTGGGAGGGGCGGAGACCATGCGTGGCGCGACATCGGGCGTGCCCTCGACGGTGCTCAGGTCGATCGGGGCGTCCGTGCGGCACGGCCCCGCGAGGTCACGCGGCTGCGCGCCAGCCATCGGGGCGAGACCCGCCATTGTACACACGAAGGCACCCGTCGCGATCGCCCAGCGACCGACCTCTCGCCGGCTCCACGGCGTCCAGTTCACAAGACTCTCCACCCCACCCCTCCCCGTTGGCGTGAACCATCCCGTTTCGCCGTCGCAGCGATCGCGATGCATCGCCCCGTCGTCGACCTCCCCACGTGCAACGTCGCACCATCCGGACGACGGCGGAAGGGGGAGGCCCCAACGATGCGATGCGAAGCCTCGCCATGCCGCGCCACATCGTGCCACCGTCACGATGTGCTGAGACCGCCCGTTCGCGCGCGCGACTCGGGGCAGCAGATATGACAACGTTCGGACAGGTCGCGCACTTGCGAGGGCTTGGACCGGTTGCGCACGCTTGCATCGTGCGCCACGGCACCCGTCGCTGACCCCCCTCCAACGCCACATGCGTCTTCGCCATCACCGCGGAAGGATCGCCCTCGCCCTGCTCGCCGCCTCGACGCTCGCCCCCTGGCTCCCCGCCGCGGCGCAGGTGCCAGCGGAGTACGAACGGCGCGAACTCTCGATCCCCATGCGCGACGGAACGCATCACTTCGCCGTCGCCCTCCTGCCAAGGGGGAGCACGGCCCCGCTCCCCATCCTCCTCATCCGCACGCCGTTCAGCGCCGCACGCGAGTTCCGGAGCGCCACGCTCCCCGTCGCGCTCCGCGAACTCGGCGAGGACGGCTACCTCTTCGTCGTCGAGGACATCCGCGGGCGATTCGGCTCAACGGGCACCTTCGTGTCCGTGCGACCGCAGCGCGACACCCATGATGCGCGCGGCGTCGACGAATCCACCGACGCCTGGGACACGATCGACTGGCTGGTCCGCGAACTGCCTAACAACTCCGGGCGTGTCGGCGTCCTCGGTGTCTCGTATCGCGGCTGGCTCGCCGCACTCGCCGGCGTCGATCCGCACCCGGCGCTCAAGGCCATCTCGCCACAAGGATTGATGGCCGACACCTGGATGGGCGACGACTTCTTCCACCAGGGTGCCTTCCGCCAGACGCAAGGTGTGGCATACGCCGCCTACATCGAGGGGAGCGGCGAGCTGACCCTCGGCGCGTACGACCAGTACGAGGCGTATCTCAAGCACGGCACGCTGGGGCAGCTGGCGCGCGCCACCGGGATCGACACCATCCCCTCGTGGGTCGGCTTTCGCGAGCATCCGACCTTCGACGCCTACTGGAAGGCGCGCGCGCTGCAGCACACGCTCACGCAGGCGCGCGTCCCGACGCTGATCGTCGGCGGCTGGTGGGACGCCGAGGACCTCCTGGGCCCGCAGCTCATGTACCGCACGCTCGAGCACGGCGACAGCGCCAACCGGAACTTCCTCGTCATGGGTCCGTGGGCGCACGGGAGTTGGTCGCGCGCCGGCGGCACCGCCATCGGTGACATCCCGCTCGGAAGTCCCACCGCCGACGACTTCCGCGCGAAGATCCAGCGCCCGTGGTTTGCGTACTACCTGCACGGCAAGGGCGACGGGCGCTTTCCCGAGGCGCAACTCTTCGAGGGAGGCGCCAACCGCTGGCGCATGCTCGACGCCTGGCCGCCTCGCGACGCCGCGCGCCGCAAGCTCTACCTCCGCGAGGACGGAGCCCTCTCGTTCGACGCACCACCCGCCTTGCTCCTCTCGTCAGGCAACGTGCGCCACGGCGGCATCGACCCGATGCACGTGAGCGCCTTCGACGCTTACCGCGCCGACCCGGCGCGCCCGGTGCCGTACATCGCGCGCCCCGACGACGGCGACGGATGGGACACCTGGCTCACGCAGGACCAGCGCTTCGTCGACAATCGCCCGGACGTCCTTACATGGAGCACCGCACCGCTCGACGAGGACCTCACGATCGCCGGCGACGTCATCGCGCACCTCTTCGCGTCCACCACGGGAAGCGATGCCGACTGGGTCGTGAAGCTGATCGACGTCTTCCCCGACAGCATCGCCGACACGCCGCGGTTGGGCGGCTACCAGCTCATGGTGAACGCCGACATCATGCGCGGCCGCTACTGGAAGGGGTTCGATCGCGCGACGCCCATCGTCCCCAACACCGTGACCCCCTTCACGGTGGAGCTGCACGGGCAGCTCCACCGCTTCGCCAAGGGGCACCGCGTGATGGTGCAGGTGCAAAGCTCCTGGTTCCCGCTCTACGACCGGAATCCGCAGCGCTTTGTCCCCAACATCTTCCACGCCTCGCCTGCCGACTACACGGCGCAGCTGCATCGCATCTGGCACACCGCGCGCTATCCGTCGCACGTGGAGGTCGGCGTCCTCCCCTGATGCGACGAGGCGCCGGGCCGCAACTCGCAGCCCGGCGCCTCGTCATGCGATCCGATCGACCGCGCGTGCGACCGTGAACCCGATCCGCGCTACTGCGTCACCTTGGCCAGCGCCTTGATGGCATCGGCCATCAGCTTCACGCGCGCCGAGTCCTTCGCGCCGGCGATGTCCTTCTCCACCTGCTTGGCCAGCGCGTTCAGCGCCGTGCGGCGCGCCGCCCCCTGCTGCGCCTCGGCCGCATCGAGCGCGCTCCCGATCGCCGTCGTGCGCCCCGCGTCGAGCCCGTTCCACCGCACGAGCTGATCGAGATACGAGCGAACGACCGGGAAGGCCGCCGGCCACTCGAGCTTTGGCTGGCTCTGCGGGTTGTACTCCCGGAACTGCACCAGCTTCGCCGCCTCGATCTCGTTCTTCGACAGCTGGTCGCTCGGCGTGAGCTCGAGGATGTCGAAGCCGCGATCGAGTTCCGAGGAGTAGACGTAGCCGTTCCAGTAATACGCACCCCATGAGCCGCCGATCGTGCCGCGCTGGCCACGGCGCGCCCCCTCGGGCTGCGGCGTCACCGGGACGTCGACCCCTGGCGGGTTGTCGATCGGCCCGCGATCGAAGTAGGCGAGTTCCTGCGGGTGGTCCGGATCGGTGAACTCCATCACGCTCACGCCCCCCTGGTACCACCCCTGCACCATGATGTCGCGCCCCGGCACGGGAATCAGCCCGCCGTTGTGGGATACGCAGTTCTCCTCGGCCGCCTGCGCGGTGTTGATCTTGAAGTACGCGTGCGGGGTGAACTTCTTCTTGCCATCGAGCGTGAGGATCGTGTTGCCGCCCATCTCCATGGGCGAGTTGGCCTGGCACATGGGCGACGTTCCGCCCCCCCACTCGTCGGTGAAGACGACCTTCTTCCCGTCGTTGGAGAAGACGGCGGTGTGCCAGATGGAGAAGTTGGTGTCGGTGCGCGCGTCGAGGCGAATCGGCTTTTCCGGGTTGGAGATGTCGACCAGGATCCCGTGCGAGCCGCACGCCCCCGCCAGCAGCTTGGCCGCCGGATAGACCGTGACGTCGTGGCAGTTGCGCGGCCCCGAGTTCCCGAAGAACGACTCGCGCCCCTGCACCGCCGGCGCCGCATCGAGCCCCGTGAACACCCGTGCCCCGGTAATCACCTCCGACTGCTCGGGGTGCGCCAGCGGGACCTTGATGATGTCGAGGCGATACAGCGAGTTCTTCTCGTCCGCGGCGTCCGTCCCTTCCTTGCACCCCGGCATCTCCGCCTCCGGGCGCGCCCCCTGGAAGCCCGAGACGTAGAGGTAGATGATCCCCTTGTCCTTCGTGCTGGGGACGATGGTGTGCGTGTGCGATCCCTTGCACGTCTGCACGTTCTTGATCAGCCGCGGCTGCGCCGGGTTGGAGACGTCGTAGATGCGGACCCCCGCCATGTGGTCCTTGGGGTCCTTCCACCCGCCCTTCGCGCAGTCGTTGCGGTTTCCGGCGCCTTCCGCCGACAGGAAGAGCAGGTTGCCGTAGATCGACGGGTCGCCCTGCGACGTCACGCACGCCACCGCCGACACGATCTTCGGCTTCGCGGCATCGCTCACGTCCCAGATGGTGAAGCCGGAGAAGTTCCCCTGGTAGACGTACTTCCCGGCAAAGGCGAGGTCGGAGCTGATGAAGGTCAGCCCGCGCGTCGAGTCGAGGATCCCCGGCTTGGGCGTGGTGGAGATGAGGCGCATGTTGCTGGCCGCCTCCCCCGCGTCGAAGCGCCCGGGCTTGAGGCGGCTGCGCGGGTCGGTCTTGCTGGGATACGTCTGGGCCGTCAGCAGCGACGGAAGGAGGAGCGTCGCGGCCAGCGCGAGCGCCCGTCTGGCGTTAGGCATCGAGTCCTTCGGTGTGAGGGGTCGGAAAACACTCGGGGGATGCGTCGATCACTTCTCGGGGAGTTGCGCCAGCATCTGCCGCATCGCCCCGATCTCGGCGGTCTGCACGCTCACGACGTCGTTGGCGAAGACGTTCACGTCCACTTCCTGCGCGGCGCCCGGGCTGGCCAGGAGGTCCTTGACCATCTGCAGCGCCCCTTCGTGGTGCATGATCATGTAGCGCAGGTAGAGGCGGTCGAACTGCACACCGGCGGCGGCGTCCAGCTCTGCCAGCTGCTCCGTCGTGAGCATCCCCGCCATCCGCATCGTGCGCCACGACGAGGTGTCCGGCGCCACCTGCCCGTTCGACTTGAGCCACTCCTGCATGATCTTGATTTCCGACACCTGCGACTGGTCGATCTTCATCGCCAGCCGCAACAGGCGCGGGCTCGCCTTGTGCGACTCGGCCATGCGCGACATGTGGATCGCCTGCGCGTGGTGCGCGATCATCCCCTGCATGAACTGCACGTCGGCCACCGTGTACGGGGCGCCGGGGGGAATCTTGATCTCCGCCATGTGGTGCCCGTCGTGCTGGGCGGCGAGCGATCGCGGATGCCCCGCGAGGATGGCGACGACGGCGAGCGCCGCGACGAGCGAAGTGCGGATGGTGCGCATGACCGGTCTCGGAAGAAGTCAGTAAGGGTAGCGAGCGTTACGTGCTGGCCTTCGCCAGCGCCTTGATCGCGTCGGACATCGCCTTCACGCGTGCGGCGTCCTTCGCGCCGGCGACATCCTTGTCCACCTGCTTGGCCAGCGCGTTGAGCGCGGCGCGGCGCCCCTTCCCCTGCTGCGCCTCGGCCGCGTCGAGCGCGCTGGCGATCGCCGTCGTGCGTTCGGCCGCGAGCCCTGCCCCACGCACCAGCTGGTCGAGGTACGACCGCACCACCGGGAAGGCCGCCGGCCAGACGATCTTCGGCTGGCTCTGCGGGTTGTATTGCACGAAGCGCACGAGCCTGGCCGCTTCCAGTTCATTCTTGGACAGCTGGTCGCTCGGCTCCAACTCGAGAATGTCGAAGCCGCGGTCGATCTCCGACGAGTAGACCAGACCGTTCCAGTAGTACGCCCCCCACGACCCGCCGATCGTCCCGCGCTGTCCGCGACGCGCCCCCTCGGGGGGCGGCGTCACCGGGACGTCGACCCCCGGCGGGTTGTCGATCGGGCCGCGGTCGAAGAAGGCGAGTTCCTTCGGGTGATCGGGGTCGGTGAACTCCATGACGCTCACGCCGCCCTGGTACCACCCCTGCACCATGATGTCGCGCCCCGGGACGGGAATCAGCCCGCCGTTGTGCGAGACGCAGTTCTCCTGCGCCGTCTGCGCCGTGGGAATCTTGAAGTAGGCGCGCTGCGTGAACGACTTCTTCCCGTCGACGGTGAGGATCGTGTTCCCCCCCATCTCCATCATCGAGTTGGCCTGGCACATGGGCGAGGTCCCGCCCCCCCATTCGTCGGTGAAGACGACCTTCTTGCCATCGTTGCTGAAGACCGCGGTGTGCCAGAGCGAGAAGTTGGTGTCGGCCTTGGCATCCAGGCGCACCGGCTTTTCCGGGTTGGAGATGTCCACCAGGAGCCCATAGCTCGCGCAGGCGCCGGCAAGGAGCTTGGCCTCCGGATAGGCCGTCACGTCGTGGCAGTTCCACGGCCCGGTGGGAGTGGGCGGCGCCTGCGTGGTGTCGCCCGCAGCGCGCGGACGCACCCGCGCCGGACGACCGGCCGCACGCGGCGCGGCGCCGAGCCCCGTGAAGATGCGCGCCCCCGTGACCACCTCCGCCTTCTCCGGCGCACGGAGGTCCACCTTGATGACGTCGAGTCGGAACATCGCGTTCGATTCGTCGGCCGGATCGGTCCCCGCCTTGCAGCCGGCGAGGTCGTTCTCCTGGCGCGCCCCCTGGCTCCCCGACACGTAGATGTAGAGGATGTTCTCGTCCTTGTAGCTGGGGACGAGCGTGTGCGTGTGCGACCCCTTGCACGTCTGCACGTTCTTCACGAGGCGCGGGGCGGCCGGATTCGACACGTCGAAGATGCGCACCCCCGCCATGTGATCCTTGGGATCCTTCACGCCACCGTTGCCGCAGTCATTGCGGTTCCCCATCCCTTCCGCCGAAATGAAGAGGAGGTTGCGGTAGACCGAGGGATCACCCTGCGACGTGATGCACTGCACGCTGGAGACGAGCTTCGGCTTGGCCGGCTCGCTGATGTCCCAGATGGAGAAGCCGGCGAAGTTTCCCTGGTAGACGTACTTGTCGCCGAAGGCCAGGTCCGAGTTGGCGAAGGTGAGGCCTCGCGTGGTGTCGAGCCCAGCGGGGCGCGGTGTGTTGGAGACCAGCCGCATGTTGCGCGCGGCGACGCCGGCGTCGGTCTTCCCCGGCTTGAGGTTGTTGCGCGGGTCGGTCTTGCTCGGGTAGGTCTGGGCCGCGAGCAGCGAAGGGAGGAGCATCGCGGCGAGCGCGAGCGTCCGGCTGGCGTTAGGCATCGACGTGGAGGGGTGACGGAGGAGGGAGGGCGCGTCGGCGTCCCCCGGTGTACGCGGGTCCGCCGGGGGATGTTGTGGAACCGGGCGCCCCGGCGAAAGGTGGGTTGTGGCACGTTAGCGCCGCGCCCGGGCGATTCCCGGTCATGCCTCACCGCCTTTCCGCGGGGAAACCCACTTCCACCGCCATCGCTTTATCATGCAGCGTCGCGCACGACGTGCATCCCCCCACGCGCGACGCCCTCCACCGACCCACCGACCGACCACCCCCCGGTCGATTCCGAAGGAGCGATTCATGGAAGGACACAACGGCAGCAGCGCGGGCAAGTGCCCCGTCATGCACGGCGCCCACACCACGGCGGGCGGCCGCTCCAACCGCGACTGGTGGCCCAACCAGCTCAACCTCGCGATGCTGCACCAGAATGGCCCCCTGGGTGATCCCATGGGCGCCGGCTACAACTACGCCGAGGAGTTCCAGAAGCTCGATCTCGCGGCCGTGATGCAGGACCTCCGCGCGCTGATGACCGATTCGCAGGACTGGTGGCCCGCCGACTACGGCCACTACGGCCCGCTCTTCATCCGCATGGCCTGGCACTCGGCCGGCACCTACCGCACCGCGGACGGGCGCGGAGGCGCCGGCTCGGGGACGCAGCGCTTTGCCCCGCTCAACTCGTGGCCCGACAACGGCAACCTCGACAAGGCGCGCCGCCTCCTCTGGCCCATCAAGCAGAAGTACGGCAAGTCGCTCTCGTGGGCCGACCTCTTCATTCTCGCCGGCAACGCCGCGATCGAGTCGATGGGGCTCAAGCCCTTCGGCTTCGGCGGCGGGCGCGCCGACGTGTGGGAGCCCGAACAGGACATCTACTGGGGCGCGGAAGCCGAGTGGTTAGGCGACAAGCGCTACTCGGGCGACCGCGAGCTCGAGAACCCGCTCGCCGCCGTGCAGATGGGTCTCATCTACGTGAACCCGGAAGGGCCTAACGGGAAGCCCGATCCGCTCGCCTCGGCGCGCGACATCCGCGAGACGTTCAAGCGCATGGCGATGAACGACGAGGAGACCGTCGCCCTCACCGCGGGCGGCCACACCTTTGGCAAGATGCACGGCGCCGGCGACCCGTCGCTCGTCGGTCCCGAGCCCGAAGCCGCGCCCCTCGAGACGATGGGACTCGGCTGGATCAACGCGCTCGGCACCGGCAAGGGTGAGTTCACCACGACGTCCGGGCTCGAAGGGGCCTGGACACCGACACCCACCACCTGGGACAATGCCTACTTCGACACGCTGTTCGGCTGGGAGTGGGAGTGCGTGAAGTCGCCCGCCGGCGCGTGGATCTGGGAGCCGACCGACAAGAAGAAGGCGCGCACCGTTCCGCACGCGCACATCCCGGGCAAGATGGTCCTCCCCGCGATGTCGACCGCCGACATGGCGATGCGCATGGACCCGGCGTACGAGCAGATCTCGCGCCGCTTCCACGCCAACCCGGCGCAGTTCGCCGACGCCTTCGCGCGCGCGTGGTTCAAGCTCACGCATCGTGACATGGGGCCGCGCTCGCGCTACCTCGGCTCGCTCGTCCCCGCCGAGGAGCTGATCTGGCAGGACCCCATCCCCGCGGTCAATCACCCGCTGGTGGATGCGAACGACATTGCCGCGCTCAAGACGAAGCTCCTTGCATCGGGGCTCTCCATCGCACAGCTCGTCGCCACGGCGTGGGCGTCGGCGTCGACGTTCCGCGGGTCCGACAAGCGCGGCGGCGCCAACGGGGCGCGCCTCCGCCTAACGCCGCAGCGCCAGTGGGAGGTCAACCAGCCCGCGAAGCTCGCCCGCGCGCTGGAGATCCTCGAGACCATCCAGCAGGAGTTCAACGCGACCGCAACCGGTGGGAAGAAGGTCTCGCTCGCCGACCTCATCGTCCTTGGCGGCGGTGCCGCCGTCGAGGCGGCGGCGAAGAAGGCGGGGGTCGACGTCCAGGTCCCCTTCACGCCGGGGCGCATGGACGCCACGCAGGAACAGACCGACGTCGAGTCGTTCGAGGTACTCGAGCCGGTTGCCGACGGCTTCCGCAACTACCAGAAGCAGGCGTACAGCGTGTCGGCGGAAGAACTGCTCGTCGACAAGGCGCAGCTCCTCACCCTCACCGCACCGGAGATGACCGTCCTCGTCGGCGGGTTGCGCGTGCTGGGGGCCAACTACGCCAACACCAAGCACGGCGTCTTCACCAACACGCCCGAGACGCTCACCAACGACTTCTTCGTCAACGTCCTCGACATGGGGACGACCTGGAAGCCAGTGAACGACGGGCATGACCTGTTCGAGGGGCGCGACCGCAGGACCGGTGACGTCAAGTGGACGGCGACGCGGGTCGACCTCGTCTTCGGCTCCAACTCGCAGCTGCGGGCGCTGGCCGAGGTCTATGCGTGCAACGACGCCAAGGGGAAGTTTGTCTGCGACTTCGTGAGCGCGTGGGTGAAGGTGATGGAGCTCGACCGCTTTGATGTGAAGCGGTAACGCCTGGCCGTTCGTGCGCCGTGACAGGAAAGGGTGGCCCGCCGTGTTGGGGGCCACCCTTTCAGTCGTATGGATCGCGGTGAGGCGACGTCGAGGTCGCGTCGCGGGCGCGGGCGCGGGCGCGGGCGCGGGCGCGGGCGCGGGCAGCGCGACTAGCGCACGTCCACTGCGGGCGATGCAACCCCCCGCGTTGCACCATCGCGGGGATCGTCGAAGTACATGCGTATGCGATAGCGCCCCGGCTTCCCCACGCTGAACGTCCGCGTGATGGTCGCCTGCGGCGCGAGCGTCACGTGCTCCGGGACGTAGATCGCGGCACATACGACCCCGACCGACGCCACCTCGAACCATTGGGCGAGCTCCTCCTCCAGCGCGAAGGCGGGGGCACTTGGGCACCCGGTCAGCACGACCGGGCTCGTACCGGCATTGCGCATCGTGAAGGTCAGTCGCGTGACGCCCGTCGCCGCCGGCGGACTCGGCTCCGGTGCGCTGGTGATCGAGACGCTGAGCGTCGGCGGGATCGACCCGGTCGCAGCGGCGTTAGGCTCGGCGCACCCTGCGAGCAGGATCCCCCCGACCATCGCGCCGAGCGCCGCCCAGCGCCACGACCATCTCCTTGTCACCTCTGACTGCATCGTTCTACCTCCACCGCTGTCGTCCGCGGACGCTGCCCCCGCGCAGCCAGCCGCCTGATGCAATCCTCACCGGTTCCCCCCCGAACGTCCAGTGCCGCGCGCCACGACGGACGGGCTGTCGGTCGTTCCTCGCGGTGACGGGCTCGTGCGACTGCCGCACTGGCGCGACGGGGCGGTAGCTTCCGGAAAGCGCAGCCTGCCATCACCAGCGGAGCACTCCCGTGAGCGCAACCCACCGCACGACAGACGGCGAGAACGAACGCGGGGCCGGACGTGCATACGCATTCGCGGCGCCCCGGCGAGTGCTCGTCGACAGCGTCGACGCCCGCATCGGGATCGCGGTGCGCACCTCGCCCCCGGGACGCCCGCCGCTGCTCCTCCTGCACGGCCATCCTCAGACGGGGGCCATCTGGCACAAGCTGTGGGATCGCCTCGCCGAGCACTTCACGCTCGTCGCCCCTGACCTGCGCGGCTACGGCGCATCGGACAAGCCGGTAGGCCGACCCGATCACGCCAACTACTCCAAGCGCACGATGGCGCACGACCAGGTGGCGTTGATGCGCCAGCTGGGCTACGAGCGCTGGAGCGTGGTGGGGCACGACCGCGGCGGGCGTGTCGCGCACCGCCTGGCCGCCGACCACCCGCAATGCATCGAACGCGTCGCGGTCCTCGATATCGCCCCTACCCTCGCGATGTACGAGCAGACCAACGAACGCTTCGCGCGCACGTACTGGCACTGGTTCTTCCTCATCCAGCCTGCTCCGTTCCCCGAGCGACTCCTCGGACACGAGGGGGCGTTCTACGTGCGCAGCGCCCTGGCGGGACGCCATGCCGGGCTCGCGCCGTTTGCCCCCGAGGCGCTCGAGGAGTACGAGCGTTGCGCCAGCGACCCGGCGACGATCCACGGCTTCTGTGAGGATTACCGTGCCGCCGCGACGATCGATCTCGAGCACGATCGCGCCGACCGCGACGCCGGTTTGCGCCTGACGATGCCGCTCCTCGCGCTCTGGGGGGCGCACGGCTGGGTGGGGCACGGCTACGACGTCCTGGCCGAGTGGCGCCGCGTCGCTGCCGACGTGCGCGGCGCCGCACTCGACTGCGGGCACTACCTCCCCGAGGAGGTGCCCGAGGCACTCGGCGACGCGCTGCTCCCCTTCCTGGCCCGGAACGCCGGCTGACCTTCGCTTCCGCGCGGACCGCCTAACGTCGATTGGGGTCCGTGGCACCGAGACGCTCGCTCGATGCCACGGACCCCAACGGACGCAATCGACGCCGATCGGCGCGCACCCATCGCCCCCCGGACGCCTTGGCGCCCGGGGAGCGGTCACGATGCTACGGATTCGCCTTCAACCAATCGATCGACTTCTGCAGCAGCTGCATCGCGTACACCGGGTTGTGCACCCCCATCGAGAGTTCGCTGTTGATGTAGCCGTAATTGTACGCGGCCCCCAGCTCACCCATCTTCCACGGCCGCCCGATGCGATACTGCCAGTTGGCGTCCGTCGCCATCGTCACGGTGCTGTTGTACACCACGAGCCCCGTCGTCGGCGACACGGTGTTGGCACCGGCCAGCGCCGTCGCGTAGAGCGTGCTGCTCTGCGTGGTGGGGAAGAGCTTTCCGTAGAAGTCGTGCGTCTGCATCGCGGAGTACGACGCCACGCCGCTCGAGTTCACCGTCTTGCGGAAGACCTTGCGCGCGGTGAGCAGCTCGGCCAGCTCGATGCGCTTGGCGTCGATCTTGGTCCGCGTCGGCGCGATGTGCTCCTCGGTGTGGCACTTCTCGCACTCGACTTCGTTCGGCTTCAGCGAGTGTCCGCCCACCTTGGCCACCGGATCCCACTTGTTCATGTGGCAGGTGGTGCAGTTGGCACCGGAGTGCTGCCAGATCCGCGTGTACGTCTGCCCATTGTACTCGTAGCCGTTGATCCCCTTGAACAGGTTGGACTGGTTCCCGTCATGCACCGAGAAGCTCCGCCCGACCTGATAGTTGACCGCGGCGTTGTCGTCCTTCGTCTTGGAGAACGGGAAGTACGGCAGCTGGTCAAAGGTTTTCGCCGCGCCGAGCGAGTCGGTGTAGTTGACCGACGTCACGCCACGGATCTGGTGACAGTTGACGCAGAGGTTGTTCATCTTCCCGAAGTCCGTCGCGACCGCGTTCTTGTCGTAGTTGAGGAAGACGGGGTCGGAGGCGCGCAGGATGCGGAAGTTGGTGTCGACGGAGAACTCGAAGCCCGAATGCTTGTGGCACGTGGTGCAGTTGATGCGCGTGGCATTCGGCATGTCGTTCGACACGACGTACTTGTTGGCCCCGGTCACCTCGAGGAATCCCTCGCCGGTGTGGCAACGCGCGCAGTACTTCGTGTTGCGTGCGCTGGTGGTGCCGGTGAAGTGCTTCGACAGCTCGTACTCGGTGGTCCGGGCCAGCATGGTCGCATTGCTGTGACACGTCATGCAGACCGAGTTGGCGTCCTTTCCGTTCGTGCCGTTGGTTCCGTCCTTCCCGGCGATGCCGGCGGGGCCGGCGGGCCCTTCGCACGCGGCGAGCAGGGCGGCGGAGAAGACGATCGCGAATTGGAGTTGTTTCATGGGGCGAACCCGCTGTTGGGCAGGGGAGCACGCGCGGGGGATCGGCGTGCCCTGACGAAGTTGCGTACCCAAAGGTTCGGCCCATGCGACGCTCGCTGGCGTCAAGGACTCGCCTGTCCCTACGTAGGTGAAGACAGGACGAACTTGCGCCTGACGAGGCTTGACGTTGCGCGATGCGCGACATGTCGCGTGGCCCTTGTACACCTGTCTGACCACTCTCGCATTGCACGTACGACCACACTCCCGCACGAGGGCCGCGCGCGGCGCGCCCACCTAGTCAGTCACAGCGCACGTCGCGCACTCGCCGCAGCGCCGCGCACGCGGTGAGAAATCCGAAGCGGTCGATGTCGGCGACGTTGGTGTTGCCGAGGATGACAATGGTCAGACCATCGTCGAGGTATCGCAGGAGCGTCACGTTCGCTCCCATGATGCGCCCGGGACGCTGCGCAAAACGGTGGCGCGTCGCCCCGATCTTCTGCGACGACACCCAGAGGCCGTAACCGTAGTCGTCCTTGCCTGGGGTGAGCAGCGCCGCCAGTGATGCCGGGCGCAGGAGGCGGCCGCCGTAGAGCGCGCGCGCGAAGGCCAGCAGGTCGTCCGCCGTCGAGTACATCCCGCCGGCCGCCCACCAGTTCTCAGGATAGACCGGCAGGTCGCGCAGGAGCGGCGCCGCGCTGTCCGCACGCATGTACGTGCGCGCAAGGCGCGCGACCATCGATTGCGCATGCAACATCCCGGTCCCCGTCAACGCGAGCGGGCGCAGGATGCGCTGCGCGAGCGCCGCTTCGAACGACACCCCCGTCACCCGTTCGACGATGTGCCCGAGGACGACATAGTCCGCATTGTTGTAGTCGAACGTCGACCCGGGTTCGTGGACGAGCGGCCCGCTCGCATAACGCGCGAGCAGCTCCGCCGGCGCATGCGGCAGTTGGTAGACTTCCATCCCCTTGGCCAACGCCTCCTCGTACGACGTGATGCGATCGTACTGCGCGAGCCCGGAGGTGTGGGTGAGCAGCTGACGGACGGTGACGCGCCCTCCGATGTCGCGCGGATAGTCGGGCAGGTAGCGCTCGACGGGTGCGTCCACGTCGACCGCTCCCTCATCGACGAGTTGGAGGACGAGGACAGCAGTGAACAGCTTGGTGATCGACGCCACGTGGAAGCGTGTGTCGCGCGCCACCGGGACACCGAAGGCACGGTCAGCCAGCCCGAAATTTCCCTGGTAGATCGTCCGTCCGTGCTGCTCGATCGTGACCGACCCGCTGAAGTCGTGCGCGCGCGCATAACGACCGATCGTCGCGGAGACGCCATTCGTCGTCGCCGTGGTCGCGGGAGTGCCTTGCGCGCCGGCAGGCGACAGCCCCAGCACAATGCAGCAGGATCCGATGCCGAAGCGGATGACGCGTGCGAGCGCGGGGCTCGCCGCGATGCGGTGCATGATCGTCACGTGATCTCCGGGGTGGCGGCGCCCCGACCTCGCGTCGGCGCTCGCGCCCCGTACGCCCGAGCTATGCCCGAGGTTTCTCACCCGCTCGGGCGTTCACTCGCGGGCACGTCCACGCGCGCAGCCGTCTTCAATCGCTTCGTCCCACGGCGACGAGACGGATCCGACGTCGCGGGGCGAACGGACTACACCGCCTCCCCGAAGTAGAGCGTGTGCCCCTGATCGTCCCGAATGACGCACTCCCGCGTGCGCCACTCGGTCTTGCACACCTCCTGCACCAGCGGCACCCCCTTCACCCGGAGCATTGCCGCGACCGCATCGACATCGTCGACGGTGATGTACAGGTGCAGGTGCCCACCGTCGACGACGTACGGTATCGACGGATCGGGGCGGTCGACGTGCTTCACGTGCACCGTCGACTCTCCGAACCGAAGCCCGGCGTAGAAGCCGCCGTACTCGAACTCGAGCGTGAAGCCGAGTGTGCCGGTGTAGAAGTCGAGCGTGGCCGCCATGTCGGTGGTGCGCAGCTGCGGGGTGATGCGAGGCATGCCGTTCTCCGGTGCACTCTGTGACTAGGGGGCAAGCCCGGCACTGCGCGGATCCGGCGACACGCGGAAGGTGCGCGACTGCACCGCGCCATCCACCGTGAGACGCGCGGTGAACGTCCCCGTCTGCTGCTGCGGCGGGGCCTCGCTCTCCCCGTCGCCGCGACGACGCCGCGGCGCGCTCACCGGGTTCCACACCACGCGGTGCATCCCCGGTGTCGCGACGAAGGGCTCCGCCCCCGGACGCCAGTGCGCCGTCGTGTTGGGGATGCGCCCAGGCTGCTCGGCGCCCGGGCCGCGCCCCGCCGTCGGCGTCGCATTCCCCCCCGGTGCGTTGGAGAAGCTGCGGACCACCGTGCCCGCCGCGTCGACAATCTCGATCGTGACCGGCCCCTTCGGCGCCGAGCCTAACCAGTAGTCGATCGCGACGCCCGGCTCCGGATTGCGTGCCTGCGGCTCGTCCTTCTGCAGCGGCGTCCCGTTGTCGCTGGTGCTGATCACGTTCACCGCGTCCGACGGCTGGAAGAGGTACGCCGCCGACGCGACGATCGCGTCGCTCAGCTGCCGCAGCGGGGCGATGTCGTCGATCACCCAGATGCCGCGCCCGTGCGTCCCGACGATCAGGTCGTTCCCATAGACCTCGAAGTCGCGCACGCTGGTCACCGGGAGGTTCAGCTGCAACGGCTGCCAGGTGTCCCCATCGTCGAACGAGACGAAGGCGCCGCGCTCCGTCCCCACGAAGAGGAGCCCGCGCCGCTGCGGGTCGGCCTTGATCGTGTGGCAGTAGACGTTCGGCGGAAGCCCCTTGGTGATCGCCTGCCACGTCCTCCCCTGGTCGCGCGTGCGGTAGACGTAGGGCGCAAAGTCCTCCAGCTGGTGCCGGTCGACCGTGGCGTATGCGACGTTCACGTCGTGGTACGACGCCTCGAGCATCGTCACGCGACTCCACGCCGTGACACCGGCGGGCGTCACGTCGCGCCAGGTCTTCTGGTCGGTGGTGACGTAGACGAGCCCATCGTCCGTACCGGCCCAGACGAGCGCCACATGCAACGGGCTCGGGGCGATGGTGTAGACCACGCCGCGCTTCCCGTTGCGGTCCACGTGCTCCGCGGCCGTCGCATCGAGCGTTGCCGGCACGCCGGGGTTTGGGCGCGTGAGGTCGTCGCTCAGGCGTACCCACGTCCGCGCCCCGTCCGTCGTGCGGAAGACGTACTGCGACCCGTAGAACATCATCCGCGGATCGGCCTTCGAGATCACGAGCGGCTGCGTCCAGTCGCCGCGGTTGGCGTCCGGCCCGCGCGGGGCGCTCGTCCCCGGAACCGGCGCGTTCTTCTCCAGGTCCCAGCGCTCTCCCGTGCCGCCAAACACCACGCCCGGGTGCAACGGGTCGCCGGCGGTGTAGCCGCTCTCACCGCCAGGCGCAATCGGCTCCCAGTCGCGCGTCGAGATCTGCCCGAACTTCCCGCGTGAGCGCACCGCCACCGCCCCCGAGTCCTGCTGCGCCCCGGTCACCCAGTAGGGAAAGCGGTAGTCGACCGAGATGTGGTAGACCTGCGCCGTGCTCTGGTTGAGCCACGAGCTCCAGGTCACCGCCAGCGGGTCGGCGGCGCGCGCGTTCCGCGTGATGATTGCCCCCTGGTCGCTGGCGACGATCATCGTGTCCGGATCGTCCGGGCTCACCCACGCCTGGTGATAGTCATCGCCCCCGGGCGAGCCGCGCAGCGGGACCCACGTGGTCCCGCCGTCCATCGATCGCGAGACGCTGACGTTCGGCACGTAGACGACGTCCGCGTTGTGCGGATCGACCGCGATCTTCTCGAAGTACCAGCCGCGCCCCCACAGCGCAGGGTCGCCGGAGAGGCGCCGCCACGTGGCCCCCGCGTCGTCGCTGCGGAAGACCCCCCCCTGCCCAGACGCCGGAGCGAACGGCCCCGCGGGCGCCGTCGGTGCCCCGGGCTCCGGGACCAGGCAGTCGATCACCGCATACAATCGTTTGGGGTTGCTCGGGCAGACGACGATCCCGCTCCGCCCGATCCCCACGGCGGGAAGCCCCTTCGTCATCTTCGTCCACGTCGAGCCGCCGTCCACGCTCTTGAACAGCCCGCCGCCCGGGCCATTGGTCGGCGCATAGGTGAACCAGGGCGGGCGCCGGGTCGCCCACAGCGCCGCGTAGACGACCTTCGAATCGCTTGGGTCGATCACCACGTCGACCGCCCCGACGTTGGCGTCGGGCCCCAGCACCTTGCTCCACGTCCGCCCTCCGTTCGTCGACCGGAAGACGCCGCGCTGCTCGCTCGCCGAGTAGAGCTTGCCGATGGCCGCGACGAAGACCACGTCGGGGTTCCGCGGATCGATGGCGATGCGTCCGATGTGGTGCGTGTCGTCGAGACCGAGATGGGTCCACGACTTGCCCGCGTCGGTGCTCTTGTAGACGCCGTTGCCGTACCCGGTGGAGTCGCGCAGCGTGCTCTCGCCGCTCCCCACGTACACGGTGTCCGGTCGCGAAGGCGCGACCGCAAGCGCCCCGATGGAGGCGACCGGCTGGTCATCGAAGAGCGGGAGCCAGACGCGCCCGCCGTCGATGCTCTTCCACACCCCGCCGTTCACCGCCCCGTAATAGAACTCGTTGGGCTTTCCCGGGACGCCGCTCACCGCGGCGACACGACCGCCGCGGAACGGGCCAAGGTGTCGCCAGCGGAGCCCGGCATACGCGTTCGTTGGCGGCGGCGTGGTCAGCGGCGCGGCGCCATCGTACGGCGGGATCGTTGCAGCTGTCAGCACGCCATCGGACAACGCCTCGGCGCGCGTGGTCTGTGCACCGAGTTGCGGCCCGACGATGCTGAGCGCGACACCGGCGAGGCCGGCCCGCCGGAGAAAGTCGCGGCGCGATACGTCGGGGCGGGTACCGTCTGGAGAAGAGGACATGGGCGCGGAAGCTGAGCGTGACGTGCACTGTGCCATCTCACGTCAACGTGCAGCACCGGCGCGGCGCTGACGAGGGAAGGAATGGAGTCCTTGTGTATTCCAGATTGACCACGCGGGTCGCGGCGATTCGCGGCTAGCGCCCGACGGCGAAGGCGCGCAGCACGCGCATGGCGCGAAGCGTGACCCAACGGCTCGGCGCCCCTTCCCCGTCATCGAGCGTCACCAGCATCGTCCCGGCGTGCCGCAGGCCGAGCGTCCAGCGCCCGTCGGCGCCGCGCTGCGCCGATACGCAATCGAGTGCTTCCTCCATGCGCTCGTCAGGCGCGATGCCGGCGGCGCGAAGGTAGTCGAGTCCGCGCAGGATGTCGTAGTGCCACCAGGTGGGGAAGGCAAGTCGCCGCCAGTCGGTGCCATTGCGCTTCCGATCGACCACCAGTTCCCCCGTCGAGCGCCGGCGCATCAGGCATCGCGCGAGCAGGTACTCCGTCCCGCGCCGCCGCGCCGCTGTCACGTCCCCCCGCGCGCCCACCGACTGCTCGAACTCGAGCAGCGCCTCGAGCACGCAGATCGTCGTGTGAAACGACGAGCGCGTCGAGCCACGCTCGGCGTCGCAGTTCCATCCTCCATCGGCGAGCTGTTCGCCCAGCAGGCGATTGATGAGCGGCGCGACGTCCTGGCGGAAGTACGCCCCCACCATTGCGACCTGCGCGTTGATGCACGGCTCAACCTCGCCCTCGAAGAAGCGATTCTGCTCGCTCTCCTCGGGACCGCTTCCACGCCACGTCACCTGGTCTCGCACGCGAGCCACCGCGCGCTGCGCCGGCTCGCTCACCGGATCGAGGCCGAGATCGCGCAAGAGCATGAGGACGTGCATGGTGGAGTCGAAGCCGTGGTTCCAGGCGACTCCGCCCCACGTCCCGTCGTCGCGCTGGGCCGCAAGGAGCTGCACGCCCAACCCGTCAGTTGCAACCCTTGCCCGCGTGGCCTCGACGACGGCCTCGGGGGCGTCGAGCAGGTCGCGTTGCACCTGCCAGCGGATCGACGGATCGGCATCAAGAAGCCAATCGAGGACGGTCATCGGAGCCATCGTCGGAAAGCCGGGAGGGGGGAGGCTGCGCCGTGCCATGCGCGGTCCGGCGAATCTACGGCGTCCCGCGCCCGCGGGCCCCTCGACACGCCTCGCCCGTCCCCAACAGTCCGCGCACGCGGCAGCCCGGGACGAACGGTGACGCGTCGCCCAGCTCCCACTTGCGCCTTCGTACTTTATTTCGTAAAGTGCTTTCCAGTCACCTTCACCTCCATTCGCTCATGGCCGTCGGACTCGCCGCCCCCTACGAAGACAACGTCGACCTCGCCGAGGAGCGCCCCCGTCACGCCCGGCGCATCCTCGTCGAAGGACTGTCGCTCGGCTTCCTCGCCGACGTCGCCATGCGCACCGCACCCGGCGGGCTCGGATGGACGCTCTGGGTCGTCGCCCTCGCCCTCGCCGCGCTCAACGTCGCCCGGCATCGCGGCCTGCGCGTCTCCGGCGAACAGGTCACGTGGCTTGTCGTCGCCGTCGCCTGCGCCGCCGCCTTCTCCTGGCGCGACGCCGAGGCGCTGCGCGTGGTCAACGTCCTCGGCACGCTCGTCGCCATCGCGATGTTCGCCATGTCGGCGGCGGGCGCACCCGCCACCACGATCCTCGTCGCTCGCATTCGCGACGTCATCGCCGGCGGCGTCTACACCGTTCGCGACCTCGTGGTCGGGACGCCGATGCTGGTGGCGCGCGAGGCGCGGTTGGGCGCGCTCCCCGCCGTGCGCGGCGGCGCGTCGTGGTCGGTGCTGCGGGCGGCGCTGGTCACGGCACCGATCGCCCTCATCTTCGCCACGCTGCTGTCGCGCGCCGATCCGGTCTTCGCCTCGCTGTTCCGCCTCCCTGTGCTCGACCTGGGGGAGATAGTCCCGCATCTCGCGGTGTCGGGAGCCTTTGCCTGGTGGTCGGCCGGCTGGCTGCGCGGCGCGCTCCTTGGCACCTCGCGCCGCCCCGCCCCACCGGCGCGCTTCCCGATGCAACTCGGCCTCGCCGAGGTCACCACATCGTTAGGCGTGGTCATCGCACTCTTCGCCATCTTCGTCACGCTGCAGCTGCGCTGGCTCTTCGCCGGCGCCGACGTCGTCCTCGCCACCACGGGACTCACCGTCGCCGAGTATGCGCGTCGTGGCTTCTTCGAGCTCGTCGCCGTCTCGGCGCTCGTCCTCCCGCTCATCCTCGGCACGAGGGCCCTCATCGAGGATGCGACGGTCGTGCGGCGCCACCGGGCGCTCTCGACGGCGCTCCTGGCGCTCCTGGCGGCGATCATGGCGTCGGCGCTGCTGCGCATGGCGCTGTATGTCAGCTACTTCGGCCTCTCCTCCGACCGGCTGTACGCAACGGCGATCATGCTCTGGCTGGCGATGGTGTCCGGGGCCATGGCGCTCACCGTCCTGCGCGGCCGTCCGCGCACCTTCGCGGCGCTCACGGCGCTCTCGGGCTTCGCCACGCTCGGCACCCTCAACGTCCTCAACCCCGACGTCCTCATCACGCGCGTGAACCTTTCGCGGGAGGCCACCGAGCGCACGATCGACCTCCCCTATCTCTCGCACCTGAGCGGCGACGCCATGCCCACGCTGGTGAAGGCGTTGCAGGTGGCGGCACCGTCACAGGAGGCGTGCATCGCCGCGACCACGATGCGCACGCACTGGATGAGCGAGCAGGGCGACCCCTCGTGGAACATCGGGGCGTGGCGCGGACGCATCGCCGTGATCGGCGGGCTGCATCCGAGCGACGTCGTGCGGCTCTGCGCCGGCGTCAGCGCCCGCCCGTCAGCTGCTCACTGATCGTCCGCAACCGTTCGCGCGCCGTCGCGTCGTACGCCTGCGGGTGCGCGCGGATGGGGACGAGCTGGTTGAAGTACGTCCCCGCCGGTTGCGTGGTGCTGATGGCGTTGACGACCGACTCCACCCCTTCGGCGATGGTGGAGCGCGGCGTGACGTTGAGGGCGCGCGCCATGGTCGTGGCCATCGTCGTCGCCGGGTGCAGCGAGTAGGTGAGCACGCCCTGCGTCTCGAGGGCCGGCGCCATGTCGATCGTCATCATCACCTGCGCCAGCTTGCTCTGCGCGTAGCCGCGCCCGCCGTTGTACCCCTTGGCCATCATCACGTCGTCGAAGTCGATGGCGACCTGCGAGCCGGACGCCACGTTGATGATGCGCGACGGCGCACTGGCAACGAGGAGCGGGACCAGGCGCTTGGTGAGCACGTAGTGCGCGAGGTAGTTCACGGCGAAGTGCATCTCGTACCCTTCGGCGCTGAACTTCCGCGTGGTGTCGAAGACGAAGCCGACGCCGGCGTTGTTGATGAGGTAGTCGAGGCGCTTGGTGTCGCGCAGGACGTCGTCGGCCAGGCGTCGCACCTCGTCGAGCGAGGCGAGGTCGGCACGATAGAAGGTGGCGCTCCCCTTCCCGCTGCGCGTGATCTCCTCCACCAGCGAATCGCCGCGCGGCGCGCTGCGCCCGGTGATGAGGACGCGCGCCCCCGCGGCGGCCATTCGGCGCGCCACGTCGCGCCCCAGGCCGTCGGTTGACCCGGTGATGAGCGCCACCTTTCCCGTGAGGTCGGGGAGCGGCGGCGCCTTGGCGTAGGGCTTGGTCTCGTACTGCGCAGCGGCGGTCGCCGGGAGGAGCAGCGCCAACGCCACGACGGCGCGACGGGCGCGTGATCCTAACGAGCGACCATTCGCGCCGCGCATGGTGTGGCGTGTGGTCGGGGCAAGGAGGGGTGTCATGCGCAGAACTTACCCGCGGCATGACACCCGCGCATCCCGCCGTGTTCCGGGGCCTACTTCCCGGGCATCCCCGCCCAGATGTCGGTCAGCACACGCTGGAAGTTCCCGCCGAGCACGCCGATGATCTGGTCGTCGGTGTACTTGCGCCGGATGAGCCCCTCCGTGACGTCGAACATGCGCTTGGGATGGTCGATCCCCTCGATGTCGATCTTGTCGCGGAAGCCGTAGCTCCCCTTGTAGCTCTCCTTGAGGCGCTTGTACTCGTCAGGCGGCATGTCGTCGTAGCCCTGCAGGTCGCTGTCGCTCCCGATCCCGACGTGCTCGATCCCGATCATCTTCGCCACGTAATCGATGTGGTCGAAGAAGTCCTCGACCGTGGTGGGCTCGCTCCCCTTCACGAACATGCGCACCCCGGTGATCCCCATGACGCTCCCCGCCTTCCCCACGGCGCGGATCACCTCGTCCGGCTTGCAGCGCGGGTGGTTGTTGGCCAGCGCGCGCGCATTGGAGTGCGTGACGAGCGCCGGCTTCCTGGACAGGGCCAGCGCGTCGAGCGTGGTGCGATCGCCGCAGTGCGACGTGTCGACCGCCATCCCGACCTTGTTCATCCGCTCGATGAGCGACGCCCCCAGGTCGGAGATCCCGCCATCCACGCGCTCGGTCGACCCGCTGGCGAACCAGTTCTGCGAGTTGTACGTGAGCTGCGAGACGCGCTGCCCGTACATGAAGAACTCGTCCACCGTCGCCAGCATGTCGCCCCGCGCATCCGGCCGGACGAAGTGATCCGAGTTCTGCGCGCCGAGCAGGATCCCGATGCGCCCGGATCCCTTGATCTTCGCGAAGTCGTCGGCCGAGTCGATGCGGATGAAGAGGTCGGGACGCTCGGCGATCATCGAGTTCTGCCGGTGGAAGAACTGCTGGCCGCCGATGTACGCGTTAGGCCCGCCGAAGCCCACGGCGGTGTGAAAGACGTTGATCCCCGACGCCAGGAACGGCGCGAAGTCCTCCGCCGTGATCGATGACGGCTTCGTGAGCCACTTGTTGCCGTTGGACCCGATGTGGAGCGGCCCGAGCATGTCGATCACCACGGCGCGCTTCATCAGGTCGATGGCGCGCGTGGAGTACTGTTGCTGCGGGATGTGCGGGAGCGTGAAGCGCCCGCGGTTGATCATCGGCGCGAAGATGGCGGCGGCGCCGAGCTTGATGACGGAGCGACGGGAGGTCATGGGTCGGGTGGGATGGAGCCGTGGGTCGGCGGACCCCACCATATTCCGCGCGGGGAGCGCGCGGCGCTAGAAGTGCGTGCGCTTCCGCGATCGCCCGCACGCCTCGTCCGGCCCGTCAGTGACAGCTCCCGCTCCCGCTGTCGGTGAACGTCCCGCCGGCCGCGCGGATGAACTCCCACCGGTAGCTCCCCGCGCCTAACGTCAATCGCAGCACGCCGTAGGTGTCGTTGTTGCGCACCTCCGAGTTCGGCTCCGGCGCCCCGATCGAGTAGAACGAGCGTCCCCCCGTCCCCACGACGAACTCGCGGATCCCTCGCACCGGATCGGCCACGGCCGATGGCGACTGCGGGGCGAAGCGCTCGTACATGTGCTCGTGCCCGTTGAGCACCACTTCGGCGCCATGCTCGTACAGCGCCTCCCAGAACGGAGCCACGCCCTTGTCGTTGCCGTGACGGCGCCCCGAGTTGAAGCGCGGGTGGTGCCAATAGGCGAGCGTGCAACGCCTGGTGCTCGCCGCAAGGTCGGCGCGCAACCATCGCTCCTGCGGGGAACCGGGAGCGCAGGCGACTATCGAGCAGTTGCTGTTCAGGACGACGATGTGCCAGTCGCCCGCATCGTACGAGTAGTACCCCTTGCCGCGCTCGCCCGCCGCGGCGCCGAAGTAGTTGTAGTACCCGCGCGCACCGGACGTCTGGTACTCGTGGTTCCCGACCGACGGCATCGTGCGCGACTTGAACGCCCCCCACGACTCGCCGTAGCACTTGGCGTAGTCGGTCGCGCTCCCGTTCTCGTAGGCGTTGTCCCCCAGCACGGTGACCGTCCCGACCAGGCGCTTCACCACCGCGGCGGTCGATTCATCGTTCGGGTTGTCGCACTGCGCGATGTCGCCTGCCGCGATGAGGATGGTCCCCTCCGTCGGTGCGCCGCCGCTCACCGCGACCGGCACGTCGCCGTTCATGGCGCCGACGGAGGCGGTGATGACCGCCGATCCCCCTGACACGCCGGTCACCACCCCGTTGGCCGTGACGGTCGCCACGGCGGCGTTCCGGCTCGCCCAGAGCACGGGCGTGTCGACCGCCTTCCCCTCGCCATCGAGCGCGGACGCCGTCAGCTGCACCGTGTCACCGGCCGAGAGCGAGATCGCCTGGGGGGCGACGGAGATGCGGCGCACCGACGCCGCCGGCGAGTTCGCGAGCGACGGATCTTCGTGGCCCGTGCCATCGCCCGCCTTCGACTCTCCCCGGCAGGCTGCGATCATCGCGCACAGCGTGACCAGGGCAATCGTCGTCAGGCGCTCGCGCCGGATGTGCATGTCGTGTTGGGACGTGAGGGTGGTGAAGGCTCGGCGAACGGTCGACGCACCACGCCGCGCAAAGGGCACCGCTTCGCGAGACGGGTCGGGGCGTGGCGACCGGTGGCGATGCCGGCGCCATGAACCATATGCGTCACCGGTGCAGCATGGGAGGCGTGCCATGCTTCGTTGCGCCCTCTCAGTCATCGCCCGCGACGGCTACGTCATCGCCGTGCGCGCACTACGTCACTCGCTCGATCCTCGCCGGGAGCGCATCGCCCGACCTTGTCACCCGTCGGTGGCAGCGCCGGATCCACCCGGGGTCCGTCTCCCACCCGACTCATTCCGCAAGGAGGATGGCATGCGCAAGACGACCGTGTTCCGTGCCTGGCTCGTCCCGATGGCCTTCGCGATCGGGGCCTGCAGTGATGCCCCGGCGACGCTCGTCGCCCCACCAACGGTCGCCTCTCGGTCCAACGGCGTCGTCACCGAGCCCGCCACCGGCCCGTGGCTCCGCATCGTCGAGGGCGAGACCGGCCCAGGCTCCAAGTTCGCCCTGTACGTCCCGCGCAACTGGAATGGCGACGCCGTCTACTACATGCACGGCTTCCGTGATGCCACCTCCCCCGTCGACCTGCGTGACCAGGACGCCCTCTACACCATCCGCGACCAGTTCGGCAGCATGGGCTACGCCGTCGCCTACTCCAGCTACTCGGAGAACGGCTTCGTCGTGAAGGATGGCGCGCAGCGCTCGCACCAGCTGCGCGGGCTTCTCACCTCGGAGCTCGGCAAGGCCCCGACGCGCTCCTTCCTCGTCGGGCACTCGTTAGGGGGCGGGATCGCCCTCTCGCTCGCCGAGCGCTACCCCGACCAGTACAACGGTGCGCTGCTGATGTGCGGCATGGTCGGCGGATCGTTGCTGGAGACGCAGTACCTCGGGCACGTGCGCGCCCTGGCCGACGTCTACTACCCGAATGTCTTCCCCGGGCGCGTCGACGGCGTCCCTCCCGGCACGACGATCACGCTCCCTCAGGTCATCGGTGCCGTGTCGTCCAACCCGGCCGGGCTCTTCGCCATCGGCAGCATGCAGCAGACGCCGCTCCCCTACGTCCCGCTCGGCGCACCGACCAATCCCAGCAGCGTGGCGTTCCAGACGCTCGTCGGGTCGCTCTACGGCGCACTGAGCTTCCACGCGCGCGGCATCAACAACATCGTCGACCTCGTTCCCGGTGACTCGCCGTTCGACAACGCGGAGACGACCTACGCGCTGAGTGCAACACCGCTCCTCCCGGCACCGATGCTTGCCCCGGCGGTCGCCCTCGCCAACGCGACCGTGACGCGCTACACCGCCGACGTGCAGGCCACCAACTATCTCGAACGCTACTTCACGCCGACCGGTGCGCTCGCCATGCCGGTGCTCACGATCCACAACGCGTGGGATCCCGCCGTCCCCGCCTTCCACGAGACCGAGCTGCTCGCGCGTGCAACGGCGGCCGGCGCCGCCGGCAACCTGCTGCAGCGGCAGGTGCCGTCCTTCGGGCATTGCGCCATCTCGGCCCCGACCATGCTGCAGGGCTTCCAGGACCTCGTGCAGTGGCAGGCGAGCGGCAACAAGCCGGCCAGCTGAGCCTTCTCGCGGCGCGACTCCTGCGCCTGGTTCTCCCATCGACATCGGGTCGTGTGCGGGCGGGGGCCGGTATGGCTCCGCCCGCGCACGACGTTGTCGGGGAAATCCCGCATGGCGAATGCAACATGCGGAAGCGCACCTTACCGCTACTCCCGAGTCCTGCGCCGCAGCCGGCGCATTCCACGCAGGCGTCTCCCTCCCGCGCCGATGCCCACGCTCATTCGCCGCTTCGTTGCGCTGCTTGGCGCGCTGCTCTGCGCCATCGCGGTCTTCGTCCTCGCGTCGGCGTTAGGCATCGGCTTCTGGCCACTCGCCGTCGCGGCACTCGGCGCCTTCCTCGCCGCGGGCTGGTTCCTCCTCCGCCTGGCCGGCGGCACGCGCGCCGAAGCCGGGCGGTGGCTGGTGGCCGGCGGCGTGGTGTACGTCGTCCTCGCCCAGCTGCTCGTGGGGCGCCCGCCGGCGCGCACGGTCGTGCAGGCGCCCGCGCCGCCCGACACGCGCTACTGGTCGTTAGGCGACGGCGCCCGCATCGCCTACCAGCTCGCGCCGGCGCGCCCCGACTCGCAGGTCGCGGGCGTCCCGCATCCCCCCGTCGTCGTCCTCCACGACGGCCCGGGAACCCCCGCGCTCTCGTTCCTCACCGCGCTCGGCAAGCGTCCCTATGACTTCCTCGCCGAGCGGGGATATGCGGTCTACTACTACGATCAGTTGGGGAGCGGCTTCTCCAGTCGCCTCAATCTCACGCACCACGCCCCGTATACTGTCGCGCGACACGTGGCCGACCTCGAGGCCATTCGCGGACAGATCGGCGCGCCACGACTCATCCTCGCCGGCACCGGATGGGGGGCGACGCTCGCCGTGCACTACTTCCTGCAGCATCCCGACCACGTCGAACGACTCATCCTCGAGTCACCCGCCGCGCTGTGGGCCCCGGCGTGGCCGGAGACGATCAACCCGGCGGCGCGGGCCAGGATGAGCGACGTGCAGGCCTCGACGATGGCCGCGCTCGAACGCCCGCCGTTGCGCCTGGTGCTCGGGCGCATGATGGCCGACTTCAGCGCGCCGGTCGCCCATCGCTGGATCGCCGAGTGGGAAGGCGACCAGTGGTGGACGCAGCGCACGCAGGAGGCGATGCGACTCGGGCAGCCCAACCTCACGTGCAAGAGCGACCCCGCGGAGTCCGGGCTCCCCGCGCCCTCCGGGTTGGGCTTCTTCGCCAACAGCTACACCCTGGCCGACGCGCTGGAACTCCCCGATCCCCGCCCCGCCCTGCGCAAGCTCCCCATCCAGACGTTGATCATTCGCGGGACGTGCGACTATCTCAACTGGGCGGTGTCGGCCGAGTACCTGCAGGTGATCAAGGGGGCGCACTACGTGGCGATCCCTGCCGCCGGGCACAACATCTGGCTGGAGCAGCCGTTGATGTTCTCCGAGGTCGTGGGCGCCTTCCTGCGCGGGGAGAAGCTCCCGCTCGAGGCCTACGACCCGCAGAGCATGGCGCAGGCGTCGGGTGGTCGTTAGGCTCGACACACGGCGGACCATGCGCAAGGAGGACCGATGCAATCGTTGATGCGACGCGTACGCGGCGCGCTGGGGATGGGGGTGATCTGGGGCGTGGCGGGGGCGGCAATCGGCGGGGTGCTGGAGCTGATCGACAACATCCTCCCGGGCGCCCTCCCCTTCATTTCGCGCGTCGACATGTGGCCGCAGACGCTGGCGATCCCAGGCTTCATGGGCGGCGTCATCTTTGCCCTCGTCCTGATGATTGCCGGCGGGCGGCGGCGCTTCGACGAGCTGTCGATTCCCCGCTTCGCGGCGTGGGGGGCGCTGGCCGGGCTGGTACTGGGGAGCATTGGCGTCTCAAACGGGCTCCCGCTCTATGTCCTCGGTATCACCGCGCTGGGAGGAGCTGTCGCGGCGTCGGGGGCGCTATCGTTGGCCCGGCGCGCCGGCGACCGCGAACGCCTGATGGCGCAGAGCGACGCGAACGGACTGCCGCCGGAGCCTAACGACGAACGCCGCCGGCTCCCCGGCGAGGATTGACTCGGCGACCCGGCGCGGGCCGACGGCGCGCGAGGCACGGCTCGCGCCTTCACCCCGCGACGAGCGGCGCCGGCGACTGCACCGGTCGCCGTCGCGCACGCAGCAGCCACTCCGCCACCAGGAGATTGGGGACCCAGCACAGCCAGGCGATCGCCTGGTACGACGGCTCGTACGGCAGCCCCGTCGCCACGCTGAGCGGGATGTAGATGCGGAGCGTGACCGCGGCGAAGGTGAGGGCGAAGCTGCGCACCATCCAGCGACGATGCTCGGCGACGTCGCCCGCCCGGATGCGCTGCACCCCGATTGCCGTCGTTGCCATCCACGCCAGCGAGAGGAAGGCGAAGCCGAGGTGGGCCGGTGTTCCGCCCTGCGAGACCGTCGCGAGGGCGAGCCCCCCAACGCCGGACAGCAGGACGCCGACCGCGTAGGCGCGCCCGGACCATCGATGCACCACCGGCCACCGACGTCGGATGCCGGCGATGAGCTGCAGCGGTGCCAGCGCAATCACCATCGCTCCCACCGCCAGATGCAGCATCACGGGGACAGGGTGCTGGTCGACGCGCTGCTGCATGAGCGGCGGACGCATGGACGGAAGCACGACGATGGCGAGGGCGTAGGCGGCGACGAGCGCGCAGAGCACCGCGATCACCGCAAGCATCCCCCCGCGAAGGCCGCGACGGGGGACGGCGGCAAACCGCCGCCCCTCGTCGTACGTCACGCGCGCGCTCATGGACGCCTGACCCAACGGGCGTGGCGCCCGCCGCCCAACGATTCCGGCATCACGATGCGAGGCCCGGCGTTGGCGGCGAGGGAGAAGGCGTACACCGCCCCCGCCTCGCTTCCGCGCGTTTGGGCCGTGGTGAGCCAGCGGCCATCCGGCGAGTACGCCGGCGTCGCCGCGATGCTCACCAGTCGCCCGCCGATGTTCGACTCATCGCTCCCGTCCGGCTTCACCGTCATCACCATGGATTGCTGTGGCTGGCGGAAGACGCGTGCGAAGACGATGACCGACCCATCGGGGGCCCAGGTCGGCTCGAGGTCGTTCGCGTCGTCCCGGTTGGTCAGCTGCCGCTTGTTGCTACCGTCGGCCGACATCACCCACAGCTGCGAGCCTCCGCGCCCCTGCACGGTGTAGGCAATCTGCGACCCGTCGGGCGACCAGGCCGGGGCGCGCGCGGCGCTCCCAGAGCCCGGCGCCCCGCCCTGCGGCGCGGCGTCGGTCAGACGATACAGCGTGCCGGTGGCGAGTTCCACGACGAAGATGTCGAGTGCCCCCGCGGTGCGATTGCTCGTGAACGCCAGCTTCGTCCCGTCGGGCGACCAGGCGGGATCGCCGTCGAAGCCAGCGCTCGGCAGCAGGCGCGTCGTCCCGCCGTCGGCCGCGAGGATGAACAGGTCGACGTCACCCGCTGGGCCGGCGCCCTTGGCCACCCCGGCGTACGCGATCAGGCGACCGTCCGGAGACGGGGCAGGCGTAAACGCCACGTTAGGCGTGCGCAACCGGCTCGGGGCGTTGGCCGTCGTGAGGTCCCACAGGCGCAGGTGGCGGTCGTCCCCTTCGCCGGCTTCATACACCAGCTGGAAGTCCGGGGCATCGTGCACGCGCACCGTGCGCTTCGCGCGGACGCCGTCGATCGACGCCTCCACGTCGGTCTCGCCCGCCGCCACGCCGTACACGGACACCTCGCGCTCGCTCACCGGGACCAGCGTGGCCACGAAGGGATTGGCCACGCTCCAGGTGGCGCGCCGGTCGGTGAGCTCGTTGCCCAGGTGGTCCTCGGCGGTTGCCGTCAGCCGCAAGGCATGGTTACGCCACGTCCACGGCAACCCCCACGGCGAGTGCACCGTCACGCGCGCCACCGGGATCGCGTTGACGGCGAAGGTCGCGGTCGCCGTCCCGCCCCCGGGGGCGGGCGTCTGCACCATCACGGCAACGGTGCGGGCCACGCGCACGTCCTGCGGGTCTATCGTCACCTGCAGGGCGGTCGGCGAGACATAGCGAGTCGCCCGCTCCGCGCCGTCCCACCACACCGCCGTGCGCGGGGTGAAGCCGGTCCCGCTGATCGTGAGGGTGAAGGCCGCCGTCCAACCGGCCGCAATCTGCCGCGGCTCCAGCTGCGTGATGGTCGGCGCCACGGCGTCCTCGATCGCCAGCGTGAGCGCGTTCGAGACCCCGCCGCCGGGAGCCGGCGTCGCCGCCGTGACCGCCAGCGTCACCGCCTGCGCCAGCGCCGCCGTCGAGAGCTTGAGACGCAACGTCGTGGCGTCGATGTGATCCGTCGTTTGTTCGACCCCGTCCAGGCGCAACCGCGTGGCCGCGGTGAAGCCGGTGCCGGTCACCTCGACCAGGAGCGGCCCGGGGCTTCCGGCGGCGATGGTCGTCGGAGTCATGCTTGTGAGGACGGGAACGGGATTCGGAGCCACGATGCGCACCTCGATGCGGGAGGACTTTCCTTCGCTGGACGCCCGGATTCCCGTCGTCCCTTCCGCACGCGCCGTGATCACCCCTGCGGCACTCACGGTCGCCACCCCCTGGTTCTCGCTCTCCCAGGTGAGCGGTCGGTCGGTCAGCACGGCGCCAGTGGCGGAGAGCGTCGACGCCTGCAGCGCCTGCGTCGTCCCCACCAGCAGCGCTTCCGCCAGCGGCTCGATGCGCACCGAGGCGACGGGGACTGGCTCTTCCGGCGCGGTGGGACGGCCGGACTTCGAGTCGCCGCACGCGGCGAGCAGCAGCACGAGCGTCGTGAGCGAGACTTCTGTCACCCGGAGCGTCAGTCGACGCCGCAGCGGGTGCCGTTTGGAGAGGAGAAGGGACGTCATGGGAGTCGAGGGGGGAATCGGTTCGGTGCAACCGTGGTCCAGCGCCGGCTGCCTGTCCCCGCACCCATTCGAGTCGGGGACGCGGCGGACGATACGGCGCGCCGCTTAATCCCCTTGCTTCCCTCAGGTCCCGACTGCTTAATCCGAGTCCCCCCTCGCGTTGGACCCATGCCGCATCGCCCCCCAGCCGACCGGCTCTCCCCCACTCCGGATCGCCTGCGGCACAATGTGCCCGTAGCGCTTTCCTCGTTTGTCGGCCGCAGCCTCGAAGTGGGAGAGGTGCGCGACGCCCTCAGCTGGTCGCGCCTGGTCACCGTCGCTGGTGCCGGAGGGGCTGGCAAGACGCGACTCGTGCGCGAGGTGGCCGCGGCGATCGTGCGAGACGCCGCCGCTGACGACGCCACGCTCCCCTTCCCGGACGGGATTCTCTGGGTCGAACTGGCGCCGGTGAGCAGCGGCGAGGACGTCGCGGCCACGCTCGCCGCCCTCCTCGACATCACCCCCTCGTCAGGCAAGCCGCTCGTCGATGCCGTGGTCGACGCGCTCCGGTCGCAGCGCCTCCTGGTCGTCCTCGACAACTGCGAGCACGTCATCCACGAAGCCGCCGCGCTCGCCGACGCCCTGCTGCGCGGGGCGCCACACCTGACGATCGCCGCCACCAGCCGCGAGGCGCTCGCCATCGACGGCGAGGTGGTGTGGCCGATGCCAGGGCTCACGCGCTGGGAACCAGGCGACGCCGCACCGCACCTCGATGCCGCGCATGCGCTGGACTTCGACGCCATTCGGTTGTTTGTCGAACGCGCCCGCGCCGCCACGCCGAGCTTCGCGCTGACCGATGCCAACGCCGAGTCGGTGGCCACGATCTGCACGCGCCTCGACGGCCTCCCGCTGGCGCTCGAACTCGCCGCCGCGATCGTCCCTGTCCTCGGGATCGACGCCCTCGTCGCCCGTCTCGACGACGCCCTCTCGCTCCTGGCCCGCGGCAAGCGCACCTCCATCCCGCGCCATCGCACCATGCGCGCGGTCCTCGACTGGAGCTACGAACTCCTCGGCCCCGAGGAACAGGCGCTCCTCCGCCGCCTCTCCGTCTTCCGCGGCGCCTTCACGCTGGAAGACGTGGAGGCCGTCTGCGCCCCATCGCCGGGAAGCGGTGAACCGCGCATCGACGTCCTCACGGCGCTGGGGCGACTGGTCGAACTCTCGCTCATGGAAGTGCGCGAGGACGAGGGCGAGGCCAACTATCGATTGCTGGAGACGGTGCGGCAGTACGGCGCCACGCTCCTGCGCGCCAGCCCGCACGAGCGTGAGGTGCGCGCACGGCACGCCCGGTGGGTGGCGGAGGTCGCCGAGCGCGTCGAGCCGATGACCTTCAGCCCGGCGCGCGGGCGGATCGTCTGGCGCCAGCGGCGCGCGGTCGAGGAGATCCGCGCTGCGCTGCACTGGGCAACCGCGCCGGACGGCGATCCCGTCCTCGCCTTTCGCATCGGCGGTGCGTTAGGCTGGTACTGGATCTCCCTCCATCCGTGGGGCGAGGCCCGCGCCCTCCTGCGCGCCGCCCTTGCGGCTGCCGACGCACAGGGGATCGCCGACGCCGATCGCCCGCTCGAGGATCGCGTCGCGCTGGGACGCATGATGTACCCCATGCTCGGCCTCGCCTACTTCGCCGGCGACACCGACGCCATGCTCGCCATCGCCGCGCGCGAGGAGGTGCTGTGGGACAGCGTCGACGCCACCCCCGGCCTCACCGATGCCCAGCGCCTGTCGTCGGCGCGCGGGCGCACGCTCTGCTACCAGCTGACCGGGCTCGCGCGCGCCATGCGTGGCGAGGCGGAGGTCGCATGCCGCACGATGAACCGTTGCGTCGCCACCGCGGAGCGCTCCGGCGATCGCTGGTTGCTGGCGGTGATGATGATGCGACGCGCACTGGGGCTCCACATCCTGGGTGACTTCACCGGCGCGCAGCGCGACTTCGCATCGTCCATCGCCCCGCTCACCGAGATGGGGGAACACTGGTTCCTCTCGCTTGCGCTCGAGGGGATGGCGATCAACGCGCTCGCCTTGGGCGACATCGCCGCCGCCGGCGCGTACGCCCGGGAGAGCGTCACCGTGCTGCGCCCGGAGCCGGACGCCTGGTTCATCTCGCGCTCGCTCGACGCCATCGCCGTCGTGCTGGAGGCGCGCATTGCATCTGGCGGCATCGCCGGCGACGACTCGCTCGCGCGCGCCACGGTGGCCGCGCGCCTGATGGGGGCCGCCGCCGGGCTGCGGCGCCGCTGCGGTGCGGGGATCATCGGCCCGGACGTGAAGCGGCACGCCGCCACGCTCGAGTCGCTGCGCGCGAGGCTCGGCGCGGCGCGCTTCGATGCCGCGCACGCGGAGGGCGAGCGCTGGACGCTCCCCGACGTCTTTGCGGCGATGGAGCGCGACCCCATCATCGCCGCGCTCGCCGAGGGAAGCGCGCCCCCTCCGTCGGCACCCGCTCCCTCGTCTGCGACGCGTGCGGCGCGCACGCTCGAGGTCTCGCTCCTGGGCGGTGTTTCCATCGTCGACGGTGGCGTCCCGCTCGCCAATGACGTGATGCCGGCCGGCAAGATGCTCGAGCTCCTGGTCTTCCTCCTCCTGCATCGCGGTGCCACCAAGGACGAGGTGGGGGTTGCCCTCTGGCCCGATGCGTCGGCGGCACAGGTGCGCAACATCTTCCACGTCACGCTGCACCACCTGCGACGCGCCCTGGGATCGACGCGATGGATCACCTTCGATCGCAACCTGTACACCTTCGTGCGGACCCCTGAGCCAGGGCGCACTCTCGACCTCGACGTCGATGCGGTGCTGGACGCGAGCGCGAAGGCGCGCGCCTGGCTCCGCGAGCGCACGACCCCCACGCCGGAGCAGTACACCGAGGTGCGACGTGCCCTCAGCCGCAACCGCGGCCCGCTCGCGCGTGGATTCGTGAAGGAAGACTGGATCGTCGCCCACCAGGACCATGTGCAGGGCGCCTGGGCTGAGGGGATGGATGCCCTGGCGCAACTCGCCTTTGGCGCCGACCGCTTTGACGAGGCGGCCTCGGCCCTCGAGGCGCTGATCCGGCAGGAGCCGCTGCGGGAGAGTGCGCACCGTCTCTACCTGCGCACCCTCGCCGCGCGCGGCGAGCCGGCCCGTGCGCTGGTGCACTACGGTGAGCTGTCCAACCTGCTGCAACGCGAGTTGGGGGCACGACCGGCGCGGGAGACGCGCGAGATCGCGGAGCGACTGCGAGGGTAGTAGCATTCGCATGAGCGGTCGCGATGTCAGCGGTGCCCGCTCCCCCGGCCTCTCATACGTCACGCGAGCATGCTGCCTCGGATCCTGTTTCTCGGTGCGTGGTTCGCCGGCCTGACCATGGTGATCGGCGCCGGCTTCATGGTCGATGGCTACCTGCTGCACGTGCGGAAGATCCCGCTCCCGCACCCCTATCCGTTGGAGGGGGTGCTTTGGATGTGCGGATTCGTGACCGTGGAGGCCGCCCTGCTCTACGCGATCGTTGCGTGGCGTGGGCGTGCGATGACGTGGTGGCGCGTCGCACTGGCCATCGCGGTCGCGCTCGCCCTCCTACTCGCCGGGGCGGGGAACATGCATCAGCCTCCGTACGGCGTCTGGCACGTGCTGTGGTTGGGGTGCGTCACGCTGGCGCTCATCTGCGTGCCGGTCATCGCACTGCTCACGCGCGGACTCGTGCAGCGCGCGGAGCCGTCTGCCGTCGGTCGACCGGGCCGGGAGGGCGCCTTGCTGTAACCAAGGCGCTGCGATTGCGCGTGTGCGTCTGCTCGCCCTTTCGTTGCTGATGCTGCATGTTAGGGGTCGCTCGTCACCTGCAACCGCGAGGCCCCATGCATCGACGCCCGTTGCTCCACCTTTGGCCGCTACGTCCTTCGGTAGCGCTCCGCCTCGCCCTCGCGCTGCTGAGCGTCGGCGCGACGGCGCTTGTAACCACGTCACTCTGCGAATCCCCCGGCGGCTGCACGAGTGCGGTCGTCGGAATCTCGCTCGGCGGGGCCGTCATCGGGGGACTCTTCGGCCTCATCATCGGCGCCGGCGTGGGGCACGTCGTCCCGCATTGGCGGCTGTTGCATCCATGAGCCCCACGGGGGAACGCCACCCATGAAGCTGTTCCATCGTTGGGCAGCCACGCTCGCTCTGTCGCTCCTCTCCGCGCCGCTCGTCGCCCAGGCGCCACAGCGCGCCCTCAACACCTTTGCCGCGGAAGGACTCGCCGACTCGAGTGTGCGCGCGACACTCCGCGCGTCCGTGATCGCACCGAATATCGCGTCGAATACCGTCGCTCCCTCGGCATGCCACCGCAACGGCGGAGACCGTGCCCGGCAATTCGTCGTGGGCCTCGTTGGCGCATGGGCCGTTGGACTCGTGGCTTTCAAAGCGATCGACGACCCCGGTGGCCCGGGCCGCAAGGTCAAGGGCGACGCTGGCTACACACCAAATGCCAACACGGCCTACGCGCTCGGCTCGTGGCTAGGCAGTGCCGGGGGCGTGTACTGGGCGGGGAGGCAGCATGCATGCGGTTCGTTCAGCAAGACGTTGCTCCTTACCGGGCTCCCGACGATCCCCCTCCTCCTTCTACGCGACGAACCCTACCTCCCCGTGATCGGCGTCGTGCTCGGCGCACCGGTGCAATCGCTGGTGGCGACCGCGGCATACCCCAAGTAGTCGTCGCTGCACTCTGACAGGGTCGACTCCAGCGCGCGAGACCCCTCAGGGCCGGAACCCAAACCCCACGCGCCCAGGCTTGCGCAACGGCGCCGCCAGGTTTGCAAACTCGCACAGCACGGCGCGCGTCTCGCTCGGTGCGATGATCTCCTCGATCCCGAACTTCTCCGCCGTCCGGAACGGCGACCGCACCCGGTTCAATCGCTCGACGATCTCACGGCGCGCCGCCTCGCGATCGTCCGCTGCGTCGAGTTGGGCCTTGTACGCGACTTCGATGCCGCCTTCGATCGGGAGCGACCCCCAGTCGCCGCTCGGCCAGGCGTAGCGATAGCGAAAGCGCATGTGGTTCGACATCCCGCCCGCCGCCACGCCGAATGCCTTTCGCACGACGATCGTGCACCACGGCACGCTCGCCTGGAAGACGCTGGCCAGCGCCCGCGCCCCGTGTCGCAGCGTCCCCGCGCGCTCGGCTTCGACTCCGATCATCAGCCCCGGAATGTCGACGACGTTCACCACTGGTAGGTGAAACGTCTCCGCCAGCTCGAGGAAGCGGGTGAGCTTCTGTCCTGCCTCGGCAGTCCACGCGCCGGCGCTCACCGACACGTCGCTGGCGATGACCGCGACAGGCCAGCCATCGAGCCGCGCGAACGCCGTGATCACCGAGCCGCCCCAGCGACGACCGATCTCGAACAGCGAATCGCGATCGACGAGCGCCTCGAGGATCGGTCGGATCTTGTAGGCCATGCGCCGGTCGCGCGGGATCGCACCGTCCAGCCAGCGCTCCGCGCGATCGGCCGGATCAGCCGTCGCGATGCGCTCGCTCAGCGCATCGACCGACGACGGGAGATAGGACAGGAAGCGCCGCGCCATCGCCATCGCCCCGGCCTCGTCGTCCGCGAGGTCGTCGACCGCCCCGCTCCGCGCGTGCACCTCGGCGCCGCCGAGTTCGTCCTTCGTCACCGCGCGCCCCGCGGCGGTGACGAGCGCAGGGCCTGCGGCGAACATCTGCCCGATTCCCTTCACCAGCACCGAGTAGTGCGACGACACGAGGCGCGCCGCCCCCAGTCCGGCGACCGGGCCGAGCCCTAACGACGCGACGGGGACCGTGGCGAGGTTGTCGACCAGCCAATCCCATCCCGGGAGCGCCGGGACGTAGGTGAAGCCGCTGGTCTCCAGCGTCTTCACCGAGCCGCCACCGCCGGTGCCATCGATGAGGCGCACGATCGGGAGGCGCAGCTCGTTCGCCATCTGCTCCGCCTGCACCTGCTTCTCGTGGATCGTCGCCTCGGCGGCGCCCCCGCGGATGGTGAAATCGTCGCCAGCCACCACCACCGGGCGCGCGTCGATGCGTCCCCGCCCGAAGATGAAGTTCGACGGCGTGTACTGGGCGAGCGACCCATCCTCATTGTAGCTGGCGGCGCCCGAGATGCTCCCGATCTCGCGAAAGCTCCCCGCGTCCAGCAGGAGGTCTATGCGCTCGCGCACCGTGAGCTTTCCCTTCGCCTTCTGCAGCGCCACCTTGTCGGCGCCTCCCATCTCCTGCGCCAGCCGCTGCCGCTCGCGCAGCTGTGCAATCTCCGGATCCCACGCCTGGTCGCTCACGTCTTACAGCGTGCGGGCGATGAGTTCCTTCATGATCTCGTTGGTCCCGCCGTAGATGCGCTGCACGCGTGCGTCGGCAAACATGCGGCAGACGAGGTACTCGTTCATGTAGCCGTAGCCGCCGTGCAGCTGCACGCAGTCGTCGAGGACCTTCTGCTGCATGTCGGTCGTCCACCACTTGGCCATCGCCGCGGTGGTGGTGTCGAGCGTCCCCGCCGCCACGCGCGCCACGCACTCGTCGACGAACGATCGCGCCACGCGGGCAATGGTCGCCGACTCTGCAAGGGTGAAGCGCGAGTGCTGGAAGTCGCCGATCTTCTTCCCGAAGGCTTCGCGCTCCTTCACGTACTGGCGCGTCGCGTCGAGCGCTCCCTCCATCGCCGCCACCGCGGCGACGGCGATGATCATGCGCTCGTACGGCAAGTCGCTCATCATCTGCGCGAAGCCGCGCCCCTCCACCTCGCCTAACAAGCACGACGCCGGGACGCGCACGTCCTCGAAGATCAGCTCTGCCGTGTCCTGCGCCTTGAGCCCCATCTTGTCGAGGATGCGCCCCACGCGGTACCCGGGGAGGTCCTTCGTCTCCACCATGAGCATGGAGATCCCCTTCGCCCGCTCCGACGGATCGGTCTTCACCGCCAGCGCGATGAGCGTGGTGAGGTAGCCGTTGGTGATGAAGAGCTTGGTCCCGTTGATGATGTAATCGTCGCCATCGCGCACGGCGCGCGTCTGGATCGACTGGAGGTCGGAGCCCGCCCCCGCCTCGGACATCGCGATCGAACCGATCAGCTCACCCGAGGCCATGCGGGGGAGCCAGCGCTGCCTCTGCGCCTCGGTGCCGTGGTTGAGGATGTAGTGCGCGCAGATGCTGTGCACCCCGGAACCGAAGCCGCTGATCCCGGCGCGCGACAGCTCCTCGTGCAGGATCGCCTCATGGAAGAACGTCCCCCCCATCCCGCCGTACTCCGCCGGGATGTCGATGCAGAGCAGCCCCTGCTCGCCCGCCCGCTTCCAGATCTCCGTCCCCACGTGCTGCTGCTTGCGCCAGGCGGGGTCGTTAGGCACCATCTCGCTCGCGACGAAGGCGGCGACGGTCTGGCGGAAGAGCGCGAGCTCCTCGGCGTCGACGACGGGGGCGGCTGCGGCTGGGGTGGTCATGGGGGGCGACTCGGGCGTGCGAGGCTGGGCGTGGCGGCTACGTGAGACGCGGCAGTCTCACGCGAAGGCGCGAGGACGCTAAGGTGTCTCGCGAGGGGCGGTGGGGGAATAGCGCACGCGCCCGGACTGGAACCATGCTCCCTCGACGGCGCGGGTGCAGTCGGTCGCACCGCGCGCCCCCCCTGCGCTACCCCCGCAATACCGCATTCGGCGACGTTCGCGCCGCGCGCCGCGCCGGTACCAGCGCGCTCGCCCCCGCCACCAGCGCCACGAGCAGCGACGCCGAGCCCAGCGTGACGAGGTCGAAGCTCTCCACTCCATAGAGCAGGCTCCGCAGCGTCCGCGACGCCAGGAGCGCCAGCGGGATGCCCAGCGCCAGCCCGGTCGCCGCGAGGCGCCCGCTCCACCCGGTCACCATCACGACGAGGTCGCGCGGTGTCGCCCCCAGCGCCATCCGCACGCCGAATTCGGCCCCGCGCTGCTGCACGCCGTAGCTCACCACGCCGTACAACCCGGTCACCGCCAGCAGCAGCGCCGCCGCGCCTAACGCGCCAAGCAGGATCGTGTTCGCCCGCTCCAGCGCGCGGGAGGCGCGCAGGCGCTGCTGCATGGTCTGCACGTCGTAGAGCGCGAGCGTCGGGTCGACCTGGGCCACCGCGGCGGCGAGCGTCGTGCGCACGGCGGCCAGCGGCTGCGACGAGCGCGCCACCAGGTGCACTTCACGCCCCGCCCATTCCCAGATCTCGGACGGCGTCTGGGCCAGGGGGATGAAGACCTGGGGCTGTGGCTCGTTGCCCAGCCCCCAGTCGCGAGGGTCGCGGACGACGCCTACGATCTCCCATGGGAAGGGGGCGCCTGTGCTGTCGCGGAACGGCGATGCCGTCCCCGCCAGCCGCGCCCCGACCGCTCGCCCCCCCAGCGCGAGGCGCCGCGCCAGGCCCTCGCTGATGATCACGACGTGCGGCGCGCCCGCGCGATCGGCGTCGGTGAAGTCGCGCCCCTGCAGCAGCGAAAGCCCCATCGTGCCGAGGTACCCGGACGTCGTCAGGCGCAACGCGCCCTGGACCTCGGCGCCGCTCCCGTCCGGCGTGCCGTACACGCGAAAGCCGCTGCCGCCGCCACCGTTGCCATCCAGCGGAATCTTGGACGACAGCGCCGCCGATGCCCCCACCTGCGCGCGCGCCGCCGCCAGCACGCGCGCGTGCCCGCCCTGCACGTCGTTCGCCCCCGGGTACGCCGCGGGCGGCAGTGCATAACGAGCCGTCACCACGCCGTCGACGGCGAATCCGGGATTCACCCGCCCCAGCGCCGCGGCACTGCGCAGCAGGAGCCCGGCCGACACCAGCAGCACCACCGTCATCGCCATCTCGGCCACCACGAAGGTGCGCCGCAGGCGATCGTGTGAGGCACCACCCGTGGAGCCACGAGCACCGTCCTGCAGCGCGCCACGCAGGTCGACCGATGCGGTACGCCAGGCTGGAAGCAGTCCGGCGACCATCGCCGCGAGCATCGTCAGGCCCAGCGCCACCGTCAGCGAGGCGCCGTTCAACCGCGCGAGGTGCACACGTGGCAGGTCCTCCGGAAGCACCGCCATGAGCCCCCGCATGCTCCAGATCCCGACGCCGATCCCCACCACGCCCCCAACCACCGACAGCAGCAGGTGCTCGGTGAACAGCTGGCGCACCAACCGACCGCGCGAGGCCCCCAGCGATGCGCGCAGCGCCATCTCGCGCCCCCGGCTCGCCCCCCGTGCAAGGAGAAGGTTCGCCACGTTGACCGCGCCGATGAGCAGGAGCGAGAGCACCGCCACCAGGAGGAGCGTGACGCGATCGCGGAACGGGGCGGTGAGGTAGGCGGTCAGCGGGATTACGCGAGCGCGCGGAGGTGCCGCCTCCGCCTCGCCCGGCCTGTCGAGTGCGGCAAGGATCGTCTGCAGCTCACCCTCGGCGGTTGGCACGCTTACCCCGTCGCGCAGTCGTCCCACCACCGAGAGGTATGGCGTGGGGTTGGTGCGCTGGTGCGTCGGGATGCGCTCCGGGAGCCAGAACGACGACTTCGCGCCGAGCACTTCCGCCTCGAGCGGCAGCACGCCGACCACCGTCCGACTCCTGCCGTCCAGCGTGATGGCCCGACCGATGATCGACGGATCGCTTCCGAACGCCTGCCGCCAGAACGATGTCCCGATCACCACGGCCGGCTCCGCGCCGTCCGCGTAGTCGCGCGCATCGAGGCGACGCCCGAGCACCGCGGGAACGTCGAGCGTGGCGAAGAAGCCCTCGGTCACCAGGAGCCCCTCCACACGAGACGGCGTCCCCTCCCCCGTCAGCGTACTCGCCGTTTCGCGGACGGAGGCTAACGACGTGAAGCTCTTCGCGCGCTCGCTCCATGCGAACCAGAGCTTGGGACTCACCCCTTCGTTCCCCTCGCCATCGTCCATCGCCGCCCAGATCACGCGTTCCGCGTCGGGGACATCGAGCGGGCGCAGGACGACGGCGTCATACACGGAGAAGAGGGCCGTTGCGGCACCGATGCCGAGGGCGAAGATCCCCCCGGTGAGGATGGTGAAGGAGCGATCGCGCACGAGGGCGCGCGCCGCGTGCCGAAGGTCCTGCGCGAACTCGCCGAGCGCATTCCAGCGCGAGCGTGTGGCGTGGTGTGCTTCATCGATCGCGAGGCAATTGCTGCGGATGGCCCCCATGTCCCCGAACCGTCGCTCCGCTTCCAGGCGAGCCGCGGTCGGCGAAAGGCCCTGCTGCTCCAGCGCGCGGGCACGCAGCTCCAGGTGCAACGCCATCTCGTCGTCGAGCTCGCGCGCCAGGCGCTGCTTGCTCGTCGGCAGTCGAAATCGCCAGGCCATCAGGCGGGCACCGCCGAGGTCTGCGCCAGCGCACGGGCGACCGCCGCCACGTAGGTCTCCCACGTATTGGTCTCGGCGCGCAGCGCCGTGCGTCCCTTGGCCGCCAGCCGATAGAACTTCGCGCGTCGGTTGTTCTCGGAGACCCCCCACTCCGGTTCGATCCATCCGCGTGCCTCGAGCCGGTGCAGTGCGGGGTACAGCGTCCCCTCCTCGATCAGGAGGTGCCCTCCCGTGGATTGGTGCACCCACTCGGCCACGCCGTAGCCGTGGCGCGGCCCCCAGGTGAGCGACTTGAGGACGAGGAGATCGAGCGTGCTGCGCAGGAGGTCGGCGTCGGAAGCCATGTCGGGACGAGGCGGGGGTCGGGGCACGCGCGGGGAGTCGCGTGCGGCGCCACTCCCCTTGTGTCGCAAGGGAAAGTGCCCCCGCTCCCCTTGTGTGTCAAGGGGAATATGGCCAACGGCGTCGGGCGCCACGCCACCGCGCGGAGCGCGCGCGGTGGCCGGTGGTCACCTAACGATAGAACACGTACTCCGCGGTGTACGGGACGCGCACGTTCTCGCCGAAGTACGTCCCCGGCGCCGTGGGGACGAGCCCCCCGGTGGTGTTGATGCGCTGGATGAACGTCGTCCCCTCGAAGATCCCGGGGCCGCGGCTCGAGACCGCGTTCAGCCCGAGCCACTGGATCGCGCTCGCGTCCGGGGTGCAGCGCTGGGCGATGATCCCGACGACGCCGCTTCCGCTCTTGCTCACCCACGTGGGGCCGGAGTAGTGGATCCCAACGGCGCCGTGCAGCCCGGCGTCGGCGAACAGCTCGGCGGTGGGCCCCACGAAGACCCACCCGGTGCCGCTCCACCAGTAGTTCTGCGTCCCCGTCGCGTAGTAGTGCGCCGAGACCTTCGCGCCGGCCGGGGCGGCGAGGTTGGAACAGCTCCCCAGGTCGACGTCGCGCGACGCCGCCGGCGAGCCCGCGAGCGCCGCGCGCGTACCGCCCGGGGCGGTGGTGGCGCCGGCATCGCAGGCGGCCGCCACGACGGTCACGGCCAGGACGACGACGCGCCGAGCCTGTCGGGATGGGATGATGGACGACATAGTTGGATCTCCAGATGTCGCGACGAGCGTCGCGAGTGAGGGCAATGGATTGGACCGCGTGGGTCCGTGTGCCCGGGATGCGCACGTTCGCGCGCAAAGCGGACATGCCCGTTCCTCTCGCCACGTGCCCGGCCACGGCACCAGCGACACGCGCGACGCGCGCGACACGACGGGGGTGATGTCACGAAGCGCCCGGGAACTGCGCATGCCATCCACACACCGGAGGATTCCCATGAAGCGCCTGCTCATCGTCACTAGCATCGCCTGCGCCGCGCTCTTCAGCGTCGGCTTCGCCGCACACTCACCCGCGACACCGACCGCCGGCTCGCCCGCGGGCTCGCCCGCGAGTTCCCCCAAGCCCTATCGTGTCGCCTTCGATCTCACCAGCCGCGACACGCTCGACCAGAAGGCGGTCCTGCGCTGGATCAAGGAGATCACCACGTCGGCGCCCGAGGCAGAGATGGAAGTCGTGATGTACGGCAAGGGATTCGAACTCGTCATGCCCGAACGCTCGGCGTTCACCGCCGAGGTGGAGGCCGCGCTCAAGAACCCCAAGGTGGCGTTCCGCGTCTGCGCAATCGCGCTCAGGAACAACCAGGTGCAACCGACGCAGCTCGTCGCCGGCGTCGGGCTCGTCCCCGACGGGCTGCACGAGCTGGTCATGAAGCAGCAGGACGGCTGGGGCTACATCAAGGTCGGCCACTGAGCATCGGGGAAACAAATGGGGGGGCCCCGCGAGGGGCCCCCCATTCCACCACCTAACGAGCCGGCGACTACTTCTTCACCGGCCCCGCGGCACACGTCGTTCGCCACGTCATCGCACGCGAGGGCCGCGACGGTGAAAACACACCATCGCCGACAAATGCATCGCCCCCCTGACAAGACCTGCATGGCGCACTCTTCTTCACGATTGCTTCACACCTTCACCGACGCGCGACTCGCGCACCCTGGGCGTTGGCTCCGTGCGGCCCACGAATGACTCCGCTCCCGCCAGGAAGCGAAGGGCGCGTTGAATGTTGCGCTCCAGTGCGTCGGCGCTCTTCAGTCGCGCGAGATATCGCACGATCTCCTGCCGCCTCGACGGCGTGAGCGCCTCGAAGGCGCGACGCGCCTCCTCGTCCCGGTCGAGCGCCGCCGCGAAGGCCGGCGGCATCTCCGTGACGCGCGGCTCCCGGTCGATGGCGACCTCGAGACGAATTCGCTCGCCCACGCGGCGCGGTGACTGCTTGAGCATCGCGGTGTTGACGTAGAGCCGCCATTCGCCCCGAAAACGCACCAGCGTCTGCCGGAAGGGCTCGCCATTGAGCGTGCCGCGAATCGGGACCGGCCCCTTGTCGCGCCCGAACTCGCGCAGCAACGCCGCCAGGACGCGTGCGGGGACGAAGACGAAGGGATTGACGCCAATGATCTCGAGGTCAGCCGCGAATCGATGCGTGCGTCGTTGCCGCATGGTTGGCTCGGGGCGGAAAACAGGAGGAGGGTCTGCGTGGCGGCGGGCGAATCTGCGTGGACGGCTCGGCGCCGTCGAGTGTGGGCGCGGGGCGAGCACCCGCGGAGCCACATCGCCCGGCCTCGTGGCGCCACCATTTCGTCCCGTAGACGTTCCGTCTCGCGCTTCGGCTCGCCACCTTCCGGGCGACGCCCCACGCCTCGAGGCCCACGCATGCGCATCGCTTTCGTCGCCGCACTCCTCTTCCCCGCCGCCCTGATGGCGCAGTCGCCCGCTGGCGGCGCCAAGGGCTTCTACCGATTCCCCGCGGTCTCCGGCACCACGGTCGTCTTCGCGGCCGAGGGTGACCTCTGGTCGGTGCCGCTCAGCGGCGGGCTGGCCCACCGCCTGACGAGTCACGCCGCCGAGGAGACGGACCCGACGATCTCGCCGGACGGGAAGACGCTCGCCTTCACCGCGCGCTACGAGGGACCGGCGGCGCTCTACACGATGCCCCTTGCCGGCGGCGCCCCCACCCGCTGGACCTACGACGGCGACGCCGCGATCGCGACCTCGTGGACACCGGACGGGAAGCTGGTCTACCGCACCACGCAGTACACGGGGATCCCCAAGCAGGCGATGGTCCAACTCGATGTTGCCAGCGGCGCACGGTCGCTCGTTCCACTGGCCGGCGCCTCGGAAGGATCGTACGACGCCACCGGACGCACGCTCTACTTCGCGCGCCCCGGCTTCCACGGCAACGTCACCAAGCGCTACACCGGCGGCACGGCGCGGCAGGTCTGGAAGTACACGACGGGCACCGCTGAGGCGGTGCAGCTGACGGGAAAGGACTACAACGGAGAGTCGCACTCGCCGATGTGGTACGACGGCCGTGTCTACTTCGTCACCGATCGCGACGGGCAGATGAACCTCTGGTCGATGAAGGAAGACGGGAGCGACCGGCGCCAGATCACGCACCACGAAGGATGGGACGTGCGCGACCCGTCGCTCGGCAACGGGCACATCGTCTACCAGCTCAAGGCCGACCTGTGGGACCTCGACCTCTCGAGCGGCCAGACGAGGATGATCGACATCTCGCTCGCCTCGGACCTCGATCAGCTGCGTGACAACTGGGTCAAGGATCCGATGTCGTTCCTCTCGGCGGCGCACCTCGCCCCTGACGGTGATCGCGTGGTGCTCACGTCACGCGGGCGCGTCTTCGTCGCCCCGGTCAAGGGTGGACGCTTCGTGCGCAGCACGCGCAAGGACAGCGTGCGCTATCGCGACGCTGTTTTTGCAGCCGACGGAAAGTCGGTGCTCGCACTGAGCGACGAGACCGGGGAGCTGGAGTGGGTGCGCCTCCCGGTCAACGGCGTCGGGAACGACGAGGCGCTCACGAGGAAGGGGCGCATCCTGCGGTTCCGCGGCTATCCCTCGCCCGACGGGAAGTGGCTCGCCTGGCACGACAACAACCGCGACCTCTGGGTGATGAACGTCGCCAGCGGCGAGATGAAGAAGATCTCCGAGAACCGGGAGGGGATCGGCGCCATGGCCTGGTCCCCGGACGGTCGGTGGCTCGCCTACCAGATGTCGGCGCTCAACTCATTCCAGCAACTCAAGCTCTACAGCGTCGAGAGCGGGCGCAGCACCGCGCTCACGACCGACCGCACCAACTCCGTCTCGCCGGCGTGGGACCCCAAGGGGGAGTTCCTCTACTTCCTCTCCGACCGGAACCTGCGCACGCTCGTCGGCGCGCCGTGGGGGAACCGTCGCCCGGAGCCGTACTTCGACAAGGAGGTCGAGGTCTACCAGCTGGCGCTGCGCCCCGGGCTTCGCTCGCCCTTCCTGCCGGACGATGAGCTGAAGAAGCCGTCAGGCGCAAGCACGCCCGCGGCCGCGCCCACTGCACCACCGGCGAGCACTCCTGCCGCTCGCAGCGACAGCGGCCCCAGGCCGATCACCATAGCGCTCGACGGGCTCCCGCTGCGCATTCGCCGCGTGCCGCTCCCCTCCGGGAACTACGAGGCGCTCTTCGCCAACAGCGAAGCGCTCTTCGTCACCTCGCGCGGCTCCGGCGCGGATGCCAAGACCGACCTCGTCGCCCTCAAGCTCGGCAACGAGAAGCCCGAGGGGGTCGTCGTCGTCGATGACATCCGGTCCGCCGAACTGTCGGGGAACGGGAAGAAGCTCCTGGTGCGCAAGGGGAACGCGCTGCACGTCGTCGACGCGCGCGCCGCCAAGGTTGCCAACATCGCCGACGCACGCCTCGACCTGAGCGGATGGTCGTTCGACATCGACGTGCGCGACGACTTCCGGCAGCTCTTCGTCGACGCCTGGCGCCTCGAGCGCGACTGGTTCTACGACCCCAACATGCACGGTGTCGACTACCAGGCCACGCTCGACAAGTACGCCCCGCTCGTCGCCCGCATCACGACGCGCGCCGAACTGAGTGACCTGATCGGCTGGGCCGTTGGCGAGCTCTCGGCGCTCCACACCTCGGTCGGCGGCGGCGCGTTGCGGCGCGGCGAGGACCAGGTGCAGGTCGCGTCGTTAGGGGCGCGCCTCTTCCGTGACCCTGCCAAGGGGGGCTACCGCATCGACTACATCTACCGCAACGATCCGGAGTACCCGGCCGAGCGTTCGCCGCTGGCCGACCCCGACCTCGGCGTGAAGGCCGGCGACGTGATCACCGCGGTGAATGGACAGCGGACGCTCGACACGCGCGACATCGGCGAGTTGCTCCGCAACCAGGTGGGGAAGCAGGTCCTGCTGACGGTGGCCACGGCTGCCGGGAGCAAGGAGATCATCGTCGAGCCGATCGGCAACGAGCAGAACCTGCGCTACACCGACTGGGAGTACACGCGCCGCCTGACGACGGAGCAGAAGGGGGAGAACCGCATCGGCTATCTCCACCTGCGCGCGATGGGCGATGGCGACATCAACCAGTTCTACCGCGAGTTCACCCCGGTCTTCGACAAGCAGGGGCTCATCCTCGACATGCGCCAGAACCGCGGCGGCAACATCGATTCGTGGGTGCTGGAGATGTTGCTGCGCAAGCCATGGATGTACTGGCAGGACCGCGTGGGGGAGCCGTACTGGAACATGCAGGGGGCCTTCCGCGGGCACATGGTGATGCTCGTCGACCAGGAGACGGCGTCGGACGGTGAGGCGGTGGCAGAAGGTTTCCGTCGTTTGGGGTTGGGCGTGGTGATCGGGATGCGGACGTGGGGCGGGGAGATCTGGCTCAGCGGGGCGAACACGCTGAGCGACGGCGGCGTGGCGCGCGCGCCGATGATGGGCGTCTATGGCGCCGAGGGGAAGTGGCTCATCGAGCAGGAAGGGTTCAACCCGGACATCGTCGTCGACAACCTCCCGCATGCCACGTTCAACGGCGAGGACGCGCAACTCGACGCGGCCATCGCGTACCTGAAGAAGAAGATCGCCGAGGACCCGCGCGCGGTGCCGAAGCCGCCGCCGTATCCCAACAAGGCGCGGAAGATCGTGCCGTAGCGCCGGCGGGTTCCCTGATGTAGGCTGGAGCGATCTCCCGCCTCACCCCCCTCGTGACGCGCACGCTCTCGTTCCTCGCCTGGCTCTTCATCGCCATCGACCTGGTCGCCGGCGTCGTCCTCTTCGTCCGGCGTGACGGCGGCGACGCCGCGACGCGCGGCATCGGGGCGGGGCTCGGCGCGCTCCTCGCCCTGCTCGGCGTCGTCGCCGCGCTCCTGCTCTGGGCCGGGAAGTCGCGCCAGGGCCCCGTCCTCGTCTTCGCGGGGCTCGCGCTCGCCGCGGCGCCAGTCGCGTTAGGCGCGGTGCTCACGTTCTCCCGACACGGGCTCGGCCTGATCTACGCCGGCCTTCGCGAGCGCGACGTCCCGCGCGAGGCGAGTCCGCAGTATGCATACCCGGACAGCGCCACGCGCGATGCCGCGCTCGCGCTGGTGATGAACGACTATGCGACGCTCGACACGCTCCTGCACGCGACGCCGGCACCAGACCTTGCGGCCCGCGACGAACGCGGCGTCACCCTGCTGGGACTCGCAACGCGTGCCGCGATCATGGACGGCGGGTCGATGCGTGACCTCGAGGGGGTGCGTCTCCTCCTGGCCGCGGGGGCGCGCCCGCAGGCGAACGACTTGGGGGGCGATGGTTCGCTCCTCGAACTGCTCGCGGGAGCCGCGGGGGAGCGCCCGCTGCTCGTGCTCCAGCAGCTGCTCGACGCCGGGCTCGACCCCAACACGCCGCTGCAGGAAGGGCGCCCCATCCTCTTCCACCAGCGCCTCACCCCCGAGGCGGCGCGCCTCCTCCTCGCCCGCGGCGCCGACGCGCAGGCGCCCGACACGCGCGGCGACGCGCGCGACTGGTCGCCGGTCACCTACCAGGCCGATCTCCGGCGATGGGCCACGGCGCTCGCGCTCCTCGAAGGGGGCGTTCCGCGCGACCACGGGACGCCACCGGGCTCCGTGCTGGCTCGCGTGCTGCAAACGGGATCGGCGCGCACCTCGAGCGAGGAGCGCGCCGACTCGTCGTACGTCGCGTTCATCGCACGGGTGGCGCGCACCTGACGGCGCGTCGCGCCACCAGGCGGACGCGCAGGTGCCGGCCTAACGACCGCCGGTCAGCCGGTTGGCTGCAGCTGGCGGCAGTGCCGGCTCACCGAACGGGTCGCCAAACGTCTGTTCGCGCGTGAACTGCCGGTCGATCTCCCCCAGCGCCTTCCCAAGTTCCTCGCGCGCCACGCGCAGCGCCCACTGGTACAGCAAGCGGTTGCCGACGGCGCCGAGCGCGAATCCTCCCGCGAGGAGCGGGACCGCGGCCGGGAGTCCGAGCAGCGCGACCAGGATCGCCTTCTTGGCGAGGATGAGGCCCGTGACGCCACCCACGAAGCCTCCGCCGGCACCAAAGCCGACGCTCTCCCACACCGACGAGGCGTGCCCCTCCGGCGGTTCGATGGTGAGCGTCACCTCGCAGCGCGACGAGTCGCCGGGAACGGCGGCGAGCTGCGCCCGCAACGTCTTGACCCACAGCTGGTAGCGCGTCCACGTCCACAGGTAGTTGCCGTACGCTATCCCGGAGCCGTCCATCGAGTACTCCGCGATCGCGGGGATGTCGAAGACCAGCACCCCGCCGTGCAGCGCATGGCCGCCGATGGTCTCGCGCAGCTTGAGTCCGGCCGGCGGATGCTGCAGCGCCGCCCCCATGGCCGCGAGCACGCGCTTGGGCGAGTAGTTGAAGATGCGCGAGACGGTGATTGCCCGCGGGTGCCGTCCCAGGAACGCCCGGACCATGCGCGACGCCTCGGCGCCGCGGGACACGAGCCCGCGTCCCGCGCCGCGATCGGCCTGCAGCTCGGCCATGGCGATCTGGACAAACTGCCGGGAGATCCCGGCTTCTTCCGCCGCCGCCTGCACCGCCGTGAGGTTGAAGCCGGTCGGCTCGTCGCCAGCCGCAACGCGCGACGACTGCCCCGCCTGCCCTGCCGGTCCGAGCGCCGCCCGCTCGCGCGTCATCGACTCCAGCCGCGCCGCCGCCTCCGCTTGCAGCTGCGCGGCGCGGCGCCAGACGGCGTTCGCCTCCTGCTCGCTCAGCTTGGCGTGCGGCTGCGACGTCTCGTCGGCGCTCGCCACCTCCTGCACCGTGCGCACGAGCATGTCGGCCAGCGCCTCCCCGGTCGGCGGGCGCATCGCCGGGTCGCGCGCCAGGCAGCGGTCGATGACCTCGGCGAGCGACGGCGGGATGTTCGGCGCCACCGAACGCAGCGATGGCGCGTCGCGCGTGGCGCGCTGCACCAGGATCGCCGCCGCCTGCTGGTGCTCGAAGGGGAGTCGCCCGCTCAGCAGGAGGTATCCCACCGTGCCGAGCGAGTAGAGGTCGCTGCGCCCGTCGAGCGCCTCGCCCGCCCCCTGCTCCGGACTCATGAAGTGCACCGACCCCATCACGTGCCCGGTCATCGTCAGGCGCGAGGCGTCCGGCGCGTGGGCGATGCCGAAGTCGGTCACCACCAGGCGGTCGGTCCCGCGCTCGATGAGGAGGTTGTCGGGCTTCACGTCGCGGTGCACCACGCCCCGCGCGTGCGCGTAGGCCAGCGCCCACGCCGCGTCGCGCAGGACGCGCACCACCTCCGCCGGCGGGAGCGGGCCTAACGACTTGAGGCGGTCGCCGAGCGACTCGCCGTCCACGAACCCCATCGCAAAGTAGGCCCACCCCCGCGCCTCGTCGGCGGAGTAGACCGGGACGATGTTGGGATGGGAGAGCTGCGCCGCCGTCCGCGCCTCGCGCACGAAGCGCTCACGCACCGCCGGATCTCCCGCCAGCGCGGTCGGGAGGACCTTGAGCGCCACCGCGCGCTCGAGCCGGACGTCCTGGGCGAGGAAGACGACCCCCATCCCACCGCGCCCGAGTTCGCGCACGATGCTGTAGTCGCCGGCCAGCGCGGCGGCCAGCCCGGGAAACTCCGCGTCGATGGATGCCTGGTTCATGCCTCGTGCTCTACGTCGAGCGGGGGCGATTGGTGCCAGCCGCCGCGTGGCCCGCCCTGGCGGTGGTGCCGGCGGAGAAAGGGCGGTACTCTCGAGGCCTGAACATATCCTCCGGAACCCGCCATGCCTCGTCCCCTCACGTCGCCGTTTTCGCCCGCGCTGCGGTTGCTGCTGCCGTGCGCCCTGCTCGCGACCGCCCCAGTCGCCGGGCCCACCGCATGGGCGCAGACGGCCAGCGCGCCGCGGCAGCACCCGCCGGCCGATCACCCGGCGGCGGCCTGGTGGCGACACGTGGAGGTACTCGCCGACGACTCGCTGCGCGGGCGCGACACGGGGAGCCCGGGGCACGAGAGCGCCTCGCGCTACATCGCCCAGCAGTTCGAGAAGGCCGGCCTTCGCCCCGCCGGAACCGACGGCTGGTTCCAGCGCGTCCGCTTCGTCGAAGTCGGGCTCGACGCGGCGAAGGTGTCGATCTCCCTCAATGAAGGGGGGCGCTGGTCCGAGCTCGCACTCGGGGGCGACCTGCGGATCACGCCGCGCCCCGCGACGGGCGACGTGAACGCCCCGCTCGTCTTCGCGGGCTACGGCCTTTCCCTGCCGCAGGCCGGCGTCGACGACCTCGCCGGGCTCGATGTCCGCGGCAAGATCGTCGTCTACGTGAATGCGGTCCCCAGCGGACTCACGGCCCCGCTGCAAGCGCACGGATCGCGGTCGCGCTGGACGGCGATGCGCGCCGCCGGGGCGGTCGGGGCCATCGCGCTCGCGACCGGGACCAGCTGGAATGCGCAGGCGCGCACCGGGACGACGGTGTCGCTGGAAGACGCCGCACTCGACGACGCCGCCGGCCAGCGAATCTTCGCCGCGGCCAGCCCCGCCCTCACCGCCCGACTCTTCGCCGGCAGCGCGATGGCGTGGGACAGCGTACAGGCGATGGCGCAACGTGGCGTTAGGCTCCCCACCGGACCGCTCGCCGTGTCGCTGCGCGCCACGCTCCCGGTGCAACGCCGGAACTTCACCTCTCCCAACGTCGTCGGGATCGTCCCCGGCACCGACCCGCAGCTCGCGCGCGAGATCGTGGTCTACACGGCGCACAGCGACCACGTCGGCACGGTGCACGGCGGGGCGGCCGGCGGCGACAGCATCTTCAACGGGGCGATGGACAACGCCTCGGGGACGGCGACGCTCATCGAGACGGCGCGACTCGTCGCCGCGCGTGGCGGGAACCGGCGCACGCTGGCCTTCGTCGCGGTCACGGCGGAGGAGAAGGGGTTGCTCGGTTCACGGCATTTCGCAACGCATCCCTCGTTTAGGGACGGACGCGTCGTCGCCGACCTCAACACCGACATGTTCCTCCCCCTCGTCCCCCTCACCGGCGTCTTCGCCTACGGCTACGATGAGTCGGACCTGGCCGATGATCTGGACGCGGCGGTGAAGGCGCGCGGGCTCGCCGTCTTCACCGATCCGCAGCCCGAGGAGAACCGCTTCGTGCGCAGCGACCAGTACTCCTTCATCCGGCAAGGGGTGCCGGCGCTCGCCTTCAAGGTCGGCTACCGCACCGGGACGCCGGAGGAGCAGACGTGGCTGGCGTGGGTACGCGACCACTACCACAAGGTCAGCGACGACACGACGCAGCCGGTCAACTTCGACGCCGCGGCGGCCTTCAATGCGCTCTACGCCGAACTCGCCCTGCGCGTGGCCAACCGCGCACAGCGACCGGCATGGCGCGCTAACAGTTTCTTCGCGACGCCGCCGGGCGAACCGTAGGGCGCCGCCGGTAGCGGGGGGCGCCCCTCGTCCGTAGAATCCCCGCTCCCACGCGCCCCTCTCGTGCGCGGGCACCCCTCACACCGAACAAGTACCCTCCATGTCGACCACCGCGCTCAACGCGACGAACCTGGGCTGTTCCCTCACCTGCAAGGACGTCGAAGCCTCGATCCGCTTCTACCGCGACGCCGTCGGCTTCACGGTCGCGATGACCTTCGAGCAGGACGGCAAGGTGGCGGGCGCCGTCGTCACCGCCGGCGACATCCGCATCGTCCTCAACCAGGATGACGGCAAGCTCGGATGGGACCGGATCAAGGGGCAGGGCTTCTACCTGCAGATCAATGTCGCCGCGCCGGCCGACGTCGACGCCGCGGCGGCGCGCATCAAGGCCGCGGGATCGTCGCTGCTCAACGAGCCGGCCGACCGTCCGTGGGGGGCGCGCATGTTCCAGTTCCTCGATCTGGACGGCTTCAAGCTCGGGGTGTCGACGCCGCTATCGGCCTAACGCCCGACGCCGAACGCCCAAGGCCGCCTGCGGAGACGCACGGCGGCCTTTCTCGTTGGTGGCAAGGTGAGGCGCGGGCGCAGGTGCCAAGATCAGCCCCTGCGTTCAAGTCGCCGCGTGCGCGCGCGCGCATCGTTCGCCCGCGTCACTCCCCCTCTCCTTCGTCATCGCCGCCATGACCACGCGCTTCATCGATGTGAGCCACACCATCGAGCACGGGATGATCACCTACAAGGGCTTCCCCGCTCCGATTGTCTGCGACTGGCGCAGCCGCGCCGATTCGCGCGCGATCTACGACGGCGCCGAGTTCCAGATCGGGAAGATCGAGATGATCGCCAATACCGGGACGTACGTGGACAGTCCCTTCCATCGCTACGCCGACGGCAAGGACCTCTCCGAACTCCCGCTGGAGTCGGTCGCCGACCTCGAATGCCTCGTCGTGCGCGTCGATCCGTTGAAGGGGGCGGCGATCGACGAGATCCCGCTCCCGGCGCACGCGGTGGGCGGGCGCGCCGTGCTCATTCACTCGGGGTGGGACCGGCACTGGCGCACCGACGCCTACTTCGAGGGGCATCCGCACCTCACCGAGCGCGCCGCCGAGTGGCTGCGCAAGGCGGGGGCCGCGCTCGTGGGGATCGACTCGATGAACATCGACGGCATCGCGACCGGTGCGCGCCCGGTGCACACCATCCTGTTAGGCAGCGAGATTCCCATCGTGGAGCACCTGCGCGGGCTCGAGGCGGCCCCCGCCCAGGGAGGGCGCTTCACCGCGGTCCCCGTGAAGGTGAAGGGGTGCGGGACCTTCCCGGTGCGCGCCTACGTCGCTGTCGCCGGTTAGGAAACGGCGGCGCCCGGCGACGGGTCGGGGATCGCCATCGTCAGCGGCATCGCCGACGGCGCGAAGCCGAACGTGCGCGTGCACGTGCGGCTCAGGTGCGCGGCGTCGGCGAAGCCGGCGGCGTGTGCCGCTTCGGAGACCGTCGCCCCGCGCATGATCAGCTCCCAGCTGTGCAGGAAGCGCCGCCACAGGATGTAGGGTCGGAGTGCCATCCCCGTCTGCTCGCCAAAGACATGGCGAAAGCGACTCGGCGACAAGCAGACGTGGTCCGCCACGTCCTCGAGCGAGAGCGCACGATTGACGTTCGCGTTGATGAACTCGATCGCGCGCACCACGCGCTCATCCGTTACCACGCCCGGGTGGATGCCGGCGGCCAGCGACTCCACCAGGCGGCGTGCGTGCTGCACGATCGCCTCCCGCTCCCCACCCATCCACGCCTCGAACATCGCCCGCGTGATGGCGCGCCGTTCGGCGTCCCCTACCTCGGTGATGCCGCTTCGCAGGTAGCGCTGCGTGATCGCCCGCCCCTCGCGCGTCTCGGGCTCGAGGAAGATCACCACGCCGTACTCCGACGCCGTGACGTCGATACTGTGCGGCTGCCGCGCCGGGATGGCGGCGATGGAGTACGGGCGCCACGGCTCCGCATCGTTGGAGCGCACCAGGTGCTCCCCCTCCGACGCCGCCACGAACTGGATCGCCTGGTGCGCGTGCATCGGGATCGACCGATCGTGCCGGCCGATGAAGATGCACCCGCCTTCCCACGCCAGGAATTGGCCGACGCCGACCCGCTTGGTCATCCCACCAACGTACGGCGGGGACCGAGGACGCAATAGGCACCGCGGCCGCTACGAGGCCGACACTGCGCGGCCGCTACTACGCGTCCTCGCAGATGCGCCTCGCGAGATATGCCGCGTCGTCGCCGACGCCGCCCAGGAAGGCCGAGGCCAGCGAGTGCAGGAAGCGGAGCCCAACGAAGTACAGCCCCGGTGATTCGGCCACCACCCCGCGGTGCATGCGTGGCGCGCCGTCCTGGAAGGAGAGTGGGATGCGGATCCAGCGATAGTCAGGGACGAAGCCGGTGCTCCAGATGACGGTGTGCACGTCGAGCGCCTCGCCGTCCAGCACCGGGCGCCCGTTGCTCACCCCAGTCACGCGCCCGCGCCGCACGACGCCGGCGCGCGCGAAGTCGGCATCGGTGATCCCCACCAGCGGGTCGTGCGCGAGGTGACGCCGCAGGAGCCGACCGGCGCGCGTGTCGTTTGTCAGGCGCCTGACGACGGGGAGGAGCCAGCGATGGATGTCACGCCCCATCAGCGTGCGGCGGAGCCGGCGCGGCGTGGCCCCCGCCAGCACGACCGGGCGGAAGCGCGCGACCTCCAGGGCGATGCGCGCTCCCGCGTTGCCGGCCCCCACGACGAGGACCGCGCCGTCGTCGAGGGCGAACGGATTGCGATAGTCGCTCGAGTGCAGCTGACGGATGCCGGGCGCAAGCTCCTGCGCGAGCGCCGGAATGCTCGGCGTCGTGAATGGCCCCGTCGCCACGACCACGTGGCTGGCCTCGTAGCGGATCTCCCCGGTCTCGATGAGGTAGCGCCCCGCGCTTCGGGTGAGCGACGTGACCTTCGTGTCGCATCGCACCGGAAGGTCGAAGCGCTGTGCGTAGCGCTCCAGGTAGTCCGCGATCTCGTCCTTGTACGGGAGATGCGCGGGGGCGGCGGGAAAGGGCATCCCCGGAAGCCCCATCGTCGCCGCCGAGGTGAAGGTGCGCAGCGAATCCCATCGCCGCCGCCAGCTCTCGCCCACGCGCGCGGCCGACTCGAGGATGAGGAAGTCGGCGTCGCGCCTTGCGAGGTGATAGCCGACCGCGAGCCCGGCCTGGCCCGCGCCGATCACGATCGTGTCGTAGCGTTCGGTGCGCACGGCGCGAGGCGCGGGCGGCGCGGGCGGCGCGTCGAGGGGTGACATGTGGCGGCTCGATATGAGGGTGGGATGCGGAGGCGAGGCGTTAGGCGACATGTTCCGACGCACAGCCGCGCTCCGGGCGCTGGTAGTCGCAGTGGCAGTGCCCGTCGGCGCAGGGTCGCCCGCCCTCGATGGCGCGGCGCACGCAGCGCCAGCAGTGGGCGAGCGTCCCGCGGGCGATCGGGAGCCCGAGGAGGCGCGCGGCGGCCGCGGTGGCATCGGCATCGTCGCCGGCCACGGCGGCACGGCCGTCGGTGTCGACTGAGAGCGTCGCCACGCGCTGAAAGCCCGCGCGCTCGATCCCGCTCCCCGACGCGTGGTTCTCCGGGGCGCGCACGATCCAGAAGCGCGACGCCTCGGCGGACTCGATCCCAACGATCGCCTGCAGCAGGCGCGGGTAGATGCCAAGCCCGCGTGCCGCCGGCGTGGTGACGAAGTTCCACAGGTAGCGATCGCCCGGCGGGAGCGCGAAGTCGAAATCGAGCTCGCCGAGTGAGGCGCGTTGCGTGGCCACCCACCCCCAGGCAATCACGGCGCCGTCGCGCCGGGCGACGTAGGCGCGATGCCCGTCGTCGAATCGGGCGCGCATCGTGTCGTAGGGGCGCTGCTGGGCGAGCGCCATCACGGTCGGATCGGTCTCGCGGCGAAACTCGACGCCGTCGAGCGGGGGGAGCGAGGCGACGTGGTCGGCGGCGAGGCGGAGGGAGATGGGCATGGCTCAGGCGGCGTGGAGGTGTTGGGCGATCCGATTGCCCAGGAAGTGCGCGTCGCGGGCGACCCAGCCGAGGAGGGCGGAGCCACGCGCGTGGAGCCACGGGAGCCCCAGGAAGTAGAGGCCGGGGATCGCGGTGACGCCGCGTACGTGCTGCGGCATGCCGCGCGCATCGGCGACCGGGACGTGCAACCAGTCGTAGCGAGGGCGGAAGCCCGTCGCCCACACGACCACGTCGGCCGGGAGCTGCTGCCCATCGTGCGTGATGAGTCCGCGCGCGTATGCGCCCGTCACGCGCCCCGCCAGCTGCACTCCGAGCCGGTGGGCCACCTCGTCGGGCCCCTCGCCGATGAGGAGGTCACGGCTCCGCCAGCGGCGCCCGAGCCAGGTGTCGCCGGGGATGGTGAAGGCCCCCGACGCATCGAGCCAGCGAAAGACGCTGCGCCCGAGCAAGCGTTCGGGGAGGCGCGGATAGCGCCTGCCGACGGCAACTGTGACGTCGTGCGTGGATGCGAGATCGGCGGCGATCTGCACCCCGGAGCTCCCGCCCCCCACTACCACGACACGCCCCGGAGGGAGTTCGCGCGGGTTGCGATAGGCGGTGCTGTGCAGCTGACGGACAGACGGTGCGAGCCCCTGCGCGATGGCCGGGACCACCGGCGACTGGAACGGCCCCGTGGCAACGACGACCGATCGCGCACGGTAGCGCGCCTGCTCGGTGATGGCGGTGAAGCAGCCGTCGGACTCGCGCGTCAGCGCACGCACCGGCTCGTCGAGCCCGATGGGGAGCGAGAAGGCGCGCGCGTAGTGCGCCAGGTAATCGGCGACGGCGTCCTTCCCCGGGAAGTCGTCCGGTGCGCCGGGCATGGCGATGCCGGGGAGCGCGCTCATCGACGCCGGCGTGAAGAGGCGCAGCGAGTCCCAGCGCTGGCGCCAGCTCTCGCCGAGCGAGCGCGCACCGTCGAGGATGCGGAAGTCGCGGCCGGCGCGCTCGAGTTCACGCCCGATGGCCAGCCCCGACTGCCCGCCCCCGATCACGAGGACATCGAGCGTACGGCGGTTGCGTCCGTTGGGCGTCATCTCGGCGGCTCCAGCAAGGCGCGCGGGGTGGCCAGGGGCGACGTCAGCGCACCGAGGAACGCGACGAGCTGCTGGCGCTCCTTGGCCGTCAGCTGCAGCGCTCGCAGTTCCGAGTGCCCGTGCGGTCCCTTGGGGGCGGTGTTGTAGTGCTTGATCACGGCCCCCAGGTCTGCCAGCTGCCCGGCGTGCATGTAGGGGGCGCGGAGCGCCACGTTGCGCAGCGAGGGCGTCTTGAAGGCGCGGTCGAGTTCCTCGCCGTCGGCCACCATGAACTCCAGCGCGTCGCACTGCTCCGGGCGCGCGTCGCTCCAGCGCGAGCGGCAGTTGAACTCGTCGCGCTGCACCAGCGTCGCGCCGCGGGCTCGCCCGCGATCGTCAGGGAGTGACGGCACGGCGTCCACGCCGATGTTGTGGAAGTGCTGGTCGGTGAACAGCGGGCCGTTGTGGCAGTCGGTGCACAATCCCTTCCCGATGAAGAGGCGCAGCCCGGCCACCTCGTCGTCGGTGAGAAGGCCCGACGGGGCGCGACCGGTGGCGACGACGCTGTCGGCGTAGCGGTCGAAGCGCGACGGCGCGTGGCGGAGCGTGCGCTCGTAGGCGGCGATCGCCTTCCCCGCGTTGACGAAGGTGCGCGTCACGGCATCGCGCGAAGCGCTGTCCATCTGTTGCCAGGCGCGCTGCGCCGCGCTGTCGCCCGCCGGCGACGCGTGCGGATTGGTCGTCCGAGGCTCGGTCACGCGACCGAACAGCGCCTCGTACTCGGCGCGATACGTCGTCGCGATCACGCCGGCGACCTGCGTGCGCGAGGTGCCGTGCTCCACCGCGCTCTCGAGGGGGCCAAGCGCCTGCGACCACTGCGAGTCCTTGCGCCCGTCCCAGAACATCCACTCGTTCCACGCGGTCGAGGCGATGGGCATCGTGCGGCGTGCGGTCGTTCCCACGCCACGCGCCAGGGCGCGGCCGTCCTGGTAGTCGAGCTGCGGGTCGTGGCAGGTCGCACACGACACACGCCCGTTCCCGCTGAGTCGTGTGTCGAAGAAGAGGCGATGCCCGAGGGCGACCGCGCGCGGGTCATCGGCCACGCGGTTGGACGGATCGTGCGGGAGCGGGGGGAGCGCGGCGAGCCGCAGCTCCGCGAGCTTCTCGACGTCTGCTGCTTTCCATGGGTTGTCGGCCGAGCGGGCGTTGGTCGCGCCCGAGGCGGCGGCCATCGTCCCGGCCAGTGCCGCCGCGAGGGCGACGACACCGGACAGGAGACGGAGCGAGCGGAGCGGGCGGAGCGGGCGGAGCGGGCGGAGGGGGATGTTCGCGGGCATGGCGGCGCTCACAGGCGGACGTTGAACGTCACGCTGTCCGTCGCGGGGGCCTGCCCGCCGTTCCCCGGCGCGCGGATCACGAACGACACCACCCACCAGCCGCCCATGTTGAAGCGGAGCCCGGCGATGGTGTAGCGCCCCGGGGCATCGCCCTCGCGCACCTTGGGCTTGGTGGGGAGGCCGTGCCCGTGCTGCGGCATTCCGCCGTTGATCGTGATGGTGGCGCTGTCCACCGGGGCGCCCGCGCGATCGACCACCGAGAGCGAGACCGCCTGGGTCGACCCCTTCGCGAGCGTGCGCGCCGGGATGAGCGTGGCGGTGAAGGCGCCGTTGTGGCTGGTGCGGGGGCCAAGCCCGAACTCGGAAGCCGGGGGGACGGCGACGTGCCGGTTCATCACCATGCCGCAGGCGATGGTCGAGGCGCCGATGAGCGACATGAGCGTGGCGGTGCGCGCGAGACGACGAAGGGCGGCACCGGGGCGAGCGAGAGACGGGGTGTCCATGGGGATCTCCGGATCACTAGGTGAGGGGGTGTCACCTCGTGCCTCGCTGCGCCCGAACGAGCGCGCGCCGTGGTGACACAGCGAAGATCTCCGCGAAGCCCCACGCCGGATTGAAGGAACCGGCTGTCTCCCTTGAACAAAGCGGCTGTCGTGCGGTGCCCACGAACGAAAGAGCCCCCCTCGTCCGTGGTTGGGTGAGGGGGGCTGGCGTCGAGAGCAGTTCCAGTACAAAGCAGAACACAGAGGTTCACGAAGGCATCACGGAGGTGCACAGAGGAAGGCGGTGATGCGCCGACGTCCTCCGTGAACCTCTGTGTGACCTCTGCGAACCTCTGTGTCAGGCTTTCTTTCGTTTCGTTCCGTTGCCCCCTACCCCAGCGCTTCGCCGAACGCCGCCGCCAGGAGCGACCCTGACGTCCGGTTCCAGCTCTCGTTGACGCCGAACATCATCACCCCGTCCGGGCTGGGATGCGGCAACAGGATCCCGCGCGCCGCGAGCTTCGACGCCAGCTGCGTGAGATCGCTCCCGGTGACGCGCACGCGCGCCACGTTGGTCCCGTTGGCGATGCGCTCGACCTGCACCTTGGGGTGCGACGCGATCTCGCGGTAGAACGACTCCGACACCTGCACCGCGCTCTTGAGGCGCCCCTCGAAGCCGGTCATGTAGTGCCCGGCGACGAGCGCTGCCTGCCAGCCGACGGCGAGGTTGCCGCCGAACATGCGGCGCACGTGGTACATCCCTTCCAGCACGCGGCGCGGCCCGGCGAGAATCGCCCCGATCCCGCTGTTGAAGTACTTCCACAGCGACACGTACACGGTGTCGAACTCCGCCGCGTATTCCCTGGGCGCAATCCCTGTGTAGGCGGAGGCGATGAAGAGGCGGGCGCCATCGAGGTGCGTGGCGATCCCGTGCTCGCGCGCGTAGGCGGTCACGCGCTTGGCCTCGTCCCAGTCGAACATCTCCCCGAATCGGCGGCGCACCGGGCTCTCGATGACCAGCGCCCCGACCTCCGTCGCCACGCGCCCGCCGGCCGTGCGCGCCACCACCGATGCGACGTCGTCACGCGTGTACGTCGCGCGCCCGGGGGCGAGCGGCATCAGGGTGAGCCCGGAGAGCGTCTGGCAGGCGTCGCCCGTGTCGTTGTACATGTGGCAGGTGTCGGGGACGATGACGCGCCGCTTGGCGCCGCACAGCGCGCGCACCGCGAGCTGGTTGGCGAGCGTCCCGGACGGCATGAAGACCGCCATCTCCTTCCCGAGGAGCGTCGCCCAGCGCTGCTCGAACGCCTCCACCTCGCCCCCCAGGAGGTAGCTGTCCTCGCCGATGGCGCGTCGAGCGGTGAGGTCGTGCAGGAGGTCGGCGTACTCCGCGGGCGACAGCGCGAGTCCGTCGCCCGAGAGGTGAACCGCGCCGTTCGCGACGCCACGGCTCGGCACCGTCGTGGCAGCGGAGGCCGCGGAGGCCGCGAAGGCGGGGAGCGGAGCGAGCGACGCCACGGCGGCGGCGCCGCCCATCGATTCCAGGAAGTGACGGCGCGAATAGCGGCTCATGGTGGCTCCGGAAGGGGGCGAGGGTGTGATTCGGGGGCCGGGCGTGGGTAAATTCGAGGCGGTAGTACCTGAGCATCGTACAGCACCTCGACGTCGAGCACCCGTGGCCAATATCCTCCAAAGACTCCCCGTCGGCGAGAAGGTCGGCATCGCCTTCTCCGGCGGACTCGATACCAGCGCGGCCCTGCACTGGATGCGCGCCAAGGGCGCGATTCCCTACGCGTACACTGCCAACCTCGGGCAGCCCGACGAGAGCGACTACGAGGAGATCCCGCGCAAGGCGATGGGATACGGCGCCGAGAAGGCGCGGCTGATCGAGTGCCGCGAACAGCTCGTGGCCGAAGGGTTGGCGGCGCTGCAGTGCGGCGCCTTCCACATCACCACCGCCGGGCAGACGTACTTCAACACCACGCCGCTCGGGCGCGCCGTCACCGGGACGATGCTCGTCGCGGCGATGCGCGAGGACGACGTCAACATCTGGGGCGACGGGAGCACCTTCAAGGGGAACGACATCGAGCGGTTCTACCGCTACGGGCTCCTGACTAACCCTTCGCTGCGGGTGTACAAGCCGTGGCTCGACCAGCAGTTCATCGACGAGCTGGGCGGGCGCACCGAGATGTCGGAGTACCTCATCAAGGCCGGCTTCGACTACAAGATGAGCGTGGAGAAGGCGTACTCCACCGACTCCAACATTCTCGGCGCCACGCACGAAGCGAAGGACCTCGAGTTCCTCAACAAGGGGATCATGATCGTCCAGCCCATCATGGGCGTCGCCTTCTGGCGTGACGACGTCGAGGTCAAGCGCGAGACCGTCTCGATCCGCTTCGAGGAGGGGATGCCGGTCGCCATCAACGGGCAGAGCTACGCCACGCCGCTGGCGCTGTTCATGGAGGCAAACGCGATCGGCGGGCGCCACGGGCTCGGCATGTCCGACCAGATCGAGAACCGGATCATCGAGGCCAAGAGCCGCGGCATCTACGAGGCGCCGGGGCTCGCCCTGCTGTACATCGCCTACGAACGGTTGGTCACCGGGATCCATAACGAGGACACGATCGAGACGTATCGCGCCAACGGGCGCAAGCTCGGTCGGCTCCTGTATCAGGGGCGCTGGCTCGACTCGCAGTCGCTCATGCTGCGCGACTCGGCGCAGCGCTGGGTCGCACGCGCCATCACCGGCGAGGTCACCATCGAGCTGCGCCGTGGCAACGACTACTCGATCGTCGACACCACGAGCCCCAACTTGACCTACAAGCCCGAGCGCCTGACGATGGAGAAGGGGGAGGCGTTCTTCACGCCGCTCGATCGCATTGGCCAGCTCACCATGCGCAACCTGGATATCATGGACACGCGCGAGAAGCTGGGGCTGTACTCGGAGCAGGGGCTGCTGATGGGGGGCGGGAGCACCGGCGTCCCGCAGCTCCCGGCGGGGGGCGAGAGCGGCGACTAAGCGCGACGCGGTAGGACAACGAGAGTCGAGAGCGCGGGGAGGGGCGAGTGCCTTCCCCGCGCTTTCTTGGATGTTACCGATCGGTAACATCCCGACAATCGCTCGAGGGACACCCTCGATGGCCGGAACTTCCTGTCGATTCCGCCTGGGTAGGTGCGTGCGGCGCCGCCACACACCGGCACATCGCCCTAGCGCCCTACCCCGAACCGCAGTCCGACAAAGGTGGAACCGAACTCGCTCATCCCGCCGCGGTCCTTCTCCCCGAAGGTGTTGACGCGCTTCACGAAGAGCCCGACCTCGCTCCTCCGGAAGCGATAGCCCACGTCGACGGTCGGGGCGATGAAGGCCCCCTCGCCCTTGAAGTACGACCCCGACGTGGCCCCTTCCGAAGGGGCGTTCCCCTGGCGCGCCATGGCGTTGACGATCACCCCGCCTGCGTGCACGCTGCTGGAGACAAACCAGCGCGTGCCGTACGTCAGCTCGACCACCGGGCCCGCCGCCTGGTAGTTCATCGTCGTGGCCAACGACTTGTTGGAGTTGGCCACCAGCGTCTCGACGCCGATCCGCACGTGAGGGCGCACCTGGTACAGGAAGAAGAAACCCGACATGTGAGGCCCCTTGGGGCCGTCGGCGGCGAGATCGTCAAAGGCGGGGTCGAGCCCCGACAGCTCCATGGTTCCGGTGATCAGGGCCGATCGGATTCCCACCGTGTACTTGCGGTCGTTGTCCTGCGCCGTTGCGCGTGACGGGAGGCTGGCCACCAGGATGCCGATGAGCGCGAGATATCGAAGCACGGGTCACCTTCGCTGAGTGTGTGTCGTGTGTGTGTGTCGTGTGTGTATCGCGTGATGCCGGGTGGCGACGTGCCACGCGAAGGGATGATCGCGACAATCGTCGCACGCCGATTGAACGACGAGGCTGACTTGGGGCATCGCGACCGGGCGCCGCATGGTGCTTCGACCACTTGTGATGCAATGTTGTCGCGCGCACTTGATCCCCTCGGGTCCCACGCCTGCTTCATCCATCGATGGATACGCCGCACGATTCCACTGCCGACCGCCCCAGCGACGACCGACTCGGCGACGAGCGAATCGGCATGCACGAGCCCATTGCCCGGCGCGACTTCGTCAATGGCGCGCTGATCGCCGGTGCGGGACTCCTCCTGCGCGGGCGCACCGCCAGCGCGATGTCCCCCGCCGATGCGTGGAACGGCTACGGAGGCGTCGGGCAGTTCCGTCACTCGAACGGCAACACCTACGACGTCTCCGCCGCGGCGCACGCGCTGCGCGACGGGAAGTTCGAAGGGCAACTCAGGCGTGCCATCGACACCGGCGAGGTCTACGACTTCGTTTCCGTCGGCGGCGGGATCAGCGGACTCTCGGCGGCGCTCTTCTATCAGAAGCACAAGGGCGGACGCTGCCTCATCCTCGACAACCATCACATCTTCGGCGGCCTCGCCAAGCGCAACGAGTTCCTCGTCGACGGGCACCGCCTCACCGCGCACCAGGCCTCGGCGATCTTCCTCGTCCCCATGAAGGGGGGCTACACCGATGCGGTGTACAACCTCATCGGGATGGATCGCTCAGTGATGGAGTACCAGCGCTGGCAGAGCCCCAGGCGGGAGATGCCGCTGCGCCAGAGTCCGTACGCCGACCCGCAGGACTACGGCTTCTACTTCGGCCCGCAGTTCGGGAAGCACCCCGGCGTCTGGGTCCTCGATCCGTGGGGGCGGCAGCTCGACGGGGCGCCGCTGAGCGATGCGGCCAAGGCCGATCTCCTGCGCTGGAAGACCGTCCCCGACGACGGCCCGCGCCCTCAGGTGGAAGGCGACGCCATCTCGCGCCAGCTCGACACGATCACTCTCGAGGAGCACCTCATGGCACGGCACCGCATCAGTCGCGAGACGGTGCGGACCTTCCTCTCACCCGTGGAGGGGGGCGGCTACGGGCTGGGCCCCGACGCGCTCTCCGCCTACTGCGCCTACGCCATCGAGACCGAGTTCCCCGGCGACGGCGACGCCGAACTCGGCGACCAGATGTTCCCCGACGGCAACGCCGGCTTCGTGCGCCTGATGGTGAAGACACTCATCCCCGGCGCCTTCGAGGGGGAACGCACCGTCGAGCAGGTCTGGCGCACGCCCATTCGCTTCGAGGCGCTCGACCGCGCCGGTTCGCCGACACGCATTCGCCTCGGAGCCACCGTGGTCAGCGTCGAGCACGAGGGCGATCCCGCCACTGCATCGTTTGTCAGGATCATCTACGCCAAGGGGGGACACCTCTATCGCGTGCGGGCCCGTGGCGTGGTGATGGCCGGCGGGAGCTGGACCACCAAGCACGTCGTGCGCGACCTTTCCACGGCACATCGCGACGCCTTCGCGCAGTTCTATCGTTCGCCGGCGCTGATGGCCAACGTCGCCGTCCGCAACTGGCGCTTCCTCTACCAGATGGGGATGTCCGGCTGCCGCTGGTTTGAGGGGTTGGGGAACTACCTCTCCGTGCGGCGCATGGCGACGATCGCCGGCGACGGGCGCGGGATCGACCCCGATGCGCCGACCGTCCTCACGCTCAAGGTCCTCTATTCCCAGCCGGGGCTCCCCATCGGCGAGCAGGGGAAGCTGGGGCGCGCGCAGCTCTTCGGGACGTCGTTCCGCGACTACGAGCGCACCATCCGCCAGCAGCTGGGCGACATGTTTGCGCCTGGCGGCTTCGATCCGCGGCGCGACATCGCGGGGGTCATCCTCAACCGATGGGGACACGCCTACGTGAGCCCGCAGCCCGGCTTCTTCTTCGGCATCGACGGGAAGCCCGCGCCGCGCGACGTGGTGCGCGACCGCCCGCACGGGCGCATCGCCTTTGCCAACACGGAACTCGCGGGAGCGAGCGATCACCGCAACGCGATTCGCGAGGCAGATCGGGCGGTGAAGCAGTTGGTCGCCGTGTAGCAAAAGGGGCGCGCCGCGCGGCGCGCCCCTTCACCTGTCTCGCCGCACGCCAACGGCTACGGCGTCACCCCATCCACGCACGTCCAGTAGAAGACCCACTGCGAGTTGGCCTCGCCCTGAAACGCCCACAGCACCTGGTTCCCGTTGATCGCCGGACGCGTCGCGAAGATCGTCCCGCCAGGATTGGCCTGGTAGCCGAAGTTCATCACGCTCTTCGTGCTCGCCGAGCAGGTGGCGAAGAAGATGCCGTAGTTGGCGGTCCCGTTGGGCGTGAGCGTCGCCGCCTGCGAGTGGAACTCGAGCCCGGCCAGCGGCCCGGAGGCGCCGGTGGGGCCCGTGGGGCCGGCGGGGCCCGTGGCTCCCTGCGGCCCCTGCGGCCCGGTCTGCCCTGAGGCAGCCCAGCTGAACTCCACGTGCGTCGACGCGCGGCACTCCGTTGGTGTGCCAGCTTCCTTGATCATGTACACGGTCCCGCTCTGCGGGATGTAGCAGGCGGTCTTGGTCTGCGCTGCGGCCTGCGACGGCGTGGCCGTGAGGGGCGCCGCGATGGCGCCGACGATGGCGAGTGGCCCGATCGGGACAAGGCGGGCCATCAGCGTGCGTGAAGCGAGTGCAAGTCGCATGGGGGTGGTCCTCGGACGAGGGGAGTCGTTCGGACGAGTGCGAGCGGCGGCGTTACTGCGCTGCGGCACCGGGGAGGAGGAGGCGATCAGCGCCATCGAGCGCCATCGCGATGACGTCGCGATCGCTGGCGTCGCCGGACGCGGCACGTGCGCGGTAGGTATCGAGCGTGGTGCGCGCCGCGCGGGATGCGCGGAGCGCCGACACCGCGTCGCCGCGCCGGATGGCGGCGGCCAGCTCGTCGAGCGACGACGTGAGCGATGCACCAACGCCGTGGTCGCCCAGGGCGGGCGCCACGCGCGAGGATGCATCCTCGATCGCCAGCGTGGCCCCGGCGTTGGCGGCGGCGCGCAACGCCTCCGCATCAACGTTAGGCGTTCGCACGGCCGTCGTGTCGCTGCACGCCGCCAGCGCGCTGCCCAGCAGGAGGAGCGGGATGACCGGATGCTTCATGTGGACCTCTGATGTTTGGGGGTCCAGCGAATGTCGAGTCCGGCCGGACATCCCGCAAGATCGGCCATGCTGCCGCCGCCCCCGGCGGCAATCATTGCCTCTTGCTGGCGCGGCGCACTGCCCCAACTGCCAAGCGCAGGGTGCCGGGAGCTATCGCGCGCGCCGATCGATCCGGATCGCCACGCTCGCCGCCCGCTGCGCCACCGCGACGACCGCCCCGGAATCGTCCAGCACGCAGTGCAGCGTCACCCGCGAGCGCGCGTCAGAGACGCAGTTGGCGTTCGCCGTGCGCCAGGCCACCGAGGGGGCGCCTCCCCCCCCGGCCTCGCCGGCACCCTCCGACATCGTCGCCACATATCGCCCGGGCCCCAGCGCCCAGCGGCGGTACTCGCCAGCTGCAAGTCGCACCGTGTCCCGCACCACGGGGGCCACCACCTCGATCCACGACACCCCCGCGACGCCGCCAAAGTCCATGTGGACCGTCGTCGTCCCCATCCCCCGAGGCACGACGCGCCCCCCAGCGACCGTGGCGATCGACGTGTCTTCCGAGTACGCGCTGAAGCGCAGGGCGCCCACCGGCTGACCACCCGAGTCGAAGGCGACCGGCGCCAGCGGCACCGGCTCGCCGCCGAGCACCACGTCCAGCGATTGAAGCGGAGGGGCGAAGCTCGCAATCGGGCGGCACTGCACCACGAACGTGGTGCGCGCGCGTCCGGCAGACGCTGTGATGCGTGCGTCGCCGGCGCGCAGGCAGCGCATGCGCTGCTCCTTGACCTGCACGATGTCCGGCGCGTCGCTGGTGGCCTCGATCGCAACCTCGAGCGCACGGCCGGATGCGTCGCGTGCCTTTACCGGAATGGGGAGCGGCGCCGGCCCGTTGTAGACAAACGGGTCCGACGCCGGCACGAGCGTGGCCGGGGTCGAGGTCCCGCAGGCGAGCAGTGCGGGGAGAACGATGGTCAGGAAGCTGCACGTGCATCGCTGCATGGCTCGTATCCCGAGACGTCTCATCTCGTGGTCGACAGCGTTCATCTACGAGCGCTGCGCCCCCCCACCCACCTGTTCCGCCAACGCCACGATGATCCCCTCCGGCCCGCGAACGTACGCGAGCCGATACGCCGTCCCATACTGCATCTCGCCAATCACCTCGGCACCGTGCGCGCGCATGCGCGCCAGCACGCCGTCCATGTCGTCGACCGCAAACATGAGGCGACGAATGCCCAGCGTGTTCACCGGCAGCTGCACCGGCCCGAATCGCACCGCGTCCGGCATGTGAAACTTGTCCAGCTCGACCCCCTGTCCGTCAGGGGTTCGCAGCATCGCGATCGTAGTCCGGACCTCGCCGAGCCCGATGAGCTTCCCGACGTCCGCCCCCTCGACCGTGGCCTCGCCTTCGAGCACGAGGCCGAGCTCGATGAAGAACGCCTTCACCCCCTCGAGGTCGTCGACCACGATGAGGACGTTGTCCATGCGCGTGACGGTCATCGCTTTCCTGTCCTCCTGTGGCCGCATCGAGGGCAACGCTAGCGCCGAACCAAAGCTCCGGCAACGCTCGCTGCCATGCGCGCCAGGGCCAATCCGGCCGGCACGGGGAACGAGTACGAGGTGGACCGCTGCGTCCGCGTGCTGGAGATCTTGCGCGACACGTCAGGGTGGGCCGCTCCTCTCGCCGGCGTTCACCAAAACGGTGCACGGGGCCGTGATCGACGGCAGCAGCACACACGGTTTGAGACGATGACGCTCCGAAACGGGGCGCCCGAGAAGACCAACTTCGAGAGCTACCGCATGATCCGCATGCGCGAGGCGCCGAAGGCGATCGACGCGCACGTCGTGAAGCGCGACGTCGTTAGGGGGTGAGGCGGGTAACGCCTACCACTCACCGCGATGCGATGCGCGAGGCAGATCGGGGGGGGGCAGCACTTGACCTGCGGCGAAAGGAGCGCCTGATCAGCGCGCCGGGCCCGGCGCCCGCGCGCGCTGAAACGCGGGTCAGCGTCGCGCCAAGCCTCCGCCACGACGGCATAGTGCGCACGCGCCTCTTTGCGCCTGCCGGCCAGGGCCAGCGCGTCGGCGAGCGCTTCGTGCAGCTCGGTGCGGGTGGTGTACAGCGCCGAACCATCCAGCGGGGCGCGAAGCGCGGCCTCGAGGATCGTGGCGGCCTCCGCGCCGCGGTGCCGAGCGGACAGCAGGCGTCCCAGGATCAGGCTGGTGCGCGAATACCCTTCCGTGGAAGAGTACAGTGCCAGCTGCAGTTCGCGGATCGCCGCAGCGGTATCGCCCCGCGCCACCAGCAGTTCGCCCAGCACGTGGTGATGCAGCCGTTCATCGCGACCGAATGCGCTGCGCGCCCCGAGGGTGCGAATGCTGTCCACCAGCGACCGGAGCGCGAGCGTATCGCCCCCCTCGGCGTAGGCCGCGGCCACGTGCACCAGCGCCCACGCCCGACGCCTCGCCGTGAGCCCGTTTCCCGGAGGGAGTTCGCCCTCGAGCCCCGTGGCCGGCGCCTTTGCCAGCGAATCGAACAGCTGCGCCGATGCACGTGCCTGTCCTGCCTCCAGGAGCGCTTGCGCCTGCATGACCGCGACGCCGAGGGCGACGTCGGGTCCCTCGTCTCGCGACGCGACCGCGCGCAACGCACGCGCGGTGGCCACCGCGTCGCGCGCCCGTCCGCGCTCGCGCTGCAACCGGGCGGTCCACCACATCGCGTCGCCGCGCACCTCCGGCCTCACATCCGACGCGCGAACCGCAAGGATGCGCTCCGCCTCCGCGAAGCGGCCGTCGCGCAACGCCATCTCCGCCCGCGCGGCGGCATCGTCGATCACGCGGGAGGCAGCTCGAAGCGACGCCTGACGAGCGCGCAGGGCATCCGCCGAGCGTCCTTGTCGCTGCAGCACCGTGGCCAGCAGGAAGTGCGCGTCGCGCGACGTGGGATCGCGCTGCAGCCATTCCCGCACCTCGCGCTCGGCCACCTCCAGCGAATCGAGGAGGATGGCGGCGGTGATCCCCGGCGACGCGAGCGCCGCGCCGCGGCACACGGGAAGTGAACGGGCCATGCTATTGCGCCTGGCGGCAGCGCGCACCACCGCGCGTGCGCTGGCGAAGTCACCGCGGAACACGAGGGCGTTGGCGTACGCCAGACTCCCCGCCCCCACGTCGGGATGCCGCACCGCCAGCGACTCCGAGAGCGGGAGCCACGCCCGGTCGTTGGTCCCCTCCGCCCACGACGCCCGGACGAGCAGCCGCAACGCATCGTCGGCGCGGGGGGCGCTCGTGAGCTGCAACGCGCGCCGCATGGCCTTTGCCCACTCGGCGGTGCGTCCCTGCGCGCGGGCCACCTCCGCCTGGCCGTACGCGGCAGTGGCACTGCCGGAATCGGCGGCGACCGCCGCGGCGAACAGCGAGGCGGCGGCATCGAGCTCGCCACCGCAATAGGCATCGCCCCCGCGTGCGACGAGGTCGCGCGCCGAGGCGGCGCCGGCGGCACCCGGACCTCCGCCAGATGCAATCCCCCGCCATCCCATCGCAACCAACGCCACCGCAGCGGCGGTGGCCAGCGCCCCCCGGCGCCATCCGCGTCGCGGACGTCCAGGCGCCGCGTCCACCGCGGCGCGGTGTGCGTGCACGCTGACCACCTCGCGTGTCAGCGGCAACGCCTCGTCGAGCGGAGTGCTCCGCTCCGCGGTGCGCGCCGGCGAGGGCGCCACGGAAACGTGTGGCGCCTCGCGCGAGGCTCGTCCCACCTCGCGCAACGGCGGCGTGCGTGGCGACGACGCCGACAACTCGCGCGCCAGCGCCTGCGTGGCCTCCGAAGGCTCCACGTCCAGCTGTGCGCGCAGTCGCGCGGTAAGCTGTGCGTAGCAATCCAGCGCCCCCCCGCGGTTCCCGAGCTCCGCCAGAAGCAACATCCGGCGGCGTGTCACCAACTCATCCAGGGGATGCAGCGACTCTGCGAAACGCACGCGGCGCTCGGCCACCGCCAGGTGCCCCCCGGCCGCCTGTCCCTCGGCGTCGCGCATTGCCGCCTCGACCGCCGCCGTGCGCAGCCGATGCCGTGCGCCGTCCAGCCAGCTCTCGAACTCGGGCGACGTCCCCGAGACGTGGACCCCGTCCAGCAGGTCGCCAGCGTAGAGCGCGAGCGCCTCGTCGTCGCGACGCGCCTCCACCAACCGCGCGAAGGCGATCACGTCGACCGCCAGCGCTCCTACGTCGATGGTGACGAACTGCCCGCGAGCGCGAACCACCTCGGCGCCCACCAACTGACGCAGCGCATACAACGCTTGCCGCAGCGCATGACGCGCCGACGCCTGGTCGAGCTCCGGCCAGAAGAGCGAGCAGAGGCGCTCGCGCGTGGGCGGGGCCGGGGTCGTACAGGCGAGATACGCCAGGAGCACGAGTCGCTTGACCTGTGCCGCGCTCTGCGCCCCTTCGAGCCCGTCGAGGTGGCAACCGCCCAGCAGGCGCAACGAGGATGCGGGTGTGGACTCGGCAGACACGCGATTCGACGGCGAGGTGACGGGCGGGTGACGCTGCGGTGACCCTCCCGGCGTATCGCTCACGGGAGTGACTCTAACCGGCAGCGACGTCGCCGCCGGCGCAAGGGGACTGGGGCCACATCACCGTTTCATCCTATGGAAGTACGACGACTCTTCCCCTCGTTGGCACTGAGCGTACTGCTCGTCGGCTGCAGCGCATGCAGCGGTGGTGGGGACGGCGGAGGGGGCGGCGGCGTCACGCCACCTCCCGGCCCCCCCCCACCGGCGGGGGACCCAGTCGCCTCGCTAGAGGACGCGTCGTCGCGCCTGCTCGCCGGGCTGCCGTCGTCGTGCCTGGCCGGCGTGTCGACGGCGCTCACCTCCCTTCGGAGCAAGATGAGCCCACAACGCACCGCCACTTCGACCGATGTGCAGTCGGCGCGTACAGCGTTGGCGCAGTGCCCTGACGATGCAGCCGCCGCCGATCGGGACGCGATCGGTCTCGCGCTCGACGTGGCCGACGACGTGATCGCCGGACGATGAGCGACGCACGCCTGAATTGGCGCGCCGTGGGGACGCTCCTCTTCCTCACCGCCGCCGCCTTCAAGGGAGGATCGTCGCTGGCGCAGCAGGCCACCGGGACGATCTACACCTGCTACGTCCCGCGCTCGGGGACGATGTACATCGTGGGGCAGAACGGGACCACGCCCGTATGCAGGAGCACCGACCATCGCGTGCTGCAATGGTCGGTGACTGGCGATTCGGGGCCGGCGGGCCCTCAGGGTCCGGCGGGGCCGCAGGGGACGGGTGGGGCGGCAGGCCCGCCGGGACCAACGGGGCCGCAGGGGCCTGTGCCCGGAACGCCGGGGCCGCAGGGACCGCCGGGGCCTCAGGGGCCGACGGGGGCGCAGGGGGCCAAGGGGCTCACGGGGCCCCCAGGCCCAAAGGGCGCGACGGGTGCAACCGGGGCAACAGGTCCGAAGGGCCCCGCCGGTGTGCTCACCGGGGTCACCGCAGTGTCGGCGTTGTCGCAGCTGGAGTTGGTCCGATACCACTGGGACATCGCGTTGAACACCGGATCCGCGTTCGCGTCGATCTCTTGCCCCGCCGGCAAGTGGCCGATTGCCGGCGGCTGGCGCGATCCCGTGGGGCTCGCCACGGTGGGAGAGTCGATGCTCGAGAACCTGAGCGCCTTCGGTCTCGTCTGGAGGTTCCAGTTCAGTATCAACCCGGTGTTGAGCGGCCCGCTCGACGCCTTTGCCCTGTGCGCGAGACACAGCTGATGCCTCCCACGAGCGCCGTTGTACCCGCGCGCCATTCGCGCCCGGACGTCATCGCCATTTCGTTAGGCGTTCCGCTGGTGCTCGCCGTGGCCGCCTTCTCCACGCCAGCTGCAACGGAGGGCATGCTGCGGGCGTGCATCGTTCCGTCGTCGGGGGCGATGTACATCGTGGCGGAAGCGGGGGCACCCGTTGCCTGCCGATCGACCGCCCATTCGGGCGTTCAGTGGTTGCTGGTGGGCCCCCCTGGCATCCCCGGCCCTGCCGGCCCGAGCGGAGACGCCGGCGCTCCCGGCGACCCGGGTCCGCAAGGCGCGCCCGGGCCGCAAGGGAGCGCCATCGGCCCCGCCGGGCCCGCAGGCCCCATGGGCCCCCCTGGCGCCACTGGCGCCCGCGGAGCCACCGGCCCCGCAGGCCCGCCAGGTCCGCGGGGTCCCACAGGTGCAACGGGGCTCCAGGGTCCAGCGGGGTCCGATACGCCGTTGCTCGGAACCGGCGTGCTGGTCTTGGCCGCATGGACGGGCGGTCCGCGGACTATCACGAATCTGGGGAATGCCCAGCAGGGCTGCACCCAAATCGCGTCATCGGTGGGATTCACCGTCCCGACGTCGAACTTCGAACTGTACACGGTTGGACTCCAACCAGGCGCTCCCTTGCCAAGCAGCTGGACGCTCTGGGGAACCGCGCTTGGCGGCTCGACCGCCACCGTCACGATCTTCGGGACGTGCCTTGCCATCTACTAGCCCTCGCACGCACGTGCTTCGACTACCATCGTGGCGCTGGCTCGCCCTCCTCGTGACCGTCGTTGGGTCGGCCGCCGGAGCCGCGCACGCGATGATCACCGCCGATCCTCCGATGCAGGCATGCCTGATCCCCGCGACCGGGACGGTGTACCTGGTGGGCGTCAGCGGCGCGCCGGGAGCGTGCCGGTCACCCAGCCACGTGCCGCTGCAGTGGAATCTCCCCGGGGCGGCGGGACCCGCAGGGCCCAAGGGCCCAGCGGGTCCAAAGGGGCAGACCGGACCCGCCGGGGCAGCAGGAGCACAGGGTGCGCCCGGCGGGTCGCCCGGACCTCAAGGGCTGACTGGTCCGGCAGGTGCAACCGGCGTCGACGGCCCGGTCGGTGACGCCGGCCCGCCTGGCCCGGCTGGCGATCCGGGTGCCACAGGTGCAACGGGCCCGCAGGGCAGTCCCGCTTCGCTCGCCGGAACCACGATGCTGTCGCACATCCGCGACACGCTCGAGCTGTACGCCGTTTCTTCGACGTCCCTTGCCGAGTACTCGGCAAGGTGCCGCCCCGGAGAAGTGGTGGTCGGGGGAGGATGGTGGGATATCAGCCGAGTGCTGGTGGTGAAGGGGAACTACTCCGGGGAACTGGTCGGCCGCTCCCGTGGAGAGTGGGTCGTGCTGGCGCGTACGCGCCTAACGCCGGGGACGCTGTGGGTACAGGCCGTCTGCGCGAAGGAGAACTGATCGGACACGTCGCACCGTCGGCCTCGCGCCCCGGCCGCGTACAGCTTCACCTCAGTGATCGCCGAAGAGCCGCACCGTCGCCTGCCGCCCGCGCGCCGTTCTCGCATCGTACCAGAACTCCACCCGCTGGATGATGCGGTCATCGCCGGTGAGGTCGATGCGGCGAGTCGCACCACCAGCGGGAATGGTCTGGCGCACCTCCACTTCCTGACGCCCGCCGTTGCGAAAGTGCACGATCACGCGGCGGAAGTCGACCGGTGCCCGCAGCACGCGCAGCTGGATGGCATCGAAGCGTCCCTCGGCGGCCGTCACGACGATCGCGTCGTGATCGAGCCGGTCGGTGACCGACTGCTGGCCAAGGAAGGTCCACTCCCCTCTGCCACGGCCTGCCGACGCGCAGGCGACAACGGCCAGGGGGACGAGCAACAGGCGAAGATAGCGGCGCATGGAGGAGTCCTCGAAAAGGGTCATGGCAGCTGCAACGCGGAGAAGAACTGCCACAGCGGCTCGGCGATCACGATCGGGTGCAGGACCCCGTTGGGATACGAGTGGTCGTTGTCCCCCACCAGCGAGAAGACGAACGAGTTTCCCGCCCCCACCGCGCTCGTGCGCCACGTCCATTGAGACACCAGCTTCCCGTTGATTGTTAATTGCTGGTAGGTCGAGACGTCCTGGAGCTGCAACATCGACAGCATCGGGAGGACGTACTTGACCTTCACGCCGGGGTAGCGGGTGAACATGTCCTGCGTCATCGGGAGGGCGGTGATCCCATAGGCGTCCTGGACGTGCTTGTCGACGTTCCCCAGCGAACCGGTGACCGAGATGCTCCGGGCCGCGGTGGAGACGATCTCGGCGGCCCCGCCGTGCATGTGGAGCGACGCGAAGACGCCGCTCCGCTCCGCCGCCGAGCAGAGGGGACGCTCCGCGGTGTTGAGGCGCCCCGAGCTCCACTTGGTCTCGACCGTCATCTCGCCGGCGTCAGTCATGTCGCCGTCGTTGTTGAGGTCTTCCTTGTTGCAGTAGGTGAGCGCCGAGGGAAAGACGGCGATCAGCCCGTGCTCGTCCGCCTTCTCCTTCCACTTGGAGATGTTGTAGAACTGCGGGCCGCTCTGGCCGCTGCCGTGGAACATGAAGACCACCGGCGCCGCGGTCGTGGCGCCGACCGTTGTCCCCACGTAGACGATGTACTCACGGGTCACACCGCCAATGCTGACGATGCGGCTGTAGCTCCCGGCAACGTTTCGGATTGTGGCTGGCGGCGTGCCGGGGTTGTTGGACGTGCCGGGAGCGGTGGTGTCGCCGCCGCATGCCGCAACGGCGAACGAGAGGGGGATGAGAACGCGAAACGAGGGGTGCATAGCCGTGGCCCGAAGGTGGTGTTGCCTTCGTGGCGACGTTCACCCGGCAATTGGGACATTTACCGCGACCGGGCCTCCTCTCCCCACGCCACCACGGTGGGATCGGCCAGTCCCCAGCGGGCGTGGACGTCACAGGCGGGGACCAGGAGGACTCTGCGACTATTCTCCGCGGCACCCCGTGCGCTATCGAGCGCGGGCGGGGCGCGCGTCCCGCAGCATCTTCCACCCGCCAGGTACGCCCGCCATCGCCCCCGGAGGGGCGCCACCGCCTGACGCTCACCTCACGGCCGCTCCTCCGCCGTGGCAACCGTGCTCCACGTCGACTCGAGCCCCAGCGATGCGATCCAGCGCGCGAGATACGCCGCGTCAACGTCCGTGCCCGCCATGCGCAACAGTGCCCGCACATCCTCGAGCTGGCGCGCGGAACCGCCGAGCGCCGCCCACTCCAGCTTCGCGATCACCAGATCCTCCACGCGCGCCACGTCAATCGGGATCCCCAGCAACTCCCCCGGCTCGCGGCGCGTGAACTCCGACTCGGAGAACGGACGCCGCTTCCGCACGATGAAGTCCGCCTTCCAGCCGCTCGCCGGGTCGATCACGTTGAACATCGTTCGCGTGGCGAGTGCCTCGCGTGCTGCGTCGAGTGACACGTACAACCCCGCGCGCCGTACGCGCTCGGCGAACTGCGCCAGCGCCTCGCTTGTTGGATCAATCACCAGGTCGACGTCCATCGTCGCCCTTGGCGCGCCGCGGACGACGGCCGCGAGCGACCCGGTGAGCATCGCGGGTATCCCCGCGTCGGCCAGTGCCTCGGTGATGGTCCCGAGGAAGCGCTCGAGGCTCACGGGGCCAGATACGGCCCCGAGCGTACCATCGGACGCATGGGCTCACCGGTCAATCGCTCGATCAGCGTGAGGAGAGGCTCGTCCGGATGGCGCTTCCGCATCGACGCGAGCGCGATCGCGCGCACCTCCTCCGACATGCGCATCCCCGCCGCGAGTCGCTCTGCGGGCGACTGACGTGCGATGATCGCGCGCAGCAGCGCGGCGGCCTCGGGACGCGTGTCGTCCATGCTCGAAAAGCTAACGCCTGCCGGTCGTGTGCGCGCCTCGCGCCGCGCTACCTGATCCGCCGCATCATGTAGTTCGTGCGCGCCCGGAACACCTTCCCGTCGCCGCCGCGGTCGAATCGCATCGTCTCGCCATCCTCCCCGTCCTTGCGGATCTCCTGGAAGGTGTCGACCCCGACCTTCTTCCACCGCGTGATCCCCTTCACCGGCTCATCGCTCGGCACGTACATCGTCGCCAGCCCACCCTTCCAACGGATCACCTCCATCTCGCCCCCAAAGCTCCAGTACGTCCCGATGTACGGATCGAGCGAGGCGTCGGCCGCCTTGAGGGCGCGCGACGAGTCGGCGAGCGCTTCCTTGAGCGCGGGGGCGAGGAACTCGTAGCCCTGCTGCGCGAGCGCCTGCGCGTCCGCGTCGCCGGCGTTGGTCATCACGATCGAGGCGATCTTGTCCTCGGGCTGCAGCGTGAGCTGCGTGCGATAGCCGGGGCAGCTCCCGCCGTGCCCGACGAACGTCTTCTCTCCCTTGCGCCAGACCTCAAAGCCGAGCCCCCACGTGGTCTCCCACGAGGGATCGGTGAAGTGCACGCGCTGCATCTCGCGCAACGTGGGCTTGGACAGGATGGCGTTCGCGCCGCTCCCGCCGGTCCCGTTGAGGACGCGGAACTGCCAGGCGGCGAACTTCGCGAGGTCGAGCGGAGTCGACGCATAGCCGGCCGCCGAGGCCATCGCCTTGGTCTGGTACGGCGGCATGGCGTGGCGGCTCCCGTCGCGCTCCGACGCGCTGTAGCCGATGGCCAGCGCCTTCCCCCGCTCCGCCGCCGGGTACTCGGTGAAGGTGCTCGTGAGGCCCAGCGGGGCGTTGATGTGCGAGGTGACATACGCACTCCACGACTCCCCCGAGGCCGCGGCGACAACGGCGCCGAGGAGGGTGAAGCCGAGGTTGGAGTACTGGAAGTAGCGCTCGGGGCGGTACTCGACCTCGCGGTCCTTCACCCCCTTCACCAGTTCGTCGAAGGAGGGAAACATCATCATCGGCTCGAGCCACAGCGTGTCGGCGAGCTCGCGCTGCAGCCCCGAGGCGTGCGTGAGGAGCCCCTCGACGGTGATCGCCCCCTCGTCCGCATAACGAGACTTCGGCGTGAACCACGGGAGGTGCTTCGCCACCGGATCGTCGAGGCGGAGCTTGCCGGCGTCGCGCAGCTGCAACGTGGCGATGCTCGTGAAGAGCTTGGAGATGGAGCAGATGCTGTACGCGGTGTTCGCCGTCGCCGGGAGCTTCCGCTCGGCGTCCATGTAGCCGCTCCCGCCCTGCCAGACGACGTCCTGGTCGACGACGAGCGCCGCCGACGCCCCGGGGATCCGCTTCCAGGCGCGCTGCGCGTCGAGCCACTTCTCGTAGGCGGACAGCGCTTCCTGCACGCGCGGGTGCTGGGCGATGGCGGGCGCTTGCGCGCCGGCGCCGGGTGCGGCGACTGCAAGGGCGATCGATGTGGCGAGGAGCGTGCGGCGCGCGGGGCGCGCGCGAAGACGATGCGACATGGGAGACTCGTGGCGGGTGGCACTCATCGCCCTAAGCTCCCGGTTGCGGCGCGAGGCGCAAGGAGGGCGACCGACTGCTCACCCGCCGCGCCGCGCCGCGGTCAGCCCCTACTTCGCCAGCCCCGCCGGCGGCGTCCCGCGAAAGACCGGCGGCTCCAGCGGCGCGAACCCCGACTTCCGCAGGACCGCCCTTCCCTCCTCCGACAAAAGGAAGGCAGCGAAGCGGCGCGCCTGCTCGGCGTGCGGCGCCTCGCGCGGCACCGTGAGCGCGAAGACAATCGGCGCCCCCGTGAGCGTGATCGCCGGGCGCCCCTGCGCCGCCGGGAGCGTGACCTTGGCCTCGCGGTACGCTGCCTCCTGCGCGGGATCGCTCAGGTCAATCGCGCTCGGCAGCTTCACGCACTTGAGCCCGTGCGCGCGCGCGAGCGACTCGTACGTCCAGCCGTAGTCGAGCTGCCCCGTCTCGAGATGCGCCGAGAGATCGGCTTCGGCGCGCCGCACGTTGCGCTCGGGGATCGTCGCTCGCAGCTGCGCCGTGAGCCCCGGGCGTTGGTAGAATCGCTCGGCGAGCTGCATCGCCATGTCCGCGCGGTAGCCGCTGGGATCCACGCGCATGTCCGAGCGTCCCACTTCCACCCCCTCGCGCAGCAGCACCTGCCACCAGTTGTCCGTGGTGATCTCGTCGCGAAAGCGCGACTTGGGGCCGTAGGCGAGGACCAGCGCGTTGGTGCCGAAGAGCGCGTACCAGTCGGCGTGCGCGGGAACGATGAGCGAGTCGAGCAGCGCGTGATCGGCAACGGCGAGGATGTCGGGGACGCGCCCCAACTCCGTCACCATGCGCACCACTTCGAGGCTCGGCGCATTGTGCTGCGCCGGGCGCACCCCCGGCTGCTGCGCGCGAAAGGCCTCGAGTGCGTCGTGGAAGGGCGGGCCGAGCGCGGCGGCGTTGAAGACTTCGAGCTCGCTCGTCGCCGTCTCGGTCCGGGCACCGCAGGCCAGCGTTGGGGCGAGAGCGACGCCGCAGACGAGCGCGCGGAGGTGGCGTGGCGAGACTTTCATGAGGCGGGGCGGCGAGACCTATGCAAGGCGTACGCGGAGCCACTCGCTCCTTTCGTGCGCTTCTCGAGGAAGATATCCCGCAACCGCTTCTGCCCAGCCGCGTCGATCCCCAGCCCCTCCGCGAAGTAGCGCTCAATGGTGCCGTAGCGCTTCTGCACCTCATCGAACGCGGCGTCGAGATACTCCGGCTCCACGCCGAAGAGGGCGGTGGTCATCGACCGGTCGCCGCCCGCTTCCACAAACGCATCGATCGCCGGCTTGTACGCGCGGAGCATGTTGTCGTTGCTGCGCAGGTAGTCCGCCATGACGGTCTCCCGCGGGACGCCGAGCAACGTCAGGAACGCCGCCGCCCCCCAGCCGGCGCGGTCCTTCCCCGCGGTGCAGTGAAAGAGCGCGGGGAGCTGGTCCGCGTGGCTGACCGACTCGAACAGCTCCCGGTACGACTGCCTCGCGCTCGGCAGCGAAACCACGTCGCGGTACAGCTGCGTGAACGTCGCCTTCACGGTGCCGTTGCGCAGCGCATCGTTGGCCTTCTTCGGATCCGCAAGGACAGCCGACAGCTGCACGATGCCCGACATGTCGGCATCGGCCAGCACGTTCACCTGATGATACGCGACACCGAGCGGCAGTTGGTCCGGCCGGAGTCTTACTTCCTCGTTGGTGCGCAGGTCGAAGTCGTTCTTGAGCCGCAGCTGGGCGAGCTTGTCCCGGTCGTCGGGACTGATCGGATTGAGCTGATTGGAGCGATACAGCAGCCCGCGCCGGACCATGGCGCCACTGGTGGTGGCGTAACCGCCCACGTCCCGCAGGTTGGGGACAGAGGCGATGCCGAGTGCCTGGCCTGCGGCCAGTGCTGCGGCTGGCGCCGCCGGTGGCGGCGTGGTCGCGCGATGCGTGCAGCCGGCGAGGAGCGCTGAGGCGGCGATGCCAGTTGCGAGCCTATGGAAGATCGATTGCATTGTACGCGGAGCGGTGACCGCGGGAGAAAGGGATCGCGCCTTGCCGACGGTGGTGGCGATTGGCGCGGGGGAGTCGTCATGCGACCTGCGGTCGTTGAGCCGCGAGTGCATCAGAATGCCATGCGCGCGGGCGCGCGGTAAGGGCGTCTCCTCAGCTGACCGGTGTGACGGAGCACAGGCCATGCTGATGGCGACGGCTGTACGCCGTGACGCAATCGCTCGGCGAGAGCGCCGCTATCTGCGGCCCCCACCTGCGATAGTCGCCTCTGCTCGCCGTGCATGGAGTGGTTCGCGCGAGCGGCTGGCGTCCAGATCGCCGAGCAACCTGCCGCACGTGTTACGGGGGCGTACGCACGGATTCGTGACTGAGCGTCACCCGCCACCGCCCGTCGCGCCGCACGAAGATGTCGGTGACCCTCGTGCGCGTCGTGTCGGCAGCGGCCGCATTGATCTCGATGTCGGTGATGGCGGCCGTGACGACGGCGGCGTCGGGGGCGAGCCGTTGCACCTGGATCGAGTCCACCACCGAGACCTCGCGGACGACGCCGGGCGCCAGCGGCCGCGTCCATCGCGCGAGGGCGCGCGCCTTGTCACTGCGCTGTCCGTTGGAGAGGGTAATCGTCCATTCGGGAGCCATGACGTCGTCGAGGACGGCGCGGTCTCTCGCGACCGCCGCCGCCGCCCAGCGGCGCTCGAGCACCGTCAGGTCGGCGACGACGGCGCTATCGGTCTCCACCGCCTGATTGCCCGGCGCGGGGGGACCGTCGCAGCCTAACGCGGCGACTGAGAGGAGGGCGCGGAGTGCGAGGCGTAACTGGGAGCGCATGCGCGGAGAGCTTCGGGCGTGGCCGCTGCCAACGGAGGTCCATCAACCATCGTTGCGTGGGAGCCCTTTGGCCAGACCGATTGAAGGCGATCGCTCACGGCGTGAGAAACGCCGTCACAACCTCCAGAAAGCGTGCCGGCGCCTCGAGGTTCACCATGTGCCCGACGCCTGGAATGTCGACGCGCCGCACGTGCGCCGCCTGCGCCTGGATGGCGCGCGCGACGTCGTGGATGAACGGGGTGTCGTCCGTGCCGACGACCAGCAGGATCGGGGCGCTCAGCTCCGCGAGCCGCCCCGCCGCCGGAGGCGCCGCTTCCACCTCGAGATCCTGATGGCGCACCATGCCGGCCCAGAACGGGGACTGCTCATCGACCCACCGCCGCACCCGCTGCGCGGTGACGGAGTCGCGCAGCGCCGTGCGGATGTAGGCGCTCTTGAGCCAGGCCCGCGCCACCGCGAGCGAGTCGTTCCGCTTCGCCGCCTCGCGCGCGACCGTGAGCCACGCGCTATCGCCATCCTCCGCCCAGCGCCCGCCGCTGATTCCCGGGGCGACGAGCACGAGACGGTCCACGCGCTCCGGATGTGCGAGCGCGAAGTCCATCGCGATGCGCCCGCCGAGTGAGAGTCCGACGAGCGAGGCGCGACGCAATTGCAGGGCGTCCATCAAGGCGAGCAGGTCGTGATGCGCCGCGAATGCCGTGTCTGCGGGTCCCGAGCGCCCGAAGCCTCGCGCGTCGTATCGAATGACGCGATGCGTGCGCTGGAGCGCGGCGAACTCCGCGTCCCACATGCGGCGGTCGAGGTTTCCGCCGTGAAGGAGGATCACCGGGCTCCCGGTGCCAGCGCTCTCGTAGAACAGCGTGCTGCCGGGGATGGGCACTCGGCCGGTGTCTGGCTTCGTCGCGGCGGGCAGAGCGGCGGGCTCGCGGGTGGCGGGCTGGCAGGCCGTGAGGAGGAGGATCAGGAGCAGGAGGCGCATGTGAGCACTGTACCCAGCACTTCCTGATCGGGTCCGGGCAGGGGCGTGCCTAACGGTCAGCGCGTGACGAGCGCGGGATGCACGACAGTGCGCGCGTTGCACGCTCACCCGCGGGCGTCGGCCACAACCTGGCGCACGTCGCGTTGCGCGAAGCGCAAGACGTCACGCGTCCTTTCCCATGAATGGCTGCTGCCCCCACATCGCGATGTACAGTCTTCGGAGGTTTGCTGGCACCAGTTTCCATCCCTCCTTCTTGATCGCCTGATCCTCAACGCCACGCATGAGAGTTTCCACGTAGGCCACATCGATACACTTCGCGGTGCGTTCGTCGCCGGCATCGAGGAGTCGAGACAACAGCTTGAGGTGCGCCTCGGCTCTTGCCGCATTGCGTTCGATCAGCGCGTCGGTCGTGCATTGTGAGAAGTGCTCGATCCAGATGTAGGGCGCGTCGTTCGGATCGAACCCCTCGCGGGTCATGCGTTCATCGATCGAGGAGGCGTCGTCGGGGAACGATGCGCGAATGCTCATCATCACTCGACGAGCTGCGGCGAGCTCGTTGTTCATGGCGTGAGTATACTGTACACGATCAGGTGCCGACGAGAGCCGTGAAGCGGTGGTGTGCCTGCAGCAGTCATATGTCGCCGCTCATTCACGGCGCACATTGGGCTACGATCGCCTCGATGACGACGTCACTACCGCCTGCTAGCATGCTGACGTCCGCACTCGCGTACACGACCAATGGCCTCGATGATGACGACGCCTGATTGCCGCTCCCGCTAGCTTACCTCGCGGCGCGACGTCCTACCACGATTTCAGTAGCGGCACGAAGTAGGAGACGATGATCCAGGCGACGGTCCCTCCGCTCGCAATGAACAGAACGCTAGACAGCGCCTGGACCTTTGCTGACGCCACGTCGGGAGTCGACGCAGCGAACCTCACCAGCGTTGTTAGCTGTCGATAGCTCTGGACAAGCAAGAAACTCGCGGACAAGAACGCGCCCTGACCGATAAAGTAGCTCGCAACTATCAACCCTGGAGCAGAGCCTCCTTTCGGTAACAGCACCGGCATCAACACGAAGTAGAACTGCTGCATGCCGACGAAGAGCGCTACCACCGACGTCGTCGCAAGCACCATCGGCCCAACCACTGCAACGAGGCCCCCCATTGGACCGGGGATCTCTGAAAAGGGATTCCCGAGCGCCGGATGCGAGCGCAGCGCACTCTTCAGCGCATGCTGATCGGTCGACTCGTCTCTCGAAAGCGAGGCAAGCGCGAGCAGCGCTCGCAGCTGAGACCACGCAATTCCGGTCGCAACGATCCACAGCGCCGTGGACGCGTGAACTGGAGGGAGACCGAGAAGGAGCTTGCTCATGCTCTCGGGCGCGAACAGGTAACCCAGCGACACTCCTGTCGCGATGGGCAGCCCTCTGGTCGCTGCCAAGTTGACTGCCTCGACGCAACTCTCGGCTCGCTTGTGCTCCACGTCTATCGTTCCTGGTTGATGGGCGCGATTCGGCTACGGGCAAGCGTCAGCTGCTGCCGAACGAATCCGACCGAGCGCACCTCAGCTCGACCGACTACTGCGTGCGATGCTCCGCGGAGCAGCGGCACGCCGCGAGCTCACACGAATTCCGGAGCGTCCGTGAGCCTCGAGCCGCTGATGGCAACGGCGTCACGCCTTTCTTTTGCGTAGCTCTTTGCTTGAGCCGCACGTTCGACAATCTCGCGGTCTGTCAACTCCGAATCTGGCTCGACAATTACGCAGCCCACAGAAAGCGTGATCCCCTGGTCGACACCAATGAAGGGCGTGCCCGCGACCGAGCGCTGGACTTGCTTCAGAATCGTCGTGGCAGCCTCTCTGTCCGCATTCGGCATTAGGAGCACAAACTCATCGCCTCCATGGCGGTAGGCGGCACCGCGCCCATAGATCGCGCGCTCGATCGCACCCATCAGCGCAGGAAGGACGTCGCGATCAACCACGGGCTCACCCAAACGCGTATTAAGTGATTTGAAGTGATCCGCGTCGGCAAAGGCCACCGCCAGAGGTACGCGCCGCGTTTCGCACTCACACCGATGATAGGCGAGGTCCGTAGGTATCAGTGAGCTCGAAAGCAGAATGCGCGACTTTGGCTCGAACTCCCGCTCCGCAAGCGCGGGGACAGCGTCGATCCGCCTGACAGCTTCAGGCGTTAGAAACTCCGCGAGGGTGGGCATTGACACTCCCGCAGCATCACTAATCGCCGGGTGGGCTAGTAGCTGCGAGTGAGTCATGGTTCGCGACTCAACGCTCCCTGACAGCTCCGGACTAATGAGCCCGGCGCGCACGCGATCGTTCTCAGTGGCGATTCGGCGACGCTGCCGTGTGAGAGCCGTCTTGATGACGGGGGCGTGTTCCGCAGATAGACGGATGGGCGCGTTGTTCAGATCACCAAGAGCTCGAAAGGCTTGTTCGATGGCCTGCCAGAGGACCGCCACGACTGTAGGTGAGGCAACGTCGTGGCCAATATGCTGCCGCAACTTCGCGACGACCACGTCAAGATTCTGCTTGCATTCCTCCAGCGCGCGATAGATACAAACCCTCTCGTCGCCCGTAAGCTCGATCGCGTCGTTCATGCTCGCGTCATCTCCTCATTTGTGCGCCGGCCATCGTTGATGCTGAGCTGCTGAAAAGGGCAATAGAGCGAGCGGAGCGAGCAAACGATCGATCGGCTGTCTGCTCCAGCGCGTCTTAAGCGGCGCGGTGCAAAGCGGTTGGCGACTAGTCAGGCAGCGGCACTGGTTTAGTTCCCCGCACGCGCTCGCCCGTGACCTTCGCCCGTGCGAGAGTTCGTCGAAGTCCACGGGGCATGCATTCCGCGAGCGCGAGGCAGGTACGCTCCGCGGTGGCGAACGCCCATTGCGCTACTTCCGGTTGCTGAACGACGAGCGCAGGGCCGAGCATGCGAACTAAGGGTTCTCGTTGCGGCACGATGCGCAGCGGTACTCGAGAGTGCAAGCGCTCGACGAGCGGTTGCCGTTTAGAACTCTCCAAGTCGTCGATGCTCAGGCGCTCAGGTCTGGAGTGCACGAGCGCGTTTCGCAGCTTGAGCAGCAGATCAAGATCTTGGTACATCGCATGACCAGTATCCCACGGCTCGGTTCGCAGGCAGCCGACGTACAGCTGGAGCTTCAGTGCAACCGATGCATTCCTTTGGTCGAGTTCTCCGGCAAGTCGAGCGAGAAGCCGGAGCTTACGTGGCATCTTGGATGATGACGAGCCGTGAAGTTCAAACTGCAGCTCCTCAAGCAACTCATTGATGAACCCCTCCACGCTTGCCGCCGACATGATGATGGCGGCTATGCTCTTTAGTGGCTGTTTCTCGGCTTCGCGCGCCAGGTCGCGCGCGAGACGTATGATGTTGCCGTAGTGTGATACCAGTGCAGCGTTCCGAGTCATCATGGGGAGAGCGCTTTAACGTTAGCTTCTGCTGCGAGCGCCTCCATAAGAGGCGGTTGTGGGGCCTCGGCCAACCTTACAGAAGATGAAGCCGAGGCCCCACAACCGCTGCACTAGCTGCGCTCGTCGGCAACAAGTGTCGTTATGGCGCTGCGCGCAGAAGCTAGCGCCGTCCGAAGCGGAGTACGGTCATAGCTCCGGTCTCTGCGTCCGCGCCGATGCCGGCGATGGCGCCCAAGCGGAGCACAGGCGTGATGTCAGGCAGCAGGTATGCCGGGAGCTCAACAACGGTCTTGAAGCGACCGTCAGCTTCGAACACGTCAAACACTGTTCTCGCGTGACCATTGGGAACCCACCGCCGCACCCAGAGCAAACCGTCCGGTGCCGCGAAGATGTTGCGGATCGGAGGATACATCTTCGGGAGTCGCAATGCCCACACGTCGTCCGGCACGCCAACCACTTGTGTGCGCGGGACGCTCGAGACTGAATCCCGTCGAGCTCGTATCGCTTCAAGAGAATCGCGACGCTCGGCCGCTGGGATTCTCAGGGGCGGAACATCACGTCTGAACTCGCGAACCGTACGTCCCGCCCGGTCGACTTCGCGGATGAGGTACTCGCGCCCGCTCGTATACACGACAGTGCCACGCGGCGTCACGTCCCACGCCGGGATTCCGGCGAACGGTACGTGGTTCATCCCGCGCAGAAGCCGGCCCCCATTTGCAGACTCGCGCACCGACGCCCATGCGGGAGGAGTGCCCTCGATGAACGGAACGGGAATCGAATCGACCCGCTCACCGGCCGGGCTGAAAATCCACCACTGGCCCATTCTGGTGGTCAGGCCGCCTTGATTGAAGTTCGGGTAGTACAAGCGACCGCGCTCGTCAAAGCGAGAGGCGAGCATGGACAGCCAGTCGTTGAACGCACCCGCGTTGTAGCGAGTGTCATACCGTGTGAGCCTGCGCGTCTGAGGATCGGCGGCAAAACGCGTCACATGATTCTGGTCTCGCACATAGAGGTTGTTATCAGGTCCGATGGCAATGCCGGTCGGTGCATGGAACTCTCCGGGGCCTTGTCCGCGCCGTCCGATGCCTCGAGCGGACCTTCCCCGAGCGTCAAAAACCCAGAGCTTGTTCTCCGCGCGATCGGAGACGTACACGGTACCATTGGGATCCATGGCGATACCGGACAAAACCCCGAGAGAATCAGCGGTCTCATGCGCGCCCTCGACCACAGACCAGAGCAACGCTAGGCGCGTTGTGTCCGCTCGCTGAGCGTGCAGGCCGGGGGCAGCAAGTGCGAGGGTGACGGCGGCAGCAGCAAGTGCGCGCATCATGACTCGAAGAGGGTTTTCGGTTGGACACCGATGCGGGCTTTGAGAGTTCCCTCTGAATGCGAAGACACCCGGCGAGTCGCCATAACGCCCCAGCTAAGCTGCGAGCGAGTCAAATAGGAGCGCGTGCGAAGCATGCGCCGTCAGAAGATCGCTCGTCAGCTTCAGCGTTCGTTAGCCCGCAGGCGGTACAGCCCAGAATACTTCCCGATCTGCGGCGAGGAGTTCGCCGCGGACGAACTCAAGACCCGGCAGACCAAGTCGGAATGCGTACCAACCGTTCATCTCCCACACCTTGCCCGTCAACTCGTTCGGGGTCACTCGGTCGAAGATGATCCCGTCGAGCGCAAGCCGATGGGCGGGTGCTGTCTCATCGTAGTCATACAACGCGCGATCGAGCCGCCACGCTGCCCTGTCCTGCGCGCGGTCGGCCGCCCAGATCATGGTGGCGTCGGCCACGAGCACGAAGTCCCGGCCCGGCACCGTGGCGGCAGCGTGGGCGTAGTCCCACGGCGTCCGTCGAATGAGAGAGCCAGACCGCGCGTTTACGACGTACCCTTGACCGCCGGCAATGATCAACATCGTGCGTCCGCCGTCGTCTGCGAACGGCACCACCGCGCAAAACGGGACGGGTTCAGAACTCCCGAAGACTCCGACCCACACGGCGCCTTCATCGTCCTCGAAACGCACCCACGCGTTCTTCCGAGCGGAGACGTCGAAGTGGCGCTCGACCACCGTGCCGGAGATCGGCGGCGTTGTCAGTAGTTCGACGTGCATCAGAGTTCGTTGCGGGCTAACGCTCTAGCTCAGCTGCAGCGGAAGGAAATAGAGTGCGGCCGGAGGCCGCACGAATCAATAGTGCCCGCGTCGGCTCCAACGCCAGTTAGATGGCCGCGCGTTGAGATGAAAGGCGCTGCACAAGCGCACTTGTGCAACCAGCGCGACTATCCCTGTTGTTCGATCCAGCGGACGAAACGCGGATCCGATTGATTCGCAGCGGCCATGCGGCCGTCAGGTAGGAAAACCGTTACGATGTTGTCCGCCAATGATCGAAGCCAACGCTGCTTGTCGAGCCACAGCAAGCCGGTGCCCAACAGCATCTCGATGTGCGCGTCGAGATCACCGACAGCTTCGAGTTCAGATCGAATCTCTGGGTCGTGCAGGTCGAGTACGCCTCCGCGGCGAGCCATGAATACAATCGTCGCTTGAAGATCGGGAGTGATCGGCGCTGGCTCCCATTTCGCATTCGGATTCCAAGACTTGAGCTCAGTCTCACTTCGGTCAACGACCTCGTACATCCACCCACGGTGCTCGTGCCCATCGACCATCACGGAACCAACCCGAGCCAGCAACAGCGGATAGGTTGTCTCGATCGTCAGGTCGTCGCCGAGGAGAGTCGAAATCTCCGGGTTGAACGATTGAAGCCGGGTCCAAAGCACTTCAAGGAGGAGTGCGCCCGAACTCTCGTGAGCCGAGCCGAGACACGCCCATGCTTCTTTCTCGCCGATACGTGCGGCGAACGGCATGCCATTGAGCTTTACCAGCGCCAAATGGTTGCACAGAACCAGGTTTGGCAGATCAGCGGGACCGAATCCGCGGGTCGGCGGTGAACCAGGCGAGGGGCTGTTCAGTTCTAGATACTTGAGCAATGCTTCTCGAACACCACGCTCGGTCCGGAAGCCATCATAGCCGAGAACTATGCGGACTGGCCTCATCGCGTCGCTGATAAGCGAGTATGACACCATCTCGTCGAATGACGACATACGGTCCAAATCAGCCTCAGATGTGGGCGCTTCAACTCCCAACACTAGGTGAAATGGCCCGCGTAGAGCCTGAACGAGCGCAGGCGTGTCGTCGGTCGGCTTTCCAACTGACTTCAGTCCATCGATTGCCGAACGTAGCTCCTCGCCAGTCAGCGTCTTTTTGACCTCGAAGACGGCGAGCACTCGACGCTCCGGGTAAATGAAGTGACTCGTGTAGGGCAAGGGCTCGCCCTCGCCCTGCACGACCATCACGTCCATCTGTCCGCTCAACGTTCCGTCGCTATTGCGGACCTTTCCATCTACGACGCGAATGTCACAGCTCTCCGGAATAACCTGCCGAAGGAGTTCGCGCGAGAGCCCTTCGAACATGTCGCCGATCATACCCGCGTGACCCACATTCTCAATCTGCCGCAAGCGTGCCACTTCGCGGTCGCGCATGGCTTCAAAAAGTTCGGCAACGGTGCGGATCATACCAAAGCAACATTGAATACGGACACGCTATCTAACGCTATCGGTGTGCCGCGGCGGCTTATCAAAGGATGCCGCCGGCGAGCGGAGCGAGCAAGGGCGGCAATCCTTAGAGCCGCCGTCGTGCACCAATGCGAGGTTAGGTGGCATCGTCGCACGACGCGGTCGCTCTAGTGCTTGTCTATGAGTTCAGCTCGAGTTTGGCGCACAGCGACGATCACACGTTGAACGCCGCTCGGAGCAGTAACCATCCTTGCAAACGTCCAAACGGCAGTGCCCTGATAGTTCCCATCGCGATCCGCGTCGCCATCGGACTCCAAGACCGCGCTCTCGGGAAAGATGGCTGCTAGAACACCTGGCGCCGCGAGCGGTCTTCCGGCTGTCGAAGACTTTATGCCTCGCATCGAGTCGTAGATGCTTCGGTCCGCCGCAAGTACAAATGCGTCGGCGCCCTCACCACAGACCCTAGCAAGGTCATCGAGAACGGGCGTAGTGCTTGCGCCGTCCTGCGAACCGAATTCGGATCTCGCTTGTAGCTCCAACACGAACTCGCAAGGCTCCCACACTCGGATGTCTGGAGATGCTCCCCTTTCTGGATCGACGACCGACTTCTGAGGCGCGCGTTCGACGTACTCCAACTCGATTCTGTTTCTCACAAGACGAAGCACCTTCCCCATGCCTGCCCTCGTCGTTCCTTCCATGACTGCGCAACCCTCACGAAGTAGTGCCTCGAGTGCGACCCCCTTCAGCGTGTGCTCGCTCAGATTGCCGAGCAAGCGCGACGCGCAGCAGTCGGCGATCGCTTCGAACACAATCATGAGAACGTCTGGGTCGTCATCATTCAGCATATGCGCTTAGTGTGTGGTGCCATCTAGCGTTTGGGTTGAGCGGCACCTGGCATATAGCTGAGGCGGCGTAGCCGCGTTACGAAAGTTCCGCCAGGTGTCCGCTCTAACCCGCTGTTAGGCCGCTTTGGGGCCCGGTAGTACCAAGCAGTCGTAGATGATCTTGCTGCCACCCTGCCCGTCACCCCACGAGAATGCGCGTAACTGCCCCTCCCGCAGGTCATCCTTTGAGCTTCCGCGCAGGAGCCAGCCGCGTCCGGCCGGCATAGCTCCAAAGTCTGGCATTGGTTGCTCGGATCGGACTGCGAACACGACCTCTCCACTCTCAAGTGGGAAGCTGCCCACTAGCGATCCGCCCTGCCAGTGGGTGGTTGGCCAGCCCTCGAAGGGATTGACTCCCCGGCAAAGGAAGAGGGTAATCTCCGTCACTCGTCCAATCGGCGCATTGGGAAGCCAGATCATATCGCGCGGAAACCCCTGCCCGATTGGCGTTGCCACTGCCGAGAATGGGGTGACAATCCCGAGGGCTCGTGTGACCCCAGGTGACATTTCATGAGGTCGGGGCCATGCCTCGACCGACCGCGCGTTCAGGTGTGGCACGATGCCTTGAACGCGTTCCCGGAAGGCCTTCTCGCTAAAGGCGAGCCGCCACGAGCCCGATTCATGCAAGCTTACCTTCAATTCACCACCGATGCTGCGCGCGGCAAGGTACACGTCAGACTGCCCTCTGCCCGCAGTGGTCCACAGCTTCCACGTCCCGGCGCGTTTGTCGCCTTCGCGGATACCGAACCTGATTGCTCTCTCGGGCATCCTGCCTTGTGACCTCTCGTTCTGCGTCGCTCGTACGCGACGGCCTAACGCGCATTCACCAGTCCCCTAAACCGCGCCGCCCGTATGCAGCGCCGGTCCCGACCGGCGACACCTCCACACCATAACGCCCCTCTTCCCCAACCTCCACACTGTTGCATCCCCAACACACTGCCACACCATGTAGATCGCAGTCGCTCCAACCGGTGGACTATCCTCGCGCCCATGACCGGCTAGCACCACCCCACCGCCCCACCCCCCGCGAGGCCCAAGGGGGAGAGTCTGCAGCCCCTCCCCCTCGCCCCTCACCGGTCCATCACCCCCCTCTCACGCGCAGCGCCCCCTACGCCGCCTTCGCCACCTCCCCCGCCCCACCGGCAGCTCCCGTCTGATCCCCAGACAACACACCAACAGCCGCCCCGCTAGGCGCCACCGTCACCACCGGCACCACCACCGGCGCAGTCGCGCTCCCCTCCCCCAAACTCTCCCCAACGCCACCCCGCCCCCGCCCGCTCCGCTTCGCCACCGACCACGCCTTGCGCTTCCCCTCATCGGCGCGGATCAGCGGCATCACGAGCGAGTCGAGCAGCTTGAGCAGCCGCATGGCGCGCTTCCCTTCGGAGATGGTGGTGGTCCCCGCCGCGGAACGCTGCACCACGTTGCGGGCGCGGGCGTCGATGGCGGCGCTGAGCGCGTCGCTCCCCGCCAGGAGGCGCGCCAGGTGGCCCTTGGGCAGCCCCGCGGCCACGAGCTTCTCCTCGTACGGCTTGGCGGTGTCGTGGAAGCCGCGCGCCGCGGTGATGAGCCCCTCGACGCTGCGCGAACGCGGAAGCTTGAGCGACGCCGCGGCGGGGACTCCCGCGGTGAGCGCGTCGGGCGTCACGGTCTTGACCAGGTGCACCACGGGGCGCAGCAGGTCGTTGAGCAAGGCCTGCGCGAGCGCCCCCACGCTGTCGGTCCCCATCAGCGCCTCGCGGCCGTGACGGTCCTGCCGGGTGGCCTCCTCGGTCATCCGCACGATCGTCGACTCCAACTCGGCGAAGGCGGTGGCGAGCGTCGGCTCCTCAGCCATGGGCTGCAGGAAGTCGCGCACGCGACGGAGGACCTGCAGACGGTTCTTCTCGACGTTTCGCATAACCTCTCTCCTCCCAAGACGTTGCGGATGCAGGTTCAGGACGCCGCCGTGCGCTGCATCCCCCACACGGCGGCAGTTGTCGGTTGTCCACTCGCCTTCACGGGCTGACACGTCGTCGTCACACGCGTCCACCTCGACGTCGCGCGCTGTCATGTCGCCTGCACACGCGACCACATCGCCTGCAGCTGCTGCCCGCTCGACGGCAATCGCTGCCCGGTCCTCTGCGCACGCTGCCCGCTCGCCTGCACGCGTTGCCCGGTCATCTGCACGGGCCGCCTATCCTTCTGCGCACGCTGCCCACTCGCCTGCACGCGCTGCCCTCTCGCCGTCACACCGCGCCACGCCCCCTGCGCCTCGTGCCACGCCAGCTGTGCACCGCGCCCCGCCGCCTGCACACCGAGCCTTGGCGGCTTCGCGTGAGACCAACCCATCTCTCATCACGCCCCACTCGCCTGCACACGCCGCCACCCGAACGGCACGCCCTGCCCAGCCCGCGTCACGCGCCGCCGCATCGTCTGCACACGCGGGCAGCTCGTCGTCACCGTTGCGCCGATCGACGTCACCCGCGCGCAACCGACCGCTCACTCGCGACACGCCTCCTGCGACTCGCGCCCGCCCAAGTGCGCGATGCGCCCAATGGACGGCACGGCGCGTCACCTCAGCTGCACGCGTAGCCGAGCCTTCGTCTCCTTCGTCCAGGCCGACGTCACCCGCTGCCCAGCGAGCGTCGATTCCGTTCCTGCCAGCTGCACGCGCGACCGAGCCGCCTGCACGCACGACCGAGCCGTCTGCACGCGCGGCCGGGCCTTCTGCACACCCGCACACGCCAGCTGCACGCGCGCCCGTTCCGGCTTCACGCCCCTCCCTTTGGTAGGGTCCTCCGGACAGCCCCGAGTCAAGCGAAACTTTTTCGGAGTTTGTCCGTC
>JAXLXW010000013.1:0-131401 GCA_046327755.1 Gemmatimonadaceae bacterium
CCTCCTCCCGCCAGGGCAGATCTCGCCGATCGTCGAGACGCAGTTCGGCTTTCACATCATTCGCGTCGATCGCGTGCAGCCCGCCGAGCGCAAGGCGCGGCACATCCTCATCAAGCCAAAGTACGACTCGACCGACGTCGCCCTGGCCAGCATTCGCGCCGACTCGGTGCTGACCTTGTGGCAGAAGGGGACGCCGTTCGACTCGCTCGTCACGCGGTTCCACGACACCGCGTCCGACGAGGCGAAGGGGGTGCTGGAGCCGTTCGAGCGTTCACGCCTTCCCGAGTCGTACCAGAAGGCGTTCGAGGGGAAGAAGAACGGGGACTTCATTGCCCCCTTCCGTGTCGAGGACAAGCAGCGCGGCGTCCCCAAGTTCGTGGTCGCACAGCTGGTGAACTCGGTCGAGGAAGGCGACTACACCGTGCAGGACCTGCGCAACCAGATCCGCGACCAGCTCTCGCAGGAGAAGTCGTACCGTCGCCTGCTCGATGGCCTCCGGCGCGACACGTACGTCTCGGTCCTCCTCGAGGGGGGGAACGCCAAGGCGGCGAGCGACGCGCACTAACGGTCGGCAGGACCCTTCCTCGTTTCACCCTCACGCGACCGTCGCATGCCGCGTCCCATCGCCATCACCGTCGGTGATCCGCGCGGCATCGGACCGGAGATCATCGCCAAGGCGTTAGGCGATCCGTCGGTCGTTGCGCTCGCCCCGTTCGTCGTGGTCGGGGCTGCGGGAGCCGGTGTCGATGTCGACGTTCCCGTGGGGGAGTGGAGTCCGGGCGCCTCGTCGGTCGCTGACGCGGGGCGGCTGGCGGGACTCGCCATCGAACGCGCGGTGGAGATGGCGCGTGCGGGCGAGGTGAGCGGGATTGTCACCGCGCCCATCGACAAGGCGGCACTCCTCGCCGGCGGTTACGACTTCCCCGGCCACACCGAGATGCTGGCGTCGCTCACCGGGTGCGACGTGGCGATGATGCTTGCCTCGGACCGGCTGCGCGTGGTCCTGGCCACCACGCACATCGCGTTGCGCGACGTCCCTCGTGCGGTGACGCGCGACGCGATCCTGCAGGCGGCTCGCGTCACCCGCGCCGGTCTCACGGAGTGGTTCGGGATCGCCGAGCCGCGCATCGCGCTCTGCGCGCTCAACCCGCACGCGGGGGATGGCGGTCGCTTCGGCACCGAGGACGACACGCTCCTCGCCCCCGCCGCACGCGAGGCAGGGCTCAGCGGCCCCTTTCCGGCCGACACCGTCTTCGTGCGGGCGATGCGCGGCGCGTTCGACGCCGTCATCGCGCCGTATCACGACGTGGGAATGACGGCGATCAAGGTGGCGTCGTTCGGGAGCGCGGTGAACGTCACGTTAGGGCTCCCGTTCCCGCGCACCTCGCCCGATCACGGCACGGCGCTCGACATCGCCGGGCGCGGGATCGCCGACGCCGGGAGCATGGTCGCGGCGATCAGGCAGTGTGCGGCGATCGTGTCGCGACGTCGAGCGTCATCGCCAGCAGCTTGATCCGGCGCGCGTCCATCTCGCGCACGAGGAAGGTCGCTCCGCCAGCCGCAACGCGATCGCCCACCACCGGCAGGCGCCCCAGCGCCCCGAAGACGTAGCCCCCGATCGTCGTGTAGTCCTCGTCCGACAGCTCGAGCCCGTACTGCTCGTTCACTTCGGCCACGTGCGTCTCACCGGGCAGGAGCGTCTCGCCGGACGAGGAGGTCGTGGCGCGCTGCTCGGGCTCGTCGTACTCGTCGAGGATCTCGCCCACGATCTCCTCGAGCAGGTCCTCCATCGTGACGATCCCCGCCGTCCCGCCGAACTCGTCCAGCACCACCGCCATGTGCTCCTTGCGACGCTTGAAGTCGGAGAGGACCTCCTCGACCTCGCGCGAGCCGGGGACGACGAGGACGTCGCGCATCACGTCGCGCACCGCGAAGGAGGCCGCCGGGCGACGCATGGCGCGCAGCAGGTCCTTCGCCAGCACCACGCCGATCACGTTGTCGAGCGTGCCATCATAGACCGGGTAGCGCGAGAAGTTGCTCTCGTCCACCGTCTCCAGCGCTTCCTCGAGCGTCGCCTCGATGGGCAGCCCGACGACCTCGGTGCGCGGCGTCATCACCTCGCGGGCGTTCTTCTCGCTGAACTCGAACACCCCCTCCATCAACGCCGCGTCCTGCGTCGGGATGGCCCCTCCCTCCTCCGAGTGCTCGATGAGCATGCGCAACTCGTCAGGCGAGTGCACCGTCTCCTCGCTGACGTCGGCGCGCTGGCCGAACAGCTTCAGCACCAGCTCCGCCGAGGTGTTCAAGACCCACGTGAACGGGGCGGTGAGCCAGGCAAAGGCGAGAAGCAGCGGGGCCAGGTAGCGCGCGAACTGCTCGGGGTGGTTGAGTGCCGCGGCGCGCGGTGCGAGCTCTCCAAAGACCACGTGCATGAACGTGGCGCAGGTGAGCGCGACCGCGGCCCCGATGCTCACGCGCACCGACGCCTCCAGCGCCAGCGGGAGCGTCGAAAACCAGTGCTCGAAGAACTCCCCCAGCGTCCCCTCGATCGCCCAGCCGAGGCCGAGCGAAGCGAGGGTGATCCCCAACTGGCTCGCCGACAGCACCCGAGACAGATTGCTGGTGGCCGTGAGTGCGTATGGCGCCAGGCGGTCGCCGGCGCGCACCATCGCCTCCAGCCGGGTACGACGTGATCGAACGAGCGCGAACTCCACCGCGACGAAAAAGCCGTTGAGGAGCAGCAGGATGACGATGAGGAGCGCGCGATTGGGCACGCCGGAACTTACCCGCCGGGATGACTCGTCGTCCACCGAGTGATGACGCCCCCGCACCCCCCGAATGCCCGTACGACTGTGAGTCGTCATGCGCACGACCATGCCCACGGCGAGGGGCATTCGCACGGGCACGACCATGGCCACTCCCACCTGCACCTCGGCGACGGGGCAAATCCCGCGTTGCAGCGTCGGTTGCGGTGGGCGCTGGGACTGACCTTCCTCTTCCTGGTGGCGGAGGTTGTCGGCGGCTTCCTGGCCAACTCGCTGGCACTGCTGGCCGACGCGGGGCACATGCTCACCGACGTGGCGGCACTGGCGTTGTCGCTCTTCGTTGCCTGGTTCTCGCGCCAGCCCGCGGCCCCCGAGAAGACCTACGGCTACCTCCGGTGGGAGATCCTCGCCGCCCTGCTCAACGGCGCAACGCTGCTCGTCGTCTCGGGCTTCATCATCGTCGAGGCATTCGGGCGACTGCGCGCCCCCGAGGCAGTGGGGACCAGTCTGATGCTCGTCGTTGCCGTCGGCGGGTTGCTGGTCAATGCCCTCTGCGCCTGGATCCTGCAGCCGTTGCACCAGCACTCGCTCAACGCGCGCGGTGCCTACCTGCACGTCCTGGGGGACCTCCTGGGCTCCGTCGGGACCGTCGTCGCCGGCCTCCTGATTCGCGTCACTGGATGGCAGGCGGCCGATCCCATCGCCTCGATCATCGTCACGCTGCTGGTCGTCCGTTCATCGTGGCGCCTGGTGCGCGAGAGCGTGGACGTCCTGCTCGAGTCGACACCGTCGCACATCTCGCTCGGGGCGGTGCGGCAGAAGCTCGCTGGAGTGGACGGCGTATCCGGCGTGCACGACCTGCACGTCTGGACGGTGACCTCGGGGATGGTCGCCATGAGCGCGCACGCGATCGTCCCGCGCGAGGTCGATCACCAGCGCGTCCTGCGCGACGCCATGCGCGCGATGCACGACTTCGGCATCCACCACTGCACCGTGCAGATCGAGTGCGAGCCGATGTGCGAGAACGGGCACCCCTGACGCGTCGGCAACGCGTCGGGGAGCCAGCGTGGCTGTTCCCTGTTTGTGATACGGGTCACCCCACGCAGGACGAACGGCGCGTCACAGCTCACCTTTGGCGTGTCGGAAGCCGACACTCACCTGTGAAATCGCCGCGTTTGCCGCAGACATCGGCGGCGACGCGTGACTCCTCCGCGGATCGGGCGTCGTGTCCGGTGGAGAGAGCTCAACATGTGAGCGCCGATGTGGACCATGATCAACGATTTCCGGATTGAGAAGTCTCGCCTCCCCGTGGTGCTCGTCACCATCGAGGGACAGCGAGTCTCTGGGGACCTCTTTGTGCAGGCGAGCGCCCGCAACCAGCTGGGGCACGAGACGGCACAGGATGTCCTCAACTCGCCGGAGCCGTTCTTCCCGATCGCGACGATGAAGGGGCGCACGCTGCTCCTGTCGAAGGATCACGTGCGCGAGCTCTTCGTGGCGCGCGAGGATGCCGAACAGGAAGAGTGGGAGTTCGGGACGCCCGCCGAGGTGGATGTGGTGATGCAGGGTGGTTCGCGGCACGTCGGTACGATCCTGATCCAGCAAACGTCCGGGCGCCAACGCGTCCTCGACTTCCTGAACCGCCTGTCCGACCGCTTTCTGGCCCTCCACAAGGATGAGGGCATCGTGCTCCTGAACCGCGCGCGCATCGCGCACGTCTGCCACGAAGCCTGATGTCCCAGATTCCTCGCCTGCTGGAGGTGCTGACCAGCACCCGCTCCGATACGCTCCTCATCGTCGAGGGGGCGCCGATCACGCTGCAGCGCCCCGACGGGACGCACCAGATCACCAAACAGCCGCTTGCGGCCACGCAGTGGCGCGCGCTTGCCGCCGAGATCATCCCGGCGATGCGCGTCGACGCGCTCGACAACGGCGAGTCGGTGGAACAGGTCGTGTCGCACGCGGGGAACGACTACGCCGCGCGTGTCTGGCGCGAGGGGTCGGTGGGGCAGATCGAGGTCCGCGCCTCGCACGCGCGCTCCGTGATGAACTCGGCCCCCCCGCCGGTGTCGCCGCTTCGCGTGGAGGGGGCCGTCCCCACCGGCGCGTTCGTGTCGCCGGCCGAGCCGTGGAGTGCCCCGGTCGATCCCGCGGCGCGCGCGCGCATCGATGAACTGCTGCGCGAGCAGATGGAGCGCGGTGCGTCGGACCTGCACCTGCGCTCGGGGGACTTCCCGCTGATGCGCGTGCACGGCGACATCGTGCGCCTCACCGAGCGTCCGCAGGTGGATCCGGAATCGTTAGGCGCGATGCTGCACGCCATCATGCCCGAGCGCAACCGGCGCGAATTCCACGAGACGCACGACAGCGACTTCGCCTACGAGCTGCCCGGGGTGGCGCGCTTCCGCGTCAACGCCTTCCTCGATCGCCACGGTCCGGCGGTCGTCGCCCGCGCGATCCCCTCCAGGATCGTCACGGCCGAAGAGCTCGGGCTCAGCCCCGAGGTCCAGGCGCTGTGCAAGCTCACCAAGGGGCTCGTCCTCGTGACGGGGCCCACCGGGAGCGGGAAGTCGACGACGTTGTGCGCCCTCGTCGACCTGGTGAACCGCACGCGCCAGGATCACATCGTCACGATCGAAGACCCGATCGAGTTCGTGCACGAGAGCAAGGGGTGCCTCGTGACGCAGCGGCAGGTCGGGATGCACACGGGATCATTCAAGCATGCGCTGCGCGCCGCACTGCGCGAGGATCCCGATGTCGTCCTCGTAGGCGAGCTTCGCGACCTAGAGACGGTGAGCATCGCGATCGAGACGGCGGAGACCGGGCATCTCGTCTTCGGGACGCTGCACACGACCACGGCGGCGAGCACCATCGATCGCATCATCGACCAGTTCCCGCCGGACCGGCAGGAGCAGATCCGGACGATGCTGTCCGAGTCGCTCAAGGGGGTCATCGCCCAGACGCTCTGCCGCAAGGTGGGGGGCGGGCGCGTTGCCGCGATGGAGATCCTCCTCGCCACGCCAGCGGTGTCGAACCTCATTCGCGAGTCGAAGACCTTCCAGATCCCGAGCGTGATCCAGACGTCGCGCCGGCTCGGCATGCTCACGATCAACGACGCGCTCGTGGAGCTGGTCGAGAAGGGGATGGTCGAGCCGAAGGAGGCGTACCTGCGCGCGATCGACAAGGGGAACCTCGCCACCACGCTCAAGGGGCGTGGCTTCGACATGTCGTTCATCGAGCCCGAGCCGGGGAGCGCGCCGCACGCGCCGGCCGCGCGCCCCGAGCCCGCGTCGCCGGTGCAGAACAAGACGCCGGCCGCGCGCACTGCCTTCGGCCTGCGGCGATAGTCCAGCGCCGTCTAACGCGCGACAGCCGCACGCCGGGACGCTGGGTGAAAAAGCAGACGGCGCGAGGGGATCCCTCGCGCCGTATTTCGTGGGTGGTGGTACTGTCCCGTCGCGCAAGTCCGGCGCGACCCGGCGTCTCGTGGTCTCGTGGGTGGGTGGAGATCGATCAGGCCCTGGAATCGGCGCCGGAGCCCGCGGAACTGGCGTCCTGCCCCTTTCGTTCGCCGCGGGGGCGCTCGTAGTCCTCTCGCTCGCTGTAGCCGTAGCCGCCGAGGACCTCTCCGCCCCGCATGTAGTCGTGGCCGTAGCCACGCCCGATGGGATAGTCCTGTTTCACGGGCTCCTGCTGCTGGTGCATGGCACACCTCCGGCAAGTGACTGGATGCCGTACACGGTGCCACGGCCGGTCAGTATAGGCAAGAGCCTTGAATGCCCATCCTCCTCCGGAGATACTTCAAGGCTATGGATATCCGCAACATCGCCATCATCGCGCACGTCGACCACGGGAAGACGACCCTGGTCGACAAGATGCTTCGGCAAGCTGGTGCATTCCGGGAAAATCAGGTCGTCGCCGAGCGTGTGATGGACTCGAACCCGCTCGAGCGTGAGCGAGGGATCACCATCCTCGCCAAGAACACCGCGGTCACCTGGAAGGGCACGAAGATCAACATCGTCGATACACCCGGGCACGCCGATTTCGGCGGCGAAGTCGAGCGTATTCTCCGCATGGTCGATGGGGTGCTCCTTGTCGTCGATGCCTTCGACGGCCCCATGCCCCAGACCCGGTTCGTCCTTCGCAAGGCGCTCGATCTCAAGCGGCTCCCCATCGTCGTGATCAACAAGATCGACCGCCCCGGCGCCGAGCCGATGCGCGTCCACGATGAGGTGCTGGATCTCTTCATCGAGCTCGAGGCCGACGATTCCATCCTCGACGCGCCGTTCATCTACGCCTCGGCGCGCGAAGGGGTGGCCACGGCCGACATGAGCCAGACGCCCGTGGATCTCGCGCCGCTCTTCGACGCGATCGTGGAGCACGTGCCGGCGCCGCCGAGCGACGAGCGCGGGACGTTCCAGATGCTCGTCTCGACGCTCGACTACTCGCCGTACCTGGGGCGACTCGCGGTCGGGCGCATCGAGCGCGGACAGGTCAAGCTGGGGCAGACCGTGGCGCTGCTCGCCAACGATCCCAATGTCCCGGTCGTCACCGCGCGCGTCACGAAGCTGTACACGCACCAGGGGCTCGAGCGCATCGAGGTGGAGAACGCGGGCGCGGGGGACATCGTCGCGCTGGCGGGGCTCGAAGGGGTCGAGATCGGGAGCACGCTCTCCGACGTCGAGCACCAGGAGCGCATGGAGGGGATCTCCGTCGAGGAGCCCACCATCTCCGTCGACTTCATGGTGAACAACTCGCCGTTCGCCGGCAAGGACGGGAAGTACGTGACGTCACGCCAGCTGCGTGAGCGCCTGATGAAGGAGCTCGAGCGGAACGTGGCGCTCAAGGTGGACGAGACCGATTCCACGGACACGTGGACCGTGTCGGGGCGCGGCGAGCTCCACCTGTCGATCCTGATGGAAACGATGCGGCGGGAGAGTTACGAGTTCCAGGTGTCGCGTCCGCGCGTGATCTTCCGCGAGGGGCCTAACGGCGAGAAGCTCGAGCCGTACGAGGAGCTGATGATCGACGTCCCGGAGGAGTTCCTCGGGGTCGTGATCGAGAAGCTGGGGCCGCGTCGTGCCGAGTTGATCGACATGCGCAATCCGGGGCAGGGGATGGTGCGGGTGCGGTATCGGATCCCGGCGCGCGGGTTGTTCGGGTACCGGAGCGAGTTCCTGACGGACACGCGTGGGACGGGGATCATCCACCATCGCTTCCTGGAGTACGGGGCGTGGGCGGGGTCGTTGTCCGGACGTACGCGGGGGACGCTGGTGTCGATGGAGCAGGGGACCGTGGTTGCGTTCGCGCTGGGGAACCTGCAGGAGCGGTCGACACTGTTCGTGAGCCCGGGCGATCAGGTGTATGACGGAATGATCATCGGGGAGAACTCTCGTCCGGGGGACATGGACGTGAACCCGACGAAGGAGAAGAAGCTCACGAACATGCGGTCGAAGTCGGCGGATGACGCGATCCAGCTGGAGCCTCCGCGGGAGTTGACGTTGGAAGGCGCGCTGGAGTACATAGAGGATGACGAGCTGATCGAGGTAACGCCGACAGCGGTGCGCTTGCGGAAGCGCATGTTGAACGCGATCGACCGGAAGAAGCTGTCGCGCGAGGTGAAGCGTGAACGGGAACGCGCCTCATCGTAATCACCATCCAGGAGACTAAAGCAATGTTGCCCGAGTTCGAGTCGTCGCTGGTTCACGCCGCGTTTGCGATGTCCCCTCGGCGGGAGGACGATGACGACTTTGACGACACGGAAGAGGAGGAGCTCGAAGAGGACGACGAGTTCGACGACCAATTCGATGATCCGGAGAAGGTGTCGTTGGAGGATGACGAGGAGCTCGACGAGGACTTCGAGGACGAGGAGGATGAGGAGGACGATGAGGACGACGACGATGAGGCGGACGATGATGAGGAGGACGACGAGGACTTCGACGACGACCTGATCGACCTGGACGACGAGTACGATGATGAGGAGGATGAGGATCGTCGACCGGGGCCCGGTCAGTACGAGGAGTAGGGCTTCGAGCTAGACGCGATCGCGGCAGGGTTTCCCACTTGACGGCCTAGTTCTCTGTCTTATCTTACGCGTCCCCTCAGACCCTTGGGGGGACGTGCTGTTTGAAAATCGAGCGAAATGGTGTGCGAGGCTCTTGAAGATCCGCGGCGTTCGTGCGCTGCGGGGAGAGTCACAAACACGAATTGATTCCGGATGCAGTCATTGGATCGCCGAGCGATCGACTGATCCGAGGACTGCGTTCGAGCGAGCTTATGAATTGAATTCTCTTGGAGAGTTTGATCCTGGCTCAGGACGAACGCTGGCGGCGTGCTTAACACATGCAAGTCACGGGGGGCCCGCAAGGGTCAACCGGCGAACGGGTGCGTAACACGTGAGCGACCTGCCCAGTTGCGGGGGATAGCCGGCCCAACGGCCGGGTAATACCGCATACGCTTCCTTGGGGGCATCCCTGGGGAAGGAAACCTACGGGGCGATTGGAGGGGCTCGCGGCCTATCAGCTAGTTGGTGCGGTCACGGCGCACCAAGGCGATGACGGGTAGCTGGTCTGAGAGGATGGCCAGCCACATTGGGACTGAGAGACGGCCCAGACTCCTACGGGAGGCAGCAGTGGGGAATCTTGCGCAATGGCCGAAAGGCTGACGCAGCGACGCCGCGTGGAGGATGACGCCCTTCGGGGTGTAAACTCCTGTTGCCCGGGACGAATGCCCCTTTCGAGGGGAGTGACGGTACCGGGTGAGGAAGCACCGGCTAACTCTGTGCCAGCAGCCGCGGTAATACAGAGGGTGCGAGCGTTGTCCGGAATCACTGGGCGTAAAGGGCGCGTAGGCGGCTCGGTAAGCGTGTGGTGAAAGCCCGGGGCTCAACCCCGGGTCGGCCATGCGAACTGTCGAGCTGGAGCACGGTAGAGGCACATGGAATTCCGGGTGTAGCGGTGGAATGCGTAGAGATCCGGAAGAACACCGGTGGCGAAGGCGGTGTGCTGGGCCGTAGCTGACGCTGAGGCGCGACAGCGTGGGGAGCAAACAGGATTAGATACCCTGGTAGTCCACGCCGTAAACGATGGGCACTAGGTCCTTGGGGGAGCGACCCCGTGAGGGCCGGCGCTAACGCATTAAGTGCCCCGCCTGGGGAGTACGGCCGCAAGGCTGAAACTCAAAGGAATTGACGGGGGCCCGCACAAGCGGTGGAGCATGTGGTTTAATTCGACGCAACGCGAAGAACCTTACCTAGGCTTGACATGGCCGGGAAAGCCGGGGGAAACCCTGGCCCCTCTTCGGAGTCCGGTCACAGGTGCTGCATGGCTGTCGTCAGCTCGTGTCGTGAGATGTTGGGTTAAGTCCCGCAACGAGCGCAACCCTTGTCACTAGTTACCAGCGGGTAAAGCCGGGCACTCTAGTGAGACTGCCGGTGCCAAACCGGAGGAAGGTGGGGACGACGTCAAGTCATCATGGTCCTTACGTCTAGGGCTACACACGTGCTACAATGGACGGGACAACGGGTTGCGAAGCCGCAAGGTGGAGCCAATCCCCCAAACCCGTCCTCAGTTCGGATTGTCGTCTGCAACTCGACGGCATGAAGCTGGAATCGCTAGTAATCGCGGATCAGCTACGCCGCGGTGAATACGTTCCCGGGCCTTGTACACACCGCCCGTCACGCCATGGAAGCGGCGAGTGCCCGAAGTCCGTGCCGGAACCCTCACGGGACCAAGCGGCCGAAGGCAAGCGTCGTGACTGGGGCGAAGTCGTAACAAGGTAGCCGTAGGGGAACCTGCGGCTGGATCACCTCCTTAACGGAGCCGCGCGAGTAGATCGCCGAGGGCCTGCCCTCCCGATCGAATGCCGCTCTCGTAGTCGCAACCCGCACACCTTTCGCTCGATTCTCAATATCCAAACGCCCCGCATCCTCACGGATCGCGGGGCGTTTGTGCATGCGGCCTGTAGTCTGAACGTCGCCTGCAGCCTCGGCTGAGAGGCCAGCCTTGGGGCCGAGCCTGGGGCGACCTAGTACGTCGCCAGGCTCGCGCTCCCTCCGCCCGGCATGGGCCCACGCAGGACAGGGTCACTGCGCTCGCTTCGCCCGGCGTTCATCGCCCGAGACGTCCCACCCAGCGGGATCGAGAAGCTCAACCCCACTCGGTGCCGCGGCAGCGGCGTCACCGCGAGCGAAACGCCGCGCGAGTCGTTCAGCGCAATGATGCGTTCCGCCCGAAGCCGGGAGCTGCGCGCGTACGCCACCGCCTCCCACGCGCCGCCGAGCCAGACGATCCCCGCCGCGGCCAACCCCGGAATCGCCATCGGGTGCTTGGTGCGCGTGACGGAGTCGGTGTACTGATTGCCAAAGGGATCCGTGAACCGACCTGTCTCCACTTCATCCTTCGACGTGAGGGCGGCGACGATCGCACCCGCGACCGCACCCATGACGAGCACCCCCATCACGGGGCGCCCAGTCGACATCTGCCCCATGCCGGGAAACGCCAACCCCGCGCCGAAGGCCTGCCCCGGTCCGTACACGCGCTCAGGGAGCCGCGCCATTGAACCGCGCACCACCCCCAGGTCCGACGCCTGCGGCGAGAGCTCGAGGTACTTCTCGAAATCCTGGATGGCGGCGGTGCGATCGCCACGCGCCGCGCGGGAGAGGGCACGATTGAAATACGGTTCCGGCGCCGCCGGGACCTGGCGCGCAACGGCGCCGAAGGCCGAGTCGGCGGCCAGGTACTGACGCCGCTGCAGGAGCGCGACGCCTGAGCGGAAGTTGGCGCGCGCTTCATCGACGCGCGCGAGTTCGGTCGCGGGGGTGAGGCGCACGATGCGCCCGCGCACCTCGTCGCCGTCGGGCGCCGAAGGCGAGAGCGCCAGGTAGCGGCAGTACTCGCGCACCGCGGTCGAGCTTTCGCTCAGTGCCTCGAGTTCGCGTCCCAGGTAGTACGCCACGCGCGCATTGCCCGGCACGAGCACCGACGCCTTGGCGAAAGCCTCCCTGGCCGCGTTGTGGTCGCCCTGCAGCGCGGCATCCTGCGCGTCGTCGATGAGGCGGCGGGATTCTGCCTCGGCGTTAGGCGCGGTGGCGCGCGCCGGCGCCGGGGGGGGATAGGCCGCGCAGCCGCTCACGCCAGCCGCGGCGAGCGCCGTCTTGACGGCGAGTCGCGCCGGTTGCTGGGCGCCGAGCGTGCCGGCGGGCCGCAAGAGGCCCGACGACATGATCACGGTGAGCCCGATGACCGTCAGCGAGCGCGTCATGACCGTCGGACCATCGACGGGGAATCGGTGGATGATCCTCACTGCACCACCACGGTGACCTTGTTCGATCCGACGCCCTCGCAGGAAGCGGTCACGACGGGATCCACGCTCCCGGATGGAGCGACGCCGGTGATGGTGATCGTGATTTGTCCCTGAGCGTTCGTAAGGGCGTCCTGCGGAGCACCCGGAATCGGAGTGGCTGGCACAGCGGTGAGCTTGTTGATGTCATCCGAGGCGATGGTGCATCGACGCCCGGAGAGTGCGATCCCGCCGCCGCCCGCCGCGGATCGCACCTCGAGGAGCAGCGACTTCGACGCGCCCATCGCGACGGTCTCGCTCGACGGCGAAATGATCACGCCGCCAAGCGGGATCGGGATGAGCGTCACGGTCAGCGCGGAAGAGCCCGACGGACTCGGCGTCGTCGGCGTCCCCTGGTTCGTCGCGGTAGCGATGATGTTGACCAAACCCGAGTCGACGGCGGTCACCGATCCGGATCCGTTGACCGTCGCCTTCGCGTTCGAGGCAGACCACGTGTATGTGTAGGTGTGGCCGGTGATGGCGGTGCCGTTCGAATCGCGCGCCGTTGGCGTGAAGAGGAACGCGCTCGAGCCCTGCTGCAGGTTGGCCGTGCTCGGCGCCATCGTCACGCTGGCAACCGGAATGGGCTTCACCTGCACGGTGATGGGCGTCGTGGCGGCGATGCCATCCACGGTCGCCGTGATGGTCGTGGTTCCGACGGCCACGGCGGTGATCGTCGGCGTTCCGGAGTTGGTCGGCGACACGGTCGCCGCGGCTGGGTTGGAGGACGACCAGACGATCGTCCGCCCGCCAAGCCCGAGCGGCGCGTTCCCGGCGTCAAACGCCTGCACCGCGGCGGGGAAGGTGTGCGACGGGTAGACGTTAGGTGTTTGCGTCGCCGACACCGTGACCGATGCCACCGGCACCAGGCTCACGACGAAGGGAATCGCGGTCGACGTCTTCCCTTCCGAGGTGGCCGTGATGTTCGCGGTCCCGGCGCCGACGGCGGTCACCAGTCCGCTCGCGCTGACCGTGACGATACCCGCTGGGGCCGCGGCGTACGTGACTGGGCGTCCCGTGATGGCCGCATTGAAGCGATCGCGCAGGACGACCGTGATCTGCTGTGCCTGACCGACGAAGACCGACGAGTCGGCGGTGGTGATCCCGACGCTGTTGACGGGCTCCTGCACGAGGAGGTTCTTCGAGCCCTGCTTTCCTTCGGCGTCGGCCAGGATGCTCGTCGTGCCGGCGGCCACGCCTGTGATGATCCCGCTCTGCGCGGCCGTTGCGATGGCCGCATTACCCGTGTTCCAGGTGACCGGCCGTCCCGTGAGGACGTTACCGCTCGCGTCGCGCAGCGTGGCGGTCGCCTGGAGATTGCCGTTGACGTAGATCGAGTCGATCCCGGTTGGCCCGACCGTGATGGTGCTGACGGGCGCCAGCACCTTCACGGAGGTGCTGTTCGAGATGTTGTCGAACGGAACGTTGGCCGTCAGCGTGACGACGGCGCGTCCGTTCGGCGCACTCACGCCGGTGGCCGTCGTCGAGATGGAGCCAGTGCCGCTTCCCGTTCCGATGGTCACCACCGCCGGCGTCGCCGAGACGAGCGTGAGGAGGCGCCCCGAGATGGGGGCGTTTGCTGCGTCACGCGCCGTCGCCACGACCGCGGCGTTCCCGCCGATGAAGAAGGAATCGGCCGGCGCCACGGTGAGGAGGACGTTGTTGACCGGTGTCAGGATCTTGAGCGTCGCGGTGGGCTGCGCGGTTGACCAGTCGGCCTGGACGGTGACCAGCCCCGGGGCGTTGGGCGTGACGGTCGCTGTTGCGCCTGACGGAGTCAGCGAGGCGAAGACCGCGCTGCCGCCCGTGAGCGACCAGGTCGGCGTGCGACCGCCTAACGCCGCACCGCTCACGACGTTGCCCGCCGAGTCGCGCGGGGTGGCCGTGAACGTGCGGGCGTTCGGGGCTCCCGGGATCACCGAGTCCGCGACTGCCGCCCCCAGCGCGACGGTGGAGGCGGGGCCGATCGCGACGAAGTCGGTGGGGACGGCGATGGAGTCCGTGACTGTTCCGCTCGCCCCCTGCGCTTGCGCATACACCTTCACGGTCGCCGGCGTATTGTTGCCGGTGATCGTGACCTGCCCGGTGGTCGAGCTGTTGGCCGAGACGGAGATCCCGCTGTTTTCCGTCGACCAGGCGATGAGGCGCCCGGGCAACGGATTGTTGGCGGCGTCGTAGGCGGTGGCCGTCACGACGCGCGCGTAGGGATTTCCGATGTGCAACGTCCCCGTGAACGGCGTGAACGCGACGCGGGCGATCTGCACCGTCGAAATGGAGAGGGTCGCCGTCCCCGTCACCGGTACCGCCTGGCCCGGCGAAGAGGCCGTGACGGTGATGGTCCCGGTCCCCGCGGCGACGCCCGTCACCACGCCGGTCGTGGCGTTGATCGTCGCGGCTCCCGCAGGGGTCGTGACGATCGACCACGTGACGGTGCGACCGGACGTCGACAGCGTCTGACCGCCGGACGACGTCAGCGTGACGACTGGCTGCGTGGTCTGCCCGACGGTGACCGTGGGGTTGTTCGGCGTGATGGTCGCCTGCGCGACCGGCGCGAAGGTCACCGTTACCGCGGACGTCCCCGGCGGCGGATTGGAGCCGCCCGTGCCCTGACCCGGCGCCGACGCGGTGATGGTCACCGTCCCCGGGATGTTCGCCGTCACGAGCCCCGTCTGGCTCACGGAGGCGACGGCGTTGTTGCTCGACGACCAGACGAGCGTGCGCCCGACGAGGACGTTGTTGGCGGCGTCGCGCGCCGTCGCCGTCAGCTGCGTTGTCTTGAGTTCCTCGACGTTGACCGGCGAGGGGGTGACGGTGATCGTCGCGATCGGGACCGAGGTGACGGAGATCGACGACACCCCGGTGATCGAACCGACAGTGGCGCGGATCGTGGCGGTTCCGGTCCCGACGGTGGTGACCGTATTCGTGTCGGTCGCGATGTTCGCGACCGTCGCCACCGTGGGGTCGCTCGACGTCCACGTGACCGGGCGCCCCGTCAGGATGTTGTTCGACGCGTCGCGTGCGATCGCGGTGAGCGCCTGCTTCTGCCCCAGCTGCAACGCCGCGGTGTTCGGGGTGACGTTTACGCTCGCCACCGGGACGTTGGTCACCGTCACGGTCGCCTGCGCGATGACCGATTCGACCGTCGCCTGCACGGTCACGGTCCCCGGCGAGACCGCGGTCACGACGCCGTTGCCGTTCACCGTCGCCACCGCCTGGTTCGACACGGCCCATCCGACGTTGCGCCCGACAGGGGAGAGCGGGGCACCGCTCGAGTCGGCCAGGAGCAGCGTCAGCCCCAGTGTCGTTCCGACCGTGAGCGTCGGCGCCGACGGGATGATCGTGGCCGATGCCACGGGGGTCGGCGTGACGGTCACCGGCGTGGTGCCGACCACGCCGTCGATGGTCGCCGTGATGTTCGCGCTCCCGGCCGCGATTCCGGTGACGAGACCGGTCGACGAGACGGACGCCACGGCCGGCGCCGACGAGTTCCACGCGATGGTGCGCCCGGTAATCGGGTTCCCCTGGCCATCGAGCGGAGTCGCCGTCAGTTGCAGCGTCTTGCCCTGCGTGACCGTGCCGCTGGTCGGGTTCATGCGAACGACCGCGACGCCGACGCTGCTCACGGTGATCGTGATGCTCGTCGACACGCCTTCGGACGCGGCAAAGATGAGTGCCGACCCGGTCCCGACCGCGGTGACGAGCCCCGCTTGCGTGACGGTGGCGACCGACGGGGCGCCGGAAATCCAGGTGATCCCGCGTCCCGGCAGGACATTGCGGTTGGCGTCCTTCGTGGTGGCCGTGAGCTGCAGCGTCCCGCCGACCGTCAGCGTCCCTGAGGTCGGGGCGACATCGATGAAGGCGACGGGGACGGGGGTGACGTTGATGGTCGCCGTCCCCGACTTTCCCTCGACGGTCGCCGTGATCGTGGCGCGCCCGCCGGTGAGGGCGGTGACGAGACCGCTCGCGCTCACCGTGGCGATCGTCGGTTGGTCGGTGTTCCAGCTGACCGGGCGCCCGACGAGGACGTTCCCCGCGTTGTCGACGATGCGCGCGGTGAGCTGCTGCGTCTGGCCAGCGGCCAGCGACGTCGTCCTGGGCGTCACGCTCACCGTGTCGACCGGGACGAGCGAGACGGTGATGCGCGAGGTCGCCGTCTTTCCTTCGGAAGTTGCCGTGATGGTGGCCGTCCCCGTCGCGAGCGCGGTGACCAACCCGGTCGACGAGACCGAGGCGACGGTCGGGGCGTTGGAACTCCATGCGATCGCGCGCCCGGCGAGCGCGTTGTTCGCCGAATCGCGCGGGGTGGCCGAGAGCTGCAGCGACTGGCCGACGATGATCGATCCGGTTCCAGGCGTGAGGAGGATCGATGAGACGGGGACGGGCTGCACCGTGACGACCGACGCTCCGGGAATACCATCCACGGTGGCGGTGATGTTTGCCACGCCGGCAGACACCCCCGTGACGATCCCCGTCGAGGTGACCGTCGCGATGGCGGCGCTGCTGGTGCTCCAGATGGCGACGCGTCCCTGCACGACTTGTCCGCCGGCGTCGAGCGGCTCGGCGGAAAGCGCCGTGGTGGTCCCGGCGAGGATGGTCGCGCTGGTCGGCGTCACCCGTACGACGGCGACCGGGCGTGCGTTGACGGTCACGGGCACCAGCGCGGACTTGCCGCCGGCGCTCGCCGCGATCTGTGTGTTGCCCTGCGCCACGGCGGTCACGAGCCCGCCCTGCGTGACGGTGGCGATCGCCGGGTTCTGCGAGGCCCAGAAGACCTCGCGCCCGTCCAGCGCCTTGTCGGAGGCCCCGAGGACGCGGACGGTCACGTTGCGGGCATCGCCCACCGTCATGGTGAGCGCGAGCGGATTGGGCTCGATGCGATCGACGGTCTGGTCGTCGGGTGCAAACGGCGACTCGCACGATCCCAGGACCAGCGCGTACGCGATGGCCATCATCGCACGGCGTCGGCGCCGGGCGATCAACGTCGTGCGGGACTCACCGGAAGTGCGAATCGACGGCATGCCGTGCACAACCTAACGACTTGGCGGCAGTACGCGCGCCGGGGCACTCGCGTTCTCGCGGTCGCCCCCGCCCAGTTGCCCGTCGATGTTGTAGCCCCAGCAGAAGCCCTCGCCGCCCGCCGTGACGGCGCAGGTGTGGGCGCCGCTGGCGTTCACGGAGGCGTAGGCCGCTCCACCTCGCACCGGGACCGGGCGCGACCGGTCGGCCGCGCTGCCGTCGCCGAGCTGTCCGTAGGTGTTGCGCCCCCAGCAGAAGGCGCGCCCGTCGCGGGACCGGGCGCAGCTGTGCAGCTGACCGGCGGTGACGGTCGCAAACGAGAGGGCGGCGTCCACGCTCTGCGGAGTGGTCGCGTCGGTGGTGCTGCCGTTGCCGAGCTGGCCGAAGTTGTTGCGACCCCAGCACCATACGGTCCCTGCGGTGGAGACGGCGCACGTGTGCTGGTTCCCCGCGGCGATGGAGACGAACCGCTGGTCGGTCGCGACCTGCACGGGCGTCGCGCGAGCCGCCGTCGTTCCATCACCGAGCTGCCCGGCGTCGTTCTGCCCCCAGCACCAGGCGGTGCCGTCGAGCGTGAGCGCGCACGTATGCGCGCGCCCGACGGCGAGCGCGCCGGCCTGCATCCCGAGTGGCACGCCGACCGGCGTCGTGCGCGTGGCGCGCGACCCGTCGCCGAGCTGTCCCTGCGCGTTGCTCCCCCAGCAGGCGATTCCGCCGCTGCGCGTGAGTCCGCACGAGTGCGACGCACCGGCGCGCACCTGACGGAAGAGCGCGCTCCCGCTCACCCGCACCGGGGCCGAGCGCGGCGAGGTCGTTCCGTCGCCCAACTGACCGGCGTCATTGCTCCCCCAGCAGTACACCTCGCCTTCGCGCGCGACGCCGCAGGAGTGCCACACTCCCGCCGAGATGGATGTGAGGGTGAAGTCGCCCACGATCACCGCCGGTTCGGCATGCGCATCGAAGCTCCCGTCGCCCAGCTGGCCGCGCTCGTTGTTTCCCCAGCAGCGCGCCTTTCCGGCGTCGTCGAGCATGCACGAGTGGCGACCGCCAGCCGCAATGACGCCGCGATCGGACGGGAACGCGACCGCAGCCACCGGCGCGCGAGGGGCCGAGTCGCGCGCAGACGTCGCCACGCTCCCGGCAGAAGCGGCGGTCGCCGTGGAGTTCGGCCGGCTCCCGGGCGGGAGCGCCGAGGCTCCAGCAGGAGCCGTCCCTCCCGGCGTCCCAGCGGGAAGTCGCGGGTTCGGGATGGCCGACGGCGTCGACTTGCCCGAGAGTTCGGCGGCGGCGAGGGCGCGCAACGAGTCCACGTTGCCGCCCGGACGCAGCTGCAGCGATTCGGCGGGGGTGACGGTTCCCGACGCGAGGGCGACCGATTCCGGCGGGGTCGGGGCGAGCAAGCTCGACGAGTCGGTCGGCGGAACCACGGGCACGACGACCTGCGCGGCATCGGCGAAGCGTGCCGAGTCGGCAAGGGCGCGTGACGGCTGCTGGTACCGCTGGCGGGCCACGAAGGCGACCGCCACCAGCGCAACTGCGGCAACCGCTCCTCCGACGTACCAGAGCGTGCGCGATCGTGGCTCCGGGGCGAGTTCGTCCGGCGGATGCACGACCGGCGCTCCCCACGCGGGGCTTCGCGCGAGGCGCTGGGTCGCGTCGGCGTCGCCGATCGGGATTGCCTGCAATTCGTCGGGCGAAGGGACCCCCGCCTCGGCGGTGGCTCCTTCATCGTCACGGCGGAACCGGACCGTCGACATCGCCTGGTTCGCCGAGGGCGACATCGACGCGTTCCGCGATGGCGTGACTGGGCGGTAGGCGCCGGAACGTCGCCGTTTCTTGGCCGCGGCCACCCATTCCTTGAGCCCGGGGACGTTGTCGTCGCCGCTCAGGAGGGTGAGGAAGCGCGCGGCGCTGGCCCACCGGCGGTCGGGGTTCTTGTGCATCAACCCCTCGATCAGGTACTGCAGCCTGGCCGGGACGTCGTTGCGCAGGAAGTCGAGCGGCGGGAGCGGATCGTGCTTCTGGCGATAGATGACGGAGTAGAGCGACTCACCGGCCCAGGGGCGCTGGCCGGAGAGCATCTCCCACCCCACCATGCCTAACGAATAGAGGTCGCTGCGCCCGTCGAGGTGTCCGCCGTCGATCTGCTCGGGCGACATGTACGTCGGTGTCCCGATCGCCGTCCCCGTCGCCGTGAGTTCGGTGTTCTCCTCGATGGATCGGGCCACGCCGAAGTCGGACAGCAGGGCGCGGCCGGTGATCTCGTCGAGGAAGATGTTCTCCGGCTTCACGTCGCGGTGCACCACCCCGCAGCGATGCGCGTACGCCAGCGCGCGCGCGATGTCGCGCAGGACGAGTTCCGACTCGTTCGGCGAGAGCGGGCCACGGGCCAGGGCATCCTTCAGCGTGCGCCCGGGGACCAACTGCATCACGAGCGCGAGGCCGCTGGTGAGCGGCTTGACCGCGTGGAGCGAGACGATGTTGGGATGCTCGAGCTGGGCGACGGTGCGCGCTTCGCGCGCCAGTCGCGCGACGGACTCGCTGTCCGTATGGAAGCGCGGACGCACGACCTTCACCGCGACCTCGCGCCCCAGGGCACGCTCACGGGCGCGATAGACAACAGCCATCCCGCCACGGCCCAATTCGCCGAGGCAGTCGTACTCCCCGTCCAGTTCGTGCGGCCACCCGCCGCCCCCGACCCCGCCACCGCTTTGAACTGCTAGGTCTGTCATCGCCAGTGATACCGGAAGGCCAAGGCTCCCATCTCGACGCGATCGCCGTCACGCAGTCGCACGGGCGTCTCGTCGGTCAGGGCACTGCCGTTCACCAGAACAGGATTCGTCCGCGAGAGGTTCGTCAGCAGCCAGCCGTCGACCTCGAATTCCATGCGGGCGTGCGTGCGACTGACGGTCGGATCGAGGAGTTGCACGTGACGGAACGGCGGGCCCTCGCTGCGCCCGAAGCTGATGATCGGGAGCTCTCCGCTGGTGCGCACGAAGCGAACGTCCAGCCCGGCGTCCGGCCCCTCGATCACCTGCAAGTGACCGGGAAGGAGAGCGCGCGAGGCATCGGCCGGGCGATGAAAGCGCAACGCGGTCCCCTGGATCATCTCGGCCACCGCTCCCGTCATCACCGTCTCGCCCGTGGTCATGGTCACCAGCGCATGCTCCGGCGACTCGCTGATCACGGCGTACTCCTCGGGCGTGAGGCGCTGGGCGACCGCGAGCGCCGTGATCGGCGACGTCCGCATGGGCGCAACGTCGCGAATGGGCGGAAGGCGCGATTCCTCAGTCGGCGGCAAGGTGGGCATGATGAGGAGCGGCTTCGCGTGCTCCCGCAACTCTGTATCGCGCTTGCGCCTGGCGAGCCAGAGCCCGAGGACGATCAGGGCACAGGCCAGGCCAACCGATGACAGGATTACGGTGAGACTGAGGAAGCTGACGCGCATCATCCGGTTCGAGGCTCCGGGGACGGAGCAGTCGTCGCTCGCCCCGCGAGGATCCGGCGGAAACGGACGAGGTCGCACGCGGCAGTCGCCGCAGTCAACGCAAATCAGATACACGCCCCGCGAGACGACGTTTCGCAGGGTGGTGTGACCTGTTGGCGATAACTTAGGACGACGGAACGGAGGCGCGCCAGAGAGTGGCGCGCGCGCCACGGTCGACGTGGCAATTGCTTCCGCGTCGAGCGACTGCGCTCAGCGAAGTCGCGCCGAGGGTCCTACTTGGCCCGAAAGCGGAAGACGACCTCGCCCATCTCGATGCGGTCTCCCTCGCGCAAGACCACGGTCGACCCTTCGCCCGCGAGCGGCATTCCGTTCACGATCACGGGATTTGTCGCGGAGAGGTTGATGAGCGACCAGCTCTTTCCATCGAGGGCGAGCTTGGCGTGCATGCGCGACACGGTGGGCTCGTGCAACTGCACGTGGCGGTACTGCGCCCCCTCGGCACGGCCGAAGGTGATCGTCGTGCCATCAGGACCCGCGGTCCGAACGAACTTCACTTCCTGCCCGACGTCACGCCCCTCGATGATCTCCAGGCGACCGGGGAGGAACTGCAGCGTTCCGTCTTGCGGGCGCTCGAGGCGCAGCGTGACCGCGCTCCGTTCGTCGCGCAGCCCGGCGTCGCGGCGGTCGCCAGCCACGTGCATCCGAAGGACGCGGGCGCGGTCGTCGTTGGCGGCTTCCTCGAGTTCCACGGCGCGCAGCTCCACCGGGACGACTGGGATCGCCGGGGCGGAGGGGGTAGGAGGCACCGGCGCCACAGGCTGCGGTACCGCTGCAACCGCTTGAGGCGTCGCGACCTGCGAATCTCCGGCGGGCTGAGCCGTGACCCGTCGCGAGGGACGCGGCGGGAGCGACGACACATCGCCGCGCCCGAACGGGGCCATGGGAATCGGGCTGTGCAGCATCGCGCGCCGCCTGCGCCGGGGGAGCCAGACCCCGAACACCAGAGCAATGGCGATCACGAAGACTGGGGTGGCGATGACGTAGGGAAGCACGAAGGCCCGAGACGAGGAGACGTTGGACGTACGCGACAGACATCGCCCGCGAAACTACGGGGGGCCCTATCCGCGAAGGTCGTGCCGCCGACTCGATCGGCCATGAAGCGCCCGATCGGGGACCGGTTTTGGCACGCCCGCGCCATGATGGACGCCCTTTCTATTTCTAGCCAGCGGGGGAGTTCCCCAGCAAGACGATTTCGAGACGAAGGCGTCATGACCGTTGACCGCCCCCCGACAGGGTGACTAGCTTGCCGTGCTCTGGTAAGGGCCTGTAGCTCAGTTGGTTAGAGCGCACGCCTGATAAGCGTGAGGTCAGAGGTTCAACTCCTCTCAGGCCCACTGTTCTCCCTCCAGGAATCGAACGCCCCGCGCGAGAACCTTCGCGCGGGGCGTTTTCATTTGCCCCTGGTTCGCCGATCAGGCGAGCGCTACCGGCTCATCTTCCAGAAGGCGATTCCGCTCGCCTGCTGCGCCACGTCCGCCGTCCCGACCTTGGCCAGCGCCTGCAGGTCGATGACGTCGACCTTCCCGGGTTGCGCCCCCACCCCTTCGCTGGACACAAAGGCGTAGCGCGAGTCCGGGCTGATCGTGACGCCGTGCGCGACGGTCGTGGAGGTCTTGATCTGGGCGATGCTCTTGCCGGCGGCCAGGTCGTACACCTCGACCGCTGCACCCTGCTTGAGCGTGGCGACCAACAGCCGACCGTCCGGCGTCACGGCCAGGTTGTACGGGCCGCGCCCGGTCTTGATGCGCCGAGCGAGCGACCACGCCTTCCGATCGATCTCGAGGATCTCATCGGCCTTGTTGCAGGTCACGAAGACGGATCCGCCGGTCGCCGACGGCTGCGCCCAGGTGGGCGAGCAGGTGGCGCTCATCGAAACGCCGTGCCCCTGGCTGGCATCCATCTGACGCGACGCGGGAGCGGCACTGTCGCCCTTGGCTCCACCCGCGGCGTGCATCGCGTGCATGTCGTGCCCCGCCATCGCCACTTCGACGGCGATTGCCCCCTCCTTGCCCTTCGCCAGGGAGAAGCGTCGCGCCACCTTGAACGTGCTCGTGTTGATCTCCACGAGCTGGTCATCCATCATGCACCCCGAGTACTGCATCGCACCGCTAGGGTCGATGCGGCTCCCGTGCGGCATCGTGCACGTCTCCACCTGCGCCACCTCGGTCATGGTCGGGGTGTAGACCACGCTCATGCTGCTCGGCACCATCTCGCCGTGCAGGTTGAAGTTGGCGGAGAAGGTGTAGAGCCCGTCGGGGGTGACGTCGATCGAGGCGGGGAACTTGCCCAGGAGGATGCTCGGCCCCACGACCGTGTCCGGCCCCAACTCGTACTTCCACAGCTTGCCGTCGGGGGTGCCGTGCCCCGTCGTCATGAAGAGGTACTTGCCGTCCGGGGAGATCTGGAGTCCGTGCGGCCCTTCCATCTCCGCCGCGAGTTCGCCGATTGGAATCGTCTTCTCCACGATCGTGCCGGAGGGACCGAAGCGCACGCGGTGGATCTTGTCGGCCGATTCGGCGCCGACGTAGACCCAGTAGGTGGACGTGGGAGGCGCGGGTGCGGCCGGCGCGCTCGCCGCCGGCGCCGCGGTCGTCGGCTTTGGTGCGCTGGCGGGGCGCATCGGCCGTGGCGCGCGCTGCGCGACGAGCACGGTCGGCATGAGCGCGAGCAGCATCGCGAGCGCGATCGGTCGCGCGCCGTGCCTTGGCTTGCGTGAGGTGTGTCGGGCGTCCATGATCATCGCTCGTTCGGCCGGGGTGTTCGGCCGTGATGGGGCGGAGAGTCCGTCCCGTGAGTCTGCGAATCGACGTCCAGGTGCACAAGCACGGGCGACACGTCGCCCTGCCGGCGCGAACCGGACACCACTCGACGGAGAATCGTCCGCATGAACGTAGCGCGAAGCCTCTGCTTCGTCACGACGACTGTACTCATGGCGTCGGCGCTTACGACCTCGGCCCACGCGCAGTACGCGCAGGGGGTCGTGAAGGTCGTGGCCGAGCCGGCGCGCCTGACCCTGAAGGCCGGGGAGACGGTCGCGCTCAAGGTCACGGCACTCGACAAGGATGGCAAGGAAGTGCCGGATGCGATGGTTCGCGTCGGCGGGCCGAGGGGGGCGGTGCAGTATGCCGACGGCAAGCTCACGGCGCTCAAGGCGGGGTCGTTCACCGTCGTGGCGTCGGCCTTCCTGGGGCGCGGGATCGAGGCGATCACGCTGGAGATCCCGGTCATCGTGTCGTGGCCAGCGCTCACCAAGATCGACATCTCGGCCGAAAACGGGCGCCTGTACACCGGGACGATGCTCGCGCACACGGCCAAGGGGGCGCACGCCGACGGGAGCCCGCGCACCGGGCTCGTGGTGACGTGGCGTTCGTCGGATCCGGCGGTGGCCACGGTGGACCGCTTCGGGAACGTGACCGGAGTGAAGCCGGGCGCCGTCACCATCTCCGCCGAGTCGGAAGGGGTCGTGGCGCGGAAGGCGTATACCGTGGCGGCGAGCCCGGTGGCCCGTATTGAGGCGAGCATCAAGGAGACGACGGTCAACACCGGGGACGTCGTGCACCTGCTGGCGACGGCGCGACGCGCCAACGGCGAGGCGGTGGGCGACGCCAAGATCGACTGGACATATCTCTACACGCCCGATGACACGACCGCTGCACCTGGCGGCCCCGCGATCATCGACCGCGCGCCTGACGGCACGCCGTTGTTTGCCGCGAATGCGCCGGGGCGCTTCACCCTGATGGCGCAGTCGGGGACGGCGGTGAGCCGGACGGTGCTCGACGTGAAGCCGCGCGACGTGCGGCGCCGCATCACCGTGACCGGGCGCGGCGTCGTGAACACCACCGCGACGTCGGACCTGTGGCCGTGGACCGGGAAGGACGGACGCGACTATTGCCTGGTGGGGACGTGGGGGGGTGATGGCTACGCCCTCGTCTTCGACATCACCGACCTGAACAACATCGTCAAGACCGACTCGGTGAAGATCGACGCTCGCACGATCAACGACGTGACCGTATCGCCGGACGGGCGCTACGGCGTGCTGACGCGCGAGGGGGCGTCGAACCGCGTCAACGGTGTGGTCATCCTCGACCTCGCCAACCCGGCGCACCCGAAGATCGCGTCGACGTTCGACAAGGAGCTCACCGGCGGCGTGCACAACGCCTTCGCCACGAACGACTATCTCTTCGCGATTTCCGGCGGCGAGAAGTACGTGATCATCGACGTGCGCGACATCTACAGCCCCAAGTACGTGAGCGAGTACAAGCACCCCGGCGCGCGCATCCACGACCTCTGGGTGCGGGACGGGATTGCCTACTCGGCGCAGGGCGGGGCGGGGACCGTCATCGTCGACGTGGGCAACGGCAAGTGGGGAGGGACGATCGAGAAGCCCAAGCTCATCAACGTCTTCCCGATCAACTCGGGGCACGAGATTTTCCCGTACCACCAGAAGAGCACGGGGAAGACCTACCTCTTCATCGGCGACGAGGAGATGAACCGCGCCGGGCGCGTGTGGGAGGGGACGAACTACTTCGCCTCGTTGGGGCAGTCCGGCGGCATCGCGCAGACGTCGGGGGGGTACGTGCACATCGTCGACGCCACCGATCCGATGAACATGAAGAAGGTCGGGCGTTATCACCTCGAGGACTACGGCGCGCACGACATCATCGTCGAGAACGACGTGCTGTACCAGGCGTACTACGACGGCGGGGTGCGGGTGGTCGACGTCTCGGGTGAGCTGTTAGGCAACCTGGCGAACCAGAACCGCGAGATCGCCGTCTTCAAGTCGTTTGACCCCAAGGGGCTGACGGCAAACGCGTCATTCGTGATGAACGCGATGCCGTGGAAGGGGCGCGTCCTGTTCACCGACTTCAACTCGGGGCTGTGGGCGGCGAAGCTGGAGCCGCGGCCGACGCCGACTCCTTAGGAGAGGACGAGAGGACGAGAGGACGAGAGGACGAGGGGGAGCAAAGGGGGCACAAAGGGGGGTGGGGGAGGGTGCAGCGGGGAGGGGACAGTTGTGCGTATGGAGGGGAGCGCGCAGACTCTGCGGAGTCGGTGCGCTCCCTTTGTCATTTTCCATCCCCGCCATGATGCCATCCCGTTCCCGACGGCGCGGTCGCGTTGCCGCCGTCTTCCCGGCAGCGCTCGCCGCTGTTGCGCTGGTGCTCCCCGTCGCGCGTGCGGCGGGGCAGCAGGCGCAACAGAACGACGCAGAGTACACGCGCCTCATTCGCGAGAACCTGCGCGATCCGCGCGTCACGACCGAACTCGTCGACCACCTCCCGGCCTCCGCCACGGTGCCGACGCCGCTCAAGTTCCACGGGCGAATCGTCGGACAGCCCGGGGAGCTGACGTACGCCAAGGACATCCAGCGCTACTTCGATGCGCTGGCCAAGGCGTCGCCGCGGGCGAAGTTCTGGACGATCGGGAAGTCGGAAGAGGGGCGCGACATGTTCGTCCTCGCGATTGCCGACGAGGCGACGATTCGCGACCTGGACAAGTACAAGGGGTACCTCGCCGCGCTGACCGATCCGCGCAAGACGAGCGACGACCAGGCGAAGCAGGTCATCGCGCAGGCCAAGCCGATCTACTGGCTCACGAGCGGGATGCACTCGCCGGAGACCGGCGGGCCGGAGACGCTGCAGGAGCTGGCGTATCGCCTGATCGTCGAGGAGACGCCGTACGTGCAGGCGATCCGCAACAACGTGATCACCTTCATCACCCCGGTGATCGAGGTCGACGGGCGCGAGAAGCAGGTCGACACGTACTACTTCAACAAGAAGCGTCCGCAGGGGAGCGAGCGGCTCCCGCTGATGTACTGGGGGAAGTACGTCGCGCACGACAACAACCGCGACAACATCGGGCAGTTCCTCAAGCTGTCGCAGCACGTCAACCGGTTCTTCCTCGAGTGGCACCCGCCGATCATGCACGACCTGCATGAGGCGCAGTCGTACCTGTACACGTCGACCGGGACCGGCCCCTACAACGAGGCGCTCGACCCGATCACGATCTCCGAGTGGTGGACGCTGGCGCAGACCGAGGTCATGGAAATGACCAAGCGCGGCGTGCCGGGCGTGTTCACCTACGGCTTCTACGACGGCTGGGTCCCGAACTACATGTTCTTCGCCGCCCACGCCCATAACGCGACGGGGCGCTTCTACGAAGTGCAGAGCTACGGCCCCGACACCTCGACGGTGCGCCTGGGCGCCACGACGACGAGCCGCGAGTGGTTCCGCCCCAATCCGCCGCTGCCGAGCATCAAGTGGGGGCCGCGCAACAACGTGAACATCCAGCAGTCGGCGCTCCTCATCGCCCTCAACCACGTGGCGAAGAACAAGGAGACCTACCTGGAGAACTACTGGCTCAAGAACAAGCGCCAGGTGGAGAAGGGGAAGAACGGCCCGGTGTACGCGTGGGTCATCCCGGCGTCGCAACGGCGCAAGGGCGAGGCCGCCGATGCAGTGAACGCGCTGCGCGTGCAGGGGCTCGAGTTCCACACGGCCAACGCGGCGTTCAAGGCGGGGAACGTCGACGTGCAGCCGGGCGACTACATCATCCGCGCCGACCAGCCGTATCGCATCATCCCCGAGATGTACTTCTCGACGCAGAACTTCGCGCCGGGGAATCCGCGCCCGTACGACGATACCGGGTGGACGTACCAGTTCACGCGCAACTTCAAGGTGTCGGAAGTGACGGACAAGGCGATCCTCGCCCAGGCGATGACGCCGGTCACCGCCGACGTGAAGCCGGCGGGCGGCGTCGACGGGACGGGGGCGGTGATCGTGGTGGAGCACACCACCGACAACAACCTGATGAAGTTCCGCTTCGCGAACGCGGCGGTGAAGATGCTCGCAGCGGAGGAGGACTTCACGCTCAACGGGAAGTCGTACCGCGCCGGCTCGATCATCATCCCGGGCGGCGACCGCGCGAAGCTCGACGCCTCGCTGAAGGAGTTGGGGCTGTCGGGGGTGGCGGTGGCAACGGCGCCCACGGTGGCGACGCACGACCTCGACGTACCGCGCATCGGCTACGTGCACTCGTGGCAGCGCACGCAGGACGAGGGGTGGGTGCGCGCCGCGCTCGACACCTACGGCGTCCCCTACACCTACTTTGCCGACCAGAAGCTCAAGGAGGGGAACCTCCGTGCGAAGTACGACGTCATCGTCTATCCCAACGTGGGCGGGAGCGCCGTGCAACAGGTGAACGGGATCGCCAAGACGTCGGCCTTCCCGCTTCCCTACAAGAAGACAGCGGAGACACCGAACCTTGGGGCGAACGACCAGTCGGACGACATCCGCGGCGGGATGGGGATCGACGGGCTGGCCGAGCTGGCGAAGTTCGTGCGCGCCGGCGGGACGCTGCTGGTGGAAGGGTCGACCTCGACGATCTTCCCCGAGTTCGGGATCACGAGCGGGATCACGGTCGAGGAGCCGGCGGCGCTCTTCGCGCGCGGCTCGATCATGCGCGGCATCATCGCCGACAAGAAGAGCCCGATCGCGTACGGCTACGACGGCTCGCAGCTGCCGGTCTACTTCTCGCAGTCGCCGGTACTGAACGCTGGCGGCGGCGGCGTCCCGCCGGAGTTCGCCGCGTTCCTCGGCGGCGGCGGTGGCCCGAGCCAGAACATCACGCCGATGGCGACCAAGCTACGTCTGTCGCCTTACGAGCAGGACTCGACGTCGGCGCGCGCGGCCGCCCCGGCGGCCGACGAAGCGGCAACGCTGCGTGCGATGGCGGCGCAGTTCGGGATCAACGTGGACCAGGGACGTCCGCGGGTGGTCATGTCGTTCCCGACCAACCCCAACGACATGCTGCTCTCGGGGACGCTGCAGAACGGGCAGCTCCTCTCCGGGCGCGCGCAGGTCGTCGATGCGACGGTCGGCGACGGCCACGTCGTGATGTTCGCCATCCGCCCGTTCTGGCGCTGGCAGACGCAGGGGACCTACTTCCTCGGCTTCAACACGATCCTCAACTGGAACGACCTGGGCGCGGGGAAGTCGACCGCTCCCGCGCGTCCCGCCACCGCGCCCGCTCCCTCGCGGTAGGGCGCGCCACGCGAGTCGCTGAAGGTGAGGACGCCCCGGTCACGTCTCACGTGACCGGGGCGTTCTCGTCTTCTCGTCATCTCGTCTTCTCGTCTTCTGCCCTCACGAGGCCTTGATGTACGCGCATCCCGCTTCCTGCGCGCGAATCACCGCGAAGACGCCGGACGGCTGGAGGATCACTCCGGGAACGAGCGCGTCGAGGGCGACCTTGCGTGCCGCCTCGTCGCTCGACTTGTCGGCCGCCTTCACGAGATCGACCATGTCCTGCAGCGCGAGGTTGCAGGCGAGCACGGTCACCCCGCGCCCGAGTTGCTTGTGCAGGCCCGCCTGGTTGAAGGGGGCCGGGATTCCGTCCTTCTCGTCGAGAAGGACTGGGTTCTTCGAAACCGGCTCGCCGGTGAGCGGGTGCGTGACCCCCTTCGACTTGCCGATGCCGTAGCGGTCCCAGAAGCCCTGCTTCATCGCGAGGATGATCGCGTTGTGGCGGATCACCACCACCGGCGAGAGGTCGGCCGGCGCGATCTTGAGCACCTGCTGGTACTGCGAGACCCAGGCGGAGGCGCGCCACACGCCGTAGCCGCTCTCGATCTCCGCGACGTCGAACAGCGCCTTGTGTTTTCCGGTAATCCGGCTCGGCCAACGCGTGTCCCACGCTTCGTCGGCGGACCCGTCGTCGGCGCCGGGTGTGGACGCTGGCGATGATGGTGCGGCGAGCAGGTCGAGCGGGAGGGACCAACTTCCGATCAGTGCGGCTCCGACAGTGGAGCGACCGAGGAAATCGCGACGTGTAGGCATGAGGGGGCTCCGTTAGGGTCGTGGGTTCTACGAAGCGAACGGATCCGCGGATTGGCAAGAAGAAGTCGCGGGATTTCCGGCATCGGATCCGCCTCAACGCGCCGCGCGGTGGATTCGTATGGGCGCAGGGTCATGGACGGAGCCTGTTTGTATACAGTCCTTGACGCCATCGACTCCGCACGCAGAGTTACGCTTCCCCCGTTGTGAGGTTGCACGTGTCCGTTCTCGCCCCGTACGGAAGCGCGTCGCTCCAGTCGCGCCGAGCGCGTTCGTTCTTCTCCACAGCGCTCGTGCTGCTTGCGCCGCTCGCGGCGCCCGCGCTGCTTCCAGCGCCCGCGCGCGCGCAGCGCCAGGCTCCCGACGCGGCGGCGGTGGCCGAGGTACGCGGGAAGTACACCAAGCGCGAGTTGTACCTCACGATGCGCGACGGGACGCGGCTCTACACCAACATCTACGCGCCGCGCGATACGACGCGTTCGTATCCGGTGCTGCTGATGCGCACGCCGTATTCAATCGCGCCGTATGGGGCCGATGCGTTTCCCGCGATCCTCGGTCCCTGGAAGGCGTTCCAGGACGACGGCTACATCTTCGTGAACCAGGATGTTCGCGGGCGCTACATGTCCGAGGGCTACTACCAGTTCATGACGCCGCACCTGGACGCGAAGCGCGGTCCGAAGGATGTCGACGAGTCGACCGACACCTACGACACCATCGATTGGATCGTCAAGAACGTCGCGGGGAACAACGGGCGCGTCGGAACGTGGGGGAACTCGGCGCCGGGCTTCTTTGTGGCGTCGGGGATGATCGACGCGCACCCCGCACACAAGGCGGCGTATCCGTCCGCGCCGATGATCGACTGGTGGTTGGGCGACGACCGGCATCACAACGGCGTCTTCACGCAGGCGCAGACGATCAACTTCCTCGCCTCGTTCGACCAGCCGCGGAACGGACCGACGACGACGTATCCGGCGCGTCCCGATCCGGGGACGCAGGATGGCTATGCGTTCCACATTCGGCAGGGGGCGCTCTCCACGTACAGCGCCGGCTTCTATCAGGGGAAGGTTGCGTTCTTCGACTCGATCAGCGCGCACCCCAACTACGACGAGTACTGGCAGCAGCGCGCGATCTGGAAGCACCTGAAGGACATCAAGCCGCGCGTCCTGGTGGTGGGCGGGTGGTACGACGCCGAGGACCGATTCGGGCCCATTCGCCTCAAGCGGTCGCTCGATTCGCTGAGTGCGGCGACCAACGCAACCTTCGTGATGGGGCCGTGGTCGCACGGGGCATGGAACCGCGTGGACGGTGACACGTTCGGACCGTTGGGCTTCGGGACGAAGACGGGGCAGTTCTTCCGCGACTCGATTGGCTTTCCGTTCTTCAGCTGCGCGCTGAAGGATAAGTGCAGCGTGACGCTTCCCAAGGTCGCCGTCTTCAACACCGGGGCGAACGCGTGGCGCACGTACGCACAGTGGCCGCCGCGCGAGGCGCAGCCGGTCGCGTTCTACCTGCGGGAGAACGGAACGCTCGCACGCGAGAAGTCGCGCGGGGCCGGCGGGGCCGACCGGTACACCTCGGATCCGATGAAGCCGGTCCCGTACACCCAGGCGCTCTCGTTCGGCTACTGGCGCGAGTACCCGACCGAGGACCAGCGCTTCGCCTCGCGCCGCCCGGACGTGTTGACGTACGTGACCGAGCCGCTGGAGGATGACCTCACGGTTGCCGGTCCGGTGGACGTGACGCTGCACGTGGCCAGCACGGGGACCGACGCCGACTTCATCGTGAAGGTCATCGACGTCTATCCGTTGAACTCGCCGTCCCAGCACGCCAGCGGTCCGCGCATGGACGCGTACGAGCAACTGGTCCACGGCAACGTGTTCCGTGCGCGCTGGCGCCGCACCTTTGAGCGTCCGCAACCGCTGGTGGCCAACCGGCCCGACTCGATCCGGTACTCCCTGGAAGACGTGATGCACACGTTCCGGAAGGGGCATCGCATGATGGTGCAGGTGCAGAGCACGTGGTTCCCGCTCGTCGATCGCAACCCGCAGACGTACGTCCCCAACATTTATCGGGCGACGGCGAAGGATTTCACGCCTGCGACCATGACCGTCTTCCGTACGCCGGCGCGAGCGTCCGGCATCACCGTGCGGGTGGTGCCGACGGGGGCCCAGTAGGAGAAGACGAGAGGACGAGAAGACGAGAAGACGAGAGGGCCAGGAACGACTTCCCCCCAACCTAACGAGCTTCCATGCGGTGTCGCGGGCAGGGTGGTATCAAGACGCTGGTGCTGGCGCCGGTTTTCGCGCTGGCGATGCAGGTGCCTTTCTCGGGGCTGTGGGCGCAGGGTGCTGGCGCGGGCGGTACACCCACGCCGGCCGGGTGGCCATCGGGGCGAGCGAAGGTGCGCTTTGAAGTGACGATCCCCTCGGCGGTGCGCAGCGAGGCGACGACTGGGCGCGTCTTCGTCATCCTGTCGCGCACCAACCAGCCGGAGCCGCGGCTGCAGATCGGGCGCATCGGGACGCCGATGTTCGGGCACGACATCGTGCAGCTGGCGGCCGGGCAACCGGCGGTCGTCGACGGGCGCGACCTTGGGCACCCGGTGTGGGACCTCGCGGAGATCCCGGCGGGGACGTACTGGGTGCAGGCGATGGTGAACGTCTACTCGGAGTTCAAGCGCGCCGACGGAAAGGTCGTCTGGATGCACGACGACCAGTGGGAAGGGCAGCAGTGGAACCGGTCGCCGGGCAACCTCTACTCGACGCCGCAGCAGGTCGCGATCGATCCGTCGAAGGCGAGCGTGGTGCGCCTGACGACGGACCAGAAGGTCCCGCCGATCGCGATGCCGGCCAACACGGCGTGGGTCGAGCGCTTCCGCTTCGAGTCGCCCTCGCTGTCGAAGTTCTGGGGGCGACCGATCTACATCGGGGCGACCGTCCTCCTGCCCAAGGATTATCACCGCGCGACGATGGCGTATCCGGTGCTCTACGAGCAGGGGCACTTCTCGGCCGGCAACCCGATGCGCTGGGACGAGAACGGCGAGCTGGGGAAGGAGTGGATGAAGGACGACTTCCCGCGCGTCCTCGTCGTGACGTTCCAGCACCCCACGCCGTACTTCGACGATTCGTATGTCGTGAACTCGGTCAACAGCGGGCCGTATGGCGACGCGGTGATGCGCGAGCTCATCCCCGAGGTGGAGAAGCGCTACCGCATCATCCGCGAGCCGTGGGCGCGCTGGCTGCACGGCGGCTCGACCGGCGGGTGGGAAGCGCTCGCGCTGCAGGTCTTCAACCCCGACTTCTTCGGCGGGACGTGGGCGTATTGCCCGGACCCGGTCACGTTCAGCGATGTCGAGGGGATCAACGCCTACAAGGACACCAACGCGTTCTACAAGCAGGTCACCGAGTGGCACCGCACCCCCACCATCAACTCACGGGAGATCAACGGCGAGGTGCGGCAAACCTCGCAGCAGCGCAACTGGATGGAACTGGCGAACGGAACGCATGGTCGCTCCGGGCACCAGCTCGACGTGTGGTCGGCGACCTACGGCCCGTTAGGCGAGGACGGCTTCTTCAAGCCATTGTTCGACAAGCGGACCGGGGCGATCGACCGCAGCGTGGCGGACTACTGGCGTGAGCACTACGACCTCCTGTACTACTTGCAGCGCAACTGGGCGACGGTCGGTCCCAAGCTGGTGGACAAGCTCCACATCTACACCGGCGATGCCGACACGTACTTCCTGGATCGCGCCACGCGGGAGCTGGAGGCGTGGATGAAGACGACGGAGAATCCGCACTACGAAGGGTTCTTCCTCTACGGCGACAACAAGCCCCACTGCTGGAGCGGCCCGGTCTCCCAGTCGCAGCGGCTGAAGGAGATGGCGCAGCACGGCATGCGGCACATGCCGGCGGGGACGACGACGCCGTGGTGGAAGTACTAGATCGGACGGGAGACGGGGGACGGGAGACGGGAGTGGCGGCCGCATCGGCCGCCAACCCTGGGACTCGTGCCATGTCTTGCCTAACACTCCCCCCAAACTGAGGAAACATGCGACGACTCTTGTTGTCAGCGTTCGCGTCCCTCGCCCTATGGGCCGGCACGGCGGCGGCACAGGGCGGGACGCGGCAGATCACAGGGACCGTGATCGAGGAAGGAAGCAATGCACCGATCGCTTCCGCGCAGATCCAGGTGCGCGGGACGACGACGGGCGGGCTCACGCGCGAGGATGGGACGTTCTCCATCCGCGTCCCCGCGGGTGACGTCACGCTGGTCGTGCGCCGGCTGGGCTATCCGCCGGTGACCACGACCGTCGCGGCCAACGAGTCCACGGTGCGGATCGTGATGCGCAAGGATGCGCTCAAGCTCGACCAGGTCGTCATCACGGGGCAGGCCACCGGCATCTCGCGCCGCAACCTCCCCAACTCGGTCGCCTCGGTGAGTGCCGAGCAGGTGGCCAAGGTCTCGGCGCCCGCCGTGGACCAGGCGCTGCAGGGCAAGGTGGCTGGCGCCCAGATCTCCACGAGCACCGGTGCACCTGGCGGCGGCAACCGCGTCCGCATCCGCGGCATCTCGTCGATCCTCGGGAGCGCGCAGCCGCTGTACGTCATCGACGGCGTCATCACCTCGGACGTGTCGATCGGGCAGGGGACCAACCTCGTGACGCGCGCCGCCGGCTCGGCGATCTCCGATGCCACGCAGGAAGCGCCGGTCAACCGCATCTCCGACATCAACCCGAACGACATCGAGTCGATCGACATCCTCAAGGGGTCGGCGGCCGCCGCGATCTACGGGTCGAAGGCGTCGGGGGGCGTCATCATCATCACGACCAAGCGCGGCGCGGCCGGGCGTCCGCAGTTCAACCTGCGCACCGGGATGGGGACCGCGGAGCTCGCCTATCGCAACGGGCAGCGCAAGTTCAAGTCGCTCGCCGACGCGACCACCGCCTTCGGGCCGCTGGCCGCGCAGTACTATGACGCCAACCGCTTCATCGACTACGAAGAGCTGGCGTACAACGCGGTGCAGCCGCAGAACCGCGAAGCGTCGCTCTCCGTGAGCGGGGGCTCGCAGGACACGCGCTACTTCGCGTCCGGCAACTTCCGAAAGGAAGAGGGGATCGTGAAGCGCACGTATTCGCAGAAGTCCGGGATCCGGCTCAACCTGGACCAGCGCCTGGGCGAACGCGTGGAGCTCCAGGTCGGGAGCGAGGTGCTGCGCACGCTGGGTGACCGCGGCCTGTTCGGCAACGACAACGCCGGCAACTCGATCGCCTACACGCTCACCAAGATCCCGTCGTTCCTCGATCTCCGCCGGAAGCCGGACGGTTCGTATCCGGTCAATCCGTTCTACAACTCCAACCCGCTGCAGACGATCGACCTGATCAAGAACGAGGAAGGGGTGTGGCGCAACATCTCCACGGCGCGCCTCACGGTCGACCTGTTCGCCAACAGCAAGCAGGAGTTGCGATTTGTCGGCTTCGGCGGGGCGGACGTGCTCAACCAGAAGAACGTCGTCTACTCGCCGCCCGTGCTGCAGTACGAGCCGCTCGACGGGCTCCCCGGCACTGCGACGACCGGCTACGCGAACAACGTGCAGTCGAACCTGAACCTCAACCTCGTGCACGTCTGGCGCCCGATCCCGCGCTGGTCGGCGACGACGCAGCTGGGGACGCAGTACGAACGCCGCACCTTCAGCGAGTCGCGCGCGTCCGGGCAGAACTTGTTAGGCGGGCTCGAGGTCGTGACGGCGGGAACGGTGCGCGACCTGGTCGAGAACCGGCTCCTCACGGACGACTTCGGTGTGTTCGGCCAGACCGAGCTCCTCTACAACGATCGTCTCTTCCTCACCTTCGGCGGCCGTGCCGATCGCAGCTCCAACAACGGCGACATCGGCAAGTTCTACTTCTTCCCCAAGGCCTCGGCGTCGTACCGCATGCCGCAGCTGATGCCGGGAAAGGTCGATGAACTGAAGTTCCGTGTGGCCTACGGCGAGACGGGGAACCAGCCGCTCTACGGCCAGAAGTTCACCGGGCTCGCCTCGTCCAACATCGGCGGGCTGGGGGCGTTCCGCATCGGGACCGGCGTCGGGTCGTCGGAGATCCGCCCGGAGCGGCAGCGCGAACTCGAAGCCGGCATCGACGCCACGCTGTTCAAGAACCGCGGGACGCTCGAACTCACCGGCTTCCAGCGCAACATCTCGGACCTGCTCATCACGCGGACGCTCCCGCCGACCTCCGGCTACTCGTCGGAGATCTCCAACGGCGCGGAGATGAAGGTGTGGGGGGCCGAAGTGGCGGCCTCGCTCACCCCGATCCAGCGCGGCACGCTGTCATGGAACACGCGCGTCAACTGGGGGATGAACCGCAGCGAGATCACCGCCCTCCCGGTGCCGGCCTTCCTGTTAGGCACCTTCCAGGTGGGGGCGGTGCGCATCGAGAAGGGGAAGTCGGCCACGCAGCTCATCGGGAACGACACGCTCCCGCAGTCGCCGCGTACGCTGTATCCCAACGGCGTCCTGATGGGTGACGGCAATCCCGATTGGACGGGCGGTTGGTCCAACGAGGTGCGCTGGCATCGCTTCTCGGCCTTCGCGCTCCTCGACCGCCAGCAGGGCGGAATGCTCGCGAACGGGACGTGGCGTCACTACGACCTGGGGCAGAACTCGCGCGACTTCGACGATCCGGGACCCGGGGGGCAGAAGCTGGGCAACTTCCGCCGGAACACGTACCTCGTCGTGACGCGCATCTACTACCAGGACGCCTCGTACACCAAGCTGCGCGAGGTCACGTTAGGCTACGACGTCCCGCCGGCCTTCGTGCAGCGCCTGTGGGGCCGCGCGCAGAGTGCGCGCCTCCAGCTGTCCGGGCGCAACCTGTACTGGTGGACGAAGTTCCGTGGCGGCGACCCGGAGGCGCAGAACTTCGGCGCCGGTACCGTCCCCGGCTCCGTCCAGCGCAATCGCGAGCTCGCCGCCTACCCGGCCGCTCGCACGTACTGGCTCAACTTCAACGTGGAGTTCTGACCCATGCGCATGCGACACACGACCGCCCTTCGGCGGATGACGGTGGCGGCGCTCGTCGGCGCGGCCACGCTGCTCGGGGGATGCAAGGAAGTGACCGTCCCCAACTTCAACGCGCCTAACGTCGACGGCCTGCTCAACAACCCGGATGCCGGCACGGTGAACACCGCCGTGGTCGGGCTCCTGGTGGGCGCGCGCGGTGGCGTCGGCACCTTCTCGCAGACGCTCGGCATCTTCGGGCGCGAGATGTACAACCTCGACCAGGCGGAGCCGCGCAACTTCCTCGCCTTCCTGGTGGAGCCGCTCACGCCCGGCGGCTTCGGGACCGACCTCGGGTGGACCAACACGTACCGCCAGGTGCTCCAGGCCGAGACCATCCTTGGCGCCGTGGACAAGGTGGGGAACTACTCCACCGCGCAGAAGGAAGGGGTGAAGGGCTTCACCAAGACCTTCGAGGCGATGGCGTTCATGGAGCAGCTGCGCGTGCGCGACACGTTCGGCATCGTCCTGACCGTCGACCCCACGGCCAAGCAGCTCGGAGAGTTCGTGACGAAGGACGCGGGCTACGCCAAGGCCGCCGCCCTGCTCGACGAAGCCAAGACGCACCTCAATGCAGCGGGGACGTCGTTCGCCTTCACGCTCACGAGCGGCTTCACCGGCTTCAACACGCCGGCGACGTTCCTCAAGTTCAACCGGGCCATCAAGGCGCGCCTCGAGATCGACCGCGGGAAGTGGCAGGACGCACTGACTGCGCTCGACGAGTCGTTCCTCGCCACGTCGCCGGCGTCGGCGGCGACGCTCGCCACCGGTGTGTATCACGTGTACTCGACCGCATCGGGCGATGCGACGAATCCGATGTTCGATCCGTCGCCGCGCGCGTTGGTCGCGCACCCGTCGTTCCTGCTCGATGCACAGAAGCGTGCCGACAACACGGCGGACCTGCGGACCGCGAAGGTGGCGATCAGCACCGTGACGTTGACCAGCCAAGGGGTGTCGTCCAACCAGCGACTCAACCTCGCGGCTACCAACGCAGCCTCGGTGGCGATCATCCGGAACGAAGAACTCATCCTGATGCGCGCCGAGGCGAACGCGAACCTCGGCAACCGCGCCGCGGCAATCGCCGATCTCAACGTGGTGCGCACCGTGGCGGGCGGGTTGCCGGCACTCGATGCGAGCTACGCGGGGAGCCTGATCGACGAGGTGCTGTACAACCGGCGATACTCGCTCTATGGCGAGTATGGCAACCGCTGGTTCGACATGCGACGCTACGGGCGGTTGGCGCAGCTGCCGAAGTTCCTCCCGACGCACCGCATCTACCAGATCGTGCCGCTCCCGGCCGACGAGTGCAACCAGCGCTCGCCGCAGCCCAAGGGGTGCACGCAGGTGAGCGGGATCTGACCTGACCGGCGGAGACCGAGTCCGGTGGTACAACGCGCGGCGGTCCTCACGGGCCGCCGCGCGTTCGTTCAAAGGCACGCGCCGACGGGTGGCAAGCAGTTGCCAAGGCGGCATGCGCTGGGGTTGTTTTCGCCCATGCCTGAGCCCACCGGTGCGCCGCTCTCGGCGCGCGCCACGCAACTCCTTCCCGGCCTCGCCCTCACCGTCGGGGTGGCAGCGGTGGGCGTGGGGCTGTCCGCGTGGCTGCATCCGATCGTTGGGCGCGGTGCGCCGGATGCGATCGTCCTCGCGCTGGTGGGCGGCATCGTGCTGCGCGCCGTGTGGGTGCCGGGGACGGCGTGCCAGCCCGGGACGCTGTTCGCCGGGAAGGAGGTGCTCGAATGGGCGATCGTCCTGCTCGGGCTCTCCACCGACCTGCGGGCATTCGCCAGCATCGGGGCGCCGCTCCTTGCGGGGATCGTCGGCATCGTCGTGGTCGCCCTGGGGGGAGGGTTCCTCGTCGGACGCGCCGCCGGCCTCTCGCACGCGCATGCCATGCTCGTGGCGTGCGGCAACGCGATATGTGGTAACTCGGCTATCGTCGCTGTCGCCGCGGTGAACGGGGCCACCCGCGAGGAGGTGGCTTCATCCGTGGCGTACACGGCGGTGTTCGGCGTCGCCGTGGTCCTCGCGCTCCCCGTGCTCTCGCCGCTGTTGCGGCTGACCGACCTGCAGTACGGCATCGTGACCGGGCTCTCCGTGTACGCCGTGCCGCAGGTGTTGGCCGCGGCCTATCCCGTCAGCGTCGTGGCGGGGCAGACGGGGATGCTCGTGAAGCTGGCGCGCGTCCTGCTACTTGGGCCGGTCGTGCTCGGCGTCGCCGTGTGGGAACGACGGCGCGGGCTGCGTTCCAGTCCTGACACGAGAGGCGCTTCCTACCTCCCGTGGTTCGTCGTTGGCTTCGTGCTCGCAGCGGGGGTGCAGACCTCCGGTGTCGTTCCAGCGGCGGTCACCGCGGGGGCGAAGTCGATCTCGCACTGGGCAACGATTGTATCCATGGCGGCGCTCGGGCTTGCCGTCGACGTGGGCGCGATTCGTCGCGTGGGCGGGCGCGTCGCGGTCGCCGTCACGGCATCGCTCGCGCTCCTGCTGGTGCTCAGCATCTGGCTCGCGGTGACCGTCTCGCCCGCGTAAGGCGCTTCTGCGGGAGAACACGCGCTCCCGTGACCGGTGCGAGTTCACGGGCACGCCGTCATCCGGCACGGGCCTGGCTTTCCTTGACAGCGTGATCCCCGCCTCTCAGGATGTGCGCGGTCGAGTCGTGCCGTCGTGACGACTTGGCGCGGTGCATGGGCACTCGTTGATCGATGTCGCGCGACCGAACCCCGTCCGATGACGACACCTACACAGGAACAGCAGCACGCCTCCGGGCCCCCGTCGCCCCCCGCCCCTGGGGCGGACGCGCATCTCTCCCGCCGCGACCTGCTGGCCGGAATGGCCGGCGCCGTGGGCGGGGCGTTGGTGGCCGGAGTCCCGGCACTGGCCAGCGGTCAGGCCAAGGGCGCCACGCCGCCGGTGCCCGGGAGCACGTCAGGTGCAACGCCCGGGGGGGCAGCCGCCGCAACGCAAGCCCGCCCCGTCGTCCCCGCCGATCCCACCAAGGTCATCGGGTCTCCCACCACGGCCGTGGGGTCGCGCACCCCGTTCTTCACCCCGGCGCGCAACCCGAACGGCGACACGGTCGGCTCGTCGCTCACTCCGCTGGAAAAGCTCACCGGGACGGTCACGCCCTCCGACCTGCACTTCGAGCGGCATCACGCGGGGATTCCCGCGATCGATCCCGAGCGCCACGCCCTCATGATCCACGGGCTGGTCGACCGCCCGATGGTCTTCACGCTCGACGAGGTGAAGCGCTTCCCGCAGGTGACGCGCACGCACTTCATCGAATGCTCGGGGAACGGGCGCGCCGGGTATCGGGACCCCAAGCCCGAGTTGACGCCGCAGAAGGTCGCGGGGATGTCGTCCAACACCGAGTGGATCGGCGTCCCGCTGGCGACGCTGATGCGCGAGGTCGGCGTGCACGACGATGCGACGTGGTTCCTCGCCGAAGGGGGCGACGCCTGCCTCATGACGCGCTCGGTCCCGATCGCGAAGGGGTGGGATGACGCGCTCGTCGTGTGGGCCCAGAACGGCGAGCCGTTGCGCCCCGAGCAGGGGTACCCGTTGCGCCTGCTGCTCCCCGGGTGGGAAGGGAACATCAACATCAAGTGGCTGCGCCGGCTTGAGTTCGGGACGCGTCCGTGGATGACGCGCTGGGAGACATCGAAGTACACCGATCCGCTCCCCAATGGCACCGCGCGGCAATTCAGCTTTGAGGTGGATGCGCGCTCGATCATCACCTCGCCGGCGTATCCCGATCGCATGGCCTCGCCCGGGTGGCGCCCGATCAGCGGGCTGGCCTGGTCGGGGCGCGGACGCATTCGTGCCGTCGAGGTCAGCGTCGACGGCGGCACGTCGTGGCACGCGGCCGAGTTGCTCACCGCGCCCCTTCCCAAGGCGCACGTGCGCTTCCAGTACATGTGGAACTGGACCGGGGGCGAACATGTCCTGCTGAGTCGCGCGATCGACGAGACGGGGTACATCCAGCCCACGCGCACGGCGCTCATTGCCGCGCGCGGCATCGGCACCGACTACCACTACAACAACATCGTCGGGGCAAGGGTCGCCACCGATGGCTCGGTCACCTTCTTCGGGGATACCTGATGCGCGGCGTGTGGCGTGAAGGAATAATCGCGGCGCTCGGGCTCGCCCTGGTGGCGTGCGGCGACCGCGCTGCGTCGTCAGGTGCAATGTCAGGGGCGTCCTCGGCGGCGCCGGCGCGCTTCGCCGACTACGACGCGGGGAGTGTGGCGGGTGGGCCGGGGCGCCAGGCACGTTTCGCGCTCGGCCGCGCGGCCGACACCGCGGAAGTCGCGCGCTGGGACCGCGACGTGGGACCGGATGGCGCCGAGTTGCCCGCGGGAAAGGGAAGCGTCGCCGAGGGCGCCGCGCTGTATGCGAAGCACTGCGAGTCGTGCCACAGCGCCAAGGGCGAAGGGAAGCCGCCGCTCTACCCGGCGTTGATTGGCCGCGACTCGACGGCCGAGGGCTTCCACTTCGCCGGCAATCCCAAGTTGGTCAAGACGATCGGGAACTATTGGCCGCACGCCACGACCGTCTTCGACTACGTGCGCCGGGCGATGCCGCTCGCCGCACCGGGTTCGCTCACCGACGACGAGGTGTATGCCCTCACGGCATTCCTCCTCTCGGCGAACAAGATCATCGCCCCGGACGCCGTGCTCGACGCGGCATCGTTGCGTGCGGTGAAGATGCCGTACGCGGACCGGTTCGTTCCGGACGACCGGCGGGGCGGCCCGGAAGTGAAGTAGCGGGGCCGGCGGAGCTTCCCCGGGGGCGATGACGCCCCTCGCCCCGGGGATCGACAGCGGGAACTCGTGCGGTACGACCCGGATTGACGGGGGCAGTACATAACTATATGGTTATGTAGCTCTGCGGCGCCGTCGCGCCGCCGGACCCACCGTCCATCCCGTTCCGCATGCGATTCTCACCACTCGCCTGGCTCGCCGCCGCCGCACTCTGGGCGGCGCCCGCGCGAGCCCAGGACGCCGCCGCGCGACTCACGCTCGGCGATGCCCTCGACCGCGGGGACGCCCACGCCTTCGCCAATCGCGCCCAGGGAGGCATGGCGAATGCGCAGCGCGCGCAGTCGCTCGCCCCCCTCAAGGGCGTCCTCCCCAGCGTCCGGTTCGACGCGGGCTTCGTCCGCACCACCGATCCCATCGGCGCCTTCGGCACCACGCTGCGCCAACGCACCATCACCCAGCAGGATTTCGACCCGCGGCGCCTGAACTACCCGGCGCCGGCCAACAACTACCTCGGGGCAATGGTCCTCGAGCAGCCACTCTTCAACGCAGACGCGCTGGTGGGACGCCGCGCGGCGACCCGCGCCGGGGATGCGGCGCGCTCGAACGCCGACTGGACGACGATCGGCACACGGGTTGACGTCATTCGCGCCTACTACGGGGCCGTCCTGGCCCGCGAGAAGGTGGCGACTCTCGAGGCTGCGGTGCGCGCCGCGACGGCGCACGTGAAGCAGGCGGACGAGATGGCGAAGAACGGTCTCGTCACCCCGTCCGACGCGCTGCTCGCGTCGGTGAAGGCGGGAGAGGTCGAGACCATGCTCCTCGAGGCGGCGGGCGACGCGCTCAACGCGCGACTCGGGCTCGCCACCCTCCTCGGAACACCGAACGACACCGCCGGCGTGTTGCCGGGCGGACTCCCGGCGAGCGATGCGCTCCGTGCGCTGGCGCACGCGGCGCTCGACGCCACGCCGCACGGCGAGCGCGCCGACGTCGACGCGGCGCGCGCGGGAGCAGATGCGGCCGAGTCCGACGCGCTCCGGGCGCGCTCACTCTACCTCCCGCGGCTGAATGGGTTCGCGCGTTACGACTGGAATTCGGCGCGTCGTCCGTACGGCGGCGACAACAACTGGACGGTGGGAGTGATGGCCTCGTGGTCGCCCTTCGCCGGCGCCTCGGAACTGGGAGAGGTGCGGGCAACAGCCGGGCGACGCGAGGCGGCGCAGGCGATGCGCGACGGCGCCGAAGCAAAGGCCAAGCTCGAGCGCGAACAGAGCGCGACGACCTTGCGCACCGCACTCGCGCGACTCGACATCGCCGAGCGTGGAGTGAAGCAGGCGGTGGACGCGCACCGCATCGTGGGGCGCAAGTACGCGGGTGGCCTCGCCCCCGTGGTGGAACTGCTCGACGCCGCCGCGATCGAGACGCAGGCGCGCATGGCGCACGCCGGGGCGCGCTACACGCTCCTTGTCGCAACGGCCGAGCGGCGCAAGGCGCTCGGGCTCGATCCGGGGGCGATGCGCTCCCTCGATGGCGCCCCCCAAGTGGCGCTCAACGACCAATAAACGACTGCCAACCGGTTTCCGGAGATTCGATATGCAGGGACTGAAGACAACCGCGCTGGCCCTCGTGACGGCGACGACTGCCGTGACGCTCGCTGCCTGCGGCGGTAAGAACGAGCATGCGGCCGTTCGCGCCGCGGAGGCGGCACAGCCCGTGGGCGCTGCCTACGTGGTGCGCGATACGACCATTGCCGCGACGCAGGAGGCGACGGCGATCGCCGAGCCCTTCGCGCAGGCGATGCTCAGCACGAAGCTGATGGGGACGGTCACCGCCGTCCTCGTGAAGGAGGGGGACAAGGTGAGCGCCGGCCAGCCGCTGGTGCGCATCGATGCGCGCGACCTCGACGCGAAGCGCCAGCAGGTGCAAGCGGGGATCGCCAGCGCCGAGGCGATGTACCGTGAGGCAGAGTTGATGGCGAACCGGATGCGCGCGCTGTATGCCGACAGCGCCGCCCCGAAGGCCCAACTCGACGCAGCGGAAGCGGGGCTGGCGCGGGCGCGGGCCGGGGTGAGCGCGGCGCGTGCCGGCGAGTCGGAGATCGACGCGGTGGCGGGCTACTCGGTGGTGCGCGCGCCGTTCGCGGGAACCGTGACGCAGCGTTTCGTCGATCCCGGTGCGTTCGCGGCGCCGGGGGCGCCGCTCGTGACGGTGCAGGACACGCGCACGCTGCGCATTGCCGCGACGGTGGCTCCCGAGGTCGCCGCGAAGGTCGCGCGCGGCGCCCGCGTGCCCGTGACCGTGGAAGGCGTCGCCGCCACGGCGACGGTGGAGGGCGTCGTTCCTGCACCTGGCGGAAGCCTCTACACCGTGAATGCGCTCGTGCCCAATCGCGAGGGGACGCTCCTCAGCGGCGGCTCGGCGCGCCTGATGGTCGGGACCGGGACTCGTCAGGCGCTTCTCGTCCCCGGCAGCGCGCTGCGTCGCGAGGGTGACCTCGTGGGAGTGACGGTCACCAGCGGCGGGACCACGACGACGCGGTGGATTCGCACCGGGACGACCGTGGGCGACCGCGTCGAGGTCCTGGCCGGATTGGCCGCCGGCGACACGGTGCGCGTGCCGAGCGGCGCCGCGAACGGCGCCGCGAACGGCGCCGCGAACGGCGCGGCGAAGGAGTAACCCATGGGAATCTCCGGACGCATTGCCAAGGCGTTCCTGCAATCCAAGCTCACGCCGCTGGTGACGGTGGCGTCGCTGATCGTCGGGTTGCTCGGGATGCTGGCCACCCCGCGGGAAGAGGAGCCGCAGATCTCCGTCCCCATGATCGACGTGATCGCCGCCCTTCCGGGGGCGGGGTCGCGCGAAGTCGAGAACCTGATCGCACGCCCCATCGAGCGGCGCATGTGGGAGATCCCCGGCGTCGATCACGTCTACACGATGGCGGGCGAGGGCTACACGATGGTCACCGTCCGCTTCAAGGTGGGCGAGGACCAGGAGCGCAGCATCACCAAGGTGCAGGCCAAGCTGGCGTCGGCCATGGACCAGGCGCCGCCGGGGGCGATGCCGCCCCTGGTGAAGCCGCACTCGATCGACGACGTCCCCGTGATGACGCTGACGCTGTCGTCGAAGCACTACGACTCCAACGCGCTGCGGCAGATCGCCACGCACCTCGAGGACGAGATTCGCACCGTCACCGACGTCTCCGAGACGCAGGTGGTGGGTGGGCAGGCGAAGCAGGTGCGCGTGACGATCGATCCGGCGCGCCTGGCGGCACGCGGCGTGACCCCGGGTGAAGTCGCCATGGCGCTTCGCGGGGCCAACGCGCGACTGCAGGCCGGTGAGTTCTCCTCGGCCAATGCCGTGTATCGGGTGGACGTCGGCGCCCCGCTGGCGACGGCGGCCGATGTCGGAAGTGTCGTGATCAGCGCGCGCGGTGGTGCCCCGGTGATGCTGCGCGACGTGGCGTCGGTGACCGAGGCCTTTGGCGAAGTCGAGAGCTATGTCTCGCACGCCGCTTCAGGCGGCGCGGTGGAACAGGCGGTCACGATCAGCGTGGCCAAGCGGAAGGGGGCCAACGCCACGGTCGTGACCAAGGCCGTGGAAGGGCGCGTGGAAGCGGCGCACGAGCGCCTCCTCCCCAAGGACGTGTCGCTCGAGGTCACGCGCGACTACGGCGAGACGGCCGGCGAGAAGGCGCAGGAACTCATCCTGCACCTCCTCATCGCCACGCTCTCGGTCACGCTCCTCGTCGGGCTCTTCCTCGGCTGGCGCGAGGCGCTGGTGGTGCTCGTCGCCGTCCCGGTGACGCTCGCCCTCACGCTCTTCGTCTACTACGCGTTAGGCTACACGCTCAACCGCATCACGCTCTTCGCGCTCATCTTCTCGATCGGGATCCTGGTCGACGACGCGATCGTGGTGGTGGAGAACATCTATCGCCACATGGTGCGCGGCGACCGCACGCCGGAGGTGGCCGCGGTCGAGGGAGTCGACGAGGTCGGGAACCCGACGATCCTCGCCACGCTCACCGTCATCGCGGCGATCCTCCCGATGGCCTTCGTGTCGGGGATGATGGGGCCGTACATGCGCCCGATCCCGGTGGGGGCGTCGGTGGCGATGATCGCCTCGCTGGCGGTGGCCTTCATCGTGACGCCGTGGATCGCGCTCAAGCTGCTGCGCGGGCACGTGGCCAAGCACGCCGCCACCGTCGATCGCGCGCACGAGCCGGAGGAAGCGGGGAAGTTCGGCGCCTTCTACAGTGGGATCATGACGCCGCTCATCGAGCGGCGCGGTCGGCGCTACGCCTTCTACGGGGCGACCGTCCTCCTTCTCTTCGCCTCGATGGGGCTCCTCGCCATCAAGGCGGTGCAGGTGAAGATGCTCCCCTTCGACAACAAGAGCGAGTTCCAGGTCATCGCCGACCTCCCGGAGGGGACCACCCTCGAGACCAGCCAGGCGTTAGGCGAGTCGATGGCGGCGTACCTGCGCACGGTTCCCGAGGTGAAGAGCACCGAGGTGTACGCGGGGACGGCGGCGCCGTTCAACTTCAATGGCCTCGTGCGCCACTACTTCATGCGCCGTGGCGCGAACGTGGTCGACGTGCAGGTCAACCTGCTCGGCAAGGACGAGCGCGACCGGCAGTCGCACGACATCGCGGTCGCGGTGCGGCCGCACCTGGACTCCATCGCGCACCGCTTCGACGCCTCGGTGAAGGTTGCCGAGATCCCGCCGGGGCCGCCGGTGATGTCGACGCTGGTGGCCGAGATCTACGGCCCCAACGACAGCGTGCGGGTCGCGGCGGCGTCGGAGGTGCGGAAGATCTTCGAGTCGACGGATGGTGTCGTCGACGTCGACTGGACGATCGAGGCGCCGCAGGTGAAGCAGGCGTTCCGCGTGGATCGCGTGCTGGCGGCGCGCAGCGGGGCCAGCGTCGAGCAGATCACGCAGACGCTCTACCTCGCGCTCTCCGGGGCCCCGGTGGGGCTGGCACCGAACGCCGAATCCCGCGAGGGGACGGCGATCGTGCCGCGGCTCGCGCTCACCGATCGCTCGTCGGTGCAGGCGCTGCTGGCGATCCCGGTGGCGACGATGCTCGGGCCGCAGCCGCTCGGCCGCTTCGTGACCGTGGACTCGACGAGCCGCGAGGGGGTGCGCGTGCGGCGCAACCTGCGCCCGGTCATCTACATCACGGGCGACGTGGCCGGATCGATCGAGTCGCCCGTGTACGCGATCCTCGCCATGAACGAGAAGCTCGACCAGCTGCGCATCAACGGCGCCGAGATCGCACGCTACAACGCGGTGCAGCCGGAGCAGGTGAACGAGCTGGCGATGAAGTGGGACGGCGAATGGCAGGTGACGATCGAGGTCTTCCGCGACCTCGGGATCGCCTTCGCCGCGGTGCTGATCCTGATCTACGTCCTCGTCGTCGGCTGGTTCCAGTCGTTCACCACGCCATTGGTGATCATGGCGCCCATTCCGCTCACGCTCATCGGGATCCTTCCCGGGCACGCCGTGACGGGGGCGTTCTTCACCGCGACGTCGATGATCGGGATGATCGCACTGGCCGGGATCATCGTCCGCAACTCGATCCTCCTGGTCGACTTCATCCAGTTGGCCGAGGCGCGCGGACGCACGTTGCGCGAGGCGGTGATCGAGGCGGGGAGCGTGCGCTTCCGCCCGATCGCGCTGACCGCGGCGGCCGTCGTCATTGGCGGGTTGGTGATGGTGCTCGATCCGATCTTCCAGGGGTTGGCGGTGGCGCTCATGTCGGGCGCGATCGTCGCCACGTTGCTCACCATGGTGGTGGTGCCGCTCCTGTACTGGGAGCTGATGCACCGCCGTGCCGGAGAACCCGATGAAGCTGATGTTGCTGATCTACAGCGGCCCGACGCCGCAGCGCATCGCGGCGCTGCTTGAGGCGCACGACGCCCCTGGCTACACCCAGCTCGCGCATGCGCGCGGGGCGGGGAGCACGGGGCGGTTGGAGGGAACGCGCGCCTGGCCGGGGGAGGGGACGGTCATCGCCAGCGTCGTCCCCGCCGGTCGCGTGGCCGAGCTGCGCGGCGCCCTGCTGGACTACAAGAAGAATGCGGCGGAGGGGGAGCACCTCCACGTCGCCGTGATGCCGATGGAAGACTACTTCTGACCCAGGGACACCACGATGTGCAATGACGACGTGATTCGCCGCTTCGCCGGCATCTTCATCCTCCTCTCCGTGGCGCTCGGCACGTGGGTGAACCCCTGGTGGTACGCCTTCACCGCCTTCGTCGGCTTCAACCTCATCCAGTCGAGCATCACGCACTTCTGCCCGCTGGAGAAGATCCTTGCGCGCTTCGGCCTGTTTGGCTGCCGCCGGGCGTAAGCAAGCCGGGAGGACGCCTCGCGAGCGGCGCCGCGTGACGCGGCGTGACACCGCGTGACGCGGCGTGACGCCGCTCGCGAGGCGCGAGGCTCAGGCCGTCGCGCCCTGCTCCAGCGCCGCAAGCGCGCGCTCGAGGCGGGCGCGCACCTCGCGCGAGAGCTCGGCGATGTCGGTGCGCCCTGTCAGCTGCAACGCGGCGACGGGATCCATGGCCGCGACGGTGCTCGTCCCCGCGGCATCGCCCGCGTAGACGACGACGTTGCACGGGAGGAGGAGCCCGATGTCGCGCTCGGCGCTCAGCGCGCGATGGGCGAGGGGCGGGTTGCACGCGCCCAGGATGACGTACGGGCGGAAGTCGACATCGAGCTTCTTCTTGAGAGTCGCGCTCACGTCGATTTCGGTCAGCACGCCGAATCCTTCGGCGGCGAGGGCGGCGCGGGTGCGGTCGACGGCGACGGCGTAGTCGAGCGGAACGGTCACGGCGAAGCCGTAGGGGGTGGTCTGCTGGACCATCGGGGACTCCGGCTGGGGACTCGAGGGGGCGCTACCTGACAGAATATTACTGAATGGCTATATTATGGTCCAGCAACGACACCGTGCCTTTCCGCCTTCGTGCGCCACAGGAGTAGATCGCATGGCCAAGTCGATGTCTCCCGAGCTGCTCACGCTGGTGGCCGAGCGCTTCAAGGCGCTCGCCGATCCGGCGCGCCTGCGCCTGCTGAACGCGCTTCGACCGGGCGAGAAGACGGTCGGCGAGCTCGTGGAGGCGACCGAGCTGTCGCAGGCCAATGTTTCCAAGCATCTCGCGCAGCTGCACACGCTGGGCTTCGTGAAGCGTCGCAAGGAGGGGCTGTTCGTCTACTACGCCCTCGCCGACAAGGAGATCTTCCGCCTGTGCGACGTGATGTGCGGGCGCATCGAGGCGGAGCTGCGCGACCGCGAGCGCGTCCTGCGCCCCACCGGCTAGCGCGCAGGCGCGACGCGTCAGGCATCCGCGTCGCCGGCGCCCCCACGTTGCGACGCGGGCGCCGCTGTACCATCGTTGGGGGGCCGGGTGCATGCGCCCCTTCCTCCCTCCATGGAATTCCTTCATTCCAAGCAGCAGCGCGCCGGGATCCTGATCATCCTGCTGGGGATTGCGATCCTGTTCGCGATTGCCCCGTTTGCCTCGGGGCTCCTTGGCTCGGCCGTCCTGTACGTGATGTGTGCGCCGGTCTATCGGCGCCTGGCGCGCGCGATGAACGCCGACCTCGCCGCTGCCATCACGCTGATCGGTGCGATCCTCGTGATCGCCCTCCCGATCGGCTGGGTCGTCTTCCTCGCCGCTGATCAGTTGCCTGACGCGCTGCGCAGCGCGCAGCAGAGCAGCTTCATCCAGCGCCTGTCGGCCCTTCGCGTGGGGCGCATCCAGATCGGGACCGAGATCGCCAAGGCGAGCGGTTCGCTCATCCAATGGATGTCCGCGCAGGCCTTCGACTTCGTGGGCGGTGCGGCCAAGGCGACGCTCAACCTCGTCATCGCGTTCTTCGCGCTGTACTACATGCTCCTCTCGGCCGATCGGTCGTGGCGCGTCTTTCGGCGCGTGCTGCCGTTCTCCGAAGACACGGCCGACGAGCTGCGCACGCGCTTCTACAGCGTCACGCACGCCACGTTGCTGGGGACCGTCCTCACCGCGCTGCTGCAGGGGACGCTGATCGGGATCGGCTTCCGCGTCGTCGGGCTCCCGAATGCGGCCCTGTGGGGCGTGGTGACCGCCTTCTGTTCGATCCTCCCGGTGTTGGGGAGCGCGATGGTCTGGCTCCCCGGGACGCTCGTCCTCGCGCTGGAGCAGCAGTACGGGATGGCGGTGATCCTCTTCGTGATCGGCGCCGTCTTCGCCAGCAACATCGACAACGTCATCCGCCCCATCGTCTTCAAGCGCGTCTCCAACATCCACCCGATGATCACGCTGGTCGGTGCCTTTGCCGGCGTCGCCATCTTCGGATTGTTGGGGATCCTGCTCGGGCCGCTCGCCATCCAGTACTTCTTCGTCCTCGTGCGCCTCTACCGTGAGGAGTACATCGACAAGCAGGTCACGCGCACGATGGAGATGAAGATCCCGCATCCGCTGGCCGATCCGACGTGGGAGCTGGAAGAGGTGCGCGTGGGAGGGGGCATGCAGGAGCGGGACGGGGGACGGGGGACGGGAGACGGGAGTGCGCGCGCCTGATGTCGCGCGCGCCTGATGTCGCGCGCGGTGCTCACGACAGCGCAGGAAACGCGAACGGCGCCTCACGGCGCCGTTCGCACTCCCGTCCCCCGTCTCCCGCCTCCCGTCCGCCCTTCAGTCTCTCCGCAGCAGCTCGAGGAACCCGTCAGCCGTCACCGGCTCCGAGAAGAGCGTCCCCTGTCCGTACTCGCACTTGAAGCGCAGGAGTTCGGCCAGCTGCTCCTCGCGTTCGATCCCTTCGGCGACGGTGCGCAGGCGCTTGAGCTTCCCCAGCGCCACGATGGCGCGCGTGGCGGCGTGCTCCTCGGGGCGACGGGTGACCTGGCTGATGTAGCTGCGATCGATCTTGAGGATGTCGACCGGGATGTCGGCCGGGTCCCCTAACGACGCGGAGCGTGAGCCGTAATCGTCGATGGCGATGCGCACGCCCAGCGCGCGCACCTGGCGCAGGCGGTTGAGCGAGTCGGTCATGCTGCGCGCCAGCCCGCCTTCCGAGATCTCCAGCACCAGGCGGTGCGGCTCGATCTGGCTCTGCTGCAATGCGGCGGCGACGTCGTCGACAAAGCGCGGGTGCAGGAGCTGGCGCGGGGTGATGTTCACCGTGACGGTCAGCGAGCGATCCGGCCCGATCGTGTCCTGCCAGACCTTGGCCTGCTTGCACGCCTCCTGGATGATCCAGCGTCCGAGCGGGATGATGAGGCCCGTCTCTTCCGCCACCGGGATGAAGGCGGCGGCGGGGATGAGGCCACGGTTGCGGTGGTTCCAGCGCACCAACGCTTCCACGCCGGCGATGCGGCGCGAGCGCAGGATCACGATCGGCTGGTAGACGAGCGAGAAGTCGCCCGCTTCGATCGCCTTGCGAAGATCGTCCTCCAGCTTGTTGTGCGAGAGCGCCGGCTCGTGGACGCGCGGGTCGAACAGCTCGCAGGCACCACGCCCGCGACGCTTCGCGGCGCGCAGCGCGACGTCGGCGTGGCGGATCATGTCGTCCACCGAGTCCTCGGGCATCGCACTGGCAATCCCGAGGTTGGCGTTGCCGATGAACTCCTTGCCGTCGACGAGAAGCGGGGCGGCAAAGGCCTGCCCGATGCGATCGGCCACCTGCACGAAGTTCGACTCGTCGGCCATGTCCTCGAGGAGGATGGCGAAGCGCGACCCTTCGACGCGTCCGGCGGAGTCGGACGACCGGAGCACCGTGTTGAGGCGCGTGGAGGCGGAGACGATCAGGCGCTCCAGCTCCTCGACCGTGGCGCGGATGCCGCCGGCGCGGAAGTCGTCGAACTCGAGGTAGAGGACGGCGAGCGGAAGCTGCAGGCGATGTGCGCGCGACAGCGCATGCTCGGCGCGATCGCGGAAGAGGGCGCGCGTGGCCAGCCCGGTGAGCGGGTCGCGGAGTCCCTCGCCCGCGGCGATCGCGTCGCGCGGCGGTGCCTCGCGCAGCGCAATCACCACGCAGCGATCCACCGGGGCGTCGGCGAGGCGCGTGGCGGTACATTCGGCCTCGAACCAGCTGCCGTCGGCGCGGCGCACACGCCAACGCTGGGGCAGGTGCAACTCGGCCCCGTCGGCCACGCGCTCGAGCGCCTGCGACGCCTCGGCCACGTTGTCCTCGTGGATGAGCGAGGCCACGCGGCGGGCACGCAGGTGATCGGGGGACCAGCCCAGGACGCGCTCGGCGCCTCGGCTGGCGTTGGCGATCACCCCGTCGCGCCCGGCAATGAGCACGGCGTCGGAAAGCTTGGAGAGGAAGACGTCTTCGTTCATGGCATCCAGAGGGTCAGCCCCTGAGGGGGTCGAAGGGGCCGTGGGGAGCTTCGGAGATGGCGGGACGGGAGCGCCGGGCGACGCCGAGGGCGCCTGACGGTTGCCCCACCACCAGCCGAGTCCCGCGACGATCGCCAGGACGGCGGCGGTGGCGGAGATCGCGGACGGAATCACGCGGGCACCGCGGCGGAGCGCTGCAGTCGGGAATCGAGCACGAGGTCGAGGTCAGTGATCGCTCGCGTGGCGCGGAAGAAGTGAACCGTGGCGTCGAAAGCTCCACCGACCGTGCCGAAAGGGAAGCCGGTTGCGGCGTGTGGCACTGATCCAAGGACGCTTGGTGGAGTGTCGGCGTTGCAGAGTGCATTCCTGAGTCGCACAACTGGGGTAATTTGGTGGTATTAGGGGCGGCCGACGCCGTACCGAGCATCCATTCTCTTCACGTCCGTGCTGCCATTGCCGAGTTGGCTAACGCAACTCCAGTTCCACGCGCCCTGGCTCCTGCTGGGATTGTTCGCGCTTCCGGCCTGGTGGTGGTGGCGCCGCCGCCGGCAGCCGCCTGCGATCACCTTTTCGCGGGTGGCGCTTCTGGCCAAGGGGCCGAGGACCGGATCGTGGATCTCACGGTCCCTCTTGGGTTTGCGAACCATCGCCCTGGCCGGACTGGTGATCGCGATGGCACGTCCGCGGGTGGCCGGGCGCAGCGAGCAGTCGAACAGCGAGGGGATCAACATCGTCATCGCGTTCGACATCTCGAGCTCCATGCTCGCCGAGGACTTCCAGCCGCAGAACCGGTTGGAGGTTGCCCGCGACAAGGTGAAGCAGTTCGTCGGCATGCGGGGGAGCGACCGCATCGGGATCGTCGCCTTCTCCGGGGAGGCGCTGACCCAGGTCCCGCTCACGACCGACTATCCGGTCGTCATCGCCGCGATCGATAACCTTCAACCCGGCCAGTTGGAGGATGGGACCGCGATCGGGACCGCCATTGCGACCGCCGCCAATCGCCTCCGGACCGCCCCGGGACGCTCCCGCGTGATCGTCCTGCTCACCGACGGGGTGAACAACCGCGGCTCGATCGATCCGCGAACGGCGGCGCAGGCGGCGGCGGCCTTTGGGGTGAAGATCTACGCCATCGGTGTCGGAACCGAGGGGATGGCCCCCGTTCCAGTGGGGCGCGGCGTCTTCGGCCTGCGCTACGAGAACCGTCCGGTGGAGATCGACGACGCCCTCCTGACCGAGGTGGCGCAGAAAACCGGTGGCCGCTACTTCCGCGCCCGCGATGCTGCGGCGCTCCAGCGCATCACCGAGGAGATCGACCGCCTGGAGCGGAGCCCCGTGCGCACCCGCGTCTTCACGCGGTTCACCGAGCTCTATCGCTGGCCGCTGGGGCTGGCGCTTTTGGCGCTGGTGTTGGAGCTGGGGCTGGTGGCCTGGCGGGGGCCGCTTCCCTAGGAGGGAGAAGACGAGAGGACGAGAAGACGAGAGGACGAGTCGAGCGTCGAGCGCGTCGAGTGCAGCGCCCGAGGGTCTGCATCTCGTCTTCTCGTCTTCTCGTCCACTCGTCCTCTTCCTATCAGAGCCACTTCCGGTTCTTGAACAACCAGATCAGCCCCATTCCCAGCACCAGCTGCCCTACGAGCATGATCTCGAAGCCGTAGGGGTGTTCGGCGAGGGGGATGCGCGTGAAGTTCATCCCCCACATCCCGCTCACGACCACGAAGGGAACGCTGAGCGTGGCGACGACGGAGAGCCCCTTGGTCACGACGTTGAGGCGGTTGGAGACCTGGCTCAGGTACGATTCCATCGTGCTGCTCAACAAGTCGCGATAGGTATCGAGCGAGTCGTTGATGCGGAGCATGTGGTCGTAGATGTCGCGGTAGTACAGCTGGATGTCGGCGGGGAGGAGCGGGGACGGGCGGTTGGAGAGGACGTTGAAGATCTCGCGCTGCGGCGAGAGGTAGCGGCGCAGCGAGAGGACCATCCGCTTGACGGCGAAGATGTCGCGCAGCGCTTCTTCGTCGAACGCGGCGAAGACACGCTCCTCGAGCCCGTCGATGAAGTCGTCGACGCGATCGAGGATCGGGAAGAAGGCGTCGACCGAGACGTCCATGATGTGGTGGGCGAGCCGGGCGGCCCCGCGCGAGACGAGGTCCGGCGTGCGCAACGCCACGTCGGCAACGCGATCGACGTTGGGAGAGGGGCCCGAGTGCACCGTCACGAGGAAGGTCGGGCCCAGGAAGAAGTAGAGGTTCGCCGTCTCGAGGTCGTAAGGGTCGTGCGTCTCTTCCTGGAAGCGCACGACGCGAAGCGTGACGAAGAGGTAGCCGTCGTACTGTTCCACCTTGGGGCGCGACACCGGGTTGAGGACGTCCTCGATGGCGAGCGGGTGGAAGTTGAAGACCTTCTCCAGCAGGGCGATCTGCTGCCGCGAGGTGGAATCGATGTCGACCCAGAGCGTCCCCTGCGCCTCGCGAACGGCGCTGGCGATCTCGCGAACCCCGAGTTCCCGATGGACCGCGCCCTCGCCGATCGAGTGGAAGCAGCGGGGGAGTCGCGAGTCGGTGACGGCACCGGCAGCTACGCTGGCAGCTACGCTGGCAGCTACGCTGGCAGCGACGCCGGCCGCAACTCCGGCAGCCGCACCATTGATCGGTGAGGGCGGCGTCGCGGGTGGGGGTGTCGGCGAGGCTTCACCGCGGTTCGGATCGATCACGGAGAATTATCTCGGGTGTTTACGGACGGAGTTGTCGGGGAGAGCCCCGGGTCACGAGGGCCGTCCTCAACGATTAGATTGCCGACTGTGATAGTCAGGTTAGAGGACAAGGCTGTGGCGGCGGCCACCATCGACAGTGTCACCCGGCGATTCGGACGCCGGTGGGCGCTCCGCGGCGTCTCGTTGTCGGTGTCGCCCGGAGAAGTTGTGGGGATCGAGGGGCACAACGGAAGCGGAAAGAGCACCCTTTTGCGCATCCTCTCCACGGCCATCAAGCCGACCGGGGGGACGGCGACCGTCTTCGGTGCCGACGTGATGCGGGAGCCGACGCGCGTGCGCGGGCTCATCGCTTTCCTCACCCACTACCCCGGGTTGTACGACGACCTCACGGCGGAGGAGAACCTCCGCTTCGCCTGCAAGATGCTGGGCGAGGACTTCTCCCGGATTCCGTCGCTTCTCGAGCGAGTAGGGCTCCTGCGCGAGGCGAAGGAGACCGTGCGGACCTTCTCGGCCGGGATGCAGCGCCGTCTTTCGCTGGCGCGCCTCCTGTTGCAGCGTCCGCGGCTCCTCCTGCTCGACGAGCCGTACAACAATTTCGACCCGGCGGGGATTGCCCTCGTGAACGATGTGGTGCGGGAGACGCGTGCCGCGGGCGGATCGGCGATGATTGTCTTGCACGACCGGCACAGCGCGGGCGACATGCTCGATCGCCTCGTCGCCTTCAAGCAGGGACTGATCCTGAGCGATGTCTCGCTGCGCGACGGGCAGGAGCGCGAGGCGACGGACGACTCGTCCCGCACCCCCGAACTGGCGGAGGAGGCGCGGTGAGCTGGAGCGACGAGTGGCGGCGCGTGCGCGCGATCGTCTGGAAGGACCTCACGACCGAACGGCGCTCCAAGTCGGGGCTCAACGCGGTCGCCTTCATGGGGATCCTGGTCCTGCTCCTCTTCGGCTTTGCGCTGGGACCGGATACGTCGGCGCTCCGGGCCGCGGCGGCCGGTGCCATGTGGCTTGCGATACTGTTTTCCGGTGTGCTTGCCTTTAATAGGTCGTATCAGCTCGAGCTCGACGGTGGGGCGTTGGAGTCGCTCCTGCTGTATCCCGGGTCGCGCAAGGCGATCTACCTGGGGAAGCTGATCGCGAACCTGGTGTTCGTGCTGATTGTGGAAGCGATCGTGATCCCCGCGGCGTTAGTGCTGTATCAAGTGGCGCTCCCTCCGGGGTGGCCGGCGATGGTCGGGGTGACGGTGCTGGGGACGGTGGGGTTCGTCACGCTGGGCACCTTCTACTCGGCCATGTCGAGCCGGAGTCGTGCGCGCGAGGTGCTCCTCCCGCTCCTCCTCTTTCCGATGCTGATCCCGGTCCTGCTGGCGGCGGTGGAGTCGTCGTCGGCGCTCCTGGCCGGCGATCCGATGTCGGAGGCGGGGGCATGGGTGCGGTTATTGAGCGCATTTGATATCATCTTTCTCGTCGCCAGTGTCATGGCGTTCGAATACGTGATCGAGGTGTGAGATGGGATTGACAGCTGCTGACATGCGCGTGGCGCCGGTCGCGAAGTCCCGATCGCACGGGATGTGGCTCGGGCTCGGCGCCTTCGTGCTCCTGGCGGCCATGCAGGCCTGGGCGATTTCGATCTCGGTCGCCGACCGGGACATGGGTCATCTGCAGAAGATCATGTATGTCCACGTGCCGGCGGCGTGGAACATGATGATCGCCTATTTCGTCGTCGCCATCGCCTCGCTCAAGTACCTGTGGAAGGGGAAGGAGAGCGACGACCTGCTGGCGGCGTCGGCGGCAGAGGCCGGTGCCTTGATGACCGGGCTCCTGCTGGTGCTGGGGATGATCTGGGCCAAGCCCACGTGGGGGATCTGGTGGACGTGGGACGCGCGCCTGACGTCGTCGGCGGTGCTCTTCTTCATCTACGTCGGCTACCTGATCCTTCGCGCCTTCGTGGACGATCCGGACCGTCGCGCACAGTGGAGCGCGACCGTCGGTCTCCTGGGCGCGCTCAACGTCCCCATCGTCTACATGTCGGTGCGCTGGTGGCGCACGCTGCACCAGCCGCAGTCCAATCCGGGGACGCTCGACCCCAACTACACACTGGGGCTGCGCGTCAACGCCATCGCCGTGATGATCATCCTCATCTGGTTCATCCGGCACCGATACGAGACGGCCAAGATGGAACGCATCGCCGACCAGATGCACGAGAAGCTCGTGCTCAGCGGGCGCGGGGGGATCAATGCCTGACAATCGTCCATTCATCATCGGCGCCTACGCCGTCACCTGGGTGGCGCTGCTGGGGTATGCGGTGCGCCTCTATCTCGCGCGCGTCGAGGCCGAACGTCGCTTGAAGAACGCAGCTGAGGATCTTTCGGGAGGGCAGTCATGAGCGGAAACGTCGAGGGACGCAAGCGCGCCACCTTGCTGGTCGCGGCGGTGATCGTCCTGGGAGCGTTCGGCTACCTGATGTACGGTGGCCTCGACAAGAACGTCGTCTACTTCCTCACGCCGCAGGAATTGCTGGCCAAGGGAACCAAGGCGGAGGATGTTCCGGTGCGGTTGGGCGGGATGGTGGCACCGGGGTCGGTGAAGTGGGACGCCGACAAGCTCGAGTTGCGCTTCCAGGTGATGGACGGCGTGAAGGTGGTCGATGTGCACTCGAAGGGGGCGCCGCCGCAGATGTTCCGTGACAACATGGGCGTGGTCTGCGAGGGGCGCTTCAAGAACGGCGTCTTCGAGTCGACCAACCTGATGATCAAGCACTCCGAGGAGTATCGCGCGCCCAAGCCGGGGCAGACGCCACAGGAGATGTACAAGGCGATGTTCGAGACGCTCAAGCAGGACGCGAAGTCATGACCCGACTTCTCGGGCACAGCGCCCTCCTCGTCGCGCTCTTCGTGGCGACGGTCGGGGTGGTGCTCGCCCCGATCGGGGTGCGCCGCCAGCGCGAGGAGATCGTGCGGGCGATGTACTCGGCGACCTACGCGATGTTCGCCCTGGTGACGGTGGCGACGTTCGCGATGATCTACGCGCTCATCACGCACGACTTCAGCGTCGGCTACGTGGCGCAGGTCGGGAGCCGCGCGACGCCACTCTTCTACACGATCATCTCGCTGTGGGGGGCGCTGGAGGGCTCGATCCTCTTCTGGGCGTGGGTCCTCACGCTGCTGGCGGCGCTGCTCGTGTTCTGGAATCGCGAACGTGAAGGGGCGCTGATTCCGTACACGACGATGACGATGCTGGCCGTCAGCGTCTTCTTCCTGATCCTCCTGGTGGGGCCGGCCGATCCGTTCACGCTGGTGTCGCCGACGCCGGCCGACGGGCCCGGGCCCAACCCGCTCCTGCAGAACCACATCCTCATGGGGGTCCACCCCCCGCTCCTGTACCTCGGCTACGTGGGGATGACCGTCCCGTTCGCCTTTGCCGTGGGCGCGATGGCCGCGGGGGAGGTGGCGAGCGACGACTGGATTCGCCTCTCGCGCCGTTGGACGTTAGGCGCGTGGGCCTTCCTCACGGCGGCGATCATCGCCGGGATGTGGTGGTCGTACGAAGTGCTGGGATGGGGCGGCTACTGGGCGTGGGACCCGGTCGAGAACGCGTCGTTCATGCCGTGGCTCACGGCGACGGCCTTCCTGCACTCGGTGATGGTGCAGGAGCGGCGCGGGATGCTGAAGCTGTGGAACCTCAACCTGATCGTCGCGACGTTCGCCCTGACGATCCTCGGGACCTTCCTCACCCGTTCCGGCGTCCTCTCGTCGGTGCACGCGTTCGGTGAAGGGCCCATCGGGATGTACTTCCTGGGGGCAATCGCGCTCACGCTGCTCGTGTCGTTCGCGCTGGTGGCGGGGAACTCCGAGGCGCTGGCGAGCGAAGGGCGCCTCGACGGCGTCGCGGCGCGCGAGACGATCTTCCTCCTCAACAACCTCATGCTCACCGCCTTCACCTTCACGGTGCTGGTGGGGACGCTCTTCCCGATCGTGGCGGAAGCGCTGCGCGGGGTGAAGGTCAGCGTCGGGGAACCGTTCTTCAACAAGATGACGCTCCCCTTGTGCGCATCGCTCCTCTTCCTCATGGGGGTGGGGCCGGCGTTGCCGTGGCGACGCGCTTCCAGGGAGGTCGTGCGCCGCCAGCTGCTTCCGCCGGTCATCGGCGCGGTCGTCGGCGCGATCGCGGCGATCGGAGCGGGGGCACGCCAACCGTACGCGGTGCTGAGCTTCGCCTTTGCGGCGTTTGCCCTGGTGGCCAATGTCCGCGAGTACGCCACCGGCGTCACCGCGCGCATGCGGCTCCGCAACGAGGATGCCCTCACCGCGTTAGGCCGTCTGGTCGGTGCCAACCGTCGCCGCTACGGCGGCTACGTGGCGCACTTCGGGGTGATCGCGGTGGCGGTGGCCATCGCCGCGTCGGCCACCTTCCGCGCCGAGTACGAGGCGACGGTCAAGAAGGGCGCGACCATGAAGGCGGGGGCGTTCGAGGTGAAGCTGCTCGACGTGTACGCGCGTGAAGAGCCGCAACGTTCGCGCATCGCGGCGTCCGTGGCGATCCTGAAGGATGGCAAGGAAATCGGACGGCTCGACCCGGCGATGAACTACTATCCCACGTCGCAGCAGCCGATCCCCACGCCCGACGTGCGCAGCCGCCCGTGGGGCGACATCTACTTGAACCTGATGGCCTTCAAGCAGGATGGGTCGGATGCCACGCTCAAGGTGATCGTGGAGCCGCTCGTCCCGTGGATCTGGGTTGGTGGTGGGATCCTGTGCCTTGGCGCCATCATCTCGATGTTCCCGACGCGCCGGCGCTCGCCGGCGTGGTTAGGCGCGAGCGCGGCCGACGTGCGCGTGGCGCCGTCGCCCATTGCTGGCGGAGCGGGGATCTTGGCCAGCGAGTCGCTGGAGGGAGCAGACTGATGAACTGGAAGCGCGCCGGGATCGCGTCGGCGGTGGCCGTCCCCATCATCGGGTTGCTGGCGTACGGGATGACGCGCGACCCGAAGGACATTCCGTCGCCCCTTCCCGGGCGCGACGCCCCGCTCTTCTCGATGGCGGTCTTCGCCGAGGGAACGGGGGAGCAGCACCGTGCGACGGGCGACACGATTCGCCTGGCCGATCACAAGGGCGAAGTGGTGGTACTGAACTTCTGGGCCTCGTGGTGCCTGGCGTGCCGAGACGAGCACGAGACGCTGTCGCAGGTGGCAGAGGTCTATGCCCAGCGCGGGGTCAAGTTCTACGGCGTCCTGTACAACGACCAACCGCAGAACGGGACGCGCTGGATCGCGGAAATGGGGGGGCAGAGCTATCCGTCGCTCGAGGACCCGCGCACGCGCGTGGCGATCGACTACGGACTGTACGGCGTTCCCGAGACGTTCTTCATCGGGCGTGACGGGCGCGTGGCGTACAAGCACGTGGGGCCGGTGACGGCGACGGTGCTGGCGTCCAAGCTCGACTCGCTCCTGGCGCTCCCGGCGCCGGCGGGGACCAATCCCACGCTTCCCGCGGGGCCTGCCGACTCGGCCCGCAAGGTGGCCGTTCCGACGACGGGGCAGTGATGCGACTTCGTGCGTGGATGGTCGCCGCGGCGTGGGCCGCAACGCTCGTCGCGGGGGCGGTGCGCCCGGCTGCGGCGCAGCAGACCAAGGCCGGGGCGGCGCTCCAGGACTCGGGGATCATCGGGGAGAAGAGCGCGCCGGTCTCCAACGACCCGGTGCTGGAAGAGAAGGCGCGGCAGGTTGCGTCGGAGCTGCGCTGCCCCGTGTGCCAGGGGAACAGCATCCAGGATTCGCCGTCGGAGTTGGCGCAGGAGATGAAGGGGGTCGTGCGCGACCAGCTCGCCTCAGGCAAGTCGCCGGACGAGGTGAAGGCCTACTTCGTGGCGAAGTACGGCGAGTGGATCCTGCTGGAGCCGAAGGCGAGCGGGTTCAACCTGGTGGCGTATCTCCTCCCGGTGGTCATGATCGCGGTCGGCGGGCTGGTCATCTGGCGCGCGGTGGCGAAGTGGACCAGTGCGGCCGAGCCCGGGGACGAGACGGCGGCGGAGTGACATCGGACCGTCGGGTCCTGACTGGAATTCCCCGACGAGCGTTAGGCGAAATTCCGTAGGGCCGTCCCTCAGGGACGGCCCGTTCTCGTTATGGGGATGCGGTGTACTCGCCGCTCGTTAGGAAACGCTGTCGTGAATGACTGCGTGAAGACTACCGGAATGTCAGGTATTCCCCTCGTGGCGTAGAGAAAGCTCCTACGTAGTATTACGGCCGAATGAACGATTCATTAGGTGAGGATCGCTTGGCAGTCGAATTGTTGTTGGTGTGCGTGATCCATATCAGCAGGAGGTCGGGTCAATGACGAGGCGCAGTGGGATGCACTTGGCCGCCGTGGGCATCGGGGCATTGATGCTCATCAGCGTGAACGGCTGCGTGGACGAGAAGATCGTCTACCGGGACGGCCCTAACTACGCGGCGCCTCCGACGGCGGCCGCGAGTTTCCTTGGCTACACGGACGAAACGAACAAGGCGACGGTGTGCGGCAGCTGCCACGTGTCGCAGCAGGCCAAGTGGAAGGAGACCAGGCACGCCGGCGCATGGAACACGCTCGAGAAGAGCGGTTCGATGCAGGGCTACTGCCAGCCGTGCCACACGGTGAACAACCTGGGCAACACCACAACGGACACGACGTCCGGGTGGCGCAGCACGAAGGACGCGCGCTATCACGACGTGCAGTGCGAGAGCTGCCACTCGTCGGGGTTGGCGCACGTGCAGAAGCCGTCGCGTGGGCAGATGCTCGCCTCGGCCAAGGCGGATACGGGCGCGACGCAGACCAACGGCTGCTCGGAGTGTCACGCCGGGACGCACCATCCGTTCGTGGAAGAGTGGCGCAAGACGCGTCACGCGACGTCGTACACGCGTGCCTACAACGGCACGACGGCGACGGCTCCTGAAGTTCCGGGCGGTCCGCGTGCAGCGTGCCAGGCGTGCCACATCGGGCAGCGCGTGCTCGAGGCGTGGGGCGTCAACACGAACTTCGTCGAGAAGTCGCAGGGACAGACCAACGCGACCGGTCTCGGCGTGACGTGCGTCGTCTGCCACGACCCGCACGGTGGGCCGAACGCGAAGCAGCTGCGCTTCCCGATCGACTCGCGCGACCTGGAGAACAACCTGTGCATGAAGTGCCACTACCGCCGCGCGAATCCCGACTTTGCCGGGAGCCAGAATTCGCCGCACTCGCCGCAGGGGCCGATGCTCCTGGGTGAAGCGGGCTGGTGGCCGCCGGGGGTGACGGTCGACACGTCGCTCGTCGCAACGCACGGCACCACGAAGAACCCCAAGCTCTGCGCGACCTGCCACTTGAACCGCTATGACGTGACGGACAAGGCGACGGGCAAGTTCGTTCAGACCGTGACGGGTCACCGCTTCGCCGCAATCCCGTGCGTGGACGCCAACGGCGCCCCGACGGCGACGCAGACCTGCGCGAATACCGCGCGCTCCTTCAAGTCGTGCCTCGGCTCCGGCTGTCATGGTACCGAGGGAACGGCCCGCGCGATCATGGCAACCGCGGAGTCGGACATCCTCCTCCTCGCCAACGCGCTGCTTCCGATGTTGAACGACGCGAAGGTCCCGGCGGGCGACAAGGTGGCCGGCAAGGCGTCCACGTACCGCGGCGCGCTCTTCAACCGCAACCTCGCGCTGCACCCGGGGTCGGAAGTCCACAATCCGTTCCTGGCCAAGGCGCTCCTGCGGGCGAGCATCGCCCAGATGGCGAAGGACTACGGCATCACGCCGCCGATCGCCCTCCCGATGCTGGCGCCGTTCGATCAGCAGATTCTTGGAAAGACCGGCAACAACTAGATGTGATGGGATGACGGCTTCCCATTGAGCGAGGCGGGTGAACGGCAGGAGTGCGTTCACCCGCTTCGTGCAACTCCCCCTCGGTACTCGGGCCGTCCCGAGTACACCCCCCCTCGCATGACCGGGATTGCACCGACGACGTTCTTCGACGTTGCGCGACGCGTATCACCGGAGGGAATGCACGGCGCTGTCCCCGACTCGGTCCGCATGGACCAGTCGCCGCTCCCGGGCGGCGTGGCGACCGTCTTTCGCTTCCTGTTCTCCGGGGTCCCGCAGTGGATCCAGATCGGGGGCGCGGTGCTCGGCGCCGTCCTCGGCCTCATCGTCGTCTACTTCGCCGTCAAGCATCGCGACGCCCTCGGCGCGTGGCTCACCTCGCGCACACGCGGCTTCAAGGTCGCGTTAGGCGCCGGCGTCGGCACGACGCTCCTCGCCGCTGGCCTCGGCGGCGGCTGGACGTACCACTACATGATGCACGAGAACGACTTCTGCTCCAGCTGCCACGTCATGAAGTCGGCGTTCGGCCGCTTCCAGAAGTCCGAGCACTCGAAGCTGCAGTGCCACTCGTGCCACCAGCAGTCGATCTTCGCCAGCACCAAGGAGCTGTACTTCTGGGTCATGAAGCGCCCGGAGAAGATCGAGGCGCATGCGAAGGTCCCCAACCGCATCTGTGGGGAGTGCCACATCACGCAGAAGCGCGACAGCGTGTGGTAGTTCATCAGCCAGACCGCGGGGCACCAGGCGCACATGAAGTCGGACTCGGCCTCGCTCAAGGACCTGATGTGCGTGAGCTGTCACGCCCGCGAGGTGCATCGCTTTGCGCCGACCGACGCGTCGTGCAAGCAGTCCGGGTGCCACGACAAGATCAAGGTCAAGCTCGGGAAGATGGCCGACCAGACGTCGCTGCATTGCGCGACGTGTCATGAGTTCTCGCGGCCGATGGTCGACACGGTCTCTGTCGACTCGGCCAAGAAGGGGCTCGTCCCGCTCAAGCCGCAGTGCTTCTACTGTCACGAGATGCGGGAGAAGCTGGAGAAGGCGGGGCTCGACAAGGATCCGCACAAGGCCAAGTGCGGCATCTGCCACAATGCGCACAAGCAGACCAAGGCCGACGGGGCGATCAAGTCGTGCGCGACGGCCGAGTGCCACGCGAACGCCGACACGCTCACCGTCTTCCATCGCGGACTCGGCGATCACGCGATCGACGACTGCACGCAGTGCCACAAGTCGCACACCTGGAAGGTGAAGGGGAAGGAGTGCCTGAGCTGCCACTCCACCATCTTCGAGGATCGTCCGGCACGGCGTGGTTTGTTGCGGAAGGTGGCCAACCCCGGCGTGTCGACGCGCAGCAGCGGTGCCAGCGCGCCAGTGCGCCGCCGCAGCGGCCCGGCGCCCGACGACGACCTGCCGCGCGACGGGTGGAGCGAGACGACCGGCGACACACGTGGCGACGCGTGGCGTGACGCGACGGATGGCGAAGGCGGGCCATTCGTCGCGTTGCGCGTGATGGCCCAGCAGCAGGCGTCGGTGCCCGCGGGGCAGCAGGGACCGCAGGCGCAGCAGGGGGCGGCGACCGATTCAACGTTCCCGCATTCGCGCCACAAGGCGCTCGCCTGTTCCACGTGCCACGATACGCAGAAGGGGCACGCGACCCTCACGGTGCGCGACAAGGCGGCGTGCCAGGGATGCCATCACGCCAAGGAGCGCGCCGACCAGTGCACGAAGTGCCACGAGCCGCGCGAACTCGCGCCGAGCCGTCCGGCACGCGTCACGATCCATGTCTCGGTGCGGAAGATCGACAGCACGCGCACGCTCGGCTTCGAGCATGCGCGGCACCAGAAGCAGGCCTGCGCCACGTGCCACGCCGACGGTGTGACGAAGTCGCTGGTGAAGCAGTGCCAGTCCTGCCATCGCGATCACCACAGCGTCGACCGCAACTGCATCGCCTGCCATCCGTCGCCGCGCGTCGCGCACGAGCGTGTCACGCACGACGGCTGTGCGCGTTGCCACAAGGACGCCTCGGCGGCTGCCTTTCCGCCAACGCGGACCATCTGCCTGACCTGCCATCGCGACCAGCTGACGCACTTTGCGCAGAAGGACTGCGTGCAATGCCACCGCGTGAGCTGGAACGAGGTGAAGATCGTGGAGGAGCCCAAATAGTGCGCACCTGGACCCGAGGGATCCTGGCGGTCGCGGTGCTCGGCGTGGCGAGCGGGCACCTGCAGGGACAAGGCGTCCGCATCACGGGGGCGACGTGGGTGCAGTCGATCGACCTGCGTCCGTGGCGCGAGGACTCGCTCCGTGCGTCGGACCTTCCCGGCGAGGGGACCACGCGTCGCACCGCCGATGGGAAGCTGGTGCAGTGCCCCGCGGATGCCTCCTTCTGCTACTTCAACACCTCCGGGGTCCGCGAGCGCACGACGCCACTGCTCCAGGACCTCACCTTCGCGGCATGGGGGCTGGGGAAGGGGATCAGCGCCCACGCGCACATGCGCGCGCGCAGCTCCCTCGGTGGCGCCGACCTGTGGCCGCGGATGGGCGACCGCTTCGATGCGCTCGATGCGTACCTCGAGGTCGATCGCCCGCGGGCACGCGCGCGACTCGGGCGGCTGTGGGCCTACAGCGGCCTGGGGACCTACAACTTCGATGGCGGATCGTTCCTGCTCCGGCGCGGCGTGCAGGCGCTCGAGGTCTATGGCGGGCGCGCACTGGTGCAGGGGCTCAACGACTCGTACACGACCAAACTCATTGGTGCAGTGGATGACATCCCGCCCGAGGATGACGGCATCCTCGTCGGCGTTCGGGTGCGCACGCGCCCGACCGACCTCAGCTCGGTGTCGGCCGTCTACCAGCGCATCGTGTATCGCGATCGCTCGGCGCTGCTGTCGGAGCGCGCCGGGCTCGATGCGTCGATGAGCATCCGCAACACGACGATCGATGCCTCGGTGGCCTACGACGTCACCGGGCGTGCGCTGAATCTCGCCCGCGTGCGTGCCGCGCGGCTGCTCCCGCTGCACCTGGAGGGGACGGTCGAGGCGCGGCATCGTCGGCCGTTCTTCGAGACGTGGACGATCTGGGGGGCGTTTGCCCCGGTCGGCTTCGACGAGGGGCGCGCCGAGGTGGCGTGGCGCGCGCCGAGCGACATGTGGCAACTGAGCGCTCACGGTGCGTACCGCGTCTACGCAGAGGATCACACCGGGGTCGACTACCTCCCGCTGCGCTCCGACGGTTGGCGCACCGGCGTCGATGCGAGTTGGCTGCCGAGCCAGCGCTTTGCGGCCACGGTGAGCTACGCCGCGGACCTCGGCTTCGGCGCCTCGCGCACCGATGCGTCGGTCGGGGCCCGCTGGACGCCGACGCCGCGATGGACGTTAGGCGCCAGCGCCACCGACTTCCAGACGATCTACGAATTCCGGGTCGGGACCGGACGCGTGCTTGGCGTCACGCTCGACGGAAGCGTGCGCGTCTCCGAGGACGTGCGACTCGTGGCCGACGGGACGGTCTTCCATCATCGCCTGTCGAGCGATGCGCCGGGGACCGACTGGAGCCAGCGTCGCGCGTCGGTGCGGTTGGAGTGGGCGCTGGGTGGTGATCCGGGGCTCGCACGCGGAGCGGGACGATGATGCGCCGCGCTCGCATGTCCAAGCCGCGGCCGGCGATGCCGGCGATGCCGGCGATGCCGGCGATCCGCTCGCTGCTGCTGGCTGCATCACTCGTGTTGGGGATGGTGCTGCAGTTCGCGATGAGCGTTCCCGCGGCGGCGCAGGTGTATGCGCGTCCGGCGGTCGAACCGTTTCCGCACAAGCGACACGCACGACTCTTCCCCACCTGCACCGGATGCCACGCGGGGGCCACGACGGGTGACACGCTGGCCGTGATGCCACCGCCGTCGCTGTGCGCCGAGTGTCACGACGGAACGATCAAGCCGCGCGTGCCATATGCCGGCGCCCCCACGCGCCACGACTTCCTGCGCTTCGTGCACAAGGACCACGCGACGCGCGTGGATGCCCCGGGGCGCTACTGCCAGACGTGTCACGCCGTGGCACCGGGGGCCGGGTGGATGGACGTGCGACGCGCGCCGCCTGAGATCTGCCAGTCGTGTCACGCGACCATCGCGACCGGGCATCTCTCGGCGGACAGCCGCTGCGCGAAGTGTCACCTCGCGGCCGCCTCGTCCAAGACGCTGACGGCGGCGCATCTCTCGTCGCTGCCCAAGCCGCCGTCGCACAACGTCGACCGCTACTTGTTGAAGCACAATCCGGACAAGGACACCGACGTCTCGATGTGCGCGATCTGCCACACGCGGGAGTCGTGCGCGCGCTGTCACGTGAATGCGGCCGACGTGAAGGCCATCACCTCGCTCCTGCCGGATGCGCGCGTGGCCGCGATGCTGCGCGGGAAGGGGGCGACCTATCTCACCCCGGACGATCACCGCGCCGATTCGTGGAGCTCGTCGCACGGGCGCACGGCGGCGTCCAACACGCGGCGTTGCGGGGCGTGCCACGCGCAGCCCAGCTGTACCGTGTGCCACACCGGGACCATCGGGATGTCGGTGATCCAGCGTCTCCCGGATGGGCTCACTACGCTCCCGGGGGTGCAGCTGGTGATTCCGCGCCGAGTGGTGCGGCCGGAGGCGCCGACCGGATCCGACCCGACGTCAGGGGTGCGCGTGGCGCTCCCTCACACGGACTCGACCAGGACGGTCGTGCGTCCGCACCCGCTCGGCTTCGACAAGAAGCACGCGAGTGCGTCGGGGAGCGGGCGTTTCACCTGCGAGGGGTGCCACGCGCAACGGTTCTGCTCGGACTGCCACGCCGGAGAGTCGCGCCGGAACTTCCACGGCATCAACTTCGTCGCCCGTCACGCGCGCGACGCGTACGGGCGCGACATCGAGTGCGCCGGATGTCACAACGCGGAGGTGTTCTGTCGCGGGTGCCACCAGAAGCAGGGACTCGCGCGAGCCGGACAGCACGCGTCAAATTACCATAACAGGCAGCCGCTCTGGCTCCTGCAGCACGGGCAAGCGGCGCGACGGGGGATCGAAGGGTGCATCACCTGCCACGCGCAGCGCGACTGCCTGCGTTGTCATTCACAGCGAGGGTGGGGAGTCAATCCACACGGGCCGGACTTCGAGGCATCGCGCCTCGGGAAGCAGGCCTCCACGATGTGCCTCCGCTGCCACCTGACCGAACCAACAAGGGGACGTTCGTGAGAAGCATGATGCGATGGATGGTGGGAGGCGTGCTCCTGGTGTGCGCCTGCTCGAAGCCAAACGATGCCAAGCAGGCCGCCGCGGTGACCGATTCGCTCCCGCCCGGGCACGTTCCCATCGACCAGCCGGCCAACGCCGGTCCCAAGCTGACGGCGGCGGGGCAGGCCTACGTCGATTCCGGCAACACCGCCTTCCGCGTGAAGGACTTCAAGGGGGCGCTGGCCTACTACAAGAAGGCGACCGAGTCCGACCCCACGCACGCGGCGCCGTGGTTCGGCGCCTACATGGTGGGACAGGCCACGTCCGACAAGGCGCTTGCCGACAGCGCGCTCGCCGAAGTGAAGAAGCGTGCCCCGCAGATGGAAGCGCATCCGGGCGGTGCGCCGGGGACGCCAGGTGCAACGGGAGCGCCGCCGATCGGTGAGCCCTCGCCGTACTCGCCGCACGGCGGCACGGTGGCCCCCACCAAGAAATCGTAAGCGTGCACGACGGTGCGTCCCGCCATTGGGACGCACCCGCGGTGGCGCGTCGGTCATGGCGACGCGCGCGCTTCGGCGCATCATGCGGAACGCCCGACGGTCGCAGGGTGAATGTCTGACTGACGATCGAGGTATTCCCGCCGAACATACCGAAGCGACGTTTCACACGCTTCACCGCCGTTCGGCAGGAGGTCCCATGCTCAGGGTACGCGAGATCATGACGCCCAGCGTCGTCTCCTTCAGCGCAGACCAGACGCTGCGCGATGCCGTGGAGGTCCTCGTCTCCTGCCGCATCGGTGGTGCCCCGGTCCTCGACGGCGACAAGGTCGTCGGCGTCCTCTCGGCCACCGACATCATCGAGTTTGAGTCGGTCACCCCTCCGCCGGACCAGGAACTGGAACAGGAACCGGACGAGGACGCGGACGAGGACGAGCTGGAGGAGTGGCAGGAAGGCGAGACGCTCTCGTCGAGCTACTTCACCGACTGGTGGCCGTCGGAAGGCCCCGACGTCGCGGAGCGCTTCGCGTCGTCGAAGGGACCGGCGTGGGACCTCCTCTCCGATCATTCGGTGGCCGAGGCGATGTCGCGCACGGTGTGCACCGTCGAGGCGGCAATGGAGGTCTCCAACGCGGCGCAGCGCATGCTGGCGTCGGGGGCGCAACGTGCACTCGTCACCGACGAGGGAGCGCTCGTGGGGATCCTCACCACCACCGACATCCTGCGTGCGGTCGCCGAGCGTCGCCTCACCGTGCGGCAGTACGTCTTCGAGAAGTAGCGCCACGCTCCACGCGATGCGCACGAGAACGGGCGACCAGATGGTCGCCCGTTTGTCGTTGCCTCGGTCGGTGACGGCCTGGCTACGGTTTGGGGGAGACCTTCCGCTTCACCCACCAGCTCCCTTTCTGCTCTGGCGCCGACTGGTCGCTGTGCGCGGTGGTGAAAGTCCCCTCGATCCGGTCCCCGCTGATGGTCCCGCGGAAGATCGTGCTGAGGGTGCAGCCGCAGTCCGGCGACTTGTATGGGTTCAGCGTCCCCGAGACGGTGTTGGTCGCCACGCGAACGAACGAGATGGGGAGGACCTGCGGCGCAGCCGGGATCGCCGGGAGCGCGCTGCGTGGCTCTGTGGTCGCCGGCGCGATCGCGCGGGGCACCATCACGATGTCGCCGAAGGCGGTGTCGGTCCCCGCCTTGAGCGAAAACGAGATATTCCCGCTGCGCCCGGTCTCGACACTGCTGTATTCTCCTTCCCAGTCGCCGGCGAGCACGGCCACCTCCGAGCGCGTCCCGACGACATGGACGGGCGATGGTGTGGCGGCGCAGGCGGCAAGCAGGGCCGCGGCACCTAACGCCGCCGTGGTGGTGATTGCGACGACCGCCATCCTGGAGGGCGTTCGAGGCATGGAATGCATGGGACCTCCTGAGCGGAACATCGACAGCATGCCAAGCCGCGCGGGCGTCACGCGTCGGGCACTTCACTCGCGAGGTGTCGGGCAATGAAGCGGGACGAAGCGACAGGAATGGCGATGTGGCGGGCCGCGCTCTTCCCCGCCGGAGCGCTGGCCGGGATCCTCTTTGGTGCCGTCGCGCACTGGAAGGGGGGCGACGACATAGCACGCGTCACCTGGCTCCTCGCGCTTGGCATCACGGGGGCTCCGGTCTTCGTGCGCACGCTCTTTTCCGTGTTGCGGGGAAACTTCGCCACGGATGTCGTCGCCGCGCTGGCCATCGGCGCATCGTTGGCGTTGCAACAACCGTTCGCCGGGCTCGTCGTCGTGCTGATGCAGACGGGGGGTGAGGCGCTGGAGCGTTACGCCGAGGGGCGAGCGTCGGCCGCCGTGCGCGCGCTGGAGGATGCGGCGCCGCGTACCGCGCACCTCCTCGCCGATGCCCACGAACACGACATCCCGGTGGAATCGATCGCGGTGGACGATCGGCTCGTGGTGCGACCGGGGGAGGTGGTGCCGTGCGACGGTACCATCGTCGAGGGACACTCCGAACTCGACACCTCGCGCCTGACGGGCGAGCCGGTGCCGCGGAGCGTGGCACCGGGCGCCGCGGTGATGAGCGGGATGCTGAATGGGAGCGGGGCCTTCGTCATGCGCGCCACGGCGCGCTCGGGCGAGAGTCAGTACGCACGCATCGTCGAGTTGGTGAAGTCGGCAGAGGCCTCCAAGTCCCCGCTGCAGCGGCTGGCCGACCGCTACGCTGGCTGGTTCACCCCGGTCACGCTCCTCGTCTGCGCGGCGGCCTGGTGGTGGAGCGGCGACGCCACGCGCGCACTCGCCGTGCTGGTGGTGGCCACGCCGTGTCCCCTCATCCTCGCCACGCCGGTGGCGATCATCGGCGGGATCAACCGCGCGGCAACGCGGCACATCATCGTGCGGAGCGGGAGCGCGCTCGAGCGACTGTCCGACGCCCAGGTGGCCATCTTCGACAAGACCGGGACGATCACCGAGGGGCGCCCGCGCGTGAGCCGCGTCCTGACGCTGGATGGCGTCGCGGACGCGGAGTTGTTGCGGCTGGCGGGCGCGGTCGAGCAGCGCGCCGGGCACCTGCTGGCGCGTTCCACGGCGGAGGCGGCGCGCGACGCCTCCGGGGTGCTACCACTTCCCGCGCACGTGCGCGAGGCGCCGGGGCAGGGCGTCGCCGGCGAGGTCGATGGGCATGCCGTGGTGGTCGGGGCACGCGCGTACGTCCTGCAGCAGATCGGCGCCGATCCCGGCGTCGCCACACCGCTCGACGACGGCGGCGTGACGCTGCGTGCGTTCGTTGCGGTGGACGGGGCGCTGCGCGGTGCCATCGACTACGACGATCGGGTCCGCGCGTCGGCGCCTGGGCTGTTGCGTGCGCTCCCCGCGCTGGGCGTGCGCCGGACGCTGCTCCTCTCCGGCGACAACCGACGGAATGCCGAAGCGATCGCGGCGCAGGTCGGGATCGCGGAGGCGATCGGCGACCTGCTCCCCGGGGACAAGGTCGAGCGCGTCGCGGCACTCTCGCGCGAGGTGGGGCGCGTGATGATGGTCGGCGACGGGACCAACGATGCCCCGGCGCTGTCGCGCGCCGACGTCGGGATCGCCCTCGCCGGTCACGGGGGGGGAATCACCGCGGAGGCGGCCGACGTCGTCATCCTCATCGACGACCTCTCGCGCGTGGGTGAGGCGGTGCGCATCGCGAAGGGGACGCTGCGGATCGCGAGGCAGTCGATCGGCGTGGGGTTGGGGCTGAGTGCGGCCGGGATGGTCGTCGCGGCACTCGGCTACCTCCCCCCCGTCGCCGGCGCGCTCGTGCAGGAGGCGATCGACGTGGCGGTCATCCTCAACGCCCTGCGCGCCAGCCGCGTCGCCTACGCGGGGTGATCCACCGGGAGGCCCGCGGTGCGACCTGCATTGCGACCTGCATTGCGACCCGCATTGCGACCCGCGGTGCGACCCGCGGTGTACCCGAGGTGTCAGAGCCGTGTCAGAGGCGCTTCACACCGCGACGGCGCCGCGTATGGTAGGGGGCGCCGCGCGCCCCCCGTTGGCACCGCCGTCTCGTCGCACTAGCCTCCCAGCATGCCGTCTCGTCTCTCCCGCGCCATCCCCACGCGCGTCACCCTCCTCGTCGTCCTCCTGATGGCGACGGTGCTGGTGTCGGCGCGCCTGGCGTACGAGGCGCACCAGGCGGCGCGCGCCGAGCGAATGACGGCGGAGCGCGCCCTGCGCGAGTACGCGGCGATGGCGGCGTGGGAGTTCCGGAGCGACGCCCGCCAGCGGCTGGAAGGGGAGGTGCTGCGGGCGTTAGGCATGGTGGTGGTGGGGACCGCCGCGTCTCCCTACGAGACGCCGCTGGCGCTCGCCACGCTCGCCGCGAGCGCGGAGGGGGCCTTCCCCTGCGCCCCGGGTGAGCGTGAGGCGCCGCGCGTGATGGCGCGCCTGGACCTGCGCACGGGTGAGCGTGCCACGTGGCCAGCCGGGGTCCCTGACGAGACGCAGCAGGCGCTGTTCGGGGTGCTGGACCGTGCGGGGCGCACGCTCCCGGTGCCGGAATCGCCGTGGCGCGTCGACATGGCGACGATCGGCGGCGCGCGTCGGGCCGTGGTGATGGGGGTGCGCTTCGCGCGACTCGGGACGCCGCTCGCGGTGTACGCCATCACGACGTGTCCCTCCGCGGTGGAGCGGCGGATTCCTGAGGCGGTGATGCGCGAGCATCGCCTCCTCCCGGCGGTGACGGCTTTTCCCGTGCCGAACGATTCGCTCCTCGCCGTGCGGGTGCGCCGCGGGGAGCGCGAGGTGGTGCGGCTGGGGCGGGACGACGGAACCGCCTATCGCGGGAGCGCCGAGTGGAGCGACGCTGCGCTCACGATCGACGTGTCGTTGCGGCGCGACGCGGCGGGGCGGCTCGCGGTCGGGACGCCGGCCCGCTCCAACGTGCCGCTCCTGGTGGGGCTGCTCGCGCTCACGGCGGCGCTGGGGGCGGTGGCGCTGGTGCAGATCCGCCGCGAGCACGAGCTGGCGCGGCTGCGCGCCGACTTCACGTCGAGCGTGTCGCACGAGTTGCGCACGCCGCTGGCGCAGATCCTCCTCTTTGGCGAGACGCTGTCGCTGGGGCGGGCGCGCACGCCGCGCGAGGCGCGGCAGGCGGCGGAGACGATCGTGCAGGAGGCGCGGCGGCTGATGCACATGGTGGACAACATCCTGCACTTCTCGCGGGCGCGGCGTGGCGCGGCGCCGTTGCAGCTGGAACCCGTGGACCTGGGGAGCGTGACGCGAGAGGTGGCGACGGCGTTCGTCCCGCTCGCCGAGTCGTCCGGGGGGACGCTCAGCTGGGAGGTGCGCGACGAGCCATGGGTGCGGGGCGACGCCGGGGCGATCCGGCAGGTCCTGCTCAACCTCCTGGACAACGCGGTGAAGTACGGCGTCCCGGCGCGCGGTGTGCACCTGGCGGCGTGGCGCGCGGGCGACGAGGGGATCGTGCGCGTGGACGACGCCGGGGGCGGGATCCCGGCCAGCGACCGCGCGCGCATCTGGCTCCCGTACGTGCGCCTGACGAGTGCGGGGGACAGCGGGCGCGGGGGGAGCGGGCTGGGGCTCGCCGTGGTGCAGGAACTGGCGGCGGCGATGCACGCGCGGGTATGGGTCGAGGATGGCCCGCGCGGCGGCGCCGCCTTCTGCCTAGCGGTGCCGCTGGCGGTGGACGGTGCCGCCGACGCCCCGTCGCCGCGCCCCGGGCGGGTGGCGTGATGACGACCATCCTGGTGGTGGAAGACAACGAGCGCCTCGCCACCGGGTTGCGGAGCAACCTGGAGTTCGAAGGATATCGCGTGGTGGTGGCGGGGACGGCGCAGGAGGGGTTGGCGCTGGCGCAAGGAGAGCACCCCGACCTCATCCTCCTCGACCTCATGCTCCCCGACGCCGACGGCTACCGCGTGCTGCGCGACCTGCGCGAGCGCGGCGACGACGTCCCGGTCCTGGTCCTCACCGCGTTAGGCGAGGAGGCGGACAAGGTGCGCGGCTTCCGCTTTGGCGCCGACGATTACGTCACCAAGCCGTTCGGGTTGATGGAACTGCTGGCCCGAGTCGACGCCCTCCTGCGGCGCGCCCGGCGTGACGGGCGCGACGCGGCCGCCGCTCCGGCGCCGGCCGCCGCGCTGCAGCGCTTTGGCGACGTGGTCGTCGACCCGTCGACGCGCACGGTGCGCCGCGACGGGCGCGAGGTGGCGCTGCGCCCCAAGGAGTTCGACCTCCTGCACGCGCTGCTGGCCCGCAACGGCGAGTTGGCCACGCGCCTCGACCTCCTCCGCGAGGTGTGGGGATACGACGACTCGGTCATGAGCCGGACGGTCGACACGCACATCGCGGAGCTTCGGCGCAAGCTGGAGCGGGATCCGTCGTCGCCGCGGCATATCCTCACGGTGTTGAAGGTGGGGTATCGACTGCAACCGTAGAAGACGAGAAGACGAGAAGACGAGAGGACGAGGAGACGGGACGGGGCTCGGACGGAGGGCGGACACAGGTCAGCGTGAGGGCGCTGCATCCTGCTGGAGCGGGCGTGGCGATGGGGCTGCGCGGCGCTTCCTCAGGATGGAGGGGGTATGGCGGGACATACAAAGTCGATCGCGCAGCTGCAGGTGGAGGCGGGGCGCGGGGTGTTGCGGCGGACGCTGGGCCCGGTGCACCTGACGGCGTTAGGTGTCGGTTCCATCATCGGGACGGGGATCTTCGTCCTCACGGGGACTGCGGCGGCGCGGCATGCGGGGCCGGCGCTCGTCCTCTCCATGATCATCGCCGCGGTGGCGTGCGCGCTGGCGGGGCTCTGCTATGCGGAGCTGGCGGCGATGATCCCGGTCGCGGGAAGCGCGTACACCTACGCCTATGCCACCGTGGGCGAGGTGATGGCGTGGATCATCGGGTGGGACCTCATGCTCGAGTACGCCCTCTCCGCGTCGACGGTCGCGGTCGGATGGTCCGGCTACTTCGTCTCGCTGATGCGTGACGTGGGATGGGAGCTGTCGCCCGCGCTCACTGCGCCGTTCGGCGCCGCGGTCCCGCTGGCCGGCGGGGCGACCGCCACCGGGATCTTCAACCTTCCGGCGGCGCTCATCGTCCTCGCCGTCTCGGCGCTCCTCATCGTCGGGATCAGGGAGAGCGCGAGCGCGAACGCGGCGCTCGTGGTCGTGAAGATCGCGGTCCTCGTTGTCTTCGTCGCCGCGGGGGCTGCGTACGTCTCGCGTGACAACCTCACCCCGTTCCTTCCACCGAACACCGGGACCTTCGGTGACTTCGGGTGGAGCGGAGTGATGCGCGGGGCCGGGGTGATCTTCTTCGCCTTCATCGGCTTCGACGCGGTCTCCACGGCGGCGCAGGAGGCCCGGCAGCCGCAACGCGACATGCCCATCGGCATCCTCGCCTCGCTCGTCGTCTGCACCGTCCTCTACATCGCCGTGGCGATCGTCCTCACCGGGATCGTGCGCTTCGACCGGCTGGACGTCGCCGATCCATTGGCCGTGGGGATCGACGCGACCGGGATGCGCTGGCTCAGTCCGTTCATCAAGGTCAGCGCGCTGTTCGGGCTCTTCAGCACGATGATGGTGCAACTCATCGGGCAGACGCGCATCTTCTACGCGATGAGCCGCGACGGACTCCTCCCCGCGCTCTTCTCGCGCGTGCACCCGACGTACCGCACGCCGCACGTGAGCACGGCGCTGGTGGGGAGCGTCATCGCCATCGCGGCCGGCTTGCTCCCGTTGCAGCTGCTGGGGCAGCTGGTGAGCATGGGGACGCTCCTCGCCTTCGTCCTGGCGTGCGTCGGGATTCTTGTCCTGCGCCGTCGCGCCCCCGAGGTGCCACGCCCGTTCCGGACGCCGGGGATGCCGTGGGTCCCCATCGCGGGGGCGCTCGCCTGCCTCCTCCAGATGGCGTCGCTTCCGTGGGCCACGTGGGTGCGGCTCATCACCTGGCTGGCGCTGGGGATGCTCGTCTACTGGGGCTACGGGCGCCGTCAGGCGCAACGCATGCGCGCCGCCCCGCACCCGGCGGGCTCCGTGTTCCGTCGCGACGGGGGAGCGCCGCCACCGCACGGGTGAGGGCGCCGCCCGTTCCTGGCGCCGGGCTTTCGCTCGAGGCTGGTGGGCGCCGAGCCGGACCACAAAAGGGGGGTGTCGCGTCCGGCTTTACCCGACACCCCGACTCGGACTCCCTCACGGGGCGTGGGCCTGGGGAGGACAGACGCTCCCCGGACCGGTCCGCACTATCGAGGTAAGCCGAGCGGCGGCCGCAGGGTGCGGCCCCCTCGACGATGCGGTGGAGGTCCCCTCATATGTCAACCGCACTTGCAACGCCCCAGGTTGGGGTCGATGTCGTGACGGGCGATCACAACCTGCTGGGGCCCATTGTCGTTGCCACTGACGGCACGACGTCGGCGAACGCGGCGCTCAAGGCGACCGCGGCGCTGGCGGACCGTACCGGCGCCAACGTCATCGTGCTCTCCGTGCTCGAGCCGTTGCCCCTCGTGGCGGCCGATTATGGACTGCTCCTTCCGCCCGCGGAGACCGACGACGCGCGGCGCAACGCGCTGCTCCAGCGCGTGCGCGACCAGGTCACCGAGATTGCCGGACCGCACCCCAAGTGGACGCTGCAGGTCAAGGATGGCGATCCCGCCGCCGTGATCGCACGGACGGCGCGCGAGTCCGGGGCGCGGATGATCGTCGCGGGAATCGGGCACCACGATCTCCTCGACCGGATGTTTGGCGGGGAGACCGCGCTGCACGCGTTGCGGCTGTCGCGCGTCCCGGTCTATGCGGTCGCGCCGAAGTTCACGACGCTCCCGCAGCGCCTGGCCATCGCCATCGACTTCAGCGAACCGTCGATCGTGGCGGCGCAGGCGGCCATCCGCCTCCTCCCGACGGCGACGGTGATCTACCTGGTGCACGTCGCCCCGCGCCTCGAGCTGCAACCCGAGGCGTACGCGGCGTGGATGTCGGACTACAGTGAAGGGGTCGAGCCGGCCTTTGCCCGCGTGCGGGGGCGTCTCGAGATCCCGACGGGCGTGACGGTCGAGACCATCACCCTCACCGGGAAGCCGACCAAGGCGCTGCTCGACTTTGCCAAGTCGGCCCACATCGACACGATCGTGACGGGGAGCCGCGGAGCCGGTCTGGTGGACCGGATCCTGGTCGGGAGCACCGCCACGAGGCTGATTCGCGGCGCGCACTGCTCGATTCTCGCGGTCCCTACGCCAACAGGGGCGGTTTCCCGACAGCTACCACAAGGGCTCCCAGACGAAATTCCCGAACACGAGTGGGCAGCGTGCCTCGAGGCCTTCACTCGCCGCAACGCCGGGCGCGTGACGACCCTCGAAGTCGATGACCCCGAATTCGGGGCGCAGGCGCAACAGCACGACTATCCATTCCTCGGTGCAGCCTACGATCACCACGATCGTCGCATCGAACTGATGTTGGGTGACATGGAGAACTCCACCCGGCATCTCACGCGTGGGATCGGCGACGTCAAGCATCTGGATTTGCTCAAGGATGCCGCCGGTCGAGATTGGGTTCTCCGAATTGCGCATGGCTCAGGACAAACCATCCTGACGCTCGCTCGCTGAGGGGGCGCGCGGGTCCGGGGGAGGGGCAACCCAAACCCGGCATGTGCATGCGGCGCCGTTCCGGTTCTCCGGACGGCGCCGCATTGCGTCTGGGGGGGGCTCCGCCGTGGGGCGCCGCCACCCCGCGGACGGCGCCTCTCGGACGGCGCCCCGCCTAACGCGCGAGCACCGCGATCGTCGTCACGCCCACCGCGAGGAGCACCAGCAACCCCGCCGCCGCACGCGGGCGGTATCGCCCCCCGCCCAGCGCCAGCGCCACCCCGAGCTTGAGCACCGCGTTCGCGTTCACCCCCACCGCGATCGCTTGCGCCGCCAGCGGCACCATCCCGTCGGCGCGCCCCACCTTGTTCATCGACAGCGTCAGCGCGTCCATGTCGGTGAGGCCGAGGAGCGCGGCCGAGAGCAGGATCCCCTGCGAGCCGAAGCTCCCGCGGACGAACTCGATCGCCATGAGCGCCGCCTGGAAGGCCACGGACATCTGGATCGCGGACCAGAGGCGCAGCGGGTTGCGCTCCTCTTCCTCGCTCTTGCCGTTGCCGGGGGCCCGCCCGTCGCGCATGAGGAGGACGCCGGTCACGATCGCTCCCGCCAGGAAGGGAGGGGCGAGGTACGGGACGAGGGCGAGCGCGACCGACGGCGAGAGGACGAGCGACAGCACGAGCACGCGCGGGAGGAGGACCGTGCTCGCCGCGATGGTCCCGATCGCCAGTGGCGCCCCGAGTTCCGGGCGCACCTTGCTCAGGCGCGAGAACTGGAGCGTGACGGCAGTCGACGAGATCACGCCGCCTAACGCGCCGGTCACCCCGTAGCCGCGTGAGGCGCCCACCATGCGCCGGGCGATGAAGCCGGCGAAGTTGATCCCCGAGAAGATCAGGACGACGATCCAGAGTTCGCGCGGGTTGATCCCGCCCAGCGGCCCGTACGCCGTGTTGGGAAGGACCGGGAGGACGATGAGGGCGAGCACGGCGAATTGCACCGCCGCGCGGAACTCGGTGGAGTCGAGCCGCGCCACGGCGCCGTGGATCGCCGCCTTCTCGGAGAGCGCGAGGACGAGGAGCGCCCCCGCGCCGCCGGCGACGCCGAGTTCCCCCCACCCGGCGAGGACGCCTAACGCGAGGACGAGGATCGCCGCCATCTCGGTCGTCCCGTCGATGGCCTCGCGTCCGCCGGCGCGCGCCGCCTGCCAGTACGCGAGCCCCACGAGGAGCGAGGCCCCCGCGACCAGCGCGACGGCCATCGCCGGCGACCCCACGGTGAGGAGCCACCCTGATGTCCCGCCGAGCGCTCCCATGAGGAAGAAGGTGCGCACCCCGGCGAATCGCGGGTGCGCCCCGCCCGCGCCGTGTCCGGACCACTCGCGCTCGATGCCGACCGCGAGCCCCACCAGGGCGGCGATGATCAGGCGGATCACGAGCGTGCTCGTCATGCGGACACGCTAGTGCGGTGGTGGGAGGGGGGCAATCGTGCAACGACCGCCGCGCGCTCGATGCGCCCGGCGGTCGGATTCGTGCGTGCAGCGGAGGGGCGAAGATCCCCGTCGCTACGCGGCGCTGACGCTCCCGAACATGTGGCTGCGCAGGTCGACCACGGCACCGTTGGCGTCGAAGTCGAAGCGCAGGATCGCCTGCGGCGCACCGGCGGCGAAGAGCACCGACCGCAGCGCGTCGCGCAGGAGCGGGTGATGCAGCGGCTCGTTGAGGAAAACCGCGGTGAGCCCCTGTACGCTTGCGTGGAGGAGGACGCGCTGCAGTGCCGCGCCGGCCTTGAGCCAGGCGTCAGGGCTGTCCTCGCTGGCGCCGAGGACGGCGAGGACCGGTGCCTCGAGGGCACTGCCACGCGCGGCAGCGGCACGCCCCGCCGTCCATTCGTTCGACGGCTGTACCTTGGCCCCTAGCGCACCCAGAAGTTCGCCCAGCGACGGGCCGCCGCCCACGGCGAACTGCGCCCCTCCCCCGCTCGCGCCAAAGCGCGCCGTCAGCAGGCGCCGCGCGCCACGCTCGGCGTCGGCGATGGCGGCCGCTTCCGATTCGAGGTCGCCGACGATCTGGCGTCGCACATCATCCGCCACCACGTCGAGCCACCCCCCTTCGCTGCGGGCGGCGTGACGCAGCACCGCGACGAGCGCGGGGGAGACTCCGCCGCCGATGCGCGCGCTGGCCGCCTGCGGTGCGCTGGTGAGCACGGAGAAGAGCGCCTCTTCCTCTCGCCGGGGGGTGAGTGCCTCACCGAGGGAGAGTCGTGCGACGACGGTGTGATCCTGTCCGAACGGCCACGCCTCCGCCACGAGTTCGCGGCGGAGGTGATGGGCGGCGATGCGGAGGTTCTCCAGCACGGCGCCGCAGGCCATCACGATCTCGCGGTTGGCGCGATCGCTGAGGTCCTCCTCGCGGACACGGTCGAGGCGGAGGAGGAGACGGTCTTTTCCCTCACGGACGACCGACCACGGGAGATCCCGCCAGACAGTCAGCGGCCGTCCAGCGAATGGGAGGATCGCCGAGAGCGGGTCGGTGGAGGCGATGAACTCATCCGAGGCGGCATGAGGGGTTGGCGCATCGATCATGGTCCGTCTCCGCGGCAGCGCGTGAGGGTCGTGAAGGCTCACGCAGACATTTTCGGCGGAGAGGAGGGGTGGGTCTGTCAGGGGGGGCCGAACGATGAACGCCAATCCCGCTGATGAGTGGCGGTGAAACCCCCGACCGACTGGATGAGGTCGGGAAAAGCCTGACATTATGTGGGATGTTACAGCGGGGATTATCCGACAACCCCCCGACAAAGCCTGACTTTCACAGTCCCCATACTCTCATGAGGAGTCGCATGGTCAGGATGCCAACCGATAGCAGCAACGTCGGTTATGGCGTTTCCAATGCGTCAGCGAGAACGGAAGCAGGGCCCCGACGACCGCGCGATGGCTAGCGACGTCGTTGGCATGCAGGTGCAAGCGATCGCGCCGCCAGCCGGCGCGTGAGGGTGAGTGCAACGAGCAGGAGCAAGCGCGGCACGGCCGCTGGGAGAGATTACGGAACCGCAACTGTCTTCCGCGACGCCTCAACCGGGGAGCATTCCGCCCGTCCGTGTGCCGGTGGTGCACACCGCGAGCGGGACGCAGGTCCCGTCGTGGGTGGGATCGCTGCTGCAGGTCCCGCTGGCGGCGAAGCTGGTGGGGGCCAACGCCATCATGCTCGTCGTCGCGCTGGCCGCGGTGGCGATCGTTCGGCGTGGCGGGGCGGGAGACGTTCCGGTCATGGTCCTCTTTGGCGGCGCGCTCATCGGGAGCGCGCTCGTCAACCTCATCCTGGTCTTCCTTGCGTTGCGCCCGCTGGCCGACCTCGAGTCGACGGCGCAGCGCGTGTGGCGCGGCGACCTGACGGCGCGCGTCCCTCGCTCGATCCTCGCCGACGTCAACCTGCAGCGCGTCGGTGGGGCGCTCAACGTCCTGCTCGACGGCCTGGCGGCGGACCGTGCGCGGCTGCGCGAACTGACGTCGCGCGTGATTCGCGCCGGAGACGACGAGCGCTCGCACATTGCGCGCGAACTGCACGATTCGACGGCGCAGTCACTGGCCGCGCTGCTCATGGAGTTGAGTGTCGTCATTCGGGAGAACGACGACCCGCAGGAAGGTGAACGTCTGGAGCGCATCCGGCGTATTGCCAGCGATGTGCTGGACGAGGTGCGGATGCTCGCCCAGACGGTACACCCGCGCGTCCTGGATGACCTCGGCCTGGGCGCCGCGTTGCAGCACCTCTCGCGCGAGTCCGAGGCGCGGGGGTCGATTCGCATCGAGGTGGTCGTGGAGGATTCGGCACACCAGATCGGACCGGCCGTCAGCTCCGTGATGTACCGGGTGGCGCAGGAAGCGCTCAACAACGCGCTGCGCCACGCCAATGCCACCTGCGTCATGATGCGCGCCGGGGTGCAGGGGCGCATCGCGCGGTTGGAGGTGAGCGACGACGGGGTGGGCTTCCTTCCCGACGATGCCGATCGCCGGCGTCCGGGGATGGGGCTGTTCACCATGCGGGAGCGCATGGCATTGGTCGATGGGGCACTCGAGATCGACAGTGCGCCAGGGCGGGGGACGCGGGTGATTGCCAGCGTCCCGTTATTGGCGCCGGCCCGTGCGGCGGCGTCGAGCGAGACGACGGCTACCTAACGTTATTGTCGAGGCGTGCATGACTTCTGATCTGATCCGGGTGGTACTCGCAGACGACCACACGGTCGTCCGGGCGGGACTCAAGGCTGTCCTGGGCACCGCGAAGGACATCGATGTGGTCGGCGAGGCCAAGGACGGTCGCGAAGCGATTGCGCTCGTGGACCGCTTCAAGCCCGATGTCGTGGTAATGGACCTCTCGATGGCGGGGATGGACGGGACCGCCGCCACGAAGGAAATCGTCGCCAAGGGGGTCAGCACCCGCGTGCTGATCCTGACGATGCATCCTGAGGAGGACTACCTGGTGCCGTTGCTCGAAGCGGGAGCGGCTGGCTACCTCGTGAAGAGCGCCGCCGATCGCGAACTGGTCGACGCGGTGCGCGCGGTGGCCAAGGGCGACGTCTACGTGCGTCCCACGGCGGCTCGAGTGCTGGCGAAGGGGCTCACGAAGAAGGATCCGCACCAGGTGGATCGCGAGCGCTTCGAGAAGCTGACCGAACGTGAGCGCGACGTTCTTCGCCTGACCGCCCAGGGCTACTCGGCGCCGGAGATCGGCGAGCGGCTCTTCATCAGCCCCAAGACGGTCGACACGTACAAGCAGCGCATCAACGAGAAGCTGGGGTTGTCGCATCGCGCCGACTACGTGCAGTTTGCACTGCGGCTGGGATTGCTCGCCCAGCCATAACGGAGCGCCGCACGGCCGCAGGGCCGTTGGTATCTTGCGCGTGGCCGGGGCGGGAGAGTCCCCCCGGCGGCGCGCCACCAGTGGAGGGCAGCGGGATGCGTCGTTCGCTTCGACTGGCGGTCGAAGACCTCGGACGGACGACCCGCACCTCGGTGGAGGGGGCGGGGCGCGCCGCGCGGTTCGTGGCGGAGACGGCGCGCGCGGCTCGCGACGTCCGTACCTGGGGCCCCGAGGCCACCGCGCAGGCCCGCTCGTTAGGGGTCGACTCCCTCCCCATCGCCGTCTTCATCGCCGTCTTCACCGGCATCGTCCTCTCGCTCCTCGCGAGCTACTCCTTCACGGGAGCCGTCCCGCTGTACTTCGTTGGGACGCTGGTGGAGAAGACGATCACGATGGAACTCGCCCCGGTCCTCACCGGACTCGCCCTCGCGGGGCGTGTCGGCGCCAACATCGCCGCCGAGCTGGGGACGATGCGCGTCACCGAGCAGATCGACGCGCTCGAGACGCTGACCTATGATCCGCACGCCTTCCTCGTCTTCCCGCGCGTCCTCGCGGGGACGGTGATGTTCCCCGTGGTGGTCGGACTGGCGATGGTGGTGGGCGTGGGCGCGGGGTGGGCAGCCTCCGTCTCGCTGCTCGACCTGTCGTCGCACGACTTCCTGCGCGGGCTGCGCCTCTTCTTCCAGCACTTCGACGTGCGCTACGGCCTCGTCAAGTCGGCGTCGTTCGGCACGGCGGTCACGCTCATCGGTTCGCTGCACGGCATGGAAGCGCAGGGCGGGGCGCAGGGGGTGGGGAAGGCGGCGACCAACGCCGTCGTCTATTCTGCCGTCATGATCCTGGTCCTCGACGCCTTCTGGGCCGTGGTCTGGCTCCTTGGACGCAACCCGTCAGGCACCTCATGAAACGCGCGAACGACTTCATCGTGGGGCTGACGATCATCGCCACCACCGTCCTCCTCATCGGCGCGGTCCTGTGGGTCCAGCAGTCGGACCTGGGGCAGAAGCGGCGCGCGGTCACGGCCCGCTTTCGCGATGTAGGGAACGTGCGCGTGGGGGCGCAGGTCGTGATCCGCGGCGTGCGCTCCGGACGCATCGAGCGGCTGGAGCTCGCTCCCAACAATTGGGTTGAGGCGCGCCTGGCACTCAACCCGGACGCCGAGCTCCCGAAGGACCCCGTCGTCCTGCTCAACGAGTCGTCGCTCTTCGGCGAATGGCAGGCGACGATCCTCGGGCGCGAGGGGCTCCCGCGCGACGACAACGTGGCGCGGCAGATCAAGGAGGCCGACATCGGCGGCGGGCGGCTTCCCGGCGCCACCCTTCCCGACATCGCGCAGCTCACCGCCGTGGCGGGGCGCATCGCCGGCGACGTGGCGACGGTCGCCGAGCGCGTGGAGGTGGCCTTCGACGACCGCGCCGCGCGCGAACTGCGCGCCTCGATCCGCAACTTCGCCGACCTCTCCGCCTCGCTCGCCGAGACGGTGCGCGAACAGTCGCGCAGCATGAAGAAGATGTCGGGGCAGGTGCAGGGCGGGGTCGACTACCTCCTCTCCGCGTCGCAGGACATCAAGGCCATCTCGGCACGCTTCGACTCGTCGACCGCCCGCGGGGAGGTGCGCCAGATCGTCGAGGATGCCGCGACCGCCGCCCGCGAACTGCGGGAGACGAGCCGCCGGCTGCGCGAGATCTCCGGGCAGCTGGGCTCATCCGAGGAGCGCCTCCAGCGCTTCATCGCCAGCAGCGACTCGGTCATGACGAAGATCAACCGGGGGCAGGGGTCGTTAGGACTGCTCGTCAACGACACGTCGCTCTATCGCAATGCCGATTCGACGCTCCGCGAGTTGCAGGCGCTGATCAGTGACATGCGAAGAAATCCAAAGAAATACGTGAACGTCCGCGTGTTTTAGCCCGCACTAATGGGCGGGGTCTTGGTGCAACAACGCGCCCGATGTGCTGTCAGGGCGTCGTGACACGCTGCATTGGACGTTCCGAGCGACGATCTCATCTTCCCGAATTGAGGGTCTGTGGATATCGTGTGCCCGCGGATGATCGCTCAGTCCAACGCTGCGCGATGCGTCATCCGACCTTGCAGCCTGTGCCGTGAATCAGTCGTCCTCGTCGTACTTCACTCCCACGCGCATTGTCCTGCTCCTGTCGATCGCCGTCCTGGTGGTCGCGGGAGGGCTGTTGCTGGCCCAGGCTGCCACCGCGAGCGCTGACGCGCGCGGCGGGCTGCGACGCATTTCGTTCGTCCTCGCCTTCGTCTCGGCGGCCATCGCGCTCGCCGGCGCCTGGTTCCTGTCGCGTGAGCTGGAGCGCCGCCTCGAGGCGGAGCAGGAACTGCGTGCCTCGCGCGCCAAGTTCGAGGGGATCCTCTCCATCGCCGTCGACGCGATCATCACCGTCGACGAGAAGAGCCAGATCCTCCATTTCAACCACGGCGCCGAGACGCTGTTCGGCTACACGGAGCGCGAGATGGTGGGGGCGCCGCTCTCGGCCCTCCTCCCGCAGCGCTTTCGCGATGCCCACGCGCGCCACCTCGTCGACTTCGCCCGGGGCGGGCAGGTGGCTCGCCGCATGGCCGAGCGGCGCTCGATCTTCGGCCAGCGGCGCGACGGCACCGAGTTTCCCGCCGAGGCGTCCATCTCGCGGCTCGAACTCCCGGGGGGGCGCCTCTTCACCGTCGTGCTGCGCGACATCAGCGAGCGCCTGCGCAACGAGGAGAGCCAGCGCTTCCTGGTCCGTGCGGGAGGCGTGCTCGCCACGTCGCTCGACTACGAGTCGACGCTGCGCAGCGTGGCGCACCTGGCGATGCCGCATCTCGCCGACTGCTGCCTCCTCTCACTGGACGATGGCGCGGGGGGCGTGCGCACGGTGGTGAGCGTGCACGAGGACCCTGAGCGGACCAAGCGCCTGCGCGCCTTCGAGCGTCGCCGCGCCGAACGCAACAACTGGCCGTTCCCGGTGGCCGATGTGATGGACGAAGGGCGCCGCATCGTGAAGCGACGCCTGACCGACGGGTGGGAGCGCGACGGGGCGAGCGATGCCGCCCTTGCGGATGATCTCGCGGCGCTGGGCGTGCACGCGGCGCTCACCCTCCCGCTCATGGCGCGCGACCGGGTGCTTGGGGCGCTGACCCTGATCTCGACCGCTGCCACGCGCCAGTTCGACGAGGGGGAGGTCGCGCTGGCCGAGGACCTCGCCCACCGTGCGGCCTTCGCGATCGAGAATGCGCGGCTCTACCAGGCGGCGCAGCAGGCATCGCAGGCGCGCGACGAGATCCTCGGCGTCGTTTCGCACGACCTGCGCAACCCGCTGAGCGCGATTTCGATGTGTGCGCGCGTCCTGCTCGAGAGCCCGCCCAACGCGGCCGACGATCGCCGCGAGCTGGCGGAGGCGATCCTCGAGTCGACACAGTTGATGCAGCGCCTCATCCAGGACCTGCTCGACGTCTCGACGATCGAGTCTGGGCACCTCAAGATCCACCCGCGGCGCGAGTCGCTCGGGCCCCTGGTGGACGCGACGCTGACCATGGTGCGCGAGGCGGCGGACGAGCGCGGATTGCTGCTGGCGCGCGACCTCCCGGCCGGGCTCCCCGAAGTGCACGTCGACGCCATGCGGCTGGAGCAGGTGCTGGTGAACCTCGTGGCCAACGCGGTGAAGTTCACGGAGCGCGGCGGGAGCGTCACCGTGCGCGCCGAGGCGCGTGACGACGCCGTGCGCATCGCGGTGATCGACACCGGGTGCGGGATCCCGCCGGAGCACCTCCCGCACATCTTCGATCGCTACTGGCATGCGCGGCGGCAGTCGCGCACCGTGGGGACTGGCCTCGGCCTGGCGATCGCGCGGGGGATCGTGGAGGCGCACGGCGGGCGGATCACCGTCGAGAGCGCCCTGGGGCTGGGAACGTCGTTCATCTTCACCGTCCCGACCGCCGACTCGGCGCGCCCCGCGCCGCAGCCGTCCAGCCCTCGTGGCGCGGTGAGCGAGACGCCCCGCCGGGGTTGATCGAACGGGTGGGCGAACCATAAAAAAATCGAAGCTTCGCGCGCGATAGTTCGATTTGGATTTGGTGGGAGCTTTTGCTAGCCTTCGCACGTTCTTAGCGGAGGCGCCCCCCTCGCGCCCGCTGGGTAGGACGACCGGAAGCTCGGTCGGAAGCTCGAACGATCGATTGCTCCCTCGCTCGCACGCGCGGCCGCCGGCCGCGCCGTCGCCGAGGCGACCATCCCACGACATCGCACATATGCTGACGCGTCAGGCGCTTGCCGTGACGACGGCCGTTGGCCGTACCTTGCGACACCCCATCGATCCGCGCCGCGTGGCCGAGGCGCGCCGCCGCCGCGCACCCAGCGCGACGACGGCGACCGCGCTGGCGGACCACATCATCGAGGTGGGGCGCGAGCATCACCTCACCTACCTGCGCCGACGGGTGGCGTGGGGAGAGCTGCGCGAGATGCTCGAGCGCGGGACGGCACCGCTCGTCCTGATCCTCGGGGGGCGCGCCGACCTGCACATCCTCGTGATCGATCGCCTCGAGTCGGGGGGGATCGTCGGCGTCCGCGTTGGGGCGGACGCGCAGGAGGAGGACGTCCCCGCGCTCTCGCTCTCTGCGCTGCAAGCGCGCGTGGGCGAGGCGGTGACCGAGGTGCTCATCCCGATGGTCGTCACGCCGATGGTGTCCGACCCGGCCGAGGTGGCGGCGGGGACGGTGGACCACGAGCATCCGCGTCCGTGGTCGCGCCTCATGCGACTCCTCGCGCAGGAGAAGCGGCTCATCTCCTTCGTCTACCTCTACGCGGGGCTGGCCGGGCTCTTCTCGCTCGCGCTCCCGCTCGGCGTGCAGGCGATCATCGGGCTGGTGGCCGGCGGGATGATCTTCCAGCCGGTCGTCCTCCTCATCGCCTTCGTGATCGTGGGGACGCTGGCCAACGGCGGGTTGCAGATCATGCAGCTGTCGGTGGTGGAGACGGTGCAGCAGCGGATCTTCGCGCGGTACTCGTTCGAGCTCGGCGCGCGCATGGCGCGGTTGCGGCTGGAGTCCGTGGGGGAGGTGGACCTCCCCGAGCTGATGAACCGCTTCTTCGAGATCAAGATGATCCAGAAGGCGCTGTCCAAGATCCTCACGGACTGGGTGGCGGCGCTCCTGCAGGTCCTCTTTGGGGTCATCCTGCTGACGTTCTATCACCCGCTGTTTGCCCTGCTGGGGCTCCTCCTCGTCGGGACGCTCGCGGCGATCTTCCGCTGGTCGGGGCCGCGGGGGCTGGAGTCGTCGCTGCAGGAGTCCAAGTACAAGTACCGCGTGGCGCACTGGCTGCAGGAGCTGTCGCGCCACCTCCCGACGTTCAAGTTTGCCGGGCGCGGCGACCTCGCGGTGGAGCGCCTGGACCAGGAGGTGACGGGGTACCTGGCGTACCGCCAGGAGCACTTCCGCATCCTGATGCAGCAGTCGTGGGGCTTCGTCCTCTTCAAGACGATCATCAGCGGCGGGATCCTGATCCTCGGCTGCGTGCTCGTCGTGAACCGCTCCATCACGTTAGGGCAGTTCGTGGCATCGGAGCTGGTGATCGTCTCGGTGCTCGCCGCGGTGGAGAAGGCCATCCTTGGTCTCGCCGACTTCTATGACCTGCTGACCGCGGTGGAGAAGGCGGGGCACGTGACGGACCTCCCGCTGGAGAAGGGGAGCGGGATGGTCCCGCCCCCCATCGCCGACCCGAACGGGATCCAGCTCGACGTGCGCGACGTCTCGTTCACGTACCCCGGCGGCGATGCTCCCGTCATCAAGGGGATCACCTTCTCCGCCTTCCCGGGGGAGAACGTGGCGGTGACCGGCGTGGAGGGGGCGGGCGAGTCGACGCTGCTGTCGGTGATTGGGGGATTGTTCGAGTCCTACTCGGGGGCGGTGACGTACGACCGGGTGTCGCTGCGCGAGATGGACCGGGCGCGGGCGCGCGAGCTCGTCGCTTTCTGCGGGAGCGCGGTGTCGCTCTTCGAGGGGACGGTGGAGGAGAACGTGGCGCTCGGGCGCTCGTGGGTGCGCACCGAGGACGTCCTGGAGGCGGTGGCGGTGGTGGGGCTCCTCGAGTGGGTGCAGGCCCAGCCCGACGGGTTGCAGACCACGATTGCATCTGGCGGGCGCGGGCTCCCGTCGCAGGTGGCGCGCAAGATCGAGCTGGCGCGCTGCCTGGCAGGGAAGCCGCGCCTCCTCCTCCTCGACGACGTCTTCGACGTCCTCGACCCCCCGGTCAAGCGCGACCTCCTGGCGCGCCTCCTCAAGCGCGACGCCTCGTGGACGGTGGTGACCGTGACGCACGACGCCGAGGTGATGGCGGCATGCGACCGCGTCCTCGTGTTGCGCGATGGCGAGGTGGCGGGCGAGGGGACGTTCGAGATGCTGCGCCAACATGACCAGTACTTCCGTGACCTGTCGGTGACCTGATGGGCGACCTGCATACATCCCTTGACGTCTCGCTGCCGCCGCTGAGTGCGGCGCGATTGCTCAACCGCGCCGACCGGCATCATTCGTTCGCGCGTATCGTCGGCGCGCTCGCCATCCTGATGTTCCTCGCCCTCTTCCTCCCGTGGCAGCAGAACGTGCAGGGGAAGGGGGCGGTGACCGCGCTGCGCCCGCAGGATCGTCCGCAGGTGGTCCCCACCGTCATTGCCGGGCGCATCGAGCGCTGGCACGTGGCCGAGGGGCAGTTCGTCTCCAAGGGGGCGCTCCTGGTGGAGATCTCCGAGGTGAAGGAGGCGTACCTCGACCCGCACACGCTCGACCGCTACAAGGAGCAGCGCGACGCCAAGCGTTCGGCCGTTTCCGCCAAGCGCGCCAAGGTCGACGCGCTCTCCCGCCAGGTGCACGCGCTGGAGCAGTCGCGCGAGTTCGGCGTGGCCAAGGGGCGCAACAAGGTCGCGCTGTACGAGGCGGCGGTCATGTCGGCGGAGACCGATTCCGTGGTGGCCGAGCGCCAGCTGGCGCGCAACCAGCAACTCTTCTCGGAGGGGCTCAAGTCGCGCACGGACCTCGAGGCCTACATCACCAAGGCGCAGTCGACCAACGCCAAGCTGGTGGAGAAGCGGCGCGAACTGCAGAACGCGCGCGTCGAACTGGACGGGGTCGTGGCCGAGTACGAGGAGAAGATCGCCAAGGCGTCGTCGGACATGAACGCGACGCGGGCCGAAATCGGCGAGGGGCTGGGCGAGGTGTCGAAGCTGGAGAACCAGGTCGCTTCGCTGGAGATCCGCAACGGACTCTATCGCATCGTGGCGCCGCAGGACGGCTACGTGGTGCGGGCGCAACGCGCCGGCATCGGCGAGCAGCTCAAGGAGGGAGACCCGGTCGTCACCATCATGCCGGCCGAGCCGCAGCAGGCGGTGGAGCTGTACGTGCGCCCGATGGACGTCCCGCTGCTGCGCACGGGGCGCAAGGTGCGCCTGCAGTTCGATGGGTGGCCCGCGCTGCAATTCTCCGGTTGGCCGAGCGTCGCGGTGGGGACGTTTGGCGGGGTGATCACGGCCATCGACCTGACCAACAGCAGCGATGGGAGCTATCGCGTGCTGGTGGTCCCGGACTCCGCGGACGAGGCGTGGCCGAAGCAGGTGCGCGTGGGGTCGGGGGTGCTGGGGTGGGCGATGCTCGACACGGTCCCGGTCTGGTTCGAGCTGTGGCGGCAGCTGAACGGCTTCCCGCCGTCGATCCAGCCGACGGATCCCGCGGCCAAGCAAGGCGTGGCGGGGAAGAAATGATCGCGACGCTTTCGTTGATCGGGGCGCTGCTGACGGTGCCGGCGGCGCGCGACACGGGGGGCGCCGCGACGTCGCGCGCCGACACCGCGCGCGCGGACTCGTCGCGGGTCCTCTCGTTCGCCGACTTCTATCGGGTGGTGGCCGCGCACCATCCCGTGGTGCAGCAGGCGCGCTTGCTGGAGCGCATTGCCGATGGCGAGGTGCGCCAGGCGCGCGGCGCGTTCGACCCCACGCTCACCGCGTCGTGGGATCGCAAGGCGTTCGGCGGGACGGAGTACTACGACTATGTGGAGTCGGCGGTGAAGATCCCCACCCCGTTAGGCGCCGACGTCAAGCTTGGGTACGAACGCACCGAGGGGAAGTACTTCTCTCCGGACCGGCGGACGCCGGCGGGCGGATTGGTCACGGCGGGGATCAGCATCCCGATCGGGCAGCGCCTGCTCACCGACGAGCGGCGCAACGCGTTGGCGCAGGCGCGCGCGCTGCGCGACTACGCGGCGGGGGAGCGGCAGGCGCAGGTGAACAAGTTCCTCCTCACGGCCGCCAAGCAGTACGGCAGCTGGTACGAGACGTGGCGCCGCCTGGCGCTCACGAACGAGGCGGTGCAGCTGGCGGAGTTCCGCCTGCGCGCGGTGCGGAGCCGCGTGGCGGCGGGCGATGCCGCGGCGATCGACACCATCGAGGCGCGCCTCGAGGTCCAGAAGCGCACGGTGCAGCAGCTCGAGGCCTCGGTCGATCACCGCAACGCGACGATCGCGCTCGAGGGGCTGCTCTGGACGGAGCAGGGGACGCCGATGGCGCTCGAACGCGGGGCGGTGCCGTCGCTCGACGGGCTCGACGTGGCGCCGGTGGACTCCGCCAGCATCACGCGCTGGCTCGCCATCGCCGAGCAGCGGCATCCCAGCGTGCAGAAGGTGAAGGCCAAGGTGCAGCAGGCCGAATCGGAACGACGCTTCGCGGGACAGCAGGTCTGGGTCCCGGCGGCGGAGCTGACCTACACGCCGATTGCTGCGCGCGACGACGGCACGTCGGCGCTGGGCGACGCCTTTGGCACCACCAGCGACGCCAAGGTCGGCGGGACGTTCAAGCTCCCGCTCCTCGCCCTCAAGGAGCGCGGCAAGCTCACCGCAGCCTCGGGCAAGCTGGAGCAGCAGCGACTGGAGCTGGCGCTGGTGCGGCGCGACATCGCAATCGCGGTGCAGGCGGCGGCCAACGACCTGGCGGCGCTCGACGCGCTGCTCCAGCTGCAGCGCCAGACGGTGGCGCAGGCGCGGCTCCTGCGCGACGGCGAGCAGCGCAAGTTCGAGAACGGGGAGAGCACGCTCTTCCTCGTCAACACGCGCGAACGCGCCGTGATCGACGAGGAGGTCAAGCGGATTGCGCTCGAGGCCAAGTACGCCGCGGCCCGCGCGGCGCTCGCGGTGGCGATCGGGGAACCGGCGCGCCTCCCAGGAGAGTAGGCAGGAGGAGGCAAAGGAAGAGCGCTGGCGACGCCGAGCGTCGGTGCCAGAGCGCGTGACGGTATTGGCGGATCCCAAGGAATCCCGGGTGCGGGATGCTGCGATTTTACTTCATCGCGACTCGCGCCCGGCCGATACTCACTCGTGTACCGCAGGGTGTACCCTCACGTCGCCCCAGGCGGGACCTTCGCAACCCGGTCCGCGAGAATGGCATGACCCTCCCCGATGCAGGCAGCGTGCAAGGTGCCACCACGGCTCGCGCCGGTGACGTGAGCCCCGACAGCGCGCCCCCGCCGGAAATGATCGAGGCGCTGGCGCTCGTCCAGCGCATCGGCGGCAAGGAACTCCTGCACAAGGTCATCGCGCTCTTCCGCACGACATCGGAACAGCGCCTCGGGGCGATGCATGCCGCCCACGCCACGTGCGACCACTACCAGGTCTCGCGCCTCTCGCACGCGATGAAGGGGAGCGCAGCGCAGGTTGGTGCGGAGGGGCTGCGCGCCGCCTCGCTTGCCCTGGAGAAGGAGGCGCAGTCGCTCACCCCGGACGAACTCCTCGCGCGCCTGACCATCATTGCCGAAGAAGCTGCGGTCGCGTGGGCGCAGCTCGATTCCTACGCGCAGGGCGCGGGGGGCGAATCGTGAGACGCATCGCCATCGTCGAAGACAATCCCGACAACCGCCTCCTCGCGACGGCGCTGCTCGAAGGGATGTACACGTGCACGGAGTACGAGACCGGGATCGACGCGCTCGAAGGGCTGCAGCAGGACACGCCGTGCCTGGTCCTCCTCGACATCTCGCTCCCCGGGATGGACGGCGTCGAGACGCTGCGGCACATCCGCGCCAATCCCGCACTGCGGCACCTCCCCGTCATCGCCCTCACCGCGCACGCCATGACGGGTGACCGGGAGAAGTACATCGCGGCCGGCTTCGACGACTACGTCACCAAGCCGATCGTGGACGAATCGATCCTGTTGGGCGCGATCGCTCGCGCGCTGGACGGGGCGGCGGTTCGCTGAGCGCCTACCTGGCGACCTCGGGGACCGGATCATGAGCGCGGGGCTGCAGAAGGAGCGGGTCCTGGTCGTCGAGGACGACGACCTCACGGCGACCATCGTCGTTGCGGCAGTGTCGGGCGGGGGTGCCATCGCCGACGCCCGCGCCGACTTCGAGCCGTTCCGCGTCGCGACGCTGGAGGCGGCGATCGAGGCGCTGCGGCGCGAGAGCTTCGCCGCCGTCCTGCTCGACCTCTCGCTCCCCGACAGCACCGGGCTCGATACCCTCAACGCGCTGCTCTCGCTGGGGGTCGACAGCGCAATCATCGTCCTCACCGCCCTCGACGACAGCGCCATCGCGCTGCAGGCGGTCCGGCTCGGGGCGCAGGACTACCTGTTCAAGGGGCGCGTCGACCCGACGCTGATCGTCCGCTCGCTCCTCTACTCCATCGGGCGGCACCGCGCCGAGGCGCAGCTCCGCCAGGCGCAACAGATGGAGGCGCTCGGCCGGTTGGCCGGCGGGGTGGCGCACGACTTCAACAACCTCCTCACGATCGTCATCGGCAACGCCGAGGCGATCGAGAACCAGATGCTCCCGCCCAGCGAGGTCCCGGCCGCGGTCGGCGAGATCCGCGTGGCGGCGCGACGGGCCGCCGCCCTCACGCAGCGCCTGCTGGCGCTAGGCCGCCAGCAGCAACTGCAGCCGCGCGTGATCGACATCGGGGAGTCGGTGGCGCAGATGGAGCCGATGCTGCGCCGCATCGTCGGCCCGGACATCGCCTTCACCTCGCTCGTCACCGGGCGTACCGAGGGGGTCAAGGTGGACCCGGCGCAGTTCGAGCAGGTGGTCCTCAACCTCGTGCTCAATGCCCGCGATGCGGTGAAGGGTGACGGACGCATCACCGTGGAGGTGGTCCCGCTCGAGGTGCGCGACTCCGCGGCGTGGAAGCCGCGCCTGCGGCCGGGGCGCTACGTCTCGCTCGTGGTGCGCGACAACGGCGACGGGATCCCGCCCGAGGTCATGGCGCGCCTCTACGAACCGTTCATCTCGACCAAGGCGCCGGGAAAGGGGACCGGACTCGGGTTGTCGATCGTCTACGGGATCGTGCAGCAGAGCGAAGGGTCGATCCGCTGCGAGTCCTCGTTAGGGCGCGGGACGACGTTCACTGTCGCCTTCCCCGAGGCGCAGGAGGCCACGGTGCACGTCCGCACCGTCCTCGAGGAGGAGTCGACCGAGGCGCCCCCGTCCGAGACGATCCTCCTGGTGGAGGACGAACCGTCGGTGCGCGCGCTGTCGCGTCGCATCCTCGAGCGTGCGGGCTACGCGGTGCTCGACGCCGGCTCGGGCGACGAGGCGCTGGCACTCTTCCGGCAGGAGGGGGCGCATGTGCGCCTGGTCGTCACGGACGTCGTCATGCCCGGGCTGCGCGGTCCGGAGCTGGTGGCCGAGCTGGAGCGACTGCGCCCCGGGCTCCCGGTGGTCTTCACGTCCGGCTACGCCGACGACGAGTTGATGCGACGCGGCGTCTTTCCCGAGCACGTCTCCTTCCTCAAGAAACCGTTCACGCACCTCGACCTGCTGGCCGCGGTGCGCGAACAGCTGCAACGCGCGCGCACCGCCACCCGTCGCGAGATCGCCTGACAGCGGCCGCGCGTGGCGGGTGTCCCCGCCTGCCACGCGCTCGCGCGTCCGCGCGTCGCCTCAACCGGGACCGCTACCGCCGTGTCCCTTCGTGCAACGCGATCCCGCCCAGCAGGTGGTCGCGCCGCCGGCTGGCGGTGAACCCCGCGCGCTCCAGCGCCTGCGTGAACGCGTCGGCGGTGACGAAGTGGCGAATGGAGTGCGCGATGTAGTTGTAGATGACGGGCGCCCGGTGCCACCACCACCCCACGAGGCTCCCCGACAGCTGCAAGTAGCCGAGGAAGAGTGCGCGCCACGGGGCGAAGGCGGGGCGGTAGAAGTCGAGCGTGAGGAGCACTCCCCCCGGGCGCAGCACGCGGTTGAGCTCTCCCAGCGCCTGCTCGTACTGCGGGACATTGCGCAGCGCGTAGCCGCCGAGGACGACGTCGACCGATGCGTCGGCGAAGGGGAGGCGCGTGAGGTCGCCGGTGGCAAAGCGGATGCGCGCACGGTCGCCCTCGGGGACACGCTCCTGGGCGCGCGCGATCATCCCCTGCGCCGCATCGACACCGTGCACGGTGGCGTGCGGGCGCAACGCGGCCGCTGACAGGGCGAGGTCCCCCGTCCCGCAGGCGACGTCGAGGACGACGGCGCGCGCCGGCGCACGCTCGGCGAACCAGGCCATCAGCTCGCGCTTCCACGCCGCGTCCATCCCAAAGGAGAAGAGGCGGGTGAAGGCATCGTAGCGCGGCGCGATGTGCTCGAACATCGGCGTCACGAACGATTGCTTGCGCGCCGGGTCGCGGAGAAAGGCCTCGAGGTCGAGCGCCGCCAACTCCTGAGGGGACGCGGTAGGCGCCGACGTGGGCGCCGCTGTGGGCGCCGCCGTGGGCGCCGCGGAGGGCGCCGCGGGTGAAGCCGCGTTCGGAGCGGTGGGGCGTGGGGGCGTCGGAGGGGACATGCAGGGCGGGGAGGGGTACGGCGCGAGCGACTAGTTTATCTTGCGGGACCAGTTCGACGGGAGCCATGCGCGCCGCGCGTCGCCCCCGACGCTTCCAGTCGGAAGCTCCCCCCAGACGCTCTCTTCAAGCACGGGACATGTCCGTCGGCGACTCCTCTCCCACCGGATGGTCCGCCTTCGACGGTGCCAGCACCGCCGGGACCCTCCCCGCCGAGCAGCTGGCGGCGTCGGAGCTTCTGTCGTCCGACACGGCGCTCTGGGCGATCGTCTTCGCCGGCGGGATCGGGTCGCGCTTCTGGCCGCTCTCGTCGCCGCACCGCCCCAAGCAGCTGTTGCGCCTGGTGGGCGAGCGCCCGTTGATCGCCGAGACGGTGGGGCGCCTGCATCCGTTGGTGCCGGCGGAACGGACGCTGGTGGTGACGTCGGCCGACATCGCCGCGGCGATCCACGGCGCGATTCCCGAGATTCCCGAGGCCAATCTCCTCGTGGAGCCGCGCCCGTTAGGCACGGCGGCGGCGCTGGCGTGGGGGGCGCGCGAGGTGGCCAAGCGGGCCGGCCCCAACGCGCTGCTCTGCGCGCTGCACGCCGACCTCGCCGTCGCCTTCGCCGACGCCTTCCGCCACACGCTCCGACAGGGCGGGGCGGTGGCGGCGCGCGAGGAGTTGATCGTCTCGATCGGGATCCCCGCCACGCGCCCGGAGACGGGGTTCGGCTACCTGGTCGTCGGCGACCCGCTCAGCATCGACTTCCCGCTTGCGGCTGGCGGCCCGGCGCTCGTCGACCGCTTCGTGGAGAAGCCGGACGCCCCCCTCGCCGCCGCGCTCTGCGCCAACGGCGCGCTCTGGCACTCCGGGATCGCCCTCGCCCGCGCCGGCCTCCTCCTCGACCAGCTGGAGCGCCACACGCCGGAAGTGCGCCCCCTCCTCGAGGCCAGGGAACTCACCGACCACGAGGCCTTCGCCGCCGACGTGCGCTCGATCTCCCTCGAGCGCGGCCTCTTCGAGCGCGTCGGGACGATGGCGGTCATCCCGGGCGACTTCGGCTGGGACGACGTCGGCACCTGGGCCTCCCTCAAGCGTGCCCGCGACCTCGATGACGAAGGGAACGGCGCCATCGGCGACGTCCACTTCGTCGACGCCGGCGGCAACATCGTGCACGCCGAAGGGAGCTCCGTGGTGCTCTACGGCGTCGAGGGGCTGCTCGTGGTGTCGATCAAGGGGACGACCTTCGTCACCACCCTCGACCGGGCCGCGGAGTTGCGGCCGCTGCTCGAGCGCCTGCCTGACGAGGTCCGGCACCAGCCGCCGCCGGAGGAGTAAGGCGGGAAGGTCGGCGCGGCGAGGCTGGGGGGCGCGCCCGGGGTGGAAAGGTCACGGGCGGTCTCACGCGAAGTCGCGAAGCCGCGAAGGGGGCTCGCATGGGGCGCGGCAGCTGCGCCCGGCTCGACCTCCTTCGCGGCTTCGCGTCTTCGCGTGAGAATATCGTTGGTCGTTCTCTCCCTCATCCCGACGCCAACCCCTATCGCATCCTTCCCAGCTCCGCCTCCGCCGCCAGATACCCGAACGACGCCCACTGCCCCTTCGCCCGCACGATGCGCGTGAAGATCTCCCGGGCCTCGGCGCGCCGCCCGTTGTACAGGTGCCAGTTCCCCACGCCGTACGCGGTGGTGATGTCCTCGAGGTTCCCCTCGCTCCCCCAGTCGCCTAACAAGTCGCGCGGCTGCAGCTCGCCCTTGTAGAGGAGGAGGAGCTTGTGGTAGGCGCCGTTCTCGATGATGTCCATGTCCTTTCGGATCGGGACGAGGACCTTCGCCGCCTCGGCGTTCCGCCCCAGGCGCCGCAGCGTCATGTAGAGCCAATGCGACGACGCGACGAGCATGTCGGGGTTCCCCTTCGAGGCGGCGACGTCTTCCTGGTAGAGGGGGAGCGCCTTGTCGAAGTCGCCGTTGAGGTAGTACGCCAGCGCCAGGTGATAGCGGATGTTCCCCTTGAGCGTGCTGGTGGGGATGTTGCGCGCGTTGGGCTGGCCGTCGGGTTCGACCTCGTCCGCCTTGTCCTTGGTGAGTGCGTAGGCGCGTTCGAGGTCGGCGATCGCCTTGTCGAGCTGGCGAATCGTGATGTAGCGGTGCCCGCGGTGGCGGTACAGGCGGGCGTCGTCGGGGAACTTCGCGATCCCGTCGGTATAGATCGCGATCGCCTCGTTGAAGCGCCCGGGGTACGCCGTGCGGCGCCCGTACCAGATGATCGAGTCGGCGTTCGCCGGCGTGTGGCGCCACGCGGCGCGCGCCTCGGCGCGCTGCTGCTCCATGCGGGCCAGCGTTGCGGCTGCCGGGACGGGACGGGAGAGCGGCTCCCCTGACAGGGAGATCGCCTCCACCGCCCGCTCCTGCGCCGGCCCCTTGAGCATGCGGTCGAAGAAGGCGACCAGGCGATCGTGGAAGTCGAGGAAGTCGGCCGGCGTCGTGCTCGGCGTCCCGTGCCCGCCGTTCATGTAGTTCACCCACGTCACGTCCTTCCCCAGGCGGCGCAGCGCGTAGAACATCTCCCGCGTGTTGTCGGCGGGGACGTTCCCGTCCTGCGCTCCGGTCATGAGGAGCAACGGCGTCGTGATGCGGTCGGCGAACATGATCGCCGAGTGGGCCACGTACTTCTGCGGTTGCTGCCAGAGCGTGGCGCCGAGGCGGTCCTGCGACTTCTCCGCCGCGTGGATGTTGCGCACGCCCAGGCGCGGTGAGTCGGTGTAGAACGAGATCATGTCGACCTTGCCGCTGATGTTCACGGCGGCGCGGAAGCGCTTGGTCTGCGTGATCAGGAGGTTGGTCGCGTAGCCGCCGTAGCTCGTCCCGAAGACGCCGAGCTTCGACGAGTCGGCGATCCCCGCCTCGATGAGATGATTCGCCGCCGCCGTCACCCCCTTGAGCCACGCCTCGCCCGGAAAGCCCGTCTCGAACCCCACGCTCGGCTTCACCACCACGTAGCCGTTGGCGGTGAGGACGTTGATCGTGGCGTCGAAGCTGTCGTCGAAGAAGTCCTCGTAGATGTTGAACAGCGTCGGGTATCGCTTCGACGCGTCGTAGTCGGCGGGGAGATAGGCGACGCCGTAACGGGTGGCGCCGTCGAGGTCATGGTAGGTGAGGAGGCGCGTGCGGGCGAAGGCCTTGGTGGCGAGATGGGCGTTGGCGCTGGTCACCGCGCGTGCGTTGCGCAGCGAGGCGTCGGCGACGTACAGCTCCTGCGGGCGGTTCCCCTCGCCTGACGAGTACACCAGGACGTCGCCCGACTTGGCCAGCCGCAATGCGCCGTAGAGCCGCGCGTCCTTCACCAGCTCCTGCAGCGTCCCCGACTGGCGGTCAAAGCGCGCGAAGCCGCGCTCCCACGCCGTCCGGCTGGCGACGGAGAAGTAGAGCGACCGCCCGTCCTCGCTCCAGGCGACGGGTTGGTAGCGCGGCGCCGTCCCGGAGTCGCTCGTGGCGACGACGCGCGTGCGCGCGCCGCCGGCGAGCGGGGCGAGCCAGTACCCCTCGCGGTTGGAGAGGAGGAGGGCGTCACCGCTCGGCGACCAGCGCGACAATGTCCAGCGCGCGCGGGCCAGCGCCTCGCGCCCGCTGGCGCTCGTGTCGCTGGCGAGGGCGGAGTCCGGGGCGGTGACGAGTTGCGCTGCCGCGCCGCTCGCCGCGCGCTGCACCCAGACCTTGCCGTCCTTCCCCCAGGCGAACTGTTTCCCGTCGTTGGACCAGGCGAGGGTGACCCCCTTGAGCGAGGGGAGGAGGACGAACGGCGCCCCGCCTGTCGAGGGGCGCGCCATGAGCCGCCGCTCGGTCCCGAAGATGACGTCGTAGTCCGTCTGCTTCGTGATGTCGTCCTCGTACGTCACCAGCGAGTCGTCGTCGCTCAGGGCGAAGGTCGCCGTCATCGCCTCGGGGAGGAGCTCCTGCGCCTTCCCGGTCGCGACGTCGATGGCGTACACGGCACGGACGTTCCCCTCGCGGCGCAGGCGGTCCCAGGCCAGGAAGGGGTCGCGTCCGTCCTGCACGAAGACGGGGCCCTGCGTCATGCGCGAGAACTCGGCGCGGATGCGCGCGAGCCAGCGGTCGCGCCGGAGCGAGAGGACGAGTCGCGTCCCGTCGCGCGACCAGCGCACGTCGCTGTTCTCGGCCACGTACCAGCCGGCGGGGACGGCGACCGGGCGCGAGCGCCCGGTGGCGCGCTCCCACACCGTGGGCTGCAGCCGCTCGCGGTCGAGGACGAGGTAGGCCAGGCGCGCGCCGTCGCGCGACCAGCTCGGGGAGCGGAGCACGCGCGGCTCGCCCACCACCGGCTGCGTGGCGCCGGTCGCGGTGTTGATGCTGACGAGGCGCGCGGTGGCGGGGCGGATGTACGACGGGTCGCCGTCACGCCGGAAGTCGGTCCCGAAGCCGTCGCGCCGCGCCTGCACGAGGACGGCGAGCCAGCGCCCGTCGTCGCTCAGATCCGCGGCCTGCGAGGACGTGACCTCGAGAAGGTCGGTGGCGGTGAACGCGCCGGTCGCCGCGCCCGCCGTCGCGCTCTTCGGGGCGCCAGACGGCTGCGCGGCGCCTGCCGTTGCGGCTTCGAGCCGCGCTTGCGCCTGCCGAGTGCTGGTGCGCGCTGCCTGGGCTGGCGCGGCTCGTCCCGATGTCGCGAGAAGGGCGGCGGCGACGCATCCGAGCGCGACCCTCTGGAGCGGGGGAAGTGGTGTCGGGCGCGTTGCACGGACGCGGGGGAGGACGGCGCTGGGCGGGGGGAGGCGCAGCATGGCGGCGGCGAGTGGGGGGACGAGGGTTCGCGCGTGGACTGACCACTCGCGAACTGGTACCTCGGCGGGTAACACGCGCCACGCCATTCTGCAATGGGGAATCACAGACGATGTGCGCGTTTCAAGATGCGGAAAACCGCCGACTTCGCTGGGATGCAACGTGATGCGCAAAGCCGCGAGGAAAATTCTTGACACTCTAGCGTCGGCTCCAGAGGTTTGGCGACTCGCGAAAGTGTGCCGCAGGACGCGTCCTGTCGGTGACGGTGGGATGAGTGGGTTCGCCCTGCCCGTCGCCCCATCGTCGGTGCCGCGCGTGTCGGGCCTCCGGCCCGATTCCGGGCGGCCCCGCCCGCAATGGGTGGTCGCGATCGCGAGTCAATCGAGTCCCCCCCAACATCGGGAGGTTTTTGTGCGAAGGTTCTTTGTCCTTGCAGCAGCACTGCTCGCGACGTTCGCCGTGCCGGCGAGCGCGCGAGCGCAGACCCGCGAAGTCACCGGCAAGGTGACGGTCGCCGGGGCTGGCACCCCGCTCCAGGATGCGATCATCGGGACGGTCGGTGCGGCCGGCGGTGCCCGCACCAACGCGAGCGGTGAGTATCGCCTCCGTGTCCCGAACGGTGACGTCACCATCCAGGTGCGCGCCATCGGCTACAAGCGTCAGCAGATCCGCGTCTCGGCGTCGCAGTCGACCGCCGACTTCGCGCTCGAGAAGGACGTGCTCCAGATCGAAGGCGTGACCATCACCGGTGCCGCCACGACGATCGAACGCAAGAACGCCGCGACGGCGGTGGCCGCCGTGAGCTCCGAGGAGCTGGCCCGCGTTCCGGCGCCGGCGCTCGAGAGCGCGCTGCAGGGCAAGGTGGTCGGCGCGAGCATCAACATGAACAACGGCGCCCCGGGCGGCGGCGGTCAGGTGCAGATCCGCGGCGCCTCGTCGCTCATCGGCAACACCAACCCGCTGTTCGTCGTCGACGGCGTCATCATCTCCAACTCCGTCCGCTCGAACCGCCTCTCGGTCGTCACCGGCTCGCTCAACGCCGGCGAAGAGAACGGGACCAACCGCCTCGCCGACATCAACCCGAACGACATCGAGAACATCGAAGTCCTGAAGGGTGCCGCGGCGAGCGCCATCTACGGCTCGCAGGCCACCAACGGCGTCGTCGTCATCACGACGAAGCGTGGCTCGGCCACCGCGCCGCGCGTGAACTTCACGCAGCGTGTCGGGACGTACCAGGCGCAGCGCCTGCTGGGCTCGCGCAAGTTCGACAACCTCCAGCAGGTGCTGGGGATCGTCGGCGGCGCTGAGGCGACGGCCGCTGCCACGGCGGCGTGCAACCCGAAGTGCCCGTACTTCGACTATCAGGGACAGCTCTACGGCCAGATGGATCCGTCGTACGAGAGCGTCGTGTCCCTCACCGGCGGCGTGAACAACACCCGCTACTTCTTCTCCGGGCTCGACCGGCAGGAAGCGGGCGTCATCCAGAACACCGGCGCTCGCCGTCAGTCGCTCCGCGCCAACCTCGATCAGGCGATCGGGAGCAAGGTCACCGTCTCGCTCGGCGCCAACATCCTGCGCTCGTTCTCGCAGCGCGGCATCTCGTCGAACGACAACGCGCTGTCGTCGCCGATCTACGCCTTCGGCTACGCGCCGGCGATCGTCGACCTGCGCAAGAAGGACGCGACCGGGCGCTACGTGCTCAATCCGTTCCCGTCGGGGGCGACCAACACGTCGAACCCGTTCCAGACGATGGACCTCATGCTCAACAATGAGGACGTCTATCGTCAGATCTTCTCCAGCCGCGTGAACTACGCCGCGCTGTCGATGGATCACAACACGGTCAACTTCTCGTTGCAGGCGGGCGCCGACCGCTTCTCGAGCGAGAACTACATCTATGCGCCGCAGGAACTCCAGTTCCAGCGCGCCGGCACCGTGCAGGGCGGCGCCTTCCCGGGCACCGTCATCCAGGGGAACGGGACCAACCTGTTCTCGAACGTGACCGGCTCCGGCACGTGGAACAACACGACGTTCTCCTGGCTGAATGCCACGACGTCGTTCGGCGGGCAGTTCGAAAGCCGCGAGACGAACGACTACAACATCGTCGGGCGCGGCCTTGGCCCGGCGCAGAAGAACGCCGCAGGGGCGACCAACACGGCGGTCTCGAACGGGCGCACGCTGGTCCTCAACCAGGCCTTCTTCGCCCAGCAGGAACTCCTGATGTTCGGCGAGAAGCTCTACCTCTCCGGCGCCGTGCGCGGCGAGCGTTCGAGCGTCAACGCCGATCGCGACAAGGTCTTCTACTTCCCGCGCGTCAGCGGTTCGTACCGCTTCGTGGCGCCGATCAGCGGCGTGACGGAACTCAAGCTGCGCGCGGCCTACGGCGAGTCGGGCAACCAGCCCAACTTCGGCGAGCGTGACCTCACGGTGGCCTCGTACGGGCTGATCGGCGGCGCGGCGGGCTTCGGCGTCCCGGGCACCATCGGCAACGTCAACGTGACCCCCGAGCGCCTGAAGGAGATCGAGTACGGCATCGACGCCGGCTTCCTCAAGGATCGCGTCCGCCTCGAAGCGACGTACTACAACCGCAACATCGTCGACCTCCTCGTTCGCCCGACCCTCGCCCCGTCGACCGGTATCTCGACGACGACGGTGAACGGTGGCGAGATGAAGGCCACGGGCGTCGAACTCGGCATCACCACGATCCCGATGCAGACGGCCAACTTCCAGTGGACGTCGCGCGCGACCTGGTTCCAGAACAAGTCCGAGATCACCTCGTTCCCCGAAGGCGTGAAGCCGTTCCGCGACAACACCGCGGCGCGTGGCTTCGGCAACTCGTACGGGCAGCTCTTCTACACCCCGGGTCACACCGTCTCGACCATCTGGGGGAACGGCCTCGTGAACGGCGTGCAGACCACGCAGATCCCGCTGGCCGACGCCAACCCGCGCTACGTGATGTCGTTCTCGAACGACTGGAACTACAAGCGGTTCAACGTCAACATGCTCATCGACTACCGCCGCGGTGGCGTGCTGTCGAACATGACGAAGAACCTCTTCGACGAAGGCGGCAACTCGTGGGACTACGACGAGAAGTCGCCGGAAGCGAACGTCCCGCTGGGTGAGTGGCGCTACAACACCTGGAACGGCGGGCGCAACACGGCGGTCTACCTCGAGGACGGCTCGTACACGAAGATCCGCGAGATCAACGTCTCGTACGACCTCCCGCAGAGCTGGTGGTCGCTGGTGCCGGGTGCCCGCTCGGGTCGCGTGAGCCTCTCCGGGCGTAACCTGTTCATCATCTCCGGCTACAACGGCTTCGACCCCGAAGTGAACAACGGCGGTAACTACGTCGTCCGCTTCGTCGACCTCGCGCCGTTCCCGCCGACCCGCTCGTTCTTCTTCTCGGTCGACCTCGGCTGGTAAACCGATGACGTTCCGACTCAATCTGACTTCAGCGAGCACTCGCTCGATGGGAGATCGTATGCGCATGAGGTCCGTTGCGCTCCTCGGAGCGCTCATGTTCAGCGTCGTCGGCTGCAACACCGACAAGCTGAACGTGCCGAACTACAACTCACCCACCGTCGACGCCTTGTCGAAGGATCCCAACGGGATCCAGCTCCTGGCGACCGGTATCCTGGTGAGCGAACGCGGCGCCATCGCCGGCTTCAACCGCGACCTGGGGATCTTCGGGCGTGAGGCGTACAACTACTTCACGACCGACGGCCGCACCGTCTCGAACTACCTGGTTGGCCTCGCCAGCCCGCAGCGCCTCGATCCCGGCGGCTTCGCCAACGGGAACTGGGCGGGGCGCTACCAGAACATGAAGAACGCGGTGAACCTCATCGCGGCCGCCAACGCGTCCAATCTCTCGGCCGCGCAGAAGGCGGCGGTCGCGGGGTGGGCCAAGACGTGGTACGCGATCGACCTGCTCTACCTCATCCAGACCCGCGACACGATCGGCATCCCGGTCGAGATCCCGGAGTCGCCGAACACCCCCGCGCCCTTCGTGTCGCGTGACTCGGCGTACAAGCGGGTTATCGCGGAGCTCGATGCGGCGAAGACGAGCCTGGCGGCGGGGGGCGCAGCCTTCCCGTTCTCCATGCACTCCGGCTTCGCGGGCTTCGACACCCCGGCGAACTTCCTCAAGTTCAACCGGGCGATCGCGGCCAAGGCCAACGTCATCCGCGGCTCGTTAGGGTGCGGCAACAGCTGCTACAACGCGGCGCTCACCGCCCTTGGCGAATCGTTCATCTCGACGACGGCCACCCTGGCGTCGCTCAACGTGGGCCCGCAGCACATCTTCTCCACCGCGACGGGTGACGGCCTCAACGCCAACTCGTTCCAGGTGAACAACTACGTGTACGCGCACAAGCAGGCGGTCACCGTCGCCCAGCTCCAGGCCGACGGCGTCACGCTCGACGACCGCGTGGTGCGCAAGCTCGTGAAGCTCGCCAACCCGGTCGATCCGCCGGGACTCCAGAACATCGCGGCGGAGTATCGCTTCGAGATCTGGCCGACGCAGACGTCGCCGGTGGCGATCATCCGCAACGAGGAGCTCCTCCTCCTGCGGGCCGAGGCCAACTGGGCGCTGGGCAACACGAACGCAGCGCTCACGGACCTCAACATCGTGCGCACCACCTCGGGCAAGCTCGCCCCGCTCGCCTCGCTGGCGACCGGCGCGGCCGGGCTCGATCGCATCATGTACGAGAAGCACCTGTCGCTCCTCTTCGAGGGGACGCGCTGGGTCGACATGCGTCGCTGGGGCCGTATCTCCGCGCTCCCGATCGACCGTGCTGGCCAGTTCGTCGCCAAGGTCATGCCGATCCCGCAGGCGGAGTGCGATGCGCGCCGTCCGATCGGGGCCCCGGCCTCTGTCCTCCCGCGCGGGTGCGAGGGGAATCTGTAAGCGACACGCAGTGAGAAGTGCTGACGGCCGGTCCCGCGAGGGGCCGGCCGTTTGCATTGTCATTGGGACGGGAGACGGGAGACGGGAGACGGGAGTGTCGACGCCTAACGGCGTCTGAGCTGAGGTCAGAGCCGAGGTCAGAGTCCACCCGAAAGCCACTCTGCGAAACTCTGCGTTCTCTGCGGTGAAAAAGGCACCCGTGAACAACGACGACCTGTGCGCGGGAGTTCTTACCGCAGAGAACGCAGAGGGCGCAGAGGATGACGGCGAACGGCGCCGACGGTCGCCGCTCGCGTCCTGGTCACTCGCTGAAACCCTGCGTTCTGTGTGGTGAAAGCTGTTCCGGCGCCGAATCGCGGCGGCGTGGAGGATCTGTCACCACGGAGAACACCGGGGACTCAGCGTCCCACGGAGTTGGGGTCCGCTTCGGGGCTGCCTATCCGCTGACCGTCGTCCCTCCGCGGCGCACGTCGTAGCGCAGCTCGACCATCCCCTCGCCCATCGGGCTCACTTCCGTCAGGCGCAAGATGGGGCTCAGGATGCGACGCGGGAGGAGCGGCTTGCCGCTGCCCAGGGTGACGGAGCCGAGCTGGATGATGAGTTGGTCGAGGAGTCCGGCGTCGTGGAACTGTCCCACCAGTTCGCCGCCGCCCACGATCCAGAGGTTGCGGTCGCCCGCGGCGGCACGCATCGCGTCGTGTACCGGGCGCACGTCCCCCTGCACGAAGCGCACGTCGCTCCCGGCGGGGGAGGGGAGGGCGCGGTGGGTGAAGACCCACGCGGGGATCTGATACGGCCATGCCCCTTCGTTGCCGCTGCCGAGTCGAACGATGTGCTGCAGTAACCACTCATAGGTCGAGGCCCCCATCGCCAGCGCCCCGACTTCGGCGAAGAAGGCGGGGTAGGAGGTCTTCTCGAGGTCGGCGAGCGGGAAGAGCCAGTCGAGCGAGTGATCGTCGGTGGCGATGAAGCCGTCGAGCGTGGCGGCGGTAAAGTATTGGGTGCGCATGGGAGGGGGAGTCGGAGGACGTGGCGTGTGATGAGGCGACGTGCTCGGCGCAGGCCACGCACGCTATGCGCGTGTGCGTCGAGATGCGAGCGGGCGGAAGCGCGAGTGAATATGCCTTGACAGGCATATGACACGCGGCGCATATTCGCGCCATGCCGATCTTCGAGATCCTCGCCGATCCCACGCGACGCCGCGTCCTCGATCTCCTCCTGGAAGAGGAGCACACCGTCAACGAACTCGTCGACGCGCTGGGGATGAACCAGCCCGCGGTCTCGAAACAGCTCCGCATCCTGCGCGACGCGGGGCTCGTCGAATCGCGCATCGACGCGCAGCGGCGCGTCTACACGCTCTCCCCGGCGCCGCTGGCCGAGGCCGATGCGTGGCTCACTCCGTACCGCCGCTTCTGGCGGGGCCGGCTGGCCTCGCTGCAACGGCATCTCGCCAGCGACAGCTGACCCCTGGAGAACCCCCTCATGTCCACCGCCCCCGTCCCGCCCGCCACGCCTGCGCCGCCAGTCGGCGACCGCATCGAGGAAGTGGCGACGTACCACGCGCCGCGCTCGCGCGTCTGGCGCGCCCTCATCGACCCTAACGAGTTGGGGGCGTGGTTCGGCGTGAACCTCGCCGGCGTCACCATCGCCCCCGGCGCACACCTGCGGCGCAACTTCACGATCCCCGGGCACGAGCGTGCGGTCTTCGACGTGATCATCGAGACCGTCGAACCCGAGGTGTGCTTCTCCTGGCGCTGGCATCCGCACGCCATCGATCCGGACATGGACTACTCATCTGAGCAGCGCACGCTCGTCGAGTTCACGCTGGAGGACACGCCGAGCGGCGGCACGCGCGTGCGCGTCGTCGAGACGGGCTTCGATGCGGTGCCGGAAGCACGGCGCGAGCGCGCATTCCGCGGCAACTCCGGCGGGTGGCGATCGCAGATGCAGGAGCGGTTGGCGGGGTACCTGACCGCACGCTGATCGGTCGACGGTGCCGCGGCGGGAGACGATGCGCGTGCATCGCCTCCCGCCGATCGCGCGTGTCGCGCGTACGATTTGCACGGTCGTTCGTGTGTACCGCGCAGTCGTTCGTTAGCCTTGCACGGTTGTTCGTCAGGGTTGCGCTGTCGTTGGTTTGCGCTGCGCTGTCGTTCGTCCGGACTGCGCGGTCGTCGGTTCACGCTGCGCGGTCGTTCGTCCCCACTGTGCAGTCGTCGGTGCGCACTGCGCGGTCGTTGGTTCGCGCTGCGCCGTCGTTCGTGCGGACTGCGCGGTCGTTGGTTCGCGCTGCGCCGTCGTCGTGCGGACCGCGCGGTCGTGGTTCGCGCTGCGCCGTCGTTCGTGCAGACTGCGCGGTCGTTGGTTCGCACTGCGCGGTCGTTGGTCCGGACTGCGCGGTCGTTGGTTCGCACTGCGCGGTCGTTGGTCCGGACTGCGCGGTCGTTGGTTCGCACTGCGCGGTCGTTGGTCGCACTGCGCGGTCGTTGGTTCGCACTGCGCGGTCGTTGGTTCGGACTGCGCGGTCGTCGGTTCGCACTGCGCCGTCGTTGGTCCGGACTGCGCAGCCGTTGGTTCGCACTGCGCAGCCGCTGGTTCGCACTGCTCAGCCGTCGGCTCGCACTGCGCAGCCGTTGGCTCGCACTGCGCAGCCGTTGGTTCGCACTGCGCAGCCGTTGGCTCGCACTGCGCAGTCGTTCGTACGTGCTGCGCAGTCGTCGGAGCGCACTGCGCAACGGTCCGTCGGAACTGCGCAGTCGTCCGTTGGCGGTGCGCGGGCGCTCGTTAGGCGTTGCGCGCCGCCCCGCGAGCATCTTTCGCGCCCGCTACGAGGGGCGCAGTGCAGGTCGGCGGACGCGCGCGCCATCGCGGCGATCGGGCCGGTCACGGATAGACCCGGGGCGTGATCCGACGGTCACAACGAGGGAGGCGTCGGCGCAAGTGAATGTTCCAGCCTCACTTGCGACGCGGCGGTCGATATCCGACGCGCCCTCGCGCGAACGGTGCGCCGGACGCTGAAACGCGCCGAGTCCCCGCACGTACATTCCAGCATGGCCGCCGCCTCGCCCCTCGCCGCCCCTAACGCCACGCTCCCCGCCAAGCGACGGGGCTACTGGCACGACTCCCGCTCGCCGCGCTACTCGCTCACCTTCGCCCTCCCGCTCCTCGTCCTCTACGAGCTCATGGCGGCGGGACTTTCGGAGGGGTCGAACGGCGTTCGCAACGGCGCGGATGTCCTCCTCAAGTCGGCCTTCCAGGCGGTGCTGGGCTCCCGCGGGCAGCCGGTCTTCGGCGCGCTCCTGGTGGGGACGATGCTGGTCTTCATCATCCGCGACCTGCGCCGCGCGTCCGGCGGCCTCAAGGGCTCGACCTTCGTGGCGATGCTCGCCGAGTCGGTGGCGCTGGCCGGGGTGTTCGGGACTGTCGTGGGGCTGCTGACGGCGCAGGTGGTCGGGGCGGTCGCGGGCGCGGGGGGAGCGGGCGGGACCGGGCTCGCGATGGGAGGGCTCGACGGGGTGGGCTGGCCGACGGCACTCATGGTCTCGTTAGGGGCCGGTCTCTACGAGGAGCTCCTCTTCCGCGTGATCCTCGTCTCGGTCCTCCTCTGGTCGGCCAAGAAACTCTTCGGCTGGGGGCCGGTGGCGTCGGGGATCTTCGCGACGCTGACCGCAGCGCTCATCTTCTCGGCCTTCCACTACGTCGGGCCGTACGGCGACCGGCTGGAACTCGCGTCGTTCACCTTCCGGGCGATCGCGGGGGTGGCGTTCAGCGCGCTGTACATCGTGCGCGGCTTCGGGATCACGGCGTGGACGCATGCGTTGTATGACGTGATGCTGTTGGTGACGCGGGGGTAAGTCGCGGGGGCGGCGAGCGCTACGCCCCGCGTCGCGTCGATGCCAACGGGAGCCAAGGGCGGGCTCACACGAAGGCACGAAGGCACGAAAGGGGGTACTTGGGCTTTGTGCCTTCGTGGCTTCGTGAGAGATGCACTCGGCGAGGCCGGCGCCTTCGCCGCCGCTCGGGAGACTCGCGGCGCAGGTGCGCCGCCCGCATTGCGCCCCACGCCTCTCCCCGCGAGGTTCCGGGGAGCGCCTCACGACGCGGCGCTCGCACTCATTCCCCACACATGACCCGATTCCCCGCTCGCGCCTCCTTCGCGCGTCGTTCGACCGTGGTGGCCACTGCGGCCGCCATCTTCCTGGCCGCCTGTTCCCGCACGGCGGCTGTCACAAACGGGGGCGCGACGCCGTTCCGGTCGGCGACGGTCGACTCGGCGTACGTCCTCTCGCTCCTCTCCACGCTTGCCCATGACTCGATGGCGGGGCGGATGACGGGGTCGCCGGGGAGTGCGCGCGCGGCGCGCTTCATCGGCGAGCAGATGCAACGCATCGGGCTCTCGTCGGCGGGCGACTCGGGGTTCTTCCAGCGCGTCCCGATGTACCAGGTGCAACGGTCGATGGGGAACCAGACGCGCACGATCCCGGCGCTCGCCGCATCGTTCGCGGCGCTCGACACGATCCCGGCGGCGAAGCGGCTGACGGGGGTGAACGTGGTGGGGATCATGCGCGGCAGCGACCCGGCGCTCGCCGGCGAGGCGATCCTCGTCGATGCGCACTACGATCACCTGGGGACGGGGCCGGCGGTCGATGGCGACTCGGTCTTCAACGGGGCCGATGACGACGCCTCGGGGACGGTGGCGGTGCTGGAGATCGCGCGCGTGTTGGCGGCCGGGCCGCGCCCCAAGCGGACGATCGTCTTCGCCGCGACCACGGGGGAGGAAGTCGGCTTGTTAGGCACACGCTGGTACATCCAGCACCCGGCGCACCCGCTGGACAAGACGGTCGCCAACCTGGAGATCGAGATGATCGGGCGCCCCGACTCGCTCGCCGGCGGGCGAGGGAAGGGGTGGCTCACCGGCTACGAACGGTCGACGATGGGGGAGGCGCTCGCCGCGGCGGGGATCCCGCTCGTCGCCGACAAGCGCCCCGAGCAGAACTTCTTCATGCGGAGCGACAACATCGCCTTTGCGCGACTCGGCATCCCGGCGCACACGCTGTCGTCGTTCAACCTGCATACCGACTATCACAAGCGGAGCGACGACGTGTCGCACGCCGATGCGGGGCACATGGCGCAGGTGATCGATGCCGCCGCCCGCGCGGTGCGCCTCCTGGCCGACGGTCCCAAGCCGACGTGGAAGCCGGGCGGGCAACCGGGGCCGGCGCAGCCGCGGCGGCCGTAGCCGCGGGCACCGCCCGTTCGACGCCGCGTTGCGGCTGCCGGATACCCTGACGTTCCCCGACCCTCGACGATCCCTGACGCCGACCCGGAGCGCCATGCACAAGGAAACCATCGCCGTCCACGCCGGCCACACCCCCGATCCCGCGACGGGGGCGATCGCCGAAGCGTTGCACCTGTCGACGACCTTCCTGCGGGAGCCGGACGGGTCGTTCACCTCGGGCTACATCTATTCGCGTGAGCGGAGCCCCAACCGGTCGGCGCTGGAAGCGGCGCTCGCCGCGGTCGACGGGGCGGCCGATGCCGCCGCCTTCTCATCAGGCCAGGCGGCGGTGGCCGCGGTCTTCCAGTCGCTTGACCCGGGGGACCACGTCATCATCCCCAACGCGACCTACTACGGGACCAAGAAGCTCCTCAAGGACATCTTCGGGCGTTGGGGGTTGGAGTACTCGATCGTCGATACGACCGACCTGGCCAACGTGCGCGACGCGATGCGCGCGAACACGAAGCTGGTCTGGATCGAGACGCCGTCCAACCCCACGCTCTCGGTGACGGACATCGCCGGGTGCGCCGAGATCGCCCACAAGGCAGGGGCGCATCTCGCGGTCGACAACACCTGGGGGACTTCTGTCGGCCAGCCGACGATCCCGTTAGGCGCCGACCTGGTCATGTACTCCACGACCAAGTACCACGGCGGGCACTCCGACGTCCTGAGCGGGGCGCTGGTGAGCGCCAAGCGCGACGCGCTGTGGGAGCGCATCCGCACGGTGCAGTCGACGGTGGGATCCGTCCCCTCGCCGTTCGACTGCTGGCTGGTGCACCGCGGGATCGCCTCGCTCCCCTGCCGCGTGCGGCAGCACACCGCCAACGCCGAGCGCGTCGCCGCCTTCCTGGCGACGCACCGCAAGGTCGAGGTCACGCACTACCCCGGGCTCCCCACGCACCCCGGCCACGCGGTCGCGGTGCGGCAGATGCAGCTGTTCGGCGGGATGGTCTCGTTCCAGCCGGTCGGGAGCGCCGCCGACGCCCTCGCCCTCACGGGTCGCCTCAAGCTCTTCACCCGCGCCACGTCGTTAGGTGGGGTGGAGTCGCTGGTGGAGCACCGCAAGTCGATCGAGGGCCCCGACTCGCCGACCCCCGACAACCTGTTGCGCCTGTCGGTCGGGCTCGAGCACGCCGACGACCTGATCGAGGACCTCCGGCAGGCACTGGGGTAGGAGGATGCGCCCGTGTCGGCGCTCGCCACCGTCACCCCGTCACGGCATGAGCCGTCCCCTCGCCCCACTCCGCGTGTAGGGTAGAGCGACCCAACTGTCCTCGTCTTCTCGTCCTCTCGTCCTCTCGTCCTCTGCTCCCCATGGATGACCGCCGCTCCCAACACCTGTACGGCCTCGGCGTCGTTGCCGTCGCCCTCCTGCTCGGCCTCTTCTTCGTCTCCGGCGCGCTGAAGGACATCCGCAAGGGGAACGAGGAGGTCACGGTCACCGGCTCGGCCCGGCGACCGATCCGCTCGGATTTCGTCGTCTGGCGCTTCACGGTGAGCGTGCAGTCGTCGTCGATGGTGTCTGCCTCGCAGGAGCTGTCGCGCGGGACCGATCGCGTGCGCGCCTTCCTCAAGGAGCAGGGAGTCGCCGACTCGCTCCTCACGGTGAAGCCCGTGGAGGCGAGCGGGGTCTCCGAGACGCTCCCCGACGGGCGCGAGACCGGACGCGTGATCGCGACGCGGCTTTCCCAGGCGTTCGAGATCCGGAGCTACGACGTGGATGGGGTCACCAAGGTCTCACAGCAGGCGAGCACGCTGATCGCCGAGGGGGTCCCGTTGCAGCCGTCGGCGCCCGAGTACCTCTACACCAAGCTCGGCGACATCCGCGCCGGCCTCCTCGAGGACGCCACCCGCGATGCGAAGCAGCGCGCCGAGGCGATCGCCAAGAGCACCGATCGCCGCGTGGGGGCCGTGCGCGATGCGCGCATGGGCGTCTTCCAGATCACGCCGCGCTTCTCGACCGAGATCTCGGACTACGGCGTGAGCGACGTCTCGAGCATCGAGAAGGACGTGACCGCGGTGGTCCGCGCCACGTTCCAACTCAAGTAGGGCAGAAGACGGGAAGACGAGGGAGTTCCCAAGAGCGCGACACGGAGGCTCACAGAGGAATCACGGAGGTGCACGGAGGAGATCGGCGCGACGCCGCATGCCTCAGTGTACCTCTGTGCTGCCTCCGTGAACCTCTGTGTGCTGCTTTTGTTTTCTAACTACCTCGTCTTCTCGCGCTCTATCCCCGCGCGCGTTCCGCCGCAGCGCGCAGGACGCCCGAGAGTTCCTCGACCCGAAATGGCTTCTGGATGCACGCCGTGACGAAGCCCGGCGTGAAGCGGCCGCAGACCTCGGACTCGCTGAAGCCGGACATGAGGACGATGGGGAGGTCGGTGTCGTGGGCCCGGATGGCGGCGACGAGGTCTTCGCCGCCCATGCGGGGCATGGTGAGGTCGACGACCGCCAGGCGCACGGCGGCCCGGTCGCGGCGGTAGGCGTCGAGCGCCTCGATGCCGTCGTGGGCGACGCGGACGTCGTAGCCGTGGCGCTCGAGCATGGCGCGGGCGACGTCGCAGACGGTGGGGTCGTCGTCGACGAGGAGTGCGAGACCGCTCCCCTGCGGCGGGGTGGCGGTGAGGCGCTGGACGGCGTCAGTGCGGCTGGCGGGGGGCGGGGCGACGGGGAGGAAGACGCGGATGGCGGTCCCCTCGCCCGGGGTGCTGTCGACCGTGATGGTGCCGCGGTGCCCGCGGACGATGCCTAACGTCGCGGCGAGTCCCAGCCCGCGTCCCGTGAACTTGGTGGAGAAGAACGGGTCGAAGATCCGCTCCATCGTCTCCGGCGTCATCCCGATCCCGGTATCGCGCACCTCGACGAAGGCGTAGACCCCTTCTTCCAGCTCGTAGTCGAGATAGGGCGATTCGAGCGACTCGCGATCGCACCATCGCACCCCGGTGCGGAGCGCGATCGTCCCGTTCTGGCCGGCCAGCGCGTCGGAGGCGTTGGTGATGAGGTTCATCACCACCTGGCGCAGCTGCGTCCCGTCGGCCTCGACCTGCGGGACGTCGTGCCCGAAGTCGAACTGCAGAGCAGCGCGCTTGGAGATGGCCGACTGGAGGAGGTGGGCCATCTCCTGCACCATGGCCGAGAGGTCGAGCGGCTTGACCAGGAAGCGCCCGCGCCCGCTGTAGGCAAGCATCTGCTTGGTGAGGTCGGCGGCGCGCAACGCCGCCGTCTCGATGTCCTTCAGCAATTCATGCAGCTCGGAGTCCGGGGCGACGTCCATCAACCCGAGCGAGGCGTTGCCGAGGATCCCGACGAGGAGGTTGTTGAAGTCGTGGGCAATTCCGCCCGCGAGGACGCCGAGGCTTTCCAGCTTCTGCGCGTGCTGCATCTGCGCCTCGAGGCGCTTGCGCTCGGTGATGTCCTGCCCGCTGGCGATGACGCCTAACGGCTTGCCGTGCATGTCGAGGAGGCGCGTCACCGTCCAGAGCACGGTGCGGGCGTCGCCGGTGCGGGAGACGATGGTGTCCTCGCGCGGACGCGGCGTGTCGCCGGCCAGGACGCGGATCACCTCGTGGCGCATGGCTTCGCGTCGCGCCACGTCGCCAAGAAGGGAGAAGTAGTCGCGCCCCAGCACCTCGCGCCGCGCGTAGCCAAAGAGGCGCTCGGCCTCGCGGTTCCACTCGAAGACCATGCCGTCGGGTGCAATTCCCACCAGCACGCTCCCCGTGGTCTCGACGAGCGACCGGTAGCGGTGCTCGCTGGCGAGGAGCGCCTGCTCCGCGCTCCGCCGCTCCGTGACGTCGCGCACGAAGACGTAGCCGCGCTCCGTCCCCTCGGCGTCGCGGAAGGTCGTTGCCGTCAGCTCGGCCTCGAAGGGGGCGCCGTCGTGGCGGCGGAGCGTGAGCATCCCCGAGAAGGCCCCGGTCCGTCGCAACGTCGCCGCAGCGGCGAGGCGGCGCTCGTCCGACTGGTCGAGGAGCGATCGCGTCGTGCAGCCGAGCAGTTCGGAGGGTTCACAGAGGAAGAGCTTCCCCGCGGCGTCGTTGGCGGCGAGGATCTCCCCCTGCGACGAGACGAGGAGGATGGCCTCCAGCGAGTGATCGAAGATCGCGCGCAGGTGGGTGGCGTCCAGCGCCGGCACGTCCCGCGGCGTCACCATCGACGCGAGGGCATGCTGGGCGGTCGTTTCTTCCTCCGGACGGACCATGGCTCCTGGTACGGGGCGGGGGCGAACGGGTGGACGCGCGCGAGCGGTGGGTGAACTCGCTCTAATTGACGGGTGGGCGGCGACGGCAGTCACAATCTTCCGCGTGGCCGGCGGCAAGCTTTGCCGCCCGCCTCGTGAGCCTTCACCGTCCCCGTCCATCCCCTCACCGCGCCGGACTGGCCCTGTGGGGCCGGCGCCCGTAACCTTTGGCGCCACTTCACCCTCCGCGCCCGACAGCTGCCACCGGCAGCGGTGGGGCGTCTTCCCGTGGATAACCCCGACATGGCCGTTGCCCCGCTCGTCCTCGCCTTCCACGCTGCTGTGACGCTCGCCGGCGGGGAGTGCCGCCCCCCGAAGGACAGCTCAGACGCCAAGCTCCTCGCCTTCTACGCCGCGCCGATCGCCTTCTCCCCCGCGGGAAACGCCGAGCGACTGGCGCCGGGGGCGGTGCGCCTCTCCTTCGACCTCACCTACGTCCCCAAGCCGTCGGCCGACATCCAGCGGGCGTCATACTGCAACCGGAAGAGCGAGAACTCCGACCTCGCCCCGATCTTCCCGCGCCCGCGCGTGGCGGTCGGGCTCCCCGGTGGGTTGTATGTCGAAGGGAGCTATCTCCCCCCGGTGACGGTCATGGACGCGACCCCCAACCTCGGCTCGCTGGCGCTGGGGTGGGTGCGTTCGGTCAAGCGCAGCGCGCAGGGCGGGGAGACCTGGGTCGGGCTCCGGGCGCATGCAACGTTCGGGAAGGTGAACGGCCCGATCACCTGCTCGGCGGATGCGATCCAGACCAGCTCGGCGGCCAAGGCCTGCTACGGGACCGAGCCCTCGGACGACACGTACAAGCCCAACATGACCGGGGTGGAGGGGATCCTCGGGATGCGGGGCGCCGGGAAGCTCTCCGGCTACGTCGGGGCCGGCTACACGTCCATCAAGCCGCGCTTCCAGGTGCACTTCCAGCCGCAAGGCGGGGCGCTCGACGACACCAACGTCCTCCTCGACGACTCGCGCATCGCGGCGTTCGCCGGTGGATCGTATCGCATCGCGGCGCGGGCGTCGCTCACCGCCGAGCTGTACTCGGTGCCGAAGGACGTGACGACCTTTCGGGTGGGGGGGAGCTGGCGGCTGCGCGGGGGGAACTGAGAAGGCGAGAGCTGGAGGTAGGTCGAAAGCAAAAGGCGTTACCACGGAGGGAAGCGGAGACACGGAGGGCACGGGATGAGATCGCCGCAGCGATCGTCCCCGTGCCCTCCGTGTCTCCGTGCACCCTCCGTGTTGAAGGCAGTTGCCGTTGCGATGTCCGAGCGTCGCTTTCGTGGTGACGTCGGGCGCGATTGACGGCGCGCAGGGGCCCCTCTACGCTTTGTGATCGACTCCCTCACTCCCCAGGTCATGGCCCGACACGCTCTTGCTCTCGTTGTCGCTGAGTTGACGCTGGTCACGGCGGCGTTTCTGCCACATGGGACACCGGCGCCGATGCCGGTTGCGCCGGCCGCTCGCGTGGCGCCGCCGACGAAGGACTACCTCGTCTACACCGTCGCCGAATCGGCGGATCAGCTCGCGCTCGTGCGCTTCGGGCCCAAGGGGATCGCGATCGAGCGGCAGCAGAAGGTCGGGATGATGCCGACCGAGATCAACGGGCCGCACGGGATCACCGTCTCGCCGGACGGGCAGTTCTACTACATCAGCATCGCGCACGGGACTCCGTACGGGACGTTCTGGAAGTACCGCACGTCCAACGACGAGGCGGTCGCGCGAGTGACGCTGGGGAACTTCCCCGCCACGGTGCAGACCACGCCGGACGGCGCGCTCGCCTTCGTGGTGAACTTCAACCTGCATGGCGACATGGTCCCGTCGTCGGTGAGCGTCGTCTCCACCGACGAGATGGTCGAGATCGCCCGCATCCAGACGTGCACGATGCCGCACGGCTCGCGCGTGAACGCCGCGGGGACGCAGCAGTACTCGGCGTGCATGATGGATGACATGCTGGTGGAGATCGACACGCGTGCGCTCGAGGTGTCGCGCCACTTCCTCGTCGCCAAGGGGAAGGAAATGGGGATGCGCGGGGCGCCGGGGACGATGTCGCATAACGAGCACGCGGGGCATGGCGCCGCGGCGTCGCACGACTCGGTGATGGCCAATGCGGCCAACGTGCAGTGCTCGCCGACGTGGGCGCAGCCGAGTGCCGACGGGCGCAAGATCTACGTGGCGTGCAACAAGTCGAGCGAGATCGTCGAGGTCGACGCCGGGACGTGGACCATGTCGCGCCGCTGGGCGGCGGGCGAGGGGGTGTACAACCTCGCCGTTTCACCCGAGGGGAAGTACCTCGTGGCGACCAACAAGCGCGGCAAGTCGATCTCCGTCTACGACCTGGCGACGGCGAAGGAGGTGGCGCGCATTCCCACGCTCAAGGGGGTCGTGCACGGCGTCGTCGTCTCCCCCGATTCGCGCTACGCCTTCGTGACGGAAGAAGGGCGGGGGTCGGAGGCGGGGATTCTCGAGGTCTTCGACCTGGGCTCCTTCACCAGCGTGGCCACGCTCGAACTGGGACAGCAGGCGGCGGGGATAGATTTCTTCCGCATGGAGCCGGCGAAGTAAGGGTGCCCGGGTGGAACGGGCGTCTTTGACGCGTGTAGCCTTTCAGATCCGGGGAGAGAGGAGTCTTTTGTGACGTCTGTGAGACAGTGGGTCATCGTCGGCGCGGTGGCGCTCGCCGCCTGCTCGGGGGACAAGACGCCGACGGAGCCCAACACGCCGGGGCCGGTCGCCTTCGTCAACATCGCCGTCGTGAGTTCGTCGATGGTGGTCGGGGCGACGCAGCAGATGACCGCGGCGCTGTACGACAAGGACGGGAAGGCGGTGACTTCGTCCTCGGTCACGTGGAGTGCCGCCCCCACCTCGGTCGGGACGATCTCGGCGAGCGGTGTGCTGTCGGCGGTGGCCCCCGGGACGGTGAAGGTGACGGCGACGTCGGGCGCGCTGACCTCGTCTGCCGACGTGGTGGTCGACGCCAATCCGTGCACGTCGCCGATCACGATGACGGCGGGGCAGGTGAAGACCTTCTCCGGCGGCGCGACCGTTTCGTGCATCACGCTGGCCGCCTCGGCCGGGGCAAGCGACTACGTCGTGATCGCGACGAACACGCGCCCGATCCAGGATGACGTGCTGCAGTACAGCGTGTCGTTGCAGCAGGCGGCTGGGCTGGAGGCGCTCCCCTCGTCGGTCTCGCTCGCCGCGCTGACCTCGCCGGCGGTGCAGGCGCAACTCGACCCGCGCCTCCTCGTCGAGCAGCAGGAGGCGGCGCGCGTCGACGGGTTGCACGAGCGGCTGCGCGGTTACGAGCGCGCGTGGGTGGGGCCGGTGGTGCAGTCGGTGGCACGGACGAGCGCGACGGCGACGCCGGCGCGTGCGCAGCAGTCGGTGGCGCTGGCGGTGCAGGCGGTGGGCGACACGATCACCTATCGCGTCCCGAACCTCAACACGGGGAAGGACATCTGCAAGGACTTCATCGCCATCAAGGCGGTCGTGCGGGCGCTGTCGTCGCGGGCCACGATCGTCGAGGACGTCGCCGCGCCGAGCGGCGGATTCACGACGACCGACTACAACGCGATTGCCTCCGAGTTCGACAACCTGATCTATCCCGCCGACACGTCGTGGTTCGGGAAGCCGACCGACATCAACAGCGACGGGCGCGTCACGATCCTCTATACCCCCGAGGTCAACAAGATCACGCCGCCCGGGTCGGCGGGCTTCACGGCGGGGTTCTTCTTCGGGTCGGACCTGATCAAGAAGGCGGAGTATCCCACGACGAACGACTGCCGCAACCAGACCAACGAGCAGGAGATCTTCTACGTCCTGAGCCCTGACCCGGCGGGGACGTTCAACAACGTGCGGACGACCGTGACGGTGCGGCAGGGGACGCGCGGCGTCATTGCGCACGAGTTCCAGCACATGATCAACCAGGGGGTGCGCCAGTACAACCCGGCCGTCGAGGCGCTGGAGACGTTCTGGCTCAACGAGGGGCTGTCGCACCTGGCGGAGGAGTTCGTGGGGCGCGCCTTGTTAGGCGTGGGCGACTTCCAGCGCCTGACCTACAACCAGGTCAACCCGACCCCCAACTCGGCCAACGACTACAACGCCTTCTTCCGCCAGAACCTGGTGCGCTTCCAGCGCTGGATGGTGCGCCCCGACACCGCGGCGCCGATCAGCGTCCAGAACCGCGCCCAACTCGCCCCGCGCGGCGCCAGCTGGGCGCTCCTGCGCTACGTGATCGACCAGTACTCCAACGGCTCGGCGCGCACCTTCACCAAGGCGCTCGCCGCCGGCCCGCAAACCGACGTCGCCAACCTCCTCGCCCGCGCCCCCGGCGTGCAGTTCAACCAGATGATCACCGGCTGGCTGGTGGCCAACTACGCCGACGGCCTGACGATCAATGGGTTGGGGTCCAAGTACGGCTACTCCAGCTGGAACATGCGGGACGCGATGACCGGCTCCAACGGCGGAACCTTCCCCCTCCTCGTCACCCCGCTCCCCGGGACCTTCTCCGGCCAGGCGATGTCGAGCTCCGGCTCCTACTACCGCCTGACGAGAACCACCAACTCGCCCCAGGTGCAAGTGAAGGTGCAGGCGCCGGGTGGGGCGAACCTCAGCAACGACTATTCGACTGTGGTCGTGTTGCGAGTCCAGTAGTCCAGAAGACGAGAAGACGCGGGAGCTCAAGAGCAAGCGCTAAACACGGAGGTTCACGGAGGACTCGCGGAGGTTCACGGAGGACTGCGGCGGTTGCGCTGCCTTCCTCCGTGTACCTCCGTGCCACCTCTGTGAACCTCCGTGTCTCGCTTTGTAGTTGTTGTGCTCTCGTCCTCTCGTCTACTGTCGACTAGCTCTCTCGCAAGGCCGACATCGCCGTCTCCTTGAAGACGTCGCGGCCGCTGAGCATCCCGATGAGGACGGCCATCGCCATCATCGCCGCCGAGATGCCTAACGCCTGGCCGGTGGCGGCGGTGAAGGGGCGGTCGAAGATGTAGCGCATGATGGCCCATGCGCCGCCGAAGGAGAGGAGGAGGCCGGTGAGGCTCCCCAGGACGCCGAGGACGGTGTACTCGGAGACGAGGATGCGCCCGATCTGGGCGCGCGTGGCGCCGAGCGTCTTGAGGAGGACCCCCTCGCGCACGCGCTCGCGGCGCGTGGCGGCGACCGCGGAGAAGAGGACGGGGATTCCCATCGCCAGCGAGAAGATCGCGAGGAAGCGGATCGCAAGCGAGGCGCGGCGCGAGATCTCGCCGACGGTCTTGCGGACGAGCGACAGGTCGATCGAGGCGACGTTGGGGTAGCGGCGCACGACGGCGCTTTGCACCTGCGCGGTCAGCTTGGGGTCGGTGGCGGCGCCGAGGAGGACGAAGGTCTTGGGGGCCTGGGCGAGCGTCTTCGACTGGAAGACGGCGTAGAAGTTGGGCTCGAAGCGCGCCCAGTTGACCTCGCGAATGCTCGTCAGGCGGGTGGGAATCTTCACCCCCTGCACGTCCCAGGTGATCACGTCGCCTAACGTCACCTTGAGCTCGTCGGCGATGTCGGACTCGAGCGAGACCTCGTCGGCGGGCTTCCCGTCAGGGGCGGGCGTCTGGCCGAACCACTTCCCGGCGAGGAGCTTCTCCCCCGTGAAGAGCGTGTCGCGGAAGGTGGAGCGATACTCGCGGCGGAGCGCCCAGCCGGCGGGGCGTCCGTCGCCCTGGCCGCGCTCGCGGCGACGGCCACCCCCGCCCCCCTGGGCTTCGCTCAGCGTGTCGGCGCTGCGACGCGGGGCGAGTTCGTCCGGCGTCTTTCCGTTCACGGACGCGATGCGCATGGTGACGATCGGCGTGCGCTGGATGACCGGGATCCCCGAGGCGCGGACGATCGAGTCGACGCCGAGCCCCTGGTCGTCCTGCACGTCGAAGAAGAGGAGGTTGCCGCGCGACGCCTCCTCCGTGATGCGGAGCTGCGCCAGGAGGTTGCTCTGCACCAGGTAGAGCGTGGTGACGAGGAAGGCGCCGAACCCTAACGAGAGGACGACCGAGCGCGTCTGGTTGGCCGGGCGATAGAGGTTGGCGATCCCCTGGCGCACGACGTACGGCCAGCGCGCGCTGACCGAGGCGCGCGCGATGCGCGAGAGGAGCGCCGCGCTGATGAGGAGGAGGAGCAGGACGCCGGCAATCCCGGCGCTGAAGCCGACGACCTCGCGCGGGGCGTTGGCGCGCGTGGCCGAGATCCCGACCACGGTCGCGGCAATGAAGAGGTTCACCGTCCAGAGCGCCCAGTCGAAGCCGGGCGCCTTGGGCGGGTTCACGTTGCGGCGGATGGCCTGCAGCGGGGAGATGCGCCGCAGCGCGACGAGCGGGCGGAGCGCGAAGGCGAGGGCAATCCACACGCCTAACGCGATCCCCGTGGCGATCGCCGTCGGCTCGAGTTGCACCTGCACGTCGAGCGGGAGCGTCCCCTTGAGGAGCTGGGGGAGGGCGAACTGGATCCCGATCCCGATCCCGGCACCGATGGTTGCCCCCACGAGCCCCATCAGTGCCGCCTGCGTGGCGTAGATGAGGAGGACCTGGCGTGAGGTCGCGCCGACGCAGCGCAGGACGGCGACGATGTCGATCTTGCGCGCGACCCAGGCGTTGACGCCGCTCGCCACCCCAACGCCCCCCAGCAGGAGGGCGACGATCCCGACGATCCCGAGGAAGTTGGCCAGCTGGTCGATCGACTCGGTGAGCGAGGTCTCGCTCTCCGAGACGGTGCGTGCGCGCACCTTGGCCGAGTCCAGGCGCGGGCGGATCGCCTTGAGCCAGCTCTCCGCGTTCTCGCCCGGATTGAGGCGGGCGAAGGCCTCGTAGTCGGCGCGGCTCCCGAAGGTGAGGAGCTTGGTCTCGGCGATGTGCCGGTCGGCGATGTAGATGCGCGGCCCGATCGCCGCGGCCATCCCCGGGTCGCCGGGGACGTTGACCAGCGAGCCCGCGATCTCGAAGGTCGCGTATCCCAGCTGCAACGAGTCGCCCACTACGACATCGAGCGCGATGAGGAGCGACGGATCGACGAGGGCCACGCGTCCGGCGCGCAGCGAGGCCCAGCGCCCCGCCGGTTCCGTCGTCACCTCGCCGTAGAGCGGGTACGTGTCGGTCACCCCGCGCACCTGCGCGAGGCGCGTCGTCCCCTTGCTCTTGGCCGTGGCCATCGAGGCGAACGACGTCTCGCGTGCCAGCGTCACCCCGGTCGCCCCTAACGAGTCGAGGAGCGAGTCGGCGGCGGGGGACCACCCCTGGCGGGCGGAGAAGGAGACATCGCCCCCCACCAGGGCGCGCGATTGGGCGCGCACCGAGCGGTTGATGTTGGCGGCGAACGAGTCGATGGCGACGAGGGCGGCGACCCCTAACGAGATCGACGACATGTAGAGAAGGAGGCGCCGCCGCGTGGAGCGCGACTCGCGCCAGGCGAGCGAAACGAGCGCTGCGGCGCCCGCTGCGTTGCCCGCTGCGTTGCCCGCTGCGGTGCCGCTTGGAGCGCCGCTCACGCGCCCTCCGTGGCAGGTGCGGGCACGTCGGCCATCACGTGCCCGTCATCCGTGGCGTGTGCCGTGAGGCGATCCTCGATCACGACGCCGTCGGACAGGCGGATCACGCGCTGCGTCCGCTCGGCGAGCGTGAGGTCGTGCGTCACGAGGACGATCGTCGATCCTGATTCGCGGTTCAGCTCCTCGAGGAGCGCGACGATCTTGGCCCCGGTGGTGCCGTCGAGGTTCCCCGTGGGTTCGTCGGCGAAGAGGATGCGCGGCTGGTTGACGAAGGCGCGGGCGATGGCGACGCGCTGCTGCTCGCCCCCCGAGAGTTGGGAGGGGAAGTGGTCGAGGCGGTCGGCGAGACCGACGCGCTCGAGGAGGGCGCGGGCGCGCGTGGCCGCCCCGCCTTCGCCGCGGAGTTCCAGCGGGACCTGGACGTTCTCGATCGCCGTGAGCGTCGGGATCAATTGAAACGACTGGAAGACGAACCCAACTTTCGCCCCGCGGAGCTGGGCGCGTTGGTCTTCCGTCATCGCGGTGAGGTCGGCGTCGTCGAGGAGCACCTGTCCGCGCGTCGGGGTATCCAGACCGGCGAGGAGGCCGAGGAGCGTCGTCTTGCCGCTTCCCGACGGTCCGACGATCGCGACCAGCGCCCCCTGCGGCACCCGGAACGAGACTTCACGCAGCACCGTAAGTCGGTGGGTGCCGCTATCGAATTCCTTCGTGAGCCCTCGAGCTTCGAGCATGCGAGTCCTGTTGAGATGGAGCGCCGCGGCCGCGTTGGCCGCCACCGTCGCCGTCGTGTCGTCCTGCGCCGGCGGAAAAGATACCGCGCGGGACAGCTCCGCTTTGCCGAACACTACGGCCAGCGCGAGCGATTCGTCTCAGCGGAATGAACGCGCCGACGCGATGTCTGGTGCCGCGGCGTCGCAGGGGGATGCAGCGGCCGACAGCGCGCATCGCGGGGCCCCTGCCTTCCTCATCGTGGGGACGTCGCTCACGGCGGGGCTCGGGCTCGATCCCAACGATGCGTACCCCGCGGTGCTGCAGCGGAAGGCCGATTCGGCCGGGTACCGCGTGCGGGTGGTGAACGCGGGGCTGAGCGGGGAGACGTCGGCCGGGGCGCTGCGCCGGTTGGAGTGGCTGCTGCGCGAGCCGGCGGGGGGCGTGATGATCGAGACCGGGGCGAATGACGGGCTGCGCGGGCTGGACGTCGACTCGACGCGGGCGAACCTCGTGGCGATCGTGAGGATGGTGAAGCGGACGCTCCCCGGCGCAGCGATCCTCCTGGCCCAGATGGAGGCCCCCCCAAACCTGGGTGCCGACTACACTCGGCGCTTCCATGACAACTATGGAGTGGTCGCCCGGGACGAGGGGGTGACGCTCCTCCCGTTCCTGCTGGACGGGGTGGCGGGGGTGAAGGGGATGAACCAGGCGGACGGGATCCACCCGACGGTGGAGGGGGCGAAAAAGGTGGCGTCGACGCTGTGGCCGGTGCTGGGGCCGGTCCTGTCCCGACTTGCCAAGGGGAGCTGACCCCGGTTAAAATCCAAGGCTGTCGCAACTTACGTTTTCATTCGCCCACTTCAGGCGGAGCTCGTTAGGTCATGGCCGTTCCAGCCACGCAGATTCGCAAGGGCATGGTGATCGTCTTCGAGGGCGATCCGTGCCGCGTGATCGATTTCCGCCATCACACGCCGGGGAACCTGCGCGCGATGGTGCAGACGAAGATGAAGAACCTCCGCACGGGGTCGAACTTCGAGCACCGGTTCCGCGCCGACGACGCGATCGACAAGGCGTCGATGGAGACGCACGAGCTCGAGTTCCTCTACCAGGGCGGCGACACGTACCACTTCATGAATCTGGAGAACTACGACCAGATCGAGATGGACACCGAGGCGCTGGGCGACAACGCGCAGTGGATGGTGCCCAACATGAAGATCATCGCCGAGTACTACGACGGCCGCCCGATCGGGATCGAGCTGCCGCAGTACCTGGTGTTCGAGATCGTCGAGACGTCGCCGGTGATGAAGACGGCGACCAAGACGGCCTCGTACAAGCCGGCCAAGCTGGAGAACGGCGTGACGATCAACGTCCCGGAATTCATCGGGACGGGTGAGCGTGTGCGCGTGAATCCGAGCACGGGCGAGTACCTCGATCGGGCGAAGGACTGAGACGGACCGATCACGTCGGCTGGGCGTAGCTTCCCCGGTTGTTTCGGGGGGGCGCCCGGTTTAGAATGTTGGTCCCTCGCACCGTATGGTGGCCGTAGCTCAATTGGTTAGAGCACCGGACTGTGGCTCCGGGGGTTGGGGGTTCAAGTCCCCTCGGTCACCCCTTCAAGAGCAGACGGGAGACGGGAGATGGGAGACGCGAGTCTCTCTGCTCCGGCCGACTGGCTGAGCTAGAGATCTAGGTCAGTAGCTCAATTGGTAGAGCACCGGTCTCCAAAACCGGCGGTTGGGGGTTCGAGTCCCTCCTGGCCTGCTGTACTGCAGGGAATGAAGTGGCGAGGTCGGCGCTGTGGTCGTCCCACTGCGGTGCCGAAGCTCTGGAAGGTGGCTCGACTCGGCGTCTAGCGTCGGGAAGAGGAGCATTCGCACCGCGAATGCGACAGGTAATGGAAGGTTGTACCGCCTCCGATCTCGCCGGAGGCGGGATCGGAGGCGGTATCGTCTAGGGGACTAGGACACAGCCCTCTCAAGGCTGGAACACGGGTTCGAATCCCGTTACCGCTATGCAAGGCGCAGGACCTGCTCGTGTGAGGCTGGTGATCGACGAGCGGGGCAGGGCGGATCTGCCGGAAGTCGGCCCCATCGTCTATCGGTTAGGACGGCACTCTTTCAAGGTGCAGAGACGGGTTCGACTCCCGTTGGGGCCACTGCAGGAACGGCGGCACACCGACTATGTTGGGGTGCTGTTGGTGAAGGGAACGTTGCAGGTCGCGCGTGCAGTGGTTCGTGGAAGGCGGTGGAACGCGAATGATGCGTCGCTACGCTCCTCGGGCAACAAGGCGCTAGTGGAAAGTCGGGGGCTGTAGCTCAGCTGGTTAGAGTGCCGGTCTGTCACACCGGAGGTCGCGGGTTCGAGCCCCGTCAGCCCCGCTCGAAAAACTGAAGGGCCCAAGTGGTGAAATTGGTAGACACGCCATCTTGAGGGGGTGGTGCCGAAAGGCGTCGCGGTTCGAGTCCGCGCTTGGGCATAGCTCGCTGCTCCTCTCGGCGAGCGAGGAACTCGAAAGACTCGCCAGCGTAGCTCAGTGGTAGAGCACCCGATTCGTAATCGGGCGGTCGTCGGTTCAATCCCGACCGCTGGCTCTGACAGGATATTCAGTTGTAGTTTGTGGTTTGCCAGTGACGACCGCGCTCTTCTCCAGGAGCGCGGTCTTTTTTTTCGTCTAGATGCGTACCTGACCTGCGAGCGCTCCGCGGCTCACTCAGATCGGCTGAGTGCATGAAATCGTCGCGTGAATTCGAGGCGCGACGAATGCGCCGAAATGGGAATGGCAGTGTGCTGTACTCTATGGACTCGGGGCGCGTGAAGCGTTCGTGGACTTCATTGCGAGGGAGGCTGGGATGAGCAAGCGCAAAGGTGTTCTGTGGCCACTTGATGCCCACACGCTCGGAAAGCACTTGGTCCTTCGAGAGTATCTGAAGGCATGGCTGCCGATTCTTGGAATGAATTCGCGCGTCGTGTACATCGACGCGTTCTCGGGGCCGGGAGAATACCTCGGCGGCGAAGTTGGCTCGCCCCTTATCGCGCTTCGCACACTGCTTTCGCACTCCGCGCTTGAACGTCTCCACGACGTCAGGCTGCAATTCCTAGATAGCGATCCTGAGCGCGTTAGACATCTGCGCGAATTGGTGCGATCAACCTTTCCAGTCCTCCCTAGGTCTATCCGAGTTGAAATCGAATGCGGTCATTTTCACGAGCGCATAGGCCATCTTCTTGACGAGATCGAGGGCGACAGTGGGAAGCGCGTACCCACCCTGATGCTCGTAGACCCATTCGGGGTTAAGGGTATTCCCATCTCGCTTCTCGGCAGAGTGCTTCGTTCGGGGCGGGGCGAGGTAATCGTCTCGTTCATGTCAGACTTCATTGAGAGATTCGGAACTACTTCAGAGTTCGCCCCTCATATGGACGAACTCTTCGGTTCTTCCGAGTGGAGAGATTGCGAGTCCGACGAGGAAAAGTACGAGGCACTCTACGAGAAGCGATTGCGCGACGAAGGAGCTCAGTTCGTCCTAAGATTCCGGGTGAATTCAAAGGGGCGGCACGTGTATTCGCTCTTCTACGCAACGACACATCCTCTCGGTTGTCGAAAGATGAAGGATGCGATGTGGAAGGTCGCGCCCGATGGGACACAGCGATATGAATCGGGGCTCGCGGCGGACGAGGCGCTCACGCTCGAGTTCTTTCATGTGCCCCTTGAGGAGTTGCAACGCGACATCCTAAGAGCACTCCGGCGGGATGGGTCAATCGACTACGGAAAACTCGAATCGTTCTGCGAAAGCGATCGAACGATCTGTCGTGTCGTAGACCTGAACGCGGTTCTGAACGACCTAGAAAAGCGAGGGATGATCCAAGTGCGTTCTTCTGATCCTCGACGTCGGCGGAGGCAATTCAGAGGGACGACCATACACGTTCCGCCAGATCGAAGTTAGGCAAGAATGCGATCGAGCGGATACTGATCCCACGTTTCACCGTCGAGCAACCGCCCCCCTGCTTTCGGCGTGTGCCCGCCCCATTGCTTCCAAAAGAACGCGATGCCGCGAGCCACACACTGATCTCTAAGTCCGCTCGCCCACTCCGGCGCGCACGCCCGATGTCCCGCGCCGCTCTCGCCGCCTCCAATCACCCAATCGATCCCGTCGAGATCGAGCGCATCGAGCGGGCCGAGGAGCGGCTCTGCGCTGATGAACTTCACCGCGGCAGGCGTCTGCCGTAGGGCATCCGCGCGCTTTGCCACACGCATGTCCTCAATGGACGTGCCGAGCCACACGTTGTCCGGCCAGAGAAGTTGAGGCGACAGCCGCAACGCACGTTCCGGCCGCTTCGTGAGCACCTGGAACTGGTGCCACGCGGCCTGCTCCATCACCTCGAACACCTGGCGGATCTGTTCGACTGAAAACTGTGCGTGAAAGACGTCGCTCATCGAGTTCACGAAGATGCGGCGCGGTTCACGCCAGCGAAGCGGCTCGAAGAGCCGGTCCTCCCAGAACCGCGGCGCGAAGGGATCGGCGCGATTGGTGGGCGTGTCTCGAACGGGGCGTTGACGCAGGTAGATGTCGCGAGTGCGCCGGTGCGCCACGACGTGCGCGTAGCAGCGATCGCAACCAGATGAGATCTTGGTGCACCCGGTCATCGGGTTCCACACCGCATCCGTCCACTCAATTGCGGTCTTGGTGCTTGCCATGCGTCCCCCCCGGTCGACGGGCGGAAACTACGGACCGGCACCCGCTATGTCGAGCGCCGATCCGAAGCCTAACGAGGAGCGCCGTTGAATGACCGGGCTGTGGAAAACCGCGGAAGGTGAGCGGTTGATGACCGTTGCGGAGGTGGCGGGGCGGACGGGTGCTTTCCTCTCACTTTCCCCCTCTCACTCACCCCCTCTCGCGGTCCCGCTCGGCGGGCCACACATTCCCACGCGCCAAAGCCGCCCTCCACCCGCGTATAGCCATGCGCCTGACTCGTCGCTCCCATTCGGTCGTCTCCTCGTCGACCCGGAGAGTCCTCTTCATCGCCGCAACGGCGTCCCTCGCCGCCTCTGTCCGCGCCCAGGACCGCCGCGCCATGACCTTCGAGGACATCGCCCGCCTGCGCGCTCTGAGCGATGTCCGCCTGTCACCCGACGGCAAGTCGGTCTCCTACACCCTCCAGTCGTTCGACCTCGCCGGCAATACGGTCGACACGGACCTGTGGCTCGTCCCGGCCAGTGGCGGGGGGGCGCGGCGGTTGACCAACAGTCCGAAGAAGGATCGCGCCGCGGAGTGGTCGCCGGACGGGCAGCGCCTGGCCTTCATCTCCGAGCGCGCCGGCCCGCCGCAGGTGTGGCTGCTCCCGTTAGGCGGTGGCGATGCGGAGCAGCTGACGACGCTCAAGGGGGCGGTGATTTCCGCCACCTGGTCGCCCGATGGGTCGCAGCTGGCAGTCGTGGCGACACAGCCGCCCACCGAGGAGGAGGAAAAGGCGGCCAAGGGGGGCGACGACGCGGTCACGGTCGACCTCAACCTCAAGCACACGCGCCTCTGGCTGGTGAACGCCACGACCAAGGCGACGCGCGAGCTGGTGGCGCGCGACTGGGACGTGATCGATCCGCAGTGGTCGCCGGATGGGAAGACGATCGCCATGCGCCTCTTTCCATCGATGCGGGCGGACGACAACCATCGCGGCGACATCTGGCTGGTCGACGTCGCCAGCGGCAACGCGAAGCGCTTCAGCCAGAACGCCGGGAACGACGCGGCGCCGCGCTGGTCGCCCGACGGGCAGTCGATCGCCTGGCTCATGCGCCCGGCGGACCGCCCGATGATCGCCCAGGACCACCTCGTGATCGCTCCGGTATCGGGTGGAACGCCGCGCGAGGTGCTCGCGCCGACGTTCCCCTTTCCCCCGGGACCGGTGACGTGGTCGCGCGACGGGCAGACGCTCTACTTCATGACGCAGACGGGGACGACGACTGAACTCTTCTCCGTCCCCGCGGCGGGGGGCGTCCCGAAGGGGATCACGAAGTTCGCTGGCGTCCTGGGCGGGCTCTTCGGCACCGACGGTGCCTCGTTCAGCGCCGATAACGCGCGCTTTGCCACGGCGACATCGACCGCCAACACGCCGTACGAGGTCGCGCTGTTCGACGTGGCGTCCGGGACACCGACGACGCTCACCACGCACAACGCCTTCACGAAGGAGTTTACGTTAGGCACGACCGAGGTCGTGCGCTGGAAGTCGACGGACGGCTTCGAGGTCGAGGGGCTGGTCGTCTACCCGGTGGGGTACAAGGCGGGGCAGAAGGTTCCGCTGCACACGGTGGTGCATGGCGGCCCGTCCGGGGCCTGGCTGCAGTCGTTCAGCGGTGACTGGTACTCCAACGCGGCGCACGTGTGGGCGGCCAAGGGATGGGCGCTCTTCTATCCCAACCCGCGCGGCTCGACCGGCTATGGGGAGAAGTTCCTCCTCGCCAACGTGAAGGATTGGGGCGGGGGCGACTACCGCGACATCCAGACAGGGATCGACGCCCTCGTGAAGCGCGGGGTCGCCGACCCGGACAAGCTGGTGCAGTCGGGGTGGAGCTACGGCGGCTACATGACGGCGTGGACGCTCACGCAGACCAACCGCTTCAAGGCGGTGATGGTCGGCGCCGGGCTCACCAACATGTTCTCGATGTACTCCACCAATGACCTGCAGACGCTCCTCGAGGGATACTTCGGTGGCGAGCCCTGGGACGTCAAGCAGCAGTTCGAGCGCGCCTCGGCGATGACCTACATCAAGAATGCCAGGACGCCGACGCTCATCCTGCACGGCCAGGCCGACACGCGCGTCCCCATCGGGCAGGCACAGGAACTCTACCAGGGGCTCAAGAAGAACGAGGTCCCGGTGGAGCTGGTCTTCTTCCCGCGCGAGCCGCACGGGCTGCAGGAGCCGCGGCACATGGTGGACAAGCTCAAGCGCGAGTACGCCTTCCTGACGCGGTATGCGTTAGGCGAGGTGAAGGTCGTGCCCTGAGCGAGCTCTGGCGCGCTATCGCGTTCTGGCGCGCTATCGCGTTCTGGCGCGCTATCGCGTTCTATCGTGCGCGACGCTCGCGGACACGGGCGAGCGTCGCCAGGCTTGCGAACATGACGAGCGCCCACCATCCGAGCTCGGCGCGAGACGGGCGTGGGGACGGGGTGTACGGGGCGTAGCGCCGCGCCAGCCACTGCGCGGTCCACGCGTTCTCGTGCATCCCAACGAGCTGGAGGAACGCCGAGTCCACCGGCGTCTCGCTCCTCCAGAACTCGCCGAACCGTCGCTCGCCCACCTCCCGCACGAGATCGGAGAGCCACAGTCGCTGCCGAACACCGAAGGCAATACCACGCGTATTGTACCAGGGGAGCGCGCGGGCGAGTACCGGTTCTCCCTCGGCGACGAGCGACAGGTCAGCACTTGGGCGCTCGTACCGCGAACGCGGGGCATCGGCAACCCACTCGCGTGCGCAGATGTCATCCGCGCGCAGCATGCAGTGCACGCCCTCGCTCGTGAGATCGCTCCACGGCTCGCGACGCGGTTCCCCGACGTCGAGTGAGTCTCGCCAGCGCGTGAAGGCCGCGGGGTACCACGCGGCCGAATCCAGGTGCGCACGGAGCGGGCGACCCGGAAGTCCGAATGCCGCGAAGTACGCACACGGACCGAGGAGACCATCGACGGTCGATAGCGCAGCACCGAGGACGGAAAGATCCGCGAGCCTTGCCGTCAGGAGTACCGTGCAGGGCTCTCCCGGGCGGCTGGGCAACAGGACATAGCGCGCGAGAGGCGCGCGCCCTTCTTCGTAAGTGGCGAGTCGCGCAAAGCGGTCGCGCAGCGACTGCATGACCAGCACCCGGATGGGGACGCGGAGCTCGGGGATGTCGGAGAGCTCCTGCGCGATCGTCGATTCGATGAGCGTTCGGCTGGCGCGCCCCACGGTATCGAGGGCAATGGTCGTCACGCCCGACGCACGCACTCCATCGCTGGAACGGTCCGGCGCGCTTGGTCTCGATGGGACCAGGTGCGCAAGGCTGTCCATGATGACGGTCAGGCGCTCGCCGAGATAGAGGACTGCCTCACGATGCTCCGCGTTGTCGATGCTGCGCAGCCTGCTGTAGTAGTCGTGACCTTCGATTAACAGACTCCGCTCCTCGTCGGACGAGCCTCCGATGACCTGCAACGCCAGAAGCACCACGAGCGATGCGATGGCCGCGAGCGACAGGCGCCAGCCCCGTTCCGTCAGCCGCATCGCCGTGTCCTCCGAAGGCTCAGTGTGCCGAGCAGCATCAACCAGCCGAGGGATGCCAACGCGACGCCGGCCGGCGGGCGAATCCCCGTTCCGCGCGTTGTCACCATGCGATGGTGCCAGCTCGAGAGCAGGGAGTCCTCCGCAACGCCGCTCGCCGCGACGAGTCGCGTTCCCACGTCGCCCTTGGTGTCGCGCAACCTGGTGAGCGCGCTGGGGCCGCCGAGTCGCAAGGCCTCGTCGAGCAGGAGATGTCGCGGACCCGCGAGGACGGGAGCGGGAATGCGTCCCGGTTCGATTCGCCCGAGCAACCGTTCGCAGTCTCGCTGCGAGCCAGCAGCGCATGCGCGCTGCAGGGCACGAGCGTCCGGGCCGTCGCCGCGTTGGAGCGCGATCAGAGACGTGAGGGCGCGATAGTCCTCGGGAGCGTACCATGTGTGCAGCGGGTCCGCCGGCACACCGTGTATTGCGAGGAGTGTCGCGCAGCTCGGTAGGTCGCCGCGCACGCACCGCCGTGCGGAGTGCGCATCGGCCGTCGCGAGATCGAGTCTGGCACTGCTCTCGACCCGTTCCGACGGGGGAAGCGGGGAGATGGGGGACGCGAACAGCCAGCTGTGCAACTCGCGGTCGAACGTCCCCGCTGTCGCGATCACGACCAGTTGCCGGAGATGCTCGCGCAACTTGGTCGTCGCCAGGAACGAGTCGCCGTACTCCGTGGGGATGTACCGTTCACCGTGGCGAATGGAGACGATGAATGGGTCGAAGCCATAGAAGCGCCGCTCCGTCGCTTCCACGCGGCGCACCGAGACGGTCCAGGACTGGATCGCATCACGGGCCGGTTGGTCGAGCAGCGGTTGCAGCTCGCGGGAGACTTCCTGGACCGCCGGAACGATCAAGCCCTTCAGGTCGGGGGTCGTCGCGACGCGGAAGAGCCCGACGCGGAGTTCGCTGGGGTAGAGGCGTCGCGTCGTCGCGACCCGCGCTGAGTCACGGGCGATCTCGATCTCTCCGCGACGTCGATCGAGTCGCTCGATGTGGACGAGGTGTGCCGCTGCGCGTGCGGCGGCGCCCTCGAGCGAGCGCTCGGGCGGTTGCGCGGCACCGATGGCGCCGACAGTGCCGATGAGGCACGGCGCGAGCGTCAGGCACAGCCGCGCGGCAAGCGGGAGCGCGCGCCTACACATCGATGAAACTCCAGCGGCTGACGAGGATCCCGAGCGGGCCGTGAG
>JAXLXW010000014.1:0-125043 GCA_046327755.1 Gemmatimonadaceae bacterium
GTTCCCCTTGTGCTTCTACAGGGGCGAACATGCGGTCGTTCGTGTAGAAGCGCAAGGGGAGTGGGATGAGGCGTGCCAATCGTCGACCGAGGACCTGATCGCGCGCAAGGTGACCTCGCCGCGCCGGCTGGGGATCCAGGGGGGCTCCAACGGCGGATTGCTGATGGGGGTGCAGCTCACGCAGCGCCCGGAACTGTGGAACGCGGTCGATATCCAGGTCCCGCTCCTCGACATGCTGCGCTTCGAGCAGATCCAGGCGGGGGCATCGTGGGTCGGTGAGTACGGGAGCGTCTCCGTCCCAGAGGAGCGCGCCTTCCTCGCGAAGATCTCGCCGTATCACAACCTCAAGCCGGGGGTGCAGTACCCGACGCCGCTCATCTGGACGACCACCAAGGACGATCGCGTGGGACCGCAGCACGCGCGCAAGTTCGCGGCGAAGATGGCGGCGATGGGGCTGCCGTACTTCTTCTACGAGGTGATCGAAGGCGGCCACGGCTCCGGGGCCAACATCGAGCAGCAGGCGCACACCACTGCGCTCGAGTTCACCTACTTCGCGCGCCAGCTGATGGACCCGGACCGAAAGTTCATCCCCTGACTCTGCGTAACTCTGCGTAACTCTGCGTTCTCTGCGGTGAAAAACCCCCCGTGCGCCTACGCTCGGCGTGCGGGGGTTTTTTCACCGCAGAGAACGCAGAGGACGCAGAGGAATGCAGAGGGGGAGGACGGGGGGGCGAGAGGGCGCGATCAAGGCATGGATGGCGCGAGCGAGAGAATCACGGCACCGCGATGCGCGAAGGCCTCGGAGTAGCGGTGGGCGTTGGTGGCGGCTTCGATACTGCACTTTTCCGTCGCTCGTCACGGAGCTCCACTGCGCCTGCCTGAGCTGCTTCACCTTGACGCGGACATAGAACTTTCAGCGCGGACGCGGGAGGTGGCGCTGCTCGATGACAGACCGACGGACGCGGTGCTGTGTCGATGCTACTGGACCGCGGACCCTGGGGGATGCACACTCCCGTGTCTTCCGAGGAGGAGCGACGTCGTGACCAAGCCAGCGTCCACGCATCCCAACGCGGCGGCCTTTCCGCCAGGGCTTTCGGGTCCCGCGCTGCGCGCGCTCGCCAACGCCGGCATCACGTCGATGGCGCAACTCGCGAGGTGGTCGGAGGCGGACGTCGCGGCGCTGCATGGGATGGGGCCGAGCGGCATTCGAGCCTTGGCGCTCGCGCTCGCCGCCGAGGGGCGGGCGTTTCGCGCCGAACCCGTTAGGCGAGGACGATGAGGGAGCTTGGCCGCCTCATCCTCGTCGGCGGGCTCGCCCTCCTCGCGTACCTCGCGCTCTGGCCGGTGCCGGTGCGCCCCGTCCGATGGTCCGCGCCGCCTGCTGCCGGCTACGTCGCCCCTCACGCCGTGAACCAGCGGCTCGCCGCGCTGCAGCGCATAGAGCTTGGGGGCGAGGAAGGGCCTGAGCACGTCGCCTTCGGCCCCGACAGCTTGCTCTACGCCGCGGTCGCCAGCGGCAAGATCCTGCGCATGCACGCCGACGGCACCGGGCGCGAGATTTTCGCCAACCTCGGCGGGCGCGTCCTTGGCTTCGCCTTCGACACGGCGGGCAGCATGCTCGCCGCCGACACCCGGCGAGGGCTGGTGGCGATAGCGCCTAACGGGGCGGTCCGCGTGCTGGCCGACTCGGTGGCCGGCACCCCGATCCGCTTCGCCGACGCGGTGATCGTTGCCCGCGATGGCGTCGTCTACTTCACCGATGCCTCGACCCGCTTTGCCCCGGCCGACTGGGGCGGGACGTTCGAGGCGAGCATTCTCGACATCCTCGAGCAGTCGGCGACCGGGCGCGTACTCGCTTACGATCCCGTCAGGCGCACGACGCGTGTGGTCGCGCGCGGGCTCTCGTTCGCCAACGGGGTCGCGCTCTCGGCGGACGAGCAGTGGCTCTTCGTCGCCGAGACGGGGCGTTATCGTGTGTGGAAGCTGGCGGTTGGAGCGTCGGACGTGGATCTCTCGCGCGGGGAATCGCCGCAGGGGCGCATCCTGCTCGACAACCTCCCCGGTTATCCCGATAATCTCATGCGCGGGCTGGAGGGGCGGATCTGGCTGGGCTTTACCAAGCCGCGCAGTGCGCTCGTCGATCGACTGGGTGATTTCCCCAGGCTGCGCGCGGTGACGTTGCGGCTGCCGCGCGCGCTCTGGCCGGTCCCCAAGCCGTATGGCCACGTGATCGCCTTCACCGAGGAAGGGCGCGTGGTGGAGGACCTGCAGGATCCCTCGGGGGCATATCCCGAGACGACGGCCATCACCGAGACCGCCGATCGCCTGTACGTGCAAAGCCTGCATGCGCCAGCGATCGGGTGGAAAGCGAAGGAGGGGATCAAGTGAAGCCGTCAGCCGCTCCGCCAGCCACAATCGACGCGTACATCGCCGCGGCGCCCATCGACGTCCAGCCCATCCTGGAGCGCATCCGACAGACCGTGCGCAAGGCGGCGCCGCGCGCCGAGGAGCGCATCAGCTATCGGATGCCGGCCTTCTTCCTCGACGGCGTCATCCTCTACTTCGCGGCGTTCAAGAAGCACATCGGCGTCTTCCCGCCGGTGCGTGACGCGGCGCTGCGCCTGCAGCTGGCGAAGTACGCCGGCCCCAAGGGGAACCTGCAGTTCCCGCTGTCGGAGCCGGTGCCGTATGCGCTCATCACAAAGATCGTGAAGGCGCGAGTGCGGGAGATGCGTGCGAGCGGGAAGGTGAAGTAAGTCGCGCCGAACCGAACGCTTGCCGTTACTTCGCGTACAGCGTCCGTAGCCCCCGCACCACCGACGTCGCCATGACGTCGACGTGTCCCATCCCGGGGTGGAATTCGATCGCGAGCTTGAGCCCCGGATAGTTGCGGCGCTTGAGTGTCCCGGCCAGGTGCGACATCCCGCTCACGATCTCGCCGATCCCCTCCAGCTCCGGATCGGTCGCCTCGAGCACCCCGGCGGCAAGGTAGATGCCGACGGGGAGGTCCTTGTGCGTCGCGGCGTACGTCGCCTCCTGCCGGAAGATCTCCCCGCGCCCGTACGACATCGCCGGACTGGAGATGATGTAGCGCTTGAAGGGCGAGTTGGGCTGGAAGATGGCCCACGAGGTGAAGAAGCCGCCGGCCGAGAGGCCGAACAGCCCGAGTTGCGTGGTGTCGATGGGAAACTTCGCGGCGAGTTGGGGGATCATCTCGGTCGCGATGGCGGTGAGGAACTGTGCTGATCCGCCACTGCAGCGCTCCTCCGGGCTCTTGAGCGTCTTGCAGAGCCCGGAGACGAGTTCTCCGAATGTGTCCTTCCGGTCCCATCCGGGCGGGGAGAATTCGTAGATGCGCCGCCGCGTGTGCTCTTCCTCGCCCTCGTCCAGTGCCGTCCCGACACTAATCACGAACAGCGGCGTGATGACCTCGTTCAGCGCCCGGGACGCTTCAAAGACGTTCCCGAAGACGAAGTCGCCATCGGTCACGATCAGCGCGGGGTACTTCTTCCCGTCGCCCGGCTTGTAGCCCGCCGGCATCCCGACGTTGAGCGAGAAGCGCACCCCCATCGACGGCGACTGGAAGGTGAACGACTCGACACCCGCGTTCGGCACCGGGCGGGAGAGAAGTTGGGCGTCGGCGCGCGCGGCGGACAAGAAGAGCAGCGCGAGTGCGGCGAGGAAGCGAGCGTGCATGGCGAGGCTCGGGGGAGGGTGCGCGCGCGAGCCATCGCGAACTCGGCGCATCGTTCCCCGATATCATACGGAACGCTGCCCGCCCGGTAAGGGGAGGGACCGACCGTGGTGCGTGGGCGCCTCCGGACGCTGGCGCTTTGGTGCGCCTCGCGATGACTTTTCGCGCTCCCTACAGTCCAACGCTCGGTCCTCAACCCACGTGACAGGAGGAACGACATGCCGGACCCTGCCCGCACGACGATCTGCCTCTGGTACGACGGTGGCGCCGAGGAGGCGGCACAGTTCTACGCGGCGACCTTTCCCGACTCGTCGGTGAAGGCGGTGCATCGCGCGCCCGGCGACTACCCGATGGGGAAGGAAGGCGACGTCCTCACCGTCGAGTTCACCGTGATGGGGATTCCGTGCCTGGGGCTCAACGGTGGCCCGATGTTCAAGCACTCGGAGGCATTCTCGTTCCAGGTCGCGACGGCAGACCAGGAGGAGACGGACCGCCTGTGGAACGCGATCGTCGGGAACGGGGGGCAGGAGAGTCAGTGCGGCTGGTGCAGGGACAAGTGGGGGATCTCGTGGCAGATCACCCCGCTCGCCCTCACGAGAGCCATGGCTGATCCGGACCGCATCGCCGCCAAGCGCGTCTTCCAGGCGATGATGCCGATGAAGAAGATCGACATCGCGGCCATCGAGGCGGCGCGACGTGGCTGACCTCTGCGTAACGCTGCGTTCTCTGCGTTCTCTGCGGTGAAAATGGACGCCGTGCGCGACTGACGGAGGCGCGCGGAGGTTCTTTCACCGCAGAGAACGCAGAGGACGCAGAGGCACTCGGCGAGGGCGCATTAGCGCTGCCGCTTCCGCGCGCTGCACTTGATCTCGACGAGTGCGGCTGGGCGCGGAAGCGCGCTCACCGCCACAGTCGCGCGCGCCGGCGGCGCCGTCTTGAAGAACTCGACGTACACGGCGTTCATCGCCGCGTAGTCGCCCATGTCCTTGAGGAAGACGGTACACTCGTCCACGTCGGCCATCGTCGCGCCGCCGGAGGCGAGGGCGGTGCGGATGTTCTCGAGTGTTTGGCGTGTCTGCGCGGCGACGCCGCCCGCGACGATGTCCTGCGTCCCGGGCGCGATCCCGGTCATCCCGGAGACAAAGACCTGGTTGCCCGAGCGGATCGCCACCGAGTAGGCGGGGACGAGTGGGGCGAGCCCGGGTGGGTTCAGCACTTCGCGCGAGGGGGCGTGTGCGCACGCGGCGAGCGTGAGCAGCGAGAAGCAGACGGCGGCGGCGGTTAGGGGGCGAGGTGGCATGTCTCCTTCACGGGGGGGAATGCGTGCCGAAGAATCTACGACGGACCGACACGTGGCGCTCGTCGCATTCGCGCCGTCGCATTCCGTGGCTCGCGAGGGCGCGGAGCGGTAGCTTCTCGCCATGCACCCATCGCCGATGCAGGCCAGCGGAATCCGCGTGACGTTGCCGCTCGCACTGTCGCTTGCGTTGTGCGTCGCGCTGTGCCTTGCGGGAGGCGTGGCGATTGCGGCGCAGGAGGGGGCGAGGCGCGCGTTCGAGCGCGTGCTGCTCCTCGAAGCGACGAGCGAGACATCGGCAAGCGTGAGCCTCGGCGACGTCGATGGCGACGGCACACTCGACGTCGTCCTCGCCAAGGGGCGCCACTGGCCGTTGGTCGACGTCATCATGCGCAACGACGGGAAGGGACACTTCACTGCGCAGCCGCTCGCCGATTCGCCCGATCGCACATACTCCGCGGCGCTGGCGGATCTCGATGGCGATGGCGACCTCGACGTCGTGGTGAGCAACGACAACCCGGATCGCAAGCTCGTCTATCGCAACGACGGCACCGGGCACTTCCGCGCGATCGGGAGTTTTGGCGAGCCGAGGTGGAATACGCGCTACGTGACCGTGGCCGACCTCAACGGCGACGCGCGCCCGGATCTCGTCGTCGCCAATCGGAGCGCCAATCCCACGGCGCCCGCGCCGAGCTTCGTGTGCCTCAATGATGGCGCCGGCGCCTTTCCGTCGTGCGCACCCCTCGCCACGCAATCGGCGACGATCATTGTCGCGAGCGACCTCGATGGCGACGGCGCGATCGATCTCTTCGTCCCGCACCGCGACGGTGGGCAGAACCTGGTCTTCTGGAACGACGGGACGGGGACCTTTCGCCAGGCACCCATCGCCCTCGGGCCTGGCGTCTCCAACATCCGAGCCGCTGCCGCGGGCGACATCAACGGCGACGGGGTCATGGATCTTGTCGTGGGCGACGAGGAGCGCGGTCTCTTCGCGTACGTCGGCGCGCGCAATCGTTCGTTTGACCAACCCGTGGCGCTCGGTGGCACCGCGGGGGCACCGTACGCGATCGCCATCGCGGACATGAATCGCGATGGGCGTGCCGACCTTGTCGTGGGGCGACAGACGGCGGTGGGATCGGTGCTGTTCAACCAGGGGGGCGGGCGGATGCCGCGTTTCGCAGACGCGCCGTGGGGCGATGGGAAGGGATCGGTCTATGGCGTCGCCATCGGGGACCTGGACGGCGATGGGTGGCCCGACATTGCCGCTGCACGCTCCGAGGCGCCGAATGGTGTGTGGTTCAGCACTCCGACCGGGAGGGATCCATGATCGTCGACGTGCAGGTGACCATCGCGGCGTCTCGCGCCGCGGTGTGGCGTGCGATCACCGACATCGAACACGCGGCGGATGTCATCAGCGGGATCCAGAAGGTGGAGCTCCTCGCGAAGCCGGCAGAGGGGCTCGTGGGGCTCACGTGGCGCGAGACGCGCCTCCTGTTCGGCAAGCCCGCTTCCGCCGACAAGCGGATCACCGACGCGAAGGAGCAGGAGTCCTACACGACGCGCGCCGAGGACAGCGGCTTTGTCTTCGTCGCGACGCTGCAGCTGACGGGGACCGATGGCGCGGTGACGTTGACGAGCCGGCACGACTCCATTCCGCAGGGGTTCCTCGCGAAGCTGCAGGCCATCCCGATGACGCTCTTCTTCAAGGGCGTCGCCAGGAAGGCGCTGCAGCAGGACCTGGACGACATCAAGGCGGCGGTGGAGCGGACGTGAGCCGGAACGGAATCCCGTCCTGGATGCCCGGCATCGTGAGGCGATAGCTCCCGTCCGGCTGCCGCAGGGCGTACCAGCGCTCGTTGTTGGCGTACACGCGACGGTCGGTTCGGTTGGGGGCGACGCTCCGATACTCCTCCACGGCGGACGCCGGCCCCTCGAGTCGATCGAGCGACCCTTGCCCCTGTCCCAGCGTGACGGTCACGGTCCACCACTCCTCGAACTGCTCCCCCGGGCGCTGCGGATGCAGCAGGTGCCGGCGGTGGATGACCGTCGAGGTGATCGTGGCGGTGTACGGCTGGCCGGCGACCGCGGGTGCCGTGACCTGCAGCGTGACCGCCCCGGCCTCATAGCTCGAGGCCTGGTAGCGGAAGTCGTTCAGCAGGCGGGCGTTCTTCTGCCCGACGATGGTGGGGTCGAGCCCCCCCGTTGCGGTGAGGCCCGGGGCGACGCGCGGGGGGACCGGCGTCGGAGTCGGACCAGGATCCACCGGCCACGAGGGCGAGGCGGCCGACCAGATCGTCGCGCCGGTGGTCCACGCCGCGTCCACCTCGCGCACGGCGTTGACGTTCCGCGGGACGTTGAGGGCGCGATCGATCGCCGCCAGCAATCCGGACACATCATCACACGGCGGGATGAGCTGCTGGGAGAGCGTCGCCAGTTGCCGCGCCGTCTGCAGCGCGCTGACCGCTTCGGGGACGAGCGTTCCGTGGATCTGCGTCGTGGTCTGCGCATAGCCCAGCCACCCGCCCATGAGCAGCGTCAGCTCTTCGCAGGTGTGCGCGCGGACCACCGTCCCCCCTTCGTTGCGGAAGGCCAGCTGCCCCGCCAGCGCGTCGCGCAGGGCGCGAATGGCGTTCGCCAGCTGCCAGCGCGTCATGAGGCCGCGCTGGAACATGCTGACCAGCTGATCGAGCTGGCCTTGGAGCTGTTGCCAGTTGGGGAAGGCCGGCCACGGGGGTGGCTCCTGCGCGCACGCCCGGTTGGCCGCACGGATGTGCTGCCCGGCGGCAGCCAGGTGCTGGAACATCACGGGATCGCTCGCCCCGTTACCGAATCGGGCAATGGCCTCGGCCCACCCGAGCCGCGACCCGGTCGCCCAGAAGTGGAACAAGCAGTCGCGCGGGTTGAGGCCGCGCACCTGCGTGGGCACGGGCGGGATCGGCGGCCCGATGCGGTTGATGAGCGACGCCATGTTCCACAGGTCGTTCACGCGCGTCACCGTGCTGTTGTCCGCCGGGTGACGCAACGCCTCGTCGATATCGGCGACGAGGCGCGACATGTCGCGACACGGGGGATTGATCTGGGTCGACGTCACCACGCTGGCGCGCGCATCGCGCAGCCGCTGCACCGCATCGGGGATCAGTCGACCATGCACCTGTGTCGTCGTCTGCGCGTCGGCCAGCGCCGCGCCAATGCGCAGGTAGAGCTCACCGCACGTCCGGTCGGCGACGATGGTCTGGCCCAGCGCCCGCACCGCGAGGTCACGCGCCATCCCCTGTTCCCAGGCGGCAAGCGTGTAGGCAAGCTGCGAGCGGTTGGAGATGCCGCGCCGGTACTGGTCGATGATCTGGGCGAGCCCCGACTGGATCTGCGCCCAGTTGGCGAAGGCGGGCCAGGGGGGCGGGCCGGGCGCACACTCGGCGTTGGCGGCCTGTGCGTGCGCTCCTGCCGCCGTGAGGTGCTCGAAGAGCAGGGCGTCCTGCTCAGGGCCCGCGTTCTTCGCGAGCGCCTGCGCCCATCCGAGCCGGGCGCCGATGGCGAACAGGTGCCCGGGGCAGTTGACGTACTCGCCCTGCGCGCGGGCGATGCTGGACACAACAAGCAGCGCGAGCGCCAGGGACCAGGCGCGCGCGCCACACGAGTGGCGGATTGTACGAGACACGAAACACCCCCTGCGAGCGGGAGCCATGCGGCGTGTGCTCCACGATGGCGTCGTTCCCGCAACCTGTCGGTAGGGGGAGAGGGGCAGGAACTCGGGTGATTCCCGAGTGACGCCGCGTCGGGCGCCTAGGGGTTGTAACCGCTCGCCGCCAGCAAGGCGCTCGCGTTCTGCACCTCGATGAGCTCCTTGATCGCCCGCGCCTTGTCCGTTGCCCTGTCGTAATACGCCTGGGCGATGCGATACCCCATGAAGTACCCCAGGTCACCGGGACGATCGCCAGCGTTGCTGCTGGCGGAGCCTTGGTTGTAGAGCCACTGCGTCACATCGGTGCCCTGCATCTGCGACTGGAACTGCACCCAGAGTTCGTGCTCGTGCGCCAGCCCGTACGGACGCAGCCAGGCGTTGATGTTGTCCCCCGAGGCGCGCTCGCCGACGAAGTCGGCAATCCCCTCGGCGAGCGCTTGCTCGAGCAACGTCGACTTGCCGAAGATCCCGCTCGCGCGCGACTGCAGGATGTGGACGAGTTCGTGCGCGACGATGATGGGGAGCTTGCCGAGCGGCTTGACGTTGGTCTTCTGGAACGACTGCAACTCGTCCAGCGGCGCCGCGGCATTGTCGGGATAGTAGAACTCCACGCCGAGGAGGATCCGGTTGTTGCGAATCGTCCCCGCGGTCGAGAAGCGACCGAAGGCGAACGTCACGGTCGGGAAGAGCGTCTCTGGATAGATCGACTTCATCGCTGAGTACGCGCTCCGCACCTGCGCGTCGACGGCACCGCCGGCCAGCGCGGTCGACGCCACGCGGCTCGCGGCGAAGTAGGTCGGGGCGCGGTCGACCATGTCGGCGAGCGAGGCGGCGGTGATGCTGCGCGCCTTGACGAAGTCGACGAGTCCGGGCGAGGCGTGGCCGAGGTAGAGCGTCTGGAAGGCGGTGGCCGACTTGCTGCGTTTGTATTCGTCGACCGCTGCCCAGAAGCGCGCGATGTCGGAGACGGAGAGCTCGGCGGCCGCGGCATCCGCCACGAGCGTGCCGGGGGTGCTGGGCGGGAGCGTCCCCGGCCCTGTCGCACTGTCTTCCTTCGAACAGCCGGCTAATGCGAGGCAGGTACCGAGCGCGGCAACGCGTCGCGTGAGAAGGACGAGCGGGCGGAGTTGGCGGCGTTGCAAGAACATGTGGAGCGCGACGAAGAGCTGCCGGATGCTAGCGCATCCATGACGGGAGGAGAACCGTTGCGTCACCCTATCCGAGGGACGAACGGTTGCCCATCGTACGAGGGAGATGTCGCTCCCGGTTTCGCCCTGTTTCTGCGCACCGACGAGGCGAAGGCTCTGCAATGCGGAGCCACCGTGAGCTGCATCGCCGCACCTCCCCTTCGCGGAGCCCCATCACCATGCCCCACGCCGATACCGTTGCCTACAACGCACGCCAGTCGCCCGACGACCGAGCGATCTGCGACCTCCTCGCCCGAGAGATCGACCGCGCGCTCCCCGAGGCGGAGAACAAGGTCTGGCACGCGCACCCCGTCTGGTTCCTCGACGGCAACCCGGTCGTGGGTTACAGCAAGTTGAAGGACTGCGTGCGCCTGATGTTCTGGAGCGGGCAGTCGTTCAAGTCGGAGGGATTGGCCAAGGAGGGGAACTTCAAGGTGGCGGGGGCGCGCTACACGTCGGTCGACGAGGTCGACACCAAGCGGATGAAGAAGTGGCTCGCCGAGTCCCGTGAGGTGCAATGGGACTACAGGAACATCGTCAAGCGGAAAGGGAAGCTCGAGCGACTGAAGTGAACGCGTCGCGGACCCTCTGCGAACTCCGCGTTCTCTGCGGTGAGCGCACTCCCCGCGCGCGACCGCTGGACGAGCGATGAGGGTGCACGGCGGAGATCGCGGAGGAAGTAGCGCGGAACGGAGAAGCCGGGATCTCGCGGAGTCGCCCTACGCTTTTCGTGAGCGCCCTCTAGACTTCACGGCGACGTCCGTACGCTGCTCCCAGGAACTCCTCCCCCCGTGCCGTGCTGTTTCGCCCCCTCCGCTCGCTCCTGCTCCCGCTCTACCTCGCGCTCGGGACAACCGTCGCGCCGGCCCAATCCACGTCCGGCGTCACGCTCTCCGGCCGCATCGTCGACGCCGAGTCCAAGGGCGCGCTCCCGTACCTCTCCGTCCAGCTCCTCACCGAGAAGGACAGCGCCTTCGTCTCCGGTCGACTGACCGACGAATCGGGGGGCTTCTCGTTTTCCGGGTTGAAGAAGGGGAGCTACGTCCTGGCGGCCCGCCGCATCGGTTATCGCCCGATTCGCCAGCGCGTCCTCGTGGGCGAACTCTCGCCCTTCCTGGACCTGGGGACGATTCCGATGGTCCGGGAGGCGCAGGCGCTTGCCGGTGTCGTGGTGACGGGGAACGCCGACGCAGTCGCCGACGCGATGGACCGCAAGACCTTCACCGTCAGCGACAACGTCACGCAGTCGGGCGGGTCGGTGCTGCAGGCGATGTCGACGGTGCCGGGGGTCACGATGGGACAGGATGGGAAGCTGCTCCTGCGCGGGAGCGACAAGGTGGTCGTTCTCATCGACGGCAAGCAGACCGCACTCACCGGCTTCGGTTCGCAGGCGGGGCTCGACAACCTCCCCGCTTCGGCGCTCGAACGCATCGAGGTGATCAACAACCCGTCGGCGAAGTATGACGCGAATGCGAGCGCGGGGATCATCAACCTCGTCTTCCGCAAGGAGGAGCAGGCGGGGTGGAACGGAAAGTTGGGGGTGATGGGTGGCGCCGGCGCGCTCTGGGAAAAGCAGGCGAACCTCCCCACCATCCGTCCGCAATACCGCGGGACGCCCAAGTTCAACCCGTCGGTCGCGCTCAACCATCGGAGCGGTGCGACCAACACGTTCCTGCAGGCGGACTGGCTCTACTCCCCCACGCTCAACAAGAACGAGTTCGCGACGCGCACATACGACGACGGGACGGTCATCCGGCAGCAGGTCAAGCGCAACCGGCGGACCGACTACGCGACGCTCAACGCGGGGGTCGATCACGCCTTGAGCGGGCGCAACACCTTGCACGTGGCGGGGCTGTTCAACCGGGAGAAGATCCTCGACTACGGCGACAACCCGTACTTCGAGGGGACGCTGCAGAATCGCGTGCGCCTCTGGCAGTTCCTGGAGGACGAAGTGAAGTACACCGCATTCGCCACCGCGTCCGTCATCCACAAGTTCCCGCAGGCGGGGCACGTTCTCACCCTCACCAGCAACTACTCGTTCCATCGCGAGGACGAGAAGTACTACTTCACCAACACGCGGCCGAGCTTCGTGGGGAAGGACGCCTTCAAGCTCATCTCGGACGAGCACGTGGTCGACCTCAACGCCGACTACGTGAAGCCGTTGCGGCAGGGGCGGGTGGAGGCGGGGTTCAAGGGGCGCTATCGCTCGATCCCGGTGAACATGCGCTTCTTCCCGGGGCTCAACTCGCCGATCGACACCGGCGCGGGCGGGTGGGCCAACTATCGCGAGACGATCCCGGCGCTGTATGGGACCTACGTTTTCGAGAGCACGCACCTCGAGCTCGAAGGCGGGGTGCGGGTCGAGGGCGTGCATGTCAACTACGACGTCAATCCCAACCACAACACCTACAAGAGCGACGGTTATCGCTACTTCCAGCCGTTCCCCAACGTGCGCGCGGCGTGGAAGTTCGATGATGCCAACAAGCTGTCGCTGTTCGTCAACCGCCGAGTGGACCGGCCCAACGAGGTCGACATCCGCATCTTTCCCAAGTACGACGAGCCGGAGCTGATCAAGGTGGGGAACCCGGCGTTGCAGCCGCAGTACGCGACGTCGCTGGAGCTTGGATACAAGACGAGCTGGTCGATGGGGAGCGTCTACGCCGCGGCGTATCATCGCATCGTCGACGGGACCATCACGCGCATTGCGACGCAGGCACCGGGGAGCACGCTGCTGTACAACGTCTTCCAGAACGCGGGGCGCAGTTGGAGCACCGGGGGCGAGGTGGTCTGGCAGCAGACGCTCGCCGCGCGGTTCCTCCTCAACGCAAACGCCACCCTGTACCGCCGCACCGTCGATGCCTTCTCGGTGGTGAACCGCTATCCGGTCCCGGTCACCTTCACGGCGCCAAGGGAGCAGCTCACCTCGGGGAACGTGAAGCTGGGCGCGACGGCCACGCTCCCCGGGGACTGGCAGCTGCAAGTCGCCAACACCTACCTCGCCCCCGACCTCTTCCCCCAGGGGCGCCTGGGGAGTCGGTATGCACTCGACGCCGGGGCGAAGAAGAGCGTGCAGCGCGGGAGGGGCGAGCTCGTGATCAACGCGACCGATCTCCTGGCCACCAACCAGGCGGAGCGCACGTTGCGCGGGACGAACTTCCGCCTCGTGAGCACGGACTATCTCGAGACGCAGGTCGTGCGCGTGGGCTACAACTGGAAGTTCTAGCGTCGCGGTCGCGCCCGCGCGTGAGCGCAGCGACGCTCCCGTCGGCGTTCACGGCTTCGGAAACGGTGGATTGGCCGCGAGCGCTGCCTCGGCGGCCCTTTGCAGGGCGCGCACCGTCGCCGAGTCGATCGAGGTGCCCGGGATCGACGCCGGGAGCGACCCGGGGCGCACGCCGCGCAGCCGCTCGAGCAACGCCGTCGCCGCTAGGTACGTCCCCGACATCGTCGGGTGGAGCCCGTCGCTGTACAGCGCGTCGAGGGAGCCGTAGGCCGTCCACGCCGCACCGCCAGGTGCAAAGATGGCGTGGATCGTGCGCGCCGCGTCGAGATACGAATCGTGGACCCCGGGAAAGTCGAAGCGGCGCTCGAAGGATGGCCACACCATCAGCATGACGGGCTGCGCCCCCGCATCGCGGATGACCGGGGCAAAGGTGCTCGCCCAGGTGCGCAGGTGGACGCGGCTCTCGGGGAGCGCAGACGGTCCCTGCTGCAGGACGACGTAGTCCCATCGTCGCGACTGGATGCGCTGGCGTGCCGTCCCGTCCAGCCAGTGGTCCTCGAGCGAGAAGTCGGGAGCGGCCACCATCGACACGTGCAGGGCGGTGTCGCCGGCGAGGCGCGCCAGTCGCTCGACCATCGCCGGAAGGTCGTTGGTATACGTGAGCGAGTTCCCGACGAAGAGGACCTGCGTCCCCCCTTCGTTCCCGGGGGGTGCCATGATCCCCGCGCTTCCGCAACCGGCCACGGCGACGGCGATGCCGACCGCCACCAGGGCGCGGAGCTGACGTCCAACTCGGGGGAGCAGGCGGGACGAGGCGTGATGTGCGCGCATGCCGCTACGCTACTGTCGCCGGTGGCGCGCGGCGTCATCGGCGGGACCAGCGGTGCGAGCGTCGGTACCGGCGGTGAGCGTCAGGGGCCGACCGCGACGGCTGGATGAACCTTGCCGCCCGCGTGACCGATGCCCTGATTGTCAGAGGCCTGCGTCCCACGGCCAGCCTCCCGCGGCCAGCCTCGCACCCCTCCGCGAGGCTGTTCCCCTCCTTCGTCCTCGCGTCCCCGGCGCCTCCCGTCATGCGTCACCCCGACCACGCGGCGCACCGCGCCAATCGCCATCCTCGAGCGGGGAGGGACGGCGGCGCAACGCACCGGCGCGAGGGAGGCGGACGTCGTACCGGCGTCTTGCGGCTGACGGTGGAAATGGCGGCGCTCCTGTCTGCCGCGCTGACTGTCGTCGCATGCGGGGAGAGCGGCACCGCCCCCAGTCGTGCCCGTGTCGTGATCGACCGCGCGACGATCTCGATGCACGAGGGGCGCATCGATACCGCGACCGCGACGGCCTACGATGCGGCGGGGCGCGTGATCACGTCACCCATCACCTGGAGCTCCGCCGACCGGCGTGTCGCCTGGGTCGATACGACGGGCGAGATCCACGGCGTTGCTCCCGGGCGCACGACGATCACGGCGACCGCAGGCACGCTCAGCGGGACGGCGGAGTTGACGGTCCTCGCCGACAGCGGCAGGCCGCAGCTCGGATCGCTCGAGTTGTCCCGGCAGGCGATCGACCTCACCGGCGGCGACGCGGCGCTCGTCGTGCGCGTGCGCGCGCGAGACCTGGAGTCGGGAGTTCACTACCTGCTGGTCTCGATGCTCCCGCCGACGCCCTCGAACAACGTGCGCCTGCGACAGTACTGCGCGCCCACGCTCGAGAGCGGGACACGGGCGGACGGCACCTGGAGCTGCACCGTCGCGCTCCACCACTACACGGCACCGGGGACGTGGCGCCTAACGGTGACGGCCTATGACTGGCGCCCGCTCTTCCCCAATGGCGACAGCACGAGTGTCGCGGTGACGGTGACGAACCCGCGCACCGACGACACCCCGCCCACACTCGACGACCTCACCTTTACGTCGCAGCGCGTCAACGAGCCGCCCTACGGCGAGAGTCGACTCATCTCGGTCAGCGCGCACGACGACGAGTCGGGGGTGCTGACGATCGAGTATGGGCTCGACAGCGACACGCAGCCCGGTGTCTATGGGTGCGGTGCCGAGCGACCGTTCCCGCCCGCGTTCCCCTGGCAGCCGGCGCGCACCGTCACGGGGACGTGTCCCCTCCCGCTCGTCGCCAGCAGCACCCCCGTGTATCGCACCTTCAGTCTCGTGCGGCTGACGGATGCGCGCGGGAACGTGCGCACGATGACCAAGGACGACCTGGAGCGCGCGGGGTTCGTGACGCGGATCGACATCAGGAAGTAGGGAGAGGGGAGGCAATCGGCATTCGACACGCTCCCCGCTCGCCCCGCCGCGCGCCTCGCTCGCGCCCCCCCCCGCGCCCCGATCGCGCGTCAGTGCCTCGCTTGCTCCCGCACGTAGACGATCGTCACGATCGACTGGTCGTAGGCGCTGCGGATACTGCTCTTCACCCGCACCTCCACATACGCGTCGAGCGCCTCTATCGCCCGCACCGCGTCGTCCATGGGCCCCTGCTCCTTCGAGACGAGCGTGACCTCCAGCCCCTTGCCAGCCCCGCGCGTTCCGGCCCAGGTCACCCCGGCGGGGAGCGCCTGGAAGAGCGCCCGCGTGGGATCGTGCGGATTGGCGGGAGAGTCGGTCCAGATGTCACCCAGCGCGAGGGCGAGGAGCCACTCGCCCTCCGGCGCGCGCGTGAGCCCCACGACGCCCTCATGGCGAAAGCGATAGGCACCGCGCACCGCTGTCATGAGCTGCGTGAAGGGCGTCGTGTTGCGGCTGGCGATGAGCGCGCGATACCCGTCGCCGTCGCGCTCCACCGATTGCAGCTGCACGCCCTGGGGCAGGAGTGGGCGCAGCGCGCTGGCGATCGAGTCGGGCGCGGTCACAGGCGCGATCGCGGGCGCGTTGGTAGCGCTGCGGATCGGTGGGGGCTCGAACGGCTCCGCCCACGGGCGCGCCACGACGCCGTCGGAGGCAGGAGCGGCCGACGGCCAGCGCCCCCACTGTCGCGCGCCCCACGTCCCCAGCTCGATCCCCCGGCACCCGTCGCCGCACCAGAGCGTCAGCTCCTTCTCATCCTTGTAGTCGGCACGTGCCAGGAGTGAGCCCTTCTCCCCGCGCCGCAGGAGGACCTCGCCGATCACCGTGTCGGGGCGCGGGTTCATCGGGTCGGGCCCCGGGTCGTGCACCACGCGGTCGAAGCGCACCCACCCCCGGGTGCAGCGATAATGCGAACGGCGCGTGAGCACATGGCGCTGCGTGGGGGGGAGCGTCAGCTGCCAGAAGTTCGCCTCGTACGCCGAGTCGGTCATCGTGGCGAAGCCCGACGACCAGCGGATGGCGGGGCGTTGCAGCTCGCGGAACTGGCGCGCGTAGAATGCATCGCGGTCGCCCAGCGCGGCGCGATAGTCGGCGCGCTGCGCCTCACTGCGCGCCAGCGTGATCACGAGTGAGTCGTCGGGATCGCCGGCGATCGTCATCGTCTCCCACGGGTACTGGCGCCCGCGGTCGCCCGCGAGGGCGCCCAGGTCGGTCTGCGAGAAGGGGGGCACCATCGCGACGAGCGCATAGGTCCCCTCCAGGCTGGGGCAGCTCCCGGTGAGGCGCGCCCACGGTTCCGGGCGCGCACGCTCGCCGTCCGGCGCTCCTCCCGCGCAGGCAGCGCCGAGCACGGCGAGCGCCAGCGCGCATTTGAAGGTGAGGCGATGTGCGATGCGACGCGTCACGAGCCGGCGAAACAGGAGGTCATGAGGGACGAGGCCGCTCCGACGCCCGGGGCAACGGCTGCGCTCCCTACATGGACGGCCCCGCCCCGCGCCCCGCAACGCGTTGGGGAGGGCCGACGAGGTGCCGACGAGGTGCCGACGCGATGTCGCCCTCCCTCGTGCGGCCGCGCATGCCGTGCGAGCGATCCCTGTGCCCCTTCTCCCCTCGCCCCATGTCGACGATCTACCCCCCGACCATCATCGAACGCTCGAGCCGCGGCGAACGGCAATACGACATCTTCTCGCGCCTCCTCCTCGATCGCATCGTCTTCCTCGGCACCCCCGTCACCGACGACGTCGCGAACATCATCATCGCGCAGCTCCTCTACCTCGACGCGGACGCACCGGGGAAGGACATCCACCTGTACATCAACTGTCCCGGCGGGAGCGTGTCGGCGGGACTGGCGATCTACGACACGATGCAATGGGTGCGATCGCCGGTGGCCACCATCTGCATGGGCTTCGCGGCGAGCATGGGGTGCTTCCTCCTCGCGGCGGGGGCGGCGGGAAAGCGATCGGCGCTCCCGCACGCGCGCATCATGCAGCACCAACCGTCCCAGCGCGGCGGCGGTGGGACGGCGAGCGAGATCGAGATCCAGGCGCGCGAAATCATTGCCTCACGCGAACTGGTCAACCGGCTCATGGCAAAGCACACCGGGCGCCCGGTGGAACAGATCGAGCGTGACTTCGACCGCGACTACTACATGTCGGCGGAGGAGGCACGCGGGTACGGACTGATCGACCAGGTGATTGCGGGGCCGGTGGATGTGGCGGTGGCGGAGACGACCGGAGAAGCGCGCTGAGTCGCCCGTTCCAGAAGCGCGGGCGCCGGGCGTGTCGCGATGACGCCGTTGCCGCGCGCCGCACTCCTCCGTGACCCTCCGTGAGTCCTCCGTGAACCTCCGTGTCACGCTGTTGAAAGCACGACGCAGAGGCTCACGGAGGCAGCACGGAGGTTCACAGAGATGGGCAGGGAACTTGGCGGCGAGTACGCATCAGGTTGCTGGTTGCGCCTGCCGAGCGCCCGGCCATTGCGGCTGTCGCGGTGTGGTGTGAAGATGGGGCGACTCTCCGGGTCGATCCCTTCATCGCGGCGCATCGCAGCCTTCGCGCCGCCACCAAGAGGCCCCTCATGCCCGTTGCTCTCGATCGTACAAAGACAAACCCGTGGAAGCTCCAGACCGCCCCCGGCACCTCGGAGTTCACGATGCACGTGGACGAGAAGGACGGGAAGCAGATCCTCGTCTGCACCGTCGGGAGCACGGTCCTGCACTACGACGCGCGCTGCATCGACGACCTGCACGCGATGCTCAAGGCGGCGGGTGACTGGGTGGAGCTCGGTGGGGCGGACGAACAGAAGCCGGCGAAGGAGGGGACGGTCGAGGGCTGGGGACGATCGCCGAGCAATCCCGTGGGCGGATGGTACGGGCTCAAGAAGGGGTTCCGCGGACGCTTCGGCGTCTACGTACCGCCGCTTATGGAGGCGCTGGGGCTGTGCGAGTTGGAGCACAACCCCAAGAACAACCGGATGCGGGCCAAGTGAGATGGCGCGCTGGCGCGGTGAGCGCGCGCGGTGTGCGCGCGCGGTGTGCGGGCGATGTTCCAACTTACGGCAGCGCGAACGCCACGTACGTCCCTCCGCTCGGCGCCCCGTTCTTCCCGCCACCACAGGCGATCACCACATACTGCTTCCCGTTCACCATGTACGTCGACGGCGTGGTGTTGCCGGCGGCGGGGAGCGCGCCCTCCCACAGCAACTTCCCGCTGGTCTTGTCGAACGCGCGGATCTTGTTGTCGTAGGTGGTGGCGGCGATGATGAGCAGCCCGTTCTCGGTCACGATGGCGCCGCCGTAGTTGTCGCTTCCGGTGTCCTTCAACCCCTGCGCGACGAGCTTGGGGTACTCGCCAAACGGGATCGACCACTTCGTCTCGCCGGAATTGAGGTCGATCGCGGTGAGCGTTCCCCAGGGGGGCTTGATGGCGGGGTAGCCTTCGTGGTCGAGGAAGATGTCGAAGGTGGTGTTGCGGTACCTGAGGAAGGTGGGGAGGTCGCGCGGCATCAGCGTGGGCGCCTTGCCGCTGATGAGGTACTCGGCGAGCTGGGCGATGCCGGAATCGCCTAACGCGGTAGCGAAGGCGGGCATGCGCCCGGTGCCGGCGCGAATGGCGTTCACGATCTGCTCGCGCGTGAGGCGCTTCGAGACGCCGGTGAGCGTGGGGCCGATGGGGGTACTCTTCGCGCCGTGGCACTCGGCGCAGTAGGCGCCGAAGAGCGAGTTGGTCTCGCGCGGGACGATCTTGAGGATCCACCCCATCTCGTTGGCGTTGACGTAGAGCATCCCCGTCTTGGGGTCGAACGCCGGACCGCCGTATTCACCGCCGCCGTCGACGCCGGGGAAGATGATGATCCCCTTGGTGTTCGGCGGGGTCCACGGGTCGGGCGTGGGGTTCTCTCTGAACAGCTTGAGCGCTGCCGCGTGCGCCTCAGGGGTGCGGTCGGTGAGCAAGTCCTCCGTCAGCTGCTGGCGGGCGAACGGCTTGGGAAGGGTGGGGAAGCGCTGCGAGTCGGCGGTCGCCTCCCCCTCGAGGATCGCCGGCGGCATCCTGCGCCACGCGCTGGGGAAGAGTTCCTCCCCCGTGTCGCGATTGAGCAGCCAGACGTGCCCGGTCTTGGTGATCTGGGCGACGGCGTCGACCGGCCGGCCGTTGCGGCTGACGGTAACGAGCGTCGGCGCCGCGGGAAAGTCACGGTCCCAGAGGTCGTGCTTGAGCCCCTGGAAGTGCCACTTGCGCGTCCCGGTGTTGGCGTCGAGCGCGACGATGGAGTTGGCGAAGAGGTTGTCGCCGTGGCGATTGGCGCCGTAGAAGTCAAACGACGCGGAGCCGGTGGCGAAGAAGACCATCCCGCGCTGCGGGTCGACGGTGACGCCGCTCCAGGCGTTGGTCCCGCCGGCGACCTTCCACGCGTCAGGGGGCCAGCTCTCGTAGCCGAACTCCCCCGGATGCGGGATGGTGTGGAAAGTCCAGCGGATCTTCCCGCTCTTCACGTCATAGGCTCGGATGTCGCCCGGCGCCGAGGGGAGCGCCTCGGGGACCGACGTCCCGACGATGAGCATGTCCTTGTAGACGGCGCCCGGGGTGCTGGCGCTCACCGAGAGTCCCTCGACCGGGCGCCCGAGCCCTTCGCGCAGGTCGACCCACCCGCTGTCGTTCCCCCACCCGGGGGCCTTCTGTCCCGTCTTCGCATCCAGCGAGAAGAGGCGGTAGCGATAGTTGAAGTAGACGCGACCGTCATGCACCACGACACCGCGGTAGCGAATGCGCGGGCCGGTGAACTTCCCGTTGGTCGGGTCGAACGACCAGAGCTCCTTCCCGGTCGCCGCGTCGAGGGCGAAGGCGCGCTGCTTGGGCGACATCGCGTACAGCACGCCCCCGACGACGATGGGATTGGACTGCATCTCCGACCCCTCGAAGGCGTCCTTCGTGTCATGCGTCCACGCGACCTTGAGTTGCGCGACGTTGGCAGGGGAGATCTGCGCGAGCGTGGTGTAGTGCGTCTTGGCGTCGCTCCCCTGGTACACCGGCCAGTCGACGTTCTGCGGCGTCGGGGTGGAGCAGGCGGTGACGAGGAGGAGGGCACTCGCGGCGGAACGCGACAGCGCAGGGCGAAGCGGCATGCGACGGATGGGCGGAGGGGTCCGCCCAATGCTGGCGCGCCGACCTTCCGTGCTCAAGGGGCGCGGAGGGGCGCTTGGGCGTCGGCGTGACGGATTGCTTCGATGCGTACCGCGCGGACGACATCGATGGTGGAGAGACTGCACGTGCTTTCACCGCAGGGAACGCAGGGTTTCGCAGAGGTGGATGACGGCGCGCGGTGCAACACCGGCCTGCGCGCCTAACTACTCTGCGTCACTCCGCGCTCTCTGCGGTGAATGCCCTTCCCCGTCGTGACCATCCGCGACGTGCCTACCCCGCGCGCCGCACCTTTTCGCGCGCGATCTCCTCGTGCACCGCGGGCACCACGCGCTTCGACCATCGGTTCGAGAGGGCGTCGAGTTCCTCGCGCGTGATCCCCCCGAGCTCGCCGCGATAGGCGGCCTTGAGCGCGTTCTGGCGATGCTGCGAGGCGAGCATGTCGGCGTGGGTGCGCACCACGCGCGCGGTCACGTTGGGATTGGCGGCGAGCACCTCGGCCACGCGCTGGCGATGGCGCTGCAGGACCTCGAGGGGCGGCGTTCCCGCGGCGAGAAACTCGGCACGGAGCATGGGCGGAGTGGCGATCTTCGCAGCCGAAGCAGCGTTGCTCGTCGCCACGAACGAGCCGTCGGTGAGCTCGGTCTCGAAGTCGGTCACGTGCTTGGGGAGTTTCCCCGTCAGGCGCAAAATGAGGCGCAGCCAGAACGACCTGAGGTGCGGATGGTACAGTGCCGAGGTGATGGTGCCGTCGCGCGAGACCATGCAGCGCAGCATGATCGCGCTCAGCACCGTCCCCGGCGACTCGGTGATCGTCTTGTCCTCCACGTCGGCCAGCGAACGGAAGCCGTTCCCGTTGAGGAGGCGCGCCGTCGCGTCGTACCACTTGAGGTCGAGGTGCGAGAAGTCGCGCGGATTGGCCGATACGTAGCGGTGCGTCGACTGGTAGGTGTTCTCGATGATGTCGAGGATGCGCGACGCGGCCTGCTGGATCGCCGGGTTCTCGGAGGGCTGGAGCGGTTCCATCTGCGTGGGGGGGAAGGGAACGGGGTGAAGCGCCTGCGCTGCTCTGTGTAGACGGTCGGGACGGGGCCCCCGTCACCCCCGTGTTGCAGCTGTGGCCAGCGTCACAGTCGCTCGGCTGGCGGGCCCCCGCGCCCGCCCCCGCGCCCCCTACCCGGTTGACACCGCCCGCCCCCCGCATCGTTTTGTCAGCGTCCCCCGCCCCCGAACTCCCGTCCTCCGTCTCCCGTCTCCCGTCCGCCGTTGCACTTCATCGTCATGGGCGTCACCGGCGCCGGAAAGAGCACCGTGGGGGCCGCCCTCGCGCGCGCCCTCGGGGCGGAGTTCGTCGAAGGGGACGACTTCCACCCCCCGGAGAACCGCGCGCGCATGTCGGCGGGAGTCCCGCTCACCGACGCCGATCGCGCGGGGTGGCTGCGCGCACTCGCCGCGCGACTTGCCAGGGCGCAGGACGAGGGGCGCGGACTCGTGGTCTCGTGCTCGGCGCTCAAGCGCGCCTATCGCGACGTGCTGCGCGCGGCAGCGCCCGTGCGGTTCGTCTTCCTCGAGGGCGATCGCCCGCTCATCGCCGAGCGCGTGGCGGGGCGCTCGGGACACTTCATGTCGCCGGCGCTTCTCGAGTCGCAGTTCGCCACACTCGAGGTGCCGGCGCCCGACGAGGAGGCGTGGCGCTTCGACGTCGCGACGCCGCCTGACGAGATCGTCCTCGAGGTCGTGGGGCGCATCGTGCGCGACGGCGACCCGACGCGAGCGGGGCGATGACCTCGCAGGGACAGCTCCTCCTCTACGCGCTCGCGTCGGTCGTTGCGCTCATCGTCCTCATCGCGCGCTTCAAGCTCCACCCGGTCGTCGTCCTCATCCTCGTCTCGCTCGCGATGGGGATCGCTGCCGGGATGCCGCTCCCGGCAGTGATCAAGTCGATCCAGGACGGCGTGGGCGCGGTCCTCGGCTTCATCGCCATCGTCGTGGCGCTGGGGACGATGCTGGGAAAGGTGATGGCCGAGTCGGGGGGAGCGACGCGCATCGCGACGACGCTCATTGCGCGGCTGGGCGAGCACCGGCTGCACTGGGCGATGATGTGCGTCGCCTTCATCGTCGGGATCCCGGTCTTCTTCCAGGTGGGCTTCGTCCTGCTGATCCCGCTCGTCTTCGCCATGGCGAAACGCACGGGGATGCCGTTGCTCAAGATCGCGATCCCGCTGGTGACGGCGCTCTCGGTGGTGCACGGGCTCGTCCCGCCGCACCCGGCGGCGATGCTCGCGGTCGACACGTTTCACGCCGACGTCGGCCGGACGGTGCTGTACGCGATGATCGTCGGCCTGCCCACGGCGGCCGTCGCGGGGCCGATCTTCGCCACGTGGGTCGCACCGCGCATCGCGGTGAACCCGGAGAATCGCCTGGCGACGCAGCTCTCAGGCGGGACGCACGAGGCGATGCCGGGGTTCGCGATCACCGTCTTCACGGTGCTGGTCCCCGTGCTGCTGATGCTGGTCGCCAGCGCCGCCGACTTCATGCGTCCGCCGGGCGATGCGTGGCGCGTGGTGGCAGACTTCGCGGGGCACCCCATCGTCGCCCTCCTGCTCGCCCTGCTGTTCTCGTTTTGGTCGCTGGGGCGCACCGCGCACTTCACGCGCGAGCAGCTGTCGGCCTTCACCAACGAGTGCCTGGCGCCCACGGCGACGATCATCCTCGTCATCGGCGCCGGCGGCGGCTTCAATCGCGTCCTGATCGACAGCGGCGTGGGGAAGGCGATCGCCGATGTCGCGATCGGGTCGCAGGCGTCGCCGCTCGTCCTGGCGTGGGGGATCGCGGCGTTGATTCGCGTCGCCACCGGGTCGGCGACCGTGGCGATGACGACCGCGTCAGGGATCGTGGCCCCCATCGCCGCGACGATCCCGGGGACGAGCCCGGAGCTGCTGGTGCTGGCGACGGGCTCCGGGTCGCTCGTGCTGTCGCACGTGAACGACTCCGGCTTCTGGTTGGTGAAGGAGTTCCTGAACCTCACCGTCGCGCAGACGCTGCGCACGTGGACGGTCGCGGAGACGATCGTTGGGGTCGTGGGGCTCGCGCTGACGTTGCTGCTGAGCGTCGTGGTGTGAGACGGTCGCGGAACGACCCCGCGGCTTACGCCGGATCGTTCCACCCGCCCACGTCGATCGTGAGCTGCCGCGCGCGCTCAGGGCCCCAACTCCCGGGTTGATACGGCTCCGGCTCGCGCCCTGTGCTCACCAGCGGATCGACGATCCCCCACGCCGCCTCCACGGCATCCTGGCGCGCGAAGAGTGTCGCGTCCCCCTGCATGGCGTCGCCGATGAGGCGCTCGTAGGCATCCATCTCGTCGGCGCGCTTCTCGCGCACGAGGCTCAGCTCCACCGGCTCCCCTTCCATCGCCTCGCCCGGGCGCTTGGCGCTCACTCCCACGCCGATTCCCACCGTGGGTCCGAGTCGCAGGCGCACGGTGTTCCCCATCGCCGGCGCCGCCTCGTGGAAGACGACGCTCGGCGGCGCCTTGAACTCGACGAGCACTTCCGTCACCGACTTGGCCAGGCACTTTCCCGCGCGCACGAAGATCGGGACGCCGGCCCAGCGCCACGAGTCCACGCGCAGCTGCATCGCCGCATATGTCGGGACGCGGGAGTCGAGCGCGACGCCACGCTCGGTGCGGTACCCGTCGAACTGCCCCAGCACGAGGTGTTCCGGGTCGAGCGGCGGAATGGAGCGCAGCACCTTGGCCTGCTCGTCGCGGATCGCCTCCGCATACGCTGATGTCGGCGGTTCCATCGTCAGGAAGCCAACGACCTGCAGCAGGTGGTTCTGGATCACGTCGCGGATGACCCCGGTCTCCTCGTAGAACTTGCCGCGCCCCGCCACGCCGAACGACTCGGCCATGGTGATCTGGATGTTCTCGACGTAGTGCCGGTTCCACACCGGCTCGAGGAAGGCGTTGGCGAAGCGGAAGTACAGGATGTTCTGCACCGCCTCCTTCCCCAGGTAGTGATCGATGCGGAAGACGGCGGATTCGTCGAAGCGTGCGTGCAGCGTGGCATTCAGCGCGCGTGCCGAGGCGAGGTCGCGCCCGAACGGCTTCTCCACCACGACCCGTCCCCCCTGCGTGCACCCGGCCTCGCCCAGCCCCTCGATCACGTGGGAGAAGAGCGACGGCGGAATGGCGAGGTAGTGCAGCGGGCGCACCGACGGGCCTAACGCGGCTCGCAGCTGCTGGTACGTCGTGGCGTTGGCGTAGTCGCCGCGCACGTACTGCAGGCGCTCGGCGAGCGTCGCGAAGGCGCGCGCGTCGACGCCGCCGCCAAACTCGGTGATGCTGGCCCGCGCCCGCTCGCGCAGCTGTTCCAGCGTCCAGTCGGACGAGGCGACACCGATGACCGGGACGTCGAGCGCCCCGCGCTTCGCCATGGCGTGCAGCGCGGGGAAGATCTTCTTGTACGCCAGGTCGCCGGTAACGCCGAAGAAGACGAGCGCGTCGGAGCGCCCTCCGTTCATGGCGCCTGCTTCTCCAGGTGCCCGCCGAAGGCGAAGCGCATCGCCGACAGCATGCGGTTGGCGAAGTCGTCCTCGCCGCGCGACGCGAAGCGCGAGAAGAGCGCGGTGGCGATGACCGGGGCGGGGACGGCGAGGTCGTTCGCCGCGGCAAGCGTCCAGCGCCCTTCGCCGGAGTCGGAGACCCGCCCGGCGAACTTCGCCAGCTGGCCGTCAGATGCAAGCGCCTGTGCCGTGAGGTCGAGGAGCCACGACGAGACCACGCTCCCGCGCCGCCACAGCTCGGCGATCTCCCCCAGGTCGAAGTCGTACTGATAGTGCTCGGGATGGCGGAGCGGCGTCGTCTCGGCGTCGTGCGACTGGCCGGCACGTCCCAGCCCGGCGTGCTGCAGCACGTTGAACCCCTCGGCGAAGGCGGCCATCATCCCGTACTCGATCGCGTTATGCACCATCTTCACGAAGTGGCCGGCGCCGTGCGGGCCGCAGTGCAGGTAGCCGCGATCGGCGGTGCGGGGGTCGGTGGTGGTGCGCCCGGGCGTCGGCGGCGCGGCGCCGGCGCCGGGGGCCAGCGTCGCGAGGACCGGGTCGAGATGCCTAACGACCTCCGCCTCGCCCCCGACCATCAGGCAGTAGCCGCGCTCGCGCCCCCACACGCCGCCGCTCACGCCGGCGTCCACGTAGTGCACCCCGTGCGCGGCGAGTCGCGGGGCGCGCGCGATGTCGTCCTGGAAGTTGGAGTTACCCCCGTCGACGACGATGTCGCCCGCCGTCAGGAGGGGGACGAGGGTGTCGAGCGTGGCATCGACCACGCCGGCCGGGACCATGATCCACACCGTGCGCGGTGACGGGAGCGCCGCGACCAGCTCGGCGAGCGTGCGGGCACCGATCGCCCCCTCGCGCTCCACGGCGGCGACCGCTTCCTCGGCGCGATCGTGCGCCACGCAACGATGTCCCCCTGCCAGCAGGCGCCGGACCATGTTGGCCCCCATGCGCCCCAGACCGACCATCCCGATGTCCATGTCGTGCACTCACCCAGAAAGAGAGTCGGCGGTGCTCACGCCCACGCTACCCCCGCCGGTAGTTTCCAGCGCCCAATATGGCACCGGACGACGGGAGGCGGGAAAGTCATGAAGTCACAACGCCCGGAGGTTGTGGTCGGCGACGTGACGCTGCTGCGCCAACGGCTGCGCGCCCTCGTGACGCAGGCCGCGGAGGGCGCGGCTGCGGACGGACGCCGCTGGTCCATGGCGATCCCCGGGGGCTCCGTGGTCGCGCAACTCCTCTCGGCGCTCGGGCCCCACGATGCGCCGTGGGAGGCGTGCGACCTCTTCTGGGTCGACGAGCGAGCCGTTCCGTGGACCGATCCCGATTCCAACTATGGTCAGGCACGCGCCCACTGGCTTGGATCACTCGCGTCAACGGGGGTGCGCCTCCACCCGATCCCCGTCGACGCGCCGACGCTCGAGGGGTGCGCAACGGCGTACGAGGCGACGATGTCGGCGGTGCTGGGTCCGGACGGCGTCCTCGACCTTGTCATCGTCGGGGTGGGGGAGGACGGGCACGTCGCGTCGCTCTTTCCCGGGGACGAGGAGGCGCTGGGATCGTCGCGGCTCGTGATCCCGGTCGCCCATTCCCCCAAGCCGCCCGCGCAGCGCCTCACCCTCACGCTGCGGGCGCTGACGGGGGGGCGTTGCCTGGTGGCGGCGGCCTTCGGGGCATCGAAGGCCACCGCGGTGCGCGCCGCGCTGCGCGACGAGGATTGGGAGCTTCCAATCACTAGGCTCCTGCGCGATGCACGACGCGTGAACGTTCTCCTCGATCGGGCGGCGGCTGGACAGGACTGATCAACTCGCGCGCGTTGCAGCCGATACCCAAGAGCATGGGATCGGTCTCACCCGCGGGCCCGACGGGGGCGCGGGGCGCCGGCGCAACGCCATCACACAATGTTTCGCAACGTTAGGGTGGGGACGAGGGTCCTGGCGGGCTTCGGCTTCCTCGGGTCGGCGATGGCCCTCTCGGCCGTCGTTGCCATCGTCGGAATGGGGTTCATCAACAACACCGCCGCGTCGGTGTACCGCGATCGCGTCGTCCCGCTCCAGCAACTCAAGCGTGTCGCCGACGGGTACGCGGTCGCCATCGTCGACAACACGCACAAGATGCGGGCGCATACCGTCTCGCTGGAGCAGGGCGAGGCGACCATCCGCGCGGCGCGCCGCACGATCGACAGCGCCTGGACGGCGTACACCGCGCATGCCAGCACCGCCGAGGAACAGGCGCTCGTCGCGACGGTGAACGGGGTCTCGGCCAACGCCAACACCGCCGTTGACGAACTGCTCGCCCTGCTCGCGAAGCGCGACAGCGTGGCGCTGGTGACGTTTGCCGAGCAGCGCCTGTATCCGGCGATCGATCCTGTCTCCGAGGCTATCGGCAAGGAGATCGACCTGCAGGTGCAACTGGCGGGGACGGCGTACGCGTCGGGCGCGTCGATCTTCACGATGTTCCGGCTCCTGGCCATCATCGGCACGGTGTGCCTCTTCCTCACAGCGTTAGGCATCGGGCGCTGGACGGCGCGCTACCTCTCGCGCGGGACGGGGGCGATCGTCGGGCAGCTGGAGGCGCTGCGCACCCAGGCGATCCCGCGGGTGCGCGAGGGGGCGGTGGCGATGGCGGCCGGCAACCTCGACACCCCCGTCGCGTTCGAGGTCACGCCGCTCACGGTGGACGGCGGTGACGAGATCGGGCGCCTGGCCGAGGGGCTCAACGGCGTCCTGGAGGAGGTGCAGGCGATGGCCGCCGCGGTCGAGCGGTCACGCACGACCATGCGCGCCGTCATCCGCGAGGCGACCGCGGTGGTGGAGGCGGCGCGTCGCGGGGCGCTCGACCACCGCGCCGACGCCTCCATGTTCGACGGGGCCTATCGCGAACTCACGGTGGGGCTCAACGACACCCTGGGCGCGGTGGCGCGCCCGCTGACGTCCGCGTCGGGGGTGTTGACCCGAATCGCCGGGCGCGACCTCACGGCGCGCATGGACGATGAAGGGCTCGCCGGCGACTACCGCCAGATGCAACAAGCGCTCAACGATGCCGTGGAACAGCTGTCGCGCGCCCTCGCGGAGGTGGACCTCGGGATCGAGCAGGTCTCGGCGGGAGCGGAGCAGGTGGCGCGCGGGAGCCAGGACCTCGCCACGGGCGCCACGCGACAGGCCAGCGCCCTCGAGGAGATCTCGGCGGGGCTCACCGAGCTGGATTCGCTGTCGACGCGCAACTCGTCGCACGCCAGCGAGGCGCGCGCCAGCGCCGAGGAGACGCGTGAGAGCTCGCAGCGCGGCGTGAAGGTCATGCAGGAGCTGACGCAGGCGATGACCGAGATTCGCGCGAATGCGGAAGCAACGTCCAAGCTCCTCAAGACCATCGACGCGATCGCCTTCCAGACCAACCTGCTGGCGCTCAACGCGGCGGTCGAGGCGGCGCGCGCCGGCGAGGCGGGACGCGGCTTTGCCGTGGTGGCGGAAGAAGTGCGCGCCCTCGCCGGGCGCACCGCCGACGCCTCGCGCGAGACGGCGGCCATGATCGACGGGTCGCTGGCGGCGACGTCGCGCGGCGTGTCGCTGAACGAATCGGTGCTCGAGCAGCTGCAACAGATCGACGCGCGCGTGGCCGGGGTGAGCGAGATGGTGGGAGAGATCGCGGCGTTGTCGGCGCGCCAGCGCGATGGCGTGCACCACATCAACGACTCGGTGGAACAGGCGAGCCTCGTCACGCAATCGACCGCGGCCAGCTCGGAGGAGTCGGCGGCGGCGTCGGAGGAACTGTCGTCGCAGGCGGCGCTCATGCTGGGGACGATTCGGCAGTTCGAGCTCCCCACGAAGGGTGGCGCGGGCGGGGGGCGTCCGATGGCACGTCGCGCCCCGGCCTTGGCGGAGGAGCCCGCGCTCCCGCGCTAGCGCGCGCTCGATTCGCGGGGCAACGTGGTGCGACTCCATCTCACCACGCCCCCATGCACGCCACTCGCGCTCCACTGACGCTCGCTGCCGCCACGTTCGTCCGCGCCAACATGGCGCGCGCCGGCGCGGTCGCCGCGTTCTCACTCGTCCCTCTCCTCGCCGCGCCTCGTGCGGCGCTGGCCCAGCAACAGGCCGCCGAGGCCCCCGCGTCGGGCGGGAGATTCCAGACGCGCCCCGCCGTCACGGGGCTCAACGGCGTCGTCGCGTCGGGGCACCCCGTTGCGTCGGCGGCCGGGCTCCGCATCCTGATGCAGGGGGGGAATGCCTTCGATGCCGCGGTCGCGGTGGGGGCCGCGGCTGCAATGGGCGAGCCCGAGATGAACGGGATCGGCGGCAACGGCTTCATGACGATCTACCACAAGGCGAGCGGAAAGGTCTGGTCGCTCTCGATGACCGGCGCGGCTCCCAAGGCGCTCAAGCCGGACGAGATGACGCCGGCGACGCTCAACGCGGGGATGAAGGCGGGGATCGTCCCGGGGAACCTGGGCGGCTACCTCGCGCTGCTGCAGCGCTTCGGGTCCAGGTCGTTAGGCGAGGTGCTGGCGCCGGCGATCGAGCTGGCCGAGCAGGGCTATCCGCTCGATCGCCTCACCGCGCAGTCGATCGATCGCGGGAAGGGGAACCTCTCGCGCTACCCGACGACGGCGGCGCTCTTCCTCCCCGGCGGCGCACCGATCAAGGCGGGGGAGCTGTATCGCAATGCGGACTACGCGGCGACGCTGCGCAAGCTGGTGGAGGCGGAGCGGAAGGCGCGCTCGCGCGGTGCGTCGCGCGGCGCGGCGATCCAGGCGGCGTTCGACCGCTTCTACAAGGGCGACATCGCGCAGGAGATCGACCGCTTCTTCCGCGACAATGGCGGGATCCTCACGGCGGCCGACCTTGCGGCGTACAAGCCCGAGTGGACGGAACCGCTGCACACGAGGTATCGCGGGTTCGACGTCTACTCCAACCCCTCGACGTCGCGCGGTGGCTTCGAGGTGCTGATGCAGGCGAACCTGGTGGAAGGGTTCGACCTCTCGAAGGGGGGCGCCGCGTCGTGGCACGCGCAGATCGAGGCGATCAAGGTCGCCAAGGCGGACATCTACCGGTACGTCGCCGATCCGGCCTTCCATCGCATCCCGACGGAGGGGATGCTGTCCAAGGACTACGCCACCGCGCGCCGTGCCCTCATCGACCTGGCGAAGGCGGGGAGCTATCCCGCCCCCGGGACGCCAGCCGGGGCGACGGCGGCGCCGTCAGGTGCACCAGCGGGGGCGACGCCCGGACCGGCGTTCGACGAACGCTACGACGGTGAGCTGCACACCACCTCGTTCTCGGTGGTGGACAAGGAGGGGAACGCGGTCGGCGTGACGCCGACGTTAGGCGGATTGTTCGGCAACAACGTGGTGGTGGGGAAGACCGGGCTCCTCCTCAACAACGGGATGCGCATCGGCTCCACGTCGCCGTACCCCACCGACGTGAACTACGTGGGGGCGGGGAAGATCCCGATCCTCAACAACTCCCCGGTCGTGGTGCTCAAGGACGGCGCACTGCGCTTCGTCTTCGGGACGCCGGGGGGCGAGACGATCGGACAGACGGAGTTCCAGGTGCTCGTGCGCCTGGTCGACGAGCAGCTCCCCGTGCAGGAGGCCATCGAGGCGCCGCGCTTTGTCCTCGAGGCCGACCCCAACTTCTACAAGCCGGGAGCAGCGGTCGAGGTGCGCATCGAGGGGCGCGCCAACCCCGACGACATCGCGGCGCTGCGGGCCAGGGGACACAAGGTCACCGTCCTCCCCGGGTGGGGGAGCCTGGGGCACATGCAGGTGATCGCCGTCGACCCGCGCACCGGACGCTTCACTGCCGGCGCCGACCCGCGCCGTACGGGATACGCGATGGGTTTCTGACACCTCCCTGCGCGCCACCTGCATGCGAAACGCCCGCCCGGAGTATCCCGGGCGGGCGTCTGCGTTGGAATGACGGTGCCGCCTAACGGTACAGGTAGGCGCCGAGATCGGTGGGGACGACGCTGCGGGCGAAGCGGTCGGCGTCCAGGTTGAGCGGGTCCCCGGCAATGGCGCGCTTGATGGCCGGGCTGGTCGACTGGAGGTGATAGTCGTTGGACCCGGGGAAGACGAAGCGCGGATCGGCCTTGATCGGGCGCAAGCCGACCTTCTCAGGGGCCCACGTCGACTTCCCGACGGGGAAGACGACGTTGTTGTCGATCACGGCGTTGGTCGCCGACGCCGCGCTCTCCATCACCGTGGTGGCGTTGTTGTACGAGATGTTGTCGTGGATGCGCGAGCCGCGGATGTTCGTGGTCTCGACGCGGATCCCCGTGCCGTAGTCGCCGCACCCCCACAGCGTGCAGTAGGGCGGCTTGTAGGCGGTGTAGCCGTTGTACGTCGTGGTGTTGTTGTAGATCGCGATGTTGTCGCGCAGGCCGTTCTTGCCGTAGCCGCTGATCTCGATCCCGTCGTAGCCGTTGCGATAGACGAGGTTGTCGTGGACGCGCACGTTGCGCACCGTCCCCCCCATCTCCGAGGCGATGGTGATGCCGGCCGCGGTGTTCCAGACGCGATTCCCCGAGACCTCGACCTCCTCCAGCGTCTTGTCCCAGGCGTCGACGTAGATCCCGAGCTGCACGAGGTTCCACACCTTGTTGTAGCGCACGAAGCCGTGCTTCGACGCTTCCTTCACGTCGATCCCCTCGCCGCCGCCCGGCTGCACCGAGGCGCCGGTCTGCCGTGCGTCGTGCACGAGGTTTCCCGCGACGTCGAAGGTGTCGACGCTCACGATCGAGATCCCCTCCTGGCAGGCGATGCCGCGGCCGTACGCCCCCAGGTAACAGAAGTTCGAGAAGTCGTTGTTGTAGACCTTGATGTTGTAGCTGCTGAGCGCGTACAGCGCGGAGCCGCCGGAGGTGTTGCTGGTGACGCCCTGCACCGTGACGCGATTGGCGGCCTGGATCATCACGCCGAAGAAGCCGGAGTTCTGCAGCGTGAGCCCGGTGACCACGACGTTGGTGGAATTCTTCACGTTGACCAGCCCGCTCCAGGAGAGCGTCTTGCCGGTCGGATCCTTGAGGATCGCCGCGCCATTGCCGCGAAGGACGAACGGGGCGGCGGGCGTGGCGAACTTCTTCTGGATCAGGACGCCGGTGGTGAGCGTGTAGGTCCCGGCCTGCACCACGACGGTGTCACTCGCCGCAGCGGCGTTGACCCCCTTTTGCACCGTCTTGAAGGGGAGGGCCGCCGTTCCCGGGTTGGCGTCGTTCCCGGTGGGGGCGACATACCAACTGCGCGGTGCCGCGGCGGTGACCGCCAGGCTGGCGTCGAGCGAATCGCTGATCGCGTGGTCGATCCCCGGTTCGGTGGGGAGCGTGGTGTCGCAGGCCGCGAGCGCGGCGAGGGTGACGACGCCAATGGCCGTGGCGAACGGGCGCAACCTGATCATGTCGAGACGCGTGCTGGAAGTAGGGCGGCAGGGGGGACGACTCCGTCCTGCTACAGACGGCAAGCCGATGGCTCGCGAAACACTCGGGGCGCACCCCACCTCCTCCCCTACCCAGCGAGCGGTCGCGCCCGGCAATCTGGAGCGGGCGCGAGCGCCGTTCTGTGACCTGTGACCATCGCGCGTGACGACCAGATCACGCGATGCGCGCGGCGCTGCACGCGACGCTTGGAATCATCGGCGCACGGGCGGCGAGCCGGACATTTTGACCGACCTTGCCGAGGGGGTTATCGTCTTCGCGCCCGCGGTCCCACCTCCCCCTCCCCACGCCATGCTGAACCTTCACGACGCGACGCAGGTCGCCGAGATCACGGCGCGCATCAAGGCGCTCCGCCCCGATTCCCCGCGGCAATGGGGGAAGATGACGGCCCCGCAGATGGTGGCGCACTGTTCCATTGCGCTGGAGGCCGCGCTCGGCGACCGGCACGTCCCGCGCGTCTTCATCGGCCGCCTCATTGGCGGCTTCGTCAAGAAGGCGGTGCTCGGCAAGGATGGTCCGTTCTCGAAGAATGCGCCCACCGCGCCGTCGTACGTCGTGGCCGACGAGCGCGACCTGGAACGCGAGCGTGCTCACCTGCTCACTCTGGTCGATCGTTTTGCATCTGGCGGAGCCCGCGCGTGCACAAAGGAGCCGCACGCCTTTTTCGGGACGCTCACGCCTGACGAGTGGGCGGTGCTGATGTACAAGCACCTGGATCATCACCTGCGGCAGTTTGGCGTGTAGCCTTTCCCCTCGGAGTGTTCTCATGCGACGCGTAACCGGCATTGGCGGCATCTTCTTCAAGGCGAAGGATCCCGTGGCGCTGCGCGCCTGGTACCAGCAGCACCTCGGCATCGACGTCCAGGGGTGGGGCGGGACTTCCTTTCGCTGGGTCGATGCGAACGGGGCGGCGTACAACGGATCGACGGTCTGGTCCATCATGCCGGACACGACGCAGTACTACGCGCCCAGCACGGCCCCGTTCATGGTCAACTATCGGGTGGCGGACCTGCACGCACTGCTTGCGGCGCTGCGCGCCGAGGGGTGCGCGGTGGACGAGAAGGTGGATGAATCGGACTTCGGGAAGTTCGGGTGGGTGATGGACCCCGAGGGGAACCGGGTGGAGTTGTGGGAGCCGCCGGCTGGTGATTGAGCGCGCCGGCGCTAGGAGCACGCGGCGGCGTGGGGTCGCCGCCGCCACCCTCGTCGCCTGCGCCGCCTGCGCCCCTTGCCTGACGCCCGCCCTCGCGCGCGCCCAGGCCGCGCGACCGGCGTTCTCGGTCACCCGCCAGGACTCGGTCATGGTCCCGATGCGCGACGGCGTCACGCTCTACACGGAGCTCTACCGCCCGGCGCGCAGCGGCATCCCCATCGACTCGGCGTTTCCCGTCCTCCTCCTCCGCACGCCGTACGAGATCCGCGGTGAGGAGATCGTGCGACAGGCCAACGCCTTCGCGGCCTCGGGCTACGTCGTCGCGCTGCAGAACATCCGTGGACGCTACGGGTCGGGAGGGACGTTCACGAAGTACTCCATCCTCGACGCCCCCGACGGCTACGACGCGATTGAGTGGTTAGGCACGCGCCCGTTCTCCAACGGCAAGGTGGGGACGTGGGGGCGCTCGTACGCGGCGCACGCGCAGGCCGACGCCTCGAAGCTCAACCCGCCTCACCTCAAGGCGATGATCGTCAACCAGGGCGGCATGGCCAACGCCTGGGACCACGCCGTGCGGCAGGGCGGTGCCTTCGAGCTCGGACGCGAAATGACCTGGGTCTGGCAGGAGGCACGGCGCGAGACGAACGACTCGTCGGTGCGCGCGCTGCTCGAGCGCGAAAAGGTGGAGACGTGGTACGAACGCCTCCCCATCCGGAAGGGACAGAGCCCGCTCGCCACCGTCCCGGAGTACGAACGCTACTTCCTCGACGAGTGGACGAACGGTGACTACGGCCCCTTTTGGCAGAAGATCTCGCTCAACTGGGCGCCGTACTACAAGCAGACAGCGGACGTCCCGATGCTCCACCTGGGCGGATGGTACGACATCTTCCTTCGCGGGACGATCGACAACTACCTCGGCCTGCGGCGCGGCAAGCAGGGGCCGGTGCGCATGGTCATTGGGCCGTGGGTGCACGGGGGGAACGGACGGACGTTTGCCGGCGACGTGGATTTCGGCCCGCAGTCGGCGATCCCGGGCTTCGACGTCGAGTATCACCTGCGGTGGTTCGATCACTTCCTGAAGGGCGTGCCGAACGGCGTCGAGCGTGATGCGGCGGTGCGCCTGTTCGTGATGGGAGGTGGTGACGGGACGCGCACCGCCGCCGGCAAGCTCTCGCATGGCGGCTCCTGGATGGACGGGAGCGACTGGCCGCTCCCCGGGACGCGCCTCACGCGCTACTACCTGCGCGGCGACGGGACGCTCTCGACGTTGGCACCCTTGCCGGCCGAAGGTGCGACGACCTTCACCTTCGACCCTCGGCACCCGGTCCCCACGTTAGGCGGCAACGTCTCCAACCGGGTGAAGGACGGCGCCTACGACCAGCGCGAGCGCGCCGACTTCCCGGGGTCGCGCCCGCCCTACCTCCCGCTCAAGGCCCGGCGCGACGTCCTGGTCTTCGAGACGGCGCCGCTCGCCGAGGACGTGCGCGTGATCGGCCCCATCGAGGTACAGCTGCAGGTGTCGACGACCGGCGTCGACACCGACTTCACCGCGAAGCTCGTCGACGTGTATCCGCCAAGTGCGGACTATCCCGGCGGGTTCGACCTCAACATCAGCGACGCGATCGCGCGCCTGAGCTATCGCAACGATCGCCCCACGCGTGCGCTGGTGACGCCGGGGCGGGTGTATCGCCTGACGATTCGCCCGTTCCCGACGGCGAACCTCTTCAGGAAGGGGCATCGCATCCGCCTCGACATCTCCAGCTCCAACTTCCCGCGCTTCGACGTGAACGCGAACACGGGCGAGCCCCTGGGACGCGAGCGCCGGATGCAGGTCGTGGACAACACGGTGCACCACAGCGCATCGCGCCCGTCGTTCGTCGTCCTCCCGATCGTGCCGGCGCGCTGACGCCCGGGACGGGCGCCGAGGGGGCGCGCCGACACGAGGGACGGGAAGACGCGCCGCTACATCGGCGATGACGCGACGGAGAAATACAGCCCATACGCCGTCGCGCCGGGATACGCTGGCTCGAAGTCGGCCGTGATCTCGTTCACCCACGTCGTGGTGTGGCGCATGCGCAGGAAGGCAGGTTGGCCGTTGCGCGTCACCTTCAGGTGATAGCGTCCGATCGGAACGTCATACAGGGTGTGGCGCGTGACCGATCCTTCGAGGGTGCGCGTGATGGAGGGCGCGGTGCTCCCGTCGATCAGTGCGCCCACCGGCGTGAGCGTGAAGGTGACGCCGTGCAGGTCCGCCAGGTCCCACCCGGGGTCGATCTCGATCGTCCCGCCGTAGTAGCCGTCGTGCCCGAAGAGCTTGGGGACCTCGCCCGTCACCCTCCACTGCAGGTTGACGACGTGTCCCTCGCTGCCGGTGAACGAGCCCGCGTAGTCGGGGTGCAGCTCGAGGGTGTACGGTTTGCCATTGTAGCTGACGGTAGTCGTGCCACGCAAGTACCACGAGTCGCTGGCCGGGAGCGGGGCCCGATAGTAACCGTTGGCGTCGGTGACGACGACCACGTTCCGGTTGAACCAGACCGTGTTGTTGACGACGACCTGCGCGCCGACGATCGGGCGTCCGTGGCTGTCGGTCACTCGCCCGGTCGCTGCCCCCTTCTCGTGGCTGGGCGTGCCGTCCGGATTCCCGCCTAACGGGCCGTCGAGCGCGCCATCGGCGGCGCCGCAGGCGGCGGCGAAGGTGAGCATCACGACGGTCGTGCGCAGCAGGCGCGTGGCACGCTGGTGCGTAGCGTAGCGGGAATGGAAGGCGGTGCGCATGGCGGTCTCGTCGCAGGCGTGAGGGGGCGGCGGGCGCAGGGGCCCGTGACACCGGCAAGCTGCGGCAGTGGACTCGGCGCGGCATGGGACGAACGACCGGGGTCGAATGACCCATGGGTCGCGCGCCGCACACGCGCGGTGTTCACGATGGTCGATCACACCGAAAAGGGCGCCCCCTCGCGGGAGCGCCCTTTCCATCCGGGCCGCAGCGCCTACTGCCGGTGGTACGTGAGTCCCGCGCGCTGCGCCTGCTCCACCGCGATGACCATCCCCGGGACGAGCTCGACCTCGGGAAGGATGTTCGCCTTGAGGTCCTGGTAGACCGCGTCGGCGGAGAGCCCGCGCTTGGCGGCCAGCATCCCCGAGAAGATCTGCAGGGCGTTGTTGCAGAGGATGAACGTGGCGCCGCGCTTGTGCAGCGTTTCGATGCTCGCCGGCGCGAGGGTCATGCCCAGGATGTTCGGCGCGGTGCGCCAGGGATTGAACGTCACCGGCTTCCCGGTGGCCGCATCGTTGGTCTCGAGGAACTCGCCGATGCGGTACTTGGCCCACGCGGCATCGTTGACGCCGTAGAAGGTCGTGGCGCCGTAGAAGGTGAGGACCGCGTCGATGTCGGTGTCCTTGACCTGGTACGCCTTGTTGTACGTGTCGTAGTAGTTCATCACGTGCACGAGCGGGATGCCGCCGTTAGGCGTGGGGGCATCGAAGAACTGCTTGTGCCTGGCGCCGAGGCCTGCGAGCCAGCGATCGCTCGGCTCGCGCACGCCGGTGCGCGGCGCGTCGGCGGTGCGCTTGGCTGGCGTGGTGGGGGCGGCGTGGAGCGGTGCGCTGCTGGAGCTGGTGGCGACGAAGGCGGAGACCAGGGCCGCCGTGGTGGCGGCGAGCGCCCGGTTGAGCAGGGAAGAGGCAGTGGGCATGTGACGATTCCGGAAGAGTGTATGAGGGACACGGCGGTCGTGGCGCACTCGCGTCGCACGTCCCGCCATACCTGACTGCGCAGCGCGCAGGAAATCCGGACATCGCACTTTCGAGCGCGCGCGGACGGTGCTCGCTATCGCACGTTCGGGGGCGAAGCCGCATCTTGGGCACCCGTACCACGCGCTCTCCACGTCAATGACTCCGTCCGACCACATCCGCGCCCAACGCGCCACCTCGAACCTGGCGATCGCCGAACGCGACCTGGACACGATCGTCGCCTGCATGTGCGAGGACGTGTCGGTCGCCGTCGCCGGCGGTCCCACGCTCACCGGGCGCGCCGCGAACCGCGCCGCCTTTGCCGAGCAGTTTGCCGACCGCGCCTTTCGCGGTTACGTGCGCGACCCGGAGGAGATCGTGGTGCACGATCCGCCGACCGGGGCGACCGAGCGCGGGCGTTGGGTCGGGCGATGGCAGCATGGGTGGCGCACGGAGTCGATGCGCGGGACGTACGTCGCGCAGTGGCGGCTGGAGGGTGCGGTGTGGCGGATTGCGTCGGAGGCCTTCCTGCCGGGGTGACGCGGGGGCCGCGCCAACGTGCGAGCTCATCGGTCGTTAGGGTGTACCGTGCCCGCGATCACCACGGGCAAGCGATGCAGCTCCCCTCGTGAGCGGCACAGCGGTCGCGTTCGCCGGTCGGCGGGCCAGGTGAGGGAACACGCGGCGACTGGCGTGTTATGACCTCAGGCGGCGCCGCGTGCGCGGCGTCCCGACCGCCACCTGGAGGACTGCACACATGCTGACGACCATCGCGTTGATACTCGTTATGCTCTGGTTGCTGGGGCTCGTCTCCTCGTACACGATCGGCGGTTTCATCCATGTCCTGCTGGTGATCGCCGTCGTCATGATGCTCGTGCGCGTGATCCAGGGCCGCCGCCCCATTTGATGCGCCGCGTGGCGGGTGGCGTTCACCCCGCGCCACGCGGAGGGGCCATTACCAACCGGCGCCGGCGGGTGCAGCTTCCCCGCGTCGCGCGCCGGTCCTGCGGCGTGCCTGCATCCACGCTCCCGCCGCTGCACGATGCCGTCCATCTACGAGCACCACCTCGACCGCAACCCCGCCAACTACGCCGCGCTCTCCCCCACCTCCTTCGTGGAGCGGAGCGCCGAGGTCTTCGGCGACATGCTGGCCGTGATCCACGGCGCACGCCGCTACACGTGGCGCGAAGTGCGCGAGCGCAGCGCACGGCTCGCGTCCGCCCTGCGCTCGATGGGCGTCGGGCGCGGGACGACGGTGAGCGTGATGCTCGCCAACACTCCGGAGATGGTGGAGGCGCACTACGCCGTCCCCGCGCTCAACGCGGTCCTGCACGCGATCAACATCCGCCTGGATGCCGCGCTCATTGCCTGGCAGCTGCAGCACTGCGAGTCCGAGGTCCTCATCACCGACCGCGAGTTCTCGCCCACCATCCGCAGGGCGCTGCAGATCCTGCGCGATGAGTACCACCGCGAACTGCTCGTCATCGACGTGATCGACGCCCAGTACATGGGAGAAGGGGAGCGCGTGGGAGCGATCGAGTACGAGGAGCTGCTCCTTCGCCACGCGCCGCTCGCCACGCTCGACGCCCCGGCCGACGAGTGGGACGCGATTGCCGTCAGCTACACGAGCGGGACCACGGGGGACCCCAAGGGGGTGGTGACGCACCATCGCGGTGCGTACCTCAATGCGGTGTGCAACGCGGTGACGTGGCACATGCCGCACTTCGCGCGCTATCTGTGGACGCTCCCCATGTTCCACTGCAACGGCTGGTGCTTCCCCTGGACGATCGCGATGCTCGGCGGGGTGCACGTCTGCCTGCGCAAGGTGGAGGTGACGGCGATCTTCCACGCCATGCGCGCCTACGGGGCCGATCACTACTGCGGCGCCCCCATCGTGCACAGCATGATCTACCAGGCGCCGGCCGAGCTGCGCGAGGGGATCACGCATGCCGTGCGGGGGATGGTCGCCGCGTCGGCGCCGCCAGCCGCAATGATCGAGGGGATGGCGCGCATCGGCTTCGACATCACGCACGTCTATGGGCTCACCGAGGTCTACGGGCCGGCCTCGGTCGCGGTCAAGCGTCCCACGTGGCCGCACGAGTCGCTCGCCGAGCAGACGCGACTCAACGGACGGCAGGGGGTGCGCTACGTGCTGCAGGAAGGGATGACGGTCTGGAATCCCGAGACGCAGCAGGAGGTCCCGGCCGACGGCGAGACGATGGGCGAGATCGTCTTCCGCGGCAACATCACGATGAAGGGGTACCTCAAGAATCCCGCGGCGACGGAGCGCGCCTTTGCGGGCGGGTGGTTCCACACCGGCGACCTCGCGGTCCTCGAGCCCGATCGCTACGCCAAGATCAAGGATCGCAGCAAGGACATCATCATCTCCGGCGGCGAGAACATTTCGTCGTTGGAGGTGGAGGACGCGCTCTATCGTCACGCGGCAGTCGCGGCCTGCGCGGTCGTCGCCGCGCCGCACCCCACGTGGGGCGAGGTCCCGGTCGCCTACATCGAGCTACGCCCCGGCGCGACGGCGACGGCCGACGAACTGCTCACCCACTGCCGCGCCCTGCTCGCGAAGTTCAAGGTCCCGCGCGAGATCCGCTTCGAGGAGATCCCCAAGACGTCGACGGGGAAGATCCAGAAGTTCGTCCTGCGCGATCGTGCGGGCTCGGCGCGGGCGATCGAGTAGCGACGACAGCGACGACAGCGACGTCGCCGCGCCGACGTCGCGCCGCTACGGCTTCGCCGCGGTGAGCCCCGCGACCCACTGCTTGAGCCGGCTCCCGTCCGGCTCGAGCGCGGCCGCCGCCTCGAGGTACGCCAGCGGGTCGGTGCCTAACGGCAGGGCGAGCCTGGTCCCGCGATGGAGCGCGAAGAGCTCGCCCCCCTCGATCAGCAGCACGGCCTGGTTGGAGCCGTAGGCGGCCGAGAGCCCCGCGTCGATGAGGAGAACCTTCCCGCCAAAGCGCGGCATGATCGCCCCCTGCGTGGTGGAGTGGCCGATCACGATGTGCCGCACGCCGAACGTGCGCAGCACGCTGTCGACGTGCGCGGCAAGCGCCGTCTCGTCACCGGTGGCGAGCCCGCGATACCAGAGCGGCCCCTCCTCGTCCTCCGCCATGTTCCCCTTGGGGGGCGTGGTGCTCCCCGAGAGCGCGGTGCGCACCCCGCTGTTGAGCGCGGCAATGGTGGAGTCGACGTACTTGGGTGAAATGCCGCCGTGCAGGAAGAGGATGTCCCCCACCTTCACGACGGCATTGTTCTCCCGGATCCACGTGGCGTAGCGCCCGTTCCCCTCGAAGGCAAGGCGTTGCTCCACCCACCCCAACGGATGCTGCGCGAACCACTCCTCGCGATACGCCTTGTCGTCGCGCCGTGCGGAGTCGGAGAGGAGGCGCCACGCCCGCTCCTGAAGCTTTGGCGAGTTGGAGTTGCGGAACGCTTCGTACTCGCCGGGATGCACGTAGCGCAGGTCACCCAGGACGTTCATCGCCTCGTGGTTGCCGACGAGCGGGATGACGCGCCCTCCCGCCTTCTTCGCCTCGGCGGTGAGCGCCATGAGCAGCTCCATCACCTTGCGCGAATCGGGGCCGCGGTCGGGGACGTCGCCCGTCTGCACGAGTGTCGTCGTCCCGCCAATCCAGTGCGCCTTGTTGTTGATCAGCCCTGCCTGCTTGAGCACGGTCAGGAACTGCTCGTAGTCGCCGTGCACGTCGCCCACCGCCACGAGACGCGGCGCGGCAGGAAGGACGTCCTGCGTGCGCCCGGCGCGCGGGAGCGTGCAGCCGAGCGTGCCGGCAGCGAAGGCGAGGAGCGGGCGAAGGAAGTGGGGCATGCGGCGGCGTCGATTGGTGTGGGACATTCTACCCCGCGGACGACGCCTCGGTAGCGGGGAAATGGGGGCGAGCCCGCGACTCTGACTGGCCACGGTCCGATCCGGGGGCGAGATTCGCCCGTAACCAACCCTCGCGGCGCCGCCTGCTCCGATTTCAGCGGGAGACGCGCTCGCGCCGACGGCACCGCTCGCGCCGCTCCACTGACATCGGCGCCGACACCAGCTCCCAAGACCGACCATGACGCAGTCCACCACCGAGCCGCTCGTCGTTCAGTCGCAGGACGCTCGCGGCGTCGTGACCCTGATGATGAACCGCCCCACGCAGTTCAACGCGCTGAGCGAGGCGATGCTCGACGCCCTGCAGCACGCACTCGATGCCGTCGCCGCCGACGCGACGGCGCGCGTCGTCGTGATCAAGGGGGCAGGGAAGGCGTTCTGCGCCGGTCACGACCTCAAGGAGATGCGCGCCAAGCCCTCGCAGGGGTACTACGCGTCGCTCTTTTCACAGTGCGGGCGGATGATGCTGTCGATCCAGAAGCTCCCCGTCCCCGTCATCGCGCAGGTCCACGGAATCGCGACGGCGGCCGGATGCCAGCTCGTCGCGATGTGCGACCTGGCCGTCGCCACTGCGGACGCGCGCTTCGCGGTGAGCGGCGTCAACCTTGGCCTCTTCTGCTCCACGCCGAGCGTGGCGCTGTCGCGCAACGTGGGGCGCAAGGCGGCGTTCGAGATGCTGGTCACCGGTGCCTTCATCAGCGCCGAGCAGGCGTTGCAGCGTGGGCTCGTCAATCGCGTGGTGGCGGGCGACGCGCTGGAGATGGAGGTCGAGTCGCTCGTCGCCTCGATCGTCGCCAAGCCGCGCGTGGCGGTGTCGATGGGGAAGGCGCTCTTCTATCGCCAGCTGGAGCAGGGGATCGAACGCGCCTACGCCGACGCCGAGCAGACGATGGCGTGCAACATGATGGACGAGAGCGCGCTGGAAGGGGTGCAGGCCTTCATCGAGAAGCGCCCGCCGAAGTGGTAGGCGCTCGCGACCGCATGGCGTGACACGAGGCCCGGCCGCCAGCTGCAGCGACCGGGCCTCGAGGCGTCCGCGGTGCGACGCTAGGGCGTGAACAACCCCTGGCGCTGCCCGGTGCGGAAGAGCGCACCGTCGACCAGCCCGCCCGTCGCCGAGATCCACCCGGTCATCGCCACGTTCCACACCACCTGCGTGCCGGCGATCGGCCCCCACGCATGGTTCCACCCGCCCACCCCGGTGAAATCGGGGATCGCGAGGTCGAGCGACGAGCCGGCACCGGCGTAGGCGGACGACACCGTGAGGGTGACGGACCGCCGCGAGGCAGTCGCCGTCTGCGTGAAGTTCACCGACCAGTAGTCCTGGTAGTCGGCGAGTCGCGCGAACTGTGCGCGAAGCCGTGCGTACGGCGCGTTGGCGAGGGTGCTGATGGTCGGCGCGTTCATCGCCGACCCAAGGGTGACGGTGGGATTGGTTGGATCTCGAAAGACCGCCGTGACCGAGCGGATTTGCGACGCCAGCGTACCGGCGATCGTCGCCGCGTTGACCGCGATGGCCTGGACATCGCCCGCCTGCGTCTTGTTCGTGGGGACGATCTTGATGTCGAGCACGGAGCCGGTGGTGAGCGTCGTGCTCCCCAGCGACCCGAACGACTGCGTGTTGGTGATGAAGGTGTTGGACGAGGCAACCTGCTCGCCGGCCACGATTCCATTCACCGTCACTTGTGTGTTGGCCGGATCGAACGCTTCGACGGCGTTGAAGTCGACGGTGCCGACCGAGCTGAAGTTGGGCGGGTTGATCCCGCGCCTGACATAGATCTTCGTGAGCGTCAGTGGATTGGCCACGTTGCTCGCATTGAACGCCGAGCGAGTGGCGACGAGGTCGCGCAGCCCGTCGGGGACGCCGGTGATCGTGAAGTTGGGGTTCCCCTGCGTCGGCGAGACCTGCGCGAAGGCCGATCCGACTCCCACGGTGGCGAAGTCGTTGGCCGAGGCGAAGCCCGTCACGGTGCCGGTCACCGTCTTGAGGATGCTCCCCTGCGCCGGGCAGGTCGCGGTCCCCTGCGAGGCCAGTTCGGCGCGGCTCCCGTACGCGATGTTGAGCGTGTAGTTGTCCGGGTTGTTCTGCATCACATAGGCGACCGCGCCGCGCGTCCCGATGTCGAAGGCGTAGCGATTGCCGGCGCCGAGCGCGACCTGCGTCCACGGCGACGAGGCGCCGCCGTCCTGGTAGGCAAACCAGACCGGGAACCCGGTGGCGGTGCAGAAGGTCCAGGCGACGTTACCGCCTGACGAGACGCTGGTAATGGTGACCGGGATGCTGACCTGCGTGGTGGCGATCCCGTTGCCGCTGGCGGTGACGGTGATGGGGTAGGTCCCCGGTGTCGCGCTGGAGCCCACGGCGATACCTAACGTCGCACTGTTCCCGGTGGTCTGCGTGGTCGTCATGGTGAGCGTCACGGCGGCGGGGGCGCCGGAGGCGGCGAGGGTCACGGTCCCGGTGAAGTCGGTGCGGGCGATCGAGATCACCGTGGTCGTCCCGCTCCCCGGGGCAATGGAGAGCGACGCGGGGCTCGCGCTGAGCGCCACGCTCGCGCCGCTGGCCGCCGGCGTGACGGTGAGGGCGATGGTGACGGTCCCCGGCGTGGCCTGGAAGCCGGCCCCCTGGAGCACGACGCTGTACGTTCCCGGCACCGCGGCGGCGGTGGCGGCGAAGGTCACGGTGACCGAGTTGCCGCTGACGGGGCCCGTCGGGTTGTTGGTCGCGGTCACCCCGGCGGGGAGCCCGGACTGCACCGCGACAACGACCGTCCCCGTGAAGTTGGTGCGGGCGATCGCGAGCGTCGTCCCCACGCTGGCGCCGCCGGCCTGCACCGAGAGCGCCGATGGCGTCGCGGTGAGGGCGATGGACGGAGCGGGCGCGGCCGTCACGTCCAGCGTGTACGTCGCGGTCACGGCGGTGACGCCGGTTCCGCTCGCGGTCACGGTGAGCGGGTACGTCCCCGGGGCAGTGGAGACCGCGACGGCCAGCGCGATGGTATGGCTGTCGCCGTTGCTGCTGACGGATGCGGCGACGCCCGTCGGCGTCCCAGTCACCGCCACGGTCACCGCGCCGGTGAAGTTGGTGCGCGCGATGGCGGCGGTGAGCGACGCGCTTCCTCCCGCGGCGACGCTCCCGGTCGCAGCGCTCAGCGTCATCGCGATCGCTGGCTTCGCCGTCACCGTCACGGAGACGGTTCCCGTCTGGTCGGACATCCCGCTTGCTTGCCCGCGCACGACGAACGAGTAGGTGCCGGGGGCGACGGCGGCGGTCGCGCTCACGGCAAGCGTCACGGACGTCGCGCCCGCGGTGACGGGATTGGGGGTGAAGTTCGCCGAGAGCCCGCTGGGGACGTTCTCGGCGCTGAGTGTCACGGCGCCGGTGAAGGAGCCGCTGCGGACAATCGTCGCCGTGACCGAGCCGCTCGCCCCCTGTTCCACGGAGACGGTGGATGCCGACAGGGTGAAGGTGAAGCCGCCCTGCGTGACCGGCGGGTTGGGAGTCGTCCCACCATCGCCGCCGCACGCGGCGAGAACGAAGAGGGCGAGAGATGAAAGCCAAGGGACGGACGAGCGATGGCGAAGCACGAGGCCTCCTGCGCGCGGCGTGGAGAGGGGCGGGGGAGTATCGACGCGCGCGCTCGTTCGAGGGCGAGCGCGTCGCTGCACGCATTGCGCAGAAGTGCCTCGCCAACACGCAGGAGGGCCCGAGAAATCGTCGGGCCCCGGCGGAGGTGGTGTGCGATGTGGTGGTGTCGGGCGCGGTCGATCGCGCGCCCACGGGACGCAGGTGAACCCCGCCTGCGCGAAGTGGGCGTCCAGGGTGAGGACGTGCGTGAGCTTGCGGGCGCGCATCACCTCGAGGCTCACCGCATCGGCGAGGCTCACGCGCTGATCGGCGAAGCGCCGCACCAGCGACCGATGGTCGTGCGCTCGAGCCGCGCGTCGGCGTAGACGACCTGGTGGGAGGGGTCCTGCCCCAGCGCGCCGAGGAGCTACAGCGCGTCCTCGCTCGCGCATGAGCGCGAGAGGAGGATCTGCATCTCGCCGACGACGAGGTTGGTCGTGACGAGCGGGAGCTCCTGCTCCATCCATCCCCGGTAGGCGGCGAGGGCGTCCGCGTGGCGTGACTTGCGCGGGTTGTGCGCGGCGAACCATCCCGCGGTGTCGAGAAACGTCCCTCTCACCGTCGCTTGGCGCCGCGCTCCGCCACGCGACGGACCTTTCCGCGCGCCGGCTTGGCAGCTGCGTCCGTCCGGCGCTCGCGTGGACGAGCGCTCTCGGCCGGCACGGCCTTGACGCCTCACCAGGTGTGGGCTAGTCTTCACCTCACCTGGTGAGGCGACGCGATGCCACGATCCCCCAACGAACTCCTGCACGGCACGCTCGACGTGCTCGTCCTCAAGTCGCTCGTCCTCGGCGCGGCCCACGGCTATGAGATCTCGCGGCGCATCGAGTCGCGATCGCGGGACACCTTTTCCATCGAGGATGCCGCCCTGTACAAGGCGCTGTACCGCCTCGAATCGGCGGGGGCGGTCGAGGCGGAGTGGGGGGTCTCCGAGTCCAACCGGCGCGCCAAGTTCTATCGACTCACCCCCGCCGGGCGACGGCAGCTGGTGGCCGAGGTGCGAACGTTCCGCGCCTACGCCGAAGCGGTGCTGCGCATCCTCGACGCCACCGAAGGGGCGTGACGCGAATGCCACCAGATGGACGCGATTACCCCCGGAGCTGGCGCCGCCTCCTGCGCTGGCCCTCGCGCACGAAGGCGCAGATCGCGCGCGACGTCGACGACGAAGTGCGCTTCCATCTCGAGATGCGTGAGCAGGAGTTGCGCTCGTACGGGCGCAGCGTCGACGAGGCAGCGCGAGAGGCGCGGCGACGATTCGGCGATGTGGACGAGGCGCGCGATGCGCTGCGCAACTCGGAGGTTCGATCGCAGCGCCGGTCTCGCTGGCGCGACGCGCTGGAATCGCTGCGCGCCGACGCGGCGTACGCGGTGCGACGGTCCATGCGCACCCCGCTCTTCACGCTCACCACCGTCGCCACGCTCGCCATCGGCATCGGGTCGACGGTGGCCCTGATGAGCGTGATGCGGCGCATGTTTATCGCCCCGCTTCCGTACGCCGGAGTCGAGCGACTCGTCGTGGTCAGCCTCGCGTCGCGCGATGGCTGGATCCGCGTATCGATGAACCCCACGGTGCTCGCGGCGGTGCGCGAGGCGACCCCTTCGCTCGAACGCATCGAGACCGTCGCCGCGGCGCGCATGCGCACCACGCGCGGCGGCACTCCCGCCACGATCGACGTCGGGATGGTGTCGCGCGGGCTGCTGCAGTTCCTGCGCGTCGCCCCCGCGCTGGGCCGCAGCTTTGCGCCTGACGAGGAACGCACGGGCGGAGTACCGGTGGCCATGCTCGCCTGGCACACCTGGCAGCGGGAGTTCGCCGGCCGCGCGTCGGTGATCGGCGAAACGGTCACGCTCGACGGGCGCAGCTACGCCATCATCGGCGTGATGCCGCGCCTCTTCGATCCGTCGGTCTTTGCGCTCATTCCGCGTGCAGAGGTCTGGCTGCCGCACGTTCCCGCGCGCGGCGACAATTTCCTCACCGCCCTGGGCGTCCTGCGCCCGGGGGCGACGCTGCCTCAGGTCACGCGCGACGTGGCCGCCGCCAAGGCGCGCCTCGGCGAACGCGATCCGATGCGATCGCTCGTCCCCATGGTCGACCTGCTCCTCGAGCGCGCGGGCTCGGAGACCAAGCGCGTGTTGCAGGTCATGCTCGCCGCCGTGGTCCTCGTGCTGGTGATCGGGTGCCTCAACGTCGCCAACCTGCTGATGGCGCGCGGCGCGACGCGTGAGCGGGAGCTCTCCATTCGCGCGGCGATCGGTGCCTCGCGCGGGCGCATCGTGCGGCAGCTGCTCACCGAGAGCGCGTGGCTGGCGCTGATGGGTGCGGCCGCGGGGGCTGGCCTCGCACGGGCGCTCCTGGCCCTGGCGCGCGGGTGGCGCCCGATGTCGTACGCCGCGGTCGACGACGTGCGGCTCGACGGGACGATGCTGGCGATCGCGGCGCTCCTCGCGGCGTTCACTGCACTCCTCGTGGGGCTCCTGCCGGCGCTGGTGAACAGTCGCGGCCTCGGCGGGACGCTGCATGGCAGGACGCTGCACGGCGGGGCGCGCAGCGTGGGAGAGGGGCGCGCCGGACACCGGGTTCGTCGATTGCTGGCCTTCGTCCAGGTCGCGGGATCGGTGGCGCTGGTGGTGGGCGGCGTCATCCTCGTGCAGTCGGCGTGGACGCTGTCGCGCCTGCGGCTGGGATACGACATCGCCCCGCTCCTCACCTTGCAGCTGCAACGTGCACCTGGCGGGACGGACAGCTCGGCCATCGATGCGCGCGTGGCCCCGGTGCTGGAGCGCGTGCGCGCGCATCCCGGCGTCGTGGCCGCTGCCCTCGCCGATGGCGCCCCGGGCGGGTTCGGCGGGTGCCTCTGCGAGATCCGGCGCGAGGGCGATGCACCACCGGCGCAGCCGCAGGAGCGCTTCGTGCTCACGCTCGCGGTCGATTCGGCCTACCTGCACACCGTCGGGACGCGTCTCCTGGCCGGTCGCCCGCTGACGCGCGACACCACCTTGCGCGAGGTGATGCTCACCGCCACGAGCGCGCGCCGGCTCTGGCCCGACGGGAGCGCAGTCGGGCGTCGACTCTTTCTCTCGCGCACCGAGGGGGCATACACCGTCGTCGGGGTGATCGAGGACCAGCGGTCGGCGGAGGGCTGGATTCCCGGCGACAGCACGACCGTCGTCCTGCAGCGTCACGGGGAGGGCGACGGCGCCGTGTTGGTGGTGCGTGCACGTGGCGACGTGGCGTCGCTGCGCACCGACCTGCTGCGCCTCATCGAGGAGACGACTCCGACCGTGCGCGTCGTGGAGGCAACGGCGCTGGCGCAGCAGGTGGCCGAGGGGCGCGCCCCGCAGAAGTTCGCGCGCATCGTCCTCGTGGCCTTTGCCGGCTGTGCTCTCCTGTTGGCGACACTTGGGCTCTACGGCGTGCTGTCGTTCGGCGTGGCGCAGCGCACGCGCGAGATCGGCGTGCGCATGGCCCTGGGTGCGAGTCGCGCGAACATCGTGCGCCTGGTGATGTCGGAGGGGATGCGGATCACGCTGGCCGGCTGCCTGGTGGGTGGCGCTGCCGCCTGGCGCGGACGCGGACTCCTGCTCGCCATGCGTACCGGAGCCAGCGCGGCGGACGACGCACTGGGGGTGGCGATTTCGGTGCTGCTGGTCGCTGGCGCATCGGCCGCGGCGATGTGGCTTCCCACGCGGCGCGCGCTGCGCGTCGATCCGGCGACGGCGGTGGGGGCCGAGGTCTGAACTCCTACTCCCACCCCGGCACGAGTGTCGGCAACCGGCGCGGCACGCGTCGACGCCCCACATATGCCACGTTCCCCGTCGGGATCACGCGCGTTTCGTACGCGGTGGGGAAGTAGGCAAACAGGTAACCTGACGTCACCGAGATCACGAGCGCCGAGTCGGTGGGAAACGGGCGCGCGGGGTTCCCGGCGTTCGAGATGGAGATCGCAACCTTGGCCCCCTCGCCACGGCGTATGCGCGAGGACACCGCGTTGGCGTACATCATCTGGAAGGCCGTCGCCCACACGATTCCAACCGTCAGCTGCATCCCCGCCATGAACAGCGGACTCGTGAGGCGTGGGTTCTTCCGCCGGCTCTCGAGGTACTTGGCGGGATCGCGCGTGAATGACCAGCTGCCGTACCGCTGATAGGCGACGTAGATGAGTGCCCCAGGCACTACCGATGCGCCGACGACGAACGGGTCGCGGATCGCGCCGAGGAGGAAGTCGGTCACCTGCGCGTACTCGGCGAAGTTGATCCCGAATCGCGCCAGTACCATCACCTGGTGAATGAGCCCGAGGAGCGAGAGAACGGCGTAGCCGAGCGTGACCCAGGCGCCGGTGTGCTCGGCGGTGAAGACACGCAGGACGGCACGGTCGGCTTCCGACCGCGCCGTCATCTCGCGCGCGAATTCCTCCTCCTCGTCGGGCGTCAGCGCCCGAGGTTTCGCCACGGGACCGCCCCTAACTGGCCAGTACCGGCAACCGCCGGATCTTCTCCTCCCACTCCTTGGGGCCGGTCTCGTGCACGTTGCTCCCGGCGGCGTCGACCGCGACCGTCACCGGCATCTCCTGCACGTCGAACTCGTAGATCGCCTCCATCCCCAAATCCGCGAATGCCACCACGCGCGCGGAGCGGATGGCCTTGGAGACGAGATAGGCGGCGCCACCGACGGCCATGAGATACGCGGCCTTGTGCTTGCGGATCGCCTCGAGCCCGGCGGGGCCGCGCTCCGACTTGCCGATCATCGCGATGAGCCCCGTCTTGGCCAGCATCATCTCGGTGAACTTGTCCATGCGCGTCGCCGTCGTCGGACCGGCGGGGCCCACCGCTTCGTCGCGCACCGGGTCGACCGGCCCCACGTAGTAGATGACGCGATTGGTGAAGTCGACCCCCTCGGGGAGCGACTCTCCCTTGGCAAAGAGGTCGGCGATGCGCTTGTGCGCGGCGTCGCGCCCCGTGAGGAGCTTCCCGTTGAGGAGGAGGCGATCGCCGGCCTTCCACGTGGCCACCACCTCCGGTGTCAGCGTGTCGAGGTCGACGCGCCTCGCGTTGGCGTCCGGCTTCCAGGTGACGTCGGGCCAGTCCGAAAGCTTCGGGATCGGGAGGTGTGCGACGCCGGAGCCGTCGAGGGTGAAGTGCGCATGGCGCGTCGCGGCGCAGTTGGGGATCATCGCGATCGGCTTGGACGCGGCGTGCGTGGGATAGTCCCAGATCTTGACGTCGAGCACGGTGGACAAGCCGCCGAGTCCCTGCGCCCCGATACCTAACGCATTGATCTTGTCGCACAGCTCGATGCGCAGCTCCTCGAGCTTGTTCTGGGGGCCGCGCGCCTTGAGCTGTGCCATGTCGATGTGGTCCATCAGCGACTCCTTGGCCAGCACCATCGCCTTCTCGGCCGAGCCGCCGATCCCGATCCCCAGCATCCCCGGGGGACACCACCCGGCCCCCATCGTGGGGACCGTCTTGAGCACCCAGTCGACGATCGAGTCGCTGGGGTTGAGCATTGCGAACTTCGTCTTGTTCTCCGACCCGCCCCCCTTCGCGGCGAGCTTCACCTCGACCGTGTTGCCGGGGACGATCTCGTAGTGGACGACGGCCGGCGTGTTGTCGCGCGTGTTCTTCCGCGTGAAGGCGGGGTCGGCGACGATCGAGGCGCGCAGGACGTTGGTCGGCTCCAGGTACGCGCGGCGCACCCCCTCGTTGACCATCTCCTGCACCGACATCGTCGCATCCCACCGCACGTCCATCCCCACCTTGAGGAAGACGACGACGATCCCCGTGTCCTGGCAAATGGGGCGATGTCCCTCGGCGCACATGCGCGAGTTGGTCAGGATCTGCGCGATGGCATCCTTCGCGGCGGGGGACTGTTCCTTCTCGTACGCCACGGCCAGCGCCTGGATGTAGTCCAGCGGGTGGAAGTACGAGATGTGTTGCAGCGCGTCGGCGATCGACTGGATGAAGTCGGCTTGTTTGATGGTCGTCATGGTTTGGAAGTTATGGCGGAATCGCCGGAGGCGCACGCCGGGGCGATTTCGCTGATCGCACGCTCGCGCGGGGCAGGGCGCCGAATGGTTCGAATGACCCAATCCGCCGCGCTTTCGCGGTCGTAGTCTCCACGCACGGCGCCGCGCCGATCGCGCGCCGACATCCACGAGTGGTACGACTCGACACACGGTGAGCGACATGGCGAAGCGAGCGATTCTGCGATGGGGGGGACGGATCCTGGGGGGCGCGCTGGTGCTCGTCCTCCTCGGCGCTGCCTCCGCGTACGGTGTTTCCGAACGGCGCGGCCATCGCGCGTTCGACGTCCCCGAGCATGCGATCACCGTCACGGCCGACTCGGCCACGGTCCTGCGCGGGCGGCATCTCGCGACCGTTCGCGGTTGCAACGAGTGCCACGCCCCCGACATGGGGGGAAAGGTGATGATCGACGACCCAGCGATGGGGCGACTGGTGACGGCCAACCTCACCAGCGGGCGGAGCGCCGGCGTGCTGAGCGATCGCGACTGGGAGCGCGCGGTGCGTCACGGCATCCGCGCCGACTCGACACCGCTCAACTTCATGCCGTCGCACGAATTCACGGGCTTCTCGGACGAGGACCTCGCGGCGATCGTCGCCTGGACGCGATCGCTTCCCGCGGTGACGCGCGTCTTTCCTCCCACGCGGATTGGTCCGCTCGGTCGCGCGCTGCACGCGGCGGGAGAGCTGACGCTGTATCCCGCCGAGAAGATCGATCACGCGGCGCCGCACCCGGTGCGCGTGGTGCCGGCGCCGGATGCGGCATACGGGCGGTACATGGCGGCCGGGTGCATGGGGTGTCACGGGGCGAACTACTCTGGCGGGAAGATCGCCGGCGCCCCTCCCGACTGGCCCGCCGCGGCCAACCTCACGCCGGCGGGGCTGGCGTCGTACACCGAGGCGACGTTCATGGCGGCGCTGCGCAGCGGAAAGCGCCCCGACGGGACGATCATCCGCCCGCCGATGGATGTGCGGATGACCGGCGCGCTGACCGACGTGGAGCTCCGGGCCCTGTGGGCCTTCTTCCAGTCGCTGCCGGCGAAGGAGACTGGGGAGCGTTAGGCGGGCGTCCTCACGACGGAGGGCGCAGCGGGACCAGGAGGGTGACCGCCTCGCGTGGGTCGGTGGGATAGAATCTCGTGCGCACGCGCAACGCGTAGCGCCCCGCGCGCAGGGCCCCCCCGTCGAGGTCGACCTCCACGTCGAGCGTTTGCCCCGCGGTGAGGCGCGCCATCGCGCGCCGCGCGGTACGCGCCGCTGCCGGCAACTCGGCGCCGTCGCGCGCGACCGGACGCCAGCTGAGCACCGTGGTGTCCTGCACGAGGGCGACGGAGGCGACTTCATCGACCGGGATGCTCACGAGCCGGAGGCGGTTCGTCCCCGGTGCGACGACCAGCGGCGTGGGCGTGGTCGACCCGTTCACCGCCGGCTGCAATTGCGGACCGTGCCCGAGCATGCCGTACACCACGACGTGGTCGCGGGTCGAGTCGCGCGAGGCCGTGGGCTCCTCGACGATAAGCGCACCGTACAGCCCGGAGCCGAGTTCGCTCCCCGCTTCGTCGTGCGTGTGATAGATGAAGGTGCCGGCGCGCGGCGGTGTCATGCGCACGATGAACGAGTCGCCAGGCGCAATCGGCGGGCGCACGCTCCGTCCGGCGCCGCTCCACCCCCCCACGCCATCGAACCAGCTCTCGATCTCCATCCCGTGCCAGTGCACGGCGAGCGGCGCTCCCACACGGTTCACCACGGTGATCTCCGTCGGCTCGCCGCGCCGCAGCGTGAGCAGCGACCCGGGAAAGCGGATGGAGTCGGGGGCCGGCTCCTCCCCCGCCTGCAACACGAAGGCGTGGGCGGCGCCGTCCCCGAAGACGCGCGGCCGCGAGGTCGCCACGAGGCGCAGCCGTCTGGGCGCGGGGGGCGGTACGTCGCGACCCGTGGCGCGCGCGACGGCCCCGCGCGCGTCGTGCGCTCCCGCTCGCGGCGTGACCTCGATCCCCATCACGAGCCCCGCCATGTTCTCCTCGGCGTGGTGCACCGACGCCGCCGCGACGTGCGCGGCATGCCGCGGTTCGATGCGCTGGACCGGTGCCATGTGCCGCACCAGGTGACAGTGAAAGAGCCAGTTGCCGACCCGTTCGGGGACCCAGGTGAGCGCCATCGTGTGGCCGACGCCGAGTTCCTCGGTGACGGCGAGCCGCTGGGACGCCGGGGCGAGGAGCGTGTCGAGCAGGCCGTCGCCGCGCGCGGTGATGCGGAAGTAGAAGCCGTGCAGGTGCATGGGGTGCGCGACCGCCATCGCGTTGATCACCCGCCATCGCACGGTGTCGCCCACCGCGTAGTGCAGCCGTTCCGTGAAGGGCCAGCTGGCGCCGTTCACCATCACCTTGAATTCGGGCTGTCCGTGCACGCGTGCGTCGCGATCGTCGAGCCACCGCGTGAGCAGCATGATGCGTTCGCCGGGATCCGGGGTCGTGCCCGGCGGATCGACGATGAGGGTGCCGACGAATGGCCCTTCCTCCGCTTCACCGCTGGGGAAGTCGTCGGGGACGGGGGCGATCGGGTGTCGCACCGCCGGGCGCAGCCGCCCGTAGTAGAAGTAGGTACCGGCGGCCGTGAGGCGCTGCGTCGCCACCACCTGTGCACCTGGCGGAACGGCCAGGGAGTCCATGCCGCGACCGGGGGCGTGATCCTGCAGCCCGTAGAGCAGGACGGTGTCGGGGAGCGTGTTGCGCAGCGCCACGCGCAGCACCGAGCCGCTCGCGCCGCGAAGCAGGGGGCCGGGGACGCGCGGGCGGCGCCCGCGTTCTACGAAGGAGTACGCCGGAAGCTCCGCGCCGTCGCGTCCCTCCGGGCGCCACCGCACCCGCTGCACGTCGAGGGCCACGTGCACCGTGTCGCCTGAGATCGTCCCGGCAGCGCGCCGGTAGTCCTCGAGGGCCGCGAGAGGAAGGGGTGGGGACGCCGGCGTGTCGATCGGGCGACCCGGGGAAACCCGGGCGAAGATTGCGAGCGCGACGACTGTCGCGAGCAACGAGCGGATCATGACGAATTCTCGAATGAGGCGCGCAAGACTATCGGTGCAGAACGGCCGGCGCCAGCCGGGAGGCCGAAGGCTGTCAGGGGCGGAGTCGGCGCGACGGTTCGCGGTCGCTCATCGCGGGGTCATCCACGCCACGTCCGTGCGCACCCCGCGCCACAGCTCCAGCGGCCCGTGGAGCAGCTGCGTCCCGGCCGATTCATCGCCGAGGTGCAGGTGGAAGGGGCGGTCGAGGGGGATGGGTTCGGGGGAGATCCAGAGGACGCGCCCGTTGAGGGCAATGCCGCACCGGCCATCGGGGAGGAGCTGCACGCGGAGCGTCCACCAGCGCCCGGTGCGCATCGACGCGGCGTCGTCGCCAAGGGCCAGGATGCGCCCCACACCGCCGCGCGCGCTGCCATGCGTCGCCCCCCACGCGCCGGACATCGGGTACTCGAAGCCGCACTGCGCCTCGGCCGTGCCTAACGTTGACGCGACGTTGCGCGGGTCGGCGGCAACGAGCGCGGCGATGTCGACGCCGGCATCGAAGAAGGTGCGGGCACGCTGCCACTTGGGGCGCGTGAGCGGTGTCGACAGGCGCAACTCCACGCCGAGCCCCTCGCGCGCATCGAAAGCCTGCCGCAGGACGACGGCGCTGGTGTAGACGCCGTCGCCGGCGTTCCAGAGCGCGCGCACTGCCCCCGGTCCGGTGACGACGCGCGGGCGCGGATCGCCGAAGACGATCCACCGCGACTCCCAGGACGCATCCCACCCCTCGCGAACGAGCGTGACCGGGGGCTGGCCGGCGATGGCAAAGGGGCGCGCCGTGCTGCGCCAGCCGGCGAGCGACGCGCTGATGGTGACGCGTCCGCGTCGGCGCGGGCGCACGATGCCGCCCGAGTCGACGACGGCGACGGTGGTATCGCTCGACTGCCAGCGCACGGGCGCCAGCAGCGGAATGGTACTCCCGTTGGCGGATACCGCGCGCACCAACAATTGAGAGCTGACGCCGAGCGGGAGCGAGTGCGAGGTGTCGGCGAATTCGAGACGGTCGATCCGCGAGGAGGAATCTCCCGTCCCCAGCCACCAGCGCACCGTCCACGACGGGGCGACGATCGGCGACACGGGGCGCGCCGCCGACGGGCGCGCGACCGGCACCACCCAGTCGCGCACGCCGCGAATGCCGTCGACGCGAACGGAGGCGACGACCCACGACCGGTCGGGGCTCATGCGCGCCCGCGTGACCCACGGCCCGAGTACGAGGCGCGTGGTGCGCCGCTCCCAGTCATACGCGACGAGCAGGCGCCGGTCACCGTGGTCGGCGATGACGACGACTTCGTTCAGCCCGCTCCACCCCACCAGTTCGCCGGCGGGCGCGTCCTCCACCGATCGGCAAGGCGGCTCGTCCGTGCCGCCGAACGAGGTGACACACAGGCGCCCTGGGAAATCGCTCGACTCGCGCACGAAGGCGATGCGCGTCCCGTCGGGTGAAGACACGGCGGCGTTGTCGTGCGACGGACCGCGCGTGACCTGTCGTGCGGCGCCGGTCGCGGTGTCGAACACGGCGACGTCGTAGTCGCCATCGTCAGGCGGAGACCAGCGGTTGGTGAGCCCGACGAGCGCCGACCCGTCGGGGAGCCATCCGGTGACGACGTCATCACGCCGCTCACGCGTGAGGCGCCGCGTGCCGGCCGGGGTACGGATCCAGATGTCGAGCGTGGTGCTGTCCCCCGAGTGCTGCGTCCACGCGACGGCGCGCCCGTCGGGAGAGAAGACCGGCGGTCGCTCGGAGTAGCGCGTGGCGACGGGGGCGAGGTCGGCGACGTGGCGCGTGAACTCGACCGGGGTGGCGCGTCCGTCCCACTCGTTCGGGTGCACGACGGTCAGGTAGGTCGCGCCCGCGGAATCGGCGTAGGCGAGACGCTGCAGCGAACGGTCGCCGGCCGATCGCGCTCGTTGGTAGGCGACACCTGCGGCGCCGGCGATCACCGCCAGGAGCAACGCGCCGGCCGCGAGCGCCTGGCGCGCGCCATTCCAGAGCCCGAGGCGCCACGCGAGCGGGAGCGATGCCGCGAGGGATTCGGGCCCTCCATTTGGGATGGCATCGCCCAATAGCTCGCGCGCGAGCACGTCGAGCGGCCGCCGATCGCCGCGCGTGCGCAGCAGGCGCACGTAACGGCGATAGAGGCGGCGGAGCGCCGCGTCGTCCGCCGCCGCACGCGCGTGATGCGCCGACCGCAGCACGGCGTGCGGATCGTCGCCGGCGACCTGTTCGCAGTAGCCGGCGACCACGCGCTCCGCGCGTGCGCGCGTCGACGGATCGAGCGCCGCGCGTGCCGCCTCGGCGATCTCATCGTGCGCCGGGATCCACCCGCCGGCGACGCGCGAGACGAGCCCGAGGCGCTCCAGCGGGTCCAGCTGATCGCCGGTCTCCTCGCGCGCGACGGTGAGGAGGGTGGCCAGGGCGTTGCGCTCGAGCGGCATCCCCGCCGTCGCGATGAGCGCGAGGGTCCAAAGATGCGCAGCCGGCAGGGTGCGAACGCGCTCGCGCAGGGCCTCTCCCTCGCGCAGGAGCGCGGCGAGCCCCGCCGTGTCGTCGCAGCGCCACTCCTGCTGTGCGAGGGCGAGCGTGCCCCGGTCGAGGGCGAGGCGCAGCGTCTCGAGGATGAGGAGCGGGCTCCCCCCCGAGGCGCGGTGCAGTCCTTCCACCAGCGCCTCCCCCCACGGTGCAGCTGGCGGGATGGATGCGATGGCACCGACGAGCGCCCCGACTTCCGTCGTCGTGAGGGCGCGGAGTGGGAGCATCGTGCAGCGGTCCGACGACGGGGCACGCTCCGGGCGCGAGGCGGTGAGGCAGAGGACATGCGCTCCCTCCAGTCGCCCCCACATCCCCTCCAGCACGCGATACGACCAGGCGTCGATCCAGTGCAGGTCGTCGATCGCGAGGACGAATCGCTGCTCGTCGGCCACCGAATGAACGAGGTCGGAGAGGGCGAGGATGCGGCGGCGCAGCGCCTCCTCCCCGGCGGCGGCGTCGGGGACGCCGCTGAGCGTGGTGGAGAGCGTCGGCGTGAGGGCGAGGAGTGTCGAGGCGCTGGCCGGTGCGATGCCTAACGCACCGGGGAGCCGCGCGAGCGCCGTGGCGAGGTCGCCCGCGAAGGCATAGGGGACGTCGCGGTCGCCCGGGGCGCCGCGCAGCGAGATGACGGTTGCGCCGGCCGCTGTCAGGCGCGCCAGGGCGTCGCGCAGGAGGCGCGACTTGCCGAAGCCTGCCGGCGCCGTCAGATGCACGTGCCGCGCGGGGCCGGCGCGCACGGCGTCCCACGCGGCCGTGATGGCGAAGAACTCGCGCTCGCGCCCCGTGAGTTCGGCGGTGAGCGTCGTCGCCGCTCGGTCGTCGTCGCCGGCGGGGGCGACCCGTCGCGCGCGGGCCAGGGCGGCGCGCGTGGCAGCTTCCAGCGGGGCGCGCCCGTTCGCCGCCCATTGCTCGATGGCCTCCGCCTCCATGGACGCCGTCACGAAGTCGCGAGCGGCGATCGCCGTCTCGAGGGCGAGTCGAGCCCCCGCCTCGGAGTCGGGGACGAGCGCGCGGATGCGACGTGCCAACTCCCGCGCCTCGCGGAAGCGCGAGGCATTCAGGTGGCGGCGCACGAGCAACTCTCCCCCGCGCAGGAAGCCGCTGCGAAGCCGTTCGCGCTCGAGGTCCGCCCACTGCTCGAAGGCGACGCCTCCCGGGACCCCGAAGGCGGGAAGGAAGTCGCCGCCGTAGGACGCGACGGCGCGCTCCAGTTCCCCGCACTCGAGCGCCGACAGGAAGTCGTCGCGATCGGAGCGGATGGCGGTGGCGAGTCGCAGCTCCTCCGCTCCGGCGATGGCGTCGTCGCCGACCACGCGTCGCAAGTTGAACAGTGTCTGCCGGAGGGCGCGTCGCGCACGCTCCTGGTCGAGATCGGACCAGAGCAGGTCGATCAGCGATTCGCGCGAGCACTGCCGGCCTGGGGCGAGGGCAAGGTAGGCGAGGAGGGCAAGCGGCTTTCCCGCTGCCAACAACAGATGATTCCCCGGTTGGGCGTAAAGTGCTGCCGCACCGAGCGTTCGGAGCTCGAGCGATGGATCGCTATCGGTGGCGGGCACGGCCTCAACGGGCATGGGATAGCATATAACGGCGCCGTAACGGCAGCTATCGAGGATTGTGCGAAGGTCGCGCTCGGTTGCCCCCCTTCATTACTCCCCGCATCGCTGCTGTCCATGCATCGCTCCCTTCGCTCCCGCATCGTGCAGGTCGTGGCAGTCGTCTTCGTCGTCCTGATCGCCAGCTGCGGCGGAGGTGGTGGCGAGGGGTCGTCGGGACCGGGGGACGGGGGGGCGACCAATGGCGTTCGTCTCCACGTGACGGTGTCCGGGCTCAAGGGGGACAGTGCGGTCCTCTCCCTCAATGGCGGTCAGGATCAGGCAGTCCTTGCCGCGCAGACCGACGTCTTCTGGACCAACGTCCCCAAGAAGACGGCCTACGCCATCACCGTGAAGCACCGGCCCGTGCTCCCCTGGCAGAGCTGCGTGATCGGGAACGGGACGGGGACGGCGAACGGCGACGTCGAGAACATCACCATGACGTGCACCACCGACAGCTATGCGGTGGGCGGGTCGGTGACGGGACAGGCTGCCGATGGCCTCGTCATCCAGTTCAACCAGGGGAATGCGAAGACGATCACCACCGGGACGAACTCGTTCTCGTGGACTGGGATCCCGAGCATGACCGACTGGACCGTCAGCGTGTCGTCGGACCCGGCCGGCCAGCGGTGCGTCGTGGGGAACGCGAGCGGGCGCGTGGAGGACAAGGACAACATGCGCGTGGCGATCACCTGCGGGGCGAAGGGCTTTGTTGTCAGCGGCGGGATGTCGGGGGTTGGCGCGGACGGGCTCGCCCTCTCGCTCAACGGTGGCCCCGACCTGTCGCTGCCGAGTGGTTATGGCGGTCCCGGCGGGGACTTCGCCTTTCCCGCCACCATGCAGTCGGGCAGCGACTACAGCATCGTGGTGACCAAGATGCCCAACAACCCGTTCCGTCAGTCGTGCGGGGTGGCGCGCGGCAAGGGGCGGGTGGGCACCGCCGACGTCACCAACGTCGCGGTGAACTGCCGCGCCAACGGGACGCTCGTCCCGCTGGAGGGGACCTACATCGGCTCAGTCGGCACGAAACGGGGCTACCTCACGCTCTGGGCGGCCGGGATCTACTCGGACGCCATTCGCACCGACGACGCGACCTGTCCCAACAACGGCAACGGCACCGAGTACGGCGTGTACCGGCACCCGAGCGATGACAGCTTCGTCATCTTCAGCAGCTACACCGATCGCAACGGAGGGTGCGGGTTCTGGGACTCGCAGGCCACCCCGCAGGTGGGCCTCAACGGCAAGATCGCGCGCACTGCGACAAAGCAGCTCCTGCTGACCTTCGACAACCAGACGCTCACCCTCGATCCCGTGGCGAATGATCCCGCGAAGCTCCTGGGATCATTCACGCGCGCCGACGGGATCGACGGGAGCTTCGTCGTCTTCGAGGCCGATGGCACCTATCTCTACAACGAGGCGCAGGACGCGCCATCGACGGGGAACTTCGCGGGCTTCGAGCGCGGGTGTTACACCGTCAGCGGCAACACCTTCACCGTCTCGTTCGCCGCGTCGTGCAAGCCTAACGGGTCGTCGGCGCTCGACCTGAACAACCGCGCCGGCTTCTCCGCCACTGCTGGCGCGATCCCGTTCCAGATCACCTCCGACACCACGGCGACGATCGCCGGGACGAAGTACCGGCGCATCCTCCCGAAGTGACGCGGTCGCACCGTAGGCGCTACCCGTGGGGCACGCGTGCCCCACGCGTGCCCCACGCGTGCCGCACGCGCCCGAGGCGCTCGTGGGCGATGGAACGACGCAAGCCGCGAGGCGTAGATTGAGGGAGTCCCATTCCCGCGCGCCGGACCGTGCAGATTCGCGTCGTTCGACTCAACTCCCGCAACCCGCTGGTCGGCGCCGTGCTCCTCGTCGTCGTCCTGGCGCTGCTCGCCTTCCTCCTCACGGCGGGGATGGCGCTCGTGGCGGGTGGCGCCGTCCTGGGCGGCGTCGGCTACGCGCTGCGGCGCGTCCTGGGGGGAGCGCGCGCGGCGCCTACCGTCATGCCGGGATCAGACTCGCTGCAGGGGATCGAGGAAGCGGACCCGTTGCTTGGGGGGCGCTTTCGCCCGCTTGGCGAGGAGGTCTTCCCTCCGGGAGAGCGCTCGGCGTCGCCTCGCGTGGGAGACGGGCGGCCGGAGTGATGCAGGCGCGACGGGCGCTGCGGCGTGCGGACTGGCTTGGCCTGCGTCGGCGACTCCGCACGACGCGATCATCACCGAAACTCAGCGCCCGCGCGGAACCCGTCGCGCGGTGGGTCGTTTACCTTTCGGACCGAAGCCCTACGCCGTCTCCGAGCCCAGCTGTCGCGTGACCCTTCAGGACCTGTACGCCCAGTACGCCCCGATCCTGCGCCCGATCCTCCGCATCGGCCCGGTCTTTGGCGGTGTGGCGATGGTTGCCTGGCGCGTGCGGGAGACGCGGGTCCCCGTCTCGACCAAGGCGATCGTGATTCCGCCGGTGGCCATGAGTTCGGGCTTCGCGATCTTCGTGATGCCAATGGCGCGCGTGCCGTGGACCTGGGCGATCGGGACGTTCCTGCTGGGCCTCCTCGTGCTGTCGTATCCGCTCACGAGCACGACGAGGCTCGAGCCGCGCGACGGCGTGGTGTACATGCAGCGGTCGCGCGCCTTCATGCTGATCCTGCTGGCGCTGCTGGCCATCCGGCTCGCGCTGCACGACTACATCGGGCACATCATCTCGCCGCTGCAGACGGCATCGCTCTTCTTCCTGATGGCATTCGGGATGATTGCGCGCTGGCGCTGGACGATGTTCCGCCAGTTTCGCGCATTGACCGCGGGGGGAGTGGTCGAGCGATCGCGTGCGTCGACGTCCGAGCGGCCGGCGGCGGCGCGCAGCGGGGCGACGGCGATGCAGATGATGACGATCCTCACGATCCTCGGGATCCTGGTGGCGCTCCTGATCCCCGTGCTGGCGAGTCGCCGCGCGAAGGGGACGTCGTCGTCGCGGCCGACGTCGACCTCGCAATCGATGGCGCCCGCGCGCGGTGCAGCACCACGGGTGATCGCCGCGTAACAGGGGGACGATCCCTCGATCGTCCGCTGGCCGGGTGGCGCGTTGCACCCCGCGGCGACCTCCCCTACGCACGGAAGCCCTGTGAACAACCGCAAGCACTCGACGCGCGCCGCTACCGGCGCGCTGCCGCGCGCCGCCACCGGCGCGCTGCTGTTGGCACTCGCCGCCACGCGCCCGCTCGCCGCGCAGGAACGCGAGGATCGCACGCTCCTCTCGCAGGGGCAGATGACCTCGATCATCAATGAGGTTTCGGGGGAGCGGGCGATGCACCACCTCCTCGAACTCGTCCCCTACCAGCGCGTGCGCCTGCCCGGCGAGTACAACGGCCCGTTCCGCGAGAGTCGCGTGATCGAGGAGTTCGCGAAGCAGTACGGCTTCAGCAACGTCACCACCGAGGTCTACCAGCAGGGGGGGACGACGCCGCAGCCCACGGTGGGCGAGTTGTGGATGACGACGCCCAAGCTGGTGAAGCTGTTCGACATCCACGACATCGCGCTGGCGCTGGCGTCGCTCAACGCCAACGGCGACCTCACCGCGGAGCTGGTCGACGTCGGGGCGGGGCGCGCGCAGGACTTCGAGGGGAAGGACGTGAAGGGGAAGTTCGTCCTCTCGTCAGGTGCAACCGGCCAGGTCTACGCGCAGGCGGTGTCGCGCGGCGCGATCGGCGTGCTGGCGGTGAGCGCGATCGGTTACCAGCGCTCGGTGGACTATCCCACGCAGATCGTCTCGTCGACGGTCAACGCGCAGCCGGGGACGGTCGCCTGGTCGGTGACCCCCGAGGTGCAACGCAACCTGCAGGCGCTGCTCGTCCGCGGCGAGAAGATCACCATCCGGTCGCTGACGAAGAGCGAGATGGTGCCGAGCAAGGCGGAGTACGTGCACGCCGAGATCCCGGGCGACGGGAGCACGACGCAGGAGGTCGGGATCTCCTGCCACCTGTACGAAGGGGTGATCAAGCAGGGGGCCAACGACGACAACTCGGGGTGCGCGCTCATCCTCGAGATCGGGCGCGCCTACATCAAGCTCCTCAACGAGGGGAAGCTCCCGCGCCCCAAGCGCACCATCAACTTCCAGTTTGTCCCCGAGATCGCGGGGACGGCTGCGTACCTCACGCGCCATCCCGAGAAGGCCAAGGCGATCATCGGGACGCTCAACTTCGACATGGAAGGGATCCGCGTCTCGCAGAGCCGCTCGTTCTGGGTGCTGCAGCGCACGCCGGACACCTTTCCGTCGTACATCAACGACATCGCGCAGAGCGTGATGGAGTACATCGCCGACATCTCGCGCGAGCGCGTGCGCTTCCGCCGCTCGCTCTCCGGCTACGCCCCGACGCAGCCCGTCGAGTCGCCGCGCGGGAGCAAGGACGCCTTCTACATCAAGGTGGACAAGCACTACGGGTCGAGCGACCACGTGACGTACATGCAGTACGGAATCCCGGCGGTCATGTTCATCACCTGGCCCGACATGTGGTATCACTCGTCGGAGGACACGCCGGACAAGCAGGACCCCACGCAGTACAAGCGCGCCGCGGCGGTGGGGCTGGGCGGGATCGCCGTGCTGGCCGACGGGACCGACGAGATGGCGGCGCGCGTCCTGGCCGACAACCTCGGGCGCGGGCTCTCGCGCATGGGCGAGTCGCACACCAAGGGATTGGGCTACCTGGCCGACGCGAAGGACGGCCCGTCGCTCACCAACGCGTATCGCGAAGCGCGCGTGGCGATCACCCACCAGGCGGAGATCGAGAAGGCGGTGGTGCGCACGGCGCGCGTGCTGTGGACCGACTCGCTGGCGGGGAAGAAGAGGACGGCGGCGTTCGAGCCGCTCATCGACCAGCGCGCCGGCGCGCTGCTCAACGAGGTGAAGGCCGCCTACCAGTTGCAAGCGCTGCAGCGCAACGTGCCGGCCCCGGAGCCCGTGACGTCGCCCGAGGACAAGGCCGCGATGAACCTCGTGGTGCAGCTGACGGCAGCGGGGGCACAGGGACCCGGGCGCGGGCCTGGAGGGCCGGGCGGTCCCGGTGGCCCCGGCGGTGCGGCGGGGCGTGGCGCGGCACCGGCCGGCCCGTCGCTCCCGGACGAGTACAACGCCGAGCTCTCGCTGCTGCTGCGCAAGGGGCTCACCGTCGGGCAGATCCGCGACTTCCTCTCCGGCGAGTTCACCCCGGTGACGCTGGACGAGCTGCTCAAGGTCCTGCGGGCCCGCGAGGCGGCGGGGCAGCTGACGCTCACCCCCAAGGCGGCGAAGTGATCGGCGCGGGCCGCCAGCCGCAAACGGCTGGCGGCCACCCCGCCACGCGCCCGGCAGTTGCCTAACGCCGGACGAACTCCCCGACCACGCGCTGGAACTGCTCCGGCTCCTCCAGGAAGGGCCAGTGCCCGCTGTGCGTGAAGCCGGCGGTGGAGCAGCGCGGCAGCAGCGCGCACAGCGCTTCCGCGGTCGGCTGCCCGGTGAACGGCGAGTCGGCACCGCCCCACGCAATGAGCGTCGGGGCGTCCATGGCACGCAACGCTCCCTCCTGCGCATCACCAACCAGCGACAGCGAGATGCTGCGCCACGCGGCGAACGACATCGACCCGGTGCTGTCGAGCAGGGCGCGGCGTGTGGGGTCGTACAGTCGCGCCTCGTTGTCGCCGTTGGCCGAGCGCGTGAACCACGCGTCGGCCGCATCGCCCGTTCCGCGCGGGATCCCCATGGCCGTGGAGTAGAGGGCGGGGCCGAGGTACGTCCAGATCGTGCGGTTCGTCATCCCGTTGTTGAGGCGGATCCCGCCCACGATCACCATCCGGTCGACGTGCGGGCGATGGCGAATGGCGTATCGCTGCACGAGCGCGCTCCCGAACGAATGCCCCACGAGGACGACGCGATCGGCGTGGAGCACGTCGCGACGGATCGCCTCCAGTTCCTCGACCAGGCTGTCGATCTGGTAATCGGCGATGCGCGCCTTGCTCTCGGAATTGCCGGAGCCGCGCTGGTCGTAGTAGAGGACGCGACGGTCGGCGGCGAGGAAGTCGAGCGAGCGGCGAAACGACAGTGACGAATGACCGGGGCCGCCGTGCACGACGATCACCGGCGCTCGCGTGGTGTCGGCACCGACCTGGCGGGCGTACAGGGCGTAGCCGTTCACGCGCAGAGGCGTCGCACAGTCGCGGCACGGGCGAACGGCCGGCTGCACGCCGTTGTAGCGCGCGTAGGCGAAGGCGGCGTACCCGCCGGCGAGGGCGCAGATCGCGACCACGCCGAAGACGAGCCACCGGGTGAGGCGTTGGACGAGCGAGCGCGCGCCGGGGCGAGACATGGCGCGCGCGGGAGGGGAAGTGGGCACGGTCGAAGGGCGAAGCGCGAGCGATGGAGGCGGGGTGGCAATCTCCCCTTCGCGGCAGAGCGACGAAAGGGGGAAGTTCCCTGCTGTTGCGCCGCCGCGCGCGATCCCCCAGCGTTCGTCCCGTCACCTACGATCGCCCCGACCGAGAACCGCGCCGTGCCGCCCGTCGCTCGCAAACGTCCGCACTCGAGGCGCTCCACGCGCCCCGCGCGCAGCAGCCGCAACCTCCCCGCCCGCCGCAACGGGCAGGATCCGTGGGCATCGCTGACGCGCGACGAGTTCCTCGACCTCCGCATCCGTGACCTGGGGGTGCGCCTCGAGGGGACGTGGATCGAGGAGTGCATCGACGCGCTGTACCAGGAGCTGGACGAGCGCGGCCTCTCGTTGCGCCCGCACTGCTGGCTGTCGAGCGAGTGGTTCTCGCCGGAGGGAGTGCCGGGGATCGGGATCCCGTTCTACCTGGCACACCCGCGACTGATGCGCCTCGAGCGCACGATGATGCTGGAGGTGGAAGGGGGGACGCGCACCGAGTGCATGCGCATCCTGCGCCACGAGACGGGGCACGCGCTGCAGCACGCGTTCGACCTGCATCGGCGCAAGCGGTGGCGCGAGCTGTTCGGGCCGTCGACGACGCCCTACCCCGAGTCGTACCGCCCCAATCCCGCCAGCCGCAAGTACGTGCAGCACCTGCGCCTCTACTACGCGCAGTCGCACCCGGACGAGGACTTTGCCGAGACGTTCGCCGTCTGGATGGGGCCGCGCTCGGCGTGGCAGCGCCGCTACCAGGGGTGGGGGGCGCTGCAGAAGCTGCACTACGTCGACGAGTTGATGGAGGAGCTGCGTGGCGGGCGGCCGCGCCGTCGCTCGCGCGAGGTCGTCGAACCGCTCTCCAGCCTGACGATGACGCTGCGCGAGTACTACGAGGGAAAGCGCGCGCAGTACACGGTGAGCTATCCCACCACCTACGATCGCGAGTTGCTCAAGGTCTTCTCCAACGAACCGAAGCATGCCCGGCGCGAGCTTGCCTCACGCTTCATCCAGCGGCATCGCGCCGAGATCCGGCGCACCGTGGCCCGGTGGACCGGGGAATACGAGTTCACCCTCGACCAGTTGCTGCGCGACATGATCGGGCGCTGTCGCGAGCTCAAGCTGCGGGTCGCCGGGGGGCAGCGGCAGGTCCTGCTCGACTTCGCCGGAATGCTGGCGGTGCGTACGGTGCACTTCCTGTATTCGCGGCGCGTCTCGATCGCGATGTGAGGGCGCCATGAGCCGAACGACACGTCGCAAGCTGCGAATCCTCGTCCTCGTCCAGCCCACGCTGATTCCGCCGGAATCGGACGCCGGGCTCAGTGAGCGCGAGCGCTACGAGATCAAGACCGAGTACGACGTCACGAGCACGCTCCGCAAGCACGGGCACGACGTGCGCGTGCTGGGAGTGCGTGACGAACTCCTCCCCATTCGCCAGGCCGTGGAGGAGTGGAAGCCGCACGTCGTCTTCAACCTGCTGGAGGACTTCTTCGGGCTGCGCGAGTTCGATCATCACGTGGTGAGCTACCTCGAGCTGCTCCGCGTCCCGTACACCGGGTGCAACCCGCGCGGGCTCGTGCTGGCGCGCGACAAGGCGCTGAGCAAGAAGATCCTGGCCTATCACCGCATCCCGGTTCCGCACTTCGACGTGGTGCGCCGCGGGCGCACGGCGCGCCGGTCGCGCCACCTCAAGTTCCCGCTCATCGTGAAGTCGCTCACCGAGGAGGGGTCGGTGGGGATCGCACAGGCCTCGGTGGTGGAGAACGACGAGGACCTCAAGGCGCGCGTCGAGTTCATCCATCGTACCACGGAGAGCGACGCGATCGTCGAGGAGTACATCGACGGCCGGGAGATCTACATGGGGATCGTGGGCAACCACCGCCTCGAGGTCTTTCCCCCGTGGGAGCTGACGTTCGAGAACGTCGCGCCGGGGACACGGCGCATCGCCACGTCGCACTACAAGCACGACCCCAACGCGCAGGAGAAGCGTGGGATCAACCAGGGGCCGGCGCAGCTGACGGATGCGGTGTACAATCGCCTCGTCTCCACGGCGCGCCGCATCTACAAGCTCCTCTCGCTCGACGGCTACGCGCGCCTCGACTTCCGCCTGCGCGAGGACGGGACGCCGTTCTTCATCGAGGCCAATCCCAACCCCGAGATCGCCGAGAGCGAGGAGTTTGCCTCGTCGGCGCTCGAGGCGGGCTATGCCTATCCGGACCTGGTACAGCGCATCGTGACGCTGGGCGTTCGGCGCGGGTCGCTGTGACGCCGGCATCGTCGGCATCGCGGGAGGCGCGCCGTTGATCCCGTCGTCCGTTCCAGTGCTCGACCTCCGTGCCGCCGACGGTGCGCGTGCCCGCGTCCTGCTCGATGGGGCGCAGGTGGTGTCGTGGATCCCGGCGGGCGGCGGCGACGATCGCCTCTTCCTGAGCCGCAACGCCGAGTTCGGCCTCGGTCGCTCGGCGCGCGGCGGGATCCCGATCTGCTTTCCGCAGTTCGGCCCGTTCGGCGCGCTCCCGCAGCACGGCTTTGCGCGCAACGTGCGCTGGACGCTTCGCGATGCGTCGCGGCGTGAGGCGGGCGAGGTGACGCTGCGCCTCACGCACGTCGACGTCGCCGCCCAACGGCCGGCGGAAGAAGTGGCGTCGTGGCCGCATCCCTTCGCGCTCGACGCGACGGTGCAGGTGGCGGGCAACGCGCTCGTCGTGCAACTCGTCGCGACCAACACCGGGCGGTCGCCGCTGACGTTCACGGCGGCCTTGCACCCTTACTTCGCGGTTCACGAGGCGTGCGCGACGACGGTGGAAGGGCTGTCGGGGCTCACCTATCGCGACGCGCTGCAGGGTGGGGCGCTGGTGCACGAGGAGGCGAGCCTGCTCTCCATCACCGGTGCGCTCGACCGGCTCTACTACGATGCGCCGGACGTGCTCGCCCTGCGTGAGGCGGCGCGCGCGCTGCGCATCGAGAAGCGCGGCTTCCCCGATGCCGTCGTCTGGAACCCTGGCGCGGCGATCACGGCGTCCAAGCGCGACTTCGAGGCGGGCGACGAGGGGGGCATGCTCTGCGTGGAGGCGGCGGTGGTGGGGCGTCCGGTCGTCCTCGCACCCGGTGAGCAGTGGACGGGGGCGCAGCGCATGGTGGCGATCTAGCACTCACGCGGCACAAGGGACGATCCGGAGGCGATCGCCCCTTCCAACGACTGTGGTCGTTGGTGCAACGTGGGGGCGACCGTTCCCTCCTCCCACGAGATTTCCGATGCGCTCGTCCTCGCCATGCGCCCTCGTCCTGCTGGTTGCTGCGGCCTGTTCGTCACCTGCCACCAAGGCGCCGCCGGAGCCTAACGCGGATGCGGCGATCGCCCGGGTGACCGCGGGGCTGCGCTCCGGGATCGCGATCAAGGGCGACGCCCCCGTCACCTTCTCGCTCGCGGAGCGCATGGCGCATCACAAGGTGCCCGGCGTCTCCATCGCCGTCGTCGACAGCGGGCGCATCGTCTGGGCGCGCGGCTTTGGCCTCAAGGAGTCGGGGACGAACGACTCGGTGACCGCGACAACGATCTTCCAGGCGGCGTCGATCAGCAAGCCGGTGGCGGCGACGGGGATGTTGCGGCTGGTGGAGGAAGGGAAGCTCGCGCTGGACACGCCGGTGAACGACTACCTCAAGAGCTGGAAGCTTCCCGACAACAAGTTCACCGAGAAGGAGAAGGTCACGCTGCGCCGCATCGTGTCGCACAACGCGGGGCTCACGGTGCACGGCTTCCCGGGGTACGCATCGACCGACTCGGTGCCGACGGTGCCGCAGCTGCTCGACGGCGCCAAGCCGGCCAACACCGCGGCGGTGCGCGTCGACACATTCCCCGGCGCCATCACGCGATACTCCGGCGGCGGGATCACGATCGAGCAGCTGGCGATGACGGATGTGACGGGCGAGTCCTTCCCGGCGCTGCTCAAGCGCCTGGTCCTCGATCCCATCGGGATGACGAACAGCGGCTACGACCAGCCGCTCGCAGCGCCGCGTACTGCACAGGCCGCGGCGGGCTACCGCCCGGACGGGAAGATGGTCGAGGGGCGCTGGCACACCTATCCGGAGATGGCCGCTGCCGGTCTTTGGACGACCCCGACCGATCTCCTCAAGTGGGCGTTGGAGATCGCCGCGGCGCGCGCCGGCAAGTCGACGAAGGTCCTCTCGCAGAAGATGGCGACCGAGATGCTCACGCCGCACAAGGACGCCTTCGGCCTGGGCCCCGCCGTTGGCGGGAAGGGAGCAGGCTTCAACTTTGGCCACGGTGGCGCCAACGAGGGCTATCGCGCCCAGGTCACCTATTTCCCGGAGTTAGGGCGTGGTGCGGCGGTGATGACCAACAGCGACAATGGATCGGCGTTGGCCCAGGAGATCCTCTTCGCCATCGCGGCGGAGTACAAGTGGACCGACTACGGTCCGCGCGAGATCGCCCCGATCGCCGCCGACTCGGCCACACTCGACGCCCTCACCGGGACGTATGCGACCGACAAGCCGGAGCAGATCCGTGTCTCGCTCACCCGCGAGGGCGCGAAGCTCTACATCGCCGAGCCGAAGTACGTGCCGCGCACCGAGGTGCGACTGCTCGATGCGAAGAAGGCGATCGCGATCGAGACGGGGATGGAGTTCACCTTCCTCACCGACGCCAAGGGGAGCGTCACGGGGATCGACCTCCCGCCGATGAAGCTCACGCGCCTCAAGAAGTAGCGTCGACGACCTTTCCCGGGTTCATCAGGTTGCGCGGGTCGAGCGCCTGCTTGATGGCGCGCATCACCGGGAGCAGGTCGCCGTGCTCCTTGGCGAGCGACGGCATCTTTCCGATCCCCACGCCGTGCTCGCCGGTGCAGGTCCCGCCGCAGGCGATGGCGCGTGCCACGAGCCGGTCGTTGGCGGCGCGCGCCCGCTCGAGTGACTGCGGATCGTTGGGGTCGACGAACATCAGCAGGTGGAAGTTGCCATCCCCCACGTGACCCACGAGCGGGGCGAGGATCGCCTCCGCCTCGAGGTCGGCGCGCGTCTCGGCGATCACGCGCGCCAGCTGCGAGACGGGGACGCAGACGTCGGTCGTCCACGAGCGGCACCCCGGCTTCATCGCCAAGCCCGCGAAGTACACCTTGTGCCGCGCCTCCCATAGCCGTGCGCGCGCATCTTCCGTCGTGGCCGAGTCGTGCACGCGCCCCTGGTGAGCCTCGAGGAGGTCGCGTACCGTCTCCAGCTGCTCGGCGAGCGCCGGCGCCGAGTTGGCGTGCAGCTCCAGGAAGAGCATCGGGACCTCCGGGTAGCCAAGCCCGCTCAGCAGGTTCACCGCGCGCACCGTCATCCCGTCGAGCAGTTCGATGCGGGCGAGCGGAACGCCGCACTGCAGCAGGGCCACGACCGCATGGACCGCGTCGTCAATGGAGGAGAAGGTGCACGCCGCGGCGGCGATGGCGTCGGGGACCGGGTGCAGGCGCAGCGTGACCTCGGTGACGATGCCTAACGTCCCCTCGCTTCCGATGAAGAGGCGCGTGAGGTCGTACCCCGCCGACGACTTGCGCGCGCGCGAGCCGGTGCGGATCACCGAGCCGTCGGCCAGGACGACGGTGAGCGCCAGAACGTTCTCGCGCATTGTCCCGTAGCGCACCGACGTCGTCCCCGAGGCGCCCGTGGCGACCATCCCGCCCAGCGTCGCGTCGGCGCCGGGATCGACGAAGAAGGTCGTCCCCGTCCCGCCGAGCGCCTTCGTCAGCTGCATGCGCGTCACGCCGGCTTCGACCGTGACGTCCATGTCGTCGACGCTCGTGCGGAGGATCTGGTTCATGCGCGAGAGGTCGACGCAGACGCCTCCCTGCACGGCGGCGATGTGTCCCTCGAGTGAGCTTCCCGCGCCGTACGCGATGACGGGAGCGTCGTGCGCGGCGCATGTCCGCACGACCGCGCTCACCTCGTCCGTGCTTTCGGGATAGACGACCACGTCCGGCGGGTACGCGGGAAGGTGTGTCTCGCCGCGGCCGTGCTGCAGCAACTCCGACTCGGCGCGCGTGAGGCGGTCGCCGACGATGGCAGTGAGGGCGGCGAGGAGTGCGGGGAGGTCGCGAACGCGTGACGGCATGGCCGGGGATCGCAGGGCTCGAGTCCCCTCAATCTTGTCCCGCGGCGCTCACTCCCGCGAGAAGACGCGCCGCACGTCGTCACCCACGCGCGTGACCTTACCCGTGGTTCGCGAGATGGGACACCAGAGCGTGCGCGTGCGCGCCAGCACCTTGCGATCGCTCGCACGCAGGATCTCCACGAAACGTTCGAAGCGAATCGCCTCCGCCTGCCCCACCCACGTGGACGCGACGATCGCGTCGCCGGGGAGCGCGGGGTGCTTGTAGTCGATCTCGTGGCGCAGCGCGACCCAGGCGATCCCGTCCTGCTGTTCCGCCGTCGCGGCGGCGCGCCAGTGTGCGGTCGCCACGTCCTGCGCCCACCGCAGGTAGACGACGTTGTTCACGTGCCCCAGCTCGTCGATGTCGTCCGGCGCGATGGCGAGCGGGAGCTCGAATCGATCGGCTGGCGTGGTGGCGTTGGCGGGCGATGGCGTCGACATGCGGGACCCTGGGGTGAGCGCTGCGTACCGATGGAAGAAAGCGCCGAGGGCGCGTGGGTCAACCATTCCGCTCGCGCGCGGGCGACGATCGGTGGTTGTTCCTCCCACCGACGCACGCTATCGTCGTCCCGCGCCACCCGCCGTGGGTGGTTGCCCGGATGCTCTCCGCCGACCCCGACTCGTCATGCGTCGCCCTTCGATCCTGCTCCGCGCCGCCGCGATTGCGTCGCTCGTCGCGCTCGTCGCGCTCGTCGCGCTCGTCGCGCTCGTCGCTGCTCCCCTTCACGCGCAGGGGGGGCGCAAGGGAAGCGCGCCGCCACCCTTCTCCGTCGTCGAGGCGACGATCCCCGAGATGCAGGCGGCGCTCGCGTCGGGTCGGGTGACGTCGCGCCAGCTCGTGCAGCAGTACCTCACCCGCATCGCGCTGTATGAGGACAAGCTCAACGCGATCATCACGGTGAACCCCAACGCACTCGCCGAGGCGGACGCGAAGGATCGCGAGCGCGCGCAGGGGAAGGCGACGGGGGCGCTGCACGGCATTCCGATCGCGCTCAAGGACAACATCAACACCGTCGACCTTCCCACGACCGGTGGTGCGCTTGCCTTTGCGGCGCTGACACCGCCGTACGATGCCACGCTCACCAAGCAGCTGCGCGACGCCGGCGCCATCATCCTCGCCAAGACGCAGCTGACGGAGCTGGCCAACTGGGTCGCCAGCGGGATGCCGGGGAACTACAACGGGCTCAATGGCTACGGGATGAATCCGTGGGACCCTCGGCGCGACCCGCGCGACGCGAACTTCGACGGGCGCCCGGTGCTCAGCACCGGCGGCTCCTCGTCGGGCGTGGGGACGAACGTCTCGTTCTGGGCGGCGAACGTGGGGACGGAAACGTCCGGCTCGATCCTCTCGCCGTCGCAGCAGAACTTCCTCGTCGGGATCAAGCCGACGCTGGGGCGCATCTCGCGCTGGGGCGTCATCCCGATCACCGCGGACCAGGACACCCCCGGCCCGATGGCGCGCACGGTGACTGACGCAGCGATCCTCCTTGGCGCGATGGAAGGGGCGGCGCCGGACCCTAACGACGCGGCGACCAGGACGTGCCCGCCGCCCGCCGGTCGCGACTACACGCGCTTCCTCAATGCGAAGGGGCTGGCCGGCGCCCGCATCGGGATTCCGCGCGCCTACTTCTACGACCGCCTGACACTTCCCGGGAGCGCCAACCCGCGCGGCGGGATCCCGGAGGCGCAGCGCACGGCGATGGCGGAGGCGATCGAGGTCCTCAAGGCGCAAGGGGCGACGATCGTCGACCCCGCCGACATCCCGTCGGTCACCGATACTGTCGCCAGCCGCAATTTCCTCAATTGGAACACCTGCGGGGGGCTCGACAACGCCAAGGGACGCGACGCCGACTGCTCCGTCGTCTTCAAGTACGGGATGAAGCGCGACTTCAACGCCTGGCTCTCCTCCCTCGGCGACAGGGCGCCGGTGAAGACGCTCACCGAGTTGCGGCAGTGGAACATCGCCCACCAGCGCGCCGGCGCCATCAAGTACGCGCAGGCGCTCCTCGACATCTCCGACGAGATGGACGTGCAGGGTGACCGTGCGCGCTACGACGCCGACCGTCGCAAGGACTTGCAGCTGGCCGGGACGGACGGGATCGACGCGGCAATGAAGGCGAACGGGCTCGATGCGCTTCTCTTTCCCGGCGTGAGCAGCGCGTCGATCGCGGCGCGCCCCGGCTATCCGTCGATCACCGTCCCCTTTGCGCTGCTCCCGGTGACGACGACGGGGCCGTTCGGCGGCGGTCCGTTCCCGGCCGGCTTCGAGCCGCGCCCGGCGCCGTTCGGTGTCACGTTCACGGCCATGGCATGTGCGGAGCCGCGGCTGATCGAGATTGCCTACGCCTTCGAGCAGGCGACGAAGCGCCGCAAGGCACCGCCGCTCTTTCCATGAGGCGCCGCCCCGCGCGCTGTTGCCGCGCGGGGCACGCTCGCCTCAATCACCCGTGGCGGGCGACTCGGCCGGCGTGGCGATCGGATGATGTGCCGCGGCGTGCGAGCCGCGCCGGAAGCGCTGGCGCAGCGACTCTCGCCAGTGCTCGACGATCTCGTAGACGGTCGGGATCACCACGAGCGTCAGCACCGTCGAGGCGATCACGCCGCCGATGACGGCCCGCCCGAGCGGGGCGCGGAACTCCGCCCCCTCGCCGATGCCTAACGCCACCGGTATCATCCCCGCGATCAGCGCCAGCGTCGTCATCATGATGGGGCGCAGGCGGATGCGCCCTGCCTTGATCAGCGCGTCGCGCACGCTCATCCCGCCGTCGCGGTGGGCCCACTTGGCAAAGTCGATGAGGAGGATCGCGTTCTTCGCCACGAGCCCCATCAGCATCATCACCCCGATTAGGCTCATGACGTTGAGCGTGTCACGCGTGGCCAGGAGCGCCAGCACCACGCCGATCAGCGACAGCGGGAGCGAGAGGAGGATGACCAGCGGATCGAGGAACGAGCCGAACTGCACGACGAGGATGAGGTACATCAGCAGGATCGCCACGCCGAGTGCGGTGATGATCGCGCTGAACATCTGGTTCTGGCTCTCCACCTGTCCCGCCTCGCTGATGCGGTACCCGGGCGGGAAGGGGATCGCGCGCACACGGCGCATGACGTCCGCCGCGACGTTCCCCATTGAGGCGCCGACGACGTTGGCCCCGACGGTGATGACGCGCCGCCGCTGGTAGTGGTCGATGCGGGCCGGCCCCATCCCCGTCGTGACGGTCGCGACCTGCGAGAGCGGGATGAAGGGCATGGCCTCCCCCATCGCAGGGCGCGCGCCCTGCAGGAGGATGGGGAGCTGCGCCACGTCGGCGGCGCGCGAGCGCAGCTCGGGAGAGAGTCGCACGCGCACGTAGCGCGAAATGCCGGAGGGATCGACCCACGTCCCGGCTTCGACACCGGCGAAGGCAAAGCGCAGCGACTGTGCGAGTTGCCCCACGCTGACGCCGAGCGACGAGGCGAGGGCACGGTTCACGCGAATCCCCAGCTCCGGCGTCTGACCCTTGGTGGAGAGTCCAACGTCGACGGCCCCCGGGGCGACGCGCACGGAGTCCGCCACCTGCTCGGCCAGGCGCGAGAGGACGCGCGCGTCGGGCCCCTGCACCTGGAGCTGCATCTGCTTCTGGTTGCCGGCCAGGCTCCCGGCATCGTACGTGTAGGCCACCATGCCGGCCAGGTGCGACAGCTCCCGCCGGATCATCTGCCCGAATTGCAGCTGGGAGACGCTGCGGTCCTTCTTGGGGATCATGCGCACGTAGACTGTGGCCTCGTCCAGCGCCCCCGACCCGTTGGACGAGCCGACGGTCACGTACGTATAGGCCACCACGTCCTTGTGGGCACGGATCATCCGCGCCACTTCCTCCGCCTTGAGCGTCGTGTAGTCCAGCGACGATCCGGGCGGCGTCTCGATCCCCACGTTGAGCTCGCCGTTGTCCATCACCGGCTGGAAGCCGAAGCCGCCAAACGCCACCTGCAGCCACAGCGCCGCCACCAGCGAGCTCCCGGCAATCCCGATCATCCACCATCGGTGGTCGAGCGCCCAGGCGATCACGCGCTCGTAGCGTTGCGCCTGTCGGTCGAACCAGAGGTTGAAGCGGTCGAGGAGGCGCGCGATGGGGTTGCGCCGCTCGTGCGCCTCCAGCTGCGGGTCGGCCCAGTACGCCGAGAGCATCGGGTCGAGCGAGAACGACACGAAGAGCGAGACCAGCACCGCGCTGGCGATCGTCAGCGCGAACGGCTTGAACAGCTGCCCCGCGATCCCCGGCATGAACCCCACCGGGACAAAGACGGCGACGATCGAAAAGGTGGTCGCCGCCACGGCCAGCCCGATCTCGTCCGTCCCCTCGCGTGATGCCCGCATGTGGTCTTTCCCCATCTCCACGTGTCGCACGATGTTCTCGCGCACCACGATGGCATCGTCGATGAGGATGCCGATGGCGAGCGAGAGCCCCATCAGCGACATCACGTTGAGCGTGAAGCCGAAGAGGAGGAGCGGGGCAAAGGCGGTGAGCACCGAGACGGGGAGCGCCATCCCCGTGATCACCGTCGAGCGCCACGAGTTGAGGAAGAGGAAGACGACGAGGACCGTCAGCACCGCCCCCTCGAACAGCGTCTCCTTCACGTTCTTCACCGACCGGCGCACGCGCGCCCCGCCATCGCGGACGAACTCGATCGCCACCCCGGGTGGCAGCGACGACTGTAGCTCGGCCACGCGCGCCCGCACCGCGTCGCCCACGCCGGTGGTGCTGGTCTCGCGCGACTTGATGATGTCGAGCCCGATCGCGGGGACGCCGTTGAAGAGCGCAGCCGACGTCGGCTCGGCGGCCCCGGCCTCCACGGTCGCGACCTGGCCGAGCCTGACGAGTTGCCCCGTCCGCTGCGCGACGACGATGTCGGCGAAGTCGGCCGGGCCCCCCAGTCGCCCCTCGAGGCGGATGACCCGGTTTTCGAGGGCGGCGTTCACGCGCCCCACCGGGGCGGCGAGGTTCTGCGCGCGAACCGCACTCACCACCTGGTCGATCCCCACCCCCGCCGCCGACAGGTCGTGAGGGCGCACGTTGATGTTGAGCTGCGCGCTGTCTCCGCCGACGAGGTTCACCTGCGCCACCCCGGGGATCGCGCGCAACTCTCCGCCGATGTCCTGGTCGGCGATCTGCGTGAGCTGCGGCGTGGGGATGGTGCGCGACGTGACGGCGAGCGAGACGATCGGGATCTGCGTGGGATCGAAGCGCGCGTACACAGGCTCGAGGATGTCGGCGGGGAGTTGCGGGCGCACTGCCGTCATCGCATCGCGCACGTCCTGCATCGCCTGGTCGACGTTCTTCGAGAAGACGAACTGGATCACGACCTGCCCGAAGCCGTCGGTCGACGACGAGTTGAGCTTGTCGACTCCACTAATCGCCGAGAGCTTGTCCTCGATGCGGGTGACCACCTCGCGCTCCACCACGTCGGGCGCTGCCCCGGGGTACGCAACGGCGACGAAGACGACCGGCGGGGCGATTTCGGGAAACTCGTCCGTCCCCAGGCGCGCGAGCGACGCCAGGCCAAAGACGACGAGGGCGATCATCGAGACGACGGTGATGATCGGCCGCTTGATCGCGAAGTCGGAGATGAACACGGAATGGACGCGTCGAGGAGGTGAGCGACAGCCTCCCCAAGGATAGTCCAGCGCGCCTCTGCGTAACCAGCAATCGCGCGCGGTGCGCGCAGAATTAGCGCGCCGCGCCGTTCGCGAGGTCGAGCGCCCGCGCCAGCTGGTCGGTGTCGAAGGGCTTGGGGAGCGCGATCCACGGACGTCCCGGCAAGACCAGGTCGCGCGTGAGTCCTGCCGTGTCGCCTGACATCAGGACGATGGGGATGGACGGGCGGAGCGCGCGCACCCGGCGCGCGAGTTCGCCGCCGTCCATCGCCGGCATGCGCACATCGCTCAGCACGAGGTCGATCGCGTCGCCCCCCTGCTCGAGGACGCGCAGCGCTTCGTGCCCGCTCGCGCATGGCGTCGCCGACCACCCCAGTCGTTGCAGCTGCCGGCTGAGGATCTCGCGCACGGGCGCCTCGTCGTCGACCACGAGCGCGCGCCGCTGGCGGGGTGTCGCCGCGCGGGACATGACCGCCCCCGACGGCGCGCCGTCGTGGGGACCCTCCGTCGTCGCGCGCGGTTCCATGTGTCCGTTCGACGCCGACGAGTCGCGCCCCTCGCGCCCCTCGCGCCCCTCGCGTCGACGCGGCGAGACGTCGCGAATCATGAGCTCGATCGACCGCGTCTCGCCGCCCAGGTCCAGGTACGCCCCCGTGATCGCCAGGTCGCGACCGCTCTCGCGCACATAGGCGCGCAGCAGCTGCTCACACGCCCCGCGCAGGTACGAGACATCGGCCGTGCGACCGTCGCTGCGGAGCAGCAGCGGCGCCAGCGGCTCCCCCTCCGTTACCACATGCGGGGCGAGCGTTCGGGCTGCCGCCTGGTTGGCGTGGAGCACGATCCCCGTCTCGTCGATGACGACGATGCCGTCCGGTGCGCGGTCGATCATGACCCCCAGCCGCTCGGCGAGACCCTCGGCTCGATGCGCCAACTCGAGGATGGTGTGCCGGGAGACGATGACCAGCATCAGGGCGCCGGCGCAGGCGAGCTCGGTCATCACCACCCCGCCCAGCGCGCCGCTCGGGTAGCCCGCCGCCGCCATCTCTCGCCACGGCACGGAGAGCGGGATCGCAACCATGTAGACCAGGCACGCCACCATCGCGTCGCGCGCCCCGAGCAGGAGGCACGCCCCCACCAGGACGTTGGGGATGAAGACCATCACCGGATCGAAGGCCGTCGGACCGAGGAACATGTCGGCGACGGTGTCGGTCACGACCGTGAGGAGGAGTAGCCGCGTCCCCAGCAGCGCGCGCCCCTGCCGCATGACCGCGAGCGACACGAGCGATCCGGCGATGGCGAGGACATTGCTCGCCCCGGCAGGTACAAATGTTTGCCCAAGGACGATGTGCAGGAGCACCATCGTCAGGGCGTATGTCACCACGCAGACCAGGGCCGCCACGGGACCAAGCGTCTGGTACAGGCGTGGGGAGTCGGACTCGGCGACGACGGGAGCGAATGAGCGCAGGACGCCTAAGAGCGACATCGACGCGGTCGAGGAGAGGTCGGGCGGCGCTGCGGGCCGCTGGTGTGGGAAGCCGCGGGGCGGCGGGTGGCCTAACCTGAGACCGGGTTCCGGCAGCGGCAAGAGGGTCCCGCCCGTGTCCCGGCACGGGCCAGAATTCGCGAGTCAGGAACCAGCAAACGCGTGACAGCATTCGCACACGAAGGGTGCAATTTTCGGCGCGCCGCTATTGCATCCGGCGACTCCATGCCGTCGATTTGCCGGGGCTCGCGCGCTCCGGCGGTCGCCGCGAGATTTCGCCGACGTCGTTGCACCTCCTCCCCCCTCCTCGCCGCTCCTCTCCATGGCGCCCACGGATCAGACGGCCGACGTTCCCGCGCTTCCAGCGGTCCTGGAGTTCCTTCGGGCCCTGTGGCAGCTCAACCACGAGCTCGAAGTCACGTCGTCGCAGATGGCACGGACGATTGGCGTGACGGCGCAGCAGCGGATGGTGCTGCGCATCTCTTCGTTCACCGGACCCATTGCAGCTGGACAACTGAGCCGGCTCCTGCACGTGCATCCGGGCACGCTTTCCACCACGCTGGGTCGGCTCGAGCGGCGGGGATTGCTGCGGCGGTCGCGCGGGGCGAGCGATGCGCGCGTCGTGATGGTCTCGCTCACGGCGAAGGGGGAGCACCTCGTGGCCACTTCGCGCGGCAGCGTCGAGCGCGGGGTCCAGCAGGTGCTGTCGCGCGTCCCCAAAGCTCGCTTGCGGGCGACCCTCGCGATGCTCAACGAACTCAGTGCCTCGCTCGAGGCGGTGCGCGGTGACGTCCGCGACACGGCCAAGGCCCCCCCTCCGCGCCGGAAGCCCCGCCGCTGATCGCTCGGGCCGGTCGTCGGTCGTCGTCAGCGCTCGCGGCGCCGACCGCGACCGTCCCGGACAGGACCCTCACGACGCGCGCCCCCTGATCTCGCGCGCTGCCGCTCGGCTCACTCCCTCTCGCATTCCCCCGCGCGTACGTTGCCGGAATCTCCGTGCGACGTACCGCCACGTCGTGCGCCCCGACCGGAGCCCCGCCCGCCGACCGTCCGCACCCGTCCGTCATGCGTCGAGTTGCCCTCCTGACCGTGGCCGCCCTGCTCGGCGGCGCGTGCACACCACCCCATTCGTCCCCCGTCTCTCCTAGCCCCGCCGCGCCGTCACCGCTGGCCCCGACCGCGCCGATCGACGCCGCGAAGCGAGCATGGATCGACCGAACGCTGGCCTCGCTCACGCTGCGCGAGCGCGTGGGGCAGATGGTCATGGTGTGGCAACTGGGTGACTACACCAACGCCGAGGATTCGACCTTCGCCGAGGTGCGTCGCTGGATCGTGAACGACGGAATCGGGGGCGTGAGCATGTCGCTCGGCACCCCCGTCGAAGTTGCGGCCAAGCTGGAGGCGTTCCAGAAGCTGGCCAAGGTCCCCCTCCTTGCCTCGTCTGACCTGGAGCCGGCGTTGGGCAGGCTGGAGGGAGCGGTCTTCCCGCACTACCTCATGGAGACCGGGGGGGCGACCGTCTTCCCGACCGCCATGGCGATCGCCGCGACCGGGCGCGACGAGGACGCCTACGACGTCGGGCGCATCATCGGGCGCGAGGCGCGCGCGGTGGGGTTGCACATCAACTTCGCCCCCACGGTGGACGTCAACAACAACCCGTCCAACCCGGTCATCAACACGCGGTCGTTTGGGGAGGACGCGGCGCGCGTGGCGCGATTGTCCGCCCTGTTCGTGAAGGGGTCGCAGGAGGCGGGGACGCTCGCCACGGCCAAGCACTTCCCCGGGCATGGCGACACGGACGTCGATTCGCACGCCGGGCTCCCCGTGGTCAGCGCGGACTGGGCGCGCTTCCAGCGCGTGGAACTGGTGCCGTTTCGCGCGGCCGTCGACGCGGGGGCCGGGTTGGTGATGTCGGCGCACATCGCGCTCCCGGCACTGGAAGGCGATTCGACCACTCCTGCCACGCTCGCGCCGCGCATCATGACGGGGCTGCTGCGCGACACGTTAGGCTTCCAGGGTGTCGCCATCACCGACGCCCTCACGATGGACGGCGTGGGGAAGGGGTACGGCGTGGCCGAGAGCAGCGTGCTCGCCGTGAAGGCCGGCGCCGACATCCTCCTCAAGCCGAGCGACCCGACCCGGGCCATCGACGCCATCGTGGCGGCGGTCATGCGCGGCGAGCTCTCGCCGGCGCGCATCGATGCGTCGGTCCGTCGCATCCTCCAGCTCAAGGCGCGCGCCGGCCTCGCGGAGCACCGCTTCGTCTCGTTTGACACGCTGCGCGCCGTTGTCGGCGCACCGGCGCATCGCGCCGCGGCGCTCGACATCGCGCGTCGGGCCGTGACGCTCCTGCGCGATCGCGGATCGCTCGTCCCGCTTGCGGGAAGGCGCACGGTGGTGATCCAGTACATGCCGGAAACCGAGCTGCGCGCGGGGCGTGCCTTCGCCGCCACGCTGCGCGCCACCGATCCCTCCGTGCGGGTCGTGAAGATCTCGCCGGCCACGGCCGCGCCGCAGCTCGAGGCACTCGCCCCGCTGATGGCGGGCGCCGAGCGCGTCGTCCTCGCCGCGTACGTGCGACGCATCGAGGGCGAAGGGCGGCCGGCGATCCCCGCCCACATCGCCGACTGGATGGCGAGGGTCGCGGTGGCCGACTCCGCCGCGGCGCAGCCTCGACTCGTCTTCGTCGCCTTCGGGAATCCGTACCTGCTGCGCCAGGTCCCGGCGGTCGGGAGCTATCTCGTCACTTATGGAGTGGGTGATGGGCTCGAGCGCGCGGCAGCAGAGGCGCTCGCCGGGCGCATTCGCATCACCGGGACCACGCCGGTCTCGCTCCCCGGATTCTTCGCGCGCGGCGACGGATTGAAGCGTTAGGCAATCGCGGCGGGGCGCCGGCGCCCGGCCGCGTGGGCGTCGATCGCCACCCCCTCCATGGCGGGCGGAACCCTGCGTCGGCAGGCGCAGCGCGGCGGTGCGCCTGCTGGTGCCCGCCGTCGCTCCCGATAGTTATGCGAATCGGGCGCAAGTCCCGTGCATGCCATGCATGACCATGCGCGCCGGTTGACGTTAGGTATCCCGTCGCTAGGCTTTGGCGCATGACTTCCATTCGTCTCATCGGCGTCCCCATGGACCTTGGCGCCTCGCGACGCGGCGTCGACATGGGCCCCTCCGCCGTCCGCTACACCGAACTCCGCGAACGCCTCGAAGCCATGGGGCACCAGGTGGAGGATGCGGGCAATGTCCCCGTCCCCTTCCGCGAAGATGCGGCGAAGGGGGCGCAGCGTGGCGCGCGCTACCTTGGCGCCATCACCGATGTCTGTGCCGATGTCGCAGCGCGCGTGCGCGACGCGCTGGCGGCGGGCGCACTCCCCGTCGTGCTGGGGGGCGATCACGCACTCTCGGCGGGGTCGATCGCCGGCGCGTCGGCGTTCTTCGCCGCGACCGGTGGTCACGTGGGCGTCGTCTGGGTCGACGCGCACGCCGACCTCAACACGCCGGCAACATCGCGCTCCGGCAACGTGCACGGGATGCCGCTCGCCGCACTCGTCGGCCACGGCGACAAGGCGATGACCGGCCTCGCCGGGCGCACACCGGCGGTGCGCGTAAGCGACCTCGCCGTGGTCGGCCTTCGCGACGTCGACGACGCGGAAAAGGCGCACATTCGCAAGTGGAACCTGTCGACGTTCACGATGCGCGCGCTCGACGAGCATGGCGTGCGCAAGGTGATGGAAGAAGCGCTGGCCATCGCGACGAAGGAGACTGCCGGGCTCTGGGTTTCGTTCGACATGGACGTGATCGACCCGTCCGACGCACCCGGCGTCGGGACCGCGGTCCCGGGCGGGATCACCTATCGCGAGGCGCACCTGGCGATGGAGATGATCGCCGACACCGGCAAGCTGGTGGGGATCGACGTCGTCGAGGTCAACCCGGTCCTCGACGAACGCAACCGCACCGCCGAGGTGGCGCGCGAACTCATCCTCTCCGCCGTTGGCAAGCGGATCGTCTAGGTCTCCACGATGAGCATTCCGACCTACGTTGCCCCCGACTTCACCAGCCGGCAGCTGCAGGACGCGCCGGCCGTGCGCACCGTGACCGTCGACCGCGACGGCGTCCTCCCCGACGGCTTCTTCGCCACGACCAACCTTCCCACCTACGTGAAGGGAGCGGATGGGCGGTGGACCATGCCCCGCGAGCCGCGCATGGACGGTGTCCTCGTGCGCGATGCCGATGGTGGATGGTGGGTGCGCGAAGGGCGCCGAGTGAAGCAGGGCGACGCGGTGGTGGTCGGGCACGCCGAGGATGGGAGCGAGGGAGTGCTCGTGCACTCGCGCGGCTTCCGCATCGACGACGGCGCGCAGGGCGACTTCCACTTCATGTCGTCGCAGGTCTCGCGCGAGAAGCCGATCGACTATCGCCTCATCGCGCGCATGCTGGTCGAGGAAAAGCGGCGCGGCGGCTACACGCTCTGGGTGACCGGCCCTGCGCTCGTGCACTCGCGGGCCCGCGACAACCTGGTCTGGTTCATTCGCAACGGTTTCGTGCAGGCGCTCCTCGCCGGCAACGCGGTCGCCGTGCACGACATCGAGGCAGCGATCGTCGGGACGACGTTGGGGATGACGAGCGAGGGGGAGCCGACCGAGAACGGCCACGCCGCGCACATGCGTGCCATCAACGCGATCCGACGCGCCGGCGGCATTGCCCCCGCCGTGCGCAGCGGGATCCTGACAAGCGGGATCATGCATGCCTGCGTGGTGGAGGACATCCCCTTCGTGCTCGCCGGTTCGTTGCGCGACGACGGCCCACTCCCCGACGTCATCACCGACATGGTCGCGGCGCAGGACGCCACGCGCGCACACACGACGCGCGCCACGATGGCGGTGATGATCGCCACGGCGCTCCACTCGATCGCCGTCGGCAACATGCTTCCCGCCTACTATGAAGATGCCGAGCGCGGAATCGTCGAGCTGCCGACCATCTGCGTGGACGCCAGCGAGTTCCTCGTCAGCAAGCTGAAGGACCGCGGGACGCACCAGGCGGTCGGAGTCGTGACCAACGCCCAGGACTTCATGAGCATCCTGCGCGCGACGGTCGAACGCGAGGTGCTGGAGGGGTAGCGCCGTCGGCGCGCGGGCGTCGCGCGGGCGTCGCGCGGGTGTCGCGCGGGACGTCCCGCGCACGGGGCCGTACGCCCAGCCGCCCTGACTTCCCCCGGGCGAAACGGGCGCCGGCGCGGTAGAATTGGGCCCCATGACACCCAAGGAACTCACCCCGCGCGCCCTGGTCCTGGGCGCCCTCCTCACCTTCGTCTTCACCGCGGCCAACGTGTACCTCGGCCTCAAGGTCGGGCTCACCTTCGCCTCGTCCATCCCCGCGGCCGTGATCTCCATGGCCATCCTCAGCGCGGTGAAGGACTCGTCGATCCTCGAGAACAACATCGTCCAGACCGTCGCCTCGGCGGCGGGGACGCTCTCGGCGATCATCTTCGTCCTCCCCGGGCTCGTGATCGTCGGGTGGTGGACGGGTTTCCCGTTCTGGCAGTCGTTCCTCATCTGCCTCTCGGGTGGCGTGCTCGGCGTCCTCTTCACCATCCCGCTGCGACGCGCGCTGGTGACCACGTCCGACCTCCCCTATCCCGAGGGCGTTGCGGCTGCCGAAGTGCTCAAGGTGGGGTCGGGGACGCGTGGGGAGTCCAAGGACGAGAGCGGCGAAGCGCGCGAAGGGCTGCGCGCGGTGATTCTCGGCTCCGTCGCGTCGGCGTCGCTGGCAATCGTTGGGGCCACGCGCATCGCGGCCGCCGAGCTGGCGGGCTTCTTCCGCGTGGGGGCAACCGCCTCGAGCGGCTACAACATCGCCTGGTCCCTCGCCCTCCTCGGCGCCGGCCACCTCGTCGGCCTCTCGGTCGGGATGGCGATGCTGACGGGGCTCATCATCGCCTGGGTCGTCGGCGTCCCGATCCTCACCTCGATGAATCCCATCGCCGATGGCGTCACGCTGGCGCAGCACACCTCGACCATCTGGCGCACACAGGTGCGCTTCATCGGCGCCGGCGCGATCGCGGTGGCCGCCATCTTCACCCTCGCCAAGCTGGCCAAGCCGGTCGTCGGGGGGCTCGTCAGCACGCTCACCGCGTCGCGCAGGAGTGGCGCGGGCGACGATCGTGACCGCGACATCAGCCCGCCGTGGATCGTCGGGATCACCATCGCCTGCCTCGTCGTCGCCGGCGCACTGGCCTGGAGCTTCGCGAACGCGAGCGTCCTGGCTCCCAACGCGCTCACGCTCACGATCATCGCGGTTCCGTTCGTCTTCCTCGTCGGCTTCCTGATCGCTGGCGTCTGCGGCTACATGGCGGGGCTCATCGGCGCCTCCAACTCGCCCATCTCCGGCGTCGGCATTCTGTCGATCGTCATCTGCGCGTCGATGCTCGTGGCGGTCATCCCGCCGACCGAAGCCAACCGTGCGACGCTGGTGGCCTTCGCGCTCTTCATCACCGCGATCGTCTTCGCCTGCGCCACCATCTCCAACGACAACCTGCAGGACCTCAAGACGGGTCAGCTCGTCGGCGCCTCGCCGATGCGGCAGCAGGTGGCGCTCATCGTCGGCGTCGCCGCCGGCGCGGCGGTGATTCCATCGGTGCTCAACCTGCTGGCCAAGGCGTACGGCTTCGCCGGCGCGGCAAACGTCGGCGTCGTGGCGCCCAACCCCCTCCCTGCGCCGCAGGCAACGCTCATCTCCGCCCTCGCGCAGGGCGTCATCGGCGGGTCGCTGGAGTGGAACATGATCGGGATCGGCGCCCTGGTGGGTGTCGCCCTCATCATCATCGATGCCACGTTAGGCGCGATGGGGAAGCTTCGCATCCCGCCGCTCGCCGTGGGGATCGGGATCTACCTCCCCATGTCGGCCACCTTCGCCGTCGTCGTCGGCGCCGTCGTCTCGCACTGGTACGACGGCCGCTCCAGGCAGATGCCCAACCCGGAGCGCGCCGAGCGACTCGGAACGCTCGTGGCGTCCGGGCTGATCGTCGGCGAGAGCCTGTGGGGTGTCCTCAACGCAGGGCTCATTGTCGCTTTCGCCAAGGATGCGCCGATCGCGCTCGTGGCCGAGGACTTTGTCTTGGCACCGTGGCTCGGAGCCGCGGGGTTCATCGCGACAATCGTCGGACTGTACGGATGGATGCTGCGTCGGTCGGCCGCTGCCCAGAAGGCCTGATGCCGACCGCCGTCCCTCCTTCCGCCGCTGTCCCCAGCCAGGCCCGCGTCGTCGTCATCGGCGGCGGGGTGATCGGGTGTTCCGTCGCGTACCACCTCGCCCACATGGGGTGCCGCGATGTCGTGCTGCTCGAACGCCATCAACTCACCGCGGGCACCACGTGGCACTCGGCGGGGCTCATGGTCACCTTTGGCTCCACGTCGGAGACGTCGACCGAGTTCCGGAAGTACACGCGCGACCTCTACGCGCGCCTCGAGGCGGAGACGGGACTGTCCACCGGCTTCAAGCCCGTGGGCTTCATCGAGTGTGCGATCGACGAAGGGCGCCTCGAGGAGTATCGCCGCGTCTCGACGTTCAACCGGTACTGCGGCGTCGACGTGCAGGAGATCTCGGCGGCGGAGGTGCAGTCGCTCTTTCCGCTGGCGCGCACCGACGACATCCTCGCCGGCTTCTACGTGAAGGAAGACGGGCGCGTGAACCCTGTCGACGTGACGATGGCGCTGGCAGCCGGAGCGCGCATGCAAGGGGCCACCATCCTCGAGGGCGTGGCGGCGACGGGGCTCCTGACCGCGAACGGCGCTGTGACCGGCGTGCGCACGGCGTTCGGCGACATCGCCTGCGAGATGGTGATCAACTGCGGCGGGGCGTGGGGGCGTGAACTCGCGGCGCAGGGGGGGGTGAACGTCCCGTTGCAGGCGGCGGAGCACTACTACCTCCTCACCGAGGAGATCGCCGGCGTCGACAAGTCGTGGCCGGTGCTCGAGGATCCCGCGTCGTACGGCTACTTCCGCGAGGAAGGGGGCGGCCTGATGATCGGGCTCTTCGAGCCGGTGTGCGCGCCGTGGCGCGTCGAAGGGATGCCCACCGATTTCGCCTTCGGCGAGATCGCCCCCGACTGGGAGCGGATGGGGCCGTACCTGGAAGCCGCGATGAAGCGCGTCCCCATCTCGCTCCAGACCGGGATCCGCAAGCTCTTCTGCGGCCCCGAGTCGTTCACCCCCGACCTCAAGCCGTGCCTCGGCGAGTCGGCGGAGTTGCGCAACTACTTCGTGGCGGCCGGGCTCAACTCGATCGGGATCCTCACCGGCGGCGGCGTGGGGAAGGCGATGGCGCACTGGATGCTCACCGGTCGTCCCGATTGCGACATGACCGGCTATCACCTCGACCGGTTGCACCGCTACCAGGCCAACCCGGAGTACCGGCGCACGCGCACCGTCGAGTCGTTAGGGTTGGTGTACCAGACGCACTACCCCAATCGCGCCATGACGACGGCGCGCGGCGCCAAGCGCGGCGCGATCCACGACCGGCTCGTATCGCGCGGTGCGTGGTTCAGGGACGTGAGCGGGTGGGAAGGGGCCGACTGGTACACCACGGATGGAAGCACGCCGGAGCAGGAGCCGCTCACCTTCGGACGCCCACGCTCGTGGGACAACTGGAAGGCCGAGCACGAGGCCTGCCGCAGCGGCGTGATCCTCATGGACATGTCCTTCATGGCCAAGTTCCTCGTGCAGGGGCGCGATGCCGGACGTGTCCTCAACTGGATCTCGGCCAACGACGTGGATGGTGCCGCGGGACGCACGACGTACACGCAGTGGCTCAACGAAGGGGGGACGCTCGAGGCCGATCTCACGGTCACCAAGCTCGAACCGGGCTTCGCGGGCGCCGCGGACGAGCAGGCGTTCATGGTCATCGCGTCGGACACGGCGCACCGTCACGTTCACACGTGGCTGCGCCGCCACACGCCGGCCGATGCGCACTGTTTCACGACCGACGTCACGAGCGCCTACGCGCAGGTCAACATCCAGGGGCCACGGTCGCGCGAGCTGTTGCAGCGCGTGACCACCGCGGACCTCTCCAACGACGCCTTCCCCTTCCGCACGGCGCGCGAGGTCGATATCGGATTCGCGCGCGTCCTGCTGGTGCGCATCACCTACCTCGGCGAGTTAGGGTACGAACTGTTCATTCCCACCGAGCAGGCGGTGCATGTGTACGACATCCTGGTCCAGGCGGGACGCGACGTCGGGTTGCGCCACGCCGGGCTCAAGGCGCTGGCGTCGCTGCGCATGGAGAAGGGGTACCGCGACTACGGCCACGACATCGATAACACCGACTCGCCGCTCGAAGTGGGGCTCGGCTTCGCCGTCGACCTGAACAAACCAGGCGGCTTTCTCGGCAAGGAAGCCGTCGTGGCGAAGAAGGCGGCCGGGATCCGCAAGAAGCTCGTGCAGCTCCTCGTGCAGGATCCGGAGCCGCTGATGTTCCATGCCGAGGTGGTGCGGCGGAACGGTGAGGCGATGGGGTACGTGCGCGCGGCGTCGTACGGGCACACGTTAGGCGGGGCGGTGGGGCTGGCGATGATCGAACGGGCGGACGAACCGATTTCGCAGGCGTGGCTTGATGCAGGGACGTGGGATGTGGAGATTGCCGGGGCTCGGTATCGGGCCGTGGCCTCCCTCGCGCCGCTGTACGATCCCAAGGCGCAGCGGATCCGGGGATGACCGTCCGATGCGTGGCACGCGCGGCACGCGTGGCCGTCTGGCTGGCAGTGGCCTGCGCCACCTCCGCCTGCTCCGCGGAGCAGAAGCCCTCGGCGACGCCTCGGGCGCCGTCCGAGGCAGTCCTGGAGGTCGTCGCGACCGAGTACGCCTTTCAGTCGCCTGACTCCGTTGCCCCGGGGCGCACCGTCGTGCGCCTCAAGAACCTCGGGCGGGTGGTCCACGAGCTGGTCCTCATGAAGCTCAAGCCAGGCGTCCCGATGGATTCGCTCGTCGCGCTTCGCGAGAAGCGCGAGGGATTCCGGAAGTTCATTGACGGCGGGAGCGCCGTGCTCTTCGCGCCGCCGGGCGCACTCGGCGACGGTGAGCTGATGGTCGACTTCGAACCCGGACGCGACTACGTCGTCTGGTGCAACTTCCGCGATGGCGAGGGGAAGCCCATGCACTCGGCGCTGGGGATGTACCGCCGCATCCGGGTGCCCAAGGCGCCACCAACGGTTGCGCAGGCAACACCGGCGACGGCCAAGGTGCCGGTGCGAGACGTCGTCGTGCTCGCCGGCGACTATCGCTTCGCGGTCTCCGACACGCTGGACGCCGGCGCGGTCGAACTGCGCATTCGCAACGTGGGGCGCATGCGTCACGAGGTGGCATTCGGACGACTCAAGGCCGGTGTCTCTGCACGCGCCTTCCTCGAGCAGATGCAGAAGGGAGCAGATATCGACTCCCTGTACGACGACGACGGGGCGATCGTCACCGCCTATCCGGACGACGACAACCGGACTGCCATTCGCGCCGAGCTGCGCCCTGGGCACGAGTACATCATCCTGTGCGAGTTCCGCGACGCGCCGGGCCAGCCGTCGCACGTGGAGCTGGGAATGTCGAAGGGGATTGTCGTGCGGGGGAACTGAATGCCTCCCGCACGACGGCACCCGCGAGGAACTCCGGGAGTCTGGGCCTCAGGGAGCCAGCGTCACCGATAACCGAAGGGTGCGAGGGGCGCCGGGAAGGATGTTGTTGTTCCCTTGCGCCGTCGCGAAATAGTCGGCGCCGAGCACGTTTTCGAGATTCGCCTGTACGCGAAGGTCACCGCTGAGCGCGAGATAGAGCGCGCCATCCCAGCGGGTGAACGCCGGGAGTCGGACGGCATTGTCGATCGCTGCGTAACTCTCGCCCTGGTGCACGACACCGACGGCAACGCCGACACGGCGTTGCAGCTGAAGGCGATTCCACGCGGTGAACGACTGCCCGGGAACCAGCGGCACTGTCGCACCGGCGCGAGACGTTGTCGTCGCACGGCGAATGCGTGCCGTCTGGGAGGCCCACGCCGCCGTGAACTGCCAGCGAGCCGTGACTGAGCCGCCGATCCCCACCTCCGTGCCCGTGGAACGCTGCGCCCCGGTCTGCACGATACGCCCGGGAACGTTCGGATCGACCGCACGCGTGTTCGTGCGGTCCAGCTGGTACAGCGCGGTCGTGATCGCGATGTCGCGGTTCACGTCCCACTTCACGCCGAGTTCGCGATTGGTGAAGCGCTCCGGCGAGAGCGATTCGCTCGTCGCGTCGAGCGACGAGAACTGGTCGCCGGCGCTCGGCAGCGACGACGTGGCGAGCGATCCGTAGAACGAGATCGACGCGTTCGGCTTCAACACGAGTCCGGCGCGCGGCGAGGCGAGGACATCGGTGCGCCGCCGGTCGTCGCTCGTGCGATGATTGGTCACTCGCAGGTCGAAGCGTTCCATGCGCATCCCCAGCACGGTCTGCAGGTGACGGCCGAGCTCGAGCTGGTGCTGTGCGAAACCGGCGACGATGCCGGCCGTCGCCGTGTTGTCGGCGTCGGACGCGCTCTGCCGGAAGCTCAGCGGGAGCGAGACCGTTGGTGACGCGAGCGCGACCTGTCGCGTCGTCTGCGTTCCGTCGAAGTAGCCGGTCTCGCGAAAGTTGTTGGTGCGCTGCGAGCCGACCTCCATTCCGACCACCAGCGTGTGTCCGAACTCCGCCGTGCGATGCCTCACCACGACCTCGGACTGGGAGAGGAGGTTCTGGCGCGCCGTCTCGTTGCGATATGCCGTCAGCGCGTAGGTCGAGCGGTCCTGTGCGACCGAGCCCGGCACCGTGTTCTGGTAGTGCTTGTCGTACTGCGTCAGGTGCAACCGCGTGCGGAGCTGTACGCTGTTCCCACCATCGTGCTCCACGCTCAGGCGCGCAGCGTTCACGCGCGTGTGCGCCGCGTGCGCGGACGGATCGCCAAAGAAGGTGCGCGACACCCCGGTGATGGGTGCGCCGCCGACCGACGGGACGCCGCGGTCCGTGGTGCGGCGATCGGAGAAGTGCTCGAGTCCCAGGCGAAGGGCGGTGGCGCCGTTCATCCAGGCCAGTGTCGGGTTCACGCCGACGCGATCGAGATCGACGTGCGCGCGGTAGCTCGCCGAGCGCTCCAGAACACCATTGACTCGGACGGCGGTGCTGCTCGAGAGTGCGTCGCCTGCATCGAACACGCCGCGTGCGTGCGCGAAGCTCCCGCCTTCCACGGTCAACTCGCGCCTGCGGGCCCACTGCGCCTCGCGCAGGACGCGGTTGATCACACCGCCGCCACCGCCGCGCCCGAATGCCAGGGCATTGCTTCCCCTGAGCAGTTCGACGCGCTCGACGTTGTACGTGTCCCGGAGGTACTGGGCGTCGTCGCGAACGCCATCGATGTAGAGATCGGCGGTCGACGCATTCCCACGGATCACGGGTGCATCGCGATGTCCCTCGCCCTGCGCCATCGAGACGCCGGCGACGTAGCGCGTGACGTCACTCATGGACTGCATCGCCTGGTCGGTCAGTTGTGCCCGTGGCACGATCGAGATGGCCTGCGGTACATCGCGAACCTCGGCTTCGGTGCGCGTCGCACTTCGGATGCGTCGCGCGACATATCCGTGAGATGCTGCGTTCGCGCCGCGCACGCGCACCGTATCGAGCACCGAGTGAGGGCGCGATGTGCGAACGGTGGTCGAGTCCTGCGCTGGCAACCGGGGGGCGAGACTCGCGACGGTGGCGAGGCAGGCAGCGGCGAGTCGACACGCGATGCATCGCCGATTGGTGCGAAAAGGCCCGACGATCGGCGTGCGAATCGTTGAGTGGGAGCGTCCAGCGAGCATCGTGTTCACAAGGTGACGTCATCGCCCTCCGCGGCTGATAGCCACATTGGCGCGAGCGTTGCGGCATAGTTGAGAATGTCTCTCAATATCGGTGACGTAGCATATCGGCTAATTCCGAGTATGTCAATCGGGAATCGGAGCGTTCGCTCCCTCGAACGATTTCTCACGTGCGAAGCGTCTGCGTCCGCGTCTGCGTCTGCGTTGGCGTTCCGCGCGACGGCGCTCGTGGTGCGAGACGGATCGGTCGTCGACGGTTCCTCGCGCGCCATGACGCTCGGCGATGCCGTGCTCGCGTCACCGTGCTCGCATTGCCACGCCGGCGCAGTCGCTCTGATCGTTGGCAATCATTGGCAGTTCTCGAGACCGTGCGGTATCGCGCCGAATCGCGAGTGTGTCGCGCGCGCTCGCACGTCGATGTCGCGGCCGCGCGGAGTGCATTCGCGCCTTCGCCGCGGACGGAACCACACGCTGTAGGCGAAACCAACGCGCCGTGTCAAACGCGCGGGACTCGCCCACACCAACCGATCGCTTCGTCCCTGATCGAGTGAAAAACGCGAGGGAGACAGCGGGATTGAACGACGCTTTCGCTCCATGCGAGAACGCATTGGCGGCGTGGAGCGTAAGCACTAAGTTCGACTGCGATTTTGTATACAGTGCCGCGAACACTCTTGGGTCGCACGACGCGCGGCGCCGCCCTCCCACGCCACTCTCTGGAGTTGCACATGTCGTTCACCAAGGGGCACCATGTGGCCCCCCGGCTCGTGCGCGTCGCCGGTACACTCGCCGTCGCGCTGACGATGGGTGTCGCCAGTGTCGCGCAGGCGCAAACGGGGACCCTCGCCGGCCGCGTCACCGACGCCGCCGCTGACGTTCCACTTCCGGGAGTGACCTTGCAGGTCGAGGGGACCCGCTTCGGCGCTGGGACGGCCAATGACGGACGTTACCGCATCGCGGGTCTTCAACCCGGGAGCTATGTCATCGTTGCGCGCCGCCTGGGCTACAACCCGCAGCGCCAGACGGTGACGGTGAGCGCGGGGAGCGAGGCCACGGCTAACTTCCGGTTGCAGGCCAGCGCCATCGCCCTCGACCAGGTCGTCGTGACAGGGACGGCGGGGGCGCAGGAGAAGCGCTCCATCGGCAACTCGATCACCACGATCTCGGCGAGCGAGGAACTCGCCAAGTCCGCGGCCCCCAACCTCGGCGCGCTGCTCAATGCCCGCGCCACGGGGGTGACGATTCTCCCGCGCTCAGGGCGACTCGGGGCCGGCCCTTCGGTGCAGATTCGCGGCCGCGCGTCGTTGTCGCTCGAGAACTCGCCGCTCCTCTACATCGACGGCGTGCGCGTCAACAACTCGACGGCCACGGGTCCGGTCGGCGTCTCGGGCGGTCTGGGCGGGCAGGGGGCGCAGTTCGGCGGGCGCTTGAACGACCTCAATCCCGAGGACATCGAGAGCATCGAGATCATCAAAGGGCCGGCCGCCGCCACCATTTATGGTACTGAAGCGGCCAACGGCGTCATTCAGGTCATCACCAAGCGCGGCGCCGCCAACAGCGCCCCGCAGGTGGCGATTGGGGCCGAGGTCGGCTCGCTGTCGTTCTACGACGCGGCGAACCGCATCAACACCAACTACGCCAAGAACTCCTCCGGTACGGTCGTCCCGTGGAACGGGCTGCAGCAGGAGATCGATTCCGGGCGCGGCTTCTACAAGACGGGGCAGACGCGCCGCTACAACGGGTCCGTCTCCGGCGGGCGCGACCTGTTCCGCTACTACGTGGGTGGATCGTACCAGAATGACCTCGGCATCGAGCCGAACAACACGCTCGGGCAGATGTCGTTCCGCGCCAACGTGAGCGCCGCGGTGCGTCCCAGCACCGACATCACGGCGAGTCTTGGGAGCATCATCCTGCGCAACCGCCTCGGCATGGACTACGGCGCCTCGCCGCTGCTCGGCGCACAGGTGGGGCACGCGCTCCTCTTCCCGGCCACGCGCGGCTTCTTTGCCGTGTCGCCGGAGATCCCGCAAACGCTGTACGACAACACGAGCAACGTGAACCGCTTCACCGGGAGCGTGCAGGTCAACAACCGCCCGACGAGCTGGTTCACCCATCGCGCCATCCTCGGCGTCGACCAGAGCAGCGAGGACGCGCGCGCGCTGGAGCGCTTCGCGCCACCCGAACTGGCCAAGGTGATGTCGCCGGCGGCGGCTGGCGGGCGCGTCGGGCAAACGATTCGCAACAACTCGCTGTTCACGGCGGAGTACGGCGGATCGGCGAAGCTCAAGGTCGGGAACGCCCTCGTGTCGACGTCGTCGTTCGGCGGGCAGTTCTACCGCACGGAACTCAATACGTCCTTCCTGGGCGGCTTCGGCTTCGCCGGCCCGGGGCTGACGCTCGTCTCGGCCGCGGCGACACAGGTGGCGGCGACGCAGCAGCAGATCCTCAACACCACGATTGGCGCCTACGGCGAGCAGCAGTTCGCCTGGCGCGATCGCCTGTATGTCACGGCGGCGCTGCGCGTCGACAACAACAGCGCCTTCGGCGACGACTTCAAGTGGGTCACCTATCCCAAGGTCAGCGCGTCGTGGGTGGTCAACGAGGAGGACTTCTGGAAGCTCGACGACATGATCCAGACCTTCCGCCTGCGTGCCGCGTACGGCGCCTCGGGTCGGCAGCCTAACGCCTTTGCCGCGCTCCGCACCTTCACGCCGGTGACCGGCCCGACGGGCGGGACGGCGGTGACGCCGGGGTCGCTCGGAAACCCGGACCTCAAGCCTGAAGTCGGCAAGGAACTGGAGGTAGGCTTCGAGGCGGGCCTCTTCAATCGCCTCTCGCTCGACTTCACGTACTTCACCAAGACGACGAAGGACGTGATCGTCAGCCAGGCCGTAGCCCCATCGGCGGGCTTCCCTGGGCAGCAGTTCCGCAACCTGGGCGAAGTGAGCAACTCGGGCATCGAACTCGCCGCGACGTTGCAGGCGTTGCAGCGCCGCAGCGTGTCCTGGGAGGTGACCGGCAAGGTCGCGACCAACAAGGATCGCATCGAGGATCTCGGCGGCTTGCCGTCGGTGATCGCCACCGCGGGGCCGGCCAACATCGTCGGCTATCCCATCGGCGGCATCTTCGTGCGTCGCATCGCATCCGCCGATCGTGACGCGAATGGCGGTGCCACGAACATCCTCTGCAGCGACGGCAAGGGCTCGACGCTCGCCTGTACGTCGGCGCCATTCCTCTACATCGGGACGCCGACCCCCAAGATGACCGGGGCCATCACCAACACGGTCACCGTCGGGCGCAACCTGCGCCTCTACGCGCTCGTCGACTTCCGCAACGGGAACCGCAACTACAACGCCGTCGAGCTGCTGCGCTGCGGTGCGCAGCTGGGCGTTGGGTTGTGCGACGTCAACTACAACCCGTCCAAGTACGACGTGAAGTACGTGGCGCAGGCGCGGGGAACGGCGGTGAGTCAGGGGACGACGGAGACCTACTTCCAGGACGCGTCGTTCGTGAAGCTGCGTGAAGTCTCGGCGACCTACACGCTGCCGGAGCGCTGGCTCCGCAAGCGCGCCTCCATCACGCTCGCCGGGCGCGAGCTCAAGACCTGGACCGACTATCGCGGCCTGGATCCCGAGTCGAACGTCAACAACGCCGCCACGACGGCGCAGACGATCGACCAGGCGACCACGCCGAACCTCATGCGCTTCATCGCGACCTTCAACATTTCGTGGTAACCATGCGACTCTCCAACACCATCGTGCGCCGCCCGCAGGCTCCGGCGCCTCGTGCGCGAGCGGCGTCGCAACGGACGCTCCTCGAGCGCTCCGCCGTTGCCGCGCTGCTCGTCGTGAGCGGTGCCTGCACCGAGGTCACCGCACTCAAGCAGGACAACCCGGGCCAGCTGTCGGCGGCGACGATCTACGTCCCGTCCAACGCACAGCTGCTCACCAACGGCGCGATCGCCGACTTCGAGTGCGCCTTCTCGCGCTACGTTGTCGGGTCGGGACTGTTCTCCGACGAACTGTCCAACGCGATCGGCTCCGTCTCCAACTACAACTACGATCGCCGCACGGTGCAGACGATCGAGACGTACGGCACCGGCGTCTGTGCCTCGAACCAGCAACCGCCGATCTACACGACGCTCTCGGTGGCGCGCGCGTCGGCCGATACGGTAGCCGCGAAGCTGCGTGGTTGGACGGACGCCCAGATGCCCGCGGGGGTCGTGCGGACGAAGCTGATCTCGCAGGCCGAAGCGTACGCCGGCTACAGCATCCTGCTCCTCGGCGAGTCGATGTGCACGGCGGCGATCAACCTTGGTCCGGAACTCACGCCGGCGCAGCTCTTTGCCCAGGCGAAGACGCGTTTCGACTCCGCGGTCGTCGCGGCGACGGCGGCCAACGACCAGGCGACGCTGAACTTCGCCCTGCTGGGTCGGGCCCGCACGCAGCTGAACCAGAAGACGGCAGCATCGATTGCTGCCGCAGCCGCGGACGCAGCGCGCATCCCTGCCGGCTTCACGTACACCATCTCCGCGGACGGCGTGAACGTACGCCGCCAGAACTTCTCGTTCCTGTCCATCAACCAGAACTTCTGGAGCACGGTGGACGCCTCGTTCCGCGGGCTGACGATCGGTGGCTCGCCCGATCCGCGCGTCGCCGTGACCAACACCGGGCGTGCGGGGACGGCGCAGGGGACGACGATCTGGACGCCTGACAAGTACCCGGCGTTCACGACGGTCATGCCGATCACGCGCTGGGCCGAGGCGCAGTTCATCATCGCCGAGGCGCGCGCGGCAACGGGCGACCTGACCGGAGCGGCGGCAGCGATCAACGCGGTGCGTGCGACGCGCACCGGGCTGCCGACGTATTCGACGACGGGGCAGACCGCCGCGCAGGTGCTCGACCAGATCGTCGAGGACCGCCGTCGCGAGCTCTTCCTCGAGGGGCACCGCCTCGGCGACATTCGCCGGTTAGGGTTGGCGTGGCTCCCGGCGGCAGGGACCCCGTATCCGGGCGGCGGCGGCACGTACGGCGACCAGACGTGCTTCCCGCTCCCGGACGCTGAGCGGATCAACAACCCGAACCTCGGGGGCTAGGCGGTGAACTCTCACACCACGACGACGGGGCGCCGCGGCCGGAATTGCGGCTGGCGGTGCACCGTCCGGCGGGGCGGCGTGCGCGCCGTCGTCAACGGCGGAGCGCTGCTGCTGGCGTCTGCGACTCTCACCACGGCGGGGGCCCAGCAGCGCGAGCCGTTCCAGGGGCTCGACGCCTACATCACCGCGGCGCTCAAGCAGTGGAAGGTCCCCGGGCTCGGCCTGGCGATCGTCCGCAATGACTCGGTGATCTATGCCCGCGGTTACGGCGTGCGAGACGTGGGGCGCCCGGAGGCGGTGGACGACAAGACCGTCTTCGCCATCGGGTCGTCGTCCAAGGCGTTCACGTCGGCGTCCATCGCGATGCTGGTGGACGAGAAGAAGGTCGCGCTCGACGCCTCGCCGGGGACATACCTTCCCGGCTTCCAGCTGTACGATCCGTATGCCTCACGCGAGCTCACCGTTCGTGACCTGCTGAGTCATCGCAGCGGGCTCGCGCGCGGCGAGCTGGCGTGGTACGGATCGGGCTTCGATCGCGACGAGATCGTGCGGCGCGTGCGCTACCTCAAGCCGACCTGGTCGTTCCGCTCGCAGTTCGGCTACCAGAACATCATGTACATCACGGCCGGACAGGTGGTGGCCAAGGTGTCCGGGCGTTCGTGGGACGAGTTCATCCGCGAGCGCATCTTCACGCCGCTGCACATGACGTCCTCGTCGTCGACGACGAAGGGGTTGGAGTCGGTGGCGGACCTCGCGCAACCGCATGCCGAGGTGTCCGACACCGTGCGCAAGGTGCCGTGGCGCAACATCGACAATGCGGGGCCGGCCGGTTCGATCAACTCCAACGCGGTCGACATGGCGCAGTGGGTGCGGCTGCAACTTGGTCGCGGAAAGTACGAGGGGAAGCAGTTGATCTCCCCGCGAATGGCGGACGAAATGCACCAGGCGCACACGGTGATCCGCGTCGATTCCGCTGCGCGCGCCAGCAACCCGGACACGCACCTGCAGGCGTACGGGCTGGGGTGGTTCCTCGAGGACTACCGCGGGCGCATGGTCGTGCACCACGGCGGCAACGTCGACGGTTTCACCGCGCTGGTGGCGATGATGCCGGAGGAGAGGTTCGGCGTGGTCTTCCTCACCAACATGAACGGGACGGGGCTCCCCAACGCGCTCATGCGCAAGCTCTTCGACCTGCAGCTCAAGGCGCCGGCAAAGGACTGGGCGGGGGAGGGGTGGACGCGGCTCGAGGCGCAGCGGGCGCGCGCCCGTCAGATGCAAGCGCGCCAGGAGTCGCAGCGCGTGGCCAACACCAAGCCGACGCTTCCGCTGTCCGCGTATGCCGGGACGTACGTCGACTCGCTGTACGGCGACGTGGTGGTCAAGGAAGAGAACGGGAAGCTGCAGCTCACCTTCGGCCCCGTCTGGCGCGGGGAGCTCGAGCACTATCACTACGATGCCTTCCGCGTGAAGTTCGACACGCCGGTCCTGCCGCAGGTCCCCGTGACGTTCCAGATCAATGGCGCGGGGAAGGTGGAGTCGGTGCAGCTCGACATGGCGGGGGTGGCGGAGTTCCGCCGGAAGCCAGACGCGCCGCCGGCGAACCGTTAGGCTCCGCATCGCATTTCCAACACGGGACGTACGAAGGGCGGGGCTCCTCACGGGGCCCCGCCCTTTGCACGCGCGTGCGGGCGCGATGGCCCTGCGCGGGTCGCGCTAGCGAGGGAACTGCACGAGCTCGAAGCCCAGTGGCATCTCGCGCGCCCGCTGCCTTGCCGCGCCGACCGTACAGCCGCTGAAGGTCGGGGCGCAGCGCCCGAGGAGGTCGAAGCGGTCGTGCTGGTAGGGGATCCCCTCTGATCCGAGTGGCGAAGGCGAGTCGCTGATGTGGAAGTGGAGGTGAGGTTCGGTCGAGTTGCCGGAGTTGCCGACGAGCCCCACGACCTGCCCGCGCCGCACCCGGTCGCCGACCTTCACCTTGAGTGAGCCCGGGCGCAGGTGCGCGTAGAAGGCGTAGCGCCCGCCGCCGATGTCGAGGATGACGTGATTTCCACCCACGGTCTCGAGGGTGATGGGGACGGCACGCGAGTTCTCCCCCGGCACGTTCTCGGGAATGCCGTCCTTGGTGACGACGACGATGCCATCCGCCACGGCCAGTGCATCGAGCCCCTCGGCGTAGTAGTTGTCATTCTTCGCCGGATCACCGCTGTGCGTCTTGAAGGCGGTGTCGACCTTCACGTAGTCGATCGCGAAGCGCTGGGCGATGGTCGGGACATCGGCAGCTGCAATGAGGGCGCGGCGGTGCCCCGCCATCGGGTCGGGGCCGTTGGCGGCGAGCCACGGGCCCCCGCGCAGCGGCGGGCCCACGACGGCCACTGCGGCCGAGACGCTCGTGACGGCGCGATCGAGCGTATCGGTGACGACCGTGTCGCCGCCGGCCGTGCGGGTCACGATCGCGCGATGGCGGATACGCGCCGGTGCGGCGTCGGAGACGGGGACCCAGAGGTACGCCACCGCGCGAAGCCCGCCGCCCACGATCGCGCGCGTCATCAGCGGGGGAGCGGGGGCGACGCCTGGGCGGGCGAGCGTGCGGGCGAGCGCGCTGTCCTGCAGCGCGACGAGTGGATGTGTCTCGCCGTCGGCCATCACCTCGAGCCGGCGCACCGTGACTGGGCTCGCACCAAAGTTCGTCAGGTGCAATTCGTAGACGAGCACGCGCCCGCCGCCTGCGGAGAGGACGGTCGGGGGCTTGGGGATGCGGAACTCGAGTTGCGGAGGAAGGCGCGCCGCCTGTGCCGAGGCAGGGGATGCCAGCGTGGGGAGGAGGAGTGTTGCGAGGGCGGGGGCCAACGCGCGAGTCGCTCGCGTGGAGACGGCCATCCGGTAGGGGGGGCGCGGGAGCCGTGGCATGGGACGTTGGGTGCGTGGATGGACGGTATCGTTCGGGCGCGTAGAGTCTCGCTCGTCACCGCACGCGCGGCAATGTCGGTGGGACCAGCGGTCACGCCCTGGCGCCGCGCGATGTCACGACGCCGGACGTCCGTCCTCCCATCGAGTGACGCGTGACCCGCGCGACTCGCCCTACCCGAAGCGTCGCGCCGCGTCCGCGGCGGCGGCCTTCATCCCGCCGACGAGCGTGCCGTACATCCGCGAGAGCGCGTCGGTGGTCTGCGCCCCCGCCTGGGCCGGCGACCCCGCGCGGAAGGGAGGATTGGGGTCGTACTCGATGTTCAGCATCTCGGCCCTCGCATAGCGCTCGCCGGTGAGGCGTGCCGCGATGACGAAGGCCAGGTCGAGCCCTGCCGTGACTCCGGCGCCGGTGATGCGATTGCGGTCCTCGACGACGCGCTCCCTCACCGGGGTCGCGCCAAGCTGCGACAGGATGTCCATCGCCACCCAGTGCGAGGTGGCCTTGTGGCCGCGCAGCAGGCCGGCCGCGCCGAGCACCAACGATCCGGTGCAGACGCTGGTGACGTAGCGCGCCGTCGTCGCCTGGCGGCGCAGGAAGGCGTGGACCTCCTGGTCGCGCATCATGGCGAGGGTGCCGAGGCCGCCCCCCGGGACAAAGAGCACGTCGAGATGATCCGGGCAGTCGGCGAGCGTGACGTCGGGGAGGAGCTGCGCGTTGCGCCCGACGGGGATGGGCGCGCGGGTCTTGCCGACGATGTGGACGTGCGTGTTGAGCAGGTCCTCGAAGACCGTCTTGGGGCCCAGCAGGTCGAGCGGGAACATCCCCGGGTAGGCCAGCAAGGCGATGCGCCGCCAGTTGGTCGGCGCGATTCGCTCGCGCTCGGCTGCGTCGCCCTGCGCGAGGTCGTCGATGAAGCGACGCATCGTCGCCATCATGTCGTCCTGCGAGGCGGGATCGTGCAGGCGGTCGGGCGCCGCGCCGGAGCGGGCGGAGGTCATCGCCGCGACAGCCGGCGACGTTGCGAGCGGGAGCGCCGCGAGCGAGGCGGCGCCGGCGGCGAGCGTGCGGTGAAAGGCGCGACGATCCATGGGAGGGAGTGCGAGGGGGACAACGGTGCGGCCAGCGCCCGGTGGTGTCGGACGCTGGCCAGGATCCGGCTGACGAGCGGGGGTTCGGCCAACAGAGACCCCAAGAAGCTACTCACCACTAGCTTTTTCGGAAAGGACTCCATGTTCGGCACCCGGCGCGTCCCACTCGCCGCGTCGCCGCACATCACGCCACCGCCCGCGTGCGCGCCGGCGAGGCGCGCACGCGGGCGGTGCGTCAGGCGGCTGGCGTCGCTACTGCGGGATCACCGATGCCGTCATTACGCCGGCGGTCCGGTCGAAGGTGCGCGTGCCGGCGGTGATGCGATCGACGAGGAGCGCGACCGTCCCCACGCCGCACGGTGTCCGCGTGCTGAACGTCGCCACGCCGCTGGCGTTGGTGGTGGCGGTGAGCAGCCGGTTGGTCCAGTAGTCGTCGAGGATGCGGACGGCGACCGTGGCGCCGGAGAGGACGGCCCCCGCTTCACTCCGCGCCGTGACGCGTGCGGTGATGGCGTTGTACATCGTCCCGCCCTGGAAGCACGACCCCGGATATCGGCGGTCCTGCACGAAGGTCCCGGTGAGGGCGACCGTTGCCGAACGGGCACAGTTGGTCGTGCAAGGCGTCGCGGGGGTGAGTCGCACGAGGCGTGCGCTGCGACCGATGAACAGGTTCGCCAAGATCTGCCCACGCGCGTTCAACGTCCCGGCGCGTGAGACGCTGGCTCCCTGATACGACGTCGCGACGCGGCTGGTCAGCGATTGTGCGGTGCCGGTGGGCCCGACCGCCACGGCGCCCCCCCCAAGGATGGTGAGCGTCACGTCCTGCGCGTTGTTGATGGTGCCGAAGCCGAAAGGGGTGCGGCTCCCCGAGTAGGTCGTGCTGATCTGCTGCCAGGTGCCGCCAGCGGGGAGGCGGAACGGATAGGCGAGGTTCTGCGACGACACCGTGATGAGGAAGCGCGCGAGGTCGCCGTTGTCGTTGATCACGACGGGCCAGTTGCCGGCGTAGTAGCCGGAGGGGGGCGCGGGCTGGCGCGTGACGCTCGCGACGTTCCCGAGCTGGTACGTGTAGCTGGCGGTGGCGACGCGCCCGTTGGGACTGATCGCGAGCGGGTCTTCCGACGGGAAGCCGAGCGGGGCGAGATCGGTCAACCCGGTGCTGGCGCTCCAGACGAAGGGGGAGCCGGTGGGGGGGAAGTACAGCGTGCGTGAGAAGCCGACCACGCGTCCTGTCTGGTCGATCCCCGTCGCTTCGGAGACGGCGCGTTTGCTAAGCGCCCCCAGGTCGGTGGCGGCGAACCCCGTCCCACTCGGCCGCCAGAGGACGGCCTTGGTGGCGGTGCCCGGGGTGCCGGACAGCCCGACGATCCAGGCGCTGTTGTTGATCATGCGGACGTAGAACGGCGTCCCCGTGGCGAGCGGTGGAAGGACGGTGCGCGTCCCGTTACGCCAGACGACCGTTTCCTGCGGCGGGAGGCAGAAGGGGCCGCACCCCGGATCGGTGTAGGAGGTGCCGATGATGTCGCCATTGTCGTTCATCGAGGCGCCGGTAGCGGCGGTGCTGATGAAATCGGCGACGTAGAGCGGGGCGATGACCGACGCGGCGGCGACGGTGGCGCGTACGGCATCTGGCGATGCGGGGTGGAGGTCGGACGGGCGCGTGGGGTCGGCGCAGGCGGCCGCCAGCAGCAACGACACCGACACCGCGACGCGTGGCCAGGTGGACGAGCGGGAACGTGTCATGGGGATCTCGCGAAGGGACCTCGCCGTGGGCGAGTGCAGGCGTGGGATCGTGGGGGCGAGCAGGCGCCCGCAACATGCGGGGCCCAGCCTGCAGGCGCGAGCCGGGTTTGCCTGACGAGTGGTGGGGCGAGCGCATGCGTCACGCCGTCACAGCGTGGTTAGGATGCAGCGTCGTGTTGCATCTGCCGCGCACTCCGCCATTTCGCTGGCGTATCGCGTTGCACGGCCGTCGCGGCATGCAACGTCGCGTGACAGGCGCATCCGTAGGCCCGGGCGCGCGTCAGGGAGGGTGTGATGGCGTGCGTGACGCGCCCCGGGGCGCGAGGCGGGAGCGTGCTAGGCCAGCCCGCGCCGGCGCCGCTCGCGCAGCGTCACGGAGTTTCCCGCCGTTCCGCCCACCACGCCGCGGCACGCGGGCGAGCCGCAGCGGCACGCGAAGGTCGCACTCGTCTCGCTCAGCATCGTCGCGAAGTCGAGCGTGAGTTCCTCGCCAGGTGCAATATCCCGCCGGGCCACCACGTCCAGCCCCACGAACTCGGTGTTGGGGTCGCACGAATGGTTCTGCGGCGCCCACTCCGACGGGTTGGAGTCCCAGAGGATGAAGACTTCGTCGGAGATGGGATACGCATAGTGCTTGAAGCTCTCCAGCTCGCTCGGCGCCCAGGTGCGCTCCACGTGCGAACGGGTCACGATGCGCTGCGCCCGCTCCTCGCCGTGGAAGACGGTCTCGCCCGCCGCGATGGCGCGCGTGGCGTGGATGCCGTACCCCGAGATCGGGCTCCCCTCGATGCGGAAGGGGCGCACCTTGCGCTTGTGCCTGGCGAGCGCCTCCGCCACCACCAGCTGTGCGAAGCCGGCCTGCCCGATCCCATCGTGCTTGAGGATGTAGTCGGCCGACCCTTCGTATCCGTCGGCGTAGAAGATCGAGCAGGAGAAGTTGACCTCGAGGAAGTAGAGGTCGCCGTTCCCGTCCAGGCGAAAGTCCATGCGCGCGTAGCCAACCGCGTTGAATCCGTTGAAGACGGCGATCGCCGCGTCGTGCAGCTGCTTCACCAGCGCTTCATCCGTCACGGGGACGTTGGCGTCGGGGTGCAGCTCGCTCGTCTTGTGGGCGTAGGTCTTGAAGCGAGGTTCGCTGTCGAAGACCCACTCCACGGGACGGAAGGCGCGCACCTTCCCGTGAGCCGTCGGGTCGCCGATCACCAGGACCGTCAGCTCGCGCCCGTCGATGTACTGCTCGACGAGGAGCTCGGGGTACTCCGGGAGCGTATCGGCGACCTTGGCGCGAAGCTCGTCCACGTTCGTCACGCGCGACCGGACGTCGACGCCGAGTGAGTCACCGGCGTGTGCGGGCTTCACGAAGAGGGGGAAGCGGAGCGTGCGCGCGGCCTGTTCCACCTGGTCGACGCTCGTCACCAGCACGTGGGGCGACGTCTTCACCCCCGAGATGTGGGCGATGTACTTCATCAGGACCTTGGGCGGGTCGTACAGCTCCGCGTTGGGTCCGGTGTACGGGAGTTGGAGGCGGTCGAGCGAGTGGACGACGTCGATCGAGGGGATGTCCCAGTGCAGGTACCCCTCGATGAGGTTGAAGTAGAGGTCGTATCCCTGCTTGGCCAGCTCCCGCAGCTGACGGAAGGTCGTGAGCTTGTTGATCTGGACGTGCTCGACCTCGTGCGGGGCCAGGATCTGCGTCAGGTCGCGCTTGGGGTCGTAGTGCCCGTAGTCGACGTCCGACTTCGAGTAGTCGGGCTGGAGGACGCAGATCTTCATGGGACGCGACTTCGATGCTGGACGGAGCGTGACACCGCGAACGCGGCGATCGCGGCGAGAGCTGGCGCCGCACGTGCGGCGCGGCGTGGCTTACGAAGCGAGGCGAACGGCCTGTTCGGCGTGGCGCACGGCCTCGAGGAGGATCGCGTTCACCACGGCGGCGTACGACGTCCCGGCGAAGCGGATCACCGCACCGATGGAGGTGACGTTCTCGTCCTCCGACAGCCCGCACTGCGCGTTCACTTCGAGGACGAAGAGGTCGCCGGTGCGTGCGTCCATGCGCAGGTCGATGCGCCCGTAACCGGTTCCGCCGACGGCCTCGTACGCGGCCCAGCTCACCTCGTGAATGCGCTGGGCGAGCGAGGCCGGTGCGGGGGCGTACTGCCACAGCTCCTCACCCTGGCCCACCGGCGATTCGTTCTCGTAGAACTCCCACAGGCGATCGAACGACAGGAAGCGTTCGTTGGGTGGAAGCTTGCGATTGAAGACGCGTTCGACCGCCGGATAGACGATGGCGTTGTCGTAGTCGCGCGCGCTCCCGACGATGAACGTCGTGAACTCGGCACCGTCGATGAAGCGCTCGACGAAGAGCCCTCCCTCCTCCAACGACCAGCCGTGCACGCCCTTGCGCAGGGCCGTGAGCTGCTCGTTGAGCTCGCGCGGGGTGGCGACGACGTTCTTGCAGCCGATGCCCAGCGATCCGGCCGAGATGGCGGGCTTGAGGATCAGCGGCGCGGGGATGCGGCGAAAGAGCCCGGGGACGCGCTGGGCTCCCGGCGCGATCACTTCCCACGGCGAGGTCGGGACGCAGGCGGCCTCGAAGGCCGACTTCATCGTGATCTTCGACGTCGTCACTTCGTAGAAGTGCTCGTCGGCGCCGGTGTACGGGAGCCCGCTCTCCTCGAGGTAGCGCACCACCGAGAGGCCGGGGGCGCCGTTGAGCTCATCGCCGTCGCACAGGTTGAAGACGACCGGGCGATAGCCGTCGGATTCGGCGCGGATCCCGTCGATGACGTCGCGGAAGGTCGCCATCGTGACCGGCTGCCAGCGATACGAGAGCGACAGCTGGGCAAAGGCGCGTTCGAACTCCGCCTGGCTCGAGCTGAAGTCGTAGTAGTACTGGATGGTGGGGTCGTCGCTTTCGACCTGGGGGACCAGGACCCAAACGAGTAGCGGGGAGACCCCCTGCTTGCTCGTGCGACGCTTGCGGAATGCAGCCGGTTGACGCCTCAAAGACGAACGAGTCTGGGTGCCGTGCGCATGGAGCCGTGGTGCTCTCGATGCGCGTCGTGCCGCCGTGAAAAAGTGGCTCCTTCGTGACGCGCGAAAGTATTGCGCACAATCGCCAATTAGTCGAGCACGAATTTCATTCGGCGATGCGTACGAACCACGAAGAAGCGCGGAGATGCACGAAGCGGCGCGTTGAACGCCGCGATCTCCTAGTCTTCGGACGTTTGATCGCTCAACGCGTCACCGGCTGCAGCTTCACCAGGCCGTTGAGCATGTCGGAGGCGTAGACGGCATCGCCGGTGTATTGCACCCCCCAGACGAAGACCGGCTTCCCCGTCTCGAAGACGCCGGTCGCAACGAGCCGGCCGGCCTTCTTCATGTCGCAACGCCCGTCGGACACCTTCTGATCGAGCGTGCAGAGCCCCGGATTTCCATTCAGGTCGAGGACGTGCACGCCGGCGTTGTAGTACGCGGCATAGAGGAACTTGCGGCTCTCATCCACCGAGAAGTTGTGCGTCCCTGCCCCGGGTACCGAGTAGAACGCGACCTCGCGCGGCGACGCCGGATTCTCGAGGTCGACGACGTGGATGTCCCCCGATGACTGGTCAAAGAGGCGCGCCGCCCCTTCTTCCCCGATGATGGCAAACCGTTTGGCGCCGGTGGCCTGGTCGCGCAGCCACCAGATGTTGTGCACCTCGCCGTTCACCGTGAGGAGGCGTGTGATCTCCACCGGGTTCTGGATCGTCCCCCCTTTGCCACCGCCACCGATGTCCCACATGACCATCCCGTCGTTCCAGAGCGCGGTGAAGAGGATCCCGTCGCGCACGTAGACGTCGTGGATGAACGGGTTCCCCATGTCGCGGAACATCACCTCGCGCGGGTTGGCCGGGTCGCTCAAGTCGACGATCATCAGCCGCGACGGATGCGCCCCGGCGCTGTTCACCGAGAGGAACGCGTAGAGCGTGCCGTTGATGCGCTGCACCTCGGCGGTATGCACGCCGCGCTGGATGTTGGGCGAGGTGAAGCGCGAGAGGGGGCGCGGCTTCGTGGGATTGGTGAGGTCGTAGATCTCCAGTGACCCCGGGGCAAGCTCGGTGGGAAAGACCAGGAGCTTGCCGTCGTCGCTCACCTGCACATCGCCGGTGGTGCGAATCGAGACGCCCGTCACCAGCGGCGGAACGATGATCGAGTCGACGAGGGTCGGCGTTGCCCCCTTCACATCCCAGATGAAGACCGCGTTTCCGGGCGTACGCTGGCAACCGCTGCACCACCACGTGCTGGTATAGGCGTAGCCGCCGTGCACCCACACCTCCCCTGTATAGCGATTGCTGATGGCCCCGCGCCCGAGCACGGTCATGACCGTCGGCTGCGCCGGCTCGGGGATCGGTGTCACCGTGCCGATCGGGTCGTCGGAGCCGCCGCAGGCGGAGAGCAGCAGCGCGATGGTGGGAGAGAGCAGGCGGCGAAGCGCGGGCAAGGGAGAGGGGACGGGTGACGGGAGAACGGATGCGCGCGGGGCGTGAGCCGAGTGCGTGTGTGGGAACGTACGTGGAGGCGTGCTGCTGCTAATGCGTGGTCATCGGTGCATTCGCGGCGCCGTAGCGGCCGAAGCGCTCTCGCATGGTGCCGGTGTGCAGACGTATACCGGCTGACCAGAGCCAGAGTTGCGACGACTGGAAGTAGGCGACCGGATCGAGTGGCGTTGGGTGCGCGAGCGCGCGTGGACGAAGCCATCCCGCCTCAGCGAAGGGAACGAGTTGCAGGCCCCCCCACGCGCGAGGCTCGGCGGCGACGTTCACCGTGACGATGCTCCAGCGAGTGCGCCCCAGGATGTTGAAGTCCAGCAGCGGTCGCACGGTGCGATACGAGTCGCTGAGCCGATCCTCCTCCGGGCGTTCGGTCTGCTCGAGGCGGAGCGCGAGCGTTGCCCCGCGCACGGCCAGCCCCCCCTCGGCCAGGATGGACTGGAAGGTGAAGATGTCGGGGCGACGCGCGTTCCCCTCGCGCGTGCGCACCCACTCGGCGAAGGCGTAGCGTACGGCCGGCGTCGAGCCGACGCGAGCGATCCATCGCAGCGATGCCGCGTCCTTGCGTTGGTCGAGTCCCTGCCCGGTGGCAAACTCCGGCGACTGCACGCGAGCCGCGCTGGCCGAGAGTTCGAGGCCGCGGGGGGCCCATACCGTCAGGCGTGACGACCACGAGTCGAGCGCCCGGCCGCCGTTAGGCCAGTCGGCCGGCCCCTCCGGTTCATCGCCGTTGAAGCGGGCCACCTCGAGCGCGGCGCCGCGTACGCGAAGGCTCCCCACCACGAGGACGCGCTCCATGACCTGCGCGAGGTGGTGGTTGACCGGGTACTTCACGAAGGGGCGCACCATCGGGTCGTCGCTCCCGAACGGGACCACGCCCTTGCCCCCCCAGAGCGACGCCGCGACGCGCCCGTGCGAGGTCTGCGCGCCGAGCATGAGTTCGTGCGCGAAGGTGTGCGGGTGTCGGCGGTCGATGTATCCCTCGCCGTAGCCGCCGGGGTTGATCTCGCCGCGGCGCAGCGTCCCCCCTTCGAGGTTGAGCGTCGCCAGCGCCTGCACGGCCCCGCCCGCCAGCTGCACGCTCCCGAAAAGCATGGGCTGCGTGAGGTACCCCTCGCGGATGCGCTGGCCGTGCGCCCCGGGGGATGCGATGCTGCCCAGGGCGATGGCCATGGCGCCGCCGTGAAACGGTGCGCGCGTTGCCGCGCTGTCGGCACGCGCTGCGGGATGAGCGTGCTGCGCCGCGAGTGGGGCCGCGAGCAGGGCCGCGAGCGGGGCCGCGAGCAGAGCCGTGAGCAGGGCCGTGAGCGGGGCCCCGAGTGCGGCCGTGTTGAGCGAGAGCGCCGTGAACGCGCGCGTCCCCGCGCGGCACCCCCTCATCCGCGTGCCGCGTCGGGGCACCGAGCGGCCGAGCCTAACGCTTGGCGCCGGCAGGGGTGGCGGGCTTCGCGGAGGAGTCCTGAACCGGCGCCTTGGCGGCGCTGTCGCCGGCGGCCGCTGGCGTGTCTTCCACCAAGCGCGCGGTGCGGATGAAGTCGAGCTTGGGGAACTCCTTGTCGAGGTAGGTGTTCCCCTCGCGCATCAGGCGCATCTGGTCGGGACCGAAACCCGCCGGCGGCCCGTCGCCGTAGCCGGCGTAGAGCGAATCGACCACTGCCATCCCCTCGACCACCTCCGCCACCGGTGCGAAGCCCATTCCATCGAGCGAGCTGTTGTCGACCAGGTTGATGAAGACCTGCGTCGTGCGCGTGCCGGGCCCCGCCATCGCGAACGACATGCGCCCGCGCGTGTTGCCCTGCGCCACCGAATCGTCCGGGATCGCGAGGTTCTCCCACGCCGCGTTCACCCCGGGATCGCCGTGCACGCCGAACTGCACCATGAAGCCGGTGACGGTGCGGAAGAAGCGCGTGTTGTCGAAGAAGCCGCTCTTCACCAGCGAGTAGAGGCGGTCGACCCCCTTAGGGGCCCAGGCGCGATGCGCCTCGAGGACGAACGCTCCCTTGCTGGTCTCGAAGCGAACCTTGAACGTCGAGGGCGCCTCGGCCGTTGTCGTCGGCGGGCGGCCGACGTCGGACGTCTCCTTGGGGGCGTCCTTCCCTATCTGCGCGCCGCAGGCGGCGAGCGTCGAGGTGAGCGCGAGCGCGGCGGCGACGGAACAGACGGAACGAGTCGAACGACGGACGAAACGCGGCATGACGAGTCCCTTAGGGGAGAGGTCGAAGGTACGGTGAAAGCCGGAGGCGGCGGCGCTGTTGCGGCACAACGACGGCGCGGTTGCCACTGCGAGCACAACGTGCCGAGGCGCGTATGGGTTGCGACCTGTGGCCAGGGTATCAGCGTGGTGCTTGCCGCGACCGGACATCGAACCGTCCTACGCGTCCGCCGCTCCCCGAGGCGTAGAAGATACCATCGCGCGACGCGCGCACCGCGTGATATCCGACCGAATCGAAGGCCCCCCACTGCATCCCGCCGTTGAGCGAGATGTCGCTGCCGGCGGGGCCGACGGCGACGCCGATACGCGGACCGCCGGGCAGCTGCACAAAGGCGACCCCCGAGCGGTAGCCGCGTGGTGGGTTGGCATCGATGAGGCGCCACTGCGGTCCGCTCAACGTCACCGCGGCATTGCTGCGCGTGGAGTCGTCCTGGGCGTAGTGGCCACCCACGACCATCATCCCCTCCCCGGGGATCTGTGCCACGGAGAAGATCCCCGCGGACGCCTCGCCATCGCGGATCGGGGTGTCGTACGCTACCCACTGGCGCAGGCGATTCGCGCTGCGGTGCAGGCGCGCGACCGAGCCACCGCTCCCGATCACGGCGACGAGCGAATCCGGACTCCCCAGTGCGAGGAGCGAGCTCCCGCTGGCGGCGAAGGCCGCCTCGCCCGGCTCGGCGATGGGACGCTCGTCGAAGGCTGGTTCGCGCCAGGTCTCGCCACCGTCGCGCGTGACGAGGAGGAAGAAGCGCCCGTCGATCGGGTCGCCTAACGCAATCCCGTTCGCGTCGTCCCAAAAGGCGATGGCGTCGAGGAAGACCGAGGTGTCGCGCGCCTGGTAGCGAAGCGACCAGCTCTTCCCGCCGTCCGTGGTGCGCCAGATGCGCCCAGCGGTGGCGGCAACGTGGGCCACGCGCGCGCTCTGCGCGTGTACCGAGCGCAGGTCGAACGTCGCCGCTCCCGGCACCGTGTCGACCTTCCACGTCGTGCCGCCATCGCTGGTATGGATCACCGTCCCCTTGGTTCCGCTTGCCCACGCGGTACGTCCGTCGACGACGCTCAGCCCGCGCAGCGATGCAGTCGTACCGCTGGTGAGGGGCACCCATTGGGCGCCCGCCTGCGTCGCGTCGAGCGCGGAGGCCCCCAGCACGAGTGCGGCGTACGCGGCGCACGTGGCGCACGTGGCGGGACTCGTCAGGCGGTGCCGTCGCGACGCGGACGCGGGGACCAGTTCGCGGGATCGGGCGATGAGGCGCTCGGACATGGTGCGCGGGGTGGGGAAGGGCGATATCGTGAACGACGCGAGTCTTCCAATCTCGCACTCCTCCTGAGCGCCCGGCCATGCCCTCCCTCCTTCGAACGCGATACCTGGTCATTGGCAGCGGCGTGGCCGGGTTGCACACCGCCTGGCGCGCCGCGGCCTCGGGCGATGTCCTCGTCCTCACCAAGCGCACGCTGCACGACAGCGCCACCTCCTACGCCCAGGGCGGGATCGCCGCCGCGCTCGGCGCCGGCGACTCGCCCGAGCTGCACCGCCAGGACACACTCGCCGCCGGCGCCGCGCTGTGCGATCGCGAGGCGGTGGAAGTGCTGGTGGAGGAAGGGCCGGCGCGGGTGCGCGAGCTGCAGCTGGCGGGAGCGGCCTTCGACCTTGGTTCCGACGGCAAGCTCAAGCTGGGGCGCGAGGCGGCCCACTCTCGCCGGCGCATCGTGCACGCGCACGGCGACCGCACTGGCGCCGAGGTCGCGCGCACCCTCATCGCGCGCGTGCAGGCCACCAAGAGCGCAAGCGTCCTCGAACACGCCCGCGTTCTCGAACTCATCGTCGAGAACGGGCGCTGTGCTGGTGTCCGTGCCAGCGTCATGGGACAGGCCGTCGAGATCCGCGCCGACGCCACGGTGCTCGCCTCCGGTGGGTGCGGGCAGATCTATCGCTATACCACCAACCCTGTCGTGGCGACCGGCGACGGCTTTGCCATCGCCCACCGCGCCGGTGTGCGGCTGGCGGACATGGAGTTCGTCCAGTTCCATCCCACGGCGCTCGACACCCCGGAGAACCCGCTCGCACTCATCTCCGAGGCCGTGCGCGGGGAAGGCGCCACCCTGCTCAACGCCGATGGCGCGCGCTTCATGGTCGGGCGGCACAAGCTGGCCGAACTCGCCCCGCGCGACGTGGTGGCGCGCGAGATCTTCCGCGAGCGCCAGCGCACCGGGCACGTCTCGCTCGACGCTCGCAAGATCGGGAAGGACTTTGCCGAGCGGTTCCCGGGGATCTTTGCGTTGTGCCGGCACCGCGGCATCGACCCGCGCAAGGAGTTGATCCCGGTCACTCCCGCTGCGCACTACATGATGGGAGGGATCGTCACCGACCTAGCCGGCCGCTCCTCGCTCCCGCACCTCTATGCGGCCGGTGAAGTGGCCTGCACCGGGGTGCACGGGGCGAATCGACTCGCCTCCAACTCACTGCTGGAAGGACTCGTCTTCGCCGAGCGGGTGGCACGCGACATGGGGACCACGCCGCGTACCGCGGCGCCGCGCAAGGCGGGGGCGTGGGACGTGCCGCCACTCGTCGACCGCGGGGCCGCGCAGGTGGCCGCCGACAGCATTCGCCAACTGATGTGGGACCATGCGGCGATCGATCGCAACGCGCGCGGCCTGCGCAAGTGCATCACCGAGTTGGAGTCGCTGCTCGCGCGCCTGCACGTGGGGATGACCGAGGAGCGCAACATGTGCGAGACGGCGCGCCTGGTGGCAGCGGCGGCGCTCGCGCGGCGCGAGTCGCGCGGCGGGCACTATCGCTCCGACTTCCCCAAGGCCAAGGGGGAGTGGCGCGGCAAGCACATCGAGTGGTGACGAAGGGCGAATCGCACGGCGCCCCCGCGCGCGCCTGGCACCACCGCAGCATGCGCCCTCCGCACCGTGCCTAACGCCGCAATGGGACGCCGCGCTTCTGACACGGGCAGCTTCATGAAGGCCTTCGGGCGCTCGCCGCGCGAACGATGCGCCCGCCTCGCCTTCCAGCGCGCGCTCACCGACGCGTGGTTCCTGACCGATCCGCGATTTGCCAATCCTGATTCCGAACGCTAGCCTCACGCCCTCCCCTTCACGTCCCATGACCACTCCCTCCTTCACTCGTCGCGCCGCCCTGGCGTCGCTCACCGCCGCCACGACGATCGCCATCGCTACCGCCGCTCCGCTGCGCCCGGCACACGGCGAGTCGGTGCATGTCGCCCCGCCGGTGCCCGCCGCCCGCTTTCACCTTCGCCTCGAGAAGTCCGAACCGGCGAAGGACGAGACGCTCGCCACCGCGCCCAAGGCCATCCGTCTCTGGTTCTCCCTGGCTCCCGAGATGGCAGTCACCGCGATCAAGCTGTCCGACGCCAATGGCAACCCGGTCGCGCTCGCCGCGCCCACGCGTGGCAGCGGCGCCAAGGACCCGGTAGAGAGCGCGATCCAGGGCGCCCTGGCGGCCGGGACCTACACGGTCTCGTGGAAGACGTCATCCAAGGACGGCCATCCCATTCGCGGCGACTACAGCTTCACCGTGAAAGGCGCGGCCAACTAGCGGTGCTCGCCCTCTTCGTCGCCGAACCCGCTCAGGCGGTCATCCGGGCGCTCCTGTTTGCCGGAGCCATGGGACTGGTCGGCGCGGTGCTGTTCGCATGGCGCATTGCCCCGGTCTTTCCGGATGATGCCCTGCGGGCGGCCGGCGACGGAGCGGAGCGCCTCGTCCGCTGGGCTGGAGCGCTGGTGTCGCTCGCCATTGCCGCGCGTCTCGTGCAGCAGTCGGCGGCCTTCGCTGACACACCGGCCCAATGGACGACGGCCGTCCCGCTCGTGCTGGGGAGCACGACGTGGGGCAAGGGGTGGATCCTCCAGGCGCTCGCCCTGCCTGGCGTGCTCCTGTCCGCTCCCCGTGGGATGCGCCATCGCGGTCCCGCGCGGATGGCGTTAGGCGCGGCGCTCCTCGCGCTGTGCGCCTCGCCGGCGCTGTCCGGCCACGCGGTGGGTGCGCCACGTCTCACCGGAGTCGCCATCGCCTTCGACACGGCGCACGTCGCCGCCGCCGGGGCCTGGCTCGGAACGCTCGCGGCCGTCGCCGTCGTTGCGATCCCCCTCGCCCGCGCCCGTCCCGCGATCGTGGACCAACCTGCAGCCACTGTCGTCGCAGCGCTCATGCGCTTCTCCCCGATCGCGCTCGCCAGCGCTGCCATCCTCGCGCTCACCGGCGCGTTCGCGGCATGGCTGCACCTGGAGACGCTCCCTGCGCTCTGGCGCAGCGACTACGGCCTCATGCTCGTGCGCAAGCTCGTCATCCTCGCCGGTGTCGGCGCCGCCGGCGCCTACAACTGGAAAGTGAACACGCCACGACTCGCCGCGGACGGTGACCTTCGCGCGCTGGCGCGGTCCATTGCGGTCGAGCTGCTCCTGGCTGCCGCACTCGTCGCCATCACGGCGGTCCTCGTCGCGACGCCCCTCCCCGCCGATTCCTGATCGGCGCGACGCCGAGGTCTTTTCACGCGATCGTGACCGGCCGCACGACAGGTCACGACGCCCGCCGCGGGCCGTCGACCATTCCGCTCGTGGCGCCTACATTGCCCACCATGACGCCCCTCGCATCCTCCCCCGCACTCGACTCGCCGTCGGCAACCTCGCGCGAACTCGTCGATCGCATTCGTGCGCTGGCCCGCGACAAGCACGCCGTCATCCTCGCACACAACTACGAACGCCCCGAGGTGCAGGACGTCGCCGACTATGTGGGCGACTCGCTCGGCCTCAGCCGTGAAGCTGCACGCACCGATGCCCAGGTGATCGTCTTCTGTGGCGTGCACTTCATGGCCGAGACGGCCAAGATCCTCTCCCCGGACAAGACGGTCCTCCTCCCCGACCTCAATGCCGGCTGCTCGCTCGCCGACACGATGACGGCCGACGACCTCATTGCGTGGAAGAAGGAACACCCGGGCGCGGTGGTGGTGAGCTACGTCAACACGACCGCGGCGGTGAAGGCCGAGACCGACTACTGCTGCACATCGGGGAATGCCGTCGAGGTGGTCAACGCGATCCCGGCGGACAGCGAGATCCTCTTCGGCCCCGACATGTTCCTCGGCGCCCACGTGCGACGGGTGACCGGGCGCACGAACATCCACGTGTGGATGGGCGAATGTCATGTGCACGCGGGGATCACGCCGCAGTCGCTCGCCCGTCAGCGGGCCGAGCATCCGGGGGCCGAGGTCCTCGTGCACCCGGAGTGCGGCTGCTCGACCAACGTCCTCGAGGCGATGTCGGCCGGCGCGATTCCTAAGGAAGGGGTGCAGGTGCTGTCGACCGAGGGGATGATCAAGCGTCCGGGGATATCCGACGCGACGTCCTTCATCGTGGCGACGGAGACGGGGATTCTCCACCGGTTGCGGCGCGCCAATCCGGATAAGACGTTCTACGCGGCGAGCGATCGCGCCGAGTGCCAGTACATGAAGATGACCACGCTCCCCAAGCTCCTCGCGTCGCTCGAGCGCATGCAGCACGAGGTGACGGTCCCCGCCGACGTCGCCGCGCGCGCACGCCTCGCGCTCGAGCGCATGGTGAGCATCGGGGGGAGCAAGGCGGCGTCCAACGCGCCGCCGGAGATGGCGGGGGAGTAGGCTCACCACCTGGACCGGGGAGACGTCTGATGTCGATGCACGAAGACCCCGTGACGCCGCCGCGTCGGGTCACGCCACTCGATACGCCGAGCATCAATCGGCGCACGGTGCTGCGCTTCCCGCTCAACGAGGCCCAGGTGGCGGCGCTCGTGCGATCGGCGCTCGACGAAGACGGTGCCTTCAACGACATCACGACGATCGCCACGGTGCTCAGCGACCGGCGGGCGCGGGCGCGCCTGGTCGCGCGCGATGCCGGGGTGGTGGCCGGGCTCGCCCTCGCCATCGAAGCGTTTCACCAGCTCGACCCCAAGGCCTCGATTCGCGTCGATGCCGAGGACGGCTCGCGCGTGGCGAAGGGCGACACGGTGCTCTTCCTCTCCGGCCACGCACGCGGGCTTTTGTCGGCAGAGCGCGTGGCGCTCAACTTCCTCCAGCGCCTCTCCGGCGTGGCGACGCTCACCGGCAAGTACGTCGACCAGGTGAAGGGGACGGGGGCCCGCATCCTCGACACGCGCAAGACCACGCCGGGGTGGCGCGCCCTCGAGAAGTACGCGGTGCGGTGCGGCGGCGGGGTGAACCATCGCCTCGACCTGTCGTCGTCGGTGCTCATCAAGGACAATCACCTGGCGGCGGTCGAGGGCGACATCGCGGTCGCCGTGCGACGTGCCCGTGACCTCCTCGTCACCGGTGGCACCGTCGAGGTCGAGTGCGATCGTCTCGAGCAGGTGCACGCCGCCCTCGACGCGCGCGCCGACATCATCCTCCTCGACAACATGTCGCCGGAGGCGATGCGGGAGTGCGTGAAGCTCGTGAATGGTCGCGCGGTCACCGAGGCATCGGGGGGTGTCTCGCTCGACAGCGTGCGCGCGATCGCGCTCACCGGCGTCGACCACATTTCCGTTGGCGCGCTGACGCACTCCGCCCCCGCGCTCAACCTGGCGCTCGACTTCGAGTGAACGACGCGTCGCATAGGTCCCCGGCCGATGCCCCTCCCCAGGCAGCGCCCGGCCTCGCCTCGGGGGCGACGGCGGTCGCTGCGTTCCTGGACGCCTGTCCGCTCTGCGGTTCACGTCAGCTGCAAGCGTTGCGCTGCAAGACCATCTGCGGCAACTGCCGCACGATCCTGCAGAGCTGCGCCGACCTCTAGGGCGCGCGTCGCCGCCACGGAAAACGAGAGCGCCCGGCGACCATAACGGTCGCCGGGCGCTCGCACATCTCGCGGTCCCGGATCAGGTCACCGTGATCGTGATCGTCTGGATGGCGCCGCCGACCGAGACGGTGATGATGGCCGTGCCCGTCGCGCGCGCATTGATGGTCATGCTGAGTCCGCCCGTCGTGGCCGCGGGCTGCACGATGTTGGTGGCGTTGCTGCTGTAGGTGACGCGCGGTCCGTTGAGCTTGAGGACGTTGCCGGCGGCGTCCTTGAGCACCAGCGTGAGCTGCGTCGAACCGTTGACCGGGATCGACGTGGCGCCCGCGCTGATCTGGATGGTTGCCACCGTCGAGACCACGATCGACAACGGCACAGCGGTCGGCACGTTGTCGATGATCCCCGTGACGGTCGCCTGGTCCTGCGTGTTGCCCGCCGAGACGATGACGCCCGCGGCCGCCGGCGTCGTGCCGATGACGAGGCTGTTGGATGGGATGTACGACACCGTGCGACCGATCAACGTCGGGATGATCGTCCCCGCAGTGTCGCGAACAACCGGGTTGTACTGGCGGCTGTCACCGATGATGAGCGTGTCGACGGTCGGCGTAAACGTCACCGAACCCACGGGAACGAGCGTGACCTGCACCGCGAGGTTCGCGGTGCGCGAGTCCACCTCCGCGGTGATCGTCGTTGTCCCGACGCCCACGCCGGCCACGAGCCCGCTCGCTGAGACGCTGGCGACCGAGGCGTTGTTGGTCAGCCAGTTCACCGTCTTGCCCGGGATGACCTGCCCTTGGTTATCGAGCGCCTGCGCGCTGAGCTGAACGGAAGTGCCGATCCGGAGCACCTGTGGGTTGATGGGCGTGATGCGCACCGACGCGACCGTCGGCGTCACGGTCACCGTGGCATCGTTCGACTTCACGCCGTCCACCGTCACGCTGATGCGCGCCGTCCCCGAGCCGATCGCGGACACCACCCCCGTTGCGTTCACGGTCGCCACGATCGAACTGCTCGACTGCCAGACGACCTGACGGTTGTTGAGTGAGGTCACGAGCCGCCCCGCGGAGTCGATCACCGTCGGAGTCAGTTGACGCGTCTGGCCGGTACCAAGACCAAACGTGTCGGGATCCAGCGTGACCGTCTTGGCCGGGACTTCGGTGACGGTGATGCCCAGCGAGGCGGTCCGCCCCTCGACGTCGGCAGTAACGGTGGCGTTGCCGACCCCGACGGCCGACACCACACCCGTCGCGGTCACCGTGGCGACCGCCGGATTGTTGGTCGTGAAGTTCACCGTGCGCCCGGTGAGCGGCTGTCCCTGCGAGTTGCGAGGCGTGGCCGTCACCTGCAACTGCCCGCCGATGCGCATGAGCTGCGCGACGACCGGGGTGAGCGTGACACCGGCGACCGCTTCACGCGTCACCGTGACCACGACCGACGCCGTCTTCCCCTCGACCGTCGCCGTGACGGTCGCCGACCCTTCGGCGACGGCGGTCACTAGGCCAGCCGTGTTGACGGTCAGCACGGTGATGTTCGACGACGAGTAGTTCACGACGCGCCCGCTGATGGGCGAGGCGTCGGCGGCAACCAGCGTCGGGTTGATCTGCCGCGTCTGCCCGGTCACCAGGGTGAAGTCCGTCGTGTTGAGCTGAATGCGGTCGACCGGGATGATGATCTTGACGTTCGCGTCGATCGAGCGCCCGTCGACCGTCGCCCGGAACAGCCCGCTCCCGAACGCCTTGCCGGTCACGCGCCCGGTGCTGGCGTCGACGGTGAAGACCGCCGTGTTGGTCGAGCTGTACGTGACGCGGCGGTTGTCCTTGATCTCATTGCCGTTCACATCGAACAGCGTCACCGCGAACGGGTTCGAGGCGGAGGTGGCCCCGACGAAGAACGAGTCGCTCTGCGGCAGGATGCGCAGCGCGGAGAGCGGAGTGGCCGGAATCGGTTCGGTGCAGCTCGCCGCGAAGAGCCCGGTGCCGGCAAGGACGGCGAGCGTCAGGACGCGTGCGGCGCCCGACGTCAGGCGTCGACTCGATCGAACGAAGTCGGTGGTGTGCATTCGAGCGGAGGGAGTGTTGATCCGGGTTGGTGGCGCGCTCGCGATCGGTGTGTCGGAATCGACACCACGTCGCGCTCGCACCCCGACCACGCGAGAGTATAGCCGGGCCGCCCCTGTCGACCCGTGCCGAGGTCTGGCGACTAGCTACCCCCTTACGGACGAGCGTGTTGCCGGACGGATACCATAGATGGAGCAAGCAAGGTGCCACACCCGGAAGGACCTTCCCAGCGGTGCCGTCCGGTCGCGGCGCCCGGCATCCCGCGGGTGGTTCGGCCAGCGCACCCGCACCTGCCCCCTCGAGGTCGGTGCGTCGACCCCGTAGCGCGCACGTCACACCGCCGTTTCTCGACCCGGTCAGCGGTGCACACGTGCAACAGGGCGGGGCTCCGCATCCGTCCAGACGGGACCTCCCGGGCTCCTGGTAGCCGCAGACGAGGCGTGGGCGCCTCGAGGAAGTTGAGAAGTTGGTTGAACGAGCAGGGATTCGGGCCAGGCCGCATCGCACGCGTTCACGCCGAATCGGAAACAACAGCGACCGCAGGAGAAGACATTTCGTGCCCCAATGAAGCCACCACCGCGACACAATCCCTGTGCATCGCCCAACGATGGATCTGCTCCCCCTCACGCGTACGGCAACATCCCGTTGTGCCCCCACGCTGCGCGCCCCCACCTTCCCCCGCACCTCAGAACTCCCGTCCTCCGTCCCCCGTCCGCAGTCCCATGTCCGCTCTCTCGTCCTATCTCGAGACGCACGACGCTCGCTTCCACGCCGAGCTCTTCGACTTCCTGCGCATCCCTAGTGTCTCGGCGCGATCCGAACACAACGCCGATGTGGCCAACGCCGCCAACTGGCTGCGCGACCAGATGGAGCGCATCGGGCTTGACGCGAGCATCCATCCGACGGACGGGCACCCCGTCGTCCTGGGCGAGTGGCGCGGGGCCGGGGCCGGGGCGCGAACGATCCTGATCTACGGTCACTACGACGTGCAGCCCGCGGAGCCGCTCGAACTGTGGGACTCACCGCCGTTCGAGCCGGTCATTCGCGACGGGAAGATCTTCGCCCGCGGCTCCGTCGACGACAAAGGACAGCTCTACCTGCACCTCAAGGCGATCGAGGCCTATCTCGCCGTGCACGGCGCCCTCCCGGTGAACGTGATCGTGCTTGCCGAAGGGGAGGAAGAAGTGGGGAGCGAGCACCTGGCGCCCTTCGTCGAGGCGCACGCCGACCGACTCGCCTGCGACGGAGTGGTCATCTCCGACTCGGCGATGTTCGCGCCTGGGCTCCCGTCCATCCTGTCGTCGCTACGCGGACTGGCCTACTTCCAGATCGACGTGGAGGGGCCGAGCGGCGACCTGCATTCGGGGAGCTACGGCGGGGCGGTCGTGAACCCGGCGATGGCGCTCGCGCGCATCCTTGCCACGTTCCACGACGCGACGGGCAGGGTGGCGATTCCCGGCTTCTACGATACCGTGCGGGCGTGGGAGGAGCGGGTGCGCGCCCAGATCCGATCGCTCCCGTTCGATGAGGAGGCATTTCGACGGGAGACGGGGGCGCCGGCGTTAGGTGGCGAGGCGGGCTACTCCGTGCTCGAGCGCATCTGGACGCGCCCCACGTGCGAAGTGAACGGGTTGCTGAGCGGCTACACCGGCGAAGGGGCCAAGACCGTCCTTCCGGCGAAGGCGATGGCGAAGGTGAGCTGCCGCCTCGTGCCGGACCAGGATCCCGACTTGGTCGAGCGGCTGCTCACGGCGCACATCGCGGCGGTGCAGCCGGCGGGGGTGACGGTGACGGTGCGGGCGCTGCATGGCGGGAAGCCGTGGCGCGGCGAGCTGGCGGGGCCGCTGTTCGAGGCGGGGGCGAGGGCACTGGAGCGCGCCTTCGAGCGCGCGCCGGTGATCGTCGGCGAGGGCGGATCGATCCCGGTGGTGCACGACTTCGCGCGCGTGCTCGGCGCGCCGGTCCTCCTCATGGGGTTCGGCCTCCCCGGCGAGAACGCGCACGCCCCTAACGAGTGGATGAGCGACGCCAACTTCACGGGCGGGATCCGCGCCGCGGCGTTCCTGTGGGAGGAACTGGGGAAGGCGTAGCGCGCCGCGCCGCAACGGTCGCCGATGTGATCTCCATCGTGCACGCCGAGGACGCCCACACGTCCTCGGCGTGGGACAGCGCCGGAAGGGCATCGCGGCGGGTTCCCTCGTAAGTGGCCGATTGAAAGAGAGTTAGCGACGTGGCGCGTCCTGGCGGGAGCGCGGCACCGCGTGTGCGTTTCCATGGCTCCGCACTTCACCAGGAGCCACCATGACTCGTACCGCCGTCCTTCCCCGCCGTGAGGCGGTTGCAGCTGCCGCGATGCTCTCGCTGCTCGCCCTCGCCGCCCTCGTCCTCATGCCGTCTCGCGTGCAGGCACAGAAGCCGGCGGTTGCTCGCATCACGCCCTATGTCGGCTACATGGCGTTTGGCGACTACGTCGACGGTCCGATCGGGACGCGCATCACCAACAGCAACTCGGCCCTGTATGGCGTGACCGCGGGGCTCGATCTCTCCCGGAACGTCTCGATTGTCGGGAACATCGGATACTCCGACAGCAACGTGCGCGTCGGGCTCCCGATCATCGGTGGCGTGAACATCGCCGACAGCAAGGTGCTGCTGTACGACGGCGGGCTGCAGTTCCGCCTCCCGCAGGGCGGCGCGTTAGGCACCGGGATCGCGCCCTTCGTGGAGGTCGGGGCGGGCGCCATTCGCTACGAGGTGCGTACGGGTCCGCTCACGACCAACGCGACCAACTTCGCGGGGAACTTCGGCGGCGGGCTCGACCTGCAACTCAACCGCTCCCTCGCGTTGCGCGGTGCGGTGAAGGACTACGTGGGGAAGTTCGACTTCCAGGAAGCGACGTCGTTCGATCTCAGCAGCCGGGTGGCGCACAACGTGGCGTTCACGGTCGGGATCACGTTGGGCTTCTGATTAGGAGAAGACGAGAGGACGAGAAGACGAGGGTGGGGAAGGCGGCGGGGGCTTCGGCCTTCGCCGCCTTTCGCGTTGTCGGAGGTCGTGTTCGCGTTCAACATCTCGCGGGACGTCGGCTGGGGTGGGGACGCCGCCTCACGTCAACGGGTAGCGCCGGCGCGGTGCGGGCTGCAACATCAGGTGTCGCCTCGTCCGCACGGAAATGCCCTTCGTGGCAAGCGGATTCGACAATCGGTCGCCATCGGGCAACGTTCCCGCCTGACTAGCGCGTATCGAAGCGGCCGCCCCCGCCTGCGGGAGCGGCCGCGCGCTGTGTAATCCCCTTCGCCGATCCTGCCACGTGCTCGTTTTCGCCCTCGCTGCCATCGCGACGTTCGCGACGTCGGACACGATCGCTCCCGCCGTCCCTTCCACGCCCCCTGCGCCGCCGCCGGGCGGGGTGTACAACGGCCGGTCCGGCCAGCTCGACGTGGCCCCGCCGAGGCTTGAGCAGAGCGTCACGATCGACGGCGCCCTGAACGAGGCGGCGTGGCGCGAGGCGGCGCTCCTGACCGGTTTCTCGCAGTTCCAGCCGGCCGACCAGCGACCGTCCACCGACTCGACGGAGGTCCTGGTCTGGTACTCGCCGACGGCGATCCACTTTGGCGTGCGGGCCTTCGCGCCGCCGGGGGCGACCAACGCGAGGCTCTCCGATCGCGACAAGATCACGGCGGACGACTACGTCGAGATCATCCTCTCGACCTTCAACGACGGGCGGCAGGCCTTCGTCTTCGGCGTCAACGCGTTAGGCGTGCAGGCGGACGGGACGCTCAATGAGCTGCAGACCGCCACCTCGAGCGGAAGCTCGAACTCGGCGGCGCGCGCCGCCGCCGACCTGAGCGCCAACTTCGTGTACGAGTCCAAGGGGCGATTGACCGACTTCGGCTACGAGGTGGAGGTCCGCATCCCCTTCAAGTCGCTGCGCTACCAGTCGCGCGACGTGCAGGACTGGGGGTTGCAGCTGGTGCGCATGGTGCAGCACCTGGGGCATGAGGATACCTGGACGCCCACGCGCCGCGCCGCCGCCTCGTTCCTGGCCCAGTCGGGGCGACTGACGGGGTTGCGCGACCTGCATCGTGGCGTCGTCGTCGACCTCACCCCGTCGGTCGTTGCCTTCCAGAACGGGCAGCGCAAGGGCGAAGTGGGATGGGGCTACGTGCCGCAGGGGCCGGAGTATGGCGGCACGGTGCGCTGGGGAGTCACCAACAACCTGACGCTCAACGGCACCGTCAACCCCGACTTCTCGCAGGTCGAGGCCGACGTCGTCGCCTTCCAGTACGATCCGCGCATCGCGCTCTTCTACCCGGAACGCCGCCCCTTCTTCCTTGAGGGGATCGAGAACTTCGCCGTCGGCAACAACCTGATCTACACGCGCCGCATCGTGCAGCCCGACGTGGCAGTGAAGCTCACCGGGAAGGCGCTCGGCACCAACCTCGCCCTCCTCACCGCGGCCGACGACCGGCGCAACTCCACCACGGGGATCGATCGTCCGTTGTACACGATCCTGCGGGGGACGCGCGACGTGGGGCGGCAGTCGCGCCTGGGGTTCACCTACACTGATCGCATCGACGGCAGTGACTACAACCGCGTTGCCGGACTCGACGCGCGGCTGGTGATGCGGAAGATCTGGTCGCTGACGCTGCAGGGGGCGTTGAGCCGCACGCGCGCCGACTCCAGCACCACCACGGCGCCGCTGTGGGCGGGGACGCTGGCCCGTCAGGGGCGCAACTACAACTTCTCGGCGCGCATCAACGCCATCGACGGCGACTTCGACGCGCAGGCGGGATTCCTCTCGCGTCGCAACGTGGTGGACTACGCCGTCGCCAACTCGTGGACCTTCTTCCGGCCGGCCGGTTCGCTGGTGGAGACGTGGGGCTTCACCGTGCGCGGCCAGGGGACGGGGCCGTACGACGCCTTCGTGAACGGGAAGGCGTCGCAGGATCGCAAGCTGCACTTCACGTCGAATGCCGCAGTGCGCGGCGGGTGGCGCGTGAGCAGCGCGCTCTTCTTCGAGAACTTCGGTTTCGATCCCGACCTCTACGCCGGCTACTACGTCGAGCGATCCGTGGGGGCGCGCAAGGATACGGTCGTCTTCACCGGGGCGGGCGACCCGCGCCTGCACAACGTCGACCTGATGGTCAACATCAGCACGCCGGAGTGGTCCAAGTTCTCGGCCGACTTCCAGTACATCGGCGGCAAGGATGAGAACTTCGAGGAGTGGCAGTCAGGGCTCATCCACTTCATCACGGCAAACATCGCGTACCGGCCGACGGATCAACTGCGCCTCGAGGCGCAGTACCAGCACCAGGAGTTCAACCGCTGGACCGACGGCACCACCGTCAGCATCCGCAAGGTGCCGCGCCTCAAGGTCGAGTACCAGGCGTCGCGCTTCATCTTCTTCCGCATGATCGGGCAGTACGACACGCAGGAGAAGCTCGACCGCCGCGACGACGGCCGCACCAACGACCCGCTGCTCTTCCAGAACCCGGACGGCTCGTTCGTGCGGCTGGCGGGCTTCAAGCGCAACCGCGTGCGCGCCGACTGGCTTTTCTCCTACCAGCCGACGCCGGGGACGGTGCTCTTCCTGGGCTACGGCAGCTCGCTCTCCGAACCCGAGCCGCTCAAGTTCCGCTCGCTGAAGCGCCTGCAGGATGGCTTCTTCATGAAGTGGTCCTGGCTGTTCCGGATGTAGCGTCGTCGCCTAACGCTTCGCGGCTTCCACCACGATCGGGAGCTCGGCCTTCTTGCTCCACTCTTCCCACGAGCCGTCGTAGATCCGGGCGTTGAGGCCGGCGCGGCGGGCCGCGAGGTACAGGAGCGAGGCCTGCATCCCAATGTGGCAGTAGGTGACCACGGTGTCGCCCGGCTTCACGCCGGCAGCGGCGAAGAGCCGGCTCAGCTTGGGCTGGTCGCGCAACTGGGTGAGCTCGCCGGTGAGCTGGGAGAACGGGACGTTGGCCGCGCCGGGGATGTGACCGGCGCGCGGCATCTGGCCGGGAGAGTAGCCGAGGTAGAATTCCGGCGCCCGCGCGTCGAGGATGCGAACGCCCGCGGTGTTCGTGTTCTGGCTGAGCCACGTCACGTCGGCGATGACCGACGCATCGACGTTAGGCGTGAAGCTCCCGCGCGCGACCGCCGGTGCGTCGTGGGCGATGGGGCGCCCCGCGTCGCGCCAGGCCTCGCTGCCGCCATCCAGGACCGACACGCGCCCCTTGAGCCCGAGGTAGTCGAGCGTCACGAGGAGGCGTGCCACCTGCAGCGGCTGGCCGTAGATCACGAGCCGGTCGCCGTCGTTCACCCCGACCGACTCGAGGAGCGAGTCGAGCTGGGGAGCGGGCGGCATCTGGCTGCTCAACCCCTCCAGCGACGGCGCATAGCTCGAGAAGAGCACCAGGCGCGCCCCAGGCACGTGCCCCGCATCGTACTCCGCCTTCGACGCCGCGGCGTGCAGGATGGCCTGTCGTGGGTCGCCCAGGTGCTGTGCCATCCACTCTCCGGTCACGAGGAGCGGGATGGCGGCGGACGTTCCCTGGGCGCCGGCGCGAGCGGGCCACGCGAGCGCGGCGAGAGCGAGCATCGCCGTCGCGAGGCGAGCCGTTCGAACGAGACGTGCGGGCATGACGGAGTCCCCTGGTCGTGGTGGGATGCGAAAAGCTAAGGTGTTCGCGCGCCCGCGGTGATAGTTTGTCGCGTCTGTGGGCACGGGTGCGCAACCGGAGACATGGAGAACTCGCTGGCCATGGGACGAACGGTGGAGACGCAACGGATGTCGAGACATGGGGCAGTGGCGCTCGCGGCATTGGCGGTGGCGGCGCTCGGCTGCGGTACGGGCAAGGTCGACGCGCGCGATGCGCACGCGAAGAACGCGCCTGCCTCCGAATCGACGCCCGCTCAGGCGCCGGCGGCACCGGTCGCGAACTCGAAGAACACGCCGAGCGGTGGCGTAGCCAAGGCTCCCTTCCGCATCCCGGCCGAGTCGGAAGTGAAGGACAGCGTCCTCCTGGCCTCGATCCGTCGTGGGCGCGCCCTCCTCAACCACACGCGCGATTCGCTGCCGCGACACGTTGGCAATGGCCTCGTGTGCACCAACTGCCACCTGCAGGACGGGACGCGCAAGCTGGGGATGCCGTGGGTGGGCGTGTACGCGCGCTTTCCGCAGTACCGGAGCCGCGCCGGGACGACGCAGCTCATCGAGGATCGCGTCAACGACTGCTTCAAGCGCTCGCTGAACGGGCGCCCGCTCACGCCGGAGTCGCGCGACATGCGCGACATCGTGGCGTACATGGCCTTCCTCTCCATCGGCTATCCGGTCGGCACGGAGACCGAAGGGCAGGGGCTCCCCAAGATGGAGCCGCTCGAGGGGGACACCCTGCGCGGGGCGCAGGTCTTCGCCACGCGTTGCGCCCGCTGCCACGGGGCGAACGGCGACGGCTCGCCCGCTTACCCACCCCTGTGGGGAGCGCGTGCCTACAACATTGGTGCAGGCATGGCGCGCGTGCGCACCGCCGCTGCCTTCGTGAAGCAATGGATGCCGCAGGACTCGGCGGGGGTCCTCACGGCGCAGGAGGCGTTCGACGTGGCGCGCTTCATCGACGCGCGCCCGCGCCCGGACTTCAAGGGGAAGGAACTCGACTGGCCGCACGGCGACCCGCCCCCCGACGTCGCCTACGCCACGGACGCGGCGCGTCGCAAGGGAGCGGCCGCCACGCGGCACTGAGGCGCGAGCACCCGGGGTTGCCCCGGTGTTGCCCCGGTGTTGCACCGGTGCACGCGCCGGCGTTAGGCGCCGAACTGCGCGCGGTCGCGGTCGGCCAGGGCGCGCACCCGCGCCATCACGGTGTCGGTGATCTGTTTGTACGTGCTTCCCTTGCCGGGGAGCGCCAGGAAGTCATCGAGCGCCATCGGCTGATCAAACCAGACGCGAATCGGCTCGCCGCCGGTCCAGTTGCGTCGCAGCTGCTCCGCGAGGTCGTTGGTCAGCCCGGCGATAAAGGTCGGGATTACGATGGGACGGGCGGCGTGGA
>JAXLXW010000015.1:0-116248 GCA_046327755.1 Gemmatimonadaceae bacterium
CTCGGTTGCGACGACCGGCGACGGGGGAGTCGAGTGCCGCGCTCCAGGGTCGGTATCCCCCGTCTCCCGTCCCCCGTCTCGCTCCTACTTCCGGTAGTCCAGCGCGGGCTTCTCCCGGTCCAGCCGCGTGCTGTACACGAAGTTTGCGCCGCGGCGCTGGTCGAACTCGGCCTTGGCCTTCACGATGATCGACGGGTCCTTGAACAGGTCGATCGCCGTCAGCGACATCGTCTTGGCCGCAACGAGCATCCCCTTGGCGCCGATCGGCGTTCCGCCAGCCGCAACGGCCTGCCACGAGTGCGCCGGCGTCCCCGGGACCCACGTGGCCGCGCTCAACTGCACGGTGGGCACGGTCCACGAGACGTCGCCCATGTCGGTGCTCGCCGGGTCGACGCTCCCCCCCGTGAACGGGAAGACCTTCCCCGCGTCGTCGATCGGCGGCACGGGGCCCTGCAGCGACTTCTGCAGCTCGGTCGCGAATGCGCGATCCTCGGCGCTGTACTGCACGCCACCCACGCGCTCCAGGTTCTTCTGCTGCACCTTGGTCAGCACCTCGTTGGGCAGGACGTTGTACACGGCGCCGATCGTCTCGTGCTCGACCGTCGTCATCGTTCCCATCGCGGCCCCCTTCGAAGCGTTGATGATCCACTGCCAGATCTGGTCGAGGACGCGCATGTCGCTCTGCCGCGCGTAGATGAACAGCTCGGCGAAGTCGGGAACGACGTTCGGCGCCTTGCCCCCCGATGTGATGATGTAGTGGATTCGCGTGTCCTGCGGGACGTGCTCGCGCAGCATGTTGACCATGTGCGTCATCGCCTCCACCCCGTCGAGCGCCGAGCGCCCCTTGTCGGGGGCCGCCGCCGCGTGCGCCGAGATGCCACGGAAGCGGAACTTGGCCGAGATGTTGGCCAGCGTGCTGTTGGCGTCGGCGACGTTGCGATCGCCCGGGTGCCACGACACGACGGCGTCGACGTCCTTGAACAGCCCGGCGCGCACCATGTACACCTTGCCGCTCCCCCCTTCCTCGGCCGGCGTCCCGTAGAAGCGCAGCGTTCCCGGGATCTTGTTGGCCACCATCCACTCCTTGACCGTGATCGCCGCCGCGGTCGAGGCGGTGCCGAACAGGTGGTGTCCACAGCCGTGCCCCGGTCCGCCATCGGCGATCGCCTTCTTGAACGGCGACGCCTCCTGTGACAGCCCCGGCAACGCATCGAACTCGCCGACGATGGCGATCACGGGCTTTCCGCTGCCGAACGTCGCGGTGAAGCCCGTCGGCTCGCCGACCACCCCCGCGTTCACGGCGAAGCCGGCGTCCTTGAGCTCCTTCTGCAGCAGCGCGCTCGACTTCTCTTCCTGGTACCCGACCTCGGCGAAGCCCCAGATCTGCTTCGCCACGCCGGCGTAGTGGTCGAACTTCGCGTCGAGTGCGGCGATGATGGGGGCCGCCGCGTCCGGCTTTCCTTTCTGCGCCTGGACGGCGGTGGGAAGGAGGAACGGGAGGGCAGCGCCGGCGGCGACCAGGCGCCCCAGCGGACGGGAGAACGGACGAGAGAACGGACGGATGTGAGTCATGACGGAAGGTGGAGGGAGTCTCCCGCCAACATAGGGACGAGTGGACGACCGTCAATCAATGAAAAGCGCGCCATCCCGCGCATCGCTCGCCGCCGAACTCCCGTCTCCCATCCCCTGTCTCCCGTCCCTACTCCCCCAGCGCCTCCGCGAACATCGCCCCCACCTCGAGATCGAGCGGCGGAACGTTCGGTGCCGGCTCCCAGCGCAGCACCCCGTCGATGATCTCGGGGCGATCCTGCCCCGGGCGCCAGCGCTCGATGGTGCGTGCGTCGGCATCCGCGATCCAGTACTCGCCGACCCTCTCTTCCATGTAGATGCGGCGCTTGGTGATGCGGTCGTGGCGCGCCGTGCCGGGGGAGAGGACTTCGACGGCGAGGAGGAGATGGCGCACGTCGCCGAAGCCCATCGCCGGACGTCCATGGACGTCGCGCGTCGCGAAGACGTCCGGTTCCAATAGCCGAGTCGACGAGAATTCGACGTCGGCGGGCGCCACGATCGCGCGTCCGAGACGGTTCGCTCGCAGGTACGCGTCCAGTTGGCGAGCGAGGGCAAAGACCACGTGTTGGTGCTTCCACGCGGGCGCCGGCGTCACCGCCAACACCCCGTCGAGCACCTCGTAGCGCTTCCCGTCGTCAGGGAGCGCCCGCGCCCGTTCCGCCGTCCACTCTTCCGCCATCGGCATGACCATACCATACCCCACACGCGCCGAGCCTCGCAAGCAATCCCAACGCGGAGCCTAACGCTCGGCGCGTCGTGCACGCGTACCGAAACAACGCGCGTGTCATCATGGTCGCGGCAGCTTTCCGCGCCGCCGCTCGGGTGGTAGGATCTTCCGGTCGTCGCACGACATCGCTGCGTTATCCTTGCGTAGTCCGAACGTTTCCGTCACTCGCCGCTCCCCGTCGCATGCAACGCTTTCCCTATCGATCGCTCTCGATGGTCGCATTCGTGGCGATCACCGCCTTCCCCGTCGCGGCACAGGAGACCGATGCCCCGCTCCGTCGCACGGTGCAGGCGCGCCGCGACCCCGTCGCCTCGGCGCTCCCGACGTGGTCGGAGCAGATCCGCATCCGCGAGTCGTGGCTCGACACGCGCCACCGCCTGCTGCTCGACATGATGCGGAAGCGCGGCATCGGGATGTGGATCGTCGTCAACGAGGAGTTCCACAACGATCCGCTCGCCGAGTTCATCGCGCCGCCGCGTCCGTATACCGGCAACCGCGACTTCTTCATCTTCGTCGATACCGGCGGCACCTCGCTCCGGCGCATCGCCGTCACCGGCTACTCCGAGGACAACCTCAAGCGATGGTTCGAGTCGCCCGACGAGCCCAAGCCCATCACCACCGTCCTCCCCGAGTTGGTCAAGCAGTACGATCCCAAGCGCATTGCGTTGGGCACGGGGGGCAAGCGCGGCGTCACGCGCTCGCTTACGCACGACACCTGGGTCGACCTCACGAAGCTCATCGGTCCCGACGCCGAACAGCGCGTGGTCCCGGCGGCCGACCTCATCGAGGAGTACCTCGACACGCGCATCCCCGAGGAGATGCCGTACTACCGCAAGGCGGTGCAGCTGACGGAGTCGCTGGCGCGGCGCGCCCTCTCCAACGAGGTCATCGTCCCCGGCAAGACCACCGTGGGCGACGTGCGCAACTGGCTCTACGACGCGCTCTGGGCCGCTGGCGTGCGTACCTGGTTCCAGCCTGACCTGCGCGTGCAGCGGCAGGGGATGGGGAAGGCCTCCTCGCGCGGCTTCCTCGCCGTCGCCCCGGAGAGCACGGTGATCCGCCGAGGCGACGTGGTGCACCTCGACTTCGGCATCTCGGTGATGGGGTTCGACACCGACTGGCAGAAGATGGCCTACGTCCTCAAGCCGGGCGAGCGCGACGTCCCGGCCGGGCTCAAGGCGGCGATGCGGAACTCCAACACGCTGCAGGACGTGATGATGAAGACCTACTCGCGCCCCGGCGCCCCGGTCGCCGACGTCTATGACTCCACGATGGCCGAGATGAAGCGCCGCGGGATCACCGCGATGATCTACTCACACCCGATAGGCAACCAGGGGCACGGGCTTGGCGCAGCGATCGACTTCCGCTCGGCGCAGCGCCCGGAGCTTGGCGCCTCGGGGAAGTCGCTGCGGAAGGGCTCCTACATCTCCATCGAACTCAACACGCGGACCCCGGTCCCCGAGTGGGGCGGGCAGGACGTCTTCGTGATGTTCGAGGACGATGCGCACCTCACGGATGCGGGGTGGGAGTTCTTCAGGCCGAGGCAGGAGGCGTGGTACGTCATCAAATGAGACGGGAGACGGGGGACGGGGGACGGGAGTGCGTCGGGGCGCCTAACGGCGCCCCGGCGCGTCTTCAACGGGGGGTTTTCCTCACGTAGGGGGAGGGTGGTAGGATGTGCGGGATGCGCGGCGGGCGGGCGGTGCGCTTGGTGCGAAAGACTCCTTTTCGGTGTGATGCCATCATGATGAGCGTGCGCGCGACACTCGGTCCCTCTCTCGTTCTCGCTGCAGCGGTGGCGACGACGTTGCCGGCGCAACAATCCACCCAGACGTCGTCCGCCATCGCCATCACGCATGCGACGGTCGTCGATGTCGCGAGCGGGCGCCTAGCGAGTGGACAGACAATCGTCGTCGAGGGCTCGCGCATTCGCGCCGTCACGGCGGACGCACGCGCGAAGCTCCCGGAGGGGGCGCGTGTCGTCGATGCCTCCGGGAAGTTCGTCATCCCGGGGTTGTGGGACATGCACGTGCATGCGGTAGGGCCGATGATCGACCGGCTCTTCCTCACGCCGCTGGCGGCGATGGGGGTCACCGGTGTGCGCGACATGTGGGGGCGCTTTGCGTGGTATGACTCGGCGCGCGTGCAGACAACGCGCGGCGACCTGGTGGCGCCGCGTTTCGTGGGCCCCGGGCACATCCTCGACGGAGCCCCAGCCATCTGGCCCGGCTCCACCGGGGTGAAGGATGCCGCCGAGGCGCGCCGCATGGTGGACTCGCTTGCGGCTGGCGGTGCTGCCTTCATCAAGGTCTACTCACGCCTCACGCCTGACGAGTTCCGTGCCGCCGCCGGGCAGGCAAGGGCACGCGGGCTCCCCTTCGCCGGGCACGTCCCGTCGCTCGTGAGCGTGGGCGAGGCGTCCGACCTCGGGATGAAGAGCATCGAGCACTTGCAGATGATCGTGAACGCCTGCTCGCGCGATGAAGATGCGATGCGCGCGGAGTACGTCGCAGCGCACGCGTCGCCCAAGGGGTGGGACTCGGCCGGCGTCATCGCGAGGGTGCAGGCGCGTCGCATCGTCGACACGTACGACGAGAACCGCTGCCGGACCCTCGCGGCGCGCCTGAAGAAGAACGGGACGTGGATGGTCCCGACGATGACGGTGCTGCGTTCGATCGCCTATCTCGACGACACCACCCTCGCCGCCGACCCGCGCATGGCGTACATGCCGCGCTTCTTCAGCGCGGGGTGGAATCCGAAGAACGACTTCCGCTTCCGCATGATGACGCCGCAGGACTGGGCGGTGCGGAAGGAGGTCTTCGCCGAGCAGCAGAAGATCGTGGCGCTCCTGCACAAGGCGGGGGTGCAGTTCCTGGCCGGGACCGACCTGTCGAATCCCTACATCTTCCCCGGCTTCTCGCTGCACGAGGAGCTGCGCAACCTCGTCACCGCCGGCTTCACCCCGCGCGAGGCACTCGAGGCCGCGACGCTCAACCCCGCCCGCTATCTCAACGCCACCGACTCGTTAGGAACGGTGCAGGCCGGGAAGCTCGCCGACCTCGTCGTCCTCGACGCCAATCCGCTCACGGACATCGCCAACACGGAAAAGATCCACGCGGTCATCCTGAACGGACGCCTGATCGACTCGGCGCAGCGCGCGAGGTTGCTGGAGGAGGCAAGGGCCCAGGCGCGTCGGTGAGAAGACGAGAAGACGAGGATGTCTAGCCCTTCGTCTCCTTCTTCCCAAACCCTTCATCCACCCGCACCATCGCCGCCACCACAAACCCCGGCACCGTCGACAGCATCACCCAGAGAAAGAAGTGCTGGTAGCCGAGCCGCTCCTGCAACGCGCCGGCGAACATGCCGGGGAGCATCATCCCTAACGCCATGAAGCCGGTACAGATGGCGTAGTGCGCCGTCTGCTGCGCACCGCGCGACACCATCATCATGAACAGGATGTACGCGGTGAAGCCGAAGCCGTAGCCGAACTGCTCGAGCGCGACGGCGACGGAGATGAGGGTGAGGCTCGTCGGCTGCGTGTAGGCGAGCCAGACGAAGATGAGGTCGGGGAGGTGGATGGCGACGACGAAGAGCCAGAGCAGGCGCTTGAGTCCGTAGCGCGAGGCGAGCCACCCGCCAAAGAGCCCGCCACCGGTGAGCGCCAGCACGCCAACCGTTCCGTACGCGACGCCGACTTCGCTCGTGGTGAGCCCCAGCCCGCCCTCGCTGCGCGCGTCGAGCAGGAACGGGGTGACGAGCTTGACCAGCTGCGCCTCGGCGAACCGGTACAGCAACAGGAAGGCGAGCGTCGACGCAATCCCCGGGCGTTGGAAGAACGACGCGAAGACGGAGAAGAACGACGGCGTTGCGGCTGCCGGTTCGCCGTCGGCGGCGGCGATTGCGTCACGCGCCGCGACATCGCTCGCCGGCCGCGGCAGGATGACGCGATGCCAGGCGGCCAGCAGTGCCATCATCCCGGCGAGTGCGCCGAAGGTGATGGCCCACGCGCGGCGCGGCGCGTCAGGGGTCTGCGTCTCCAGCCACCCCGCGAGGACGACGAATGCGCCCTGCCCGGTGATCATGGCCAGCCGGTACGCCGTGCTGCGCACGCCGACGAAGGCGGCCGCCTCCTGCGTGGGGAGGCCGAGCAAGTAGAAGCCGTCGCAGGCGATGTCGTGCGTTGCCGAGGTGAGCGCCATCGCCCACAGCACCGCCAGCGTCACCGCGAAGAAGGCGGGCGACCCCAACGCGAGTGCGACCGCCACCAGCGCCGCGGAGACGCCAAACTGCGTCGTCACCGTCCACCATCGTTTGGTCCCGTACAGCTCGATGACGGGACTCCACAGCGGCTTGACGACCCACGGGAGGTAGAGCCAGCTGGTGTAGAGCGCGATGTCGGCGTTGGAGATGCCAAGCCGCTTGTACATCACGACCGACACGGTCATGACCACGACATACGGCAGCCCCTGCGCGAAGTAGAGCGAAGGGACCCAACGCCAGGGGTGACCAGTGGGCGGCGCTGCGCGCAGAGGACGAGAAGACGAGAGGACGAGAAGACGAGGAAACGCTGCGGGCAAGGCTAGCAGCGGTGGGCGCTTCTGGCGAGCGGAGCCGCGAATCCCCCAGGTCTCCTTCTCCCCGCGAGGTAAACGCTCCCTCCCCCACAGGTGTCAGACCCCACAGCCCCCTCGTCCTCTCGTCTTCCCGTCCTCTCGTCTTCCAAGGAAAAATGGACGCCACCGTCTCGCTCACCGACCTGCAGCTCGCCATCGTGCGCATCCTCTGGTCGCGTGGTCCGTCGACTGTCGTGGAGGTGCAGGAGGGGCTGCTCCCCGAGCGGCCGCTCGCCCAGACGACCGTCGCCACTCTCCTCTCCCGCCTCGAGAAGCGCGGCGTGGTGAGTCACCAGATCGTCGGGCGGCAGTTTCGGTACGAGGCCGAGGTGACCGAACCGGAGGTACGCCGCTCGATGGTAGGGGAGCTGACCTCGATGCTCTTCGCCGGGCGCCCGGCAGCGCTCATCTCGCACCTCATCGTGGAGCGCGACATTCAGCCAGGCGATCTCGACGAGGTGAAGCGCCTCATCGCTGCCGCCGAGGAGCGCGTGTCGGCCGATGGACGCTAGCTGGTTTCTCTCCCTCGCCGGCATCGCCGGGAGCGGCGCGGTGGTCGTGGGGGCCTGGCTCCTGACGTACGCGCTGCACAGCACGGCGCTCCTGCTCGCGGCGTGGGGGGTGACGTCGCTCCGGTGGTTTGGGTGGTCGCCGGCGGCGCGACAGGTCATCTGGCGTGTGGCGCTGGTGGCCGGCGTGCTCACGTCGGCGGCGCAGGTCGCTGCCCCGGCGCTCTCTCGGGGGAACGTGTTGCGCCTGACGGATTCGGCGCGCCGCTCGGTCGCGGCGGTGCAGGTGCTGCAGCGCCGCGCGGTGCCGGAGGGATCGGAGGCGTCGGCTGTGCCGAATGCGCCACGCGCGCTTCACTCAGACGCACTCCTCGGCGCCCTCGATGCCCGCGGAATCGCCCTCCCCAGCGCGTTCGACGGCAGCGCCATCCGTGTCATGGTCTTCACCATCTCGCGTGCGGCGATCGCCGTCGCGGCGTGGGGGCTGGTCGCGCTCGTGCTCGTCACCCGCATGGCGATGACTCGCCGGCGGTTGATGGAGTCGCTCGCCGACCGGCGTGCGGCGCCGTCGTCGCTCGCCGCTGGCGCCCTGCGGCACCTGGCCGCGCTGGCCGGTGTGCGGCGTACGGTCGCGCTCAGCACCAGCGATGCGCTTCCGGCCCCGGCCGCGATCTCCTCGCGCGAGATCGTCCTCCCCACGCGCGCACTGCGTGACCTCTCGCTCGCCGAGCAGGAAGGGGTGCTCGCCCACGAACTCGCGCACGTGGTGCGGCACGACACGCGGTGGTTGCAACTGGCGGCGTGGATCGAGCGCTTGGCCTGGTTCCAGCCGCTCAACCGAGTGGCGCGCCGCCAGATGCAACTGCACGCCGAGTTCGCCGCCGACGCCTGGGCGGTGCAGCTCACGCGGCAGCCGCTCGCCCTGGCGCGCGCCCTGGCCCGTGTCGCCGAGTGGGTGGCCGCCAGTCCTGCGGGCGATCGGTACGGCGCGACCGGCGCCGCGACCACTGCCGGGGCCGACGGCTCTCCGCTGGTGGAACGCGTGCGTCGCCTCACGACCTCGCCGCGCGGCGGTGACGGCTCCCATCGCCTTGGCGGGCGTTGGGCCGTTGGTGTCATGACCGCCGCGGCGTCGCTGGCCCTCGCCTTCCTTCCCCGCATTGACGCTGGTGGCACGGCGCGGCATGCCGCCCTCGTCGCGGAAGAGGAACGCTTCGACGTACGCCTCGCCGACACGCCGCAGCGGCGGGAAGCGTCCCTCGGCGCTCGCCCCGACGATCGAGGCGCGCACTGGTCCGGGACGCAGGTGCGCATCGTCCGCGTGGGGAATCCGGCGCTGCGACTCGTGCCGCCCCCCGGGCTCCAGGCGAACCCTCGTCGGATTCTCGTCATCGCTCGCCAGGTGTCGTAGCCAGTGGTCGGACGTCGCCCGTCCAGAGACTGAAGCGCCTGCGGCGCCGCCCGCTGAACGGCTGGACCCACGAGGGGCGACCGATACCTTCTCCGGCATCGGTCGCCCCTCGCGCGTTGCACCTTGCCCATGATGTTCCTCGTCCCCGTCCTGACGCTCGTCGTCCTCCTCCTCGCCACGTGGAAGTGGGGCGGGCTGCGCGACGCCGCGGTGCATGACGAAGCGGAAGTGCGCGCCCTGCTCGCGGCCGAGCACCCCGAGTGGCGCCCGACGATCATCACGCCGTCGATCGATGCACGCGGTGCACTGGCCTGCGCTCCGCCTGACGAGTCCGTCGCCGTCGTCTTCGCGCATGGGGACACGCTCGCCTCGCGCCTGCTGCACGCCGGCGACGTGGCGAGCATCGACGCGAGCGATGCGGACGGATCACTCCAGGCGCGCCCCACGGCATCGCTGACGGCCGCATCCATGCGATTGCGCTTGCACCTGCACGACTTCGGCTGCCCGCACCTCGACCTCGCCCTCGACCGCGGGGCATGGGAAAGCTGGCGTCCGCGCCTGCAGCGGCTGGTTGGTGCCCTCGTGCTGGCGATCGCTGCCGTGACCGGCGCGGCGGACGCGCAGGCGCGTTCCTGCGTCGCCCCGGCAACGGTGACGTTCGAGCCGGCGCGCCCCCGCCCCGGGACGCTCGTCGTGGTACGGCTGGCGGATTGGCGTGGTGCCACTCCACCGGCGGGGAGCGTGGCTGGCGAACCGCTGCACTTTCGGTCGACCGCCAGCGGCGCGTGGCGCTCTCTCGCCGCCGTCCCGATCGATGCGCGTACCCTCCCGCTCCGCCTCGCCTGCCCGCCCGGCGCCTCCACGGGCGCGAGCGATACCGCGTCCATCGCCATCCCGCTCGCCGCCGCCTCGTATCCGCTGGAGAAGCTGCGCGTGGCGCCGGAGTTCTCCGCCAAGCCCGACTCCGCGCTGCAGGCGCGCCTCGATCGCGAGGCCGAACGGGCGGCTGCCGTCTCGCGCATCTCGCACGACACACCGCCCCTCTGGAGCGCCCCGTTCCGCGCCCCGCGCGACAGCCGCATCACATCGACCTTCGGGCGCGGGCGCGAGTTCAACGGCACCGTTACCTCGCGCCACATGGGGACCGACTACGCCGGGAGTGTCGGTGCCCCGATCCGTGCCGCCAACCGCGGCGTGGTGCGCATCGTCGATCGCTTCTATCTGGGTGGCAATGTCGTCTACCTCGACCACGGCGACGGGTTGGTGACCGCGTACCTCCACATGAGCGAGCATCGCGTCGCCGTGGGCGATACGGTGGAGCAGGGAACCGTCATTGGATTGGTGGGCGCCACCGGACGCGTCACGGGGCCGCACCTTCACTGGATCGCGCGCTACGGTCGCGTCTCCGTCGATCCTGCCTCACTCCTGCGCGCGACGGGCGGCGCAAGCGCTGACAGCACGACGAAGCGAAGCACGAAAGCCGAGTCCAAACGGCGTCCGAAGGCAGCGAAGAAGACACGGAAAAAAGGAGAGGCAGCCGCAAGAGCGCCGGCGCCCACGCGCCCGCAGCCAGACTCCGCGCGCGGAGCGCGTTGATGCTCGAGACGCTCGCCGCCGCACTCCCCGATCCCGTCCCGTACGCGATCCCCTTCTTCATGCTCCTCATCCTCGCGGAGCTGTGGTGGAGCCGGCGCGCGCGACCGACCAACTACGAACTGCGCGACACCGCCGCCTCGCTCCTGATGGGGCTCGGCAACTTCGCCATCGGCATCGCGTATGGCGGTGTCGTCTACGGCGCCACGACCTGGGCCTACCAGTACCGCTTCCTCGACCTGCCGCGCGCCTGGTGGGTCTTTCCGCTCGTCCTCCTCGCCGAGGACTTCTGCTACTACTGGTTCCACCGCTGGTCGCACGAGCATCGCATCTGGTGGGCGGCGCACGTCAACCATCACTCGTCGCAGCACCTCAATCTCTCCACGGCGTTGCGGCAGAGCTGGACCGGCAACTTGGCGTTTGTCTGGGTCCTCTGGCTCCCGCTGGCACTGGTCGGCTTCCCGCCGGGGCTCATCGCCTTCCAGAAGGGCGTCTCGCTCGTCTACCAGTTCTGGATTCACACCGAGTCGGTGCGGCGCCTGCCGGCGTGGGCGGAGTACATCTTCAACACGCCGTCGCACCACCGCGTGCACCACGCCTCCAACGCGCGCTACCTCGACCGCAACTACGCCGGGATCCTCATCATCTGGGATCGCGTGTTCGGGACGTTGGTGCTCGAGGACGATGCGGAGCCGTGCCGGTACGGCATCACCAGCAACCTCGCCACGTTCAACCCGCTCCGTATCGCCTTCCACGAGTGGGTGGCCATCGGGCGTGATGTGGTCCGTGCCCGCAGCTGGCGGGAGCGTTTCTGGTACGTCTTCGGGCCGCCAGGGTGGAGCAGCGATGGCTCGCGCCGGACATCGGCGATCATCCGGCGCGAGTGGGCGGAGCGGCGCGAAGGGTGAGCGCGCGCTACTTGCGCGCCCCTTCGAACGTGTAGCGCATCACGACGGAATCGGGCTTCTCCGCCAGGACGTAACGGCCATGACCGGTCAGCTTCCCCTGCGCGATACGTAGGACCCAGTTGTCGATCACCTTCGCGCCGCCCATCGTCGGATCGGCGTAGGCCCCGGTCGCGCCGACGACGCTGTCGCCGTCAATGCGATACGTGGACCGGACGGTGTCGGGCGCTTCCTGCGCGGTTCCGGTGCACGCCCCGCTGCCGCAGACCTGCGTCCAGTGCACGAAGACACTGTCCGAGCCTTCCGCCTTCGCCGTGCCGGCCCACGTGCCGGCGACATCAGCATCGGTCAACGCGGCGGGCATGGCGGCGACGGCGGGCGATGCGGCGGCACTATCGGCGGCGGCCTTCTCGCCGCTGCTGCAGGCCAGGGTGACGAGCAGCGGAATGGCGACGGCTGGTGCGAGGCGCATGGGACGCTCCGGAAAGGGGGACCGAGCTGACGGCGCACCCTAACGTCGCGTGGCAGGCCCCGACTGGCAAGACCCGTTTAGGACTCGCCTATCGCCCGACGCCCGCCGAGGCGCGCGCATGCTGCGCCAGCCACGCGATCACCAGTTCCCCGCCCACCGGTCGGCTGAACAGGTACCCCTGCCCGGTATGACAGCCCAGCTCCGTCAGCGCCTTCTCCTGCGTGTCGCGTTCGATCCCCTCGGCCACCACCTCGACGCCGATCGAATGGGCGAGCGACAGCATCGTCCGCACGAACGATGTCTCGCGCTCGCCGTCTTCCATGCGCGAGACGAACGAGCGGTCGATCTTGAGCTCGTCCACCGGGAAGTACTGCAGGTGCGAGAGCGACGAGTACCCCGTCCCGAAGTCGTCGATCGCCACGCGCACGCCTAACGCCTTGAGTTCGCGCAGGCGCGCCAGCGCCATGTCCGGGTGGAGCATGATCTCTCCCTCCGTGATCTCGAGGATCAACCGCCCGGCGTCGAGCCCGGATCGGGTCAGCGCGCTCTCGACGTCGCCTACCAGCGTCTCGCTCTCGAGCTGGCGTGGGGCCAGGTTGACCGAGATCGAGGGGAATCCGTCGCCGGAGTCCGGCCACGTTGCCGCCTGCTGGCACGCATCGTGGAGGACCCAGCGCCCGATCGTGACCATCAGCCCGGTCTCTTCGGCCACGGTGAGGAACTCACCCGGCGGGACGAGGCCGCGCCGCGGATGCTGCCAGCGCAACAGCGCCTCGAAGCCGCGCACGCGCCCGCTCCCCAGCCGCACCAGCGGCTGGAAGTGCAGCCGGAACTCCTCGTTCGCGATGGCGCGCCGCAGGTCCTGCTCGACTTCCAGCCAGACGACCGCCCGCTCGTGCATCGATGGATCGAAGACGCGCGCGCAGTGCTTCCCCGACGTCTTGGCCGAGTACATGGCGATGTCGGCCGAGCGCAGGACGGCATCCCCGTCGTCGCCGCGCTCGGCGATGGCGATCCCGATGCTGACGTTCACCGCCACCTCGCGCCCGTGCACCGTGATGGGGGCACTGACGACCCTTAGCAGGCGTTCAGCGAGCGTCTTGGGATCCTCGTCGTCCCGTACCGACTCGATCACGATGGCGAACTCGTCGCCGCCCAGGCGCGCCACCGTTTCTCCGGCGCGGACCGTGTTGGCGATGCGCTGCCCAACGACGCGCAGCAGGGCGTCGCCCGCGGCGTGCCCCAGCGAGTCGTTCACGCGCTTGAAGCCATCGAGGTCGAGCAGGAGCACCGCGACGTCGGCGTTGTGTCGCGCCCGCCGCTCCAGCGCATGGCGCAGGCGGTCGCGGAAGAGCGCGCGATTCGCCAGCCCGGTGAGTTCATCCTCGAACGCCTGGCGCGTGAGCTCCTCCTCCATGCGCTTGCGTTCGGTGACATCCTGCAGCATGAGCATGAGGCGTGGCGCATCGCCCGCCGAGGCGCGCGCCACCGTGAGCAGCCCCCACACCACGCTCCCGTCGCGCCGGCACAGGCGCTTCTCCAGCGTGACCGACTCGCGCGCCGTGGTCACCAGCTCGGCAAACAGCTCGGCGACGTCCAGCACGTCGTCCGGGTGCACGAAGCGCTGCAGCGACTTGCCGACGATCTCGTCAGGCGCAAAGCCCAGGATGTCGCGGCAGGCCGGGTTGGCCCGTTCCACGCGCCCGTCGATGGTGAGGAGCGTAACGGCGATCCCTGCGTGATCGAAGAAGGCCTGGAAACGCGCGGCGCTCTCGCGCGCCGCACGTTCCGCGCGCCGCTGCGCGGTCACGTCGCGCACCATCATCAGCACCGCATCGACGCCGCCCAGCGAGATCTCCAGCGCCTGCACCTCGGCTTCGACCTGCTCCCCGTCCTGGGTCAGTAGCGTCGTCTCGGCCGTGAACATCGGGTCGAAACGCTCGCCCCCCATGAGGCGCATGGCGACGGCGCACCCCATCTGGCAGATCCCGAGCCCGTCGATGGGCGAGCCCACCACGTGCTCGCGCGACCACCCGAAGGTCCGCTCCGCCGCGCCGTTCCAGTCCAGCACCACGCGATCGCCGCGCCGCAGCACAAACGACGGAAAGGGGCCCGAATCAAACAGGAGCCGGTAGCGCTCCTCCGTGGAGCGCGACTGCTCCAGCCGGCGCTCCAGCTCGCGCGACAGCTCCTCGAGCGTGTGCTCCGAGAACGCGCGGTCGCGCTCCGTGTCGTACAGCGTGGTGCTCGCCGCTTCCAGCACGGCGCGCGTCGCCTCGGGGATCGGCGCGTCTCCAAAGTGCCGCCGAATCGGGCGGGCGAAGGCGGGATGCATCAACGCTCTCCGATCGCGGTGACGGTCATCGTCTGGTTGTGCAGGAGCGGGGCGCCGGCCTTGGCCCCGTTAGGCGGGGCGATCTCGCCGTTGCTGTAGTACCCGGCGTACGCCGCACCTGCCGCCGTCTGCCCCACCTCGTACAATTCCTCCTCGGCGCGCGAGCGGAGCAGGGTGTGCCGCCCGATGCACGACACGCAGACGTAGGCGCCCGGCGTGACCCCGTCCATCTGCCCCTGTGCCGTTTGCACCGCCAACGCAGCGCCGTCGACGAGGCGGTCGTTCGTCGCCCGCATCAGGCGCACGCGATGTCCCTGCGGCACGTCGCCGGCAAAGCGCAGCGACCCCCGCTCGCGATCCACGCCAAGGATGGTGCGCACCACCGTGGGGCCGCCGTCCGGTGACGAAAGGGAGAGCGGAAAGAGGAGCGCGCTCCCCGGCAACTCGCTCGCCAGCGGCCCTAAGTAGCGGCAGTAGACGTCGAGCGCCCGCTCGCCATCGAGGGACAACACCTCCACGCCGTTGCTCTCGGTCACCAGGCGCTCGGGGCCGAACGCCTCCCACCCCCCGGAGCTCCCCGTCCCCACCACCACGTCGCCGTAGAAGCCGACGGCGGCGATGCGCTTCTCGCGTGGCGGTGCGTCGACGCCGATTCCCGTGGCGGTGAAATGCGTCCCGTCGCTCGCCAACCCGCCGGACGCGGTCACCCCCGGCGGGAGCGCGCGCGAAAGTCCGCGCGTGTATGCGGCACCGTTCAGGTGCAACCCGTCGGTGAAGGTCAGGATGTGCCGCAGCCCCGGCGTGGCCGAGAGCGTGCGTGCGAGCTCCTCGCCGATCGCTTCGCACCCTCCGTTCGCGGCGCCCGTCCGCTCCTCGACCCGAACGCTTCCGCGCTCGAACGACATCCCCATCACCACCACCTGGCCTTCGATGACGGCATCGCCATCGATCAGGAATCCACCGGAGCAGTAGACCGTGCGCGCCTGCGGCCACCGGGCACGGATGTCGTCGAAGAATCGAGAGGTGGGCGCTTCGAGCGGGCCGAAGGCGAGGAGGAGCTGCGTTTCGGCGGTGTGAGTCAGGTCGTCGGCGTCCCACCCGTCGCCGGGCGTCCACCGCGTCGTGAAAGCGTGCATGGAATGGGAGAAGAGGCGTCGCTTCTATTCTCGACCTCGCAGCACCCTTTGTTGACTGAAAAGAGCGTGGTTAAGTCATTGCCAATGCTCATCATTGCACCCGCTTAATCCCCGAGCATCGGGACGGGAAATGATCGGCGCATCGCACCACCCGACCGGGCGCACTACAGCGGGTGAGGGGAAACTGCCGATACCTCATGAGACCGAGGCCTTGAAGGCTGTTCTCGTACCCACCCGTCGGTCGCAGACCGTCGGCACACTCCGGTCCCCCCCAATGCGCACACCCCTGCGTTCGCTCCTGCTCGCGCTGTCACGCTCGCATCGCGATGTCGCCGTAGCGGCGTTGGTTGCCTTCCTCGTGGCGCCGCGCCTCGTGGCTGCCCAGCATCACGAAGAGAAGGCGCCCCCCAAGGTGAAGGAATCGCACGGCGCGGTGGCCACGGCGCCCGAACCCGTCGCGAAGCCGTCAGCCGCAAGGGGCGGGGAGGGGCACGGGTCGGCACATACGTCGGTGAGCGCCGCGTCGTCGTCGTGCAACTCGCTCGCGTCGGTGACCACCGGGCGTCCCGTCGTCCCGGAGACCGCCGGCCCCGGCTTCGCCTCCTTCGTCGATCCCACGGCGCGCGTCGAGTCGCCCGAGCGCGTCATGATCGGGTGCCGCTCCTACATCGCCCCGTTCGTCTCGCTCGACGGGTCGCAGGGCCCCATCGCCATCGGCGACGAGACCAACCTGCAAGACAACGTTGCCGTCTCCGGCAAGCTCGTGATGCTCGGCGATCGCGTCATCGTCGCCCACGGCGCGACGATCGTCGGCCCGGCCACCGTCGGCGCCTCCAAGGGGAAGCCCGCCTTCATCGGCTTCAACGCCTACATCGACGGCGCGATGATCGAGCCGGATGCCTTCATCGGGCACCTGGCGCGCATCGGCCCGGGAATCGTCATCCACGGCGGGACCAAGGTCCTCCCCGGGAAGTTCATCAAGACGCAGGAAGAGGCCGACAAGCCCGAGCTGGGCAAGGTCACCACGGTGACCGAGGGCGATCGCGCCTTCATGGAAGGGGTGCTCCATGTGAACACCGCCTTCGCGGCGGGCTACACGGAGCTCTACCACACCTCGCCGACGCAGGTGAAGGGCGTGGGACGAGACCCCGGTCACTCCGACTTCAATCACGACGCCGACCTCCCCACGTTCGGCGGCAAGCCTGAGTCGCACCCCGACATCGATCGCGTGCGCATCATCGGCGCCGTCACGCTCGACGATCCGTACGAGGCGCTGCAGGCGAAGGTCGGACGCAACGTCGCGATTCGTGCCGACGAAGGGGAGCATTTCCACCTGGGGGCCGTCACCCGCCTGCAGGACCGCGTCACCTTCCACGCCCTCGAGCACACCAACCTCGAGGTGGGCGAGCACATCGACTTTGGCTACCACGTCGTCCTGCACGGCGGTCCCGACGATGCCGCCGAGCCGCACGAGATCACCAAGGTGGGCGACGACGTCACCGTGAAGGATTGGGCCGTCCTCTTCCGCTCCAAGGTCGGCAACGGCGTCACCATCGGGACGCGCGCCTATGTCGATGGCTGCCACCTCGCCCCGGGGACCGTCGTCCCGGATCGCGCGATCATGATCAAGGACAAGATCGTCGGCTATGTAGAGTGGTAGTCGCAGTGGTAGATCGAAGCGCGGCGTCGCACATTGTGGGTCTCACCCCAACGGTCCCACCCGGACTCCCCCACGATGCGGCGTCGCGACTTCACCCGGACCTCCCTCACCGCGCTCGGCGCACTCGCATTTGGTCGCTTCGACAGCGCCGGCGACTACGTTGGGCGCTTCGGCATTCCGCGCCGATTCGCCGCACGCACTGACGGGGGCGCTCCCCTCGTCAACGGCGAGCGGCTCAACGCACATCTCACCGCGCTGGCCGAGTTCGGGAAGAACCCGTTCGGTGGCGTCTCGCGCGTCGCCTACTCCGAGGCCGACAAGCAGGGGCGGGCCTACGTGATGGGGCTGATGCGCGACGCCAAGCTCACCGTGAGCGTCGATGCGGCCGGCAACATCTGGGGGCGGCGCCCCGGCAGCGATCCCTCGCGCAAACCGATCGTCTTCGGTTCGCACGTCGATTCCGTCCTCGAAGGGGGGAACTTCGACGGGACCGTTGGCTCGCTCGGCGCCATTGAAGTCGCGCAGACGCTGGCCGAGCAGGGCATCACGACGCGCCACCCGCTGGAGGTGGTGATCTTCCAGAACGAGGAAGGGGGGACGTTCGGGAGCCGCTCCCTCATCGGCCAGTTGCACGCCAGCGACCTCCCGCTCAAGGCGAGCAGTGGGAAGACGATCGGCGACGGCATCGCCTTCCTCGGCGGCGACGTGTCGAAGCTGCCGAGCGTGCAGCGGCAGCCCGGCGATGTGGCGGCCTACGTCGAGCTGCACATCGAGCAGGGGGGAAACCTCGACCGCGAGAAGTTGGATATCGGCGTCGTCGAGGGGATCGTCGGGATCGGGCAGTGGGAGGTGACGATCACCGGCTTCCAGAACCACGCCGGGACGACGGCGATGGCCGACCGGCACGACGCGATGCTGGCGGCGGCGCGTTTCACGGACATGGTGAACCGCGTGGTGCGCAGCGTCCCCGGGCGCCAGGTGGGGACCGTGGGGCGCATCCAGGCGTTCCCGGGCGCGCCTAACGTGATTCCGGGCAAGGTCGTCTGCTCGCTCGAGGTGCGCGACCTGGATCGTGCGAAAGTGGATCGTCTCGCCGAGCAGATCCGGACGGAAGCGTCAGCAATCGGCGAAGCGACGGGAACGACTTTCGCCTACACCGACCTGCACCAGGCGCTCCCGGCACTGTGCGACCCGCGCGTGCAGCAGGCGGTGGAGAGCGCCGCGCACGGCTTGAAGCTGACGACGAAGTACCTGCCGAGCGGTGCCGGGCACGACGCGCAGCACATGGCCAAGCTGTGCCCGGCGGGAATGATCTTCATTCCCAGCGTGGGAGGGATTTCGCACTCGCCCAAGGAGTATTCGCACGCCAAGGACATCACCAACGGGGCGAACGTGCTGCTGGCCACGGTGCTGTCGCTCGACGTCGCGTCGTGGAGCTGACGCGGGCGCAGGTCCCGGTGCTGGGGCGGACGCGGCGCGTGGCGTGGGAGCGGACGATGAACGCCGTACACCTTCCGGCGATGCGGCAGCTGCAACGCACGGTGGCGATGGTCGGCGGGCGCGGTGAATGCTGCCTCATTGGTGCGAGTTGGATGCTTCACGCGTGTACGCTAAACGGCTACAGCAGACGCCCGACGCAACTGGGGGGTACTCCTCTCTCGTGCGGGTGGCCTGACCGGGCTAGCATGGGCCCATGGTCATTACATCCGGGTCCCCGATGACGGAGCGCCGACTCTCCATCCAGGAAGAGCTGCAACAGCGGCGCCCCTTCCAGAACAAGCGGCAGGAGCTGTTCCTCGCCCTCCTGCGGACCGCCGCGGTCGTGAAGCGACCGATCGCCAAGGTCGTGGAAGCGCACGATCTCTCGCTGGCGCAGTACAACGTGCTGCGCATCCTGCGCGGCGCGGGAGACGAAGGGCTCCCGACGTTGACGATCCGCGAGCGCATGATCGAGGAGGCGGCCGGGATCACGCGCCTCATCGACAAGCTCGAGGCGTCGGGGATGGTGCGGCGTGACCGAGGGGCGTCGAGCGATCGGCGTCAGGTGTTCTGCCGCATCACCGAGGGAGGGCTCAAGGTGCTGGCCGAGCTGGATCCGCTCGTGACGGTCGCCACCGACGAGGCGCTCGCCCACTTCGACGACGCGCGCCTCGACCAGCTCCTCGGAGTTCTCGAGGAGGTGCGGGCCAGCGCCCGTAACGCGCACCGGGAAGGGGACGCCGAGTAGGGCGACTGGCCAGTGCGGCGGTAGGCGCCGCACGGTTCACCCCGGCCGGGTAACAAAGCGCCTGACTCAGGCGTAAGAGGAGGCGCCACCGAACGGTGGCGCCTTCGTCGTTTCCCCTCGGTCGTGTTTGCATGTCGCACGTTCGCGCGCGCTGCGCTGGATCCGTCGCCCTCCCCACCTCGCGCGCTCGCCGGCTGCCGCGCCTCCTCGCCTCGGCACTGGCCTTCGTGGTCGCAGCCGTCGGCGCGCCGCTCGTTGCCATGGGACAGCGGGTCGCCCCGGCGGCGCCGCGAGCGACCGCAGCAGTGGGGGGCGACGGAAGCGTTGGCGGTGTTGGTGGTGGTGGCGCGCGCCACGCACCACCGGCTCCCGCGCTCAATACGGCGCGCGCAGTTCGCGCCCGTTCGACCCCGGTGATCGACGGCCACGACGACGACGCGGCCTGGATCGATGCCCCTCCCATCGACGACTTCAAGCAGTTCTCCCCGCAGGAGGACGGCGAGGCGTCGATGCGCACCGAGGTGCGCGTCATCTACGACGACCGCAACCTGTACGTCGTCGTCCGCGCCTTCGACCCGCACCCCGATTCCATCGTCTCGCTCCTCTCGCGGCGCGACGTGCGCACCAACTCCGACCAGCTCAAGATCATCGTCGATGGCTACCTCGACCGGCGCACCGCGGTCGAGCTGATGCTCAACCCAGCCGGCGTGAAGCGCGACGCCTCCATCTACAGCGACGTGGTCGAGGACATGTCGTGGGACGGCGTGTGGGACGGCGCAGCCGCCATCGACTCGTTAGGATGGGTGGCCGAGTTCAAGGTCCCGTTTTCGCAGCTCCGCTTCAACCCCGGCGTGCGCGCCTTCGGCTTCGGCGTCTGGCGCGACATCGCCAGGCGCAACGAGCGCGTCGCCTGGCCGGCGTACCGGACGTCGCGCAGCACGCTCGCCTCGCAGCTCGGCACGCTGGAGGGTCTTGGCGGGATCCAGCGCAGCTCGCGACTCGAGGTCCTCCCGTACGTTCTCACCAAGAACGTCACTGAGCTGGCGGCCGACGGGTGGAACCACCCGCAGAAGGTCACCGGCGGGGTCGACCTCAAGTACGGCATCACCGCCAACGCAACGCTCGACGCCACCGTGAATCCCGACTTCGGCCAGGTCGAGGTCGACCCCGCGGTCCTCAACCTCACCGCCTTCGAAGTCCGCTTCGAGGAACGTCGCCCGTTCTTCCAGGAGGGGGTCGGGCTCTTCAAGTGCGGCGGTCCCTGCGAAGGGGTCTTCTACACGCGGCGCATCGGGCGCACCCCGCAGCTGCGCGGCTCCGACCTCGACGCGTCCGGTACGCGAATCCTCGGGGCCTCCAAGTTCACCGGCCGGTTCCGCAACGGGTGGCAGGTGGGGGTCCTCGACGCGCTCACCGGCCGTGAGGCGGGCGTGAGCGGCACCACCATCGAGCCCCAGACCAACTACTTCGTCGGGCGGCTGGTGAGGGACATGCGGCAGGGGCGGTCGCAGCTCGGGGCGATGTTCGGCGCGGTGAACCGCAACCTCGACGCTGCCACCGATCCATATCTCCGGCGTGCCGCGTACACCTCGCTGTTGCAGGGCTTCCACCGCTTCGGGAAGGATCGGTGGGAGCTGATGGCCTACACGGGACTCAATTCGGTGGAAGGGACGCCCGCCGCCATCGCGCGCACCCAGCTCAACAGCGTGCACTTCTACCAGCGCCCGGACCACGAGGAGCACTTCGACAGCACGCGCACCTCGTTAGGTGGCAGCGTCGCCGCCGTCTCGCTCTCCAAGATTGGCGGCGCCGTGCGATGGAACACCTACCTGCGCCGCGCCTCGGCGGGGCTCGAGCTCAACGACCTGGGCTTCGTCCCCACCGTCAACGACGTCTCCATCCGGAACGACATGACGTGGCAGACGCTGCGTCCCGGGCGGCTCTACCGGCGGCGCTTCCTCAACGTTGCCACCGAGAATCGCTGGACCACCGGCGGGCTGTCGAGCGGCGCCCGCGTGGCCGTGACCGCGATGTGGGAGCTCCCGAACTCGTGGATCTCGAGCCTGAGCTACTCGGCGAATGACTACGGGGGCTCGCACTGCGTTGCTTGTGCGCGCGGCGGCCCGGCGGTGCGCCAGTCGGCCAAGCACGACATGAACTGGACGCTGACCGGCGATCCGAGGCTTCCCTTTGTCCCCAAGTTCCTGGTCGCGGTCGGCGCCGGCGATAACCGGCGCTCCTACGGGTACCTGACGCAGCTGGGCGGCGACCTGCGCATCGCGTCGCGCTTCTCCATGGGCGTCGAGGCGCAGTACACGCACCGCAACGACGACCAGCAGTGGATCGCCAACTACGGCTCACCGTTCAGCGATACCACGCACTTCACCTTCGCCCACCTCGACCAGTCCACGCTCTCGATGACCGGGCGCGTGAACTTCACCGCGTCACCCACGCTGTCGTTGCAGCTGTACACCCAGCCGTTCGTGAGCACGGGCGACTTCGACAACTGGCGGGAACTCCGCGACCCCCGCGCCGCGCGCTACCACGAGCGCTACAAGCCCTACGGCGGGCAGCAGAACCCTGAGGGCTTCTCCTTCAAGCAGTTCAACTCCAACGCCGTCGTGCGCTGGGAGTACCGCCCGGGGTCGACCCTCTTCGTCGTCTGGCAGCAGGGGCGCCTGAACGATCGGGTGAACGGGCGCGGCTTCGAGTTCGCCCGCGACTATCGCGACCTCTTCCGCGCCCACCCGGACAACACGGTGTTGGTGAAGGTGGCGTACTGGCTCAATCCCTGACGGGAGAAGACGAGACGACGAGAGGACGAGAAATCGAGAGGTGAACCCGCGGGGCCGTCACGCGGCGCTCGAGGGACGCCCCTCATCTTCTCGTCTTCTCGTCTACTCGTCTTCTCACATTTCGCTGGGGCACCACGTCACAGAGGACTCGACACGCGGGGTGTACGATGGAGGCGTTCACGGCGCGCCGTTAGGCAGCCGCGGGCTCAACCATAGGAGGGCCGCATGACGAGCACATGGTCTGTGCGAGAGGGGGCGCGCGCCGGGGGGCGGCGTCGCTCACGGTCGCCGCCGAGCCACCGGCGCGACGACCCTCGTGATCGCAACCACGAGCCGATGTCAGCGACGTTGGCGCATTCGTCGAATGCCGGGACCGGCCTTTCCTCTGGGCCGACGGCGCACCTCTGCATGATCTGTCCGGTCCCCCCGGAATGATCACAACGCGGTGCCGCCGTGAGGGGAGGCACCCGGTGTTCGACCCACGCGCCCCGTCACACCAATCCGCACCACACGGAGTGCAGACACACGCGAGGGCCGCGCCCGTTCTTCCGGGGGGTGCGGCCCTCTAGTTCGCGCGTACTCGGCTACGACCTAACGCTCGAGCGTGTAGCCAGCGGTGACGAAGTCCTGGTCGAACGCAAACGCGGCGCCGATCCCTTCCTCGCGCATCACTTCGAAGGTGACGGCATCCGTGAGGGAGAAGCGCTGATCGCCGAATCGCTCCATCCATCCCGCCATCGCCCGACTCAAGAGGTCGCGCCCCACCTCTCGCCACTCGAACGCGGGATCGCGCAGCAGCCCCAGCACGACGCGCCGTGCCTCGGCATGCGGGAGTCGCCGCAGCAGGTGCCCGTGCACCTCGCCCAGCACGAGCGCGTGACTCACGAATTGCACGCGCTGCTGCTGCAGGCGCAGCAGCGTGCGCCGCGCCTGCGCGTGATACTGGTCGCGCGTGCTCGCCAGCGCGAGCAACGCCCCCGTGTCAACGGCTACGCGAACCACGGGCACTGCCCTTCCTCCCAGGCGAAGGCGGCGTGCTCCCCGCCTTGGACGGGCCACTCACGCGGCGCTGCTGCGTGGACGCGGAGGCCTCGGCGTACAGATATTCGTCGTGTCGCGCCGCGAGGTCCGTCGGCACGTCGCTCGCGGCGTCCAGCGAACCGAGCAGCCCGGAGAGGCCCGCCCCCGGGCGCTGCGCCAGCTCGAGCTCCTGCGCCATCCGCCGAATCCCCTGGCGAATCACCTCCGCCTTGGAGATCGACAACCGCTCGGCCAACGACGCGAGCAGTTCGGAGTCATCGGCTTCGAGATAGGCCTGCACGGGCTCGCGAACCCGGCGCGGTGGGGGTGTCATACATGTACTCTCGCTGAGTGTACATGTAGATAGTACATGCACAATGCCGAGTCAAGCGCTACGGCGTCGGGTCTGTCGCCCGAGACAGTTCGCGGCGCGGCGGTTCAGCTCGCGATGCTCACGCCGGGCCACTTCGCTGCCCACGGGCGGGCGCGCTCCAACTGCCCCGCCACCCGGAAGAGCGTCGCATCCTCGCCGAAGCGACCCGCCAGTTGCACGCCGATCGGCAACCCCTCGCCGTTCCACCACAACGGCACGGACATCGCCGGCTGCCCGGTGACGTTGAACAGCGGCGGATACGGGATGAAGTCGAAGACCGTCGCCGCCGCCTGCGACACGGCGCCGAGTCGCTTCATCAGCCCACCGGCGCACAGTGCCCCAAAGACAGTCAGCATCAACTCTTCGCCTGGCTTGGGCTGGAGCGTCCCGTGCGGTACCGGCGGCTTGCCAAGCGTCGGCGTGAGCAGCACGTCGTACCGCTCGAAGAAGCGCCCCATGCCACGCGCCGCACGCTGGAGATAGCGTTGCGCGCTGGCGTAGTCGCCGGCGCTCACCGAATGCCCCAGCATCGCCAGTCCCCAGGTCGCCAGCTCCACGTCGGCGCGCGTGGCGGTGCGCTTGAGGCGCTCGGAGGCATCGCGCAAGTCGGCGACGACCTCACCGCACACGACGGTCACGAACGCCTCGTTGAACCGGTCGCGATCCAACACCGGCGCGCCCTCTTCCACGTGGTGGCCTAACGACTCGAGCAATGCGGCCGCATCGCGCATCGCCGCCGAGCAGTCGGCATGGGTCCCGTGGCCCAGCATCGGCGCGTCGGTGAAGGCGATGCGCAGCCGCCCCGGCTCGCTGGTCACCTCCTCCAGGAAGGGGCGGGCCTTGGGGGGCGCGGCATACGGCGCTCCCACGTCCTCGCCGTCGATGGCATCGAGCATGGCCGCCGAGTCGCGCACCGTGCGCGCCAGCACCCCTTCGCTCACTGCGCCACCCCACAGCTCCCCCTCCTCCGGCCCGGTCGGGACTCGCCCCCGCGTGGGCTTGAAACCGAAGATGCCGCAGCACGACGCCGGAATCCGAATCGACCCGCCGCCGTCTCCACCCCCCGCCATCGGCACCATCCCGCTCGCCACCGCTGCCGCCGACCCGCCGCTCGATCCCCCCGTGGTGCGCTCCACGTTCCACGGGTTGCGCGCCACCCCGTGCGCCTTGGGCTCGGTATACGGCGTGAGCCCGAACTCCGGCGTTGCCGTCTTCCCCAACACGATCACCCCTGCCTTGCGATAGCGGCGCATCAACTCCGAGTCCTGCGGGGCGCGGTAGCCGGCGTAGAGCTTCGACCCGCTCGCGATCGGTTCGCCCGCATACGCGGTGAGAAGATCCTTGATAAGGAACGGCACCCCGGCGAATGGCGCCGCCGGGTCGGCCAGCGGCTGCGCTGCCTGACGACGCGCCTGCTCGAACATCGGATGCACGACGGCATTGAGCCGCGGATTCAGCTGCTCGATGCGCGCAATCGCCGCATCGACGGCCTCGACGACCGAGAGCTGACGTGTGCGGATGAGGTGAGCGATGGCCAGCGAGTCCATGCTTGGATGAGAAGACGAGAGGGGGTGGCGGCGGGGAGGGGTGGGAGACAATCTCGGGGGCGGGGGGCGATGGGGAAGGGTGTGCGCACTGATTGAGGGGGGCGCTTCTGAAAGCGGGACACGGAGGTGCACGGAGGATTCACGGAGGTACACGGAGGAGGGCCTTTAACACGGAGACACGGGGGGCACGGGGGGCGACTCGAAGTGATGTCGCCAGTCGTTCATTCGCCGCGGCGTACCCCGGCGTGCCTCCGTGTACCTCTGTGCAACCTCTGTGAACCTCTGTGTCGAGCTTCTCCCCTGGCCGTCCCCCGTGCCTCCGTGTTTCAGTAGTTCCTTCACTCGACCTGTCGCCCGTCGCCGCCTCTCCGCGCGACCCGGGGGGCACCCAGGTACCGCGCTTCTGACCTTCGCCCGCCACCCATGCGATCCATCCTGACGCTCGCTGCCCTGGCCCTCGCGCCGACGCTGGCCTTCGCCCAGTCCGCCAAACCGCCAGCTGCACCTGCGCCCCCGCCGAGCTGGCCCGCGACGGTGGCGGCGATCGTTCGGCAGATGCAACTCACCAGGGGCGAGCGCGTCCTGATGGTCGCCGAGCCGGGACAGGCGGACGCCATCGTCGCCCCGCTGCGCGCCGCGATCAAGGCGGCGGGCGCCACGGACCTCGGTGTCATCGCGGTGCGCGGCAACGCTCCCGCGGCCTGGGGCACCGACTTCACGCGCGGCGCCGAGGGCAAGGACGCGGAGCAGCTGGTGTCGTACCTCGGCGCTGTCGACCTGGGAATCATGCTCCCCGGCGCCGCGCCGACCGATCCCGCCTACGACGCCCTGCAGCGTATCCTGCGCGCCGCGCCTAACGCCACGCCAGTGCGCGGCGTGCGCACCGTGCATTTCCACTGGGCGGGGGCCTACTCGCTGGCCGGTGAGCTGATGACCACCGCGCCGGCGTACGCGGCGCTCTACCAGCGCGTGCTCGAACAGACCGACTACGTCGCCCTCGCCAAGGCGCAGCGAGACTTCGAGTCGGCGATGCGCGCCGCCCCGGTGCGTGTCACCACACCAGCCGGCACCGACCTGACCTTCCGCATCGGTGACCGCGTCGTGACCAAGCAGGACGGCGATGCCTCCGCCGCGCACGCCAAGGGAGGCAAGGTCCTCATCGATCGCGAAGTCGAACTCCCCGCCGGCGCCATCCGCGTCGCCCCAATCGAGGAAAGCGTCAACGGGACCATCGCCTTCCCCGACGGCACCTGGGGCGGCGTGGCGGTGAAGGGGCTCGTGATGACCTTCGCCAAGGGGAAGCTCACGACCTTCACGGCCCGCGCGGGGAAGGAAGGGGTCGACAAGGAACTCGCCGCCGCCGGCACCGCCGGCCGCTCGTTCCGCGAATTCGCCCTCGGCTTCAATCCGCTCCTCGTCATCCCCGACAAGGGTGAGCGCTGGATCCCCTACTACGGCTACGGCGCCGGCGTCGTGCGGTTGTCGTTAGGTGACAACTCCGAACTCGGCGGCAAGGTCACCGGCGGCTACGTGCGGTGGAACTTCTTCACCGATGCCACCGTGCGCGTGGGGACGAGAGTCTGGGTGGACGCGGGGAAGATGAAGTAGGGCGGACGGGAGGCGAGTGCCTGACAAAGCATGACGCAGAGGTTCACAGAGAGAGCACGGAGGTGCACAGAGGACGACTGAAACACGGAGGCACGGACGAGCGCTGGTGCAGCGCTCGACACGGGAGCGGCAGGCTACGGAGCGTGCCCTCTCCCGTGTCCTCCGTGCCTCCGTGTTAAGCGCTCTCCTCCGTGTACCTCCGTGAATCCTCTGTGAACCTCTGTGCCATGCTTCTCGCCGCGCCTCAGCACCCGCTCCGCCCCACCCTATTGGATCGACGTATTTGACGCCAACGCCTTGGTCAGCCGATAGAGAAACTCCTGCCCCTCGAAATAGCTCTTCACCCCCATCCGCTCATCGCGCCCGTGCGCCCGCGCGTCGACCGTCGGGTCGCTGAACAGCCCCGAGACGCCATACGCCGGAATTCCTAACGCGCGGAAGAAGCGCGAGTCGGTGGCTCCGGTGCTCATCGTCGGGATCACCGGGATGTCCCCCCACATCTCCTTCGTGATCTGCTCCACCGGACCCATCACCTCACGCGCCAGCTTCGTCATGGGCGTCGCCGGGCGCTGCGAGCGGATGATCACCTTCACGTTCGTGTCGGCGATGACCTGCTCGAGTTCCGCCCGCACCTCTTCCGCGCTGCTCGTGGGGTAGATGCGGCAGTTGATGTTTGCCTCGGCCAGCTGCGGGAGCGCGTTCGTCGCGTGCCCGCCGTTGAGCTGCGTGGCGACGCAGCTGGTGCGCAGCATCGAGTTGTAGCGCGGGTCGTTCTGCAGGACGGCGAGAGCGCTTGCGTCCGCCGGGTTGGCGACCAGCGCCTTCATCGCCGCACCGACCGCCGGTGACTCCAGCGCCGCCGTCTGCGAGAAGAAGGCGCGCGTCACTTCATTGAGCTGCACCGCAAAGCGATGGCGCCCCACCTTGGAGAGGGCATCGGCCAGCTGCGTGATCGCGTTGTCGTCGCGCGGGACCGAGGAGTGCCCGCCGCGGTTCGTGACGCGCAGCGTGAAGTTGGTCGTGATCTTCTCCGCCGCCTGTACCGTGTTGAACAGCTGCTTGCCGTCACGCAGCGTCCCGCCGCCCCCTTCGTTGATCACCAGCGCCGCGTCGACCAGCGCGCGGTGATTCTTCGTCAGCCAGTCGACGCCGTTGAACGGCCCGCTCTCCTCGTCGGCGGTGAGGGCGATGATGATGTCGCGGTCGGGGACGTATCCCTCCTGCTTCATCCGGAAGACGTTCGCCACGAAGATCGACGCCATCGCCTTGTCGTCCGCCGTCCCGCGCCCGTAGAAGTATCCCTCGCGCTCCAGGAAGACGAACGGGTCGAGGTCGGGCGACCAGTCCGCCTTGAGTGCCTCCACGACGTCGATGTGCGCCAGGAGGAGGAGCGGCTTCCCCGCGTTAGGCCCCCCCTTGCCGTGGATGCGCGCCACCAGGTTGTGCTTCTTGGGGTTGGGCCCGCCGATGAACAGGTCGCTGTCGGGGATCCCGGCCGCCTTGAGCCGCTTCAGCATCGCCTCGGCCGCCGTCGTCACGTTCCCCGTCTCGACGCCCGTATTGATCTCCACCAGCTCCTTGTAGATCTCGCGGGTGAGCTGCTGGTGCGGGGTGAGCGCCCCCGGGGTGTACACGGGCGCCTTGGCCTTGGCCGGGGCCTTCGCCTTCGCCTGGGCGGCCACGATCGTCGGGACGAACACGGCGGCACCGAAAGCCACCGTCATACGGGCAAACCTGTTCAGCATGAGACGAACGAAAGGGTGGGGGGTGAGTTTGCGTCGCGCAGACATTATCGCCATTCGCCCCCCTCCGCACCCCATGGCGGGAACTCGCGCGGGACGGGAGGATTGAAGGAGAGTCCATCCCGACGGTTGAAGCGACCCCGCCCCACACTCGGCGCCTCCCCCCGCACCCCTCACTCCCCCGCGCGCCAATGAACTCCCGTCTCCCGTCTCCCGTCTCCCGTCCCGCCTTCCGTCTCCTGCTCGGCGCGCTGCTGATCGCCCGCCCCGCCGCCGCGCAGGGGACGACGTTCCTTCGCCCCGCCGACATCAACGCCCTCCCCAGCAAGGCGCCGGACGCCGTGATCGCCTACGGCGCCGACTCGCTCCAGTTCGGTGAACTGCGCCTGCCTAACGGGAAGGGGCCCTTCGCGGTCGCCATCGTCATCCACGGCGGGTGCTGGATCCACGACTACGCCGCGGCGAAGAACGCCGCCGCACTCGCCGACGCCCTGCGCGATGCCGGTGTCGCGACCTGGAACATCGAATACCGCCGTCGCGACAACCCCGGCGGCGGATGGCCCGGGACCTTCCAGGACGCCGCCGCTGCTGCCGACTCGCTGCGCAGCGTCGCCAAGCGCTACCCGCTCGACCTGTCGCGCGTCGTCGCCATCGGCCACTCCGCCGGCGGCCAGATGGCGCTCTGGCTCGCCGCTCGCAAGAAGCTCCCTGCGTCGTCACCGCTTCACGCCCGCGACCCGTTGCCGCTGGCGGGGGTCGTCGCGCTCGGCGGGCCCGGCGACCTGTACGACTTCAACAGCTACGCCGACCCGATCTGCAGCGAAGGAACGGTCCCCAAGCTCCTCGGCGGCACTCCGGAGCAGGTCCCCGACCGCTGGCGCGACGCTTCTCCCTCCAGCTGGCTTCCGTTAGGTGTCCCGCAGGTCATGCTTGCCGGCGACTCCGACCGCATCATGCCGCGCGCCCACCTCGACGCCTGGGCCACCAAGGCGCGCGCCGCGGGCGACCGCGTGGAAGTCGTCGTCGTCCCCAACGCCGCGCATCACGAGGTGATGTCTCCGCGCGCCGTCACGTGGCCGGCGGTGAGGGACGCCGTCCTGAAGCTGACGGAGAAGTAGAGGACGAGAAGACGAGAACCGCCCCCGCCCCGCTGAGTGCCCCCCGAGGGTTCTAATCTCGTCTTCTCGTCCGCTCGTCCGCTGGCGCGCAGCGCCCCACGTTTGGCCCCGCTAATGTTCGCTCCGCCAGGTGCCGAGAATCACCCGTGGACCGTTTCCCATTGGCGAGGTCATGTCGAGCGACGACGGCAAAGAGTACGTCCTGGCGCTGTCACGTCTGGTCGAGAGTGTCTCCAACGCGTTGCACACCGCGTCGGCACGTGACTCGTACGTGCGGGATGTGGAGACGCGCTCGCGTCGGCACGCGTTGGCGCTCGAGATCGACGGCGACGCGCTGCGTATCGGCCTGGACGAGACGCTCTCCTTCGAAACCCCGGGACTCGATGCGCTGCTGTCGGCGCTCCTCGGTCACGGGGTGGCGCGACTCGTCATCCGGCAACTCACCCCGGCGCGCGACCTGCTCGAAATGGCGCGCCTCCTGGCCGCGACCCCACGCGACCCCGACGAGGGGCGGCTGATCGAGTCGCGCGCGGTCGCGCTGCGTCTATGGAACGTCGAGTTCATCGGCGCCTTCGAGCTGGACGAGCACCACATCACGGCCAGTCTCCCGCCGGAACTCATGGTCTCGCTGCGCGACGGCGCCGACTACGCGCACGCCGAGGCGGCGTTGGCCAAGCTGGCAACGCGCGGCGAGCATGCGCTGGAGAGCGGGGACGCGCGTACGGTCGCTGCGATCCTCGTCGCGGTCTGGTCGTTCGAGCGTGCGACGCATCACGACGCCCTGCGGCACACGGCGGAGCTCGCGCTCAAGCGACTCATCTCGCCCATGTCGCTCAAGCTCGCGGCGCAGGTCATCCCCTCGGCGCGCCGCCGCGAGCGGCTCGTCGGCGTCCTGGCCTACACAGGCGACGAGGGGGCCGAAGCGCTCTTCGCGCACCTCTGCGCCTCGCAGGACATGCACGAGCGGCGCGCCTACTTCGACGCCCTGGTCTCGCTGCGCAGCGGGATCAGCATGCTGATGCAGGCGCTGGACTCCGAACAGTGGTACGTCGCCCGCAACGCCGCCGAGTTGTTAGGCGAGATGCGCATCGACGGCGTGGAGTCGTCGCTGGCCATCATGCTGGAATCGGACGACGAACGCCGGCGTGTGGCCGCCGCCTCGGCGCTGGCGCGCCTGCGCACGACCGACGCCCTCGCGGCGCTGCACACCGTCGTCAACGATCCCTCGGATGCGGTGCGCTACTTCGCCAGCACCGCGCTCCTCGCCCGCATCGAGGGGGCCAACGCGCGGCAGCTGGGCGTCGCGCTCGACGCCGACGGCGATCCCGACATGAAGCTCCAGATCGTTTCCGCCCTCGGGCGGCTCGGCACGCCGGACGCCGTGCAGAAGCTGATCAAGACGCTCATGTCGCCGCAGTCGGTGAGTGCGATCGCGAGCATGGACAGCGACTTCCGCTGTGCCTCGATCGAGGCGGTCGCCAACGCGCGCGGGTCGGCGGCGATGTCGCTGATCTCCCCCTTCCGCCGCGACAAGGATCCGCGCGTCGCCGAGACCGCGACGCGCATCTACTCGCGCCTGTCGCGGGAGAACCGGCTGATGCTCAAGTTCTCGGCGTAGCTCCCGCTGCATGGCCGGCAGATGCAACGACGGCCACAACAACAAGTGCAACTGCTTCAACACGGAGGATGCACGGAGGCACGGAGGGCACGGTAGGGCTCGCGCGCATCTCTCGCCCTCGCGTCCCCCGCGCGCCCCTAACGCTCGACAACCCCCAGCCGCTTGCGCACCACGCCTGCCCACGCGGTGATGTCGCGCTTCTCGTCATCTCCCATCGCCTCGACATGCTTGAGGGCGAGCGCCATGCGCCGGTTGGAGGCGAACATCGACTGGTGGCGGATGAGGAAGTCCCAGTAGAACGTGGTCATCGGGCAGGCTTCCTCGCCCGTGCGCGTCCCCGGCTCGAAGCGGCACCCGCCGCAATAGTCGGACATCTTGTCGACGTAGCGCCCGCTCGCCGCGTACGGCTTGGTCCCCACCACGCCGCCGTCGGCGTGTTGCGACATCCCTAACGCATTGGGGAGCGTCACCCAGTCGATCCCGTCGACGAACATCCCCAGGTACCAGTCGCTCACTTCCTTGGGATCCACGCCGGCCATCAGGGCGAAGTTGCCGGTGACCATCAGGCGCTGGATGTGGTGCCCGAAGCCGTGCTGCAGCACCTCGCCCACGCTCTCGCGCAGGCAGCGCATCTCCGTCTCGCCGTTCCAGTAGAGCGTGGGGAGCGCGCGCCGGTGGCCGAGTGCGTTGCGGCTGGCGTAGTCCTGCCCCTCGTGCCAGTACACGCCGCGGATGAACTCGCGCCACCCGATTACCTGCCGCACGAACCCTTCGACGGCGTTGAGCGGCGCCGCCCCGCGCGTGTAGGCGTCTACCGCCAGCTGCACCACCTCGCGCGGATCGAGCAGCTTGAGGTTGAGCGGGGCGGCGATGAGCGAGTGGTGCATCCAGGGGGCGCCGGTCACCATCGCATCCTGGTAGTCGCCGAAGTGCGCCAGGCGGTGCTGCACGAAGTCGTGCAGCTCGGCCAGCGCCTGCTCGCGCGTCACCGGCCAGTTGAACGCCGCCGCCGACCCCGGCAGGTCACCCAGCGACTTCTCCACCGAAGCGATCACCGCCTGCGTGACGGCGTCCGGCGCATGCACCACGCGCTTGGGGAGCCTCGCGCGGTCGCCCTTGAAGCGCTTCCGGTTCTCGGCGTCGTAGTTCCACGCCCCGCCCTCGGGCTTCCCGTCGTCGGTGAGGAGCACCTTGAAGCGCTTGCGCATGGCGCGGTAGAAGTGCTCCAGCACCAGCTCCTTGCGACCGTTGGCCCACGCGCTGAACTCCTGCGGCGTGACCAGGAAGTGCGGGTCCTCGTGCACCGTGAGCGGGAGCTTCCGCTGCGCCGCCACGCGCTCGATCATCCGCAGGACGCGCCATTCCCCCGGGCGCACGATCGCCAGCGACTCGGGCTGCAGCGTGTCCAGCGCCCGACGCAGCTCGCCAGCCAGCGTGGCGGCGTTTCCGGGGTCGTCGAGCTTCGTGTACCGGACCGTGACCCCCTTCGCCCGCAGCGACTCGGCGTAGTGCCGCATCGCTGAAAGGAAGAGGATCGTGCGCTGCTTGTGCGAGGGGACGTGGCGCGACTCGTCGCTCACTTCCGCCATCAGCACCACGTCGCGCCCCTTGTCGAAGTGGCGCCGGAAGACGGTGAAGCGCGGGTCGAGCTGGTCGCCCAGGATGAACCAGAGGGTGCGCGTCGCGCTCACCGCTGCGACTCCGCAGGCGCGTTAGGCCGCCGACGTCCCGCGCTGCGGGATGTCACACCCCCCCGTGGCGAGGGCGAGGTAGTCCGGACGGTCGCCGGCGTGCGTGTGGCGATAGGAGCGCAGGATGGCACCGTGGGAAACTACGAAAGCGCCGGGGAGCTGCAATGCGTCGCCGTGGAAATACCCCTGCATGTGCCCCTTGAGCATCGCCAGGACGCCGCGCGCCGCCACCTGCGGGCCAAAGAGCTGGACGAAGGAGCCCTGCGGAAGCTGGAACGCCTGGTACAGCTCACGCAGCGGGTCACCGATCATGTCGACTCCGGCGAGCCCGTTGGCCGCGGCGAGCGCCTCTCCCTCATCGGGCATCCCCATGTGCACCAGGACGAGCTTGACCCCGGCCGACTCGATCTGGCGTCGCAGCGTGCGCAGGTCGCCTAACGTCTCCCGGCAGAAGATGCACCCCGTGTGGCGCAGGAAGATCACCAGTCGCGGCCCCTCTTCGGAGAGCTCGAGGAGCGACTCGCCGCGCTCCGTGATCGCATTCCCCATCGCGTCGCGCAGCGTCCCGCGGAAGATCGAACGCGGGTACTCCCCCGCCGCGTTCTCGCGGACGGCCAGCCAGAGGAGCATCCCGAACGGGGCGATCCAGAGGAGGTCGTGGACCACCACCAGCGCGCCAAAGGCCCGCGGGAGCGCCCCCGTCACCATCCCGAAGACGAAGCCGAGCGGGGCGACGAGCTTGGGGATGAAACCGATCATGATGACCGGCCAGTAGCGCAGCGGGTTGCGGGCCGTGACCGCATAGGCCACCCCCATCACCGCCGTCATCACCCCGATCCCCTGCCACACCTGCGGATAGTTGAGCGGCGCGATCTTCGTGAAGGTGAAGAACGCGTTGGGGGCGATGACCATCGCCGCGCCAAGGATCAGGTGCCAGGCGCCGGCGAAGACCAGCACCTGTCGCAGCCACTGCGGCACTCGTCCGGCCATCATCTCCCCTGCCTCGTTCGGCCGCGTCCTGCGACCGCGCGTGCGGGTGCCGGTGCCTGTGCGGTTGCTGCGTTCCCTGCTGCCATTCCTTCGTGCCTCCAGCCGCGCCGGGGGGTGGTGTTCCGACGGTCGTTCCGATCCAACTCCCCAGTCCCGATCGGGCGGGGCGTACACGAAAAGAACAACGGCCGGCCCATTCCGGTTTCGTGGAATTCCCGTTCCGCTGATTGTTGCATACGAGGCATCGATCGAGCGGCTTTCTGGATGGGAACGGTGGTGAAACCAAAGCCGCGCCGTGCGACGTACGCGGCGGTGAGCCGTGCGCCCCTCGCGCGTCTCCACGCTCGCTCGATTCGCACGCTTCGCCCCATTCTGCTGTCCAATGGGCGGTGCTCGCGGACATTGTGGCGGTTCCCGAGGGGTCGGGACCGCTGCTGGAGCACCGTCGGACTCCTGCCCCGGGACAGACATCTCCATATGAAGCGCACCATTCCCCGCACCATCCCCCGCACTGTTCTCGTGGTTGCCGCGGTCGCTGCCGTTGCCGTCGCCGCCACGATCATCCTGCTCTCTCCCCGCGTCGTCCTCTCCCAGGAAAATCGCCGCGATCGTGATGGCGACCGACGTGGTGGCGGCGACCGCGCCCTCAACATCGGCCCCAATCACACCGGGATCAGCATTGGCGATTCCCGCGAGTGGACCGGGATCCGCCTCAACTTCCGCGACACCCGCCTCGACCGCGTCTCCGGGCTCAACGTGACCATCTGGGACCCCAAGGAGGGGGGCGAGGGCGACATCACCGGGATCGCGCTCGGCCTTCCCCTCACCGGCGGGCGCGACGTGTCGGGGATCCAGGTTGGCGCCGGGATCTCCGCCACCCGCCGACTGCAGGGGATCACCATCGCCGCCCTCGGCGCCGGCGCCGGTGAGAAGGTCTCCGGCCTCGTCGTCGCAGGGCTCGGCGCCGGGACCGGGGGGAACCTCGAGGGGATCATCATCGGCGGCGCTGGTGCGGGGGCGGGCGGGAACGCCAAGGGGATCATCATCGGCGGTGCCGGGGCCGGCGTGGCCGGCAACCTCGAAGGCTTTGTCTTTGGCGGGCTGGGTGCCGGCGCGGGCGGCGACCTCAAGGGGATCGGCGTCGGCGGCCTCGGGATTGGCGGCGCCGGGAACGTCAGCGGTCTCATGGTCGGCGGCCTCGGCGTGGGCGCTGGCGGCAACATGAGCGGCCTCGTGGTCGGCGGCCTCGGCGCAGGTGCAGCTGGCGGCGGCCAGGGGATCCTGGTGGGCGGGCTCGGCGCCGGCGTCGGTGGCGACTTCAAGGGGATCGGCGTGGGCGGCATCGGCTTCGGCGGCGCCGGCGACCTGACCGGATTCTTTGTCGGCGGCGTGGGCGTTGGGGCTGGCGGGACGCTCAAGTACCTCAGCGTGGGGGGCGTCGGCGTCGGGGCCCCGCGCGTGGAAGGGATCGCGGTCGGCGGCTTTGGCGTGGGCGGCGAGCAGCTGCGCGGGCTCATGGTCGCCGGCGGATCGGTGCGCGTCACCAAGGGCGGGACGCTGCGCGGCGTTGGGGTCAGCTCGTTCAACTACATCCAGGGGAGCCAGCGCGGGCTCACCATCGGGATCGTGAACTACGCGCGGAGCCTGCACGGCGTGCAACTCGGCGTCGTCAACATCGTGCGGAACAACCCCAGCGGGCGAAAGGTGCTGCCGGTGGTGAACTGGGGGCAGTGAGCTGTCGCAGGGCGTGCACGAATGGTCGACGGCGAGTCGGCGCCCCGCGCCGGCCAGGCGCCGTCGGCCATTCGCTTTGACAGGGCCTGTAGGTTGGGGAGATGCGAGTCCTCGTCTGCCTCAACGCCGATCTCTTCTCCGCCCTGGCCGTCAATCGCCTCCTCCCGGCGCTCGCGGGCCATGCGGTCTCCATCGCCCTCACGCAGCGCGTCGGGAGCGCGGCACCGGTGCCTGACGAGCCGCCGCAGCGGCACGAGTTGCGCCTGGCGGAGCAACGCATCCCGCTCGACCTCCTCTTCCCCCTGGTCGAACGCGCCGGCCTCCCCGACGACGGTACGCGCTGCCTCACCTTTCGCGAGCTGACGACCCGCCGAGGGATCCCCATCACGCTGTTGTCCAACCCGAACAACGCGGATGGACTGAGCTGGGTGCGCGCGCTCGCGCCAGACCTCGTCATCTCCATTCGCTACGGCGCCATCTTCAAGTCGGACTTCCTCGCCATTCCGCGCCTGGGCGTGCTCAACCTGCATTCCGGCGTGCTCCCCGCCTATCGCGGCGTCCTCGCGACCTTTCGCGCGCTGGCGCACGGGGACAGCGAGATCGGGTGCACCGTGCACACCATCCCCGACGGGACCATCGACACCGGCCCGATCGTCACGACGACGCGAACCCCGGTCGATCGCGCGCGCTCGCTCTTCTGGCACATCGCGCAGCTGTATGGTCCCGGCGTCGACGCGTTAGGCTCGGCGGCCCAGCGCGTCCTGCACGGCGAGGCGCTGGCGACGTCGCAGCAACCGGGGGGGAGCTACTACACGTATCCCACGCGCGAGGAGTGGGACCGCTTCACCGCCGATGGGTGGAAGGCGGTGACCATGGAGGATGCGGCGGAGGTGTGGGGGCGGTTTGGGGTGGCGATGTAGGGGCGTCGCGGTCACGCTCGGTTGGGCCCGCTGGCCACCGCTGCAATGCGGCGGTAGGTTCGCCGAATGGAACCCGCCGAGTATCAAGCGCTCGTCGCCGACCTGGAGGAGGTGGCGGCCGGAGACCCCGACGTGCTGCGCCAGCGTGTGTACACCCACATCGCGATTGGTTACGGCTACGTGCTCGCCGTGCTGCTGCTCCTGGTTGGAACGACGATCGGGGTGGTCGTCTTCATGCTGTGGACCAGGACGGTGTACGCCCTGTGGAAGCTCGTCGCCGCGCTCCTGGTTGCGTGCGGCGCCATCGTGCGTGCATTCTGGGTCCGCATCGAGCCGCCGACAGGGCGCCCGCTGACTCGTGAGGACGCCCCACGACTGCACGAGCGCGTGGAGGCGACTTGCGCGGCGCTCAACGCCCCTCGGCCGGACGTCCTCCTTCTCGACGATGGCTTCAACGCCTCGGTCGCGAACATCCCGCGACTGGGGATCTTCGGCCTGTCGCGCATCTACCTCACGGTCGGGCTCCCGCTCATGTACGCGCTCACGCCGGAGCAGTTCGACGCGGTGTTGGCGCACGAGTTCGGCCATCTCTCTCGCGCGCACCCCAAGCACGGGCTGCGTGTGCATCATATCGGGATGACCTGGCAGCAGCTCGTCGACACGATGCACAAGCGGCGCAGCGCCGCGTTGATCCTCTTCGCTCGCTTCTTCGAGTGGTTCATTCCACGGTTGCGGGCCTACGGCGCCGTCATGTCGCGGGCCGATGAGTACGCGGCCGATTCCGACGGTGCGCGCGCGACGAGTCCCGCCGCGATGGGTGGTGCGCTCGTCGCCCTCGACGTGCGCGGGAAGGCGCTCACCGACGACTTCTGGCCGGGTGTCTTTGCGCGCGCCGAGCGTGAGGCCGATCCCCCGGCGGGCACGTGGCGCGGCATTCCCGACGCGCTTCGGGCTTCGGACGTCCACGAGGCACGGCAGGCACGCGTCGCCCTCGCGCTGCGCGCGCAGGGGAGCGACACCGACACGCACCCGCCGCTGCGCGAGCGACTCCAGGCGCTCGCGCTGGTTCGTGCAGATGTGGAGCCCTCGGACTTCGTGCATGAGGTGGACGCATTGCTCACTCCGCTCGACGTGTCGGCCGCGGTCCACTACCTCGGTTCGTTCGCCGATCACGAACTCGCCGCGTGCGATGCGCGATGGCGCGAGCGCGCAATGCGCGATTGGCGCGAGATCTTCAAGCGCGCGGAAGCCCGCCGACGTCGCCTGGCGGAGTTGGCAGTGGCGCAGGCGGCCGATGCCCTCTCTCGCCAGGAGCTCATCGAGCTGATGAACCTCACGGCGGGCGAGTCCGGCGGCGACGCCGCGCTTCCGCTCGCGCGCCGCATCCTCACAGACGACGACGCCTCCGCCGAGGCGCACTATCTCATCGGCCAGGTACTGCTGCACAACGGCGATGTGGAGGGGGTGCGCCACGTGTTGCGCGCCATGGAACTCGACGACGATGCCGTCGCGCCGGGGGCGCAGCTGCTCTACAGCTATTACCAGGAGCGGAACGACGCCGAAGGCATGGCGGAGATGCAGCGGCGCTTCGAGGATCGTCGTGCGCAGCTCGAGGAGGCGCAGCGCGAGCGCGGCGAAGTGTTGCCGGGCGACGAATTCGAGCCCCCATCGCTCGATGCCGCCACCGAGCGCGGGATCCGCGATGGCGTTCGCCGTACCGACGGGATCCGCTCCGTCATCGTCACGTGCAAGCGCACGAAGCACGCCGTTGGCCGCCCCCTCCTCGTGCTCACCATCCTGCGCACGCGCTTCGCGTGGTCGAAGGATGACGCCGATCGCAACATCGCGCAGGAGCTGCTCGAGCGGATCACTGCGCCGATGCCGGATCTCATCGTGCTGGCCGGGAACTCTCAGCACCGGAAGCTCGCCGAAGGGCTGCGGAAACGGGGGCTCGCGGTCGAATTGCGCCCCTGACCGCTGCCTCCTAGTCGACCTGAGCCTGCGTCCACTCGATATCGACGGCAGCCCACCGTGACGCTCGCTGCACCGACGACCAAGGGAGGCATCGCCGAGTGGCTCGGCGAGACGCAGATCACGGCCCCAACGCACCGATCGGAATCACCGCCACGCCATCCGGGCGCCGGTATCCATAGCCGGTCGCCACGATCACGCCGAGACACGCGGGCGCGCCGCACTTCGACACGTCCACCTGCTCGGCGAACCTCAGCAGCGACGCCGCACCTTCGTCGATCTGGCCCTGCCCCAGTTTGATCTCGAAGGCAGCCCATCGCCCGTCCGCCACCTCGACGATGGCGTCCACTTCCCGGCCGTTGCTGTCACGATAGTGAAGCACGCTCGCGTCGCACGCTTGCGCGTACACCCGAAGGTCGCGTACCACGAGTGACTCGAAGAGCAAGCCGAGGAGATTGAGGTCGGCGAGCAGTCGCTCCGGCGTGGCGCGAAGCGCCGCGGCCGCCAACGATGGGTCGACGAAGTGCCGCTTGGCCGCGCCGCGAACGCGAGCCTTCGACCGAAGATGCGGTGACCACGCCGGCTGGTCCTCGACGATCATCAATCGCTCCAGGGCCTCGAGGTAGTCCGCGACGGTGTCGCGCGCCAGGATCCCATCCTCGGCGCCAGCGTCAGCGCCCAGCGTCGCGAGGGTCGCCTCGGTGGCGACGTGGCGCGCGAGCGATCGGAGCAGGCGCCCGACCTTCACCGGATCGCGCGAACGATCTCCCACCCGACTCAGGTCCGCCCGGCGGACCTCCTCGAGGTAATCCCGAACGGCCTGCGCCGACTGGGCGGCATCTCGCGACAGATTCCCCGGCCACCCGCCGATGACGATCTGCTCCGTCAGGTCGCGGACCGTGAGACCAGGATCCCCGGACCGCGCGGCGTCTCCCGAGAGCAGGTGGCTCAACGAGATCGCACCCGTGGCCTTTCCCGACTCGAAGAGCGACATCGGGCGCATCCTGAGCCGCGTGATGCGCCCGGCGCCGGTGTGTCGCGTGATATCGTCCGCCGGAACCGCCGATCCGGTCAGGATGAATTGCCCCGGCGTCCCTCGGTCATCGACGGCGCGTCGGACATGGTTCCAGAGCTCCGGCGCGAGCTGCCATTCGTCGATCAGTCGCGGGGTCGCGCCCTGCAGCACGAGGGATGGGTCGATCCCGATCGCCTGCCGAGCGTTGGTGTCGACGTCCAGCAGGACCTCGCTTCCGGCCACCTGCCGGGCGGTTGCGGTCTTCCCGCAGGCTCTGGGTCCCTCGATCATGACGGCCCCTGTAGACCTGAGCCGTGTCGCCAGCTCGCGGTCGGTGACCCTCGGCGAATACGTCACGCGCCCCTCTGGTGGCGGGTATTCATTAGTCACTCTGCAGATGTATTGTTAGTCATTCTGCAGGCCAATTGCTAGTCATTCTGCAGAGGCATAGGAAGCGAGTCTGCAGGGCCAGCTGTCTGGAATATCGCCTTGGGCTTCGCCGCTCACTCTGGGGCCGACGCGCGCACCGCCTCGTCTTGCCTGCTCTGATCGTACCGCGGAGCTTGTCCACGTCCTTTCCCCGGAAGCCCTGCGTGCTCTCCCACGGACTCCTCGTCCTCGCCGCCCTCGCCCTCCGCGGCACCACGCCCGCGCCGGCCGCGCACCCCGCTCCTGCCCGCGACACCTACCCCCGCCAACCCGTCGACGTTGAGCACTATCGCTTCGCGATCGCCGTCTCCGATTCCACCGACCGCATCGACGGTGAAGCGACGGTGCGCATGCGCTTCCTCGCCGACGGACTCACGCGTGTGGAGCTCGACCTCGCCACGGTGACGCCCGAGCGGAAGGGGAAGGGGATGGTCGTGCAGGGCGTCTCGATGGGGGGCGTGCCGCTTCCCTTCACGCACGCCAACGACCGGTTGGCGATGACGCTTGCCGCACCGACGACCAAGGGAGGCATCGCCGAGTTTGTCGTGCGATATGCCGGCATCCCGGCGGATGGGTTGCTCATCGGACCTAACAAGTACGGCGACCGCGGCTTCTTCTCCGACGACTGGCCAAACAAGGCGCGCCAGTGGCTCCCCACCATCGACCACATCGCCGACAAGGCGACGATGGAGATGGACGTCACGGCGCCGGCGCACTACCAGGTCATCTCCAACGGACGGCGCCTCGAGGCATCGGACCTGCCGAACGGCTGGCGCCGCACCGTCTGGCGCGAGTCGGTCCCCATCGCCCCGTGGCTCTATGTGCTCGGCATCGCGCGCTTCGCCGTCCAGCACGTGAGCGACTATCGCGGCATTCCGCTGGAGACGTGGGTCTTCGCCAAGGACCGCGAGGCGGGCTTTTACGATTTCGCGGTTCCCGTGAAGGAGGTGATGGCCTTCTACTCCGAGTTCATCGGCCCCTTCTCGTACGAGAAGCTCGCCAACGTGCAGAGCAACTCCGTGAGCGGCGGGATGGAGGCCGCGTCGGCCATCTTCTACAGTGCGGGGAGCGTCACGGGGAAGCGCGACACGCGCTGGCGCAACGTCATCATCCACGAGATAGCCCACCAGTGGTGGGGGAACGCCGTCACCGAGAAGGACTGGGACGATGTGTGGCTGAGCGAAGGGTTCGCGACCTACTTCACCCTCCTCTTCATCGAGCACGCCTACGGGCGTGATGCGTTCACCGCCGGGCTGCGCGACTCGCGAAAGACCGTCGTCGACTTCGACGCCAAGCGTCCCGACTACCGCGTGGTGCACGACAACCTCGCCGACATGTCGCAGGTGACGTCGGCGATGACGTACCAGAAGGGGAGCTGGGTGCTGCACATGCTGCGCACGCGCATGGGTGACGACCGTTTCTGGGCCGGGATCCGCGAGTATCACGCGCGCTATCGCGACGCCAGCGCCTCCACCGCCGACTTCCGCCAGGTGATGGAGCGCGCCGCTGGCGAAGATCTCTCATCCTTCTTCGACCAGTGGCTCTACCGCGGCGGCATTCCGCGGTTGGAGGGGGCGTGGTGGTGGGATGCGGCGAAGCGCGAAGTGGTCGTCGAGCTGAAGCAGGTGCAACCCGGGGCGCCGTTCGTGATGCCGCTGGAGCTGGCGATCGAGGGGGGCAGCGCGGCGCCGAGGGTTGAGCGGGTGACGCTGGGCGGGACGGTGCAGCGCTCGGCGTTTGCGGCGGAGCGGGAGCCGACGGGGGTGACGCTGGATCCGGGGGTGCGGGCGTTGTTTGCGGGGGGGGTGGTGCGGAGGCGGTGAGGGGGTGAGGGGTTGGCAGATGACGCAATCCTTGCAACGACAACGCTGAGGAACCCAGCGTCTTCTGTCTCCTGGACAGAGCGCGCTCCCGGAGCAATCCTGCCGTACGGTGGGAATCTCCAGAGAGGGGGCACGTGCATGACCGAGAATCGAGCTCGCTGCGGTTGGGAGTCGGACTTCCCGTCCTTTCGAAGTACTCCCGCAGCGCAGGTTCGAGAGCGACTCCAGTCGTTCGTCGATGGCGTTTCGCCCGAGCAGCTCCGCGCGTGGACCGAGTCGATTCCACCGCTTCAGAGTGAGGTCGAGGAGATCCTTCGCGCAGACGCCGCCGCACGGCACTACTCGGCGATCCTCGAGTACGAGCTGCCGATGGAGTCGCGCCGACCGGACGTGGTGCTTCTCGTCGGTGCAGGCGTGATGGTACTCGAGCTGAAGGGGAAGCTCGTGCCGAGTCAGGCAGACCTGGATCAAGCGTCGGCCTATGCGCGAGACCTTCGCTGCTACCACAGGGAATGTCATTCGCGCGATGTCGTTCCCGTCCTCGTCCCCACGCGCGCGCGCGGATACGTGCGTGAGGACGGAGGGGTGCATATCGCCGGACCGGACGCTCTCGACGAGTTGATTGCGCGACTCACGCACGGTCATCGAGCACCGTGCGTCGACCGTTCTCGTTTCCTGGACGAGAGTGCGTACTGCCCGCTGCCGACGCTCGTTGAGGCGGCGCGCGAGCTGATGCAGAGAGGCAACCTTCGACGCATCGAACGTGCGCACGCGTCGACTGCACCGGCGATGGAGGCCATTACAGCGATCATCCACGAGGCCGCGCGCACGAAGACGCGACATCTCATCCTGCTCACCGGTCTCCCGGGGTCAGGCAAGACGCTCGTCGGGCTTCAGACAGTTCACGCTCACTTTCTCGATGACCTCGCCGTCACGCGCGACGGCGTGAAGCCAACGACTCCTGCGGTGTTCTTGAGTGGGAACGGCCCACTTGTCGAGGTGCTGCAGTACGAACTGCGCGAGGCCGGCGGAGACGGCCGAACGTTTGTACGCGGCGTGAAGCAGTATGTGGAGCGATACTCACGCAAGAAGTCGCTGGTCCCGCCCGAGCACGTGCTTGTCTTCGACGAGGCGCAACGTGCATTCGATGCCGACATGGTGAAGGCCAAGCATCCAGACCAGCCTGCGAAATCGGAGCCCGAGTTGTTCGTCGATTTCGCTGACCGCGTCCCGGAGTGGTGCGTAGTCCTTGGCTTGATCGGAACCGGGCAGGAGATTCACGTGGGTGAAGAGGGTGGTTTGGTGCAGTGGAAGCACGCCGTCGAGGGATCCGTGCGTCGGGAGGAGTGGCGGGTGCACGCACCGAGCTCCGTAGCGCGCATCTTCGCATCCTCACAGGTGCCACTCCACACGTCCAAAGCACTCAGCCTCGATACCGAGCTACGCTTTCACGCGGCGAATGACCTGCATCGTTTCGTCGGTGAACTGCTCGAGGGACAAGACGCCCAGTCACTCCCCTCGATCGCCGCAAGGCTCGAGGCCTCCGGATTCCACCTGCGAATCACGAGATACCTCGACGAAGCCAAGTCGTACCTCAGAGAGCGATATGCTGGCGATCAGGAAGCGCGCTTTGGGATGATCGCGTCGTCGAAGGATCGCCACCTCGCGGACTTCGGAGTCCCGAACGATTTCCAGGCGACGAAACGAATGCGCCTCGGCCCGTGGTACGGCGATGACGAGAATGCCTACGAGGGGCGGAGTTGTCGGAGGCTCGAGGACTGCGTCACCGAATTCGGTGCGCAGGGACTGGAACTCGACGCCACGTTGCTCGCGTGGGGAACGGATCTCGTGCGTGCGAAAGGCGTCTGGTCGAACGCCATGTCACGTGGTTACAAACCAGGGGCGAAGCTGAAGGACCCGTTTCAGCTTCGCGTCAACGCGTATCGCGTTCTGCTGACGCGTGGACGTGATGGATGCGTCGTCTTTGTCCCCACGCTAGAGGAACTCGACGAGACGTACCGGTTCCTTCGCTTCTCCGGATTCAGGCCGATCTCCGAGTCATGAGCACGTCACCACTACAGCGCGTCACCGAGCATCGTCCGTCAACACTCAAGTACTAGCGAGAGCTCCGATGCGAGCGCGTAGCCGAAGGATCGCCTCCCCACGCGTAGTCGCGCGTTCGTGACCTCATTCAGTGCGTGGAGCGTCCCCTCGAGCAGTTCGCGCTGAACCCAGATCGACGCGCCTGCAACTACGGTTGCAGGCAAACCACCCAACGCCGCCACAACGCGACCGCTCCCCGCGCCCTCAGCGCACCCCCCGCCCAACCCCCTCCACCACCCGCATCACCCCCACCGCCTCACTCCCCGCCACCGGATTCCCCCCAACCCCCCACACCGCATCCCGCACCCCCGCATAGAACGCCCGCCAATCCCCCGGCACCCCCTCCACCACCCGCTCCAAGCGCCGCTACCCCTCCATCACCGTCAGCACCCCGGGGCGCCGATCGACCCCCCACTCCGCGCCCCCCGCCACGCCGCCGCCGCGCAGCACCTCTTCCTGCGGATCGGTCCCGTGCTTCACGTAGCTCCCGCGCGTCCCGTGCACCACAAACCGCAGCTCGTTCGCCGCCGCCAGCATCGACGCGTGCAGCACGACGCGCAGGCGATCGTACGTGAGTACGGCATGGAAATAGTCGTCCACCTGCGCCCCCGCGCGCTGGATCGCCAGGTCGCCGTGCACCGAGCGCGGAGTGCCAAACAGCTGCAACGCCTGGTCCACGAGGTGCGGGCCCAGGTCGTACCACAACCCAGCCCCCGCGCCGGCGCGCTCGCGCCACCGGTCGCGCACCACGGGGCGATAGCGATCGATGCGCGACTCGAAGTAGCGCACGTCGCCTAACGCACCATCGGCGATCAGCTTCCGCACGGTCACGAACTCGCCGTCCCACCGCCGGTTGTGAAAGACGGAGAGCACGCGCCCGGCCCGCTCGGCGTGGGCGACGACCGACTCGGCCTCCTCGACGGTGACGGTGAACGGCTTGTCGACGACGACGTGCTTCCCGGCGCTCAACGCGGCGTGTGCCTGCTCGGCGTGCACGGCGTTGGGGGTCGCCAGGACGACGAGATCGATGGCGGGATCGGCGAGCGCCTCGGGATAGTCGGCGACGACGCGGGCGTCGGGATGCGCGCCGCGGGCGAGCGCCCCCTGGCTGGAGACGATGGTGTGGAGCCGCAGCCCGTCGACCGCTGCGATGAGCGGGGCGTGGAAGCTGCGCCCGGCGAAGCCGAATCCTACGAGGGCGACGTTGAGGGGCGGGCGTGTGGGGTCAGTCATGGGTCAAGCCGGTCGCCGTATGGTCCCGTTCGCTGGCGTTGCGCGCGTGCATCGCTCGTCCGTCCCTGCACGCCACAGTTTGCCCGGCGAACCCGGCGGCGTTAGCGTCACGAGGCACGCGGCGGCTGCGGGTACGGAACGGCGTCGGTCCGGAGGAACTCATGGGCACGTCGGCGGAAGGGGACGAAGGATTCGCGCGCTACGCCGCGCGCGTGGACAAGCTCCAACAGGCGCTCGTCGCCGCCAAGCGCGACGGCGACACGGTGAACGAGATCGACACGCTCCTCGCAATCGGCGATGCCGCGCTGGAGCGCGATCCCGCCGTGGCGATGATGCACTACCGCCTGGCCGAGCGCCAATGTCGCGGCGATGGGCCCCGCCTGCACGCGGCGATCGGCGGGCAGGGACGCGTCCTGCGACGCAAGAAGCAGCTCCCCGAGGCCATCGAGAAGTTCCAGCAGGCGCAGGACGCCGCGGATCGCAGCGGCAATCGCGTGGCGCAGGTGCTCTGGATGGTGCGGCGTTCGGCGGCGCTGCGGGCGGCGGGCGACACCGAGGCGGCGGGAGCGCTGGCGCGCGAGGCGGACGCGCTGCTGCGCCCACCGGTGTCGCGCGCAAGCCGGCGCTCGTTCCTCGGTGCAGTGAACCTGTTCGACGGCGGGCAGGTCACGGCGCTCGTGGAGCTCGAGGGGGAACTCGGGCGCGACTGCGCGGCACGCGGCGACGAGGAAGAAGCGGAGGATCACTACCGAAGCGCGTGGCGTCACGCGCAGTCGATGCAGCAGTGGGATGCGGTCGACACCTGGGCGCGCAACACGGGGAACGCGTGCGCGCGCCAGCAGCGCTTTGGCGATGCGCTCGATTGCTACGAAGCGGCGCTCGACGCGGCGCGACAGCTCGACGGCGACGCGCGGGTGAGCACGACGCTGCGCGCCCTCGCCAGCGCCTACCACGGTGCGGTGCGTTTCGAGGAAGGGGGGGCTCGGCTGGAGGCGCTGGCCGGCGAGCTCTCCGGGGGCGCACACATGATCGCGCTGGACGAGGCGCTGGCGCTATACGATCAGGGGCTCGCCGCGGAGGACGGGATCCGCGTCGCCGATCACATCGCCGAGTTGGGAGACGAGGCGCCGCTCGCGGAGCCGTTCGCGCGCCGGGTGATGGAGACGCGGGCGAAGCTCGCCCGCCTTCGCACGATGTCGCCCAACACCGACGGGCCGTGTGCGCTCGACCTCTGGCTCCCGCACCTGATGTCGCGCGCGATGGATGCACGCGATGCCGACGGGGCGCTGCAGGCGGCGCAGCTGGTCTGCGACGTGCGCCTCGCCCTGGCGCTGCGCGGCGGAAAGGAGTGGGCGCGCATGATTGGCGGCGATGTGTTGCAGCAGGCGGGGCTCGACCTCCGCGTGGTGAGCGACACGCTCACGCTGCTGGTGGAGATGGACCGCAACCATGCCGCGAGCGACCTGCTGCAGCGCTGGAAGGCGCCGGCCTTCTGCACGGCGACGCTGCAGCGACTCCTCGACACGCCGCCCGCCCATCCGGAGCTGCGCGCGGTGGCCGATGCGGCGCGCGCCCTGGCCGCGTCGGTGGAAGCGATCGCCGGCGTGGCGCAGCCCGACTTCATCCGCGGGATCAATGGCGTGCGCCGCGCCGCGTTGCAGCTGCGCGAGGCAGGGGAGCGCATTCGCGCGCGCGATCCGCTCCTGCACGCGCGGCTGGGCTTCTGCGTGCACCCGCGCGACCTGGTGGATGCCCTCCCCATCGACGGCGGGGTGGCGATCGTCGACTTCCTGGTGGGGCGCGACGCGACCAACGGGGTGATCTACACGCGCGGCGACGACGGCGTCGTGACGACGCTCCTGCAGGCCCCGACCTTCACGGCCAAGGAGGTGCGCGCCCTCACCGAGTTGCAGCACGCCGGCAACCTCTCCAACGCACTCGGCGGGGCGCAGACGCAGGCGTTGCTCGACATCGCCAAGATCCTCCACGACCACTTCTTCTGCTTCCTGGCACGCTCGCTCTCTGAGCGCGGCATCACGCAGCTCATCCTCGTCCCCGATGTGCTCACCCGCGCGATCCCGTTGCATCTGGCGATGGTGTGCGGCAAGGAAGTGACGATCCCCGGGATCGACACCACGGATGCGCACTTCCTTTGCGAGGTGATGCCGATCGAGTACGTCCCGGCGGTGCAGGCCGTCGCGGCGTCGCAGGCGTTCGTGCGCCCGCGCGCCATCGGCGCGATTGCGGGCTTCGCCGATCCCAAGGGTGACCTCGCCGGGGTGCGCGCCGAGCTGGAAGCGTTTGGTGCACGCGCCACGGCGGGGGGGAATGCGGAGACGTGGTCGTTGGCCACCGGTGCGGCGATGACGCGCGAGGCGGTGAGCGCGGCGATCCGCACGGCGGACATGGTGGTGCTCGGGACGCATGGACACTTCGAGGCGGGGGAGCTGCGCGCCTCGCACCTCGTGATGCACGACGCGCCGTGGTCGCTCGACGAGATGCTGCGCCTCCCGGCGATGGAGAAGCGTGCGCTGATGGTCCTCGTCGCCTGCGAGGCCGGCGCGGTCGCACTCACGCCGAACGACGCGCTCTCATGGGGGATTCCCGGGGCGCTGGTGAACGCGGGGGCGAGCGCGGTGCTGGCCAATCTCTGGCCGGTGGTCGACGTCACGGCGAACATCCTCCTCGACCGCTTCCTGGTGCACCTCGGGCATCGGGGCTATCGCCCGTCAGCTGCACTCTTCCGCGCCGTGCGCGACCTGCGGCGCATGACGCACGACGAGGCCCTCGCCGCCTGTCGCACGCACTACGATCGCCTCAAGGCGCACAAGGCGGCGCCGGAGGCGCTGGTCGGCGCCCGCACGCTGATGGACTGGGTCGACGACTCCGACTCGCCCACCCCATTCGCGCATCCCTACTTCTGGGGGGCGACGGCGATCTTCGGAAGCGGGTGGCACCTCCCGGCCGGCGCGAGCGTCGGCGGAATCGACCGCGTGCTCGACAACGAGATGCGCCTGCGCGCCGCGATCGACGCGATGCAGGCGGGGAAGGTGCGCGATGCGCTGGACGAGGCGACGGCACTGGCGCAGCGGTCGGACGGGATCACGCGCGCCCGCGCCTACGTCCTCATGGCCGACAGCATGCTGCAGGCGGCCGACCTCACCGAGCAGTCACGCGTGTCGCGCCGCGCCGGGCGCCTCCTTGCGGCTGCCGGTCGCATTGCCCGCGCCGAGGAAGACGACGAACTGATGGAATGGATCACCACCCTGCAACGCTCCGTGGAGAACGACGATGTGGAATCGTACGAGCCCTGACCCGCTGGCCCGTCTCCTCTTTGACAAGTACGACGTGCACGTGCTGAGCCGCCCGCGAGCCTCACTCCCGGTGCTGACCGTCTTCGCGGTGCGCGACGACAAGGTCTACCTCGGCGGGGCGCTGGCGTCGCTCCTTCGCGTCCCGTTCGATCCGCCCGAGATCACCAGGGGAGAGCCGGTGCTCGACATCTCGACCACGGTGTCGAGCGCCACGTCGGGGAGCGGGGCGCTCAACTTCCTCAAGGGCTTCCTCGCGACGATCGGCGGCGCCATCGGTGTCTCGATGGGGGCCGCCTTCGAGCGCACGGGGACGTCGGCGCTCAAGTTCCGCTTCGATGGATGCACGCTCGACTCCGTGGCCGACGCCTTCGATCTCGAGAACCGCCTCGCCGATCTCGACTTCGACAAGTCGAAGTCGGGGATGAAGGACGACGTGCGCTACTACATCGTGCGCGGCGTGCATTCGTGCGCCTCGCTCACCTTCGAGGCGCTGGACAAGAAGGCGGCGAGCATCGACCTGCATGCCGACGTTGCGGCGATCGGCGATGCCAAGGCGGCGCTCTCCGTCAACAACGACAAGACCATCACCGCGTCGAGCGCCACGCCACTGGCCTATGGCGTGGTGCTCAACGAGTTGGTGTACGACAGCCGCCGCAAGCGCCTGGGGCTCAAGGAAGCGCGCGACTACGTGCACGTGATGGCGGCGACGAAGCGGAAGATCGCGGCGGCGACGCTGGGGGGGGAGAAGGGCGGGGTTCTGGAGGTGAACGAGGGCGGATAGTCACCCTCCGGCTCAACGTCGCGTCGCTCGCTTCACCGGCGGGGCGACCGCTCGCGTCGCTGGGGATCGCGTCCGTGCCGGTATGGCCGCCGCCAACGCCTCCAACCGCTCCCCCCACCACGCTCGCAGTCGCTCCGCCTCGTCCTTGCTGGAAATGCGCGCATGCTCCACGGCGACGCTCACCTTCCCCGGCCCCTTCACGGTGAAGCGCAGCTCGACCGAACTCCCGTCGCTCCACATGAAGCGCACGACCTTTCCCTCGGTCGCCGAGCGGAGGGTGAGCTTCGTGCCCGGCATCCACTTGGCGCGGCGCCCGGGCTCCTTCACGCTGCGGTAGAGCGTCGACAGCGCCGTCGCGTACGTCTTGCTCTTGCTCACTGTGTAGTGGCCGGCGCGCATCTGCCCACGTTCGCGCAGGCCGCGCACACGCTCGTACCCCACGGCGAGCATCTGCCGCCACCACGCCGAGACCTTGTACTTCTCGCCCAGGTAGCGGGCGATCTCGGCGTGCGGCCACTGATGCGCCTCGACCTGGTCGAGCGCCCAGATCCACTTCTCCCACGTGCATCCGGTCTTGGCAACGACCGCCTCGTCGCTCATGCCGGCAATGGCGGCGTAGTTGCCGGGGGGAGGCACGGGGGGGACGGGTGTTGCAGCTGCCGAAGCGGTCGCGGGTGTGGGGCGCAAGGCGGCGCGCGCCGACGCGTATGACTCGCCCGTGCGCGCGGCACGGGCCCGAACGAGGCGCTTGAAGTCGCGGTCCTGGGTCATCGGTTGGGTCCCATAGAAAACGCCACGCGCAAGCATCCCCAGCACGCCCGCGGTGGCGGCGCTATGGTCTCCCGATTCCCTCCGAGGGTGCTCCCCCCTTTGCCTCCCCAATGGACCTCGGCTGGGGCGAGGTCGCGGAGGTTGGGCGTGGATCGTCGCCCGTGACCCAAACGCTGCAAATCCGGGGCGATTCGCGCAAGAGGCGTCGCCGGATGGCGATCGCGGGCCGGGATGAGCCGTGACGAGCATCCCTCGGTTCTTCTGTCGGTGGCGCGCCGCAGGGTCGACGTTCGACGCCCAAGACCGCATGTTCTCCTCTCCCCTACTCGCCGAGCCAACGATGGGCAGCGCACTCCCCCCGGTCCCCAAGGGCAACGGCCATCACCCGGTGGTGATGGTCACCCTCGCCGCCAACGACCTCGCGGCGTCGAGCGCCTTCTACCACGCCGTCTTCGGGTGGCAGTTGATGACCGTCACCGCCGAGATCGCGGCGGCAGCACTCACTTCGGGGCCGGCGGTGACGCTGCGGGCGAAGAGTCCCGAGGGCTTCCAGGGGGTTGTGCCGTTCATCGGCGTGCCGGATGTACCCGCAGCTCTGGAACAGGTCGTTGCGGCTGGCGGTTCGATCGAGCGCGCGCCGTGGCCGATGCCGATGGTGGGGACGCTCGCCCGCTTCACCGATCCTGCTGGCACGATCTACGGGCTGGCCACCAACCCGTCAGCTGCACCGCTGCCGCACATCCCCGCCCCATTCGGTGACGGCCCGAAACCGCCGAACGGGACGGTCTGCTCGCTGGAGATGCACGCCGGGGACCTCGACGTCGCGGCCCGCTTCTTCGGGACGCAATTCGGCTGGGGGACGCTCCCCACCATGCCGCAGTACCTGATGTTCGACGCGGGGGCGGGGATTGGTGGTGTCTTCCAGGCGCACACGCCGGCCACGCGCGGACTCGCGTATCTCTACGCCACCGACGTGAAAGCGACGCTCGCCGCGATCGAATCGGCGGGGGGGAAGCGCATGGGCGACCCGATGGCGATTCCGGGGATGGCGACCTTCGGCTACTTCACCGATCCCTCCGGGACGGCGATGGGGTTGATCGGGGGGTAGGGGCGGGCCGTGTGTGGAGGGGTAACTTCGTTCCATGCCCTCTCCCCACGACTCCCGCCACATCGACCTCTCCTTCCTCGCGGGGCCCCGCTCCCGCTGGAAGGAATTCGGCTCGGTCCTCTCCATCGCCGGCGAGTTCATTCGCGGCTTCCGCGCCCTGCACTTCGTGGGGCCGTGCGTGACCTTCTTCGGCTCGGCGCGATTCAAGGCGGACCATCCGTACTACGCCGCGACGCGCGAGCTGGCGCAACGCATTGGGCGTGTAGGGTTCACGATCATGACCGGCGGCGGCCCCGGGATCATGGAGGCGGCCAATCGCGGGGCGCGGGACGTGGGAGCGCTCAGCATCGGGTGCGGGATCGTTCTCCCGCACGAGCAGTCGCTCAATCCCTACTGCGACATCGCCCTCAACTTCCAGCGCTTCTTCATCCGCAAGGTCCTCCTCCTCAAGTACAGCATCTGCTTCGTGGTGATGCCCGGGGGCGCCGGGACGCTCGACGAACTGTTCGAGACCATCACGCTCATCCAGACGGGGAAGGTCCGGAACTTCCCGATCCTCCTCTACGGCAAGGAGTACTGGGGGCCAACGCTGGCGCAGATCGATCGCATGGTGGCGGAAGGGACGCTCAAGCAGCAGGAGCTCTCGTTCGTCTTCGTGGCCGACAGCGTGGAGGAAGCGACGACGCTCCTGCAGGACCGCCTGGTGGCGATGTGGCAGGAGCGTGAACACCGACGCGACGTGCCGCGGTGGTGGTTCCTCGAAGGACGCCGCCCTACTTCGTCACCATCCGCACCAGCGGGTCGGCCCACGAGAAGATGAGCGTGCGCGCCTCCGGATACTCGGAGACGGCGAGTGTGAGGAGCGGGACTGCGCCGAAGGTGATGACGTTCAACACGAACGCCGTGTCCCACGTGAGCTTGCCGGGCGTGGTGCGCGAGACGCGGCTCAGCATCTCGTTGCGATTCATCCGCACCATCACGAAGAAGACCGAGACGACGGTCCCCAGCAACAGGGCGATGGCGTACATGTTGATGACGCTGTGCGGGACGTAGGGATAGAGCATCCCCACGCTTACCAGGATCAGCAGCGAGGCAAACAGGAAAAAGCAGAGCCCGCGCAGGTTGCGCAGGTAGGTGTCGACGAAGGCGACGATCTCGCAGGCGAGATACTCTTCCATCGAGGCGAGCGTGCGGGCGGTGGGGGGGGCGAGGGCCGGGGCGTCCTTGGTCTCACCCCGGCGGAGGGTCCACAGGTCGCGCGCCACGCGCAGCGACAGCGCCACGCTCGCCGACCCGCGCACCTCGCCCTGCGACACCTCCAGCACGCCGGGCGGGCTGACGCTCGCCGCATCGCCCGCATCCTGTCGCACGCGATCCCACAGCTCGATCACATAGCGATCGGCGCCATGATCATCGCGCCGCATCCCCAGGAAGCCGACGTCGGTCAATCGGATGATGTCGATCGGGAGGCGTGCAAAGGCGTCGGCGATCGGCGTTCCGGCCAGGATGTCGAGGAAGCGCTCGAGCCCGTGCCACGTATGCAGCAGGCGATAGATCGCCCACGAGGACGAGACGAGGACGGCGACGAGCCCGACCCACAAACTCGCGTCGAACCAGAGGTCGGCGCCGCGCCCGCCGTGCGCCAGCGACTCCAGCGACGGGAGGCGCCGCCGCACGATGATCCAGATGACGCTGAGCGCGGCGAGGATGATCCAGACCACGTGCATGCTGGGGGCAAACCAGGCGAGCCCGCGCCGCGCCTCGACCGCCGAACGATAGGCGCGCCGCCAGATGGCCGGGCTCTTGCGCGTGTGCGCCAGCGTGCGCAGCCCGTTCTCGATGGGGAGGAGGGCGTCCATCCCGCGCGCCTGTTGCAGCTGCCACCAGGTCCAGATGGCAAAGGTGGCTCCCAGCAGGACGAGCGGGATGAGTGGCGACACGCCGCTCGCGAGGTGCAACGCGCGGTACATCGACAGCGTCGCCTCGCTCCCGCCGCGGCTGGCGAAGCGCAGCAGGTGCGCCGTGTAAGCCAGTGAGCTCACCACGAACAGCGCGCTCACCACCGACACGATGAGGTCCCCGGCGCGCGCGATCACCAGCGACTCGCGCCGGTCGGTGCGCTGCAGGTACTCCCGCAGGTCGTCGCGGTCGGTCACGGCCGGGACTTCACCGCTCAGGCGCGTGGACGAGCGCATCCGGTCCAAGAGTGACTTGGTGCTGCTGGCGGCGGTTGGTGATGACGCCGTTGCCGTTTCCGCCGCCGCCGGTTTCGGCTCGGGAAGGGAGGCTACGACGTTGGGCGCCGCCGCGTTTGCCGGCGCCGGGGGTGCCGCTGGTGGCGCCCCCGGAGGCGCTCCCGGAGGCGCGGTGGGGGCCACGCGCGCCTTCTTGATCCTGGGGAAGAGCAGCCCGCCTATTCCATAGAATGCCAACGAGAGCCCGAGGAGGATTTCGAGCGCCGAGAGCACCAGCACGATCATCACGGCAACCGACGGGAAGCCGCTGTACTCGTCGACCGACGCCACCACGCGCCGCGCGTCGATCGCCACGGAGAAGGGGAGGTACGTGGCGCCGAGCGAGATGATGAAGAGCCCGAAGTAGAGCGCCTCCTTGCTCGTCCGCGGCTGCGCGAGTGCGTCGGGGACGATGAAGCCGGTGCTGAGCAGCCACTCCCGATCGAGCAGCGTGAGGATCGCGAAGATGGCGATGAGGATCGACGGCAGGAGCACGGCGACGGAGAGCATCACGTCGTGCGTGAAGGAGTGCTCGTGCAGTCGCGCCGGGATGCGGGCGATGCGCGCCGTGTCCGACGGCCCCACGTTGAGGTACGACTGCCACTGGGCCCCCGCCATCTGGTACGTCAGCGGATAGAAGCCCCCGCGACCGACGACCGAGACCCAGATGGGCGGGATCGTCGTCCCGCGCCGCGTTCCCGCACGGATCGAGTACTCCTCCTGGCGCTCGCCCATGCCTAACAACGTCACCGTGGCGTTGTACACGCCGATGGCCGCGGCGTTGGAGAAGGCCATCAGGTCGGTCATGCGGGTGTACGACGAGTCGTTCCCCGCCTGTGTGCTGCGCTCGGCCGACGACCAGAACTGGTTCTCCAGCGTGAGCGGATAGGTGCTGAGCACGAGCGACCCGAGCAGTGCGTCGGAGTACTCGGGGCGCGCGAGAAGGACGTGCGCCTCGTAGTTCACGATCACCGCGTCGCGCAGGTGGCGTCTCACCTCGCGCGCCAGCATCAGCTTGTCGCGCACGTCGGTCGCCTTGACGAGGACGACGCGGATGTCGTGCTCGTCGAGCGACGTCATGAGGTGGTCGAGGACGACGTCGAGCGACGGGATGCTCAACCCCGAGGTGAGCGCCGGGGTCTCGCGCGGGCGCGTCTTCTCGTCCAGCGACAGCTTGGTGCGCGGCGCGTCGGTCAGCGACGGAAGGTTGGGCGAGGCCTCAAGCGACGTCGGCGCCTTCTCGAACTCGCTGCGCAGCGACGCGATGTTGAGCGGGAAAGGGACCGTGAGGTAGGTGGACCCCTCCGACGGGCGCGCCTCGGCGGTCTTGGAGGGGCGAGACTCGCCCCGCGCACCGCTCCCCGTCTCCGAGTTCCCGCACAACCGCAGCTGCAACGCATTGGCGGAACGCCCCGAGTCCTTCCCCGACGGACGGACGGCGCCGTACGCCGTCCCCGATTCGGTGAGGACCGCGACCTGGTCGGGGCGTACGTGCATCACGCGCACCAGCCGCGCCAGCACGTCGTTCATGGCGTCATCCGGGTTCACCGTCGCCGAGAAGCGAATGCGGGCGATCTGCACCGAGTCGGGCGTGGCGCTCTCGCGACGCGGGAGGCGCACGCACGTCGAGTCGGTGAGGACGGAGAGGTTGCTGAACGACGTGGCCGACCCCGAGATGATGCGCGCCGTGCGCGGAGTGGGATCGAGCGCGTCGGTGCGAACGGGCGCGCGTCCCGCCAGCGCCTCGTCGATCAGCATGCGCAGCGAGAACGATGAGCCGCTGAAGGTGGGGCCCAGCACCGACAGTTCGTCACGCTCGCGCGGATCGACATCGAGCAGCGCGCTCCCCTCGGCGATGAGCGCTGCCCGGTCGGCGAGGGCGGCGCGAAAGGCGTAATACTGGATCCCCGACGTGGGGATCTCGGGGATGAGGTAGACGACGTGCAGCGCGGGAGCCTGCATGTCGGCGGAGCGGAAGAGCAGGACCCCAGGCTGGAAGTCGTGCAACGCATAACGAGCGGTCCCGCTCCCGGTGTTCAGCGTCATGCTGTCGGTGCGCGACGGGAGCCAGAATCCCTGCGGGACGAGCGCCGCCGTCCCCATCGCCCGCCGGATCGCCTCCAGCACGGCGTCGTACGACCAGTCGAGGTGCGAGTCGGTAGGGTCGGGGATGGTGGCGATGGTCACGCGCAGCGGCATGCGTGGCACCGCGTCGCGCGACGGCAATCGCGCCGCCGCGTCTCCCGCCCCCAGCGCGCGCACGGCAGCCCACTGCGTGCCGAAAAACTCGGCGACGAGGCGCCGGCCGCGGTCGAAGTCGGCGATGGCGGCTTCGGGCGTGGCCTTGTCGCCGCTTGCGCCTGACGGTGCGGACTGGGCGACCGGAGGCGCGGCGACCGGCGTGGCCGCCGGAGGCGACGGGGAGCCGCGGAAGATCAGGGCAAAGAGTGCGACCAGAAGTCCGATTCCTCCAACCCCTGTCGCGGCAGCGGCGGCGGGGGCGCGGCTCTCGCCGCTCACGATCCGCCTCGCGACGGGAGGAGCTGCGGGAACGCGGTCCGCAGCGCGAAGTGCGTGACCAACCGCCCGTGCCCGGTGACCGCCTCCTGTCCCCACCCCAGCGATGCCTGCGCCCAAACGCCCGGCAGCAGATAGAACTCGGAGCCCCCGGTGAGTTCGCCCTGCGGCTTGCGCTTCTGCTGCGCGGTGGCCGACAGCTGCAGGAACCCCTTGATGCGGTTGGCGCCGAAGAAGAGCCCTCCCCCGAGCGACACGCCGGCGTGCCGGTCGCCGCCCAACGAGTCGCGCGCGCTTCGGGCGCTCACCCCGCCAACCAGCTGTCCCCACTCCCCCCAGCGACGCGCCCCCGAGAGCCACATCGCCAGCACGTCGAAGCGCGGATCCGAGCCGAGCGAGTCACGGCTCACGGCGGACGCGGCGACGGCTACGTCGAGCGCGTTGCGGTTCCACGCGTTCCCCGGCCACTCCTGCTTGAAGCGCTCGAGCGTGCCGTTGATGGCGTCGATCTCGCGCTGGTTGCGCTCGGCGCGCGCGCGCGCGGCGTCGAGCTGTCGCTCCAACCCCTGGCGCAGCGAATCGGGGGCCGACGCGCGCAGCGCCGACAGCTGTGCGGTGAGCGAGGCGACGCGCCCGCGCGGGTCGGCGCAGCTCACCGCCCCCGGCTCGGCGTCATCGGACGGAGGGCCGTCGACGCGACGGCAGATGGCGACGATCTTCTCGGCGAGCGACGTGAGGAAGCGCGCGGCATCGGGATGCGTGCGGGGGTCGGTCTCGTCGATGAGGGAGAGGCGCAGGCCGAGCGCCGCCGCAGTCGAACCTGTGGCATCGTCGCTCCGCTTGATGGCGCCCGAGAGTCGCAGGCGGTAACGGGCGGGATGCGCGCGGTACTGGTCGAGCGAGAGCGCCTTGCCGCGCGCGAGGAAGATGGGGGCGAGCTCCACCCCCACCGCGCGCGGTAGCGCGAAGCCACCGCCAGCGCCGGCAAACGACGAGAGCGAGGTGGCAAACTGTTGGAAGGAGGTCGGGCGCAGGATCGCCGACTCTTCCAGCGAGACGAGCGCGAAGGCCGGCGAGGGGGGGACGGCCAGCTGCGTCGACAGCTCGGCGGCGCGGTTGCGCAGCGCGTTGCCGGCCAGCGCCGGCGCGTCTTGTGCGCGGAGGGAGAGCGTGGCGGCAAACGTTAGGCATGCAGTGACGCCGGCGCGGCACGCCGCCGCGCGCAGGGAGGGCGAAGTCCAGCGGCTCATGGCGTCGCCTCCAGTCGCGCGAAGAGGTCGAGCATGACGGTGTGCTCCGCGCTCTCGCCGCTCACCGAGACGTCGCCCAGGACCTCGCCGCCCTGGGAGATTCGCAGCGAGGCGGAGTATCGCCCCTGCTCGTCGACCGGGGTGATGGTGACGAAGGCCTCGACGATGCGCCCATCATGTGCACTGGCCGGCCCGGGGAGGGTGTAGCTGTCGTCGGCGCTGTTGAGGAAGTTGCCGGCTTCCTCCATCACGCGGGCGTTGGAGTCGGCCTCCCACAGGATCAGGTCGTAGGCGCCGGGGTTGGCCCACCCCGCGCGCACCTCGACGCGGAGGGCGCCCTGCTGTCGGTCGAAGCGGATGACTTGCATGGACGGGACGCGGGTGAGGGGGAGTGCCTGCAGACGCGCTGTAGGGCATCACTATCCGACAGCGCGTCACGGTCGAGCGCCAGAGGGGGCGCGCGACCTTCGCGCGGAGATCACGCCGCTCCCCTGGCGCACTCAGCCGTGCGCGCTGTTAGGCGGAAAGCGGAACGGGATGCCGACACGAAAAAACCGCGCCAACGAGTGCGGGCGGCGTCGAGGGGCCAGTCGCGTCGCACGGCCGGGCTCGGCAATTCCGCGTTGGGCGAGGATTGGCACGACGGGCCGATCTCGCCGTGCACCGGCTCGCGCGGCGCACGGCGGCGCTTCATCTTCGCCCAACCTCGCGACCGGCGGCTCTCCAATGTTTGGCTCCGAAGTCCTCGACGTGGCCATCGGCCTCATCGTGGTCTACCTCATCCTCTCGCTCTTCGCGACGGCCGTGCGCGAGGCGGTGGAGTCAGTGTTCAAGACGCGCGCCGTCTTCCTGGAGACCGGGATCCGCGAGCTGCTCGACGATCGCAGCGGGTTGGGGCTGGCGAAGGAGCTGTACGAGCATCCGCTCATCTGCTCGTTGTACCAGGGGACGTACGATCCCGCCGTCGCCTCGCCGCACGACGTGAAGGGGCGACGGAGCGGGGAGCGGATGACGGGTGCCAACCTCCCGACGTACATCCCGTCGCCCTCGTTCTCCGCGGCGCTGGTCGATCTCGTGGTGCGCGGCCCGGCAACGGACGCGGACTCGGACCTGCAGCGCGCCCCCATCACGCTCGACTCGTTGCGCACGGGGGTCGACCTCGTGGGGTCACCCCACGTCCGTCGCGCCCTGCTCATCGCGCTGGACAGCGCGAATGGTGACCTGGCCCAGGCCAAGGTGAACATCGAGCGCTGGTTCGATCGCTCGATGGATCGCGTCTCCGGATGGTACAAGCGACGCACGCACTACTGGCTCCTGCTCATCGGCGCCATGACGACGCTCGTGCTCAATGTGAACACCATCGCCATCGCGCAGCACCTCGCGCGGTCAAAGGCGGCGCGCGAGCTGGTGGTGGGGCGCGCCGCGTCGATCGTCGCCGACCGCCTAACCGTGGAATCCGCGATGCGTGACGGGAGCCCGCCGTCGACGATCGACGAGGCGAAGGCCACGCTCACGGCGCGGCTGGCAGCGCTGCAGTCGCTCGACCTCCCCATCGGATGGGAGCACCTCCCTCCAGTGGGGAATGCACCGGTGACCTGGTTCCTGGAGCAGGTGGTCGGGCTCCTGCTCACGGCGCTCGCCATCACGCTCGGCGCGCCCTTCTGGTTCGATGCGCTCAACCGCGTCATGCAGATCAAGACTACCGGGACGGCGGGACGAGAAGCATTGGCGCGCCCCAATCAAACGAAACCCTCGTCCGCTGGTACTGCATAACGCGGCGCGCCTGACGAGTCCGCGCCCATGGACTCGCGTCCAATCGCGCGACTCGAGGTGCAACGCACGGCTGGCCCGCCCGATCGAATAGGACTCGCGTACAAACCGGCAGCAGCAGCGCGCGACTCGTCAGGCAACGACGGCCCGCGAATTTCCGGTAAGAAAACGCATCATTGACACCGCGAGTATCCGTCAGAGGATTGCCGCGCAACAAGTTCCGCGACGTCCTCAGCAGGACGCAACGGTGTGTGCCACGCCACCGGGCAGGGCCTGCGACTGGGACACGAGTGGGGTATCGCCCGTTGCAACTCGCGATACGTCGTCGCGCGCGCCACGCGCCACGCGGATGTCACGACCCGTACACACAGGACGCTGAAGGTTGAGCAGTGCGGCATTGTGCCGTGTGCCTTCGTGAAGCGTCTGACGCATATCGCGTCGTGCAGGTGGCGGAGTGCGTCGTACCCGGCTGTGAGGTGCAGGAATGCGCGGACGAAGCCGTAACGTCCAGGGAGATCGCAGGGCGGTCGATGACGACCGCCCCGGGAGACGTGTGGGCACACATGCCTTCACGCTCATCGATGGCGCCGACACCGGCGCGCGTCCCACCGACGACAGCAACACGCGCACGGCATCCGGGCAGAAGGCGTTCGTTGCACCCGCCGCATTCGGCGGCGCGCTCCCCGACGCGCAGCTGCAGGCGCTGGTGCACGCACTGCCGCAGCTCGTGTGGGCGAGCGATGCCACGGGTCAGTGGACCTTCACCTCCGAGCAGTGGGAGAGCTTCACGGGACTCCCGGCCGCCTCGCGCAGCGGAGAGGGGTGGCGCGACCAGGTGCATCCCGACGATCGCGCGCACGCGGCGTTGGGATGGCTGGAGGCGTTGCGCCACGGCATCGACTTCCACGCGCGCTTGCGCCTGCAGCGCTTCGACGGCGAGTGGCGACGCTTCGACTTCCATGGCGTCGCGGCGCGCGACACGAGCGGCGAGGTCCTCCGATGGTTCGGCACCGCGACCGACGTCGAGGGAGCGCTGCGGACGCAGGAGATCCTCCGCGACAGCGCGCGGCGACTCCAGATCATCCTCGAACATCTCTCGGAGGGGGTGATCGTCGCCGACCTCACGGGGAAGATCCTCCAATGGAATCGCGCCGGGCTGCGGATGCACGGCTACCAGCCCGATGAGCAAACGCCCGAGCGCTTCGAACACCTCGACGCGCTCTTCGAACTGTCGACGTTGGACGGCGCACCGATTGCCCGGAGCGATTGGCCGTTGCAGCGCCTCCTGCGTGGCGAGGTGGTGCGCGACTGGCCGCTGCGCCTGCATCGCGTGGATCGCGAGTGGGAGCGCGTCTTCTCATACGGCGGATCGCTGATCGAGGCGCCGGAAGGGGCGCCGCTCGCGCTGGTCACCATCACCGACATCACCGAGCGCTTTCACGCGCTCGCCGACCTCGAACGGCAGCGCCGCGAGCTCGAACGTTCCAACCGGGAGCTGGCGCAGTTCGCCTTCGTGGCGTCGCACGACCTGCAGGAGCCGCTGCGTGCGGTGGGCTCGTTCAGCGAACTGCTCGACCGCCACTATGGCGATCGCATGGACGAGCGCGGGCAGCGCTACCTGCGGCACATCAGCGATGGCGCGCGGCGCATGCAGCAGATGGTGCGCGACCTGCTCGACTACGCGCACCTGGGCAAGACGGCGAGCCCGCTGGCCCCGGTGCCGCTCGACGATGTCCTTGGCGCCGTGCTGGCCGACCTGGCCCCGGCAATCGCCGAGTCACAGGCAACGGTCGACGTGGACAAGCTGCCGGCGGTTTGGGGGCACACGGCGCAGCTGCACCAGCTCTTCCTCAACCTGATCGGCAACGCGCTCAAGTTCCGGCGCGACGCCCTCCCGCGCGTGTCGGTCACGTGCGTACGCGACGGGGCGACGGTGCATCTCGCGGTGCGCGACAACGGGATCGGCATCGCCGCGGAGCATCGGGAGCGCGTCTTCCGCATGTTCCAGCGCCTGCACCCGCGCGATGTCTATCCGGGGAGCGGGCTGGGGCTCGCGATCGCCCGCAAGATCGTCGACCGGCACGGCGGGGAGATCTGGCTGGAATCGGTCATCGGCGAGGGAACGACCTTTCATTGCACCTTGCTGGCGGCGGACCGTCAACTCCCCGACGATCTCGCGCCGTCACCCGAGACGCGAGCCGGCGGACGATGAAGCTCCACGATCCTGCGAGCCGCATCCTGTACGTCGACGACGAGCCCGAGGTCGGCGAGGCTTTCGCGCGCGCCGTCAATCGCCTTGGCTTCGAAGTGGATGTCGCCAGCTCGGGCGACGACGCGCTGCGGATGGCGCGCACGCGCTACTACCCGGTGATTGTCACCGACCTCCGTATGCCCGGGCTGGATGGGCTCTCGCTCGTCGAGCGCCTGACGCCGATCGTCCCCACGACGGCGTTCGTCCTCGTGACGGGGCTGGCCAACTTCGACCTGCGCTCCTCACGCTCGGCAGACGGCGCCATCGCGTCGGTGATCAACAAGCCGTTCGATGATGACGAGCTGATGGTCACGCTCTCGCGCGCCTTCCAGCTGCACGCACAGCGCAAGGGGAACGATGACGCCGCCAGCAGCAACAAGGCCGCGCTGCCGTCGATCCTCCTCGTCGAGGACAGCGACGCCGACGCGGACCTCATCGTCGCGCTCCTCGCCCCGGAGTTTCCGGCGCGTGGCGTCGCGCGCGTCACGCGGCTCAAGGACGCGCTGGAGAAGGTGCATGAAGCCGAGTTCGACCTCATCCTGACCGATCTCGGGCTCCCCGACGCGCGCGGCTTCGATGCCGTGACGCGCCTGCAGGCGGCCGCACCGGCGAGTGCGATCATCGTCGTGAGCGGCGTGAACGATGAGGGGCTCGCCCAGCAGGTCGTGGAGCTGGGGGCGCAGGACTACCTCGTGAAGGGGGCGATGACGGCGCCGCTGGCGCGCCGCACGCTACGGCACGCGCGCGAGCGCAAGCGCGTCGAGCGCCGGCTGATGCAGCTGGCGCACTACGACCAGCTCACCGGGCTCGCCAATCGCACGACCTTCCACGAGCGCATCTCGCAGGCGGTCACGCGCTCGCGCCGGCGGGGAAACCACTTCGCCGTGATGTACATCGACATCGATCGCTTCAAGGTCATCAACGACTCGCTGGGACACGACGCGGGGGACGTCCTCCTCGAGCAGGTCGGGCGGCGCCTGGCGCGGTCGGTGCGCGACTACGACACGGTGGCGCGGCTGGGGGGCGACGAGTTCGCGGTCCTCGCCGACGACCTGTCGAGCCCCATCGAGGCGGAGGATGTCGCGCGGCGCATCATGCACGCTTTCGCGGCGCCGATCGAGATCGACGGGCAGGAGATCACCGTGACGTGCTCCATCGGGATCGCCCTCTATCCCGATGCGGCGCTCTCGATCGCCGACCTCGTGAAGTGCGCCGATCGCGCGCTGTACCAGGCCAAGCGGCGGGGGCGCAACCGCTTCTCCTTCTATGATGTCACCACGGGCGAACGGGCGCTGATTCGCTCGGCGCTCGCGGCCGACCTCAACGTGGCGCTGCGCCGCGGCGAGTTCGGGCTCCACTTCCAGCCGCAGGTCGCCATCGACACGTACCGCCTGGAGGCATTCGAACTCCTGCTGCGGTGGAACCGCGGCGAGGAGGTCGTCTCGCCCTCGGTCTTCATCCCCATGCTCGAGGAGTCCGGGGGGATGATGGCGGTGGGGTTGTGGGCCATGCGCGAAGCCGGGCACCGCATCGTGGAGTGGCGCGCGCGCGAGCACGGCGAATTGCGGCTGGCGATCAACCTCTCGCGGGCGCAGCTCGAGGAGCCGGGGATCACCGAGAGCCTGATGGCGGTGCTCAAGGAACTTGCCCTTCCGCCGCAATCGCTCGAGCTCGAAGTCAGCGAACAGCTGCTCATGCGCGACTCGGTGCGGCGAACGCTTGCCCTGCAGGAACTCAAGCGGCGCGGCTGCCGCCTGACCGTGAAGGGGTTCGGCGCGGGCTTCACGTCGCGCGAGCACCTGTCGCGCTTTGGGGTCGATGCGCTCAAGGTCGCACGCCACTACGTGTCCGCGGCCCCTGACGACGACGAGAGCGCCGCCACGGTGCGGTCGATCGTGGAGTTGGGGGCATCGCTGGGACTCCGCGTCATCGCCGACGGCGTCGAGACGTTGGGGCAGCTGGAGGCGGCGCGGGCCGCCGGGTGTCATTCGGCGCAGGGCTTCCTGTTCGGGCGCCCGATGCCGCACTGGACCCTACCCGCGATCTGGAAACCACAGGAGGAAGGGGCGGCATGACAGCCACGGTCGCGATCGATGAACTGATCCTCGACCCGGTCCACCTCCTGCTGGTGGAGGATTCGGCGGGCGATGCGGACCTCGTGCGCGAGTACTTCAGCGCGGTCCGGACGCCGTTGCAACTGACGGCTGTGGAGTCGCTCGCCGCGGCCCGCGAGGCGCTGCGCGACCGCCTCCCCGACGCCGTCCTCCTCGACCTGCACCTCCCCGACTCGAGCGGGATCGAGACGCTGTTGCGCGTGCGCCGCCTCGTCCCCGAGGTCCCTGCCATCGTCATCACCGGCGACCTCGATCACGAGCTGCGCCAGCAACTCCTGGCCACGGGCGCCACGGCGTGCATCTCCAAGGGGAGCTGGACCAGCGAGGCCCTCACCGGTGCCGTACGCTTCGCGGTGAAGCTGCGGCGCGCCCTCGGCGCCCAGCGACAGCTGGAGCGCGTCTTCGCCAACATCCCCGAAGGGATCACGGTCATCGACGCCGACGGGTGCGTCGTCTTCGCCAACGAGGCGGCGGTGACGCTGTTGGGCAAGCCGCGCGAGGACCTGGTCGGCGCGCCGTTCGAGCACGCCGTCTCGCTGGGAGAGGCACGCACGGTCGAGCTCACGCATGGCGGCCAGGTGACCCGAGTCGAGTTCCACGCCGTTCCCGCCGAATGGGAGGGGCGCGTGTCGACGCTCGTCACCGTGCGCGACACGACCGAGTCGTCGCGCCTGGCGCAGCAACTGTTCCAGGCGCAGAAGATGGAGGCGGTGGGGCTGCTCGCCGGCGGGATCGCCCACGACTTCAACAACCTCATCACCGTCATCCTCGCCTACGGCCAGTCGCTCAAGGATGCGCTGCCGCACGGCGACGCCCGGCACGACGACATCACGCACCTGCTCGCCGCCGCCGATCGCGCCACCGCACTCACGCGGCAGCTCATGGCGGTCGCGCGCCGTCACCCGGTGCAGGAGCAGCTCCTCTTCCTCGGCGTGCAGGCGCAACAGCTCGAACCGCTGCTGCAGAAGGCGCTCCCCGAGAACGCCGAGTTGCGGGTGAATGCGGAGCCGGACGGATGGCCGATCGTCGCCGATTCCGGGCACATCGAGCAGGTGCTCATCAACCTCGTCGTCAACGCGCGCGACGCGATGCCGAAGGGGGGGACGGTGACGATCACCATCGAGAACGTGGCGCAGACGCCGCGCACCGAGGAGTGGCCGGGCGGCGACGCGGTCTGCGTGCGCGTGGCCGACACGGGCGATGGCATCCCGCCGGCCAACCTCCCGCGCATCTTCCAGCCCTTCTTCACCACCAAGGAGAACGGGAAGGGGACGGGGCTCGGGCTGGCGACCTGCTATGGGATCGTGCACCAGGCGCACGGCACCATCGCGGTCGAGAGCACGATGGGCGTCGGCACCGTCTTCACGATGCTCTTTCCGCGCGCGTCGGAAGACGAGGCTGCGGTCCTCACGACGCCCCTCGCGACCCCCGACCGCCTCGAGGGGCACGAGACGGTGCTGGTGGTGGAGGACGACGAGGCGTTGCGCCGTTCGATGGTGCGCTCGCTGCGGCGCTTCGGCTATTCGATCCTTGCCGCGACCAACGGCGAGGAGGCGCAGCGCGTGCTGGACGGGCACGACGGCGTGATCGACCTCCTCCTCACCGACCTGGTGATGCCGCGCGTGGGCGGGCGCGAGTTGATCGCCACCCTGAGGCGCAGCCACCCGCGACTCAAGGTGTTGTGCATCACGGGCAGTGCGCGCGAGATCGCCGAGCTGGGGCTCGCACTCCCCGAGGCGGTGGAGGTGCTCTACAAGCCCTTCGATCCTGCCACGCTCATGCGCGCCGTCCGGCGCGTCCTCTCGGCAGGCGAGTAGCGGCGCGGTTCCCCGCGCCGCTCTCACACGGCGCCTGACGACAGCCTCACGCGCACCGCGGTGGCTGGCGCGCTCCCCGCCCCGGTCGGGATCGACGAAACCAAGGCGCGACGCGACGCGCCAAGGGAGAGGAAGCGCACGAGCGCTCCCAAATTCCTGAATTTACTTGACAGCTTTTGCGGAGCGGGTAGCGTATCCCGCGCCGCGTGCCGTATTGCGCCGCCCCCGCCGTCTCCCTCTTCCCGCATGCCGGAGGCTGTCGCCATGGTGCCGCTCACGTCGCTCCTGCTCCCCATCGTCCTTGCCGCGGTCGTCGTCTTCCTCGCCAGTTCCGTCATTCACATGGCGACTCCGTGGCACAAGGGCGACCTCCGAAAGGTCGGCGACGAGGATGGGGTGATGGCATCGCTTCGCCCGTTCAACCTGCCGCCGGGCGACTATGCCCTCCCGATGGCGGGCTCGATGGAGGCGATGAAGTCGCCCGACTTTCAGGCGAAGATGAACGAGGGCCCCGTCGTCTTCATGACCGTCCGCCCCGCGGGGCCGGCGAAGATGGGGACGAATCTTGGCGTCTGGTTCGTCTACTCGCTCGTCGTCTCGCTCATCGCCGGCTACGTCGCCTCGCGCGCCGTCGCGCCGGGCACGGACTACCTGCACGTCTTCCGCTTCGCCGGTGTGACGGCATTTGCCGGCTACTCCCTCGCGCTCGCCCAGAACTCGATCTGGTGGGGGCGGAACTGGGGGATGACACTGCGCTCGATGGTGGACGGACTGCTCTACGCGCTCCTGACTGCCGGGGTCTTCGGCTGGCTCTGGCCGAAGTGAGGAGTCGCTGATGGCCGGGGACGCGCTGGCGCGTGATGTCGCGCCAGTGCGTCCCCGGGCCTAACGAGCGCCGCCGGGCCTACCGCGCGGCGCCGTTCACCTTCCGGAACTCGTCGATCCCCTCGACGTTGACGCTGGCGACCTTGCCGCTGGCATCGAGCGAGAAGCGCACCGTGAGCCCCTCCGCGGTCAGTGGGCCGGCGGTGGGCGCGGCGCCAAGGAAGGTGTCGTAGTTGAAGTGGGTGAGCTTGAGCGTGATCGCCTTGGGGTAGCGCAGGATGAGCGCGCCGTCCTCCAGCGCGACGGTGAGGTCGCCGTACATCTGGTTGCGATACGTTGCCGCGTACTCGGCCAGCGGGCGTGACGGCGACGTTCCCTGCACGCGCGCGTCCCAGCGCTTCCTGGCGGCGTCGGCGGCCGCCTGCTCGCCCTTCTTCGCCTGCTCGAGCGACATGCTGCTCCAATCGCGCGTGGGGCCGCCGAGGAAGGTGTTGAGGATGCGCGTGCCGAGGGCGGTGTACAGCGCGTTGTGCCCGGCGACGTTGGTGAGGACGACGATGCCGAGGCCGCGCTCGGGGACCATGGCCACGAAGGAGAGCATTCCGTCGATGCCGCCGGTGTGCTGCAGCACCTTGGCGCCGTGCAGGTCGGAGATCCCGATGCCGAGCCCGTACGTGGAGAAGTGACGCGTCGGGTTGATCGTGTCGCCCACCACGCGCCCGGCGATCGTGTGTGGTGTCTCGAGGTCGGCGAGGGTGAGCGGCTTGAGGAGCTGTTGCCCGTTGGCCTTTCCGTTGGCGAGGATGAAGCGCATCCACCGCGCCATGTCCTGCACGTTGGAGTTGATGGAGCCGGCGGGGGCGACGTTGTCGATGTTGAGGTACGGGATCGGCGTCGGGCGGGCGTCGGCGGGGTCGAGGTTGTGCGGTTGCGCGACGTTGGGCATCCCGGCGAGCTGCGTGACGCTGGTGTTGCTGGACGTCATGCCTAACGGCTGGAAGATGCGCTGGCGGATCACGTCGTCCCACGACGTGCCCGCGGCGGCGGCGACGACCTGGCCGGCCGTGAGGAACATGATGTTCTGGTAGCCGAACTCGGTGCGGAACGACGAGTTGGGGACCAGGTAGCGCACACGGCGGATGACCTCGTCGCGAGAGTAGGGGGTCCCGTACCACAGGTTGTCGCCGCGACGTCCGAGCCCGCTGCGGTGCGACATCACGTCGCGCAGGGTGATCTCGCGCGTCACCCAGGGGTCATAGAGCTGGAACCAGGGGAGGTGCTTGGTGACCTTGTCGTCCAGCGTGAGCTTGCCATCGTCGGCGAGCATCCCGGCGGCGACCGCCGTGAAGAACTTGGAGTTGGAGCCGATGGCGAAGACGGTGCGGTCGTCGACCGTCTCCGGCTTCCCGACTTCGCGCACGCCGAACCCCTTGGCGTAGGTGAGCGAGTCGTTCCAGACAATGCCGACGGCGACGCCGGCGCCGTTCCAGTCGGCGAGCGCCTTGGGGATGTAGCGATCGAGATCGGCCAGGGCGGCGCGCGTGTCGATCGCCGCGGACGCGGGCTGTGTTCCCTTGGCAGGGCGCCCCTGGGCGGCGAGCGACGCCGAGGGGAAGAAGGCGGCGAGTGGCGAGGCGGCGGCGATGGCCAGGTAGGTGGCGCGCCGGGCAAACCGGAGTCGGAAGACGGTGGGCATGGCAAAGCGGGGAGCGCCGTGGCGCGCGAGCGCCGCGAGGTGGAGGGCCGGCAGGGAGGCGTGAGAGGCTGGCGGCAATTTGTATACAATGCGGGGCGACGCGACCGATCGCAATGCGGGCTCTGCCATGGGCGCCCGTGGATCGGCGGCTCCGCCCTTGCGGCTGTCGAATGCTCGAGCCTGCCGTGCGCCACGTTGCGCGCGTGACGTATGGCACGGGTGATCGTTTGCCTAGAGGCTATGATCGGCCTCGAGCGCACCAGGGGGTGCGCGGTCGTAACCCGCCGTACGGAAAGACCATGTTGTTGCACCTGGCGAGACGCCTCGTGGGTGAGGCCCGCAGCCGACTGTTCGACTGGACGCACCGTGTGGAGACCTGCGCCGAGGCGCCGGGCATGACGCGCGGACCGCACGACCTGTCCGAGGAGGGGATCTCGTACTCGCCCTCGCAGGTCTCGATGCTCCACCAGTTGTTCGGCACGCTCGACATCGACTATTCGCGCTTCACCTTCGTCGACCTGGGGTCGGGAAAGGGGCGCGCGCTGCTGGTCGCCTCGGAGTTTCCGTTCGCGCGCATCGTGGGCGTGGAGTGTGACGGGCGTCTCCACGAAGTCGCCAGCCGCAACGTGCAGCGGTATCGCTCACGCACGCAGCGCTGCACCGACATCGAGTGCCTGCATCGCGACGCGCTGCAGTTCCCCTTTCCCACCGGGCCGCTCGTCGTGTACATGTACACGCCCTTCCGCCCGCCGGTGCTCATCCCGCTCCTGCGCAACCTGCAGGCGTCGTACGCGCGGCAGCCGCGCGAGATCATCCTCCTGTACGCCGCGCCGATGCACCGCGAGCTGGTGACGACGGAGACGGCGCTCACCCCGGCGCTGGCCTCGGCGCGCTCGTCGCGCGATGTCGTGGCGTTCCGCACCCCGGCCGACCTCCCCGTCGTCGCGACGTCTCGGCCAGGAGCGGCTGCGGCCACTGGCACCCGCCGGGACGAGACGGCGCACCGGACGGTCGCCTAACGTCACAGTTCCCCCCGGCACGCGCACGCACTCGCGTACGCGCCAGCGCACGCGCCAGCCGCGAGTCGCCGTGCCCGCGCGGTGTCGCCCCCCGTTCGCGCGAGCCCCCACGTCGCGGCATCGCGCGCGGGAATGCGCAGAGTGCGGGAACGGGAGCCGAGGCCACGCTCGGCAAGCCTTGCCGAGCGAAATCGCCAAGTGCTTGCGGCTCCTCCAGTTGCATTGCAGCTGTCTGACGGGCACCTCGATTGCCGATCCACGGGTCCGTTGCTCCCCGCATGGAGGCGGGGGGCGACAAGACGACGCCGACTCACCGTGGCGTCCCAAGGACCGAGCAGCACGATGCCCCGATCAACGTACCTCGCCGCCAGGCTGACCCTCGTCACCGCCCTCGCGACCGCCCTTTCGACGCTGGCGGCCTGTTCGGCCGCCGACGCCCCCGGAAAGACGCTGGCCCCAGGCGGCGACGACGAACGGATTGAAGTCACCAACGATTCCCCCGACTTCGCCGGGCGGGTCCAGATCACCAACCGCGACACCGTCCCGCTGTCGCCCGACAGCGCGCATTCCGAGACGGCCGCGCGGGCCTTCGCCTCGGTGGGGCCCTCCGCACCGTCGGCGACGACCTTCATCCGGACCGCGCTGGTGACGCCGCCGACCATCAATGGCGCCTCGCTGCAGGCGTCGCACGTGGTGGTGAAGGACGACTATGCCTACGTCTCGTACATGACGCTGGGCGATGCGACGCAGGGAGCGCTGGAAGTCTTCGACATTTCGGAGCCGAGCACACCGCGACTGGTGTCGCAGGCGATGCTCAAGTCCTCCGACGTGCTGGCCCTCTCGGTGGACGACAACTACGTCTACCTGGCGACGTCGAGCGACGATCCCACGCAGACCGAGCGGGCGATGCTCGTGCGCATCGGGATCAAGTCGGGGCGGCTCACCTCGGCGGTCACGCGAGTCCCGCTCCCCAGCTACGCGGCGACCGGCGTGGACCTCTCCTCCAAGTGGATCTTCGTGACGTCCGGCAACGGTGGCCCTGGCGTTGGCGGGCTGACGATCCTCGATCGCAACACGCTGGTGAGGGTGTCGAGCGACATCTTTTCCGATGCGCGCGCGGTGACGGGGGCGGCCGGCAAGTACGCGGCCGTCTCGCAGGGGAGCCCGGCGCGGTTGCGCCTGTACGATGCGTCGACCGGCGCGCTCACCAGCACCGTGGCCATGCAGGGCGGGACGATCCCCGATTCCAAGTCGGCGGTGGTGCTGTGGGGCGACTGGGGCTTCGTGGCGACGGGAGACGGAGGCGTGCAGGTCGTGGACCTCCCGGCGGGGCGCGTGCGTGGCGTGGTCCCTCGGCCAAACGTCCCGGGGATCCCGGCGAGCGATGCCGTCACCAACGCGGTGACGGTCGCCAATGACCTCATTCTTGCGGCTGACGGCGGCGCCGGGATCGCCGTGACGTGGAGCGACTACAAGTCGGTCAAGACGGGGGCGTCGCCGCGGCTCGTCCCGCTGGGCCGGCTCCTCCTGCCGGGCTCCGCCAACTTCGCTGCGTCGAGCGACGACGCGCTCTTCGTGGCGCAGGGGCTGGCCGGGCTGCAGGTGCTGGCGATCAAGACGCCGTAACGCGGGAGACGAGACGGGCGATTGCCAGCGATGGCGACGGGAGGCACGTTCTCTCGTCGCCATCCTCCGTATGGAGCCCCCATGTCGTCTCGACGCCCGCCCGTTCGCGCTGCGCTCTTCGTCGGCGCCCTCGTCCTCGCCGGCCGCGCGCTGCCGGCGCAACAGTCGACCCCCGTCCCCGCCGACACGGCGATCGCCCTCCCGCTCCAGGCGGAGCGCACGCTGCGCTTCACGACCGACGAGGGGACGTGGCTCTCGCTCGACGTTTCCCCCGACGGGGGGCGCATTGTCTTCGACCTGCTGGGCGACCTGTACACCATCCCCATCGATGGGGGGAAGGCGACGCGCCTGACGAGTGGGATGCCATGGGACGCGATGCCGCGCTGGTCGCCCGACGGGAAGTCGATCGCCTTCATCAGTGACCGCGACGGGGGCGACAACCTCTGGCTCGTCAACGCCGACGGGAGCGGGGCGCACAAGATCACCAAGGAAGTGGACAACGCCCTCTCCTCACCGCAGTGGACGCCGGACGGGGAGTACCTCGTGGTGCGCCGCTTTGGCCCGTATCCGAGCGCCGAGAACTACCTCACGAACGTCCCGCTCTGGATGTATCACGTGAACGGGGGGAGCGGAGTCCAGATCTTTCCGTCAGCTGCAGCGCGCAAGTCGACCAACACCGGCGTCGCCTTCGCGCCGGACGGGAAGGTGATGTATGTGTCGACGCACGGCGGCGGCTACTCGGGAGAGAACTTCGCGGCGTACCAGCTGTTCGCCTTCGACCGGCAAAGCGGGACGGAGACGATGCTGACGGCGAGCGCGGGGGGTGCGTTCCGCCCGGTCGCGTCGCGCGACGGCAAGTGGGTGGTGTATGCCACGCGCGCCGGGACGAAGACGGCGCTCCGCATCCGCGACCTCGCCACGCAGGAAGACGATTGGCTCGTAGGGGAGACGCAGCGCGACGATGCCGAAGGCTATGCACCGAACGACGTCTTCCCGGGCTACGCCTTCACCCCGGACTCGAAGAGCGTCGTCTTCTACGGCGGCGGGAAGATCAAGCGCGTCGATCTCGCGACGAAGCAGGTGCGCGTGATCCCCTTCTCGGCCGACGTCGAGCTGGGGATGGCGAAGCGCCACTTCGTCCCGATGGCGGTGAGCGATGCGGCGCTTCAGGTGACGCAGCTCCAGTCGGTGCGCGAAGCGCCGACCGGCAAGGCGATCGCCTTCTCGGCGTTAGGCAGGATCTACGTCGCGTCGCGCGACGGTTCGGCGATCGGGGCGCCGCGACGCCTGACGAAGGGTGTGTCGCACGAGTTCTTTCCCGCCTTCTCCCCCGACGGGCAGTGGGTGGCCTACGTGACCTGGTCCGATTCCGCCGGCGGGGCGCTCTGGAAGGCGCGCACCGACGGCACCGGGCAACCGGTCGCGCTCACGCGCGACGGCGGGTGGGTCACGGGGCCGGCGTGGACACCGGAGGGCGATCGCGTCGTCTACACGTGGCTCCCGCGTTCGGTCGGGCTGGGGGCGGACGACGTCGCGGCGATCACCGAGCTGCGCGTCGTTCCAGCCGCTGGCGGGGCGTGGGAGAAAGTGACGTCACCGGGGGGCGGCGGGGGGGCGGTCGCGGGAGTCTCGCCGGCGACCGCGGGACCGACCCGCGTCTACTTCACCGAGAACGTCCCCAACCCCACGCCGGGGTTCAATGCCACGGCCACCAGCGCGCTGGTCTCGGTACGGCTCGACGGGACCGACAAGCGCACGCACGCCAAGGTGACGACCAACCAGGCGCTGGGGATCACCGTGCACGTGGCGCCGGACGGAAAGCACGCGCTGGTCCTCGACCGCGACGATCTCTACGCATTCCCCCTGGTGGATGTGGGAAGCGACGGGTTGACGATCAACTTCGCCGCGCCGTCGGTCCCGCTGCGCCGCCTGACGAGTGAAGGGGCGAACTACGCCGGCTTCGGGGATGGCGGGAAGACCGTCACCTGGTCGTTCGCCAATCACTACTATCGTGCCTCGCTCGACACGGTGATGAAGTACGCCGAGCCGTCGAAGTGGGGGACATCGCACGCCGTGGTGACGCTCACCGTCCCGCGCAGCGCGCCGCAGGGGAGCGTCCTGTTCAAGGGGGCGCGCCTCGTCACGATGAAGGGGGACGAGGTGCTCGACCGCGGCGACGTCCTCGTGACCGGCAATCGCATCGCGCAGGTGGGGGCGAACATCGCTGCACCGGCAGGTGCAACCGTGATCGACGCCACCGGGAAGACGATCATTCCCGGGCTGGTCGACGTGCATGCGCACCCCAAGACGGGGCGCGAGATGGCGCCGGACCAGGAATGGTCGATCGCCTCCAACCTCGCGTACGGCGTCACCACCACGCGCAATCCCAGCGGGACGCGGTGGAACGTGGCGTGGGGGGAGTTGATCGACGCGGGTGAGATGGTCGGCTCGCGCATCTACGCGACCGGCTTCCCGCTCACCAGCAACAACACGCCGATCCGCTCCTACCAGGATGCGCTCAACGTCGTGCGACGCTACAAGGCGCAGGGGGTCAACTCGCTCAAGCAGTACCTGCAGCCGCGCCGCATCCAGCGGCAGTGGATCCTGCAGGCGGCCGAAGCCGAGGGGATCAACGCGACGAACGAAGGGGCGGCCGACCTCAAGGCCGACATCACGATGGCGATCGACGGCTACACCGCGCTCGAGCACTCGATCGGGCAGGTGCCGCTGTACAAGGACGTCGTCACGGTCCTGGCCGACGCGCGCATCACGTACACGCCAACGCTGGTGGTGGCCTACGGTGCACCTGGCGGCGACGGCTACTGGCGGGCCCGCACCGATCTCGACAAGGATCCCAAGACGTCGTACTTCACGCCGAGCGACATCCTGACGCGCCAGGCGCGCCGGCGCCCGATGATCATCGAGGAGGACTACAACTTCCCGGCGATCGCACGCGGGGTGCGCGACATCGTGCGTGCGGGCGGGCGCGCGGGGCTCGGCTCACACGGGCAGCAGGACGGGATCGGCGCGCACTGGGAGCTGTGGATGCTACAGAGCGGCGACATGACGCCGATGGAGGCGCTACGCATCGCGACGATCTACGGTGCCGAGTCGATCGGCTACGGCAAGGACCTTGGGTCGATCGAGGCGGGGAAGCTCGCCGACCTCGTCGTCCTCAACACAAATCCGCTGGACAACATCCGCAACTCGCTCGACATCCGGTATGTCGTGAAGAACGGCGAGGTGTACGAGGGGGCGACGCTCAACCGTGTGTGGCCGAGCGCGAAGCCCTTCCCCAAGCCGCACTGGGTGCAGGAGCGGGAGCGGTTGGAGGCGCTGCGGAAGTAGCGGCGCGCCGGGCGGGTTGTCACTGACGGAGGCGTGCGCGGTGTGCCCGGTATGTTACGGACTCGCCGTGCGCGCCTCTCGTGCGTCGTGGATGGGCGCCAGCGGCGCGAACGGCGACGGGACGCGCAGCGCCACCCAGCGCGCGGGGTCGGGCGGACCGCGGCGCGCCAGGAAGTCGTCGTATGCGGCCTGCAGCAGCGCCGTCCCCATGCGCTGGTGGTGCGCGCCTCCCGCACCGCCAGCCTGCACGATGCGGTCGGCCAGCTCGTCGTAGACCACCCAACCCGCTGCGTCGATGTAGGCGAAGCCGTCGTGGTACGGGAAGTAGGCAAAGCCGCCGTCGCGACGGGCGAGGAGGTTCTTCCCCCATCGGAAGTCGCGCGCCTCCGACGGTTCGCCCACGAGCGTGAGGAGCGTCGGCGCGAGGTCGAGCTGCGAGGCGACGGTGTGGATGACCGTGTCGCGCACGGCGAGTGCCCCGCCCAACCAGAGCATCGGGATGCGGTACCGGTCGGGGATGCGCTCGTTCACGATGGGGTCGGGGACGGGGCGCGGCGAGCCGTGGTCGGCGACGATGATCACCAGCGTGCTGTCCCACCACGGCTGCCGACGCGCGGCGTCGATGAAGGCGCCGACGCTGGCGTCGCTGTAGTGGTGCGCGTTCATGAAGAGCGTGTCGTCACCGGTGCCGGCAAAGGCGGGGGCCTCGGGAACGTCGAACGGCTCGTGGCTGCTGAGCGTGAGGACGTGCGTGAAGAAGGGGCGCGGCGCCCGGGCGAGGTCGGTCAGCGTACGCTGGAGGACGATCCCGTCCGGCACGCCCCACTTCGAGCGACGCTCGTCAGGTGCAAACGAATCCTGGTCGACGACGCGCGCGAAGCCGGCGTGCGTCGTGAGCGTGCGGAAGTTGGAGAATTCGAGGTCGCCGCCGTAGTAGAACGCGGAGTGGTAACCCCCTTGCTCAAGCGCGCGGCTCAGCACCGGGAGTGAGGCCACGACCTGCGGGAGGTCGAGCACCTGCTGGTGCGGTTGCGCGGGGAAGCTGCCTAACACGGCCACCAGCGCCTGCGCCGTGCGCCCCGCCGAGGCGAAGAGCGAATCGAAGAGGATCCCCTCACGGCTCAGGCGATCGAGCTGCGGCGTGACCCCAGGCACGCCGCCGAGCCGTCCGACCAGCTTCGCCGTGAGGCTCTCCCACGTGATGAGGATGACGTTGGGACGCGCGATGCGCAGCAGCGGCGATCGCCCGTTAGGCGCGCCGGCAATCGGCGCCAGGAGCGAGTCGGTGAGTCGCTGCGCCTCAGCGGCCGGCATCTCCCGGTACGGATTGTCGATCGGCTGCTGCGCGTCGCGGAGCGCGGCGTGCGCGAAGTGCCAGGTGGCGTTGAGCGCCGCCTGGTTGGCGAAGTCGTTGGACGAGAAGGCGGCGTAGCGCGGCGAGAGCGCGGCCCCTTGCACCCCGCCGCGCAGCGGGATGAGCAACGCGGCCCCCAGCAGGAGGGGGCGCCACGCGGCAGGGACACGCAGCGAGGCGTCGCCCGGCCGCGCATCGGCGAGGGGGCGGGCAATGATGAGGCGCGCCGCCACCCAACTCGTCGCGATGAGGAGGACGAGGATCGTGCCGAGCGGGAGCCAGGGCGCCGAGGCGCTGGAGGCGAGCGCCTCGTCTGGGGTGCGCAGGAAATGGATCAGCGTCGCGTCGAGGCGATAGCGCCACTCGACGAAGAGCTGCAGGTCGGCGACGGTGATGAGCGACGTCGCCAGGATGGCGAGGGCGAGATAGCCGGTGAGGAATTGCTGGCACTGGTCGGCGCGCCGCACGCTGCGCCAGACGATGGCGATCCACGGCACGACGGTGAGCCACGCGGCGGCCGACAGGTCCAGGCGCATCCCGCGCAGCCAGAGCCCGGTGAGCAAGGTGGCGTCCAGCGTGCGCGTCAGCTGCCACTCGTAGCCCAGGAAGATCAGGCGCGCGACGACGAACCAGACCGCCCAGAATCCAAAGATCCTGAGCAGGAGGGCATGGGGCGCCTGCTGTCCGAGCTGGGACGGCGGCGACTTCTCGTCGGGGAGCGCGGGACGGTCGGGCAAGGAGGGGGGCGTCGCCGTGGCCGGGATGTTACGCCATCAAGACGACGGCGTGGCCCCTATGATACACCCTTGGGCTGCGGCGAGAGAGGGCGCGGCGTCGCCCGGACGCAGGCGGGGAGCCCCGGTGTCCAGAAGCTCGGGCGCCAGAAAGGGACGCGCGGGTCCTGGAAGTGTGCGTGCTCGTACGGGAGGTCGCGCACCACGTCGCACCCGGTCCCGTTGCGGTAGCCGAACGCCTTGAGGTGGACGCGCCCGCGCACCGCGCCGGCGGGGATGATGTAGGCCGACTCGGCGAAGTTGCGGTACTTCCCCGTCGTGTACTCGAGGCGCGTCTCGTCGTTGACGAAGTAGCGGTCGACGTACTCGAGAAGGGAGCCGTAGGGGAGGAGGGCGGAGGCCGGCTTGAGCGCCTGCGGCCCCACCCAGCCGCGCAGGTCGGAGAAGGGGTGCAGGGTGATGTTGTAGAAGTCCGCGGGGCGCCCCTCGTCCTCGGCGCGCTGCAGGTACGGGAGGACGCCGAGCGAGAACTCGCGCATGCTCGCCGCACCGGCCATGAAGACGATGTGGCGCCACGGAAGGTCGGGGCGACGGCGCACCATCTCGTTGGCCATGATCGCCCCCATGCTGTGCCCGATGATGGTGATCTCGTAGGCGAGCGTGTCGCGTTGCACCTGCTCGCCCAGTCGCGCCAGGAGAATGCCGACGGCGCCGTCGTTCGGGCGTGGCGCGGCGACGACGTCGGCGCGCGCCGCGCGTCGCTCGTCTCGCTGGAAGGCAAGGTTGGTGCGACGGTGCATCATCTCCCACGCCGGCTTCCCGAGCCCCGAGAAGAGGAGCGTGGTGAAGGCCTTGGGTGGGAGCCAGGTGGCGAGGCCGGCGCGCGCGTCGCTCCATCGACAGTTCACGAAGCAGCGCGTGGGAATGACGGCGAAGACGAGCGACGGAACGTGGTGCAGGAGCCACTCGCGCCTGGTGCGATGGAAGGCGGCGCGCGACACGGCGATTGCCGTGGGGTGATTGGCGCTGTTGATCGCCACGGAACTCGTGAGGAAGACGCGCTCTCGCGGGGTGCGGCCGACGGTGCCAGTGTCGAGGGCGGCGAGATTGTTTGCGAAACGATCGGGGCCGTCGAAGGCGGCGCGCGACCACACGAAGGGGTAGCGCGCGACGCCGGCGATCACGTCGCTGGAGAGGACGAGCGCCTGCGAGACGATCGGCACCGTGCGCCCTTTCACACGCACGGCGCCGAGTCGCTCCTGCAGCGTGGAGAGGAGACTCGAGTTCCAGTTGACGAAGATCGGGAACGTGCGACCGGCACTGTCGCTGTCGGCGCGAATGGCGTCGAGGAGTCGCGCCGACGTTCGCATCCCCGTCGTGAGATGGTTCATCCCCCCTTGCAGGTAGATGAGGACGTGGCGCGTCGCCTTGCCCGTACCGGTGGTGTCGACGGTGACCGAGTGCGTGTCGGTCGCCATGTGGGCCATGAGGCGATCGACGTAGCGCAGGTACGCGGTGTCCGGGAGGACGCGGGCGCGTGTGGTGATGCTCGGCTCCACGCCGTTGCCGTCGTAGTCCATGAAGACGGCGTGCTCGAGTACTGGTGCGATGGCGGGGGCGATCGGTGCGACGATGTTGCGGGGGAGACATGCGGCAAGGGTGGCGCATGTCACCAGCGCGCATAGGGTGCGAACCGCGCGCATCGCGTGCCGCGCGAGCACTCCTCGCCTCGCCCCGACGCCCCGATCGAAACGCCACCACGTCGTCGACATGCCCGCCCCGCGTGCGCTGACACCTCAACGTATGGCCGTTCCCGCCAGCGGCGGTAATCAGGGCTCTCGAGCAGGTGGTGTGCGGCTTCTGACCTTCCGACGTCCTGCGCCGCACGCGACCTTCCCGCCATGCGACGTCGACCGTTGGGGACTGCGTTCGTGCGCGGGGCGGCGCTCGCCCTGTTGTTGGCGGCGTGCGCCCGTGCGGCCTCCAACCGTACGTTGCCGGCAGTTGCATCGCGCGCCCTCCTGCTCGACCCCGCCAACGCCGAATGGACGCGCCCGGCACCTGCCGTGTCTCGCCTGCGCTTCGAGACGACGAAGGGGCGCTTCACCCTGGAGTTGCACCGCGCGTGGGGGCCCATCGGCGCCGACCGCCTCTACAACCTGGCGCGCCTGGGGTACTACGACGACACGCGCTTCCACCGCGTGCGCGCCGGCTACATCGCGCAGTTTGGGCTCCACGGCGACTCGGCGGTGAATGCGGCGTGGAAGGGGCGCTACCTCGCCGACGACGCGCCGCGCTCGCAGAACCGGCGCGGCACCTTTGCCTTCGCGTACGAAGGGCCCGGAAAGCCCGCCACCCGCAACACGCAGCTCTACATCAACCTGGGCGACAACGCGCGCAACGACGTCGAGCCGTTCACGGTTCTGGGGACGGTGATCGAGGGGATGGACGTGATCGATGCGCTGTACGCCGGCTATGGCGAGGAGTCGGGGGGCGGGGTGCGGCAGGGCAAGCAGGGGGCGCTCGAGCGCGGCGGGAATGCGTACATGGATCGCACCTATCCCAGGCTCGACCGGATCGTCCGCGTGAGGGTCGAGCGCGTGCGCGACTGACGGGGAGGGCGCGGGCGCTTCGCGCTCGCGCCCTCCCGTGACATCGATCGTTAGGCCCGCACTACTGCCGGCACTGCGCCTTGGGGTCGTGCCGTGCGAAGTCGACGAAGGGGCGATGATCGAGGTTCCCCACCGCGCGCACGACCGACTCGGCGAGCTTCGCCACGCGCACCATTCCGTCGAAGTCGGCGTACTGCGCCTCGTCGGTGACCTGGTGATAGTCGGCGTGCTCGCCGCGCGAGACGGCGACCGCCGGGATGTCGTAGCGCGCGTAGCTGTAGTGATCGGCGCGGCAGTAGTACTGCAGCGGATGCCCGGGGGCGTCGAAGGTGAGGTTGAAGGCGAAGGGGAGCGGCTGCTTGGCGTTGGCCGCCTCGATGATGTCGCCGTACTCCTTGGACAGGCGACGCATCCCGATGACTTCGAGGTAGCCCGGGCCGCCCCCCTCCACGTCGCGCACGCCGCCGCGGGCGATCATGTCCATGTCGAACTCGCTCACGATCGAGTCGCGCGTGACGGTGGGGTGATCGGTGAACCACTGGCTCCCCCGCAGCCCCTCCTCCTCCGCCGCATGCGAGACGAAGAGGACGGAGCGGCGCGGGCGATTGGCCCCGGACGACAGCGCTTCCGCCACTTCGAGCAGAGCCGCGGTCCCGCTCCCGTCGTCGTCGGCGCCGTTGCGGATGGAGTCGAGGCGCGGCGGACGCAGGCGGCGCAGCGAGTCGAGCGATTGGCGAATGGTCACCCACTCCTGCGCCGTCGGTTCGCGTTCCGGCGAATCAGCCCCCATGGGACGCACGACGAGGTTGCGAGCCCGGAGCGAGTCGTGGTCGACCGGCGCGTGATCGAAGCCGACGTGATCGTTATGCGAGGTGAGGGCGACGTACGTCCCCGCGAGCTTGCGGTCGCGCCCCGGGAGGACGGCGATGACGTTGCGCGCGGCATACGGCAGCGCGGAGAACGAGACGGTCCCGGTCCCGTGGACCACGTCGCCTAACGTTCCGGCGGCGGCCCCCTCGGGGGAGCGGCCGAGCAGCTGGGCGACAGCGGGAGCGGTGATGAAGAGTCGCCCGGGCCCCTGGGCGGTGCGCGAGGTGTCGGTCATCACGCGCCCGGCCATCAGGGCGGCGGCGAAGTCGGCCGGAATCGACTCGAGCACCGGGAGGGCGACTGCAGCGGCGCCGGCGAAGCGCGCCGCGCTCGTGACGGTGCGCGCGAGGAGGAAGCTGGCCCGCGGCGGCCCGGAGAAGACGACGACGCGGTCGCGTGCGCTGTCGGCACTGATCCACGTCGACGAATCGGTCATCGACCCGCCGAAGACGACGCGCTTCCCCTCGAGCGGGCGCGGGACCGTGCTGGACGTCGCGACGATGTAGTCGCGCCCGATGCGGAGCGTCGCGCTCCCGACCACCAGCGTTCCGTTGGGATCGGCGGCCTGACGGAAGAACGGGACTACCTGGAACCACCCCCCGTTCTCCCCAGCGGGCTTGAGCCCCAATCGCTTGAACTCGGCGGCGATGTAGTTCGCCGCCTGGTAGTTCCCCCACGACCCGGTCGCCCGCCCCCCCATCGAGTCGTCGGCGATGAGGAAGAGGCGGTGTCGCATGTCGGCCGCCGTGATGGCACGCGAGGTCGCGGACGGGGCTGCGGCCCCGGCGGGACCACTGTTGCGTGTCGGGAGCGGCTTGGGGGCAACCTGCGCGTGGGCCACGCGCGGGAGGGCGCCGGCAAGTACGAGGGCGAAGGCGAACGAGCGACGAGTCGGCATGCGGTTCGATGAAGGAGAGAGGGGAACGATCCGTCCCGGACGTCCAGCGGGCAATGCGCGCGTGACGACGCGTGGCGGGACGGGACGAATCCGCGATTCGAGGGGAGGCTAGGTCAATCTCCCCATCCCCGTAGGTCGATTGACCTGCACCATACCTCGCGTCCTTTCGTCCCGCACGTCAGAATACCAGAGTGTGCTCGGCGGCTTTCGGCCCGACCGACTCCTCCCCCCTGTGCGCCCCTCCGCGCCACTCGGCATGAACGCACCGCTCAACCACGCGCCCGACGTTCCGGCGTCGGGCGCCGATCGTCCCTCGCCCGAGCGCGAGGCGCATCAGGACCTCATCGAGCGCATTGCCGGGATCGGGAGTTGGGAAATCGATCTCGCCACCGACCGCATCTACTGGTCGCGCGAGCAGTGTCGCATCCACGGCGTGACGGACGAGACGGCGCCCAGGACGCACCAGGACTTTCTCCGCATGGTGCACCCGGAGGACCTGCACGTCGTCAACGACGGAATGGCCACGCTGGTCCCGTATACGCAGAAGACGGCGGAGTTTCGTGTCGTGCGCCCGGACGGCGCGACGCGCCTGCTGCAGGCGCACGCCCTCCTCGTTGCGGCTGGCGACGGGCGCTTCACGCGCGTCCTCGGCACCTCGCTCGACATCACCGAGCGGCGCGCGACGGAGCTGGCGTTGCGGTCGTCGGAGAAGGCGTATCGCGCCCTCTTCCAGTACGCCTTCGACGCGATGTGGGTGCACGACCAGAAGACGGGCGAGCTCCTGGAGCTCAACGAGGCGGCGATCGAGCTGTTCGGCTACACGGCAGAAGAGCAACGCGAGCGCGGGATGGCCGGGCTCACCGCGGCCGATCGCGGCTTCACCGAGGAACGCGCCTGGGAGTATGCCCGCAAGGCCGCCGCCGGCGATCCGCAGCAGTTCGAATGGATGGGCTACCATAAGAACGGGACGCCGGTGTGGGAGGAGATGCGCCTGACGGCGATCACCATCGGCGGGCGCGAGTGCCTGGTGGCCACGGCGCGCGACATCAGCGCGCGCAAGGCGGCCGAGCTGGCGCAGCAGCAGGCCAACGAGGAGCTCGAACGCCGCGTGGCGGAGCGCACCGCGGCGCTCGCCGAGGAGATCGCCGAACGTACCGCGGCGCAGGAGGCGCTGCGCGAACAGGAGGAGCACTTCCGCCGGCTGATCGAGAACTCGAACGACCAGGTCTTCATCTTCGATACCACGGGAGCGGTCACCTTCGTGGGTCCGTCGGTGGAGCGCCTGCTCGGCGTCACGCCGGCCGAGATGATCGGGCAGCGCCCGGTCGACGTGATTCATCCCGACGACGTCCCGATCGTGATGACGACGATCGGGAAGGCGATCGCCCAGCCAGGGCAGTCGTTCACCAACCAGTACCGCATTCGGCACAAGGACGGGCGCTGGCTCTGGTTCGAAGGGGTGGCGCGCACGCTGTCGCCGCACGGGACGGAGCAGGGGCTCATCGCCAATGCGCGCGACATCTCCGAGCGCATCACGGTCGAGCGGACGCTGCGCGAACGCGACGAGCGATTCCGGCGCATCATCGAGAACGCGTCCGACTTCGTGATGATGTGCGATCCGTCAGGGGCCCTCACCTATGTCGGGCCGTCGTCGCTCCGCATGCTCGGCTTCCGGCCGGAGGAGCTGCTGGGGATGCGCCCTACCGATCTCCTGCATCCGGACGACATCGAGCGCACGCTGGCCGACCTCACGTGGATCCTCGAACGCCCCGGTGAGTCGACCATGTCCACCTTCCGGATCCGGCACAAGGACGGGAGCTATCGCGTCTTCGAGAACGTCGGGCGCACCATCTCGAACACGACGAGCGAGGAAGGGGTCATCGCCTTCGGTCGCGACATCACCGATCGCAAGATCGCCGAGGAGGCGCTGGCGCGCGCCAAGGAAGAGGCGGAGCGCGCCAATCGCGCCAAGAGCGAGTTCCTCTCGCGCATGTCGCACGAGCTGCGGACGCCGATGAACTCGATCCTCGGCTTCGCGCAGCTGGCGGCGCGCGGCGAGCTGGCACCGCAGCAGCAGAAGGGGATCCAGCACATCCTCAAGGCGGGGCGCCACCTGCTGCACCTCATCAACGAGGTGCTGGAGATCTCGCGCATCGAGGCGGGACGCGAGCGCTTCTCGCTGGAGCCCGTGGCGCTGGGCCCGGTCCTGCACGAGACCGTTGGACTCGTCCGCCCGCTGGCGCAGCAGCACCTCGTGCAGCTGCGCGAGGGGACGTTCCCCGAGGGGGCATTCGCCCACGCCGACCGGCAGCGCCTGGTGCAGGTGATCCTCAACCTCCTGAGCAACGCGATCAAGTACAACCGCCCCAACGGCTACGTCCACCTGGACTGCGCGAAGATGGAGAGCGGGCGGTGGGCGATCCGCGTGCGTGACAACGGGCGCGGGATCCCGGCCGATCGCCTGGACCAGCTCTTCACCCCGTTCGCGCGCCTCGGCGCCGAGCAGACGGAGGTGGAGGGGACGGGGTTGGGGCTGGCGCTCTCGCAGCGGTTGTGCGAGGCGATGGGCGGGGCGCTGATCCTCGAGTCGACGTCCGACGAGGGGAGCACCTTCCGCGTGGAGCTGGACGGGGCGCATGACCCGGTGCGCGGGCTGGAAGACACGGGGACATTCGCCATCCCGGCGGCGGCGCATCGCGAGGCGACGCTCCTCTACATCGAGGACAACCTCGCCAACCTCACCCTGGTCGAGGCGATCCTGCAGGCCCGCCCGGGGTGGAAGACGCTCCCCGCACTGCAGGGACAGCTGGGCGTCGAGCTGGCGCGCGAGCACCTCCCCGACGTCGTCCTCCTCGACTTGCACCTGCCGGACATCCCGGGTGAGGAGGTGCTGCGCCGCCTGCGCAGTGACCCGCGCACCGAGCGCATCCCGGTGGTGGTGGTGAGTGCCGACGCGACCAAGGCCTCGGTCGACAAGCTGCGGATCACGGGAGCGAACGCCTACCTCACCAAGCCGATCGACGTCGACGAATTCCTCGAGGTGGTGGACGGATTCCTCCCAGGGGGGAAGGGGTGAGCCACGACGCCAGACGCCTGCACGGTTGCACGATCCTTCTCGTCGACGACGAGGAGGCGAACCTCGACCTGCTCGAGGGGTTGCTCGAGTCCGCGAGCTTCACGTCGCTGGTGCGCACCGGCGACGCGCGCCAGGTGCTCCCGCTCGTCACGAAGCACGCGCCGGATCTCATCCTGCTGGACCTGCAAATGCCGCACCGGCATGGGTTGGAGCTGCTGCGCGACCTTCGCGAGGCAACGCCGGCGGGCGACTATCGCCCCGTGCTCGTCCTCACCGCCGACGTCACGCCGGACATGCGCGATCGCGCGCTGTCGTTAGGGGCGCGCGACTTCGTGACCAAGCCGTTCGACGCGACCGAAGTGCTGCTGCGCGTGGAGAACCTTCTCGAGACGCGGCTGCTGCACGTGGAGGAGCGCGCCGCCCGCGCCCGCGCCGAGCTGGCGACGCGCGAGCGCGAACGGTTGCTGGCGGTGGTCGCGCACGACCTGCGCAACCCGCTGGCGGTGGTGTCGATGTACGCCGAGACGCTGATGCTGCAGGGGCTCACCCCTGGGCAGGCGGCGGCAGACGCGGTGCGTGCGTCGCAGGCGACGCCGGGAGACGCGGGCGAGGACGATGGGGTGGCGTGGGGGCGCAAGGCGCTGTCGACCATCCACGCCAACGCGGCGGCGATGCAGCGCCTGGTCGAGGACCTGCTCGATGCCTCGTCGATCCGTGGCGACGGGCTCCGGATCAACCGGGCCCCGCACTACGTGGCCGACGCCTTCGATCGGGCCCGCGCGATGCTGACGCCGCTCGCCGTGTCGGCCGGGGTGAAGCTCACCTTCTCCTGCGACGCCGGCACCGAGTTGGTGACGGGATCGCTCGACCTGGAGCGGATGGTGCAGCTCCTCTCGAACCTGGTGGGGAACGCGGTGAAGTTCACGCCGCGCGGCGGGAGCGTCGCGGTGCGCTACTGCGTGCACGACACCACGCTGGAAGGGGCGGTGGCCGACACCGGCCCAGGCATTGCACCTGACGACCTCCCGCGCCTCTTCGAGGCCTTCTGGACTGGCGAGCGCCGCGTGGGGGAGCGCAACGGACACGGTGCGGGACTCGGGCTCTGGATCGCGCGCGGGATCGTGGAAGCGCACGGCGGGACGCTGGCCGCCGAGTCGGTGCTGGGCGAGGGGGCGACGTTCCGCTTCCGCATCCCCCTCGTGGCGGGCGAACTCCCCGACGCCTGACGAGTGGCGGCGCGTTGTACCGCGTGCGCCACCCGCGCCTCCCCGGTCAGCGCGCGTAGTGCACGTCCACCGACGGCGGAAAGGCGCGCGTCACCTCGCCCGTGATGTGCCGCCCCGACACGCGCACCTCGCGCAGGCGCGGCAATCGCGCCAGCTGCGCGATGCCCGCGTCAGTCAGGCGCGCGCAGCTGTCGAACGTCACCGACTCCAGCGCGTCGAGTGTCGCGAGGATCGCCGGCGTGCGGTCGGTGACCTGCGTGTAGCTGGCGAAGTAGCGCCGCAGGCGGGGGAGCGACACCAGGTGCTCGGTGGCGGCGTCGCTCGTGTCGCGGCAGTACATGAGCGTGAGTACTTCCAGATCCGCGCACTGCGCGATGTGCCGGTAACCCGCGTCGGGGATATCCATCGGCATCAGTTCGCGCAGTGCGGGGAAGTGCGGGAGGGCGGCGACGCCCTCGTCGTCGACGTGCTTGCAACTGACGGAGAGTGCGCGGAGCGCCGGCATGCGCGACAGCGCGTGGAAGCCGCGCCGCTGCAGGTTGTGGCAGCGGCGCCCCCAGATGGACTCGATGGTGCGCGAGCGGCTCAGCGCGACCCAGCCATCATCGCCCGCCGGCGTGTCCTGGCAGATGAGCGCGCGCAACCGCGGCAGCTCGGCGATGACGGGCATCGCGTCGCCGTCGATGTCGACCATCAACCAGCCGAGATTCGGCAGGTCGAGGAGCGGGCGGAACGACGCGCCGTCGCGCGGGACCTCACCACCGGCGATGTCGAGCGCGAACAGCCCGTCGAGCCCGCGCAGCGCAGCGATCCCGCTCGCCGTCACGGTGCGCGGCACCGAGAGGCGGTTGGGCGGCACGCGCTCGCTCAACAGCTCGGCGACAAACGCCCCCCCCTGCCACGACGCGAAGCACGGGAACTCGCGCAACAGGCGGAGCCCATCGTCGGTCACGTCGTGGCCCACGTGCAGCTGCGAGAGGTGCGGCTTTCCGGCGAGGGCGCGCAGGGCGCCGTCGCCGGTGTGCGTCCAGTTGAGCTTCACCTCCACGAGCGCCTCGCAGTCGCGCACCGCATCGAGCCCCGCGTCGGTCACGCGCGTCCCGGCGAGCGACAGCGACTCGAGCGAACGCATGGACCGCAGCGCCGCCAACCCGGCATCGGTCACCGACGTCCCGCCCAGGTCGAGATGTCGCAGCGCGGGAAGCGCGGCGAGGGCGAGCACGCCGGCGTCCGTGACGCCCGATGATCCCGAGAGCTGCAACGCCGTGAGGTGCGGAACGCGCGCCAGGTCGGCCAGCATCGCGTCGGTCGCCATCCCGTTCCCCACGAAGGTCGTCGCCGAGGGCGAGGCGAGCCGTTCGAGCACCGTCGCCCAGTCGCGCGCCAGGTGTCGCGTCGCACGCCCCCCCGGCACGTCGTGCGTGAGCACGCCGACCGGCTTGCGCAGCACCGTCACGTCGTCGCGCAGCGTGGCGCACCGGGCGCAGAAGGCGACCAGCGCCGGCCAGTCGTCGAAGTCGTGCTCGCGCGCCACGAGCCAGCGCGCGTCGTCGAGGTCGATCTCGACGTCCGGTGACTCGGGATGGCCCAGGTCGCCCTGCACGTAGCGGCGCATCCCTTCCCAGGCGCGCCGGTGCCAGGTGAAGGCGTAGAGGCGCTCCATCGCCTCCGGCGTCCCGGTGCGATAGGCATCGAGCAACGCCTGGGCCATCGCCTCGTAGCGTGCGAGCGATGGGCGTATCGATCCCACCTCTGTCGTGTCCATGTGCCCTCGCGCCGTCAGGGGGTCACGCAGTCGACGCCATCCACGGTCCCGCCGAACGGTATCCCCAGGGCGGCGATCGCGCTCGGCATCACGTCGGCGGTGCGTCGTGGCGTCCGCGCCAGCGGGCGGTCGACGATGAGCGGGACCGTCATGTGTTCGCGATGCAGCGCCCCGTGCGTCGACACGTGCGGGGTGGGCTCGAAGCGATCGCGGAAGTCCCACCCCGGGGTGGCCGAGACGATGAAGTCGCCTGCGCGTGGCGACGGGACCACGGCCGCCAGCTGCACGAGCGCGTCGGGGTAGTCGCTGCGGGCCGCCGCCTCGTGCGCCGTCTGCGCATCGAGGGCAACGAGGTCCCCGCCCATGCCCAGCGGGTCGCCGTGTTCGCAGCGATAGGAGAAGCGGGCCGCGGCGCCCTCTCCCTCGCGCAGCACCAGGGCGTCGCCGCGCCCGCGCGTCCGCACGCGCACGCGGTGCGGCGCTTCGGCGGTGGCGACGAAGTCGACGCTGTCGCGCCCGAGGAGGAGCGATTCCAGCGCGTCCCATTCCGTCAGCTGCATTCGCCACGGGCGTGCGCGCTTCTCCAGCTCCACGTAGACGTGGCCCATCGCGTTGCCCCCCACCATCACCGCCACCTGCGGGCGCCGGACCCAGGTGGTGGGGTGGGCGAGGACGCGCCACCCGCCGTCGCGCACCGCATCGGCGAGGTCGTCGTGCCGGGACACCGTCGCATGGCCATGGTCGGCCACGACCCACACGTCGAGGCGATCCTCCCACCCGTTGCGCCTGGCGATCTCGGTCGCGTTGCCGACAAAGGCGTCGAGGTCACCCAGCGAGGCGTGCACCTGCGGCGTGTCGGCGCCGAACTTGTGCGCGAACTTGTCGGGGAGGAGGAAGGCCATCACCGCAAAGCGCGGGCGGTCGCGGCGCAGGTGGTCGAGGATGACGGTGCTCACCTGCACTTCGAGGCGGCGCCACGCGTCGAGATCGCCGCGAAAGTGCGGACCCATTGCCTTGAGCATCCACGAGACGCCGCGCCCCGGATGGCGCCGCCCGCGCGCGCCGCGCCCGAGCATGCTCGCGCCGGCCACACTCGGCGTCGCGAGTTCGAGCAGCGTCGGGTGCGCGGGATCGAGGTCGTGATCGAGCCACCAGATCTCGGGGCCCGAGTAGGAACGCGCAAATGGCGGAAAGCGACAGCGCTCGCGCCCCCGGTCGTACCATCGCAGCCCCGGGATTCCCACCTGCGCGGGAAAGCGTCCCATGAGGAATGGGGCGTACGCGGGGCCGGTGACCGAGGGAAAGACGCTCGAGACCTCGTACGCTCCCCCGCGTGCCGCGCGTGCGGCGAGGTTGGGGAGATGTCCCTCCGCCATGCGACGCGCGAGGACGTCGGGGCGGACGCCATCGGCCACGATGAGGAGGAGGGTGCGGTCGGTGGGTGACGTCGCGGACACGGGCGAGGCGGTGGCTCCTTGTCGGACCTTAACCGGTCGCAGGGCGAAAACGGTAGCGCCGCCGCCTGACGACGCAGGCACTCGGCGGCATCTTGGAAGAGCCTTGCACCATCAACTCACGCCACCGGCAGCCATGACGACCGACGCACACGCGGCAGGCGAATCGCGCGACGTCTCCTGGACGCTCGACGACACCACGATCGACGCGACCGTCCAGTTCCCCAGCGACCACCGGGCGACAGGGGCCGGCATCGTCTTCGTCGCCGGGAGCGGCCCCACCGACCGTGACTGGAACACTCCGCTCCTCCCCGGGACGAACGGGAGCGCGCGCCTGCTCGCCGAGGTCTTTGCGCGCGAAGGGATCACCTCCATCCGATACGACAAGCGCGCGTCGGGTCCGCGTGCGCGCGAGAACATGCCGCACCTGATGGGAAAGGTGAGCATGCAGAGCCACCTGGACGAGCTGGCCGGCGCCGTGCGCACGCTCGCCGCCCTCCCCACCGTGCGACGCGACCGGCTGTTCGCCGTGGCCAACAGCGAGGGGACGCTGCACGCGCTGCACTATCAGCTGCAACAGCCGGAGATCCCGCTAGCCGGGTTGATCCTCATCGCGCCCCCCGGTCGGAGCGTGGGGGCGGTGGCGCGCTCGCAGATCGCGGCACAGCTGGCCCCCGTCCCCGGGGGCGAGGCGATCCTCGCGATGTACGACGCGGCGATCGCCCGCTTCCTGGCGTCGCAGCCGGTCGATCCCGATCCGGCACTCCCCCCTGGCATCGCCGGGCTGGTGCAGGGGCTCGCCAGCCCCGCCAACCTCCCCTTCTCGCGCGAGTTGTGGCTGGCGGACGCGTCGCCGCTGGTGCGCGACGTCGACGTTCCGGTGCTCGTCGTCATCGGGGCCAAGGACGTCCAGGTGGACGTGCACGCAGACGGCGAACCATTGCAACTGGCGGCTGCCGGTCGCGGTCACGTGACCTTTGCCTTCCCCCCGGACGCCAACCACGTCCTCAAGCACGAGGGGCGGCCGCGCGCCGAGCTGTCCGGGCAGGCCGCCGTCAGCTACAATGCGCCGGAGGCCGTCCTCGACCCACAAGGGGTGGCGGCGATCCTGGGGTGGTTGCGACAGCACGCGGAGTAGCGCACATGTCCATTCGCATCGTCCAACTCGGCACGCCGCGTCATCCGGGGGAAGGGCTCCGCATCGGGACCGTGAGGCGCCCGCCGAGGGGCGTTCCCAAGGAGCGCTTCGCCGTCGAGGACTGGTACGACGTCTGGTTCCCCAACCTGGCACCGAGCGTGGAGACGATGAAGCTCGGGCAGTCGGCGACGACGACGGCGGAGTGGGCGACGTTCACCCGGAAGTTCCGCGCAGAGATGAACGAACCGTCGGCACGGCACGACCTCGCACTGCTCGCCGCGCTGTCGCACACGACCAACCTCTCGGTCGGCTGCTACTGCGACGAGGAGGGGCACTGCCACCGCTCGGTGCTGCGGGCGCTGCTGGCCGAGCTCGGCGCCGAACTGGCGTAGTCGCCAGCCGGCGCCCCCCTACACTGACCGTGCCGGCTGCGGCCGGGCGGTCCGCGCGCGACACGCCGGCCGTTCGCGGTGCGCGGCGCGATGATTGGGTATCCGAGAGTCTTGCCGTGCGGGGCCAACCGTCGCATTGTCAATTGCCCCCCCCGCCGACGCATCGCCCGCCGCGCATCAGCGCCGCTTCGCTCGCTTGCTCTCCCCACGTCGGGTAACACGCGCCCGATGCGCATTTCAGGATCCGGTCCCGTCCACCCTCGGCCGGGATTTGTACTCCCCTCGCACGCCGGAGACCCTGCATGCCGCTCATCGCCGATCCCTCCCCATCGTCCGTCACGCCGCGCCGCAGCTTCCTGCAACGACTGGCCGCCGCGTCAGCGCTCCTCGCGGGGGCGACCCCCGCGGTCGCCTTCGCCGAGCAAGGGAAGTCGGCGAGCGATCCCTGGCTCGCCAAGGTGACGGCCAAGCACAAGCAGGTCTTCGACGCGCCGGAGCCCAACAGCGGCTTTCCCTCCGTCTTCGCGGCGACCTACATCCGCACCATGACCGATACGTACATGCTCCCGCCCAACGGGGCGCAGGCCGTCGTCGTGTTGCGTCACTCGGCCATGCCGATGGCGCTCACCGATGCGCTCTGGGACAAGTACGCCATCGGGGCGATGCTCAATGTCACCGATCCGGCGACCAAGGCTCCCGCCAGGCGCAACATCTTCTGGAAGTCCAGGGAAGGCGATACGCCGTTCCCGCAGCTTTCCATCGAGAAGGTGATGCAGATGCCGGTGACGTTCGTGGCGTGTGGCGCGGCGCTGGCCGTGCTGAGTGCGCGCGCCGCTGCCAAGGGCGGTGTCGATGCCGCGACCGCCAAGCGCGAGTGGGAGGCGGGAATCATCCCCGGCATCACGATCGTCCCGTCCGGCGTGCTGGCGGTGGCTCGCGCGCAGGAGCACGGCTGCGCGTACTGCTACGCGGGGTGACGGCGGGTGAGCGGCGGCGATGGGGGCGCACTCGCCCCCCATCGCCGTCGTGCGTGTGTCGTCGCGCCGGCGACTAGTGCTTGTGCCCGCCCTGCTCCGTGTGGTACCGGCAGCTCACGTTTGGGTTGAACTGTGCGAAGATCCCCTTGGGGTTGTCGCGATAGAGCCAGACGTGGCGGTCGTAGTGCGGCTCGAACATGTGCGCCTCGTCGATCGCGGTGGCCGGGTTGTCCTCCATGCGATCCCACGGCACGCCTTGATAGGACGGCGGGGCGATGTTGCCGGCCTTCTCCCACGCCTTGATGAAGACGAGGTTCTCGACCGCGACCAGGGCGAGCGAGCCGTCCTGCTGCGGTTCATAGATGAGGATCGACGGTTTGTTGAAGTCGGTGTGCGTCCCCGTCCCGTTCACCTTGGGCGAGGGCGGGGCGGTGATCCCCAGCATGTCGGGGCGGAAGAAGTGGATCCCCATCGCCCCGAGTTCGGCGGGGCGCCCCATCATCTCGGCGTTGTCGCAGACGTTGCCGGGATCGCGGATGTAGCCTTCGGCGAGCGCGACGCGGACATCGCGGAAGCGCTCGGTGGCCTTCCGAACGGCGGCCAGCGACGGCTCGGCGGTCGGCGCCTTCGTGCCGCGGACGGCGGCGGCGCGGGGAGTCGTGGCACTCGCGCGCGACGGCTGTGCGGCGAGTGACGTGAGGGGGAGTGCAGCCGCGAATGCGGCGACGGCCGCGCGCGTGAGCACGGCACGTGGAGAGTTGACGGGATGCATGGCGCTGCTCCAGCTCCGTGAGGGGGCGGCGCAGGTCCGACGTCGACCGCACCGGACGGCGCCCCGGACTGGACGCCGACGCTTCACGATGTCACGGATCGGGAGCGCGCGCATGAGTCACCTGACCCATCGTGCGGGTCGCCGGCACGGGGCGGCTAGGGCAGGCGCGCTGGCCCCGCTTAGGGTCCCGCCGAGGTCAGGCGCGGCTGCCTAACGCCTTCGCCAGCGCCGTCGCGGCGCGCGCCGCCAGCCCATAGATCGACAGCTGGGGATTGGCCCCGACGCTGGTGGGAAAGAGCGACCCGTCGATCACCGAGACGTTGTCGACGTGTCGCAGGCGGCCCAGTGAGTCGGTGACGCCGCGCGCCTCGTCGGCGGCCATCGGGCATCCCCCCATCACGTGCGCGCTCACGATCTTGGCCTGCGGCGAGCGCATGGTGAAGGCGGCGATCTGCGCCTTCGCGGCGGCCAAGGTGCGCGCCGGCGTGGCGCGCTCGTGGAATGGGATCACGAGCTGCGCCCCAACGGCAAACTGCAGCTCGGCCATCACCCCCATCGCGCGGCGTGCCCCCTCCATCACGTACGGGGAGAGCGGGTAGTCGAGCACCGGCGAGCCGTCGTCGCGCAGCTCGACCGTCCCTCCCGGGCTCTCCGGGTGCAGCCCGTCGCGCAGGAGCGCGATGAGGACGTGCGCGTGACGCATGCGCGACATGAGCGCGGCGTGCTCGGCGCCGACCCCCGTGGCTGTCGTCGCGATGAGGACAGGGTGGATGGGCGGGGCCTCGAGCTTGAAACCCATTCCGTCGCTCCCGCCCTCATTGAAATGATCGGAATAGATCGACTGCGGCGCGCCGGCGAAGGCGTCGACCGGGTCGGCGAAGTAGGCGAGCGAGATGGTGACCGGATGCAGGAAGGTCCGCTTGCCGATGAGGCGTTGCGGATCGGGGGCGCGGCTGCGGAGGAGGAGCGCCGGCGTGTTGATCGCACCGCCCGCCAGGACGACGTGCCGCACGCGGACGCGTGCCGCATCGCGCCGGCGCTCGAACCCATCGCTCCCCATGAGCGTGACCACGATCTCCTGCACGCGGCTCCCCGCGAAGGCCAGTCGCTCGGCGCGCGCGTGGTAGAGCAGCTCCGCGCCGCGGTCGAGCGCGGCGGGGACGGTCGTCAGCAGCATCGACTGCTTGGCGTTGGTCGGGCACCCCATCCCGCAGTAACCGAGGTTGTAGCACCCGTTCACGTTGCGCGGGATGACCTGCGGCGCAATGCCGAGTTTGGTGAGGGCGTCGGCCAGGAGCTGGTTGTTGCGATTGGGGGGCATCCCCCACGGCGCGATGTTCAGGCGACGCTCCATCTGCTCCCACCAGGGTGTCAGCGATTCCGTGGTGAGGTCGGTGAGGCCGAACTCCTCCTGCCAGTGGGCGAGCGTCGATGGCGGCGTGCGGAACGACGACGTCCAGTTCACCACCGTCGACCCACCGACGGTGCGCCCCTGCATGATGTTGATCCCCTTGTCCTTCGTCTTCCGCGACGCCGACTCCTGATAGAGCGTGGGATACGCCTCGGACTCGAGCATGCGGAAGTCGCGCGTGCTGCGCAGCCCTCCCTCCTCGAGCATGATCACCTTGAGCCCTGCGGCCGTGAGGATCTCGGCGGTGACGCCGCCTCCCGCGCCGGTTCCGACGATCGCGACGTCGCCCTCGAGGACCGTCCCCTCCTTGAGCGTGGCGCCGTCGTGCACGCGCCAGCCGCGCGCGATCCCCTCGGCGATGGGGTCGGGGAACGTGGGCTGCATCGTCATGCCGTCGGCGGCGTGAGGCGCGGCGGCCCGGGATAGCCGGTCGCAGCCCAGTGCGCGGGCGCGGCGTACCAGGCGGCGAAGGTGATGTCGTGCAGCGCCTGGTACGCGCTCACCAGCATCGCCGTCGAACCAAGGCGCCAGCGCGCGAGGATGCGCGCCGCGCGCGCCGCGTCGATGCGCTGCCACGGGACGAAGGTCCCCGCCAGGAGCAATCGCACCGGCCCCTGGTCCAGGAGACAGGCCAGCTGCTGCAGTTCATTGCGCGCCGCCGGTGGCAGCTGCGACACCGTGCGATTCACGTCGGCCAGCAGCGCGTCCATCGTCGCGGGGGTCCATGAGCCTGCGGGGACGACCCCATCGAGAAAGGCGGGGATGACGGCGGCAAAGAGCGCGCGCCCGGCTGGCGACAGCCCGTTGCCGTCGCCCTTGCAGCTGCGCATCCGCCACGCCTCCCACGCGCCGGCCGCGACCAGCACCCCGCCGCCAATGGCGCCGGCCTTGATGAAGGTGCGTCGGGTGATGGCCATGGGGCCGGGAACGGGCGGCGTCGACGGGACAGGGAGGGACACCGTACGTTATCCGGCATTCTCACCCCGGTCCATGATCCCTTCGCGCTCGATGTGTCCAGCACCGCGCCGCGCCGCTCCATCGCACGCCCGCGCCGCTCGCTCGTTGATCGCCGTACTCCTCCTCGTCCCGCTCGCGGCGTGCCGCAACGAGGGCGCGCGCCTGGCCGCTGGCAGCGGTGGCGAGGGAGTGTCGCCCACGGTTGCCGCGGCGCACGCCCAGGTCGCGAGCGAGCTCTCGCAAGCGGACAGCGCAGACTTCTCCGAGGCGACGCGCGGACTCGTCGCCCGGGCGACCGGGAAGATCACCGCCGCCGACGGGCGCGTCCTGCGCGACCTCGATGCCTTCGCCTTCGTGCGTGGCGACGCCCCGCCCACCGTGAACCCGAGCCTCTGGCGACACGCCATCCTCGACGGCGTCCCTGGCCTGTACAAGGTGACCGACGGCGTCTTCCAGCTGCGTGGCTTCGACCTCGCGAACATCACCCTCGTCGAGGGGAAGAGTGGGTGGATCGTGATCGATGCGCTCACCTCGCGCGAGAGTGCGGCAGCGGCCATGGCCTTCGCGCGGACGCAGCTGGGCGATCGCCCGGTGGCGGCGCTCGTCTTCACGCATTCGCACGTCGATCACTTCGGCGGTGCGCTCGGCGTCGTCGATACACGCGATGTCCAGCAGCGGCGCATTCCCATCGTCGCGCCTGCGCGCTTCATGGAAGAGGCGACGAGCGAGAACGTGCTCGTGGGGATCGCCATGGCGCGGCGCGCGACGTACCAGTTCGGCCAGACGCTCCCACCGTCGGCCACCGGTCTCGTCGACGCAGGGCTCGGCCAGGGAGTCGTGGCCGGGACGACCACGATCATGGAGCCGACCGTCATCGTCGATCAACCAACGCAGGAACTCGAACTCGACGGTGTGCGCTTCACCTTCCACAACACGCCGGGGGCAGAGGCGCCGTCGGAGCTCACCTTCTCGATCCCCGAGCGTCGCGTGTACGGCGGCGCCGAGCTCCTCGCGCAGACGATGCACAACCTCCTCCCGGTGCGCGGCGCCAAGGTGCGCGATGCGCTGCGTTGGGCCGGCTACCTGCAGGAGGCGCTGGAGCAGGCGCGTGACGCCGAGGTGTACGTGGGGCAGCACAACTGGCCGGTGTGGGGGCACGACCGCATCGCCGCCTTCATCACCGCGCACCGCGACGTCTACAAGTACACGCACGACCAGACGGTGCGCCTCCTGAATGCCGGCTACACCCCGCGCGAGATCGCCGACAAGGTGCGCCTTCCCGCCTCCCTGCAGCGAGCCTTTGGGGCGCGCGGCTACTACGGCGACCTGCGACACAACGTGAAGGCGGTGTACCAGTTCTACCTCGGCGCCTACGACGGCAACCCCGCCAACCTCAACCCGCTCCCGCCGCAGGAGTCGGCGAAGCGCTACGTCGCCTTGTTAGGCGGCGTGGACAAGGTGGTGGCGGCTGCGCAGGGGGCGTACGACACGGGGGACTTTCGCTGGGCGGCCGAGCTGCTCAACCACGCGGTGCTGGCCGAGTCGGGGAACCGTGCGGCGAAGGAGCTGCTGGCGCGCACCTACGAGCAGATGGCGTTTGCGGCCGAGGCGGCGACGTGGCGCAACAGCTACCTCGTGGCGGCGTCGGAGCTGCGGAGCGGCCCGCCCACGGCTGGGACCGATCGCCGCATGGTGCTGGAGCTGCTGCTGCGCACGCCGATCGATCGCTTTCTCGAGGCGATGGCGGCACGACTCGACGCCGAGGAGGCGGAGGGGCGCGACGTGACGGTGAACCTCGCCCTCTCCGACACGAGGGAGCGCTACGTGCTGTGGATCGAGCACGCTGTGCTGCACTTCCGGAAGGGGGACGCGGCCCCAGACGCAGTCGCCACGCTGACGCTTACGCGCGACTTCTTCGTGCGGATGATGGCGGGGGCCGTGGGGCTCAAGGACGCCGTGATGAGCGACGACGTGCGCGTGACCGGAAGCACCGTCGAGCTGCTGCGCTTCCTCTCGCTCTTCGACAAGCCGGCCGGCGCCTTCCCGATCGTCACGCGGTGACGCATGGGAAGGCGACGCGTCGAGAACTCAGCGCTCCCGCCAGACCAGCGCCTGCGCCGGTGCCAGTGGTAGCGCCCCATGCAGCAGTTCGGCGTTAGGCGGGAGCGGCAACTGCACGGGCGACGTGGCGTAGTTCACGGCGACATACACCCCGTCGCGCCACTCGACGAAGACGCCGAGCGGCAAGTCGTCGATGGCGACACCGGCGCGCCGGTAGACTTCGCGCACCAGCGCGCGCTCCAGCACGCCATCGTCCGTGGCGACGCCGATCATCGTCACCGTCCCGCGCCCGAGGGTGCGCCTGACTGCGGCCGCCTTCCCGGCAAACGGGCCGTCCGCATATCGCGCCAGGACCTCAGTCGCGGTACGAGGCGAGAGCACATCGCCCCACGTGTGCCAGGCGTACGACGAGTCGCCGCGCGTCACCCGCCGCGTGGCGCCGGCGGGGATCACGTCGAAGCCCAGGACGTCGGCGCCCACGAGGTCGGCGATCACCGTCGCCCACGGACCTTCGCGAAAGTGCCCGCGCTCGTCCTTCTGTCCGCTGCGCGGCGTGAGGATCAGGTGGCCGCCCCGCTCCACGTAGCGCCGCCACTTGTCGGCGAGCGAGTCGCTCACCAGCTGGTACGCGGGAGCCACCAGGAACGGGTAGCGCGAGAAGTCGTCCCCCTCGCCGATGACGTCCATCGGGGCGCCGGTCGTCTTCACCGCCAGCGTGTAGCCGTTGCGATGCTTCCACGTCCTCCACTCGGTGGTCTGCGCCTGCAGCTCGACATCCCAATAGTTGTCGTGCGACCAGAGGAACCCGGTGCGCCGCGCCGCCAGCGCGCCCGGGAGCCCGGCGTTCGGCGTCGCCTTGTCTTGCACCTGTCGGATGGCGCGCATTGTCGCCACGAAGTCGGCCCCGGTGCGCGTCAGCGTCACCCCGTCGGTCCCCACGATCCCCTCGTGGTACATCTCACTCCCGCGCAGCGGGTGGCGATAGCGATACGTCGAGAGGAGTGAGGCGCCGGCGCCGTAGGCGTGCCACATCCACATCCCCACGGCGCCGTCCAGCGGTTGAGGGTTCACGGAGCCCCAGTTCACCTGCCCGGGTTGCAGCTCCATGATCCCGAACGTCCCGGTGATCGGGCGGTAGTACGCCGCCGCCTCCATCAATCGCGTCGGGTCGCCGATGGCATAGCTGTCGCCGCCGAGGATGTTGTTCCCCGCGACGGGATAGAGCGTGAACGTCACGAAGTCCATCGCGCGGCTGCGGCGCGGGTCGGTGCTCGTCGTGATGTTGGTGTAGTTGGTCGTCACCCACTGCCCCGGTCGCGCGTGCTGCTTGAGGATCGTCGCCTGCCGGTCGAGGAAGCGCGCGGTGACATCGGCCTGGTAGCGCGCGAAGTCGAGGAGCGCGTGCGGCGACAGCCTGTCCTCGGCGGCGAGGACGGCATTGGGAAGACGCACCTCGGCAAACGTGCGATAGCGGGTGGACCAGAAGCTCCCCCCCCACGCCGCGTTCATCGCGTCGATCGTCCGGTACTTCTCACGCAGCCAGCGCTGGAACGCCGCGCGCGCACTCGGCGAGAAGTCGTTGAACGTCCCCGGCTCGTTGTCCACCTGCCACCCCCACACGCGCCGGTCGCCACCGTAGCGCTTCGCCAGTTGCAACACCACGCGGTCGACAAATCGCTGATAGGTTGGATTGGCGAGCGAGACCTCGGCGCGGATCCCGTGCTCGTGTCGCTCGCCGTGCTCGTCGACGCGATAGACCTCGGGATAGCGATCGCCCATCCAGCTCGGCGGCGCCGCGCTCGGCGTCCCGAGGATCACGCGCAGCCCCGCCTTGTCGGCGAGCGCGATCGCCGAGTCGAGCCAGGAGAAGTCGAAGCGCCCCTCGTCCGGTTCGAGGTACGTCCAGCTGAACTCGGCCATGTGCGTGAAATCGAAGCCAAGTCGCTTCATCCCCTGCATGTCGCGCTCCCACTGCGCGCGCGGCCACTGCTCCGGGTAGTAGAAGACGCCGATCGACATCGCCTCGCGCTGGCCGAGGAGCGCCGCTCCCTGCGACGCGGACGCCTGCGCATCGAGTCGCGCGCCCAGGAGGAGCGACGCCACGAGGGCGACCGCAACCACCCGTGCTGCGAGAGGCGCGCGGCGGCGAAGGTGCAACGCGGCGAATGGACGACGTGAAGGAAGCGTCACGCGGGGGGTGGTTCGAGTGGAGTGCGACGTGACGGACGGTACCGGTTGCCTGGGAACCATGTCAACGTGGCGATGGCGGAGCGCCCTCCCAGGGTGTTGTTTAGCTCCTTCCGGAACCGGGCGACCCGCATGGCGAGCTACGAAGTGACCACGGACCCCACGCGCTTCGACGTGGATGCCATCCACGCCTTCCTGTCGCGCGCCTACTGGTCGGTGAACATCCCAAGAAGTGTGATCGAGAAGGCGATCGCGCACTCGCTCTGCTTCGGCGTCCTCTGCGACGGGTCCCAGGTGGCCTTTGCGCGCGTCATCACCGATCGCTCCACCTTTGCCTACCTCGCCGATGTGTACGTGCACGAGGAGCACCGCGGGCAGGGGCTCTCGAAGCGGATGATGGAGGCGATCGTCGCGCACCCCGACCTGCAGGGGCTGCGGCGCTGGCTCCTGGCGACGCGCGACGCGCATGGGCTCTACGCGCAGTTTGGCTTCACGCCGCTGGCCAATCCCGACCGGCTGATGGAGATCGTGCGCGTCGATCCGTACGGCGCCCGTTCGGGGGCGGCACCGCCGGCACCGCCGGCACCGCCGGCACCAATGGACGGATGACCTGCCGCGCGCGGCGAACTTCCGCCGCACTCCGGGTATTCCTCCAGCTGTCGATCCCTGCGTCGTGTAGTCCCCTCATTTCGCCCCTCGCCATGCGCCTGACCGTTCGCTCCCTCGCGTTGCTCCCGCTCGCCGCCCCGGCCGTCGTCGCGGCGCAGTCGGCCTCGCTCACCTATCGGCTGGGGAAGGACACGCTCGCCATCGAGCAGTACACGCGCACGGCGACGTCGCTCACCGGCGAGATGGTCCAGCGCTCGGGGCCTGCGGTGGCGCGCGTGACGTACACGGTCACGCTGGGGAAGGACGCGAGGGCGACCGCGGTGCGCCTCACGCGCGTGCAGGCGGACGGCACGCCGGCTCCGGGTGCCCCGCGCGAGTACCGCTTCACCCTCGGCGCCGACTCAGCGGTGCGGGAGGTCGTCTTTGCCGACAGCACGCAGCGCCGCGCGTTCCCGCTGGCGCGCGCCGCGGTGAACTTCCCCACGTTCGTCTACGGCCCCACGGAGCTGCTCGCCACGCTGCGCAAGGGGGGCGCCAGCGACTCGATCCCCGCGTTAGGCCTGGCGGGAGGGGTCGGCTTCTCCGGCCTCACCCCGCTCGGCGGCGACTCGCTCCGCCTGCGCGGGAGCGGCTACGCGATGGTGCTGCGCTTCGACGCCAACCACCGATTGCAGTCGGTCGACGGGCGCGGGACGACCAACAAGGTCGTCGCCGAGCGTGGCAACGGGGGGCTCGACCTCGCCGCGATCGCCACGCGCATGAAGCCCACGGGGACGCTGTCGGCGCGTGAGGATGCGCGCGCCGGCTTCGGCGCCGGCGGCATCGTCGTCGTCGACTACGGGCGCCCGCAGGTGCGCGAGCGCAGCGTGTGGGGGGGGACGCTCGTCCCGTTCGATTCCGTCTGGCGCGCCGGCGCCAACGACGCCACGCACCTCTTCACCACGCGCACGCTGACGTTCGGCACCGTGACGCTCGCCCCCGGGATGTACACGCTCTGGGTGCAGCACACGCGGCAGGGGACCTTCCTCATCGTCAACAAACAGACAGGGCAGTGGGGAACGCAGTACGACGGCGCGCAGGACGTGGGGCGCATCGAGATGCAGTCGGCCGCCGCCCCGTCGCACGTGGAGGAACTCACCTACACCGTGCGTGCGCTGGCCCCAAACCGCGGCGTGCTGGAGCTGGCGTGGGGCGACCGCGTGCTCTCGGCGCCCTTCGGCGTCACGGCAGGGCGGTAAGGGCGATGTCCGCCGCCACGATCCCGCGCGAGCTGCAGACGCCGCGCCTCGCGCTGCGATCGTGGCAGCCCGACGACGCGGAGGAACTCCTTCCGATCCTCCAGGCCAACTGGGAGCACCTGTCGCCCTGGATACCGGCGCGCGTGGCGAGTCCATCGCCCGTCCCCGAGCTGCGGGAGCGGCTGCGCGGCAACGCCGAGGCGTTCGCCGAGGACCGGGAGTGGCGCTTTGCGATGCTCGCCCGCGTTGACGGACGCGGCGGTCGCATATTGGGGGAGCTGTCGCTCTTCCCGCGCAACGCCGGGGGGCGCGTCGCGTTAGGCGAGTCGGACCGCGCGGAGATCGGCTACTGGATGCGCGCCGACGAGACGGGGCGCGGCCTCGTCACCGAAGGGGTCGAGGCGCTCATCGAGGCGGCATCGGCCATCGAGCGATGGCAGCATCTCGAAATCCGCTGCGATGCGCGCAACGCGCCGAGTGCCGCAATCCCCAGGCGACTCGGCTTCACCCTGGCGGAGACGATCGACACGAGCGGCGTCCTCGCCCACGAGCGATCGGTCGCGCTGCAGGTGTGGACGCTGGCCCGGCGCGGTCAGAGCTCGAGCGGGCGATAGCGGCGCGCCAGCAGCCCCGTCGCCTGCGCGAGGTCGATGTCGGCCACGAGCACCCCTTCCACGCCGTACGGCTGCCACGCCTGCACCGTCCCGTCCGGGCGCACGACGGTCGAGGTGGTCGGCGTCCCTTCGCTCGCGTAGTTGGCCGCCGCGATGTAGACGGTGTTCTCCGCGGCGCGGCAGAGGAGCGCCTTCTCGTGGAACGAGTTCGCGGGCTCGGCGAAGGTCGTCGGCCGGAATGAATCGCCCTCGGCGGCGTGGAAGTGCGGGATGAAGACGAGCTGCGCCCCGCGCCGCGCCGGCCAGCGCACCGTCTCGGGGTAGCGCCACCCTTCATGACAGATCGCGACGCCGAACGTCGCCTCGCCGCAGGTGAAGACATGGCGCGTTGCGCCTGGCGAGTACGGCCCCTCTTCCGACGGGTCGAGCTGCACCTTGTCCTGCCACCCCGCCACCGTCCCGTCGCGGTTGATCACCAGCGTCGAGATCAGGAGGCGACCGTCGACCGGGCGCTCGGTGCCGAGGACGACGCAGACGTTTGCGTCGCGCGCCGCGTCGGCCACGGTGCGCCAGGCGCGTTCGAGAAAGCCAGCGTCCGGCGGCGGCGGCGCGTGCCCCAGCCCGCGATACCCGGGGACGTAGCACTCGGGAAAGCAGATGACGTCGGCGCCGGCGCTCCCCGCCTCGGCGATGGCCTGCGTGGCGAGGGTGACCGACTCGTCCGGGGACGACGGATAGCGGAGGTTGGCGAGGGCGACGCGCAGCGTGGGCATGCGGGCAATGTGCCCGGCGTTCACTCCTCGCTCAAGGCGAGCGCGCCGCCGTCCGCGCTGCGCAACACGCCGTACCCCCAGCCGAGGTACAGCGCGAGGATCACGCCGTACACCGCGAGCACCCCCACCGGCGCCCCCAGCGCCGTCGCTCCGGTGAAGCGCTCCGGGTGCTTCACGTACGGCATGTAGATCCGCTCGTCCAGCTGCTGCAGGAGGAGCATCGCGGGGATCATCGGGAGGATGAGCGTCGCCGGGAAGAGGAGCCACTTCCGCGTCATGCGCACGCGCCGCCAGGCGAGGACCAGGGCGGGGACGACGATCGCGAGGACGAGCGCCGTGAGCGGGGCGACGTAGCGGTTCTTGTGCAGGAGGTAGCCGGTGTAGTTCCAGTCATCGCCCCCCGACATGACCGAGAAGACGCGGAGGATCGGGATGGAGCCGACGACGAGGGCGAGCCCCACCATGCGCCAGCCCGCGCGCGCCATGAGCCAGACGCCTAACCACATGAGGACGAAGGAGATCACCGGCCCGCTGATGTTGCCGGCGATGGCCTGGCACCCGTCGCGCTCCTGGAACTGCGTGAAGACCACGCGCCCCACGCCGCCGCACTCGAGCGCGGCCACGAGATGATGCCCGAACTCGTGGCAGAAGGTGACGGCCGGGACGGCGAGGGCGAAGGCGGCAAACAGGCGCCAGCTGGGGCGCACGACGAACGGCGCGTGCGAGGGGCGGGGGGCGTCGCGCATGGCAGGCGGGGGGAGTGCGTGTCAGGAGGGTGTAAGACCGCGCTCGGCGTTGGCACGTACGCGGGGGTACAGGCATAGTTTCGCGCGGTGCATCCTTCCCTCTCTCCCTTGCCCCGCGCAGGCTCCGATGGACTTCGATCTCCCCAACGCCATGGCCGTCCTCGAGCGGACGCCGCACACGCTGCGCGCCCTGCTCGACGGGCTCTCTCCCGCGTGGACCGACGCCACCGAAGGGGGAGAGTCGTGGAGCGCCTACACGATCGTTGGACACCTCAATCATGGCGAGCGCACCGACTGGATCGCGCGTGCGGAGATCATCCTCGCCCAGCGCCCCGATCGTCGCTTCACGCCGTACGATCGCTTTGCGCAGTTCCATGAATCGCAGGGGAAGTCGCTCGCCACGCTGCTCGACGAGTTCGCCCAACTGCGCACAGCCAACCTGGCCACGCTCGCCGGGTGGCGCCTAACGCCGGCGCAGCTCGCGCTGGAGGGCGATCACCCCGAGTTCGGCGCGGTGACGCTCGCGCAGTTGCTCGCCACGTGGGTCGTGCACGACCTTGGCCACGTGGCCCAGGTGGCGCGCGTCATGGCGCGGCAGTATCGAACGGCGGTCGGGCCGTGGACCGCCTATCTCCCCATTCTCGGAGTGCAGCCCAGGTGACCGCTCGCCCCATCGAACCGACGCGCTTCGCCGACGGCGCCGCGATGCTCCTCGCCGGCGTGCGCCGCTGGCACGCGTTCGCCGACGCGCCGCGCGACATCCCCACGCAATGGATGGAGTTCCACCAGCTCCCCGGCCTTCCGCCGCGCGCCGGCGCCGTGACGTACGGCGTGGTCTGCGCCAGCGAGCCGCAGCGCGCCCGCTTCGAGTATTTCTGCGCCATCGAGGTTCCGTCGTTCGACGGGCTCCCCCCCGAGGTGGGGCGCATGCGCGTCCCTGCCCAGCGCTACGCCGTCTTCACCCACCGCGGGCACGTCTCCGGGCTGCAGGAGACGTGGCGGTCCATCTGGGAAGAGTGGCTCCCGCGCTCCGGGCACCAGCCGGCCAACACCCCCGACTTCGAGCGCTATGACAATCGCTACGACTCGGCGACCGCCTCGGGGGAGATGGAGATCTGGTTTCCCGTCGTGACCGGCGGCCAGGCGCCGTGGACCGGCGGCTCCCCGCACGCCTGACCCGGTCCCGGGTGCGACGCTTCGTCCCGCGTGACGACGCGTGTCGCGCCCGCGCCGGTTTTGGCGCATCCTGTGCGCCCATCGTTCGCGTTTCCCCTCATTCGCGAGGTACCTCCATGCGCATTGTCCTGTTGGCGGCGACACTCGTTCTCTCGGCGGTCCCCATGCAGCGCGCGGCGGCGCAGTCGGCGTATGGCCCGGCCCCCAGCGCGGCGACGCAAAAGGAGATCCTCGCCCTGCGCGAGAAGGCGTGGCGCTCCTGGTTCAGCAACGACACCGCGGGCTTCAAGGCGGTGGTCCCCGCCGAGTTGCTCGCCATCGGGTGGGACGGCGGCGAATGGCAGGATCGCGCCGAGACCATGAAGGGGATGGCCGAATTCGCCAAGTCCGGGCTCAAGCTCGATGCGCTCCACTTCGTCAAGAACGGGTGGCAGCAGTACGGTGACGTCATCATCCTCTACAGCAACTTCCACGTGGGGCTGGTGGGGCCCAAAGGGGAGAAGCAGGACACCCTGGGGCGCGGGACGGAGATTTTCGTCAAGCGCAACGGGAAGTGGATCCACACGGGGTGGCATCTCGACAACGTGAAGTTCTCGTAGAAGCGGGAGGGGAATAGCTTGCCCCAGCGAAGGCTGGGGGGGACGGGAGACGGGAGTTCGTCGGCTCGCAGGCGGGGGGAGCGCGTGTTATTCTCGCGTTTCCCCCGTCCTTCGTTTTCCTGCCTCTTCGTCGTATGCGCCTCGATCGCACGTCAGGTATCCCAGGCATCGCCTCCATTGCGCGTTCCCGCCGCGGCGCCGCCAGCGCGCTTCGTGCGGCTGTGCTCCTTGTCGCTCTTCCGCTCGCGGCACGCCCGGCGCAGGCGCAGGGGCGCACGTATGACCAGCTGCTGCGCCTCTTCACCGAGTGGCGCACCTTCGAGGATGCGCCGCGACTGGCGAGCGGCATCCCCGACTACTCGCCGGCCACCAATGCGCGCCGCCTCGCGGCGCTCCGCCGGCTGCAAGCACGCCTCGCCGCCCTCGACACCACGGGGTGGTCGGTCAAGGAGCAGGTAGACTGGCACCTCGTGCGCGCCGAGATGAATGGAATGGAGTACTTCCAGCGCGTGCTGCAGCCGTGGGCGCGCGACCCGGCGTACTATGCCTCGGTGGTCACCGAGGAGAGCGACACGCCGGCCAAGGAGGGGCCGCTCATCCACGGCGCCATCCGCCTCTTCGACTATCCCGTCTGGCCGCGCACGCGCCTCGACACCTCCAGGGCACTCACCGCGGAGCAGTCGGCCGACCTCGCGAAGAAGCTGCGCACGATTCCTCCGCTCCTGCAGGCCGCCAGGCGCAACCTGGCCGGTGGCAACGCGCACGACCTCTGGGTGGGTGGGTCGCGCGCCTTCGAGGAGCAGGCAGAGGCGCTCAAGGAGCTGGGCGAGAAGGCCGGCGACTCCGACGCCGGGCTGGCGCAGGCCATTCGCCAGGCGCGCACCGCGAGCGAAGAGTTCGCGGCGTGGGTCGCCACCGAGGCCAGGAGGAAGACGGGCCCCTCCGGAATCGGAAAGGCCAACTACACCTGGTACCTGCGCAACGTCCTCCTCGTCCCGCTGTCGTGGGAGGATGAAGTCGCCATCACGCGGCGCGAGCTGATGCGCGCCAACGCGGCGTTGCGGCTGGAGGAGAACCACAACCGCAACCTCCCGCCGCTCCCCGTCGCCGACACGCCGGAGGACTACGCCGCGCTGCAGGCGCGGGCGATCCCCAAGTACCTCAAGTGGATCGAGGAGAACAGGATCCTCACCTATCAACCGTGGATGGAGCGCGCCCTGCGCGAGCGCACGGCGCCGTTCTCTCCCGCGGCGTCGCGCAACTTCTTCATGCAGGCCACACAGCGCGATCCCATCCCGCTGTGGACGCACCTCTCGCACTGGTGGGACAACATGCGGATGCGCGTCTCACCGCACCCGAGCCCCATCCGTCGTTCGCCGCTCCTCTACAACGTCTGGATGAGCCGCGCCGAGGGGATGGCGACGTCGTTCGAGGAGTGGATGATGCACGCCGGGCTGTACGACGACTCGCCGCGCTCGCGCGAGATTGTCTGGATCATGCTGATCAATCGCGCTGCGCGTGGTTTGGGGAACCTGTACGCCCACTCCAACGAGCTCACGATGGCGCAGGCCGGCGACATCCACATGAACTGGACGCCGCGTGGCTGGATGCGCCGCGATCCGCTGCTGGGCTTCGAGCAGCACCTCTACCTGCGGCAGCCGGGCTATGGCGCCTCGTACATCACCGGCGGTCGCCTGATGGAGGAGACCATCGCCCAGCGCGCGCGCCAGCTCGGCGACCAGTTCACGCTGCAGCGCGTGATGGACGAGATCAACGCGGCGGGGATGATCCCGGTGTCGCTGATCTACTGGGAGGTGACGGGTGACGACCGGATGGTGCGCGAGCTCAAGGAGGGGCGTCCGCTCCCCCCGCAGCGTTAGGGGAACGCTTCGTCACGCGCCGGTGGCCGGCGGTAGGGTGCTGTCCTACCGTGCGGCCACCTGCAACGTCTCCCCCATGAGAACCGCACTTCGCGCCATCGCCGCCGCCGCGCTCTTCGTCGTCGCTCCGTCGGCGCGCGCCCAGTCGCTCCCCGCCCCCACCGTGCGCGACCTGGGGCGTGGGATCTACCTCTTCCAGACCGCGCCGTACGGCGACGTCGGGCTTGATGGCAACTCCGTCGCCATCGTCGGGCGCAACGGCGTCCTCGTCTTCGACGCCAACGGGACGCCGGCGGCGGCGGAGTCGGTGCTGGTGGCGATCAGGCGCATCACCCCGTTGCCCGTGCGCTGGCTCGTCCTGTCGCACTGGCACTGGGACCATTGGTACGGCGCCGAGGTGTATGCGCGCGCCTTTCCGGGGCTCGAGATCATCGGGCACGAGCGCACCAGGGCGCTGATGGCGGGGCCGGCGGTCGCCTTCAACCAGCCGGGGCTCGACGAGCAGCTCCCCGGGCACATCACCGCGGTGGAGCAACGCCTCGCGCAGCTCCGCCAGGCGCAAGACAGCGCCGCCTCGCGCGTGGCGCGCCACCTCGACACCGACCGCTTCTTCCTCGCGCAGAAGCGTGCGGTGCGCCACACCCTCCCCACGCGCACCCTCACCGACTCGCTGGCGCTCGACCTGGGGGGGCGCCGCGTCGTCGTGCGCCACGTCGACCGCGCCATCACCCCGGGCGATGTCTTCTTGCACCTGCCGGATGACGGAGTGGTCGTCACCGGCGACCTCCTCATCAACCCGGTGACCTTCGCCCTCTTCTGCTATCCCACCGGGTGGATGCGGACGCTCGACGCGATCGCCGCGCTGCGCCCCACGCTCATCGTCCCCGGGCACGGGGAGGCGATGCGCGACACTGTCCTCCTCGGGCAGACGCGCGCCCTGCTCGGCCGCGAGTACGAACTCGCACGCGGACTGGCGCAGCGCAACGTCCCGGTGGCGGCGGCGAAGGATAGCGTCCTCGCCGACGCTGAGGTGCAGCGCCAGCGCGAGGCGATCATCGCCGGCGATGCGTCGAAGCGCGAGATGTTCGCGCTCTATCTCGTCGACTGGTACGTGCGCCGCGTCTACGACGAGCTGCGCGGGACGCTCACCGACTCCATCCCGCGCGTCCCCTGACGCCACGCCATGCACCATCGCTCGACCCGTCACGGCGTCGAGCGACGGGGCGTGCTGCGGCTACCTGGCCGGCGCCGGGAGCGTCCCCTTGTTGGCGATCGCCTTGTGGATCGCGGCGACCGTGGTCGTGGCGCGGTACTCGACGATCTCCTTCGCCCACTTGGTCGCCTGTGCGCGGTTGGCGAGCGACGTCCCGTTGATTCCCGCCTTGCCGAGCTTCACGCGCTGGTCATAGCGGATCGTGGCGGGGTTGGTGATGAACATGTTGAGGGAGATGACCGGATCGTCGTGCATCCCTTCCGGCTTGTCCTCCTTCACCCCCTTCGACGCCATGTACTCCTTCACCCCGGCGTAGTCGTAGTACTCCTGCACGTGCGCCACCACCGGCGAGCCTTTCCAGATCGCGGTGAGCGAATCGGCCACCGCGCGCTGACCGCCCTGGTTGCCGCCGGAGTCGCCGATGAGGATGATGTTCGTGAAGCCGTGCACCTTGAGCGACGTCACGATGTCGGTGAGGAGCGCGCGAAACGTCCCCTCGCGCATCGTGATCGTCCCCGGGCTCGCCATGTGCCCGCTCACCGGCTCGACCCCGCCCTCGGGGACGAACTTCACGATCGGGGCGCAGAGCGCATTGCCCAGCGTGCGGGCAATCGCCTCGCAGTTGGCCTGCAGCACGTAGTTGTGCTTGCCTAACGCCAGCCACGGCCCGTTGGGCTCGATGCCGCCGGTGGGGATGATGACGGTCGTCTTTCCCGCCGCCATCGCGTCGCGCACGTCCATCCACGTCATCTCCTCCAGCCAGACGGTGCGCGGGGCGGGGAGCGGGTTGGGGGTATCGGCGCAGTTGTACTTGTTGTCGGCGCACTTGCCGCCCCCCATGTCGCGCCCCTGTGCGGCGAGCGGCAACGCGAGGAATGGCGAGACGAGGGCCGAAGCGAGGGCGAGTCGCGTGGCACGACGCATGGCAAGGCGCTTGGCAAGGCGCATGGCGAGGCGCATGATGGCGTAGGGGGAAGAGTCGTGGAGGATGCTCGATCGGCGCGCGCCATCTTCGCACCGCCGCGAAGCCGCAACAAGGGCGCCCCGCGCATCCCCTGCGCATCCCCTGCGCATCACCTGCGCGCCCCTCCCACCCGCGTCGCGCCGGAAGCGCTCGCTACCTGGCGCCCATCAGCGCCACCACGAGCTTGGCGCGGATCTTCCCCTCCAGTCGCCCGTTCGTGGCACAATTCACCGCCGCCCCGGACCCGTTGTCGCTCGGGCGTGCGCTCGCGGTCACCACGTTGTGCAGCGCCGCATCCGCGGGGCCGCGCCCCTCCGCCCAACTCTGCACGCGAATGGTCACGGTGTAGAGATCGGCGTTGTTCCCCATCGCGCTCACGCCGCAGGACAGAAAGTGCGACAGGCGCTCGCCATCCAGGACGCGCCGAAACTGGGTCCCCTCCGCCGAGACGCGCAGCGCCGTGGGGTCGAGCGCGGTGATGCGGAAGTTGAGCGACTGCAGGACCCGCGGAATCGCATCGTACACACGCTGTGCCGGCACCGGCAGCGTGTCGACGCGCTCGGCGCCCTCCGACTGGGTCATGACTTCCAGCGACGATCGTGCGCCGCGAATGAGCGTGCTTTGCGGGGGCGGCGTGCCGCCGCTGGAGGGGCCGCCGGACGCGCACGCGGCCGTGAGGCTCATCGAGGCGAGTGCCGCGATCGCGACAACGAGAACGGGTCGATGGCGTGCAATCGGCATGGGGCGCTCACGCGGAGACGCTACACACATCGCTCCCGGCGGCGCGTCGCGCTAGAGGGCGCGTCGCGCTAGACGGCGCGTCGCGCTAGAGGGCGCGTCGCGGCGCCAGCAGTGCGCGCGCCCCCTGCAGCGCCTCCGGCGACCCGGCGATCGCCAGCACGTCTCCCGCCTCCAACCGTTCGTTGCCGGTCGGCATGACGGACTGGAGCGTACTCCCGTCGAACCGCAGGATCGTCAGCACCTCCGCCCCCGTCTCCCCGCGCAGGTCGAGCTGCGCCAGCGTCTTCCCAACCCCGGGGTCCCCAGGAAGGAGGCGCATCGACTCGGGATCGCCCAACCCCGGGAGCATGTCGGCCACGCGGTCCATCGCCTTCTCCAGCTCTTCCTCGCTCCCGCGCGCGTGCTCGTGCTGCGTGAGCGCCATCGCGATCACCTCCGCACCCGCGCGCGCGTGGCCGTACAGCGTGCGCGCGCTGCGCCACACGCCAAACAGCATCGCCACCGCGATCACCGCCAGCGTCGCCCCCGTAATCGCACCCGGAAGGAGCGGAATGAGGATGGCCAGGATGGGGAGCGAAGCGGTCGCGAGGAGCGCCAGGTGCAACGTGGCGACGAAGGCGTTGCGCGGGGCAAAGGCGCGGTCGAGCTTCCCCTGCGCCGGCGTGGGCAAGGCGCGCCGGGCGAGCGCATACGCCACCGCACGCGTCACGCGCACCAGCCCCGCCGCAAACGGCGCCGCCCCAACGAGCGACAGCGCAATCACCATCAGCCGCCCCGCCGGCGCCTCCCACCCGAACCACCCCTCCACCATCACCGCCAGCCGCCCCATCTCGGCGTACGCCGCCACGATGAGCCCCGCGATGAGCGCCACGTCGACGACGATGAGCCAGATGGAGCGCTTGAGCGACGGCCCATCGTTCCCGCGCCCCGTGGAGAGCCCCGCGAACCACGACCCATACAGCGCCACGAACGTCTGCAGCGCCGGCGGCAACCCGCGATCCATTCGCGCCGCCACCGGCCCCGAGCGCCGCACCAGCCACGGCGTGGCCAGCGTCGTCAGCGCACTCACCGTCACCGCCACCGGATAGAGGAAGGGGCGCGTCGCCGCATTCGCCGCCCCCACGCCGGCGATGATGAACGAGAACTCGCCGATCTGCGCCAGGCTCATCCCGCTCTGCACCGCATGCCGCAGCGAGTGCCCCGTGAGAAAGGCGCCCACCGAGACGCCGAACACCTTCCCCGTCACGACCACGACGGAGAAGACGAGGATCGGGAGCCACAGTTCGCGCACCACCGTGGGGTCGATCGCCATCCCCACCGAGACGAAGAAGATGGCGACGAACAGGTCGCGCACCGGCGAGATGAGGTGCGCGATCTCCTCCCCCAATCCCGACTCGGCCACCAGCGACCCGGCGATGAAGGCGCCTAACGCCACCGAGTAGCCGAAGCCCAGCGCCAGCAGCGCCGCGGCGAACGAGATCCCGATCGACACCACCACCGTCGTCTCCGGGCTCCCCAGCGCATTCACCGCCCGCACGAACGGCGGGACCGCGATGCGCCCCACCGCGATGAGGACGACGAGGAAGGTCACCAGCCGCACCCCGGTCATCGCCAGCTCCACCCCCGACAGCCCGCTCCCCGTCGCCAGCGTCGACAGGAGCGTGATGAGGAGGATGGCGATCACGTCCTCCACGATGAGGATGCCGAAGACGACCTCCTTCACCGTCCCCGTCACCCCCTGCTCGGAGAAGGTGCGCGCCACGATCGTCGTCGACGAGATCGCGACCATCGCCCCCGCCACCAGCGCCTCCATCGACGTCCACCCGAACAGCGTCCCCGCCGTGTATCCCAGCGCGAACATCACGGAGGTCTCGGCGAGCGCGGCGAGCCCCGACGTCGCCGCCACGCGAATCACGCGCCCCAGGCGGAACTCGAGCCCCAGCGCATACATCAGGAGGATGACGCCGAGCTCCGAGAACTCGGTCACCATCTCCTGGTTGACCGAGAGCGGGATCGGGATGTGCGGCCCCACCGCCATCCCGGCGAGCACATAGCCGAAGACGCCGGGCAGCCGCAGCCGGCGCGAGACGACCGTCGTGACGGCCGCCGCGCTCAGCACAACGGCGAGGTCGCGGAGATAGGCGTGGCTTTCCTGCACGTGTCTGGGGGAACGCGTGAAGGGAGGAGGGGCTCGAATTCGAAGTATGACCCGCTGCGCAGCCCACTGGCACCGCAGCGGCGCGATTTATCGCCGCGGCGTGCTGCCTAGCGAGAGAAGATTCCGGAGCTCAGGTAGCGATCGCCGCGATCGCAGATGATGAAGACGATCGTCGCATCCTCCACCTCGCGCGCGATGCGCAGCGCGATGACGCACGCGCCGGCCGCCGAGGGGCCGCAGAGGATTCCTTCCTCCGCGGCGAGCCGACGCGCCATCGCCTCCGCTTCATCCTGCGTAACGTACTCGAGCCGATCGACCCCTGACTTGTCATAGATGCGCGGCTCGTACCCTGCTCCCCACTTGCGGATGCCGGGGATCTGCGACCCTTCGGAAGGTTGCGCCCCCACCACCTGGATGGTGGTGCGCTGCTCCTTGAGATAGCGCCCCGCTCCCATGATCGTCCCCGTCGTCCCCATCGCGCTGACAAAGTGCGTGATGCCGCCGTTGGTGTCGCGCCAGATCTCGGGGCCAGTCGTCTCGTAGTGCGCGCGCGGGTTGTCGGGGTTGGCGAACTGGTCGAGCATGATCCCCTCGCCACGCGCCACCATCGCCGCCGCCACGTCGCGCGCGTGTTCCATCCCTCCTTGCAACGCCGGCGTGAGGATCAACTCGGCGCCGTAGGCGCGCATCGAGTCCTGCCGTTCGAGCGTCGCGTTGTCGGGCATCACGAGCGTCATGCGATAGCCGCGCATCGCGGCGATCATCGCCAGCGCGATCCCCGTGTTCCCGCTCGTGGGCTCGATCAGCCGGTCGCCGGGGCGGATGTCGCCGCGCTCCTCGGCCCGGCGAATCATCGACAGCACCGGGCGATCCTTCACCGAACCGCCGGGGTTGTTCCCCTCGAGCTTGCCGAGTATGACGGTCCCGCGCGCCGCCCCCTCCGCGACGGGGAGTCGCGTGAGGCGCACGAGCGGGGTGTTGCCGATGGTTGCGTCGATCTCGTGGTACGTCATGGCACAAAGCAAACGGGTGTCCGGGGACTAATGCACCCGAACACCCGCGAGTTCGTGCCGAGGCGAGCGCTGCGCGCGCGGACCTCGCGCGCGCAACGAGCCTCGTCAGGCGGTCTGCTGCGACTTGCCGAAGAGCCAGATGAGGAGCATCGCGCCCAGCGCCGAGGCGATGAGCCCGGCCCCTTCACCGGGGCGATACCAGCCGACGACGCGTCCGAGGAAGCCGGCGACAAAGCCGCCGCCCAGGCCGAGGAACATCGTCTTGAGGATCCCCATGTCCTGGCGCCCCGGATAGAAGAGGCGGGCAAGGGCACCGACAATGAGGCCGGAGCAGGCGGCGAAGATGAGTCCCATGACGATCTCCCGAGCGTGATTGAGGGTCGTGCGACCGGGCCGTCGTGCCGTCGCGACCATCACTACGGGGGCGGTGCCGCGTGTGATTCACGGCGGGGCGAAGTGGGACGAAAAAAGTGAAGGGGGTGACGATCGTGTCGAATCGTCACACCCCCCACGTCACCACGCCAACCCGTACGCCTCCCGCCGATAGTCCGACCCCACGATCCGCGCCTTCGACCGCGGGTCCACCAGGATCATCTGCGCCCCGCCGAACTCCGCGCTCGGCGGCTGCACGGCGACCTTCTGGCCGCGGCGCGCCAGCTCGGCGCGCACCTCGTCGCTCAACCCCGGCTCCACCCCTAAACGTCCGGCGCCGAAGACGCGCCAGCGTGGCGCTTCCACTGCCTGCTGCGGCGTCATCCCGAAACGCAGGACGTTGTTGAGCACCTGGATGAGCGTCTGCGGCTGCCCGTCGCCCCCCGGCGAACCGAACGTCGCGAAGAGCGAGCCGTCGTCGTTGAGCGCCATCGCCGGGCACAGCGTGTGGAAGGGGCGCTTCCCCGCGGCGATGATGTTGGGGTGATTGGGGTCGAGCGAGTAGAGCGACCCGCGGTTGTGCAGCACGATCCCCGTCCCCGGCACCATGCGCCCGCTCCCGAAGGCGGCAAAGAGCGACTGGATCATCGAGACGGCGTTGCCGTCCTTGTCGATGACGGTGAGATAGACCGTGTCGCCCGTCCCGTTGCGCGAGTCGTCGCTCGACTCGGCGACGATGGTGTCGCGCTTGATGCGCGCGGCCAGCGTGCGCGCGTGCTCCTTGGAGAGGAGCATGTCGACCGGGACCTTGGCAAAGGCCGGGTCGGCGATGAAGCGATCGCGATCGGCATACGCCAGCTTGGCACCCTCCACCAGCGTGTGCACGTAGTCCGCGGAGGCACGCCCCATCGCCGTGAGATCCTCCTGCTCGGCGATGTTGAGCATCTCCAGGAACGTCGCCCCCTGCGTGTTGGGCGGGAAGGCGAGCACCTGCTTGCCGAGGTACGTCGTGCGGATCGGCTCCTGCCAGGTCGAGGTGTGCTTCGCGAGGTCGGCGGCCGTCACCAGCCCTCCCTCGCGGCTCATGAAGGCGGCGATCTTCTGCGCCGGTGCCCCCGTGTAGTACGCCTTGGCCCCGCCAGTTGCAATCACCCGCAGCGTGGCGGCCAGCTCCTTCTGCACGAGGAGCGTCCCCGGCGCCGGCGCCGCGCCGTTCACCAGGAAGGTCCGCGCCAGCGCGCTGTCGGCGGCGACCTTCTTCACCTCGGCGCCGATGTCGAGCGAGAGGCGTGTGGAGACGGGGAACCCTTCGTCCGCATAGCGAATCGCCGGCTGCAACGCCTGGCGCAGCGTCGTGGTCCCAAAGCGGCGCAGCGCATCTTCCCACCCCTGCACCGCGCCGGGAACCGAGACCGAAAGAATCCCCGACCCCGGGACGCGGTCGAGCTTCCGCTCGGCGAAGAAGGCAGGCGACGCCTTGGCGCCGGCGCGCCCCGATCCGTTGAGGGCGTAGACCTTCCCCGTCTTGCCGTCGCGGATGAGCATGAAGTTGTCGCCCCCCACGCCGTTCATGTGCGGGCGCACGACCGCGAGCACGCCCGCCATCGCGATCGCGGCATCCACCGCGTTCCCCCCGCGCTTGAGCACATCGGCGCCCACGGCGCTGGCCAGCGCGTGATCCGACGAGACCGCGGCCTTGGGCCCCATCACGTCGGGGCGCATCGACGGGACCTGTGCGGCGAGCGGCGCCGCCGTGGCAAGCGTGAGCGCCACGGAGCGATACACGATGGCGCGACGGGACGGCAGGAGGCGAGAGGTCATGCGCGGAGACGATGGGGGGCGGGGGCAATGCGGTGCGACGGGGAGATTCTATCGCCTGAAACGCCGCGACGCCCGTCCGCGCTGCGCTGGCGGCGCGCGCTGCTCCGCTCCTACGGAGCGCTTGCCTGATCCGCCCCGGCGCCTGCACCTTGCGGGATGCCCACGGTCCTGCGGGTCGGCCCCTACCGCTTCTTCTTCTACTCCCAAGAAGGCCGCGAGCATCGCGACACCCTACTCGGAGCGTGGCATGACTTCTTCGGCGCCTAATCTCCTCAATCCGCCTCTGGCGGCGTCAGTGCTGGTCACCGCCGAGAGCCTGGTCGTCGAACTCCTCGATGGCCGGACGTTGACCGTGCCGCTGATCTGGTTCCCGCGCCTGATGCATGCGACTCCCGAGGAGCGGGCCGCCTGGCGCCTGATCGGCCACGGTGAGGGCATCCACTGGTCGGCCCTCGACGAGGACATCAGTGTGGACGCACTTGTTGCCGGACGCCGCTCCCTCGAGAGCCAGGCGTCGCTCAAGCGCTGGTTGTCCGCGCGCGGCGCCGCATAACAGTCGCTGTCGCAGACCTTCGAGCGAAGGAAGGTCACGAAAGGCGGAGCCGACCGTACCTAGCGGCTCGTCCCGCCGAGTCATACATCGGGACGTCGCATCGCCCCCCCCCGCGCAGATCGCGACCGCTCACCCCGCACCGACTCGAGGAGGCCGGATGACGTCGCACGGCAGGACGCGCTTCACCCGCTGGGCCACGCGCGCGACCACGCTTTCTATAGTAGCCGCCGTCGCGTCGCTCGCATCGCTGGCCCCCGCCCCCCTGCACGCCCAGCGCACCGCGAGCGCCGACCCGCTGGCGCGCGGACGCACCCTGTTCGACGCCGCCTGCTCGCGCTGTCACGGCATCGAGGGGACGGGGGGCGTGGGCCCCTCGCTGCAGCGCCCGGTGCTGGGGCGCGCCCCCAACGACTCCATCTTCGCCGCGCTCATTGGCGGCGGGATCCCCGAACGCGGAATGCCCGGCGACTGGACGCTCTCCGAGAGCGACATCGCGGCCATCGTCGCCTACGTCCGCTCGCTCGGCAATCGCCCGCCGGAGAAGGCCCCCGGCGACGCAGCGCGCGGCGCGTCGATCTTCCGCGGCCGCGGCGGCTGCCTGGCGTGCCACACGGTCAACGGCACCGGCGGCATCCTGGGCCCCGAACTCACCAACGTCGGCGCCGCGCGCGGGCTGGCCTACCTGCGGCGTGCATTACGTGACCCCGGCGCCGAGCTCCCGGCGGGGCCGGGGATCTCGTATGCGGGGAGCGAGCACGTGCGCTTCCTCCTCGTGCGCGCCACGCCGGCGGGGGGCACGCCCATCACCGGCATCCGCGTGAACGAGGACGCCTTCACCATCCAGCTGCGCGACACCGGCGGCAAGGTCCACTCGCTCGACAAGTTGCGCCTGGCGAAGCTCGAGAAGCTCTTCCACGACTCGCTGATGCCCGTGGCGGGTCCGTCCTATTCCGACGCCGAGATCGACGACCTCGTGTCCTACCTCATGTCGCTCCGGGGAGGGGTGTGATGCGCCCCTTCATCCTCCGCACGCTCCTCTCCGTCGCGACCCTCGCCGCATCGCTCGCCGCACCACTCGCCGCCCAGGTCCCCTTCGAGCGGCTTGCCGCTGCCGAACGCGACTCGGCCAACTGGCTCACCTACTCGGGGAGCTTCAGCGGGCAGCGCTTCTCGCGCCTGGCGCAGGTGAACCGCGCCAACGTCTCGAAGCTGCGCCCAGTCTGGCTCCATCAGCTGCAAAACACCCAGTTCATGGCCGAGGGGACGCCGCTGGTGGCCGACGGCGTGATGTACGTGACCGAGACCATGAGCGCCGTCACCGCGCTCGACGTGCGCACCGGGCGCACGCTGTGGCGATACCAGGCGACCATCCCCCCAACCACCAAGTGGATCGGCTTCCTCCCGACGAGCCGTGGCGTCGCGATCCTCGATTCGACCGTCTTCCTCGCCACCATCAACGCGCATCTCATTGCCCTCGACGCGCGCAGCGGGACCGTGCGGTGGGACGTCGAGGTCGCCGACAACAAGCTCGGCTACGCCTTCACCGTCGCGCCGCTCGCCATCAAGGGAAAAGTGCTGGTGGGGGTGAGCGGCGGCGAAGCCGGCATCCGCGGCTTTGTGGATGCGTACGACGCCAACTCGGGAAAGCGGGCGTGGCGCTTCTATACGATCCCCGGCGCCGGCGAACCCGGCAACGACACCTGGGGTGGCGACTCGTGGAAGACCGGCGGCGGCCCCACCTGGGTCACCGGCTCGTATGACCCGTCGCTCAACACCGTGTACTGGGGCGTCGGCAACCCGGGCCCCGACTGGAACGGCGACTCGCGCCCCGGCGACAACCTGTACACGTGCTCCATGGTCGCCCTCGACGGCGACACCGGGCGCCTCAAGTGGCACTTCCAGTTCACCCCGCACGACGTGCACGACTGGGACGCCAACCAGGTCCCCGTGCTCGTCGACGCGACCGTGAAGGGAGTCAAGCGCAAGCTCGTCGTCACCGCCAACCGCAACGGCTTCTTCTACGCCCTCGACCGCGTCACCGGAGAGTTTGTCGGTGGGCAGGCCTATGCCAAGCAGACCTGGTCATCGGGGCTCGACGCCAGGGGGAAGGCGATTGTCCTTCCCGGAAAGGAGCCGAGCGATTCCGGGACGCTCGTGTGGCCCTCGCTGCAGGGGGCGACGAATTGGAACTCGCCCGCGTACTCGCCGCGCACCGGGCTGTTCTACGTCAACGCGCGCGAGATGGGCTCCTACTATTACAAGCGCGAGGTGGAGTACACGCCGGGGGCGCCGTTCATGGGCGGTGGCGAGCGGGCGCTGGAGAACGACAGCGCGAGCGGCGCCGTGCGCGCCCTCGAACCGACGACCGGCAAGATGAAGTGGGAGTTCCGCCATCACTCACCGCCGTGGGCGGGGCTCATGGTGACGGCCGGGGGGCTCGTCTTCAGCGGGTCGAACGAGGGGAACTTCTTCGCGCTCGATGCGAGCACGGGGAAGGCGTTGTGGCAGTTCCAGACCGGAGGGTTTGTGCGCGCGGCGCCGATCACGTTCATGGTGGATGGGAAGC
>JAXLXW010000016.1:0-109338 GCA_046327755.1 Gemmatimonadaceae bacterium
ATTTCGACGTCGCCGACCTTTACGGTGCTGGGGACGCGCATCCTGTTCAACACCAACGACTACATCCAGACGTCGACGTCACGTCGCAATTACGACGTGGCGCCCGACGACCAGCGCTTCCTCTTCATCCAGCGCGCAGGCGGCGATCGCAACGGGCAGATGGCGGTGGTGGAGAACTGGGTGCAGGAGTTGGAGCGGGGGCGCAGGAAGTAGGGCGGGCGCGTCGATTGATCGTCGGGGCGCATCCGGTCGGGGTGACGAGATCCCGCTCCGATTGGTAGCGGCCGACGTTGATGGCGCGCGGTGTGGGAGTCATGTCGAGTGCCTCCTGGCGCGCAGGGGAAGCGTGGACTCGGGTGGGCGATCCAGTCCGTGTTGCGATTAGCTTTCCGGTGACGCGTACACAGCGCCACTGTCGCGCGCGTTTCGCGCCTCCTTCCCTGCTCCCCGTCAACCTCCGCGTGACCCTTCTTTCGCTCGCCAACGTCGGCGTCTCCTTCGGCGCGACTGAACTCTTCAAGGACGTCGCCTTCACCGTCGCCGAGGGCGAACGGTGGGGGATCATCGGTCGCAATGGCGCCGGCAAGTCGTCGATCTTCAAGCTCATCACCGGGGAGCTCAAGCCGACCGTGGGGAGCGTGGCGCGGCGGCCTGGGTTGCGCCATGCCCTGCTCGACCAGCACCGCGCCTTCGAAGGGGCGACGACGGTGTGGGAGGCGGGAGCGGCGGCGTGGCGCGAGGTCATCGCGCTCGAGCAGCGCCTGGCCGAGATGGCGATGGAGATGGGCGAACTCGGCGACAAGGTGACGGACGAGTTCCTCGATCGCTTCGGGCACGAGCAGGAGCGGTTCGGCGACCTGGGAGGCTACATCTACCACGCGCGCGTCGACGCGGTGCTGCAAGGGCTTGGCTTCGATGCCGAGGAGTCGAAGACGCGCCCGGTGTCGACGCTGTCGGGGGGAGAACGGGGGCGCGTGGGGTTGGCGGCGCAGCTCATTGCACCTGCCGACCTCCTCCTCCTCGACGAACCCACCAACCACCTCGACCTCGACACCACCACCTGGCTGCAGGAGTGGCTGCACGACGCCAACGAGACCGTGATCGTGGTGTCGCACGACCGCGCCTTCCTGGACGCGATCTGCACGCACATCCTGCACGTGGAGGGGAAGACGAGCGAGTGGTACAAGGGGAACTACTCGCAGTTTGTCCCGCAGCGCGCCGAGCGGCGCCTCACGCGCGAGCGCGAGCTCGAGCGGCAGCGTGCCTACGTGAAGAAGGAGGAGGAGTACATCCGGCGGAACATCGCCGGGGTGAACTCGTTCCAGGCGAAGGGGAAGCGCAAGCGGCTGGAGCGCCTCCCGCGCCTCGCCCCGCCGCCGGGCGACCCGGCGGCGATGTCGCTGCAGTTCGAGGTGGCGGACCGCGGCGGCGACCAGGTGATCGCGGTGAAGGATCTGCGCGTGGAGGTGCCGGGGCGCGTGCTGGTGGACGACTTCACCGCGGTGCTGCGGCGCAACGACTTCGTGGCGCTCGTGGGACCGAACGGCGCGGGGAAGTCGTCGTTCATCTCGACCATCACGGGCGATCGCGCGCCGGCGAGCGGCGAAGCGCGGATCGGCGGGTCGATCACCGCCAGCTGGTTCCGGCAGGACCTGGGCGACCTGCCGCTCGACAAGTCGCTCGCAGACGCGATCCTGGACCAGCGCCCCCTCTGGAATCGCGGCCAGGTGCAAAACTGCCTGGGGGCGTTCGGCTTCAGCGGCGACGAGGTCTTTCGCGAGATCCGGACGCTGAGCGGCGGCGAGCGGGCGCGCATGGCGCTCGCGCTGATGACGCTGTCGCACGCCAACCTCCTGATCCTCGACGAGCCGACGAACCATCTCGACGTGGAGAACATCGAGGCGCTGGAAGATGCGCTGGAGGAGTACGAGGGGTCGGTGCTGCTGGTGAGCCACGACCGCGCCTTCCTGCGCGAGGTGGCGACGCGCGTCTGGGCCTTCGACGGGACGCGCCTCGTGGACTTCGACGGGCCGTTTGTGGAGTGGGAGGAAGAACGCAAGCGACGGACGGGGAAGGCGTAGCGCTCCGCGCCGGGGTGCACGTGACGGGCGAGGCGCCGCGCCGTCTGTAGGGAGACCCTGCGGCTCGCGCCGCTGCGGGTCGTTCGACCGCTCCGCCAACCGATTGGGATGCCGTTCGCACTTCCTTTGTGCGGGGCGTTGGGCACGACCGCAGGCACATCTGGCGGCTGGAGCATCGACAGGTGCAATCTATCGGCGCCTAGGTCCCCTCACTTCCGGAGTGCCCCGTGCGAAGCATCGCTCCCTCGTTGGCCTGCCGTTTCCTCCCGGTTGCCGCGCTCGCGCTGGCGGCCGCCTGTGGTGGTGACAGCGCCGCCCCCATCGCCGTGGCCAGCGTCGAAGTATCGTTGGCCGCATCAACAATCCTCACGGGGCAGACGACGCAGGCGACCGCCGTCGTCAAGGACGCGGCGGGCGCTTCGCTCGCCGGTCGCGGCGTGACATGGACGTCGAGCAACACGGCCGTGGCGACCATCAGCGGGACGACCGCGACCGTGACACTGACAGCGGTCTCGCCGGGGACGAGCACCATCACCGCCACGAGCGAGGGGCGCAGCGCAACCGCGACCCTGACGGTCAGCGCACCGGTGGCGAGCGTGACGCTCACCCTCGCCAGCACGACGCTGCCATCCAACGGAACCACGCAGGCCACCGCGACTCCAAAGGACGGCAGCGGGAACGCGCTCACCGGGCGCACCATCACCTTCGCCTCGAGCAACACGGCGGTGGCGACGGTCGGGGCAACCAGCGGGCTCGTCACGGCGGTCGGCCCTGGGACGAGCATCATCTCGGCCACCACGGAGGGACAGACGGGGTCGGCGACAGTCACCGTATGCCAGGCGGGCATCGTCCCGGTCGCGTCGGCGTCGGCGACAACCTACGTCTCCGCAGCAAGCGGCAATGACGCCACGGGGACTGGATCGTGCGCGGCGCCGTTCAAGACGATCACCAAGGGCGTGACCGGTGCCGCCTCCGGTACGGTTATTCGCGTCTCCCCCGGGACCTATAACACAGCGCTCGGCGAGACCTTCCCCATCAACCTCCCGGCGGGGGTGCAACTGATCGGGGACGAAGCCAACAAGGGACAGGGGAGCACGGCGACCAAGATCATCGGAGGCGCATACATCGCGCTCGCCGGTGCCTGCGGCGCGTACGGGACGACCATTTACGCCGGCGCCAACGCCATCATCGCCGGGTTCGAGCTGACCAACGGCGTCAACGCCTTCGCCCAGTTCACCCTCCTGCTGCGGAATGACGGCGTCGTCGTACGCAACAACAGCCTGGTGAACAACCCCAACAACGCGATCTACCTCTGCAACGGCTCGGTGAACCAGCTCATCGCCGGGAACCGCATCCGCAGCAACGCCGGCGTCGGGATCGGCTTCATCGGCGGGGGCGTCGGTTCGAAGGTGGAGAACAACGTGATCACCAACAACAGCTACGGCATCGAGTACGACAGCCGGGGCGGTGACCTTGGAGGCGGCGCCCTCGGAAGCGCGGGTGGCAACGTGATCTCGTGCAACGCCGTCAACGACCTCTGGACCAACCTGGGGAACTCGTTCACGATCGAGGCGGCCAACAACTTCTGGGATCATGTCCCGCTGTCGGGGAATGACGTCTTCAACCCCAACGGTGTGGCGCTGCTGACCACCGGTGCGCAGGTAGCGACCGGGAACTGTCCCTGAGTGAGGCGCCTGGCGGGGCTGCGCTACTTCACCGGCCAGACCCGCAGCATCACCACCCCGTGCGACGGCACCGTCGCCGCATAACGGGTCTCGATCACGCCCAGGTCGCTGTGCGCCCAGAGGTCGCGCACGCGACCGCGCGTGGCGCCGAGTCCGACGCGTCCCCAGTCGGCGGTGATCGTCGTGGCGACGGAGGCGCGGTTGAAGAGGAGGACGGCGCGCGACCCATCGGCCAGTGGCTTGGACCAGACCTGCGTCTCACTCGGCGACGCCTGCACGATCGTCGCCTGGCGGCCGAGTGAGTCCTGGTCGACGGCGATGACGTCCTTGTTGAGGAGGATCTCGCGCACGAGTGTCGCGGCGTCGGTCGAGTCCATCATCGCGCGCACGTCGTTGCCGGCGTTGAGGGGCGCGGCCATCATCGCCCAGAGCGAGAAGTGGGCACGGTACTCGTTGGGCGTCATGCCGCCATTCCCCACCTCGAGCATGTCGGGGTCGTTCCAGCCGCCAGGGCCGGCGACGTGCGAATACTGCACGTTGAGGTCGACGAGGGTGAGGATGCTGCTCCAGCGATCCTGGATGTCGCCGGTGGTGCGCCAGAGGTTGCCGACGCCGGGGGCCCACTCCCACGGGCGATTGAGCCCCCACTCGCAGATGCTGAGCACCATCGGGCGGCCGGCAGCTGCAAACGCGTCGCGCACGATGCGATACTGCGTGGGAGCGTCGAGCCCCTCGCTGTTGCACCAGTCGACCTTGACGTAGTCGACGCCCCATGCGGCGTAGGTCCTGGCGTCGATCGCTTCGTAGCCGTAGGAACCAGGGCGTCCTTCGCACGTCTTGCGGCCGGCGTCGGTGTAGATGCCGAACTTGAGCCCCTTGCCGTGCACGTAATCGGCGAGCGCCTTCATCCCGGCGGGAAAGCGCACGGAATCGACGACGATCGTTCCCGTGGCGCTGCGCGCCACCTGCCAGCAGTCGTCGATGGTGACGTACTGGTAGCCGGCGTCGCGCATCCCGTTGGCCGCGATGGCATCCGCGGTCTCGCGAATGAGCCGGTCGCTCACGTTGCAGCCGAAGCGGTTCCAGCTGTTCCACCCCATGGGCGGGGTCAGGGCGAGGTTGCCGGGGCGACGCGGGACGGATGGCTGGGCGGTGAGCGTCGTGGCGGCGAGCAGTGCCACGGTGGCGACCGCGGGAAGGAAGCGAAGTCGAGTGAGCACGACGATCGGAGCAGAGGTCGACGAGCGGCTTGCGGCCGGTGATGTCTCGTGAATCTGGCGACGTCGGGTGCGGAGCGGAGCCCCGAGGCAGGACATTCCAGCCTCCGCCTCCATGCGTCGACGCGGTGCCGTTAGCGCGCCTGTGTCATCCGCCCGCTCCCAAGGACCGTGTTCACGACCTCCGCGAGTTCCTCTCGCTGAAACGGCTTGGCCAGCGCTGCGAGGAATCCCGCCTCTCGATAGTTCGCCATCGTGGGGTCATCGGAATAACCGCTCGCGACGATCGCACGGGCCCGGGGATCGTGGCGGAGGATCTCCGTGATCGCCTGTCGCCCCCCCATCCCACCGGGGATCGTGAGGTCCATGATGAGCAGGTCGAACGGGCGCCCCTCGCGCTGGCGCTCGAGGTACCGCTCGACCGCCACCTGTCCATCGGCCACGTCTTCCACGTCGAAACCCCACTGCGAGAGCATGCGCGTCAGGATCTTGCGCACGAGTGGCTCGTCGTCGAGTACCAGGATGCGGCCGCTTCCGTCTGGCGATTCGGCTGATCGCGGCGCTGGCGGCGCGGGCGCCTCGGTCGTGGCGGGGAAGTACGCGCTGAAGGTGGTGCCGACCCCGTCGCGTGTCTCGAAGGTGAGCGTCCCGCCGTGATTGCGGCAGATCGCGAAGGCGGTGGCGAGTCCAAGCCCGCTCCCCGCGCTCTTCGTCGTGAAGTACGGATCGAAGACGCGAGATCGAATGGCCTCGGGGATGCCGGTGCCGTTGTCCTCGAAGTCGATGCGCACGTATCGCGTCGCGCCTTCGCGCCCCGCCGCCTCCAGAGACGTGGAGAGCCCGAGGGCGACCGGAAGGTCGCCCGTCACGTTCGTCGCCCTCACGAGGAGTCGCCCGCCCTCTCCCGTCGCCTGCTGGGCGTTGATCACGATGTTGCTGACGACCTGGCTGAACTGTCCGCTGTCGACGCGTGAGGGCCAGAGGTCGTCGGGGAGGTCGAACTCGATGCGCATGTGCGATCCCGCCCCCGCGAGGGAGGCGGCGTCGCGCACGAGTCGCGCGAGGTCGGCGCTGCGTCGAACGGGCTTGCCTCCCTTGGCGAACGCGAGCAGCTGCGCCGTCAGGCGCGCGGCCCCGCGCGCCGCCGCTTCGGCGCCGCCGAGCATCTCGTCACGCTCCGTGTCGTCGGCCTGCCGCGCGAGCGTGATGTGCCCCATGATCGCCGTGAGCGCGTTGTTGAAATCGTGGGCGATCCCACCAGCGAGCACGCCAAGCGACTGCAACTTCTCCTCGCGCTGACGCGCCTCGTCGCGCCGTCGTTCCTCGGTCGCGTCGCGCACGGTCACGAGGAGGCAATCGCGTCCACCTAACGACACCCGGCTTCCGCGGACTTCGGTCCATCGTGTCTCCCCACCGGCGCCGGTCCACACGTCGTCCACGGTCGCCCCGTCTCCATCCGCCGTCTCGAGTGACCGGGTGAGGGCGCGCCGCACCCACTGCGGTTCGAGGTCACGAACGGCCATGTCTCCTCGCAGGGCGTCTGCAACGATCGCGCGTGCCGGCGCATTGCAGTCGACGAGGCGTTGCGCCGCCACCTCGAGCAGAAAGGTGGGGAGGGCGGAGGCCTGGAAGAGGGCGCGATACCGGTGCTCCGACTCGCGCAACGCAGCCTGCGCGCGACCGCGCCACACGTACAGGACTGCAAGCAGGGTGAGGCATGCCGCGAGCAGCGCGCTCCCGACTATGAGCCCTTGCAGCTTCGACCGTCGCGACTCGGCGAGCGCCGAGACCTGCGCGAGCTCCCGCTGTCGAGCCAGCGACTGGTACCGCGCCTCGAGTTCGGCGATCTGCCGGTGGAGCGTGCTGTCGTTGAGCGTCGAGATGAGGGCGTGATAGCGCTGGAACTCGCGAAACGCACCAGCGGTGTCACCCACCGCGGCGCGCGCCCGCGAGAGCGCCTCCAGCTGCTCCGCCTCGTCGCGGCGATCGTTGATCTGCCCGGCCAGCGCCACGGCGCCCTCGAGCAGCGGGATCGCCGCGCGGGGATCGCCCATCCGCATGCGCAGCTCCGCGAGGGCCCCCCGTGTGCGCACGATTCCATCCTTGTCGTCGATGGCCTCCCGTATGGCGAGCGCCCGCTGCTGGTAGCTGAGTGCGAGCTTGAGGTCGTTCAGCATCTCATAGACGCCGCCGATGTTGCTGTACTCCTTGGCTTCGCCATATCGGTTGCCGGAGGCCAGGTCGATCGCCAGCGCGCGCTGCAGGTAGGGCAGCGCGTCGCGCGGGCGCTCCATCTCGATCAGCGCAAACCCCACGTTGTTGAGTGTATTGACGAGGAACTGGCGCGTCCCACGGCGCTCGTGGATGGCGAGCGCTCGCATCAGCGCGTCGTACGCCTCCGTCTTGCGGCCGAGGTCGAGGAGCACGAGCCCGATGTTGTTGTGCACCCGTCCCATCGCGATCTCGTCGCCCAGTGCCTCGCTGACCCGCAGCGATGCGAGATACGCCTGCATCGCCTCGCCGTTGCGTGACTGGGCCGCGTGAATGGCGCCGACGAGCGACAGCGTCTTGGCGAGCGTCGCGGAGTTGCCGAGGGGTTCGAGCAGGAGGCGCGCCCGCTCGGCACTTGCGATCGCGGCCGGATAGCTCGCCATTCGCCACTGCACCAGCCCGACGTGATAGAGCGCGTCCGCCACAAGCTCGCCGTCCGACGCGGGTGCGTCCGTTCCGTCGGCGATCCAGCCGGACGTCAGGCGCTGCGCGCGCTCCGCCTCGGCCAGCGCCGGAGGATAGTCGCCTTGCAGCTGCAGTGCGAATGCGCGCGCAAGTCGTGCGCGCACTTCGCTTCGCGGCGAAGGGTCCCGCGACAGGAGGGCGAGCGCCTCGTCGGCAAGCTGCAGCGCGCGCTTGGGATCATCCCGGGTGAGGCCGGCCAGCTCGACCAGCAGTGGAATGCGCTCGGCACCCTTGGCGCCGGCGAGGGCCTTCGCGACGGTGAGTGAGTCGCGGGCGCCGGCTGGCTGCGCGCGCAACGGCGACGGCACGCGGAAGGCGCCGCTCGTCGCGGCGAGCACGAAGACGAGCTGTAGCCAACGCGGCAAACGAATCGACACCGCAGACGTGAAGCACGCGGGTGCGCAGGACTTCATGCGCCCTCGAAAGTTAGATCGATCTCATCGTCCCAAGGTGGGAGGAGCCTGAGGGACGTCGGCGGCTGTCGACGATGAGGGTCGGTTCCGGATAGTACCACCAATCAGCTGCACCTGACAGGCCGCGCGCGCTTGGCACGCCGCGCAACTCGTGCAGGACCGGTGGCGCGCGTGAGAGTTCGCGAGGGGTGCCACCCCACGGCGCATCGGCCGGTCGCCACCGATTGACATTCCATAAGTCAATACTTATGTATTACCCATGCGCATTGCTCCCGACGCCAAGGACAGGGTCTTCTACGCGCTCGCCGATCCCAGCCGCCGGGCGATCTTCGAGTCACTGACGCGAGGCGAGGCGGCAGTGAAGGAACTGACGACGCGTTTCGACATCTCGCAGCCGGCGGTGTCGCAGCATCTCGCGACGCTCAAGGAGGCGGGGCTGGTGAACGCCCGGCGCGAGGGGCGGTGCGTGTACTACCGCGTGGAGCCGCGCGGGCTCAAGCCGCTCGTCGACTGGATCGCGCACTCCCGCGCCTTCTGGACGGAGCACGTGGATCGACTGGAACGCCTCCTGGAGAAGATGGACCGATGACAGCACACGACGAGGCCATGGACGCCGAGACCGAGTCGATCGCGATGCAGTTCGAGCTCGGGCATCCTCCGGCGAAGGTCTGGCGCGCACTCACCGATCCGGTGCTGCTGACGGAGTGGCTGCTCCCGATCGTGCAGCTGTCGCTGGAGCCCGGGGCCACCTTCACCTTCCAGGCACCCCCGCAGCCCGGGTGGGATGGGACGGTGAACTGTCGCCTGTTGGAGATCGACGAGCCGCGCCGGCTGCGTTATGCGTGGGTGGTGGGCGACCTGGACACGGAAGTGGACTTCACCCTCGCCCCCACCAGCACGGGCACGCGCCTCTCGCTCCTTCACTCAGGCTTTAGGCCCGACCAGAGGCGCAACTCGGGCGGAGCGCGCTACGGCTGGAAGATGATGACGGGACGACTGGTAGAACTTCTCGGGAGGATCGCATGAGCTGGGACCGGACCATTCGCGAATCGCATCGCTGGGTGTCGTTGGCGTTCACGGGGGGAGTCATCGCCAACCTCGTGGCGCTCTGGGGGAAGCAGCAGTCCACCATCATCGGGCTGCTGGCGCTCATCCCGCTGATCATCCTCCTGCTGAGCGGGCTCTATCTCTTCGTGCGCCCCTTTCTCCTGCGCCGTCGGCGCGTCTCGCACGTCTCGGGCGCGGCGGGGAGGGCGTGATGCCGAAGGGGACGTCGCCCACCGAGCTCTCGGCGTCGGCGCGCATCGACCAGCGCATCGCGGAGCTGGGCGACTGGCGCGGGGAGACGCTGCAACGCATGCGCACCCTCATCCATGACGCAGTTCCCGATGTGGAAGAGACATGGAAGTGGATGGGGACGCCGATCTTCGAGCACCATGGGATCATCTGTACCGGTGAGAGCTACAAGGCGGTGGTGAAGTTGACGTTTGCCAAGGGGGCGTCGCTCCCGGATCCGGCGAAGCTGTTCAACTCGAGCCTCGACGGGAACGCGCGCCGGGCGATCGACATTCGGGAGGGAGAGCGTGTGGACGCGAAGGCGTTCAAGGCGCTGGTGAAGGCGGCGGCGGCGCATAACGAGTCGGCAGGGACGCGAGGGAGAAAAGCCGGGGCCACCGCGAAGGCGGCGGCGAAGACGCTCGGGAAGGCGAAGGTCAAGGCGAAGGCCACTCCCAAGCGGTGATCCCTGCTTCCCGATCCTCCCACGCGCGTTGGCTCCTGCTCGCCGCGCCGCCGGGTGCGGCGAGCATGCTGGTGCTCGCGATCGGTGGCGTGGGGTACGCCACATGGACTGTGCAGCTGGCGGCGATTGCGCTCGCCGGTGCGCTGGCGCTGGGCCTCCGGACACTTGCCCGCGCATGGCGCGGGGGCGCGTGGGCGAATGGCCTCCTCATGGTGTCGGTGGGCGCGCTCGCCCTCCCGTTCCTTCGCACAGCCGACGGCCCGGCGCGATGGATCTCACTGGGCGGGATGCTCCTCTACGTCGCCCCGGCCGTGCTCCCCTCGGCGATCGCGTCGTTCGCCGTGCTGCTTCGTGACACGCCGCGCAGCGAGCGGGGGGCGCTCGTCGCGATTCCGGTGGCCGCCGCGCTGCTCGCGCTCCAGCCGGACGCGTCGCAAGTCGTGGCGTTGCTGGCGGCGTGCGGCGTACACCTGACGCAACGGAGGCGCTGGACTCCAGGGCGCCTCCTCGCCCTCGGCGCGGTGGCACTCCTCGCGGCGTGGAGCTTCACGCGTCCGGATCCGCTCCAACCGGTACCGCACGTGGAGGGGGTCTTCGCCCTCGCGCTCGGTCGGTCGATCGTCGCGGGGCTCGCGGTGATCCTGGCGGCGGCCGCCTTCGTCGTTGGAGTGGCGCGCTCCGCCGGCCGCAACGAGTCGTGGCACGTCGCGGTCGCGACCTACTACGCAGCGCTCTTCGCCTGCTCCGTCGCCGGGCTCACCCCTGCCCCGCTCATTGGCTACGGGGCCGGTCCATGGTTAGGCTTCGGTATGTTGGCGGGAGTCGCGCGAGGGCTCGAGGTGGCGACCGACCCGGCTCCGTGACGCGCGCCGCATCGTCTCGCCGTCCATGTCCCGTTCAGGCGTCATCGCTCGCTCCTTCGTTGGCGTGATGGTCCTCGCCCTTCCGATCTTCGTCGCGGCGGGGCGCTGGGACTTTTGGAACGGGTGGCGATACGTCGCACTCGCCGTCGTCGGAACAGCGCTGACCCACGCGCTGGCCCGCGGCAACGCAGGCCTCACCGTCGACCGGGCCGCGCGTGCGCGAGAGGGCGAGGCGTGGGACCGACGACTGCTCGGCGCGATCTTCGGCAGCACCGTGGTGATGTACGTCGTCGCCGGTCTCGACGCGGGGCGCTTCGGATGGTCGGGACCCGTCGCCTGGTGGGTCCCGGTCGTCGGCGCGACGGTGATGCTCTCGGGGCAGCTCCTCTTTGCCATCGCCAGGCGAGAGAACGCCTTCTTCTCCAGCACCGTTCGCCTGCAGGAGGATCGCGGACACGAGGTGTGCGACCGAGGCGTGTATCGCCGCGTGCGTCATCCGGGGTACACGGGGATGCTGCTCTCGATCCTTGCCTTTCCCTTCGTGCTGGGCGCCTATTGGTCACTAGGCCCGGCGCTCTGCACGGCGGCGCTCCTCGTCGTGCGTACGTGGAAGGAGGACCGATTCCTGATGGAGCGGCTGACGGGCTATCGCGCCTACGCGGAGCGGACGCGATGGCGCCTGGTGCCCGGGGTGCTCTAGACTGTCTCGCATGGATACCGACGCCCCAGCGCTGACGGACGACCCACGCAACCGCGGGGTGCTGGACTACCTGGCGGCGCGCGCCCCCGGCAGCGCTGTGCTCCAACGACCGGAAGCAACCCGCACCCCGTACCTTGGGAGCGGAAGCCATCCCGACATCGTCGAGCGTGTCTGGAAGGGGCTGTCGACCGCGCTCCCGGAGGACTGCCGAGCGATGGTGCATGGCACGCCAGCGCTGGTGCACCCGGTGAGCGGCCTCGTGCTCGCTGTGGCGATCGGGACGCAGTATGCCGTGCGATTGCGTGCGGCAGACCTGCCGGCGGCGACGGCGCGCGGGGCGAAGACCAGCACGCGATGGAGCGGAGGTGATACGCTCGACGTGCGCGAGGCGTTAGGCGCGGACTGGATACTCGGCGGGTGGATGCCGGAGGAACCGACCTGGGTCGGCGCCTGTTTCTTCGAGGAGAGCCCGGGGCGCTAGGCCCGGAGGCGCGCGATGCGCCGACGCGCCTCACTCTCCCGCGCCTGGCGCTCCGCCTTTCATTCCTGCCGCGATGCTCGATCACTCGACCTTCCCCCCCTCGACACGCGCCGTCATCGCCGGCTATGCCGCCACGCCGATCACGGACGGCGAGTCCGGCGGAGCGGTCTACCGGCTCGAAGGGGACGGATTGGTGTCGTGCCATCTCAAGCACGGACGCCACGACGTGGCAGAGGCGATCAGCCGCGAGGCCACGAGGCTCGACTGGCTCGCCGGGCGCATCGCGGTGCCGCGACTCGTCCACTTCGAGCGCAGCGCGGACGCGGCGTGGCTCGTGACGACGACGCTACCTGGGCGAAGCGCGTACGCACTGCTCGAGGAGCACCCGGGGGAACGACTCGCGATCGCGAGTGCCGTCGCCACGTTCCTGCGCGCACTGCACGCGATCCCGCTGGCCGACTGTCCCTTCCACGCCGGTGAGGAATTGCGGCTGTCGGAGGCGCGGCGACGCCTCGACGCCGGCGTGGTTGATGCATCGGACTTTGACGAGGCGCGCACCGGGTGGAGCGCGATGCAGGTGTGGGAGACGATGGTCGCGCTTCGTCCCGCGCAGGCGACACGCGTCGTCACGCACGGTGACTACTCGCTGGACAACGTCTTCCTCGATGCGGGGCGCGTGACGGGGTGCCTGGACGTGGAGCGCCTCGGGGCAGGCGATCCCTACCAGGACGTGGCGATCTGCTGGCGCGACCTGGGAGCGTTCGGCGCGGAGGTTCAGCGGGCGTTCCTTCAAGCGTACGGCATCAGCTCGCCGGACCCGCAACGCCTCGAGTTCTACCTCTGCCTGGACGAGTTCTTCTAATCTTCCGCGCGCTTGTGGCGGTCCGGGGACGCGTCTACTTTGCGCTGCAAAGCAGACGCGACGCGGGGCCTCATGGATGGTCAATCGAGCACGTGGAAGCGGCGCCTTCGCGGCGCCATCGGGAACGCCCTCGTATGGGGGGGCGGATTCGCAGCGCTCGGCGCCTCCGTCTTCACGGCGTTGAAGGTGTCCGGGTTCATCTATGCCCCAATGCCCTGGCTGTTGGGCCTCGAGATCACGCTCAAGCTCGGGCTGTTTGGCGCAATCTCCGGCGGGGCGTTCGCCGCGGTGATTCGCTTCGCCTACCAGGGGCGGCGCCTGGCCGACATCAATTGGAAGCGCTTCGCCCTCACCGCTGGTGTGGCGACCGGCATCTTCGTCCCGCTCTTCATGCAGACGATGAACGTCATCTCGGGCGACGGGATGGTCCCATGGGGTGACGTGCTGGACGACGGAGTGCTGCTGTCGGTGTTCGGCGCCATTGCGGCCGGGGCCTCGCTCAAGCTGGCGCAGCGGGTGACGGGGGGCGGTGACGGTGTGGATGCAGCCGATGCGTCCATCGAGAGCCTCGGAGACTCAGGGGAACGGCTCGGCCTCCCGCAGGGTGAGGGGGCCGCGGCGACGCTCGCGCCGCGCGAACGGTCGAAGCAGCGCTGACGCACGCGGGGTTTCGGGGGCATCTTCCCCGCGCGTGCCTCCGCACGTGCCTCCGCACGTGCACTACGGCATCACTCCCCCCGGAGCCCCCATGCGACGCCACTCTCCCTTGCCCTCCCGCACCGGCGCGCGACGCATCGTGCGTGCGACCCTCGTTGCGATGTTGCAGCTGTCGGCCGTCACCGCGCCGAGCCTCGCGCGCGCCCAGCACGTGATCGGTGCGCGTGACGCTCGTGCGTTGCGCGCTGACTCGGTCTTCCAGCGCTTCGACCGCACCGACTCGCCGGGATGCGCGCTGGGGGTATACCAGGACGGGAAGGTGCTCTATGCCCGCGGCTACGGGATGGCGAGCCTCGAACTCGGCGTGGCGCTCTCGCCGCGCTCCGTGCTCGACGTGGGGTCGATCTCGAAGCAGTTCACGGCGATGGCGGTCCTCATGCTGCAGCAGGAGGGGAAGCTCTCGCTCGACGACCCGATCAGGAAGTACATCCCGGAGATGCCCGCCTATGCCGACCGGCTGACGCTGCGTCGCGCGCTGTCGCAGACGAGCGGGCTGCGCGACCTCTACGTGATGTGGAGCCAGACGGGGCGCACCTTCGCCGGCGACACGATCGACGCGCTGCGCGTGATCACACGCTCGGCCGAGCCCAACTACGAGCCGGGGGCGCGCTACCTGTACACCAACTCGGGGTGGATCCTCGCGGCTCAGATCGTCTACCGGCTGACGGGGAAGACGCTGGCCCAGTTCGCCGACGAGCGGATCTTCAAGCCGTTAGGCATGCTGGACACGCGCTACCTGTCGGACGCGTCGCTGATCATCCCCAACCTGGCGACGGCGTACTCGCCTCGCGCGACCGGCGGCTTTCGCGTGGCGCGCTCGCCGTACGACGGGGCGATCATGGGAGCGGGGGCGGTGCACACGACGGTGGAGGACTTCGGGCGCTGGCTCGCCAACTACGACGCCGCCACGGTGGGGAGCCGCGAGATCATCGCGACGATGACGACGGCGACGACGCTCAACGACGGGACGCCGGCCACCTCCGGGGCGTCGCAGGCCTACGCCGTGGGGCTCAACGTGGGAACCATGCGCGGGCTGCGCGTCGTGTCGCACGGCGGAAGCTGGGCCGGGTACCGCGGACACTTCCTCCGTTTTCCAGATCAGCGCATGGCGATCGCGACGTTCTGCAACCTGTCGACGTCGGGACCGGATTCGCTGGCACGCAAGGTGGCGGGGATCTACCTGGGGGACCGCATGCAGCCCGACAGCGCGACCGAGTGGGGGGTCGCCCTGGCGGCAGCGCCACGCGTGGAGGCGCCCGTGTCGGAGCTGCGCGCGCTGACCGGGGTGTGGCGCAATGTGGAGCGCGGCGAGGTGCGACGCTTGCGGCTGTCGGGCGACACGCTCTTCTCACTCGACGGCGAGCGCTCGCGCGTCGTCGCGTTAGGTGGCGGGCGCTATCGCGCCGGGAACGCGACGGAATTGCGGTTCGAGGGCGTGGGGGGCGCACCGTCGCGGATGGTGACGCGCACGGCGGCCGAGGCGGTGACGTGGACGCGCGCGGACACGGTCGCGCTCACGGCCGCGGCGCTGGCCGAGTACGCCGGCGAGTATCGCAACGACGAGATCGAGACGACGCAGTCGTGGCGGGTGGAGAAGGGAGAGCTGGTGGCGTATGCCAACAACCGCCGCCTCGGCGTGATGGAGCCGACGTACAAGGACGGATTCGTGCGCGGCGGGGCGGTGTTCGACGTACAGCGCGACGCCAAGGGGCGCGTTTCCGGCTACCTGGTGGAATCGGGGCGGGTGCGTCACCTGCGGTTCGTGCGGGAGCGTTAGGCGCGGCGCGCCGCGGGGCGTTGCCGGGCGCGGCGGCAACACTCGCCCGCGGGGGAACCGTGGTGCGGCGCGGGTGTAGTCGCGACATCGTCCCTCGACGGCGATGCCGGTTGCGTCACCGGCATCGCCATACCGTTCCCCAGAGGCTGTCCTTCGAGGATCCGATGCGCGTAGTAGCCCTCGTACTCCTCCTGTTGTCCGGCGTTCCTGCCGTCGCCTGTGCGCAGCAGCACCCGCCCTTCAAGGAAGTTGCCGACTGGAACGGGGCGGTGCTGGAGAGCGCCGAGATCACGTATCGCGGCACGACCGCTCGGATGATCGAGCGGCAGCCGCGGATGGTGGCGACCGCGCGATGCTGTCTGCTGATCCGCGAAGAACTCAGGTTCGACCAGCCGATTCCAGAGCTCCTCCCCACCGAAGGAGAGATCGTGATCGGGTTGACGCGCGCCGATACCCGCGTGCTCGTCACGATACGCCTGCACGGCACGAGCTTCTGCGTGAATCACGCGGCGTTGTGGCCGCAGCGCGACGGGTCGCTCGAGGGGCGGGTCAAGGCGGTGCTCCCCAACGAGAACTTCTACCTCAACGCGCGGCTCCAGTTCGACCACACGGAGCAGAAAGGGCGCTGGGACCTGGTCACGGGCGACGGTCGGTTCAACATCCGCTTCGTCTTCAGGGCAGGGCGGCCGGAGGATGGGCCGCTGCCCGCGTACTGGACGCAGCGCGAGGCGGCGTCGGTGCGGCAGGCGAATCGGCGGGAGCGGGAGCCGCACTGTGCGGAGTGACGCCGCCCCGCGTTGAGCGAGCGGTTTGTGCCGACGCGCGACGGGTGAGAGATTCCGCGCGACTTCGACCCCGCTCCGCTTGCCGCCCGTCGCTCCGCTCGCCGCTCGCACCCCTCGCGCGTGAACCACCCGCGCGCGCTCGCCCCGGCGGTCCTCATTCCCATCCTCCTCATCAGCGTGCTCGGTGCGGTGGTGGGGATGCAGCTGCTCACGACGCTCGGCGTCACGCCGAACACGTCGCTGATCGGGGCGCTGCTGGCGATGGTGATCGGGCGGCTCCCGCTGGCGCCGCTGCGCGTCTTTCGCTCGGTGCACGCGCAGAACCTGGCGCAGAGCGCGATCTCGGCGGCGACGTTTGGCGCGGCAAACTCGCTCCTGCTGCCGATGGGTGTGCCGTGGGTGTTGGGGCGTCCGGAACTCGTGATGCCGATGTTTGCCGGCGTGGCGCTGGCGATGCTGCTCGACGCGACGCTGCTCTACCGGATGTTCGACACGCCGGCCTTTCCGGCGAGTGGGGCGTGGCCGCCGGGGCGCGCGGCAGCGGAGGCGATCCGCGCCGGCGATGAAGGGGGGAGACGCGGCGCGTTGTTAGGCGGGAGCGTGGCGCTGGGGATGCTGGGGTCGTGGCTGCGCGTCCCGATGGCGGCGTTCGGGACGGCGTTCATCGGGAACCCGTGGGCGCTGGCGATGTTTGGATGCGGCCTGCTGGCCAGCGGATACGGAACGCGCGTGGCGGGGGTGGACCTGCTGGCACTGCGCATCCCGCACGGGATGATGATCGGTTCCGGCGTGGTGGCGTTGGGGCAGGTGGTGGCGTCGATGCGCGGCCGGAGCAGCGGCGCACCTAACGCGGCTGTCGACCGCGCAGCGGTCGCGCCCGGCGGCGGCGTGGGGCGCACGATGGGGCTCGGCTTCGTGGGATTCGTGGCGATTGCGGCAGTCATCGCGCTGGCCGGAGGGGTGTCGGCGGAGCTGGGGCCATTGCGGCTGGCGGGATTCGTCCTGTACGCGGCTCTGGCGGCGCTGGTGCACGAGATCCTGGTGGGGTTGGCGGCGATGCACTCGGGGTGGTTCCCGGCGTTTGCGGTCGCGCTGATCACGCTGCTCGTGGGGATGCTGCTCGGCTTCCCGCAGGTCCCGCTCGCGCTGCTCGCCGGCTTCTCGGTGAGCACCGGGCCCGCCTTCGCCGACATGGGTTACGACCTCAAGGCCGGCTTCCTCCTGCGCGACGAGGGGCGCGACGCGGCGTTCGAGCGCGCAGGGCGGCGGGAGCAGTTCATCGCGGCCATTGCCGCATTCCTCACGGCGGGAGTGGTGGTCCTGCTGGCGTGGCGCGGCTACTTCGCGCGCGACCTGGTGCCGCCGGTGGCGCGGGTCTACGTGGCGACGATCCAGTCGGGGGTGGAGCCGGGCGTGGCGCGGGCGCTGCTGCTGTGGGCGATCCCCGGGGCGGTGTTGCAACTGGCGGGAGGGTCGGCGCGACAGCTCGGCGTCCTGCTGGCGACGGGGCTGCTCATCGCCAATCCCGCGGCAGGGTGGGCGGTGCTGGCCGGGCTCGCGGTTCGCCTCGCGATGCCTCGGCTGCGCCCCACGACCGACCCTCGCGCGCTGGAGGCGATGGCGGCAGGTTTCATCGCCGGCGACGCGCTGTTCGCCTTCGGCGACGCGATGGTGCGCCAGCCGTCGGGGGCGCCGAGGGGGCACTGATCGCCTCGCCGTTCCGCCACGGCGCCGACTCGACGCACTCGTTATGCACCCGCCCAATCCACGACTCCGCACGCGATGAGCCTCGCCCATACCCTCGCCGTCTTCGAAGCGCTCGACTCGCCCTCGGCCAGCGCCGGCACCGTGATCGACCTGGTGGGCGCTGGAGACGGCATCACCGTCTCGACGGAGACGGTGCACGGGGAGAAGGGGTCGACCGACTTCGTGCGTATCGACCTTCGTGGGGCGCAGGGGAGAAGCTCAGGCGGCAGGGCGCCAACGCTGGGCATCGTGGGGCGATTGGGCGGCGTGGGGGCGCGCCCGCAGCGCATTGGCCTGGTGTCCGATGCCGATGGCGCGGTGGCCGCGGTGGCGATCGCGCGCAAGCTGGCGGCGATGCGCCGCGCGGGGGACGTGCTGCCTGGTGACGTGATCGTCTGCACGCACATCTGCCCCAACGCCCCGACCAAGCCGCACCACCCCGTCGACTTCATGGACTCGCCGGTGTCGATCGAGATCATGAATGCGCGGGAGGTGACGCCGGAGATGGACGCGGTGCTCTCGATCGACACCACCAAGGGGAACCGCGTCCTCAACCATCGCGGGATCGCCATCTCGCCGACCGTGAAGGAAGGGTGGATCCTGCGCGTGTCGCCCGACCTGCTGCGCGTGATGGAGATGACGACCGGGCGCGCCCCGGTGACCTTCCCGATCACGATGCAGGACATCACGCCGTACGGGAACGGGGTGGACCACATCAACAGCATCGTGCAGCCGGCGACGGCGACCTCGGCGCCCGTGGTCGGGATCGCGATCGGCGCCGAATCGGTGGTGCCGGGATGCGGGACGGGGGCGAGCCACGAGGTGGACATCGCCGAGGCGGTGCGCTTTGCCATCGAGGTGGCGAAGGAGTTCGGGAGCGGCGCGTGCCAGCTGCACGACGCCGCGGAGTTCGCCCGACTGGTGTCGCTCTACGGCGACATGCGCCGTTTGCAGGGGCACGCACCGCGCGGCGCCTGACGATGCCGCGTCCGCTCGTCGGGACGATCACGATCGGCCAGGCGCCGCGCCCGGACGTCACGCCGATCCTCGAGGCGCACCTGCCACCGGGAACCCAGTGCGTGCATGCCGGGGTGCTCGATGGATTGGCGCCTGACGAGATCGCGGCGCGATTCGGGCACCGCGCTGGCGACCGGCTTCTTGTGACGCGACTGCTCGACGGGACGAGCGTGCGGCTCGACGGCGCACGGGTCGGGCGGGCGGTCCATGCCTTGGTGGAGACGCTCGAGGCGCAGGGGTGCGGGGTGATCGTCGTGCTCTGCACGGGGGTCTTTCACGGGCTCACTTCGCGCGCGGCGTGGCTGGTCGAGCCGGACCGGGTGATCCCGCCCTTGCTCAACGCGATGCTGGGGGCGCAAGCGTTAGGCGTGATGGTCCCGGACGCAGCCCAGGTCGCGTCGGAAGAAGGAAAGTGGGGGGCGCTGCCGCAACCGCCTGCGTTCGCCGCGGCGTCGCCGTACGCGCACGACGTATCCGCGCTGCGCGCGGGGGCGGTCACGCTGCGCGACCGCGGCGCGGCAGCAATCATCCTCGACTGCATCGGCTACACCGAGTTCCATCGACAGGTGGCGGCGGAGGCGGCGGGATTGCCCGTACTGCTCTCGAACGCGATCGTGGCCCGGGTGACCGGGGAACTCGTCTCTTCGTGGGGGAACTGATGGAACTCCTGCTGCTGAGCAACTCGCGCAACACCGGGTCTCCCTATCTCGCGCACGCGCTCGACGCGATCGCCGAGATCATCGGTGAGCGCAGGCGCGTCTTCTTCGTCCCGTTTGCCGGCGTGACGGTGTCGTGGGACGACTACGCGCAGAACGTGCGCACCGCACTCGCACCGCTGGGACTCGACATCCGCTCCGCGCACGAGGGGGCAGTGCTGGAGGAGTGCGAGGTGGTGATGGTCGGTGGGGGGAACACCTTCCACCTGCTCAAGCAGTGCCGCGACGCGGGCTTGCTGGAGCGCATGCAGCGACACGTGCGCGCCGGGGCGCCCTACATCGGCTGGAGCGCGGGATCGAACCTGGCTTGCCCCACCATCCGCACGACGAACGACATGCCGATCGTCGATCCCGGTGGCTTCGACGCACTGGGCTTCCTCGACTTCCAGATCAACCCGCACTTCACGAACGAGCTCCCGACCGGGCACCAGGGGGAGACGCGCGAGCAGCGCCTGGCCGAGTTCCTGGTCGCCAACCCAGTGGTGCAGGTGCTGGGAGTCCCGGAGGGGGATTGGGTGCGGGGGCGCGGGAGCGAGGTGCAGCTGGCGGGTCCGCGGCGCGCCTACTGGTTCCGTGCGGGTGAGGGAGTCGCGGAGGTGGCGCCGGGGGTGCTGCCCCCCGAACTCGGAATGCGCGCATAGCACGGCGCATCAGTTGCCAACGGTACGTGCGGCACGCTGACCCGCCCGGTTCTCGGACGATGCGCATCGCTCCCGACATCGTCGCGCTCGCGACCGCGGGGCTGATCTGGATCGTGCCGCGATTCGGTGGCGACGTCGCCGTGCCGGCGCCGGCCCGAACCATCGCCAGCGTGCTGCTCGGAGCGGCGGGGATCGGGCTGGTGGTGGCGGCGCGCGCCCGCCTCGCGAAGCGCGGGACCACCTGGTTGCCGCTGACGGCGCACGCCCCGAGGGCGCTCGTCGCTGACGGTGTGTATCGCGTCAGCCGCAACCCGATGTATCTGGGGACGTGGTGTCTCCTTGCGGCGGAGGCTGCCTGGCTCGGCAACATGCTCGCCGTCGCGACGAGCTTCGTGTTCGTCGCCTTCATCGATCGAACCCAGATTCCCCGCGAGGAAGCAATACTCCGCGCCGCGTTCGGCGCGGAGTATGAGCGTTATCGGCGCTCCGTACGACGCTGGATCTGACGAGGCAGGGTCGGCTGTGGAGTCGCAAGTGAAAGCTGCGTCCTGCAGTCCGGTTGTGGCGCGTGAGGCAGTTGCCCCTGACGGGCGACATCGACGGTTGCGCACCACTCCAGTCGTGCGTCGAAAGAGGACCCTTCGACCGCGCGATCTCCAATGCTTGCACCTGCTCTCCGGCGCCCGAGCGCCCTAGTCGTCGCCAGCGCCGTGCTGGCGCTCGCCGCCTGCGGCGGCTCCGACGCCGGCCCGACGTCGGTCACGCCGCCGACCCCGACCCCGAACCCGACCATCGTCAACTGGACGCCGTGTCCGGAACCTTTCGCGCCCCCCATCTGGGTGGCACAGCAGGACGGAACCGGCAACTGGACGGTCGTCGCCCCCACGGGAGGGAGCTACCGCTTCAGCTTCCTCGCGGGAAAGGGTGCAATTGCCTGGGTGTCGGGGACGGCGCCGTACTTCAATAGCTACATCCTGTACGGTACTCCCGCCGATCTGGCGGAGTACACGAACACCAGCTGCTACGCGCCGCTCAGCGCGGCGCGTCGGGCCCCAGCCGGAACGATGTCGCCTCCCCCGTCAGCGGCAACACCTGCTGCACGAGCGTCATGAGGAATCGCCCCGGCTCCTCGAGCATGGGATAGTGCGCGCTGCGCTCGAAGGTGATGAACTTTCGCAGGGGGGCCTGCAACGTGGGGACCCATCCGCGGGCGACGGCATACGGCGTGTAGAGGTCGTAGCGCCCCTGCAGGACGATGACGGGAACCTTGAAGCGCCTGTACTGTCGCAGGTCGACGGTGAGGAGCGCACCGAAGAGACGCGGCGAGGCGAAGGCCGGCGCCTTTCGCGCGACCTGGAGCCCCGCGTTGTCGTACGACGGCGACAGCAGCGCCATCTCCTCGGTGATGTCGAGCGAGGGCTGCCCGTACCACCCGCCGTTGAAGCCATTTGCCCACCGCCGCAGCACCATCGCCCCCTGGAAGGCGTTGCTTCCGTCGGGGCGGGGATACGGTGCGATGCGCTGCAGGTCGGCGATGGCGCTGTCGAGGTGGTGCGCCTGCGAGAGTTCCATCACGCGATCGTAGAGTGCCTTCTCCTGGCTCCACGCCATCACCTGCCCCACGCCAACGTAGGCGTGCAGGAGGTCCGGGCGGCGCGCGGCCAGGGTGACGCCGACGATGCTCCCCCAGCTGTGCCCCATCACCACGACCTTGCGCTTGCCTAACAGGTGACGCACGGAGTCGATCACGACGACGGCGTCGGAGACGATGTCATCGACGCTCCACGCCTTGGCGGCACGCGCCGTGTCGATCCCGGCGTAGCTCAATCCGGCGCCACGCTGGTCCCACTGCACGACGGTGAAGAAGTCTTCCCATGGCTTCTGGAACCCCCACGCCTCGGGCATGGTGGGCGACGCCGGTCCGCCGTGGATGAAGACGAGGACGGGGTTCTTGCGGTTGAGCCCGCGGATGGAGATCCACTGCTGGTTGTCCCCAACCTGCACGGGGAAGAGGGTGTCGATTCCCTCCGGCGTGGCGATGCGTTGCACGCGGCGGACGATGTCGGCGGCGCGCTCGCGCGCGATCGGTGGGACGGCGCCGGCGGCATCACGCGCCTGCGCACCGGCGGACGGCGCCAGGGCGAGCGTGCAGGCGAGGATGTGGGCGAGGGCGACGACGGGTGCGCGCCTAACGCGCAGGGAGGGGTGAGCGGTCATTGGGCGCGGACGAAGGCGGTGATGTGCTGGGCGATGGCCTCGATGACCGTTTCGCCCATGGCGGCAGTGGCGCCACGGGGGTCGCCGATGATCCCGTTGGCGCTGACGGCCTTGAAGCCGCCGACAAAGAGCGCGGTGGTGTCGATGTGTCCCATGGCCCCGGGCTCCCACGGCTCCGGCTTCACAAGCGCCCCGTGGCGCGCGAGCATGATCGCCGTCTCGGTGAGCTCGGCGTGCACGGCATCGACGTCCTGGTTCACGCCATGCTGCCGTGCCGCCTCCAGCATCACCCCCATGAGGTCCATCAGCGCCTGACGACCGGCGAAGGCAACGATCTGCACGCCGGTGCCGGCGTACTCGTCGCGCAGCTGCATCGCCGCCTTCTCCAACGGCGAAAAGTTGCCGCCGTGCGCCGAGAGGAGGACGAAGCGCGTGAAGCCGTGCGGCGCCAACGACCGGACGTAGTGGGCCACCGTCTCGATGAAGAGCGGCTCGGGAATCGAGAGCGAGCCGGGAAATGCGAGATGATGATCCGAACAGCCCGGGCGTATCACGGGCGCAAGCAGCGCATCGCCCAGCAACTCGGCGACGCGATCGCCGACCGCGTAGCCAATCGCGGTGTCGGTCATCGTCGGGAGGTGCGGGCCGTGCTGCTCCATCGACGCCGTCATGACGATGACGGTGCGCGTCCCCTGCGCGAGGAGGTCGCGCACGTCGGTCCAGGTGATGTCTTCCAGTCGGCGAGAGGTGGGCATGAGTGCGAGTACCGGGGCGAGCGACAGGAGGAGAATGACAGGGATGAGGCGTGGTGGAATAAGAGGCGCCTCGCGACTAACGTGCGCAACCGCATGGCAGGAACTTTGTAGCCCGTACTGCACCTCGCGACGGTGCGCGGCGGCCCCATTGCAGGAGTCGAACGCATGGACCACGAGGCGGCTGGACGCTACTGGAACGACAACGCCGAGGTGTGGACAACGCTGGCCCGCGGCGGCTACGACGTCTATCGCGATCACCTCAACACGCCGGCGTTCTTCGCCGCACTCCCAGAGGTGCGCGGACGCTCCGGGCTCGACATCGGATGCGGCGAGGGACACAACACGCGCCTCCTGGCCGGGCGGGGGGCGTTGGTCAGCGCGATCGACATCTCGGAGATCTTCATCGACCATGCACGTGCCGAGGAAGCGCGCGCGCCGTTGGGCATCGATTACCGCGTGGCGAGCATGGTGGAGCTTCCGTTCGAGGATGGGGCGTTCGATTTCGCCATCGCCTGCATGTCGCTGATGGAGGCGCCGGAGACGGAGCGCGTCCTGTCGGAGGCCTTCCGCGTCCTGCGCCCCGGGGGCTTTCTACAATGCTCGATCGAGCACCCCTGCTTCGCTACGAGGCATCGGCGCAACCTGCGCAACGCCGAGGGGACGACGTACGCCTTCGAAATCGGCGACTACTACCAACCGCTCAACGGCGAGATCGAGGAGTGGATCTTCGGGGCGGCGCCGGCGGAAGTGAAGGCGGGGATGCGACGCTTCCGCATTCCGCGCTTCACGCGCACGCTGAGCACCTGGCTCACCATGATGATCCACGCCGGCTTCGTGATCGAGTACGTGGGAGAGCCGCGGCCAAGCGACGAGACGGTGCGCGCGTATCCCTCGCTGCAGGACGCGCAGGTCATCGCGTACTTCCTCCACCTGCGCCTGCGAAGACCGCGCGCGAGCTGAGGCGGTGGGTGGTTGGTTCGACCCATGAGGGGTGCAGGCGCGCTACACAGTTTGGACGGGACGCGATTCCCTCGCGCCGCACGTTCCCCCAGCGGCCTCCCAGCGGCCTCCCAGCGGCCTCCTCGCCGCCCGATTGCCGCCTGATTGCCGCCCCCTCGAAGTCACGAGTCATGTTCCCTCCCCTCTCGTTCCAGTCGCCGGGCGCTGCACGCTCGGCGCGATCGGCCTTTCAGATTTTCGATGTCCGCCTGACGCGATGGATGGCGCGCCACGGGATGTCGATGCTGCGCGTGAGCGTCGGCGTGGTCTTCTTCTGGTTCGGCGTGCTGAAGTTCTTTCCCGGGGTAAGCCCGGCGCAGGACCTGGCGGCGCGCACGATCGGCGCGCTCACCCTCGGGTTCGTCCCCGGGTCAGTCTCGGTCCCGCTCCTCGCGCTGCTGGAGACGACGATCGGGCTCGGGCTCATCAGCGGGCGTTTCCTGCGCGCCACGCTCTTCCTCCTGGCCGCGCAGATGGCGGGGACGGTAACGCCGCTCCTCCTCTTTCCCGGCGAGACATTCACGCGCATCCCGTACGCGCCCACCCTCGAGGGGCAGTACATCATCAAGAACATCGTGCTGGTGAGCGCGGCGATCCTCATTGGCGCGACGGTGCGCGGCGGACTGGTCATCGCCGATCCGGCGGCGGCGCAGGAGGCGCGCGCAAAGGCGGGGGAGTAGCGCCGCACGTGCGGCGCGCGTGCGGCTCCCACGCGGCTCCCACGCGGCTCCCACGCGGTGCGAGCGTTCGGCGCTCACGCCGCGCGGGAACGCGGAGTAGAATCTGGCGACCGACGTCGCGCCGACCCTCCAGATCTTCCGCGCATGCCCACCGACTCGTCCATCGTGAGCACCCGGCTCGCCCCCGGGCGTTCACGCCGCATCGTCCCCATCACGACGCTCGCCAGCGGCCACGCGCTCGCGCTCACGATCCACATCATCGAAGGGAGCCGCCCCGGCCCTTCGGTCGGGATCTCGGCGATGATCCACGGCGACGAGTTCGAGGGATTGCTCATCGCGCGCGCGCTGTGGGAGCGGCTCGACCCGTCGCAGCTGGCGGGGCAGGTCTGGATCCTCGGCGTGGCGAACCCGCTGGCGATGGAGGCGATTTCGCGCAACACGCCGATCGACATGCTCGACATGAACCGCCTCTTCCCCGGGGCGCCGGACGGCTGGTTAGGCGAGCAGCAGGCGCACGCGATCGCGCACGGCTTCATCGACCACATTGACTACCTCGTGGACATCCACTGCGGCGGGACCTTCCCGTGGGTGGACTACTGCTACGTGGTGAACGACGAAGGGCTGTCGCGCGCCTTCGGGTCGGAGCTGCTGTACAAACCCGCCGAGATGTACTCCGGGACGACGGCGACGTATGCGGAGAAGCGCGGCGTGCGCTGCATGGTGGTGGAGATCGGGGGCGGCTACCAGTCGCAGGCGCTGCACGTGGAGAACGGGGTGAAGGGGGTGATGAACCAACTGCGCTATGCGGGGGTGCTGGAAGGTGCGGTGGAGCGACGCGCGGGGCAGCGGTTGATGCGGGTGATGAAGGTGATGCGCCCGCGCCAGGGCGGGATCTGCGTCCCGCGGCGCGTGCTCACCCCGGGCGAGGAACTGGGAGCGGGGGAGCCGCTGGCCGACATCGTCTCGCCGTACACCTTCGAGACGCTGGAGACGATGGTGACGCCGTTCGCGCGCAACATCGTGGTGCTGTGCCGCAACTACCAGACGCGCATCCATCCCGGCGACTACACCTTCATGATGGGCGATGCGTCGCAGGCCACGACGTACGACGACTGACGGCGCGTGCGCCTGATGCGTGAGTGGCACCCGCTGGGCACGGCGTGGCGTGCGGCACGTCGCGCGGCGTGCGCGGCGAGCGTGGCGTTCGCAGCGCTCATGTCGCTCGCGATGATTGCGACGCGCGCGGTCGCGGCGCAGGAGCGCGACAGTGCCGCGGTCATCGTCACGATCGACGCCGACACCAGCGACGCGTGGCGGGTGGAGACGCGCGTGCGCCTGGCGGCCGACAGCGGCGACACGAGCCGGCGCGCCGCGTTCCAGTACCTCGCGCGCGCCTGCGCCCGCGTGGGAGACGTGGTGCTCGACGATGGGTCGACGGCGGTGACGCTGGCCACGCGCATCGACGGCGCGTGGCGCGCGCTGGAGGACACGCTCACCACGGCGCGCGGAACGCGCACCGGCTTCACGCTGCGGTATACCGTCACGCGCACGGCAGCGGGGGTCGACGTCCCGCTGGTCCTCCCCACCTTTCCCATCCCGCGTGGCGCGAATGCGCGGCTGGGGAACGTGCAGGTGATCGTGCGCGTCCCCGACGACCGCGCGACCGTCACCTTCCCGCGCCTCGAGCGTGCGGACGCGCGCACATGGAGCGCACGACTCGTCGCGCTTCCGTCGTTCGTGCATGTGCGCCTGGCGGACGATGGCTCCCCCTGCGGCGAAGCGGCGCCACGTGGTGACGACGGCGGGCTGTCGTGGCGCTTCTGGCTCCTCGTCGCCATCCTCGTGGTCTGGGTCCCGGTGTACCAGTGGTGGGCGCTGCGCCAGTCGGAAGGCGACACATGACCGGCGCGCACCTCACCACCTTCTACCTGGTCGTGGGCGGCTACCTCGCGCTGGTCTGCGGGATCGGGCTCTACAACTTCCGCCGCGCGTCGACCGAAGAGGGGTTCCTCGCCGCAGGGCGCTCGTTAGGGCCGCTGCTGGGCGGGGCGACGCTGATGGCCAACCAGGTGAGCGCCGGCGCCACCATCGGGATGGTGGGGTTCCACTACTTCTCGGGGATCAGCTACGCCTGGACGTGGCCGCTGACGTGGATCGGCTGGGTGGTGGCGGCACTCTTCGTGGCACCGCGCATCCGCCGAATCGCAGGACTCACCCTCCCCGACTACTTCGCGGCCCGCTTCGAGAGCAAGGGGGCGCGCGCGATCTCGGCGGTCTTCATCCTCGTCGTCTACGCGATGATGCTCTCCGCGCAGTACCAGGCCGGGGGGCTGCTGTTCGGGCTCGTGGGCGGGATGCCGTACCAGCGCGCGGTCCTCCTCGTCGCCGGGATCACCACGGTCTACACGGTGCTGGGCGGGATGTACAGCAACGCGTATGTAGGCCTTCTCAAGGCGGTGCTCCTGCTCGGTGGCTACGTGCTGGCCGTCCCGTTCCTCGTGTCGCACATTGGCGGGCTTCAGGCGATCGGCGAGGCCATCACGTCGATCGATCCGCGGTTGAGCGGCAACTGGTTCGGGTGGCGACAGCTGCTGGCGATCTCGATGGCGATCGGGCTCGGACTCGCGGCATCGCCGTACGAGATCTCGGCGATCTACTCGATGCAGAGCAAGCGCGCGACGCGGCTGGCGATCGGCTACTCGTTCTTCTTCCAGGCGTGCGTGGGGATCGGCGTCCTCCTGTTCGGGCTGTCGATGCGCGTGGCGATGCCGTTCCTCCCGCAGGCCGACCTGGCGACCCCGGTGCTCGGGATGAGCGTCCTGCCATCGGCCGTTGGGCAACTCGTGCTGCTGGCGGCGGTGGTGACGTTCACGCGCACGGGGGGGGCGATCCTCCTCACCGTGGCTTCGGCGGTGTCGCACGACATCTACGCCGAGCTGCTCGTCCCCGGCGCGAGCGAGAAGGCGAAGGTGCTCGCCAGTCGCGTGGCAGTGGTCACGTTCAGCGCGATTCCGGTGATGCTCGCCTATCGGCAGCTGTCGCTGGTGAACTTCATCGTGATCTGGGCGGCGAAGCTGATGGTATCGTTCCTCTTTGTCCCGGTGGTAGTCGGGCTCAACTGGCGCCGCGCCACGCGCGCCGGCGCGATCGCCTCGATGCTGGGGGGGATGGTGGCATGCCTCGTCTGGTCACGCCTCGGGACGCCGTACTGGATGGGGCTCGACCCTGCGGAAGCCGGGGTGCTGGTCAGTGCGCTGCTGATGGTTGGGGTGAGCCTGACGACGGCGCCCGCATCGGCGGAAGTGACGGAGCGCTTCTTCGGCGCGGAGGGGCGATGAGTGGCGCCTGTCCGTCGCTCGGCTTCATCCTCGCCGTCACGTGGCCGACCGAAACGTCCGCGGAAGCTCGTTGGCAGTTCGAGCGGGCGCTCCGACAACGGGCAGAATCGCTGGGGCTGACGTGCAGCGGCGGCGGCGACGTGCCCCGCTATGTGCTGGCGTCCGAATCGTCCCAGGTGACGGAGCGTGACCGCGACGCCATTGCGGCGTGGACGGCGGGTCGGCTGGACGAGGGAATGTGGGAGGTGAGCGCCGTGTTCGACCTGGACGAGATGCGCTGACGCCCCCGCGACGGGGACGCGCTCGCTACTTTCCCGGGGGGCCAGCGGAACTCCGCCGCGCCCCCGTCGTAGTTTCTTGAGACGGTCCGCCCGACACTCGCTCATGCGTCGCTCGCCCCGTGCTTTCGCAGTCGCAATCAGCGCCGCCGGATTCCGGTGGCGTGCGCGCCGCCTGTGGGGGGCCGTGCAGCTGACGGCTATCGCGACGGTCGCGGCGTGCGGCCCCGTCCATGTCGCCGAGGTGCCACCGGCGGCGGGTGAGACAGTGGTGCTGTTGCACGGGCTGTCGCGCACCTCGGCGTCGATGGAGCGGATGGAGCGCTCGCTGACGAGTGCCGGGTACCACGTGTGCAACATCGACTACCCGTCGCGCGAGCACGCGATCGCAACGCTCGCCCGCGACTACGTGGCCCCGCGCATCGCCGCCTGCGCCCCCGCGGGAGAACGCGTGCACTTCGTCACGCATTCGCTGGGCGGGATTGTCGTGCGGCAACTGGCGGCGAGCGGTGCGGTCCCGAACATCGGGCGCGTGGTCATGCTGGGCCCTCCAAACGGCGGCAGCGAAGTCGTCGATGCGATGGGGGAGTGGCGACTGTTCCGCATGGTCAACGGACCGGCGGGGAGCGAGTTGGGGACGGCCGACAGTTCGACGCCGCGCCGGCTCGGGGCGCCAACCTTCCCCTTGGGCGTGATTGCCGGGACGCGCTCGGTGAACTGGATCCTCTCGCTGATCATTCCCGGACAGGACGACGGCAAGGTCGCCGTGCGGAACGCGCGGCTGGAGGGGATGCGCGACTTTGCCGAGGTGCGTGCGGCGCACCCGTTCCTGATGAACGACCAGGACGCGATCGCGATGACGATCCGTTTCCTGGCGTTCGAGTGCTTCACCTGCGACGCGTCACGTCCCGTCCCACCGGCCCGCTCGCCATAGCGCGCGGCGCGTCCACGCTGTCATTTCTTCGGCATGTCGCGATACATCGCCTTCTTGCGCGGAGTGAGCCCGCAGAACCTGTCGATGGTGCAGCTGCGGGCCGCGATGGAGGGGGCCGGCTTTGCCGACGTTCGGACGATCCTGGCCAGCGGCAATGTCGCGTTCACTGCACGTGCAGCGCGTGAGGAGGCACTGGCGCGGAAGGTCGAGTCAGCGCTGGAGTCGACGGTCGGCCGTGCCTTCCAGACCATCGTGCGCCCGTCCGAGTACCTCGGCGCACTCCTCGCGCGCGATCCATACGCCGCCTTCGACGTCCCGTCAGGCGCAAAGCGGGTGGTGACATTCCTGCGCGAGTCGCATGCGGGGCGGCTCCGTTTCCCGATCGCCCGCGACGGGGCGAGCATCCTTGGGATGCAGGATCGCGAGGTCTTCACGGCGTACGTCCCGCACCCCAAGGGGCCGGTCTTCATGACGCTGATCGAGCAGACGTTCGGGAGCGAGGTCACGACGCGCACATGGGACACCGTGAAGAAGTGCGCCGTGGCGTGACGTGCGATAAGCGCACGACGCTCGCGTCGCTCGCGTCGCTCGCGTCGCGCGCATCGCGTCGTCTCACGGCGGCGCTGGCGCTTGCCGTGCTTGGCGTGCTTGGCGCACGCGCCGCGGATGGGCAGGTCGTGCGCGGGAGCGTCGTCGATTCGGCATCCGGCGCCCCGCTGGTCGATGCGATCGTGACGCTGCAGCGGGAAGGGAGTGGCGACGCCCCGCGCCGGGCCCGTGTCGATGCGACCGGGCGCTTCGAGTTGCTGGCGCCCGGCCCAGGCGACCTCGTCGTGGTGGCGCGGGCGGTCGGATACGCGATGCAGCAACGGCGCGTATCGCTTCGCGCCGCGCAGGCGGAGCGGCTCGACATCGCGCTCTCGCGCAACGTCGTGCGCGTCGCGGGGGTGCAGGTGACCGAGCGCAACGAGTGCACGTCGCCCGAGGCGCTCGCCGCCGGTGGCGCGGCGCTATGGAGCGACGTGTGGACGGCGCTGACCTCGGCCCAACTCACGGTGGAGCCCGTCACGGCGGCAGGGGTGATGCGCTACCGGCGCGAGCTGTCCCCCGGCAGTGGCCTCGTGCGCGGCGAGGCTCGTCAGTTGCAGCGCGGCCGGGTCGTCGCGCCGTTCATGGCGGCCGAGGCGGCGGCACTCGCCCGCGACGGCTTCGCGCGCGAGTCGCGCGACGGGGGGCTCGAGCTCTTCGCCCCCGACGCGGCGACCGTCACCTCCAACGATTTCGTGCGCCTGCACTGCTTCGCCGTCACCACCTCCGACACCTCACGCGCGCCGCAACGCGTTGGACTGCGATTCTGGCCGCGACGCGACTTCACGAGCCGCGGCATCGACGGGGTCTTCTGGCTCGACGCGGCGACCCGCGAGCTGCAGGAGATCACCTTCGGATTCCCGCTGCTCGCCGCCGTCGGGGTCCCCGCCGACTCGCTCGGCGGGATCGTGCGCTTCGCCCACCGCCCCGGGGGCAGCTGGTATGTGTCGCGCTGGTACCTGCGCCTCCCCGTCCTCCTCCGCTCCGTCGCGTCGCTCGATTGGCGCGGTCGACCCAGCGACGAGGGGAGACGTGAGGCGTTGGTCGCCGTCTCGGAAGAGGGAGGTGTCGTCTTCGAGGACTCGTCAGGCGCGCCGTTGTCGCGGGTGCGCGGCGAGGTCGTGACCTCCGACGGCCACATCGTCCCCGGAGCCGACGTGGAGTTCCTGGGGGCCGACGTTCGCACGCGCACGGACGCCGCGGGGATCTTCTCGCTCTCGACGATGCTCCCGGGGCACTACGTCGTGCGCGTGACGGCTCCGGGGAGCGACAGCGCGACGACGGCGTTCCATCATACTTCTGTGAGAGTCGCCGACCAACGCGAGGCGCCGGCCCTGCTGGTGCTGCCGTCCCCGCGCGCACAGGCAAGCGCCGTGTGCGAGGGGAGGCGCCGGAGCCAGCGTGATACGCTCGCGCTCGTGGGGATGGTGCGCGATGGTGATCGTCCAGCCGTCGCCAGGCGCCTCGAAGCGCGCTGGATGGAACTCTCCACCGAGGGGGCGGCGCGCACGTTGCGCGGGCGCTCGATGCTCGCCGAGTTCTCGACCGACAGCCTGGGGATCTTCCGCATCTGCGCGGTCTCGCCACGCGCCTCGGTCTCGTTCCGGCGAGCCGGTGGAGGGGAGTCGGATTGGTCTTGGCCGGTCACCCTCGGCGCAACGCTGTCCGTGTTGCGCCTGACGATCGATACGACCGGGCGCATCGCCGACGTGGTCGGCGCCAAGTCTGCGAGCGTGGCGCAGGCACAGCTGCAGGAGGAGCGCGGTGCTGCGGTGCGCATGACGGGTGTTGTCCGGACTGCCGACTCATCCGGCGTGGCGATGGGAGACGTCGAGGTGCAACTCGACGCCGATTCGGCGTCCGTCGTGCGGACCGACAGTGCGGGCGCCTTCTCCTTCGATGGCGTCACGCGCGGCGTGCATGTGGTGACCGCGCGCCGACTGGGCTTCGCCCCGGAGCGACATGTGGTCGTGATCGGCGGTGCGCCGCCATCGCCCATCGAGTTGCGCCTGCAACGTGCGCAGCGTCTCGCGCGCGTGCTGGTGGAGGGAGAGTCGGCCGCATCGGCGATCGCCAACGGGGCCTTCGAGGCGAGGCGGACGGCGGGATTCGGGGTCTTCATCGGACCGGAGGAGATGGCGGCCAGGCGCGGGCGGAGCACGCTCACCAACATCATCATGAGCAAGGTTCCCGGGCTGGAGGCGATCCCGCTCTACCGGGGGACGATGAGCGCCGGATTCGGGATTGCGAGCCGGCGCTTTCGGTCGCTGGGTGGCGGCAGCACACAGGTCCAACCGTGTTTCTCGCAGGTCTTCGTCGATGGCAGCCGGGCGAGCGGGATGCGGGGGGAGGCGTTCGACCTGGAACAGATGGCGGCGCTCGACATCGCCGCCATCGAAGTGTACCGCGGTGCCTCCGAGACTCCCAATGAATTCAACGGGCCGAGTGCGGCGTGCGGCACCGTGGTGATCTGGACACGCAAACGTTAGGGCGCAGTGGTCGCCCGCACCACGCGCCCCGGTGCCACCTCGATGTCGGCCCACACCAGGGCATGCCCGACGGCGTCCGTCCCTGCCGTCGCCGGCACGCGACGTCCGTCAACGACGAGCTCGCGCGCGTGACCGGGGAAGGTGGCGCGCCAGGTGACCGGCCGAGCACCGTACACGGTAAAGGTGGTGCTCGTTAGGCCGTCGTGCCGGACCGTGACCGGGCCTGCGAAGGTCGGGATCGAGTCGGCCGAGACCCATGTCGTCGCCGGCGTGAGGTGCGGGTGCGTGGCGACGCGGCCGTCGCGCGCCGAGGGCTCCACGCCGAGCAGCCCGCGCACGATCCCCTCCACCGCCCCGCTCGACGCCTCGGGGTAGTCGCGGCGCGGGTCGGCATGGATGCGCTGCAGGAAGTCGTAGGCCGACGAGTCCTCGCCGTAGCGATAGAAGAGCATCGGGAGGTAGGAGAGCACCTCGACCTGCGAGTTGCGCAGCGCCGCCAGCGCGCGGCGAATGCGCTCGGGATCGCTCACGACGCCGTACCAAAGCAGGAACTCGCTCCCGCTCGCCGCCCCGGGCGTGAAGCTCCCGTTGGCGCTGAGGAAGCCGTGATAGAGCTGCGTGCGATCGTCCCACCACCGCTCATCAAGCAGGCGCTTGTAGCGAGCGGCTTGGGCGAGGTAGGCAATCCCCGCTGCGCTGTCGCCGCGCGCGGCGAGAATGCGCGCGTACGTCGCGAAGCCGTTCTGGATCATCCCCAGCAGGTCGCTCCCCAGCACGAGGCTGTCCTGCTGCTCGTCGTACGAAGGGATCCCGCGCGCCTTGCGGTACTTCACCGTTCCCGGGCGCAGGTTGGGAAAGGCGGCCCGCTGCATGATGCGGTCGGGTTGCAGCTGCCAGCGCTCGATGTACTCCTTGAGCGTCAGGCGGAAGAAGCGGTCAAAGGCGGGGTCCTCGATGTACGTCCGGTTTCCCGTCCATTGATAGAGCTTGTAGCTCGCGTCGATGATGTCGAAGTTGGCGTTGAGGTTGTACCAGAAGTCGTCATCCGAGGCGTAGTCGACCGGGGCCGGCTTGTTGTGGCGGTTGATCTCCCAGTAGGTGCAGTAGTCCCTGGATTCGGAGATGTTCTCCACGAAGCGGCGGAACATGTTGAGGTTCTGCCGCGCCTGCCCGAGGATCTCGGCGCCGATGCTCTGGTGCGACACGTCGCGCACGCAGAAGGCCTCGCGCTTGGGGAGCGCCGCCTCGTACCACGGGCCCACAGGATCCGTGTCGGCACCCACGTAGCCGTTGGAGGTTTCTCGTGCCCAGGTCCAGATCGCGGCGAGCGTCGTGTCGGACGTGGTGAGCGTCGTCCCGCTTACGGCCTGCGTTGCAGCGCGCGCCGTCTCGTGCGCACCGCGCGACACCTCGGACGCTGGTGAACAGGCGAGCGTCAGGGCGAGCGAGAGGGTGGCGAATGCAATGGCGAAATGGCGCATGCGGCTCCGGCACGGCGTTCGAGTGAAGTCCAGCGTATCGCAGGGAACAGACGGGCGGCGCTGGCATGAGAAGTTGGCAATCATTTCACGTGCGGAGAAGACTCAAGACGCCGCGTGCAGCTGCCGAGAATCGGAGGTACGCGTCGTCCGACAAGAGCACCCCGGTGGCGACACCGGTCCGCAAAACCAGCCATCTCCCCTCGCGGGGAGACCGGGCGGTCACCGAAGCGACACATTTCCCCCGACCTGGCAGATCGTGCAGGTCATGGGCGACGCCTCCTCCGACTCGAGACTCGCCCATGCACCGTCGCACGACTGCCAGCTTTCGTATGTCCATCTCCGCCGCCGCCGTCAGCCTCGCCGCCTTGACGGCGAGTGCGTGCGGCGACGCCCCGTCGACGGCCCCGGCCAGCGCCCCCGCCCCGGTCGTCACCCCGCTCCCCGCGTCGGACGTCGAACCGTTCGTCGTCCTTTTCGCCGGCGGCAACGACCCGGCCAACGCAGCGCGTGTCACGGAGCGCCTCATCCAGCTCGCTCCCTCGTTGCGCATCGCGGCGCCGGGAGCCGTCGGTGTCACCGCTCGCGTGGCCGACCTCGATCCGCTCGTGGAGCAGCTCCCCACGTTAGGCGGCGCCCTCCTTCGTGTCTCCGGTGACGAGGCGCGCGCGATCGCGCAGGATCCCGGTGTCGCGGTCATCGAGCCGGTCCGCGTCGCCACCGCGCTGGGCACCACCCGCACGGCGAAGCTCAGCTGGGCGCTCGATCGCACCGATCTCCCCGCGCTCCCGCTCGACGGCTACGTGACGCGCATGGGGACCAACGGCGGCGGGGCCCGCATTGCGATCTTCGACACCGGGATCCGCTGGACGCACCAGGAACTCGCGGGGCGTGTGGTCGCCGGCTTCGACGCCTTCGCCGCAAGGGCCAAGACGTCGTGGGATTCGGTCGGCCACGGCTCGGCGGTGGCCGGCGTCTCAGGTGGCGCGACGCTCGGCCTGTCCAACGCGGCGCAGTTCATCGACATCCGCGTCCTCAACAGCAAGGGCTCGGGGACGTCGGTCGAACTCGTGCGCGGCGTCGACTTCCTCCTCGCCGAGAAGAAGAAGGCGCCGTCGATCCCGATCGTCGCCAACTTCTCGCTCGGCTTTGCCGGCGGGAGCACGCTCATCGACAGCACCGTGGCTCGGCTGGTAGCGGCAGGGATCACCGTCGTTGCGGCTGCCGGCAACGACGGCGGCGACGCCTGCAATGTCTCGCCGGCGCGCTTGCCGGCCGCGATCACGGTCGGCGCCTCGGACCAGAAAGACGCGCGCGCCACCTTCAGCAACATCGGCTCCTGCGTGGACATCTTCGCCGGGGGCGTCTCGGTGCGTTCGCCGTGGAACACGGCGGACAACGCGCTGGTGCTGGTCAGCGGGACGTCGCTGTCCGCACCGGTCGTGACGGGCGCCGTGGCGACCGCGCTTGGCGCGAACCCCACGGCCACGCCGGCGCAAGTCGCCGCGTGGCTCGTACGCGACGCTGCCACCGGACGCGTCACGGGTCTCACGGCGGCGACGCCCAACCGCATGCTGCAGCTCAAGAGCGTGACGCTCCCCGCGGCGTCCACCACGCCGACGCCGACGCCCACGCCCACGCCGACACCGACCCCCACGCCGGCACCGGCGCCCGCGGTCAACGCAGCCTTCACCGTCAGCTGCACCGGGCTGTCGTGCATCCTGGCCTCGACCGCGACGGGAACGGCGGCGCTCACGGCAACCTACGCCTGGAACCTCGGCTCGCTCATCTACACCGGGGTGGGCGTGCAGCGCCTCGGCGTGCGATACGGTGCGGCCGGGACGTATAGCGTGACGCTCAAGGTGACCGACACGGCGGGGCGCACGGCCAGTACCACGCAGACCTTCAGCGTGAGGCCGTAAGCGTCCGCTCCCGCCGCGATGACGAAGGGGACCTGGCGCGCCATGCCAGGTCCCCTTTGCGTTAGGCGTGTCCCGCAGCCGGGCGCACCGTCTTGCGTTGCCCCTTGCTGGCGTACAGCGCCCGGTCAGCCTGCGTCAGCGCCTGGTCGAGCGTCAGCGATTCACTGCGCACCCAGCCAGCGGAGACCGACTCGAAGGACGTGTGCACGCGCCCGATGAGCGACGCGCCGTCGGGAACGTCCAGGTGCAATGAGATGAACTCGTCGCCTCCGACGCGAAAGGCCGCGTCCCCCGATCGCTCGTCGCTCGGGCGCCGCACATGGCGGGCGAGCGCCTCGGCGAAGTTGCGGATGTACCTGTCGCCGGCGGCGTGCCCCTCGCCGTCGTTCACGCGCTTGAGGTCATCGAGGTCCCAGGCCACCAGCAGGAGCGCCTTCCCCGTCTCCCGCGCCAGGCGCTGCAGCCGATCGAACTCCCCGGTCAGGCGATGCCGGTTGAACAAGCCGGTGAGATGGTCATGGTTGGCCATGCGTTCGAGCTCGGCGTAGGCCTGGTCGAGGCGGGTGAACGCCGTGCTCACGATGTAACCGGCCGCGGCCGTGAGGATGGGAAAGACCCACTTGAAGTTGAATTCCTCGCCGCCGTTGTGGATGAAGGCGTAGTGCGAGGCCAACCCGAGCACGATCCCCCACGCGCCACCGATCATGCTCATCGCCCCGATGATGAGCGCCGAGACGAGGTAGATGAGGACCTCGCGCACCATTGGGTTCCCCGTCGCCGTGTAGTCGGAGAGCGGGAGGTAGGCCTTCTGCCAGACGAGCACGCCTTCGCCTACCAGCAGCGCGCCGAGAATGAGCGCCATCCGCTGGTTGCGCCCAAGCGAGGGGAGGCGGTAGTGCAGGAGGAGTCCGACCGTCGAGGCGAGCACGAAGATGGCGCTGGAGACCACCGCGCCACGGGTCCCGCCCCACGCCAGGTAGCCACCCACGAAGTACATCCCGCCCACGCTGGCGGTCCACCAGAAGTTGCGGGCGACGGTGGTGAAGGCGCTGGTTTGAACGGCGGACGACGTCTGCATTGAGCGCGGGAAGCTACACGCAGCTGCAGCGAACGCGAGGGTCACCACGGCCTGCCCGACGCCGCGGCACGCCCTTCTTTGGACTCCCACCATTCCGCCTGGACGCGCCCGCGATCGTCCATCGGCGACCTCCGCAGTCTCATGCCGATGGACGATCGGGAGTACGCCGATTGTTGGCCGCTCCAAGTGCCGGTAGCTATCAGTACGACGTGCGAACGGATGCTCGTCACCTGCCGTTCGCCACGTCGTCGGGCATGTGCACGGTCCCGATCGCATGCAGCTCGCACGCTCCTCGTGCGCGACGCGCGTGCCGTGCCTGCCCCGGTCGCGAGCCCTGTCGCCCGTTAGGCAGTGCCGACAGTTCGATGCCGCCCGCCTCTCCTTCACGCGGCCCTGTCAGCCCCCGAGCCCACCGCGACGCCGGATCTCCTTCACCTGGAGGCTACGACCATGGCCACCACCCTTGCTTCTGAAACCCACGCGCCGAACTCCACGGTCGCGGCGCATGGGGTCAACGGCATCTCGCTCGGCATTCATGAAGTCTTCGATCGGACGCAGGAGGCCGCATATCTTCGCGCACGCCACGAGCGCTGGAATATCGGCGGCCCGCCGGGCTTCGAACCTCGCCTGCGCGCGCTCCCGCCCATTCACGACCGCCAGCTGCTCCACCTGGCGACGCATGCCAAGGTCGCGATGCACGACGTGGAAGAGCTGCAGCAGTGTGCGCACGCCGTGATGGATCACTACTTCCCGCCCGTCGGCGACGAAGCAGTCCTCGAGGACACCTTCACCTTCACTGCCGCCCCGTTCGAGCACTTTCCGGCGGGGACTGCCGTGGTCGTTCGTCGCACCAACAAAGCCGTGCTTTTCTACCTGAACCCCAACGTGCACGTCGACGCGGACGGTCACGCGGTCCGCAGCATTCGCACGACCGGCGCCTGGGCCCCGCCGATGCGCTTTGCCGCATCGCCGGTCGACGAGGCGAAGATCGTGATGAAGATCTACGGCTCGTTCGCTTCGCTGCTCCCGGGGCCCGTCGGGACGATCGCCAAGGCAGGAATCGAACTGGTCAACATGATCCTGGGCATGGCGGGCCCGAGCGGGCCGTCGTGGACCGAGATCCAGTCGATGATGCGCGAAGTCGTCCGCGACGAACTCATCACCAACGACCTCGAGTTCGTCCAGGCACATCTCGAGAAGGTGAAGAAGTGGGCGGAGATCCAGTATCTCCCCAACCGATCACACAAGTCGAAGGAGCAGCTGTGGCAGATGCTGCTCCCGCAAATCGACCTCGTGACGAACGACATCAACCTCCTGCTGCAGTCCAACCACCGCATCCCCGGGTTCGGCCTGCTGTTGCTGGGCGTGGACACGTACATGGGGCTCCTGCAGGAGCAGGTGATGCTCGGCTACGACGCCAACATCAGAAAGGCGGGCGATCAGTGGGCGACGAGCATGCTCACGGTGTGGGCGGAAGTGCAGAAGCACCGCCACGACCAGATCGTCTTAGAGAAGCCGTCATATGCCGTCTTCCTCCCGCCGGACGACGTGATGACCGCAGAGTACTGGCGGTGGATCGACCGCAAGACCGGCGAGGTGCGTGGTGATCGGAACGGTCCGTGGCAGGCGGGCGGCAAGCCCGATCGCAGCGAGGAGGGGTGCCGGCACGATGCCGAGGCGCGCTACGAGGGGATCATCCTGCCGCGGATGATCCGCACCTTTGGGGACCCGGAGGCCACCGCCAAGGCGTGGCGCACGGTGCGCGTTCCCGACTGAGGCGCGGCGGCGACGCCGCTCCAACGCGGTGCCGGCACGCCGGCCTAACGACGCCGGTGTGCCCGTCGAGGGGCTGTCTCCCGGGCGGGGACAGCCCCTCGATGCGCGGGACACTGGCGCCCGCCGCCGGGCGGCGTTGATTTGGGGGATGACTCGCCATCGCCACTTCCCGCGCCGCGTCCTTCCCGCGGCCCTCGCCGTGCTGTCGTGCGCCGGCGTCCTTCCGCGCGCGCTTCGTGCGCAAGTTCCCGCGCCTCCGCCGGTCCCTCCGCCGACGCAACGGGCCTGGAAATCGCTCCGTGAAGCCGACCTTAGGCGCGACCTCTTCGCGATGGCCGCGCCGGAGATGCGCGGGCGCGAAGGCGGGTCGCTCGACGAGATGCGCGCCTCGATCTGGGTCGCCGAGCAGTACGCCCGCATCGGCCTCAAGCCCATGGGGGAGAACGGGACCTGGTTCCAGTGGTTCAACATCGTGCGGACGCGCGTGTCACCCACGGCGAGCGCGGCGACGATCGGCGGCAGGTCGCTGCCGGTCTTTTGGGAGATCGTGGCGAACGCCGTCGCCCCCGTCGAGGCGTCGGGAACGGTGCTCTGGATTGCTGACGCGGCCGATACGACCGTGGACGTGCGCGGGCGCATCGTGGCGACTTCGGTCGTGACGCCGCCGCCCGCCTCGGTGCGATCGACGAGCTACCCGACGCGCGTGCGGTACGCGGAGGCCGCCGTGCAGGCGACGACGCGATCGCTGGCGCGCCGTGGGGCGACGGCGATCCTCATCGTGGCGACCGACTCGGTGGATGCCGCCTTCGATGCGATCTCGGTGCAGCGCGCGCGCGGCACCTACGACGTCGATCATGCAACGCCGCGAGCCGCCGGCGCCTCCGACCGGGTCGCGCCGCTCCCGCAGGCCGGTACGGGGCCGACACCCTCGTTCCTCGTCCGCGCCGCCATGGGGGAGGTGCTGCGCCAGCAGCCTAACGTGGCGCTCTCGATCCGCCTCGAGCGCTTCGAGGTCCCGTCGGTGAACGTCATCGGCGGCATCCGCGGGACCGACTCGGCGCTGCGCGACGAGTGGGTGCTCTACAGCTCACACCAGGACGCCAACGGCGTGCGCCTGCTCGAGGGGCAGGACTCGGTCCTCGCCGGCGCCGACGACAACGCTTCCGTCTCCGTCGCCGAATTCGCGGCGGCGCGCGCCATGGTCGCCCAGCGCCCCAGGCGTTCGGTCATCTGGGTGCACCACGGGTCCGAGGAGCGCGGGCTGCTCGGCTCGCGCTATCACTCGGCGCACCCCGTGATTCCGATCAACCAGATCGTCGCCGTGCTCAATGGCGACATGATCGGGCGGAACCACCCCGACACCGCTGCCTTGCTCGGTTCGCAGCCGCCGCACCGCGGCTCGACCGACCTGGTGAACTGGGCACTCGCCGCGAATGCCAAGACGGGGAAGTTCGTGATCGACACGCTGTGGGATCGCCCGACGCATCCGGAAGGGTGGTACTTCCGCAGCGATCACCTTCCGTACGCGCGGCTCGGCGTGCCGGGACTGATGTACACGACCAACCTGCACCCCGACTATCACACCGCGTTCGACATCCCCGAGCGCATCGACTACCCGAAGCTCCTGCGCATGACGCAGTGGATGTACCTCACCGGGTGGTACGCGGCCAACGCGCCGAAGCGCCCGGCGGTGGACAGCGGGTTCAAGCTGGAACGTTAGGTGACCATCTCTCCTTCCCTTGCGCGCGCCGGCGGCACGCTGGCGCGCCGCACGGTGCGTGCGCTCGTGCTGGCGTCACTCGCCGCCTGCGCCGGCTCCGCCAGGCGCAATGCGACTCCTGCACCGGTCGATGTGCCGAGGATCGCCATCATCTCGGCGTTCGAGGCCGAGTTGGCCACGCTGCGGCAGGCGACGACCATCACCGGGACGCACGTGGTGAACGGGCGTACGCACTACTTCGGACGGTTGGGCGGGCACGACGTCGTGCTCATGCTCAGCGGCTTCAGCATGGTGAACGCGGCGATGACCACGCAGGCACTCCTCGACCGCACGGCCGTGCGTGCGATCGTCTTCTCGGGGATTGCCGGCGGAGTGAACCCGTCGCTGCACGTGGGAGACGTGACCGTGCCGGCGCAATGGGGGCACTACCAGGAGAGCGTCTTCGCGCGCGAGACGCCCCAGGGGTTCGCCCCGGCGCGCGTGACGACGCCGTACGCCAACTTCGACATGATGTATCCGCAGGGCACGTCGGTCACGGTGCGCGGGGCAGCGCCTGACTCGCTGGAGCGTCGTTTCTGGTTCGCCGTCGACTCGGCGTCGCTCGCCACCGCGCGCGACGTCGCACATCGCGTCACGCTCACGCGTTGCGCGAGCGAGTCCGCGTGCCTGGCGCACGCGCCGCGCGTGGTGGTCGGCGGCAACGGGGTGAGCGGCGCGACCTTCGTGGACAACGCACGCTATCGCGAATGGGTCTGGTCGACCTTTCAGGCCGACGCGCTCGACATGGAGACGGCGGCGGTGGCGATCGTGGCCTATGAGAATCGCGTCCCCTTCATCGCCTTTCGCTCGCTCTCCGACCTCGCCGGGGGCGGGGAGGGCCCGAACGAGGTGCCGGTCTTCCGGATGCTCGCCGCCCGGAACGCCGCCGCGGTGGTGATGGCGTACCTCGACGCCCTCCCCAAGGCGCGGCGATGAGCGACTACTTCGCCCTGGCGCGGCACGGGACGACGCTGCGCACGGAGCTGCGCGCCGGCATCGCCACCTTCCTCACGATGGCCTACATCATCGTGGTGAACCCGGCGATCCTCGAGGCGGCGGGGATCCCGCGCGATGCCTCGATCACGGCGACGATCCTCACCGCCACCTTCGGGACGCTGGTGATGGGACTCTACGCCCGGCGCCCCTTCGCCATCGCCCCCTACATGGGGGAGAACGCCTTCATCACGTTCACGGTCGTGAAGGGGTTGGGCTTCTCGTGGCAGGCGGCGTTAGGCGCGATCTTCCTGGCCGGTGTGCTCTTCACCCTCCTCACCGTCCTCAAGGTGCGGAGCTGGCTGGCCAACGCGCTCCCGCTCTCGCTCAAGCTCAGTTTCTCGGCCGGGATCGGCTTCTTCCTGATGTTCATCGGGTTGAACCAGGTGGGGCTGGTGACGCTGGGAGTCCCGGGGGCACCGGTGGCACTGGGGGCGCTCAACAAGGCGCCGGTGCTCGTCGCTATCGCGGGGTTCGCGCTCACGGCGTGGGGAATGGCGCGCAAGCTCCCCGGGGCGCTCCTCGTTGGAATCGCGGCGACATCGATCCTCTCCTTCGTCCTCGGCGTCACGCCGCTGCCTAACGCCGTGGTCTCGCTCCCGCCCAGCGTGGCGCCGATCGTGGGACAGCTGGACATCGCCGGCGCGCTGACGGTGAAGGCGCTCCCGGTCGTCGTCATCGTCTTCATCATGGCGTTCCTCGACACCATCGGGACGCTCATCGGGCTTTCGGCGCGCGCCGGCCTTCTCGACGAGAAGGGGAACCTCCCGGACATCGAGAAGCCGATGCTCGCCGACGCGCTGGTGAACCTGGTGGGGCCGGTGCTGGGGACGACGACGAGCGGCGTCTTCATCGAGTCCGCGGTCGGGATCGAGGAAGGGGGACGCACCGGCGTCACCGCGCTGGTCGTTGCCGCGCTCTTCCTGCTGGCGCTCTTCTTTTCCCCGCTCTTCACCGCCATTCCGCCGCACGCATCGGGGGTGGCGATGATCGCGATCGGCGTCCTCATGGTGTCGCCGATCCTCAAGCTCGACACGAGCGATCACACGGAGTGGATCCCGGCGCTGTGCACCATCGCCCTGATGCCCTTCACCTTCAACGTCGGCGTGGGGATGACGGCGGGGCTCCTGCTCTATCCGCTGCTCAAGGTGACGACGGGGCGCGGCCGGGAGGTTCCGGCGGCGATGTGGCTGCTGGCCGCACTCTCGCTGCTCTTCTTCGCGATGTACCCGTATCACTAGCCACGTGGTAGAATCCTCCGCCATGCGTCGGCTCGTCCTCCTCTACGGCCTCCTTGGCGGGCTCCTCATCGCCGCGCTGCAGCTGGTGGAGTACCGCTGGCTCATCGTCGCGCATTCGGTCGAGATCTACGGCGCCATGGTCGCAGCGATCTTCGCCGCGGTGGGGATCTGGCTCGGCCGGCGGCTCACGCGCCCGGCGGTGGAGGTGGAGAAGGTGGTGGTGCGCGAGGTCGAAGTGGTCGTCCCGGCGCCGGCCACCTTCGAGCGCGATGAAGGGCGCGTCGCGCAGCTCGGGCTCACGCCACGCGAACTGGAGGTCCTCGAGTTGATCGCCGCGGGGCTCAGCAACCGGGAGATCGCCGAGCAGGTGCACGTGAGCGAGAACACGGTGAAGACGCATACGAGCCGTGTCTTCGACAAGCTGGGGGCCAGGCGGCGCACGCAGGCCGTGCAGCTGGGTAAGGACTTCCGGCTGATTCCCTGAACCGGTTTCAACCGGTGCGTGGCAGTTGCATGGCGTTGGCGTGGTTTTGCGAGGCCAGGGCTCGCGGCGCGAGGCGATCGGGCTGACTTTCGAGTGATTTTCGCCCCCGCGCGGTGAAAATCACCCCTTCGGGTGACGCGAAACGGCCGGATTCTCCCCTAGGATCGCCCCGTCCTCAACCAGCAGGGTGCCCCATGAAGAAGATCGTCCTCACGTTCGGGCTCATCGCCGGCGTGATCATGTCGTCGTCGATGATCATCGGCCTCCCATTCCGCGAGCAGATCGGGCTCGACCGCGGGATGATCATCGGCTACACGACGATGGTCCTCGCCTTCCTGATGGTCTACTTCGGGGTGCGGCAGTACCGCGATACGGTGGCCGGGGGGAGCATCGGTTTCGGTCGTGCCTTCGCGGTCTCGATGGCGATCGTGGGGGTGGCGACGGTGTGCTACGTGGCCACATGGGAGGTCATCTACTTCTTCGTGACCCCCGACTACTCCGACGCGTACGCCGCGCACGCGGTCGACAAGCTGCGCCAGGCCGGGGCCCCCGAAGCGCAGGTCGCGGCGAAGGTCAAGGAGATGGAGGAGTTCAAGGTCATGTACCGGAACCCGCTCATCAACATCGCCTTCACCCTGCTGGAGCCGTTGCCGGTGGGGTTGCTCGCCTCGCTCTTCACCGCGTGGATGCTGAGCCGCAAGCGGCGGGTCGCCGCGATCGCCACCGCCTGATGTTCGACGTGCATTCCGTCAGCCACAACCTTCACCGGGAGACGCAGATGCTGGATGGGACCTGGAAGCCGACCGAGGCGACGATGGGGGGGCAGCCCTTTCCGCCGCCGGTCCTCGCGATGATGACATTGACGATCAGCGGGGGCGGGACGGCGTATCGCGTGCAGGTGGGGCCGCAGCTCGATGTGGGGACAACGAAGGTCGACGACACGCAGTCGCCACGGGCGATGGACATCTCCGGGGTGGAAGGGCCGAACGCGGGCAAGACCATCCCGGCCATCTATGACCTGGGCGGGGATACCCTTCGCGTCTGCTATGACCTATCGTGCCAATCGCGCCCGACCGCGTTTGCCAGCGCCGCGGGGACGCAGCACTTCCTGGTGACCTACCAACGCGCGGCGAGCTGACCGCGGCCGGCGGCGCTCGCGCCAGCACCCGTCTCCCCGTGGGCCTCTTCGATCGATTCCGTACGCGCCAGATCGCCGATGTGGCGTTAGGCACGCTCGAGTACCGGGGCGGGTGGTGGCGCGGGCGTCTCGGACTCCCGGCCGTTGGAGAAGTGGAGCTGCAGCTCCCGGGAAGCGACCGGTCCCCGTCCGAGCCGGCGCGCGCGATCGTCGTCGACGGCCTGCCGCGGCACTGGCCGGAGTTGCAACTGGCGATTGCCGCGGCGCTGTTCGAGCACTACGAGCCGTATCGCGACGCCGCCGCGGAGCTCGACCTGGACGACGTGGGGGACGCCGTGCCGAGCATCGCCAGCGCCGCGGAGGTATGGCGATTCGTTCGGAAGCCGTTGCTGCGGGTGGCCGACGCGGGGGACGGCTTCGACGTGCGCTTCGCCTTCGAGGTCGCGTGGGACCTCGAGCACACGGTCGGGATCTTCGTGCACGACTGGTCCATCTACGACGTGTCGGGGAGCGTGCTGCGCGGCGACCTGTAGCGCGCACGGAAGCGCCGTCCTAGGTTGCGGCGCCACCACCTCCCCCGCCACGCCCCGTGTCGATCCACGTCGTCCTCGTCCATCCCGAGATCCACTGGAACACCGGCAACGCCGGGCGCACCTGCCTGGCGACCGGGGCGACGTTGCACCTGATCGAGCCATTGGGCTTCTCGCTCGGCGAGCGCGAGGTGAAGCGCGCTGGGCTCGACTACTGGCGGCATGTCGATGTGCGCACATGGCCGTCGTGGGAGGCGTTCGAGGCGGTGCTCCCCTCGCTCGGCGAGCCGTTCTTCTTCTCGACCAGGGCGACGCAGCTCTACTGGGATGCCCCGTTAGGCACGGCGCACGACGTCGTCCTCGTGTTCGGGCGCGAGACCGGCGGGCTCCCGGCGGAACTGCACGCGCGCTATGCCGACCGATTCGTGGGGATGCCCATGGGGTCGCCGCTGGTGCGGTCGCTCAACCTGTCGACGAGCGTGGCGCTAGGGGTGTACGAAGTGCTGCGGCAGCGGCGAGCGTTGGGCGGGGCGAGCTGAAGACTCCGACCCGGCGCGCAGTCACTCGGCGCTTGGCAGATGAACGACCGCCCGGCTCGCGCACCACGCGATCACGCCGGCGTGATGTGACGCATCGAGATCTGCGCCAGACTCGTCACCCCGCTCTGCTTCATGACGAGCTCGAACTCACGTCGCAGGATGGTGAGGACCGCCTCGACCCCTTCCTGCCCGAAGGCGCCCAACCCCCAGATATAGGGGCGTCCGATCCCGGTGGACGCAGCGCCTAACGCCATCGCCTTGAAGACGTCGGTGCCGCGGCGGAAGCCGCCGTCACAGATGACGGGGATCTTCCCGCCCGTCCCCTTGACCACCTCAGGGAGCGACGTGACGGTCGCGCGGCGCGAGTTCTCGGCGCGGCCGCCATGGTTCGAACAGAAGAGCCCATCGACGCCGTGCTCCACCGCAAGCGCTGCGTCCTCCTCCGTCACGATCCCCTTGAGGAGAACCTTCATCTTCGTCGACTGCTTGAGCCGATCGACAAACTCCCAGGTGAAGGTCCCCTTCTCCAGCTGTGGCGGCAGGCTCTGGTAGCCGACGAGGTTGGGCTTTCGACGATTGTCGCGATCGTCCACGCGCCCGCTCACGCCGGGGAGCGGCGGCCCGCCGAGGTGGCACTTGGTGCACTCGCGCGGATCCTTCCGAGCCTCGCGCACCAGCGTCTCGCGGTTGCTCCCGGCCAGGAGGTCGACGGTGAAGACGATGGCCGGCGCGCCGGCACGCTCGGCGCGTTGCACCATCTGCTTCGTCACCGCCCAGTCGCCCTGCGGGTAGAGCTGGAACCAGACGCCACCGCCGCGCGCCTCCATCGCGTCCTCGATCGACGTGGTGGACACGGTCGAGAGGACCATGAGGTGATCCTTCGCCCGCGCGGCGCGGGCCACGGCGACCTCGCCTTCCTTGTGGAAGCCCTTCTGGCTTCCCACCGGGTTCACGACAATCGGCGAGGGATAGCGCCGGCCGAACCAATCGACGCTGGCGTCGATGCGGCTCACGTCGACCAGGCGTCGCGGCCGCAGCACCCAGCGATCGAAGCCGGCACGATTGGCGGCGATGGTCGCGTCGTCGTCGGTGCCCCCCATGATGTAGCCCCAGTGCGCGATGGGGATGTTCTTGCGCGCGACGGGCTCGAAGTCGAAGACGTCGAGCGCCTCGGACGCCTTGGCGATCATGGGCTCCTGCGACGCGGCGACCTGACTTACGAGGTCGAGGGTATTGCGATCGCCGTTGGTGCGGTCGCTGGTGAGCGCGGCGAAGGTGCGGGCGTCGAGACCCGCGGCGGCAAGGAGGGGGCTTCCGGCGAGGAACGCGAGGAAGCGGCGGCGCGAATTGGGGTCGGTGGGCATGCGGGGAATCGGGCGCGTGACCGCGTCGTTGTCCAGATCGCAACGCGCCGGCACTGGCGTTCGGCACCTCTCCGGCATCATCGTGCCGCATGACCTTGACTCCCTTCCGCTTCGTGCGGGCCAGCGCCCCGGTGGCGTTCGCCCTCGCCCTGCTCGCCTGTCGTTCGTCGGCCGCCGTGCACCCGGCGCCCATGCAGACGCCGGCCCCCGCGCCACGCCCGGGGCCGCGCGCGATCCAGCCACCGCCGGCCGTCGCCTCGATGGCGGCACACCCGATCGTCCCGCAGCCCACGGAGGTCGTCCCCTCGGACGCCCCCCCCTTCGTGGTGGGGAAGGCGACGTCGGTGGTCGTCCCCACGGGGAACGGTGATGCCGCGCGCGTGGGCGAGATGCTGGCCACGCTCCTTCGCCCGTCGACCGCCCACCCGATCCCGCTGCGCGCAGCCGACGGGGCGCTTCCGGCGGGAGCGATCGGGCTCCGCCTGAGCAGCAATCCGGCGTTAGGAAGCGAGGGGTACGAACTCCTCGTGACGGCCGACTCGGTGCGAATCCTCGCAACGTCGCCCGCTGGCCTCTTCCATGGGATGCAGTCGCTGCGCCAGCTCCTCCCCGCCGGGATTGAAGCCGAGCAGGGGGAGATGCAGATGGCGACCGCGTGGAGCGCGCCGGCAGGGCGCATCACCGACACGCCGCGCTTTGGCTGGCGCGGCGCCATGCTCGACGTGGCGCGCCACTTCTTCACGGTGGACGAGGTGAGGCAGTTCATCGACCTCCTCGCCCTGTACAAGCTCAACACGCTGCACGTGCACCTGTCGGACGACCAGGGGTGGCGCATCCAGATCGACGCGTGGCCGCGCCTGACGACGATCGGTGCGAGCACGGAGGTGGGGGGCGGCCCTGGGGGCTTCTACACCAAGGCGGAGTGGGCGTCGATTGTCCGGTATGCACAGGACCGCTTCATCACGGTGGTTCCCGAGATCGACATGCCGAGCCACACCAACGCGGCGATCGCGTCCTATCCCGAACTCGGCTGCAGTCGTCCTGCACCTGACGGACCCACTGCCGGCGGTCCGCCGGCGCCGTACACCAACATCCGGGTGGGGTGGAGCACCTTCTGTTCCGACAGCGAGGCGACGTACCGCTTCATCGACGACGTGGTGCGTGAACTCGCCGAGATGACCCCCGGACCGTACCTCCACATCGGCGGCGACGAGGTGGAAGTGCTCACCGACGCGCAGTACACGCGATTCGTCGAACGCACGCAGGACATCGTGCGGCGTCACGGCAAGATGGCAGTCGGTTGGGAGGAGATTGCGAAGGCGCGGTTGCACCCGACGACCATCGCCCAGCAGTGGCGCAGCGACACCGCGCTCCGCGCGGTGCGACAGGGGGCCAAGGTCCTCCTCTCGCCGGCGCCGCGCGCCTACATCGACATGAAGTACACGCCGAGCACCGAGCTGGGGCTGCGCTGGGCCGGCTTTGTCGAGCTGCAGACGTCGTACGACTGGGACCCGGCGACGTTCTATCCGGGGGTGACGGAGGCGTCGATCGCCGGGGTCGAGGCACCGCTCTGGTCGGAGACGATCCAGAACATCACCGGCGCGTTGTACCTGGCGGTGCCACGCCTCCCGGCGCTGGCCGAGGTGGCGTGGAGCGCGCAGGGGCGCCGCGACTGGGAGTCGTTCCGCACGCGCATCGCGGCGCACGCCCCGCGCTGGCGCCTGCTCGGAATCAACTACTACCCGTCGCCCCAGGTGGCCTGGTAGCACCGACGGCCGGCAACCGGACATTCTGACCGACCGGGTGACGCCACGCAGGGTGGGGCGTCCCCGGAGTGCGGGCGGTGCGCGGTGCACCGCCCCGGCCAGCCGCAATGCCACCCGTCGACGACACCTCGCGCGAGACCGCCAGCAACACCGTCATCCCGCTCCCCGCGCTGCGGGCGAAGTTCCGGCTGGAACTCCTCCTCGAGTGCGGGCTGGTGGCGTCCGGGGTGCTGGCTGCGGTGGTGATGGCGCTCGGCCTGCGCGGCTATCCCATCCTCCCGACGCTCGTCCCCGCGGTGATCGTCGTGGCGACGAGCGCGGTGGCGCTGCGGCTGATGCGCGTCTCGCTGGCTCGATTGCGGCTGACGGAGACGCCAGACGGCGCCACCGTGCGCGCCGACGCCGCGGGGCTGGTGGTCCCGGTCACGCTGCTCCTCTCGCGCAACCCGTTGACCGACGACGCCGCGGCGCAGACGGTGCGCCTCCCGTGGGCACGCATCGCCTCGTGGACCGTTCACCCCGCACGCGCCGGGGCGCGCACGCGCTCACCCGCGCACCACGAGGTGATCGTCGGCGAGGGGGCGAGCGCGGAGTCGTTCTACATCTCGCGCGAGGACCTGGGGCCGGAAGGCGATGCGGCGCTCCGCGTCGTGGCGGCGGCGCACACCCCGCACGCGCTCGACGTCCGGGACCCGCGCCTGCTCCGGACCCCGCCCGCGACGCCGCGCATCGCCTAACGCGGCATCGCTGGCGCGGAGCCACCCTCTCGCCTGGCGCCGAGCGAGCGGCGCCAAGCACCAACACCTAGCGCGCGGCGACCAACCGCTGGATGGCCCGCATGCCCTCGTCGCCCACGTCGAGCGAGCAATCGTTCACGTAGAGGGCGATGTGCTGCGCGCACACCTCGGGCGACATCTCCTGCGCGTGCGCGCGCACGTACTCGCGACTGGCGTCGGGGTGATCGAAGGCGTACTGCACCGAGGCGCGGATGGCGCGCTCGGCGGCCTGGGCGAGTGCGGGGTCGAGCTCCGCGCGGGCGCAGATCCCGGCCAGCGGAACGGGGAGCCCGGTCTCACGCTCCCACCAGTCGCCGAGGTCGATCGCCTTGTGCAGCCCGTGCTCGTGGTAGGTGAAGCGCGACTCGTGGATGATGAGCCCCGCGTCGTATTCGCCCGAGGCGACGGCGCGCAGGATGCGGTCGTAGCGCACCTCGGCGACGTCGGAGAGCGACGGAGCCGCCAGCCGCAACAGGCGGTACGCCGTCGTCTCCTTGCCCGGGATCGCCACGCGACCGCGCACCGCCTCGTCGAGCGTCATCGGGGTGCGCGTCACGACGAGCGGGCCGACCCCCTTCCCCAGCGCCCCACCGCTCCGCAGCAGGCGATAGCGATCACCCACCGCGGCAAAGGCCCCCACGCTGAGCTTCGTGAGGTCGAAGGCCCCCTCGTGTGCGCGACGGTTCAGCTCCTCGATGTCGAGGAGGACCGGGCGAATGCGGAACGGTGCCTCCACAAGCCCATGAGCCAGCGCGTGAAAGGCGAAGGTGTCGTTCGGGCAGGGCGAGTAGCCGAAGGTCAGTTCCGGGCGCGCGTCAGGCACGGGAGCGGCGATCAGAAGGCGGACTCGATGGCCGCCACCAGCTGGGGCGTGGCGGCGCTGATGGCGGCGAAGGCGGCGGCGAAGTGCCAGCGCGCGCGGTCCTCCTCCTCGATCTCGTTGGCGATGGCGCGCACCTCGATCGCCGGAATCCCCGCACGCTCGGCGGCGCGGAGGACGGCGAACCCCTCCATCGCCTCCACGTCGCAGTCGGCAGTCCCCCCCACGCGAGCGCTCGTCCCGATCGTGCAGGTGGCGGCGCCGGGAAGAGCGCGCTGGACCGCGGCCAGCAGCGCGGGCGAGGCCGGCACCGTGTCCGGGGACCAGGGGGCCGGGATGACGAGGTCGTCGTATCGCGCCTCGCGGCCGATGACGAGCGATGCCGGCGGAAAGGCGCAGCGGCGCCGGCCGCCGGCGATCCCCACGTGGAGGATCGCGGCCGGGGGCGACGCCGCGATCGCGGCTGCGGTGCTCGCCGCCGCCTCCACCGGCCCGACCCCGCACAGGAGGGTGCGCCACCCAGCGCTGGCCGCGAGTTCGCGCTCGGTGGCGGCGATGACGAGGATCTCGGCGCGGGGTGGCATAGGTGGGGAAGTCTAAGGAGCACCCCCCGCGTCCGGCAGGCGAGCGCGTGGTCGCGGCAGGCGCCCCCTTGCGTGGGGGAACCGCGCTGTGAAAGCATCCACTCCCCAATCACCCGCGCCATCTGCATGGTCCCCCTTGTTCATCGCCTCGCCCTGGCGACGGTCCATCCGATCGAGATCCTCGACCTCACCGACACCGTGCGCGCGTGGGTGCGTGAGAGCGGGGTGCGGCACGGACTCCTGACCGTGATGTCGCCTCACACGACGGCGCGCATCACGATCAACGAGCGCGAGGGGGAACTTCAGAAGGACATGGTGCGCTTCCTGGAATGGCTTGCACCGGCGGACGGCGAGTACGGGCACAACCGCGCGCCGGTCGACGACCGACTCAACGCGCACTCGCACCTCATCGGACTCTTCCTCAATGCCTCGGAGAGCATCCCGGTGGTCGATGGCCACCTTCTGCTCGGCGGGTGGCAGTCGCTCTTCTTCCTGGAGCTGGACGGGCCGCGCGCGTCGCGCGAGGTGGTGCTGCACCTGATGGGGGCGGAGTGACGGCGTGACGCGCGACGACATCGACGCCTTCTTCGCCGACCGCGACACGCTCGACGTCGAGTCGTACCTCGAGCTCGACTTCACCTTCGAGTGCGTCGGCGACCCGCGCGCCGCGGCCGCGCACCTCGCGAGCGAGCAGTCGACGGCGCAGTGGAAGCGGGTGGGAATCGACGAGGATTTCCGCCCCCGCTTCGGCGCCAAGGTCATCGCACTGGAGTCGTCGCCGCGCGATGGCTTCTCGCTCCCGCTCCCGCTCCCGGTGACGGTGCCGGGCGAGGTGCACGCCTGCCGCGCGACCATCGCGCATCCGCACGGCAACTTCGGCGCGAGCTTTCCCAACCTCATGACGGCGGTCATGGGCGAGGGGACGTTCTTCGCCCCGGGGATCCCGATCGTGCGGTTGGAGGACATCCGGTTCCCCGCCAGCTACCTCGCGCACTTCGAGGGGCCGCAGTTCGGGGTGACCGGAGTGCGCCAGCAGCTGCAAGCGTTCGACCGCCCGATCTTCTTCGGCGTCATCAAGCCTAACGTCGGCCTGCCCCCAGCGCCGTTCGCCGAGCTGGCGTATGAGGGATGGCGTGGCGGCCTCGATGTCGCCAAGGACGACGAGATGCTGGGCGACGTGGCGTGGTCGCCGCTGGCCGAGCGGGCGCGCGCGCTGGGCGAGGCGCGGCAGCGCGCCATTGCCGAGACCGGGCTCCCCAAGGCATACCTCGCGAACATCACCGACGAGGTGTATCGACTCGCCGAGTTGCACGACACGGCGGTGGCGGCGGGGGCGACGATGCTGATGGTGAACGCGATGCCGGTGGGGATGAGCGGCGTGCGCCTGCTGCGGCGTCACGCGCGCGTCCCGCTCGTGACGCACTTCCCGTTCATTGCGGCCTTCAGCCGGCTTGCCGCGTTTGGGGTGCATGCGCGCGTCATCACGCGACTGCAGCGCTTGGCCGGCGCCGACGTGATCATCATGCCGGGGTTCGGTCCGCGAATGTTCACCCCCGAACACGAGGTGCTGGCGTGCGTCCGCGCCTGCCTGGAGCCGATGGGTGGGATCAAGCCGGCACTTCCGGTTCCCGGCGGGAGCGATTCCGCCGCGACGCTGGAGGGGGTGTACCGACGGCTGGGGACGGTCGACTTCGGCTTCGTCCCCGGGCGCGGCGTCTTTGGCCATCCAATGGGCCCCGCCGCGGGGGCGGCGTCGCTGCGGCAGGCGTGGGAGGCGATCGCGCGGGGGATGCCGGTGGCGGAGTACGCGCGCTCCAACGAAGCGCTGCGGGCAGCGCTGGCGGCGTTCGACAGGTCGTAGCGCTCCCTCTTGCCGAACGCGCGGCTCCGCGCCACGCTTCATCCATGCGACGTCATTCGCGTGCCCTCCTCGTCACGGTCCTGGCATCGGCCTGTTCGTCCGGGACCGATCCCGACGCGACCGTCCTGCACATCCGACTGCTCGACGATCGGGGCGAGCCGGCCGGGCGTCACCAGGTGGTGGTGACGGCGCAGGCTTCGGCGCCGTTCACGCGCGTCACCAGTCTTGGCGGAACGCTCGACCTCTCGCTCCGCGATGGCGGGAGCTATCGCGTGCAGGTCATCCCGCGCGCCGGCTACGTGAGCCTCCCGACGCTCAGCCGCGAGGTGACGCTTCCCGCGCACCAACGGACCGTCATTGGCTTCACGCTGCAGCGCGAAGGGGTCTCGACGAACGACATCCCGCCGCGCTGACGGCGGCACGCCCGACCGCACCGCACTCCTTGCACGCCGCGCACGCACCGCCGCTCGCATGCACGCCCAGCTGCGCGACACCAACGTCGTCCTCCTCCTGATCGTCGTCGTTGGCGGCTCCATCGCGCTGAGCGCGTGGCGCTACCGCACCGCGCGCGACATCGCGGAAGAATGGCTGATGCGGCACCGGTATCGCGTGCGATCGCTCCGCATGGCCTGGTTCAACTTTCCGCGCTTTGCCCCCAGCCCGCTTCGCAGCACGAAGCGTTCGGTCGAGTTCCGCGCCGAGGTCGATGACCTCCGCCTGGGGGGGACGGGGGTGCTGTGGATGCGCGTGTGGACCGACTGGATCGGGGTGTCGGAGCGCGAGCCGGACATCAACTGGGAACGCATGCCGGTCGCCGTGGACGATCGGTCGCGCACGCTGGAGGAAACGTGGGCCATTCGCCAGCGCGCGTTGCTGGAGCGCGTCGCTGCCGGGGAGCACATCTTCCGTCCAGACAGCCGCTCCGCCGAGGACGGGAGTGCGTTCGATGAGGTGGTGGAACACCTCATGGCATTGTCGCGCCGGGGCCTCGTCAGCTGCAGCACACCGGTCATGGATGTGCGCGGGGTATCGCAGTACGTCGCGGTCACCGACGTGGCGCTGACCGAGGCCGGGCGCCGGTGGCTCGAAGAGGCGCGGGCGCGTTAGGCGCCCGAACCCCTCGCGTTCCCCGCCCTGCCTGACGAGCGGTCAGGCGAAGGGGTTCTCGTCGCGGCTCACCCCGTACACCGCCGGGACGGGAACGCCCAGCATTCGCAGGCTCATCGTCAACTGGCCGCGGTGGTGGTACACGTGGTTCATCCCCACCATGCGGAACATCGCCGCGCGGGGAACCGTCATCACCGGGACGCCGTCGCGGGTGAGCGACCACGGGGTCATCAACCACTCGTCGGTGGCGGACGACAGGCACTGACGCACCGCCGACTCACTCGCCGCCAGCGCCTGCAGGATCTCGGCGCGAGACGACGCCGCGGGCTGCTGGAACTCGGGGACGGGCATCGCGTCCGTCTGGATCATGCGCGTCACTCCCGCCGGCGTCCCCGCCACGTGAAAGGCAAGCTGGCCGAGCGACATCGCCGTGGGGTGCGGCTGCCAGGCAAGTTGGTCGTCCGGAACGCGCTCGAGGACGCGGCGCGTCGCGTGCAGTTCCTGCTCGAACTCCGCCAGCAGCTGTTGTCCGATGCTCATGGTCGTCGTGACGAGTGGTGAAGGATGAAGGAAGCAGCGAAGCGTTAGGGCGCGAGACAGGACGGGAGGCGCCCAAGGCACCCTTCCCACCCGGCGCGGTGTCCCTCGCGGCGTTGCTCGGTGCTGAAGCGCGAGTGTCGCAGCGAGAGGTCGCACCCGGCCGGGACGGCGCGCAGCGTCACTTCGACCAGCGTCTCCTCGCCGTCACCGGTCTCCCAGGCCCACGTGAACGCAAGGCGGTGTGGGGCCTGGACTTCGACGTACTCCCCCACGCAGATGTGCACCTTGCCGCCGGGTTCGCGCATCTCGATGCGATAGCGCCCGCCGGCGCGCACCTCGAGCTGGTGCACGGTGGTGGCCATCTGCGCGCTGGGGGCGAACCAGAGCGCTACCGATCCCGGCGAGGTCCACGCCGCCCAGACTTGCTCGGGCGTCGCGTTGATGGTGCGGGAGATGTCGAGGGAGAGGGCGTCTTTGTGGAGCGGGATGGCCATGCGGAGTCTCCGGTCGTGCGTGCGGTGGTGCGTGCGGTCGTGCCTGCAGCCATGGGTGGATGCTGCGTGGCGAGGAAGCGTTCGAGGGAGTCGAGTTGCCCTTCCCAGAAGGCGCGGTAGTGCGACAGCCACTCGGCGGCGCCAGCCAGGGGGCGTGGAGCGAGACGGCAGACGCGCACACGCCCTTCCTTGCGCGCGGTCACGAGCCCGGCGCGTTCGAGATACCGCACATGCTTGAGCACCCCGGGGAGGGTGAGCCGGTGCGGGGCGCCGAGTTCGGAGACCGACGCCGCGCCCAGCGACAGGCGCGAGAGCATCGCGCGCCGCACGGGATCGGCAAGCGCACTGAAGGTCTGGTCGAGCGTCTTTTGGTTAACCATTGGGTAAACTATTGCACCACAGGAACGCCGCGTCAACCCGGAGGTTGCGCGGCGCGTGGGCGCCCCCCGCGGCGCGGGGGAGCGCGCTCAGTCCTCCGGCGTACCTGGAAGGAGGGGCTCGAGGTCGACCGCCTGCGCGCCGTTCTCCGTGCAGACGGCGTGCTTGGTCTCGCCGGCGTGGTACATCGCCACGCCGGCCCATTCGCCGCGCTTGTTGAGGACGAAGAAGCGGATGTTGAAGTTGGGGTTCCCCTTCGCGTTGAGCAGGCGGCTCTCCACCGTGTTGGCCCTGATGCGCTTGAGCGCCTCCATCCCCGCGTCCTTGGGGCTCATGCCGCGGCGCATCGACTCGACGATGAGGAACGACGAGAGGTTGTAGAGATTGGCCTCGCCCCGCCCGGTGGAGCCGGCGGCACCGACGTCGTTGTCGACGTAGAGCCCGGCACCGAGGATGGGCGAGTCACCCGTGCGCCCCGGAATCTTCCAGGCGAGTCCGCTCGTGGTGGTCACGCCGCAGATGTCGCCGTTGGGGCCGATGGCGTCGCAGTTGATCGTTCCCCAGAACGACCCTTCGCGCAGCAGGCCGTCGCGCACCATCGAGCGGCCGGCGGCCAGGGCGCGCGACTCCCAGTCGGCGTTAGGCACGCGGTGGGGGCTCGCCGCGAACGCCGCGTCGCCCGGGTCCTTCTCGTGCTTGTCCTTCGGGGCGCGCCCCTTCCCCCTGGGGTCGAGCCAGTGCTCCGGGTCGACACGGCGCTTCCACTCGCGCCACAGGCGCCGCGAGTTCTCCGTGTTGAGGTCGTCCTCGATGGTGAAGCCCATCTGCCGGGCAAACTCGCGCGCGCCCGGCCCGCTCAGGAGGTGGTGGTCCGTGTAGTCCATCACCGCCTGGGCCACGAGCGACGGGGTGCGCACCCCCTCGATGCAGGCCACGGCGCCGGCGCGCCGGCGCGGACCGTGCATGCACGACGCATCGAGCTGCACCACGCCGTCAGCGTTAGGCAGCGCCCCGTAGCCGATCCCCGTCTCCAGCGGGTCGAGCTCGGGGATGTTCACCCCGGCGATGAGGGCGTCGAGGACGTCCTTTCCCTCGGTGATGAGGCGGAAGGCGCGCTGCACCGCGTTCTCGCTCCCGCCGTTCCGGAACTCCCATCCGGAGTAGTCGGAGATGACGACCGGACGTACGGCGTGCTTGAGCCACAGTTCGGGTGCGCGTGGCGACGACGCTTCGGCGGTTGCAGGTGCTGCGAGCGCCACCCCCGCGAGCGGGGCGGCGACGAGGGTCGTCGAGGTGCGCTTCACGAAGTCGCGGCGAGAGAGCATGGGAGCGGGGGCGCGTGTGATGAGGTGGCGACGTGCCTGAATTCTTCCGGTGGATCGCGACCGACGGAAGGGTGAGCGGCGAGACGCGGGGGTTCGCGTCCCGCGTCTCGCGAACGCTGTGTGTCGCGCGGCGCTCGCGCGGGATAGATTCGCGCGTCCCCTTTCCCCCACGCCAGATGTCCCGTCTCTCGACTGTCTCCCGGCTTGGTACGACGGCTGTGATGTGCGCGTCGCTGACACCGATCGTGTCGAGCGCGCAGTCCCCGTTCGACTCGCTTCGCTTCCGGCAGATCGGCCCCGCCGCACTGGGCGGGCGCATCCATGATGTCGAAGGGGTGCCGGGAGACCCGCTGACGCTCTACGTCGCCACCGCGTCGGGCGGGTTGTGGAAGACGACGAACAAGGGGACGACGTGGACGCCGATCTTCGACAACCAGAAGGTCGCGACGTTCGGCGACGTGGCGATCTTCGAGGGGGATGCGCGCATCCTCTACGTCGGGACAGGAGAGCAGAACAACCGGCAGAGCAGTTCGTGGGGGAACGGGGTCTACAAGTCGACCGACGCCGGCGCGACGTGGACGCACCTGGGGCTCGAGCGGACGCGGCACATTGGGCGCGTCGCGATCCATCCTACCAACCCGGACATCGCGTGGGTCGCGGCGGCCGGCGACCTGTTCGCGCCTAACGCCGACCGCGGCGTCTATCGCACCACGGACGGGGGGCGCAGCTGGACCAAGACGCTCTTCGTCGATTCGCTCACGGGGGCGACCGACATCGTCGTGAACCCGGTGAACCCTGACGTGGTGATTGCCGCCACGTACCAGCGCCTCCGCACGCCGTGGGGGTACAACGGGGGGGGCCCCGGCAGCGCGCTCTACAAGTCCGTCGACGGCGGCGCGACCTGGCGCAAGATCACCGAGGGGATCCCGGCAGGCGACAAGGGGCGCATCGGGCTCGCCATCGCCCGCACCGACCCGCGCGTCGTCATCGCAACCATCGAGCACCGCGCCGAAGGGGGTACCTACCGATCCGAAGATGGCGGCGACAGCTGGCGCAAGGTGAACGCGCTCAATCCGCGCCCGATGTACTACTCGTCGCCGGCCATCGACCCCACGAACGCCGACCGTGTCTGGATCCCCGGCGTCACGGTGTACCGCAGTGACGACGGCGCTCGCACCTTCCGCACGCTCCCCACGGGGCCGACGTACGACGTGGGGCTCAAGGGGGACCACCATGCCTTCTGGATCGATCCCTCGAACTCGCGACACGCCTTCCTGGGGGGCGACGGCGGGCTCCACGAGACGTGGGACCTGGGGGAGACGTGGGTGCGCATGAACAACCTCCCCATCGGGCAGTTCTACTCGGTGGCCGCCGACGACCGCGATCCGTACTGGATCTACGGCGGGATGCAGGACAACCACTCGTGGATGGGGCCGAGCGCGACGCGCCACTGGTTAGGCATCGTGAACGAGGACTGGCGCCAGATCGGCTTCGGAGACGGGATGTACCAGCGCCCGGACCCGTTCAACAAGCGATGGGTCTACACCGCATCGCAGAACCTCGGGATCCAGCGCTTCGACATCGAGACCGGCGACCGGCTGGGGCTCAAGCCGTTCCCTCCGACCGAAGGCGACAGCGCGTATCGCTTCGACTGGACCGCCCCCATCATCGTCTCGCGCCACACGCCGGGAACGATCTACGTCGGCGGCAACCGTCTCTTCATCACGCGCGACTACGGCAACTCGTGGACGCGCACGAAGGACCTCACGCGGCAGGTGAACCGGGACACGCTCCCCATCATGGGGGTGATGGGACGCAACATCACGCTGTCGCGCTACGACGGCGAGTCGTCGTTCTCCGAGCTGTCGACGATCTCCGAGTCGCCGCTCGACGCCAAGGTGCTCTGGATCGGGACCGACGACGGCGTGGTGCAGCTGTCGCGCGACGGCGGCGTCACGTGGGACGACGTCACGGCGCGCATCCCCGGCGTCCCCTCGGGGACGTTCGTGAGTCGCGTGCACGCCTCCGCGTTAGGTCGCGGCGCCGCCTATGTCTCGTTCGACGGACATCGCGGCGGAGACTACGCTCCCTACCTCTTCCGTACGCTCGACTTCGGCGCCACGTGGACGCGGGTGTCGGGCAACCTTCCCGGCGACATGCCGGTGCGCACGGTGCACGAGTACGACGGGAAGCCCGGCGTCGTCTTCGCGGGGATGGAGTTCGGCCTCTACCTCTCGGTGGATACGGCCCGCACCTGGACGCGCGTCGCGTCGCTCCCCACCACGCGCTACGACGACATCCTCGTGCATCCGCGCACGAAGGACGTGATCGTGGGGACGCACGGGCGCTCGATCTGGATCCTCGACGACGCCTCGCCGATCGCCGCGTGGTCAGGGGCGATCGCGGCGAAGCGCGTGCACCTCTTCCCCGTGCGACCGGCGACGCTCTTCCAGTTCTGGGAGGACTTCTCCTATCGGGCGCAGGGGGCGTTCGCCGGGGAGAACCCGAAGGACGGCGCCCTCATCTCCTACTCGCTAGGCAGCGCCGCGAATGCCGTCACCATCACGATCGCGACGCCGGCCGGGAAGGTGATTCGATCACTCAAGGGACCGGCGTCCGCCGGCATGGTCCACCGCATCAACTGGGACCTGCGCCACGCGCCGCCGCCGGCGAGCGGCTTCGGCGGCGATGAGGAAGGGGGGAGTGCCGGTGCACTTCCGCGCCCGCCGCGTGACATCGACGATCGCGGGCCGTTCGTATCGCCGGGGACGTACGTCGTGACCATCGACGCCGATGGCGAGAAGTCGACGCAATCGGTCGTCGTGAAGCCCGATCCACTCCTCCCGGTGAGCGTGGCACAGCAGAAGGTGCGCGAGTCGTTCCTGCTCGAGGTAAGCGGGGCGCAGTCGACGGTGGCCGAGGTGGGGCAGCGGATGACCGCGCTTCGCAAGCAGCTGACCGACCGTCGCACCGGCGCCGCGGAGGGGAGCGGCGCGCGCTCAGGGGCCGACAGCGCGCTCACGCGCCTCACCGCGCTGGAGCGCACGCTGCGCGCAGGGCCGGGGGCGGTGCGCGGGCGCGTGTATGGGCTCGCCGGCGAGTTCAACGGACAGGGAGCGCTGCAGGGATCGCTCCATCCGCCAACCAAGACGCATCGCGAGCAGTTCGCGATCATCAAGGCGATCCTCGCCCGCGTGCAGCTGCAACTCGCGGAGCTGGAGGCGAAGGTTGGCGCGCTGCAGGACTAGTCTCACGCTGCGAGTTCACGCATGACCTCACCGACCGCCATCCTGCTCGCCGTCAACGCCGCCACGCCAATCGAGATGGTGATCGGCGACGAAATCGTCACGACCGGGATCGACAAACGGTCGCGAGCGGGCGGGGCACGCCTGACCGTCGACGGGATCGCCGGCGACTTCATCGCCAACACCCGCGCGCACGGTGGGGCGGACCAGGCGATCTACCTCTACAGCGCCGAGGACGCCGCCTTCTGGAGCGCCGAGCTGGGAATCGATTGCCCGCCGGGATTCTTTGGCGAGAACCTGACCATCGATCGCTGGTGGCCCGACGTGCGCATCGGCGACCGCCTGACGAGTGGGACGCTGGTGCTCGAGCTCACGTTCCCCCGCGTGCCGTGCGCCACGCTCGCGGCGCGCGTGGGGGACCGGCGATTCGTGAAGCGCTTCGCGCAGGAAGGGCGCCCTGGGGTCTATGCGCGTGTCCTCTCGCCGGGCGACGCGCGGCCGGGCGACACGCTGCAGGTCGCGCCTGCGCCACGCGACTATCCGCTCGCAACGGCGCTCTTTCGGGCCTGGCACGATCGCGCCCACCATCGTGATGCGATCCGCGATGCGCTGCGCGCCCCACTCGCCAGCCGCTGGCGTGCGGCGTTCGAGTACGTACTGGAGCATCCGGAGGCGTAGCGGCGCAGACGTGGCGTCGGCCTCGATCAGTCGACGCGAACTGTCCCCTGCCCGCCCGTGGCGTTGCCCACGGCGACGCGTAGCGCGTCCACGTTCGACACCGGGACGCGCACGACAAGGTCGACCGCCGCGCCGAACTGCTCGTCCAGTACCTCGCCTTCGTGACCAGGGAGGAGGTTGCGCACGGCGGCGAAGGCCGGGTAGCTCACGTGCAGCCGCACGTCCACGGTCTCGACGCGCACTCGCCGTTCGAGTCGGGTGAGCGCCTCCTGCACTGCAGCGGAATAGGCGCGCACGAGCCCGCCGGTGCCGAGCTTCGTCCCCCCGTAGTAGCGCGTGACGACGGCAACGATCTCCCCAACTCCCGAATGCATGAGAATGGTGAGCATGGGGCGCCCGGCCGTGCCGTGCGGTTCGCCGTCGTCGCTCATGCCGATGCGCGCGGTGCTTCCCGGTGGGCCGGCAACAAATGCCCAGCAGTTGTGCGTCGCGTCGGCGAACTCGCCCTGCATCTCCTTGATGAAGATGTGGGCCGCCTCCGGCGACTCGGCGCGCGCCACGGTGCAGAGGAAGCGGCTGCGCTCGATCACGAGTTCGGCGCGGGCGCGCGCGGCGGGGATGGGGTAGCGATCGGGGGGTGTCATGTCGTGACGGAATATGGCACGACGTCCCCTCGCCGTCTCGCGTGCCGCGTGCTATGCTCGTCCGACCTTCGACCCTCACGGACCGCGCCGCCCGCACATGCAGGAGATCGTCGACTTCATCCTCGAACTGGACCGCCTCAAGGGGGTCACGCGCAAGACGCGCCCATTGGGACTGGACCGATACGAGAACTCCGCCGAGCACAGTTGGCAGCTCGCGCTGCTGGCGATCTCGCTCGCGCACCACGCCGATGCACCGGTGGACATCCACCGCGTGGTCTTCATGCTCCTGGTGCACGACGTGGGCGAGATCGAGGCCGGCGACACGCTGGTGTATGCCGAGGGCGGGTGGGAGGAGCGCAAGGCAGCGGAGCTGCGCGCGGTGACGCGCATCTTCGGCCTGCTCCCAGACGGGCGCGGCGAGCAGCTGTTGCAGCTGTGGCGAGAGTTCGAGGCGGGGGAGTCGGCGGAGTCGCGATTTGCCAACGCGGTCGACCGCGCGATGCCCGTGCTGCTCAACCTGGCGAACAACGGGCAGAGCTGGCGTGAGAACGGGATCTCGCACGAGCGCGTGGTGGCCCGCGTGGGGCCGCAAGTGAACGCCGGCTGCCCGGCGCTCTGGCACTACCTGCAACATCGTCTCGAAGCGGCGCGCGAGGCCGGGTGGTTCGGTAGCGCAGCGCCTGTCCGATGAACCGTCGCCCGACACGTCCATTTTTCGGAGGCACCCTCATGCCCGCCAAGCGATCGGTCGAACGCACGACGAAGTCCGTCCCCAAACCGCGCGCCGAGGAGGAGACGGTCGATCAGCTCCTCGCCACGCTCGTGCACCCGCGAAAGGCGGAGATCGTCGCGTTGCGCGCGGCGATCCTCGACGCGCACCCGAGCATTCGCGACGGGGTGAAGTGGAACGCGCCGAGCTTTCGCACCAGCGAGTGGTTCGCGACGATCCACATGCGCGCCAAGGTCGGGGCGCAGGTGATCCTGCATCTCGGCGCGAAGAAGACGTCGGCAAGCACCGACGGCTTTGCGATCGAGGATCCGCGCCAGCTGCTGCAGTGGCTCGGGAAGGATCGTGCGACGGTGGTCTTCGCGACGATGGCCGAGCTCGAGGCGAAGCGTGCGGCGTTCCAGCGCCTGCTGCGCGACTGGATCACGCACGTCGCCTGACGGCTACGGCGTCGCCTCCGGGACGTAGACCGCGTAGCCGCGCGGGGGCGCCCAGAAGTCGGCGTTCCCGGCGGCGTCGGTGGTCTTGGCGTTAGGCACGCCGGCGTCGGCGCTCGAGCCGTAGGCCACCGGAACCATGCGACGTCCGGCGAAGGCTGTCGCCACCGTGGCGCCTTGCCAGGCGCCGGTGCCGTTGTTCATCACGAGGACGAGCCCACCATCGCCGCTGAGGCCGCGGCGCTGCATGACGTACAGGGTGTCCTCGACGTGGAGGAGTTGAGTCTCGCCCCTTGCTGCCCCCTCGTGCACGCGTACGAGGGCCGCGATGCCATCGGGACGCCCCGGGCGTTCGAGCTCGAAGTTGAAGTAGTCCTCCCAGAAGACGCAGGGGTAGCCTTCGTGCGTGAGGATGTACGCGTAGGCGAGCATCTTGTCGCGAACGATGGGGTTCTCGCGGATGATGTCGTGGTTCTCGACGAAGGTCACCGCGCGTGCCGGATCCCACGCGAGCACCGTTCCGCCCAGCGTGAGGTCGCGCATGGAGAACAGGTCGTCGCCGCACAGGCGCGAGAGGCGTCGGCGCAGCGGGAAGTCGAAGGCGGCGACCGGGTTGTCGTTCCAGAAGTTTGCGCCGTCGAGGTACGTCTCGATCTTGTCGAGATTGTCCTCATCCCAGAACTCGACGACGCCGAACGGCTTGTAGTACTCGGCCCCCTTCGCGCGATAGCGGTATTCCTGGATCGCGGTGATGAGCCACGCGCCGCGCCCAGTCTCGCCGAACCCCTTCACGAAATCGTAGCGGAAACCGTCGTAGCCGATCTCCTCGACGAGCCACTCCGCGTACTCCATGATGGCGGCGTAGACGCGCGGGTTGCGGTGGCAGAGATCAGGGAAGCCGGCGAAGGCGCTGTCGTCCATCGACTCGTATTCCGACGGATGGAAGCAGTTCCAGTCGCGCGGGAATCGTCCGCTCTTCGGCGTGAACTTCGTCCACCCCAGCTGGCCGGTGATGGGGTTGAGTTCCTGCGCATCGGCGCCGCTGCAGTGGTTGAGCACCAGGTCGGCATAGACGTCGATGCGATGCGCGTGCGCTGCGGCGATGAGCGACTGGAGCGCGGCGCGCGAGCCGAACCAGGTTTCCACCGCGCCTTTCTGGTCGAACTCGCCGAGGTCGAAGTAGTCGTAGGGGTCGTAGCCCATCCCGGCGGCATGCATCCCCTTGCCCGGCGGGGGGAGCCAGAGCGCGGTGAAGCCCGCATCCGCAAGTTTGGGCAGTTGCGCCTCGAGGTGCGGCCACCAGGCGTGCTCGCGCTGTTCACGCCCCGGACAATCCCAGTAGAACGCCTGCAGCAGGACTCCCATGTCGCACCTCCCGTCCGACGTTCGAGGGACCTACCCTGCGGCCGCCTCGTCGACAACGATCTCGCCACGCCCCACTTCATGGATGAGCGTGGCCGGCCAGTCGCGCTCGTACCCCGAGGCGGCGCGCATTCGCGCCACCGTCTCGCGCTTCCCGCTCCCCCAGGCCAGCATGATCGCCTCGTGGGAGTCGGCGATCGTCGCGATCCCCGAGCTCACTGCATGGTGCGGAACGTTGTCCAGCGTCCCGAAGACGGGAAACGATGCGAGGTTGTCGCGGCGCATCGCCTCGGGGAGCGGGATGATCCGCGTGCGCGAGTTGCGCGCGCTCCCCGGGGGGTTGAAGGCGACGTGTCCGTCGTTCCCGCCAGATGCAAGGAGGAAGAGATCGATCCCGCCGGCGTTGGCGAGTCTCCCATCGTACTCCGCCGGATCATCCGGGAGCGGGCACCAGAGACAATCAGGGGCAAGTCGGAACTCGGTGGGGAGCACCGCGTTGAGTCGTCCGACGATCTCGACGCGCCCGAAGTAGTGGCACGACCATGGAGCGTCGGCGCTGGCGTAGCGCAGCCCCGCCTCCCCTGGGACGAGGTACTCATCCATGAGCACGACCGTCACGTGGGCCAGCGATTGCGGCTGCCGGGTGAGGCAGGCGACCATCGCATCGAGCACCGGGCGCGGGGAGCGGCCGGTCGGGAAGCCCAGGCGAAAGGTGCGCCCCGCGCCTTCCGCGGCGGCAACGCGCGACAGCGCGCGCTCGGCGACGTAGTCGGCGCCGGCGTCTGGGGTGGGGAAGATGCGGATCGGGGCGACGGGCATGGGCGCGTGGCGGGCGGGCGAAGGAGACTGTCGAGGAACCTAACGGGAGCGGCCGCGAGCGCCCATCACCCCCACGCGGGTTGCCCCGGTTCGAGCTTCGTGCAACCGACCCACCGTCCGGGGACGGGGATCCAGCGCAGCGCCTTCGTGGCCCCCGCCTCGGAGCTCCAGTAGGCCTTCGAGATGACGTCGTATGCAACGTGGAACCAGTGCGCCAACTGCATCGGGGTGGCGGCCGCGTCCTCTTCGGCGAGCAGCGCCAGGCGTACTTCGGGTGCCAGTTCGAGGAAATGCTTGCCGTGCCGCGTCCTGCAGTTCGCCAGGAACGTGTCGAGCCCGCTCAGCAGGTGGCCGCGCGACTTCTCATTCCAGCAGTCGTTGAGGATACGGGTGACGACCGGCGGGACGCCGGCAGCAATTGCACCTGGCGAATCCGCCGTGGTGGGGAAGATGGCATCGGCGACGACCGCGAGCACCGCCTCGTCCGCAGCGGTCGCCATGCGCGTCGACTGGGGATTCGGGATGTCGACCGCGAACTTTCTGGACGGCTGTTCATCCGACGCCCCGCTCCCGCCGCACGATGCAAGCGGTAGCGGCAAGAGCGACGCGCCGAGCAGGACGCCTCCGGCCTTGAGGAGGGCGCGACGATCGGCGTCGTGCGATGCCGCGGACGACTCATCCATCTCACGCGTGCGCCGACGGTCGCTCACAGGTTCCTCCGCTTGAGCTCCTCCACCGCGTGGTTTGCCGCGCGCGCGGTGAGCGCCATGTACAGGATCGAGGGCGACTGGTTTCCCGTCGACGTCATGCACGCCCCGTCGGTCACGAAGACGTTGGGGGCGGCATGCAACTGGTTCCAGGCGTTGAGCATCGACGACTTGGGTTCGCGCCCCATGCGGCACCCGCCCATCTCGTGAATGTCGAGCCCTGGCGTCTGGAGATTGCTCGCGGTGCGGATGTCCTTGCACCCGGCGGCCTCGAACAGGCGACTCGCCTGCTCCTGCCAGTCCTTTCCCATCTTGCGGTCGTTGTCGTCGTAGTCGACCGACGTCACGAGCAACGGGATCCCCCACTGGTCGCGCCGCGTGGGGTGCAGGCGCACATGGTTCCTCTCCTTCGGGATCGTCTCTCCCTGGATGTACATGTACGCCTTCCACTCCCCCGGGCGTCGCGCGCGCGCCTTGTGTTCGGCGCCGAGGCGACTGGTGACGCCATCACCACGCTCGCGCCAGGCGCCGACAAAGGTGGTGTAGCCACCGACGAAATCCGTGTCCTGTTTCCCGAGGTTGCGGAAGTTGACGAGGATCCCCTCCGTGGGATTGCGGCCGTAGTAGTAGCGATCCTCGTAGCCGGGGATCGTCGCTTCGGCGCGCCACTGGTAGTTGTGGTGCGCGACGTAGCGACCGAGCAACCCGTGGTCGTTCCCCAACCCGTGCGGAAAGCGCGACGACGTCGAATTGAGGAGGATGAGGACCGAGTTGAGCGCCGACGCGTTGACGAAGATGATGCGTGCCTTGTACTCGGTGATTGCCTTGGTCTGTGCGTCGATCACGCGCACGCCGGTGGCGCGCCCCCTCTTCTCGTCGAAGAGGATCGAGTGCACCACGGCGTGCGGGCGAATGGTCAGCTTGCCGGTGCGCTGCGCCCACGGCAGCGTGGACGAGTTGGACGAGAAGTAGCCGCCGTAGGGGCAGCCGCGCATGCACATGTTGCGCGCCTGGCACGTCCCGCGCCCTTGCTGCAGGTGCACGGGTTGCGGCTGCGACAGGTGCGCCCAGCGCCCCTGCACGAGGGTTCGGTTGCGGAACGACTTCTTCCACGCGTCGCGCAGGTGCAACTCTCCGCAGGTGAAGTCGAACGGGGGGAGGAACTCGCCGTCGGGCATCGCCTCGACGCCATCCCTGGCCCCGCAGACGCCGATGAAGCGTTCCACGTGCGAATACCACGGCGCGACGTCGTCGTAGCCGATGGGCCAGTTCATCCCGTAGCCGAGCTTCTCCGGTGCGACGAACTCGTGCCTGCTCCAGCGTTGGCAGGCGCGCCCCCAGGTGAGCGACTTCCCGCCGACCTGGTAGCCGCGAATCCAATCGAAGGGCTTCTCCTGCACGTACGGGTGGTCGGCGTCCTGGATGAAGAAGTGCGCCGTGTCCTCACCGTAGCCGGCCGCCTTGCTGATGAGCGGGTTGGCGGAGCGCACCTCCGTCGTGACGTCGCCGCGATGCGGGAGCTGCCACGGCGCCAAGGTGGCGGTGGGGTAGTCCTTGATGTGCTCGACACTGCGCCCACGTTCGAGGACGAGGGTGGTGAGCCCGTGCTCGCACAGCTCCTTGGCGGCCCAGCCGCCGGAGATGCCGGAGCCGATGACGATCGCGTCGAATGAAGTCTCTGGGGCGGGCACGATGGGAGACGAGCGAGCTGGCCGAGCGATCCGGGTGATCGAGCGTACGGTGACGTCCCGGAAGTTGAGCTCGGGCGGCGCGTAGGGATAGCCTCCCGGCGGCAACGAACGGTAGACTCATGCAACGGCTCGGGGCCAGGCGATGCGGCACGTCGACTTCGCTGCGAGCGCGGACTCACCCAGCTGACGCGGAGCAGCTTGCCCATGTCCGATCGCCTCTCACGTCGCGACTTCTCGCGCCGCACCGCCCTCGCCGGGCTCGGGCTTGGGATGTCGCGCCTCGCCGACAGCGCTCCCGGACTCGATGCCATGACCACTCCAGCCGCGCCCACACCCTCGCTCGCTGACGGCGAGCGTCTCGCGGCCGCCGAGTTTCCGCGGCAGCGCGACGGCGTGTACCTCAACCATGCCGCGTCGTCGCCCCTGCCCAAGCGGTCCAGCGATGCGTTGCGCGGCTACATCAGCGATCGCGAGCGGCTCTTCCATCTCTACCAGACGGGGACGCAGGACTACGCGCTCCCGGTGCTGCAGGGGAAGGTGGCGCGCCTGTTCAACGTCCCCCCCGATCTCGTCGCCTTCGTGCCCACGACGACGGAGGCGATGAGTGCCGCGCTCAACAGCATCGAGTGGCGCGCTGGTGACAATGTCGTGGTGCCGGCCAACGAGTTTCCCGGCGTGCTGTATCCGTCGCTGCACCTCGCACGGCGGGGCGTGGAGGTGCGACAGGTCCCGGTCGATCATCACGCCGATCTTGATCGCGTCCTCTCGGCCATCGACGGCCGCACGCGCGCCGTCGCCATCAGCTGGGTGCACTGGCTCACGGGGCACCGCCTCGACCTGGCGCGACTTGGCGCCGAGTGCCGCACGCGGAACGTGCTGAGCATCGTGGACGCCATCCAGGGAGTGGGGGCCGTTCCCATCGACGTGTCAGCGGCGCAGGTCGACTTCTTCGTGGCCGGCAGCTACAAGTGGCTGATGGGGATCCCGGGGACCGCGGCCGTCTACACGTCGCCCCAGTTCCTCGCGGCGGCGGTCCCCGACAGGGCCGGCCACGCCAGCATGAAGACGTCGGTGTATGATGCACCACACATCGAGTGGCTCCCGGGCGCCGCGCGCTTCCAGGTGGGCGGGCCGATCAATGGCGCACTGATTGCGCTCGAGCACTCGGTCGACCTGCTGTCCGAGGTTGGGGTGGCGCGCGTGCAGGCGCACGTCTCCACCTTGCTCGATGCGTTGCGGTCGCACGGCGAGTCGGCAGGCTTCCGCTTCAACTCCGACTTGTCCAACGCCCACCGCTCGACCTTCGTGAACGTGACCACCGGCGACATCGCACGCGACGATCGCATCGTGAAGGGGTTGGTGGCGCAGGGGATCGTCGTGGGGCGCCGTGGTCCCGGGATCCGCATCGCCCCGCACCTGCACAACAACGTCGACGACATTGCGCGCCTGGTCGACGCCGCGCGACGCATCGCCTGACGAGTCAGCCACCCCTCATCCGCGCTGTCCCTTACGCTTCAACGCCCGTGCCCATCGAACTCACCCCTGAAACGACCACGCGCGCCATCGCCTCGCTCCGACGCTACTTCGACGAGCACCTCGACCAGGAGATCGGCGAGCTCAAGGCGCGCATGATGCTGGAGTTCATCCTCAAGGAGATCGCCCCGACGATCTACAACGGGGCAATTGCCGACGCGCAGACATACATGCGCGAGCGCGTGAGCGACCTCGAGGGAGCGTGCGGGCAGCAGGAATTCGCCTTCTGGCCGCGCTCCGTCCCGCGGCGTTCGTGATCCCACGTCTCTTCCACCGTTCTGCACCATGACTGCCCGCAAGACCGCGTCGAAGCCTGCCGCCAGGAGCGCCACCAAGCGCGCCGCCAAGACCGTCAAGACCGCCGAGAAGTCGCCCGCGAAGTCCCCGTCGAAAGCCACCGCGAAAGCCGCGCCCAGTGGCAAGCCCGGCACGCACGACGCCTACCTCGCGAAACTCCCGCCCGAGCAGCGCGACGCGCTGCAGTCGCTGCGAGAGACGCTGCAATCGCTGCTCCCTGGTGCCGAAGAGGTCATCTCGTACGGCATTCCGGCGTTCCGTCGGGGGCGCGTGCTGGCCGGTTACGGCGCCACGGCGAAGCACTGCGTCTTCTTCCTCTTCAGCGGCGGCATCGTCGCGCAGTTCGAGGGCGAACTGGCGAAGTACGAGACGAGCAAGGGAGCGGTGCGCTTCCAGCCAGGCGCCCCGCTCCCGCTCGCACTCATCAAGAAGCTCGTGAAGGCGCGGCTGGCCGAGGACGCCGGGTAGCGAAGGGCGCCGCGGAGCCTAACGCGAGTCGCTTACCGCGCCTCCCCCTTGATCTTCTTGATCGCGAGCACGGCGTTCCAACGCACACGCATCACCTTGGCCAGCTCCTCGAGGACTGGAATGGCATCCCTCGCCTGCGGGCCGATGGCGCCGAAGGCGTCGGCGATGGCGCGCTGGGCGTGCGGATGTTGCGGTTGCGCGCGCCCCGCTGCCATGAGCTGGTCGAAGACACGATAGGCGCGCGGCCCCTGCGCGGCGAGCGCCCAGGCACTCGCGATGCGCACGCCGTCGTCGGGATCGGTGAGGCGTGCGGCGAGTGCATCGATCGCCGCATCGTCCACGCCCCCGGCATCGCGCAACGCGAGCGCGGCCAATCCGCGCACCACGTGGTCGTTGTCGGCGAGCGCCTTGGTGAGGTCAGCGACCGCCGGGCGAGCCGCCGCCCCGAGTTGCGTGAAGGCCCACGCCGCCGCGACGCGTTCGTCAGGCGACGCATTCAACCCCGCGCGCAACGCCGGCAGCTGCATGGCACCGCGTGCGCCCAACGCGCCAATGGCGCGCAGGCGGTCGGCCGCGTTCGACGCGAGCGTGGTGTCGGACTGCACGCTGCGCCGCTCGCTCGCCACGCGCTGCAGGACCAGTCCGTCGAGGCCCAGGAAGTAGTTTGTGGAGGCGGCGTTCTTCCCGGTGCAGATGAACGAGACGGTGTGGCGCCCCTTGGTGAGGCGCGGCCACCCCAACACGCGATCCTCGCCGACGAACAGTTCGGTGTAGTAGGCGTCGATCGAGAGCCCCGTCCCCATGTTGGCCCCCGGCTCGTGCTCGAGCTCCGTCCCCGTCCCCGGGACCTTGCCGTCGATGAGGACGGTGTACTTCCCATAGTCCGGCGCGCCGGCCACCTGCGCGATGAGCTCATATCGCCCGTCCTCGGCGACATCGAGCGGGACGTCGAGGCGCGCCCCTTCTCCCTCACCCTCGAAGAGGAGGATGTCCTTCCCCCAGAAGACCTCCTTCTGCACCGAGATCTTGCCGCGCGTCCCCACCGCCTCGTTCGCGCGTTGTTCGACCTCCAGCTGAATGGCGTTGCCATGCGGGAGGCGCGCCGCACCATACGCAGGCTCCGGCTGCCCCTGCGCAACACCCTGCTGGTACCAGAAGGCGACCGTGCTGAAGAGGTCCTCACGCTCCTCGAAGGCGCTGCGCACGGTCCCGTCGTTGTTGTATGTCCACCCGGCGTGCTCGATGTCGAATTTCAGCTCGCGCGTGAAGGGGATCGGGTCTGCCACGTGCCAGCGATAGGCGGTCATGCGCGAGCCGAGGTCGGTGCCGTCGGCCACCGTCACGCCGAAGTTAGGGCCGTTGTCGACGCGCAATGACCAGGCGTCGTTGAAGTAGTCCTCGGTTCCCGTTCCTTCGATGTTCGCGTGCTTCTTGCCATCCACGTAGAAGAAGTCGTCGCCCTCGCCGAACCAGCCCGGTTGGTTCTGGATGACGGAGAGCACGGTCCCCACGTAGTGTCCGCGCCCCTTGGTGTGGAGGACGGTGTAGGGCGCGCCGAGCTTCGTCGGGAGCGCCTGACGATAGCGCGCGTGGAAGTACGGCGTTCCCGCCGGGAGCGCCTTGTACTTCGACCAGTCGACCTGGTAGTAGACGTTGCTCGTGCGCCGGCGCCCTTCGTTGGTGAGCGTGACCTTTGCCGAGCGCTGGAAGGGCATGGGCCAGTACTCGTTGCGCGAGCGGCCGGCCGAGCTGTTGCGCACGATGGCGGAGTTGAGCGGGCGCTCCATCCCGTGCCCCACACCGAAGAAGTCGCCGATGGGGGCGTCGACGCTTGGCGTGGTGCTCCCGTCGTAGTAGATGCGGAGCCGCAGGAGCTTGGGCCACGCGTACTCGCTGGCGGCAACGGTGATCCACATGTGCGTGATGACGCCGGGGCCCTTGAGGTCGGCGAGGACGATCGTCTCGCCCGGAAGGGGGCGCTTGCTGTCGTCGTTGCTGTCGAGGTCCGCGTTGTTGCTCGACGAGCGATACGCCTCAAAGTCGCGCAGCTGCGTGAGGCGGAACGGATCGAGCGACGACGAGACCTGCGCCGACGCGTGGCGCGGCGTGACGACGGCGAATCCGGCAATGGCCGCCAGCGCGGCGACCCCGCGAGCGCAGGCACGAGCGCGGGCACGAGCGCGGCCACGAGCCATGGCGTGGGGGCGAAGCGGCGGACGGATGGCGGAGCGGCGGGCGCGCGACATGGGGTGTGTGGGCAGTTCGTTAGGCTGACGTCGAAGGGCCCCAGAACTTCCCGCCCACGGGGCGCGATGGCTAGGGGCGGCGGGCGGGAGGCGGGGCGCGGTTTCGGGACGAGCGGCCGGCGAAACTCCCCCGCGCTACGCCGCTGGCGGCTGATTGCCAGCCCCCGGCAGCGCCGGTACATTCGCGCCGCCCTCACACCCTACCGAATGCGGTCACGCCGTGCCGTCGCCCGCCTGACGCTTGTCGCCGCGCTGTCCGCCGCTTCGCCGGTCGCTCCCGCGCGGGCAGTGCAGGGACAGCCGCTTCTCCCCGCCCCGACCGCCGCCGGGCGCGCCTGGGTCGAGCGCACGCTTGCGTCGCTGACGCTGGAGCAGAAGGTGGCGCAGCTGGTCGTGAGCGAGATCAGTGGCACGTACGCCAGCGCCACCGACCCGCGGCTGCAACGCTGGGTCGCCCTTGCGCGCGATCGCGGTGTCGGCGCCTTCGTCCTGTACGGCGGGACGCCACGCGACGTCGCGGCGCTCACCAACACGCTGCAGCGCGCCGCTCGCGTCCCCCTCCTCATCACCGCCGACTTCGAGGGAGGGCCTGGGCAGCAGGTGACCGGCGCCACGGAGTTCCCCGCCAACATGGCCTTCGCCGCCATCGGCGATACAGCGCTCATGTACCGCGCCACGTCGCTCGCCGCGCGCGAGGGGCGGGCGATGGGGATTCACCTCACGTACTCACCCGCCGTCGACATCGCCTGGCGCCCGACCAATCCCGCCGAGGGGGTCCGCTCGTTCGGCGGTGACCTGGCGCTGCTGGGGCGCATGGTGCGCTCGTACGTGCGCGGCTACCACGACAATGGAATGCTCTCCGGGGCAAAGCACTTCCCGGGGCGCGGCGACGTGGAGAAGATGCCCTCGCGCCCCGACTTCACCTGGAACACCAAGTCGGCCGAGGCGGTGCGCGCGCAGGAGTTCGTCGCCTTCAAGCATGCGATCGACGCCGGCGTGGACTACGTGATGACGGAGCACGTCGCTGTCCCGTCGCTCACCGGAGGTTCCGACCTCCCCGCTTCCGTCGAGCCGAAACTTGCGCGCGACTGGTTGCGCGACTCGCTCGGCTTCAAGGGGATGCTCACCTCGGACGATCTGTGGTACGATCATGTGATCGCGCGCTTCGGCCCGGAGGAGGTCGCGCTCCGCGCCTTCGAGGCAGGGCACGACCTCGTCCTCAAGCCGAAGGACACCGAGAAGACGATCGACGCAATGGTCGCCGCAGTGCGCAGCGGTCGCATCAGCGCCGCACGCATCGACAGCACGGTGCGCCGCCTGCTCATGCTCAAGGCGCGGCTCAACCTGCAGGTGCAACGATTCGTCGACGAATCGAAGGTCGGTGCGAGTGTCGGCACCGCGGAACACCTCGCCGTCGCACAGGAAGTCGCCGACCGTTCGCTCACGATGCTCCGCAACGACGGCGTCCTCCCGCTCAAGGCCGGCGCGACGCCGAAGATCGTCAACATCAGCGTGCAGAAGCTGGAGAACGACCCGTCGCCGGCGCTCCTCGCCACCAGGCTCGCCGCGGCCTTCCCGGGGGCGCGCAGCTTCACGCTCTCGCTAAACCTCACGGCGAAGTACTACATCGACGCGATGGAGGCAGTGGACCAGGCCGACCTCGTCCTCGTCTCGCTCTTCGTCGCCCGCGACCGCCTCGGCGATGCCACCCCCATCCGCGGCGGCGACCTCGCCTTCATCGAACGCATCATCGCCACCAAGCCGAAAGCCGTCGTGGCGATGAGCTACGGCAACGTGCACCACATCCGGAAGCTCCCCGCCGTCCCCGCCTACCTCGCCGGCTACGGCGAACGCGGCTGGTTCGGCAACCAGGAGATCTACTTCTCCTCGTTCATCCGCGCGCTCAAGGGTGAGCTCAATCCCAAAGGGCGGCTGCCGGTGCTGGTAAGCGAGGCATATCCGATCGGCAGCGGCCTTTCCTATCCGTGACCATGATCGATCGCGACATCGTACTGGTCGCCAGCGGCGACTCACGCCTCAGCGCCAACCAGGTCTGCTGGCCCGCGCAGGCCGAGCTCGAGGCGACCGTCATTCGCACCTTCGAGCAGCTGCATCGCCGCGTGGTGCGCGGGCATCCATTCGACGAGGCCAGGCAACACGGCTTCATCGACGGGCAGGCGCGCGGGATGGAGGTCTTCCGCACCATCGACCCGCACGCCCCGCTCATCGTCGCCGAGGCGGTGTGGCAGTACACGTCGCACGTGCTGGCCGGGCTCACCAAGCACCGCGGCCCCATCCTCACGCTCGCCAACTGGAGCGGGCAGTGGCCCGGGCTGGTCGGCCTGCTCAACCTCAACGGCTCGCTCACCAAGGCCGGCGTCCCCTACTCCACCATATGGAGCGAGGACTTCACCGACGATTTCGCGCTGCGCGCAATCCGGGAGTGGCTGGAACACGGCAAGGTCGTGCACGACACCTCGCACGCGCACGCCATGACGGCCACCAGCTTCGCGCATGCCTTCGACGAGGATCGCGAGATCGGCGGGCAGCTGGGCCACGAACTGTGCACGCAGCAAGCCATCCTCGGCGTCTTCGATGAAGGATGCATGGGGATGTACAACGCCATCATCCCCGATCACCTGTTGCACGACACAGGACTCTTCAAGGAGCGCCTGAGCCAGAGCGCGCTCTTTGCGGCGATGCAACGCGTCCCCGACCGCGTGGCGCAGCGCCACTACGCATGGCTGCAGAGTCGCGGGATGCGCTTCACGCTCGGCACCGAGGAGGCAACCGACCTCACGCTCCGCCAGGTGCTCGAGGGGCTCAAGATGTACGACGCCGCCGTGCGCCTCGCGCACGACTTTGGCTGCGCGGCGATCGGGATCCAGTACCAGCAGGGGCTCAAGGACACCTGCGTCGCCTCCGATCTCACCGAAGGGTTGCTGAACAACCCCGATCGCCCGCCTGTGCTGGACGATGAAGGCGTCGCGCTCTTCGACGGGCGCGCCGTGCCGCACTTCAACGAAGTGGACGAGTGCGCTGGCGTGGACGCGCTGATCACTGACATCACCTGGCGTTCGCTGGACATCGATCCGTCCAACACGTTGCACGACGTTCGCTGGGGGGCGCCGGTGCGGGAGAACGGCGTCGACGAGTTCGTCTGGGTCTTCGAGATCTCCGGCGCGGCGCCGGCGTCGCACTTCATCGATGGCTACGCCGGCGCCTTCGGCGAGCGGCAGCCGCCCATGTACTTCCCCAAGGGTGGCTCGACGCTCAAGGGGGTGAGCCGCCCCGGCGAGATCGTCTGGTCGCGGATCTACGTGCAGGGCGACGCGCTGCGCATGGATATCGGGCGCGGCGGGGTGGTGCGCCTGTCGGACGCCGAGACGCAGCGTCGCTGGGCCGCGACGACGTCGCAATGGCCCATCATGCACGCGGTGCTCTACGGCGTCTCGCGCGACGCGCTCATGGCCAAGCACCAGGCCAACCACATCCAGGTGGCCTACGCGCCGAGTGCCGAACTCGCGCTGCGCGCACTCGTGCGCAAGGCGAGCATGGCACAGGCGATGGGGATCCAGGTGAACCTCTGCGGCGACCTGCACGACACGCTCGAGAATCATCAGGCGACGGAGTTCCACCGCTGAGCACCGAGGGGCCGTCGCGCGAGGCGCGCAGGGAAGGGAGCGAGCGAACGCTCGTCGAGGCGCGCGGGATCGGGATCGGATTCCCGGGGGTGCGCGCCGTGTCGCGCGTTGACTTCGACGTGCGGGCCGGCGAGGTGCACGCCCTCGTGGGAGAAAATGGCGCCGGGAAGTCGACGCTCGGCAAGCTCCTCACCGGGGCGCTGCAGGGCGACGAGGGGGAGATCGCCGTCGACGGCGTGGTGCGGCGCTTCCCGTCGCCCCGCGAAGCGCTTGCCGCGGGCATCGCCATCATCCCGCAGGAGTTGCAGCTGGTGACGTCGCTCGACGTGGCCGAGAACATCTCGTTGGGGATGGAGGGGCGATCGGCGAACGGCTTCGTCGATCGCGCGCGCTCGCGGGCGAGGGCCCGTGCGCAGCTCGACGCGGTGGGCGCCGCGCACATTGCCGTCGACACGCTCGTGCGCGACCTCTCCCCCGGCGACCGTCAGCTCGTCGCCATCGCCCGTGCGCTGGCGTGGGAGGCGCGCTGCCTCATCATGGACGAGCCGACCGCGTCGCTCGGTGCCGGCGAGGAGGAGCGACTGGAGCAGGTGATCCGCGCGCTGGTCGCCAAGGGGACCGGCGTCGTCTACGTCTCGCACAAGCTGGACGAGGTGTTGCGCCTGGCGGATCGCGTGACGGTGATGCGCGACGGCGAGCGCGTCACCACGCGCGCGGCGGCGGGACTCACCGCACCGGATCTCGTGCGCCTCATGGTGGGGCGCGACATTCCGCCCAGCGCCCTGCCCGCGATCTCCCAGGCGGCGCGCGAGGTGCTGCGCATCGAGGGACTCTCCGTCGCGCGCGAGGGAGGCAATGCGTCCGACGGCGGCGGGTCCACGCTCCACAACATCTCGCTCCGCGTGCGCGCAGGCGAAGTGGTGGGGCTCGCGGGACTCGTCGGCGCTGGCCGCACCGACCTCCTGCTCTCACTCGTTGGAGCGCACAGTGGCGAGGTCCGGGGGCGCATCTGGCTCGACGGGCGCGAGTACGCGCCGCGCACGCCGACCGCGGCGCGCGACGCCGGGCTCGTCCTCCTCCCCGAGGAGCGCAAGAGCGACGGGATCTTCCCGCAGCTCGGTGTCGACCGGAACATCACGATGTCGGCACTCGAGCGGGTGTCGCGCTGGGGGTGGATCGACCGGGCGGGCGATGCGCACGAATCGTCGGCATTGATGCAGCGGACCGGCGTGCGCGCCGCATCGCCGCAAGTTGCCATCGGGACGTTGAGCGGCGGGAACCAGCAGAAGGCGCTCCTCGCGCGCTGCCTCTTCTCGTCGCCCAAGGTGCTGCTGCTCGACGAACCGACGCGCGGGATCGACCTCGCCGCACGCGCCGACGTATACCGCGAGCTGCACGCGCTGGCGGCCGAGGGGTTCGGTGTCCTCCTCGCGTCGTCCGACATGTCGGAGGTGCTCACGCAGTGCCATCGCATCCTCGTCTTCCGCCAGGGGCGAATCGTCGCTGAGTTCGACCGTGAGGAGGCGACGGAGGAGAAGGTGCTCGCTGCGGCGGCGGGGGCGTCGCCCGAGGAGAGCCGCACCACGGCGGCCGATGGAGCACGCGACTCGTCAGGCAGCCGGCGCCCTCCGACATCGCCTCCGGCCAGCCCTGTCTCGCGCCTCCTCGCCCGCTACCGCGGCGCGCTCGGCCTCGTCGCCGTCGTCCTCCTCTCCATCGTCTTCTCTCCCACCCGCGGCGGGCGTCCGGTCTTCCTCGACCTCGGCAACCTCACCGACATCCTGCGCCAGGTCGCCGAGAAGGGAATTCTCGCGGTAGGAATGACCGCGGTGGTGATCGCCGGAGGGATCGACCTTTCGGTGGGATCGATCCTCGCCTTTGGCGCGACGCTCAGCGCCTGGCTCCTGATGAAGCAGGACGTGGGATTGCTCCCGACGGCGATGGTCGTAGTCGCCGCCGGCGCGCTGTGGGGGTGGCTCAATGGCGTCGTCGTCGCGCGGTGGAAGCTCCCCGCCTTCATCGCAACACTGGCGACGATGAGCGCGGCACGCGGCGCGGCGCGCTACCTGAGCGGCGGGACGGCCATCCCCCTCGGCTTTGGCGACGGCGGCGCGCCCGAATCGGTGCGCGCCCTCGCGGCGCCGGTGTTGCCCTACGTCCCGGCACCCGCCCTCGTCTTCGGGCTCGCGGTGGTACTCATGCACCTGTACCTCGCGCGAACGCGTGGCGGGCGGTACCTCTACGCCATCGGCGACAACGAGTCGGCGGCGCGCCTGTCCGGGGTGCGCGTCGGGTGGCACACGACGACCGTCTATGTCGTCTCCGGCGTGCTGGCCGCGCTGGCGGGGCTCGTCCACTGCGCGCAGTTGGAGCAGGGGAACCCCAACGACGGCGTCGCCTACGAACTGGACGCGATCGCGGCGGTGGTGATCGGCGGGACGTCGCTCAGCGGCGGGACGGGAAGCGTGGCCGGCACCCTGATCGGGATCCTCACGATCGGGGTCATCAACAACAGCATGGGGCTCAACAACGTCGATGCGAACCTCCAGCTCATCCTCAAGGGCGTCATCATCCTCGCCGCGGTCTGGCTCCAGCGCCGACGTTCCTCGTAAGGCAGGCCCCCTCGTGCGCTGCATCGCCGCAGCGGCGCTGCTGGTGATCGCTGCCTGCGGCAAGGAGCAGGGGACGAAGAAGCTCATCGGCTTCTCGCAGGCCAACCTGGGCGAGCCGTGGCGCGTGGCGATGAACGCCGAGGTCGCCGAGGCGGCCAAGCAGCACCCGGAGTTCGAGGTCGTCTACGCCGACGCGCAGCAGGACAACGCCAAGCAGGTCGCCGACGTCGAGAACTTCCTGCGGCAGAAGATCGACCTCCTCATCATCTCGCCAAACGAGGCCAAGCCGCTCACCCCGATCGTGAAGCGCGCCTTCGAGGCCAAGATTCCGGTCATAGTCCTCGACCGCGAGATCGAGGGCGACACATACACCACCTTCATCGGCGCCAACAACCGCGACATCGGCAAGGCAGCGGGCGAGTTTGTCGCGAAGGTGCTCAATGGCAAGGGGGACATCGTCGAGATCAAGGGGCTCCCCGGCTCCACGCCGGCGCGCGACCGCAGCGAGGGATTCCGCGAGGCGATCGCCCAGTTCCCGGACATCAAGATCATCCACGACCCCGTCGCCAACTGGCTGCGCGAGGAGGCGATGACGCAGATGGAGGCCGCCCTCTCGGCCCATGCGAAGATCGACCTGGTCTACGCGCATAACGACCCGATGGCGATGGGGGCGTACCTCGCTGCCAAGGCCAAGGGGCGCGACGCCCAGATGAAGTTCGTCGGCATCGACGGACTCCCCGGGCTCGACGGCGGGAAGCAGGCGGTGCAGGACGGAAAGCTCGCCGCGACCTTCGTCTATCCCACGGGCGGGAAGGAAGCGATCGACATCGCATCCAAGATCCTCAAGGGCGAACAGGTCCCGCACCGTATCACGCTCGGCACCGAGCAGGTGACGAAGTAGGCGGCTGCGGCGGTAGGCCGCGCGCTGTCCGAGTCGTGCAAGGGCTCCGTGCGAGCTCGGTCGAGTGTGGCAGCGCCCCGGTTCGGAACCGGGGCGCGCGTGTTAGGCTGAAGGCATGGCGACAGTTTCCGAGGAATCCCGCATCTCCTCAGTCGACGTGATGCGAGGTCTCGTCATGGTCCTGATGACGATCGACCACGTACGCGACTTCTTTGGCGGGGCGTCGGTGAACCCCACCGACCTGCGCACCACCACCGTTGCGCTCTTCCTCACGCGGTGGATCACCCACCTCTGCGCCCCGACCTTCTTTTTCCTCACCGGGGTGAGTGCGTGGCTCTCGGCACGCCGCCACCCCGACGGATTCGCCTCGCACCTCGTGAAGCGCGGGCTCTGGCTCATCGTGCTCGAGGTCGTGGTGATGCGATGCCTGGCCTATCAGTTCAACTTCGACTTCCGCGTCACGCTCCTCTTCATCCTCTGGGCGCTCGGCTGGTCGATGATCGTGCTGGCCGGGCTGTCGCGCTGGCGCCCCGGCGTAGCGCTCGCCTTCGGCGCCACGATGATCGTCACCCATAACCTCCTCGACGGAGTGAGCGCGCAGGCACTTGGCTGGGGGGCGCCGCTGTGGACGGTGCTCCACGCGCCCGGGTTGCTGCTGGCGGGACCGGATCACTTCGTCCTCGCCGCCTACTCGCTCGTCCCCTGGGTCGGCGTCACTGCGCTCGGCTACGGCATGGCGCCCATCTTCACGTGGGAGCCCGCGCGACGGCGCCAGCTCCTGGCGCGTGGCGGTGCCGCGCTTCTGCTGGGCTTTCTCGCGCTTCGCGCGCTGAACGGCTACGGCGACCCGCTGCCTTGGAGCACGCAGCGATCGCCGGTCTTCACGGTGCTCTCGTTCCTCAACACGACGAAGTATCCGCCGTCGCTGAGCTTCCTCCTCATGACGCTCGGTCCGCTCTTCCTCCTGCTCCGCGCCCTCGACAGGGGAGCCCTACGCCTGCTGCACGCGGTGGCAGTGCTCGGGCGCGTCCCGCTGTTCTACTTCGTCCTGCACATCGTCCTCATCCACCTGCTCGCCCTGGTGATCTGCTTCGCGCGCTATGGCGAGATCCACTGGGTCTTCGAATCGCCGACGCTCGCCGACTTCCCGTTCCGCGAGCCGCCGGGGTGGCCTCTGGCTCTGCCGTGGATCTACGTCCTGTGGGTGGTGGTCGTGGCAGCGCTGTGGCCGCTCTGCCGGTGGTTCGCCGAGGTGAGGAGCCGTCGCCGCGAGTGGTGGCTGCGCTACCTGTAGCCCCACGGCGACGCTCCGCGCGCGCACCCGGTCGCGCGACAGCTGGCGACGGCGCCCCTTCCGAGTGACGCCCCGAACGCGTCGATTGGTGGCACGCGTCGCACCGTCACCCGCAGCCGAGGCCCACTCATGTCTCGCCGTCGCTTCGTGCAGTCGCTGGCCGCCACCACCGCCGGCCTCGCCGGTATCTCCTCGCTCGCGAGCGCGCAGTCATCACCAGACCGGTCGCTCCCAGCCGATGTGCCATCGCCGTTGCAGCCGTCGGGGGGCGCCGACTTCCTCCCCGCGTATGCGCGCGCCCAGCGCTACCGCTCGCGCAAGCAGTCGAGCCACGACACCACCGGTGGCAACCAGGACTACTGGAACATCAAGGGGGGCGAGTCGAAGGAGATCTTCAACGCCACTGGCGCCGGGTGCATCACGCACATCTGGTTCACCATCGCCGCGAGCAGTCCGTTGCACCTGAAGGAACTGGTGCTGCGCGCCTGGTGGGATGGCCAGGCGCAGCCGAGCATCGAGGTCCCGGTGGGCGACTTCTTCGCCCTCAATCTCGGCGACTACGTCCTCTTCGAGAGCGCGTATCTCGCGTGCTCCCCCGGGCAGTCGCTCAACTGCTACTTCGCCATGCCCTATCGTCGCGGGGCGCGCCTGACGATCACCAACGAAGGGACGCGCGACGTGGGGGCCTTCTACTCCAACATCGACTACATCGAGACCGACGCCCTCCCTGCCGACGCGATGTACTTCCACGCACAGTATCGCCAGGCGACTCCCAACGCGGCGCAGCAGCTCGCCGCAAGCAAGAACCCGGACGGCGCCACCAACTACGTCTACTGCGACACCAAGGGGCGCGGCCACCTAATGGGGTGCTCGCTCGGCGTCATCCAGCGCGCCGAAGGGTGGATGGGAGAAGGCGACGACATGATCTTCATCGACGATCCCGCCACGCCGACGATCATCGGGACGGGGTCGGAGGACTATTTCCTCGGCAGCTGGAACTTCGGCGGACGGATGAACGCGAAGGCGTTTTCGCACCACCAGTACGGCGCGCACCTCATCCAGAGCCCCGAGCGCGTGGGTGGGCGCTACTGCATGTACCGCTTCCACGGCGACAATCCGGTGACGTTCACGCGCTCGCTCAAGTACACGATGGAGCACGGGCACGCCAATGATCGCGGCGACCACTTCTACTCGTGCGCGTACTGGTACCAGGAGCAACCGTCGGCGGGATTCCCGGCACTCCCGCCGGTGGCGTCTCGACTCCCCAGCATTGCCTGACGACGCTCAGCCAGATCGAGCGGCCCTGAACGGCAACGCGCCGCCCCCACTGCGAGGGCGGCGCGTTTGCATCCAGCGGCGCGCGTTCAGGTCGTCGCCGCCCCGCGGTCGAGGACTTCGCGGACCTTGGGGAGGAGCGACTCGGCGGTGATCGGCTTCTGCAGGAAGTCGATCCCCGAGTCGACGACGCCGTGATGCACGACGACGTTCTCGGTGTAGCCCGACATGAAGAGCACCTTGAGCTCCGGACGCAGCGTGCGCAGGCGATCTGCGAGCTGCTTCCCGTTCATCTTGGGCATGACGACGTCCGTCAGGAGCAACTGGATGGCGCCGCCGTGCTGCTCACAGATGAGGAGCGCCTCGCCGCCGTTGCTGGCCTCGATCACGTGATAGCCAGCGCGCCGCAGCATCGCGGAGACGATCGTGCGCACCTGCGGGTCGTCCTCGGACAGCAGGATCGTCTCGCGCCCGCCGCGGTGCGCCATTGCCGGGCGTGGCGGAGCCGGCGTCTCCTCCGGCGACTCGGCACGCGGAAGGTAGATCTTGAACGTCGTCCCCTGCCCCGGCTCGCTGTACACCCAGATCGTGCCGCCACTCTGCTTCACGATCCCATACACCGTCGACAGCCCGAGCCCAGTCCCCTTTCCTGCCGGCTTGGTGGTGAAGAAGGGCTCGAACAGGTGTGACTGGATCTCGCGACTCATCCCTGAGCCGGAATCGCTGACCGAGATCATGAGGTGCGGCCCCGCCGTGGCATCGGGGTGATGAATCACGTACGTCTCGTCGAGGTTCACATTGGTCGTCTCGATGGTGAGGCGCCCGCCATCGGGCATCGCATCGCGCGCGTTGACCACGAGGTTGAGGAGGATCTGCTCCACCTGCCCCGGGTCGACGAAGCAGAGGTGCGGCGCCGAGTGCAGCAGGAGCTTGAGCTCGATGTCCTCGCCGAGGAGCCGACCCAGCATCGCGTGCATTCCGGCGATGACCGTGTTCACGTTGAGCGTACGCGGTTCCAGCACCTGCTTGCGCGAGAAGGCGAGGAGCTGGCGCGTGAGCGTCGCCGCGCGCTTCCCGGCGGCGATGATTTCCTCCACGTCGGCGAGGAGCGGGTCGTTGCGCAGCTTCTGCGCCAGGTACTCGCCGTTCCCCAGGATGGCGGTGAGGATGTTGTTGAAGTCATGCGCCACCCCACCGGCGAGGCGCCCCACCGCCTCCATCTTCTGCGACTGGCGGAACTTCTCCTCCGTGCGCCGCGTGACTTCGAGCGCCTGCTCCAGGTCGTGTTGCGCCTGACGAGCACGCTGCTCGCTGGTGCGGAGCGCGTCCTCGGCCTGCTTCTGCGCCGTGACGTCGACGGCGATGCTCCCGAGGAATCGCCGTCCGCCATCGAGCTCAAACCGGAAGCGCGTGACGCGCCACCAGCGCTCCCCCTCGCCGTCCGGGGCCAGACGTCGCTCGCGCGACATTTCCGGCTGCCCCGTCTCCATCACGCGACGTTCGATCGCCTCGGCATGCTCGATGACGTCGGGGGGGAGCAGCTCGAGCTCGCGGCGCCCGAGCAGCGCGCCCTCACTCGCGTAGGCGTGCTCGAACGTGGCGTTCACGAAGACGAGGCGGCCATCCTCGTCCTTGACGCACGCGAAGGCGGGCGTGGCGGCCATGAATCCGTTGAAGCGTGCCAGCACCTCGTTGAGCGCCCGCTCGCTCCGCTTGCGTTCGGTGATGTCGACGAAGGCGGCCACCGACCCGCGCGGTGCACCGTCCTCTCCGCGCAACGGCTCGGCGTTGCCGACGAGGTGCACGACCGAATCGTCGTCGAAGTGCAGGTCGATCTCCGCATTGCGCACGCTCGTACCAAAGCGGGCGGCGTGCTGCACAGGGAGCTCGTCTGGCGCGAGTGCGCGGCCGTCGCGCTTGACCGTGAAGTTGCGCGGCCCCTCATCCAAGGGTGCCGTGATGGAGACATTGGAGTTCCGCGGGTTGCGCAACAGCTCCGCGCCGAAGCGGTTCGAGTCGATGCGGTCGCCTCGTGGGTCACGGGAGATCCAGACGGCGGCCGGTACGGCGTCCAGGACCGCGCGCAGCTCGGCGGCCTGCAGCGTCGCCTCGACCTTCGTCAGCTCCAGCGATTCCTGCGCGGCGCGCAAGTCCGTCATGTCATGCAGGGACACCGCGACGACGCTCGGCGAGTGGCGACGCACGCGCGCGAGGAGTCGCTTGTTCCCGAATCCCGAGTCGTACTGCGCCGGCGCCCCCGTCGCGAGCACGGAAGCGAAGATCTGACCCCGGTAGTCGGCGCCGTCGGGGAGGATCTCGCGCAACGTCTTGCCGACAAACGACCCCATGCCGGTCACGCGCTCGAGCGCGGGATTGGCTGCGACAATCAGCCAGTCGGTATCGCCCGCTGCGCCCTCGCGCGGCGACACCAGGACGACCGCCTCGTTCAGCCCCTCGAAGAAGTCGCGGAATCGCTCCTCCGACTCCCGAATCGCTTCCTCCGCCGCCTTGCGCGCCGTGACGTCGCGGAAGATGGCGTACGCGACCTGTTCGCCGCCTGACGGGATAAGCGCCGTCGTCACCTCGGCCGGAAACGTGGTCCCATCGGAGCGCCGGAAGACCATCTCGGTGACGATGGTGTCGCCGCGGTTCCGCTCGTCGATCGCGCGCGTCGTTGACGTGCTTTCGACGATCAGGTCCTTACGCCGGAGCCGGCGCAGCTCGTCCTCGGTGTGACCGAGCATCGCACAGGCCGCCGGGTTTGCACGCAGGATCTCACCACTGACGCGGCCGACGATCACGCCGTCGGCAATGTGCTGGAAGAGGCTCTCGAAGGGCATGCGCGGAGTCTTGGGGTCTTCGTCTCGCCAGACTCTAGCGCAACCTTGTGGTAGGCGAAAGCGAGGATTCGCCTACACGCGAGAGGGCGCGAGAACAGACATTGGGAACCGTTCACCTTGTGCAATCTTGACGCGCCCTGGGGAGTGGCCGTTCGTCTGTTGGATATGCAGAAGGCCATCGCGCTCGTCACGACCACGGCCGCCAGCAGTGCGGGATGGTGGCTCGGTGCCCACGCCGGGATCTTCACGGCGTTCATCTGCAGCATGCTGGGCTTCGGCGCCGGGATTTGGGGGGCGCGCCGCGTCGTCGACTGGCTGGGAGTGTGATCGCGCGCACGTCGCGCTCTGGCCACGCCCGCCCGGCGGCTCACGGACCAATCGCTACCGCACTTCGCGCCCGTCGCGCTGCCGCCCCTGCTCGAACCACGGCGTGATGGAGATCGAGACGAACGGACGCTGGCGCACTGCGGGCGATCGCACCACCGGATAGGCCAGATCGAGGCGCGCCGTCGCGCGCCCGAGGCGCGCGGGAACCATGCGGAGACCGGCGCCGATCACCCCGGCGTGCAGCTGCTCGGGAAGGCCCGGGACCAGGTCCCACCGGTTCGAGTACGCCCCGAAGAGCGCACCATCCACCCCCCACGAACGGCTGACGCTGCGAATGCGCCAGTCGCGCTCCAGCGAGGCACCTAACGCGGACTTGGCCAGACGGGCGCGCTCGGGGAGCGCTTCGACGGTTGGATCGGCAAGGACGAGCGCCCGAATGTCCGGGTCCGGGCGCGAGAGCCGCTCTCCCGACAGCCGCCCCACCCACACGCCATGCGAGGCCGCGTGGTACCAGGCGAGCGAGGTGCGAACCGTCGCCCCCTGCACCGCGGTGCCGGTGCGATAGCCGCCCCCCCACGCATCGGCCACGACGAGCGAGCGAGCGCCTCCCTTCCACGCCCTCCCCGCCCACAGGTCCACGCGACTCGCCGGACGCCCGGAGACTGCGTCGCGCCCAACTCCCAGCAGCAGGTCGACCTCGAACGCCGACGGGACGTCCACGAGCGCCAGGCGTGGGAGGAGCCAGCTCAGCGTATCGAAGGCGATCGAGCGACGGGTGAGCCCGATCGCGCCACCCACGAAGTCGCGACGCACGCGCGATGGCCCGACGATGGGCGCATCGAGCGCCGCCACCAGCGCCGCCGATTCCCCCTCGCCGCCGAACACCACCGCCGTCGCCGCCGCATCGGACACGTCGACGCGGCGCGAGAGGAGGAGCGAGGCACGCCTGCGCTCGAAGGCGTCACCAATCCCGCTCGCCGGTTCTCGCACCGAGCGCGACAGGTCGAGCGCCCATCCCGACCGATCGATCACGCGCTGCTCGCGCTTGCCGAGCGTGACGTACTGCTCGCCGCCATCCACGTATCCGTTGGTCCCCGCCTCGAGCGAGACGCGGTCCCCCAGGAACCACGGGTCGCGGACGGCCGCTCCGACGCCCACGCGCCCGCGGTTCGACTTCACCCCGAGCGTGACCTCGCGCCCCGTCCCCAGCAGGTTGCGCTCCGTGATGCCGATCGCGCTCGAGACATTCGATCGCACCTTCACGCTGGGGCGCACGCTCCACCCGTCGCGCGTGGACACGACGAGGTCCATCTGGTGCGAGTCGTTGCAGCTGACACCTTCGACCCAGGCGTCGGTGAGGTAGCGCAGCCGGCGCAGGCGGCGCAGCGCCTCGCCCAGTGCCAGCGTGTCGATCGTGTCCCCCGCGGCAAACGGCAGGAATCGCTGCACCGTCCGCTCGCGTGTCGTCACGTGCAATCGCCCCACCATCGCGGCCGCCCCCGGGAGGGGCGCAGGAGCGTGCGTCTCGATGCGCAGCGTGCGAATCGTGGCGCCGCTGAACGCCGCGAGCGTCGTGCGCGACTCCACCCGCGCGCAGGGGGGCGCACCGGCACTCGTCCCGTGCGCACGATCACGCGTCGCCGTCGTGTCGGCGGCGTGACCTCCGCGCGTGCTGTCGCCCGCGACCTGCGCCCGCGCCACGCGCCCCCCCGTGCCCAGCACGAGGAAGACCGCAGCCGATGTGACGAGACGAACGAAACGCGAGGACGATCGCACGAAGGCTTCGCTCAGGGACTCCCGAAGCGGACGCGCCCTTGCGGGCGCACCTGGGGTGACGCGCGCTTGGGCGCGGCGCTCCTGCAAGATGTCACGCCGGTACTGAATCGCGCATGAATGGAGGGCCCGACCACTATGTCAGGCGCGGTCGCCGTCCCTACATTTCGACCATGTCCTGGGGTCGCCTCACCGTCCAGCTCGCCCTCGCCGCCGTCCGGCGTCCAGCGCTCGCCGTCGATCTCATCCGGGTCGCGTGGCGCTTCCGCGCCAATGGCTGGTACGCGCGCTTCCCCTTCCTCCCGCTCCCGTCGCGCAAGTACGTGCGCTGGCGCATGCACACGGCCTACGGCGACCCGGACGTCACCCCGCCCGCCGACGACATCATTCGGTACGCGCGCTGGGTGGGCAAGCAGCCGTGAACAGCGCGACGCTCGAGCAACGCATCGAGCGACAGGGCTTCGCGTTAGGGTTCGACCTCGTCGGACTCGTGCGACTGGGGCCGGCCGAGACCGCGGCACACTTCGACGCGTGGATCGCCCGCGGGCGGCACGGCGAGATGGGATACATGGCGCGCGACCCCGAGCTGCGCCACGACACCACGCGCCCGCACCCCGGCGCCGCGAGCGCCATCGTCGTGGCGATGGACTATGGCGGCAAGCAGCCCTCCGGGCCGGTCGCTCGTTATGCACGCGGCAATGACTACCACGACGTGATGAAGGAGCGCCTGCAGGCGCTGCACGCCTGGCTGTCGGAGGCTGTCGGCGCGCCGGTGGACGGCCGCGCCTACGTCGACACCGCGCCGATCCTCGAGCGCGACCTCGCCCGACGCGCCGGCCTCGGATGGTTCGGGAAGAACACGAACCTCATCAACCCGTCGCGCGGCTCGTACTTCTTCCTCGGTTCGCTCTTTGTGGCACTCGACCTGGTGCCGAGCACTCCGTTTGCGGGGGACAAGTGCGCCGGCTGCACGCGCTGCCTCAAGGCTTGCCCCACGCAGGCGCTCGTCGCCCCGCACGAACTCGACGCCACGCGCTGCATCTCGTACCTCACCATCGAAAACCGCGGCGCCATCCCGGAAGCGTTGCGCGAGCAGGTCGGGAGCTGGCTCTACGGTTGCGATGTCTGCCAGGAGGTCTGCCCCTGGAACGTGAAGTTCGCCAAGGCGCTCCCCAAGGATTCACCCTTCACGCCGCGTGAGGCGTTAGGCGGCAAGGACTCGCGCACGCTGGCGCGACAACTCCTCGCGATGACCCAGGACGACTTCGCGACGACATTCCGCGGCTCGCCGATGAAGCGCGCCAAGCTCGCAGGGCTCAAGCGGAACGCCGCGGTGGTGCTGGGGAATGTCGGCACGGCAGATGACATCGACGCGCTGACGCGCGCCCGCGACGATGCGGAACCGCTTGTGCGGGAGCACGCCGAGTGGGCGATCGGGCGCGTCGCCAGCCGCACCCGATAATCGCACCCGATAGTCGCACCCGATAGCCGCACCCGAGCGCCGACTTGCCATGACCTCCCCGACCCCCGAGTTCCTCGCCCTGCAAGCCGCCCTCGCCGGCGAGTACTCGCTCCAGCGCGAACTCGGACGCGGCGGGATGGGGATCGTCTACCTCGCGCGCGACGTCCAGCTTGATCGCGATGTCGCCATCAAGGTGCTCCCCTCGCTGCTCGCGATGAACGCGACGGCCCGCGAGCGCTTCCTGCGCGAGGCGCGCACCGCGGCGAGCCTCTCGCACCCGCACATCGTCCCGATCCATCGCGTCGGCGAGGTCGGCGGCTTCGTCTTCTTCGTGATGAGCTACGTGGAGGGTGAGACGCTCGGCGAGCGACTGCGTACGCGCGGCCCGCTCCCCGCGGCCGAGGCCGCACGCGTGATGCGCGAGGTCGCGTGGGCGCTCGCCTACGCGCACGGACGCGGCATCGTGCATCGTGACGTGAAGCCGGACAACATCCTCCTCGAGGCGGCCACCGGGCGCGCGATGGTGACCGACTTCGGGATCGCGAGCGGCGGCGCGTCGCTCCCCGACACCGATCCCGGAAAGCTCATGGGGACGGCGCACTTCATGAGTCCGGAACAAGCGGCGGGGGCGTCAATCGACGGGCGCAGCGATCTCTACGCGCTCGGCGTCGTGGGCTACCTGAGCGTGAGCGGGCGCCTCCCCTTCGAAGCGCCGAACCTCCCGGCGCTCCTCGTGCGACAGGCCAACGAAGTGGCGCCGGGGGTGAGTCGCGCGGCGCCAGGACTTCCGCTCGCCTTCGCGTCGGCGATCGATCGCTGCCTGGCGCGCGACCCGGCGATGCGCTTCCGGGATGGAGAAGCGCTGGCCGCCGCGCTCGCTCCCGCGCCCGACGCGCGTCCCGCACTCCCGACGTCGCTGCGCGCCTGGCTCGAGGCGCGGAATCCGCTTCTCGTCCCGTACATGGGGTGGTTCGGCGTGTTCGGCACGCTGACGATGGCCAACCTCATCGCCTGGGTGACGGGGAACCGGACGGACGGCCCGGGCGACATCGTCCTCCTCACGGCAATCACCTCGCTCCCCCTGTTTCCGATCGTTGGCTTTCACCTCAACGAAGCGCACCGACAGTTCAAGGCCGGCCACTCGCTGGCGGACTTGCGTCACGCGCTCGACGTGGCGCGTCGCGAGCGCGAGGAGCGCGAGGCGCTCATGCGCGACGACGCAGAATCGAAGGCGCACAGCGTCCTGCGAGTCGGCACGGTCGCCTCGGCGGCGTGGCTCACGGGGACCGTCGCCCTGATGATCGCCGGCGTCCTCCACGAGAACAGGACGCCGCTGCTGTGGATCCTTGGGCCGGTGGGGACGACGATGCTGCTGGGCGCCGCGAGCAACGCGCTCGGTGTGCAGTTCATCCCCGACAGGTTGCGTACGCTCTGGCAGACGGGGATTCGCGACCGCTTGTGGAGGAGCCGCCTCGGCGGGTGGCTCGCGAAGCGGTTGGGAGCCCCCGAGCGGTCGCGCGCGGTGGGAGACGGTGTCTTCCGTGCCACCGAGGCAGCGCTCGGCGTCGCGGCGTCCGACCTCTTCGCGGCGCTTCCCAAGCCATACCGCGAACAGCTGCACGACCTGCCGTCCATCGTCGACGCGCTGGAGGCGCGCGCCGGCGAGGCGCGCGCGGAACTGGACGTCGTGAACGCGCTGGCCTCGTCGGGTTCAGGCGACGCAGGCGTGCTCGCCTCACGGCGCGACGCAGCGGCGCGACACCTCTCGGAAAGCGTCGCCGCCCTGGAAGGGATCCGCCTCGACCTTCTGCGCCTGCACGCCGGCGCCAACGACCTGGCGCCGCTGACCACGCTCATCGACGCGGCGCGCCTGCTGGGCGACGACGTGCGACGTCTGGCCGACGCGCAACGCGAGGTCGACGACGCCACCGCGCGCCGTTCGTTAGGCGTGGAACGCATCCCCACCCCCGTCTGACCGGCGCGAACGCGCCGACCACCACCATCCCCCTCATGTCACATCCGCTCGAACTCGGCCTCGAGACCTTCGGCGACGTCACCCGCGACGCGTCGGGCACGCTGCTCGGCCATCCGCAGGTCATTCGCGACGTCATCGAGGAGGCGGTGCTCGCCGACCAGGTGGGCGTCGACTTCTTCGGCATCGGCGAACATCATCGCGCCGACTTCGCCGTGTCGTCGCCCGAGATGGTCCTCGCGACGATCGCCGGACGCACCTCACGCATTCGCCTCGGGTCGGCGGTCACGGTCCTGTCGTCGGACGATCCGGTCCGTGTCTTCCAGCGCTTCTCGACGCTCGACGCTGCCTCCAACGGGCGCGCCGAGATCATCCTCGGGCGCGGCTCGTTCACCGAGTCGTTCCCCCTCTTCGGCTTTCCGCTCGACCAGTACGAACTGCTCTTCGAGGAGCGACTGGAGCTGTTCGCGCAGATCCTCGAGTCCGATCGCACCGCGACGCCGCTCACATGGCGCGGCAAGACGCGGGCACCCATCACCGACAAGCGCGTCTACCCTTCGACGCAGGGTGGAACGATCAAGACGTGGATCGGCGTGGGCGGGAGCCCGGAGTCTGTCGTGCGCGCGGCCAACTACGGACTGCCGTTGATCCTCGCCATCATCGGCGGCGACCCGCGACGGTTCCTTCCGTACGTCGACCTGTTCCATCGCGCGCTGGCGCAGCGCGGCGCGTCGCCGCTCCCGGTGGGGATCCACTCGCACGGCTACGTGGCGGAAACCGACCAGCAGGCGCGCGACGAGATGTACGGCCCATGGCGCGAGATGCGCGACCGCATCGGCGCCGAGCGCGGGTGGCCCCCGACGAGCCGCAGCGACTTCGATCGCGAGGCAGACCACGGCTCGGTGTACGTTGGCTCACCCGAGACCGTGGCGCGCCGCATCGCGACGACGGTGCAGGTGATGGGGGCCTCGCGCTTCGACATCAAGTACAGCGCGGGGACGCTCTCGCACGACAAGATGATGCGCTGCATCGAGCTGTTCGGGCGAGAGGTGGCGCCGCGCGTGCGGGCGATCCTCGCATCGTGATTGCCGCGTGAAGCCCAGATGAGCGAAGGTGCGGCGTGCCGAGTCTTCCCGACACGCCGCACCTTCGTTCATCGCCCGCGCATGGACGGGTGAATCGTACACCGCAGCGTCAGTCAGGCGGGAAGGCGCGCGGCCGGCGTGACATACACCGCGCCCGTCTCGGTGGTGGGGTCGACGACCATCAGGATCTCCTCCACGGAGTCGGCGGGGAAGCCGCCGCGTCCGGCGTGCTCGCGCACCGTGTCGGCATCGGGCGCGATGTAGACGCACGTCATCTTGTTGGCGGTGACGTAGCTCTGCACCCACTGGATCTGGGGCCCCAGCGACCGCAGCACGTCGTTGGAACGACGCGCGACCTCCGACATTCGCTCAACGCCAAGCGACCCGACTCCGGGAAGCTCGCGTTCGATCAGGTATTTCGGCATGGCTATATCCTCACGGAAGATTGAACGATGGGGGCGGAGCGCCCGCCCCGGAGCGGGTGTTCGTCGTCGCCACGGCGACGATGGCACCGGATTCACTTGGCGAAGGTGCAGCTGACGGCAGGGTTCCACATCGCGAACATCCCGCTGGCGTTGGGGCGCCATGCCCAGATGTGCAGCGCCCACACGCCGAGCGGTTCGTTGCGCCCGAACTTCATGCCGAGAAGCGACGGCGGCTCCGACGACGTCCACGCAGTGAACGGGACGACGTAGTCGACGCCAACCAGCTGCAAGGAACCGTCACGCTGCGGTTCGTACATCACGAGTTCCGGGCGCAGGAGCTCGACGGTGGCGTCGACCAGGGAGGGATTCAGGTAGTGGTATCCCTGCCCGCCGAGCGGCGAGGCCGCGCATCCGGCGGGATACTGGTTGGTGTAGCCGGCCGCCTGCGCTTCGCGGAAGGCGTGGAAGCGCTCGGTGCGCTGGCGCACCTTGGCGATCCCGGCCAGCTGGTCCGCGGTGAGGACGGTGCCGCTGTTCCCCGCGTGCATCGCAGGCATCGATGCGCTCGACAGGTGCGTGGCATCGAGCGAGGAGGCGGCCGGGCGCGAGCACGCCGCGAACGCGAGGAAGAGGGCGAAGACGGCCGGGTGCCAGGCGCGCACCGGGCGGCGCGGGGAAAGGAAGAGCATCATCGGGAAGACTCCACGGAAGGTCGAATGGGCGAGCACCGTTGCTCGCGTGGCAGAGGATCGCGACCTGCCGGACTGTCACCCATGCCCGTGGGTGCGCCTAACTTGCCCCAGCGTCCGGACATGCCGGCGGACTTTGCAGGGCGTTCGTCCGCCTTGCCCCATCGTCCACCTCTTGTCATGCGGTGCGGCACGCCGGAGTATTCCCGCATGGACCCGCTCTCGGACCTCCTGCATTCCGTACGGCTCAACGGCGCGTTCTTCTACCTGAGTGAGGGCGTCCACCCGTGGTCGGCGGTGGTGCTCCCGGCGCGCGAGCTGCGTCCACGCGTGCTGCCGGCAAGCGAGCACCTCATCTGTTACCACATCGTGCTGTCGGGGAGCTGTTGGGGGAGCACGGAAGGCGAGCAGCAGCTCAGGCTCGAAACCGGCGACGCCATCGTCTTTCCCCACGGAGACGCGCACTTCGTCTCGAGCGCGGAAGGGCAGCGAACGCGGGACGACGTGTACCGGAGCGCCCCGAACCGTCCGCTGGATGTGGTCCGCATGGGTCCCACGGCGGGACCGCGCACGACCCTCATCTGTGGCTACCTCGGCTGTGATGCGCGTCCCTTCAATCCGCTGCTCGCCTCGCTGCCGCGAACCCTGCATGCGCGAGGCATCACGAAGGGTTGGCTCTCGGCGTTTCCGACACAGGTGATGGCGGAGAGCCGCCACCCGTGCGCTGGCGGCTCCTCGATGCTGACGCGCATGGCGGAGCTCATGTTTGTCGAGGTGATCCGCCAGTACGTCGCCACCCTGCCGCCAACGCAGACCGGGTGGCTGGCCGGCCTACGCGACCCCGTGGTCGCGGCGGCGCTCGCACTGCTGCATGGCGACCCGGGGCGCGCGTGGACGCTCCCCGAACTGGCCCGGGAAGCGGTGACGTCGCGCACTGTCCTCATCGAACGGTTCACGACGCTCATCGGCATGCCGCCCATGCAGTACCTCACGCAATGGCGCCTGCAGCGCGCCTCGGAGCGCCTGGTGACGGGTTCGGACAAGATCGCCGCCATTGCTGCGGAGGTCGGGTACGAATCGGAGGCCGCCTTCAGCCGAGCCTTCAAGCGCATCACGGGGTGCTCTCCCGCCGCCTGGCGCCGCTCGCGTCGTCACGACGCCGCCTAACGCCTCAGCCCGCGCCCCAGCCCGCGCCTCAGCGCGCGCCCCAGCGCGCACCTCTCGTCACGGCGCCATTCACCCATCTCCCACGCCTCGACCACGTGTCTCCCACCCGTCGCGAAACGCTCGCGCAGCTCGCCGCACTTGTCGCCCTCCCCATCGTTGGGCAGTCGATTGAACCGGGGCTTCCACTCGCGCGATCGGCCGACGATCCGCTCGATGGCACGAGCGCCGCGTATCAGGCCGGGCGTCGCCGCCGCACCTGGACGGCCGCCGAGGTGACGGCGCGCGCGCTCGAGCGCTGCCGAACCGACGGGGGGGCGATGCGGGCGATCGATGCACTCTCCGCCACGGCATTGACGGAGGCGCGCGACGCCGATGCTCGGCTCCGCGCCGGGCGTTCACGCGGGCCGCTGGACGGTGTCCCGCTCTTCGCCAAGTCGATCTACGACATGCGTGGGCTCCCCACCACGGGGTCGAGCACGGAGTGGGCGCAGCTCTTTCCCGAGGCGGTCCAACGGGATGCGCTGGAGGTACAGCGGATGCGCGCCGCCGGCGCCATCGTGCTTGGCAAGACGGCGGCCGACGACTTCGCCTACCGCGGCAACGGGACGAGCAGCCATACCGGGCAGGTCCGCAACCCGCACGACGCCACGGCGACGCGCACTCCCGGCGGATCGAGCGCCGGCTCGGCGGTGGCGGTAGCCATGGGGATGGCATTCGCGGCGTTAGGCACGGACGACGGCGGGTCGAACCGCATCCCGGCGCAGTTCACCGGCGTGGTGGGGATGAAGCCGACGTTCGGCCTGGTGCCGCGCACCGGGGTGATCCCCACGTGGCCCTACCTGGACACGCACGGTCCGCTCGCGCGGTCGGTGGCCGATGCCGCGTTGCTGCTGGCGGTCATCGCCGGTGCCGACGCCTCGGATCCGCTCGCCCTCGACGGGGCCTGGGACGGGGCGCCACTGGCACGCCTGGCCGACGATGCGCTGGCCCATACCCGGCTGGGCATCGTGGAGGTACACGCCCCGCGCGCCCAGATGACGGTGGAGGCGCTCGAGGCATGGGACCGGGCGTTAGGCGACCTGCGTCTTGCCGGGGCGACCGTCGACGCCTTCGATGCCGCGGTCACGCGGGTCAACTTCCGCGACCTGTTCGCGGAGCGGGCCAAGGCGCGCGGCGACGCGGTGCCGGACTCGCGCTCCGCGGTGCCGACCGCCGCGGCACTCTTCCAGTACTTCCTCGGCCGCACGACCGGGGCAAACGAGGCGCGCGAAGCGGTGCGCCGAGGCTACACCGCCTATCGCAACTACTACGAAGTCCTGCCCAAGACATTCGAGGGATGTGTCCCCATGCTCACGCAGTCGATGCTCGACGATCCCGCCGGTCGCTCCTTCGCCCGATCTCGGCGAGAAGTGGTCGCTGCGCTCGCCGAGTCGATGCGGACGGCCGGGGTGCACGCCATGGTGTATCCCACCATGCCGTTCAATGCGCCGCGCGCGGTCGACGAGTGGCCCGACGTGCGCACGCCGCTCGGTTATGGGAACTTCCTCGGGCTCCCCGAGATATCGATTCCGGCCGGAATGGGACGCGATGGGATGCCGGCCCTCAACCTTTCCATCGTTGGACTGCCGGGGGATGACGCCCGGTTGCTCGCGATGGCGCATGCCTTCGAACGCCAGTCACGCCGCTTCGTCGCCCCGCATCGCACCGGGTGACGGGCGACCGGGAGATACGCATGACCGTCGGCACTACCGTACTCGATTCCATCGGTAACACCGCGCTCGTCGAGTTGCATCGCGTCGTCCCTGAAGGGTGCGCGCGCATCTTCGTCAAGGTCGAGGGGGCGAATCCCACCGGGAGCATGAAGGACCGCATGGCACAGGCGATGATCGCGGGTGCCGAAGCCGATGGCCGCCTCGCCCCGGGCGGCACGGTGGTCGAATACACCGGGGGATCGACGGGAGCGTCGCTGGCGCTCGTCTGTGCCGCCAAGGGGTACCGGTTGCGCATCGTCACCTCGGACGCCTTCAGCGAGGAGAAGCTGACGCAGATGGCGGCCCTTGGGGCCGAGCTCACGCTCGTCCCCTCCGAGGGAGGGATGATCACCAAGGCATTGATCCAGGCGATGATCGCGACGGCACGCACCATCGCGGCGGAGCCCGGGACGTACTGGACCAACCAGCTGGAGAACACCGACTCGATCGGCGGCTATCGCCGCTTAGGCGAGGAGATCTGGACGCAACTCGACGGGCAGGTCGACGCCTTCGTGCAGTCGGTGGGGACGGCGGCGTCGATCCGCGGCGTGGCGGGGGCGTTGCGCGCACACCACCCGGCGCTCCGGGTGATCGCGGTGGAACCGGGCGAGTCAGCCGTGCTGTCGGGCGGGGCGCCGGGGAAGCACCGCATCGAGGGGATCGGGATCGGGTACACGCCGCCGATGTGGGACGCCGGGCTCGTGGACCGGGTGATCCCGGTCGCCACGGACGACGCAGAGTCGATGGCGCGGCGCCTCGCGCGCGAGGAGGGGCTCTTCGCGGGAACGTCGTCAGGTGCAAACGTGACGGCGGCGATCCGGGTGGGGCTCGCACTCGGGCCCGCCGCGCGGATCGCTACCCTCCTGGTCGACTCGGGGCTCAAGTACCTCAGCACGCCGGTCTTTCGACGCGCACGCGCCTGACGCGTTGGCGCCAGGCGCGTGCGTCATGGCCGCCGAACGGACGTCGGCGACCACGAGCGCGAGGCACCTTAGTGCTGCGGGACCCGCAGCCCCAGGTGATCACCCTTCTTCACCGTCAACCGCTGCGTTCCGAGGTCGAGTCCGCCCTCGGGGTGAACGATGATCGACAGGGCGCGGCCATGCAGGACCGAGGTCGGGAACTGCAGCGTCTCGCGTCCATGCGCCGGGACGACGCCCAGCCGGGCCTCGAACGACCCTTGTGCGGCGAGGATCGTGCACGGCACATCGCGCGGATTCTCCACCGTGATGGTGGCCTCGTCGATCTGCTCCGGCGGGAGCACCTCCTTCATCGTCTCATCCGACCCCGGGGGCATGTCGCCGAAGGCCGGGATCACGAACGAGAGGCGAGCCGGCGTCTTGAGCCACATCGCCTGCGACATCAAGTCATTGATTTCACCGTTCGGGTGCGCGAACAGACGTACCGCCTCGTGCCCGCGCGTGGCGAAGTCCGGGAGCCGCAACGTCTCCATGCCCAACGGCGGCACGACGCCGAGGCGGCGGTCGAACTTGCCGTACTCGAGGTAGATGGCAACGGATGTCTTGCGATTGTTCTGGACCGTCACCGTGTTCACCGTATCGACGGTCGACTTCGTGGGCAGCTTCTGCGGGACCTGCGCGTGCACTGCGGCGCCCGACCCCAACGCGGCCACCACGGCGACCGCCCAGTGCGTCCATTTCGGTCTCATGGTTCGGTTCCCTCCCCTGCTGACGCGCGCCTCACCGCCCCCAGTGCCGCCCCATGCGCCACCGCGCGACGGCTCACCATCCAGTGTACGACCGCACCCGCGCCTGCGCAGTCGGCCTGCACACGACAGTTGGTCAGCGCTCCCTTGGCGATCCTTCACTTGTGAGTTAGGGGCGCGTCAACCCTACCGAGCAAAAGCGTCCTCGACCGCTGCACCTCGCGGCGCCGCCACCGATACGACGTCGCGTCGCTGCTGCGCCAGCCCCCCTTGCCCCCGGTGGTAACGTTTCCCGGTCTCCACCTCGCCCCATCGCCCGCATGCTCACGCCACCGCTCACCGACATCGACGTCCGCGTCCTCGGCGCCCTCATCGAGAAGGAAGCCACCACGCCGGACAACTACCCGCTCTCGATCAGCGCGCTGCTCGCGGCGTGCAACCAGCTGTCCAACCGCGAGCCCGTCATGCAGCTGGACGAGGCGACCGTGATGCAGTCCATCGTCTCGCTGCGGCGCCGGTCGCTCCTGCGTGCCATCCAGCCATCGGGCGCCCGCGTCACCAAGTACATGCACCTCCTCCACGAGGCGCTCCTCCTCGATGCGCGCGAACTCGCCGTGCTCGGCGTCCTCATGCTGCGCGGCGAGCAGACACCGGGCGAACTGCACGCGCGCACCGCGCGACTCGCGGAGTTCGCCGACCTCGCCGCCATCGAAGCGGTCCTCGACGGGCTGATGTCCCGCACCCCCGAGGCGCTGGTGACGCGCCTCCCGCGCCGGGCCGGACAGAAGGAGGTGCGCTACGCGCAACTGCTGGCGGGCGAGGTCTTGCACACCGTACCGGCCGAGGGCTCGCCGGAAGGCGCCACCGACGCACCGGCGAGCGCGCGCACGCTCCCGGCGGACGTCACCAGCGACGATCGCGTTGCCGCACTCGAGCGAGGCATCGCCACGCTACGCGACGAACTCGCCGCCCTGCGCGCGCAATTCGACGACTTCCGCGCGCAGTTCCAGTAAGCGGCGCGTGAGTAGGCCGCGCGCTTGGGCGACCCGCGTGGGCGGCGCGCGCGGCGCCGCGAAGCCTAACGACCCTCGGTGGACTGCGGCGGCGACGCCGGATGCCAGGCGGCGGCGCGCGGCGGCGAGTGCTCGAGGATCGTCGCCCCGAAGACCGCCGCGCCGTACTCCTCCATCGCCCAGCGTATCGCGGGGTTCCCCGCGTCACGCGCCGCGGCGGTCACGGCGTTGCCAAAGGCGTAGGCGGACCGGTCACCGTCCACACCGGCCGTCAGGGCACGCGACAGGAGTGGCCACATCGCCCGCCGCAGTTCGCCGGCGAGCCCCTGTTCCGGGAGCGCGAGCAAGAGCGCGCGAAGGCGCAGGCGCTCGATGGCCGCGGTGGCGCGAATGTCGATGGCGGATTGCATCTCACGTACCCCGTCGGCAAAGCGCTCCGGCGCCGCGGCGTGCCGCACCGCCTCCTCGAACGCGCTGAGCACTGCTTCGATCGCGGGCCGCTGTGCCGCGGCAACGCGCGCCGGTGCGTCCACGCGCTCGACTACGCGTGTCCCAACCGCGTAGGTGCGCACCGCCCCGTTCGTGCACACTTGCCGCAGGATGAACGGGTGCACAAAGACCTCGCCCTCGACGACGCGAACGGCGACACCGCCCTGCACCAGGTCGCCGCGCCGGACGTCGGCGACGGCGGGAAGCGTGGCGCGTGCGTACATCACCGACCCCGCCACCTCCGCATCGAGGACCGTCCCGCCGAGCGATGCGACGATCTCTCCAAATGCCCGATGCAGCTCGGCCGCGCTCGGGTTCCAGTCGTGGGTGCCGGTGACGTCCATGTTCCCTCCCTAACCGTGACGCCGGGGACAGTCGGGACGCGCGTGCGTCGAGGCGTGCGTGCGCTGCGTCACACGCGCGCCTCATCGCCGGGCGAATGCGTCTCGCTATCTAACGCGAGGCAGCAAGTGGCAACAGTGGGACGGCCCGACGACCTCGAGGCGTCAATCGTCGAGCCCGGCGTGCGCGCGCCACGCCGCCAGCACCTCGCGCTCGCGCTCCAGCGTGATCCGTGCGCGCAGCTTCGACTCTTGCTCGGAGGGGAGGTGAAGCCTTCGTGTCGCGACGACGGCTGCACGCGCCGTCGCCGAGTGGTGTCAGCTGCGACAGCTCTTGACGACGGCGTCGGCGCGATCGCCGGGGGCGCGGTCGAACGGGGCGTCGAGGTTGAAGGCGATGTGCGCTGCTTCGTGCTCGAGCGTCCAGAGCCGCTCATCGAAGGTGCGTCGCCCCACATTGAGCGAGTCGATCTCTCGGGCGAGGAAGATCACCCCGTCCGGACGTCCCTCGCCGGACGTGAGCTGCGCTCCGACGCGCCACATGTAGGGACGAACGGAGATCTGGCCTGCACGGTACGAACGCTCCAATACTCCCGCGTACGTCGCGCACATCCCGCCCTTCGCCTTCAACTCCGCGATGCGGCGCCACAGCAGCGCCTCCTCCTCAGGGGAGAGCGACGTGGGTGCGCACGACGCACACGGCGCGGCGCCATCGCTCGAGGGACCGGTGGCAGGTTTCGCGTTGGCGGCAGCGCTGGCGAGCGTCGGATCGACCGGGCGGTTGAGCGAAGCCGCCTGCGGAGCGGCCTGCGGAGCGGCCTGCGGAGCGGCCTGCGGAGCGGCCGGCGGGGCCGTGTCGGTGCGCCCACGGGAACTCATCGCCCCCCCGGCGCATCCACCCGCGACGGCGAGCCCGGCGATGGTCGTCAGGCACACGAACCGGATCGGGCGTGCACATCGCGGCGCGTCGGCGCATCGGGGCGCGACCCGCGACCTGATCCCGAAGTGCACATAGCGTGCGAGGTATCGCGTCATCCCATCCACGCGGAATCGTTGGAAACGCCGGAAGTGACGGCGTCGCAATTTCGCAGGAATACCGACGCTGGCAAGCACCGACCGGGGAGGGACGAACCCGGTGCGTCCCGCCGCTAGGTGGCGGCCACGCTGTTCATGTGCTGGCCGTCGGGGATGTGGATCGTGAAGGTGCTCCCCTGGCCGGGGGTACTGGCCACCGAGAGGGAGTACCCCATCTGCTCACAGAGCGAGCGCGAGATGGCGAGCCCGAGCCCGGTGCCGCCGTAGCGCCGCGTCGTGGTGCGCTCCGCCTGCTCGAACGGGTCGAAGATGGCGCGCAGTCGCTCCGGGCGGATGCCGATGCCGGAGTCGGCGACGGCGATCGTCACGGATCCCGTGCTCTCGCCAGCCGCAACGCGCACGGTCACGTGCCCCTGCTCCGTGAACTTGAGCGCATTCCCCACCAGGTTGGTCAGCACCTGGACGAGCTTCCCCTCGTCGGTGAAGATGGGGCACGGCCCGCGCGGATGCTCGATCTGCACCGCGACGTTTGGGGAGCGGGCATACCCATCGAGCCGCGCCACCGTCTCGCGCACGAGCGCCACGAGGTCGACGTGGGTGGGCGCCAGCGTCATGCGCCCGGCCTCGATGCGCGAGAGGTCGAGGATGTCGTTGATGAGCCGCAGGAGGATCTCGCCGTTGGCCGCCACGCGCTCGAGCAGGCTGCGGTGGCGTTCGCCCAGCTCGGTCGCCCGCACCATCACGATGCGCGTGAAGCCGATGATCGCGTTGAGCGGCGTTCGCAGCTCGTGCGACATGCGCGCCAGGAACTCGCTCTTGGCCTCGTTGGCGGCCCGTGCCTCGTCGCGCGCGCGCAGGATCTCGCTCTCGCGGAGCTTGTGCTGCGTGAGGTCGTGCCAGATGGCGAGCACCGCGGGTTTCTCGTGCAGCCGCACCGGAATCACGTCGACATCCACGGGAAGCTGCGTCCCGTTCGGGCGCGTGAAGCTCCAGTCGATGCGGCAGCGCACGTGCGACGGATCGACGAGGGCGCAGTGTCCCTGCGCCAGCCACACCTTCCCCTCGTGCGCCATGCAGGGGGCGATCACCTCGGGCGACAGCGCGAGGAGCGCCGCGCGCGATCCCATCCCCGACGCATCGATGGCCGCCTGGTTGCAGTCCACTACCCCGCGATCGTCGATCAGGAAGTACGGATCGACCTGCGCGTCCAGCAGGACGCGGAAGCGCTCCTCCGCCGCCGCGCGCGCGGTCACGTCCTCCAGCACCGCCATCAACCGCCCGGCGTCTACCCGAACGACGGAGAGCGAGTGGACGCGCGTGTTCAGCGTCCCGAACTGCAGTCGGTCGAGCAGGAGCCCGACGCGCGCCCCCTGCTCCGCGATGCGCGTCGCCAGGTCGGGCACCGGGCTCCGCAATGCGGCGAAGAGGTTGGTGCAGCGCCCCTGATCATGAAGCAGTTGCAGCTGCTGCACCGCCATCGGGTTGAGCATCGTGATCGTGCCGTCGTCACTGAATTCCGCGACGCCGATCGGCATGAGATACAGAAACTGGAGCAGCGATTCGTCCGCTCCGTCCACCGGGAGCTGCACCGGCGCGCGCGTCACCTGGCCTCGATGAGGAGGTAGCGCTGCGGCAATCGCCCGCCCTGCAGCAGCCGGAGGCGCACGTCTCGCGGGCGCAGGCGGAAGGCAAACGTGTAGTCGATGATCGCGTCGAGCTCCGGCTCGACGTCGAAGCGGTGCGCCACGATCGCGTTGTTGGCACACGGCGCCACATCGCGAAAGAAGTGCCGCCCAATCACGCGTTCCGGCCCCAAGCCGGAGGCCACGGATTCGGCGGTGTTGTAGCCGACGGTCATCCCTTCGGCCGTCATCGCGACCACGCCGTACGGGAGTGCATCGAAGTCGTGCGCGTCGTGCTGGTCGAGCCAATCCTTCAGGTGCGGCGCGTCGAACGCCGGTAGTGATTCGGACATGTGCGGATGGTGCGGCTGGCGGGGCGATGGATCGAGGAGGCGGGCAATGCCGCTCGTCGCGCCCTGGTCGTCGACCGCGGGCGCTCAGGGCGCGGGCGATTGTGAGTATCGGCAACCCGTCGTCGCGCGCCGTGAGTGCCGCCTCATCTCGACATTCGGTCGCGCCCACGCGGGAGCGCGACTCGCACCACCCGCTATGGGTTGGCGGCGACCGTGAGCTGGAAGGTCGCCGTGCGGCTGGTGACGTCGACGCCGGAGGAGTTCACGGTCACGGCGGTCACACCCGGGACCGCGGTCGAATCGGCGGTCAGCGTGATGGACAGTGCGTCGGTCGTCGTCGAACTCACGGTCGGCGCGGACACCCCCTTCGGCAGCCCGGCGAAGGTGACGAAGACGGGGCCGGTATAGTCGGTCCGCACGATCGTCAGCGGGATGGACGTCGTGGCGCGTTGGCGTACGCTCACCGCCGAGGGGACTCCCAGCGTGTAGCTCGGATTCCCCAGCGAGATCCCCCCCGAGTTGTTGGAGACCACCGCGTCTCCATTGCACGCGCCAGCGGTCACCGCACCCGCGAAGACGGCGGCCAGGGTGACGATTCGGACCAACGGGGCGGCGACGGCGCGGCGGCGAGGCGAAACGAGGATCATGCCCTCAAAATCGCCCGCCTCACGACGCCGCGCCATGCCTCCCCGCTCACGCAACTCCGCCACGTCCGCCGGGCACTACGGAACGATCGGCCTGAACTGCCCCAGCTGCGGATCGACGATCTTCTTGTCCCCAACGATCGCCACGGACGCCTTGGACGGATCCAGGTGCCGCTGCGCCGTGGCCCGCACCTCTTCGGGGGTGACGGCCATGAGCTTCTTCACATAGGTGGAGAGGTAGTCATCGCCCAGCTGGTGCAGGTCGGCGTACTGCAGCTGGTAGATGAGGCCGGAACGCGAACTGTTCTGGATGGTGAAGACCCCTGCCAGGTTGTTCTTGATGCCGTCGAGCTCATTCGCCGGGGGCGCCTCGGCGCCCAGCCGTTGCATCTCCTTGAAGATCTCGGTGAGCGCCGGTCCGGTGTCCTTGGTCGTCACGTCCGCGACCTCGACCCAGAGCCCTGACCCCTTGCGCGTCCAGACGAAGGAGTAGGGCGAATAGGTGTAGCCCTTGTCTTCCCGGATGTTGGCGGTGATGCGCGAGCCGAACGCGCCGCCTAACAAGGCGTCGGTCACCACCATGGCCGACCAGTCGGGAGACTTCGGGTTGGCCGAGGGGAGCCCGACGAACATCGAGCTCTGCACGGAACCCGGGCGATCGATGAGGTCGAGCTGGCGCTTGGCGATCGGCGCGGGCGGGTTCTCCGTCGCGACGGCACCAGCCGCCCAGCTCCCGAAGGCATCACGCACGGCGCGCTCGACGGCGTTGGCGTCGAAGATCCCGCTCACGTAGAGGTGCGCGCGCCTGGCCCCGAAGTTCTTCTGGTGGAACGCCCTCACCCGGTCGACGGTGAAGGCGCGCAGCATCGCGTCGTCGGGGAAGACGTGCGCGAACGGATGGTTGCCATAGGCGATCTCGCGAAATCGCTTCTGCGCCAACGTCCCGGGTTGCGCCAGCGCCATGGCGTTGTCGCGCGCGTGCTTGTCCAGCGTGCGCCTGAGGTCCGCGGCGTCGAAGCGCGGGTTGCGCACGACGTCGGCCACGAGCGAGACGAAGCGCGGCGCGAAGTCGCTCAGCACCTCGCCCCCGACGGTCACCACCTCGGCCCCGCCGTTGGCGCTGACGGAGCCCCCCATCTCGGCCGCCTGACGAGAGACGTCCTGCGGCGTGCGCGTCGTTGTTCCCTCGAGGAGCATGTCGGTGGTGACGCTCGACAGCGAGACATCCTGCGCCCCCTCGTCGATCACCCCGGTGCGTACGGCCAGCTCGATCGCGACCTTGGGGACACGTCCGTAGGGGACGAGCGTCACGCGCATCCCGTTGGCGAGATCGAAGCTGCGACGTGCCGGGGCGCGGAAGTTCTTCGGTGGCGCGGGCGCCGGAGGTGTCTGCCGCTGGGGAGGCGCGCCGGGCGCTGGCGCCGAAGCCTGCGTCGAAGCGGGCGCCGAAGCCGGCGCCTTGGTCGCCTGTGCGTCGAGCACCTGCACGCTCGCCGCGATAAGGAGCGTGGCGATGGCGGCGTGACGAGGCAGCGCGTCAGGCATGCGAGTCATCGAGAGCATGGTCAGTCCTCCTGCGCGCTGGCGGTTGGCGCGGCGGCATCCTTCGCCCCCGGCTTCACGACGTACACCGTGCGATTGCCCGGGCGGAGGTACTCCTGCGCCGTCTTCTGGATCTGCTCCGGCGTCACCTTGGCAAAGTCCGCCTCCAGCCGGTTGAAGCGTGCCGGGTCGCCGTCGAAGAGGGCGAACGAGGCGAGGAGGTCGAGCTTGCCGAGCCCGGAGAACTCGTCGACGATGCTGTAGAGCGATGAGCGCATCTTGGTGCGGGCGCGGGACAGCGTCGCCGAGTCGACCGGCGTGGAGCGCAGCGCCTCGATCTCGCGATCGATTACACGGAGGAGGGAATCCGAGGTGACTGCCTTGTCGTGATACACGGCGGTCATCCACAGCATCGGCCCCTCGTAGTTGAACATGTTGCCGAGCCCCCAGTTGATCCCGGCCTGCACGTCGCTGGTGAGGCCGGCGCGTTGCACGAGGGCGTCGTACAGGCGCGAGTCGCGCCCCTGCGCGAGGATCTGGTCGATGAGTCCGAAGGCAAACCAGTCCGGCGTCCATCGCTCGGGGACGTGATAGGCGACGCCTAACGCCGGGCGGTTGGCCAGCTTGTCGGTGCGCGAGGCGCGCCGCTCCCGCTCCTGCCGCGGCTCGGCGATATCGGGGCGCGCCGGCTGCGGGGCCGAGGGGATCGCGGCGAAGTACTTCGTCACCCACGCCTTGGCCTGCGCCGGCTCGAAATCCCCGACCACGACCAGCACGGCGTTGTTGGGGGCGTAGTACGTCCTGAAGAAGGCCGACGCGTCCTGGAGCGTCGCCGCATCCAGCTCCTTGAGCTCGCCGTAGAAGTTGTGCGCGTTGTACCAGTTGGTGTTGGCCGACATCGGCAGGTCGATCCAGGGGAACGACCCATACGGCTGGTTGAGGACATTGACGCGCACCTCGTTCTTCACCACGTCCTTCTGGTTCTGCAGGTTCGCGCCATCGATGGCGAGCCCCTTCATGCGATCGCCCTCGGCCCACAGGATCGGCTCGAGGGCGTTGGCCGGGACCAGCTGGAAGTAGTTGGTGAAGTCGAAGCGCGTGGAGCCGTTGAGGATCCCGCCGTTGGACTCGACGAGCTTGATGAACTCCATCTTCCCGAGGTTTGCCGATCCCTGGAACATGAGGTGCTCGAAGAGGTGCGCGAAGCCGGTGCGGTCGCGCGGCTCGTTGCGGAAGCCCACGTGGTAGTAGACGCCGACGCCAACGGTGGGGGCGGTGGTGTCGCGCGAGAAGACGACCTTGAGCCCGTTGTCGAGCGTGTCGTAGTCGACCGCGACGGAGAGGGCGGTCGTTGCAGCCGCCCCGCCAGGTGATCGGCCGCCCGCTGCTCCGCCGGCGGGGGCGCCGCCGGAGCACGCGGCGCCGCTGGCGGCAAGGAGGAGGGTCGCGAGGAGTGGAGTACGCATGGATGGTGTTGGTGTCGGCGCAAACGCAAGGTGGCACGCGAAGCCTGCGCGCCCCACAACTCGCGCCTCCCGGGGCGAGCTGTCAAGGGCGCAGGGGCGGACCGTCTTGATCCCCCGAATGGGCGGTTGCGAGTCGTCCGTCACGAGCGCCATATCATCCGCATGGACCGTCGTACCTTCCTCGGCGCGGCAGGCGTCGGCCTTTTGGCGACGGCCGGGATCGCGATCGACGACGCCCGACACCCCGATGCGTTCGCCAGCAGCAACGCTCCTGGCGCACGCCTGCGCGCTCGCCCGCGGGATCCGACAAGGGCGCCGCGCACGCTGGCGGCCGGCGTGACGCGCCAGACGATCGGAGAAACCGAGGTCGTGGCCTACCTCCCACCGAGTGCGCGGGAGCGTGCGCGTGTCCCGCTGATGGTCTTCCTGCATGGCGCCAACCGTACGGTCGACGCCTTTGTCGAGCGCTTTCGCCCGTTCGCGGACGCGCACGGCGTCATGCTCCTCCTCCCGTTCGCCGTCGTCGGGACGTGGGACGCGATCCGCTACTACTTCGGGCCGGACGTCGCGGCGATCGATGAGGCGATGCGTTGGACGTTCGCGGGAGTCCCGGTCGATCCCGCTCGCCTGATGCTGTCGGGATTCAGCGACGGCGCGACGTACACGCTCGCGCTTGGGCGCGCCAACGGAGATCTCTTCACGCGACTGGTGGCGTTTTCGCCAGGGTTCCTCATCCCCGTGCAGCCCGTCAGGCGTCCACCGATCCTGATCAGCCACGGACGCAACGATCAAGTCCTCCCGTTCGAGAACGCGCGCGACCAGATCGTGCCCCAGCTGGTGAAGGGAGGGTACGACGTCGACTTTCGCCCGTTCGACGGTCCGCACACGGTGCCGCTCGACCTGGCCGAGGCGGAGATCGCCCGGCTCGGCGCCACGGCCTAACGCGGTTCGTTCGCCTTCCGCCGCCTCACCCTCACCGCCAATTCATGGGCAAGTTCCGGCTCGAAGCATTCAGCGACGGCGTCATCGCCATCATCATCACCATCATGGTTCTGGAGATGAAGGTGCCGCACGGCGACTCGCTCGAGGTGCTGCGCCCGCTCCTCCCGGTCTTCCTCAGCTACGTGCTCAGCTTCGTGTATGTCGGGATCTACTGGAACAATCACCACCACCTGCTGCATGCATGCCGCCGGGTGAGCGGCGGGATCCTGTGGGCGAACCTGCACCTTCTCTTCTGGCTCTCGCTCTTCCCTTTCGCCACCGGGTGGATGGGAGAGAACCACTTCGGCGCCCTCCCCACGGCGGTGTACGGCGTCGTGTGCCTCATGGCGGCGATCTCGTACACGATCCTGCAGATGCACATCATCCGCGCCGACGGGAGTGACTCCGCGCTGCTGCGCGCCGTGGGAGCCGACGTGAAGGGGAAGTTCTCGCTGGGGTGCTACGTCGTGGCGGTGGCGATCGCCGCGTGGGTGCCGCAGCTCTCGCTCGCGCTCTACGTGACCGTCGCCTTGACCTGGTTCATTCCCGACCGTCGCATCGAGCGCGCGCTGGGCGCGAGCGGCACGGAGCACGCGTGACCGCTCGCACCAGAGGGCGCACCGCTACTTCACAACCGGCAGCACGAGGCGCGAGGGACGCGCCGCCGAATGGTGGATCGCATTGCGCGCCACCTTCCACGTGACCTCATCGTAGTTGTTGCCGCCGGTGTTGAGGTTACGGTCGAAGCGCGGGAAGTTGGAGCTCGACACTTCGAGGCGCAGGCGGTGGCCCGCGGGGAGGTACCACGATGTCGCGTGCAGGTCGACCGGAACCTTGTACACCGTCCCCGCCTCCATCATGCGCGCCTTGTCGAAGCCGTCGCGATAGCGCACGCGCGTGATTCCCTCCTGGATGTTCATCACGCGCCCGTCGGGGAAGACGTCGAGGAGCTTCATCGTGACGTCGGTATCGCGCGCGTCGGACGAGAGGTGCACTTCCGCGCTGATCGGCCCCGTGAGCTCGAGTCCCTCGCGCAAGGCTTCACCCGTGTAGACGAGGACGTCCGGACGTTCCTCGAGATCGGCGTTGTCGAATGCACCGGGGACGTCCTTGGGGTTACCCGTGCAGCAGATCGACCCGCCGCGCGCCGGCACCGGATTGTTGGGGTCGTAGGTGAAGGTGTCGACCACCGCGCGCTTCGGCGCCGCCGCCACGAGGCGGCCGTTGCCGCGCCGTGAATTGGCGCCGCCGTCGGAATCGAGGTACCAGGACGTGGCGCGCATCTTCGCCACCGGCCAGCGATCCGACGACTGCCACGCCCCCTTGCCGATGGTGTAGTACTGGAACTTCGGGAGCGCGTCGAGCGCCCGCTCGTTGCCGCGCAGCCACTTGTCGTACCAGGCGAGATACGTCTCCCAGTAGTGCAGGCGCGCGTCGCCGACATCGAGGTCACCGACCTTCGTGTTGGCCGTGGCCCCTTCTGACGCGCAATGCACCGTGGGAGAGATGATCGCATACTGTCCGCCGCGCGCGCGTTCGTTGATCGCATTCTTCCGGAAGATCTCGGCCGACTCCAGCGCCTCGGCGGCCAGGTCGTACCAGGAGGAGACGTGCAGCGTCGCCACGCCGACGCTGTCGTCGGCCGTGAGGTAGCCCTGCCGGTCCCACCACGGATCGTCGGGCGAACGCTCGAGGAAGTTGCGCCAGTCCCACGACGGCGAACCGGCGCGATCGGTCATGTCGATCACCGGGAGCGTGCGGAACCACGACGCGAGGTCGACGTTAGGCATGGGCCTGGCACCCTTCTCCGTCGAGGCGAAGACGGGCATCCAGCCGAAGTTGATCGAGATGGAAAAGGCCCCACCCTCCACCGACCCCCAGAACTGCCGGCGGCGCCCGACGCGCCCGAGGTTCCCCCCTGCGGCCTGCGCGATCGCCGCGATGTGCCGCGGATGGCGGCTCTGCGCAGCAATGATCTGCCCCTCTCCCAGGTACGAACAGCCGTACGTCCCCACCTTCCCCGTCGACCACGGCTGCGTCCCGATCCAGTCGAACATGTCGGGCCAGTCGGTGACGTCCCCCTCGTACACATGGAACGTCCCCTCCGAGGCGAACTTGCCGCGCACGTCCTGCACGACGACGGCGTAGCCGTGCGAGGCGAAGAAGTCGGCGGGGACGGTCGCGCCGCGATACGCTGCCTTGTTGTAGGGGAGCCGGATCAGGATCGTCGGGAGCTGCCCCGAAAGCCCTTTCGGGCGATAGATGTCGGTGGCGAGTCGCACGCCGTCGCGCATCGGGATCATGACGTTGCGCTCGACCTCGACCTCGTAGGCGCCCTTGGGGCGCGGGTACGGCGCACCTGCAGCCGGCTGCGCGGGTGCCTGCGCTGACGCGATCGGCACGCGCGCGGCGAGGAGCGGGGTGACACATGCGAGCGAAGCGAGCACGCGGGCCACGAACGGCGCACGGCGCATGGGCGGTTCATCCTGGATGAGGGCGCGGAGAACCTCTCACCGGACGCGGCACTCGGCAAGCGGAGGAGCGGGGGTCGCGCGCGCGTATCCTGTCGAGGATCCGCGCCGGACGCCCGTCAGAGCCAGCGACGCACGCGGGCCCGGTAGGTGTCCCATGCGGCGCCATGCCGGCGCGCCAGCCATGGCTCCTCGCCATAGCGCACGCGCAGGTGAAAGGCGACCGCCAGCACCATGGCATACACGGCGAGCGCACGCGACCCGAATCCGATCGCCCATCCCGTCACGATGACAAGCACGCCGAGGTACATCGGGTTGCGAGAGACGCGATAGAGGCCGACCTGCACCAGGTGACGGGGCGGCGACCACGGGGCGAGCGTCCCGCGTCCGGCCACGTAGAAGTCGCGCACGCACCAGAGCAGGAGCACGATACCGACGCTGACGACGACGCCCCCCGCGGGCGTCAGCGCGCGTATGCCCGCGGGGCGGAGCAGCGCGAGCGGGACGACAAAGGCAACGACCCCCGGCAAGGCCAGGAAGGCGAGCAACGCCCGGGCGAAGAGCCAACGGTCGTCGCGCGCCGTGTCGCTCACTTCATCGCCTCGAAGACCGGTTGGTGCGCGCCGAGGAGCTTGGTGTCGGTTGCCGTGTCGGCGGTGGTCGATGCATCGTCGAGGTCGAAGGTCCCGCCGAGGATGATCCCGTCCTCGCGCGGAACCATGTAGTAGAAGGGACCGTGGTAGAGCGTGTAGTCGACGTCGGGCTGTGGCGGGAGGACGCACAGCTGCCCACGCGCCGGGCGCACCTCGCGGTCGCCAACGAGCGTGCGCGCGCCGAGCCCGGTGCAGTTGAACACCGTCGCTTCCGGGAGTTGCGCCACGTCGCGCAGCGTCTCGAAGCGCCGGATGACGAGCTTCCCTCCCGCCAGGCGCACGTCCTCCAGCAGCGCGCGCAGGTACGTCATCGGCTCCATGACCAGGTCGCGCCCCTGGAAGACGCGTGTCGCGGCGAACGGATGCTCGTGCGGCTCGAGCAGGCGCCCGGCCTGGCCGACGACCTTGTCTTGCAGCTGCGTCTCGAGGTCGGGGGGGCCGCCGGCGCCGCCGCCGTTGGAGAGGGCGAACGAATCGAGCCACTTCACCCCGTAGCGCGCGCCGGTCAGGCGCTGCACCGCATGGTAGGAGCGCGAGAGCGCCGCTTCCATCTGCGCGGCAAAGGCAGGGGTGACGCGATCG
>JAXLXW010000017.1:0-85278 GCA_046327755.1 Gemmatimonadaceae bacterium
ACGAAAGCCAGGCATGCGGTCGTGGGGTGAGCCGTGTGTCGTGATGAGGTCGGGAGGTGAACATAGCAGGTCGAGCCGCGGCGGTTGCGCGGGCGAGTTGCGGTTGAGGCGAACCCAACGGCGATCACGGGTCCAACTACAACGGCAACCGCTTTCAACACGGAGGACACACGGAGGCACGGAGGGACACGGAGGAGATCTCCATGACGGCTCGTCCCCGTGCCCCCCGTGCCTCCGTGCATCCTCCGTGTTAAGGCTTTTGATTTTGATCTGCCTCGTCTTCTCGTCTTCTCATCTTCTCGTCTTCTCGTCTTCTCGTCCTCTCCGCCTACGGTGCAGGCCAACCCTCTGCGACTTCGCAGGGTCCAATGGCTCGACCCCCACCGCCTGCACATGCCGTTGCGCCTCCCGCTCGTCCGCTCGATCGCCGTCGCCCTGCTCTTCCTGACCCGACCAACAATCGTTGCGGCGCAGGAGCCAGCCCCGGCTGTCCCACCATCGAGCGGGACCGACATCATCCGCGGGCGCGTCACCGATGACTCGGCGCGCGCGGTCGTCGCCGCCTCGGTCTTCGTCACGCGTGGCCCCGACCGCGCGCTCAAGCAGGCGACCACCGACTCCAGCGGGCGCTACTCGGTGACGTTCGAGAACGGGACGGGAGACTATCTGGTCGCCGTGACGGCGCCGGGCTTCAAGACGGCGCGCCGGCGCGTGCAACGGCAGGGGAACGAAGGCGAGCTCGTCGCGGACTTCGTCCTCGGGCGCGACGCTGCGCTGCTTGCCGCGGTGAAGGTCACGGCGAGCAAGCCGGAGCGCGCGACGAATCGCATCTCCCCGTACAACGCGGAGACCGGCGCCTCCGAGAAGTGGAGCGACGGCGTGGAGGGGCAGCTCCCGCCAACGACGGTCGGCAACGTCTCCGCCATCGCCGGGACGATGCCGGGGGTCACGTTAGGCCCCAACGGCCCGTCGATCCTGGGGGCGGGGAGCGAGTCGAACCTGACGACGCTCAACGGGCTCGCCCTGGGCGGGGGCTCACTCCCGCGCGCCGCGCGCACGGAGACGCGCGTGACCGGCGCCTCGTTCGACCCGACGCGCGGCGGCTTCTCCGGCGCCAACATCGACGTCAGGCTCGGCGCTGGCGACCGGATGTTCCAGCAGCGCAACGCCTACTTCACCGTCGACGCGCGCGGATTGCAGCCGACGGACGCCATCGGGCGCGCCACGGGGGCGCAGGTGGGGTCGTTCCGGGGGAGCGCGGGCGCCGACGGGGAGCTCATCCGCCAGGCGCTCACCTACAACGTTGCCATCGACGTCACGCGCACCGCGAGCGACCCGGCGACGCTGCTCGACGCCAACGCGCGCACGCTCGCCCTGGCCGGCGTGAGCACCGACTCGGTGGCGCGCCTGACGAGCGCCGCGGCCGCGCTGGGCATCCCGCTCGCATCGCGCGGCGTCCCCACCTCGCGCGAGTCCTCGGCGCTCACCTGGCTGGGGCGGCTGGACGACATCCGCGATTCGCTGCGCACGCGGACCCTCACCACCTACGCCGGCGTCACCACCGACGGGGCGCAGGGTTTCACGACGCTCGCCGCCCCCGCCGCCGCGCTCGAGCGGCGCGGGCGGACGCTGGGCGTTCAGCTGCAAGCAGGGGACTACTTCGGCCCCGGGCGCCGCCGCCTCAACCAGGCGCGACTCGGCTGGAACGCGGTCCGCAACGAGCAGTCGCCCTACCTCGCGCTCCCCGGGGCGCAGGTCCTCGTGCGCTCATCCACCGGCGGCGACGACGACGTGGCGTCGCTCTCGTTAGGGGGCGGCGCCGGCAACGGCGGCATCGAGTCGCGCTGGACGGTGGAGGGGGCCAACGAGACGATCTGGAACGCCCGCGGGCGGCGACACACGTTCAAGGCGCAGCTCTGGGGGCGCTACGATGGATTGCACGAGAGCGGCGGCGCCGACCTCCTCGGGCGCTACAGCTACGCCTCCATCGCCGACTTCGCTGCCGGGCGCCCGTCGTCCTTCTCCCGCACGCTGTCGCAGCCGGCACGCGACGGGAGCGCATGGAACGCGGCGACCGCCTTCGCCCACTCGTGGGCCCCGTCGCGCTGGTTCTCGATGCTGTACGGCGTACGCGTGGAAGCCAACGGCTTCGGCGACGCCCCGCCGCGCAATCCTGCGTTGGAGCAGGCGCTCGGCGTCACGACAGGCTTCACCCCCACGCGCCTGCACGCCTCGCCGCGCGTGGGCTTCTCGTGGACGTACAACCGCGACAAGGACAACGGGAACGGGAGCTCCAACAACCAGGTGGGACGCTTCTATCGCAGCACGTCGGGGGTGATTCGCGGCGGGATCGGCGAGTTCCGCGACCTCTTCCGCGCCGATCTCCTCGCCGACGCCGCCTCACGCACCGGGCTCCCCGGCGGCGCCCTCTCGCTCGCCTGCGTGGGGAGCGCCGTCCCCTTCCCCGACTGGGACGCCTTCCTCACCTCGCCGCAGGCGATTCCCGCCAGCTGCACCGACGGGAGCGGGGCGCTGGTCGAGCGGGCCCCCGGCGTGACCCTCATCGGGCGCGACTACGACGCCCCGCGCAGCTGGCGCGCCGCCCTCGACTGGAACGGCAACGTCGGCGTCTGGACCTTCAAGGTCGGGGCACTCGGCTCGTACGACCTGGACCAGGCGGGATCGGTCGACGCGAACTTTGCCGGCACGCCGCAGTTTGCGTTGGGCGCCGAAGGAAATCGCCCCGTCTTCGTGACCCCCGCGGCGATCGACGGCGCGAGCGGCGCGGTCTCGGCCGCCCAATCGCGTCGCTCCGCCGAGTTTGGGCGGGTGAACGTGAGGACCAGCGCGCTGCGCGGGTACGGCGGGCAGCTGACGTTCCAGGTGGCGCCGGACATGTTCAAGATGCGCCGCGTCCCCGGGGCGCTCTTCACCTCGCTGGCCTATACGCTGCAATCGACGCGTCGCCAGTTCCGCGGCTTCGACGGCGGCGGCTTCGGCGACCCGCGCCTGCGCGAGTGGGGGCCCAGCAACAGCGACGCGCGCCACGCCGTCATCCTCCAGGGCGGCTTCAGCACCAAGTGGACGGGGACCGTCACGCTCTTCGGGCGCGCGCAGTCCGGCCTGCCGTTCACCCCCATCGTGCAGGGCGACGTGAATGGTGACGGGCGCTGGGGCGACCGCGCCTTCGTCCCCGACGTGCAGGGGTTCGGCGATGCTGCGACGGCCACCCAGCTGCAAGCGCTCCGCGCCAACGGCTCCGACGCCGCCAAGCGCTGCCTGGCCGACTTCGCCGGGCGCGCCGCCAGCCGCAACGGCTGCCGCGGGCCGTGGACGGCGACGCTCAACGCGCAGTGGCGCCCCCCGGTCCCGCGCAGCTGGGGGCGGCGCGTGCAGGCGACGCTCTACCTGCAGAACGCCCTGGGAGGGATCGACCAGCTGTTGCACGGGAGCGAGGGGCTCAAGGGGTGGGGATCGCCCGGGACCCCCGATCCGGTGCTCCTCGTCCCCCGCGGCTTCGACGCCACCGCGCGCCGCTTCCGCTACGACCTCAATCCGCGCTTCGCCGACACGCGCGTCGCCAGCACCCTCACCCGCACCCCGTTCCGCCTCACGTTCGACGTGTCGATGCGGCTCTCGACCGACTACAACCTGCAGGAGTTGCGGCGCGCGCTGGAGCCGGTCCGCGTCAACAAGCAGTGGTCGCGCCGCTCGGCCGATTCGCTCGCCGCCTTCTATTTGAACAACACGTCGGACATCCACCGGGCCATCCTGGCCGAGAGCGACTCGCTCTTCCTGAGCACGGTGCAGGTGGCCGCGCTGCGCCAGGCCGACTCGGCCTTCGTGACGCAGGTGCGCGCGATCTTCCTCCCGCTGGGGAACTATCTCGCGCAGTTTGGCGACGGCCAGGCGACCAAGGCCGCGCTCGACAGCGTGGCGACGGCACGCAAGGCGTACTGGAAGGTCTTCTGGCAGCAGCCGGAAGTGGCGTTCGAGGTGCTGACCCCGACGCAGCGAACGCTCATGCCGATGTTGGCCAACATGGTGCAGGTGCCGGCGAAAGAGCGCGAGTTTGCGCAGTGGTACTTCGGGCATTCGATTGGGTACAAAGACGCCAAGCGGTGAGGCGGTAGACGCGGCGCGATGAGGCGGGGGACGGGTAACGGTGAGGCGCGGGGCGCGAGACGATGCCGCGGAACACGCCCCACTCCCGGCGCCACCACCCCCACGCCCCGGCGAAGGCTGGGAACCATTTGTCGCCGCGGCGCACGCGAGCGGTCGCTCCCGCGCGAGGAACTGCAGTCTCACGCGAAGGCACGAAGACGCGAAGCGGTGACTCCGTGATGCGAGGGGCGTCGCGTCGGCCTTACCACCCGGCGCCCCACCTCGGATCGGGCGCAAAACCTTGGGGATGGGCGAGCCGTAGGGAGCTCGGAGGGGGCAGGGCGGGAGGGTGTCGGTGAGGCAGGGGCGGGATAGCTTCTCCCTCGCGCGACACGCGTCCATTACGACGTCCAATCCCACGTCCGCCCCCCTCCCCTCCGTCCTTCGCATTCCGGGCCACTGAGCTCGGGGCGCGGAGAAGCAGTCGGGGGCGGCGCACCCGTTCGGAGACGGCTCGACATGCTCGGCACGATTGCCCACGACATCGATAGGCCCGCACTCGCGCGGCGGCTCCGGCTGGCGGCGCGTCTGTCGTTAGGGGTGGTTCCGCTCCTCGCGCTCGCTGCCTGCGCGAGCGGGCGCGGGTCCGCGACGTCGGCCATCCCCGCCGATCACCCGATGCGCCTCACCGGCGATGCGGGGGCCAAGGCGCGCGCGAAGGCCGATAGCGCGCGGCGCCCCTACACCGAGGCCGACATCAACTTCATGTCGGGGATGATCAGCCATCACGCGCAGGCGATCGTCATGGCGCGCTGGGCGCCGACGCACGGCGCTTCGCCGTCGGTGCAGACGCTGTGCGCCCGCATCATCAACGCCCAGCAGGACGAGATCGCGCTGATGCAGAACTGGTTGCGCGACCGCGACCTCCCGGTCCCCGAGGCCAAGCCCGTCCCGATGAAGATGAAGATGAACGGGATGGAGCATGAGATGCTGATGCCGGGGATGCTGAGCGACGCGCAGATGCAGGAGCTGGACGCCGCGCGGGGCGCCGACTTCGACCGCCTCTTCCTCACCTACATGATCCAGCACCACAAGGGGGCGGTGACGATGGTGCAGGAGCTGTTCGCGCACGACGGCGCGGCGCAGGACCTCACCGTCTTCAAGTTCGCTTCCGACGTCAACGTCGACCAATCCACCGAGATCGCGCGCATGGAGAAGATGCTCGTCCTGGCGCGCCTGCAGGGCGGAGGACGTTAGGCGGCATCTGTCTCCCGTCTCCCGTCTCCCGTCTCCCGTCCCACGCACCACCGCTCGACGCTTTCCATTCGCCATTCCCGCACGACCACTTCGCTCCCTACGAGGATCGCTCATGGCTCTTGTGCACCACCATCGCCGCACGCTTGTAGCGGCTGCCGGCCTCCTGGCGCTGGCCGCCTGCTCGCAGCAGGCGCCGACCCCGGCCCCGACCACGCGCCCCGACCCGCGCGTCGGCCTCCGCGCCGGCCTGATGGACGCCGCCGAGGCGACGTCGAACATGCGCGTGCTGTCGCGCACCGCGCCCCCCAAGGAGTTCGTCGGCCAGATGAACTCGGACCTCGCCTTCACCGGGAAGTACGCCATCCAGGGCAACTTCAACGGATGGCAGGTGTGGGACATCTCCAACCCGGCAAAGCCGACGCTCGTGAAGGGCTTTGTCTGCCCGGCGTCGCAGAGTGACGTCTCGGTGTACAAGAACCTCCTCTTCGTCTCGGGCGAAGGGTTCGAGGGGCGCCTCGACTGCGGCACGCAGGGCGCGAAGGAAGCGGTGAGCAAGGATCGCCTGCGCGGGATCCGCATCTTCGACATCACCGACATCACCAACCCGAAGAACATCGCCAACGTGCAGACGTGCCGCGGGTCGCACACCCACACGGTGCTCGAGGATCCGAAGGACAAGGAGAACATCTACATCTACGTCTCCGGCTCGGCGAGCGTCCGCCCCTCCGAGGAACTCCCGGGGTGCGTGCGCGAGTCGCCGGACAAGAACGCCAACTCGGCGCTCTTCCGCATCGAGGTGATCAAGGTCCCGCTCGCCCATCCGGAGCAGGCGGCGATCGTCTCCTCGCCGCGCATCTTCAACGACCTCACCGCCCCCAAGGGGCACGGGCAGGCGCCGGAAGACCAGAAGGCGATGGACGAGGCGAAGGCGAAGGGCGCGTTCGTCGCGCAGGTGGGCGATGAGTCGTTCATCCTCCCCCCTAACTTCACGAAGCCGATGCTGGACTCGGTCGTGAAGGCGCGTGGCGGCACCGGCGCCCCGACGGCGGCCGACAGCGCCGCGCTGCGGGCCGAGATCCCGAAGATGATCGCCCGCATGATGGGGGAGAGCGACATGCAGCCCGGGCGTCCGCGCCCCGGCCCCACGCAGTGCCACGACATCACCGTCTATCCGTCGGTCGGGCTGGCGGGAGGCGCGTGTGAAGGGTACGGGCTCCTCCTCGACATCCGCGACCCGGCCAACCCGGTCCGCATCGGTGCCGTGGCCGATTCCAACTTCTCGTACTGGCACTCGGCGACCTTCAACAACGACGGGACGAAGGTCCTCTTCTCCGACGAGTGGGGGGGCGGCGGCGGCCCCAAGTGCCGCGCCACCGACCCGAAGGAGTGGGGGGCCGACGCCATCTTCACCATCACCAACGGGAAGATGGAGTTCCAGAACTACTACAAGCTCCCGGCAGCGCAGACGTCGTCCGAGAACTGCGTGGCGCATAACGGGTCGCTCATCCCGATCCCCGGGCGCGACGTGATGGTGCAGGCCTGGTACCAGGGCGGGCTCTCCGTCTTCGACTGGACCGACGCCAAGCACCCGAAGGAGATCGCCTTCTTCGACCGCGGCCCCGTCGATTCGACGCGCATGCAGATGGGCGGGTCGTGGTCGGTGTACTGGTACAACGGCGCGATCATCTCGTCGGAGATCGCCCGCGGGCTCGACATCACCGAGCTGACGCCGAGCGAGTACATCTCGCAGAACGAGCTCGATGCGGCCAAGACGGTGCACCTCGACTACTTGAACGCGCAGGGTCAGCCCAAGTTCTCGTGGCCGCCGAGCTTCGCGCTCGCCCGCGCCTACGTGGACCAGCTCGAGCGCAACAAGTGCCTCTCCACCGCGCGCATCGCGAGCGTGCGCTCGGCCCTCTCGAGCGCCGAGAAGTCGACCGGCGCCGCGCGCAACTCGGCCTTGTCGACGTTGTCCTCGCAGCTGGCGGGGGAGGCCGCAGGATCGTGCGACCGCGTGCGCGTCCAGAAGCTGTCGCAGGCGGTGAAGGATCTCGGGGTCACGAGCTGAGCGTAGACCCTATGCACTAAGACTCTTTGCGGCTTCGCGGCTTCGCGTGAGACGCCGTTGAACTTCATCTCACGCGAAGCCGCGAAGACGCCAAGGGCACCGGCGCCTACACCCTCGCGCCTATCCAGCTCCACTCCGCGACGACATATCCCTGTGCGACCGAGCGCAGGATGGTGCGCAGGAGCAGCGTCGGCATCGTCTTGAGTCCGAAGCGATGCATCGCGAGCGGAATGGAGGTGCGTTGCACCTCGCGGAACCCTTCGGCGCGCCAGGTGGCGGGGACGTCGACCTCCTGGATCTGGAAGGGGGCGCCGAACTGTCGCAGGCGGTCGTGCGTGACGTGGCCGGCCTTGGTGAAGAAGTGGCGCGTCATCTCGTCGCAGAGCACGGTGACCGTCGGCGCCAGGGCGCGCACCGCGCGCGCCGTCCCTTGCAGCTGCGCCCGGTCGAGGTAGAGGAGCACTCCCTCGATGATGACAAAGGCGCGCGCCCCATCGGTGTACGGGGCCAGCACCTCGGCCAGCGACTGCTGCGCGAAGTCGATCGGGACGCGCACCAGCGGGTTAGGAGACTGCTCGGCAGGGAGGATCGAGTTCTTGTACTCGATTACCGCCGGCTCGTCGACCTCGACCCACCGCCCCCCGGGAAGGCGAAAGGCGCGTGTGTCGAATCCCGCGCCGACGATCACCACGCGCAGGTCGGGATGCGCCGCGAGTGCCTCGCGTAGCCGGTCGTCCATGAGGCGATGCCGGGCGAGGATGCTGTTCCACGGTCGCACCAGGTCGCGCATCGCCGCAATCACGCGCCACCCGCGCTCATCCATGAAGCGCTCGGCCAGGTGATCACCGACGACTGGCTTGGGCGCCTTCGCATCGGTCGCGCGCACGCCGCAGGGATAGAAGGCCGTGAGCGAGACCGGCTTCATCCGCGCATCGACCTTGGCACGGGGTTGTAACCGGCCGGCGCATACGGCGCGAGCTTCTCCATCCACATCGCCTCCAGCGCCTGCACGTCGTCGCGCTGGTCCACGTCGGCCGTGTCGGGGAGTGGGAGGGTGTCGACGATCTCGAACTCGAACGCCTCGGCGCCGAACGTTTTCCAGTCGCCCTGCAGCGCGCGGTTGGGGTGCCCGCCGAGCTTGAGCTGCGCCCGGTGCCGGTTCACCAGCGCGGGGATGTCGACCCCCGCGATGAGCAACACCTTCCCGTTCTCGCGGCAGCGCACCACCGCTACCCCCGCGGTCCGCGGCGTCTCCTTGTACTCGCGCGTCAGCGCCTTCTTGTCGATGGGCATAGGTACGGCCAAGCTATGCGTGGCGCCGGGCGACGTCGACACCCTGTTCGCGAGTACTCTTCGCGGCTTCGCGGCTTCGCGTGAGACGCCGTTGAACTACATCTCACGCGAAGGCGCGAAGCCGCCAAGGGTGTAGCGCCGCCCGCGCGCGCGAGGGTCGTTCGCGGCTTCGTGTGAGACAAGCCGTTCTCACCCTTCACTCCCCTCCCCCGTATCTTTCCCCGAACCCTCACCCGCTCCTCATGTCGACCGCCCCAACCCACACCTCCGTCCACGCCCCCAACCTCCCGACGCCAGTCGGCCCCTACTCCCCGGCCGTCGGCTTCGAGCGCCTGATCTTCGTCTCGGGACAAGGCGCGGTCGACCCGGCGACGGGGGTCCTCGCTGGTGCCGACGCGACATCACAGACGGAGCAGTGCCTCAGGAACGTGCGGGCCATTCTCCAGGCGGCCGGCTCCGACCTGCAGTACGTCCTGCGCTGCGGCGTCTTCCTCACCGACATGAACGAGTTCAAGGAGATGAACGCCGTCTACGCGCGCATGTTCGGCGACAACCGCCCGGCGCGCACCACGGTCGAGGTGTCGAAGCTTCCGCGCGAAGGGTTGAAGGTCGAGATCGATTGCGTCGCGTATCGGCCGTGAGATGAGCGATCGCACGGAGTCGACGCAGGCGCTGCACGTCTGGCGCGAGGCGCTGGCCGAGGCGTGGGGGATCGACGCGACGCTCGAACCGCTCGCCGGTGAGTTCGACCTGAACTTCCGCGTTACCGCGTCCAACGGCGCGCAGTACATCCTCAAGGCGATGCGCCCGGGGTGCGACGCCGCCTTCGTCGACCTGCTGGCGGGAGCGCACGAGCACATCCGCGCGCACGACGCGAGCGTCCCCGTCCCCGCCGTGGTGCGTACGCGCGCCGGTGAGCGCTGGTGCGAGTGGCGCGACACGGACGGCAAGACGCGCCTCACCTGGCTCCTGACGCTTCTTCCCGGCACCACCTACGCGCAGGTGCAACCGCGGCCGCTGGCCCTCCTGCGCGCGCTCGGCGCCGCCGTGGCGCGCATGCACGGCGCGCTCGCCGGCTTCGCGCACCCCGGGCTCGAGCGCCCCGACTTCAAGTGGGACCTCGCGCGCGCCGACTGGGTCATGCGCCACATCGACGACTTCGCCGATCGTGCGCAGCAGGAACTCGTCGCCGATGCGTGGCTCCGCTACGACGGTGTGCGGGGGAAGCTCAGCGCGCAGCCGCGTGCGGTGCTGCATAACGACTTGAACGACTGGAATATCCTGATCGCGCGCGATAGCCGAGGCACTCTGTGCCTCGGCGGCTTGATAGACTTCGGCGACATCGTCGCCGGCCCCGTCGTGTGCGAGTTGGCGATTGCGGGCGCGTATCTCGTCCTCGACCACCCGCACCCCGAGCGCGCCCTCGCCGCCTTCGTCGCCGGCTATCACGGCGTCGCGCCGCTCACCCCCGCGCAGCTCGACCTCATCTGGCCGCTTCTCCTCATGCGGCTGGCGGTGAGCGTCACCAACTCGGCGCTCATGAAGCGCGAGCGCCCCGACGACCCGTACGTCGTGATCTCGGAGCGGCCGGCGTGGGCATATCTCGAGCGTGCGCGCGGGATTGCCGACGGACAGATGTGCGCCCGCCTGCGCGTCGCCTGCGGATATCCCGCGAACGATCGCGCGTCGCGCGTGCAGGCGTGGCTCGACGCGCAGCGCGGAACGTTCGCCCCCGTGATGGGGGTCGACCTCGCGACGATCGCCACCGGCTCGCTCGCCATTCGCACGTCGCTCGTTCCGCGCGACGCGATGATGATGACGGAGGACGAGGCGCGTACGTTAGGCTCGGCGGCCAACGTCGGGCCCACGTGGGTGGGGAGCTACGGTGAACCGCGCGCCGTCTACACCGCCCCCGCCTTCCGGAAGGGGACGCATCCCATCGCCGACCGCCGCTCCGTCCACATCGGCGTCGACATCTTCCTCCCGCCCGGTTCGCCGGTGCACGCCCCGTGCGACGGCGTGGTCGACACGGTCGAGTTCCGCGAGGCGCGACTCGACTACGGCGGGATGGTGGTGCTGCGGCACGAGACGCCCAGCGGCGATCCGTTCTGGACCCTCTACGGCCACCTCTCGCGCGCCAGCGCCGAGGCGCTGCGCCCGGGGCAGGCCGTCACGCGGGGGGAGCGCTTCGCGGCGTTAGGCACGATGGAGGAGAACGGCGGGTGGGACCCGCACCTGCACTTCCAGCTGGCGATGCTCACCGACGGGATGGAAGGGGACTGGCCCGGCGTTGCCGACCCCGACGACCTCGCGCTCTGGTCGGCGATCTGCCCCAACCCGGCCGCGCTCCTCAACCTTGCCGACGCGCGCGTCGCCTACCAGCCGCTCGACGCCGATCACATCCGCGCCGAGCGCGCGGCGCACTTCGCGACCAACCTCAAGCTGTCGTATCGCGAGCCGCTGCTCTTCGTACGGGGGTGGAAGCACTACCTGTTCGACGAGTGGGGGCGCGTGCACCTGGACGCCTACAACAACGTCCCGCACGTGGGCCACGCGCACCCGCGCCTCGCCGCCATCGCCGCCGACCAGCTCTCGCGCCTCAACACCAACACGCGCTACCTGCACCCGTTGCAGGTCGCCTTCGCCGAGGAGCTGCTGGCCAAGATGCCGCCGCACCTCACCCACGTCTTCTTCGTGAACTCGGGGAGCGAGGGGAACGAGCTGGCGTTGCGGCTGGCGAGAACGCATACCGGGGGAAAGGACATGGTCACCCCCGACCACGGCTACCACGGCAACACCACCGGCGCCTACGACCTCTCGGCGTACAAGTTCAACAAGCCCAACGGCGGCGGACGCCCGGAGTGGGTGCAGCTCGTCCCCGTGGCCGACACCTATCGCGGCGAACATCGGGGGGGCGACGCCGCCACGCGCTACGCCGAGCACGTCGACGCCGCCATCGCCCGCATCCGGGCGCGTGGAGGGAAACTCGCCGGCTTCATCGCCGAGACCTTCCCCAGCGTCGGCGGGCAGATCATCCCGCCGGTCGGCTATCTCCCTGCCGTCTACGACCGCATCCGCGCCGCCGGCGGCGTCTGCATCGCCGACGAGGTGCAGACCGGAATCGGGCGACTCGGTGACTTCTTCTGGGGCTTCGAGCACCAGGGGGCCCGCCCCGACATCGTCGTCCTCGGCAAGCCGTTAGGCAACGGGCACCCGCTCGGCGCCGTCGTCACCACCTCCGAGATCGCGCGCTCGTTTGACAACGGGATCGAGTTCTTCTCCACGTTTGGCGGGAGCACGCTGTCGTGCCGCGTGGGGACCGAGGTGCTGCGCATCGTGCGGGAGGAAGGGCTCCAGGAGAACGCCCGCGTCGTCGGCAACCACCTCCTCAGCGGTCTCCGCGAGCTGCAATCGCGTCACGCGCTCATCGGCGACGTCCGGGGGATGGGGCTGTTCATCGGTGTTGACCTCGTCACCGACCGCGCATCCCGCGCGCCGGCGACAGCGGCGGCGAGCTACGTCGTGAACCGGCTGCGCGAGGAGCGCATCCTCATCGGGACCGAGGGGCCGGCGGACAATGTGCTCAAGATCCGGCCGCCGCTGACGGTGGGGAGGGGAGACGTGGAGTGGGCGGTCGCTGTCCTGGGACGGGTATTGGGGGAACTCGAGGGTTAGGACGCGGGTGCGCACTGAGCCATTCGCGCGCGACGTTAGGCTGCTGCGGCGACACGATGGAATGAACTGCCTCTCTCACGCGAAGGCGCGAAGCAGCGAAGCGTGCCTGCGGGTTGACGACTCGGCGGATGCCTTCCTTGAAGGTGGGGGCGCCGAAGTTGATGAGGAGTCCAAGTCGAAGGTGGAGGAGGCGAAGGTAGGTAAGGAGCTGTTTCAGGTGCGTCGGGGAGAACTGCTCGAGCGACTTGAGCTCGATGATGACGACACCTTCGACCAGCAGGTCGACGCGGAGGCCGTCGTCGAAGCGCATCCCCTCGAATTCAAACGCCACCACCTTGTTGCGCTCCACGCGTAGCCCACGCTCCTCCAGCATTCGCGCCAAGACCTTCTGATATACCGACTCCAACAGCCCCGGCCCAAGCCCTCGATGCAGCTTGAACGCCGCATCTACGATGGCCGTCGCGATCACCTCGACCTCGCGCGCCGTCCCCTCCTCCATCTCGACCTCCGCGCCCGCCCTGTCCATCGTCACCCTGCCTCCCCCTCCACAACTCCCTTGGCGCCTTTGCGCCTTCGCGTGAGACGAGCAGTTGATCTTACGCTGCTCCGCCACGACGCCCCCATCATTTCACCGCCCCCTGTACCAAAAGCACGAAGGGCGCCCCCACCCGGGAGCGCCCTCATGTCCTTCGCGTGAATCGAAGTGAGCGAATCAGGCGTGATTCGCCCACGCCGCTTCCCCAGCCTTGTACGGCACACACGGATCATACCGCCCCGGCGTCTCCGCGTACCGCAGCGCCTTCGTCATCCCCACCTCCGACGTGAAGAAGCCGAGCAGCGTCAGCTCCTTGATCATCCGGAAGTAGTGGTTCGGCGCGTCCGGCTTCTTCTTGTCCTGGTACGCCTTCGCTTCCTTGTCGATCGCCGTCAGGAGCTCCGTGCGATGCTCCGGCGTGGCCTGCATGAAGCCGTGCCCGTGCGCCTTGGTGCAGGCGTCGTTGAGCGTCGTGAGCCCTTTCTTGAAGATCTCCTGGTCTTCCTTCGTGTAGCAGTCCTGCACCATCACGCCCATGAAGCGCCCGGTCTTGGCGTCCTTCGCCCCCGGCGTCGCGGTCCTGGGGAGGATGGTCTCGGCGATCTCGTCGAGGTAGGCCACCTCCTCGGCGGTGAACATCGTCAGCGGCGGCTCGGGCGTTGCACCCGCGGCAGGGGCGGCGGCAACGGCGGTGTCGGCCGTGGCCGGCGTCTCCTTGCTGCACGCGGCGAGCAGCGAGGACCCGCCAATGAAGGCGGCCCCGCCCAGCATCGCGCTCACGCGACGGATCGCCTCGCGGCGGTCGATCACGAACTGCGGCGTCATCTCGTCAGGCATATCCGGTCACTCAGCTCTGTTTCGTTAGTCTTGGCGGGGGACGATCCGGGACTGTGGCTCACAGCTCGCGCTTGTTGAGCGCCTCGACGGCAAAGGCCGCCGCGCGCGCCGTCAGCGCCATGTAGGTCAGCGACGGGTTCACGCACGCCGCCGACGTCATCGCCGCCCCGTCCGTCACGAAGACATTCGGCGCGTCCCACACCTGGTTGTGCTTGTTGAGCACCGAGTTCTTCGCGTCGGTCCCCATGCGCGCCGTCCCCATCTCGTGGATCCCCATCCCCGGCCAGTAGCCGCCGTCGTACGTGCGCACGTTCTTCACGCCGCTCGCCTCCAGCATCTCGGCCATGTCGGCGGTCATGTCCTTGCGCATCTTGCGCTCGTTCTCGCCGATGGCGCAATCGATCTTGAGGACCGGGAGCCCCCACTTGTCCTTCTTGGTCTCGTCGAGCGAGATCATGTTCTTGTGGTCGGGGAGCATCTCGCCGAAGGCGGTCGCCCCGATGGTCCACTGTCCGGGCTGCGCCATGGCGTCCTTGAACGCCCCGCCCACGCCGAGTTCGGCCACCGCGCGGTCCCACCCCTCGCGGCTCGCGCTCCCCTGGTAGCCGAAGCCACGCAGGTACTCGCGCTTGTCGCTCCCGATGTTGCGGAAGCGCGGGATATAGAAGCCGGTGGGGCGGCGCCCGTAGTAATACTGGTCGTCGAGCCCCTCGAGGTCACCCGACGCGCCGAGCCGGAAGTGATGGTCCATCAGGTTGTGCCCTAACTCGCCAGAGCTGGAGCCGAGCCCGCCGGGCCACAGGTCGGTGGCCGAGCGCATCAGGAGCCAGGTCGAGTTGAGCGCCGAGGCGCAGAGGAAGACGATCCTGGCCGAGTAGTCGACCGTCTGGTTGTTGGTCGCGTCGAGGACGCGGACTCCCTTGGCGCGCTTGGCGTCCTTGTCGTAGATGACTTCGGTGACGATGGACCACGGCTTGAGCGTGAGCTTGCCGGTCTTCATCGCCGCCGGGAGCGTCGACGACTGCGTGCTGAAGTAGCCGCCGTAGGGGCAGCCGAGCCAGCAGGCATTCCGCAGTTGGCACTGGTTGCGCCCGGGGAGCGGCTGCGTGAGGTTGGCCACGCGCCCGGGGATGATGCGGCGCGTGCCGCCGAACTTCGTCTTGAGCTTCCCGGCCACCTGCTCCTCGCCGCAGTTGAGCGGGAAGGCGGGCTGCAGCTTGCCGTCGGGGAGCTGCTCGAGCCCTTCATTCGACCCGGAGATCCCGGCGAATTGCTCGACGTAGTCGTACCACGGGGCGATGTCGGCGTAGCGGATGGGCCAGTCGGTGGCGATCCCGTCCTTCGCGTTCGCCGTGAAGTCGATGTCGCTCAGGCGATAGCTCTGCCGCCCCCACATCAGCGAACGTCCGCCGACGTGATAGCCGCGGTACCAGTCGAAGCGCTTGACCTCGGTGTACGGCGACTCGTCGTCGCGCTCCCAGTAGTCGAGGTTGGTCTCGTTGAGCGGATAGTCGCGCCGGAGCACGGGATACTCGTCGTACATCTTTCGGGTACGACGCCCGCGATGGGGATACTCCCACGTCCCCTTCCGCGCGTTCACGTAGTCCTTGATGTGCTCGATGTTGCGCCCGCGCTCAAGCAGGAGGACGCGGAGCCCCTTCTCGGTCAGCTCCTTGGCGGCCCAGCCACCGGAGATCCCTGAGCCGACGACGATTGCATCGTACTGCGTCTCTTGCACTCCATCCTCCTTGAACTGGAAACGGTGCCACACCTAACCACAATCGCAGGGCCGGGACTCGACGCCCCGGGCACTGGTCGTACACCGGAGGAAAAAAATCCAGCCGGAATGGGGCGATAATATGTGCCCCGTTTCGCGCATTGGCGACACCGGCCCCGGACTGGAGACGGGAGACGGGAGACGGGAGACGGGAGACGGGAGACGGGAGACGGGAGACGGGAGAGACAGCAGAGCCGCGCACGACGCAACTCCCGTCCCCCGTCCCCCGTCCGCATCTCAGAGGTTACGCCTCTTCAGCTCCTCCACCGCAAACGCCGCCGCCCGCGCCGTCAGCGCCATGTAGGTCAGCGACGGGTTCTGGCAGGCGGTCGAGACCATGCACGAGCCGTCGGTGACGAAGACGTTCGGGGCGTCCCAGACCTGGTTGTGCTTGTTGAGCACCGAATTCTTCGGGGTCGTCCCCATCCGGGCCGTCCCCATCTCGTGGATCCCCATCCCGGGGAAGTACTCGTGGTCGAAGGTCTTCACATCCTTCGCCCCTGCCGCCTCGAGCATCTCGGCCATGTCGTTGGCCATGTCGATACGCATCAGCCGCTCGTTCTCCCCAGTCGCGCAGTCCATCCGCAGCACCGGGAGCCCCCACTTGTCCTTCTTCTCGGGATCGAGGGTGACTTTGTTGTCGTGATTGGGGAGCATCTCGCCAAAGGCGGTCCCGCCGATGTACCACGACCCAGGCTGGGCCGCCCGGTCCTTGAACTCGCCCCCAACTCCCAGCTCGGCGACCTTCTGCTCCCACCCCCGCCGCCCGGCCCCGCCTTCGTAGCCGAAGCCGCGCAGATACGGGCGCTTCTCCCCGTTCAGGTTGCGGAAGCGCGGGATATAGGCCGCGTTGGGGCGGCGCCCGAACGACGTCTGGTCGTCGAGCTCTTGCATCGTCCCCTCCGCCCCGACGCGGAAGTGATGGTCCATCAGGTTGTGCCCCAGCTCCCCGGAACTGCTCCCCAACCCGCCGGGCCAGAGGTCGGTCGCCGAACGCAGGAGGAGCCAGGTGGAGTTGAGGGTGCTGGCGCAGAGGAAGACAATCTTCGCCATGTAGTCGGTGACGGCGTTGCTGTTGGCGTCCATCACCCGAACGCCGCTCGCCCGCTGGCGGTCCTTGTCATACAGGACTTCGGTCGCGATGGCGAACGGGAGGAGCGTGAGGCGCCCCGTCTTCATCGCCGCCGGGAGCGTCGATGACTGCGTGCTGAAGTAGGCGCCGTACGGGCAGCCTAACCAGCAGGCATCGCGATACTGGCACGGCGCGCGCCCCTCGAGCGGGAGCGTGAGGTTGGCCATGCGCATCGGGATCAGCCGGCGCCCCCCGTCGAACGCCCCCTTCAGACGATCGGCCATCCGCTGCTCGGCGCAGTTGAGCGGCATGGCCGGCTGGAAGTCGCCGTCCGGGAGCTGCGCCAACCCCTCCAGCGACCCCGAGATCCCGGCGAACTTCTCGGCGTGACTGTACCACGGGGCGATCTCGGCGTAGCGGATCGGCCAGTCGGTCCCGATCCCTTCGCGCGCGTTGGCCTCGAAGTCGAGGTCGGAGAGGCGGAAGCTGCAACGCCCCCACATCAGCGAACGCCCGCCGACGTGATAGCCGCGATACCAGTCGAAGCGCCTGGACTCGGTGTACGGCGACTCCTCGTCCGAGGCCCACCAGTCGAGGTTCTTCTCGTTGAGCGGGAAGTCGCGCTTGAGCACCGGATAGCGCGCGATCATCGCCTGTGTACGCCCGCCGCGATGCGGGTAGTCCCACGGCGCCTTGCGCGCGTTGTGGTAGTCCTTGATGTGCTCGACGTTCTTCCCCCGCTCGAGCAGGAGGACGCGCAGCCCCCGTTCGGTGAGCTCCTTCGCGGCCCACCCCCCGGAGATCCCGGACCCTACGACGATGGCATCGAACGACGACTGCGGCACGCGCCTCTCCCGGGCAACAAGGTGTCCGCGAGTATTCGCGTCACCGAAGCCGGGAGGCAAGAGGGCCCGGCGCTAGGCTTTCACTCGCCAAGCACACCAGGGCCGTCGTGGGCGCCGATCTCCGCGCCTTTCCTTCGCGGCTTCGCGCCTTCGCGTGATGCCCTCGTTCAACAGCATCTCACGCGAAGCCGCGAAGCCGCAAAGAAACCCAGCGCCCGAGGCGCCCGATCTCCCTCGCCCTCTCGCCCTCCCGCTCTCTACGAAGCGAAGAGTTGCAGATCCGTCCCCACCGCGTCCGAGATCTCCATGCACGCCTGCAGGTCGGGGTGCCTGACGACGACGTACCCATCCGACACCAGCGTCAGGATCCAGTTGCGACGTTCCGCGCCCAGCGGGAGGAGGTCGAGGTGGACGATGTGTTCGCCGTAGCGCTGCATGAGGTGCTGCAGCCCCTCGATGCGGGTGATGCGCCCCTGCCCTTCGGCGCGCTTGAAGATGTTGCAGGCGTTGTACTTCCTCACGGTGCTCTGCGAGAATGTCCCCTTGAGCTCCGCCTCGGCGTAGCCCATGAAGAGGTCGATGTCGCCCACGTAGTTCATGAGATCGACCGTGTGTGCGCCGGCGGGGCGGGCGGCGATCTCGCCGAAGATCGCCTCGCCCTTGGGCGTCCAGAAGAACTCCATGTGCGTGAAGCCGGTCTGGAACCCCATCGCCGCAAGGACGTCGTGCCCTAACGACACACCGCTCGCCACCGGCGTCGGCGTCATGTCGCGCAGCGCCAGCGTCTGCGGCGAGATCCACTCCGTGCTGCGGGCGATGAGCGGGTTGGGGCGGTAGAAGCAGACGTTCTCGTACCGCACTTCGCCGTTGATGCAGATGGTGTCGTACGTGTACTCGTCGCCCTCGATGAACTCCTCGACGTTCACCTCGTCGTAGGTCGTCACCTTCGCCAGCTCCGCCTCCAGCTCGGCCATCGAGCCGGCGCGAAAGGTGTCCATCGAGCCGGCTCCGGCGATCGGCTTCACGATGATGGGAAAGCCGATCTGCTCGGCCGCCGCCTTCACCTCGGCGATGGAGCGCGCCGACGCGTGGCGCGCCGTGCGGAGCCCTGCCTTGGTGATGACCTGCTTCATCAGGTCCTTGTTGCGGAAGATCGTCGCCTGCTCGACCCCTTGCCCCGGGACGCCTAACGCCTCGCGGATCTTGGCCGCCAGCAGCACGCCGGGCTCCCACATGCAGACCACGCGATCGATGGTGTGCGACCCCACCGACTGCACCACCTGGCGCACGACGGCGTCTTCATCGGTGAAGTTGGCCACCTGCAGGTAGCCCGACATGTGCTCCTTGGTCATCGGCGGGAGCGCGTCGTAGGGGACATCGCTCAGGCCGTAGACCTTGGCGCCGTGCACCGAGAGCGCGCGGCAGAAGTAAGGCATCTCTCCCGGGTAGCCGGGGGCCAGCATGATGACGTTCATGGGGACTGCGGACGGGAGATGGGGGACGGGAGACGGGAGGTGTTTCATCTCCCGTCCGGACACTCGTGACTAACTACTGACTTCCTCTATGGGGCGCAATGCGGCGCGGGGGGCGCCGGTTTGCGGTGTGCTCGTGCGTGCGTTGCTATCCGAGTTCGACGCGGACGGTGGCGATGATCTTGAGGACCGCTTGTTCGACGACCGCGGTCTCGGGGTGCCTGACGATGACCCAGCCGTCGCCTTCGTAGCTCGGCGAGGGGGTCGCCCCCACCTGCGGGGTCTTCGCGGCGACGACGAGGGAGCCGAGTTCGCGGTTGATCTCGTCGATGCCATGCACCTTCACGATCCGCCCGCTCCCCTGCCCGCGCAGGAAAGCGGCCCCGGCGGCGTAGCGGCGTTCGGGGCGATGGAAGTCGCCGAAGATCATCGCGCGCATCCACTCCTGCACCAGGTCGAAGTCGTGCGCGTACGACATGAGCTGCGTGATCTGCGCACCCGGCGGACGCGCCGCAACTTCACTAATGGCGATGGACCCGTCCTTCCGGCGGAACCACTCCATGTGCGAGATCCCGGTCTGCATGCCGAGCACGTCCAGCGCCTTGCGAGCCGCGGTGCGGATGTCGTCGTACTGCGGCGCGTCGATCTCGCGCGGGAGGACGAGCGACCACTGGATCCACGGGTTCTCGAGGACGGTGAGCGGCGTGGGGTAGTAGTGCGTCAGTGAGTGCCACACGTGCACCCCGTCGATGGTGACCGTCTCGAACGAGTGCTCCTCCCCCTGGACAAACTCCTCGAGGAGGACCGGGTGCTCGGGCGACGGTGGCGTGCGCTGCAACGCCCCGACGAGCGACGCCATGTCGTCCACGCGGAAGGTGGCGATGGCGCCCGCGCCGGCCGGGGGCTTCACGACGATGGGGAAGCCGTTGCGCTCGCCGAAGGCGCGCGCCTCGTCGATCGTGCGCGCCAGGCGGTGCCGCGCGCACGGGAGCCCGTGGGCGCGCAGCAGCGACTTCATCTGCGCCTTGTCGCGGAAGTTGTTCGCGGCCTCGACCCCCAGCCCGGCGATCCCCAGCTGCGCGCGCAGCTGCGCCAGTTGCACCTGGATCTGCTCGAAGGCGCCGAACAGGCGATCGATCGGGCCGTGCAGCGTCGCCAACCCCTCAGCCGCCCACAGCAGCTGGTCGACGCTCAGGATGTCATCCACCCGCCAGTGCGCCACGCGCCCCCGCAGGTGCAACAGCTTGTCCTCGCCGTCCTGCGTGATCACCGCCAGCTGCACATCGGGAAGCGTCGCCGCCGCCTCGACCATGCGGAAGGCGTTGTCGGAGAGGAGCGGCGCAACGAAGACGACGCGAGGCATGGGGGACTTGAGACGGGGGACGGGGGACGGGAGTTCGGACGCCGCACACGCTGGGAACGGCTCGCGCTCTCCCTGATGTTCCGCCCTAACCTGCCAACTCCTCTCCCGCCCGGCTAGTCACGCCAACTCCCACCCCCACCGAGCCCCCGCATCAGCCCTCCCAAGCGCCCCTCCCTCACACCGCGCGCAACCGAACTCCCGTCTCCCGTCTCCCGTCCCCCGTCCCACTCCCCTACTCCCCGCGCAGCGCCCCCGCCGGCGCGACCTTCACCGCCCGCCACGTCGGTGCCAGCGACGCCGCAATGGCAATCACCAGCAGCAGGAATGAGACTCCCCCGAGCACGAGGGGATCGGTCGGGGCCACGTCGTACAGCAGCGACCCCAGGGCACGCGTGGTCGCCACCGCGCCGCCGACGCCGAGTGCGACGCCGAGCAGCGTCAGTCCGATCGCCTGGCGCACCACGAGCTGGGCCACCTGCGAGGCGCGCGCCCCCAGCGCCATGCGAATGGCGATCTCCCCCACGCGGTGGCTCACCACGTACGACACCACGGCGTACAGTCCGATCGCGCTCAACAGCAACGCGATCGCGGCCGCCGCCGCCAGCAGCACGAGGGTGAAGGTGCGCCGCGCCATCGACTCGGCGACGACGTCGCCCAACGCACGGGCATTGGTGACGGGCACCTGCGGATCGAGCCGCGCGACCGCGCGTTGCACCATCGGGTAGAGCTGCGCCGGCGACAGCGAGGGGGCGCGGATGACCAGGCTCACCTGGCGCGCCACCCATTGCAGGTCGGCCCCCGGCGGCGGCTCGAGCGAGAAGAAGACCGCCTGCATCGGCGGCGCGTCGAGCCCCTCGTCGTACAGGTCGTCCGTCACCCCGGTCACGCGGAACCACCCGCTGTCCACCGAGCAGCAGCGAATCGTCCGCCCGATGGGATCTTCTCCGGGCCACAGCACCTCGGCGAACGCGCGCGTGACGATGGCGCCGCCGCCCCCCTGGTGCACCTCTCCCCAGGTCGACTCTCCGCCGCGCACGGGAATGCGCATCGCCGAGAAGTAGCCCGGCGCCACCTGCAGCGTCGACACGCATGTCTCGCGGCGCCCCCGCGCCCCGGGCTGGCTCGTAAGGACTCCGGTGCACCCGGAGCGCCCCGTCAGCGGCAACTGTTCCACGGCTGACACGTCGGTCACCCCCGGGATCCCCCGCACCGCCTGCGTCACCTGTTCGTAGAAGGCGCTCACGCGCGCCGGCGCGTCGTAACGCGCCGCCGGGAGCGAGAGCTCCATCGTCGCCACGCCGTCAGGCGCAAAGCCCGGCGAGATGCGCCGCAGCTTGTCGAACGAGCGCACCATCAGCCCCGCTCCCGCCAGCAGCACGACCGCCATCGCCACCTGCGCCACCACCAGCACGCCGCGCACCGCCACCTGCCGGCGCGAGAGCGTGACCCCGCGCGATCCGTCGCGCAGCGCGGCGTGCTCCCCGCGCGCGGCCCCCGCCGTCGCGAGGCCGAGCCCCAGGCCGATCGCCAACGCGAGCCCCGCGACGATGGCGACCGTCCCCCAATCCAGCTGCAACTCCGCCAACCTCGGCAACCCTTCCGGGGAGAGCCAGGCGAGCGCCCCGAGTGCTCCGCGCACCAGTGCCGTCGCCAGCAGCGCGGCCGCCGTCGTCACCAGGAGGGCATCCGTGAGGTGCAACGCCAGCAGGTTGCCGCGCCCGGCGCCCAGCGCCGAGCGCACCAGCACCTCGCGCGCACGCCCGTCGGCACGCACGAGGAAGAGGTTCGCGACGTTGGCGAGCGCCACCACGAGCACCAGCGACACCCCCGCCAGCAGGACCCACAACGCCCGCACGATCGTCGCCCCCACCACGTCGTCGCGCAGCGGCATCACCGCCGTCCGGAACCCCGAGTCGCGGATCCAATGATTGGGATACGCCGACGGAAAGGCTTCCTCCATGCGCAGCACCCACGGCGCCAGGTCTGCCTCGGCGCTCGCCGCGGTGAAGCCCGGGCGCAGCCGCGCCACCGCCTGCCGCACGTGGTTGTTCTGCGCTGCCGCTGCGGGATCGGCCCAGTCGGGGAGCCAGAGGTCCACCGGGCGATCGGGCAACTGCGCCCCGGCCGCGGCCACTCCAACGACCTCGTGCGGGAAGCCCTCGAGGTCGATCCGCTTCCCGATGATCGCCGGATCGGCGCCGAAGCGGCGCACCCACAGGTCGTGCCCCAGCATCACGACCGACGACTCGCGCAGCAGGTTGTCCTGCGCGGTGAGGACGCGCCCCTTCTCCGGGACGATCCCCAGCACGTCGAAGATCCCCGCCGTGACCGTCGCCGACTTCACGCGCTCGGCGAACGACGTCGATACGTCGCCGGTGAGCGTCGCCTCGCCCGTGCGATAGAGCCCCATCTCCTCGATGGCGCGCGAATTCGCCTTGTAGTAGAAGAGCTGGTGCCGCGCGATCCCCCACGTGTCGTTGAGCTTGGGCATCGGCGACGACAGCGCGACCAGGCGCTCCGCCTGCGGGAACGGGAGCGGGCGCAGGACGATGGTGTCGAGCAGCGTGAAGATCGTCACCGTCGCCGCGAGCCCCAGGGCGAGCGTGACCACCGCCGGCACGGTGAACGCCGGCTGCCTGACGAGGATACGCACGCGGTGCCGCAGCTGGGCCAGCGCATCGATGCTCCACGCCACGCGGTCGCGGCGCTGCTCGATCCGCCGGTCGATCGCCTGGAGCGAGCGCCGCACGTCGGCCACATCGCCGAACTCCGCCAACGCCCGTGTGCGCGCCTCGTCCTCACGCACGCCAGTCGCCCGCAGCGCCTCCACGCGCTCCGCGATGTGGAACGACAGCTCGTCATCGATGTCGGCCTCGAGGTTCGGGCCGAGGAATCGGAGATAGCGGCGCCAGGCCGGCGGGCGGGAACGTCGGGTGATCGGTGGCATGACCGGAGGGGACGGAGTGCCAGGGTGAACGACGGAGACGAGTGGTCGCCGTCAGGCCGTCGACGGCGTCGCGCGCATCACCTTCGCCACCGCCGTGACGTACCGATCCCACGACTGGGACTCGGTGCGCAGCGCCTTTCGCCCCGCCGCCGTCAGTTCGTAGAACTTGGCGCGCTTCCCCTTGTCCGACGTCCCCCACGACGACGCAACCCAGCCGCGTTCCTCCATGCGGTGGAGCGAGGTGTAGAGGGCGCCGTCGAGGATGCGAAAGGTCTCGTCGGACCCCTCACGGATGAAGCGAGCCACGGCGTACCCATGCATCGCCCCCCAGGAGAGGGCGCGCAGGACGAGGACGTCGAGCGTCCCCTGCAGGAGGTCGAGTTCGGAAGGCGGCATGGCGGAGACGATACCCTCAACATTTGATTCAATCAAGTGTTGAGGGAATGAACGCGAGGGACCGTACGCGCACGCTCGTCACCGGTTTCACTCGTCTTCTCGTCCTCTCGTCTTCTCGTCTTCTCCCCGATCCCGCGGCGCACTCAGCACCATCGCTCCCGGTCCCACGGATCGGGTGAGCCACACATTCCCTCCCACCACGCTTCCGTTCCCCACGACCGTCCGCCCCCCCAGCACCGTCGCGTTGGCGTAGAGGACCACGTCGTCGCCGATGGTGGGGTGTCGCTTGGCGCTGGCCAGCCCCTTCTCCACCGAGAGTGCGCCTAACGTCACTCCCTGGTACATCCGCACGCGAACGCCCACGCTCGCCGTCTCGCCGATCACGATTCCTGTCCCGTGGTCGATGGCGAAGGGGACGCCGATCGTCGCCCCGGGGTGGATGTCGATCCCGGTGCGCATGTGCGCGTGCTCGGTGATGAGGCGCGGGAGGAGCGGGATCCCCAACTCGCGAATGCGGTGCGCGAGGCGATAGCACGCCGTGGCGTAGAAGCCCGGATAGGCGAGGATCACCTCGTCCACCGACGTCGCGGCCGGGTCGGAGGCGACGAGGAAGTGCGCGTCGGCGGAGAGCGCCTCGCGCAGCGCGGGGAGCGAGGCGACGAAGGCGGCGCGCGATGCGGCGCCGTCGGCATCGATCGACGCCTCGGTGGTCTGCGTCAGTCCCGGCCCCGCCTGGTGGGCGAGGAAGTCGGCGAAGAGCGTCTGGCTCTCGTCGGCGATGTGGGCCAGTTCGCGATCGAGCGCCTCGCGCTGGCCGTCGAGGCGCGGGGCGAAGTGCGGAAAGAGGAAGGCGAGGATTCCGTCGGCGAACGAGCCGGCGCGCGCGTTGGCGCGCGGCGGGAGGTTGTACGCCGCCCGCTCGCGGCACAGCGCGTCGAGCCACTCGGGGGTCGGCGACTCGGGAACGGCGGTGGCATCCATCGGGGCCGGCGCAGCGGGATCGATCATGGCAGTCGGCATCTCGGGAGTGACTCCTGAAGAATACGCCCCGGACGCCAGAAGGTCCGGGACGATCCGTGAAGAAGACGAGCGACGCCCCCGTTCAGCGCGCGGTGACACGGCTCGCCATGAGATGCGCAGCCGACCACGCCCCCGCGTCACGCGCCGGCGCGAAGTGGCACCTCCGTGCGCGCCGCGCGCCGCCGCCCCCTACGCCGGCTCGAACCCCAACCGCTCCCGAAACGCCGCCAGCGCCTCCCGCTGCTCGGCGCTCGCCCCCTCCCACACGCTCCAGAACGCCGTCTGCACGTCGAACGGCACGTTGGTCTCCAGCTGCTCGAACAGGTCGAGGAGCGCGTTGGCCACGTCGAGCGACTCGGGCGAGACGTCGTGCGCCAGCTGCCCAACGGCGCGCTGCAGGGCGACGACGATCACCCCGCGCAACGAGGCGTCGCCGAGCGCCAGCCGTTCGATCTCCTCCGTCGAAAGGCTCTGCGGGAGGAGCTTGCGGCGGAGCGCATGGCGAATGGCCCGGCGCGGATGCTCGGGGAAGTCCGCCAACGGGATGCGCCAGATGCGCCCGTCCTCGGCGTCGAGGTCGGTCACGTCGCACGTCACCGTCGCCGCGCGCCGCTCCACCACCATCGCCCGGAAGCGCCGTACGCTCCCCGTGTCGCGCGAGCGCACGGTGACGATCTCGCCGGTGATCTCAGCGCTCACCGCGTTCACCGAGAGGTGCCCGTTGGGATCGATGCCGAGCGCGGTGAGCGCCGCCGCGGCCGCCGCGGTGCGCGCCGCGGCATCGGGCCCCGAGGCCAGGCGCAGGAAGACGTCGGCGCCGGTGCCGACGTGCGGGTCGTTGCTCACCGCCAGCCGCAACGTGTCGCGCAGCATCGCCGCCAGTCGCGGGGCATCGCCCGACAGCTCGATGGCGCGCACGGCGTAGCGCAGCACCTGCTGCGGCTCCAACCCGCCGATGTCGTCGAAGAACCAGGCGCACGAGGTGAACATGCGCATGGCGTCGCGCTCCATCTCCAGCAGCTCGGCCACTCGGCGCTTCTCGTCAGGCGTCGCGGTCGACGGGAGCTGGGCCGCCGAGAACTGGTAGCGCGCGTCGGCATCCTGGCTCACGGCGCGGCCGTAGGCGTCGCGCGCCGCCCACACGTCGCCGAGCAATGGTGCCCCGTCGCGCTCGAAGATCGCGTGCAGCGCCTCGGCCAGCGCGTTGAGCCCGTTGCGGAGCGGGGTGCGCCATTCCTGCGACGGGTTGCGCGAGGTATCGCTCCGGCAGCCGCAATTCGACCGCCAGCGCTCCACGCCGTGGGCACAGCTCCACGCCGTGGGGGCGACGATCTCCACGTCGAACGTCGCCGGGTGGCGCGCGAGGAACGAGGCGAAATTTTCAACCCGCGCCCCGTAGTGCGCCGTGACGTCGAAGACGCGCGCCAGCGCCATCTCGGCGAACTTGTGGTGATGTCCGTATGTCTCGCCGTCGGTCGCCATCGAGACGAGGTGCGGGAGCGTGAGCCCGCCCGTGGTGTCATCGTCGTCGCGCGAGGTCGCGACATCGGGCGGGAGCGAGAGCAGCTCGCGCGCCCAATGGTCGGCGTCGCGCACCAGGCCACCAAAGGCGATCCCGTGCGACAGGTCGCCGTGGTACGTGCAGAGGGCGATCGTGCGCCCGTTGTTGGTCGTGTAGCGCCCGGGGAGCCCGTTGGGAGCGCGGCGTTGCACCTGGTAGGGGGCGAGGATGGTGAAGCGGATCCCCTCCTGCGCCAGGACGTCGAGTGTCTCGTCGTCGACGGCGGTCTCGGGGAGCCAGAACCCTTCCGGCTCGCGCCCGAATCGCCGCGTGAAGTCGGCGATTCCCCAACGCACCTCGGTCACCTTGTCGCGCCGCGAGGCGAGCGGGAGGATGACGTGGTGGTACGGGTGGGCGATGGCGTTGCCGTGCCCTCCTAATCGCCGGCAGCTCTCGCGGTCGGCCGCCAGCATGGCGTGATAGGCGTCGGTCGAGTGCTGCTCCATCCACGTGAGCAGCGTGGGCCCCACGTTGAACGACAGTTGCTCCAGCGTGTTGACGATCCGCCCGATGCGTCCATGCGCCCCGGACATGCGCGCCGCCACCACCGCGCGATAGCACTCGCGATCGATGCGTGCGTTCCAGTCGTGGTACGGAGCCGCCGACGCCTCGGCCTCGATCTCGTCGAAGAAGGGGTGCTCGCGCGGGGGCTGGTAGAAGTGTGCGTGGATGACGATGGAGCGCATGCGGCCTCGTGATCGAGCGTGCTTATGGATCCAGTTCGCCAACGTCCGAGCGGTCGCCGCTGTCGGCCACGGCGATCAGGTCGTCGCCGACGGCATCGGCAACGGAGGCGAGGATGTCCGGGAAGAGATCGTCGCGCTCGCGCAGCGACTGGGCGAGGGCGTGGATCGCAGTGGGGTCCCCCCCCGCGAGCACCTCGTGCACCCCGATGAGGAGGTTCCGCGTGTCGCGCGCGTGGCCGGCGAAGCGCTCGAGCGCATAGTCGCCCACCGCCCCCGTCGTGACGATGAAGGGCCAGTCGCTCGATTGCAGCAGGAGGAGCGAACGCGCCGCCTGCGCCAGGAGCTGGTGCGTGGCCGGCGTCGCCAGCGCGCGCGGGGCGACGTTCCAGAAGGCCTCCTCCAGCTCCCAGATGGCGGGCCACATCTCCTCGACGCGGTCGTTGAGCCACATCGTGTAGTCGCCGTTTCGCCCCCAGCTGCCGCGGGCCAGCTTGGTGGTCACGCGCGCCGGCTGCCTCGCCAGGTGCATGTCGGCGGTCGTCGCGCGCAGGCGCGCGTGCTGGCGCAGCTCGCCGAACAGCTCGCCCAGGAAGTCCGGCCCCTCGAACCACCAGTGGCCGAACAGCTCGGTGTCGAACGGGGCGGTGATGAGCGTCGCGTTGTTGCTGCGGTCCTCGGCGATGCCATCCAGCAGCTCGGCAAAGTCGCGGGCGTGCGCCTGCACGGCGAGGCGCGCTTCCAGCGGGTCGTACGCGACCTTGTCGCCGAGCGAGACGTCGCGTCCGGTGACGCGCCAGAGCCGGAGGCCGCCGGGCCAGCGCATCTTGTGGAACTCGAGGTAGGCACCGTCGCCGGGATAGCCTTCGCCGCGGCTCCACACGCGCACCGACGACTGCGGGTCGCGCACCAGTGCGGCGACGTCGGTCGACGCGCGCAGCCCGGTGACCTTGTAGGTGCGATACGGCGACTGCGGCGCCCGGCGGCGCGGGTCGCGGCGCGGGGCGAGCGCCGCCTCGGCGACGCGTTCCGACTCCCCCATCACGCGTTCGCCGTAGACGCCTAACGGCTCGCCGGCGCGCGCCGTGTGGGCGTCGACGATGAAGTAGCGGAAGCCGGCGTCGGCGAGGTGCTCCTCGATCCCCCGTCGCACGCCGCGCCCGGGGGCACCGGGGAGGGGGGACCACTTGCCGCGCGGGCGATAGCCGCACTCGGGGATCCAGCACCCCACCGGGTCGTGCCCGAAGAGGCGCCAGTGCTCGCGTTTCGCCAGCTGCAACTGGAGGCGGATCGACTCGTCGCGCCCGAGGAGGGGGAGGAAGCCGTGCGTCGCCGCCGACGAGGCGAGTTCGAGTCGCCCCGCGCGTTGCAAGCGGCGGAGTTCGCCGACGAGGTCACCGTCCAGCGCCTGCCACAGCGCCTGCATCCGCCGGAGGCGCGCCTCCCAGAAGGCGGTGAGCGGGATGAGCGACGCGTCGCTCGTCCCTTCCATCTCCTGCACCGCGGAGCGGCACGAGGCCAGGCGATGCGCCAGGAAGGCCTCGAACTCGATGGCGAAGTCGGGGTGCGCGAGCTGGTTGGCCAGCACCGGCGTCACGCCGATGGTGAGCGGGGCGTCGACGTGCGCCGCCTCCAGGCGCCGCAGCGTGTCGATGAGCGGGAGGTACGTCTCCAGCGCCGCCTCGCACAACCAGTCGCTCCCGTGCGGCCAGCGCCCGTGGTGCAGGACGTACGGGAGGTGCGAGTGCAGGAAGAGGACGACGTCGACGGGACGGTCGGGCAACGCCTAACGCCCCCAGCGCGGCCAGTTGATGGCGCGGCGATACAGCTCGCGGTACTTCACCTCCGACTTCTCCCAGCCATGGTCGCGCGACATCGCTTCCTTGATCATCTGCGTCCACACCTGCGGGTGCCGGTAGTGGTCGATGGCGCGGGCACAGGCGGCGATGAAGTCGGCCTGCGTGTAGTCGTCGAAGAGGAAGCCGGTGACGTTGTCCTCGATCGTGTCGGCGAGCCCGCCGACCTTGCGGGCCACCGGGAGCGTCCCGTAGCGCTGGGCGCGCATCTGCGTGAGCCCGCACGGCTCGTACTGCGACGGCATCACGATCATGTCCGCCCCCGCCAGCAGGCGATGCTCCTGCTCGACGGTGAAGTTGGTCTGCACCCCGATGCGCCCGGGGACCAGCGCCCCCAGCTCCTCGAGGATGTCGACGTAGCGCTTCTCCCCCTGCCCCAGGAAGATGAACTGCGCGTCGAGCGAGAGGAACCGCGGGCTCCCCAGGATGAGGTCGAGCCCCTTTTGCGCCACCATGCGCGCGCTCATCCCGATCACCGGCGTCCCCGGGCGCTCCGGGAGACCAAAGATGCGCTGCAGGGCGAGCTTGTTCTGCTTCTTGGGGGAGAGCTTGGTGCGCGAGTAGTTGTAGGCGATGAAGGGGTCGTTGGCGGGGTTCCAGTCGGCGTTGTCGATCCCGTTGATGATCCCCACGAAGCGCTCGCGCATGGCGACGAAGGCGCCGTGCAGCCCGAAGCCGCCGGCCGCCGTGCGCAGCTCGTGCGCATGCGTGGGGCTCACCGTCGTCACCGCGTCGGCGCAGGCCATCCCCCCCTTCAGCATGTTCATCTGCCCATACCACTCGAACATGTGATGGTTGTAGAACTCGGCGGGGAGCCCCACGTCACCCATCGTCTGCGGCGGGAAGTGCCCCTGGAAGCCGGCGTTGTGCACGGTGAGCACCGTCCAGGTGTTGCGCAGGAAGTCGCTCCCCCCTTCGTAGGCACGCAGGTAGGCGGGGGCGAGTGCGGTGTGCCAGTCGTGGCAGTGCATCATCACCGGCGCCTGCGCCACCTTGGGAAGCGCGGTGAGCGCCGCCAGGGCAAAGAAGGCCCAGCGCCGGTCGTTGTCGCCGTACTCGCCGCGCGCGTCGCCGTAGATCCCGTCGCGGCCGCCGAAGTAGAACTCGTTGTCGAGGAAGTACACGCGCGGCCCCCCCTCGCCGGCGCGCGCGCGCAACGACGCCGACTCGAAGAGGCGCGCGTACTCGGTGCGCCCTCCCGGCTGCACCCAGTACGGGTCGGTCGCCGGGACAAAGTCGGTGACGACGTCGCGCACCTGGCGATAGAGCGGCATGATGAGCGCGACCTGAAGCCCCGCCTTGGCCTGCGCCTTGGCCAGGTTGGCCACCGCCTCCCCTAACCCGCCGGTGCGGGCGAACGGTGCCAGCTCCGCCACCACGTGCACCACCGAGACCGGGTGGGCACCGGCGGTCTGCAGCGGGTAGGCGCGTGGCGCAGCGGCGGGTGCCTTGGCACCCGCCTTGGCACCAGCCTCGCCCACCGCGGCGTCACCGCCCGCCGCGGGAGTTGCTGTCCCCGTGTTGTCGTCCGTGCCGTCCTTCGCCTGCTCGCCCGCCTTGCGAGTCCGACGCGTCCTGGTCGTCGCCGCCGTACTCCGCTTGCGCGCTGCCATGCCCTACCTCATCCGATCGGGGGATCGTCACCCTGCATCTCCCCGCGCATCGCGGGGGTGTAGTACTGCCTGGAGTAGTTCTGCAGCATGCGACGCGAGGTGAACTGCTGCCCCGCCACCCGGATGGCGTGCTTCATCTTCTGGATCCACCCGTGCGGGACGCCGCGCTCGTCCCGCGTGTAGTACAGCGGGATGACCTGCTCCTCCAGCAAGGTATAGAAGCGGTCGGCGTCCCACTCGTCAGGCGTCGCCCGCGAGGCCGCGGGCGGAATCGCCCACCCGTTGAGCCCATCGTACCCCTCGTGCCACCACCCGTCGAGCGTCGAGAGCTGCGGGACGCCGTTGAGCGCCGCCTTCATGCCGCTCGTGCCGCTCGCCTCCAGCGGGACGCGCGGCAGGTTGAGCCACACGTCGACCCCCTGCACCAGGCGATGGGCGAGATGCAGGTCGTAGTCCTCGATGAAGGCCACGCGCCCCTCGAGCTTGGGGTCGCGCGTGAAGCCATACACCGTGCGCAGCACTTCCTTCCCCGGCGTGTCGGCGGGGTGCGCCTTGCCGGCGAAGATGATCTGCACCGGGCGCGTGTTGTCGACCAGGAGCGTGCGCAGCCGGTCGATGTTGGAGAAGACGAGATCGGCGCGCTTGTACGTGGCAAAGCGCCGAGCGAAGCCGATGGTGAGGACGTTCGGGTTGAGGAGCGTCCCCGCCCCGACCACGTGCGCCGCCTCCTTCCAGTGGCGCGCCCAGCGACGACGCGCCTGCTCGCGCACGAAGTTCATCAGGTCGGTCTTGAGCTCGAGGTGCGTCCCCCACAGGCGCACGTCGTCGATCTCCAGCACCGACTCCCACAGCGCGGGATCCTCGACCCGGTTCCCCCAGTCGTGGCCAAAGGAGTGATCGAACAGCTCCATCATCTCCTTCGACATCCACGTCGCCTTGTGGACGCCGTTGGTCACGTGGCCAATCGGAACCTGCGAGTCGTCACGGTCGGGCCAGAGCGGCGCCCAGATCTGCCGCGAGACCTCGCCGTGCCGGCGCGCCACACCGTTCACGTGCTTCGACAGGCGCAGCGCGCACACCGTCATGTGGAAGCGCCCCTGCTCCTCCGTGGGATGCTGCCCGATGGAGAGGAAGCGCGTGATCCCCATCTCCTGGTAGAGCGGCCCCGCGCACGACGCGACCTGCTCGTGCGAGAAGGTGTCGTGCCCCGCCGGGACCGGCGTGTGCGTGGTGAAGATGCTCGACGCCCGCACCTTCACCACCGCCTCTTCATAGGAAAGACCGGCGCTCATGTACTCGCGCACGCGCTCGACGAGCATGAAGGCGGCGTGCCCTTCGTTGGCGTGCCACGCGGCCGGCGCGATGCCTAACGCGCGCAGCACCCGCACGCCACCGACGCCCAGGATCCACTCCTGGCGGAGGCGCACGTCGGGGCCCCCCGTGTACAGCTTCGACGTCAGGTCGCGGTCTGCCGGGTCGTTCTGCTCGAGGTTGGAGTCCAGGAGATAGACCGGGACGCGCCCCACGTGCATGCGCCAGACGGCGATGTGGATGTCGCGCCCGAAGGTGTTCACCTTGGCGAGCCACGGATCCTTCCCCGGCAGCTGCACGCGCTCGAGCGGCGTGTTGGCGACGTCGAACTGCTCGTCCGAGTCCTCCTGCCACCCGTCCAGGCGGAGCTTCTGGTCGAAGTAGCCGCGCGTGTAGTAGAGCCCGATCCCCACCAGCGGAATCCCGAGGTCCGACGACGACTTGCAGTGGTCGCCGGCCAGGACGCCCAGCCCCCCCGAATAGATCGGGACGGAGTTGTGCAGCCCGAACTCGGCGCAGAAGTACGCCACCGGGCCGTCGGTCAGCTCCGGAAAGGTGTTCCGGAACCAGGTGTTGTCGAACGACTGGTCGCGGCGGAAGTCCGCCATGACGCGGTCGTAGAGGTCGAGGAAGCGTGGTTCGCGGGCGACCGTGCTGAGGCGATCCGGGGCGATGCGTCGGAGCATCGCGATGGGATTGTGCCGCGTGAGGTGCCACAGCGGCTCGTCGATCATGGCGAAGAGAGCGCGGGCGTTCCGGCTCCAGCTCCACGAGAGGTTGGTCGCGACCTCGCCGAGTCCCTCGATACGCTCGGGGAGGTATGGAATCTTCGATCGATCTACAGGAGGCATGGATGGCAACTTAACGGGGGCCGATGGCGAGGCGTAACCGTTTACACCCGCTCAGCCCCGCAGCGTTTTGGCGCCGCGATGACGGTCTGAAAACCAGAAGAATCAGGCCTTGGCGCCCAAATGCACGCGCCGCTCGACCTGCGCGAACTTCTCACGGGCCTCGGGATCGGACGACGCAAGCGAGACGACGATACCGACGGCGAAGGATAGCGGAATTGTAATGAGTGCCGGGTTCTTCAACGGGAAGAACGCCTGCTCATGGTGCATGATGTCGACCTGGATGGTGGGCGACAGGTAGATAAGGAGGAGAGTGGAGATCGTCCCCACCAACATCGACGTCACGACCCCCAACGTCGTACACCCCCGCCAGAAGATCGAGAGCAGGAGCGCCGGGAAGTTGGCGCTGGCGGCGATCGCAAAGGCGAGCGACACCATGAAGGCGACGTTCTGCCCCTTGAAGACGATCCCCAGCATCACCGCGATCACCCCAAGGAAGACCGTCGCGATGCGGGCAACGCGCAGCTGTTCGATGGGAGTCGCGTCTCCTTTCCGGGCGACGCTCACCCACAGGTCGTGCGACAGTGCCGCGGCACCTGAGAGCGTTAACCCCGCCACCACTGCCAGGATCGTGGCAAAGGCGACGGCGGCGATGAAGCCCAGGAAAGGAGTCCCCCCCAACGTCTCGGCGAGGAGCGGAGCCGCCATGTTGCCCCCCTTGTCGACCGCCTTGATCGCGTCCGGCGTCACGAGGACCATCGCCCCGAACCCCAGGATGAAGGTCATCAGGTAGAAGAAGCCGATGAGCCCAGTGGCATAGAAGACCGACTTCCGGGCGGCCTGCGCGTCGGGAACCGTATAGAAGCGCATCAGGATGTGCGGGAGCCCGGCCGTCCCGAACATCAGCGCCATCCCCAGCGACACCGCGTCGAGCGGGTTGGCGACCAACTTCCCGGGAGCGAGGACGCCGTCGCCGTACTTCGCCGCAGCCTCGCGGAAGAGGGCGACCGGGGAGAATCCGAACTTGGCCAGGACCATCACCGCGAGGATCGTCGCCCCTCCAAGCAGGAGGACCGCCTTGACGATCTGCACCCATGTGGTGGCGAGCATTCCTCCGAATAGCACATACGCGATCATGGCAACCCCCACGATCACGATCGCCGTCTCGTAGGTCAGCCCGAACATCAGCTTGATCAGCCCACCCGCCCCCACCATCTGGGCGATGAGGTAGAAGATCACCGTCGCCAGCGTCCCGATCGCCGCCGCGATGCGCACCGGCGTCTGCCGAAGTCGCGCCGCCACCACGTCGGCGAAGGTGTACTTCCCGAGGTTCCTGAGCGGCTCGGCGATCAGGAAGAGGACCACCGGCCACCCTACCAGCCACCCGGTGGAGTAGATCAACCCGTCGAAGCCGGTGGTCGAGACGAGCCCCGCGATCCCGAGGAACGACGCCGCCGACATGTAGTCGCCCGCCAACGCGAAGCCGTTCTGCCCCGCCGAGATCGACCGGCCGGCCGCGTAGAAGTCCTCGGTGGTGCGCGTCTTCCGCGATGCCCAGTAGGTGATGCCGAGCGTGATGGCGATGAAGACGAAGAAGAAGACCATCGCCACCGCGTTGGGCTGGCCGATGCTCGTCGCCTGCGTCACCTGCGTCACCTGCTGCGCAGCATTCGCGGCGTTCATCGCGTGATCTCCGCCAGCTCGCGGTCGTAGTGCGTGTTGGCCCACCGGATGTAGACGAAGGTGAGGAGCCACGACACCACGATCACCAGCGCCCCCAGCAGGATCCCGAGCGAGAGCCCCGGCGCGATGAGCGTCCCCATCAGCGCCTTGTCATACGCGATGAGGAGGATGAAGCCGAAGTAGAGGACGATCATCGCGGCCGTCAGCGTGATCGCAAAGCGCGTCCGTCGAGCCGCAAGGGCCCGCAGGCGGGCGTCACCAGTCATGAGAAGACGAGGAGACGAGAGGACGAGAAGTCGAGATGGTGTGGGGGCGGAACGTGGGGTTCCGACGCCCATGCTGCAAGGAGTGACCGGGAATCGTGCGCTCGCGGGGCCGTGCACGCCCCCTTGGCGTCTTCGCGGCTTCGCGTGAGATGAAGTTCAACGGCGTCTCACGCGAAGCCACGAAGCCGCGAAGAGTACTCGCGCCGAGGGTCCTTGCCGTTCCTCGTCCTCTCGTCCTCGCGTCCTCTCGCCCTAGAGCGTTTCGCCGCCGCCGTCCCCAGTCACGGCCGCCGCCAGCGCATCGATCGCGTCGCCGTCGAGCTTCGCGCCGCGTTCCCTCTCGAGGATGCCGAGCGCCTGTTCCACCGGCATGCCGGCGCGATAGGGACGGTTGGCGGTGAGCGCTTCGTAGATGTCGGCCACGACCATGGCGCGTGCGGGGGCGTCGAGTTCGTCGCCGCGCAGCTTCCATGGGTAGCCGCTGCCGTCGAGCTTCTCGTGGTGCGTGGAGGCCTGTCGCGCGAACGACGCGAAGGCGCCCACACGGCCCAGGATCTCCCAGGTGTACATCGGGTGCGACTGCACCGCCGCGCGCTCGTCGTCGGCGAGGGGGCCGTTCTTGTCGAGGATGCGGTTGCTCACCCCGACCTTCCCGATGTCGTGCAGCAACCCGGCGCGCCGCGTCCGCTGCAACGTGGCCGCGTCGAAGCCGAGCTTCTCGCCGATGGCGCAGGCGTACATCGCCACGTTGGTCGAGTGCGCGTAGGTGAACGGCGACTTGGCGTCGATGATCTCGGCGAACGCCTCGCACACCTGGTCGAGCCCTGCGTCGTCCACCTCGCGTGCCGCGTGCGCGGGCTCGAGTGCGGCGACCTGCGTCATCTGGTCGGGGGCGCTCACGGCGTTCCACCAGGCGCGGTCCTTCTTCCACGACGTCACCGTGTCGACCAGCGCCGGGTCAAACCAGCGGCCGCGCCGTTCACGCAGCACGCCCAGCGCCTCGTCGCTCCCGCCGCGCGCCAGGAAGACCTCGGCGGTCTGGGCGATGTTGAGGATGCGGGAGAAGAGGGGGATCTCGTCGGCGCGCTTCCCTTCCGGGTAGCCGTTCCCGTTCCAGTGCTCGTCGAGCGAGTGGATCGCAGTGACCGTCTCCTCGGGGAAGCCGAGCCGGCGCGCGATGTCGGCACCGCGCTCGCAGCGCGCGGCGATGATCTCCTTCGTCATGTGCTCCTGGCGCGCGATCCCCAGGAAGTACTGCAGCCGCGAGATGAACGACCCCTTGAGCCCTGTGTGTCGCCATGTCTCGATGGCGAGTCGCATGCGATCGTCCCAGTCGACGACCTTCATCGCCGGCTTCACCGCCTGGTCGTCGGAGCCGAACAGCGCCGCCATGCGCGACGCGTTGGACGAGCAGCCGGCGTCCTTGAGGAGGAGGGCGTAGTACAGCGCCGCGAGGCGTTCGTCGTCGAAGCCGAGCTCCTGCCCCAGTCGCATCCCGATGATGCAGGCACGCACGGAGTGCCCGAGCGGCTGCCCCTCGGTGAGGTCGAGCGCACGCGAGAGCGACGCGACCACCTCGTTGAGCGGGATGCGAACGAGCGGCGAAGCGCGCGATGCGTCGTGCGATGTCTTGTGCGATGCGTCGTGCGGGGGGGCGAGCGACGCGGCGGGCGGTGTCGAGGGGGACTCGTGGCGCATGCACAGCTGGGAGGGGTGCCTAGAAGACGGTCGGCACCGTCCACGGGAAACGACGTCGCAGGCGAGAATCCTCCCGGATCCCTCGTTGCTGCCCCGCCCAGTGCGTCCTACCTTGTCGCCCCGCTGGAGACATCGAGCGCGACGATGGGCGCCGGCGGGTGCCATCGTCAGCCGACGGCAGCCGCGTGTGGCCGACGTGACCAGGGAACCGCATGAGCGAATCGGTGCTGGCTCCGGTCCGGGCGACGTTTCGGGCGGTGGCGGAGACGGTGGTGCGGGAGACGGCGTCGCTGGGTCCGGACGGGTGGCGACAACTGGAGGCAGCGGTCGAGTCCGCGCTGGCGACGCGTCCTGAGGCGATGCGACGCCAGCTCGTCACCTTCCTGCGTGTCATCGAGTACCTCCCGCTGCTCAGGCGGCTGCGGACCTTCTCGCGCCTCTCGCCCGAGGCACGCTTTGCGGTGCTGCACGACTTCGAGATGTCGCCGCGCCCCCTCTTCCGGCGCGGGATGTGGGGGCTCCGCACGCTCGTCTTCCTGGGCTACTACACGCGTGACGACGTCCAGACGTCGTTAGGCTACCGCGCCCACGCCGACGGCTGGAGCGCGCGCCGCACGACCGCCGAGATGCGCGCCGCCGCGGCCGAACCGTTCGGCGACGAATGAGCGCCGAGCTGCATGGGCGCGAGTACGACATCGTCGTCATCGGGAGCGGGGCCGGTGGCGGGACCGTGGCGCAGGAACTGGCGCCGATGGTCGCCCAGGGGCTGCGCGTCCTCGTCCTCGAGCAGGGAGCGCGCCTCGAGGACCACGAGTACACCGGGCAGGAACTCGAGATGTCCGCCGCGCTGTACGACGAGGGTGGGGGCTTCCTCACCGCCGACGGGACGATGACGCTCGCCTTCGGGCGCGCCTACGGCGGCTCCACCGTGGTCTACACGGGAACGTCGCTCATCGCACCGGACCGCGTGATCCGCAGCTGGTGCGTCCCCGGGCTCGACTTCCCCGACGTGGAGCGCCGCTCGCAGAAGTTCATGGCGCAGAACGACGTGCACTACCTCCCGCGCGTCCTCCTCAACGACAACAACAAGCTGTTCGTGACGGGGTGCGCGCGCGTGGGCGCCAAGGCGGAGCAGTTCCCGCTCAACCTGCGCGGGTGCAAGGGATCGTCGTTATGCAACATGGGGTGCCCCAACGGCGCCAAGATGGGGACGCACCGCGTGCAGCTGCCGGCGGCCGAGCGCGCCGGCGTCGAGGTGGTGACACGCGCCGAGGCGTTGCGGCTGGAGGAGCGCGCCGTCGTCGCCCGCGTGCGCGAGAAGCGCCCCGGCGAGAAGGGGCTCCCCTCGGCGTGGGCCCCTGGCGACTACCGCATCTCGGCGCGCGTGATCGTCGCCTGCGGCGGGAGCGTGGGGACGAGCGCACTCCTGCTCCGGTCGCCGGCGCTCACGGCGATCCGTCGCGTGGGCGAGCGCTTCACGTGCCACCCCGCGCATATCCTGGTGGCCGAGCACGAGCACGACATCACCAACGACGTCGGGCATCCCAAGAGCTACTACCTGGATCGCAGCGAGCACGAAGGGTACATCCTCGAGACGTGCATGTACTTCCCGTTCGTGACGGCGAAGAACCTCACGGGGTTCGGGGCCGACCACAGCACCTTCATGCGCGCCTTCCCGCGCCTGCAGATGATCCTCGTCCTCGCCTGCGACAAGGCCGTCCCGGGCAATCGCATCACCGTCGACGGCGACGGGCGCCCGGTGGTGCACTACACGTTCACCCCAGCCGTCATTCGCTCGTTGGTGTCGGCGACGCGGATGAGCGCGCGCATCTTCTTCGCCGCCGGCGCGAGGCGCGTGCACGCCCCCTCGGCCGATCCGCCACTCATCGAACGCGAGTCGGCCTATCGCCTGGACGATCTCATCATCGAGAAGCACTTCCTCCCCGGGCGCATCTCGGTCTCCGCGGCGCACCTGATGGGCGGCTGCGCCATGGGTCCCGAAGGGAGCGGCGTCACCGACTCGCGCGGGCGCGTGTATGGCGCACCGTGGCTGCGCGTCGCCGACTCGTCGCTCTTCCCGGATTCGGTCGAGGTGAACCCCTACCTCACCGTGATGTCGCTCGCCGATCGCGTGGCCGAGGGGATTCGGGGCGATTGGCGGAGTTAGGCGCGGCGCGAATGTAGGCGCCCGGCGCATGCCCGACCGAAGGCGTACTGGTGGTTCAACACGGAGGACTCACGGAGGAGCGGAGGGCACGGGAAGTAGCGCGTGTTGTTCACCAATCATCTCGAGGCTCGCCCGCCGTGTCTCCGTGTCTCCGTGTTAAGGCAGTTGACGCTGTAGCGTCGCGCGCTGCCGTCTGGGATCTGCGCCGGCGTTCGGCTCAGTGATGCCCTCCACCGCGCGCGAGCATCAGGTGGTGCGTGGTGTGGTGTTCGCCCAGCGTCATGATGCCGATGAATCCAAGGGCGCGCACTTCATCGACGCGTTTCGGATCGTTGGACGTGACGCGCCATCGCACCCCTTGCGGCGTCTTCTCCACGATCCCGTCGAGCCCCTCCGCGGCGAGCATCGGCGTGTGCGCCGCGACCATGCGCTGGATGGCGTCGCGGGTGCGACCGACGCCGCTCACCGTCAGCTGCACGCCGCCCGCAACCGGCTCGCGGCGCACGACGCTGTTGAGCGTCACGTCGTGCATGTCCATCAGGTGCTCGCGTAGCGCCTCGAGGTTGACGGCTGACCAGTCGGTGGCGGGATCGGCCTTGAGGATGCGCACCACCTCGGCGATCGCCGCAAAGGCGTCCTGCCCGGGGAGCGTTGCCTGACGAGGAGGCGTTGGCGCGGGAGCGCTGTCGCGCGCGGCGGGGTGATGCGCCGCATGGTCGGTGTGCTGCGCGGCGGCGCTAGACGGCGAGAGCAGCGTTGCGAGCGTGAAGGTCGCGACGATCAGGGATGTGTTGCGCATGCGCAGTTCGTGAGGGGAGACGAACGATGCGCGGCCGTCAGGGGCGCGCGCGATGCACCGGCGGCCCGTAGTCGCCCGTGGCGATCGCGCTCAGGGCGTGCGTGGGGCCGATGTAGGTATAGACCCAGGCGTCGGCGTGATCGATGCCATCGGCGCGCACCGTCGACTTGCGGCGACGAAAGCCACCACCTTCATAATCATCGAGGGTGGTGAGCATGTGGTCGACCTTGTCGAGCGGGAGTTCGTACAGTTCGCCGTGCACCGTCCCGTCGGCGCCGAGCACCAGCCCGGGATACCAGTCGACGCGGTACAACGCCCCGTCCACGGTCGCGGCGCCGAGGTACGTGGCCGATGCCAGCAGCGGGTGCAATTTCCCCTCGCTGTCCCGACGCAGCGATCCGTACACGAACAGCCGAACTGCCGACATGTCACCCGCCTCCCAGCATTGTGGAGCGGCAAGTTGTACCGCGAGTCCCCCCCTCGCCACCGGGAAAAGACCGACGATGGCGAGCCCTTCCTCTCGTTACGGCTTGCACCCCTCGGTGCGCCGCGTGTCGGCCAGCGAGAAGATCTTCCACGCCCCGTCGTCGCCGCGCGTCAGCAGGAAGTGGTCGATCCCGCAGTGCATGAACTTGTCGCCCAGGTAGAGGTTGTAGTCGACCCAGACCGAGGCAAGCGGCCCGTCGATCTCCACCCGCTCGTTGAAGATGCGCTCGTCGAGCATCGCCGGGCGCGGCGTCCCCACCGCCTTGAGGAAGCCGTCGGGGGTCGACTCCGCGGTGAAGCGCAGCTGGCCGTCGCGCCCCTTGGCCACCGTGACCATCCGCAGCTGCTCGTGGAAGGTCGAGTGCACCATCGACGAGTCCGCGGCGCGCATCCCGTCGAACATGCGCTTCACCACCGCCATCACCTGGCCCTTGGTGGCGGGGTCGGGCGGCGTTGCCTGCGCTTGGGCGATGGCGGGCACGGCGAGGGTGCCAAGGGCAGCGAGCGAAGCGAGCGCTGTGAGTGTGCGGATGGTGCGGGCGAGGCGGCGGCGCATGGGCTGGGCTCCTATCGCGACATCTGGTACGTCCCCATCAACTCGGCCGTGGCGAGGACGTGCCCCTCCATGGCGGCGAGCAGCTTCTTCTTCGTCGGCTCTTCCAGCTCGCCCAGCACCGTGTCCAGCGCGTAGAGCTTGTGGAAGTAGCGGTGCTTCCCGATGGACGGGCATGGTCCGCCGTAGCCGAAGTCATTCATGTCGTTCATCCCCACCTGCGTCCCCGCGGGGAGCGACTGGACCCCCTCGGCAAGCCCGGTGGTCTCCGGCGGGAGGTCCCAGAGGACCCAGTGCACCCAGACGCGCTTGGGAGTCGCGGGGTCTGGGGCGTCGGGGTCGTCGATGATGAGGGCGAGGCTTCGGGTCCCGGCGGGGACGCCGCTCCAGGCGAGCGGGGGGGACGATTCGGCCCCCTGGCAGGTGTGCGCCGCCGGAATGGCGCCGCCGTGGGTGAAGGCGGGGGATGTGAGCGTGAGCGACATCGGGGGAGTGAGGAATGCTCGACTTGGCGCGGCAGCGGGCGAGCCGCCGCACAACGCGACCGACCGGAAGGACGTGGCCGGACGCGCTGAGGAATGGCGTACGAACGCTCCCCCGTCAACGGGGCATGTTCCGTATCCGCCGGTTCTTCGCCGGTTCGCCGCCGGTTCGCCGCCGGAGCGGCGCGGACGCGGCGGCGCGGAGCAGATGGGCTGCCGGGGCGACGGGTGGCGAGGGGGACGCCTTGGCGAGGGTGCCTGAAAGGGGGGCGGCGCCGGCGGCCGGGCCGGGAGCCCAGCCAGCGAAGGCCCCATGTGAGGGCCAGTACGTCGTGGCGCCCCGTGCCGGCACAAGGCATATCGACAGCTGCAAGCATTCGCGACAACACAGGTGCAGCGCCGGTGCACTGGCCATCGCGGGGGATGGCCTTAACGCCCGGGGCGGTGCATCGTCTGACCGTGGGCAGGCGCAACGGATTCCGCCGCCGCAATGCCGTGCACCACCCTCTCCATCCGCGACCCCTCATCGGAGCGATCCCATGCGAACGCGTACCCGCACCACCCTGCTGGCGACCGTCCTCTCGACGGCGGCGCTGCTCACCGTGACGTCGATCACCTCGGCGCAGGCGACCGACTCGACGCGCAAGTGTCCGGAAGGTTCGCGCTGCGACAAGCGCGAGGACGTGCGCGATCGGCGCGAGAACGTGCGGGACCGTCGCGAGAACGTGCGCGACCGCGCGGAGAACCGGCGCGATCGCCGTGAGGATGTGCGCGACCGGCGCGAGGACGTGCGCGACTCCCTGCACGTGGGCGGGCGCGCCGACAAGCTCGAGGATCGCGCCGACAAGCGCGAGGACCGTCGCGATGCCCGCGAGGACGTGCGCGACAAGAAGGAGAACGTCCGCGATCGCAAGGAGAACGTCCGCGACCGCAAGGAAAACCGCCGCGAGCGCGCGCGCGAGAAGAAGCAGCCGTAACGCCAAACCATCAGAAGCAGCAACGCCCCGGCGCGCGCGATGCGCACCGGGACGTCTTCGTCAGGCAGGGGTGGCGGCGACGGCGCCGGCCGCGCCGGCCGCGCCTAACGGGGGAAGGCGGGGACGGCCTCGAGCCCTTCCATCGTCGCAGCCGACTTGTCCGCCCGCATCGGGACGACGCGCACCGACGGCGAGACCGCCATGATCCCGAGCCGCGTCACCGTCGTGACGAGCGGGACGCCGAGCCCCGTCCCCGCGAGCGCGAGGTTGGCCGCAAGGAGGCGACCGGTCCAGCGATTCACCAGCGTCCGGTCCCGCGTGATGAAGACGGCAGCGACCGCCGCCCCGTTGATGAGCACGAACGCAAACGCCGAGTACTGGAAGGCACTCGTTCCCACGCGCGCGAGCCAGTCGAGCAGCGCGTTCTCCATGGTTGTCTCTCCATCCACGGGGGACGACCACGGCACGCTGGGGTTTGGGGGCGTGCCGCCGTCGTCCGTCGACGTGACGCGCTACGGTAGCACTTATCGCCCGATCTGGCGAGAGGCCGACCCGGAAGACGCCCGGAGCGACGCCTTGATGCGGCGCTTGGCGTCGCGCGCGCTCTCCCCCGGGAGGCGCGCCGTGACCTCCACCGATCCGAAGTAGGCGCTCCCGATCACCCGGATCACGGGAGCGTCGGGGTCGGTGCGGTACAGCGGATCGGGACGGAAGGCCACCTCCGCCGCGAGCGTGTTGACGGAGAGCTCCACCCGAACCCCCGGGGGGACGTAGAGCTCGATCGACCCCATCACGAGGAAGACCTCCACCTGCGATTCACCGGCCGGGATGCGCGCCTCCCGCAGGTCGGCCACCACCGTCCCCATCATGCAGGCAATCCGGTACAGGCGCGGCATTTCCCAGTCGCCCTTCTGCTCGTGGGCGCTGGCAAACGAGGAGATGCCGCCACGTTCCCGCGCGAGATGCGCGGGGACGACCTGGTGGCGGGAGAACGGGACGGGGAGCTGGGGCGTCATGGCGGGAATGTCGTGGCGCCGGGCGTTAGGCCGTGTGGAAGCCGAGGGTGGTGAGAATGCCATCGAGCGCGGCAGCGTCGGGGACGGTCCCCTGGGCCAGGCGCGCACTCCCGCCACCACGCCCCCCCGCCACTGCCAGCGCGGCCTTGAGGAGCTTGCCGGCATCGACCCCGCTGTCGTCCGATGCGGCCACCAGGATCGCCGGCGGATTGGCGACGGTCACCGCGATCGCCGCCTGGGGGAGCGAGGCAAAGGCGAGGGCGAGCGCGCGCGCGTCGTCGGCCTTCCCCGTCGCCCGGCGCTCCACGTGGCGGCGCACGCCGTCTCCGCCGGGAACGAGGCGCGCGTGGAGGTCCCGTGCCCGGGCAGCACTCACCTCGCCCTCGAGACGACGGCGCTCGTTCTCCAGCGTGCGCAGCGCCTCGCCCTGCGCCGGCACCACCGTCGCCAGCTCGTCGATGGAGCAGGAGAGCCCCGCCGCCATCCGCGCCAGGACGTCGTAGTCGGCGCGCGCACGGGCAATCGCCCGCATCCCGCACAGGAACTCGACGCGCGTCGCCTTCCGGATCTTCTCCACGCGGCGCAGGAGGATGGGACCAATCTCGCCCGTGGCGCGCACGTGCGTCCCGCCGCAGGCGCTGCGGTCGAGCCGATCGATCGAGACGATGCGGAGCACGCCGCCGCGGTCGCTCGGCTTGCGGAGTCCGGTGGCGATCGCCGCCTCCTCGAACGTCACCGCAACCGGACGGTTCTCGGTCACCGTGGCGTTCGCCAGCCGCTCGAGCTCCACGAGCGCGGCCATCCCGATCGCCTCCGCGCCGAAGTCGATCGTCGACGACTCGGCGCCGAAGTGGACACTCACGGTTTCCCAGCCGAAGCGGTCGGCCCCAACCGCCGACAGCAGGTGCTGCCCCGTGTGCTGCTGCATCAGGTCCCAGCGCCGCCCCCAGTCCACCACCCCTTCCACCACTTCGGCGGACAACGGTGCCGCCAGGCAGTGCGCCACGCGATCGTCCTCATCCACGACGTCGGTGACGGCGACACCTCCCAGCGTCCCGAGGTCGTGCGGCTGCCCGCCCGAGGTTGGGTAGAACGCCGATCGGTCGAGGTAGATGCGGCGCCCATCGTCGGCGCGGTCGACCACGCGCGCCTCGAAGCGGGCGCAGTAGGCGTCGGTGTAGTAGAGCCGGTCAGTCATGCGGGATCGTGCCGGAGTGCGTGCCGGGGTGCGTGCCGGGGTGCGTGCCGGAGTGCGTGGCGGGAAGCGTATCCGAGACCGTGCGCTCGGGCGGGGTGCCTAACGGTTTCCCGGTGCGGCGGGGCGCGCGGGGGTCTCGCCGGCGCGACAGCGCACGCAGACGATCTTTGCGCCGAACGCGATGAGGAGCTTGTGCGTGATGGAGCCGTGCAGGTGCTTCGGGCAGAGGATGCGCCGGCATTGCTCGCACACCCCGCCCGTGTTGACGGCGAATGGGATGTTGCACTCGTCGCACTCGGTCCTGAAGATCGACTTCTGGAAGATCGGCACGGTGGGGAGCGGCGGTGGCCAGCGGGAACGGGAACGGACGGAAGGGGAAATCTACGGCGTCGCGGCAGGCGCGTCGTCCCATGCGACGTCGTCCCCTACGCGGATCGTCCCACCGTCGAGCACCTCGCCGAAGGCGCCGCCCCCCCAATCCGGGAACATCCGCTGACGGAGTCCGGGGAGTGCCTCGTCCATGCGCTCACACGGCTTGGTCTCCCCCCGGATGGCGATGCGGCACGCCCCGATGCGAAGGACTCGCCCGCGCGCCCCCTCCAGCGCGATCCCACTCACCATGAGGTTGGCGCGCCGCGCCGACGGGTCGAGTGTTCCGCCGAGGGCGGCCATGTGGGCCTCCCATCGCTCACGGGCGATGATCGTCACCTGTCGCGTACCGCCGCGATTGGCGTTGCCGACGAGCCCGCGATGGTCGAGTTGCGCCTGGTCGGCGTGATCCATGGGACCAAGTCGGGCACGCTTGAGCCAGATGCGTTCGAGGACTGGCATGGAAGTGCAGACGGGAGACGGGAGACGGGAGATGCGATCGGCGTGGCGTTAGGCAGCCGGCGCGCGGAACATGAAGTAGACGGCGCCGAGGATGCAGAGGGCGGCCCAGAGGTAGTCGAGCTTGAGGGGGGCCTTCATGTAGAGCACGGCGAAGGGGACGAAGACCGCGAGGGTGATCGCCTCCTGCATGATCTTGAGTTGCGGGAGGGAGAGGACGGTGTAGCCGATGCGATTGGCCGGCACCTGCAACAGGTACTCGAAGAGGGCGATCCCCCAACTGGCGAGTGCGGCGATGTACCAGGCGCGCGTGGAGAGGTTCTTGAGGTGCGCGTACCAGGCAAACGTCATGAAGACGTTGGAGCAGGCGAGGAGGGCGACGGTGCGGATGAGGGGCGACACGGGACGACGGAGGGGAGACGGGAGCGGCGGCGCGCGGCCCAGCCGAGGGAGGGGAAAAAGGCGCCGCCGGCGCACCCCGCTCGATGGATGGGGGGGTGCGCCGGCGTAGACCTACGAGGTGGAGCTCTGACGCGCGGAGGTTACTTCTTCTGCGCTTCCTTGAGCCACTTCACCGCGGCCTTGAACGCCTTCTCCTTGCCGCCGTGGCCGGCGTCGCCGAAGAACGCGCGGTGCTTGGGGCGCCAGGCCCCTTCCTTCGTGCGGTGGTAGCCAACGCGGACGAAGTAGCCGTGCGTGCGCGTCGACTCCTGGTCGATGCGGCTGATCCCGGGGACGGCGGTGGCGCCGCTCTTCCGCTTTGCGGCCGGCTTCTTGGCCGCCTTGGCCGGCGCCTTCTTCGCCGCGGCCTTCTTGGGTGCCTTCTTCGCTGCCATGTGGATCTGGGGCTGGGTTGCCGGCGCCTGACGAGCGACGGTCAACGACGTGGGACTGAACCAGGTGCCGGGAACGCCCGAGGCGAGAGCCGGAGCGGCGGGCGCGCCTAGTATACCACCAATCGGGGAAATCCGCCCCCCCTGCCTCACGCGCCGCGTAAGGCAGGACTACCGTTAGGCCGTCTTCGTCACAAACTCGGGTATTCCGGAGCGCCTGACACGCCGTTTGGACCTGCCCGGGAGCGGCAACTTGTCAGGCACCGCCTGACGCGACCTGCCTGACGCGACATCTGACGGTGCGTCTGACGCTGCGGCCGCGCTCCTGCCTGACGCTTCTGCCTGACGCTTCTGCCTGACGCCGGTGCCTGACGCGCCCCCGCGCACCAGCTGCCTGACGCGGCGCCTGACGCGGCGCCTGACGCGGCGCCTGACACGGCGCCTGACACGGCGCGGCGCCTGACGCGGAGCTGACGGTGAACCCGGGCCTCGGGATGCGCGGACACCGGCGCGCGGGAACGGTCGCACGGGGCCGTTTGCCGGGCAGCTGACGGGTGTCCGCCCGCTGCAATGGGGTGGGGAGCGGCGGCGGGCGGCGCCGGCCTAACGCCGACCATGTCACCGGTCTCAGCCGTCAGGACCGGCAGGAGCTCGCAGCCCCCTCACGGCAAACTCCCGCCGCCGCCCAAACCGCCCGGAACAGGGGCGCCCGTGGCATCCCCAACCACCACCAACAGCCGCCGCAGCGTCGCCCGCATGCGGTCGCATTCACCCGCATGCGGCGGCATTCACCCGCACGCCCACGCGCTCAACCGCGGCGGGAAGTGCGACGCAGTGTACCGGTTTTAGGGTGCCCCGATGGAGTCGGGGGGCGGCACGTAGCCGCTGAACGGGCCAATGGTCTTGCGCATCAGCCACTCCGAATGCCCCGCCACCACGAAGTCCCGCAGCTCTCCCACCACCTCGAAGCCGTAGCGCTCGTACAGCGCGCGCGCCCGGGGGTTGAACGACGAGACGCAGAGGAAGACGTTAGGCGACTCGTGATGGCTCCGGCGCTCGGCAAAGTCGAGCAGCGCGCGCCCCACTCCGTGCGAGCGCAGGTCGGCGCGCACCGCGATGCTGCGGATGTAGCCGACAAAGGCCCCCTGCAGGACGAGCAGGACGAAGCCCGCCACCGCCCCCTCCGCATCGAGCGCAACCCATGCCTCGTGGGTCGGCAGTTGCACCACCGCCAGGCAGCGGGGGTAGTCACGCCCCAGCGTGATCCAGGGCTCGGTGGTGCTCATGATCCGCGCGCACGCCTCGGCGTCGGCGGCATCGCGCATGGGCACGATGCGCACCGCGCCAGGCGTCACGGCGTCGGGCATGCCGTGCCGGTCAGAACTTCTCGCGGAACTTCGCGAAGCTGCCCCGAATGTCGTCGGCCAGCCCGCGCGCCGCGTCGCCAAGGTCGTCGACCACGCTCCCGTCGCCGTCCTTGTCGAAGCCGGCCATCTTCGCCTTCAGCTCGGCGATCTTCTCGTCGAACTGCGCGTCGAGCTTGGCCAGTTCATCCTTCGCGTCGGCCTTCGCGAGGTGCATCTTCACCCGCAGCTCGTCGCGCTCCTGCTCCAGCTCCTTCATGAGCGCCTGCGCGCGCTCGCTCAGCGATCCCATGGACGTGCCTCCAGTTGAGGGATGTGGTTCCGTGGCGCCGGTCGCCTCGTGGCGCCGTCAGCTGCGCGGAACCGGGGAAACGCGCACCGCCGTGCCGTAGCACAGCACTTCAGTCACGCCGCTCATGATCTCCGTGGCGTCGTACCGCACGCAGATCACCGAGTTGGCACCCAGCTCCTCGGCGTGGGCAATCATCTGCGCAAAGGCGTCGCCGCGCGCCCGCTCGCACAGGTCGGTCATCAGGGTGATGTTCCCCCCAACCAGCGTCTGCAGCCCCGCCCCGATCGTCCCGAACACCGATCGCGACCGCACCACGATCCCGCGCACCACGCCCAGCGTCTCGTCGATGCGGTATCCATCGAGCTGGAACGCCATCGTCACCATCGAAGCCTTCATCGATCCTCGTCAGGCAGGAGAGTGAACCGGCACACCGCGCCTAGAAGCGCAGCCCCACGAGCGCCGAGACGAGCGAGCGCTCGCGCTGCTGCGCCGTGACCGCGGCGCCGTCGCCGCGCCAGCGGTGCATCCGCGCCTCGGCAAAGGGGCGCCAGCGCGAGCCGGCGTAGTCGACGCCGATGCCACCATGCGCCCCCAGCGCCACGCCGGGCAACCCGGACTGACCGTAGGCGCCGCCACCGGCGAGGAGATACGGCGCAAAGTCGCGCACTTCATGACGGTAGAAGAGCCCGCCCGCCGCCGCCATCGTTCGCGCGGTGCGCCCCGCCACCACGGCGTCGCCGATGGAGAGCGGTGGCGCGGAGCTCTGCGCGAAGAGCACGTCGAGGCGCATCCCGAACCCGTTGGTGCGCGGCCCCAACTCGATCGACGCCTGGACCTGGCCGCCGATGTCACTCCCCACGCTCCCGGCGCCGCCGGCACGCGGAAGCGTCACCCCGCCGCCCACGCGAAAGTCCTGAGCCGACAGCGATCGCGCCAAACCTACCGTCAGTGACAGCGCCGCAACGGCAACCGCCGCCGCGCTGACCGACAACCGACCGAACGACCCCCGCATCGTGCGCATCGCAGCCCTCTCGTCAGGCGGGCGGCGACATGCGCGCCCGTCCCCTCAGTATGGACGCCGCATGCGGCGGCGGCAATGTAGCGCGTCCCCCGGCGCCTGCCCGGGACCATCCGCAAGCGCGCAAGCACCCACCGTGCCGCGCGCCGCGCCACCGGTCAGTCGCGCAATTGCATCTGCGCAACGATCTCCTTGATGAGTTTGGCGCAAACAGGTGCCGTCACCTCGTCCAGGTCGCGGCGCGGGTTGTACTCCACCAGGTCCGCCCCCACCATGGGCTGGTCGATCCCCTGCACCACGGACAGCACCTCGCGCACGCTGAGCCCACCAGGCTCCCGGTGCGACACCCCTGGCGCAAAGGCAGGATCGAGGACGTCGACGTCGAGCGAGAGGTAGACCGGATGGCGCAGCGCGAACCGCTCGCCCGCCACCCAGCGTCGCATGTCCACCACGTCCACGCCGAAGCGATCGGCTTGTTCGCGCTGGTGCCGCGTCATGGCGCGGATCCCCACCTGCACCAGCTGGTCGGCGAGCCCCTCCTCCATGATCCGGGCAAAGGGACAGGCGTGCGAGTAGCGATCACCCTCGAACGACTCGTACAGGTCGTTGTGGGCGTCGAGGTGGAGGATGGTGAGCCGCGGGTGGTGGCGCCGCAGGGCGCGCAGCACGGGATACGTGATCGAGTGGTCGCCGCCCAGCACCAGCGGGCGCCGCCCCGCCGACAGCAGCGCGTCCACCGCCTGTTCGATCGCCGCGCGCGGGTCGTCGCCTAACGCCACGTCCCCCGCGTCCTCCCACGCCACGCCGGGCTCGATCAGCTGCAAGCGCTCGCTCCACGCGTTCGACGCGGTCGATTGCAGCTCACGGCGGATGGCCGCGGGCGCCTCGGCCGGCCCGCGCAGGAACGACGACGACGCGTCGTAGCAGGCGCCGAGGAGCGCCGGGCGGCCACGCGCGTCGTTCGCGCCCGTCATTCGTACAGCGCCGAGAGGTCGGCCGCCGCCAACTCCGTGAAGTAGCCAGCGATCTTCTCCGCCGCGTCGCGCACGAAGCGCTCGCCGTGCGCCGCGGTGGACTCGGCCGGATTCCCCACCCCGGTATCGTCGGTCACGCTGGGCCAGTCGCGCTGCGCCCACGCCCACCCCTCGCGCAACGCCGCCATGCGGAAGCGCCGCGCCTCCCCTGCTCCCGCTTCCGACAGCGGTCGCACCTGCGCCGGCGCCAGGTGCATCATCACGCTCGTCTCCAGCGCCCCGGCGTGATCGCCCGGCTCGGCGAAGTAGCGCTTCGCATCGAGCACCGTCCACCAGTTGACGAAGGAGAGGAAGAGCGACGTCTGCGGTTGCAGCTCGCGGAGTAGCGGCTTGAAGTCGTTGCCGCCGTGGCCGTTCACGATGACGAACTTGCGTGCCCCGTGCGGCTCGAGCGCGCGCAGGAGGTCGCGCAGCACCGCCAGCTGCGTGCTCGGGTTGAGGTTGAGGCAGTAGGGCACCGCCAGCTGCCCCGTGTTCACCCCGAACGGCACCGGCGGAAGGACCACCACGCGCGCCCCGCGCTCCCAGGCCAACCCAGCGGCCGCGATCGCCACTTCGCTCGCCTCCACCACGTCGGTGGCGTACGGCAGGTGCGTGTTGTGTGCCTCGGTTGCCCCCCAGGGGAGGACGACGACGTCATACTGCGCCTCGCGCACCGTCGGCCAATGCGACTCGGCGAGGACCCAGGGGCGGGTGGTCATGAGGAGAGGGAGAAAGTCGATCAGTCGACGCGGGCGATGGCCGCGCGCGGGGCTCGCAGCAGGCGCGGGGCGTCGCTCACCCCAGAGACCGAGACCACGACGTCGATCGAGTCGCCGACCGGCCACGTGGGTCCATCGCGAAGGACGAACTCGACCGTGGTCGCCCCTGCCTCGCGCGGCTGTTCTTCCCGCGCCTCGCCTCGCACGACGTCGCTCCCGTGCACGAGCCAGACGGCATCGACGCCGAGCGCCCCCGGAACGCCGCGACTGCCGGCTGCACCGCTGTCCTTCGCGGCAGCGCTCACACGTAGGACGGCGATGAGGCGGGTCGAGGCGGAATCAAGGAGTGGCTGGAACGATCGCCACGCCTCGACCTCGATCGACAGCGCGTCGTCCCCCGCCGGCAGCTGTGTGGGGGCGGCGAGGAGCGTCTCAGTGCTGAGCATCGTCGACGCCCCCTCGCGTGGTGCACCACCAGTCTCCGACGATGGCTCGCCGCACGCCACCGCGGCTGCCATGACCCCGCACGCGAGCGCGAGCCGGGTGCCGCGCCACGCGCTGGTGCGGCGGAAGGCTCTCCGCGCGTGCATCATCCCGATCAGTGGCTGGCAAAGACCTTGGTCGTGCCGGTCTTCGTGAACGAGACGACGTCGTACTTGTCGGCGCGCGAGCCGGGAACCTCCATCCCCGGGCTCCCCACCGGCATCCCCGGCGCGGCGATCCCCGCGATGGCCGGCTTCTCGGCCAGCATGCGCTTGATGTCGGCCGCGGGGACGTGCCCCTCGACCACGTAGCCGTTCACGATCGCCGTGTGACACGAGGCCAGGCGCGGCCCGACGCCCAACCGCCCTTTTCGCGCCTGCAGCTCTTCGTCCGTGATATCGAAGACCTGCGCCTCGAAGCCGTTCGCCTTGATGTGCTCCACCCACGACTTGCAGCAGCCGCAGGTGGGCGACTTGTAGACCTGGATGACGGTCTTGGCCGTGGTGCTCGCCGGCGGAATGTGGCGGTGCAGCGTCTCGTCGCGGCGTGCCGAGGCGGCGCCAGCCAGCGTGAAGACGAGGGAGAAGGCCGAGAGGAGGATGATCGACGGACGCGTCATGGACGGCGGGGCAAGACGGTCAGGTGGGCGCGAGGGAGCATGGACCCTAGCCGCGCCGGGGAGGGAGCGCAACCCGCGCTCCGGTCTCCGGGGAGATACCCCTCAGCGCCGCGATTGGTCGTAGGCGATGGTGGCGCCGATCGAGGGGAGGGCGAAGACGAGCGCCCCCATCGTCCAGCACAGCGGGCCGCAGTCGCGGCGATCGCCGTCGTAGCGCCAGTTCCCCACGCGCACGAGCCCGGCGGCGGCGAGCATGCCTAACGCCGAGCCGCCAAGCGCGGCGGGAAACTTCCCGTCACGCCCGATCAGCGCAGGGACGGTCGCCGTGGCGAGCCAGATGCTCGCATAGGCCCCGACGTACGCCGCCTGTCCCGCCTGGTCGTCGTCGGCGCCGAAGGCGCGCGCCACGCGCTTGGTCGCGATCCCGCCGCCGAAGAACGCCACCGGCCCCGCCACGGTCCCCGCCAGCACCTGCGCCGTGACCCGGGCTGAGGAGAGCGACGGGAGATCGGCGCGCGACTGTGCGTGAGCCGCCGTGGGAAGGAGGGCGATGAAGAGAAGCAGGCGCACCAGGAAGCGCACACCCACGCACCTCCCGTCTCCCATCTCCCGTCTCCCGTCCGCCCTTCTCACGCGGCCGTCGGATCCACGAGGTCGATCGCCACCGTCTGCTCCCCGTTGATGAGGATGCGGACGTTGTTGCTCGCCGAGTCGACGGGGACGAGGAAGAAGAGCGGGAGCTTGGGCGGAAAGCGCATCGAGAGGCCGACGAGTCTCTCCCCATCGCGGAAGGTCACCGCGACCAGCTTGGAGCCGCGCAGGCGCGGGTCGACCGGGGCGATGTCGTGCCCTTCGACGTGCTTGGCGTCGCCGTCGAGCGACTTCACGAAGAAGAGTGCCTTGAGGTCGGAGAGCTTGACCTCGTGCATCCCGTCGGCGGTGCGGATGTGGCACTTGGGGCGCGCCGGGTCGACGTCAAGGCTGGTCCCCTTGAGCATGTGCCCATCGGCGAAGCGCGCCACCACCATGTTGGCCATCGTGTCGTTCTCCTGCGACGTTCGGGGCGTCTGTCTACCACTCGGCAAAGTACCCCACGCGCCATGGCGCAGAAAGTCACGGGATCGGGACGATACGGCGCATCGTCATCGCAGCGCGCGCCGTCGTGGCTCCGACTACAGGTCGCGGCGATAGCGCACGAGGTCGGGGGCGTAGCCGGCGCGTTCGTAGAGGGCGCGGGCACGCGCGTTCCGTTCGAAGACGTGCAGGGTGATGCGATCGTATCCGCGCGCGCGCCCCCAGTCGTCGGCCGTGGCGAGGAGGGCACGCCCCAGCCCCAGCCCTTCGGCCTCGCGGGCGATGGCGAGGATGCCGACGTGGCCGTGGCGCGCCCCGGTGAAGTAGTCGGTGCGGGTCTCGAGGAAGAGCAGGCCGATGATTGCAGCTGCCGGCGACACGGCGACGTACAGCGCCGCCCCGGTCGTCTCCAGCACCTCGAGCGTGTCGAACGCTTCGCCCAGCGCCCGCGCCTCCCCGGCAGCAATCGAGCCGGGGCGCACGTTGGCCGGGAGGCCGAAGTCCTCCAGGCGCGACAGCAGCGCCATGACGCCGTCGCGGTCGCCGGGCACCGCGGCGCGAATGGTCCAGCGCGAAGCGTCGCCGCGCGAAGCGTCACCGGCAGAGTCGGAAGGGGGTGTCATGGCGCGGGCGCTGGAGGGAGGTGGAACCGTCGGCTGGGGCGCACCGTAGGGAGTGCTGGCACCGTGACAAGTGCCGTCCTAGCTTGCCGGCGCGGGCGTTCCGCACCGGCGTGTTCCCACGGGAGGGGTACCATGGAAGAGATCAAGGTGGCCGGCGGCAACCTCAAGGCCAAGATCAAGGAGTTGCTGCACGAGGGGAACGTGCGGCGCATCGTGATCCGCAATCCGCAGGGGCGCACGCTGCTCGATCTCCCGCTCACGGCGGGGATCGCCGGAGCCGCACTCCTCCCGTTCTGGGCCGCCATCGGAACGGTGGCGGCGCTGGCCACCGACTACACCATCGGCGTCGAGCGCGACCCGGGGAAGTCGGTCCAGAAGCCGCAGTAGCGGCGAGGGGACCTACAACCCCTCACCGCTGCGCAGCACGGCGAGGCGCGCCTCCACCATGTCGACCAGTTCGCGCATCCCCGCCTCGTCGAAGATGAGACGGGCGCCGGCCGCCGCGTAGATCTCCGGCAACGAGCGCGTCCCGCCGAGGGCGAGCGCCTGCTTGTAGCGCTGCATCGTCCCGGTCGGGTCGACCTGCGCGTCGCGCCACAGCTGCAACGCGCCGAGCTGCGCGATCCCGTACTCGATGTAGTAAAACGGGTACTCGAAGATGTGCAGCTGGCGGTACCAGCGTGCCACGCGCTCGCGCTCCAGCCCCGTCCAGTCCACCCCGCGCTCGAAGCGCGAGCGCAGCTGCAACCAGGCGGCGTCGCGCGCCGCCGCATCGTGCCCCTCGCCGCTGGTGTAGATCCATCGCTGGAAGGCATCCACGCTCGCGATGTGGACCAGCGAACTGAGGAGGTCCTCGAGGTTCTCCACCTCCACCGCGCGCGCCTCGGCCGGCGTGTAGTAACCCGTGGGGGCGGTGAGGTGCGGCGTGACGAGCAGCTCCATCGACATCGAGGCCAGTTCGGCCGCCTCGTGCCCCGTCCCCCGCAGCCAGATGAACGGCTGCCGGTGCGCGGCGAAGTCGTGGAACGAGTGCCCGGCTTCATGCACCAGCGTGTTGACGTCGTCCGGCACCCCCACCGCGTTCATGAAGATGAACGGACGCCCGCGCCACGGAAGCTTGGTGCAATAGCCACCTGGCGCCTTCCCGGGACGGCTCTCGAGGTCGAGGAGCCCCGCTTCCGCCATCTCGCGGAACTGCATCCCCAGCTCGGGATCGAGCGCATCGAAGATGCGCTTGGCCGGCTCCACGAAGCCCGTGACGTCATGGAAGGGGCGCACCGGGCGGTCGCTCTCCAGCTGCACCAGCGTGTCCCACGGACGCACCGCCTCCACGCCTAACGCGTCGCGCCGGTGCGCCATCAGGCGCTCCACCGCGGGCGCTGCCGTCGCCTCGACCGCCGCGTGGAAGCGCGCGCAGTCATCCGGCGTGTAGTCAAAGCGATGCTTCGCCCGGAAGGCGTATTCCATGAAGTTGTCAAAGCCCGCGTTGCGGGCGATGCGCTGGCGCAGCGCGTACATCGTGTCGAACAGCGCCCCCAACTCGGCGTGGTGCGCGAGGTACGCCTCTGCCCCGAGGCGGAAGGCGCGCTCGCGCACGCTGCGGTCGCGCTCCTTCAGATACGGCTGCAGCTGCGGGATCGTGACGCGCACACCCTCCCACTCGGCGTCCAGCCCCCCCGTGAGCTTCTGGTAGGCGGAGCTGTGCTCCTCCAACTCGGCAAAGAGGGCGACGTTCTCCTCGCGGAACACCTCGATGTCGGTGCGGAACTCGCGCAGCACCACCGCCATGTCGTCGCGTGACCAGCCGAGCGCCACCAGGCGTTCTGCGAGCCGCACGTTCTGCTCCCCAACCTTGGGGAAGATTTCCGACGACCAGCGCAGGTTCGCCGCTTCCTTGGCTTCGTTCGCGGTGTCACACGTGTACGCGATCATCGCCAGCGTCCCCGCCTCGTCCACCACCGCGCTCAGCTCCGACCAGCGCCGCAACCACTCCTCGGCGTTGGCGGCGGACAGCTCGGCGGTGGCGAGCGCCTCGTAGTACGGCGCCAGCGTCTCCCATGTCGCGTCGCGCAGGTCGTCGGGAGAGGCAGGAATGTCGATCGGCACGCAGGACTCCTGGGGCTTGCGGTCTGGCGATGATACGGACGACCGAGCCCCCGCGCTGGAGGGCTCGCATGGCGCCGATAAGCTACCGTCGCGACGCCCCGGCCAGCCACCCCAGCCGCGTGCCTAACGGGAATCGGGGCGGGCTACGACCCGCGTCGCGTCGATCCTGCCAGGCGCGTGAGGTGCGACCGCAGCCGTGTCATCGAGCGCGGGATCTCGCGGAGTAGTCGCGGCACGTCGGCCGTCGCCGCCACTTCGCTCGTCTCCGCCGCGAGGCCGGCGATCGCTTCGGTCAGCGGGTCTTCGGCGCTCATCGCGGGGAGCAGCATCTCGTACTGGCGCATGACCTTGTCCAGGTCGGCGAAGCCGAGGGCGAGGAGGCGCAGTTCGCGCTCCGCCGCGACCGATGGATCCTCCTGTGCATCGCCTTCGCTGAGCGCATCGAGGGCACTCAGGAAGCGATCGGCCGTCAATGACGTCGACAGCCCGTTGTCGCGATAGACCTCCACCAGCCCGGCCAACTCCCCCCGGACCGTGAAGACGGGGACCGAACGCACGTCCATCGCTCGGCGGCTCTCGTCGGGAAGGCGCACGTGCGCCTCTCCCGCCCAAGGCGAGCGCGCCTCCACCAGCTCCCGCCAGGCGATCTCGACCCCGCTCGGCGACACCAGTTTCCGGATGGCCGCCGCCTCCAGCCCCGTCACGGCCGGGCGATGGCGGTCGAGGAGGGTGAGCGCCGCCGCGTTGCACTCCAGGATGCGGCCGTCGCCTCCCACCACCAGGACCGGCTCCGAGACCGCCTCGAGTGCCTGCGACCGAACACGCTCTCCGCCTTCAGCGCGAGGAGCCGCCTCGGTCGCGGCAGGCCGCGGCGCGGGCGACGCCGCGCCACGGCGCCCCCACCACGCACCCGCCAGCAGCCCAACGACCACCCCCGCCACGAGGGCGAAGGCGCCAAGTGCCATGGGGGACAGGGGTTGCGACATTGCGGGGTGTGCGAAGAACCGCTCGCCATCTCGGCCAGCGGGGTAAGGGAGCGCTCCCTTCGAAGTCTCGGTTGTCGGTGCGGCTGCTGTACTGACGATTCAGCTTTGTGAAAGGCGCCGCGCTTCGCCAGTCCCACGTTCCCACATCGATCGCACGGCGGCGAACGAGGTCCACCGCCGACCCTCGGTCCGATGTCGCATGAGCGATATCGAATGCTGCAGGACCGGGGGGGGCCGGTCGATACTCGAAGGGGCACGCCCTGCCCTTTCTTCATGTCCGACATCTTCCTCGTACGCCAGCCCGTCTTCGATCGCTCCGACTCGGCCGTCGGATACGAGCTGCGTTTTCGCGACCCTGAGGACGGGGGCGACCCGTTCGCCCGCAGCTACCTGAGCGGGTCGTTCGAGTTCCTGCGGGCCGGGCTCCCCGCGTACGTGCGCGCCAGCCGGCAGCAGTTGGTCGAGCGGATCTTCGAAGCGCCGGACCCACGATCGCTCGTCGTCCTCCTTCCCCCTGACCTTCCGGCAGAAGCGCCGTTGATCGAAGCGGTCGCCGACCTGGCCAAGCGCGGGGTGACGATCGTCCTCGACGAGTTCGAGCTGCCGCGGACGCCGGGGGCGCCGATCCTGACCTTCCTCGCGCACGCCAAGGCGGTGCGTGTCGACCTGCGCTGCCAGAACCCGGCGACGCTCGGGCCGCTGGTGGCGGCGCTCAAGCGACAGGGGAAGCGCGCCATCGCCGACCACGTCCTGGACGCGAAGCTGTACAAGGCGTGCCTCACGCTGGGCTTCGAGGGGTTCCAGGGGCCGCACTTCTCGCGCCCTGAGCCGCTGCCGTCGGCCGAGTTGCCGGGGAGCACGGCGGCGGCGCTGCGCCTCCTCTCGCTGGCGCGCGACCCCAACACGCCGGAGCGGGAGCTGGAGGCGGTGATCTCATCGGACCCTGGGATCACCTACCAGCTGCTGCGCATCGTGAACTCGGCGGCGTTAGGCGGGCGCGGGATCACGTCCATCGGGCATGCGCTGCGCCTCGTGGGGCGCAACAACGTCGTCCGCTGGCTGGCCCTCGCCTCGGCCACGGCGCGCACCGGCAAGCGCGGCACCGACGACGAGCTGGTGCGCCAGGCGGTGCAGCGGGCGCGCTTCTGCGAGCTCATGGCGACGCCGCAGACGCGCTTCGACAAGGGAACGCTCTTCCTCATCGGACTCTTCTCCGTCCTCGACGCCGTCTTCCGCATGCCGATGAACGAGGTGCTGGAGCGCGTGAGCCTGGCCGACGACGTCCGCGCCGCACTGCTCGACCGCACCGGACCGCTCGCCGGCCCGCTGACGGTGGTCGAGTCGTACGAACTCGGGCTGTGGGAATCGGCGGCCGAGGCGGCCGAGCTGATCAAGTTCGACCCTGCGGCGCTTCCCGGGATCTATCGCGAGTCGGTGCAGTGGGCCGGCGAGCAGATGCCGTCGAGCAAGGCGCCGGTGGCGAAGGCGTCATAGGGGCAGAAGACGAGAGGACGAGAGGACGAGAGCGGCGCCCCGAGGGGCGCCGCTTCTCCCTTGAAGGCCTTCGCGCGAATACTCTCCACACGCGCGAGGTCACCCTCGTCTTCTCGTCTTCTCGTCGTCTCGTCCTCTCGTCTTCTATTCGTACCGCAACGCCTCGATCGGATCCAACTTCGCCGCCCGCGACGCGGGAAAGAGGCCGAACAGGATCCCCGTGAGCGAGCTGGCGAGGAACGCCACGGCGATCGCCATGGGTTGCACCGTCGCCTGCAATGGTGTGGCGTTGCGGATGATCGCGGCGACCCCCCAGCCGACCACGAGGCCGATCACGGCGCCGATGGCGGTGAGGGTGGCGGCCTCGATGAGGAACTGCCAGAGGATCACGCCACGCGTGGCGCCTAACGCCTTGCGCACGCCGATCTCGCGGGTGCGCTCGGTGACGGAGATCATCATGATCGCCACCACCCCCACGCCGCCCACGATGAGCCCGATCCCCGACAGGACGATCATCACGAGGAAGAAGATCCCCGTGAGCTTTCCCCACGTCTCGAACAGCTTGTCCTGCGTGATGACGGCGAAGTCCTCCGGGTTGCCCGGGCGCAGCCCGCGCAACCCGCGGATGGTCGCCACCACGTCGTCGATCGCCTCGTCACGCGTGACGCCCACGCGGGGCTTCACCGTGAAGTCGATCCAGTCGATCCACAGGTTGAGGTAGCGGCGCCCGGCGCTGAAGGGGACGTAGGCGCGCGGACTCGGCTCGCTCATGAAGTCGCCGGCGCTCTTGTAGATGCCGATGACCTGGAAGGGCGACTTGTTCAGCAGCAGCACCTTCCCGATGGGGTCGACGCCCGTGAACAGGCGCTCGGCGGCCGTCTCGTTGATGACCACGACGCGCGCCCCGTTCGTCTCCTCTCCCTGCGTGAAGTTGCGCCCCTGCACCACGTCGCCGCCGTCGACCTCGATCCAGTTGGCGGTGTACGCCACCACCCGCATGCTGGACAGGAGGCGGTCGCCGAACTTGGCCGACGCCGAGGCGCCGGTGGAGATCGTGATGTCCTCGATGGACGGGAGGCGCTTGATGGCCGCCGCCTCCGTCAGACGCAACGGCGGATTGCTGCGCCACTTGCAGCTGTCGTCGTCGGCGTCGCTGCACCCCTCGAGCGAGATGGGGAAGCGGTTGACGAAGAAGGTCGTCGGCCCAGCCCGCTCGAACTCCTTCGCCACGCTGTCGTTGATCCCCTGGATCGCCGCCGACATCACCACCACCACGAAGACGCCGATGGCGATGCCGAGGATGGTGAGCGCGGCGCGCACGCGGTTGGCGCGCAGCGCGTCGATGGCGATGAGGATCCCCTCGACGAGCGAGGTCAGGCGGTCACGGATGGCCATGCGTGCCTCCTACTCCTGCCGCAGCGCGGCCACCGGGTCCAGGCGCGACGCCCGGCTGGCCGGGTACACGCCCGAGATGATCCCCACCCCCGCGCCAACGGTCACGCCGAGGACGACCGACCATGGCGCCACCGACGCGGGGAGCGGCGAGACGGCCGCGATGAGCTTGGCCAGCCCGAAGCCGGCGGCGATCCCGAAGCCGGCGCCGATGATGGCCAGCGTGGTCGACTCGGCAATGAACTGCGAGAGGATGTCGCGCCGCTTGGCGCCTAACGCCTTGCGCACCCCGATCTCCCGCGTCCGCTCCGCCACCGCCACCAGCATGATGTTCATGATCACGATCGACCCCACCAGCAGCCCGATCGCCGGCAGCGCGATCCCCGCCAGCACCAGGAAGCCCTGGATCTTCTTCCAGAAGGCCAGCGCTGCATCGGCGGTCTGCATCGAAAAGTCGTCCGGCTGCCCGGGGCGCAGCTTGTGCCGCACCCGCATCACCTGCCGCACGATCTCCATCGTCCCCGCCAGCTGCGTCTCGCTCGACGCCTGCACCGTCATCCCGTCGATCATCTTGTAGCGGTTGACCAGGCGATGCGCAGGAGTCTTGTAGGGGACGATGAGGAACTTGTCCATCGAGATCCCGAAGGCGCTCCCCTGCTTCTCGGCGACGCCAATGACCGTGTAGGGGAGGTTGCCGATCCGGATCTCGCGACCAATTGGCGACACACCGGGGAAGAAGTGCTTCCGCGTCTCCTCGCCGATCACGGCGACCGGTGTCCCCATCGCGTATTCCTGCGGCGAGGGGAGGCGCCCTTCCTGCACTCCCATGTTCTTGATCTCGAACCACTGCCCGTCCACGCACTGCACCAGGACCTTGCGGGGATTGGCATAGCGCGACTCCACCGACAGCGCGTCCTGCCCGTCGTACGACCACCGCACGTCGGGAGGGAGCGCGGCGGCGACCGCGGGGACGTCGTCCTCGGTGATGCGCGGGCGCGTACGCCAGGCGCGCCACTCCGATTCGTCGACGTCGCCGATGTTGATGTTGGGCTGGCGTCGCAGCTCGAACGAGTTCTTGGTGATGATCTTCCCGACGAGATCATCCTCCATGTACTTCCCCATCCCGTCGATGATGGACACGACGGCGATGAGGAACATGACGCCGATCGACACGCCGAGCAGCGTGAAGAAGCTCTTGAGCTTCTGCGCGCGGATCTGGGCGAGCGCGAGGCGAATGGCTTCGGTGAAGTGCATGGGCGGTCGTACGGGATCGTGCGAGGGCGGGTTTCGGGGCCCGCCGTTCGCGGGGTCGTTCGGCGGGCCTTCACCTGGTGCGCCGCGTCGTGCTCGGGGGAGGCTCCTCGGAATTCGTGGTGCGATTCGCCCCCTTCCCCCCCGTGCACGGTCGCTTCGTCCCGTCTCCTCTTGACGGTCGAGAGGAGACCTCCGAGCCTTCTCTCGACCATCGAGAGGAGAGCCCATGGGCGACGAACGCGCGGCGGTCCTGCAGGGGACGCTTGAACTCCTGATCCTGAAGGTCATCTCGCTCGAGCCGATGCACGGCTGGGGAATCACCCAACGGCTCGAGCAGATGTCGGGACAGGTGCTCCAGGTCAACCAGGGGTCGCTGTACCCCGCCCTCGAGCGGTTGGGGCGCGGTGGCTGGATCCGCTCCGAGTGGCGAACGACGGACAGCAACCGCCGCGCGCGCTTCTACGAACTCACCGCGACCGGCCGCCGGCGCCTCGCCAGCGAGCAGGCGGGGTGGCAGCGCGCCTCGGCGGCGGTGAACGCCATCCTGGCCTGGAGCGGAGCGTTGCCATGAATCCCCTCATCGATTGGCTGGCGCGCGCGCGCAACCTGTTGTTTGGTGCGCAGCGCGAGCGCGAGCACCAGGACGAGGTGCAGTTCCACCTCGACATGTCGGCGGCGCGATTCGAGCGCGACGGTCACAGCCGCACGGAGGCCCGGCGACTGGCACGGCTCGCCTTCGGGAGCGTCGCCGCCACGCGCGAGGCAGCGCGGGACGCGCGCGGCGCCACGTTTGTCCCCGACCTGTGGCGCGACATCACCTACGGCGCGCGACAGCTGCGGCACTCGCCTGCCTTCACGGCCGCCGCCGTCGTCACGCTCGCCCTCGGCATCGGCGCGTCGACCGCGCTGTACAGCGTCTTCGATGGCGTGCTGCGGCGTCCCATTCCGTTCGCGGCACCCGACCGGTTGGTGATGGTCTGGGAAACCGATCGCACGAGCGGGACCACGCGGGAGCCCGGATCGTGGCCGGACTACCTCGACATCGCCGCCGGGGCGCGCACGCTGCGCGGGGTGGCGGCACTGACGGGGCTCGACGTGAGCTTCGTGCCCGCGAAGGGCGAGCCGCAGCGCCTGCCGGCGGTTGGGGTCACGCACACCTTCTTTCCTCTTGTAGGCGTGCGCGCGATCGCGGGGCGCACCATCGTCCCGGACGACGACGTGCCGGGGGCGGCGCCCGTCGTGGTGCTGGGGGAGCGTTTCTGGCGCGCGCGCTTCAACGCCGATCGCGGCATCATTGGGCAGGTCGTGCGCTTGGATGACACGCCACGTACCGTCGTGGGTGTGGTGGGAGGCGATGCGGACTTCGGGCTCGACCAGGTGCACGCCCGCGCCGCGTACCACGCGCCGTACTCGGCCGCGGGCGATGTCGCCGCGTGGATCCCGCTGCAGGCGAGCGAATCCACGTTCCCGCGCGACACGCACCCGTTCTTCCTGTTGGCCCGCCTTGCGGACGGCGCCACACGCGAGGCCGCCGCGGACGACGTGGCGGCGATCGCCCGCCGGCTCGAAGCGGCGTATCGCTCCAACCGCGGGCGCGGCGTTTTCCTCGAGCCGTTCGAGGACGTCGTCTTCGCACCGGTACGTCCGGTCTTCCTCCTCCTTCTCGCCGCCGTCGTGCTCGTGCTGGTGGTGACGTGCGTCAACGTCGCGAACCTCCTCCTCGCGCGCGGTGGCGTGCGCTCGCGTGAGGTGGCCGTGCGCGCCGCGCTCGGCGCGTCGCCGCGTCGTCTGGGACGCCAGTTCCTCGTCGAGTCACTGTTGCTGTCACTTGTCGGGGGGACCTTGGGGACGGCGGTGGCCTGGGGTGCCCTGCGCGCGCTGCGCCCGTTCGTCCCGCCTGCCACGCCGCGCGCCAGCGATATCCAGCTCGATCTCCCGGTGCTCCTCGCGGCGTTCATCACGTCGCTCATCGTCGGTGTCGCCTTTGGTCTCCTTCCCATCGCGCAGGCGCTGCGCGTGAACGTGAATGGAACGCTCAAGGGAGAGGGGCGCGGGGGAACGTCCGGCGTTAGGCGGCGGCAGTTGCGCGAGGTCCTCGTCGTCGGCGAGATCGCGCTGTCGGTGATGCTGGTGGTGGGCGCCGGCCTTCTCGTGCGCAGTGTCTGGAGCGTGCTGCGCGTCGACGCGGGGTTCAGCGCCGAGGGGGTGCTCAAGGCCGAGTGGACGCTTCCCGAGGCTCGCTATCCGCGTGACTATCGTCGCTTTCCGGATTGGCCCGCCACGCAGCGCTTCGCCGACCAGGTACTGCAGCGCGTGCGCGCCCTCCCCGGGGTGCAATCGGCGGCGATCGCCTCGGCACACCCGCTCGATGCCGGATTCACCAATTCGTTCGTGGTGGTGGGACGTGAGGGCGAGGCACGCGACTGGCCGGAGATCGCGGTACGCCAGGTCTCACCCTCGTACCGGGAGACATTGCGCGGACGCCTCGTACGTGGACGCGACCTCGGGGAGGGAGACCTCGCCTCGGCGCCCCTCGTCGCCGTCATCAACCAGGCGGCGGTCGATCGGTACTTCGCCGGGCGCGAGCCGCTCGGCGCGGAGATCAAGTTCTGGGGGATCGCGCGTCGTATCGTGGGGGTGGTGGGTGATGAGCGCGTGCGTGGCCCCACCGAACCGGCACCGCCCGCGATGTACATCCCGATCGCGCAGGCGCCGACGGCGTCCGGCGCGCTGCTCGTCCGCACCACGCGCCCGCTCGCCGACGTTGGCATCGAGGTGCAGCAGGCCGTGTGGGCGGTGGACCCGCAGCTTGCCGTGCATGGCGTCGAGCCACTGGAGGAGACGATGCTGCATGCGCTCGGGTCGCGCCGATTCGCGACGGTCGTCCTCTCGGCCTTTGCCGCACTCACGCTCGCGTTGGCGCTGGTGGGGATCCACGGTGTGTTGAGCTACGCGACGTCGCAGCGTTCGCGCGAGATCGGGATTCGCCTCGCGCTCGGCGCCACGCGTCGCGAGGCGGCCGGACTCGTGGTGCGCGGCGGCGCGCGCCTCGCTGCCGTGGGAACGGCGATCGGGCTGGTTGGTGCAGCGCTCGCCTCTCGCCTGCTCATGGGCTTGCTCTTCGGCGTGACCAGGAGCGACCCCGTGACCTACATCGCCGTTGCTGCGACCGTGGTCGCCGCCGCGCTCGCCGCAACCGCCATCCCCGCCTTCCGCGCGGCCCACGTCGTCCCGACGGAGGCACTGCGACTGGAGTAGGCGCTAATCCGTCAGGTGCAGATCCCCACGCGATGCCCCACGAAACGCCGCTCGACATACTCCTTCACCATGAAGGCGGCGAGGTCGCCCGTGGGGAGCGCCTTGGGGCGCTCGGGCATCACGTCGGCGGCGACACGATAGACGCCGGTGGCGTCGAGGTCGGGGATATCGGGAGGGCAGGCGAGCGTCCAGTCGAGCGACGACGTGCGGAGCGCCTCCCATGTGGCGCGATGCTCCGCCGAGACGCGCTTGAAGACCTCGGGAAAGCCGGGCTGTTCGCTGCGGAGGCCCGGGCCGGTGGTGGAGTCGAGGACGCCGCCGCCGCCGACGGCGACGATGCGCCCGCCCCCCTGCACCGTCAGCGCGGCGACGAGGTGCGCGATCCCCTGCGAGCGCGTGTTTCCGGGCTCGGCGGTGCTCCCGCCGCCTAACGCGGCGATCGCACCATCGCACCCGGCCACCGCGCGCGCCACCGCCAGGGCGTCGAGCACGTCGCCGACGAGGGCGGTCACCCCCTCGCGCGCGTCCACGCGCGAGGGATCGCGCACGAGGACGCGTACCGTGTGCCCCGCGGCGAGCGCCGCGCTGACGATGCGGCGCCCGGTGCGACCGGTGGCGCCGAAGACGGCAATCGTGCTCATGCGCCCACCGGTCGATGCATCATCGATGCTGTCTACTTGTAGAGCCAGTACGGCTTCGTCTTCGCCTCGAACTCCTTCGCCTCCCGCTCGAAGACGGGGAGGAGCGCCTCGATCCCCCCTTCCTTCTCCACCGCCTCGCGCACGCGCGGGCCGCCGGCCAGGCGATCGATCGATTGCACGCGCCACTGGAAGTCCTTGGTGTGGCGCTTGTAGATCTCGCGCATGAGGGTGAGCCCCACCTGCTGCGGCTTCACCTTGTCACGGTCGCTCACCACGGTGACGATCACCGGGACCGTCTGTCCGCCCCACTTGTAGCCCGCCTCGACGGTCTGCGACGTGGAATCGAAGACGACGCCGGGGAGCTTCATCGCGTTGAGCGCCCGCGCAATCTCGCCGGCATCGGTGAGGTAGGGGGCGCCAACCATCTGGAAGGGCATCTGCATCCCGCGCCCCTCGTTGAGGTTCGTCCCCTCGAAGAGGCACGTCCCCGTATACAGCACCGCCGCGTCGCCCGAGCGGATGTTGGGCGACGGGTTGATCCACCCCAGCCCAGTCTCGTTCCACCACATGTTGCGACGGTAGTGCTGCATCGGGATCACCGTCACGTCGGCCTTGAGCTGCCCGGTGCCGGCGAGGTAGAGCGCCAGTTCGCCGATCGTGAGCCCGTAGCGCGTGCTCACCGGGTACCACCCCACGAAGGAGCGGTACTTGGGATCGAGGATGCCCCCCTCGAAGATGTCGGCGCGCACCACGTTGGGGCGATCGAGCACCAGGAAGGTCTTCCCCTGCGCCTTCGCCGCCTCGGCGGCGAGCGTCATCGTCCACTGATACGTGTAGAAGCGGGCGCCTAACTCCTGGATATCGAAGATCAGGACGTCGATGTCCTTGAGCATCGCCGGCGTGGGAGCGCGCGTCTCGCCGTAGAGCGAATACACCGGGACCCCCGTTGCCGAGTCGACCGTGGTGGCGATGTGATCGCCGGCACGCGCCACGCCGCGGATCCCGTGCTCAGGGCCGTAGAGCGCCGTGAGCTTCACCCCAGGTGTGCTATAGAGGATGTCGATCGACGTCTTTCCCGCCGGTCCCATCCCGGTGTGGTTGGTGATCAACCCGACGCGCTTCCCCTTGATCAGGTGGACCGAGTCGGTAACGAGCACCTCGATCCCGGTGCGGACGCGCTGGGCGTGCGCGGCGGATACGGGGAGCGCCGATGCCGCGAGGGCGAGCGTGAGGGCGCGCGTGAGGGCGCGCGAGGGGAGCGAGGCGAGCGTGGAGAGCGCGAGGCGCGGAAAGCGCATGACGAGTCTGATGAGGTACGGGGGGATGGTGGCACAGCCGTTCGATTGTACCCCGCGGACCCCGTCGTGTCACGTCATGGGACTTGCTGACGGCGTGGTGCCCTCGGAGCTTTCCCGCCTGTATGGCAACCGGCCCCAAGCGATCGTTCTGGCAGCGCGCGCGGCGGTGGGCGCTCATCGGCACCCTCCTCGTCCTCGTGGGGCCGTTCGTCCTCGTCCTCCCGTTGAATCTCGTGCAGCCGTTCACCACGACGGTGATGCTGCGACGCGCCGTGCAGCGTCTGTTCGAGGGGAAGCGCCCCGTGTATCCCCGGCGCGACGTTGTCGGGCACGACGAGATCTCCAACAACCTGCGGCGCGCTGTGCTGGCGTCGGAGGACGATCGCTTCTACCTGCACAACGGCTTCGACTTCGAGGAGATCGAGAACGCGCTGGAGCGGGCCAAGCGCGGGCGGCGCCTGCGCGGGGCGTCGACGATCACGCAGCAGGTGGCGAAGAACCTCTTTCTATGGGAGGGGCGAAGCTACGTGCGGAAGGGGCTGGAGGCGTGGTTCACCGTAGTGCTCGAGCTCTGCCTGCCCAAGGACCGGATCCTCGACCTCTATCTGAATCTCGCCGAGTGGGGAGACGGAGTCTTCGGCGCCGAGATGGCGGCGCGGACGCATTTCCGGAAGTCGGCAAAGAGCCTGTCGCGGGACGAAGCGGCGCGGTTGGCGGCGGTGCTGCCGAGCCCGCGGAAGTGGTCGCCCAGGGGGTCGATCGCAAGCCGGAGGGCATCGGGGATCGTGCAGCGGATGCAGTATCCGGCGCCGCATCCCGAAGACCTGATCAAGGGGAAGTAGTCGCGAGCGGCGCGCAGGCGCGTTAAGCGTAGGGTCAGCGTCACTGATGCAGCTTTGGGTGGAGTCAGGGTTGTGGACCGGGCTTCGGGATTCGTCCTGAATGCTCTGCCCCCAGCTCTGCCCTCGAACCTGCCCTCGAACCTGCCCCCGAACCTGACCCCAGACTCCCCCTCCGATGAGTCCTGCGAGCCCCTTCCTGTACCTCATCATCGGCCTCGTGGCCGGCGTCCTCTCGGGGATGTTCGGCATAGGCGGCGGGGTGGTGATCGTCCCTGCGCTGGTCTTCCTGGCGCGACAGACCCCCCAGTCGGCGACGGGGACGTCGCTGGCGTCGCTCCTGCTGCCGGTCGGGATCCTCGGCGCGTGGCGCTACTGGCAGGGGGGGCACGTGCAGGTGACGGCGGCGCTATGGATCGCGGCGGGACTGGCGGTGGGGGCGTGGGGCGGGGCCGCGATGGCGCTCACGCTCGACCCGCGCCAGCTGCAACGCGGGTTTGCGGTGTTCCTCGTCGCGGTGGCGGTGCACTTGTGGACGGCGGCGTAGACGCCGTTGTTGTAATGGACGGCGGCGTAGACGCCGTTGCTGTAATGGACGCGGCGTAGACGCCGCTGCTGTAATGGACGGCGGCGTAGCTGCTGCACCGTGCGCCAACCCGAACTCTGCGCAACTCTGCGTTCTCCGCGGTCAAGAACTTCTCGAGCAACGCTGACCGCGGCGCGCGAGAAGTTCTTCACCGCAGAGAACGCAGGGTGACGCAGAGGAACTCTGGTGAGTGAGTCGTTCAGCCGCGCGCGCGCTGCACGACCGAGACGAACTCGGCGGGCGACTCCAACCGCAATCCCAGGACCCGCACCGGGCGCCGGATGCCCATCACCAGCTGCAACGCCGCCGGCGGGTCGAGCGTGAGGAGGACGTTGGGATCGTCGCCACCAGAGAGCGCGTGATAGCCCGCCGTCCCCGCCTCGGGGACTTCCTGCCAGGTGGGGACGCGAACGTCGTGCACGCTACCCAGTGGGATGTCGGCACGCGTCGAGCGCCCGTGGCGCACCTCCAGGCGGTCGGCGACGAGCGTGGTGTGCGACGCCGCGTTCCCCTCGCGCCAGATCCACCACACCGTGTAGATGTTGAGGACCAGCAGGGCGACCGACGCCATCGGCCACCGCGAGTAGACGAGCGCGTGCACCGCGACCGATTCGGCGAGGATCATGAGGATGATGCCGAACATCAGGCCGCGCGCCATCACGGGAGCGCCGGGAAATGCGACAGCGGTCGGACGTGCGCGCTCGGCAGCGTTGTCGTCCATCATGGGTCTCGGCGGTCCGTCGTGGTCGCGGGCATCTGCTCACCGTTGCAACTGGAAGCGCACGATCTCGTCCGTGCCGTCGCGCGAGGTTGGCAGGGCGAGCACATCGTCCTCACCGATCTCAAGAGGATGTGCAGCTGACGGCATCACCCGTGCCCCAGCCACACACCGTCGGGGCGCACGATGTTCCACGGCGGATTGGGGTCGCCGGCACGCGGATGCTCCCGGACCCACACGTGATCCCGCGCGTCGACGAGGAGGTTGAAGTGCGCGTGGAGGCGTGACGGCAACTCCTGCTGCGCGAGCTCCCGCGCGCGACAGGTCGACCGTGACGAGCGGACGGTACGGTCGGCCCGGCGTCGCATCGGTGGGCGGTGCCTCCCATCCCGTCGTGACGATGTGCCCCGAACGCGAGCACGCCGCCGAGAAGGGAGTCGCCACGGCCTCCGACGTCCGCAACCGAAAGCGGCGCATCGCGTTGGTCACGACGCGAACCGCGGCGCTGTCACGCTCCGTGTACGGCGGGCGCTGCTCCGTCGCACCGGCGCACGCCGCACTCACGAGGAGCAGGGAGACGACGACTGCCACGAGGCCGGTGCGTTGCACCTGCTCCTCCTGCAGTTGCCGGTGCACGTCAGTCGCCCGCCGCGAGCGTGCGCTCCTGCGCAGCAGGAGTTGCGACTGACGGAGATGCCGGGTTCCGGTGCGGCGGCGCCAGCCGCCGCACCTCGATCGGCACCACATCGGGCGACACCACCGCGGCCGCGCTCGCCGCGCTCGCCGCGCTCGCCGGCGCCTCACTCGCCGGCGGAGCGAAGAAGCGCGCGAGCAGCTCCCGCCCCGCCTTCACCGCCAGCCCCGCCACGTGGCCTAACGCGGCCCCCACCACCGTCGCCATGTCGACCGGGCTCTGCCCGCTCCCGTCCGAAAGCGACGCCATGATGCGCGCACGCATCCGGATCGCGATGGGTGAGGCGAACATGATGGCGTTGAAGCGCGCGTCGTAGCGCGTCCCCAACCCCTCGATGAGCGCTGCGGTGCGCGCGAAGTAGACCATCTCGCTCGGCAGGCGGATGGGGAAGTCGTAGATCACCGCCATCACCTGGTCGGCCAGGAGCTCGATACGCTCCTGCGTTGTCGTCTTCTCATAGGCGAGCTTCATCAGCGCATCGGCCAGCTCGCGGATCTTCGTCATGTCCGCCCCCGGCTCCACGAAGCCCATGCGCTCGAAGCCGGCAATGACGCCGTCCGTGTCGCGGCGAATCGCGGCGAAGACGGTCGTCACGAGGTGCCAGCGCAGCTCGCGCGGAACGTCGACGACCATCCCGAAATCGAGGAGGACGACCTTCCCGTCAGGTGAAAAGAGCAGGTTGCCGGGATGCGGATCGGCGTGAAAGAGCCCGTCGATGAGCATCATCTGCAGGTAGAGCTCCATCACGGTGCTCACCACACCGCGCGGATCGTGCGCCTCGTCTCCCGGCCGCGCCTCGACGCGGTCGATGCGCACCCCCTCCATGTACTCGAGCCCGAGGACGCGTCGTGTGACGAGCGACTCGATCACGCGTGGAACCGCCACCTTGCGATGCCCCGCGAAGTTGTCGCGCACACGACGTGCGTACGAGGCCTCGAGGATGAAGTCCATCTCCTCGGCGACCTTGGACGAGTACTCCTCGATCACCGTGCGCGCGTTGCGCATGTGCGGGTTCGGGAAGCGTCGCGCAAGCCAGCGCGTGAGCGGCACAGCGACGCTGAGATCCTTGGCCACGAGCTGCTCGACGCCGGGGCGCAGGACCTTCACGACGATCTCCTCACCCTGGTAGCGCGCGCGGTGCACCTGGCCTAACGAAGCGGCGGCGATGGGGACGTCGTCGAAACGCTCGAACAGTTCCGGGATGCGCCGGCCGAACGCCCGCTCCACCTCGGCGCGGATCGCCGGCGTCGGGACCGGCTTCACGCGATCCTGCAGCGATGTCAGGCGCGAGACGTAGGGCTCGGGAACCAGGTCGGCCCGCGAGGCGAAGATCTGCGCCATCTTCACGAAGGTGGGGCCGAGCGCGGTGATCGTCTCGAGGAGCCGGCGCGCGCGCCGCTCATGGAACGCCGCATCACGCGCCGCCGGCGCCCCCCACCAGATCCACCGCCGCACGTCCCGGAGGACCGAGACGAAGAACGGAAAGAGCCGGGCGACGATGACGATGGCGCGCATACCAAGGAAAGTAGCGGCCCGGGGGGGCGGGTTCCGAAGCGCAGAGGATGGGCAGAAGGGCTGGGGTTGGGAGGGCTGGGGTCAGGTTCCGAACCTGACCCCAAACCTGACCCCAAACCTGACCCCGCTCTGACCCCCGCTCTGACCCCGACCGCTTCTACTCCTCCCGCAACGCCGCCACCGGCTCCACTCGCGACGCCCGGCGCGCCGGAAGCAGGGTGGCAGCAAGGGCGACCACCAGGAGGAGCACCATGACCCCTCCATAGATCACCGGATCCGACGGCGAGGTCTGAAAGAGGAGATCGGCAAAGCGGCGGCTGACCACGGCGGCGAGGACGAGCCCCAGCGCGATGCCCAGCAACGCCTGACGGATGCCGCGCCCGACGACCAGGCGCGCGACGTCGGTGCGGCGGGCGCCGAGCGCCATGCGGACGCCGATCTCGTGGCCGCGCTGGGCGACGTCGTGGGCGATGACGCTGTACAGGCCGAGCGCCGCGACGATCAACCCGAGGACGCCGAAAAGAGCGAAGAGGGTCGCCCCGAGGCGCCACGGCTGCAGCTGCTCACCCACGATGGCCGAAAACGGGCGCACGCGCACGAAGGGGAGTCCGGGCTCCAAGCTCACGATGGCGCGGCGGATGGCGTTGGCGTCGGCCCCGCCTACTTCATTGACTCGCACCACGAGGGTGCGCATGTCGGGGCTCCACTGCCCGAGCGGCTGGTAGAAGTGCGGCGGTGCGTCGCCGGTGAGGTTCTCGATGCGCTGGTCGCCGACGACGCCGACGACCGTTGCACAACCATCCGACCCGCCGATTCCAACGCACTGGCCGATCGCGTCCCTGCCAGGCCAGACGATCGAGGCCATGCGCTCGTTCACGATCACCACGGAAGCCGAGCCCTTTCTGTCGGCATCGGTGAAGAGGCGTCCTCGGCGGAGCGGTGTTCCCATCGCCGCGAAGTAGTCGACATCGACCCCGTTCACGTAGGGCCCGCCCCCCTTTACCGGGGGGAGGGTGTCGGCGCCGAGCAGCACGGGCTTCCCCCACTGCGACTCGAACGGCGTCGTCACGCTTTGGGCGACACTCACCACGCCGGGTACGGCGCGGACCGCCTGCTGGATCGCCCGATATCGCGCCTCGAACTCCTCCGGCGTGCGCGCGCTGCTCGAGAGGTCGGGGGTGGCGATGAAGACGTTCTCTGGGTGGTAGCCAAGGTCGATCGACGACGCGCGGTCGAAGGAACGGACGAAGAGCCCCGCCCCTACCAGCAGCATGACGGAGAGCGTCCCCTGCACCACGACCAACCCGCGGCGGAGCGCGCCGCGCCGCCCGCCCCCCTCGCGCACCCCAGCCTTGAGCGACTCGAGGAGTGGGATGTGCGTCGCCACAAAAGCGGGGACTGCGCCAGCCAATGTCGCGGCGACGACCGCCAGGAGGGCGACGAAGGCCGCGGACCGCGGATCGATCGCGCCGCCCTCCCACGGCATGTCCTGCAGGAGGGTCGTGCGAAGAATGCCGTCCCCCCACGTGGAGAAGACGAGGGCGAGTACGCCCGCGAGCGCGCCGAGGAGGAGTGATTCCGTCAGGAGCGTGCGGGTGATTCGCCCCCGCGAGATCCCCAAGGCGAGGTGCACCGCGAGCTCTCGGCGGCGGCGAACGGTCCTGGCGAGCATCAGGTTCGCCACGTTGGCGCAGGCGACCAGGAGGACCAGCAACGTGACACCTGAGAGCCAGACAGCGACTTGTACGCTGCTACTTCCGTTCGGCCTCTTGGCCGGGATGATCGATCCCGCGATGACGGTCGCGGCGGAATCCGATTTGTCGAGCGTGCGCCCGAGCTCGCGCACGACCGACGTGGCGACCGCGCCGGTCTGTTCAGCCGAGACGCCCGCGGGGCGGCGCGCCACCATCTGGAGCCAGCGCATGTTGGCATTGGTCTCCCAGTTGGCACCGACCTGCCGCTGCACCCCGGACTGCATGGTGGCGAAGAGGTCCACCTGGCGGAGGATCGGGCCGATGAACCCCGGCGGGGCGACGCCGATGACGGTGAAGGTGGCGCCGTTGAGGTCGAGCGTCTTCCCGATGGCGGCCGCATCGGAACCGAAGCGCGACGTCGCGAACGCGTGTGTGAGGACGACGCTGGGCTCCCCCTCTCCCTTCCAGTCCCCCGCTCCAAAGACGCGCCCCTGCCACGGGCGGACGCCGAGCACCTCGAAGAAGTTCGGGGTGACGTAGTTCACCTCGAGACTGCGCGCATCGACGCCGCGCCCCGAGGTAGCGGAGGAGGTCCACCAGCCCGCGAGCTCGGTCCCCGGCGCCATCCGCCGGCGCAGCTCGGCGAAGACGGGGTAGCTCTGGCTGGTGGACGTGACGCGCCCGAACTCGGGTGATTCGCGCTGGAAGTAGAGGAGGGAGAGCGACCCGTCGTCGCGCACGTGCGGCGCCGGACGCAGCAGGACGCGATCGAGGACGCGAAACATCGTTGCGTTTCCGCCGAGCCCGAGAGCGAGCGTGACTGCGACCACGGCGGCGAATCCCGGCTCGCGGCGGAGCGAGCGCACGCTGCGCGCGAGGTCCTGCCCCCATCCGCGCCAGAAGTCGCCAAGCGAGCGGCGACGTTCCCCGTGCCGATCGAGATTCCCGAGCGTTTCACGCACCTCGTCCACGTCGCCGAAGCGCGCGCGTGCTTCGCGCCGGGCGTCGGCGGGCGACATCCCGCGGGCGAGGAGCTCGCGTTCGGTGGCTTCCAGGTGATGTGAGATCTCGGCGTCGACATCCGCGCGGATGGTCGCGCGTCGAGCGGGGAGTCTGATCCAGCGGCGCAGTCGATCGGAGGGGGACATGCGGGCTCCTTACGGCAATGATGCGTTGCGACTGGCTCTCAGCTGGCGCTTAGTACGGCCTGGACGGCGTCTACATAGCGCGACCAGCGGGCGGTGCGCTGCTGGAGTTCCTCGCGCCCGGCGGTAGTGAGCGAGTAGAGCTTCACGCGCCGGTTCTCATCGTTCACCCCCCACTCCGAGGCGAGGAGCCCGCGATGCTCCATGCGATGGAGCGCCGTATAGAGCGCCCCGTCCTCGACGTTGAGGGCGTCGCCGGTGGTCTGGCGCAGCCAGTGGGCGACGGCATAGCCGTGGCGGGGCCCCCACGTCAGCGACTTCAGGATGAGGACGTCGAGCGTCCCCTGGAGCAGGTCGAGCCTCATTCTGTTCGGAGAAGACTTGGGGACGAGAAGACGGGAAGACGAGGGAGTACCCTGAAATGTTGAGGGTAATACTGACGAGAGAGGGCGGGTGGCGTCAAGCGCTCCCCGCCCCTTGAACCCGCTCTGCTCTTCTCGTCCTCTCGTCCTCTCGTCCTCTCCGTCGTTCCTAGAACGACGGCAGGATGGGTCGATCCCACGGGACGAAACCCGCGGCGGCCGCCAGGGCGAGTCCCAGCCAGATGGTCGCGGTCTGGAAGCGGGCGGAGTCGCTCTCGGCCTTCCGGACCTTCGCGGCGCCGATGTGCCCCAGGGCGATGGCGACGAGCATGACGGCCACGTGCTCCACCACGAAGTACCGCACCGACGCGGTCTTCATCGCCGTCGCCATGTCGGCCAGCCCGGCGCGAATGAGGGGGCTCACGGCGTAGACGACGACGCCGAGGACGAACTGCAGCGTGAGCGCGTTCACGAAGAGCTTCACCGCTCCGGCGTCCTTCTCGCTCCAGACCGCGCGCGAGCGCCATCCCATCCAGCAGCGCACCACGGCCCACAGCCCGGTCCCGAGGACGAGCCACCTAACGATGTTGTGTGATGCGAGCGTGAGTGTGTACATGAGCGGGAAATCGGGGGAGCAGGAGTAGGCGACGGTCGGCGCCGGGATGCGACGGGACGGAACCTATCGCACGGTCGCGCCCCTCTCCAGCGCGGCGCTCGCCGTCGCCGCACCCTTCGGTGCGTTGCGCACCGTGGCAGCGCTCCCGGTTCAACGCTTCGTACGGTGCCGCGTTCCCCTGACGACGATGCGACAGGTGCGCATGGTGCGCGCCGTCCGGCCGCTGGTACATTCGCCCGCGGCTCGCCCCGCATGCCGCTCCGCATGCCGCGCCACATCCCGCTCCATCCTCCGATGAACTGCGTGAGGCATCACGTGCACGTGTCCCCCGCTTCTCCTCGCAGCGCCCCGCGCCTCCTCCTGCTCGCCGGGGTGGTGGCGTCGCTCGCCGCGGTGCGCCCGCTTGGCGCCCAGCACGCCTTCGCCGACTCGGGCGGGCGATACGACCCCGCCGTTCCCACGCCGCGGGCCATCCTCGGCTACGAACTCGGCGCGCGCTTCACGCCGCAGCGCCTCATCAACCGCTACATCGAGCGGATCGCGGCGAGTTCCAGGCGGGTGAAGGTCGACACGGTGGGGCGGACGTTCGAGGGGCGGGAGATGCTCATCCTCACCGTCACGAGCGAGGCCAATCACGCGCGCCTGGCGGAGATCCAGCGCGACGCGCGCCGCGTGGCCGATCCGCGCGGGGCGGCGCCGGGCGAGGTCGATGCCGCCGTTAGGCGCCTCCCTGCCATCGTCTGGCTCGAGCACTCCGTGCACGGGGGCGAGGCGTCGGGGGTGGAGGCGGGGTTGGGCTTGCTCTACCAGCTGGCGGCGGGGACGGACGCCGAGACGCGGGTGGCGCTCGATAGCGCGGTGGTGCTCATCGATCCCAACGAGAACCCGGACGGGCGCGAGCGCCACACGCACGACGTGGAGCGCACGTGGAGTGCGCAGGGGGTGCCGAGCGAGCCGGGGGCGCTGAACAACGCCGGCTCGTGGCCGGGGCCGCGCACGTCGCACTACTACTTCGACCTCAATCGCGACTGGTTCATCCAGTCGCACCCCGAATCGCGCGGGCGCGTGAGGACCTTCATGCAGTGGTGGCCGCACGTGACGGTCGACCTGCACGAGCAGGGGTCGAGCGCCTCGTTCTACTTCGCCCCGCCGCGCGAGCCGGACAACAAGAACAACCCGGCGCACCTCCCCAAGTGGTTCGACATCTTCGCCGCGGCGCACGGGGCGGCGTTCGACCAGCACGGGTGGTCGTACTTCCGGCGCGAGGGGTACGACTCGTTCTATCCCGGCTACGGCGAGGGGTGGCCGATGCTGACGGGAAGCGTGGGGATGCTCTTCGAGTCGGCCTCCTCGTCAGGCGGTGCCGTCAGGCGCAACGACGGCATGCTGCGCACGCTGCGCCAGGCGGCGTGGGAGCACTACACGGCCGAGTGGGCCACGGTGCGCACGTCGGCGCGCCGGCGCGCGGAGCTGGTGCGCGACTACGCCACGTCGCGCGCCGAGGCGATCGCGAAGCACGCGCGCGGGCCCATGCGCGCGGTGGTGTTCGAGCGCGATGCACAGGGGCGCGCCGACTCGCTCGTCGCCAAGCTGCGCGACAACGGGGTCGAGGTGTCACGCCTGACGAGTGACGTCACCATCGCCGACGGGACGCCGTACGTCGCGCTGGCCAGCGGGCCGGCGCGGGTGAAGGGAGGGAGTTACGTGGTCGACTTTTCGCAGCCGCAGGGGCACCTGGCCAAGGCGCTGCTGGAGCCGGACGCGGAGCTCGACTCGGCGTTCGTGAAGTTCGAGCTCGAGCTCCGGCGCACGGGACAGCGCAACCGCTTCTATGACATCACGGCCTGGTCGATGCCGATGGCGTACCGCGTGCGCGCGTGGTGGGTGCGCAGCGTTCCGCCAGGCGCAACACCGGTGACCGACCTGGCGCGCGACGCGATGCCGGGGGTGGCGCGCCCGCGCTACGGCTATGCCTTCGAGCCGGGGAGCGAGGCGAGCGTGCGGCTGCTGGCCACGTTGCTGCGCGACTCGGTGCGCGTCTGGTACGCCCCCAAGCCGTTCGTATCCGGCGGGGCGCGGTTTGCGCACGGCGCCTTCGTGGTGCGCGTGGCGGTGAATCGCGACGACGTGCACGACGTGGTGGCGGCGCGCGCCACGGAGGCGGGGGCGCGCGTCTTCCCGATTGCATCGGCCGGTGTGGACGAAGGGACCGACCTGGGCTCCAACTCGGTCGTGCCGGTGCTGGCGCCGCGGGTGGCGCTCGTCGGCTCGGCACCCATCCAGGGGAACGCCTTCGGCTTCGCATGGTACGCGCTGGACCAGCGCATCGGCTATCCCACCACGCTCGTCGATGCCGCCTTCCTCGCCGGCGGTGACATCGACCGCTTCACGGTGATCGTGATCCCCTCGGTGCAGGGGGCGGCGTTCGATCGCGCGCTGGGCGATGCGGGGCGTGCGCGGCTGGCGGAATGGGTGCGCGGCGGCGGCGTGCTCATCACGCTCGACGGGGCAACGGCGTGGCTGGCGCAGGAGCGTGTGGGGCTGGTGCGCACGCGGGTGAAGCGCGACTCCACGCGCGCCGACTCGTCAGGCGGGGCGCCGTTGCCGGCAGGGCTGCCGGGGGTGCTGGCGCGCGCGACGTTCGACACCCTGTCGCCGCTCATGGCCGGCGTGGAAGCGGGAGAGATCCCGGTCTTCGCCAACTCCGACCGCATCCTCACCGTCCCCAAGGACCTGAGCGCGGGCGAAGCGGTGATCCGCTTCGCCCCCGAGAACCGGGTGCGCCTCTCGGGGTACTTCTGGCCCGAAATGCCGGCCCGGCTCGCGCTTTCGCCGTATTTGTGGACGGAGCGCGCGGGGCGCGGGCGGGTGATCGCCTTCGCGCACGACCCGGTCTACCGAGACCTCTATCGCGGGCTGTTGCCCATCTTCGCCAACGCTGTGCTGCTGGGGGGGAGCTTCTAGGATGACCATCGCACGTCTCACGTGGTTGGATCGCGCGCTGGGCGCGCGACGACTCGGCGCACGTCTCCTCGCAGGGTCGCTCGTCGCCATCGCGCTCGCCGCCGCGCTCCCGCGTGGAGCACAGGCACAACCGCAGCGCCCGCGCGTCAAGTTCCGCGCGTATCCGGTCGAGGTCTTCCTCGACACGCTGGTCTACGCGCGCGACACCGTCCATGCGCCAAGCGCACAAGTCTTCGCCGCGGTGCGGGCGACGTATGCCGCCCTCAAGCTCCCGCGCGAGTGGGCCGATTCGGCCAACGGGCAGATCGGGACGCTTCGCGTGCGCTTGAGCTACCAGTTGGGTGGCGAGCGCCTCTCGACCTACTTCAACTGCGGGCAGGGGCTCACCGGGGCGAACGCCGACCAGTGGCGGGTGCAGGTGGCGATGGTGACGTTCGTGCAGCCGGCCGGCGACGGAAAGTCGCGCGTGGGGACGGGGATCGTGGCGGAGGCTCAGGACATGAGCGGCGTCTCGACCGAGCCGGCGATGTGCGGGTCGTCGGGGTTGCTGGAGGCGCGCATCACCAAGGACGTGAAGGCGCGCCTGGGCCAACCCTGAGCGACCCGTGTCACCCCGGGGTGGCGAGGCGCCGCATGTCGTTGACCAGCGCGTCCACACCTAACGGTTTCCCCATCACGTCCTCCAGCACCTCGCGCGCCGGACGCGACAGCCCGAAGCGATAGATGTGGTCGGAGAGCCAGTCGTAGCGCTTCTTGTCCGGCGTGGAGAACGGGCCGCGCACATCGCGAATGCGCTCGCGCAGCTGCGCCGTGACCAGCGCCCCCAGCGCGTAGTTCATCATGTAGCCCGGCGAGTCGACAAGCTGGCCGCGCATCGCCCACCACCCCCACTCGGGGTGCGGGACGATGTGGAGGTACTCGCTGGTAATGGCCGCCCACTCGGCGTTGGGGTCGCGCGCGGGGTCGGCGTGCAGGCGCAGCTCGAGTAGCGCCCAGGCAACGTCGAGGGCGATGGCGGAGTACTTGGCGCGCAATGAAGCCGCGACCGGTGCCGTCAGATGCAAATAGCGCTGCTGCCACCTTGTCTCATAGGCGTCGAGCGCGAGCAGGTCGCCCAGTGCCTCGGTGACAGGGTCGGAGTCGGGCCAGTCGGCGAAGGCGGGGCGCGCGGCCACGCCGCTCACATGGACGGCATGCCCGGACTCGTGCAGGAGCTCGACGAGGTTGTCGAAGCCCCCGGTGCGATAGGTGGCGAACACCCAGGCTTCACTCTCGCCGTAGCGACCGCGCCGCAGGCGCGCCGCCTTGCCAAACTGCGTGAAGGCGACCGGCGTCTTTCCGTCGCGCGCCTCGATGTCGTAATGGATGTTGAGGATCGAGGGGTCGGCCCCCTGGTCGCGGTAGAAGGCGTCGTTGATGTCGCGGAGCGCGGACCTGGGGATCGCCGGCGAGAGAATGCGCGAGGCCGCGCCGTTGTCGTAATACCAGTCCCACGGTTCCACGCGCTGCGACGGCGTGTGGTCGCGCCACGCGCGCAGTACGCGCACGAGCGTCGACTCGACGCGGGCCGGTTCCATCCCCAGCGACCGTGCCGACTCATCGATGGGAGACCCATCGCGTCGCCACATGGCGGCGCTGAGCGGGAGGAGGGTGCGATAGGGCGACGTTCGCGTCCCGTCGCCCGCCATCGTCTTCCACATCGGGGCGAGCGAGAGGAAGAGGGCGCGGCGCTTCTCGGGCGACGGCTCGGTCCCGAGTCGGCCGAGGACGGTGAGGCGATCGGCGGTGTCGGTCGCGGTCACCACGCGGCGGGCCGCGGCGCCGTAGCAGGTATAGATGCGCTGCGACAGTCGGAAGTAGGCCGAGTCGCCGGAGGCCAGCCGTGCAGGCGACTCGTCGCATGGCGCCGGGCTGCTCCCCGCGCCGGTGGCCGGTGGCGAGGAGGGGGCGTGCTCGATGGCGGCCGACGCGGCCAGGTGGCGCAGCATGGTGCGGATGGCCTGCCGGTCTTCGCCGCGGAAGTCGTCGGCGTCGAGCGCCTGAAGCGACTCGGTCAGGCGTTCGCGGAGCGCCTGGTGGGCGCGCCGCATCTCGGCGAGCGAGACGCCGCGTTCGTTCTTCCCGGTCCCGCGTGCGTCGGTGACGTAGATCTGGAAGTAGAGGTCGCGCGTGTCGGCGTACTGCGTCTCGAGGCGCCCCAACTGCTCCGTGGGCGTCCCCCCGATGGGCGGGACGGGCGACTGCACGCACCCGGCGAGGGGGGTGAGCGCCGGCAGGATCGCCGTCAGGAGCGCCGTCACCAGCACCCTCCTCCGGCCCGCAGTATCTTGGATCAAGCCCTCCATCCGATTCCAGGTTGCGCTCATGCCCTCGTATCGCGCTCCAGTCGACGACATCCGGTTCATCCTCACCGAACTCTACGATGTCGCATCGATTCTTGCCTACAAGGAGTACGCCGACGTCACCCCCGACCTCCTGCTCTCGGTGGTCGAGGAAGCGGGGAAGTTCTGCGAAGGCGTCCTGTCGCCGATCAACGCCTCAGGGGACGCCGAAGGTTGCACCTGGGAGAACGGCGTGGTGCGGACGCCGAAGGGGTTCAAGGAGGCGTACAAGCAGTACGCCGACGGCGGGTGGATTGGCCTGGCTGCCGATCCTGAACACGGCGGGCAGGGGCTCCCCCTGACGCTGCGCTACGTGGTCGACGAGATGGTGGTCGGCAGCAACCTCTCGATCGCGATGTACCCGGGGCTGACGCAGGGGGCCTACGAGGCGATTCACACGCACGGCAGCGAGGAGCTGCGGCACTCCTACCTCCCGCGCCTGACGAGTGGCGAGTGGTGCGGGACGATGTGCCTGACGGAGGCGCACGCGGGGACCGACCTCGGGATGATCCGCACCAAGGCACAGCAGCTGGACGACGGTACCTATCGGGTGACGGGGCAGAAGATCTTCATCACGGCGGGAGAGCACGACCTCACCGAGAACATCGTCCACCTCGTCCTGGCCAAGCTCCCCGGGGCGGCGGCGGGGACCAAGGGGATCTCGATGTTCCTCGTCCCCAAGTTCATCCCCAACGCCGACGGGTCGTTAGGCGCGCGCAATGCCGTCACCTGCGGCTCCATCGAGCACAAGATGGGGATCAAGGGGTCGGCGACGTGCGTCCTCAACTTCGACGGAGCGGTGGGCTACCTCGTGGGCGAGGAAGGCAAGGGGATGCGCGCGATGTTCACGATGATGAACTCGGCGCGCCTCGGCGTCGGCATCCAGGGGTTGGGGCTGGCGGGGAACTCGTACGGCAACGCCGTGGCCTACACGCGCGACCGGCTGCAGGGGCGCTCGCTCACCGGGGCGAAGAACCCCGAGGGGCCGGCCGACCCGATCATCGTGCACGCCGAGACGCGGCGCTCGCTGCTGCAGATGCGCGCCTTCATTGAAGGGGCGCGCGCGCTGTCGGCGTGGACCGGGATGCTGATCGACCAGGAAGCGCGCGACCCCGACGAGGCGAAGCGTGCCGAAGCGACCGACCTCGTGGCGCTGCTGACGCCGATCATCAAGGCGTTCTTCACGGACTTGGCGTTCGACACCACGAACATCGGGTTGCAGCTGTACGGCGGGCACGGCTACATCCGCGAGTGGGGGATGGAGCAGTTCGTGCGCGACGCGCGCATCGGGATGATCTACGAGGGGACCAATCACGTGCAGGCGCTCGACCTGGTGGGGCGCAAGCTCCCCGAGGGGAAGGGGCGGCTCCTGCAGCGCTACGCGACGATCGTCGCCGCCGAGCTCGAGGCGTCGGGGAAGGTCCCGGCGCTCGCGCCGCACGTGGCGGCGCTGGCCAAGGCGGCGGGGGCGCTGCAGAAGGCGACCGAGTTCATCGCCCAGCGCGCGGCCACCAACGCCGACGAAGCAGGGGCGGCGGCGAGCGAGTACCTGCACCTGTTCGGCTACGTGGCGTTAGGGCACCAGTGGCTGCGCACGGCGCGGGTGGCGAGCGAGAAGCTGGCGAGCGGCGGGAGCTTCGCGCCAGCGCACTACGAGGCCAAGCTGGCGGTGGCGCGTTTCTACTTCGAGCGGATGCTCCCGCGCACGGCGTCGCTGTACCAGGCGATCACGGCGGGGGGTGAGGGGGTGCTGGCGATGCCACTGGAGGCGTTCTGACGCACCTATTCCTCGACGGCGAACCAGCGGGGGAGCCCCCACCCTGAGGTGACGCGCTCGAAACGCACGCGGCCGTCCGCGTCGCGATAGCGATGAACGAACGTGCCGTCGATCCTGACGGGGCGTTCGGGGGTGAGGTGGTCGAGCACCTCACTGGAGGGCTCGTCGCACGCGATCAGGCGCGGTGGCATCACCCGGTGAGCGTTCGGTGCGGCACGCCGGTTCCAGCGCCCCCCACCCGCATGAGTATCTTGGAGGATGCCGCTGACCCCTCCGGCGTCCCCGGCGTCGCACCCGCTGCGGCGCCTCTTCGCCTTTGCCGGTCCGTACCGCCGCAACGCGATCCTCGCGGCGTGCTTCTCGGTCCTCAACAAGTTCTTCGACGTCCTCCCCGAGTTGCTCATCGGCGTGGCGGTGGACGTCGTCGTCAACAAGAAGGACTCGTTCCTCGCCCGCTCCGGCATCGCCGAGCCGACGACGCAGCTCACTGTTCTCGTCGCGATCACGGCGCTGGTCTGGGTGCTGGAGTCGACCTTCGAGTACCTCTACGCCATCAAGTGGCGCGGGCTGGCGCAGGATCTCCAGCACGACCTGCGGCAGGCGGCGTACACGCACATCCAGGCGCTCCCCCCCGGCTTCATCGAGCGGCAGCGGAGCGGACGCCTGATGGCGCTCCTCAATGAGGACGTCAACCAGGTCGAGCGCTTCCTCAACACCGGCGCCAACGACCTGATCCAGGTCTTCTGCTCGTCGCTGATGGTGGGGGCGGTCTTCTTTGCGGTCACGGCGAGCCTCGCGGCGCTGGCGCTCCTCCCCATCCCGCTCATCCTCTTCGGCGCCTTCTGGTTCCAGAAGCGCCTGGCCCCTCGTTATGCGGCGGTGCGCGAGTCGGCGGCGACGCTCTCGGCGCGGCTCAGCAACAACCTGTTCGGGATGGCGACTATCCAGGCGTACACCGCCGAGTCGTTCGAGGCGGCGCACCTGGAGCGGGCGAGCGATGCCTATCGCCAACGCAACGCCGAGGCCATTCGCGTCTCGGCGGCGATCACCCCCGTGATCCGCATGGCGATCCTGTGCGGCTTCATCGCCACGCTGCTGTACGGCGGGCTGATGGCGCTGCGCGGGGAGATCGGCGTGGGGAGCTACTCGGCGCTCGTGTACCTCACCCAGCGGTTGCTCTGGCCGCTGACGCGCCTGGCCGACATGACCGACCTGTACAACCGGGCGATGGCGTCGGTGAACCGGATCATGGATCTCCTCGACACCCCGCTCCCGCCACGTGCAACGGCGGCGGTGCCGGCGGCGGTGCGCGCCCCGCGGGCGCTGCGCTTCGAGGACGTGCGCTTCGCCTACGATGGACGTCCGGCGCTGCGCGGGATCACGCTCGATGTGGCGGCGGGAGCGACGGTGGCGCTGGTGGGGGCGACCGGGAGCGGGAAAAGCACGTTGCTCAAGCTCCTGATGCGCTACCTGGATGTCGACGGCGGACGCATCCTCATCGATGGCGTCGACATCGGCACGTACGATCCGTCCTCATTGCGGAAGCTGATTGGCTACGTGGCGCAGGATCCCTTCCTCACTGATGGGTCGATCGCCGAGAACATCGCGTATGGGGCGACGTCCGTGGATCGCGTGCGCGTGCAGCGGGCGGCGCAGTCGGCGGAGATCCACGACTTCGTGGCGGCATTGCCTAACGGCTACGACGCGCTGGTGGGGGAACGGGGGACGCAGCTTTCCGGCGGCCAGCGGCAGCGCATCGCACTGGCGCGCGCCTTCTACCGCGAGCCGTCGATCCTGGTGCTCGACGAGGCGACGTCGGCGGTAGACAACGAGACCGAGGCGGCGATCCAGCACTCGCTGGCGCGGGTCACCGCGGCGCACGCACTGACGACGATCGTGGTGGCGCATCGGCTATCGACCGTGCGACATGCGGATGCGATCCACGTCTTCGACGAGGGGGCGATTGTCGAATCGGGGACGCACGAGTCGCTGGTGGCGCGCGACGGCATCTACGCGGCGTTGTGGCGGTTGCAGACGGGGGAAGTCGCCCCGGCGTGAGGCCGTCACTTGTCCGGTTCGGCCATCGCGACGATCAGGGGACGCAACGTGTGAAGCACTTCGATCGTCCCGCGCTGGGCGGCGAGAACGTGCGGGAGACGACGGTACGCCTGTGGCGCCTCGTCCACGTCACCACCGCGAAGCGCGACACAACGTTCCGCGACCCAGGCATGCATCATCTGGTAGGTGATGGCACCGCCTGAGCGGGAGCGAAGCGGTGAGCGAGGAGCGCGCCCCAGCGCTCGCCGACGGGAGACGACACGTCCCGCGCCGTGCACCGTGGAGAAGAGCGCCGCGCGCCGGAGGTCCGCGTCCGCATCGGTTGGTGGTTGCACGGCGCCCTGGACGATGACGGCGTCATCGCCCATCGAGCCGCCGATGAAGGAACGTTGCCCCGGGAAGGCCGGAGAGGCGCCCTTGCGCACGACCACGAGTTCCTCGTCGTCGTGCACTTCCTTCCAGGCGAAGTTGTGATGATTGTGGACGGTCTCGACGACGTCACCCCTGAGGATCGCGGCGACCTTGTGCGCGACCCACTCGCGCCCGGCGGTGGCGTATCGCCCGGCCAGCGTCATGAGGGTCCAGTAGGTGTCGCCGAGCGGTGATTGGAGGTCGAGGCGCACATCACGCAACCCACCGCGATCTCCCCAGCGCATCCCCTGGGCAAGGGCCAGCACGTTGAGGGTTGTCTCGTACCCCAGGGCGCGTGAGCCGAAGTGGACGGCAACCCAGAGGCGCCCCTGCTCATCCGCGAGGACGTCGACGTAGTGATTCCCCGACCCGATCGTCCCGAGCTGACGTCGCGCTTTGTTCCGGAGCAGGTCGCGATGCCAGGCGGGGACGGCGAGCCATGCGGGATCGTCGAAGACGGGGTGGTCGGTGGGGGCGTCGTCGCTCCAGTTCCTGCCCGCGGTGCCGAATGAGAACTCCACGGCGATCGCGCTCGCCAGCTTGTTGATGGCCTTGGTGCGCTGTGCTCCCTCGCCGAAGACCGATTCGTGCAGGTTGGTGCGTGCGGCGAGGGTGCCGCACCCGACGTCGAACCCGACGCCGAGCACCGACACCTCGCCGCGATACGCCGCCACGGCTCCGATGGGAAAGGTGAGGCCGGGGTGCCCATCCGCCATGAGTGCCGTGCGCGCAGCGTGCGACGCCACGGCGTGCAGCTGCCGAAGCGTCGCAGGTTCGTGCTGACCGAAGATCGTGGGCATGTTCGCTCAGTCCTTGTAGGGATCCCACTCATTTGCGCCAGCCATCACCACGATGAGCGGGCGCAACGTGTGCAGCACCTCCACCGTCCCGCGCTGCGCCGCCAGCACTTGCGGGAGGCGACGATATGCCTGCGGCGCCTCGTCGAGTCCCCCGCCGCGCAGCACGACGCCGCGTTCGTCGAGCCAGCCGTGCATCATCGCGGGGCTGATGGCCCCTTCACGGAGCACCGTGCCGGACTTGCGGTGCACCTTCCCCGCTGCGGCCGTGCGCGACATCACGCGTCCCGCCCCGTGCACCGTCGAGAACAACGCTTCGGCGCGCAGGTCCATCTCGACATGCGACGGTGCTTCGCGCGCCCCCTGCACGATGACGGCGTTGTCACCCATCGACCCGCCGACGAAGCCCCGCTGCCCGGGGAAGGCCGGCGTCGCCCCCTTGCGCACCACGACCAACTCCTCGCCGGCGTGCACCTCCTTCCAGGCGAAGTTGTGGTGATTGTGGACGAGCTCGACCTCCTGCGCCCCCAACAGCGACACGACCTTGCGTGCCACCCACTCGCGCCCGGCGTAGGCATACGTCCCGGCGAGCGACATCAGCGACCAGTAGGCATCGCCTAACGGCGTCGACAGGTCGAGCAGCACTTCGACCTCCGGCGCGCGCGCTCCCCACGGCAGGTTCTGTCCCAACGCGAGGAAGTTGGACGCCACGGTGTGACCGAGGCCACGGCTCCCGAAGTGCACACCGACCCAGAGCGTCCCGCTCTCGTCGGCGAAGAGGTCCACATAGTGGTTCCCCGATCCCACCGTCCCGAGCTGCGAGCGCGCCTTCACGCGCAGGTCGTCGCGATGCGAGACCGGGATGGCACGCCAGGCCGCGTCCTCGAACAGCGGGTGATCGGTCGGCGCGTCGTCGGCGCGGTTCTTCCGCCCGACCCCGAACGAGAGCACGTCGGCGATCTCGTCGGCGATGGCGCTCACGATGCGGGCGCGCTCCTCGCCTTCGCCGAGGATGGACTCGTCGAGGTCGGTGCGGATGGCGGCGTTGCCGCAGGCGATGTCGAAGCCGACACCGACGACGGACACCTGGTGGCGGTAGGCGGCGACTCCGCCAATGGGCATGACGTAGCCCGGATGGCCGTCGGCCATGAGCGCCACGCGGACGGCGCGCGACGCAACGTCGTCCAGCTGGTGGAGAGTCAATTCATCGTGCTCGCCGAAGATCATGGCCATGTATGATGCTGGGTGACGGGGAGCGCACGCGACCGCGCGACACACGTCGCACGCGCTCCCCGTTTACCCATCCTCCTCTGGAATCTGGTTGTCGAACTGATTGGCGAGGCGCTCGACGTTCCGCATCTCCTCGCGCTGCAGGGCGAAGCTTCGCGCCGTCTCCCGGTACCGCATCGACGGCGACGAGTCGAAGACGAGTTGCACGTTGCGCGGACGCAGGCGCACGAGGGCGCCATCGAGATCGGTGAACTCGATCCAGCGTGGCGTAAACCAGCGTCCGACCACGGCCGCGATCCGCGCCCCTTCCCGGCGGCTCAGGTAGTACGACCCGT
>JAXLXW010000018.1:0-77653 GCA_046327755.1 Gemmatimonadaceae bacterium
CCGCTCAGCTCGCGATGCACCTCCGCCAGCGACGCTACCTGCGTGAGGAGTGACTCGTACGCCCCCGCGCGCGCGACTTCGACCTGGCGCAGGTTCCCATCCACCCGCTCCAGTGCGTCGCGAAGCGGCGTCAGCATCTCCGCGATGGCCCGCTGCCGCCCCTCGAGGTCGAGCGTAGAAGCGGTGCGCGCCTCGTCCAGCGTCCCGCGTGCCACCTGCAGGAAGGCCTCGGCGTTCTCTCGTAAGGCATCCGACGATAGGGAACGGAACGCGTCCTTGAGCTGAGACTCGGACTGTCGCACCAGCGCCTCGCGCTCCTGCGCGTGCCGGCGCTCGGCCTCCAGCAGCGCCGTCAGCCGCGCCACCTCGGCCGCCGTGCGCGCCGCCTCGCCTGCCCCCCGGCCACGCGCCACGATCCACGCGATCGCGGCGCCGATCGCGCCACCAACGATCGCCGCCATCACAAGTGGTGACCAACTGACGGTTGCCATCCATCCTCCCGACGGGCGTGCGGTTGCCGGATGTTATACTACGGCGACCTGCTGACAATTCACATGCCCCCTGTCGATTGGACTTCCCGCGGCGTCTCCGCCGCTGATGCTGTCTCGCTCATCACGAGCGGGATGCGCGTGTTCTGCCACGGCGCTGCCGCGACGCCGCAGCCACTCCTCGCCGCCCTGTCCCAGCGTGATGACGTGGAGGGCGTGCGCCTCTATCACATGCACACCGAGGGCGCGGCCCCGTGGACCGCCCCCGGGATCGCCGAGCGCATCCGCTCGGTCGCCTTGTTCTGCGGGCCGTCGTTGCGCGAACCGGTCGCCGAGGGGCGCGCCGACTTCGTCCCCGTCTTCCTCTCCGACATTCCCTCGCTCTTCACCAACGGCGTCATCCCGCTCGACGTGGCGATCGTGCAGCTCTCGCCGCCCGATGTCCACGGGTACTGCTCGTTAGGGACGTCGGTCGATTGCGCCCGCGCGGCCGTTGACTCGGCGCGATTCATCATCGCCGAGATCAACGAGCAGATGCCGCGCACGCACGGCAACACCGCCATCCCGTTCGAGCGCATCGACGCCTTCATGTACTCCAATCGGGCGCTTCCCGGGCACGCGCCCAGCCAGGAGAGCGAGGTCGAAGCGCGCATCGGCGAGATCGTGGCCGGACTCGTCGAGCACCGGGCGACGCTGCAGATGGGGATCGGCGCGATTCCCGACGCCGTCCTCGCCCGCCTCCACGACAAGAAGGACCTCGGCATCCACACCGAGATGTTCTCCGATCGCGTCGTCGAGCTGTTCGACTCCGGGGCCATCACCAACCGCTTCAAGCAGGTGCACCCCGGGCGCATCGTGACGTCGTTCGTCAACGGGAGCCAGAAGGTCTACGACTTCGTCCACGACAACCCGCTGGTCGAGTTCCATCCCTGTGACCGGACAAACGACACCGCGCTCATCTCGCGCAACCCGAAGGTCACGGCGATCAACTCGGCCATCCAGGTCGACATCACCGGGCAGGTGTGCGCCGACTCCATCGGTCCGCGCATCTACTCCGGGATCGGCGGGCAGATGGACTTCGTGCGCGGTGCCGCCCGCTCGCGCGGCGGCAAACCCATCATCGCGCTCCCGTCCACCGCGGCGGGTGGCAAGGTCTCGCGCATCGTCGCCGAGCTGTCGCACGGCGCGGGAGTGGTCACCACACGCGGACACGTGCACTGGGTGGTGACGGAGTACGGCGCGGTGAACCTTCACGCGCTGTCGCTGCGCGAGCGCGCGGATGCCCTGATCTCCATCGCGCACCCCGATGTCCGAGAGGAGCTGCGGCGCGACGCGCAGAGGCTGCGCAAGTAGGCAGCGCGGGCGTCGCCGAGGCGACGCGCAACAGGGCAGGCATGCAGAACGCGCCGGCGAGGGTCACTCCCTCGCCGGCGCGTTCGCTCGTCAGGCAGCCGCGCTGGCTCAGTAGTTGGTGAAGAGCAGCAGGTTGGGCGACCCGGTGCGCGCATTGCCCACCACGCCCGACGTGGCGTTGGCCACGAGCGCGTTGCGCACCGTCGCCGGCGTCGCGCCCGGGTTCCCTTGCAGGTAGAGCGCCGCCACGCCTGCCACGTGCGGCGTCGCCATCGAGGTCCCGCTGATCGTGTTCGTCGCCGTGTTGCTGGTGTACCACGACGAGGTGATGCTCGACCCCGGGGCGAAGAGGTCGAGGCAGCTCCCCCAGTTGGAGTACGAGGCGCGCGCATCGGTCGAGGTCGTGGCCCCAACGGTGATCGCCGTCGCCACGCGCGCCGGCGAGTAGTTGCAGGCGCGCGCGTTGGAGTTGCCCGCCGCGATCGCGTAGGTCACGCCGGCCGCGATGGAGTTCGCGACCGCCTGGTCGAGCGCCGCAGAGGCACCGCCGCCAAGGCTCATGTTGGCGACCGCCGGCTTGACGTGGTTTGCCGTCACCCAGTCGACGCCGGCAATCACCCCGGAGGTGGTTCCGCTCCCCGCGCAGTCGAGGACGCGCACCCCGACCAGCGACACGCCCTTCGCGACTCCGTACGTCGCACCACCGACCGTGCCGGAGACGTGCGTGCCGTGTCCGTTGCAGTCATCAGCGGCCCCGCCATCAACCGCATCGAAGCCGGAGGTCGCGCGCCCGCCAAATTCGCCGTGCGAGAAGCGGATCCCCGTGTCGATGATGTACGCGCGAACCCCCGCCCCGGTGCGCGTGTACGTGTACGAGTTCGAGAGCGGGCGCGCGCGCTGGTCGATGCGGTCGAGCCCCCACGTGGCGGGCGACTGCGTCGTCGAGATGGTGAAGACCTGGTCGCGCTCCACGAGCGCCACGTTCGGGTCACGCGCCAGCGCCGCGGCCTCGGCGTCGCTCAACGACGCGGAGAAACCATCGAGCGCCGCGTGAAACGTGCGCTTCACCTTGCCGCTGGCCACTCCGACCGCGGCGGCGGCACTCGCCGCTCGCGCCCCGCGCGCGGGCTTCATCACGACGATGTATTGCCCGGGCACGGGAGCGCCGGCCTCGGCCTGCACCGCCATGAGCGGCGCCTCGGGCACCGCGGAAAGCACCGCTTCGTTAGGCGCCACGACCGCGTTCGGCGCGTCCATACACGCACCCAACAGCAACACCGGCACAACAGGGACCACGAGACGAGCAACTCGTTGCATGGCATCTCCTCCTGAGGGGGGATTGAGGCCGCCGCCGCGCCATGGCGCATGTGCGGTGTGACCAGTGCACCGCACGCCCGCGGAAGCGGCGCCCACGATGCCACGCTCCTGCCCCTCACGCAAGCACGCGCCTCACATGCTCGCGCCCGCCACACATCACACCCGCCCGCTTCGCACGCGGCACTTCCTTCCCCTTCCCCTCCGTTCGACTAGGTCAAACCCTCCAAGCGGGAAGAGGACGAGAGGCATCCCGCCCTCTCGTCCTCTCGTCCTCTCGTCTTCTCGTCTTCTCGTCTTCTCGTCTTCTCGTCTTCTCGCTTATGGCATCGACACGACCGGCAACTTCGAGATCCCGCGCTCCTTCTTCTGCTTCTCGACCATCTTCGCCACGTCGTCGAGGAGTTTCTTCGCGTCGAAGACGATCCCATCCTTGATCGTGTATTTCACGCCGCCAACGCGCTCCATCTTCCCCGTCTTGTCGTTGAGGCGGAGGTGGCCCGTCCCGTACAACACCTTGAAGTTGGCGATCGGGTTTTCGCCCACGATCGCGAGGTCGGCGAGCATCCCCGGTCGCACGACGCCGATCTCGATCGGCTTCCCGCTCGCCTTGTTCAGCTCCTGCGAGGCGTGCAGCGTCGCACCACGAATGACCTCCAGCGGGTGGAAGCCGGCTTCCTGGAAGTTCTCCAACTCTTCGATGTAGCTGAAGCCGTACGTGTTGTAGATGAAGCCTGCATCGGTGGACGGCGTCACGCGCCCGCCCATGTTCTTGTAGTCGTTGATGAACTCCATCCACACGTTGTAGAAGCGGCGCCAGGCGACTTCATCCCACGTGGTCCAGTCGTAGAAGTACGCCCCGTGGTTCTCGCGGTTGGGCGTGTAGAAGTCCCACAGCGTCGGCAGCGTGTACTTCTCGTGCCACTCCGCGCCGCGACGGTACATGAGGTTCCGCCCCGACATGTACGTCGTCATCGTCGGGTCGAGCGTCGCGTCGTACTTCTTGAGCGTGTCGAGGAAGGCCCACCACTTCTCGCTCTTGGGCTTCACCAGCGACCACTGGCGCGCCACCTGGCCAAAGCGCCACTGCTCATCCGAGTAGTTGTAGTCGGCCGGATACGGCTGGATCTGCGTCCCCTCGTACATCGATTCGAAGATGCCGTAGTAGTGCGTCACGGCGCCGAGGCCGAGGCGCACCGCCTGCATCGCGTTCATGTTCGGGACGCCCGTCTGCTGCAAGTGCGCGGTGGAGCCCATCCCGAGCTTCTTGGCCTCGTCGAGCACGGCCGCCATGATCTCCGGCTCGTGCGCCCCGAGCTTGAGCCCCTCGACGCCCTGCGTCTTGGCCCAGCGGACCCACTCGCGCGCCTTCTCCGGCGTCGTGATCTGGCCACCGGTCCACCCCTTCCCCGTCCCGATGCGCTGGTAGTTCACCAGGCGCGGCGCGGTGATCTCGTTGCTCGCCGAGCGCTTGGCCTCGGACGCCGACCACTCGAAGCCGCCTAACGGAACGCCACGCACCGTCGTGATCCCGTGCGCCAGCCAGAGCTTGTAGCAGTACTCGGCGTCCGGCGCCTTGGGCTTGCCGCAGGTGTGCACGTGCAGGTCGATGAGCCCCGGCATGACGTACATCCCCGTCGCATCGAGCTCGCGCGCCGGCCCCTTGGGACGCCGCGACGCATCGATGGGGAGGCCGGGGTATCCCACCTCGACCACCTGTGTGATGCGGTTCTTCTCGATCACGATGTCGACCGGGCCGCGCGGCGGGCCGCCCTGCCCGTCGATCAGCGTCGCCCCGCGCACGATCAGCTTGTCGAATGGGCCGTCGCCCTCGGCACGCTTGGGTGCGGGATCGGCGTCCTGCGCAACCAGCGGCGCACTCCAGGCGAGAAGAGTCGCCGCCCCAGCCAGTGCGGCCAATACACGAGTCACACGGAAGGTCATGTCGTAGCTCCGGGTTGAGGATCGTCGCGATCCCACGCGACTCCGCGAGGTGCAGCCCCACAAGTCTCGCCCCTCGCCTCGATCGTGGCGCGGCACGCGCGACCAGCTCGGGGGTAGAATCGACGCGCGAGAACTTAGGGGGGAGATGCCGCCCCCGTTAGATTCCGCGAGACCTTACAAGGCTCCCCCCTCGACTTCTTCCCCCCCATTCGCATGCGCCGCTCCCTCTCGATCGCCAGCGCCATCGCCGCGTTCTGCACCCTGTCCCTCGCCGCTCCCGCCGCCGCGCAGCACCAGCACGGGACAAAGCCCGACTCGTCCAAGCAGGAAAAGCCCGCCATGAAACACGACATGGCCGGCATGAAGCACGACATGGCCGGCATGAAGCACGACTCTGGGGGGATGAACCACATGGCGACCGCGTGGAAGGAGATGGATGCCTTCCACGCCGTCCTCGGCGGCACTTTCCACCCGGCTGCGGACAAGGGCGACTTTGCCCCGCTCAAGGCCAATGCGCAGACGCTCGCCGACAAGGCCAAGGCGTGGGCCGAATCCGCCGCCCCCGCCAGCTGCGCGAAGGACGAGCACAAGCAGACCGTCGCCGCGATCGCCACCAGCACCGCCGAGCTGGCGACCAAGGTGAAGGGGAACACGCCGGACGCCGACCTGAAGTCCGCCATCACCGCGATTCACGACAACTTCGAGAAGGTCGAGATGGCGTGCGGCGGGATGGGGGGAATGGGTGGCATGAAAGGGATGAAGCACTAGCCACTGGGCGAAGACGCGAACGGGGCGGCGCATCGAGCGCCGCCCCGTTCTGCGTTCCGTCCTTCGCTGCCGCCGCGCCTAACGCTGCGGCGCGGCGCCGGGCGCTCGCGGTGCGCCCGACTCGCGCGGTGTGCTCGACTCGCGCGCGGCGCGCGACTCGCGCCGCTCCTTCGCCTTCGCCGTCAGCATCAGGATTCCCTCCCCGAAGACGGAAAAGAAGAGCGCGATCGCCAGCATCACGTACCACTTCCGCATCTTCGCCTCGTGCTCGCGCGGCGTCATGCCGAGCACGTCGGAGTACTCGTCGGGCCCCTTCACCGGCGGGCGCGACGATGGACGCGCGGGAGGAGTCGGCGTCTCGCTCACGGCGTTCGCCTACGCCTCCGCCGGCGCCAGCGACATCGCGAAGCAGTGCTTGTGCCCGATCGTCCACTCGTCCGACGAGACGCGATCGTATCGCCGCTTCTTTTCCGGATAGCGCTCGATGTCCTGGAAGTGGAAGCCGCACCGCTGGAAGAGCGAGTCGCTGAACGAGACGGCGAAGATCTCCGGGTAGCCGCGCTTGGCCGCCAGCTCCACCGCCGCCTTGATCAGCTGCGCCCCCAGCCCCTTTCCCTGCTGCGACGGATCGACCGCCAGCGAGACCAGCTCCACCAGCGAGGGCGAGTACTCGTCGATGCAGACGCAGCCGACCACGTGCCCGTCGTCGTCGCGAATGACGCGATAGTCGTCGAGGTGCGCTTCAACGAACGACTCGGAGCGCGGGAGGGTCAGCCCCTCGGGGGAGAAGCGGTTGTTCAGTTCCGCGAGGACGGGGACGTCATACTCGCGGGGGGTGGCAATCGGACGCATGCGTGGATGTTAGGGAATGGCCGCGGACTGGCGCAACGGCGAGCGGCGGAGCCGGCGGTTGTGTCCCGTGCGCCGCGTGCGCCGCCTTCACGGGTCGAGGAGCACGCCGCGGTTGAATCGCCACTGGGGATCGATCCAGCGCTTTACCGCCCGGAAACGCGCCAGCACTTCAGGGGGATACTGCACCTCGAGGAACGACTTCTTGATCCGCCCGATCCCGTGCTCGGCGGCCACGCAGCCGCCGCGCGCCACGATCTCGCGCGCGAGTACCAGGTAGCACTCCTTGGCGCGCGCCAGCTCTTCCTCGTCGCGCGGGAGGATGTTCACGTGGAAGTGATTGTTCCCCACGTGCCCAAAGGCGGCGTAGTCGAGCCCCGCCCCGCCCAGCACCTCGTGGTACCTGGTAAAGACCCACCCGAGCTGGTCGTCCGGCACCGCCATGTCGGTGGCGATCTTGTGAAGGCCGCGGTGCTGCTCCCGACGCTGCGAAATTATAGCGTTTATGCGCTCAGGAACGGCGTGGCGGAACGCTCGGATGTCGCGAAGCTCCCCTTCGTCCGCGCCGGCAAGCGATGCGTTCGGGTCCGCCCCGCACGTTACGGCCGATTTTGATAACGCATCGGCTATTTTTTCGAGCTCTTCGTCGCCCTCGAACCCAACTTCCACAAAGACGGAGCACTCGGCGTGGCCCCGCCCCGCCAGCACCCGCTCCACCGCCGGCTTCCCGCTCTCGGCGGCCAACGCGTGCGAGCGCCGGTCGAGAAATTCGATCGCCGTCGCCCGCATCGCTCGGTCCCCGCGCACCGTCTCCACGAAGCGGAAGGCCGCGGCGACATCGTCGAAGAACTGGAGGTAGCCCAGCCGTTGCTCGCTCTGCCGCTGCAGCCGGACGGTGACGGTGGAGACCACCCCCAGCGTCCCCTCGGCGCCGACCCACAGGTCGATCGCCTCTCCGGCGGGGAAGTAGCCGTAGCCGATCGCATTCTTCGTGGAAGGCTTCGGGATGGGAGCCAGCTCCAGACTCCGGATCTCCCCGCCATCGTCGAGGGCGAGCGTCCCGTCACCCCCATCTCCCGCACCGCGACGTAGCGAGAGGGTGCGTGCACTCGGGAGCTCGACGGTGATCGCCTGCACCCACTCGCGCATCGCGCCAAAGCGGAAGGTGCGCGCCCCGCCTGCATTGGTCGCGACCATTCCCCCCAGCGACGCCGACGTCTCGGTGGGATCCACAGGGAAGGTCAGCGAGGGGTGGTGCGTCGCGAGGTAGCGCGTGAAGTCGCTCAACCACGTCCCGGCGAGGACGGTGGCCGTCGGCGGTTCCTGATCCTCATCGACCGAGAGCACGCCGCGTAGCGCAGCCAGCGACACGAGGTGCGCCCCCGCTTCCGGGACCGCCCCCCCGGTAACCCCGGTGCGCGATCCGGAGACCGCCACCGCGTGCCCGTTCGCCGCGTGCCAGGCCAGCACTCGCCGCAGTTCCTCGAGCGTCTCGGGAACGGCAAGCGACGCTGCCGCGCGCGAGGCCAGCTTGGATTCGTCGTGCAGGTAGTCGGCGATCTCGTCATCGGCCGGCGACAGGCGCACGCAGTCAGGCGGCGCCGTCACCGCCCCGACGAGGTCGAGTGCGACCAGGGGGACGACGCCCATGCTCAGTACAGGATCCGCGTGCGCACGCTCATCGGGAGCTGCGTGATGCGCGCATGCACCTCGTCCGACAGCTCCTTGTTCACGTCCATCACCAGGTAGCCGATCTCGCGCGAGGTGGCGAGCTGCTGCGCCTCGATGTTCGCCCCCACTTCGGAGACGATGCGGTTCACCTCGGCCAGCGCACCGGGGAGGTTGCGGTGGATGTTGAGGATGCGATGCGTCTCGGGGATCGGCGGGAGGTTCACGTGCGGGAAGTTGACCGCTCCCTCGGTTGAGCCACGATCGATGAAGCCGATGAACGAGTGCGCCACCTCGATCCCGATGTCGCGCTGCGCCTCCTCGGTGTTGCCCCCCACGTGCGGCGTGAGGATGACGTTCGGCGCGTCACGGAAGCCGACGTCGAACTGCGCGTTGGTGGGCGCCGGTTCGGTGGGAAAGACGTCGAGCGCCGCCCCGGCCAGGTGCCCGCTCTCCAGCGCGGCACGCAGCGCGGCGACATCCACCACGCCACCGCGCGCGAGGTTGATCACGTAACTCCCCTTGCGCAGGCGGTCGATCTGCGCCGCCCCGATCATCCCGCGCGTGCGCGGCGTATCTGGGACGTGCAGCGAGAGGAAGTCCGCCTGCTCCAGCAGCGCCTCGAGCGACGACACGGGGCGCGACAGGCCGAGGGGGAGCTTCTTCTGGATGTCGTAGAAGAGCACGCGCATCCCGAACGCCTCGGCCAGGATCCCGACCTGCTGCCCGATGTGGCCGTAGCCCACGATGCCTAACGAACGGCCGCGCACTTCGTGCGCCCCGGACAGGCTCTTGTCCCACTCGCCGCGGTGCAGCTTCGAGTTCTTGTCGCCGATACGACGCGCGAGGGCGATGATGTTCCCGATCGCCAGCTCGGCCACGCTCCGCGTCGAGGCGTGCGGCGCGTTGAAGACCGGGACGCCCTTGACCGCCGCGTCGTGAATCGCCACCTGGTCCGTCCCCACCGAGAAGCAGCCGATGGCGAGGAGCTTGTTGGCATTCTCCAGCTGCGCCGCGCGAATCTTCGTACGCGAGCGAACGCCCACCACGTGCGAGGCGGCCACCGCCTCGTTCAGTTCGTCGCCGTCCAGCGCCCTCGGAATGAGCTCGACGCTGTATCCCGCCTCCACCAGTGTCTCGCGCGCGGCCGGATGGATGTTTTCGAGGAGCGTGATGCGAATGCGTTCGCGCGGGAACGACGTCGGACTGGTCATACGGCGAGAGTCGGCGCTCGTGGATGCCGGCGGTCGCCCCCTCGCATGCAGGAATGGGCGTATCGCACGGGTAGCTAGCGGCGGGGAGACGTCCCCCCCGCTGACCGCCGCAACTTAATGCGCGACGGGCGCCTCTCGTGCCGGAGATGTGCTGACGTCCCTCGCGGGTGCGACCGCATGTCGCCCACCGACAACTCCGGCGTGCAGCGGCTCCAGCGCCGACGCCTGACGGGCCCCCGCCGATGGGAGATGTACGCGCACCTGCGTTCCCACGCCGGCCTCGCTCTCGACCTCGACCACGCCCCCGTGTTGCTCGAAGACGCCGCGCGCCAGGAAGAGGCCAAAGCCGATCCCCTCGGCCCCGCCCCGCGTCGAGAAGTACGGCTGCATCAACCGGCGCAGGTCCTCGCGCGAGATGCCGGCGCCGTTGTCCGCCACCGTGAGCGTCGCGCGCCCGTCGCGGTCCGCTCCCACGTGCACGGTGATGCGCGCCCTCGCCAGCGACCGCTCGGCACCGCCGGTGCGCTCGCGCAGCGACTGCGAGGCATTCAGCAGCAGGTTCACCGTGGCTTGCACCAAGCGGGGTTCGTCGCCCAGCACGTTGGGCGACTCGGACAGGTCGAGGTCGATCGCCACGCCGCGTAGTTGGTGCGCCACCATGCCCAGTGCCGACTGCGTCACCTCCTCCAGCGACACCGGGGAAAGGACCCCGGCCCCGAGCCGCGACGACGCGCGCAGCGCATCGACCACGCGTCGGATGCGGTCAGCGCCGTCCAGTGCGCTCTCCACCGATTCCATCAGCTCGCTGGGAGCGGCGTGATCGCGCCCCCATTCACCAATCAGCTCGAGGTTGAGCCGCAGGTAGGCCAGCGGATTGTTGATCTCGTGCCCAACGCCTGCCGCCAATCGACCAACGGAGGCCTGCCGCTCGGCTTCGATCCATGCGTGGTGCGCCTCGTCGCGCTCCTGCGTACGGATCTCGATCTCTTCGGTGAGGTGCGTCGAGAGCGACCGCAATCGCCGCGCGTCATCGATGAAGCGGCGCACCGTTTCCGCCGCCATCGGGATCACCACCGCCAGGAAGCCGACATCCGCCACGAAGAAGAAGCGGATGACGCCGTTGGTGATCAGGACCTCGACCGCCGTCGCCATGAAGAAGATCGAGAAGCCCACCCGGTACTCCCACGTGCGCTCCCCGGCCGGGCGCTGTCGCATGAACGTCGAGCAGACGCACACGACGCCGACCATGTACAGGTACGTGATCGCCGTGCCGAGGGCGTTGGGGGCCGGAAAACGATAGTGGAGGTTCGCCCAGTCCACGGTGATGTCGACCCACGAGGCCGGCGACAGCTGCAACGTGGTGGCGGAGATGGCGGCTCCGGCGAGGGCTCCCCCGGCGAGCGCCCGCGCCCAGCGCGGCATCGCGCGCAGTCGACCGTCCTGCCCGCCAAAGGCGTACACCAGCCACCCGGCCACGAAGATCCCGGCGGCGACGTAGCTCATGGCCGCCAGGGCACGGCGCAGGACGTCGCTCATGGGGTACCAGCTCGCCCCGATGTTGCCCAGGCTGTAGCCGGCGGCGCTGATAGCGACCACCGCGAAGACACGCGCCTGCCGCCATCCCGGGGCACGCGCCACGGCGATGAGCAGGACCGCCATCCCGAGTTGCAGGACGGCGACACAGGCGGAGAGGAGGACGGCGGCGTTCATGGTCGACGACCTTAAGTGTCGGTCGCCGCCCTCCCTTCCTGTCGCCCCCTACCAGATATCGCCGACGGTGAACCCCTCGGGGAACGGATCGGTCGGGTCGAGGACGTAGGTCGCCATCCCGGTGATCCAGGCCTGCCCGGAGATGGTCGGCACGACCGCCGTGTAGGGACCGACGGTGACCTCCTCGAGGAGCCGCCCCGTGAAGACCGTCCCCAGGACGCCAGCGTGCCGGAAGTCCTGGTGCAGCGGAAGGCGCCCGCGCGCGTGCAGCGTCGCCATCTTGGCCGACGTCCCGGTCCCGCAGGGGGAGCGGTCGAGCGCCCCGGTCCACGTCGAGGGGCGATTCCAGTCCAGCTGCCCGGTCGACACCACCACCGCGTTCTGCCAGTCGGCCGAGTCGTGCAGCGGGGGGCCCGAAAGCTGGGCGATCGTGACGCCGTCGAAGTCCGGCTGGTCAGGGTGCACCACCGGAAGCTGCTCGCGCGTCGCCGCCTTGATCATCTCGCCGATGCGCACGATGTCGCCCCCTTCGTCCGGCGTGAGGCGCAGCCCGAACTGGGTGGCGTCGGCGATGACGTAGAACATCCCGCCATATGCCACGTCGACTCGCACCGTGCCGAGCGTTGGGACCTCCACCGACGCATCGAGGTGCGTGGCGAAGGCGGGGACGTTGCGGAACGTCACGCGCGTGACCTTCCCATTGGCGCAGTCGGCGCGGACGCGGATCAACCCGGCCGGCGTCTCCAGGGTCAGGTCGGTCACCGGCTCGTGCATCGGGAGCATCCCCGTCTCCAGCAGGACCGTCACAGTGCACATCGTGTTGGTCCCGGACATTCCGGGGTACTCCACCTGCTCCATGATCACGAAGCCGGCGTCCGCCTCCGGGTGGTTCGACGGGAGGATCAGGTTGCAGTTGGCGGCGGGGTAGCCGCGCGGCTCGCGCAGCATGCGCAGGCGCAACGCATCGCCGTGCGTGCGCAGCCAGGCCATCTTGTCGAACATGGTGTCGCCGGGGACGTGGGGAACGCCCCCCACGATGACGCGCCCGTGCTCGCCCCCGGCGTGGGCGTCGACGGCGTGAATCAGGTTGGAGACTCTCACGGGGCTTCGAGAAGGCGAGAGGACGCGAAGACGAAAGGACGAGATGGCGACACGGCTAGGGGGCGACGACCATGCGGGTGAAGGGGGGGACGTAGGCTTGGAGGAGGACCAGGACGCCGACGAGGGCGGCCAGTACCAGCGAGTGCCAGAAGACAAAGCGCAGGATGCGCCCCTCCTGGCCGTACCAGCGCGTGGCGGTGCTGGCGACGACGATGCTCTGGGCGTCGATCATCTTGCCCATCACGCCGCCTGACGAGTTGGCGGCCGCCATCAGCGTCGGGCTCACCCCCACCTGCTGTGCGGTGAGCGTCTGCAGGGAACCGAAGAGGACGTTCGACGAGGTGTCCGATCCGGTGAGCGCCACGCCGAGCCAGCCCAGCATCGCGCCGAAGAACGGGTAGAACACCCCGGTCCGCGCGAAGGCGAGGCCAAGGATGGCGTCCATCCCCGCGTAGCGCGACACGTACCCTAACGAGAGCATCGCCGCGATGGTGAGGAGCGAGGTGCGCGTGACCTTGAGCGTCTCGACGTACTCCCGCACCAGCGCCGCGGGACGATAGCCCATCAGGAGCCCGCCGAGCATCGCCGCCAGGCAGATCGCGCTCCCCGTGGCCGAGAGCCAGTTGAGCGTGAACACCGCCGCTTCCGCCGTCGGCTTCGGCACGACGGGCGGCACGCGCTGCACCAGTTGGTGCAGCCCCGGCACCGGGAAGGCCGGCGCCGAGATGCCGTTGAGGAACGCCTTCACCTGCGGGAGCCCCCACAGGAAGACCAGCACCGACAGCACGATCCACGGCACCCACGCCCGCACCGGCGAAATGGCGGGACGCATCCGCTCATCGCCGTGCGGCGACCCGGGTCGGTGGTTGGTCGGGGGCACCGGCTCCTCCGCCGGCGCAGCCGGCACTCCCGCCTCCCGTCCCCCGTCTCCCGTCCAGAGTGTTGCCGGCTTCCAGATCTTCAGGAACGCCACCAGCGCCCCCATCGAACACACGCTCGCCCCCACGTCCACCAGCCACGGCCCGTGCAGGTTCGAGATCGCCCACTGCGGGACGGCGAACGCCACCCCCGCCACGAGCAGCGCCGGCCAGATCGCCATCGTGGCGCCGAATCCCACGTACGCCATCATCAGCCAGAACGGGACGATGATCGAGAAGACCGGGAGCTGGCGCCCCACCATCGCGCTCAGCTGCAACAGGTCGAGTCCCGTGACCCCCTGCAGGGCGATGATGGGCGTTCCCAGCGCACCGTAGGCCACCGGTGCCGTGTTGGCGATGAGCGACAGCCCGCTCGCCTGCAGCGGCGTGAACCCCAGCCCGATGAGCAAGGCCCCCGTCACCGCGACCGGCGTCCCGAACCCCGCCGCCCCCTCGAAGAAGGCGCCGAACGAGAAGGCGATCAGCAGGAGTTGCAGCCGACGGTCGGACGTGACGCGCGTGATGCTCCCCTGCAGCGCCGCGAAGTACCCCGATGCGCTCGTCAGGCGGTAGAGGAAGATGACGTTCACCACGATCCACCCGATCGGGAACAGCCCGTACAGCGCCCCGTACGCCGCGGTGGCCAGCGCCATCTGCGCCGGCATCCGAAGCGCGACGATCGCCACCAGCACCGCCGACCCCAACCCCGCCACCGCCGCCCAGTGCGCCCGCACCTCGTGGCGCGCCAGGAGCCCGAGCAGGACGACCAGCGGGACCGCGGCGACGACGGTCGAGAGGAGGGGGGAATGGAGCGGGTCGTACGACTGGGGCCACATGAGGGCGGACGGGGGACGGGAGACGGGAGTTCCGGCTGCGCCGGCCGGGTGACGATGACGAGAGTGGCGGGCGGAATGGCGAAACGCCGCTGACGAATCCCGTCGAGTTCATGCGCGCCTTCAACGGCGGCGAACTTGGCGACTGTCCCGGGAAAAGACGAGGCCCCCGCGGGCGATGCCGGCGGGGGCCTGATGCAGGGTGGCGCGCAGTGCGCCGGTCCAACTCGGTCGAACGCGCTCAGGCGCTCGCGCGGTACGGCGACTCGGAGTAGGGGGAATCGTCCTCGACATCGCGGCCATAGACCACGCGGGGACGCATCTCGTTCTTCGGCGGGAGCGGAGGAAGGTCACCGGCCAGCGGTCGAACGATGTCCAGGATCCCGTCGCTCAGGTGCTGCCCGTACCGCGCCAGGTTGATCGCTCGCACGCGCTGCGCGAGGAGGTACATCAGGAAGGGCTTGTCGGCCTTGGCGCTGTTACAGCGCTTGCAGGCCAGGACCAGGTTGTCGCGCCGATCGTACGCCGTCTGCCCCTTCCGAGGGGTGACGTGATCGAGCGTGATGTTCCGCGGGCTCGACTCGACTCCGCAATAGGCGCAGGTGGGTCCATGCTGCGCCAGAAGCCAGCGGCGGGTCTCGGCGTACGCTTCCCGGCTGGTCGAAACGGAGGAGTGCTGTGGAATGTGTGCGTCCGGTCTGCCCCGCCGCGGTCGGCGGCTCCGGCGCTTTGCTGGATTTGTCATGTGCACGTGAATGATACCTGACACACCGCATTCGCGGCAGTCATCACGTATTGGACGATCGGGATTGCCCGGCGTCAGCGGGCAGGACCGTCGCCCGCCTAGCGACGGACCGAATCGGCCGCGAAGTACCGGCTGTCGGCCCATCCCTCGAAACCGGCGGCACGCACCCGTCGCCACCCCATCTTCACATCGCCCAGCAGCACCCGGGTGTTGGGGGTGACGACCCCGACCACCCCTGCCTCGCGTGCGGGGGTACCTCGCACGTTCACCCACTCCAGCGCGACGGCTCGCGACCAGGGTCCCGCGTATCGATCGGTCGCACTTGGCCCGGTCGGAATCGCCGGCGGCGGGGCCGGAAGGGGCGACGCCGCCGGCTGTGTTGGCGAGGCGGGGGGAGGCGAGACGGCGGCGCCGGGACGCGTCGCCGTCGCGGCGGGATTCACGGAAGGTGTCGCGGTCGGCGTCACGTTCGACGGCGCCAGGGTCGGCGCTGGAACCGCTGCCTGCGGTTGGGCAACAGGAACCGACGGAAGTGCTGCCGGCGCCGCTGTGTCCGGGCGCGTGGTGTCCCCTGCCGTCCCCGCGCTGTCCGTCGCCGAGGCGGTCGCTGGGCGAGTGTCCTGCGGCGCGATGGCGGGAGGCTGCGCGGCGATCACGGCCGCCGCTTCCCCGCTATCGGCGCCCCCGCGGCGCGCCTGATACTGCCAGTACCCGATCCCGCCCAGCAGAAGCACGGCCACGACGCCGCCAATGGCCGGCAGGGGGAGGGCGACGGCGGCGGGCGCCTTGGTCCCGCACCACTTGCAGCCGCCGCGCGAACGCGGGTAGTACGTGTCACACGAGCGGCAATGCGCGAGCGGCACCGGCTCCCCCCGCGAATCGCGGAGTTCGAGCGGGTGGGTACAGCGCGGGCACTGTGATGCAGCGATCAGCGCCTTCGCGCCGCAATCTTCGCAGCGCACGAAACGCATACGCGGCACGACACGGCTAGGTTTGAATCGGAGCCCCCGGGGAACCGCGAGGTGCCCCCGGAGGCGAGACGAACGCCGGTGAAACTGCTGCGTGCGTCACTGACACGAAAGGGGAAACTTCCCCAGAGACTGTCGGCGCATGCGTACGTCACGCTTCTCGATAGGCACTTCGTCGCATGTCTACCACCTTCGATGCTCCTGTCGCTCGCATGACGCCCCTCATCGCCCGTTTGCCCGTGCGCCCCGCGGCCCTCGCTGCCCTTGGTGCCGTCTCGCTGATGCTGGCGTTCGCACGCCCGTCGGCGCTCGCTGCGCAACGTCCGAGCACGCCGACCTTCCCTGCGCCGCCGCGTCTGGCGGGACGCGCAAACGCCGCGCGGCAGGTGCAACCAGTCCTCGGTACCCGAGGGGTTCCGATCCTCGAACGTGACGGGTTGCGCTTCAAGGATCTCGACCGCAATGGCGCGCTGGATCCCTATGAGGACTGGCGCCTCACCCCCGACGCCCGCGCGCGCGATCTCGTCTCCCGCATGTCGCTCGCCGAGAAGGCGGGGGCGATGATGCATGGGAACCTGCGCGCGGAAGGCCCCATGGGTGCGATCGGCGTGGGGACGGAGGTCGACATCGACGCGATGCGCGGCGTGATTCGCGACGTGGGGATCACGCACGTCATCATGCGCCTCGGCGGCCCGCCTGCCGATCTCGCCCGGCAGACAAACGCGGTCCAGGAGGCGGCCGAGGGTGGGCGGTTAGGCGTTCCACTCACCATCAGCACCGATCCGCGGCATCACTTCCAGTACGTCGTGGGCGCCAGTGCGCAGACCGGGCAGTTCTCGCAGTGGCCCGAGCCGTTAGGCCTGGCGGCGTTGCGCGATCCCGCGCTCACGAAGCGCTTCGGCGACATCGCGCGTCAGGAGTACCGCGCGGTGGGGATCCACATGACGCTCTCGCCGCAGGCCGACCTCGCCACCGAACCGCGATGGAGCCGCATCAACGGCACATTCGGGGAAGATCCCGACCTCGCCGGGCGCCTGACGAGGGCGTATGTGGAAGGGTTCCAGCACGGGGCGCGTGGCGTCGACTCCAGCGGCGTCGCCGTCGTCGTGAAGCACTGGGTCGGCTACGGCGCGGCGCGCCTCGGCTACGACTCGCACAACAGCTTTGGCCGCTACGCCGACATCGACGGCGCCGCGCTCGCCGTGCACGTCCGTCCCTTCCTTGGCGCCTTCGCCGCAGGAGTCGCGGGGGTCATGCCGACGTACTCGATTCTCAATGGTGCCACCATCGACGGCAAGCCCGTGGAAGCGGTCGGCGCCGGCTTCAACAAGCAGGTGGTCACCGACCTCCTGCGAGGGAAGCACGGCTACCGTGGGATCGTCCTCTCCGACTGGGCAATCACCAACGACTGCACCGAACGGTGTCGCAACGGGGCGCCGGCCGGTGAGCGTCCGTCGTGGGGCGACGTCGGGATGCCGTGGGGAGTGGAGGAGCTGCCGAAGGTCGACCGCTTTGCCAAGGCGGTGCAGGCCGGCGTCGACCAGTTCGGCGGGACCGAGGATGCCCCCCAACTCGTGGAAGCGGTGCGCACCGGCAAGCTCACGGAGGCACAGCTCGACGCCTCCGTCGTGCGCCTCATGGCGCAGAAGTTCCAGCTCGGCCTCTTCGAAAATCCGTACGTCGACGTCGAGCGCGCCCGTCGCCTCGTGGGGAGCGAGGCGTTCCGCAGCGCCGGCCTCGACGCGCAGCGCAAGGCGCTCGTGCTGCTGGAGAACAAGGGGGCGCTGCTCCCGTTAGGCGCCAGGGCCAGGCGCGTGTACCTGCACAAGATCGATCCCATGCTCGCCGCCAGCTATGGGTGGCGCGTGGTGAGCGACCCCGCACAGGCCGACGTGGCGATCATGCGACTCGACGCACCATTCGAGACGCTGCACCCGGGCTGGGTCTTCGGCGCCATGCAGCACGAGGGGAACCTGGGCTTCAAGGACGGCGACGCCGACTTCGAGCAGTTCAAGGCCGTCAGCGCCAAGGTACCGACGATCGTGACCGTGTACCTCGACCGCCCCGCGATCCTCACGCCCCTCAAGGAGCGGGCGAAGGCGGTAATCGGCAACTTCGGCGTGAGCGATGCGGCATTGCTCGACGTCGTGGCAGGGAAGGCGCGCGCGCAGGGGCGGCTCCCGTTCGCGCTGCCGTCGAGCATGGCCAGCGTGGAGGCGCAGCGCGGCGATCGGCCGCACGACTTGTTGCGGCCGCTGTACACCTTTGGGGCGGGGATCGTGCGCTGACCGCGCGCCTCGCAAGCGACTCAACCTACGCCGGGCGCGCCGGACGACGCGGCAGGACAACTGGGGTCTGATTGCCTCAGTGGGCGACCGGACGACGCGAAAGACGACTGCGGCCCGGCGTGAGGCCGGGCCGCGCTCGTTTCACCAGCTACCGCAGGTCACGGAATGCGACGCCGCGCTCCCTGCCCCGCCCAGAGCGGGAACCCCACGCTGTCACGCAGCGCGACGCTCTTCCCCCCGCTCGTGATTTCGCGCGCCAGTACGACCGGCGTTCCGGCGATGGTCACCTTCGATCCGACGATCTCGACCTTGTCGCCCACCGAAACGCTCACGCCCTTCCCTTCGACATAGGCTTCCGGACCAAGATGCACGTAGTCGACACCGGATGCCGTCTTCACGTCCAGATGAATGCCGGTGAGCCCCGTGCGACCTGTCGTCTTGTCGACGACCGTGACCTCCCCCGCAATCGTCTGCACCGTCGCAGGGTCGTAGCGAGGCGTCCGCATTCGTCCCGCTGGGCGCTGCGCGTTCGCCGCATCAACGCCGCCCAGCAGGAGAGTGCTCGTCAGCGCCACGCTCCACAGGTGCCTCACCACTCGATTACCACTTCCCTCCGAATACCGCATCGTTCCCTCCCGCAATCGCCGGAATCGCCACCAACGTGGCGGTCCGATCGACGTGACAAGTCTTGGGTTGCTCTGAGTCAGCGCGCGCCGATGATCATCGGGCCACAGCGCGTGAACGCCGGCAGGTGCTTCTCGATCGAGGCGCGCCGGTTCGCCTCAAAGACGCGCCGCACATCGGCGGGGAGCGAGAGCCCCAGCAGGCGGTCGTACAGTGCGACGTTGTCGATTTCAGCCGTCACTCCCAGTGCGCACGCGTCCACGACCGACGCGAACGTCGGAAGGCTCGACATACCTTCGCGAGTGGGAATCGGGAGCCCGCGCGCCGTGAAGAGCGCTTCGATCGATGCCGCGTGCTGCCGCTCGGCCTGCACGATATTGCTGAACGGAAGGACGCTGCCGAAGCTGGCAAGCACTGCCTCGTAGACCTCGGCTGCGCGATACTCGTCCTGCAAACCGGTCTCCATCGCCTGCAACGCATCCGAGGTGGTGGCGCTCGAGACCGCCGGCCCGGTCGCGCCCGAACCGCATCCACTCAGTGCGAAGACCAACGCGCCAGCGGCAAGGCTGCGTCGTACAGGGAATACTGGATATCTCATGACGCCTTACCCGAGGCGCCTCGTCTCGTCGACATCCTGGCCGCGGGGGGCGCCTCTTGTTTCCCCGTGCCGAACGGTTGGACCGTTGGCACGACGCGGCGTTAACATGAGCCAGGCTTCCCACAATGATTGGATACGCAACGCCGCAGTGCGATGCCGCGTGCCGACCAAGTCGCGTCTTCCGTGATCGATGACGAGTTCTACGCGACGCGCACCCGCAATGTGGTCCCCCACGGATCGCGCGTCTGCACCACGCCCGGTGCCACGTCTTCCGCGACAAATCCGGCGCGCACGAGGCTCGCCCTTGCGGCCTCCACGTCCGACGCGGTCGGCAGCTCGATCGTCCAATGAACGAGCTTCGCGTCGTCCTCGGCGGGCGGACGCGCTCCAGCGCCGGCCCAGGTGTTCGTCCCGAGGTGGTGGTGGTAGCCGCCAGCACCCAGGAAGAGCGCCCCGGGGTAACTCCACGCCATGCGGTCGAAGCCTAGCGCCTCGGAGTAGAAGGCGCGCCCGGTCTCCAGGTCGCCCACGTGAAGATGCAGGTGCCCGATCACCGTCCCGGCCGGCATCCCGGTCCACGCCGCGTCGCCCGCCGCCCGGAGCAGCCCTTCGACGTCGACCGGATCCGTCGCCATCATCAGCTCGCGCCCGTTGCGGCGCCACGTGTCGCGCGGGCGATCGGCGTACACCTCGATCCCGATCCCGTCCGGATCGGAGAGGTAGAACGCCTCGCTCACGAGATGGTCCCCCGCCCCCACGGGTACGCGAGACTCGGCTACGTGCCGCACGAACCGCCCGAGTGCCGCGCGATCGGGGAGCAGGATCGCGAAGTGGTAGATCCCCAGCATCCCGCGCCGACCGGCGGGACGCGCTCCGGCGCGCGCCGTGAGTTCCACCAGCACCCGCTCGTCGCCGTGCGCCGCCAGCGAGGCAGCAGCCCCGGCGCGCTCCGTCAGGCGCAAACCGAGCACCGACGTGTAGAACGCAAGCGAGCGATCGAGGTCGCTCACCTGCAAGCGCACGGCACCGAGCCGAGTGGCGTCAGGCAGGCGAAAGCCGGACGGGGCCAGGCCGTAGCTCTGCGCGTGTGCCGGCTGCGCGGCCGGGGTGGTGCCGAAGAGATCGTTCGAGGTCACGCCCATGAGAGGGCTCCCGTGAAGCGAGTGGCAAGGCGACCGCGGTGTCTTGCGGGTGGCGAGGCGTCAGGCCTGCGCGCGGGCAATCGTGAGAAGTTCGATGAGCGTCTGCAGCTGCTCGCGCGTGAGGTGCCCCAGCTGTCGCGCGTGCTCGGCGTCCACCTCCGCATCGAGACGGTCGACCAGTGCGCGCCCGCGCCGCGTGAGGGTGGTGCGCACCAGCCGCCGATCCTCGTCGCTGCGGACCCGGCTCACCAGCCCCGACACCTCCATGCGATCCAGGAGGCGCGTCACGTCGGGCATGCGCGAGATGAGCCGGTCACGAATCTCGTTGCGGCACAGCCCCTCGTCCCCCGCCCCGCGCAGCATGCGCAGGACGTTGTACTGCGTCATGGCGAGCCCGTGCGGCTTGAGCACACGCTCCATGGCATCCACGAGCACCGTCTCGGTGCGCGAGATGTTCAGGAACGCCTCCTGGCACAGGCTGGTGAATGGCTTGCGTTGCCGCAGTTCGTGCCGGAGCGCCGGGGTCATGTCCCGAAATTGGGTGTTCTAACACACAATGTCAAGACACTCACAGGTACGCGCGCGACGCGGGGGGCGCGACCTGCGCCCCCCGCGCTGTCCCCTTCCCCGTGCGCCGTGTTCGCTAGACCGACGGCAGCGTGTAGCCGGTGCGGTACTTCGCGCGAATGAGCGCGTTCGCCTCGTCGTCGTTCGTGAAGCGCTGCGCCTGCGCGTCCCAGTGCAGCTTGCGCCCGGTCTTGAAGGCGATGTTCCCCATCTGGGCATTGATGGCGGCCACGCCCCCGCTCTCGATCCCGCACTTCAGGATCGACGCGTCGTTGGCCTTGATCGCGTCGACGAAGTTGCGCGTGTGACGGTCGAGGTTGTCCGCCTTGTTTCCCTGCAACGTCACCCCCTCCATGCGCGGCGACCGCTTCCCGTTTTCCTCGACCCACTCGGGGAGCACCTCCCACCCGCCGCGGTTCACCACGAGCGTCCCGTTGTTCCCCACGAAGGCAATCCCTTCGGTGCGCCCGTACGGGCCGCCGTCGATTCCCGTCGCGTGCTCCCACAACATCGTGAAACCGTCGTACTCGAAGACCGTCTGCAGCGTGTCTGGCGTCTCCGAGGCATCGTCGGGATAGGCGAACTTCCCGCCGGTCGCCACGACGCTGCGCGGCGCGGTGGCGTTCATGGCGAAGAGCGCGATGTCGATCTCGTGCACCCCCCAGTCGGTCATCAAGCCGCCGGCGTAGTCCCAGAACCAGCGGAAGGTGAAGTGGAAGCGGTTGGGGTTGAAGGCGCGCGCCGGGGCCGGCCCCAGCCAGCGATCATAGTTCACGCCGTCAGGCGCAACACCGTCCGGTTGCACCGGCACCGGCTTCATCCACCCCTGGTACGCCCACACCTTCACCACGCGGATCTTCCCCAACGCCCCGGAGCGCACGATCTCGATCGCCTTGGCGTACTGCTCCCCGCTACGCTGCCACTGTCCCACCTGCACGATGCGCCCGGCGCGGCGCGTCGCCGCCTGCATCAGCCAGCACTCCTCGATGGTGTTGGCGATCGGCTTCTCGACGTACACGTGCTTCCCCGCCGAGAGCGCATCGGTCGCCGCCAAACAATGCCAGTGATCGGGAGTGGCGACGATGACGGCGTCGATGTCCTGCTGCTCGAGCAACCGCCGATGATCGTCGAACAGCGCAGGCGCGACGCGCCCCATCCCCTCGAGATCCTTTCGCCGCGCCGCCAGCACGCGCCGATCCACATCGGCCACGGCCACGCACTGCGTCCCGTCGATCCTGAGCAGGGAGCGCGCGTCGCTCCACCCCATCCCGTTTGCGCCGATGATCCCGAAGGTGAGCCGGTCGGAGGGCGGCGTGCGACGCCATCCCGACGCGAACGCCACCGACGGAATCGCGTGGACGAGCGACGCGCCGCCAAGCGCAGCAGCGGACTGTTTGAGGAAGGAGCGACGATCGGTGGCCATTGCGGTTGACAAGTGCGAGTGTGGGACGATCGGTCACGCGGAAACGACTGAGCGCGCGACTGCGCCGCAAGGGTGTGCCCGGCCGAGGGGGGCCTGTGGGGACGGGTCGGATGCGACCGCTCCGCGCACGCGCGCAAGCCCTGGCTGGCGCTTCGATATGTTCGATCGTATATATCGCTTGCGATGCTCGCCGGTACGGGCGGGCTCCCCCGCTAGGCGCTCAGGTTTCCCTCGAGAAACTGCAGCTCTCGGGCGGCGGCGCGATCGAGCGCTTCCTCGATCCGACGGTAGCGCGCGACCACTTCTCGACCGAACGACGTCAGGATGGCCCCTCCGCCTTTCGCCCCGCCGTGCGCCGTCTCCACGACGGCCGGTTCGAACATCGCGTTCATCTCCTCGATCAGGAGCCACGCGCGCCGATACGACATCCCCAGCGACTTGGCCGCTGCGGTGATGCTCCCGCTCGCGGCCACCGCCTCCAGGAGCGCGACCTTCCCCGGTCCCAACCGCTCGCCCTCGCGGAAGTAGATGCGAACCATGAGTCGTGCCATCTCAGCCCTCGTGCGCCGCGTTCTCGACGCCGTTCGACGTTGTCTCGCCGTGCTCGCACGCCGCCGCGCGAGCCTGCGCGCTTCCATTGCTCTCGGCGCGGCATTCGTCGCAGCGCCGTTCAGCCCAGCCGTTGCACAGGGGACCGCGGCCGGCATCGCGGGAATCGTCCGCGACGCGTCAGGAATGCCGTTAGGCGGCATCACCATCGAGGCACGTCACGAAGCGACCGGCTATGTCGCCCGTATCACCACCACGGCCTCCGGTCGCTACCTCCTTCTCTCGCTTCCGCTGGGCGGTCCGTACACCGTGCGCTCGCGCGCCGTCGGCTTTCGCGTTGCCGAACGACGCGACATCACGCTCACCATCGGCGCGCGCCCGCAGGTCGATTTCGTCCTCGAGCGCATCGCCACGCCACTCGCGGAAGTTGCCGTGCGCGCCGAGCGGCTGGAAGGGCGCGAGTCGCGCGTGGGGGGGAGCGTGCGTGTGGGGCGAGAGCAGGTGGACGCGCTCCCCGTCGGCGACCGCAACTTCTCGTCGCTTTCCGCCCTCTCGCCGCTCGTGGGAGCACAGCTGTCGTTGGGCGGCCAGCGCTGGACCTCCACCGACATCCGGATCGACGGCGCGCAGTCGCGCAACATGCTGCGTGCCGGCGAGACGAACGGCGGCCCCGCCTCCATCTCGCTCGAGGCCATTCGCGAGTTCGAGGTCAACAGCGCCGTGTTCGATGCCACGCAGGGACGGCAGGGCGGCGGACAGATCTCCGCGGTCACCCGTTACGGAACCAACGCCCCGGAGGCTCGGCTCTTCACCGCCTTCCGCAACGAGCGACTGACCGCCGCGCGCGACTTTCAGCGGCGGCCGCGCGATGGTCGTCAGGCGCAGTTCATCCAGTCGGCGCTGGCCCTCGGCGGCCCGATCGTCCGCGATCGGGCACACTACTTCGTGACCTACGAACGCCAGGACTCCGACGAACCGCTCGTCACTGGCGACGTGTCGACTGCGCAGGCACAGGTCGCCGCATCGATCAACCGTGACTCGCTGCAGCGCGTGCTGGACATCCTCGACAGTCGCTACGGCACCTCCGCCTCCATCACCCAAGTGGGGCGCCTGTCGCGCCGTCCGGTCTCGCAGAACCTCTTCACCCGTCTCGACTGGCAGCTGACGCCCGCCCACCGCCTCACGATGCGCGCGACCGGGAGCCAATGGGACGCCCCGCTGAGCGGGGGCGTCGACCAGGCCATCGCCCTGCGCGAGGCGCGCTCCAGCTTTACGTCGCGCGAGCGCCAGCTCCTTGCCTCGCTGGCCTCGACCGTGGGGAGCAGTGCGCACAACGAGTTGCAGCTGTCCCTCGGCGACTCCCGCCGCGCGCTCGCCCCCGAGTCACCCGGCGTCCCACGCGGCTTCGTGCAGGTGCGCTCGCTCCTCCCGGACGGCACCACGGGGAACACGACGATCCAGTTCGGGGGCAATCGCCTCGCCCCGGACGACTCCCGCGAGGCGCAGCTGCAGCTCCTCGATCGCCTCACGCTGCAACGCGGCTCGTGGTTCTTCACCCTCGGGACGGACAACACGCTGACCACCACGCGCACGTTCATCGCCGAGTCGCAGAGCGGGCTCTTCGTCTTCCCGTCCATCGCAGCGCTGCAATCAGGGACGCCGAATCGCTTCACGCGCACCGTGCCGCTCGGCGGCCCCTCTCCCGTGACGCGGCAGCGCGTGCTGGAACTCGGCGCGTTCTCGCAGGCAGAGTGGGAGGTCTCGAACCGCCTGACGATCACCGGGGGCGTGCGATGGGATGCCACCGCCTTCCTGAGTGCCCCGCCTACGACCCGGGCCGTCGACTCGCTCTTCGGCGTGAGGACGGGCGCTGCGCCGCGCGACCTCTTCCAGCTGCAACCCCGGATCCAGGCGCTGTGGCGCGTGACCGATGACGGACGGGATGTGGTGCGCATCGGCGTGGGGCGCTTCGCCGCGCAGCCCCCGTACTACGCGCAGCACAACCAGCTGCTGTACACCGGGCGATCGCTCGCCGACATCGACCTGCGGGGGACGAATGTCCCCAACCCTGACTTCATCAGCTACCGCCACGATCCGTCGACCGTTCCCGGGCTCCCGTCCGGTGCCGCGATGCCGCCCGCCTACGTCAACGTTGCCGGCGACTACCGTGCGCCCCGCACGACCAAGGCGCTCGTCGCCTGGCAGCATCGGGTCACACCGTCACTCACCACCACGCTGGCGGCGCACGCGTCCCGAAGCACCAACAGCTATCACTACTTCGACCTCAACCTGCGCGACACGCCGTCGTTCCGCTTGGCCAACGAAGGGAATCGCGGCGTCTGGGTGCCGGCGGCCACCATCCCCGCCGCTACCGGCACTACAGACGTTCGCAACGCGGCGCGCGTCGCCGGGTATGCACGGGTGCTACAGCTGCAATCCACGGCGCGCGCCACGTCGCAGAGCGTCACCGCCGATGCGGACTACAAGCGCGGCACCTGGCTTCGCGCGACGCTCGGCTACGCGTGGGGGCGCGCACGCGACAACTCCACCTACGGCTGCTGCCTCGCCCGCACCTCCACGACCTTCACGCCGGTGCGCGACGATCCGCGCGCCCTCGAGCAGGCCTGGGCGAGCGCCGACCTCGATACCAGGCACCGAATCGTCGGAACGTTTACCGTTCGGACCGTCGGCGGGATCGTGGCGTCGGCGCGCTATCTCGGCGCCAGTGGACGCCCCTTCTCCCTCGTGGTCGACGGCGACATCAACGGCGACGAGGCCAACGGCAACGACCTCGCCTTCCTGTTCGACCCCGATGATCCGTCGACCGCGACCGACGTCGCGGCCTCGATGCGGCGCGTGATGGCCAACAAGGACAACATTGCCGCCAGCTACATCCGCGATCACCTGGGAGAGATCGCCGGGCGCAACACGTTGTACACACCGTGGACGCATCTGGTCGACGCGCGCCTGTCGCGTCGCATCGGCATCGGCGGCTCGCGCTACGCCGATCTCCTGCTCGACGTCTTCAACCTCGGCAACCTCCTCAACCGAAACTGGGGAGCACAGTACCTCCTCCCCGTCGGGATCTCGTCACAGAATCCGGTGGTCAACCGCGTCGCCCTGCTCCGCGTCGTTGGCTTCGACCAGGGCACGCAACGGTTCAAGTACACCGTCAACGAGTCCGCCGGTGTTCTCCCGCGCGTCGGCGACCCCTACCAACTGCAGTTCGCCATCAGACTCGGTTACTGACCGCTGATAGAGCGTTTGGCGTTGACGAGAGACGGGAGACGGGAGATGAACACTTCCTCTCCCGTCTCCCGTCTGCCGTCTACATCCGCCACCCCAGCAGGTTCCAGGTGTTGAGCGACCAGAAGAAGAGGAGCGCGATCGCGATCGCCCCGCTGTGTCGCAGTCGCATCCAGATCGACCCGTCGCCGTTGCGCCATTGCTGGACCATCAGCCATGCCCCCCAGAGCACGAGGAGCAGCGCGAGGATCGGGAAGGCCAGGCCGATCATCAATCCTTTCGGCGTTCCATTGAGGAGCTGTTCGGGATTCGACACCAGCGCGCCGAGGATGACCATGAAGACGGCTAGGAGCAGACCGGCGAGCACCAGCGCACGGCGTCCGTTCACGATCGAGGGCTCGAGACGCGGACGTCCCGGCGTGTTGCGGATGAAGAAGCGGACGATCGCGGTACAGATGATCGCGAGGAACATCAGCAATCCACCACCGAGGATGAACAGGTGCACCTTGGGCTGCGCCATCCCTTCGTACTTGTCCAGCACCATCATTGGCGCCGCATCATAGAAGGCGTGCGTGATCTTCCCCGAGGCGTCGGCGCGGAAGGCGACGTGCGTCTCGCTGTTGACATCGCGGAAGAGGAGCGAGTCCTCCTGCACCATCCGCATCACCCCGAACGGCGTCTTGACCATCAGCGTGCCGTCGGGCATGGCGGTCACGGGGACGGTGCCGGCGAGCGCCGCCACCTTCACGAAGGTGGTGAAGTTCATCCGGTTGAAGACGTACTCCCCCGCAAAGCGTTGCAGCTGGGCGGCGTCCGCCGCCTTGGGCGTCAGCGCCGGGAGGTCGCGCGGGTAGTAGTGGTCGAGGAAGGCGGTGAGGAACGGGAGGAAGGAGATTTCGCCCCCCGTGTTGGTGTTCGTCGACATGAAGACGCCCACGTTCTCGCTCGGGATGAGCGACAGGTCCGAGTGGAACCACTCGGTGTCGCCACCATGCCCGATCAGGCGCAGCCCGTGGGACGACTGCTCATAGAAGCCATGCGCAAAGCCTGGGATGCGCGGGTCGTGCCCGTGCAGCCGCGTGTGCATCAACTCGGTCTCCTGCTCGCCGAGGATGCGGGCATCGCCGAACGCCCCCTTGTTGAGGTGGGCGATCATGAACTTCGCCATGTCCGTCGCCGAGGCGCTGATCGACCCGGCGGGCGCCGCGCCGGTCACGATCTCGAACTTGTGCGGGACGAACTCGCCGTCCTTGAACTCGTAGCCAACCGACATGTCCGGTCGCAGCGACGCGGGGAGCGGCTGGCGCGTGCTCGTTTGCGTCATCCCCAGCGGCTTGAGGATGCGGTTCTCGATGTAGTCATCCCACGTCTTCTCCCCGCCCTGTCGCTCCAGGATGTATCCGGCGACGCCGGTGGCCCAGTTGGAGTATGACGAGAAGGTCGCGGGCGGGCGAACGCGCGCCGGCATGTGCGCGGGGAGCCACGTCGACATCGGCGTGATGTGCGACGAGTCTTCCGTGAACAGGTCGCGCGGATCCTCCTCCAACCCCGGCGTGTGCGTGAGGATGTCGGTGAGGGTAATCGGCTGCGAATAGGTTGCCGGGATCTTGAAGTCGATGTACGCGTTGACATCCTTCTTCAAGTCCAGCTTTCCCTGTTCGTGCAGCTGCATCACCCCGGTCCAGGTGAACAGCTTGGAAACCGAGCCGATACGGAACAGGGTGCGTTCGGGATCGACCGGCGTTCGCTTCGCGACGTCGGCATACCCATACCCCTTGGCGAAGAGGATCTTGCCGTCGCGCACGACGGAGACGGTCACGCCGGCGATGTGCTTCTCCCGCATCCAGACGGTGAGGAGGCCATCGATGAAGGCCTCGACTTCGGCGGCGTCGCGCGGGCCGCGTGCGGTTGGCGCAGCGGGTGGGGTGGGGACCGCCACCTTAGGTGAGTCGGCAGCGGCCGCCTTGGGAGCTTGCGCGGGCGTCCCCGACGCCTGGGCAGCGGCGGGGCTGCTGGGTGGGGCAACGGCAAGCGCTAGAACGGCGAGGAGGGGAAGGCGCACGAGAGGTTCCAGGTAGTAGACAGAATTGTATACAAACTTCCCGATCGGGAAGTTTCACCGCGCCGCGCCCGACCGCAACACCGCCGGCGCCGAGGGACCCCCAAACGACACAGCGGCGGGGAGCACCTGCGCCCCCCGCCGCTGAACACCCTCGCCTGCCTGGCCGTCGTCCCTTCTTCGCGTGGGCTTACGGCGTGGCGATCGTGCGACGCGCCTGCTCGAGCCGAACCCCTGCCGTCCCCTCGCGCACCCCCATGTACACGACGCCCCCCTTCCCGAATCCGGCAATGACGCGCCCCGCGGGAACGGCCACTCGATCGACCAGCTTCCCCTCGGTATTGATGACGTCGTAGATGGGACCGCCGTTCACGACGATCGAGGTCCGAATCCACAGGTTGCCGTCCTGGTCGGCGCGCGCCGCGCCCGTGTTGAACGGTGGGGCGTAGTCCGGCAGCTCGTTAGGCTCGACGAAGGTGAGGGGCGGCAGCGTGAAGTTGCGCGGCGGTCCCCCCGCCTCGTCGCGGGCGCGGGCGTTGTCGCTCTGCCGCGGCGGCCCGCCCGGCGGACCACCCTCGAAGCGGAACGTCATCATCGGCATGCCGCCCCCCATCCCACCGTCCATCCCCGGAATCTGCGGCATGCGCCCCGGGTTCTCCTTCAATTGCGCGAGGAAGGCGGCGCGCACCTTCTCCATCGCCACCCGCGTGGAATCAAGGAAGGCCGCCTTGGCGGAGTCGTTGAGGTGGCGCCACTCGAAGGGGAGGCGCTCCGACGAGGCGCGCGCGTCGTCACCCTTGATCCAGTCCACGTGATAGTCCATCCCGCGCACGATCGCCACGGAGCCATTGGAGAGGACCGCCCAATCGTCCACCTTCGGGAGCGGGTCGATGACCGACGTCATCATCATGCGCCCCGACGTGTCGGCGACCTGCTTCATCTTGACCTTCATCGTCTTGATGAAGGCGACCGTGTCGAGCTTGCGCGTGGCGAGTTCGACGCGCACGATCGCGGCCGAATCCGGGATGTCGGGCATGCGGAAGGCGGGGGCACCCTGCCCCGGCTGGCCGCCTTGCCCGCCCTGCCCACCCTGCCCTCCTCGCCCACCGGGACCGCCCGGCCCTCCCGGTCCGCCAGGACCAAAGCGGAACTGGAACGGCGCGCGATAGACGAGCCGCCCCTGCGCGTCGAAGCCCGGAATCCCGGACTGGCCGGCGACGAGCGCCTGTGCATCGTTAGGACGCGGGACGCTCATCACGCGCCCGATCTGCCCCTTGGGATCGATCACGAGCATCGACATCGCCTGCGGATCGACGAAGAGCGAGGTATCGCCCTTGTAGGCGAGGAGCCCCCCGAAGCGCCCCGAATACGCGTTCCCCGTCGCGGCCGTGGTGTCGGCAACGACGGTGTAGTTCGCCAGCGTCTTGTCGAACAGGAGGACGCGGCGCCCGATGGCGTCGTTGATGAGGACGCGCCCGTCGGAGAGCGCACGCGCGGTCGACACGGCACCGAGCAGCTCGGCGGACTTCGCCTCGATCGCACCAAGTGCGCGTGGCGCGGGGGGCTTGGCCGGCGCCTGCGCGAGCGCCAGGCCCGGCGCGAGCGCCAGGCCCGGCGCGAGGAGGCAGAGGGTCGTGATGAGGCGAGGCATGGGAAGCGGGACGGGAGACGAGGAACGGGAGACGGGAGTGCCGACGTCGCAGGGCGACGGCGGCGGGGCGTTAGGCGGGACGCGCGTGGGTCGGGCGCGAGGAATGGTCATGCGCGGCTAGCGGACGATCTGGATGGACTGGCCGCCACCGCCGCCACCGCCCATCATGAACGGACCGCCGGCGAATCCGGCGCCGCCGCCCGAACCTGCGGTCCCGGAACGGATGGAGGCGAGGTAGCGCGGGTCGAGGTACGACGCCACGAGCGTGGGGAGCTTGCGACGCTGTTCGGCCGTGAGCAGCCCGCGCACATCCCTGGCGACGCGCTGCAGCAGGTCGACGGTCGCGCGGCGCCCCTGACGGTACATCCCGTATGCCTTGTCGCTGTCGTAGTGGTCGGGGAGCGCCGCCAGCTGCTTGCTGATCGGCGTCCAGATGGAGTCGGCGCGAATGAGGTACCAGCGGTTCAGCGTCGCCAGCGAGTCGGCCTGCGGAACCGTGAGCTGCAGCGTGTCGGTCTGGCGCAGGATGTTGGCCAGCGGATTGATGAAGCCGCCGCTGCCGTAAATCGCCTTGATGATCTGCTCGTTGAGCTTCTGTCCGTCCTGCCGCCGCCCGAGGTTGAGCTGCTGGGTCAGCGTCTGCCGCTCGCGCGTGGGGCCGACGTCGAAACGCAGCATCGCCGTCACCGTCACCGGAGTGCGGAAGGCGCTGAACTGCGGGTTGGTCGCGCCGAAGCGGCGGTTCACGTCGTAGACGTAGCGCCCCGTCGCCCGGTCGAACCCGCGCACCGCGAGGAGCGTCGGGTCGGGCATCGGGTTCTGCCCCCATCCCCGGAGGTTGTCATCGGAATGGAGGAGCAGGTCGGCCGCGCCTAACGGGTTCGAGACATTGAACGAGAGCGTGGCGCGCTGCGGCATGCGCACCTTGATCGGGTTGAACGAGATCGAGAGGTTCGCCGAGTGCGTCCACGGCCCCTGGCACGAGTTGCGCTCGGCAACGTGCCCAAGCTGCCCCGTAAGGCAGTCGCGCACGCGTGACGACGCCGTCGAGAGGAGCGCCTGCATCGACGCGCCCAGCGCCGCATCAGGCGCGGTGCGCGGGTCGTAGATGTAGGCGCGGTCGTTCGAGTAGCCGTCGCCGTTGATGTCCCCCGCCACCAGCGGGGTGAACGGCGTCCCCGACCGCACGTTGCCGAACCAGGAGATGCGCACGAGGTCCGCCGCGTTCCAGTACAGCGAATACTGCACCTGGTGGCGCGAGTCGAAGTTGCTGCGCGCCCATTCCACGCTGCGCGGATCGCCCGCCGTGTTGTTGCCGAAGCCCCGCACGCGTTCGCGCACGTTGGAGTACACGTAGGAGAGCGACCAGTTGTAGCGCGAGTTGAACGAGAGCGGCGAGAACGAGGCCCGGAGCTGCCGCGACTCGGAGCGCAGGTCGGAGCGCTGCTCGGTCACGCGGTTGAACAGCGTCGACACGCGCGCGTCACGCGCGGCGATCGCGCCGGTCGCCGGGTCGATGCTGGTGGGGAGCACGTACACCGGGCGCCCCGCCTCGTCCCCCAACGAGAAACGCTGCGTGGGGAGGAAGTTGAGGTCGACGAACCCCTGCTGGTTCAGGTTGAGCGAGTACGTCCCCTCGAAGTTCGCGTTGAAGCGGTTGCCGGCGACCGGGCCGCTCCACTGCAGGTTGCTGCGCACCGAGCGCGGCGCGTGGAAGTCCTTGGTGAAGAGCGAGACGTTCGGCGATGAGCTCGCGAAGACGGTCCCCGTCGTCCCGTCGGCACACTCGGCCGGGATGGCCCCCTGCCCGGCGAGATACTGCGCCCACTGCGCGTTGGGGACGGCGAGCCCGCTGCAGTTCACCAGCTGCACCCCGCTGGCAAGCCCGGTGTTGTCCAGCGCGGAGCCGATGATCTGCGCCCCCGGCGTCCCCTGGAAGAGCCCGATGCCGCCGCGCACCGTGGCGCGCGGACCGCGGAACGCCCCTTCGAAGGCGCCGACCTGCGCCGCCTGCCCGTACGACCACGAGAAGCCGAGGCGCGGCGAGACGTACACCCCGTTCGGCACTTCGTTGTTGCGTACGCCATAGAGCTCCTCGACCTTGGCATTCGCCTTGGGGCGCGTCCCGAAGGCGTTGCCGTCGACGCGGACGCCGTACTGCAGTTGCAGCCGCGGCGTCACGCGGTACGAATCGCCTAACGCCATCGCCGCCGTGACCTGGTTCCCGGAGCGGAATCGTCGCCCCAGCTGCCGCGAGAACGACGAGGCGCGCCCCACCTCGAGGTCGGTGAGCGAGTTGTAGAAGAAGGACCCCAGCAGGTTGTTGCTCTGGTCGACGTCGAAGGCGTCGCGACGCAGCTCGGTCGACAGCTTCACCCGGTGCTTGTTGCTGTTGCTGAACCAGGAGATCTGGTTGGAGAGATTGATCCCCGTGGTCGTCGACGTGTTGTTGAGGAAGGTGCTCCCCCCGAACTGCACCGTCTTCACCCCGGTGGTCCCGTCGTCGAGCGCCGACGTGATCCGCACGCTCCCGCTGGGAACGGACAGGAAGGGCGACGATTCGTTGCGCGTGCGATTGATGCCGAGCGCGGTCTCGCTCAACGCCCCGAACGAGAAATAGGTCGAGTGCCGCGCCTGCACCCCGCCGTTGAACGACGTGCGCGTCCCCGAGTGTGCCGGAAACTCGGTGACCTGCCCACTCACCGGGTTCAGGCGATTCCACGACAGGTTGCTGCTGAACGAGTACGCCGAGCCGGCGCGCGACGACGGCGGCGACAGGTCGATCCCGCCAAACAGCACCCCCTGGTCGCTGAGGCGGTTCGAGGGAATCCCCCCGGCCGACGACGGAATCGACTGCGTCGCGAGGATCGAGAGGAGGCGCGCCACCGAGTCGGGCGAGATCCCCGACGCCTCAAGCCCGACGGGCGACGTGTTCAGCAGCGTCTGCAAGTCGTTGGAGCGCCGCCCCAACTGGTACGCCATGTTGTAGAACGCCGCGTTGTACTTGAGCGGTCCGGAGACGAGCCCGCCGAGCGAGGCGTTGGAATACTGTTGCCCGAGGGCGCTCGCCGCCGGGTCGGTCCATTGCAGCGCCGGCGAGTCGAGGTTGAGCGAGTTGGTGCGCAGGATGAAGTTCGTCCCCGACCGCGTGCGCAGGTTGAAGTTTCCCCCGCTGAAGCCGCCCCGCGACACGTCGTAGGGCGACGAATTGAGCGCGGCGCTGACCATCGCGTCGCGCGGCAGGTCCGATCCGGAGAAATTGAGCCCGTTGAGCGTCGTGGTGTTCTGGTCCGCCCCGAGCCCCAACACGGAAAAGCCGGACGGGTCACCATCCTGCCCTGGGACATACAGCACCCCTGGGGCGTTGGCCGCCATGGCCGCCAGATCGCCCTGCTGCGCCGGGTCCAGGGTGTTGGGATTCACCACGCGCTCGGTCCCGGCCACGTCCTGTGCCTGGTCGTTGCGCGTGACGCGGTTGCGATTCGCGGTCACGCGCACCTCCTCGAGCGTCGTGGTCGTCTTCGAGAGCTGCACATCAGCCACGAGGATGTCCTCGTCGGCCACGCGCTTGATCTCGAAGCGGCGCGGCGAGAATCCGATCGAGCGGAAGGCGACGAAGTAGTCGCCGTCGCCGCCCGGAAAGGTCACCATGAAGCGCCCGTTGCGGTCGGTCAGCGCATTGCGACTGACGGCTCCCGAGAGCGTCGTCACCGTGACCTGCACCCCCTGCAACGGCTCGCGTTCCGGGCCGGTCACGCGCCCGCGAATGATGTCGACGGTCTGGGCCGCGGCGACGAGCAGCGGCAAGGAACTGAGGAGGACAGCCACCGCCACGACGCGCAGCAACGCGGAGGCGACGCCCAGCGCACGAGGAATACGGAGGATCACGCGATATGAACGCAGGAGAGTCATGAGCGCCGGCTCGGGCCCGGATCGGGCATGGACACTGTCTTACGCACCAGCGCGTCGAGACATTGCGCCGCGGCACGGTGGGGCCCGGGGACCGCCCCGGTCCCTGAGACGCCAGTTAGACCCCGACAGTCGTCGGAAGGATTCTCGTCCGTGACGATCCGTATCGGCATCGGGGAACCACCGGGAGACGAGTCGACGCCCCCCCGAGTCTCCCGACGGTGCCCGCTCCCGCTCTCCGCCTAGCGGGGGCGAATCCGGACCGCGGCCCCGCCGCCGGGGGCAAGGACGAGGTGCAGCCGGTCCCCCGCCCCGACATCGCGCGTCGAGATCGCGACCGGGAGCGGGTTCGTCAGCCAGTGTGCCCCCGGGCCGTCGGCATAGATCTCCGCCACGTAGGACTTCCCGGGCGCGAGGAAGTCGAGCCCGATATCGACCACGCGCCCGTGCTCGTCGGTGATCGCGCCGACAAACCAGTCGTCACGCCCCCGCGCCTTGCGCGCCACGACGACCGAGTCGCCGATGGCTCCCCCGAGCACGCGCGTCGTCTCCCAATCCGTCGCCAGGTCGCGCACGAACTGGAAGGCCGGCTGGTTCTCGTAGCTCTCGATGATGTCGGCCGCCATGTGCACCGGCGAGTAGAGCACCACGTAGTCCGCCAGCTGCTTGGCCAGCGTGGTCCGCACGCGCGGCCGGTCCGGTGTGCGCGCCGTGCCCGACGAGCCGGCGAGGAGGATGTCGAAGACCCCCGGCGTGTAGTCCATCGGCCCCGCCAACAGCCGGGTGAAGAAGAGAACGGTCTCGTGTTCCGGGGGATTGCCGCCGTCCGGTCCGCCCGCGTTGTACTCCTGCCCGCGCGCTCCCTCGCGGCTCAGCATGTTGGGCCACGTGCGCCGCTCGCCGGTGTCCATGATCGGCTCGTGCGCGTTGACGGTGATGCCGTACTTCGCCGCCGTCTCGATCACCTTCCGATGATGGCGCACCATGAACTGCCCGGTGTGCGCGTGTCCCTCCGCGGTGCGGTCGTTCACGTAGCCCGACTTGATGGCCGTGACGCCCAGCGAGCGGTAGAGCGCGAAGGCGGAGTCGAGCTGCCGCTCGTAGTTGCCGATCCCCATCGCCGTCTCGTTATGCACGATGAGCGAGACCCCCTTGGCCTTCGCGTACTGGGCCACCGCGCGCAGGTCGTAGTCGGGATAGCCGCGGGTGAAGGAGAAGTTGCGTCCGAACGTCCCGATCCAGTCGCCGTCCCAGCCGACGTTCCACCCTTCGACCAGCGTTCCCCCGAGGTGGTTCGCCGCCGCGAAGTCGATGTAGCGCTTGGCATTCTCCGTGGTTGCCCCGTGCGTGGGCCCCGAATGCCAGGTGTACTTCCCCGCGTGCATCCCCCACCAGATCCCGTCGTAGGTCATTGGCGTGATCCAGCGCGTGTCGGCAATGCGCGACGGGGCGTTGAGGTTGAGCCCCAGCACCGACGGGGCGAGCGCCGCCGCGTTATCCGCCAGCTGCACCGTGCGCCACGGGGTCACGAACGGCGTGCGCCCGCGCACCTTCACCCCGTCACCCCACGGCGCCAGCGCCGGGCGCAGCGTCCGCTCCCCCACGCGCGCCAGGTCCATCGCCGCGTAGTCCTCCAGCGCCGCCTCGTGCAGCACGACCACCGGCCCGCCCTGCATCTCCATCGTGAGCGGCGTCCGCACCGAGTCGATCATGCTCAGCGGCGATGAGGCGTACAGGAACTCGTAGCGATCCATCGCCTTGCGATTGGACGGGATCCACCACGTCTTCGCATTGTCGGCCATCGCGAACTCAGTGAGTTCGTCGGAAATGAGGAACGCGTTGAGGTTCGGTTGCCTGGGAAGCTCGTACCGAAACGCCACGCCATCGTCAAAGGCGCGGAAAACGACGACGAAGGTTCGGGCGAGCGCCCCGCGCTCGCTCGCCCGCACCCGCAACTCGTTATGATGGTCGCGCACCCGTGCCACCTCGCCCCACGGTTGCGTCCACGTGGTGTCGACCGAGGCGCGCACGGAATCGACGAGCCGCACGTTGTCGCCCAGCGCCGGCGCACCGCGGAATGCGAAGCCGAGTCGCGAGGGGAGGATGACCTTCCGCCCATCGCGCGCGACGGCGTAGGTCAGGCGCCCGTCGCGCACCTCCACGCTGATGACGTTGCGGCCGTCGGGCGAGGCCAGCGCCAACGCCGCTTGGGCACTCGCCGGCTTGGGGGTGATGAAGGCGACTCCTCCCCAGAGCACGAGAACGGAGAGTGGCGAGCGACGGCGGAGCGAACCGGCGACGTGCGACAGGTGCAGCGAGCGACGGAAGTTGAACGGCATCGGGTGCGGCTTGGTCCGGCGGTGGGGCTCGTCGCTGAACGGCGACGCGGCGGTGTCACGACGGGAACGTCCCGAAGTGAACCGCCGCCTCCCCGATGCGCCAGTGCGCGCGCACGCCGTCTCGCGTCAGTGCGCGCTCCCGGGCCCCCGCACGCGCACGCCGAGCGCGAGACGCGTCCCGCCCAGATCCAGGCGGTCGAAGCTGGCGTAGTCGGCGTTCATCGGCGCCGACGCCCACTGCTGACGGACGTCCAGTCGCACCGCGACCCGCGAGGCGACCGGCGCCTCGACGATCGCGCTGACGTATCCCAGCGCGCCGTGCCCCGAGGAGCGGAAGTCATCGTTGTACGCGACCTGGCGCGCGGCATCGACAAACGCCCCCCACTGCCGCGCGCGATACGCGGCACGCCCTCCACCGGCCCCGAGCGCGAACTGCGCCAACGCCGACGTCGAAGGGCGACGCCACCGCCAAGCGCGCCATTCGACGCCGACGGATGCGACCCCCTGCAACGACAAACGCGTCTGCTGCGCGACGCCAGTCGCGCTCCCCGCCGCCTGCGCCACGGAGGTCGACGACACGGTTCGCCCACCCCCTTCGTACCCGGCAAGCAGTTCCCATCGGTCGCGAAACCGAAAGTGCACCGCGGCGCCGCCAAGGCGCGGGTCGAGGGCGCGCGCTCCCGGTTGCAGGGCGCGATTCAGCAGCGCGTACCATTCGCTCTTCCCGGCCGATTGCAGCTGGCCGTAACTGGCGACGAGCGAGAGCCGCTCGGCCCACCGCGGCGACTCGCACGAGTCGCGCGGCTGCGCAGCCTCCGCAGGCTGCGCAGGCTGCGAAGGCGAGTGCTGCGCGCCAAGCGGAACGGCCACCGCGGCGAGTGCGAAGGCCAGGCCGCGCGCGCGATGTACGGGGCTCACCTTCCCTCCCCGCGTTCGCGCATCACGAAGTCGAGCGTCACGCACGATTGCTGCACCTTGCGACGGACGCCGTAGGTCATGCAGGAGGTGTGCATGAGGCGCGGATTGACGGTGAACGTCGCGAAGGCGCTGAGCGCCTCGACACGCGCCGTGACACCGGCGGTCCCTTCGCCACTGGAGCGCACGAGGCCGGCCGTGTCGACGCTCACGATCCGCGCGTCCGTCGACTCCCACGTCACCGGGGCCAGCACGCCGCTCATTGGATTCCCGCGCGCATCGGTCACCGTCGGCTGCAGCTGCCGGACGGTCCCCAGTCGCGTGAACGCAGTGTCGACCGTGCCGAGGGTGATGCGCGCCGCGCGCTGCCGGACGTTGATCACCACGGAATCAACCAGCGGCGCGGCCCAGTAGCCGGACGGATGCACGCCGGTCTCCGAGACATCGATCGTGGCGATCACCGTGGCGCGCCCGTTGGCGACGGCACGATACACCCCTTCGCCATCGCGGACCACCACGCTTCCAGGCGATACGGCCCACGTCACCCGCGCCCCCGTCACCGCCCGCCCGCTGGCATCCAGCACACGCGGCGTGAGGCGCGCGCTGTCGCCCAGGCTGGCGAGCTGCGTGCTGCCTGACGAGACGAGGGTGAGCGAGGCCGGGCGTCCGCTCCCCGGCGACAAGGCGTCGTCGGCGGAGCAGGCGGCGAAGGAGAGCAGCGAGACAAGCGTCAGGGCGGTCAGGCGCGTCATGCGGGGCAGTCGAAGAGTGAACGTCATGGCGTGCTCCCCTGTGAGGCGGTAGGCGCGAGCACGATGACGGTAAGGAGGAGGGTGGCCTTCGCCCCTGCGTCGATGCGCGGGATGCGCCAGGTGTGCGTGGACGCGTCGTAGCGACCGTCCGCCGGCGTGGCGCGAACGAAGGTGAAGCCGCTTTCCTCGAAGGCGCGCGGGATCGCAACGTCGATCGCCGGGCCGCGCCCTTCGTTGGTCACGGTGAGCGTGATGGTGATGGTGTCGCCGGGCGTGGGCGACGCGATGTCCGGCACGGACGAGAGGACCAGCGTCGGCGGTGGCTCGGCGATCTCCACGCCGACGGCGAAGGCGCGCGCCGCTTGCATGCGATCGACACCGTTCACCTGCAGCGTGTACGGACCGCTGGCGAGCGCCTCGGGGATGGGGAACGTGGCGTGGAAGTCACCATCGCTCGATACGAGCACCGTGCCGAGCAGGCGCGGCGCCCCCGATGGCGGGAAGAGGTACAGCGACGCGTACGTCCCTGGGGCAAAACCGCGCCCGCGGGACACTGCGTGCCCGCCATCCTCGAGCTGCAACGTGCGTGAGCTGTCGACCGGCGTCGCCTCACCAGGCACGCCCACCGCCGCCAGTTCGATCGCCACGTCGCCCGACGTCACGCGTACCACTGAGTCCTGTACCACGTCGAGCGTAGACGGTACCGGCTGGCCTCCCGCAGTCGCCGTCGATCCGCCAGGAGTGGCGGAAACGGGTGTGCCGCTGCCGTCACGCGTCACGCCTAACGGGATCAGCGCCTCCGGGGCGTCGGCCTCCGGTCCTGGTCCGCAGCGATTGATCGCCGCCACGCGCACCAGGTAGGTGGTGTTGTTCGCGACGCCGTTCACCACCACCGGCATGCTCGCTCCCGCCGGCACCACGACGTCGGTCCAGTGCTGGCCCCTGTCGCCGCTGTACTGCAGCCGATAGCTCGTGACCGCGGCGCACCCCACCGCGGCGGGCGGCGTCCACGTCACCGACAGCGTGCGATCGCCAGCCGCGGCGTGCACGTCACGCGGCGCACCGGGCGGCACCGACGGCAGGATGTTCGCCGTGGCCGTCGGCGCCCCAACCATCGACAGCGTGTAGTTCGGGGCGCCAGGACCCGCGAGCGACGCCGTCGCCAGCGCCACGGGCTTCCCGTTCCCGACCGCCGGATCGGCGAACGCCGCCGTCACGCCGGCCAGCGAGACCGCGCCGCCATTCACCACTCCCAGCAGCGTGAGTGCCTGCGTCGCGATCGTCGCATGCACCGTCCCGTCGTACTCGCGATCCGCCGCGACGAAGTGCCCGCCGATCGTCAGCCCCTTCGGCGTGACGTTCGCCACGAGCCCCAAGGGCTGTGCCACGACGTAGTTCCCGCTCGGCGGTTCGATACCTGAGACGGTGACCGGTTTCCCATTCCCTACATCAGGAGTGGCGAACACCGCGCTCGACGCACCGGCGACCGGGAACTGCTCGCCCGCCACCAACCCCACGTACGCCGCCGTCCCTTCGAGTGACGTCGCACTGCTGCCATCGAACACCTTCGACGCGGCGCGCAATCCGCTCACCGTGAGCGAACGCGGCGAGATCGAAGCCGTCGCCGTCGGGGCGCCGTTCAGGTTCACCGCATACAGCGCCGCGTCGGCGCCGCCAAGCGTCAGGTTGGCGATGGAGACCGTCTTGCCACCGCCAACCGTCGGCGTGGCAAAGGCCAGCGTCACGCTGGCGATCGACACCGTGTGCCCGGGGGCCACACCGCTCAGCGTCAGCGCACTGGTGTTCCCGCTGGCACCGACGAGCGCGTCGTATGCCTTGTTGCTGGCGGAGAAGCTCCCGCCGACCGTCACCGTCGCCCCCGCGAACGTGATGTTCGCCGTTGCGGTGGGCGCACCTGTGAGTGACAGCGTGTAGTTGGTGGCGTCGCCCCCGGTCAGCGACGCGGCGGAGAGCGAGACGGTTCGCCCGTTCCCGATCGCCGCGCTGGCAAAGGCCGCCGTGAGCCCGGTGAGCGAGACGTTGTCGCCTCCCACCACACCCACGAGCGTCAGCGCGTTGCTCGCGATCGTCGCGGTGGCGCTCCCGTCGTACACCTTGTTGCTGGCAGTGAAGCTCCCGCCGATGGTCAGCCCCTTCGCGGCAATCGCCGCGGTAGTCGTCGGCGCTCCGCTGAGGTCGACGGTGTAGTAGGCTGCGTCGCTTCCACCCAGCGTGATCCCGGTGATCGCCACCGTCTTCCCGATGCCGACGGGGGCCGTGAGGAAGGCCGCCGTCTGCCCCGCGACGGTCACGTTGTCCGACCCGACGATCCCGGTCAGCGCGAGCGTGTTGGTGCCAATCGTGGCGCTCACACCACCGTCATACGTCTTGTCGTTCGCCGTGAAGCTCCCGCCAACCGCCAGCGACTTCGTGGTGATGTTCGCCGTCAACCCCGAGGGCTGCGTGAGCGTGTAGTTCGAATTCGGCGCCGTAAAGCCGGAGACGGTGACGGCCACTCCCGTGGCGACCGCCGCGCTGGCGAACGACGCCGACGGCGTCCCCGTCACCGCGTAGTTCTCGCCGGCGACCAACCCGAGGTAGCTCGCCGAGCCCGTGAGCGAGGCCGTGGCGTTGCCGTCGTAGACCTTGTTCGCGGCGGAAATGCCGGTAATGGTGAGCCCCTTGGCGTTGATGGCCGCCGTCGCGCTCGGCGCGCCCGTCAGGTCCACCGTGTACAGCGCGGCATCCGCGCCTCCTAACGTGACCCCCGCGATGACGACCGTCTTGCCGCTTCCGGCAGGCGCCGTCTGGAAGGCCAGCGTCACCGAGGCGATCGACACCTGGTGGGCGCCATTCACCCCCACCAGGGTGAGTGCGCCCGTCTGCCCGGTGGCCGAGGTCAACGCATCATACGTCTTGTCGTCGGCGGTGAAGCTCCCGCCGATCGTCACCGGGCCGCCGGCTGGCGTGATGTTCGCCGTCGTCGTCGGCGCCCCGACAAGCGAGAGCGAATAGTTGCTCGCGTCCGCGCCACTGAGCGACGCCGCGGTGAGCGACACGGTCTTCCCGTTGCCGACCGCTGCACTTGCAAACGCCACCGTCGTGCCGGTGATCGTCACGACATCCCCACTCACCACACCGGTCAGGCCAAGCGCGTTCGTGGCGATCGTCGCACTGGTCGTCCCGTCATACATCTTGTCATTGGCGGTGAAGCTCCCGCTCACCGTCAGCGGCTTCGCCATGATGTTCGCCGTCAACCCCGACGGCTGCGACACCGTATAGTTCGCGCTGGGCGCGGTGTATCCGGCAACCGTGACCGCTTTGCCGTTGCCGACCGTCGCCGTCCCGAACGAGGCGCTTGGCGTTCCGGTGACGGCGTAGTTCTCACCGTTCACCAGTCCGACGTAGCTCGCAGTCCCGGAGAGCGACGCCGCGAGGCCGCCATCGTAGACCTTGTTGGCCGCACTGACTCCCGAGATGGTGAGCCCCTTCGCGTTGATCGCCGCCGTCGCGGTGGGGGCGCCGACCAGGCTCACGGCGTAGTTTGCTGCGTTCGCGCCGCCTAACGTCACGCCGGTGATCGTGACCGTCTTCCCGGATCCGACCCCCGCCGACTGGAAGGCCAGCGTCGCCGAGGAGATGCTCACCTGGTCGCCGCCGTTCACGCCGACGAGCGTCAGCGAACCGGTGCTCCCGGTGGCCGCCGTTGTCCCGCTGTACGTCTTGTCGTTCGCCGTGAAAGAGCCGCCGAGCGTGATCGTCGTGACCGTTGGCGTGATGGTCAACTCATTGACAGTTCCGTCGGAGAGCGTGTAGCCCTGCAAGTTGGTGATCGTGGCGGTCACCGAATATGTCCCGGTGGCCAGCGGCCCGTTGGGGGTGAGCGTCCAGCTGTTCCCCGAGAGTTGGACCTGCGGGAAGGTCCACTGGGAGTACTCGACGCCGTTCACCGACACCGTCAGATCCTCCCCTCCCGCGAGCGTCGCACTCCCGCTGAGCGTGGGGCTCGTGTTGGTAGTGCTCAGCGTGTTCACGGTAACCGGTCCCGCGGGACGCTGAGCGACGACGGTGGTGAGGTACGAGTTCAACCCGCTCAGTACCTGCGACTGCGCGGCGTTGCCGCTCGTGTTGTCGCCATCCAGTAACGGCACCCCCGCGTAGCCGGCGATGTACCCGCCGAGTGACGATCCGCCGCTGTTGGAGCCGTCGGTGATCTGTATGGAACCGCCCGTGTAGTTGAGCGTCACCGGGCTCACCGGGCGTGGCAGGATGCCGATCAGGTACGTCGAGCCACCGCTGTTCCGCCAGTTGCACGAGGCGGGCATGTCGATGAACGTCCCGTCAACGCGCACGATGCGCAGCGTCCCCGGGATGTCGTTGCCCTGCAGCTCGAAGCTGTTGGTCGAGGAGTTCTGGATGAAGAAGATGCGCCAGATCTCGAGCGTGCCAAAGGTCAGCACGTTGTTGGCCGTCCCCGCCGAGGAGCCGCGGGTCCCGATGAAGCCATCGGTGAACGGCACGCTGATGATGTTCTGGGCGCCGAGAGGGGCGGAGGCGCCGACGGTGGCGAGGGCGACCGGGAGGACGAAAGAGAGCGCGAGCGTGTGGAGGAGCGAGCGTAGGCGCGAGAGCGACTGCAACGCGCGGAGCACGTGCGTGGCTCGACGCCCGGCCATTCGAAGCACCATTCGGTGCATAACACCTCGAGTGGGAGTGCGAGGGGCGCGACCCATAGCCGTGCCCGCCTGTGGTGGCAAGTGTCGTCGCCAGCCGCAGGCGGCTTGAGCTATTCAGTAGATGTTGTTCCGGCTTTGTGCGTAGGTGAGGACTCCCTCATCGCCGTCGCGCGGCTCGCCCCTTTCGTAAGGGGCTTCTCACGTGCCTAACACGTGTTCGATGACTGGCGCACCTCGCCTGGCTCGCGATATTGGGGCATTCTTCTCAGGCCCTTTGATTCATGCACGCCCCTGACTCCAACGACGCCATCGGTGAGCGCGCCCGCGACATCGCCGCAGCCTTCGCCTCGCATCCGGAAGTACTCGCCGTCGCCCTCGGCGGATCGCGCGCCCGTCGCCGAGCGACCGCCGACGATCACTCGGACCTCGACCTCTACGTCTTCACCACGCGCGACATCGACCTCGATGCACGTCGGGTGATCGTGCGGCAACTCGGCGGCGCCGACTCAGCGCAGCTCGATCAGCCCTTCTGGGGACTCTCGGACCAGTGGATCGATCCCGCGACCGCGGTGCATGTCGACATCAACTACTTCGACGCCGACTGGATGCAGGACGTCGTGCTGCGCGTCGTCGAGGGACACGAGGCCTCGCTCGGCTACACCACGTGCTTCTGGCGCACCGTGGTGCACGCGGAAGTGCTCGCCGACCGCACGCGCTGGCTCGAGGACCTCAAGACGCGCGTCGACGTGTCATATCCCGATGCGTTGCGCGCGAACATCGTGGAACTCAATCATCCCGTGCTGCGCGGCATCTATACGTCGTATGCATCACAGATCGCGAAGGCCGCGTCGCGCGGCGACTGGGTGAGCGTGAACCATCGCACGGCGGCCTTGCTGGCGAGCTACTTCGATTGCCTGTTCGCGGCAAACCGCGTCTTGCATCCTGGGGAGAAGCGGCTGGTCGAGATCGCGACCGAGGAGTGCGCGATCGTCCCCGAAGCGATGCGCGACGACGTCGAGGCAGTCCTTCGCGCGGTTGCGCCGCCATCAACCGGTGACGGAACTCCTCGAGACCTGACGGCGCGTGACCAGGCGCGCGCGATCTCGCGCATGCTCGACCGGCTGGACGAGGCCCTGTTGGAGACGGGAATGGGGCTGCCGAGCTCGTAGACGGCGAGGCTCCTCCAAGGACGCGCTCGACCGGCGTCGACTCGGGACAGCCCGGAGTCGCCGCACGGCTTCGCGCCGCCGCGACCCGCATCAAACGTCAACGCCGACGTCCGCACCGATCGAATCGGTGTGAAGTCGGCGTTGCATGTCTTGGCCGTACAGCCACTTACTCAATCGGGACGGCGGGATTTGAACCCGCGACCCCCTGAACCCCATTCAGGTGCGCTACCGGACTGCGCTACGTCCCGTCTACGAGAGCCCGCCGCTTGACCGGCGCCCAACCCGCAGAGGTCCCCCAACCTAACCCCCCTCCCATCACCATACAACCGCCGCGCCCCCCAGCCATTACGACTGCCCCCTCCGATCTCCGACCCCGGTCCATCGCGACGCGCGAACGATTCGGCCCCGACGGCCGGCCAACTCTCAATCAGTCGACTGAGCGGAAAAACGTGCTGAAACAGCACGACAAACGAGTCATTTCTCCAACAGAACGCTCCGAACCCACCATTCATTGCCACATGTTTGCGTTTTCAGCACGGTTCGTGTTACACTCCGCCCCGAACCGTTCTCATCCCGCCCCCTCCTCGCCCCACCCGCCGTGCCGCTGACTGGCTCCAACCCGGTCGACACGCTCTGGATCGCCCTCGCCACTGGACTGGTCCTCCTCATGACACCGGCCCTCGCCCTCTTCTACGGCGGGCTGGTGCGCTCCAAGAGCATCCTCAACACGATGATGATGTCGCTGGCCTCTTTCGGGGTCGTCGGGGTCCCCTGGCTCATCATCGGCTACTCGCTCGCCTTCGGCTCGGGGAACGCCGTCCTCGGCAACCTCGACCACCTCTTCATGGGCGGCGTCGGACTCGAGGCCAAGGGCTCCATCCCGCACCTCCTCTTCGTCGCCTACCAAGGGACCTTCGCCGTCATCACGGCCGGGCTCATCTCCGGCGCCCTCGTCGAGCGGATGCGCTTCTCGGCGTACCTCCTCTTCATCACCCTCTGGTCGGTCGTCATCTACGCCCCGGTCGCCCACTGGGTCTGGGGGGGCGGGTGGCTCGGCGCCTGGGGGGTGCTCGACTTCGCCGGCGGGACGGTCGTCCACATCGCGGCGGGAACCGCAGCCGGGATCGGCGCCATCGTCGTGGGACAGCGGCGGGACTACGGACGCCAGGCCTTCCTCCCCCACAACGTCCCGATGATGCTCACCGGGACCGCCCTCCTCTGGTTCGGCTGGCTCGGCTTCAACGGCGGGAGCGCGTTGGCGGTCAACGGTGCGATGATCGTCGCCCTCGTGAACACGGTGCTCGCCCCGATGGCGACGCTCGCCGTCTGGCTCACGCTCGACCTCCTGCGCACGCGCCATGCGACCGCGGTCGGCGCCGGGACGGGAATCGTCGTCGGCCTCGTCGCCATCACCCCCGCCTGCGGCTTCGTCTCCCCGTTAGGCGCGCTGGCCATCGGCGCCATCGCCGCCTTCCCCTCCTACTTCGCCATCGCCAAGCGCGCCACCACGCGCCTCGACGACTCGCTCGACGTCGTCGGCGCACACGGCGTCGGCGGGATCGTCGGCGCCCTCCTCACCGGGGTCTTCGCCACCAAGGCGTGGGGATCTCCCGAGAACGGGCTCCTCTATGGCAACGCCTTCCTGGTCGTGAAGCAGCTGGTCGGCGTCGTCGCGACCATCGTCTACACGGGGATTGGATCCTTCGTGGTGTTCAAGGCCGTCGCCCTCGTCCGCCCGCTGCGCGTCGCGGCACGGGAGGAGGCGGAGGGGCTCGACGTCACGCAGCACGGCGAGGAAGGCTACTCCGACGGCGAAGGGGCCATGCTCCTCCTGCAGGAGAGCGCCTCGTTGCAGCTGGCTGAGGATCGCCACCTCCAGCTGCGTTCCGCATGAAGCTCATTGTCGCAATCATTCGCCCCGAGCGACTCGGCGACACGCTCGAGGCGCTGTACCGCGCCGAGGTGCGCGGCCTCTCCGTCTCGCGCGTGCAGGGGCACGGCGGCGAGACGGTGCACGTCGAGAACTACCGCGGCACCACGGTCAAGGTCGAGCTGCACCCCAAGGTGCGCCTCGAGATCGGCGTCTCCGACACGTTCGTGCAGCCCACGATCGACGCGATCGTGAAGGGGGCGCGCACCGGCGACGTGGGGGACGGAAAGATCTTCGTCCTCCCGGTCGAGAAGGTCGTGCGCATCCGCACCGGCGAGGAAGACCGCGCCGCCGTCACCCCGTTGCAGCCGGCGGCAGAGTAATCGCCGCCGCCGTGCACCGGTGCCGGTGCCGGTGCCAGGACGCCTAGAAGCTCGCGAACGCGTCGCGCTCGCGCTTCTTCCCCACCAGCCAGGCGATGAACCAGACGGGGATCGCAATCAGGAGGGCGATCTTCAGGATCGCCAACCCCAGCCCCACCACCGCCCCCAGCAGCCCGAAGACCACTCCCATGATCGCCATCGCGATCACGAAGAGGATGAAGATCGGGAGCCCCACGGCGAGCAGGAGGAGAACGACGGGGACGGCCACCACGCCCAGCACCGCGACGATCGGCAGCCCAACCAGCGCCACCACTCCGGCGAGGGGAAGGACGACGAACAGGGTCAGCAGGGTGAAGACGGCGAGCTTGATGAGTGACACGTCGCAACTCCGAAGAGGGATCACGTAGGACAGTTGATCCTACGACAACGCCCGGGGCGTGGTTTCGCCCCGGGCGCTCGCTGCGACGAATGAGGCGCGGCTAGAAAGACTGCATCGAGTTCCAGTCGTCGTCGTCGAGCGGGATCGAGATCTCGGGGAGGTCGCGCCCGGCTTCGGACGGCGGTGCCCCCCTGCTGGCGGCAGGCTTGGGCTGCGATCCCTTGAACGCCCCACCCTTCGCCGGCATTGCGGCAGGCGTCGACTTGGCATTGGCCGCGCTCGCTGCCGCCTTGGACGGTGCGACGCTCGCACCCTTCGCGCCGACCACGGCCGCCGCCTTCGGCAGCGGCGAAACGCGTGGCGCCGGCGCAGCCGCCTTCGCCCCCGGACGTGCGCCTAACGCCCGCCCGCTTGCGGCTGACGACCGAGGCGTCACGGCACCTGACGCATCGCTCCGCGCCGCCGGCGGCGAGACCGGCGACGAGACCGGCGACGCGCCACGGCGCGAGAGCCTGAACTCGCCCACCAGGGCACGCAGCGTCTCGCTCGTCTCGCCCAGGTTGCGCGATGCTCCCTCGCTCTCGTCGGCCGCCGCCGCCACTCCCTGCGTGCGCAACGACATGTCCTCCAGCGCGCGATCGATCAGCTCCACTCCCTTCGACTGCTCGTCGCTGGCCGCGGCGATCTCCCCCACCACCTGCCCCACGCGGTTCACGCGATCGTCGATCTCGCTCAGCTGCGCCAGCACCTGCGCGTTGAGGACAACCCCCTGCTCCGTCGAGCGCACCGACTGGTCGATGAGCTCGGCCGTGTTCCTCGCCGCCTCCGCCGAGCGCATGGCGAGCGTGCGCACTTCGTCGGCAACGACGGCGAACCCCTTGCCGCTATCGCCAGCGCGCGCCGCCTCCACCGCCGCATTCAGCGCCAGCAGGTTGGTCTGGAAGGCGATCTCGTCGATGGTCTTCACGATCTTCGCCGTCGCCTCGGCGCTCTGCTTGATCTGGGCAATGGCCTCCGCCAGGCGACGCACCTCGATCACCCCGGCCGACGTGCTCGCACGGGCGCCCTCGCTCAGCGAACGCCCTTCCGCCGCGCTCGCCGCATTGCGCTTGGTCATCGCCGCCAGCTCGCGGGCGCTCGCCGACACTTCCTCGAGCGACGCCGCCTGGTCGCTGGCGCCGCGCGCCAGCTCCTTGCTCCCCGCATCGATCTGCTGCGCGGCGCTGGCCACCCCTTCCGCCGTGTCGGCCACCGCCCCCATTGCTTCCGACAGTTTGTCGAGCGCGCTGTTGAGCGACTGCTGGATGCGCGCGTGGTCGCCGCGGTAGTTCCCTTCCACTCGCGACGTCAGGTCGCGCTGTGCCAGCCGCTCCAGCGTCTCCGTCGCCGCGTTGACCGGGGCGATCACCAGGTCGAGCGTGTGGTTGATCCCCTCGACCAGCTCGCGGAACGAGCCATCGAAGGCCGCCGGGTCGCCACGCTGCGACAGCTGCCCCTCCTTCGCCGCGAGCGCGAGCCCATTGGACTCCTCGATCAGGGCGCGCACGATGCGACGTGCCTCCTCGAACGACGCCACCGTTGCCTGCGTCTGCGAGATGATGTCGTTCACGTTTGTCGTGAGGACGCCGATCTCGTCGGTCGAGGTCACCGGGAGCAGCTGCGTGCGCGGGGCAATCGGCGCGGTCAGGTCGCCGCGCGTCATGGCGTCGAGTGCCGCGCGCAGTTCCGTGATGCACGCGCCGCGGAGCGTCTGCACGCGCTCCACCACCGCGAGCAGCGACGTCGTGATGCGACGCTCGATGATGAAGCCGACGCCGAGCGCGATGAGGATCACGAGGATCGACGACAGCACGACGATCAGCTTGGCACGCGAGAAGGCGATCGCGCTCGCCGCGCTGATGCTGGCCGTGTTGGCCTGGATCTGGTCGCCGAGCGCCCCGAGCTCCTTCTCCAGCTTGGTGAACGCTTCCTCGAAGCCGACGAGTGCCTGCGCGAGCGCGATCTGGTCGCCCGACACCGCCGCCGCCTGCACGACACGCGCCTTCTTCACGTACGCCTCGATGTCGGGGCGCAGCGCCTGGGCGCTCTTCCCGATCTCAGGATGACGGCTGTCGCTCGCTACGCTCGCGATCCCTTCCTCCAGGACCTTCGCGTGCTCCTGCAAGTCCCCTTCGGCGTCGGCGCGGCGCTTGTCGTTCGCGGTCTGCGCGGCCAGCATCGCCGAGAAGACGTCCGAGCGAATGGCATCGTGGACCATGTCCACTTCCATCTGGGCGCGCTGCGTCGTTGCGCTGGCGTTGAGTCCTTCGGCCGTGGCGATGCTCTTGCCGAGCGTCAGGTAGCCGATCCCGCCAACAACGGTGGTGCCGGCAACGCCCAGGAAGGCGAGCAGGAAGAGCTTCGCGCGAAGCGAGAGGGTCGAGAGCATGGGCGTGGGTCGGATGCGGAGGGGAACGTCCGGCTTCGTCGAGTGGCACTGGGGGACGCCGTCGCCAGCGCGCTCCCCGCTGGACGAAGTATCGACCGCGGACGGAGGGGGCTGAATAGGGCCTTCCAATGGCCGATGTCAGGGGTGCCTGACGAGGAATCGCCTCAGACCTTCGGGTCAAAGGTCGACAGCACCGCCTCGAGTCGCGACAGCTCGAACGGCTTCTCCAACACCGGACAACCGCACCGCTGCAGGAACTCCGCCGCCTCGGCTTCCTGCACGTCGCCACTGGCGAAGATCAGCCGCTGCGTGAGGTCGGGGCGATGCAGCTTGGTCCAGGCGTGCAGTTCCGGACCACTCAGCGTCGGCATGCGCAGGTCGCAGATGATCAGGTCGAACTCGCGCGCCGGTGCCGACGTGCCGCCGTCGCTGAGCTGGGCCAGCGCCACCTCGCCGTCGGGGGCCTCGGCCACATCCCACCCCCGGCGCTTCAACCATCGACGCAACACGCTGCGCACCGCCCCCTCGTCGTCGATGACGAGTGCACGGCGCGCGTGCGGGAGGTCGATGGTCGCGTCACGCATGCGAGAGCACGCGCACGCGCTCGAGGGCGCGCCCCGAGGGGACGAGGGGGTGACTCGTCGGCACGCCCCCCTCCAGCCGGAACTCACCCAGCAGGTCATCCATGCGATGCGATTCTCCCGCAAGGCGCTGGGCGACGCGTTGCGACTCCTCCGCGGTATCCGCGCTCGACTGGGTGATGTGCCCCACCTGCTCCACCGCCGTCGTGATCTGCGACACGCCGGTGGCCTGCTGCTCGTTGGCCGACGCGATCTCGCCAATCACGTCGCGAAGGCGCTGCACGCGCTGGTCGATGTCGCCCAATCGGGCGGCGACGTCCTGCGAGAGCGCTGTCCCAGTCGCCGCCTCCTTCACGGACTGCGCGATGAGTTGGCTCGACGAGCGCGCCGCATCGGCCGAGCGCATGGCGAGTTCGCGCACTTCGCTCGCCACGACGGCGAACCCCTTGCCGGCATCGCCCGCCCGCGCCGCTTCCACTGCCGCGTTCAGCGCCAGCAGGTTGGTCTGGAACGCGATCTCGTCGATGGTGCGCACGATCTTCGCCGTCTCGTCGGCGCTCCCCTTGATGCGGGCCACGGCCTCGCTGAGCGCCTTCATCGCATCGACCCCCTCGGAGGCGGAGCGGCGCGTCTCCTCGGCCAGGCGGCTGCCCGCGTGCGCATGCTCGGCGGTTGACTTCGTCATCGCCGTCAGCTCCTGCAGCGACGCGGAGGATTCCTCCACCGCAGCGGCCTGCGCCGAGGCGCCCTGGGCCAGGCGCTGGCTCCCCTCCGAGATCTCGCCCGCCGCCTCGCTGCAGCTGGCGGAGAGCTGCGCCACGTCGGCCAGCGTCGCTTCGAGCCGCTCCAGCGCCGCGTTGAACGCCTCCTGCGCCTGTCCCTGGTCCCCGGCAAAGCGCCCGGTGAGGCGCGCCGTCATGTCGCAGTTGGCCAGGCGATCCACCGCCTGCTTGAGCGACGCCAGGAAGCGCAGCACGTCGTCGCGCTCGCGCGCCGCCTGTGCGTGCGCCGCCTGCACCGCGTCCATCGACGCGTTGAGGTCGAGGATCACGCGCTTGTACGATCCGTCGAAGCGATCGGCGTCGCCGCGGCGCGTGAAGTCCTGGTGCTGCGCGGCGCTCGACACCGCCCCCGCCTCCTCCACCAGCGAGCGCACCGCCACGATCACCTTGCGATACGCCGCGGCGGTCTCGCCGCCATCCACCTCGACGTCGACGTTGCCCGCCGCGAGTTCGTGCGCCACCTGCTGCAGCTGGTCGGACTCCGTCACCTCGCGTTGCAGCTGAATGGCCATCCAGGCCAGCACCGCGGTCTCCATCACGACCATCGCCGCATGGATGGCCACGATGCCTAACGTGCAGCGCCCGTGCGGCAGCAGATGCACACCGACCCCGGCGTTCTGCAGGAACATGAACGCCACGTGGTGCACCGCGATCACGGCCGCCGCGACCACCGGCGCCCGCCAGTCGCGGTACGACAGCAGGAAGGCCAGCGACACGAAGACGTGGAAGTGCGCCTCGACCATCCCGTCGCTCTGGTGAATGAAGAGCGCCGAGTAGGCCATGAAGGCGACGGCGACCGCGAAGCGCGTGATCGCCGCCCCCGGTCGCGCGCGCGTCAGCCCGAGGATGACCGCGGTGACGGGGAGCGACACGCCGAGCGCCGCCCCCCACGTCCCATGCAACGGGGCGAGGACGAGCGCGACGGGGAGGTGCAGGAGGAGGAGAAGGCCCAGCTTGCGATCAACGTCGATGCGCGCCCGGTCGAGCAGCGTGCGTCGAGCGGTGGTGAGGTCGGCGGACGACATGCGAGGACTACGAGGCAGGGTCGGCAGGAAGGCCCCGGCGGAAGCCGGAACCCACTATCGGTATCGGCCCGCGTGACGAAATGCTTGAGCCTTCCCTAATCAGAGACGGTCGCGTTCGCCGCACTTCCCCATCGCGCGCACACGAAGCAGGCACGAACAGCCGGTACGAAGCGCTGATACGGAGAGCTGGTACGAAAAGCCGGCGGAGACCCAAGTCCCCGCCGGCGGTGGCACTGCTTCGCCTGTCAACAGTTGGCCCCTGGAAGCACCGCTAGGCGAAACGGTGCATGCGCGACTGCAGGTGCTCGCGATACGTCCGGCTGAGCTTGAGCTGTCGCCCATCGCGCAGGATCACGACGTAGTCGCCGGCAAACCACGGCTGGAGCTCCTTGATCCGGTCGATGTTGACGATCACCGCGCGATGGATCCGCACGAACATCGACGGATCGAGCTGCGCCTCCACGTGATGCATCGTCTCGCGAATCAGGTGCGACACCTTCCCGGTGTGGACCCGCACGTAGTTCCCCGACGCCTCGAACCAGTCGACGTCGCTGACCTTCACGAAGAAGACGCGCCCGTCGTGCTTCACCATCAGGCGGTCGAGGAAGCGGGTGCGCGGCATCGCCGCCGGCGCGCCGGCCGCTGGCGCGGGGCGATCGGCGAGCGCCGCGGTCGTGCGGTCCTCGCCCAGCACCTGCTCGAGGAGTGCGCGGATCTTCCGCCCCTGTTCCGCCGAGCTCTCCCGCTCAATGTGGGAGCGTGCCCGCTGGAAGGCGGCCCGAAACCGCTCCGGATCATATGGCTTGAGGAGGTAGTCGATCGCGTTCACGTCGAAGGCGCGCACCGCGTATTCATTGAAGGCGGTGACGAAGATCGTCGGCGGCATCTGCTCGGCCCCCAGCGCTCCCACCACGCCAAAGCCGTCCACGTCCGGCATCTGCACATCGAGCAGGACGAGGTCCGGGCGATCCTTGCGGATGGCGTCGATCGCCTCGCCCCCACTCCCCGCCTCCTCGATGACGTCGACATCCGGCTCCAGGCGCAGGAGGCGCCGCACGCGACGGCGGGCGATCGGTTCGTCGTCCACCACCAATACGCGAATCGGCATCGTCATTCTCCTGTCCTCGTTTAGGCAACGGCCGCCGCCCATTCGGCGGAGACCGCGGTGGGGGCAATGTCTGGCGCATCGGCGATGAGCAACACCGCAGATGCACGATCGGGAAAGGTCACGCTCACCAGCGCGCCCGCGTCGGCCACCGCTGCCTCGGCCACGCTCTTCGTGCGCCACCACGCGTGCGATCCGCCTCCCCCCGCCCCGCCGCCTGACGAGGAGGGGGCGCGCCCGCGCCAGTCCGCCTCGCCGCGCAGCCGGATGCGCGTCACGTCGGCCGCGCGATCCACCTCCAGCCGTACGGTGAGCGACTCGGCGGGATTCAACGAGTCGGCGACCAGCAGGTCGTCGACCATCGTGCAGACCAGGCGACTCGGGATCCGCAGCGAGAGCGCCGACGGCGGGACGTTTGTGACGAGCCGTACCCCGGGGCGAATCCCGTCGCGATGCGTATCCACGCAGGCCACGAGCAACTCGAGTTCCTGGCGCACCGAGCTGGTTGCCTCGCGCCCGAGCTCGAGCGTGAGGCGCAGCGTGTCGGCCAGGCGCGTGATCAACCGTTCGGTGCGCGGCACGTCGCGGTGCACCAGGTCGGCCAGCAGGTCGAGCGTGGCGAGGAGGAACTGCGGGCGGAGCTGCACGCGCAGCGCCTGGAACCGCGAGCCGGCAATGCGCGCCGAGAGGCGCGCCCCTTCCAGCTCGCGGGCGCGATACCAGTTCACGAAGTCGCGCGCATGCGACCACGCCAGGAGCCCAAAGTAGACGAAGAAGTCGCCGGTGAGCGGGTTCATGTTCCCGGGCGACAGCACCGGCATCTGGCTCAGCCCCGTGACCTGCATGACCCCGGTGTGCACCAGCCCCGCGCACACCCCAAAGACCGCGTGCAGGGGGAGGCGGCGCATCCAGTTGGCCGTGTCGATCCGGAACCGGCGCGCCAGCGCGACGACCACCGGTGACAGGCCGAGCCAGATGATCGACGTCGCCACCTGCAGCCGCGCCAGCTCCACCCACGAGTAGCCGTCGCTCGGCCGCATCGAGTTGGAATACAGCACCATCTGGTTGGTCCATACCACCGCCATGGCGAACCAGAGGAGCCCGATCGCTCCCCACGCCTTCCACGACAGCGCCGGCGTCGCCCCACGCGGTTCCACCGTCGGGCGCGGGGGCTCGGGCGCCTGGCGTTGTGCGGCGCGGAAGCTCCCGCTGGGTTGCCACTGCGGAGCGGTCGACGCCTCTTCCGGTGCGGCGACGGGCGGCTCCTCCGGCTTCGTACCGTCCAACTCGGGAAAGACCGTCGAGAACTCTCCCGTGCGCCACGTCGAGGGATCGTCGAGCGTGGACGCCGCCATCGCGTCGGCCACGCTCACGTGCTGCGGCGTCGGATACGCCACCGCAAGTCCGTCGCGGTACGGAAGCTCCAGCTCCACCACGACCCCTCCGCGCTCCCCTTCGCGCAGCTCGAAGCGATGCGCCCCGCCGTACAGCTGGCGCAGCCGCTCGCTGGCGTTGCGCAGCCCGATCCCCTCGTGCCGGTTGGGGTCGCGGGCGCGTTGCGCCTGACGGAGCCCCACGCCGTCGTCCTCCACCCGCAGCACCAGGCGCTCCCCCACGCGCGTCGCCGCCACGCGCACGTGCCCGGGGCCCTGCCGCACCGAGAGCCCGTGCCGGATCGCGTTCTCCACCAGCGGCTGCAGGATGAGGTGCGGCACCAGCGCACGACGCCACTCCGGCGCCACCTCGACCTCCACCTGCAACCAGTCCGAGAAACGCGTGCGCTGGATGTCGAGGTACGGCTCCAGCGCCGCCAGCTCCTCCTCCAGCGTGACCTCGTCACGCCCCGAGCGCTCGAGCGAGATCGCCAGCAAGGCGTGCAGCCGCCGCAGCATCCGCTCCGCCGCATCCGGCGACTCGTGCGCCAGCTCCGAGATCGCGTTGAGCGCGTTGAACAGGAAGTGCGGCTGCAGCTGCAACTCGAGATACTGCAGCTGCGCGCGCGAGAGCTGCGCCTCGAGGAGATGCGCCCGCACCGTGCGGTCGACATACCGGCGCCGCACCGTGAGCGCGTGCCCGATCACCACCAGCGACGCGTAGACGAAGAGCCACACGTCGAACCAGTAGAAGAGCATCGGGAGGTACGGCTCCGGGCTCCACGTCGCGAAGAACGCCATCGACGTGCGCAGGAGCGCGGTAAGCACCAGCGCGCACGCCATCGCGGCCACGCTGTGCGTCGCGAGGCTCACCCCCCACCCCACGCGCGACGGCGTGACCCGTCGCGTGAGGCGAAAGAGCCAGGGCGTGAGCAGCGCCCACATCCACGCGACCGCCAGCGCCGTCGGCAGTGTCCAGCGCACTGCCTGGACCGGGTCCCGCGCCGCGGCCGTCCACACCACGCCGTACATCACCCCGAAGAACGACCACGTCCCGGCCACAACGGCCCAGAACGGCGGTGCGGCGGCGCGAGGGGTGGACGTGGCGGAGGCGACCATTCTGGGCGGAAGGCGCACGCCAGCACCCGCCGACGATGGGGTCGGGGGCGCGGGCGCCGGGTCGTCCAAGGAAACGGTCGGGCGAGGGGTGTCCAAGTCGCAGGGGACGAAGGGATCGGAGGACGGCATGAGCCGAGCACCGACGGCCAGCCAACCCGGTCGGGTGAACCGATCAGTCGACTGGCCGTCGCCCTTCACACCACGCGATTGGATACGGGGAGTGGGGTGAAAGGTTTCTTCCTACCCCGTACGGCCGAGGGTGCCGGCCACGAACAGCGCCACCTGCAGCGCCTCGCGTCCGGCCGCCCCTCCCTCGCCACCGCACGCCTGAATGCGTGAGACGGCCGCCGCTCCCTGCTGTCCCACCAGGGTCACGGTGAGGCGCACCTGCTCGTGCGCCAATTCGCGCCGGCGCGTGGCGAGTGCGGGGATCGCGGTCGCGCTCAGCGCGCGCTCCAGTCGCGCCCACGCCTCGGCCGAGGCGGGGCGGGTGCCTAACGAACGGGACGGTTGTCCCATGGGATGTGCGAGTCGCCGGAGGCGAGTCGCGAGCGTGCGAGAAAATCGAAGCATGGCTCGTCTCCTGTGGTGAAATCGGTGAAAGGGTGAAGGCGCAGGTGTGCGCGGAGCGGCGCGCCGCGGCGCGCGCCGTGAAACACGACGCCCCGCCGGCGCGAGCGCGGGCGGGGCGTCGAGACCAACTCGACTGGCGGTGAGTGCGTGTCACGCACTCGGTCGCCGTGCCCCCGGCCACGCGTCGACTCCAACGCTCCGGAACAGCCCGTCACCCACGCGAGCGCGCTGAGGCAGGCAACGCCCCTTGGCGATCCACGAGTAGCTGACGGTGAGCTGGCGGGTACGGGACATCGAGACGCCTGCGGTTGAGTGTTCGCGGATGCCGCGCGCCATGTCGCGCGAATCCGACGGTGTACCGGGGGAGACCCTCCCGTCGGCGAATGCGTCACACCACCGCACGTCGCGACAATTCCCGCCGGACTGGGCACGTCCCCCCTTGGATCACGCCCCGAGTCCGTGCACTATTCCCCGCCCCGCTGACCTCACGAGCGACGCCGATCCCGCATGAGCGACTGGTCTCCCGAATCCCACGACGACTCGCCCGACGAACCCGGCGAGCACGACCACGAAGGCAACGCCCCGTTCGGTGAGGGCGCGCCGAGCGTCGCGCGGGTGATGACGCTCGCCCCCGTGGCGTTGCGCCTGGTGGCGACGCCACACCCCCGCACCCCTCCGGGGCACACCGTCTTCCGGGCGATGGCCGCGATGGAGGGCGACGTGTCCGACGAGTCGCCGGTCCTCGCGCAGGGCTCGCTCCCCACCGCGACCTTCGACGCCGTCTCGACCGTGGGGCTGTTCGACGAACCCGCCCCCATCCTCCTCACCGCGCAGGAACACGACGGAGGAATTCGCGGCGTCCTCGCCGCCGTGGTCCCGCAGCGACTCGTGGAGAAGCTGGAGCGCACCGCGCGCGCGGCGGAGGAGCCGTGGCTCGCCAGCGTCGACGAGGAACCCGAGACGCCATCGTTCGAGTCCGGCTCGGATGAGGACGAGGGAGTCCCGCACGTCCCCTTCGCCCTCGGCGTCATTCTCCGCTTCCCGGAGGATCGCAAGCACCCCGACTCCCTCGACGAGGAAGCGATGGACCTGCTCGCGACGCTCCTCTCCGGCCAGGCGATGGACGCCGACAAGAAGCGCGTCGAGAATCTGCTCAAGTCGCTCTAACGCTTGGCAGCGGCGACGCTGATGGGAGACAGGGCGCCTCGCTCCACTCGCGGGCTGTAGGAAATCGGGAAGGACGAGGGCTGACGACGCTCAGCGCGCGCCGCGCAGGATGGCGCGCACGTCGTCCAGCGAGATCGCCCCTTCCACGCGCCGTCCCGCCACGAAGAAGGTGGGGGCGATGCGGACGCCGAGCTGCCGCGCCAGGTCGCGCATCGCCTCGACGGTGTCGCGCGTGCTCGGCGCGCCGAGGCAGGCGAGCGCGCGCGGCTCGTCCATCCCGAGTTCGCGCGCGTATTTGGCGAACGTCGCGAGCGGACTGCCGAAATGTGTCCACTCGCGTTGCCGCGCGAACAGGAGGTCGTGCATCGCCCACGCCTTCCCAAACTGTCCGGCGCAGATGGTCGCCGCGGCAGCCTCCCGCGCGTGCGGGGTGGACGCGGTGGCGATGGGAACCAGACGCCACCGCACCAGACCACTGGCAATGGACTCACGGTCGATCGTGGGAAGAACGTCGCGCGCGAAGTCCCCGCAGTAGTGACAGCCGAAGTCGGTGAACTCGACCACCAGCGTCGGTGCATCCGGGCGTCCACGCGTGTAGCCCAGCGCTTCCGTCCCACGCGCCCGTTCGCGAGCGTCGGAAGTGTGTCGAGCGGCCGCGCGAGCACCCACGGACGCCGTCGCGTACGATGATGCGCGCGGAACGGAGGGGACCGGCGACGCATGCGTGCCAGTGCACCCTCCGAGCACTCCGGTCATCAAGATGAGAGCGGCGACGCGCACGAGTGATCGCGGCCGCTCAGCAGCCGCCTCCCTTCTTCTTCTTTCCGCCCCCGCCGCCACCCGCCGCCGGGGGCGGCGGCGCGGCACTGCTCGCCTTGACCGTCGCCCCAGAGAAGTACGCGGAGAGCTGGTGCTGTCGCTCGACCAGGTCACGTTCGGCGATCGTAGCCGGCACCGTGGCGACCGGCGTCACCACGTCGCGCTCCCACCCGGCCCGCCCGCCACGCACGTAGCGGTACTCGAGCTCCTTCGGCCAGTCGCCCGGGACCGACGTGCGGCTCCCGGTGGCGTCGTAGATCACGACGGTCGTGCGTCCGGGAACGGCATCCGCCAACGACGCAACGGCGGTGCTGTCCGCGGCCACCACGAAGGCGCCTGGAATCGGCTTTTCCGCCGCGGCGCCGCGCAGGTCGAGCACGACGAGCAGCGGGTCACGTTCGACGATTCGCGTCGCCAGCGCCAGCGCGTCGATCGGGCGCGCCGGGATTGCAACTGACGGCTCCGGGGCGCGGCGCGCCGCCGTCCCCACCATCACGAAGAGCGCCAGCGCCGCGGTGAGCGCGAACTTGTACGGCGGTCGCGTGGCCGGCGTGAGCGCCAGCGTGCCGCGGCGTTCGGCGAAGATCCGCTCGACCTTCTCCGCCCCGACGAACGCCGTCCCGGCCATCGCGACCACGCCCAGCACGACGATCCACGGCGAGACGCCGAAGAGCGTGGGAAGTGTCGACACGCCGTACGACCCCGCGCTGTAGAGTGCCGAGAGTCCCGGAAACCAGTCGACCGTCACTCCGAAGAGCCAGGTCCCGACGAAGATCCCGAGCACCGTCACCACCGCATCCACTCGTCCCGACGCGGCTGACACCAGCGACGTCCCCGGGCAGAGTCCGCTCATGATGAAGCCGAGCCCGAGCAGGAAGCCGCCGACCAGCTCCGCCCACAGGAAGGTGGGGTTGATCCAGATCGCCGCGAGGTCCACGATCCCGAGCCCGGCGAGCGTGTACACTCCCGTCATCGCGACGAGGATCGCCGTGAACATGACCTTGAACACGGTCATGTCGTTGAGGTAGAACTGTGCCGCGAGCTTGCGAGCGTTGCCGAAACCGCCGCGCTCGAGCGCGAAGCCGAACGCGCCGCCAATCGCGATGGCCGTCAGCAGCCGCGCGTCGTCGCTGGCAAAGTTCAGCGGAAAGATGGCCGTCATGTCCACTGCCTCCGCATGAAGCGGGCGCCGAGGTAGCCCCCCGCAAAGACCATCAGCATGAAGACCCAGCTCCCGGTCGCGAGGAGCGCCCCGCCGCTCAGCGCCTGCCCCGACGTGCATCCGCGGGCGAGGGCGGCGGCGAACCCCATCACGATCCCGCCGGCCAGGGCCCAGAACAGGCGTCCCTGCACGGAAATGTTAGGTCCCTTCTCCACCGTCACCTTGAATCGCCCCGCGCTCACGGCGGCCAGGAAGCCGGCCAGCATCACCGCCACCACTTCCACCATGAGCCAGTCCCGCAGCGGGTTTGCCCCGCCCGAGACGTAATGCCCCAGGAAAGAGTTCTGCTCGGTCCAGGCGGGGGCGATGCCGTGACTCCAGAGGGCGATGAGGCGCTTGGGGAAGGCGCTCGCCCCCAGCCCCTGCCCGGCCAGCAGGAAGGCAGCGAGGAGCGCGACCCCCAGCAGCACCCCGGCCTTGTACGGGTTCCAGTAGTCTTTCGCCTCGATCGGCGCGTGTGTCACATCGTGCATGGTCATCTCCTCGCGTGCCTAACGCATCGCGGTCTGCATGAGGACCGACGACTCCTGTCCCGCGTACACCACGATCCAGCGCAGGGCGAAGCCGCCCAGTAGGACCAGTACCGCGGGGATCCGCCCCGGGACGAGCCCGTGCCGCGCCTCGATCCACTCCGCTACCATCGGCGTGACCAACCCCATCGCCACCACCAGCGTCCAGAACGCCGCGCCGTACGCTCCGCCAAACAACAGCGCGGCCGCCGCGCGCGACGAGGCGCTCCCGGTGCCCAGCGCCACCAGCCAGAGCCCCAGCAGCATCGCCTCGACAAGCATGACCCCCATGTCGAGCCGGCCGATGGCGAGCCGCTCGTCGTCGCTCACGCGATACAACAGGACGAACGCCGCGGCGCTCGACACCCCGGAGGCGAGGAAGAGCGGTCCCAGGATCGCCGAGTTCCACAGCGGACGCGCCGCCATGGTCCCCAGCAGGACGCCGGTGTACACGCCTAACGCCGCACCGAACCCCAGGCTCGCCCACGAGAGGGCGCCGGCCCGCGCCGTCGCCCACCCCCCGGCACGCTCCATGAGGGCACGACCGAAGGGGAGTCGCTCGAGGATCGCGGCACGCGTCTCGTCCGGCGTGGTCACCCACGCCATCAGCAGCGACACCGGGTACACCGCCAGCAGGATCCACGAGCCCCACGACATCGGCGACGTGGGTTGCCACGTGAGGTAGAAGCGCCACGCATTCCACCGGTTCTCCAGGTCGAGCCAGAGGAAGAGCATCCCCACCGTCAGGAGCAATGGCGCGGTCCACGGGAGCAACGCCAGGGCGCGCGACACCGGACGCCCCCGCAGTAGGTACCACCCGCCGGTGAGGATCATCAGCCCCGCCACCAGCCCGCCGAGGAAGAGGTAGATCGGCACCTCGGCATGCCACACGTGCACCGCCGGGTCCACCAGCGGGTTAGCGCGCGTCGTCGTGATCTCGTGCATCGTCGCCTCAGCGCAGGTAGAAGTGCTTGGGACGCGTTCCAGCGTCGGGGAGCAGCGTGTAGTGCTCGCGTGTGGCGAGCACGCGGCTCAGCGCGCTGCCCGGATCATTGAGGTCGCCGAAGTAGATGCTCCCCGTCGGGCACACCTCCTGGCACGCCGTGGTCGGCGTCCCGTGCTCGGTACGATGCAGGCAGAACGTGCACTTGTTCACCGTGTCGGTGCGCGGGTCGACGAAGCGCGCGCCATACGGGCATGCGGCGATGCACGCCTTGCACCCGGTGCACTTGTCGGCATCGATCTGCACCGTACCGCCGGGGCCGTAGTACGAGGCGCCGGTGGGGCACACTGCCACGCAGGGAGCGTCCTCACAGTGATTGCAGCGCTCCGACCGGATCGTCATCGCGAGCTCCGGGTACGTCCCGCTCACTTCGGTGAAGATCCAGTTGCGCGCAAACCCCTCGGGGATGTCATTCTCGGTCTTGCACGCGATCACGCACGCGTTGCAGCCGACGCACGTCCGCGTGTCCACCGCCATGCCGTAGCTGATCGCCGTCATGAGGCCACCCCCTTCGCCTCGGCGTCCACGTCGCTCGCGCGCACGAACGTCACGAAGTTCACGTTCATCCCGGTCCCCCCCATGATCGGGTCGACCGCGTAGCGCGTGATCAGCTCCGTATCATCGATCCCGCGCCCCTGCGCGAACCGCAACCCCTTGGCCTTGTGCCCGTAGCCGTGCACCATGTACACAGCGTCGGGATGAATGCGCTCGGTCACCTTCACCGGGGCGGAGTAGGTGGAGCGCACCCCGTCCTGGTTCTTGAGGTAGATGCGCTCGCCGTCCTGCAATCGCCATTTGGCCGCCACCGCCGCATTCACCCACACGGCATTCTCCGAGAAAACCTCGGACAGCAGGCGGTTGTTCGCGGTGCGCCCAAACGTGTGCGACGGCGCGCGGCCAGTGAGCAATCGATAGTAACCCGCCGGCGGATCTTCGATCTCGCCGTCGTGGAACGTCGGCATCGGGTCGAAGCCCAACCCCGCCAGCTGCGCCGAGTAGAGTTCGATCTTCCCCGAATCGGTGCCGAACTCGGGCGCCGCGCCCTCCTCGAAGTAGATCGGCTGCGCCCCGCCCTGCAGCGCGCCGTCCTTCCGGAGCCGCTCCCAGTCGAGCCCCGTCGCCTTCACGCGGGCCTCGACATACTGCTGCGCGCTCTCCCACGGGAAGTACGTCGCCAGTCCGAGCTTCTTCCCCAGCTCCTTGGCAATCCACGAACCCGGCTTCGACTCGTAGAGCGGCTCGACCGCCGCCTGCCGCATCGAGACGAACGGTGTCCGATAGAGCGGCGTGTTGAGGTCGTCCCACCGCTCCAGGTACGTGGCTTCCGGCAGCACCACGTCCGACCATCCCACGATCTCCATCGGGAGCACATCGACGGTCACGAGGAGCTCGAGCTCCTGGATCGCCTTGTACGTCGCGCGCGGGTCGGGGAGCGTCGTCGGGAGGTTGGAGCCGTACACCATCCACCCGCGAATCCCGGGCGCCTTGCCGTCGCGTGTGTAGGACGCGTCCCGGATCCCCTGCGCCAGCTCGTGGCCTAACGGGTATTGCCCCGGCAGGTCGCGATCGCGGATCTCGGCCGTGACCGCCGGATACGCCGGCTTGCCGGGATAGGGCATCAGCTCCATCTGCACCGAGCTGTACAACCCGCCGCGACGCCCCCACGACCCCAGCAGCGCATTCAGCATCGCGATCGCGCGCGAGCGCTGCGTGTCGTTGCCGTACCAGGTGACGTGGCGCCCGGGATGAATGATCGACGCGGGCCGCGCCCCTGCGATGATGTGCGCCGTCTTCCGGATGAGCGCCGGATCAAGTCCGGTGCGCGGATGCGCCCACTCGGGGGAGAACGGGGCCACATGCGCCTTGAGCTGCTCGAAACCCATCGCGTGCGCCGCGAGGTACTCGTGATCGTACAGCCCTTCGCCAACGATGACGTGCATCCACGCCAGCAGGAGCGCCAGGTCGGTCCCGGGCTTGATCGGGAGCCAGTGGCGCGCCTTGCCGGCCGCCGTCGAGAACCGCGGATCGACGACAATCAGGTCGGCGCCGTTGCGCAGTCCCGACGAGAAGTCCTGCACCTGCGTGTTGTGCATGTTCTCGCCGAGATGGCTCCCGATGAGCACGATGCACCGGGCGTTCGCCATGTCGGTGATCTCGGGCGATCCGGCGCCGGCGCCAAAGGTCAGCTCGAAGCCGGCGTCGCGCGGCCCCCGACACTGCGCATAGGACGGATGCGTGATGTTCGGCGACCCGTAGGCCTTGAACAGATGTTCGAACCAGCTCCCGCCGTAGCCGTGCGAGTACAGGGCGAGCGCCTCGGCGCCGTACCGCGCCTTGACCTGCTCCATCCCCTCGGCGACGCGATTGAGGGCGGCGTCCCACGAGACCTCCTCGAAGACCTGCCCCCCGCGCTTCCCGCGTCGGATCATCGGGCGCTGCAGGCGATCAGGATCGTACAGGAGCCCCGTCCCGCCGGCCCCGCGCGGGCAGAGCCGCCCGCCCGACAGCGGATCGTTGGGGTTTCCCTGGATCTTCGTGACCCGGCCATCCTTCACGTGGGCGAGGATCCCGCACTTCCAGAAGCACAGCTCGCAGAAGGAGGGGACGACTCGGTCGCCGTCGGTGCCGGGATCGGCCACCGGGTGCGCGTACGCCTGCAGTTGCCGCGATCGTACCGAACCGAGGACCGCGGCGGCGGCGACGCCCGCGGAACCGAACCGGATGAAGTCTCGTCGTTGCATGGAACGTCCGAAGACTCGAGAGTCGATGGGCGAATATCTCGCTATATGACTACACAGCGATATTCTTGACTCGAATCTCGGCATCGACGCCGCCCCCCGTTGTCAGGGAGACGCCCTCACCGCCGTGCGTCTTCCGCGAAGCCGGAAACGGGACGGGCGATGCTTGCGCATCGCCCGCCGCTACCGCCGCGTCGCCGGGGCGACCGGTGCCGCGAGGATCCGGCGCCGGACCTCGGTCGGCGACTGGTGCAGGTGGCACGGGGCGCATTCACGCCCGGGTTCGTGCGTCGCCTGCTTCACGTGGCAGCTCAGGCAGAAGGCGCGATCGGGGAGGAGGCGCGCCACCGTCTCGCGCGCGTGGCAGCTCGCGCACTTGAAGTGCGTGTCCATCTTGTGATCCGCGAGCATCGTGCTGCCGTGACACTGCGCGCACCCGCTTGCCTTCTCCTTGTGGTGATCGGCGTGGCACGACGCGCAGCTCGGCACCTCCTTCATGGCGCCAGGCGTCTTGTGGCACTCGGCACACGCCGTCTTCTCGTGCTGCGTGTGCTGGAACGCCACCGCGCGCGACGCCGGCGCCTTCTCCGGCTGCAGCTTGAGCGCCATCGTCACCGTGATCGCCCGCTTGAGGCGCACGTCGGTCGCGTGGCACGCCGTGCACTCCACCTTCGTCGTCGGCGCATGGTGGCAGCTCTCGCACGACGCCTTGGTCAGCTTCGTCTTCCCGTGCCGCGCATCGACGTCACGGTCCACCGTCGGCGACGAGGTGCCCCCGCCGGCAAAGTAGTTGTAGTCGCTGTGGCACTCCTTGCACGCCACCGCCGACCGCACCAGGTGCGAGGCGTGGTCGAACGACTCGTCGAAGACCGTCTTCTTCGCCGTCTCCACCCCGTAGTGGCAGTTGAGGCAGCCGTTGGTCGCGAGGCTTGGGCCCAGCGCGGGGCGCGCCGGCGCCGCGAGCCCGGCGCGTGCGTATGCCGAGGCCGTGCTGTCCAGCGCGGCGCGGAAGAGCTGGTCGGCCCCGCGCACGTTATGCACGGCGCCAGCACTCTGCAGCAGTTCCACCGCCTGGCGTGCCCCGCGCACACGCGCACGCGACGCATCGCCCGACAGTCGCGCGTCGCCCGCTGCCTGCGACACGTACGCCGCCACGGCGTGCGAGCGCCACTCCATCCCCGTGCGCCAGCGCGCGAGCATCCCCGCGAAGCGCTTGCCATGACAACTCGTGCACATCCGGTCCATCGCCGCCAGCCGCTGCGGGCCGTGCGGGGCTGCGAACGTCGTGTCGTTGTGACACCCCGCGCACGACACGCGCGTGACGAACATCGTGTCGGGGCTCACCGGCATCCCCTTCACCGACCCGGCGTAGAACGCCTGCACCCCGTCGTGCGACGTATCGTGGCAGGAGAGACAGGTCGGTGACACCTCCGGCGCGCGTCCGAGCGGCGCCTTGTGCGCCCCCTCGTGACAGGTGGCGCACTCGGAGCGAAGGGTCGCCTCGCCCCCCACGCCGCGCGCCGTCCCGATGAGCGAATCGCCGCGCACCGGCGTGACTAACGACGTGGTGTCGGCCTCCTTCTCCTGCGTGGCGCGGCGACGGTTCTCGACATCCTGCACCGCCCGACGTCGCGTCTCGAGGTTCGACGACTCACGCTGGCACCCGACCGCGAACACGGCGAGCATGGCGAGGATGGCGACGAGCGCACCCGGCGTCGCACCGCGCATCGATCGCGCCGCGCGCCGCCACGCCCCGTGCATCGCCTCCCCTCGCCGATCCTTCGTCATTGCAGCACCGCGTACAGGACGAGCCCCGTCAGCGTCAACCCGGTCAGGATCGCCAGCAAACCCAGCACCACCGCGATGCGATAGGCCGTCTCGGACGGCGGCGCCACCTTCAGCGCCTCCAGGCGCCCTTCCTTCAGCTCGCGCTCGTACTCCAGCGGGTGCTCCTCCTCCATGTACTCGGCACGCGCCCGCCCCGTGAACATCACCACGTCGATCGGGAACTTCTCGGGACGCAGGTTGGAGTTGAAGAAGTGGATCGTGAAGATGAAGCCCATCGCCAGGAGCGCCTCGTCACCGTGGACGATCGTGGCCACGTTGAACATCCACCCCGGCAGCACCTTCGAGAAGAAGGTCGGGAACCAGAGCAGGAGTCCTGAGCCGCCGATGATCGCGATGCCCCAGAACACCGCCCAGTAATCGAACTTCTCCATGTAGGAGTAGCGATCGAACTTCGGGCGCGGTCCTGCTCCCACGAACCACTTGAACATCCCCACCACGTCCTCGAGGTCCTTCATCCGCGGCACCATCGTGCGAGGCCCGGTGAAGAACGCGGCCTTGTCCTCCGCCTTGAGGAAGCGCGACACCAGCATCCCGAGGTGGAGGAAGAAGTAGGTGAAGGTGATGATCCCGCAGAAGCGATGAATCAGCCCGGCGGAGCGCACCCCTCCCAGGATGCCGATCAGCGTCGAGGCCCACGCGGCGTGCGAGAAGTGCAGCGGGAGCCCCGTGATGATCAGTCCGAAGAACGACGTCAGCATGAGCGCGTGCGTGACGCGCTCCAGCGCTGAGAAGCGCTGCAGGTACGGCCCGTGCCCCCGGTCGGATGAGGCCAGCGGCTCCTCGCCAGGCAGTGCCGTCACGACCGTGCCCATCGTTGGATCGCTCATGACGACTTCCCTCCATCGGGGGTCCCCGGGGGCCCACCATCAACCGGCTTCGGCGACGGCGCGTCAGTCGACGCGTCGGACGGCGCGCCACCGGTCGCCGCGGGTGGTGTCGCGGGTGGTGTCGCCGGTGGTGCCTCGGGCGTTGCGGCTGTCGGCGTCACCGGCGGTGCGGGCGGCGTTGCGACTGGCGGTGCCGGCTTGGCCACCGGCGCGGGTGCGGCGAGCGTCGCCGCATGTCCGGCTCGGTGCCCTGCCGCGCGCTCCTTGCGCACGCTCAGCAGGCGCAGGAACCAGAGCAGTGAGTGGATGCCGAAGAACGAGAAGACGCCGACCAGCAGCGTCGTCATGAACAGCCATACCCAATACAGCTCGGGATTCTTGTCCTTGTCCCTCGGGTCGCCGTGCGGCTTGTAGGCCACGAAGTTGGCGTTCGCCCCCTGGTGGCAGGCCCCGCACGTCTCCACGAGGTTGTCCTTGTGCACCGAGGACTTCGGGTCCTTCGCCTCGAGCATCGCGTGGGCCGTGTGGCAGTCGCTGCACTTGGCCGCGATGCCGTAGCCTAACGTGCTCGCCTTCCCGTGATACGTCTCGAAGTACGTCTCGAGCAGGCGCTTGTGGCAGGTGCCGCACTCCTGCACGACCCCCGCAAACCACGCCGGATCATCGGCCTCGACCACCTTGTGCCCGCCGTGGCACTCCACGCACACCGGCGCCTTGTTCCCCGTCTCCGTCGTGTCGCCCTTGGCCAGCGCCTGGCCGTGCGCCGACGAGTCGTACGTCGCGAGCATCCCCGCGTGGCACGCGCCGCACGTGTTCTTCACGTTGCGCCGGTTGAGCGTCGACGCCGCCGAGTCGGCCGGCAAGACGCGATGCGCATCGTGGCAGTCGCTGCACGTCGCCGACACCGTGAGCCCCGCCTTCGACATCGCCAGCCCGTGCGCCGACTTGCGGAAGTCCTTCACCGCCGTGCGCGCCGTGCTGTCCGCCGGCTTGTCGAAGTACGCCTCGAGGATCTTCTTCTTGTTGTGGCAGCTCCCGCAGAGCTGCGCCACGTTCAGCGGATAGGTGGGCGAGCGCGGATCGTCCGCCCCCAGCACGCGGTGCGCGCTGTGACAGCTGGCGCACGTCGGCGCGTCCCCTTCCTTCTTGAAGTTCGGCGCGTGGATCGAGCGATCGTAGGCCGCCCCCTGGTCCTCGTGGCAGTGCGCGCACGTCAGCGCCACCTGCGGCACCTTCGTGTGCGGATAGCCGTCGTTGTAGCCCGCGTGACAGTCGGCGCACACCAGCGTTTGGTGTCGCGAGTCGCGCAACAGGGTGTCGGGGACGAAGAGCACCGAGTCCCCCTTGGCCCCCTTTGCCTTCCCCGCCAGGAACTGCCGGTCGGCGTGGCACTTCTCGCACTGCACCGGGCCGCGCCCCCCCGTCACGCGCGTCCCCTTCTTCGTGGCAATCGTGCGCGTGTCGACGCTGCGCGAGCGTCCGCTACGCAGCGTGTTCAGCAGCACGGGCCCCAGCGAGTCCTGCCCAGTGGCGCGCGCCCCCGCCTGCGCCGAGACCTGCGCCACCGCCTTCGAGACTTCGGCGGGGCGCCCCTGGGCGCTGCTGGCGGCACCGGCCGGTTCACGACGCGTCGCCTGTCCAAGCACCGTCGCCGGCGCCAGGAGCCACAACGCAAGCCAGCCCGTCACGGCCAGCCACAGCATCCACCACGCGCGAAGGCGTGCGGTGTCGGCGCGCACGATCGCGCGCGGAAGTCCACGGGCGCTCGCTCGTGCTCGCACCACGATTCGAGTCACGGGTTCATCTCCACCAAGAGGGGGCGCAACATGCGGCGCACTAGGGGATGGGGCACGGGCACTCGCTCTCTCCGTCATCAGGGCGACCGGCTCAACGGATCGGAGATGTGGCACATCAGGCACATCTGGCGGTTCCGCTTTGCCATGCGTGCCGCGTCAAAGCCCGGGCCGTGCGGATTCACCCGCAGCCCGATATTCGCGTGGCACTGCATGCAGTCGCGCTGCTGGTGACACGTCGCGCACGTCTGCATCTCCTGCCGAGCCGCCTGCCCGTGCTGCTGCAGCCACAACGGCTGCCGGTCGTGATAGGCCACGTTGCGCGTCCCGCGCGCCTCCATCCCCTGGCCGCGATGGCACTCGCGGCAGAACGTCTCGGCGGTGTGACACGACGCGCAGTCGCGCTCCCGCCCCGCCGCGCTCGCGGCGTGTCGGCTCACGAAGTTGAAGGCGTGGAAGCGCCGGCGGCTCCCCCCGTTGTGACAGCTCGAGCAGGTGCGCTCCTCGTGACACCCCTGGCAGTTCAAGCGACCGCTCGCCGCCGTGGGCCCGTGCTTCTCCACGAAGTCCGGGGGATGCACGCGCACCAGGCGCACCAGCGTGTCGGGCACCGGAAGGTTGGGGTTTCCCGCCACCTCGCGCGCCACGTGCGGGATCGTCACGCCCGCCGGCTCGGTCGCGTTAGGCGCCATCACGCTGCGCGGACGGTGCGGGAAGGCATTGGTGCTTGCCCGCGCCCCCACCTCCAGCGGCGCCACCTGCAGCCGCACCCCTGGGGCGCCATCCGGATCAGGCCCGGCCAGGCGTGCGATGTACTTCGCCGCCGAACGCGCCGTGTGGCAGGTGCGACAGCTCGGTTGCGCATGACAGTTCGCACAGCTCGACGGCTGCTGCTTGGCCGAGTCGCCGTGCGAAATGAGATAGTCGCTGTCCTCGTGCGACCGGGGCTTGAAGTACTTCGGCGCCCGTCCGCGCAACACGCGCGCGACGCGCGCATCGGGCTCCAGCGACCCGATCTGCGCCGTCTCCTTGGCGTTCGGATGGCACCGCGCACAGCTCTGGCGCGCATGGCACGTCGCGCACCGCTGCGCATCCTCGGGCGACTTGGGGCCGTGCTCCGCCAGGAAGTTGGCGCGGTTGTGCCCCTCGGGAATCGAGATCGCCGCCACCGCCGAATCGGAGAGGCGCGTGGCCCGCGCGAGCGGCGCGTGGCAGCGCAGGCACGGCGGATCCTCCGTCAGGTGCCCATTCGCCTTGTGCGTGTGACAACCGATGCACAGCTCCGGCGTGGCGCGCGCCACCGACATGAAGGTGTTCGCGCCGCCCACACCGTGACAGGTGCGGCAGTCGAGCGCCGGCGTGTCCTTCGACGCCTCCCGGTGATGCTTGGGGTGCGAGAAGTTCAGGTTCGACGGCGCCACGGCGTGGCCGTTCCACGCCACGCGCTTCTGTCGCGTCCCGTCGTGACAGTCTTCGCAGGAGATCGGCGCCGGATAGCGCGTCGCGGAATCGCCCGTCATCACCCCTTCGTGACAGGTCTCGCACTCGGGGAAGAGGCGCGCATGCTTGGCGTGCGGGAATCGCTTCTCCTGCGCGGTCCGCGCATGCCCCAACGCCCATCCCGCACTCGTGAGGGCGATGATCGCCACCGTCGCAACGGCGGCCAGCGACGCGAGCCCGGACATGCCGGCGCGTCGCGAGAACCCGGAGCGCACGCGAGCCCTCAGCTGGCGCAGGAAGGCACTCATCGCTTCGCCTCCCGCGCCGTTGCGCCCGGATCACCGCCCACGTTCCACTCCAGGCGAATCATCGCGCGCTTCTGGTTCCACGGCCCCTCCGCCGCGCGCCCGTTCTCGCGCTGGCGATACAGCATCGCATCGGCCACCAGGTTGAGGTCAGGGCGCAGCGCGAACGACACGTCCGCCCCGCCCCCCACCACGCGCCCCGTCCCGACGCGCCATTCCGAGATCGTCTCGAAGGCGGTCCCGCGAGCTGCAATGGACCAGCGGTCGCCGCGCCGCCAGCGCAGCGCCACGTCGCCATCCGAGCGCGACGCCACGGTCCCCACGTCGATGCCGTAGTTCCCCAGCAGGACCCACGACTCGCCCATCCGCGCCGCCGCCGACCCGCCCAGGCGCCAGCCGTCGGTGCGCATCGCCAGCGAGGCCACCCCCGCGTTCGTCTCGCGATACTGCCGGTAGGCCCCGCGCCCGGTCAGCGTCACGCGCGCCCCGGCGAGCGAGAGCCGCGCATCGAGCCGCGCCTCGTCAAAGCCCACCGGCGAGAATGCCCCCCAAATCGTCCACAGCGGGAAGAACGGTGTCGAGTGACGCCCTTCGGCCACCAGCTCCAACCGACGCGTGATCCCACGCGTCGCGTTCAGGCGCGCCTCGTTGAACTCCCCCGTGGCGAAGTCGTAGATCACCTCGCCCCCCAGATTCGTCCCGCCAATGCGTACGTCGCCCGCCGCCGCGGCACGCTCGGCGTACAACCCGCCGCGATCGGCGCGAATCTCACGCTCGTACTGCGCACGGAACGCCCCCCGACGGCTGCTGGGGCGCCAGCGAATCGAGCCACCGACCAGCACCCCGCGTGCATCCGGCGGGAGATCCTCCACCGCCGCCAACGCATCGCTCGTGAGCCCGCGCGCCAACCCCTGCAGCAGGCTCCAGCCGGCATATCCCTCGACCTTGAGACCCCCGACCGACGAGAGTGGCGACGCCTCGACGAAGGCCCCGTCGAAGTTGCGGAAGCCCAGCTCCGACGAGTACCACTGGCGCCCCAGCCGCGCATGCACGCGGTCGCGCTCCATGTCGGCGTAGAGCGCGAGCACGTCCATGTGCTGGCGCCCCTGCGGCCACAAGTTGCGCCCGTCGCCCAGCGCCTCACGGAAGCGCAACTCGGCACGGGCACTCATCCCGCGACCGAAGCCCCACGCCGTGGCGTCGACGTCCTGCATCATCGCCATCACCGACGTCACCGAAGCGGCGCGCAGGAATCGGCAGAAGCCATCGTCCAGGCAGCGGGCCAGCGTCCCGTCGGCCAGCAGTCGGTCGAGTCCCGTGGTGTCGACCGCCTGCGAAACAGGGACGCTGTCGGCGACCAGCGGGCGCAGCTGGACGTAGCGCGCCGTGCTCGCCCCGCTGATCCTCACCCCCTGCGCGGCAATCGGCGAGGCGAGGATGGCGGCGGCTCCGACGGCCGCAAACGATTTCAGCGACGCTCGCAAAAGACGCTCGATGTCGCGCACGGCGAACTGCACCGTCCGGCGTCCGTGCCCTGCAAAACGTGCATCAGCTGCTCTCGGTATCTCACGTGTCGAGGGTCGCCGCTCCTGCGAGTCCGCCCAACTGTCACTTCGTCCCGATTCGGCGACCGCCAAATCCTTCATCCGCCATTCTGTTGACAGGCGAACTCCCGTGCAGTCCGGCGAAAGCCTACACAAAGGGCGGAAGTTCACGTCGTCAATAGAACCGTGCGGTACAATCGATTAGGACGCACGCACCTAACGAAAGCCCCGCTCGCGACGACTCGCGAACGGGGCTTTGTCTGACAGGGATCTGCGGGCGCGCCGCCTCGGTCGCCGGCGTCGGCTGCAGACGGTAGGGAGAACGCTAGACGCGCGCCGTGTCCCGCCGAAAGAGGAGCGCCGCGCCCAGCGCGAAGAGCAGCGTCCAGACCACCACGCCGAGCACGGCCGTCCCGGTGTCGCCCCCCACGAGCGGGGCACGCGCCAGCACCCCCACGCCATACACCGGCGTGAACTTGGCGACGGTCTGCATCGTCGGCGGCATCGTCGCGATCGGGATGAAGATCCCGCCGAACATCGCCATCAGCGCCAGGACCGGCCCCACGAACTGCATCACGTTTTCGCTCGGGAGCAGGAACCCCATGAAGAGGCCGAAGGCGGCGAAGACGAGCGAGCACCCCCACGCCGCCAGCCCCGAGAGGATCCAGACGCGGGGCTCCATCTGCACCCCGCTCAACGCGCCCACCGTGAAGGCGGAGATGATGGCCAAACCACCGAGCGACATCGCCGTCAGCACCTTCATTGCCACGTACGCCGCCGGGCGCAGCGGCGTGAGGCGCAGCTGCCGGCTCCACCCCAGGCTGCGCTCGAGGGCAACCGCCGCCCCCCCCGACGTCGTCCCCACCATGGCGCCGTACACCGCCATGCTGATGAGGAGGTACGCCATCATCGACGCCGACGGCGCTCCGCCCCCGGCCGCGGCCGCCCGGCTCGACGACTGCCGGAAGATGAAGAAGAAGATGCTGGGGAATGCCACGATGAACCACAGCGTGCGCTTGTTGCGCAGCACGCGCCGGATCTCCAGCGAGAGCGCCACCAGGTTGAAGCCGCCGAGCGGTGGCACCTGCCGTTCGTGCGCCAGCGCCCCCGCCCCCTGCGAGACTGGACGCATGGACTCCCCGCTCATCGCCCCCCTCCAGACTTCACGTCGCGATCGTCCGCGGTCAGCGCCACGAAGGCCTCCTCCAGGTTCTTCGACGAGATCTCCAGGTCACGCGCCGCCGTCTGTGTGAGGAGGTAACGCGCCACCACGTCCGAGTCGCTGCACTGCACCAGCACACGGTCGCCCCGCTGCTCCACGGAGTTCACCCCGACGAGCGCGTGCAGCGCGGCGGCGTCGGCCTCGGGGAGCGTGGCGCGCACCACGCGCCCCGCCGCCAGGTTCTTGATCTCCGCCGTCGACCCGTCAGCCACAATGCGCCCCTGCCGGATCAGCACGATCCGGTCGGCGTAGGCATCTGCCTCGTCCAGGTAGTGCGTCGCGAAGAGCACCGTGCGCCCGCGCGACGCATCGTCGCGAATCGAACGCCAGAAGTCGCGACGCCCTTCCACGTCCATTCCCGTGGTCGGCTCGTCCAGCACCAGCAGGCGCGGATCGGACAACAGCGCCATCGCAAAGCGCAACCGTTGCTGCTCGCCCCCCGAGCACTTCCCCACCGGCCGGTCGGCCACGTGCTCGATCCCTGCCCGTTCCAGCACCTCGTCCACGGCGCGCGCGTGGGCATACAGCGAGGCCGAGTAGCGCACCGTCTCGCGCACGGTGAAGTCCTTGAGCAACCCGCCGGTCTGCATCACCGCGGAGACCTCGCCGCGCGCCACCGCATCCTCCGGCATGCGCCCGTACACCCGGACCGTTCCCGCATCCGGGCGCGCCAGCCCGAGGAGCATGTCGATCGTCGTCGTCTTCCCCGCCCCGTTCGGCCCCAGGAAGGCCACGATCTCCCCTGAGTCGACGCGCAGGGAGAGGTCGTCCACGGCGGTGACGGCGCCGTACCGCTTCGTAAGCCCTTCCAGGTCAATCGCGATCACAGGGGGTGCGGATGAGGTTGGGTGACTCGTCACTCAACGTACGAGGGCACCGCCCCTCGGTTTCCTCGCGCGCACAAAGGAATGACGAGGGTTTCCCGCCCGTCGCCCCGCGGCGCCTTCGCCCGCTCCGCTGGCACCAACGCAAACCGCCGCCAGCTCCCGGAGGAGCTGGCGGCGGCTTCGCGATGAGAGCGGGCGATGGGACTCGAACCCACGACGTCCAGCTTGGGAAGCTGGCATTCTACCAACTGAATTACGCCCGCGAAGGGAGGCGAATCTTAAGCGCCGACTCACCCGGAAAGCAAGCGATCCTCCCATTTCCCCGACGTGCTGGTCAGGAAGATACCGGAAAGTCGATTAGACTTTACCGACATTCCCGATCTGGGAAGGAGTGGGGCCGACACTCAGCGGCACGACAGGACGTCGTCCTCCCTCCCTAGTGGTGACCCGTATGACCTGGTTCCACGACCTTCGCATTCGTGCCAAGCTCCTGTTGGGCTTTGGCAGCGTCGTCGCCCTCCTCCTCGCCGTCGGCGTCGTCTCCTCCGTCAGCATGCGCAAGCTCAAGCTTGCCGACGAGGAACTGTACGACCGCATGACGGTCCCCCTCGCCCAGTCGGGCGATGCGATCAACTACCTGCAGCGCGTCCGCGTCAACATCCGCGAGGCGGTCCTCGCCGAGTCGCCGCAGGCCGCCGCCCCCTTCCTCGAGAAGGTCGCCGCGTATCCAATCATCGTCGACTCGCTCCTCAAGGAGTTCCAGAAGTCGATCACCACCGAAGCCGGACAGCAGAAATTCGACGCCTTCATCGCGGACCTGAACGTCTTCCGCGCCAAGCGTGACCAGCTGGTGCAGTACATCAAGGCCGGCAACAAGTCGGCGGCGATCGCCTACCTCGACACCGACCTGCGCGACTCCGAGGAGAAGCTCCTGGTCTCGATGAAGGCGATGCAGGACCAGAAGATCGCCCGTGCCGCCGAGGTGAAGGCCAGCAACGAGGCCCTCAGCGGCCGCATGACGTGGATCATCGACCTCACGATCGCCGCGGGCTTCGCCTTCGGCATCGCGATCGCGCTCTACATCGCCTCCAACCTCGGCAAGGTGCTCGCCCTCATGGTCGAGCGGGCCAACCGCCTGCAGAGCATCTGCATCACGAACCTCGGCAACGCGCTCGACGCGCTCGCCGCCGGCAAGCTCGACGTGAAGCCGGAGTACGGGACGCCGCCACTGAACATCACGTCGAAGGATGAGCTGGGCGAACTCGCCCGCGCCGTCGACGGGATCATCTTCAAGAGCGTCAAGTCGATCCAGTCGTACGAGAAGGCCGCCGACACCATGCAGGGGCTCGTCGGCGAGACCAACCAGCTCGTCGCCGCCGCACAGGCCGGGCAGCTCTCGCGTCGCGCCAGCGGCGAGAAGTATCAGGGCGGCTATCGCGAGTTAGTCGATGGCGTGAACGGGATGCTCGATGCCATCACCGCCCCCATCGCCGAGTCGTCCGCCGTCCTCGGGCGCATCGCCGAACGCGACCTCACCGCGCAGATGACCGGCCGCTACCAGGGCGACTTCGACCAGATCCGCAGCGCCGTCAACCTCGCCGTCACCAACCTGCAGCGCGCCCTGGGCGACGTCTCCGCCTCCGCCACGCAGGTCTCCAGCGCCAGCGAAGAGATCTCGGCCGCCGCACAATCGCTCGCCGAAGGGGCCAGCGAGCAGGCCTCGTCGCTCGAGGAGGTCGCCGCCTCGCTGCACGAGGTCTCCGCGACCGCGAAGAACAGCGCCGAGCGCGCGCAGTCCGCACGCTCCGTGACCGAGGAAGCGCGCCAGCAGGCCGCCGAAGGCTTGCAGGAGATGCGGCAGCTCGAGGCCGCCGTCAACCGCATCAAGTCGTCGGCGCACGAGAGCGCGAAGATCATCAAGACGATCGACGAGATCGCCTTCCAGACCAACCTCCTCGCCCTCAATGCCGCCGTCGAGGCCGCACGCGCCGGTGATGCCGGACGTGGCTTCGCCGTCGTCGCCGAGGAAGTGCGCAACCTGGCCATGCGCGCGGCCGAGGCAGCCCGCAACACGACCGACCTCATCGCCGAATCGGTGCGCAACGCCGACGAAGGCGTGGCCCTCAACGCCCGCGCCCTCAAGCAGTTCTCCACGATCGCCCAACACGTGGAAAGCGCCGGCGTCGCCATGAGCGAGATCGCCGCCGGGAGCGACCAGCAGGCCCTTGGCATCGACCAGATCAGCACCGCGGTCGAGCAGATCAACATCGTGACACAGCGCGCCGCGGCGAACGCCGAGGAGTCGTCGGCGACGTCGATCGAACTCGCCGGCCAGTCCACGCACCTGCAGGAGCTCGTGGGGCAGTTCAAGCTCGACGCCAACGCCCGCTATGAGTCGCGGGCCGCGGAACCGGGCACCGGGGCCCTCGACATGCCGGCGCGTCGCCCGATGGGACGCCGGCAGTTGGCCGGTGTGTAGGTGATACGGGACGGCGCCGTGCCCCGGCGCCGCCCAGCAGGACGACTTCCGCAGGAACGCAGGAAGGCAGGGAGGCGCATGGCGCATCGGCAGTTTGCGATGCGCCATGCGTTGTTACCGGGCATGACGATCGAGGGGTGCCCGGTGCCGGCGGGGCCGTGTGACCTCAGGTTGCGCCGGTCGTCGTGTTAGTGTATTAGTACACCAATACACTTCTCCGGCCGCCATGTTCGATCGCATCGATCCACGCTCTCCCATCCCGCTCTACGCGCAGATTGCCGGTCGGCTGCGCGTCGCCGTGGCATCGGGGGAGCTGCGGGCCGGCGATGCCCTCCCCTCCGTGCGCGCGCTGGCTGCGCAACTGCGCATCAACCCCGCCACCGTTGCCCAGGCGTACCGCGAACTGGAGCAGGACGGAACGGTGGAGATGCGCCAGGGGGCCGGGACCTTTGTCTCCGCCATTCCCACCGAACGCAAGCGCCGTGAGCGCGCCGTCGCGGCGCGCACGCTGGTGCGCGACATGATCTCAGACGCCATCCGGCTCGGCATCAACGCCGAGGAACTCCGGCGGGCCTTCGACGACGCCCTGGACGACGTAACGCTGGAGCCACGCGCATGACCGACGCCATCCGCATTCGATCGTTGGACTATCGCGCCGGGCGCGACTTCGCGCTGCGCGGCCTCGACCTCAACGTGCGGGCCGGCTCCGTCTACGGCTTCCTCGGGCCCAACGGCTCGGGAAAGACGACGACGATCAAGCTCCTGATGGGGATGCTCCCGCCACAGGACGGGACCATCGACGTGCTGGGGCATCGCGTCCCGGACGATGTCGTCCCGGCGCTGGCGCGCATCGGCTACGTCCCCGAGCGCGTGCACCTGTATCCCATGCTCTCCGTCGACGAGACGATGCGGCATCACGCCGCCTTCTATTCGCGCTGGGATTCGCTCGAGGCGGAGCGACTGCGACGCGCCTTCGCGCTCCGTGGCGATGCGCTCGTCGGCCGGCTCTCCAAGGGCGAGGCGGGAAAGCTCATGCTCCTGCTCGCCCTGGCGGTGCGTCCCGAACTACTGGTCCTCGACGAACCCACCGACGGGCTCGACCCCGTCGTGCGGCGCGACGTCCTGGCCGCCGTGGTCGATTACGTCGCCAGCACAGGGGCGACGGTCTTCATCTCCAGCCACCTCGTGCACGAGCAGGAGCGGATCTGCGACTGGGTGGGGGTGCTTGATGCAGGACGGATGGTGGCGGAACTCCCGATGTCCGAGTTCCGCGCCGGGATCAAGCGCCTGCGCGTGCGCGGGGTGGTTGCCGAGTTGCCGGACTTGCCGGTGCTGCCGTTCCGCGTCCTGGCGCGCCGCGCCCTGCTGGGGCAGGACGAGGAGTGGGTCGTGCGCGACTGGCGTGCCGACATGCACGGTGCCTTTGGGGCGCTCCTCCCGGCGGCGACGCTGCGCGCCGTCGAGGATCTCGACCTCGAGGAATCATTCGTGGAACTGCTGAGCGCGTCGCGCGCCGCGCCGGCCGTGAGCCGCAACAATGATGAGGAGGCCGCATGATGTTCCGGGCGATGCTGCGGGCGCAATGGATCTGGTCGCGCTCGATCATGTGGTTCTTCCTGGCGGCGGGCTTCTCGCTCCCGGTGCTGACGGTGCCGATGACGATGCGGGGCACGGGCGCGGGATCATACAACGCGGGCTTCGTCCAGGCCGGCGAATTCATCGGCCTGCTCGTGGCGCTCACCGTATCACTCGCGGCGGTCGCGCTGGCGCTGCAGAACTGGTCGTCGGACGAACGCGGGCGTCACATCTACGCGCTTTCGCTCCCGATCGAGCGGCATCGCTTCCTCCTCTATCGGCTGTCGGGAAGCTTTGTCCACTTAGGCCTTGTCGCCCTGGCCATCTGGCTCGGGGGACTCGTCGCGACGGCACTGCTCGAACTGCCCGAGTCGCTCCGTGCCTATCCCACCTCGCTCGCCGCGCGCGCGCTTCTTGCCGCCTGGCTCGTGCACGCCCTTTCGTTCACCTACTTCCTGGCGACCGGCGCGCGCGCTCGCCTCGTCTCCTTCCTGGGCGTCGTCACCGTCGCCGTCCTTCTGATCCTCCCCATCGGGACGTTCCCCGCGCGGGCAGACCTGCTCCTGACCGGTGCGCGCGCCCTGGTGTCGCCTCACGGCCCGCTCGGGATCCTCGTCAGCCGCTGGAGTTTCATCGATGTGTAGGCGCGCGCTCCCGCTTGCCGCGCGGCTGTGCCTGACGCTCGCGCCGTGCCTCATCGGCACTGTCGGCGCCATCGGTGCCGCGCAACCGCCCGAGCGCGCGCTCGAGGGCGCCGCCGCACGCGCAGCGGCACACCTCGTCCACATCGAGCGACTCGATCGACGTCGCGGAGAGATCGAGATCGCCCGCGACTCAGCGCGGGTCGCGACGACGCGACGCCTCTACCCCAGCGAACTCCGCGTCGGGCTCTTCCGCGTCGCGACGACCCCCGACCTGCAGGGCTTGATCGTTCCGGC
>JAXLXW010000019.1:0-73921 GCA_046327755.1 Gemmatimonadaceae bacterium
TCCTCGAGCGCGTCGAGCTCGCGAAGGCCGCATCGCCGCGCCGACCGCGCTCGCGCATGAGTCCTCCGCCGCCGACAATGGGCGGGGTCTCGATCCTCCCGGGTCGCTTCGACGGCTCCGCACGCCTGGCCAATCGCGTGCCGATGTGGCCAGACCCGCTTCGTCCCTCGAAGGTCCATCGCGCGCGGGCGCCGCACCGCGCCCCGCTCGCCGACCACCGTATCGTCTTCGCGGCGACCTCGGGTCGCATCAGCGGCGTCGACATCTTCGCCGTGCACCTCGTGCGCGCGCTCGTGTCGCGTGGGTTCGACGCGGAGATCCTCGTCACGCGTCCCGACGAGCCGGTTCCCGATCCGCTCCCGTTTCCAGGCGATGTCCCCGTGCGACGCCTCTCGGTCACCCCTCGCACCTCGTGGCGTGCGCGCTGGAAAGGTCTCGCGGACGATCTCGAGCGCGACGGCGCGCCGGTGCTCTATGTCCCGAACTACGACTGGCGCCACTCCGGCATCTCGCCCTCCCTGGCGAGCACGGTCAAGATCGTCGGGATCGTGCACAGCGACGATCCGCAGCACTACGAGCACGCGTTGCGCCTCGGCGACGCGTGGAACGGGATCGTCGCGGTGAGCGATGCCATTGCCCGCGAGGTGCAGGCGCTCGCGCCACGCTTCTCGCAGCGCCTCGAGACAATTCCGTACGGTGTCCCGGTGCCGTCAGCAGCGGCACCACGCACGCGGCGCCCGGGTGACCCGTTGCGCATCGTGTACGCCGGGCGCCTCGCGCGATACCAGAAGCGCGCCCTCGATGTCGTCGGTGTCGCCGATGCACTCGCCGCGCGTGGGATCCCATTCGAACTCGTGGTGGCCGGCGGTGGGCCGGAGCAGGGCGACTTCCTGGCGGCCGCCGCGCGTCACCTGGTCGGCGGGCGCCTGCGATTCGTTGGTGGCATACCAAACGACATGGTGCAGGAGCTGCTGTCGCGCGCCGACGCGTTCCTCCTCCCGTCAGCGTTCGAGGGGCTCCCGGTTGCCCTGCTCGAGGCGATGGCCTGCGGGGCAGTCCCGGTCGTGTCCGACATTCGCAGCGGGGTGCGGCAGGTGGTGCGTCACGCAGAGAGCGGCTTCCTCGTCGCGCCGGGAGATGTGCACGGCTTCGCCGATCGGCTCGCGGAACTCGCCCTCGATCCGGACCGCACCACGCGGATGTCAGTGGCTGCACACGCGGCCGTGCGCGACGGCCCGTTCACGGTCGACGCCATGTGCGACCACTATCTCGACTTCTTCGATCGCGTGGCCAGCAGCCCGTTTGCGCGCCCCGATGCGCCCCCTCGACATCCGCCGGACATCGCGGGCCTGCGCGCCTGGCTTCCCCCGGAGCTTCCCACGCCGGCGCAGGTGTCGGCTCGGCTGCGCCAACTCGCGCGTCGCGCGCTGGGCGGGGGCTGAGGTCGCGTGCGAATCGTTGTCACCTCCCCCAACTGGACGCTCAACGGCGTCAACACGTTCAACGCATCGCTCGTGCGCGGCCTGCGGGCGCGGGGGCACGACGTCACGTTGCTGCTGACGGGATCGATGTGGCATGACGACAAGCCGCTGCCGGTTCCCACGGACCTCGCGATCGAGCAACTCGCCCTGCCGTCGGTCGCCACGTGGCCGGCGCGCTGGGGCGCGCTGCGGCAGTATCTCGAGCACGCCGCACCGTGCGTCTACCTTCCGAATCACGACATCGCCCATTCCGGCATTGCACCCACGCTGTCGTCGCGCGTGGGAATTCTGGGAATCGCCCATAGCGACGATCCGCAGCACTACGAGCACGCACGGCGCCTGGCGCCGTGGTGGAACGCGGTCGTCGGCGTGAGCGAGACGATCGTGCGGACCCTGCGGGCGATGGACGAACTGCACGCGACCCCGGTCGTGCGCATTCCCTACGGTGTGACGGTCACCACTGCCGCCGGCGCCACGACCGAGGTTCCATCCACCGCCGCGCACCACGACATCCTGCGCATCGTGTACGCGGGGCGGCTCGAGGAGCGGCAGAAGCGAGTCTCGGACCTCATTGCGATCGCGGCCGCTCTTCGGTCGCATGCTCTCCCCTTCGCGTTGACCATCGCCGGCGACGGTCCCTCGCGCTCGTTGCTCGAGGCAGCCATCCGCCACGCGCGACTCGACGACGTGGTGCACCTGGTCGGCACCGTCCCGATGGATCGGATGGCGGAGCTGTTTCGCGCGCATCACGTCTTCCTCCTGCCGTCCGCGTACGAGGGACTTCCGCTCGCCATGCTGGAAGCCATGGGGGCAGGGTGCATACCGCTCGTGAGCAACATCGCCAGCGGCGTCCCCGAGTTGGTGCACGACGGCGAGAATGGCTTCCGCGTTGCCGTGGGGGATGTCGAGGTATTCGCCCGGCAGCTGGCCCTCCTCGCCCGCGATGCCGGGATGCGCGCGGAGATGTCAGCGCGCGCCCGGGACGCCGTTGCGCGCGGCCCCTACGGGATAGACCGGATGGTGGAAGAATACGAGACGACGCTCGGCGAGATCTGGGAGGGGGTGACGAGTGGTCGATACCTGCGACGATCGGCGGATGTCGTCGCTCCCCCTGGCCTGGACTGGCGGGCCCACGTGCGCGCGCCGCTCGCCGCGTTGCGCGAACGTCATCGCGGGGACACCTGAGGTGCGGGTCCACGTCTTCGCTCGGCGCTTCCCGAGCCTCTCGCAGACCTTCGTCCTCAACCAGTGCACCGGCCTGCTCGACCTGGGGGTGGATGTCACGGTGTTTGCCGATGGCGCGGACGCCACGGGGCTCACGCAACCTGATGCCGTCGCCGGCCGCCTCATGGATCGCATCCGTCACTACGCGATCCCCGAGCCATGGTCCCGTCGCCCACTCCCGGCGTTGCAGCTGATGGCGACCGCGTCGTCATTGTCGATGCGTCAACGACTCGCACTGATCGCTCCCTGGCGCGGCGGCGCCGAGTCGCGGTCGGGTCGCTTGCTGTTCGAGGGAGCGGCCGTCGCGCGCGAGCCGAAGTCAGACGTGCTCCACGCGCACTTCGGCCCCGTCGGCGCCATGGTGCAGTCGCTGCGCGACGCGCGCGTCCTCGATGCGCCACTCGTCACCACCTTCTATGGCTACGACGTGTCGCGCACTCCGGCGTCGCGCTACCGTGCGCTCTTCCGGGGTGGCGACGCCTTCCTGGTCCTGGGCGAAGCCATGCGTGCCCGTCTCCTCGCGATGGGCGCTCCCCCGGAGCGGGTGCACGTGCATCGCTTGGGAGTCGACCTCGGGCGATTCGCACCGAGTGGGCGTGCCCGGTCGCCGAACGCCGAGTCCGTGTTGCACCTGCTGTCCATTGCGCGCCTCGTCCCCAAGAAGGGCATTGCCGATGCGCTCTGCGCCGTCGCGCGCGCGCGGGCGCGTGTGGCCTCGCTCCGCTACACGATCATCGGTGACGGCCCCCTGCGCGCGGAACTCGAGCGCCTGGCGTCATCGTTAGGAATTGCCGACGTCGTCGACTTTGCAGGATGGAAGACACAGCAGGACGTGCTCGCCATTGCACGGACCGCTCGCGTCGTACTCGCCCCCAGCGTCACCGCCCCGGATGGCGACGCGGAAGGGACGCCGGTCGCGATCCTCGAGGCCCAGGCGCTCGCCATCCCCGTCATTGCCACGCACCATGCCGGCATCCCCGAGGTCGTGGTGGATGGCGAGACGGCCATCCTCGCGAAAGAGCACGACGTCGAGGCGCTCGCATCCGCGATCGTTGCACTCGCCGATCCCCAACGCTCGCAACGAATGGGGGAGGCCGGGCGCGCGCTCGTCGAGCGGCAGCACGACATTCGACGGCTCAACGAGGCGCTGCTTGCACGCTTCGAGTCGTTGACGTGCCCTTGAATCGGGCGGGAGGCATCGTTGGCACCGCGTTGAGGTGCACGCCCATCCGGTACCACCGTCACGGAAGCGCCGTTAGCTTCACCCTGTCCTCACCCGCCGACCGGCGATGCCCGACTTTCGCCTCTACAACACGCTCTCCCGCACCGTCGAGCCGTTCGTGCCGGCCGACGGCGAGACCGTGCGCTTCTACTCGTGCGGCCCCACGGTCTATGACCCGGCCCACATCGGGAACTTCCGCACCTTCCTGTTCAATGACCTCCTCCGCCGTGCCCTGCGCCTCGAGGGATGGAAGGTCGTGCAGGTGCAGAACCTCACCGACGTCGACGACAAGATCATCCGGCGCGCCGAATCGACAGGCAAGACCATCGTCGAAGTGACGGAGCCGGTCACGGACATCTTCCACAAGGACCGCCGTTACCTCCGCATCGAGGATGCGGAGGAATACCCCAAGGCCACCACGCACATCCCCGAGATGATCGCCCTCGTCCAGTCGCTCCTGGACAAGGGGGTGGCCTACAAGGCCGAAGACGGGTCGATCTACTTCGCGATCGACAGATTCCCAGGCTATGGCAAGCTCTCGCGCCTGGACACGCGCGAGGTGAAGAGCGGCGCGCGCGTCGCCGTCGACGACTACTCCAAGGAGAACGCCCAGGACTTCGCGCTCTGGAAGGCGGCGAAGCCGGAGGACGAGAAGACCGGGGCTGCCTGGGATGCACCGTTCGGGCGCGGTCGCCCGGGGTGGCACCTCGAGTGCTCGGCCATGGCCATGAAGTACCTCGGCGAGACGCTCGACATCCACTGCGGGGGGATCGACCTCGTCTTCCCGCACCACGAGGACGAGATCGCCCAGTCGGAGGCCGCCACGGGGAAGCCGTTCTCGCGCTTCTGGTGCCATGGGGAGTTCCTGCAGATCGACGGGACGAAGATGTCCAAGCGGCTTGGGAACATCACCACGGTGAAGGACCTGCGCGAACGCGGTATCTCGGCGGCGGCGCTACGGCACTTCGTGTACTCGACCCACTATAGGAAGCAGATGAACCTGTCCGGAACCGGGCTCGAGGCGTCGCTCGAGGCGGTTCGGCGGGTGGGCGAGCTTGCGCACCGGCTGGAGACGGCGAAAGGGGGAACGCCAGCGCTGGCGGTCGCGGCGACCGAAGGGGAGCAGGCGTTCCGCGCGGCGTTGCAGGACGACCTCAACGCGCCTGAGGCGGTGGCGGCGCTCTTCACCTTCCTGCAGAAGGCGAACGCCGAACTCGACCGGAAGGGGAGCGACGCGTCGAGTCTCGCCGAGGCGCGGCGGGTCTTCGCCCTCATGGATTCGGTCCTGGACGTCCAGCCCAGGGCGCGGCGTCTCGTGGTGGGGCCCGACCGCGTCGATCCGTCCCCGGACGCGCTCGCCGACCTGGAGCCCTTGGAGCGCGAGCAGTTCCAGTGGGCGGTCGGGCGCCTGCGCGACCGGTTGGCAGCGCGGTCGCAGCGGGATTTCGCCGCGTCCGACGCGATCCGCGGGGAGGTCGAGGATCGCGGTTTCGTCGTGAAGGATACCCCCCGGGGGACGCAGCTGGAGCGCTGGCACTGACCGTTCGCGGCGCGGGGGCGCCGTCGGGCCCTTGGGATGGCCGCGGTTTCGCGGTGGGTCGGTGTCGCGTCCGCGTTCCCGTCCTCTCGATTTCTGAACGCGGAGACGGAACTGATTGAGTTGACACAAGTTGCAGGTCCCGCTATCGTTCGTGTCTCGCGCAGAAAATCCGGGTCGGTCGCTGACGTAGCTCAGTTGGTAGAGCTCCTGATTTGTAATCAGGTGGTCGCGAGTTCGAGTCTCGCCGTCAGCTTGTCGGGCGGCGGGGCGGGCTGGTGCGGTGCCGCGTGGTTTGGCGGCGGCTGCAACGGGCCTGCCGGGTGGGAAGGCAGCGGGCAAGAAGTCGTTAGGTGGGGTACCCAAGTGGCCAACGGGAGCAGACTGTAAATCTGCCGGCGTACGCCTTCGAAGGTTCGAATCCTTCCCCCACCACTGGGAGGATGCAGGGAATAGCGGGACCGCACGGTGTTGTTAGGGTGCGGGGCACGACGCGGGAGTAGCTCAGTTGGTAGAGCGCGAGCCTTCCAAGCTTGAGGTCGCGGGTTCGAGCCCCGTCTCCCGCTCTGTTCGGATGGAGCGGCACGAACGGCAGGAGCAGGACGACAGCGGTTGCACGCGTAGCTCAGTTGGTAGAGCACACCCTTGGTAAGGGTGAGGTCACCGGTTCAATCCCGGTCGCGTGCTTGGAAGGGCTCTTGGAAGGGCTGCGGCGCTGGTGGCTGCAGGCAGGTGCAGGCGCACGAATTGTTCGTACTCCAGTCGAGGGATGAGAGGCAGCTGCCGCTTTGCGGTAGCGGGCTCTCGTCTTCTCGTCTTCTCGTCTTCTCGTCCTCTGGTTCACGACGATGCCTCGCGACAAGATCATCCTCGCCTGCGGCGAGTGTAAGAACCGCAACTACTTCACCACGAAGAACAAGCGCACGCACCCCGAGCGCGTCGAGTGGAAGAAGTACTGCCCCCGCTGCAACAAGCATCAGACGCACAAGGAAACCAAGTAGCCGTGACTACCCAAGCTGCCAGTGCGAGCTGGATGCAGCGCCTTGTCGCGTTCTATCACGACGTGATGGCGGAGATGAAGAAGGTGACGTGGCCCGATGTCCCGCAGGTGCGGCAGCTCTGCATCGGGGTCATCGTCCTGTCGCTCTTCATCGGCGCTGTCATTGCCCTGATGGACGTCATCCTGCAACAGGTGCTCGTCCGTTGGATTCCGTCGTTATTCGGGGGCTGATCGTGGAGCACCGCTGGTACGCCATCCAGACCACTGCGGGGCACGAAAACAAGGTCAAGTCGCTCATCCAGCGGAAGATCGAGCAGGATGCCCGTCCGCCCGAGGAGCGCCTGATCCGTCACGCCCTCGTCCCGACCCAGCAGGTCGTCGAGATCAAGAACGGCAAGAAGGTCAACGTCGAGCGCAAGCTGTACCCCGGCTACGTGCTCGTCGAGATGGTCTGGAACCAGGAGTCGTCGCACATCATCAACGGCATCCAGGGGGTCATCAAGTTCGTGCAGCACGGACTTGGCGGCGTCACGAAGGAGCCGATGCACCTGCGGCAGGACGAGGTCAAGCGCCTGCTCGGGATCGCGGATGAAGTGGAGGAGGCCGCCCCGCGCGAGGAGATCCCGTTCCTCGTCGGCCAGGCCGTCGCCATCACCGAAGGGCCCTTCACCGACTTCAGCGGGACCGTCGAGGAAGTCATGCCCGACAAGGGAAAGGTCCGCGTCATGGTGTCGCTCTTCGGGCGCCCGACGTCGGTGGAACTGGATTACTTGCAGCTGAAGGCCTACTGACGGTTCGCCGTCGGGCCATGGTGGGATAGCACGAACTCACCGCCGCGAGGCGGGAGCAGGGTCCGCCGCGAGGCGGACGCAGGACGCCGGGGGATCGGCGGGGCGCAAGGGAACTGCGGCGCCCCGTACGACGCGAACCCGGTGCCGGGTGGCCAGAGCACGGGAAACCGTCCCTCGACCCCCGCACGCAGTCACCGGCCCTTGCGCGGGGCGGCCGCTATGCGGCGAGAAGCGCACCGTCGGCAACCACGACGACGCTAATCACACGGTGGAAGTCTGAACGCGGTTGCTCGTCGATCAGGGCCGCGGGACGGAAGGAGGACGGCGTTGCAGCCGGCGGTTCGTCCGCCGGCTCGATCCGTCGCTCTGCGCTCAACCAGCAACCTCGCTGAGCCGTGTCATGGGTGCCCCGCACCCGTCGGCATGTCCGTCCCCCTGTTCGCCGTTCGCTCCGCGCTCGCACGCAGAGGAGACCAATGGCAAAGAAGGTCACAGGGTTCGTCAAGCTCCAGATCCCCGCGGGGCGCGCGAACCCGGCTCCTCCAGTGGGTACGGCTCTCGGCCCGCAGGGGATCAACATCATGATGTTCTGCAAGGAGTTCAACGCTCGTACGCAGAGTCAGGATGGCCTGATCCTCCCGGTCGAGATCACGATCTACTCGGACAAGTCCTTCACCTTCATCCTCAAGACGCCCCCCGCGGCGATCCTGATCAAGAAGGAACTCGGACTGGAAAAGGGGTCGGGTCAGCCCAACCGCGTGAAGGTCGGGACGATCAGCAAGGCGCAGGTCAAGAAGATTGCCGAGGTGAAGATGCCGGACCTCAACTGTGACTCGATCGAGTCCGCGATGTCGATGGTGGCAGGCGCGGCACGCTCGATGGGAGTCGAGGTGAAGGACTGATGCGCACACACGGCAAGAAGTTCAACAATGCGGCGAAGAAGATCGACGAGAACCTGAACTATCAGGTCCGTCAGGCGCTCGAGCTCGTGAAGAGCTCCGCCTTCGCCAAGTTCGACGAAACCGTCGAAGTCGCCGTCCGCCTGGGCGTCGATCCGCGCCACGCCGACCAGGTCGTGCGTGGGACGGTCGTCCTCCCGGCCGGGACCGGTAAGTCGGTCCGCGTCCTCGTGATCGCCGTCGGTGAGAAGGCGCGCGAGGCGCAGGAAGCTGGCGCGGACTTCGTGGGCGTCGAGCACATCCAGAAGATCAAGGACGGCTGGCTCGATTTCGACGTCATGATCGCCACCCCCGACCAGATGGGCCAGGTCGGCCAGCTGGGGCGCGTGCTCGGCCCCCGCGGCCTCATGCCGAACCCCAAGGCCGGGACGGTCACGATGAACGTCGGCCAGGCCGTGCGCGAGTCGAAGGCCGGCAAGATCGAGTTCCGCGTCGACAAGGGCGGCAACGTCCACGCGGCCATTGGCAAGGTGTCGTTTGGGATCGAGGCGCTCGAGACCAACTTCACCGCCTTCATGGACCAGATCGTTCGGTCCAAGCCGGCCGCGGCCAAGGGCGTGTACGTCAAGGGCGTTTCGGTCTCCAGCACGATGGGGCCTGGCGTGCGCGTCGACACCACTCCGTACCGGGGTTAACGAGCGATGAAGAGATCCGACAAGGAACAGCTCGTTAGCGAGCTCCGCGAGAAGATCAAGGGAGCGAACGCGCTCTACTTCACCGACTTCACGGGACTCAACGTGAAGCGGATGACCGAACTGCGCCGTCGCTTCCGGAAGGCAGGGGTCGATTACGTCGTCATCAAGAACACCCTCGCACTGCGGGCCGTGAACGAGAGCGGCCTCACCGGGAGCCGCCTCAAGGGGCCCACGGGCGTGGTCGTGGCGAAGGATGCCATCACCGCGGCGAAGGTGCTCGTCGACTTCGCGAAGGAGAACGACCAGAAGCCGGCGATGAAGGGCGGTCTCTTCGAGGGCAACGCCATCGACGAGGCCACCGTGAAGAAGCTCGCCACGATGCCGACGCGCGACGAAGCGCTGTCGCAGCTCGTGAGCGCCTTCAACAGCGTGCTGATGATGTTCGCCCTCGCCCTCGAAGCGAGAAAGGAGCAGGTGGAGAACGCCTAACCCGGGCGAGACGGGAGACGGGGACGGACGACGGGCACGCGCCCGCACCGGCTTCGCCGACCGCCGCCATGGAATTGTGATTCAACAATCCCAGGATCGCCTGGGGCTTACCCGGAGAATACAGATCATGCCTACGACCCTGAGCAAGGACGAGATCCTCGACGCGATCGGCAACATGTCGGTCATCGAGCTCGCCGACCTCATCGACGCTTTCAAGACCAAGTTCAACGTCACCATCGCCGCGGTTGCGGCTGGCGGTGCCGCCGGCGGCGGCGCGGCCGCTGCCCCGGCCGTCGAGGAGCAGACCGAGTTCGCGGTCATCCTCAAGGAAGCCGGCGCCAAGAAGATCCAGGTCATCAAGGTCGTCCGTGAGCTCACGGGCCTCGGCCTGAAGGAAGCCAAGGACGTCGTCGACGGCGCGCCGAAGGAGATCAAGGCCGGCGTGTCGAAGGACGAAGCCGCCCAGATCAAGGCGAAGCTGGAAGCCGAAGGCGCGGTGGTGGAGGTCAAGTAAGGAGCGGCAGACGGGAGACGGGGGACGGGAGACGGGAGTGCGGCGGCCGAAGGCCGCCGCGACAACCGGCGCCCGAAGGGTCTGCGAGCCGCGTCGCGGCGAGCACTCCCGTCCCCCGTCCCCCGCCCACCGTCCCTTACTCCCTCCGCCCCAGCCTCCGCTCAGTGATTCAGCCGTACCGCTCCACTTCCGCAGCTCCTTCCTCCGCCTCCCTCCCGATCGCGCCCGCCTCGGCGCAGACGGGGGTGGGGCCGTTTTCGCCTGTGCGCGGGTGAAACATGCCTGAACTGATGAAGCAGATCACATTTGGAAAGCTCGACGAAGGAATGGGGATGCCCCATCTCCTCGACATCCAGACGCGGGCGTTCGAGACGCTCTTGCAGCTGGATGCCGCCTCGCACGACCGCGAGGACATCGGACTCGAGCGGGTCTTCAAGGATCTCTTCCCCATCACCGACGTCCACGAGAACTTCGCGCTGGAGTTCGTCAAGTACAACCTTGGCGAACCCAAGTACTCCGTCGAGGAGTGCATCGAGCGCGACATGACGTTCTCGGCGCCGCTCAAGGCGACGCTGCGTCTCCTCATCAACGAGGACGTCAACGGCGTCAAGCGCCCGCGCAACATCATCGAGAAGGAAGTCTACCTCGGCGAGTTGCCCCTGCTCACCGACCTCGGCACGTTCGTCATCAACGGCGCCGAACGGGTCATCGTGAGCCAGCTGCACCGCTCGCCGGGCGTGGTCTTCGAGGAGTCGACGCACCCCAACGGGCAGCGCCTCATCTCCTCGCGCATCATCCCGTTCCGCGGGTCGTGGGTCGAGTTCACCGTCGATATCCACGACGTGATCTACGTCCACATCGACAAGAAGAAGAAGTTCCCGGCCACCGCCCTGCTGCGCGCCTTTGGCTACGGCGCCAACTCGGACATCCTCCGGCTCTTCTTCGCCGTCCGCGACCTCGACCTCACCAAGAAGCGTGAGGGGCGCGCCGAAACGCGCGAGGTGCTGGGCGCGATCGTCGCCGAGGACATCACGCTCGCCGGCGAGGAAGCCGATCCGGACGCCCCGAAGGCGAAGACCAAGAAGGCCCGCGCCGCCGCCGAGCGCGCCGCCGCCGACCTGCTCGTCCGAGAGGGCGACGAGCTCACCGAGGAGATCCTCAACCGCCTCGTGCGCCAGGGGATCAAGACCATCAAGGTCTTCTCCTCCTACATGACGGTCGACCTGCGCGACGAACTCGACGCCATCGAGCGCGGCGAGCGCCCGTCGCCGCGCGTGCTGTCGCACGACGTCGTCGACCCGGAAACGGGCGAGGTCGTCGCCGATGCCGGTGGCGCGCTCAAGGAGACGCTCATCAAGCGCATCCGAAAGGCCGACATCGTCAAGGTGCAGGTCTTCGTTCCGTCGGGTCGCGCCGAGTCGGCGCTGATCAAGAACACGATCGCCAAGGACCCGACCGACCCGAAGCACATCTCGCCGGAGGAGCGCAAGAAGCAGGGATGGCCGGGCGACGCCGAGTCGGGCGAGGGCAAGGCGCTCAACTCGATCTACACGCTGCTCCGTCCGGGCGACGCGCCCAACAAGGAGACGGCGAAGCAGGCGCTCGAGCGCCTCTTCTTCTCTCCCAAGCGCTACGACCTCGGGCGCGTGGGGCGCTACAAGATCAACCAGCGCCTCGGCCTCAAGGAGAAGGCGAGCACCACGGTGCTCACCAAGGACGACTTCGTCGCCATCCTCCGCTACCTCGTGGAACTGCACGAGGGGCGCGGGCACGTCGACGACATCGACCACCTGGGCAATCGTCGCATTCGCTCGGTGGGCGAGCTCATCGCCAACCAGTTCTCGGTCGGTCTCTCCCGCATGGCGCGCCTGGTCAAGGAGCGCATGTCGATCAACACCGATCCGGAGAAGATCTCGCTCGATGACCTCGTGAATGCGCGCACCGTGAGCGCCGTCATCCAGGCGTTCTTCGGCTCGTCGCAGCTGTCGCAGTTCATGGACCAGACGAACCCGCTGGCCGAGCTGACGCACAAGCGCCGCCTCTCCGCGTTAGGCCCGGGCGGCCTCACCCGCGAGCGCGCGGGTTTCGAGGTCCGCGACGTGCACTACTCGCAGTACGGGCGCATGTGCCCCATCGAGACGCCGGAAGGTCCGAACATCGGCCTCATCACGTCGCTGGCGTGCTTCGCGCGCGTCAACGACCTCGGCTTCGTCGAGACGCCGTACCGTGTCGTGAAGAACGGCAAGGTGTCCAACGAACTCGCCTGGCTCGACGCCAACCGCGAGGAGGACACGGTCATCGCGCAGGCCAATGCGAAGCTCAACGAGGACGGCACCTTCGTCGATGAGCTCGTGCTGTGCCGCCAGCGCGGTGACTTCCCGGTCGTCTCGCCGGACCGCATCGACTTCATGGACGTGGCGCCGGAGCAGCTGGTCTCCATCGCCGCGGCGATCATTCCGTTCCTCGAGCACGACGACGCGAACCGCGCGCTGATGGGCTCGAACATGCAACGCCAGGCCGTGCCGCTCCTCAACCCGCAGACCCCGCTCGTGGGGACGGGGCTCGAGGCGAAGGTCGCGCGCGACTCCGGTGCGGTCGTCATCGCCCGCCGCTCGGGCGTCGTGACGCGCGTGACGGCCGACGAGATCATCGTCGACGCCGGCCCGGCCGAGCGCACACGGTCGACTGGCGACAAGCCGCTCGAGCGCCTCACGCAGCAGGACCGCTACAAGATCAAGAAGTACTGGCGCACCAACCAGGACACCGCGATCAACCAGCGCCCGATCGTCCGCCTCGGCCAGAAGGTCAAGGAAGGCGACGTGCTGGCCGACGGGGCCGCGACCGAGCTCGGACAGCTCGCGTTAGGCTCGAACGTCCTGGTGGCGTTCATGCCTTGGTACGGACACAACTTCGAGGACGCCATCGTCCTCTCCGAGCGCCTGGTCAAGGACGACGTGTACTCGTCGATCCACATCCAGGAGCTCGAACTGCACGTGCGCGACACCAAGCGCGGGCAGGAAGAGATCACGCGTGAAATCCCGAACGTCGCCGAGGAGTCGCTGGTCGACCTCGACGAGCGCGGCATCGTGCGCATCGGCGCCCACGTGAAGCCGGGCGACATCCTCGTCGGCAAGATCACGCCGAAGGGCGAGACCGAGCTGTCGCCGGAAGAGAAGCTCCTGACGGCGATCTTCGGCGAGAAGGCGAAGGACGTGAAGGACTCGTCGCTCAAGGTCCCGCCGGGCATGGAAGGTGTGGTCATCGACGTGAAGATCTTCTCGCGCATCGAGGACCAGGTGGTCGAGAAGGACCGCGGCGAACGCATCGGCGAGGTGCGTCGCCTCGAGGGCGAGGAGAAGGTGCGCGTCAACGAGGTCCGCGACGAGGAATTGAAGGTCCTCCTCGAGGGGCAGACGGTCGCGCTCGCGCTCAAGGCGGGGACGGTCGAGGAAGCGATCACGACGGGGACGGTCCTCACGAAGGACAACCTCCGCGACCTGCGCTTCGCGCAGCTCGACCTCAAGACGTTCCGCGTCGAGAGCAAGAAGATCAACGACCAGATGCGCGAGATCATCGATGCCGCCAACGAGGAGAAGGCGCGCATCGAGGAGAAGGCCGAGGAACGCATCGACCGCATCCTGCAGCCGGATGAACTCCCGCCGGGCGTCATCCAGCTGGTGAAGGTCTACCTGGCCGAGAAGCGCAAGATCTCGGTCGGCGACAAGATGGCCGGCCGCCACGGCAACAAGGGTATCGTGGCGCGCGTCGTCCCCGAGGAAGACATGCCGTTCCTCCCGGATGGCCGCCCGGTCGACATCGTGCTCAACCCGTTAGGCGTTCCGTCGCGCATGAACGTCGGGCAGATCCTCGAGACCCACCTCGGGTGGGCGGCGCGGATCCTCGGCTTCTACGCGAAGACCCCGGTCTTCCAGGGGGCGAACGAGCGCGAGATCGGCCTCCTGCTCAAGCTGGCCGGCCTCAGCTGGGGGCGTGAGACGCTCTCGCTCACGGGGACGCCGCTCAACATCAACGACGTCGACATCCGCAACATCACGCGCGACTTCCGTCCGGATCGGGCCGCGCCGGACAAGGTCGAGCTGCTCGCCGATGCATCGCTGAACGACCTGGGCGGGCGTGGCATGTCGGCGGAGGTGAAGGACGTGTTCAATCGCGTGCGCGACTTCCTCGCGTATGCGGCGCGCACGCTGGCCGAGCGGGAAGAGGCCGAGCTGAAGAACCAGCTCGCCTTCCACACTGCGGGGTCGGAGGACGAGTCGGCCTCCCCGCAGTACCGGGCCGAGATGAAGGCGGCCGTGAAGGCCGTCGAGAAGCGCATCGGGCGCACGCCGCAGGAAGTGCTCGAGGATCTCGAGCTGCCCGCGCTGGCCGCGATGCTGGGCAAGAAGTCGGACGCCGACGTCGAGAAGGCGGCCGTCGAGTTGTTGCGCCTGGCGGGGATCACCCCGGGCGGCAAGATGCACATGCGCGACGGGCGCACGGGCGAGAAGTTCGCGTCGCCGGTCACCGTGGGCGAGATCTACATGCTCAAGCTTTCGCACCTGGTCGACGACAAGATCCACGCGCGCTCCATTGGCCCCTACTCCCTCGTCACGCAGCAGCCGCTGGCGGGCAAGGCGCAGTTTGGTGGCCAGCGCTTCGGGGAGATGGAGGTGTGGGCGCTGGAAGCGTACGGCGCGGCGCACACCCTCCAGGAGATCCTCACCGTCAAGTCGGACGACGTGAACGGCCGGTCGCGCGTGTACGAGGCGATCGTGAAGGGGCAGAACCTCCCCGAACCGGGGACCCCGGAGTCGTTCAACGTGCTCGTGAAGGAACTGCAGGCGTTAGGCATCTACGTGAAGATGGGCGCGAAGGGCGAGGGGGCCGGGAACGGCGCCGCACCGGGCGCGGGGAACGGGGCCGGCTTCACCACCGAAGGCGAGGTGTAACCCATGATCGATTTCCGCAGCGCGCGCGAGACGCGCGCCTCGTCGTTCGACTTCATCCAGGTCCGCATCGCGTCGCCGGAGGAGATCCGCGGCCCGAAGGATCCCAAGGAGCGCGAGCGGCAGGAGATGCAGGGGCTCCGGCAGTGGTGGTCGTGGGGCGAGGTCACCAAGCCCGAGACCATCAACTACCGCTCGTTCAAGCCCGAGAAGGACGGCCTCTTCTGCGAGCGCATCTTCGGTCCCGTGAAGGACTGGGAGTGCCATTGCGGCAAGTACAAGCGCATCCGCTACCGCGGCGTGATCTGTGATCGCTGCGGCGTCGAGGTCACGCTGTCCAAGGTGCGCCGCGAGCGCATGGGACACATCGAGCTCGCCGTCCCGGTCGCGCACATCTGGTTCTTCAAGACGCTCCCCTCGCCCATGGGGAACCTCCTCGACCTCACGCTGCGTGATCTCGAGAAGGTCATCTACTACTCGAACTACGTCGTCATCGAGCCGGGCAACCAGGAAGTCCGGGCCAACCAGCTCCTCGACGAAGACCAGTACCTCGACCTTCGCGCGAAGGCGAAGGAAGAGGGCGACAGTGCCTTCATGGCCGACATCGGCGCGCCGGCGGTGCGCGAGCTCCTCAAGCGCATCGACGTCGACAAGGTCGCCGAGCAGCTGCGCCGCAGCGTGCAGGACGAAGGGTCGCAGCATCGCAAGAAGCAGATGCTCAAGCGCCTCAAGATCGTCGACGCCTTCCGCAACTCGGGTGACGCCGGCGGCACGCGCAACAAGCCGGAGTGGATGATCATGGACGTGATCCCGGTGATCCCGCCGGATCTCCGTCCCCTCGTCCCGCTCGACGGCGGGCGCTTCGCCACGTCCGACCTCAACGACCTGTACCGCCGCGTCATCAATCGCAACAACCGGTTGATGAAGCTCATCACGCACCGTGCGCCGGAAGTCATTCTCCGCAACGAGAAGCGCATGCTGCAGGAGGCGGTCGACGCCCTGTTCGACAACGGGCGCCGCTCCAAGGCGATCCGCGGCCGCGGCAAGCGTCCGCTCAAGTCGCTCTCCGACATGCTCAAGGGGAAGCAGGGGCGCTTCCGCCAGAACCTGTTAGGCAAGCGCGTCGACTACTCCGGCCGTTCGGTCATCGTCGTCGGCCCCGAGCTCAAGCTGCACCAGTGCGGCCTTCCCAAGGCCATGGCGCTGGAGCTGTTCAAGCCGTTCATCATCCACAAGCTCGTCGAGAAGGGGATCGCCGAGACGGTCAAGCGCGCCAAGAAGATCGTGGAGCGCGAGAGCCCCGAGGTCTACGAGATCCTCGAAGAGATCATCAAGGACCATCCGGTGCTCCTCAACCGCGCCCCGACGCTCCACCGCCTGGGAATCCAGGCGTTCGAGCCGGTGCTCGTGGAAGGGAAGGCCATCCGTATCCACCCGCTCGTCTGCGCGGCGTTCAACGCCGACTTCGACGGCGACCAGATGGCGGTGCACGTCCCGCTGTCGTTCGAGGCCCAGCTGGAGGCGCGCCTCCTGATGCTCTCCTCGAACAACATCCTCAAGCCGTCCGACGGCCGCCCGATCTCGGAGCCGTCGCAGGACATCGTGCTCGGCTGCTACTTCGCCACGAAGCAGACCGCCGACTTCGACAAGCTCGCCAGGGACGTCAAGGCGTCGGCCGCGCTGCGCGCCGTCGGCTCGACGGCCGAGGCGGAGATGCTCCTCGCCACTGGGCGCGCCAAGCATCACACCGCGGTTCGCTTCCTCGTCGATCGTGATGGCGAGAAGAAGTGGGTCACCACCACCGTCGGGCGCGTGCTCTTCAACGCGATCATCCCCGCCGAGGTGGCGTTCCAGAACCGCGACATGAAGAAGAAGGCGTTAGGCGAACTCGTCTTCGAGACGTTCCGCCGCGCCGGACTCGCCAAGACCGTGGAGTTCCTCGATCGCCTCAAGGAGTTCGGCTTCGCCAACGCCACCCGCGGCGGCGTGTCGATCGGCATCGAAGACCTGCACATCCCGGGCGACAAGGAGACGCTGCTCAAGGAAGCGGAGGAGCGCGTCGAGCGCTTCCAGCGCGCCTACCAGACGGGCAACATCACCAACGGCGAACGCTACAACAAAGTCATCGACACCTGGACGCACGCGAACTCCGATATCGCCGACGCCATGGTCAAGGCGATGCGCGAGTCGCACGCCGGCTTCAACCCGGTGTTCATGATGTTCGACTCCGGCTCGCGTGGTAGCCGCGACCAGATCCGCCAGCTGGCGGGGATGCGCGGCCTCATGGCCAAGCCGCAGAAGAAGCTCACCGGTGGTATCGGCGAAATCATCGAAAGCCCGATCAAGTCGAACTTCCGCGAAGGGCTCTCGGTGCTCGAGTACTTCATCTCGACGCACGGGGCGCGTAAGGGGCTGGCCGATACGGCGCTCAAGACCGCCGACGCCGGCTACCTCACGCGTCGTCTCGTCGACGTGGCGCAGGACGTCACGATCGCCGAGGAGGATTGCGGCACGATCCAGGGGCTGGAGATCGGCGCGCTGAAGGAAGGCGAGGACGTCATCGAGGCGCTCTCCGAGCGCATCGTCGGCACCGTCGCCGCCGAGGACGTCGTCGATCCGCACGTCCGCGACGAGGCGGGCCGTCAGGTCGTCCTCGCCGAGGCCGGGCAGCTCATCGACGAGGAAGCGGCGCACGCGATCGAGGAGTCGGGGATCGAGACGGTGAAGATCCGTTCGGTCCTCACCTGCGAGGCCAAGCGTGGACTCTGCCGCATGTGCTACGGGCGCAACCTGGCGACCATGAAGATGGTCGACCTCGGCGAGGCGGTCGGCATCATCGCCGCCCAGTCGATCGGTGAGCCGGGGACGCAGCTCACGCTGCGCACCTTCCACATCGGCGGAACCGCTGCTCGTATCGCCGAGCAGACGGCCCGCAAGTCCAAGGTCGCCGGTGTCGTCGAGTTCGGCGATCGCCTTGTCCTCGTCAAGAACCGCGAAGGGCAGGACGTCGTCACCTCGTACGAAGGCGAAATCACCATCCGCGCGTCGGCCGACAAGAACTCGGCCATCAGCGCGCGCCTGGCGGTGCCGCTCGGCGCCACGCTGTTCGTGAAGGACGGCGACGATGTGAAGAAGGATCAGGTCATCTTCACGTGGGACCCGTACACCAACCCGATTCTCGCCGACATCGAAGGCACCATTCGCTTTGTCGATATCGTCGAGGATGAGTCGGTCTCCGAGGAGCTCGATGAACTCACCGGCTTGCGCCAGCGCGTGATCATCGAGGACCGCGAGAAGAAGCTCCATCCGCACATCGAGATCTGGCAGACCAAGGGCGGGAAGGAGAAGCGCGTCCGCGACTTCGTCATCCCGGTCGGCGCGGTGCTCGTGGCCGAGGACGGCGACGAGATCCACGCCGGCGACACGATCGCCAAGGTCTCGCGTGAGGCGTACAAGACGCGCGACATCACCGGCGGTCTCCCGCGAGTCGCCGAACTCTTCGAGGCGCGTCGCCCGAAGGATCCGGCGACGATCTCGGAAGTGGACGGCATCGTGAAGTTCGGCGACATCAAGCGCGGCAAGCGCGAGGTGTTCGTCACGCCCGCCCGCGTGGAGAACACGCAGTGGGTCGTCGACGAAGGCGCCGAGTCGCAGCTCTACGAGGTGCCGGCGGGCAAGCACTTGCGCGTGCACGAGGGCGACCGCGTGCGCGCCGGTGACCGCCTGACGGAAGGGCCGGTCAACCCGCACGACATCCTGCGCATCAAGGGGCCGCGCGCGGTGCAGGAGTACCTGCTCAACGAAGTGCAGGAAGTCTACCGCCTGCAGGGCGTGAAGATCTCCGACAAGCACATCGGCGTGATCGTGAAGCAGATGCTCCAGAAGGTCCGCATCGTCGATCCGGGCGATACGGAGTTCCTCGAGGGCGAGCACGTCGACAAGCAGGTCTTCCGCGAGCAGAACGATCGCGCGAAGAAGCGGAAGGAGAAGCCGGCAACGGCCGAACCGCTGCTCCTCGGGATCACGAAGGCGTCGCTCACGACGCAGTCGTTCATCTCGGCGGCCTCGTTCCAGGAGACCACGCGAGTGCTGACCGACGCCGCCATCCGCGGCGCGCGCGACGACCTCATGGGGCTCAAGGAGAACATCATCATCGGGCACCTCATCCCCGCCGGCACCGGTCAGTACCGGTACAACGACGTGGAGATCGAGGGGGCGGAACTGCCGGAAGTCGCGCCGGTTCTCCCGATGACCGACGAGCCGCTCCCGAGCGTCTTCTCGGCGAGCTTTGCCGACAGCACGTTCAGCTTCGGGAACGACGACCTGTAGGCCTCACGGCGTTGCAGGTGACGGAAAGCACGACGCCCGGGCGAAGGCCCGGGCGTCGTGCGTTTGGAGGTCCCGGACGCAGGAAGGCGCCTGCCGTCAGTCTGGAATGGCGCGTCAGCTGCGCGTCCAGATCACGAGCACGCCGCAACCACCGGAGGTGCGATTGAACTGCGCCGGAACCTGCGAGGCGCTGGGATACGCCTCGATCGACTCGATCTGCTCCGGAGGGATGCTGTTGAGGTCGTGCAGTGGCACCGCCCCTCCCTTGGAGTTGTAGATCAACGCACCATTGAGGTACACGTCCATGTAGCACGCGGGGCGCGCCCCCGCCGCGATGTCGGAGCGGTCGAGCTGGAAGCCACCCGCCTGACCAAAGGCGCCGCCTGCGGTCACGGAAGAACGTCCCGACGACGCCCACGCCTTCATGCCGCGCCCCCGGCGCACCTGCACCCCGGGGGCGAGCGCTGCGAGCACATCGGACGTCTGCCGGTTGGCGAACCGCTCCAGCATCGCGCGATCGATGAACGTCCCGTTGCCGAACTTCCGCCGCTCCTCGAAGCCGGAGATGCGCGACGCGATGGTCGACGCTTCGCCGGTGACGGAAACGCCAGCCAGCGTCTGTACCGCCGGCTGCAGGGCAATCGGCGACAGCTCGAGGACATCGACGTCGAGGTCGACTTCGGTCGTCTCGGGGCGAAAGCCGGCAGCCGCCGTCACGAGCAGGAACTCGCCCATCGGCAGGCCGGCGATTGCAAAGCGCCCCGCGGAGTCCGTGGTGACGCGCTGTCCGCCACGCGTGACGTGGACCGAGGCCGTCGCGACGGGGGTTCGCTGCGTGCCGTGCAGCACCTGTCCCCGAATCGTCGCTTGTGCCCCTAGCTGCCACGTGCATGCGGCAAGAGAAAGGGCGAGCGCGACGGTGCGCGCGGCCAGCGAGGGAAGACAAGTCGTCGGCATGAAATCAAGGTGCGTGGACGGGCGGGGCGCGTCCAGCACGCCATCGACCGCCACGCCTTGACGCCCGTCTCGGCCGCCGGGAAGTTGGCGAGGTGATCCCCCCGTCGATTGCCCTCGCGGCTGCGCTCCTCCTTGCCGTCGCCGCGCTGTGGTGGTTCGGGCGCAGGACGCTCGATCGCGCGGCGCGTCGGTCCGTGCTGCGCTTTCGTTCGCGGGTCGATCGCTTCAAGCTCACCAAGAAGCCGGCGATCGTCGCGCAACTGCTCGAGGACGAGGCCATCGCCGAGGCCGTGGCCGCGCACGCGCTCGAACATGGGGCATCCGCCGAGGAGACGTGGCGCCGGGTCCGCCGCTATCTCGACGAGATCATCCCCTTCTTCAACATCCTCGCGTATTACCGGCTCGGCTATGCCGTCAGCCGGACGGTCCTCAACTTCTTCTACAAGGTGAGCGTCGACGCCGTGCGCCCCGACCCGTTCAAGGGGCTGCCGCGCGACTCGATCATCATCTACCTGATGAACCACCGATCCAACGCCGACTACGTCCTCGTGGCGTACGCGTTGGCCGGCGACGTCTCGATTTCGTACGCCGTCGGCGAGTGGGCGCGTGCCTTCCCGCTGGAGTACATCTTCAAGTCGTTCGGCTCGTACTTCATCCGGCGCCGATATCGCGAGCCGCTGTATCACGTGGTGCTCGAGCGCTACGTGCAGCTCATCACCCGCAATGGCGTCACGCAGGGGATCTTCCCGGAGGGTGGGCTCACGCGGGACGGACGATTGCGTCCGGCGAAGATCGGGCTCCTCGACTACGCGTTAGGCGTGGCACGCGATCCGGCCTTGCGGTCCCGGATGTTCGTGATGCCGGTGGCCATCAACTACGACCGCGTGATCGAGGATCGCACGCTCATCCGGGAGCTGGCGGCACGCGACGGGCGCCCGCATGCGACGCGTTGGGAGCAGCTGCGGGAGGTGGCGAGCTACGTGGGATGGAATGCCGGGCGGATCCTCGCCGGTCGGTGGCGCCGCTACGGACGCGCGGCGGTAATGGTTGGGACTCCCGTCTCCGTCGGCGACTGGATCGACGGGCTCGAGCGTGATGGCGTGCCGCTCTTCTCGCTGGACCGACACGAGCGGCTGGGGCATGTGCAGCGATTCTGCGACATGGCGATGGATCGGATCGGCGATCTGGTCCCGGTCACCCCGGTCGCCCTGGCCTGTGCCGCGCTCCAGACCTTTCCGGCCGACTTCGTCTCGCGTGGACAGCTGCTCGCCCGCATGGACGAGTTGCGAGCCGTGCTCCCGGAGGTCAATGCCCGCGTCCTGCGAAACGAGCGGGCGACTGAGGAGATCTTCGAGCTCGCGTATCGGATGCTGCGCATGCGGAAGGTGATCGCGCGGGATGGCGGAGGGTATCTGGTCCTGCCGCGCGGGCGCGCGCTGGTCTCGTACTATGCCAACGGAATCGCTCACCTCCTGGGGCCCTTCGCCGCCGGTGTCCGCGAGCGTGACGCCCTCCCGGTGTTGGCGGCGACGGGGGAGTGGTAGCCGGCGGCCCTCCCGGCTCGCCAGTCCTACAGGCGATCGGACCAGGCGGCCCCCGCCGACTTCGATCGGCTGGACGCCTTGCTTCGGGGGCCGACCCCGTCTAAGTTCACTTTTCTGTTCCGTGCCGCCTGAATGGGCGATTCACGTAGAAGTCGATTCACGAACTGGTTCTGAATGCCAACGATCAATCAGCTCGTCCGGCGTGCGCGCAAGGACGTCCTCAAGAAGGAGAAGTCGCCGGCGCTCAAGGCGAATCCCTTCCGCCGCGGGGTGTGCACCCGCGTCTACACCACCACGCCCAAGAAGCCGAATTCGGCGCTGCGCAAGGTGGCCAAGGTTCGCCTGACGAACCAGATCGAAGTCATCGCCTACATCCCCGGCGAAGGGCACAACCTGCAGGAGCACTCGATCGTGCTCGTGCGCGGTGGCCGTGTGAAGGACCTGCCCGGGGTGCGCTACCACATCGTCCGCGGGACCCTCGACGCCGCCGGCGTCAACGGTCGTAACCGGAGCCGTTCCAAGTACGGCACCAAGAAGCCCAAGGCGGGCGCCCCCGCCGGAGGTAAGAAGAAGTGAGCCGCCGTAAGAAGTCGGTGAAGCGTCCCGTTCTCGCGGATGCGCGCTACGACAGCCAGACTGTCTCGAAGTTCATCAACTCCCTGATGTTCCAGGGGAAGAAGTCGACCGCGGAGCGCCTGTTCTACGGCGCGATGGACCTCGTGGAATCCCGCACGAGCCAGCCGGGGGTGAACGTTTTCAAGCAGGCGCTCGCGAACCTCAAGCCGGTCATCGAGGTCAAGTCGCGGCGCGTCGGCGGCGCCACCTACCAGGTGCCCGTTGAAGTGCGCCCCGAGCGTCGTACGGCGCTCGCCATGCGCTGGCTCATTTCGTACTCGCGCGAGCGGAACGAGAAGTCGATGGCCGAGAAGCTGGCGGCTGAGGTGATTGCGGCGTCCAAGGGTGAGGGGAACGCGGTGAAGAAGAAGGAGGACACGCACCGCATGGCCGAGGCGAACAAGGCGTTTGCTCACTACCGCTGGTAGCTTCGTTCGGAGCACTGTTCGCAGGCAACGCTCGCCCGGTAACCATTCCGGGCGAGCGTTCGTCACATCTGGCACGCAAGTTGACCTGCATGGGGCCGCCATTCTGCGGATCACCCCCACTTTCTCCGAGCGCCTAGATGTCGACGAGCATGGCTAACACCCGCCTGCCCAAGCCAAAGTCCGACCTGATCTTCAAGACGCTCGCGGACGGGGGGCTCATCTTCTCTCCGCAGCTCGAGGTGTACTTCTCGGTCAACGCTGTCGGAGCACGTGTCTGGAACATGCTCCCGCCAGTAACCGACACCCTCGATTCCCTTGTGAGTACGCTCGCAAAGGAGTACAGCGACGTGACCGCGGACGTCATTCGGGCGGACGTCGAGGAGCTGCTCGAAGAGTTCATGACGCAGGGGCTCGTGGAGCCTGTCGTCTGATCAGACCCCCGGGAGGCCCTTGCCCCCGGTGATCTTCTTTCGCTGCCGCCAATGACGGCCCTTGCGGCCTGGTGTGGTCCCCTCTCGACGCCCGGCGCGGACGTGTCGCAAGAGCGCGTCGCGCGCGTTCTCGGTGCGCTCGCCCTGCGGGGAGATCGGCCGAAGACCTGCAGCCCAGCTCCCGGGTGTGCGCTCGGCGCCGGCGTCTATCAGTGGCAATCCGAGTGGGTGGGGACGGCGCTCGGGACGTGCGGCGCAATCCACGTGGTCTCGGACGCAACGCTCTACTACGTCGGGGACCTTCTGCGCGCCCTGGGCGACGCGGGGGTGACACCGGTGTCGCACACCCCAGCGGACCTGATCGCCGCGGCTGTTGCGACATGGGGAGATGAGGCGACCGAGCGCCTGGAAGGCGACTATGCCTTCGTCGCGGTAGACACCGCACGGCGCCGTGTCATCGGCGTTCGCGACTGGGGAGGCCTTCGCTCGCTCTATTTCGCGCTCGCCGGCGACTCGGTTGCCTTCGCGAGCGAGCCGACCGCGCTCGCGCAGCTTTCAGGCGTTGATGGTTCGCTCAACCTGCCCTTCCTCGCCGAGGCGGTAACGGGGCGATTCGAATCGCTTCACGAGTCGGCGTTCAACGGCGTGGAGGTCGTTCCCGCCGGCTTTCTCATCAGTGTCGAGCTGGGTGCCAGCCGCCACGCTCCGAGAGTCGATCGGATCAGACAGTTCACGCCGCCTCTCTTCCTCGGTGAGGAGCGAGCGCGTGTCCCGTATGAAGTGGCCAAGGATGAGCTGCGCGACCTGATGGAATCTGCGGTCCGGGAGCGCATTCCCCGGCAAGGACCCGTGACCGTGACACTCAGCGGCGGGCGCGATTCGCCCGCGGTGTATGGTCTCGCCCGGCGTCTCGAGGGCGATCGCATACGCAGCGTCTCGGTCTCCTATCCGGTGGGAGATCCTGGGCGCGAGGACGAGATAATCCTTGACGTCCTCCGCCACTGCGGGGGGGAGCCCTGCTTCATAGACTCCCAGTCGATTCCGGTGCTCGGCGAGGTCCAACAGGGTGCACAGTCCCGACCCGAGCCGTTTGGTCACGCATTCGCAGAGTTCCAGGAATCGCTCGCGAGGGCGGCCAGGAAACAGGGGGCGCACGTCATTCTGAACGGGAGCGGCGGCGACCAGTTCTTCTCGGGAGAACCGTCGTATCTGGCGGACCTCCTGAGGGGGGGGCGACTGCACACGCTTGTGCGGGAGTGGCGACTACTGGAGCTAGGGTCAGACTGGCGTCTCTTCTTCAAGCTTGCGGTGGTCCCGAATCTGGGACCCAGAGGACGGCGCTTCTTCTCCTTCCTGAATGGCGGGAAACCCTGGCTGGATCCGTTCGATCACCCGCTCGTACCGTGGCTTCGCCCGGAGTTCGCGAAGGCTGCGGGGCTCGCGGAACGGCACGAACGGAACTTTCCGTCACGGGAGGCGAGCCGGAGCGCTGCTGACTTCGAGCGACAGTGGTTGTTGGGTCACCCCTTCTATCCGCGGGTCTTCGCGGAGGCCTACCGGCTGTATCTGAAGGAGGGGATCGAACTGCGAGCCCCGCTCGCGGACCGGCGACTGCTAAGATTCGCGGCCAGCCGACCGCGCTGGGAGCGTCGGATGGGCTGGCAAATGAAGACGCTGATGCGCGCATCCCTCACTGAAGTGTTGCCGCATTCCGTCACTGGAAGCCGCCCTCGCCCCACCGGCACCACCGAGGCGCTCTTCGACCTCGCAGTGAAGCGAAACCTCCGACGACTATTCGAGGAGACGAATCACCTGTCTTCCCTCTCGGATTTGGGGGTCGTCGACCCGGACGCCTATGGGCGAACCCTCGATCGGGTATTGGCTGAGGACGGTTCGGATCCCGCCACGGGAGCCGTGTACACGATTCTTGCTGAAGTGTGGCTCAAGTCACGGATCGGCAAAGGATTCCCCGTTGTCGAAACGTGAGGTGGTTCTAAAATTGCGCTATGGGCGACCGGGCGCAAAGCCAGCGTCCGAGCCGCGGCGGGGGAGCCGCATTGCCGCCGGGGCAAAAGCCCGGCAACACTCATGGAGGAACGACATGTACCAGAAGCCGACCGTTGTTCGCCTCGGCACCTTCCGCCAGCTCACGCAGCTGGGGTGCACCGGTGCGACCGACAACTTCTCGATCCCGGGCGTTACGTCCATCGGCAGCGTGCCGATTGGCCGTGGCACCGTCTGCCTGGCGCCGAACTCCTCGCGCTAAGCCGAGAAGGAAAAACAGGGGGCCGGAGTAATCCGGCCCCCTGTTCTTTTTTGTTCCCCGTGGTGACGCGGATGTCCGCGCCCCCGTCATTCCGCTGATCGCCGCCTCGGCGGCAGGGACCGCGCTCCGGGTGGCCTGGGGGTCGCGTCATCGCCTTCATTCGCGCCACCGGAAGCGTGTATTCTCCCGTCATGAACGACACTCCGCCGTCACTTGCGAACGACGCCCGGGCAGCGTCCTTGGAGCCCTCGGGGTCCCGGGACGATGCATTGATCGTCGACGGGCTTCGCAAGCGCTTCCCCAGCCAGCGAACGCTCTGGCAGACGATTCGAAATCCCTCGCAGCGCGAGTGGGTCGAGAGTCTGCAGGGTGTGAGCTTCCGCGTGGGGAAGGGCGAGTTCTTCGGGATTCTCGGTCCCAACGGGGCGGGGAAGACCACGCTCTTCAAGTGCCTGACGGGGTTGGTGACTCCCGAGGCTGGGCGGATCTCGCTGAATGGGTACGACGTCCTGCGATCGACACGAAAGGCCAGGACGCAGATTGGCGTGGTGTTCGCCAACGAGCGCGCCATGAACTGGCGACTCGACGCGCGCGAGAACCTGCGGTTGTTCGCGGCCCTCTACAACGTGCCGCGGGCGGAGGTGGACGAGCGGATCGATGTCGTGCTCCGGCAGGTGGAGCTGGCCGACACCGGGCAGCGGTTGCTCGGCACCTTCTCCTCCGGAATGAAGCAGCGACTGTCGCTGGCGCGCGCCCTCCTCACAGATCCGCCGGTTCTCTTCCTGGACGAACCCACGCGCAGCCTGGACCCGGTCTCCGCGCAGCGATTCCGCGATTTCGTGCGCGACCAGGTGAAGTCCCGCGGCCGCACCGTGCTCCTGGCCACGCACACCGCCGAGGAGGCGTTCGGCCTGTGTGATCGCGTACTCGTGCTGGACCGCGGTCGGGTGCTGGCGATCGACGCGGCGGCTCGCCTCGCCGACCAGTTTGCGGACCACGTGTACCGCGCCTGGACTCGAGTCCCTGGGCATCCGGCGTTGCAACAGGCAGGGGCGCGCGAGCTGCACGACATGGCCTCCGACGATGGGTGGCACGTGGTGGAGTTTCCCGACCTTGGCACTGCCGTCGATGCCGCGGCAATGCTGCAACGGCTGGTCTCGCAGGGGGTGGAGATCTCGCGCTTCGAACGCATGGGACTCTCCCTTGGCGAGTTGCTGGAGCGCGTGGTAGCCGAGCGCGGGGGGCGTGCCTCATGAGGGTGATCCTGGCCATGGTCCGCGCCACTTGGCGCGCCGCATCGAGCTATCGTGTCGCGACCGTCTTTTCGTTGTTGGGGCTCGCCTTCACCGTCGTGCCGCTCTACTTCGTCGCGGGGGCGCTTCAGGGGACGATGGCCCAGAGCATTCAGGGGGAGGGCGGGCAGTACTTCGCCTTCGTGCTGGCCGGCATGGTGACGACGACGATCATCACCGAGGCGATTTCCAGCGTGCCATCAAACGTCGGAAGTGCCGCGACGAGTGGGACGCTCGACTCGCTCTTCCTGACCCCCACGCCCACCGTTGTCATCTTCGCGGGATTGTCGGCGTACGGCTTCCTCTGGACGCTGCTGCGCAGCACGCTCCTCCTGCTCGGCGGTGCGGCGCTCGGTGCATCGATCGTCTGGACGAGCCTTCCGCAGGCGCTGCTGGTGCTGGCGCTGCTCGTCCTGGCCTACATCCCGTTTGGCCTGGTGATGACCGCACTGCAGATCGCCTTCCGGACGTCGGGGCCGATCATGGCTGGCGTGCTGCTCGCGTCGACCTTTCTCGGCGGCGTCTACTACCCGGTGCACGTGATCCCTTCGTGGCTGCGGGCGCTGGCGAGCGTTGTCCCGCTCACGTACGGGCTGCGGGCGTTCCGGAAGCTGCTGCTGGAGGGGGCGCCGATGTCAGCGGTGTGGGGAGACCTGGGGATGCTGCTCATCTTCATCTTCGTGCTGGGCGCCATCGGGCTGACGGCGATCGCGATGGCGTTTCGCTACGCACGCCGCACCGGCGGACTGTCGCAGTACTGATCACCTACCGCGATGACCACACCCAAGCGATATCGCGCCTTTGGGCGCGTGCTCGAATCGGCAGTGCCCCTCGGGGAGCTGCACGAGGCTGCAGCTGACGAGGAGACGGTCGGATGGCGACTCCTTCTCGCGGACGGTTCGCCGCCCGATCGCCCGGATGCCGTCCCGATCGGTCATGAGGAGATCGCCTACGGCGCGAACGTTTCGCTTGCGCTGCTGGGCGAGGGCGAGTATCGGCTGACCTACTCGGACACGGGCGTGTTCGACCTGTCCGCGCCCGAGGGGGTCATCCGGTGGTGGCGACCGGCGGGGTGCGACATGGATCTCGCGGCCATGGACATCCTGGGGCGGGTGCTCGCCACGATCCTGCACGCCGAGGGGACCGTCACCCTGCACGCGAGCGCCGTCGCGGTCGATGGCGTGGCGATTGGCTTTCTCGCGCCGAAGTTCCACGGCAAGTCCACGCTGGCTGCCGCGATGACGTACGTCGGGGCGCAGTTGGTGTCGGATGACGCGCTGGCGATCCTCCCGGGGGCACCGATCCGGTGCGTCCCGGGCGTGCCCAGCGTGCGCTTGCGCGAGGAGGCCGCCGCGCACTTCCCGCGGACCAGGGACATGCAGGTCCCCGAGGATGTCGGTCGGTGGCGGGTCATCGACATGATGCAGCTCGACCAGGTGGCGTTGCAGCCGCTGCCGCTCGATGCACTCTATGTGTTGTCTCCCCGCCAGCCCGGCGAGGCATCGGTGCCCGTGCAGCGCATCGCGTTAGGCTCGCTGGACAGCCTGCTGGCGCTGACGCGGTTTGCCAAGATGGGAACGTTGCTGGGCGATCGGGAGGGACAGCGGCACATCTCGCGGGTCGTCGACGTGGTGGCGAGCGTCCCGGTCTACACGCTCGAACTGGTGCGCGACCTCGAGCAGCTGGGGGAGGCGACCCGCACGATTGCCGGATGGCACCGGCGGGCACCGGTCGTCGGAGCCTAACGAATCGACGCGCGAGGTCGGCGACGTGCCCCGACTGCTCAGGGCACGTCCAGGCGTCGGTAACCGGGAAGGTCGCGGTCCGTGCCCTCCGCCAGGCGCTCCTGAAGCGCCGCGGCGGCGGCCGCCGCGACGCTCGCCCAATCGCGCGTGTGCGCCCGCCGGAAGAGTCGGGCCGAGGGATACCACGGCGATCGCAGCGCGTCGATGGGCCACCGGAATTCCGGAATCGTCGGCGGAAAGATCCAGGTGGGGATGCCTAACGCTGCCGACAGGTTCGCGACCGCCGTGTCCACCGTGATCACCAGGTCGAGCTGGCGCAGCACGTACCCGGTGTCCCCGAAGTGCCGCACCTCGGGGAGGGCGCGCACGGCGACCGCCGTCTCCGTGGACTCCAGCCCGAGGGCACTGACCCCGGGTTGCAGGATGTGCCACTCCACGCCGGCAACACGGAACAACGGCGCAAGCTGCTGCACGTCATGGCACGAACGGTCAAAATCGTGCGCGCAGTCCTTTCCGCCGGCCCACGCGATCCCGACGCGGAGCGCGGACGTGGGGGCAAGCCGAGGTCCGTCGGCCGGGAGCGGGATGTAGGGGACCGATGCCGGAATCGACGAGACGGTCGTACCGACCTTTCGCGGCAACGTCCACAACCCCGCGTACCGGGTGCCCGGAGGGATCTCGGCGGCGTTCTCCACAAAGGCGTCGATCCCCGGCATCCCGCGCAGGAGTGGGACCAACGCTGGTTCGAGCGCGGCAATGACACGTCCCGCGCGCGCGCGCACGAGGGGGGCGTACCGCACGAAGAGGAGGGTGTCGCCGAACCCGCCATCCACCGTGAGGCATATCGTGGCGTCCGGATCGGCAGCGCCGTCCCAGAGCGCGGCGCTGCGTAGGCTCTCGCTGCGGGCGCTTGTCCAGGAGTCGTCGAAGTCGGCCCACCCCTCGGCGAACTCGCCGCGCACGACGCGAATGAGGGCCCGCAGTTCCTGATCCGTCTCGCTCGATGGGCGCGGGAGCTCGAAGACGATGTCGAAGGCCCGGCGACCCGCATCCGGTTGTCCCAGGATGTAGAGCATCTGTCCGCGGGCGATGTGCGCGCGCACGAACGATGGCTCGAGCATGCACGCGCGCTCGTACGCGGCAAGCGCCCCTTCGGGATCACCCAGCCTGAAGCTGCAATACCCGACGTTGTAGATGGCGTGCGCGTCGCCGGGGGTGAAGCGCACGACCATCTCGAACAGCGTCCGGGCGAAGGCGAACTCCCGGAGCTTGATGGCAAGCGTTCCGCCCTGGAACCAGAGCTCCGGATCCATCGGGGATTGTGCGACGGCCTGCTGCAGCGTCTGCGCCGCTTCGGCATAACGTCCGGCGCGGCGATGTTCCCTGGCGAGATCGAGCAGCGTCATGAGGTGTGATGCTGGCGAATGCGACGACTGCGCGCATCGGTCGGCAGGGAGTATGCCACGCGAGGCGTTCAGGAACCACAGGGGGTCCCCGAGCGGCACTCCTCTGCCCCGGCGGTGGGCACCGGAATTGCTAAGGGGTTGTGTGACTTTCCTCACGCGCCTCGCACCGGCGCCCGGTGCCTCGCCAGGCGCACGGGGCCCCGAAAGTCCCAGACAGAGAGCCCCGCACGAATCCGCCATGACGCTGGCCAACCTCGCGACTACGAATCGCCCCATACACCCTATCTTGTGGCGCATGCGCCGGTTGGTGTTCCGGGTGTCGCGTTGGCTTCGCCACGCTCTCAAGCTCTTCGCCATCTCTCCTCGGGAGTGGCGCAATCTGGTCGTGGCGCAGATCGCCCTCGTCCATGCCCGGTATCTCCTGTGGGTTCGCGAGACGGGGCGTTTGGTGTCGCCGCAGAGTCATCCTGGGGAGAACGACCGGATCCGCCTTCCCGAGGCACGGTCGTTGGCACTCGCAGTCCGGCGGGCCGCCCTCTTCGGCATCTTCCGACCGACCTGCCTCGTGCAATCCATGGCGCTCGTGCGCATCTTGGAGCGCGACGGGCTCTACGGCGGTCGGATCCGGATCGGCGTGCGTGAGCGCGCGGGCGAGGTGCAGGCGCACGCCTGGGTGGAGTATGGGGGGGAAGTGATCGGCGACTTCGGGGAACACGTGGCGACCTTCACCGAGCTGACGGACGTGCAGCTGGTGGGATCAAACCAGTCGTGAGCAGCGGCGCTGTCGTGACGCGACCCGCTGACACGCGCGCGCGACTTCCGCGCGCCGCCGATTTGCTCCGCCCTGAAGAGGTGTTGTTCTTCCTGCTCGTCTCCCCGGAGCCGTCCAAGGCGGGGGCTCGCGCGGTGCTCGAGAGCGGCGTCGACTGGAGTCACCTCCTGTCGCTGGTCGCAGAGGAGGGATTGGCCGGGACCGCGTGGCGCGGGCTGCAGTCGCTCGGCCTGCCGATTCCACCGGACATCGCCGCCCAGATGCAGGGCACGGCGGCGCTGTCCGATTTCCGTCTCGGAGCCGTGCATCGCCTCCTCGAGCGGACGATCGCGGCGTACGCGGCAGCGGGGATCGAGGTGATGCTGGTGAAGGGGGCGGCACTCTCGACCTTCTACTACGCCGATCCGTGCGACCGGAACATGGCCGACATCGATCTGCTCGTGCCGGGCGACCGGGCGCGCGACGCGGTGGCCCTGGCGCAGGGGATCGGCTGGAGCATCGACGAGGAAGCCTACCGCGAGGCGCTGTACGAGGGGCACCACCACCTCCCTCCGATGTCCGACACACTCGGCCTCGACATCCGGCTGGAGATTCACACCGACGTCCTTCCGCAGGGGCACCCGCTTCACTTCGGGGCCGATGCGCTCCGCGGTCGCGCCGAGACGCGGCGGACGAAAGGGGGAACCACCGTGAAGGTGCCCACCCTCGAGGATCTCCTCCTGTATTCGTGTCTGCACCTCGGGTGGTCGCACGAGATGCGGGACGGGGGGTGGCGGACCTTCCGCGATGTGAGCGAGCTGATTCGACAGCCGACATTCTCGTGGGACCGATTCCTTGCGCTTGCGAGTGATCGCACCCTCGCCGCGGCCTGCTACTGGACGCTCGAACTCGCCAGCCGGCTCAGCGGGCTCGAGGTGCCGGCTCGGGTGACTGAGGCCCTTCGCCCCGACCTTCCGGAGTGGGCGCACGAGTTTGTCGCGCGGCACTACTCGCTCCAACTCGTCCCGCTCTCCAGGCTGAACCCCTCCGAGGCGCTGTCCCGCGTGTTGTGGAACGTGGCCATGCGCCCCGGCAAGGCTGGACACGGCGCTGCGCGCCCCTGGGATCACGTGGAGCGGCGGATCGAGACCTCGCGGCGACTGGGTTTTGAACGCGTCGCCGCGCATCCGCGGCGCTGGTGGCTCCGCGCAATCGGGATCCGCGAGACGCTCTCGTACGTTCGGCGGCTCGCGTCTCGTTAGCGGAGTCGGAGTGCCGGGTGCGACCGGTACGGCGTGCTGACGTCCGCGCCGGGCGAGGTGTCATTGAAGCGCTTTCCGCACATTGACTTTCGCGATCCGCGCGACCAGATTTCTCGGCTCCCAAGACCGGGCAGTCGAAATTGGTCTTGTGGGACGCGCCGACCGAGGGATGGCCAGCGCGAACGCCGACGAACTGCGCGTCGGCACTTATGGGCCCGCGGTGTCGCGGGGGGCAGGATATCCGGCGACGTCTCCCATGCGGAGTACGGCGCTCCCGAAAAGCGACGCAGGACAATTCGACGTCGAGCCGGGTGGCTCGGCGCGCCATGGGTCCCCACTCGTGCAACAGTGGCGAGTGCACCCGGCGGCAGCGGATGGATACCGGCTCCTGCTTAAAGGAGCGCCACGGTCCACCCGCGTTTTTGCTGATGTGAGATTCGGACGCGCGGGGACGACTCGCCGCCTAACGCCTAGAAGAGACCATGCCTCGTACGACTCCGCTCGAGCACTATCGCAACATCGGCATCATGGCGCACATCGATGCCGGGAAGACGACGACGACCGAGCGTATCCTGTACTACACCGGCAAGAGCCACAAGATTGGCGAAGTCCACGATGGCGCGGCCACGATGGACTGGATGGAGCAGGAGCAGGAGCGCGGCATCACGATCACGTCGGCGGCCACCACCTGCTTCTGGCGTCGCCACGGCGACAGCCATGAGCGCGGGACGGGCCCGGAGTATCGCATCAACATCATCGACACGCCTGGGCACGTCGACTTCACGGTCGAAGTGGAGCGTTCGCTCCGCGTGCTCGACGGTGCGGTGGCGCTGCTCGACTCCGTCGCCGGCGTCGAGCCGCAGACGGAGACGGTGTGGCGCCAGGCGGACCGCTATCGCGTGCCGCGGATGATCTTCGCGAACAAGATGGACCGCGTCGGGGCCAACTTCGAGCGCTGCGTCGCGATGATCCGCGACCGCCTCACGAAGAACGCCTTCCCGATCCAGCTGCCGGTCGGCTCCGGGGAGCTCTTCACCGGGCACATCGACCTGGTCGAGCAGAAGGAGTACATCTTCCACGACGAGACGTTAGGCAAGACGTTCGACGTGCGGGAGATCTCGGACGAGTTCAAGGCGGCGGTTGCCCAGGCGCGCCATGAGCTGATCGAGGCGATCGTCGAGTTCGACGATCACATCATGGAGCGCTACCTGGGTGGCGAGGAGCCGACGGTCGACGAGATCCGCGGGCTGATCCGCAAGGCGACCTGCTCGATGAAGTTCACGCCGATCCTCTGCGGCGCGTCGTTCAAGAACAAGGGCGTGCAGGCGCTGCTCGACTCGGTCATCGACTTCCTGCCGGCGCCGGTGGACGTCGAGGCGATCCAGGGGCACCTCCCGCACCACGACGAGACGTTCGACACGCGCGCGGTGAGCGACGAGGCGCCGTTCGCGGCGCTGGCGTTCAAGATCGCGACCGACCCGTTTGTCGGGAAGCTGACGTTCTTCCGCGTGTACTCGGGCGTGCTCACCTCGGGCAGCTACGTGTACAACTCGACGAAGGACAAGCGCGAGCGCATCGGGCGCCTCCTGCAGATGCACGCCAACAAGCGTGAGGAGATCCCGGAAGTGCGCGCCGGCGACATCGCCGCGGCCATCGGGCTCAAGGACACGCGCACCGGCGACACGCTCTGCGACGACGAGAGCCCGATCATCCTCGAGGCGATGAAGTTCCCGACGCCCGTCATCGACGTGGCGATCGAGCCGAAGACGAAGGCTGACCAGGACAAGCTCGGTATCGCGCTCAACAAGCTGGCCGAAGAAGATCCGACGTTCCGCGTCCACACGGATTCGGAGACGGGACAGACGATCATCTCCGGCATGGGCGAGTTGCACCTGGAGATCATCGTCGACCGCATGATGCGCGAGTTCAAGGTCGACGCGAACGTCGGGCGCCCGCAGGTGGCCTATCGCGAGACGATCAAGCGTCGCGCCGAGAAGGTCGAAGGGAAGTTCGTGCGCCAGTCGGGCGGTAAGGGTCAGTACGGCCACGTGGTCATCAACATCGAGCCGGCCGAACAGGGGCAGGGCTTCGTGTTCGAGGACAAGATCGTGGGCGGCGTGATCCCGCGCGAATACATCGGGCCGGTCGAGCAGGGGATCAAGGAAGCGCTGGAGAACGGCGTCCTGGCCGGCTATCCGATGGTCGACGTGAAGATCCAGCTCGTGTACGGGTCGTACCACGAGGTCGACTCGAGCGAAATGGCGTTCAAGATTGCGGGATCGATGGCGTTCAAGGAGGCGGCGAAGGCCGCGTCCCCGTGCATCCTCGAGCCCATCATGAAGGTTGAGGTCGTGAGCCCGGAAGCGTACATGGGCGACGTCCTCGGCGACCTGTCGTCGCGCCGCGGCAAGATCGGCGGCATGACGCAGCGCGGTGAGGCGCAGGTGATTGCCTCGACCGTTCCGCTTTCCGAGATGTTCGGGTACTCCACCCGCCTGCGCTCGATGTCACAGGGGCGCGCGGTCTATTCGATGGAGTTCTCGCACTACGAGGAAGTGCCGAAGAGCAAGGCGGAAGAGATCATCAGCAAGGTGAAGTAGCAGGTAGACGGGAGTCGGGAGACGGGAGACGGGAGGGAAATCCCGAAGCACTCTCCCCGTTTAGGGCACCTCCAAACCACTGGGAAACGCTGCAATGGCCAAGGCAAAATTCGACCGCAACAAGCCGCACGTGAACGTCGGCACGATCGGGCACGTCGACCACGGCAAGACGACGACGACCGCCGCGCTCACGAAGATTTCGTCCGACAAGGGATTCGGCACGAAGTACGTGGCCTACGACGAAGTGGCGAAGGCGTCGGAGTCGCAGGGGCGTCGTGACTCGACGAAGATCCTGACGATTGCCACCTCGCACGTCGAGTACGAGACGGACAAGCGTCACTACGCGCACGTGGACTGCCCGGGGCACGCTGACTACGTGAAGAACATGATCACGGGTGCCGCGCAGATGGACGGCGCGATCCTGGTGGTCTCCGCGGTCGACGGCCCGATGCCGCAGACGCGCGAGCACATCCTGCTCGCCCGTCAGGTGAACGTGCCGAACATCGTGGTCTTCCTGAACAAGTGCGACCTCGTCGAGGACAGCGAGCTCCTCGACCTCGTCGAGCTCGAGGTGCGTGAGCTCCTCAACAAGTACAACTATCCTGGCGACGACGCGCCGGTGATCCGTGGCTCGGCGATCAAGGCGATCGAAGGCGATCCGGCCTGGGTCGCGAAGATCCAGGAGCTCTACGACGCGCTGGACACGTTCATCGCCGAGCCGGTCCGCGAAGTCGACAAGCCGTTCCTGATGCCGGTCGAGGACGTCTTCTCGATCACCGGCCGCGGCACGGTGGCCACCGGCCGTATCGAGCGCGGGAAGATCAAGGTCCAGGAAGAAGTCGCCCTCGTCGGCTTCGGCTCGGACAAGAAGTCGATCGTCACCGGCGTCGAGATGTTCCGCAAGCTCCTCGATGACGGCCAGGCGGGCGACAACGTCGGCCTCCTGCTCCGCGGCGTCGACAAGAAGGAAATCGAGCGCGGGATGGTGCTGGCCAAGCCGGGGTCGATCACCCCGCACACGAAGTTCGAGGCCGAGGTGTACGTCCTCACGAAGGAAGAGGGCGGCCGCCACACCCCGTTCTTCAAGGGCTATCGTCCGCAGTTCTACTTCCGCACCACCGACGTGACGGGCTCGATCGAGCTCCCGGGCGGGACGGAGATGGTCATGCCGGGCGACAACATCCAGATGACGATCGAGCTCATCACGCCGATCGCCATGGAAGAGCAGCTTCGTTTCGCCATCCGTGAAGGCGGCCGTACGGTCGGCGCGGGTGTCGTGACCAAGATCCTCGCCTAAATGGGGAAGACGAGAAGACGAGAAGACGGGAAGACGAGGGCGTGACCCTCGGACCCGCGCCTCTCGTCTTCTCGTCGTCTCGTCTTCTACTCACTGATTCATTATGGCTGGCAGAATTCGCATTCGCCTCAAGGCGTTCGACCACGCGGTGATCGACCAGGCCGCGGGGGACATCGTTCGCACGGCGGAGAAGACCGGGGCGCAGGTATCGGGGCCGATTCCGCTCCCGACCAAGACGCGCCGCTGGACCGTCCTGCGCTCGCCGCACGTCGACAAGAAGTCGCGCGAGCAGTTCGAGCTCAAGACGCACATGCGCGTGATCGACATCCTCGATTCGCGTGCGCAGACGGTGGACGCGCTGACCAAGCTGGATCTTCCGGCCGGCGTCGACGTCGAGATCAAGGTCAATTAACGGCAGAAGACGGGAAGACGAGAGGACGAGCAGGCGAGTCCTTCGACACCCGGCTCTGGCAGACAAGTCCAACGGTCACCCAAACGTGGTGTGCTGACTGGCCGCCCCGGACCGCGACTTCACGAGAGGAATTCATGTTAGGCATCATTGGCAAGAAGCTGGGGATGACCCAGATCTTCAACGAGCAGGGGCAGCAGATCCCCTGCACCGTGGTGGAGGCGAAGCCGAACCCCGTGGTGCAGGTGCTGGAGAACGAGTTGGACAAGAGCGGCTACCGCGCTGTGCAGCTGGGCTACGGCTCGCAGCGGGTGCGTCGTGAGTCGAAGAAGGGCGAGCGGAATCCGCGCGGGCGTCGTGCGAGCAAGGCCGAAGTGGGCCACGCGACGAAGGCGGGGCTTTCGGCGCCGCCGCGCGTGTTGCGCGCCTTCCGGCTGGACGACGCACCGAAGGGGACCGAGGTCCCGACCTACAAGGCGGGCGACACGATCGACGCGACCATCTTCACGGTCGGCGAATACGTGAAGGTCACCGGCACGACGAAGGGACGCGGCTTCCAGGGCGTGGTGAAGCGCCACGGCTTTGGCGGCGGCCCGAACACCCACGGCAACACCAAGCATCGCAAGCCTGGCTCGATCTCTCCCGGCACCGACCCGTCGCGTGTCATCAAGGGAAAGAAGATGCCGGGGCACTACGGCGCCGAGCGCCATACCCAGGTGAACCTGCGCGTCGAGAAGATCGACACGGCGCGGCACCTGATCTACATCCGAGGCGCGATCGCCGGGCCGACCAACGGCATCGTGCTCGTGCGCAAGCAGGGGTAAGCCATGTCCGAACAGACTGAGACCCGAGACGCCGCGGCGTTTACCGCGTTCGGCACTGCGCGTGAGCGCGTGACCCTCCCGTCGACGACGTTCGACGGCACGGTCAACATGCCGGTGATGCACCAGGTGGTGAAGGCGTACCTGGCCAACCAGCGCCAGGCGACGGCGTCGACCAAGACGCGCGGACTGGTGGTCGGTGGCAACCAGAAGCCGTGGAAGCAGAAGGGGACCGGCCGCGCCCGTCAGGGCTCGACGCGCGCCCCGAACTGGCCGGGCGGTGGTACCGTCTTCGGCCCGCACGGTGACCGCAACTATTCCGAGGACGTCCCGCGCAAGGTGAAGGCGCTGGCCCGCCGCAGCGCGCTCAACGCGCGCGCGAACGAAGGGGCCATCTGCGTCATCGACGCGTTCAACTACAGCGAGCCGCGCACGAAGCTCCTGACGTCGCTGGTCGCGCGTCTCGGCGTGGCGGAGCGCAAGGTCCTCATCCTGACGGATGGGGTGAAGCAGAACGTGCACCTGAGCGGGCGCAACATCCCGAACGTGCACGTGATGCCGTACAGCGACGCGTCGGCGTACCACGTCCTGTGGTCCGATGTCGTCCTGATCGAGGCGCCGGCGATCGGCCACACGCTGGCCCCGATCGCGGAGAAGGAGCCGCCGGCGGCGAAGAAGGCGAAGGCGGCGACGAAGGCAGCGCCCAAGGCGAAGACGGCGGCCAAGACGGCCGCGAAGAAGCCGGCGGCAAAGAAGGCGGCCGCGAAGGGCGAGGCGACCACTGAAAAGAAGCCGGCGGCGAAGAAGACCGCCCGCAAGAAGGGGGAGTAAGCGATGGCGACGCTTCACCGCACCGTCGTCCGTCCGATCGTGACCGAGAAGACCTCGGCGGCCTACCAGGCCAAGGGCGAGTATGTCTTCGAAGTGGCGAACGACGCGACCAAGCCGGCGATCAAGCAGGCGATTGAAAAGTTGTTCGGCGTGAAGGTGACCGGGGTCTGGACCAGCAACGTGCGTGGCAAGCCGCGCCGCAGCATGGGGAAGACGTCTGGCGTGCGACCGAGCTGGAAAAAGGCGATCGTGACGCTCCAGTCGGGCGACAAGATCGACATCTTCGAGGGCTAAACGAGCATGGGCATCCGTCAATTCAAGCCGGTGACGAAGGGGACGCGATTCCGCTCGATCTCCGATTTCGCGGAGATCACGCGGAGCACCCCCGAGAAGTCGCTCGTCGAGCCGCTCAAGAAGTCGGGCGGTCGCGACAACCATGGCCACGTGGCGATGCGTCGCCGCGGTGGTGGCCACAAGCGCCAGTACCGCATCATCGACTTCAAGCGCAACCGCTTCGGTGACGTCGCGGTCGTGAAGACGATCGAGTATGACCCGAACCGCTCGGCGCGCATCGCGCTGGTGCAGTATGCGGACGGGGAGAAGCGCTACATCCTGCACCCGAAGGGGTTGGGCGTCGGCGACAGCATCGTGTCGGGGCCTGGCTCGGACGTGCGCACGGGGAACGCGCTGCCGCTGGGTGAGGTGCCGTTAGGCACGTCGGTCCACAACATCGAGCTGATCCCTGGGAAGGGCGGGCAGATGGCCCGTTCGGCGGGGATGTCGGCCGAGGTGGTGGCGAAGGAAGGCGAGTACGTGACCCTTCGCATGGGGTCGACGGAAATGCGCCGGGTGCACCAGCGCTGCCTCGCGACGATTGGCGAGGTGGGGAACTCGGAGCACGAGCTGCAGTCGTGGGGGAAGGCCGGGAAGACGCGCTGGAAGGGACGCCGTCCCAAGGTGCGCGGTGAAGTGATGAACCCGGTTGACCACCCGCACGGCGGGCGTACGCGCGGCGGGCGGAACGTGGTGAGCCCGTGGGGCAAGAAGGAGGGCGTGAAGACGCGCAACATGAAGAAGCCGTCGCAGCGCCTGATCGTCCGCGGCCGCAAGCGTGGCAAGGCCACGCAGTCCGGCTTCTAGCCTGACCTAACGACACTCAAGAGTTTTCCATGGCTCGTAGCATCAAGAAAGGCCCGTTCGTCCAGGAGGCGCTGCTGAAGAAGGTGGCGGGGATGAATGCGCGGAACGAGAAGAAGGTCGTGAAGACGTGGTCGCGGGCGAGCACCATTCTCCCTGACTTCGTGGGGCACACGTTCGCGGTGCACAACGGGAACAAGTTCGTCCCGGTGTACGTGACCGAGAACATGGTGGGACACAAGCTCGGCGAGTTTGCGCCGACGCGCCTGTTCCGCGGCCACTCGGGGAACCGACCGACGGACAAGAAGGCGCCGGCTCCGGCGCCCGCCAAGGGAGGGAAGTAAGCGATGGCTACCGAGGCACGCGCGATCCAGCGCACCACGCGGCAGTCGCCGTACAAGATGCGGCTGGTCATCGACCAGATCCGCGGCAAGATGGTCAATGACGCGCTGGCGCTGCTCAAGTTCTCGAAGAAGCACGCCGCGGTGCAGATCGCGAAGACGCTGGAGTCGGCCGTGGCGAACGCGGAGCAGGCGGCTCGTGCCGCCAACGCGTCGCTCGACGTCGACACGCTCTTCGTGAAGAAGGCGATCATCAACGAGGGTCCGAAGCTCAAGCGGTGGACGCCGGCCGCGATGGGCCGCGCGACGCCGGTTCACAAGCGCACCAGCCACGTCGAGATCGTCGTGGCGGAGAAGGAAGGTCGATAATGGGACAGAAGACGAATCCGATCGGCTTCCGCCTCGGGATCACGAAGCAGTGGCGCTCGCGCTGGTACGCGAACCGTGAGTTCCCGCAGATGCTGAAGGAAGACGCGTTGCTGCGGAAGTACCTCAAGACGCGCCTTGGACACGCCGCGATCTCCGACATCCACATCGAGCGGAAGCCGGGGAAGGTGGTGGTGACGATCCACACCGGGCGACCGGGGGTGGTGATCGGGAAGAAGGGCGCGGAAGTGGACAAGCTTCGCGACGAGCTGGCGCAGCTGACGGGGAAGGAAGTCGGGATCAACGTCGAGGAGATCAAGCGTCCCGAGCTCGACAGCCAGCTGGTGGCGGACAACATCGCGAACCAGCTGTCGCAGCGCATCTCGTTCCGTCGCGCGATGAAGCGCGCGGTGCAGAGTGCGATGCGCATGGGCGCGCAGGGGATCAAGGTGAAGGCGGGTGGTCGCCTGGGCGGCGCGGAGATCGCGCGCGTCGAGGGCTACCACGAGGGGCGTGTGCCGCTGCACACGCTGCGCGCCGACATCGACTATGCCACGTCGACGGCGAAGACCACCTTCGGCACCATTGGTGTGAAGGTGTGGATCTTCCGGGGCGAGGTGGTCGAGGATCGCCGCGGCAAGACGTACAGCACCGGCGCCTGAGCCCTCTTCGACCTAACGAGATACCGACATGCTCAGTCCTAAGCGAGTAAAGTTCCGGAAGATGTTCAAGGGCCGGACGAAGGGGTTGGCGCAGCGAGGCGCCGAGATCTCCTTCGGGCACTACGGCCTCCAGGCGCTCGAGCCGGGGTGGGTGACCAGCCGGCAGATCGAGGCGTGCCGTGTCGCCATGACGCGTCATATCAAGCGCGGCGGCAAGGTCTGGATCCGCATCTTCCCGGACAAGCCGATTACGAAGAAGCCGGCCGAGACCCGAATGGGGAAGGGGAAGGGCTCGCCCGAAGGGTGGGTCGCCGTGGTGAAGCCGGGCCGTGTGATGTTCGAGCTGGAAGGGGTGACGCGCGAGGTCGCCGAGAAGGCGATGGCGCTGGCCTCGGCCAAGCTCGGGGTGAAGACGAAGTTTGTCGTCCGCGAGGAGGCGCATTCCGATGCGAGCTGAGGAGATTCGCGAATTGTCCGTGGCGGAGATCCGCGCGCGCATTGCCGAGTTGGAGGAGGAGCGTTTCCGCCTCCGCTTCCGCAGCGCGACGGAGCCGCTGGAGGATCCGCTGCAGCTGCGCGCGATCCGCAAGAACATCGCGCGCCTGCAGACGGTGCTGCGCGAACGTGAGCTGGCCGCACCGGCCAAGCGCTAGCCAGGAGCACGAGCGAACATGGCCGAGATGACCAACAACGGGCAGCAGGCATCGCCGCGGAACGCGCGCAAGGTGCGCGTGGGCGTGGTGGTGAGCGACAAGATGCAGAAGACCGTGGTCGTGAAGATCGACCGCCGGGTCCCGCATCCGACGTACGGCAAGATGGTGACGCGCACGAAGAAGGTGAAAGCCCACGACGAGGAGAACTCGGCGAAGACGGGCGACACCGTGCGCATCATGGAGACGCGCCCCTTGTCGAAGGACAAGCGGTGGCGCGTGGTGGAGATCGTCGAGCGGGCGCGCTAGGAGAAACTGAGCAATGATCCAACAGGAATCGGTGGTCAAGGTCGCGGACAACTCGGGCGCGAAGAAGGCGCTCGTGATCCGCGTGCTCGGTGGGACCAAGCGACGGTATGCCGGACTTGGCGACAAGGTGATCGTGGCGGTGAAGGACGCCCTTCCCAATGGGACGGTGAAGAAGTCCGACGTCGCGAAGGCGGTCGTGGTGCGGACCGTGAAGGAGACGCGCCGCAAGGATGGGAGCTACATCCGCTTCGACGAGAATGCGGTCGTGATCATTGACGACAAGGGCGAGCCCCGCGGGACGCGCATCTTCGGCCCCGTGGCGCGCGAGCTGCGCGAGAAGCGGTACATGAAGATCGTCTCGCTCGCGCCGGAGGTCTTGTAACATGCGCGTGCTCAAGTATCGCAAGAACGAGGGGAAGCGCCTGGGGGCGGTTCGCCACCAGCGCAAGGCGGAGCGGGTGTCGATGCCCATCACCAAGGGCGACACCGTGCGCGTCATGCGTGGCGAAGACAAGGGGAAGGAGGGGAAGGTCCTCCGCGTCTTCACCAAGACCGGGCGCATCACCGTGGAAGGGATCAACATCGTGAAGCGGCATCGGAAGGCGCGTCGCGCGGAAGAGCAGAGCGCGATCATCGAGATGCCGGCCCCGATTCATCATTCGAACGTGATGCTGCTCGATCCGAAGAGCGGGACGCCGACGCGCACCCGCCGCCAGATCGACGCAGATGGCACGAAGGAACGCATCAGCGCCAAGAGCGGGGATGCCATCCCGCGCAACCGCTGAGCCGCTGAGGCGAGGACGATAGACTATGGCAACGAAGGAAAAGAAGGGCGGCGCGCCCGCTGGCAAGACGTCGGGCGGCGGCAAGGGCGGCGATCGCAAGTCGATGCTGCCGAAGGGCCCGCACCTCGGGGCGAAGCTCCCGGTGCCGGCGCCGCGCCTGCACGGATACTACAAGAGCACGGTGGCCCCGAAGCTCATGCAGCAGTTCGGGCTGACCAACGTGCACCAGATCCCGGCGCTCACGAAGATCGTGATCAACGTGGGGCTGGGCGAGGCGATCAAGCAGCCCAAGCTGCTCGACTCGGTGGTCGAGGAGTTGGCGCTCATCACCGGCCAGCGCCCGGTCCGGAAGAAGGCGAAGAAGTCGATCGCCAACTTCGGGCTGCGTGAGGGGCAGGAGATCGGTGCGGCGGTGACGCTGCGCGGGGCGCGCATGTGGGAGTTCCTGGACCGATTCATCAACAGCGCGCTGCCGCGCGTCCGCGACTTCCGCGGCCTCGGCACCCGTTCGTTCGATGGGCGCGGGAACTACTCGGTGGGCATCAAGGAGCAGATGATCTTCCCGGAGATCAACTACGACATGGTCGAGCAGATCCACGGGATGGACATCACGTTCGTGACGACCACGGACAAGGACGACCAGTCCTTCGCGCTCCTGCGCGAGCTGGGGATGCCGTTCCGCGGCGACGAGAAGCCGGTCGTCGTCGCGTTCACCAACTGATTCGTTAGGCAGCCATGGCCAAGACGTCCAAGATCGTCAAGAACGAGGAGCGCAAGGTGCTGGTGGCGCGTCACGCGGAGAAGCGTCGCGCGCTGCTGGCGATCATCAAGAACCCGAAGACCGGGGACGCGGAGCGTGAGGCGGCGTACAGCAAGCTGCGCAAGCTCCCGCGCAACTCGTCGGCGGTGCGCATTCGCAACCGGTGCTCGATGACCGGGCGTGCGCGCGGCTATGAGGGGTTCTTCGGGCTGTCGCGCCTGGCCCTGCGCGAGATGGCGCTGAACGGGCTGATTCCCGGCGTCCGCAAGGCGTCGTGGTAAGTCGATAGACGGGAGACGGGAGACGGGGGACGGGAGTTCGACGGCGCACGGCGCCCGGACTCGTCGCCACCCGCTCGCGACTCTCATTCCTTCAATTCCTAAACGTCCCGAGCGGGATACGATAGGAGAGCGAAACACCCATGAGCATGACTGACCCGATCGCCGATATGCTCACGCGGATCCGCAATGCGTGCGGATCGAAGCACCGTCGCGTGGACATGCCGGCGTCGCGCGTGAAGACCGAGATCGCGCGGATCCTGAAGGAGAACAACTTCATCACCGACTATCGCCACGTGGAGAACGAGCAGGGGCACAAGCTGCTCCGCATCATCCTCCGGTACGCGGGCGGCCAGCCGGTGATTCGCGAGTTGCAGCGGGTGTCGTCGCCCGGGCTGCGGAAGTACGTGGCCGTCGGCGAGATCCCGCGCGTGCGCAACGGCCTCGGGATGGCGATCCTGAGCACGTCGCGTGGCGTGATGTCGGACGCCGATGCGCGCAAGGCGCACACCGGCGGCGAACTGCTCGCCCTTGTCTGGTAAGGAGAGCCCACGATGTCACGAATTGGCAAGCATCCCGTCCCCGTCCCTGGCGGCGTGACGGTTGACCTGAAGGGCTCGGTGCTGACGGTGAAGGGGCCGAAGGGGGAACTCTCCCGGACGTTCCATCCCGACATGCTCCTGGCCTACGAGAATGGGCAGATCACGGTGAACCGTCCGTCGGACGAGACGCGCCACAAGGCGCTGCACGGGCTGACGCGCACGCTGGTGGCCAACATGGTCGAGGGCGTGACGAAGGGGTTCACGCGGCAACTGGAGATCACGGGCGTCGGGTACAAGGCCGAGGTGAAGCCGTACGGCCTCCTGATGTCGTTAGGCTATTCGCACACCATCGAAGTGAAGGCCCCGGCGGGCGTGAAGCTCTCGGCGCCCCAGCCGACGCAGGTCCTGGTCGAGGGGGCGGACAAGGAAGTCGTCGGGCGCATCGCATCGGAGATCCGCAAGCTGCGCAAGCCGGAGCCCTACAAGGGCAAGGGCGTGCGCTACGCGGGCGAGATCATTCGCCGGAAGGCCGGTAAGGCGGGAGGCAAGTAATGCGCAGCATGGGTATCCCGAAGACGCGCCAGGAACTCCGCTATCGCCGGCACCTGCGCATTCGCAAGCGGGTGACGGGGACGCTCGAGCGTCCGCGTCTGGTCATCTTCCGCTCGCTCAAGCACATCTACGCCCAGCTCGTGGACGACGTCGCGCAGAAGACGCTGCTGACGGTCGGCGATGGCGAGCTGACGGGGAAGAAGGCCGAGAAGGCGGCTGGCGTCGGCAAGGCGCTGGCGGCGGCGGCGAAGGAGCAGGGGATTTCGAAGGTTGTGTTCGATCGCGCGGGTTATCGTTATCACGGCCGCGTGAAGGCGCTGGCCGATGGCGCCCGCGAGGGCGGTCTGGAGTTCTGACATGGCTGAGAACGAGACAACTGGTTCGGCGACCGGCGGGTCGCGCCCGGCAGGTGGCGGCGGTGGCCGTGGTGGCCGCGGCGGTCCTGGCGGTGGTCGTGGGCGTGGTGGCCCCGGTGGCGGTCGTGGCGGCCCAGGTGGCGGTCGTGGCGGTCGTGACGGCGGCCCCGGCGGCGGCGGTCGCGACGGCGGGCGTGGCCCGCGCGGTGGCGGCGAGCAGCAGGCCCGCGGCGAAGGCGCGTCGGACCTCGTCGAGAACGTGGTGGCGATCAACCGCGTCGCGAAGGTCGTGAAGGGCGGTCGTCGCTTCTCCTTCAATGCGCTCGTGGCCGTTGGCGACGGGCAGGGGAAGGTCGGCTACGCGACGGGGAAGGCGAACGAAGTGTCCGAGGCGGTCCGCAAGGCCGTCGAGGGGGCGCGTCGTCGCATGGTGTCCATCCCGCTGACGGGGTCGACGATCCCGCACGAGGTGGTGGGCGAGCACGGGGCCGGTCGCGTGGTGATGAAGCCCGCGGCGCCGGGCGCCGGCGTGATCGCGGGTGGTGCGGTGCGCGCCGTGATGGAGTGCGCCGGGATCACCGACATCCTCACCAAGTCGTTAGGCTCGACGAACCCGCACAACATGGTGCGGGCGGCGTTCGACGGCCTCAAGCAGCTCACGACGGTCGAGCAGATCGCGCGTGAGCGTGGCGTGGAGCCCTCGGCGATCGGCTATCGTTCGCGCCACAAGGGCAAGGAGGTCGCCAATGCCTAGGACATTCGTGTGGCACCGGACGCGTGGCCCGAAGGTCACGCCGAAGGATGAAGCCCCGACCGGTGGCAAGGTGCAGGTCACGCAGGTGAAGAGCGAGATCGGGCACAGCGAGACGATGCGCCTGACGCTTCGCGCGCTCGGGCTCCGGAAGCACCAGAGCTCGGTCATTCAACAGGACACGCCCGCGCTTCGCGGCGCGATCAAGAAGGTGCGGCACCTGGTCAAGGTGACGCCTGTCAAGGAGTGAGACTGTGGCGACCCAGGAAAAGATCGGGCTGCATAACCTCTCGCCGGCTCCGGGCTCGCACCGGAACCGCAAGCGCCTCGGGCGCGGTCCTGGCTCCGGCCAGGGCAAGACGGCCGGCAAGGGGCACAAGGGGAGCATGGCCCGCACGGGGCACGGTGGGCCGGGCGGTGGGAAGCCCGGCTTCGAGGGCGGCCAGATGCCGCTCACGCGCCGGATCCCGAAGCGTGGCTTCAACAACGAGCGCTTCCGCGTGGAGAATCAGGTCGTGCGTCTTGGCGACCTCTCCAAGGTCGAGGGGAGCGAGGTAACGCGCGAATCGCTGGCCAAGGCTGGGCTGATCAAGCTCACCAAGGGACCGGCGAAGCTCCTGGCGTCCGGCGAGGTGTCGGCCGCCTACACCGTGCGCGGCATCAAGGTCTCGGGCAGCGCGCGCGAGAAGATCGCCGCGGCCGGCGGCCGCATCGAGGAGTAAATGGCGCAGCCAAATCCGGCCCAGGCGCTGGCGAACATCCGCAATACGCCCGAGCTCTGGGAGAAGATCGTCTTCACGTTCCTCTGCCTGACGCTGTACAGGGTGGGGGCGCACGTCACGGTCCCCGGGGTGGACGTCATCGCCCTCACCGACTTCTTCGCGAACCAGCAGGGCGGTGGTGGGTTGCTTGGGTTGTACGACCTGTTCGTCGGGGGCGGGCTGTCGCGCGCGACGGTCTTCGCCCTCGGCATCATGCCGTACATCTCCTCGAGCATCTTCGTGCAGATCGCGGGGGCGGTCATCCCGACGGTCGACAAGATGCAGAAGGACGAGGAAGGGCGGAAAAAGCTGACGCAGTGGACGCGCTACGGCACCGTCGTCCTGGCTATCGTCCAGGCGTGGGGCTTCGCGCTGTTCACCGAGTCACTGTCGCAGGCCGTGGCCACCCCCGGGTTCGGCTTCCGCGTGCAGACTGCGCTCTTCCTCACGACCGGCGCCGTCTTCGTGATGTGGCTGGGCGAGCAGATCACGGAACGCGGACTCGGCAACGGGGCCTCACTCCTGATCTTCTTCTCGATCGTCGAGCGTTTCTGGCCGGGGATCGTGCAGACGTTCAAGTTCGTCGGCACCGGGGCGGTCGGTCCGTTCTCGCTGGCCATCCTCGCCGTGGTCATGGCGGGGGTCGTCGCCGGGGTGGTCGCGATCACGCTCGCGGCTCGTCGCGTCCTGATCCAGATCCCGCAGCGCACGATGGCTCGCGGGCGCATGCGTGAGGCGGCACGCAACTTCATCCCGCTGCGCATCAACTCGTCGGGCGTCATGCCGATCGTGTTCGCGCAGTCGGTGATCGTGGTGCCGGGCGCCATCGCGCAGTTCTCGGGGAATGCCGCCGCGCAGCGCGTGGCCGACCTCTTCGTCCCGGGGACCTGGCTCTATCTCATCACGTCGGCGCTCCTCATCCTCTTCTTCACGTACTTCTACACGTCGATCATCTTCAACCCGATCGACCTGGCGGAGAACCTCAAGAAGCAGGGCGGGTTCATCCCGGGGGTGAAGCCCGGGGCGAAGACGGCGGAGTACATCGACGGTGTCGTTTCTCGCATCACGCTTCCCGGGGCGATCTTCCTGACGGTGATCGCGCTCCTCCCGGTGCTGATCGCGAAGTGGATCAACGTGCCGTTCCAGTTCGGCGGGACGTCGCTCCTCATCGTGGTCGGTGTGGCGCTCGATACGATGTCGCAGATGCAGCAGCACCTCCTACTGCGGAAGTACGACGGCTTCATGAAGAAGGGGCGCGTGCGCTTCCGTGGTCGCCAGGCGACTGGTGGATTCTGATGTCGATGCGGGGCGCGCCGTGCGGCGCGCTCCGATGCACTGCATGACCTGATAGCGATTCCATGACCCGGCGGTGCTTCAGAGCATTGGCCGGGTCGTGGCGTCTTCCCCCCGTGGGTTGCATGACTGGTGCATCAAGGTGATGCCGGTCGCGACCGCGACTTACCTCCGTGCTGTAGCCGTCCGATGATCATCGTCCTCTTGGGACCCCCTGGCGCCGGGAAGGGCACGCAGGGTGAACGCCTCGCCGAGCAACTCGGCATCCCGAAAATCGCAACGGGCGACGTGCTGCGTGCAGCGGTGCGCGAAGGGACGCCGTTGGGGCTCGCGGCGAAGGCGGCGATGGATCGCGGTGACCTCGTCCCGGACGACGTCATCCTCGGGATCATGAAGGAGGCGCTCGCGTCGCCGTCGGCGGCGAAGGGGGCGATCCTCGACGGTGTTGTGCGCACGACGCCGCAGGCCGAAGGGCTCGCGCGGGCGCTCGAGGAGATCGGGCGCCCGCTCGATGCCGTGCTCGTGGTCGAGGTGCCTGACGAGGCGATCGTCACGCGCCTGAGCGGACGCACCGTGTGCGACACCTGCCAGCGTCCCTATACTGGGCGTCAACCGGGCGAGGCGTGCGACGAGGGGCATACGCCACCGGGGACGCTCGTGCGTCGCAAGGACGATGAGCCCGACGCGATCCGCAACCGCTTGGCGGTGTATCAACGCCAGACGGCGCCGGTGATCGACTGGTACCGGACGCACAACGCGCCGCTCAAGTTCGTCGATGGGTTGGGGACGCTGGACGAGGTCCTCGCCCGAATCCGTGTCTCGTTAGGGCTGTAGGTCGTGCTGCACCTCAAGTCATCGCGCGAGATCGAGATCATGGCCCGCGGCGGGCAGCTCCTGGCCCGCACGCTGGAGCTGCTCAAGTCGCACGTCCGTCCCGGGATCAGCACCAAGGAGCTGGATACCATCGCGGACGAGTTCATTCGGAGCCAGCCCGGGGCGAGCGCGGCGTTCAAGGGGTTGTACGGCTTCCCGGGATCGGTGTGCATCTCGATCAACGAGGAGATCGTGCACGGGATCCCGTCGGCCAAGCGTATCCTGAAGGAGGGTGACATCGTGTCGCTCGACTTCGGGGTGAAGCTCGAGGGGTACTTCACCGACGCGGCGATCACCGTTCCCGTGGGCGAGATCAGCGCGCAGGACCAGAAGCTCCTCGCCGTGACGCAGGAGGCGCTGGCGGCCGGCGTGGCGGCGGCGCGCGTGGGGAACCACATCGGCGACATCGGCTTCGCGATCTCCAACGTGGTGAAGCCGGCGGGCTTCACGACCGCCGACGACCTGGTGGGGCACTACGTGGGGACGAAGCCGCACGGCGACCCGCAGGTCCCCAACTTCGGAAAGCCGAAGCGCGGCGCCCGGCTCCTGGCAGGGCTGACGATCGCGATCGAGCCGATGGTGAACATCGGGGCGTCGCCCATTCGGACGCTGTCGGATCGCTGGACCGTCGTCACGGCGGATGGGTCGCGTTCTGCCCACTTCGAGCACACGGTCGTGGTGCTGGACGAGGGGCCGCGCGTCCTGACCGCGCTGGAGGCGTAGCGGGAGTCGCCGCGGACGCTTCGCCAGGTGCACGACGGGCCGGCCCCTCCTGGGACCGGCCCGTCGTGCGTCCGCGGAGGCTGGCGTGTGTGGCGCTACCCGATGGCGCGCTCGACGACGGCGGTGGCGGCGTCGGCGCTGGTGCGGGCGGCCTGCAGGAGCCGTTGCGCCTCCTCGAGGAGGGCGGTGCCGCGCGCCTTGTCGCTGAGCGACGCCACGTTGATGCGCACGTTGTAGACGGCGCCGCGACACGCCGCCTCGGCGAGGAGCGCGGCGACGCCGGCATCGGAGGCGCAGTTGGTGTTGCCTCGTTCGGCGGCGCGTTGGGCGAGGTCGGCGACGGTGGCGCAGGCGCGGGCGGTTTCGAGCGGAACGACGCCCGCGCCGAGGAGGGCGTCGTCGATGGCACGCGTGCGCACGGCGACCTGCTCCTCCGTCTCCTTGGGAAGGGTGTAGGCCTTCATCACTTCCCCGTACGCCTGCGCATCGCGCTCGACCAGCGCGCTGAGCGTGGTGCCCAGCGCCGCGGCCTCGAGGGCGAGTTGCTTCATTTCCGCCTCGACGGCGGCGTACTTCTTCCGTCCCACGGTGAGGCCGGCCACCATCTGGGCGAGCGCCGCGCCTAACGCGCCAACGTGCGCGGCGACCGATCCGCCGCCGGGGGCTGGCGTGGCGGCGGCGACGCTGGCGGTGAACGCACTCACCGTCTCGCCGCCCGAGACGGCCGCGCGCACCTTGCGCTCCAGGACCAGTTCGGGGGAGAAGCCGCGGAGTTGCAGGTGACGAGCAGCGGTGTCGAAGAGCGCCTTCTCGGGGACCAGGCCGACGATCTCGGACCAGGTGGGCGAGATGCCGTGGGCCTGCGCCTCCATCTTCACCATGTCGAAGGCGCGGAAGAGCGGCGTCTTCTCGATGTCGACGAGGTTCATCGAGACCTGGGCCTGGCCGTCGACCTCGAGTCCGAGCCCCTTCACGTAGCGCAGCCCGCCTGACGAGTGACGCAGCGCCTTGGCGACCTCCTTGGCGACGGGGAGGTTCTCCCTGCCGCCGAGGTAGACGTTGTAGGCGACGAGGAACGGGCGCGCGCCCACCGCGGTGGCGCCGGCCGTGGGGTGGAGTCTTGCCTCGCCGAAGTCCGGGCGGCGCGCCGGGTTGGTGAGGACCTCGTCGCGCAGCCCCTCGAACTCGCCGCGGCGCACGTCGGCGAGGTTCTCGCGCGACGGCGTGGAGGCGGCGCGCTCGTACAGGTACACCGGGATGCCCAGCTCGGCGGCGGCGCGCGTGCCTAACGCGCGGGCGAGTGCGACGCAGTCGTCCATCGTGGCCCCTTCGAGCGGGATGAAGGGGACGACGTCGGTGGCGCCGATGCGGGGGTGCTCGCCCTCGTGCTGGGTGAGGTCGATGAGCTGCGCTGCCATGCGCATGCCCGCCAGGGCGGCGTCGACCGCGCGTTCCGCTGGGGCGACGAAGGTGACGACGGTGCGGTTGTGCGACGTGTCGCTGGAGACGTCGAGGACGACGATGCCGTCGGTGGCGGCGATGGCGTCACGGATGGCGGCGATGACTTCAGGGCGGCGTCCTTCGGAAAAGTTGGGGACGCACTCGACGAGCTTCATTGGAGGGAGAGGGAGGGGACGGAGTGGTTGGTGCGGGGTGCGGGAGGCCGAGCGTGGGGGCCCCCCCCGAATCAGAATCTGCGCGCCCGCGCATGCGGATGCATCACCATTCCATCCTGCTCGTCATCATTCCGATGCGCGACACCCCGCTGTGAGGCACCCGCGGCGGAATACCCGCGGCGCAACACCCGCGGCGCTCGGCGAGGTACGCTGAAGGAGCGGCAAGGCGCGCTGGGGCGCATCGACCTCTCCCGATCGTGATCCGAGCGCCCGTCCACGCGGGGTACGCCCGGGCACGCCCGGCCCGCCCGCCCACGCCCCTCTCGCCCTCCGTTTCGCCTCCCGCGTCACCCAGCGACAGCGTGAACCTCTCACCCTGTCCCGGGCGGACCGCCTCGTTCGTCACGTCACCCGCCGTCCGCTACTCTCCCCGCAACTGCGCCAGCAACCACGGGTGCATCACGCCGTTCGACGCCACCACCGACGTGTGCGCCGGTTGGATGTCGACCCCCGCGACGTCGGTCACGCGCCCTCCCGCCTCGCGGACCAGCAGTATCCCCGCGGCAATGTCCCAGGGCGCCAGCGACAGCTCCCAGAACCCGTCGAAGCGCCCCGCGGCGACGTTTGCGAGGTCGAGCGAGGCGGAGCCGGCGCGCCGCACTCCCGACACCTGGGTCATCACGCGCCGCAGCTGCCCCAGGTACGGATCGACCTCGTCGGCCTTCTTGAACGGGAAACCCGTGGCGAACAAGGCGCGCAACGGTTCGTTCGTGGCCGACACCGAGAGTCGCTCACCATCGCAGAACGCCCCGCCGCCGGCCCGCGCGCTGTACAGCGTGCCCTGCGGGATCTGCAGGACGACTCCCACGGAGAGCACGCCGCCAACCATGGCACCGATCGAGACGGCGTACTCCGGATAGCCGTGCAGGAAGTTGGTGGTGCCGTCCAGCGGGTCGACGACAAAGACGATGCCGTCAGCGGAAGCGGCGGCCGGCGTCAACTCCTCCCCGAGCACGAGCGCCTCAGGGACGCGCTGGCCGAGGAACTCGGCGATGCGAGTTTCGGCGCCGAGGTCGACCTCGCTCACGAAGTCAGCGCGCGATTTCACCTGCCAGTCGAGCGTCGCGAGATCGCCGGTGCGCGAGCGCACAAAGTCGGCGCCAAGACGCGCCGCGTGCGTCGCGGCATCGAGCAGCTGTTGCTGCAGCACGGGGTCGTGCGCCGGTGTGCGTGAAGTGGTAGACACGATGGCGAAAGTGGGGAGGGACACCGGGGGACTGTGCGGGTTCATCGCGTTGCGACGGCAAAGCGAGCCCCCTTAGTTTGCCCGCATGCCAAGAATCTTTAGCGGAATCCAGCCCTCCGGGGAACTGCACATCGGCAATTATCTCGGGGCGGTGAAGAACTGGGTCACGCTCCAGCGTGAGTTCGAGTCCTTCATCTGCGTCGTGAACTACCATGCGATCACGCAGCCGTTCGTCCCGGACGAGCTGCGCAAGCGCACGCACGAGATGGCCACGTCGCTCCTCGCCGCGGGAATCGATCCCTCGACGACGACGCTGTTCGTGCAGTCGGACGTTCCGGAGCACACGGAGCTGGCGTGGGCCTTCAACGCCATCACCCCGCTGGGCGAGCTGGAGCGGCAGACGCAGTTCAAGGACAAGTCGTCGCGGCAGGAGAGTGTCGTGGCGGGGATCCTGAACTATCCTGTCCTGCAGGCGGCCGACATCCTCCTCTATCACGCCGACATCGTCCCGGTGGGTGAGGACCAGGTCCAGCACCTGGAGCTCTCGCGCGAGATCGCGCGGCGCTGGAACGCCCGGTTCGAGGAGGGCTACTTCCCCGAGCCACAGGCGCGCCTCACGCCGACGCGGCGCATCCTCGGGCTGGACGGCCAGGCCAAGATGTCGAAGTCGATGGGGAACACGATCGCGCTCCTCGAGGACCCGAAGGCGATCTGGGACAAGCTGCGCCCGGCGGTGACCGACCCGGCGCGCGTCAAGAAGACGGACCCGGGAAACCCCGACGTCTGCAACATCTTCCAGCTGCACAAGGCGTTTAGCCCGGAGTCGACGCAGGATCACGTGGCGGCGCAGTGCCGCAGCGCGGGCTGGGGGTGCATCGACTGCAAGAAGGTGCTGGCCGAGTCGATGGAGACGGAGCTCGTCCCGATCAGGAGCCGCGCGGCCGAGCTCGCGGCGCAGCCGGCGCTGGTGACCGAGGCGTTAGGCGACGGGGCCCAGCGCGCACGCGCGGTGGCGCGCAAGACGATGGCCGAGGTGCGGGAGCGCATGGGGTTGGCATGACCGCCTCACGCCGCCTGGTGGTGGAGGTCAGCGCCCAGGCGCGCAACTGGTCGCTCCCCGCGGAGGGGCTCGAGCGCATCGTCGCCGCCGCGCCGCCCGGGTGGACGGTGGAATTGCTCGACGACGTCACCCCGTTCCACACCGATGCCGGGCACGTCGTGACCGCCGGAGCGCTACGCGAGGCCCCGGAGATGGAGGCGTACTTCGGGTGGGGGATCGCTGAAGAGCTCTTCGCCGCGGCCCCGAAGCTCCGATGGGTCCATTCCGCGGCGGCAGGGGTCGGTCGGTCGCTCTTCCCGGCCCTGGTGGCCAGCGACGTCGTCTTCACCAACTCGGCCGGGACGATGGGGGAGAGCATCGCCGAGCACGTGGTGGGCGGCGTCCTGCACTTCCTGCGCGGCTTCGACTACGCCGTCGAGTTGCGCCAGGCTCGGCGATGGGACAAGACGCCGTTCACCGACGAACGGGTATCGCTGCGCGAGCTGTGCGAGTGTCGCGTCCTCATCATTGGCACCGGAGGGCTCGGCGAGGCCATCGGTCGCCGCTTCCGCGCGCTCGGGGCGGCGCGGGTGACCGGGGTGCGGCGTCGATTGCACCTGGCGCCTCCCCGGGCCTTCGACGCGATGATCGCGCTGGACTCGCTGGACGGTGCGCTGCGGGAGGCCGACGTCGTGGTGCTCGCCGCCCCGCTGACGCCCGAGACGCGCGGGGTGCTGGGCGCCGAGCGACTGGCCGCGCTCCCGCACGGTGCGATCGTGGTGAATGTGGCGCGCGGCGCGCTGCTGGATGAAGTGGCGCTCGCGCGGGGGCTCGCCGGTGGGCAGATTCGGGGGGCGGTGCTGGATGTGTTTCAGGAGGAACCGTTGCCGGCCACGAGCCCGCTCTGGTCGCTCACGAATGCACTGGTGACACCGCACGTGGCGTATGTGTCGCCCAGGCTGTTCTGGCGGCGCGCGCTGGACCTCTTCCTCGACAACTGGTCGGCCTACGCGCGAGGCGAACCGCTTCGCAACGTGGTCGACAAGGACGCGGGATACTGATTCGTGGAGAAGATCATCAAGGCGGCCGTCGATCGCGGAGCCTCCGACCTGCACATCAAGGCCGGGGACGTGTTTCGTGCCCGCATCGACGGAAAGCTGGTGGCGATGACCAAGCAGGCGCTCACGCCCGAGCAGACGCGGGCGATCGCGATGCGGCTCATCGCCAACGAGAAGGTGAAGGAGCGGATCGACTCGCTGCTCGACTACGACTGCTCGTGGGGAGCGCCGGGGATCGGGCGCTTCCGCGTGAACATCCTGCGCCAGCGCTCGAGCTTCATGATCGTGATGCGCGTGATCCCCTTCAAGGTGCCGACGATCACCGAGCTGGCGCTCCCGCCGGTGCTGGAGTCGATCGCGCTGGCCGAGCGCGGGATGGTGCTCGTGACCGGGGTGACGGGGTCGGGAAAGTCGTCGACGCTGGCCGGGATGATCTCGCACATCAACACCAACGTGGAGAAGCACATCGTCACGCTGGAGGAGCCGATCGAGTTCCTCCATCGTGACGTGCGCAGCTCGATCACGCAGCGGGAGATCGGAGTCGACACGGAGAACTTCCGGCAGGGGCTCAAGGCCGCACTGCGGCAGGACCCGGACGTGATCGTCCTCGGGGAGCTGCGCGATCCGGAGACGATCGACACCGCGATGAAGGCGGCGGAGACGGGGCACTTGCTGCTGGCGACGGTGCACACGCCGGACGCGCAGACGACGATCATGCGGATCGTGTCGATGTTCCCGCCGGAGGAGCAGGAGGTGGTGCGCTTGCGCCTGGCGGAATCGCTGCACGCCGTGATCTCGCAGCGACTGCTGCCGCGCGCCGACGGTCACGGGCGCTCGGTGGCGTGCGAGATCATGATCAACACCCCCACCATCCGCGACCTCATCCTGCAGCAGAACGTCGGCGAGATCCGCGACTACATGGCCGAGGGGCGCGTCCAGTACGGGATGCAGACCTTTGACCAGCACCTGGCGGAGATGGTGACGACGGGGCTCGTGTCGTTCGACGTCGCCTTGGCGGCGTCGACGCGCCCGGCGGACTTCCAGCTGCAAATGTCCGACTTCAAGAAGGGCAGCAACGACCTCAGCGCCCCCGCCGACGGATTCGGCGGGGACCTCAACCTCAGCACGAATGGAGGGATGTGGCAGTGACCACGTCGATCAAGGGCATCTTTGGGCCGGTCATCACGACGTTCGACCGTCGCGGCGAACTCGATCTCGACGCCTTCGGCGCGAACCTGAAGGCGCACATCGCGGGAGGGCTGGATGGCGTGGTCGTGGCCGGCTCGACAGGCGAGGCGGCGCTGCTCGAGGAGGGAGAGCGCCAGCGCCTGGTGGAGATGGCGCGCTCGGTCGTCCCATCCGACAGGCAGCTGATTGTCGGGACCGGGGCGGAGTCGACCAAGGCGTGCGTTCGCCGGTGCAAGGAAGCGGCGGAGCGCGGCGCAAACGCGTGCCTCGTCGTCGCGCCGCACTACTACAGCAACGCGATGTCCAGCGCGGCGCTGCAGGCGCACTACGAGCGCGTCGCCGACGAGTCACCGCTCCCCGTCCTGCTGTACAACATCCCCAAGTACATGCACTTCAAGCTCGAGCCCGAGCTCGTCGCGCGCCTGTCGGAGCACGACAACATCGTCGGGATGAAGGACTCGTCCGGCGACCTGGAGACGATGGCGAAGTACCTCCTGGTGCAGGGGCCCAACTTCGGGGTCATCACCGGGCACGGCGGGACGTGGCGCAAGGCGCTGGAGATGGGGGTCGTGGGCGGAATCCTCGCCGTGGCGCTCTTCGCGACGGAGCTCACGCTCGAAGTGGCGCGACATGCCGCCAACAAGCTCGAGCCCGAGGCCTCCGAGGCGCAGCGCCGCCTTACGCCACTCGCCCTCGAGATCGTCGGGCGGATGGGGATCCCGGCGGTGAAGGTCGCCATGGAAAAGGTCGGGTTGCACGGTGGCCCGGTGCGCCTCCCGCTGCTCGATTCATCGGCGGCAGACGCAGCCCTCGTCGCCGAGCTGCTCAAGGAAGCGAGCGTGGCGCCGGTCGCGTGAGCGGCGAGGCGTGACCACGGGTGGGCGCCGACGAATCCCTCGCGCGCCCCTCGACGTAGGGAAACGGCGCGGAGCCGTGGTGTCGAACGACGCCACCTCCGCGCCGCTCTTCTTCCCGCGGAGCCATGACGCTGATCATCCTCGGTGCCGTCTTCGTCGTCTCGATCTTCCTGGTGGCGCTCGGTATGCCGGGGCTGTGGCTGATGCTCGGGGCCGCGCTGCTGTACGACTGGCTGGTTCCGGCGGCGCAGATCGGTGCGCTCGCGTTGGGTGCAGCGGCGGTGCTGGCACTCCTGGCAGAGGTCCTCGAGTTCACGCTCGCCGCACGCTACACGAAGCGCTACGGCGGGTCGCCGCGTGCGGGGTGGGGGGCAATCGCCGGCGGGCTGGTGGGGGCGATGGTGGGGATTCCCATCCCGGTCATCGGGAGCGTGATCGGCGCCTTCGTGGGGGCTTTCGCCGGGGCGCTAGCGCTGGAGCTCACCCGGGCCGAGGCGACGCGGGGGAGCGCGACGCGTGTGGCGTGGGGGGCGCTGCTGGGGCGCATCGCGGCGACTGGGGCCAAGACGGGGTTAGGGTGCGCGATGGCGGCCGTCCTCCTCTTCGCGGCGGCGCGCGGCTAGTCTGGCGCCAGCACGCGCCGTCGCCGGAGATATCGCGCATATCCTCGGCGAATGCAGTGAATAATTGCTATTGACGGATGCATATGGATGCACAATTATGCGTCATGCGCTTCCGTCAGGCCCTCCTCAATTCGATTTCGAATCGACTCTTTGCCAAGGTACAGGCGAGGAGCGGGGCCGGATGACGCGCGTGCATAAGTAATCAGCGATGTCACCAGGGCCCGCTCGCGAACGAGCGGGCCTTTTTCGTGGGTATCCCTCTCTCCAGGGGGACCCGTACGCCCCACCCAGGAGCACCGATGGCCGACCACGGGCAGCGTATCCGCTCGGCAGACTCCCGCACCGAATCACCGGTTCACCCTCAGCCCCGACCCGATTCCGTCTTCGGGACGCCCACCAAGGCCGATGCGCGGCACGCGCGCCGAGGCGGACCTGAAGAGTTCGGGGCACTCTCTCCGGCCCGCCCGCACGATGCCTGCGGCGTCGGATTCATCGCCCAACGGTCGGGGGCGCGATCGCACGAGGTGACGCGGTTGGCCATCGAGGCGGTGTCGCGCGTCGCGCACCGGGGGGCCTCGTCGACCGACAAGTCGGGGGACGGTGCCGGGTTGCTCACGCAGATCCCCCATCGCCTGTTCCGACGCGACAACGACCGGTGGGGGGGCGTCCTGTCGCCGGGGCAGCCGTTTGCGGTGGGGATGTTCTTCCTTCCCGTGGCAATGGCGCCGCGCCAACGCGCCGTGGCGCTGGTCGAGTCCGTGCTTGCGGCTGACGGAATCCCCCTGCTGGGGTGGCGGGAGGTCCCCGTCGATCCGTGGGCGCTGGGGACCACGGCACGCGCCTCCATGCCGTACATCGCGCAAGTGCTCGTGGGGCAGCCGTCCCACGCCGACGACGCCTTCGCGTGGGAGCGCGCACTGTACCTCGCGCGCCGGGAGATGGAACGGCAGGGGGAGCGCGAACGGCTGCCGCAGTTCTACTGCTGCTCCCTCTCCTGTCGCACGATCGTGTACAAGGCGATGCTGACGGGCTCGCAGCTGCCGCGCTTCTACACGGACTTCAAGTATCCGGAATTCGAGACGGCGATCGCCGTCTTTCACGAGCGCTACGCGACCAACACGTCGCCGAGTTGGGAACTGGCGCAGCCGTTCCGCCTCCTGGCGCATAACGGCGAGATCAACACGCTGTGGGGGAATCGCAATGCGATGACCATGCGCCAGCCGATGCTGGCCACGCCTGTCTTCGGCGACAAGGGCGATCGCGTGCGCGACGTGATCGATCCGCGGGGGAGCGACTCGACGTCGCTGGACAACGCGATGGAACTCCTCGTGCGCGCCGGACGCACGCCGGTGCACGCGGCGATGATGCTCGTTCCCGAGGCTTGGGAGAAGTATCCCGACGTCGATGCGGACGTGAAGGCGTTCTACGAGTACCATCAGTGCGTCATCGAGCCGTGGGACGGCCCCGCGGCGCTCGCCTTCAGCGATGGGCTCACCGTGGCGGCTGCCGTCGACCGCAACGGGTTGCGCCCGTGTCGCTACAAGATCCGCACGGACGGGATGATCGCGTTAGGCTCGGAGGTCGGGATCGTCGACTTCGACCCGCGCGAGGTGGAAGAGTCGGGGAAGCTCGGATCGGGCGAGTCGTTCCTCGTCGACACGCAGCGCAACCTCGTGCTGCGATCGCTCGACGCCAAGCGCGAGGTCGCGACGCGCAAGCCGTATGCAAAGTGGGTGGCGCGCTACATGGCGACGCTTCCCCCCAGCGCTGGCGAGGAGCCGCTCGTCGCATCGAGCCGCACGCTGCTCCCGGCGCAGCTCGCCTTTGGCTACGGCTTCGAGGACGTGCGCATGATCCTCGAGCCGATGGGAGGGACGGGGGCCGACGCGGTGTGGAGCATGGGTGACGACACGCCGATCCCGCCCCTCTCGACCTTTCCGCAGGGGGTGTACGCGTACTTCCGGCAGCGCTTTGCGCAGGTGACGAATCCGCCGATCGATTCGCTGCGCGAGACGCAGGTGATGTCGCTGCGCATGCACCTGGGGCGTCGGGGCTCCCCGTTGGAGGAGCGTCCGTCGCACGCGCGCATGCTGCGCGTGGAGCATCCCGTGCTCCTCCCGGACGAGATGCGGGCGTTGCGCGACTACGCCCTCTTCGATGTGCGCTCGCTCGACGCCACGTTCGATCCGGCCGATGGCTTGGGGGCGATGCACGCGGCCCTGGCGCGCCTGTCCCGGGAGGCGGAGCAGCTGGTGCGGCGCGGGGCGCGGATCCTGATCGTGAGCGATCGCGCCGCTGGCGCTGCGCGCGCCCCGGTCCCGATGCTGCTGGCCTTGGGCGCGGTGCGCCAGCACCTCATCGCCAAGGGGCTGCGGGCCCGGGTGGGGCTGGTGGCCGAGGCGGGCGATGCCTTCGACCCGCATCACGTGGCGGCGCTCGTGGGTTACGGGGCGGAAGCCGTGCATCCCTGGCTCGCCATGGAGACGGTCGCGGCGATGTATGCCGAGGCGCCGGAGCACGGGCGTCGTGACGCCCCGGAAGCGACGCAGCGCCCGCTCCCCGGCGAGGCGCTCGCCCGCTATCGCTCGGCGATCGAGAAGGGGCTGCTCAAGATCCTGGCCAAGATGGGGATCGCCACGCTGTCGTCGTTCTGCGGGGCGCAGATCTTCGAGGCGTTAGGCCTCGGCGCCGAGGTGATCGACCGCTGCTTCACGGGGACGGTCTCGCCGATTGGCGGGCTTGGCTTTCGCGAGTTGGAGGAGGACGCGCGGGCGCGTCACGCGCAGGCGTGGCCGTACGACGGGACGTCGGCGCACGCGCTTCCCGATTACGGGCGCATCCGCTTCCGCAAGGACGGCGAGGATCACGGGTGGGCGCCGAACATCGTCGTCGCGCTGCAGCGCGCGGCGGGGAGCGCGAAGTCGGCGGCGGTGGGCGGCGAGGAGGCGTACCGCGACTTCGTGGCGAAGAACGCGGAGCGTCGCGCCGCGGGACCGCGCGACCTGTTCCGCTTCAAGGCGCAGGTGCCGATCCCCCTCGAGGACGTCGAGCCGGTGGAGGAGATCCGCAAGCGCTTCGTGTCGTCGGCGATGTCGCTGGGCGCGCTCTCGCCCGAGGCGCACGCGACGATCACGATCGCCATGAACCGGATGGGGGCGCGCTCCAACTCGGGTGAGGGAGGCGAGGATGCGCGCCACTACGCCACGATGCCTAACGGGGACAGCGCCAACAACCGCATCAAGCAGGTGGCGTCCGGGCGCTTCGGCGTCACGACGGAGTACCTGTCGCGCGCCGAGGAGCTGGAGATCAAGATCGTACAGGGGGCGAAGCCCGGCGAAGGGGGGCAGCTCCCGGCGCACAAGGTCACGGAGCTGATCGCCCGGCTGCGCCACTCGGTGCCGGGTGTCTCGCTCATCTCGCCGCCGCCGCACCACGACATCTACTCCATCGAGGACCTGGCGCAGCTGGTCCACGACCTCAAGACGGTGAACCCGCGCGCACGTATCGGCGTGAAGCTGGTGGCGGAGGCGGGAGTGGGGACCGTTGCCGCTGGCGTGGCGAAGGCCTTTGCCGACTACGTGCTCATCTCGGGGCACAACGGCGGGACGGGGGCGTCGCCGCTCTCGTCCATCAAGCACGCCGGGTCGCCGTGGGAGCTGGGGCTGGCGGAGGCGCAGCAGGTGCTGGTGCGCAATGGGTTGCGCCACCGCATCGAGGTGCGCGTGGACGGCGGCTTCAAGACCGGGCGCGACGTGGTGATCGCCGCCTTGTTAGGCGCGGAGGCGTTCGGCTTCGGGACGGCGCCGCTGGTGGCATTGGGGTGTGCGATGGCGCGGCAGTGCCACCTCAACACCTGCCCCACAGGGATCGCCACGCAGCGCGACGACCTGCGCGCCAAGTTCCGCGGGACGCCCGATCAGGTGGTGGCGTACTTCACGCACGTCGCGGAGGAAGTGCGCGAGCTGCTCGCGTCGCTCGGGGCGCGCCGGCTGGAGGAGATTGTCGGGCGCACGGACCTCCTCGAGCCCGACGAGCACCCGGAGCGTCCACGCGCAGCGCTGCTCGACCTCTCCATGCTGCTGGCGAAGGGGGAGCGGCGCGGCGAGCCGTTGGTGCGTACCGTCAGCCGCAACGAGCGCCCGCCGATGCCGTCGCTCGACGAGCAGATCCTGCGCGACGCCGAGCCGTTCATCTGGCACGGCCTTCCGTTCTCCGGGCACTACGCCGTGCGGAACCACCACCTCACGGTGGGGGCGCGCGTGGCGGGGACGATCGCCGAGCGGCTGGGCGACGCCGGGCTCCCGCCAGAGTCGATGCACCTGCGGTTCAGCGGGAGTGCGGGACAGAGCTTTGGCGCCTTCACGGTGACCGGGATGCACCTCGACCTCGAGGGGGAGGCCAACGACTACGTGGGGAAGGGGCTCAGCGGCGGCGAGCTCACGCTGCGCCCGTTCCGCGAGGCGCGCTACGCGCGGGACAGCCACGAGCACCTCATCCTGGGCAATACCGCGCTCTATGGTGCCACGTCGGGGCGCGTCTTTGCCGCGGGGCAGGCGGGCGATCGCTTCGCCGTGCGCAACTCCGGCGCGGTGGCGGTGATCGAGGGGGCGGGGAACCACTGCTGCGAGTACATGACCGGCGGGATCGTTGCCGTGCTGGGGCGCACGGGGCGCAACTTCGGCGCGGGGATGTCGAACGGGGTCGCCTACGTCCTCGACGAGGCGGGCGACTTCTCCGGGCGTGTGAACCACGACATGGTGGTCCTGGGCGAGCCCGGCCACGAGGATCGCGAACTGCTCTATGCACTCGTGCGCGAGCATCGCGATCGCACCATGAGCCTGCGCGCGCGGACGATCATTGCCAAGTGGGAGTGGTACCTCCCGCTGGTGCGGAAGGTGGAGCCGCGCGGTGCGGCAGCGCACGTGGCGGCGATCCGTGCGCGCTACCTGGAGCGCTACCTGCGCGCGCCAACGCCGGTGGACGTCCCGGTCGTGCGGCTGACGGCGTAGTCGCGGGAGCGCGTGGGACGTGCACGTCGAGACGGGTTCGGGCGGAGTGCTCCGCGCCGGGCCCGTCTCACTTCTTGCACAAGTGCTGCAGCGCGACGTCGGCGAAGTTGCCCGCGATGGCGGGACCAAAGCCCGGCTGCTTGTTCTCCGTGCGCTGGAAGACGTTGTTCGTCTTCTCGTCGATGTACGTGGCGTTCTCCTTCGTGGCGAAGGTCATGTTCGCGCAGTCGAACATGGCCACGGCGCGTGAGGCGGTGAGGTCCCCCTTGGGTGACTTGACCGGCGTGGTGTAGGTGACGCGGATGGTCGCGTTGATGATCCCGTCCTTCCCCTTCTTCACGGTGCGCGCATCCACGTAGACGGGATTCCCGGTGCGCGTCTTCCCGATCTCCTGCCAGCGAGGCTGCGCGCCGGCGCGTGCGAGCGGGGCGACGAGGAGTGCGGCGAGGAGGAGCGCGGCGAAGCGGAACGCGGCGAAGCGGAGCGCGGCGAAGCGGGCGGTGACGCGCACGGCGATGGCGGTATGCGACCGGTGCATGATCGACGAGGTGAGGATGGGATATGGGGGCGGGGGCGGCGCCGATTCACTGGCGGAAGGTTACCGCGCTGCCGATTCGCTCGCCACGCGCCATGCTCGCCGCGCGCACTGCCCGCCACGGTTGCACGGACGGCCCCGACGTGCGATATAGGCCACTGGTCGTCGCGGCAGCGGCAACGCCGAACGAACGCCGCGGTCTCTCGTGAGGCCGCCATGCCCCAGGGTCTTTTTCGCCGGAGCCTTCCATGAGCAACCCAGTGCCCGCCCCGACTCCTGTTTCCCGCAAGATCGTGATCGCGCGCTACCCCACGACGGGCGGGGCGAAGATCGGCCTCGACCAACTCAAGAATGCGGGCGCGCGGCTCGGAAACGTCGCCGTGATCGAGCGCGAACTCGACGGCAAGATCGGCTTCACCGAGACACAGGACTGGGGCGTGGGCAAGAGCGCGGCGGTCGGTGCGCTGGCGGCGATCATCCTTCCGGGGATCGGCCCGGTCATGGGGGCGCTGGCCGGCGGCCTGGCGGCGTACTTCATCGACGCCGGCTTCCCCGACGATACGCTGCGCCAGCTGGGGAGCGGGCTGGACGTGGGGGCGTCGATGCTCGTCGCGCTGGTGCGGGAAGAGGACCTCGCCCACGCCGAGCAGGTGATTGCGGCTGGCGGCGGCACGGTGATCGGGAGCGGTTTCGAGCCCGACCTCGGGGCCGCCATCGAGAGGATGCGCGGCGGCGGCGCGAGCTGACGGGCGCGCGCCCCTGGTCGCTTGCGGAGGGCCTCAGTCGCTCAGGGGAGTCCCTGCGCGATGCGCGACTTCACCCGGTCGGCGAACATGGTCTCGAAACCACCGGTGCTTCCGCAGGCGACCGGATCGGTCGACGCCCCCTGCACGTCCTGCGCGCCGCCGACCATCGCCAGGCGCAACGTGGTGCTGGCGGAATCGACGGCGTCGACGAAGGCGTAGGCGGTGATGTACACCCGCCAGTTGTCGGCATTCAGGCCCGTGATCCCCGAGCCGCAGTTGAGCCAGCGCGAAATCGAGCGACCGGCGAACTGGCGCATCTTGGGCGTACTGGTGACGCCGACCATGCCGCGCACCGAGTCGCGCGCATCGATCTGGACCTTGAGCTCGGCGAAGACCTGCGCCGCCTGGTGGAAGACGACGGCGCGCGGTGCAGCGATGGTGACGGAGGTTGCCAGCGAGTCCACCGCGACCGGGCCGTCGTGACCGATGATGCCGATGCGGACACGTACGTTCTGCGCGTCGGCGCGCGGGGCGGCCGCGGCGATCGCGCCGACGGCAACGATGAGGGCAAGCGTGGGGAGGCGCACGGTCGTGACAGTTCGGAGGATAGGATCGATGATTGAATCGAACGCCGACCCCGGGGGCTCGGCAAGAGATCGCGTCAGGGTTGGGCGTCCAGCGGGCGCGCCATCACCCAGTCGGTCTGCACGTCGGTCCCGACGACGAAGGCCTTCTCGCCAGCCTTGGCAAAGCCGCACTTGGCGTAGAAGGCCTGGGCCCGCGCGTTCCGCTCCCACACGCTGAGCCAGATCGCGTCGCCCCGGCGCGCGCGCACGGCCTCCACCACGGCGGCCATCAGCGTCTGTGCCACGCCGCGCCCGTGCCAGGGGCGATCGACATAGAAGCGATACAGTTCGACGGGGTGGGGCTGCGGCACGCAGTCGGGCGCGCCCCCCTCGCGCACCTGCGCGAAGCCAGCGAGTGCGCCGTCGACCTCGGCGAGCAGCGAGTCCCACGCCGGGTCCTCGATCTCGGCACGCTGCTGCGCCTCCCCGTAGGATGTCGTCAGATGCAACGCCATGTCCTCGGGGGAATTGTCGGCACCGAACGTCTCGTCGAAGGTGCGCGCCGCGAGGGCGGCCAGTGCCGCCGCATCGCGGCGCGTCGCGCGCCGGACGTGCGTTTCGGAGCGCTGGGCCCCGGTGCCGTGCGCCCCGTCAGCCGCATCGGAGGCGTGGGGCTCGCTCATGCGCCGCCTGGCACGGCGCGCACGAGGTCGAGCATCCGTCGCTCGATGGCACCCGTGCTCTCGCAGGCGATGGGGTCGCCGAGTGGGCCGGAGTATGCCTGCGCCCCCGCGGCGACCGCGATGCGAACGCTCGACCCGCCATCCTTGCTGGGGGTGACGCCGGCGAGGATCGCCATGTTCACGCGGTAGGCGTTGGCCGTGGGGCCGGTGTGGCCGATGCCGCAGTCGACCCAGGTCGACATCTGCTTGCCGGCGAACCGCCTGGTGAGCTTGAGCCCCAGGTTGCCGACGAGCCCCGCGGCCGAATCGGCCACCTCCGCCGACACGCCCAGCGAGTCCAGGGCGCGACGAAGGGCGGTGAAGACGGCGGCCGGCGCGCCGCGCACCACCGTGGGGGCCTGGGCGACGGTGTCCATGCGGACTACACCGCGAAAGCCGGGGAGCATCACGGTCGCGTTGAGCGTCTGCGCGTGGACGCGGGCCGACGCGAGGAGTGCGGGCGACCCGAGGGTGGCCGCAACGAGCAGCGTCGCGAGCGAGCGGGCCCGCGTGCGGGAGAGCGTCGACGGAAAGCGAAGGAACCGCATCGAGATGAGGTATGGGTGGCCGGGTATCATCAAACGTGACTGATACCCGGCGACACGCCAAGGTGCCCTCACCCCGGACGTGTCCCTCTCATCCCTCGGATTACTTGAAGCGCATGCCGTTCGGCGCCACGTAGCCCTTGCCGGGTACGGCGGGCGGTTTCCCGAGCGGCTTTGCGGGCGCGGTGCTGCGTCCGCGCTCGCCGGTCGCCGGAGGCTTGCCGCCCCCAGCTGCGCGATCGGCACGGGGCGGGCGATCTCCGGCCGGTGCGGCGCCGGCCGCGGGCCGCCCCTCGCTCCGCATGGTGAGCGCGATGCGCCCGCGCGCGAGGTCGACCGACTGCACCGTCACCTTCACCTTCTGCCCGACCTTCACCACGTCGTTCGGATCCTTCACGTAGCGATCGGCCAGTTGGCTCACGTGCACGAGCCCGTCCTGGTGCACGCCGATGTCGACGAAGCAGCCGAAGGCGACAATGTTCGTGACGACCCCCTCGAGGATCATCCCTGCGACGAGATCCTCCGGCTTCTGGATGTCGTCACGGAAGGCGGGGGGCTCGAAGGCCTGGCGTGGGTCGCGTCCCGGCTTGCGCAGTTCGTCCATGATGTCGCGCAGCGTCGGGAGGCCCACATCGTCGGAGACGTAGCGGGCGAGTTCGATCGATGCGAGGAGCGGCTCGTTGCCGATGAGCGAGGCGACGTCGGCGCCGAGGTCGGAGGCGATGCGCTCCACGAGCGGGTAGCGCTCGGGGTGCACGGCGCTGGCGTCGAGCGGGTGGGCGCCGCCGCGCACGCGCAGGAAGCCCGCGGCCTGCTCGAACGCCTTGGCGCCCAGGCGCGGCACCTCGCGCAGTTCGGCGCGCGACTTGAGCCCGCCGCGCTGGTCGCGCAGCGTGACGATCGACTGGGCGAGCGAAGGCCCGATGCCGGAGACGTAGGCGAGGAGCGCCGCCGACGCGGTGTTGACCTCGACACCCACGCGGTTCACGCACGATGCCACCACTTCATCCAGCCGCGACTTGAGGCGCGGCTGGTTCACGTCGTGCTGGTACTGCCCCACGCCGATCGACTTGGGGTCGATCTTCACCAGTTCGGCGAGCGGGTCTTGCAGCCGGCGGGCGATGGAGACGGCGCCGCGCAGCGAGACGTCGAGCTCGGGGAACTCGGTGCGGGCGAGGTCCGACGCGGAGTAGACCGAGGCGCCGGCCTCGTTCACCACGACCACCTGGGGGCGCGGCGGATCGAGCTCGCGAAGCGCCGCCTTGGTGAGCGTCTCCGTCTCTCGTGAAGCCGTCCCGTTGCCGATGGCGATGAGTTCCGGCGTGAAGCGCGCGACCATTGCGCGAATCGCCCCGGCGAAGCGGTCTTCCTGGTGGAGGTACAGCGTGTCGGTGTGGACGAGCGCCCCGGTCGCGGTGACGACGGCGACCTTCACCCCGGTGCGGAAGCCCGGGTCCAGGCCGATGACGCGCCGTTCGCCGGCGGGCGACGCGAGGAGGAGCTGCTCCAGGTTGCGCCCGAAGATCGTGATCGCGTCATCGTCGGCGCGTGACTTGAGCTCGAGGCGCAACTCGACCTCGATCGCGGTGGCGAGGAGGCGCTTGTACGCATCCGTTGCCACGAGCGTGAGCTGCTGCGCGGCGCGTCGCCCGTCCAGGATCTCGCGGGTGAGCTTGGCGATGATGGCATCGACCGGTGCCTCGATGCGCCACAGCAACTCCTCTTCCGCCTCGCCGCGCCGGATGGCAAGCATGCGATGCGACGGGATCGTTCCTAACGATTCGTTGAAATCGAAGTAATCCTTGAACTTGGAGGCATCGCTCGCCTTGCCCGGCTGCACGGTGCTCTTCACGATCCCCTGCGCGCGCGTCATCTCGCGCACCCAGCCGCGCACGGTCGCATCCTCGGCCACCTGCTCGGCGAGGATGTCGCGGGCGCCGAGCAGGGCGGCGTCGACGTTGGGGACTTCGCGCTCCTCGCTCACGTAGGTCGCAGCCGCCTCCAGCGCCTCGGCGTCATTGAGGGCGCCACTCCACAGCTGCTCGGCCAGCGGGGCGAGCCCGCGTTCACGGGCGATCATCGCGCGCGTGCGGCGCTTGGGCTTGAAGGGGAGGTAGAGATCCTCGAGTGCCTGCTTCGTGTCGGCGCCGTTGATCTGCGCGCGCAGCGCGTCGTCGAGCTTCCCCTGCTCGTCGATGCTCTTGAGGATGGCCGCGCGCCGCTCCTCGAGCTCGAGCAGGTAATCGGAACGGTCGCGCACGTCACGGAGCTGCACTTCGTCGAGCCCGCCGGTCACTTCCTTGCGGTAGCGGGCGATGAAGGGAAGGGTGTTGCCTTCGTCGAAGAGAGCCAGCGTGCGTTCGACCTGTCCCAGGTTGAGCGACAGTTCCTTCGCGACGCGGGCAATGATGGCGGGAGCGGTGGTCGCGTCCATGGAATCGGGAGGGTGTTGGAAGGCGTCCCCGGCCGTGCTCATCCGCGAGCGGCGGTGCGGGCGCACCCCTTCGTCGAGCGACGCGACGAAGGAGCGCGCAAACTGAACGGTCGGAGGCGCGCCGACAACGGCTTGACACTCGCCGAACTCTCGCTGTGCCATTTGCGGCGAACGGCGCGCCACTGTGGCCCGGGGCAACATGGACCTTAACGAAGGCTTATGCCGTGCGACGTGCTGTCCGCGCGTGCGTCGCGTGCGATCGTTCGTCATACGTCAGGCGGGTGGGGCGCACGTGTGGTGTGCGACACCTCATCTGGCGGCTCACTGCGGCGGATCATGCGGACATTGCCACACGCACGCGACACACGCGATTCACGCGAGGTTGGCGAGGCACGAGACGCACGTCGTCCCCGGGGTGCGCGATGGTGGCGGACCGCGACGATCGCGCTACTCGCGGGTGTCGCCGGGTGCGGGACGATCATCGAAACGGTCGGCGGCATGGGGCGATGGGGATGGGAACCCTCGCCGCATGTCGCGCGTCGCGACACCTCGTTCGTGAGCGGCGGACGGCGCATCGCCGTCGAACGCTTCGCCCCGGTCGCCAGCGGGCTGCTGCACCTGGCGCGGCGCCGGCATCATCCGGCCATTCTTGTCCTGCATTCCAGCGCTGGAGTCCTCGGGCGAAGCGGGGCGACGGTGCGCACGTGGGCCGATGCGTTCGCGGAGCAGGGATACGTCGCCTACGTCGTGCACTACTTCGACCGCACCGGTGACGCTCGCACGGACGATGCGTACGAAGATCGCACGTATCCGGCGTGGACCGACGCGCTGCGCGACGCCGTGAGCTTCGTGCAGCACGATGCGTCGGTCGACTCGACACGCATAGACGCCTTCGGTGTTTCCCTCGGCGGCTTCATGGCGCTCGCGCTGGGCGACGAGGATCGCCGCGTTCGCCGGCTCGTGGTCCTCTCAGGCGGCTTCTTTCCCGCGCTTGCCCCCGCCGTGCATCACATGCCGCCCACGCTGCTCCTCCACGGTGACGCGGACGACGTCGTCCCGGTGCAGGAGGCCTGGCGCGTCGACACGGCGCTCACGCGGCTCGGCGTGCCGCACGCCCTGGTCGTCTTCCCTGGGGGCGACCACTCGCTCGACGATTCGCTCGCCCCGGAGGCGATGCGTCGGGCGATGGAGTTCCTCCAGGCACCGCGCCCGATCGCTGGCCTGCAGCGCGCGAGCGCTGCGGGGCACGCGTCGCCCCCGTCCGCATCGGGCGCGCCGGCCACGGCCGGCGCGACCGCGTCGGCGGTGCGCGCCCCGGCGTAGCGACCCGGGATAGGTCAAACGACCCCTTGCGAGCCGACGCGGCCCCCTCTACGTTTAACCGTGTGGTTAAACCGGAAGGTTGAGATGGCACGCCGACAGGCGAGGGCAGGCAAGGGAACCCGGAAGACGCGATCGCGCCCCGGAACGAAGCGGGTGAGCACCGCGCGTCCGGCATCCGCGGCATCCGCCAAGCGCACGCCCCGGAACGCCGCTCGCAGTGGGCGTGCCGCCGCGGCGCCGGCGCCGACCGACGTCGAAACGCGCGAGCGCATCCTCGACGCCGCCCATCGCGTCTTCCTTGCCCAGGGGACCGCGAAGGCGCGCACCGCCGACATCGCCCGCGAGGCCGGCGTCAACAAGGCCCTCCTGCACTACTACTTCAGCACCAAGGCGACGCTCGCCGATGCCGTCTTCGCGCAGGCGATCGCCGACTTCATCCCGCGACTCTTCGCCCTGCTCGGCGATCCTGCACGCTCACTCGACGACAAGGTGCACGCCTTCGTGCAGGAGCAGACCGACTTCCACGCGGCGCGCCCGTATCTCGCCGGCTACGTCGCGTCGGAGATGTACACCGAGCCGGACCGCCTCCCCGCCCTGATGGCGGCGCGCGGTCGGCCCCCGCTCGATGTGCTCCGCCGCCAGCTCGACGCCGAGGCGGCGGCGGGACGCATGCGCCCCGTGAGCCCCGAGATGTTCGCCGTGAACATGATGGCGCTCCTGGTCTTTCCCTTCGTGGTGCGCCCGATGCTCAAGGCCATGTTCGGAATCGACGACCGGCGCTTTCCCGCCTTTGTCGCGGAGCGGCGCCGACTGCTCCCCACCCTCATTCTCGCGTCGCTACGCCCGTGAGACTCTCCCGTTCATCACACGCTCTCCAGCCGCGGACGCGGCGCGCGCTGGCGCCGATGTCGGTGCTGGCGCTGCTCGCCGTGACGTCGGCCGCGCTGCGCCCGCTCGCCGCGCAGGCACCCGACACGTTGCAGCTCTCGGCCTTGCAGGACGCGGCGGTGCAGCGCGACCCGCGCGCCGGCCAGCGCGACCTGCTGCGCGATGCCAGTTCGCTTCGCCTCACGACGCTCGACATGGAGCGGCGCCCGCAGCTCACGCTCAACGGCAACGCGTCGCACCAGAGCGACGTGACGCAGCTGGCGCTCCGCCTCCCCAACACCACGATGCCGGTCCTTCCCAAGGATCGCTGGCAGGCGACGCTGGACGTGAGCCAGGTGCTCTACGACGGCGGCTCGATCGCGGCGCGGCAGTCGGTGGAGCGGGCACGCCTCGCCGAGTCGTCGGCCGCCGTCGATGCGACGCTGTACCGCCTGCGTGGCGAGGTGAACGGCGCCTTCTTCTCCGCCTACCTCCTGCAGGAGCGCGCCCATGAGTTCGACGCCCTGCTGGGGGACCTCGACGCGCGCTTGCAGCTGGCGCGGGCACGTGTCCTGAACGGCGTGGCCTTGCCGCGCGATACGTCGGCGATCGTCGCCGAGCAGCTGCGCGCGCGGATGGCGCGCGACGAGGCGCTCTCGGCGCGGCGCGCGTCGGTCGCCGTGCTCGAACGATTGACCGGGCGCACCATCGCCGACGGCGCCGTCTTCGCACTCCCCGATTACGTCGCCGACGTGGCGCGCGCGCAGGGCGAGGGGCGTGTCGAGGCATTGCGCGCCCGCCCCGAGTTCGCCCAGTTCGCCCGCACGCGCGAGCGCATCGACCGCGAGGCCGCACTCACGCACGTCGAGAATCGCCCGCGTGTCCTCGCCTTCGGGCAGGGTGGCATGGGGCGGCCCGGGCTCAACCAGTTCCGCACCGACCCCGACGAGTTCTGGATGGCGGGGGTGCGCGTCGAGTGGCGCCCGTGGACTTGGCGCGGCGCCGAGCGGGCGTCGGAGGCGCTGCGGCTGCAGCAGCGCATCGTCACCACGGAGGAGCGCGCCCTGGCCGAGCAACTCGCGCGCGCCGTGGAGTCCGACCTGGCCGACATGCAGCGGTTGCGCGAGTCCATGGCGACCGACGCGCAACTCGTCACGCTGCGCCAATCGATCGAGGAGCAGGCGCGCGCCCAGTTCAACGAAGGAAGCATCACCGGCGCCGAGTACGTGGAGACGCGCACCGACGTCGTCGAAGCGCGGCTCCAGCTGCAACGCCATCGCGCCGAGTTGGCGCAGGCGCAGGCCCGCTACCTCACCACGCTGGGGCTCGCCCCGCGTTCCCTCCAGCCATAGTCCGTCATGTCCCGACGACACGTGATTGCAATGGGTGCCCTCCTTCTCGTGGGGGGCTGCAAGAAGGACGGCGCCGACGCCTACGGCAACTTCGAGGCGACGGAGGTGACAGTCTCCTCCGAGGCGAGCGGGCGCGTCTTGCGGCTGGCGGTTGAGGAGGGGGCGCGTCTCGACGCGCAGGCGGACGTGGGCCTGGTCGACACGGTGACGCTTTCCCTGCAGCGCGCCGAGCTGCTGGCGCGGCGCGAGGCCTCGCGATCCCGGCTGCGTGAGATCGACGCCAATGCGTCGGCGCTCGAGACGCAGCGCGTCATCGCCGACCGCGAGCTGGAGCGTACGCAGCGCCTCCTTGCCGCCAAGGCGGCGACGGCACAGCAGGGCGACCGCGCCGAGCGCGATGCGAAGGTCCTGCGCGAGCAATTGCAGGGAACCTCGGCGACGCGCGCGACGATCGGGCGCGATGTGGCATCGATCGAGGCACAGGTCGCGTCGATTGACGAGAGGATCCGCCGCAGTCGTATCGTCGCGCCGGGGGGTGGCACGGTGCTCGCCCGCTTCGTGGAGCCTGGGGAGTACGTGCAGGTGGGGACGCCGCTCTTCAAGATGGCGGCGCTCGACACGCTCGTCCTGCGCGCCTACGTGAGCGGTGGGCAGCTGGCGCAACTCGCGCTGGGGCAGTCGGTGCAGGTGCGCGTTGACGCCGGCGGCGATTCGCTGCGCCTGGTGCCTGGGCGGGTCACCTGGATCTCGGCCTCCGCCGAGTTCACGCCGACGCCCATCCAGACGCGCGAGGAGCGCACCACGCAGGTGTACGCGGTGAAGGTCGCCGTGCCTAACGGCGACGGCCGCCTGCGCATCGGGATGCCGGGCGAGATCGTCCTGCAGACGGTGACCGCCGCTGACGGCAAGGGGCGCGGCAAGTGAACGCGCCGGCCGTGGTCGTGCGCGACTTCACCAAGCGCTTTGGTGACGTCACCGCCGTCGACGCCATGTCGTTCGACGTGGCGCAAGGGGAACTGTTCGGCTTCATCGGCCCCGACGGGGCGGGGAAGACGACGCTCTTCCGTACGATGGTCACGTTGCTGGTGCCCGATGCGGGGAGCGTGCGCGTGCTCGGCCTCGACGTCGTGCACGACCTGTGGGAGCTGCGGACGCGCGTCGGCTACATGCCGGGGCGCTTCTCGCTCTATCCCGACCTCAGCGCGCGCGAGAACCTGCAGTTCTTCGCCTCGGTCTTCGGCACGACCATCGACGAGGGGATGCGCATCATCGAACCCATCTGGCGGCAACTGGCACCGTTCGCCAGCCGCCGGGCGGGGGCGTTGTCCGGGGGAATGAAGCAGAAGCTCGCGCTCTGCTGCGCCCTCGTGCACGCCCCCGACATCCTCTTTCTCGATGAACCGACGACCGGCGTCGACGCGGTGTCGCGCAAGGAGTTCTGGGACCTCCTCGACCGGCTGCGCGCCGATGGGCTGACGATCGTCGTTTCCACTCCCTACATGGACGAAGCCAGTCGCTGCGATCGCGTGGCACTGGTGCAGAAGGGGAAGATCCTCCTCATCGACGATCCGTCCGCCGTGGGCGGCGCCTATCCAAACCCGCTCTTCGCGGTGCGTTCTCCCAACCGGCTCGGCGTCCTCGACGTGCTGCGACGCTTCCCGCACGCCGCCGCCGTCTGGCCGTTCGGCGAAGTGGTGCACTACACCGACGCCCGCGCCAACCTGTCACCTGCCGTCATTGCCGAGGAGGTGCGCGTCTTCGCTCGTCAGGCAGGGCTGGCAGATGTGGAGCTGCAACCGACCGCCGCTTCCATCGAGGACGCCTTCATGTGGCACATGGTGCACGAGGACGCCGCATGAGCAGCAACGCTTCGCACGCGATCGATGCGCTCGACCTCACGCGACGCTTCGGGTCGTTTACCGCCGTCAACGCGATAACGTTTCACGTGGCACAAGGCGAAGTGTTCGGATTTCTCGGGGCGAACGGCGCAGGGAAGACGACAGCGATGCGCATGCTCATCGGTTTGCTCGAGCCGACGTTCGGTCGCGCGACCGTCGCCGGCTTCGACATCGCCTCCCAGGCCGAGCAGGTGCGACGCAACATCGGCTACATGTCACAGCGATTCTCCCTGTACGATGACCTGACCGTGCAGGAGAACATCACGCTGTTCGGCGGGATCTACGGCCTCTCGAACAGCCAGATCGCCGAGCGCACGCACACGCTCCTCGGACGCATCGGCCTGGAGCACGCCCGCAAGGAACTCGTCAAGCGCATCCCGTTAGGCTGGAAGCAGCAGCTCGCCTTCTCCGTCGCCCTCCTGCACCAGCCCAAGGTCGTCTTCCTCGACGAACCCACCGGCGGCGTCGATCCCATCACGCGGCGACGCTTCTGGGAGATGATCTACGAGACCGCGGCGAATGGAACGACGGTCCTCGTGACCACGCACTACCTGGACGAGGCCGAGTATTGCGACCGCCTCTCGATCATGGTCGATGGCGCGATTGCCGCGATGGGGACGCCGGGGGAGGTGAAGGGCGCCTTCAACGCCGACTCGCTCGACGAAGTCTTCCTGCGCCTCACGCGCCCGGGGGCCGCATGAGCACGGCTTCGCGCACGAATCGCCGCGCACACGCCGGTGCCTTCCTGGGCTTCGTGCGCAAGGAGGTCTTCCACGTCCTGCGGGACTGGCAGACGCTCCTCATCCTCGTCGCGATGCCGCTCATCCAGCTCCTCCTCTTCGGCTTTGCGGTGCGCACCGACGTGCGCGACGTGCGCGTCGTCGTCGTCGACCCCACGCCGAGCGCGGCGACGCGACGGCTCGCCGAGCGCATCGGCGCCTCCGACCGCCTCATCCTGCAGGGAACCGTTCCACTCCTTCGCGACGTGGAGGCGCGATTCAAGGACCAGTCGGTGCGGCAGGCCATCGTCCTCCCGGTCGACGCGGAGCGACTGCTCGCCGGGAGCGCGCCACTTCCGATCCAGATCGTCACCGACGCCGCCGATCCCAACATGGGGTCGATCATGCAGGCCTACGCCAGCGCGATCCTCATGCAGTGGCACGCCGAGGAAGTCCGTGCGCTGCCCGGCGGCGCGCGCATCGACATCGCCTCGCGCATGCGCTACAACCCGTCGCTCGAGTCGGTCTTCCTCTTCGTCCCCGGACTCATCGCCCTCATCCTCACCATCGTCTCCGCGATGATGACCGCGATCTCCATCACGCGCGAGAAGGAGACCGGGACGATGGAGATGCTCCTCGTCTCCCCGCTGCGCCCGT
>JAXLXW010000002.1:0-792007 GCA_046327755.1 Gemmatimonadaceae bacterium
AGATGTCAACGCCGCTGATGCGACCCGAGGTCGCCGCGAAGACGATACGGTGGTCGGCGAGCGGGGCGCGGTGCGGCGCCCGCGCGCGATGGACCTTCGAGGGACGAAGCGGGTCGGGCCACATCGGCACGCGATTGGCCAGGCGGGCGGAGCCGTCGAAGCGACCCGGGAGGATCGAGACGCCGCCCATGGTCGGCGGCGGAGGACTCATGCGCGAGCGCGGTCGGCGCGGCGATGCGGCCTTCGCGAGCTCGACGCGCTCGAGGAGGGAAAGCCACGTGTCGACCATGGTGTCCAGCGCCCATCGGCCGCCGCGCACCGTTGCCGTTGCACGCTCGGCCATGGCGGCTCGTCGCTCCGGGGCGCCGGCGAGCGACGCGACAGCGTCGGCGAACGCCGTCACGTCTCCTGGCGGGAAGCGCAGTCCATTGTCGCCGTGCGTGACCACGCTCGCCAGCGTCTCGAGGTCGGACACCACCGGGACGCATCCGCGCGCCATCGCCTCGAGCAAGGCGTTAGGCGTCCCCTCGAACTCGGAGGCGAGGACGTACACGTCGTGCCGTTCGAGCTCGGCCAGCGTCTCCGCGTGCGGCAGCGCGCCGCGGAGCACCAGGTGCCCGTCGGCAATCAATGACGCTCCGCTCGCCTCGACGTCGGCGCGCGCCGGGCCGTCGCCCACCAGCGTGAGCCGCGCACGGACACCCCGCGCCACGAGCGCTTGGAGCATCCCCACGAGGTCGAGGACGCGCTTCTGGTGCGCCCGCAATTCGCCGTGATACACCAGCCGCAACGTCTCCGACGGTTCGCGCGCCGCCACGCGCGCCGGGAGCGGTACGCCGATCGGGATCGCGGCGAGTCGCGAGGCGAGCCATGGCATTTCCATCGCGGCGCGACGCCTGATGGACGGGTTGACGGCGACCACCGCATCCCAGTGTCGTGCCAGCCTGCCAACGTGCTCGTATTCCAACGCATTGTCGGCATGGATCATCCCGATCACGGTCACGCGCTCCGACAGGCGCGGCGTCACGCACGAGGCGCGGAAATCGTGGTTGGGGATGTAGACGCAGGGTCCCTGTTCCTCAAGATACCGCTCGACGCCGATCCACGCGTCGCTCCAGCGGTCATGTGCCGTCAGGCGCAACCTGTCGACGGGGACGTCCGCTGGCGGCGGGGCGCCCACTCGCGGGTAGTCGACGAGCGGAGAACCTTCCTCGGTGATGAAGAGCCGGGCGTCGTGCCCGCGGGCGTTGAGCGCGCGCACGAGATTCGCGGCGAAGATGCACACGCCGTTGAGGTTCCACTCCGGGAGGCCAAGGATGACGCGTCGCGTCACGTGGCGGCGTCGTCGAGGAGGTACGCCGCGCGATACCGATCGAACGCGGGGATCGATCCGAGGGCGGTCGCGGTGCCACGAAAGCGCTCGAGGTAGGACGCAGGCACCTCAGGGGTCGCCGCTCCTCCACGCGGCCCGAACACGGCGCGCACCAACGCGTCCGCAAACGGCCGGTCCACAATGAACCGCGCGTACAACAGGTACATCTGCATCGCGCGGTAGTTGCGGAGATGCCGGGCCACCGGCGCCAGCACGCGATGCGAGAAGCGAGCATATGCGGACAGCTGCAATGGCGAGAGCGACGGCAGGACGCGCCCGATGCGGATCTCCTCATGATCGAGCCCCAACAAGCACTCGAGCGAGCGTCCGAAGTTCGCTTCGTCCTCCGCCAGGGCCTCGAACGGAAGAACGGTAACGCTCTCGCGACCGAACCGCCGCCGGTACGCGTCGATGACTCGGTCATACGCGAGCCAGTCAGCGATCTGCCGCTCGTACTCGTGGAGGAAGTCCTCGAATGGAAGGTCGCCGCCCATGCGTACGACTTGCGAATAGACCGACCGAAGGGCTCCAGCGAAACCACGTGTGATCAAGAGTACGTGTGCGCCTGGAAAGAGGGCATGCAGGCGCGCGGCGATTCGGTCCTGATGCGCGGGAATGCCACTGGCCCGCTTGTGGAAGCCCTGGTGTCGAAGCAGGAGGTAGAAGTACCCCTCGGGGAACACGAGTCCCCCCGTGAGGTTCTCCTCGCTGATCGCATGCAGTCGCGGTGCGGGCCCCTCGCGATTGACTTCGCGACACAGATCGAGTGGCCCCTGCAACCCACCAAAGGTCGGCGCCGAGAATCGCACCTGCGAATGGCGCGTCAGCCAGGCTTCGAGCCATGAGGAGCCGGCCTTGTGAAATCCGACATGAAGCAGAACGCGCGGATCCGTCATGCGGGGCTGGGCGGTGGGTCGGACACGAATCGCGGGAGCGCGCGCATGGTGTGCCACCACTCGCGCAGCGGAGCGCCAAGCATCAGCAGGTGCAACGGCACGAGCCAGACTGCGCGCCCGTCGCGCAGCACGAGCGACACGAGCGCGAGCGGAGCCATCCATCGCTCGACGAAGGCGGACAGCAAGCGTTGCGCGTAGAGGTCGTGGCGCTCGCACTCCGACATGGCGGCAAACGGCGGCAGCGGGGCGAGCCAGCGCCGCCGCACCACGTGCAGCTCCCAGAAGGCGTGGGCGACGAATCCTGCCAGAAGCAGAGGAGCGCTCGTCGCCAGCGTGAGGAGTGACAGCAAGGCCACCAGCGCCTCGAGTGGGAGAAGGCGCCTGACAAGGAATCGCATCGTCCCGTCGCGCCCGCGTCGCGCGGCAAAGCTCGTGAGGCCGGCGAGCCTATCGCGATCGAGGTCATCGTGCTGGTGGCGAGCCAGGTGCCGTGTCCCCATGAGGAGCATCCATGTGGCAAGGAGCAACGGCGTCGTCCACTCGGCGCCCAACGACAATTTCGAGAAGGCGACCCAGGCGACCATCGTGGGGAGGACGTGAGCATACAATGCATCCGTCACGATCCCCGCCATCCCACGCGCCTTGAGACGGATGGGCGGGATCGCGTAGAGAGCGAACAGACCCATCTCCAACGCCACCAGGACCGCGGCAATGCGCGCATTCGGCAGCCACCGCCACGGGAGCCACGCCGCTGCGAGCAACAAGGCGACAACGGGCACGCGAAGGCGAGCCTGCATCGACGACCAACCATTCGGCTTGCCGATACGCCGGTCCTCCTCGACGTCGAAGGCATCGGTCATCAGGTAGCCGAGCCCTCCGATCCCGAGGCACGAAACCAGGAAGAGCGCGACGTTTCGCGCCGCAGCCACGACATCGAGCGCGGATGCCGACCCAGCGAGGGCAAGATAGGCGACCGCGATCGCGGGCGGGATCTTGCCGGCCCACCAATGGTGAAGGCGGAGGAGCTTACGCATCGACCGTTCGCCGATAGAGTGCCAGCGCTTCGATCGCGAGAGCGGTCGAGTACGTTCGAGAGCCGAACCAACCGGCGTTCCGTGGCCCACCCCAGTAGTGTGCTCCCGCTGGCCACGCCCCCTCTGCATCCTGTGATGCGCACAGGAAGGCAATCGCGCGATCGACAACGGAACCTCCCACACCGAAATGCAGGAGCGCCGCCGCGGAGAACGCCGTGAACATCGGATGTCCTCCGATCTCTCCGCTGGGCTCCGCGCGCTCAGCGATCCGCGATTCCACGATCGGCAACACGTCGCGAAACCGAGGTACTCCGTCCGCGTACGCACGCGCGAGCGCCAAGTAGAACGAACTGCGGTCGTGATACCACTTGTCGCGCTCTACCTCCGTGCCCGTGCGGGCGGAGTCGAGGATCCACTCGATCGCGCCCTGCGTCTCGGGACAGTCCCCGAGGTAGCTCACCACGTGGATGTTGATGACGACGTCGATATCGCGCGGATCCCACCAGACGCCGCGAAAGAAGCGGAAGAAGCGCCCGACGCTCGGATCGCGAAGAATGTACCACCAGTAACGCGGGTTGTACGTGCGGAGGTTACCGGGCGCAAACCACGTGTAGAACCGACCGTCCCGGCGGTGATTCATCGCGACGATCCATCGCGCATCCGGCGCTTCCCAGCCGAGGGCCCGAGCAAGACTCAGCATGCCGCACGACGTGTCGATGTCTGCCGCGAAGTGCCGGGGATTGCGCTCGCCAGGCGCGGCGTATTTCCAGAGCCCGGGCGGCACCTGCTGCGGCCAGAGAAACTGGTGTGCGCGTTGGATGATGGTCGACGATGCCGGCGAGTCATCCACGCTGAGCGACAGGCACGCGTACATCGTCGCGAAGACACTGGGACTCAGCTTCCCCGGCGCAAAGCGGCCGTCGGGCAGCCGCGGGTGGAACTCGATCGGCAGTTCGCCGTTTGGTAACTGCGCCTCGAGAAGGAAGGCCCTTGCTTTGTCGAGCGCCCCCTCGACTTCAGCGCGGCTCGCCATCATCCGCTCCGTGCTCGACCGGCAGCATCACCGGCATGTCGATGATGCGACCGAAATTGGAGACCACCGACGCGTCGCCGTCCACGGAGACTCTCACCGACTGGTCCAACCATCCCTTGAGCGCGACCGGGTACCCAAGCTCCATGTCGATGAGCGCCAGCCGCAACTGATAGCTCCCCTCGTTGAAGGGGAGACTCGGCAGTCGCGCATGCACCGAGCCCGCGCCGGCCACGAGCCCGCCGGGAATCTCCAGCGCGGCACCGGCGAGTGCGCGCTGCCCATCGATGGAGTAGAACGCACAGAAGAGTAGCGCTCGCGGGTGGGCGCGGTCCGCATGGTAACGCGCCGCGATGTGCGCGGGATCGCCCGTGCGCGGCGCGCCATCGGCACCGCGCACGGTGACCTCTCGCATCGTCACGCCCTGCGAATCCGCGGATGCCAGCTGCATCAGCGCCGCGGCGGAACCACCGGCCGTCGCGGGGATCGCGTCGCCAGATTGCTGCTGGCGGAAGTAGTAATCGAGCGCATCGACGACATCGCCGTCGAACCGGCACTCGCCGCGCTCGAGCACGATTGCACGGTCACAGGCGGCTTGCACCTGGTGCCCCGCGTGTCCCACGAATACCAGCGTCCCGCCGCGCTCGCGGAACTCGCGCATATGGCGCATGCACTTGTTCTGGAAGGCGAGATCGCCCACGGCGAGGACTTCGTCCACCAGGAGCAACTGGGGATCGACGTGCACCGCGACGGCAAAGCCCAAGCGGGCGCGCATGCCGCTGCTATAGTGCTGCACCGGCTTGTCGATCCCGTCCCCGATGTCGGCAAAGTCGACGATCACGTCGAGGCGCTTGGCCATCTGCCGGACGTCGTATCCGTACAGCGCCCCCTGCGCAAAGACGTTCTCGCGTCCGGTGAGCACGGGGTTGAATCCGGCGCCGAGTTCGATGAGCGTGCCGACGCGACCGGCGATGCGAACGCGTCCGGTGTCGGGCTTGAGCAGACGCGAGAGCACCTTGAGGAGCGTGCTCTTCCCCGCCCCGTTGGCGCCGACGATTCCCAGCGCATCTCCCTGCCGGAGTTCGAACGAGATGTCGTGCAAGGCCCAGAACTCGGCGGCATGCAATCGATCGCGCGGGCGATCGTTCCAGATGGCAATCTCGCGCCAGATGTCGCGCAGCGCCGTCCGCCTCGCCCCCGCGAATCCGCGGGCGAACTTCTTCGACAGCCCCTGCACCTGGAGCACGGTGCCGGCGCTCACAACCGCGCGACCAGGTGAGGGACCGCCACGCGCATCGCGACCCAGCCGACGACGACGGCAACCAGTGCCGCGAGCACCCACGGCAGCACCAACGCGGGAGCCACCGGCACATCGCCCACGAGCGCCGCGCGCGCCGCGTCGAGCAGGACCGCGACCGGATTGAGGCGAAACGTCGCAGCGCCTAACGCCGACGTGGGCGGACGATAGACGATCGGCGTCACGAAGAAAAGGAAGGTGGTGCCGACGATGACGGCGCGCGGCACATCGTCGAACAGGAGGCCGAGCGGGACGAGGAGCAGCCCGCAGGCGGCGCCGAACGCGAGGAGCCCGACCGTGGGGACGATTGCGCCCAACATCCCAACGCCCGGCCAGCTCCCCAGCAGCGGGATCGCGACGAGCAGAACCGCGATGAAGATCGAGAACTCGAAGACGGTCTCGATCCAGCCGGCGGCGATCACGGCCTCCCACGGCGAGCGAATCTTGGAGATCACCGCGCGCGAGGCATTCACCTGCTGCAGCGGCGCGTTCAGCATCCGGAGGAACCCTTGCCACAGGAACAGGCCGGCGAGGATGTACAGCGGATACGGCGCGCCCGAACTGGTCATCTGCAGGGCGCCGCTGGCTCGCACGAAGAGCCAGGCCGCCGCCGTGCTCAGCGGAACGAGGAGGAGCCAGAGATAACCGAGGACCGATCGCCGGTAGCGCGCCACGATCTGCCGTCGCGCCATCTGGGGCGCGAGGTCCATCGTCACGCGGAGATCTCGCCGGGTGTCTGCCAGGAACTGCCCCGGGTGTCGAAGGACCGGGGTGGCATCGAAGACCGTCAACTCCTCGCCGACCTGCACCGATGGCGGTGCCGGCGGAATCGGCCCCGTCATCGCGCCCCTTGGCGCGCCCAGTCGTAGGCGATCGCGCCGGGTACGAGCAGCACCAGCAGGACGAGGGCGCCGAGCGGCGTGACCCGGCCGCGCGTCAGGAGCGACCGGAGGACGGCGAACCGCTGCTCCCCCGTCAGCGGGCGAAACGGGACCTCATGCGAGAGCCGCTCATTGCTGGCGCCGTAGATCGTCCGCTTGTGGTAGTAGTCCCCCAGCGTCGTCACCTCGAGATGGTCCACCCCCATCGCCCCCTCGAAGGCGACGGCCCCGATGCCGCGTGCCGCCACCACCCGCTGCACGAACATGGTATCGCCACCGCGCATTCGTTCGGGAAACGGTCCATGTGCCTCCAGCACCGAGCGCCGGACCGCCATGTTGTTGGTGTAGCCGTACACCTGATCCGCCCCCCCGCGTCGCAGGATCCACTGGATCTTCTCGTCCTCGTACAGCGACAGGAGCGAGAGCGCCCGCGACGGGCCATAGTGGCGGCGCCCCAGCACGATGGCCGCGCCGGAGTCCTCGAGCCCACGCAGCGCGGCGTCGAGCCACCCTTCCCGCGGGGCGCAATCGGGATCGAGGAAGACGACGAACTCGCCGGTCGACTCCCGCACCCCCAGGTTGCGCGCGGCGTACGACCCCTGCTTGGGTTCGTGAAGCAGTCGCACCGACGGGAAATCCCGGGCGATCGCCACAGTGTCATCCGTGGAGTTGTTGTCCACCACGATGACCTCGACCTCCCTTCCCGGCGGCATCTGCCTCGTCAGCGCCACAAGACAGGTGCGCAGGTGCTCCGCCACGTTGAAGGCGGGAAGGATGACCGTTACGAAAGACATCGAGTCGGGACAAGGTGGCCTGCTGGCTCCGGTCGCGCGTACCTCGCGTCCGATGCGCTCGCCGCCGGCAGGTCGGGAGTGCTTCCGCGGGCCCGATCTGCAAGAGGAGTGCTACATGGAGCCAGAAACCGCGGAGCGCGAGACCCATGAGAGGAGGCTCACCGCGGGCGTCGATCGACGACCCGATTCAACTTCCCTCCTTCCGACCTCGGCGCCTCCCCAGGAGGGACGAGTGTGACCTGCATTCCGACACCGATCACGTCGCGCAGGAGCGCAGCGACCCGCTGGCGAAGGGCTCGCAGCCGATGGTCCGCCTCCACGACCTCGTCCGACAGGAAGTCGCGTCCGACGTCACGGAAGTAGGATTCCGACACTTCGGCATCAACCGCAAGCTCATCCAGCGTCCCCTCCCGCGTCACCACGATGCGGTAGTGAGGCGACAGTTCGCTCACGCGAGCCAACACCGACTCGACCTGGCTGGGATAGACGTTGACCCCGCGAATGATGAGCATGTCGTCGGTGCGCCCCTTGATGAGCCGCATGCGCACCAGCGTGCGCCCGCAGCTGCACCGCCCGCGCACCAGGCTGGTGATGTCGCCCGTCCAGTAGCGCAGGAGCGGCATCGCCTCCTTGGTCAGCGTCGTGATCACGAGGACCCCTTCCTCGCCGTCGGGGACGGGCGCCCCGGTGGCCGGGTCGAGGATCTCGGGGAAGAAATGGTCCTCCATCACGTGCGACCCGTCGCGCCCCTCGACGCACTCGTTGGAGACACCGGGGCCGATGATCTCGGAGAGGCCGTAGATGTTGGTGCTGCGCACGCCTAACGCCTCGTCAATCTGGACACGCATCCCGTCGGTCCAGGGCTCGGCGCCGAGCACGGCATACTTGAGCGAGATGTCGGCCGGGTCGACGCCGCGGCGCCGGAACTCCGACGCCAGCGTGAGGGCGTAGCTCGGGGTGCAGGTAATGACGTCGGGGCGGAAGTCGGTGATGAGGGTGAGTTGCCGTTCGGTCATCCCGCCGCTGACGGGAACGACGGTGAGTCCCAGCCGTTCGCCGCCGTAGTGGATGCCGAGTCCACCCGTGAAGAGCCCGTAGCCATAGGCGTTATGCAGCATCATCCCGGGCGCCGCCCCAGCCATCGCCAACGACCGGGCGCAGACCCGGGCGAAGAGGTCGACGTCGTTCGCGGTGTAGGCCACGACCGTCGCCTTCCCCGTCGTCCCCGACGAGGCATGCACGCGCATCACCTGTTGCCGCGGGACCGCGAGCAGGCCAAACGGGTAGTGGTCACGCAGGTCGTCCTTTCGCGTGATCGGGAGGCGCGCGATGTCGTCGATCGACCGGATGTCGGCAGCCGCAACGCCCGCGGCGGCGAGTCGGTCGCGATACATCGGAACACGTTCGGCGACATACGCCACCAGGGCACGCAAGCGAGCGCCCTGCAATTCGCGCATCGACTCGAGTGGGAGTGACTCGAAGTCTGGCTCGAGGATCATGGGAGAGGACGAGGAGTCGAGTAGTCGAGACGACGAGCGGAACGACGACAGGTCGGCGTGGCGCGCACTATCAAACCGCGCGATGGTGGCGGGCGCAATGGGGAGCGAGCGCGACGTCCCAACGATCGGCGTCCAGGGAAACGACAGCGCCCCGCGGGGATTCGCGGGGCGCGAGGGTACGACGGATTGGGAGCGAACGCGACGCTAAGCCGGGCGTCGCGTGTCGCTCAGGCGCAGGACGTCGAGCGGCGGGTCGGCGGCGACGAGGACACCGCCGTCAGGCGCCGGAACGCGCAGCACGAGGACGCGCTCCTTGCCAGCGCGCTGCGTCCCCTGTCCGTCGTAGATGCGGTTGATCAGGACACGGCGCACGACGACAATCACCACCGCGAGCAGCGGCACGGCCACGGGGAGGCCGGCGGCACCGAGCAGCCGCCCGACGACGAGGACCGCCATGATGCTCAGCACCGGCGGGATCTCGACCTGCTTCGCGGTGATGAGCGGCACGACGAAGTTGGCCTCGATGATGTGGATCACGAAGCCGAGGACCATCACGAGCAGTGCGTGGGTCCCGGGGCTGACGCCGAAGACGCCGTCGCCGCCGAGAACGAAGAGCGCGGGAAGCGTCGACGACACGAGGGTGCCGAAGAATGGGATGATGGCCACGGCACCGGTGAAGACGCCGAAGGTGAGCCAGTACGGCACGTCGAGCGCGTAGAGCCCGATCGCGGTGAGGATGGCGAGCACCGTCATCGCCAGCAGCTGCCCGACGATCCAGGCACGCAGCGTCCCCCCGATGTCGCGCAGCACGTCGCGCACGAGGTCGCGGCGCGCCGGCGGGAAGAGCGCGATGAGCCACTCGCGGTACGTTCCCGGGTGCAACGCGAGGAAGATCCCCATGACGAGGATCGAGACGATGTTGACGACCGCGTGCCCGAGGCCGACCACCTGCGGCAGGATCTCGCTCACCGCGCCCTCGGCCTGGGCCACGACGCCGCCGACCATCTTCCCCGACTCGGCGCTCCACAGCTCCTGCAGTCGCGGATAGCGCAGGAGGATGCGCTGGAGCCACCCTTGCCACGCGCTGACGTACTTGGGGAGGTTGCCGACGAGCTGCTGCGTCTGCTCGACGACCGGGGGGACGAGGAGCGTCACCAAACCGGCGATAGCGGCGAGCGTCCCGACGACGGCGATGGTGAAGGCGATGCCGCCCGGCAGGTGCAACCGGTGGACGAGCGCATCGCGCACCGCGCCCAGGAAGAGCGAGAAGATGACGGCGACGAACAGGAGGAGGAAGATGTCCGCCGCCTTGAACAGGAGCCCCAACAACAGAACGGTCGCGACCGTCGATGCGAGGACGGGCGCGACCTTGAAGGGGGGAGACGTGTGCCCCGTCACCCGTTCTGCTTGCCGTCAGCTTCCTCGATCTCGGCGTGCACGGTCTCCTCGGCCGGAACGTTCCCCCCAGCCGAGCCGGCGCCGAGCTGGCGCTTCTCCGCCGGCGCAGGCGACGGGAGGAGCCCCATCTTCTGCTTGAGCGCGAGGAGCTGCGCGTCGGCACCGATCGAGGTCGATGACTTCTCGAGGAGCTTGAAGTCGCGCTGCAGGCGATCGCCCGAGAACTCCTCGTCGATCTCGGACGAGGCTTTGATCATGCGCTCGTTCTGCTCGATCTTCTCTTCCATCCGCGCGAACGCCTCGAAGGCCGACTTCTCCGACAGGCCGGACATCGTCTCCGAGATGCGCTTCTGCGCCTGCGCGCGCCGCTGGCGGGCGAGCAGGAGGTTCTTCTTGCGCTTGGCCTCCTCGATCTTGTCGTTGAGGTCGCGCAGCGCGTTCTTGAGCTTCTCGGTCTCGAGTTGGTGCGCCTGCCACGTCGTCTCGAGCTGCTGTGCGTGTGCGTAGTGCTCGCCCTGCCTGACGAGGGCCTGCTTGGCCAGGTCGTCACGCCCTTCCTTGATGGCGAGCATCGCCTTCTGCTCCCAGTCCTGCGACTGCTTGTATTCCGCCTCGAACTGGTCGCGCAGCCGCTTCTCGTCGGCGATGGCGGCAGCCACCTGCTGCTTGGCCTTCACCAGCTGGTCGCGCATGTCGACGATGATCTGGTTCAGCATCTTCTCCGGGTTTTCCGCGGAGGAGATCAGATCATTGACGTTCGACTTGATGAGTGAGGCGAGTCGATCGAAGATGCCCATGGGCTATGCGTCCTCGCGGTACGTCGTGAGCTCGCGCAGGTGGGTGGCGAGGGCAAGGGTCATGCTTTCGTAACTGGCGAGGAATTCCTCGTAATCGAGGTGCGAGATCTCGAGGGCCTCGGTGAGCACGATGGATCCATCGCTGATGCCGTACGACCCGTGCACCAGGTCCGTGGCGTTCAGTTCCAGCAGGCGGCGATTGAGTTCCGCTCCCTTTCCGTTCTTCTGCGGGACGTTCATGACCTTCATGCGCAACACGATGACGGGGGGGTTGTAGTGCACCACCACGTCGAGGTCGAGTGCGCCACCCGGCTGCACGAGCCAGGTGTTCTCGCCCGCTTCGAAGTACGAGGCGCCCTCTTTCGAGAGGCGGTCCAGGAAGGACTCGAGGTCTTCTTTCGTTACCATGAGGTACCTGTGTCGAAGGGCCTCTGCTTCCTACGGCTGACGTCGCCCGTTGGTTTCCCGCGCACGCGACGCATTCTCGCGAGGCGCCTGCCTGGGGGCGGTTGACCGCAAGATACAGGCGATCGTGACGTCGGGATACAGCGCGCCGGTGCCCGAGCCGGAGTCGGCCGCGCTCAGGGATGCGCCGCCTGACGCCGACCGCGTGGCTCGCCGGCTACCGCCGAGGCGCGCCAGCTGCAGCGGCCGCCGCGACGGCTGCTCCGGCCGCCACGGGCGTGGCGCGCACCGTATCCAGCATGTCGCGAACCGCCTGGATCACGAGATCGGGCTGATCCTTCTGGATGTAATGCGTGCTCTGCTCCGCGAGGATCCAGCGCCCGCGCGAGGTACGCGCCACAATCTCCTTGTGCATCGCGACCCACTCGTCGTGCAGCGACTTGGCCACCTCGGGAGTGACGCCGGGGACGGACATCTTGCCCGCGGTGAGCGCCGTGATGGGGAGGTCGCCGAACGGCTTGGCATCACGCCCGACCTCGGCAAACCACTGGGGGAGCATCGCCCCGATCTGCGCGGTGTTATGCATCGCGTTGTCGGTGGTTTCGCGCGCGACCGACACGGCGTCGAGCGTGTCGGCGGTGGCCGTCTGCGCAACGCGGTCGATGCCGGAGTAGTGGAGGGCAGGAATGATCTTGATGATCCAGTCCGCCCACGCTGGCATCCCCTTCATGCGCGTGATCTGATCCTCGTGCGATCCGTCGACGAGGACGAGCCCCAGCACCTCGGCGGGGTAGTGCACGGCGTAGTGGCGCGCCAGCGGCCCGCCCAGCGAGTGCCCGACGATCACGTACGGCCCCGGCTCGCCGGACTTCGCGAGCAGCGTGTGCAGGTCGTTGACCATCGCGGTCGGCATCGGCGAGACGCGCGGCGGGTCGCTCCACCCGGTTCCCGCACGATCGTAGGAGCACGTGCGGGAGAGCGCGGACAGTTGCGGCTGCACGAACCTCCACGATGAGAGGCCGAAGTCGCCGAGCCCTGCCTCGAGGACGACGGTCGGCGTCCCCGACCCTGTGCAGTACAGGTGCATGGTGCGCCCGGGTTCCACCTCCACCAGGCGCCCCGGCGCCTTCCATCGTGCCTCGTCGCGCCGGTGCAGCACGCGCGCGTACACCGCAACTCCAACGAGGCAAAGCACGAGACAGATCGCCCCCCACTTGAGGAGCGTGACGGCGATTCGAAAGAGGGTGCGCATCGGCGATCGTGGGTCGAGGAGGGTGGCGCGAGTCCGCGCCGCGGCGCTACCGATGGTCCAAGGCGTGAGGGCGACTCACGCGTCTGCGCGCTTGATCTGCACCAGGCGTTCGCGCGCGAGGCGCCGACCGGTGGGCGTGGCGGCGAGCCCGCCCCCGGCCGTTTCGCGGTAGCGGACGTCCATGCTCCGGCCGATCTCGCCCATCGTGTCGATGACTTCGTCCGCCGGGATGGCGAAGGTGATTCCCGCGAGTGCCATCTCGATGGCGGCGAGTGCGATCGCGGCGCCCGTCGCGTTGCGGAAGACGCAGGGGAGTTCGACGAGTCCGCCCAGCGGATCACACACCAATCCAAGGGTCCCTTGCTGGGCAAGCGCGACGGCGTGCCCCGCCTGCGCGGGCGTCCCGCCGAGCATCTCGGTGGCGGCCCCCGCCGCCATCCCGGCGGCCGCTCCGGTCTCGGCCTGGCATCCCCCTTCGGCGCCGGAGAGCGAGGCGCGCTCGGCGACGATCGCCCCAATAAGTCCGGCGGTGGCCAGCGCATCGATCAGGGCGTCGTCGCCGATCTGCTTCGCTTCGGCGAGACCGAGGAGGACCGCGGGGAGGACGCCAGCACCGCCGGCGGTCGGGGCGGCGACGATGACGCCCATCGCCGCGTTGACTTCCTGAACGGCGAGCGCGCGGGCGAGGACGTCGCGGAACGGGGTGCCGGCGAGCGGGCCGGCCGGGCCTTCGCGCAACTTGGCCGCGTCGCCGCCCACGAGTCCGGAGGCAGAACGCAGGTCCCCGGTGAGTCCCTGCGACACGGCACCGCGCATGACGGCCAGTGCACGGGAGAGCGCCTCGCGAATGTCGGCGACGGTGCGCCCCTGATCGCGCGCCTCAATGGCGAGGGCGACGCGGGCAAGGGTAGTGCCCTGTTGCTCGGCGTCGCGGATGGCGTCGGCGAGGGACTTATACATCAGAGGACGAGAAGGCGAGAAGACGAGAAGAAGAGCGACGGCATCACGCGCCGACCTTGTCGAGGCGGTAGGCCCACTTGACCCACGGAAGGGTGCGGATGTGGTCGCGGACTTCGGGGCCGGGTTCCTCGTCGACCTCGATGACCATGAAGGCGTCGCCGCCGCGTTCCTTTCTCGTCAGGCGCAAGGTGGCGATGTTGACGCCGTCGTCGGCGAGGAGGCCGGCGATGCGGGCGATCGATCCCTTGATGTCCTCGGCGACGAGGACGATGGTGTGATAGTTCCCGTGCACCTCCACCGGGAAGCCGTCGATCTCCGAGACGAGGATGCGCCCCGCACCTAACGACGACCCCACCATGACGGCCCGTCGGTCGCTGCGCTCGAGCGTGATGCGCACCGTGTTGGGATGCGTCTCCCCTTCCTCGCCGAGCTTCGTCTTCTCGAAGGTGTAGGCGAGCCCCTCGCGCTCCATGATGTCGAGCGCGTCGCGGAGGCGTTCGTCGTCCGGACGAAATCCCATCAAGCCACCGACGATCGCCTTGTCGGTCCCGTGTCCCTCGCCGGTGCGGGCAAAGGAGCCGTGGAGTTCGACGAGCGCGGTCTGCGGCGTCCCGCCCACGAGCCCGCGCGCCAGGAGCCCGAGTCGGCAGGCGCCCGCGGTGTGGCTGGAGCTGGGGCCCACCATGACGGGGCCGATGATGTCGAGGAGTGAGACCACGGAGGACGAGGGGAGGCGGCAGCCGTCGAGACGGCGATCCGTCCGGCGCGGGAATCGCGCCGGCGGAGCTGGAGCGAGACGAGAATCTCACTGGCGGGCGCCGCTGATGCCAGCGTAGCGATCCACCGATCGCGGCGGCAGCTTCTCCCCCCAACACCTCCGGATCACACGCCGTGTCCCTCGTTCCTCCGCTCGAAGGCCTCCGCGTCGTCTCGCTCGCCATCAACGTTCCAGGGCCGGTCGCGGCGGCGCGCCTGGCCAGCATGGGAGCCGACGTCGTGAAGATCGAACCTCCCAGTGGCGACTTCCTTCAGGGGAGCGCCCCCGACTGGTATCGAGCACTCACCGCACGTCAACGTGTGATCACCCTCGACCTCCGCACCGATGTGGGGCGGAGTGCCCTCGACGAGCTGCTCGCCGACGCGGACATCCTCATCGTCTCCAATCGTCCCTCGGCACTGCCTCGCATGGGACTGCACCGCGAGGCGTTGCTCTCGAGGCGCCCGCGCCTCTGTGTCGTCTCGATCATCGGGCACCCTTCTCCAGACAGCGAACGCCCCGGGCACGACCTCACGTACCTCACGGAAGCCGGCGTGCTCGATGGCGCGGCACTCCCCCGTTCGTTGTTCTCCGACCTCGCCGCGGCGGAAGAGGCGGTCTCCGCCGCGCTCGCACTCATCATCCGCCGCGACCGAACGGGAGTCGGAGGCTGGTACGAGGTCTCGCTCGCGGAGGCAGCGCGCGCCCTGGCGGCGCCGCTGGCGCACGGGCTGACGCGCGCGGGCGGCGTGCTGGGTGGGGGGCATCCGGGTTATGCCTTCTACCATGCCAGCGACGGAATCGTCGCGGTCGCGGCGCTCGAGCCCCACTTTCTCCAACGATTCGTTGCTGCACTCCGCGTCGATCGAGCGGAGCGCGCGGCGATTGCCGCGTGTCTTCGCGAGCGTACGGTGGCCGAGCTTCTGGCCCTTGGTGCGGAGCACGACTTTCCCATCGCTGCCGTCGTGGCGGCGTAGCGAGCTCCGAGACTCTGCCACATGCGCCCGCTCGAAACGGCCCTCGTGGGCCTCCTCGCGATCGCGATCCTCACGCGGCTCCTCCCGGCAGCGACGCGTCCGCGATGGATCAACCGCCTGCCCTGGCTCGCCCTCGCAATCCTCGGCGTGCACCTCATGGTCGAGAAGGGGCGCTGGCCGTTGGTACCCGTCTACGGATTGACGCTGCTCCTGTCGGGGCTCGCCGCGAGGGGTGCCCCTCCGGCGATCGAGCGCAGGCGCGGGCGCGGCTTGGCGCGCACCCTCGGCGTCGCCTGCGCGCTCGCGCTCGCGGCGATGAGCACCGTACTGGCCGTCGGATTTCCGATCTTCGAGTATCCGGCGCCGAGCGGTCCCTACGGCGTCGGCACGACGCGTCTGGCCCTCGTCGATCGGAGTCGCGACGACCCCTTTGCCCCGACGGCACGGACGCCGCGCGAGCTGCTGGTCGCCGTTTGGTATCCCGCGGACGTGCCGGAAAACGCGCCGCGCGCTCCCTTCTGGCCCAAGGGCACGGACGCCGAGGCCGCGGTCGGCCTTCCGGCCTTCATGTTCTCGCACCTCTCGCTGGTGCATTCGCACGCGACGAGCGAAGCGCGGATGGCGCGCGCGAAGGACCGCTGGCCGGTCATCATCTTCTCGCACGGCTTCAACTCGACGCCGTGGCAGAACGTCGTGCAGATGGAGGAACTGGCGAGCCACGGCTTCGTCGTGGTGAGCATCGGGCACACGTACGACGCCTCCCGCCTGACCTTTCCCGATGGGCACGTCGTGCTCGACAACAGCCGCTCCCGTCAGCCGCAACCCTCGCCGGAGGCCCAGCGGGAGGTCGCGCGCCTCACCGCGAAGCTCGACTCGCTGACGGACCCGGACAGCACCCGCGCGACGTGGCGGCACGTGGAGGCGTACTGGCAGCAGGTGGGGGTCTACGTGATGCCGAGCATCGACGTCTGGTATGACGACACGCGTTTCGTACTGGACCGCCTTGCGGCGATCGACGCGGCGACCGACGCGGCGATCGACTCAGGGAGCGACCGAGAGACCGCGGGCCTTCGGGAGCGATTCGCCGGGCGCCTCGATCTCGACCGGCTCGGTGTGGCCGGGATGTCGTTCGGCGGCTCCACCGCAGGGGTCACCTGCATGCGCGATCGACGCTGCAAGGCAGGGGTGAACATCGATGGGTGGCAGTTCGGCCACATCCTCGATCATCCGCTCCAGGTCCCCTTCCTGTTCCTCTCGCACGACGGGAACGGGGAGTTCCCCGTGTACTACGGTGCCTCGGCCGACCTGCTCAACGTCGAAGTGCGCGGGACGACGCACGGGAGCTTCGCCGACCTGGCGATTGCGATGCCCTTCTTTCGCTGGATTGCCCGCCCGAACCTTGCACTCATCGGGACGACTGACGGCGCGAGCGTCGAACGCATCATGTCTCGATACCTGCTGGCGTTCTTCCAGCGGTACCTCCTCGACGTGCCGCAGCCGCTGCTCGACGCCCCGCATCCGCCGGACGACCTGCGGGACGCGACGCTGACGATCGTACGCCCGCCGCCCGCGTCACCGGCGCCTAACGTCCCTTCAGCACCTTCTTGAGGAACTGCCCCGTGTAACTCTCCTTGACCTTCACCACCTGCTCCGGCGTGCCAGCTGCAACGATCGTCCCTCCCTTGTTCCCGCCCTCGGGGCCCAGGTCGACGATCCAGTCGGCGGTCTTGATGACGTCGAGGTTGTGCTCGATGACGAGGACGGTGTTGCCACGATCGACCAGGCGATGGAGCACGTCGAGCAGGAGGCGCACGTCCTCGAAGTGGAGCCCCGTCGTCGGTTCGTCGAGGATATAGAGCGTGCGTCCGGTGTCGCGCTTGGACAGCTCGGTGGCGAGCTTCACGCGCTGTGCTTCACCACCGGACAGCGTGGTCGCACTCTGCCCCAGGTGGATGTAGCCGAGCCCGACGTCGTTGAGCGTTTGCAGCTTCTGGTGGATGCGCGGCTGGTTCTCGAAGAAGGCGAGCGAATCCTCGACGGTGAGATCCAGCACCTCGGCGATGTTGAGGCCGCGGAAGCGGACTTCGAGCGTCTCGCGATTGTAGCGCTTCCCCTTGCACACGTCGCACGGGACGTAGACGTCGGGAAGGAAGTGCATCTCGATCTTCACGAGCCCGTCGCCCTGGCACGCTTCGCAGCGCCCGCCCTTCACGTTGAAGGAGAAGCGCCCCGGCCCGTAGCCGCGGATCTTCGCCTCGGGCATCTCGGCGAACAGTTCGCGCACCGGGGTGAAGACGCCGGTGTACGTCGCCGGATTGGAGCGCGGGGTGCGGCCGATGGGGGACTGGTCGATGTCGATGACCTTGTCGATGTGCTCCAGCCCCGTGATGCGCGAGTGCTCGCCGGCGATGACGCGCGCCCGGTAGAAGTGGCGCGCCAGCGAGCGATGCAGGATGTCCTCGACCAGGGTCGACTTCCCCGATCCCGACACGCCGGTGACGGCGATGAAGGTGCCTAACGGGAAGTCGACCGTGAGGTCGCGCAGGTTGTGCTCCTTTGCCCCCACCACGCGGATGCTGCGCGCCGGGTCGGCGGGGCGCCGCGCCTTCGGGATCTCGATGCGCAGCTCGTCCTTGAGATACCGACCGGTGAGCGACTCGGCGACCCTGGTGACATCGTCGACCGTTCCGGCCGCAACCACGCGCCCGCCGTGCTTCCCGGCGCCGGGCCCGAGGTCGATGACGTAGTCGGCCTCGCGGATCGTGTCTTCGTCGTGCTCGACGACGATGACGGTGTTGCCCAGGTCGCGCAGCTGCTTGAGCGTCCCCAGCAGGCGTTCGTTGTCGCGCTGGTGCAACCCGATCGACGGTTCGTCGAGGATGTAGAGGACGCCCACCAGGCGTGAGCCGATCTGCGTGGCGAGTCGGATGCGCTGCGCCTCTCCGCCCGACAGCGATTCCGCCGACCGGCCTAGCGTGAGGTAGTCGAGCCCCACGTCGTCGAGGAAGCGCAGGCGTTCGCGCACCTCCTTGAGGATCGGGCCGGCGATCTCCGGGTCGAGCCCGGGACGCCCGTTGTTCCTGACGGGAATCTCTTCGAAGAAGCGGCGTGCCTCGCCGATCGAGAAGTCCACCACCTCCCCCAGGTTGCGCCCATCGACCGTCACCGCCAGCGACTCCGGCTTGAGCCGTCGCCCGCCGCACGTGGCGCAGGGACGGATCACCATGAAGCCGTCGAGTTCCTGGCGAATGGTCTCCGAGTCGGTCTCCTGGTAGCGGCGGGAGATGTTGGCGATGATCCCTTCCCACTGGATGGGAGACGGGGCGCGGGAGACGGGTGTTCGCTTGGCGGATGTCTTGGCCGCGGCGCGCTTCCCTGGTCCCTCGTCCTCCGCCTCGTCAGCCGCAACTAGCTTCCCGTTCGTGCTCCCGTGCAGGAGGGTGCGCCTGACCTTCTCGGGGAGCCTGGCCCACGGGGTGCTCAGCTCGAATCCGAGCGACTTGGCGAGCCCGGGGAGAATGACGCGGCGCAGGTAGCCATCGGGTTCGCCCCAGGGGAGGATGACCCCCTCGAGGATCGTCAGCGACGGCTCGCCGACGATGAGCTCCTCGCTCACCTCGCGGCGCGTCCCCAAACCGCCGCATGCCTGGCAGGCGCCGAACGGAGAGTTGAAGGAGAAGTGGCGCGGCTCCATCTCGGGCATGGAGATCCCGCAGTCGGGACACCCGTACCGTTCGGAGAAGAGATGGCTGCTCTTCTCGCTCCCGTGGCGCACGACCTCGACCAGCCCTTCGGCGAGCTTGAGCGCCGTTTCCACCGAATCGGTGAGGCGCCCGCGATCGTCGGCGCGGACGACGAGTCGGTCAACGGCGATCGAGACATCGTGATTCTGCCGACGATTGAGCTTGGGGGGCGAGGCGAGCTCGATCAGCTCACCGTCGACCACGGCGCGGATGAAGCCCTGCTTGCGCGCCGCCTCGAAGAGTTCGCGGAACTCGCCTTTGCGCCCGCGCACGAGCGGCGCGAGGATCTCGAGGCGCGTCCCCTCGGGCCAGGCGAGAATCGCGTCGGTGATCTGCCCGGCGGTCTGGCGCTGCACGGCGCGCCCGCAGTTGGGGCAGTGCGGCGTTCCCGCCCGCGCGTAGAGCAGGCGCAGGTAGTCGTAGATCTCGGTGACGGTGCCGACCGTCGAGCGCGGGTTGTGCCCGGCGGTCTTCTGCTCGATCGAGATGGCCGGCGAGAGCCCCTCGATGGTGTCGACGTCGGGCTTCTCCATCAGCCCGAGGAATTGGCGTGCGTACGCCGACAGCGATTCGACGTATCGCCGCTGCCCCTCGGCGTAGATCGTGTCGAACGCAAGCGATGACTTGCCCGACCCCGAGAGCCCGGTGATGACCGTGAGCTTGTCGCGCGGAATGGTGACGTCGACGTTCTGGAGATTGTGCTCGCGGGCGCCGCGGACGATCAGCGCTTCGTGCGAATCGCCGGAGGCGCCGGAGGCGCCGGTCGCGCGGGTGCTGGAGCGTGCGCCGTCACGAGCGGCGGAACCGCGAGTCGATGCCGAGGAAGGGGCCATAGGTCCCGAAGATAGGCCGAAGAGCGACGCGAGAGCAAGCTGGCCGGGGCGAACCCCGATTCACCGTCCAGAACGCTGGCTCAACTGGCGGAGTTCGCGTGACGTTGGCTAGCTCTCCGCTGTCCCTAACGGGGGGCGCCGCTCTCCGTCCCGCGAGCTCCCGCACCACCCGAACTCATGCCGCACACCGACGCCGTTGTCGTCCTCACCACCGTCGCCTCGCCCGAGGAAGGGGCGTCGCTCGTTCGCGCCCTGCTGGAGCGCCGCCTCATCGCCTGCGGCACCCTCCTTCCCGGGTCGCGCTCGCTCTACCGCTGGGAGGGGAAGATCGCCGACGAGCAGGAGACGGTGATCCTCATGAAGACCCGTTCGGCCGTGCTGCACGCGATCGAGAAGGCGTTCGCCGAGTTGCACCCGTACAAGGTCCCCGAGCTGCTCGCGCTCGAGGTGCAGTGGGGGCTGGAGAAGTACGTCACCTGGATCAACGACGAGACGTCGATGGCGCTGCTGCAGTAGCGCCGAGCGTCCCGCTTCCCACACCGCATGCAGATCGCCGTCGCCATCGATGACCTGGCCTTCGTGGCCGCCGACGCCGTTGCCCGCCCGGTCAACGCCGAGTTGCGGGCGATGACGCCCGTGATCCGCCGCCTCGAGCAGGCGGCGGGCGACGGATTACTCCGTCAGCTGCACGTCCACGAACCGCTGGCCGTGGGCTCGGCGGTGGTCACGCCGGCGGGGGCGGTGCAGGCCGACCTGATGATCCACGCGGTGGTGTCGACCGAGACCGAGCGCGTCTCGCGCGATGGCGTGCGTCGCGCGACGACGAGCGCACTGCAGCGTGCGCACGACTTCGGCATCGCGCACCTGGCCATCGCGCCGTTCGGGCTTGGCGCGGGAAACCTCGACGTGGAGGATGCGGCGCAGACGATGGTGGCCGCGATCCGCGCGCAGGTCGAGTCTCGGAAGGCTCCCGAGGGGATCACCATCATCGTGGAGAACGACCTCGAACTCGACGCCTTCCGCGCGGCGGTCGACCGCGTCCGGAGGGGGCGGTGAACGGTCGCGGGCTGCTGGCCATCGGGGTGCTCGCGGCGTGGGGAGCCGGCATTGCCGCGTTCGTGCAGCGCGAGTCGTCGCGCTCGCCGCGCGAGAAGCTCGCCGAAGCCGCGTCGCGCATCGCCCCTGGCGCGACGTACTTCGCGGTGGAGCACGCAGGAAAGCACGTCGGCTTCGCATCCAACACGATCGACACGATCCCTGGCGGGTTGCAGGTGACGGACTATCTCGTCGGCGACCTGGCGCTCGGCGGGACGCTGCAGCGCGTGACCGCGCAATCGGTGGTGAAGCTGTCGCGTGGGCTCGCGCTGCGCGAATTCGCCATCACGTTCGGGGCGGACTCGCAGGCGGTCCGCGCCACGGGACGCACCGTGGGTGACTCGCTGCTCGAGTACGTCGTGCAGGTGCCGGGAGCGGCCGCCGACACCAATCGTGTGCGCCTCACCGCCCCGCTCCTCCTCCCCACGCTCGTTCCGCTCGCCGTCGCGTTAGGCCAGCCTCCCAAGGTCGGGCGCGCGTACACGATCGAGACCTTCGACCCGACCACGATGGCGACGCGCGCGCTCCCGGTCACCATCCGGGCGGAATCGCTCTTCGTCCTCGTGGACAGCGCCGCCTTCGACCCCAACTCGCGACGCTGGCTCGGCGCGCACGCGGACACGGTGCGCGGCTTCCATGTGACGTCGACGGACGGCGCCGCCTTCGACACGTGGGTGGACGAACTGGGCCGCATGATCACCGTGCGCGCCCCGGCGGGGCTGTCGATGCGCCGGACGGCGTACGAAGTGGCGTTCGAGAATTGGCGGACCGCGAGTCCCCTGCGCGCGAAGCGCAGCGGCACCGCCGCGCCTGACGAGGATCTCTGGAGCACGAGCGCGATATCGGCCGGTGCGCTGGGCGCGTGGTCGGCGCGCGATACGCTCCGCTTGCGCATCCGCGGGGTGGACCTCGCGCGCCTGTCCATCGACGGTGGGGCGCAGAAGGTCGCGGGCGACACGGTCACGATCGTGCGCGACGGCGCGCTCGTGCTTCGCCCCTCGTTCTCGCTCCCGCCTGACGAGTCGATCCGGTCGCGCTACGCCCGCGAGCTGCGCACCGAGCCGCTGCTCGAAGTCGAGCATCCGGCGATCGTGGCGCTGGCCAGGCGGCTGCGCATGCGCGAGTCGATGACCGACGTGGTCGCCCAACGCCTGATGACCTGGGTCCACGACTCGCTGGCGAAGGAACCCTCGGTCACGCCGCCAAGCGCGGTGGCCACCCTGCGCTCGCGCCGCGGCGACTGCAACGAGCACGCGCAGCTCTTCGTGGCCCTCGCCCGGGCCGCGGGGCTCCCCGCGCGCACGGTCAGCGGGGTCGTCGCCATCGACGGGAAGTTCTACTACCACGCGTGGGCCGAGGTGATGCTGCAGCGCTGGGTTGGCGTGGATCCCACGCTGGGGCAGTTCCCGACGGACGCCACGCACCTGCGCCTCCTCACCGGCGGCCTCGCCGCGCAGGCCGAACTGGCCCGCGTCATCGGTCGGCTCGATCTCTCGGTCGTTGGGCCGCAGGCCGGCGACGGCTCGGCGCACCGCGCCAACGCCACGGCTCCCTCCAAGTCTCGTCAGGCGCCAGGCGCCTCCCCTCGATGATCGGAATCAGCGCGCTCACCAAGAAGTACGGCTCGTTCACCGCGGTCGACGCGATCGACCTCTTCGTCCCCAAGGGGGAGCTGTTCGGCTTCCTCGGTCCGAACGGCGCCGGGAAGACCACCACCCTGCGCATGATCGCCGGCATCCTGCGTCCCACGGCGGGAACGGTGCGCATCGCCGGGCTCGACCTGGGCACCGATCCCATGGCGGCGAAGGCGAAGCTCGGCTTCATCCCCGATCGCCCGTTCATCTACGAGAAGCTCACGGGGATGGAGTTCCTGCGCTTCGTCGCCGGCCTGTATCGAGAGGAGGGAGCGAGCGTCGAGCATCGCGCGCGCGAACTGCTCGCCTTGTTCGACCTGGAGGACTGGCGCGATGAACTGGTGGAGTCGTACTCGCACGGGATGCGCCAGAAGCTGATCATCTCCAGCGCCTTCGTGCACCGCCCCGACGTGATCGTGGTCGATGAGCCGATGGTGGGGCTCGACCCCAAGGCGGCGAAGACGCTCAAGGACCTGTTCCGCGAATACACGCGCCGCGGCCACACGATCATGATGTCGACGCACACCCTCGAGGTGGCGCAGACCATGTGCGACCGCATCGGGATCATCCAGAAGGGGAAGATCCGCGCCTGCGGGACGATGGACGACCTGCGGCGGAACGCGGCGCGCGGCGACGAAGGGCTGGAGGAGATCTTCCTGCGCCTGACGGGCGAGAACGCGGCGCGCGGGTTGGTCGAGGTGCTGGATGCCTAACGAACCGCTCGCCCCCCTCCCCGCCGGCCCCGACCCCGGGCTGGTCGAGCGTCATCGCCGCCTCTCGGGGGCGCACGGCGTGATCCCGGTCGACGCCGCGCGCTACACCCCCGCGGGAGGGCTCAAGGTCCCGCCGCCTGCTGGTTCCGTGTCGCTCTGGCACGTGCTGTCGCCCAAGTGGCAAACGGCGCGCAACCGCTCCGCGGCCGCCGAGAAGGGGCGTGGTGCGCGGTACGCCATGCTCGGATTGATCGGGCTCGGCTTCTGGGCGTTCGCGTTCGGGGCACTCTATCGCGTGCTGGCGTACTTCAAGGGGGTCGAGGAAATCGGCGCGCTGCTCGCCGGCAAGCTCCTCGGCATCCTGCTGCTCTCGTTCGTCTCGATCCTCCTGCTGTCCAACATCATCACGGCGCTCTCGTCGTTCTTCCTCGCCCGCGACCTCGACCTCCTGGTCTCGGCGCCGGTCGACTGGCTCACGCTCTACGCCGCGAAGCTGTTGGAGACGACGCTGCACTCCAGCTGGATGGTCGTCCTCCTCGCCATCCCCATGCTGACGGCGTACGGCGTGGCGTACCATGGCGGACCGCTGTTCCCGCTCGTGGCGATCGCCGCCTTCATTCCGTTCCTTCTCCTGCCGTCCGTGATCGGCAGCGCAGTCACGCTGCTCCTCGTGAACGTCTTCCCCGCCAGGCGCACGCGCGACATCCTCTCGGTGATCACGGTGATCGCCGGCGCGGGAGTCGTGGTCCTGTTCCGCCTGATGCGCCCGGAGAAGCTGGCCAGGCCCGAGGGCTTCCGATCGCTGGTGGAGTTCATCTCGGTGCTGCGCGGCCCGACGTCGCCGATGCTTCCCAGCGAGTGGCTGCAGCGCACGATCATGGGATTCCTCACCGGGGAGATGGATCTCCTGCCGCTGTACCTGCTCTGGTCGACGGCTGCCGCGTTCGTCGTGTTGGGCGCGCTGTTGCATCGCGCGCTCTACCCAGTCGGCTTCACCAAGGCCCAGGAAAGCGCGCAGCAGACCGTGCGGAGCACCGGGAAGCCGAGCCTCCTGTCGCGGATGCTGTCGCCCTGGGGGACGCGCCGGCGCGAGTTGATCCTGAAGGAAGTGCGCGTCTTCTTCCGCGACACCACGCAATGGTCGCAGCTGATCCTGCTGGCGGTGCTCGTGGTGGTCTACGTTGTGAACATCAAGTTCCTCCCGCTCACGGGCGACGGGATCACCTTCTTCATCGTGAACCTGATCCCCTTCCTCAACCTGGGGCTGGCGGGCTTCGTGCTCGCGTCGATCGCGGCGCGCTTCCTCTTCCCGGGGGTCAGCCTCGAGGGGCGCTCGTGGTGGCTCCTGCGCTCGTCACCGCTGTCGATGCACGAACTGCTCTGGTCGAAGTTCTGGGTCGGGACGGTCCCGTTGCTCGCCCTCGCCCTCTCGATCGTGGCGGTCACCAACTACCTGCTGCAGGTGAGCCCGTTCATGTTCGCGGTGTCGGTCGGCTCGATCACCCTCATGACCTTCGCCATCGCCGGTCTGGCCGTGGGATTCGGGACGCTCTACCCGCGATTCGAAACCGAGAATGCGGCGCAGATCCCGACGTCATTCGGCGGGCTGATGTTCATGATGACCGCCGTGCTGGTGATCGGCGGGGTGATCTTCCTCGAGGCGCGACCGGTGTACGGCTACCTCAGTGCGCGCCTGTACGGCGCGTCCGAGGCCGTGGACCCCACGGAGATGATCGTCGGCTTCGGCCTCGCGGCGCTCCTCTGTCTCGCGGCGACATTCGTGCCGCTGCGCATGGCGCTGCGTCGGCTCGAGGCGCTGGAGCGTTAGGCTTTCAGCGACGTTCCGCACTGGTCGCAGAATCGCGCCGTGGGCTCCCGCACCTCGGCGCCGCAACGAGGGCAGCCGCCGAGCGCCCGTCCGCACGATGAGCAGAAGCGCGCCCCGGGCTCGGGGCGCGGCCCGCACTCCGGGCAGGTCACCACGGACGCACGCTCCGCCCTGACCAGGCGTTCGGCCTCCTCGGCCAGCGACGCCGGCGGTGCGGGTGCCACCGGCGCAGGCGTCACGGGCGCGGAGGCCACGGCGCCTGGCAGGCCGGACGTGGCCGCAGCTGCAACGGGCGCTGCGCTCGCGGTCACGCCACCGCCAGGCGCACGTGCCGCGCGACGTGCGCGCGCCTCGAGGGCCGCGAGCATCCGGGTGTAGTCCTCATCCGAGAGCTTCCCCATGGCACGGTCGAGCGCCAGTTCCTCGCGTTCGGTGGCGAGCGCGTCGTCCACCGGCGACGGCGCGCGTCCCGTCGCGACCGCCCGTGGCGCCGGCCGGCCCCCCGCCCCCCCCGCGTCAACCGGCTGCGGTGCGCCGTCGTTGGCCGACTTTCGGAGGAAGGGATACACGGCGAAGGCGAGTCCGCCGACCATCAGGACGATTCCGACGACGAGCATGCTCATGAGGTCATGGTGACATTGGAGTCGAGCGAAGACGACGCTGGCACTGCCACCGCCTTCCGCCCGCCGACCGTGACGAGGCGAGCGAGGAGCGCCACGGTCACGAACAGCACGGACACCCCCCACAACGAGGCACAGGGAACCACCGCGATGCGCAGCCGCGCGCGCTGGTTGGCGCCGAACGCCTCGACGACGATGCGAATCTCCTCGAAAAGGAAGCGAGCGACCGCGGGGCGCGCGAGGGGCGCCGCAAGAATTTCGTCGCGAGAGTCGACGTACTCGCGCCGGTCCGGCGAGAGGAGGGGACGCGCGCGACCATCGACGACGGGCTCGAGGGCGAGGGCGGCGACGTGCGCGTTCTCGTCCTCGAACTGCGAGATCCCCTGGTGCACGAACGTCACGGGAGAGCCGAAGCGACGCGGCACCTCCACCCGTCCCCCGCTCGCGACCGTCCGTTCGATCGTCACGCCTGCCCGTTCCCCGACAGCTGCAATTACCGCACAGGCGAGGGCGAGCAGGTACGACGCGCGACCGACGCGCGCCGGCCAGGGCGAGGGAGCGGCGACCAGGCGACCGGACGCTCCATCAATGCCACCGGCGCGAGACGACAGCGCTTCTCGTCGCCCGCGCGCGGCCGACGCAACCGCGCCGAGGAGCGCGACGGCGAGCGAGCCGACGGCTGCCCCCTGAATCGCCCAGGAGCCAGCGTCGCCGCGCACGCCAGCGAACTGCGCGCGCGCGAGCAGCGCGATGACCCCCAACCAGATGGCAAGGCGCGGAGTGCCTGCTCCTCCGCTGAGTAGGGCAAGCCCAACGCCGACCATCGGCGCGACGAGCACTCCGGAGAAGGCCGCGAGTGCGGAGGAGGTCGGCGCCTTCCCGGTGGCGTACAGCCCCTGCCCACCACTCCACATCGCGAAGGCCAGGAGGACGATCACGGCCGCCGCGAGGAGCCGCTCGAGTGCCTCGTTCGGCAGGACGCGAAGATCGGCGGTCGAGGGCGCCGCGGAGCCGGCATTGGTGCCCGCGCCCGCGGCGGCGCACGCGGTCCCGGCGACCGAGACGGCGACGGCCACGCCGAGCGCGAGCTGCGACGCAACGGACCGCGGATGCTGCAGCCCCGGATCGAGGCCGAGTCCATCCCCGGGAAGCCAGGGGAGCACGGCGAACGGTGAGGCGGCGAGCGACGTCGCCATGAGTGCCAGGACCACAGCGCCGACGGCGGCGACGGCGAGCGCGTCGCGGACGCGCGACGCCGTGATACCCCCGGCAAGCGCCGCGAGCGCCGCCGTGGGCAGGACGCTTCCCGCCGGCAGCTGCCAGATCGCCACCGCGCGGTAGCCGGCGGGGAGGTTCGTGGTGACGGTTCGCGCGACATATGTGACGGACAGGTCGCCCGCCAGGAGCAACTGGACGAGGGCACACGCGGCAATCGCGGCGCTCACGGCGCTCGCGGCGAGTGCGCGCTCTCCCCATCGCCGGATATGTGCCTCTCGCGTCGTCCCTGCGACTCCGGCCCCGAACGCGAACGCGGCCATGATGGCCGCGATCCAGCTGGCGGTGGCGCCTATGAACGCCACGGTGTCATCACGGCGCCAGGGCGCATGCGGTCACGGCACCAGCGCGCACGTCGGTCGCAGCGCCGGCATGCACGGCCGGAGCGCACCGCAGGCGCGCGCACGCCGTGCCGCACGGCGCTAGTCGTTGCTGCGTCGTACGGCTTCCTGCCGCACCTGCGTCATGATGCGCTCGAGGGCGGCTTCGGCCCTGGCTCGCTCGTCATCGGGCCAGGGGCCCGCGTTCCGATGGAGCTCACGCACCTGCTCGAGCATGTCGTTGATCAGGATGCGAAGCAGGACGTTCTTGCGCTGCTCCCGCGGGACATCATCGTCGTCTGTCATAAACGGGGCATGGACCGGAAAACTGTCACCACCACTGTCACTTCCGCGACGCGTACATGATGGCGATTGTTGCCACTCCGGCGCCAGCCGCATCGCCAAGGCGCTCGTGTGCGATCACGATCTGGTCCCCCCGCCGCGTGATGGCGCCGGGCCCGATACGAGCGCGCGGGCGAGGGCACGGGAGAGGTCCTCGGCGCGCGATGGGCTGGTGCTGCGCGTGACGCTCGGGCCCGCCAGCTGCCGCTAGCGATCGTTAGCCCACGCCAACGTGGCGCGCACCGCGCGCTGCCAGCCGGCGTAGGCGGCCGCGACCTGGTCGCTCCCCGCCGCGGGAGCGAAGCGCGTGAAGCGTCGCGACGCGAGGAACTCGTCCGGCGTCTGCCACACTTCCGCCGCGATCCCCGCGAGGCCGGCGGCGCCTAACGCCGTGGTCTCGATCATCGCCGGTCGCTCGACCGCCACCTGCAAGACGTCGGCCTGGAACTGCATGAGCCAGTCGTTCGCCGTCGCGCCCCCGTCGACGCGCAGCGTGTCCAGGGTGACGCCCTGGGCGCGCACGGTGTCGACGACATCGGCCGTGCCGTACGCCATCGCCTCCAGCGCGGCGCGCACGAGATGGGCTCGTGTCGTCCCGCGCGTGAGTCCCACGATCGTCCCGCGAGCTTCCGGCGACCAGTGCGGCGCCCCGAGCCCCACGAGCGCGGGAACGAAGTACACGCCGTCGTTGGAGGCGAGGGATCGGGCGAGCGCCTCGGAGTCGGCGGCGCGCTCGATGATCTGCAACCCGTCGCGGAGCCATTGGACGGCGGCACCCGCGATAAAGATCGCCGCCTCCAGCGCGTATGCCGGACGCCCGGCGGCGTCGCAGGCGATCGTCGTCAGGAGTCCGCCGCCCCCCGCCGGTCGCGTCGCCCCCGCGTTGAACAGGAGGAAGGCACCGGTGCCGTACGTGTTCTTCCCCTCCCCCGCCCTCCAGCACCCCTGACCGTAGAGCGCCGCCTGCTGGTCACCTGCGACCCCCATGATGGGGATGGCGGTCCCGAGCTGCGCCTGCTGCGTGACGCCGAACGCCCCGGCCGAGGGACGCACCTCGGGGAGCATCTGCCGCGGGACGCCGAACATTGCGCACTGCTCGTCGCTCCACCCCCTTGCGTCGAGATCGTACAGCATCGTGCGCGAGGCGTTCGTGGGGTCGGTGGCGTGCACGGCTCCACCGGTGAGCGACCAGATGAGCCACGTGTCGATCGTCCCCGCCAGCAGTTCGCCGTTGGCGGCGCGGCGCGCGATGTCCGCGTCGCGGAGCAACCACTCGAGCTTGGAGGCGGAGAAATACGGATCGATCACGAGCCCGGTGCGGCGGGCGATGTCGCTCGCGTGCGGGGCAAGCTGGGCGCAACGCTCCGAGGTGCGGCGATCCTGCCAGACGATGGCCCGGGCCACGGGGCGACCGGTGACGCGACTCCAGACGACGATGGTCTCGCGCTGGTTGGTGATGCCAATGGCGTCGGGGACGACGCCGGCGCGGGCGATGGCCTCGCGCGCAGCGTCTCGCGTGCGCTCCAGAATCTCCTCGGCGTCGTGCTCCACCCAGCCTGGTTGCGGATAGTGCTGGGTGATTTCTCGGTACGCGCGTCCGGCGATGGTGCCGTCACGTCGAACGACGAGGCAGGTGGACCCCGTGGTGCCCTGGTCGATCGCGAGGACGTGTCGCATGCGCGGAAATGGTACGAGGCGGAATGGAATGGTGAGGGACGAACGACGGGGGGCGCGATGTTGTGTTATGGGGGGGGCCCCCCACCCGCCAGCGCCCACTCGCCGCCAAAACGATACGGCCCGCGCACCACCCCGCGATCCGTCACGATCGCCGTCACCAGCGACGCCGGCGTGATGTCAAACGCCGGGTTGCACACCGACACCTCCGTCGGCGCCGTCGCCTTTCCGAAGCCGAGGATGACCTCCTCGCGGCCGCGTTGCTCGATCACGATGTCGCGCCCGGTCTTCGTCGCGGGATCGATCGTCGACGACGGCGCGGCCACGTAGAACGGAATCCCATGATGGTGCGCCAGCACCGCCACCCCATAGGTCCCGATCTTGTTCGCGACGTCGCCGTTGGCCGCGATGCGATCGGCACCGACGATCACCAGGTCAATCGCCCCCATCGCCATCAGCGACGCCGCCATGTTGTCGGCAATCACCGTCACCGGCACCCCCGCGCGCGACAGCTCCCACGCGGTCAATCGCGAACCCTGCAACAACGGACGCGTCTCGTCGGCATACACCGCGACGCGCCGACCGCCACGCGCCGCATGGTAGATCGGGGCGAGCGCGGTCCCGATCCCCGAGGTCGCCAGCGCGCCCGCGTTGCAGTGCGTCAGCACGCGCGACCCTTCCGCGATGAGCGGTTCGCCGTGTGCCCCGATCGCCTCGCACATCGCCCGATCCTCATCGAGGATCGCCGTCGCCTCGTCACGAAGCGCCGCCACCAGCGTCGCGTTGTCGCCGCGCTCCTGGGCCGCGCGGCGCAGCATGCGGTCCACCCCCCACATGAGGTTCACCGCCGTCGGTCGCGCCTCGCGAATGCGGTGCGCCACCACGTGCAGCCGTTCGCGAAACTGGGGCGCGGGCTCGCCCTGGTGCGGTAGAATCGCCGTCACGACCCCCATCGCTCCGCACACCCCGATCGCCGGTGCCCCGCGCACCGACAGGGTCCGGATCGCCTCGCAGACTTCCAGGTCGGTCCGGATGTCTCGCTCGACGTACTCGTTGGGCAACAGGCGCTGGTCGATGATGCGCACCGCCTCGCCATCGGGCGACCAGCGCACGGCTTCGATGATCTGCATGGGGAGCTAAGCTACCCCCACCTCCCCCGGAGCGGGAGCTTGTGCGACGCAAGGACAGGCGTGCAGCGGGAGAGTGGGAGCAGCGGTAGATTCATGGCCAGCGCCACGCCCTCGAACTCCGCCTCGCCCGAGACATGTCCTACGCGAACCTGACCCTGTCCGTCGCCGACCGCATTGCCGTCCTCACCGTCAACCGGCCGGACAAGCTCAATGCCCTCAACGACGCCACGATCGCCGAGCTCGATCGCGCCATCGACGAAGTGCGCACGCGCGACGACATCGGCGGCGTGATCCTCACCGGAGCCGCCCGCGCCTTCGTCGCCGGCGCCGACATCTCCGAGCTCCGCGCCCAGTCGCCCATCCAGGGCAAGGCGCGCGCCGCGTACGGCCAGTCGGTCTTCGACAAGTTCGAGCGTTCTCCCAAACCGGTGATAGCTGCCATCAACGGCTTTGCACTCGGCGGGGGATGCGAGCTGGCGATGGCGTGCCACATTCGCCTGGCCAGCGAGGTGGCGAAGTTCGGGCAGCCCGAGGTCAAGCTGGGGATCACCCCCGGGTACGGCGGCACGCAGCGCCTCCCCCGCCTCGTGGGGCGCGGGCGCGCGCTGCAGTTGCTCCTGACGGGAGAGATGATCGACGCCGCCGAGGCGCTGCGCATCGGGCTCGTGAACAAGGTCGTCCCGCTGGCCGACCTGATGCCCACGGCCGAGGCGATGATGAAGCAGATCCTCGCCAACGCGCCGCTCGCCGTGGCCCTCTGCATCGAGGCGGTGGATCGCGGCTACAACGCCACGCAGGGCGATGGGCTCAACCTCGAGGCCAACCACTTCGCGATCCTCTCCGGGACCGCCGACATGGCGGAGGGGATGGCCGCCTTCCTCGAGAAGCGCCCCGCCTCGTTCAAGGGCGCGTGACACTCGCGCTGGCCGCGCTCTCGGTTCGCGACTTCCGCAACCTGGCGCGCGTCGAGCTGGAGCTCCCCGCGGCGGGGCTGGTCGTCGTGGGGCCCAACGGGCACGGCAAGACGAACCTCCTCGAGGCGATCCACTACCTGCACACGCTGCGGTCCGTGCGCGGCGCGCGTGACCTCGACCTCGTGCGCTTCGGGGCCGAGGCCTTTCACCTGGCGGCGCACGTCATCGATGCCCCGATCGACGAGATGCGCGTGGGGTTCGCGCGCGTGGGGAAGCGGAAGAAGGTCACGCTCGACGGCACCGAGTGCGTCCGCCTGGCCGACGCCTTCGGCGCGATTCCTTCCGTGATGTTCTCCCCGCGCGACGTCGAGCTGGTCGCCGGCGCCCCCACGGAGCGGCGCCGGTTCCTCGACATCGCGCTGGCCACCACGTCGCGTCGGTACCTCACGGCACTCCAGCGCTACCGGGCGGCGCTCGTCAGGCGCAACGCCTCGCTGCGCGACGCCGTCAAGCGGGGCGACAGCGCACAGCGTGCAGCCGTGTGGGAGCCCGCGCTGGCCGAGGCGGGGGCGACGCTCTGGTGCGAACGCGTGCGATGGACCCAGTGGGCCGCGCCGCGCCTCGCGGCGCTGTGCGACGCCATCGGCGAGCGGCAGCGCGTGACGCTGCAGTACAACACGTCGCTCGAGGTCGACCCCGGCAGCGCCGGCGACGAGGATGCGGTTCGCGTGCAGCTGGCGGCCGCCTTCGAGCGCGACCGGCCGGCCGACCTCCGGCGCACACTCACGCACAGCGGCCCGCATCGCGACGACCTGGCCCTCAAGCTCGGCGGGCGCGCCCTGCGCACCTTCGGCTCCGCGGGGCAGCAGCGCACCGCCGCCATCGCGCTCCGTCTGCTGGAGCGCGAGACGCTGCACACGCTGGCCGGACGCACCCCGCTCGTCCTCCTCGACGACCCGTTCGCCGAGCTCGACGTCGACCGGTCGCGTCGCATCCTGCAGGTCCTGCAGGAGGGGGCCCGCGGCCAGACGATCCTCGTCGTGCCGCGCGCCAGCGACGTCCCCCCGGAGTTCACGCCACTCCAGCGTCACGACATTCGTGACGGGGTCCTGGTCACGGGAGATCCTGCCGTTGCCTGACGCGCCGCATCCCCCAGGTAGTCCGCCGCCAGGTGGTCCGCCGCCAGGTGGTCCGCCCCCCGGTGGTCCTCCGCCGGGCGACTCGCGTGGCCCACGCCCGGCGCGACTCCCGCGCCCGGCGCGCTTTCAGAAGGAGCCCGACGAACCCGCGGAGCGTCTCGCCGACCTCCTCTCGCAGTTCCTCAAGAAGTCGGGGATGGAGTCGCGGATCAAGCAGTCGGCCGTCCTCGAGGAATGGCCCAACCTGGTCGGTCCGGAGATCGGCGCCGCGACTCGTGCGATCTCGATCAGCGACGACGGGACGCTCTGGGTGGCCGTGCGCAGTCACGCGTGGATGTCCGAACTGAGCATGATGGAGCGCGAACTGCTGGCCTCGGTGAATCGGATCACGGGAGACAAGCCCATTCTGCGGCTACGCTGGCAGCTGATGCGTTAGGCGCCGAGCCGTGGGTCCTGGTGCTCGGTGGGGTTCGCGAGAGCGGGCAAATCGACGGAGTGGTGCCGGCGTGCGGCGCAAGGGGAAGAGCGCACGCCGGTGGTGCCCGCTAAGCCATTATCGAACAATTGCTTAGGGCAGAAGGTCGCGGTTGAAAACGGGCGCTGCGGCGGGTAGATTTTGGGTTTCTCGCCGTCCCCGGTCTTCGGCGGTTCTTCGGGGACATCCAGCGCTCTTCCAGCACGGGCAGTCATGGCCAAGACCCCTCCCAACGGGAATTCGTACGAATCGAGCAACATCCAGGTCCTCAAGGGGCTGGAAGCGGTTCGCAAGCGGCCGGGCATGTACATCGGCTCGACGTCATCGCGCGGGTTGCATCACCTGGTCTACGAAGTCGTCGACAACTCGATCGACGAGGCGCTGGCCGGCTTCTGCGACAAGGTGGACGTGACGATCCACCGCGACGACTCGATCACGGTCGACGACAACGGGCGCGGGATCCCGGTCGACATGCATCCGACGGAAAAGCTCCCCGGGCTCGAAGTCGCGATGACGGTGCTGCACGCCGGCGGCAAGTTCGACAAGGACTCCTACAAGGTGTCGGGCGGCCTGCACGGCGTCGGCGTCTCGGTCGTGAACGCCCTGTCCGAACAACTGCGCGTCTGGGTCAAGCGCGACGGGAAGGAGTACTACATGGACTTCAAGCGGGGGACGACCACCACCCCGCTCAAGACGTTAGGCAAGGTCCGGGAGAAGGACACCGGCACGAAGGTCTACTTCAAGCCCGACGACCAGATCTTCACCGAGCTGCGTTACGACTACGCCACGCTCGCCAACCGCCTGCGCGAACTCTCGTTCCTCAACAAGGGCGTGACCATCACGCTCACCGACGAGCGCGGCGACGAGCCCAAGACGGAGACGTTCTTCGCCAAGGGCGGGCTGCAGGAGATGGTGAAGTTCCTCAACAGCAGCAAGAAGCCGCTGCACCCCGAGGTCCTCTACCTCGAGGCCGAGAAGGACGACATCGGGATCGAGATCGCGCTGCAGTACAACGACGGCTACAGCGACAACGTCTTCACCTTCGTCAACAACATCAACACGCACGAAGGCGGGACGCACCTCACCGGCTTCAAGGCGGCGCTCACGCGCACCATCAACACCTACGCCCAGAAGGGGAACTTCCTCAAGAAGGCGGACTTCACCCTCTCGGGCGACGACGTGCGCGAAGGGCTCACCGCGGTCGTCTCGGTCAAGGTCCGCGAGCCGCAATTCGAGGGGCAGACCAAGACCAAACTCGGGAATAGCGAGGCCGAGTCGGCGGTCAAGACGGTCGTCAACGACTGGCTCACCACGTACCTCGAAGAGCACCCACGCGTCGCCAACATCGTCATCGAGAAGGCGGTCTCCGCGGCCCGTGCCCGCGAGGCCGCCCGCAAGGCGCGCGACCTCACGCGCAAGAAGTCGGCGCTCGACGTCGGCACCCTCCCCGGCAAGCTCGCCGACTGCTCGCTCTCCGATCCCGCGATGTGCGAGATCTTCCTCGTCGAGGGCGACTCGGCCGGCGGCTCGGCCAAGCAGGGGCGCAACCGCGAGTTCCAGGCGATCCTCCCGCTGCGCGGCAAGATCATCAACGTCGAGAAGGCCCGCATCGACAAGGTCCTGTCCAACGAGGAGATCCGCACGATCATTACCGCCATCGGGACGGGGATCAAGGAAGAGTTCGAGATCGACAAGGCGCGCTATCACAAGGTCATCATCATGACCGACGCCGACGTCGACGGCGCGCACATCCGCACCCTTCTCCTCACGTTCTTCTTCCGCCAGATGCGCGAGCTGATCGAGGCCGGCTTCGTCTACATCGCGCAGCCGCCGCTCTATCGCGTGGCCAAGGGAAAGCAGGAGTTCTACGCCTACGACGAGAAGGAACGCGAGACGTACTCCGAGCGACTGGGCGGTCCGGACAAGTCGTCGGTCAACATCCAGCGCTACAAGGGGCTGGGTGAGATGAACAAGGAACAGCTGTGGGATACCACGATGGACCCGGAGCGCCGCACGCTCATGCGCGTGGCCATGGAAGACGCCGTCCTCGCCGACCAGATCTTCCAGACGCTGATGGGTGACGAGGTCGAGCCTCGCAAGGCGTTCATCGAGGCCAACGCCAAGTTCGTGAGCTATCTCGACATCTGACGGACGACCCGCGAACAAGGGTCTGGATCACAATGGGGCGCGCGGCGAAGGCTGCGCGCCCCATTCGCATGCCTCCGGGTTTGCCTGACGATGGCACTTCTCGGAACTTCGGTGGTACGGCAATGGGCTCGCCGCTTTCATGTTCCCCCACCAGGAGAACTGCTCATGCTCCTCACGCACGCCTTTCATCGTCATGCCCGCGGAGCCTCGCGCCTCGTGGCCATCGTGGTTGCTTCCGCCGTTGCCGCGTCGCGCGCCGATGCGCAGGCATGTCTCGGGCTTGGATCGCTCACCGCGCAACCGGCCAACGCGACCTTCACCGCCCTCTTCACCGATGGTGCCAAGGCGCTCGACGCGCGCGTCGGGTTCGGATCGTCGATCGCCTTCGGCGGGGTGTCGGCGCAACTCTCCGACTACGACTACGTCGATGGCACGGGGAAGACGATCGCGGTGGACGGTGGCCTCTCGTTCGTGAGCGGGGCCAAGCGCAACGTGTCGGTCTGCCCGATCGCCTCGCTGGGGCACACGTCGTTTCCTGACGGCGGACAGTCCACGTACAACACCGGAAGCACCGACGGTGCGGCGGGTCTCGCACTCGGCGCGCGCGTTGGCACCACGTCCTCGCTGGCCCTCATCCCGTTCGCGTCGCTCCAAGCCGTCTACTCGCGCGTCTCGGTGAGCGGACCCGGCGCCGACGGCTCGGCCACGGATACCTACGGCGTCCTGACCGGTGGCCTCAGCTTCGTGCTCTCGGAGTCGCTCCTCATCCGCCCGCTGGTGCAGATCCCCTTGGGACTCGATGGCTCGAACCCGAGCTACGGCATCGGCCTCTCGTTCGGTTTCGGCAAGCGCTGATCGCGCACCACGTCACACGGCACGAGCTGCACCATCCCCACGTAACACGGCGCGCCGCGTCCCCTCGGGGGCGCGGCGCGCGTTCGTTCCAGCGGTCGGACGCCGGGCGAGCACCCGGAAGCGGCACGCGTTAGGCGTTGTCCTTCGCGTAGTTGCTCAGGACACGCGCATAGGTCACGTGGACCGCGACGATGGCGCCGATCGGGACCGCCATGCCGATGTAGGCGATCATCGCCTGCACCGAATCGATCCCTCCCGTGGGCGTCGGCGACGCGACCCAGGCAAGGAAGGCGTACAGCGCCACGCACCCACCCGCGACCGCAAGCGCCCCGAGCGATCCGAGCTTGGCGTACTTCTTCATGTCGATTTCCATGGAATCCTCGGCGATCGTTTCGTGGTGGAATCTTGGGGAGCGACAGGCGCGGAAAATATCGAGCGTCGCCTTCGGTCAATCGGGACGGACGCCAAGCGGTTCCCGATGCGCGCGCCATCGGCGGCGGAAGATGAACGGAGCCGGGCCGGGCGAAAAGGGGGGCGTGGCCGACCCGTGGCGTCGGGCCGGCACGGCGCGACGAGAGCCTCATGGAAAGTCGCCCCTTGCACTCCACGAAAAGGCGCGGTGCTCCAGTGCGCGCGAGTTCCGCGATCGTCGTCGCGCCTCACGCATGCGGGGCGCGCGGCGTATGATTGCGGCGCGTCGCGATGGCGCGACGGCCTCTACTTACCCGGTCCCTCGTCATGCCTGACTTCCCGTTGCCCTGCACCGCGGGCGGCGCCCGCCTCACGCTGCGCCTCGCGCGCACGCTTCCCCGATCGCTCTCACTCGCCGTGCTGGTCGCGCCCGTGTTCGTCCACGCGCAGGGAGCGCCAGCCGCGCGCAGGGGCGCGGCGGCGTCGGTTGCCGCGCCGGACGCCGTGGCCGAGTCCACCTTCACGGCGCTGTCGTGGCGCAACATCGGCCCGGCCAACATGTCCGGGCGCATGGCGGACATCGAAGGGGTCGCCGGCAATCCCGCGATCCTGTACGCGGGGAGCGCGTCGGGGGGCATCTGGAAGTCGACCAACGCCGGCACGTCATGGACGCCGATCTTCGACAAGCAGTCCGTGCAGTCGATCGGCGACCTGGCCGTGGACCCGACGAATCCCGAGGTGGTGTACGTCGGGAGCGGCGAGGGGAACGTCCGCAACTCGGTCTCGTTCGGGAACGGGATGTACAAGACGACCGACGGGGGCCGCACCTGGCGGGCACTCGGCCTCGGCGACACGCGCCACATCCCGCGCGTCGTCATCAACCCGAAGGACCCGCGCAAGGTATATGCGGCGGCGATCGGCCACGCCTTCGGCCCTAACGAGGAACGCGGCGTCTTCATGACCGAAGACGGCGGCGACACGTGGAAGAAGGTGCTCTACACCGACAACCGGCACGGCGCCTCCGACCTCGACATCGACCCCCAGAACCCCAACATCCTCTACGCGGGGATGTGGTACTTCGACCGCAAGCAGTGGACGCACCGCTCGGGCGACACGTTGGGCGGGATCTACCGCTCGACCGACGGCGGCCACTCGTGGCAGAAGATGACCAAGGGGCTCCCCAAGCTGATGGGACGCATCGGCATCAAGGTCGCCCCGTCGTCGCCGAACGTCGTGTACGCCGTCGCGGAAACGCGCGAGGGCTACGTCTTCCGCTCCGACGACCACGGCGAGACGTGGCGCAAGGTGAGCGACAACGCCCACACGCTGGGGCGCGGCTTCTACTACGCCGACCTCCGCGTGGACCCGCAGAACCCCGACCGCGTCTACACGTTAGGCATGTCGTACATGGTCTCGATCGACGGCGGCAGCACGTTCAAGCCGATGACCGGGAACTTCCACGGCGACCACCAGACGATGTGGATCGACCCGCTCAACCCCCAGCGCCTCTTCATGGGCGACGACGGCGGCTTGAACGTGTCGTACGACCAGGGCAAGACGTGGGAGTGGTTCCAGAACCTCCCGGTGGGGCAGTTCTATCAACTCAGCTACGACATGCGCGAGCCGTTCTACCATGTTGCCGGCGGGTTGCAGGACAACGGCGTGTGGACCGGCCCCTCGCGCACGCGCGGCGGCTCGGTGCTCTCGAGCGACTGGCGCTTCATCCAGAACGGCGACGGCTACTACGCCGTCTCTCACCCGGAGAACCCCGACCTCTTCCTGAGCGACTACCAGGCGGGCGGGATCCAGGCCACCAACCTGCAGACGTACGAGCAGCGCGAGGCGTCGCCACAGGTGAAGCGGATGGATGGCTACTCGGCCGACTCCAACGCGGTGCGCTTCAACTGGAATGCGCCCATCGTGCAATCGCCGCACGACAAACGCGTCGTCTACTTCGCGGGAAGCGTGGTCTATCGCTCGAGCGACTGGGGGAAGACGTGGACCGCGATCTCGGGCGACCTCTCGAAGAACGACAAGTCGCGCCAGGGCGATGCGGGGGGCCCGATCCTCAAGGAGAACACCGTCGCCGAGTACTACGGCAACGTGTATTCGTTTGCCGAATCGCCGGCACAGAAGGGCGTGCTGTGGGCCGGCACCGACGACGGCAACCTGCAGGTCTCGCAGGACGACGGGAAGAGGTGGGTGAACGTCGCACCTAACGTGGCAGGGGTCGGCGCCGACGCGGTGGTGAGCGGCATCGAGCCGTCGCGCACGGCGGCCGGAACTGCCTACTCCACGTTCGAGCGGCACATGATGGACGACTACCGCCCGTACGTCTACAAGACCACCGACTTCGGGAAGACGTGGACGAACATCACGGGGAACCTCCCGGCCAACGCGTACCTGCAGGTGATCCGCGAAGACCCGAGGAACCCCAACCTGCTCTATGCCGGGACGGAACTCGGGCTCTACGTGTCGTGGAGCGGCGGAACCAACTGGACGCGGTTGCACCTGAAGAACCTTCCGTCGGTCGCGGTGCACGAGGTGCTCGTGCACCCGCGCGAGAATGACCTGGTCCTCGCAACGCACGGGCGCGCGGTCTGGGTGCTCGACGACGCCACGCCAATCCAGCAGATGACCGCGCAGGTGGCGGCCAAGGCCGCGCACCTCTTCCCGATGCGTGCGGCGACGCGCTACAACCAGGGCGACCAGCAGTGGAACTGGGGGAACAAGCAGTATCGCGGGCAGAACGCACCATACGGGGCGATCGTGACCTACTGGCTGGGGAAGAAGCCGGCCGCCGATTCGCTGCTGAAGGTCGAGATCCTCAAGGACGGCACCGTGATTCGCACGCTCAAGAAGCCGAGCGCCGACGCCGGCTTCAATCGCGTCACGTGGGACCTGCGCATGGATCCACCGAAGGTCCTGAGCGACATGCCGGCCGACAGCGCCGATCCCGGTGACTGGCGTTCGCGCCCGACGGGGCCGCAGGTCCTCCCCGGGCAATACGCCGTGCGCCTGACGGTGGCCGGCTCCTCGCAGGAACAGGCACTCACGGTGCGCATCGACCCGTCGTCCGGCATCAGCGAACAGGAGCTGCGCCAGCAGTACGAGCAGGCCACGCGCCTCAACACCGTGATTGCCTCGCTCATCGACACCGAGCGCAACCTCGTCGCCTTCAAGGGACAGATCGACGAGCGGCGCACCTCGGGGAAGGAGATGCGCGGCGAGGCGTCGAAGGACATGGCCGCAGCCGCCGGCGAGGAGATCGTGAAGCTCGACAGCGTGCGGTTGCAGCTGACGCGCCCGCGCAGCGACGTGGTGCCATTCTACTCCGAAGGGCCTCGTCCGCTCGAGCGTGCGATGTCGCTGATGGGGAACATCGACAACGGCCTGACCCCGGTCATCGCCGCGCAGCGCGAGTACATGGGCGACGTCCGTCGCGACGCGCAGACGGTGATCGACATGGTGGAGAAGCAGGTCAACGCCAGCGTGCAGCGGATGAATCCGCTCCTCAAGGCGTTAGGGCTGCCGGAACTCGTGGCGCCGCCCAAGAAGGCCACGGCGATGTAAGGGGAGAAGACGAGAAGACGGGAAGACGAGCGTCGGGCCCTCGAGCAAGCGCCGCGGAAGCGCCGGCTGCCGAACTCGTCCTCTCGTCTTCTCGTCTTCTCGTCTTCTCCTACCGTGGCTCGATGAACACCGGAAACTCCGCCGTCCTCACCCACGGCTCTGCCTCGTACGCCTCGACCCCCGCCTTCGTCACGCGGTGCGACACGAGCGGGAGCGGGGGTTCGGCTTCCTCGGCGATGTGAATCGCCTCGGCGAGCGAAGCCATGCCGGCGGCGATCCCCGCTTCGTTGCGGGCGAAGATCGTCGCGATCGGCTCGCCGACGCGCACCACGTCGCCGGGGCGCGCGCGAATCACGAAACCGACGCTCGGGTCGATCGCGTCTTCCATGCGCGTACGCCCGCCGCCGAGGGCGATGATCCCCCGCCCCACGGCGCGCGGCTCCACGCGGGCGATCACGCCAGCCTTGGGCGCGGTGAAGATCTCGACCTCCTTCGCCTGTGGAAGGCGCGACGGATCATCGACGACGCCCGGATCGCCTCCCTGTGCCGCGATGATGCGCTGGAACATCTCCGCGGCGCGTCCGCTCGAGATCGAGACCTCCATCTTGCGGCGCGCCTGGTCGGTGTTGGAGGCAGCGCCGCCCAGCACCAGCATCTCCGCGCCTAACGCGTAGGTCACCTGCATCAGGTCGGGGGGCCCCTCGCCGCGCAGGGCCGCGATCGACTCCTCCACCTCGAGCGCGTTGCCGCAGGCGCGCCCCAGCGGGCGATCCATCGCCGTCATCAGCGCCACGACCGGGCAGCCGTGATCCTCGCCGAGCTCGATCATGAGCTTCGAGAGCGCGACTCCGCGGTCGAAATCGGGGATGAACGACCCGGAACCACGCTTCACGTCGAGGACCAGCCCCGTGAGCCCCTCCGCCAGCTTCTTGCTCATGATCGAGGCGGCGATGAGCGGGATGCTCTCCACGGTGCACGTGGCATCGCGCAGCGCGTACAGCTTGCGGTCCATCGGGGCGATCTCGGCACTCTGCCCGATGAGGGCACAGCCGAGGTCCTCCAGCTGGCGACGCGCCTGGTCGAGCGTGAGTCGCGTCTGGAAGCCGGCGATGGATTCGAGCTTGTCGAGCGTCCCCCCGGTATGCCCCAGCCCGCGACCGGACATCATCGGGACGACGACGCCCAGCGAGGCGACGAGGGGGGCGAGGACGAGGGAGACCTTGTCGCCGACGCCGCCGGTCGAGTGCTTGTCGATGCGCCCGGCGGCCAGGTGGGAAAGGTCCAGTCGCTCCCCGCTCAGCAGCATCGACTGCGTCAGCGCCCCCACCTCCTCCCGGTCCAGGCCGTGGATGAAGGCCGCCATGAGGAACGCCGCCATCTGGTAGTCCGTCATGCTCCCCGAGGTGTAGGCACGCGAGAGCGCGTCCCACTCGGGGGGCGTCAGGCGACCACCGTCGCGTTTCCGCTCAATCAGGCGTTGGGCAAGCATGTCCGGCTCGATTCGGGTATTATCACGCACCCCCACGACCTCAACCACGGCGCCTGGCCAGGCGCCCCAGAGCGGAGACGTGGCGTTTTCTCATGTTGTTCCAGCTGACCATTCGATCCTTCGTCCGCCCCTTCGTTGTGGCGGGAGCCCTGCTCCTGCCCGCCACCGCCGGCCATGCACAGTCGTCGGCGGCCGATCACCTTGCACTGGGCGACCGTGAGACGGCCGCCTTCAACCCGGTCGCCGCGCTGGCGCATTACGAAGCGGCAATCGCGGCCGACCCCAGGAACGGCGAGGCGCTCGGCAAGGCCTCGCGCACTGCGGTGGACATCGGCGAGCAGGCGACCGACGCCGCCAGGCGTACCGAGGTATACCGCAAGGGAGAGCAATACGCCCGGCGGGCCGTCGAGGCAAGCCCTAACGATCCGGAGGCGCACTTCCACCTGGCCCGCGCGCTGGGACGCAACGCCCTCTCGCTGGGCGTGCGCGACCGCGTGAAGTACGCGAACGAGATCCGTGCCCAGGCGCTGGAGGCGCTGCGGCTCGACCCCAACCATCCCGGCGCGCTGCATGTCGTCGGCATGTGGAACGCCGAGGTGATGCGCCTCAACGGCGTGGAGCGTTTCTTCGCGAAGAACGTGTTAGGCGGCAAGACGTTCGGGCTGGCCAACTGGAAGGATGCGGTGTCGAGCCTCGAGAAGGCAGTCGCCGTCGACCCCACACGGCTCACCCACCACCTCGACCTCGGGATGATCTACCTCGACGTGGGCGAGAAGGCAAAGGCACGCGAACAGCTCGAGTTCGTGGTGCGCGGCAAGCAGACCGACGTCAACGATCCGGTGTACAAGCGGCAGGCCGAGGCGGCCCTGCGGAAAATCAAGGAATAGGACGATCACTGGCATGAGCGGCTCGCGTGACCGGACGGTCCTCATCGTCGAGGACAACGAGGACAATCGCATCGTCTACTCCACCATCCTGCGTCACCACGGCTTCATCGTGAGTGAGGCCCTGGACGGTGAAGAGGGGATCGCCAAGGCACGGCGGGAATTGCCGGACATCATCCTGATGGACATCTCCATCCCGTTGATCGACGGATGGGAGGTCACCCGGCAGATCAAGGCGGACGAGTCGACCCGGCACATTCCGGTCATCGCCCTCACGGCGCACGCCATGCCTGGCGATCGGGAACACGCCCTCGAGGTGGGATGCGACGGCTACCTCGCCAAGCCGTGCGAACCTCGCGCCGTCCTCGCCGAGGTCAATCGCCTGATCCAGCCGCCGCGCGAGCACTGATCCACTGCTTCGCGCGGCGCGAGCCGTCGCGTCGCGCGAGCCTTCCCTGCGGAGTTGCCGTCAACGACATGAGCGCGGCGTGACCCCGGTCACGCCGCGCTCGCGTTGCGTACAGGCCTCGCGGCGTGCGATGGCGCACGCATTGACCGCACGTGGCACTCGCGCGTCTTACGGGCGAGCCCGCTTCTGTTCGCGCGCCGCGCCGACGCTCCCGATCGTGCGCGCGCCAGGGCTCGTCGCCGCCCTCCGCCGCGTTCCGCAGCCTGCCGCATGTCGTCACACGTCGTCCCATCGCTCGCGCACGACACCGCCCACGCACCGGCGCTCGACGTTGCGTCGCTGCGCGAGCGGATCGACGAACTCACGCGCGAACGCGACCAGCTGCTCGTCGTCATCGACCTGCAGCAGGAACTGGGGGGAACGTTGCAGGTGGCGGAGGTGCTGCAACGCCTGACGCGTCGGCTCGGCGACCTGTTCGGGCTCGATCGCGCGTCGATCTACCTGGCCGGCGATGGATCGCGCGAGGGGCATCGCGAGGTGCGTCTCGTCGCGACGTTCGAGAACCCGTCGATCAGCAATGTCGTCGTCGACCTCGCGCGTTATCCGGAGCTGGCCGACGCGTTCTCGTCGGGGCAGACCGTGGTCATCCCCGACGCAGTTGCCGACCCGCGCCTCGCCTCCGTACGCCAGGCGCTCGACCTGCGCAGCGTCCGCTCCATCATCGTCATCCCCATGCGGTGGCGCGCCTCCGTCATCGGCGCGATCGTGCTGCGCACGGAACGTGGCGGGACGCCGTTCTCCGACGCGGACGTGCGCTTCTGCGAGATCATCGCCGGCCTCACGGCGCGCGCCCTGCGCAACGCGCACCGCTTCGAGAAGATCCAGCAGGCCGGCGACGCCGACGCCGAACGCCGCCGGCGCGCCGAACTGGAACGCATCGCCTTCGTCGCCTTCCTGCGGCGCCTCGTCGCGCGGTATGCGCGCAGCGATGACCAGCGGTGGTCGGAAACACTCCTGCCGCGCGAGTCGGATGAGGAGCTCGACCGGCTGGTCTCGGTTGCGATGCAGGTGATCGAGGAGGAAGCCAAGGGATAGCGCCGGCAACGCCGGGCCTCTCCGGCGCGGACGGCGGACGATGGGACGGGCCCGGCGCACTGGTCGCCGGGCCCGTTTCGCCCTTGTATGCTTCCCGACGTCGCCCGCGCGCGACCCGTCCGCAGGCATGGCTGGCACCTGCGGACGCCGCGCGTGTCGCGCGCACCACGCGCCCTGCCCGATCCACCTGATCCGACGTCCCGCATGCCGACCCCCTCCACTGGCACTCCACGCGCGCGCGCGGCCGAGCTGCGCACGATGCTCGACCGCGCCTCGTACGAGTACTACGTGCTCGACCGCCCGTCGATGTCGGACGCCGACTACGACCGGTTCTTCCGCGAGCTGCAAGCGATCGAGCGCGAGCACCCCGAGCTGCGCACCTCCGACTCGCCGACACAGCGCGTCGGCGCCGCCCCAGTCAGTGCGCTGCCAAAGCACACGCACTCGGTGCCCATGCTCTCCCTCGACAACGCCTTTTCCAACGAGGAACTGCAGGCGTGGGAGGAGCGGCTGGTGCGACTGGCGGGCGAGGACGTGCGGCACGCCGGCTACTCCGCCGAGCTCAAGATCGATGGCGCGGCCGTGAGCCTGCTGTACGAGGAGGGCATCCTGACCACCGGGGCCACGCGCGGCAACGGGACGGTGGGCGAGGACGTCACCCCCAACATCCGCACGGTGCGCGACATCCCGTTGCGGCTGCGCGGCACCCGACACCCGCGACGCATCGAGATCCGGGGGGAGATCTACTACCCGTTCGACCTCTTCGAGCGGATGAACGAGCAGCGCGTGCAGGCCGGCGAACCGGTCTTTGCCAATCCGCGCAACGCCGCGGCGGGCTCGCTGCGGCAGCTCGACCCGGCGATGACCGCTACGCGCCCGCTGCGCTTCTTTGGCTACACCATGATCCCCGCGCCCGGCGAGGCGCTCCCGGTGGCGACGCAGAGCGAGGTGCTCGCCCTCCTCGAGTCGTGGGGCGTCCCGGTCGCCCCGCACCGCCAGCGCTGCGCCACGCTGCAGGACGTGATGGACTGGGCGCACCGGTTGGAGCACCAGGTGCGGGCCACGCTCAACTTCGCCATCGACGGCGGCGTGGTGAAGATCGACCGACTGGCGCTGCAGGACGACCTCGGCGTCGTGGGAGGGCGCGAGCCGCGCTGGGCCATCGCCCGCAAGTTCGCCCCCGACATCGCCGAGACGCGGCTGCTCGAGATTCGGGTCAACGTCGGCCGCACCGGCGCGCTCAACCCGTACGCCGTGCTGGAGCCCGTGGAGATCGGCGGGACGACGGTCACCTATGCCACCCTGCATAACGAGGACCTCATCCTCGCCAAGGACCTGCGCATCGGCGACACCGTGCAGGTCAAGCGCGCCGGCGAGGTCATCCCGCAGGTCATCGGCCCCGTTCCCGAGAAGCGAACGGGGGGCGAGAAGAAGTGGCACATGCCGCAGCGCTGCCCCGTGTGCAACACTCCCCGCGTGCGCGACGAGGAGGAGGTCGCCTACTACTGCCCCAACGTCCGCTGCGAGGGGCGGAGGCTGGAGGGGCTCGTCCACTTCGCGAGCCGCGACGCAATGGACATCCGCGGGCTCTCCTACGCCCGCCTCGAGCAGCTGGTGTCTGCCGGGCTCGTCGGCGATCCGGCAGACCTGTATCGCCTCACCCCCGAGCAGGTCAGCGCCCTCGAGCGCTTCGCGGAGAAGAGCGCGCAGCAGCTGGTCGACGCCATCGCGGCCAGCAAGGCGCAACCGCTCTCCCGCCTCCTCTTCGGCCTCGGGATCCGCCATGTCGGCGCCACGGCGGCCGAGCTCCTGGCGCGACACTTCGGGACGATGGCCGCCCTTCGGGGGGCGAGCGAGGAGGCGATCGGCGAGGTGCACGGCATCGGTTCGACGATCGCCAAGTCCGTGGTGTCCTACTTCGCGGACCCCACCGCCCGGTCACTGGTCGAGCAGCTGGAGGTGATGGGGCTCACGATGTCGGAGCCGCAACCCGTCTCGCAGGATGGTGCCCTCAAGGGGCTCACGGTCGTCATCACAGGGACGCTCCCGACCTTGAGCCGAACCGACGCGACCGAGTTGCTCGAGCGCGCCGGTGCCCGCGTGACGGACAGCGTCTCCAAGAAGACATCGTTCCTCGTGGCAGGCGATGCCGCCGGGAGCAAGCTGGAGAAGGCCCGCTCGCTCGGGGTCGAGGTCATCGACGAAGCCGAGCTGCTGCGAAGAGTTGGTCGATAACGAACGGGAATCGCAAGCACACGCCGAGACACAGCCATGCCACAGCCGCTCGACCTGACCCATCACGGGATGCTCGCCCTCACGCGTTCCTCGCTCGCCACCCTGCGGGCGGCCCTCCTGCGCGACGGCGGGCCCGACGCCGCGGTCTATCTGCAGGAAGCCGGCTACGCTGGCGGTGATGCGATGTGGGAAGCCTTCCGCCGCTGGCTCGGCGAGCGGAGCGACATCCCCGCCGAGCAGCTCGACGTGGAAGCGTTCGAACAGCGCGCGTCGGAGTTCTTCCGCGACGCCGGCTGGGGGAGCATCACCGTCGGCTCGATTGGCGACGTCGTGGCGACGCTCGATTCGAGCGACTGGGGCGAGTCGGATCCCGGCAGCGGGATGGATCACCCCTGCTGTCACCTGACCACCGGGATGTTCGCCGACCTGTTCGGGCGAGTGGCCGGCGCCCCGGTCGCCGTGCTCGAGGTCGAGTGCCGCTCGGCCGGCGCCCCGCGTTGCCGCTTCCTGGTCGGGAGCCCCGCCGTGATGGAGCAGCTCTACGACGACATGGGGCGTGGCCTCCCCTACGACGAAGCGATCAGCGCCTGCGCGTAGGCGGGGGACGGTCGGCTCGGTTGGTGCGATCGGCGCTCAAGTACGCCTGATTAGAGGACGACAATGAATCGGGGAGGATGCGGCAGGCGCCGCTCCTCCCCGTCGCCGTTATCCCCCCCGTTTCGGCACGCGACGCCCGATCGATTCGCCCTCGAGGAACCGCATGGGTACTGCCACGCCCCGCGCCCGGCTCGATTCAATCTCGCTTCGCGCCCTGGAGTTCTGTCCCGACGCCATCGTCGTCACGATGGGAGTGCTCGAACCCACGGGGCCGACCATCATCTTCGTCAACAAGGCGTTCGAGCGCCTCACGGGGTACCGGCGCAACGAGGCGTGGGGGCTCACCCCAAAGCTCCTGCTGGGTCCCGGTGACACCACCACGGCCCCCGATCCGCTGCTGGAGGCGCTCCGGGCGGGAGAGGACTTTCACGGGGAGCTGGAGCACCAGCGCAAGGACGGCACGAGCTACCGCGCCGACTGGCGCGTCTCGCCCATGCGCGACCCTCGCGGAGCGATCTCCCACTGGATCGGCGTCCACCGCGAGGTCCGGGGGTGCAGTTGCCCCCCGAACGGCGCCCCTGCGGCCGGTGGGGAGGCGTCGGAACGTCGCGAGTCCGTCGCCACGCCGGGGGCGGCTCGCCGCGGGGCGCTGACCGTCTCGACGCTCCGGATCGAACAGGTGACCGTGGAGCCGGCGCCGCCGCTGGCGGGAACCGCCTTCCTCGCCTAACGCGACTCGAAGTACTTGGGGTTGGCCACGAGTTCGCCGTTCACCAGCACCTCGCGGTCCCACGGGAGGACGATCGTGCTCTCCGTGGCCAGGGCGTGGAAGTCCGGCTCGTATGACCCCGTCTTGAACGACACCGCGGTGCGTACCTCGGCGGCCCCGGCGTTCACGATGGCCGCCACCGCCAGCCGCATCGTCGCACCGCTGTCGCACGTCTCGTCGACGATGAGGACGCGCCTGCCGCGCACCTCGTGCGGCGCTGCCCCCAGCACGGCGGGGGTCTCCCGCACCTGCTCGTGGTCGCGGCGGCTCACGAGGATCGAGCGGAACTCACGCTCGAGGATGGCGGCGACCACCGCCCCGGGGATGACGCCGGCCGTCGCGACGCCGACGACGATCTCGGGGTCGTAGCTCCGCGCCACCTTCAGGGCGAGCGCGCGTGACAGCTCACCGAAGAGCGGCCACTCCACATCGAACCGCCCCTTGGTGGGGTCGACCTCATAGCGTCGCGGCGACATCGTGGGTCCTCGGCGTGAACGTCGTGGGCGTTGGCCGAACCCGAACGCTGCAAGGGAGCAGGAGGCCGCCAACGGGGGAGAGGGAGACTCCGGGCAACCTAGCGACACGCATCGGGGCGGGCGAGTTGGTGATCTCCGACGCATGCGTCGGGCGGCACGACGTGCCAACGTGGTCGCATTACCCACGCGCGCGATTGCACACGGCGGATCGCTGTCGACGTTCGGCCGTGGACCTCGCGCGTCGCGCCACGCCATCCCCGTCGGCGCGGTTGCCCATGCAGCGGCCGTACGATAGTTTTGCGCCCGAAGCGCCGTGTCGCGCGCCCGGTCTTCTCTTGGCGGTTGCGGCGTTCGCCGTGTAGACGGGAGCGCCGGCCTCCTTCCAGCCCAGCCTCGATCGCATGTCATGGTTGAGCCGCCTCCTTGGCGGCGGGAATGACAAGAACAACCGGCGCCTCGACTATCTCAACGAGGCGCTGACCCTCGAGAAGTCGGGGGACATCGAAGCTGCCCTGACCTCGTACCGCCTCGCCCTTCGCGAGAAGCCGGACGACCACAAGATCCTGATCAACATGGCCATCGCCTACTCGCGCCAGTCGCGATTGGACGAGGCCATCCGCTGCTACAAGCGCGCGCTCGAGATCGATCCTTCACTGGCCGCCGCGCACTACGGGCTCGCCTTCCTCCTCATCAAGCGGGGCGATCGCGACGAGGCGGCGCAGCATCTGGAGTCCTTCCTGGCGTCGCCGCCCAAGAGCGCCGATCCGGCGAACATCGAGCACGCGCGAAAGGCACTGGAGGACCTGCGCAATCCGCAGGTCGACGAGACGGCGGAGTCCCCAGAAGTCGGCGGCTAACGGTGGGGCGCGTCCTCGCAGTCGTCAGTCAGAAGGGAGGGGTTGGGAAGACCACCACGTCGGTGAATCTGGCCGCGGCGTTCGCCCGCCGTGGGCTCAAGACGCTCGTCATCGACGTGGACCCCCAAGGCGCCGTGCGATACGGCATCGGGCTTCGCCGGGGGCACCCGTCGTTCGGCTTCGCCGACTACCTCAACGGGCAGCGCACCCTTCGGGAGATCATCCTCCCCACGGCTCTCCCCTGGCTGCGGGTGATCCTCGCCGGGTCGGTTTCCGACGCGGCCGATCACACGTTCTACCAGCAGCTCATCGGCGAGACCAACGTCCTGCGCGACCTGCTGCACACCGCGCGCGAACGGTGCGACATCGTGGTCGTCGACACGCCCCCCGGGCTCGGTCCCATCGTCCATCGCGTCCTCGAAGCGTCGCAGCACGTGATCGTCCCGCTGCAGTGCGAGCCGCTCGCCCTGCAGACAACTCCGCAGATCCTTCGGGGTATCCAGGAGATCGTGGATCACAATCGCGAACTCACCCTGGACGGGATCCTCCTCACGATGTTCGAGCCCAACCAACCGTCGTCGCAGCGCGTGGCCGACTACGTGCGGGAGCACCTCCCCCGCAACATGGTGTTCGACGTCGTCGTCCCGCGCACCGAGGCGGCGCTGGAGGCGTTCGCCGCCGGCCAGCCCGTCGTGCTCCGCACACCGGCCGACGCCGCCTCGCAAGCGTACATCAACCTCGCGACGCTCCTCTCGGAGCGCTTTCGCTGAGTTGCCGGTGAGCGCGTGGTCCCAGCGCGACCTTCCCGCGGAACGCCGCCGATGATCAGGCGCGCGGCCGCCCTCCTGCGCCGCGTCGGGCGAAGCCTCGCCATCCCGGCGATGGCAGCGCTCACGGCGACGCTCGCCTCGTGCATCGACCTGACCGTCGATCCCAAGGAGATCGCGGCGATCGAGTTCGTCGCGCCGGCCACCCCAGCGTTCATCGTCGGTGATTCGCTGCGTGATACATTGGGCACGGTGACGCGGCTCGAGGCCAAGGTCTTCGACGCGGGGGGCGACCTGGTCCCCAACGCCCCCCTCTACTTCGTCGCGACCGACACCTTCGCGAGGGTCGTCGGCGGCTCGCTCCTCGTCGCCAACAAGACCAACGTAGGGACGACCAAGGTCTACGCGGTGACCGGGCGGCTCCAGAGCGTCGCCCGCACGCTGTCGATCATCGCCAGCCCGGACTCTCTCGCGTTCACCCCCGCCACGGTGGACACGATCAGGCTCAAGGTGCCCACCACCGGCAGCGCGATCGATACCTCGGCGACGGTGAAGGTGACCGTGCGCGCCGCCGGCAGCGTGTCCAGCGCCGTGCGGGTCCGCTTTGAACTCGTGCGTCGCGGCACACCGCTCGGTCCGGCCGACACCGCCACGTACGCGCTGGTGAACACGGGGCTCCGTCCCAGTCGCGTCGACACGACCGATGCCACCGGCACCGCGTCGCGGACGCTGAGGGTGCGCGTGGCGGCTAGCGCCTCCGTGCTCGATACGCTGGTCGTGCGCGCCACGGCCACGATGGGGGGGACGCTCAGGAACAAGCCGGCGCTCAAGACGATCCTGGTCCTCCCCGCGCCGTAGGGCGAGGCGACCGTCGCGCTGACGGTTCCGCTCGCTCGATTTGCCGCGCAACTTCTCGCGTCGTACGTACTCATTCGTCGCAGGAGTCCTCGATGTACGCTCGCGGAGGCCCACGCCCCCCCGAAGGCACGCTCACGGCGCTCTTCCTCGATGCGCTGCGGAAGCACGATCGCCCCGACGCGCTGCTCCATCGCGTGGCGACCAACTCGTGGCGCCCCATCTCGCATCGCACCGTGCTCGAACGCGTGCGCCGTGTCGCGTTAGGGTTGCGCGAACTGGGGATCGCGCGGGGCGATCGCGTGGCGATCCTCTCGGAGAACCGTCCCGAGTGGGCGATCGCCGACTACGCGTGCCTCACCGCGGGGCTCACGGACGTCCCGATCTACCCGACCCTCCCGGCCGAGCAGATCCCGTACATCCTCAACGACTCCGGGGCGGTGGCGCTCTTCGTCTCCACGACGCTGCAGGCCGAGAAGGTCGCCTCGATCCGCGCGCAGGCGCCGGGGGTGCGTTTCGTGATCGCCTTCGACGAAGGGGCGCGCGCACTCGCCGACCTCACGCTCGCCGACGTCGAGTCGCGCGGCATGGGGATCGACACGCCGGCGGCCGCCGAGGCGTGGGAGCGCGAGGCCCGCGCCGTGAAGCCTAACGAGGTGGCGACGATCATCTACACCTCGGGAACGACCGGCGCGCCCAAGGGAGTCATGCTGACGCACGACAACTTCTGGTCGAACGTCTCGGCCACCGCGCGGCTGCTCCCGATGGGGAACAGCGAGGTGGCGCTCTCGTTCCTCCCGCTGTCGCACGTCTTCGAGCGCATCGGCGACTACTGGTTCTTCCACACCGGGACGTCGATCGCCTATGTCGAGTCGTTCGACCTCGTCCCCATCTGCATGCAGGAGGTGCGTCCGACGATCGCGATGTCGGTCCCGCGCCTGTACGAGAAGATGTACGCCCGCGTGCTGGAGAACGCGCTCTCGGGGAGCGGGACGAAGAAGCGGATCTTCTTCTGGGCGCGGGCGGTCGCCGACCGGTGGGCCAACGAGAAGCTGGCCGGTCGCGAGCCGTCGGGACTGCTCGCGCTGCAGTACGCCATCGCGCAGAAGCTCGTCTTCTCCAAGCTCAAGGCACGCACGGGGGGGCGCCTGCGGTACTTCGTGTCGGGCGGGGCGCCGCTGGCCAGCGAGATCAACAAGTTCTTCTATGCCGCCGGGTTGACGATCCTCGAGGGATACGGCCTCACGGAGACGTCGCCCGTCATCGGCGTGAACACGCCGAAGGACTTCCGCATCGGGACGATCGGCAAGCCGATCGACGGCGTGGAGGTGCAGATTGCGGCTGACGGTGAGATCCTGACCCGCGGCCCGCACGTGATGAAGGGGTACTGGAACAAGCCGGACGCCACCGCCGAGGCGATCGACGCCGACGGCTGGTTCCACACGGGCGACATCGGCGTGATCGAGGACGACTTCATCCGCATCACCGACCGCAAGAAGGACATCATCGTCACCGCGGGCGGGAAGAACATCGCCCCGCAGCCGATCGAGAACCTCATCAAGACCAACAAGTACGTCAGCCAGGCGGTGATGATCGGCGACCGGCGCAAGTATCCCATCCTCCTCGTCGTCCCCAACTACGACAACCTGGAGAAGTGGGCCGCGCTCAAGGGGATCCTCTGGACCGAGCGTGGCCAGCTGCTGCAGATGCCCACCATCCAGGCCAAGATGGACAAGGAAGTGCGCGAGCAGCTGACGGGGCTCGCCAAGTTCGAGACCCCGAAGAAGATCGCGCTCCTCGAGCACGACTTCTCGGTGGAGTCGGGCGAGATGACGCCGACGCTCAAGGTCAAGCGCCGCGTGATCGACCAGCGCTACAAGGCCTTGATCGACGCCCTCTACGCCGAGGAAGTCCCGGCCTGATCCCCACGACCGCCGGCAGTTTCGCCGCCTAGCGCCGGCGGAGCTGCACCGGGGGGCCCGCCGCCGACTCGGTGCGCTCGGCGACCCACACCTCGGCGTCGCGCGCCAGTTCGCGCACCCCGGCGGGGACCGGCACGTGCACCGGCGCCACGAGGCGGCCGCCCGCGCGAAGCGCGCGCACCACGCTCTCCAGCATCGCGGGCGACGCCGTCGCGGCGTCGACCCACGCCGCACGCAGCGACCCCGGCGCCATCGGGAGCACACCGGTGCTTCTCAGCGCTGACGGGTGGCGACCGAGCGCTGCGCCATGCCGCGGCGCGTTGAGGAGGAGCGGCAGCACCTGGGCGTCATCCTCCAGTGCCGGGGCCCACGCGGCGCACTCCCCGCCCAGCAGGACGACTCCGCCCCCTTCTGCCAGGGCGAGTAGCGCTCTACGGCGCAGATGTGCGCTGTCATCTGCGTCGTATTGGGGCGAGCCCCCGAGCGCTCTACTTCCCTCCCCTCCTCCGATCGGCGTTGAAGCCTCCGCCCCCGCCGACGACTCGTCGAAGTCGATCTCCCCGCCCTGCACGACGAACTGGCGCCGGCAGACCGGACAGCCGAGGCGCCCCTCCACGATGTCACGCCCGTCGAGTCGCGTCACGGACGCCACGAGCCACGTCTGCTCGTGTGGTGACGGACAGCGAAGGGAATCGACGAGCTCGATGAACAAGGGGGGACGCAGGGCGGAAGACGCGAACGGTCCTGAGGAACAGCGAAGGATCAGCTGTGGCTCAAGCGGAGTTCGTCAACATTCACCTCGGACGGCCGCGTCGCGAGCCAGAGCACTGCATCGGCGACCGCCTCGGCACGGAGCATTCGCGCCCGCGGGGTGAATCCCGGGCGCGCATCCGGATCGATCGGATCCCAGATCGCGGTGTCGGTCGGGCCGGGAGAGACGAGCGAGACACGCACCCCGCTCCCGCGCAGTTCCTGTCGCAGCACTTCGTGCATGGCGCGGGCGCCAAACTTCCCGGCGGCGTAACCCGCGTTCTCGGGGAACGTCGCGCGGTCGGCGATGGAGCCGATCGTGATCACGTGCCCGGATCCGCGCTCGCGCATCCCGGGCACGAGCGCGTGCATGAGGCGATAGGGGGCGAGGAGGTTGAGCTGCACCATCCGTTCGACCTCGCGCGGCGGGAGGGCGCCCACCGCGCCGAGCGCGAAGATCCCGGCGTTGTTCACCAGCAGGTCCGGGGTGCCGACCTTCGCCGTCAGCTCGGCGAGCGCCGCCTCGACCTGGTCCTCGCGCGCGAGGTCGCAAGCGATCGCCACGGTGCCGGCACTCGACGGGGCCAGTTCTGCGACGAGTGCCTCGAGCGCCCGTGCATCACGCGCGAGCGCGACGACGCGCGCACCGCCAGCCGCAAGGGCTGTCGCGATGGCGCGCCCGATCCCGCGCGACGCCCCGGTGACCACCGCGCACTTGCCGGCGAGGGGGGCGTACACGGCGCCGCGCGCGTCCATGTCAGCGGCCGTTCGAACCGTGTGCCAGGCGCAGGAACTCGTCGCGCGTGCGCGCGTCGTCGCGGAAGCACCCCACCAGCGCCGACGTGAGCGTCTTCGAGTTCTGCTTCTCCACCCCGCGCATCATCATGCACAGGTGGTACGCCTCGATCACCACCCCCACCCCCTGCGGCGCCAGCACCTCCTGGATCGCCCCCGCTATCTCCCCCGTCAGCCGCTCCTGCACTTGCAGCCGGCGGGCAAACATGTCGACGATCCGCGGCAGCTTGCTCAACCCCACAATCTTGCCATTCGGGATGTAGGCGATGTGCGCCTTCCCGAAGAACGGCAGCATGTGGTGCTCGCACATCGAGTACAGCTCGATGTCGCGCACCATCACCATGTTCTCGTGCGCCTCGGCAAAGACCCCCTCCCCCACGACATCCGCCACGCGCAGCCGGTAGCCGTGCGTGAGGAAGTCCATCGCCCGCGCCACCCGGTGCGGCGTGCGCAGCAGCCCTTCGCGATTCGGATCCTCGCCGATGAGTTCGAGCTGCCGCCGCACGATGTTCTCGAACTCCAGCCCGCGGGCGTCGGTCGCCGGCGCGTCGTCGTCCCCTGCCATCGCCGAGATCTGGTCGGCCCGCACGACGAGCGGCGCCACGCGCGCCTCAGCGCCCTTCGTAGTCGACATAGTTGTTCTCCGTCTCCCAGAGCCGCAGCTTCGTTAGGCGCCCCGGGCGCACGTGCGGCTGCAGCACGCGCCAGATGGCGACGACCAGGTTTTCCGACGTCGGGTTCACTCCCGAGAGAAACGCGACGTCGAGATTCAGGTTCCGATGGTCCAGGTGCTCGATGACCTCGCGCTCGACCACGTCGCGCAGCGCGCCGAGGTCGATCACGTACCCGCTCACCGGATCGACCTCTCCCTCCACCGACACCTCGAGCGCGTAGTTGTGCCCGTGCCAGTTGGGGTTGTTGCACTTCCCGAACAGCGCCGCGTTCTCGGCGTCGCTGAGGGCGGGATTGTGCACGCGATGCGCCGCATTGAAGCGGAGGCGCCGCGTCACGGTCACGATCGGCATGCGAGCGGGGAATGGTGATGGGCGGACGACGGGGCGATTCCTTGAGCCGCCCGGGGGGACCGCCTACGTTGCGCACGCCGCCCAGGGATGCCACCTGCACCGCCCATGGGATGCACCCGCGACGGCGCACGGGAGGCGTGAACCGGACGATGGGGCGAACCCTCCCCACCCTCGCTGTGAAGTCGCCGGGACGCCAGAGTGTTCCCGGGACGGAGTGCCGCGACGCTCTGCCACCCGGTGGCGCGCGCAGCACTCGATCGGCAGGAGGGGGGCGGCAGGCTCCGACGCGGCGGGGCAATGCCCCAGATGCAGGACGAGGCTCCATCTGGTGATGGAGCCTCGCCGAGGTCGGAACGAAGAGGTTTTTTTGAAGCCCAAGCGATAGGTGTAAGATTCGCACCGCGCTTTCCGCCTTCCCCGCACTGGGGCATGACGTCGACCCGTTTGTTGAACCCCTTCGATGAGCTTATCGGCTCAAAAAAGTCGGTCTCTTCGTTCCGTACGTAGTAGTTTCCGACCAGAATGTACCGGCCGTACCTGACGCGGTCAATTCACTTCCCGTTCACCTTCTCGTTCCCTCTCATGGACCTTGGCATTCTCGCCGCGCTCGCCATGCTTGCCGTGTGGGCGTTTGCCACGTTCACGACCGAGGCGACCGGGTGGGTCCACGCGCTGCTCACCGTCGGCGTCTTTCTCCTGATCTGGCGCATCGTGGCCCGCAGCACGCCCGCGCCGCGAGACTCCGGCTCAGCCCAGTCGTCCAACCCCTCCCAGAAGGGGACGACCAGGAAGCCGTAAGGGCACGCGCCTTCCGCTCGCGCGCGGGTTACATGGCGTAACGGAAATGCCCGTCATGTATCGGCGCATGATGCGGTGGGCGGTACGTTGCGCCGCATGGATGACGACCTCAGGTATCACCTCGAGCTCGCGGACCAGTTCCTTGCCCGGCTCCACGGGCTGACGGCGGAGCAATGGCGCGAGCTGGTCGCCCGCCATCGTCGCGACGACAGCTTCTATGCCTTGGCGCTGGAGCTCGCAGACGAAGCGACGCGCCTGCTGGGAAGCGACCGACGCGCCGCGTATGAGACCGTCCTCGGCGAACGCCAGCGCGGCGCGGACGAGATCGTCGCGTCGGTCGCGCTCGACGAGGCGCACGCCGCCGAGGCGCGGGGGCTCGCGCGCGCCGCGGTGCACGCGCTCCTGGTGCGCGATGCCTTCGGCTTCAACAGCGGGGCCTTCGGCGAGCTGATTCGCCCGTTCCGTCCCTATCTCGACCTGGGCGAGCTGGAGCGCGTGGCGTACCGCGTCCGCACCCCTCCCGGCGGCGCCGGCCGCGTGCCCGACGCGCCCGCCCCGCGCCGCGACGAGGACACCTCCGGGGCTCGTTAGGTGCGCAATCGTCGTTAGGTCCGGCGGGACCGTGCACCCGCGCCCGGCGCGTCCTTCGCGTCCGGCGCGCCCGGCGCTCAGATCTCCCAGTTGCTGAGCACCATTCCCGCGGCGCGCGCCTCGCTCGCCCCCCCCATGACCATCCGCAGGTCCGTCCATCGCACGCGCGCCCCCAGCGCTACCAGCGCGCGATAGGCCTCGCTGTACTCGCCCTGGACGCGGATCGCCACGCGGCGCGTTCCTGCCTGACGCGCTGCCCCCGTCAGCAGCGCCGCCATGCTGGACATGTCGTCCTCGCGCGCGAGGGCGAGCTTGAGCACGCGCAACTCCTCGCGGGAGCGCCCCTCCACGAGCGGCGCCGCGTGGAAGAGTGCAAAGCCCACGACCTCGCCCCGCTCGACCCGAAGCACGACGTCGCCCAGGCCGAGTTCGAGCGTGAGTTGCAGCTCACGGGTAAAGTCGTAGCCCGGAAGCTGCTGCTGGGTGAGCCGCAGGCACTGCTGGATGATGTCGCTGCGGTCGCGCGGCGGCAGCGCGCCAAGGAGCGGGACGGCCACGTCGGTCGTCGCGGACTCCAGCGTAACGGTGATCGTCAGGCGCCCCGGCACGAAACCAAGCCGCGAGTAGAAGCCGATGTTGTCCATCGTGCGCGGCATGGTCTCGAGACCGATGATGCGCGCCGCGTGCTCGCGCAACCAGTCGATCCCCGCCTGGACGATCACCTTCCCCACGCCGGTCCCCTGCCATTCCGGGCGCACGGCGAGCGGCCCCATCCACCCTTCCACCCCCGAGAGGTGCGCGATGTTGAACGCGACGATCTCGTCGCGCTCGTCGCGCCACAGCATGGCGCCCCCGTGCGCGTCCTCGATCGCATACCGCCAGATCGCCGGGTTCAGGTACGGGACGCGCACCCCCACCATCCCGTCGCGACGATAGCGCTCGGTGAAGGCGTCGCTGAAGACACGATTGAGCGGATCGATGTCGGTGAGGCGCGCGGGAAACGGGCCGCTGATGTTGCGCAGCGATCGCCAGGGGGTGGTGGTCGTCACGCGGTCATGCCTCCTCTCCCGCTTCCTCGAGCGAGAACGTCCCCTCGATCACGCCGGCCATCTCCGGCTCCGGCTGCCGCACGCGTGCGCTTCCGTTCTCCTCGTCGTACTCGACGGAGATGACCCGGTCGAGTCCTTCGCGCACCGACTCGATGTGCGTGATGAGGATGACCTGCTCGAACCGATCCTGCAGGCGTCGCAGGAGCTCGACCACGTTGTGGCGGCGCACCTCGTCGAGCGAACCGAAGACCTCGTCGAGCACCAGCAGGGAGAACGATTGTCCGGCACGCTCGGCAATCATCTGCGAAATCGCAAGTCGCAAGACCAGGTGTGCGACATCTTCCTCGCCGCCGGAGATCACCGGCTTCGGCTGCCCGTCTTCCAGCACGATGATGTTGTACTGGTCGTCGAGTTCCAGCTCGTTGTAGCGATGGTCGGTGAGCTCGGCGAGGAAGGCGCTCGCCAGTTCGGAGAGCTCGGGGCGCAGCTGGTGATTGAGGTCGGTGCGCAGGTCGGAGAAGGCGCGATCGAGTTCGTCGTGCAGCCGCTTCTCTCCCTGCAGCGACTCGTGCGCCGCCTGGGCCCGGTCGTACTCGCCCTGCGCGCGCTCCGCATGCTGCAGCGCGCCGCGTGCCGCCTGCACTTCGCCCTTGGCGCTGGCGACCGCGATCTCCGCGGCGCGCGCCTCGGCCAGCGTCGTCTCCTGTCGCTCGCGCAACTCGAGGTAATCCTGCTCGGAGAAGGCGATCGCATCGCGCGCCGTCCGCAGCTCCAGCGCGCGCGCACGCAGCCGCTCCGCCTCCGCCATGGCCGTCGTGCGGTCGCTCGTCAGGCGCGGCTCTCGTTCGAGGAGGGTGCTCAGGCGCGTCGCGCGGTCATTGAGGGGGGCGAGCCGATCGACCTCCGCCCGCAGCGCCGTGTGCCGTTCCGCGTCGTATCCGGTGGGGATCGCGGCCAGCTCGCGCGCGAGCTGTTCGTGCCGCTGTTCCTTGGTCGCCATGTCGCGCGTGAGCTGCGCGAGTTCCTGCACGCCTCCCTGCACGCGCGCCAGCTGGCGCTCCAGCGCCCCGACTTCCGCTTGCAGCTCACGGCGACGCTCGTCGAGCTGGCGCACCTCGGCCGGCATCTGGTCGAGCTGCTCGAGGCGCGTGTTGTAGTAGCGCCCGTCGACGGTGATCGTCTCCATCTGCTCGTCGAGCCCGTCGAGCACCGTTCGGAACGACTCGCCGAGGACGCGGGTGCACGTGGGGCAGATCCCGTCCTCGCCCAGGTCGAGGACCTTGTCGCGCTGGAGCTTGAGCTCCTGGTACTGCCGGCGGAGGGCGTCGCGCTTGGTCTCGGCCTCCTGGCGGTCACGCACCCACTCGGTCCGGCGCGCCTCGAGCTGGCCTAACGACTCCTCGAGTTCGCGCCGCTTGCGTTCCAGCGACTCGGTGACCTCCTCCTCCAGCTGCGGGGCGCGCACCACCTTGTCGCGGCGCTCGCGCAGGCGCACGAGCTCCTCGCCCAGCGTGCGCTCGGCCTCCACCAGCGTAAGGCGGCGTCCCTCCTCGCGGGCCAGGTCCTCGAAGCGACGGAACTCCGCCGCCACGGAGGCCAGCGGGACAAGCTCGCCGGCGAGCGACTCCAGCTCCGTGCGCGCCGTCGCGATGTCGGCAAGCTCGGCGTCCAGCCGCTCGAGGTCACGCGTGCGCGCGGCGTCGGCGCTCTCCACCACGCGCAGCTCCCCCACGAGCTCCTGCAAGCGCTCCCGCGCGGCCTGCGCCTCCTGCCAGCTCGGCGCCATGGCCCCCAGGGCCGTCCCCGCGTCCTGCAACCGCTTCTCCGCCGCTTGCAGCTGACCGTCGGCGACGCGCGTGCGGGCGCGCGCATCGGCCAGGGCACGGGCGATGACCTCGGGGTCGGGCATCATGGTGCGCAACCCCGACAGCTGCGCCACGATGAGCTTGCGCTGTTCGCGCACGAGCTCCTGCGCCGTGCGGAGCTTCTCGTACCCCAGGACGCGCGACAGGAACTGCGCCCGCTCCGACGGCCCCATGGCCGCCATCACGTTCAGTTCCTTCTGCCCCGTGAAGTACGTGTTGAAGAACTCGCCGCGCGACATCCCGAGCCGCCGCTGCAGCAGCTCGGTGACGGCGGTGAGCGAGTTGGCGATGGGCTGGTCGGCGCCGTCGAGATACAGCTCGGCGTTGGTGAGTCCACGCACCACGCGATAGCGGTGCCCCGCGAGCTCGAAGTCGAGCTCGACGCGGACCGACGCGCGTGCGGCGGCGCGATTGTAGCGGATCGAGTCGCGTGTCCCGCGCGCCGCCCCCTGCCCGTACAGCGCCCAGGCGATCGCCTCGAGGAGCGTGGTCTTCCCCGCGCCGTTCGGCCCGATGATCCCGGTGAGACCAAGGTCGAACTCGATGCGCGTGTCGGCGTGCTGCCGGAAGTTGACGAGGTGGAGGGAATTGAGCCTCACGCGTCCGGCTCTCCCGCAGCGCCGCCGCTCGAGGCGAGCGCCGCCGTCCCTTCCCGCTGTTCTGCTTCGGCCAGGTAGGCCAACCCGCGTTCGACGAGGTGCTCGCGATCGATGTCGCTGGTGAGCGGGCGCCCGCGCAGCTTGTCGCGCACCATGTCCATGAGCGAGGCGCGGCGACCGGCCGACCCCTGCCCCACGCTGGCGCGCAGGATGTCGGGGCGCCGCGTGTCGAGGTGGAAGTGCAGCGCGCGCTTCTTGAGTTCGCGCAGGAGCTTGTGGTCGATCTCGCGTGCGATGTGCCGCGGGACGTCGCGCACCACCTGGCGGACGATCTTGTCCTCGATGCCGCCGGGGATACGCGCGACGTTGGCCTTGATGGCGGCGTCGATGTCGCTCGCCGCCATCCCGCGCGCCTGGATCACGGCCAGGTCGAGGAGTGGGCGCGCGGGCTTGATGGGGTGGAAGGTGCGCTTGCCCGTCGCCAGGTCGTACTCGAGGAACCCCTTGCCCGGCAGCTTCGCCGCCTTCTCCTCGGCCAGTTCACCCCATGGGTTCGCGCTGGTATACTCCAACGATCCGCAGTAGTACGCGTTGGGCGCCACCTGGCGATAGACGTGGTAGTGGCCGAGCGCGACGTACGACCACCGAGCAGCCCCAAGCTCCTCGGGAGTGATCGCCACCGCGGTGCGCTCCGCGTGAACGGCCGCCGCCGGCAGGATCCCTTCCACCTCGCCGTGCAGCACGAGCACGTTGCAGCTCACGGAGGCATCCGGGTCGAGTTGCACGCGCTGCGGCACGCCCGTGTCCGGCACCGCGAGGATCGACAGGTCGCGCTCCGGAAAGGCGAGCCGCTGCGCCTCGCCATCCACCACGTGGATCCCGAGCGGCGCAAACAACCGAAGGATGCACCCGGTCTCGGCCGCACGCGGCGAGTCGTGGTTCCCCGCCACCAGCACCACGATCGCCTGCGGGAGCGACTGCGTGAGTCGCGCAAACTGCGAAAAGGCGTGGAGGATCGCCGGGTTCGGCGGCCGCACGTTGTGGAAGATGTCGCCCGCGATCACCACAATGTCCGGCGCCAGCGCGATGACACGGTCCACCACCCCGCGGAAGACCGTCGCAATGTCGGCTTCGCGCTGGTTGATTCCAGCGGGCGTCTGCCGCTGGAACTGCCGGTATCCGAGGTGCAGATCGGAGAGGTGGACGAGGCGCATGAAGGTCGGAAATATACGCGTGGCGCCAACTTACCGCCCCGCAGCGCGCCATGCGTTCCGGGCGCGCTCCGCCCCCGGGTTCACATGACGCGCATCCACTGCGTGATCTTCATGCGAACGCGCAACGGCGGCGCATCCTTCCCACGACCTGTCACCAGCGACCGGAGCGCGATCACCGTCCGCGCTTCGGCTATCCAGCCTCGCCGTCGATCGAGGAGAAGCGTCGCCGTCACGTTCCCCGACGTCTGCACGAATCCCCCCGGCGCGGGGGCGGCCCCAGCCGTCGACTGCATCGGACCGGAGCGCACCAGACGCCCCTTCATCGAGATGAAGGCGTACTCGCCCGAACGCGAGAGCGAGTCGAATCGGAAGGCAGCGGTGAGCGTCGCGCTGGCGCGTCCGTCAGGGGCCGCCGCCAGCGGAATGTCGACCGACCGGTTCCAGGTCGCCCCGGGGGCGATCGCCTCGGAGGGCAGCGTCGCCGGCAGCTGCGAGAGCAGCGATCCCACCGCCGGACCCGCCCACGCGTCCGTCCCCGCCACCGTCGTCGATCCATCGGGGGCGACGCGAAAACGGAAGCGTTGCCCCTGCAGCGCACGCGCCTGCCGCAGCACGTCGGACTGGAAGCCCCCCTTGTCCTCGACGCGCACCGAGTCGGCGACGGCAAGCACAGTCGCCCCCGTGAGGTCGGACGACTCGACCGACAGGCGCGCCAGCATCACCAGCGACGTCACGTCCGCCGCCGTGCTGTCCTCCCCCCCACGCTCACTCACCCCCATCTCGATCGTCTGATCGAGGCGCAGGCGCAGAAGATCGCCCGGCTTGGGGCGCAGCTGCAGGACGAGGGGACTCACCCCGATCGCCGCGGGGGGTGGCGTTGGCGCCTGGGCGAAGACCGGGGACGCCCCCGCCACGAGCAGCGCAACGCCGACGAGCGCGGGAACCGGTTGCCCCCAACGCACGCGACGCCTGACGCCCCATCCGACACGCACCGACCGATGCCCCCACTCGCTGTGCATCGCTAGGTGCCGTACGGATCGCCGAGGGGAGCCGGGCGCAACGGACGCACCGGCGCCGGCGTGGCGGTCCGCGACGCCACGACGGAGCGGAACTGCGACAGGAAGTACGCCTTCACGTCACCGGGACGTTCGCGCATGGTGCGATCGCGCGCCCGCAGGATCTCCTCCTCCTCGTACAATCCCTCGAACACATGGGCGATTGGCGCGAGGGTGAGCTGCGGATCGAGCGTCCGCAGTTGGCGAAGCACCGCCTCCTTGAGCGTCGGTTCCTCACCCTGCGGGAAACGCTCCGCCCCCTCGCGTCCCGACAGCATCGCGGGGCGCGGGAAGCGGACAAAGATCGGTTGCGCAAAGTGCGGATGGCGCACCATCAGCTGCCCCTTGTCGAGCGTGGCCAGCTTGGTGCGCGTCGACGCGCCGAGGACCGCGTAGCCAGGTGTCGCCAACTCGTCCGGATCCATGCGTCCGTAGATCGCGGTCCCCGAGTTCCCCACCACGCGCCGGTGCACCTGTGACCGGAACTGCTGCGCGCTGAACAGCACGAGCCCCAGGTACCGCCCGCGTTCGGCGATGTCGAGGAGCATCTTGCGCACATAGGTGTCCGGACCATCGCCCGGGGCGTACTTGTTGAGTTCATCGACGAAGACGACGATGTGATCGACGCCGAGCGACCGGCGCTCGAGGTGATCGCGCAGCTTGGAGACGACGCGCGCGAAGATCAGGTCCTGCGCGTCTTCCTCGAGGCTGGCGACGTCGATCACATACACCGCCCGGTCCTCGAAGCTCCCGAACGGGAGGTCCGAGGCATGGCCGTCGTTGGTGACGAGTCCTTCGCAGCGCGTGGCGATGTTCACCAGGCGGTTCCGCACCTTCCGGATGGTCGCCACGTGATGCGTGCGCCACTGCTCGCGGTTGGCCCCTTCCATCGCGTCGATCAACTCGCGGAAGAAGGCGTCCAGGTCGGCGAACGAACGCACCTGGAACTGACGCCCTCCGAGGATTGGGTCGGTGAACGGCTGGTCCACGACGCGCGAGGCGACGAAGTCTATCAGCGCGTCGGCCTTTGCATCGATGTCATCCTTGTTGAGCAGCACCTCGGCGAACTGCATCACCTCCCGCAGCCCCCAGGTGAGCGGCGCAACATTGTGCTGCAGCGCCGGATTGGATCGCAGCGTGTTGAGCGCGAACCCCTTCGCCTTGTACGGCGCGAAGTAGTGCACGTTGGCAAACGGCGCCGCCGGCACCCCCAATCGCTCGTACATCGCACGGTCGCGCTCATCCAGCGATGACGGCTGGTCGAGGAAGCAGAGGTCGGGCCCCTTCACGTTGAACGCGACCGCCGCAACCGACCCCTTCTTCTCGGGGAAGTGGGCGAAGATCGAGGCGAGCAGCCATTCCACGGCCGACGTCTTGGTCGCAAGGCCGGAGACGCCGGTGATGTTGAGATGCGCCGCCTCCGGGCCGAGGAGGAAGTCCGCGTCGAGATAGATGGGCGACTCCATCCCGCCCGCCCGGTAGAGCCCGACCGGGATCCCGGTGCTCGCCCCGTCACGCAGGTAGCCGTCCATGCGAAGCGCGATCGCGACATCGCGATCGTCGGCGAGGAAGACCTGCCCCATCGGCACCGGCTGCAACGGTTCATCGGGGACGTGGCGCAGGACCGCGGCCGTGTACAGTCGAATCTCGGCGCGCTCCGTCGGGGCGCGGACGGCGCGCGCTGGGTCGCCGTCGAAGCCGATCACGTCATGCAGCGGCGAGACGAGGTCCGAGTACGACATCCCGTCGGTGACGACGCCGTACACCTGCGGCAGGTGCCCTTCGATGGCGTGCGTCCCCTCCACGCGCACGATGGTCCCGATCCCGACCGGCGAGTCGAGCGCCGTCCAGAAGTGGAACTCATGCGGCGTGTTGGGACGGCGCTCCGTGGCGACGACGCGCCCGAGCAGGAGCGGCGGCACGTCGAACGGCGGGTCGAACCCGGCGTCGGGGTCAGGCGACTCGTACGTCGAGGGAGACATCGGGTCAGGCAGGATTCGGAAGACGGAGCGCGGGGAAGCTAGCGAGCGGCGAAAGGGGGGCGGCGCGCGTGCGTGGCGACGCGCGTGCACGGCGACGCGGGAGTCACGACCAACCGAGTCGGCCGAGCGCGGCCCGCAGGTAGACCTCGCAGTCACGAATCCCGTACGCCATGGTGTCCCAGCGTGCATCGGGGAGCGCGAGCGGCGCCGCCTCGACGGCGACCCACTGGGAGACCGCATCGCAGGCGTCATCCGGATCGGGCGCGATCGCCGCCAGTGCGGCCAGCGACAACTCGACGCGCACCAATCCCCAGAGCGGATCGTGCCCGCCGGGAGGGCGCAATCGCAGGTACCACGACGCCACCGGGTCGCGCCAGCGCGTCTCCACCACGAAGAGCGACGACCGTTCGCGCGCGCCTAACGCCATCACCGTCGCCAGCGCCGCGCCGGTGGCGTACAGCGTGTGGTGCGACTTGATGACGCCCACGGCGCGCGCCCCGCCGAGGACGGTCGCGGTGGGGGCGAGCCCGCCATCGACATAGAGCGCGGCGTCCGGGGTGGCCGCACACCACGCGTCGGCCAGCTGCTGCTCGAGCGCCTCGCGACCGCGCTGCACCAGGTGCACGGCGCGACGCAGCATCTGCTGTGGATGCGCCTCCTCGAGCGGAACGGCATCGTCGGTGGTGTCGACCAGCGGCGCCGCCATCGCCGCCAGCGCGTCGATGGCCACCGGGGGGAGGGCGGCCAGTGGAGCGTACAGCGCGTCGTCCGTCAGCGGGGCATCGCCCCAGGTCACGAGTCGCCGCTCCACGCGCGCGCGCACGACGGCTCCCGATCGCCCGTGGACGATGGGGACCGGCCCGACGTAGGCCAGGACGCGGCTCTCCTGCACGCCGTCGAGGAACGCAGCGAAGGTCGCCGCTGGCGCGGAATCTCGCGGTGGTGCCGGCAGCGCGTGCGCCCGCATGACGCGGTCACGCAGCAGGGCGGCGGCGCGGGTGCGGGGCGCGTCCTGCGTGGGGAGCGAGACCTCGAGCGAGGCGCCCCCCGCGTCGACCGCGTGCGCCAGCGTGCCTAACGCCTCGCGCAGCGCGCGCGGCGTCAGTTGACGCCGATGTCCCACGCCTGCTCGAGGTCGCCCCTGGAGTACGCCCGGAACGCCGTCAACGTCTGCGTGCGCGTGATCCCCGAGACGGCGGGGAAGCGCTCGGTCACCACCTCGGCGATCTGTTCGTAGTTAGGCACCTTCACGATCGCGACGAGGTCCCACTCCCCCGACACCGAATACACCTCCTGCACGCCGTCGATGCCGGCAATGGCGCGCGCCGTGTCGGGAATCTGCTTCGGGTCGGCCTTGATCAGGACAATCGTGGTGATCACGGTTCGTCGGGAAACGGGGGAACGCCGAGGAGCCACAACCCGGCCATGCGGTCGCGGCGGTCGATGTCGACCAGGAGGTCGCGCGCAATGCGAACCGTCCGGGTCTCGCGATTGGCGCCGAGGCGGAAATGTATCGTGCGTTCCGCCCGGTCCGCCTCCGCCTGCAGCTGGGTGTTCACTTCGACGGCAACGCGCTTCCCCTGCTCCACCGCCCCCACGATGACCGTGCCATCCTCGACTTCGCCGGGGGGCGTCAGGTCGGCGCGCTTCTTCACGTCGGGCCAGACGGCGACCTCGACCCCGCGAATACGCCCGCCTCGGACATCCAGGATGAGCCAGGAGCCGTCGCTCCCCTCCAACTCGACGGCGGTCGCCTTGGGACGCTCCGCCGATTCGGGGGCCCGCACAACGGCGGACAGGATGTCGGTGTCGGCATCCCAGGTGTACTCGACGCTATCGGGGGCCCCGACGCACGGTTCGACGCGCACTGGGATGTTCACGTCCCCTCCTCGCTCCACTGGGTGGGCTTCGAGCGCGATCGTCCCTCTCATAATAGGGTCTGTACCGCGAGTCCGAACAGAGCGGAGAATGACGAAGGCCGGAGCGGGGATTCTCCCCCCAACTCCGGCCTCCCGACGAACCGACGCGAGCCACACCATCTCGGGCACGCCCGTGCGCGCCTGTCGCTCCAGCGCGGCGCAGGGCCCCGAAGTCCTACCCCTTCAGCGACTTCCAGAGACGGATCGCGCGCGAAATCCCCTCGACCACGTCGCGCTGCGGCGCGGCGTACGAGGCGCGAATCCACTCCGGATTGTGGAAGGCGGCGCCCGGAACCATGGCAACGCCCTCCTCCTCGAGGAGGCGGGCGGCGAACGCCGACCCCGGCTCGGCGTGCCCCGGGAATGCCGCGGCCACGTTGAAGTAGAAGTAGAACGCCCCCGCGGGCCTAACGAGCGGAAGCTCCGGCTCAGCGGCGAAGACGGCGAGCGCGGCGTCGCGCCGCACGCGGTATTGCGCCACCATCGCTGCAATCGACGCGTCCGACTCCTCGAGGCGCGTGAGGGCGGCCAGCGCACCGTACTGCGCCATCGATGCGGTGTGGAAGGTCGCATGCGACTGGAAGGCCGTCATCGCCTTGGAGAGGGCGCGCGGCGCCACCGTCCACCCCACGCGCCACCCCGTCATGGCGTACGCCTTCGCCACGCCGTCCACCACCACCAGGTTGTCGCGATCCTCCGCGACCTGCAGCGCGCTCGGCGCCTCGCCTTCGTAGGAGATGCGACGGTAGATCTCGTCGCTGATCACCCACCACCCGCGCGCGCGCGCCAGCGCGAGGATGTCCCGCAACTCGGTGGCGGTGTAGACGGCGCCCGTGGGGTTGCACGGCGAGTTCAGCATGATCCCGCGCGTGCGCGGCGTCGCCGCCGCGGCGAGCATCTCGGCCGTCGCCTTGAGGTCGTTGGCCGCGTCGCCCATCACCGCGACCGGCGTTGCCCGCGCCAGTTGCACCATCTCGTAGTACGACGTCCAGCTCGGCGTCGGGATCAGCACCTCGTCGCCCGGACCAAACAGGCAAAAGCAGGCGTTGAACAGCGACTGCTTGGAACCGTTGGAGACCACCACGTCGAGCGGCGCGACGTCGGCGGCAACGGGACCGTACGCGCGCGTCAGCTCGGCGATCGCCGTGCGCAGGGCCAGGATCCCCTCCGTGGGCGTGTAGTGCGTGTGCCCGGCGTCGATGGCCGCCTTCCCCGCCTCGCGGATGAAGGCCGGGGTGTCGAAGTCCGGCTCCCCGGCGCCGAGGTCGACAATCGCGCGCCCCTCGGCCTTGAGGGCCTTGGCGCGCTGCGAAACGGCGATCGTCGCCGACTCCCGCAGGAGGGCGATGTTGGGAGAGGGTGAGAATTCGAGGGCCATGGCGTGAGGATCGGTGGACTTGGGCGCTCGCACGATAGGAGCCGGGTCGCGGACAGGGTATCTTACTCGTTCTTGCAAGACCAACGCGAGCGCACGCGCGACGTGCGCGATTGACAAGTGAGGCTTCGTGGAGCAGGACGAGAGCGGCGTGGCGAAAAGCCAGCACGTGGTGCACGTGCTACCGCCGGGAGATGCACGCCAGGCTGGCGTGGTGGGCCCCCAGGTGCAGCGGGCCGAGATGGAAGGAGAAGGAGTGCAGGTGCTCGTGCTGACGCCGAGTGCCGAGACAGCCGCCTGGATCGCGCGGCTGGTCAACAACGCGGCCAGCATCGAGACGGTGCTGCTGGTCCCGGTCACGGCCCCGGCGCGCGCGGCGCGTCGCCTGGCAGCCGGAGTGCGCGCCATCGCGGCGACCCCCGCCGACGCCCTCGCGCTGGTGCGCGGGGCCGCCCTCAAGCTCGAGTCGATCCAGACGCTCGTCATGGTCGACGGCGTCGAGCTGCTTGGCAGCGCGGGCGAGGCGCTGGCCACGCTCGTGAGCGAACTCCCCCGCGGCGCCGAGCGCGTCCTGATCGCAAGCGAAGTCGATGAGGCGTTGGACGGCTTCGTCGAGGCGCACATGCGCCGCGCCCGGCGCATGACGTACGAGCCCCTTCCCACCTCGGGTGGAAGCCTCCAGTACGTCGTGACGTCCCGCGGAGGACGTGGCGCGGTGCTCCGGCGGCTCCTCGACACCTTCGACCCGCCGCGGGCCACCGTGGCGGTGGACGAGGCCTTTGCGCCGGCGGCGCACCACGCGCTTGCCGCGATCGGCTATCACGACGGCGACGAGACGGTGCGCGTGCGCACCGGTGCCATCGACGCGCACGAGCCACTGGTCGTCGCCTTCGGCGCGCCGGCCAGCGCCGCCGCGCTGCAGCGCATCACCGATGCCTCACCCAAGCAGCTCGTCGTCCTCGTCTCGCCGGAGGAACTCGCCGGTTTCTTGCGGCTGGCGGGACCGCGCGCGACGCCGCTGGCGCTGTCGACCGTCCCGGTCGCCGCACGCACCGCGGACGAAGCACTGCGCGACGAGTTGCGGAGCGTGCTCCACGCGCGCGCCCTGCATCGTGAAGTGCTGACGCTGGAACCCCTCCTGACCGAGCGCGATGCCGTGGAGGTGGCCGCGGCGGCCCTTCGACTGCTCGAAGTCGAGCGCGAGAAGGGGAAGGCGAAGAAGAGCGCGCGCGTCGTCGAGGCCCCCGCCGTCGCCGCCCCCACCGAGCGCGTCGCCCCCGTGGGGACGTCGTTCACGCGACTCTTCATCAACGTGGGTGAACGCGACGGCGCACGGAAAGGCGACTTCGTCGGGGCCATCACGGGCGAGGCGCAGGTCGCCGCAGACAAGCTCGGGAACATCGAGCTGCGTGACACCTTCACGATCGTGGAAGTGGCGTCAGAGCTGGCCGAGCAGGTGATCGGCGCGCTCAACGGCACATCGATCCGCGGGCGCAAGGTGATGGCGCGCGAAGATCGCGGGCCGACCGAGCGCGAGGGCGCCCCGCGCGAAGGCCGCTTCGATCGCGGCGATCGCGGGGATCGCGGGGATCGTGGCGCGCGTCCGTTCCGCGGCGGGGATCGCGGGGATCGCGGCGGAGATCGCCCGCGGGGCGGATTCCGCGGTGGTTTTGGCGGACGCGGGGAGCGGAGCGATCGTGGGGATCGTGGGGATCGCGGCGACCGTGGACCGCGCGGCGGCGAGCGCGGTAGTTTCCGCGGCGGTGACCGAGACCGCGGTGGGTTCCGCGGAGGCTTTGGTGGCGGCTTCCGTGGCCCGCGCCCCGAACGTGGAGAACGTGGCGGGGAGCGAGGCGGGGAGCGCGGTGGTGATCGCGGCGGCTTCCGTGGTCCGCGGCGGGATCGTGAGGAGCCCGGTGGTCCGCGCGCGATTCACGAGTCGCGTGAGTGGAGTGAGCGCGGCGATCGCCTGCGTCACTCGCGCGGGCGCCGCGGCGAGGACTGATCGCAGCGTGGACACCGGTCGCGTGGACTTTACGCGGGAGATGCGGAACGGATGACGACACTGCAGCTGACCGGCGGTTGGATCGAGGTGATCGCCGGCGTGATGTTCAGCGGCAAGTCGGAGGAACTCATGCGCCGCGTGCGGCGCGCGATCATCGCCCGCAAGCGCGTCCAGGTGTTCAAGTCGCACCTGGACGACCGCTACGCGGGGCTCTTCCGGGTCTCGAGTCATGATGGACGATCGGTCGACGCCATCCCGGTCGATTCCGCGGCGCAGGTGGCCGCGCGCATCGACCCGATGGCGCACGTGATCGCGATCGACGAGGCGCAGTTCCTCGATGAGGGGATCTGTGACCTCGCGACGTCGCTCGCCAACCGTGGGCGGCGCGTCATCCTGGCGGGGATCGACACCGATTTCCGCGGCGAGCCATTCGGCCCGATGCCGCGACTGCTGGCCATCGCCGAAGTCGTCGACAAGCTGCACGCCATCTGCGTCCTCTGTGGCGCACCGGCGTGCCGCAACCAGCGCCTGATCCACGGCGAGCCGGCGGCGTGGGACTCGCCCGTCATCATGGTGGGAGCCGCCGATTCCTACGAAGCACGATGCCGGGCCTGCCACGTGGTGCGTCGCCGCGACGACGCGCAGCGGGCGTTGGGGATCTAGGGACGGACTTCCGGCCGGCATCTGCGCCGCGCCGCACGAACACCAACCATCGGAAACAAGCAACGGCGCCCTCGGGCGCCGTTGCTTGTTTCCATCCCCTTCACGTTCGCCGCTCGTTACGGCGAGGACTGCAGCCGGCGGTAGAACTGGGCGACGCCGATCGCGTTGAACTGCGCCGGGTCGATCTCGTAGAACTCGTTGTCCAGGTAGCGCCCGGTCAGCGGGAAGTACGGCGGGGAGTCGACGTCGAGACAGGCGTCCTTCACGCGGTTCTCGGCGTACCCGGTGTAGCCGCCGGCGAAGGTCGCGGAGATGACGCGCTGAATCACGCCCCCAGCCTGGTTGATGCACCCGCCCGATGTCTGGGCGCTGTTCGGAGGAACCGGCGTGCACAGACGCCCGGCGTTCGGTCCCGAGCTCAGGGCCTCGACACCGAAGGTCGCGCTCGTGTTACTCACGCCAACCAGCGTGACCCCGTGCAGATAGAAGTCCTGGTCATTGTCGAAGAAGCGGGCGTTGGATGTCGCGGTTCCATTGACGAGTCGCGGGCGATTGATGTTGTTGTCGGCGATGTACAGGTTGCCCCCCGTGATGATCCCGAGGAGGTTCTGGCAGATGGGGAGCGACGCCGGGTTCGTCACATACGTCAGGTCGTCGATGAACTCGCCGTTTCCGGAGATGTAGAGCGTCGCGCGTCCGCGGAACTGGCCGCTGAGGTAGATGTCGCCGTTGACGTAGATGACGCCTTTCGAGTTCAGGTTCTGCGTGCGATGCACCGGCCAGAGGTATGGCTCCTCCGCCGCCTGACGACGTGTGGTGCCGGCTGTGAAGAACGACGCGCCAAAGCCGGCCCACGCGCGCCACGAGCCGGTCTTGGTGACCGCCGTGAAGGTGGTGTCCTCTCCGCCGCGCTGGGCCGCATCCGGAAGGGTGTCGATCGACTGCCCTGCCGCGGCGGGATACGCGACGTAGATGCCTGGGCGCTCGACGGGCATCAGGTACGGATCGCCCGCCAGGAAGCACCGCGGCGTGCCGGTCGAGTATGCGCTGCCGCTCTTCAGCAGGGCTGCCGAGTTTGCGGCGTACGAAGCGTTCGACGACTGGTAGTTCCTCAGGTAGGTGATCGCGGCCGCTCGCGTCCCCGGACGTCCGAGCGTGGCGACGGAGAGCGTGTCGATGAACCAGCGATAGCGCTTGTTGAGTGTGTCATGCGCTGCGAGCGGCATGAACATCGCACGTGCGGGGGTTCCCATCATGTAGAACACGCCGCACTGGTTCTGCAACACGCTCTTGCTCACGGACGCCGCGCCCGCGAGGATGTTGTCGTAGCGCGTGCCGTTGGGGGTGCTCGCGCGCACGAAGGCGCTGTCGGTCCCGCCCGTCACGTACGGTGACGCCGCCGCCCCAGTTACCCACGGGTTGCTGGTCGTCCCGCTGCGCGCTTCGAACACGCGGAAGTACCCCTCGGCCGGGCCGGTCAGGAATCCGTCGCCGTCCAGGTCGACTGCCGTGAATTCCATGCGCGCTTCACCGGTCGAGCCGATGGTCGCCGGCGGCGTGTAGGCCAGGTTGGCCGACGACGCATACCCCGGCATCCACGAGAGCTTGGCGACGGTCGGGAACGGGATGCGCGGAGCGCTGGGATAGCGGTGCCCCGCCGTCGGGTACTGCGCCGTCCCGGTCACCGTCGTCACCGCACTCACCGTGTCGGTGTACACGGGCCCCGGCGCCGACGAGCACGACTGCCAGTCCTGGTTGGAGTGCGCGCGACCACGGACGATTTCGCCGGTCGTGTAGCACCCCGGCGACCACCGATCGGTGAACATCGCGAAGCGCGCGAAGTTCTCCGCCTGAAGTTCGAGGCGTCGCACGTGGCGCGCGCCTCCGTTGTCGTACGCCACCGCCACCAACTCGACGAAGCGACCGTACTGTCCGGTCGAGTTTCCGCCCACGCCGGCATACAGGTCGACCTTCACCTTGGGCACCGCCGTCCCGCCGGCGTCCGTCACGTTCGATCCATTGAGGATCTGGACGTACAGCGAGTCGGGGAGCACGAACGTGGTGTCGGTCATCAACCGGCTCTTGCCCAGCGCCAGCGCCCACTCGGCCGCGTAGCGATAGTCACGCTCGCGATCGTAGAGCTTGGACAGGATCGCGGTGCCGCCGGCCATGTAGATGGCCGAGATGGCGAGCCCGCCTAACGCGAACGTGAAGACCATCGTCAGCATGAGCGCCGACCCTCGCCTCGCCCGCAGGCGCCGACGGAACTGGGAAATTCGCTGTCGCATCGGTGGCTCTCCCTAGTGCGTGATCGTCCCGCTGACGCGCATGGACGAGTTGGCGGGTGAACAGTCCTGGGCGGCGACGCCGTACTGGAACGTCACGCCGGGCTGGAGGTCAAAGTCTTCCCACATGTAGCTGGCGGACTTGGAGCCCCCGATCTGGTCGATGGGCTCGTCCCACGGATTGCCGGCGATGCGGCGGTACACCACGTAGCGCTCGACGTCCCGCTCGCCCGAACTCTCGTCCGACGATGCCGTCCAGGTCATCTGCACGCGGTCCACGCCGGAGACACTCACCATGGCCACCGTCGGCGCTCCAGGGTTGAGCGGGGTGTCGCCGCACGACGCGCGCTGCGAGAGGCCGATGTTCGCCAGCGACGTCTGCGAATTCACCGAGCGGACGAACGACGTCGCCTTGTTCTGCAGGTTGTAGCCGTTGAAGACGCCATTCACCGAGACACTCACGGTGCGGATCGAGTCGGCAATGCTCCCCACGGCGTCCCAGTAGATGGGGAGGGCCGAGGTTGCGATCGAATCGATGACGCCAGATGGCAGGACGCGATTGTACTTGAAGAACGGCTGCGAGCCGGTGATGCGAATGCCGGTGGCGACGACGGAGATGGGACCGTTGTTCACGCGGCGCCACAACACGTACATGCTCGACGCCGACGGCTGTGACGAGTCCGCCGACACCCAATAGCTCACCGTCTCGGCGAGGGAGAGCGAGCGATCGTTCTTTCGATACGTGTAGTCAGGGTAATTCTTGCTCGACCACGGCAGCGTGACCGGCGACCCCGTCAGCATCGTGTAGGTGAGGTAGTCCGGGACGTTGGGATCGTAGTAGACCGCCTCGACGTCGGACGTGTCGTTGGCGACCAGGTCGGTGTTGAACGTCACGGCGTACGCGTGTGCCTGCACGATCTTGGGCTGGTTGCGCGGGATGCCCTGCGCGTTGTCCATCGGCTGCACGCCGATGCCGATGTTGCGCAGCTCGCGGTCCACGGTGTTCTGGGCGAAGCGCGCCGTCTGCTGCGCGTCGGTTCGCCCGACGTCCTGTTGCAGCTGCCGCACTTGCATGGTGAAGAACGGGACCGCGGCCGCGAAGACGCCGATGGTGATCGTCAAGGTCAGCAGCAGCTCGCCCAGCGAGTATCCGGGACGTCTCCAGTCACTCGCCTGGTGCCGGCGTCGCGCTCGATCGGGTCGGTTGGTGACTCGCATGGAGGCTCCTAGAAGCGGGCGACCGCGGTCGTCTTCTTGACCGGCGTCGCCATGGCAGGGTGAGTGATCGTGACGGTGACCGTCTTGTAGGCGTACTGCGCCGAGAGCGTCTGGACGATCGTGGTGACCCGCTTGTAGTTCGGGTATCCAGCAATCGAGGTCTCCGTCCTCGCGAGCGTGTCCATCGACGTGTAGTTCCGCTCGGCCTTCACGCGCTCCACGCGCGCCGACGCCAGGTCGAGCGCATTGTTGAGCATCATCGAGTTGGCGTTGGAGCGGGCGTAGCGCCGCCCGTACTCCGCCATGCCGATCAGGCTGGTCCCGAGGATGGTCAACGCGACCATGACCTCGAGGAGCGAGATGCCACGACGCACCGCGCGGCGGCGCGGTGCGACTCGGGGCCCGGAACGCAGGGTGAGTACGCGCATCAGTTCATCCTCTTCCAGAGTGTCCCGTTGTATCGATAGCCATCGGCGCGCCCGGTGGCCTGCACCACGCGCACCAGTCGGAAGTCGGTGTTGGTGCCGCGACTCGACGTGAGGTAGACCTCGAGATCGGTGCTCGCGGCGCCGTCGCGGAGGAACTGAATCGCGGAGACGCCGAGGATCGTGCAGAGGTTGGAGCCGTAGATGGCGGGCGCCGCCATGCCGGCGTAGCTCGTGGGCGGGACGGCGAACTTCGCGCCGTCCTCGAGCGGGCGGATCATCTTGCGTTCGCCCGAGTCATACGTGCAGTTGTTGTTCGCGTCCTCCACGATCACCATCTGGCGCGCGGCGGCGTCGAATCCAACCACGACGTTGGTTTGCCGCATGATCGCGTTGCGCTCGGCGGACTGCAGCACGGTGCGAACGGTCCGCATCGCCGCGTCGGCCCGGTACTTCTCGTAGTTGAGACGCGGCACGGCCATCCCGGCGATGATACTGACCATGATGAGCACCACCGTCAGTTCCAGGATGGTGTACCCACGGCGCCGCGCCGAGCCTAACGATCGTTTGTGTTTGAATCGTCTCATGCCTTCTCTCCCGGGGGGGCGGCGGTGTATCACATTCGGACCGCGATCTCGCGCACAAGTGCTGAATCCACATGGCCTTGCAGCTGCTTGTGGGACGACGGTGCCCTGAAAAGGTTTCGAACCCGGGGGAACCGTGCCGTCACGTGACGGGTGCGAACCGTAAGAAAGTGCGAGGACGTTCCGCAGCCGTGACTGCGCCAGCCTGTCACGCGTCCTTTCGACATGGGGTTCGTCACCTTTTTCTCCGTCCCGACACCGTGAGCATCGTCGCCGCACTGGTCCCGAATCCGGTGCGCCTGTTCCGTCTCCGCGGCGCCCTGCGCCACTACCACTCCGTCGAGCCCTGCGCCGACTGGGCGGCGGTGACGCTGCTGTGCGAACGCCACCCGGTTCAGCTGGCGGTTCTGGACGTCTTCGCCACGGGGGGGCTCTCCCTGGAGCCGCTCCGGCACCTCAAGCGTCGCTTCCCGGGATTGACGACCGTCGCCTACGTCACGGTCACCCCAGAGAACGCCCGGGACCTGTTCGACCTGGGACGAGCCGGCGTGGACGCGCTGATCGTGGCCGACCAGGAGGACGACCCGACGACGATTGCCGCCGTCGTGGAGCAGGCCCAGGCGCGCAGCGTGGCCTCCCGGCTCCGCGTGGCCCTCGCCCACGCACGCCCGACCGTACGCGACGCCGTCATGCTGGCGGTCACGCGCGCCCACGAGCGGCTGACGACCGAGACGCTGGCCGAAACGCTGTCCCTGTCCCGGCGTGTCCTTGCCAAGCACCTCGAGCAGGCGTCGCTCCCCTCGCCGCAACGCCTCATCACCTGGGGACGACTGGTGATCGCGGCGCACCTGCTGGAGGACCCGCACCGAAGCGCCGACCGGATCGCCCTCGCCCTCCATTTCCCCTCAGGGAGCGCCTTCCGCAACACCTGCCAGCGTTACCTGCACGCGACCCCGTCAGAGATCCGGGCGCGCGGCGGGGCGACGTTCGTGATGGATGCGATGCTGCGCGATACGACCACCGACGGGGGAGACGAGGGGGAGTCGGTCGCGGGCGACGGTGATCTCGCCGCCGTCATGGGGTCGCGCGCCCCGAGCGCGGAGCAGGAGCAGGCGCTCTCCCCCGCCCCCCACGATTCGGTCGAGCCTACCGACCTGTAGCGGGCACTCCCCTTCGTCTGGACGCGCCGTCCCTGTCGCGGCCCCTCCGGCTACGGATCCGGCGCCACGGCGAGCCGAAGGAACTCCTCGCGCGTGCGCGCGTCGTCGCGGAAGCACCCCACCAGCGCCGACGTGAGCGTCTTCGAGTTCTGCTTCTCCACCCCGCGCATCATCATGCACAGGTGGTACGCCTCGATCACCACCCCCACCCCCTGCGGCGCCAGCACCTCCTGGATCGCCCCCGCTATCTCCCCCGTCAGCCGCTCCTGCACTTGCAGCCGGCGGGCAAACATGTCGACGATCCGCGGCAGCTTGCTCAACCCCACAATCTTGCCATTCGGGATGTAGGCGATGTGCGCCTTCCCGAAGAACGGCAGCATGTGGTGCTCGCACATCGAGTACAGCTCGATGTCGCGCACCATCACCATGTTCTCGTGCGCCTCGGCAAAGACCCCCTCGCCCACGACATCGGCCAAGCGCAGCCGGTAGCCATGCGTGAGGAAGTCCATCGCCCGCGCCACCCGGTGCGGCGTGCGCAGCAGCCCCTCGCGATCCGGATCCTCGCCTAGAAGCTCCAGCTGACGCCGCACCAGCGGCGCGTATCCGGCGATCTCGATGTGCCGCTCGTCGTCCCCGGGATAGGGGGCGCGAGCAGCGCTCGTGGTTGGAAGGCGATCGAAGTCCGTCATGCAGAATGCACCGTGCGAATGCCGGTTGCGCGTGAGGGCAGGAAGGGTGAACATGCCCCGTCTCCCACCGCACGTACAGGCGCGAATCCCTCACACGCCGCCGAGCCACATGCCGGCACGCAACCGCTCCATGCTCGTCGCCGCCCTCACGGGGAACATCGCCAGCGGGAAGTCGACCGTTGCCGCCGAACTCGTAGCGCACGGCGCGTGGCTGGTCGACGCCGATCGTCTTGCCCGCGACGTCGTCGCGCCGGGCACCCCGGGGTTGGCGGCGATCGTCGCACGATGGGGGGAGTCGATTCTGACGCCAGACGGGACGCTGGACCGGGCGTCGCTCAGGCGCGTGGTCTTCGCCAGCGAGACGGAACGCCTGGCGCTGAACGCGATCGTGCATCCGCGCGTCGAGTCGCTGCGCCGCGAGCGCGTCGCGGAGGCACGCTCGGCCGGCGCGACCATCGTGGTCTGCGACATCCCGCTCCTCTTCGAGACGGGGCGCAACCTCGACGGGGCCTTCGATGCGATCATCCTCGTCACGGCGCCGCGCGACGTGCGCCTCGCACGCCTGATGGAGCACCGGGGGCTCTCGCGCGACGACGCGGAACGCATGATGGCCGCGCAGTGGCCGGAGGAAGCGAAGCGCGCGCGCGCCGACTGCGTGATCGAAAACGGCGGATCGCTCGAGGCGATGCGCACGCAGGTCGAGTCGTGCTGGCAAACGCTTCTCGCGCGCGCGGCAGCGACGCCCGCGTGAGCGCGGCGGCTCGAATTTCTTGACAACGACTTTCGGCGCCCGGTAGACTTCGCGCGCACCCCTTACCCACCTGCACCCTCCGGGCTCACGTGTCCAACATCCCGAGCGATCTCCTCTATACGTCGGATCACGAGTACCTCAAGGCGACCGGCGACGCCGACGTATACGCGGTCGGCATCACTCAATACGCGCAGGACCAGCTCGGCGACATCGTCTTCGTCGAGCTCCCGCGCGTGGGCTCGACCTACGGCGCCCACGACACCTTCGGCACCATCGAGGCCGTGAAGGCGGTCTCCGAGCTCTTCTCGCCCGTGTCCGGCGAGGTGACCGAGGTCAACGGCGCCCTCGACGGCGACCCGGGCGCGATCAACCGCGACCCTTACGGCGACGGCTGGATGATCAAGATCAAGCTCTCCGACCCGTCGCAGAAAGCCTCGCTCCTCGACGCCGCCGCGTACGCGAAGCACATCGGCGAGTAGTACAAGACGGAGGCCGAGCGCCTCCCGCTCCACGTTAGGCTCCGGCGCGCGGCAGGCACGAAAGAGGAAGGGCGGCGACCCCTCGCGGATCGCCGCCCTTCTCTCGTCTTCTCGTCTTCCCGTCCCCTACATGTACTCTTCGACAGGCGGGCACGCGCAGACGATGTTGCGATCACCGTACGCGTTGTCCACGCGGCTCACCGCCGGCCAGAACTTGCGCTCGCGCGTCCACGGCGCGGGGAATGCCGCCTTCTCGCGCGAGTAGCCGCGGCTCCACGCATCGCTGATCACCACTTCCTGCGTGTGCGGCGCGTGCTTGAGCGGGTTGTCGGCGCGATCGAGGATCCCCTTCTCCACCTCGGCGATCTCCTCGCGGATCGCGATCATCGCGTCGCAGAAGCGGTCGAGCTCGGCCTTCGACTCCGACTCCGTCGGTTCGATCATCATCGTCCCGGCAACCGGGAACGACATCGTCGGCGCGTGGAAGCCGTAGTCCATCAGGCGCTTGGCGATGTCCTCCACCTCAATCCCGCTCGCCCCCTTCACGACGCGCGTGTCGATGATGCACTCGTGTGCGACGCGCCCGTTCTGCCCCTTGTAGAGCACCGGGTACGCCGACTCGAGGCGGTGCGCCATGTAGTTGGCACTGAGGATCGCGATCTTGGTCGAGAGGGCGAGCCCCTCGCCGCCCATCATCTTGATGTAGACCCACGAGATGGGGAGGATCGACGCCGAACCCCACGGCGCGGCCGAGACCGCGCCTAACGTGGTGCGCCCCGTCTGAGGGACGACCGGGTGCCCGGGAAGGTGCGGTGCGAGGTGCGCGGCCACGCCGATCGGGCCCATCCCGGGGCCGCCGCCACCATGCGGGATGCAGAACGTCTTGTGCAGGTTGAGGTGGCAGACGTCGGCGCCGATGTCGCCAGGGCGCGCCACGCCAACCATCGCGTTCATGTTGGCGCCATCCATGTAGACCTGCCCGCCGTGCGCATGCACGATCTCGCAGACGGTCTTGATCCCCGCCTCGAAAACGCCGTGCGTCGACGGATACGTCACCATGAGCGCCGCCAGCTTCGCCGAATGCTCCTGCGCCTTGGCGCGGAGGTCGTCGAGGTCGATGTCGCCGTTGGGGGTGCTCTTCACCACCACGACGCGCATCCCCGCCATCGCCGCGCTCGCCGGGTTGGTCCCGTGCGCCGACTGCGGAATGAGGCACACATCACGATGCCCCTCGCCGCGCGATTCATGGTACGAGCGAATGGTGAGCAGCCCCGCGTACTCGCCCTGCGAGCCGGCGTTCGGCTGCAACGAGACGGCCGCGAAGCCGGTGATCTCCGCCAGGTCGGCCTCGAGCGTCGAGAAGAGCGCGTCGTACCCCGTGCGCTGGGTGGCCGGCGCAAAGGGGTGCAGGCGTCCGAATTCGCTCCACGTGATGGGGAGCATCTCCGCGGTCGCGTTGAGCTTCATGGTGCACGAGCCGAGCGCGATCATCGAGTGGCACAGCGACAGGTCGCGCGACTCGAGCTTTCGGATGTAGCGCAGCATCTCGTGCTCGGCGTGATAGCGCGAGAACACCGGATGCGTGAGGAACGACGACGTGCGCTTGAAGCGCTCGTCGTAGCGCGCGTCGACGTCGGCGTCCAGCGCGTCGACCGTGGGCGGGACGCGCCCCCCGGCGAGCACGGCGAGGAGCTCCTGCACGTCGGCCGCCCCGACCGTTTCGTCGAGGGCGATCGTCACCGACGACGCACCCGCCGTGCGGACGTTGATCCCGCGTTCGACCGCCGCCGCGACGACCGCGTCCGCCGTCATCCCCGACAGCTGCACCGTGACGGTGTCGAAGAAGCTGTCGTGCGCCAGCGTGTGCCCGAGGCGCTCGGCGCCTAACGCCAGCGTCGCGGCGTGGCGATGCACGCGCCCCGCGATGCGGGTCAGCCCCTCCGGGCCGTGCCAGACCGCGTACATCCCGGCGATCACTGCCAGGAGGACCTGCGCCGTGCAGATGTTGCTCGTCGCCTTCTCGCGACGGATGTGCTGCTCGCGGGTGCCGAGCGCCATGCGGAGCGCGGGCTTCCCCTGCGCGTCTCGCGAGACGCCAATGATGCGCCCCGGCATGAGGCGCTTGAACTCGTCGCGCGTGCTGAAGAAGGCCGCGTGAGGCCCGCCGAAGCCCATCGGGACGCCGAATCGCTGCGAGTTGCCGACGCAGACGTCGGCCCCCCACTCGCCCGGCGGCGTGAGCAGGGTCAGCGCCAGCAGGTCGCTCGCCGCGATGACGAGCGCATCGGCCGCGTGCGCCCGATCGGCCACCTCGCGATAGTCCTCCACCGCCCCGGTCGTCGTCGGGTACTGCACCAGCACGGCGAAGACTTCAGGACCAAACTGCGCCGTGCGGGCATCGCCCGTCACCACCCGCCAGTCGCGCACCTTGGCGCGCGTCCTCACGATGTCGATCGACTGCGGATGGCACCCGGCGTCGACGAAGATCGTCGTCTTGCTCGCCGAGTTCTTCGCGGCGTGCGCGAGCGCGACCGCTTCGGCCGCCGCCGTCCCCTCATCGAGGAGCGAGGCGTTGGCGATCGGGAGACCCGTGAGGTCGATGACCATCGTCTGGTAGTTGAGCAGCGCCTCGAGGCGCCCCTGCGCGATCTCCGCCTGGTAGGGCGTGTAGGCGGTGTACCAGCCCGGGTTCTCCAGGATGTTCCGGAGGATCACCGGCGGGACCAGCGTGTCGTGGTAGCCGAGCCCGAGGTACGAGCGATAGACGCGATTCTGCTGCGCCATGCCGCGCAGCTCGGCCAGGACATCGTGCTCGGTGCGCCCCGGCCCGATGTCGAGCGAGCGGCGCAGGCGGATCTGCTCGGGGACGGTGGCGTCGATGAAGGCGTCGAGCGAGTCGTAGCCCAGGGCATCGAGCATCGCGTCGATGTCGTGGGCCGACGGCCCGATGTGGCGCCGAATGAAGGAGTCCGCGTCGAAGGAAAACGTCGGCTTGCTGGTCGTGGTCATGAACACCCCAGGGGCGAGGTCAGGGGCCCGCGCTGCGTTGCGGCGCACCGCGCGATGGCGGTCGCGTCGCCGTAGTGTGGGAACGTCGGGCGTGCGCGCGGGAAAACTAGTCGCGAGGCAAACAGGTTGCGAATCGGCGGCCGATGCCCGTGCCCACGAGAAAGGGTAGCCGTGTCTTGCGGTCAGACCACGGCGTGACGCGAACGAGCCTGTAGATTCGTCGCCATGCTCGCCTTGCCCGACGGCTCGCGCTGGACCCTGCTCCTCTCGCCGCCACGAGACGGCGTGGAGAACATGGCGCTCGACGAGGCGCTGATGGCCCGCGCGCGAAGCACCGGCAACGGCGTGGTCCGCGTCTACAGCTGGGCCTCGCCGACGCTCTCGCTCGGCCGAAACCAGCGCGCCGTCGGCGCCTACCCGGCCGAACGCGCGAGTGCACGTGGCATCGCGGTCGTACGACGTGCCACCGGCGGCCGCGCCTTGCTGCACCATCGCGAGATCACCTACTCGGTCACAGCCCCCGCGCCGGCGCATGACTCGCTCGCCCGATCGTACCGCGCCATCAACGCCGTGCTCCTCGAGGCGCTGCGCACGCTCGGCGTGCAGGCGCAGGTCGCGAGCGGGACGACGCGGCTCCCGCCCCCGGGGAGCGCGCCGTGTTTCGAGATGCCGGCGCCGGGCGAGCTGACCGTCGGAGGGCGCAAGCTCGTCGGGAGCGCGCAGTATCGCGAGCACGGGGCGATGCTGCAGCACGGCTCGATCCTGGTCGACGACGACCAGCCGCTGGTGGCCGAGCTGGCCGCAGTCTCCGTCCCCGCCACGATCCCCGCGGCCACGTTGAGGGAGGCGCTGGGGCGTGCGCCCACGCCGGAGGAGTTTGCCGACGCGCTCTTCGCCGCGGTGCGCGGTGCGTGGGCACCCGAAGCGACACGCACCAACGTCGCGCCCGTGGATGCCAGCGCACTGGCGGCGGCGCGCGCACGCTACGGGAGCGACGCCTGGACGTGGCGCCGGTGACCGCTTCGCCCGGTCCGCGAGAGCGACCGCCGGCGCTCGCTGGTCAGGCAGTGGCGTCGTAGACTACGGCAAGCATGGTGACCTTCCTTCTCCGCCGGGTGCTGCAAGGCATCGCGATCCTCTTCGTGGTCGCGACCGTGACCTTTGCGCTCATTCACGCTGCCCCGGGAGAACCGTTCGCCGGGACGATCGAGGACTCGCGCGTCACCCCGGAGATGCGGGCCGAGTTGCGGCGGCAGTACGGACTCGACCAGCCCATCGCGACGCAGTACGCCCGGTTCGTCTCGCAGGTCGTGCGCGGCGACCTCGGTCGCTCGATCTCGAAGCGGGAACCGGTCAGGGAGATCCTCGGCGACGCCATCCCACGCACCCTCCTCCTCATGGCGGTGGCGCTCGCCGCCTCCTTCGCGTTAGGCGTGGCGATCGGAGCGCTGCAGGCTGCCCGCGCCGGGTCGCGACTGGACCGCGTTGCCGGGCGCGTCAGCGTGGCCTTCTCGGCGCTCCCCGAGTTCTGGCTCGGGCTCGCCCTGCTCTTCGTGTTCGGCTGGCGGCTGCGTTGGTTCCCCATCGCCGGGATGGTCGACGCCACGATGCACGAGTACCTGTCGCCCGCGGGGAAGCTGCGCGACATCGCCGTGCACCTCGCCCTCCCGGCCACCTCGATCGCGCTCATCTTCGGCTCCGTCGTCGCGCGTTTCCAGCGACAGGCGATGGTCGACATCCTCCCCGACGACTTCGTGCGGACGGCGCGCGCCAAGGGGCTGCACGAACGCGTGATCGTCCTGCGCCACGCATTGCGCAACGCCCTCCTCCCCACCATCACGCTGATGGGGCTCGCCCTCCCCGCGCTGGTTGGCGGATCGGTCTTCATCGAGAACATCTTCGAGTGGCCCGGCATGGGGCGCGTGACCGTCGAGGCGCTTGGTGCGCGCGACTATCCGGTCGTCCTCGGGGCCACCCTCGTCGGAAGCCTCTTCGTCGTCCTCGGCTCGATCCTCGCCGACCTCCTCTCCGCCGCGGTCGATCCGCGCCTGCGCCGTGGCTGATACCCCCGTCGTTGCGTCGGTCGCGATCCCCGCCGCGCCCGACACTGGGATGTCCAACTGGTCGACGCCGTACCGGCGTGCGTTGCAGCTGCTGTGGCAGGATCGGGCTGGGCGCGTGGCGCTGTGTTTCCTCAGCATGCTGGCCGGTGCCGCCGTCCTGGCCCCGTGGATCGCGCCGTACGACCCGGCCCGAGTACTCGACGCCATCGCGCTGAAATCGATCCCCCCATCAGCGTCGCACTGGTTCGGCACGGACGAGACGAGCCGCGACGTCTTCTCGCGCATGCTCTTCGGGGCGAGGATCTCGCTGGCGGTTGCCGCCCTCTCCGCACTGCTGGCATCGGTCGTCGGGTTGCTGTACGGCGGCATTGCGGGATTCGTCGGAGGACACGTCGAGAGCGTGCTGATGCGCCTCGTGGACGCGATGCTGGCGATCCCGCGCATCCTCTTCGTGATGACGATCCTCTCGCTCTGGGGCGAGATCGGGGCGAGCGCACTCGTCCTCGTCCTCGGCGGAACGGGGTGGTTCCCGGTGGCGCGCCTCGCGCGCGCCGAGGCGGCGGCGCTCCGTCATCGCGACTTCGTGCTCGCGGTGCAGGCGCTGGGCGCCGGGCCCCGGCGGGTCTTCGTTAGGCACATCCTCCCGCACACCCTGGGCCCCGTCCTCGTCGCCGCCACGATCGCCGTGGGGCAGGTCGTCGTCCTCGAGGCCGGGCTCTCCTACCTGGGATACGGCCTGCGCGCCCCCGCGCCAACCTGGGGGAACATCATCGCCGACGGGCGGACGACGATCTCGACGACGTGGTGGATGACCCTCTTTCCAGGGCTGGCACTCGTGGGGACTGCGCTGGCGGTGAATACCGTTGCGGACCGCTTGCGCGCTGCGCTCAACCCGCGCCAGCTTCCCGCGCGATGACCGAAGACAACGCCCCGCTCCTCCGCGTCGAGAACCTGCGCACCTACTTCCACACGCCGGCCGGCATCGCCCGGGCGGTGGACGGCGTTTCATTCGCCATCCACAAGGGTGAGACGGTCAGCGTCGTCGGCGAGTCCGGCTGCGGGAAGTCGGTCACGGCACTCTCGCTGCTGCGACTCATCCAGGCACCGGGGCGCATCGAGGACGGAAGCCGCATCTGGTTCGAGGGGCGCGACCTGATGACGCTCGACGCCGAAGCCATCCGCCAGGTGCGCGGCAATCGCATCGCGATGGTCTTCCAGGAACCCATGACGGCGCTCAACCCCGTCTTCACCGTCGGCGACCAGATCGCAGAGGTCGCGCGCGTCCACGCGGGCGCCTCGCGCAAGGCCGCATGGGAGCGCGCGGTCGAGATGCTCTCACTCGTTGGGATTCCGTCGCCACGGGAACGGGCCGGCAACTACCCGCACCAGATGTCGGGCGGGATGCGGCAGCGTGTCCTCATTGCGATGGCGCTGGTGATGAACCCGGCACTCCTCATCGCCGACGAACCCACGACGGCGCTCGATGTCACCATCCAGGCGCAGATCCTCGAGCTGCTGGCCAAGGTGCAACAGGAGTTCGGGACGGCGATCCTCCTCATCACGCACGACCTCGGCGTCGTCGCCGAGTCGGCGCAGCGCGTGGTCGTGATGTACGGCGGGCAGGTCGTCGAGGAGGCGCCGGTGCGAACGCTATTCGCCGAGCCGGCGCATCCGTACACGCGCGGACTCATGCAGGCGATGCCGCGCGTCGGGATGAACCGCGAGCGCCTGGTGACGATCCCGGGGAGCGTCCCCCCGCCGACGGCGTGGCCAACGGGCTGCCGGTTCCGCGATCGCTGCACCCTGGCGTGGGGAAAGTGCGAGCAGGAGCCGCCGGCGATGCTCCCGGCCGGCACCGGACATGAAGCACGCTGTCACCTCGTGGCCGGCGCGTCCGTTGCAGCCGCGCCCATGTCGCCGCCCCCCGCGAGGCCTTTGTGAGCGCTGCCCAGACGCCCACGAACGCGACTCGCCCGCTCCTCGAGGTGCGCGACCTGCGCACCCACTTCGCGCAGAAGACCGGGTTGTTCGGGCGCGCCGGTGGCGTGGTGCGCGCCGTCGACGGCGTCTCGTTCGACGTCTTCCCGGGCGAGACGTTAGGCATCGTCGGGGAGTCCGGCTGCGGCAAGACCACGTTGGGGCGCACCATCCTCCGGCTCGTCGAACCCACCAGCGGAACGGTGCGCTTCGACGGCACCGACCTCCTCGCGCTCAAGGGGGCGGCGCTGCGCACCATGCGCCGCCACATCCAGATCATCTTCCAGGATCCCTTCTCCTCGCTCAACCCGCGACTCACGATCGGCGCGACGATCCGCGAAGGGATCACGGTGCACCGCCTCGCCGAAGGCGCCGAGGCAGACAAGCGCGTGCGTCAGTTGCTGGAAGAGGTCGGTCTCCGCCCCGAGTATGCCACGCGCTACCCGCACGAGTTCTCCGGCGGGCAGCGGCAACGCGTGGGGATCGCGCGCGCCCTCGCGGTGCAGCCCAAGCTCATCGTGTGCGACGAACCGGTCTCGGCGCTCGACGTCTCCGTGCAGGCGCAGGTGATCAACCTGCTGCAGGACCTGCAGCGCGACCGCGGGCTCACCTATGTCTTCATCGCCCACGACCTGTCCGTGGTCGAGCACATGGCGACCCGCGTCGCCGTCATGTATCTCGGTCGCATCGTCGAATTGGCGCCGGCGGACACGCTCTATCGCGAGCCCGTGATGCCCTACACGCAGGCGTTGCTCTCCGCGGTGCCCGTCCCCGACCCCACGCGGACGCGACAGCGCATCGTCCTCACGGGCGATGTACCGTCGCCCGTCTCGCCCCCGTCCGGGTGCGTCTTTCACCCGCGCTGTCACCACCCGGGGAAGGACGCCGCGTGCCAACGCCTCGTACCGCCGCTCGAATCCAAGGGGACCGATCACCTCGCGGCGTGTATCAAGCAACTTCCCACGTCCGTCGAGTGGGAGGCGCAACAGCAGGCCGGCGCTACCCAGCCTCCGCAGCGCTACCTCCCCCTCGCCGCCCTCGGGACGCGCACCGAGCCGTAACCCCGGACGCGAACGCGCCCCGTGCTGGCGCCTGCCATGCGCCGGTGGCACGTTCCCCGCTCGACCTTCCTCACACCCTTCCCATGGCATCCGCCTCCGCGCCCTCCGCGCCTAACGCCGCCGACGAAGCCGCCCGACGCCCGTACACGAGCGACAAGAGCTTCTTCGGGCACCCGCGCGGGCTCGCCACGCTCTTCGCCACCGAGATGTGGGAGCGCTTCTCGTACTACGGGATCCGCCCCCTCCTCGTCCTCTTCATGACCGCCGCCCTCGCCGACGGCGGTTTCGGTTTCGAGCGCGCGCAGGCCTCGTCGATCGTCGGCATCTACGCCGCGAGCGTCTATCTCGCATCGCTTCCCGGCGGGTGGGTCGCCGACCGATGGCTCGGGCTGCAACGTTCCATCTGGTACGGCGGGCTCTTCATCGCGGCGGGACACCTCAGCATCGCCCTCTCCGCCGTCTTCGCGCAGAGCGCCTTCTTCCTCGGCCTCGTCCTGATCGTCGTCGGCACCGGCCTGCTCAAGCCCAACATCTCGGCACTGGTCGGCGACCTGTATCCCGAAGGTGGCGCGCGGCGCGACGCCGGATTCTCGATCTTCTACATGGGGATCAACACCGGCGCCTTCATCGCCCCGCTCATCACCGGCTACCTGGGCGAGCGCGTGGGATGGCACCTGGGCTTCGGCGCCGCCGGCGTCGGGATGCTCGCCGGCGTCATCACCTATCGCGCGCGCATCGCCAGCACGCTCGGCCCGTTAGGCGTCCTGCCGTCAGGGAGCGCGGACGAGCAGCAGCGCGTGAAGCGCTGGGGGATCGGGTTGCTCGCCGCCGTCTTCGCCGTCGTCCTCCTGGCCATGGCCGGGGTGATCCACATCAATCCCGTCGCCATCGCCGAGAAGATGAGCATCGTCATGGCGACGATGGGGCTCGGCTACTTTGCGTATCTCTTCCTCTTCGCCGGGCTCACCGGCGATGAGAAGAAGCGGATGGCGGTGATCCTCGTCCTCTGCCTCGCATCGGTTGTCTTCTGGGCGGCGTTTGAACAGGCGCCCACGTCGCTCAACCTCTTCGCCCGCGACTTCACGGACCGCAACTTCTTCGGCTGGGAAGTCCCCACCCTCTGGATGCAGGCCACCAACTCGCTCTTCGTCATCTCCCTCGCACCGGTCTTCGGCGCGCTCTGGGTCTGGCTGGCCAAGCGCGGGATGGAAATCTCACCCATCGCCAAGTTCTCGGCGTCGCTCGCCATCACCGCCATCGGATTCCTCGTGATGGTGAAGGCGTCAGGCCTCGTGATCGACTCGAACGGTGCCGTGAAGGTCTCGATGTGGTGGCTCACGCTCAGCTACCTGTTCCAGACCTTTGGGGAACTCTCGCTCTCCCCGGTGGGCCTCTCGTCGATGACCAAACTCGCCCCACGCAAGTTCGTCGGGCAGATGATGGGGCTCTGGTTCCTCGCCACGGCGATGGGAAACCTCATCGCGGGACTCGTTGGCGGCGAAGTCGATCCCGAGAAGCTCCAGCAGATGCCAGCGCTCTTCCAGCGCACCGCGATGTCGCTCATCATCGCCGCCCTCGTGATGGCCGCCCTGATCATCCCGATCAGGAACATGCTCGCCCGGAAGAGCGACGCCTAGGCTGGGAGGACGAGAAGACGAGAAGACCGGAGAGCGCACTCGTCTTCTCGTCCTCTCGTCTTCCGCCCCTCTATGGCCAGTTGAAGATCGACTGCGGCAGCACGCGCTCGCGAATGCGGCGCACGTCGCCGGTCGTGGTGTGGAAGGCGCGCGTGCGGTCTTCGCTCGTCAGGCGCACCCCCCAGCGTGACCCATCGCGCCGGTCGAGCGGGAAGGCGATGTCCAAGCGCCACATCCGCTGCGATCGCGGCGGCACCGCCGCCATGAGCGAGAAGCCCGCCGACTGACGGAAGCCGCTGTTGAGGCCGAGCGGGACGTCGCCCGCCCACACGCGTCCCGCGTCCGTGAAGATGCCGACGCCAGCATCGGCGGTTCCACGAAAGCTCCCGATGCGCCATCGCTCCTCCAGCCGCCCGACCACGCGACGCGCGCCACCGAGTTCGACATCGTCATAGCCGCGCAACCCGCCGCGACGCGCGCCGAGGTCGAGCTGGTACGGGATGCGCGCGCTCCATCCACCACCCCACGTCATGTCGGCCGACACGAGATGGCGCGGGTGCGGCTTGAGGTACCACGCCACGCGCCCGCTCGTGAGCACGTCGTCCCACCCGTTGGTGTCGCGCGAGCGTCGCCCTTCCACGTCCCCCTGCACCGCCGCGTACGATCGCTGCCCGCCCACGCCGAAGTAGACGTTGGCGCTCACGTACTTCTCGTTGCGCGCGATCCCCCGCGACGCGGGAAGCGAATGACCGATGGTGAGGCCGAGCTGCGTCCCGACCCGGAGGTCCTGCGGCCCGCTCAGCGCGTCGAAGCCCGTCACGCGCACAAAGCGCACGCTGCGCAGCCCGAGGAGCATGTTGACACGCGCGCTGCGTGCCGTCCGATAGCGCCCCAAGAGCGCCGACGTCGTGTCGGCCATGAGCCCGGAGTCGGTGACCAGCACCGGCGCGCGCGCGGGAGCCGACGACTCGAACGAGAGTTGTGCCCCCACGAGGCCGAGCAGCCCCGCGCTTCCGACGCGCAGCATCGCCCCGGCGTCGGCAAAGCGGCGTCGGACCTGGAGCGAACTCGCCGTCCCCTGGGGGCGCAGGAAGCGCGCGTACTCGTCGATCTCACCGCCGCTCACGCGCCACGCCGAGCGCTGCACGTCGGTGAGGAACGGGAAGCTCACTTCCGCCTGCCAGTCACTCCCCAGCTCGCGCCGGGCGGCCGCCAGTTGCAACTGGTACGGGCGTCCCCACAGCTGGTAGTTGTGGTAGCGCCCCGCAAACCGGTCGCGGTAGTAGAACCCGTCGCGCCAGCTGGCCGACGCGTAGACGGCGTTCCCCAGGAGGTTCTGGTTCCCCAGCGTGAGTCCGGTGACGAAGGGCGCGTCGTTCTCGAGCCCGATCGATCCGAGCAGCGAGGGCTCGTCGACCGTCACCACCTCCACGCGCACCCCGTCCATCCCGTCCTGGTAGGCGGTGACGCTCGCGTCGGCGATGAACGGCATCGCGCGCAGGATACGCTCGCTTTCCGAGCGCAGGAGCGGGCTGCACCGCTCGCCCTTCTTCAGGAGGACGAAGTTGCGGATGACGGAGGGGGCTGTCGTCACGTGCAACGACGTGACCATGTGCCCAAGGAAGGGAGAACGCGCGAACAGCCCGCCAAAGCCGGGGGCCTGCGCGACGATGACGACCTCGGTGATGGCCTGTCCGTCGCAGCGCACCTGCGTGCGCCCCTGCCCCTGCGCGTCCAGCGCCCCCGTGCAGAGCGCCGTCGCGACCATAGCGGCCGCGCAGCAGGCCGCCGGCGAGACCACCGCGTGATTGCGTCGCAGCGCTAGAGCCCCATGCGCTTCTTGAGTTCGGCCAGGCGCGCCTCGGCATCGGCCGCGTTGTCCGCCCGGCGACGTTCGCGATCGAGCGCGCCCAGCTCCTGCGCCAGCCCCGCCCCGCGATCGTCGAGTCCGAGTTCTGCATCGCTCGGCGGCGCGGCTCCCGCCCCGCCGGCACGCAGTCCCGAGCCCACACCGGCGCTTGCCGCCTTGAACTGCGCCTTCATCTCCTCCACTTCGCGCTCGACGAGGGCGAGCTCGCCCTCCTCCGCCTCCAGCTTCTTCTGGAGCAGCGTGACCCGCTCGAGGTGATGCGCCTCGTACTTGGCCGCGACCGCGACCGTCTCGGCGTCGTTGATCCCCTCGGCCAGCGCCTTCCGACGGACCACCGTCTCCAGCTCACGCTGCTCCGTCGCCAGGCGCTTGCGCGTCGCCTCCACCCCCTGCCGCAGGTCGTCCACCGCCAGGCGGGCGCGCACGATCGAGTCCCGCATGTCGCTCAGCAGGTCGCGCCGGTGCTCCGGCGCCACGTTGCCGTTCAACAAATCATGGAATGCCTGCCGGATGTCCTCGAACACGAGTCCTCACGGAGTGGAGAGCACGGTGGTTGCCGGAACGTTATCCCGTCGCGCCCAGCAAGGGCAACCGCGCGAGGAACGCCGCCGCTTCCCTCGCGCCAACGCAACGGTGACGAGACGCCCTACGCATCCGCGCCTCCACAGGTTTTCTCCAATTCCCGTCTCCCGTCTCCCGTCCGCCCCTACGCCATCCACCGTGCCTCGTCCCGCACCTGGCGCATCAGCTTCGTCGCCGTGTGGTGGCGCGCGAAGAAGATCCCGTCGCTCACGCGATTGAGCGCGACGCGCAGCCGCCCGAAGCGCTCGGCCGCGTGCTCGAACAGCGCCGTGACGCCATGCTGCGAGGCCAGCCGGTGCGACGCCGCCAACTGGTAGCCACGGCGCCCCATCTCGTCGAAGTAGTCCAGGCCCGGGCCGCCGCGCCGGTGATGCCGCTGCTCGATGTAGTCCGGAAAGACCCCCGCCAGCCAGAGCGCGTAGTGCCCCAGGTGCGCGCGCACGAGGAAGGCACGCGTGGGGTCGGACGAGTCGGCGTCGGCCAGCAGCGAGGCGAGCGTCTCGTACACCTGGTCGTCGTAGGCCTTGATGCGGCGCGCACGATCGCGGTCGCCAAAGTGCAGCAGCACCGACGACACGAAGTCGGCCATGACGCGATCGTCTTCTCCCGACTCGCGCAGCGCGTGGCGCACCACGACGTACACGAACAGGCGCGGAGATGCGTGCGCCGCTTGCGCCTGCTGCAGCATCGCGCGGCGGAGCTCCGGATGGTCGAGGATGGCGTCGATGCCGTCGTCGCGCAGCAGTCGTTCGAGCCGATCGAGTTCGGTCGACGAGCCGCGCGCGACCAGCCGCATGGCCAGCTGCGCATCGCTCCTCGTCAGGCACTGGCGAACGTTCGCGAGAATCATGGCAGGACTCCTCCGTCGTCTCGTGCGTCACGGGTGCTTGGCGGTGATACACCGCGCTTCTTTCTAGGTATCGGCGCGCGCGTGCGCCAGATGACCGCGGGTCCAAGACTCGCGGACGACGCGTTGCCTTCCCCCCGGTGCCGTCGCCACCTTTGGGAGGCATGCCACTTCGAATCCTCCACGTCGACAGCGGGCGCGAATGGCGCGGTGGCCAGCGGCAGGTGCTGCTCCTGACTCGCGGCCAGCGCGAGCGGGGGCACGAGCCGCTCGTCGTCGCCGCGGCCGACGCCCCGTTGCTGCATCGCCTGCGTAGTGCGGGACTCGCCGCGAGCGCCCTGCGCATGCGCGCCGACTGGGATCTCGTCGCGGCGCGCCGGTTGCACGCCCTCATCGGCACCTGGCGCCCCGACATCGTGCACGCGCACGACGCGCGCGCGCATGCCCTCGCGCTCGGAGCGCTCATCGGCAAGCGCGACATCCCGCTCGTGGTCACGCGGCGGGTTGCCTTCGTCCCCAAGGGACGCCTCAAGTACGGTCCGCGCGTCGCACGCTTCATCGCCATCTCGAACGCGGTTCGCGAGGCGCTGACGCGTGGCGGAGTCCCCGCCGATCGCATCGACGTCGTCTACTCGGGGGTCCCTACCCCTCGCATCGACGCACCGCGCGACTGGCGCGCCGAACGCGGATGGTCCTCGGACACGATCGTCTGCGGCGTCGTCGGAGCAATGACCGCCGAGAAGGGGGTGCGCCTCCTGGCCGGCATCGGCGAACAGCTCGACCCGGCGCTCCGCTCCCGCGTGCGACTCGTGCTGCTGGGGGGGAAGGCGACGGGGACCGAATCGCTCGGCGGGATCGAGGCCTTCCGCGCCGGCTTCGTCGATGAAGTGCATCGCGCCATGGCCGGGCTCGATCTCCTCTGGCATCCGTCGAGCGCCGAAGGGCTCGGCACCGCGGTCATCGATGCCATGGCGCTCGGCGTCCCCCCCATCGCCTTTGCCGTCGGTGGACTTCCCGAGCTCATCGTCCATGGCAGCTCGGGGCTCCTCGTCGCCCCCGGCGACGTTCGTGAGTTTGCCGCGGCGGCCTCGCGCGCGATACAAGACGAGTCGCTGCGCGCCGCGATGCGCACCGCTGGCCCAGAGCGCGCGCAACGTTTCAACGTCGAACGCATGGTCGCCGGTACCGGGGAATGCTACCTGCGCGTCCTGGCCGGTACCGAGCGCTGAGCGGGCGCTAAGCGAGCCCTGGTCGAACGGCAGGGCCAGGCACGCACCGCCGTGCCTGCTGGCTTTCTCCGGGTTCGGGCGTCGTCAGCCGAGGCAGGCACGCCGTGCTGCGGCGAACGCGCCTCGGGACATGGTGTACAATCGACGCTGTCCCCCGCCTAGCTTTGGGCGGACCTCTCACCTCGCGCACCCGTGCTCTACATCTGCATCCCGGCCCACGACGAGGCCCAGACCATCGGCGTCCTGCTCTGGAAGATCCGCAAGGTCTTCCAGGAGTACTCGCGCGAGTATGAGATCCTGGTCTACAACGATGCCAGCACCGACGCGACGTCCGAGACGCTCGAGCCGTACCGAAAGGTCCTCCCCCTGACGGTTCTGGGCGGCGACAAGCGGGTGGGATACGCCGGGGCGCTCACCGCGCTCTGTCGCGACGCCACGCAGCGCACCAGGTACGCGCGGCGCGACGCCGTGATCACCCTGCAGGGCGACTTCACCGACCAGCCGGAACACATCCCGGAGCTGGTCAAGCGCTTCGAGGGCGGCGCCGATGTGGTGGTGGGAGAATCGGTGGATGCAACGGCGGGCCCCAAGGCGGTGCAGCGCCTGCGGCGCTTCGCTCCCTGGGCGCTGCGCTGGTCAGTCAAGACGCCGGGCGTGAAGGACCCCTTTGGATCGTTGCGGCTGTACCGCGTCTCGGTCCTGCGCGATGCCCTGCGCGCCGCCGGGGACGCGCCTTTCATCGCGGGCGATGGCTGGGCCGCCAATGTCGACCTCCTCCTCAATACCATCCCGCACGCGCGCCGCGTCGAGACGGTGACGATGGAGCCGCGCTACGACCTGCGCCCGCGCGACACGCGCGTGAAGCCGCTGGCCGACGTGATGAACCTCTATCGCTTCGGTCGCATCGCGCGCCGCCGCCCGCCGCGCGCCGCCCCCGCGCGCGACACTCGTGACGCGCGGGAACCGCGCGAGCCCCGTGAGTCGCGGGAAGGGCGCGAGCCTCGCGATCAGGCCGCGCCCCCGCCCACCCCCACCTGATGTCGTGGGACCTGACGCGCCGCGTCCTCACGCTGGGCGCACTCCTCGCCCTCGCCCGGACGGGCGGGGCCGCGGCGCAGTCGTCCGGAACCGGGGGTGCCGACTCGGTCGCTCCCCCTGCATCGGCGTATGCTCCGGTGCCGTTCGCGGTCGGTGAGCGCCTCGTGTACGACGTGAAGTTCGGCGCCATCAAGGTGGGCCAAGGGAGCATGGAGGTGCTCGACACCGTCACGCTGCGCGGGCGCCCGGCGTGGCACACGCGCTTCCGTGTCCGAGGCGGCATCCCCTTCTACCGGGTCGACGACGTGCTGGAGAGCTGGATCGACCGCTCCGCCCTGAGTTCGCTCCGCTTCGTGCAGGACTTCGACGAAGGCGGGAAGGAGCGCGAGCGTCGCTACGAGATCTTCCCCGAGCGCGCGATGTTCCAGGAGAACGACAAGCCCGAGGAAGCCTCCGTGGGGAACCCGCTCGACGATGGCTCCTTCCTCTACTTCATCCGCACCATCCCGCTCGAGGTGGGGAAGACGTACGAGTTCCACCGCTACTTTCGCCCCGACCGCAATCCGGTGGTGGTGAAGGTCGTGGGACGCGAGCGCATCACGGTGCCGGCCGGGAGTTACGCGACCATCGTCATCCAGCCGATCATCAAGTCGAAGGGGATCTTCTCCGAGAACGGGCAGGCGCGCATCTGGCTGTCCGACGATGCCAACCGCATCATGGTGCAGATGAAGTCGCGCACCAAGATCGGCTCCCTCAACCTGTACCTCCAATCGCACCGTCCGTCCCCCCTCCAGCCCCCGAGCGGCGCGCCGGCGAGCCTGCCGCGTTAGGCGACGTCCCGGCGTCGCCGATCCCGGAAGCCGACCTCTCGCAGGTCCGCACCGTCCCGGTCGCCCGCCGCCCAAACAAGGTCAACTCGAGCGAGTTCTCCCGCCCCCCGGGCGATGACCGCTCGTTCCGCGCCTTCCTCGGCGCCCTCCCTGACATCCTCGTCGCCCGCGACTTCAAGCGCGTCGTGCATGCCGTCGCGCGCGCCGCACGGGAAGGTCGCGCCGTCATCGTGATGCTCGGCGGACACGTCGTGAAGACCGGGCTCGCCCCCGTCCTGGTCGACCTCATGCGGCGCGGCGTCATCACGCACCTCGGGATGAACGGCTCCGCGGCGATTCACGATTACGAGATGGCGCGCTTCGGCGCCACCTCCGAGGATGTCGCCGCCGGGCTCCGCGACGGCACGTTTGGAATGGCCGAGGAAACCGGACGCGCCCTCAACGAGGCGTTCATCGCCGGACAGCGTGAGGGCTGGGGGATGGGCGAAGCGGTGGGGCGCGCGTTGCAGGCGACGGAGGGCCTTGCCCACCCGGAGCTCTCGGTGCTCTACAACGCCCGCGCCCTCGGCGTCACGGCCACCGTGCACGCCGCGTTAGGCGCGGAGATCATCCACCAGCACCCCGCCGCCAGCGGCGCCGCCATCGGCGACACGAGCCACCGCGACTTCCGCCGCCTCGCCGCGGCGATCCCCGCACTGCACGACGGGGGCGTCGTCCTCAACCTGGGGAGTGCGGTGATCATGCCCGAGGTCTTCCTCAAGGCGCTCACCATCGCGCGCAACCTGCACGGCGGGCGCCCGACAAATTTCACGACCTGCGACCTCGACATGCACCGGCACTACCGCCCCCGCATGAATGTCGTCCAGCGCCCGGTGCTCGCCGGTGGCCAGGGGTTCGAGATCACCGGGCATCACGAGATCATGGTGCCGCTGCTGGCGTGGGCGATCGTGGAGGAACTGCAGACGGGAGACGGGGGACGGGAGACGGGAGTGGCGCGTTGACACGCGCCGCCGGAGCGGTGCACGCTGCCCGAATCGCGAACGGCGCCTCACGGCGCCGTTCGCACTCCCGTCTCCCGTCTCCCGTCCAGCTTATTGCGTCGCCGTCGGCTTGGGGCGCGTCGTCCGGTTCCCCAGCACCACGCCCGCCTCGTACATCAGCCCACCGATGCGCGCCATCTTCGGATAGTTGATCAGCCCCGCCTCGTCCGTCACCTGGTGGTACTGCGGGTGCAGTCCGGTCGTGAAGAAGACGATCGGGATCCCCTTGCGGGCGTAGTTGAAGTGGTCGCTGCGGTAGTAGATGCGCTCGGGGTGCGTCGTCGTGTCCCACTCGCGATTGAAGACGAAGGGGCGCGCCTGCTTCGCGTTCACCGAGTCGATCACGGCGCCAAGCACCGAGCTCTGCCCGTTCGGCGCGGCCCCCGGTCCAACGATGTACAGCGAGTCGTCCCCGTTGCGCCCCACCATGTCGGCATTGAGCTGCGCGACGATGGAATCGAGCGGGACGGTCGGGTTGGACGTGAAGACGTCGGACCCGAACAGCCCCTTCTCCTCGCCCACGTGCCAGACGAACAGGACCGACCGCTTGGGCTTGGGGCCCTGCGCGAAGGCGCGCGCCACCGACAGCTGCAACATGCTGCCGGACCCATCGTCATCGGCGCCGTTGGCGATCGAATCGCCATTGACCGCCGGCTGGATCCCGATGTGGTCGTAGTGCGCGCCGTACGCGACGTACGTGTTGCGCAGCGCCGGGTCGGTCCCGCGCACGATTCCCACGACGTTGTAGCCGTTGAACGACTGCGACTTCTGCTTCACCGAGGCGACGAGTCGCGTCCCGGCCAGCGCCATCGACTGCTCGGAGGACGGCCACGCGGCAGGGACGAGCGGTGAACCAGCGGCGAGGCGCGCGACGGCGACCATCGGCAACGGACGCGCCGCGCCGTCGGGTGCAGCGCCACGCGCCAGTTCCACCGGGCTCCCGGAGAATTGCCCCGCCGCGAGCTGGAAGATCGAGTCGGGGACCAGAAGCACGATCGCCGCCGGACCGCGGCCGATCGCCCCGCCCAGGCGCGAGAAGAGCGCATCCGGGCTCTGCATCGCCTTGCGCTTGGCGGAGTCGACGCCAGCCGGAACCGCGCCCGCGATCACCACCACCTTCCCCTTCACGTCGAGCCCCTTGTAGTCGTCGCGCCCCATCGCGGCATCGACGATCCCATAGCTGGCGAAGACGACGTCCGCGTCCACCGACAGCTTCGGGAGCGGAGCGCCGGGCCCGAGCGCTGTCAGCATCAGGAAGTCCTGGCCAAGGCGCCAGTCGCGCTTTCCGTTCGGCGTCGTCACGACGATCGAGTCGGCCTTCAGCGTCGAGCGCCGCATCGGCACACGATGGAAGTAGCCGCTGTCGCCCGCCGGTTCCACGCCCAGCGCCGTCAGGCGCCGCGCGATCCACGCCGCCGCACGATCGGCATCCGGCGTCCCCGTCTCGCGCCCGCGGAACGAGTCCGCCGCAAAGGCAAACAGGTCCGCGCGCAATTCGGCCGCGTTAGGTTCGAGGCTCACCGGCCCCGGCGCCGCCGCCACCTTGGGCGCCGGCGAACACCCCGCCAACAACCCTCCTCCCAGCACCGCTGCTACGCCAACCACACCACGCATCGTGCGCATTGCTCTCGACTGTTGATGGTGATTGCCCCTCGTGTGCTCCCCACAACGCAACGGGCCGATCCCCCGGACCGGCCCGCCAGCACACTCTCGATGCACTTCTCGTCTTCTCGTCTTCTCGTCTTCTCGGACTAGACGGACGACGTCCCCGCCCACCGCTCGCGAAGTCGGCGCGCGGTGTCCGGCGAGACGACTCGGATGACGAGGTAGATGATTCCGCCGAAGATGGCGATCTTCACGGCCAGCGCGAGCAGGCCAAGCAGAAGCCCGAAGAACACGCCGAATACGCCGAAGAACAGCTTGAGCAGGAACAGCCCGCCGATGGCGAACAGCCCGATCATGAAAATGGTGCGAAGCATGGTTTCGGACTCCAATTCAAGGACTGCTGACCGTACGCGACTGGCCAGGTCGAGGTTTCATCCCCCGTCGATCGTGCGCCCGACCGGGACCGCCGCCTGTCGCCGAACAAATCTCGCGTGGCTCTCCGCATGACGTCCAGTGAATTCCTCGACGTCGTCGTGATCGGCGACGGACTCGTGGGGCTCGCCTGCGCCCGCGCCTGCGCGGCGCGCGGCCTCTCCACCACCCTCGTCGGCAAGCGACGCCCGGGACTCGGCTCCGCCGCTGCCGCCGGCTTTCTCGCCCCCACGATTGAACCCGTCCGCGGTCCAGCGCTCGCCTTCACCCTCGCCGCTCGCGCCCACTACGCCGGCTACCTGGACGAGTTGCAGCGCGTCACCGGGCACTACGTCCCGTTCGCACTCGACGGGATCCTGCGCGTTCCGGCCACCGAACGAGACGCCGCCGCGTGGGCCGCGGCCGCCGATCCTCTGTCCACCTGGCTCTCGCCCGACGAAGTGTCGGTGCTCGAGCCCGCGTTGCACGCCCCGTACGGCGCTCGCTTCCACGACGGCGACGGGATGGTCGACAACCAGCGACTCCTCCACGCGCTGGGGGAAGCCGTGACGTTAGGCGGGGTCCAGGTCGTCGCGGGCGACGCGCACCGCATCGAGGTCATCGGCGACCTGGTCGCCGTTGAGATCGCGGGCGGGCCACGCCTCCGCACCCGTCGCCTCGTCATCGCCAACGGGCCGTGGGCTCCTCTCCTCGAAGGGATCCCGCGCGCGATCCCCGTTCGCCCCCTGCGCGGCCAGATGATGGCGCTCGCCGGGACCCCCATCTCCCGTCCCGTCTTCGGCGCCGGCGGGTACGTCATCCCCCGTGCCGCCGACCGGCAAGTGTTCGTCGGCAGCACCTCCGAGGCGGTCGGCTACGAGTTGGGGACGACCGACGCCGCACTGGCCGGGTTCCGCGAATCCGCCGGCCGGCTCGTCCCAGCCCTCGCCCGCGCGGACGAGGTCCGCATCTGGTCCGGGTTACGCCCCATGACGCTCGACGGGCTCCCGATCATCGGCCCCGATCCCGACCACCCTGCCGTGATCTACGCCTGCGGGCATTCCCGTAACGGGGTTCTCCTGGCTCCGTTGACCGGCGAGGTCGTCGGCGCCCTGGCCGCCGGAGCTCCGGTCGAATTCGACCTGATGCCGTTCTCGATCGCACGCTTCCCGAGGTGAATCCGGTGAATCGCATAACCCATGAAATTCATCGGAAAGGTTACCAGATCTTGGCCACCTCGTCGCTCGACGGGTAAATTGCCGCACCGATGTGGGGAGCGGCGGTTCCCTCGTTCCGAGGACTTCCCCGCTTCCGTCGGACCACCGAGCTGCGAATGTCGGATACGCTGTACCAGATCATGGGACGTCACCGCGCGGAACCGCTCCCGGAGCGGAAGCCGTCGTGGCTGAAGGTGAAGGCCCCCGGCGGCGAGAACTACGTCCGCCTCAAGGGGCTCATGAAGGAGCTCAACCTCCACACCGTGTGCGAGGAAGCGCACTGCCCCAACGTCGGCGACTGCTGGCAGCATGGGACGGCGACCTTCATGATCCTGGGCGATGTCTGCACCCGCAATTGCGGGTACTGCGCCGTCGCCCACGGCCGTCCGCCCAAGTACGACATCGACGAGCCGAACCGCGTCGGGGCGGCAATCGCCGAGATGCGGCTGCAACACGCGGTCATCACGTCCGTCGATCGTGACGATCTCCCCGACTACGGCGCGTACATCTTCGCCGAGACCATCCGGCAGATCCACCAGCGCCTCCCGGGGTGCTCCGTCGAGGTCCTCGTTCCAGACTTCCAGGGCGACGAGGCGTCGATTCGCACCGTCCTCGAAGCGGGGCCGGAGATCTACAACCACAACACGGAAACCGTCCCGCGCCTATACAAGCGCGCCCGCCCCGGCGGCCGCTACGAGCGCGTGATGAACATCTTCCGATTTGCCAAGCAGGTCGCCCCGCACATCCCGACCAAGACCGGGATCATGGTGGGCCTCGGCGAGACGATGGAAGAGCTGGTCGTCGTCATGCGCGACCTGCGTGCGGTCGACGTCGACATCCTCACGCTCGGCCAGTACCTGCGGCCGTCTGACGGGCACCTCCCGCTCGACCGATACTATTCGCCGGAGGAGTTCCGGGAGCTTCGCACGATTGGCATGGAGCTCGGCTTCCGGCACGTCGAGGCCGGCCCGCTCGTGCGATCCAGCTATCACGCCTGGGAGCAGGTGCAAGCCGCGGGCGTCTAAGGTCGTTCACCGGGACGCGGGGGCCGCTAGGGCTCCCGCGAGCATCCCAGTAGCTCACATCCGAGCGCGCCAGAGCGTGCGCCACGGTTACCGGGTGCCGGCATCGGCATCCGCATCCTTGACCATGGCGAAGAAGAAATCCGAGACGAAGGCCGCCGACATCCCCGTCGGCCAGACCGACGCGCCGACGCGCGCCGCCCTGCTCCACTCCATGCTCCTGCAGCGCCGCTTCGAGGAGCGCTGCGCCGAGGCCTACGCGTTAGGCAAGATCGGCGGGTTCTGCCACCTCTACATCGGGCAGGAGGCGTGCGGTACCGGCGCCATTTCCGTGCTGCGTCCCGACGACTACGTCATCACGACGTATCGCGACCACGGGCAGGCGCTGGCCCGCGGAATCACGCCGCGCGCCGTCATGGCCGAACTCTTCGGCCGCAGCGACGGCTGCGCGCGCGGCAAGGGGGGCTCGATGCACCTCTTCGACCGCAACACGAACTTCCTGGGCGGGCACGGGATCGTCGGCGGGCACGTCCCGGTCGCCACCGGCGTCGGCTTCGCGATCAAGTATCGCGGCACCGACCAGGTCATCCTCTGCTTCATGGGCGAGTCGGTCGTGAACACCGGCGCCTTCCACGAGGCGCTGAACATGGCGGGGCTGTGGAAGCTCCCCGTGGTCTACATCATCGAGAACAACCGCTACGGGATGGGGACCGCGCTCGAGCGCGCCTCGGCCATCCACGACATCTACCAGCGCGGCGCCGCGTATGACATGCCGCGCGCCCAGGTGGACGGTCAGGACGTCCTCGCCGTGCGCGCTGCGGTGGCCGAGGCCGTGCACCGCGCCCGCACCGAGTCGCTCCCGACCCTCCTCGAAGTGCGTACGTACCGCTTCATGGGGCACTCGATGTCCGACGCGGTGAGCGGGACCTATCGCTCAAAGCAGGAACTGGAAGAGTACATGAAGCGCGACCCGATCCACGTCCTGCGCGCGCACATGGAAGCGCTGGGCGAGATCGACGACGCCGGGATGGAGAAGCTCGACGCCGAGGTCAAGGCGATCGTCCAGGACAGCTGGGACTTCGCCGACGCCAGCCCGGAGCCTGCGCTGGAAAGCCTGTGGGAGGACGTGTTGGTGGAGACGACGACATGAGCGGATTCGATCGCGAGCTCCCGGGAGCCGTGCCCTCCCTCGTCTTCTCGTCTTCTCGTCTTCTCGTCCTCTAGAGGATTCATGCCGATCATCACATACCGCGACGCCCTCAACCAGGCGCTCCGCGAAGAGATGCAGCGCGACGACCGCGTCTTCCTCATGGGTGAGGAGGTGGCGGTCTACCAGGGCGCCTACAAGGTGTCCAAAGGCCTGTTGCAGGAGTTCGGCGAGATGCGTGTCGTCGACACGCCCATCACCGAGCTTGGCTTCGCCGGCGTCGGCGTCGGCGCCGCCATGGCGGGGCTCCGCCCGGTCATCGAGTTCATGACCTGGAACTTCGCCCTGCTGGCCCTCGACCAGGTGGTCAACGCCGCCGCCAAGATGCTCTACATGTCGGGCGGCCAGTATCCGATGCCGATGGTCTTCCGCGGCCCCAACGGCGCCGCGTTGCAGCTCTCGGCGCAGCACTCGCAGGCGTGGGAGTCGTGGCTCGCCCACATCCCCGGGCTCAAGGTCGTCACCCCCGGCACGCCGTACGACGCCAAGGGGCTCCTCAAGGCGGCGATCCGCGACGACAACCCGGTCGTCGTCCTCGAAGGCGAGATGCTCTACAACACCAAGGGCGAGGTTCCCGAGGACGACTACATCGTCCCGATCGGAAAGGCCGAGGTGAAGCGCGAAGGGGAGCATTGCACCCTCGTCACGCACGGCAAGTCGGTCCTGGTCGCCCTGCAGGCCGCCGATGCCCTCGCCAAGGAGGGGATCCGCATCGAAGTCGTCGACCTGCGCACCATTCGTCCGATGGATGTGGAAACGATTGCCGCGTCGGTGCGCAAGACGAATCGCGCGGTCGTGCTCGAGGAAGGGTGGGAGATCTGCGGCGTCGGGGCGCAGGTGGTGGACTACGTCCAGCGCCACTGCTTCGACCACCTCGATGCCCCGATCCTCCGCGTGCACCAGGAAGACGTTCCCATGCCGTACGCGAAGAACCTGGAGCGCGCCGCCAAGCCCGATGTCGCGAAGGCGGTCGCCGCCATCAAGCAGGTGATGTATGTCGGGGCCTGACACGCAGCCGCGCACCCCCGTCTCCCGTCCCCCGTCCCCCGTCTAGCTCTTATGGCAACCAAGGTCTTCATGGAGGCGCTTTCTCCCACGATGGAGGAAGGACGCCTCGTCAAGTGGCTCAAGCAGGAGGGCGACGCCGTCAAGAACGGTGACACGCTCGCCGAGGTCGAGACGGACAAGGCCATCATGGAGCTCGTCGCCCGCGGCGATGGCCTCCTGCGCAAGCGCCTCATCGCCGAGGGGACCACGACCGCCGTCGGCGCGCTGATCGGTGTGATTGCAGCTGCCGACGAGAACATCGACGCCCTGCTCGGCGGCGCCGCGCCCGCGACGCCGGCGCCAGCCGCTGCTCCGCCAGCTGCAGCTCCGGTGGCCGCACCAGCTGCCTCGCCCGTCCCCGCCCCGGCGGCGCCCAGCGCCGCCACTCCCGTCTCCCGTCCCCCGTCTCCCGTCCCCCAGGACGACGACGCCCGCCACCGCTCCTCCCCCCTCGCCCGCCGCCTCGCCGCCGACCACGGCATCGCGTTAGGCGCGGTCCAGGGCTCGGGCCCCGGCGGCCGCATCATCAAGCGCGACATCGAGGCCGTGGCCGGTGGAGCGGTCCCGTCGGCGGCCACTGCCGCCGCCACTCCCGTCTCCCGTCCCCCGTCCCCCATCTCGGGAGACGCCTTCCGCGACGTCGCGCTCACCCAGATCCGCAAGACGATCGCCCGTCGCCTCGCCGAGTCCATCGGCCCGGTGCCGACGTTCTACCTCACGGCCGAAGTCGACATGGAGCGCGTCGCCGAGATGCGCGGCGCGATGGCCGAACTGGGAGATGGCTACAAGGTCTCCTTCAACGACATCGTGTTGAAGGCGGTCGCCACGGCGCTTGCCCAACATCCGGAATGCAACGCCCACTGGCTCGGCGACTCGATTCGCTACTGGAATCGCGTGCACGTCGGGATGGCCGTTGCCATCGAGGACGGGCTCATCACGCCGGTGATCTTCGACGCCCACACCAAGGGGCTCGCGCAGATCGCCGCCGAGTCGCGCGACCTGGCCAAGCGCGCTCGCGAGCGGAAGCTCAAGCCGGAGGAGTACACCGGCTCGACCTTCTCCGTCTCGAACCTCGGCATGTTCGGGATCGACCAGTTCACCGCGATCATCAACCCGCCCGAGGCCGGGATCCTCGCCATCGGCGGGATCGAGTCGAAGCCCGTCGTGGTCGGTGGCGAGATTCAGGTGCGTCGGCGCATGCGCGTGACGATGAGCTGCGACCACCGGGTCATCGACGGGGCCGCGGGGGCCAAGTTCCTGCAGACGCTCCGGCGCCTGATCGAGAACCCGCTCCTGCTCGTGTACTGACGCACCGAGCGACGGCGGGGTCGGCGCACGATTCACCTGGCGCCGGGCCCGTCGCCGCCGACAGCTGCATCATTGCCCGCCGCACGTGTGAGCTGGCGCACATCCACGAATGGCGGGTTTCGGGCACCGCGTTGCACGGAGGTGCGCGCATGCGTCCTTGAGGGAGACGTTTCCCCCAAGGACGCATGCGCTTTTCGAGCACCCATCCCGCAGCGCGCGGCGCGAGCCTCGCGGTCCTCGCCTGGCGCACGCGCCTCGCCCGCCCTCTTGCAGCTGGCGCCCTCGCGCTCGGCGCGCTCGCGGCCGCGGCGTGCGGCACCAGCGAAGGCGGAAACGCCACGGGATCGAATCCCCCTGACAATCCGAAGACTGGTACGCTCGCGGTCACCGTCGCTGGCATTCCCGGCGGCACCAGCGCGGCCATCCAGCTCACCAACAGTGCCGGCTTCGCGCGCACCATCAGCGCGTCCGAGACCATCGCGGCGCTCGCCCCCGGGGCCTACGACCTCACGGCCAGCGACGTGACCGCCGGCTCCGATCGGTACGGCGCCACCCCGCACACCCAGGGCGTGACCATCACCGCCGGCGGCACTGCCACGGCCAGCGTGGGATACGGGATCCTCACCGGATCGTTGGCCATCAGTGCGACTGGGCTCCCGACGGGGAGCGTCGCGAACGTGCAGGTCACCGGGCCGGATAACTTCGCCCGCACCGTGGCCGCCGGGACGACGCTCGGCGGGCTTGCCCCCGGGGCCTACCGAGTCACCGCCCCGTCGGTCACCGTCGAGAATCACACGTACGCACCGGTGGCCGCCACCCTCGACATTGCGGTCTCCGCCTCGACGGCGCCCGTCCCTGCCTCCGTCTCGTACCAGATCGCCTCGGCGGCGCTTCTGATCGGGGCCACGGGTCTCCCGGGCGGTGCGGCCGCACAAGCCGTGGTCACCGGACCGAACGACTTCCGGAAGACGGTGAGCGCCGGCGAACTCCTGCCCAACCTCGTGCCAGGGCCGTATGTCGTCACCGCCGCGCCGGTCACGGTGGGGATCGACGGCTATCGCGTGTCCGCTCCCGTGTCCATCACGCTCGTCGCGTCCACCACGCCAGTGAGCGTCCCGCTCCCCTATGCACTCGCGACCGGCCGCCTCGCCCTCACGGTCGCTGGGTTGCCGCTTGGCAGCGCGGCGGCGGTCACCGTCACGGGACCGGGAGGCTTCTCCAAGGGAGTCACCGCCACCGACACGCTCGTCTCTCTTGCACCTGGCGACTACACCATCGCCGCCGCGTCCGTCGCCACGGCGTCGCTCACGTACGGCCCGTCGCCGGCGACTCAGGTCGTCAGCGTCGCCTCCGGGACCACACCGGTCGCTGCGTCCGTCACGTACGCCGTGACGACGGGGAGTCTCGTGGTCACGATCACCGGGCTCCCACAGTCGCTGGCCGCCAACGTGACGGTCACCGGACCGGCCAACTACTCGCAGGTCGTCGCCAACACGTCGACGCTCAGCAATCTCGCCCCGGGCACCTACACGCTCACAGCGGCGAGCGCCACCACAGGGTCGCACACGTACTCGCCCTCCCCTGCCTCGCGCAGCGTCACGATCGTGGCAGGGCCGACACCGGCGACTGCAAGCTTTGCGTACGCACTCACCACCGGCGGCGTCCAGTTCACCGTCAACGGCCTTGCCGGCAACGTCCCCGCCGACATCACGCTGTCCGGACCGAACGGTTACACGCGCAACATCACCGGGTCCGTGTTGCTGCTCGGCCTCACGGCGGGGCCCTACACCGCCACTGCGCGCTCCGTCACGAGCGGCGCCTCCGCGTGGGCCCCCAACCCGGCGTCGCAGAGCATCAACGTCCCGGCCTCGACCAGCACCGTCGACGCATCCGTCACGTACGTGACCGCCATCGGCACCCTCATCGTGACGGTCAACGGCCTCCCGGGCGGCGTGAATGCCGCCGTGAACGTCACCGGCCCCGGCGGCTATTCGCGCGCCGTCACGGCGACGACCACCATCACCGGGTTGGCGCAGGGACTCTACAACGTCGCAGCGAGCAACGTGAGCAACGCCGGGACGACCTACACGCCCACCCCCGCCTCCGGAAACGTCTCCGTCGGAGGGGGTGTCACGTCGACGGCGACGGTGACCTATGCCGCCTCGGCCCCACCGCCCCCGCCGTCATCGCTCAACCTCGTGATCGACGGCATGCACGTGCAGCAGGTCGTGCAGACGTACGGCGGCACCGTCCCACTCGTCGCCGGGCGGGATGGGCTGCTCCGCGTCTTCGTGAAGGCCAACATGGCCAACACCGCCACGCCGACGGTGCGCGTCCGCCTCTACAGCGGCGCCACGCTCGCCAGCACGCTGACCATCGCGGCCCCCGGCAGCGCAGTCCCGCAGACAATCACCGAGGGGACGCTCGCTTCATCGTGGAACGTCACGATCCCGGCCGTGCTCATGCAGCCCGGGCTCAAGATCCTCGCCGATGTCGACCCGACCAACACCGTCACCGAGTCGTCCGACAGCGACAACAGCTATCCCGTTTCCGGTACGGCCGGGGCGATGGACGTGCGCAGCGTCAGCACGCTGAACGTGCGCCTGGTCCCCGTGCTGCAGAGTGCCAACGGGTTGCAGGGCGGCGTGACCGTCGGCAATGCGAGCCAGTACACGGCCGACATGCTCGCGATGTACCCGATCGCCCAGGTCGACGCCGACGTGCGCGCGGCCTACACAACGGCAGCGCCGGCGCTCCAGAGTGGCGATGGCAACGGGGCGTGGGGACAGATCCTGAGCGAGATCAACGCGCTGCGAACGGCCGATGGGAGTGCGCGCTTCTACTACGGGGTGGTGAAGGTCAGCTACCCCGGCGGCATCGCCGGTCTCGGCTACGTGCCGGGGCGCGCCGCCATCGGATGGGACTACTTGCCGTCAGGAGCAAACGTCCTGGCGCACGAAGTGGGGCACAATCTCGGGCGCTTCCACGCCCCCGGCTGCAACGCGGGAGGACCCGACGCCAGCTATCCGAAGTTGACGGGGAGGATTGAAGGGTACGGCTACAAGCTCGCCACGAACACGCTCAAGGACACCGCGACGAACTACGACATCATGAGTTACTGCGGTCCGTCGTGGATCAGCGCCTACACCTACACGGCGATGCTCAACTACCGCACCGCCAACCCCTTCATCGCCGCCGCCTCGGCGATGAGCGGTTCCTACGCCCGGCGCGGGCTCCTCGTCTGGGGACGCATCCAGAATGGGCAGGTCATCCTCGAGCCCACCTACGAGGTCGATGCTCCGCCCTCGCTCCCGAGCCAGGGCGGGCGGCATCGCCTGCAGGGCTTCGGGCCGCTCGGCCAGACGCTCTTCGACTTCACCTTTGACGGCGAGCAGGTCGCCGATCACCCCGCCGGAAGCGCCGAACACTTCGCCTTCGTCGTTCCCATGGGGATGATGGGAGGGGCGCAACCGAGCCGCGTGCGTGTCACCGCTGCTGGGCGCCAGGCCGAGTACCTCTCGTCCGCCTCCGCCCCAGCGTCCGCCGCAGCGCCGGTGGTGCAGCGCCTCAACCCGCGCGCCGTGCGCCTCCAGTGGAACGGTGCCGAGGCGAGAGGGGTCCTCGTGCGTCACCCGCGCACCGGGGAGATCCTGGCCTTCGCCCGCGGCGGTGACGCGGTCGTCTACACCACGGAGGGAGCGCTCGACCTCACCCTGTCCGACGGTGTACGCAGCGCACGGCAGCGCGTGACGGTGGGGGCACCGGGGGCGACGCCGCAGCGATAGGCGTCGCCCTGCGCGCCCCTGCCGCAGTGGGGTAGATTACGGGGCATCTCGCCCTGCTGGCGAGCGCTTTCACGTCAACACCGACTCGTCATGGCCTCGTACGACGTCATCTTCCTCGGCGGCGGCCCCGCCGGATATGTCGGCGCCATCCGTTGCGCCCAGCTCGGACTCACCACCGCCGTCGTCGAGCGTGAAGGGCTCGGCGGCACCTGCGTCCTCTGGGGGTGCATCCCGGCCAAGGCGCTGCTGGAGAGCGCCTCGCTCGCCAACAAAGTGCGGCACGCCGGAGATTTCGGGGTAAAGATCGGCGGGGAGATCGGCTTCGACTACAACGTCGCCATGAAGCGCTCGCGCGGCGTGTCGAACCAGAACTCGAAGGGGGTGGAGTTCCTCTTCAAGAAGAACAAGGTCACCTGGATCCGGGGGACCGGGAAGCTCGTGAAGGCGAGCGCCGGGGCCGCCGCCACGCTCAGCGTGACGAGTGCCGACGGCAAGGAAGAGAAGCACGACGCGAAGAAGGCGCTCGTCGTCGCCACCGGCTCTCGCGTGCGCGGCCTCCCGCAGATCGGGCTCGAGCTCAACAAGACGACGGTCATCTCCTCGGACGAGGCGCTCATCCTCGAGCAGGCCCCGAAGTCGATCGCCATCGTCGGCGCCGGCGCCATCGGCTGCGAGTTCGCCGACGTCTTCAACGCCTTCGGGAGCGAGGTGCACCTCCTCGAGGTGCTCCCGACGATCCTCCCGCTCGAGGACGCCGACTGCTCCGCCGAACTGCAGCGCGCCTTCAAGAAGCGGAAGATCAACGTCACGACCGGCGCGAAGATCTCCAACGTGAAGGTCGGCAAGTCGAACGTGTCGTTGTCCGTCGAGGCCGGCGGTGCCAAGCAGGAACTCACGGTCGACCAGGTCCTCGTCGCGGCCGGACGCGCGCCGAACGTCGAGAACATCGGGCTCAAGGAGCTCGGAGTGCAGCTGACGGATCGCGGCTTCATCAAGGTCGACACCAAGACGTACCAGACCTCGGTGAAGGGGATCTACGCCATCGGCGACGTCATCGGCGCGCCGATGCTCGCCCACAAGGGGTCGCGCGAGGGACACATTCTCGCCGAGCTCCTCGCCGGGCAGCACGCGCACCCGCTCAACTACGGCAACATCCCCAACGCCACCTACTGCCACCCGGAAGTGGCCTCCATCGGCCTCACCGAGCAGCAGTGCAAGGACAAGAAGCTCGACTACAAGGTGGGCAAGTTCCCCTTCTCGGCCAACGGGCGCGCGCGCACGTCGGGCGAGACGGAGGGCTTCGTCAAGATCATCCGCGATGCCAAGTACGGGGAGATCCTCGGGGCGCACATCGTCGGGGCCCACGCCACCGAGATGATCCACGAGCTCGCCGTCGCCCGCGAGAACGAGTACACCGTCGAGGAGATCGACCTGGCGATCCATGCCCACCCGACGCTGTCGGAGGCGGTGGCCGAGGCAGCGCTCGATTCGTTAGGCAAGATGATACATGCCTGAGGAGAGAAGACGAGAGGACGAGAAGACGGGAAGACGAGAGGGGCGCGCGGAGCGCGCCCCTTCTTCGTTGCGGGAGTCGACGGACGCCACGCCAACGCCATCCCCCATCCGCGAGCCGCAACGCGGCGAGCACTCCCATCTCCCATCCCCCGTCCCCCCTCCGCTCCTCGTCGTCGACGCCGGCCACGTGCCGTACGCGGAGGCGCTCGACCTGCAGCGTGCCGTTGCCCGCGCCCGTATCGCCGGCGCACTGGCGGACGACGTCCTCCTCCTCGTCGAGCACCCGCCGGTCATCACGCTCGGGCGCTCGTCCAAGGACGGGCACCTCGTAGCCTCCGATGCGCTCCTCGCCGCCCGGGGCGTCGAGCGCTTCGAGGTGGACCGCGGCGGTGACGTGACCTTCCACGGACCGGGACAGCTCGTCGGCTATCCGATCCTCGACCTCAAGCAGCACCGGCAGGACCTGCACTGGTACCTGCGGCAGGTGGAGGAGATGCTCATCGTGGCGCTGCGCTCCTTTGGCATCGAGGGCGGCCGGAGCCCCGGCTACACCGGCGTTTGGGTCGGCGACCGGAAGATTGCGTCTATCGGGGTGCACGCGCGCGACTGGGTCACCTGGCACGGCTTCGCCCTCAACGTCACGACCGACCTGTCGTACTTCGACCTCATCGTTCCCTGCGGCATCCCCAACGTGGTGATGACGTCCGTGGAGCGCGAGCAGCGCGCCCACGCAGGACTCGTTGGGGATGCCGACGCGCCGGCCACGCTGCTGGCACGCGTCGCAAGCGCCGTCGCCACGAGCATGGGAGAGGTCTTCACGCGGACGGTCGTTCGGCACCCCTTGGAGGCGCTCCTGCCGTCTCTACGCGCGCTGGAACCATCCGTCTGAGACGCCCGAGTCCGTGGCTCCGCGGCGCCCTGTCCAGCGCGCCGCGCCACAGCACCCGCTCTCCCCCACGGAATGCCCCGGGAGTGAACTTCCGCGAGGGGTGGGGTATGTGGTTCAGCACGAGTAGATTTCGCGACCGGCATCGCTACCACGCCGTTCAACGACCCGCCGCACTCTTCAGACCACCCATGCGCGTTTCTGCATCGCGCCGCGTCGCCACCTTTGCGACTGCCGCGCTCGTCGTTCTCTTCGCCTCCGCCTGCACCGATAGTCGCGTGCGCGAGCTCACGCTCGGCATCAGCAAGGACTCGGTCCTCAAGATCATCGGCGAGGGCGCCCCGGCCGGCGACTCGCTCCCCAACGTCTACAAGCGCGTCCAGTACTTCGTGGACAGCAAGTTCTTCGACATCTTCCTCTTCGACCCGCAGAACCGGAAGGTTTGGAAGGAGCCCAACGTCCTCGACAAGGAGCTGACGCCGATCGTCGTCGTCCAGGACAAGCTCGAGGGGACGGGGTGGGGATACGCCGACGAACTCGCGACGAAGTACAAGTTCCAGATTCGCTCGACCAAGGCCGCAACCAAGTAGACCATCGTCTCTTCAGGGCGGCGCCTCGCGGCGAGACCGTCCGGCGAAGGCCACACGCCCCATACGAAACGCCCGGTTCCGACGCTGTCGGGACCGGGCGTTTGCGTTTTGGTCGTCACGAAACGGCTCGATCCCGCGTCGTGCGATCGTTCGCGGAGTCGCCTACTTCGAGAACCCAAGCTTGAGCCAGCGAAGCTCCCACGGCTCACCCTCGGTCGGGCGATGAACCAGGAGCGAATCGCCAGCGAAGAGGAGCACGTGCGTGCGCCCGGGCAGGACGAATCGATGCGTCGGGCGCCCGCTGTGCTCCGTCACGATGTAGTCCACGCTATCACGAGAGGGCGTCGCAGCCCCTGCCAGTAGGAGTCTCCCCTTCGGCTCAAGGATGATCCCTCCAAGCACGGGATGCCGCTTCGGCGTGCGCGCCTGCATCGAGTCGAGTTCCCCGGGCTTGAGCGTCCCTTCCGGTGACTTGCGTGAGATCTCGTCGCGTCGACGCGTGATGTCCTGATCCGTGACCTCGACCCCGGCACGATCGCTGGAGAGGGTCCATTCGACCTTGCCGTCGAAGCTCCGCCGTTGCACGAGGAAGCTGTCGGCGGGCGTCCAGACGATGCTCTGGTCGGCATCGATCGCGTAGCGCGGCATGGCCGGGAAGAGCGGCATCGCCTCCAGCGCATCCCGCCCCTTCAAGCGAAGCCACGGGAGGGAGAGGTCCAGCACCTTGGTCCCGCCGAGCTCAGTCTGCGATCGAAGGATGCGCACCCGGAGATGCGCGACTCCGCTGTCGCCGTCCGCACCAATGGACTGGAGAACGGGCGTCGAGCCAGCGAAGCCGGGCGCCGCGTTCTCGTCCGGGCGAGGGATATTGTCCTCGCGATCGAACGTCTGGTCTTCCTTGTAGCGCACCAGCTTCGTGCGCTGCATGTCGACGATCGCCAGCCGCCCCTCGAGCATGCCGACAGCGGTGGCGTACGTGTACTGCCCGGCCTTGTCACCAAAGCTCCCCACGACCTTTCCCGTGGGATTCTCCTTGTCGAGCAGCATGACCGGGCGCCCGGGCTCCCAGACGACGACGCGCTCCGGGGTAAGCCAGTTGGCAACGGCACCTCGCAGCGGGCAGGCGTCGCCCCCGAGCGCCGTACACACGAGCATCCCGTCCGACACGCTCACCGTCGGAAGCGCCCCGAGGGCCGAGTCACTCACGACCTGAACGGACGTCCCGTTGGCGCCGCCCTCCCGGCGGCACGCCGCGAACGTCAGGATGGAACCGAGGAGCAGGAGCTTCGCCGCGGCGACGCGTCGGGGGCGCGCGCCGGTATGTGATGTCACGGTCAGTGTCACGGTGTGGTTCATGGAAACCTCGTGGTACATGGGTCAGCGCGACGATCACGCATCACGCGCTCGCGTCAACGCGCCCGGAATGCTGATGCATCGATTGGTGGGGGTCAAGCGCCGTACGCCACTCGTTAGGATGCGCCGTCGATGCAACCTGACTGAAAAACCAAACGGCCCCGCTTTCGCGGGGCCGCTGGTTTTCAGAGAGCTACCGTGAGCCTTGGAAGGCTTACGGGACCATCGTGGTGGCAACCGTCGTGATCGCATCGCCGTTCGAGAGAACGCCAACCGCGATGACAACGTCGCCAGCCGCAATGGCGGTCTGGATCGCCGTGGTGTTCCAGGCGTTGCGGAACGAAGCGTTCGGCAGCGCGTAGATCCACGAACGGTAGGTGCCCTGGTCGCTGCCGAGAGCCGAGCTGCTGCTCCCGATGTAGTTCCACCAGGTGCCGCCGGCGTCGAGACGATAGAAGTCGACGCGCGAGAACGGCGGGTTCGGAGCATTCGTCGGCGAGGCAACCTGCGCGCGGAGCGGGGTCGTCGAGCCGAACTGGTTGGTCGAGGCAACCGTCGTGATCACGCGCCAGTGGTTGACCGCGATCGTCGGGTTAGCCGTGTTCCAAGCCTGGACGCCCGTGCCGTTCTGGACGTTCAGAGCCGGGATCGGGATGACCGGCGAGGTCGACGGAGCCGGGAAGCCGACGCCGAAGCCCAGGGTGCTACCAACGTTCCACGACCAGACCGTCGCGGTCGTCGGCTTCGCCGTGCCAGCCACGTAGGCCTGGACGTTGACAGCCGGGAAGACCGAGGCGTCGACCGACTCGATGCCGCGAGCGTACACGGCGCCGTGCGTCGGCGAGATGGTCACAGCCAGCGGCGACGAGATGACGTCGTCGAAGGCGGTGCCGATCGACCCACGCGAGTAGCGGAGGGCCGTGGCGGTCGGGACCGCAGGGTACGTGAGTTCGAGCGACTGGGCGATGACTTCAGCCGAGTCGGCGTGCGTCGCATTGAAGACGAACGTCGAGCCGGTGAGCGTCGCCGGGACGCCGAGACCCGTGGAGAACGGCGACTCCGAGTTCACAAGCGTGCGGCGGAAGAGCGTCGACGAAGTGTTACCGGCGGCGTCCATGACCCACGTCTTGTAGCCGTAGTAGCCTTCCGGCTGCGGCACGTCAACGCGCTCACCAGCCTTCCAGCCGTCCACGCGAACACCCGCGACCGCCAGCGTGATGCGGGTAAAGCCGCACTGCGGGTCGGTGACGAAGGTGGCGCCCGGGGTCGAGCCAGCCGAGGCGACCGAGCAGAGACCGGTCGGGTTCAGGTGGCCAGCGGTCGAGAGGTGGTGCGACTGCGCCGCGACGTCGTTGACCGCGTCGTAGTCACCGGCGTTGTAGAAGCCGGCGCGATCGTCGAGGTACTCAGCGCGGAACTCGTTGGTGCCGGCAACCGGCTTCACCGTGTAGACGGTGTCGACCGGATCCGTCGCCGTGCCGCCGTAGGCAGCCGGGAGGGCGAGGCCAGCGTCAACCAGACCCCAGCGGATGCTCGGGTTGTCATAGTCCGTGCCGAACGTCGCGGTCGCCGAGGAGGTGCCGCGGTTGTTCAGGCGGTCCGACTCCGAGCCCTTGACGGTCCACGGAGCGGTGCCACCGAGGCCAGGCGTGCCGCCGATGAAGTTCGACGGGCAGGCAACGCCGCCGTTGATGTCGGCGCCCGTGCCGGTCGCCATCGCGACGTCCGTCGCGGTCACGCCCGAGCAGTTCACCGAGGTGTACGAGGTCGCGCGGTCGCGCGTGGCGCGGAGACCGACGCCAGCGTCAGCCGACGAGAAGTTGATGAAGCTGAACGCACCGTTCACCCAGCCCGTCACCGCCGGCAGCGTGCGCGTGATCGACGGCGTGTTGACCGACGGCGCGCGGTAGTCGAGGCGGAGCGAGTCCGGCGTCGCGTTGAAGACCACCGTGTTGGCGATCAGCGGCGTCGTGGCGAACGTGTTGTTCGTGTTGTCCTGCGCGGAGGCGACCACGACGTTGTCGCGGGTGCCGCCGTTGTTCTCGTACGAGGTGCAGGACTCCTGCGCGCCGTTGGCGGTGTAGCCGAACGAACGCGTACGGCCCTGCTGCGTGCGGCCACCGTTCGACGCCGCGAGGACGCCGGTCGTGTCGAGGGCGCAGGCGCCCAGGGTCCAGATCGCGTTCGAGACGCTACGGCCCGGGGTGTAGATGACCGGGTACACCGTGGCCGACGCGTTGGCGGTCGGGCCACCCCAGTACGTGATGTTCGCAGCCGAAACCGCGTTGACCGACGGCTTCGTGATGTCAGCCGACCAACCGTCGATGTTGTTCAGGACGATCGCGACCGGCGAGGCGCAGGTCGGATCCGACGGGTTGTTCGTGCAGTTGGCCGCCGTCGAGCCCGTGGCACCCTTCGGGTACACCTGGGCCGACACCGTGCTCGGGCCATTGAGGAGGTCAACCGTCACCGACGGAGCGGCGGCGTCCTTCACGAAGTTCGCGGTGTTGACCGAGAGCGTGAGGATGCCGGCGGCCGGGATGGCGCCACCGAAGTTCTGCTTCGCAACACGACGGAGACCGTCGGGCTGAGCCATGCGGACGACGACCGAGTCAATCGGCAGGCCGCTCGGCTGGAAGTTCAGGTTGATTTCGATCTGCCCGTTCACGTTGTTGACCGCGACCGGAATGTTGGTCTGGCCCGTCGTGATCGAGTTGATCGAGATCTGCGGGGTGAGGACGTTGATCGCGACCGTCGCCTGGAGCGAGTTGGTCGAGAGGCCAGCGCCCGAACCCGTGGCCGTGATCGTCACGACGCAAGCGCCAGAAGCGACGGCGGTGATCGTCGTCGCGCCCGAGGCGGCGTTCGTGGAGGCCGTGGCGATGCCCGGGCAGCCCGAGGCGGCCGTGGCAGCGTTGTTCGAGTAGGCAACCGTGGCGCCCGTCGCCGTCGTCACCGTCGTGGTGACCGTCTGCGCGGAGCCCGGGCCGAGGGTAACGACCGTCGGGGTGACCGTCAGCGTGTTGAGGGCCGCCGGCTGCGCCGAGACCGTCACGGCAAGCGCGCCCGACTTCGTCGCGTCAGCCGTCGAGGTCGCGGTGATGACCGCCGTACCCACGGCAACCGCCGTGATCTTGCCCGTCGCGTCAACCGTCGCGATCGACGTCGCGCTCGACGCCCAGTTCACCGTCGACGCGGCACCCGCATCACGGTTCACCGTCGCAACTGCCGTCGCGGACTCACCAACCTTCAGCGCAAGCGCCGTCGGCTGGACCGTCACGCTCTGAACCTGCGGGGCGCGAACCGTCACGGCCGCGGCACCACGCTTGGTGTTGTCAGCCGTCGACGTCGCAACCACCGTCGTCGTACCAGCCGCAACGCCCGTCACTTCGCCCGACGCGGCAACCGAAGCGATCGCCGTGTTGTTCGAGCTCCAAGTCACCGTGGTAGCCGGCGAACCGGTGCCCTGGGTGGTGGCCACCGACGCCGACAGAATCACCTTCTCGCCAACGGCGATGGTGACCTGCGCCGGGGACACCGTCACGCTCGCAATGCCGGCCGGAAGCGGCTCTTGCGGCGGGGTGACCGATACGTCGTCTCCGCAAGCGGCGAGTCCGAGGACCGCGCCGACCGCAAATAACGACCGAGTGAATTTCTGCATTCCTTTTCCCCCTTCTGCAGAGTGAGTTGTGTCCTGCTCGGACTGGTCCTGCTACTGCCTTCCTGCACTTACCGCCTTGCTCTCGTCTGGCGGGACACCCGCTCGACGCACAAGCGTCGACCGAAGGCGCGATGCGGCCTCCGTCTCAATGACTGGAGACCCCACGTTGCTTCGGCCGGTCACTTCTTGATGTCAGATCCGAAAAATCCACGTCCGGATACCCCCGGTACGCAGCCAACCAAGCTACCGGTACCCGAATACCGGGTCAAGGCAAAGTGTTGTCGCTAAACGACACACCAAGCCCCGCCCCGATTCTTCAGCCACCGGCAGCTCAGCTTCCCCTCGGTTATCCAACATCGCGCCGCTGGTGCCCCCCGTCGCCCCGCTTCCGGGTGCAGGGTCTCCAACGAGCAAAGAACAGCGCCACGGGGCTTCCGACTCTCTCGCACCCCGCGTCACCGCCCTCCTCCAGCAAAACGCGGCGCGAATGTACACACACTCGCCGCAGAATCGCCAGAGGAAATCCGGACAACCGCACGACGGGTAATGACGGACACCCGCCCCCCACCGTCACAGCCACGCCCCACTTCGTCATACTGCCCTCCCCCGCCATCTTGTCCCCATGTCCGACCCGCGCCTCTACTCCCGCTCCTCCGAGGTCCCCGCCCCAGCGCGCAACCTCGCCGCCGAGCTCAATCCGGAGCAGGGCGCAGCCGCCACCTTCGGACACGGCCCCCTCCTCATCATCGCCGGCGCCGGCACTGGAAAGACCCGCACCCTCGTCTACCGCGTCGCGCATCTAATAGAAGAAGGGACCGCGCCCGATCGCATCCTTCTCCTCACGTTCACCAGGCGCGCTGCCCAGGAAATGCTCCAGCGCGCCGAGCGACTCGTGGGGAGCGCCTCGCGCCACGTCGCCGGCGGCACCTTCCACGGCACCGGCCACCGCCTCCTCCGCCGCTTCGGCGCCGCCGCCGGCATCCCCGCGGACTTCACCATCATGGACCAGGGGGACGCCGAAGACCTCATGCAGCTCTCGCGCGCCCAACTCGGCTTCGGCGAAAAGAAGAAGCGCTTTCCCAAGAAGGAGACGCTGCACTACCTCTACTCGCGCCACGTCAACACCGAGATCAGCGTCGACGACCTCCTGCGCGACGAGTATCCCCCGTTCGTCGACTACCGCGAGGAGATCGGTCGCATCTTCGCCGACTACACCGAGCGCAAGGCGGCGCGAAACCTCGTCGACTACGACGATCTCCTCCTCTTCTGGCAGGCGATGCTGGAGAGCGCGCCGGCACTCGCCGACCGCATCGCGGGGCTCTACGATCACATCCTCGTCGACGAGTACCAGGACACGAACCTCCTCCAGGCTCGCGTCCTCAAGGGGATGTGCCGCGCGCACCAGAACATCACGGTCGTCGGCGACGACGCGCAGAGCATCTATTCCTTCCGCGGCGCCTCGTTCCGCAACATCCTCGACTTCCCGCGAGAGTTTCCCGGGACGACGATGATCACCCTCGAGCAGAACTATCGCTCGACGCAGCCGATCCTCGACGTCACCAACACGCTCATCTCGCGCGCCGAGGAACGCTTCACGAAGAACCTGTGGACGAAGCGCGAGGGGGGGGAGCGCCCCTGGCTCGTCTCGGTGCAGGACGAGGCGCAGCAGACGCGCTTCGTGGTGGAGCGCATCCTCGAGTTGCACGAGGAAGGGATCCCGCTGCGCGAGATGTCGGTGCTCTTCCGCGCCGGCTACATGTCGGCCGACCTCGAGATCGAGCTCACGAACCGGAAGATCCCGTTCGAGAAGTGGGGGGGGCTCAAGTTCCTCGAGGCGGCGCACGTGAAGGACGTCCTTGCCTTCCTGCGCATCCTCGAGAACCCGCGCGACGAGGTGAGCTGGTACCGGATCCTGTTGCTCCTGCCGGGGATCGGCGAGGCGACGGCGCGCCAGGCGATCGCGTCGATGGCGGCGCACGCGTGGGATCCGCGCGCGTTCCAGCGATGGTCGCCGCCGCCGCGTGCCCGCGCCGCGCACGTGACGTTAGGCGTGCTGCTGGAGCAGCTGGCGGGGCACGACGCCGAGGGGCAGGTGGGGCACGACCTGGCGCGCGTGCGCCTGGTGTACGACGACATCCTGCGCGAGCGCTACGATCGGGTGGAGCCGCGCATGGCCGACCTCGACCAGCTGCAAGTGATCGCGGGCGGCTATCCCTCGCGCGGCGCCTTCCTCGCCGCGCTGGCGCTCGAGCCCCCGCAGGCCACGCAGGACCTGGCCGGCGGGACGACCGACGAGGACGACGCGCTCATCCTCAGCACGGTGCACAGCGCGAAGGGGAAGGAGTGGGACGCGGTCTTCCTCATCTGGGCGGTCGACGGCTTCTTCCCGATGGCGCGTTCGATGAACGACGACGATGAGCTGGAAGAGGAACGCCGGCTGATGTACGTCGCGCTGACGCGGGCGCGGAATCACCTGGCCGTCACGTATCCGCTCAACTCCTACGGGTCGCGGCGCGGCGCCGACTACTCGATCGACCAGATGTCGCGCTTCCTCGATCGCGGGGTGCGCGACCAGATGGAGAAGGTCGTGCCGCGGTGGGACGATGCGCCGCCGCCGGACGCGCCCCCCCCGCCGGGGACGATCGACGTGCGGGCGCTCATGCGGGCGCGGTTCAAGTAAGGCGGGGTTCGGCGCGTTAGGCGTGCGGGGGGGGAGACGCCAGGAAGGTCAACTGCGTCTCACACGAAGACACGAAGGCGCGAAGGGGCTCGTGCACCTGCGCGGGTGGTTCCCACACGCCACTGAAACGACGGCGTGCGGTCAACTACCTCGGGGATTCCGGGCGAGCCACGCCCGGAGCTTTGCGAACGGGTCGCCCTGCCCCTCGCGCGTCAGCTGCCTGACGAGTTGGACGGTCGCCCGCACCGAGCCGCCCGCGCGCTCGTGTACCGCATCAAACAGCCAGAGGTCGGCGGCGTAGACGCGGCGGGCGAGGAGGGAGGCGTTGTCGAGCGGGAGGCGCGCGAGGCGCGAGGTGTCGATGGTCGCCAGGCGCGGCGCCAGGTCGCGCGACAGCACCCGCCGCATGCGGGCGAAGACGGAATCGCGCGCCGCCACCCGTGCCGTGGAGTCGCCTGCATGCGCTGTGTAGGCCGAGTCGACCGCGGCGAGCGTCGCGCCCCAGAACGAGCCCAGGAGCTTCTCGTCACGCCACTCGGCCTCGAGGCGCCGCACCGCGTGCGGCTGCCCCCGCGCGCGGAAGAACTCCATCGCCCCGCGCGCCCCCACGAACGAGGCGAACGACTCGTTGAACGTGACCTCCCCCTTCACGAACAGCGTGTTGTGCGTCAGCTCGTGGATGACGGTGTTGGCCAGGTCGAGCGTATCGAGGCGCAGCGTCGTCGAGAGCAGTGGGTCGTTGAACCAGCCTAACGTGGAGAAGGCCGACGCGGGGCGCAGGTACGTGTCGAACCCGCGCCGCCGCATCGCGTCGGCGGTGCGCTGCGCCTCGGCGAAGTCGAAGAACCCCTTGTACGGAAAGCGCCCCACGACGGGGAACCACCACGTGTAGGGGGCGAGGGTGTCACGGCGCGCCGCCGACAGGACCAGCACGAGGGTGTCGCGCTCGAGCGCAGAGTAGGTCGTGAACGACTCGCCGCCGGCAAGGCCGAGCGTGCGCTGCGCGAAAGCGCGCGCATCCACCACCAGCTGCAACCGGCGGCGACGGTCGCGCTCCGCCGGCCCCCGTGCCGTGGCGCGATCGCCGGCGGCGGCACCGGCCATCGCCTGGTCGCTTTCCCCCCCCTCGGCGAGGATCGCGGCGATGGAGCGGCGTCGCGCGAGGATCTTCCCCTCCTCCCACGCGGCACGGGCGACATATCGGCCCAGCGGCGTCGCAAGGAGAAGGAGGACGGCGAGTGCCAGCACCACTCCCGCAATGCGCCTGACGAGTCGCCACCAGCGGCGCGACCGGCGAGCGTCGCCGCTGCGCGGCTGGTCAGTCATCGGAACCCATCAGGCGCGTGTCGGCGCGGGCTGAAGCGCATAACCGGTGTGCTGTCAAGGAGATAGATGGATCCGGTACCAGGCGGGCGAGTTTGGCGCCAGCGGACGTGAGCACTAAGTTACCCCCGATGTCTTTCGTCCATCTCCACTGTCACTCGGAATTCTCGCTCCTCGACGGTGCCAACCGCATCGAGGACCTGATCAAGCGCGCGCAGGAGTTCGAGCAGCCCGCGCTCGCCATCACCGATCACGGCAACCTGCACGCCGCCTGGGAGTTCCAGGAGAAGGCGAAGAAGGCGAAGGTCAAGCCGATTATCGGGATGGAGGCCTACGTCGCCCCCGGTGACCGCCGCCTCAAGGCGCGCCCCGGGCCCGGGATGAAGCCCTACTACCACCTCGTCCTGCTGGCCCGCGACATCGTGGGCTATCGGAACCTGGTGAAGCTCTCCTCCCTGGCGTACACCGAGGGATTCTACACGCGCCCGCGCGTCGACCGCGAACTGCTCGCCCAGTACAGCGAGGGGATCATCGTCTCCTCGGCGTGCATGGCGGGCGAGATCGCCGTCAACCTGGAGAAGGGCGACTGGGACGGCGCCCGCGCCACCGCCGCCTGGTACGCCGAGACGTTCAAGGACCGCTACTACCTCGAGGTCCAGGCGCACGACTCGGGCGGACAGGCCAAGCTCAACGGACAGGTGTTGCAGCTGGCGAAGGAGGTCGGGCTCCCGGTCATCGCCACCAACGACGCGCACTTCCTCAAGGCGAGCGACCACGACGCGCACGACATCCTGCTCTGCATCGGCCTGGGGAAGGACCGGGACGACAAGGATCGGATGAAGTACGACGAGGGGCTCTACTTCAAGAGCGCCCCCGAGATGGCAGAGCGATTCCCGGCCAACCCGGAAGTGCTCACCAACACGCTGGCCATCGCCGACCAGTGTGACGTCGTCTTCTCCAAGAAGTACCACGTCCCGTCGTTCCCGCTCCCCGCCAGCGTGGCGAGCGAGGCCGACCTGCTCGTGCAGCTGGCGACCGACGGCGCCAAGGTGCGCTACGGCGCCCCGCTCCCACCGCACGTGCAGGAGCGCCTCGACTACGAGCTCGGCGTCATCACCAAGACGGGATACTCGGGCTACTTCCTCATCACGTACGACTTCATCAAGGCGGCGCGCGATCGCGGGATCCCGGTGGGACCGGGGCGCGGCTCGGCGGCCGGCTCGCTCGTCGCGTACGCGCTGCGCATCACCGACGTCTGCCCGCTCAAGTACGACCTCCTCTTCGAACGCTTCCTGAACCCGGAACGCGTCTCGATGCCCGACATCGACGTCGACTTCTGCTTCGAACGTCGCGGCGAAGTCATCGAGTACGTGCGCGAGAAGTACGGAAAGGACGCCGTGGGGCAGATCGTCACCTTCGGGACGATGAAGTCGCGCGCCGCGGTCAAGGACGTGGGGCGCGTGCTGGGCTTCACGCCGGCCGAGACCGATGCGCTGGCGAAGCTGATCCCCAACCAGCCCAACTTCTCGCTCACCGTGGGCGAGGCGATCGAGAAGGTCCCCGAGGTCAAGAAGTTCTACGACACCGACGAGCGCTACACGACGCTGCTGGACTACGCCGTGGCGCTCGAAGGGCTGTCGCGCCACACGGGAGTGCACGCCGCCGGTGTCGTGATCGCGCCGGGGCCGCTCGACGACTACGTCCCCATCTGCACGCAGAGTTCGAAGGGGGCGGGCGCGGGCAGCGAAGAGACCGTCATCGTCACGCAGTACGACATGACGTGCCTCGAGAAGGCCGGGATGCTCAAGATGGACTTCCTCGGCCTCACGACGCTCACCGTCATTCACGACGCGCTGCAGAACATCGCGGCGCGCGGGAAGTCCGTCCCCAACCTCGACGAGATCCCGGACAACGACCCCGAGACGTATCGCATGCTGCGCATGGGGCGCACGGTCGGGGTCTTCCAGTTCGAATCGCCGCTCGCCACCGACATGCTGCGGAGCATGCGGTGCGACCGCTTCGACGACCTCGTCGCCTCCAACGCGCTCATGCGCCCCGGCCCGCTCGACGCCGGGATGCACAAGGTCTACCAGCGGCGCAAGCGCGGCGAGGAACCCGTCGTCTACGCGCTCCCCGAGCTGGAGCCGATCCTCGAACCCACCTACGGCGTCATCACCTATCAGGAGCAGGTGATGCGTATCGCGCAGGTGCTGGCCGGCATCTCGCTCGCCGAAGCCGACGTCCTGCGCAAGGCGGTGGGGAAGAAGGACGCGGAACTGATCAAGATCGAGCTCGGCAAGTTCGTCGAGAAGTCGCTCGAGCGCGGCTACGACAAGCGCATCATCGAGGACCTCGCGGCGCAGATCGAGACGTTCGGCCGGTACGGCTTCAACAAGTCGCACTCGGTCGCCTACTCGGTCGTCTCGTACCACACCGCCTGGCTCAAGTGCCACTTCCCCGCCGAGTTCATGGCGGCGGTGTTGTCGTCGTCGATCGGCGACACCGACAGCGTGGTGAAGTTCATTAACGAGGCGCGCGAACTCGGGATCGAGGTGCTGGCCCCCGACGTGAACGAATCGGGGTACAAGTTCACCGTCGTCGGCGACAAGCGGATCCGCTTTGGCCTGGGCGCGGTGCGCAACGTCGGGAAGACGGCGATCGACTCGATCCTTGGGGCGCGCGCGGACGGCCCCTTCGCCTCGATCTTCGACCTGTGCGAGCGCATCGACCTGCGGATGTGCAACAAGCGCGTCTTCGAGGCGCTGATCCACTCCGGGGCGCTCGACTCGTTAGGTGGTCACCGCGGGCAGTACCTCGCCATCCTCGACGCCGCGTTGCAGGAGGCGTCGCTCAAGCAGGCCGAGAAGGCTACCGGGCAGGGATCACTGTTCGGGGACCTGCTGGGGGGGACGGGAGACGGGGGACGGGAGACGGGGGGGCACCAGCTCACGTTGCCGAATGTGGCGCAACTGTCCGAGTCGGAACGGCTCACGCAGGAAAAGGGGATCCTCGGCTTCTACATCTCCGGACACCCGTTGGAGCCCTACCGCGCCGAGTGCGAGCTCTTCACCTCGGCCAACGTCTCGCAGCTGGGGACGTGGCAGGAGGGGAGCATGACGCTGGGGGTGGTCGTCACCGCGGTGAAGCGGCAGGTCTCGAAGAAGTCCGGGGCCGAGTTCGCCCGGTTGACAGTGGAGGATTTTTCGGGATCTTCGGAGCTTCTGGTATTTCCGGAAGCCTGGGCCGCCCTTTCGGACCGGGTGAAGACCGACATCCCCCTTTTGGTGAAGGGGGGGTATTCCAAGCGGGACCAGGGGGCCGACAACCCGACCTTCATCGTCGAGTCGGTCCAGCGGTTCGAGGAGTTGCGGGTGGCGGGGCAGGTCGGGGTAGAGCTGGACCTGGGCGACGGGCGGCGGGAGACGGGGGACGGGAGTTCGTTGTCGCCGGATCTCATGAAGGACGTGCGGATCGTCGCGGAGTCGCATCCCGGCTCCGCTCCGCTCGAAGTTCGATACACAGACGCCAAGGGAACGCCGTCGCGACTGCGATCGCGGTCCATCAAGATCGCCGCGAACAGTGCGGCACTCGGTGAACTGCGCGCATTGCTTGGCCAGGACCGCGTGCGCCTCGTGCGCGTCGGAGGGCAATAAATGGCTGGCACACCGACCATGGAGTTCGAGCGTCCCATCTTCGAACTCGAGAAGCAGATCGACGAACTGAAGCGGATGGCGGGCGACCAGCAGCTCAGCGTCGACGCCGACCTCAAGCCGCTGGAGCGCAAGCTCACGGACCTCCGGCAGGAGGTCTACCGCAACCTCTCCCCGCTGCAGCGCCTGCAGGTCGCGCGCTCGAGCAAGCGCCCGTTCACGCTCGACTACGTGCGGCTCTGCTTCACCGATTTTGTCGAGTTGCACGGTGATCGCGCCTTCCGCGAAGACGCAGCGATCGTGGGCGGGTGGGCCCGACTCGATGGCGAGACCGTGATGATCATCGGGCACCAGCGCGGGCGCGACACCAAGGAGAACCTGAAGCGCAATTTCGGGATGCCGCACCCCGAGGGCTATCGCAAGGCGCTCCGCCTGATGAAGCTGGCCGAGAAGTTCCACGTCCCGGTCTTCACCTTCATCGACACGCCGGGAGCGTGGGCCGGGCTCGGCGCCGAGGAACGAGGGCAGGCGGAAGCAATCGCCCGGAACCTGTTCGAGATGAGCAACCTCGAGGTCCCGATCATCGCGACGGTGATCGGCGAAGGGGGCTCCGGTGGGGCGCTGGCGTTAGGCGTGGCCGATCGCGTCCTGATGATGGAGAACGCCGTCTACTCGGTGATCACCGTCGAGGGGTGCGCGGCGATCCTGTGGAAGGACGGCAAGTCGCCGGAGATGCGCGAGAAGGCGGCCGGCGCCCTCAAGATCACGGCGCAGGACCTCCAGGAACTCGGCGTGATCGACGAGATCGTCCCCGAGCCGCTGGGCGGCGCACACGCCAACCACGAGGTGGCCGCCGCCTCGCTGCAGGAGGCGCTGATCAAGCACTACGAGGAGCTGCGGCGGTACAAGCCGGAGAAGCTGGTGCGGAAGCGGCGGGAGAAGTTCCTGAAGATGGGGAAGTTTTCGGAGTAGAAGACGAGAGGACGAGAAGACGGGAAGACGGGAAGACGAGAGGGGCGTTCGCGCGGCGAGTGCGGACGCCCCTCGGCGTTGAGGGCGACTCGCTGACAGCAGGTGGAGATGCCACCGGCGGACCCGCCCCCACCTCCCCGACCTGCATCTCCCTGTTATAGTTCGACTTATGGCGCACTTCCTCGTCCTCTCGTCCTCTCGTCTTCTCGTCTTCTCGAGCCATGCCTTTGCTCGTTGAAGTCGCCTTCAAGGGAAACCGAAAGGAATTCTTTCACTGGAACGGTGACGAACCGCTCCCGGTGAAGGCGGCCGTCATCGTCGAGGCGGACCGGGGGGAAGACCTGGGCTTCATCTACGCCACGGGGGAGCTGGCCGAGAAGCGCGTGGTCGCGGTGGCGCACAAGCCGACGGAAGAGGAGCCGGTCTCGAGGGAGGTGCGCCGGCTCGCGACGCCGGACGAACTCAAGCGCGTGGCCGAACTGCGCGAGCAGGACGAGGTCGCCCGCCGGAAGGCGATCGAGCGCGTGAAGGCGAACAGCCTCGTGATGAAGCTGACGGACGCCGAGTGGCGGTGGGACCGTCGCAAGCTCACGATCTATTTCACCGCCGACAAGCGCGTCGACTTCCGGAACCTGGTGCGGGAGCTGGCGGCAATGTTCCGCACGCGCATCGAGCTCAAGCAGATCGGGGTGCGCGACGAGGCCAAGCGGCTGGGTGGGATCGGGCGCTGCGGGCGCGAGTACTGCTCCGCCTCCTGGCTCCCGGAGCTCCGCCCCGTCAACCTTGGCGTCGCGAAGGACCAGCGCCTCTCGCTCAACCCCACGCAGATCTCGGGGGCGTGCGGGCGTCTCATGTGCTGCCTGCGCTACGAGCACGACTTCTACGTGCAGCAGCGCAAGCGCTTTCCCAAAGAGGGAAAGATCATCGAGACGTCGAAGGGCGAGGAGAAGGTCATCTCGAACGACATCTTCCGCGAGCGGGTGACGCTGCGTGCACCTGACGGGGAGCTGCGGATCGTCCCGCTGGCCGAGTTGCGGCGTGAGTGGAAGAACCCGCCGGCGGGAACGCAGGGGCTCGACGAGGAGGCGACGCCGTTTCCGTACGAGTCGGTGCCGGAGGAAGTGCTGCGGCTGCAGGACACGAGCGAAATGCCCGCCTGGCGCCCGGGGGTCGATCCTGCGCTGCCGCGCGGGCTGCCGGTCTTTCCGGGGGAGACGCGGGAGGCTGCCCCCACTCGGCAGGAGCGCAGCGAGCGCCCGCGGCGTGACCGTGGCGAGCGAAACGAGCGGCCATCGCGTGAGCCATCGCGTGAGCCATCGCGTGAGCCATCGCGTGGCCAGACGCGCGAGCGCCCGAGCCGAGAGGCGCGACCGCCAAACCCGCGAGACGTTCCGCCTCCCGCCTCCGGCACGGACGAGGGGGATGAGGGCGAGGCGCCAGACGACGAGACGTCTCCGGCAGATGCAACGTCCGGCGAGCAGGGCGACGCGCGCGGTGGAGAGGAGCGCCGCATGCGGCGCCGGCGCGGTCGTCGGGGCGGGCGCCGCTCGCGCGGCGGTGGACGTGAACCCAATTCGGATCCAGGACCAGGAGACGGCGCGTGAGCCGATTCTACATCACGACGGCCATCGACTACGCCAACGGCGACCCGCACCTCGGGCACGCCTTCGAGAAGATCGGCACCGACGTCATTGCGCGATACATGCGGCTGGCGGGGAAGGACGTTCACTTCCTCACCGGGATGGACGAGCACGGCCAAAAGGTCGCGCAGACCGCCGCCGAGCGCGGGGTGACCCCGCAGGAGTTCGTCGACGGGATCGCGGCGCGCTTCCAGGCGATGTGGGCGCGGCTCTCCATCTCCTACGACCAGTTCATCCGGACGACCGACGCCGCGCACAAGGCGGGGGTGCGGGCGCTCATCAAGCGCATCCATGAGGCCTCCCCCGACGACTACTACGAGAAGTCGTACGAGGGGTGGTACTGCGTGGGGTGCGAGCTGTTCAAGCGCGACGCCGAGATCGTGGACGGGAAGTGCATCGTGCACCCCACCCGCGAGCTGCAATGGACGCAGGAGCGCAACTGGTTCTTCCGGCTCTCGAAGTACGAGGGGTTCCTGAAGCGCCTGTTCGCCGAGCGTCCGGACTTCCTGCAGCCGGAGTCGCGCCGAAACGAGATCCTCTCGCTCGTCGACCAGGGGCTCGAGGATATCTCGATCACGCGCTCTCGCCTCTCATGGGCAATCCCCTTCCCCATCCCCACGTCCGACGGCGTCCCGCAGGGGACGTGGGTCTGGTTCGACGCCCTCCCGAACTACCTCACCGCGACCGGCTATCCGGACAAGGGGTGGCGTGAGCGCTGGCCGGCCGACTATCACGTGATCGGGAAGGACATCACGCGCCTGCACGCGGTGGTGTGGCCCGCGATGCTCCAGGCGGCGGAGATCCCGCTCCATCGCCATGTGTGGGCACACGGCTTCGTGAACCTCGGCGGCGAGCGCTTCTCCAAGTCGGCCGGCGTGAAGCTCGAGCTGGGCGAGGCCATCGACCGCTTCGGCCCGGACGCCTTCCGCTACTTCCTGATGCGCGAGGTGCCGTTCGACGCGGACGGCAACTTCTCGTGGGAACGCTTCGAGGAGCGCTACAACGCCGACCTCGCCAACGCGTGGGGAAACCTCGCATCGCGCACGATCTCGATGATCGAGAAGTACTGCGACAGCGTGGTCCCGCCGGCCCCGTCGACGACGCTGGACGAAGGAGACGCCGCCGACATCGCCGAGTATCACGCCGCGATGGACGGGTCCAACGGCTTCCTCCTGCACGACGGCCTCAAGGCGGTCTGGCAGTCGGTGGCGCGCGGCAACGAGTTCGTCGACCGGCAGGCGCCGTGGAAGCTGGCGAAGGACCCCGCCCAGCGCGCCGAGCTGGAGGCGACGATGGGGGCCCTGGCGCGCCACCTGGCGCGTCACTGCGTCCTCCTGTACCCGTTCATGCCCGGGAAGACGATGGAGCTCTGGCGGGCCCTTGGCGCCCCGGGAACGCCCGGCGAGCAGCGCTACACCGCGCTCCCGGAGCTCGACGCCAATGGCTGGCGCGTGACCAAGCCCGCCCCGCTCTTCCCCAAGGAAGCGCCCGCCAAGTAGCCGGCGACGCACGTCATGTGGCGTGTGTGATCGCCACACTTGCCCGCATTCCCGAGTCGCTGTAACTCAAGACGTGACCCCAAGACGAGAGGGCCTCCCCCCTCTCGTCTTCTCGTCTTCTCGTCTACTCAGGCATGCGTCGCTGGACCATCCTCTTCATCCCGCACGACACCGAGCAGCCGCGGAGCTTCGCGGTCTCGGAGCGCGCGCTGCGATGGATGGCGGGTGGCGCGGCCGCGCTGGTGCTGGTCGCGGTCGTGGCGATCGGCTCGATCGCCTGGTGGGTATCCAGCGGACGGCTGCAGCGCGCCGAGGCCCGACTCGCCGCGGAGAGCGATGCGCTCGGAAGGACGGCGGCGGAGATGGACTCGCTGCGGGCAACCGTGAGCGCCCTCAACGGGGCGCTGGACACGATTCGTCAGGCCGATGCCCGATTGAGCGCTGCCGCCGGGATGGGGAAGCCTGACTCGGCGACGCTGCAGACGCAGGCCGCGCTGCGGGGGAGCCGCGCCTCGGCCGATTCGCTGCTGCGCCGCGCCGCCTTCGTGGCGCAGCGCATCGGGGCGATGGCCGATTCGGCCACCGCGCGCCGGCCTAACGAGGACCGCCGCCTCCCCCTCCCGTCGAGTTCCCCCCGCTCCTCCCCCCAATAAGGGCGAAGGCGCCGCCAATCGCCGCCACCGCGGCGACCGACAGTCCCCCGACCACCCACGACTTCCGGCGGTTGAGCGAACGACGCTCGATCGACGAGACGTAGGTCGCCGGCACCCGCACATCCTCGCCGTTCCACGTCGTGGTGTAGCCCACGCGGTTGATCACGCTGCTCACCCGCACGTGCACCACGGAGTCGCCTGGTGTCACCATCTGCCCATCGAGTGCGGTCACTTGCGGCCCGATGAGTGCCGCCAGCTCCACCGAGCCGCGATCGGTGAGCGTGAGCCGCACCGGCTGCCCGACCGGGGCACTCGCCATCGTGATGGCGTGATACTCGTAGCACGCCAGCTGCGACACCATGGTCGACGCCAGGATCAGCCCGCGAATTCGCTGCATGAGATGGAGAGGGGCGCGATGTGGAGTCCCGAAGCTAAACCCAGAAGGGGGCGCCGCGCGAGCGACGCCCCCTTCGTGTCGGGCATGTCGCGTGGCGGCGAGTGATACCACCGCCACGCCTGTGATGTTGCTGGTCGTCTTGCCTTGGACTGCCTTACTGCCCCTTGCAGGCCGAGCCGTCGGTCGACGTCGTCGTGCGCGGGTCGTTCGTGTTCCGGCGCGGCTGCTGCGACGGCGAGGGAATGTTCGGGTTCGAGTTCCGCTCGCTGGCGCCGTAGAGGAAGCGCGCCGGGATCGTCGTCCCCGTGACGGGGGTCAGGTTCGGATAGCAGGTGCGCTTGTAGTCGTTCCACACCTCGACGTTCTGGAAGAGCGAGACGTACTTCTCTTCCATGATCGCCGTGTAGAGCGCGCTGCCACTGACGTTGAGCGCCGGGAGGCCGACGGTCGCGCGGAAGGCATTCAGCGTCTGCAACGCCGCCGCGGTGGCGCCGGTCTTGTACTGCGCCTCGGCACGGATCAGCTGGTTCTCGGCGAACGTGACGATCGGCTGCCGGAAGTCCGGCGATCCGCGTCCGTCACTGAGCCAGGCGAACGTGCCATCATCCTCTTCGCCAGGCTCGGCGCCGATGATGACGCCGCCAGCCGCAGGCCCTGCCCCGAAGTAGTCGGTGAGCCGCGGATCGTTGCGCGACTTCATCAGGTTGACCAGGAGCGCACCAGCGCTGATGTCCGTGCCGCGCTGGATGCGGAACTGGAACCACTGGTTCTGTTCACCCGTGGTCCCGCTCTGGTACGTGGTGAAGTCGTTGGCCGCCGACGAAATGCCACTCCCCGTCTCGGTGAGTGCCTTGGCGTAGGCGGTCGCGTCGCTCTCGGCGGTGTGCATGTACAGTCGCGCCTTGAGCGTGCGGGCCACCTGCAGCCACGGCGCCTTGGCGCCGCCGAACACCAGGTCCGCCGCGCCGGGCCCATTGCCACCGGCGTTGAGGTTGGTGATGGCGTTGTCGAGGAGCGTCTGCAGCTTGGCGTACACGTCGGCCTGCTTGTCCAGCGTCGGGGTGCTCGACGCGCCTAACGCGTCGGAGTACGGGATGTCGCCCCACATGTCGGCGAGCTGCCCGACGATGAGGGCTTCCCATACCTGGGCAATCCCGAGGTACAGCTTGTCACCCTTGACCTGGTCCTGGACCTTGCGCAGGTCCACGAGACCACCGCCGTTGTAATAGCTGTCCCACTGGAAGTCGTTCTCGGTGATCGAGTACTGGTCGTAGCCGGCCCACTGGCGACCCGTCCCCGCCATCTGCTGGGTGAAGAGCGAGATGACGCGGTTGTTGTCGCCGGTCATGTTCGCGGTCGAGAAGCCCTGGAAGCCGACGAAGAGCTGGTCGGCGGCGGCCTGCGACGGCACGTTCGGGTTCGTATCGATGCCGGGACCCGAGAAGTACGAGTCGCAGGCACCAAGCACGCCGAGTGTGCCGACGACCGTGAGCGCCTTGATCGTGCGTCTCATCATGTGGTCAGTCCTCGTGCGCATTAGCGGTTGAGCCCCACGCTGATCACCACGGAGCGATTCTGCGGGGAGTTGAAGTAATCCTGACCGCGCCCGATGCCGAGCGAGCCGAGGAGGTTGGTTTCCGGATCGATGCCCTTGTAGTCGGTCCACAGCGCGAGGTTGCGCCCGGCGATGCGGAGGTCGGCCGAGCTGAAGCCGGCGAGGCGGCGGATCCAGCCACCGGTCACGTTGTAGCTGACGCCGATTTCACGGAGCTTGACGTAGCCGCCGTCCTCGACGCCCTGCCCGGTCGGGCCATTGAAGTTGTTGCCCAGCCCAGCGCGCCACCAATTCTCGCCGACCGGCACCGCCTTGTTGGCGCCCGGCCCGACGATCCCCGGCGACTTCTCGATGTCCTTGCCGAACACCATCTCGTTGCCGGTGCAGACGAGGTTCCCCGAGACGCGCGCGCAGTCGGCGCGCGGCGCGGTGTACGCCGAGGTGCCAAAGCGCTGCAGCGCGAGGCGCGTCCCGTTCCAGTTCACGCCCCCCTGCTTGATGTCGAGCAGGCCGTTCACGGTGATCTTCTTCATGAACGTGAAGCTCGAACGAAGGCCCAGCTGGTAGTCCGGGTTGGGGTTGCCGAGGACGCGGTTGGCGTCGTCCTGGATCGGGAAACCGTCAGCCGCAACGTACAGCGACTTGTCCGGTGCCTTGGCGGTGCGGCAGAGCGCGTTGATGTCAACGCCGCCGACGATGTTCTCGTCGTCCGCAACGTCGTAGCGGCAGCGCGCCCAGTCGGTGCCGTAGAAGGCGCCGACCGGCTGACCCTTCACCACCGTCGACACGCCGAAGCCGCCGACGATCCCGACATACGTCGCGCCATTGAGCTCCGTGACCTTGTTCTGGTTCCGGGCAAAGGAGGCGCCGAACTCACCGCTCACGTTCTTCATCTCGAACGCGCGCCAGTTGAGCTGGACTTCCCATCCCTTGTTGTTGATCGCGCCACCGTTCGACAAGGCCGAGCTGTAGCCCGTCGACGCCGGCGTGGGGAGCGAGAAGATGACGTCCGTGGTCTTGGCGTCGTAGTACGTCACGGTCCCGTCGATCTTCGAGTTCCAGATCCCGAAGTCGAAGCCCGCCTCCAACTCCGCGGTGCGCTCCGGCTTGAGCGTCGGGGCGCCGCGCGTGGTCGACGAGGTGAGGCCGCCGATGCCGGCCTGCGTCGGGTTGGTCGAGCCGCCGCCGTACGCGAACGACGCGGGCGACCCGGTGTAGCTGTCGAGGATCTGGTAGGCGAACGGCTCGCGCCCCACCGTCCCGTACGCCGTGCGGGCCTTGAGGTAGTTGATGAAACCGGAGCCCCCGGAGTTCGCGCCGCCGATGAGGTTCCAGGCGAGCGAGGCCTTCGGGTAGTAGTTGGTGCGGTCCTTCTTGGGGAAGGTCGACGACTGGTCGGCGCGGAGGGCGACGGTGAGGAAGACCTTGTTCCACAGGTCGGCCTGCCCCTGCACGAAGTAGCCGGCGATGCGCGTCTTGGACTCGAAGTTCTGCGGCTGCAGGTTGCTCGAGACCATGTTGTTCAGCGTGAAAAGCGAGGGGTCGATGAACGTCGTCCCCTTCACCTGCACCTGGTTGATGTCGCGCGCATTGAGATTCTGCCCGACCGTGAGCGACGTGTTGAAGTTGGAGTTCCAGGCCTTCGTCGCCGTCGCGATCAGGTTGTGGTCGATTTCGAGGTAGTTGTACGTCCCCTGCCAGAGCTGCCCGGTGAGCGCATCACCCGACGACTGCGGCGGAAGCCCCTCGAGGCGCTCGTCCGAGTTGTAGTCGGCACCTAACGTGTACTTGACCTGGAGCCAGGACAGCGGCTCGTAGTCGATCTGCATGTTCCCGAAGGCGCGCCCGACCTGCGACGTGTTCCGGTCCTCGTTCATGACCCAAAACGGGTTGTCGTAGACGCGGTCGTCCGTCGCATTCGCCGGGTTCGGGTAGCGATACGAGCGGTGCAACCCGTTGACCTTGTACGGGAAGTTGTTGAAGTCGGGTGGCGTGCGGGCCAAGCCGAGGAGGAGTCCGTTGAGGTTGTTCCCCTTCTGGACCAGCGCCATGCGCACGTCGCTGTAGGCGAAGTTGCCGCCGATGCGGAGCTTTTCGGTGAGCGACTGCGACGCCTTGAGGCGGAGCGTGGAGCGATCGTACCACGAGTTGGGCGAGTTGATCGTCCCCTGCTGGTCGAGGCGGCCGGCCGAGAGGAAGAACTGGCGACGATCGTCGCCACCCGAGATGGAGAGCGCGTTATCGAAGACGTGCCCCGTCTGGAAGGCCTCACCCCAGTGATCGTAGGTGGGCGTCGCCGACGTGAGCTTGGGGCCCCACGACGACGAGGTCGGGTAGCACCCCGCCTCGGCGCAGACGCCGAACGACGCGTCGCCGAACTGGCCGCGCCCGTACTGGCGCTGGAGCGGGAGGTCGCGGTTCACTTCGTCGAACGAGTAGTTGCTGCGGAGGTTGTAGCGCGTGGCCCCGGCACGGCCGCTCTTGGTCGTGATGAGGATGACGCCGTTGGCCGCGCGCGCGCCGTAGATGGCCGCCGCCGCCGCCCCCTTCAGCACTTCGATCGACTCGATGTCGTTCGGGTTGATGTCCGACGCACGATTCGAGTACGACGTCGAGGCGTCGGCGAACTCCGACGTCGCGTTCGTCGAGTTGTCGATCGGCGAGCCGTCGACGACGAAGAGCGGCTGCCCGTTCCCCTGGATCGTCTTGAGCCCGCGGATGATGATCGTGGAGCCGGCGCCCGGGTCACCCGCCTGCGCGGTGATGTCGACGCCCGGCGCCTTGGCAGCCAGGGCGTTCACGATGTTGACCTCGTTCGAGCGGAGCACTTCGCTCCCCTTCACCGAGTTCACCGTGTTGCCGAGCTTCTCGTTCGTGGTGGTCGTGCCGGCGCCCGTGACGACGACTTCACCGAGGCGCAGCGGGTTGGACTCCAGCGTGAAGTCCTGCGAGATGTTCCCCGCCCGTAGGGTGATCGTGGCCACGGCCTGCTTGAAGCCGATGGCGCGGACCGCGATGGTGGCCGCCTGGTTGGTGATGCGCGCCGCGGGAACCGTGAGCGAATACCGGCCATCCGAGCCGGTCTGGGTCCCCACGCCGAGCGCGCCGATGAACACGGTCGCGTTGGCAATTGGGTTCTGCGCCTCTCCCGTCACTCGCCCGGTGATCGTCGCGCCCTGCTGGGCGCTCGCCACGGTTGGAGTGAGCGGGAGGAGCAATGCCAACGCTGCTGCAAACAGACGTCGCATGTGAGACATGAAGTGGGTCTCCTCTCTGGGAAAGCCGTCACGCAGACGGCAGCGAACGACACTGCGACTTCGCCTACTGCGGTGCCGGGACGCGCGCCTCCAACGCGCCGCGGAATAGAGGAAACGTTGACACCGCGTGTGAACACGACCGGCTATGCGATCGCGCGGGTGCCAAGAGGGGGATACGAAAGGCGCTACATTATGTCCCGGCGGGCGTGGGTGTCAACGAAACGTTCGACGTCGGCGTAAACGCATCTTCACCCGATCTTTGTGCGGGAGTCGGGCAGCAAAGAGGGGCGCTCCCAACTGGGAGCGCCCCTCTCGTCTCTCCGGTCGATCCTCCGGCGGCGGTCGCCGGATTCGCCGTTCGCTATTTCGTCAGGTCGATCTTCGGGGCTTCGCGCGCCGCGGCGTTTGCCACCTCGAAGTACTCCTTCGGCTTGGCGCCGATCACCTTGGCCGTCATCACCTGCGGAAACTTGCGGATGTAGGTGTTGTAGCTCTCCACCGCACCGTTGAGGTCGGTGCGCGAGACCGCGATCCGGTTCTCCGTCCCCGCCAACTCGTCCTGGAGCCGCAGGAACGCCTGGTCGGACTTGATCTGCGGATAGGCCTCGACCGAGATCATCAGCCCCTTCATGGCGGTCGTGACCTGCTCGTTCGCCTCGGCCATCTGGCGCGGATCGCCCTTCTGCACCGCGTCCACCAGCCCGGCACGCGCCTTGGCCACCTGGGTGAAGACCTCCAGCTCCTGCTTGGCCTGCCCGCGGACGACCTCGACCAGGTTGGGGATGAGGTCGGCGCGGCGTTGCAGCTGGACCTCGATCTGCTGCTTGGCCGCGTTCGCCCGCTCGTCGTACGTCTGGATCGTGTTGTAACCGCACGCCGTGAGCACGAGAGGGAGCAACGCAACGAGTCGTCGAGCGCGCATCATGCACTCCTTAGGTGAGTGAGAAGAAGACGAGAGGACGAGAGGTCGAGAAGACGAGCGTCGTCAGGCGGGGTAGCCGCCGTCGGAGCCGAGGGTTTGCGAGAAGGCGTCGAGGTAGCCGACGAGCGACTCGGCGAAGGTGAGGTATTGCTCCACCAGCGAGGCGGCGTCGCGCTGGCTCAGCGGGTCGCGGCCGCGGTTGTGGCGCACGATGCGCTTGAGGACGGCGGCGTCGCGCCCGCTCTGCGCCGTGAACTGGTCGCAGACCGCTTCGGAGTCGTTGGGCGGCTCGGTTCCCGCCAGGCGCAACGCGGCGCGCAGCAGGACGAGCATCGCACTCACGCTCGCCTCGAGCAACGCCAGCAGCGCCTTGTGATCCCCCGAGGCCTCCATCACCGCGTGACGCAGGCGCAGCAGCTTGCTCATCGCCTCGTGCTCGAGCTGCAGGCGCAGGTCGCCGCGCTCCACCGTCACCCCCGCCAGCGGCAACGTCCCGGCCAGCACCTTGTGGTGCGCCAGGATGTCGGCGTACTCGATGGGGAAGATGTCGGCGCTCCCCAGCCACTCGGCGCGCGTCATGGTCAGCGGCGGCGGGTTCCCGGCCTCACGCCAGGCACGCGCCACCGCCCCTTCGCGCCGCAACGACTCCATCGTGATGCGCTGCACCACCACCAGCACGTTGAGGTCCGAGTGGCGGCCCGCGGATTCTCCGCGCGCCGCCGAACCGTAGAGCGCCACGCCGACGAGGTCGTCGCCGTACGCCGCCTGCAGCTGCGACACCAGGGTCTCGAGAGTCATCTTTGCCATGTCAGGTCGCCTTACCAGCTCCCGCTGGAGCCGCCGCCACTGAAGCCGCCGCCACCACCAAACCCGCCGAAGCCGCCGCCACCGCCTCCGCCCCCCCAGCTCCCGCCACCAAAACCGCCGCCCCCCCAGTGCGAGCGCCCGCGCCCGCGCGAGTTGGAGATCGCATCCGCCACGAGCAGCGCCTGCAGGCAGCCATTGCGCCGCCCGCCCGACGCGCGCGCCATCGCGCTGAAGATGATCATGAGGACGACGAGCACCACGAGGAGCCCGAGCGGCGAGATCGAATCGCCGCTCCGCCCCACCTGCTCCATCGGCGCCGGAACGAGTGCCGTGTCCAGCTGGAAGCCGAATTCGCGCTCGTAACGCTGCGCCACACGCAGCGCGATGAGCTCCATCGCCTGCGAGTAGTCGCGCTGCTGGAGGAACGGGATCGCCTCGCGGCGGATGTCGCCCGCCGTGGCGTCGGTGATGAATCCCTCCGCCCCCTGCCCCGTCTGGATCGAGATGTAGCCGCGCCCGTCCGAGCTGGTCTCCTTCGGGACGATGAGGATGACCACGCCGGCGTTGCGCGACCGATCGCCGATCCTGGCGTCGACCCCCACCTTCCAGTCGCGCCCGATGCGAAGCGCCACATCCCCCACGTCACGGCCAGCGAGGTCGGGGAGGGTGACCACGACGATCTCCCCACCCGACTTGGCCTTCACGTCGAAGATGATGCGATTGATGCGAGCCACGGCGTCGGCCGACAGGGCGTTGGCGGCATCCACCACCATGTCAGCCTGCGTCTGGCTGAACCCTCGGGGGGGCGGCGGGAGGACGACGTCCTGCACCGCCACCACCAATGACATCGCGAGCGCGAAGAGGCCCATCACGGGCGAGCGATCTCCTTCACAGCGTGACGCCCGGCGCGTATCGCGCGCGCTCGACGGAGCGCGCACCTGCCGGGCGAAAACGGGCGCTGCGGGTATGCTAGCCGTACGCAAAGACCCGGGGTAGGGATTCAGGGCATCGCCTTCCGGCGCCGCGCCCCCGCCGGAGGTAGGGAGCACCCGCGGGAGGCGCTACCTTATCCGATCAGCGTTCCGTGACCGAATCGCGCCACTCCAGCACATCTCCCATGTCGCGTCCCCTTTCCACCGCCGCGCTCGCGGCCCTCCTGGCCACCGCGGCCTCCGTGGCGTCGCTCGCCGGCTGCAGCGCAAAGCCCGGCGCCGCCGCCGACAGTTCGTCAGCTGCAGGGACCGCAACCGGCGGCGCCGCCAGCACGGCCAACGCCGCCGCCCCCAAGGCGGGCACCCCCGATCCGCGCGTCACTCGCGCCGACCAGAGCCGCATCCTCGGCGACAGCACCGCCAAGCTCTGGATCGTCGTCGTCAGCGACTTCCAGTGCCCGTACTGCGGACAGTGGGAACGCGAGACCTCGGCCCAGGTCATCGACGAGTTCGTGAAGACGGGGCAGGTGCGCCTCGCCTTCGTCAACTTCCCGCTGCAGCAGCACCCCAACGCGCTCCCCGCCGCCGAGGCGGCGATGTGTGCCGGCGCGCAGGGGAAGTTCTGGGAGATGCACGACCGGATCTTCCAGAAGCAGGCCGAATGGAGCGCGCTCCCCAACGCGACGGCGTTCTTCGAAACCGAGGCGGGCGCGCTCGCCCTCGATGCGGGCGCGTACACAACGTGCATCAGCGAACACGCCATGCGCGGGATGATCTCCGCCGACGTCGACCGGGCGCGCAGTGCGGGGGCGAACTCCACGCCGACCTTCTTCATCGGCAACCAGGTCCTGGCCGGCGCCGAGAAGATCGAGGTCTTCCGCAAGGCGATTGCCCAGGCGCAGGCGGCGCTCCCCAAGTAAGGCCCGCGAGGTGAACCCACTCCTCGGCTGGGCGTACGGCGCGGCAGGGACACTCGCCTCGCTCGCCACGCGGGTTGCGCCTGACGGAGAGGGGAAGCTGGTCCGCTCGCTCGCCGCACGTCGAGGGTTGATCGAGCGGTACCGCGCCTGGGGGCGCGACGGACGCGATCTGTCGCGCCCCTTGCTGTGGATGCACGCGCCCAGCGTGGGCGAAGGGCTGCAGGCGCGTCCCGTCCTCGAGCGCATGCGCGCGCGGCACCCCGGGGTGCAGCTCGCCTACACCTTCTTCAGCCCCAGCGCGGCGGCGTTTGCGTCCAGGCTCGACGTCGACTTCGCGGACTACCTCCCCTTCGATACCGGCGCCGGGGCGCGCGCCGCACTCGACGCGCTGCGCCCCTCCGCACTCGTGTACGCGAAGCTCGACGTCTGGCCCGTCCTCACGCGCGAGGCGCGGCGGCGCGGCGTGGCGCTCGGCATGGTGAGCGCCACCGTGGCCCCTGGCTCGTCGCGCACCGGCGGGCTCGCGCGTGCGCTCCTGCACGACGCGTATGCCGCGCTCGACCGGGTTGGCGCCGTCGCCGCGGACGACGGCGCGCGGCTTCAGGCGTTAGGCGTGCGCGCGAGCGCGCTCGAGGTCACGGGCGACACGCGCTACGACCAGGTCGCCCAGCGCGCCCGCTCCGTGGACCGGGCGTCGCCGCTCCTGGCGCCGCTCCTCGCACCCGGGGGGGCAACTCCACCCCACGCCACCGCCGGCGCGTCCGCCCGCGCAACGCTCGTCGCCGGGAGCACATGGCCGTCGGACGAGGCGGTGCTCCTCCCCGCCTGGGAGCGCGTGCGAGCGAGCGTCCCCGGCGCGCGACTCATCATCGCCCCGCACGAGCCCACCGAGGGGCACCTGGCGCCGATCGAGGCGTGGGGGCGGAGTCGTGAGGTTGGCGTCGTGCGGCTTGGCGCCGCGGGGCAGGAAACGGCCGAGGTCATCCTCGTCGACCGCGTCGGCGTGCTGGGGGAGTTGTACGCCCTGGCAGATGCGGCCTTCGTGGGCGGAGGGTTCCACGACGCCGGGCTGCACTCGGTCCTCGAACCCGCGGCCTTCGGCGCCCCGGTCGCCTTCGGCCCGCGGTTCGGCAACGCACGGGACGCCGCACTGCTCGCGGAACGCGGCGGCGGGTCGCCGGTGTCCAACGTCGACGCGGCGGCCCGCGTGCTGGCGCGCTGGTTAGGCACCCCTGCGGCCGGCCGCGACGCAGGGGCGCAGGCCCGATCCCTCGTGGAGTCCGGCGTGGGCGCCGCCGACCGGTCGCTCGCCCTGGTCGAACGACTCCTCTCGCCCACCGGCTGAACCCGACGCGCGGGCCTTCGCCAGAGTGCTCGCGAGCGCCGGCGCACCAGGCGCCGGCCTCGCGCACGGACCCATGCGCACCGAGGCCGGGCCGCGTCGCCTAACGCTTGAGCGAAGGCGGCGTCCAGACCAGCGAGATCCCGATCCCGTCGTCGCCAAACCGGTCGGAGCCGCCGAAGAAAGCCGAGCCGCGAATCGCCAGCGCGCGCGTCAGCTCGAAGTTGGCGCCCAGGTCGAAGTTGATCCCCACCTGCGACTCCTCGCTCTTGCAGCCGCCGCAGAAGTCGAGCGACACGCGCGGGTGCACGTACGGTGTGAGGGCAAGCCCGCCTTCGAGCGGGAAGCGGTGCCCGATCGAGACACCGAGCGGCACGCGAAGCGTCGTCTTGTTGCCGAAGGCGAGTCCGGCGCCCGCGGTGAGGAGGAAGTCGAGGGGGACGTCGGGCGTCGACTTCGCGAGCTGATACGCGTACTGCCCGCCGATGAAGGCGACGTTGTCGACCCCCTTGGGCTCGGGGTCGGCGATGCCGAAGTCGAGGGAGAACTGTGAGCGGCGCCCGAAGCCCTCGCGCCATTGGAACAGGACGCTCGTCCCGGCGTCGCGCCCGTCGGCGATGCCGAAGTTGAACTCGCGTGAGGCGGTGACGGGGGGCTGGAAGGAGGGGTACGCCCACGCCTGCGCCTGCAACAGGTGCGGCGCCAGCATAACGAGGGAAGCCGCCGCGGCGAGCGCGGCGGAGCGGATCGCGCGCACGCGCGAGCGGGACGGGCGGGTCGTTCGATGCATGACGAGTCCTCGGACACGGGCGGTAGGCGCCCGGATGGAACTGACGAATCCCCGCGACGCCGCACGAAGCATCACCATGCCACGCCGAGCCGCACGATGCATAACGCTGCGACCGGCGACCACGCGCGGCCCGCGGGGGACGAACGCCCTGTCATACGCCACAGGGCACCGGAAGATTCGTCAGGCACCACCACCAAAGACAAGCGCCGGCGCACGCATCGTCACGCGCACGCCGGCCGCTCTCCACACACGCGCTGCCGCGCCGTGTGCGTCAGCGCACAATCTGTCCGCGCAGTTCGCCGCCCGGGAACTTGCGCGTGTGCACGTTGAGGTACGCCGTCCCGGCGCGCATGCGGGCCAGCAGCGAGTCCATCGTGAAGGCGCCGCTGAAGGTCCCGGTGCGCGTGAGGTAACCGAATCGGAACGCCCCGTCGACGCGACCGGTTACCGGGCCGCCGAAGGTGAAGACGATGATCGGCCCGGCCGCGTTGGCATCCGCGGCGTGGATGTGCGAGGCGGTGACGGAGTCGCCGGAGACGTACATCAGGAACTCGACGGAGTCCTTGTTGAGCACCGTGATGACGGCGCTCCCGGTCGCGGTGGTGGTCACCGGGTTCGGGCGCTCGGCGACCCCTGTCAGGGCCAGGACGTAGCGTTCGGGCTCGGGGGCGGTGGCCTTGTCATCGCTGCACGCGGTGGTCGCGGCGGCAACGAGCAGGGTGAGCGGGGCCAGTCTCAGGAATCGACGGGAGAGGGGCATGCGGGCCTCCAGAAGCACGGGGAAGGGAGCGGCGAAAGTGCGCCCCTCTCGCACGTCGAGCCACGAGAATGCGGTGAAGGGACGCAGTCGCGCGGTGAAGTCCCGCGCACACGCGGTGGGCGCTGCCGTCCTCGACGCGTCGGCGAGCCCTCGACCCGTCCATGCGCGCCACCCGCACACGCCCTCGGGACTTCGTCCGACGTGCGCGCCCGATCGAGGCGCGTGTATGCTTCCCCCATCACCACGCACGCCACGAGGTTCCGCGTATGCGCCACATCTATGGATCGTTAGCCATCGCCGCGCTGGCCCTCTCCCCCGCCCTCGCCGGCGGGCAGGAGAGCGGCGCCTCCCCCCAGGGAGCGCCAGCGCGCCAACTCGTCGGGAACTTCAACCCGACGCAGCAACGGACCGGCGAGCTCGGGACGACCGGGCAGGTCAAGGTCTTCGGCCGCATCGTCCTCAAGCGCGCCGAGGGCGACCCGACGCGCACCCACGTCGTCCTCGACATCAGCACGCCAGTCAGCAACGCCACGATCCTCTGGGCGTTGCACCCGGGACAGTGCGGAAGCTCCACACTCCCCCTCCTCGCCATCAACGTCTTCCCGGCAATCGACCTGGGCGGCAATGGACGGGGGCACGTCGAGGCGGACATCCCGCTCGAATTCCCGGCCGACGGGCAGTTCCATGCCAACGTCTATAACGAGGGGACGGGGCAGGGGCTTGAGGACGTGATGACGTGCGCGTCGCTTCGCTTCGAGAAGCAGAAGGGGAAGTAGTCCCGGATTCATCGCGCGGCTGCAACGCGAGAAGGGCGCGCCACCACTGCTCCTGGTGGCGCGCCCTTCTCGTGTCGTCCTGTCAGCCGCGCGTTCGCGCGCTGACGTTGAGATCTCCTACTGCCCCGTAGCCTTCGACGGGTGTGCGATCGGGCCCGGCACCTTGATCTGCATCACGGAGCCGTCCGGGAAGGCCACGTCCAGCACCTTGTCGTTGGCGCCGACGCCGCCAAACGAGTACAGCGGGAGCTGCAGCACTTCGAGTTCCTTCGCCGGCACCGGAAGGTGACGAAGGGTGCCCGCCTGCAGGTCGTCGAATCGGCGGTGATCGTACAGCGGGAGCCCCGGGCCGGTGTTCATCAGCTCGATGTCACGCTCGTAGAGGATCGCGTCGAGGAACTCCTGGTTCGACGCGCTCGCCGAGATCGGGGCGAGATGCCCACGTCCGACGCGCGTCTTGTTGATCAGCGTCGCCGCCTCCGTCTTGCTCCCACCCGTGCGGACGAGTGCTTCGGCGATCAGGAGGTCGTTCTCGGCCGCGAGGACGTACGGCGCCGGGCCGACCTGCGGGTTGTCGCTCGCCCACGAGTAGTAGTCGTAGCGGGTGTGGTACCACGGGCTTTGCATGTACACGCCGCGCGCGGCCTGTCCAACCACGCCGCCACGATACGTCCAGTCGGTCGTGAGGCGGGCGTCGAGCGACGTCGCCTTCGGTGGCAGCGTCCCGGTGTACTTGGCCGGCTGCGTCGGATCCATCTTCTTGATGATCCGCATGTCCGTGCTGATCCACGGCCCGTAGTCGGCGTACGTCAGGAAGTCGGCCCACCACGTGTTGTAGTCGCCCGTGACTGCGAAGTCCGTCGTGATGCCGCCCCGGGCGTAGGTCAGGACCTTCGCCCAGTTGGTCGCGTCACCCTCGGCCTTCGTGCGCGCCGAGTAGACGGTGAGGCGGGCTGCCATCGTGTTGGCGATCTGCTTCATCGTCGTCGCGGTCAGCGTCACGCCGGGGAGGATGTTCCCTTCCTCGCTCCAGTCCAGCGTCTTGCCCGTCAGGAACGTGATGAGCGCGTCCCACTTGGTGAGCGCCGCGGCGGTGACCGCCTTGTAGTCCGACAGCTGCTGCTTGACGGCCGGGTCGGTCGTCTCGTCGAGGATGAACGCCTTGTCGAACTCCAGCGCAATATCCGTCAGGGCGAGCGCCTGCGTGAGCGAGGCAGCACCGATCGCACGATTCGTCGCGGCCGCCGTCGGGAGCGAGACGCCGCCCTTGATGGCGCGCAGGGCGTCGTTCGCCGCGCCGAGCGCCGCGTACTCACCGTACCACGGCGACTCCGCCGTGGCAAAGTCGGAGCCGGTGGTTGTGTTGTTGTAGGGGATGCGAGGTTCGAGGTTGTTGAACCGCATCCCGAAGTTGCCGAAGTTCGCCGTCAGCACGTCGGCGGTCACGCCGAACATGAGGGCCGGCTCCACGGCGGTGGACGTCAGGTACCACCGGTTGAGCGAGGAGTTCGCGAGCGACCGCACGTCTTCCGGGGTCGCCAGCGCACGCTTCACGTCCGGGGCATTGGGGTTGGTCACGTCCAGGTTGCCGCACGCACTCGTGACCACGAGCGCGGCGGAAGTCACCAGGACGCCGATGCGTCGAATGTTCATCATGGTAAGTGGCTCCTGGAGGTCAGAAGTTCAGCGTGACCTGCCCCGTGATCTGGCGGAACGCCGGATACCGGAAGCCGTCGATGCGGAAGTTGAAGTCGCTCCCTGCGGTGACCTCCGGATCGAAGCCGGAGTACTTCGTCCACGTGTAGAGGTTGCGGCCGATGACGGCCAGCTTCGCCCCGTGCACGTACCGCGTGAGCCCGACCTTGTCGAGCGTACGCTGCCCGAGCGCGTAGCCGAGCGACAGTTCCTTCAGCTTCATGTACGACCCGCTCTCCACGAAGTGGCTGCTCGGATTGAGCGCGTTGTACAGCCCCACCGTGTAGAACGCGACCGGGATACGCTGCGCCGCCGGGCGACCCGACTGGTCGAGGTCTGCCGGACGCTGATCCTGGAAGCCCCACTGCTTCGTGAAGTTGTAGATCTCACCGCCCTTCACGCCCGTGAACAGCGCGTAGAGCGTGATGTTCTTCCAGCTCACGTTGTTCGCGAACCCGAAGTTGAAGTCCGGGTTCACGTTCCCGATGACGTGCTCCTTGTTCCCCTTGGCGTCGATGTAGGCGATCGGCTGTTCGCCCGCCGTCCCCTGCGTCGACTTCTTCACGACGTAGCCGTCGGCGTTGATCGTGTAGTCGGCGTCGTTGATGCCGGCATTCGCCGGGTTGTCATGCAGCTGGGCGATGCTGCGGACCCACTTGGTCCCGTAGATCACGCCCAGCGGCTCGCCGGCGCGATAGTAGAAGATCGCCTGTCCCTGCCCGAGCGCGCCGCCGAACGACGGCTTGAACGGGGCGACGCTCATCGCGTCGATCCGCTGCGTCGTGTGGTCGCCCGTCAGCGAGAACGAGTACGAGAAGTTGGGCTTGTCGATCACGCGCGTCTGGAGCGAGAGCTCCGTCGTGCGCGCGCTGACGTCGGCCGCATTCTGCACCTGGCTCGAGAAACCGCCCGCCGACACCGACAGCGGCACGTTGAGGAAGGCACCGCGCGTCACGCGGTTCGCCTGCACCAGCTCGAGGTCGAAACGGTTGAGGAACGTGATGTTCAGGCCGAACTCGTCCTCGGTCTGGATGGCCGGCTTCAGGTTCTTGTTGCCCACCTGCTGCTTCGAGAACACGCCACCCGACAGCGAGTACGTCTCATACTGATCATAGAACGACGGACGAAGCCCGGCCGTCCCGCGCGCCGCACGAATCTTCATCTCCTGGACGCCCGGAATCCGGAAGTCCTCGGAGATGCGGTACGCGCCCGAGATGCGGTAGAAATTCTGCCAGCGCTGGTCCGAGCCAAACAGCGACGAGCCGTCACGACGGCCAAGGATGTCGAGGATGTAGCGATCCTTCCACGTCAGGCTCTGCGAGGCGATGAGGTCCTTCGTCCGGATGTTCTCCAGCTCGGAGTTCACCGAGAGCAGCGTCGGGTCGAGCCCGGCGAGGTCCGGCGTTCCGGTGACCTTCAGCGCGTTGCCGCCCGCGTACTCGTACACGTTCTCCACGTTCTCGTAGAGATACGCCACGCGCGTCGACGTGAGCAGGTTGCTGAACAGGAGCTTGGTCGCCGTCGCGTTCAGCTGCGAGTTCTCCGCGATGTCGTTCCACGAGGCCATCGAAAGCGCCCCCTTCGTCTCCTCGCCGTCACCGTTGAGGTAGCCGCGGAACTGATAGTTGCGATTGCGACGGTTGGAGCGGTCGGTGCCGTAGCTCGCCTCGACGCGCAGCCAGTCCGTCGGGCGATAGCGCACGGCGAAGGACCCCAGCATGCGCTCGCGGCGGATCGTGTAGTCCTGGTTGGCCAGGGCGTACAACGGGTTGCCGCGGGCGTTCTTGGCCAGGCTGTCCGGCAGCTTGGGCCAGTACAGAACGTCGCGCTGGCCGCTGGGATACTTGAGGTCGATGTCCGGAGGCGCCTGGAGGAGGGCGAAGAACGGCCCGGACTCCTCACCACCAAGGTCATTCGTGTTCAGCCCGTACGAGATACCGGCCGACATGTCGAGGTTCTTCGCCAGCGCCTGGTCCAGGTTGAGACGCAGGTTGCGACGATCCTGGCCGCGCACGAAGGGGAGGATCCCCTCGTTGCGATCGAAGGTGAACGACGAGTTGAAGTTCGTATTCCCGCGGCGAAGGCCGAGCTGCGCATTCGTCGTGTAGAAGTTCCCGTTCTTCAGCCAAAGCTCCATCTGGTTCCGGTATGAGCCGGCCGGATAGGCCTGGTCCATGATCCCGGAGGTGTTCACGCCACCGACCCCGGTCGTCTGCTTCACGATGCGCGCACCGGCCGCGTCGAGCTTGAACGAGCCGTCCGCGTTCGTGTCGTACTCGTGATGCGAGGCCATCGACGGGTAGTGCCCGATGTTCGACTGGCCACCTTCGCTACGCACCGAGAACTGGACGCGCCCTTCCTGGCCGAACTTCCCGCGCTTGGTGATGATCTGCACCACGCCATTGGCGGCGTCGGAGCCGTAGAACGAGGCGGCCGCGGCCCCCTTGAGGACCTCGATCGTCTCGATGTCGTTGGCGTCAAAGTCGGCGAGCGACGACTTGGTGATCACGCCGTCGACGATGATGAGCGGCGCCGAAGTGCCGAGTCCGAGGTTCGTCGAGCCGCGGAGGCGGATCGTCGGGGCGGCGCCGGGGTTCCCGGTCCCAAGCTCGATGCGCGCGCCGGAGACCTTCCCTGCGAGCGCGGCGACCGGCGAGACCGCAGGCACCTGATCGACCTGGTCGGCCGAGACCTTGGCCACCGAGAACGACAGCATGCGCGTCGACGTGGCCTCGGTCACCCCCGTGACCACCACTTCGCTCAGGCGGAACGGATCGGCCTTGAGCGTGAAGTCGACGACCTGGCTGCCGGACTGGATCGTGACCGTCTTGTTGACCGGCGAGAATCCGATGTACCGCGCGGTGATGACGTACGACTTGCCGATCACATCGGCGCCCACGAGCGACACCGTGTACTTGCCGTTGGTGCCGGCCGTCGTCCCGGTGTTCAGCTGCGGGAGCAGGATGTTCGCACCCGGGATCGGCGTGCCCGCTTCGTTGGTGATGGTGCCAGTGATCGTGGCGGCGGCCTGCGACTGCGCCTGCGCCGCACCGGTCGAGACGACCAGTGCTGCAAGTGCGATGAGCGGCCTTGCCACGCCTTTCAGACGTGATAGGGACAACACAGGATGTCCTCGTGTGAGGGTGGGACTGACGCCAGCGCGTGAGCATTGGTCCGTCATCGCGCACCGCAGCGCACCACGGCGCCGGCGTTCCGGTCATGGGCCGCCTCGCCACGGCGGCGTCGTCTAGGGCCGCCTCCTGGCGGCGGGCCGGGGGCGCGTCGCTCCCCCGGTCGATGTCAGGCAGGTCACGTTTAGGCACACGCTCGTCAGAGCCGGCGCCTCGGCAGGCGGCCTATCACCCCTCGCCCGCGCCTCGTCCCTGACACGCACGCCCCCGCCCCGCGCGCGCCTGCCTGACGTCGCGCACGCTTCGCGGGAACGCGTTCACTTGGTGCGGGGATGTTGTCCCCCCATCACGCGCATCGTTGTCCGGTATCCCCCCCGATCGTTGCGAGCATTCCCCCGGCGGCAACTTGCTCCACCCGACCGCGAACCGCGGCCACGCACAAACGGGCCCCGGCCACTGGACAGCGACGACGCTGCACCGATATCCCGCCCGCAGGCCCGACGCCGGCCTGATGATTGGATATCATTCACGTTAGGAAAATGCTGCTTGCCAATGCAAGCAATCTCGACCGCACGCTGCCCGCGCTGTGCGAACCTCGCCGGGCGCACGTCGCTGGGCGCACGCTACGAGGCTGCGCGGCGTGCGAAGATTTCGCGAACGTCGATCGGAGCGCCGGCGCCGCCGGCACGGGGGCTGCTAGCCCGGCGTCCGCCTCGATCGCGCAGGGCGCGACCAGATCGCGATCACCCCGCATTGCAGCTCGGCACCCGTCCCCAGGAACTGCTGCGGGATGCTCGAACCGCTCGAGTACACCTCGATCCCTTCGACGGACCGCGCCTCGAAGTCATCGAGGTCCAGCTCATACGCGCGCGCAGGGTAGCCGTCGATGTAGACGAGCGGCGCGCACGACGCCCCGCGGATCCGCACCGCGTGCTCGAGCCCATTCAGCTTCCCCACGCGGACGCCCGGAACCTCGCGCAGCAGGTCGGTCACGTTCGATCCGGGGTGCCGATCGATGCGCTCCCGTGTAATGAAGTGCCCCACCTTGAGCGCACGCCGCTCCTCGAAGCCGGCCAGTCGCGAACGATACGCCTCCGCACGCGCCTCGACGGCGACCTCCGCCAGCTGCTGCACGATCGCCGTCAGGCGCACGCGGATCGAGGCGAGTGGCTTCCCGTCTTCGACCGTCACGGCGAGCGACTCCGGGCGGAAGCCCATCCGCCGCACGAGCAGCGTGAAGCGTCCGGTGGGGTGGTTCGTGAAGAGGAACTGCCCGAGCGAGTCGGTGAGGGTCCCCTGCCGCGTGCTCGTGATGAACACGGTGGCGCCGTCGATCCCACGTCCCGTCGAATCGACGACGAGACCGGACAGCCCGCGCTGTGCCGCCGACGCGCGATCCTGCTGCGCGCCAGCGCTCAGCGAAACACACAGGGCGGCCACGGCCACCACCGTGGCCACGCCGCCCTGCCTGATCGTTCGTGTCATCGTGTTGCGTGGCATGCGCATCGGCACCCCACTCCTGCGGCGCTCGCCGCCTGCTACCCCTGCACGGCCTTCTCCGTCACCACGCGGACCTGGTTGTCCACCACCTGCAGGAAGCCCCCTTCGACCTGGAACGTTCCCTTCGAGCCGTTGGCTCCCAGGCGCAACGTCCCCTTCCCCAGGAGCGTCATCATCGGCGCGTGCGAGGTGAGAATCCCCACCTCGCCGTCGAACGCGGGGGCGGTCACCGACTCCACCTCCCCCTCGAACAGCGTGCGCTCCGGCGAGATCACCGAGACCGTGAGCATCGTTAGGCCTTGGCCAGGCGCTCGGCGTTCTTGACGATGTCGTCGGCGCCGCCGCACATGAAGAACGCCTGCTCCGGGTACTGGTCGAACTCGCCGTTGCAGAGGCGCTCGAACGAGGAGATCGTCTCCTCCAGCTTCACGTAGGCGCCCTTCATCCCCGTGAACTGCTCGGCCACCGCGAACGGCTGCGACATGAAGCGCTGCAGGCGGCGCGCACGACCCACGACCTTCTTGTCGTCCTCGGAGAGTTCGTCCATGCCGAGGATGGCGATGATGTCCTGGAGTTCCTTGTAGCGCTGCAGGATGCGCTGCACTTCGATGGCGACCTTGTAGTGACGCTCGCCGATGAACTGCGGATCGAGGATGCGCGACGACGAGTCGAGCGGGTCGACCGCGGGGTAGATCCCGAGCTCGGTGATCTTGCGGTTCAAGACGACGGTGGCGTCCAGGTGGGCGAAGGCCGTGGCCGGCGCCGGGTCGGTGAGGTCGTCGGCAGGGACGTAGATGGCCTGCACCGAGGTGATCGAGCCGTTGCGCGTCGAGGTGATGCGCTCCTGCAGGTCACCCATCTCCGTGGCCAGCGTCGGCTGGTAGCCCACGGCGCTCGGCATGCGGCCGAGGAGCGCCGACACTTCCGACCCCGCCTGCGTGAAGCGGAAGATGTTGTCGATGAAGACGAGCACGTCGGCGTTCTCGCGATCGCGGAAGTACTCGGCCACCGTCAGCCCCGAGAGGCCGACGCGAAGGCGTGCACCTGGCGGCTCGTTCATCTGCCCGTAGATCAGGGCGACCGAGTCGAGGATGCCCGCTTCCTTGAACTCGAGGTAGAGGTCGTTCCCTTCGCGCGTGCGCTCACCCACGCCGCAGAAGACCGACTTGCCGCCGTGCCCCTTGGCGACGTTGTTGATGAGCTCCTGGATGACGACCGTCTTGCCCACGCCGGCGCCGCCGAAGAGCCCGATCTTTCCGCCCTTCACGAACGGGGCGATGAGGTCGATGACCTTGATCCCCGTCTCGAAGATCTGCGTCTTGGGCTCGAGGTCGACGAAGTCGGGGCGCTTGCGATGGATCGGCCAGCGCTCAACCGAGGCCGGGATGTCGGCGCCGTTGTCCACCGGCTCGCCGAGGACGTTGAGGATGCGCCCTAACGCGGGGGCACCGACCGGAACCGAGATCGCGGCACCGGTGTCGATCGCATCCATGCCGCGCACGACACCATCGGTCGTCGACATGGCGACCGCGCGCACCTGGTTGCGCCCGATGTGCTGCTGCACCTCGGCCACGACGCGAATCGGTTCACCCGTATCCGTCTTGCCGCGGATCTCGAGCGCGTTGTAGAGCTCGGGGAGGGCGTCGGTATCGAACTCCACGTCAACGACGGGGCCGATGACCTGGACGATCCGACCAACGGTCTGGGGGGCAGCGGGAGCGGACATATCTATGGGACGGGAGACGGGAGACGGGGGACGGGAGTTCGGTTGCGTCAGGGCGAGGCTGGTGAGCGAAGGGGAGTCCGGCGTCCGGTCGAGCGAAGTCGCCGCGAAGCGGCACCCCCGTCTCCCGTCTCCCGTCTCCCGTCCGCCCTTGGTTATTCCAGCGCTGCTGCCCCGCCCACGATTTCCGCGATTTCCTGCGTGATCTGCGCCTGGCGGGCACGGTTGTACGTGCGGCGATAGACGGAGAGCAGTTCGGTCGCGTTGTCGGTGGCGTTCTTCATCGCCGTGCGGCGCGCGATGTGCTCCGCGGCGGCGGTTTCAACCAGGGTGCGGTACATCGTGTTTCGCACGTACGACGGCAGCAGTTCGGTGAGGATCTCCTCCGCCGAGGGAAAGAGCAGGTAGTCCGGCGCCGCGCCCTTGCGTTCTGGCGGGATCACCGGCAGCACCTGCGCCGTGGTCGGCGGACACGAGAGCACCGACTTGAACTGCGCGTACACCACGTACACGGCGTCGAGCGAGCCCTCGATGAAGCGCTGCATGAGCGCATCGACGAGGGAGGCGGCGTCCGCCGCGGTCGGGCGATCGCTGATGTCGGTGCGGGCGGTGGCCAGCGGCTCCCCGAGGTAGCGGAAGTAGCCGATTCCCTTGCGCCCCGTGATGTGGAGCTCGGTCGCGATCCCCTGCGCGCGCAGGCGTTGCAGCTGCGCGCGCGTCTCCTTGATCAGGTTCGCGTTGAACCCGCCCGCGAGGCCGCGGTTGGAGTTGATCAGGATGACCGCGGCCGTGCGCGGCTTGGCCGGCTGGCGGAGCAGCGGGAAGCGCTCGGCCAACTCGGGAGTGTAGAGCGACGAGATGACGTCGGTGAGCGCGTTGGCGTAGGGCCGGGCCGCATGCACCCGGTCCTGCGCCCGCTTCATCTTGGACGTGGAGACCATCTCGAGCGTGCGCGTGATCTTCCGGGTGTTCTCGGTCGACTTGATGCGCGCCTTGAGTTCCCTGCCTTTGGCCATTCGCTAGAAGACGAGAGGACGAGAGGACGAGAAGACGAGGGACATCAGCGGGCGACCTTCTTGAAGGCCTCGATCCCCGCCTTGAGGGCGGCTTCGGTGTCCTTCGAGAGCACCTTCTCCTTCTTGATCGCGTTGCCGACCTGCGGGTACTGCGCGCTCATGAACTCGAGGAAGCCACGCTCCCACTCGCGCACCTTCGACACGTCGACGTCGTCGATGAAGCCGTTGGAGACGGCGTAGATGATCATGACCTGCTGCTCGACCGGCATCGGCGCGTACTGCGGCTGCTTGAGCACTTCCACCGTGCGGGCACCGCGCTCGAGCTGCTTCTTGGTCGCCGCGTCGAGGTCCGACGCGAACGCGGCGAAGGCTTCGAGCTCGCGATACTGCGCGAGGTCGAGGCGGAGGCGGCCGGCGACGGAGCGCATCGCCTTGATCTGCGCCGAGCCACCGACGCGCGAGACCGAGATGCCGGCGTTGATCGCGGGGCGGACGTTCGAGTAGAAGAGGTCCGTCTCGAGGAAGATCTGCCCGTCGGTGATCGAGATGACGTTGGTCGGGATGTAGGCCGACACGTCACCGGCCTGCGTCTCGATGATCGGGAGCGCCGTGAGCGAGCCGCCCGGCTTCTTGATCGTCTTCCCGTCGCAGACGTCGGCGTCCTCGCGCAGCTTGGCCGCGCGCTCGAGGAGGCGGGAGTGGAGGTAGAAGACGTCGCCCGGGAAGGCCTCGCGGCCCGGCGGACGGCGGAGCACCAGGGAGAGCTGGCGGTACGCGGCGGCCTGCTTGGAGAGGTCGTCGTACACGCAGAGCGTCGCCTGCCCCTCGTCGTACATGAAGTACTCGGCCATCGCTGCGCCGGTGTAGGGCGCGATGTACTGCATTGGCGCCGGATCGGAGGCCGCGGCGACGACGACGATGGTGTAGTCCATCGCCCCCTGCTGGCGCAGCTTCTCGACCACCGAGGCCACCGTCGACGCCTTCTGCCCGATGGCGACGTAGACGCAGGTGACGCCCTGCCCCTTCTGGTTGATGATCGTGTCGATCGCGATGGCGGTCTTGCCGGTGCCGCGGTCGCCGATGATGAGCTCGCGCTGGCCGCGCCCGATCGGGATCATCGCGTCGATCGACTTGATGCCGGTCTGCAGCGGCTCCTTCACCGGCTGCCTAACGATGATGCCGGGAGCCTGCGACTCCACGAGGCGGGTGTACGGCGTCTCGATCGCCCCCTTGCCGTCGATCGGGCGCCCGAGGGCGTCGACGACGCGGCCGACCAGCGCCGGCCCCACCGGGACTTCGAGCACGCGCCCCGTGCGACGGACCTCATCGCCTTCCTTCAGCTGCAAGTAGTCGCCGAGGATGACCGCGCCGATGTTGTCCTCTTCAAGGTTCAGCGTCAGCCCGGTGACCTTGTTGCCCGTCTCCGACGACGTGATCTCGAGCATCTCGCCCGACATCGCCTTGCGCAGGCCATAGATGCGGGCAATGCCGTCCTTCACCTCGAGAACGGTCCCCACTTCCTCGACATCGAGCGCATGCAGGTCCGCCGCCTCGATTTCGCGGAGGAGAATGTCCTTGATTTCGCCGGGGCGAAGGATGGTATCAGAAGCCATAACGAGATCGGGGGCGTAAAAGGATCAGATTGCACTCAGGTACAGCTTGTGAAAATTATCACAAGGATAGTCGGCATTCAAGCGAATCCGCGAGGCATTTCCGGACCCGCCGTCAGCTCGCCCCGCCCCGCCGCCCCCGCACCGTCGGCCGGCTTCGCATCCGACCGTGCGCGAATCGCTCGAACAGGTCGACCGTGCGCAGGCGAGCCAGGGAAGACGGACGGATCCCGACGATCCGCTGCGACGTCGTGCTCAGGTGCGACGACGAGGCGAAGCCCAGCACCCGCGCCACGTCCCCCACGTCGTACCCGGGGTTCTTCGACAGCTCGGCCGCGGCGGCCAGCCGCACCAGGTCGATGACGCGCTTCAGGTTGGGGGCCCCCGCTGCCCCGAACGCCCGTGACAGATGCTCCCGAGTCACCCCCAACTCCGCCGCGACCTCGTTCGTGTGGATGGGGCGCCCGGCGTGCGAGACGAGGACGCGCCACGAGTCGAGCCGAAGGGGGGTGTCCACCCGCAGCGACTCCGGCGGGACAGCCAGCGCAGCGGCGAAGCGCGTCGTGAACGCCCGCGGCGTCACGAGTTCGCGCAGGACGTGATCGTCGACCCCCTCGACCAGCACGTCCGCGAAGTCGTACGCCGCGGCGCGGGCGGCGACGGCGGCTTCGTTGGCGCGCAGCGGGGTGAGGGCGAAGAAGGGGGCACTGGGAAACTCGCGCGCCATGTCGACGGCGAGCATCACGTCCTCGGCGGGGCCCGCGAGGTCGACAATGGCGGCATCGACCAGCGACGTGCGGAAGCCCCGCTCGAACTCGCGGATGTTGCGCGCCAGCGTCAGGCGCGTGCGTCGCCGAGGAAAGGCGTCCTTCACGACCGACCGCGCGCGATCGCGTGACGTCAGGACGACGACGCTCAGGGGGACAACGCTCCTCACCCGCCCTTCCACTGGCGACATGACCGTCAGGAGGCGGTGGGCGGAGCGGCGGGGGACTCTGAGCTTCGCGCGTCTACCGTCGGCGAGGGATCGCCACTCACGGTCTCCGCGTCGGCCACGATCCGTTCGTAGGCCCGCTTGAGGACGGCGCGCGCGTTCTCGTACGACACCAGCTCCGTCGCCCGATCGATCGGCTCCCATCGACAGGCGGTGATCCCCTCGTCGCGCTGCGGGCAGGTGACCGCGGTCGCCGATTCCATCAGGAAGAAGTGGCAGACCTTGTGGATCAGGCGTCCGCGAAAGCGGAAGTACCAGTCGATCGTCTCGATCTCTCCGCGGAGCTGCAGGTCGGGGAGGCCGGTCTCCTCGGCGACCTCCCGCATGGCGGCGGCGTCTGCCGTCTCGCCCGGTTCAAGGTGCCCCTTGGGGAAGCCCCAGTTGCGGTAGGAGTCACGAATGATGAGGAAGAGGGGGCGCCCCTCCTCGAGGCGTACGACCACCCCTCCCGCCGAGACCTCCTCGCGCGCCCGCCCTCCCCCCGCGGCCATGGGTCAGGGCACCTTGGCCGGATCGCTTTCGAGGTCCGGGCGCCCCTCGACGAACTGCCGCACGATGGGATCGGTCGAGTTGCGTATCTCGTCGACCGTCCCGACCTGGCGCACCTTCCCCTCGTAGAGCATGGCGATCTTGCTCCCCACGTGATACGCGCTGCGCATGTCGTGCGTGATGACGATGCTCGTCACCCCCAGCTTCTCGCGCATGCGCACCATCAGCTCGTCGATGACGGCGCTCGTCACGGGATCGAGCCCCGTGGTGGGTTCGTCATAGAGGATGTACTTGGGCCGGAGGGCGATGGCGCGCGCGAGTCCGACGCGCTTGCGCATGCCGCCGGAGAGCTCGGCCGGGTACCGGTCCTGCACGTTAGGCAGGTCGACGAGTTCGAGCACTTCCTGCACGCGCTCCCCGACTTCCTTGGGCGCGAGGATTCCCTGCTTGCGCAGCCCCATCGCCACGTTCTCGCCGATGGTGAGCGAGTCGAAGAGCGCGGCGAACTGGAAGACGTAGCCGATCTTCGAGCGCAGGGCGTAGAGGTCGCGTCGCGACAGCTTCGGGACCTCGAGCCCGTCGACGAGGACCGTTCCCGCGTCGGGCTCGAGAAGGCCGACGATGTGCTTGATCGCGACCGACTTCCCGCTCCCCGAGTAGCCGATGATGACCATCGTCTCCCCCTCGGCGACGTCGAGCGTGAAGCCCTGGAGGACCTTCTTGGGACCGAAGGACTTGTAGACGTTCTGGAGGGAAATCACGTGACTGCAGAAGACGAGAAGACGAGAAGACGAGAGGACGAGAGGACGAGAGGACGAGAGGACGAGAGGACGAGAGGACGAGAGGACGAGAGGACGAGAGGACGAGCGTGCGGGACTCGCGTCCTCGGTCGCAATCAACAGCATGAATGTGAGGCGCGAAAGGGGATGTTCACCCGGGGGTGAAAGACGAACGGGCGAGCCGGTGAGGGCTCGCCCGTTTGCGTTGCGATGCGATGCGTCGCGCTGCGTTGCCTGGCTTGCGCGCGGCTTAGGCGGCGAAGCTGGAGAGGGCGCGACCGACGTCGCCTTCGCGGAGGCGCTTGAGGGCGCGGTCGCGCAGCTGGCGCACGCGCTCGCGGGTGACGCCGAGCATCGAGCCGATTTCCTCGAGCGTGTGCTCACGTCCGCCCTCGAGCCCGAAGTAGAGACGCAGGACCTTCGCGTCGCGCGGCGGGAGGGTGGAGAGGGCGAGCTCGATCTCATCGGAGAGGAAGCGGTTCATTGCTTCTTCTTCGGTGTCGGGCATCTCGTCGGCGACGAAGCGCTCGATCAGGGCGCGATCGCCTTCAGGGTCCATCGGGGCGTCGAGGCGCACGTCGCCGGTGTTGAGCGCGGCGAGCGACTGCACGACATCGACCGAGAGGCCGGTGAGCTGGGAGAGCTCCTCGGGGGTGGGTTCCCGGCGAAGCTTCTGGCGAAGGATCTCGGAGGCCTTGATGATGCGCGACAGGTCCGCGGTCCGGTTGAGCGGAACGCGCACGGTGCGCCCCTGGCGTGCGAGCGACGACAGGATGGCCTGACGGATCCACCACACGGCGTAGGAGATGAACTTCACGCCCTGGTCCGGATCGAACTTCCGGGCCGCGGTGAGGAGGCCGACGTTCCCTTCACCGATGAGGTCGATGAGGGGGAGGCCGCGGTTCTGGTACTTCTTGGCGACGGAGATGACGAAGCGCAGGTTGCGCTTCACGAGCTCCTGCAGGGCGTCCTGGTCGCCCGCGCGGATCTTGCGGGCGAGTTCGATCTCCTCCGCTGCCTTGAGCAGCGGGTAGGTGCTCACCTCATAGAGGTACTGGTCGAGAATGTCGCGCTCCGGCTCGCTGGGGGCGATCCCCTGCGGGGTCGTCCGGCGGCGGCGGCGCTTGACGTCAGTCATTGAAGAAAGTCCTCGGGGACTTGGCGTTTATGAAAAATCGCGCGGCGCGAAGTCGCTGCCGTGCGGAGAACACTGTGGAGTACGTGGTTGCGCACATCGTGAAGCGTTGACACGCGCGACTCGTACGATTGCAAGACCTCTGCTCACCCTGTACGCGTCACTGAGCGCACGCGCTCCGACTTGCATCACTCGCGGGTACCCGATGTCGACGCGTCAGGCTAACACAGGAGTGGAAAAAGTCGCTGCAAAATACGGATCGAGGGCGAATTCGCCAGAGTGGATTTCTTGACATCAATACTACTCCCGGATACACTTCCCGGTTCCTGAAAGCAGGGCTGGCCGGCACGCATCAGCACGCGAGATGCGTCGGCGAGAATGCGAACGGGGGCGTAGCTCAGTTGGGAGAGCGCTTGAATGGCATTCAAGAGGTCAGGGGTTCGATTCCCCTCGCCTCCATGGTCGAAACAGCGAGAAGTCTCGACCTGGATTAGCACGATGACCACCGTTCGTCAGCATTAGTTGCAGCTCACGAAAGTGATCGTCTGCTAGCGGTACCGTTGGACGTGCAATGAGAGGTTCGCGGGAATAGCTCAGTTGGTAGAGCACAACCTTGCCAAGGTTGGGGTCGCGGGTTCGAGTCCCGTTTCCCGCTTCTCAGCGCAACGCCAGCACGTGAAGGGCGGCCCTTGGGGCTAATACGTGCAGAACCGGCGGAATGTTGCCGGTGGTTTGCGGTGAATCGGGCGGTTAGCTCAGTTGGTTAGAGCGCCACGTTGACATCGTGGAGGTCACAAGTTCGAGTCTTGTACCGCCCATGCGCCTCCGGCATCGCCGGGGGCGCTCTTCTTTCAAGGGGACGCGTGAAAAGCGTTCCGTTTCTTCTCGGCAATGCGGGGGACTGTCACTTGACGGGTCACAGGGGGGTGTCTACCTTCCGCGTTCTTCCGCCGGATCGTGGTTTGGGCCGGTTGGAAGCCTGCAGGTGATGGTGTTGTAAGCGCTGATGGTGAGCGCCCTTAGCTCAATTGGATAGAGCATCTGACTACGGATCAGAAGGTTGGGAGTTCGAGTCTCTCAGGGCGCATACATCACCCGGCAGGAAGTGGCAGTCCGGCAGTTTTCGGGGCGTAGCGTAGCCCGGTAGCGCGCCTGCTTCGGGAGCAGGAGGTCGCTGGTTCAAATCCAGTCGCCCCGACTAGTACAGAGAAGCCAACGAAAGGCGCCCGCGCACAGTCGTGCTGCGGGCGCCTTTTCGCATGCCTCCCCACGCTCGCGACCCTCCGCAGCTTCAGGCGGAGGGGGGCATAGCCAGCTGGCGGCGGGAGGAGAGCGGCCGCAGACGCAACTCTGACGCTCCAGACGTCCCAGGGACTTGACTTTTGGGCTTCTGCGGGGGGTTAAGTGAGGGGGTACGTCTCGAAAAAACGCTGCCGGACCGCCGACGGTGCCTCCCGGAACGTGGCGCGGCAGACGATGACCGCGGCGAGTCGTTGCATGACCGCTGGCCGGCTCTTGGTGACCACCGCCTTCCGCTCCCTGACGCTCGCCGCCGTCCTCCGGTGCGCGACCACGGAGCGCCGGACCACGGCACGATGTCGCCGGACGAAGGGAGGCACGCGTCCGACCGCCGTCAGGCGCCGCTCACGCTCGGCGAGGGGGAACGCGACCGCCGCTCTCTCCAGTCGGAGCTGGGCCAGATACCGATGGATCGCGGCCAGAGCACCGCAGACCGCGTCCCAATGACACGAGGCCGCTGTCCACGTCGGGTAGACCAGGGCAGACGGCCGGCGGACGGCGTCCAGTTGTCGGAAGCTCGCCGCCAGGCAGGGGGGGAGCTTGGCGAACCGCCGAAGGAGCTCGACAAGCAGCCGATCGACCTCGGCGCGCAGCCGAACGACCTCGGCGAGAATCCGAAGGACCGTGGACACGAGGCGTCGAACGTCGGCCGGACGGATCTCGACCACGTCGAGGTGACTCCGGACCGCTGCCGAAGCCCCTCGGACCGCGGTCAGGTACGACAGGACCCGCGTCAGGGAGGGCGAGACCGTGGCGATCGCACACTGTCCCGGCAACGGCCCTGCCGCGACCACGACCGCATGATGAAGGCGCGCGGCGGCTTTGGACGCGCCCGCGGTCACACGAACGGAGACCGAGATCACGGCGAGCGCGCCGGTTGCCACGAGACCAGCGCACGTGGCCAAGTGCACGCGGACCGCGGCCATTTCTCGCACGTCACACGCACCACAGCGCACGCACGACACGCACGCGACGGACGCCCGCGTGCGCACCAGACCGGAGGCGTCCATCACTCACTGCCCAGAGGGACTATGCAGACCCGCATCAAGCTCGGATTGCAGACGCTGCGTCGGGCCCACGCCTTCCTCGCGCAGCACGAGTTCCAGGCCGCCTTGGGCGACATCGCCCCGCAGACGGCCGCGCTCAGCCGGGTGATCGAGCAGCTCGAGGCACATGCCACCGCGCAGGAATCGAGGCGGGCGGCGGCAAAGGCAGCGTCGGACCTGCGTCTCGAGTCACTCCTGCGGCTTCGGCGGGAGTTTCTTCGCCCGATCGCACACATCGCACGAACGCTCCTCGCGGACGATCCGGAGGTGCGACGCACCTATCGCGTGCCGAAGTCGATGGAGTCAGAAGGACTCTTGCAGACGGCGGGGGCCTTTGCGGAGCGCGTCGCTGAACAGCGCGATCGCTTCGTGGCGCATGGATTGGCACCGGACTTCGTGGAGCGGCTGCAGGATGCGGTGCGCGACTACCATGACCAGCGCGGCGTGCGACACGCCGAGGTGGCGCGGCGTGTGGCGGCCACGGAGGGGCTTCAGGCGTCCGTGTCGCGCGGACGCGCCATCGTGCGGTTGATCGACCTGATGCTCTCGCCACGCCTTGCGCACAATCCGGCGCTGCTGGCCGAGTGGCGCAGCATTTCGCGGTTTGTGCGCCGTGCGCAACCGGCATCTCCGCTGGACGTGCCAGGCGACTCGGAGGATCAGGTGCCGACCAACGCCGCCCCGTTGACCATATCGTCGGCGACGGCGGCGGTACCGGTACCCGTCCCGCCGGCACGAAGCATGGCAGCCTGACGGGCAGGAGGTGCTGGAGCCCGAGCGTTGAACAGCGACGCCCCGTCTTCTTCCGGAGACGGGGCGTCATGCACATGCGGCGCGTCGTTGGTCGCGGTCCCCTACCCCGCCGCCACCGGCACGCCGATCGGCGTTCGCCCGCGCCCGCTGACGGCGGCAAAGAGCGCATCCGTCACGTCGCCCAGCCCGCGAATCTCGCACGCGGCCCCCATCTCGATGGCCGCGCGCGGCATCCCGAACACCACCGACGTCGCTTCGTCCTGCGCGATGGTCCAGGCACCCGCTTCGCGCATGGCGAGCAACCCCTTCGCGCCATCTTCCCCCATCCCGGTGAGGATGGCGCCGACGGCGTTGCGCCCGGCGGCCTTGGCCACGGACTGGAACATCACGTCGACGGCGGGGCGCTGGTGGTGCACGAGCGGACCGTCCTTGACGCGGGCGATCCACTGCGCGCCGCTCCGCTGCACCAGCAGGTGGAAGTTCCCCGGCGCGATGAGGGCGAGCCCCGGGGTGATGATGTCGCCGTCGCGGGCCTCGCGCACGGTGACGGCGCACTGCTGGTCGAGCCGGTTGGCAAACGACGCGGTGAATCCGGCGGGCATGTGCTGCGTGATCACGGTCCCCGGTGCATTGGCCGGGAAGCGACGCAGCACGGTCTCGATGGCGCCCGTACCGCCGGTGGAGGCGCCAATGGCGATGAGGCGATCGGTGGTGCGGATCTGGCCGATGTGCGCGGCCGGGGCCTGGGCGCGTGCAGCACCGGGCTCGCGCCGGGTGAGCTTGGCGCGCGCCGCGGCGCGCACGGCGGCGACGAGGTGGCGCTCGACGTCCGGGACGGAGTACTGGGTTCCCGGTTTGGGGACCACGTCCACGGCGCCGAGTGCCAGCGCGCGCACCGCCGCTTCGGAGTGTTTGGGGGTGAGCGACGAGACGATGATGACCGGGATGGGGTAGTGCTGCATGAGGCGCTCGAGGAACGAGAGCCCATCCATCCGCGGCATCTCGACGTCCAGGGTGAGGACGTCGGGGCGCAGCTCGATGATCTTGTCGCGCGCGGCATACGGATCGATTGCGGTGCCGACCACCTCGATGTCGGGATAGCGCGAGAGCTCCTCGCTCAGCGCCTTCCGGACCACAGCGGAGTCATCGACGACGAGGACGCGAATCGGCATGAGCCAGCGGGCAGTGGGGCGCCGTCGCTACCGGGCGCTCCGGTACGGTGCAGGAGACGTGGCGGTGGGGATCAGAGGGCGGGGAGCATGACGAGTCCGACATCGGCGCGTCCGCCCTCGACCTCGAGCCGCACGCGCGCGGTGACTGCCCCCAGGACCTCGACGGCGTCGTCCCACGTGCGGTACTGCTGCGGGACGCCAAGGGCGAAGACGGCGGCGGGGCCGGCGATGCGCGGGAGGACATTGCCGCAGATGACGTTGGCGGTCTCGCCGAGGGCGTCGCGCTGGTCGCCGGCGGAGATGGCCTCCTCGAGCCCGAGCATGTTGGCGGCGAGCGAGCCGAGGACCCCTCCCGTCAGTTGCAATATCACGCCGCCGTGGGCGGGGCCGCTGAAGGCGACGCCGACGATCCCGTCGACGCCGTCGGCCGGGATCTCATCTGCAACGCCGGGCTCGGCGAAGAAGTAGGCGAGGCTCTCGAACGTTTCGCTCGCCGCCTCGGCGAGAGGGGTGGCGAGGTCGGAGGCGTTCACCGATGAGAGTCCTGCAGGGATGATCTCAGGCATCGGCCACTCCGAGGACGCGCAGGACGGTGGAGCGCACCTGCTCAGGGGTGAAGGGCTTGTGGATGAACGAGGCACCGCGCGCCTTGAGGGCGCCGATGCGCGTCTCCGAGCCCTCGGTGGAGACGACGACGATCGCCACGCCGGCGAGTCGTGCGTCGGCCCGGACCTGTTCGATGAGCTGCTCGCCATTCATCACGGGCATGTTGATGTCGACGAGTGCGAGGTCGACCTCATGCGCGGCGAGGGTGGCGAGCGCTTCGGCGCCGTTCCCCGCCTGGTAGACGCTCGTGAGCGGGAGGCCGGAGAGGCGCAGCGTGCGGATGAGCATCGAACGCATCACCGCGCTGTCGTCGACCACCAGGACATTGAGTGCCATTGGAATCGTTCCTCGATGCAATCAGAGCGTGGCTTCGCGACCGTTGGTCTTCACGAGGACCTCCCCCGTCGAGACCTGGAGGAAGACCGTGCGCGACAGGCGCTGTCCCCCGACATCCTCGGCGCGCAGGATCACGCCGTTCTTCCACAGCAGCTTCTTGAGCGTCAGCACGTTGCGCTTGCCCACCTGGAAGGCGTCGGGCTGCTCGCCTTCGGCGGTGGAGGCACCGCCGACGACCTTCACGATGAGGCGTTCCTTCTGGGCGCCGGCGCGATAGGCGGCGCGGAAGAGTTCCGGGACGCCCGTGTCGACGAACATGTAGGGGTTGCGCTGCGCCTTCTGCGGGTCGATGTCCGACGAGGGGAGCATGACGTGCAGGAGCCCCGCCACGCCCGCAATGGGATCGTGGACGCACACGCCGAGGCAGCTGCCTAACGCGTACGTCACGAGGCGCTCGCCGCCTGACGCCGAGACAGCCATCTCGGCGATGCCGATCACCCGGTCTGCCGTGCTTTCCGTGGTCTGCATCGTCCGCTACTTGCGGTAGGTGGCGGGTTGGACATAGGCGAGCTCGTGCCGCAGCCCGCTGAGGCTCTCGGAGTGCCCGACGAAGAGGTAGCCGCCCGGCGCCAGGAGTGCGGCGTATCGCGAGACGAGGCGTTCCTGCGTGGGCTTGTCGAAGTAGATCATCACGTTGCGGCAGAGGATCACGTCGAACGGCCCGCGCATGGGCCAGTCGCCCATGAGGTTGAGGCGGGCGAACTGCACCATGTCGCGCGTGGCGCCTGCGACGCGGACGCGATCGTGCGCGCCGGCGACGGGCTCGAAGTGCGTCCGGCGCAACGCGGGCGGGACGTCGTCGAGGAGGTCGGCGTCGTACATGCCCTGGCGCGCCTTCTCGAGGACGCGCGCCGAGATGTCGGTCGCGAGGATGCGCACGCGCGACGCCGCTGCCCCGAGCGTTTCGCGCGCCACCATCGCAATGGTGTACGGCTCCTCGCCGCTGGAGCAGCCGGCACTCCAGAGGCGGATCTCCCCGCGCCCTCGCTCCAACGACGGAAAGATGGTCTCCTGCAGGAGGCGGAAGTGATCGGCCTCGCGGAAGAACGACGTCTTGTTGGTGGTCAGCACGTCGACCATCTCGGCCAGCTCGGCGCGCGAGCCGTCGCGATCGACGAGGTCCAGGTACTCGCTGACGCTGGCGAGGCCAAGGGCGCGCATGCGCTTGGCGAGGCGCGAACGCACGAGGCTTTCCTTGCCCGGGGGGAGCTGGATCCCGGATACGCGCGTGACCAGGTCACCGACGCGCCGAAACTGCGCGTCGGTGAGCTCGATGCCGCCGATCGTTCCGAGGGCCGGGGAGGTCATGCCGATGGGGGCGCTCAGGCGTCGTCGGACGACGCCGCCTGCACGGAGTCGGCTTCGGAGGCGCTGAGGACGCGATCGATGTCGAGGAGGAGGCGCACGCGTCCCTCGCTCTTGGCGAGCCCCAGGAGGTACTCGGTGTTCACGTCGACACCGAACGACGGCGTGGGCTCGATGTCGCCCTCGGCGATGTTGAGGACCTCGGAGACCTTGTCGACGACGACGCCGAGCTGGATGCCGCGCACCTGCACCACGATGATGCAGGTCTCCTCGGCCCCGTCCTGCGCCATGCCGAAGCGCTCGCGCAGGTCGATGATCGGGATGACCTTGCCCCGCAGGTTGATGACGCCGCGGACAAACGGCGGCGTGCGGGGCACGCGGGTGATGGGGAGCATCCCGATGATCTCGTGGACCTTGAGGATCTCCACGCCGTACTCTTCGCTGGCCAGGTAGAACGTGAGGTACTTGCCGGCACGGGCGAGGCGAGCGGTGGTCGGAGTGGCAGTCGCGGTGGACATGGACATGCTCCTGGCGGTCAGGCGACCGCGCGTGCGGTGCTGTGGACGTGATCGTCCGCCTCGCCGAAGCGGGCGAGCGTGAGGAGTTCGTTGACGTCGAGGATGAGACCGACGCGCCCGTCGCCGAGGATCGCGCCGCCGGAAATGGCATTCACCCGCCCGATCCCGTTGCCCAGCGACTTGGCGACGACCTGCTGCTGGCCGAGGAGTTCATCGACGAGGAGCGCCGTCCGCTGCGTTCCGTCGCCGACGACCATGAGGAGGGCGTCGGTGGGATCCTCGACGGCGTCCTGCACGCCAAAGACGCGGTGCAGGCGGACGAGCGGCATGACCTCGTCGCGCAGCATGACCATCTCGCCCCTGCCCGCGACGGTGGAGAGCGACGCGCGGGGTGGGCGGAAGGAGAGATGGATGTTGATGGTGGGGACGATGTAGCGTTCGCTCCCGACGCGGACGAGCATGCCGTCGGTGATGGCGAGGGTGAGCGGGAGGCGCACGATGAAGGTGGTGCCCTGCCCCGGACGCGACTGGATCTCCACGCGCCCGCGGAGCGCCTCGATGTTGCGCCGCACCACATCCATCCCGACGCCGCGCCCGGAGACGTCGGTGATCTTGTCGGCCGTGGAGAAGCCGGGCGCGAAGATGAGGTCGTACACGTCCTTGTCGCTCAGCCCTTCGGCGGAGGCGATGAGCCCCTGCTGCACGGCCTTGCGGACGATCTTCTCGCGGTTGAGCCCGCGCCCGTCGTCGCTCATCTCGACGACGACGTTTCCCGAGGCGTGATACGCGGAGAGCCGGACGATCCCCACCTCCGGCTTGCCGGCGGCGCGGCGCTCCTCGGGGGTCTCGATCCCGTGATCGACGGAGTTGCGCACCATGTGCACGAGCGGGTCGCCGAGGAAGTCGACCATGTTGCGGTCGATCTCGGTGTCCTCGCCTTCCGCGACGAACTCGACGCGCTTGCCGGAGCGCGACCCCAGGTCGCGGACCAGGCGCGCCACCTTCTGGAACGGCGCCTTGAGCGGGACCATGCGCATCGCCATCGAGAGGTCTTGCAGCTCGCGGACGATCTTCTCGGCGTGGGAGATCTTGCGATTCAGGTCGAGGTGTCCGCCCTGCCGGATGACCGGGTCCTGCGAGATCATCGACTCGGCGATGACGAGTTCGCCCACCATCTCGATGAGGCGGTCGAGTCGCTCGGTCCGGACGCGCACGGTCGGTTCGCCCGCGGCGCCGCGCCGATTGCCGCCGGCAGCGCCCGTTGCGCCGCCGGAGGACGGCGACGTGTCGCGCGCGTCGGAGGACTCGTCAGGCAACCGCTCGGCGACGGTACGGGCACCGGGGGCGCCGCTCCCTTCGGAGACGCCGTTGGATTCCGGGTTGCGCACGACCTCGAGCAGGTCGTCGTACCCCGACGGGATCGTCTCGCCGCGCCCCTCGACGGCATCCTGTGTCGCATCGAGGAGCGATCGGATCATGTCGCACGAGCGCAGCGCGAGGTCGGCGTAGCCACCCACGCAGCGGATCTCGCGGTCGCGCACGCGCGACAGGATCGTCTCGGCGTGGTGGGCGAACTCGGTGACGTAGTCGAGCGAGAGGAACGCGGAGGTTCCCTTGATCGTGTGGAAGGCGCGGAAGATGGTGTTGACCGCTTCCACGTTGTCCGGATCGAGCTCGAGGCCGAGGAGAGCCGCCTCGGCGTTCTCGAGGAGTTCGCGACTCTCGGCGATGAAGTCCGAGAGGAGCGAGAGATCGGCGTCGGAGGGGAGGAGCGCGGCGGCGGCGCCGGTCGCGCTCACCACCTCGGCCTCGACGGCGGTGATGGTGACCACGGTGGCCACCGGCGTCGGGACGCGGGAGCGCGTGGGGATGGGGGCGGGCGCCTCGACCGGGGTGCGCGACTTGCCGCGCGAGCGACGCGGCGCTGGCGCCGGGGCGCTCGCGGGCTCCGGCGCCGGGGGGGCGCCCTCGGCCCCTTCGGTGCCGAGCATCATCGCCAGGCGATCGCGCAGGTCGAGGCGGTTCTGCGCCGCGACGACGATTTGCTGCAGATCGTTAGCCACCCGCTCGCGCGCCTCGGCCGGGGCCGCGGTCCAGCGGATGAGCGCATCGCCCATGAGCGCCCGCACCCCCTCGGGGAGGGCGGCATCGTTGCTCAGGGCCACGAGGATGTCGAGGATCTCGTGGTAGTCGGCGTCGGTCGCCTCGATCGCGATCAGGCGTGCGGCGAGGTCGTTGAGCGTGGGCGACGGCACGGCGGTATGCTCGTGGCGGAGGACAGTACCCCTGTCCGGTGGGGAAACTCGCGGGATGACATCACAGAGTGTCGGCCTGTTCCGCAGGGTTCTTGACCACGTCATGCGTGGCGTGAGGCGAGTCCACACGCGCCGCGACCCCGCATGCGCCGGTCGTGCCCGAGCGTCGCCCCCCTAACGACAAAACGGCGCCATCGCACGGAGACGATGGCGCCGGAACCGGACGGGTGTCGCGTCGCGCTAGGCGCTGGCCTTGGTGGCGACGATCTCGTCGGCGACCGCCTGGCGCTCGGCGCGGTTCTGCGTCGAGGCGTTGGGATCGTAGGTCACCGGACCAGTGGCCGGCGAGACACCGCCATCGGGACGCGAGCCGCCGAAGACCGCCGGATCGAAGACCTTGGCGATGTTCGCCAGGCGCGTCTCCATCTCCGTCAGCACCGCCGACGCATACGTCAGCTGCTGGCTGGTGATGTCCTGGAACTGCATGTGCCCCATGAGGGCGAACAGCTCGTCGCGCAGGGAGCCGCGGATCCCGCTCGCCTTGTCGTCGGGTTCCCCGTGTTCGGCCGCGTACGCATCGAGGTCATCGACGAGCATGTTGGCGCGATCGAGGCCGTTGAGGATGTCGGTGGCCGCCGTCTCGGTGGCATTGGACACCTCGCGCAGCTTGTCGTGCGTGTGCTGGATCTTCTCGACCGCGGCGCGCTCGAGGAGGTGGCGGCTCTGGCGCAGCGAGTCGAGGACGCCGAGGATCTCGGCGTAACCGCGCGCCAGCAGGTCCGAGAGCCCGAGGAGCCCGAGCGAGTTGCCGGGGGTCTGGCTCATGGCGGTACGCATGCGCTGCTCGAGCGACGGCGCCCGTTCGCCATCGAGTTCTCCCATCTCCTGGATCGCGGTATCGACCAGGCGAAGCGTCGCCTCTGAATCGTACAGAAGCTCGCTGGGTTGTTTCTGGTTCATGGTCAGGCCGCCGCTGCCGCGCCGCTCAGGATCGCATCGATCTTTTCCTTCAAGACCTGCGGCGTGAACGGCTTGACGATGTAGTTGTTGACCCCCGCCTGGACGGCGGCGATGATGTCTTCCTTGACGCTGCGCGTGGTCACCATGAGGATGGGAACGGCCTTCCCGTCGGCATGGGCGCGCAAGGCCCGCGTGAGATCGAGCCCGGACATGTTGGGCATGTTCCAGTCGGTGATGACGAAGCCGACGGAGGCATCGAACTTGTCGATCGCCTCACGTCCGTCGCCGGCCTCGACGCACTCGCTGTATCCGATGCGTTGGAGCGAGTTGACGAGGATACGCCGCATCGTGGCCGAGTCGTCGACGACGAGGATCTTCATGGTCCGGTTCTCCTGCGGGGAATGGTACTAGACGTCACCGCGCTCGATGATCCGGCGCGCGACCTCGCCCACAACGGCATCGGCGTCGTAGGCGCCGTTGAGGACGCGCCGCCGCACTTCGGCGAGGCGCTGCTCACTGCCGGGGGTGGTCGGCTCGAGCTGGGCGGCCTTGGCGCGCCCGGCATCCGAGATCTCGACGCGATCGAACTTTTCTACCTGTGACGGGGTCCGCTTGCTCGCCTGTTCGGTCGCGCGCTCGCGATTGTCGACCGACGGGGTCGACAGGTCGCGCGAACGATCGGGGCGAATCGGTCCCCCATTGCCGCCTTGAATCTTCATCGGCATCCTCCTTGACTTTTGGTATCGGCCATGGTCGGGCGGAACTTAATGCGCAACGCGTGCCACGTAGCACGCCAACCGCCGGACGAGCGGGGCGCGCTGTCGCGCCGCGGATTATTAGAGCCGCTCGTCGACGGTAGGCGGAGGCGCCGGCTCGGCGACCGCATCCAGGGCGGCGTGCGCACCGTTCACCGCACGCGCCTCGCGCTGACGACGCAGGAGTTCCTGCACCACGCCGCTCCCCAGGACGGGGGCGACACCTGTTCCCTGTAGCAAGGGCGGGGCCACGCGGTGCAACTCGGCCACCGCGGCACTAATCAACTCCTGCACCTCAGCGCTGGGCGGCACGACGTCGATCGACTTGGCCGTTGCGTCTGCGGACGTGTCCGTCAGCTGCGACTGCAAGGCACCGAGCACCTCGGCCAGCAAGGCGGTATCGCGATGCGAGGGCGGCTCGAACGGGGATTCCCAGCGCGGAGGCATGGTGCCGCTCGCAGCCTAACGGGTGCGATCGAGGTGCGAGCGCCCGGCGCCGTTGCCGCGGCCGGCCACGGCCGCATAGGCCTGGCGCGCGGCCGAGTCATGCCGAAGGCGGTCGAGCTGCTCGCCGATCCCCAGGCGGGCCGCGTGTGCGGTCCGCGCGAGCTCCCCGTTCAGGCGCTCGGCCTCGGCGGCAGCCGCGCGCACCGGGCGCAACGCGACCTCGACGGCGTCGCGCGTGGCGCGAGTGGTGGCATTCCGTCGTGCGTCGCCGAGCGCCCGGGAGAGCTGCGCGGTGCGCGGCGCGAGGAGATCGCGAGCATCAAGGGCGGCGCTGAGCGCGGCCTCGTCTCCCGATTCCACCGCCCGGACGGCGGTGGCCGAGAGCGCGGCGAAGCGCTCGAAGAGCTGTTGGAGCTCGGCCGCCCCCGGCACGACAGCGGGCACGGTGCCTACCCGGCCGCGACGGCGTTCGGTGATTCGGCCGCGGTACGCGCCACCTGCGAGAACGCTTCGTGGAGCTCGCCGCCGAGGGCGATGATGGCGTCGAGGCGCGTCGCGTCAGGCTTGACGCCCATCACCGACAGCTCGGCGAGCATGAAGGTGTAGATCGCCTGCAGCCGGGCGGCGAGGTCGCCTCCCTTCTGGAGGTCGAGCGTGACGAGGAGCTCGGTGAGCGCCGCGCGTGCACGTTCCAGCGAGTCGGAGCGCGGCCCGGCGTCGGTGTCGGCCAGCTGCAACCTGGCACGGCGCAGGTTGATGAGCAGGTGCTCGTAGACGATGACGACCAGTTGCGCCGGCGAGGCGGAGAGGACCTCCGCCTCGCGGTAGCGCGCGGCCTGCTTGGCAAATGCGCCGTACGACATGCAGCCTCACGTCCAGCGTGGGAGTGAAGGGCCTCGTGTGGACGGCCCGACGCGGCCGCAGGTCAGTTGCTCGAGGCGTTCAGCGAGTTGATGAAGCTCGTGAGCGAGGAGCCCTGCGACTGGATCTTGCTGATCGCCGCCTCCATCGCCGTGAACTGCTTGATGAGCGCGGTGCGACGGCGGTCGATCTGCTGCTGGACAGTATCGGCACGTGTCGACAGGTCGTTGATCGTCTTTTCCAGCGCCTGCTGCTGGTCGAAGATCGTCCCGTCCGGGCGGGCGAAGATGTCGGAGACGTTGTACAGCATTCCCCCCACCCCGAGGGTGAAGGAGACGTCGCCGATGGCCCCGGTCGCTGTCCCGGTGTAGGCCACCGAGAGGCCGTCCAGGGGATCGCCCACGATGGGCGGGGCGGCGGTGAGGATCTGGCCGCTCCCGGTGGCGGCGACGCCACCGATGGTCCCGGCGACGTCGGTCCCGGCAAAGGTCTGCGCCGCGATCCCGAGCTGCGCGCTCCCGTCCGTCCCGCCTGCCGTGTAGGCGACGGTGAAGGTCGATCCGCTCCCGTAGCGCGTCCCGGCGAGGATCAGGTCATTGCCGCTCTTGGAGGCGGTGACCGCCATCTTGGAGGTGGCGAACAACGAGTTCAGGCGGGTGACGATCGAGTCGATCGTATCGCCGTTGGTGAGCGAGATACTCCCCGACGCGCCGCTGATGGCATCGGTGATGGTGAGCGTATCGGCCGTCGCGTCGTCGACGTACGTCCCGGAGAAGCCGGTCCCGGTGACGGTGGGGACGGTGGCGGCGGCGGTGATGTCGACCGCATAGGTCCCGGGGACGGTCTTGGCGGTCGAGGTGTAGTACGAGAGCGCCGAGTTGGTGCTCGTTCCCGACGTGGCAAAGAGGTTGACGACGTCGGTGAAGTTGCTGGCGAGTGCCGCCTTGAAGGTCGTGTTGTCGAGCTTGAGCGTCCCGTCCGACTGCAGGGAGAGCCCGGCCGAGCCGGCGCGCACGAAGTTCCCGCTGAGTCCCGAGACGTTGGAGAGGAGCTGCGAGGTGAGCGTGGCGATCGTCGAGCGGAGCGTGGTGCTCCCCTTGAGCGGCTGCCCGTCCTTCTGCTGGTCGGTGCGGAACTTGACGAGCGCGTTGTACGCGTCGGCCACGGCCTTGACCTTCGTGGCCAGGGCATCGGCGTCGCGCGCCACGCTGAGGGAGACGGTGGTCCCGACCTCGGCCTGCTGCAGGTTGAGCGTGACGCCGTTGAGGGCGTCGCTGATGGTGTTGCTCGCGCGCTTCACGACCACGCCATCGACGCGGACGGAGGCGTCGGTGCCGGTCACGACCTCGCGCTGGCGCCCGACGGTGCTGACGAGCTGGCGCCCGAGCGGGACGGTGCTTCCGTCAGATGCACGCGTGGCCGACAGCGAGAGTGCGAGCTGCGAATCGCCCGCCAGGCTGTCGGAGAGGACGATCTTCCCGCCACTGAGCGCGGCGGTCGCGGTGCGCGATCCGGCGCCGAAGCCGCTGGTGGCGTCGTTGATCTTGTCGAGGACGGTCTGGAGCGTGTCGCTGGCGCCCACGGTGAAGGAGAGGGAGACGGTGCTCCCGTCGCCGCGCTGTCCCTGCACGTTGAAGGTGTCGCCGGCGGCCAGGGCGAGCGCGTTGCCGTTGACGCTGAGCCCCGTGAGGAGCGTCGACGCGGTGGCGGCCGCGCCTAACGCGTCGCTGTATGCGTTCTCGCTGGTGACGGACTGCTTGATCCCGCTCCGCCCGTTCTTCACGAAGCCGAGCACCTCGAGGGTGCGCTGCCCGTCGACGGTGGAGGCGGAGACGGTGTCGCTCGTGACGAGGCGATAGGCCGACTTGCCGTTCACCGTCTCGGTGGTGACGGTCGCGTTCCCGCCGGCGGCGGCGATCTTGGCCGCGATGGAGGAGAGCGAGTCGACGGTGAGGTCGACGGAGATCGTGCGGCCGCCGACGCTGATGGTGCTGGGCGGGGGCATCGTGACGCCCATCATGGTGGCGATGGCCGCCGTGGTGGACGACACCTTGCTCGTCTGCACGCCGCCGTCGGCGGCGACATTGAGCGACTTGGTGCTGTCGACCACGCCAAGCGACTGAAGCGTCCCCGTGGCGTCGTCGGTGAGCTCGATCCCCGCGGCGCCGGTGCTGTCGGCGGTGAGGACGAGGCGATGCTGCGTGGAGCCGGTGCTGAGGACCGACGCGGTGACGCCGGACGGCGTGCTCCCCGCGTTGAGGGCGTTGATCTTGTCGCGAACGTTGCTGAGGGTGTCAGAGGCGACAACCGTGACCTTCTGGCCGTTGACGGCGAACTCCCCGGAGAGGCCGAGCGCGGTGGTGGCGCTGGAGACGACGTTCCCCGACAGCTTGTTGGCACGGGCGACGTCGAGGACCTCGACGGCGAAGTTCCCGGGCGTTGCACCTGCCGATGCGCTGGCGGTGAGCAGCGTGCGCCCGCTGGTGGCGCTCGTGCCACCCGTCACCTGGAAGGCGCCGAAGCTGGTGCTGTCGCGCAACGCATTGGCGGCGTCGCGGAACTTGAGCGCGAGCGACTGGTAGCTGGTCCAGGCGTCGGTGCGCTTCTGGGCCAGCGTCTTGTTCGTGGTGATCGGGTCGAGCTTGCGCTGCGTCTCGATGGAGATCAGCTGATCGACGAGATCGCGCCACTGAACGCCGCTTGCAAGTCCGGTGATGCTGCTGATGGAGTCGGCCATGGGGTCCCTCCCCTCTTTGTGCGAAGGCCCGGGACCGGCATCTGCGCCGGCCCCGGGATCCTACGCTTGTCTCGCTAGGTTGCCCTACCCGCCGGCGACTAGCCGCGGAGGAGGGAGAGGATGCTCTGACCAGCCGCGTTGGCCTGGGCCAGCATCGCCGTGCCCGCCTGCGAGAGCACCTGGTTCTTCGTGAAGGTCGTCATCTCCGACGCCATGTCGAGGTCGCGGATCGTCGACTCGGCCGCACTGAAGTTCTGGATCGTGGTGCGGACGTTTTCCGTGGCGACTTCGATACGGCTCTGGAGCGAACCGATCACGCCGAGGGCCGTGTTCACCGAGGTGATGGCCGCATCGATCTGGCTCAGCGCGGACTGCGCGTTGGACAGAGTGGTCGGGTCGGTGGTGACCGTGAGCGACGTCGACGAGAGGTTCAGCTGCGAACCGGTGATCGTGATCGCGTCGTTGCCGCTGTACTGACCCGACGAGGAGACGAGGAACGTGCCCGTGCCGGCGCCGACGGTGATGTTGCCGGCCAGGGTGGCCGCACCGACGGTCTGGTTCGTCTCGACGGTGACGCCGAGCGAGGTGAAGTTCAGGGTCTGCTTCGAACCGGCGGTGACGCCGAGGGTCTGCGAAACCGAACCGTTCGTCAGGGTGACGACGCTCGAGCCCGACGACAGCGTGAGCGCGCCCGTGCTGGCACCCGTCAGCTTGATGTCGTAGACGCCCGTGGTGGTGGCCAGCGCGGTCGACGACGTGTTGATCGTCGCGCCGAAGGCACCGTTGAGCAGCGTGTTGCCCTGGAACTTGACCGTGGAGACCGTACGGTCGATTTCGTTGCGGAGCGCCTGATACTCCGACGTGATGCGCGCACGGCCGGCCGAGTCGACGCTGTCAGACGCCGCCTGCGACGCGAGCTCCTTCATGCGCTCCAGCATCTTCTGCACCGTGCCGGCCGCACCTTCGGCGATGTTCAACACCGAGTTGGCCTGCTCCGAGTTGCGCGCTGCCTGCCCGAGCGAGCGAATGTCCGCACGAAGGACGTTCGCGATTCCGAGGCCGGCCGCGTCGTCAGCCGCGCGGGTGATACGGAAGCCAGAGGACAACTTCGCCATCGACTTCGAGACATCCTCGTTGACCCGCTGGAGGTTGCCCTGGGCGCGCAGCGCGCTGACGTTCGTGTTGATACGCATCGTTCCTGCTCCTTGGTCTTGAAGTAGGGGAATCCGTTCCCCTCTGGGGTTCCGGCGGTGTGCCGTCCCTCCAAGACCGTGTATCGGAGGGTGGGGCGAAGGACTTTAGAAAACCACGAAGAAATTTTGGGACGGGAGACGGGAGACGGGGGACGGGAGTGCGATCGGCGCCCCGAGGGGCGCCGATCGCGGGTTCATTTACCGGTGGTGGACATCGGCAGCCGTGCGAGTGTGCGCGACATCACGCTCGTCGCGCCGCCGGCGAGCGCAGCGCAGCGAAGCGCGCCGGCACCCCCGTCTCCCGTCCCCCGTCCCCCGTCCGCTCTTCTCACGCCGCTGCCAGCGCCGGAGCGTCCGGATGCCGGAAGAGCACGTTGAAGACGTAGTCGGTCTGCGGTGTCTCGTCCGGCTGCAAGCGCTGGATGAACGACTGTCCTGGCTGGAAGAGGTAGGTCTCGTAGCCGAGCTCCGTCATCAGCGCGCGCACGTGCCGCTCGCTGGCCCCCATCGACTCCAGGCCGTAGCGGTTGATCTCGGCGATGATGAAGGGGATGCGGGCGCGGCGCAGCAGCTCGCGGGCGCCGACGAGGATCGCGAACTCGGCCCCCTCGGCGTCCATCTTGATCGCCTTGAGCGTGCGCATGTCGCGCCCCTCGAAGAAGGTGTCGAGCGAGGTGACGAAGACCTTGCGGCTGACGGGTGCCTTGCGCGTCTGCTCGTTGAACGGATGGCGCCCCACCTCCCACAGCGCGTGCCCGCCGTCGTTGTCGGCGTTCACGAAGAACTCGGCGATGGAGGGAGCGGCCCCAACGGCCCAGTGCAGGGGGCGGACGTTGGTGGCGCCGTTCACCTCGATGTGCTCCAGGAGGTGCGCGTAGTTGGCCGGCTCCGGCTCGAACGAGTAGACCGTCCCGGTGGGGCCCACGAGCTGGGCGGCGAGCATCGAGAAGTAGCCCACGTGGGCGCCGATGTCGATGAACGTGTCGCCCGGCTGGAGGATCGTCCCGACGAAGTTCGACGTTTCGGACTCGTAGAGGCGTCCCGCGGTGAGGTCGTTGAGCATGAAGCGCTGGCTCATGCGCGTCGCGTCGAGCAGGAGGCGGAGCTGGCGCGCGCCGTTGCCGGTGTTGAGCGAGATGGTGAGTTCTTGTCGCATGGGGGCAGAAGACGGGAGGACGGGAAGACGAGAGGACGAGAGGGAGGGCGCGGCTTCCTTAGACGTCGGGGAAGTCGGTGGCGGCGGGCGGCGGGGGGACCTCGACGAGCCAGGTGAGCCAGGGCGGGTCGAGGAGGGTGCTGTAGACGGCGAGTTCGCGCGCGGCAAAGAACTCGTCGACCGCGGACTTCACGCCGAACTCGCCCGCGGGGAAGTTGCCGTCGATGTAGTCATGCCCGGCGACGATCCCCCCGGGGCGCACCTTGGGAAACCAGGCGGCCAGGTCCTCGAGGACCGACGGGTAGTCGTGGCGCGCGTCGATGTAGACGAAGTCGAGCGAGTAGTCGGGGATGCGCGGCGCCGCCTCGATCGACGTCATGCGCCAGATCGAGCTCCGTTCGGCGAACGGCTCGAGGCGCTTGCGCGTGACCTCGTAGAACGAGTCGTGCACCGTCTGCTGCACGTTGGCGATGTCGATGTAGTTCTCGGGCGCATCCTCGCGCCACGGATCGACGGAAATCAGGTGCCGCCCGCGCCAGTACTTGAGGAGCACCTCCGAGTACTCACCCTTCTGGACGCCGATCTCCACGCCGCAGCCGAAGAGCCGGCGCTCGTTGAGGAGAATCGGGAGCTCGACCCGCGTGGGGACGAAGGCCAGCGTCGAGCGGTAGCTGTCGCGGATGTCGATGATCGTTGGCATTGGGAGCGGACAGGAGACGGGAGACGTGAGACGGGAGGTCGGCGGCGCGCGGTTGTTCGTTAGGCGAGCAGGGGGCGGATGGTGGCGACGAATTCCTCCACCTGGTGCTGCCAGCTCAGGTCAGCCATCGCGGCGGCACCGCGCGCGGCGATGGCATGCACGGAGGCACGGTCGGTGTAGACCTGTTCCAGGGCGGCGACCATCTCCTCGATGTCGCTCTCGCCCCATCCATCCACCTCGCGGTAGAAGCGCGTCGGCTTGCGCACGGCGTGCTGGCGGGTGAGCGGGAGGCAGCCGCGCGTCGCGACCAGGTCGCGGTGTCCGGTGTTGTCGGAGACGATGGTGGGAACGCCGGCCGCCATGCACTCCATGGCGACGAGGTTCGTCCCCCCTTCCGCGCGGTTGGCGAAGAGGGCGACGTCGGCCTCGCGCACCACCTGCCCCATCAGGGCATTCGGCGTGTGCCCCACATCGAGCACCGCGGCGGCGGGTATGCCGTTGCGCGCCAGCCACGCCGACACGTCGAGTCGGCCGTTGTCGACCGCAGGCGCGCCCTGCATGTGCCCGGCGAGGTCCAGGTCGGCGATGAGCTGCGGCCAGTTGTTGTGCCATGCCGTCAGGAGCAAGGCCTCGGGGTGCCGTTGCTGGAAGATGCGGAAGGCGCGCGCCACGAGGTCCTGCCCCTTCCGGTACTCGAGCTTCCCGCCCGAGAAGACCACGAAGCGCTCGGCCAGGTGCCCGCTGCGCGGCGCCGGGTGAAAGACGGTCGGGTCGATCCCCTGCAGCACCGTCGCGACGTTGGTGAGGCCGCGCGCACGCAGCACCTGCTCGTTCCAGTGCGAACCGCAGATGACGAGGTCGAGCGCCGCGGCCCGGGCCAACGCCTCGGCGTCGAACGCGGTGTCCTCGAAGAAGACGACGCCGATGTTGCGCGTCGCACGGACACGATCCCACAGGGCACCGTGCGCGAAGTTGTTCCCCATCGCGCGCAGCATCACGCCCTCGAACGTGAGCGCGGCCGGTGTGCGATTCAGCGCGGCGATGCGCTCGACGCCCTCGCGCAGCGCGCGATCGAGGCGGAAGCGCACGATGGGCGCGTGCGCGGCGGTATCGGCGGCGAAGATCGCCGGACGCGGGGCGCCGAGTCGCTCGAGTTCGAGCGCGAGGTTGGTCCCGTATACGCCCCAGCCGGTGTCGGCGCGCAGCTCCCAGTCGATCCCCAGAAGGACAGCTGGCGCCGGCGCGCCCGCGGGGGACGCTTTCTCCGCCGCGCCCTCGCTGCCTGACGAGTGCGCCGGGATCGACGGTTCGACGTGCGCCTCGTGGGTGGCACGTTGCTCGAGCTCGGCCAGCGCCGCAGGGGTGAGCGAGACGAGCGACTGCGCGCGCGTGGGCTCCTCGATCGCGTCGAGCGACGGCTCGCCTTGGTGCAGTGACAGCGCGACCGTCACGTAGTCGAGCGACTCGAGGAAGGCGAGGATCGGCTGTAGCTCGCCGGGAACGGCCGACGACCAGAGGATGACGTGCGGGCGCTGCTCGCGTGGCTGGCGTCCGATGGCATCGGCGAGCGGTTCGGCATCACGCGTCGAGGCGACGCGCACCGCCACGCGGCCACCCACCGCGGAGCGCGCGACGGCGAGCGCGCCATACGCGTCGGGGGCGCACTCGGTGCGCACGACGGGGGCGCGACGATTGGCCAGCTGCGTCACCCGCGCGATGTTCGCCGAGTCGGTGTCGGCCACCACCAGCAGCGCCGGCGGAGTGGGTGCCGTCACGGCAGAGAGCGCGGTGAGCCCAAGCCCGGGTTGCAGGTCCACCACCGCATCCTCGCTCGACAGCCAGTCGTCGAGGAAGGCACGCACCGGCAGGTCATGCCCCGCGCCGACCAGCTCGGCCTCGTACTCCGCAAAGCGCGCCGAGTCGGCCAGCATCGCGAGCGGCAGCCAGAGGTCGAAGCGCGGGCGCCCGTCGGGGACGCGCGTCGCCGACGGGAGCGTGACCACGGCATCGTCGCCGGCCGGGGACGCGCCCTCCTCTCGCGCGGGGCGCGTTGCCGCGGCAATCGGCCCGGTTGCCACGCGATCGCGCAATGCGCGCTCGACGTTGGCGAAGACGGCTCCCCAGTCGCGCGGTGCGCTCTGGCGAAAGAGGCGCATGGTGGGATACCACGGCGAGTCCTCGCGCTCCAGCATCCAGCGGAAGTCCGGGACGTGCGGGAGGAGGAGCCAGGTCTCCTTGCCTAACGCCCCGGCCAGGTGCGCCACCGACGTGTCGACGGTGATCACGAGGTCGAGCGCGTCGATGACGGCGGCGGTGTCGCGGAAGTCGTTGAGGTGCGGCGCGAGGTTCACGACGCCGTCGATGGGGTGCGCGGCGAGTTCGCGCTCCGCGCCCTCGCCCTTCTGCAACGAGAAGAATCGCGTGCCCGGAATCGCCGCCAGCGGGCGAAACGCATCGAGCGGCGCCGAGCGCAGGAAGTCGCGCGCATGCACCGGATTGCCGGCCCACACGAAGCCGACCGCCAGGTCGCCCGCGTCCACGGCGACGAGTGAACGCGCCGCGCGCGGCTCGACCGGGATGTACGGCACCTCTGCCGGGAGGTTGGCGAGCGTCGTCCCGAGGAGCGCGGGAAGGCTCATCAGGTTTGCGTGCACATCATATGAAGGGAGCGCCACGCCGCGCGCAATCACGCCATCGACGCCGTCCACGCCGCTCAGCAGCGGGACGATCGGATAGGGGCACTCGAGGTAGACGCGCCGCGCGCCGCGCGCCTTGAGCAGCGGGGCATAGCGGATGAACTGGATCGCGTCGCCGATCCCCTGCTCGCTATGCAGGAGGATGTCGCGCCCATCGAGCGACTCGCCGCGCCACTCGGCGCCGGCGTACGTCCCGTGGTCGAAGACGACCGATTGCAGTCGCTTGCGCCACTCGAACTGCTTCCAGCCGCGCTCGAAGTCGCCGTGCAGCAGCCAGATCAGCGCGAGGTTCCAGTTGGCGTTGCGGTTCTCCGGGTCGAGGGCGCGCGTCTTTTCGTACAGGGCGAGCGCGTCGTCGTAGCGCCCGGCCTCCATCTCGGCGTTGGCGAGGAGGTTGTACGCTTCCGGATAGTTGGGGTCGATGTCGAGGGCCCGCTGCGCCAGGGCGCGCATGCGCTCGTATTCGCCCCTCGCCTCGTGAATCGCGGCGAAGTTGACCCAGACTGCGACGTTCTCGGGATCGAGTTCGGCGGCGCGCGCCATCGTCGTCACGGCCTCGTCGAGCTGCTTCTGCTCCTTGAGGACGACGGCGAGGTTGCTCAGCGCATTGACGTGCGCCGGCACGAGGGCGATGGCGCGCCGGAACGAGGCGATGGCCTCCTCCGGCTGTCGCAATCCGCGAAGCGCCAGTCCGCGATTGGACCAGCACTCGGCATTGGCGGGATCCCGCCGCAGCGCCTCGTCGTACGCCTTGAGCGCATCGGCGAAGCGGAACAACTCGACGTACGAGTTGCCGAGGTTGTTGAACCAGGCCGGCTTTGCGTCGTCGAGCGCAACGGCGCGCTCGAAGGCGGGGACGGCGCGCGCGTGGTCGCCACGCGTGGCGCGCATGAGGCCGATGTTGTTGTGCGCCTCGCCGTAGTCGGGCTTGAGCGTGACCGCTCGCTCGAGCAGTCGCTCGGCCTCGCCTTCCTCACCGCGCGAGGCGTAGAGCGTCGCGAGGTTGTTGCACGCCTCGGCAAAGCCGGGGTCGGAGGCCAGCGCCTTCCGATAGAGGGCGATCGCTCCCTTCGCGTCGCCGGCGAGATGCCGGGCGACCGCGTCGCTGAAGTGCGCCTGCGCGGCGCGATCGTTCGGAGCAGTAACAGCGGCCATGGGCCTGTGGTCCCTTCGTGTCGGTGGTGCAGCGCTCGTGTGCGCGCGCGGAGGCTCGCTCGAGCGCACGCGCATGGACACACGAATCCACGAAAGGCATTTGCACCGAGCATGCCATGTGGCAACTCGTTGCAGGGCCTACACTTGACTGTTTGGGGTCCTGCGTTCGCTCCCGGGAAACCCGGCAAGGGCGACCGGGAGCGGCAGGATGTGCCGACCGTTCTCGCGCTTCGTTAGGCGCCGGCGCCCGCGAGCGACTCGGCGGGCGGCTGGTCGAGGAAGAACGGCTCGCGGATTCCGTAGCCGTCGTCGGGGCGAATCGACTGGTGCGCGTGACGGTCGCGCACGTTGAACAGTACCGGCGCGTGCAGGTTGGCGGTGCACGGGTCGCCCGCGCGCGCCGGCATGGTCACGATCGCAAGCACCAGGATGTGCTGCGGATCGTTGGTCCCAAGGCGCGCGACGTCGACGTCATCGACGTCGATGTGGTAGTCGGGGAACCAGGTGAACGGATCGACCAGGAGGAACGAGAGTGCGCTGTACTCGGCCGACTGCAGCCAGTACAGTCCTTCGCGCGCCGCCGGGACGAGGGCGAAGGTGCGACACTCGGGAAAGCCGTACAGCCCGCCCGGGAAGCGCACGAGTTCGTTCGAGGGGATGCTGATGGGACCCAGCAGGTCCGAGGCGATCGAGAGCCGATCGTCGGTCGCGGCAGCGACGGAAGCGCTCATCTGAGGTAGTCGGCCAGGTTGAGGCTCATCACGCGGGACGTCGCCAGCATTGCGGCCTGGTAGGCCGTCTGCCGCCCCACCAGCTCCGACACCGCAGTCTCGATGTCGGCGTCTTGCAGCTTTGACTTGAAGGAGCGGAGCGAGGTGTCGAGCGCATCGAGGTTCGAGGTCGCCACCTCGAGCTGGTTCGCGGCCGCTCCGGTCTCGCCGATCAGGACCTGCAGGCTGGAGTGCGCGCTGTCGAGCTGCGAGAGCGACGCCTGGATCGCGCTCTGGTTGTTGGTCCCGAGTGCCGTCGAGAGCTGGTCGAGCGACGCGAGCACGCCGGTCGTGAGGAAGACCTCGGTCCCGTTGTGGTTCGTCCGGACGCTCAGCGCCGACGAGATCTCGGTGCGACGCGTCCCGGTGGGGGGCGTCGTGGAGAACGGCGGAGCGTTCGAGGTGAACGGCGCGGTGTTCGACTGGTCACCGCCGAACAGGTACTCCCCCTCGTGCTGCGTGTTGCCAAGCTGGACGACCGTCTGGATCAGCTGGTCGATCTCGGCCTTGGCGGTGTTGCGCGTCTGGGCGTCGGCGGTGCTGCTCCCCTGCTGGAGTCCGAGCTCCTTCGCCCGTTCCATGATCTGGGTAACCGAGCCGAGGATCGACTCCTCACGATCGAGGCGGGCGCTCGCCGAGCTGATGTTGCGCTTGTACTGGTCGATGGCGCGAATCGACGACCCCGAGGCCATGATCGACGTGGCCGCCGAAGGGTCGTCCGAGGGCTTCTCGACCCGGAGTCCGTTGGTCGCCCGGTTCTGCGCCTCGTTCATCGCCTTCAGCGATCGCTGCAGCGAGATCAGCGAGTTCCGGCTCACCATGTTGTTGGTAATCCGCATGCGTCAGCTCGGGCGAGTGGGTTCGGTCGTGGGGACCGGGAGGGGCCGAAAAATTCCGGGCGGAAGAAGTTGCCGACTGCGTGGTGTGCGCGTCATACGGGCAGTATCGACCACCTGCGTCGATTGCTTAACGGCATCCCACGTCGATCGAAGTCATACCCCCCGCATGGCCAACATCCTGTATGTCGACGACGAACCGTCCGTCGGCCTGATCCTCGAAGACACGCTGTCGCGCGCGGGGCATCGCCCGCTGGGCGCCCGGAACGTGGTGGAAGCGCTCCAGGTCCTCGCCCGGGAAAGCGTCGACCTGATCATCTCCGACTATAGAATGCCGGGGCTGACGGGGCTCGAGTTCCTCTCGCTGCTGCAGCGCGAGGGATACGACATCCCGCTGATCATGCTGACGGGGTACGCGAGCATCGAGCACGCCGTGGCGGCGATCAAGGCGGGGGCGATCGACTACATCACCAAGCCGATTCGCACGCAGCAGCTCGAGCTGGCCATCGAACAGGCGCTGGAGTTCGTACGCCTGCGCCGCGAGAACGAGTCGCTGCGCCGCGAGGTCATGGAGTTCCGCAACGAGCGGCAGATCATCGGCGAGAGCGTCCAGATCCGCCGCATCCTGCAGACGGTGGCGATGGTGGCGCCGACGCGTGCGACCGTCCTGCTGCAGGGGGAGAGCGGGACCGGCAAGGAGCTCTTCGCGCGGGCGATCCATGACCAGAGCGACCGGCGTGACAAGCCGTTCATCAAGTTGAACTGCGCCGCCCTGCCCGAAGGGCTGATCGAGAGCGCGCTGTTCGGGCACGAACGCGGCGCCTTCACCGGTGCGGTGAAGCGGGTGGAAGGAGCCTTCGAACGTGCGCACGGCGGAACGCTCCTCCTCGATGAAATCTCGGAGATGCGCCTCGAGCTGCAGGCCAAGCTCCTGCGCGTGTTGCAGGAGCAGGAGTTCGAGCGCGTGGGCGGGACGACGCCCATCCGCGTGGACGTGCGCGTGATTGCGACGACGAACCGCAACCTGGCGGAGTTCGCGGCCTCCGGGCACTTCCGGCAGGACCTGTACTATCGGTTGAGCGTCGTCCCGGTCGACATCCCGTCGCTGCGGGAGCGCCCGGACGACATCCCGATGCTCGCCTATCGCTTTGCGATGCGCACGGGGAGCGAAGTGGGGAAGGAGATCAGCGGGATCGCCCCGGACGCGCTGGCGATGCTGCAGGAGTATCCGTGGCCCGGCAACGTGCGCGAACTCCAGCACGCGGTGGAGCGCGCGGTGATCCTGTCGCACGACGCGGTGTTGCCGGCGCATCTCTTCGAACACCAGCGCATGGCCACCAACGGGGTGCATCCGCTCGTGCAGCAGGCGCTCAACCGCTCGGCGACCCCCGATGGGAGCGCCGCGATCCCGGCCAGCGCGCCGCCGGGCGGCATCATCCTCACGACGCTCAATGTGGAGGAAGCCGAGCGGGCGCTGATCCAGCGGGCACTGGAGCTCACGCGCGGGAACCGGACCAAGACGGCCGACCTGCTTGGCATCAGCGTGCGCACGCTGCGCAACAAGCTGAACGGGCCGCAGCGGGCGGGCGTGGCGGAAGATTAGGCCATGGCAACGCTGGCAAGACTGGCCGCTGCGATACGGCAATCTCTTCCGTCGAGGCAAAAGCTGCGTGCGGAACGGCGCGGGCGCCGAGCCTGACGAGGACCGCGACTGAGCGCGACACCACAACCGTAACCATCCGTCCTTGCAACGACTTACGGGCGCCCTGCCTAACGGGGCGCCCGTCGTCTTTTCTCCAACCGGCATGTGGTCCGTGCATTGCCTTAGCCACTGGTGCGGTCGTGCGACCATGCGCGACCGATGTGGCTCGAGCCGCACCGAACACAGGAGAGGACGATGCTCTTTGGATTCTTCAGCCGGGTCTCGATGGCGCCCGACATGCGCGATGCCCTGGACGCGAGCAGCCAGCGCGTGAAGGGGATCGCGCAGCGCGTGTCGGCAGCGACGCTGCAGAGCCAGAGCGGCTTCGCCCTTCCCGATGGGACGACGGCGCCGGCCGCCGTGAACCTCGAGGCGGAGATGACGTCGCTGGCCGACGAGCAGCTGCGCTACGAGACGACCGCGAAGCTCCTCGAAAAGACGTACGCGAAGCTTCGCATGAGCATCCAGAGCCGCTCATGACGATTCCTTCGGTCAAGATGCTGCCGCTCCTCACGAACAACATGGAAGCGGCCCCGCGCCCCCCGCTCTTCCGTCCGCTGGACATCGCGACGAGCGGGATGTCGCTGCAACGCCTGCGCATGGAAACGGCGGCGACGAACATCGCCAACGCCGAGACGACGCGCACCGACGCCGGCGGCCCGTATCGCCGTCGCGTGGTGCGCGCCGAGGAGGCGGTGCGCGAAGGGGCAGCGCCGGCGTATCCGCCGCTTCCCAACAGCGAGAAGATCCCGGGCGTCTCGCCGCAGGATCCCACCGACACGTTAGGCGGCGTGCGCGCCGCGGCGATCGAGGAGGATCCAACGGAAGGACCGCTCGTGTACGACCCCGGGCACCCGGACGCCGACCAGAACGGCTACGTGCGGTACCCCAACGTGCAGGTCACCAACGAGCTCGTCGACATCATGGAAGCGCGGCGCGTGTACGAGGCCAACGCCTCCGTCTTCACGGCGGCCAAGCAGCTGTTGCGACGGGCGTTGGACATCTGAACCGGGGAAGGGGGACGGGAGTTCAAGAACGCGACACTCTGAGTGAGTCATATGAGCATCAACGGGATTCGGGGACCTTACAGCAACGCGGTACGGCCGCAGACGCCGGCGACGGTGCGCCCAAACGGGACGCAGCCGGCGACCGGTGGCACGCAGCGCGCGACGCCCGCGACGCCAGCGCCGTCGCCATCGGCGTTGAAGGGCGTGGCACCGGGCGCGGGGAACGCGGTCCCGGTGCAGCCGCCGCAGGGGACCGACCCCGAGCTGTGGAGCGTGCTGACGCAGGATGAACGCGCCTACTTCGCCAAGTTGGGGGCGATGGGGCCGCTGACCTATGGTCGCGTCCTTTCCGGGCAGATGCCGGTGCAGGCACCGGCCGTGCGCGGCGGACGCCTCGACGTGAAGGCCTGATCATGAGCGACCCGATCGGCGCGATCACCTCCCGCCTCTCGTCCCTCCAGGGCGGGGGCTTTGGCGGCATGAGCGGCATGAGCGGCATGAGCGGTCTGGGCGGCAACGCCGGTGCAACCGGCGGCGTGGGCGGCCCCGATGCGGCCAAGCGCTACACCATCGACATCGGCAAAGGTGACGGCGCTGCCGCGGGCGGCCCGTCGTTTGGCGACACGCTCACCAAGGCGATCAACCAGGTCTCGGATGCGCAGGACCGCTCGGCCGAGCTGACGCAGAAGTTCATTCGTGGCGAGAACGTCGAGCTGCACCAGGTGATGGCGGCGGGCGAGGAAGCAGGGATCGCGCTCGAGATGATGATCGAGCTGCGGAACAAGTTCACCGACGCGTACCGCACGCTCATCAACATGCAGAGCTAAGGAGTAGCGAGACCGCATGCCAGACGGACTGCGCGACCTCATCGATCGACTCGGCGGCTGGCGTCGCATTGCGACGCTCGGCGTGGGGCTGGGGGCGATCGCGCTCATTGTCGGCGTCTCGCGGTGGGCCACGGCCCCCGCGTTCGTCCCGATCTTCCAGTCGGTCTCGCTCGAGGAGAGCGCCAAGATCACCGACGGCCTCACGCAGGCAGGGATCCAGTTCAAGCTCGAGCGCGGCGGCGCCGACATCCTCGTCTCGACGATGGACCTGGCGCGGGCGCGCGTGGCCGTGGCGAAGGAAGGATCGCTCCCCGGGGCCGGCCGTCCCGGCTTCGAGCTGTTCGAGTCGCCGTCGTACACGATGACCGACTTCACGCAGCGCATCAATTACCGCCGCGCGCTGGAAGGAGAGCTCGAGCGCACGATCGGCAAGATGCGCGGCATCGAGAGTGCACAGGTGCACCTGGCGATCCACGAGACCTCCACCTTCCGGAGCGCGGCGACGCCGGCGACGGCGAGCGTGGTCCTCAAGCTGCGGAGCGGCGAGGAACCGCCGGGGGACGTGGTGCGCGGCATTTCGCAGTTGGTCGCCTCCAGCGTGGACCGCCTGGAGAGCGAGAACGTGACCGTGGTGGACGAGGCCGGGCGCCTCCTCACCATGCCCAACGACAACAACTCGGCGGCTGGGCTCACCTCGCGGCAGCTCGAGGTGCAGCAGCAGATGGAGGATCACTTCCGCCTCAAGGCCGAGGAGATCGTCTCGCAGGTCGTGGGGAACGGCAACGCGCGGGTGCAGGTGGCGGCGTCGATGAACTTCGACCGCGTGGAGCGGACGACGCAGACGATGGACCCCGACAAGCAGGCGACGGCGAGCGAACAGAAGGCGGAGATCGTCCCCGGGGCGCAGGGCGGTGCCGGTTCCTCGAACCAGGCCATCACCTACGAGAACTCGAAGAGCACGGAGCTGTTTGCGCCGGCGGCGGGGACGGTGCGCCGCCTGACGGTGGCGGTGCTCGTGAACGACAAGCAGACCGGGACCGGCGACAGCGTGCGCTTCTCGAAGCGCGCCCCGGAGGAGATCGCGCGACTCGACACGCTGGTGCGCAATGCCGTGGGCTTCGACTCGGCGCGCGGCGACCAGGTGTCGGTGATCTCGGTCCCGTTCGCGATTCCGGCCATCCCCGCCCCCGCGGTCGAGCCGCCGCCGACGGTGCTGCAGAAGGTGCAGCAGAACCAGACGCTGATCATGAACGCGGCCGCGCTCATCTTCGCCTTCGTCATCGGTTTCATGTCCCTGCGCTCGCTGCGCGGCAACGCCAAGGGGGGCACCACGCCGGCGCTGTCGGCGTCTGCACAGCTGCAACTCCCGCACGTCGAGCGCTTCGACCCGACGGCGCTCCCCGCATCGCACAGCCCCGAGTCGCACATCGAGGACGGGAGCCGCGCCGTGAAGATGCTCCCCGAGCTGGCCGCGCTGCAGGCGAACCAGGAGACCAAGCAGCGCGTGTCGATGACGGTGGAGAAGCAGCCGGAGATCGCAACGAAGATGATGAAAGCCTGGCTGAAGGAGGCCTAGCCAGTGAGTACCGCCCTCGCGACGCGCAGCAATAGCAGCGGGCTCGATCTCATCGACCCGGGAACCCTCTCCGGGCGCCAGAAGGCGGCCATCATGTGCCTTGCCCTCGGCTCCGACGTGGCCGCGAGCATCACGCAGACGCTGGCGCAGGAGGAGGTCGACGCGATCTCGTTCGAGATTGCGCGCATGGAGAGCGTGTCGCCGCAGGTCGTGGACTCGGTCCTCGACGAGTGGATGACGCGCATCATGGTCGCCGACTCGCTGGCGCAGGGCGGCGTGGACGCCGCGCGCGAGATCCTCGAGAAGGCCTTTGGCCCGCGCAAGGCGCAGCAGGTGCTCGAGCGCATCCAGGGGCAGCTGCAGAACACGATTGGGCTTCATCGCCTGCGCAATGCGGACCCGCAGCAGCTTGGGCAGATGCTCGCCGGCGAGCACCCGCAGACCATCGCGCTCATCCTGGCGCACCTCGATCCGCAGCACACCGCAGCGATCCTGAAGGAGGTCGACACCTCCATCGGCGCCGAGGTGGTCTTTCGCATGGCGAAGATGGAGAAGGTGCAGCCCGAGCTCCTGATGCTCATCGAGCGCTCGCTCTCCGCCGACGCGGACCTCACGGCGTCGCAGGGGATGTCGTCGTCCGGCGGCCCGGGGGCGGTGGCCTCGGTGCTCAACTACGTGGCGGCGTCGCTGGAGAAGGTGCTGCTCGACGGCGTGGCCTCGATGGACCAGGCGCTCTGCGACCAGATCAAGAACCTGATGTTCGTCTTCGAGGACATCGGGACGCTCGACGCCCGTGCGCTGCAGCGACTCCTGCGCGACGTGGACTCGAAGGAGCTGGCGCTCGCCCTCAAGGCGGCGAGCGGCGACCTGCGCGCGAAGATCACGGGGGCGATGTCGCAGCGCGCGGTGCAGGCGCTCAACGACGAAATGGAAATGCTCGGCGCCGTGCGCATGCGCGACGTCGAAGGTGCCCAGGCCAACATCGTGGCGATGGTGCGCAAGCTCGAGGAAGCGGGCGAGATCGTGCTGAGCGGTGGCGACGATGACATGGTCCAGTAACCCGCCGCGCGGTGCCCGCCGCGATCCGGCGTCGCTCAAGGCGGCGCCGGTGGCATGGGACGAGCTCGCCCTCGACACGCGCTCGCTGCACGACGTCTTTGCCGCGCGCAGCGAGCCGGCGCCGGATCCCGCTGGATTCTCGGAGGCGCCGCTCGTGGACCAGGAAGCGATGGCGCGCGCGCTGCAGGAGGCCTACGAGCGCGGGATGGAAGACGGACGTCGCGCCGGCGAGATCGCCGAGGGGGCGCGCCTGCGCGGCGCCGTGCAGGCGGCGGGCGATGCGCTCGCCTCGGCGCAGGAGAACTCCAATCGCTGGGTGGGCAATGCGGAGGAGAACCTCTGTGCGCTGGCCATCGCCATCGCGCGCCAGGTGATCGGTCGCGAGATCGCGATCGACAAGTCGTCGCTGGCCGACATGGTGCAGCAGGCGCTGGCCGAGTTTCCGCTCGACCACGCCCTCACCATTCGCGTGAACCCGAGCGACCTGCAGGCGATCCAGTCGGCCTTCTTCGCCGCGGGCGAGGCGTCGCCGATCGCCCAGCGCAAGGATGTCCAGTGGTTGCCGGACGGGCGTGTTGCGCCTGGCGGCTGCCTCATCGAAGGGCGCGACCGCATCGTCGATGGTCGCGTCGACACGGCGCTGGAGCGCCTCTACCGCCGACTGACCTACACCGGTGCCTGAGACCCTCGTGCGTCGCCTGGGCGACGTGACCCGCTTCGCGCGCTACGGCCGCGTCACCCGCCTCGTGGGGCTGGTGGTGGAGGCGGTCGGCCTCGACGTCGGCGTCGGCGAGTTGTGCCGCATCTGCTCGCTCACCGACGAGCACTCGGTGCTGGCCGAGGTCGTGGGCTTCCACGAGCGCGGCGTCCTGCTCATGCCGTTAGGCGAGCTGGCAGGGTTGCACCCGGGGAGCAGCGTGCAGCCGCTGGGCCGTTCGTTCGGCGTCGACGTGGGCCCCGGGATGCTGGGGCGCGTGCTGAACGGGCTGGGACACCCCATCGACGGCAAGGGAAAGCTCGAGGCGGAAGAGCGCGTCCCGCTCACCGGCGAGCCGCCGCACCCGCTCGAGCGCCAGCTCATCCACGAGCCGCTCGTGACCAACGTGCGCGCCCTCGACGGGATGCTGACCATCGGCAAGGGGCAGCGCGTCGGCATCTTCGCCGGATCCGGCGTGGGCAAGTCGACCCTGCTCGGCATGATCGCCCGACAGGCGACGGCCGACGTCAACGTGATCGCGCTCCTCGGCGAGCGCGGGCGCGAGGTGCGCGACTTCATCGAGCACTCGTTAGGCCCGGAGGGGTTGGCACGCTCGGTCCTGATCGTCGCGACGGGTGACCAGGCCGCGCTCGTGCGCGCCCGCGGCGCCCTCGTCGCCACCTCGATCGCCGAGTACTTCCGCGACCAGGGGAAGCACGTCCTGCTGATGGTCGACTCCGTGACGCGCGTGGCGATGGCCTGGCGCGAGATCGGGCTGGCCACCGGCGAGCCGCCGACCACCAAGGGCTATCCGCCGTCCGTCTTCGCGAACCTCCCCCGCCTCCTCGAGCGGGCGGGGAACAGCGCGCACGGCGGGATCACCGGGATCTATACCGTCCTCGTGGATGGTGACGACTTCAACGAGCCGGTGGCCGACGCCGCCCGCTCGATCCTCGACGGGCACGTCGTCCTCACGCGCCGCCTGGCGAGCGCGGGGCACTTCCCGTCGATCGACGTCCTCGAGAGCAAGAGCCGCGTGCGCGACGCCATCATCGACGATGCGCAGCGCAACGCCGCCAACACGTTCATGCGCCTCGAGGCCGCCTATCGCGAGAAGGAAGACCTCATCATGGTCGGCGCGTACCAGAAGGGGAGCGACCCGATGGTCGACGCCGCGCTGCGCTCGCGCGAGCAGATGCTCGGCTTCCTGCAGCAGCGCCCGGACGAGGTCACCACGTTCGACCAGACACGCCAGTCGCTCATCGGGCTCACCCAGCGGGCCGGCGCCACCGGCCAGGTGCACGCATGATGTTCAAGTTTCCGCTGCAGCGCCTCCTCGACCTCAAGGCGAAGCACGAGCAGGAGATGGCGCGCCAGCTCGCCAACGCGCAGAACGCGGCACAGGCCGAGCGCGACGTGCGTGACGAGCTCGCACGTGCGCACGCCGCCGCGCACTCGATCCTGGCCGGCGCCACCGGCGACGGCGTCACCGTGGGTGAACTCGTGAGCCTGTCGCAGACGCTGCTCCCGTTGCAGGAGCGCGTCTCCCAGGCCGACGAGCGCACCAACGCCGCCGAGCAGGTCGTCGACGAACGCCACCAGAAGCTCAACGAAGCGCTGCAGGAGCGGCAGGTCCTCGACCGGTTGCGCGAGAAGCGGTTCGACACGCACCGCGCCGAAGAGAACGCCCGTGACCTGGCGGCGATGGATGCCATCGCCCTCACGCGCTACAAGACTCCCAGCAGCTCCACGAGCAGCCACAAGGACAGCTGATCATGATCAAAGTCATTCTCTTCGCGGTGATCGGGCTCGTGATCGGGCTGGGCGGCGGCTCGGCGTTCTCCGTGATGAAGGCCAAGAAGGCGTATGCCGCCGACGTGGCGCACAAGGCGCAGATCGTGGCCGACTCCCTCGCCAAGGCGGAGGAAGAAGGCGGCAAGCACGTGGCCAAGAAGGAAGGCGAGAGCGACAGCACGGCGCACGACTCCACGGCGACCGACAGTGCCGTGGCCGAAGGCGAGGGGAGCAAGCCAGCCGCGGGACACGAGACGCCGGCCAAGGACGTGGCGTCGTCGCACACGGCCAAGGAACCGGCACCGTCGCCCGACGCGGAGCCGGCGCCAGCGCCGAAGGCTCCAAAGTCCTACAGCAGGGCGGTGAAGACCGTCGAGGCCAACGGCGTCCCGCGCGACAAGCCGCTCGCTGCCACACGCCCGTCGCTCCCGCCCAAGCCGCTCGCGGCCGCACCGGTGCCCCCAGGCGCTGCCAAGCTCGCGAAGATCTTCGCGGCGATGCCGGCCAAGGACGCCGCCAAGGTCCTCGAGCAGCTCGACGACAGCGAGGTGCAGAGCGTGATCTCGACGCTGAGCGAGAAGCAGGCCGCTGCCGTCATCCAGAACTTCCCGCCCGACCGGGCGGCGAAGATCACCAAGGCCGTGTTGCGTAGCGTCCCCCCGGTGAAGCCATGACTCTTCACATTCCCCCGGTGCGTCCAGCGCCGGAACCGGCGACATCGCCGGCGTACGAGCCCGCGTCGGCGCCGCAAGGACACGAGCGCGCGTTCGGGACGGCGCTCGCCAACGCCATGCACGAGCCGTCGACGCAGTCGAATGAGGCCGCACGCGCGCGCCGTGCGCGCGGCGCGCGCAGCGACACGCGCGCCAGTGCCGCGGAGAGCGGCCGTGAACCCGCGCGCACGAGCGGGAGCGCGAGCGATCGCTCCGCCCCGCAGGTGAACGAGCGCGCGAGCGAGCGTGCGAGCGAGCGTTCACGCGAGCGTGCCAGCGAGCACTCGACGGAGCACACACTCGAGCGCGCCGGCGAACGGGCGACCGCGCGAGCGAACGATCGCGCGGTCGCGCGAGCCGACGAACACTCCGCGGTCTCGAGCCCGGAGCGCAGCGAATCGCAGACGCGCGATGGCGCGCGCGGTACGTCCGCCAGCAGCAACGCCGAGGGAGTCGACGCACGGGAAGGCACGGTGCGCGAGTCGCTGCCTTCGGCGCAGGGGACCGACCGGATCACCGACGCCGACGTGCTCGGCGATGCGAGCGGGACGACCTCCTTCTCCTTCCGCGAGGTCCTCGCGGCGTTGCAGGAAGGGGGCAGTGTCCGGGGCGCTGCTGCCGATGCCGAAGCGACGGACATCGCGGACGATGTGGCATCCACCGAGCCGGCTGCGGCGGAATCCGAGCGCGCACGTGCCGAGCAGTTTGTGGCCAGCACGCTCGAAGCGGCGGTCGCCCCACTCGCCCCGCTCGCCCTCGTGACCACTGCGCCGATCGACGCCACGGCGACTGAGACGCCCGAGGCACCTGGTGCCACCGGGCGCGGTGCACCGACGTTGACCATCGCGGCGCGCGACAAGCGCCCCGACCACGACGCGAGACTCGCCGGCATCGCTGCCGCCCTGGCGCGCGATCCACTTGGCGTGCGCAGCGAGACCGAGGCGCTGAATCCCGAAGTGCGCCAGCGCCTCGAGCGCGTCATCGAGCGCATGGAGTCCGAGTACGGCTACACCGTCTCGGTCGTGGAGACGGTGCGCACCCAGGAGCGGCAGGACGCGCTCTTCGCGCAGGGGCGCACGGCGCCGGGACCCGTCGTGACGTGGACGCGCAACTCGAAGCACATCGACGGGCTTGCCGCCGACGTCGTGATCGACGGCGGCTACACGAACGGCGCCGGGTTCGAGCGCCTGGCACGCGTGGCGCGCGAGGAAGGGTTGCGTACGCTGTGGCCGCGCGATCCCGGGCACATCGAGATGGCGCCTAACGCCGCGGCCTCGCTGGCCGGCGCGGCGACGCGCACGGCCACGGCGCGCGACGGGGCGACGGCGAGCGCCGTCCTCCCCTTCCCTGCCGCCACCGCCGCGGAGGGCGCGTCTCCGGCCATCCCGCATGCCGCCCGCGCCGCGTTCGACCCGACCAATGTCCGCCGCACCGCGTCCCCGCTGGGACCGTTAGGCGGCTCGACCATCCCCGCGACGGCAGGGGACACACCGCTGCTCTCGCTGCCCGGGACGACGGTGCCGACGCTCGAGGAAGGGAGCCCGCTTCCGCCGCTTGCACTCGGGAGCACGCCATTCCTGAACGTGGAGCGCGGCGGCGCTGGCGCCACGCGCAGCAACCCGCTATCCGCTGCGCCTGCGCTGCGCGATGGCATCGTGGCCGCGCCGGCCAGCGGTGCGCAGCAGCTCGCCGCCTCCCGCGTTGCCGGCGTCGGTTCGGTTGCAGCCGTCGCGCCCGTCGCCCATGTGGCGACGGTCGCCCCGGTGGCACAGGTCGCGCAGGTCGCACAGGTGGCGCAGGTGGCACAGGTCGCGCGCGTCGCCGGAGTCTCGGACACGGCGACGGAGGGCGCGACGCGACTCGACAGCAGCGCCCCCGCCGCACCGTCCATCCTGACGGGGCCCACCATTGCACGTGACGGCAACGCCCGCGGGTCGACCGCCGGCGAACGCCACGCATCGGGCGAGCGCGGCGACCGCCGGAACGGAAACGATGCCGAGCGCACCGACACACTGGCGGGGGTGGCGACGGCACGCAGTGAGCGGGACGGAAGTGCACTCCCGCTCGCCCGCGAACTCGCCGCGCGCGAGATGGCGGCGCTCGACACGGGCGATCGCGGGACGGCATCGCCGGTCGCGGGGCTCTCGCACTCCGACGCCACGGAGCGCATCGCCCGCGTCCTGCGCATCCAGGACGCAGGGAGCGACCGCCCGCTCTCGTCGGTGCTGTTGCGCCTCGATTCGCCGGACGGCGGCGAGGATCGCATCCGCATCGACATGCGCGGGCGCTCGATCGGGGCCACGCTCGACGTGGCCGACCCGCAGGCCGCCGAGCAGTTGCGGCAGCACGTGGGCGAACTGCAGCAGGCGCTGCAGCGACAGGGGTTGGAGGGCGAGTCGATGATCGTCCGCACGGCCCAACGTACGACGGATGCAACGACGCTCACCGCATCGGCGATCGCCGCCGAGCGCGACGTGTTGCGGGCGGCATCAGCCTCGGCTTCGGATGGCGGAGGCTCCACCGCGAAGGATTCGCGCAACCCGAATCGTGCGCCGCTCGATCGTGAGTACGCGCGCGAAGGCACCGACCAGCAGCGGTCACGGCAGCGCCGTGACGGCAAGGGAGACAATCGGTGAGCAACATCATCACGGCCGCGAGCAAGTCGGTGTTTGCCGCGACGTCGAGTTCGTCGACCTCCGGGTCGTCGGGAACGGCGTCGACGAGCAACCCCGCGCCTGGCGGCAAGATGGACAAGAACGCGTTCCTCAAGCTCCTGACCACGCAGATGCGCTACCAGGATCCGATGGATCCGATGGACGGCAAGCAGATGGCGGCCGACCTGGCGCAGTTCTCGGGGTTGGAACAGCTGCTCAACATCAACGAGAAGCTGGACGCGCAGGCCGGGCAGTACGCCGGGCTGGCCCAGGCGATGAGCAACGCCTCGGCCATGGGAACGATCGGCAAGACGGTGATGATCGAGAGCGACAAGGTCCTGCTCACCAAGGATGCCAAGGGCAACCTGGGGGGGTCGGTCCTGGCCGACATCACCAAGAGCGGCGTGGCGAAGCTCACGCTGCTGGACAAGTCCGGCAGGGAAGTCGGATCACGCTCGTTAGGCTACATCGGCACCGGGACGCAGCAGACCTTCGACATCGGTTCGGCCGCCAACGGCCTGTCCGCGGAAGGGGCGTACCAGGTGCGCATCGATGTGACCGGGGGCGACGGCAAGGACGTGCCGCAGAAGACGTACACGGTTGGCAAGGTTGATGGGCTCATGTACGGGACCGACGGCGCCGCCATGCTCACCATGGGGCCGCTCCAGATCGCCTACAGCGCCATCATCAAGATCCTCGCCTAACGCCACACTCACTTCCCCGACAGGACCAGTACCCCATGATGCGTTCCCTCTTTTCCGGTGTGTCCGGCCTGCGCAACCACCAGGTGCGCATGGACGTCATCGGCAACAACATCTCCAACGTCAACACGGTCGCCTTCAAGGCCGGGCGCGTGACCTTCAAGGAAGGCTTCGCCCAGCTCCTGCAGGGCGCGTCGCGCCCCCCCGGTGACCTCGGCGGCATCAACCCGATCCAGGTCGGCCTCGGCATGCAGATCGGATCCGTCGACATGATGTTCAGCCAGGGCAACCTGGAGTCGACCGGCCTCACCACCGACCTGGCGATCCAGGGCGACTCGTTCTTCGTCGTGAAGAAGGGGACGCAGAATTACTACACGCGCTCCGGCAACTTCCAGCTCGACGCGGATGGCCAGCTCGTGTCGCCGACCAACGGCTTCGTGGTGCAGGGCAAGATGGCCGACAACGGCGTCTTCCTCGACGGCGTGCGTCCCATCGTGCTCCCCGTGGGGCAGAAGACGGCCGCCAAGGCGACCGACACCGTGAAGCTGGCCGGCAATCTCGACGCCGCCGCCCCGGTCTTCACCGGCACCTTCAACGCCGCCGGACGCGCCGACCCGCTCAACGTGGACTCCTGGTCGGAGACCTCCATCACGGTGTTCGATTCGTTAGGCAACCAGCACGACCTCAAGCTGCAGTTCTGGAAGACCGCGGCCGACACGTGGAGCTGGCAGGTCGACGGGACCAACCTTCCGGCCGGCTTCACCCCGCCCAACAGCACGCCGCAGACGCTGACCTTCGACACCACCGGCATCCTGACGACCGCCGCGCCCACCAGCCCGCCGGTCATCTCCTTCACCCCGCCGGGGGCCAACCAGGTCGACGTCACCCTCGATCTCGGCGGCAACACCGTCAACGGCATCACCTCGTTCGCCGGAACCAACACGGCGGTCCTCAAGGACCAGAACGGCTACGAGGCCGGCCAGCTGCAGAACTTCTCGATCGACCGCACGGGGCTCATCACCGGCGCGTTCACCAACGGGACCAACGTCATCCTCGCGCAGATCGTCCTCGCCGATTTCAACAACCCCGGCGGCCTCCTGCGGGTGGGTGACAACATGTACGCCGTGTCGGGCAACTCGGGTGGCGCCGTCCTGGGTTACTCGCTCGAGGGGATCCAGTCGACCATGACGTCCGGCGCCCTCGAAATGTCCAACGTCGACCTGGCGCAGGAATTCACGAACATGATCGTGACCCAGCGCGGCTTCCAGGCCAACTCCCGCGTCATCACGAGCAGCGACGAAATGCTGCAGGAACTCGTGAACCTGAAGCGGTAAGCGCACCCTGACCGACGGCGGCGGCGCGACTTCCGGTCGCGTCGCCGCCCGTTCGCTCCCCGCCGAGGGCGGCGGAAAATACCGCCCCCCTCCCCCCGGCAAAGGCTTCCGCCGCGCGCATTCGTGCCGGGAAGCCCCGCGGACCGTCCCTCCTCACAACCGATTGCGTAAGGCATTGGCGTTTCGTGCGTTAGCTCACGGTCCGCCGATCGCCGCAGCGGCCCCGACGCGTGGCCCGCGGCGTGCCTTCTCACAGCTGCGCACGTCGTGCGTTCGACGCCCTCCCTGGGCACCCCGAACGGCGACCCGCGAGTCACCACGCCGCTCACGCTTTCGGTTCCGCTCATGTCTGAACAAGCCGCAGCACCCGCAGAAGGTGGAGAGAAGCCCGCGAAGGCGGCGCCCAAGGGGGTCGTCCTCATCGGCGCGCTGGTGGGGGCCCTCCTGATCGGCGGCGCCGCCGGCGTCTTCGCCGTCGGCCCCATCCTCGCCAAGAAGTCGGGCTACGTCGTCTCCGCGCACGCGGAGGGTGACTCGGCGTCGGCCGAGGGAGAGGCAGGGGCCGAAGGCGAGGCAGCGGCGGAAAGCGGCGGACACGGCGAGGCGGCGAAGGAGGGCGAGGGCGGCGCGTCGTCCAACCTGCACCTCGTCGACAACCTGGTCCTCAACCCCGCCGGCTCGGGGGGCTCGCGCTTCCTCATGCTGGCCGCCGCGATCGAGTTCTCGGACGCCGCATTCGTCGAGGAAACCAAGGCGCGCGACGCCGAGGTGCGCGACATCGTGCTCCGCGTCATGGGGGCCAAGACCGTCGAGGAACTCTCCGAGATGTCGAACCGCGAGTCGATCAAGCACGAGCTGGCCGACTCGCTGGCGACGCTGTTCAAGAAGAAGGGCTCCAAGAAGAAGCCGATCTCGCGCATCTACTTCCCCCAGTTTGTCATCCAGTAGGCCGTGGCCTCCGAAACCCTCTCCCAAAATGAGATTGACGCCCTCCTCGGCGGAGGTGGGCGATCAAGCGCTGCCGCGTCGTTGCCGACGTCCCGCGATGTCCTCGCGGAGGCGCAGGTCTACGACTTCCGGCGCCCGCACCGCATCTCCAAGGAGAAGCTGCGGACGCTGGAGGCGATGTACGAGCGCTTCGCGAAGTCGCTCGAGGGATGGCTCCTCGGGCGCGTGCGCGGTGGCGTGGCCTTGCAGCTGCAAAGCGTCGAGCAGTTCTCGTTCGGCGAGTTCACCCTGTCGCTCCCGACGCCCTGTGCCTCGTACACCTTCGAGCTCAAGGACACCGGCGGGCAGCAGGGCGTGATCGACTTCGGGCACGAGTTCGCCTACTTCCTGGTCGACCGCCTGTTTGGCGGGAGCGGGACCCCTGCCCTCCCCAACCGCGCGCTCACGCCGATCGAGCGCATGGCGGTGCGCATGGTCGCCGACCGCGTGCTCAGCGTGCTGGGCGAAGTCTGGCAGGACTACATCGAGATGGATCTCGGGCTCACCGGCTTCGAGTCCATTCCCGAGATCCTGCGCGTCGCCAACCGCGAGGATCCGGTCCTCGTGGCCAACATCGAAGTGGCGGCCGCCGAGACGCGCTCGCTCCTCCTCGTCTGCCTCCCGTTCGCGGTGCTCGAGCGCTTCTTCGCCGGCGGCAACGAGCGCCGCGCCACGATGCTCGGGACGCCGCACGAACAGGAGCTCAACCGCGACCTGGCGGAGCTCTCGGTGCGCGGGGCGCGCATCCCGGTCGCGGCGCGACTTCCCTCGTTCCGCATGTCGATGCGCGAACTCCTTGCGCTCACGGCGGGGAGCGTCGTCTCGACCGGCGTCACGCGCAACGAGGAGCTCGACGTCATCGTCGGCGCCCAACCCCGCTTCAAGGCATCGCCGGGCCGCATCGGTCCGTCGCTCGCCGTTCGCCTTACCGATGGGCTCCTTCCGGCGCCCGAGACCGACACCCTCCCGATCACGCGGACCACCTTCCCATGACCGCTCCCGACACCAGCATGACCGACCCGATGGAGGCGAACTTCGAGGAGATCACGGCCGTCCTCTCGGCCGGTGGCGAGGTTCCCATCTCGCTCCTTCTCGACCTCACGCTCCCCGTCTCGATCGAGTTAGGGCGCACCGCGATGACGGTGCAGGAAGTGCTGCGCCTCGGGCGCGGCAGCGTGATCCAGCTCGACCGCCTGGCGGGCGAGCCGATAGACATCTACGTGGGCGACCGTCGCTTCGCCGAGGGTGAAGTGGTGGTGCTCGGCGAGCACTTCGGCGTCCGCATCACGCGCATCCTCTCCAAGAAGGCCATTGCGGAGGCGGCGGCGTGACGTTCAGCTCCATCGTCGGCGTCGCGCTGACCCTCGCCTTCGTCCTCGGCCTCCTCGCGGTGACCATGCGCCTGCTGCGCAAGGTGTCGCAGGGGGGCGGGCTGGGACGCAGCCAGGGGAGCGTGTCGCTGGAGGTGGTGCAGCGTATCGCGTTAGGCCCCCGGCAGGGAATCGCCGTGGTGCGCATCGGCGAGCAGTTGGTGGCCGTGAGTGTGGGCGAGGGCGGCGTGCGCACACTGGCCGAGATCGAGCCGGTGGAGGCGCCGGTCCCGTCCACGATGCACGCAACGGCCTCGGCCCCGGTGCAGACGCCCGTGGCGGCCGGGACGCGCGACTTCCGCACGGCGCTCATGCACGGGCTCCGCTCGGCGGGGCTCCCGTTGGCCCTCGCGCTCCTGGCCGGGTCGACGATCGGCGCCGAACGCCTCGCGGCGCAGGCGGCGACGCGGCAGGTGACACCGCCTGCCGCCACCCCACAGCGCCCGACGCCGGCACCGGCGACACCGGCACCGGCGACACCAGCATCGGCAACGCCGGCGCCTGGCGCCGCCCCGCGTCCGGGCACGACCGCGCGCCCTGGCGCTGCCGCTGCCGCCGCCGCAGCCGCCGCTGCCGCCGTCACCCAGCCGCAGCGCCCGGCCGCCGCCGTGCCCCAGGCGCCGGCGACCCCGCAGGGCGGTTCGCTCGATGAAGCGTTAGGCAAGGCGATGCCCAAGCTCGACCTCGCGGTCGACGGGAGCAAGCCGGGCGGGCTCCGCCTGAGCGGCTCGGTGGGGATCGTCATCATGATGGGGCTCCTGACGCTCCTGCCGACGCTCGTCCTCATGATGACGAGCTTCACGCGCATCCTGATCGTCCTGCAGTTCCTCAAGCAGGCCCTGGGGACGCAGTCGGCCCCGCCGTCGCAGCTGGTGAGCGCACTCGCATTGCTCCTGACGGGCTTCGTGATGGCCCCGACCATGACCGAGGTCAACCGCGTCGCCATCTCCCCGTGGCTCGACGGGCAGATCGAGCAAGGGGTGATGATGAAGAACGCGCTGGGTCCGATGCGCGAGTTCATGCTCCGCCAGACGCGCGAGCGCGACATCACCGCCTTCGTCGACATGGCCGGCGGCACGCCGCCGGCGCGCCCCGAGGACGTCTCGACGATCGTGCTCACGAGTGCCTTTGTCACCAGCGAACTCCGCACCGCCTTCCAGCTCGGCTTCGTCCTGTTCCTCCCCTTCATCGTGATCGACATCGTGGTCAGCTCGGTCCTGATGAGCATGGGGATGTTCATGCTCCCGCCGGCGATGATCTCGATGCCCTTCAAGCTCCTCCTCTTCGTCCTCGTCGACGGCTGGTCGCTCCTGATCCAGTCGCTGATCCAGGGCTTCCGGTAACGCACCCTCGTCTTCTCGTCTTCTCGTCTTCTCGTCTTCTGATGTCTTACGCCCTCGTCACGGACCTCGCCCGCAACGCCATGGTGGTCGCGATGCTCCTCGCCGCGCCCCTCCTCGCGGTGTCGCTCATCATCGGGCTGCTGGTCTCCATCCTCCAGACCGTGACGCAGATCCAGGAGCAGACGCTCTCGTTCGTCCCCAAGCTCCTCGGCGTGGCGGCGGTCTTCATGGTCGGGCTCCCCTGGATGTTGCAGCTGCTGGTGGACTACACCACGAAGCTCTTCCGCTCGCTCCCCGCCCTCATCACCAACTGAGCGCGCGCCGGATGACCCCGACCTTCGACCTCTTCGCCCCCGGCGCCCCGGCCATCCTCGTGCTCTTCAGCGCGCGGGTGAGCGGGCTCGTGCTGGTCGCGCCCGTGTTCTCGGCGCGCCCGGTCCCGGTCGCGATCAAGACGGGGCTCGTCCTCCTCCTCTCGATCCTCCTGACGCCGGTGGCGCAGTTGCACCTGGTGCGGCTCCCGGCCCTCACCCCGGTCGCCATCCTTGGCGAGACGCTCGTCGGCTTTGCCCTGGGCCTCGGTGCCGCGATCCTCATCGGCGCGGCCGAATCGGCGGGTGAACTCCTCTCCATCCAGATCGGCCTGTCGGGTGCCGCCATCGTCGACCCGATGTCGTCGCACCAGACGACCGCGTTAGGCCAGTTTGTCCACCTCTTCGCCATCGCGCTCGTCCTCTCGCTGGACGGGCACCTCGTCATGCTCGACGCCCTGGCGGCGAGCGCGCAGCGCGTCCCCATCGGCACGCCGCTGGACATCGCCGCCGGCCTGCGGGACTTCGTGCGCCTCGGCGCCACGCTCTTCTCGCTCGGGCTGCAGTTCGCCGCCCCGATCATCGCCGTGGTCCTCGTGGCCAACGTCGCGCTGGCGGTGCTGAGCCGCGCCGCGCCGCAGCTGCAGATCCTCCAGCTCGCCTTCCCCGTCCAGATCCTCATCGGCATCGGGACGCTGGTCGCGACGCTCCCCTTCATCGCCACCTGGTTCCTGGGGTGGGAGACGTCGTACGACGGCGTCCTCACCCGGGCCATGACCGCGCTCACGGGCGCGGGAGTCCGCTGACATGGCACTCGCCGACCAGGAAAAAACCGAAGCGCCAACACAGAAACGGCGCGACGATGCCCGGGCCGAGGGGCGCATCCCGCGCTCGCAGGAGCTCACGACGTCGTTCGTGCTCCTGGGGGCGGCGATGCTGCTCAACCTCATGGGGCGCACCATGGGGCAGCAGGTGATGGGGATCTTCTCCGACGGCCTGACGCAGGTGGGAACGGTCGACGTGAGCCCGGAGTCGGCGGTGTCGCTGCTGCGCGCCTTTGGCGCCCGCACGCTCTTCGTCATCGGCGGCTGGGGGGGCGCGCTCATGATCATGGGGCTCGCCATCGCCGTGCCGCAGGCGCGCGGCATCCTCACGTTCAAGCCGCTCGAACCGGACTTCGGCAAGCTCTCGCCGGCGCGCAACGCCAAGCGCCTGCTCGGCATCCAGTCGCTGGCCGACCTCTTCAAGTCGCTGCTCAAGCTGGCGCTCATCGGCTTTGCCGTCTACAACGCGTTAGGCGCGGCCTGGCACGACATCATCGCCCTCGCGCAGGAGCCGAACTTCAGCTTCCTGCTCGTCTCGATGCGCTACTCGGTCAAGCTCCTCACCACCGCCGGGCTCTGCTACCTGGCACTGGCGGGGCTCGACTACGCCTTCCAGATCTGGCAGTACGAGTCGTCGCTCAAGATGAGCCGCGACGAGATCCGCGAGGAATCGAAGCAGTCCGAGGGCGACCCGCTGGTGAAGCAGCGCATGCGCTCGTTCGGCCGCGCGCTGGCGCGCCGGCAGATGATGCGCGACGTCCCCAAGGCCGACGTCGTCATCACCAACCCGACGCACATCGCCGTCGCCCTCCTGTACGACCCGTTCAAGGCCCCGGCCCCGATCGTCCTCGCGTTGGGGCAGCGCAAGGTGGCCGAGCGCATCAAGGCGATCGCGCGCGAGAACGGGATCCCGTGCATCGAGAACAAGCCCCTGGCGCGCGCGCTCCTCGCCGCGGCCAAGGTCGGACAGATGATTCCCAGTGAGCTCTACGTGGCCGTGGCCGAGATCCTCGCCTTCGTGATTCGCCGTCGCATGGCGCGCGGGCAGGCGCTGCAGGGAGTGACCGCATGAGCACGAGCGCTCGTCCGATGCCGGCCCTCGAAGGGATGGCCAAGCGCAACGCCGAGATGGGGCTCGCCATCGCGGTGGTCTTCGTCCTCGCCCTGATGATCGTCCCGCTCCCGGCGATCATCCTCGACCTGCTGCTCGCCACGAGCATCGGGCTCTCGCTCGTCGTGCTCCTGACGACGATGCAGACGGTCGAGCCGCTCGAGTTCTCGTCGTTCCCGGCGCTGCTCCTCCTCCTCACGCTCTTCCGCCTGGGGCTCAACTTCGCGTCGACGCGCCTCATCCTCAGCGAGGGGCACGCCGGGCAGGTCATCCAGGCCTTCGGACAGTTCGTCATCGGCGGCAACTACGCCGTGGGCGTGGTCCTCTTCCTGATCCTGATCGGCATCAACTTCATCGTCATCACGAAGGGTGCGGGGCGCGTGGCCGAGGTGGCGGCGCGCTTCACCCTCGACGCGATGCCGGGCAAGCAGATGGCGATCGACGCCGACCTCTCGGCCGGCCTCATCGACGAGGGCGAGGCGCGCCGCCGACGCGAGGAGATCGCACGACAGGCGGACTTCTACGGGGCGATGGATGGTGCCTCGAAGTTCGTGAAGGGCGACGCGATCGCCGCGCTCCTCATCACGGGGATCAACATCCTCGGCGGGATCTTCATCGCGGTGATCCAGCGCGGGCTCCCGCTGGCGCAGGCCGCGTCGCAGTACACGATCCTCACCGTTGGCGAGGGACTGGTGGCGCAGGTGCCGGCGCTCATCGTCTCCACCGCGGCCGGCATCATGGTCACGCGCGCCTCCGGACAGGTGCGCATGGGGACGCAGGTGGCCTCGCAGCTGGCGGCGTATCCGCGCGCGATGCTGGTCGCGGGGGGGGTGCTCACGACGTTCGGCCTCATTCCCGGCCTTCCCAAGGTCCCGTTCCTTGCGTTAGGCGCTGTGCTCTTCTTCCTCTCGCGCGCGGCCACGACGGCCGAGCAGAAGCGTGAGGCGGAGCGCGTGGCGGCCAGCGAGGAACAGGATCGCCCGGTGGAGAAGCCGGCCGACCCGATGCGCGACCTCCTGCAGATCGACCCGATCGAGCTCGAGGTCGGCTACGCGCTCATCCCGCTCGTCGACGAGCGCCAGGGGGGCGACCTCCTCGAGCGCATCCAGCTCCTGCGCAAGCAGGCGGCGCTGGAGGTCGGGATCCTGATCCCGCCCATCCGCGTGCGCGACAACCTCCAGCTCCCGGCCAACGAATACGTGATCAAGCTGCGCGGCGCCGAGATCGCCCGCGCGGAAGTCATGCCGCGCTTCCACCTCGCGCTCGACACGGGGTCGGTGATCCACGGCATCGAGGGGATCGAGACGATCGACCCCGCCTTCGGGCTCACCGCCCGGTGGATTGCCTCGTCGCGCCGCGTGGAGGCCGAGTCGTTAGGCTACGTGGTCGTCGAGCCGGCGGTCGTGATCGCGACGCACCTGATGGAGTCGCTCAAGGTGAATGCGGCCGAGCTGCTCGGGCGCCAGGACGTGCAGGAGATGGTGGAGACGCTCAAGAAGTCGCACCCGGCGCTGGTCGAGGACCTCATCCCGGCCAAGGTCTCGCTGGGGCTCCTCCATCGCGTCCTGCAGCGCCTCCTGCGCGAGCGCATCCCGATCCGCGACCTGGTCACCATCCTGGAGGCGCTGGGCGACGGTGTCGAGCAGACGAAGGATGCCGAGGTGCTGACGGAGCACGTGCGTCGCTCGCTGTCGAACATCATTGCCCGCTCGTTCGCCGACGCCTCGGGCGCCGTCAGCGGGATCACCATCGGCGCGCGCCTCGAGGCGTCGCTGATGGGGCTGTTCTCGCCGCGCAACGCGCCCGCGGGGCTGGCGCCGCTCACCCCGGATCTCCTGGCCGACCTGCTGCGCGAGCTCAACTTCCTCGCCACCACGCACGCCAGCGAGGGGCGTCTCCCGCCGCTCATCACGCCGCCGTCGCTCCGCGTGGGCGTCCGCCGCCTGGTGGAGCCGGTGCTGGCGACGCTCCCCGTGATCTCGCTCGCCGAACTGCCCACGACCGTGAAGCTGAACTCCGTCGCCACCTGGGAGCTGAACCATGTTGCTTGAGACCTTCCACGGCACCGACCTGCGCCGCGTGTTCGACGAGGCCCGGCGCGCGTTAGGCGACGACGTCCTCATCATCCGCAGCGCGGTCAACCGCGACGGCGGGGTGACGCGCGTCGAGGTGATCGCCGCCCGGCAGCAGGACCTGCAGTCGCTGCGCCAGCGCCTGGAGCCGACGATGCCGAACCTCGATCGCAAGTCCAACGGCCGCCGCGCCCCGTACCTCGTCGCCCTCGTGGGCCCGACGGGAGCCGGCAAGACCACCGCGGCGGCCAAGCTCGCCCTGCACCGCGCCGTCTTCGGCGGGCGCAAGGTGGGACTCATCACGCTCGACACCTACCGCGTCGGCGCGCTCGAGCAGATGCAACAGTACGCCGAGGTGATGAACCTCCCGCTCGAGGTGATCTACGACGCCCGCGAGGTCCCGGCCGCGCTCAAGCGCCTCGACGACCGCGACGTGGTCATCATCGACACGCCGGGGCGCTCCCCGCGCGCCAAGGACGCCAACACGCAGTGGCAGTCGCTGCTGCGCGTGATTGCGCCTGACGAGACGCACCTGGTGGTCCCGGCCACGATGCGCCCGGATGCCGTCCCCGCCCTCATGGCGTCGATGGCGTCGTGCCGCCTCACGCACGCGATCATCGCCAAGGTCGACGAGCTGCACGACGAGCGCGCCATCGCCGACGTCGCCGCGCGCGTCGACCTCCCCATCCGCTGGATCGCCGACGGCCAGGCGGTCCCCGACGACCTGCATCCGTCGCGCAGCCGCATCCTCGGCGCGCTCGGCCTCGGGACGCCGAACGCCGCGACGCGCGCCGCATGAGCCCTGTCATGACGCTCCTCCCTTCGTCGAACGCCGGGCCGGGACGCACGGGTAACACCGTGCCACCGACCGTCGTCGCCGTCGGCAGCGGCAAGGGCGGCGTCGGGACATCAACCGTTGCCGCGCTCCTCGCGGCGACCATGGCCGAGGCCGGGCATCGCGTCCTCCTCGTCGACGCGGGGCAACGGCTGGGTGGACTCCATCACCTCCTCGGGGTCGAGCCGGCCGGCTCGTTAGGGCAGCTGCGTGGCGACCGCGAGCCGCACCACCTCCTGGTCCCGGTGGCCGAACGCCTCTCGCTCTTCCCCGCCAGCACCGACGAGGGAGAGCTGCGCCCCACCGAGCGCCGCCTCCTGATGCGGCGCGTGATGTCGCTCTATCCGTCGTTCGAGCTCGTCGTCGTCGACGCCGGCTCGAGCGCCGAATCGCTCGTCGCCGCCTGCGCCGACGGCGCGACTCGCCTGCTGGCCGTCACCGCGGGCGACCGCATCTCGCTCGTGGCGACGTATGCACTGGTCAAGCTCCTGCATGAGCGCACGCCCGGCGTGCGCGTCGACATCGTGCCCAATCGCGTGGCCGACGATGGCGTCGACCGCCTGCACGAATACCTGAACGGGGCCGCCGTGCGCTTCCTCTCGCGCACGGTCCCCTTTGCCGGCGCCATCCCCGACGACCCGGACTTCGGCCACGCACTCGCGGCCGGCCTCGGGACTGCGGAAGCATCGTTAGGCTCCAACGCGGCCATCGCCGTCCGCACCATCGGCGAGCGGATCCTCGCCGAGGCCGCCGTTCCACCGTCTTCGAACCACCGCCTCTTGCGCAAGGGTTGAGCTGATGGCAACCGATAACCTCTGGGGCTTGTTCGCCAAGGGCGACCAGGCGGCACGGGAGAAGCTCCTCACGGAGAACCTCAACCTCGTGCACCACGTCGCACGCCAGCTCTCCAAGGCGCTGGCGGCCCCGGCTGACTTCGACGAACTCGTCTCCTGCGGGACGATCGGGCTGATGAATGCGCTCGATGCCTTCGAGCCGCAGCGCGGGCTCGCCTTCTCCACCTTCGCCGTCCCGCGGATCCGCGGCGCGATCCTCGACGAGTTGCGTCGCCAGGACCACGTCCCGCGCTCGATCCGGCGCAAGACGCGCGAGATCGCCCACGCCCGCGAGACGCTGACGCGCATCTTCGGGCGCCAGGCCACCGACAAGGAAGTCGCCGAGCACCTCGGCCTCGACCTCGGGACGCTCTGGCGCTGGCAGGCCGACACCGAAAGCGCCGTGCAGATCTCGCTCGACCAGTCGGCCACGGAGCACGACGGGCAGCCCTGCCTGCCCCCGGAGGCGCTGGCCCACGAGTCGGACAACACGATCGAGGACGACATCAATCGCGAGCAGGAGAAGGAGATCCTCAAGGCGGCGCTCAAGCGCCTCAAGGATCAGGAGCGGATCGTCCTCACGCTCTACTACTTCGAGGAACTCAAGCTGCACGAGATCGCCGACGTGCTCGACCTCACCGAGTCGCGTGTCTCGCAGATCCGCGCCAAGGCGCTCCAGCGCCTGCGCGGCGAACTCGCCCAATTCCGCACCCCGGCCTAACGATGCGCGCGATCCTCCACCTCGTCGACCTGATCACCAGCGATACGCTCACGCTGGTGGCGACCGGCGCGCTCGCCCTCGCGGTGATCGCCCTCCTCGTCCTCATCGCCTGGCCCACGCGCCCCGCGGCGCCGCTCTCCACCGCGCGCGCCTCGCGCTCCGCCGACGCGCGTGCCCTCGTCGCATCGGGGACGCCGGCGCTGGAAGTGGCGCGCCGCACCGGGCTCTCGCGCGACGCCCTGGCCCTGATGATGGGGATGGCGCCTTCTTCCGCCCGGCAGAAAGCGCCCACGTCGGCACGCTTTTCCCTGTTCCAGCGCCTGCGGCGCGCCGGCCGCGGCGGGGCAATGCAACAGCAAGTGACGGTGTAGCAACGAGTTGGACGACCGGCGCGCCAGGCGCCGGTCCGGGCATATCGGTTGCCTTTTGATGCGGGAGACCCTCGACACGAGCGCCCCGCATGAAGACAGACGGAATCGCCAGCGCCGCCTACGCCCTCCGCTACTGGGAGCGGCGTCAGGAGGTGACCTCCAACAACCTGGCCAACGTCAACACGACCGGCTTCAAGGGCGAGCGCGTCTTCGCCCGCCTGGTCGCCGAGGGGCTCCCGGTCGCCGAGGCCGCGACCGACTTCACCGAGGGGACGTTCACCCCCACCGGGAACCCGCTCGACCTCGCACAGCGCGGCAACAACTACTTCGTCGTCAACACCGCCAATGGTGAGCGTTGGACGCGCGGTGGTTCGTGCGGCGTCGATCCGCAGGGCTTCCTCGTCGACCAGGACGGCAACCAGCTGTTAGGCGAGAAGGGGCCCATCAAGGCCGCGGGGAAGAACGTCGAGATCGACCGCAGCGGCTGGGTCGTCGTCGACCGCGTCCGCGTCGATCGCCTCCGCGTCGAGGCACCGGCGGCCGGCGCCGTGCTCCAGCACGAGGGCGGCATGCACTTCGTCCCCGACGCCGGCCGCGCCAACGTCGCCTACGAGGCCCGCGACATCCGCCAGGGGCAACTCGAGGGGAGCAACACCAACACCCTCACCTCCCTGGTCGACCTCATCACGATCCAGCGCCACTTCGCCGATGCGCAGAAGGTGCTGAGCACCCTCGACGGCATTCGCGGCACCATCGCGAACGACCTGAGCAAGGTCCCCGCCTAACACTCGTCTTCCCGTCTTCTCGTCCTCTCGTCTCCTGTTCCCATGAACCCAGCCCTTCGCACCTCCGCCACCGGCATGATGGCCCAGCAGCTCCGCACGGAGGTCATCGCCAACAACCTGGCGAACGTGAACACCACGGGCTTCAAGCGCTCGCGGGCATCGTTCGAGGACCTGCTGTACCAGACGGTGCAGGGCTCGGCGGTGGTCGGGAACCCCGACACCAACACGATCCCCGCCGTGCAGGTCGGACGCGGCACGCGCCTCGCCGCCGTGCAGCGCCTGCACTCGCAGGGGCCGGTCGAGCAGACGCAGCGCTCGCTCGACCTCGCGATCGAGGGCGAGGGCTTCTTCCAGGTGCAGCTCCCCAACGGGACGCTGGCCTACACCCGTGATGGATCGTTCGGGATCTCGGACACCGGGACGCTGGTCACCTCCAACGGCTACGCCGTCGTCCCCGGCATCAAGATCCCGACCGACGCCACCGAGATCACCATCTCGTCGAACGGCAAGGTGTCGGTCTCGCAGAGCCCGACGCAGGTGGACAAGACGGAACTCGGGCAGATCGAGCTCGCACGCTTCATGAACCCCTCGGGGCTGCAGGCGTTAGGCGAGAACCTCTACTCCGAGACGCCGGCCTCCGGGCAGCCGACCGTCGGGTTCCCCAGCGAGGAAGGGATGGGGCGCATCCTCCAGGGCTACCTGGAAGGGAGCAACGTCGAGATCGTGCAGGAGATGGTCGACATGATCACCTCGATGCGCGCCTACGAGATCAACTCCAAGGCGATCAAGAACGCCGAGGACATGATGTCGACCGCCAACAACATGATCCGCTGATGTCGCACGGCACGCGCGTCACGGCACTCGCCGTCCGTTCCGCCCTCCTCGCCCTCCTGCTCCCGGCCGCGATGGTCACCGGGCGGTCGCTGCAGGGGCAGGAGCGCGCCGCGGACGACGCCACGACGGAGGCGCTCGTCGCCACCCGCCGGCTGGGACGCGGCACCGTGCTGCAGGCGTCGGACATCGCACGCACGCGCGTCCCCGCGCGGCGGGATGCCAACGGCTACGCGCGCGCCGAGGCGCTCGACGTGGTCCCGGGGTGGATTGCGCGCCGCGTGATCCAGCCCGGTGAGGTGCTGCGCGCCCCCGCCGTCGCCCCCGCCCCGCTCGTCGCCGCCGGCCAGGCGGTGCGCTTCACCTACCAACAGGACGGACTGGAACTGTCGCTCGACGGCGTCGCCCCCGTGGCCGGCGCGTTAGGCGACACGATCCCCGTCCGGCTCGGCGCCCGGCGCCGCCTCACCGGCATTGTCGCCGGGCCGGCGCACGTCGTGGCCATTGACCTCTCGAGGACTCCATGATCCACCATTGCGACATCGTGGCCACGCCGCGCCGGGTCACCGTCATCCCCGCCGTCCCCGCCGTTCCCACCGACAGCGCGGCCCGCACGCGGCGCGCCTTCCTCGGGGCGCTCTCCGCCATCGGCCTCCTGCTCACCCTCGCCGCCGCATCGTTAGGTGCGCAGGCCCCGCGCCCCGCCGCCGGCGACAGCGCGAAGGCCAAGGCGCCGGTGCGCAACATCTCCTGGACCTCCAACCGGCGCTCCTTCCTCGTGGGCGACATCATCCGGGTCGTCGTCGACGAGCGCGCGATTGCCGGGGCGACCAAGGACAACACCAACGCCGCCTCCCGCAATCGCCGGCTCGACGTCGGCATCAACCCGCCGCAGATGGGAACCAGCGGCTCGGGACTCGGCGCCATCGACGGCTCGATGGAAGCGGGCGACGGGAGCAGCTCGCAGCAGCGCGGCAACGCGACCCGCGGCACGCAGTACAGCGCCGAGATCCCGGTGCGCGTCGTCGCCGTCACCCCCGAGGGACTCCTCCAGGTGAAGGGCTCCAAGCTCATCGACGTCGACAAGAACAAGCAGACGCTGACGCTGAGCGGCTTCATCAGCCCCATCGACGTGAACTCGCGCGACGCCGTCGGCTCCGACGCGATCGCCGACATGCAGCTCGCCTACGCCTCGAAGGGTTCGCTCGGCAAGCCCAAGAGCGGGATCATCACCAAGATCGTCGGGCTCCTCTGGCCGTGACCGCCATGCGACGGAACATCCGCAGTCTCCTCGTCAGCTGTTCAGCCGTCAGCTGCACCCTCGTCGCCGCCGTCGGGCTCACCGCCCGGGCGGCGTTCGCGCAGGGTATCCCCATCCGCGACCTGGTCATCGACGACCAGGGCGTTCCCGTCCGCCTCGTCGGCTACGGCCTCGTGACCGGGTTGAGCGGGACGGGCGACAACACCAACAGCGGCCGCACCGGACAACAGACGGTGCAGTCGGTCGCCAACCTGCTGCGCCGCTTTGACGTCGTCGTCCCCGCCGAACTCCTGCGCACGCGCAACGTCGCCGCCGTCCTCGTGACCGCGGAGGTGTCGCCGTACCTGCGCCCCGGCGGCCGCTTCGAGGTGCAGGTCGCCTCGGTTGGCGACGCACGCTCGCTCCGTGGCGGCGTGCTCTGGATGACCCCCCTGATCTCCGAGGTCGGGGGGAAGCCGCTCGGCACCGCGCAGGGGCAGCTGTACGTCGACGAGCAGGACATGGTGCGCCGTCGCGTGGGCTACAGCGCCGCCAACGGGCGCATCGCCGCCGGCGGCCTCCTCGAAGTCGACCTCCCGCGCCCGCAGTTCGCCGCGGCGACCCGTCTCATCCTCCGCGAACCCGACATCGGTGTCGCGGCGCGGATCGCCGCGGTCGTCGACTCGGTCGTGGGACAGGGAACGGCCAAGGTCGAGGATCCCGGCGCCATCACCCTCACCCCCAAGGACTCGGCGGGCGGTGGTCCCGCCGCGGCGCTGGCAAGGATCCGCGACCTCAAGGTCGAAGTGGCCCGCGTGGCGCGCATCGTCATCGACCAGCGGCAGGGCACCGTCGTGGCCGGGGGCGACCTGACGCTCGGTCCAGGGGTGGTCAGCATTCAGGGGCTCACGCTCTCGATCGGGCCCGCACCTGCCGATACTGCCCAGCAGGGATCGCGCAGCCAGGTCCGGGTGCCCACCGGGGCCACCGTCCAGCAGTTGGCCGCCGCGCTCTCCGCCGTCAGGACGCCGCCCTACCAGGTGGCGCAGATCTTCGAGGCGCTCAAGCAGGTCGGGGCCATTTCCGCAGAGGTCGTCGCGCGGTGACGAACATCAACGCAGTGCACACGGGACTCGCGAACGGCGGCACGCGCCGCACGACTGGCACCAGCCAGCCGCCGTCGAGCGTTGCGCCTGACGGCCTCACCGCCGAGCGCGAGGCGAAGCTGCACCAGGTCGCCGGGCAGCTCCAGGGGGTCTTCGTGGAACAGCTCTTCAAGGCCATGCGCGAGACCGTTCCCACCGATGGCCTCACCAGCGGTGGCTCCGGCGAACAGATGTTCTCCGGCATGCTCGACCAGCACCTCGCCAACGCCGTCCCGTCGCAGTGGTCGCACGGCATCGGCGAGTCGCTCCTGCGCCAGCTCCGCGCGCGCACGACGACGCCCGCCCCGACCGCGACGGAGGCCGTGAAATGATCTCCCCATCCGTGCAGCCCTCACGCGCCATGGTGCAGATTGCCCCGTCTCAGTGGCCGCCACTCGTCAACAACCTGGCCGACGCCCTGTCCTCCGAGCGTCGCCTCATCGACGAGTTGATCCAGATCATGAAGCAGCAGCGTGAGGCCGTCGCCGCCGACAACCTCCAGGGGGTCGACGACTCGGTCTTCGCGGTGCAGCGCGTCCTGCTCACGCTTGGCGAGGCGCGCAAGCGGCGCCGCGCCCTCAACGCGCGCCTCGGCCACGCCGAGGACATCCCGCTCAAGGAACTCCTCGAGGCGATGGGGCCCTACGCCACCGACGACCTGCATACGTCCCGCGAGGCATTGCAGCTGTCGGCGCGCAACCTGGCCCGCGAGGTGTCGACCAACCGCCAGGTGCTGCGCGAGGCGCTCACCTCCGGCGAGGAACTGGTCCGCACCCTGGCCGGCGTCGGGCCCACGCGCCCCGGCTACGGCGACGTCCCCGGCGCCAGCGATCCCACGCGCGCGTCCTACATCGTCAACCGGCGGGCCTGATCGTGCCCACTATCGGGAGCATCCTCAGCATCGCGCGCTCGGCGATGGCCGCCCACCAGGTGGCCATGCAGACCACGTCGCAGAACATCGCGAACGCGGAGACCGAGGGCTACTCGCGCCAGCGCGCCGAGCTGTACGCCTCGTACCCCCAGCGCTTCCCGTTCTACACGGTCGGCACCGGGGTCGAAGTGAACGGGATCGTGCGCATGCGCGACCAGCTCCTCGATGCCGGCTACCGCCGCGAGGTCTCCAATCGCGAGGGATTCAACGTTCGCGCCGACCTCCTGGGCGAGATCGAGTCGATCACCGGTGAACCGTCGGATACCGGGCTCGCGAACACGCTCGACCAGTTCTGGAACTCGTGGAACGACCTGGCCAACAATCCGGGCAACGCCACGGCGCAGAGCGTCGTGCGCCAGCGCGGGGCGCAGGTGGCCTACACGCTGAACACCTATGCCTCGCGCATCGACGACCTGGGGAACCGCACCCGCGACCAGCTGACCGCGATGGTGGGCGAGATCAACACGCTCACGGGACAGGTGGCGTCGCTCAATCGCCAGATCATGTCGATGGAGGTCACCGGGCAGCAGTCGCCTGACCTGCGTGACACGCGCGACAGGATCGCCGACCAGCTGGCCCAGATGGCCGGCGTGCGGACCGAGATGCAGCGCGACGGGACGATGGCGATCTACCTCGGCTCGATGATGCTCGTCGATGCCACCAATGCGCGCACCCTCGATGTGCGCGTCTCGGGGAGCGCGACGAGCGTTGGCTTCGTGGGCGACCCGGAGCCGGCACAGGTGGTGGGCGGGAAGGCCGGGCAGATGATGGCCTTCCTCAACACCGACATCCCCACGGTGAAGGGTGGGCTCGACAGCCTCGCACGCGGCCTGGTCAACGGCGTCAACGAGCTGCACGCCTCGGGCTGGACCGCCGCCGGCGACGCGTTAGGCAACGCCAACTGGGTCCCCGCCAACGGTCCCACCGGGTCGCGGGTGAACTTCTTCGACGCGAACTTCACGTCGGCATCGGGCATGCGCCTCTCCGCCGAAGTGACCGCGAGTGCGCTGGTCATTGCGTCGGGCGACGTGCAGAACGCCCCGGGAAACAACACGCTCGCCCTCGCCCTGGGGGCCCTGCGCGACGACCAGGGGATGGCGGCGCTGCAGACCCGCATGGGGGCGAACTTCGCCACCCAGATCGGCTTCCAGACCGGCGAGAGCTTCGGCGACCACTACAACTACACGATCACGAACCTCGGCGTGCAGTCCGCCGATGCGAAGAACCAGTTCGAGATCTACGACACGCTGACCCAACAGACCGAGAACCGCCGCGCGTCGGTCTCCGGCGTCTCGATCGATGAGGAATTGACCTTGATGTTGCGGCACCAGCAGGCGTACACCGCGGCGTCGCGCCTCGTGAAGGCGGCCGACGAGATGGCACAGACCGTCCTCAACATGATCTGAGCCATGCTCATCCTGTCTCGACGCGCCGGCGACGCCATCATCATCGAAGGAGGGATCCGCATCGTGGTCCTCGCCTCCGATCGCCGTGGCGTGCGCCTTGGCATCGAGGCGCCCCCGCACGTCTCCATCGTGCGTGAGGAGATCGTCACGCAGATCGCGGACGAGAACCGCCGCGCCAACGTCGGTGCCGAGGCCGCGGTCCTGGTCGGCGGCGTCGCCGCCAAGACCGAGTAACCCGCCAGCCGCAATCCCGTGTTCCAGATCATCGGTCTCGTCGTCGTCCTGGGCAGCGTCATCGCCGGCTACACCATGCACCATGGGAAGCTGGGCGTGCTGTGGCAGCCGACGGAGTTCATCATCATCGGCGGCGCCGGGTTGGGGTCGTTCATCATGGCGAACCCGCCCAGCGTGCTGAAGGCGTCCATGGCGGCCGCCCTGGGCCTCCTCAAGCCCACCCCGTTCAACAAGAAATCGTACGGGGAGCTGCTGCAGGTGCTGTACGAGGTCTTCCAGACGGCGCGCAAGGATGGCCTCATCGCCCTCGAGGCGCACATCGAGGACCCCGAGAAGTCGACCATCTTCAGCAAGTACCCAGGGTTCAGCCATCACCACCACGCCGTCGTCTTCCTCTGCGACACCCTCAAGGTGCTGCTGACGGGTGCGGTGGAGGACCACCACCTGGCCGACATCCTCGACCTCGACCTCGAGCGCATGCACGAGGAAGAGCACCAGGTGCCGAACGCCATCACCACCGTGTCGGACGCCATGCCGGGCTTCGGGATCGTCGCCGCCGTGTTAGGCGTCGTCATCACGATGGGCTCGATCGGTGGCGCCGCCTCGGAGATCGGCGAGAAGGTGGCCGCGGCCCTCGTCGGGACGTTCCTCGGCATCCTCCTGTCCTACGGCATGATCGGGCCATTCGCCAAGGCCATCGAGGTGCGCCAGCGCGGCGAGGGGCAGTACATGTCGTGCATCCGCACGGCGCTCCTGTCGTTCGCGCGCGGCGATGCGCCGATGACGTGCGTGGAGTTCGCGCGGCGCAACATCGAGCCCACCGATCGTCCCAGCTTCGCCGAGCTCGAGGCGCTGACTCGCAAGAAGGCAGCCTGACGTGGCCAAGGGCGGCGGCAAGGTCGTCATCGTCAAGAAGATCAAGAAGGGCGGGCACGGCCACCACGGCGGGTCGTGGAAGGTCGCCTACGCCGACTTCGTGACGGCGATGATGGCCTTCTTCATGGTCATGTGGATCCTGGGGATGGACGAGCAGACCAAGAAGGCGATCGAGGGATACTTCTCGTCTCCCGTCGGCTTCAAGAAGGGATACTCGTCAGGCTCCTCGCCGCTGTCGTCGGGAAGCTCCCCGGCGGCGGTCAAGCGCGAGGCGGTGCAGATCGCCCTCCGTCAGTTGCAAGCCAAGCGCTTCGAGGCGGTGCAGGCGCACCTGCGCGGGAGCATGGATTCCATCGCCGCCATCGGGAAGCTTCGCGCCAAGGTGGAGATCACCGTCACGCGCAACGGGCTCCGCATCGAGCTCATCGAGGACGAGTCGGGAGACACCTTCTTCCCCATCTCCTCGCCCGTGATGACCGAGATGGGTCACGTCGCGCTCGAGGCGATCGCGGGAGAGCTCAAGGGGCTCGAGAACCCGATCGTCATCGAAGGACACACCGACGCGGCGCGCTACGCGAACAAGGAGTACACCAACTGGGAGCTCTCGGCCGATCGCGCCAACGCGGCGCGACGCATCCTGGAGGGGTACGGGCTCGACCCGTCGCGCATCACCGAGGTCACCGGGCTCGCGGACAAGCAGCTCAAGTACCCCAACGACCCGCTCAATCCGTCCAACCGGCGGATCTCGATCCTCCTCCCCTTCCTCGACCCGCCTTCGACCCCTACGGTGGACCAGCTGCAGGAACGGATCGAGGAGAAACAGACGAAGCAGTCGTAGTTGCCGGGTGACGACATGCAAAGGCGGGGGGCGCCAGTCCAGGCGCCCCCCGCCTTCGTACGTGCCCCCACGCGCTACATCGCCTGGTCGATGCGCTCGCGCGTCCAGCGCACCGCGTCGAGGTACAGCTGCCCCAGGACCGACGCGTCGATCCCCATCGTCTCGCTCTCCGCGGCCACGACGGCCCACGAGCCGCGTTCGTACGCCTCGACGAGGGCGAGCGTGGGCGCGTAGGGGCCGCTGCGCACCAGGAGGGCACGTCGCACCTCGTCCGCGAGGTCGATGCGATGCAGCACCTCGTGGAGCGGCACCTTGAGGATCGCGTCGAGCAGCGAGAAGAGCCCCACCATGAACAGCGCCTCCGACGTCCGGCGGTCGCGCCCCAGGAGCGCGACCGTCTCGCAGAAGCGCGCACGCTGGATCGCCAGGCGCACCAGTTCCGCCTCGGTCCCGCCCTTCCCCGCCACCGAGGTCACGAGGAGGAGCGACAGCCACTTGTGCAGCTCCGCGCGCCCGACCATCCGCACCGCGTGCCGGATCGACTCGATCCCGCGCCCGCCCATCGACGCGGAGTTCACCGTGCGCAGGAGCTTGTACGTCAGCGACACGTCGCCGCGGAACGCCTCCTCCAGCGCGGCGTCGGTCGTGTTCGGGTCGCGCAGGAGGTTCATGAGGCGGAGGATCGTGATCTGCCCGGCGGAGAGGTCGCGACGGGCCAGCGTCTCCGGCTTGCTGAAGTAGTAGCCCTGGAACAGGCCGTAGCCTAACGCCATGCAGGTGGCGTGGACCCCCTGCGTCTCCACCCGTTCGGCGAGGATCGTCCCCCCGAACGGAGCGACCCGTTGGTAGGTGGACTGCAAGTCCGCATCGCCCTTGTTCAGCACATCGAGCTTGACGATCTTCGCCAGCCGCAACATCGGGTCGAAGGCGGGGGTGTACTCGAAGTCGTCGAGCGCCATCGTGTAGCCCGCCCCCACCAGGGCGTGGCACGCATCCACCACTTCAGGATCAGGCGTCACCGTCTCGAGCAACTCGATGACGACGGTTGCCGGATCGAAGAGCTGGTACATCCCCTTCACCAGCATCTCGCGCGTGAAGTTGAGGAAGGCGCGATGCCCCCCCGTCATGCGATCGAGCCCGATGTTGAGGAAGGCGTGGACGAGGACCTCCGACGCCATCACGTCGGCGGTGATCCCGTCGGCGGTGGTGTGTGCGCCGGTCCGTCGGTACAACAGCTCGTAGGCGAAGAGTTCGCCGCGCCGGTCGAAGATGGGCTGCCGGGCGACGAAGACATCGACCAACGACTCCTCGATGCCGGAGTCGCGCGCGGGCGCGGAGGTGGTGGCGGTAGTGGAGGGCGTCACGAGAGGGGGGTGGTAGGGCGTGAGACGTCTTTCACCAGTATCGACCGATTGCGACCTCGACTTGTCTTGCCTTCGGGCGAGCGTTAGCCTTCCCCTTCCCCGGGTGGCCATCCCCCCGGCACGCGCGAGTAGCTCAGCTGGATAGAGCGTCGGCCTCCGGAGCCGAAGGTCGTGGGTTCGAATCCCGCCTCGCGCACTACCATCGCCCGCTGCGTTCTCCGTTCGCGATCCCGCGTCCGAGAAAGCGACGTCAGCCATATCAACCGCGGTGGTGCGGCGCTCCAACGAAACTGGCCCCGCGGCGTTGTTCTTGCTGCGACGATTCGCCGGCGCGCCCGTGATCGTGTCTCGGCGGCTCGTCCCCGCACATCGCTGCGTAACGAGTCTGTTCCAGACAGGCGCAATCGCACGCCTCTGCTCGCCTTGCCGCGCCATCCGGCGCTACATACTTTCGCCGTTCAAGCGACCGGATAGCCGAGCGGCTCGAACATTCGCGTCCTCCCCCCACCTCGCGTGGACATCGTCGAACTCAAACGGAAGTCGGTCGCCGAGCTCCTCGAACTCGCGACAGACCTGAGCCTGCAGGAGACCTCCGGGCTCCGAAAGCAGGACCTGATTTTCCGAATCGAGCAGCGCCTGCTGGATCAGCAGGTCGTGCTGCGCGGTGAGGGGGTACTCGAGATTCTCGCCGAAGGCTACGGCTTTCTGCGGAGCCAGGACTGGAGCTACCTCCACGGTCCTGACGACATCTACGTCTCCCCGTCGCAGATCAAGCGCTTTGACCTGCGGACCGGGGATACGATCCGCGGCGAGGTGCGCCCGCCCAAGCAGTGGGAGCGATACCTCGCACTCCTCAAGGTCGACCTGGTCAACGGGGGCGAGCCCGACCCGTCCACGCCGCGCCTCATCTTCGACAACCTCCGCCCGCGCTACCCGGATCAGCGGTTGCGCCTGGAGAACGGCGATGTGTCGATGCGCGTGGTGGACCTCATCGCCCCCATCGGCAAGGGACAGCGCGGCCTCATCGTCGCGCCGCCACGCGCGGGCAAGACGATCCTCCTCCAGAAGATGGCGAATGCCATCGCCGACAATCACCCCGAGGTCTCGCTCATCGTCCTTCTCATCGACGAGCGCCCCGAGGAGGTGACCGATTTCCACGAGTCGGTGCCCAAGGCGGAGGTCATCAGCTCGACCTTCGACGAACCGCCAGACCGTCACGTGCAAGTGGCGGAGATGGTGATCGAGAAGGCCAAGCGTCTCGTGGAGAGCGGGCGGGACGTCGTCATCCTGCTCGACTCCATCACGCGACTCGCGCGCGCACACAACGCAGTGATCCCGCAGTCCGGAAAGATCCTCTCCGGCGGTCTCGACGCGTCGGCCATGCAGAAGCCCAAGCGCTTCTTTGGCTCGGCGCGCAAGATCGACGATGGCGGCTCGCTGACCATCATTGCCACCGCGCTGGTGGAAACCGGGTCGCGCATGGACGAGGTGATCTTCGAGGAGTTCAAGGGGACCGGCAACATGGAGTTGGTCCTCAGCCGCGAGATCGCCAATCGCCGCGTCTTCCCCGCCATCGACATCAACAAGTCGGGAACGCGCCGCGAGGAGCTCCTCCTCGACCGGGAGGAGATGAACCGCGTGTACCTCCTGCGCACCTTCCTCGGCGACATGCCGCCAGACGACGGGATCTCCTTCCTGCTGAAGCAGCTCGTGCGCTCCAAGACGAACCGCGAGTTCTTCCAGCACATGGCGCAGGGGTAAGGGACAACGTCGTCGTCGTCATCGAGGCCCGGCGAGCCGGGGCGCCTGCTCGCCGTCGATTACGGGGAACGGCGAGTGGGATTGGCGGTGAGCGATCCCACGCAGACCATCGCCACCCCCGCGGGCTTCATTCTCCGCCGGATCGGGAAGCGCCCTCCCATCGCCGAGATCATCCGGCGCGCGTCCGAGCACGAGGCGGTTGGCTTCGTCCTGGGCCTCCCTCTCGATGGCGACGGGGAAGAAACCGACCGATCGCGCGAGGTGCGCCACATCGCATCCGAACTGGAAAAGCGCACGGGACTCCCCGTTCGGCTCATCGACGAGCGATTTTCCTCCGCGGCCGCGCTTCGCGCCATCCGGGAGATGGGCGGGTCCACACGAGGGCGCAAGGGCGACGTCGACGCGATGGCAGCGGCCATCCTGCTGCAACAGGCGCTGGGAATGCTCGGCGCCCGTCCGATGCTGGAGAACGGGTACGGAGCGAGTGAGAATGATGACGGAGAGGAAGACGGTTCGCGTTAGGTTGAGAACGGGGGGGGGCCCCAGTGCCCCCCCGATCGCCCTCGCCGCGCTCGCCGCCACGCTGCTCGTGTCGGCCTGCGGAGACGAGGTGCCGAGACGGGTCGTGATCCCTCCGGGTTCGTCGTTCCGCGTCGCCGCCGACTCGCTGGCGCAGCGAGGGGTGATCGCCTTCCCGCGCGCCTTCCGCATGTACGCCAGCTGGAGCAAGCGCGATCGATCGATACGCGCGGGGACGTACGAGTTTCGCAGCAACCAGGGGTGGGGCGAGATCCTCGACGCCCTCGCGGCTGGCAAGGGACTCGTGCACACCTTCACCATTCCCGAGGGGTACGCGCTCTCGTCGATCATCCCCGTCATCGCACGATCGCTCGAGGTCCCGCCCGAGTCGGTCGAGGTGGCAACCCGCGACACCGCGCTTCGTCACCGGCTCGACATCCCGACGCCGACGCTCGAAGGCTATCTCTTTCCCGACACCTACACGTTTCCGCCAGGCGCAACCGCGCGCGACGCGGTGACGGCGATGGTGGAGCGGTTCGAGCAGGTGTGGAAGCCGTCGTGGGATTCGGCGGCCAAGGCGATGGCCTTCTCGCGTAATGACGTGATGGCGCTGGCGGCGATCATCGAGAAGGAGGCGCGCCTCCCGGAAGAGCGCCCCGTGATCTCGGCGGTGTACCACAACCGGCTCAAGATCGGCATGCGGCTGCAAGCCGATCCAACGGTGCAGTACGCGTTAGGGCGCCACGTGGAGCGCGTGTTGTACAAGGACCTGGAGATCGACTCGAAGTACAACACGTACAAGTACGCCGGCCTTCCCCCGGGCCCCATCGCATCGCCCGGGGGACCGAGCATCGAGGCGGCGGTCTTCCCGGCCAATGTGCCGTACCTGTACTTCGTCGCGCACCCTGACGGGCATCACGAGTTCCGGACGACGTTCGAGGAACATGCGGCGGCGATCCGCCAAGTGCGCGCGGGGCGACGCGCGGCGCAGGGTAAGGGGCGCTAGCGCGGGGGCGCGAGCAGCGCGCCTGGCCAGCGATAGGGGGAAAAGCAACGCGGGCCGCATGGGGAATCCATGCGGCCCGCGAAGGGGTGCCGGCGACGGCCTACTCTCCCGCGATCTCTCGATCGGAGTACCATCGGCGCTGTAGGGCTTAACGACCGTGTTCGGAATGGGAACGGGTGTGGCCCCTACGCTCTAGTCGCCAGCGATTTGAACAGAAGACGAGAGGACGAGAGGACGAGAAGACGAGGAATGTCTTGTCGGCGACCGGTCGCTGACGCCTTCAAAGGCGAGAAGCGAAGGATAGGGAAGATCGGTTGACGTGAAGCTGCGTTAGGCAGCCTGCTTGATTCCTGATGCGCGTGCCCTGCCTTGGAATACATAAGGGAGGGTCAAGCCGCACGGGCGATTAGGACCGCTGCGCTCGGAGCCCATTGCTGGGCGTCCACGGGCGGCCTATCGACGGAGTCGTCTCCTCCGGCCCTTGAGGGGGCTCATGGCCCCAGGGAGTGTTCATCTTGGACGGCGTTTCCCACTTAGATGCGTTCAGCGGTTATCGCCACCGATCATCGCTACCCGGCGTTGCCCCTGGCGGGACAACCGGGACACGAGCGGATCGTCCGACTCGGTCCTCTCGTACTAGAGTCCGCATTCCTCAACACTCCAACGCCCACGACGGATACAGACCGAACTGTCTCACGACGTTCTGAACCCAGCTCATGTGCCACTTTAACCGGCGAACAGCCGGACCCTTGGGACCTTCTCCAGCCCCAGGATGTGACAAGCCGACATCGAGGTGCCAAACCGCGCCGTCGATGTGAACTCTCGGGCGCGATAAGCCTGTTATCCCCAGCGTACCTTTTATCCGTTGCGCGATAGCCGTTCCACCCCGGGCTACCGGATCACTACGGCCCACTTTCGTGGCGGGTCGACCCGTCGGTCTCCCCGTCAGGCTGGCTTGTGCCGTTACACTCTAGAAGCGCGAGTACCGTCCGCGCTGAGCCAACCTTCGCGCGCCTCCGTTACTGTTTCGGAGGCGACCGCCCCAGTCAAACTGCCCACCTGCCACGGTCCCACCTGCGGTGTGCGCAGGCTGGTGAGGACGTCGTGTCGAGCAGGGTGGTATTTCACTGGCCCCTCCGCCAAAGCTAGCGCCCTGGCCTCACCGGGTCCCACCTATGCTACACAGTTCGAAACAACGTCCAATGGCAAGCTACAGTAAAGGTGCATGGGGTCTTTTTGTCCTGTCGCGGGGACTCGGAATCCTCACCGAGACTGCAATTTCGCCGAGCGCGTGGTCGAGACAGTGCCCAAGTCGTTACGCCATTCGTGCAGGTCGGAACTTACCCGACAAGGAATTTCGCTACCTTAGGACCGTTATAGTTACGGCCGCCGTTTACCGGGGCTTCGGCTCAAGGCGTCGCCTTGCGGCTAACCTCTCCCCTTAACCTTCCGGCACCGGGCAGGCGTCAGTGCGTATACGGCGCCTTACGCGGCTTGGCACGCACCTGTGTTTTTGCTAAACAGTCGCTTGGGCCGATTCTCTGCGGCCCCCCCCAGCTTCCCTGTGCGGGTCACCAAAAGGGGCATCCCTTCTTCCGAAGTTACGGGATCATTATGCCGAGTTCCTTGACCACGTCTCACTCGTGCACCTGAGGCTTCTCGCCTCGCCCACCTGTGTCGGTTTACGGTACGGACGCCTGAGTTGCTCCCCGACCAGCTTTTCTCGCGTGTCGACTCCACAGCACTTGACCTTGGGTTGCCCCGCGGCCTCGTACTCCCGTCTCGGCGTTGCGCCCTACGCGGTTGAACGGCCCTCCACATAGCCGCTGCTGCTTCGTTCCACGGTCCCTGATCGGTTCATCGCTTCCCAGGCGGGGCCGGAATCTTGACCGGCTTCCCATCGTCTACGCCTCTGGGGCCTCGACTTAGGACCCGCCTCACCCTGCGCTGATTGCCATGGCGCAGGAACCCTTGGGCTTTCGGTGCGAGAGGTTTTCACTCTCGTTTGCGCGTACTCATTCCGGCATCCTCACTTCCGCTCGCTCCAGGGGTTGGTTTCCACCCCCCCTTCACTGCACGCGGAACGCTCCCCTACCCCTCTAGCAATGCTAGAAGGCCAAGCTTCGGTGGGCCGCTTAATCCCGACCATTCTCGGCGCATCCCCGCTGGACTGGTGAGCTATTACGCACTCTTTCAAGGAATGGCTGCTTCTAAGCCAACCTCCCAGTTGTCACGGCAGGGACACATCCTTCGCTATACTCAGCGGCCACTCTGGGACCTTAGCTGTGGCTCTGGGTTCTTTCCCTCTCGCCGCTGGACATTATCGCTCAGCGACTGCCTCCCGCGGTCCATGAAACAGGTATTCGGAGTTTGGTTGGGGTTGGTACCAGCTTCGCCAGCCCGCGCCCATCCAGTCGCTCTACCCCCTGCTCACACGCCGCGAGGCTCTACCTCAATAGATTTCGGGGAGAACCAGCTATCTCCAGGCTTGATTGGCCTTTCACCCCTACCCACAAGTCATCCGAACGGTTTTCAACCCATACCGGTGCGGGCCTCCACTAAGTGTTACCTCAGCTTCACCCTGCTCATGGGTAGATCGCCCTGGCTTCGGGTCTACCCCCAGGAACTCCAGTCGCCCTCGTGACAGGACTCGCTTTCGCTCCGACTCCGCGGCTGAGCCGCTTAGCCTCGCTCCTGAGGAGTAACTCGCCGGATCATAATGCAAAAGGCACGCAGTCAGCAGTGACGAAGGTTGCCCCCCGCCCCGCCTCCTACCGCTTGTAAGCATGTGGTTTCAGGATCTCTTTCACTCCCCGCCCAGGGGTGCTTTTCACCTGTCCCTCACGGTACTCGTCCACTATCGGTCACACAGGAGTCTTTAGCCTTGGAGGGTGGTCCCCCCAGCTTCACGCCCGATTTCGCGAGTCGGGCGTTACTCAGGAACTCCACTGGGCCAGCGCTCTTCATCTACCGGGCTGTCACCGTCTCTGGCGCCCCGTTCCAGGGGACTTCAATTCGTTAACTGGCTCCGTCCGTGGGTCCTACAACCCCGGCCCCACAAGGAGACCGGTTTGGGCTCTGCCCCTTTCGCTCGCCGCTACTCCGGGCATCTCGGTTGATTTCTCTTCCTCCCGGTACTGAGATGTTTCAGTTCCCAGGGTTCGCTCGCCTTTCGGCGTGACGGACCTCACGGTCCGCCGGGTTGCCCCATTCGGCCATCTCGGGATCACCGCGTGTGTGCCACTCCCCCGAGCTTATCGCAGCTTACCACGGCCTTCATCGCCTCTGTGTGCCCAGGCATCCCCCACATGCTTTCGCTCGCTTGACCCATTTCTCCGTCAAGCAGAGCACGCGCGATCTACTACTTCAGATCTTGTTTGTGATCAAGCAATCTCGCTGCCGACAACCCGCTCGCGCGGGCCACCAGCAGTAAGGATTCACTTCCCACGATCTTCCCTACCTTCACTTTTCAATCAGCGTCCGCGTCGACCTTGGCCTTCGCGGAATTCATAACTATTCCAACCTTTCGACACCGCCCCGGCGCCTGTTCGGCGTCCAGTGCCATTTCCGAAAGGGCGCGAATTGTACATAGACCGCGGACGCAGATCAACCCCTGCACACCCTGCGCGAGACAGAAATTTTCCCCTACCATGCGCGGCGTCTCCGACAGGGCCGCGGACCGAGCGACGGACGGAGCGACGGACAGAGCAGCAGTCACCGGACGAACCGCGGACACCCTCGTCGCTACCTTTGGTGACATGCGCTCCGATCGACCCAGCACGCCGCCATCGCCTCGCCTGAGTGCCTCCGGCACCGCCGGAGACCTCGACCTCGCCGTCGTTTCCAACCGGGGCGCGACACGCTGGGCCCAAGGCCATCCCTGGATCTTCAAGAGCGACGTCGCCCGATTTCCAGCCTCATCCGCGGGAGCTGTTCGCGTCGAGGACGGGCGCGGCCGCGCGATCGGGACGGCGCTGTGGTCGCCACACTCCGAGATCTCGCTCCGCATGGTCGACCGGCGCCCACTTCCGGCGCTGACGCGAGACTGGTGGGAAGAACGACTGCGGCTCGCCATCGCCCGGAGGCGCGAGATCCTGACCCACAGTTCGGCGTGTCGCCTGGTCCACGGCGAGGGAGACGGACTCCCCTCCCTCACCTGTGACCGATACGACCGCTGGCTGGTGGTGCAGTTGATGAGCGCGGGGCTGGAGGCGCACCGGGACATCATCGTCGAGGCGTTGCGCACCCTCACGCAGTGCGAGGGAATCCTGGGGCGGCACGACGGAGCGGTTCGCGAGCGCGAAGGCCTGGCACGTGAGACCGCGCTGCTCCACGGCACGGTGCCGGACGAGATCGAGGTCCACGAGTATGGCGTGAAGTACCTCGCCGCCCCGTGGACCGGGCAGAAGACCGGCGCCTTCCTCGACCAGCGCGAGAACCGGCACCGCATCGGTACGATCGCCCGCGGGCGCGCCCTCGACTGCTTCGCCTATCACGGATCGTTCGCGTTGCATCTGGCGGCGCGCGCCGACTCCGTCGTCGCCCTCGACGTGTCGGCCGCCGCCCTGGAGCGCGCGCACGAGAACGCCAGGCGCAACGGGCGGTCCAACATCGCATTCGTCGAGGCCGATGCCTTCGACGACCTGCGCGCACGCGAACGCGCAGGGGAGCGCTTCGACACGATTGTCGTCGACCCCCCGGCCTTCGCGAAGAACCGGCCGTCCCTCCCCAACGCGCTGCGCGGGTATCACGAGATCAACCTGCGCGCGATGCGGCTCCTTGCGTCTGGCGGGATGATGTTCACCGCCAGCTGCAGCTACCACGTGACCAAGTCGCACTTCCTCGAAATGCTGCAGGGGGCGGCCGCCGACAGCGGGCGGCGCGTGACGCTTCGCGAATTCTGCGTGCAACCCGCCGACCATCCCGAGGTCGTGACGATCCCGGAGACAGGCTACCTCAAGGGGGCAATCCTCGAGGTGCACGACACCTGACGGGGCACGCGACGCGGGGCACGCGGGGCACCGCGCCGTCCCGCGCCGGCGATCACGATGGCGGAGGGCTATCCCATCGAGGCGCAGGGCGCGAACGCGATCGAGTCGAACATGGGGCGACCCAGGCCATGGAAGCACGCGCGCGATGACGCTGCGCTGCGCGCGGCGCATGCGAGCCGTTCAGCGCTGACAGGAGCGACAGTAGTAGCTGCTGCGCCCCGCTTGCACCAGGCGCACGATCGGGGCGCGGCAGCGGCGGCACCCCTTTCCTTCCCGATCGTAGACGTTGAAGCGCACGGCGTCACTCACGCCGTCCACCCCGTAGTATCGCTCCGGATGCTCGAGCGCCTTCCGCATGGCGCGCTTCACGCCGGCGGCGAGGGCCGCGTATTGCGGCTGCCGGAGCCGGTTGGCAGGGCGCCGGGGATCGACGTGCGCGTACCAGAGCGCCTCGGAGGCGTAGATGTTCCCGATCCCAGCCACCAACCGCTGGTCGAGGAGGGTGGGCTTGATCGGTCCTCGCCGGGCAGCGAGTCGCTGCGCGAGCCATTCCGCGTTGAACGACGGGTCGGTCGCTTCCGGGCCGAGGTCGGGACAGGGGTCGACGCCGGCGTCGACGACGGCAATCGTGGCGAGGGCGCGCGAGTCGTCGAGGGCGAGGCGTGTGCCGTCCTCGAAGTCGATGAGGACACGCGTGATGCGATGCGGGGGGTCCTCGACCGTGGCGACGCGCCAGTCGCCGGTCATCCGGAAGTGCACGTGCAGCGTGCGCCCGCTGGCCAGGCGGAGCAGTTGGTGCTTGCCGCGCCGTTCGACCGCAACCACGACATCGTCGGCGACGGCGAGCGCCGTCTCGTCGGGGAGCGCCCGGCGCTGCGACGCGTGCAGCGCCTGCACCGCGCGGATCCGCTTGCCCTGGCACGCGGCGCGCGCGATGCGCGCCGCGTACTCGACCTCGGGGAGTTCGGGCATGAGGGGGGCGCTCGTCAGGCGGTGGCGGCCGCCTTCTTTCGCCAATAGCGCGCGAAGCCGTACCACGACGAGCGCATCGTCTCGCGGTCGACATGCAGGGCCTGTTCCGGCGTGAGGGCGCTCGTCAGGCGGGCGAACTCGGCGTCGGCGAAGGCTGTGGCGCGCGCGTCATCGTCGCTGCCCGTGCCGAGGGAGGCACGGACGGCGAGGCTCCAGGAGATGATGCGGTCCCAGAGGGCATCGAGGTGGGCGACGACGTGTCGCACCGGCCCAAAGTGCGTGAGCAGGAGCGCCTCCGGCCCCCACGCTGCGATGAGGTCGAGCGAGGGTTTCCAGGCCTCGAGGTCGATATCGGGCGGCGGCGCGGCGGGGAGCGCCGGGGTCCCGTGCTGGGAGGCCTCGCCCGCCACGTCGCCGACGAAGGCGACGCCGGACTGTTCGTCGAGGTACGAGAGGTGGTGCCAGGCGTGTCCCGGCGTGTAGGCCACGCGCAGGCGGCGACCGCCGATGGTCAGGCGTTCGTCGCCGGCCAGGACGACCAGTTGTTCAGGTGCAACGGGCTCGAACGCCCCCCACAGGCGCTCCATGTCCCCCTGGTAGATGCGCCGGGCGCTGTCGAGGAGGCGGGAGGGGTCCGTCAGGTGCGGCGCGCCACGCGCGTGCACGTGCACGCGCAGGTCGGGGAGTTCGCGCGCGAGGGTTCCCGTGATGCCGGCATGATCGAGGTGGATGTGCGTGAGCAGGACGTGGCGCAGGTCGTCACGTCGCGCGCCGATGTCGCGCATGGCTTGCTCGAGCGCCTCACGGCACGACGCGGGGCCCGGGTCGACGACGACGAGGCCGTCGGACGACTCCATGAGGTACGTGGCGATGGCTTCCGCACGCCCGAGGTGGAGGAGGTCACCGCAGGTGATGCCGTCGGCTACAGGTCGCGGGGAGGTCATGGGGAGCTGGGCATCTCGGGAAGGCGCCTCGTCAGGCGCGCGCCGCGCGCGCGACAGGTGTGCCACAGGCGCTCGTCAGGCACGCAGGCGGCACTCGTAAGGCGCTGTCGGGGGAGTCGTGAGGCATGCGAGGCTCGTCAGGCACGCACAAATCTAACGAGTGAATGGCGAAAGCACTTGCGCGCCTTACGAGAGTCCGTAGGTTTGGTCGGAGCCTAACTGGCGTGGGTGCATGGGGTCTCATCAGCCGCAGCGATCGCTCAAGCACGAGTACGAGTGCTTCGTCGAGCAGGAAATCGAGAACTACAAGGACTCGATTCCCCGGTCGGCGATCCTGCGCATCGGCGACGAGGCGGTGGCGAACCTGCGGGCGTCCGAGCAGGTGGCCTTCAACGAGATCCTGATCTGGGCCGAGGTCGACCGGATCATCCGCAACCGGCTCGGCATCCCATCATACGCCGCCTGGCGCCGCCGTCGCCTGAAGCTGATCGCCGAGTACCGGCGCCCCGAGCGGTGGGGGCTCAGCGCTGACGCCCCCATCGTGCGAGAGATCCCGTCGGACGCCGAGGCCCACGTACTGGTCGTCGGCGCCCGGGAGGAAGGTACCGCACTTTACCTCGCTGCCAACGGCTGCCAGGTCACCGCGGTGGAGGAAGACCCCGAGGTGGTGGAAAAGGTCATTGCGGCTGCCGGCGTGGTCGGGCTCACCTCGCGCGTGAACGGATGCGTCACCGGGCTGGGCGAGTGGTACCCCGAGGCCCCGCTCCACGCGGTGGTCTGTTCGCCCGCCGCGTTCGAGCGCCTCACGGTGAGCGAACGCGAGCGCGTGATCGAGATCCTGAAGAGCGCGACGCTCGACGGAGGCGTGCACCTCGTGCAGACGCTGGTCGCAGGCCACGCCGCTGTCGAGCTCGACGAGCTGCGGGCGCGCTACCGCGGCTGGGAGGTCTCCATTGTGCGCGACGAGAACTCGTCGCGGACCTTCCTGGCGCGGAAGAACGTCGCCTGAGGCGACCGACCGATCGAGCGCTCTGCGCATGTTATAGAAGAGATCGGCGACACGTGGCGATACGACGTGTCAGAAGAATACGTGTCATTTCGCGACGTTTCTCGCCGCCTCCGGGCGGCGATTGCTTTCTATCCCAATCATTTTCAACAACTTAGACCGAACGCCGTCGATGGCATGCGGAGTGCCTTTGGTATCGAGGTGAGGCGACTCGACGGCCTCGCAGACCGGCCGCATTCGGCGAACCGTTCTCGCCGGCTGCGGCCGGTCGCACGAGAGAGCGCGTCTACTATATGAAGGGGAGAAACGGCATGACGGAGAAGCGACAGGACGTCGTGCTCGAGGAGCCGATCGGCATCGTGATATCGCGCGGGAGTCGCGCGGAGCCACCGCCGCGGGTGTGGGCGTACGTGTGGGGCGAGGTCCCAGAAGCCGAGCCAGCAACGACGGGCGCCAAGGCGGCGTAAGCCGATCGATCAGGACGATAGAGCGCGAACGAAGAGACAGACAACAAGAAAGCCGGCGCAACGATCGCGCCGGCTTTCTTGTTGTTTCGAGACTTCGAAGAACTACCGCTTCTTGGTCTTCTTGGCGGCCTTCTTCGCGGTCTTCTTCGCGGCCTTCTTGGCAGTCTTCTTCTTCGCAGCCATGAGAGTATCTCCTGGTCTGGTGTGGATCACCGGTCCGATCCCCCGGTGGATCGGTCGGCAGCAACCGGCGCATTCGCATCCGGCTGGTCCTTCGCGCCTAACAGCGGCGCTATGTCGAAAACACCAACGGCAGCATTCGTATACTTGTGCAACCTTCGAACTGACGACTTGACAATGCAACTGGTTTCAAGTCGCGCGCAATCTACATCACATCACCCGCACTCGTAAAGCAGAGAGTGAGGTTTTCAACATGGCGTACATCAACAACGCGCAGCGAGTTGGAGTCATCGCGCTCTGTCGACGTCATGGCTTCATCGTTCGATGCGCGACGCACGCGCAACCGGCGCGCAACGCGCACTGACGATCGTGGAGAGAGAGGTCGCATCGCGATGGTCGCGCGACGAGCATCGATCGGCGCGCGGCGCAGATGCGCGACATTGGCCGAGGCGGCGGTGGTACTCGTTGGGGAGGCCAACGGCCCCCGGGCGAGTGCACGGGTCAACGACGTGACCGGACTCGGCGAGGTTGCCAGGAGCGTTGCGTTGTGGAGGCACTCGATTCGTGATGGTACCACGCCTTCTCCTCGCGCACACGCGATAGGTGCTTGACGCGAATATATGAATGCCCTTCGCATCGCGCAATATCGAGCGCATGCCTGGCTCGATCGGCATCCCGTGCGTCACGCCGCTTGATGCCTAACGAGTGCCCCGATCAACGCCCAGTGCTGCGGACGACCGTCGCTCACCTCCGCACGACGACGGTCGGCGGAGGCGTGAGGGAGCGCGCCCTGCCGAACGTTCCACGGGGAGCTTCCGCTCAATGAAATGCTCGACGTGGCACCCCGGGGCACCGCCTCGGCGTGCTATCTCGCACGCGCGTCGTGCGTCGTACAAGGGGAGCGATCATGGCGCGCGACGCCCCTCACTCGACATCCCGAGCGCGCGCCCCCACGGTAGGTCTCGCTGATGCGCACTCTCCTTCGATCGACACTCGCCGCGCTGGCACTCTGCGCGGGCAGCGCAGCGTGCGGCACCATCCTCGACCTGTCTCCGGCATCGTCGCAGAGCGTCCTCGGTACTGAAGCCATGCGGCTGCAGCTGTCGAAGACGACGGTGAACGAGGGCGATGTGCTTCCGCTCACCGTGACACTCACCAACACCACCTCCGCGGCGGTCACGTACCAGGGCAACACCTGCCCATTCAACGTGTTCGAGGTCCAGGACGCGGCCGGCGAGCGCATCGATCCGAGGATCGAGCTGATCCTGTGCGCGGCGTACAGCCAGCCGGTGCAACTCGCCCCCGGTGCATCGACCACGTGGTCGCTCGAGTGGATCGCGGCGCGCTATGCCCCGTCGCGCGCAAGTCGTCCCCCCGGGACGCAGACGGTCCGGCTTCGCGCGCGCTACTGGATCGGGAAGCAACTGGTCGCGAGCGAGTGGCAGAGCGTGGCGGTGAAGCAGGCGCCGTGACGCCCCGCAACGCCCCGCAATGCCCCGCAGCGCGCGGTACGGCGCTGCATGCGAGGCGAACTGGCAGCGATCGGCGCGACGATGCATTCTTCCGCGCATGGACCTCGGACTCAAACACAAGGTTGCCCTCGTCACCGGGGCATCGAGCGGACTCGGCCTCGCCATCGCGAATGAGCTGAGCCAGGAAGGGGCGAGTGTGGTGATGGTCGCTCGCCGGAAGGACGAACTCGACAAGCAGGCGGCGGCGATCGCCGGTCGCACCTACGGGAAGATCCACACGATCGGTGCCGACGTGAGCAACCCCGCGGCCCCCGCGCGCATCGTCGCGGAGGTGACGGAGAAGCTCGGCCCGGTCGACATCCTCGTGGCCAACGCCGGCGGTCCCCCCTCGACGCTCTTCGAGTCGACGAGCGAGGAGCAGTACCAGGCAGCGCTCAACATGAACCTGATGGCGTCGATCCGCCTCGCGCACGCGGTGGTGCCGGGGATGCGCGCGCGTCGTTGGGGGCGCGTCCTCTTCCTGACGTCGATGGCGGCGAAGATGCCGATCCAGGGGTTGCTGCTGTCGAACACCGCCCGCGCCGGCTTGTTAGGGTTCGCGAAGACGCTGGCAAACGAAGTGGCGAAGGACGGCGTCCTGGTGAACACGGTCATGCCCGGCCACTTCGACACCGCGCGCGCGATCGAGCTGGCGCAGATGCGCGCAACGCGCGAACAGCGACCCCTCGAGGAGGTCCTGGCGGCGCGTCAGGGTGGGATCCCGATGGGACGATCCGGCGATCCGAAGGAGTTCGCCGCGGTGGTGGCCTTCCTGGCTAGCGAGCGCGCCTCGTTCGTGACGGGGACGGCGATCCAGGTGGACGGAGGGCAGATCTCATCGCTCGTCTGAGAAGACGGGAGGACGAGAAGACGAGAAGACGAGGAACTACCGCTTGCTGGGGCTGGTGATGGGGAGTTCATTTTCCATCGGGCGCGCCGGTCTTCCGCCCCGAGCGACGATCTGCTCTCGTCTTCTCGTCCTCTCGTCTTCTCGTCTTCTGTCCCTGTGAAAGCTCTCGTAAAAGCCACGTCCGGCCCAGGCTTCACGCTCAAGGACGTCCCCGTCCCGACCATTCGCGACGACGAAGTCCTCATCAAGGTCCGGCGCGCCGGTGTGTGCGGGACCGACGTGCATATCTACGAATGGGATGACTGGGCGAGCAATCGCTGCAAGCCGCCCTTCACCGTCGGCCATGAGTTCGCCGGCGACGTGGTGCAGGTGGGGTCGCTGGTGCGCGACGTCGCGGTCGGCGACCGCGTGACCGCCGAGGGACACATCGTGTGCGGGCGATGTCACCTGTGCCGCACCGGCAATTCGCACGTGTGCCCGAACACGAAAATCATCGGGGTCGATCGCGACGGCTGCTTCGCCGAGTACATCGCGATGCCGGCGACCAACGTGTGGCACCTCGATGCGAGCATTCCCTACGAGATCGGCGGAATCCACGACCCGATGGGGAACGCCTTCCACACGGCGCTGCACGGCACCGAGATCCCCGGCGCGACGGTGCTCGTCACCGGGTGCGGACCTATCGGGATCTTCGCGGTGGGGATCTGTGCGGCGGCGGGAGCTTCGCGCGTGATCGCGAGCGACGTGAACCCCCGCCGACTCGAACTGGCGCGCTCCATGGGGGCGCACGACGCCGTGCATCCGTCGGAGGTGCAAGAGGCGGTGAAGCGCGCGACCGACGGACTAGGCGTCGACGTCGTGCTCGAGATGAGCGGCGTTCCTGCGGCGATCCACCAGGCCTTCAAGGAAGTGCGCCTCGGCGGCCGCGTGCAGATGCTCGGGATTCCCGCGCGGCCGATGGAGGTGAACTTCGCGACGGAAATCATCTTCAAGGGGATCACCGTGTACGGCGTGATCGGACGCCGCATGTACGACACCTGGATCCAGATGTCCCAGTTCCTGCGCTCGGGGAAGTTCGACCCGACGCCCGTGATCACGCACCGCTTCCCGCTCGAGGGCTTTGACGAGGCGATCCACGCCATCAAGGCAGGCGATGCGGGGAAGGTCGTCTTCGAGGTGAGCTGATGCTTAGAGAAGACCAGAGGACGAGAGGACGAGAAGACGAGAATGGGTAACGCGAAATTCACGGGCGACCTTCAGGCGCGGATCGAGCAGCTCAAGGTCGACAAGGTCTACAAGCGCCTCAACTACCTCGACTCGCCGCAGTCGGCGTGGGTGGAGATGGAGGGGCGCGGGAAGATCCTGATCCTCTCCTCCAACAACTACCTCGGGCTGTGCGACGAGCCGAGCGTGGTGCAGGCGGGGATCGACGGTCTCAAGAAGTACGGCGCGGGAACGGGGAGCGTGCGCTTCATCTGCGGGACGTTCACGGTGCATCGTGAACTCGAGCAGGCGCTCGCCCGCTTCGTGGGGACCGAGGCGTCGATGTCGTTCGTCTCGGCGTGGAACGCCAACGAGGGGCTCACGGCGACGGTGGTGGAGGAAGGCGACTTCGTCATCTCGGACGAACTGAACCACGCTTCCATCATCGACTCGATCCGGCTCGCGAAGGCGATCACCAAGTGCACGACGGCCGTCTACAAGCACTCCAACATGGATGACCTGGTCGCCAAGCTCGAGGCGAACAAGGGGGCCAAGCGGCGGCTGATCTGGACCGACGGCGTCTTCTCGATGGAGGGGAGCATCGCGAAGCTCCCCGAGATCCTGCAGGTGGCACGCGACCATGACGCGATCGTCATCATGGACGACTCGCACGCCACCGGGGTGCTCGGCACCAACGGGCGCGGGACGGCGGAGCACTTCGGCGTGCTGGGCGAGGTGGACGTGATCACCTCCACGTTAGGCAAGGCGGTCGGTGGCGCGGCGGGGGGCTTCGTGGCCGGTTCGGCGGCGTTGTGCGACATGCTCACGCAGCGTTCGCGCCCGCAGCTGTTCTCGAATGCCCTTCCCCCGACCGTCGCGGCGAGCGCGCTGCAGGCGGTGCGCGTGATCGAGGCGCAGCCCGAGCGCGTGCAGCGACTGCGCGACAACGCGCGCTACTTCCGAGAGCAGATCGTCGAGGCGGGGTTCAAGCCGCTGGCCGGCGAGACGCCGATCGTCCCGATCATCATTGGCGAGACGGCGGCGGCGATCCAGATGAGCGAGATGATGCTGGCCGAGGGGGTGTTCGTGACGGGGTTCGGCTTCCCGGTGGTGCCTCACGGGACGGCGCGCGTGCGGTGCCAGATCTCGGCGGCGCATTCGCGCGAGGACATCGACTTCGCGGTGACCGCGTTCAAGAAGGTGGGGGGGAAGCTGGGGCTCGTCTGAGCTGGGGCTGGGAAGATCGGGCTCACGCGAAGCCGCGAAGACGCAAAGAAGACGGAGAGAGGGAGTCGCCTGCGCAGGTGACTCCCTCTCGTCATTGCGGCTCCTGCTTTCGCAGGGCGTCGAGTTGCCGGGTGATCCGGCGCGGGAGGAGGAGGTCGTCGGCGATGGCGGCGATCTCCTCGGCTTCCTTCCACGCGTCTGCGAGGGCGGTGAGCTCCCCTTCCATGGCGGCGCGCTCGGTTTCTTCGTGGAGAGCCATCTCGAGGGCGATCCTCTGGACGGCTGACTGACTCCCGAGCGAACTGGCGTCGACGCGGCCCCTGATGTGGGAGAAATAGCGCTCCTCGCGACCCACTCGCTTCACGTAGTCGAGGATGAACGCATCGGCGGAGCGCGCGGCGGTCAGCTGCTCCACGGCATCATCGACGGTCTTCCCGCTCCCTCCTTCCTGGTTGGCGTGCGCGAGAAGCCGACCGAGCGTGCGACGCGCGACATCGCCGTCGAGCACGGTGGCGCCACGACGATGCTCGAGCCGGAGTCGCCAGTGCTCACCGCCTTCTGCGAGGAGAAGATGCGCGCCAAGTGCGTGACGCCCGCGCAGCAGCACCCTCCGCCCACTCTCGTCGTTGATGCGCGCGACCGGACGCCACGAGAATCGGTAGGCACGCCAGACATTGATGAGATGCGCCGAGTACGCGAGCCCCGGAATCGACGCGTACACGGCGGGATTGAGGTCGCGGAGGATGAGTTGCAGGCTTCCGACGGCGACGATGCCTCCCGCGAGGATGAGCAGGGATCGACGTTGCCGCCGCCTGAACTCCTGCCCATACCGCCAGGCCGCGAACTCGGGACGTTGCGGCTGGCCGATGCGGACGAGTTCGAGCCCTTCCCTCACCCGGGCCAGTCCGATCTGGTCGGTCGAGGCTCGCAGTCGCGTGTCGCGGAAGAGGCGCTCGCACGTCTCGATCGCCTCCCAGCGTTCCTCGAGGGGGGTGAGGTTCCAGCGGGCGCACGCCGGACAGACCGCCCACAGACGCCCGCGCGCCGCGTCGAAGGCGAGGCGCCGCCCGACGGGGAAGTGCTCGACGACCTCGTTTCGCCCCAGCGACGCGTTGCAGTAGAGGCAGGTGGAGTACATGGACGGCGCCTTGGGGGTGAGAACGGCAGCACGGTATGCAGGGGGCGAATCGCCCTCAAGCCCGTCCGCTCGTTGCAGCGGTGCGGAATTCCCCGACCGCGACACCTCGGCGGCGTGCCGCACATCACCAACGGGGGCATCATCATGACGGGACGTGACTTCGGCGTGACCAGCGTGGCGTCGTCCTCGTCCCTGACATGAGTTGCGGGACGCGCAAGGCGGCAGTCTGCCCGCGCGCCTCGGTGTCGGTGCAGGATGCGAGGCATCCGAGCATCGCACGACCCGTTCACGCTGTCGTTCAATGCGTTGCCCGCCGGAGGGTCGCCCGGGTAGCGCTGCCTATCACTCCGCGCGTTTCCCGAGGCTCTGCGTATGCGCATCGTTCGCACGTTCCGTCTGGCCCTCGCGGCCGCCGCCGTCGTTCCCATGATCGCCGGTGCGCAGGCCAGCTCGAAGTCGCCGCGCGACTTCGACAACTCGTGGTTCTGGGGGATCAAGGGCGGTTCGACCATGATCACGACCGGCGCCTCGGGCAACGAGAAGGTGAGCGCCCCGACGGTCGGCGGTGAGTGGCTGATCACGCGCAAGCGGATCGCCGTGTCGATCGGCATCGACCAGGCGTTCTTCGACAACACCGCCGCCGTGTATGACCCGACCGCTGCCGGCTCGGCGCGCGCCGTCAACATCGGCGACCTGCGCAGCTACAGCGCCGGGGTGTACTTCTTCCCGCTCAAGTACGGCAATCTTCGCCCGTACGCGGGGCTCGGGCTCTCCATCAACGTGATCCAGAACGCGGATCCGCAGGGGACGTACACGAGCACCGATGCGCAGGAAGCGGTGCTGGCCGAGGTGGACGACCAGAGCAGCCGCGTGTCGGCGCGCTTCACGCTGGGGGCGCAGTACCAGCTGCAACGCGTGGCGCTCTTCGCCCAGGCCGCGACGCTCCCGACGCGCAACAACTTCCTGATCAACGGCGCGGCGAACACCTTCGTCCTCGAGGCGGGCCTTCGCTTCAACCTGCTGAGTGCGATCGAGAAGCTCCCCTGAACCACGGTGGGTGCTGGGCGAACGCGGGAGCTGGTCCCCCTGGGATCGGCTCCCGCGCCACGTTTGGGAAGCGAAAGTTCAGGGAATTCCAATCTCCCTAACGACACCGAGCGCGGGCGCGTGCACCCGACGACCCTTGGCGCCCCCCTCGCCGGTTGCGCACACCATCGGGTCCGGATAAGCTGGACCGTAGCGTGATGACACCTGACGCAGGAGCGGCCGAGCGCCGCGGCGAGGTCCAGCAGCCCACGGGGCGCGCGACGCGCGCCGCCGTCGCTTCGGGGCCGGGGCTCACGACGGCAGAGGCCTCCGCCGCGCAACGTCGCGTCGTGCTGCGGTACCTGCTGGGAGTGGTGCTGGGCGCCCTCTCGATTGCAGCGGTCAAGTTCTACGGACCCGAGTCGCCGCAGTCGGTCTACTTCGTCGGCAACTGTGCGGTTGTCGTCGCGATCTTCATCGCCGGAGGGTTTGGCCCCGCGGCGATCACGATCGTGACGGCGTACGCGGCGACCGACTACTACCTCCTCGCACCGAGGGGATCGCTGGCGATCTCCGAGTTCGCCGACGTGGTGCGATTCACGATCGGGCTCGGCCTGTCGCTCGCCGCCGCAGCCATCGAAGGGCGCCTCCGCCGCGAGCGGCAGCGCATGGTGCAGCGGGAGCGCGAGGTGCGCGAGAGCGAGTGGCGTTACCGCGTGCTCGTGACCGAGGCGTCGGATGCGATCCTCGTTTTCGGGAGCGACGGGCACTGCACGCTGGCCAACGCACGCGCGGCGGAGCTCCTCGGGATGTCGCCAGCCGCAATGATCGGCGCGGTGTGCACGGACCTGCTGCGCGTTCCCGTGGCGCCCGGCGAATCATCTCCGCCGCCGTGCGTCCTGACGGAGGCGCGCCGCGCCTCGGGGAGCGCGCTGGCGGAGCGCGAACTCCTGCGACCGGACGGCACCACGATCGTGGGAGAGCTCTCGGCGCGCGCCTTTCCCGATGGCACCTCGCAGCTGATCATGCGCGACGTCACCGCGCGCCGTCGCGCGGTGGATGCCGTGCAGGCGGAGCGCGACCTGCTCGACGGCATCCTGGCCACGAGTTCTTCGGGGATCATCGCCCTGGATGTCGCCACGTCGCGCCCCGTCTTCGTGAGCCAGCGGTTCGTGGAGATCTCGGGCGTCACGCGCGAGCAGCTCATGCAGGCGGGGTCGTCGGAGGTTCCGTGGATCACCCGCGATATCGACGGGCGCGAAGTCTCGCCATCGGAGCGCCCGCTGGCGCGGGTACTGAAGACCGGGCAGGCGGTGCTCGACGTGCCGCTGACGATCGAGTTTCCAGACGGACGCGTGAACCGTATCCGGGTGAGCGCCGCCCCGCTGCGCGATGCCAGTGGCCGCCTGTCAACCGTGGTGCAGACGGTCTCGGACGAGACGGAGCGCGTACGCACCGAGCTCGCGTTGCAGGCAAGCGAGGAGCAGCTGCGCCACATCGCGCAGGCGTTCCCCGGGGCGGTGTACCAGTTCTCGCTGTCGCCCGCTGGGGAGATGCGCTTCAACTATGTCTCGGAGGGTGTGCGCGAGCTGCTCGGCATCGTCCCGGAGGAAGCGGTCGGGGACTTCTCCAACGTGTGGGAGGCGATCGCCCCCGAGCAGCGCGACCTGGTGATGCAGACAACGCTGCAGTCGGCGGCCACCAACGAGCCGTGGCGGCTCGACATCCGCATCCGGCATCGCGATGGCAAGGTGCGTTGGGTGCGCGGGACCGGTTATCCGGAGACCGAACGCCCGGACGGCATCGTGCGATGGAACGGGATCTTCCTCGACGTGACCGACCTCAAGGAGCTGGAATCGAACCTCCTGCAGGCGCAGAAGATGGAGAGCGTCGGTCGCCTGGCCGGCGGGATCGCCCACGACTTCAACAACATCCTCACGGCGATCCGCGGCAACGTGGACCTGCTGCTGGAGACGCTCACGCCCGGCGATGAGCGCGTGGAGGAAGTGACGGAGATCCGCGACGCCGCCGAGCGGGCGAGCGCGCTCACGCGCCAACTCCTGGCCTTCAGCCGCAAGCAGTTCCTGCAGCCGCGGGAGCTCGACCTCAACGGGCTGGTGCGCGACGTGGAGAAGATGCTGCGCCGCGTGATTGGCGAGGACATCGCGCTGCTCACGGTGCCCGGCGACGCCCTCGGACTCGTGCGCGCCGACCCCGGCCAGGTGCAACAGGCGCTGCTGAACCTGGTGGTGAATGCGCGGGACGCGATGCCCGAGGGGGGGATGCTCACCATCGACACGCGCAACGTTCGGCTCTCGAGCGCTGAGGGAACGGCGATCGGGCTTCCTCCCGGCGAGTATGTCTCCCTCGTCGTCCGCGACACCGGGACGGGGATGACCCAGGAGGTGCGGGCGCGCATCTTCGAGCCCTTCTTCACGACGAAGCCGCAGGGCAAGGGGACCGGGCTCGGGCTGGCCACGGTGTACGGCATCGTGCAGCAGAGCGGCGGGACGATCACCGTGGAGAGCGAGCCGGGACGCGGGAGCACCTTCCGGCTCTTCTTCCCGCGCGTCGCGGCAACGCGCGAAGTCGTGTCATCACCGACGGGTGGCATGGCGATCGTCGCGCCAGCGCCGAGCAGTGCGGCGCAGGTGATCCTGCTGGTGGAGGACGATCCGTCGGTGCGGCACCTCGCGACGCGTGTCCTCGAGCGGACGGGCTACTCGGTGCGCGCCGCCCGCGACGCGTACGAGGCGCTCACGCTGATCGACGGCAGCTGCTCGGGGATCGACCTCGTGGTGTCGGACGTGGTGATGCCGGGGATGGGGGGGCGCGACCTGGCGCAGGAGCTTCGCCGCCGCCGGGCGGATGTGCGGATCCTCTTCATCTCAGGCTATCTCGACATCGACGCGTCGCGCCTCGCGCTGGACCGTCGCACGCGCCTGCTGCACAAGCCGTTCAGCCCGGAAGCGTTGCTCGACGCGGTGCAGTCGATGCTGGCGGGGGGCGTTCCCGCGTAAGCGAGTGAGGGCGGCCTCCTCGCCGCTTGATTGCCGCTTGACCGCAGCCGGACCGCCGCGCGCGCGGCGTCAACGCAGGTCGTGCCGCCGCAACCACTCGTCCGCCTCGCGGACGGAATAGCGCGCGAAGCTCCGCGGCGTGCGCGAGAGATGCGGCTCGCCGTCCAGGCAGTAGCGCAGCGGCCACTCGGCCGCCTGCGAGATCCCGATGCGCGGCGTGACGACGATCGACTCGTCGGGCAGCCGTGCCGCCCCGTCACCCGCGGCTGGGCGCAGGATGCGCACCGCACCGCGATCGAGCCGCCCCCCGTCGTGGGCGCCGCTGATGCCTAACGCCTGACAGAGCTTTCCGGGGCCGTTGGCGAGCGACGGCTGGTGCGTGGTGCCACGCCGCTGGTGCATGGCGTCGAGCCCCGCCATCGGGACGAGGGCCCTGATCAGGACGGCGCTCCCGTGCCCCGCCTCGCGCGTGACGGCGTTGACGCACCAGTGCATCCCGTAGATACGGTAGACATAGACGGTGCCTGGCGGGCCGTGCAGGTGCCGGTTTCGCACGGTTTGTCCAACGGCCGAATGACAGGCGGGGTCGTGCGGCCCGAGGTAGGCCTCGACCTCGACGATGCGCCCGCACGCCGTGACGCCGTCGTGCCGGCACTCGAGGATGGCGCCCAGCAGGTCACGGGCGACGAGCGCCGTGTCCCGGTCGTAGAAGTCGCGAGGGAGCGGCGCCAACGGCGAACGCCGCGCCCGGGTGGTGCCGGACGCGGCGTTCGCATGCTGCGGGGCGTTGGCCCGAGCGGTCACTTGGCGGCGGTCTTCTTCCCCTTGCCGCCTCGACCACCACGTGCCGCCTTCGCCGCCGGGGCGCTGTCCGCCTTCGGGGCGCTGTCCGCCTTCGGCGCCTTGGCCTCCTTGCCCCCCTTGGCGGGACGCTTGGCGGCCTCCTTCCCCTTCCCCTTCGGCGCGCGCCCGCCGCGTCCCTTCGGCGCGTCGGGCTCGGCGGAGGGCGCCGGCTCGGCGACCGGCTCGGGCGCTGTCGCCGCGACGGCAACCGGCGTCACGTCTTCGACGACGCCAACCAGCAGCAGCTCCGGCGGGGGCCCCGCCGGGGCGCGACCACGCCCGCCGCGTGCCGGTGCCCCGCGCGGGACCATCCCGCGCGGCGCCGGTGCAGCTGGCGGAGCGGCCGCGGCGACCGCCGCCGCGTGCGCGGCCGCGGCGCGATTCAGCTGCTCGCTCACGGGGGCAACCGCCGCCGGGAGCGAGACCTCGAAGTCGTTGCCACGACGACGCAGGTCGATGACCTCCTGGTCGTGCGCGTCCTTGAGGATGCGCTCGAACATGCGCTCGCTGAGGCTCTCGCTGTCGCGGCCGAGCAGCTCGAACGACTTGGCGCGCACCGCACGCGCGGGAACCGCCTGGTCGCCCGAGACGAGCGCCGTCGCAGCGCGCTTCACGAGGTCGAAGGCCTCCGAACGCGTGAGACGCTCGCCCGAACGCCCGATCTCGTCGCCTTCGGGCGCCTGGGGCTCGCTGCGGGGCTCCGCGCGCTGTTCGCCACGCGCGTCATGGCGACGGTCGCGACGCGGCTCATGTCGCCCTTCCTGTCGCGATTCCTGACGCGCGTCGGGACGCGCGTCGGGGGCGCTGTCGGGCTTCGCCTCGGCGCGCGGGGCCTCGGTCGGCTCGACCGCGGCGGCCGGCGCTGCCGGTGCCGCGCTGTCGCCGGTGCCCGTCGACGGACGATCGCCGCGATCACCGCGGTCACCACGATCGTCGCGATCGCGTCCGCGCCCGCGTCCGCCACGGCGCCCGCGACGTCCGCCACGCTCCTCACGTCCCTCGCGCGCGCCTGCACCATCCTCGTCCGCGCCAGCGCGACGATCGCCCTGCGGTGCAGCTGCCGGGGCGCCCTCCGCCGGGCCGACTTCCAGCTGCCCGTTCTCGAGCTTCGTGATCGTCACCAGCCCCTTCTCGGAGGCGTCGGAGACGAACTTCGAGAACTTCGAGTAGCCGTAGTTCTTCTCGTCGAAGGCGGCGTCGATGTCCTGCATGACCTGCTTGAGGCGGTCGGAGCGCATCACGTCGCCATTCTTCTTCATGCGACCGATGGCCTCGACGACCAGCTCCCACGGGTCCCACTTCTGCACGTCCTCCTCGCTGGCCTTCACGAGACCCGCAAGGGCGTTGTAGCTGTAGTACTCGTCGCAGTTCATGACGAGCAGGTCGCTCGACGACTCGCGGATGCCGACGCCGATGACGTACTTGCCGTACTCCTTGAGCTTGGTCACCAGCGACGCGAAGTCGGAGTCGCCGGAGAGGAGGATGTAGGTCCCGATCTCGGGTCGGGTGAAGACCAGCTCCATCGCATCGACGGCGAGGCGGATGTCGGTGGCGTTCTTCTTCGACGAGCCGTACGCCGGGGCCATGATCATGTCGATCGAGGACTCGGCGAGGGGGACGATGTACTGCGGGTAGCGGCGCCAGTCGGCGTAGGCGCGCTGGACGGCGACCTTGCCCTTGATGATGTCCGACGAGAGGAGCGAGCGGAGCTCGCTGGCCAGGTCGGAGCGGATCCCCATCGTGACGTTGTCGAAGTCGATGAGCAACGCGGCGTTAGGCGCGTGCTGGATGGGGGCGCCGTACGTGGCCGTCGCTCCCTGCGGCAGCGCCTGCGGGCCCCGGTGTAGCGGGGCGAGCGGCGCGCGCGGGACGGCGTGCCGTGGGGTACGAGCGTTCATGTGGTGAAAACGGTGTGCGGGCGCTTGGCGCCCATGGTTTGGGTGCCGCTCCGTCGCGCGCTCAGCCGCGCGTCGGGCGAGTGACTCGGGCGCCGGCGGAGCGACCCTCGAGGCCGCGGACCGCTCGTCACGCCAGGTCCCCCGGGTGACGGGCTGCGCGCGCACCGACTCCCCACGCCGTCGCGGAGACACCGATGTCGCACAACCTCGCCGGCGCCGCCCACCGGGGATGGATCGCATGGGATCCCCAGCCCCCGCCGGGTGACACAACCGTTGGACGCACTAATGTAATGCGAATGCCCGCAAACGGTTAGCCACCCCCTCGGGGAGCTGGGGGGGCTCCCCCTACTCCCCCATGGCCTTCACGATGACTCGCTTGGCGCGCTGGCCGTCCCATTCGCCATAGAAGACGCGCTGCCAGGGACCAAAATCGAGCCGCCCGGCGGTCACCGGGACGATGACCTCGTGCCCCACGGTGAGCGACCGCAGGTGGGCGGCGGCGTTGTCCTCTCCGGTCTCGTTATGGCGATACGCCTCGGGGCTCCAGGGGGCGATGCGCTCCTCGAGCCACTTGAGGATGTCGTGCCAGAGGCCCGACTCGTGGTCGTTCACGAAGACGGAGGCCGAGATGTGCATCGCCGAGACGAGGACAAAGCCCTCCCGGATCCCGGCGGCGGCACGGCACGCCTCCACCTGGTCGGTGATGTCGATGATCTCCTGCCGCTTCTTCGTGTTGAAGGTGAGGTAGGTCGTGTGGGATTTCATGGGAACCGAGACGGGGGACGGGAGACGGGAGTTCGAAGGAGGGGACGCGGACAGAATCTCGCGAGGATGGAGAGCTCGCTCCACTGTCGTCGAGTGTGCGGCGGTGACTCCCGTCGCCTTGACGAGGTGCCCACGGCGACGTCGGGCGGGAAATCCCGTAGCTTATCCGAAACCGCATTTCCCGCTGCTCGTACGTGAAATCACCCGGATTCCGCACACGGCTCTTCGCGATCCTCTCGATCTTTGCCCTGGTGCCGGCGCTCGCGCTGACGCTGGTGTGGGGGGTGGTCGCGACACGCACGCTTCCGCTGGTCTCGGGGAGCGCGGCGTGGGAGCGTTTGGCGGAATCGGGGCGAGCGGCGGTCGGAGCCGTCCGGCGCGCGCCGCTCTCACCCGCGCAGCGGCAGGCGCTGCGTGCACACGAACTCGAACTCGAGGAGTCGGTGACCCAGGCACGCCGCTTTCGATTCCTGGCTACGCGCCTTGTCCCGGTGGTCGTCGTCAGCGCGCTCGTGACGCTGGTGGTGCTCTGGGTCGCGGCGTCGCGCGTGGCCGGGCACCTGTCGCGGCAGATGAGCCGACCGCTCGACGAACTGGTGGGGTGGACTGGGCTCATCGAGCGCGGCGCCCCGTTGCCGGATGGAAACGCGGCGCGCGGCGCGCCCGAATTCGGGATGCTGCGCGATCGCATGCGGGCCATGGCGCGCGAGCTCGCCGTGGGGCGCGACCGCGCACTCGAGGCTGAGCGTCTCCGCGCCTATCGCGAAACCGCGCAGCGCGTGGCGCACGAGATCAAGAACCCGCTGACTCCCATCCAGTTCGCCATCGCCCGCCTGCAGCGCGACGCCACCGAATCGCAACGCGACGCCCTCGAGGTGCTGGCGACCGAGACGCGCCGTCTCGACGGGCTGGCGCGCTCCTTTTCTCAGTTTGGGCGGCTCCCCACGGGCCCCGCGGCCGACGTCGACATCGCGGAACTTGCGCGCTACACCGCGCAGGCCTCGGTCCCGCCGAGCGTCACGGTCTCGGTGGAGTGCGAAGCGGGACTCCCGCTGGTGATGGGTCACCATGACGCCCTGCAGCGCGCGCTGAGCAACGTCCTCCTGAACGCTGTCGATGCCTGCGCCGGCAGCGAGCGTCCGGGGACGATACGGGTGGTCGCCGAGCGGACGTCGCCGATCCACGGTCGCGAGGCGGTGCGCCTTGCCGTGACCGATAGCGGCAAGGGGATCGACCCGACCATCCTCCCCTCGATCTGGGACCCGTACGTCACGCACAAGGCGGGAGGAACGGGGCTGGGGCTCGCCATCGCGCGGCAGACGATTCTCGCCCATCATGGGGCGGTGCACGCCGAGAGCACCCCCGGCGTGGGGACGACGATCGTCTTCACCCTCCCGGTCACGCCGCCGCTCCCCGACCGTTCCTCCCCTTCACCTGCACCACCCGAGGTAGCCTGATGGATCCCGGAATTCTCGTCCCGCTTGGGGCGTTCGTCATGATCACGACCATCGTGACGACGGTCATCAAGTCGCGCGAACGGATGCGCATGATGGACCGCGAGGCCCTGATGCCGTCGAGCGGCGACACCGCACAGCGCCTGGATCGCATCGAGCAGGCGATCGAGGCGATGGCGGTGGAGGTCGAACGAATCTCCGAAGGGCAGCGCTTCGTGACGAAGCTCCTGTCGGAGCGGGCGAAGGAGCCGGCCGGTCTTGGTGCCGGTCCCGCGAGCGGCGTTGCGGCTGGCGAGCTGCGCCGTCCGTAGGGAGCCGACCGCATGATGATGACGACGGGCGCCGATGTCGCCATGGCCGCCGTGATCCTCGGCTCGATCAGCGGGACGATCATCACGGTGGTGAAGACGTTCGCGAACCGCGCCAACGCCCGCGACCAGCTGCGTGCCGGCGCGAACCCGGAGAGCGAGATGCGGCTGCAACGCCTCGAGCAGGCGATCGACGCGATTGCCGTGGAGGTGGAACGGATGTCGGAATCGCAGCGCTTCACGGCCAAGGTGCTGGCGGAGCGGCTCCCGGGCGCGGGCAAGTCGCTCCCGCCTAACCAGTCCAGCTGACCGGACACGACCCCCATGCCTCACGTGATGACCAACCCCTCGATAAACGTGTCCGGCGCCGACGTGCAGGGCGGCGACGCGGTGCGCAGCGAAGTGCGCAAGGCCGTGAACGATGCGGTGCGCGAGGCGGTGCAGGGTGCGCGCGATGCCGCGCAGGGCGCGACCGCCCCTGCCGCTCCCGCTGTCGCCGCGACGCAGGCGTCGCAGGCGACGATCGACGCGATCGCGGCGCAGATGACGGCGGAGCGCGCGGCCATCGACAAGCTCACGCAGCAGCTCGTTCCGGGGCTGTCGGACGCGAAGGAGAGCGCGATCACGAGCCAGCTCGAAGCCGCGCAGCAGCGCCTCTCGTCGCTCCAGGTGCAACTCGACCTGGCGCGAGGACTGCCGGCGACGGTGGCAGGGTCCGCGGAACCACCACCGTTGCCCCCGGTGGACGTCATCCCGCGCGAGGCGGTCGAGATGACGCAGATGTTCTTCACGACGGTGGCGGTGATCGCCATCGGGATCCCGCTGGCGCGCGCCTTTGGCCGCTGGCTCGATCGCCGTGGCAGCAGCGCCCCCTCGGCCGCCCTCCCCTCGGACCTCGCGCAGCGACTCGACCGGCTCGAGCAGGGGGTCGAGGCGATCGCGATCGAGGTGGAGCGCGTCTCCGAGGGGCAGCGCTTCACCAACAAGCTGATGGGCGAGATGCGCGCCCTTCCCGCCCCGAACCCGCTGGAGCAGTGGCCGCAGGGGGCCCCGAAGGAGGGGGTCCCGGTGGAGCGCCGCGCCGGCACCTAACGCGGACGGGCCGTCGGGCGCGACGGCCCTTACCCTTCCCGAGCCCCGTCCCACCTCCCTGCCCATGCCCACGATCCTCATCGTCGACGACGAGCCGAACATCCGCCGCATGGTGGGGGCGCTGCTCACGTCCGAGGGGTACGACGTGCGGGAGGCGGCAAGCGGCGAAGCCGGGGTCGCGCTCGCGGCCGACGCCGAGCCGGATGTCGCACTCGTCGACCTCATGATGCCGGGGGCGATGGACGGGATCGCGGTACTCGGGGCGCTGCACGAACGGCATCCCGACCTCCCCGTGGTGATGATGAGCGGCAAGGCGGGGTTGGCCGACGCGGTACGCGCCACGAAGCTGGGGGCGTTCAACTTCCTCGAGAAGCCGCTCACGCCGGAAGGGGTGCTCCTCTCGCTCAGCTCGGCGCTGGAGTTGCGGCTGGCGAAGCGCGAGGCGCAGGTGCTGCGCGCCGACCTCGGGCTCGCCGGGGAGATGATCGGGGAGAGCGCGGCGATGCAGGGGCTGCGGGCGCTCATCGCGCGCATCGCCCCCACGGATGCCCGCGTCCTCATCTCGGGGGAATCGGGGACGGGCAAGGAACTGGTCGCGGCGGCGATCCACGCCGGGAGCCCGCGGCGCGACCGTCCGTTCGTGCGCGTGAACTGCGCCGCGATCCCGCGCGACCTGGTGGAAAGCGAGATGTTCGGGCACGAACGCGGCGCCTTCACCGGCGCCACGGAACGCCGTATCGGGCGCTTCGAACTGGCGCATCGCGGGACGCTCTTCCTCGACGAGGTGGGCGACCTCGGGAGCGAGGCGCAGGCCAAGCTGCTGCGCGCGATCGAGGCGCGGGAGATCGAGCGCGTCGGGGGCGGTAAGCCGATCCCGGTCGACGTGCGCATGGTCGCGGCGACCAACAAGGACCTCCAGCGCGCCGTGCGCGACGCGAGCTTCCGTGAGGACCTCTTCTTCCGCCTCAACGTCATTCCGGTGGCGCTCGCGCCGCTGCGCGAGCGGCCCGACGACATCCCGCTCCTCGTGCGGCACTTCGCCACGCTCACGCGGCTGCGCACCGGGCATCGCCTGCCGGAGTGGAACGAGGATGCGTTGCAGCTGTTCACGCGCTATCGCTGGCCCGGCAACGTGCGCGAGCTCGGCAACATCGTCGAGCGGCTCATCATCCTGCACGCCGGGCAAGCGATCCACGTGGACGACGTGCGACGCGTGATCGCGGTGGACGATGCCCCGCTGGCGGCGCCGGCGCGCGCGCCGCTCCCCGACCCGGCGGGGCTGGAGACGTCGCTCAGCGAGCAGCTCGACGACTACGAGCGCCTCCTCATCACGCGCGCCCTCGCCGCCTCCAACGGCAACATCTCCGAGGCGGCGCGGCGCCTGCAGACCGATCGCCCGAATCTCTATCGTCGCATGAAGCGCCTGGACATCGGGCCCGTGGGGGCGGAAGGCAATCTGACACACCCCACCTGACACCGCGGGCGGACAGCGGGGGACGTGCGCCCCCATCGGCGAACGGACGACAGACGTGGAAGTCGTTGTGTGACAGCGTTCGCCGGGAGATCGTTCGGCGCGGTACGCGACGTGCCTTGCGCAGAGTCCGTTCGCTACGACTGGAGCCGATATGCGAAACCGATGGATGCTGGCGGGGGTGGCCCTCCTGGCAATGACAATGTCGGGCGCCCGGGTCGCGCGGGGGCAACAGGACCCTCCTGCGCGGGGTGCGCAGAAGCCGCAGCCGCCTGACGAGCGCGTCCTTCCCCGCGAGGTGGCCGACGAGCTGCTGGCGATCTGGAATGCGCCGGCGACGCTGCGCGTCGACGGACCCTACACGATCGAAGCAGGGCGCGACGTCGCGGGAGACGTCGGGGTGATTGGCGGAGAACTCACCGTGACCGGGCACGTCGCCGGACGCATCGTCGCCGTGAACGCCGACGTGCGCCTGACGAATGGGGCGCGCGTGGATGGTGAGATCCTCGTGGTGGGGGGGCGCGTGACCGGGCGCGACGTGGCGAGCGTGGGGGGGCAGATTCGCACCTATCGGGCACGCCTCGAGTACTCCCGCGAGGGCGATCGCCTCACGCCGCGCCGCGGCGACGACGACTCCCCCCGCGCCTGGTGGCATCGCAAGGAGCGGTGGCGCGAACGCGGCTGGGGCGACCTGCGACTCGTCTCGGCGCGCACCTACAATCGCGTCGAGGGCTTGCCGGTCTACCTGGGTCCGGCCTTCGGGCGCGACTTCGGATGGGGGCGGCTCTCGGTCGACATGCTCGGCGTGTGGCGCAGCGCCGAGGGGTTCGAGTGGAAGCCGGAGAACATCGGCCACGCCGCCAAGACCGAGGTGAAGCTCGGCGAGCGGCGCGGCGTTCGGCTGGGGGGGCGCCTCTTCGACGTCGTCGAGCCGGTGGAACCGTGGCACCTCTCGGACGAGGAGGTGGGGCTCGGGTCGTTCCTGCTGCACCGCGACTACCGCGACTACTACGACCGGCACGGCGGGAGCGTCTACGCGTCGCTGTTCCGCGGCAATGCGCTCGACGCGATGGTGTCGTTCTCCGACCAGCGCTGGGCAACGCGGCGCACGCGCGACCCGTGGACGCTCTTCCGCGACGAGCAGCCGTGGCGCGAGAACCCGGTGCTGGACGAGGGGAACTTCCACCTCCTCAACACCACGCTGCGCTACGACACGCGCAATGACGTCGGGAACCCGTGGTCCGGCTGGTACATCCTGGCCGACTACGAGTACGGCACCGGGCAGATCTCGCGCTACGGGATCACGTACCCGTCGACGCGGAGCGAGAACGTGGACGGGCTCACGACCTACGACCGCGTCTTCCTGGACATCCGGCGCTACAACCGCATCGCCCCCGACGCCTCGCTGAACCTGCGCCTGGTGGCCGGCGGGTGGCTGTCCGGTGACGACCTCCCCCTGCAGCGACGGTTTAGCGTCGGCGGACCGGGGACGCTTCCCGGCTACGACTTCCGCCGCGTGACGTCGGAACCCGACGTCTGGCAGTGCTCGGGACCGGTGGCGGCCGACGCGTCGGTCCCGTTAGGCTCGCCGGCGCTGTGCGAGCGCTTCGCACTGGCGCAGGCCGAGTTCCGCGGCGACCTCCACTTCGACTTCTTCGGGATCCTGGACGAGGAGCGCGACCGGCGCCGCGCCGGGTGGGGGCGCGGGACCCAGTGGGTGCTCTTCGCCGACGCCGGGCGCGGCTGGATGGTGGGCGAGCCCGACAACGGACTGACCTATCGCAAGGGCGCCTTGCCGCGCCTGGGGACGTTCAAGACCGACATCGGCATTGGCATCGTACTGGACGACCTCGGAATCTATGCCGCCAAGTCGCTGTCGGATCGCGATGCGCCGGTGAACGTGTTCGTTCGCATCAAGCCGCGATTCTAGGAGTGCGCGCGTGGAGGTGCCGTTGGTGGGGGCGTTGAGGTGGCGTGTGATACGCGGGGCGATGGTCCGTGTGACCCTTGCCGTGCTGGGGTTGGCGGCCGTGGCTGCGACCGCCCATGCCCAGCGACGGCCGCGCCTGGATGTCGCGCTGGTCGGCGCTGCGTCGTCAGGCGCATCGTCCGGCGGCGCGTCCGGTGGTGTGGCGAGCGCCGCATCAGGCGAGCTGGCGGCGACGGTGCGCGTACAGAACGCCCTGGGGGAGCGCTATGTGCGCGACTTGCTGGGGAACGGCTTTCCGGCGCGGTTGCACTACCGCGCCGAGCTCTGGAGCACGGGCGGCTTCTTCAACTCGATGCAACGGCGCGCCGAGTGGGACGTGCTGGTGCGCTTCGACGCGTTGGGGCAGCAGTACGAGGTCGTGCGCGTACGCGGTGACTCGGCGACCGCGCGCGACCGATTTGCCAGGTTCGAGGAGATGGTGGCCGACGTGGAGCGCGCCCAGCGCATCCCGATTGCCCCCGTGCGGGGGAAGTCGCAGTACTACAGCGTGACGCTGGAGCTGGAAATGCTTTCCGTCTCCGACCTCGACGAGGTGGAGCGCTGGCTACGAGGAGAGCTCAAGCCCGCCGTGCGCGGCGAGCGGAATCCCGGCACGGCGGTGGGGCGCGGCATGCGCACGCTCCTGGCTCGCGTGCTGGGGGGGGAGATGCGCCGTCTCGACGCGCGCAGCAAGACGTTCAAGCCTTGAAGCGTCCGCACGCCCCGGCACGCACCCGGCGAGACTAACCGCCGAGTGCGTGCGAAGGTCCGTGGGCGTGCCCGTGGCCCGGCGCGAGCGCCGCGCCGTGTCCATTGCCATGATTGTGGCTGTGGCCGTGGCTGTGCCCGTGGCCGTTACCGTGTGCCTTCTGCGCCAGCGCCCTGTATTGCGCACGCGCTTCCAGCTCCTCGAGCTGGTGCAGCGTCGCCTCACCGTAGAAGAAGCGGATGTAGCGCGCCTGGATCGGCGTGAGGCGGCGCACGGCCCAGCTCAGGTGCACGAAGTGCGGCTCTACCGGGACGTGGAGCGGGTACATCCCGATCTCGCTGGGAAGGCGGTTGGACTTGCGCGTGTTGCACGACGAGCACGCCGTCACGACGTTGGTCCATTCGTTGGAGCCGCCGCGTGACAGTGGGATCAGGTGGTCGCGCGTGAGCGCCTCGCGCGGCTTGAGGTCGGTCCCGGTGCGCCCGCAGTACTGGCACTTGTAGCCGTCGCGCGCGAAGAGGAAGGTGTTGGTCACCTGCCGGCGGAACTTTCGCGGGACGTGGATGAACTTGGTCAGCCGAATCACCGCTGGGCGCGGGACGGCCAGACGCTCGGAACGCACGACGCGCCCATCGTCCGCCTCGACGATCTCGGCTTTGCCGTCGATCACGAGACGGAGCGCCCGCTTGAGCGGAACCATGGTGAGCGGCTCGAACGAGGCGTTGAGTGCGAGACAACCGACAATCACGCGGCCCTCCTCACGGTGGTGCCCGGGACGGGCTTCGCCCCTGGCTGGGACGACGCGGCGCACCGGACGGCTGTATACACGAACTCCCGCCCTGACCGGGGCGGGAGTCGCGACGACACTACGTGACGGGGATGCTCCTGGTGCGACTCGCGCAGGTGTACGCGATGCGCATGGCGCGGGGCATGGACCGCCACAGGTCCCGCCGCGCGACACGACAGGGCCTCCTGGTACTCGGAAAGCCTAACAGTTCGATACCGGGCACGCCCGAGACCGGTGACGACATCGTTACCGACTCATGGCGGTCGCCGGGACTGGCGTGAGCCAGCCATAGCGATCGGCGAGGCGTCCCTTCGCGATCCCGAGGAATTCCGCCTGGATCTTCCGCGTGATCTCGCCCGGCTTCCCCTCGCCCACCGGGACCTGGTCGACCGACCGGATCGGGGTGAGCTCGGCGGCGGTGCCGGTGAAGAACATCTCGTCTGCGATATAGAGCATCTCGCGCGGGATCTGCTGCTCGCGCACTTCGTAGCCGAAGTCGCGGGCGAGCGTGATGATCGTGTCGCGGGTGATCCCCTGCAGAATCCCGTTGGAGACGCCGGCCGTGTAGAACACGCCGTCACGCACCAGGAACAGGTTCTCCCCGCTTCCTTCGGCCACGTAGCCGAAGGCGTCGAGCATGATCCCTTCGCTGTATTGGTTCTGCTTGGCTTCCAGCTTCGAGAGCTGCGAGTTCAGGTAGTTGCCGCCAGCCTTGGCCAGCGTGGGGAAGGTGTCAGGGGCGGCGCGACGCCACGAGGAGACGCAGACGTCGACGCCCTTTTCCAGCGCCTCGGCCCCCAGGTACGTGGGCCACTTGTAGGCGATGATGAAGCACTCGACGGGGACGCCGACCGGGTAGAAACCCATCTGCTGCCCGGTGCGCACCACGAGGGGGCGCAGGTAGCACTCCCGCAGCTCGTTGGCGGCCACGGTATCGACGACGGCCTGCACGAGCTCGTCGGTCGTGTAACGCAGCGACATGCGGTAGATGCGCGCCGAGTCAAGCAGGCGACGCATGTGTTCGCGCAGGCGGAAGACAGCGCCGCCATTGGGCGTGTCGTAGCACCGGATCCCTTCGAAGACGGACGACCCGTAGTGCACCACGTGCGACATGACGTGGAGCGTGGCGTCTTCCCAATTCACCAGCTCGCCATCACGCCAGATCTTGTCGGTGCGCCCCGAGGTGGCGTCCGCCATGCCGATCTCCTTCAAGGGATATGGCCAAGGATAACTGGCGAGCGCAGGCGGGGGGAGTGCCGCCGGCCGGCGCCCTCGTGCCGGGCGCCCAGTCGCCGAGTGGCCCTACTCGCCCTGTGCGCGCTGCCACTCCGTGAGCGACGCACCGACCGCATGCAGGGCGTCGAGCGCCGCGGTCGGCGGGGCGACGAGTCGACCGTCGCGGACGCGCTCCACGCCATCGACCACGACCAGCGACGCCTCGCGTCCGGCGGCGGCCCAGACGAGGGCGTCCTCCGGGGCGTAGGACGGCGTGGTGCGCGGCGACCCTAACGAGAAGGCCGCGAGGTCGGCGCGCTTTCCCACCGCCAGCGACCCCACCTCGTGGGCGATGCCCAGCGCGCGCGCGCCGCCAAGCGTCGCCATCTCCAGGAGCTGCGCCGCGCTCAACGCATCGAATCGCTGCGTCGCGGCGCGCTGCATCAGGATCGCCGTGCGCGCCTCGTCCAGGAGGTCGAGGCGGTTGTTTGCCGCGACCGAGTCGGTCCCCAGCCCCGTGCGCACTCCAGCCTCGAGGAAGGCCGGCAGCGGGGCGATGCCGTGGCCAAGCTTGGCGTTGGAGACGGGACAGTGCGCGACGGCGCAATCGTGGCGCGCGATGCGGGCGATGTCCGGGGCGGTGGCGCGCACACAGTGGATGAGGAGGGGGCGCTCGGCGAGCAGCCCCAGTCGATCGAGGAGGAAGACAGGGGAATCCGCGCGCGGTGCCACCGCGATGCCGCGGGCGCGCAGGGCGTCGCCGAACATCCCGGTCCCGTCGCGCACGAGTCGCGACTCCGCCTCGCTTTCCGCCAGGTGCACGGCGACCGGCCAGCCATCGTTCGCCGCGAGGCGCGCGCACGCCGTGAAGAGTGCGTCGCTGACGCTGTACGGCGCGTGCGGTGAGATGCCCAGGCGCACGCGCGGCGTCGCGACGTCGCGCAGGCGCTCGAGTCTTCCCTGCAGGCCCTCGATGGCCGCCTCGCACTGCGCAGGATCGGGGCCGAAGACCTCCTGGTACATGATCCCGCGCGCCCCCATCTCGACCAGCGCCTGCAGGACGACGCCCGACTCGCAGGTGTCCGCATAGGTCGTGACGCCGCTCAGGAAGCCCTCGGCGATCCCCGCCTTGGCCGACGCCAGGAGCAGTTCCTGCGACAGGACCGCGGCACGCGCCTTCGTCAGGCGCAACACCCATCGGCGGAACGGAAGCTCCTCGAGGAAGCCGCGCATGGCGGTGAGCTCGAGGTGCGAGTGCGCGTTGACGAGCCCCGGGAGGAGGACCGCGTCGCCCAGGTCGACGAGGTCGCCCGCGCTCGCGCCGTCGCGCGGCCCCACATAGGCAATGCGCCCGCCCTCGACGGAGACCGCCCCGCCGGCGATGGGCGGCGCGGCGATGGGGACGACCCAGCGGGCGAGGTAGGTCTTCATCGAAGGCGCGCGTGGCCGGCTAGCGGGAGCGGCGCCCGTGAACCGCCGGGTCGTACAGCGACACGTCGGGGACGCCGAGGGCGCGGGTGAGGGCCAGCGAGAAGGCGATGTCGCCGACCTGGTCGGCGTGGTGGCCGTCCGAGCCTAACGACAGCCGCACGCCGGCATCGAGCACCCGCCGCACGAGGCGCTCGTGCGGGCGATAGCGCGACGACACCTCGAAGACGAGCCCCGCCCTCGCGAAGGCGCGCGCGTAGCGCTCTTCGTCCTCCTCGCGCCACAGCTCCTCGGGGGGGATGGCGCGGATGGGGAGCGGGAGGAGCGTGGGGTGCGCGATGAGATCGACCGGCATCTCTTGCGCGAGTCGCTCGAGGTTGTCGACCAGCGCCACGACGTAGTCGCCCGGGGCGAGCCCCTCGGGCCACTGGCGCGTGAAGACGCGCTGCAGCGAACCGTTGGGGAGCCAGACGGCGTGCAGCGACCCGACGGTGTGCGTGAAGCGCGCGTCGACGGCCGGTGGCACCTCGCGCCAGAGGGCGTCGTGCCAGCAATACTCGGCCGAGCGCAGCGTGTCGCGCGACTCGAGGGCGTCGAGATACTCGCCCAGGCGCACCACCGAGTCGATGGCGCCATTCACGTCGCGCGACACGTGGTCGGCGACGGAGGGGCGCACGCCGCGCGCCCGCACGGCATCCAGCATGACGTCGAGGTCGAGGTGCCCGTCCGACCACGTCGTGTGGGCGTGGCAGTCGAGCGGGGCCCAGGTCATCGCGCGTCTGGGATCTTGAAGGGGTTGGCCGTGTCGGCCTTGGCGCGCCCCGGCGGGACGGGGGCGCCCCCCGGCGGGCGGCGCCCGGCATTCGCCTGCTTGTCGCTGGTGTCGGCGGGGATGTGGAAGATGTCGCCCGCTGCGCCACCGCACCCGTCGTCGCTCTCCGTCCCGGCCAGGAAGTACTCGGCGTACGTCCCGCTCGGGCCGCAGGCGTCCTTCATGATCACCGACTCAGGGCGCGGCCAGTCCGGGGGCGCGGGCTTGCGACGGTAGACCTCGAGCATCAGTTGCGTGTAGGCCGGCGCGGCGAGTCGCCCGCCCTGCGCGTTGGCCATGATCTTCTGCGGCTTGTCGAAGCCCATCCAGACGCCGGCGACCAGGTCGGCGGTGTAGCCGACGTACCAGACATCGGCGCCGTCGTTCGTCGTTCCCGTCTTGCCCGCGGACGGCACGTGGAAGCCCGCTCCCCATACGCTCCCCGCGGCCGTCCCGCGGAGGACGACGTCCTTCATCATGTTGACCATCAGCCACGCCTCACCGGGGGCGAGCACCTGCGTGCGCGCGGGCTTGGGCTCCCAGATGACCTGCCCCTGCTGGTTCTCCACGCGCAGGATGGCGTTGGGCTGCACGCGGGAGCCGAGGTTGGCAAACGTTCCGTAGCTGGAGATGAGCTCGAGCGGGTAGACGTCGGCCGAGCCGATGAAGATCGACGGATACGGCGGGATGGGCGTGCTGATGCCGAATCGCTTGGCTTCGTCGATCACGGCCTGCTCGCCGATCTCCATCCCCACGCGAATGGCGACGAGGTTGCGCGACTGCGCGAGCCCGCGCCGCATCGACATCGCCCCCTCGAACTTCATGTCGTAGTTCTGCGGCGTCCACTCGGTGCCATCGACTTGCGGGACCGAGATGGGGGAGTCATCGACACGGGTGGCGGGGGTGCGTCCGGCCTGCACCGCGGCGGCGTAGACGATGGGCTTGAAGGTGGAGCCCGGCTGACGCAGCGCCTGCGTGGCGCGGTTGAACTTGGAGTCGTCGAAGTCGCGACCACCGATCATCGCGCGCACGGCCCCCGTGCGCGGTTCGACCACAACGACCGCCCCCTGGATGTAGGGGGACTCGCCGCTCGCCGCTTCGCCGGTCCCACCGCCCTTGGCCTGGTACTGCTCGTACGTCTGGTGATTCCACTTGCCGTACTTCCCGCCCTCGATGACGCGCAGCTGGTTCTCGAGGGCGCGGTCGGCGGCGGTCTGGATGTCGAGGTCGAGCGAGGTGTAGACCTTGAGCCCCTCGTCGTAGAGGCGCGCGCCGAACTTCTTCTCCAGCTGCTGGCGCACCCACTCCACGAAGTACGGGGCGACGTCTCCCGCCTCGACGCGCCGCGCCAGCTGCAACGGGTACGCCTTGGCGAGCGAGGCATCGCCGTCGGTCACCGCATCGCTGCGGCGCATGAGCTCGATGATCGTGTTGCGACGCTGCACCGCGCGCTCGGGGAAGCGGCGCGGGTTGTAGCGCCCCGGCGCCTTGGGCATGGCGGCGAGCGTCGCGGCCTCGGCCAGGTTCAGGTCGCGGACATGCTTGCCGAAGTAGCGCTGCGAGGCCGTCTCGACCCCGTAGGCCCCGCTCCCGAGGTTGATCTGGTTGAGGTACAGCTCGAGGATCTTGTCCTTCGAGTAGCGTTGCTCGATGTCACGGGCGACGCGCGCTTCCTTGATCTTGCGGATGACCGACTTCTCGCGCGACAGGTGCTCGGGGAAGATGTTGCGCGCGAGCTGCATCGTGATCGTCGAGAAGCCTTCCTTGAAGTACCCGGCGCGCAGGTTGCTCAGCACCGAACCGGGGACGCGCAGCCAATCGATCCCCGAGTGCGAGTAGAAGCGCTTGTCCTCGGTGATGACGAAGGCGTCCTTGACGACCTGCGGGATCTCGGTGATGCGGACGAGGGTCCGGCGCTCGAGCCCGAGCTCGGCGACGAAGCGTCCGTCGATGGCGTACAGCTTGGATGTCTGCTTGGGCTGGTAGCTCTCGAGGACCGCGATGGACGGACAGCGGTTCCCTCGGCAGATGAGCGACCACATCCCGTAGGCCCCGCCGAGTCCCACCGCCGCGCCGAGCGTGATCCCCAAGGTGAGGACGCGCGTCGCCCGGGGGTGCCGGGCGAACCAGGAGGAGCCGGAGCGTCGGGAGGGGCGGGAGGCCATGCGGCGGGGTGAGGCGTTGGGGAGGTGAAGCTAACCCGCGATCTGCGAGGCGGGCAATTCAGTGATCATCATGCGCGGTTATCTTGCGCGCATGACTCGTCCCTTCCTCGACGAGCTCGCCTGGCGCGGGCTCCTCTTCCAGCATACCGAAGGCGCCACGCGGGCGCTGGCCGGCTCCGGTGTCGTGGGCTACTGCGGCTTCGACCCCACGGGGTCGAGCCTGCACATCGGCAACCTGGTCCCCGTCATGGGGCTGATGCATCTCCAGCGTGCGGGGCACTACCCCGTGGCCCTCGTCGGGGGCGGGACGGGGATGATCGGGGACCCGAGCGGGAAGAGCGCCGAACGGAACCTGCTGACGCTCGAGCAGGTGGCCGAGAACTCGGCGTCGATCAGGAAACAGCTGGAACGGTTCCTCGATTTCGAGGGGGCGTTCGCGGCGCGCATGCGCAACAACGCGGACTGGCTGACCGCCATCTCGCTGGTGGACTTCCTGCGCGACACGGGGAAGCACTTCAGCATCAACCAGATGATGGCCAAGGACTCGGTGAAGTCGCGGCTGGAGACGGGGATCTCGTACACCGAGTTCAGTTACATGCTCCTGCAGGCGTACGACTTCCTCGAGCTCAACCGCCGCGACGGCGTGACGCTGCAGCTGGGGGGGAGCGACCAGTGGGGGAACATCACCGCGGGAACAGAGCTGATCCGCAAGCACGCCGGGCTCGAAGCGCACGGGGTGACGCTCCCGTTGGTGACCAACGCGGACGGGAGCAAGTTCGGCAAGACGGCGGCGGGGACGAGCGTCTGGCTCGACCCGGCGCGTACCTCGCCGTACAAGTTCTACCAGTACTGGATCAACTGCGACGACCGCGACGTGGGGCGCTACCTGCGGATGTTCTCGCTGCTGGAGAAGGAGGCGGTCGAGGCCTTCGACGCCCAGGTGGCGAGCGCCCCGGAGAAGCGCGAGGCGCAGGCGGCGCTGGCCGCCGACGTGACGACCCGCGTGCACGGTGCGGACGCGACGGCCGCGGCGCGCGAAGCGTCGCGCGTGGTCTTCGACCGCAAGCTGGACCCGCGCACGTTGCGGCTGCCGGTGCTGGAGATGCTGTGGGAGGAGCTGCCGCACGTCGCGCTCCCGCCCGGCGACGACGCGCCACTGTCCGTGGTCGACGTCCTGGCAGACACCGGGCTGGTGAAGAGCAAGGGCGACGCCCGCCGACAGTTGCAACAAGGCGCCGTCACCGTGAACGGGCGCAAGCTCGCCGCGGATGAAGTCACCGTGCCGCGGCAGGACTCGCTGGACGGCGGCTACTTCCTGGTGCGGAAGGGCGGGCGCGACGTGGCGCTCGCCCGGCTCGACGCCTAACGGGGGGAGCTCACCCGGTCACGCCGTATCCATCACCCGGTCGAGCACGTCGAGCGCGTAGGTCACGTGCTCGGCCGGCGTGAACCAGTGCGGCGAGAGGCGGATCGCCCCTTCGCGCAGCGAGTGCGCCACGCCGGCTGCGGTGAGCGCCGCGCTGGCGCGTGACGGGTCGGGGGGGATGACGGCGACGATCCCCGAGCGGCGCGCTGGCTCGGGCGACGAGACGAGCTGCACGCGCGGGTGCGATGCCGCCCAGTCGAAGATGCGCGCCACGTGCTGCGCGATGCGCGCCGCCGCCACCGCGGGCCCCACCTCGAAAAAGAGGTCGAGCGCGGCGTTGAGCGCGGCGAATTCCTGGAACGGGAGCGTCACGACCTCGAAGCGGCGCGCGTCGTCACGATACGTGAACCGGTAGTCGAGCATCCGCGTGAAGTCGTCCGACCCCTGAACCGACATCCACCCCACGTCGCTGGGCTCGAGCGTGGTCACGAGCCCCTTCCGCACATAGACGAATCCGGTCCCCCACGGCGAGACGAGCCACTTCTGGCACCCGCAGGCCAGGATGTCGACATCGAGCGTGGAGACATCGATCGTCAGCGCGCCGAGCCCCTGGATGGCGTCGACGACGAACGTGATCCCCCGCTCGCGGCAGGCACGCCCGATGCGCGCGAGGTCGAGCGTGTAGCCGGTCTCGAACGAGACCCACGACAGGACGAGGACGCGCACGCCGGGGCGGTCGAGCGCCGCGAGGATCGCCCGCTCGTCGGCCAGTCGCCCTACACACGGAATGCGATCGAAGCGCACGCCGCGCTCCTTCTCCAGCGCCATCCACGTGTAGATGTTGGACGGGAACTCGCGATCGCTGGTGACGACGACGTCGCCCGCGCGCAGGTCGAGCGCACGCGCGGCGAAGTTGAGCCCGTAGCTCGTGTTCGTCATCAACGCGATCTCGGCCGGCGAGGCGCCAATCAGCTTCGCGAGCAACTCGCGCGACCGCGCCACGGTCGAGAACTGGTAGTCCTGCGTGATCTTCCACGGCTCGGCGCGCAATGCGTCGAACTCGGCGAGCGCGCGCAGCGCGGACTCGGGGAGGGGCCCAGTGGAGGCGTTGTTGAGGAAGGCGATGCCCGGTCGCCGCACGCGCGGAAACTCCCGCACCGCCACGGCGTCGAGCGTGGCGAAGGCGTCCGCGCTCGGCGCGTCGGGCGCGAGAGTGATCGAAGTCGTGGGGACGCTCATCGGGGTTCGCGCAGTTCGGGCGGCGTGTCGGGCGGTTGACGCTTCCAGCGGCGATGGTGCCAGAAGTACTGCTCGGGGTAGCGACGGACCACGCGTTCGAGCGCCGCGGTGAAGCGGGCAACGGTTTCGTCGACGTCGCGCTCGCGATCGCCGGTGTCGGCCGGCTCGATCTCGGTGGCGAAGAAGCGGTACTTGCCGCTGGGCTGGAGGAGCGCCCCGAGGAAGATGATCGGGACCTTGTAGCGCAGCGCGAAGACGGCAGGCCCCTTGGGCGTCTTGGCGGGACGCCCGAAGAACGGGACGTACGACGACGCGAGCCCCATGACCCCCTGGTCGGCGATGAGGCCGACGAGCCGCCCCTCCTTCATCGAGCGCGGGATGCGGCGCACGGCTTCGTTGTCATACACGACGACGATCCCCGCCGAGGTTCGCGCCTCGTTCACGAAGGCATCGAACAGCTGGTTGTTCATGCGCCGCGCCACCGCATCGGTCGGGATGCCGCGCGCGGCGAGATAGGCCCCCGTCAGCTCCCAGCTTCCCACGTGCCCGGCAAAGGCGATGATGCCGCGCCCCTCGGCGAGGTGCTTCCGGATGACATCGATGTCCGACTCCTCCTCGAACATCGTCAGCACGCCGTCGCGCCCCAACCGCCCGACGAGCGCCGCCTCCACGAAGACGCGCCCAATGTGCGCGTAGGCCTTCCGGGCGATCGTGCGCACCTGCGTCTCGTTGAGGCCGGGGAAGGCGGCGGCAATCTGCCGGGTCACCACGCGCTTGCGGATGCCTAACGGCCAGTAGCCCAGCATCCCGATGCGCTCCCCCATGCGGCGAGCGCTCTCGAGCGGCATCGTGGACAACCACGCCACCAGCCCCTTGGCGAGCGCGAACTGCACGCGATGGCCGAGCGTGGGAGGGCGCTGGCTGGGCGGAACGGCAGCGCGCTTCGCGCCGGGCGCAGAGGCTGGCGCGCTTGCGGGCGCGCTCGCGGGCGCGCTTGCGGGCGCGGCGGTGGACGGGTCGTTCGGTGCGGCCACGTTCAGCGACGGGGAGTGGAGGAGACGACGGTGCGCGTGAAGTCGAGCGTCTCGCGCGCGACGCGATCCCAATTGTAATGGGATTCGACGGCGCGCCGCCCAGCGGTACCCATCGCCGTCCGCAGCGAGGGGTCGCCCAGGAGGCGGCGCAGCGCGGACGACACGGCGTCCACGTCGGCGGGAGGGACGACGAAGCCGGTCTCGCCGTCGCGCACCGCCGAGCGCACGCCCCCCGAATCGCCGGCGATGCACGGGGTCGCACTCGCCGACGCCTCGACGAAGGCGATGCCAAACCCCTCGGCGTTGATCGCGCTGTCCACACGCGAGAGGCCGACGTAGACATCGGCCGTGGCATACGCCTCGGCGATCGCCTCGTCGGAGATGGGGCCCGTCAGGTGCACACGTGCGCCGATGCCGAGCGAATCGGCGAGGGCACGCAGCCGTGGCCCATCCTCGCCGTCGCCCACGACCACGTAGTGTGTGTCGCCGAAGGAGGGGCCGAGCGCGCCGATGGCGCGGATCGCGGTGTCCTGCCCCTTGTGCGGGACGAGCCGGGCCACGGTGAGGACGAGGGGGGCATCTCCTATCCCGAGTTTGGTCCGCAGGGCGCGGGTGTCGCGCCCAGGGTGGAACTGCGCGGGATCGGTGCCGAGGTCGATGGCGGCGACGGCAGGCGGATGGTCGATCCCGACGGCCGACATCACCTCGCGCGTGAGGGCGGCGGTCCACTGCGAGTTGGCGACGATCCCGGCAGCGCGCCCCAAGATGTCGCGCGCCGACCAACGCTTGGCGAGCGAGGTCGCCGTCTTCTGGCGCTCGCGCAGGAGGTCACCGCCGTTGACGTACACGAGGTAGGGCGTGGGGACGCGGCGCGTGGCGATTTCGACGGCGTAGCCGCACGGCCGGATGTTGCCGAGATGCACGACGTCGACGCCGTCGCGTAGCGAATGCGTCAGGTGCGACGACCAGGTGAGCTGCGACGAAAACCGCTTGGCCGCGGCGAAGCCGAACGGTTCGCGCGCGATGCGATAGGGTTCGCCGCGGTCGAAGGGCGCGGCGGCGGCGTGGGCGACGGTGGAGACGATGATGGGGTCGGGGGCGAAGCGCCGACAGAGTTCGACATGCCGCCGCGCCATGCCGCCGAGGTCTGGGGCGTAGTCCTGGGTGACGAAGAGGTGACGCACGCGGGTTATCGTGTCTTTTGGGGGGGGCCCACCACGCCTGCATCCGACCCGCGACCGACATTTCGGTCCCCGCTCCCGCTCGCACCAGCCCCCGTTCCACGCCCCATCGCCCAGAGCTGCGCGTACTTCGCCGCTACGCTCATCGCGGCGAGTGCCGCCAGCACGACACCGTGCATCCCATCGCGCCATCCGCCGCGGAGGACGAGCATGCTCACCACGCGACCGACCGGACGCACGACCAGGTCACTCACGCCCGCGCGCCGGCCCCGCGCGTAGTGCTGCTCCGCCCACGAGCGCGAGTAGCGCCCGAGCTTCTCCATGTACTCGTCGAGCGACGCGTACGGCGTGTGCAGCAGCGGCTCGCGCAACGTCCCGACGGCTCCCTCCACGATCACGTGCTCGTGCACCGGTCGCTCATCGTAGCGCAGGGAAGCGTCGAACAGGCGCACCGGGCGGTCACGCTCCCATCCGCCATGCCGGATCTCGCGCCCGAAGAAGAAGTTGCGGCGCGGTGCCCGGTACGCGCGCGGGGCGTGCGGCGCGCGCGTCGCAAGGCTCGCGCTGGCCGCGTCACGCGTTGCGCCTGACGGTGCGTCGACCAGCGCCGCGACCTCCGCGCCGAGCGCCGGCGTTCCACGTTCATCCGCGTCGACCACCAGGATCCATCGCTGCGTCGCGCGCGCGATCGCAGCGTTGCGCTGCTTCCCGATCGTCGTGAACGGGTGCGAAAAGACCGTCGCTCCCGCCTCGCGCGCTTCGCGCACGGTGTCGTCGGTCGAGTCGTTCTCCACGACGATGATCTCGCGCGCCCACGCCACGCTGCGCACGCACGCGCCAATCTCGCCTGCCTCGTTGCGCGCCGCGATCACGACCGTCACCGGGACCGAGGCCGGGACCGACGCCGGCGCGACCGCGTCGCCCAATCTCGCCTTCGTCACGAGCGTCTGCCGGCGCCGTCGCCACCGCCCGCGCCCGCACGCTCGGCACCGCGACTCCCCCCACGCTCCCCACCGCGCTCTCGCGCCGAACGGGCGGCGTGTTCAAAGGCCGAGAGCATGTCGCGCAGGGGGAACTCCCGCTCCACCCGTGCCCGCCCCGCCGCCCCCATCGCCGACCGTCGCGCGCGATCCGAGAGCAGGATCGCCGTCTCCGCCGCCATCAGCGGTGGGTCGAGCGTGGCCATCAGCGTCCCCTGGATGCCGTGACTCACGTAGCGCGCGGCCACCGAGGTACGCTCGGCCAGGACGGCCACGCCGTGCGCCATCAGGTCGAGCGCCCCGAGCGCGGCGTCGTCGCCGTCGGCCACGACCCACCCGGCGGCCACGTCGCGCAGCGCGCCCTGCCAGTCGAGCGGGTACCCGACCCACTCGACGCGGCGCGCGATGCCTAACGCCGCTGCGAGGAGCTTCATCTCCTCGTCGTGGGCCACCGACCCGATCACGCGCAGCCGCAGCGTGGTGTGCCGCTGTGCGAGCAGCGCGGCCGCGCGGACCACGTTGGTGGCGCGACGCAGCGAGGCCCGCGTGGCGACACAGGCCAGGGTGACGGGCGGCGTACTGGTTCCCGGAGCGTCGCGCAGAGCGTCCCGCGTGGCCTCACGCGCGACGTCACTCGGGGCCGCGCCGTTGGACCCGGCGGTTGCGCTCCCCGCCTCAGCTCCCGCGCTCATCACCTCGGCGCCCAGCTCGGCCCGCATCGGCGAGAGCGTCCCGCTGGGCGCCGCGTAGCCCGTCGGCGGGGACTCGCTGGTGTACAGGTGGCGCGCCGGCACGAGGCGCTCGGCGCGCCGGCCGCGCCACCCCTGCGCGAGCGACGCGCCGGCCGGGATGCGCCGCACGATCCCACCGCGCTTGGCGCCACGCACCGCGACCGCTGCCGCCAGCTGCACGCGATCGTCGTCCGTGAAGACGACATCGACGAAGTCGCGCGGGAGCTGCTCGCGCAGCGCGCGGGCATCGGCGCGCGCGCTCCGACGCGCGGGAATGAGCACCACGCGTGCCCCGCGCTCCGCGGCGGCACGCGCCGCTTCGCTCTCGGCCGGCGCGGCGAACCAGGTCTCATACCCGCGCGCGCCGAGGGCGCGGGCCACCGTCTCGAAGATCCGCGCCGACCCCTCGTACGCGGTCGCCCCGCTCAGGAAGAGCGCCCGCATCTCAGCCCGGGACCGCCACGGCACGCTCCGCGAACTGCAGCGCGTGCAGGCGACGGTAGATTCCGCCTAACGCCAGCAGGGACTCGTGCGAGCCCTGCTCCACCACGCGCCCTCGCTCGAGGACGAGGATCTGCGAGGCGTGCTGGATGGTGGAGAGTCGGTGCGCGATGACGAAGACCGTGCGCCCCGACAGCAGGCGGTCGATCGCCTCCTGCACCAGGCGCTCGCTCTCCGTGTCGAGCGCCGACGTGGCCTCGTCGAGGATGAGGATCGGCGGGTCGGCGAGGAGGGCGCGCGCGATGGCGAGGCGCTGCCGCTGGCCACCGGAGAGGCGGGTGCCGCGCTCGCCCAGCACCGTCTCGTATCCCTCGGGGAGTGCGGCGATGAAGTCATGCGCGTTGGCCGCGCGCGCCGCCGCCTCCACCTGCGCCGGCGTGTACTTCCCCGGCGCGCCGTAGGCGATGTTGGCGCGCACCGTGTCGTTGAACAGGACGGTGTCCTGCGAGACGATCCCCGTCAGCGCGCGCAGCGAGGCGAGGCGAATCTCCTGCGTGTCGACGCCGTCGAGGAGGATGCGCCCCTGCGTGGGCTCGTAGAAGCGCGGGATGAGGTCGACGAGCGTGCTCTTCCCCGCCCCGCTGGGGCCGACGAGCGCGACCACCTCGCCACGGCGCGCGGTGAACGAGATGTCGCGCAGCACCGGCTCGTCGTCGTAGGCGAAGCCCACGCGATCGAAGGTGACCGTCCCGGCGACGTTCGCCACCTCGCGCGTCCCGCGATCGCGCGCCACCTCGGTGGGCTGGTCGAAGACCTCGAACAGCCGCTCGGCGGCCGCCAGCGACTGCTGCGCCACCGTCGGCACCTGCGACAGCTGCTTGAGCGGCTGCAGCATTTTCATCACGATCGCCAGGAAGGCGATCAGCTCGGACCCGGTCAGCGACTTGTCGACTTGCACCTGGCGGGCGCCGACGAGGAGGATCAGCATGGCGATGGCCGTCGCCACGGTCTCCGTGATCGGCTGCGCGAGGAAGGCCAGGCGGTTCACCTTCACCATCCCGCGCGAGTAGCGATCGCTCGCCTCGCGGAAGCGCCCTTCCTCGTACCCCTCGCCGCGGTACGACTTCACGAGGCGCATCCCGTTGATGGCCTCCTGCACCACGCTCGTCATTTCGCCGTACTGGTTGCCGAGTCGCTTGTGACCCTTGCGCAGCTTGCGCAGGATCGGCTGCAGCAATCCGATGAGGAGCGGGGCGACGACGAGCGCGAGGAGCGAGAGGCGCCACGACATCACGAACATCGCGACGATCGAGGTGGTCACCATCGCCGCGCTCTGGATGGAGCGCGTGACCGCCTCGGTGATGACCTGCTTGGTCTGCTGCGTGTCCTGCAGGACCCGGGCGAGGATCTGCCCGGCCTTGGTGCGCGTGAAGTAGGCGAGCGGGAGGCGCTGCAGGTGGGCGTAGAGCGTGTTGCGCAGGTCGCGCGTGACGTACTCCTGCAGCGCCGCACCGAACTGTCCGCTGAGCCAGACGAGGAAGTTCTTGAGGGTGACGGCGACGAGGATGACGACGATGATGTTTCTCAGCGAAGCCATCGCGTCGCCGGAACGCAGGAACGCTCCCACGATCTTCTGCTGGATCGCCGTCACGCGCCCCACCGTCTGCGTCCCGAACAGGGCATCGAGGAACGGGATCAGCAGCGTGAACGAGAAGACGTCGAGCAGCGCCGCCCCGATGTTGCAGGCGACGGTCGCCGACATGCGCCACGCATGCGGCCGCAGGAAGACTAGGAGGCGCCGATACATCCCCCGTCTCCCGTCCCCCGTCTCCCGTCCGGATGTCTGGTCACGCCCTGGGCGTCAGCAGGGCCAGCGGCACGATCACTTCCTCCGGCGTCACCCCGCCGTGGAGGAACGACCCGCGGTACCGGCTCTGGTACTCGCGCAACTTGGTGGGATACACGAAGAAGGTGTTCCCCACCGCCATCAGCGTGTTGGCACCCAGCCCGCGCCTCGGCAGCCGCAACGCATCCTCGTTGGGAAAGAGGAGCGCCTGCTCCGGCCGCTCGGCGCGCAGGTCCTCGCCGAACTTGTAGCGCAGGTTCTGCGTGGCGTCGCGCTTGGCGAAGACCGTCGCCGGCGTGGTGCAGTGGATCGAACCGTGGTCGCTCGTGAGGACCACGTGGACCTTCTTGCGCGCCGCCTCCTTCAGCAGCGAGAGGAGCGACGAGCGCTGGAACCACTGCAGCGTGAGTTGGCGCAGCGCGATCTCGTCCTTCGCCACCTCGAACAGGATCGCCGACTCCGAGCGGCCGTGGGTCAGCAGGTCGACGAAGTTGAAGACAAAGGCGCTGATCCCCTCCGGCGCGATCGCGTTGGCCAGGTGGCGCTCCAACTCCTCGGAGTCGTACGGCGTCGAGATCTTCTGGTAGCGCACCGGCGCCCCCACCCGCAGCTCGCGCACCTGCGCCTCGAGCAGGTCGCGCTCGTGCGCGTTGAGCGTCTCGTCGTCACGCTCGCCCCACCAATTGGGGAAGCGTGCCGCGATCTCGCCCGGAAAGAGCCCGCTGAAGAGCGCGTTGCGCGAATACGGCGTGGCGGTGGGAAGGACGGCGAAGTAGTGCGTCGTCTCCACGTCGAAGAGCGAGGCGAGCGTGGGCTCGAGGATGCGCCACTGGTCGACACGCATGCAGTCGACCACCACCAGCATCACGCGCTTCTCGCGCTGCAGCACCGGGAGGACGAACTCGGGGACGATGTCGATCGAGAGCGGCGGGCGATCGCCCTCCAGTTCACGCAGCCAGCGCGGGTAGGCGCGCTGCATGAAGCCGGCGAACTCCCGCTGCAGGTCGGGATAGAGCCCGCGCAGCGACTCGTAGAGCCCCATCTCCCCGGCATCGGCCAGGTCCACGTCCCACCGCATCAACTCGTCGAAGCGCTCAATCCAGCCGCGCCAGTCGAGGGCCCCATGCCGTTCGTGCTCGATGGCGCGGAACCGGTCGACGAAGGCGCGCGCCACCGCCTGCTTCCGGATCCTCGACCCTTCCAAGATCTTCGTGACCGCGGTGAGCACCTGACGCGGCGACACCGGCTTGACCAGGTAGTCGCGGACGTTGGCGCCTAACGCCTCGCGCAGCGTGGCGTCGTCCTCGCTCTTGGTGACCATGACGACGGGGAGCGTGGGCGACAGCTCCCGCACCTCGCGAAAGGCCTCCATCCCGCGCTTTCCCGGCATCTGCTCGTCGAGGAGCAGGACGTCGAAGGGGCGGCGCCGGATGAGCTCCACGGCGTCGTCGGCGTTGGTCGCCACCGTGACGTCGTACCCCTTGTCGGCGAGGAACAGGCGATGCGGCTCGAGCAGCTCGGCCTCGTCATCGACCCACAGGACCTGTTTCGGGGGCTGGCCGATCTTCGGGAGCGGCGGCATGGCGTGGAATGTAGGGGATGGCACGTGCGTTTGCCGAGGGACGCGGGCGTCGTAGATTCCCCGCGTGCTCTCCAATCCCCCATACGCCCTCACGCCGGTCGTGTTCCGGTTCCGCGCCCTGCAGGCGCTCGCCGGACGACTCCCCCTCGGGGGCGAGCGCGAACAGGCGATGGTACTCCTCCTGGGGGCGCGGCTCGCCGACGGTTGCACCGCGCGCGAGTCGCTCCCCAGCGAACTGCGCAAGGCGCGCGGGCAGGGCGCACGGCACTGGATGGGAACGCTCACCCTCTCCCCAACGGCGCGCACCGCCGCCCAGCAGGTTGCCGATGCATCGGCTGGGGAGTCTCGTGAGAGCGTCGCGGCCGCGCTCGACAAGTTGATGACTGCCGTCACCCCGATCCTCGACAGCGCATCGCGCTCGGAGTTGCGGCAGTTGCTCTTCCAGCTGCGCGCACCGTAGCGTCGTCGCCGGAAACAGGGCGGACGCCCGGCGCAGGTCGACCGGGGCGACGTCGCGCCACCGCTCGCTCGACCGCACCTCCGCTCGTATCACTCGCGTTCCCGCATCGCCGATGGCCGACTTCGACGCGCTCCCTCCCGACGACTCCGCGGACGAACAGGGTTCGCCCTCCGACGACGCGCCGGATCAACCGGCGCACGACCCATCGTCCCACGGCGAGTCCTCGCGCGCCGAACCGGCGCGCGTCCTCGACGCCGCCGGCTACCTGGAGGGGATCCATGCGGCTGGCGGGACGGCCGACACGCTGTCCACGGGCTTCCCTTCGGTCGACGCGTTGTTAGGCGGCGGGGTCCGCCGCGGCGACCTCGTCGTCCTCGCCGGCGACGTGGGGAGCGGCAAGACCTCGCTGGCGATGGCAATCGCGCTGCGTGCGGCCGAGGCGGGGCGCAGCGTGGCTTTCTTCTCGGGAGAGTTCAGCGCCGAACGACTGCTCGAGCGCGCACTCGCCGTCCAGGGACGGGCGCGCCTGGACGACCTGCGGCACGGTCGGCTCGACGAGCCGTCCTACGCCGCCGTCGCCACCGCGGCGCTCGCGATGCGCGCCCACGCGCCGCTCTTCGCCCATCTCCCGCCGACCGGCGTGGCCGGGCTCTCCGACCTCCTGATCGAGCATCTCGGCCTCGACCTCCTCGTGGTCGATCCGGTGCAGTCGCTGGCGCGCGGCGCGCACCCGATGGACGAGGAACTCGCGCAAGCGGTGCGCGACCTCAAGGGGCTCGCCGTGCGACGCGACTGCGCGGTGATCCTGGTCTCGCACCTGGCCACGTCGGTCCGCGAGCGCGGCGATGCACGCCCGCAGCTCGCCGACCTCGGCGCGTTAGGCGCCCTGCGACAGCTCTCCGACACCGTCCTCGCCGTCTATCGCGAGGAGCTGTACGAGACGTCGCGCGACGTCGACGGCGCCACCGAGTTGCACGTCCTCAAGCATCGCGGCGGCGGGACCGGATACGCGGACCTGTACTTCTACAAGCAGTGGCTCCGCTTCGAGGACATGGTCGAACCGGATCGCTGAGAGGAAGTACGCGCGGCCGGCGATCGCCGACCGCCTCGCGACGCAGGGGATGCCCCCGGGTCGACCGCAGGCGGGGACGTCGCCCCACCGGCCCGGACGCCGCCCTCCCCATCCGCCGCGCGGCAACGGACGCCTATATTTCGGCCCCACCCAACGTCAGGACCCTCGGGACGCGAGACATGGCCGGACATAGCAAGTGGAAGCAGATCAAGCACTACAAGGCCGCGGCCGACGCCAAGCGCGGCGCGAAGTTCACGAAGCTGATCCGCGAGATCACCGTCGCCGCCAAGTTCGGCGGGGGGGATCCGGGCGGTAACCCGCGCCTGCGCACCGCGATCGAGACCGCCAAGGCCGCGTCGATGCCGAAGGAGAACATCGAGCGCGCGGTGAAGAAGGGAACGGGCGAGCTCGAAGGGGTCGACTACGTGGACGTGCTCTACGAGGCGTACGGCCCCGGCGGCGTGGCCCTGATGATCCAGGCGCTCACCGACAACGCGACGCGCACCGTCGCCGAGGTCCGCGCCAAGCTGTCGCGCGGCGGTGGCAACATGGGGACGACCAACTCGGTCGCCTTCATGTTCGACCGGAAGGGGCAGATCTTCGTCCCCTCGAGTGCGATGGATGAGGACGCGGCGATGGAGAAGGCGCTCGAGGCGGGGGCGGAGGACTTCGTGAAGGAAGACGACGTCTTCGTCATCTCCACCGCACCGGCCGACCTGCACGCCGTGCGATCGGAGCTGGAAGCGGTGGGGCTCAAGGCGACCGAAGCCGAGCTGTCCTGGATCCCGAAGAACACCGTCCGGGTGGAAGGTGACAACGCGCAGACGCTGCTCAAGCTCATCGAGGCGCTGGAAGACCTCGACGACGTGCAGAAGGTCGACGCGAACTTCGAGATGGACGATGCGGAGCTCGAGAAGGCGTGACGTCGTAGTGCACGACCACGCCCGTCACCCACGTTCCTCGCGCCCGCGCCACGCGTGATCGTCCTCGGCGTCGACCCCGGGACCGCCGTCACAGGCTACGGCGTCGTGCGCCCGGGCGAGCGCGGAGTGAACACGCTGGTCGAGTGCGGCGTGATCCGGACCCGGGCGCGCGACCCGCTCCCCGCCCGCCTCGCCGAGATCCACGACGGCATCCGCGAACTCATCGACCGCCACCGCCCCGACGCGATGGCGGTCGAACACGTCTTCTACGCCCGCAACGTCCGAACGACCGTCACGCTGTCGCACGCGCGCGGCGTGATCCTGCTCGCCGGCCAGGTGGCGGGGTTGGCGATCTACGAGTACCCGCCGTCGGAGATCAAGAAGGCGATCGCGGGAACGGGGGCGGCCACGAAGGAGCAAGTGCAGTTCATGGTCGCGCGCCTGCTGCGACTCAAGGCCGCGCCGACGCCGGCCGATGCCGCCGACGGGGTCGCCGCCGCGCTCACCTGCCTGATGACGGCGCGCGTCGCCGCGCTGAGCGGATCGTCGCGCCGCTGAGTCGATCGCGTCGTATCATTCCGCTGCCGCCGTTGGCTGGGTAGCATCCGGCGCGCGATCGCGCGCTGAACCGCTCGAGCGACCACATGATCTCTCTCCTCACCGGAATCCTCGTCGCCAAGGACCTCGACCGCGCCGAAGTCCTCACCGCGGGCGGGGTCGGCTACGACCTCGCGATCCCCCTCGGCACGTACGAGTCGCTCCCGCGTGCCGGCGAGCAGGTGCGGTTGCACACGGCGCTCGTCGTGCGCGAGGACGAGTGGCTGCTCTACGGATTCGCCACCGCCTTCGAGCGCGCCGTTTTCCGCAAGCTCCTCCAGGCCAAGGGGGTCGGCCCGTCGCTGGCGCTGGGGATGCTCTCCACGCTGTCGGCCGAGCGCCTCGTTCGCGCAATTCGCGAGAAGGACATCACCACGCTGCAGCAGGTGCCGCGCGTGGGGCGCAAGAAGGCGGAGCAGCTGGTGCTCGACCTGGCCGACAAGCTCGACGAGGTCGCCACGGCTCCCGCCGACGGGGCGCGCCCGGCTGGCGCCTCCGATGCCGACGCGATCCGCGCCCTCGTCTCGCTTGGCTACGCCGCCCCCGACGCCGAGAAGGCGGTGCGCGCCGCGCGCGATGCCATGAGCCCCACTGGCGCCGCCCCGTCCACCGCAGAACTTGTCCGTGCCGCCCTTCCGCTCGTCGGACGGCGGTAGGGTCGCGCGTTAGGCGCCCCCCTCGTCCGGATCACCGACTCCCGTCTCCCGCCCCAACGTTCCCATGCCCGCCGCACGCACCGCGACCTTCACCGAATCGGTCATCCGCGAGATGACGCGCGTCGCCCAGCAGTATGGCGCGATCAACCTCGCCCAGGGCTTCCCCGACTTCCCGATGCCCGAGGTCATGAAGGATGCCGCCTGCGCCGCGATCCATGGCGACATCAACCAGTACGCGATCACGTGGGGCGCACCGGCGTTGCGGCTGGCGATCGCCGAGAAGTACCACCGCATGTACGACTACACGGTGGATCCCGACAAGCAGGTGACGGTGACGTGCGGTGCCACGGAGGCGATGGCCGCGGTCTTCCTCGCCCTGCTCGACCCAGGCGATGAGGTGATCGTCTTCGACCCGTTCTACGAGAACTACGGTCCCGACGCGATCCTCGCCGGCGCCCGCCCGGTCTTCGTTCCGCTCGAGCCGCCCGGCTGGAACTTCGACCCGCAACGGCTGCGCGACGCCTTCACCGAGCGCACCAAGGCGATCATCGTCAACACGCCGCACAATCCCACCGGGCGCGTCTTCACCCGCGAGGAACTCGACCTGATCGCCGAGCTGTGCATCGGCAACGATGTGTGGGCCATCACCGACGAGATCTACGAGCACATCCGCTACGCTGGCTCGCACCACGTCCTCGCGACGTGGCCGGGGATGGCGGAGCGGACGATCACGATCTCCGGACTCTCCAAGACCTTCAGCTGCACGGGATGGCGCCTGGGATACGCCATAGCGCCGGAGCGCGAATCGGTGGCGATCCGCAAGGTCCACGACTTCCTCACGGTCGGGGCGCCGGCGCCGTTGCAGCAGGCGGCGGCGGTCGGGATGGCGCTCGACGCCGACTACTACAACCACCTCGCGCTCGATTATCGCGCCCGGCGCGAGATCCTGTGCGACGCGCTGCGCAACGCCGGCTTCTCCTTCACCGCGCCGGAGGGAGCGTACTACATCCTCGCCGGCTACGAGTCGATGAGTACGCTGGGCGACGTCGAGTTCGCGCGCTGGCTGGCGCGCGAGGTGGGGGTCGCGACCGTTCCGGGATCTTCGTTCCACGTGGCAGGGGGCGCCCCGCGCAACTACGTCCGCTTCGCCTTCTGCAAGCGCGCCGAGACGCTGCAGGCAGCGGCGGAGCGACTCGCGACGATTCCGGCGCGGGCGTAGGACGTCGTCGGGGCGCCGCACGGCACCCGTCCCCCACGGCGCAGCGGCCACCCGCCGCCGCCGTGGCGGCCCCCGCCTAACGATCGACGGGTTGCAGCGCCGGGGTTCGCGCCGCGAGCCGCCAGTCCGCCGTGGCCACCCCCAGCGTGCGCGTCAGCGCCAGCACGGCGTCGGAGGTCAGCGGATGCGAGAAGAGGAACCCCTGTCCCACCGCGCAGCCGAGGTCGCAAAGCGCGCGGCGTTGCGCCTCGGTCTCGATCCCCTCGGCGACGATCAGCATCCCGAGGCTCTCGCCTAACGCAATGATCGCCCGCACCAGGCGCGCGTCGAAGGTGGCCGCGGCCATCGGCGCCACGAACGCCTTGTCGATCTTCAGCATGTCGATCGGGAAGCGCTGCAGGTAGCTCAGCGACGAATAGCCGGTCCCGAAGTCGTCCAGCGCGAGGTGCACGCCGAGGCGCTTCAGGTCGCCGAGCACGCGCGCCACCTCCGCGCTGTCGCGCATCAGGACGCTCTCGGTGATCTCGAGGGCGAGGTGCCCCGGCGGCAGGTCGCTCGCCGCCAGCGCGTCGCGCACGTCGGCCAGGAGCGACGGATCGTGGATGTGCCGCGCCGAGATGTTCACGCCGACGACGATCGGCTCGCCCCCCTCGTCGAACCAGCGGCGCGCATGGCGACACGCCTCGTGCAGCACCCACCGCTCGATCGGGATGATGAGCCCCGCCTCCTCGGCGATCGGGATGAACGTCGATGGCGGAATCTCGCCGCGCACGGCGTGCGTCCAGCGCACCAGCGCTTCCGCCCCGACCACCTGCCGGTCGCGAAGCCTTAGCACCGGCTGGAAGACGAGCCGCAGCTCCCCCGCATCGATCGCGCGCCGCAGGTCGGCCTCGACGTCCAGGCGCATCGCCATCGCCTCGTACATGTGCGGCTCGTACGCCGCGCAGCCGTCCTTGCCGCGCGACTTGGCGATGTACATCGCCAGGTCGGCGTTTCGCATCAGCTCCGCCGGCGTGGCGGCATCGCGCGTAGTCGCGATCCCGATACTCACCCCAACGTGGATTTCCTTTCCGGCAATCGTGATCGAGTCGCGCAGCGCAGCGAGCACGCGGGCCGAGACCATCGCCGGCATCTCCACGTCCTCCACCCCCTCGAGGAGGATGGCAAACTCGTCGCCACCGAGGCGCGCCAGGGTATCACCGGCGCGCAGCTGCGACGCCACGCGCGCACTCATCTCCACGAGCAGGGCGTCGCCAGCTGCATGCCCCAGCGAGTCGTTGATGCGCTTGAAGTCGTCGAGGTCGAGGAAGAGGAGCGCGACCGAACCCGGCTCCCGCATCGCACGACGGCAGGCGTGGTCGAGGCGGTCCTGGAAGAGCGTGCGGTTGGCCAGCCGCGTCAGCGGATCGTGCAAGGCCTGGTGCGTGAGCTTCTGCTCCAGCTCCGAGCGTTCGGTGACGTCGCGCGAGTTGAGGACGATGCCGCGAACCGCTGGTTCATCGAGGAGGCAGGTCGCCACGTGCTCGGCCAGCACCACCCGTCCGTCCGACGCCTGCAGGCGCCACTCGCCGCGCACCGAGTCGCGCCCCGCCGCCACCGCACGCCCCAGGAGGCGCACCGCCGCCTGGATGTCGTCCTTCTCCACCAGGGAGAGGAGGCGCACCCCCACCAGCTCCGCGGCCTTCGTCGCCAGTGCCTCCGCGGCAGCAGGGCTCGCGTAGGTGATCGTGAAGTCGCCATCGACGATGAGGAGCATCTCGGAGGCGTGCTGCACGAGGGCGCGAAAGCGCGCCTCGCTTTCACGGGCGGCGGCCTCGCTCACCAGGCGCACGTTCTCGTTGAGGGCGAGCCACTGGCGCACGAGGACCAGCGCCGTCATCACCACGGCGCCGGCGGCCAGGACGCGCGGTGCCGTCGTCCCCGTCGAGACGCGGTACCCGATGGCGAGCACGTACACGAAGGCGGCGGCGACGTACGGCAGACCGGACGGGCGCGTCGGCAGCACCGACGGCTCGGCGGGCGGCACGACGCGACGCACCATCACACGCTGCCAGTGGGCCGCCGCCGCGAGGAGAAGGACCGGGATCGTCCAGGCGACGTCGAGCCAGCTTCCCATGTGGTAGCGCTGGTGCGCCACGAGGTACGAGTACGTCACGTCCGCCCCCATCATCGCCACCAGCGACAGCGTGAGCAGCAGGAACGTCCCGTGCCGGCGCATCGCCGGCTCGCGCATCCAGAGCGTCGTGGCACCCACGAGCAGCGCGACATCGCCCGCCGGATAGATCAGCAGGTTGGCCAGTTCCCGCCCGGACGCCTTGGCGAGCACCGCACCGTCCGGAAGGGCGAAGTGGGCAATGGCCACGCTTCCCGCCACGAAGACGAGGGTCGCGTCGAGCCAGTGGGTCGCCATGCGGAAGCCCGCGCGCGATCGCCGCGGCAGTCGGAGGATACCCGCCAGCAGCAACGGGTACGACAGGAGATACACGGCGTCGAGCCACGAGAGTGCCGGCGGAAGGCCCGACGTGTATTCGACCACGCCGTACGCGACGTAGAAGACCCATTGCGTCACCGCTGCCGCCGCCAGGAGGCGCCACGCCGAGCGCGTCTGGGCATCCACCAGGTGGTCGGCCGACACCCGCCATGCCGCGGCGGCGAGGAGCGCGTAGCTCGCGAGACTCGCCCCGAGCTGGACGACGTGCCGCAGCGCCCACGTCGTGCCGGGCACCAGCTGCAGCGTGACGAGCAGCGCCACGTGCACCCCGACGGCGCCGGTGATCAGCGCGGTGTCCGCGGTGGAACCAACGCGACGGCGCATCTACGGCGCCGTCACGGTACGCGGACGCTCGCCTGCGGCGACGGGGGGGCCGGAACGCAGGCGTAGGCCGGGCGCGAAACGAGGGGCGATGAGCGACATGGTCTCCCGCTAAGTGTCGACCGCCGCCGCCGCGAACTGCAGGGAATCGGCGCCCTCGCCTCACCCCCTGAACCGCCCGTCCCGCCCTCTCGCACGGTCGTGCTCGTGGCGGGCAATGCCACGCCGTTCGGCCGTGGCGACTGCGACGATCAGCCCGGCCGCATCGCAGGGCGCCGCGTGCTCGCGCCGGTCACCTCGGGGGCGTACATGTCCACCACCGTCGGCGTCCGCACGGGGCGGTAGCTGAAGGTCGCCAGCTCCTCGCCGCCCATCGGGCGGGCAAAGAGGTAGCCCTGTCCCAGCGCGCAGCCCATCGCGCGCAGCCCGTCGCGCTGCTCCGCGCGCTCGATCCCCTCCGCCACGGTCTCCAGCTGCAACGCCTTCCCCAGGGCGAGGATGGCCCGCGCCAGCACCGGATCGCGCTCCTGCCCGCCCACCGATTCCACGAAGGTGCGGTCGATCTTCAGCATGTCGATGGGAAACTGCTGCAGGTACCCCAACGACGAATAGCCGGTGCCGAAATCGTCGATCGCCAGGCACAACCCGAGCGCCTTGAGGCGGCGCAGCGTCTCCAGCGTCTGCTCCGAGCGGCGCATCAGGACCGACTCGGTGATCTCCAGCGTCAACGCCCGCGCCTCGAGCCCCGACTCGGCCAGCGCCGCCTCGACGTCGGCGACGAGCGACGCCTCCTGGAAGTGCCGCGCCGAGAGGTTCACCGCCATGCGCAACGGCTCCCCGCCGCGCGTGCGCAGCCGGCACTCGCGCGCCTGGTGGCACGCCTCGCGCAAGACGTGCCGCCCGATGGGGACGATCACGCCGGTCTCCTCCGCCAGGGACACAAAGCGGGACGGACTCACCGGGCCTCTCGCGGGATGATGCCACCGCACCAGCGCCTCCGCACCAAAGACGCGCCCACTCTCCAGGTGCACGATGGGCTGGTATTCGACGCGGATGTCGTTCGCCGCCACGGCGGCGCGCAAGTCCGCCTCGAGCTCCAGCCGGTCCAGCACCTGCGCGTGCATCTCCGGGGCATAGATCGCCCAGCGCCCCTTGTCGCGCCCCTTGGCGAAGTACATCGCCAGGTCGGCGTTGCGCAGCACTTCGTCAGGGCTGTCCTCCGCCGTCACCGCCGCGATCCCGATCGAGACACCGATGAAGACGTCGCGCCCCTGCATGCGAAAGGGGGTGCGCAGCGCGGTCGAGATGCGCTCCGCTATCTGCACCGCGTGCGCCATGTCGTCCAGATCCTCGAGCAGGACCGCAAACTCGTCGCCGCCAAGCCGCGCGATCGTGTCGCCCGGGCGCACGCACGTCGACAACCGGCCAGCCCCCGCGATGAGCAGTTCGTCGCCCACGCCGTGCCCGAGCGAGTCGTTGACTTTCTTGAAGTCGTCGAGGTCGAGAAAGAGCACCGCCGACGGGCGCGACAGGCGCGGCGCGCGCGCCACCGCATGCCCCACCCGGTTGAGAAAGAGCGACCGGTTGGCGAGGCGCGTGAGGGAGTCGTGGAACGCCTGGTGCGTGAGGCGCGACTCGAGCGTGCGCCGTTCCGAGATGTCACGCACATGGACCACGATGCCACCCACGGCAGGCTCGCGCGTGAGGTCGGTCGCGGTGTTCTCGGTCCAGAGCCACTGCCCCGCTGCGCCGAGCACCCGCCACTCCGACGTCGTCCGCCCGCGACTCCCCGACGCCGTCTCCACGAACCGGCGCGCGGCACTCGCGTCATCAGGGTGGATCAGCGACTCCAGCGTCACCCCCAGCAGCGAACCGGCCGCGCGCCCGAAGGTGTGCGCCGCCGCCGCGGAGGCGAAGCGAATGGCCCCCTCCGCATCGAGCACCAGGGTGACGTCCGACGACTGCTGGACCAGGTTGCGGAAGCGCGCCTCCGTCTCGTCGGTCGCCGCTACTCGCGCCCGCCACTCCCGCTCGCGCGCGACGAGGCTGGCCACGAGGACCAGCGCCAGCGCGAGCGCTATCACCAGGAGGGAGACGTAGGTCACACGACAACGACGCCCACGGCTGAGCATGGTCACAGTTTTCCAATCTTTGTTTTCGGCGTTCATTCGGCCCATATTCCCCCGCGGCGAATCGGGCTCCGTCCACCGGTGCCGATCCGCGCGCAGACGAGCGTGTCAGCGCCACGCGCGCCCCCAACGCCCGTCTCCCGTCTCCCGTCTCCCGTCCGCCCTTCCGTGCCTCGCGAAATCACGACTCCCGACGAACTCCCCGAGGAAGGACCGGTGGAACTCTCGCTCCGCCCGCAGCGGCTGGGCGAGTTCATCGGGCAGACGAAGGTCAAGGAGAGCCTGCGCATCTCCATCGACGCCGCGCTCACGCGCCGCGAGCCGCTCGATCACACGCTCTTCTTCGGCCCCCCGGGACTCGGCAAGACGACGCTCGCCGAACTCATCGCCCGCGAACTCGGCGTCAACATCCGCACGACCTCGGGCCCCGCACTGGAAAAGCCCGGCGACCTGGTGGGGACGCTCACCAACCTGCGCGAGGGCGACATCCTCTTCATCGACGAGATCCACCGCCTGCGCCCGGTGATCGAGGAGTTCCTCTATCCCGCGATGGAGGACTACCGCATCGACATCCGCCTCTCCGAAGGGCCCAAGGCGCAGACGATCACGATGCCGATCGAGCGCTTCACGCTCATCGGGGCCACGACGCGCCAGGGGATGCTCACACCGCCGATGCGCGCGCGCTTCGGCATCGTGCAGCGCCTCAACTACTACCCGGCCGAAGACCTCGAGCACATCGTGCGCCGCACCGCCGAGGTGCTGCGCGTCGAGATCGACGCGGAAGGGGCGCACGAGATCGCGCGCCGCTCGCGCGGGACGCCCCGCATCGCCAACCGCCTGCTGCGCCGCGTGCGCGACTACGCGCAGGTGCGCGCCGACGGCGCGATCACGCGCGACGTCGCCGACGCCGCGTTGCAGCTGCTGGATGTCGACCAGTTCGGCCTCGACGACATGGATGCGCGCATCCTGCGCGCAATCATCGAGAAGTTCGAGGGAGGACCGGTGGGCGTGGGCTCGATTGCAGCCGCCGTCGCCGAGGACGCCGGGACCATCGAGGAAGTGTACGAACCCTTCCTCGTGCAGAACGGCTTCCTGCAACGCACGCCACGCGGTCGCGTCGCCACCTCGCTCGCGTACCGGCACTTCGGCTTCTCGCCGCCGACAACCTCCGAATCGCAGCCAGAGCTGTTCTGACGACGGGCGCATGCACGATGCCACGCCTCGCGTTGCGCGGCGGCGCGATGCGCGACTGGTCCGATCGGTCCTAATACGGCGTGCGACTCGCCCCCTGAGCACGCTCCAACCAAGCGTCGGCCGCGTTTTCGCGCGCCAATGCGTTTTCTCTCTTGTCCGGCGTAGGACCGTCAGGCGAGCTTTGTGTGCTGCTCGCAGGAAATCGGATACCAGTTTCCCGCCCCATTCGAGCGACCACAACATCCATGAACGTTGGAATCCCAAGGGAGCAGTTTCCCGGCGAGCGCCGGGTCGCCGCTACCCCTGACTCGGTGAAGAAACTGGCGAAGCTCGGCTTCGCGGTGCGCGTCGAGCAGGACGCCGGCCTCGCCGCCGGCTTTGACGACGCCGCGTACGCCGCCGCCGGTGCCACCATCGCCCCCTCGGACCAGGTCTGGGCGAGCGAAGTCATCGCCAAGATCCGCCCCCCCGCCGACGACGAGATCGCGCGGCTCACGGCATCGCAAACGATCATCAGCTACCTGTACCCCGCCTTCAACGGCGAGACGGTGCAGAAGCTCGCGTCGCGCGGCGTGAGCGCGATCGCGATGGATCAGGTCCCGCGCACGACGCGCGCGCAGAAGGTCGACGCGCTCTCGTCGATGGGGAACCTCTCCGGGTATCGCGCGATCATCGAGGCAGTCAACGTCATGCAGCGCCCGCTGCGCGGACAGTCGACGGCCGCTGGCAAGATCCACCCCGCCAAGGTCCTCATCATCGGCGCCGGCGTCGCGGGGCTTGCCGCGATCGGTGCGGCGCGCGCCCTCGGCGCGATCGTCCGCGCCTTCGACACGCGCCCTGCCGCCAAGGAGCAGGTGGTGTCGATGGGGGCCGAGTTCCTCGAGATCAACCTCGAGGAAGATGGGAGCGGCCAGGGGGGCTACGCGAAGGAGATGAGCCCCGCCTTCATCGAGGCGGAGATGGCGCTCTTTCTGGCGCAGGCCAAGGAAGTCGACATCATCGTCACCACCGCGCTCATCCCGGGCAAGAAGGCACCGACGCTGATCACCGCCGAGATGGTGAAGGCGATGAAGCGCGGATCGGTCGTCGTGGACCTCGCCGCGGAGCAGGGTGGCAACTGCGAACTCACGCAGCGCGACCAGGCGGTGGAAGTGAACGGCGTGACGGTGATCGGCTACACCGACCTTCCGTCGCGCATGGCGCAGCAGGCGTCGACGCTGTACGCGACGAACATCACCCACCTCCTCGAGGAGATGGGGGGTGCCGAGAAGTTCGCGCTCTCCGAAGAGAACGACATCGTCCGCCCGATGACGGTGCTGAACGCGGGGGCGATGAAGTGGCCGCCGCCCGCGCCCGCCGCACCGCCGCCGGCCCCCAAGCCGGCCGCTCCGAAGGCGCCGATCTACGGGCATGAACACGGCGCGCCCACGGGCGGGCCGTCGAGTTCCGGCAAGTGGGTCCTGCTCGTCGCCGGTCTCGCGCTGCTCGGGATTGGTGTCGCGGCCCCGGCCACGTTCATCACGCACTTCACCGTCTTCGTGCTCGCCTGCTTCATCGGCTACCAGGTCATCTGGAGCGTGACGCCGGCGCTGCACACCCCGCTCATGAGCGTCACCAACGCCATCAGCGGCATCATCGTCATCGGTGGCATGATGCAGGTGAAGGGGAGCTCTGCCGCCTCCTTCGTCGGGCTCGCCGCCGTCGTCCTCGCCACGATCAACATCGCCGGCGGTTTCCTCGTCACGCAGCGCATGCTGAGGATGTTCCACCGGTGAGCGACTCCCTCCTCAATACCGCCTACATCGGCGCAGCCGTCCTCTTCATCCTGAGCCTCAAGGGGCTCTCGCACCCCGAGACGGCCAAGCGCGGCAACCTGTACGGGGCGATCGGGATGGGGATCGCCGTCCTCGCGGTCGCGATCCAGGCGCAGATCATCACGTCGCCGCTCCTCATCGGCGCCATCCTCGTCGCGGCCGGCGTCGGCTCGGTCCTCGCGGCCCGCGTGCAGATGACGTCGATGCCGCAGCTCGTCGCCATCCTGCACTCCTTCGTTGGGGCCGCCGCGGTGCTCGTCGGCGTCTCCGGCTACCTGGCGCCGCTGGCGCAGCTCGAAGGGGCGGAGAAGACGGTGCACGGCGTCGAGACCTTCCTCGGCGTCTTCATCGGGGCGCTCACCTTCACCGGGTCGGTCATCGCGTGGGGGAAGCTGCAGGGCGTCATCCGCAGCAAGCCGCTCCTCCTCCCCGGGCGCCACCTCCTCAACGTGGCGATGCTCGTCGCCTCGCTCTGGCTCGGCGTGGTCTTCGTGCAGGATGGGCCGCAGGCGATGCAGTCGCTCCTGATCATGACGGCGATCTCCGGCGTCATCGGGATCCACCTCGTGATGGCCATCGGCGGCGCCGACATGCCGGTCGTCGTCTCGATGCTCAACAGCTACTCCGGCTGGGCAGCGTCGGCGGCGGGCTTCATGCTCAACAACGACCTGCTCATCATCACCGGGGCGCTGGTAGGGTCGTCAGGTGCAATCCTGAGCTACATCATGTGCAAGGCGATGAACCGCTCGTTCGTCTCCGTCATCCTCGGCGGCTTCGGGGCCGACGAAGGGGCGGCGCCAGCGGGCGGCGCCAAGGTCGAGGGGGAGATGATCGCCACCTCGGCCGAGGACGTCGCGGACCAGCTCAAGCAGGCGCGCTCGGTCATCATCGTCCCGGGCTACGGAATGGCGGTGGCCCACGCGCAGCATCCGCTCCGCCAGATCGTCGAAGTCCTGCGCAAGCAGGGGACGACGGTGCGCTTCGCGATCCACCCGGTGGCCGGTCGCCTCCCGGGGCACATGAACGTCCTCCTCGCCGAAGCAAATGTCCCGTACGACATCGTCCTCGAGATGGACGAGATCAACGAGGACTTCCCGGAGACCGACGTCGTCCTCGTGATCGGGGCCAACGACATCGTGAACCCGAGCGCGCTGGACGACCCGAGCTCGCCGATCGCCGGGATGCCGGTGCTCCGGGCCTGGGACGCCGAGAGCTGCATCGTCTTCAAGCGCGGCAAGGGGGCCGGCTACGCCGGCGTCGAGAACCCGCTCTTCTTCAAGCCCAAGACGCGCATGCTCTACGGCGACGCCAAGTCGACGGTCGACTCGCTGCTCAAGCTCCTGCAAGGCTGACGACACGGCGGACGGCAGGGCTGGCCGCCAGGCTGGCGCGATTCGCTGGAGGAACGACAATCGCCGGGTGCGCGGGCTTGGACGAGCCGCCGCACCCGGCGATTTTGCGTCACCGCACATGACGATGCTCCCCCCGACGTACCCCACCACTGCCTTCGACTTCGTGCTCCCGGAGTCGTCCATTGCCCAGTCGCCCAGCGACCGGCGCGATGCGTCGCGCCTGATGGTGGTCGACCGCGCCGCCGGGACGATTGCGCATCGCACCTTCGCCGACCTGGCGGAGTACGTCCCCGCCGGCGACGTCCTCGTGCGCAATACCACGAAGGTGATCCGCGCCCGCCTGCTGGGCACGCGCGATTCTGGCGCCCCCGCCGAGGTGATGCTCCTCAAGCCGTTAGGCAACCACCGGTGGGAGGCGATGGTGCATCCCGGGGGGAAGCTGAAGCCGGGACGCGTCGTCCATGTCGCGCCGGGATTCGACGTGCGCATCGACGAGGTGACCGAGCGCCGCACCCGCCTCGTGACGCTGCAGTCGCCGATGGACGATGCCGCGGCGATCGAGGCGCACGGGCACATCCCGCTTCCGCCGTACATCCATCGCGGCGACGCCGTCACCGACGCGGAGCGCTACCAGACGGTCTACGCCCGCGAGGCCGGATCGGTCGCCGCGCCGACGGCGGGGCTGCACTTCACCCCGTCGCTCCTGGACACGCTGGTCGCGCGCGGCGTGCAGCTGGCGGACGTGGTGCTGCACATCGGGGCGGGGACGTTCAAGCCGGTCGAGGTGGACGACGTCGCCGCACACGTGATGCACGAGGAGTGGTACGCCGTCAGCGCGGAGACGGCGGCCCGGTTGAACGCGGCGCGCGACGCCGGGGCCGGGCTGTGGGCCGTTGGCACGACGACGGTGCGCACGCTCGAGTCCAACGCAAGCGCCGACGGACGCTTCCATCCCGCCGAGGGAGAGACGAAGATCTTCATCTATCCCCCGTATCGCTTTCGCGCGATCGACCACCTCGTCACCAATTTCCACCTTCCGCGCTCCACGCTCCTCATGCTCGTCGCCGCCTTCGCCGGCTACGACCTGACGATGGAGGCGTACCGCACCGCGGTGCGCGACGGGTACCGCTTCTACTCCTACGGCGATGCAATGCTCATCCTCTGAGGGTTCGCCCGGCTCGCGGCGCGGCACGTCGTTCGCGGGCATTGCGGTCGTCATGCTCGCGGCCGGCGCCTGCGTGACCACCACCACGCGGTCGTGGCTCCCCTCCCCCGCCAATCCGACCTACACCGCCCAGTCGGCGCAACCGGTGCTGGCGGAGTACGTGCGGCTGCAATGCCCGGCGCTGCGCAAGGCGCAGCACCCCGATACCGGCAGTGCGCGCTTTGTCGTCGACGTCGACACCGCGGGAAAGGCCACCCGCGCCGAGGTGGTGCGGGCCACGCCGGACGAACTCCTCGACGGCGTCTTCGGAACCGTCGCCGCGCAACTCCGCTTCGCCCCCGCCCCCAAGGCGCGTCGCGAGCCGGTGGACATCGCCTACCGCTGCGAGGGCGAGCAGGCACACGTCACCGTGACCGCCGCGACCGCGGCTGCATCCAACGACTAGCGACCGGCCGCTCGTGACCACACCCGGCTTTTCCTTCGAGCGCCTGGCCACCGACGGCCAGGCACGCGCCGCGCGCTTCGCCACCCCGCACGGTGTGGTCGAGACGCCGATCTTCATGCCGGTCGGGACGCTGGCCACGGTGAAGGCGCTCGACCCCGACGACCTGCACGCCGCCGGCGCGCAGATGATCCTCGCCAACGCCTATCACCTCCACCTCCGCCCCGGCGACGAGCTGGTGCGCGACATGGGAGGACTCCACCGCTTCATGCAGTGGAGTGGCCCCATCCTCACCGACTCGGGTGGCTTCCAGGTCTTCTCCCTCGAGACGCTGCGCACCATCACCGAGGAGGGCGCCGAGTTCCGCTCGCACATCGACGGCTCGAAGCGCTTCTTCTCCCCCGAGCGCGTGATGCAGATCGAGCGCAACCTGGGGGCCGACGTGATCATGCAATTCGACCACGTCATCCCAGGGCAATCGGACGCAGCCGACGCGCGCGATGCCAGCGAACGCTCGCTGCGCTGGCTGGACCGTTGCCGTGCGGAGTTCGACCGCCTGCGCGCCGACCTGGGCGATCCGCACGGGAACCCGCAGGCGCTCTTCCCCATCGTCCAGGGCGGGATCCACGCCGACCTGCGGCGCGAGGCGGCGCGCGCCATTCGCTCAGCGGGCGACTGGGTTGGATACGGGATCGGGGGGCTCTCCGTGGGCGAAGCCAAGCCCGACATGTACGCCATGCTCGACGTGGTCGAGCCCGAACTCCCCGCCGATCGCCCGCGCTACCTGATGGGCGTGGGCTTCCCCGAGGACCTCATCGAGGGGGTGCGGCGCGGCGTCGACCTCTTCGACTGCGTGGCGCCGACACGCATGGGGCGCAACGGGACCGCCTTCACCAGCGAGGGACGGCTCAACGTCAAGCGCAACGACCTCAAGGCCGACCCGCGCCCGCTCGATCCGTCGTGCGACTGCGCCACCTGTCGCCGATTCACGCGCGCCTACCTGCGCCACCTCTACGTGAGCGACGAGATCCTGGGGCTGCGCCTCCTCTCGCTGCACAATGTACATTTCCTGCTCACCCTCATGCGCCAGGCGCGCCACGCGATTCTCGAGCACCGCTTCGAATCGTGGGCTGGCGACTGGCTCCAACGCCTGACGGCTCGCGCCACCCCTCCAGAATGACCGCGCTTTTCCTCCCCGTGCCGTTCCTGCTGCAGGCGGCCGGCGGTATGTCGCAGCTGCTCCCGTTCATGTTCCAGATCGCGGCAATCTTCGCGATCTTCTATTTCCTCATGATCCGGCCGCAGCAGAAACAGCGGAAGGAGCATGAGGAGCGGCTGCGCGCCCTCAAGCGCGGCGACATGATCGTCACCGCCGGCGGCCTCGTGGGCGAAGTGATGCACATCAAGGAGTCGCAGAAGGACGGCTCCGCCGAGAAGTCGATGGACGATCACATCACCATCAAGAGCGGGGAGTCGCGCGTCGTGGTCGAGCGCGGCAAGGTGTCGCGCGTCCTCTCTGGTGAACCCTCTACCGCCCCCACCGCGTGAGCCTGCTCCCGATCCAGGTCCTCGGCGCCTCGATCCTGCGCGTCGAGACGACCCCGGTGGCCGAGATCACCGATGAGCTGCAGCTGCTCATCGACGACATGTTCGAGACGATGCATGCCGCGCAGGGGATCGGGCTCGCCGCGCCGCAGGTGGGGCGCAGCGAGCGACTGGCGGTCATCGAGATCGAGGGGGAGAAGTTCGTCCTCATCAACCCCGAGATCGTCGAGGAGGAGGGGAGCGACAAGGCGGAGGAAGGATGCCTGTCGATCCCCGAGATCTACGGCGAGGTCGAGCGATCGACGAAGGTCGTGGTGCACGCGATGGACCGCGACGGGCAGCACTACGAGATTGCGGCTGACGGACTGCTCGCGCGCTGCCTGCAGCACGAGATCGACCACCTGCACGGCAAGATGTTCATCGACTACCTGTCGTTCCTCAAGCGCCGCGCCGCGCTGGCCAAGTGGGAGCTGCAGAAGTCGAAGTACCCGGACAGCGTCCGCATCCTCACGCCGGACGTGGTGAAGCAGCTGCGCGAGGATCACGCGCACGACGACGAGCGCCTCTAGGCTCGCGATGCGCGTCCTGTTCTGGGGCACCCCGGACTTCGCCTGTCCCCCGCTGCGCGCCCTGCTGGGCGAGGGATACGATGTCGTCGGCGTCGTGACCCAGCCCGACAAGCCACAGGGTCGCTCGCGCTCCGTCCTCGTCCCCTCGCCGGTGAAGGTCATCGCCGAGGAGGAAGGGATCCCGGTGCTGCAGCCCGAGAAGCCGCGCGGGGAGGAGTTCGAGTCGGCGCTGCGCTCGCTGGCCCCCGACATCTCGGTCGTCGTCGCCTACGGGCACCTCCTCCCGCAGTCGGTGATCGACCTGCCGCCGTTAGGCACGCTCAACATCCACGCCTCGCTCCTCCCGCGCTGGCGCGGCGCCGCCCCCATCCAGGCCGCGGTCCTCGCGGGCGACGCCGAGTCCGGCGTGTCGATCATGCGGATGGTCAAGCGGATGGATGCCGGGAACGTGATCCTGCAGGCCCCGACCCCCATCCTCGACGACGAGACCTACGGCGAGTTGCAGCTGCGCCTCTCGGAACTCGGCGCGCTGGCCATCGTCGAGGCGCTCACCCTCCTCTCGCTCGGCCCCACCAACGAAATCGTGCAGGACGAGGCGCTGGTGACCTACGCGCCCAAGGTCGAGCGCGAGCAGGCGCAGGTCGACTGGTCGCGCGATGCGCGCGCGGTGGCGTGTACGGTGCGCGCGTACGATCCGCGCCCCGGCGCCTTCACTGTCCAGCGCGGGCTCGACGTGAAGCTCTTCGGCGTGCGCGTCGCGCCCGACGCCCACGGCGATCCGGGCACCGTCCTCGCCATCGACGAGAGCGGGATGCTGGTGGCCTGTGGCACCGGTGGCGGGGTGCGGATCGGCTACGTCCACCCGTCGGGGAAGCGGCGCCTGGCCACCCTCGACTGGGCGCAGGGACGCGGCGTCGCCGTCGGCGACGTACTCGGGGCGAACGCGTGAGTTCGACCGAAGACCGCGCCCCGTCCACCAGCCCAGACGCCGCCGCGCGGATCCGCGCCTCCTTCGCCCGCCAGTCGTTCATGTCGCTGCTCGGCGCAGAACTGGCGCGGGTGGAGCCTGGCGTGGTCGAGATCGCCATCGCCAGGCGCAATGACCTCCTCCAGCAGCACGGCTTCCTTCACGCCGGGGTCCTGACCTCCCTCCTCGACTCGGCGTGCGGATACTCGGCGCTCACCATCATGGACGGCGAGAGCGGGGTGATGAGCATCGAGTTCAAGGTGAACCTCCTCGCCCCGGCCGCGGGAGACCGGTTTCTGGTGCGCGGTGAGGTGCTCAAGGCGGGGAGGACCGTGGTGGTCTGCCGCGGCGACGCCTTCGCCCTGGAGGGCGAGCGGCCGCGCCTCGTTGCGGCGATGCAGGCCTCGATGATGGCGGTGCGAGGGCGGGACGGCGTTCGCGACTGAGCGAGCGACCGAGTCGGCCCCCCGTCTGCCTTGGCGGACATCGTGCGGCCAGCCCCCTGCAATCGTCCAGCACAGCCTGAACACTTCTGCCGCATCATTTCGCCCTGACCTGGCGTGCCGACGAGCACGCTGATGATGTAGCAGATTCTGTGTATTGCCATGACAAGTCCCTGGAGGTATCGTGCGACGCACCCTCCTCCGATTACGCGGCCGCGCCCTATGCGGGACGAGACGTTCGCTCCTCCGCTCTCGGCTCCCGGCGTCCCGAATTGTCATGTCACATCTGCCTTCACGGGACGACTAGCTGCGCATGGCCAGTCACAAGCACGCACAGGTCTTTTCGATCCTCCGCCGAGAGATCCAGTCGGGTCGCTGGCGCGTCGGCGATCGACTTCCGTCGGAGGCCGAACTCGTCCAGCGGTTCGGTCACTCGCGGATCACGATCGGTCGGGCGCTACGCGACCTGCAGGCCGAAGGCGTCATCGAGCGGCGCGCCGGCTCGGGGACCTATGTGCGCGGCCCCAGCGCCAACAGCTCGCTCTCCTTCGGCCTCCTCATCCCCGACCTCGGCGTCACCGACATCTTCGAGCCGATGTGCCAGGGGATGATGGACTCGCGCCTGGCGCGGCAGCACGCCCTCATCTGGGGGAGCGGGGCCGGCGACGATGACGCCCGCGCCCTCACCAAGTCGGAGCGGGCGTGGGAACTGGCGCAGCACTACCTGGAACGCGGGATCTCCGGGCTCTTCTTTGCCCCGCTCGAGCACGTCGCCGACAAGGACGCCGTCAACCTCCGGATCGCGCGGGCCTTCGACGAGGCGCGCATCCCGGTCGTGCTCCTCGATCGCCCGCTCACCCCCTTCCCGAACCCGGGGCGGCACGACGTCGTCGGCATCGACAACCGAACGGCGGGCTTCGTCGTCGCCGATCACCTGCTCAAGCTGGGGTGCCGACGGCTGGCGTTCGTGGCGCTCCCCAATGCCGCAGCAACCGTCGATGCACGCGAGGCCGGGTACCGGGAAGCGCTGTACAGCCGCCACGCCCTGGTCGATCATGACCTCGTGCGACGCCTCGACCCGGATGACGAGGCCGCCGTGGCCGACCTGATGCGACAACAGCCAGACGGAATCGTCTGTGCCAATGACCGCACCGCGGGGCGGCTGATGCATGCGCTGCGTCGCCTGGGGCACGCCGTCCCGCGCGACGTGCGCCTGGTGGGCATCGACGACGTGGAGTACGCCTCGCTCCTCCCGATCCCGCTCACCACCCTGCGCCAGCCCACGCGGCACATCGGCGAAGTGGCGCTGGGCGTCATGCTCACACGCATCGCACAGCGCGACCTCCCGCCGCGCGACGTCCGCATTCCCTGCGAGCTCGTCGTCCGCGAATCCTGCGGAGCCAAGGGCGATCGCTGACCCCCGAGTCACGGCCGTCGCCGCTATCTTGTGGGCATGATTCCCACCGATGGATCGCGTGCCCCCGGCTCGACGCTGGTTCGGGGCGGGGTAACGGACGCACGCACCGCTGCCGCCGAGATCATGGCGGACCTGCGCGGAGGCGACCTGCTCGACGTCGCCTTCGAGCGACGCGCCGGTGCACTGGACGCGCGCGATCGCCGGTGGGTGCAGGAGCTGGTGTACGGGACGTTGCGCCGGCGCGCGCACCTGGACGCCGCCCTCTCCGAGCGGGTCCGCGGAGGCCTGGCGCGCCTCGATGCCGACCTCACGGACATCCTGCGCCTCGGTGTCTATCAGCTCCTGCACATGGGCTCCGTCCCGCCGTACGCGGCGATCGCCCAGAGCGTGGAGCTGGCCAAGCGCCGCCACGGCATCGGCGCCAGCAAGCTCGCCAACGCGGTGCTGCGCCGCACCGACCGCGAACGCGACGTCCAGCCGTCAGCCGCAACCGGCCGCGGCGACCCGGTCGAACAGCTGGCGCTCGAGGGGTCGCACCCGCACTGGCTCGTCGCACGCTGGGTGCAGCGCTGGGGTATGGACGAGGTGCGGCAGCTGCTCGCGCTCAACAACGTCGAGGCCCCGATGGTGCTGCGTCCGTGGGGGATCGTGCGCGAGCAGCTGGAAGCGACGCTCGAAGCGTCCGGGGTCCCGGTGGAGGATGCCCCGCTCGTGGACGACGGGCTCGCGGTGACGGGACACGTCGCCCTCGCCGAGGTGGGAGCGTTCCGCCAGGGACTCTTCTTCGTCCAGGACCCGGCGGCGACGCTCGTCACGCGCTATGCCGCCATCCCGCCAGGTGCAACCGTCATCGACCTGTGCGCGGCGCCAGGCGGGAAGTCGCTCGAACTCGCACGCACCGCGGCGCACGTCATCGCCTGCGACCGATCGCCGGCGCGGCTCGAGCGCATGCAGCAGAATCTCCAGCGCCTCGACGTCCGCAACATCACCCTCGTGGCGACCGACGCCAGGGACAACGCGCTCTCACCGGCCGACGCCGTCCTCGTGGACGCGCCGTGCACCGGGACGGGGACGTTCCGTCGCCACCCCGATGCCCGCTGGCGCCTCAAGGTCTCCGACCTCGCGGTGAGCGCCGCCGCGCAGCGCGCCATCCTGCGCGCCGCGGCCGCGCTGGTGCGGCCGGGCGGGCTCCTCGTCTACAGCACCTGTTCGCTCGAACCGGAAGAGAACGAGGCGCAGGTGACGAGCTTCCTCGCCGAGCACGCGGAGTTCACGCTCGAACCGCCCGCCGCCGGCACGGTCCCGCCGTCGACGCTCGACGACGGGATGCTGCGCGTCCTCCCGCAGCGGCACGGCGCCGATGGCGCCTTCGCCGCGCGCCTGCGCCGGCGTTCCTGACGAGGAGCGCCGCATGCCCACGCCACAGCGCCTGCGCGCCGTCCTGCTCCACGTGGCCGTCGCCCTCACCGGGTTCCTCGGCGCCTACCTCCTCGTCGCCTTCGTCATCCTCCCCGACGATGTCGTCGCCGGCGACATCACGATCCCGGGTGTCGTTGGGCTGACACAGGGCGACGCGCAGCGCCGGCTCACCGGGCTCGGGCTCAAGGTGAGGTTAGGCGAGGAACGGTTCTCCGCCGACGCCCCCAAGTCCACCGTCCTGGCGCAGAATCCGGCCGCCGGCACGACCGTCGCACCGGGCACCTCGGTCACGCTCGACGTCAGCGCCGGCCAGCAGCGCTCGACCATTCCCTCGCTCATCGGCCTCACCCGCGGCGACGCCGAGGCGGCGCTGCGCAAGGCCGGGTTGCAGCTGGGGCAGGTGCAGGAGCAACCCTCCGACTCGGCGCGCGGCCTGGTCGTGGACTCCAAGCCCGCCGAGGGACAGGTCGTCCCGACAGCCACGCGCGTCGATCTCGTCGTCAGTGCCGGCCCCTCGCAACTCACCATGCCCGACGTGGTAGGGCGCGACCTCGAGTCCGCCGCCGCCTTCATCGCTCAACTCGGCCTCGTCGCCGCGCCGGCCGAGTACGATCCGACATCGACCCTCCCTCGGGGAACGGTGGTCGGACAGTCCCCCGCCGCCGGGTCGGCCATCGCCGCCGGCACCACCATCACGCTTCGCGTCGCAGGGTCGCCATGAACGTCCGCATCGCTCCCTCCATCCTCAGCGCCGACTTCGCCAAGCTGGGCGACGAGATCGCCATGTGCGAAGCCGGCGGCGCCGACTGGATCCACATCGACGTGATGGACGGCTGTTTCGTCCCCAACCTCACCTACGGCGCCAAGGTCATCGAGACCTGCCGCCGCCTGACGACGATGACGCTCGACGCCCACCTGATGGTGGTCGAACCCGAGAAGTACTTCGACTCGTTCGCCAAGGCAGGCGCCGACATCATCACCATCCACCAGGAGACCGCCCCGCACCTCCATCGCCAGATCGCGCGCATTCGCGAGTTGGGGTGCAAGGCCGGGGTGACCATCAACCCGTCCACGCCGGTTGCCACGCTCGTCGACGTCGCCGCGGACGTCGACATGATCCTCATCATGTCGGTGAACCCGGGATACGGCGGGCAGAAGTTCATCCCGCGCTCGCTCGACAAGATCCGCCAGGCGCGCACGCTCCTGGACGACGCCGGCAATCGCGGCGCCATGATCGAGGTCGACGGTGGTGTCGCGCGCGAGACGATCGCCGCCTGCTGGCGCGCGGGTGCCGACACCTTTGTCGCCGGCAACGCGATCTTCGCCGCGAAGGATCCGGTCGCGGAGATCGGCGCGCTGCGCGCGCTGTGCACGGAGACGGTGTGAGCGCCACGCGCCAGTGGCAGGTCGTGGGCGGCATCGTCGCGCTCCTCGGCGCGGGGCTTGTCTATGCCGCCTCGTCAGGCGCCGGGAACATCGAAGCCGTGCGCGTGGGGGCCAAGGCGCCCAACTTCCAGGCCGCCACGCTCGATGGCACCGCCCGCACCAAGACGCTCGCCGACTACAGGGGCGAGGTGCTCCTCGTGAACCTGTGGGCCACCTGGTGCGGCCCGTGCGTCATCGAGATGCCGAGCATCCAGCGCCTGTACGACCGCTATCGCGACAAGGGGCTCAAGGTCGTCGCCGTCGCGGTGGACGACCCTGGCTACGAGCAGCGCGTCCTCGACTTCGTCTCCGAGCGCAAGCTCACCTTCGAGATCCTGCACGAGGGGACCGGGAAGATCGAGGCGCTGTTCCAGACGCAAGGGATACCGGCCACGTTCCTCATCGGGCGCGATGGACGCATTCGCAAGTTGAGTCTTGGCGCCGACGACTGGGACTCGCCCGCCAATCGCGCCGTCGTCGCGCAACTGCTCGGCGTCGAGGAGACGAGCGGCCCGTGAGCCACGCGCGCGCTCGGGCGCGGGAGCGCCGCTGATGCGCATCCTCGCGCTCGAGACCTCCTGCGACGAAACCTCCGCCAGCGTCGTGGAGGGCACCGGCGAGCGGGTGCAGCTGCAATCGCTCGTCATCCTGTCACAGGACGTGCATCGCGTCTTTGGTGGCGTCGTCCCCGAGATCGCGTCGCGCGCCCACCTCACGGCCGTCGTCCCGGTCGTGCAGCAGGCGCTGCGCGAGGCCTCGTGCGCGCTCGCCGACGTCGACGCCATCGCCGTGACCAACGCCCCCGGGCTGGTGGGTGCCCTCCTTGTCGGGGTGAGCTACGCCAAGGGGCTCGCCCTCGGTGCCGGCAAGAAACTGTTAGGAGTGCACCACATGGAGGGACACCTCTTTGCGACGTCGCTCGAGTCGCCCGAGGCGGTCCCACCCTTCACCGCACTCCTCGTCTCCGGCGGCCACACGCTGCTGCTCGACGTGGCCGCATGGGGTGCGTATCGCATCCTCGGCGCCACGCGCGACGACGCCGCCGGCGAGGCCTTCGACAAGGTCGCCAAGCTCCTCGGGCTCCCGTATCCCGGGGGGCGGCACGTCGAGGCGCTCGCCGCGTCCGGCGACCCGTCGCGCCTCCGATTCTCGCGCCCCATGCTCCGGCGCGACCAGCAGCCGGGCGACGCCGACTACTACGACGTCTCGTTCAGCGGACTCAAGACCGCCGTGCTGCACGCGGTGCGCGACGCGCACGACCTTGCCGCCGACGCCCCGCACATCGCCCGCGCCTTCCAGGACGCGTTGGTAGACACCCTCGTGGAGAAGACGTATCGTGCGGCGCGGGCTCATGGTCGCACACGCGTCGTCCTTGGCGGCGGGGTCGCCTGCAATCGTGCACTCGTCGCCGCGATGCAACGGCGGCTTGGCGACATCGGGGCGAGCGTCTTCGCTCCATCCACGCGCCTCGCCACCGATAATGCCGCGATGATCGCCCGCGCCGCGCTCTTTCACGCGGAGCGGGGTACCACCAGCGACTGGACGCTCAACGCCCACGCCTCGATGCCCATCCCCGGGCTCGTCGGCTGACACGCCTCGCGCCTCACCCTCGCGCCTCACGCTCGCCCCTCCGTACGCGACATGGACCACATCATTCATCACCCCTGGGAGATCAAGCTCGGCCCGCTGAACCTCACCGGTTTCGGCATTGCCGTGCTGATGGCGTTCGTGATCGCCCAGATCATCACGCAGCGCGAACTCACGCGGCGCGGACACGACGCCGAAGCTGCGGCGATCCCCGACCTGGTCTTCGCCTCGGTGATGGGGATGCTCCTTGGCGGGAAGCTGTACTACATCCTGGTCATCACACACGACTGGCACGACTTCTTCACGCGCGCCGGCTTTGTCTTCTGGGGCGGGCTGATCGGCGGGGTGATCCTCTGCTACGGCTACATCACGAGCAAGAAACTCTCCTTCGCGCGCTTCGCCGATGTGGCCGGCCCGGCCATCGCGGGCGCGTACGCGGTGGGCCGTTCAGGGTGCTGGGCGGTGGGTGACGACTACGGGCGCCCGTGGGATTCGCGCTTCGCGGTCGCCTTCCCCGAAGGCGCCCCGCCGAGCACCGCCGGGATCATGAACCGGATGTTCGGCACGCCCATCCCGCCAGGCGCAACGCAGGACACGGTGCTGGCCGTGCATCCCACGCAGATCTACGAAGTCTCGATGGCGCTGGTGATGTTCCTCGTGATCTGGCGCTTCCGGAACCACAAGCACGCCGAAGGGTGGCTGTTCGGCCTCTACTGCGTCCTGGCGGGATTGGAGCGCTTCATCGTGGAGTTCTTCCGCGCCAAGGACGACCGCTACTTCGGCCCGCTCACGGTGGCGCAGGTCATCGGGCTCACGATCTGTGCGATCGGCGCCGGGGTCATGGCGATGCGGTCGAACACCGGCCCCGGGCGCCCCGGCATTCACTCCGCGACCGCCTAGCGAGCCACGCACCTCCCGGCCCGACACGCAAACGCCCGCGGCATCTCGCCGCGGGCGTCGTGCATTGGTGGTCGTGTGAGCCCCGCACGACTCACGGGAGCGAGGGATCCTGCGACACCGCCTGCTCGATCGACTCCACCTTGCGCTCGAGCGCACTCACCCGGTCCTCGATCGGCTCGGCGACCGGACGAATCGACGGCGGGATGGTGGGGAGCGCCACCGAGCGGCGCGGCCAGAAGGTCCTGGCCAGCGCGAAGGTGAAGAGCGCCACCAGCACGAACTGTCCCAGCAACGTCTGCACGCTCGGGAAGATCCCCATCGACTCCACCGACGGCCACCCGGGGAGGATCGTGATCGGGACCAGGTTCCCCTCTTGCAGCTCACGGATCCCCTTCCCCATGAAGACGAACGCCATGTAGTAGAGGAGTCCGCTCGTGACGGCGAAGAACGGGCGCAGCGGGATCTTCACCCCGTAGCGATGGAAGAGCGTGAAGATCACGGCCAGCACCACGAACCCCACGGCGATGCCGAGCGAGAGCGGGAGCGCCGCGCCGTCGCTGAACAGCGCCTGGAGGAAGAGCGCGGTCTCCGCCCCCTCGCGATACACGGCGAGGAAGGCCACCGCCGTCAGCGCCGACGAGCCGCCGTGGCTCAGCGCCGTGTTGACCTTGTCGCGGATGAAGGCGTTCCACCGCGCCGCCTCGACCTTCGAGACGAGCCAGTACGACACCGAGAAGAGGACCGCGACGGCGATGAGCATCGTCGCCCCCTCGATGATCTCGCGCGTCGCGGGGAGCGCCTTGAGCACCGTGGCCAGCACGACCGCCGTCACCGCGCTCGCGGCCAGCGCGGCCCCGACGCCGACCCAGATGTCGCGCAGCCGCTTGCGATTCCCCGTCTTGATGAGGAACGCGACCACGGCGCCGATCACGAGGATCGCCTCGAACCCTTCGCGCAGGATGATCAGGAACGACTGGAGGAAGGCCCCCCAGAAGCCGACCGCCGGCTTCGTCATCTCCACGATCTCGGGCATCCCCGCCGCGATGGCGTCACGGGCGCGTTCGGCGGAGCGTGCGTCGCTGGCCTTCACCGCGCCCTTGAAGTCGGCGAAGTGACGCTCCATGGTCGCCACTAACCCGGGATTGCGCGCGCGGGCCGGCGTCTCCAGCGGCTCGAACGCGATGTACGCGTCGAAGGCCAGGTCGCCGGCCTCGGCGCGCCGACCTCCGCGGGCCGCCGTCAGCGCCTCGTCGAGGATCGCCATCACCTTGCGCGCGACGGTGGTGCCGTCGAGCGAATCGCCGGCCTGTGCCACCTGCGTCGGCTGGTTGCGCAGCGACAGCGAGCGGACATGCGCCACGAGCTGCGCGTACTCCGCCTCGTCCAGGTCGCGCGTCGGTGGCATGGCCGTCCCCCGCACGCCCGCACGCACCGCGTCCACGATCTGCGCGTCGCTCCGCTCCGCCTGCCAGGCGAAGGAGTTCAGGTCGACCGGGATCTTGCTCAGCGCAGCCACCAGCGGGCCATCACCACCACCCGCCACACCGTGGCAACCCGCGCAGCGCTGGGCGTAGATCCCCTCGCCCGGGGCGCTGGTGTGCGGGGCACGCATCGAGTTGATGTAGGCGATGACGTTCCAACGCTGGTCGGTGGTGAGGTCCGAGGCCCACCCCTTCATCGATGTCCCGGCGATCCCTACCGACGAGATGCGGAACATCAGGGCCGGCGAGACGTCGTACATCACCTTCGCGTCGCTCAGCGCGGGAGGCGGCGGCGTCATCCCGGCCGCGCGCGCCCCGTCGCCCTTCCCCGACAGGCCGTGGCACTCCGCACAGTGTTGTTCGTAGATCGCGCGTCCTGCCGCGAGATCGAGTGCCCCGCTCGGAAGATCCAGCGCCCCATCCGACCCTAACGACCCGTTGAAGCGCGCGTGCAGCGGCTCCAGTTCCGCCGGGGGCCGCTTGGCCTTGACCGTCGCCGCGAGGGAATCGAGCAGCGCCTGCGTCAGCGCGACCTTGTCGCCGCTCAGGCGCTGCGCGACTTCGCGCGCATCGGCCAGGAACGACACCGCTTCGTCGTACTCGAGGCCGGAGATCAGGCGCCCGTTGGCGTCGATCGCCTTGGCGTACTCCTCGACCGCGACGCCCACGATGCTGGCGAGGCGCTTCGCCGGGCGCTCCTGCGCCTCCGCGGGCGACCGAGTCGCGGCCAGCAGTCCGAACAGCGTGGCGGTCAACGCCGCCAAACGACGAATACCAGAGACAGAGGAGAGGCTCAGCACGGTGTCGCAGGATCGGCGGCTCGTTGCGGCTCGCGGGAGACGCGAACCGGACGGACGCCGGAATGAGGAATGGAGAGGCACCACGGGGGCGGATCGACTCGCCGGGCCGGGATCGGATGAAGTCTCAGTCAGTTGAGAATGATTCTCAATCGTATTCCGAGTAAAACTATCGGCACAACCTCGCATCGGCTAGACGTCGCGCTCGAGTATGACGACGGCCCCCGCCGACTGGCGGGAATGGGAGATCGTCAGGTGGGTGCGGGTGATACCCAGCGCCTCGGCACGGGCGGCAGCACGGCCGTGGAGCCGCAGCGACGGGCGCCGGTGATCGTCGTGGACCACCTCGAGCTCGCGCCAGCCGATCGCGCGGGCATCGTCGCTCCCCGAAAGCGCCTTGAAGGCCGCCTCCTTGGCGGCCAGGCGCCCAGCGACGTGCTCGGCCACCGAGGCCATCCGGGAGCAATACGCCCACTCCCCCTCGGTCAGGAGGCGACTGGTGACACGCTGTCCATCCCGCTCGATCATGCGCGCCACCCGTTCCACGTCGATGAGGTCCATACCGAGGCCTACCACCATGGCGCGAAATACTGCAAACGTGATGGACCTTTGCCGAGAGGGATTCCCCGACCGATCATCGAAAAGCTGTCGGGGGGATACCGCGATCGATCCCTTCCAGCGCGTCGGAGACCTCCCGCCAGGCGCGATCCGCATGCGCGAAGAGCTCACGGACCTCTCCCGCCCAACCGCGCCACGCCACGAAGCGCACGGCGTCCTCCGCCTCGTGGACCGTTCGGGCGGCGGCCTGCACGCGTTCCAGCTTTGCGAGCAGCGGGTCGCACGCATCCAGGAGCGCCGCCTCGAGCGCACGACGATGGGCAGGGCGATCGGCGTGCCGTTCGAGTGCGAGCGCGGCGAGCGTGGCGCGCACGCGATCGGCGAGCGCCACGGCGTCGAAGCTGGCCACGCGCCACTCCACCGGTTCCTCCCCTTCCAGGCGACGCCGCGCCTGCAGGAGCGGGGCGAAGAACCGCTCGCGGGCCGCGGCGTGCCGGCTCGCGCCGGTGCCGCCTCGCGCGAACGCCCGCAAGGTGCGCGCGACCTCAGGGAGCGCGCAGGCGCGCAACGAGAGCGCGTGCCAGGCGCGGTCGAGCCCCTCGCCCGCCGAGAGGTGCAGGACATCGTCCGTCAGATGCAACGCGAGCGCGCCAGCGCGCCAGCTCGCGCCACGGAGCGCCTGCATGGGAACGGCCCACTCCTCGCCGCTCGACTCGTGGCGCACGGCGACCTCATCGCGCTCGAGGAAGAGCGTCACGACGCCCACGACATCGTGCCCGCTCCAGCGCCCCGACGAGGTGGCGCGAAACGCCAGGCGCCCTCCGGGGTCAGGCATCGTCCACCCGATACCGGAAGTCATCCGCCAACTCGCGCTGGCAGATTGCGCCACGCGCCCCGGTGCGCGCCTCGTATCGCGCGACGAAGGCCACCAGCGGCTCCGCGGTATACGCCTCACGCGGAATGCCGAGGATCGCGATCGCACGCTCGATCGCCTCCGGGGCGCCTTCGACTTCGACGAGCACGTCCATGCGCGGATAGCGTTCCAGGCGCACCGTGGCGCCGGCCACCGAGAAGACGGCCACCTCGCGGTCGACCTCGCGCGTGACGCGGTAGCCTAACGCCTCGAGGATCGACGCCAGCACGGCGGGATCGTCGACGGATGTCCCGACCTCCTCCCGCACCTTGTAGCCATCGACGATGGAGGCCGCCCCCTTGAACTCGAGCACTCCGCGCACCGACGCCGCCGTCTGCTGCACACGCAATCGCAGCACGAGGTCGCGCTGCGTGAGCGATCGATCGGCGGTGTCGTAGCGGCGGTCGATCAGTGCCCCTTCAAACACGGCGATGGCGCCGGCGGCCAGCAACCGTCGCCGCGCGGCCTCCTCGTCAGGCACCACCGCCTTGAGCTCGACTTCACGCATGGCGTCGCCTCGCGTCCCCGGTCAGTCGGCGTCGATCGCGCGCATCACCGCCTCGGTGTCGCGCAGGTCGGCGAAGACGGCGGCGGGGGCATGCGCCGCCAGCGCGTCGACGGAGTAGTGTCCCGTGGCCACGGCGATCGCGCGCGCACCCACGCCGCGCCCGCAATCGATGTCGGCCGGCGTATCGCCAATGATGACGAGGCGATCGCCACGGTGGTCGCCGTCCGACGTCGCGCGCCACCGCTCCAGCGCAATGGCGGGGAGCGCCGGTCGATGCTCGTGATCGGAGCCAAACGCTCCGATGCGAAATCGCTGCGGGTCGATGCCCACCGCGCGCAGCTTGCGCTCCGCCCCGCCGAGCAGGTTCCCGGTGAGCAACCCCAGCACCCGATCCGACCGGCGTTCGAGTGCGTCGAGCAGCTCCAGCACACCCTCGTAAAGCACCATGCGCAGCGCGCCGCTCACCAGCTCGCGATCGAGCCGCGCCAGGTAGTCGTCGAGGATGCCGGGAAGCCGCGCGTCGATTGCGGCATCGTCCATCCCCGCCTCGCGCATCAGCTCGCGCACGATCTGCCGGTCGGTCTTCCCGTCATAGCGGTACGTCGACGCCCCCGGCGTTCCGAACGCGGAGACCAGCGCCGCTTCCATCGCACGGCGCCCGGCCCCTTCGGTGGAGAGAATCGTACCGTCGATATCGAAGAGGACGAGCCTCATGAATCAGAAGACGAGAAGACGAGAGACCGGAGAACGAGGACCCTAGCGGCGGGTCAGGAGAAGGCCGGAGATGACGCAGACGGCTCCGAAAAGCTGCGGCACGGTCGGCACCTCGCGAAAGGCGAGGAACGCAACGATCGCGGCGATGATCGGCTGCAAGTTCGAGTAGACGGCGGTCCGCGTCGGGCCCAGGACGCGCAGCCCGCGGTACCAGAACAGGTACGCGAGCACCATGGCGAGGATGGCCGAGTAGAGCAGCGCGAGATACACCCCGACGGGGAGCGCCAGCCACTGCGTGCTGACGATCGCGGGGATGGCCACGACGCTCGAGATCAGCGCCCCGCCCACCATGGTGTAGCCGCCGATCTGCAGCGTGTGCACCTGTGTGGCGATGCGGCGGAGGGCGACGGAGTACGCAGCCCAGCTGAGCGACGCGGCCACGAGGAGGGCGGCGCCCAGCGGGGTGTCGTTCCCCGTGCCGCCACGCGTCGACCCCAGCACGACGGTCGAGCATCCGACGATCTGCAACGCGATCCCGGTCCACTGCCGTCGCGAAAGCGTCTCGGTCTCAAGGAGGCGCCCGAGGATGGCGACGAATGCCGGCGTCGAGGCGACGATGAGCGCGGCGGTCGCCACGCGCGCCCGTACGACACCCAGGATGAAGAGCGTCTGGTAGACGCCGTTCCCCAGCATCCCGAGTGCGATGAGCTTCCCGATGAGGGGGCGTGGCACGCGCTCGAGCCGCATGGCCCCGGCAATCCCGAGCTGCGTGACGGCCGCAATCGGGATGCGCGTGCCGTTGAACGCGAGCGGGGCGATGAACTGGGTGCCGTACTTGAGGACCGAGAAGTTGATCCCCCAGATCGTGGCCATCAGGAGGAGGAGCAGGTCGGTCAGCCAGCGCGACTCCCCCGCCTGCGGCAGGGCATCGGGCGCGGCGACGATTCCGGAAGCACTGACAGCCATGCCCAAAGGTAGACGGCGCGCGTAAGATTCGGGATGCATGTCTCCTTCGCGCTTTTCGCCGATGCGGCGAACATCTCCCAGGAAGGGAAGCTCAACATCCTCGGCGTCTTTGATGCCGTCCAAGTCGGTGGACTTCCGGCCGTGCACCCGCGGGCGCATCTCGTCGTGCGACTGAAAGGCGGGACGCAGGACGTCGGCACGCATCGCGTGGGACTTCGCTGGATCAACCCGCACGGCACCGAACTCTGGTCGTCCGATGGGCAGATCGACGTGGAAGGCGTGCCGCCCGCGGCCCACGAGATGGACTTCCCCATCATCGCGTCGATCGACCTCCCGCTCGACGAGGCCGGGAGCTACACGATGCGTATCGACCTGGATGACCAGGCGTACACGTCGGTGGGGCTGATGGTGCGCTCCGCGCCGCCGCAGTTCGTCGCCCCCGCGGCCCCAGGGGCGCTGGTCTCCTAGGGGGCGGGCGCGGCGGGCGGCGCTGGCGGCGCCTTGGCGTCGCACGCCTTGCACCGCGTCACGCCCTTCATGTTGCAGATGACGCAGAGGAAGGTCCCGCAGTCGCTGCAGGGATATCCTTCCGACGCGCGCTCCTCGTTTCCGCAGGCGCGGCAGATCATCGCATCGCGTTCGTGCTGCTGCGTGGTCATGGCTGTTCCCGTTTGGGGCGCGACGCGCTAGGCGTCGGGGAGTCCGTATTCCTTGATCTTCTTGATCAGCGTGGCGCGCGAGATGCCAAGTTCGCGCGCCGCGTGCGTGCGGTTGCCATCGTGCAGGCGCAACGTGCGCACGACGTGCTCGCGCTCGACATCGGCCAGCGTCTTGCCCTCGAGGCGGTCGGCCGCGGTGGCCCCCGGGAACGCGCCGCGCACCTCTGACGGAAGCGACGACAGCTCGAGCGCCTGCTCGCCACGCCCGACGATCATGCCGCGCTCCAGCACGTTGCGCAACTCGCGGATGTTGCCGGGCCACGCGTAGCGCAGGAGGGCATCGAGCGCGCCTTCACTCACCTCGCGCGGCGCCGCGGGGAGGTGAGGCGCCAGTTCGTCCATCAGGCGGCCAATCAACTCGACGAGGTCCTCGCGTGCGCGTGCGCGCAGCGGCGGGAGCGTGAGCGGCATGACGCTCAGCTTGTAGTAGAGGTCTTCGCGGAAATTCCCCGCGTTGACTTCCTGCACGAGGTCCTTGTTGGTCGCGGCGATGATGCGAACGTCGACGGTGAGTTCGCGCATGCCGCCAGCGCGCCGGAACCCCTTTCCCTCCAGGACGCGCAGCAACTTGGACTGCAGCGGTGGAGGGAGCGCCCCGATTTCGTCGACGAAGAGCGAGCCCCCCGCCGCGACTTCCAGCAACCCCGGACGCGCGCGGTCACCCGCCAGGTCGTCGATGCCGAAGAGCTCCGCGTCCAGCGCCTCGGCCGCGTGCGCGGCGCAGTTGACCTCCACCAGCGGGGCGTGGGCCCGCGGCGAGTGGGCGTGGATCATCTCGGCCACCCGTCCCTTCCCCGTCCCGCTCTCGCCTAACAAGAGGACGGTGGTGCGCTCCGAGGCGGCCAGCAGCTCGACCTGCGCCGCGAGCTCGTGCATGCGTGGCGAGCTGCCGATGGCCACGCTCCCCCCGCTGGTGCGGCGCTCGGTGAGGTAGCGCGACAGCTGGCGCAGGCGCACCTTCTCCAGCGCGCGCTCGACGGCGACGCCGAGGTGCGGGAGCTCCACCGGCTTGGTGAGGAAGTTCTCGACTCCTTCCTGCACGGCGCGCACGGCCAGCGGGACGTCGGCATGTCCCGACACCATGATCACGACGGGTCCCTGCTCGCGCACGCGCGCGTAGACGTCGAAGCCCGTCATGTCGGGGAGGCGCAAGTCGAGCAGCGTCACGTCGGGGCGTCGCTCGCGCCACGCGGCGAGCGCCTCCTCGCCGCTGCGGGCCACGCGCACGGTGTGCCCCACCTTCGACAGGAAGCGGGCATAGCTGTCGGCGAGCAGTGGCTCGTCGTCGACGATCAGCAGGTCGCCCATGACCCTAACGTTTTGCAGCGTGCCGGGCCGAGAGCGCGCGCCGCACGTCGTCGAGGGTGAACGGCTTGTGGAGCGTCGCCCCGCCGGACTCGCGCGCCATCCGCTCGGCGGCCTCGCTCTCGAGGTCGCCGGTCAGCACGATGGTGCGCGGGATCATGGCCGGGAAGTGCGCCTGCAGCTCGCCGAAGAAGGCCTCGCCCCCTAACCGCGGCATGCGGACATCGAGGACGATGCGGTCGAAGGTCGCCGCGTCCATGGCCCGGCGCGCCTCCTCCCCGTCCGCCGCGAGCGTGACGCGATGCCCCAGGACACCCAGCATCCGCTCGAGTGCGGCACGGATGGACGGTTCGTCATCGACGACCAGGACATGCAGCTGTGCCCCGTCCGGCTCGGCGTCGGGCGGGGCGGGCACCGGCGCCTCGGCATCGGGCACCGCGGTGATCGGGAGCTCCACGACGAAGGTGGCGCCGTTCCCCGGGGTGGAGTCGACGTGAATGCGCCCACCGTGCTCCCGGATGATCCCCTCGGCGACGGCGAGTCCGAGCCCGGCGAGTTCCGCCCCGTCGCGCCCCTCGCGCATCGTGACGCGCGGCGAGAACAGGCGCTCCAGGTCGGCGGCCGCGATCCCGGGGCCGGTGTCCTCGACCACGAGGACGAGCGCGCCCGCCACGCGCGTGAGGCGCAGGGTGAGGCGGCGCATCCCGCCCCAGTCGCGCATGGCCTGTTCGGCCCGCGTGACGAGGTGCAGCACCGCCTGCTGCAACCGGGCCGGGTCGCCCCAGGTGAGCGGGAGGTCGTCGGGAAGCTCCTCGACGAGCCGCACGCCAGACACGCCGAGCGCATACCGCCGCACGTCGACCGCGCGCCGCACGATCTCCGACAGCTGCACCGCGGCCGGCTGTGCCGGGCGCTCCCGGGCGATGTCGAGCAGGTTGTGCAGGACGCGCGAGGCCCGTTGCGCCTCGCGACGAATCGTCGCCAACCCCTCGCGCGAGGCGTCATCGCCGCTCCCTTCCTCGAGCAGGAGCTCGCTGAAGGCGAGGACGGCGGAGAGCGGGTTGTTGAGCTCGTGCACCACGCCACCCAACAGCTGCCCGACCGAGGCGTGCCGCTCGCGGCGCAGCAGCTCGTCGAGCAGCCGCTTCTCGTTGGTCACGTCGCGCACCACGCCCATGACGCCGGTGACGCGCCCGCGCTCGACGATGGGTGAGGCGACCAACGATCCCCAGCGGGAGCGCCCGGTGGCGTCGAGGTAGCGGATCTCGCGCATCTCGCGCTCGCCGTGCAGGACGCCCACGAACAGCTCCCAGATCGACTCGCGGTCGCGCGGGTCGAGGAGCTCCGTGAAGTGATGCCCGCTGATGGCATCGCGTCCGAAGCCGGTGGCCGCCTCGAAGGCGCGGTTCACGGAGGTGAAGTTCCCTTCCTCGTCCACGGTGAAGATCGCATCCGAGGCCGTCTCGACCAGGAGTGCATAGCGCGCCTCGCTGCGGTGCAGCACGTCGGCGCGCGCCCGGTCGTCGCTCACGTCGGCCGCGACGAGGAGGAGGCCGATCACGCTCCGCCCTTCTCGCATCGGCGTGGCGGTGATGGCCAGCGTCCGGGCCGTGCCGTTGCGCCTGACGATACCACATTCCCACGACAGGAGCTCGCCGTGGCGGGCGTCGCGCAGGAAGGTCGTCACCCGGTCCAGGTCGCCCGAGGCGAGGAAGGGATGGATGTTGCGCCCGAGGAGCTGGTCCCCCGGCGTGTCGAAGGTGTCGCACGCCGCCGGGTTGGCCGAGGTGATGGCCCCCGCCAGGTTGAGCGTGAGCACCGCGTCCGACGCGTGCTCGAACAGCTGGCGATAGCGCGCCTCCGAGCTGGTCACCGCCTCGCGGGCACGCCGCTCGTCGGTGACGTCGTGCAGCGACGCGACCACCATCGCGACCGCCTCCCGCTCGTGCACCGGGGCGAGCGATGCCGCCACCACGCGCCGCTCCCCGTCCCCACGCACGACGACGTACTCGTGACGCTGCGGCTCGTCGGCTGCCGCCAGCTGCACGTGCACCCGTGCCTCGTCCGACATGTCGTGCAGCACCAGGTCGGCCCAGTGCATCCCGGTGAGGTCGTCGCGCGCGAACAGGGCGCGCGCCGCCGGGTTGGCGAAGATCACGCGCCCCTCGCGATCGAGCGTGCAGAGCGGGTCGGCCGACGACTCCACGATGAGGCGATGCCGGTCCCAGGCCGCCCGCTGCGTGCTCACGTCGTCGAACGTCACGATCGCCCCGCCGTTGGGGTGCGGGACCGCCATGATCTCCATCCATCGCCCGCTCAGCCCCTCGCACACCGTGCGCGACTGCTGCCCATCGTCGATCGCGCGCGCCAGCGGGTCGCCGTCCGACTCCGGCACATCGCCCAGCACCGTCTCGTAGAACGGGCGACCGATGAGGGTCACGTGCGTCGGCTCTGCCGTCAGCTGCATCGCGCGCGCGTTGGCACGCGTGATGAGCCGCTTGTCGTCCACCAGGCACATCCCGACGCCGATCGAGTCGAAGGCCGCCAGCCACTCGCGCGTCGCGTCGCGCACCTCCTCGTACAGGCGCGCATTCACGATCGCCACCGCCACCTGGTCGGCCAGGCGCTGCAGCACGCGCGCATCGTCGGAGGTGAAGTCGGTGGGGCCGTTGTAGACCGCAATCACCCCCAGCGTGCCGCGCGCCGTCGCGAGCGGGACGATCACCGAGCGCTCGATCGCCACCAACCGCACCGTCGGACGATGCACGTCCGCCTCGGACTGGATGTTGTTGGTGACCAACGCATGCCCCGAGCGAAGGACGCGGCCGCTCAGGCTCCCGTCGATGGGCATGTGCACGCCCGACAGCAGCTCGGTGCTCCCGATGGCGGAGACGATGTGCAGGTAGTCGCCCTCCTTCAGCGCCACGCACGCCCCCTCACCCTCCAGCAGGGCCACGGCGTGGCGCAGGATCAGGCGCAGCACCTCGCCCATCTTGAGCGATTCGCCCACGGCGCGGGCAATCTCCGCCATCGCCTCGCTCTGCCGTCGCTCGTGTTCGCTGTCGGCAAAGAGGCGCGCATTGCTCAGCGCCGCCGCCGCGTGCCGCGCCAGCATGCCGATCACTTCGCGCGCGTCGGCGTCGAACGTCTCCTCGCGCGAATCGTGCAGCGCCACCACGCCTAACAAGCGGCGCCCATGCATCACGGGGACGGCCAGGACCGACGCCGCCGTCCCCGCGCCACGCACCACGTCGTCGTGCGCCGCCAGCGGCGAGAGCGCCGGGTCGTACGGCGAGACATGCACGGCCGTCCCGCTGCGCGCCGCTTCGCCGAGCGCCCCCTGCCCCAGCGGCGACACCCGCGACGCCGCGACCACCAGGTCGCCCGCGCTGTGGTGCACCACCTCGACGAGCGCCCGATCGAGGTCGACGCGCGCCACCACGACACCGTCGCAATCCACGGCGCGGCGTACCCCGCGTGCCAACTCCTCCAGGATCTCGTCCTCGTCGAGGGTGCGGGCCAGCGACACCGCGATCTGCTGCAACAGCTGCAGCCGCGCCTCATGGCGGCGTCCGCGCTCCACCAGCGCCTTGATCTGTTCCGCCGCCGCCGGGTCGAGCCCCGAGAGGAGGAGGTCGAGCGACTCGACGCGCCCGGCCCCGCCCGGCGGTGTCCCGGACATGGCGCCCTGAATCGTCGGCGCACCCCCCTGCGGCGTCGCCCGGTCGCGCTGCCCCGTGTGCGTCACGCGAGCCGCCCGCCTAACGCACCGTCGGGCACCAGGAGTCGCGCCGCGCCCGGGGCCACGGTGACGTGCAACCGCGGCCACGGCAGAAGGTCGCCGTCCGCCTGGCTCACGCGCGGGGGATCGGTCTCGAGGTGCACGGTGCGCCCACGGAGAAAATGCATGGCAGGATCGGTCCCGAAATCGTGGCGCAGCATGCGCCATCCCAGGCGAAGCGCGGTGCGCACGTTCGCTGGGGAAAAGACGCACAAGTCGAGCAATCCGTCATCTTCACGAATACCCGGCCCCAAGTGGATGAGCCCGCCGAGCACCGCGCCGAAATTCGCCACCATCACCGTCGTCGCCTCGAAGGTGTGCGAGACGCCGTCGACGGTCGCGTGCAGCGTGAACGTGTCGAGCGCGAGCGCCGCGCGTGTTCCCGTTGCCACGTACGCCCCCACACCGTAGCGCCGCTTCGACTCCGCGCTCGCCATCGCCACCATCTGCGCGTCCACGCCGATCCCCGCCGCGAAGGCAAAGACGCGACCGTCCTCGAGCTGCCCGAGGTCGATCGTCTTCACGCGCCCGCCCAGCAAAGTGGCGACGGCGCGCCGCGGCGACATCGGGATTCCGAGTGCACGCGCGACGAGATTCCCCGTCCCTCCCGGAAGGATCCCCACCGGTCGATCGCTCGTCATCAACGCGTGGAGGACCTCCATGACGGTCCCGTCTCCCCCCAGCGTGAAGACGGCGTCGTGCGTCGCCGCGTGCTCGCGCGCCAGCAGCTCCGCGTGCCCGCTTCGCTCCGTGCGCGCCACCGTGCACGCAACCCCCGCCCGGGCAAAGGCCCGCGCCACCGCTCCCAGGGCCGCCGCGCCACGCCGCGATGCCGGATTGACGATCAGGAGCGCCCGTCGAACCGCTACCACCGCCAGGCGCGGAACAGGTCGAAGCCGAACTGGCGGCGCGTCGTCGCGAAGCTGCGGTCCGTTCCGCTGGTGCAGAACAACTCGTTGAGCGGCGGTTCGAGCGAGAAGGAGAAGCCGTAGCCGGCCGACAGCCGTTGCTCGAGCTTCATCCCGATCGACTGCGCGAGATCGACCGGGTTCAGCTGCCCCCCCGACGCCGCAACCTTGCACAGCCCCGTGGTGAGCGACAGGAATGTCCGCTCGCCCAGCTGCTTCCCGATGCCGAACTGCACGCCGTTGAGGAGCCCCTGCCGCGACTGCTGCTGCTGCGAGTTGGTCCCGGTCGTGGTCTGGATGCTGACGTAGTCGAACAGGCCGCCCGAGAAGCGCGCCGAGATGTACGACGAGATGGTGCTGAGCGCGATGGACGACGCGCTGAACCGGTTGGCGCTCAGCTGCCCCCCCAGCCCGAACGACGGGACACCGGCGACGAGATAGGAGATGAGGTCCGATTCCGACAGCTGCAATGAGTCGGCGCTCTCGAGGCGCAGCGTCGGGCGGATGAGCGTTCCCTGCACGCGCACCCGGATGCGCACGTCGTTGCGGCCGCCGTAGGTGCTCGACATCTGCCGCACCGTGTGCAGGGCGCTGATGTTGAGGATCGGGTTGAGCTCGGTCTCGTTCAGGAAGCGAAGCTCGCCCCCCTCGACGGTGAAGGTGCGTTGCACCAGCCCGCCCAACTCGAGGCGATAGTAGCCGCGCTCGGTCTGCAACGCCCCGTCCAGGGCCAGCTGCGGGGCCGTGCCACCGATGCGCGCGCCGACCGTCACGTTGACCGCCCCGCCCAGCTTGATGTCCGCTTCCTCCGACCGCACGCGCACATCCGACCCCATCGCGATGCGGACATTGTCGACGGTGAGGTTGTTCACGAAGGCGGGCGGCGCCTTGGGGAGGAGCGCGCGGTTGGCGAACACGGTCGTGTCCACCACGTTGTACAGCTCGGGGTCGTCGAGCGAGATGAGCTTCTTCCCGGTGAACGGGGGGATCACGATCACGCCGCTGTTCACGGTCACGTTCCCCGACAGGCGGCTCCGGTCCAGCGAGCCGCTCAGGCGCAACCCGGCGGAGAGCGAGAGCTCGGCCACCTTGCGATTGGCGATCGCCTGGAAGTCTCGGGCCCCTAACGAGACATCGAAGGCGACGTTCCCTTCGCCGCTCGCCTCGCTCAGGCGGGCGAACCACCCCCCCATCCAGAGCGAGTCCCGCGCCTCGTTGCCGCTCACCACGGAGAATCGCCGGATGCGGACGGTGTCGCGCGCGGCCGAGAGGTCGGCGTTCAGGTCGCGGAGCCTGATCCCGAGGTCTGGGATCGTCGCCGCCGCCGAGTCGATGCGCAGGAAGCCCTGCAGCGCCGAGCGCTCCGTGGTCCCGGCGAGCGCGAAGTCCGCAGAGAGCCGCCCGCGCGCGCTGTTGATGGTGGGGAGGAAGCTCTCCACCACCGACATGTCGAGGTTGTTCGAGACCACCGCCACGCGCAGCGTGTCGCGCAGCAGGCGCGAGTCGCGGGGGACCAGCGCGAGGTCCACCGGCGCGTTGCCGCGAATGCTGACCACCGTCGAGTCGTTGCGCAGCAGGTCGGCCCCGAAGTGCACGCGGCGGTCGGCGTAGTCGCCGCGCAGTGCGGCGCGCGCCACGTTCACCTGCCCGACCTTGGCCCCGGTCACCGCCCCGGCCAGCGTCATCGTCGGCGCGCTGCGCGTCCCCGCCACGTCGACGCGCGACGAGAACCACCCGCTCAGCGGGACACTCGACTGGGCCAGGTTGGCCATGTCGGCCATCGAGACGCTATCCAGCTGCAAGCGGAGCCGCACGGCGCTGTCCGCGGTGGCCGCGCCGGCCAGCAGGATCTCGCCGCCACGACTCCCCGTCAGGCGCACCGTGTCGGCGTTGAAGGCCCCCCGCGACGCCCACAGCGACGCCTTGCGCGCCAGCGTCCACTCGCGCCCCTCGAGCCCGAGCCGGAAGGCGTCCAGGGTCACGCGCGTCGTGTCCTCCGCCGTCCCGAAGGCCCCGCGCGTCTCCAGCACGGGGCCGTTGGAGAGCGTGGCCAGGAGGTTGAACCCCACGCGCGACATCCCCGCGATGTCGAGGTCGAGCCCCGCGTTGGCGACCGCCACTCCGCCAGCCGCAATGGTGTCAGCGTTGAGGCGCAGCGTCCCACGCATGTCGGGAAGCGCCACGTGCTGCAGGTCGGCGGCGACGCGGGCCACGCGCGCGCCGTACGTGCCGTACGTCAGGTGCCGGATGTCGAGCGCCGTCCGCACGTCGAGCGTGTCGAGCGTCCCGGACAGCACCCCGCGCCCGCTCACCTCGGCGCCCAGCGAATCGCGAAGCGCCGCCGCGGTCGCGACGCTGTCGCCCGCCGCCGCCTTCACCAGGTACTGCCGCAGCGCTCCCAGGGAATCGGCGCTCACGAGGAAGGCCAGCGAGTCGCGCACCCCTGGAAGGAGCCCGATCCCGCCACGCCCCGCGGTGGAGAGCAGCGCCGTCTCCACGTGCATCGTGTCGATGCGCACGCGCCCGCCGCCGAAGCGCATGCGCGCCCTGGCGCCGGCGTACACGCGCACCGAGTCGATGAGCGAGCGGTCGAGCGACAGGTCGAGCGGCCCCTCCCACGTGGGAAGCGAATCGCCCGCCACGTCGAGTTCCACCGTCCCGTTCAGCAGCGTGTGCGGTACCGCCGCCGTGTCGAGCAGGAGGCGAAGGTCGAGGTTGTTGAAGCGGAGGAGTCCGTCGTAGCCGTAGCCGCCGATCGAGTCCGCGTCGACGCGCCCGTCGAAGGCCAGGGTCCCCGGCGCCCCGCTGAGCTCCGTCGAGATCGCGAGGTCGTCCGCCTGCCCCTGCACGCGCAGCGGCCCGGCATACGTTCCCTTGTAGATCAGCTCCGCCTCGGGGTAGGCCTTCGCGACCGTCGTGAGACTCAGCGGCTTGGCATCGAGGGCGAGGTCGTAGGTGAGGAACTTCTCCCCAATCGTCACGCGCCCGTTGCCCGTGAAGCGCGACGACTCGGCGTTCTCGAAGTGGTGCGTCAGGTCGGCGTTGCGGAACCGGAAGTCGGTCCAGACCGAGTCGAGGCGCGCCGTCCCGGAGACCGTCCCGAAGAACTTCGGGAAGGCCGGGTTGACCGCCATGATCGTGCGCAGGTCGAAGGTGGAGAGCGCGACATCGAAGGCGTGGAACCTGGTGAGCGCGGGGAAGAGGATGTCGAGCTCTCCCTTCACCGTCCCCTTGTTCACCACGCCGGCCACGTTGCCGTCGCGCCAGCTGAAGTCGCCGCGCTCCACCTGGAAGTGCGTCACGGGACCACCGCTCGCCTTCACGCTCGCCGTGATCTCCCCCTTGAAGGGGTACGGGAGCGGCTCCCCCGTGAACTGCTCGATGAGGACCCAGTCGATCGGGTCGGCGCGCAGGTCGATGTCCTTCACGACGAGGACTGGCGCCCCGGTGCCGAAGGTCATGTCGCCGCGGAGCCGCGAGTTCATCGTGCGCACATCCATGTCGCGCAGCGCGTACTCGAGCTGATGCAGGTCGCGCCCGTTCCCGATGTGGAGCGTCATGCGCCCGCCCCCCGTGGTCGGGAGCGTGGGATAGACCCACGCCACGTCGGCGAGCGAGACCGAGTCGGAGACGAAGGTCAGGTCGTAGCGCGTGGGGAGGTCGCTCCCCCACCAGACCTTCCCCTTGGCCGTGCCGCGCGAGCCGGGAAGGCGGAAGTGGGAGATGTCCGCCCACAGCGAATCGCCCTTGTTGCGCACGCTCCCGCGTGCCTCGCGGAACTTGAAGGGCGGGTCGAACTCGTCGGCGTCGAGGCGCCGCACGTCGAATTGCCGCCCCATCGCGTCGCGATCGTCGATGCGCGACGGCCCCAGCTGCAACGCCCCGTTGGTCCACCGACGCTGGATCTCGTAGTAGCTCCCCGTGCGGCGGATGATCTTGTCCTTGCGCGCCATCTGCACGCGCGCCGCGCTGTCGGCACGCGCCCCCTTGAGCGAGTCGTCGGGGTGCCACGGCATCGTGAGGTAGAACGCCAGGTTCGACGCCCTGGCCGCGTTCACGAAGATGTAGTCGCCGAAGTTGCGCGTCGTGCGCGGCTTGGGCGGTCCCTTGGGGCCGGACGGGAAGATCTTCCGGTAGTTCCACGCCTTCGTCGAGTCCTGGTGGACGTGCACGAAGGCGCGCTCGATCTGGACGTCGGACGCGACGATGCGCCGGTCGAGGAGGTCGCGCGGATCGAAGCGGATGTGCACCGGCCCCGTCGCCACGAAGACGGAGTCGTTGAGTTCGCGGATGGCGAACGAGTCGACGACGAGGTTGGAGAACAGCGAGCCCTCGATGCGCCCGATGTACATCTTCCCCTTGATCTTCCCGTTGATGAACGCCATCGCCTGCGCGCGGATCTTCTCGCGCCCCCATGCCGTCTGCGTCACCGCGGCGATGCCGCCCACCACCACACCGCCTAACGCAAAGAGCGTGGCGGCACTGGCGAGGACGACGGCGCGACGGCGTGTCATGCTAGAACGCCTGTCCGATCGAGAAGTTGAACGTCAGGCGGCTGAGGAACGTGGTCCGCCGCGCCGGCTGGAACGACGACGGACACGACCCAGCCGCCTGCACGGGGAGCGCCGTGCCCGGCGTCACGGCGAGCTCGTTCCCCGGGCTGGTGCAGTACAGCGCGCGCTCCACCGCGCCTCCCTGTAGCCGCTGCTGGGCGCTGAAGAACGCGGGCCCCTGCGGCGCCTGGTACGGGTTGTAGCCGATGTCCATGCGCACCGGGCCGATCGGCGTGAAGACGCGCACGCCGACACCCGGCGTCACCTTCAGTTGCACCGGCGGCCGCGCGGACGAGGTCGCGCTGCGATTCCATACCTCGCCAGCGTCGACGAACAGCGAGTACTGGATCAGTTCGGGGAGGAAGACCGAGCGGAGGCGCAGCTCCGCGTTGGCAATCACCACGTTGTCACCGCCCGACGGCACCACGCGGTAGCCCACGCGCCCACTCTCGGAGCGGAAGAACGACGTGTCCGCGTTTCCTGTCGAGACGGTGAAGGTGTCGACGACGTAGATCGCCGGCCCGAGCTCGTTCTGGCGAAAGCCGCGTACCGTGTTGGGGCCGCCCGCATAGAGCCGTTCCTGTGGCGGGACGAACGTCCGGCTGCCATCGAAACCCAGGCGACGCCCCAGCACCGTCCCGCCGCGCAACCGCACCACGAAGACGCCGCCGTCGAACACGGGGCGGTACACGGACGCATCGAAGACCGCCCGATTGAACTGCTGGTCCGTGCTCGAGCCGATCGCGCGTGAGGCGTGCCGCAGCTCGAAGCGCATCACCGACCCGCGCGTCGGATTCGCGAAGTCGTCGGCGCGGTTCCTCGTCAGGCTCCACCCGGCCACCGCAAGGCGATTGCGCGCGAGCAGGCGATCCTGCGCGTCCTGCTCGCAGACGTTGAACACGGCGCAGAAGAAGGCCGGCGACGAGAAGGTGCTCCCGTACTCCAGCTGGTAGGAGAAGCTCTGCGGCGCCGAGCCGTCGACGCCGCGCTGCACCGACGCGAGCGTCCCGAAGCGCGTGTCGCGCAGGTACGCCTGGAATTCGGAGCGCCGCTCGCTGTACAGGGTGAGCGTCGGGATGGTGCGCAGGCCGAACAGCGAGGCCTGTGACATCGTCACGCCGGCGTAGTAGTTGAGCGTGTCGCTGAAGATGTCGTTCTTCACTTCCTGCCGGCAGAAGCCGCTGGCAAAGTCGAACGGCGCCCCAACGCCCACCTTCGAGAGGCGCCCGTTCAGGTCCAGCCGGCGCAGCCGTCCCAGGAAGTTGTAGTCGGTGTAGCTCCCCTGCGTCCGCAGGCAGTCCAGGTTCCCCCACCCCATCGACAGCCGCGATGCGCGCAGGTCGCCCTCCGTCAGCTGCACATCGACGGTCACGAGCGAATCGACCTCGTCGGCCAGCGACGCCGAGTCGACCTGCACATCCACGTGCCGGAACGCCTCCGACAGGTACAACCCGCGCTTGACCCCTTCCAGCGAGCGCTCGCGATAGAGCTGCCCCTCCCGGATCCCGAGTACCCCCTTCACGCGGGACGGCGCGATGCGCTGCCGCTCCCCCTGCGGCACGTCGACCGTCACATGGATGGCGCCCAGGCGCGCGCGCGGCCCCGTGGAAGCGCTGAACTCCACCACCGCGGTGTGGCGGGCGGTGTCGGTATCGAACGACCGCAGCACCTCGGCCATCGGATAGCCGCGGTCGCGCAACCGACGCGCCAGCGAGTCGCGGCTCGCCAGCACCGCCGACTTGTCGAAGCGCATGCCGGGCTTGACCTCGATGCCGCGGCGCAGGCGCTCGAACTGCGGCACGGACTCGAACCCCACGTACGCCACGCTGTCGATCACCACCGGCTGGCCTTCGTCGATGACGAACCGCAGCTCCGCCTCGCGCGGCGATCGCATCGACAGCTCCTTCGCGACCTTCACCTGCGAGAAGCCGGCGTTGCGGTAGAACAGGATGAGGCGCAGCGAATCCTGCGTGACCGTCGCGGCGTCCAGGCAGTAGCGCTTGCCGAACAGGCGGAACCACCGGCGCGCGAACGACGATTGCGTGGTGGCCACGCCGTTCGCCAGCACCGAGCTGCGAAACGCCTTGTTGCCGGCAAAGGAGAGTTTGTGCACCTCGACGGACGCATCGTCGCATGCGAGCGCCTGCGCGCCGAGGCCGCGCGCCACGCCGAGCCACGCGAACGCCAGCGCTGCCGCGCGCCAGCGCATCTCAGGCCGACTCGACGAGGACGGCGCCGGTCCCCTTCATCTTGGCGCGCCGCTTGACCTCGGCGGCGCGCATCCCGAGGTGCGCGAGATTGACCCACGCCGACGGCGTCACCAGCAGCACCGCCGCGGAGACTCCGGCCAGCGGGAATTCGCGCACGCGTCCTTCGCGGTCAACGCCCGTGTAGCACCCCAACGACGCCGCTTGCGGCCCCACCGCCGTCTCGATCACCTGGCGGCAGCGCGTCGCACACTCGTCCATCAGCTGCTGCGCCCGCTCGGGCGACGTGATGGCGATGAAGTCGTCGCCGCCGATGTGGCCGACGAAGTCGATCGCGGGATCGCCCGGCACCGCCGTCGACGAATCCCGGATCGCCGCCCCGAGCCCGCGAATCACCTCGTCGGCAATGGCGAAGCCAAAGGTGTCGGCAAACGGCTTGAAGTTGTCGAGGTCGAGGTAGCACACCGCGAAGACGCTCCCCGCCTCCACGCGCCCCAGGATCTCCGACTCGATCGCACGCCCGCCCGGCAATCCGCTGGTAGGGTTGCGATCCCCCTCGCGTTGCACCAGGCGGAGCATCGCCTGCACGCGCGCGCGCAGCTCGCGCGGATCGAACGGCTTGGCGATGTAGTCGTCGGCCCCCGCCGCGAACCCTTCGACCTTGCTTTCGACGCCGCTCTGCGCCGTCAGCATCATCACCGGGACGCGCGCCGTGAACGGGTTCTGCTTGAGGCGCCGACACACCTCGAGCCCGCTCATGTTGGGCATCGAATGGTCGAGAATCACGAGGTCCGGCTCGCGCGCCGCGATGGACGCCAGGGCCTCCACTCCATCGGCCGCCATCGACACCTCGTGCCCCGAGGCGCGAAAGAGCTCGCGCAGCATCAGGCGCATATCTTCGTTGTCGTCGGCCAGCAGGAGGTAACTCACGGAGAGATTTGCACTTGCCTCGTGTTTGACGGGTCGCGTTCGGCGGTCGTAAGTTCTCGTGCGTTCACCCGACCTGTCAATCGCGGCAGTGCCGCAATCTGGCGCGCCGTGCCCCCGTGGATGACAGGCGCGCGCTCCCCCTCCCTCACCGCCGCGCTCCCCGCTCGTGGACCTCGACGCCTACCAGGCGCACGCCAGCCGTACGCTCAACCCCGCGCTCGACCGGGATGCACGCCTCCTCGACGCCGTCGCAGGGCTGGCCGAGGAGGCCGGGGAACTCCTCGGCGCGGTGCGCAAGCACCACTTCCAGCAGCGCCCGCTCGATCGCGACGCCCTCACCAAGGAGTTAGGCGATGCGCTCTGGTGCCTCGCGGCAGCTGCCGGCGCCCTCGGGCTTTCGTTAGGTGATGTGGCGCACATCAACCTCGAGAAGCTGCGGCGCCGCTACCCCGACGGCTTCACCAACGACGCCGCGATCCGGCGGGAAGACGAAGGCCCGGCCACCTGAACGGGGCCGGGCCTGATGCGCCTCACCGGGGCGGCGGCCTGTGGCGCCACCCCGTGCGGGACTCCGCTCACTCTGCCGACTGACCGAAGATCGCCATGTTGGACGAGTGCCCTGGCGAGACCTTCTTGTCGGGATAGATCCAGTGAACCGCCTGGTTCACCGCCGTCGCCGCCTCGCCAAAACCGGCCGCGATCAGCTTGAGCTTCCCGGGATACGTGGTCACGTCGCCTGCAGCATAGATCCCCGCGCGCCCGGTCTCCATCTGCGAGTTGACGACGATCTCGTCCTTCTCGAAGGTGAGCCCCCAGGTCGTGAGCTCCCCCAGGTTGCTCACATAGCCCAGCATCGGGAGGACCACGTCGCACGGGACGTCACGCGTCGCCTTGGTCTTCGTGTCGCGCAGCACGATCCCCGTCAGCGCGTCGTCTCCACCAACCACATCGTGCAACTCATGGAAGGTGAGGATGTCGACCGTCCCCGCCTCCGCCGCCTTGCGCACCTCGACGACGGTCGCGTCGTGCGCACGGAACCGGTCGGAGCGATGAGCGAGCGTGACGTGAGCCGCCCGCCCCGTGAGCTGGTGCGCCCAGTCGAACGCCGAGTCACCGCCGCCGATGATCACGACGCGCTTCCCGCGGAACGACTCGGGGTCGAGGACGACGTCCTGGATCCCCTTGCCGTACCATGGCGCCGCGCACGCCTGCGGCAGGCGGCGTGGCGAGAACGCCCCGATGCCGGCGGCGATCACGATGGAACGGGTGGGGTAGTCGCCCGTTGAGGTCTTCAGGACGAAGTGCCCGTCGCGCTCCTCGAGCCCGATCACTTCCTGGTTGAGGTGCTCGGATCCGCCGAACTGTCTCGACTGTTCCACGAGGGCGTGCACCAGGTCCTTGGCGAGGACCTTCGGATACCCCGCGACGTCGAAGATGTACTTCTCGGGATACAGCGCGGTGAGCTGACCGCCCAGCTGCGGGAGTGCGTCGATGATCTGCGCGCTGGCCCCTCGCATGCCGGCGTAGAACCGGGCGAACAGCCCCGCCGGGCCGCCGCCGATGATCGTGATGTCGACGAGGTCATGAGTGGTAGTCATGCCGCCGAATGTAACCCCCGGCGAAAGCCCCCCGCGTCGTCTCCTCCTCCCGACTTCCCGTCCTCTAGATTGGTGGCATGACTCTCAAGATCTACACCAAGACCGGCGACGACGGACAGACGGCCCTCTTTGGCGGCGGCCGGGTCGAGAAGGACCATCCCCGCGTGGAAGCGTACGGCGACGTCGACGAGCTGAATGCCTGCCTGGGCATGGTGCGCGCCGCCGAGATGATGCCCCGCATCGACGAAGTCCTCGTCCCCATCCAGCGCGACCTCTTCTCCATCGGCGCCCTGCTCGCCACCCCCGATCGCGACAAGATGCGCGAGCAATTGCAGAAGGCGCGCATCGACGACGAACGCATCGGCGAGCTCGAACGCGCCATCGACGACTGCGAGCGTGAACTCGAGCCGCTCAAGGCCTTCATCCTCCCGGGGGGGACCCCCAAGTCGGCGGCGTTGCACGTGGCGCGCACCGTCTGTCGTCGCGCGGAGCGACGGGTGGTGGCGCTGCAGCGCGGCGAGGACCTCCCCGATCTCGTCGTGATCTACCTCAATCGCCTCTCGGACCTGCTGTTCATGCTGGCGCGCGTCGCCAACAAGCGTGCGGGCGCCGGCGAGGTGACGTGGTGAGCACTGGGGTCGGCGACGGCGCTCGTCAGGCACCCCGCACCGAGCCGGAGCGCGTCGTCGACATCTTCGGCTATCGGATCCACGCCCGGGCGTGGATCCTCGACGAGGTCGGCCGCTACGTCGCCGAGGTCGCCCCGGCGCCGACGATCGTCGTCATCACCGACACGCAGGTGGGGGCATTGCACCTCCCGGCGGTCGTGGGCTCGCTGCGCCACTTCCTCCCGCACGCGCGGACGATCTTCCGCGCCATTGCCCCCGGCGAGTCGCAGAAGTCGCGCGAGTCGTGGAGCGCCCTCACCGACTGGATGATCGGCGAGCGCTGCGGGCGCGACACCACCCTTGTGGCGTTAGGCGGCGGAGTGGTCGGGGACCTGGCAGGCTTCGTCGCCGCGACCTTCATGCGCGGCATCCCGTTTGTCCAGGTACCGACGTCGCTCCTCGCGATGGTCGACGCCTCCGTTGGCGGCAAGGTTGGCGTCGACACGCCCGCCGGGAAGAACCTCGTCGGGGCCTTTCACCAACCGCACGCCGTCCTCGTCGATCCCACGGTCCTGCAGACGCTCGACCCCGCGCACCGGCGCGCCGGCCTGGCCGAGGTGATCAAGCACGGGATCATCGCCGATGCCGCGTACCTGGCGCGCGCCGTGTCGTTAGGCCCGGCGCTCGTCGAGGGGACGACGATGGACTGGCAGGGCGACGCGCTCGGCGCGCTCATCGCCCGCAGCATCGAGATCAAGGCGGCCGTCGTGCGTGAGGACGAGCGCGAAGGCGGCCTGCGCCAGATCCTCAACTTCGGCCATACCATCGGGCACGCCATCGAGGCGGCGAGCAACTTCTCGCTCCTGCACGGCGAGGCCATCGCCATCGGGATGGTCCTGGAAGGCGCGCTCGGCGAACGCCTCGGCATCGCCGAACCGGGAACCACCGAGCAGATCCGCGCCGCCTTGCAGGCGGTGGGCCTTCCCACAACCCGCCCCGCATCGCAGGACGCCCTGACACTTCTCGACCTCATGCGCGTAGACAAGAAGGCGCGCCAGGGGCACATCGTCTTCGCGCTCCCGTCCTCGATCGGGAGGATGGCGGGGGCCGAGGTGCGCTACGGAATTGCCGTCGACGACGCGGCGATCCTCGACGTCCTGCGCTGAGCCGGACGGTACGGGGCGAATCGCGTGAGACCGGCCCGGCGACCCCATTCACGGACAGGGAGCATGACGGCACGAGGCGCTGGACTTCTGGGAATGATCGCCTTCATCCTGCTCCTGGCCTTCGGGTCGTGGCTGCTCGATGTCCCAATGGCGGTGGTGCTCATCGCCGCCGGTTTCGCCATCAGCGTGATCCTCTGGCTGGCCTCGCGAAGCCGTCCCCCCGAGCATCGGTAGCCATCGCGCGACGGGTTGCCCCCGGAGTCTTTTCGGTTTGGGCTGTAGGGGAAAATCCCCGCTCGAAGACGAATGTTTCTCTCAGGATTTTTTGCATACAATCTTGCAAACCGTTGCGCCGCTGTCAGATACCAGATGACGAGATCGTAGGGGATTTCTGGCACCAAAATTGGCTGTTGACGGTTGCGAAACCCTTTCTTATCGTGGCCGCCCGTTCAGCTGGTCTGCCGACCAGTGGTGTCGCTCGATTCGCCACATAGACGGTTAGGGGCGTGTATGCAGCAAGTGACCGAGAGCCGGCCCAAGGGAACCAAGACGTTTGTCCGTTCCTCACCTTCCACCGCTTTCGATCAGTACCTCCAGGACATACAAAAGCTCCCCCTGATCACGGATCCCGCGGAAGAACGCCGCCTCGCCCGACTCGCACAGAAGGGTGACGAGCGAGCCGCCGAGCGGCTCGTCACGGCCAACCTTCGGTTCGTGATCTCCTACGTGAAGAAGTATCAAGGGCACGGCCTCGACCTCAGCGAGCTGGTCGCGATCGGCAACGAGGGGCTGCTGAAGGCGGTGCGGAAGTTCGACCCGGACCAGGGCGTGAAGTTCATCTCGTACGCCGTGTGGTGGGTTCGGCAAGCGGTCCTCAAGGCACTCGCCGAGCAGACGCGCTCCGTCCGCATCCCGCTCAACCAGAACTCGCAGCTCATTCGGCTCTCGCGCGCCGAGACGATCCTCGGCCAGGTCCTGCGGCGCGATCCCACCGACGACGAAGTCGCCCGCCTCATTGGGGAGACGCCCGAGAATGTCCGGGCCGCACGCCAGATGTCGGCGACCGAAGTCTCCCTCGACGCACCGATCGATCGCTCGGACCGTGAGGCGTCCACGTTAGGCGAGCGCTTCGCCGGCGTCGATGGCGCCGAGATCGAGGAAGTCACCGACTACAAGCTGATGCGCGAGTTCATCGAGCGCGTCTTCCGGAAGTACCTCACGCCGCGCGAGCGCAAGATCCTCTACCTGTACTACGGGCTGGAGGAAGGGTCGGAGGCGATGACGCTCGAGCGCATCGGCGCGCTGATGGGGGTGACCCGCGAGCGCATTCGCCAGATCCGCGAGCGGGCGTTCGAGAAACTGCGCGAGTCGCCAGACGGTCGCGCCCTCGCCGGCTTCTGGTCAGCCGCGTAGTTCGATTCCTCAGGAGAGGACAACGGCCGGGAGCCCGCTCCCGGCCGTTGTTCGTTATACGGCGGCACGTGGTTAGGCACGACTAATACGCGACGCCGCGACAATGGATATACTGTGGCCCACGGAGCGCTGCGGCTGACGGTGACGCTCCACTGGCAAGGATGCCCCGGGAACTGCATGGACACACAGGCAGCTGCAATGGATGGCGAACGGCGGGTCCTGATCGTCGATGACGAGATCACCATTCGCATGGCGCTCCGCCGGTTCTTCACCCGGCTCGGGTGGGCCGTCGAGGAGGCCTGCGATGGCGAGACCGCGCTCGACCTGCTCGACGGGGAGGCGCAGGGCTCGGCCCAACGCTTCGACGTCGTGGTCTCCGACCTCCGCATGCCCGGGGTGAGCGGGATCGAGCTCTACGACCAGCTGAAGGTGCGCAATCCCGAGGTCGTCCGGCGCCTCATCTTCTCCACGGGCGACATCGTCAGCGAGGAGGCTGCCACCTTCGTCCGCAGCACCGACTGCGTCGTCCTCCAGAAGCCGTTCGAGCTGTCGGCGCTCCGCGAAATCGTCGATCGGGTCGTGGCAGACACGGGGCGCTGATTCCCGAGCGGGTGCCTGTCGTTGTAACATGATCGGACATGACGGCCTCCGTCCGACTTCCGATCTTCCCGCTCCCGCTCGTCCTTCTCCCGGGCGCGGTCCAGCCACTGCACATCTTCGAGCCGCGGTATCGTCAGCTCCTGGGAGACTGTCTCGCGGGAAGCCAGACGTTCGGGATCGTCTGCCGTACGCCGGACGTCGCCGAGCGCGAGATCCCGGCGGGGACCGCCGGCTGCGTGGCACGCATCGAGTCGTCACAGGCACTCCCGGACGGTCGATCGAACATCACGGTGACGGGGCAAGCGCGATTCACCCTCGATCGCTTCGTCGACGATCCCGCCCCGTATCACGTCGCCCTCGTGACCCCCTTCGACGACGTCGAGGAGTCCGAGGACGCGATGGCGCCACTCGCCGATCGCCTGCGCTCGCTCTTCGCGCGCGTCGGGAGGTCAGCGCGCACCATCCAGGACGACATCACGCCGCTCCCCGAGCTTCCGCCTTCGCCGGCCGCGCTCTCGTTCGCCATCGGGCAGTACATCGACCTTGATCTCGGTGCCAAGCAGCGGCTGCTCGCGACGACGTCCCCGCACGACCGCCTTCGGCAGCTCGATGATGTGCTGGCGCCGATCGTCGAGTCGGTCGAGCATCGCGCCCTCATCCACACGCGCGCCAAGCGCAACGGCCACGGATCGCACCCATGAACCGCGACGCGCTGGCCCGGTCGCTGTCCTCCATCGTCGGAGAGCGCCAGGTCCTCCTCCGTCCGAGCGAACTGCTCGTGTACGCATCGGACGGGCTCCCCGGGTATCGTCACGAACCGGCGCTGGCGGTCTTTCCTCGCACCCGTGAGGAGTTGATCGCCGTGGTGCGACTGCTCGCGCGCGAGCGCGTCCCGTTCGTGCCGCGCGGCGCAGGGACGGGACTCTCGGGCGGGGCCCTCGCGGAGGGGAGCGTCCTGCTGGGGCTCAACCGCCTGACGCGCGTCCTGTCCGTCGATGCAGAGAACCGGTTGGCGGTGGTCGAACCCGGCGTCGTGAATGTGCACCTGACGAGGGCGGTGACGCCGTTCGGGCTGCACTACGCGCCGGATCCGTCGAGCCAGGCGGCATGCACGATCGGCGGCAACGTGGCAGAGAACGCCGGCGGACCACACTGCCTCAAGTACGGCGTCACGCTCAACCACATCGTCGCGCTCACGGTCATCCTTCCCGATGGCGAGATTGTCTCGTTAGGGAACCCGGACGGCGAAGCCGATGGCTACGACGTGCTGGGAACGTTCGTGGGGAGCGAAGGGTGCTTCGGGGTGGCACTGGACGTGACGGTCCGCCTCTCGAGGAACCCGCAGGCCGTGCGGACGCTGCTGGCCGACTTCACGAGCCTCGACACGGCGGCCCGTGCGACGTCGTCGATCATTGCCGCGGGGATCGTCCCCGCGGCGCTCGAAATGATGGACCAGGCGACGATCGCGGCGGTGGAAGCCTCGATCTACGCTGCCGGCTACCCGGTGGACGCCGCCGCGGTGCTGTTGCTCGAGATCGATGGGCTGGCCGATGGCATCGACGAGGACGCCGAGCGGCTGCGAACGATTTGTCTCGAAGGCGGGGCGCGCTCGGTGCGCGTGGCGCGCGACGAGGGGGAGCGCACGCGCCTGTGGCAGGGTCGCAAGAAGGCGTTCGGCGCCATGGGGCGTGTCTCGTCGCACCTCGTGGTGCAGGACGCTGTCATCCCGCGGACGCGCCTTCCCGAGGTGCTGCGCGCAATCGCGCAGATCGGCGAGCGGGAGCGGCTCACCGTCTGCAACGTCTTCCACGCCGGCGACGGCAACCTGCACCCCAACATCCCGTACAACGCCAACGACCCCGAGGAGAGCGCGCGGGTGCACCGCGCGATGACGGCGATCATGCGAACCTGCGTGGACGCCGGCGGGAGTGTCACGGGCGAGCACGGGATCGGCGTCGACAAGCTGGACTACATGCCGCTCATCTTCTCCGAGGCTTCACTCGACGCGATGTGCCGGCTGCGCGACGCCTTCGACCCGGAGCGGCGCGCCAACCCGGGGAAGGTCGTCCCCATCCGATCGTGTCGCGAGTGGATGCAGACGCCGGTGCTGCGATGAGTGACGCCGCCGTCACCCCGCGCCACACCGTGGACGTGGTCGAGGCGGTGCGCGCCGCCGAGGCCGATGGCGTTGCCCTGCGCATTGCGGCTGGCGGGACCTGGCTCGACGCAGGGCGCCCCGTGGATGGCGGTGGTCGCGGCGTGCGCCGCCTCGACGTCGGCGCCATGGCCGGCATCGTGGAATACGTCCCGGGCGACCTCACCCTCACGGCGCGTGCCGGCACGACGCTCGCGGAGATCGAGGAGGCGACGCGGCCGCACGGGCAGTGGCTCCCCCTCGACCCATACGCCGCCCCGAGCGCGACGTTAGGCGCGACACTCGCCACCGCCTCATGGGGGACGCTGGCTGGATCCAACGGGCTTCCGCGCGACCTGACGATCGGCGTGGAATTCGTCGACGGGCGCGGGATGGTGGTGCGCGGCGGGGGACGCGTCGTGAAGAATGTCGCCGGCTTCGACCTCGTGCGCCTGACCATCGGCGCGTGGGGGACGCTGGGCGTCCTCACCGAGGTGAGCGTGCGCCTGCGGGCCCGGCCAACGGCGGAGTGCACCCTGGCGCTGGAGCTTCCGCGGTCACCGGAGGCACTGGCGCCGTTCCTGCTCGCCCTGCGGACGGCGCCGCTCACGCCGCTGGCGATGGAACTCGTCGACGCCGCGCTCGCCCGGGCCGCGGGAATCGGCGAGGCGGACCTCGTCCTCGTGCGCCTGACGGGAAACGCCGCTGCGCTCGGCGCGCAACGCCGCGTCGTCGCGTCGCTCGGCACCGCGCGCGAGGTCGGCGACGACTGCTGGCGCGCGCTGGCGCGTGCCCTCTCGGCCGACGCGTGGACGGTGCGACTCTCGCAGCGCCCCTCCCGCCTCGCGCCGCTCTGGCACGAGACGACGGCGCGCGCGCTCGACCTTCGCGGCGGGTGGCGGCAGGGATCGGTCGAACGCGGTATCGTGCGACTCGTCGTTCCCGCGCACGAGGGAGGCGCGCTCGCCGGGCTCCTGGCGTCGCTGGGCGAGCGCTGGACGGTCGTCGGCGAGCGACTCCCCGCGGACGCGTGGCACGCGCTCCCCGTCGCCGGCACGGATCGCCTGTCCGCATCGATCCGACGCGCCTTCGATCCGTTGCAGCTGCTCAACCCCGGCGTGCTTGGGCACGCCCGCCCGACGTCCGCGCCGTTGCACCTGTCGCCCCGATCCGCATGAGCAGCACCCTTCCCACGTCGCGGCCGTGCGCCCTTCCTGGAACGCCGCTGGCGCAGGCAATGCCGGGGATCGACACGTGCGTCCACTGCGGCTTCTGCCTGCAGGCGTGCCCGACCTACCTCGCCCTGAACGACGAGAACGATTCCCCTCGCGGACGCATCGTGCTGATGCGCGCGCTCGTGGAGGGCGACCTCGCCCTCGACGATCCGGCGGTGCAAACGCACATCGACCGCTGCCTCGGCTGCCGCGGATGCGAGAGTGCGTGCCCCAGCGGCGTTCCGTACGGCCAACTGCTGGAAGCGACGCGCGCCACGATGGCCATGCGACGGCCGCTGCCATGGATCGCGCGCCTCATCCTCGGCGTCTTCGCGCGCGGCTGGGTGCTGCGCCCCGCACTCGCGATGGGGCGCCTGATGAGGGCGTTGGGGCTGTCGCAGCTGCTGGCGACGATCGAGGGGAGGCTTGGCTTCCCCTTCGCGATGCTGCAGGCCACGACACCGGCGCTGCGCACCCGCGGGTACGCGGCGACCGGGGACGGGTCGCGGGGGAGCGTCGCCGTCCTGCACGGTTGCGTGATGGAGGGGCTCTTTGACCACACGAATCGGGCCACCGAGCGCGTGCTCACCGTGAACGACTATCGCATCGTCGCCGCACCCGGTGAGGGATGTTGCGGCGCACTGCACGCCCACGCCGGCGACCTCGACACGGCGCGCGCCCTCGCCAGGCGCAACATCGCCGCCTTCGAGTCCACCGGGGCCGACTTCGTTGCCGTGAATGCGTCCGGCTGCGGGGCGATGATGAAGGAGTACGGGCACCTGCTGCACGATGACCCGACATGGCGCGACCGCGCCGCGCGGCTTGCCTCGCGCGTGCGCGACGTGAGCGAGTTGCTCGCCGTCGCGGGGCCGCGCCCGGGTGGCGCGCTGCCGCTGCGGGTCACCTACGATGCCCCCTGCCACCTGGTCCACGCGCAACGCGTGACCGCACCGCCCCTCGCCGTGCTGGGCGCCATCCCCGGGTTGCAGCTGGTGCCACTCGTCGACGCCGACCAGTGCTGCGGAAGCGCCGGGATCTATAACCTGGTCGAACCCGATGTCTCCGATGCCGTGCTTGCTCCAAAGCTCGCCCGCATCGAGGAGAGCGGTGCCGCCTTCGTCGCGACGGGGAACCCCGGCTGCCTGATGCAGATCGGTGCCGGCCTGTCGCGGAGCGGGCGCCGCGCGCGCGCCGTGCATCCCGTGGACCTGCTGGACGCCTCGTACGGCGAGCGCGAGGGCTGACGGGCGATGTCGACGTCGCGTCGCGTGATCGACACGGTCTTGATGGAGTTCGATGGCGTCCTCGCCGACACGGCGGCGGCGCGGCGACACGCCATGCTCTCCGTCCTGCTCGAGGATGGGATCACCCTCTCTCCCGCTGACTACCACGATCACTGCGCGGGACTCCCCACGCCGGACGCCGTGCGCCAGGCCCTGGGTTGTACGCGCGTCGAGCATGATGAGACGGGTATTGAACTGCTGGCGCTGCGCGTCGATCGCGCCTTCAGCGCACACGTCGGAAAGGGACTCGTGCTCGCCGAGGGGGCGCGCGAGGTGGTGGAGCGCCTCGCGGCGAGGACACGCGTCGGCATCGTGAGCCGGGCCAACCGGCGCGACATCGAGTTCGCGCTCTCGCTGGCGCGGATCGAGTCGCACTTCGCCTGTGTCATCGGGGCGGAAGACGTGTATCCTCCCAAACCCTCCCCCGCCCCGTACCAGGCGGCGCTGCGGCGCCTCGAGCGACGGCGCGCGGTCCACGCGGATGGAATCGTCGTGGCGCTGGAGGACGCGCAGAGCGGCATTCGCTCGGCGCGCGCCGCGGGGATCCGGTGCATCGCCGTGGGGCAAATTCCAGCGCACGTCGCACTGGAAGCGAACGCCCTCGTTCCCGCCATCGCGGGACTCGACGTGCATCAGATCGAGCAGTTGGTTGCACACGACGGAGAACGATTCTCATGAGCCACGACCCGACGCCGGGCGACATCGCCGCCCGTCGCACTGACCTGGCGCCGGCCGGAACACCACCGACCGAGAGCGACAACCAGGCACCCGCGCCGATCGACGCGCCGGCCGATTTCGGCGACTGGGCCGCCGAGTACGCGGCGCTGCGGCATGAGGTCGCGCCGCTACCGCACTCGCGGCTCTCCGGTGGTGCGATCGTCGTGGATCGGTCGTACCGGTCGCGCGGGACCTTCGCCGGCGCCAAGGCGCGCGACGTGTTGACCGGACTCGTCACGAACGATGTCCTCGCGCTTGCGCCGGGCGAGGGGTGCTACGCCGTCGCGCTGACGCCGAAGGGAAAGATCCTCGCCGACCTTCGCCTCTTCGTGCGCGCCGACGACGTGCTGGTCGATCTTCCGCCGCGCGCCGCCGCCGGGTGGTGGGGGATGGTCCGCAAGTACGTGAATCCGCGCCTCGCTCGCTATGCGGACATCACGCAGCAGACGGCGGAGGTGGGTGTGTTCGGGACGCGGGCACATGCCGTAGTCGCGGCAGCGCTCGGCGTGCCGTGGGAAGAGCTCCAGCGCATGCCGCTCTTCGCCCATCGCACCGTCGACACGGCGGGAGGATCGTTGCAGCTGTCGAGAGTCCCCGACCTCGGCCTCGAGGGCTACTCGCTCTTCGTCCCGCGCGAGCGGCGCGATGCGCTGTGGGATGCCCTCGTCGCCAACGGGGCGCACCCGGCGGGGCTCCGCGCGGTGGAACTCGCGCGCATCGAAGCCGGGCGCCCGGAGTGGGGGATCGAGATGGACGACACCACGCTGGCGCAGGAAGCCAACATGGAGGCGCTGCACGCGATCTCGTTCACGAAGGGGTGCTACACCGGCCAGGAGACCGTGGCGCGCGTGCACTTTCGCGGGCACGTGAATCGTCACCTGCGGGGCCTTCGCTACGACGAATCGCTCGTGCCGCCGCGCGGGGCCGAGGTGCGCGACGCGTCGGGCAAGGTGATGGGAGACGTGCGAAGCGCGATGGTGTCGCCGCGACTCGGTGGCGTCGCGATCGCAATGCTTCGTCGCGAGGTGGAGGACGGGAGCGAACTCGACGTGTCGGGCGGAAGCTCGACGATGCGCGCGCGCGTGGTGTCGCTGCCGTTCCCGGAGGGATAACGCCCCGGGGACGGGAGAAAACGCGAGCGGGCGCGACCGGTTGGTCGCGCCCGCTCCTCGTTGCCGTTAGGCGAAGCTTAGTGCTTCGTCGTGTCAGCGGCGGCCGAATCGTGCTTGGTGGTGTCGGCCGGGGCGGCAGCGCTATCGGTAGCGGGAGCCGGGGCCGGCGCCATCGCTGGGGCGGCAGCGCTATCAGCGGCCGGGGCGGCCTCTTCCTTGGCGCCACCGCAAGCGGCGACGAACAGCACGGCGGCAGCGAGAGCGAAACGCTTCATTGCAGGATCTCCAGGGGACGGGGGAAGAAAAGGAATTGTACAGCCGGACTACAAGACCAGTGCGTCTTTGGCCTTTTCCGGCCGCAGCACGCCGCGCTCTCGACTCAAAGCGGTTGACAGGGTTTCGGCTGCGTCGTGCGCCTAGAAGCAGCCAAAGGAAGGAGAATCCGATCCGGATTTCCGCCCGCCTCCCAACAGCGCAGTGAATTTATGTCTCATGCTTCCGGAGTCAAGAGCAGCGGACGATCCAAGTGTCGACGTGGCAACACGTTTCCCCCTCATCTTTACACTCCCGGACGGTTCCAGATGTCAAGAATCAGTCAATCCGGCTTGACACCTCGACCGTTTCCCGGGGAGATGGGGCGACTTCACGCAGTCGCGACCGCTCGAAATCGGCGGATCATGTGCGCCAACGGGGCCTCCGCCCGCGCGAACGACGCGAAAAAAGGACGGGCATGCCCTTGGCGACTCAGGTGCGTTCGCTAGACTGACTTCGCCGGGCGCGCGCCCCTCACTCTCGCACCCCACCTCCCGTGATCAGCGCCGACACCAGCACGGCCGCCGACACCATCGTTCGCGGCGTCTGTCCGCACGACTGCCCCGATACGTGCGCCATGCTCGTGACGGTTCGCGACGGGCGCGCAGTACGCGTGCAAGGCAACCCCGAGCACCCGATCACCGCAGGGTTCCTCTGCGCCAAGGTGAATCGGTATCTCGAGCGGACGTATCATCGCGATCGCCTCATGACCCCCCTGCGCCGCGTGGGGGCCAAGGGAGAGGGGCGGTTCGAGCCGGTCTCGTGGGAGGAGGCGCTCGACGACATCGCGCGTCGCCTGTCGGCCATTGCGCGGTCGAGCGACGGGCCACAGGCCATCCTTCCCTACTCCTACGCCGGGACGATGGGGCTGCTCCAGGGGTCGAGCGTTGACCGGCGCTTCTTTCACGCGTTAGGCGCGTCGCGCCTGGACCGAACCATCTGCGCCACCGCCGGTAAGGTCGGGATGATGATGACCGTCGGCGCGAGCATCGGGGCGGACAGCGAGGGGGTGCCGGGGTGCGACCTCGTGCTGCTGTGGGGAACGAACACCCTCACTTCGAACCCGCATCTCTGGCCCTTCATCGTGCAGGCGCGGGAACGCGGGGCCCGGGTCATCGCCATCGACCCGGTCAGGACGCGTACGGCGGAGCAATGCGATGAGTGGCTGGGGATCCGCCCCGGGACGGACGCCGCGCTCGCCCTGGCCATGATGCACGTGCTGTTCGCCGAGGGGCTGCAGGACGACGACTACCTCGCGCGCTACACGCTGGGATCGGACCAGTTGCGCGAGCGCGCGAAGGAATGGAGCCCCGAGCGCGCAGCGCCCATCACCGGGCTCGACGCCGATACCATCCGCTCGCTCGCGCGGCGCTACGGCAATGCTCGCTCGGCGTTCCTTCGAATCAACTACGGCCTTCAGCGCCATGCGGGGGGCGGAATGGCGGTGCGCACGATCGCCTGCCTCCCGGCCATCACCGGCCACTGGCGACATGCCGGCGGCGGCGTGCAGCTGTCGACCAGCGGGACGTTCAAGATGAACACCGCCGCGCTGGAGCGTCCCGACCTCAACCCCGATGTGCGGACGATCAACATGATCCGCCTCGGGGACGCGCTGACGCTCCCTGATGCCGGCGTCGGCGGGCCACCGGTGAAGGCACTGGTCGTCTACAACTCGAATCCGGCCGACGTGGCGCCCGAACGCAATACGGTCCTGCGCGGCCTGGCGCGCGAGGACCTGTTCACCGTCGTCCTCGAGCACTTCCAGACCAATACGGCCGACTGGGCCGACTACGTGTTGCCGGCGACGACGCAGCTGGAGCACTGGGACGTCCACACGGCGTACGGGCATCTCTATGCCGGGCTCAATCGCCCGTCGATTGCGCCGTTAGGCGAGTCGAAGCCGAACACGGAGATCTTCCGCCTCCTCGGACGACGCATGGGGCTCGACCCGGCGCTCTTTGCCGAGGACGACCAGCAGCTCGTGCAACTCGCCCTCGAGTCGACGCACGAACGGATGGAAGGGGTGACGTTCGAGCAGCTCATGGAGAAAGGGTGGGTGCGGTTGAACGTCCCCTCGCCGTACGCACCGTATGCCACGGGAGGCTTCCCGACGCCGAGCGGGAAGTGCGAATTCCACTCCGCGCGGCTCGCCGCGATGGGGTTCGATCCGCTCCCGACGTACATCCCGCCGTACGAGCTTCCAGAGACGGCGCCCGAGCTTGCGGCGCGCTATCCCCTGTCGCTCATCTCATCGCCACGCCACTACTTCCTCAACACGACCTTCGTGAACATCGAGTCGTTGCGGAAGGGGGCCGAGCCGGAGTGCATGCTGCACCCGGTGGACGCGGAGCGGCGCGGACTGGCGGCCGGGACGCGGGTGGTGGTGCATAACGATCGCGGCCATTTCGTGGCGCGCCTGCGCGTGGAGGCGGGCGTGCGCGAGGGTGTGGCGTGGGCGCCATCGGTGTGGTGGGGCAAGCTCTCGCCCGACGGCCAGAACGCGAACGCGACGACATCGCAGCGCGAGACCGACCTCGGGCACGGGCCTGTGTTCTACGACAACCTGGTCGAGGTGAGCGCCGCCGACTGACGGCGTCCGGGCAGCGCCCGGGCAGCGCCCGGGCAGCGTCCGGGTCGCGCCCGAGTAGCGCCCGGGCAGCGTCCGAACGGCGCCGCGGGACGAACTTCCCCCCGGCGCGCGGCGTTGTAGCTTCGACCCTTCGATCCCCGGAGTTCACGTGCCGTCCGCGTCCCTGCCCTCGACTCTCGGCGCCCTCAAGGCGCATCCGCTCGGCGACCGCCGACGCGTCCTCCGCTCGGTGAAGGACGAGCTTCGCGAGAACCTGATCGCGAAGCTGCGCGCCGGCGGGACGCTCTTCGACGGCGTGATCGGTTACGAAGACACCGTGATGCCGCAGATCGTGAACGCGATCCTGGCGCGTCACAACTTCATCCTGCTGGGGCTGCGCGGACAGGCGAAGTCGCGGATCCTGCGCGCGCTGGTCACGCTGCTGGACGAGGTAATCCCCACGGTGGCGGGGAGCGAGATCAACGACAACCCCTACGCCCCGATCTCGAAGTTTGCGCGCCAGCGCATCGAGGAGATGGGCGACGAGACGCCGATCGCGTGGGTCGAGCGCAGCCATCGGTACGTGGAGAAGCTGGCCACGCCGGACGTGACGATCGCCGACATCATCGGCGACGTGGACCCCATCAAGGCAGCGCGCGGGGGGCACATTCTCTCCGACGAACTGACGATCCACTACGGGATGCTTCCGCGCGCGAACCGCGGGATTTTCGCCCTCAATGAACTCCCCGACCTTGCCGGCAAGGTGCAGGTTGGGCTGTTCAACATCATGCAGGAGGGGGACGTCCAGATCAAAGGCTATCCGGTCCGCCTCGCGCTCGACGTGCTGCTGTGCTTCACCGCGAATCCCGAGGACTACACCGCGCGCGGCAAGATCATCACGCCGCTCAAGGATCGCATCGGGAGCGAGGTGATCACGCACTATCCCGAGACGGTGGAACTGGGGATGCAGATCACGGCGCAGGAGGCGTGGACGGAGCGCGGGACGCTCCCCGTGCGCATCCCCGACTTCGTGTCCGAGGTGATCGAGCGTATCGCCTTCGAGGCGCGCACCGACAAGCGGATCGACCGTCGATCGGGGGTCTCGCAGCGCATGCCGATCTCGGTGCTGGAGAGCGTGGTGTCCAACGCGGAGCGCCGGGCCCTGCGCCATGGCGCAACGGAGATCGTGCCGCGCATCTCGGACCTGTATGCGGCGCTTCCCGCCATCACCGGCAAGATCGAGTTGGAGTACGAGGGCGAGCTGGTCGGGGCCGCGAACATCGCGCGGGAGCTCATCCGGCGCGCCGCCGACGGTGTCTTCCGCGACCGGGCGGGCGGGGTGAACGTGGACGACATCATCCTCTGGTTCGAGGATGGCGCGGCATTGCAGGTGACGGACGATGTGGAGGCCGCGATCCTGGCGCGTGCCTTTGAGGTCGTGCCCGGGCTGGTGGCGATGGTGCACCGCGTGGGGCTGGCGATGCCGGCCGACGACGCGACGACGTCGGCCGCGTGCGAACTCGTGCTGGAGTCGCTGGTGGCGCGCCGGAAGGTGTCGCGCTCGGATTCCGGCCAGTACGGGCGCGCGCCGCAGGAGCGACGGAGCCGCGGCGGCCAGCAGGATTTCGGCGGCGGGCTGTCGGCCTGACGATCCGGATGCCGAGCACGCGCCGCCCCGCGCGCACCGCCCGTTCCCGGGTCACCGCCGGGCGGCCACCGCGCCTCGAGGTCCGCGTGGCGACGCCGGCGGACCTCGAGGCGGTGGTTGCGCTGCGACTCGCCTTGCTGCACGAGGAAGGACGCAGCCCGCTGTTCGCCCGTCCACGCCGTGACCTCACGTCGAAGGTCGCCGACCTGACGGCGTTGCAGCTGTCGGCTGAGGGTGAGGTGACGCTCCTCGCGCTCGAGGGCTCCGAGGCCATCGGGATCCTGCGCGCCACCAGTTCGCGCGGGACGCGTCTCGTCCACCCCATGCGATACGGATTCCTCACCTCGGCCTATGTGCGACCCGCGCACCGGCGATCGGGGGTGCTGCGTCGCCTGCTCGAGGGAGCCGAGGCATGGTGTCGCGAGCAGGGGCTGACGGAGGTGCGACTGCACTGCACGCTCGAGAACCTCGAGGGAAACCAGGCCTGGGAAGCGCTGGGCTACGCGCCGGCGGAACTGGTGCGGCGGCGGGTCCTTCCCGCGCGACCTCGGCGTCCGGAGTAGGCCATGCCGGTCGTCACCGTCTCGCGCACGTTTGGATCGGGCGGAAGCCTGGTGGCTGCCGACCTCTCCCAGCGGCTGCACTGGGCGCTGCTCGACAACGCGTTCGTGGAGCGCGTGGCCATCGGGCTCCACACCACGCCGGCGCACGTGCAGGCCATCGAGGAGCGGCGCCCGTCGCTGGCCGAGCGCATCGCCGATGCCTTTGCCTACAGTTCGCAGGAGATGCTGTCGGCGCCGTTAGGCGCGCCGTTGCCACCCACGGAGGAGCGGATCCTCGAGGTCACGCATCGTGTGATCGACGAGGCGGTGGCGCGCGGGCCGGTGGTGCTCGTGGGGCGGGGCGCGCAGGCGTGGCTCGCCAACCGCGTCGATGCCGTGCATGTCCTCTGCGTCGCCCCGCACGATGCCTGCGTGGCGCGGGTTGTGGAGCGTGAAGGGGTGACAGCGGCCGTCGCGGCGAAGATGATCGACGATACGAACCGCGATCGAGAGGCGTTCGTTCGGCGCAACTGGCGACGCGAATGGCGCGACGCGGCGAACTACCACCTGTGCGTGAACACGGGGCTGCTGGGGATCGAGGGCGCGGTGGACGTGGTGGAGTCGTTCGTGCGCGCGCGTCTCAACGTTGCGCCGCGCTGACGGGGTGAGTGAGTGACCGACCGGCGCGCCCGCGGCACATGACGACGCGCATCCCGCTGGAGCACCGCGCTGAGGTCGCGCGCCTGCCCGCGGCCCTGCGAGATCTCCTCGAGGATGAACTCGTGGCTGGCAACGAGATCGTGGCCGTCACCAGCACCTTCCCCGCCCCACCCGCTGGAGTCGCCGTGTGGCTGGCGCGCCCGGTGCGCACGCGCCCTCGCACCTCCGACGCATCGATCGCGTTCTACGATCGCAATACGTCGAGCTACTCCGGCGAATGGCACGATGCTCAACGATTCTTCTTCGTGCTCGAGCCGCCGCGACCGCCGGAACCCGAGGTAGACATGGACGCCGTGCGCGCGCAGTTGGTGCAGCACTCGGATTCGTCTGGCGAGCGCGACGCGGCGCAGCCGTCGCTTCCGCAGGCGCCCATGCCTGACGCTGCGGCGCCGACGCGCGACACGCCCCTGGGTCGCTTCATCGAGAGCATGCGCATCGACTACGAGCGATGGAAGGAAGGGATCGGCTACGACCTCGCGGCGATCGATGACGCCCTGCCGGACGAACGGGCGCGCATCGAGGCGCTCCTTGTCCCACGCGCCACGGAGGGATGGCGCGAGGTGGAGGCACTGTCACGGCTCGGCACGCCGCGCGCGATCGACGCGCTACGGACCGCCCTCCGCGACGGCAACGCCGAGGTACGGGCGGCGGTGCAGCACCACGCGCCGGCGCTCGTCGACGACGAGGCGCACACCGCCTCGCTCGTGCGCGGATTGCGCGAGGCGACATTCTTCGAGGGGTTCACCGCGATGCTGGACGACGCCGCCACCTTTCACCCGCCGGTGGTGATCGACACACTCTTTCGCGAGGCGCTGCACGGCGCGGGCGACAAGGCGGTGCACCTGGCGGCCCTGCTCTTCCACATCCACGGCCTCACCCCGCATCGCTTCGACTGGGAGCACCGCCCGTTCTTCCTGCGATTCAACACCACGGACCTGGCGGCGCGCTCCGTGGCGTTCACCGAACTGTGCGCAGCGGTCGGCGTCGATCCAGCGATGTATCGTTAGGGGTTGCGCACGTCGACGACTGCACGAAGGCGCACGTCGGCCGACGAGGGGCCGGCCAGCAGGACGAAGCGCCCGGGTTCCACCACGCGCGCCAGCGCCGCATTCGTCAGGGCGAACCGGTCGGCGGGGAGCGTGACCTCGGCCGTACCGGTCGCGCCGCCCGCCAACGACACGCGGGCGCTCCCCGCGAGCATCAGCACAGGGCGCGCGACACTCGCCACCTCGTCGCGCAGGTAGAGCTGGACCACCTCGCGCGCGGGACGCTCGCCCGTGTTGCGCAGGTGGATGCGCGCCACGACGGCCTGGCCCACGCGCGGCGACCGCGGCGCCACGGTCATCGAGTCGTACGCAACCGCGCTGTAGCCGAGTCCGTGGCCGAACGCAAAGGCGGGGCGACCGGTGAGGTCGAGGTAGTCGTCGCCGCGCCCGGTCGGCTTGTGGAAGTACGAGAGGGGAAGCTGTCCCTCGGCGCGGGGAATCGTGATCGGGAGATGTCCGGAGGGGACGTCGTCGCCGAGCAGGAGCGCCGCCAGCGCGTCGCCGCCGGCGTCGCCCGGGTACCACGCCTGGACGAGCGCCCCCACGCGATCGCGCCAAGGCTCGGTGATCACGGCGCTCCCCGCGATGAGCACCACGACCACCGGTCGCCCGGTGGCGATGACCGCCTCGATGAGCGCCTCCTGGTGTCCCGGCAGCCGCAACGACGAGCGGTCGCGGAACTCGCCTTCCTCGATGCCGGCGACGACCACTGCCACGTCGCTCCCTCGGGCAACCGCGGCCGCGCGCGCGATGTCGCCGCGCCAGTCGCGTGCGGTCGCATGGTTCCACAGGAGGCGGATGCGCCCGGCGCCGGTACTCTCGAAGTACTCGAGTCGAATCGCGATCGCCCTCCCTGCCGTCGCCGGAACCGTCACCTCCGCGGTGGAGTAGCTGCGCTTGGTCCAGCGGTCGACGGCCAGGCGGCCGTCCACATACAGGCGGAAACCATCGTCCCCCTCGACGGCGAGTGTCAGCGGGCCCGACGTCGGGGCCACGACCGCCCCCTCCCAGCGCGCGGAATACCAGCCGTAGGCGAGCGCGCTGTCCGGACCGCCGAACGGCCAGGTGAAGTCGACGGTCGGATCGGTGCGCGTGAGGGTCGGCGTTCCGGCAAGGGTGATGTTGGGGAAGTAGCTCGCCTGCAGGCCGTGGCCTAACGCTGACGCCGGTATCGGCACGAGCGCAGGCGCCCCGCGCCCCGGGCCGGGCGCATACTGCACCGTGCCGCGCCCGCGGAGCCGGCCTTCGAGGCCGGCGCGAATCGAAACCGGCTGGTTCCCCGGACCGGCGTATCCGCCGAGTCGCGCCTCATCGGCATCGACGCCGATGAGGGCGATGCGACTCGGCGTCTGCAGGGGGAGCGTCCGCCCGTCGTTGTGCAGCAAGACGAAGGAGGCGCGCGCCGCCTGCGCGGCCAGCGTGCGATGCTCGGCGCGCATGGCCACGTCGGCGGCGCTATCGAATGCGACGTACGGTTGCTCGAAGAGGCCCAGCTGGAACTTGAGTCGCAGGACGCGCCGCACGGCGCGATCGATCACGTCTGGGGGGATGCGCCCCGGCGCGAACGCCGGGCGGAAGAGCGCGGCGTGGCTGGCCGACGTCTGCAGGATGACGTCGAGGCCTGCCTCGAGCGCACGTTGGGCGGACGACGGATAGTCGGCGGCGGTCATGTGGAGGACGTTCGCGCCTCCGACGCCGCCCGCATCCGACATCACGACGCCGTCGAACCCCCAGTCGCGGCGCAACGTCTCGGTGAGCAGCGCCCGATTGGCCGACGCCGGCGCCCCGTTGACCGAGTTGTACGACGCCATGATCGAACGCGCCCCGCCAGCCGCAATTGCCGCCCGGAACGGCGGGAAGTGCCACTCGTCCATCCACTGGCGATCGAGGTCCACCGGGTAGCTGTCACGCCCGCCGTCGCCCACGTTGGCGACAAAGTGCTTGGGGGTCGTCACCACGCCGGCGTCCTCGACCGCCCGTACGAAGGCCACACCGAGTTGCGACGCGAGCCACGGATCCTCCCCGTACGTTTCCTCGGTGCGCCCCCACCGGACGTCGGTGGCGAGATTGAGGACCGGCGAAAGCAGCTGACGGATGCCACGGGCGCGCGCCTCACGCGCGGTCGCGCCGGCCACGCGCGCGACCAGGGAGGAATCCCACGTGGCAGCGAGCGCGATGGCCTGCGGGAAGACGGTCGCCCCGCCTTGTGACAACCCGTGCAGCCCCTCCTCCCACGGGATCATCGGGATGCCGAGTCGCGTGCGCGTGACGAGGTAGCGCTGCACCGTGTTGATGCGCATCGCGACCTCGCGCGCTCCACCGCCGGGCCCCGGGCGTACCTGCAGGCCGTAGACGCCGTGCTGCAACACGGAGAGGTCGAGCGTGGTGTCGTCCGGAATCGCAAAGAGCTGCCAGAACTTCTCCTCCGGCGTCATGCGCGCGAGGAGGTCGGCGGCACGCGCGTCTGGCGAAAGGGTCGCATCGCGGTACGCCGCCTCGCGCGGCGTGCATCCCCCAAACGCGAGGACGCTGGCAAGGACGGCAGGGACGGCGAGGAGCGTGGCACGACGACGATGCATCGAGCGCGGGCAGCGGGGTTCGTCAGGCAGGGCAGCGCACGCGGGCGACGCCGGAGGGCTGGAGCGCGACGAAGATGCCCGACACCCTCGCGGCCGGCAATTGTGCATCGCAACTTCCCGCACCCTCACGCCTGGATGCTGCATGCCACGTTGGCCATGGCGCGCACGTCGCGCCTCGTCTCCCCGCTGGTCGTGGTTCGTCGCCAGCGCCAGTCTCGCCCTCATCTGCCCGTCCGCCGCGCATGCGCAACCGCGCGACGTTCGTCGCCCGGGCTCGCCGGCGCGCGCCAGCACCAGCGCACACAGCGCCGCCGAACAGCGTGCCCTCACTGCGGTTGGGAGCGTGCGGATCGCCGAGCTTCCGTGGACCGAGGCGGTCGCTCGCCTCGACAGCTCGACCGTGGTCGTGATTCCGATCGGCGCCGAGGCCAAGGAGCACGGGCCGCACCTCCCGCTCAACAATGACTGGCTGCTCGCGGAGTACTTCGCGCAGCGCGTCGCGTCGAAGACGCCGGTCGTGCTGTACCCGACGATCAACTACCACTTCTATCCGTCCTTCGTCGAGTACCCGGGATCGACAACGTTGCAGCTGGAGACCGCGCGCGACGTGGTCATCGACATCGTGCGCACGATCGCCCGCCACGGACCGCGGCGGTTCTACATCCTCAACACCGGCGTCTCGACGCTTCGCGCCCTCGGTCCGGCGCGCGACACGCTCACCGCCGACGGGCTCCTGGTCCGTTACACCGACATCCTGAACGTCGGGCGCGAGGCGGAGGCCAAGGTGCGGCAACAGGCCGGCGGGACGCACGCCGACGAGATCGAGACGTCGATGATGCTGTACATGCACCCGGAAGTGGTCGACATGCACAAGGCGCCGGACGACTACCACCCGGGGAGCGGCGGGCTCACCCGCGACTCCGTGCGCGCCGTGCGCGAACAGAAGGTCTGGTCGCGCACGGGGACGTTCGGCAACGCCACGCTGGCAACGCGAGAGAAGGGACGAATCGTCACGGAAGCACAGGTGGCAGGGATGCTGGGCGAAATCGAGGCGCTGCGGCGATCGCCTATCCCGTAGGACGCTGCGGAGAGCGGCGCCGGCGCTCCGCGACGCCCTCTGCGGAGCGAGCGACGGGCGGCAGGGCGGTTCGTCCCGGAGCACCCTCAACTTTGCGCCGCGGGTGGGCGTTTCCCCTCTTGCCTGCGCTCGCGCGCCGTCCAGCGTTGTCGGCACTCGCGACGGTGGCGGCGTGCGCCGCCACCCCCACTTCATGCAAGGTCTCCGTATGCGCTCGTTTTTCCGGATCCTCGCCGCCCTCCCGCTCATCGCCGTGGCGGGCACGGCTGGCGCCCAACCGCCGCAGATGGGCAACACCGTGCAGCTCCGTGCCCGCCGCGATTCGCTCGAGGCGGAGCTGCAGCGCATCGCCGTCGTCGACCGGAAGGTGATGGTGGTCATGCGCGACGGACTGCGCATGCAGGCCGACATCTATCGCCCCAAGAACGCAAGCGAGAAGGTCCCGGCGATCTTCGTCCGCACGCCGTACAACTTCAACTGGTGGGACGTGCGCCTCGGCGCCCCCGCCGATATGTCGCAGCAGCTGGACGCGGTGAAGCGCGGCTACGCGTACGTGGTGATGAACGAGCGCGGCCATTTCTTCTCCGAGGGGAACTACGACATCCTTGGACCGCCAACCACGGACGGCTACGACGCGATCCAGTGGATCTCGACGCAGTCGTGGGCGAACGGAAAGGTCGGGTTGATCGGGTGCTCGTCGACGGCCGAGTGGCAGATGGCGGTCGCCGCCCAGGCTCCGCCGGGACTGGGGACGATCATCCCGCAGGGATTCGGCGCCGGGGTGGGACGCGTGGGACCGTTCTACGAACAGGGCAACTGGTATCGCGGCGGCGCGGTGCAGATGCTCTTCATCGCCTGGCTCTACGGCGAGCAGAACCAGGTGCGCCCCATGCTTCCGGCGAACCTCACGCAGGAGGAGCGGATCCGCGTCTCCAAGTCGTTCGACCTTGGCCAGCAGCTTCCGCCGGTGGACTGGGCGCAGGCGCTGCGCCACCTCCCCGAGATGGACATCCTCAAGGCGGTCGACGGTCCGCGCGGGATCTTCGCCGACTCGATGCCGGGGATCGCGACGGGCGGTGCGATGGTCAAGCGCGAACCTAACGACTCGGCGTGGTACCGCGGCGGGTTGTTCCACGACAACATGACCATCAACGTGCCCGGGCTCTGGTTCATGTCCTGGTACGACGTGTCGGTGGGGCCCAACCTCGCGACGTACAACCACGTGCGGAAGACGGCACGTCCCGAGATCGCCAACCAGCAGTACGCGGTGATCGCCCCGACACTCCATTGCTCCTACAAGCGGGCAACGGAGAACACGATCGTCGGCGAGCGGAGCGTGGGCGATGCGCGCCTCGACTACGACGCGCTCACCTTCGGCTGGTTCGACATCTTCCTCAAGGGCGAGAAGAGCCGCCTGCTCGATACGCTCCCCAAGGTGCGCTACTACACGATGGGGATGAACAAGTGGCAGTCGGCCGAAAGCTGGCCGCCCAAGGGTGCCGAGACCCTCACGTATTTCCTCGCGAGCGGGGGCAAGGCCAACACGGCCAAGGGAGACGGCGTCCTCACGACGAAACCGCCCAAGGTGGACACGCCGGATGCCTTTGCCTACGACCCCATGAACCCGGTCCCGTCGCACGGCGGGAACGTATGCTGCACGGGGAACGCGGTGGTCGGTGGCGCGCTCGACCAGCAGAAGATGGAAGAGCGCGACGACATCCTCGTCTACACCAGCGAGCCGATGAAGGAAGGGATGGAGGTCAGCGGCCCCGTCGAACTCACCCTCTACGTGTCGACCGACGTGAAGGACACGGACTTCACGGTCAAGCTCATCGACGTGTATCCCGATGGACGCGCCTACAACCTGGACGAATCCATCCAGCGCGCCCGCTACCGCGAGGGGTACGACAAGGTGGTGTGGATGGAAAAGGAGAAGGTCTACAAGGTGAAGGTCGGGCCGCTCACGACGTCGAACTTCTTCGAGACCGGGCACCGCCTGCGCATCGAAGTCTCGGGGTCGAACTTCCCCCGCTTCGACCGGAACATGAACACCGGCGGAAAGAACTACGACGAGACCACCGGCGTCGTGGCCCACAACAAGGTCCACCACAGCGCCAAGTATCCGGCCTCGTTGACCGTCACCGTGGTCAAGCGGAAGACCGCCTCCTGACCCGGGGAGCGAGTGGCGCCCGGTCCACGTGACCGGCGCGCCACTCGCCGACTGGACCGGGATTGCCGATACTCTAGCGGGGGCCCAGCTCGCCGAAACCGCCCCGTCAGCGAAAGGCCGCGTATCCAACCACCCGACCGGACCACACTCGACATCGCGGCACGTGTCGAACGCCCCTCCTGTATCGCCCAGCGCCCGACGACATGCCCTCTCTTCCGACGCCTGACAACGCGCCGGTCACGACGCAGCAGGCGACCTCCGCTGACCTCCGTGGCGGTGTCAGCGACATCCTCGAGCGAGTCTCGGACCTGCTGCCCGGGTCGGTCTACGCGTTCCGGCGTTCGAAGGACGGCGCCTACTCCTTTCCATTCGTAACGCCGCGCCTGGAGTCCCGCTTCGGCCTCGAGCCAGGCACGCTGGCCCGCGCCCCTGACGCGATCTTCTCACGCGTCGTCCCCGAGGACCTCCCCGCCTTCGCGGCCTCGATCGAAGAGTCGGCCGCGACGATGACGATGTGGACGCACCGGTTTCGGATCCGGCACCCCACGATGGGCGAGCGGTGGATGCTCGGCTCGTCGCACCCTGAGAAGGACGACGAGGGCAACATCACCTGGTATGGGGTGGCGACCGACATCACGGACGCGGTCGCATCGGATCGCGAGCTGCGCCGTCGCGAGGCGATGCTCTCCGCCATCATCGGCTTCAGCCCGTCGGTCCTGACGGTCAAGGACCTCGCCGGGCGCTACGTGCTCGGCAATCCCAACATGCAGCGGTTGGTGGGACGCAGCGAGGCCGAGATCGTGGGGAAGACCGCATTCGACTTCTTCGACGAGGAGTCGGCGCGCGAGATCGAATCGTTCGATCGCCAGGTGATCGCGACGGGCGAGAAGGTGCGGTGCGAGGAGCGCGTGGTCGTCGACGGCGTCGAACACATCTACAGCGCGAGCAAGTTCCCGCTGCTCGACGAGGACGGCCGCGTCGCGCACGTGTGCTCCATTTCGCTGGACGTCACCGAGCAGCGGCGGAGCGCGCGCGAGCTTGCCGAACGCGAACTCCTGTTCCAGAACGTCTTCAACGCGCAGTTCCAGTACATGTCCGTGCTGGACCCTGACGGACGGGTGCGTGAGATCAGCGAACTCCCGCTCAAGGTCGCACACGCGCGTCGCGAGGACTACATCGGGCAGTATTTCTGGATGACGCCAGGGTGGCGCGACCTCCCGGAATGGCACGCCATCTGGCAGGATCGCCTGCGTCAGGCCGCGTCGCAGGACGGCCCGGTGTTGACCGAGGACGAGTTCAACCTTCCCGACGGCTCCACCGGGTACGCCGACACCGCCACCACCGCCGTGCGCAATGCGCGCGGGCAACTGCAGTTCTTCATCATCCAGGCGAGTGACAGCACGGCGCGCAAGCGTGCCGAACTCGGGCTGCGTTCCAGCGAGCTGGCGAATCGCACCATTCTCGACTCGTTATCGGATGGCGTCTTCGTCGCGCACGAGGGCGAGATCGTCTTCGCGAATCCGGCCTTCGCCTCGATGCTGGGCTACACGGTCACGGACTTCGCACGACTGTCGATCGACGAACTCATTCCCGCCGAGTACCGTAGCGCCTGGCAGGATGCCCTGGTCCGCGTCCGACGCCGCGACGACAGCACGATCACCTTGTCGCTCGACTTGCACACGCGCGCTCAGGCGCGCCGGGTGGCGATCGAGTTGCGGGCACGCGCCGTGTTGTACCTGGGGCGTCCCAGTGTCCTCGGCATCGTTCGGGACGTCACCGACCGGCTCAAGTCAGAAGCCGCGCTGCGCGAGAGCGAGTCTCGCTTTCGCCAGTTAGCCGAGGCGGTGCGCGAGGTCTTCTGGCTGTCCGACGTGAGCAAGAACGAGATACTCTACGTCAGCCCGGCCTACGAGGCGATCTGGGGGCAACGCATCGATGCGCTCCTCAACGCGCCGATCCTCTGGATGGAGGCCATCCATCCCAACGACCGCGAGCGCATCGAGCGCGCGGCGCGTGAGCGGCAGGCGCTTGGGACCTACAACGAGGAATACCGCATCGTCCGCCCGGACGGCGAGATCCGCTGGATCCACGACCACGCGTACCCGATTCGCGACGAGTCGGGAACGGTGACACGCATCGCCGGGGTGGCCGAGGACATCACCGAGCGCCGGACGCTTGAAGAGTCACTGCGCCAGACGCAGAAGATGGAGTCGATCGGGCAGCTGGCCGGCGGCGTTGCGCACGACTTCAACAACTCGCTGACGGTCATCATGGGGTGCGCGCGGCTGCTGGAGGCGGAGCACACCCTGTCGCCCGACTCGAGCGCGCTCCTCCTCGAGATCCAGCACGCCGCCGAGCGCGCGGCGTCGCTCACCAAGCAGCTGCTCGCCTTCAGCCGCCAGGAAGTCCTCGTCCCGCGCGTGCTCGACCTGAACGTGGCGATCAGCGACACGCACAAGATGCTCGAGCGGTTGCTGGGTGAAGACGTGATGATCCTGACGCGGCTCGACCCGTCGGTCCCCAACGTCAAGGTCGACCCTGGTCACGTCGTGCAGCTGCTGATGAACCTGGCCGTGAACGCCCGCGATGCGATGCCGCACGGCGGGACGCTCGAGATCGCGACGGCGCTGGTGCGGCACGACGCCGAGTACGCGCGCCGTCACCCGGAACGGGCCGAGGGGGACTTCGTGGAGGTGCGCGTCACCGACGTGGGCACCGGGATGGCGCCGGAAGTCCTGTCGAAGATCTTCGAGCCGTTCTTCACGACGAAGTCCGTCGGGCGCGGGACGGGGCTCGGGCTGTCGGTGGTGCATGGCATCGTCTCGCAGAACGCCGGGACGATCGACGTCGAGAGCCGGATCGGTGTGGGGACGACGTTCCGCGTCGCCTTCCCGGCGATCTACGAAGGGGCCTCGGCGAGCGCGCGCGGCCCGGCCAATGCGCGCACCGTGGGGACCGAGCGCGTCCTCCTGGTCGAGGACGACGACTCCGTGCGGCGCATCGCCGCGCGCGCGCTTCGGTCGGCCAACTATCACGTGCTGGTCGCCACGGACGGGGTGGAGGCGTTGCAGCTGTTGGCCGGCCTCGGTGCCCCGATCGACGCCCTCATCACCGACGTCGTGATGCCGCGCATGGGCGGCGCCGAGCTCGCGGACGGCGTGCGCGCCATCTGCCCGGAGGCGCGCATCCTGTTCACCAGCGGCTACACCAACGACGCGCTCTCCCGCAGCGGAATCAATGAGGAGAGCGTCGCCTTCCTGCAGAAGCCCTACGCGGTAGAAGACCTGCTGGAGGCCACCCGTCGCCTGCTGGACGCCCGCTGAGGAGCCCCCACGGCCAATGGCAAGATGCGCGAGGCGCCCGGCGAAGTTCGCCGGGCGGCCCGTCAGGAAATCAGCGCGTTCTTCACGTTGCGGGCCCGCAGCAGCTGCCGGAACGCCTCGAGGTCGCTGGCCATCACGGCATCGAATCGTGCGCGCGCCTGCTTGAGCTGTTCCTTGAGGAGTGCCTGCACCTGGCGATGCGGTTCCGTTGGCGCGAAGTCGGACGACGTCACGCTCTGCCCGAGGTAGATCAGCTGCTCGCCCAGCTTGAAGGGATAGCGAATGAGGTCCTGCCCGCGCCCGGTGACCCGGGCCTGGAAGAGGAGTTCCTCCACGTCGCGCATCGCCCGGTCGAGCGAGTCGGCGCGCGCGCGCACGTCGGCCATGGTGGAGTCGTCACCTAACGACGCCTTGATCGTCGCCGCCTGGCTGCGCACCACCTCGAGTGTGTTGACCATGTCCACGACGGCGTTGATGTCGCGGGCGATGTCGCGCGCCATCTCCCCCTGCTGCCGGATCTCGCCCTCGCTCCCGCCGCTGACCGGGTCCTTGCGCACCTCCAGCGGCTGCGACGACGTGGCACCTCCCACCTTCGCGGTCACGGTGTACGTCCCAGGCGCAACGAGCATGTTGAACCGGCCGAGCCCGGGAGCGCTGCGCCCTTCCGGCGGGTAGCGGACGTCCGGCGCGTACGGGTTCTCGGTGCGCAGCTTCGCCTCGCGCGTTGGCTCCGTGCGCAGGTCCCACCAGAGGCGGTTCACCCCCGCCTTCCCCGCGGCGGCGAGCCGGCGCACCGTCGCGCCCGATGCATCGGCGATCGTCAGGACGATCGAGTCCTTCGGCGCCTCCCTGAGCCAGACGTTGAGCGACGCGCCGTAGGTCGGGTTCGTCCCCGTGACCGGATCGTCGCTGTCGGCGAACGGCATCTCCACGCCGAGGAAGCGATAAGCGAGCCGTGTGGGCAAGAGGGCGGCGTCAGGCAGCGCGGTAGGCGCGGCGCCTGCGCTCGCTGCCAGCATGCGCAACGGCGTCATGTCGTCCATGATCCAGAAGCCGCGCCCATACGTCGCGATCACGAGGTCGTTGAAGTGCGGCTGCACCTCGATCCAGTAGACCGGCGCGTGCGGGAGGTTGTTGTTGAGCGGCTGCCAGTTCCCCCCATCGTTCAGCGAGACGTAGATCCCATTCTCCGTTCCTGCGTAGAGCAGCCCGCGACGCACGGGGTCCTCGCGCACCACGTGCACGTACGACAACGGCGACTTCGGGATCCCGTTCACGAGGAGCGCCCACGTCTTGCCGAAGTCCGTGGTCTTGTAGATGAACGGGTCGCGGTTGTTGGCCTGGTGCGCGTCGATCGACAACCACGCCGTTCCGTCGTCGTAGCGCGACGCCTCGATGTTGGAGATCGTCCCCCAGAACGGGGCGCCGGGGAGGTTTGCCGACAGGTCCGTCCAGGTGGCGCCGCCGTCCTGCGTGAGGTGGAGCTTTCCGTCGTTGGTCCCCGCCCAGATCAGGCCGGCCTTCCGCGGCGACTCGGCGATGGCGAAGACCACCCCTGAGTACTCCACGCCGATGTTGTCCGGCGTGAGCCCGCCGGAGCGCACCATCCGCGAGCGATCGTTGCGCGAGAGGTCGGGAGAGATCACCTGCCACGAACGTCCGCCGTTCGTCGTCACGTGCACATGCTGCGATCCGACGTACAGCTTGTTGTGGTCGTGCGGCGAGATGGTGACCGGGAAGGTCCAGACGAAGCGGTACTTCACCTCCTCGGCGGAGTGCCCGATCGTCCCCTGCGGCCAGACCTCGACCGGGACCGACTGGTTGTTGCGCAGGTCCCACCGCGAGACGATCCCCCCTACCGATCCAAAGCCGGACGCACTCGACCAGACGAGGTTCGTGTCCACGGGGTCGGGCTGCGCCCAGCCGGACTCGCCACCGCCGACCGACGACCACGCGCCGCGCGTGATGCCGTAGTCGCCCATCTTGCTGTTCGACGGACCGCGCGTGGAGGGGCCGTCCTGCCGGTTGCCGTAGACGAAGTACGGGATGCGGTTGTCCAGCGCGACGTGGTACATCTGCGCGATGGGGAGCTGGATACGGCGCCACGACTTGCCACGGTTCTCGGTGATGGAGATTCCGCCGTCACTGCTGACGATGAGACGGTTGGCGTTGGTGGGATCGATCCAGATGTCGTGATGGTCGCCGGACGGCGTCTCCTTGAAGGGCGGGTCGAGGATCGTCTTGCCGCCGTCGATCGTCTTGGCCCAGTTGGCGGTGAGGAAGTACGCCTCGTCCGCGTTGTCGGGCATCGCCGCCATGCGGTTGTAGTAGTGCGTGCGCCCGGCCACCTGCTGGTCGTAGCTCACCACCTGCCACGAGTTCCCCCCATCATCGGAGCGCCAGAGCCGTCCGCGCGTGGTCTCCTTCGCGACGTTCACCGCCGGGAGCCCGTCTCCCGCCTCGATGAGTGCGTAGACACGGTTGGAATTCGCCTTCGACATCGCCAGGCCGATCTTCCCCATCGGCGTCGTCGGGAGCCCGCTCCCCGTCAGCCGCTTCCAGGTGCTGCCGCCGTCGCGCGACATCCAGATCCCGCTCCCGGCGCCGCCGGAAAAGCGTCCCCACGTGTTGAGCTGGACCTGCCACATCCCCGCGAAGAGGATGCGCGGGTTGTTCGGGTCCATCACCAGGTCGGAGGCCCCCGTGCTGTCATTGACGAAGAGCACCTTCTCCCACGTCTTCCCCCCGTCCAGCGTGCGGAAGATGCCACGGTCGGGCTGCGGGCCGTAGGCATGCCCTAACGAGGCGATATAGACGATGTCGGGATTGGTCGGGTGGATGACGATGCGCGCGATGCGCCCGCTGTTCTCCAGCCCCATCCGGGTGAACGTCTTCCCCGCATCGGTGGAGCGGTACACGCCCCAGCCGATGGAGATGTGCGACCGGATGAACGGCTCGCCGGTTCCGGCCCACACGACGTTCGGATCCGACGGCGCCGTGGCCAGCGCCCCGATCGCCGACACCGGCTTGTCGTCGAAGACCGGCTGCCAGCTGTTCCCGCCGTCGATCGTCTTCCACAACCCGCCCGAGGCGGCACCGGCGTAGTACGTCGCGCGGTCCCCCACGACCCCGGTCACCGAGGTGACGCGATTCCCCTCGGGGCCGATATGGCGCCACGTGAGCGCGGCCCACGCCGAGGAATCGACGGCGGGAGGCGGCACCATCGTCGCCGCCCGCGCGCGCTGCGCGTGCGCGTCAGGTGCAACGACGACTGAGGCGATGACCGCAAGGGCGGACATCGGGAGCATCGCTCGGCGGCCGATCAGCCGAGTCCAGCGCGTGGCGGTGGCGTGGTTCATGTCGCAGTCCGGAGAGGTGGCGCCCGAAACTGCGCCCAACGCCTCGCCCCCGCCAGCGGGAACGCCCCCACGCGCCGGCCGCGCGCTGGCCACGCGCGACGATCTACAGCGCCCGCACCTCCGGATACCGGCGGAACGCCCACCAGCCGTACACCAGCATCAGGAGCGCCGCCCCCCCAATCGCCGAATCGACGCCAAAGACGCGCGCGACCACACCGCCGCCGAAGGCTCCGACCACCTGCGGCAACCCCACCACGATGATGGAGTAAATGGCCATCAGCCGCCCCCGGAACTCGTCAGGCACGATGGACTGCATCAGCGTGTTGGCGAGCGCGTTGTTGATGATCATCACGAAGCCGGTCACCAGCAGGATGACGTACGCCAGGTGCGGCGACCGGACGAATGACAGCGCGAACAGCAGCGCCCCGAAGGCGAACGACGTGCGCGTGAGCAACCGCCCGCGCGACCGCGGCGCCGAGGCCGCGAGCACCAGCGCCCCCGCCAGTCCGCCGATCCCCACCGCGGAGAGAATGAGTCCATAGCCGTCCGCCTGGAGCCCCAACATGTCGCGCGCCATCACCGGCATGAGCGAGAGGTACGGGTTGCCGAGGATCGAGAAGACGGTGATGACCTCCACCAGGCCGCGCACGCGATGATCGTTCTTCACGAAGGCGAGTCCTTCGCGAATCCCCTCCATCGGCGACGTGGTGTGGACCACCGGCGCGCGTGGCGGGAGCGCGATGCGCGACAGCCCGATGAGGACGGTGAGGTAGCTGAGCGCGTTGACGCCGAAGCACCACGCGAGCCCGAACTTGGCGATGATCGCCGCCGCCACCGCGGGGCCGAAGATGCGGGCGAGGTTGAACCCCGAGGAATTGAGCGCGATCGCATCGCGCAGGTCGTCGCGCCCCACCAGGTCGATCATCAGCGACTGACGCGCCGGGATCTCCACGCTCCCGATCGCCCCGCCGAGCAGCGCCAGCGCGATCAGCCCCGGGATGTTGATCCGCCCGGACCAGGTGAAGTACCAGAGCAGCGCCGCCTCCACGAGCAGGAGGCTTTGCGCGATCTTCACCAGCTTCAGTTTGTCGCTCCGGTCGACGGTGACGCCGGCGTGGAGCGAGAACAGGAGGATGGGGAGCGACCCGCTGACCGCGACGAGCCCGACGATGAAGGCGCTGTTGGAGAGCTCGAGGGCGAGCCATCCCTGCGCCATGGACTGCATCCACGTCCCGATGAGCGAGAGCGTCTGCCCGACCCAGAAGCGACGGAAGTTCGCGTGGGTGACCAGGACCCGGAACGGGTTCAGGGAGCGGCGAGGGGGCGTCACGGATGGGGAAGTTACTCGACCAACGAAGGATGAGGGATCGCCGATGCCGCCTTTCGTGTTGTATGCTAGGACCGAGTGCTCGTCCGGCACCCCCGTTCGCCGATTCGCTGCTCCCGAGGTCGTCATGCGCTCCCACACCTACACGAAGTTCTCGCCCGAGGCCGCGGACGCCATCGACCTCGAGTCGTTGCTGGAACAGCTCTCGGACTTTCTCCTCCAGTCGGGCTTTGCCGGCGGGGCGCAGTACCACCCGTTCTGGGGCGAGACGGGAGAGGACGGCGACCGGTCGCTCGACGCCCTCAAGCAGGCGATCCTGCAGGCGCTCATCGACAGCGGGCAGTTCACCCCCGAGATGCTCAAGGCGCTGCGCGGTGACGACGACGAGGACGCGCAGGCCTCGCTCGCCAAGCTGCTGGACGACATCGTGCAACGCCTCATCGAGCAGGGCTTCCTCAACCTCGAGGCCCCGCCCGAAATCCCCGATTCGCACGAGGCGGTCGAGGGTCCGGGCGGCCTCGCCCGCGCCGCGTCGCGCGACGTGAACTTCCGCCTCAGCGACAAGGGGATCGACTTCCTGGGCTACAAGGCGCTCCGCAACATCCTCGGGTCGTTAGGCAAGTCGTCGGTCGGGAGCCACGACACCCCCTTCCTCGCCACCGGGATCGAGGCCGACGCATCGAGCAAGCCGTACGAGTTCGGCGACACGCTCAACCTCGACGTCAACGAGACGTTGAAGAACGCCCTCGCCCGCACCGGATCGTTGGATGCGCCGCTCGACATCGACTACCCGGACCTCATGGTGCGACAGGCGGAGTATCGCTCGTCGTGCGCCACGGTCCTCATGCTCGACTGCTCGCACTCGATGATCCTCTATGGCGAGGACCGCTTCACCCCGGCCAAGAAGGTCGCGCTCTCCCTCACGCACCTCATCCGCACGCAGTTCCCCGGCGACACGATTCGCGTCGTCCTCTTCCACGACTCGGCGGAAGAGATCCCGATCGCCACGCTCGCGCACGCGCAGGTGGGCCCCTATCACACCAACACGGCCGAGGGGCTCAAGCTCGCGCGCCGCATCCTCATGGCGCAGAAGAAGGACATGCGCCAGATCGTGATGATCACCGACGGCAAGCCGAGCGCGCTCACCATGCCGAACGGCCAGATCTACAAGAACTCGATGGGGCTCGACGCCTTCGTCCTGCAGGAGACGATTCGCGAAGTCGCCAACTGCCGTCGCTCGGGCATCGTGATCAACACCTTCATGCTCGCCCGTGATCGCGCACTGGTCGAGTTCGTGAAGCACGTCTCGTCGATCTGCCGCGGCAAGGCCTACTTCACCAACACCATGACGCTGGGGCAGTACATCCTCATGGATTTCCTGCGGAAGAAGACCCGAAAGGTCTCCTAGAACCGCGCGCTGTCCTCGCGTGCGAGCGTGCGCAGGGCCTGCCGGGACTCCCCCTTGCGCCCCTGAACTGGGCGCACTAGCATGCGTTCCACAACCGAAGCTCGTGGCGATTTACGGCATATTGCGGCCACGTAAAACATCTCGCTAAAAAGCCACTCAGTCCGGGGGCTTTGCCGTCGGGCCCTTTTTTTTCCCCCGACGTCGGAGCGCGGCGAGTGGGGGAGAAAAGGCATCATGGCACTTCCCGTCCTCCGCGTCGGGCTCATTGGCAACGGCACCGTCGGCTCCGCATTCGCGAGCGCCCTCGAATCCAATCAGGAGCGCCTGACCCAACGCCTGGGCGCCCGCGTGCGCCTTACGCAGGTCGCCGTCCAGCACCCCGACCGCCATCGCGGCGCGCTCGCCGGCGTCCGTGTCCATCACGACGCCGAAGCGCTCGCCCTCGATCACACCGTAGACATCGTGGTCGAGGCCAGCGGCGCCCCTGAAGCCTCACAGTGGCTGCACCGCGCCATCCTGCGTGGCGCCGCCGCGGTCTCGGCCAACAAGCAGGCCATCGCCGCCGACCGGACGCTCCTCGCACTCCTCGCGGAGCGTCATCCCCTCCTCCACTGCGAAGCCGCCGTCGCCGCCGCGCTCCCGATCGTGCGCGCGTTGCGCGATTCGCTCGACGGCGAGGAAATCCACAACATCCGCGGAGTCCTCAACGGGACGACGACCTTCATCCTCACGCAGATCGAGCGCGGCGCGCGCTTCCGCGATGCACTCACGCTCGCGCAGGAACACGGCTACGCCGAGGCCAATGCGGAAGCGGACTTGAGCGGGCGCGACGCCGCGGCGAAGCTCGCGATCCTCGCCACGCTCGCCTGGCGCCGTCCTGTGACCGTGCACGACGTCGAGACCAAGGGGATCAACGGCAACATCGTCGACGTGGTGCGCGTCGCGCGCGACCACGGCAGCCGCGTGCGGCTCGTGGCCGAGGCCTGGGAAGACGATGCGTTGCACCTGCGCGTCGAGCCGCGGATCCTGCATCCGAGCGACGTCCTGGCCCGGGCGGAGGACGTCGTGAACGTGGTGGAGGTACAGAGCGCGCTCGCCGGCCCGCTGGTGTGGTATGGCGCAGGGGCCGGCGGGGCGCGGACCGCCTCCGCATTGTTAGGTGACGTCCTCGTGGCGTCGCGCGCCCTCGTTCGCGCCACCGCCGGCAGGGTTGCCGCGTGAGCTCGACCCTCGTTCCAGCGCGCGAGTCGCACGCGGCGCACTCGGCGCACTCGGCGCACTCGGCGCACGCATCGTTGACGCCGCTGCCGCTCGCCTGCGCCGCCTGCGGCGAGACGGCAGGCGCCACGCCGCAGGCGATCTGCCCCAACTGCCTCGGGCCGCTCGAGCCGGTGTACGACCCCAACCGTCCGCTGCCGGCGCGCGAGGAGATTGCCGCCCGCCCGCGGACGCTCTGGCGCTACCGCGAGTGGCTCCCCTTCGAGGGCGTGCCGGTGCACGCCCGTGATGTAGGATGGACGCCGCTGGTCGAGGCGCCCCGCCTTGCCGCGCTCTTCGGCGTGTCGCGCCTCTGGCTCAAGCTCGACGCGCATTCGTTCCCGTCCCTCTCGTTCAAGGACCGCGTCGTCGCCACGGCGATCAATGCTGCCGAAGCGTTCGGTCTCGAAGTCATCGGCTGCGCCTCCACGGGCAACCTCGCGAACGCGGTTGCCGCCGCCGCGGCGCGCGCCGGGAAGCCGGCCTGGATCTTCGTCCCGCACGACCTCGAGCTGGGGAAGCTTGTCGCGACGACGGTCTTTGGCCCCAGGCTGGTGCGCGTGAAAGGGAACTACGACGACGTGAACCGCCTCTGCGCGCAGGTGGCGGACCGCTTCGGCTGGGGGATCGTCAACGTCAACCTCCGCGCCTACTACGCCGAGGGGAGCAAGACGATGGCCTTCGAGATCGCCGAGCAACTCGGCTGGCGCCTCCCCACCGCGGTGGTGACGCCCATGGCCGGCGGCTCGCTCCTGACCAAGCTGCGCAAGGGATTCGCCGAGGCGCGCGCCGCCGGGTTGGTCGACGGCGAACTGCCGCGACAGTTCGGTGCCCAAGCCGAGGGGTGCGCACCGATCGTTAGGCTCGCCGGGCGCGGCGACGACGTCCTCGTCCCCGAGATCCCCAACACGATCGCCCGATCGCTGGCCATCGGGAACCCGGCCGACGGACGCTTCGCCTCGCGCATCATTCGTGGGAGTGGTGGCGCGGGACAGGCCGTGACCGACCAGGAACTCGTCGCCGCGATCCGCCTCCTCGCCGAGACGACGGGGATCTTCGCCGAGACCGCGGGTGGCGTCACGCTCGCCGCCACCCGAAAGCTCGCCGAGTCCGGCCAGCTCCGCCCCGAGGACGAGGTCGTCGTCTGTCTCACCGGTCACGGCCTCAAGACGGTCGAAGCGGTGCAGGACACCCTCCTCAGCGCCCCGACCATCGCCCCCAAGATCCGCGAAGTGGCCGCCCTCGTCGCCGCCGCCTGCGCCTAGCCCTTCGATCCACGTTCCCCCGCCTTCGCGGGGTGGCCCGCTCCTCTCTCGTCTTCTCGTCTGTTGAGGTTCCCATGGCTGTCACGTTCCATCTCCCGTCCGTCCTCGCCGCGCACGCCGGCGGTACGCGCGCCATCGAAACCGACGGAACCACCGTCGGCGCGGCGCTGGACGAACTCGTCTCCAAGTACCCGGCGCTTGCGCCGCGCCTGCGCGATGCCCATGGTGCTCCATACCCGTTCGTGACGTTCTACCTCAATGATGAGGACGTGCGCCTCGTCGGTGGCTTCGATACCACGGTCGCCGACGGCGACGAGGTCACGATCGTCCCGGCCGTCGCCGGAGGCTGAGCATGTCGGCGACGCGCGAACCCCTCACCGCCGCCAACCAACGCGCATCCGTGGGTGATTCCCTTCCCGAACTCTCGCGCGACGAGTTGATCCGTTACTCGCGCCACCTCCTGCTGCCGGAGGTTGGGCTCGACGGCCAACGAAAGCTCAAGGCAGCGCGCGTCCTCCTCGTGGGAGCGGGCGGGCTGGGCTCCCCCGCGGCCCTCTACCTCGCCGCCGCCGGCGTCGGCACGTTAGGCATCGTCGACTTCGACCGCGTCGACGTCACCAACCTGCACCGCCAGATCATCCACGGCACCAGCGACATCGGGCGCAGCAAGCTGCAGTCCGCGACCGACCGGCTGCGTGAGGTGAACCCGTTCGTGACCGTCGAGCCGCACGAGGTGCGCCTCACGGCGGCCAACGCACTCGACCTGTTCCGTGAGTATGACCTCGTGGTCGACGGGACCGACAACTTCCAGACGCGCTACCTCGTCAACGACGCCTGCGTCCTCACGGGGAAGCCGAACGTCTACGGCTCGATCTACCGCTTCGACGGACAGGTCTCCGTGTTCTGCACGCCGGACGGCCCCTGCTATCGCTGCCTCTACCGCGAGCCGCCCCCGCCGGGGATGGTCCCGAGCTGCGCCGAGGGCGGCGTGCTCGGCATCCTGCCGGGCATCGTCGGCGTGCTGCAGGCGACCGAGGCGATCAAGCTGATCCTCGGGATCGGCGATCCGCTCATCGGGCGACTCAACCTCGTCGACGCGCTCGGCGCGCGGCAGCGTACGGTCAAGATCAAGAGGGACCCGACGTGTCCGGCCTGTGGTACCCGTGAGCTGCAAGCGCTAATCGACTACGATGCGTTCTGCGGGATCGGCGCCGCCCCCGCGGAGACACCCATCCTCGAGATCACGCCGAGGGAACTGGCCGCGAAGCTCGAGCGCCACGATGACTTCGTCCTGATCGACGTGCGCGACCCGCATGAGTACGCGATCGCCAGGATCCCGGGCGCCCGCCTGATCCCGCTCGGCGGGTTCGGGGACGCGATTCCTTCTCTCCCTCAGGACACCGACATCGTGATCCACTGCCGGAGCGGCGCACGGAGCGCGAAAGCGGTTCGCCAGCTGCAAAGCGCGGGCTTCACGCGTGTCTGGAACGTGGCGGGCGGGATCCTGCGATGGTCGGACGACGTCGACCCCACGGTGGCCAAGTACTAGGCGCGCGCGCACACCCCGCGATCCGCGATGACACACCAGGCGCCCCGGCCCTCCACAGGAACCGGGGCGCTTCGTTACGTTATGCGCCCATGACGACACGGAAGAAGTCGACGGCGGCCCGGCGTACAAGGTCCACGCGCGCCACCAAGCGTGCGGCCGCCCCGCTCCCCTCCGCAGCGACCGCGCGCGACTTCTCCCGGCGCCTGCGCACCTGGTTCAAGCGACACGGACGCGATCTCCCGTGGCGACAGACGCGCGACCCGTATCGCGTCCTCGTCTCCGAGCTGATGCTGCAGCAGACGCAGGTCTCCCGCGTGATCGACTTCTACCACCGCTTCCTGGACCGCTTCCCCACGCTGCACCATCTCGCGGAGTCACCGCAGGAGCACGTGCTGGAGGCGTGGGCCGGACTCGGGTACTATGCCCGCGCGCGCAACCTGCACGCGCTCGCTCGCACCGTGACGCGCGACGGCGGCGGTTCGCTCCCGAGCGACCCGGCGGCGCTCCGCGCCCTCCCCGGCGTCGGAGCCTACACCGCCGGAGCAGTCGCCTCCTTCGCCTTCGAGCGGCGCGCCGAGTTGGTCGACACGAATGTGGCGCGTGTGCTGGCCCGCGTCTTTGCCCCTTCCCGCAGCCCCAAGCGCCCGCGCGACCTCACCCAGCTCTGGCGCATTGCCGAAGCGGTGCTCCCAGCGCGCGGCCCCGCCGCCTGGACGCACAACCAGGCCATCATGGAACTCGGCGCCGTGGTCTGCACGGCACGCGTCCGCGCATGCGGCCGCTGCCCGGTCGCGACGCTGTGCCTGACGCGCGCCGCGGATCGCGTCAGGATGGACGAACACCCCGGGCGATAGCGCGCACACCACCGCTGCGCAACGTGCGGCGGGCGTCACAGATTTTGCAGATGGCTCCCGTTAGTAGTCGGTGCACCTGACGGACGCGCCGCGTCAGGCACCGGCGCGCTCCGTGACGCAGACAGACGCTCCGCTCCGAGTGCCGTCGAGACCCATGTCCTCCCCCTACCGTCGCGGCGAGACGCCACCAGTTCGCCCCCACCGGCATCGTCGTGCGTGGCGCCTGACGCGAGTTGCCCTCATCATCACCGCGGCGGCGCCCGCCAGGCTCGCCGCACAGCGCCCGGACATGTTCGACCCGGATTTCTCCCGAGCCGTCTCGGCGATCTTCAACTTCGAACATTTCGCCGCCTACTGTGCCGAGGGGAAGGGATTCTCACCACGGGACGCCGCTGAGGTCGGGACCTGGCGCGTCACCAACAAGATCGATCTCGTGCGGGCGCGCATCACCGAACTCGAGCAGGATGCCGCGCAGAACGCGCGGCTGAATCAGGCCAGGGCCGAGATCCTCAGGAAGTTCGGGACACTCAAGCTCTGGTCCTGTCGCGCCGCCCTGCAGGCGACACGACGCCCCGACGCACAGCTCGCGGCAAACGCCCCGCAGCTTCTGGAGGCTCTCGAACGCGGGGGCGTCGTCGCGCCGGTTGGCGAGCCGGCGTCGTCCGTCGTGCCGCGCGAGCCGCGCGAGCCGCGCGGCGCACGGGAGACTCCCCTCCCGTCAGCCGCACCGCCGCTCGCCGCCCCCCCTCGCGCTGCACGACCCGCCGCTCCGCTGCTCGAGTCCATCGAGGCGATAGGCTTCGACTCCCGCCCCGCCGTGGGCGTCGGAGGGTTCATCACCCTCGCCATCTACCCCATCGTCCTCTTCAAGAACGGCGACGCCCTGACCGACGTCACGGGGCTCGCCGAGCCGGCGGGGATCGAGGCACACCGACGCGCGCACCCCGACGACTGGACGCGCTGGCGACGGCAGGGCGAAGTTTTGCAGCTGGCGAAGACCAAGGGATGGGAAGCGCCGTCGTTCCAGAGCACCTTTCAGCGGCTTCCGGACGACTTCCGCCTCGACGGGTTCTTTCGCTCGCTGTCTGGGGTCGGGAACGTGTCGATCGGCGGCACCGACGCGGTGACTGCCTGGCGCGAGTATCGCTTCTGGCGCGACGGACGCGTGGTGCGCGGCGGAGGGAGCGGTGCGCAGGCCGCCGCCGGCAACGCCTCGGTCGTGACCAGCGGTGTCGCCCCCAACCAGCGCGGGCGATACCGCGTCGAGGGGCTGCGACTCCAGATCACCTACGACGATGGCGCCGTCGAGTCGTACATCCTCATCGCCGACCCGACCGACCCCAAGACGGGGATCTGGCTCGACGGTGCCGCCTTCCCGCGACGCCGCGCCCCCTAGCCCCCGTACGAGCCCCGTACCCCCTAACGAGTCGTGCCCCCGAACGCCAAGGCATCCGGGGGCACGACTGACGTTCGTACTGCTGACGACTGAATCCTAGAGCAGCGGGATCATCTTGTCGTGCTTCTTGGCGTAGTCCAGCGACGAGGCATACGGCCGCTCGTCATAGCCGGTGTAGATCTGCCGCGGGCGCGCGATCTTCTGCTCCTTGTCCAGCAGCATCTCCTCCCACTGCGCCAGCCACCCCGAGACGCGCGGGATCGCGAAGAGGACGGTGAAGTAGTCGGTCGGGAACTTCATCGCGCGGTAGATCAACCCCGTGTAGAAGTCGACGTTGGGGTAGAGCTTGCGCGAGATGAAGTAGTCGTCCGACAGCGCGATGCGCTCCAGCTCCATCGCGATCTCGAGGTCCTTGTCCATCCCGACTGCCGCAAACACCTCGTCGGCCAGCTTCTTCACGATGCGGGCGCGCGGATCGTAGCTCTTGTACACGCGGTGCCCGAAGCCCATCAGGCGCCCCTTCCCCTGCTTCACGCTCTCGACGAAGGCCGGGACGTTCTTCACGTCGCCGATCTCGTTGATCATGCGCAGCACCTGCTCGTTCGCGCCGCCGTGCAGCGGGCCGTAGAGCGCCGAGATGCCAGCCGCAACCGCGCTGAACGGGTCGACGTGCGACGAACCGACCGCACGCACCGCGTTGGTCGAACAGTTCTGCTCGTGATCGGCGTGCAGGATGAAGAGGATCTCGATCGCCTTCGCGAAGACCGGGTTGGCCTCGTACTTCGGCTCCGACATCCGCGCGATCATCGACAGGAAGTTCTCGCTGTACGACAGGTCGTTGTCGGGATAGATGAAGGGAAGCCCCTTCACGTGACGGTACGCGAACGCGGCGATCGTCGGCACCTTGGCCAGCAGGCGGATGATCGAGATGTCACGCTGGCGCTTGTCGAAGATGTCCTTCGCCTCGGGGTAGAACGAGGAAAGTGCCGCCACGCCCGCGACCATCATCGACATCGGGTGCGCGTCGTAGCGGAACCCTTCGAGGAAGCGCTTGATGTTCTCGTGCACGTACGTGTGATACGTGATGTCGTGCACCCACTGGTCGTACTCACCCTGCTTCGGCAGTTCGCCATTCCGCAGCAGGTACGCCACTTCGAGGAAGCTCGCCTTTTCCGCCAGCTGCTCGATGGGATAGCCGCGATACCGGAGAATCCCCTTGTCCCCGTCGATGTAGGTGATCGCGCTGCGGCACGACGCCGTGTTCATGAAGGCGGGATCGTACCCCATGACGCCGAAGTCTTCGGCATCGACCTTGATCTGCTTCAGGTCGGCCGTACGGATCGTCCCGTCGGTGATCGGGACCGTATACGTCTTGCCCGTCCGCGTATCGCGGATCTCGAGGGCATCGGTGCTGGCCTGTGGCGCCTGCGACGTCGCCGTCGTGCTCATTTCCCGGTTCTCCGCTGAGGTGCTGCGAAAAGTGGTGATCGTGCTTCCAAGGTAGTCGAATGCATCACAGCTCAACATTGCCGAGCGGCGCGCCCCGCGCTTTCTTCCCGCCGCCGGCTTTGCAGGTCTCGTCCCGCGAGTGCGACGTCATCGGCAGGGACGCCGTCGACCGCACGCGAACCGGACGCTTGTGAACTAACGCCCCGACCCGCAGGAGCGCCACATCACTTTGTCTGACACGGACCTCCTCCGGTTCACCCTCATCGTCGTCGCAGCCGCAGCCGGCGGCGCCATCAACTCCGTCGCGGGAGGTGGGACGCTTCTCACCTTTCCTGCCCTCATCGGTTTGGGGGTCCCGGCCATCACCGCCAATGCGACGAGCACCGTGGCGCTCTGGCCCGGGGCGGTTGGCAGCATGCTGGGATATCTCGGCGAGCTCAAAGGGGCGAGAAGTTGGGCCGTCCGCTTCGCCGTCCCGTCGCTCCTCGGCGGCTTCGTCGGCGCGCGACTCCTCCTGGTGACCCCCGCCGATCGGTTCGACGCGCTGGTCCCGTGGCTCGTCCTCGGCGCCACGGCGCTCTTTCTTCTGCAACGACCGGCCATGCGGTGGCTCAGGGCGCATGCCGCCGGCGCCGATGCAACAGGTGAGAGCGCCGACCCCGCCCTGCGCCCTCCCCCGCTCTCGGCGCTCGCTTACCAGTTCGCGGTCGGGATCTACGGCGGCTATTTCGGCGCCGGGATTGGCATCCTGATGCTCGCCGCGCTCGGCTTCATGGGCTTCACGAACATCCACCGGATGAACGGGCTCAAGAATTGGGGAGGGCTCTGCATCAACCTGATGGCGGCCCTGACCTTCGCAGTCAGCGGGTTGGTGGACTGGCCGGTCGCCCTGGCGATGGCCCTGGGCGCAGCGATCGGCGGCTACGGCGGCTCGCGGCTCGCGCAGCGCGTACCGCAGGAGCGCGTCCGGCAACTCATCATCGTCATCGGCTTCGCCAGCGGGATCTGGCTCCTCTACGCCCGGCTGAGCTGAGCGTTGGTGACGGCGCGCACACCGCGCCGGAAAGGGGGGCCGCCTTCGCGCGCGCGCGACAGGGGCGAGTCGCGCAGCTGACGGTTCCGCACGAGGGGTTGGCGCAGGGACTACGGAACTCGCTTGGGTGAGCCGATACTCACAACGCAGGGCCTCGCCAGGGAGCCCCGCGACCTGTCCCCGTCCTCGTCGACCTCGTCCACGTGCGGCGTCCTCGCCACTCCTCGTCATGAGCGTGTTGTCCTTCTTCGGCGGCAAGCCATCGCGCAACGGGAACGCCGCGGCTGCGCCCGCGCCGACCCCGGAGCCGCCGCCTGACGACAACAAGGCGATCTCCAAGGAGACGGGGATCGTCCTCGACGCGCTGGGCGCGATGTTGCAGACGTACGGGAAGTACGCCTTCGACACCGACTTCAAGAACGGGGACGAGATCCGGCGCCTGGTGCACGCCTGGATGCTGCACGCCACCATGGGTGCGCCGCGCCCGGATCACACGAATGACCGCCCGTCTGCCGGGGTCTTTTATCGCGACTGGAAGGGGCTGCAGCAGTTCATCGGCGAGACGCGCCGCGACGAGAGCAAGTACGTCAACCGCGCGCTCGATGACATGCGTTCCGTCGTTTGGGCCTTCGTCGCCGCCATCCATCAGGCCGTGGTGGAGGAGCACGAGGAGTCGCGCATCGCCAGCGATCACCTGGGACGCATGCGCGTCGCCGTCGAGAGCAATTCGACGGACCTGATCAAGCGGGAGGCGTTGGCGGTGGTGTCGGTGATGGAGCAGCTCATGCAACATCGCAAGGAGCGCCAGCGGCAGCAGTTCGCCGTGCTCGCGGACAAGCTCAAGAACCTCGGGCGCGAGCTCGAGGATGCACGTCGCGAGAGTGCGCTCGACCCGCTCACGGGGCTCGCCAACCGCAAGGCCTTCGACGAGTACATCACGCGCAGCATCGAGCTGCACTCGCTCCTCGGGCAGCCGGCGTCGCTGATGATGATCGACGTCGACAACTTCAAGGGCATCAACGACCAGTTCGGCCACCCGGCCGGCGACACCGCACTCAAGCAGGTCGCCAACGTCCTGTCGAAGACCTTCCTGCGCCGGGTCGACTTCGTGTGCCGCTACGGTGGCGACGAGTTCGCGGTCATCCTGCAGGAGACGGCGATCGGCAACGCGCAACTCCTGGCCGAACGGCTGCGTCGTCAGGTGCAAGAACTGCGACCCATCGACGTCCCGGCCGGTTCGGCAGCGGCGGCCGCCGCCTCCGCGTCCGCCTCAGCGGCTGCCTCATCTGCCGCAGCGGGCGACGCGCCGGCGACACCGCAACTGACGCTTTCGATCGGCGTGGCCGAGCTCGCGATCGCCGACGACGCCGTCGCGTGGATCAAGCGGGCGGACAGCGCGCTCTACCAGTCGAAGCGCGCCGGACGCGACACCGTCTCCGCCGCCCCCGCGAGCGCCGCGCTGGCCGCGGCCAAGTAGTCGCTGCCGGACCGGCAACGCGCGGCCCGACGCCAGCCGCAGACGGCGGCCGCCCAGGCCGGCCGCCGTCTGCGGGCCTCAGCCCGGCTCCTCTCCCGCCAGGCGCAGGACCCCCTCCCACTCCGCAACGGTGAGCGGCGTTATGGACAGCCGGCTCCCCAGCTGCAACAACTCCATGGTCGCCAGCGCGGGGGTCGCGCGCATGGCGGGGAGCGTGACGGGGCCCACCGCCCGCACCCCTTGCACGTCCACCATGAGCCACGTCGGCGCCGCCCGGTCGCTCTTGGGATCGTAGTGCGCGTCGCTCGGGTCGAACGCGGTGTGGTCGGGATAGGCGGGCGCCACCACCTGCGCGATCCCCGCCACGGCGGGAGGCTCGGCGTTGGAATGGTAGATGAAGAGCAGGTCCCCCACGCGCATGTGGTCGCGCATGAAGTTGCGCACCTGGAAGTTCCGCACGCCGTCCCAGCATGTCGTACGCGCCGGGGCCCGCATCAGGTCATCGAACGAGAAGACCTCGGGCTCCGTCTTGAAGAGCCAGTATCGAATCCCGTCGTCGTCGCGGGGGAGCGCGAAGCGGTGAAACCGCGGCGCGAGCGGGGCCGGCACCGGCGCCGTGCTCCCTTTGGGCTTCGCGCTCGACTTCGCGCTCGACTTCGCGCTCGACTTCGCGCTCGACTTCGCGCTCGGCTTCGCGCTCGGCTTGGACCGCGTGGAACCCTTCGGTGTCTTCAGGCGCTTGCGAGCCGCCATCGTCGTCCGTCCTCTCACATCGGGGGCGCCGAGGCGATCGCGCCCCGGCCAGACAAGCGCCCTCCGTCGGCTGCAATATCCCGCAGGCCGCCGGAGGGCGCAGAACTTGACTGCGTCGTGCAGTGGTGCGTCGATGCCACCCTCGGCATCAGGGCGCGTGCGTCACACCGCGATCCCCTGCCGCGACGCCTTGGTCATCAACTCGGCAAACAGGTCCACTTCATCGAGCGTGCTGTAGATGCTCGGCGTCACGCGCAGGCCGTGGAACTCCGGGTGCACGATCGCCACCGTCATCACCTTGTGCTTGTGCCACAGCCATTGCTGCAGCTTGGGGGTGTCGATTCCCTCGATGTTCGCAAGGGCGATCGCGCACGACTGCCGGTCGTCGAGCGGCGTCAGGACGTTGAAGCGCGAGCTCTCCGCCAGCAGCCGCTTCGCCCACCGGTCGCGCAGGTACCGCAGGCGCGCCGCCTTGCGTTCCATCCCGATCCCGCGATTGAACGCCACGGCGAGCGAGATCGCGTTGTGGTTCGCCGCCGGGTGTGTCCCGATCTCCTCGTACTTCCGGATGTTGTCATCCTGCGACGCCGCGGCGCCCATCAGCGGCCAGAGTGACTTGATCTTGTTCCGCCGCACGTACAGGAAGCCGGTCCCGATCGGGGCATGCAGCCACTTGTGCAGCGACGTGCCGTAGTAGTCGGCGTCGAGATCGTCGCGCGTGAACGGGAAGTGCGCGAACGCGTGCGCCCCGTCCACGAAGACCTCGATCCCTTTCTCGCGCGCCATCTGCACGATCTTTCGCACCGGGAGGATCTGCCCCGTGAGGTTCGTGATGTGCGTGACCTCGATGACCTTCGTGCGCGGCGTGATCGCGGCGCGGAACTGGTCGACGATGTAGTCGTCCGACGGCGGCGGCACCTTGAACGAAATCTGCTTGAGGACGATTCCCTCGCGGCGTTCACGCTGCTGCCACGAGGTGATCATCCGCCCGTAGTTCTGGTTCGTCACGATGACCTCGTCGCCTCGCTTGAGGTCGAGCCCGAAGATCATCGTCTCGTTCGCCTCCGAGGCGTTCCGGACGATCGCCATCTCCTCGGGGTCGCACCCGAACATGCGCGCCAGGTCGCGACGCACCGTCTCCACGCGTGGCTCCAGCACCTGCCACATGTGATCGACCGGGATCTGGTTGGAGAACTTGAGGTCCCGGATCATCATGTCGACGACGTGCGTCGGCGCCGGGCTCACGCCACCGTTGTTCAGGTTGACGAGCGTCCGGTCATCGTCGAACGCCATCTGGATCTGCGACCAGTACGCCTCGTCCTCGGCCGCGGCCACGGCGGTCTTGCCGCGCACCAGGTCCTCGGCGCGGAACAACGTCGCGAACGCCGATCCCCTAAGCGTTGGCAGTGCGATCCCTGCGCGCATCATCGACGACATGAAAGCCCGGCGGTCGGTCATGCGGCCCTCTGGACAAGTTGGATGGGAGAACGGAACGCCCAAAGCTGCGCCCCTCGACCACGTCCGTCCAGACATCGATGGGATTTCGGACGTGCGTCGGTGTCGTGTGCACCGTTCGCGCGCGACCCGCGCCCGCCCCAGCGCGCGACCCGCGCCCGCGCCAGCGCGCGACTCGTGCGCCGCCCCCCGCACCTACATGCGCGACGGCTGCGGCAACTCGAGAATGAAGTGGAAGCGCGTCCCCTTCTCCAACTCCGTGTCCACACCCAGCGCGCCGCCCATCGCCCCCACCAGCTTCTCGCAGATCGATAACCCCAGCCCGGCGCTCGAGAACGCGTAATCGCCCGGCACCTGACGCTGTCGAAACGCCTCGAACAAGTTGGTCATGACGTGCTGCGGAATGCCGCGGCCGGTGTCGCGCACCGAGAATTCCACGCGCGTACGGTCGAGCTCCTTGCACGCCACCTCGACCGCACCGGTATTGGTGAACTTGATGGCGTTGGTGGCGAGGTTGAGCAACACCCGGTTGAGCGCCGCCGGATGCCCGATGCGCACATCCGCCGTGGGACCCGTGCAACGCATCGCCAGGCGCTTCTCCTCGGCCATCGGGCGCAGGATGTCGAGGATCGACTGCAACACGTCCGAGACCGAGAAGGCGATGGGTTGCTGATCCATCAGTGTGGTGCCGCCGCGCGCCAGCTCGATCACGTCGCCCGCCAGCGCGCTCAGGCCGAACGCGGCGCTGTAGATCAATCCCAACTGTCGCTGTTGGATGGGCGCCAACTCACCACCGGCGCCGGCCCGCAGGCGCTCCGCCAGGATCAGGATCGAACCCAGCGGCGATCGCATGTCGTGCGCCATCTCGACCACAAGCTGTTGCGCATCGTTGCCTGTCAGGCGCGCCAGGAAGCGATGCGACGCATCGATGTCGAGCGCCTCCTGCACGCGCTCGAGTGCACGCAACACCCGCACGACCTCGCCCGACTCCGCTCGCACGTCGGGCGACTCGGCCTGCTCCAGGAACGAACGCCGCAGCCGCTCGAGCAGGCGCCGCACCGGCACATAGGCCGGGAGTCGCCCCATTGCGCCGCCCGTTTCCGCGACGTGCTGCCGCACGGCCTCGAGGATGACGGCGAGTGCGGCGCGTACATCAACAGTGGTCGACGCCGCGTGCTCGGCCGGCTCCCAGGACGCCGCAACGTCCGCCGCCGCCGCAGTGAGCGCGCGCCAGGTGGCGGCCGGAATCCCGCACGCGCCACCTTCCGACGCGGCGGCAGGAGCGCCGTCGTCGGTTGGCGGCTTGGCGGTTCTGCCTCGCCCCTTACCGCGGCTTCCCGCCGGGGTCGTCACCGCGCGCCGTGCCATGGTGCGTCGCCCATTCACTCGTCGAGCGGGGCGCCCATGTCATCGCGACGGAATCCGTGCTTCTCCATCAGACGGTAGAGCGTCGTGCGGTCGATGTTCGCCAGGCGCGCCGCCTTGGACATGTTCGAGCCGGCACGGGCGATCAGCTGGCCGAGGTACTCCTTCTCGAAGTGCGCGATGAGCTTGTCCTTCGCCACGTGGAAGGGCTCGTTCATCACGTTGGGCGGGAACCCGCCCTGCGCCGGCTCGCTCGCCACGTCGTCATAGATCGGGACGTCGTCCGGAAGCACCAGGTGACCGGGCTCGGTGAGCACCGCCAGCTGCTCGATCACGTTTTGCAGCTCACGGACGTTGCCGCGCCACGGGCGCGAACGCAGGAACTCGATCGCCGACTCGGACAGGCGCGGCTGCGCCTCCCCCGCCCCGCGGTGCCGCTCCCAGTAGTGCGTCAGGAAGTGGTTGGCGAGCAGTGGAATGTCCTCGGGGCGCTTGCGCAGCGGCGGGATCTGGATCGGGACGACGCGCAGGCGATACAGCAGGTCCTCGCGCAACGTCCCCTTGGCCACGCACTCCTGCGGCACCCGATTGGTGGCCGAGAGGAAGCGAACGTCGACGACCGCATCTTCCTTCTCGCTCCCCACGCGGCGCACCACGCCGTCCTGGATGACGCGCAGCAGCTTCGCCTGGAGGGGGAGCGACATCTCGGTCAGCTCGTCCAGGAAGAGCGTCCCGCCATTGGCGATCTCCAGCAGCCCAGGCTTGTCGCGATCCGCCCCGGTGAAGGCCCCCTTCCGGTGCCCGAACAGCTCGGACTCCAGCAACCCTTCAGGGAGGGCGGCGCAGTTGATCGGAACGAGCTGGCGCGACGCGCGGCGGGAATGCGCGTGGATGAACTGCGAGATGACCTCTTTCCCGGTCCCGCTCTCGCCCATGATCATCACCGACGCATCGGTGCTGGCGACCTTTCGGGCCAGTTCCACCGCCTTCCGGAACGCCGGCGAGACCCCGAGCAGGGTGAGCTTGTCGGAGTTCCCGCTCTGCTTGGAGAGCTGGACGCGCAGGTCGCGCGTCTCGCGCGCGACCATGACCGCATGCGACGCCCGCCCCACCAGCACCTGGAGATGGGTGGCGGAGAACGGTTTCGGGAGGTAGTCCCATGCCCCGGCCCGCAGCGCCTCGATGCTGGTGGTCACGCTCGGATTCCCCGTCATGACGACGACGATGGTGTCCTTCGACGCCTCGAGCGTAGCCTTGAGGATCTCCATCCCCGAGACCGGGGTCATGTAGAGGTCCACCAGCACGATGTCGAACCGGCGGCGCTTGACCAGGTCAATCGCCTCGTCCCCGCGTCCGAGCGTGGTGACGTTGAATCCATCCATCTGGAGGACCGAGGCACACCCTTCGCGAAGGGTGCGGTCGTCGTCCACGATCAGGAGGCTCAGGTTCGCCTTCACTTCGGGGGAGATGGACAGCGGGTCGCGCGACTCACCTTCCGTCGTCGGGCCGCGTTCTCCATCCCGCACTGCAGCGCCAGTGGCCATCGAATGGAACCGTTGGGGTCAGATCCGGGAGAGACCGCACGGCCGACACAGGTCGCGCGCGGCGATCACCGCCGCCGGCAGCTCTCGGAGAACTCCAAGGGCCGACCGGTGGCAAACTGTAGTAGCGGCTCCGCAGCGCATCCGCTGCACTGTGTTGCCGCGCTAAATATGACGTGGGAGTGCTGAGGTCAAGCTACACTTCTGGGAGGATCGCGTCGCCTGATGTCCGCGAGCCTCGACAGTCGTGTTGAACGGCGGCAACACTGTGGTGTCTGAAGACGATGCAGCGCGAATTCCCGTAACCGCCGGGATGTGGGCCCGAACTTGCACAAGAGGGTGTGCGTTTCCGCTCATACTCGGGTTGCGGGCTCAAGTGCGCCCTTTTCTCCGGCTAGTCGTCTTGAGTCGTAACCCCACGATAGACGTCCATCCATGTCTTCGAACATCGTCCCCTCCTCTGTCGGCTCCGCAGCGGTCACGCGGTCGGATGGCTACGCCCCCCTTGCTCAGTGGGGAGGCCCGCCCGCTCCCCCGCCTGCATCTGGCGGCGGGTTGAGCGACCAGATCGCGCGATCGATCGCCGCCATTCGCCGCTACAAGTGGCTGATTGTCGCAATCGTGGCCGTCGGATCGGCCGCCGGCGCGCTGGTCACCCGCTTCATTCGACCGATGTACGTCGTGGAGTCGAAGGTCTGGATTCAGGAGAACACCAACCTGAAGGGGCCGGTGCAGGCCCCGGGACTCATCCGGTCCGACGCCGCCTGGGTGGAATTGGCCAACTCCTTCTCGGTGCTCGACAAGGTCGTCACCAAGCTGGGCCTCTACGTTATTCCGGCGGACCCCAAGGACTCGGCCGTCGTCGCCTCCATCGTCCCCTCCGACCAGCTCGAGTCGGGCCGCTACCGGCTCGAAATCGATGCCGCGGGGGCCAAGTACACCCTGCGCCGCCTGCATGAGGAGCGCGGCGCCCTGTCTCGCGTGGTGGAGACCGGCTCCGTCGGCGATTCGATCGGACGCCCGGTCGGCATCATCTGGCGTCCTGACCCGGCGCAGCTTGGCCGTGGTCGCGCCTTCGAATTCGACGTCATGACGGCTCGCGAAGCGTCGCTGCTCATGAAACAGAAGATGCAGGTCTCCCTTCCCATCCTCTCCAACGCCCTGGCGTTTCAGCTCACCGGACCCAACCCGGCGATGATGACGCGCACGGTGAACACGCTGGCGACGGAGTTCACCGCGGAGGCCAACCGGCTCAAGAAGCTGAGCCTCGAAATCTCGTCGTCGACGGTGGAGGAGCAGCTCAAGATCGCCGCCAGCCAGCTCAGCGCGGCGCAGGCGGCGTACGAGTCGTTCAAGGTCAACACGATCACGCAGCCATCCGAAAACATGGCGGTTCCGGCCGGGATCAGCTCCGCGATGAATCCCGTGTTCGCCCAGTTCTTCAGTGACAAGACCGCGCTCGAGCAAGCCAAGCGCGATCGTGAGGCGCTCGAACGGATGATTGGCGCGGGCGCGAGGAATGGGGGGAAGATCTCCGTCGAGGCGCTTCGCGGTTTCCCCTCGGTCATGGGGTCCAATCCTCAGCTGCAGGCGGCCATCGCCGAGGTCGACCTCGCGCAGGCGGCCACGCGCAAGCTCGAATTGACGCTGACGGACCAGCACCCGGCGCTCAAGGCGGAACGGGAACGACTCGCGCGCCTTGAGACGCAGACCATCCCGCAGCTCGTGCAATCGTCCCTCGCGGAGCTCAAGACGCGAGAAGACGAGATGCAACGCCGCGTTGACGGGGCCTCGGTCGAAATGAAGAAGATCCCGTCGCGCACCATCCAGGAGATGCAACTCAAGCGCGACGTGGACATCGCGTCGAGCGTCTACGCCGACCTGGCGAACCGCGCCGTCGCCGCACGCCTGGCCGAGCGCAGCGCGCTCTCCGACGTGAGCGTCCTCGACACCGCGGTCGTCCCCATCCTCCCCACCAAGGACACCACGCTCCAGATCCTGCTCATCGCGCTCGGCGCGAGCATCGGCGCAGGACTCGGGCTCGCGCTCCTGCTCGACCGACTCGACAAGCGGTTCCGCTACCCGGAACAGGCGACCGTGGAACTCGGCCTCGACATCGTGGGTGCGATTCCGTCCTACCGCACGCCGCGCGCGGCGGCCGCCAAGCTCGAGCAGGCGACGCAGCTCGTGGAGGCCTTCCGCACCATTGCGCTCTCGGTCCGGAACGCCTTCGAGGGAATGGGACCGATCCAGTTGACGATCTCCAGCCCCGGCCCTGGCGACGGGAAGTCCTTCACGTCGGCGAACCTCGCGTCGGCGCTTGCCGACAGCGGCTTCCGCACCGTGCTCATCGACGGTGACATCCGCCGCGGCGAGCTGCACGCCGTGTTTGGGGAACTCGGGCAGTCGCCTGGGCTGCTCGACTACCTCGTCGGCGAAGCGACGCTGGAGCAGGTCGTGCGTCCCACGCAGCACCACGCCAACCTCTTCGTCGTCCCCTGCGGCAGGCGCCGCAAGCACGGGCCGGAGCTCCTGGCGTCCGAGCGCATGCGCGAGTTGCTGGACGACCTGCGGTCGCGCTTCGACGCGATCCTGGTGGACAGCGCGCCGCTGGGCGCAGGAATCGACCCCTTCGCCCTCGGTTCAGCGACCGGCTCGATGCTCATCGTGCTCCGCGCGGGCGAGACGGACCGCAAGCTCGCGCAAGCGAAGCTCTCGATCCTCGATCGCATGCCGGTTCGCATCATCGGCGCGATTCTCAACGACGTCGGCGTGATGCCCCAGTTCAAGTACTACTACTACCTCGAGGGATACCACGGCGTCGATGCCCCGGAAGCCGCCGAGACGGCGCTCCTGGGTGCCGGCGGTCGCGGACGAGAGTAGGAATCACCGAGCCATCGAGGGATCGCGCGATCCCTCTGCACGAAGCGCCGGCAACCTGAAGGTTGCCGGCGCTTCTTTTCGTTTCGTTGGGTGACTCCCTCGACGCCGCCACGCCCGATCCACGCTCGTCAGGCGGCGGTCACCGGAGGTCAGGAAGCGCTGGGGACCTCGAGAACGTCGAGCCCGCCCTTCGAACCGTCGATCGTCTCGGAGCTCCGGGCACGCCGGAGCGCGCTCGCGGCCCGGAGGAGCAACTCCACCGCATCGAGCGACGACTGCCCGAAGTCAGACACGGCACAGAACCCCGCCCGCACCGTCAAGCGACGAGCGACGCCGTCCAGTACCGCGGGATTGGTCTCCAGCTCACGCTTGAGGCGCTCGACGAAGCCGATCGCACCGTGATGGTCCATCGCCGGCGCGATCACCGCGAACTCCCCACGCCCCAGACGTCCGACGGCATCGCTCGAACGCGCAACGCGCTTGAAGATCTCCGAGACGTGCTCGACGAGCCGTGCATCCAGCGACTGCGGGTCGTCGGCCTTGGCGTCCTCGACGACGGAGCCGATGGCGACGCACGCCAGCGGTGAGCGCCGGCGACTGGCATCCGCACCGATCTCGCGAGCCCGATGCGCCAAGCCGCGCACACTGTAGAGCCCGGTGCCCTGGTCCAGTAGCGACTCGTCACGCGAGCGGTCGATTTCGCGGCGCGCCCGCACGTACAGCTGCAGCTTGAGCAGCAGCGCCTCGGCGTCGATCGGCTGGCTCAGGAACTCCCAGGCACCCGCACGATACGCCTCGAGCCGCTGGAGTCGCGACGCCGGACCCGCGGTGGTCACGATGATAGGCGTGGAGTGCGGGAACTCCGCATCCTCGCGCAGTCGCTCGCAGATCTCGATGCCGGAAATGTCGGGCATCCCCGCGTCGACGATGATCACGTCCGGGCGGAGGCGCCGGGCCAGTTCGATGGTCTGCCGACCGGTGAAGGCACGTGCCGAGGCGAAGCGTTGCGCTCCGAGCACGGTCTCCAGCGAACGCGCCGACCACTCCTGGTCGTTGGCCAGGAGCACGAGCGGTGGTGGTGATTCGTCAGGACTCGGGTGTGCCATCGGGACTCTTTGAAGCGCGCAGGTGGGAAGTCAGAGGGCATTGTCGCTGACCCCACTGCGACACCGGCCGACATATGCAGGAGTCGTGCGGGAGCCGCCATGGCGCCCTGACACCCCGAGAATCGCCGAATTCCGTCACTTGGAAGGCGAACGATCCTCCGTCTTGATGCAATCACGCCACATCGGAACCATCCCGCGCCACGATCGCGACCGTTCTCACGGCGTCGAACGCTCATTTCGGCCAGGGAAGTCGGCAATTGCGCGCCCAACTGTGACAAAATGCGACGTACGTATCCGCCGCGAGTGGCAGATTAGAAGTATCTTGGAATTGGGACGTCACGCAGGGTGGGTCGTCCTTGGACGGATACGTGTGCCGCCCCCACGGTGCCCGGTTCACACCGCGTTCGTGCAGTTCTGCGCGTGCCGCGACGAGCCGGTCGTTGCACGGTCGAACAGCTGTCGCGGCGCCTGTGGTTCGACAACCACAGTCGTGGCAGATCGTCCGGCCAACCCGAGCAGCCGTATCACGACAGGTCGATGCGCAACCGTTCCGGCGCCTCCGAGCTGCGATGTACCCGTTAGCACGAAGGGTGCATAGCACAGGAGTGCCCATGAGACTTCTTCCTATGATTTCGCGATCGAAGGCACGCCTGCTCTCCGTCCTTTCGACGGTCGTCGTTCTGCTGTCACTCGCGTCCTCGCCGGCACACTCCCAGATCTCCCTGGGCGACGGACGGCGGCAAGCGCAGCGCGCGGAACTCGAGCGCGCCGCCTCGGCGACCGAACAGGCCGCAATCGTCGCCACGGACGCCAAGACGCGTGCACGACTGATTGCGGAGGCCTCCGCGATCCGGCAGCGCCTGCGCAACGGCGACTTCCTCCCCGGCGACCGGATCTACCTCGTCGTCGTCGGCGACTCGGCGCTCACCGACACCTTCACGGTCCGCGGCGACCGAAGGCTCCCCCTCCCGAACATCCCGGAGGACATCTCGCTCGCCGGGGTGCTGGACTCGGAGCTGGCATCGCACCTGACGACCGCCCTCTCTCGCTACTTCAAGTCGCCGTCGGTGACAGCGTCCGCCATGGTGCGACTGACGATGACCGGCGGCGTTGCCAAGAACGGATTCCAGACCTTCCCGACCGATCAGGCCATCACGGACGTGATCATGATCTCGGGCGGCTTCAGCTCGGCCGCGCGATTCGACCAGACCGAGGTCCGGCGTTCGGGCAAGGTCATCATCAACAAGCAGGAGTTCCAGGAAGCGGTTCGATCGGGACGCACGGTGGGCGACCTCGCCCTTCGTGACGGCGACGAGGTCTACATGCCGGTCACGTCGCCCACCGGCGGACGCTCGCAGGGTGTACTGCGAGTGCTCGCCGTGGCCGGCCCGCTGTTCTGGATCATCCGGTTGATCGTGCGTAACAACAACAACCCATAGAACGCGACTCGAGTGCGTAGGACTGACTTTCTCAGTGGATGCGGAGTTGCCGGTGATCGAGCGTGCTGGTGATCCTTCGTTGCGAGTTCCCACACCACCACGTCGAATGGCTCGGGTAATCGAAGGGCGTGCCTCCGGGCACGGCGTCGAGCGCCCGCGCTCGGTCGTCACGGTAGCGCAAGCGCGTCGCGACGAAGCGATCGAGGTCATTCCGAACGACCGTTCGGAGCGACTGAACCGGTTGATGAACCTCGCCATCGCAGGAACGGCGCTGCTCATCGTCTCGCCGGTGATGGTGCTCATCGCCATCGCGATCCGCCTCACGTCGCGCGGCCCGATCATCTACGCCCAAGCACGCGTGGGTCTCGATCGTCGTTGGCGCGACACGCTCGCACTGCGCGACCGTCGTGCCGAGGACCTCGGCGGCCAGGTCTTCACGATCTTCAAGTTTCGCACGATGCGCGTGGACGCCGAGCGTTTCTCGGGCGCCGTGTGGGCGCAGGAGAACGACCCGCGCGTGACGCGCCTGGGGAAGTTCCTTCGACAGTTCCGGCTGGACGAGCTCCCGCAGCTCTGGAACATCGTGCGCGGCGACATGAACATCGTCGGCCCCCGCCCCGAGCGTCCCAGCATCGTCGCCCGACTGCGCGAGATGATCCCGGAGTACAAGATGCGCCATCGCGTGAAGCCGGGGCTCACCGGACTCGCGCAGATCAACCAGCACTACGACCAGAATCTCGACGACGTGCGCGGCAAGGTCCGGTGGGACCTGGAGTACATCCGCACGCAGAGCCTGTGGCTCGACATCGTCGTCATGCTCAAGACGGTCCCCTCGGTCCTGCTCAAGTTCCGCGGTTGGTAATGCGTCGGCGCTGACCGCCGCCCGACATAGCGATGCGGCGCGCGTCCCTCGGGACGCGCGCCGCATTCGTCTTCCCTCACGTGTCTGTCTCGCCCGGAAACCACAACGCCCCTGCCTGCGCAGGGGCGTTGCACGTGACCAGAGCCGGTGAGGCGGTCAGCTGGCCTCGACCGCCTCCTCCTCCGCGCTCGACGCCGCAGCGCCGGGCTGCGGGCCGTCGGCCAGCGTCACGCTGGCGCGCTCCGACGGGTGCAACGGGAGCGGCTTCCGCCAGACCTTCCCCTTCACCAGCGCCTGCATCAGCGGAACCGGCTGGTACACGATGCTCGACCACATGAAGACCTCGGTCGTGCAATAGCACTCCTTCCGTTCGATCTGCGAGCGCAGCTGGCGCGCCTCGGGAGAATTCCAGATTTCCGGGAACGTCTTGTTGCGCAGGTTGCCGATAGGCTTGTGAATCTCGCAGACACCGACGTCGCCGTTGGCGTACACGACGCCCGAGATGCGCCCCGCCTTGCACGGCACCACCTGGCGCTCCTGCTTCACCGTCTCGACCTTGGCCCACTGAAGCATGGGCTCCACGAGCGATCCCGAACGACCTTCCTCGCGCGGCGCCCAGAGGCGCTGGATGTACTCGTAAAGGTCCTCGTACTGCTTGAGGCTCGGGCCACGCAGCGTGGGGTTTTTCCGGTCGCCGCGAATGATGGCCAGGTTGTGGTGCTCCATCTTGGGGCAGCGCTCGTAGAGATACGTCGTGAGCTGCCGGATCTCGTCCATGTTGACGTCCGTCGCCGTCGAGATGGAGTGGATGCGCAGGCGCGAATCCTCCTTCTGCAGCTCGACCAGGGCGTCGTACGTCTCCATCGCCTTGCGGAAGGCGTTCTTCGCGCCACGGAACTTGTCATGGAACTCGGGCATCCCGTCCAGCGAGAGTTCCACGGCGAAGAGATCGAGCCCCGGCTCCTTGAGCACTTCCCGGATCGCCGCGATGCAGCGATCGGTGAAATAGCCGTTGCTCGGGACGTAGACCTGCTTGACCCCGTTGGTGCGGATGAACTTCCGCACGATGTCGGCGAACTCCTTCCGGAGGAACGGTTCGCCGCCCGAGAGGTTCAGGTTCTCGATGTGCCCCAGCGAGTCCGAGAGGGCGAAGATCTCCTCGACCGAGAGGTCGTCGCGCTTGTTCAGGGCGGTCCAGTAGAAACAGTGTTCGCACTTCATGTTGCAAATACTGTTGATGAACAGGACCAGGAACGGCGGCGACGGGAGATCGCGATAGGAGTAGCTGGTCAGCCGCGCGTGTCTCGCCAGTCGGGAAATCGGGTTCATGCCGCGTCTCGGAAAGTGGGGAGAGGAGCCGATGGGGAGTGATTCGCCACGGCCACTCGGGATTGGCCTACCCGGTGCAATCCATGTGCCTTGGTTCCCCTTTCCTGACGGGGAAATGGCGCCGGCGTCACTCGTCGACGACGCGCCCCAACTCCTCGCCACCACGAATGGGGCCCTTGAGATATCCCATCGCTTCGCCGGCGGACCAGGCGTACAGGAAGGCGATGGTGAGGGGGAGGGCACGGACAAAGGCGCCGCGATCCTCCCCGGCGGCCGCCCGGGCGATCCTGGCGAAGAGCACGAGGGGGAGAACCGGCGTCATCGCGACCAGCGGGAGGCGGGACACCGTCGGATTTTCGGTGAGTCGCGCACGGGCGTAGTCCCACCCGTGCTCGTACCGGTTCCGGATGAAGTCGGAAAACCGGTAGGCGTGGTCGTGGATGATCCGCGCGTCCGGGGCAAAGGTGAGCGTGCGCCCCTCGGCGGCGAGGCGATCGTGCACCACATTCTCCCACGCCCCCTCGCTGCACCACTGGGCGATTCGCGCGACGTCGCGCCGGCGATAGGCCAGGTTGGCCATGGTGAGCAGCGGGACGGGTGCCGCGCTCGCCGGGCGCGCGTAGCTGTAGAACCCGTAGTCGGAGAGGTAGGCGGCCCACGCCACCGCCCCGCTCCCCCTCTGGTTCTGCATCCCACCACCCACGATGTCGATCCCGGTTTGCAGGGGGGCAAAGAGGCGCTCCAGCCAGTGATCGCCGGCCACGAGGTGATCTTCGGTGATGGCGACGGGATCGCCCGTGGCGGCCGCCAGCCCCAACCCGCGGAGTCGCGGGATCCCGGCGCCCGGTGGCGCCCAAACAACCGTGGCGCCAGGAAGGCGGTCGCGCACCACGCGCTCCTCTGCCTCGGGCGCCGACCGGGCAATGACCAGCTGCGCCCCGGTCCGCTCGAGCTCGGACTCGAGCGCCGCGACTGCGCGCCAGAGCCGCGCCAGTCCCCCGGCGGAGGCAATCACGACGGACGGGCGTTCCGTGACGCTGGACATGCAGGTGCGGGGAGAGGGGGGCGGCCGAGTACGCGCGGGAGCGCATCGCGACCCGTGCGCTCGGGGGAAGTTAGTCGTCCGTCGTGGGGTGGCGCTTAACTTGCCCTCCCGACGGGACGACACACGGGTGCGGCGCGGCACGAACGCCGGCCGCGCGCCTGCGCACTCGTCGCCCGCTCACCTTCGCAGGCGTCACCCGCCACCTCCATCAGGTCACGCGTCCTCCTCGATGCTGCCACTGGCATTCCTGCCGTCCGCGCGGCGTGACCTGACGTCTCCAGCGCGCGCCCGGTGAGCCTCGCCGCCGAGTCGGGGCCGCCGGCGCCTAACGCCCGTCCTGCTGGCGACGGGCACGATGCGCACCAGTCCGTCTCCCGGAGCTTCCTCTCGCTGGGAGTGGGCGAGGCCGCGGCGCGCCTCTTTGCCTTCGCGGTCACGATGTACGCCACACGCGCCCTGGGGGCAGACGGCTTCGGCGTGGTGGCGTTCGCCACCGCCTCCGTGCTGTACCTCTCGCGAATCGTCGATGCGGGGATCGACTTCGGACTCGGCGTGCACGAGGTGGCGGCCAATCCGTCGCGCCTCCCGGTGACGGTCCCGGCCATCGTCACGCTGCGGTTGTCGCTGGCGGTTGCCTGCATTGCCCTATTTGGCCTGGGCGCCTACGCCGTCCTCCCCTCGCCCGAGGGTGGGATGGTTGCGCTCTACTCCCTGACGCTCATCCCGCTGGCGCTGGGCACGCGCTGGGTCCTGATCGGCTTCCAGCGCGCCGGGCCAGTCGCACTGATGCGCGCGACGGGCGAGTTGCTCGCGCTGGTCATCGTGCTCCTCTCGGTGCGTGGCGTTGGCGACGTCCATCGCATGCCCCTGGCGCAAGTGGCAGGGGACGTGGTGGCGTGCATCGGGTTCGCCGTGCTGCTGCGCACGGTGGGACTTCGGTTCGGCCTCGGGTGGAATCCCGCGGAGGTGCGGCGATTGCTGGCCCGCGCCATCCCGCTGGTGGGAAGCACCGTCCTCGGACTCGTCGTCTTCAACGTGGACGTCTTCTTCATCCGGTTGTACCACGATGCCGCGTTGGTGGGGCTGTACGCCGCGGCCTACACCGCGATCTCGTTCATCCTCAACCTCGGCGTCACCTACTCCATGAGCCTCCTCCCCTCGCTCACGCGCCTCGCGGACGCGCCGACGCAGGAGGGGGAGTTGTACCTGACCTCGCACGGCAAGGTCTTCGCGCTGGCCATCCCCATTGCGGCTGGCGGAGCGCTGCTGGCGCGGCCGCTCATGGTCACCCTGTTCGGCGCTCCGTTCGCCGCGGCCGGACCAACGCTCGCGGTCCTGCTGGGCTCCATGGTCATCTCGGTGATTCGCGACGTCTCGGTCGTCGCACTCATGGCGCGCCGGCGCGAGGATCTCCTGCTGCACACCGTGTGGGCGTCGGCAGCGGCCAGCGTGCTCCTCAACATCCTCCTGGTGCCGTCCATGGGGATGATGGGGGCCGCATTGGCAACGGTCCTCACGGAGTTCGTGCGCTTCGCGCTTGCGGTCGCGTTCGCGCGTCGCCTCGGCTTCCCGCTCCCGCCATTTGGGCGCGCGTGGCGCCCGCTGCTGGCGTCGGCCGCGATGGTTGGCGCCCTCCTCGCGCTTCCCACGACGTCGCCATGGCTCGCGGTACCGGCGGGAGGCGTCGTCTACGCGCTCGCGCTGGCCGCGGTCGGCGGCGTGCGCGTGGGCAGGGGGCGCGGCGTCGAACTCGTGGTCTAGCGCAACGCTGGCGTGACGGCGACCGTCGCGCCGCCCGTGACTATCGGAACGCGATCCGGTTGTAGACCAGGCCGATCACGCGTCCCAGCGCGTAGCCGAGCACGAACGCGTAGACGAAGCCGATCAGCGACCCCAGGTACGAGACGCTGTAGCCGGGGAAGAAGACCGAGAGCAGGCCGAGGTGCTTGCCGGGACTCTCGCCGCCGCGCACCACGAGGAAGATGGTCGCGACGAACAGCCCGCCGCCCAGAACGAGCCCGAACGCGATACCCCACGCGCGCGCGTTCAACGCGATGACCGAGCGCTGGACGTCCCGCTCCGAAGTGATAGCCGATGTCGGCACAGTCGAGTTGGCTGAGGAGAACGGGAGGTGACTAGATGTGATCCAGGAACTCGCGCGTCTGATCGAGCTCGGCGCGCGTTCGGATCGAGAACGCAGTCAAGGCAAGGGCCATGTTGCGACAGAAGGCGACGAACCAGCCCGCGACGAAGCAGACGAGGAACCCCCACCCCCCGCCGATCAGCGCCCCGGTCCAGCTGACCTCATAGCCGGCGAAGTACGTCGCGAGCAGCTCGAGCGGGAACCCCTGCGCCCTCGGCACGACGAGCACGTATGCCGTGACCAGCAGCATGCCGAGCGCGCCGGCCACGCCGGTCGCCACACCGAACGCCGCCTTGTGCAACGGCGCAAACGCGAGCTCCAACGCGGGGAGGATGCGCTCCTCCGCGGTCGTGCGCGCCGACTGCGCCGCCACCACCTGCAGGTGTGTCTTCCGTTCGCCGGTGTTGATCGGCATGAGTTCCTCGCGAGTCCTGACTATTACTCGGCGTCTGCTGTCCACGAGCTGCGACGATGCTTGGTTGGAACTGGGGGCCAGCGCTGGACGCCGATCTCGGCGTACGCCTCGACAGTGGGATTCGGGAGCGGCGGCCCTACCATCTGCTGGAGCAACAATCCGACGCCGAACGAGATCCCGTTGAGAATGTAGTACAGGAGATGCATCGGGATCACACGCAGCGCGAAGATCGGACCGCGCACACGCACGAAGAACCCGAAGAGTTCACGATTGATGACCAACACCGCAAGCGGACCAAGCAGCGATATCCCGGCGATCAGGAGCGAGCGTTCCCATGCCGCCAGCAGGAGCCCCAGCGCGCCTAACCAGATGAGGACGGTCGAGACCTTCTCGGTCCAGCGCAGGCTCAGCGCGCCGGAGGAGATCACCGTCTTCTGGTGCGCCAGCAGCCGCGCCCACGGTATACCGCGGTCGCGCAAATCCGTTCGGACCACTCCGCCAAACGTCCAGTGCTTGAGGTGGGTGACCTGAACCGTCGGGTCGAGAAGGATGCGAAAGCCGAGTCGGCGAATGCGCCCGCCCAGCTCGATATCCTCGATCTGCGGGCGGGCAAAGTGCCACTCATCGTACATCCCCGCCTCGTCGAACACCGAACGACGCACCGCACCGGCCCCCGCCCAGAACGTCTCCGCTTCACCCGCATTGCGCTGGTGGACGTAGTGATGGAGCAGGTTCCGATACTGTGAGACGAACCCTTCGGCCGCCGGCTGCAGGTCGTACGAGCCGAAGACCGCCCCCACGTCAGGTTCGGCCTGCAGGATCTCCACGAAGCGGCGCATCGTGTCCGGGTGCACCACGACGTCGGAGTCGAAGAACATCACGATTTCGCCGCGCGACACCTCAAACCCGCGGTTGCGGGCATAGGCCGGGCCATGCGGACGTCCCGGGATGCGGACGACGGTGTCAGCATAACGAGCCGCCACGTTCGGCGTGTCGTCGCCACTGGCGTCGTCGACGACGATCAGTTCCCACAGCGCACGAGGGTAGTCGCTCGCCGCCAGCGCGTCGAGGACGCGCGGGAGGAGGTGCGCGGCGCGATGCGCCGGCATGACGATCGAGACGAAGGGCTGGTGCCCGCTCATGCGGCCCTCCCCGTCCCCTGCACCAGTCGGCGAACGCGACGCGCCTGTGCACGCAGCCACAGGCGCCCGCGAAACGAAGCAGACCCCCAGGCCTCGAGCTGCCCGGGGTCGCGGAAGTAGTACATGTCGAGTCTCGGAAGGAGCGCGCGATCGTCGTGCGGGTGAAGCGCGCGCAATTCAGTCGTGCAGGCGAGCGCGAAGACATCGCGCACCACCGAGGCGGAGGTGTCGTCCACCGCGCCGTACGGATAGGCGAACGTCGTCGGGCGCTTCCCGGTCTCGGCGGCGATGCGCTCCACGCATCCGGCCACTTCGTCCTCCAGCGCGGCCCCGCGCACGCGGGTGAGGTCGCGATGGCGGCGCGTGTGCGCCCCCAGCGTGACGCCCTGTCGCGACACCTGGCCGAGCGTAGCCCAGGACATCAGGGGGAGCGTGGGAATCCCCGGGGCATCGCTCCCGCCCCACGCGTTCGTCCCGTCCACGTGCTCCGGCACCACGAAGACCGTGGAGGGAAGCCCGTGCTGGGCGAGCAGCGCGGCCGCCTCAGTCGCGAAGTTCTCGAATCCGTCGTCGAAGGTGATCGCGACCGCGTCCTCATCGTCGCCGGCCGACACCAGCTCGTCCAGCGGCAGTACCCGTACCGCTCCCGAGGCCAGCCATCGCACGTGCGCGCGAAAGGCCGAGGGGCTCACCGAGATCGGGGAGCCACTCGAGTCGATCGAGTGATACGTGAGGATGGCGCGCATCAGGTCAGGAGAGTCAGGAAGCCCCGGTGGAGGGGCGAGCCGGCGCGTGCGCAGACAGGCGCGCACGCTGATCGGCCACCACATCACGGATGATCACTTCAAGAGACGTGCTCGGACGAAAGCCCGTCACGCGCTCCAGCTTTGTCACGTCAGGGACGCGGCGCATCATGTCCTCGAATCCGGCGGCGTACGCCTCGCCGTAGGGGACCAACCTGATTTCCGAGCGGGAGCCCGCCGCATCGCGAACCTGCTCGGCCAAGGCACGGATCGAGATCTCCTGCGTCGATCCGACGTTGAAGACCTCGCCGATCGCCGCGGGGGACGCCATGAGGCGAAGGAGCGCCTCCACGGCGTCGTTCACATGCCCGAAACAGCGCGATTGCTCACCGGAGCCATAGACCGTGATGGGTTCGTGGCGCAGCGCCTGGGCGGCGAAGCTTGGAAGGACCATCCCGTACTGCCCGGTCTGGCGCGGACCGACCGTGTTGAAGAAGCGGGTGACGATGACCGGGACCCCCTTCTCCCGCAGGTACGCGAGGGCGAGCCACTCGTCGAGCGCCTTGGAGCAGGCATAGGCCCAACGCGAATGCGTCGTGGGTCCCAGCTGCAGGTCCTGGTCTTCGCGGAACGGGAACGACGTCGACTTGCCGTACACCTCCGAGGTGGAGGCGACGACGACGAGCTTCCGCTTGCGCGCCGCGGCGCCGAGGACCACCTCGGTGGCGCGCACATTGGTCTCGATCGTGTGTACCGGCTTCTCGACGATCAACTTCACGCCGACCGCGGCCGCCAGGTGCACGGTGACGTCGGCACCGTCGACCAACTCGGCGACGAGCGGCGCGTCGAGCGCCGAGCCGATGCGATAGGCAAAGCCGGGGCGCCCGATGAGGTGCTCGATGTTCTCCATGCTCCCGGTCGACAGGTCGTCCAGCACCTGCACCCGGTCGCCGCGATCGAGGAGACGTTCCGCGAGATGGGAACCGATGAACCCGCACCCTCCGGTGATGAGGACCTTCACACGACCTCCAGCTGAGCGAACGCGTCCAGGACGCGGCGGTTGGATCGGCGCGCCGCGGCGCGCCGGACGATGTCGAGGTACTGCGGAATCACCACGCGCTCCGACCACCGGTCGGCGTACGCGCGATAGCCGGCGCGCGAGCGCTGCGCGCGATGCGACGCATCCTGCTGCAGGCGGCGCATCGCGCCCAGCAACTCGTCCTGCGTCTCGAACAGCTCACCACCCCCCGACTGCTCGACGATCTCCGGGAATGGCCCCAACCGGCGGGCGATGACCGGCGTTCCCTGGCGAAACGACTCGATGAGGACGATGCCGAACGTCTCGAAGCAGAGCGACGGGACGACGAGGGCGAGCGCATGCTGATAGTACTGGCGCAACGCCTCGGGCGCGACCCGCCCGAGGAACTTCACGTTAGGCATCCCCTGCGCGAGCTGCTGCAGGGGCGCCATGTAGTTCCCGTCGCCGGCAATGAGGAGGTCGGCGTCGGGGAAGCGGCGAAAGACGGGGATGACATCCTGCAATCCCTTGATGATCTCGAGCCGCCCGACGAAGAAGAAATACGGGCGATCGTGCGGGGTGGCGCCCACCGGCTGCGGCGCATCTTCCTGCTCGGGATCGGGGAGGAAGTACGGCAGGACCTCCATCTCGCGCGTGAAGCCGAACTCGCGGTGCTTGCGCCGCGAGAACTCGCTCATGGCGATGATCGCGTCGACGTGCGAGAGTTCGCGCTCGAGGTAGCCGGTCCCGCGCCAGAGTTGCGGTGGGCGCCGGTACGCGAGCGTGCACTTGACGCACTCGCGCCCTGTGCACAGCTCGCGGTTGTGGCGCCACAGGACATGGGTGGGACAGACGAGCCAATGCTCGTGTGCCATGTACAGCGTGACGGCATCGCCACCGTAGTGCAGCACGCCGGGACCGCCGAGCAGCGAGACGTTGTGGAAGTTGACCACGTCGTACCGCCCGTCGCCCACGATGCGTGCGAGTCGCCTGCCGTTCACCACCGGTCGCCCGAGCTGTTGCGTGAGCACCGCCGAGAGCATGGGCACCGACGACTTGAGCCGGATGACCTCGACCCCCTCGTCGTCATCGTGCATCGGCACGTCGGGTTCGGGCGTGGCGCGCAGCAGGTTGTACGCATCGGCATCGTGCACCACGGTCACGTGGTGACCGCGCTTCACGAGCCCGCGTGACAGGCGCTGGATCCCGATCCCGTCCCCTCCGAAGTTGTAGGGCGGGTAGAACGTGGTGAGCATGAGGAAACGGAGCGCACTCACGCGGCCGCCTCCTCGAGCGCGCCGAGTGCTGCTCGCGCCCCCGCCTCCCAGGTAAGGCGCCGCGTCTGCGCGAGCGCCACCGCCCCTAACGAGTTGCGCAGGGCCGGATCGATGGCCAGGCGCCGCATCGCGTCGGTGAGCGCCGCCAGGTCGCCCGGCACCACGAAGATCCCGCCGCCGGCCAGCAGCTCGGGAAGCGGGCTCTCCGTCGTGGCAATGACGGGTGCGCCGCAGGCCGCCGCCTCGACGGCCGGCAACCCGAACCCCTCGCACTCGGACGGAAGGAGCGCGGCGATCGCGCCCGCGTGTAGCTGGCGGAGTCGATCATCGGCCACGAAGCCGGTCCAGTGCACCAGCGCCTCGGTGCCGCACTCCGCCACGATCGCCCGCAACTTCCCGGATTCACCGTGGAATACGTCGCCCGTGAGCGTCCCCACGAGCAGGAGGTGCGGCGGATGGGGCAGCGATCGGGCGAGCGCGGCATGCGCACGCAGGATCAGGTCGAGCCGTTTGTGCGGGTTGAATCCCCCGACGTAGGTGAACCACCCCGACGCATCCGGCACGCCCACTTCGCGCGCCGCCGCACGGCTCTCGTCGGGCGAGACGGGATGGTACGCGTCGGCTGGCGCCTCGACCGCCACGCGCAGGCGCGAGGGGGCGATCCCCAGGACGCGCTCGAGGTCGCGGCGCGCATAGTCCGACACCGTGAGCACGAGCCGGCTCTGGGCGATGGCGAGCTTCACCTTGAGCTTCCAGAACAGGCGCGCGCGCGCCGACGGCAGCGTGAGGTGCGGGAATCGCTCGGCGATGGCGTCGTGAATCGTCACGACGGCGCGCACGCCAGGCGGGAGCGGAAAGTACGTGTAGACCGAAGGCGAGAAGAAGACGTCGGGTCGCACGGCGCGCACGGCGCGCGTGAGGCGCAGCATGTCGCTCACGCTGCGCGCGCCATCGGCTGCCGCGGCCAGCGTCGGTGAGGCATCGAGGGCGACTTCCACGTGTTCCACGTTTGGCGCCTCGAGCGGAAAGGCTTCAAAGGCTCGCCGGTCACCGACGCACACGAAGCGATGCTGCGGCGCCATCGTGACCATGGCGTGCATCAACTCTCGCGCAAACCGTCCGTACCCGCGCGCGTTGGCCCAGCAGGTGGCATCGACCCCGATCCGCACCTCGCGCTCACGCGACGCCGGCGCGCGGCATCGCCGCCGGCGTGGGCGGTGCTCCCTTCGAGACGTCCGGTTCGAGCTTCTGCTCTTCGTGGTACTCGTAGTCCGTATTGACGGCCCAGACGTCGTGCTGCGCCCCGCGCATGTTGGCGATCGCCATCATGGCGGTGAGCATCGAGTGGTCGGCGTTGTTGTACTTGTGCATCCCGTTGCGCCCGACGGTGTGCAGGTTCGGGATCCCGTCGATGTACGTGCGCACCGTCTTGAGGTGATCGGCGTAGACCGAGTCGTAGACCGGGTACGCCTTGGGCTGCCTGACGACGGTCCCGTCGAAGACCTTGGACGGATCGACGAGGCCGAGCGCGGCCAGCTCCTTCTTGGCCAGCTCGATGAGATCCTCATCCTTGCTGGTCCACAAGCCGTCGCCCTCGAAGCAGAAATACTCGAGGCCAAGGCACGTCGTCCCGGCCCCCGGGACCATCGCCTTGCTCCAGTTGTTGAAGTTCTGGATGCGCCCGACCTTGACCCCCGGCGTGTGGATATAGATCCAGTTGTCGGGGAAGAGGTTGTCCTGGTTGATCATCACCGCGACGGTGAGGAAGTCGCGATAGTTGAGCCCTTCGCCACCAGCGATGATGTCGGCCGGCGGCGCCGGCTCGAACGAGCGCACGAGATGCTTGATCGGCATCGTGCTGATGAAGTGCTGCCCCTCGATGCGACGCTCGCCCACCGGCGACTTGACGCGCACGGCGACAACCTTCCCGTCCTTCATCTCGAGCGACGAGACCTCGTGCTTGAGCAGCACCTGCCCGCCCATCTCCTCGATCTTCTGCGCGGCGGTCTCCCACATCTGGCCGGGACCGAAGCGCGGATACTGGAACTCGTTGATCAGCGTCTTGATCGAGTCACTGCGACGCTGCAGCGACGCGGCATTCAGAATCGCCTTGGCAAGCGAGAGCCCCTGGATGCGCTGGGCCGCCCACTCGGCGCGAATCTCGTTGCACGGAATGCCCCACACCTTCTCGGTGTAGGTCTTGAAGAAGATCTCGAAAAGGCGCTTCCCGAAGCGGTTTGTGACCCACTGCTCCAGGTTCTCCTCCACCGGGTTCGGGAAGAGGTGCCAGCGCAGGTAGCTCGCAACGCAGAGGATCGTGTTCCAGATCCCCAGCCCGAAGAGCGCGTTCTTCGCCTTGAGCGGGTAGTCGAAGTACTTCCCGATGTAGTGAATGCGGGAGAGTCGCGGGACGCTGATGAACTCGGGGCCGAGGATTTCCTTCCAGAGGTCCTCGACCGGCGTGATCTTCGTGAAGAAGCGATGTCCGCCGATGTCGAAGCGGAATCCCTTGTATCGCGCCGTGCGCGAGATGCCGCCGACGATGTCGTCGGCCTCGAGCACGGTCACCGGCACGCCATCCTTGGCCAGGAGATATCCGGCAGTCAGTCCGGCGGGTCCGCCGCCGATGATGACCACCCGTTCCCCGGGCTGGAGCTGTGCTACGCGACGCGGTGTATTGTCTGCTGTCCCGCTCAAGCTATCGCACCTTTGAGAGAGAGTCCCCTGCCCCGGCCAGAGTCCCGACCGCTTCTCCCGCCGCCCAAACGACGACGAAAATCGCGAGGAGTGGCAACGACTTCACCAGCTGCCCGACGTGCCGCCCCTTCTTGAGCACCCCGGTCACGATCCGCCAAAGCAGAACGGGTGGCAGGGCCAACGACGACACAGCGAGGAAAACCCTCATTGCAAGGGTCGCGCCTTCGCTCCGGATTCCGGCGAACGAACGCGAATACAGGTACCGCTGCGACGCGTAGAGCCCCAACGAGTAGTGCATCTTGTGCCGGACCACGAGTTCCGGCCGCATCGTGAGCGGAATTCCATCGCGCCGCATGGCGTCGTGCAGGCGGTTCTCCCACCCGCCGGCCGCCACAACCGCCCGGTAGCGCTCGAGCAACCGCCGCGGATAGACGACGTTGTTTCCCGGAAGCCACGGCGCGGGCCCCGCCGGAAGCGGTGGCATGCAGGCGCTGTACTCGCACAGGAAGGCAGCCCAATCCACCAGCGTGGCGGTGGCGCCGTTGTCCACCGGGCCGGCGACGACTGGCGTGGCTTCGCTCTGGTACGCGAGGAGAGCCGACGCCCACCCTGGCGGGACGATGACGTGGTCCTCGATCACCGCGACCGACGGTGCCGACGCGGCATCGAAGGCACGCGCACGCATCTCGGGGATGGGGGTCGCGCTCGCGACCTCGATGATCCGGGTGGCGGGGTACCGGCGGAGGACTGCCTCACTCACCGGCGCGCCTAGCCTGTTGACGAGAAGGACCTCGAGTTCGACGTCGCGCCGCTCGCGTTCCAGCGCGCCGAGCGTCTCCAGGATGGACTCGAGATCGTTGACTGCCGGAACGACGACCGACAGGGCGGCCGCAGCCACCTACATCTCGCTCACGCGCGCCAGACTCGCCTCGGTCACCGCATGCGCGCCGCGTACGTCCACCGCCGTCGACGACATGGGACGCTCACGGCGAGGCGCCGCTGGCATCGCGACCGGACGCGGCGCACGCATCCGCCGACGCTCGGCCGAATCGTCGGCGCGAACCACCTGCGGCGTGGCCTCACGGTCAAGCACCGGGACGTCATCGTTCGTCGCCACCACGCGCTCGAACGCATGCAGCCACGCCGAGTCATCCACGTCCCCATCGATCTTCACCGCCACGATGTCGCCGGCCGCTCGACTGATCCCGAGTTCACGACGCTCGGACAGCGTGCTGGACGCCGGCACCTCGATGAACATCACGCTCGGATACGCAGAGTCGAGCGCGACTGACTGCTCGGGGCATGCGGCACGCACTACGACAATCTCCGCGTCGAGTCGCCGGCACGGCGACGCGATGCAGGACAACGCACGCTCGAGTGCCGTGCAGTCACCCTCCGAAAGGAGAACGACCGAAAGCGATGCTCCCTGCATGCGACGCGATCCCTGATCGATGCGTTCCATCTCAGCCCCTGGCGTGTCCAGTTCCGCAAATCGACTCCATCCCGATCTGTCGGCTCATCTCGGTCGAGCCGCAACGCTGTCCTAGCTGATCGGGTGGAGCTCAGCTGCCCATTTGCTGGTGCAAGGCTGTTGCCGAAGCGCCAGGAACTCGTGCGTCCACAGCAATGGAGAGCTAACCCTTTGCCGAGCAACAGATTAGCCGCTTACAGACTCAACTATTCGTGATCGCGAAAACACCCCTGGGCGCGATGTCGTGTAGAGGGGCCGCCACAAGCGCTTCCGCCCTGTGGGACCGTTGCTACGAAGCGGTCAGAAGTGCCGCACCGCCGAAGCGCTGTCAGGCAAGCTCCGCAGCAATTCGTACGGCGTTCGCCATGAGCGTGAAGGTGATGTTTTTCGCCGGGAGCCACGGGAAGCCGGCGCCGTCCACCACATGCAGTCCCGGTATTCCGCGCACCTCGCCATTCGCCCGGCAGGTGTGCTCCCGATCGGCATCGGACAAGGGCAACGTCCCCGCATAGTGCACGCTGGAGCCGCGGGGGAGCACTTGCGCCATCCCCCGAGGTGCCAAGCAGCCGAGCGCGCGCAGGGCGCGGCGCGTTGTCTCGATCGCGCGCTCCGTCTCCGGGAGGTCGCGCGCATCATCGCCGTATTCGAGCACGAGCAGCGGCGGCCCGTCCGGGCGTCGACGCAGCCGCGCCCGGTTTGCGTCACGCCGTGTGTCGGCCAACCAGATGTTCGCCACGCCAAGCGCCGCCCGCATGCGTTGGAAGACGCGCCGGGACGTCGCCAGATCGAACGGGAGCTGCGCGATGACCGGGTGCACCGCCGCCGACTTCAGCGTCGTCACTTGCCCATGCACGTCGTGCCGCCAGTCGCCGGTATCGATCGCCATCGCCAGCATGTGGAACTGGTAGGAATCGAGTTCGACCTTCGCGCCAAGGCGCGCCAGGTTCACGAACGGCACCATCACGTGGCGGTTGTCCATGAGCCCGGGAAGCGACGGATCGTCCTCGCCTCGTGCGAGGCGGGTCTCGAGGTAGATCTGCGTCGAGGCGAGGGCGCCGGCGGCGAGAATCACCCGGTCGGAGCGAATCTCCATCTCGCTCCCCCCTCCCAGCGGCGTGGCGACGACTCCAGTCGCATGCCCACGACCGTCGACCAGAACACGCCGGACATGGATGCCCGGACGATAGGTGAATCGCGGATGCCGCTCGAGCTCGATGAGGGTGAGTCTCGGCGAATAGAGCGCACCGCGCGGGCATCCCCAGAGGCAACGCCCTAACTCACCGCAGGCGCGCCGCCCTCCCAGATCGCGGGAGAGCACAGCCACGCGCGACCTCCCGAGGTGCACCCCCACCGCATTGACGCGCGCGCGTCGCTGCGCGTAGCGGTTCATCAGCCACGCCGAGTGCGGATCCAGTCCGAGCGGCGTGAGATACGGTGCAGTGAGCGGCGAGAAGCGCTGGATATCGTCCGCCTCTCCCGTCACCCCGATGCGCTGCGCGACGGTGGCGTAGTGTGGGCGCAAGGCCGCGGGCGCGAACGGGAAATCGGAGAATTCCTCGTCGCGGAGTTCGTACGAGCCGCCGGTCCACGCCTCCGCCAGCCCTCCACGGGCATACGACAGCATGGGGTGGAAACCGCGCTCCACCACCCCCTCACCATCCGGGCGCCTGAACACGTGGGCCTTGCTGGGGGGGAAACCGTACGGCTTCCCGTGCGCCGTCGGATAGACGACGGCCTCCCCATTCGCCCCGAGGAAGTACGCGCCGTCGTCATCGAGGGCCTCCTTGAGGCGGGTGAACGGCGCGTCAGGGTGCGGCGCCGGCGGCCGCTCGAAGCCGACATCGAGCAGCGTGACCGTGTGCCCCCGTTCGAGCATGGTCTGCGCGAAGTGAACGCCTGTGGCGCCCGATCCCACGACCAGAAAGTCAGCCATGATGCGTCGCGCGGGGAGCGCCGCCGAGCGCGAGCGCCAGGTGCACCGGGAGCAATGTGACGATCGCGAGCAGCGTGAGCGCTCCCCATCGCACGCCCGCGGCGACCAGCGAGAGCCACGCGGCAGCGGTCGACGAGTGCGTCGCGGTGTCGTAGTCGGCGTGCGTGGACGGCATGGTCTCGAGCACCGCGAGCGCGAGGACGAGCTTGCGGCGCAGCACGCCGAAGGGGCGTACACGCCGAGCGTAGCAGTCGGCCAGCGCACAACGAAAGGTCCCGGCGCGGCCCCAGGTGTAGAGCCAGGCGTCGAGACGGTCCGTCGCGGTGGTCGAGAGCGACCGGTGTGCGCGCGCCCATGCCTCGGTGAGCCGCGCATCCACGGCGCTCGTGCCGAGATACGCGGCAAAGACGGCAAACTCGCGCGAGCCGGCGTGGTCGTTTTCAGCGACGGAGACGGCAATCGACGCAGTGCGAGCGGGCGAGGCGGAAACCGGGGCCGCGCCCGCCAGCATCTCCGCCACGCCGCGGGGTGCCGGAAGAAGTGGCGAAACGCGAGGGTCGGGCGCCGCCGATGAATCGTTCACAAACGACGCGAGCTGTCCCGCTGTCACCGGGAGCACCGCTCCCGCCAACGGCTCCACCGCACCAAGGATCACCCGCAAGGCGCCGAGCGGAACGGAGACCGGGGTGCGCGGCGCGAGCCCGCGAGCATCGCGCAGGCGGGCCAACAGGTCTCGCATGGTGAGGCGCTCCCCCCCTCCGACTTCGACCGGCTTCGCCCCGAGCGGTTGCGCCCCGGCCAGCGCCACGAGGAAGGTCGCCAGGTCGTCGACGTGGATGGGTTGCACCTGCACCTGACCGCTCCCCAAAACGATCGGAGCCCCTCCAGCCGCGAGTCCCGCAAGCGCCGACTGAATCGGAGATCCCTCGCCGAAGATCATCGCGGGGCGGACGATGGAGCACGGGAGCCCGCTCCCCGTCAGGAGCGCTTCACCCTCGCGCTTGGCGTGCGCGTAGTGATACCAGCGTTGGTCGCGGAACGATGCGGCGATGGACGAGACGAAGACGAGGTGCGCAGCCTCCCCAGCGCTCGCGGCGGAGACGACTCGACGGGTTCCCTCGACATTCACCGCGCGCATTTCGCTTGGCGACGCCTTTCCGGTCGCGGCCGCGAGGTGAAGGACCACGCATCCCGGGGTAACGACGCCCGCGGGGATCTCCTCGCGAGAGAGATCGCAGGCGACGGCGCGCCACTCGGGGTGCCAATCGGGAGACTCGGTAAGCGCCGCGGTGTTGCGCGCGAGCGCCCGCACCGTGGTCGCTCCGCGGCGCGACAGTTCGTGCAGCACGCGCCGACCGACAAAACCGGTCGCCCCCGTGAGGACGACCGGCGGGATGGCGCCAGTCTTCATGTCCGAACTCGACTCGAGACTCCCCGACGCCGGCTCAGGCCGAGGGACGCTTGAGCGCCCTCGCCGGAGCAGCGCTCGGCGAGAACATGTCGCGCCACAGCTTGAGGCGGACCCGGAAGACCCCCTTGATGTCGTCCCATGCCGTCTTGACGATCTTCACCCGGCTGTCGTCGTCCTCGATCCACTGCACCGGGATGTCGGCAATCTGATAGCCTCGCTTCTCGGCCAGCACGAGGAGTTCGGTGTCGAAGAACCACGCCTGGTCCTTCACCTGCGGGATCAGGTCGGCCATCGCGCTGCGCGAAATGGCCTTGAAGCCGCATTGGGCGTCGGAGAAGGACGTCCAGAGGACCGCCTTGATGAAGACGTTGTAGGCGCGGGAGATGAACTCGCGCTTGAACGAGCGGGTGGTGCGCGATTGCGGAAGGAGGCGTGAGCCCGTCGCAAGGTCGTAGCCGTCGACCACGATGGAGTGGACCATCTTGGGAAGGGCGACGAGTTCCGTCGACAGGTCGACGTCGGAGTAGCACATGACGTCGGCGTCGCTCTGGCTCCAGGCCTGCCGCAGCGCCCGTCCGCGCCCGCGCTGTGGGAGCTGCAGGAAACGCACGTCGTCGAATCGCGCCGCCAGCTCCTGCGCGATCCGGTCCGTCCCGTCGGAGGAGCCGTTGTCCACCACGATCACCCGCCAGCGACACGGCAGGGACTCCGAGAGGAACTGCCGCACGGTCGCAACGCTCTTCGCGAGAACGTGGGCCTCGTTCAACACCGGGATCACCACGTCGACCATGAGCTTCGGGTCCCAGCCGCCGACGTGGTCAATTTGATAAACCGCCATCCGTCTGATCTCTATCTGGTGGCTACCGTCGCTGGGTCCCGCTCGCCGTCTCCAGCGGCCGGTTCCTGCGCTGTCACGAGTCGCGATCGGCAGTAAGCAAACGCCCGGCCAGCGGCACCACTGGGGCGTTCCTTCCGCTCACATGAGCTCCCATGGCGAAATCCGGGCCGTTCCGGCGCGCGGGAGCGGCCACGGGCGGGTCGAACGTAAATCGCTGGTAGCACGCACCGCTTTCTATATGAAGGGGCGACCCGTCGTAGGTTTGGGGGGGGCGGGCGTTGCCGTCTGTCCTCGTCGCCGGATCGCCCAGGGGGTCCTGCCTGTGGCGCTGCGCGGCCGGGTTCGCTGTCGCGAACGTGCCACACATCAATTGTTTACGACGACGCGCGCCAGACCGTCTGAGGTGGCGAGAGCGGTCGTCGAGTTCGGCGGTGAGGGGGAGGAATCCCTGTCCCACTCCCATCGGCACCGGGCTTGCTGACACGCGTGTGCAACGCTGTGCACCGATTCAACAGTCCTCCGGACACCCCCAGGTTCGTGCCTCCCTTCATCGCCTCGCTCATCACCGAATGTCCCGAAATGCCCGATCGAGCCGGGGCATGGGGGCTCGCATGACGCCGCCGACGACCAACAGCCCGTCGGCCAAGCCCCCCTCCTCGCGCTGGCAGGCGACCGACGGACGCGGCAAGAGCGTGCACCATCTTCGGACCACGTGCCGCGCGTGCAGCCAGGCGACGCTGCACCGCGTCCTCCAGCTGGGGAACCAGCCGCTCGCCAACGCCTTCCTGCGTTCGCCGCTCGACGCGCAGCACGAGACCCGGTTCCCCCTCGAGCTGTACTTCTGCACGACGTGCTCGCTGGTCCAGCTGGCCGACGTGATCGACCCCGAGGTGCTGTTCGCCGAGTACATCTATGTCACGGGGACGTCGTCGACCATCGCCGTGCACAACCAGGAGTACGCGCGCACGGTGCGAGACCGCCTAACGCTTGGCGCCAACGACCTGGTGGTTGAGGTTGCGAGCAACGACGGATCGCTCCTGGGCTGCTTCAAGGAGTTTGGCGGACGCATCCTGGGCGTCGAGCCGGCGCGAAACATCGCCGCGCTGGCGGAGTCGCGGGGGATCCCGACCGTGAACCGGTTCTTCGACGAGGCAGCGGGACACGAGTTGCGATCGGCGCACGGCGCCGCGCGCGCGGTGATTGGCAATAATGTGCTGGCGCACGTGGACGACACGCAGGGCTTCCTTCGGGGCGCGGCGGCCCTCATTGCCGACGACGGCGCCGTCATCGTCGAGGTGCCGTACGCGCGCGAGATGCTCCTCAACTGCGAGTACGACACGATCTACCACGAGCACCTCTGCTACTTCTCGGTGACGTCGCTGGCCCACCTCGCGCAGCGCGTGGGGCTCGCCGTGGACGACGTGCAGGAGCGCCAGGTGCACGGGGGGACGATCCGCGTGTGGATGCGCAAGCAGTCGTCGCACGGCGCGCGCGCGCTCGAGATGATGGCCGCCGAGGAGGCCAACGGACTCTCGACGCTGGCGGCATGGGAGGGATTCGCGCGCCGCGCCGCGGAGCATCGCCGCTCGTTGCGCCTGATGCTGGAAGAGCTGCACGGCCGCGGGAAGGTGGTGGCCGGCTACGGCGCCCCCGCGAAGGGGAACACGATGCTGAATTACTGCGGCATCGACCCGACGCTCGTTCCGTACACGGTCGACCGCAATCCACTCAAGGTGGGGACCTTCACGCCGGGGATGCACATTCCCGTACTCGACGTGAAGACGCTGCTCGAGCGCTCGCCGGACTTCGTGCTCATCCTCGCCTGGAACTTCGCCGAGGAGATCATGGAACAGCAGCAGGCGTATCGCGACCGCGGCGGGCGCTTCATCGTCCCGATTCCTTCTCCGCGGATCGCCTAGCCTCATGCGTGTCGTGATTCTGGCCGGCGGCAAGGGGACGCGTCTGTCCGAGGAGACGGCGACGCGTCCCAAGCCGATGGTGGAGATCGGGGGGCGGCCGATCCTCTGGCACCTGATGCACTTCTTCGCGGCCGCAGGACATAACGAGTTCCTGGTCGCGTGCGGGTACAAGGGTGAGTTCATCAAGCAGTACTTCCGCGACTTTTCGCTGCGGGAGAGCGACTTCTTCGTCGACCTCTCGAACGGCTCCGTCGACGTCGTGAACGGATCGCGCCTGGACTGGAAGGTCGGGTTGATCGACACGGGGCTGGAGACGATGACGGGCGGTCGCCTCAAGCGCCTGCGTCGTTTCCTCGACGGCGAGCGCTTCTTCTGCACGTACGGGGACGGGTTGTCCAACGTCGACGTGCGTGCCCTGCTGGCCTTCCACCAATCGCACGGGAAGCTGGCCACGGTGACGGCGGTGCGCCCTCCGGCGCGCTTCGGCGGGCTCTCGCTCGACGGCGACCAGGTGCATGCCTTCACGGAGAAGCCGCAGGCCGAGGGCGGGTGGATCAACGGCGGCTTCTTCGTCTTCGAGCCGCGTGTCCTCGACTACCTGGTTGACGACGAAACGGTGCTCGAGCGTGAGCCGCTGGAGCGACTGGCCGAGGACGGACAGCTCATGGCGTTCAAGCATCCCGGCTTCTTCCAGCCGATGGACACGGTGCGCGAGCGCGACCTGCTGGAATCACTGTGGGCGAGCGGTCAGGCGCCCTGGAAGAATTGGACATGACCTTCTGGAACGAACGCCGCGTCCTGGTGACCGGCGCCACGGGATTGTTAGGGTCGCACCTGGTGGCCGAGCTGCTGCGTCGCAAGGCGTCGGTGGTCTGCCTGGTGCGCGACTGGGTCGCGGACAGCGAGGCCGTGACGTCGGGAACGCTCGGCAAGTGCCGGGTGGTGCGCGGTGAACTCGAGGACTACGAGACCGTGCTCCGCGCCCTCAACGAGTACGAGATCGACACCGTCTTCCACCTGGGAGCGCAGACGATCGTCGGGACGGCGTCGCGTTCGCCGCTCTCGACGTTCGAGGCGAACATCAAGGGGACGTGGGTCCTCCTCGAAGCCGCGCGGCAGCTGGCGGGGCGCGTGCAGCGCATCGTCGTGGCGTCGAGCGACAAGGCGTATGGCGAGCATCCCACGCTCCCGTACACCGAGGATGCGCCGCTCATCGGGCGCTTTCCGTACGACGTGTCCAAGTCGTGCGCCGACCTCATCACGCTGTCATACTTCCACTCGTATCGACTGCCGGTCGCGGTGACGCGCTGCGGCAACCTGTACGGTGGCGGTGACCTCAACTGGAACCGCCTGATTCCCGGGACCATTCGCGCCGTGCTCAAGGGCGACGCCCCCGTGATTCGCAGCGACGGCACCTATGTGCGCGACTACTTCTTCGTGCGCGATGCGGTCGAGGCGTACCTGCAGCTGGCGGAGCGCGTCCCGGAGGACGGCTTCATCGGCGAGGCCTTCAACTTCGGGACGGAGACGCCGCTGTCGGTGACGCAGATGGCCGGAGAGATCCTGCGCGTCATGGGGCGCGAGGAGCTGCCGCTCACGATCCTGAACCAGGCAACGAACGAGATCTCGCGCCAGTACCTCGACTGCGCCAAGGCCCGCGCCCGCATGCAGTGGGCGCCGCACTGGACGCTCGACGCCGCGTTGCGCGAGACGGTGGCCTGGTACCGCGACTACTTCGAGCGTCGCCAGTCGTGACCGTCGCCCCGGCGTCCCCGCGTCCGTCGTTCGGCTGGTGGGTCCTGGCCGCCGCGGCGTTGCTCGCCCTCGTCTCCCCGACGTCGCTGGCCGGGCTCGCGCCGGAGCCAACGGCCGAGCAGCTGCAACTGGGGGCGTGGGTGCTCAAGGGGGCGCTGGTGCTGTTCGGGATCGGCGCCGTGGCGCTCGAGCGGTTGTGCGCGCGCGATGCGTCGCGACACGCGCACGCCACTCCCGCGGATGGGACGTGGGGACCTGCAGAACGGCTGGCGCTCGGCGGACTCCTCGTGCTCGCGCTGGCGCTGCGCCTCGTGCGGCTCGACGGCGGACTCTGGATCGACGAGATCTCGACGCTGCTGACCTACGTCCGTCGTCCCATGGTCGAGACGTTCGTCGTCTACGACTCGCAGAACCAGCACCCGCTCTACACGATCCTCGCCCAGCTGTCGATCCTGGCGTTCGGCGACTCGCCGAGCGCATTGCGGCTGCCGGCAGTGCTGCTGGGAGTGGCGAGCATCGCGGCATTCTATCCGCTGGCGCGGCGCGTGGCGTCGCGCGAGGAGGCATTCCTGGGAGCGGCGCTCCTCACCGCCTCGATGCACCATGTCTGGTTCTCGCAGAACGCGCGCGGCTACACCGGGCTGCTCGCCCTGTCGCTCGTCGCCACGCATGCGCTGTGGCGGCTCGTGCGGCGCGAGGGGAGCGTCCGGCGCTGGGCGTGGGTGTACGCCATCAGCATGGGGCTCGCGACGTGGGTGCACCTCACCGGGGCGTTGATCGCCGTCGGACACGCGGTGATCCTGCTCGGGGTGCTCGTCGCGCCAGGACTGTTCGGGCTCGAGCGCAGCACGCGGACGCGCGACATCGTCCTCCCCGGGCTCGGCGCGATCGTGCTGGCCGGGCTGTGTTCGATCCTCCTGTACGCCCCGGTCCTGCCCCAGCTCCCGGACTCGATCCTCAACGCGCCGCCGACGGTGCCCGTGGCGCCGGGGAGTGCTCCGGCGTCCATCGTATGGAAGAATCCGCTCTGGTTTGCCACCGAGTTGCTGTCGCGTCTTGCGGCCGGCGTCCCGGGGGGACTGGTGGCGGTCATCCTCGCGCTGGGTGTCCTGGCGGCGGGGGCGTGGTCGTACCTGCGCGAACAGCGCTTGCTGCTGGCGCTGATCGTGATCCCGATGGGGACGACGATCGGGGTGATGATGGCCACGCGTCACAACCTCTGGCCGCGCTTCTTCTTCTTCGCCGCGGGCTTTGCGGTGATGCTGGCGATGCGCGGCGGCTTCGCGTTGGTGGAGTGGATCGGCGGGAGGGTGATGCGGTGGGATGCCCCCGCGGCGCGCCGGATGGCGACACTCGGGGCCTCGCTGGTGGTGGTGGCCAGTGCGCTCACGCTCCCGCGTGCGTGGGGGCCCAAGCAGGATTTCGTGGGCGCCGCCGACTTCCTGCGCAAGTCGCAGGGGCCGGGCGACGCCGTCGTCACGTTAGGCGTGACGGATGAACCGATCCGGAAGTACCTCGGCGTCGCCGCGGACTCGCTGGACCGGCTGGACGAGTTGCAGCAAGTGGAAGCCGCGCACGCGCGCACCTGGGTGGTGGTCACCTTCCCGGTGCTGTTCGAGGCGCGCCAGCCCGACGTGGCCGACTGGCTGCGGGGCCGCTACGACACGGCAGCGGTCTTCTCGGGGAGTGTGGGCGGTGGAGACATCGTCGTTCTCGTGCGGAACAAGTCACGTGCCTGATCACGCCTTGCAGGAAACCCCAAGCGTCGCCTCGCGCTCGTCCGCGGCCGCCCCCGCTCCCTCGGTCGGGGCGCGCGGCGCCGTCGTCGAGATCGTCGACACCTCGTTCCCGGCGGCCGCGCGGCAGGTCTCGGTGGTCATCCCGGCGTACAACGAGGGGCCGCACGTCGCGCAGCAGATTCGCGACGTCGACGAAGTGATGAAGGAGACCGGGTGGACGTACGAGATCATCGTCGTCGATGACGGGTCGAAGGACGACACCTCGCAGAATGCGGCGACGACGTCGGCGCGCGTGCTGCGCCGCGTGCGGAACCAGGGGTATGGCGCAGCGCTCAAGCTCGGGATCCGGCACGCGCAATACGACTGGATCCTGATCACCGACGCCGACGGGACGTATCCCGTCGCGGCGATCCCCGGCATCCTGGCGCGCGCGGAAGCGAACGACATGGTGGTGGGCGCGCGCGTCGGCGCCGAGGTGAGCATTCCGTGGGAGCGGCGCCCGGCGAAATGGTTCCTCAAGAAGCTGGCGAGCTACCTGGCGGAGCGTGACCTGGTGGACATCAACTCCGGGTTGCGCCTGATGCGCAAGAAGCTGGTGGAGAAGTACGAGTTCCTCCTGCCGCAAGGCTTCTCGTTCACGACGACGATCACGCTCTCCTGCGCCTGCAACGGCCACGCGATGGAGTACGTCCCCATCGACTATGCGGCGCGGCTCGGCAATTCGAAGATCAAGGCGCGCCACGCGTACGACTTCACGCTGCTGATCGTGCGCACGATCGTCTACTTCAACCCGCTGAAGGTCTTCCTTCCGGTGGGGGCGGCGATGTTCGTGGCGGGGCTGGGCAAGCTCGCGTACGACATCTACAAGGACAACCTCTCGGAGAGCGCGGTCCTCGCGTTCCTCGGGGCGATGCTGGTCTGGGCGGTGGGGCTCCTGGCGGACCAGAACCAGCGCATTTCGCAGAAGCGATGACGGGGCGGACCAAGGCCATCGTCAGCGTCGGGCTGCTGGCGCTCCTCTTCTGGATCCTGCCGTGGTCGCAGCTCGAGGAGACGTTCCGGCGCCTCTCGCTGCGCACGTGGCTGGGACTCCTCGCGGGCTTCGTGGGCGGACACCTGCTGGGCGTCGTGAAGTGGCGCACCGTGGTGAACGCCGGCCGGGCGCGCCTTGGGTTCCGCGACGCCATCATGTGCTACGGGGCGGGGCTGTTCACCAACCTCTGCCTGCCGACCATCGTCGGCGGCGACATCTTGCGCCTGACGATGGCGTCCCGCATCACGCGCAACCCGGCCGCGGTGGCGTTAGGCGGGGTCACCGACCGTCTGTCCGACATCCTCGCGCTGGGGATCCTGCTGGCCCTGGGGCTCCTCCTCTCCACCGACCAGCTCCCCGGGCTGTGGGGGCAGGTGATCACCGTGGTGGTCGTGGTCGGCGCGGTCCTCGCCATGGCGGGGCTCCCGTTCGTCCTGCAGCGCCCGCTCAAGCGGTGGCCGCGCAAGTTCCGGCGCCCCATCGGGCGCGTCCTCGTGGCGCTGCGCCACTCGTGGAAGACGCCCTCGGCGCTGGCCACGGCACTCACGCTGTCGCTCGCGATCCAGGGTGGATTCGTCCTGCTGAACGTGGCGCTCGGGCGTTCCATCGGGATCGACGTCGACCTCTCGGTGTGGCTGATCGCCTGGCCGGCGGCCAAGGTGGCAGGGCTCCTCCCCATCTCTCTGGGGGGGCTGGCGGTGCGCGAGGCGTCGCTGGGCGCCCTGCTGCTCCCGTTTGGAGTCCCGATGGCGACCGGCGTCGCGGCGTCGCTCATCTGGCAGACGGTGCTCATCGGCGGCGGACTGATTGGCGGGGCGACGTGGGTGATCCTGCGTCCGTCCAACGGCAGTTCCGACTCCCTCGCCGCGAAACCAAAGATCTCCCCCACCAATGCCTGACCCGTCTCCCTCGACCACCCCACGCATCCTCATCCTCGGCGCCGGCCCCGCCGGATTGGGGGCGGCGTTGCAGCTGCAGCGCCAGGGACGCGGACAGGCGACGGTGCTCGAGCAGCACGCGGTCCCCGGGGGGAACGCGGGGAGCTTCGACTTCGGCGGGCAGCGACTGGACTACGGTTCGCATCGCCTGCACCCGGCCAGCGACCCGGACATCCTGGCTGACATCAAGACGCTGGTGGGCGACGACCTCCTCGTGCGCCCGCGGCACGGGCGCATCCGCCTGCGCGGGCGGTGGATCCACTTCCCGCTCAAGCCGGCCGACCTCCTGCTGCGCCTCGACAAGGGATTCGCCATCTCGTCCAGCGTCGACATGGCGCGCAAGGCGCTGGGACTGACCGGGACACCGGCCGACCACTTCGCGGGGGTCCTGTGGAATTCGTTAGGCCCGACGATCTGCCGCGACTTCTACTTCCCGTACGCGCGCAAGATCTGGGGGCTCGACCCCGAGCAGCTGTCGTCGGTGCAGGCGCGCCGGCGCGTGAAGGCGTCGTCGTTCGGCGGGCTGATGAAGAAGGTCTTCGGGGCGCTCCCGGGGCTCAAGCAGCCCATGACGGGGAAGTTCTACTATCCGCGCCAGGGGTTCGGGCAGATCTGCGAGGCGTATGCCGCCGCCGCGTCATCGAGCGGGGCGTCGGTCCGCTACCAGCATCGCGTGGAGCAGGTCATTCCGCCGGCCACCGATCGCGCGCCGTGGACGGTGCTCGCCCGGGGGAGCCAAGGGACCGAGCAGCTGCAAGCCGACTACCTCTGGTCGACGATCCCGATCACGGCGGTGGCCAACGCGTATCAGGGAGAGATCCCCGCCTCGGTTCCTGCCGCGGCCGCATCGATCCGATACCGGGCGATGATCCTGGTCTACCTGCAGCTGGACGTGGAGCAGTTCACGGAATACGACGCGCACTACCTCCCCGAGTCCGGCGTGCGCATCACGCGCCTCTCGGAGCCGAAGAACTATCGCGACGCCGTCCCCCCGACGGGGAAGACGGTGCTGTGCGCGGAGCTGCCGTGCGAGGCGGACGACGACGTGTGGAAGCTGGATGACGCGTCGTTAGGGGAGCTGGTCGCGGCCGACCTGAAGACCGTGGGGCTCCCGCTCGCGCGGCCGCCGATCGCGGTCTTCACGCGCCGCCTGCGCCAGGCCTACCCGATCTACCTCACCGGCTACGAGGCGCACTTCGGCGCGCTGGATCGTTGGGCCGACTCGCTCCCTCGCTTCCTGACCTTCGGGCGACAAGGGCTCTTCGCGCACGACAACACGCACCATGCCCTGCGGATGGGGTACGCCGCCGCCGAGTGCCTGCGACCGAACGGCTTCGACGAACGCGCGTGGCGCGCCTACCGCAAGGAGTTCGAGTCGCATGTCGTCGAGGACTGAGGCGATCGCGGGGGGCGGGGTTGCGGCTGACGGCGATCCGGCGGGGGCGCGCGCGCGCGCTGGGACCGCCGGCGCCACCGGCCCCGCGTCGGCACCGCGCGCACTGACCCGCGGGCTCCAGTGGCGCGTCTTCCTGACGTGCTGGGTCCTCTTCTCCCTGCACTTCGCCACGGACTTCGTCCGCGAGCACTTCCTCGTCACGAGCATGGTCGACGACCGCTCGTTCGACCTCGGGAAGTACTACGGGATGCATCCGGACATCTTCAAGAATCCCCCCGAGGCCCCACACGGCGGGATCCACCACGGCGCCAATCCCGGGATCTCGATGATCGGCGCGGTGCCGTACCTCCTCCTCAAGCCGATCGTGGACCGCGTCGTCGAACGCGACCTCGCCAGGCGCAAGGGGAGCACCGCGGACACGGCCGCCTACCGCGACCCGCGCCAGATGCGCATCGCGTTCTACAAGCGCGCCCGCGAACTCGGCGTCGACCTGCGCTTCGGCCTCATCGGGCTCATCACGCAGGTGCTGTGCATGGCCCCGCTGTCGGCGTTGAGCGTCGTCGTCGTCCTCCGCCTCCTGCTCGGACTCGGGTTTCGCGAGCGATCGGCGATGTGGATGTCGTTCGCCTACGCCTTCTGCACGCCCGTGCTCTTCCGCACCGGGTACCTGAACCAGAACCTGGCGATCGGGATCTTCGCGCTGCTGGGCTTTGCCGTGCTGTGGGATCCGCTGCGGAGCGCGTCCAGCCGGTGGGGGTGGAACGCCCGGCTCCTCTTCGCCGGGCTGATGGGTGGGACGTGCTTCCTGAACGATTACAGCGGTGCGCTGGCCACTGGCCTGATTGGTCTGTATGTGCTGTGGCTGGCGTGGGACGAGCGCGGCTTCGGCGCCGTGATCCCCGCCGGCGTCGTGTACACGCTGGGCGCCGTCGGCCCCATCCTGGTGCTGTGGTATTACCAGTGGGCGTCGTTCGGGAACTTCATCCTCCCGCCGCAGAACTGGATGGCCCCGGTCGATTGGATCGAGGTTGGCTACAAGGGGGTCGGGGGGCCACAGCCGGATCTCCTCTGGATGCTCCTCGCCGAGCCGCGCTATGGCCTCTTCACCTCGGCGCCGCTCCTGCTCCTCTCGCTGGCGTGGCCGTTCTACCACGCGCGGCGCGCCACGCGCATTCCACGGCGCGAGGCGCTCCTCTGCTTCGCGATGGCGGCGGCTTTCGTCGTCTTCTTCAGCGCGGTGCAGTACACCCGGCTGCAGTGGGTGACGGGGATTCGGTACGTGGCGCCGGTAATCCCCTTCCTCTTCCTGCTCACAGCGGACGTCCTGCGGCTGGTTCCCCGCGCGGTGGCGGCGGCGGCGCTCCTGGCCGGGCTTGCGGTCGATTGGTCGCTGGCGATGACGCGCAGCCAGGCCGGGGTCCTGCAGGCGATCGAGGGGGTCCTTCGGAACGGGCCGTCGCTCCCCGTGGTGACCACGCTCTCCAAGATGACGACCAAGTACCTGCCGTGGGGGGACGGTCGTCTTACCGCCACGCCCCTCTTCGTGCTGGCGGCACTCCTGGTGGCGGCCATCTGGCTCGTCCCCTTCCCCGGCGGACGGGGCGAACGAGGAGCGGCGCAAGCGGCCTGAGGGCGTCTGGCGGCACCGGACTTGCTCCCGGTCGCCCGCAGGCACGCCTAACGCCTAGCTCGTGTCCTCACACCTTCTTTGCGCACCGACATGTCGACCTCCGCATCGAGCGCGCGTCCCGTCGACGGGGTGAAGGGGGGGGCGCTCCACCAGACGATGAATCGGTACGAGGTGAAGTACTTCGTGCCGACGAAGGACGTCCCGGCGCTGATGGCGGAGTGGGCCCCCTACACGCGTCCCGACCCGCATTCGCCGGAGTGGGGCTACTCGATCAGCTCGGTGTACTGGGACACCGCCGACTTCGCGCTGTTCTGGGAGAAGATCGAGGGGGTGAAGTACCGCAGGAAGCTGCGCTTCCGCCGGTACGGAGATGCTCCGCAGGTCTTTCTCGAGATCAAGGGGCGCGAGGACCGAACGCTCCACAAGCGGCGCATCCAATGGCCGGTGGAGCGCGTCCAGGCCGTCTTTGGCGAGGGCGACGTGCGCATCGACTGGTCGCAGGTGCAGGGCGACGACGTGGCCACGGAGGTCGCGTTGATGGTGCAGCGCCTGCGCCTCGCGCCTCGCATGGCGATTCGCTATCGACGGCGCGCGCTGTTTGGCCAGTTCGATCCTGAGCTGCGCATCACCTTCGACGGCCGCATCCTCTACCACCCAAGCGACTTCTCGCTGGTGCGGCCGTTCGAGGAGGGGCGCTCGGTGACCGACCCGCGCGTCAGCGTCCTCGAGATCAAGTACGACCATCGTGCCCCCATCTGGCTCACCAAGGCAATCTGCGAACGCGGACTGCAGATGGTGCGCATGTCGAAATACTGCACCGCCGTCGACAAGCACTACTTCGGCGGCGCCAACACCTGACCTGGCCCCGACCCCTCATCCGGAGAACGACATTGGACGAGTTCCTTCGCCAAGGCGCCCCCACGGGCAACACCTTCGGCCTCGTTGAAGTCTTCGTAGCGCTCGGCCTGAGCTTCGCGCTCTGCCTGATGCTGGCGTATTTCTACCGCCAGTCGCACCGCGGCCTGTCGTACTCGGTGTCGCTCGTGCACGCGATGGTGTTGCTGGGCGTCACCGTGTCGGTGATCATGCTGATCATCGGGAGCAACATCGCGCGCGCGTTCACGCTGGTGGGAGCGCTCTCGATCATCCGCTTCCGAAACCCCGTCAAGGATTCGCGGGACGTCGCCTTCATCTTCATGGCAATGGCGATCGGGATGGCCGTGGGGACAGGGTTCTACACGACGGCGGTGGTCTACACCTTCTTTGCCTGCGGCGCGGCCTACGCGATGGCGCGCTTCGGCATCGGGAGCTCGACGCGCCGCGAGCAGTTGCTCAAGGTCCACGTGCCGGCCGCGCTCGACTACGGCAAGGCGTTCAACGAGCTGTTCTATCGCTCGCTGCGCGAGTATTCGCTGCTGAGCGTGGAGACGCTGCGCGACGGGAGCCTGGTCGAGCTCGTGTACTCCGTCGAGTTCAAGCCGGGGACGGCCGATGCTGGCTTCGTCGATGAGCTGCGCAAGCTGTCGAACGGCGGGCAGGTCGCGCTCCTCACGGGGCGGGAGAACATCGACGTCTGATGCAGCAACCGGTCGAGTCGGTCCAGCTCTCACCCCTGGTCGCCGCGTTCCGTCGCCACGAGCGACGGTTGGCGGCGCTCTGGTTGCTGCTGACGGCGCTCGCCTGCCTGGCGACCGTCGTGCAGCCGGTGCGGGTGCGCATCCTTGCCGGACTCGGCTCGATCGTCGACCGCTGGGAGTGGCGCTGGAACAGGCGCCTCGCCGATGGCGTGGCGATCTACCAACGCGGGGACTACGCCGGCGCAGCGCGTTACCTCGCCAACCTCGATCGCATCTTCCCGGCGCGCTCCAATCGGCATGGGCGTGACAAGGAACGGGAGTATCTCCTGCGCCTCCTCGCCTTGAGCTACGAGAAGGCGGGCGAGCGGGGACGCGCCATGCGCACCTGGGAGCGACTGGTCGCCTTCGATTCGCTCAACTTCGAGAATCACTTCGGCTACGCGCAGGCCGCCGAACGGCTGCTGAGCGGGTGGGCGCTGGCCGAGGAGGCGCGCAATGGCTATGCGGCGACGCTGACCAGGTTCCCGGCACACCTCCCATCGGTGCGCGGGTTCATCGACTACTACATGGATCGCGGCGAGTTCCAGCCGGTCGTCACCGCGTGGGAGACGTACCTCGACGCGTTCTTCCCCCAGCGCGTGACGATCACGGTAGGCGACACGCCGCTGATCGTCCTCGTCCCCACCGACGGGCGTTCGCACGACGTGGAGGTGGCCATCCCCACGCCTGCGGAGGCCAGGGAACTCCGTCTCTCGACCGGGGGCTTTGCCTTTGCCCTGGACTCGGCGGCGATCGTCACCGCCCCGCGGGTGGGGGATGCAAACGCTCGCGCGCGACAGGTGCTGGATGTGACGGCCCTCGCGTCTCCGGCCATGTCGCGCGATTCGCTGACCTGGCTGCCCAAGGACACCAGCGCGGCGCTCACGCTCCCGCTGACTGGCGTCGCCGCCCCCATCGCTCGCGTGCAGCTGCGGCTGCGCCTCTTCAAGCCGGCGGACGCGGCCATCTGGGGGCTCGTGGCCAAGAGCTATCGCAACCTCCTGCAGTGGGACAAGCTCACCGAGACACGTGCCCGCACCGCGCCGTTTGCGTCCGACGATGACGCGGATCGCCTCTTCGCCCAGCCGCGGTGGTTACCGCCTGGCCTGCCGGCGGACGCCCCATGACCGCGCCTCGCATTGAATCAGGGGTGACCCGCGACGACGCTCCCCGCACGTCGCTCGTGCAGCGCACGTGGGCTGGGCTGCGCTTTCGCGACGCCGTCCTGCTTTCCATCCTACCGCTCTCGGCGCTGGCCTTCCTGTACGGCGCCGCGGTGCGCGACTACTCCAACGCCAAGCAGTACGACGACTATTTCGCCAACGGGAGTTCGATCCAGGCGCTGTTCGGCGCGCGCGTCGACGGCGTGCGGTCGCTGCCGCGCGGCCTCGCCTTGCGCGAACGCCTGTCGCCCGAGGACACGGCACCGGGCATCCTCCGCCTCGAACTCCCTGCCGCGCGCTGGGACTCGATCGAGGTCGATCGTGATGGCGAGTGGGGCGAGTGGCTCAACGCCGACTTGCGGTACGGCAAGTCGCTGGTCGGCGCGCGCATCCGCAAGCGCGGCGACAACAGCGTGCACTGGCTCACCGAGAAGCGCAGCCTCACGGTCCGCACGCCGCGCGATGACTTTTACAAACGCTTCCGGCAGTTTGGGCTGTCGGCCAAGGACGTCGTCTCGTCGTACCTCGTCAACCGCCTGACGCAGGAGTACGGGCTGCTTGCCCCGTCCACCGAGATTTCGGCGCTCTTCGTCAACAAGCGGTTCTTCGGGACCTATCGCTTCGTCGAGGTCGTGGACGAATCGTTCCTGCGCCCGTTCAACCGGATGCCCGGGAACATCTTCCGCGCCGACGCCGCCGAGCGCGGCTCGTACTACAAGGGGCAGAACCGCAACGTCTTCGAGAACCTGATCCCGTGGGATCGCGCCTCGGCCAACGATCGCGTGACCTCGGCGGGGACCGGACAGTTGCGGCTCCTCCTCGAGGATCTCCAGGGGACGACGTTTGCCGATCACGAGCGCCTCATGCGGCGCGTGGATCGTGGAGAGTTCGCGCGGTTGTTCTCGTTCATGTTCCTGGCCGGCGATCCGTATCATGACGACGCCGTGCACAACCAGCTGATCTACGAGGATCCATCGACGCAGTTGCTGAGTCCCATTCCGTGGGACATTCGCCTGCTCGATCTCCGCGTGCCGCAGCACGCGGTGAATCCGTGGTTCCAGGCGATGATGCGCGATCCGTTCGTCATCGACTCGGTGATGCGCGACGTGGCCGGCCGGCTCAAGGGCGACGCCATCCTCCTGCGCGCCGACTCGATCGTGCGGCACGAGGAACGGCGCTACGCCGACTACCTGGCCTACGACCGCCTGCGCGGCGCGCTCATCCCGCCAATCGGGAGTGCCGACGAATCCATGCGGATCCTGCGGAAGAACGCCGCGCTGCTGCGCCAGCGCCTGCGGGATGACACCATCGCCGTTGCCGCGACACCGGCGCCGGGCATGCTGGTGATCGACGCGGAGACGCGAGGATGGGTGGGCGCCGACCTGCAGGGGTTCACGCTCGGGGGCGCCGCGCCTGGGGGCGCCGCGCCTGGGGGCGCCGCGCCTGGGGGCGCCGCGCCTGGGGGCGCCGCGCCGGCGTCGGCCACGCTGCGGTTGGACCGCAACCTGAACGGTGCGCTCGACGCCGACGACCCGGCCATCACCGTGCGCGTGGTGCAGGAGGGGGGCCGCCTGCAGCTGCAACTGGCGCAGGCCGTGACGCTCTACCCGGGGTGGGATCCGTCCGGCAAGCAGGTCGTGCCGGGGCACCTGCCCTATCGGATGTTCCTCACCGGAGTTCCGTCAGGCGCAACCGTGACGCCGGTGCTCGCCAATCGCGCGACCGGGACGGCGGCGGCCACCATCGCGCTCGAGCGCAACGCGCCCGTGCGGGAAGGGACCGCATGGCATCCGTGGCGATTCGCCGCGCGCCGTCCAACGGTGCATCGCCTCGCCGGGGACGTGCGCCTCGCACAGACGCTGGTGATCCCGGAGGGCGACACGCTGTCGATCGCCGCCGGGACGACCATTCGTCTTGCCCCCGATCAATCGATCGTCTCGCACGGTCGCGTGATTGCGCTCGGCACCGAGTCGCGCCCCATTCGCGTCATCCCCGACCAGGCCGGGATTCCGTGGGGGACGTTCTCCCTCCAGGGGCACGGCGCGGACAGCAGCCTGTTCGACTGGGTCGAGGTCGCGCAGGGGGGAGGTGCCGTCGTGAACCGCGTCGAGTACATCGGCATGTTCAATATCCATCGCGCCGACGGCGTGGTGATCGAGCACTCGACCTTCCGCGACAACCTGCGCAGTGACGACACCTTCCACGCGTTGCACGCCCGGTTCTACCTGCGCAACTCGTTTGTCCTGCGTGGCAATTCCGACGCGATCGACCTGGACATCTCGACCGGGGAGATCGTCAACAATGTGGTGGAGAACTCCGGCGGCGATGGGATCGACCTGATGTCGTCCACGCCACGCATCATCGGCAACCGGGTGAGCGGGTCGGGCGACAAGGGAATCTCCATCGGCGAGGCGAGCGCCCCGTTTGTCTTCAACAACGACATCTTCAAGTGCAGCATCGGGATCGAGGTGAAGGATCGCTCGGACCCGATCCTGTTGCACAACCGGGTGGTCGACAGCAAGACCGGGATGCGCGAGCGGCGCAAGAACTGGCGCTACGGTGGAGGGGGGTGGGCGACCGTCGCCCAAACGATCTTCAGCGGGAACAAGACTCCGCGCGTGCGCGACGAGTTTTCGCGCCTGACGCTGGCCGGTGTGGCTGGACTCGATTCGGCGGGGAGTGCGACCGTCGAGGAGCCTGCCGACCTGGCATGGCTCTATCGCATGGAGGGCGTGGAAGTCCCGTCGGGCGCATCGCCCGGGCTCGTGCCCGCGTGGACCGCGCGACCGCCGATCGCTCCGGTAGACGAGCAGTCGTTTGCCGATGACTTCCGCGACGTATCGGGCGGGTGGCTCGGGGCCGGCGGGATCTCCCGCATCGAGAAGCGGCGCGACGCCCTCCTGGTCGAGGTGGACCGTCACGCGGGGCGCGCCGCCCGCGCGGTGCACTGGACGCTGCCTAACGGCGGAGACCTCGTGTTCGAGCTCGCCGGGCGCCACCTGGGGGCGTCGCGCGTCGTGGTGCGCGGCAGCGCGCGCGACGTGAAGAAGTCGTTTGCCGTGGGCTCCGATCCCGCGACGGCGCGCTTTGTCGTCCTGTCGCTGCCGCCTGGAACGTATCGGGAGGTCGCCTTCGAGCTGTCGCCGGTCATGGGACTCACCACCACCGACCCCGCGTCGGGGCTGTCGGTTCCGCTCGGCGGACGGCTCGACTTGCGTGGATACCGCGTCATACCTGCGCGCGCCGCCGCGGAGACTCCTGTCACTCCGGCTCCTCACGCGTCTCCTGCTGCGTCGACTTCTCCAACTTCGCCCGCACGATGAATGCACGCGCGCCGATGACATCGATCACGCTCCGCCGACTTTCGCTCGGCCTCATGGGCGCATGGCTGGCCGCGACGGCAGGCGAGGCGTCTGCGCAGGCTGCGCAGGCGGCGACAGCACCGACCGCACCGACCGCACCGACCGCACCGAGCGCGCCGGCCACAGCGACGCTTTCGCCTCCGCCGCAGGGAGGGACGCAGCAGGGACCCTCGCTCGGCCCGCGCTATTCCTTCGTGGTGCTGGGACACCTGCGCGGCGACGCCAAGGGGCCTAACGCCAAGCTGCCGGAGGTCGTGGCAGAGGTGCGCAAGCTCCACCCGGCGTTCATTGTCCTCACCGGCGACGCCATCTGGGGTGACATCGACGCCAAGGCGATCGATCCCGCCAGCCTGCACCGGCAATGGGACTACATCGACTCGTCGCTGGCGACCGTTGGCGTTCCCATCTATCGCGTCCCTGGGAACCACGACATCAGCGACCTGGTGAGCCGCGATGTGTATCGGCAGCGGTATGGCCTGCCGCCGCAGTCGGTGACCATGGGCGATGCGCGCCTGCTGCTGCTCTCGAGTTCGTGGATCCCGGCGGACGGCGACACGCGACGCATGCCGTACACGCGCACCACCGACCTCGATGCCATGCACAAGCGATGGCTCACCGGTGAGCTGGAGAAGCCGGGGTTCGCGCACACCTTCGTCTTCATGCACCACCTGCTGTGGTGGGAGGCGGACAGCACGGCGTGGTGGAAGGAACTGCACCCAGCGCTCGCCCGCGCGCACGTGAACGCCGTCTTCTCAGGCGACTATGGCCCGCTCAAGTTCTCGACGATGACGCGCGATGGGGTGCAGTACTTCCAGAGCTCCATCGAAGACAACGTCTCGACCGGGATCCAGCGCATGCGCTTGGCGAGTCGCATCCTCTCCAGCCAGTTCGACAACTACCTCGAGGTCCACGTGGACGGCCCGGCGGTCGACGTCGAGGTGCACACGGTGGCCGAAGTCTCGTCCGGGCAGTTCACGCCGCAGCGGCATGCCATCGTGAACGAGCCGCTCCCTCCGCCGCCACTCTGGAATCGCCTGATGCAGCACGTGGGGCGCAAACGCCTGGCAGCGGCGGCCGCCGGTGTCGTCCTCCTCTTCCTCTTTGGGATTCTGCTGGGGCGGGCCTCGGGGCGGCGGGACTGATCCCTTCCGGCGCGGGGGTGAAGTCGCACGACGCGTGAGCGATCGCGCGCGTAGCGCGCACGGTCGCGGTTAACGCGGGGACGATCGCGCCTAACGACCGCACGATCGCGCCCAGCGCACGGACGGTCGCCCCCAGCGCGCGGACGGTCGCGCCCAGCGCGCGGACGGTCGCGCCCAGCGCGCGGACGGTCGCGCCCAGCGCGCGGACGGTCGCGCCCAGCGCGCGGACGGTCGCGCCCAGCGCGCGGACGGTCGCGCCCAGCGCGCGGACAATCACCCCCAACGCGCGGACGATCGCCCCCAGCGCGCGGACAATCACCCCCAACGCGCGGACGATCGCCCCCAGCGCGCGGACGATCGCCCCCTACACGCGGACGATCCCCCCCTGCGCGCGAACGATTGCCCCCTGCGCGCGAACGATCGCCCCCAACCCGCGGACGATCGCCCCCGGCGCGCGGACGATCGCCCCTGACACCCGGACAATCACCCCCAACGCGCGAACGATCGCCCGCGACACGCGGACGATCGCCCCCGGCGCGCGAACGATCGCCCCCAACCCGCGAACGATCGCCCCCAACCCGCGAACGATCGCCCCCAACTCGCGAACGATCGCCCCCGACACGCGGACAAGCACCCGCGACGCGCGGACAGTCGATCCCAACGCGCGAAAAATCGCTCCCAACGCGTGGCCGATCGCCCCTGGCGCGCGGACGATCGCCCCGGACCCACTGACGATCGCCCCCGACCCGCGGACGATCGCCCCCGACGCGCGGACAATCGCGCTCAGCGCGCCGACAATCGCGCTCATCCCGCGGACGATCGCGCACGAGCGCCGAGCACCAGCGCCGCACGCCCACACTACGGTGCTCGAACGACGAGGCGTTAGGGCGCGGCGATTCCCCGACGTTGCGCGACTCCGTGCAATGCGTCGTCATCGCGGCGCGGCAACGCTCGAGCCGTCGAGTCGCTGGCATGATACGTGGAGTTCATGAAGCGGCAGACGCGACCACAGGCGTCGAGCGATGGCGCAGGCGACGGACCACCACCGCCGCGAGGCCAGCGCGAATCGGTTCGCACGCAATTCGGGGTCTTTCTTGTGATGAAGCGTTCCCGCATGGTAACGGTGCTCGTATCAGCACTCGCAATGGGTGTTGCCACCACTGTGGCGTCGGCTCAACGCGTCGCTGATTCCACGCGCTTGGCGATTGTCGGCGTCACCCTGATCGACGGGACGGGCGCCCCCCCACGCCCCGCGACGACCGTGCTCGTGACCAACGGTCGCATCGCGGCGATCGGCCAGGCCGATCGCGTCACCATCCCCGCCGGGACCACGCGCATCAACGGCGCCGGTCGTTACCTGATTCCGGGGCTGTGGGACATGCACGTGCACCTCACGGCGCGCGCGGCGACCCGTTTCTCCAACGGGCGCCCCAACTACATGGCCGCCGCTGACTACTACTTCCCCTACTTCCTGGCGTCGGGCGTCACGGGTGTCCGCGACATGTCGGGGCAGCTCGCGGACCTCAACGAGATGCGGCGCCGGGTGGCGTCCGGGCAGCTCGACGGTCCTCGCATGATCGTCACCGGCCACAAGATCGGGGAGCGTGAGCCGGTCATCCCGCACGGCCCCAAGGGCTATCCCGACGAGGCGTCGGTTCGCAAGGCGGTGCAACTGCTGCGGGAAAACGGGGCCGACTTCGTGAAGGTCGAGGAGCTGCGCCCTGACCTCTATCCCGCGCTGTTCGCCGCCGCCCGTCAGGCGCAACTGCCGGTGGTGGGGCACGTCCCCCCCAACCTGGGACTCGTGCGTGCCTCCTCCCTGGGGATGAAGTCGGTGGAGCACCTGATGGACGTGCTGGTGACCACGTCGTCCGACAGCGGCGACGTCCGCCAGGAGATGCTCGACGGCATCCCGCTCTGGGATCGCCTCCTGATCCGACTCCACCAGCGCCAGCAGTGGGAGGTGTTCCGCCGGCAGATCGTGCACGCGAACACGACGCCGGACGATGCCGCGGCCGCGGCGCTGATGCGGACGCTGGCGTCCAACGGGACGTGGATGGTCCCGACGCTGGTTGCCAATCGCGACGTCATGCGCCTTCGCCCCGACACGGGCTTCGCGCATTGGAGTGCGCACCTGCTCCCCATGGAGCTGCGCATGGAGTCACGTTCATGGTGGCGCAACGACAAGACGCTCGCCCACACGCAGTTCTCCCGCCAGATGCAACTTGTGCAGCAGATGCAGCGAACGGGCGTGAAGCTGCTCGCCGGGACCGACGCGCCGGGGACGGCGCGCCTGCCGGGCGAGAGCTTGATCGAGGAACTCGAGCTGATGGTGGAGGCCGGCCTCACCCCCGCGCAGGCACTTGCGACCGCCACACGCGCCCCCGCCGAGTTCCTGGGGACCGCCGATAGCCTCGGCACACTGGCGACCGGCAAGCTCGCGGACTTCGTCGTGCTCGACGCCAACCCGCTCGACCGCATCGGCAACCTGCGCCAGGTGGCCGGGGTGTCGGTGGGCGGGCGCTATCGGGCGCGCCCCGAACTCGCGCGCGGCGTCGCGATCGCCGAGGGGTTGCGGGTCACCTGGGATGGTACCTACATCGCACGCCTTCGGGCGCGCGACGAACAGGTGCTCGCCAAGGGCACGGGCAAGGGCAAGGGCAAGGGCGGCAAGCCGACCCTCGCCGAGGTCATCCCGTAGCGGTCCGCTCGAGGCGCTGGCGCACGCGCGCCAGCCCGCGCTCCAACGAGGGGTCGGGCGACCATCCCATCAACTCCCGCAGGCGCACGATCGACACGGGATCGTGCGCCATCTCCTCGGCGCGCACCGGGACGGCGCCGAATTGCAGCTGTGAGACGTCGACCCCGAGCACCGAGGCCGCGGTGAGTGCGAATTCGCGGACGGTGGTGAGCACGCCCGTCGCCAGGTTGATCACCTCGCCGGGGCGCGCGGGGGCATCCGCCAGGCGCAACAGCCCCTCCACGACGTCCTCCACGTAGCAGAAGTCGCGGCGCTGGCGCCCTTCGCTCAGCGGAAGCCGTTCGCCGGACGTGCGTGCCTCGATGATGGACGGCAGCAACCGCCCGGCGTGTTCGCCGAGTCCGTAGACGGTGAAGAGTCGCGCCGTGAGCACGCCTGCGCCGGTCCGTGCCCCCACCTCCGCCACTGCCTCCGTCCCGGCGAGCTTGGTCTGGCCGTACAGCGTAGTCGGAGCCGGGCTCGTGTCCTCGCGCAGGTCGCCGGCGGCCGTGCCATACTCCAGCGCCGAGCCCACGTGTACCAGACGCGCCCCGCCCTGCGCGGCCCACTCGGCGAGCACCCTCGGGAGGGTGACATTCACCAGCTGGGCCGTGACGGGATCTCGTTCGTCGCGATCGACCCCGTACCCGGCAAGGTTCACGAGGACCGTCGGCGCGAAGGCGTCGAGCGTCGCGACGAGTGCGTCGGGGAGCCGCGCGTCAGCGACCGCGAGCTGCATGTCACCAGCGACGCCTCGGAACGCCGCCTCGAGGGCGGCTGCGTTGCGCCCCAGCAGGAGGGACCGGTCTCCCCGCGCCAGCACCGCGGCCGCGGCCCATCGCCCGATGAAGCCAGTCGCCCCGACGATCGCAACGCGCCGCGTGCCAGCCGCTGGGGCGTCTTGAGGGGATCTCATGCCGGAGTTCGAAGGGGTTCGAGTGGGAAGTCGCGCGTGCACGCAGCGGAAAGGAGGGGGCGAGCCACACCAGTGTGCAACCCCCGTCAGCACGGATCGTGCATCTTCCACGGTGCCGCCGCGGGATCCCCGTGACTTTTCCTAGCGCGTCGGACCACTCCTTCGCAGACGCTACGTGCCCTCCGTCGACCTCCAGGATTCCACACGCGCTTCGACCAATGCGCCGTCGGCGTCGCTCACACGCGGGCGATTGGTGTCGCTCGGGGTCTGGGCCGGCTTCGTGTCCGGGCTCGCCGAAGGGGTCGCGCACGCCATCGCGCGCGGAGTCCCCACCATCCAGTCGCCATACAAGGTCTCGCTCGACGTCGTCTGGATTGCACCGTTGGTCAACGCGGTGCTCTTCGGCGTCATCGCGGTCGCACTGTGGATCGTCGCGCTCCCCTTTCGCCGGCGCCTGGGCGCACGCGTCGACGCGGCGCTCGTCGGCGTCCTCCTGTTTGGTGGCGTCGCCGTCCCGGCGCTCACGCTCAAGGTGCTCTATCTCCCGAGCGCGGTGCTCCTCGCCCTCGGCGCCGCGGTCGTCATCACGCGCGCCAACGCGCCGCGCCTGATCGCGGCCTCGTCGACCATGTCGCGCCGCGCCGTGATGCTGCCCATCGCCGTCTGCTGCCTGGCACTGGCCATCAAGGGTGTCGTGCGCCTCAAGGAGCGGCGCGTGATTGGCGCGCTCCCGACCGTCGCGCAGGGGGCGCGCAACGTCGTCATCCTCGTGCTCGACACCGTGCGCCGCGATCGCTTCGCACACGCGGACGGCAGCAGCCTCACGCCGAACATCGATCGATTCGCCTCGCAGGGAACATGGTACGCCAACGCCTGGTCGACGACGTCATGGTCGCTCCCCTCGCAGGCGTCGATCCTCACCGGACAGCACCCGTTCGCCCACGGCGCCGATTGGCCGGGGATCGGGATGAAGGCCGCCGTCTCCACGCTGCCGGAGTTCCTCGCGGCACGCGGCTATGCGACCGGTGCCTTCTCCGGCAACGTGGCGTGGATCGTCCCCGAGCACCTCGGGCGCGGCTTTGCGCGGTTTGAGGCGTATCGCCCCATCGACATCATTCGCCGCATCGCGGCCTATCGCGTGGCGCAGCCGGTGATCGAGGCGTTAGGCTATCGCGACTCCGGATACGGCAAGCAGGCCCCCCAGGTGCGCGAGCAGCTGCTGGACTTCGTCGACGGACACCGCGATCGCCCGTTCTTCGCGTATGTGTGCCTGATGGACGTGAACCAGTCGTTCCATCGCAGGAAGCTCTCGCACCCGGCGTGGACACCGGAGCCACCAGCGCGCGACATCATGGCCGCGTACGACTCCGCGCTGCGACAGGTCGACGTCGAGGTCAACACGATCTTCGAGGCGCTGCGCTCGCGAGGGGTGCTCGACAACACGGTGGTCGTCATCGTCTCCGATCACGGCGAGTCGTTCGGCGCCGAGCAGACGGACGACCACAACCCGATCGGTCACGGGACGTCGCTGTATCCCGAGCAGACGCGTGTCCCGATGTGGGTCATCCTCCCGCCGGGGGAACGGGCAGCTGCAACGATCGAACAGCCGGTGAGCATCCGGGCGATCGCCGCCACCATCACGCGTTCGCTCGCCCTCCCGGACTCCGGCGTCTTTGGCGCCCCGCTCCCGGTCGTACGCGCGGGCGATGCCGCGCCCGCGCGCGACTCCGCGGCCACGGCGCTCCTGACCCTGCGCTACGCCGGACGGCATGACGACGCCATCGTGCGCGCGCCGTTCTTTCTCTTCCGAAAGGGAAGCGAGACGGGGAAGCCGACCGAGTTCTACGACCTCGCGGCCGACCCCTTGGCCAAGCGCCCGCTCCCCGCCGACGCGCGCAGCTCCGCGCTCGCCGCGCTCATGGACGCGCAGCTCCCCCCTCCCACCGGCAAACCGTGACCGGCGCCTGACCAGGGGCAGAGCTGGGGTCAGAGCTGGGGTCAGGTTCGGGGTCTGACCCCGCACTCCCCCCACTCCCCTGCACCCATCCCTCACCAGGACAAACGCAAAACGCGCCGCCCACACTCCGCGGGCGACGCATTCGCCGTGAAACGGCTGCTGCGCTAGGTCAGCGACGCGCGCGGCGACTCGGGCGCGACAAGATTGGGCGCGTTCCCCACCCGCCGTCGCCACGCCGAGAACTCGCCCGAGAAGCGGAAGCGCAGCAACGCGGCGAAGAACTCCCAGCACGTGGTCGCCTTCACGTGCGACAGTCCGTTCCCCCGCATGCGCGCGAAGCAGTTGTACTCGAGCACCCGGACCCCCATGTAGTGGGCCTTGATCATGATCTCGGGATCGAGCAGCCACTGCTTCGACGTGAGCTCCATCCGCTGTATGACGTCGCGCGGCATGAGCTTGGGGAGCCCGTTGATGTCCATCGACTGCACCCCCGGAAAGAGCGACCGGAAGAACATGTTGTAGGCGATGGACACGAGCTTTCGCGACGGGCCATCCATGCGGAAGCGGCGACGCGCCTTGGCCAGAACCGGGAGCCCCGACGCCACCGCATCCTCGAAGAGACGAACGGCGTCCTCGGCGTCCACCTGCCCGTCGGCGGGGATGACCCCGACCCACTGCGCCACGCAGGCCGGTATTCCCGAGAGGATTCCCGACCCATAGCCGATGTTCTGCTCGACGCGGACCGGGGTGATCTGGGGATGCTGGGCGGCCAGCTGTCGGATGATCTCCCCGGTCCGGTCCTTCGAGCCATTGTCGACCACCACCAGCTGCAGCGGGATTCCGGCGTTTCCGAACGCGCCGAGCACCCGCCGAATCGTCTGGCCGACGATGGCTTCCTCGTTGTAGGCCGGCATCACGAAGGACACGGCGGGGAATCCCGCGGGTCCCGATCCACTCGAGCGATCGCTCACGAAAGTCTCAGAGACGGGCACAGGCGGCTGCGTCAGAGGCGCCGAACCGAGCACCTAGGCAGCGGGAAGTCACGACACCCTCAAATCTGCAAGGCGAGTGCCCGGAATGGTGGCCCCGCGCCCTGCCCCTCCCCTACTGGCCGGGGGAAGGGGGGGCTGTCGGGGACGGCACGGCCGCGGAACGTGGCTCCAGCACCACGACCTCTGCCAGGAGATTGAGCGGCCACCAGACCTGGACGCCTTCCACTCCTGGAATCCGCCGCACGATCTGGTAGTTCTCCAGGATCGCCGACTTCACCCCTGATCCGCGGTCGTGGAAGTCGTACGGACTCTGGTCCGTGTCGATCAGGCGGGCCAGGATGCGCCGGTAGCGACGTTCCTTGATGCGCTGAATCGTCTCGGCCAGCGCCGGGCGATTGATGAAGCTCTGGTTGTTCGTCGCGTGGAGGGTGACGGGCGACGAACGATCCTTCATCACGATCCCCTTGGCGAGGTAGGGCCACGACCCGTTGTCGAGCAGGACGGTCGCGGGATCCATCCCCTCGAACTCCCGGTTGACCGCTGCGATGTATCGCGGCAGGTCGGGCGAGACCTCGTTGCGCGGAAGCCGCACGACCCCCAGCCCTCCCATCACCGCCAGCACGACCCCGGCAGCTGCCGCGGGCGCCACCAGCGCCTCCCACCCACTCCCCGCCCCATCCGGCCAGGCATCGCGAGCGACCACGAGGAACCAGGCCGTCGCCAGCATCATCGCCGGCCCCATGTGGTTCGCCGTCCACCCCAGACCGCTGGTGTAGGTGGTCAGGGCGAACATCGTCCCGGTCATCAGCCAGAGCGCGGTCGCCGCGCGCGAGCGCCCGGGCAGGACAAAACGCACCAGGGCGAGCAGGCCAAAGGTCAGGTAGAGCCCGGCCCAGATGAGGTGCAGGACACTGCGCGCCAGGGAGACCTGCTTGTCGCCCAGCGCCCCGAAAATCCAGTAGCGGAAGTTCTCGCCCAGCACGAGCACCGAACCGCCCATGACCGCGACGCCGAGCACACCGGCGGCCACGCCGTAGGCGAGGACCCATCGCTTTGGCGTGGTCCCCTCGAACCAGAGGTAGATCGCGAACAGCCCCGCCCACATGAGCTGGTTCTGCTTCACCAGGAAGGCCAGCGCGGGGAGGAGGGCCATCGCCACGAGGTGCCATCGTCGCGCACCACGCGCATGCGAGACCGCCAGCCACGCGGCCGACATCGAGATGAGCATCGCCAACCCATCGTTATGCAGCGAGTGGACGAAGTTGTTGAAGCGCGGATCGAGGGCGACGAGGAAGAGGAGCGACGCACAGCACGCGAGCCACAGCCCGCGCGAGCCACGGCGTTCCTGGGGAATCAGCAGCTGCGCCATGCCATCCGCGACGAGGCCGGCGATGAGCGACGCGAGCAGGACGTAGCAGAACTGCACATGTCGAAGGAAAGCGATGTCGGTTCCGTGACCGAAGGCCGAGCCGATGGCGTAGGTCAGGAGCTGTGAACCGGGGGTATACGGATACGAGTTGTTGTCCGCCACCGGCGTGTAGAGCGGGAGCCCCTCACGCAGCTTGATGATGTCGGTGATGTACGGGCTCTCGGCGAAGCTGAGCAGGTCAACCGGAATCCGGAGGTAGAACGAGACCTGGTAGAGCGCCGCCAGCGCCAGCCCGACTGCGCCGAGCGCCAGCAGGGCGACTGACCAGGTCGAGCGCGGTGTCCGTGGGGTCCCGGTGGGTATCGATGTCATGGAGAGGGGGTGTGTCGTGCCGACGCGACGTCTCGCAGGAAGTGCGCCACCCCTGACGCTCCGTACGCAGGGCGTCGCGGCGCGTCGGCCCCGGGACGCCCCGGTTGGTGGCATGGTTACTGCCCTTTTCGGCCCGTGGATCGGCGCCCGCACCGCGCGCCGGCAGCCGAACGGAGAACGGATGACTGACCGCCAATCGCGCCAGGCGCGACGAGTATTTCTAGGACGAGCGACGACCTGGGTTGGGCTCGCGCTCTCATTGTCTTTCGTGCCGCTGGCGAGGGGACACGGGCAGGGAGCCGGCCAGGGAGCGGGCCGGGGAGGCGGCCAGGGAGGCGGCCAGCCGGCGGACACCGCGAATCGTTTCACCTTCGCCGTCGTGGGACACATGCGCGGCAACAGCGATCGCGAGCTGTACCCGCGCCTGGACGAGGTCATCGCGGAGCTCAAGCGTCACAAGCCCGACCTGTTGTTCCTGACGGGCGACGTGATCTGGGGATCGATCCCCAAGGCACTCACCGATCGCAAGGCGGTGATCGCGCAGTGGGAGCGCATCGATGCCAAGCTCGCGACGCTGGGCATCCCGGTCTATCGTGTGCCAGGGAACCACGACATCCACGACCCGGTCACGCGCGACGTCTTCTTCGAGCGCTACGGCAAGCTGCCGCGCGCGGTGGACTTCCGCGGATCGCGCTTTCTTCTCCTCAACACGACGTTCACGCCCACGGGGAACGCCCCCGTCCCCTCCGCGCAGAAGCTCACCAAGACGCTCCGCCTCGACTCGTTGCAGCGGCAGTTCGTGCAGGATGCGGTCACGCATTCGCCCGCGACCAACACCTTCCTCGTCATGCACCACGTCCTCTGGTTCGAGCAGGACGACCCATGGTGGAGCGAGGTGCATCCGCTGCTGCTCAAGAAGGGGGTTCGCGCCGTCTTCTCGGGCGATCTCGGGCCGGCGATGTACACGCACATGGTGCGTGATTCGATCGACTATTTCCGGGCGACGCTCAACGCGATGGTCGACAAGCCCACCGCGGCGGCCACGCCGACCTCCCTCATTCGTACCGTGCAGTTCGAGAGCTTCGTGCTCGGCGAGGTGACTGGCGCCGCGGTGCATTACACGGTGCCGACGGTCGGGGCACTCACGTCGGACGCGTTCTCCCCCGATCGCTGGCGGCAGGCCTTTGGTCCCGGGCGCGATCCTGGGAAGATGTACGACCCGTCGTCCTACCGGGCTCCGGCGCTCGACCCCGATGCGGAGGGACCGACCAAGGGGAAGGCGAGCGCCCCACCCCCGCCGCCGGGAATTTTGCAGCGTTTGTGGTCGGCGGTGGGGAGTCCCAGGCGATTGGCGGCACTATTCCTGCTCGTGGCCCTTGTCTTTGCTGGCGGATTTCTCGCCGGCCGCGCGCGCCCCAGCCAGGGCGCACGCCCGCACTGACCTGACCCATCTCGACCGAATAGGAGCTTCGCGTGGAGCAATTCCTGGCGACCCAGACGGGCAAGATCCCCGTCCTGGGGTTCTTCCTCAACCTGCTGCTCACCGCTGGCCTCAGCTTCGTCCTGGGACGGCTCTACATCGCCTTCGGCTCGTCGCCATCCAACCGGCGGGCCTTCGCGCGCAACTTCGTGCTGCTGGGCATGACCACGATGGTGATCATCACCATCGTGAAGTCGTCGCTGGCGCTCTCGTTAGGCCTGGTGGGCGCGCTGTCGATCGTCCGCTTCCGCGCCGCCATCAAGGAACCGGAAGAGCTGACCTACCTCTTCCTCGTCATCTCGCTCGGACTCGGCTTCGGCGCCGACCAGGTGTGGATCACGATCATCGCCTTCGTCGTGGTCGCCGTGATCCTGGTCGCCAAGCGCCGCTTCGAGCGCACCGACGAGACGCGGCACTTGCACCTCACGGTGTCGTCGGCACAGCCCGCGGGGCTGACGCTGGCCGCCCTCGTGGGCGCGCTCGAGAAGCACAGCAACGACCTGCACCTCACGCGCTTCGACGAGGGGGCCAACCTCCTCGAGGCGTCGTTCAAGCTCGATTTCGACGACTACAAGAAGCTGGAACAGGCCACCACCGACATTCGCGCACTGAATCCGGCGGCCAAGGTCACGTTCCTGAATCTCGAGGACCTGGGGAGCTGACGTGAAGATCAAGTCGCGCGAAGGCGAAACGCGGCGCCGGGCGCTCGGCTCCCTGCGGTCCACCGCGTCGCGCCGGTGGATCACGATCGGCTACACGCTGGCGGTCTTTGTGGCCGGCGTGGCGGCCCATCGACTCGGCTTGCTGCGCGGGGCGATCGACCTGTTGTCTCCCCGCACCATCACCACAGTCTCGCGGCGCGTGCAGGGGATGCTCACCACGCCCGAGCGCCTGGTGATCGACATCAAGCACAAGGATTTCATGAACCTGGCGCACCAGCGCGAGATCGCGCTCAAGCGCCAGGTGCTGATCGTCTCCGACAACGACGTGGTGAACGCCAACGTGCGCTTTGCGGGAAAGACCATTCCCGTCAAGTTGCGGCTCAAGGGCGACCTGACCGATCACCTCGAAGGGGACAAGTGGTCGTTTCGCATCATCGCCCGGTCGGACAGCACCGTCCTGGGGATGAAGCAGTTCTCGCTGCAGCATCCGCAAACGCGCGACTTCATCAACGAGAAGCGCTACCACGAGGCGATGCGGCGCGAGGGATTGCTCGCGCTGCGCTACGACTTCGTCGACGTCACGATCAACGGGAAGGACCTCGGCCTCTACGCGCTGGAAGAGGCGTTCGAGACGCGCCTCGTGGAGAACAACGAGCGCAAGGACGGGCCGATCATCCGCTTCAACGAGGACGTCCTCTGGGGCGAATTGGCGCGACAGGAATCGGTGGCGCCGAAGGACCGCGGCTTCGTCGCCGGCTCGGGCGGTTACTTCTCCAGCGACATCGACGCCTTCCAGACCTCCAAGTGGATGGCCACCCCGGCGGGACGCGGGCAGTTCCTCACCGCCATTCAGCTGCTCTCGTCGTTCCGCACCGGCAAGGTGTCGGTGAGCGACGCGTTCGACATCAAGAAGCTCGCGACGTTCTTCGCGCTCAGCGACCTGTTCAGCGCCTGGCACGGGGTGGGCAACTGGCCCAACGCGCGCTTCTACTACAACCCGATCACGTCACGCCTCGAACCGGTGGCATTCGACGCGTACAACCGCGTGACGCCCCCCAAGCCGGGGCTGCTCGCCCTGCAGGCCATCGACGAACGGCGCGACCCCACGTCGCGTCGCTACATCTCGCAGTTCTTTGCCGACTCGGCGTTCTACCGCCAGTACATCTCGGAGTTGGAGCGCGTGAGCGCCGAGGGCTACGTCGACGCGATGGAGCGCGACCTGGCCCCGACACTCGATCCGGCGCTGCGCATGCTGCACCGGGAGTGGCCGGCGCTCGAGATCGACTGGCACTCGGTGCGCCGCGCGGCGGAGTTCATCCGCATCGCGTTGCACCCGCCCCAGGCCGTGCAGGCGTACCTGCGCAGCGCCGCGCCGGGCGAGCTGACGATGGAAATCGCAAACATGCAGGCGCTCCCGCTGCGCATCACTGGGCTGGCGCGCGACAGCGTCGTCCTCCCGTCGGCGCCGCAACTGCTCACGGGCAAGGACGACAGTCAGCCCATGCAGTTCACCACCATCCGCTTCCCCGTCCCGGCCGGCTTCTCGTGGCCGAACGACACCCTCGAGGCGCCGTTGCGCGTGCGCTACCAGGTGGTGGGGAGCACGCAGATCGACGAGGCGCCGGCCGCGGCGTGGCCCAGCGACGGGCTGGGGGTCGATCAGCTGCACGCCAACGTGATCCGGATGGAGCCTAACGCCGCGTCGTTCCCGTTCATCAGGATCGACGAGACGGAGCGCCGCATCGCGATCCTTCCCGGAAGCTGGCGCATCGATCGCGACCTGGTGCTCCCGGCCGGTTACCGGGTCTTTGCGGGGCCGGGGACGCGACTCGACATCGTCAACAAGGCCAACGTGCTCACCCGCTCGGCCATCGACTTCCGCGGGGAGCAGGACAAGCCGATCGTCATCGAGTCGTCCGACCGCACCGGCCAGGGGTTCATCGTGATGCAGGCCGGCGAGATGTCGACGCTCGACTACGTCAACTTCATCGGTCTCTCCAACGCCAAGGAGAACGGCTGGGACATGACGGGGGCCACAGAGTTCTACGAGAGCCCCGTCACCCTCCGGAACACGCGCTTCTCGAAGAACCGCTCCGAGGACGCGCTGCACATCATGCGCGCCAACTTCCTGCTCGATGGCGTGGTGTTCGACAGCACGCAGGCCGACGCGCTCGACATCGACTTCGGCAAGGGCCCCATCAGGAACTCGACCTTCCTCGATGTCGGCAACGATGGCATCGACGCGTCGGGGAGCGTGGTGCAGGTGGAAGACGTGCTCGTGAAGGGGGCCGGCGACAAGGGGATCAGTGCCGGTGAGGGGAGCACGCTCACCGCCAAGCGCATCGACGTGCGCGACGCCGCCATCGGCATCGCCTCGAAGGACCGGTCGCACTTCATCGTCACCACGGCGAAGATCATCGGCGGTCAGGTCGGCGTGACCGCCTATCGCAAGAAGTCGGAGTACGGTCCGGGGATCATCGAGTTCACCGGACTCGAGATGAAGGGACAGAAGGTCGCGTACCTCATCGAGAAGGGGTCGTCGCTCACCATCGACGGACGCGCCATCCCGGCCGACCGCACCAACGTCTCCGACATGCTGTATGGCGCTGAGTTTGGCAAAGCCAGTCGCTGATCCGCTGGCCACCAGCGGGCGCTACGAACGGAAGCTCCTGGTCACCGGGGTCTCGCGGGCGAACATCGAGCACATCCTTCGCCTGCATCCGGCGCAATTCTCGGAGATCTACACGCAGCGCTACGTCAACAACTGCTACTTCGATACGCCGGACCTGCGCCTGTTGTGGGACGCCGTGCAGGGGCACAGCCATCGCCTCAAGGTGCGCGTCCGTTGGTATGGCGATCTCTTTGGCCCCCTGGCGCGCCCGGTGCTCGAGCTCAAGCGCAAGCGCGGCCTGGTGGGGACGAAGGAATCGGTCGCGCTGTCGCCCCTGGCGTTTGACGCGGACGCCGACCTGGGGACGCTCGACCACTGGCTGGGAGCCGTCGAAGCCCCGGCCTCGATCATGGGGATGGCCGGCGCACTGCGCCCCGCGCTGGTCAATCGCTATTCGCGACGCTACTTCCAGTCGGCCGACCGGCGCTTTCGCCTGACGATCGATTCGGAGTGCGAGTACTACAGCGCGGAAGCGCCGCGCCACCGCGCTTGTCGCCTGGTCGTCGACGACATCACGACGATCGTCGAGGTCAAGTACGCGGTGGACCACGATACCGAGGCGGAGTTCATCACCAGCGCCTTCCCCTTCCTCATCACCAAGAGCTCGAAGTACGTGACCGGCATGCAGCGCCTGGGATATCGTTAGGCCCCTGCGGCCCGTGTCGGTCAGCGACGACGGTCGCCCCCGGTTGCGGGGCGACCGTTCTTCATTCAGGGGAGCGCCAGCGCCTGGGCCGCGGTGAGCGGCCCCGCCTGCACCCGGAATGCGTCGCCGGTGATGGATGGTCCGTCCACGATCCACACCGGGCGATCCGGAAAGGCGGCCACCAGCTTCGCGCGCTCCGCCGTCCCGCGATCCCAGGCGTAGATCGGGGCGCGCGGATCGTCGAGCGGCACCGTGTTGTAGACGGCCGCCGAGTGGTAGTCGGGGTGACGATTGCCGCGCACGAGCACCAGCGCCCCGCCAAAGCTCCGCTGCGCCTGCAGCGTCCGGATGTCCGGACGCATGCCGCGGTAGTGATAGTACTTGTCGACCGCGCGCCAGGGGGCAAAGGTGAGCAGGGCGATGCCGGTGAGCAGCAACGCCGGCTCCAACACGCCGCTGCGCGCCCCCGTCCGGCGGATCGCAACGTCGGCCTCCTCGAGTCCACGCGCGACGAGGACGATCGTCGGGACGATCATGAGGAACCAGTAGCGCGCCCCGAAGTCCGGCCCGCCCGAGAACCAGTACAGGTTCTGCGCGGCGACGATGGCCACGACGGTGACGATCATCGCCCAATCCGCGCGCGCCCGACGCCCCGCGGCCAGGAACCACCACACCAGCACGAGCGACCCGCACCCCCATCCCAGCAACTCGGTGTTCACCTGGAACAGGTTCATGTTCGAGTTGATGACCACGTCGATGGGGCCGTGCCCCGGGAACGGGTCGAGGCCGCGCCAGCCGAAGTCGCGATTGGGGCCGAAACCCAGGTCGTTGCTCCCCTTCCCGAACAGGCGATCGAAGTAGAGCATGACGGGGAAGGTGCGCGCATCGCCGGTGAGGGCGCGGTTGTACCAGAGGTTGAGCGCGCCGACCGCCGCCGCCGATGCCGTCATGAGCGCCGACGGGACGAGCGGGACGCCGCGCCAGCGCGCGCCTAACGACCACAGCCCGAGGAGCCCGGCGACAATCGCGGCGTCGAGCGGGCGAATGAGGCTCATCATCCCCAGCGCCACGCCGCTCGCGAGCGCCCAGGCCACCGTCCCGTTGGCGCGCAGGCGCGCCACGCCCGTCGCGGCGAGCAGCATGCAGGTGAGCGTGAACGTATGCGACATCAGGCTCATCGCCATGAACTGCGACCAGGGCGAGACCGCCAGCAGCAACACGGCAATGCGCGCGGTGCGCCGCGGGAAGACCGCGCGCAGCGCCACGTAGGCCAGCAGGACGTTCGCGCCGGCGAGCAGCGGGTTGAGGAACCACTCGCTCCCCAGCCGCACGCCGATGGCGAGCATCGCCGGCCACCCCGGGGGGAAGATCGAGTACCACCCGTGCTGGTCGAGCGTCATCAGGTCGAGACTGAACGCCTCGGGGACGGGCGGCGCCGGCAGCGCCAGGACGCCCTGCGCCAGGTACCGCGCCTGCACGAGGTACGCGACCTCGTCGGGGATGTGCGGGTGCCGTTCATAGACGAAGAGCGTGAGCGCGAGCGCGACGACCGTGGCGACACCGGCGGTGACGTACGCAAAGCGGTCCGGCCCACCCGGCGCCGGCGCGCCGCCTCCGTCGCCGAGCACGCGCGTCGCGGCGCGCGCGAAGGCGTCGGTCCATCGGACCGGCCACGCCGCTGCGGCGAGGGCCACCGTCGCCAGCTGCACGAGCTGCGCGCTCCCGGCCAGCAGCAACTCGGCGGCATAGGTCGCGGGGTGTCGGGACAGCGTGGCGCTCGTGAGCACCATCGCTGCGACGATGGCCGGCGCCCGCCAGCCGGGGGCGAGCGTGCGCAGCGTTTCCCGCACCGCTGCACGGCGCGCCATCAGCGCACGCGTCACGACGACGAGCTGCAGCAGCAGCACCGTCGCCGCCACCACGCGCCACGGCGATGCCGCGCCAAGCGGGACGAAGTGCTGGTACCCGACCGTGCGCCCAGCACGCGTGAGCGTCAGGATCGCCCCCTGCCCCAGCAGCGCCAACACCCCCCACGCCACGGCGCGCCCCGCGTCAGGCGGACGCGTTGCGTAGCGGGGAGGAGGGACGTCGTGAGGGGGGGAAGCCATCGGTCGTGGTCGCTATCGGGCACGAAATATGCCACCCCCCTCCCCACTGCATTTCACCGATCGACCACCTGCGCCCCCTCGCGATCCCGACATGGTTCCAGTGCTCCGAATGCTCCGGCCGCACCAGTGGGCGAAGAATCTCCTGCTGGTACTGCCGGCCGGTGCCGGACATGTCGCACTCACGCCGACCTTCCTGTCGCACCTGCTGGCGGGGTTCGCATCCATCTCGCTGATGGCGTCGTCGGTCTACATCACCAACGACTGGCTCGACGTCGAGTCCGATCGCCAGCATCCGCGCAAGAAGCATCGCCCCATCGCGTCGGGTCAGGTGTCGCTGCAGCAGGCGGCGATCGTGGCCATCCTCTGTGCCGTCACGGCCCTCGCGCTCGCGTGGTGGGTCTCGCCGTTGTACCTCTACACGCTCATCGCCTACGCGGTGCTCACGAGCGCGTATTCGGCGTGGCTCAAGAAGGTCCTCCTCGTCGACGTGCTGGTGCTCGCCTGCCTCTACACCGTGCGCGTCGTGGGCGGCGCCGTCATCGCTGACGTGCGGCTGAGCCGCTGGTTCCTCGCCTTCTCGATCTTCCTCTTCTTCTCGCTGGCGCTGGTCAAGCGCGTGCGCGAACTGCGCGAGGTGCGCGCCGCCGGCGCCGACGACAACCACAGTCTTCCGGGCCGCGCCTATCGCCCCGTCGACCAGAATGCTCTCCTGAGTTTGGGGTCGGCCGCCACGATGGCCACGGCGCTGGTCTGGTGCCTCTACGTCACCAGCGAGGATGCGCTCCTCCTCTACCAGCACCCCGACGCCCTCTGGCTTGGCCTCCCGCTCCTGATCTACTGGCAGGCCCGCGTCTGGATCTTCACGCTGCGCGACGCCATGCACGACGACCCCGTCGCCTTCGCGCTGCGCGACCGCGTCTCGTGGCTCACCGGGGCGTGCTTCATCCTCACGCTCCTCATCGCGTCGAAGTAGTCCCGTCGCGCCACCCGCGCGTGGCGGCCGTCAGCGGGGCGTCTTGGCGCTGACGCGCGCGCGCAGCCACGCCAGCGACGAATCACCGGCGGCGCGGCCGGGTGCGAGATTGCGCTGCTCCCCGGCGTCGCGCTGGAGGTCGTACAACTCCTCCGACCCGTCGCCATTCCTGATGTAGTGCAGCGAGTCGCGCACGACCGCGTGCAGGTCGCCGAAGCGCGAGGGACCGGGCGGCACCTTGCGACGCCCCGCCACGCGCAACTCGGCCAGGATCTCGCTCCCCCGGAAATCACGCCCTCGCCACGCCCCGGCAAGCGAGACGCCTGGGAGCCCGACCTTGGCGGTGCTGTCGGCGAGCGCGAGCACCGTGGCCGGCAGGTCGCGCAGCGACACCGACTGCGGCACGCGCACCCCAGCGGGGACTCGCGCGGGATAGCGCACGACGAGCGGGACGCGCAGGAGCTGCTCGTAGAGACTGTTGCTGTGTCCCCAGAGTCCATGATCACCCAGGTGTTCGCCGTGATCGCCGACGATCACGACCACCGTGCGGTCCAGCGTCCCGCGCTGGCGCAGCGTGTCGGCGAGACGACCGAGTTCCTGGTCGAGGTAGGCCAGGGCGCCATCGTAGAGGTCCTCGGGATGCTTCCCGCCGTTGAACATCGTGCGGAAGCGCCCGGGCGGTTCGTATGGCTCGTGCGGGTCGAAGAAGTTGAGGAAGGCGAAGTAGGGGTGCGCACCGCCGAGCTTCTCCCAGGCGAGAAACTCATCGACCACGTCCGCCGCCGGCTTGCGATCGCTGTAGAACGCCGGATGCACCTGGAAGTTGAAGCCGCGCAGCGCGGCCCAGCGCGCCGGCCACCGTCGCGCGGCGCTCAGTTCCGAGGCGATCTCCGTCTGCATGAGCGAGGTGCTGAGAAGCACCTGCTTGAGCGAGAGGCGATAGTCCTCGTAGGTATGAAAGCCCCGTGCGAGTCCCGACTCCCACGCGGTGTACACGTGATTGGCGACGAACCCCCCGGTGCGATAGCCGCGAGCGGCCATCTGCTCGGCGAGCGTCGGCGTGGAGTCGTCGAGCGGGGTGAACCAGGCGACGGAGAGGTCCTTGGCGTCGACCCCGGTCATCAGCGACGCGTGCGACGGGAGCGTCCACGATGACGTCGCGAAGGCGAAGTCGAAGGTGGCGCCGTCTGCCGCGATGCGGGCGATGTTGGGCGAGGTGGCGCGTGCGTAGCCGTACAGGCTCAGGTTCCGCGCGCGAACCGTGTCGAGGATGATGTACAGGACGTTCGGCGCCCCGTCGGCCGCTGCCGGCAGCTGGCGCCACGCCGCGTCGTCGCGCCAGGCGCGGGTGGCGCGCATCCCGACGGAGACGAGCCCGAGCCCAACGGCCGCCACGACCGCGCCGGTGCGCGCGAGGCGCGCAGCTCGTGCGTCAGGAGCACCAGCCGCCTGTGCCGCCCGCACGCCAATCCCGATCGCGACCAGAAGCGACGCGAGGTGGTGAATGCGCGGAAAGAGGAGGGCGACCGAAAAGGCGGCCGCGGTGGCGAAGAGAAAGACCACGACGCCTTGCGGCATCCAGCGCGGCCGGAGCGCCGCCATCAGGGCGAGCGGGACGCTCAGGGCACCGAAGACCAGGAGATACCCGGCCGGCGCCATCCAGACCACATCGCGACTGGACCAGATGAACTGCCCGAGCCCGAGGCTCCGCGCCCCCATGACGAGGACGTGGGCAGCACCCGCGAGGATGGCCGCCATGGCGGCGACGCGCAGGATTCGCAGCGGCGATCGCCCCACGGGGACTTCGGACTGCTGGCTACGACTTCTTGGAGAACTTGGACAGCATGAAGCGCATCGCTCCCACCACGCGCCGCCAGAACATCAGGAAAAAGCCCGCGATCGCCGCGAAAACCGAGGCGATGGGCATCAGGGAGTCGGGTCCGATATACACGCGGTGATGTCCTCTGGATCGCAGGGTGGGAGGACCCCGCTGAGTGAAACGGCACTGGTCGCGTCACGCCGAGGGAGTGACGACCGAACCGTCAAATGGTCAGGCCGCACTATTGCAAGATCGGGGCACCGGCCTCGGTGGGGCACCTCGATTCGTTTCGTGTCCCCCTCGTCCCGCGTCTCCGCATCGTCCACCCGCGCGCCAGCAGCTTGGCCCGGGACGGGCGCGATCCGGCCCCCGCTCGACCATCAGATCCCGTCGAACAGGTGCCACCAGCGGCGGCGCCCCGGCGTCGCATGTTTCGGCACTATTCCTACACCATTACCAAGGTCGTCATGAGCAGAGGAGTCACGGTCTGGTTCACAGGTCTCTCCGGTTCGGGGAAGACCACTGTTGCACGGCGCGTTCACGAGCTGTTGCAGGAGCGCCACATCCTGTCGGAACGCCTCGACGGAGACGTCGTGCGTCAGACTCTCTGCCGTGATCTCGGCTTCTCCAAGGAAGATCGCGACAAGAACATCGAGCGTGTGACCTTCGTCTCCCAGGTCCTGACCCGCAACGGCGTCGTGGTCCTCTCCTGCTTCATCTCGCCGTACGCGCGCATGCGCGACAACGCGCGCAAGGAAATCGGCGACTTCATCGAAGTCTTCGTCCGTACCCCGCTCGACGTCCTCGTCGAGCGCGACGTGAAGGGGATGTACAAGAAGGCGATGGCCGGAGAGATCCAGGGCTTCACCGGCGTCAACGACCCATACGAGGAGCCGGCGAACCCGGAACTGGTCCTCGACACCGACAAGGAGTCGATCGAGGAGAGCGCGCTCAAGGTCATGCGCGTCCTCGAGGAAAAGGGCTACCTCTCCGGTGGCGTTGCGGCTGACCGTGCCGAGGCGGCGAAGCGCGTCGAGCAGGGGAAGCGTGTTCCCGGCCCGATTGCGCCTCACGGCGGCGTCCTGGTCGACCGCGAGCTCAAGGGCGAGAAGCGCCTGCAGGCCATCGAGCACGCCAGGGAACTCAAGCACTTCGACCTCGACGATCGCGAAGCCAGCGACCTCGAGATGATCGGCGTGGGCGCGCTGTCGCCCCTCGTGGGCTTCATGCGCAAGGCCGACTACGACACCGTCGTCGACTCGATGCGCCTGTCGGACGGCCTCGTGTGGGCGCTTCCGGTCACCAAGGCGGTCACGAAGGAGCAGGCGGCGACCATCACGATCGGCGAGGAGATCGCCCTGCGTGACCCCAACGGACAGCTGATGGGGATCATGCAGGTCACCGACATCTTCGAGTACGACAAGGCGCGCGAGGCCCAGCAGTGCTTCGGCACCACCGAGACCGCGCACCCGGGTGTCGCGCGCCTCATGGCGCAGGGCGACGTCCTCCTCGGCGGCCCGGTGCAGGTCATCAACCGCCCGGTGCACGAGCTGTTCAACGACTACCGCCTCACGCCCCTCGAGACGCGCCAGCGCTTCGACGAGCTGGGATGGAAGACGGTGGTCGGCTTCCAGACGCGCAACCCCGTGCACCGCGCGCACGAGTACCTGCAGAAGGTCGCGATGGAGATCGTCGACGGTCTCCTCCTGCATCCGCTGGTTGGGGCGACCAAGTCGGACGACGTCCCGGCGGACGTGCGCATGAAGACCTACGAGGAGATCCTCGCGCACTACTACCCGAAGAACCGCGCGATGCTGTCGGTCTTCCCGGCGGCGATGCGCTACGCGGGGCCGCGCGAGGCGGTGTGGCACGCCATCGCCCGCAAGAACTACGGCTGCACGCACTTCATCGTCGGGCGCGACCACGCCGGCGTGGGGAACTACTACGGCTCGTACGACGCGCAGATCCTCATCGACAAGTTCCCGGCGCACGAACTCGGGATCACGCCGTTCAAGTTCGAGCACACCTTCTACTGCGCCACGTGCGGCAACATGGCCTCCACGCGCACCTGCCCGCACGACAAGACGCACCACGTGATCCTCTCCGGGACCAAGGTGCGCGAGATGCTCACCGCCGGCGAGCTTCCGCCCCCTGAGTTCACCCGCCCCGAACTGGCGCGCATCCTCATCGAGGCGTACAAGTCCCAGGGGTGAGCGGCGCCATGCACGACCGGTACGCCGACCTGCAACTGCACTCCACCGCTTCCGACGGCTCCGATGCGCCGTCGGAGGTGGTGCGGCGGGCCCACGCGATGGGCTTCGCCGCGATCGCCCTCACCGACCACGACACCCTCGGCGGGATCGCCGAGGGGATGGCGGCGGCGGGCGCGTTAGGCGTCGAGCTCATTCCGGCCTGCGAGATCTCCACGCTGGACGGCAACGAGCGCCAGGTGGACATGCTCGGCTTCGGCATCGCGCTCGACGCCGCCGATTTTTCCCACATGCTCCACTCGCTGCGCGACGGGCGCTTTGCCCGGGCGTGGGGGATGGTCCAGAAGCTCAACGAGTTCGGCTACGCCGTCTCCTTCGATCGCGTGGTCGAGATTGCGGGAGGGACCGAGAACATCGGGCGCCCGCACGTCGCCCGCGCCATGGTCGAAGCCGGAATTGTCCCCGACGTGAAGTCGGCCTTCACCCCCGACCTCATCCTCGACGGCGGGCGCTGCTACGTGCAGCGCGTGAAGATCTCCCCGGAGGAGGCGATCCGTGCCATCCATGCAGCTGGCGGCGTGGCCGTTGCGGCGCACCCCGGGCGTACGAAGCTCTCCGACGCCGAGATCGCCCAGTTCGTCGCCTGGGGGCTGGACGGGATCGAGGTCTTCTACCCGCAGCACGACGAGGCACAGACCGCGCACTTCGCGGCACTCGCCGAACGACATCGCCTCCTCGTGACCGGCGGATCGGACGATCACGGCGACGTGAACGAAGGGCGCCTGATGGGACGCATCAGGCTTCCGTACGCGCATGTCGAGGCGCTGAAGGCGGCCATCGCGCAGCGCGGCGCCACGCGCTCGCGTTAAGGCGCACCATGGCCGACCGCCCGTCCGACCCCAAACGCCCCGCAGCGGCTGCCGGGACGGGCGTGCCCCGCCCCGGCTTCCGGTGGCCCGAGGAGCGCCAGCTCCCCGCCGAGCCACCGCCGCCGCCACCGAGCCGGTCGTGGGAGGAGATCGGGCAGCGCGCGATCCTCGTCCTCGGTATCGCCGTCTCGCTCTGGATCTACCTCGCCCCGCTTCCCGCCGGGCTCACCGCGCAGGGGAAGACGGGGTGCGCGATCTTCCTGCTCTGCACCACGCTCTGGATCACCAACGCCGTCCCCTTCGGCGTGACGGGGCTGTTGTCCATCGCATTGCTCGCGATCAGCGGCGCAATGAAGACGAGCGAGGCGTTCGCCGCGTTCGGCAACTCCGCCGTCTTCTTCCTCATCGGGGTCTTCATCCTCGGCGGGGCGATGGTGGACAGTGGACTGAGCAAGCGCAGCGCCCTCCTCTTCCTCCGGTACTTCGAGCGGTCGCCCTACGCGTTCGCCACGGGGATGATGCTCGCCGCAGCGTTCGGCACCATGTGGATGCCCAACCAGGCCACGTCGGCGATGTTGTTCCCCATTGCCGTGGAGGTCGCGCAGGCGTTGCGCCTCCGGCCGCTGCACAGCAACTACGCCAAGACGCTCTTCCTCTCGTTAGGGTGGGGGGCGATGGTCGGCTCCAACGCCTCGTTCCTCGGGAGCACGCGGGCCGCGCTCGCCCTGGGGATGCTGCGCGAGTCGTACGGGCGCACGATCTCGTTCGGCGAGTGGGTGGCCGCCGCCTTCCCCATGATCGTGCTCGGCGTGGCCGTCGTCCCCTTCATCCTGCGCTGGACCTTTCCCAAGGAGGAAGTCTCCTTCACCTCGGCGCGCGTGATGCTCGAGGCGCAGGTACGGCAGCTGGGACCGATGCAGGGGCGCCAGTGGAAGGTGGCGTCGATCGCGACGCTGACGATCCTGGCGTGGGTCCTGGTGGGTGACCGATTCGACCTCGCGGTCATCTCGCTGCTGGGGGCCACCGCGCTGTTCGCCACCAAGGCCATCGAGTGGGAAGAGGCGGAGCGTCGGATCTACTGGAACATCGTCCTCATGTACGGCGGCGCCATCGCGCTCGGTGCGGTGATCGACAAGACCGGCGCCGCGCGCTGGATCGTCGAGCGCATGGTCGGCGACCAGTCGTTCCCGCCCCTGCTCGCCGTCGGTGCCGTCCTTGTCGGGTCGCTGATCCTCTCCGAGTTCATGAGCAACGCGGCGGCGGTCGCGGTGATGCTCCCCCTCGCCTTCTCGCTCGGCAAGACGCTCGGGGCGTCCCCGGTCGCCCTCACCCTCGCCACGTCGATCGGTGCCGGATTGGACTTCGCACTCCCGTTCTCGTCGGCGCCCAACACCATCGTCTTCGCCAGTGGCTATCTTCGGATGATGGATGTCGTGAAGGCGGGGGCGATCATGACGGTCGCCTCCATCGCGATCGTCCTCCTCGTGGCCTGGCTCTGGTGGCCCATCCTCGGATTGGTGTGACGCGCACATGACCGCGAACTACGGCGCCGTCGTCTGGTTCACCGGACTCCCCTCATCGGGCAAGTCGACGATCGCGCATTGCGTGTACCGCCAGCTGCTCGAGCGCGGCTTCGCCACCGAGCTGCTCGACGGATCGGAGGTGCGCGAGTCGCTCTCGCGCGGGCTCGGCTTCTCGAGGGCCGACCGCGAGGAGAACGTGCGCCGCATCGGCTACGTGGCCAAGCTCCTGTCGCGCAACGGCGTCATCGCGATCTGCGCCGCCGTCTCGCCCTATCGCGCCACGCGCGACGAGGTGCGGCAGAACACGACGAACTTCATCGAGGTGTACGTCGAGTGCCCGGTGGAAGTCGCCGAGACGCGCGACACCGACGGGATGTACGCCAAGGCGCGGCGCGGGGAGATCGAGGAATTCACGGGGATCAACGCGCCCTACGAACCGCCGCTCGAGCCCGAAGTGCACATCCATGCCGACCGCGAGTCGGTGGACGACGCCGCGTGGAAGGTGATGAGCACGCTGGAGCTGATCGGGATCATCCCGCGCGATTCGGACCGGCCGGCGCCGAGCAAGGAGGACGACCTGCTCAAGCGGCTGTCGCGGCAGGGTTACCTCTGATCGCCTAACGCGATGCCGGTCGTCCGCCCCCGCATCGCGCCACCACCGCATCGCGCCGCCCACGCGCGTGCGTGAGCGGCGGATGTCCTACGCTGCGGAGATGCCGTAGTAGTCCCGGTACCACGCCACGAAGCGCCGCACCCCTTCGTCGAGCGAAGTCCGCGGGGTGAAGCCGAGGTCGCGCGCGAGGTCCGAGCTGTCAGCGTACGTCGCAGGGACGTCGCCCGGCTGCATGGGGAGCATCTCCAGCTTCGCCGTCCGTCCGGAGTGCTTCTCGAGGAGCCGGATCATCTCCATCAACCGCACCGGCGCCTGATTCCCGATGTTGTACAGTCGATAGGGCGCGGCCGAGGACGCCGGGTCCGGATGGTTGCCGTCCCACGCCGGGTTGGCGGTCGCCGGCTTGTCGATGGCACGCACGAAGCCTTCGACGATGTCGTCGACGAAGGTGAAGTCGCGCTGCATCTCCCCGTGGTTGAACACCGGGATGGTGTTGCCGGCCAACATCGCCTTGAGGAAGATGAACAGCGCCATGTCGGGGCGGCCGAACGGACCGTAGACCGTGAAGAAGCGCAGCCCGGTACACGGCACGCCGAACAGCGACGCGTACGAGTGCGCCATGAGCTCGTCGGCGCGCTTGGTGGCCGCGTAGATGGTCAGCGGGTGGTCGGCGCCGTTGTGCACCGAGAACGGCATGGCGGTGTTGGCGCCGTAGACCGAGCTGGTGGAGGCGTAGACGAGGTGCGGAACCGCGTGGTGGCGGCACCCCTCGAGGACGTTGAGGAAGCCGTGGATGTTGCTCTTCACGTAGGCGTGCGGGTTCTCCAGCGAGTACCGCACCCCGGCCTGCGCGGCGAGGTGGGCGACCGCGTCGAAGCGATGGCTCGTGAAGAGCGACCGCATTCCGTCGTCATCTGCCAGATCGAGGCGATGAAACTCGAAGTTCGCCTCGCGCTGGAGCGTGGCGAGCCGCGCCTGCTTCAACGTGGGGTCGTAGTACTCGTTGAGGTTATCGAGGCCGATGACCTGATCGCCCCGCTGCAGCAGGCGCTGCGCGAGGTGGAACCCGATGAAACCGGCGGCGCCGGTGACGAGAATGGTCTTCACTGCGGGAATTGGAGGAAGCCTGCCGGACTACAGCGGTCGCGCCCAGCACTTGAGGGACGCCCGCGCCCGACGGGTCGTTTCACAATCAGTGCCGCCGCGCGGCGCGGGTGCCGAACGTACGCCGGGCGGGACATCTTTCGCGCTGCACGGTGACCTTCGTCCCACAAAATGGGGCGGGAGGGGCGTCCGGCGGCACCTCGACTTGATATGACCGTCCTGTGGTTCTCGCACTTCGTTCCGTGGCCCTCGACCGGGCACGGCGCGCTTGCCCGTTCCTTCCACCTGGTTCGCGAGGCGGCGAGCCGGCGGGAACTGCACCTGCTCGCGCTCGCTCCCCCGACGCCGGACGGCCCTCAGTCTCGCGACGCCCTCGGCGCGGCGCGCGAGGGGCTGGAGGAATACTGCGCGAGCGTCACCCTGGTGGCCACCGAGCACGCGGGGGGCCGGGTCTCGCGCGCGGTCAAGGCTTTGGCAGGGATGCCGTCGTCGCGGGCCTACTGGGAGCGCTGGTACTGGTCGGCTGAGGCGCAGGGCGAGCTCCGCGACCTGCAGGAGCGGGTGCGTCCGCAAGTCGTCCACCTGGACACCGTCTTCCTGCGCCCCTACGCGTCGCAGCTCGCGGCGCCCTTCGTCCTCAATCACCACAACGTCGAGTCGCACCTGCTGGCTCGTCGCGGGGCCAACGGAAGCCGCGCGGCGCGCGCCTTTTATGCCCGCGAGGCCCGCAAGGTGAAGGAGGCGGAGCGCGAGCTGTCGCAGCGGGCCGCGCTCAACCTCATGGTCTCCGAGACAGACGCCGAACGACTGCAGCAGATCGTTCCCGGGGCTCGGACCTGCGTCGTGGCCAACGGCGTCGACCTGGACTTCTTTCGCCTCCCCCCGATCGCTGACGCGAACCCACGGGAGGCGGTCTTTCTTGGCGGTATGGACTGGTTCCCCAACAAGGACGCGATGGAGTGGTTCGCCAGCGACATCTGGCCCGCGCTGGCGCAACACCGGGGCGGGCTGCTCGATCGCATGACGGTGGTGGGGCGCGAGCCATCCCCGGAACTCAAGGCGGCGGCCGCTGCCGATTCGCGCGTGGTGGCCACGGGGTTCGTGGATGACGTGCGCCCCTTTGTGGAGCGGGCGGCGCTCTTTCTGTGCCCCATGCGCGTTGGCGGGGGGACGCGTCTCAAGATCCTCGATGCGCTCGCCATGGGGCGCGTCCTGATCTCCACTTCGGTCGGCGTGGAAGGGATCCCGATGATCGAGGGGGAGCACTACCTGCGCGCCGAGACGCCGCAGGAGTTCGTGCAGCAGGTCGCCCACGCCGCGTCCGACGCCGCGCTTCGTGACCGGTTGAGCAGCGCCGGGCGCGCCCTCGTGGAGCGCGAGTACGGCTGGCGGCGGCTCGGCGATCGCCTCGAGGAGGCATACGCCTCGGCCTCGGTCCCGACGGTCGCGCGCTAGGTCGACGAGTCGGAGCCGGCAGCGGAAGGCGCGCGTCGACGTGCGCGCATTCCGCGTGTTGCCCTAACGAGGTGCCGCTCCCCGTCGCCGCGCGGCCACCACGTCGCGCAACCGCTGCAGCTCGCGGCGCGAGGGCATGCGATTGGCCGGCGTGCTGGCCGCCGGCTGCGGTCGCGATTCCGCCTCGCCACGCGCGAGTGCCAGTACCGTGCGACAGATCAGCTGCAAGCCGAGGGGGCGGAGCGACTCTCGCCAGACGCCATCGGCATACGCCACCGGGTCGCCGGCCGGTGCCGGGTCGAGCGGGCAGCTCCCCTCGGCGAAGATCGCCCCCGCATCGAGCTCGGCGCTCACCTGATGCACGGTGACGCCGACCTCACGTTCACCGGCCATCAGCTCCCAGAAGGCGGGCGGGGCGCCGCGGTATGTGGGGAGCTTTCCGCAGTGCAGGTTGATGCTCCCCAGTCGCGGGATGTCAAAGGTCTGCGGCTTGAGGATGTTGGTCCCGTCGAGGACGGCGAGGTCGAGATCGAGCGACCGCAGGAGGGCGCGACAGTCGTCGGCGTTGAGCGAGGACACGTCGTGCTGGGGCACGCCCTCGACGGGAGCGACCGGCCGACGTGCACTCGCGCCTCCGCGCACCGGGCGCAGGGCGATGCGGGCGACCGCCGCCACGACACCGACGACCCCATCGCGCCGCCACGTTCGCCTGAGCTTGTGCGTGAGCGACGGTCGCGGCATGGGGCCGCGGACCACCGCGGCGACCGTGACCTCGGGGAGCACCGCGAGCGCCGCCACCGTCTCCCAGGCGAAGTCCTGGCAGGTGAGGACCGCCACGCGAAATCGGCGCGCCTCGCCGGTCCGCGCTGCCGCGCCGGTTGGCGATGCCGCGCCGGTCACGCTGCCACGCTCCACAGCCCGGCCGCGCGCAGCTTGAACATGGCGTCGTCCACATCGCGGTCGCCGACCACCAACCGGCGCAGCGCGAAGGCATCGTGCGTGCGCCGGTTGACCCCCTCGATCGTCGTCACGGCGGCGGTTCCGCCATGCCGGCGCACCGCCTCCACCGCGCGCGCGTCGAAGTCGATCGACCGCCCGTTGGGATAGGCGAAGGTGCGCGTGACCGCTTGCACCTCGCGGGCCACCCGGTCCATCGACTCCCCGATCTCGCGCCCGACCTCGGCATCTGTCAATCGCGAGACGATCGGGTGGGAGACGGTGTGTCCGCCAAAGGTCAGCAGCTGCGACTCCGCGGCCGCGCGCACCTCGTCCCACGTGAGCATGGCGAAATCGGGCGCGTGACGCTCCAGCGACGCTTGCACGCGCGCATCGCTCGCCACCTCCGCGCGCAACCGCGCGAGCAACGCCTCGCGCTCATCCGAGGGAAGGCGCTTGAGCGCCTCCTTGGGCGCGGCTGCGACGGTCGCGGTGCGATCCGCGAGCCAGCGCGGTGCGGCCGGAAGCGCCTGCAGCACGAGGTCGAGCCACGTGGTCCACAGCATCGCCCCGGAGTCGAGGTGCCCCGTGGTGAGGTAGACGGTGGCGGGGAGCCCAAGCGACTGCAGCAGCGGCAAGGCGAGTGTCGCGTTGGATCGATAGCCGTCGTCGAAGGTGATGGCGGCCATGGGACGTGACGCGCGGCCGTCCCGCAGCCGCGCGAGCGCCTCGTCGATGGGGAGCACGTCGTACACGGAGCGCAACCATCGCAACTGTCGCGCGAGCGCGGACTCCGGCAGGAGCAACCAGTGACGGCTCGCCGACTGATCGGGGCGCACGCCGTGATAGCAGACGACCAGGAGCGAGGGGAGCCCGGCGCGTCGCGCCGCCGCATCGACGCCGAGGCCGCACGCCGCGCGGGCCAGGGCCTGCCGAACCCCGCTCACGCGCGATGCACCGACGTGAGCCAGCCGTCGAGGACGAGGAGCGCGTACAACCGGTCGGCGTGGTCGCGCACGTGCCGCAGGTGCTCGTCGACCAGGCGCTGGATGCCCTCGGGGCGCAGCACGCCTAACGACCGCAAGGCCTCGGACCGCGGCAGGGCGAGCAGTTGCGCACGCATCCCCTCGCGCAGCCATCGATGCACCGGCGGGGTGAAGCCCTGCTTGGGGCGTTCGAAGAGCGCCGGCGGGACGTAACGCGCCAGGAGCGTGCGAAGGACGGCCTTCCCCCCGCGGTCGTCGACGAGCAACCCGTCGGGGAGCGCGAGGCCGAAGCGCAGCACCTCCTGGTCCAGGAGCGGCGCGCGCGCCTCGAGCCCCACGCCCATCGTCGCGACGTCGACCTTGGCGTTGAGGCAGTCGGCGAGGTAGGTGCGGATGTCGACCCACCGCATGCGACGCAGGGCGCTGCCTTCCGTCCGATTGTAGAGCGCGATCATCCCCGAGGGATCGACGCTCCCCGCGCGATGCCGCTCGGCCAGCGCCCCCTCGTACAGGCTGCGCGTCTCCGCGGCGCCGAGCAGGGTGCGCAACGCGGCGTATCGGAGCGCGTCGTTCCCCGGTTCCAGGGCGCGCAGGCCGCGCGACACGCGGCCGCGCTGCCGCGCGAAGGGGCTCCGGGCGCCGCCAGGCGCAATGAGCTGCGCCGCGGCCGACGCCGCCCCGGCGGGGATCACCTGCCCCAGCCGGCGCACCCTGTGGAAGGTCCGGTACCAGGAGTAGCCGGCATATCCCTCGTCGCCACCATCGCCGCCTAACGCCACCGTCACGTGCTGCCGCGCATACTGGGCAAGCACCGAGGTGGGAATGGCCGATGAATCGGCGAACGGCTCGCCGAAATGACGGATGAGTGTCGGCAGGCGATCGGTCGAGGCTGCGGGGGCGTCGATGATGTGGTGCGAGGCCCCAAGGTGCTGCGCGACACGCGCGGCGAAGCCACTCTCGTCCGACTCGGCGTCGTCGAAGCGGATGGAGTAGGTGTGCAGCGTGGCGTCTTCCTGCATCGCCATCGCCGTGACCAGGCTCGAGTCGATCCCCCCGCTCAGGAAGATCCCCAGCGGGACGTCGGCCCGCAGGCGAATGCGCGTGGCCTCGCGCAGGATCGGGAGGAGCGCGTCGGCGGCGTCGTCGAGCGTCCCCTCGAAGGGCGCATCACCCGCCGCCAGGTCCCAGTACACGCGGCTGCGCACACCGTGCGCATCGAGCGTCATCACCACCGACGGCTCGAGCTTGTGGATCCCCTCGTAGATGGTGCGGGGCGCCGGGACCCAGCCCAGCGTGAGATAGTCGTCCAGCGCCGAGAGGTCGAGCGTGCGCGGGGAGCCTAACGCCGCGTGCACCGCCTCCAGCGACGAGGCGAAGTAGCAGATCCCGTCGCGCACCGACCAGTAGAACGGCTTCTTGCCGGCGCGGTCGCGCGCCACCAGGAGCTGCTCCTTCTGCGCATCCCAGGCGGCGAAGACGAACATGCCGCGCAGCTTGTCGACACAGGCGTCGCCCTCCCGGGCGATCAGGTGCAACAGGACTTCGGTGTCGGATTGCGTGCGGAAGGCGCACCCCTCGCGCTCCAGGTCGGCGCGCAGCTCCTTGTAGTTGTAGATCTCGCCGTTGAAGACGAGCGCCAGGCGCCCGTCAGCGGAGAACTGGGGCTGGTCGCCCGTCTCCAGGTCGATGATGGCCAGACGCCGGTGTGCCATCATGGCGCGGCCGGAGGGCGACGCCCACAACCCCTCGCCGTCGGGGCCGCGATGCGCGATGCAGCGCGACATCTCCTCCACCACCTCGCGCCGCGGGGCGGCGTGCGGCGACAGCGCGACGGCGCCCGCGATCCCGCACATCAGCGGGACTCCGACGTCGCGCGTGGCATCACGCGCGCCTGGATCCCCTCGAGCGCCTGCACGCGCGAGGGGAGGGAGAAGCGGGCGATGATCGTCGCGCGATCGTCGGCCACGCCGGGCGCATCCCGGCCGGCGAGCCCGCGCGCAATGGCGTCGGCCAGCGCCCGCGGATCCTCCGGCGGGACGATGATGCCGGCCCGCGACCCGTCCAGCACGTCGGGGACGGCCCCCACGCGCGTCGACACGGCGAAGCGTCCGTGGCGCAGTGCCTCGAGCAGGACGTTGGGGAGCCCCTCGCTGCGCGACGGGATCACCAGCAGGTCGATCGCGCGGTAGAGCGCGGCGACGTCGTGCACCTGTCCCAGGAAGCGCACCGCATTGCCTAACGATAGCGCCGCCGCCTGCGCCTCGAGCGATGCGCGTTCCGGGCCGTCGCCCGCCAGGAGCAACTCGAACGGGACGTGCTGCGCCTTGAGCAGCGCCGCCGCCTCGAGCAGGACGTCGACCCCCTTCTCCGGGCTCAGCCGCCCGACCGCCGCCAGGCGCGGCACGGTAGCCGGCGGGAGCAATGGCGCCTCGCCTGCCGCACCCGACACCGCCCCTTCGTCCAGCACCGCGTTGAAGACCAGCGCGGCGCGCGCGCCCAGGTCCTCGAACAGGGCGAGCTGCGGCCGCGACATCACGACCACCTGGTCGGCCGAGCGCAGCAGGCGGCGGTCGAGGGCGTCGTACAGGCGCACCTTCCAGTCCTCGGCGGTGGCCCCGTGATAGAATCCGACCCAGCCGCCGCGATACCAGCCTAACGCGCGCAACGAGCGCACGATCGCCGACGGGCGATAGCCATGTGTCTGCACCACCGTGGCGCCGGCCGCGGCAAGCGACTCGCGCACGCGCGGGAGGACCGACATGTCGAGTCGCCCCGTCTCCTCGATGACGTCGCAGCGCACCCCGCGCGACTCGGCATACGCCACGAACGGCGACACCGGGCGCCCCGCGCGCCGGAAGGTGACGATGCGAGCGGCGGTGCCGCGCGACTGCTGGAGCGCGAGCTGCGCCACGAGCTGCCGCCCCGGCCCCGAAAGGATCGCGGTGTCGATGACCGCCGCCACGGACCGGACGAGACAGTCAGCTGCAACGCCGGCCGCCGGATCGAAGGGTGCCCCAGCGGCGGCGTTCACCCCGTGTCCGGGGCGTGCCGTCCCGATCACGACGTAAACCGACCGCGCGGTCCCGGCCAGCTGCCGCGCGAGCGCCAGCCGGCCGCGGTGGTGGTCTGGCGCCGCCCCCACGCGTGCGTTGGCGCGGACGGCGCCGCGGTCACCAGCTGCATGTCGGGCGACGGCGCGAGAGGCGGCGCGGCCCCCCGATCCATCCCGGCGACACGCCAGGCGAAGGCGATCAGTCCCAACAACCCGTAGAGGAAGTAGAAGTACGCGTGCGACAGGAAGACCGACGACATGGAGAACGCCAGGATCGCCGACACGAACTCCGGGCGGTTGAGTGGTTCTCCGGAGGCCGTGTCGCGAAACGCACGTCGCAGTCGCCACCCCTTGAAGATGGCGATGAGGAGCATGCTGATGAACATCAACCCGCCAGGGAGGCCAAGCTCCACCGTCGACTGATAGTACGCGTTATGCGCGGCCGACCACTTGCCGACCTTACCCTGCTCCTCGAGGTACGCCCCCTCCATGATCGGGAAGTTCGCGATCCCGACCCCCATCGCGGGATGTCGCACGATGTAGATCTTCGCGCGCGCCCATACCTGCTTTCGCCCGCTGTACTCCGTGTAGTTGTAGTCTTCCTGTCCGCTGACCAGGTCGATCATGCGCTTCCGGAACTTGTACGGCGAGACGTTCCAGACGGCGATCGCGCCGACCACGAAGAGCACGGCATAGACGAAGCGCCGTGTGCCGCGTGAGGCGACGAGGAATACCAGGGCGCCGAAGATGAGCGCGAGCGTGCCGCCACGCGATCCGTTGCGCACGACGCCGATCGCGAGGATGGCCATGGAGACAAAGGCCAGGATCCTCCACAACCCCTTCTTCTCCGACTGCAACAGCCCGGCGCCTAACAAGAACGTGATCGCCGCCATCGCGGAGTAGTCGTTCGAGTCCAGGCCGCCAAACGTGAACAGTCGTCCGCCGGACATCACGCCGCCCGCAAAGGCGAGCAGCATGTGCCCGGACATCCCGTGCACATACGCGCGTTGCAGCCACCGGAGGTTGCTCTCGGTTGGGGCGCAGAGCAGCGGGGCCACCAGTACCGCGAGCTGCGTCAGCGCCGGCGTCGTGACCGACTCGAAGGCCAGCCCCGGGTACAGCGCGAACGGGACGCCCACGATCGCCCAGGCGTAGAACACGATCACCAGCTTGACCAGCGGCTCTCGAAACGCCGAACGCCAGATGTCGATCGGTGTGCGCGTGAACAGGTAGCCCAGCCCCCCAATCGACAGGATGAGCGCCGGGCGGATCATGGCGAGTGTCGGGACGAGCTCCTGGATGCGAACGGCCACGATGAGGATGAGCGCCATCGTGATCAAAGGCGCCCGGACCTCGAAGCGGCGATAGAACTCCTCGGCATACCCGGCCACTCCGGACCCGGGGGGAGGGGCGCTCATCGCCGTCGCGCTGGCTCGCTGTGCTCTCAACTGAAATCGATCCGCTCGGAGGGTCGCCGGTGCTACGCTATCTGTCGCTCGTGCCGTCGGTTACGGCCGCGTCTCCCACCCGGCATGCAAGATGGGTTCCGCCACGTCATCGCTGTCCGCCGCCTCGTTCCTTACGCCCCCGCCTTGCTCCCGCGGCGGTAGGCGAGGTACCGGTACGACATGGTGTAGAGCTGGTTGAACTGCTTGGAACCCTGCAGGTACGTCCCCTTCTGCAATGTCGAAAAGATCTGGTCCGCTGCATCCCGGTATCGACCGTCCCCGGTCTGCTGGTACAGCCATCCGTACGTGGTGACGAACAGGCCGTTCAGGTCGGGGGAGCGGGACGGGCCCGAATTGTTCCGCTGGCAGGAGATCGACTGATAGTTGAAGCTCCCGTCCGGACGCCACTGCGTGCCCCACAGCCAGTCCGCGTTCCGCCTTACCGAGGAGACGATGACGCTGTCCGGGCGGAAACGGGTATAGTAGCGAATCAGGACGTCGTTCAGGATCCCGTTCATGTAATTGATGCTGGAGGTGCAGTAGCCCCCCCAGAGAAACGACCCATCCGGTCGCTGGGCCTTGAGGATCTGGCCGAGCATCAGCGGAAGGTCCTTCGCCCACTCCTTCGCGTACCCCGACTCCGGATCGCCGTTCTGCACCTCCCAGGCGAGCAGCGCGGCCAGGAGCGAGCGAGCCTGGATGCGGCTCTCCATGTCCTGGTGGTTCACCTTCCCCAGCGCCCCGCGCCGGTAATACGAACTCAGGAGCTGCGCGGTCCGCTCAACCGCTTCCCGCGACCGCGGATCGCCCGTGAGGAGGTAGTGCAGCGCCACCCCCTCCAGCTGTGACCAGTGGTGCGAACTGGTGTAGTTGTTCTTCTCCAGGTACTTGGTGCGATAGTCGATGACCATGAGGGTCGCGCGCCGCCAGTACTCGATGTTCCCGGTACGGACCCACCAGGCGTAGTAGATCTGCGCGCGGTCGTAGTAGTTCCCGGCTGCCCAGTCGGCACCGCTGGTGAGCCAGTGCTTCTCGGACCACTGGTCGAAGTCTCGCTCGTACTTGGCCCACACGCCGCCGAGCCGCCGTGTCTCGGAGACGGAGATGGTCTCCCCGACCAGATCGGTCGAGATCAGGTAGTCCGCATTGGTCGGGAGTGCGACGGCTTCCGGGTATGCCGGGAGATCGGAGAGTGCAGGTCCCCGCCGCTTCCCCGCCCCTCCCCCCAGCACCAGCCATCCCTTGGCCCGGTCCCCGGGGCGCAGCGAAGTGCGGAACTGGACCACGACCGACCGGAGCGATCCGTCGGCATGCAGCGCCGCAGTCCCCTGGATCGCCGCATCGACCGCTTGGCCCTCGACCATAAGGCGCACGGCGCCGACGCCATCGGGACGTAGGGCGCCGCGACGGAGGGGGATGGCGTTGGAGACCAGTGCATCGCCGGCTGGACCCATCAGCCGGGTCACGACCAGTGGGATGGAGTCCGCGACAGGAGCGGCACGGCGCGCCGCCGAACGGGCAGGAACGCGGTCAGGGTGCGACGCGGCGTTGGCGCGGCCGGTCGGAAGCGCCGCTCCCAGAGTCATCAGGGCAGCGGCCAGTCGAGTGTACGGGGTCGACATCTGGAGCATGGGCGGAGAGAAGGGGCGGAAGCGCACCCCGCTGCGGTGCATTTTCTACACCGCGACAGGACCATAGTCCACGCCCGCGTTGCCCGCCCCCGTCACTCCCCGTCCGTCGGCCTACTGTCGGTAAAACAGGTATTTGTAGGAGGCCGTGTATTCCTGATTGAACTGCTTGTCGCCCGTGAGGTACGAGCCCTTCACCCCATTGGCGAAGATCGCGTCTGCGGCCTGCAGATAGGCGGCATTCCCCGTCTGCTTGTACAACCAGCTGTAGGTCGTCACGTACAGCCCATTCAGATCGACCGATGCACCGGGCCCCGAGTTGTTGCGGGCGCAGAACGCCGACTGGTAGTTGAAGCTCTGGTCGGGGCGCCACTGGTTGGCCCAGAGCCAATCGGCGTTGGCCTGGATGGACGGGAGGATGCGCGGATCCTGGTCGAACCGCTGGTAGTAGCGGATCATGACATCGTTCAGGAGCCCGTTCATGTAGTTGATACTGGTGCGACAATACCCGCCCCACTTGTAGGCGCCTTGCGAGTTTTGCGCCTTCAGGATCTGCGTGAGCATCAACGGCAGGTGGGTCGCCCATGTTGCCGGCGTGTAGTTCCCCCCTCCCGGCGCCTGAACTTCCCAGGACAGCAGCATCGCCTGGAGCGAGCGCGCCTGAATGCGGCTCTCCATGTCGATGTGATTGGTGTCGGAGAGGACGTTCTTGCGGTAGTACGATGCCAGCACGTCCGCGGTGCGCCCCACGGCCTTCTGCGAGGCGGGATCGCCGGTGAGCCAGTAGTGATCGGCGAGTCCCTCGAGCTGAGACCAGTGGTGCGACGACGCGTAGTTGTTCGGCTCGAGGTACTTCGTGCGATAGTCCACCGCCGTCAGCGTCGCTCGGCGCCAGTACTCCGGATTGCCGGTGCGCACCCACCACGCGTAGTAGATCTGCGCACGATCGTAGTAGTCGGTGGACGCCCAGTCGAAGCCGTAGGTGGTCCAGTGCTTGTCAGCGTACGTGACGAAGTCGTTCTCGTACTTGAGCCAGGATCCGCCCAGTGCCTTGCTCGCCGCCTGCGTCACCGTCGGACCGACGAGCTGCGTGGCAATGAGATAGGTGGGATCGGTCGGCAGTGCGACGGCCAGCGGCACCGACGGAATCGCCTGTGCCGGCATGTTCGCCGAGCGTGCGGCCCCCAGCTGCAACGTGGCGGCGACGCCCGAGGCGGGGACGTCGTACTGGAACTGCACCACGATCGAGCGCAACGATCCGTCCTTGTGCGTACCGGACGTGGCCGCAACCGCGATCGGCACCTCGGTGCCGTTGACGAGCAACGAGACGCTCGAGAGTGCAGTCGCCGACAGCATCCCGGGAATCAGGGGGATGGCGTTCGAGACGAGCACGGTCCCGGTCCCCGCCGTCAGGCGCGCGACGGTCAGCGGGACGGTCGTCACGCCCCCCGGCGGGGGCGGTGGGGGCGGCGGTGGCGGCGGCGGCGCGACGATGGTGAGCGACGCGAAGCCGCTCACCGACGCGACGCTCGCGCGAATGCGCGCCTTCCCCGCGCCGAGCGCGGTGACCATGCCATTGGTCGAGACGCTCACCAACGTCGCGCCGCTATCGACGCTCCACGTGACGGGGAGCCCGGTCACCACGGCGCCGACCGAATCCTTGGCCACCGCGACCGCCTGCGTCGCCTGCCCCACCAGGAGTGTGTCGCTGGCGATGGCGATCGTGACGTTGACGACTCGGACGGGCGGTGTGGCCGCTGCCACCGAGATGATCACCGTGGAGCTGACCGAGCCGACGGCGCCGCGAATCGTCGCCGTGCCCGCAGAAATCGCCGTGATCATCCCGGTCCCGCTGACGCTCGCGACGGCGGCCCCGCTGTCGACGCTCCACACCACGACCTGGCCGTCGATGGGCGCGCCCAGCGAGTCTTTCGGAATCGCCAGCGCCTGCACGGAATCGCCGACGACGAGCGACGAGTCTCCGGTCGATATGAGGAGCGAGGCGACGACGGGAGGCGGCGGCGCAAGAATGACCACCGAATCGACACCGGCGACGGACTTGGACTCTGCGCGAATGATCGCCTTGCCCGGGGCGACGGCTTGCACCATCCCCGCCGGCGTCACCGTGGCGATGGCGCTCTCCGACGAACTCCAGGTCACGCTCGCGTTGGAGAGCGTGTTTCCCGCGGCGTCAAAGACCTTCGCCGTGGCCAGCACCTGCTGCCCCAGCGAGAGCGTCGAGGCGCCGAGCGACACCGTCACGCGCGCGGGCTCGGGCGACGGGACGGTGCCAAGGAACGGGGCAGGTGCATCGCCCCCGCAGCCTATCGCCGCCACGAGAGCGAGCGAGCACGACCGTAGTAGTAGCTGACGGGGAGAGAGGTGCATTCGGCAGTTGAAAATCGTGCGGAGCAGCGCCCGCGGGCGAAAAAGATCCTGAATCCTGGTGCGTCTCGCAATCCCTGCGTCCGCGGGGCACAACCTGCGGACACCGTAGGAGACCCGCTGTGGCTCACCGCACCACGACATGCCGGCTACGACGGGATCGACACACAAAAAACACAAAGCCTGCGCCCCGCTTGGCGGAGCGCAGGCCGTCGTGCGGTGACGTCCCCCCTACTGGCGGTAGAACAGGTACTTGTACGACGAGGTGTACTCCTGGTTGAACTGCTTGTCGCCAAGGAGGTACGCCCCCTTCACACCGCCGGCGAAGATCGAGTCCGCGTAGGTGCGATACACGGTGTTACCCGTGGTCTTGTACAACCAGCTGTACGTCGTCGCGTACAACCCGTTCAAGTCGATCGAGGCACTGGGGCCCGAGTTGTTGCGAGCGCAGTAGGCCGACTGGTAGTTGAAGCTCGCGCCGGTCGGGCGCCACTGGTTGGCCCAGAGCCAGTCCGCGTTGGCCTTGATGGAAGACGGGATGCGGGCGTCCGCCTGGAAGCGCTGGTAGTAGCGGATCATCGCATCGTTGAGCAGCCCGTCCATGTAGTTGATGCTCGTCCGGCAGTATCCACCCCAGATGTAGGCCCCCTGGCTGTTCTGGGCCCTGAGGATCTGGGTCAGCATGAGCGGGAGGTGCGTGGCCCACGAAGAGGACGTGTAATTCGGGCCGCCAGGGGCCTGGACTTCCCAGGCCAGCAGCATCGACTGCAACGAGCGCGCTTGGATGCGGCTCTCCATGTCGATGTGGTTCGTGTCGGCCAGGACGCCCTTGCGGTAGTACGAGGCCAGCACGTCGGCAGTCATCCCCACGGCCTTCTGAGACATCGCATCGCCGGTGAGCCGGTAGTGATCGGCCAACCCTTCGAGCTGCGACCAGTGGTGCGAGACGTTGTAGTTGTTGGGCTCGAGGTACTTCGTGCGATAGTCGATCGCGGTCAACGTGCCGCGACGCCAGTACTCCGGATTCCCCGTGCGCACCCAGAAGGCATAGTAGATCTGCGCGCGGTCGTAGTAGTTGGTCGAGGCCCAGTCGGCACCATACAGAGCCCAGTGCTTGTCAGCGTACGTCACGAAGTCGTTCTCGTACTTCGTCCAGACGCCGCTCCACGCCTTGCTGTCAGCGACCGTGATCGTCGGCCCGACGATCTCCGTCGCGATGAGGTAGTACGGGTCGGTCGGCAGCGCCACCGCAACCGGAGCGCCCGGAATGGGCTGCGCCGACATGCTCAGCGAGCGCGCCGCGCCCAGGTGCAACGTCCCCGCCACGCCCGTCGCCGGCACGTCGTACAGGAACTGCACGACGACCGAGCGCAGCGATCCGTCCTTGTGCGTGCCCGCCGTGGCGGCCACCGCAATCGGGACTTCGGCGTTGTTGATGCGCAGCAGCACGTTGGAGAGGCCGTTGGCGAACAGCATGCCGGGCTTGAGCGGCACCGCGTTCGAGACGAGCACGGAGCCCGTACCGGCCACCAGGCGCGTAACCATCAGCGGCACGGTGGTCGTTCCGCCGGGCGCCGGAGTGGTGGGGGCGGGGTTGATCGTCAGCGGCGCGACACCGAACACGCTGCCGACCGACGCCTTGACCTGTGCCGAACCGGCGGCCACGGCGCTCACGAGCCCCGTGGAGTTCACGCTCGCGTAAGAGCTACCCGACGCCATGCTCCAGGCCACGGGCTGACCGGTGACGACGTTACCGGCGGCGTCGCGCGCCACCGCTGTCGCCTGCGCCAGCTGCCCAACCGTGAGCGTCGACGTGTTGAGCGTGACGGTAACCGAGGCGACGGCAACCGTCGAAGCGGTCACCGTGAGCGGCGCGGATCCGGAGATCCCGGAGACCGAGGCGCTGATGGTCGCGGAACCACCCGACACCGCCGTCACGAGTCCCGTTCCCGTCACCGACGCGACGGCGCTGTTGGAGGAGTTCCACGTCACGATGAGTCCCGAGAGGACGTTGCCGCTCGAGTCCACCACCGTGGCCGTGGCGGTCGCGGTGCTGCCGACCGAGAGGCTGTTGTTGCTGAGCGAGACCGTCACGGCCTTCGGGCCGGAGACTGTCGACGTCGACGAGACCGTGATCTGGATGGTCGAGGTGATCTTGCCGCTGGTCGCCGAGATGCCGACGACGCCCTCGGACACGCCGGTCGTGAAGCCCGACGCGGAGGTCTTGGCGATCTCGACGCGGGAGCTGGCCCAGGTGATCGTGCGGCCGGTCAGTACGTTACCTAACGAATCGTAGAGGGTGGCGACGACCTGCGTCCCCTGCCCGACCTTGATCGTGGTGCTGTTGGCGGTCAGCGTGATCTTCGCGACCGGGAGGACTGCGGCCTGCGCCACGACCAGCGTGGCGAGACCGTCGACCCCGTCAACGGTGGCGATGATCGCCGCCGAGCCCGCGCTCACCGCGGTCACGACGCCGCTGGCCGTGACGGTCGCGATGGCGGCGTTGCTGCTGCGCCAGGTCACGGCGCGTCCCGTGATCGCCGCACCCTTGGCCGAGAAGGCGAGGGCGCTCGCGGTGGTGGACTGCCCGACGTTGAGCGACGGCTGGCCGAGCGTGACCGTGGTGGTCGCCACGACGAGCGGCGTGACCGTCACGGAGTCGACCTTGGACTTGCCGCCCGAGGAGACCGTGATGCCGGCCTTGCCAGCCTTGAGGCCGACCACGTTACCGGTCGAGGTGACGGAGGCGACGCTCGCGTCGGACGAGGTGAACGTGAAAGTGCTCCCGGCGAGCGGCTTGCCGGCGGCGTCGAAGGCCTGGGCGGCGAGTGCGAGCGTGTCGTCTGCCGCGAGCGTCGCTGGCGCCGGCGTCACGCTGACGGATGCCACGGGGACCTTGGTCACCGTGACGATGGCTACGTCGGAGAGGGCACCGGACGTCGCCTTGATGGTGGCGGTCCCGGCGAGGACGCCCGTCACGACTCCGGCCGAGGTCACGGTCGCGTTGGCGGGCTGCACGCTGCTCCACGTGATGGCCGGCTGCGTGGCAAGCGGGAGTCCGGCCTGGTCGAGGACCGTGGCCGTCAGCTGCGCGGTCGCGCCTTCGGAGACCGATGCGCTGTCAGGCTTGACGCGGATGCTGGTGGCGACCGGGGAGACAACCGTAAGGTCGGCGTAGCCGACGACCGCGTCGATGATCGCCGAAATGCGGGCCTTGCCCGCGACGCGGGCGACGACCTTGCCGCTGGAGTCGACCGTTGCCACTGACGGGTTGTTGCTCTGCCAGGCGACCTGCCCGCCGACGACCGGCTGGCCGTTGATGTCGAGCGCCGTGACCTTGGCGACCTGCGAGGTTCCGACGCCCTGCGTGGCCGACGGAAGCGTGACCGTCACCGTCTTCGCCGGGAGGGAACGCACCGTGATGGTTGCGGACGACGACTTGCCGCCGGTGGAGGCGGTGATGACCGTGTAGCCGGTCTTGAGCGTGGAGACCTGCCCGGTGCTGGCGACCGTGGCGACCGCCGGGTTCGAGCTGGTCCACGTGAGGGTGCGCTTGAGGATGTTCCCGGCGGCGTCCTTGACGACCGCCTTGATCGTTTCCTTGTTCCCCAGCGGGATCGTCGCGGCGGTGGGGTTGAGCGTGATCGAACCGACGGTGGCCGAGACGACGACCGCATTGGCCACCGCGGAGTATTCGCCATAGCGCGCCACGAGGGTGACGTCGCCCTCGTTGAGGGCGACGAGGCGGCCGACGGAGTCGATGGTCGCGATGTCGCGATCGGTCGACATCCATTCCACGTCCTGCGCCCCCGCCTCGGCACCTAACGACTTGGCCACGCGCGCCTGCAGCTGCAGTTCGTCGCCCTCGACGATCTGGATGAGGTCGGGATTGATGGCGAGCGGCGCGTCCTGCGCGCGGACGACCACAAAGCCCGTGTCGGACACGCTGCCGGACGACGCGAGGACCGACGCAGCGCCCGGGGCGATGGCGGTCACGACGCCGTTGGCGTCGATGTCGAGCAGCGCGGGGGTGAGGCTGCGCCAGGTCACCGGGAGCGAGACCACGTTTCCTGCCTTGTCGAGGACACGGGCGCCGAAGGCGCGCGTGGTGCCTAACAAGATGGAATCGCCGTTGGTCGTGACTTCGATGCTGGCGGCGACGGGCGCCGATGGTGCGGGGACCTGACCGGCTGGAGCCGATGGAGAGTCGCCTGACGAGCAGGCGAACGTTGCGAGCGTGCCCAGCGAGGCAGCAAATACCGCTGCCCTGCGGCGGATCGATACTGCGGACATTCCCAACCTCCAAGAAATACAGCGTTCGGTAGCCCAGCCAGCGTGGCGATTTGCATCGCGGTAGCTCTTCGGCTTTGCGTCCCCGCGTTTCCGCGGGTTTGCCCTTTTCGCGACCGGCTTATCAAGGACGGAGAATGGCCGGGCGACACGAGCGGCCCTGATCCGTGACTGTGCGGATGAGCCCTCGGTGAAAAGACGAGTCGCCTGCTCGACAGTAACAGGCTAACTCATTGGCAAATTGTCACTTAGCTAGCGCTCCCGAGAGGGCGCACGACACACGTTTTCGTGGCGCGTCATCACGGCCCAATCGTGGGATGCATCACAACACGGCGTCGCACGGCGACCTCGGCCGCGGCGTGCGACGGGCTTCACAGCAACGTTGTGACGAAGGAGGAGTTGGTTCGTAGACGGTCAGCGGCGGACGAGATGTCGGCTCGCGCCGTCGCGCGGCGCGGTCCGCACCGCGCCTCGTGCCGTCAGCGCCAGACGTCCCAGCGCCCGCGCGCGGCGTTCTGCGCCGCCCGCAGCGCGGCGAACTGCAGGTGCAACGCATCGAACACCTGCCGCGCCATCGCGCGCACGGGGCGCAGCACCGCCCCCGCTGCGAGGACGCCCGCCGCCAGCACGACCCCTCGGGCGCCGAACCACTCCCAGAGTGCCGCCCCCAGCGCGACCGCGGTCCCGGCGCCCCCCGCGAGGACCAGCCAGGGCGTCGTCAGCCGCAAGAGCTTGTGCGCGACGAACTGCGCCCACACCGGATTGCGGCGCAGCTGCAACACACCGGGGAGGAACGCACACACCTGGAAGACCCCAGTCAGCGTGCGCACCTTGCGCTGGAACTCCGCCGCGCGCACCGGGGCGCGCTGTTCGTGCGCCACCGCCGCCTCGCTCACCGCGATGCGATGCCCCATGAGCACGAGGCGCATTGGCGTGTAGAGGTCGTCGAGGATCACCTGCGCGGGCAACGGGGCCCAGAGCGTACGCCGCATCGCCCACACCGCCCCCGTGACGCCAATCGACGAATGCAGCGTCGCCTCGTCGCGCCGGAGCGCGCGCTCCATGCGCCAGTACCAGCGCACGACCGCCGGCACCCCGGCCGGGAGTTCCAGCCACCCGGTCACCGCAGCCATCACCGGACGCACCTCGGGCGCCAGTGGCGCCAGCAACGCCGAAATGGTTCCGCGATCGAAGCGCTGCGCCGAATCGGCGAAGACCAGCACCTCGCCGGTCGCGGCACGCACTCCGGCATTGAGGTTGGCCCACTTGCCGCCCGGCGCATCGCCGAGCACCACGCGCACCCGCGCGTCGTCCTGCGCGTACGCGACCGGGTCAGCCGCGGCATCGATGGACACCACGACCTGCAACCGATCACTAGGGTGCGAGGTATCCAGCAGGTTCCGCACGCGGTCCGCCACCGCCTCCGGCGGTTCGCGCGTGGCCAGGATCACGCTCACCGTGGGGGCCGTCTCCCACGGCGGCAGGGTTGCCTGCCGGCGACGGCGCGACGTCCCCAGCAGCCGGATGAGCAGCGGATAGCCGAGCCAGATGGCGAGCGTGGCGGCCCCGCATACCGCGGCGACCGCCCCCCCGGCGAGCACGTACCCGGTCATGCGACGCGATCGCGATTCAGCGCGACGCGTCCCGCCGAGACGCCGGGCCTCGCGCAACGTTCGCGTGGTCGCGTCCGCACACGCCGGTCACTCGGTCGCCTCCTCGAGCGCCTTCACGATCCGCGCGCTCGCGTGTCCGTCCCACCCTTCCGGCGCCTTCTCACCTACCGCGCGACGGCCACGCGCCAGCGCCTCGCGCACGAAGTCCACGACTCCCTCGGAGGTCGGCGGCCAGGGAATCATGCGATTGGTCCCCTCGGTCACCGTCACGGGGCGCTCGGTCTGTGCACGCAGCGTCACGCAGGGGACCCCCAGCACCGTCGTCTCCTCCTGCAGCCCGCCCGAGTCGGTCACCACGACCGACGCCGCGTCGGTCGCCGCGACCATCTCCAGGTAGCTGAGCGGCGCAAGGACGGTGAGCCGCTGCAGCAGCGCATCGAGCCCGAACTGGGTCAGGCGGGCGCGCGTGCGCGGATGAATCGGGAGGACGACATCCATATCATGCGAGAGGCGCTCGAACGCGCCGAGGATCCCAGAGAGACGCTCGGGATCATCGACGTTGGACGGGCGATGCAGTGTCGCCAGCACGTACGGGCGGGGAGGATTCTTCGCAAAGGCCGGCGCCGCGGCGCGCGCGCGCGGGAGCGCGGCGAGGAGCGAGTCGATCATCACGTTCCCCACGAACTGGCACCGATCGCTCCACAGCCCCTCGGCGCGCAGGTTGGGCTCCACGTCGCGCGACGGGGTGAGGAGAAGGTCGGAGAGACGATCGGTGACGACGCGATTCACCTCCTCGGGCATGGCCCAATCGCCACTGCGCAGCCCCGCCTCGACGTGGGCGAGGCGCGTCTTGAGCTCGTGCCGTCGCTTGGAGACCACCAGCGCCACGGCGATCGTCGAATTGACATCACCCACGACGACGGTCCAGTCGGGGCTCACCGCCTCGAGTACGGGGTCGAAGCTCTCCATGATGCGCGCGGTCTGCGCCGCGTGCGACCCGGACCCGACGCCGAGGTGATAGTCGGGGGTGTCGATCTCGAGCTCGCGGAGAAAGACCGCCGACATCGCCTCGTCATAGTGTTGCCCGGTGTGGACGAAGACGGGCGAATGTCCGCGCTCGCGGAGGGTGCGCAGGATCGGCGCGACCTTCATGAAGTTGGGGCGAGCGCCGGCGACGACGATGACCTTCATTGTATTTTGGACGTTCGTGCGTGGAGCGTCATGCGCGAGGATCGATCGGCGATCAGAGGGTCTGGCCGGGCCGTGGGAGGGTACCCCCACGGTCGTCGGCGGGTGGAACTTAACGGCGCATCGCATGATGCAGGTTGCGCGCCCACGGACCACACCCGGCGAGTGGCGGTCGCGGCGCACGCATCGCGGCCCCCATCTTGCCAAGTGACAGGCGTTTAGCCGACGCGTCGTCATTCACCGCCAGGAGCGCACCATCCGCCGTCGCACGTCACTCGTTGCGGTCGTGCTCATCACGATCGTCATAGCCTTCGTGACCTTGGGGGACGGAATCCCGCCCAATGCCACCGAGGTGGTGCCTCCGTGGACGTGCCTGGTGTGCGGTGCTGGAGGGGGAGCGGACGCCCTCCTGAACGTCGCCCTCTTCGTTCCGTTGGGGGCCGCCCTCTTCGGGGCAGGCGTTGGTCGCGGGCGATCGCTCCTGCTCTGCATCACGGCATCGGCGGCCATCGAGGTCGCGCAAGCGACCGTCATTCCCTTCCGGTATCCGGCGCTGGGTGACGTCGTCTGGAACGGGGTGGGAGGCGGACTGGGGGTACTGGCGGCGGCGGCAGGGCGCCGGTTGGTCCTACCGGACCCGCAGCGCGCCGCGAGCTTCGCATGGTGGGCGGTAGGGGGGTTCTCCGTCGTCATGGCGCTGACCGTCGCGGCCTTTCGACCGGTGCTGCCCTCCGGACACTATCAGATTCGTGACTTCCATCGCTGCGTGCCGTCTTCGATCGATCGCGGCCCGTGGCTCGTCGATTTCGAGTACGGTGACGTTGTGGTTAGGCGGGGAGACCTGGTGCCTCGTGCCTCGCTGGAGGGCGCGTGGCGAGAGGGGGCGCTGCGGGTGTCCGGTCACACCAACCCGAGTTCGTGCGAGGACATTCAGTCGCTAGTATCTTTCACGTCTGGCCTGCCTGACGAGATCGCGGCGTTGAGCCGCAGCCTGACGAGCGTGAGCTTTCGTGTGCGGCTGCGTGCCATCGACCTGCGGCTGCGCCAACCGTCTGTCATCGTTCCAGTCGACTACGTCGCACTGTACGGTGAGGCGTCAGCGCCGGTCGAGGGGCGGTACGTGAAGGGGCGACTCTCCGTCGCGTACGAGGGGCGAGCGGACGTGCGACGGTCCGAGCTGTGGCTCTCGCCTGGCTTGGGGTGGGCGTTGCTGTATCCGTTCGCAGAGGCGCTGCACCTTGGTATCACCTGGATGAACTTCGTGTGGATCAGCCTGCTGACCCTGCCGATCGGTTATTTCATGATGGCGTCCCTGGCGGGCGGCGACGCCCCGATCGCGCCGACGACGGGCGACGCGGGTCGCGTCGTCGCTGTCCAGGTCGTGCTGGTCGGTGCCGTGCTGCTGGTCGCCGGATGGGTGACGGTGCGACAGGTGATGCCGGTAGAACTCGTCGCCGCGCTGGCGGGACTCGCGCTGGGGGCGGGCGCCGCTCGGCTGGCGCGAGCCATCGCGCCGGCGTGGAGTACGGGCGCGTGAGCCACGTCGCGACGCCACGACGTGTGGAGATGGTCGTGCCATCGCTGGTCACTGCGGGGATGGAGATGGTCGTCGCCACGCTGTCGCGGGCGCTCGCGCGCCGCGGGCACGAGGTCGGCGTGACCTGCACGCAGGAGATCGGTGCCATCGGTGAGCAGCTGCAATCGGAGGGGTTCTCCGTGGCGCTCGTCCCGGCGCCGGGGGTCATCACCAACGTGTGGCCGCGCGCACTGGCCCGGTGGTTCACGACACGGCGCCCCGACATCGTGCATGTCCACAGCGGCGTCTGGCTCAAGGCGGCGCGGGCGGCAGGCATGGCGGGGAAGATCCCGGTCGTGCACACGGTTCATGGCCTGCTGGACGTCGAACCGTGGCACGAGGGGCTCATCAAGCGCGCTGCGGCGCGGCGGTCGGCGGCGATCGTCACCGTGTCGGAGGCGTTGCGAGCCGACCTGGTGACGCGCGTCGGCATCGACCGGCCGGCACCGGAGGTCATCCTCAACGGGATCGACACCCAGCGCTTCGCGCCTGGGCCGCGGACGATGGTGCTCCGCCGCGCGATGCAGGTGGACGATGCCACGCCGGTCGTGGGACACGTCGGACGATTCTCGCCCGTGAAGAACCACCGGCTGCTGCTCGAGGCATTCGCGCGCGTCGGCGGGAAGCACCCCACGGCGCGCCTGGCGCTCATCGGGGATGGCGAGCTGCGGGGGGCGCTCGAGTCGCAGGCCGATGCGTTAGGCATCCGCGACCGGGTGTACTTCGCGGGGGAACACCGTGCGGTCGCACCGCTCCTGGCCGACCTCGACGTCTGCGTCCTCTGCTCGATCTCCGAGGGGACGTCGATCAGCCTCCTCGAGTCGCTCGCCTCGGGGAAAGCGTGCGTCGCGACCGCGGTGGGAGGGAACCTCGCCGTGCTCGACCAGGGGAACGCGGGCGTGCTCGTTCCCTCGAACGACGTCTCCGCGCTGGCGCAGGCGCTGGACGACCTGCTCGCCTCGCCCGGCATGCGGCGCGACGTCGCGCAGCGCGCGCGCGCCCACGCGCTGGCGGCCTACAGCGAGGAATCGATGACGCGCGCCTACGAGCGGGTGTACGAGCGTGCGCTGGCGGCGCGCCGATGACCGCGGAGTCGACGACGCCTCCCGTGGTGCAGCGCGCCGATACGCGGCTTCCGGTGGGAGGCGCGGTCAAGCGAGGCGTCGAGGGGCTGTTCACGGTGCTGGCGCTCCCCCTGGCTGCGTGGTACCACGCGTGGGCCAGCCTAACGCCGTCGCGTGCCGACGTGACGATGCAGGGCGTGAGCCAACTGGCAGGCCTGGTGCCCGGAGTGCTGGGCGGCTTCCTGCGCCGTGCGGTGTATCGCCTCACGCTGCGCCGGTGTGGCGCGGGCGTGAGCGTCGGCTTCGGAACGATCATCGCCACCGCGGATGTCGAGATCGGCGACGGCGTGTACATCGGTCCCTTCTGCAACATCGGGCACGCCTCGATCGGCGACGACACGCTGCTCGGCTCCAACGTCACCTTGTTAGGCGGCACGAAGCAGCATGGCTTTGCCCGGCTCGACATCCCGATCCGTCACCAGCCGGGGGAGTACCGCCGCATCACCGTGGGGCGGGACGTCTGGATCGGGAACGGGGCGATCGTCGCCGACGACGTCGGCGCGCACTCGGTGATCGGTGCGGGCGCCGTGGTCGCCAAGGCGATTCCCGAGCGGTCGATCGCGGTCGGGAACCCGGCGCGGGTGATCGCCGAGCGCGGCGCGGGGGACGCGTGAGGCCTACACGTCCGATGCGCATCCTGCTGCTGACGCGCTTCTACGCGCCCTCGCCTGAGGTCGGGGCGTTGCGCCCGGCGAAGCTTGCGGCCGCCCTGCGTGCGGCGGGGCACGACGTGACCGTGGTGACGGCGACGCCCGTCGGGGCGGCAGGAGAAGGCGATCGCGACATCGTGCGCGTCGTCCCCCACGCGAGCCCGCGCGAGTGGATCCTGCGCGCCAAGCACAAGGTGACGGGGGCCGCACGCCCCGACGGGCGCGGCCCGGCGGCCGCGACGACCACGACGACGCTCTCGTCCACACCGTCGCACACCGGGCTGCGCGCCAAGCTGCGATCGCTCCTGCTCTCGTTCGTTTGGATCCCGGACGACCAGCAGGGACTCATCCTCCCGATGATGCACGCCGTGGTCGACGCCGTGCACGACCGGCCGTACGACCTGATCATCTCGACGGCGCCGCCGTTCTCGACGCACCTGGCGGCGCTGGTGGCGAGTGCGCTCACCGGCCTCCCATGGGTGTGCGAGTTCCGCGATCCGTGGATCTACGCCGGTTCTGCCACCAGCGACATGCATCCGTTCGCGAGTGCCGTGAACCGTTGGTTCGAGCGCCTGTGCCTCAAGCGCAGCGCGCGCGTCGTGGCCGTCACCGAGCGGACGGGGGCGCTCCTTGCCGGGCGACGCACGGCGCTCGGACGCTCGGCACCGGTGGTGATCCTCAACGGCATCGATCGGCTCGAGGCGCCCACGAGCGCCGGACGCGCGCCGGGGCCGGTGCGCATCCTCCACGCCGGCAACCTGTACGCCGGCCGTGACCCGCGTCCGTTCCTTCACGCGATCGCGCGCCTGCAACAGCGCGGCGCACTCCCCGCCGAAGGCGTGGAGGTCGACTTCGTGGGCGAGTGCGAGCGCTACGACGGCAGCTCGTTGCCGGAGCTGGTCGAGACATTGGGGCTGGGCTCGATCGTACGGCTGCGCGGTCGCATTTCGCACGAGGAGTCGCTCCGGATGCAGCAGGCGGCCGATGTGCTCCTCCTGCTGGCGCAAGGGCAACCCATCCAGGTGCCTAACAAGCTGTACGAGTACGTGGGAGCCGTGCGACCGATCCTCGCGTTCGTCGACGCCCACGGCGAGAGTCACGCCATGTTGCAGCGGGCGGGCGGACACTTCCTGGTGACCGAGGAGACGCCGGAGATCGACGCGATCGTGCAGTCCGCGCTCGAGGCGCCCGGTCGCCACTGGCAACCGCTGGACGTGGCGCTCCTCCGGACGTGGACGACCGAGGTGCAGTTCGCGCGCTACGTCGCGCTCCTGTCGCGCGATTTCGGCCGTCCCGCCTAACGATGTCCTGGGTGGCGGCGACGGCAGGGCGCCGGGAACGCCGGTAGCCGACGTGACGCGCGCCGGTCAGGCCGGCGATGGCGGAGGGCCAATGCCCGCGCGCAGGTCCGCGCACGCGTTGCCGTCGGCGGCCGCGGGAGCTGCGAGGAGGCGGTAGATGCGCGCGGTCGGCGCGAACTGGCGAACCGGGGCCAGGTACTCGCAGTTGCGCAGCAGCTTGGGAATGACGCCGAGCACCTCGGACTCCGTGAGGCGGCTGAGGACGACATACTCGATGCCCGCCCGCGTGAGGTACCCCCGGAAGTCCTCGTCGGTCAGGTGCAACGGCGCCTGCGCGTGCTGGACCGTACGCCCCGTGTGGTAGGCGAAGGCCGCCTCGCGCTCGACCAGGAATCGCGCAGTGGCGGGGAGCGAGTCGCGCGCAAATTCCACCGCCCCGAAGAAGGCGCGCTGGTCCACCGTGTAGCATCCAGGGGAGGTCCACGGGGCCGACCGATCGCACTGCAGCCCCTGACGCGCGTTGGCGACGACCTGCGGGACACTCGCGGTGAGCACGATCGCCACGAGCGCGGCCGCCAGCAGCTCCGCATGGCGCGCCAGGGCGTGCGAGACGCGCCGCAGCTCCAGCACGCCGAGGACGAAGCCCAAGAGGACGATCGGCTGCAGCGGAACGAAGAAGCGACGCGGCGCCCACGGCCACACGGAGAGGAGACCGCAGTAGAAGACGAGGTACAGGATGGCCGTGGGCAGCAGTCGCCAATACGCCAGCGCGCCGAGGGCCCCGAGCACGAGCGTGACCGCCAGCCACAGCGCGTTGTCGACCGGCGTCCCCTCGACGGTGGGGAACGGAAGTCCAGACGGGATGAGATCCGTGAGCTGCAACCGGACGCGGATGGCGACCTTGCGCGCCATGGCGACAACCGGCGACGACGTGCCGAGGCCGACGGATCGATCCTGCGTGACTTGCGCCGCGTCGGCGACGTACGATCGCCCGGCGACCCCCTCATGATGCAGGAGCGTCCAGCCGAACCACCCGCCCATGCACACGGCGGCAACGGCTCCGAGGGCGACGGCGGGACGCCACCGCCGCTCGACGAGCCACGTGCACACGACGCCGGCCAGGAGGGTGAGGCCGATGGTCCTCGTGAAGGCCGCCGCCAGCGCCGCCACCGCCGCAAGCAGGAGGAAGCGCCGCGACGCACCACTGCCGCGCGCGCGCTGCATGGCCCACAGCGACAGCATGCTCCAAAAGACGAATGCAGCCTCGGACATCACGCGCCCACCATAGTTGATGGTGAACGGGTTGCAGGCGGCGCCGAGCAAGACGACGACCGCGAGCCACTGCGGCAGCAGGCGGCGACAGAGATCGAAGAAGAGCGCCAGCGCCGCCGTCATGAGGACCGTGACGAGCAGGAAGCGAGCGGTCTCGCTCCCGCCGGTCACCAGCTGTGTGAGCCCGAGCAGTGCCGGCCAGAGGGGAGGATACTGCCCGTGTCGCGGCGCCCCGATCTTGAACGTCTCTCGATAGGACAGATGCGTGAGCTGGTCGCCCAGCAGCATGTAGAGCGCGTCGTCGTTGCTGTGCGTCACGCCGGGCGTGCGCGATACCCACGCGAGCGTCGCGTACCCCCCGAGGATCAGCGCCACCGCCAGAACCGTCACCAGCGGCAGCGAGGCCGAAACGACCGGGGAGCGCGTCGGCGCAGCCGACGACTCGTCCGCGGCGAGGGGAGTGGCGACGGGCATGCTACAGCGTGTCGTAGAGCGAACTCAGGGCGCCCGCGCAGGTGCGCGTATCGAAGGTCGCCAGGATGTGGGTGCGATACTCCAGCCCTTCGCGTGTCATGGTCTCGGGCTCGTCGTAGTAGCGCTGCAGCCGCTCCGCGAGCGCCGCAGGATCGCGCTCCCCGACCAGACGATCGGCGTACGGACCGAACGTGAACGGGATGTCCGAGTGTCGCGTGGCGACGGTGGGCATGCCGGTGGCCATCAGTTGTCCCATCACCGCCGGCGTCCCCTCTGCGTCACCGTCTTCGGCCGTGACGCTCGGGACGACAAAGACGTGCGAGGCGAGCGCCACGTCGATGAGCTTCTCGAAGCTGAGCCACTTGTGCTGCGTGCAGACCGAATCGAGCCCGTACTTCGCGAGCAGTGCGAAGATCTCGTCCTTCGTCTGCTGGTCGCCGGGGCGTCCGGCCGCGTCACCGACGAGGGTGAGCGTGAGCGGCACACCGCGCGATTTCAGGAGATTTGCCGCCTCGAGGAGGTAGCGGGCGCCCTTCTTCTCGCGAAACGTCCCCGCAAAGAGGATGCGAAGGGGCTCCTCGGGCGCGCGCACCCGTGGTTTGTTGCGCAGGGCGACGGCGTCGACCCCGAGCGGGTGAATCACGAGCTTCTCCTTCGGACACCCGATGGCCTCGAGACCGGCCGACATCGCGGGGCCAAGCGAGAGGATCCTGGACGCACGCTCGAAGACCCACCGGTAGTTGCGGACCCACGCCGGATCGCGTCCGTGCAGATAGACGTCGGCCCCGTAGAAGGAGACCACCCACGGCAGCTCGAGGGAGTTCACCAGGCGTCGATCGTCGACGGCGACGTATCCCAGGTGGGAGTGCAGCACCGTGGCGTGCTCGCGTCGGAGGCGAGAGGCATCGAGCGGATAGAGCGACGTCTTGTTGAGTCGATTCCAGATGCGCGGCCCCAGGCGAGCGGGATCGAGGAGAATCGCGTCGAGTTCCGGAAACTCGGCCCGATTCTCGAGCACATCACAGAGGACCACTGGGCGATGTCGCGGGACGAATCGCATGTGGTCGTAGAACCAGTTCATGGTTCGACCCACGAAGCGATCGATGCGTTGGAGGGCGACAGGGAGGGGGGAGGGCAATGGCGATGTCATGTGCGGTGTTCTTCCGAGGGTGACTCGCTGTCAAGGATCGTGCCACCCACGTCCTGAGGTGTCGATCGCGCGCATGGGTGCGAGAGTGTCGAATCGTCGCACGGCCGGGGAGGGGGCGCTGTGTCGTACCCAGCATTCGCGTGCACACGAGGGACGGAATGTCCCCCCGCTGGCCCGCGGCTTGCTCCCGAGCAGGGCAACACATGTCAGATCTCGTCTCTGAATCGCCGCCGCCGATCGGCGCTCGTCCGCCGGCTGCCGGCCTTGATCGTTCGCTCATTCGCGGCATCGCCTGGACCGGTGGCGCGAAGTGGGCGACGCAGTTGCTCGGATGGTCGAGCACCCTGCTCGTCGCCAACCTGCTGGGGCCTGATCCCTACGGTTTGATCGGGATGGCCTCGGTCTTCCTTGGACTCGTGAGCACGCTGACCGAGTTCGGGTTGGGGACTGCCATCATCAGCCTGCGGAAGCTCAGCGCGGAGCAGAACCGCCAGCTCAACACGATCGCGGTGGGGCTCGGCGTCACGGGGGCCCTCCTGACGTGCGCCGCGGCGTGGCCGCTGGGGTGGGCGTACCGCGAGAAGCAGCTCCCGATGATCATCGTGGCGATGAGCTCCACGTTCGTGCTCTCGGCGCTCCGCATCGTCCCGACGGCGCAGCTGCAACGGGACCTGCTCTTTCGCAAGCTGGCCATCCTGGAGACGCTGCAGAGCGTGATCTTCGCGGCGGCCAACGTCGTGTTTGCGCTCCTCGGCTTCGGCGTCTGGACGCTGGTGATCGGATCGGTGATCAGCCAGGCGGTGGGGACGCTCCTGACCTGGCTGGCGCGTCCCGAGCGCTTTGCGTGGCCGCGGCGCGACAGCCTGTCCGGGGCGCTGTCGTTCAGCTCCCACGTGCTCATCAGCCGGCTGGCCTGGTACCTTTACACGAATGCCGACTTCGCGGTGGCGGGGCTGGTGTTCGGCAAGTCGGTGCTCGGGGCGTACACGCTGGCGTGGCAGTTCGCGAGCATCCCGATCGACAAGATCAGCGCGATGATCGCTCGCGTGACGCCGGCCTACTTCGCGGCGGCGCAGGACGACGACCCGACGATGCGGAGCATCCTGCTCAACATCACCGAGGGACTCGCCTTCCTCACGCTGCCGGCCACCTTTGGCCTGGCGCTGGTCGCGCCGGAGTTCGTGCGGCTCGTGCTGGGGCCCGAGTGGTCGGCGGCGATCGTCCCGTTGCAGCTGTTGTCGGTCTACGCGTCGTATCGCTCGCTGGTCACCGTGCTCCCGCAGGTGCTGACCGTCAAGGGCGACACCCGGTGGACGATGTGGCTGGGCGTGTGGACAGCGATTGCGCTCCCGATCGGCTTCCTGGTCGGGAGCCGCTTTGGCCCGGCCGGGATCGCGGCGGCGTGGATCATCGTCTACCCGATCTTCACCATTCCGCTGTACCGCCGGACGTTTGCCGCGATCGGGCTCTCGCGGGAGCCGTACCTGCACGTGCTCTGGCCGTCGCTGCGCGGCGCGCTGGCCATGGTGGCCGCCGTGCTGGCCGCGCGCATCCTGCTGTCGCAGTCCATGCCGAACACGCTGCGCACGCTGGCGTTGGTGGCCACCGGAGTCGCGGTGTACGGGGCCACGACCGTCTGGCCGCAGTTGGGTCGCGTGAAGCGCCTGCTCGGAAGCCTGCGCGTCCCGGCAAGCGAGGCCGCGGCAGCCGCCGCGGCGGTGGACGAGGGTCACCCCGTGTGACGCGCGCCGGCGGGTGACGAGAGCGACCGTCCCCCGGCTCAGATCACCGCGCCCGCCTGGCGGGGCTCGACGTACTCGATCAGGCGACCGGAGCGAAAGAGGACAAAGGCGACGCGCCGCCCGAACGCCGCGGCATGCACGGGCGGGCAGGTGACCTGCGCCCCCTGGGCGCGCGCCGACGCGACCGCGTCGTCAATGGAGCCGTCGCCATCGGCGAGTTCATAGCAGACGTGATCGAGCCCGCCGCCGCGCGCGATGCGGCTGGCGAGCGGCGAGTCCTCGACCGTGGTGAGCGGCGCCACGATCTCCCAGACGTCGCCGGTGGCCGTGTCGCGATAGAACTGCACGACCACGCGCTGCACCGGATCGGCGACCGGTTCCGTCAGCTGCTCGCACTCCTTCCCGAAGCGACGCTGCAGTGTGGCGAGGTCGCGCCCGACGAAGCCGTAGTGATGCAGGTGCACGATCACTCCCCTCCCGACGCCGGCGCGGCATCGACGGCGCCTAACGCTGACGGGGCGCCGCGCGACACGTCGCGCTGGTGATACAGGGTCGGCCGCACCTGCGCAAAGCGCTCGCGGGTCACCACCACCTCGCCGCCCGTCTCGGGGAGCTCCCCGAACGCCGCGGCAAACTCCACCGACGGCCCGTTGCGCGGGGTGCGCACGAAGTCGAGGGTGAGCGCGTCGACGTCGAGCTGCTCGAAGAGGATGTCCATCGTCGCGTGCTCGATGCGGCGGGCGAAGGCACGACAACTCAGGACCCAGGACTCGATGCGCGCCCCCTGCCCTTCCCGCACCCCGGTCACGATCGCGATCTTGCCTAACGGGCCGAACTTGTCCTCGTACGACACGGTGGCCAGGAAGGCCCCGGGGCGCTCCAGGGCGTGATGCCATTCCGCCTCGCCGAAGCGACGCCCATTGATGTTGAACTGGTTGGTCTTGTTCACCAGCTCGAAGGCGCGCGCGTCCGACGTGTCGGCATTGATGGTGACCAGGAGCTTCGCGCCCAGCGACCCAAGGAAGGCCTCGACGTCGTCGGCATCGCCGCCCTCGACCGCCTCGCGAAGGACGGCGGCGTTGCGGATGCTCTCGGCGCGCAGCAAGTCCTCCGCGCGCACGGCGTCACGCCCGAAGAGCGTCGTGAGTCGCTCGAGGAGCGCCACGACCGTCGCGGGATTGTCGGGGTGGAAGCGCAGCCCCTCGACCCCCGGATGCGCCTTAGTCACCTCGGCGAGTTCCAACGGGCTGTCATCGACGAAGACCACGCTATCCGCGCCGATATTCCAGACGCGCAGGATCTCCGCCACCTCGACCGACTTGCGCCCCCAGCCAGCGCGGACCGGGAAGAGGCGTTCGGTGGGAACGACGAAGTCGGCGCGCGCAAAGGCCTCCTGCACCAGCGCCGGATCGTTCTTCGTCGCGACGGCAACGAGCACTCCCGAGGCCATCAGGTTGGCGAGCACCTGCTGGTAGAGCATGTGCACCTGGGAGCCCTGCTCGAGCGACCAGCTGACACCGTCGACGCCGACCTCGCCGAGGATGCCGCGCCAGAGCGTGTCATCGAGATCGGTGATGAGTCCCTTCCGCGGTGCCGCCGGCCACAACGCGCCGGCCAGCGCAGCCGCCACGCGCGACGCATGCTCGCGCTTGTACGGGAAGCCCGCGTGCAGCTCGGAGGCGATGTCTCGTCCGTCAGCTGCAGCGCCCGACGACGCGAGGTCCGCCACGCGGACCCGCGGCAGCGCACCGATGGTGGCCGCAAAGGTGGCGAGGAGCGCCTGCAGCCTGAGCCGCGATGCGCCCACAACGCTGGCCGGATCGAGGAAGTACGGCGGCAGCGCGAGCGTCGGTAACGCGACCGCGACCGGCGTGACCTCGGCGAGGGCAGTGATGCGACGCTGCAGTCGCGTGAGCGCCTCCTCGGCGCTGGCGAGCAGCTCGACCGATGCTTCGGCGGTGGTGAGGGTACCGCGCCCGCGAAGGCCGAGACGCGGATCGATGTCCGGCCACTCGATCACGACCGCGACGCCATCGGGGCGAGCAGCGGCCGCGCGTTCGAGGTTCCCGGGGAGATCGCCAAAGCGTCCCGACGCCACGCGCACGTTGGCACCGGCCACTCGCTCCCGGAGTTCGGCGTGCAGGAAGGTCTCGAGCGCGAGCGGCGTGAAGCCGGTCGCGAGTATGAAGTCGCGCGTGGGAAGGGCGGGATCGGTCGGCGCGTTGATGATGCGCAGGGCGTCGAGTAGCTTCATCGTCAGGTCAGGCGAAATCAGATGCAACTGGGAGGTAAACCTTGTCGGACACGATCGCGGAGCGCGTCAGGAAGGTCATGGCACTGACGTTCAACGTCGCTCCGGAGTCAATCGCCGATACGGCACAGCAGTCGGACGTCGCGGGTTGGGACTCGATTGGACACGCGAACCTCGTCTTCGGTCTGGAAGAGGAGTTCGAGGTACAGCTCTCCGACGACGTGATGCCGACGCTGCGGTCGTTCCCCGTGATCGTGGAGCACTTCCGGCAGCAGCTGTCGTAAGGCGGCGAGGCACGGGGCGGGGCGTGGCGGAGCCGCCATCGCCCCGCGGGCCCGCGTCACACAGTCCCGACGCGCCGCGCGGGATTCCCCATGACGAGCGAGTTGGGCGGCACGGAGTTCATGACGACCGAGTTGGCGCCGATCACCGAGTTCTCGCCAACCGTCACTCCTGGGTAGATCATCGCCCGCCGCCCGATCCAGACGTTGCGTTCGATCACGACCGGCTTGACCGATTCATCGGGGGCGGGCTCGCCGCGTTCGCGCGCTGCCGGATCTGACGGGTGGCCGCTCACGTCGAAGACAACGACGTCGGGGGCCATCTGGCAGTACTCGTGGATCGTGATCGAGCGGCCGGCCACGAAGGCGCAATTGTGTCCGATGTGCGAGTGCGGCCCGATCGAGATGACCGGATCGTCGGAGTACCGGCTCCCGAAGGTGAACGACGCCTTGCCGTGTATCGCGACATCGTCGCCGATCTCGATGCGGCCAGCCCCCTGCACCCACTGCACGAACGGCCCGCAGCGCACACGTTTCCCCACCTTTGAGCACGACGCCTTGAAGAGGGGCTCGCACACGAAGACACGGAAAACGAAGTAGTACGCCTGCCGCAGCGCCAGGAAGACGTAGAGGACCGGACGAACGAGAAGGCGAGGAGTCGGAAGCGTGAAGTCAATCACCCCGCGATAGAGCCACCGCAGGAACTTGCCCTGGGGTGTATCGGCCATCGCGAGGCGACGCAGAAGAATCGATGCCATTGGCGAAAGGTGCGAAGAAGCGCGGCGGGGACCAAGCCGTACCACCGACGAGGTACTCCGTCGTGACGGCACAGCCAGGAGCCGCCGGACGAAATGGCACATTCCGTGCCCCGAGACTGCCATCGCTGGCATTCCAAGAGACTGACGAACCACACCGGGATCACAACTTGCAAAGCCAGTCTCGACCGTCGAATCCGGAGTCTCGAATGCTCGCCGCGCATCTCACGGGGATCCCGAGGGGATGACCCACCCGGGAAGGCGCTACGCGTGGGCCCCGTACGCCGTGCTGGCGGTCGCGCTCCTGCATGCCGCGGCCGGGTGGTTCTTGCGCCCGCCGGGGATGGTCTGGGGAGAGGACGACGCCGCGTATCTCCTGCTTGCCAAAGAGCTTCGACACTTCTCGTACCGGGAAGTGCAGGACGTGGCGGCGCCGATGCACGCGCGCTTTCCGCCGCTCTTTCCGCTCATGCTGGCGGTCGTCGGTTGGCCGTTCGGCGACCATCTCGACGCGCTGCTCGTCCTCGTCGCCCTTTGCTCGGCGGCCTCGATCGTCATTGCCTTCGACGGGGCGCGCCGGACGTTCGGCGACGACGTGGCGCTCCCCATGGCCCTGCTCCTGGCGCTCAGCCCCTCTGCGCTCTGGATGGGGGGGAACCTCATGGCCGAGGCCCCCTTCGTCCTGTTCACGATGCTCGCGCTCTGGGGGGTGGCTCGGGAGGACGAGTCGCCACGGTTTGCGCTCATAGCCGGGGTGGCGGCGTATCTGGCCGCATTGACACGAACCGCCGGGATCGTGTTCGTGGCCGCCCTGTTTTGCTATTGGATCGTCCGCCGTCGCTACGCGCGCGCGGCGTGGTTCAGCAGCGTCGGGGTACTGACCCTCGGGATCTGGCTGGCCTGGACCTTCATGGCTCCCGACGCCGAGAATCGGCGACTTTACGTTGCCGACCTTGGGCTCAAGGGAGGATCCGGCTTCAGCTTCCTGGGAGAGATGGCGGCGCGCATCCCCGGACGCGTGCGACTCCTCCTGCGGGACTACATCCCGACCGCGCTGTCGGTGCCGACCATCCCCGGAACCTCGGCCGACAACGTGGTGTGGGCGATCGTCCTCGTGGCGACCGCCGGCGCCGGTGCGGTCGCGCTCTGGCGGCGCTGGATGGCCGTCCTGGCCTTTCTCGTCCCCTACCTGCTGCTCCTGCTCGTCTGGCGCTATCAGACCGGGCGTTTCCTCACGCCGATCGTTCCGTTGCTCCTGATCGTGACGCTGGGCGGTGGAACGTGGATCGCCGAGCGCGTGCAGGAGCGCTGGGGGCGGTCGGGGCGTTGGATCGTCCCCGCGCTGGTGCTGGCGCTGGGGATAGGCGCACTGATGCGAGATGGTGTACGCGTGGCGAATGTCCGCGCCTGCGACCGGGAGAATCCGCTCGCGTCGCCCGCGTGCTACTCCACGGCGGAGCGCGACGCACTGCGCGCCGCGTACTGGGTGCGCGACTCGACCGCGGTGGACGACGTCTTTCTCGTTTCGAAGGAGCGCGCATTCTTCGTACATTCCGGCCGTCGGTCGATCAACCAGGACCGGGCACTGCGCGAATCACCCGACTCACTCGCGTCGTACCTCCGCTCCAGGCACGTGCGGTATGCGGTGGTGTCGCCGATCGGCGTGTATGCCTGGTCGTACAACGCGCTCGTGGCACAGGCATGTCGCGACTTTGCGGTCGTTCGACAGTTTTCGGCCGAGACAGTGCTCCTTCGCGTGCGCGACGCGGGTGAGAATCGCGACGACTTGACGGCCTGCCGCGCGCTCGACGCGTGGCATCCGGGCTCGAAGCCTTCGCGCTGACACGTGACGAACGAGGGACCGGTGGCAACTTCGCTCACCTCATCCACGACCGACGTCCCTTCCCTCCACATCGCCGACGGATCCGTGCGCGAGGCGACGGAGCGCGCTCGCATCGCGCAGCGCGGGTGGGAGGCGCACGGCGTCGACGAGCGCTCGCGGATTCTCGAGCGTTTTCGTCGCGCGTTGGTCGACCGGCGCCACGACGTCGCGACGCTGATCTCACGCGAGAACGGGAAGCCGGTGGCGGAAGCGATGATGACCGAGGTGGCGACCACCCTCGACATCGCGCGCTTCTACGGTCGATTGGCGACGTCGCATCTAGCGCCTCGCCGCCTGACGTCCGCGTCGCTCGCGCTCTGGCGCAAGCGCATCACGATCACGCACGCCCCCCACGGCGTCGTCGCCGTGATCGCGCCCTGGAACTACCCGTTCATGCTCCCGGCGGGGATCGTCCTCCCGGCGCTGGTGGCGGGCAACGCGGTGATCCTGAAGCCGTCCGAGTTGACGCCGTCGTGCGCGGAGCTGCTGGGCGCGATGCTCCACGAGGCCGGGGTGCCGCGCGACGTGATGCAGGTGCTGCCCGGTGACGGGAGCGTGGGTGCGGCGCTGGTGGCGGCCGACGTGGACAAGGTCTTCTTCACCGGTTCGGTCGCGACGGGACGGCGCGTCGCGGCGGCGTGCGCGGAGCGGTTCATTCCCTGCGCGCTCGAACTGGGCGGCAGCGACGCCGCCATCGTGTGCGACGACGCGGACGTGGAGCACGCGGCGAGCGGGCTCACGTGGGGCCGCTTCGCGAACGCCGGGCAGACGTGCGTGGCCCCGAAGCGGATCTTCGTCGCCGCCTCGATCCACGACCGCTTTGTCGCGGCGATGCAGCGGCGACTGGAGGCGTTGCAGCTGAAGGGAGCCGGGCACGCGACGTACGACGTGGGAGCGCTCATCCAACCGTCGCAGGGACACGCGCTGGCCGCCCAACGCGACGATGCAACCGCGCGCGGGGCGCGGGCCTGGCGCGCGGGGGGGGCCGACGCCACGGAGGGCGCCTCCGCCGCGGGGGTCTTTCCGCCGACGCTGTTGCTCGATGTTCCGCCAGCTGCACGTGCACTGCACGAGGAAACGTTCGGCCCCCTCCTCCCCATCGTCGCGGTGCGTGACGACGACGAGGCCATCGCCCTGGCCAACGCGTCGCCCTTTGGCCTGAGCGCGAGCGTGTGGAGCCGCGACCGCCGGCGCGCGCAGCGCCTCGCCTCGCGGTTGCAGGCGGGGACGGTGGTGATCAACGACGTGACGTTGATTGCGGGGGTCGCCGAGGTGCCGCACGGTGGCGTGAAGGCGAGCGGCTCGGGGCGCGCCCACGGCGTGATGGGACTCGAGGAGTGCGTCCGCACGTTGACGGTGGTGGACGACCTGTTCACGAGTTGGCGCCAGCCGTGGTGGTTCGGGTACGGCGACGACACCGCGGCGCGCGCCGACGCGTACGTGCGCCTGGCGCACGGGCGGTCGATCCTGCAACGGCTCTCGGGGGTACCACGGGTCCTGAAGCTCATGTTCAAGCCCGAACGTCCGCTCTGACGCTGCGTGGGGTCGGGCGTTCGGTACATCCGTTGGGTATCGTGATCGCGCGCGTGCGCCTTCGGCGCGCTTGAAGCCCCTGCTGCGTTCCGCGAGAATACACTGTGCCCTCGATTCTCCTCGCCTTCGATGCGGTCCGCCGCATCCTGAGCCTTGCCCTCTTCGGGGCGGGGGCGGCGCTCGCGCTGGTCTGCTTCGTCGACTGGCTGGTGCGGACGCGCCGCCTCAACCCGTTCGGCAAGGTTGCGCGCTTCTTCCGTGAGAGCGTCGAGCCGCTCATGGCGCCGGTGGAGCGTCAGATCGTCCGGGCCGGGGGGGTGCCGAGCAACGCGCCCTGGTGGTCGCTGGCGATCGTCGTCCTCGGCGGCATCGTCTTCCTGTCGCTGTTCGATTTCGTCCGCGAGCAGGTCGGTGCCTTCTACTTCGCCTCCCAGACCGGTACGAGCGGGATTCTCCGCATGCTGATCCAGTGGACGTTCGCGGTGCTGCGACTCGCGCTTATCGTCCGCGTGGTCTGCTCGTGGGTGCGCGTCTCCCCCTACTCTCCGTGGGTCCGCTGGGCGTTCACCCTCTCGGAGCCGATCCTGCGCCCGCTGCGGCAGGTGATCCCGAACCTGGGGATGGTGGACATCACGCCGATCATTGCGTACCTGCTCCTGGGGCTCCTGGAGCGCTTCCTGGTCGGGCTCACGTGAGCCACGCCGGCGAGGGGATTGGCGGCAAGGTGAGCGCGGTCACGGTGGAAGAGCGTTCGGGAGCGGTACGCTTCGCGGTGCGCGTGCAGCCACGCGCCTCGCGAACGGAGCTCGCGGGAGTCCAGCAAGGAGCGCTCAAGGTGCGACTGCAGGCGCCGCCCGTCGAAGGCGCGGCCAATGAGGCCCTCGTGGAGTTTCTGGCCGACGTGCTCGATGTCCCGCGCCGCATGATCCGTATCGTCTCCGGCGACGCCTCGCGTTCCAAGGTGGTCGAGGTGGTGGGACTCCAGGCGACAGCGGTCGCGCGCCTCGCGGAGGGGGGCTGAGCGATGCTGTTCCTCATCGGCAACGACCACGCACTACTCGAGGGGCTGGCGCAGCTATTGGCCGGCGCCGGGCACAAGGTGCAGGTGACGCATTCTGTCGCCGAGGCCGAGGAACTGGCCCAGACCGTCCCCCCGCTCCTTGTGGTTGTCGATCGCGATTCGGTCGCGGCGGATGGCGGTGAAGCGGCGTCTCGGATTCCGCTGGCCTCGGGCGGCGCGTTTGTCCTCTATCGAACGACGAGCGACCAGACGGCGAACCTCGCGCTGGCGCACGGTATCGCGCGGCAGACGTTGGCCGACCTGGCGCTTCCGCTCGAGCGCCAACGACTGGCGGCGCTGGCGCAGTACGTTCGCGCGCGGGCCAGGGAGAGCGGTCGCGTGCGGTTCGACACACCGCCTGAGCGGCGCGCTCCGAAGCTGCCCTAGCGCTCCGCGCGCGGCGAACGAGCGATCACGCCGCGCTGCGGCGCCCTGCGGTCGCCCGGCGGTCTCCATGCGGTCAGCCTGCGACGCGCACCCTCCGGCGAAGCCGCCGCACGCTTGTCGGCGGCGCCTCCATTCGCTATTCCTCTATAAGGCAGGACGACGCCGGACGCACGGCGCGCGCCTTGCGACAATTGCTCCATCGTGGCGATTTCTCGGCAAATTGCGGCCACGTAAAACAACTCGCTAAAGCGCCCGCCCGGCGCATCCCAGCCCCGGGCTTTTTTTTCGAGGATCGCCTTGTCCGACAACGCCCGCTCCGCGCCGAACACCGCCAACGCCTTTCATCTCCCGGTTCGCTCCGTCTACCTGGACGCGCTCGCGCGCGGGGTGCTCGTGTACGACGGGGCGATGGGGACGAACATCCAGCGATATCACCTCACCGCGGAGGACTACGGAGGCAAGTCGCTGGAGGGGTGCAACGACCACCTGGTGCTGACGCGCCCCGACGTGATCCAGGCGATCCACGAGTCGTTCCTGGCGGTGGGGAGCGATGTCGTGGAGACGTGCACCTTCCAGTCGACACCACGCCGGTTGGAGGAGTGGGGGCTCGGGGACAAGGTGCGCGAGATCAACTTCGCCGCGGCTCGCCTGGCGCGCGCGGCCTGCGATGCGCACGCGACGCCTGAACGCCCGCGGTTCGTCGCCGCATCGATCGGCCCCACGGGGATGCTCCCGTCGAGCAGCGACCCCGCGCTCTCGAACGTGACGTTCGATGCGCTGAGCGACGACTACTACTGGCAGGCGAAGTACCTCGTGGAAGGCGGGGTGGACGTCCTGCTCGTCGAGACGTCGCAGGACATCCTCGAGGTGAAGGCGGCGCTGGCCGGCTTCGCGCGCCTGTTCCGTGAGCTGGGGTGGCGCCTCCCGGTACAGGCGCAGGTCACGCTCGACACGAGCGGGCGCATGCTGCTGGGGACCGACATCGCCAGCGCGATGACGACGCTGGAGTCGTTGGGTGTGGACGTGATCGGGCTCAACTGCTCGACGGGGCCCGAGCACATGCGCGAGCCGGTGCGCTACCTCTCGCAGCACGCGACGCTTCCGGTGTCGGTGATCCCCAACGCCGGATTGCCGCTCAACACGGGGACGGGCGACGCGGTGTACCCGCTGGAGCCGGCGGCGATGGCCGAGATGCTCGGCGAGTTCGTGCGCGACTTCGGCGTGCGGATCGTGGGCGGGTGCTGCGGGACGACGCCGGAGCACCTGCAGGCGATCAACGCGGCGGTGGACGCACTGGGCGCGCGTCGGCCGGCGGTGTCGTCACCGTCGGAGGGCGCGCGAGCGGGTGGTGGCGAGCGGGGGGCCCCCCCCGAACAACACACTACCCCTTCCCCCGCCGAAGCACCGGACCATTCCATTCCGCTCCGTACCACCGCGACGCATCGCGCCCACCACCACGTCCCGCGCGCGTCCTCGGCGATGCGCGCCATCACCCTGCACCAGTCGCCGCCCCCGCTCCTCGTCGGCGAGCGCGTGAACGCCCAAGGGTCGCGCAAGGTCAAGCGATTGCTCCTGGCGGATGACTATGAGGGGATCGTCGAGGTCGCGCGCGAACAGGCCGAGTCCGGCGCGCACGTCCTCGACGTCTGCGTCGCCCTCACCGAACGCGGCGACGAAGCGGCGCAGATGGCGACCGTCGCCAAGCTCCTCTCGATGTCGGTCGAGACCCCGCTCATGATCGACTCCACCGAGGCGGGGGTGATCAAGGCCGCGCTCGAGCACATCCCCGGGCGCGCAATCATCAACTCGATCAACATGGAGAACGGGCGTGCGCGCATCGACGCGATCGTCCCCATGGCGATCACGCACGGCGCCGCGCTCGTTGCGCTCACCATCGATCCTGTCGGGATGGCGCGGACGCGCGAGCGGAAGCTCGAGGTCGCACGCGCGATCCACGACATCGTGGTGGGCGAATACGGGATGCAGCCGTCGGACCTCATCTTCGACGCGCTGACCTTCACCCTCGCGACGGGCGACGCCGAGTGGATCGACTCGGCGCACGAAACCATCGAGGGGATTCGGCTCATCAAGCGCGAGTTGCCGGGAGTCCTCACGATCCTCGGCGTCTCCAACGTCAGCTTCGGCCTCGCCCCCCAGGCGCGCGCGGTGCTCAACTCGGTCTTCCTGCACCATTGCGTGCAGGCGGGGCTCGATGCGGCGATCGTCAATCCGGCGCACGTCACGCCGTATGCGGAGATCTCGACCGAAGAGCGCGCCCTCGCCGACGACCTGGTGTTCAACCGGCGCCCGGATGCGCTGCAGCGATTCATCGAGCACTTCGACAAGGGGACGGGAGACGGCGGACGGGAGACGGGAGTGGCGCTGCGCGCCGACCCGACGGAGGGAATGACGCCGGAGCAGCGCGTGCACTGGATGGTGGTGCATCGCAAGAAGGAGGGGATCGAGGCGGCGCTGGATGCCGCGGGGGTGCGCGAGCGGCCGGTCGCGGTCCTCAACGACGTGCTGCTCCCGGCGATGAAGGAGGTGGGCGACAAGTTCGGCGCGGGAGAACTCATCCTTCCGTTCGTGCTGCAGTCGGCCGAGGTGATGAAGAAGGCCGTGAAGCACCTCGAGTCGTTCCTGGAGAAGCAGGAGGGGTACACCAAGGGGCGCGTGGTCCTGGCCACGGTGTACGGCGACGTGCACGACATCGGCAAGTCGCTCGTCAACACGATCCTCTCCAACAACGGTTACACCGTGTACGACCTGGGGAAGCAGGTCCCGGTCAACACGATCATCGAGAAGGCGGTCGAGGTGAAGGCCGACGCCATAGGGCTGTCGGCGCTCCTGGTCAGCACGTCGAAGCAGATGCCGCTCTGCGTGCAGGAGCTGGATCGCCGCGGCTTGCAGCTGCCGGTGCTCATCGGTGGTGCGGCGATCAACCGTCGCTTCGGGCGGCGCGCGCTCTTCGTGGACGGGGAGCGCCCGTACGAGGCCGGCGTCTTCTACTGCAAGGACGCCTTCGAGGGGCTGGAGACGATGGACTGCCTCCAGGACCCGGCACAGCGCGCGGGATTCGTCGCGAAGCAGCTGGCGGATGCGCGCGACGACGTCTTCCTGCACAGCGGCGTCGGCAAGGACATCGCCCGCGGCGACGCCGGCGGGGCACGGTCGAGCGTCTCCGCCGATCACGCCATCCCCGCCGCCCCCTTCCTCGGCACGCGCCTGCTGCGCGACATCCCGTTAGGCGAAGTGCTCGACCTCCTGGACCTGGATGAGCTCTACCGCCTGCAGTGGGGAGCGCGGGGGTCGGGTGAGGCGTACCAGCAGACCGTGCGCACCGAGTTCGAGCCGGTGCTGGCCCGCCTCAAGGAGGAGGCGGCGCGCGACGGCTGGCTCGTCCCGCAGGCGGCCTACGGCTACTTCCCGGTGCAGGCGCAGGGGAACGAGGTGATCGTGTACGACCCGGTCGCGTGGGAGGCCGACGGCGGCTCGTTGCGCGAGGTGGCGCGCTTCCACTTCCCGCGACAGGAAGGGCGTGAGCGCTTGTGCCTGGCGGACTATTTCCGTTCGGTCGAGTCGGGCGACGTCGACGTGATCGGGCTGCAGGTGGTCACCGTCGGCGATGCCGCCACCCGGCGGTTCGAGGAACTGCAGGCGATGGGAGAGTACACCGAGGCGTTCTACTCCCACGGGCTCGCCGTGGAGGCGGCGGAGGCGACGGCCGAATGGCTGCATCGCCGCATCCGCTCCGAACTCGGCGTCCCCGCCGGGAGCGGGAAGCGCTACTCCTGGGGCTACGGCGCGTGTCCCGACCTCGAGGACCACGACATCGTCTTCCAGCTCCTCCCGGTCGATGCGTTAGGCATGTCGCTCACCTCCGCCAGGCAGCTGCTCCCCGAGCAGTCGACGGCGGCGCTCATCGTGCACCATCCCGAGGCGAAGTACTACGCGGTACGGGGCGAGGGGAGCGAGCGGGCGCCGGGCGCGACGGAGGTGACCGCGTGACCGCCACCGCTCCTGCGGATCGCGCCGCCCTGCGCGCCCGGCTCACCGACCCCGACGCCGTCCTCGTCTTCGACGGCGCGATGGGGACGATGCTCTACCAGCGCGGGGTCTTCATCAACCAGTGCTACGACGAACTGTCGTTGCGCGCCCCGGACCTCGTGCGCGGTGTGCACGAGGAGTACGTGAAGGCGGGTGCGGAAGTGCTGGAGACCAACTCGTTCGGCGCCAACCGTTTCAAGTTGGCCAACTTCGGGCTCGAGAAGGACGTGGCGGCGATCAATCGCGCCGCGGCGACGATCGCGCGCGAGGCCGCGGGCGATGCGGTGCTGGTCGCCGGTGCGGTCGGCCCGTTAGGCGTGCGGCTGGAACCGTACGGCCCTACCTCACTGGAGGAGGCCCGCGGCGCCTTCGAGGAGCAGGTCGCCGCGCTGCGCGACGGCGGCGTGGATTGCCTCATCCTCGAGACGTTTGCCGACCTCGATGAGATCTCGCAGGCGATGCTCGCCGCACGCTCGGTGGCCCCCGAACTCCCGCTCATCGCGCAGATGACGGTCGACGTCGAAGGGGTGACGATCTTCGGGATGAAGCCGGAGGACATCGCCGAGTCGCTCGACGCGCTCGGCGCCGACGTCATCGGGCTCAATTGCTCCGTGGGGCCACAGATCATCCTCGAGGCGATCGAGAAGATGGCGGCGACCACGCGTCGAAAGCTCAGCGCCATGCCAAACGCCGGCATGCCGCGCGAGGTGGGCGGGCGCAAGATGTACATGGCGAGCCCCGAGTACATGGCGACCTATGCGCGTCACCTGCTGCAGGCTGGTGCCAAGGTCATCGGCGGGTGCTGCGGGACCACGCCGGCGCACGTCCACGCCATGGTCGAAGGCATTCGGCCGTTGGTGCCGCGGTCGCTCAAGAGGCTGGACGGGAGACGGGAGACGGAAGACGGAAGTGCGCTCGCCGTGGGCGAGCGCGCCGTGAGCAAGCATGCCGGGGTGCACCCGGTGCCGCTGGCGGAGCGGTCCCGGTGGGGGAAGAAGATCGCGTCTGGAGAGTTCGTCGCGTCGGTGGAGATCGTGCCGCCGCGCGGGGTGGATGCGTCGCGGATGCTGGAGGACGTGCGCGCGCTCAAGGCCGCAGGGGTCGACGCGGTCAACGTGCCGGACGGGCCGCGCGCGCAGAGCCGCATGGGGGCGATGATGACGTCGCTCCTCATCGAGCAGCAGGTGGGGATCGAGGCGGTGTGCCACTACGCGTGCCGCGATCGCAACCTCCTCGGCATGCTCTCCGACCTGTTGGGCGGGGCGGCGATGGGGCTGCACAACCTCCTCGTGATCACCGGCGACCCGCCAAAGATGGGGCCGTACCCCGACGCCACCGCGGTCTTCGACATCGACTCGATCGGCCTCACGAACCTGGTGCGCAACCTCAATCGCGGACTGGACCCGGGCGGCAACCCGATCGGGGCGCCCACGCGCTACACGATCGGCGTGGGCGTGAATCCGGCGGCGATCGACCCCGCCCTCGAGCGGCAGCGCTTCGACTACAAGGTCGAAGCCGGGGCCGAGTTCGCGATCACGCAGCCCGTGTTCGACCCGCGCCAACTGGAGCGCTTCCTGCGCGAGCTGGGGGCGTCGCACATCCCGATCGTCGCCGGCATCTGGCCGTTGGTCTCGCTGCGCAACGCGGAGTTCCTCGCGAACGAGGTGCCGGGCGTCGTCATCCCCGACGAGATCCTGCAGCGCATGCGTCGCGCGAACCAGCAGTCGGCCGAGCATGCCCTGCAGGAGGGGATCGCGATCGCGCGCGAGATGCTCGCGCTCGTGCGGGGCGACGTGCAGGGCGTCCAGGTGTCGGCGCCGTTCGGGAAGGTGTCGCTGGCGCTCGACGTCCTGCGGTAACCACGCACGGGGATCACACGTCCCGGGGTTCGCCGAACGAGCGAACCCCTAGGTCGCGCGTGCATGGCGCGCCAGGTGAACAGGGCTCATCTTGGTTTCATGAAGCCCGGTTACCATGAAGTGCACGGGTCACCTATTGCCCCGCCATGCACTTCATGACCGCCGACCGGGGAACCTGAATGCGAGTCCTGTTCGTGGAAGATGATGCGCGGATCGCGGAGTCTGCCGTCGCGTACCTGCGCAAGACCGGTTTCGCGGTCGACCTCGCGCCCACTGGGGAAGACGCCCTGCGCCTCGCCGCGATGAACGATTACGACGTCGCCGTGCTCGACATCCGCCTCCCGGGCATCGACGGGCTCGACGTCTGCCGGCGCCTTCGCGCCGCCGGCTCGCCCGTCCGCATCCTGATGGCGACGGCGCGCGATACGGTGGAAGACCGAATCGCCGGGTTGGACCTTGGCGCGGACGACTACGTCGTGAAGCCGTACGTGCTGGCGGAGCTCGAGGCGCGCGTGCGGGCGGTGCTCCGGCGTCCTGCGGTCTTCGTGCCCACCACGCTGCAGGTCGGGGAGCTCTCGCTGGATACGGGGACGCGCGTCGCCGAGCGCAACGGGCGCCAGATCTCGCTCACGAGCAAGGAATTCGCGGTGCTCGAGTACCTCATGCGCCACGCTGGCGAGGTCGTGACGCGCGAGAAGATCAGCGCCCACGCGTGGGACGACAACTACGATCCCGCGAGCAACGTCATCGACGTGTACATCGCCCGGCTCCGCAAGAAGATCGACGAGAGCGAGGAGTCCCCGCTGTTGCACACGATTCGCGGTGCCGGCTACCGCCTCGGCGAGCCGAAGCACGCTCGCGCACGTTAGGCATGACGATGAAGGGTAACCCGCGCATTCGCCGTCGGATGACGGCGTGGTTTGCGGGGAGCGTCTTCGTCCTCCTCCTGTTCTCGATCGTCGCGATGCGCGGCATCGCACGGCGCGCCCTCGCCGTGCAGCACGAGGACGACGTGAATCGCAACATCGAGCTCGTGCGCTCGTTCTTCCGTGCCGAACTCTCCGAGTACCAGCAGGTCGAGGCGACGCTGCGCCACATCGCCGGAGAGTTGGTCTTTGCCGGGATGGAGTTCGAGTTCCTGCGCCCCGACTCCAGCGTCTTTGCGTCGGCGCGCCTGCCGAGTGCCAAGGCGGCACCGCGTCCCCCGGTTCGCACGTACGTCGTCCCACTCGAGCGCGACCTGGCCATCGGGTGGGCCCTGCGCCTTCGCGTGAGCGTGGCCGACCTGGCCAACGCGCATCGCCGCATCGACCAGGCGACGCTCATCGCCCTCCCGCTCGCAGTCGCACTGGCAGCGCTGGCAGGGTGGCTCGTCACCGGGCGAGCGCTCCGTCCCGTGAGCGAGATGGCGGAGGCCGCCGAACGCATCGACGCCAGCGCGCCGTCGGCGCGACTCCCGATCGCCGACGCCAACGACGAGCTCGGGCGGTTGGGGAGGCGCTTCAACGCGCTGCTCGACCGCCTGGACGGGGCGCTGGCGCAGCAGCGACGCTTTCTCGCCGACGCTGCCCACGAACTGCGGACGCCGATGGCGCGCATGCTCGGCGAAACCGAGACGCGACTCGCGCAGCCCCCCTCCCCAGCCGACGACCGTCAGTCGGTCGAGCGCATCCACGACGACCTGCGCCGTGCGTCGTCGCTGGTCGACGAGTTGATGCAGCTCGCGCGCGCCGACGCCGGGAGTGCCGAGGCCGTCCTGCAGCCGGCGTATCTCGATGATGTGGTGAGCGACGCCTTGTCGCCGTGGCACGCGGAGGCCCGTCGTCGTGACCTCACCCTCGAGATCCCCGTGCTGGACGAGTGTCCGGTGTCGTGCGACCCGCGGCTGGTCCACCGGCTGGTGGGCGTCCTCCTGCACAACGCCCTGCACTACACGCCGACCGGCGGGCGCATCGAGGTCCGGGTGCTGAGCCGTGGCGGGGACCGGGTGCTCGAGGTCGAGGACTCGGGGATCGGGATACCACCGGAGGAGCGCGATCGGATCTTCGAGCGCTTCTACCGAGGGACCGCAGCACGACAGCACGCCCCCGAGGGGAGCGGACTGGGATTGGCGATCGCCTCGTGGATCGCCCAGAAGCACGGAGCGACGATCCGGGTGGGCGAGGGGCACCTGGGCGGGGCGCTCTTCCGCGTCCTCTTTCCGCGCCCCGAACGGGCCAACAACCGTCGCGACCCGTCGTCCAACACGGCGTCACGCGCAGGCCAGCGTTAGCGCCAGACAGCACGTTGAGATCGCTGTGCCTGTGAAAGCTTAACAGTGTTCATAATCGGTTCATTGCCGGGAGCTAGCATGCGAGCCATGAGACTCGCCATTTCGGTGTCGTGTGCGCTGGCCACCCTCGTCTCGACTGCCCACGGGCAGTCGGCGGGGGGCGGAGGGGCACTGACACTTCAGCAAGCCGTGGCCATGGCGCGCACGCGCGGCCCGTGGAGTGAAGCGGCGCACGCGAAGCGCCTCGTCGCGCAGGGGCGCGCCAGGAACGACGGCGCCTTTCCCAATCCGACGCTCGAGTGGCGTCGCGAGAACATGCAGAGCGTCCTGCAGCCGGACATCTTCGGGACGCTGCAGTTCCCGGTCGACCTGACGGGGCGCCGGCTGGCGATTCGTGCCGCCGGGACGGCGCTTACCGCGCGTGGGCGCGCCGATTCTGCGGTGACCGCTCGCGCGATCGACGCGGAGGTGATGCGCGCCTTCTGGCGGGCCGCCCTCGGCGAGGAGTTGCTGCAGGTTGCGACCGAGGAGCGCGCGGCACGCGAGCAGATCGCGCAATTCGACGAGCGGCGCTTTCGCGAGGGGGCGGTGGCCGAGGTCGCGGCGATTCGCACAAAGCTCGAGGCCGATCGCGCGCGCATGACCGAAGCCACGGCGCGAACCGAGGCGGCGCGCTCGCGCGGCGACCTGGCGCGGCTGCTAGGCGTGTCCGTGGACTCGTTGCCGGCGCTGGCACGGTTGGCGTCGACGAGCGCGGCCACGCCGGTGCCGGACGAGGCGACGGCGGTCGCGCGCGCGCTGTCGCAGCGCCCGGACCTGGCGGCGTTCCGTCATGCGGCAGAGGAAGCGTCGCATCGAGCGACGGCGGAGCGTCGGGGGGTCGTGAGCGACCTGCAGCTCGTGACGGGCTACAAGCAGACGTCGGGCTACAACACGAGCGTGTTGGGGGTCATCGTCCCGCTCCCGCTGTTCAGCCGCAACGAAGGACTGCGCGAGCGCACGCACGGCGAGGCGCTGATCGCGCGGGCCGAACTGCGCGACGCCGAACTTCGCGTGCGTGGCGAGGTGGCGGCGGCGTTGCAGGGGATGCACGCGATGCGTGAAGCGCTGGCGGCGGGCGCGGCGGGGGTCGATGCGCGCGCGGCAGAAGTCGCACAGATCGCCGAGGGGGCGTACCGCGAGGGCGCCATCTCGTTGATGGAACTGATCGAGGCCCAGCGGGCGCGCGCCGAGTCGCGCGCCGCGGCGCTGCGCTGGACGGTGGACGTGAACCTCGCCCAGCTCGAGCTCAATCGCGCCCTTGGGGCGCCGCTCCTGGAGATTCCGTGATGCGTGCCCGTGTTGCTTCGTTGGCCCTCCTCGCGGCCGCGATCGGCTGCTCCAAGTCGAGCGAAGGGGCGAGCATTCCCGCGACGGCAGAAGCGCCGCCCCCGGCGGATACGGCGTTGCTCACCGCCGAGTCGGTGAAGATCGCCGGCTTCACCACGACACGGGTCTCGAGCGCGCCATGGCGCGACGCGTGGCGCGCGCCGGGGCGGCTCACGCTCGACCAGGGGGCAACGGAACCGATCGGCTCGATCGTCGAAGGGCGCATCGTGAAAGTGTTCGTGATGCCGGGCGATCGCGTGCAGAAGGGGCAGATCCTCGTCGCGATCCACTCGCACGAGATGATGGATGCGCGCGCGGCGCTGTCGCGCGCCAAGGCCGACCTCACGCGTGCCGAGTCGGACCTGCGCGTGGCGCAGAGCGCCGCAGACCGCGGGGAGCGGCTCTACGGGCTCAAGGCCATTGCGCTGGCGGAGCTGGAGAAGCTGCGCGGGCTGCTCACCGACGCGCAGGCGACACGCGAGAGCGCCGCGGCGGAACTGGTCCGCGCCGAGGAGTTCCTCGAGCACCTGTTAGGCGACGGCCCGGAGCAGCCGGGGATGGACGCGCACTGGGTGCTGGTGCGCGCCCCGCTGGATGGGCTGGTGACGTCGCGCGAGGTGCAGCCGGGGAACGTGGTGCTGGTCGGCGCGCCGCTGGTGACCGTCAGCCGCACGTCGGCGCTGACGCTGGTGTTGCAGGTGCCGGATGCGGCCTCGGCGGCCGCACGCATCGGGGCACCGGTGAGCTTCACGGTGACCGCCGCGCCCGCCGAGCGCTTCGACGCCACGGTGACGCGCGTCTTCCCGGCGATCGACACCCTCACGCGGACCATCGAGGTGCACGCGGCCGTGAAGGACACGCGCGGCATCCTCAAGCCGGAGATGTTCGCGAACGCCGAGCTGTCGGGAGCCGCCGGGAAGGTGGTCCCGGTCATTCCGTCGGCGGCGGTGCAGGCGTTCGACGGCGACACCGTGGTGGTGGTCTCGGAGCCGCGCGGTGACGGGATGCACCTGGAGGCGGTGCGAGTGCGTATCGGGCGCCGCACCGCCACCACGGCGGAAGTGTTGAGCGGCATCGACACCGGGACGGTGGTGATCGTGGGCGGCGCGTCGGTGGCGAAGGCCGAGATCCTCAAGCGGCGCGGGGGCTGATCCATGCAGCGGCTGATCGAGTTCTCGTTACGCAACCGGTTGTTTGTCATCGGCGGCATCCTGACGATCGTCGGGCTGGGGCTGTTCTCGCTGATGCGCGTCCCGTTCGATGCCTTCCCGGACCTCACGGGAACGCGCGTCGAGGTGATCACCGTCGCGCCGGGAATGGCGCCGGAGGACGTGGAGCGCCTGGTCACCTACCCGCTGGAGTCCTCGTTGATGGGGATCCAGGGGGCGGACCAGGTGCGTTCGGTGTCGAAGTTCGGGCTGTCGCTCATCACGGTCCCCTTCCCCGACAAGATGGACATCTACTTCGCGCGGACGCTGGTGCAGCAGCGCCTGAACGACGCGAAGGGGGCAATGCCGGCCGGGGTGGAACCGACGCTCGGACCGGTCTCGACGCCGATGGGCGAGCTGTACCAGTACGTGCTCACCAGCGACTCGCTGTCACTCACCGAACTCAAGACGCTGCAGGAGTACACCATCCGACCGCGGCTGCGCACGGTGCCGGGGGTGTCCGAGGTCAACACGTGGGGCGGCTTCACCGAGCAGGTGCAAGTCGAGGTGGATCCCACGCGCCTCACGGCGCGGCGCCTGACGATCGAGGATGTGCACCGCGCGCTGGCCGACAACAACATGTCGTTCGGCGGATCGTACCTCGAGACCGGCGGCGAGCGATTCACGCTGCGCGGGCTGGGGCGCGTCGAGCGCGCGCGCGACATCGAGCAGATCGTGATTTCCTCGGTGAACGGGATGCCGGTGCGCATCGGGGACGTGGGGACGGTGAAGACCGGGGCGCTCCCGCGGCAGGGGGCGGTGACCAAGGACGGAAAGCACGAAGTCGTCAGCGGGATGGTGCTCAAGCTCAAGGGGGCCGATTCCCGTCGCGTGATCAAGGCCGTGCGCGAGCGGATGGACGAGATCCGCGCCGCGATCCCGGCCAACGTCGAGATCGTCCCGTTCTACGACCAGACGGATCTCGTGAGCCGCACGACGCACACGCTCACGAAGAACCTGATCGAAGGCGGGTTGCTGGTCATCGCGGTCCTGTTCCTCTTCCTGCGCAACGTGCGCGCCTCGCTGATCGTGGCGTCGGTCATCCCGCTCTCCATGCTGATCGCCTTTGGCGGGATGTACTTCTTCGGCTACTCGGCGAACCTGATGAGCCTTGGCGCGCTCGACTTCGGCCTCATCGTCGATGCGTCGGTGGTGATGGTCGAGAACTTCGTGCGGCGGCTCGAGCACGGGCGGGAGAGCGAACGGTTCTCGCTCTTCCGATCCGCCGCCGTCGAGGTGGGGCGCCCGATCCTGTTCGGCATCGCGATCATCGTCGCGGTGTACATCCCGATCTTCACGCTGGACGGGATGGAAGGGCGCATGTTCAAGCCGATGGCCTTCACCGTCGTGACGGCGGTCCTTGGCTCGCTCCTGCTGGCGCTGACGTACGTCCCGTCGATCAGTGGGTGGCTGCTGCACCATCACGCGGAGAAGCCCAGCCCGTTCTTCGAGGGGTTGAACCGTCGCTACGAGCGGGCGCTGGAGTGGATCCTGGCGCGCGGCGTGAAGATCGTCGGCGTGTCGGTGGCGCTCGTGGCGGTGGCCGTGGCGTCGTTAGGGTGGATCGGGACGGAGTTCATGCCCAAGCTGAACGAAGGGTCGATCCTCATCACCACGCGCCGCCTCCCGTCGATCTCGCTCAACGAGGCCACCAAGCTGTCGCAGCAGGCGGAGCGGATCGTGAAGTCGTTCCCCGAGGTCGTGACGGTGGTGACCAAGGAAGGGCGGCCGGACCTCGCCACCGAGGCGATGGGGCTCTTCGAGGGCGACATGTACGTCATCCTCAAGCCGCAGGACGAGTGGAAGAGCGGGGAGACGCCGGAGGAGCTCGTGACGGCGCTCGACTCCGCGCTTGCCGTGATTCCCGGCCTGGAGATCTCGTTCACGCAGCCGCTGGCGATGCGCCTCGACGAAGCCGAGAGCGGGATCAAGACCGACCTCGGGATCAAGGTCGTGTCCAACAACATCGAGCGGAACCAGGAGCTCGCCGACCAGATGCTGCGCATCATCGGCACGGTGCCGGGGAGCGCCGATGCGGCGGTCGAAGTGAGCGAAGGGTCGGGGCAGATCGCGATCCGGATCAAGCGCGACGCGCTGGCGCAGTACGGGCTGTCGGTGGCCGACGTGCAGCGCCCGGTGGAGTTGGCAATGGGCTCGCAGGTGGCGAGCGAGTTGGTGGACGGGCCGCGGCGCATCGGGCTGGTGGTGCGCTACCCTGACGTGCAGCGGAACGACATTGCCGCGCTCGCGCAGCTCACGATCCGCACCCCGTCAGGTGCCATGGTCCCGCTGACCGCGGTGGCCGACCTCGTCTCCACCACCGGCCCCGAGCTCATCGGCCACGAGGACGGCCAGCGCCGCGCGCTGGTGCTGAGCAACGTGCGCGGGCGTGACCTGGGATCGTTCGTGCAAGAGGTGCGCGACCGGATCGCCCGCGAGGTGCAACTCCCGCCGGGGACCTTCCTCGAGTGGGGCGGGCAGTACGAGAACCAGCAGCGTGCCATGGGGCGCCTGGCGATCGTCGTCCCGGCCGCGCTCCTCCTCATCTACCTCCTGCTGTTCGCGTCCTTCCGGTCCATCACGCAGTCGATGCTCGTCCTCACCAACGTCCCGTTCGCGCTCGTCGGCGGGATCGCGGTGCTCTGGATGCGCGGGCTCAACCTCAACCTGTCGGCGAGCATCGGCTTCATCGCCCTCTTCGGCATCGCGGTGCTCAACGGCGTGGTGCTCGTCACGCACATGAATTCGCTGCGTGCCGGCGGGCTCCCGCTCGACCTCGCCGTGCGGCGAGGCGCTGCCGATCGTTTGCGCCCGGTGCTCATGACGGCGCTCGTCGCCTCGCTCGGCTTCGTCCCGATGGCGCTGTCGCACAGCCCGGGGAGCGAGGTGCAGCGTCCGCTGGCCAGTGTCGTGATCGGGGGGCTCATCACCAGCACCATCCTCACGCTCTTCGTCCTCCCCACGCTGTACCTGGCGCTGGAGAAATGGCGAGTGCGCAACATCATCGAGGAGGAGGCGGAGTGGGTGGAACCGGCGGGCGCCCACCTTCCCGGGGCGGCGACCGGCGAGTTCAGCACCTGAGCCGCTCGCCGGACGCCGCCGGCGGCCCGACCACGATCGACGCGACGGGCGCTCCCCTGGGGGCGCCCGTCGTCATTTCGATGCTGCCCCGGACGTCGGGGTGCCGCAGCGCCGCCCCACCGCCGCGCACAGTACATTATCCGGCGTCGCGCCGGCCGCGGCCCCACGTGCGCCGCGCGACGTGCCCTCCGACTCCACACGCCCATGACCGCCCCGCTCACGACGTTCTCCGAGGACGAACTCCTCTTTCGCGACGCCGTCGCCGCCTTCGCCAACGACGAGGTCCGCCCGCTCGTCAGCGAGATGGAGCGCAACGGCAAGGTCGACCCTTCCGTCATCGCCAAGGTCTTCGAGCTCGGGCTCATGGGGATCGAGGTCGACGAGGCGCACGGCGGCGCCGGCGGTTCGTTGATGATGGTCGCGCTCGCCGTCGAAGAGCTCAGCAAGGTCGACGCGTCGGCCGCCATCCTCGTCGACGTGCAGAACACGCTCGTCGAGTACCCGCTGCGCACGTACGCCACCGACGCCCAGAAGGCGACGTACCTCACGAAGCTCACCAGCAACACCGTGGGGTCGTACGCGCTCTCCGAGGCCGGCTCCGGCTCCGACGCCTTCGCACTCGCCACGCGCGCCGAGCGTGACGGCGACGACTGGATCCTCAACGGGCGCAAGCTCTGGATCACCAACGGCGCCGAAGCTGGCGTGTACATCGTCTTCGCCAACGCCAACCCCACCGCCGGCTACAAGGGAATCACCGCCTTCATCGTGGAGCGCGACTTCCCCGGCTTTGCCGTCGGCAAGAAGGAAGACAAGCTCGGGATCCGCGCCTCCAGCACCGTGGAGCTGCTCCTCGACAACTGCCGCGTGCCAAGCGCCAACGTACTGGGCACCGTGGGGCAGGGATACAAGATCGCCATCGACACGCTCAACGTGGGGCGCATTGGCATTGGGGCGCAGATGATCGGCGTGGCGCAGGGCGCGTTAGGCGTGGCGACGGCTTACCTCAAGGAGCGCCGCCAGTTCGGCAAGGCGCTCGCCGAGTTCCAGGGGATCCAGTTCCAGGTGGCGCAGGCGGCCACGGAGGTCGAGGCGGCGCGCCTGATGGTGTACAATGCGGCACGCCTCAAGGACGCCGGCCAGGACATCGCGCGGGAGGGGGCCATGGCCAAGCTCTTCTCGTCTCAGGTCTGCGAGCGCACCACATCGCTCTGCGTCGAGCTCCTGGGCGGCTACGGCTACACCAAGGACTACCCGGTCGAGAAGTTCTACCGCGACGCCAAGATCGGGACGATCTACGAGGGGACGTCCAACATGCAGCTGCAGACCATCGCCAAGGCGGTCCTCAAGTAGGGACAGCTCAGCCGGCTCTGCCGGCGCAGCCGGCGAACCGGAGCGGCTATTCCGGTGTAGCCGAGAACGTGGTTTCTTCACGGGCGGCAGCGATTCGTTGCCGCCCGTTCGCTCCCCCGCCCCTCCCCCTCCTCCCGGGTCCGGATGTTCATCACCCCCGCCCTCCGCACACGCGCCGCCACGCTCGCCGGCGCCTGCGCCCTCCCAGCCCTGGCCGTCGCGGCCGCCATCGCCGTCGCACCGATCGGCCGCGACGCTCGGCTCGGCGCACAGGTCCCGCTTACCGAGTACGCGCAGCGACGCGCCGCGCTCGCCGAGCAGTTGGGAGACGGCGTCTTCGTCGCCAGGGGGGCGGTGTCGCCAGTGCAGGACTACATGTCGTTCTTCCAGTCACCGGGCTTTCTGTATCTCACGGGGTATCGCGAAGCCGACGCTACGCTCGTCCTGAAGAAGAAGGGGAGCGATGCCCGGTGGACGCTCTTCGTGCAGGGAAAGAACCCGGCCCAGGAGGTGTGGAGCGGGAGGCGCAACGGTGCCGCCGCGGCCGCCGAGATGACCGGGATCGCGACGCGGCTGTCGGGCGAGTTCGAGCCGGCGCTCGACACACTCCTCCAGGGCGAGTCGAACCTTCGCATGCTCGCCGACATCGCCGAGTCCGGCGACACGCTGAATGGCGACGACCGGTTCGTCGACCAGTTGCGACGCCGTTACCCCCAACTCGTGATTGCTGGCGCGAACCAGCAGGTGGCGCGCCTCCGCGCGACCAAGAGCGAGGGAGAGCTGGAGATCCTCCGCAAGGCGATCGCGATCTCGATGGACGCACATCGCGAGGCGATGCTGGCGATCGAACCGGGCATGAACGAGTTCGAGATCCAGGCGCTGGTCGAGTACATGTTCCGGCGCAACGGCGCCGACCGACCGGCGTACGCGTCGATCGTGGGCTCCGGCGAGAACTCGACGACGCTGCACTACAACAAGGACGATCGCTTCGTGAAGGCGGGCGACATCGTCGTGATGGACGTCGCCGCCACCTACCAGGGTTACGCCGCCGACATCACGCGCTCCTTCCCCGTGAGCGGCACGTTCACGGCTGAACAGCGCGCGGTGTACCAGGTGGTGCGCGACGCGCAGGGCGCCGCCGAGCGCAACGCTCGCCCCGGGACGCCGGCTCGCCAGATGAACGACTCGGCGCGTACCGTCATCGCCAACGGGCTCGCCAAGCTCGGCCTCATCGAGTCGCCCACCGCGACCTACGACTGCACCGACGGCGCGACGCCGCGGCAATGCTCGCAGGTGCAGCTGTACTACATGCACGGGCTGGGACACGGGATCGGGTTGGAAGTGCACGACCCCGAGCAGTTCTACTACACCGGGACGATCGCCCCCGGGAGCGCGTTCACCATCGAGCCTGGGATCTACGTGCGCGGCAACCTGCTCGACATCCTGCCCCGCACGCCCCGCAATGCACAGTTGGCCGCGCGGATCGGCGCGACCGTGAAGAAGTACGCCGACATCGGGGTTCGCATCGAGGATGACTACATCGTCACCGACCAGGGCGTGGAGTGGGTGTCGTGCGGCCTCCCCCGCGAAGTCGACGAGATCGAGGCGCTCATGCGCACGCCGTCCCGTGGCGCGCCACCGCGCGACGCGACAAAGGTGGAATGGTACAAGTCCGACGGTTCTCGCCCCGCTCCCCGATACCAGCGACCATCGTCCTGCATGAAGATGTGAGGCGCGGACCGAGGGATCGACGACACCGCCAACCCGTCGGCGCTCCCGCCCGCGCCCTCGCGCGGCCGCCCTCCATCACCCGGCCGCTCGATCCCCACGTGGCTCCCCTGCAGCATTCCCCCGCCCGGCGCGCGCAGCCGACGCGCCCCTGAACGAGCAACGACCATGCGTCTTCGAGTGATTCCCCTCGTTCCAGCCGTCGTGTTGTCCGTGCTGACGTTGTCCGTTGCGACGATGCAGGGACAGGAGCTTGTGCCGGCGCGGCGCGCCATCACCTGGGACGACGTGGCGCGACTGCGTGCGGTCGCCGACCCGCAGCTCTCGCCGGATGGCGCGCGCCTGCTATACACGGTGCGCGTCACCGACGTCGAGGCCAACCGGCGTGTCCCGTCGACCTGGATGATCACGCTCGCCGGCGGTGCGACGCGACGGTGGCCCAACGATACCCTGCCGGCGACCGAGGCCCGCTGGTCACCGGACGGAAAGCAGGTGGCCTACATCGCGCAGGGACAGCTCTGGCTCTCCGACGCCGATGGCTCCTCACCACGCCAGCTCACCAACCTGAACGGCGGCGCCAGCGGACCGGTCTGGTCGCCCACGGGGGACTACATCGCCTTCACCACGACCGTGTATCCGGAGTGCTCCGACAACGCGTGCAACGCAGCGCACGACCGGGCGCAGGCGGCCAACAAGGTCAAGGCGCGCGTGACGGAGTCGCTGATGTATCGCCACTGGAGTTCGTGGGGCGACGGGACGCGTTCGCACCTCTTCATCGTCGCCACGGATGGGAGCGGGATGCGCGACCTCACCGCCGGCGCCCGCTACGACGTACCGCTGCCGCCCTTTGGGGGGAGCGAGGGCTACGCGTTCGCCCCGGACGGCCATGAGATCGCCTACACGGCGAAGGACGCTGGGCGCGAGGAGGCGTGGTCGACCGACGTGAACGTCTACACCGTCCCCGTCGCCGGCGGCGCCCCCACGGTCATCACCGCCAGCAGCAAGGGGGCGGACCAGAACCCGGTGTATTCGCCGGACGGGCGCTTCATCGCCTTCGCCTCGCAGGCGCGCGCCGGCTTCGAAGCCGACCGCTGGCGCCTGATGTTCTACGATCGCACGTCGCGCAGCACGCGCGAGCTCGTCCCCGCCTGGGACCGCAACGCCGAGTCGTACTTCTTCGCCCCCGATAGTCGCACCCTCTTCGTCGGCACGGGGGACCGCGGGCGCGACCGGCTGTTCCGCATCCCGCTCACCGCAACGGGGACCGCAGCCGGCGCGCCGGTCGCCGAGGTCTCGGCGAACAACAACACCGCCTTCACGGCATCGCGCGACGGGCGCACGCTGGCCTGGCTCCGCGACGCGGTCGATCACCCTGCCGAAGTCTGGGTGCGCACGGACATCCCGACGAAGGAGCCGGTCGGGCGCGAGCGGCAGCTCACGCACGAGAACGACGCGGCGCTGACCGCCTTCTCGCTCAACCCCGCGGAGGACTTCTGGTTCGCCGGGGCGCACGGCGATTCGGTGCACGGCTTCATCGTCAAGCCGCCCAACTTCGACCCGTCGAAGAAGTATCCCGTCGTCTTCCTCATCCACGGCGGGCCGCAGGGGGCGTGGCTCGACAACTGGGGCGGACGTTGGAGCTTCCAGTTGTTTGCCTCCATCGGAGCGGCGGTCGTGGCCATCAACCCGCGCGGCTCCACCGGCTACGGGCAGGCCTTCACCGACGGCGTCACGAAGGACTGGGGCGGCAAGGTGTACGAGGACCTCATGAAGGGGCTCGACGCCGCCCTCGCGAAGAACCCCTGGATGGACGGGGCCCGCGTTGCGGCTGCCGGTGGCTCGTTCGGCGGCTACATGGTCAACTGGATGGCCGGGCACACCGACCGCTTCAAGGCGCTGGTCTCACACGCCGGGATCTTCAACCTGGAGAACATGTACGGCGCCACGGAGGAGATCTGGTTCACGGAGTGGGAATTCGGCGCCCCGTTCTGGCAGCAGAAGGCGATGGACGAGCAGTACCGTCGCTGGTCGCCGCACCTGTCGGCCGGCAACATGAAGACGCCGATGCTCGTGCTGCACGGCGAGCAGGACTTCCGCGTCCCGTACTACGAGGGGGTCTCGCTCTTCACCGCGTTGCAGCGACAGGGCGTGCCGTCGCGCTTCGTGATCTATCCCGACGAAGGGCACTGGATCCTCAAGCCCCAGAACTCGCGCCTCTGGTACCAGGAGGTGCTGGGATGGATCGGCAAGTACGTGGGCGACAAGGTCACGTCGTAGCCAGCCGCGGCGTTACGCGCATGACGACGGGGCAGCCTCTCGGCTGCCCCGTCGTCACTGTTGGCGTGTAGGGCCCGAGCGTCAGGGACTCGCAGTGACGTCGACCTTGCCGGTCAGGATCCCGCGGCGCACGCGACGGGCCTTCGGCGAGGCCGCCGGGTCGATGATGATGCGCTGCTGCGTCTGGATCGACATGCGCACCACCATCGTCAGCGTCACCTCCTTGCCACCCCGGCGCACCTTGAGCGGGACCTGCTGCCCCTCGGCGCGGCCATAGCGGGTGCGGAATCGCGTCCCGAAGCCCTCGGCCACCGGGATATCGCCGACGCTGATCAACTCGTCGCCGCGCTTCACCCCCGCGACATCGGCCGCGCCTCCCGTCTCGACATCGGTGACGAGCACCGCCGTGCTGGTGGAGTCCATCGCCGTGAAGACGCCGAGTCGCGGCTCGCGCAGCGTGTCCGACTTGAGCTTGAGCCCCGCCAGCGGCAAGGCGGACGCCCAGGGGAACGGCTCGCGGCCGTCGATGTACTTCGCGTTGAAGTCGGTGAAGGACTTCCCCTTGGCGGCGCGTTGCACGGCCCCCCACCAATCCTGCGGCGTGAAGCCACGCCCCGCGGAGTAGCTCTTCTGGTAGACCTCGCGCATCACCGCATCCAGCCCAGCGGCGTTGTCGCTGGCATCGCGGATGTAGATGTCGAGGAGAAGGCCGGCGAGCGATCCCTTCGGGTAGTAGAGGTAACCGCTGCCATCGGTCGGGTGGATCCACGTCGAGAGCGAGGCATCCTCGAGGGCGACCGCCGGGGCCGACGCCACCTCGTCGACCTTCGCGGTCGTCATGTGGAGGAACTCGCTCGAATCCACCACGCCGCCGCGCACGAGCGCGAGGTCGGCGTAGTAGTCCGTGATCCCCTCGCTCACCCACAGCCACGGGGTCGGCTGCGCACGGTCGTACCGATACGGCACCATGTCCGCCGGGCGCATCCGCTTCACGTTCCACAGGTGGAAGATCTCGTGCGCGGTGATCGACGGGAGCGCGGTGTTCCCGATGATGAACGGGGTGTAGATCCCGAGGTGCGAGTTCGCGTGCTCCAGCGCGCTCCCGCCCATCGAGGACGAGTCGAAGACGGCCAGGATGCTGTAGGTGTCGTACGGCGCCTCGCCCACCACGTCGATCATCGGGGGGAGGAAGCGTTGCACCTGCTCCCAGAACGTGCGGCGCGCCTCGCCGGCGAGTGCGGAGGACGGGTACGTCGCCACGCGCACCCACTTCTCCCGCACGAGTTGCGAGTCGACATCGAACGCGCCCACGAAGAACGGCATGTCGACCAGGTCGTGGTAGTTGCGTGCGCTGTAGGTGCGGGCCCCCGTCGACGCCATGCCCGTCGTCACCTGCCAGGTGGGCTCGGTGCTGATCGTGACGTTGGCACCGAACGCTGCGTCGCGTCCCTCGGGATAGAGGAAGAGGTTGGTCCCGTTGAAGAAGGCGAAGTTTTCGCGCGCCCACGCCATCGCGTTGTCGAGCGAGTCGGCGCGGTAGTCGAACGTCACGGTGACCGACTTCGCTCCGCCAGTTGCAATGCGCCACGTGTCGTAGTCGAGCTTGTCCCACGTCAACGCCTTGCCGTCGCTGGTGGCGGCGAAGTTCACGACGTTGCGGGCGAAGAACGACAGCTCGTACGCACCCGGCGTCCACGCCGGGAGCGACAGGAGGACGGGATCGCGCCCGCTCACGCCGAAGCGGGTCGTCACCTTGATGAGGCGCTCGGCCGCCGTCGCCTTCGTGAAGGTGACCTCGTAGCGCAGGTCCGAGACCGGGGCCGAGACGGGGGCGGCAACGCTCCCGGCGCGCTGGGCCGCGAGCGGGGTGGCGGTCGCGAGGGCCGCGAAGGCCGCGAGGGCCGCGAGGATGGCGGGACGAACCAGCGGGGACCTACGGGGCTGCAGTTGGCGCGATCCTGGGCGCATGTCGACGGGAAAGAGTCCCGATAAGCTAACCGAGCCAGGACGTGTGCAAGTTCGCGCGTCGGCGACGTCTCCCTGTCAGTTGGACCCGCAGCGCATCCCGGTTGGAGGGATATCCCGCGGCCCCCCGTCACATCTCTCGGAGACGTCCCATGCCCCGCACCACTCGCTCGCTCCCGACGCGTCGCACCGGCCGCCCGCGTCCGGCCCTCGCCATCGTCGCCCTCGCCGTCGCAGCGGTCACGGTCGCGTGCGGCGACGCCATGACCTCGCGCCGGGAGGAGGCGACCGACTCGGTGTCAGTCTCACCAGCCGCTGCCGCTCCGCAGCCGGCGGCGGACATGCTCGCCGCCCCCGCGGCCATCGCCGAGCGCTCGAACTTCGCCAAGGTCGCCTCCGCGGAGGCGGGAGCCTCGTCGTCGTCCGGCGCGGATCGCGCCACGACGAGCGCTGCAGCTGCCGCCACCCAGGGGAGCGGGACGACGATGACGTCGATGATCATCCGTACCGGCAACGCCTCGGTCGAAGTGGACTCGCTCGAGGTCGCGGTGGCCGCGGTGCAACGCATCGCCGCCGCGCTGGGAGGGTGGGTCGGGAACACGGCAATGTCGGGGGGCGAGCACGACGTGCGCAGCGCGACCATCGAGCTCAAGGTCCCCGCGGCGCGCTACGACGAGGCGCTGGCCGGCCTGCGCCCCATCGGCAAGGTGGAGAACGTCTCGTCCAACGCGGAGGACGTCGGCGAGGAATTCGTGGACCTCACGGCACGCACGGCCAACGCCCACCGCCTCGAGGAACGCCTCATCACGCTCCTCGCCACGCGCACCGGCAAGCTCGAGGACGTCCTCAACGTCGAGCGCGAGCTGGCGCGCGTGCGCGAGGAGATCGAGCGGTTCGAGGGACGCCTGCGCTACCTCAAGTCGCGCGTGGCCACCAGCACGCTCACCGTCACGGTGCACGAGCGCGTCCCGCTCGTCGTCCCCGGCACCCCGGGGGAGAACGTGATCGCGGAGGCGTTCCGCGACGCGTGGCGCAACTTCGTGCACTTCGTGGCCGCCTTCATCGCCTCGTTAGGGACCGTCGTCCCCGTCGCGCTGCTGGCTGGGATCGCCGCGCTGGCGTGGCGCCGCTGGCGCGGGCCGCGCCGCCCCACCGCGCTGCAGCCCAAGGAAGCGCACTAGACCATCGGGAGTGGAGCGGACGGTCGTCGGGGAGGGTCGCGCCACCGGGAAAAGGGGTGCGGCCCTCCCCGGCTGCGTCCCGCCCCCTCAGATTCCGCCCATCGCTTCCGCCTCCCACGACCGGCCATGATGACTCGTCCTCGCCTTGCCTCTGTGCTGGCCCTCGCGTCCGCGCTTGCCCTCCCGCTTGCAACTGGCGGAGCACAGGCCCCCGACCTGATCGTCACCAACGCCCGCATCTACACGGTGGACCAGAACCGCCCGGTGGTCGACGCGATGGCGATTCGCGGCGGGCGCATCGTCGCCACCGGCCCCTCGCGACTCATCACCGCGATGAAGGGGAGCGCGACCCAGGTCGTCGACCTCGGCGGGAAGACCGTGATCCCGGGGATGATCGACGCCCACGTGCACATGATGGGGTTGGGACAGGCGCTGGCCACGGTCGACCTGCGCGGGACCACCTCGTACGACGAGGTCATCGCGCGCGTGGCCGAACGCGCCAGGACCACGCCGCCCGGGCGCTGGATCACGGGAGTGGCCTGGGACCAGAACGATTGGCCCGACACGCGATTCCCGACGCACGAGAAGCTGAGCGCCGCGGTCCCCAACCACCCGGTCTTCCTCCAGCGCGTGGATGGGCACGCGGCGCTGCTCAACGCAGCCGCAATCAAGGCGGCAGGGCTCACGCCGGCGACCAAGGATCCATTCGGCGGACACATCGAGCGCACCGCGACCGGGGTCCCGACCGGGGTCCTGGTCGATGGCGCCATGGCGATCGCCGAGAAGGTGATCCCGCCCCCGACGCACGATGAGCTGCGCGCCGCCGCCATCGCGGCCGCGCAGGAGATGAACCGCTGGGGGCTGACGAGCGTCGAGGATGCCGGCGTGGGGAAGGAATCGATCGATGTCCTCGAGGAGCTGGCGAAGGAGGGAAAGCTCTCCGTTCGCAACTACGTGATGATCGCCGGCGACTCGGCCAACCTGGCCCACTACTTCGGGCGCGGGCCGCAGTCCGCCCTGTACGATGGCCACCTGTGGATCAAGTCGATCAAGATGGTGGCCGACGGCGCGTTAGGCTCGCGCGGGGCGTCGCTCCTCGAACCCTACAGCGACGATGCCAGGACCACCGGCCTCACCCTCGTCCCCGCGGGGGCGGTGCGCCGCGTGGGGGCGGAGGCGCTGCGGCGCGGCTTCCAGCTCAACGTGCACGCCATCGGCGACCGCGCCAACCGCGTGGTCCTGGACGAATTCGAGGCGGCACTGAAGGACGCCCCGTCGCCGGACCATCGGTTCCGCATCGAGCACGCGCAGATCATTCACCCCGAGGACATCCCTCGCTTCGCCCAGTTAGGAGTGATTCCGTCCATGCAGGCGTCGCACCAGACCAGCGACATGTACTGGGCCGGCAACCGCCTCGGGCCGCAGCGCCTCCTCGGCGCGTACGCGTGGCGCTCCCTCCTCAACTCGGGGGTCATCATCCCCAACGGGAGCGACCTCCCGGTGGAGAAGACCAACCCGCTGCTCTCGTTCCATGCCGCCATCTCGCGCCAGGACGACAACAACTGGCCGGCCGGCGGGTGGTATCCCGAGCAGCGCATGACGCGCGACGAGGCGCTCAAGTCGATGACGATGTGGGCGGCGTGGGCCGCCTTCATGGAGAAGGAGGTGGGGTCGCTCGAAGCCGGCAAGTACGCGGACTTCGTCGTGCTCGACCAGGACATCATGCAGGTCCCGGCCGAGTTGGTGCTGAAGACCAACGTCCTCTCGACGTGGGTCGCCGGCAAGGCGGTCTATCGCCGCGAGGGCGGCGCGACCGTGCACGACTGACCGGCATCAGGATAGGTTTCCCGCACCAGCGAGTGCCCTTCTCACCCGTCAGCTGCACCGACCGTCCGGAGCTCCGTCATGAACCCGATGTTGATCATCCGCCTCGCCATGCTGACCGGCGTCCTCGTCTTCGGCGGCGTTGTCTGGTTCATCCGGCGCGGCTCCCCCCCCGCCTTCGACCCGGCGGGGCTGAACACGCTGCTCTGGGCGGCACGCGCGGTGTGGGGGGCATCGATGGCGGCCTGTCTCGTCCTCTTCCTGGCCCTCCGCAATGCCCGCCGGCCGCAACAGGTCCGCACGCTGTCGTTGATCGGGTGGGCGTCCGGCGAGGCGGTCCCGCTCATGGGCGGGGTGATCTGGCTGCTCACCGGGAACTCGCGCTGGTACCTGCTCGGGCTCATTTACCTCGTCCTCACCCTGCTCGCCTTCCCGGCGGCGCGTGAGTGATCCGAGGGATGGGGCGGTGACGGCGGCGATCACCGGCCGCGACGCCCCGATCGTGTCGCTCCTCCCGGCCGCCACGGAGATCCTCGCCGCCGTCGGCGTGTGGGGGCGTGTCGTGGGCGTCACGCACGCGTGCGATGCCCCGGCCGCTGCCGTGCACCTGCCGAGGGTCACGTCGAGTTGCGTCGATGCCACGGGCGGGGCCGCCGACATCGACCGGCAGGTGCATGAGGCCACCGCCAGCGGCAACGCCCTGTTCACCCTCGACGAGGCGACCCTGCGCCGCCTTCGCCCCTCGCTCATCGTGACGCAGGGACTCTGCGACGTGTGCGCCGTCTCCGAGGGCGAGGTGCATCGCGTCGCGACGTCCCTCTCCCCGCCCGCCCAGGTCGTCTCGCTCGCCGCGTCCACGCTGGAGGAGGTCCTGGCCTCGATCGAAGCGCTGGCCCGCGTGGTCGGCGCCGCGGATGAGGGGCGAGAGGTGGTCGCCGGGCTGCGCGCGCGGATGCGCCGGGTGCACGAGACGCTCAAGGCGGCCCGCGCTCCGCGTCCGCGCGTCGCCGTCATCGAGTGGACCGACCCGGTCTTCGCTGCCGGTCATTGGGTTCCCGACCTGGTGCGCCGCGCCGGCGGGATCGACGTCCTGGCGACCCCCGGCGAGCACTCCCGTCCCCGCTCTGCCGACTCAGTCCGAGACGCGGCGCCCGACGTGATCGTCTTTGCACCGTGCGGCTACGCCCTCGCCAGGGGGCGCGAGGAGGCGCAAGCCACCCTCGCACGCGACGAGTGGGCGTGGGCCCGTTTGAAGCGGGTTGTCGTCATGGACGGCAACGCCTTCACCTCACGCCCCGGGCCACGCCTGGTCGACGGCATCGAGATCATGGCACGGCTGTTCAATCCGGGGTGCTTCACACCGCTCGACGTCGGGCGTGGAGCGGTCCTGGCACCCTAGGACGACGAGGCGCACGACGCATCCCACGCGAAGGGCCGCGCCCTTGCTTTCCGCAGTAGCTTCCCGCAACTCCAGCCATCACTCGCCCCACCGATGCTCTCCGCCGAATCCGTCGCCTTCCTCAAGCGTCTCCTCGACACCCCGGGCCCGTCGGGCTTCGAGGCGGCCCCCGCGCGCGTCTGGCGCGAAGAGGCCTCCGCCTTCGCCACGACATCCGCCGACGTGATGGGGAACAGCATGGCCGAGGTGCGCGGGGGGGGTGAAGTGACCGTCATGCTCGCCGGCCACATCGACGAGATCGGGGTGATCGCGACATGGGTCGATGACGGGGGGCTTGTCTACATCGCCCCCATCGGCGGGTGGGACACGCAGGTTCTCGTGGGGCAACGCATCCGCTTCGCCGGGCGCAACGGCGACGTCGTCGGGGTGGTCGGGAAGAAGCCGATCCACCTCATGAAGCCTGACGAGCGGGAGAAGGCGTCGCGGATGTCCGACCTCTGGGTCGACATCGGCGCTGCGACGAAGGACGAGGCGCTGGCGCTCATCGCGGTCGGCGACGCCGGCGTGATCGACTCGCGCACGATCGACCTCCCCAACAACCGCATCGCCTCTCGATCGATCGACAACCGCATCGGCGCCTTCGTCGTCCTCGAGGCGCTGCGTCGTTATGCGGCCAACCCGGGGAAGGCGCGCGTGGTCGCCGTGGCAACGGCGCAGGAGGAGATCGGGTTGCATGGCGGCGGTGCCCTGGTCGCGGCGGCGCGCGTCAACCCGCAGATGGCCATCGCCGTCGACGTCACCTTCGCCACCGACCACCCGGGGCCTGAAAAGAAGGAAGTCGGCGAGCACAAGCTCGGCGGCGGTCCGGTCCTCACGCGCGGTTCGGTCAACTCGCCGGTGGTGTACGGCATCCTGCGCGACGCAGCGCAGCGCCTGTCGATGTCCTACTCGGTGCACGCCGCCGGTCGCGACACGAGCACCGATGCCGACTTCATCCACCTCGCCCGCGAAGGGGTGGCAACGGCGCTCGTCTCGGTTCCCAACCGGTACATGCACTCCCCCAACGAGATGGTGTCGCTGGACGACCTCGATCGCACGGCCGAGCTGCTGGCGGAGGCCTGCCGCAGCGTCACGGCGGCCACTGACTTCACGGCGCGGTAGCACGCTGCCGGGACGGAGCAGCGGGGCGGCGCCATGCGCCGCCCCTTTTCGTTGGGTGGCCTCCGCCACGCGAAACCTCGGGAGTAGCGGCGGCGTACGAAACGGGGCACTTTTGTATACAAATTCCCCGACTCCTCCTCGCCGCCCACCCATGCCCACTCGCCTGTCTCGCTCCGTTCGCGCCCGATACGCCGGCGTCGTGCTTGCCGGCATTAGTCTCGCCGCCACGCTCCCCCTCAAGACCGCGCAGGCACAGGCCGCACGCCGCGCCGCGCTCGCCAAGGCCATCGACTCCATCGCCACCGCCTTCCTGAAGGACGGCAAGGGAGCCGGGCTGTCCGTCGCCGTCGTGAAGGGACGCGACACGCTCGCCCTCAAGGGATACGGCTCGGCCGACCTCGAACTGGGGACGCCCACGCCGCCGCGCGCCGTCTATGAGATCGGCTCGGTGACCAAGCAGTTCACCTCGACCGCTATCCTGATGTTGCGCGACGAGGGGAAGCTCTCGCTCGACGACGACTTCACGAAGTACCTCCCCGACTACCCCACGCAGGGGCACCGGATCACCGTCCGTCAGCTGCTGAACCACACCTCGGGAATCAAGGGCTACACCGAGATGCCGCAGTTCGGCCCGCTCATGGTGCGCGACCTGCCAAAGGACTCGCTCGTCGCCCTCTTCTCGAAGGAGCCGTTCAACTTCGACACGGGCGAGCGCGAGATCTACAACAACTCGGCCTTCTTCCTCGCGGGGCTCATCATCGAGAAGGTGTCGGGCAAGTCGTACGCCGACTTCGTCAAGGAGCGCATCTTCGACAAGGTCGGGATGAAGGATTCGCACTATTGCTCCGAGTCGACGATCATCAAGGGGAAGGTGAAGGGGTTCGACATGGGCCCCAATGGGTTGCAGAAGGCCGGTTTCCTCCGCCACACCTACCCGTACGCAGCCGGATCGCTCTGCTCGTCTGCTGGCGACCTCCTGGCGTGGAACCGCGCGCTGCACGGCGGCAAGGTCCTCCCTGCCGCGTCGTACCAGGAGATGATCACGCCGCAGTCGCTCAACGACGGGACCAAGCTGCGCTACGGACTCGGCATCACGATGCACGATGTCAACGGGCATCGCGTGATCGAGCACGGCGGCGGGATCAACGGCTTCCTCTCGGCGTCCGACTACTTCCCGGACGAGGACGCCGTGATCGTCGTCCTGTCCAACTCGACTGGGCTCCCTCCCGACCCGGTGGTCGCCGCCATCGCCGATCGCGTGTTCGGGAAGAAGGCCCGCGCCGCACAGCCGTTCACCGGGGCGCTGGCCGACCTCGCGGGGACCTACGTCGGCGTGGGGCGCGGCATGGACCTCACCATCAAGATTGCGCCTGACGGCAACAAGCTGACCGCCACCGTGGCCATGGGCCCGAACCCGAAGCCTGCCGAGCTGCGCTACGTCGGCAACGACACGTGGGACCAGGACGGGCAGCGCCTCACCTTCGTGCGCACCGGTGACAAGGTCGCCAAGCTCAAGGTCGACATGGTGTACGGCTTCACGATCCTCGACCGTCAGCCCTGATCGTCCGGGCGGGCCGGGCGGGGCAACGCGCCACCGACCCGGCCCGCCGCACGCCGCCCGCGTGAGCGATGAGGGCGCCCCAAGCCGGGGCGCCCTCATCGCGTTTCACGTCAGCCGCGGGCTCCCGAGGCGGGAGCAAGCACGCCCTGCGAGTGCGCCACCAGCGCGCGCTCCGCGGCCGTGCGCACCTCGCGGTCCTTGTCGGCCTGCAGCCGACGGAGTACCGACAGCGCCGTCAGCGTTGCCGCCTCGCCCAGTGCGTGCACGGCCGCGACGCGATACGGCGTCGCCTTGCGTGTGAGGAGCCCACCCGGCTGCGCCGCCTGGGCCAGGGCGCTCACCGACGCATCGGTCGGGTGCGCGCCTAACGCATGCAGCAGGGCATGCTGGAGCTCGGGGTCGGTCTCCTGCTCCAGCGCCGCGAGCAGGGCGGGGACCGAGCGCGACAGGCGCGCCGACGAGAGCCCGTGCACCGCCTGCAACCGGACCGCGGCGTTGCTGTCACCCAGAAGCCCCTGCACCGCGTGTACGCCGCGCGCGGTCCCGAGGCGCGCCAGCGCGCCCACCGCCGCACGTCGCACGCGCGCATCGGAGTGCCTGAGCGTGGCGATGAGCGCCGCGTCGGCTTCCACCGCCCCCATCTCACCCAGCAGCTCCGCGGCGTTGCGCACGACATACCAGCGCGAGTCCTGCAGCAGGTGGCGCAGCAACTCCGTCGACGACGGGCACGTGGCGACCATCGAGCGGAAGGCGCGGCGTTCCGAGGTCACGTTCGAGGCGACCATCAGCTCAACGAGCACTTCGGCCCCGGTCTCGCCAGCGCGAACGAAGACCGCCGCCATTTCCTCACGAAGCTCGCGCCGGCGCGCGACGAACTGCGCCACGCCGCGCAGGATCCCCGGCTTGAAGAGGCGGCGCAGCTGGATCACGAAGCTGCGCTTCACGTCCGCGCTCGTGACCTCGTCCTCGCGCGCCACCATGCGGCGCAGCAGCAACGCCACTCCCTCCCAGTGTCCGTCGCGCGCCAGGTCCTCGACGGTACGCGAGTACTCGTCGAGCACGACCGGCGCCGAGCTGGCATCGAGCGGGCTGGCCAGGTGCTGGAGGACCACGTCGAGGAGGCGCGGGCTCGCAGTGCGCGACATCGCCGAGGCAAGCATCGCGCCTTCGTCGTCGCGCAGCCGTTCGCTGTCGCGCCGCCGCTCGTCGACGGCCGGGAACGCGCCCGCGTCCTCCTTCACCAGGCGCGGCGGGGTGCGACGCCCCTCCCCTACGGCGCCCGCGACCGGCGCGGAGGGGACCGCACCGATCCCGAGCGGCGGGGTCTGGGCCGGGGGGGCGAGCACGCCTACGCGCCCCGACGAGATCGGGGTCGCGCGCCGAAGGAAGCCGACTCGCCCCATCCGGATGTCGACGGTCGTGAGCTGAAGCTCGCGGCAGCGCGTATCGAAGTTCGCCCCTTCATCGCCAGCCACCGGCTGTGACGCCAACACGCGCGCGATCCCCAGCAGGTCCGCCACCTTCACCTCCGGGGCGATGTCGAAGAGCATCACCGAATGCCCGGCCATTCGCGCCGACAGCTCCGACAGCCATGGCACCTCGGCTGGCACGGGTTCCAGCTGGGTGGCCGCGGCCAGCGAACGATTGAGTTCGGCCAGCGACAGGACGAGTCCGGTCCCGCGGATGTCCCCGACAGCCTCGCGCAGCGTCTGTTTCTGCTCGTCCACCGCCGTGGGGCGATGCGAGAGCAGCCAGGTCAGGTGGGCGAAGGCGCGAACCGACTCGAGAGTGGACGACATGCGGAGGAGGCGTGACGAACGGGATTCCCTGTGATCAATAGGACGCTCTCATCCCCAGCTGCGAAACGCGTTCCCGCGGCGCTTGCCCCACGTACTGTCCTCCCCTCTCCTGCTGTTCCCGCCCAGCGCGGCCCGATATCCTTGCCCGTATCATCCCCTTTTCGGGTGCTCCATGTCTCGCCTCACCCCTCCATTCTCGTTCCAGGCCGCTGCCCGCGTCCGCAGACTCCGCGCCCGCGGACTTCGCGTCCCGGCGCCGCTCGTCGCGGCCCTGGCCCTGACCATCTTCGGCGCCTGTCACCGCGGCGCACCGTCGGCTGCCTCTACCCCGGCCGCCGCCGTCCCTGACAGCGCGCGCCTGGCGGCGGATGTCGGCTACCTCGCCAGCGACGCCCTCGAGGGGCGTCGGACCGGGACCGCCGGCAACGACAGCGCACGTGACTTCATCGCGCGACGGTTCTCTGCGCTTCGGCTGCGGAAGGTCGTCCCGCCTCCCAACTGCACCGTCCGCTGCAAGACGAGCTTCGTGCAACCGTTCGTCGCCCGCTCGGCCGTGGCGGTGCGCGCCGGTCTCCCTTCGGAGATGCCGACCGCAAACGTCGTGGCGATGATCGAGGGGCGCGACCCTGCGCTGCGCCGACAGGTGATCGTGCTCGGCGCCCACTTCGACCACCTGGGGCGCAGCGGCTTCAACGCGCTCGATCCGGAGGCGAAGGACGCCATCCGCAACGGGGCCGACGACAACGCCTCCGGCGTGGCGACGGTGCTCGAGCTGGCGCGCCTGCTCAAGGCGCGCCCCACGGCGCGCTCGATCGCCATCGTCGCCTTCAGCGGGGAGGAACTCGGGCTTCTCGGCAGTGCGTGGTTTGTCGAGCATGCCCCGTTCCCGCTCGACTCGGTGCAGGCGATGCTCAACTTCGACATGGTGGGGCGCCTGCGCGACGACAAGCTGATGGTCTACGGGACGGCGACGGCCAAGGAGATGGCCGGGATCGTCAACGATGCCAATACGGCGCCGGCGCTCAAGCTCATCGCGCTCGGCGACGGCTCGGGCCCCTCGGACCACGCCTCGTTCTACCTGCGCAACCTCCCGGTCCTGCATTTCTTCACGGACCTGCACGACGACTACCACCGGGCAACAGACGACGCCGAGCGCATCAACGCCGCCGGAATGGCGCGCGTGACGGCGTTCGCCGAGCGCATCGTGCGCACGCTGGGCGACCGCCCGTCGCGCCTCACATTCGTGCGCGCCCCGGTGACCGCCACGCAGACCGGGATGCCAACGCGCTCCGGCCCGCAGCCCTACCTGGGCTCGATTCCCGACATGGCGGCGATCGACATCCGCGGTGTGCGGCTGACGGGGGTGCGCCCCGGTTCGCCGGCGGAGTCGGCCGGCCTCAAGGCGGGGGACATCATCATCGCCATCGGGGGGAGGGAGGTGACCGACCTGTACACCTACACCGACGCGCTCTACGCCCACGCGCCGGGCGATGAAATCGAGGTAGTGGTGCTGCGCGACAAGGCACGACTCGCACTCAAGGTCACGTTGACGCGGCGCGCGGGGTAGGGCGAGGGATGGCGCTGCACGCGTGGACGTCGGCCCGCTACGTCGTCCCCCTCCCGCCCGGGCACCGCTTTCCCATCGAGAAGTACGAGCGCCTCCGCCAGCGCGTCCTGGCGGAGGCGCTCGTCCCCCCCACGCACCTGCACGAGCCGCCGCGCGCCACGGTCGAGCAGCTGCAACGAGTGCACGCCGCGGCCTACATCGAGCGCCTGACGAGTGGCACGTTAGGCGACGCGGAGCTGCGGCGACTCGGCTTTCCGTGGTCGCCGGCGCTGGTTGAACGGTCGCTCCGTGCGGTGGGGGGGACGTGCCAAGCCGTGCGGGGCGCGCTGGCACACGGGGTGGCCATGAACCTGGCGGGGGGAACCCACCACGCCTTTCCCACGCACGGCGAGGGGTTCTGCGTCTTCAACGACGTCGCCGTCGCGCTGCACGACGTGCTGGCCGAGGGGCGAATCCGCCGCGCCGCCGTCGTCGACCTCGACGTGCACCAGGGCAACGGGACGCACGCGATCTTCGCGAACGACGCACGCGTCTTCACCTTCTCGATGCACGGGGGGAAGAACTACCCGTTCCACAAGGTGAGCGGAGACCTCGACATCGCACTGGATGACGGGACCGGCGACGACGCCTACCTGTCCCTGCTGGCCGATGCCCTCCCGCGCGTCCTCGCGGCAGCGTCACCCGACCTCGTCGTCTACCTCGCGGGGGCCGACCCGCACGAGGGCGACCGGCTGGGTCGCCTCGCGATGACCTTCGACGGTCTCGCCCGGCGCGACGAGATGGTGCTGCAGGCCGCACGCGAAGTCGGCATCCCCGTCGCCATTACCATCGCCGGCGGCTACGGCCGCGTCATCGACGACACGGTCGAGGTCCACTGTCGCACGGTGCGCGTGGCCTCGCGCTACGCCTGACGAGTCACGGCAGCCCGCGCGCGCGCAACGGATGGTTGGCGTGGGCGATCAGTGCTTCACCCCGAAGTCGGTGATGCGGACCTCGACGTCGCGATCGACGTGCAGCCCCACGATGCCGTCGATGGACTCGAGCTTTCCCGGCCCAAGCAGCAGCGAGCGCGGAAAGGTGGAGACCGAGGTGCCGTTGATCACGCAGGCAACGTTGGTGTCGTCGACCAGCCACCCGATTGCGTTGCTCGCCTTGCCACTCGCATCCGCCGGACGGATCGCCCCGCTCACGCGCCGCTCCACCAGCGTGTGGAGCTCGCCGCCAAAACGGTGCTTGATGGAGTAGGCGCCGTTCCCGTGCACGGCGCAGTACAGGTAGTTGTACTCCTTGCCGTCCAGCGACGTCCCGCCGATGAACGGGCCGTACGTTCCCGGAGGGGTCGAGGCGCGCACCTGCGTGAAGCTCCCCCACACCATGAAGCGCCCCGCGGCTCGATACGCGGCATTCCAGAGCGTGACCGCCGGACCGCCCGTCACGTGCAACGCGAGCGAGTCGCCCTCGAGCTTCACCTCGCCCAGCGTGTGCCCGCCCTTCTCCTCCTGCGGATCGAGCCGCGCCATCCACCCCGGGGGGAGCGTGGCGGCGGGCGCCGGTGGGGGTTTGGGAGGGCGCCGCCCCTGCCCCTGCGCCAGCGCCACGGGGACGACCAGCGCGACCACGCACGCCGCCGTCGCTCCCAGACGTCTCCGCCTTCGCTCGTGCCGGTCCTGATGCATCATCGCCTCCGACGGCGCTCGCCCTCCGGGACCTGCGCGCCTATTCCGATATCGCACGATAGCCTGAGCGCCTGTCGGCGGCCAGCACGCTGCTGCTGAGCCGCGACGCCCGGAGGCGAAGGGATGAGACCGCCCGTAGCTTTGGCACCATGCCGCTCCCGATCCCCGCGCCGCGTACTGACGGCGCCACCGCCTCGACCGACGTTCCGCTCTACTGGTGCGCCTACGGCGCCGAGTCCTCGCCCAGGCTGGTGGTGCTGCACGGCGGCCCCGGGGCGCACCACGAGTACCTGCTCCCGCAGATGCTCACCCTCGCCGATCGCTACGAGCTGCTCTTCTACGACCAGCGCGGAGGCGGTCGATCACGCACCGACGCACCCGCACCCATCACGTGGCGCACCCACGTGGACGACCTGGGCAAGGTGATCCAGGAACTCGGCGCACAGCCCCTCACCCTCGTCGGCTACTCGTGGGGGGCCATGCTCGCCCTCCTGTACACGCTCGAAGCCACACGGCGCGTGGACCTCACGCACCCGACGCGCCTGGTCCTGATCGACCCAGCCCCGTTGTCGCGGGCATGGCGTGATGCCTTCGAGGGGGAGTTCGCGCGCCGGCAGTCGGGCGACGACGTCACGCGACTCCGCGCCGAGCTGGCGGCAAGCGGACTGCGGGAGACCGACCCGGACGCCTACCGGCAACGGGCGTTCGAGTTGAGTGTCGCGGGCTATTTCGCCGATCCGAGCCGCGCGCGCAACCTCACGCCGTTCCGCGTCACGGGGCGCGTGCAGCAGTCAGTTTGGGAATCGCTGGGAGACTTCGACCTCGTCCCCCTGCTCCCTTCGCTTCGCCTGCCGACACTCATGGTGCATGGCTGGGCCGACCCCATTCCGGCCGACTCGACGCTCGCCGCCGCACGTGCGATGGGCGCCCGCTGCGTCGTCCTTGAGGGGAGTGGCCATGTACCGTACGTTGAGCAACCCGATGCGCTCTTCAGCGCCATCGAGCAATTCCTCGAGGATACGTCCTCCCCGGGCAGGTGAGCGCGAAGACCATGAATCCCCCCATCGAGCAGTTGCACGTGACGACCGTCGACATCGAAGGACGACGGTTCAACGTCTCCGTCGCCGTCGAATTCGATGGCGTCGAACATGTCGGCCATCTCTGGTTCGAGGACGACGAATGGGAGGACGACGGCTTTCGCGACCACGGCGCGATTCCCGGGAGCTCTCCCGACGAGGTGCTGGCCCACGCGCGACAACTCAGCCAACCGGAGCTGGAGCTGCGCTTCCAGCGCGCGCAAAGCGACAAGCGGCGCTTCCACGGACTGCGCCGCGCCACCGACGATGTGCTCAACAGCATTCGCTACCTGAACAAGGTCGCGACGTCGATGCGCGCCGGCCTGCTCGACGTGGAAGAAGCGGCCGCCGAGATCGATGAGACGGAGAAGAAGCTGCACGTGATGGTGGGGCAGCTGCGACACTACGCCGGCGTGACCACCTGAGGCGTCGCCCGCACAGCTGACGCGCGCGCCTGCGGTCCTGGCGCGCGCGGCGGCGGGAGCGGGCCCGCGGGAACGGCATCGCTCGCCGCCGTATATTGGCGACATGCTCTCACCGCGCGACGCCGCGCACATCCTCGCCGAGATTGCCACGCTGCTCGAGTTGCGGGGCGAGTCGCACCTCGCCTCGCGCACCTTCGAGCCGGCATCGCGGGCGCTGCACGCGCTCGACATCGAGGACCTCACCCCGCTCCTCCCGTCCACAGGGGAGACCGCCGGCGGAGTGCTCGCCCACCTCGACACCGCGGCCCTGGACGTCCTGCGTGACGCGGCCATGCACGGCGACTCGCAGTACCTGGAGCAACTGCGCGAGAACACCCCCGAGGGGCTGTTGGAGATGCGCCGTGTCCCCGGACTGGGGACGGCCAAGATCCATCGCCTGCACGAAGGACTTGGCATCGAGTCGTTGCACGAGCTCGAGCAAGCCGCACGCGACGGTCGACTCGCCTCGCTGCCGGGCTTTGGTCAACGCACCGCCGACAAGGTGCTGCGTGGCATCGCGAACCTGCGGGGGAGCGGTGCGCGCCTCCTGTATCCGCACGCCGCCCTCGATGCTGCGCGACTTCTCGCCGCCGTACGGGCACACCCCGACGTAGTGCGCGCCGAGGTGGCCGGGTCGGTGCGCCGCCACCTCGAGACGGTCGGCGACATCGACATCGTCGCCGCCGTGCGCGGCACGCCGTCGCTCGTGGCGTCGGCCATTGCGCACGGCCGCGGCGTGCGCGAGGTGCTGGGCGGCGGAGGGCCGATCGTCACCATTCGCTACGACGACGGGACAAGCCTCGACCTGCGCTGCGTGAGCGAGGAGCGCTTTCCGCTCGCCCTCTGGTGGGCCACGGGAAGCACGACGCACACCGCCGACGTGATGCGTCGCGCCGCGGCACGCGGGATCACGATCGGAAGTGACGCGGTACGTGGCGCCGACGGCCGCCCGATCGCCCTCGGCGACGAGGCCGCGATCTACGCCATCGCCGGCCTGCCGTACATCGCCCCCGAATTGCGAGAAGGGCTCGGCGAGGTGGCGCACGCCGAGGCGATCCCATCGCTCGTGCAGCTGGCGGACATCCGCGGCGTGCTGCACTGCCACTCCCACTACTCGGACGGCGCCGGGACCATCGCGGAACTCGCCGAGGCGGCACGGACTCGTGGGTGGCGCTACCTGGGCGTGAGTGACCATTCGCAGTCGGCGTCGTACGCGGGCGGACTGTCGCGCGAGGCGATCCTTCGGCAGCACGAGGAGATCGACGCCGTCAACGCCACCATGTCCGATTTCCGCGTGCTCAAGGGGATCGAGGCCGACATCCTCCCGTGCGGACGTGTCGACTACGACGACGCAATCCTCGATCGCTTCGACTACGTGATCGCATCGGTGCACTCCCGCTTCGGGATGAACGAGACGCAGATGACGGCCCGCGTGCTCAAGGCGATGGACGATCCCCACGTGACCATCGTCGGCCACCCGACCGGTCGCCTCCTCCTCACGCGCGAGCCGTATGCGATCAACGTGTCGGCGATGATCGACAAGGCCGCCGCGGTAGGCGTCGCGATCGAACTCAACGCGGACCCGCATCGCCTCGACCTCGACTGGCGCTTCCTGCGCGAGGCGCACGAGCGCGGGGCGCGGATCGAGATCGGTCCCGACGCCCACTCGATCGCCGGACTCGATCACGTCGCCCTCGGCGTCGGCGTCGCGCGCAAGGGGTGGCTGTCGCGTCGCGATGTGCTCAACGCCAGCGACGTCGACGAAGTCCTCGCCTTCGCCGCCGCGCGACGAAGCCCGCCCCTCCCGGGACGCGCCACCGCGGTCGCCACATCGCCGTAGCCTCATCACACCACACCGCAGATGCCCGCTCGTCGAAAGGCACCGCCGGCCACGACGCCCAGTCGCGCGCCCAGTCGCGCGCCTGAGGCGCGCACCGCCAAGTCGAGCGCACCACTCGCCAGGCGCAATTCGTCCAAGTCCGCCCCGGTGACGAAGGGCGCGGCCAAGCCAAAGCCGTCGAAGAAGGGCGTGGCGCTGCAGAACGCCACCCCTGCGGCGGCCGCCGAGCTCTATCGGGCACTCGCGGCACTCTACCCGGACGCACACTGCGAACTCGACTTCCAGTCGCCGTACCAGCTGCTCGCGGCCACGATCCTCAGCGCGCAGTGCACCGACAAGCGCGTGAACATGGTCACGCCGGAGCTGTTCCGTCGTTTCCCCTCGCCCGAGGCCCTCGCCAAGGCGCAGCCCGAGGAGGTCGAGGCGATCATCCGGACCACGGGCTTCTTCCGCGCCAAGGCGAAATCGTTGATCGGCATGGCCGGGGCCATCACCGACCGGCACGGCGGCGAGGTTCCGTCGAGCATGGACGCGCTGGTGGTCCTCCCCGGCGTCGGGCGCAAGACGGCGAACGTCGTCCTCGGCAACGCCTTCGACATCAACGTCGGCGTGGTGGTCGATACGCACGTGGGGCGCCTGGCCAATCGGCTCGGCCTAACGAGCGACACCGACCCGATCAAGGTGGAGCAGGCGTTGATGCGCCTCTTCCCCCCGGCGCAGTGGACCATGCTCTCGCATCTCCTGATCTGGCACGGCCGGCGCGTCTGTGATGCCCGGAAGCCGCGGTGCGCCGCCTGCCCCGTCGCCGGGCGCTGCCCATCGGCACAGCGCCCCGCCTGAGCGCAGGCGGCGGGGTGCGCGAGGTCTGCGGGGCCGTCGCCGCGCTCGCGCGGTTGGCGAATCACCGTACGTTGTTAGTTTGCAGGAGGCCATTCACGGCTTCAGCCTTTCACGCCCCCACGACTTCTCGTCTGCCATGAAATCCGCCACCATCGTCACCTCGAAGGGGACCCTCACCCTCGAGCTCTACGACACGGAAGCTCCCGCCACGGTCGCCAACTTCGAAAAGCTGGCCAACAGCGGCTTCTACGACGGGACCAAGTTCCACCGCGTCATCCCGGAGTTCGTCGTCCAGGGCGGCGACCCGTACTCCAAGGGTGGCGAGCACGCCAAGGGCCCGGTGGGCACCGGCGGCCCCGGGTGGCGCATCAAGTGCGAAACGGCCGGCAATCCGCACAAGCACGACCTCGGCGCCCTCTCGATGGCGCATGCCGGAAAGGACACCGGCGGATCGCAGTTCTTCATCGTGCTGAGCCCGGACAACTGCCGCCACTTGAACGGTGTGCACACCGTCTTCGGCAAGGTCACCGCTGGCCTCGACATCCTGCCGACCATCAAGCAGAATGACGAGATGATCTCCGCTCGCGTCGACTAACCTCCATCTTCGATTCCCGACATGTCCCACGAGCACACGAGCGACAAGGGCGCCGCGTTCGCCGGCCTCATCGTCACCGCCGTCGCCCTCTTCGTCATCGCGTTCGGTATCGTGAAGATGACCAACGCCAAGTACGCCGGCCACGAAGGCGGCAAGGCCGAGGCGACGCAGGCGCACTAGCGCGCCGGTACGCTAACGAGCGAGCACGCTACGGGCGTGTCGCTCTAGCGACGCACGTTCAATCGCTCGCGCGACCGCGAGCATGAAAGTGGCCGCTCCCGCATGTGGGGCGGCCACTTGGCGTTTAGGGAGGGGTGAGACTCAGCCGCGAACCGCGAGACACCAGTCGGCGAGGGTGGCGAAGTCGCGAAAGCGGGAGGTCTGAGGACTCGCGGGCGTTCGCGCGCCAATGATGGCCGCGCGGCAGCCGGCGGCTGCCGCCACCGCCTCGTCCAGTTCAGGGCGATCTCCTACGTAGACGGTGCGCGACGCCTCCACCCCGAGTTGCCGCATGACGCCCAGAAGCCCGGTCGGATCCGGCTTCAGCGTTCCGACGGACGGGTGCTGCGCGCACTGGATCACGTCAATCAGTGACGTGATGCCAAGAGCCTCGAGCTTCCCCTCCGGGGGATAGTCGGAGAGGACGGCGAGACGCAGTCCGGCGGCGCGCAGTCGCTCGAGCGCCGATCGAAGACCGGGGCGGGCCGCGCGGCCGACGGCGGGAAGCGGGGCACGTTCGAACCAGGCGCTGATCACCGGCGCGAGCTCCCCGGGAGCAACGGCGAGAGTCGCTGCGGCGCGCGTCAGTTGGGCGAGGGCGAGGTCGGCGTGCCGTTCACCCCGAAGTGACTCATGGGCGTGGCGATAGGCCCGAACGACCCGCAACGCGCGCGTCGTGGCGATCGGCGAACGGACGAGCTGCCCCGCGAGCCATGGCGCGAAGACTCGTCGCATGCGGGCGGCATCGTACAGCGTTCCGTCCACATCGAGGATGACGGCATCGAGGAATCGCTTGGGGGGCATGCGAAGGCGTGCGGAAGGAACGATCGGAGAGTGATCGGACGTCAGTCACGCCGCCGCAAGCCCAAGACATGTGTGGCGGCGGCGCGTGGCTGTGGGAGGGCGACATCGCTGGTTGGTAGAACCGTGGCGCGCGGAGCCAAGATGCGTGGGCGGGGGGGGCGCGGGAATCGGGGTGTGCTCGGAGCGGGAATTGGGAGCGACTGTCGGGTGTGGGGGGGGGCAGTAAGGGCGTGACCGAGCAGGGACAGGTCCGGGTTGGGTCAGGCGGGTGGTAGGGGACGAATGGTTTATGTGGGATCTTTTCGCTTTGGGAGTTGTGGTGCGTCATGCTAGTAACTTACCGTCCAGTCACTAAACGCTCCCCCCGCGCGCATCCTTCTCACCCTCCCCCTCCCCTCCCCCGTCCCCGTGCCCAACGCCGAGTTCCCGATGAACGCTCCCGCGGACGACATCATCGAGGGATCGACCCACCTCCTGGACGAGCCCCACACCCCGCGCTGGCGGCGACTTCCCGAAGAACGCCCTCGGCAGATCATCGACGCCGCATTCCAGCTCTTCTCCGATCAGGGGCTCGAGGGCGCACGGCTCGAGGAGATCGCCCGGCTCGCCGGCGTCTCGAAGGGGACCATCTACCTCTACTTCCCCAGCAAGGAAGAGCTCTTCCGCGCCGTCATAGAGGCCAAGGTCATCTCGGTCATCGAAGCCGCCGAACAGGACGCGGAACGCCGCTCGGCCGATACCCTCACCGCCGACGAGGAACTCCGTCGCTACATGTCGCGGCAATGGGATCACCTGCGCGCCCCGACGTACCTGGCGATGTACCGCCTCGTGCACGCCGAGCTCCACCACTTTCCCGACCTCATGCGCTTCTACGGCAACGAGGTCGTCGAGCGATCGCTGCGCCTGACGGCAACGATCATCGCCCGCGGCGTCGCCCGGCGAGAGTTCGAAGCCGCCGATCCGCTGGTTACGGCGCGACTCGTCGCTTCCATGCTCCTCACCCACGCCCTCTGGTACGCACGACGCACGCTGTTCGACTCGAGCATGAGCGACGACGCCGACGCGGTCCGCGACGCCGTCATCGAGTTCGCGCTGCGCTCGCTGCGTCCAGCGCCGTTGGCCGCCGAGCCGACGTGACGTTCGCCCAACCGTCGCACGACGTTCGCACGACGTTCGCACGACGTCCGCTCCGAATGTGCACGACGCCCACACACGACGCCCGCGCAGGGCGTTGCCTCCACGCTGTCATCGCCCCTCCTGATGTCCGCCTTGCTTCCGCACCGTCCCGCGCGTGTTCCGACGCGCGCCGCCGTCCCTGCGTTCGCGCTCGTCGCACTCACAACCTTCGCTTCCGTGCAGGCCTTCGCGCAGGAGACGCCCACCGCCGTTCGCCGGCTCTCGCTGGGCGAGGTGGTTCGCCTTGCCGCCGAGCGAAACGCCGGCATCGACGTCGCGCGCGCTCGCCTCGCGCAGGCCAACGCGCGCATCCGGCAGCGCCGCGCGGACCTGTACCCCACCGTCTCAGCTTCGGCGGTCGAAGCCGGACGCACCTTCAACACCGCCACGTTGGGCTTTGCCTTCAAGGGTCCGGACGGCTCCTCGTTCTTCGACCCGGATGGCGAGGTGCTGGGTCCCGTCATCACGACGGACCTGCGCGCCCGCGTCACCCAGTCGATCTTCGACCCAGGTGCGCGTGCGCGCCTGCGTGACGCACGTTCGGCCGCATCCGCGACCGGAACCGAGTTTGACGTCGCCGCCGAGCAGGCCGCCGGCGCGGCCGCCACGGGGTACATCCGCCTCCTGCGTGCCGACGCGCAGGTTGCGGCACGGCGCGCCGACTCGACCCTTGCCGCCGAACTCCTCTCGATCGCGCAGGACCAACTGTCGGCCGGCGTCGGCGTCGCCCTGGACGTGACGCGTGCGCGCGCGCAGGTGGCGCAGGTACGGGCCCAGCAGGTCGCGGCCCGCCTCGAGCGCGAACGTGCCATGCTCGACCTCGCGCGCGTCCTCTCCCTCGCGCCAGGTGACGCGATCGCCGCCAGCGACTCCCTGGCAGGGCTCGCCCTTGCGGCTGACGGCATCTCCGACGCAACGCTGGCCGACCGCGCCGTCGCGCGCCGACCCGACATCCGCGCGCTCGATGCGCAACTCACCGTGGCATCGGAACGCGAGCGCACCATCCGGCAGGAGACGCTCCCGACGCTGTCGGCCTTTGGCGACCGCGGCCCGATTGCGGGCAATGGCACGCCATTCCTCAGCACCTACAACTGGGGGGTGCAGCTGACGGTGCCGATCTTCAGTGGCTTCCGCACGCAGGGAAAGCTGGAGGAGCAGGCCGCCGTGCGGCAGGAGCTGGAGCTCCGCCGGCACGACCTCGCGCGCCAGGTCGCGCTCGACGTCCGCGGCGCGCGCGAGGACCTCGCCGCCGCGCGCGACCAGCTCGACGCCGCCAACGAACGCGTCGCGCTCGCCGAACAGGAGCTGGCGCAGGCACGCGACCGGTTCCGCGCCGGCGTGGCGGGGAACGCCGACGTCGTCACCGCCTCGCTCTCGCTCAACGGCGCGCGCACCCTCGTCATCGACGCCCTCACCGCCTGGCACCTCGCCCGTGTCTCGCTGGCCCGCGCGGAAGGCGATGCCCGTTCGCTGCGCTGAGCCCGACGCTCCACACGACTTCGCGATCCCCCTCTGACGCCCCAGCTCCCCTGACCGATATGTCCACCTCGACCCCTCCGGACACGCGCGCCCCCTCGGCGCCGCCGCCGTCCCCGTCCGCGTCCACCCCTCCCGCGCCTAACGCCGGAATGACTCGCCAGCGCATCGTCCTCGGAATCGTCGCCATCGCCGCCACCGTCGGCATCGTCTCCGGCGTTCGCGCCTGGAGCTTCGGGCGCTCGCACGCCTCGACCGATAACGCCCAGGTCGATGGGCACATCATCCCCGTCGTCTCGCGCGTCGGCGGCTTCGTGGCCGAGGTGCGCGTGCGCGACAACGAACGCGTGAAGGCGGGCGACACGCTCGTCGTGCTCGACGACAGCGAGTTCAGGGTACGCCTCGCCCAGGCCGATGCCGATCTCGAGGCGGCGCGCGCCATCGCGGGCGGCAAGGGGATTGCGGGACAGTCGCAAACGGTGGTGCGCAGCGCCACCAACCAGCGCGCGGCCCTCGAGGCGCAGGTCGTCTCGGCGCGCGCATCGCTCCAGAAGGCGCAGTCCGACCTCGGGCGCCTGCAGGAACTCGTCGCCAAGCAGATCGTCTCGCGCCAGCAGCTCGACGCGGCAGAACTCGCGGTGAAGGCCGCCGCCGCCAACGTCGACGCCACGGAGAAGCAGCTGGCGGGAGCCGCCGCCGGCGTGGACAACGCCGAGGTCGGGACGCGACTCGCGCGCGCGCGCCTCGCCTCCGCCCAGGCCGTGCGCGACAACGCAGCGTTGCAGCTGAGCTACACGCGCATCGTCGCCCCAAGCGCCGGCTACGTCTCGCGCAAGCAGGTGGAGTCGGGGCAGCTCGTGCAGGCAGGACAGCCCGTGCTCACGCTCGTGGACGAGAAGGACACGTGGGTCTCCGCGAACTTCAAGGAGACGCAGCTCGCCACGCTGCGGGTGGGACAGGCCGCCGAGTTCGAGGTCGATGCCTACGACGGCTGCGTCGCCCAGGGAACGGTCGAGTCGCTGAGCGCGGCGACCGGCGCCAAGTTCGCGCTCATCCCGCCCGACAACGCCACCGGCAACTTCACCAAGGTGGTGCAGCGCGTCCCGGTGCGCGTCGCCATCACCAGGGGGTGCGGCCCCGACCGGCCGCTGCGCCCCGGGATGTCGGTCACCATCCACGTCGCGACGCGTTAGGCGCATGGCCAGCAGCGCCCTCCCCTCCCCCGCGCCCCGCCTGACGACGGCGGAATACCTGGCGATCGGCGAGGACAAGTACCGCCACAAGTACAAGATCGCCATCGCGGTGACGCTCGCGGCGGTGCTCGAGCTGATCGACACGTCCATCGTCAACGTCGCCATCCCCCACATGATGGGGAACCTCGGTGCGACTGTGGACGAGATCACGTGGGTCTCGGTCGGCTACATCGTCGCCAACGTGATCATCATCCCGATGTCCGGGTGGCTCTCCGGCTACTTTGGCCGCACGCGCTACCTCACGGGTTCGATCCTTCTCTTCGTGGTGGCGTCATTCTTCTGCGGTGCCTCCACGTCGTTAGGGATGCTCGTCATGTGGCGCGTGATCCAGGGGATCGGCGGCGGCGCCCTCCTCTCCACGGCCCAGTCGACGCTGTTCGAGGCCTTCCCGCCGCACGAAGTCGCGGTCGGGCAGGCGATGTTCGGCATTGGCGTCATGGTCGGCCCCACCATCGGCCCCACGCTCGGCGGATGGATCACCGACAACTACAACTGGCCCTGGATCTTCTACATCAACATCCCGCTCGGCCTCCTCGCCGCGGCGATGGTGTGGACGTACGTGAAGGACTCGGAGCACCAGGAGCGCGCCTCGACCATCGACGGGACGGGGATCTTCCTCCTCGCCGTCTGCATCGGGTCGTTGCAGTGGATGCTCGAGCGCGGTGAGCGCTACGACTGGTTCGAGTCGCGCTTCATCACCGCGCTCGGCCTGACGTCGCTCGTCTCCGGCATCCTCCTCATCTGGCGCGAACTCACGATCGAAGAGCCGATCATCAACTTCCGCGTCCTCAAGAGCCGGCAGCTGTCGGCGGGCGTCGCCTTCGCGTCGATGCTGGGGCTCTCGCTGTACGGCGGGATCTTCGTCCTCCCGATCTTCCTCCAGCAGCTGCACGGGCTCTCCGCCTCGCAGACCGGCTTCCTCCTCCTCCCGAGCGCCCTCACCTCGGCCTTCGTCATGGCGACGATGAGCCGCATGCGCGGGAAGATCGACGCGCGCTACACGATCACGATCGGCGCCTTCGGCTTCCTCTGGTCGATGTGGCTCATGTCTCGCCTCACGCTCGACAGCGGTTCCAACGACATCTTCTGGCCCCTCATCCTCCGTGGCTTCGCGCTCGGCCTCATCTTCGTCCCGCTCACCAACGCGTCGATGGCCGACCTGCACCCGCGCGATCTCGCGCAGGGGACGGGACTGTTCAACCTGATGCGCCAACTCGGCGGGTCGTTAGGCATCGCGATCATGGCGACCCTGCTCGGGCGCTGGACCACGGCGCAGCGCGCCATCCTCACCGAGCACGTCGGCGCCACCGACCCGGAGACGCTGTCACGGCTGCAGATGCTCACGCGCGGCGCGATGTCCCATGGCGCCACGGCGCTCGAGGCCAAGGCGCAGGCCGTGGCGATACTCTCGCGCCAGATCGGCGTGCAGGCCAGCGTCATCGGCTTCGCCAAGATCTACCTCCTGAACGGGCTCCTCCTGGTCAGCGCCCTCCCGCTCCTGCTCATCTGGCGGACCGGGCGCGCCCGCGGCGCCGGCGGCCCCCCCGCCCACTGATCGCTCGCGAGAGTCTCCCCCTTCTGCGCCACCGGGAGCGCGCACGGCCGCGCGGTCGGGCGCGGGCTGGGTGCGATGCCCGTCCGGGGGGCGTCGCGACGGCGGAATGGCGCTAGAATTGTCGGGCCCCCCGGGAGAGGGGCCCGAACGGTTCCCCCCATCGCTCCCTGACCTCCCTGCGCTCACCCTGCTCTCACCCTGCATCGCCCGATGACGCTCCCTACGCGCGACGACGCGCTCGCCTTGATGCACGACTTCACCCAGAGCGAATCGCTCCGCAAGCACATGTACTCGGTGGAAGCCGCGATGCGCGCCTACGCGACGGAGTTCGGCGAGGACGTGGAGCGGTGGGGCCTGGCCGGGCTGATGCACGACTTCGACTACGAGAAGTGGCCCAACGCCGACCACGCCGCCGACGCCGAGCACCCGGCCGAGGGCGTGCGCCTGCTGCGCCAGCGGGGATACCCCGAGGACGTGCTGCAGGCGATCCTTGGTCATGCGCAGTACACCGGCGTCGCGCGCGAATCTCGAATGGCGAAGACGCTCTTCGCCGTCGACGAACTCACGGGGCTCATCACGGCGACGGCGCTGGTCAAGCCCAGCAAGAGCGTGCACGACGTTGACGCGCGCTCGGTCCTGAAGAAGATGAAGGACAAGGCGTTCGCCCGCGGCGTGAGTCGCGACGATGTCGTTAACGGCGCAGCTGAATTGGGCGTCGAACTCGAGCCGCATATCCAGTTCGTGATCGGCGCCATGCAGGCCAGGGCGGCAGATCTCGGATTGGCCGGGATCCAGCCGTCGGCCTAGGGGCCCCGGGCGGACCGGGAGTTCAACACTGCACAGACACGACGCGTTTTAGGGGAGACCACGCTACGCTGAGACATAGTGACGACCGCGTTCATCCCGACCCCGCTTGCCCCGATCGCCAGCCCGCCGCGCCGGATCATGTCCGAGGCCGAGCAGACTGATCGCGAGCGGGAGCACCTGCTCGTCGTGTCCGCCCAGCGGGGCGAGAACGAGGCGTTCGCCGCACTCGTCCGCCTGCACCAGCGGCGCGCGTACGCGGTCGCCCGCTCGATCGTCCTTACCCATGAGGACGCCGAGGACGCGGTCCAGGAGGGGTTCCTGCACGCCTACCGGGCGCTGCACCGCTTCCTCCCGGACCAGGCCTTCGGTGCCTGGCTGCACCGCATCGTGGCCAACGCAGCACTCGACATCACGCGCCGCCGCAAGGTGCGCGATGCCGACACGCTCGCCGACACGATCGCGTCGCCCTTCCGCGACCCGGCCGAGTCGGACGAGCTCAAGCGCCGCCTCTCCGTCGCCCTCGAGACGTTAGGCGACCGACAGCGGAGCGTGATCGTCCTGCACGACGTTGAGGGGTACAAGCACGCAGAGATCGGCCGGATGTTGGGAATCCCCGAGGGGACCGCCCGCTCCGACCTTCATCATGCCCGCGCCAGGCTGCGCCAGGCGCTCGGCGAAATACGGAGTCAGCTATGAAGATCGTACGCGGTGATGACCGCGACTTGATGGATCGCGACCCGGGCGACGAGGACCTCACCGCGGCGCTGCGCCAGCTCTACGCAGCGCCTGGCGACGACTCGTACTGGAATACGCTCGAGCGCCGGATCATGCAGACGGTGGCGGCCGAACGCGCGCGCGAGTGGTGGTCCTACTTCCCGGGATGGGTGCGGATCGGCGTCTCCGTGGCCGCAGCGGCGGCGCTCGTCGCGGCCGTTGCGCAGTGGCACACGCGCGAGGCGCAGGAGCGCGTGGCGCTCGAGCAGATCATGAACGCGCAGACGGAGATCCCCCTGCTGTCGGAGTTCGACCGCGGCGAGCGCGGGCGCGAGCGCGAGGAAACGCTCCGCCACCTCATCCAGCACGACTGATCCCGCGTCCGCATGAAGGACTCGAAGAATCTCGCGCTGATGTTCCTCCTCGGCGCCTTCCTCACCGGGGGCGTCCTGGGGTTCACGGCCAACCGGTACATGAACCGCGACCAGGTGTGCGCGGCGCCGCAGTCATCCAACCTGCTGGCCACGCTCTCCCAGCGGCTGCACCTGACGGTTGACCAGCAGCACACGGTCGACTCCATCCTCGACGACCGTCGCCGCCAGTACCAGGCGCTCACCGAGCCGCTGCGCCCGCAGGTCGAGGCGCTCAAGCTCAACTCCCGCGAACAGATCCGGCGCGTCCTGAACGAGGAACAAAAGCGGGAGTTCCAGGCGCTTATCGAGGAGCTGAACGACTCTACGCGCACAAAGCGAGACGATTGATGCTACGCAGGCTCCTTGCAGCCGCACTCCTGACTCCACTGAGTCTTGGTGCCCAGGGCGTCGCCGATGGCGGCGCCCGACCTGTTTCATTGGAAGAGGCCATCAAGCTGGCCCAGCGCAATGCCCCGCAGGTGGTGGCCGCGCGAGGCCAGATGCGATCGAGCGACGCGGCGGTGCGCACCGCCATGGGGACCTTCATCCCCACGCTCAACATGTCGTTTGGCGGGAACTACCAGAAGGGCGTGACCATCGTCCCCACGGGGGGCGCCGGACGCATCGACACCCCGTGGAACTTCAGCCGCTCGCTGACCTCGAACCTCGAGCTGTTCGACGGCGGCCGCCGCTGGTTCAACGTCCAGAGCGCCCGCGCCAGCCAACTCACCGCCGAGTCGAACGAGCGCTTGCAGCGCTTCCAGGTCGCCACGGAGGTGAAACAGCAGTACTTCAACGTCCTGGCCGCACGCGAGTCGCGCGCTGCCGCCGAGGCGCAGCTGCGGCAGAGCGAGGAGCAGCTCAAGTCCGCCACCGCCCGCGTGCGCGCGGGAGCGGCGACGGTCTCCGACTCGCTCCGCTCGATCATCCAGGTCGGCAATGCGCGGCTGGCCGTGCTCACCGCGGACAACAACCTGCGCGTGGCGAACGCCAACCTCACCCGGCTGGTCGGGACTCCCTTCCCGGTCACCGCGGAGGAAGGATCGCTCCTCTCTGTCCCCGCCTCCCCGATCGACAGCGCGACGCTCGCGCCGCTGACCGAGTCCGCCCCCAGCGTGCAGTCGGCGCGCGCCCAGGTGAACGCCGCGATCGCCACGGAGCGCTCGGCACGGACGTCGTATCTTCCGACGTTTAGCGTCGGCGGGACGTACAGCGCCAATCGCAGCGACGTGGCCTTCGCGCCCAACAGCGGCGACTTCCGCTCGCAGCGATCGCTGCGCCTCACGCTGAGCTATCCCCTGTTCAACGGCCTGCAGCGGGAAGAGAACGTCATCCGGGCGCGCATCACCGAGGACAACGCGCGGGCGCAACTCCGGGATGCGCAGTTGACCGTCCAGCAGCAAATCACGCAGTATCTCGGCGTGCTCCGCCTGGCGCTGGAACGCGCGGCGATCCAGGTCGCCTCGATCGCGGCAGCGGAGGAGGATCTCCGGGTGCAGAACCAGCGTTATGCCCTGGGCTCGTCCACGCTCCTCGACGTCCTCACCTCGCAGTCGCAGCTCAACTCGGCGCGGTACGCGCTGATCCAGGCGCGCTATGACGCCCGGGTGGCAAAGGCGCAGATGGAAGCCGTCCTCGGTCGCGACATCCAGTAAGCAAAGGGGCGGCGGCCTTCGGCGCGCGCCCCTAACAATTGTCTTCCCCTCACGTCCAACGCTCGAAGTGGACGCCCCCAACGCGAGAACTCTGGTGAAACGTTCGTCCCTCGTCCTCCTGGCGGTCGCCGCCGCCGTGACCGTCGCGGCCTGCGCGAAGAAGGTGGAGCAGAAGCTCTCCATCCAGACCGCGACCGTGTCGCGTCGCACCATCGTCCTCGACGCCACCGCCTCCGGGTCGGTGGAGCCCATCAACGTGGTCGAGGTGAAGTCGAAGTCGTCCGGGCAGATCACCAAGATGCCGGTGGAGACCGGATCGCAGGTGGCTCCAGGCGACCTCCTGGTGCAGCTCGACACGCGCGACGTGCAGAACCAGTACGATCAGGCCGCCGCCGACCTCAATGCCGCCGACGCAAAGCTGCAGGTCTCCGAGGCGCAGAAGAAGCGCTCGGACGACCTCTTCCAGCAGCGCATCATCACGGCGCAGGAGAACGAGACGGCGCGGCTCGATTACGCCAACGCGCAGGCTTCGGTCATTCGCGCCCGCACCTCACTCGACCTGGCCAAGCAGCGCCTCGAGGACGCGACGGTACGCGCCCCGGTCGAGGGGACGGTGATCGAGAAGACGGTGTCACTGGGACAGGTGATCACGTCGGCCACGAGTGCCTTCGGCGGCGGGACGACGCTGCTCAAGATGGCTGACCTGAGCAAGGTCCGCATGCGGGCGCTCTTCAACGAAACCGATATCGGGAGCGTGCAGCCCGGCCAGCAGGCGACGGTGACCGTCGACGCCTATCCCGATCGCCCCTTCAAGGGGACGGTCGAGAAGATCGAACCGCAGGCGGTGGTGCAGCAGAGCGTGACGATGTTCCCGGTCCTGATCAACCTGGCGAACAACGAAGGATTGCTGAAGCCCGGGATGAACGGCGAAGCGTCCGTCCTTGTCGATCGCCGCGAGAACGTGGTCGCGGTCCCCAACGATGCCGTGCGCACCGTGCGCGAGGCGCCGATGCTCGCCAACCAGCTGGGACTCAACACCGACACGGTGAGCGCGCAGATCCAGGCGCAGATGGCGCAGTTCGGCGGAATGGGGGCCGGCGGTCGCGGGGAAGGCGGCCAGGGCGGGCGCCCGCAGATGCCGCGTGAGATGCGCCGCATGATGCCGGGCGTGGTCGACCTCGCCGCCGGGCAGGGGCCGCAGGGCGGGCGCCAGCAGCTCCCCGACGTGACCGACGCCGACTGCAAGAAGGTGACGGACGCAATGAAGGCCAAGCCGGAGGTCGCACAGCAGCTGGCGGGATTGCGCCAGAAGATGCAGAGCGGGGAGATCGACTTCGCGACGCTGCGCGCCGAGTCGCAAAAGGCGTACGCCGCGTTAGGCGTGGACGCGCAGGTGGCGCGCGCCTGCCAGATGCGAAATCGCGCGGACGGTGGCCAGGGCGGGATGCCGGCCGGCGGCCCGTCGACCGGTGGCCCGTCGGCAGGCGGCCCGCCGGCCAGTGGCGCCCCGCAGGGCGGCGCAGCGGGCGGCCGCCGCGGCCAGGGGAATGCCGGCGGCGCCGCGGTGCCGCAGCCGCAGGGCGAGTTCCCGATGCGCACGCGCTCGCGCCCGGGCGTCGTCTTCGTCAAGAACGGGGCGACCTTCGACGCGAGGGTCGTTCGCCTGGGGCTCGGCAACTTCGACTATACCGAGGTGCTCAGTGGCCTCAAGGACGGCGATGAAGTCGCGCTGCTCGGCGCCGCGGCCATCCAGGTCGCGCGCGACTCCAGCAACGCCCGCTTCCGCCAGATGACCGGCGGCGGCATGCCCGGCATGCAGCGCCAGCAGGGACAGCAGGGTGGGTCGCAGGGCGGCGGCACGCCGCCGCGCCAGTAACACGAGGACATCATGCTCATCGGCGAGATCTTCCGTGTCGCGTTAGGCGCGCTGCGCGCCAACAAGCTGCGCTCGCTCCTCACCATGCTCGGCATCGTGATCGGCGTCGGCTCGGTCATCGCGATGATCGCGCTCGGCACCGGCGCGCAGCAGGCGGTGAAGGACCGCATCTCTGCACTGGGCACGACGCTGCTCACCGTCTCCCCCGGGCAGATGTTCGGGCGCGGCGGAATCAGCTCCGAGGCCGATCGCGCCAAGCTCGTGATGAAGGACGCTGCGGCGCTCGAGGAGCGCGGGACGATGTTCCTCGCCGTGCAGCCCGAGATGTCGCGCAACATGCAGGTGCAGTACCTCAACAAGAACACCAACACGTCGATCACCGGCACGACCGCGAACTACCTCACCGTCCGCAAGTACGAGCTCTCCGCCGGCCGCATGTTCTCCTCGCAGGAGGACAACGCGAAGGCGCGCGTCGCTGTCGTCGGCCCTGAAGTGGTCAAGAACCTCGGCCTCGAGTCGCCCTACGCGATCCTCGATGAACCGATCCGGGTTCGCGGCATCCAGTTCACCGTCATCGGCGTCCTCAAGTCGAAGGGGCAGGCACAGCCCTGGATGAATCCGGACGACCAGATCCTCGTCCCGCTCAGCACGGCGCGCTTCCGCGTCATTGGGAGCGATCGCATCCGCTCGATTTCGGTCCTCGCCAAGACGGAAGAGCAGATCCCGGAGACAATGGCCGAGATCCAGAAGATCCTCCGCCGCGAGCACAAGCTGCGGCAGGGGCGTCCCGACGACTTCTCGATCCGCAACCAGTCCGACTTCCTCTCGACGTTCGCCGAAACCACGGTGGTGTTCACCTACCTGCTCGCCGGCATCGCAGCGGTCTCGCTGGTGGTCGGAGGGATCGGGATCATGAACATCATGCTCGTCTCGGTCACCGAGCGCACGCGCGAGATCGGCGTGCGCAAGGCGTTAGGCGCGACGCGCTTCAACATCCTCTTCCAGTTCCTGATCGAGGCGGTCGTGTTGTGCCTCATGGGCGGATGCATCGGGATCCTGCTGGGAGGCGGAGTGGCCACATGGCTCAGCGCCGCCTTCCAGTGGAACACCCAGATCTCCTCGACGTCGATCCTCCTCGCCTTCGGCTTCTCGGCGCTCGTCGGGATCCTGTTCGGCGTCTGGCCGGCCCGGCGCGCCGCCAAGCTCGACCCGATCCTGGCGCTGCGGTACGAGTAGCGCGACGAATCGTCGCTGCGTCGCGTGTTGAGGAGTTGTCCGTTGAGGGGGCGCCGCGAGGCGCCCCCTTTGCGTTGCGGGCCGAGCGCGCTCGCTCAGGACAGGAGGTAGGAGGAGGGAAGATCGTTCCTCCTGAGCCGGCCAACTCCGGCGGTCCATCCCCACGGAGGCGAACTCCCGTCGCCCGTCTCCCATCCGCCTCTTGCGATATATCGCCAGTGCCGATATATCTTCCGATACATCTCACGATATATCGGAGGTAGACATGTTTTGGGATTGCGATCCCCCCGGTTCCTGGCGGGGGAGATGGAGCTTCGGGCCGGATGTGTACGGCTTCGTCTGGGGAGGCGGTGGACGGAAGCGCGGGGGCGGTCGCGGAGGGCGGATCTTCGAGCAGGGGGACCTGAAGTACGTGATCCTGCAGCTCCTGGCCGAGAAGCCCAGGCATGGCTACGAGGTGATCAAGGAGCTCGAGGAGAAGTTCGGCGGGCACTACGCTCCGTCTGCCGGGACCGTCTACCCCACGCTCTCCCTTCTCGAGGACCTGGGCTATGCCACCGTCACGCCCGAAGAGGGTGGGAAGAAGGTCTACACGATCACGGAGGAAGGCCGGAAGTACCTCGAGCAGAACCGCACCGCGGTCGACGACATCTTCGAGCGCATCGCCGAGTTCGGCGCTTCGTTCCTGTCGGACTCTATGGGTGACATCAACCGGGCCATGGCAGGAGTTGGGCGTGCCGCGTACGCCTCAGCCAATCGCTATTTCCGCGACAAGGAAAAGGTGGCGAAGGTGCGCGAGGTGCTGGAGCGTGCGGCCCGCGAGATCGACGCGATTGTGGAGGGGACGGCGGTCTGAGCCGCGAGCATGCGCGGCAGTACCTACCTGATGGGGCGGGTCCCCCTACGGGTCATGCTGGAATCTCGGACGACCGACACTAGATTGGACGACGGGTCACGGTGACTGCCGTGACCCGTTTTTTCGTCGTCTTATCGAGCGGACGGCGAAGACGGAACGATCCCCAGTGTCTCCGGCTCCGGCCGCGATCGACGCACCCACAATGAGCGCAGAATCCGCCCCCGCGTCCAGCGCGGAGGGCGATAGTAAGAAGACCTCCGGCCCTCCGTCTCTGGCGTCGCTGACGACCACCGGGACGATGACCGTCGAGGCCCCGGTGCCCCTCCACCGGCACCATGCCGAGTCGAATCCGACCGGCCAGCGGCTCGCGCTTCTGACGCTGACGGCACTCGGCGTTGTCTACGGCGACATCGGCACGAGTCCGCTTTACGCGCTTCAGGAGTGCTTCAAGCCGGAGTATGGCCTGCGCCCGACGCCCGAGAATGTGTACGGCGTGCTGTCGCTGATTCTCTGGTCGCTGCTGCTGATCGTCGCGGTCAAGTACATCGTCTTCATCATGCGGGCTGACAACCGCGGTGAGGGCGGGATTCTCGCCCTCCTTGCCCTGATCTTTCAGGAAGAGAAGGAATCGGGGATGTCGAAGGCGAAACTGGGGCTGTACATCGCGCTCGGTCTCTTCGGCGCCGCCCTGCTATACGGGGACGGGATCATCACGCCCGCCATCTCCGTGCTTGGCGCGATGGAGGGACTGAAGGTCGGTGCGCCGTCATTCGAGCGATTCGTCGTTCCGGCCACGCTGGTCATTCTCATCATCCTCTTCTTCTTTCAGCGATTCGGGACCGCCAGGGTGGGCGTCGTCTTCGGCCCGCTGATGATGACCTGGTTCCTCACCCTCGCCGCCCTTGGCATCAACGAGGTGCGATTCGAGCCCCGGATTCTGGCCGCCGTCAATCCGTTCTACGCGGTCCAGTTCCTGGGGTCGAACGGCACGCACGGGTTCATCCTCCTCGGAGCGGTCGTCCTCGCCGTAACGGGCGCCGAGGCGCTGTACGCCGACATGGGGCACTTCGGGCGCAAGCCGATTCGCACCGCGTGGTTCGGCCTCGTGCTTCCGTCGCTGCTGCTGAACTACTTCGGGCAGGGCGCACTGATTCTCCGCGATCCCGCAGCCTCCGCGAATCCGTTCTACAACCTCGCGCCGGAGTGGTTCTTCGTCCCATTGCTGGTCCTCGCCACGCTCGCCGCCATCGTCGCATCGCAGGCCCTCATCTCCGGCGCGTTCTCCATCACGCAGCAATGCGTGCAGCTGGGCTACTCGCCGCGCGTGACGATCGTGCATACGTCCAAGAGTGAGGCGGGTCAGATCTACATCCCGGAAGTGAACTGGCTGTTGATGGCCGGCTGCATCGCCGTGGTGGTGTACTTCCAGACCGTTTCCAAGCTGGGGGCGGCATACGGCATCGCCGTGACCGGAACGATGGCGATCACGACGATTCTCTTCCACGAGATCGCGCGCTCGCGCTGGGATTGGTCACCCTACAAGGCCGCAGTGATCGCCGCGATCTTCCTGGTGATCGACCTTGGCTTCCTCGGGGCCAACCTGATCAAGATCGAGCATGGCGGCTGGGTACCACTGGCGCTGGGGATGGCGATCTTCACCGTGATGACGACCTGGAAGCGCGGGCGCATGCTGCTGCGCACCAAGCTCCTCGATCGCACGCTCCCCATCTCGTCGTTCGTGGACAGCATCGGTCACGGCGGCCCGGTGCGCGTCCCGGGGACGGCCATCTTCATGACCTCCGAATCGGAAGGAACCCCCGTCGTCCTGCTGCACCATCTCAAGCACAACAAGGTGCTGCACGAGAAGGTGATCCTGCTGTCGATCATTGCACGCGATGTCCCCGAGATTCCTGCGCACGAGCGCATCACGGTGGAACCGATGCAGCACGGGATCTACCGCGTGAAGGCCGCGTATGGCTTCATGGAGACGCCGAACGTCGAGGACATCCGTGCCCGCCTGCTCGATGCCGGCATCAAGACCAAGCGGATGGACACCACGTACTACCTCGGGCGCGAGGAACTCATCTGCGCCAACGGGGTCGGCATGTCCAGGTGGCGCAAGAAGCTCTTTGCCGTGATGGCGCGCAACGCCCGCTCGGCCACGCAGTACTTCGGCATCCCGGCGAACCGCGTCGTCGAGCTGGGGACGCAGATCGAGTTCTGAAGCCGGCTGAGGACGAGAAGACGGGGGGACGAGAAGACGAGGCGCGCGATGCGCCTCGTCTTCTTCGTTTCTAGCGGACCGCGCGGATGGTCGTGGCGGTCACGAGCGCGAGGGCAAGCGAGAGGACGGTACCGATGAGGAAGCCGCGGAAGTGGAAGACGTAGTCCTTGTAGGCGGGCAACCCTTCGGTCCCCGGGATCACGACGAATCGGGGCGTGATGGTGCAGAAGATCAGCCAATCGAGGACGAGCCAGTCGAACACGTTGAAGGTCGAGGCGACGACGAACGTATTCGTGAACAGCGCGGCGAAGGAGGGCGTGTTGCCAACGCCTAACGGCAACGTCCAACTGGACCACGCCGGAACGAGGAGCAGCATGGCGAGGAACGGGATGCCGACGACGAGCGCCATGCGACGTTCGTCCGCGGTCTTCGGCGGAACGGCGGCCTGGATGGAGGCGGGATAGTCCTGCAGGAGCAGGCGCGGCCTGCCGAGGAGGCACAGCAGGAGGAAGAGCGTCGACACGAGCGACAGCACCCCACCGTGCAACAGCATGCGACCGACGTCAGGCACGTGAGGCTCCGAAGGTTCGCGAGTAGGGAATGCGTGACCGCCGCACTCAGAAGGTGACGCGATACAGGAGGGAGACGTTGCGACCGGCGGCCGGGGCGAAGTCCTTGATGCGGCTGGTGGCGTCGCGATAGAGTCGGTCGCCAAGGTTCTCCCCACGCAGCAGGATCGTGTGGACGTTGGCGCCGCCAATGAGGCGAAGCCCCGCGTGCCCCTCGAGGAGCACCGCCCCTCCCACCGCGGTCTCGCCCGGTGCAACTCGTGGCTGGGCGAAGAGGCGACGGACCGCGCCGCCGAGCTGCCAGCGTCCGTCGTCCCACCGCGCACCGCCGCCGAGGCGCGCCGGCGGCATGAACGGGAGCGCCCCGCCCCGCCGCTCGCCGGCCCACAGGAGGTCGCCGCTGGCGTTCAGGATGAGCCTCGGCGTCAGCGCCGCCTCGACCGTGGCTTCCGCTCCTCGCAGGCGCGCATCACGCTGGGCGATGACATGCAGCGGCAGCGATTTCGTCCCCCCGCCCGCGGCCGCGATGGTGGTATCGCGCCCCGTGGGGTAGAGCCCGATCCACCCGTCGATGAGCGATGCCCATCCCGCCAGCTGCACACGAAGGGCCTTGCGTTCGACGCGCATCACTACGTCCACCCCGCGGCTCCGCTCGGACTCCAGCGACGCGTTGCCAGTCTCGAACGCACCGGTCCCGGCGTGTCCGGCGCGCGAGAAGAGCTCCTCGGGCGACGGGACGCGCGTGGCGCGCGCCAGGTTGACCGCCAGCGACGCCCCCCGCGCCAGGGGGACGGAGACCCCGGCAGACGCGGACACGTTGGTGAACTGGCGCGCGACGGCAGGGCCGAAGTCGTCAGTCGCGTCGCTGTGCACCGTTGCCCGCTCGATTCGGAGCGCCACGGGGAAGCGCGGCCGCTCACCGTCGCCGAACAGGGCGACGTCCTGGTACGCGAAGACCGCGAGTGTATGGTTGGCGTTAGGCGGCGTCAGCGCCGCCGGGCCCGCCACGTCGTTGCTCCGGTGCATGAACGACGCACCCAGCGCACCGTCGCGCAGCACACCCCGCTGGCGGGTTCTCGCCACGAGCTGGCCCTGCGTCGACCGCACCCCGAGCGCCGTCGCCACCACGCCCGCCGCCGTCACCTCATCGTGTGCGTACGATTGAAGCCCGGCATCCAGGCGCACGCGCGCAAAGGGACCGGCCGCCACGCGCTCGAACCGCAGGCTCGCCTCCTGTCGCTCGCCGCGCAGCCGCACGCCGTCAGCCGCAACGGCGCGCCACGGAAGCCCGTACTCGAAGTCGTACCCGCGGAGCGCGACGCCGGCCAATGAACGCTCGCCGACGCGCGTGAGGGCGATCGTCCCGTTCCGGTTGCGCATGCTGGTGTTGGCCAGCGCTTCGCGCGCATCGCCCCGCCCGAGGCCCTGGTCACCGTGACGCCTCCCACCCCCCTTCACCCGCAGCACCATCGTCCTGCCAAGGGGCTGCGCCACGTCCAGCAGCGCCCCGCCCCCTTCGCTGGCGCTCTGTCCATTCAGCGTGAGGCTCGACAGCCGCGCCGCGGGGAGCGTGCGGGCAATGTCCTCCGACAACACGTTGACCACCCCGCCTAACGCCGCACTCCCGTGCAGGAGCGCTGCCGGGCCACGCACGATCTCGACCTCGCGCGCGGCCAACGGGTCGACGGTGACGCCGTGATCGGGGGCGCTTGCCGCGAGGTCGCCGGCGCGCTGTCCATCCTGCAACACCACGATCCGCTCACCGGTGAGTCCCCGAATGACGGGCATCGTCGCCGCGGGACCCTGCGAACGCGCGGTGACACCACTCGTCCACGACAATGTCTGGGTGAGCGTGGCGCCGAGCGAGCGCTCAAGGTCGCGCCCGCCGAGCGAGGTCACCGGCTGCGCGACGGCCAACGGATCGCGCCCCGCGGTGGTCGCGCTCACGGTCACCCCGGCGAGTTCGATCGCGGTACGTTCGAGGACAATCTCGACATGCGTCGTCTCCCCCGGGCGCACCGCGACCGGCAAGCGCTGCGGCGCATGGCCCAACGCGGTTACCAGCAGCCGACGCACTCCCTGCGGCAGCTCGGTGATGACGAAGCGCCCACTGACGTTGCTGGACACTGCGTCGCGCGGTGCATCGACGACCAGCACCGTGGCATCGCGGAGCGGAACGCCAGCAGCATCCCCGCCCGTCCCCGCCCCCCCTCGGCCAGCGGCGCTCCGCACGATGCCGGAGATTGCGCCGACGGACCCCGCGGAACGGGACGGGCCCGCCTGTGGCGCTGCTCCACTCCGCTCCTGCCCCCGCGCTGAGTGCGCGGCCGACGTGAGGAGCAGCGCGAACACCACCACACCCCGGCGTCGGTCGCGCGTTCGCTCGACACCGGTGGGAGCATCCGTCGCTACCCGCGCATGGTGTCTCGACGTGTCTGGGTCCCGCCGCTCGCTCGTCATCGCCGCCTCAGGCTCGTCTTAGCATCCGCTCGTCTTTCATTTAGGATGTCCTAACTTATCGACGAGTCAGAACTAATCAACTCCCCGTTTGGGTGGCGAGGCACAGTGGCCTGTACGTGAGAAGGGCGGCGGGTCATGCGACCCCGCCGCCCTTGCGGTCAGCGCGATTCGATGCGCCGCCGTGAGCCCGGTGAGACGGGCCGATCAGACGGTCCCGCTCACGCCCGACGATCGACAATCACGGCGCGCGCCGGGACTCGCCTGCTGGGAAGGCGAGTGCCGGCCGCGCCCTGTGGCTCCTCCTTGGCATCGCTCGCGTCCTGCTCGTCCATCTCGATACGAATGCGCTGCCGGCTGCGCGGCGCGTAGTCGAAGCTACGGGGCGAGACCTCGAGCTTCCCAGGCAGCATCTCCAACCCCTCGAGCGCTCGATCGAGCGCCTCGCGCGTGCGCTCGCGAACCTCGGTCCGGAATCGCGGCGATGTGCGAAGGCGGATCGCGCCATCTCCCTCGCCATCGAACCAATAGAAGCGCGGAGCACTCGGCGGCGTGGGCGCCAGCGGGGGCAATGGCGCGTCGGGAGCCATCGGGGCCAGCGGAGGACGCGGTGGTGTGGGCGAAACCGGCGGGACCGTGAAGCTGAAGCCATCCATCCCCGCGTTGTCGCCGATGATGAAGGTCTGCGCGTTGCGCTCCAACTCGCGGGCCGCGGTCGTCTTCAACTTCACGATGCGCGACTGACCGCTGCGGTAGACGCGCAGCTCAACCTCGTCGCCTGCCTTCAACTTCTCCAGCTCGCGCGTGAGGCGGCGCATCCGTGCGCTGCTCGCGGCCCAGTCGCCGACGTCCTCGCGGGCCACGCGCAGGTCGACGCCGTTGATGGCGGCGATGCGGTCACCTTCCTCGATTCCCGCCTTCTCCGCCGGGCCATCCGTCGCGAGGGAGGAGACGAGGATGCCCAGCGTGTCGCGCTTGCTGGCGCTGCTCCCGAGGCCGATGCCGAGCGACGCCCGATCCGGGTTGCGGCGACCCATTCCCGCGAGGGTGATGGCGCGCGGTTCGAGTTCGCGGGCGGCGACAGTCTTCACCTTCAGCGTCAGCGGTTTCCCGTCGCGCACGATGCGCAGCTCGACCTCATCGCCCGCGACATGCTTCGACAACTCGCGCGTGAGGCGGCGCTGGGTGATCCCCTGCAACTCCTCGTCGTCCGCGTCGGCGGCGCTGAGTCGCAAGTTGATGCCATTGATCGCCACCAGGCGATCGCCTTCCTTGATCCCGGCCTTCTCGGCAGGACCGCCTTCGGAAACGTCGGCGACGAGGACGCCCAAGGTGTCGCGCGCGCCGGTGGACTCGGTGGAGATGCCGAGTCGCGGTCGGTCGGGATCACCCATCATGCGACTCATGAGGGTGCGCGTCATCGTGCGCGGCTCGTCGCGCTCCGGGGCTGGGCGCGTGGACTTCGACTGCGCCGCGAGCGTCGACGACGCTCCAACCAGCGCAAGCAGGGCAGAAGAGAGGAATCGGGTACGCATGGTCATCCGGGTTGCGTTCACCGGATGGGTCACTCGCGCCAGCGCGCGGGGTTTACTCCCGACTCGCCGCGCGGTCGCGCGGGGACGAACCGTTCGACGCGCTGGTTGGCGATGTCGGCTACCGCCCGGCCAACCGGCTTCCGAGGAAGGGGGCGGCGATGAACGCCAGGCACGCGGCGACCATGAACCAGGCCGGGTGCGGGATGCTCATGAAGTTGCGGAGACCGCCGACGAGGAAGAACGCCCCCACCACGCCGGCGTGCACGAGGGCGCGGGACGGCGCCATGCGCGCCGCGAGCGCGGCGCCTAACGTGGGGCCCACCAGGTAGGCGAGAAGGATGGGGAGGAAGTGCGCCGCGGGGAGCGTCGGCATCGCGGCCTTCACCGCCTCCATGTCCGTGACGTCGAGCCCGGGGGGCGGTGGCACGAGGGCGTGCCCCAGCGCTTCCACCCCGAACGTCGCGATGCCGCCGACGAACAGGCCGGCCGCGACGGCGATGACGCTGCGAACGGGAGGGGGGGTCTTCGAGGCCATGCAGTTTCAGTCGTTCGGGAGATGCGGAGGCGCACGATGCTCGGAGAGCCGCACCCCGTCAAGCGTCCGGCGCGACGCCCGCGCTCAGTACACGCCGAGATCGCGCGCCGAGGCGAGCGGGCCGCGATATCCTGCGCCGCGGACCTCGCGAAGGAGGTCCTCGTCGGTCGCCCCCCAGTATAGCTGATGATACAGGAGGAGCGACTTGGCGTGCGCCTCGTTCGCCAGCCGCGCGAGATCGGTCGTCGAGGTGTGTGCGTTGCGGTGATAGGCCTGCCATCGCGCGGGGCGCGTCGCAAAGCGCTCCGTGGAGTACACCTCGTGCACCAGCAGGTCACATCCGTTGCACGCGTCGACGACCGCGCGACTCGCCTTCGTGTCGCCCGAGATCACGATGACGCGATCGGGGGTCTCGAAGCGATAGCCGAACGCCTCCTTCCAGTCGCCGTGCGGCACGGCGAACGCCTTCACCGTCACCTTGTCGTCCTTGTAGACGACGCCTGGTGTCACGACGGTGGCGCGCACCGTGTACCCCTCGCGGTTGGCGTGCTCGCGTCCCTCGATGCGCACCTTGACGTCCTCGGCGAATGCCGCCACGAGGTGACCCGTCATCTCACGCACGCCGCTCGGCCCAAAGACGCGCAGCGGTCCCGGACGCTCGAGCACCCACGGCGTGAAGATGAGGTCCGTGAGACCGACGGTATGGTCGGAGTGCAGGTGCGTAAGGAAGACAAGGTCGAGTCGTTCCGCCGCGAGTGCGCCGATCCCGGCACGAGCGGCCGCCGCCGCGCGCCGCACCACGCCGGGGCCGGCATCGACGAGGTAGGCCCGGTCGTCGACCACGACCGCGACCGCGGGCCCCGATCGTTCGGGGTCGGCGTTGGGATTCCCCGTTCCCAGCATGACTACGCGCGAGCGCGCAGCAGGCGCCGTGGCAGACGCCGAACCAGGCGGCGCGGCAGGCCTCGTGACGGGCTTCGACTGCGCGAGGATGGCGGTGGGGCTACCTGCAACCGCCAGCAGCAACGTGCCGAGCAGGTGCTGGCGCGTGGAACGCGCCAGGCACGTCCTCGTGCGGGTTGCCACGCGCGTCATGGCAACGCCCCTTGCAACAGCTTCACCGCCACCGCCGTGTCGATGTTCCCGCCCGACACCACCGCGACGACGGGGCCGTCGCCCGCCAGGCCGGTGAGCGCCGCCGCCACGGACGCCGCGCCGGCCCCCTCCGCCAGCACGCGGTTGCGCTCGAGCACCAGGCGCCACGCCGTCGCCACCTGCTCCAGCGACACGACGAGCGAGCCTGAAAGCAGCGCCTGCGCCAGCGGCCACATCTCGGCCAGGACCGTGCGCCCGCCGATGCCGTCGACGAACGAGGCCGTGTACGCCGTCGGCACCGGTCCGCCAGCCGCAAGTGCCGGCGCGAGAGGTGCGGCAGTGGCCACCTCGGCGGCAAACACCTTCACGTGCGGGGCGAGTTGTCGCACCGCCGATGCGATACCGCAACTGAGTCCTCCCCCGCCGTACGGCACGACGATCGACGCGACATCGGGGACGTCCTCGAGGATCTCCAGCGCGACCGTTGCATTGCCTGCCATCACGTCCGCATCGGAGACGGGGTGCACGAAACGCCCCGTGAACTCCGGCGATCCGCGATCGACCAGGATCTGCCACCACTCATTAAACGGGCGTCGCACGATGCGGGCTCCGAGTCGCTCCACCGCGCGCACCTTGGTGTCGGGGGCGTGATCCGGGACCACGACGAGGCACGGCACGCCCATCTCGCGTGCACACCAGGCAACGCCCTGCGCCATGTTGCCCGCACTCGCGGTCCAGACGCCGTCGCGTAACGCCTCGCGCGGCATGGCGCGCATGGCGTTGCCGGCGCCGCGCAGCTTGAACGAGCCGATGGGCTGGAGGTTCTCCAGCTTGAGGCGCACGTCGGGACGCGCGGCATCGTGACGCAGCCGCACCACGGGCGTGCGCACCACGGTTCCCCGAAGTCGCTCGCGCGCGGCGTTGATGGCCTCGAGGGGGATGATGGGCGGAAGCACGACCGCAGGCATCGCCACGCTCCTATGCGTCCGGGCGCACGCCGCCAAGTTCGATCCAGGTCCCCGTGTTGGTTGCCAGCGCGCGCTCGTAGATGAAGCGCGCGCTCGCTACGTCCTCGACGGCCAAGCCGAGCGACTTGAAGAGCGTGCGCTGAACCGGATCGGTGCGACCGGTGGCGCGTCCAACCAGAAGTTCGCCGAGTTCGCCGAGGATATGGTCGTTGTCGATCGCGCCCTCCCCTCGCGGGATGAGGAAGTCGCCCGCCTCGTGCATGGTCGACTCGCGACGGTCAACATACAGTCGCGATTGCGTGACGGCCTGCGTGTCGAGCTCGCGCGCCGAGGCAATGGAAGCGCCGACGGCGTTGACGTGCGTCCCGGGTGCGACCCATTCCCCCATCAACACCGGCTCGCGCGACGCAGTCACGGTGCAGATGATGTCGGCGCTGCGCACCGCTTCCTCGGGAGTGGCCCATGCCTGCACCTCCACGCCGCGTTGTTCGCGCGCCCATCGCACGAACCGGTCACGACGATCGGCGCTTCGGCTCCAAATCGTCACCTGCGAGACGTCCCGCACGGCGCGCATCGCGTCGAGGTGCGTCATGCCTTGCACACCGGCGCCAAGGATGGCGACGCGCGATGCGTCGGGGTTGGCGAGCAGTCGCGTGGCGAGGCCGGAAACGGCGGCGGTGCGAATGGCCGTCACGGAGCTGGCATCGATGATGGCCAGCAGGCGCCCGTGGGTGTCGTCGAAATAGAGGATCACGCCGATGTGCGACTCGTACGGCGTCGCGTCGTTGCCCGGAAAGACGGTGATGACCTTTGCGCCTATCGAGCGCCCGAGGACGGCCGGCATCACGGCGAAGGCGTCGCGCCCCGAGTGCAGCCGGAGCACCTGCCGTAGCGGCAACAGCGCGTCGCCACGCGCGGTGGCGGCGAGTGCCTCGGCCATCACGTCAATGCACGCCGGCATCGGGAGGAGGCGTTCCACGTCGGCGTGGGGGACGATCAGGGTGCGGGCATCAACCATGGCGAGCGTCGCGCAAGGGAGGGTGACGAGGGAGAGTGACGAGGGAGGGTGACGGTGGACCGGGCGTCGCGCGCGATGGGTCACCTGACCCATGAGGCCGCGCGGGCCCGCGGCGATTCTGTCACGTGATTCGTCGCGGCGATAGGGCGTGCACCGCCAGTGCTTGCCTCGCTCGGTGACAGCGAGCACTATCCACGCGCCGTGACTCCTGTCCGCGCCCTGCGGAAGACGGTCCCCTCCCTCCTGGAGTTCTCGCATGCAGCGATCCCTCTCGCTGGCCGTCCCACTCCTCCTGCTCGCCGCCTGTGGCGGTGGAGAGAAGAGCGCCCAGACCACCCCCGATAGCGCCGCGGCAGCACCAGCCGCCGCCGCCGCGCCGCCCGAGGTGACCATCATCGCCACCGACTTCGCCTATCAGGCGCCCGATACCATCGCCGGCGGGTTGGTCTCGCTCAAGCTGGTGAACAATGGCAAGACGCTGCACCACGTGCAGTTGCTGCGCCTGCTCGACGGCAAGACGTACAACGACCTCACCGAAGGGCTCAAGCACATGAAGCCCGGGATGGCGCCGCCTCCCTGGATCGAAGACGTGGTCGGCCCCAACTCGCCGGAACCGGGCGGTGAGTCGCGACTGATCCGCGAGCTGGCACCGGGGAACTACGCCATCATCTGCTTCGTCGACACGCCGGACCACGTCCCGCACGTGATGAAGGGGATGGTGAAGCAACTCACCGTGACGGCTCCTCCGGCGACGGTGGCAACAGCACCGGCCAGCGACATCACCGTGCAGATGACCGACTACGACTGGGCGCTGTCGGCGCCGCTCACGGCGGGGAAGCACGTGATTCGCCTGGAGAACATGTCGCAGCAGTCGCACGAAATGTTCATCGCCAAGCTCGACGCAGGGAAGACGAAGGAAGACTTCCTGAAGTGGGGGATGACGTTCCAGGGGCCGCCGCCGGGGAAGGCCATCGGCGGCACCTCCGGCCAGAAGAAGGGCGACGTGGCCTACCTCCCGGTCGACCTGGCGCCGGGGAACTACCTGCTGGTCTGCTTCCTCCCCGATGCCAAGGACGGCAAGCCGCACCTGGCGCACGGAATGATCAAGGAGATCACCGTGAGCTGACGGCGGTCGCCCGTGTCGCCGCCAGATGCAAACGGGGCCCGGCCATCACGCCGGGCCCCGTCTTGCATCCATCGCACGACCTCGTCACACGACGATGTTGAGCAGGCGCCCGGGGACGAAGACGACCTTCTTCGGCTCGCCGGTGACGTACTTGGCAATGCCCGGCTCTGCCAGTGCCGCTGCGTAGGCATCGCCCTGCTGGATGTCACGCGCCACGGTGAGTGTCCCGCGCAGCTTGCCGTTCACCTGCACCGCGAGCTGGATCGAGTCCTCGCGCGCGAGGTCGGCGTCGAACGACGGCCAGCCGCCGTCGAAGACGCTCGACGCATGGCCAAAGCGCTCCCACAGTTCCTCCGCCACGTGCGGGGCGAAGGGGGCGATCATCTGGATCACCGGCTCCACCTCGCCGCGATGCGGGGTGCGCTCGCTCTTGCGCAGCGTGTTCATGTACTCCATCAGCGCCGCAATCGCCGTGTTGTAGCTCAGCTTCGGGATGTCGCCCGTCACCTTGGCGATCGTCTGGTGGAGCTTGCGCACCACGCCGGCGTCCGGCGTTCCCTCGCTCGTCGCCACCGTTGCCGCCAGCCACAAACGGTCGAGGAATCGGCGCACGCCGCTGATGCCGGCGTCGCGGTAGTCGCCCCCTTCCTCGTACGGGCCGAGGAACATGAGGTACGTACGGAACGAGTCGGCCCCCCAGGCATCGATGAGCTGGTCCGGGTTGACGACGTTCCCCTTCGTCTTCGACATCTTGGCCCCTTCGCGGATGATGAGGCCGTGCGCGCGAAACCGGGTGAAGGGCTCCTCGAAGTGCAGGTAGCCCATGTCGTGCAGCACCATCGTCACGAAGCGCGAATACAGCAGGTGCAACACCGCATGCTCGTTCCCGCCGATGTACGAGTTGACGGGGAGCCACTTCTTCGTGATCGCGGCGTCGAAGGGGACGTCGTCGTGCCCCACGCTCGGGTAGCGCAGGAAGTACCAGGCGCTGTCGAGGAAGGTGTCGGAGACATCCGTCTCGCGGCGTCCGCGCGCCCCGCACTGCGGGCAGTCCACGTGATACCACTCGGCGTGACGCGCCAGGGGCGAGATTCCCGAGTCATCCGGACGGAAGTCGGGGATGTCGGGAAGGACCACCGGCAGGTCGGATTCCGGCACCGGCTGCGCCCCGCACTGATCACAGTAGATCATCGGGATGGGCGGTCCCCAGTACCGCTGGCGCGAGATGCACCAGTCGTGCAGACGGTAGTTGGTCACCGCCTCCCCCATCCCGCGCCCGGCGAGCCAGGTCGTGACGATCGTCTTGGCGTCCGCCACCGGCGTGCCGTCGAACTGTTCCGAGTTCACCAGGCGCCCGCCAGCATCGTCGGTGTAGGCTGCCTCGAGTGGCGTACCGGCATCGTCGCCTTGCCCGGCGACCACGCGCACGATCGGGAGCTCGAAGACGGTCGCGAACTCGAAGTCGCGCTCGTCGTGCCCCGGCACCGCCATGATCGCCCCGGTCCCGTACTCCATCAGGACGTAGTCGGCGATCCAGACAGGGACTTCCTTCCCCGTCGCCGGGTTGATCGCGTACGACCCGGTGAAGACCCCCGTCTTCTCCTTGCTCGTCTTGCGCGAGACAATGTCCTGCTTGGCGGCGCGCTCGCGGTACGCGGAGACGTCGGCGCGCTGCGCCTCGGTGGTCAGCACGTCGACCAGCGGATGCTCCGGCGCCAGCACCATGTACGTCGCACCGAACACCGTGTCCGGACGTGTCGTGAAGACCACGATGTCCGAGACGTCGGTGGTCGTGCGCCCCACGCCGCTGGCTCCCGCCACGGCGAAGCGCAGGCGCGCCCCGTCGCTCCGCCCGATCCAGTTGCGCTGCGCCGTCTTCGTGGTGTCGGACCAGTCGATGACGTCGAGGTTGTTGAGCAGGCGCTCGGCGTAGTCGCTGATGCGGAAGAACCACTGTTCCAGCATCCGCTGCTCGACCAGCGTTCCGCAGCGCTCGCAGTGCCCGCCCACCACCTGCTCGTTGGCCAGCACCGTCTTGCAGCTGGGGCACCAGTTGACGGCTGCCTTCTTCTTGTAGGCCAGCCCGTGCTTGTAGAGCTGCAGGAAGACCCACTGCGTCCACTTGTAGTAGTCGGGGGCCGTGGTGTCGACCGACTTGTTCCAGTCGACCATCAGCCCCGCGCGCTCGAGCTGCCGGCGGAAGTTGGCGATGTTCCGCGGGATGAGCCGCATCGGGTGCTCGCCGACCTTGAGCGCGTAATTCTCGGAATGGATCCCGAAGGCGTCATAGCCCAGGGGCTCGAAGACCGTGTGCCCCTGTTGCCGGTGAAATCGTCCATAGATGTCGTTCCCCGTGAAGGCGAAGAGGTTGCCCACATGGAGCCCCTCGGCCGACGGGTACGGGAACATCATCAGGGCGTAGAACGGGCGCTCGCCCGATGCGAGGTCGGTGGTGTTGGTCCCGCGATCGCGCCACCGCGCCTGCCACTTGGCTTCGACGGCAGCGGGATCGTAAGCACCGGGGTCGCCGGCGGTGGCGGGTTGGTTCGGAATTGTCATTGTAAGTCTATGACAGACGGCGCGTTACGCGGCTTCGTCCAGCGCAGCGGAGTTGGTGTGAGGCAATCTAGCGGGCCACAACAGGCAGACAAGCACGCCGCCGCCGGCGCAGATCGTCGCGCCCCGGACGAGGCGCGCGCGGCGACCCCGCCCGACGCGTCGCCGCCCGGGTCGCCCGGTGCCGCGCGCCAAGCGTCGCGCCGCGCCGCGCTCGACCTCGCCAACGCCTCCCTCGTCGCTGGGCTGCTGGGCGGCATCATCCTCTCGATCTGCGCGTGGATGCTGCGGCGCGAACTGGCCCGCGCTGGCACGTGGACGCTGCTCGCCCTCGTGGGAGCGGTCGTCGGCGGCGCGCTGGTCCTGGCGGCCCTCTTCGTCGCCTCGCTCGCCGCCCCCGCCACCGGCGAGGGGGCCCGCTCCATCGTCGAGGCGCTCGATGCCGCCGCACGCGGCGACTTCGTGAATGCCACGCCCGAGCCGATGCCCGGGCTCTTCGCCCCCATCGCGCAGGGCACGCGGCAGGCCTTCGCCCATGTCCGCGCACTCCTGCTCTCGCTTCGCGACCTGATGCGCGAACTCGCCGCTCGGGCCTCGGACCTCGCGTCGCAGGTCAGTACGCTCCCGGGCGCCGCGCAGCGCACGACCGAACAGCTGTCGTTGGCCGGGCACCGCGTGGTCGCGCTGGGCGACGCGTCGCGTGCCGCGCAAGGCGAGGCGATCCGCACGCGGGACACCGCGCAGGCGCTGGTGCGCGAGCATCGGGCGACACTCGAGCGCGGGACGCGCGCCGCCGACGGCATGCGCGACAGCGTCGATGACCTGAGCGACGGCGCCGCCCGCGTGCAGGGGGTGGCGGCGGCCATGCAGGGGTCGTTAGGCGATCTCGAGGCGCTGGCCCGCTCTGCCGAGGAAATTCGCGAGTTCGCGGCGCTCGTGCGAAAGATGGCGCGGCAATCCAAGCTCCTCGCGCTCAACGCGGCGATGGAAGCAGCGCGCGCCGGCGAGCAGGGAAGCGGCTTTGCCGTGGTGGCCGGCGAGGTGCGCCGACTGGCGAAGAGCTCGACCGAGGCCGCCGAGCGCACCGACGCCCTGGTGAATGACGTGCTGGCGCGCGCCGATCGCACGCGCCTCGGCGCGCTGGAGGGGAGCAACATCCTCGAGTCGACGCACCAGCGCCTGTCGCGCGTCGCACTGACGCTGCGCGAGCACGAGCGCACGTGGCACACCGCCCCGTCTACGGCCGACGACGACCCCATGCTCGCCGCCCCGCTGGCCGACGCGTTGGCGTCGCGGCTGGATCAACTGCTGGAGGAGACGACGGCGTTAGGCACGCTGTTGCGGGAGGCGCAGCTCTCCGCCGGAGCGCAACTGGCACGCACCCAGGACGTGGCCGCGCTGTCCGGGACGCTGGTCCGCGTGGCGCAGAAGGCCGCCGCGACCGCTGCGGCGCCGCGCCTCGACGCCCCCTCGCTCGCCACCAACGACGCGACCCCCGCGCCCCCGGCCCCGGCGGCGCCAACCGCGCCCGCATCGCCGACACCGCGCGAGCAGGGAACCCGCCGGCCGGAGCTCCTCCCCGGCACCTGACGCGTTAGGCGTCCTCCGGCAGCGCCTTGGGACGCTCGCTCGCCTTGTACAGGTAGGCGCACGTCTCGAGTCGCGCCCCCTTGTCGTCACAGACGGCGAAGCTGCTCCCCTCGTACGCGGCGACCCCGGCGTAACGCCCGTCCTTCGTGACCGCATAGAAGTTGAGGTCGAAGTACGGGCGCCCGCGATCGTCGAGCAGGCGCTTCTCCGTCATCGCCACCACGCGCTCGCACACCTTGAGCAACGCCGCCTCCGGCGACATTCCGTTGCGCATGAACTCCACGGCGAGGAAGGCGCCGCACACCTTGATGTTCGCCTCGCCGCGCCCGGTGGAGCCGGCGGCACCGACGGTGTTGTCGCAGTACTGCCCCGCCCCGATGATTGGCGAATCCCCCACGCGCCCCGGGACCTTGTAGGCCATCCCGCTCGTCGTCGTCACCGAGGAGATGTCCCCCGCCGCGTTCACGGCGTTCATGTTGATCGTCCCGTGCGTGAACTTGATGCGGATGTCCTCGTCGTGGTCGAGCCAGAAGTCGCGCTTGTTGAGCCGCGACTTCCACCGCAGCCAGTCCTGCCGACTCTTCTCCGTGAGCAGGTTCTGCGTCTTGAACCCCATGTTCACGGCAAAGCGGCGCGCGTCCTGCCCCACCAGCATGATGTGGTCGGTGTAGTCCATCACCGCCTTCGCCACGAGCGAAGGGGTCGCGATGTCCTCCAGGCAGGCCACCGAGCCGGCGCGCCGCGTGGGGCCGTGCATGCACGACGCATCGAGCTGCACCACCCCTTCTTCGTTAGGCAGCCCCCCCAGCCCGACCGACTGGTCCTCGGGATCGAGTTCCTGGATGTTCACCCCCGCGATGATCGCGTCGAGCGTGTCGGTCCCGCCGACGATCTGGTCGTAGGCCACCTTCACCCCGCGCAGTCCGTTGGCCGACGAGACGACGATCGGGCGAGCCGCCGAGAGACCGGACGGGGGACGGGAGACGGGAGACGGGAGTGCGTCGCTGCGCGACGCGGGGATCGCGAGGGCGGCAGCGGTCGTCGCGGAGGTCGCGAGGAAGTCTCGGCGGGAGATGCTCATGAGGGCGCTGGGGCGAAGGGGTCGGCGGAGAATGTACCCCCAACCTCACCCCCCCGACGAGCGCCCCACCGCACTTCCCTCACCCTCTCGTCTCCTCGTCCTCTCGTCTTCTCGCCTTCCGCCGCTCAGAAGTTCAGCTGCGACAGGTACTCGAAGTCGGCCTTCGCGCTGGCGAGCGAATCCTTGGCCCCTTCCTGCTCCACGAAGAACGCCTTCTGGTCGATGTCAGGAATGGAGGCGAGGAGGCGCTTGAGATCGACGGTTCCCTTGCCCAGCTCGATATCGCGCGACCGGTCGGCGACGACGTCCTTGAGGTGGAACGACCAGCACCGGTCTCCGTACTTGGCCAGAAAGGCGAGCGGGTCGCCGCCCCCCATCGTCATGTTCCCCACGTCCAGCTGCAGGCGCACGTAGCGCGGGTCGATGCGCTCGGCGAACACCTCGAACGGGACGCGCCCCTCGAGCGGGCGTTGGTGATCCGGCTCGTTGTGCATCGCCACCCAGATCCCCGCCTTGCGGGCCACCTCGCCGGCGCGGTTGAAGTGGTCGGCCCACTCCTTCCAGTCATCGAGCGAGCGCTCGGTATCGACCGTGAAGCTTGGGCAGATGATGTACTCCTGCCCAAGGAAGCGCGCGATCTCGAGCGACCGCTCCCACCCCACCAGGATCGCCGCGGGGGTGACGTGAGCCGACCGCGCGCGGAGCCCCGTGCGGGTCAGCGCGTCGCGCACCTGCTGCGTGGTGCGCCCGAAGTTTCCGAAGCTCCAGAGCAGCTCGACCTCGCTGTAGCCCATGGCCGCCACCGCCGCGAGCGTCCCCTCGGGGTCGCGCCGCATCGCGTCGCGCACCGAGTAGAGTTCGAGCCCGATGCGCGTGAGCCGTCGGGGCGCTCCGGGGGTCGCACCGGCCGCGCTCGCCTTGGCCGTGCGCGACGCGAGGTGGAGGATCCGATCGCCCCCCACCATCCCGACCGCGGCCGCAGCGCAGCGCCCTACGAAGTCGCGTCTTTCCATCGCTCGTCGTTCCCGGTCTGTTCGTGGTGATGCGCGCGCCGAGGGTCGGCATAGCACTCTCGCCGCGGCGCGCGTACTCTCTCGGTCTCCGCTCGCCTCACGCGAGCATGGGCCATTGCCCAGACCGTACCACCTTCCCTTCGAGGCCGCAATGCGAATCCTGCGTGCGAGTCGCTCTGCCCGGCGCCTGACGAGCGCCGCCGTGCTACTCCTCGGCACCATCGCCGCCGCGTCGCCGGCGATGGCCCAGCAGCGTCCCATGACGCTCGATGATGTGCTCGACCTGCGCGGTGTCGGGAGCGTCCAGATCGCACCGGACGGCTCGCGCATCGTCTACAGCGTGAGCGCGTGGGAACACCCGGCCGCCCGCGACACCAGCAAGGGCGACCGACACGACATGCGCTCGCACCTCTGGATGGTGTCGCGCGGCGGCGGCGACCAGCGGCAGCTCACCTTTGGGGAGCGCGGCGAGTCGGCCCCGCAGTGGTCGCCGGATGGAAAGCTCATCGCGTTCATCGCCGCCCGAGGAACCGCCACCGGCGAGGACGGCCCGCGCCCGCAGCTCTGGCTCCTCCCTGCAGCTGGCGGCGAAGCCTGGCAGCTGACGAGCGCGAAGGACGGCGTCAGCGGCTACGCGTGGTCGCCGGACGGCTCGCGCATCGCCTACCTCACCACCGACTCGCTGTCGCGCGAGGCCGAGGCGAAGGTGCGCCGCCGCGACGACCCCAAGCCGTTCGAGCAGGACTTCCGCCTGCGCCATGCCTGGGTCATCGACGTGGCGACGAAGAAGGCGAGCAAGGTCACCGGCGGTGACTTCACGGTGCAGGGGACGCTCAACTGGTCACCCGACGGCACGCGCCTGGCGATCCTCACCTCCCCGACGCCGATGATCCGCGACGAGCGCCGCGAGGCGTGGATCGTGAATGTCTCGACGAAGGAGAAGGAGCGCGTGAATCCCCCCGCCGGGATGAGCATCCAGGGGACTCCCGAATGGTCGCCTGACGGGAAGTCGCTCGCCTACGGTGCGCTCACGGTGCAGTGGAAGGGGAACGGCGACGGGATCGCGCCGCGCTCGCTGACCAACACCGTCCTCATGGTGCACGACCTGGCAACGGGGAGCGCGAAGAATGCCTTTGGGACGCAGCTCGACAACTCGGTCGGTGGAGAGCTGCACTGGAGCCCGGACGGTCGCACGATCCACTTCGGCGTGCAGGACCGTGTGTACTCCTCGGTCTACTCGTACGACGTGGCCTCCGGGCGCATCACCGCGCTCACGAAGGAGTCGATGGTGCGCGGGGCATCGTTCTCGAGCGACGGCCGCACGGTCGCCTTCGCGATGGAGTCGCCCAAGTCCCCCGCCGAGGTGTACGTGGCCGATGCCTCGTTCGCCTCGCCTGCACGCCTCACGAACACCAATCCGCAGCTGGCCAGCATCGCCATGGGCGAGACGGAAGTCGTCACGTGGAAGAGCAGCGACGGCTGGAGTGTGGAAGGCGTCCTCCTCAAGCCCGTGGGCTACCAGCCGGGGCAGAAGGTCCCGCTCCTCGTCAGCGTGCATGGCGGCCCCACGGGGGCGCACACCAACGGCTTCAAGGCCAACTGGGGGAACCCCGGGCAGTACTGGGCCGGCAAGGGATGGGCGGTGCTGTATCCCAACCCGCGCGGCTCGACCGGCTACGGCGAGAAGTTCATGCGCGGCAACATCAAGGACTGGGGAGGCGGCGACTACCGCGACATCATGACCGGGGTCGATGAACTCGTCAGGCGGGGCGTCGCGGACTCGTCCAAGCTCGCGGTGAGCGGATGGAGCTACGGCGGCTACATGACCGGATGGGTCGTCTCGCAGACCGGGCGCTTCAAGGCGGCGATGATGGGGGCGGGGCTCGTCAACATGGAGAGCATGTACGGCACCACCGACATCCCCGGCTACATCGGCACCTTCTATGACGGCATGCCGCAGCTCGACGGGTCACTCGACAACAAGTCGCTGCGCTTCTATCGCTCACGCTCGGCCATCCAGTACTCCGACAAGGTGACGACGCCGCTCCTCATGCTCCACGGCAGCGCCGACGAACGTGTCCCCATCGGGCAGCCGATGGAGTACTTCCGCAACCTCAAGGACCGCGGCAAGACGGTCGAACTCGTCTTCTACCCCCGCGAGGGGCACGGCTTCCAGGAGTACTACCACCAGGCCGACAAGATGAAGCGCGAATTCGAGTGGATCGCCAAGCACACGTTGCAGCCAAAGGTCCTGCAGTAAGGCGAGAGGAGCGGAGGGCAGGGGCGCCCGTTAGGCGCGCCGCTGCCTCCCGCTCGTCAGGACGCCCGCCTCCCCGCCACACCTCAGCTCACCACACCACACCACACCACACCACGCGCGAGGGGCGGCGCGCGACAAACGACCCGTGTCCCCGTGACGACCCGGGCGCACGGGTCGTTTGTCGTGCAGCGCGGTGATTCCCCGGGTGGACGGATGCCTCCTCCGCGCCTACTTCTCTAGGCATTCCGTCGGACGGCACCCTTGGCGCCTGCAACGGCTGCGAACGCCGAGCGCGCCTCTTCTCCAGACGACCATGCAGATCTCCCGCATTCGCGAACAGCTGCGCGCCCTTCCCTACCTCGAAGGGTTGACCGATACCGCCCTCCATCAACTCGCCCAGCAGGTCACTCTGGAGGAGTTCGCCCCGGACGCCCCGATCTTCTCCGAGGGAGAGCCGCGCGCCCGCATGGCGTTCCTCATCTCGGGGAGCGTGATGATCGAGAAGCACCTGCACGGGCGCCCGACCCGCCTCTCCACGCTCGGCGCAGGCGAAGCGGTGGGTGAAGGCATCCTCCTGGACGAGTCGCCACACGGGACGTCGGCCAAGTCGATCGAACAGACGACCGCCTTCATCCTCACCAGGGCGTCGATCCAGACGATCGTGAAGGAGAACCCCACGCTCTACGCCGCCCTCGTTGCCCGGGCCGCACGCGCCATCTCGCAACGACTCTCCGCCACCGACGCGACGATGGTGGGACGCGGGCGCCGCCTCGGCTTCTCCGGGGCCGCCACCCGTACCGAGAAGGACCTGCTGGGGACGCGCGAGATTCCGTACGACGCGCTCTACGGCGTGCAGACGCTCCGTGCGATGGAGAACTTCCCCATCACCGGCGTCGTGATCCGCGAGTTCCCTGCCCTCCTCGCCGCGCTGGCCGCCGTGAAGGAGGCAGCCGCCAAGGCCAACGCGGAGCTCGGGCTCCTGGACCAGGAGCGCTGCGACGTCATCGTCCGCGCGGCGACGGAAGTGCGGCACGGCCGGCATCACGAGCACTTCCTTGTCGACGTGATCCAGGGTGGCGCCGGAACGTCGACCAACATGAACGCCAATGAGGTCATCGCCAATCGCGCCCTCGAGCTCCTCGGCGCCAAGCGCGGCGACTACGATCGCCTGCACCCCAACTCTCACGTCAACCTCTCCCAGTCCACGAACGACGTATATCCGACCGCTGTTCGACTGGCGCTGCACGGGGAGATCGAGAAGCTTCGCGTGGCCATGCGCGAGCTGGCGATGGCGTTCAAGGCAAAGGGCGAGGAGTTCGCCCCGTACCTCAAGATGGGGCGCACACAGCTGCAGGACGCCGTGCCGATGACGCTGGGCCAGGAGTTCAGCGCCTTTGGTCACACCATTCTCGAGGACGTGGATCGGCTGGGCGAGTCGCTCTCCCTGATCCGCGAGATCAGCATGGGGGCGACGGCGATCGGGACAGGGATCACCGCCCCCGCCGGCTACACCGAGTCGGTCCGCAAGCACTTGTCGGAGGTGACGGGGCTGGAGCTGATCACCGCGCCGGACCTTGTGGAGGCGACGTCGGACACCGGGGCCTTCGTCCAGTTGTCCGGGGTGCTCAAGCGCTGCGCGACCAAGCTCTCCAAGATCTGCAACGACCTGCGCCTCCTGTCATCGGGACCGCGCACCGGCTTCGGGGAGATCAACCTCCCGCCCATGCAGCCCGGCTCCTCCATCATGCCCGGGAAGGTGAACCCGGTGATCCCGGAGGTGGTGAACCAGGTCTGCTTCGAGATCATCGGCGGCGACGTGACGGTGACGATGGCCGCCGAAGCGGGGCAGATGCAGCTCAACGCCTTCGAACCGGTGATCGCCTATCGCCTGCTCCGGGGGATCGACTCGCTCCGCAACGCCTGCGACGTCCTGCGGACTCGCTGCGTGCAGGGGATCACGGCCAATCCCGACCGGTTGAAGCGGTTCGTGGAGGAATCGATTGGGATCGTGACGGCGCTCGTCCCCGTGCTGGGCTATGCCGTGGCGACCGACATCGCCAAGGAGGCGCTGGAGAGCGGGCGCGGCGTCTACGACATCGTGCAGTCTCGCGGCCTCATGACACGCGAACGGCTCGACGAGGTCTTGAACCCGGCCTCGATGATCGGGCGATAGGGAGGGGAGTGGGATGGCGTCGCAGCTGGATGGGGCGGGGCAGATCAAGATCCAGACGCTCGACGAGGCGGCGCAGCAGCTCCAGCGGCTGCATGCCCTCGTCGAGCGCTACGCCATGGCGGTCAAGACGCAGGGCGACACCGGGCAGTTCCGCCAGCAGTTGACCAGGACGGGGACCCCGCTGGCCGGCCTGCTCAAGCCCCAGTTTGGCGTGATCGCCGACGTGGTGACGGGCTTCCTGCTCATCGCCTCGCGCGGGGGGAGCGACCAGATGAAGGTGCGGGCGCTTCGGGAGGGGGTGGCCCAGATCCGCGCCCAGATCGAAATCGCGGTGACCAAGGTGAAGGAGAAGCACGCGATCGAGGAGGAGCCGAAGGACTCGGCCGAGTAGGCAGGAGATTTGGCGCAAAGTCCGGTCGGCGGCGGAGGGCCGGGACCGGGATTCGGACCGTTCAGTCGTAAGGGAAAAACGTTCTAACTCGTTGTGGGGCAAAGCCTCCCGGACGTGTGGGACTTCTTGCGACGTGTTTGTAAGGCCGGTAGCTTGTCCGAACTCCACGACCCACCCAACCGGGTAGGGTTCGCGTCAATCGCCCCACATTCCCATCCGAATGATCCGGAATCTCCGATCGCGTCGGGGGGCCGCGGTGATGTTGGCCGCTGTGACCCTTTTGGTGTTGGCCGCGTGCTCCGGCGGCAACTATCCAAACTCGACGTTTCTTCCCACGACGGACAACAACCGCGACGTCACTGCGCTCTGGAACAGGATGATGTTCTGGGGAACAGCGGTCTTCGTGATCGTGGAAACGATTCTCGTCTTTACGATCATCAAGTACCGTCGTCGCCCGGGTGGTCCCGAGCCTCGTCACGTGCACGGCAACACGTTGATGGAGATCACGTGGACGCTTGCACCTGCGCTGATCCTCGTGCTGATCGCCGTGCCCACGGTGCGCACGATCTTCAAGACGCAGGCGAAGGCGCCGGCCAACGCGCTGCAGGTCGAGGTGATCGGCCATCAGTGGTGGTGGGAGTTCCGGTACCCGGAGTACGGCATCACGACGGCGAACGAGCTGTACCTGCCGCACGGGCGCCCGGTGAACTTCGCGCTGCGCACGGTGGACGTGTTGCACTCGTTCTGGATCCCGGCGCTCGCGGGCAAGCGCGACCTGATCTCGAACAAGACGAACTATCTCTGGTTCACGCCGGATTCCACCGGTGAAGCGGCGTTCAACGGGAGCTGCAACGAGTACTGCGGCTCGTCACATGCGAACATGAAGTTCCGCGTGTTCACCGTCGCGGCGTCCGACTTCGAGACGTGGGCGAAGCACAACGCGGCGAACGCGGTCTTCCCGCCGCCGGCCGCCCCGGCCGCCGATACGGCAGCGCCGCTGGTGCGCCCGGCGAGCAACGTCACCGCGGGCGCGGCCGCGCAGCCGGCCGCTCCGGCGACCGTTCCGCCAGCCGCAACGACGCCCTGGCAGTTTCCCAAGGAGAAGATCCCGGCGCACACCATGCCGCAGACGCCGATTCCCGCGGGGCTCTCGATCCCCGACGCGGTGATCGCCGCCGGCGATGCGCAGCGCGGCTTCCAGACCTACTCGCGCTCGGCCTGCATCGGGTGCCACAAGATCCGCGGCAACCCCAGCTCGCTCGGCATCGTCGGCCCCGACCTCACGCACGTCGGCTCGCGCTACACCATCGCCGCCGGGCTCTTCCCCAACGACGCCAAGCACCTCGCGCACTGGATCAAGAACGCCCGCAAGATGAAGCCCGGCTCGTTGATGCAGACGTTAGGCAAGGGTGAGCACGACCCGATCATGAACATGACGGTGCAGGCCGGCGGGTTGACGGACGACCAGATCGCCGACATCACCGCCTACTTGTTGAGCCTGAAGTAGCCCATCGCGTCCTCTCGTCTTCTCGTCCTCTCGTCTTCCCAAAGAATGGCTACTGTCGCTGCAAGCCCGACCTACGCTGCCAGCGCGACGCCGTCGCGCTCGAAGCTGATGAGTTGGCTCACGACCACCGACCACAAGGTGATCGGGACGTTGTACCTGCATACGTCCCTGGTCTTCTTCGTACTCGGCGGGCTCGAGGCCATCCTGATGCGTTGGCAGCTCATGCGCCCGAACGGCACCGTGCTCACCGCCGAACAGTTCAACCAGCTGTTCACGATGCACGGTACGACGATGGTCTTCCTCGCCGTCATGCCGCTCTCCGCCGCCTTCTTCAACTACCTCATCCCGCTGCAGATCGGGGCGCGCGACGTCGCCTTCCCGCGACTCAACGCCTTCAGCTACTGGGTCTTCCTGCTGGGCGGCGTCTTCATCACGCTCCCCATCTTCTTCTGGGTTGCCCCTGACGGCGGCTGGTTCGGCTATGCCCCGCTCTCCGGGCGCACCTACTCGCCGGGCCCCAACATGGACTTCTGGGTGCTGGGCATCCAGATCCTCGGCATCTCGTCGCTCGCGGCGTCGTTCAACTTCGCCACCACCGTCATCAACATGCGCGCGCCGGGGATGAACCTGATGCGCATGCCGATGTTCACGTGGATGTCGTTCGTGACGCAGTTCCTCATCATCCTGTCGTTCCCCGTCGTCACGATCGCACTCGTCTTCCTCCAGTTCGACCGCTTCTTCGGCACCACGTTCTACTCGATGAGCGCCGGCGCCGACCCGCTCCTCTGGCAGCACCTCTTCTGGATCTTCGGCCACCCCGAGGTCTACATCCTCATCCTCCCGGCCTTCGGCCTGGTGAGCGAGGTGCTCCCCACCAACTCGAAGAAGCCGCTCTTCGGCTATCCCGTGATGGCCTACTCGGGGATCCTCATCGGCTTCCTTGGCTTCGGCGTGTGGGCGCACCACATGTTCTCGGTCGGCATGGGCCCCATCGCCGACACGGTGTTCGGCCTGACGACGATGCTCATCGCCATCCCGACCGGCGTGAAGATCTTCAATTGGATCTTCACCATGTGGGGCGGCTCGATCCGCTTCACCGCGGCGATGAAGTTCGCGATCGCCCTGATCGCCATGTTCACGATCGGCGGCATCTCCGGCATCACGCACTCCAACCCGCCGTCCGACCTGCAGCAGACGGACACGTACTACATCGTCGCCCACTTCCACTACGTGCTGTTCGGCGGGGCGATCATGGGGATCTTCGCCGGCATCTACCACTACTTCCCCAAGATGTACGGCCGGAAGATGGACGAGGGGCTCGGCACCGTGCACTTCTGGCTGAACCTCATCGCGATGAACCTCACGTTCTTCCCCATGCACTTCTCGGGGATGCTCGGCATGCCGCGCCGCATCTACACCTACGATGCCGGGCAGGGATGGGAGACGTTCAACATGCTCTCGACGATCGGCGCCTTCCTCCTCGCGCCGGCCACGCTCGTCTTCATCTACAACTTCTTCAAGTCCAAGAAGTCGGGCGAACCGTGCGGCCCGAATCCGTGGGACGCGGCCACGCTCGAGTGGTCGATCCCCTCGCCGCCCCCCGAGTACAACTTCGCCAAGATCCCGATGGTGACCTCGCGCTACCCGCTGTGGGACCTCACCCACCCGGAGCGCACGTCGGAGATCCCCCACACGCAGACCGGGTGGGACGAGGCGAGCAAGCAGACCGGCGAGCACGACATGTCGCCCATGCACATCGAGACGGAAACGCACACCGCCAGGGAACTGGGCATCCCCATGCCCTCCTCGACGATCAAGCCGTTCTTCGTGGCGTTAGGCATCGTCCTCATGTTCTGCGGGCTGCTCTTCCTCCCCAAGAACATGATGGTCCCCGCCTTCGCCCTCATGCTCGGCGGTTCGGCGATGTGGATCGGCTTCCTGTACGCCTGGCTGACCACCCCGCTCGAAGAGCACCACTAGCCCCGTCGGCGGGAGTGCCGCGCACTCCCGCTCCCCGTCTCCTGTCTCCCGTCTCTTCATCGAATGTCTCATAGCGCTGAAGCAGCCCACGGCCACCACTACACGACCACCGGTCTCGACAACCGGAAGATCGCCATCTGGGCGTTCATCGGGTCGGAGTGCATGCTGTTCGCCTCGCTCATCTCGACGTACCTGATCTACAAGGGAAAGTCCGTCGTCGGCCCCTTCCCGCACACGCCATGGACCGATCCGTCGTCGGGCAAGGTCTATCCGGCGATCCTCAATATCCCGATCACCTCGGCGTCCACATTCGTCCTCCTCATGTCGTCGCTGGCGATGGTGCTGGCGCTCGCAGCCGTCGAGAACAAGGGGAAGCCGCTCCCGCCCAACGCAGCCTTCGGCGACAAGCTGCTGGCGTCGTCCAAGCTCTGGCTCTGGATGACGTGCATCCTCGGCGCCACCTTCCTCGGTTTCCAGGCGTACGAGTTCACGTCGTTTGTGCATGAAGGACTCACGATTCGCCGCAACCTCTTCGGCTCATCGTTCTTCACGCTCACCGGCTTCCATGGCGCGCACGTCACCGCGGGCGTCATCTGGCTGGGAACGCTCCTCGCCATCGACTACAAGCGCGGGCTGCAGCCGTCGGATGCCCTCAACGTCGACATCGCCGCGCTGTACTGGCACTTCGTCGACGTCGTCTGGATCGCGATCTTCACGCTCCTCTACCTCATTCCGGACTGAGCCCCCTCATGTCGCACGAGACCGCACACGCCGAGCACTACCACCCGACGTGGAAGGAGTACAAGTGGGTCGCCCTCATCCTGACGCTCATCACGGTGGTCGAGGTCTGGGCGTACTACATCCCCGAGCTCGTCGCCTCGAAGGTGTTCGTCCCCGGGCTGCTCATCATGTCGGCCGTGAAGTTCGCGATCGTCGTCATGTTCTACATGCACCTCAAGTACGACCATAAGCTGTTCCGGGCGCTCTTCACGGGACCGCTCGTGGTCGCAATCCTCACGCTGCTCGGCCTGCTCCTCCTCTTCTCGAAGCTCGCGATCCGCATCGCGGGCGGCGGCTGAGGCCGACCGGCCAGCACACGACCTCGCACGAAAAAGCGGGCGACTCCACACGGAGTCGCCCGCTTTCGTTTCACCAGCTGCTCGTCGCGATCAGTTGCCGCGACCAAGCGCCCGTCGTGCCATGCGCGCGGTCAGATGCCGCCGAGTGCCATCGCCACGCGATGCAGCACCTGGCGGTGGCGGCGAATGAGGTAGGTCCCCATCGCAGTGGAGGCCACAAGGTTGGCCGCCCCGATCTGGTACCAGGCAATCTGTCGCAGCGCCGACGACTCCTCGACCATGACCGTGAGGCCCAGGCAGATGATCTCGAGCGCGACGAAGAGGATGACGAACCCGGCGAGGATCCCCGGCTCCTGATGCGCGGCCTGGAAGATCGCCGCGAAGATGATCCCGACCCCGATGAAGGCGAGGTAGTGGAAGATCGTGTACATGAGGATCGTGGCAGGAATCGACGCCGGCGTCGAGACGCCAAAGAACCCCTGCAGGACCGAGCCGAGCGCGTACGGAGTGAACAACGGGTGGCCGGCGAGGTAGTCCACGACGGTGAACCAGACCACGACCGCGGTGGCGCCAATGAGGCCGACCACCGTCCCTTCACTGCGAATGGTTCCCTGCTGCATGTGCGTACCTCCGAGGGGGTCGACGAGGTGACATGTGACGCGCGCCTGTCGTACCTGCGTCACTCGACGCGACCCTGCCCTCACCCTGGGGCGCGCCGAGCGACACAGTGCGGCCGTTATGCTGCGTGTCGGGACGAGGTTGCGCATCGCCTTCGCGGGGAGGCGAACGCCCACCCATCCGTGCAGGGGGACTCGACGATCGGCTTGTGGTCACCCCTCGCAGGGCGAGAGCCAACGGGGCTGCCAGCGACCGAACCTCGCGCCCTCCTTCCGCCAAACGGCTCCTTCAGGGTAGCCGTTGGCGCGCGAGGAAGCGATAGTAAACGGAGAGGAACGCCGGCGATTCTCATGGCCCAGCCGGCTTGGCGCCGAGCCATCGGCCCCCAACGCGTCACGCTGTTCGGGATGGAGTCGTACGACCCGGCAGCGGTCCGGTCGACCTCGGCCCTCCTGCCACGCTTCCCTCGCCGCCTGACGAGCGATGACCTCGACGATTCCACCTTCCACAGGAACGCCGAGCGGCGAGAGCCGCCGACCACCGCGTGACGCGGCAGCGGGCGCATCCAATGGCACCCCCGACGCCGAATCGTCTCGCACGAGCCTTCCGGCGCGCCACGGTTCGGCAGCCCCGCGCGAGCGGCTGCTCTCCCTCGACGTGTTTCGCGGGATGACCGTCGCGGGGATGCTCCTCGTGAACAACCCGGGAACGTGGAGCGCCATCTATCCCCCGTTGGAGCACGCGACGTGGAACGGATGGACCCCGACCGACCTCATCTTTCCGTTCTTTCTCTTCATCGTCGGGATCACGACGCACCTCTCGCTGGAGGCGCGGCGCGCACGCGGCGACGATGAGGGCGCGATCGTGCGTCAGGTGATCAAGCGCGGGTTGCTGATCGTGCTCTTCGGCCTCCTCCTCGCCGCGTTCCCCTTCGTCCCGCTCACGCGCGTCACGGGGATGCGCTTCCCCGGTGTGCTGCAGCGCATTGGCGTGGCATACCTGTGCGGGGCGTTGTTGACGCGTCGGGCGACGCTGACCCAACAGGTCGCGCTGGTCGCGGTGCTCCTCTTCGGTTACTGGTTCGCCATGACGCTGATCCCCGTCCCCGGTCGCGGGATGGGCGCGCTCCTCCTCGACGACCCGTCGGCTTCGCTCGCGGCGTACGTCGATCGCGCGGTCTTCGGGTCGCACCTGTGGCGTTCGTCGAAGACATGGGACCCGGAAGGGTTGCTGTCCACGATCCCCGCGATCGGGACGGTGATCCTCGGAGTCATCACGGGACGCTGGATCGGCGCCCGGCGCCCGATCCTCGAGCGGCTCGTGGGGATGCTGGCCGTCGGATCGTTATGCATGGTGCTGGGGCTCATGTGGCACTGGTCGTTCCCGATCAACAAGAGCCTGTGGACCTCCTCCTACGTCCTCTTCACCGCGGGGATGGGGGCGGTGGCGCTCGCCACGTGCACGTGGGTGATCGACGTGTTAGGCATAACGCGGTGGACGCGCCCCTTCACCTGGTTCGGGATGAACCCGATGATTGCATTTGTGGGTTCGGGAATGATGGCCCGCCTGATATATTCCGTCATCACCGTCCCGCATAACGGTGAGCAGGCTCCAATTCAGAAGGTGATCTTCGAGACAGCGTATGCCCCGTGGTTCGAGGACCCGCGCAACGCATCGTTGCTGTTCGCGGTCACCTTCGTCCTCCTCTGGGCCGCGCTCCTGGGGCTGCTCCACCGCAAGCGGATTTTCTTCAAGGTCTGACGGGCTTCGCAGCGGTCGCGTCCGTAGCGCATCCGGGGCGAGGCAGGAGGGGGTCGACTCGAGATGCCGAAGCGCAGCCTGGCACGACTTGACGTGTTCGCCCGCCGCGTGCCCGGTGCACACGGTGCCGATCACCCGACCGTTGCGCCACGTCCGGCGCGCGATGCCGGGACGAAGCGGTGGCGCATCGCATCGTTGGGGCTGGTGCTGGTGTCCGCACTCGCTGCACCCGAGGCCAATGGCGCCGTCCCCACCTCCCGCGCCGTGACACCGCTGGGCGTCGAGCGCGAGGGCACCGGTGTCGCCGACCTCCGCACGCTCGCGCCGGCCACTCCCCTTCGCTCGACCACCCCCGCCCCGTTCCTTCCGTTCGACGTGGCGCGCTCCAACGAACGAAAGGGGGCGCCCCGCAGCAAGCCTGCCGGCACCAAGACCAAGCGGAAGGCGCCCGCCAGGAAATCGAGCGCCAAGACGACGCGGAAGAGCGCGAGCACGTCGTCTCGCGCGGCGGGCGGGCGACGCCGGACGTCGCGCGTCGCGCGTCGCCCCGTGAAGGCGGTCCCGGTCCTCGCCCATACGACGCCCCGCGGCGAGATCGCGCTCTCCAACGACCTGGCCTTCCTCCTCAATGCGAGGACGGTCGAGGGGGTATGGGGTGTGGTCGTGTCGTCGCTCTCCCGCGGCGACACGCTCTTCTCGTATCGCCCCGATGCTCCGATGCTCCCCGCATCGACGTTCAAGCTCTTCACGACCGCGCTCGCCTTCGATCGGTTGGGGCCGAGCTACCAGATCGGCACCGACATCCTGCGCGACGGCTCGGTGGAGAGCGATGGCACGCTGCGCGGTTCGCTCTTCCTGCGCGGCGGTGGCGACCCGTCGATGTCCTCGCGCTACATGCAGGGGGGGCCGGAGGCGGCGATGCGCGCGCTCGCTCGCCTCGTCGCCGACGCCGGCATCAAGCGCGTGAGCGGCGACGTCGTGGGTGATGACGGCGCCTTCGAGCGCAAGCCGATTCCCGATGGCTGGCTGTCGCGCTACCTCGATGACTCGTATGCCTCGCGCGTGTCTTCACTCTCGCTCAACGAGAACCTGCTCAACGTCGTCATTGCACCGGGACGCTCCGGTGGGGCGGGCGTCGTCACGTTGCAGCCGGCGACCGTCGCGTACAAGGTCATCAACAACACGCGCACCGGCGCCGGGCGCAGCGGGCGGCTCACGGTCTCCCGCACGAGCGACGGAACCGTGATCGCGCGCGGGACGATCGGCGCGCGCTCGGAGCCCAAGGTCTACCAGGTGGTCGTCGACGATCCGGCGCTCTTCACCACGGGCGCCTTCCGCAAGGCGCTCGAGCGCGAGGGGATCGTCATCGACGGCGACCTGCGACTCGGCGCGACGCCGGCGGGAGCGACAAAGCTCGCCACGTTCCGGTCGCCGCCGCTCTGGGCGCTGACCAACGACATGAACCGCGAGAGCGTCAACCACATCGCCGAGTTGCTGCTCCGCAACGCCGCGCGCACCGCTGCACCTGACGGTGTCGGCTCGGCGGAGCGCGCCAACATGCTCCTCCGCGACTTCATGGCACAGAAGGTCGGGGCGCGCCCGGAATCAGTGAACGCCGCCGATGGCAGCGGGCTCTCCACGATGGACCGCATCACGCCGCGCGCCCTCGTGCAGCTCCTGGGCTACGCCAACCGGGCCCCGTGGGGGCGTGAGTTCCACGAGTCGCTCCCCGTGGCCGGGCAGTCGGAGACGCTCCGACGCCGCATGATCGCCACCCCCGCCGCCGGCAACCTGCACGCGAAGACGGGGACCACCAACGAGGTCATCGCACTTGGCGGCTTCGTGACGGCGGCGAATGGGGAGCTGCTCGCCTTCTCCTTCCTGTACAACGGGCGCGACCGCTGGCACGCCCGCGAGACGATCGACGCCATGGGGGCCACGCTCGCCGGGTGGAGCCGCTGACGCGCCTTTAGGCACCCGCCCTCGTCGGCACCCGCCCCCTGCGCGACTCACCGCAGCTGACTCGCACCGCCGGGTACGCACGCGCGACGCACACGGCCCCGCACACCAACGATGGTGTGCGGGGCCGTGTGCCGTCTGCCGGGGCGCGTGACGCCCTGCCTTACGAGCGCGACTCCTCGAGCACGACACCGCGCGCCGCCAGGGCCGCAATGTAGTCGGCGCCGGGCATGCTCTCGTCAGGCGTGAGGACACCGGGAGCGATGCGCCCGCGCCCCTGGAACAGCCCCGTGATGGCGAGCGAGTAGCCGGTCGTGCGCATCATCGCCGAGATCCCGTGCTGCTCGTCGAAGCGATCGACCAGGTTCCAGGCGATCGTGGAGGGCTTCCCGCCCTTCGTGCCCGTGACGCTGACGCGCAGCGCGACCAGGTCGGGCTTCTTTTTCGTGAGGCGCGGTCCCATCACGGCGACGGCCACGTCGCGCGGCGACACCGACACCCCCTTCACGTCGACCTTCTCGAGCTCGAGCAGCCCAAGGTCGCGGATCGCCTCCATGATCTTCGCGTGCCCCGGATACCGCAGCGTCTTGTACTCCATCGTGGGGATCTTCCCCTCGTAGCGGAAGGCCATGGTCGAGAGGCCGCCGGCGGTGTGGAACGCCTCGAGGTCGCCAACCGGCGCGGGGAAGGACACGGTCTCCAGCTCGGAGAGCGCCTTTACCTGCGTGCGCTTGCCGTCGCGCACCACCCAGGAGAGCGTCGTGTAGTAGTCGAGCACGCCCTCGAGCGAATAGACGATCTGGTAGTTGAGCGGCGGCTCGGGGAACTGCGGAAGTCCGCCGACGAAGATCCTGACCGCCTCCACCGAGTCCAACTGTTCGATGCCGTACTGGGCGAGGATGTTCACCATCCCGGGAGCGACGCCACAGTCGGGGATGATCGAGACCCCCTTCGCCTTCGCGGCGTCGTGGAGCTTCTTCTGGTTGAAGACGATCTCGGTGTTGCCCCCCAGATCGGAAAAGTGCACCCCGGCCTCAACCGCCAGCGCCGCCAGCGACTCATTGAAGTAGTACGGGATGGCGCTCATGACGGCGGTCACGCCACGCATCGCCGCGAGGACGGCGTCGCGATCGCGGACGTCGAGGGCGGTTGGAACAAGGCGCCCGCCGAGATAGGGGGTCAGGAACGGGGGGAGGTGGTCGACGTGGAGGTCGGCGATCCGGACTTCCTGGACGTCGGCTTGCTGCAAGAGATCGAAGGCGCAGGCCGAGCCCTGAAGGCCGGCGCCGAGAACGAGCATCCGCATGTGGGGGACCTTCTTCGGTTTGGGACAGGTGAGCCCGAAAAGTAACCGGACTCTCCGTCCGAACGCAGGGATTGCACCTGTCCCGGAAGCGTCGCGCGGTACGCGTCGCCCCTCGTCCGGCCATCACGCTCCCGAGAGGGCGGCGCGCCACGTGGGCCCGCTCGCGTCCAGCGCCCAGCGAGCGCCGCTAGGGCGACGTCTTGAGGCGTCCGAGAAGGGACACGTCGGGATCGAAGGTCACGGCCCGCGGCGCCCCCTCGACCGGAAGGGCGATAGGAATCGTGGCCACTCGCGCAGCGGGAATCGTGACGCGCAGTCGGTGCACCTTTCCGCGGACATCGGTCAGATCCATCGACAGGTTCAGGCGATACGGTGCCGCCGTGCCCCCCTGTGACGCGGTAACCAGGAGGCGCTTCTGCGTCGCGTCCCACCGCCACCCCACCGTGAGATCGGCCCACCCTGGGCGTCGCATCCACTGGTCGAAGAACCAACCCAGCTTCGTGCCAGACGCCAGCTCCATCTCGCGCGCGAAGTCGTCGGTGAGCGCGTTGGAGTGCCGATAGCGGGCATAGTAGGCGCGGATCCCGCGATAGAACGCGCTGTCGCCAACCTCACGCCGCAGCATGTGCAGGACAAAGCCGGCCTTCTGGTAGACGAGCCCATTGAGGACGTAGCGCAGGTCGCTCAGCGACTCATCGACGACCGGCTTCTGCGTCGCGAGTGAGTCGTCCAGGACCGACTGCCGCATGCGCCGCAGGTCACCCAGGAAGGCTGAATCGCCGTGCGCGTGCTCGGTCCACAGGGCGGCGAAGTAGGTGGCGAATCCCTCAGAGAGCCAGACGTGCGGCCACTCCTTCGTGGTGACCGCATCGCCAAACCACTGGTGCGCCGTCTCGTGGGCGATGAGCCCTTCGGACATGGAGCGCGAACGGTAGATGTTGTCGGCGTAGAAGATCACCGAGGCATTCTCCATCCCGCCGTAGCGCGTGGAGCTCTGGACGTGGGAGAGCTTCTCGTACGGGAAGGGACCGACCTGTCGCGCGAACAGCGCAACGATGTCGCCCGCGCGCGCGAATGGCCCCGGCATCGACGAGCGGACGTCGGGCGATATCCAGACGCTCTGCGGGACGCACCCGGGGAGTTCGCCGAGTCCGCATGCCGTGCGCCCCAGCTCGTAGTCGGCGAATGGGGCGACACCTATGACCATGACGGCTGTGTACAACGGGCGGAGCGATCGCCAGCGCGTGACGAGCATGGCGGGGCGACCTCCGGCCGCGGGCTCAGGGGTCTCCTCCAGCAACTCGCCGTTGGCGACGACGCGATGCGTGGCGGGGGATCGTACGGTCCAGTCGACGGTGGCCTTGTCAGAGGGGTGATCGACAGTGGGAAGCCATTCGCGGGCGCGATCGGGAAAGTGATCGGCGAAGGCGGTCCATGTGCCGGAGGAGTCTCGCCGGATGATGAGTCCGTCGGCGGGGCGTCCGATGACGCGTACGGAGATTCGGAGGGTGTCGAGTGAGCCTTGGGGGAGTGGGATGCGGAGGGAGGTGGAGTCGCGCCTGAAAATAACCGACCGGTCATTTACCTGCGCGCCCTCAACCCGCATCCCTCGCCCCAAGTCCAACCGCAACGTGTCCGAACGCCCAAAGCGATACACCGTCACCGTGCTCGCCACCCGCACCGAATCCTCGAATCCGCGCGCCGAGAAATCGACGCGGAAGTCGTAGTGCTGCACATCGATCCCAGGGCGACTCCCCCCAGTCCGGCTCGGACGCGCCTGGGCGCCTCCAACCGTCGCTCCCACCCCGTTCATGGCCAAGGCCAGCGCCAGCACCGCAGGGGCGCCGCGGACAGACCTGCGTTGCCACACGCGCCGAATCGCTGGCGCCCACACCTTCGTCGTCACGCGGCTCGACATGAGTTCCGTCCCGCGTCCCGCCATGCGTCGCATCAGTGCGTCACCCGGTAGATGATCCCAGTCTGGTCGTCCGAAACGAGCACCGCTCCGTCGCGCGCCACGACGACGTCCACCGGACGCCCCCAGCGCCGCCCGCTCGCGTCCTGCCAGCCGACGAGGAAGTCCTCGACGCCGACCGGCACCCCGTTCGCCACCTTCACCCGCACCACCTTCGCCCCCGTCGGCACATCGCGGTTCCACGACCCGTGATACGCCACGAGCGCATCACCGCGGTACTCCGCCGGGAACGTGCTCGCACGGTCGAGGAATGTGATGCCTAACGGGGCAGAATGCGCCGGGAGCTTGAACGCCGGGGGAATCGTCGCGTCGCATCGCCGCTGGTCGTGATACTCGGGATTGGGCACGCGATCGCCATGGCAGTACGGCCAGCCGAAGTGCCCGCCATCCTGCAGGATGTTGATCTCCTCGAACGGCAGGTCCTCGTGCGAAGGCTCCAGGTTGTCGCGCTCGTTCTGCGTCACCCAGAGCTTCCCCGTCGTCGGGTGCAACGCCATCCCCACCGCATTGCGCAACCCACGCGCGTACACGCGCCCGTGCGAACCATCGGCGTCATAGCGCATCACGGCGGCGCGATCAGGGGTCCGCTCCTCGCAGATGTTGCACGTCGACCCGATGGAGACGTACATCCCGCCGTCGCTCCCGAAGAGGACGGTGCGGGTCCAGTGCCCGCCACCGCCGCTGTACCGCGCGACCGTCTCCGGTCTTCCCATCGCCCGCATTCCCGCCGCGGAGTCGAGGCGCACCCGCACGACGGCGCCCGTATTGGCGATGTAGAGCCAGCCGTCGCGAAAGGTCAGCCCATGCGGCCGGTCCAGCCCCTCGACGACCGTGGCCTGCGACTCCGCAACGCCATCCCCGTTTGCGTCGGCCAGTCGCACGATCTCATTGCTCCTCGGTCGCGAGACGTAGATCGCGCCGTCCGGCCCCACGGCCATGGCGCGAACGCCCGACACTCGGGCGAACTCGCGCACGCCGAACCCCGCCGGCGCCCAGAGCTTGCCTTCGAACGTCGTTTGCGTGAGGTGCGGTGCGCGCCCCTCCGCCGCACGCCCGCCCGTCACACGAGCCTGCGCCTGCGAGTCGCCCGCCGACGAACAACCGACAAGTAACACGGCCAGCGCCGTGGTGAGACTCTGCCGCATCACTCGTCCCCTCGCGTTCGCGTGGTGGGGCGTTACGTCCTGACCCGGTTCCGCCCCTCGGCCTTTGCCCGGTAGAGCGCCTGGTCCGCCGTCGCCAGCAGGTCCTCGACGGTGTCGAGCCCCGGCGAGGGATACGTCGCCACGCCGACGCTCGCCGTCAGGCGCAACACACTCCCCCCGGCGTGCTGGAACGGATGCGCCTCGATCAGCTCGCGGATGCGCTCGGCGAAGGCGGTCGCCCCCATCAGCCCCGTCTCGGGGAGCGCGATGACAAACTCTTCGCCGCCGTAGCGCGCGACCACGTCGACCGATCGCACGGCGCTCTGGAGGAGCGATCCCACATCCATCAGGACGTCGTCGCCCACCAGGTGGCCGTAGCTGTCGTTGACGCGCTTGAAGTGATCGATGTCGATCAGGAGGACCGACACCTGCGACTCGTAGCGCCGCACGCGCTCGAGTTCGGAGGCAAGGCGCTCCGTCAGCGCGCGGCGATTGAGCACCGCGGTCAGTGGATCCGTGTGCGCCAGCACCTCGAGGCGCCGGTTGTCCGCCATGGTGCTCTCGAGGACCTTGGCGCGCTGCACCGCCGCGACGGCCGCCTTGACCACGGTGTCGGCAAACTCGATGTCCTCGGGCGTCAGCGGCGGCTCGTTGAGCGCCCGGCGCAGGAAGAAGACCCCGGCCTGCGTCTGGTCGAGCGCAAAGGGGAGCGCGATGACCGACCGCGTCGACACCATGGTGCCGTCGCGCACCCAACGCTGCCGCACGTCGGCGTACAGCGGCGACGTCATCACGTCCTCCACCAGCACCGGGCGCCCGCTGTCCAACGCGGCACGAATCTCCGGATAGCGATCGAGGTCCAACTCGAAGTTGCGAGCGGACGCCTGCTCGAACGCGGTCGCCACGACGCGCGGGCGCTCCCCCACGCGGGCGAGGATCACCGAGCAATGCGTGAGGTCGAGCGCACGCGCCACGCGGCGCGCCAGCAGGTGGTAGATCTCGTCCGACGACAGGTCATCGGTGACGTCGTGCAGGATGTCGACGAGCTTGCGTCGATTCTCCGCCTCTTCGCGCACGCGTTGCAGCTCGGTCTGGACGTTGCGCAACGTGTCGTTGGCCGAACGCAGGATCGCCCGCATGCGCAGCTGCGCCTGGATGCGGGCGAGGAGTTCCTTCACGCGGAACGGCTTCTTGACGAAATCAGCGGCGCCGAGTCCCAGGGTGCGCACGGCCGCTTCTTCCGGCGGCAGCGACGAGACCATGAGGACCGGGACGTCGCGAAACCGCTCGTCGCCCTTGATGCGCTCCAGGATCTGGTAGCCGTCGGCATCCGGGAACATCACGTCGAGCAGGACCAGGTCGGGGGTGCGCTCCTCCATGAGTTCCAGGACGCGCAGCCCCTGGTGCGCCGCCGCGACCTCGTAGCCGTGCTCCTTGAGCACCCACGTCATCGTCTGGACGATCGCCGTATCGTCGTCGGCGATCAGGATACGGGCGCTAGCCATTCCCCAGCAGCTCCTGCAACCCGTCCCACTCGACGTTCCCGCCGCTCAGCACGCAGACGGCGCGCTCGCCAGCTGCAAGCGACACACGTCCGGCTACGAGCGCCGCCACCGTGATCGCCCCGCTCGGCTCCGCCACCAGCTTGGCCCGGTCGAGGAGCAACCGCATCGCGACCAGCATCGCGTCGTCATCGACCGTCACCACCTCGTCGATGAACCGCTGATGGTGCGCGAACGTCGTCGTCCCGATGCGCACCGCGAGCAATCCGTCAGCGATACTCCCCGTCTGCGAGAGGACGACCGGCTCCCCCGCCTCGCGAGCGCGCGTGAGCTTCGGGGCGCCGCTCGGCTCCACGCCAATCACGCGGGCCGTCGGCACGAGGTACTTGATCGCCGCCGACACGCCGGCGCTCAATCCACCACCGCCCACGGGGACGAGCACCGTCGTCACCTGCGGGAGATCCTCGGCGATTTCCAGCCCGGCCGTCCCCTGTCCCGCGATGATGAGGGCATCGTCGTACGGCGGCACGAGCGTCATCCCTTCCTCGGCGACGAGTTCGAGCGCGCGATCCATGCGATCGCGTGTCGTCGTCCCCGCGAGCTCGATGCGCGCGCCCAGCCGCTCCGCCCCGCCGCGCTTCGCGGTCGTGACCGTCGTCGGCATGACGACCGTCGCCGGGACGCCGAAGAGCTTGGCCGCGTAGGCTACCGCCTGCGCGTGATTTCCGGATGACGGTGCGACCACACCACGCGCCCGCGCGTCCGGCGACAGCCGCGCGAGGTAGGAGTAGGCCCCGCGAAACTTGAAGGCGCCGCCCCTCTGCAGCATCTCCGGTTTGATCCAGATCGAGGCGCCCGTGCTCTCGCTCAGTGCGTCGAACGGCAGGAGGGGCGTGCGAACGGCCACCCCGCGCAGGATACCCGCCGCGGCGCGAAGGTCGTCAAGCGAAACGACAGCAGAGTCGGGGACGCCGGAAGTGGCCACGGATTGCGCTGAATGGAGGTGCGAGGAACCCAACAGGGGGACACGCCACTCGGGTGCGGTGCCTACGTCGGAGGCTTCGTCGGAGGCAATCTACCCGTGCGAGTCATCACGTGACACGGGCGAAACGCCGTCAGGCGCCCTCGAGAATCAACACCCGAACGTCCCCCTTCGGTTCGCACTCGTGTCACGCGAGAGAAGGCGTACGTGGCAAAGGATGTGCCCGTCACGACTGCTGCGCGTGCCCCGCGCCGCCAGCGCAGGGTGACGGTCCCCACAAAACGAGTGGGGCGGGACCCGAAGGCCCCGCCCCACCGTCGAACCGCGCCCCGATTACGGGTTGCGATCCAGGCACCCCGTGAACTTGGGGTTGTTCTTCTCCGTCTGCGGGATGACGAACTGCACGTCGGTCCCGAGCTGGAGCCCGTCCTTGTGGTACGCCCCGGTGGGGTATGTCTGCGCCGCAGTACGCCCGTACTGACGCACAAGGCGGCGCAGGTCACCCAGCCGGTGGCCGGTCAGGAAGAGGCTGAACGCGCGCTCGCGGAACATCAGGTCCACGCGCGCCGTCGCCGATCCCGGATCGGTGAGCGGCGTCATCCCGAACTGCGCCCGTGCCGCGTTCAGCTTTTGCACCCAGAGGGTGAAGTTGTTGCCGCGGAGGGCCGCCTCGGCCTCGATCAGTCGTGCCTCGACACCGGTGACGATCGGCACGGGCGCGGTGAACGAGTCGTACTTGTTGTAATAGTAGCGCGGCGTCTGGCCGTCGAACCGCGACGGTGACCCATCGCCGGAAATCGGGACGCGCGGATCGCCGGACGTTCCGAAGTCCAGTCCGTTGCCACCTTCCTTCTCCGACACCAGCAGGCCGTCGTTGTTGAACATGTAGTCGTAGACGCCGTTCTTCTGGTAGTCGGTCGTGAGGCTGTGCAGCGTGGTGTACGAGAAGCTCGTCGGCACCGCCGCCACGGCAGTCGCCGCCTGGTCAAACTGCCCCAGGTTCACGAGGGCACGTCCGCGCAGCACCGAGGCGAGGTTCTTCGCGCGTGCGTCGCTGCCGGCGTCCGTCACCGCTGCCGTCAGCTTGGTCACCGCCGCGGTGAAGACCTGGGTCGACGTCTGCGGATCGGCATTCTCGCCCGGCACACCGAGCGGAATCCCGGAGCAGAACATTTCGCCGAGGATGATGTGCGCGTACCCCGACATCGCCTCCATCTCGCCGACGCGCGGGTCGGTTGCGCTGACGCCCTTGAGCGCCGCGGCCGCGCGATCGGACTGCCCGCGCAGCTGCTGCAGCCCGAGGTAGACCTGCGCCACAAGCGTGTTGGACTCAGGCGCGGCGCGCTGGTCGATCTGGCGGATCTCCGGCGGCGTGGCCCCGAAGCGCAGCTCGTCCGCCATCAGCCCCGTCGTCGAGACGACGCCTAACGTGGCGCCGTTCGCGTTGGAGAAGTCTCCAATGACGCCCGCATACAACGCGCTGACGCCGTTGGAGTTGTTCAGGCCGTTCGGATCGATGATGTCCGGACGGTCGACCTTCAGGATCTTGTCGGTCGAGCACCCCGCCGATGCGACGAGCATCAGGGCGAGGACGCCACGACCGATCGTGTGGCCGGTGCTCCGGCGCACACGAGGAAGCATGGTCTGCATGGCAGGCTCCAGTGTCGTGTGGACGGAAGGCATCAGTAGCTCAGGTTGACGCGGAACGTGAAGTAGCGGGGTTGCGCCTGCTGCACGAACGAGTACGGCGTGGCGTCGACACCCGACGTCTGCGATTCCGGGTCAGCGCCCGAGAACTCCTTCGTCCACATCCACAGGTTGCGCCCGGACAGGACGATGTTCGCTTCCTTCGCCTTGGCCAGATTGGCGAAACGGGTCGGGATGGTGTAGTTCGCCGACACTTCGCGCAGGCGCACGAAGTCGCCCTTCTCCCAGTACGCGCCGAGGGCGGCGCCAGCGATCACCGCGCGGGCCTGCTCGCGCAGCGGCGTTCCCTTCACGTGCGTCGCGGCGCAGTTGTTGGGGCCTAACGCGCAGGCAAAGCCATCGGAGATCTGGTGCATGATGTTGCCGCCACGGTAGTCGAACAAACCGTTGAGGCGGAGCTTGTTCTTGAGCAGCCCGAACGTGTTGTTGAGCGACAGCGTACGCGTCGGGACGCTGGGCCCACCGTATACCGGGCCGCTCGTCGTCGTGACTTCGCTCGGCACGATGATGCCGTCGCCGTTCGCGTCCTTGAAGCCCGTCATGTTCGGCCAGTAGTTCGAGAAGAGCGGGCGGCCCGGCGCATTCTGGTAGCCGAAACCACCGAACGGCTCGATCCCATTGGCGAGCGAGACGAGTTCGTTCTTGTTCCAAGACCCTTCGAAGCCCGCGTCGTACTGGATGTACTTGTTGTCCAGGAGGCGGGCGTTGAGCGACACCTCGAGGCCCTTGTTGCTCACCACGCCGACATTGTCGAAGATCGACGCACCGGCCGTCTGCGACGGAGCGATGTCGCGCTGGACGATCGCGTCGTCGGTGCGCTTGTCGTAGTAGGTGATCTGCAGCGAGATGCGGTTGCGGAGCGTGGTGAAGTCGAAGCCGCCCTCGATCTCACGCGAACGTTCCGGCTTGAGGTCGCTGTTGCCCAACGCACCGAACGTGACCGCCGGCGCTTCCTGGTTGAGGAGCGTCGCCGTGATCGGGCGCAGGTACGTGATAGAGGCGTTGGCGGTCGGCTGCTGACCCGAGACGCCCCACGCGAAGCGCGGACGGAAGTTGTTGATCCACTTCGCGGCGCCATCGTCCCGCACGACCCACGACAGCGTGGCCTTGGGGTACACGGCGGCGCCGAAGTCCTTACCGAACGCGGAGTTCTGGTCGCGTCGCACGGCCCCGGTCACGAACACCTTGTCCTTCCACCCGATTTGCTGCTCGATGTACGCGCCGAACGTGACGAACTCGGTCGTCTGTTCGGATGACGACTTCTGCGCACCGGCGTCGATCGTGGCGCCGCCCGGCGGGAGGATCTTCCCCGAGTTGAACGTGGCGAAGCGCCCGTCACGGTTCCACTGAACGCCGACCGACGTCTTGCTGTTGAAGTCGGTGAAGACCGTCTTCGTCGCGGTCGCGCCGGCGTCGACCGAGTAGCGCTCGTTGTTGTAGCGGTTGACCGCGCGGAGCCCCTGCCACTCGACGCCGCAGAAGGTGCATCCCTCGCCGCTGCGGATGATCGTCGCGTCCTGCCAGTTCATGAAGTCGAGACCGACGATGGCGCGGGTTGCGAGCCAGTCGCGCGGTTTCCAGTTGGCGGAGGCCGAGTTGACGAACTGACGCACGTCGCGCGTCGTACCACGCGAGAACGACTGGCGCGGAGCGGCGAAGCCCCACCCCGCCGGGTTGAGCGGGTTGGCGGTGCCGAAAAGCCCGGACCCGATCACCCCGTACAGGTTGTCGCCCGTCTGCGGGATGAGCGTCGACGAGGAGATGAAGCCGCTCGACAGCTGCAAGTCGCCGTTCCCCCACACCGGCATGCCGAAGTTGCCGCGCAGCGACGTCTTGGCGAGCTGGTTGGGAAGGCGCTGCCACCGCGGCACGTTGTCGACGCCGCGCTCGGTCTTGAGGATGTTCTCTTCCGACGTCGGCATCTGGAGGACGCCGATCTCGTTCTCCCACGTCCCGCTCACGAAGTAGCGGAGCGACTCCGTCCCACCGCTGACCTGGGCGCCGTAGTTCTGGCGGATGCCGGTCTTGAACGGCGTGGTCGAGTCGTCCATCAGGAGGTTGCGGCGATACTGCTGCGTGAGCGTGCACAGCCCCGACGCCTCGCGGGCGAGCGTACAGTCGATCTCGCGTCCGTTGTCCTTGCGCACGCCCTTGTTGTAGTACTGGGCGCCGTAGTCATACGTGTTCTCCGAGGTGCCGCCGCCACCGAAGAGCTGCCACTTGGGCGCGCTCTGGCGCCCCTTCTTGGTGGTGATGACGATGACGCCGTTGGCCGACTGGGTGCCGTAAAGGGTCGCCGCGGAGGGCCCCTTCACGATCTCCATCGACTCGATTTCCTCGGGATTCAGGTTGTTGAGGAAGTTCGGGCGACCGCCGCCGACGTAAGAATCGAAGAACGGCCCGGAGATGTCCGGGCTCCCCTGCTCCACGCGCACGCCGTCGATGATGACGAGCGGGTCGTTGGAGAGCGACGCCGAGGAGAGGCCGCGGACGCGGATACGTGCGCCGCCGCCCACCGTTCCGCTCGACGCGATCATCGTCACGCCCGCGGTGCGCCCGTTGAGCACGTCCTGCATCGACGTGATCGGCTGCTTGGAGACCAGTTCCGCCGCATCGATCTTGGCGATCGAGTTGCCCAGCTCGCGCGTGAGCTGCTGACCGGTTGCAGTCGTCACGACCGCTTCCAGCTGGTAGGGCGCGCGCTTGAGCGTGAAGTCGATCGTCGTCGTCTGTCCGGCCGTGACCGTAAGCGGCTTCACGTCGGAGAGGTAGCCGATGCGGACGACGCGCAGCTGGTACGTGCCGGGCTGCACGCGCACGAGCGTGAAACGACCGTCCGCGCTCGTCATCGTCCCGATGGGGGACCCATCGATCCGGACCTGGGCACCTTCGAGGGGAGCACCGCCTTCACTGTCGGTCACCCGACCAGTGATGCGTGTGGCTCCGCCCTGTTGGGCACCAGCGCCGGTTGCCGCGACGGCCCACAATGTCGCAGCGGCGAGAAGCCCTCGAACAAGGGAACTGCTCATGACGCCTCCTGGGGTTGGGGGGGAGAGGCAGTCCAAGCGAATCCGGATGCGCAGGGAGCGCGGGAGGCCACCCCCGGATTCTCGGGCATACCGTTGTGTATACAAAACGGCGGGTAGGCGGGGCTATCCTACGCCCTCCCGGGTTCGCTCGCAATATCCCGCAGGAAATCTCGTGCGCTTCGCCCTCGCGAGCGCGCTCCCGGCCCCGTCGATGGACCTCCGGTCCCACACAATTGAGTAGGGCACAGACGCCAATCGCCGGGCCAGGAAGCGCCGCAGCGCCGCAACCGGGTGCCCGAACGTCGCGAGGCGGCGCCCCGGGACCGGGGCACCGCCTCGCGGGGGAGCACGCGTCAGGCGCGGGGAGAGTCCGCCCTGGTCAGGTCACTGGGGATAGCGATAGCGCTGCAAATAGCGGAGGTCGTCTTCGTCTTTCCGCACGCCGTAGAGCACGCCCTTGCCGAAGCCGAGCAGCGTCACGTTCGGCGGGGTCCGCACACGACGCTCGAGCCGGCCGTCGGGCGCAATGACGTCGTACTCGCCGATTTCGGTGGCCCCACCGATCATGCGCACCACCCAGAGGCGACCGTCCGGCGCTGCCCGAACCGAGGCAAACGGGGGCTTGACCTTGGGCCAGGTCGCGGGCTCCTCGACCTCCATGTTGATCTTGGGCATCTTCTGCCCGCTCGACGCCGCCATCGACGTCCCGAGCTTCATCCCCTGTTCGGCCGCGTCCTTGGTCGCCTTCCGCGCGAGCGCCTTGTCGGCCTCGGTGATTGGGATGGGCGTGTAGGGAACACGTCCAGCGACCGCCTTGCGACCGGACGCATCGTACCACTCGGTGTGGTAGTCGGACGCGCGCGCTACGGCGACTCGCCCATCAGGGAAGACCGCCCAGGCGTCGCGCATGACGAACGCCTGCAAGGGGAGCTTGAAGGAGATTCCGGCCTTGGGGTCGCCCCCCATCTTCGGCATCTCCGTATGCTCGACGCGCGTGGCCAGCGTGTCGCCGCGCGTGCCGATCGTCTGCCAGCGCACCAGGGCGACTGTGTCGCTCACCGTGGGCATCTTCCCCTGCACGATGGTCATCCCGCGCGACTCGGTGTAGACGCGCCCCTGGGTATCGACGGCAATGACGGCGCCAACCTTGATGATCGTCGATGCCAGGTCGCCGCTCGTGGCCAAACGCTGGGTGCGGAGCGGCGTCCCGGCGGCGTCGAGCACAAGCAATCGCTGTTGCAGCATGTCGACCACCAGGACCGAATCGCCCGAGGCGAAGATCCCGGCGGGGAACTGATACTCCAGCGGTCCGCCACCCTGACGGGAGACCTGCGTCGCGCTCCCCTTGGCGAAGTCGTACAGGTAGAGGAGACGGTCCTTCGTGTCCGCGACCAGCACGCGCCCGTCGCGCAGTTCGAGCATCGCGTTGGGTTGCGTGAGGGGCTCGGGGTGCTCGGCGAGGGGGGCGGAGAGGGTGATGGTCTGTGGGGAGGGACGAGTCCCCTGCGCAGACGCCGCACTCGCACCGAACGCCAGCAACACAAGACACTTTGCGTTCATTCGCTTCTATCGCTCATTCGGGGATGAATCGGGCGGCAGATGGCAAGAGCTAACGGGCCCGCAGTGGAAAGATACTATGCGAGTGAATCTGGTTGTGTCCGGCGGGCAACAACCGGCGAACCTTCTCGCAACCTCCGACGAGTGGCGCCGGCCTTTGGCGACGTGACGTCGAGCTGACGCGAGGACGAAGATTGCCTGGCAAGAAGAATCTGCTGTGAAACGCCAGCGTTGCGTCGCCGCCAGCAGTTTCGTTGCCGCACCACGTCGGGACCACCCGAATCGAGTGACCCCATTCGTACCATGTTCAGTCCTCTCGCTTCGCCTCGCCTCGCGGCACTGATCTGCGTCGGAAGTGCGCTCCTCTCACTCGACCTCATCGGGCAAGAGCGCTGCACCTACGGTGAGTGGACTCGCCCGCGCATCGTTCGCAAGACCTTCGACGACTCGGCGTCAATCCACCCCCTCTCGATCGCAGAGGGCCCTCGGATTCTGGTGGTTACGGCGGAGTTCCCCCCGCTCGTGGACGGCGGACGCAACTTGGGGGATTCGCATACGCCGATCGCTGTTGTCCGCAACCTTGTCACCGGACAGGAGATGGAGATCGCCAAGCCGCGTCACGACATGTCGTACCGTGCCGTACGCGCGCTGATCGATACGAAGGATGTCGTGCATCTGTTCTGGGGAGAGATTGCCGGTCAGTCCACCGCGGACACCACTGGCGGCACCGGAGCGACCCAGCTCTGGACCATGACCGTCGGACGGAATGGCGCCGATGCTCCCCGTCTGCTGTACGCGTCGCGCGCGGCGCGGTGGGATGACTCGGCGGATGAACAGCTGACGTTCTCCGACGGTGCGGGCACCCTCTATGTGCTGCTCCCCGCAGAGGTGGGTGCAACGCGGCATCCGTTCGTGATGCTGTCCTTCTCCAACGGTTCGTGGAGCAACGAACGCGTGGAAGTGGGCCGCATCGTGGTACCTGCCGCCGTCAGCGGTACTGCGAGGGACGGAGCGATTCACGTGGTCTTCACATCGCCGGATATCAACAGCCAGCGCGCCGACTTCGCTTCCGTCTTCGTCACCACTCGCCCGTCGTCAACGTCGGCCTGGACGACGGCAAGGCTCGTTCAGGGCGCCATCGGCCATGGAGCCCAGCATCCTGTGATCGCAACAGCTCCTGGCGGTCGGGTGCGCGCATTCTGGCTTCAACCGGGTGAGTCCGACGGCATCTTCGAGGCCTCGGAGATTCGCGGCGTGGAGCTGAATCGAGCTGGAGAAATTGTGCACGGCAACCTGCTATTCCACAGCCCGGTGAACCTCCTGGAGATCCACTCGACGTGGAGCGACGTGTGCTCGACGACGTACCTTCACGTGATAACGGGACTCGTTGGCGATCGAATGAGTGCGCGAACCGTCTCCTGGGATGGCGCGCGCTGGTCGGATCTGGACGTATTCAATGACCAATTCTGGTTCGTCGGTCGTTCCGTCATCTCGGACGGAGACGCCAAGCAGCTACGGCGACTCTGGTCCTCGGCATTCTTTGCACCCGGACTACCCATCATGGCCTTCTGGTGGGAGTCCACACGACGCCTGGTCATACCTACGAGATAGGTGACTCTCAGGCCGCTCCGTGCGGCCGGCGAACGCTCGCGAAGCCTCTACGAATGCGTAGGCGAACCACGCGAGCTTGAAATGCACCACATCGTGCCCCCGCGGGGTCACCACAATGTCACCTACATCCACGATTCTCAATGAAACGTGCGCGCTGTTCGCGTGCGCGCGACAGTTCGGCACGTCGCTCCGGTTCGCTGCCTCTCGCATCGCGATTTCACTCGTTGTACTGCTCTCCGCCTGCGCCGATGGGGGAACAGCAATTACGGCAGTTCGGACACCTCTGCCCGACCAACCTGGGCGCGCCCCGGAGCAGCAAGCGATCACCGGCGACCTGCGCAACATTCTGCGAGCAGTTGAGGCCGAAGCGTTGAGCGCCGGTTCGGACTCAAGGAATCGGGCTCAGGTGGTCGCGAACGGCGAGACTCGCGACCTCGTAGGCGCTGCAGCCGTGCGGGACTTCCTGTCCACCGCAATCGCGTCAGGTAGCAGCAACATCGACCCGGCAAACCGCTTGACGTACGGCATGGTGGATGACCAGCAGGATCACATTCGAATCACCAATGCCGCGTCCCTCGTGCTGGTCAACGGGTCAACTTTCGAGTTCACTTCCGTCACCTTCACCAATAAGGGGACGCTGAAACAGTTCACTTTTTCGGGAGAACGAACGGTCAACGCGAGCGTTGCAGGTGGTCTTGTTCGGCTCTGGCGGGAGTCAGGAACGCAGACGTTTACGGATACTGCATTCTCGAAGACGGCGGTTTGGAACTCCTTCAGCGTTTCGGCGGGCTGTCACTTCGTTGCGACGAACAGCACAGACCATGGAGTCGCCTGGCCGTGGGGGTTCATTGTTCCTGGCTTCCTAGTGAAGCGCCCTACCGCCCGCACGGCAGGAACAAACGAGATCCTGCGAAACTGCGAGCCGCTTGCCCCAACGACATCCCCACCGACTGGCCCGGCGTGCGATGACCCGAGCGGATCGGGGTGCGTCGGGTCTGGCGCAACCGGCGTGGGCTCTTACGGTGTTGGCGGCGAAAAACGAGAGATCGGGCGGGGCGGCGGGTACCGTACCTTGTGCGACGTCACCGACTGGTACGAGAACGGCGTCTACGTCGAGACCACTCTTGATCGCTGTTGGACCGAGCCGATCTACTAGCAGACGCCGAATGGCAGCCAGAGGGGTATAGGAAGCCGGCGGGCCGACCTTTGTCAGGTCGGTCCGTCGGCTTTCCTACACACGGCTGCGCCCGACGCTATTCGTCCTCGCTCTCCAACTGCAGCTCGTTCGGATCCGCCGGAGCCGTCGCGCCGGCGTCGCCGTTCTCCCCGGTCTCGTCCTTGTCGTCCGGGATGACGCGTGCGACCGCGACCACCAGGTCCGTACCGTCGAGGTTGACCAGCTTGACCCCCTGCGTGTTGCGGCCGGCCACGCGCACCTGCGAGACGGGCGAACGGATGATCATCCCGGTACGGGTGATGATCATGACCTCGTCCTCCGCCAGGACCTCCATCAGCGCGACGACATCACCGGTCTTCTCGGTGCGGTTGAGGGTCAGGATCCCCTTCCCGCCGCGCTTCTGCACGCGGTACTCGTCGATGTGCGAGCACTTCCCGAGCCCCTTGCTCGTGATGACCATCAGCGTGGCGTCGCGCTTGATCACGACCATGCCGACGACGCGATCGTCCGGGCGCAGTTCGACCCCCTTCACGCCGGTCGTGTCACGCCCCATCTCGCGCACGTCGCTCTCGTGGAAGCGCACCGAGAGCCCGTGCTTGGTGGCCAGCACGATGTCGTTGGTCCCGTGCGTGATCTGCACGTCGATCAGTTCGTCGCCATCCTCGATCTTGATCGCCTTGATCCCGGTCGAGCGCGGGTTCGAGTACTCGCTCAGCGCCGTCTTCTTCACCGTCCCGTTCTTGGTGCAGAAGAGGAGGAACTGGTCGGCCGCAAACTCTCGCACGAAGACCATCGACTGGATCTTCGTGTCGGGGGTCGTGTTGATCAGGTTGACGATCGGCTTCCCCTTCGTCGCGCGCCCGGCCTGCGGGATCTCGTAGACCTTTAGCCAGTAACAGCGCCCGTCGTCGGTGAAGATGAGGATGTAGTCGTGCGTGGAACCGACGTACAGCCGCTCGATGAAGTCGCCCTCACGCAGGTCCGCGCCCGACGAGCCCGTCCCGCCGCGGCGCTGCTTGCGATACGTGGAGATCGAGGTGCGCTTGATGTAGCCCGAGTGCGACACGGTCACGACCATGTCCTCCTCGGCGATGAGGTCCTCGATCGTGAACTCGCCTTCGTCGCTCGTGATCTCGGTGCGCCGCTTGTCGCCGTACTTCTCGACGACCTGCGTGAGCTCCGACTTCATCAGCGCCAATCGGCGCTCCTTTGACTCGAGGAGGAGGCGCAGTTCGGCGATGATCGCGCGCACCTCAGCGAGTTCCTCCTCCAGCTTCTCGATCTCGAGGCCGGTGAGCTTCGCCAGGCGCATGTTGAGGATCGCCTCGGCCTGTCGCTCGGAGAGCTTGAAGCGCGACTGCAGCTCGGCGCTGGCCGACGGCGTGTCCTCGGCGGCGCGGATGATCTTGATGACCTCGTCGATGTTGTCGACGGCGATCTTCAACCCTTCGAGGATGTGCTCCCGCTCGAGCGCCTTGTCGAGGTCGAACTGGGTGCGCCGGACAATGACCTCGTGCCGATGGGCGATGTAGTGCCCCAGCACGTCCTTGAGCGGCATCACCTTCGGGACCAGTTGGCGCGTGTGCGGGTCGGGGACGAGCGCCAGCATGATGACGCCGAACGACGACTGCATCTGCGTGTGCTTGTACAGCTGGTTGAGCACCACGCGCGGGATGGCATCGCGCTTGAGCTCGACGACGATGCGCATCCCGTCCTTGTCGGACTCGTTGCGCAGGTCGCTGATCCCCTCGAGCTTCTTCTCCTTCACCAGCTCGACGATGTCGTCGATGATCTTCACCGGGTTGACCTGGTACGGCACCTCGGTGATGACGATCTGCGAGCGACCGGTCGACTCCTTCTCCTCGATCATGGCGCGGGCGCGCATGACGATCTTGCCACGCCCGGTCTCCTGGTAGTCCTTGATGCCGGCGCGCCCGTAGATGAAGCCGCCGGTCGGGAAGTCGGGCCCCTTCACGAACTTCCGCAACTCCGATGCATCGAGCTCCGGATTGTCGATCAGCGCGATGGTGGCCTTGACGATCTCGCCGAGGTTGTGCGGCGGGATGTTCGTGGCCATGCCAACGGCGATGCCTGACGAGCCGTTGACGAGGAGATTTGGGAAGGTCGCCGGAAGGACCTTCGGCTCCTGCAGGCGATCATCGAAGTTGGGCGCGAAGTCGACAGTGTTCTTGTCGATGTCGGCCAGCATGTCGACGGCGATCTGCGTGAGGCGCGCCTCGGTGTAGCGGTACGCCGCCGCGGGATCTCCTTCGATCGAGCCGAAGTTCCCCTGCCCGTCCACCAGTGGATAGCGGAGCGAGAACTCCTGCACCATGCGGACGAGCGCGTCGTAGACCGACGAATCGCCGTGCGGATGATACTTGCCTAACACGTCGCCGACGACGGTCGCCGACTTCTTGAACGGGCGTCCGGGGGTGAGCCCCAGCTCGTTCATCGCGTAGAGCACGCGCCGGTGGACCGGCTTGAGACCGTCGCGCACGTCTGGGAGTGCACGTGCGACGATGACGCTCATCGAGTAGTTGATGAACGATTCCTTGATCTCTTCGTCGATGAGCCGGGGGACGATCCGCTCGCGTTGGTGGGGCGCAGTCATGAGGCCGAAGTGCGGGGACGGAAGATCGTGAGCGAGAAGCAGCGAAAAATACCCCGCGGCAGCCCCGAAATCAACTCCGGGACAAAATCGTAAGACGTTGCAGCATCACTACTTGCGAAAGCGTCTTGCCCGGACACGCGTGCGAGCGGTCAGAATGAACCCGCACCACGCGATTCGGGGTCTCTTCGCCCCGGAAATTCTCCCGCCGTTTCGTCGCGGCGAACGATCCCGGCCCCTACATTCGCACCGTCGCCCGACCGCACAGGGACCTCCCCGCTCGCCCCCGACCGCACGCGCCGATGCCCCGCTCACGCCGCTCCTTCCTGACCTCGATCGGCGCCGCCGGCGCCGGCGCGCTCGCCCTCCCACACGCCGCGCATGCGACCCAGGCACTGCACTGGATCAGCGCGCGCGGCCGCGAAGGGCTACCTGGGGAGGGGCGCGCTGGCACCGCAGACCTCATCCTGCTCAACTCGAACGAGAACCCATACGGACCGTCCTCCAACGCCATCGACGGCGTGATGCGAATGTTCGGCGTCGCAGCGCGCTATCCGGACACGCCGGAGGATGAACTGCGCGCGGCGATCGCCGCCTTCCACAAGATCCCGGTGGAGTCGGTCATCCTGGGCTGCGGATCGACGGAGATCCTCGCCTTCATCACGCAGGCGCTCACATCGAAGGCACGCCGGCTGATCACGGTGGCGCCGACCTTCGAGACGCCCCGCGACGTCGCGAAGCGCAACGAGACGCCGTTCGACGAAGTCGAGGTCGATGGCTCGCTGCGCATCGACCTGCAGGCCATCTACGAGAACTGCCGCGACGCCGGCTTGATCTTCATCTGCAACCCGAACAACCCGACGGGAACGCTCCACGGCATCGCCGATCTCCTGCACTTCGTGTCACAGGTCAACGCCCGTACGCCGGAGACGACGGTGCTGATCGACGAGGCGTACTTCGAGTACGTGGACGACCCGACGTACGGCACCGCGATCCCGGAAGCGGTGAAGAATCCGCGCCTCCTCGTGAGCCGCACGTTCTCCAAGGTCTACGGGATGGCGGGGATCCGCGCCGGCTACGCGATTGGCCATCCGGAAACGATCCGCCGGCTGCAACCGTGGCGCACGCCGAGCGGGATCAGCGCCTTCGCCGCGGCCGCCGCGATGGCCTCGCTCGAGGCAACGGACCATGTGGAACGCCAGCGCGCGCTCAACCGGCAGGTTCGCACCTTCTCCATGAACGCGATGAAGGAGCTTGGCTTCGCGGTGGTCCCGTCGCAGGCCAACTTCTTCCTTACCGACATCAAGCGCGACCCGATGGCGTTCCGGGCCGCGATGCGGGCGCGCGGCGTCGCGGTGGGACGCGCCTTCCCGCCGCTGAAGACGTACACGCGCCTCTCGATCGGGACGATGGAGGAGATGCAGAAGGCGCTGGCGATCGCCGCCGAGGTGTTGAAGGGGTGACGCGGGCGGGGCGACGCCCCGTGGAGACCCTTGCCGACGCGCCCCGCGGGCTCCCTCTTTAGCGGCTCACGCCCTCCCCGGGAGTCCCGCCATGTCATTCGTTAGGCTCGGCGCGCGGTGGCGCGTCGTCACCGGTGTCCTCGCGCTCGCGACGGGGGCCGCCGGCAGCGCCGGCAGCGCCTCACGTGCATCGGCCCAGGACGTCGTGGCCGTGCGCGGCGCCACCGTGCACACGGCCGCCGGCGCCCCAATCGCCAACGCCACCATCGTCGTGCGCGGCGGGAAGATCGCCGCCGTGGGTCGCGACGTCGCCGTACCGGCAGGGGCGACGATCATCGATGCGTCCGGGAAGGTCATCATCCCGGGGATGATCGACGAGCACTCGCACATCGGCGCGCGCCCCACGGACCTCAACGACCGACCGATGATCATCGGGCCGCAGCATCGCTTCCTCGACGCGCTCGACCTGGGCGATCCCGACTGGAAGGACGCGGCGAGCGGCGGGGTGACGACGGTGATCACCGGCCCGGGGAGCGGCGAGAACGTGTCGGGCCAGGCGATCGTGATCAAGACATTCGGTGACGACCTCTCGCGACGCCTCATCACCGAGAAAGGGGGGATGAAGTTCGCGATGGGGCCCAAGCGCAACGATGCCTACCCATCCACCGCGATGGGGGTCGCGGCGAACCTGCGCCAATACCTCATCAAGACGCAGGAGTACACGGCGTCATGGAAGAAATGGGAGGACGGCGGGAGACAGGGGAACCCGCCGGCGCGCGACCTGGGCTACGAAGCGATGGCCGAAGTGCTGGCGAAGCGGTTGCGCGTGCGCGCGCACGTGCATGCCGCCACCGACGTGATGACGCTGCTGCGCCTCAAGGATGAATTCGGCTTCGACCTCACGCTGCACCACTCGACCGAGGCGTATAAGGTCGCGCCGGAGATTGCCAAGCGCGGCGTGAGTGCGGTGGTGCTCCCGTTAGGCCCGCGCATCGGCGTCACCGACGACGCCATGGCCGGCCCGGTGACGCTGTGGAAGGCGGGGGTGAAGATCGCCCTGCACACCGACCATCCCGTGATCAACCAGAAGTGGCTTCGGCTCTGTGCGGCACTGGCGATTCGCTACGGGCTTCCCGAGGACGAGGCGCTGAAGGCCGTCACGCGCAACGTGGCGGAGATCGCTCGCGTGAGCGATCGCGTGGGGAGCCTCGAGGTCGGGAAGGACGCCGACTTCGTGGTGATGAACGGCACCTGGTATGAACCATCGACGCGCGTCGACATGGTCTTTGGCGACGGCAAGGTGATCTACGATCGTTCGCGCGCGGAGGGCAAGTGAGATGACGCAACACCAGACGCTTCGGGCCTTGCTTGCCGCGGGCGCGATTGCCGGCGCCGCGCTCACCTCGCCCGTCATGGCGCAGGAGCGCGCCATCGCCCTGCGTGGCGGAACGGTGGTCCCCGTCGACGGCGCGCCGATCCCCAACGGGACGGTGGTGATGCGCGGCGGGAAGATCGTCGCCGTTGGCGCGAACGTCTCGATCCCGGCGGGCGCCGAGGTCGTGGACGTGCGCGGGAAGTACGTGCTCCCGGGGCTGGTCGACGCGATGACGTCGTTAGGCCTGGGGGCGAGCGACCTGAACGAACCGTCCGACCCGATCGCCCCGCAGCTCAGGGTCTTCGAGGCGTACAACCCGTTCGGCGCCTTCGGCGGCGGGAAGCCGGGGCCGCTGGTGAACCACGAGATCCTGGGCGGCGGCGTCACGACGATGTACATCGCCCCGGCCGACGGCGCACTGATCGGCGGGCAGGGCGCGGTCGTCAAGACAGCGGGGGCGACGCTGGCGTCGCTGATCGTCCGCGAGCCGGCGTCGATGGACATGACGCTCGGCGAGCCCCCCAAGTCGGCGGCCCGCCAGCGGCAACGCGACCCGGCGACGCGCATGGCCGAGGTGGCGATGATCCGCCAGGCGCTGATCCGCGCGCAGGAGTACGACCGCAACAAGGCGGCCAATTCCTCGCTCCCCCGGGACCTCGGCCTGGAGGCGTTAGGCAGGCTCCTCAAGCGCGAGTTCCCGGCGCGCATCCAGGCCACGAGCGCGGTCGACATCCGGAGCGCGCTCGGGTTGGCGCGCGAGTTCGGCTTCGACCTCGTGCTCGACGGCGCCGCGGCGGCGCAGCAGTACCTTGACACGCTCGCCGCGCGGAAGGTCCCGGTGGTGCTGGGGCAGGTGTCGCACCAGTTCGTGAGCAACGAGGAAATCCCTGACCGCAGCGACTATCCCCCGGTGGACGAGGCGACGGCAGCCAATCTCGTGAAGGGAGGGGTGAAGACAGCGATCGCGTCGTTCTCTCGCGCCTTCGGGACGCTGGCCCCGTCGGGGTCGAGCAAGTGGCTCCTGATCGACGCTTCGGTCGCCGCCGGATTCGGGCTGTCGGAGGGCGATGTGCTCCGCGCGGTCACGCTGACCCCCGCCGAGATCCTGGGAGTCGCCGACCGGGTGGGCTCGCTCACGGTGGGGAAGGATGCGGACGTCATCGTGCTCGACGGCCCGCCGCTCTCGGTGAAGAGTTGGGTGACGCGTGCGTACATTGGTGGAGAGCTGGTGCACCAGAAGTAGCGACCGGGCGACGCCCCTTCGAGGATTCCATGACCGTCACGATGATCAATCCCGACGCCTCCCCCGACTCGGACGAGTCGATTCCGTTCGTTCATCACTTCGTCGGCGGGGTGCGCCACCTCCCGGCGGTCGAGCGTTGGGGGGAGGTGTGCAACCCGTCCACCGGGGCGCAGTCGGCGGCCGTGCCATTCGCCTCGACGAGCGACGTGGACGCGGCGGTGCGCAACGCACTCGCCGCGTTCGCCGAGTGGGGGAGCTGGTCGGCGCTCAAGCGCGCGCGCGTGATGTTCCGCTTCAAGGAGCTGATCGAGCAGCACATGGACGAGCTGGCGCGCATCATCTCCAGCGAGCACGGGAAGGTCTTCCTCGACGCGAAGGGCGAAGTCCAGCGCGGGTTGGAAGTCGTCGAGTTCTGCTGCGGGGTGCCGCACCTGATGAAGGGTGAGTTCTCAGACACCGTCTCGTCGGGGATCGACTCGTACTCGCTGCGTCAGCCGTTAGGCGTGGCGGTCGGGATCACGCCGTTCAACTTCCCGGTGATGGTCCCGCTCTGGATGCTCGCCCCGGCCATCGCGAGCGGGAACTGCTTCATCCTCAAGCCGTCGGAGAAGGATCCCTCGGCGCCGGTGCGGCTGGCGGAGTTGTTGGTGGAAGCCGGCGCCCCGCCGGGGGTGCTGAACGTCGTGCACGGCGACAAGGTGGCGGTGGACGCGCTCATCACGCATCCGGACGTCTCCGCGGTGTCGTTCGTCGGATCGACGCCGATCGCCAGGTACATCTACGCCACCGCCGCCGATCACGGGAAGCGCGTGCAGGCAATGGGCGGAGCCAAGAACCACCTCATCGTGATGCCTGACGCCGACCTGGACATGGCGGTCGACGCGCTGATCGGCGCCGCGTATGGCTCGGCGGGCGAGCGATGCATGGCGATTTCGGTGGCGGTTCCCGTCGGCGCCGCAGTCGCCGACGCGCTCGTCGCGCGGCTCACCGAGCGCGTGCGCGCCCTCAAGGTGGGTCCATCGCTCGCCGACGGGATGGAGATGGGGCCGCTCGTCACTGCGGCGCACCACGAGCGCGTGAGCGGCTACGTGGCGTTAGGCGTGGAGGAAGGGGCCTCGCTCGTGGTGGATGGGCGCGGCCTCCGGGTGAAGGATGGCGCGCACGACGACGGCTACTTCCTGGGCGGGTGCCTCTTTGACCAGGTGACGCCGTCGATGCGCATCTACCAGGAGGAGATCTTCGGGCCCGTGCTGTGCGTGGTGCGCAGCGAGTCGTTCGAGGAAGCGCTGGGGCTCGCCAACTCGCACGAGTTCGGCAACGGCGTCTCGATCTACACGCGCGACGGCGACACGGCGCGCGAGTTCGTGAACCGCGTGCAAGTCGGGATGGTGGGCGTGAACGTCCCGATCCCGGTCCCGCTGGCGTACTACTCCTTTGGCGGGTGGAAGGCATCGGCCTTCGGCGACCACAACCAGCACGGGATGGACGGGATCCGCTTCTACACGAAGGTGAAGACGGTCACGAGCCGCTGGCCGAAGGGGATTCGTGCCGGGTCGGAGTTCGTGATGCCAACGCTCAAGTAGAGGACGAGACGCCGAGAAGACGAGGTTCGACCCTCGCGCGCCGGCACACGGCGCGGAGGTGAACACTCTCGTCTTCTCGTCGTCTCTCCTCTACCCGCGCAGCTCGGACACGGCGCGCCACGCCTGATCGATCGCCGAATCGGTATACGCATAGGCACCCGCGTCGGAGTTGGCGATGGTGATGCGGCCGACGGGTTGGCGGCCGATCTCGCAGGGCGACTCGCCGGGGGGCCAGGTGGGATCCCAGAGCGAGTTGTACTCGTAGGCGTAGCCGTGCGACCAGCGATTCACGGTGATGGCGGCGATGTCGCGTGCAGGGTCGAGGCCGGCGGGGCCGAGCATGCGGGCGAGCTGCTCTCGCACGTTGCGCTCATACGTGGCGTACGGCGTGGCGAGGAGTTCGCCGCGGCCGGCGCGCTGCTGGTCGCGCACGGGGAGTCCCGGGACGCATGGTGTGCGGTGCATCGTCACGACGACCGGTTCGTCAGGCGACTGCGCGTAGTGGTAGCCGCCGATGCTGACCGGAAAATCCATGGACGTGTCGAAGTAATAGGCCGCGGGTGCGAAGATCGAGTGGACCTTCGCCTTCTCCAGCGCCTTCCAGTTACGCAACGCGACGTTGGTGTAGAGCAGCGGGACCTTCGATCCATACTTGAGCGCGGCGGCCTGGCGCGTGTCGACCTCGGGGAGGATGTGGGGGATGATCCCGTTCCAGCACGCCATCACGCAGCGCGCCCCCTTCACGCGCTCAGCGCGCCCATTGCGCACGTAGGTGATCTCGACGCCACCGTCGGCGTTCCGCGCGTGCACGACAGTCGCGCTGAGTCGGATGCGCACCTTGGCGGTGGGGCGGTCGAGCGTGGCGTAATTCGCGCGCGCGCCGACGATGTCGAACATCGTGCGCCCCGGGAGGCTTCCGGGGACGAGGGCGCGGACGAGGAGTCGCGCGACGGTCGCATTCCCGTCCGGGAAGTGGAAGATGTACGGCTCGTCGCTCGAATGGAGGATCGCCGAGCGCCCCATCCCCGGGCCTGGGGTGTCATCGAGCCCTAACGCGGCGAAGCCGGGGAGCTCCAGCGGGACACAATCGCCGGCGGGGACGGCGTCAATGCCGACGCCGAACAGGTCGTACGTGAACGCCTGGAAGTAGGCGAGCGCCCCCTTCGACAGGTGACAGTACCTCGTGAGGTAGTCGGCGTAGCTCGTGCGGGCGAGGAGTGCCTTCTTCTCCGGGATCGAGCGACCGGTGAGATAATCGGTCGGCGTCACGTAGAGGCGAGCGATCTCCTTCTTGACCGCGTCGCTGAGCGGGGTGCGCGCGAGGTACGCGGTGATCGGTTCGTCCTCGTTGTGCGACACCAATGCATCGCGCCCGAACTTCTCCCTGTTGAAGAAGACCGCCTCGCCCATCCCGCGCTTCCCGAAGTACTCCTGGTCGTACGCCTTGTAGAAGGCTTGCGTATCGATGCCGAGATCGCGCAGGAGCTTCGCGGCGACGGGCGAGTACTTCGACGGGGTATCGATCGACTGCGTGCCGGCGTAGGAGAGCAGCGTCTTGCCATCCACGGTGAACTCGTTGCGCCGTGCATGGCCGCCGAAGTCGTCGTGGTTGTCGAGGATGAGGATGCGGGCGCCTGCGCCAAACTTCTGCCGGTAGAACCAGGCAGCGCTCAATCCCGAGATGCCGGCGCCGACGACGATGAGGTCATACGACTCCTTGAGATCGGACGGGGTACTCCACTCCTTGGGCGCCATCCCATCGCGGACTCGGTGCGCGTTCTCGAAGGCACCGTCGTGCGACCCGCGAAGCCCGGTCTTCGCTGGCGGATAGTCCTCCGCCGCGACAGTTGCCGCGGCGCGCCGGCCGAGCGTGCCCTGCGCCAGAAGGTCCCGCGGCGACAGTGCGCCTAACGCCCCAATCCCAATGGCGACCCCATTGAGGAAGTCGCGCCGGTGGATCGTCCGGTCGAGCCCCAGGTCGCGATCCTCTCCGTTGCCGCCGTTCGCGCGCTCCGCGTCCATGCTCACCCTCCGTCAGCAGCACACGAGGACGTGGGGCTCGCCGGCGCGCCCGCGCCGGCACTCCCGTCCCCCGTCTCCCGTTCGCTACTTGATCCGCCCGTACTTCCGCATGGCCGCCAGCATGCGGTCCACCGGCATCGCGTACACCCGCAGGTCGTTCGCACCGGTGGTCGTCTCGGCCGCGAGCAGCGCGTTGGTGATCGCTGCCTCGGTGGCCTGCGCCGTGGCCTGGAAGAGCGGCGAGATGCGGTCGTTCGTGAGCATGGTGAGCGTCGTGGTGCTGTCCGACGACCAGCTCCTGGGATTCGCCGTCGAGAAGGCGATGAAGATGTCGCCCGATCCGTTGCCGCCGAAGCCGCCTTGTCGCCCGATCCCTAACGAGACGCGGGTGGCGATGCGCTTGAGCTGGTGTGGCATGAGCGGCGCGTCGGTGGCCACGACGACGATGATCGACCCCTGTTCGGGTGCCGCGGCCGACGCGTCGTCGTTGCGTGACGACGGCTCGGTGCAGCGGCGACGACCGCTCCCCTCTGCGATCGGCACCTCGGGCCCCACCGCGAGACACGCGGCGAGATCGGGGATCTCCTCTCCCACCGGGACGCCGGCGATCCGCAGGTCGCGACGCGAGCCGTAATTGCACTGGACCAGGACGCCGACCGTGTAGCCGCCCTGGTTGGCCGGGAGGACGCGCGACGCCGTCCCGATCCCCCCCTTGAAGCCGTGGCAGACCATCCCGGTCCCGCCGCCGACGACCCCTTCCTTCGGCAGCCCGCTCGTCGCGTTGTCGAGCGCGGCGAGGACGTGCTCATCCTTCACATGGAAGCCGTTGATGTCGTTCAATCCACCGTCGTACGTCTCGGCGACGACGGGGAGCCACCACGGCTGCAACATGCTCTTGCGCGAGACTTCCCAGCGGATGATCGCGTCGCGCACCGTACCGACCGAGTGCGTGTTGGTGATCGCGACGGGCCCCTCGAGGTAGCCGCTCTCCTGTACCCAGGTAGTCCCCGTCATCTCGCCGTTGCCGTTGAGCGTGAACCACGCGGCGAAGACGGGATCGTGGTTTTCCTTTCCGCGCGGGTGCACGACGGTGACGCCGGTCCGCACGGGCCCCTTCCCGACGACCAACGGTCCGCTGCCGGAAATCAGCGTCGTGTGCCCGACCTCCACGCCCTTCACGTCGGTGATGGCATCGAGCACCCCGGGGGTCCCACCGATGGGGAGTCCGAGGTCGCGCTCGCGCGGCTTGGACTGCGCGCCGGCGAGGGTCGGGGCGGCGAAGGCGATGGCGCTCACCAACGCGAGGACGCGCATTGCAGGTGACGGAAGGCGACGGGTCATGACCGGGAAGGGGAAAAGGAAATCGCCGGGGAACTTCGTCCCCGGCGATTGGTCCCGCCAGAGCGGCGGGAGGCGCGATGCGCGACCGATGCGAGAGCGCCTCCACCGGCGCCTCCACCGGCGCCCCGCCCCTGCACTAGGCCAGACGGTCGAGCGCCTTCCCCAGCTTGTCGACGATCTCGTCCACGTGCGACTTCTCGATGATGAGTGGCGGCGAGAGGGCGATGATGTCGGCGGTGGTGCGAATCAGGAGCCCGCTCCTGAAGCAATCGACGTGGCAGTCCATCGCCCGCGACCCCACGGCGCCCGGGCGCGACTCGAGCTCGATCCCCGCTACCAGCCCCAGGTTGCGGATGTCGATCACGTGCGGCTTCCCCTTGAGCGAGTGGATCGCCGCCTCCCAGTACGGCGCCATCTCGGCGGCACGCTGGAAGAGCCCTTCCTCGGCGTAGACGTCGAGCGTGGCGAGGCCGGCGGCGCAGGCCAGCGGGTGCCCCGAGTAGGTGTAGCCGTGGAAGAACTCGATCCCCGCCGCGGAGGCGTTGATGACGGTGTCGTAGATCGCATGCCGGACGAAGACCGCCCCCATGGGGACGTTGCCGTTGGTGATCCCCTTGGCCACCGTCATGAGGTCGGGGACGACGCCGAAGAAGTCGGCGGCGAAGGGGGCCCCTAAGCGTCCGAAGCCAGTGATCACCTCGTCGAAGATGAGGAGGATCCCGTGCTTGTCGCAGATGGCGCGCAGCCGCTCGAGGTAGCCGACCGGCGGGATGAGGACGCCGGTCGAGCCGGCGACCGGCTCGACGATCACCGCGGCGATCGTGTCGCCCCCGTGCTGCGCGGCGAGGTCCTCCAGGGCGTCGGCGAGGTTCGCGCCGTGCGCCGGCTGTCCCTTGCTGAAGAAGTTCTCGGTGATCCCGTGCGTGTGCGGGAGGTGATCGACGTTCGGCAGGAGGTGGTTGAGATACGCCTGCCGGTTGGGGGCGATGCCGCCCACCGAGATCCCGCCGAAGCCCACGCCGTGATAGCCGCGCTGGCGCCCGACGAAGCGCACGCGCTTCGCGTCGCCGCGCGACTGGTGATAGGCAATGGCGATCTTGAGCGCCGAGTCGACCGCCTCGGAGCCGGAGTTGGTGAAGAAGACGTGGTCGAGATCCCCGGGGAGGATCTCGGCGAGTCGCGTCGCCAGCTGGAACTGGAGCGGATGCCCCATGTTGAAGCCCGGCGCGTAGTCGAGCGTCCGGGCACTCTGCGCGATCGCCTCGACGATCTTCTCCCGCCCGTGCCCCGCGTTGACGCACCAGAGCCCCGCGGTCCCATCGAGGACCGTGTTGCCATCGACGTCGGTGTAGTGCATCCCCTTGGATTGGGCCAGGAGACGGGGCGCCTTCTTGAACGCCTTGTTGGCGGTGAAGGGCATCCAGAGTTCGTCGAGGGAGAGGGCGGTGGCGGTCATGGGAGAGCGGACGGGAGACGGGGGACGGGTGACGGGAGTAAACTGCGGGGCGAAGTGGGGAGCGTCTACCCGTCCGTGCCTTTCGAGAGGCGATCCACGTGAAGTGGTTGCGAAGCCTACCCCGCTGGCCGACTCTTGGGCGAGCGCCGCTGAACTCCCATCTCCCGTCACCCGTCCGCTCTATGCGCCGCCGTTCCTTCCTTCTCGCCGCCGCCGCCGCGGCGGCCACGAACCGCCTGGGCGCCCAAGCGCCGTCGCCCGCGCCGACACGCCAGCCGTCGCGAGACACGCTGCAGCAGAAGCGGGAGACCCTCGTGATTGACGCCATGGGGGAGCTGCGCCCTGAATACACCGACGACATCCTGCGCGCGATGCTGCGGAGCGGGATGGACGCGATCACCATCACGCTGTGCGACCCCAAGCCGGAAGGTGACGAGGCGCTCGCACTCGCCCTCGACTCGCTCGTCGAGACCGACAAGTACCTCGCCTCGCGTCCCGACCTCTTCATCAAGGCCAGCACGGTCGCCGACATCGACCGCGCGCGGCGCGCGGGGAAGTTGGCGGTCTTCTACCTGTACCAGAACACGGTCCAGTTCGGAACGTCGCTCGACCGCATCGACCTCTTCCATCGGCTAGGGCTTCGCTCCTGCCAGATGACGTACAACACGAAGAACCACGTCGGTGTCGGCTGCTGGGAGCAGGGAGGGATCACGCCGTTCGGGCGGCAGTCGATCGCGCGCCTGAACGAGCGGCGCATGCTGATCGACCTCTCGCACGCGAACGCGCAGACGATGCGGGAGACGATCGCCGAATCGAGGCAGCCCGTGATCATCTCGCACACGGCGTGCATGGCGGTACACGAGAACCGGCGCAACACGCCGGACGATGTGCTGAAGCAGCTGGCGGATCGCGGGGGCGTGGTCGGGGTCTGCCAGATGCGTCCGTTCCTCACGTCGAAGCGCGGGAAGGAGGCGCTCCCGTTCTACTTCGACCACATCATGCACGCCATCAAGGTGGCCGGCATCGAGCACGTGGGGATCGGGAGCGATCGCGACCATCGCGTGATCACGCTCTCGCCGGAGTACGTCGCGGAGCTCAAGAAGGAGGAAGGTTCGCAGGTGCAAGACACCGAGCTCCCCTACTTCATCGACGAACTCAACGGCCCGTCGCGCATGGAGGTCGTCCGGGACGGCCTCGTGAAGCGCGGGCTCCCGTCGCGCGACGTGGAGCGGGTGATGGGCGGGAACGTCTACCGCCTGTATCGCGAGGTGATCGGTTAGCGCGGCGCGTGAGGCGCGCCACGCCGAGTCACGCGCCTAACGCGAAGTTGGCGACCTAGCTGGCCGAGCTGGAGGATTGGGTCGGCGGCGCCGACTGCGGAATCCCGGAGGCCGGCATCTCTTCCGTGCGATCCTCGGCCAGCATCTCGGCGTCTTCCTGCTCCTCGCGCTTGACCACTTCGCGCTCGATCGCGTCGCGCTCGGCACGGTAGCGCGCGTACCATTCGCGCGTGACCTCGCCGGCGAGTTCGCGATTGCCGAGCCCGAAGGCGAGCGCCAATGCGAGCGCGACGGCGCCAAAGAGGATGGCGAACGCGGTGGTGACGATGTCGCTGGCGATCCCGAGTTCCTGCAGCGCCATGAAGACGGCGAGGACGACGACCATCCAGCGCCCGATGCGAGCCAGCGTCGGCCCCCCCTGTACCGCGCCGGCCGAGGCGAGGATGAGCCCCCCGGTGAAGCGCCCGAGGACGATGCCGACGATGAGGATGACGATCGCCGACATGAGCGACGGGATGTAGCCCACCAGCTCGGCGAAGACCGAGGCCAGCGACTCCATGCCTAACGCGTTCGCCGCCACCATGAGGACGGCGAACATCACGAACCAGAAGAGCACCTTCCCCACGACGCGCGTGGGGTTGAAGTGCGCCCCGGTGCGCTCCACCGCGTCCAGCACGCCGCCGCGCTCGAGCCACTGGTTGAGGCGCAGCTTGCGCAGGAGTCGCTCGCTCCCCTTCTCCACCAGCTTCGCCACGAGATAGCCGGCGAACAGGATGACGAGCGCACCCGCGAGGGCGGGAACGATCTCGGCGAGTTGGGCGAACGAATCCTGCAGGCGTTCGAGGAACGTCACGTGGGTGCTGTCGGTGACAGGGGCCCCAGGCGCCAGAATGCCCGACGCCGGTTGCAGGGAAACTAACGACTCCCGGCGCCTACAGCAGCCGCACCCTCGCGTCGACCGCCACCACCCCCTGTGGGAGCGCCAGCAAGGGGTTCACGTCCAGCTCCGCGACTTCCGGGAAGTCGGCGGCGAGCTGCCCCAGGCGGCAGATCGCCTCGACGAGCGCCGCTTCGTCTGCCGGGAGCGCCCCGCGCATCCCCTGCAGCACGGGGGCGGCGCGAATCCCCCGCACCATCTCCAGCGCCTGTGCCTCGTCGACCGGGGCGACCCGAAAGACGACGTCCTGCATCGCTTCCACGAAGACGCCCCCCAGGCCGAACATGAGGAGCGCGCCGAATCGCGGGTCGCGCGTGACGCCGAGGATCGTCTCGCGCCCTCCGGCTACCATCCGCTGCAGGACGACGCCCTCGATACGCGCGTGCGGCGCGAGGGCACGGACGCGCTCGAGCATCTCGGCGTGCGCCGCGCGCAGTTCGTCCACGTCGCCAATGCCCACACGAACGCCCCCGACGTCGGTCTTGTGCGAGATGTCGAGCGAGTCGAGCTTCATCACGAGGGGGAACCCGACGCTCGCCGCCGCGTCGCCGACGTCGGCGTCGAGCGGGACGTGCCTAACGGTGGCGACCGGGATGCCGTACGCGTCCAGGAGGGCGATGGCCTCGTCCTGCGAGAGCGACGTGCGTCCCTGTTCGCGCACGCGCTGGACGAGCGCCCGCGCCGAGTCGCGATCGACCGAACGCGGCCGCGCCTGCGCTGCCGGTCGCTCCTCCCACTCGCGCTGCCGGTTGAGGGCGTTGAGGGCGCGCGCCGCGCTCTCGGGGAAGATGTACGCCGGGATCCCCGCCGCGTGCAGTTCGGCACGCCCCTGCGGGAGTCCCTTGAGCCCCATCAGGACGGCGAACATCGGCTTCTCGGGATGCGTCGCCTGCGCGCTCACGATTGCCTCGGCCACGTCCTCCTGCCTTACGCCGAAGGGGGGGACGAAGATCGGGACGACGGCGTCGATATTGGGGTCGTCGAGGAAGGCGGTGAGCGCGGCCTTGTAGCCCGCGGGGGTCGCCGACGCGATCATGTCGAGCGGGTTCCGGATCGACGCCTCGGGCGGGAAGAGCGGGCGTAGCGCCTCGACGGTGGAGGGGCTGAGGTCGACGAGTTCGAGCCCCTGATGCTCGAGCGCGTCCGCGGCGAGGATCCCCGGGCCGCCGGCGTTGGTGAGGACGGCGGTGCGACGCGAGCGCGGGCGCAGGCTGGTGCCGAACCCCATCGCCATGTCGAACAGGTCCTCGATGGAGTTCGCGCGCAGGACGCCAGCTTGCGTGAGCATGGCGTCGACGGCGGTATCGCTGGCGGCGAGCGCCCCCGTGTGCGACGAGGCGGCGCGGGCGCCGGCGTTCGACCGCCCCGACTTCACGACGATGATTGGCTTGGACTTGGTGATGCGCGACGCCGTGGCGAGGAAGCGGCGCGGGTCGCCGAAGTTCTCGACGTACATCAGGATCACGCGAACCGCCGGGTCGTGCTCCCACTGCTCGAGGAGGTCGGTGCTGCCGACGTCGGGCGAGTTGCCGATCGACACAAACTGCGAGATGCCGATGCCGTACTCGCGGGCGTAGTCGAGGACGCTCATGCCCAGCGCGCCGGACTGCGAGACGAAGGCCGAGTGCCCGAATGGGGGCATGATGGGAGCGAAGGTCGCGTTCATGGCCACGGCGGGATCCGCGTTGACGACCCCCATGCAGTTGGGGCCGATCATTCGCATCCCGTGGCGCCGAACAGTGGCCATGAGCTGGCGTTCGAGCTCCACGCCGTCCCCCCCTACCTCTCGAAAGCCGGCGGTGATGACGATCAGCCCCTTCACCCCCGCTTCGCCGCACTGCGCCGCCACCTCGAGCGCCTGTTCCTTCGGGACGACGACGACCGCGGTGTCGACCGGCTCCGGGACATCGGCGATCGTTGGATACGCACGCACGGCGCGGATCGCGTGCGCCCTGGGATTCACCGGATAGACAGTGCCGGCAAAGCCGAAATCGAGCAGGTTGGAGAGGATCTGGTGCCCCATGTTGCTCGCCCGCGGCGACGCGCCGATGACGGCGATCGTGCGTGGGGCGAGGAGCGGGGCGAGGTCAGCGGGGCGCGCGAGGTCCGGTGCAGTCATGACGGAAGTGGCGAGTCGGGTGCGCGGGGAAGCTCGCTGCGGGGCGTGCGCACCGGCATCGTGGAACTCCCGACACGGGAGACGTCGCGAGGCGACGGGAGACGTCGCGAGGCGACGCGAGGCGACGGTAGGTGCCCGCCGCCGCTCGCTACGAACGGCGGCGCGTGGCGCGCTTGGCCGCGACGGCGGGGGAACGCGTCCGCGCCGGCGACTCCCCCTGCGCGAGCAGTTCCTTCGGCGCCATGCAGCGCCACGCCTCCTGCAGCAGGATACGCAAGTCGGCCGTTGTGACCTTCTCCAGCCTGACGAGGATTGCGGGGTAGCCGTTGTAGTGCGGTTCGGTGAAGAACTTCACGGGCTCGGCGGCGAGCAGCGTCTCCTTCTGCGCGAGGTTGGCGACGCGCACGGCGAGGACGCGCGGATTCGGGACACGCGCCTTCTTGGGATCGACGCGCTCGAGCCAGTCCCACGCGAAGCCCTTGGCCTTTCCCTTCACCATGACCGAGAAGGCAAAGCGCCCCTCCCCTTCCGACACGCCCGGAAGCTTGAGCGCGATGCGACGAACGTCGCCCTGTGTCGCCACGAGAACCTCCCTTCACGAATGGGTGCGGCGCGCTCCGACGATGCGCACGGTTCCGCGCCGCCGCAACTACGGCGTCGGCCGCACGTGCTCGCCGATCCACTCGACCGACGCGTCGAGCACGACGTCGCGGGCGTCGCGATGCGGCGTGTGGCCAACGATTGGGATCATCAGCGCGCGAACGGGCCCCGACACCCGCTCGACGATCGCGCGGACCTGTGCCGGCGTGCCGTACTCGTCCCCTTCGCCCTGCACGGCGAGGACGGGCGCGACGACCTGCGGGAGTTCGCGGAGCATGTTCCAGTCGCGAAAGCCGGGATCGAGCCAGGTGTCGATCCACGCCGACGTGACCCCATCGACCTTGTCGCCATGGTAGCGGACCAGACGGTCGCGGAGGTCGGTCGTGCGCAGCGCCTCGCGCGCCGCGCGGATTCCGTCGAGCGACAGCTCCTCTACCACGACGTGCGCCGCCTCGCTCACGATTGCCTGAATACGGTCCGGGGCCAGCGCCCCCGCGTACAGCGCGATCGTTCCGCCATCGCTGTGTCCGAAGAGGACCGCCGAGCCGACGTCGAGTGCATCGAGCAGTCGCAGCAGGGTCGCCGCTTCCTGCGCCAGGTATCGCGGCGTGCGGGGCTCCTTGGAAAACGGCGCTGACCCGCCATAGCCGCGCCGATCATAGACGATGGCATCGAGCCCCGTGCGGCGCGCCAACTCGGCGGGAAAGTCGCGCCACGTCTCCACGCACCCTAACGAGTCGTGCAGGAAGACCAGCGCCGGTGCCCTCAGGTTCGCGGCACCCCCGGGCGCCACGATCCCGTGCACGCGCAACGCCACGCCCTCGACGTCCACCGAGCGGTCCCACCGCAGCCATTCGCCCGCGCCCTTCCGTTCCGGCGACTCCATCCGCTCGTCACTCACTCGTCTTCTCGCCTTCTCGTCCGCTCGTCCACTTCCATCACGAGGTGCCCGCCCCACGCCGCCGGATCGACGTCCGCCACGGTCTGCGACAGCGTCCACGAATGGCCGAAGGGGTCCTTGAGCACTGCCTGGCGCTCGCCATACGGGTGTGTGGCGGGGGGCGTCACCCCGGTGGCGCCGAGTGCGATGGCACGCGCGTAGATGGCATCGACATCGGCGACGCGCACCATCAGGGTGGCCGGCGGCCGTCCGGCGGACGGGTTCGACAACGCGTCCCACGCGACGGCCACCACCGCCCCGTTCCCGATCGTCAGCTGCACACGGTGTCCGGGAATGCGCAATCGCTCGCGACAGCCCAGGGCATCTCGCATCCAGGCCACCGCCCCGTCGAGGTCGGGGTAGCTGCGCACGGGGATGAGCGTTGCCTCGGGAATGGAACGATTGGACGGGAGCGTGGGTGACGGCGCGCGGGAGTTTGCACCTGCCGACTCCAGCGTCCGCGCGAGATGGTCGAGGACCATTGGCCAGGCCTGTGCGTGCCGGTCGCGCGACTCTGCGCTGGCGAATCGATCGTGCGTGAGCGTGACGGTCGTCGACGGCGCTCCCGACGCGGTCGACACGTCCCCCGGGTGGAGCCGGATCGTCACGACCGTCTCCGCACCTCCAGTACCGGCGCTCCCGGTGACCCAGGTGAGCGAGACCAGTGCGTCCGGGATGAGTTGGAGGAAACGGCCGTAGTGCGGATGGCGCTGTCGCACGGTGCCGTCCTCGGTGCGTTGCGCGACCTCGAAGAAGAACGGGGCCCCAACGATGGCTTGTATGCGCGCCGTGTCGGCCTCGCCGAACCAATCTCCCCAACCCGTGGTGAAAGCGCGGTAGAGCGTGGGCGCGTCGAATGCGAAGTCGCGCGTCACGGTCAGCGAGGGGAACTCGGCCATGAGTAGTGGGGTGAGCGGGGCCATTCGAGTAGGAGCGTCCGTTGTCACGCGTCCGACGGCCTCGACGGACGCGACAGCGTAGTCCACTGCCAGATGCCGTCGGTGACGGAACGCGGGAGCCGGCATCCCATCTGTCGCGCCAGCATGATGAGTTGGCCGCGATGGTGCGCCTCGTGCGCCACGAAGTACGCCAACACATGCCCCACGTCGAGGGGGAGGTTGCGCCACACGTAGCGGCGGGACGGGGGAACGACACCGCCGGCGTCGAGGCCACGCGTGAGGATCGCGGCGATGCCGCGCTCGCTCGCGCGCAGCGCGGAGATGAGCTGGCGCCTCGTCACGCGTCGCAGGTCGACAAGCGGCGGCGCCTCGATGCCGTGCTCCGTTCCCAGCGTGCGGATCCAGCGGCTGCGCGCATTGTGCAGGTGTGCGGCGAGCGAGCGGATCGTGCGCCGCGCATCACCGGGGAGCGGCTGCCCCCACAACTCGACCGGAACGTTCTCGACGAGCAACGCGGTGGCGCGACAGTTGGTGCGCCAGCCGGCGAGCATCGTCTCCCGCAGGTCGCCGGTAGGTTGCGGCGGCGTCGCGCGTGCCTTGCGTGGAGCGGCCATGGGTCAGAGTTCGCGGGTCATGATGGCATACGGCGCGCGCAGGAAGCCGTTGCGCGCATAGGCCTGCAGGGCGCGGACATTCCCTTCGTGCGCGTACAGGCGCAGGTCGCGCGCCCCTGCGGCGCGCGCGGCGTCGGCCAGCGTGTCGAGCAGAAGCCCGACCAATCCGGTCCCGCGATGTGCCGGCTCGATGTAGAGGCTCTGCACCCACCAGTAGTCTGCCCCGTGAAAATCGCTCCATTCGGTGACGATCGAGCTGTGCGCGACGACCGCCCCGTCGAGCGACTCGGCGACCCAGTACCGGGCACGCGCTGGTTCGGCGAAAGCCGCGGCGACGCCGCGCGCGATCGTCGAGCCATCGGGTGCGATCCCCTCCGCCTCACGCGCCTCGTCCGCCGTGAAGGCAACGATCGTCTCGACGTCGTCCGCGACCGCACGACGCACGCGATAGGGAGCGTTCATGTCGACGTCAGTTCCGCGTCCCGCGCTTGACGTCGAAGATCACCGACCGGTGGCACGACGGGCAGATGAACCACTCCCGCTTGCGGGCGTAGCCGAGCCCGAACGAGCCACCGCCGATCGAGCGCTGCGTCATCGTCACGGCACAGCGCGGGCACGTCGCCGTCCCGCCAGCCGCAACCGCAGCCCGCAGCGCCTTCTCCTCCTCGCCCGAAAACTTCGCTGCCTCAGTCACCGTTCGCCCGTTCCTTCTCGTCTTCCCGCCGCGCGCGGCGCGCAACGCGCATCAGATCTCGAGCACGACCTTCCCGAACTGCGCCCCCGACCCCAGGCGCTCGTACGCCGCCCGGCCATCGGCCAGCGCGTGCACCGAGTCGACGATCGCGCGGATCTTCCCCTCGGCGAACGTCGCCGTCGCCGCGGCGAACTCCTCCTCGTTCCCCATGGTCGATCCCATGATCGTCCACTGGTTCCAGAAGAGGCGGCGCACGTCCATCTCCAGCCTGGGCCCCGAGGTGCCGCCGCACGTCACGAGGCGCCCGCGCTTGCCTAACGCGCCGAGCGACTGTGCCCAGGTCTTCTCGCCCACGCTGTCGATCACCACGTCGACGCCGCGCTTTCCCGTGCGCGCGCGGACCTCCTTGCCGACGTCACCCCCGGCGTGGTTGATCACCTCGTCCGCGCCTAACGCCTTGGCACGCGCCAGCTTCTCCTCGCTCCCCGACGTGACCCAGGTGACGGCGCCGACCGACTTGGCGATCTGCAGCGCCTGCAGCGCCACCCCGCCCCCGATCCCCCAGATGAGCACATGCTCGCCGGGCTTGAGGCGCGCGCGGCTGACCAGCATGCGCCACGCAGTGAGCGTCGCCAGCGGGAAGGCGGCCGCCTCGGCGAACGGAATGCTGGGCGGGATCGGGGCCACGTACCACTCGGGGACGACGAGCTGTTCGCACAGCGTCCCGGGAAAGTGCTCGCCCGCTATTCCGTAGTGGAGGCAGAGCGGCGAGTCGCCCGAGGTGCAGTACTCGCAGTGGCGGCAGCTGCGCCCGGGATTGAGGACGACGTGGTCGCCCACACGGACCGAGGTCACCGCCGCTCCCACCGCCTCGACGACACCGGCGCCGTCGGAGCCGACGACCCAGGGCGGCGTGATGGTGATTCCGGGAAGCCCGCCGAGCATGAACATGTCGAGGCGATTGAGCGCTGCCGCCTTCATGCGCACCAGGACATCGGAGGGCGCGATGATGGCAGGCGACGGGAGGTCGTCCCGGAACTGGAGCTGCTCGAGCCCCCCGTGGGCGGAGATGGTCAGGGCGCGCACTGGCTGCTCGTGGCTAGGCGTAGGTGATGGATCGGAAGCGCCGCGCGCGCGGGCCCACACCGGGTGAGCCGCCTGCAACGCCGCGCAACCTGTGGTCGCTGGAATGGCAGTGGAATAGATTCCGGAACATCGTCGGCGGGGTACCGCCCGCGCGAGCGCACGTCGCTCGACGTGCGTCGCCCGATCGGACCCGCCACCGTCGTTGCACATCGTCCCAGTCCGGAAACTCTGTCCATGCTCTCGATCAAAGTCCCGGTCCTCGGAGAATCCATCGTCGAAGCCACGATCTCACGGTGGCTCAAGAAGGAAGGAGACCGGGTGAACGCGGGCGAGACCCTGGTCGAACTGGAGACGGACAAGGTAACGGTCGAAGTTCCGGCGCTGAAAGCAGGGGTCGTGACCCGTCGCCTCAAGGGCGAAGGGGACGTGGTGAAGGTCGACGAGATCCTGGGCGAGATCGACGAGGCGGGTCAGGCAGCACCCACGGGAGCGCCGGCTCCAGCGCCGGCTCCAGCGCCGGCTCCAGCGCCGGCTCCAGCGCCGGCTCCAGCGCCGGCTCCAGCGCCGGCCTCGGCCCCACTCATCGCCGGCGCGGCCGCATCCTCGAGCGCCCCAGCCGCGCCCGTCGCTTCTCCCGCCGGCGCGCCAGCACCGGCCGCCGCAGGCTCCGACAGGGCCTCGCCCGCCGCGCGTCGTGTGGCGGCGGAGGAAGGGGTCGACCTGTCGCAGGTGAGTGGCACCGGACGCGGCGGTGTGGTGAGCAAGCCGGACGTGATCGAGCACATCGCCGCATCGAATCCCGCAACGACCGCCGCGACGGCCGCTCCGCCAGCCGCAACTCCAGCTCCGGCCGCGGCAAGCGCGCCTCCCGCACGCGCGACGGCCGACGCCCCGCAGCCCGTTGCCGCCCCGATGCGCCCCCCCGTGCTCGGCGCCCCGCGCGAATCGCGCGAGAAGATGACCACGCGCCGCAAGCGCATGGCCGAGCACCTGCTGGAATCGCACCAGTCCACCGCGCCGCTCACGACGTTCAACGAGATCGACATGACGGCGGTCGAGGCGCTGCGCGGCCGAATCAAGGACAAGATCGAGAAGGAGCACGGCGTCCGCCTCTCGTTCATGCCCTTCTTCGTCAAGGCCGCGTGCATGGCGCTCAAGCAGCACCCGGTGGTGAACGCCAAGGTCGACGGCGATCACATCCAGTATCACCACTACGTGAACATGGGGATCGCGGTCGCGGCCGATGCGGGGCTCGTCGTCCCGAACCTCAAGGACGCCGACCGCATGTCGATCCTCGACATCGCCCGCGCGATCGTCGCCGTCGCCAAGAAGGCGCGCGACGGGAAGCTCACGATGGACGACCTCACGGGCGGGACGTTCACCATCACGAACGGCGGCGTCTTCGGCTCCCTCATCTCGACGCCGATCATCAACTTCCCGCAGGTCGGCATCCTCGGGCTGCACAAGGTGCAGGAGCGCCCGATGGTGGTGAACGGCGCGATCGCCATTCGCCCCATGATGTACGTCGCCCTGTCGTACGATCACCGCATCATCGACGGGCAGCAGGCGGTGCTCTTCCTCGTGAAGGTGAAGGAGTTGATGGAGGATCCCGCCCTGATGGTGGTCGAGTAGGGGGAAACCCTTTCGGGCTTCGTGGCATCCAACACATCGGATGACCGGACGTGAGGTCGCGTTGAAACTCCCGCGGACGCGCCTCCGTACGACCGCACACCACGAGGAACCGACCATGAGCTACGCCTTCACGCCCCTCCCCCCTTCGCGACGCGACGCGCGCACGGGTGCTCCGCTCGGAGCCCTCGTCGGGAACTGGCGCGGGGAGATGACGCTCGATGGCACCGAGGAACGCGTACCGTTCACGCTTCTCCGGGACCATTCGCACAACGCGGCGGTGGCCGGCCGTTTCCTCTTCTTCGCGACGAAGGACGTGGCGCCCACCGGGATGAAGCTGCTCGAGGCCGCCAACGCCACCTTCGTCGCCCTCGTCGGGCCGTACTACTGCCCGCGCGAGAACGCCGACGTCCTCACGGTCTTCGAAGGGACGCGCAACGGCGAGACCATCGAAGGGACCTTCTACACCCGCGTGCAGAACTGGCGGAACACGCTGCGCAGCGGGCGTTTCACGGCCACTCGCGCCGACAGCAGCACCCGCGCGGCGTAATTCGACCGGTAGCCCGACAATACGAGCTGGGGCACCGCAGGGGATCGCGGTGTGGGGGCGGGTGTGGTCGCGATGAGCGGCCACACCCGCTTAGCTTTCGCCCGTCCCTCTCCCCTATCCTGGCTCCAGATGGCGAACGAACTTCTCGCCACCGACGTGGTGGTGATCGGTGGCGGCCCCGGCGGCTATGTGGCATCCATTCGCGCCGCCCAGCTCGGTCTCTCCACGGTCTGCGTCGAGATGGACAAGACGCTCGGAGGCACCTGCGTCAACGTGGGGTGCATCCCCTCCAAGGCGCTCCTCCAGTCGTCCGAGCACTACGAGTTCGCGCGGCTGCACGCGCACGAGCACGGGCTCGCCTTCGACGGCCTTCGCTTCGACCTCGCGGCGATGATGAAGCGCAAGGACGAGGTCGTCGGTGCCAACACGCGCGGGGTCGAGTTCCTCTTCAAGAAGAACAAGGTGACGTGGGCGCGCGGACGCGGGACACTGAAGCCCGGCAACGTCGTCGAGGTGACGGCGAACGACGGCACCGTCACGACGTACCAGGCCAGGCACGTGATCATCGCCACCGGCTCGGTTCCGTCGGAACTCCCGTTCCTCAAGTTCGACGAGAAGCGGGTCCTCTCGAACATCGGCGCGCTGGCGATCCCGGAGGTGCCGCGCCACCTGGTCGTGATCGGCGGTGGTGTCATCGGGCTCGAGCTCGGCTCCGTGTGGCGGCGCCTGGGGGCCAAGGTGACGGTGGTCGAGTTCATGCCGACCATCCTCCCGGGCAACGACGACGACATCACGCGCGAGGCCGACCGCATCTTCCGCAAGCAGGGGCTCGACATCCGCACCGGGACCAAGGTCACCGGCGCCATCGTCGATTCGCATCGTGTCTTCGTGACGATCGACAAGAACGGTGAGACCGAGACGCTCGATGCGGACTACGTCCTCGTCTCCGTCGGGCGTCGGCCGGCGCTGCACGGGATCGACGCCGCGGCGCTCGGTCTCAAGACCGGGGCACGCGGCGAAGTGATCGTCGACGACCAGATGCGCACCAACCTGCCGAATGTCTTCGCCATCGGCGACGTGGTGGGCGGCAAGCTCCTGGCGCACAAGGCCGAGGAGGAAGGCGTGGTCGCCGCCGAGGTGATCGCCGGGAAGCCCGTGCACATGCACTACCACTCGATGCCGGGCGTCGTGTACACGTGGCCGGAGATCGCGACGGTGGGCCTCACCGAGCAGGAGGTCAAGGCGAGCGGGCGACCGCACAAGGTGGGGAAGTTCCCCTTCTCGGCCAACGGTCGCGCGCGCACGATGGGCGAGACGAACGGTTTCGTGAAGATGATCGCCGATGCGCAGACGGACGAGTTGTTAGGCTGCCACATGATCGGCGCGAACGTGTCCGACCTGCTGGCCGAGGTGGTGCTGGCCTTCGAGTATCGCGGGTCGAGCGAGGACATCGGGATCACGGTGCACTCGCACCCCACGCTGAGCGAGGTCACGAAGGAAGCGGCGTTGGCGGTGCTCGGGCGCGCGATACATATCTAGAGCATGCAGAAGAACAGAAGACGAGACGACGGGAAGACGAGGGGCGCGAGGGCGGATAGAAGGGAGGGAGCGAATCGAGCCGGAGCTGGCGCCTGATGTTCCGCACCGTCCTGTTCGACTGCGATACGACACTCTCAGCGATGGAGGGGATCGACGAGCTGGCGCGTGACTACCGCGACCAGATCGTCCCCCTCACCGAGGCGGCGATGCGGGGCGAGGTCGCGCTCGAGTCGGTGTATGCGCGGCGCCTCGCGATCATCCGGCCGTCGCGCGCGGAACTGGAGCGCGTGGGACGGATGTACATCGACCGCCTCGTCCCCGGCGCGCGCGAGACGGTGGCCGCGTTGCAGCAGGCGGGGGTCGACGTGCACATCATCTCCGGCGGACTGCGCCCCGCCGTGCTCCATGTCGCCGACGCGATCGGCATTCCGCATGAGAAGGTGCATGCGGTCGACATCTCCTTCGACGAGGCGGGGCAGTACGCCGGCTTCGACGAGACGTCGCCGCTGACGCGCGACGGCGGGAAGCCGGCGATCATCGCGTCGTTAGGTGCGCTGCCGCGCCCGACCATGCTCGTAGGCGACGGCAACACCGACCTCGATGCCAAGGGTGTCGTCGACTGCTTCGTCGGCTTTGCCGGCGTCGTGGCGCGGCCGCGCGTCGTGGCCGAGGCACACGTCGTGGTGCACGAACGCTCGCTCCTCCCGATCCTTGCGCTTGCCCTCGAAGGGCCGACATCCGCGACGACCAACGCGCCGGACTCCCCGGCGTCTCCCGTTCCTCCGCACGAGGTTGTCCCATGAGCAGCACCGCCGTTCCCGCACCGTCGCGCCTTCCCGACGGAGCGAGCGTCAAGGCGCCCCCGTTCGGGCGCTTCTTCCTCCCTGGTCCCACCGAAGTCCGCCACGACGTGCTGTACGCCATGACGGCGCAGATGATCGGGCATCGCGGCGCCGACGTGGAAGCGCTCATGGCGCGCGTCGGGCCCAAGCTGCAGCAGGTGTTCCGTACGTCGCGCCCGGTGTACTCGGTGACCTCGTCGGCAACGGGACTGATGGAGGCGGGGGTGCGGAACGCGACACAAAAGCGCGTCCTCTGCCTCGTCAACGGCTCCTTCTCCGAGCGCTTTCACAAGGCCTCGGTGAACTCCGGAATCTCGGCGGACAAGCTCGAGGTCCCGTTTGGCGAGTATCACGCCCCCGCGCTGCTTGCCGACGCGCTGAAGAAGAAGGAATACGACGTCGTGACGATCGTTCACTCGGAGACGTCGACCGGCGTCCTCAACCCGATCCGTGAACTGGCGCAAGTCGCGCACCAGGCGGGGGACGTCGCCGTCGTGATCGACACGGTGTCGTCGTTGGCGGCTGGTGCGGTGGAGTGCGACGCGTGGGAACTCGACTATGTCCTCACGGGGTCGCAGAAGGCGCTGGCGCTCCCGCCGGGACTCGCCTTCTGCACCGCCAACGAGCGCATCTTCGCGCGCGCGCGCCAGAGTCATCGCCGCGGGCTCTACTTCGACCTCCTCGAGTTCGACGAGTACTACCGGAAGAACCAGACGCCCAACACGCCGGCGGTGTCGCTGCTCTACGCGCTGGACGTGCAGCTGGACCACCTCCTGGCCGAGGGCGTGGAGGCGCGGTGGGCGCGTCACGGCGAGATGGCGCAGTACACCTGGGAGTGGGCCGAGTCGCGCGGGCTGCGGATCTTTGCACCTGCCGGCTATCGATCGCCGGGGGTGAGCTGCATCCTGATGCCCGAGGGAGCCAAGGGGGGCGAGGTGGCGGCCGCGATGAAGGCGAAGGGCTTCGTCATCGCACCGGGCTACGGGGCGCGCAAGGACGACATGGTGCGCATCGGCCACATGGGCGAGCACTCGTTAGGTGAAGTGCAGGAAGTGCTCGCGGCGCTGGGGGCGGTGCTCAAGCGGTAGCGGCTGGCACCTCCGGAAACGACAACACCCCTGGCAGCTTTCGCTGCCAGGGGTGTGCCGTATGTGGCGCTCCCCCCAGAGACGCACACATCCGTACTGCACTACCAGTATCGTCGCCTAACGGTCCGCGCGCACCTGCCAGCGCGCGTTCCGCGCGGATTTCGCACGATTTTCACACGGCCGGCCGCACCGCCTGCCACATGGGCCCGCACTCATCCGGAACAGGGGAGGCTTCCCCTTCCACGAGCATGAGACGCCGCTCGCGCGTTCGTGTTAAGGGACACACGACGGCGCCTCGTCCCCCTACAACGCGACGGCACGCCGCACGTCAGGACGCCGCACGTCAGGACGCCGCACGTCAGGACGCCGCAAAGACGATGTCGAGCGCCACGAAACCGTCCGCATCGCCTCCCTGTGTCGGGAACTCGACGGTCAATTCGACCGATCCGTCGTGACGTACCTCACCCATGCGCAGCGGCATCATCGCCTGCTGCGCCGGCAGGACGGTGACGGACGCGGGGGCCGCACCATTCGGCGTGCGGACCTGCAGTGTGTAGCGGGCACCGGCTCGTCCCTCGACGCGCACGGTGTAGCGTCCCCCCTCGATGCGCTCCCGCACGACCCGCAACGCCGACGAGCGATCACCGACCTGCGGCGCCTGACGCGGCGGCACGATCTCCCACCCGCCGTTCCATTTCACCGCGAGTTGCACCTGGTCGCCAAGTGATGCGGAGTCGCGCGGCACGACCGCGCCCGGATATGTCTGCACACGCAGCGCTTCGCCACTCGCACGGGCGACGGCGGTCGCGCCGAGTGGCAGCGCGGGGGCAAACTCCACGCTGATGAGACGCCCCTTCTCGATCCCCTCGCGCGCGACGGTGAGCGCGAGCAGCCGCCCGCGACGCACAAGCTGCAATGACAGCTTGGCCTCGCCAACGGCGAGGTGTTCGACACGCACGGAGTCCCACTCCGGTGGGAGGTGCGGCGCCACGCGCACTCGCCCGGCGGGTGCGTCGACCTCGAGCCCCAACAATCCGCGCACCAGCGGCGTGAGGACCATCGACGTGGCGAAGAACTGGTGCGGCACCGCGGTGTCGAGCGGCTTGTAGACACGGCCCGAAATCACCTCCGGGTTGCGCCCCATCGATTCGTCGAAGCCGGTGCGGGCGATGGCATCGAGGGCGAAGCGCCCGGCGTGCGCGTTGTGGTAGCGGTACTGCGCCAGCGAGACCCACCCGGTCACGAAGGGCCAGACCGCGCCGTTGTTGTAGTGCAGCGGGTCGAACAGCGTGGAACGCGCCGAGAGCGGGCGCGCACCCCAGTCGGTCATGATTTCGTTGCTGGCCAGGCGGGCCGCCATCTCCGCCCCGCGCGTGGCGTCGAAGACGTCGAAGGCAAGCGCCGTCGCCGGCCACGAGGTGAGGTTTTCGTTCACCTTCTTCCCCTCGAGGATGGCGAAGGCGTACTGCCCCTGCTGCGGCATCCAGAGCGCCCCCTCGAGCGTCGCCAGCGCCCTGGCGCGGGTCGCGCGTGCCTCGCTCGCCAGCGTGGGTTCCTTCATCGCCTCGGCCATGCGCGCGAAGCGCTCCAGCGCGGCGATCCACACGCCGCTCAGGTAGACGTCGGAGACGATCCCCTCCTGCAGGTCACCGACTTCGAGCGCACCGGCGCCGGCGATGGTGTTCTCCATCAACCCGTCGCCGTCGCTGTCTGCCTTGCGTGACCACTCGTATGCTTTCCGGATGTTGGGCCACAGCTCGCGCACCAGCGCGGTGTCGGCGCTCTGCTTCCAGTACTCGCCAAAGGCCAGCACCCAGAACGGCGTGGTGTCGCCGTGATAGAAGGCGTACGGATACTGCCCGAACCAATCGACCTTCCCCGCCCCCTGCGAGATCTCGTGCGTGATCTTCCCGTCCGCGCGCTGGTACTTGGCGAAGAAGCGGAAGACGCCGTCGCGCACCAGTTCGCGCTGCCCCACGCCACTCATCCCGAAGGAGTTGATCGCGGCATCGCCGCCGAAGAACCAGCCGAAGCCGGGGCGATCGCTCGCCGCCCCCGAGAGTCCGTACCCCGCCACGAGCCCGCACCCCAGGTGCGGATTGCAAACCATCGCCTCGTCGAGGTTGACCTTGGCCCACTCGAAGGCGCGGTTGAGCGCCGCGTCGGGAGTCACGACGTGCGCGGTCTGGGTGCGCAGCGAATCGTAGTGCGCCACGCGCTTGCGCCACTCGCGCTCCGCGGCCCCGGGCTGCAGCAGGCGCTGGTAGAGCGCGCGCGCCGAATCGCGCGGCATCTCGCCCCCCGCCATCACGATGGGGATGAAGCCATCGTGGATGTTGACGTTTCCGCCCGGCGGCTCGCCCAGGCGGGGTTCGGTGTAGCGCTCGCTGGCGCTCCCCACGCCGATGACGAACTGCGGGAGCGCCGCCGACAGCATGTGCGCGGGCACGTCCGACGCCTGCGTGACGCTCGGGGAGCCCAGGAAGGCGTTGACCTGGCGCCGCGACTCGGTGAAGACAAAGGCCTTGGCCTGCGCGTTCCACGCGATGTACTGCCCACCTAACGACGCCGGCCACGCGAGATGGATGTCGGGCTGGAAGGTGGCCGTGATCTCCATCGGGCGAATGGCATCGACCTCGAGGAGCATGATCGTCGCCGGCTGGTCGAGCACCGCGAAGACGTGCTGCTTGACCGTGAACGTCTCGTAGGCGTACTCGATCGTGACCCCTTCCGGGCGCACGGTCACCCAGCGCGCGACCTCCTTCCCCGGAATCGGCGTGGTGTACTTGGGGACGCGGAATGAGAGCTGGAAGTCGTGCAGCCACTTGTAGGGCCATGACCAGAGCTCGAAGCGGCCGTCCTCGGTCCCCATCGCGATCGCCTTGCGCCCGACGGTCGCGAGGTAGGTGTTGGGGCGTGCCGGCCCGCGCAGCTCGATCGGCGAGCGCCCGAGGTCGAAGACCGCGTTGCGCGGCGCCTGTGGTGGGACGGCGGGCGTGGCGCCCGCACCACCCTGCGCCCGGGCCACCGCGGGCAGGGCGATGACGAGGGACAAGGCGCGCCGTGCAGCGCGGAGGGCAAGTCGACGGGCGAAGGTCATGGCGTTGGGAGGAGAGGCATGGGGAATGTGATGGAGCGCGCCGAGGCTGTCGAGCGCGCCATCGACGGGCGAGATTCCCCGCATGCCGCCGAGCGCCTTCTCCCTGGTCCTAGCCTCCGCGGTCCTCCACGCGACGTGGAACTACCTCCTCAAGCGTGCGGGCGGGACGCAGCAGGTGGTGGCGCTGAGCAAGGTGGCCGAGGCGGTGCTCCTGGCCCCGCTCTTCGTGTGGGGCTTCGCCGCCGCGCTCCCGGCCGCCGGGACGGTGCTCTGGTACACCGGCGTCGCAGCGACCGGCGTGGGGCTCAACTACGCCTTCCTGGCCCATGCCTACCGTCACGGCGACCTCTCCGTCGTGTATCCCATTTCGCGCGGCGCGATCCTGGCGTTCCTGCCCATTGCCGGGTGGCTCGCGTTAGGCGAACGGGTCGCGCCGGCGGGAGTGGCCGGGCTCGGCGCGATCGTCGCCGGGATCCTCGTCCTGAATCTTCCTGGCTTCTCCCCCGAGGCGATACGCGCGCTGGGCGCGTCGCTCCGTTCGCGCGCGACCGCGTACTCTGTCGCCGCGGGCTTCGTGGCCGCGGGCTACACCGTGTGGGACAAGGGCGCCATCCGTCACCTGGCGCCCTTTGCCTACATGTACCTGTACACCGTGCTGGTCGCGGGCGGATACGCGACGTGGCTGGCCTGGCGTATAGCGCCTGTCGAGGTGCGGCACACGTGGCGCGCGCATCGCACGGCGATCGTGGCCATCGGGCTCCTCAACACCTGCTCGTACCTCCTGATCCTCCTCTCGCTGCGCACCGGCGTCACGAGTTACGTGCTGGGAATGCGCCAGCTCAGCATCGCCGTCGGCGTCTTCCTGGGATGGTGGCTGCTCGGCGAGCGGCTCACGCGCCCGCGCCTGTGCGGTGTGGGGCTCATTGTCGCCGGTTGCCTCGTGGTGACGATGGTGGCGTGACGGCGCCGCTAGAACACGTTCGACTCGGCCCGCAACTTCGCCCCGGCGAATCGCCCCACGCGCAGTTCATCGACATCGATGCTGTGCGCACGCCCGTCGAGGATCTCCTCGGCCATCAGCCGTCCCGTCGCTGGCGAGTGCATCACGCCGTGCCCGCTGAAGCCACTCGCGTCGATGTAGTTGGTGAGGGCCGGGTGACGACCGAGGATCGGCATGTGATCCGGCGTCACTTCGTAAAGCCCGGACCAGCAGCGATCGTGCGCCAGATGCGCGTCCTCGAGCATCGGGAAGCGTCGGACCCCGGCGTCGAGCACCGTCTCCATCCACGTCCAGTCCACGTCGAGACGCTCGCTGGAGGGCTCGGTCGGGTTGGTGAGCCCGAAGAGGAGCGCGCGCCCTTCCTTGCGGATATAGAATCCGCTGGAGACGTCGAAGGTGAAGGGCATCCCGTCCGGGAGCCCGTCGAAGGCATCGCTCATGTAGATCGTGCGACGATACGGCTGCACCGGGATGTCGAGTCCGGCGAGCGCGCCGACGCGCCCCGCCCACGCCCCGCACGCGTTCACGAAGACGTCGCACCCGTACCTTCCCTGCGGCGTCTCCACCGCCACGACCGCTCCCCCTTCGCGGTGCACCGCGGTGACCGGCGCGTCGCACTGCACGCGCGCGCCTAACGTGCGGGCGCGGGCCAGGTACCCCATCGCAATGCCGTACGGGTCGCAGTAGCCGTCCCACGGACAGTAGGAGGCCCCGAGCACGTCGTCGACCCGCGTCCCCGGTACGAGGCGCGCCGCCTCCTCGGCGCTCAACATCTGTGCCGGGACACCGAGCGAGCGTTGCAGCTGTGCCTGTCGCTGGTAGTGCTCCCACGAGGCCGGCTCGGTGTGCAGGAAGAGGTAGCCGACCTGCCGCAGCGATGCGTGTCCCCCAATCTCCTCCGTGAAGGCGCGGAGCCGTTCGATGGAATACAGCGAGAGCCGCACGTTGACCGCGGAGCCGAACTGATGCCGAACACCTCCTGCTGAACGCCCCGTGCTCCCGCTGGCCGGCGACTCCGATCGCTCGAGGAGCAGGATGTCGCGGCAGCCGCGCGCCGCGAGGTGGTACGCGATCGACGAGCCGACAATGCCGGCGCCAGCGATGATGACAGACGCGCCCGTCACCTCAGCCTCGCGGACCCAGGAGATCCCATCGGTTCCCTTCGCAGTCGAGAAAGACCGCCACCTGGCCGTACGGCTCGTCTCGTGGCGGTGCGACGATGGATACCCCCGCCGCCTGCAACCGCGCCAGTGTCGCCGCAAAGTCCTCAACCCGCAGGAAGAGTCCGACGCGCCCGGCAAACTGCCGTCCCGCGCACTCCTCTTGCGCGTCCCCATCCGCGCGCGCCAGGAGGAGCCCGCTCCCTCCGGGGGACGGACGCACGACGACCCAGCGCTTGGGGCGTCCATCATTCGTCAGGGACGGGGTATCTTCCGCAAGCACGAAGCCGAGGACGTCGGTGAAGAACGCGATCGCCCGATCGTAATCGCGCACGATGAGCGTCACCAGGTCGAGGAATGCCATGGCGGGATGGTACGACATTGGGGAGCGTGCCGCGAGCGCCTCGCGCGCGTGGACCTTCGCGGGGGCGCTGGCGTGGTCGCTGCTGGCCGCTGGCGTCACGGCGTGCAAGCCCGCCGATGGCCAGCCGACGGGCGGCGCCCCCTCGCTCGGGACGCGCAGCTACCGACTCGGCTTCGCCAACGTCCCGCCGACCGACGACCTCCCGCTCGCCGTACGATCGTTGCAGCTGTGGGCCGAGCGCGCCGACGCGGCGATCATCCATGCCGAGCCGCCCTGGACGTCGATCCTCGCCGGTGAATCGATGACGAACATCCTCGAGCGCGACTGGGACGGCGTCGTGCAGTTCTGGCGCGGGAAGGGGATGGAACTCGTCGTCGTCGTCGATCCGTCCAACGGGATCCAGCGGGAGAGCGACTCGGACAACCTGCGAAAGGCGGGACGGAGCATGACCGACCCGGCCATCCAGGCGCTGTACCGGCAGTGGGTACGAGCGCTCGTGACGCGCTATCATCCGGCCGGGATCGGATTGGCCGTCGAGACCAACCTGATTCGCGACGCCGCGCCGCCGGCGCTGTACGGTGCGATCGTCACGGCGGCCAACGCGGCCGCCGCCGATGTCCGGGGGATCGACGCGACGATCCCGCGCTTCATCACGGTGCAGGTGGAGCACGCGTGGGGGCGGTTGGCCGGGACCAACCGATACGTCGGCGTCGAGCAGGACTTCCGCGACTTTCCCTTCGTCGAGTGGCTGGGGCTCTCGTCGTATCCGTACCTCGGAGGATTCACCGAGCCCTCCGAGGTGCCGGACGACTGGTACACGCGCCCGTTAGGCGGGCGCCGCCTCCCCACGCTCGTGACGGAAGGCGGGTGGAGTTCGGCGACCACGGCGACGTTCCAGAGTTCGCCCCAACGGCAGGCGCGCTGGATTCACCGGCAGGGAGAGCTGGCGGCGCTGCTCACGCCGCGCTACGTCTTCCAGCTCACCTTCACGGATCTCTCGTCGCGCGTGTTCGGCAGCGACGCGCGGCTCCTCCCGTTCCTGCGGCTCGGGATGGTGGACACGGCACTGGCTCCCAAGCCAGCGTTGGCGGCGTGGGATTCGTTGTACAGAAAGACGTGGAAGGCGCCCTGAGCGCCCTCAGGCCGGTAGCCCATTCCGAGGTACGCACGCATGATCCGATCGCTCGTCCGCGGGACTGCGCTGGTGTTCGTCAGTGGTCTCCTCCTCGTGCCGCGTGACGGGGCGGCGCAGCCGGTCGCCGATTCGACCGCCCGCCGCATCGACGCCCTCTTCGCGCGCTTCGACACCACGACGCCGGGGTGCCTCGTCGGTGTGGGGCGAGGGGGGACGCCGGTCTTCAAGCGCGGCTACGGGATGGCCAACCTGGAGTACCGCATCCCGCTCGGAGCCAACTCGATCTCCGAATCGGGGTCGGTCGCCAAGCAGTTCACCGCGGCGGCGGTGGCGCTGTTGCAGCTGGAGGGGAAGCTCTCGCTGGACGACGAGGTGCGAAAGTACATCCCCGAGCTCCCCGACTTCGGCCAGCGGATCACCATCCGCCACATCCTCACGATGACGAGCGGGCTCCGCGACCAGTGGGCGCTGCTGGGCCTCATGGGTCGCGAGCCGGGGTCGCAGGTGCATACCAACACGATGATCCTTGACCTCGTGTCGCGTCAGCGCGAGCTGAACTTCGCCCCGGGGAGCGAGTACCTGTACAGCAACACCGGCTACGTGCTGGCCGCGACGATCGTGGCGCGCGTGAGCGGGATGCCCTTTGCCCAGTTCGAGCAGGAGCGGCTGTTCAAGCCGTTAGGCATGGTGCACACGCAGTGGCGCGACGACTACCGGCGCGTGGTCCCGGGACGCGCCACCGCCTATGCGCTGGACCGCGGGAAGTGGGTGCAGGACATGCCCTTCACCATGGTGCACGGCAACGGGGGGCTCCTCTCGTCGCTCGACGACCTCCTGACGTGGAACGAGGCGCTCTCGAACGGCCTGCTCGGGCGCCCGGAACTCACCCAGCTCCTCGAGACACGGATGCGCCTCAACGACGGACGCACGCTGACATATGCGCTGGGGCTGCAGGTGAACCCGTGGAGCGATGGCGTGCGCGAGGTCTCGCATTCGGGCTCGACCGCCGGCTATCGGACCTTCCTCGCCCGCTATCCGGAGGCGCGCACCTCGGTCGCCGTCTGGTGCAACGCCGCGAACGCCAACGCGGTGCAGCTGGGCCGCGCCGTCGCCGAGCTGTTCGTTCCGCGCACGGCGGCGGCGCGCGCGGCCGTGACGCCGATCGCCGCGGCATCTCGCGAGCGTATCGTGGGGATGTACCGCGCGCCGCGCACCGACGACGGGCTCGGCATCGCAAGCGTCGGGGAGTTCGTACGCGTGATCGGCCCATCGAACGACTCGCTGTCGAGCACCGGGACACCGGGCACCTACGCAACGGCTTCTGGGATGACGCTCGCCTTCTCGCCGGCCGACGGCAAGGCAACGGCGCTCCGCGTCACCACCCCGGATGGCGAGGTGACCGAGCTCGTCGCGGCCACGCCGCCCGCCTCCGCGTCGTTGGCGTTAGGCGATTACGCGGGGTCCTATCGCTCGCCGGAACTCGACGCACGCCTCGTGGTGCGCCTCGACGGGGGACGCCTCGTGGCACGCGTCACCCCGGACGAGGAGTTCGCCCTCAGTCCGTACTATCCAGACGGCTTTCGCATGGGGCCGGCGACCCTGCGTTTCGTGCGCGACGCCAAGGGGAAGATCACGGGATTCCGCGCCTTTGCCGGACGCGCGCGCAACGTGCGCTACGACCGGGAGCGCTAGCGAACCGCCGATCAGCGGTTCGTCCCAGGCGCGGACGAACGGCGCCGCAGTGCATGGGGGGCCAGCGAAACCGTCGCTGGCCCCCTTCGTACGTGTGGAGGGGCTCACCTTGACATCTTAGGTAAGGAGCCCTACTTACCAAAGGACCTTAGGTAAGCACGCCCTCCCCGACCAGTACCGGATCTCATGGCCGCCGCTGATCTCGACCTGCTCCGTGGTACGCTCGACCTCATGGCGCTCAAGGCGCTCTCCTGGGGGCCGATGCACGGACTCGGCGTCCTGCGCTGGATCGAGCAGGCATCCGCGGACCGCCTGCAGATCACGGAAGGAGCGCTGTATCCCGCGCTGCACCGCATGGAGGAGCGCGGGTGGCTCGACGCGGAGTGGGCGATCACCGAGAAGAACCGCGAGGCGAAGTTCTACAAACTCACACCTGCCGGGCGACGCGCACTCGCCGAGCAACAGGCGCGCTGGCATCGGTACAGCGAGACGGTCGGGTTCGTCCTCGCCTTCCGGGGGACCTGACGCATGGCGCTTCCCCGCAAGTTCCGACTGGCGCGCCGTCGTGATGCGGCGCAGCGCGGGCACGAGGTGGACGCGGAACTCCGCTTTCACCTCGACGAGCGCATCGAAGAGCTGGTGGCCAGCGGGCTCCCGCGGCCTGAGGCCGAGCGCGTGGCGCGCGAGCGCTTTGGTGACGTCGCCTCGGTGCGGGCGGAGCTGGAGGTCATCGATGCCAACATCGACCGAAGGCGTTCACACGCTGAACGCTTGGCGACCCTGACGCAGCAGGGACGACTCGCGCTGCGCGCGCTTGCCCGGCGACCGTCGTTCTCGCTGGTCTCGTGGCTCACGCTTGCGCTGGGGTGCGGAGCGGTGACGGCGGCGTTTGCGCTCGTCAACACCATCCTCCTGCGTCCGCTCCCCTTTCCGCGCCCGGACGAGCTCATGATGGTCTCGCTGAGCGCGGTGCTTCAGGGGAAGCCGATGCAGATGGACCAGTCGGACGCTGGCTTCCTCCTCTTTGAGCGCGACAGCCGCGCACTCGACCGCATCGCCGCGTATCGGGTGCGCAGCCTCAACGTCTCGCTCCCGTCCGCGGGGACCACCGCAGGCGAGGCCGAGCGAATGGAGGCCGCCACGGTCAGCGCCTCGTTCTTCGCGACGCTCGGCGTCACGCAGGCACTCGGCCGTTTGTTCGTGGCGGGAGAGGATCGCGCCGAGGCGGCGCCGGTCGCCGTCATCTCGCACGCACTGTGGCAGCGCACCTTTGGTGGCGATCCTGCCGTCATCGGCAAGTCGCTCGTGGTCCATGGCGTCAACCGGGAGATCGTCGGCGTGATGCCGGCAGGCTTCCAGTACCCCACGCCGTCGACGGAGCTGTGGGTCCCCGCCCCGTTCTCCTTCACCACAGCCTCGCCGGCGAGCTTCGACTGGTACAGCATTGCGAGGCTCAAGCCGGGCGTGTCGATCGAGGCGGCCACGCGGGAGCTCGACCAGCTCGTTGCGCGTGTCGTGGAAGTCTTCCCCGGCGAGGTGCCGCCCGCGATGTGGGAGGCGGCGCATGTGCGCTCGGTGATTCGCCCACTGCGCGAGGCGCTGACGGGGAACGTGCGCGAACTGCTCTGGATCCTCATGGCGAGCGCCGCGCTGGTGCTGGTGGTGGCATGCGCGAACGTGGCCGGGCTCTTCCTCGTGCGGGCCGAGGATGGGCGACATGAGCTGGCCGTGCGTCGCGCGCTGGGGGCCGGTACGGCGACGGCGCATGCCCAGTATGTGACGGAGGCCGCGCTCATCTCGATCGGCGGTGCGTTGGCGGGGCTCGCGCTCGCCGCGACGGGGCTCCGCGCGCTTCGCCTGCTCCCGGTATCGGTCGACCTCCCGCGGCTGGCCGAGGTCACCATCGACGCGCGCGTGCTCACCTTCACGCTGTTCGTGGTCGTGCTGTGCGTGGCGGCGCTGTCGCTCCTCCCGCTGCTGCGCGCGCGTCACCTCCCCGTGGCTGCGGTGCTCAAGTCGGCGGGGCGCGGCGCGATCGGCGGCGTGGCGACCCAGCGCTCGCGCCACGTCCTCGTGGTGGCGCAGGTGGCGATGGCGATGGTCCTGGTGAGTGGCTCGGGGCTGCTCGCGCGTTCGTTCCTGCGGCTGCGGAGCGTGAGACCGGGCTTCGACGGCGCGCATGTCCTGACGATGCACATCGCCCTCCCGTCCACGAACTATCCCACGGCGGAGGATCGCGCGCGCTTCGAGTCACGCCTGCTCGACGAGGTCTCTCGCGTACCCGGGGTGCAGCAGTCGGCGATCACATCCTGGATCCCACTCTCGGGTGATGCGGAGACAGGGGCGGTCGACGTCGAAGGGATTCCGCGTGCGCCTGACGAGGTGCCGCCTGTGCACTCGCGCGTATACGTCACCGACAGCCTGTTCCGGGTGATGGGGACGCCGATGATCGAAGGGCGCGTGTTCTCCCCGCTGGACGCGACGCGGCCATCGGACGAGGTGATCGTGAGCCGAAGCTTTGCGCAGCGCTACTGGCCCGGCGTCAGTGCCATTGGGAAGCGCGTGCGGCAGGGCATTGGCGGCGACTGGACGCGCGTGGTTGGGGTGGTGGAGGATGTGCACCTGACGAGCCTCCAACTTCCGGCAGACGAGGCGGTGTATCTCCCGATGCTCTCGCTCGATCCCGGTCGGCAGGGAGGCGCCACCTGGGGACCTTCGGTCGTGGCACTCGTCGTCCGCACGGATGGCGCGCCGTCGTCGCTGGTGCGCCCGCTGCGCGACGTGCTGCACCGGCTCGATCCGGCGCTCCCGTCCTTCAACGAGCGCGAACTCGCGGATGTGATGCACTCGGCGACGGCACGCATGCGATTCACCTTCCTCCTGCTCGGTGCCTCATCGCTGCTCACGCTCCTCCTGGGTGCGGTCGGGATCTACGGTGTGCTCGCCTACGGCGTCGCGTTGCGGCGGCGCGAGTTCGGGGTGCGCATGGCGCTGGGGGCCCGCCCTTCCGACGTCCGGCGCGTGGTGTCGCGGCAGGGCGTTCGCCTCGCGGTCCTGGGCGTTGCCACGGGGCTCGTCCTCACGCTCGGCGCGATGCGCCTCATCGGCGGGCTGCTCTACGACGTGAGCCCTAACGATCCCGTGACGCTTGTCGCGACGAGCGTCGCGTTGCTCTCGGTCGCGTTCCTCGCCAGCTGGATCCCGGCGCGGCGCGCCTCGCGCATGGCCCCGACGGTGGCGCTGCGGGGTGACTGACGGCGGGCCGCGTGACGCCGGGGCCTAACGCCCCAGCTCTCCCCCGATCCACTTGCCCTCGCGCGGCGGCGGGGTCCACGCCAGCAGGCGATCGAGCAGCACGTCGGCGTCGCGTTCCACGAGGAGCGCGGCGCGGTGCCCGGGGCGGATGAAGCGTTCCGCGACCGCGTGGTCGAGGAACGCGACGAGGGGAGCGTAGTAGTCCGCACAATCGAGCAGGGCGACGGGCTTGGCGTGCAACCCCAGCTGCCCCCACGTCCACACCTCGAACAGCTCCTCGAAGGTTCCGATACCGCCTGGAAGGGCCACGAAGGCGTCGGAGAGATCGGCCATCAGCGCCTTCCGCTCGTGCATGGAACTGACGACGCGGAGGTTGGTCAGTCCGGTGTGCGCGACTTCCCGCTCCCACAAGGCCTGCGGGATGACGCCCGTGACCGTGCCGCCGGCGGCGAGCGCTGCGTCGGCGACGGCGCCCATCAACCCCACGCGCGCGCCACCGTAGACGAGCCCGATCTCGCGCTGCGCGAGCCGCGCGCCTAACGCCCGCGCCGCCGCCAGGTACTCGGGGCGGGCGCCCGGACTCGATCCACAGAAGACGCAGAGATTCATGGGAGTCAGCTCGACATGCGACGCGCGAGGGGCACCTACGGGTTCATCTCCAGCACCACGATCGTGTCGATGTCATCGCGCCGCGCGGCGGAGAGGCCGCGCAACAGCATGCTTCCCTGCGCGGACGTCACGCGGACCGCGGCGTCGCTGCCAAGGACGCGGGCGCTGCGCACCTTGCCGGCGAGCGGGATCGACAGTTCGTCGTCGCGCCAGTCGAGGATGTGCACGTACACCCGATTCCCCTTCTGCGTGGTCACCCCCCACGGGCGCGCGGCAATCGGGCCGCCGCGCGTGCCGTAGATCGACTCGCCATTCACCTTGAGCCACGCGCCAACCTCCTGCAGGCGTTCGGCGAACTCGGGCTGGATCGCCCCGTTGGGCATCGGCCCCACGTTGAGGAGGAAGTTGGCGTTGGCCCCCGCGGCCTTGACGAGGTAGCGCACGAGGTCGCGCGTGCTCTTGTAGTCGTGATCGGTGAGGTTGAACCCCCACGAGCCGTTCATGGTCTCGCACGTCTCCAGCGGAAGGGCGCCGAGCGCGGCCGTGTTCCACCCGGCGCTGTTCTGCCCCGGGAGGTCCTTCTCGATCATCTGGAAGTCCTCGCCCGGGAACGGCGTCATGTGGTGATTGGAGCCAATGAGCGCCGCCGGTTGCAGCTGGTGGATGAGGTCGTACGTCTCCCGCAGCCGCCAGTTGGCCTCGGGGCGGTCCCACATCCCGTCGAACCAGATGCCGCCGATGGAGCCGTAGTTGGTGAGCAGCTCCCGCAGCTGCGCGTTCATGTAGTCCAGGTAGCGATCGAAGTCGCCGCCGGCCGGGCGCCCGCTGGTGCGCCCGGTCTGCCCCACCGGGTAGTAGTCGGTGCTGTGCCAGTCCAGCTGCGAGTAGTAGAAGAAGACCTTGATCCCTTCCTTGTTGGCCGCCGCCACGAGTTCCCTGAGCGGATCTCGCGCGAACGGCGTGCGTCGCATGACGTTGTAGTCGCTCACCTTCGAGTCGAACATCGCGAAGCCATCGTGATGCTTGCTCGTGACGGTGATGTACTTCATCCCCGCGGCCTTGGCGAGCGCGACCCACGCCGCGGCGTCGAACTTGACGGGATTGAAGAAGGTCGACAGGCGCTCGTACTGCGCGGCGGGGATCCCGCGCGTGTTCATCACCCACTCGCCGGCGCCGAGTTCCGAGTAGATCCCCCAGTGGATGAACAGCCCGAAGCGCGCGTCCTGGAACCATTGGCGCGATGCCAGGTTCTCCGGCGTGGGCTGGTACTGCCCCTGCCCCCAACTCGTCGCAGCAGGCGCCGCGCACAACAGCATTGTCGTCGCGAGGAACCGGCGCATGGTCGATCGTCGCATGTCAGGTCTCCTGGGAAGTGAGCACTACCGTGTGCCGCCGATCGCCGTCGCCAGCACGGACTCCGGCGTCCAGTCCTCGATGGGGCGTGCCGCGGTGAGCCGGCCGCGGGACATGACCGCCAAACGGTCGCACATGCCGAACAGCTCGGGGAGGTCGGAGCTCACGAGGAGCACCGCGCATCCGCGGGCCGCCTGTCGTGCGATGATCTCGTAGACCTCGGCCTTGGCGCCGATGTCGATGCCGCGCGTTGGTTCATCCAAGAGGAGCACACGCGCCTCGCCGTGCAGCAATCGCGCGATGGCGACCTTCTGCTGGTTCCCGCCGGAGAGCGCACTCACCCGCTGCCACGGCGAGCGCGCCTTGACCTGCAGCTCGCGCATCCAGTGACGGCTGCGCTCGGCCATGCGTGGAAGGTCGAGGATCCCGAGCCCCGTCGTCCGTTGTTCCGGTCGTGTGGCGCAGATGTTGTCCGCGATGGGGCGCGTGACCGACAGCCCTTCGCCCTTTCGATCTTCGCTCACGTAGCCCACGCCAGCGCGCACGCGCTCGGCGGTGGTGGCGTGCGCGAAGGGGCCGCCCGGACGGGCGGCGGCGGCAATGGGAAGGTCGATGGTCCCTGTCGCCGCCCGATCGAGCCCGTACAACGTGCGCAGCAGCTCGGTGCGCCCCGAGCCTAACAAGCCGGCCACCCCGAGGATCTCCCCGGCCCGCAAGTCGAACGACGCCTCGACGAGCTTGGGGGGCGACGACAGCCCGGTGACGCGCAGGGCGACGTCGCCCGCCGCGCGCGACCGTTCCGGATAGAGCCCACGCGCCGGCCGGCCGACCATCGCGGCGATCAGCGACTCGTCGGTGGAGTCGGCGATGGCACCGGTCGCGACGCTCCGTCCGTCGCGCAGGACGGTGTAGCGATCGGCGATGCGACGCACCTCCTCGAGGAAGTGCGAGATGTAGAGGATCGCCACCCCGCGCGCCTTGAGGCGTCGGATCAGGGCGAAGAGGTGCTCGACATCGCCCCCCTGCAGCGAACTCGTGGGCTCGTCCATCAGCAGCACCCGCGCGTCCGAGGCCAGCGCGCGGCAGATCTCGACGATCTGTCGCGCCGGGAGGCTCAGCTCTCGCAGGCGGCGCTCGGGACGGATCTCGGGATGCGGGAGTTCATCGAGCAAGGCGCGGGCTCTCTCGACGCTCGCCGAGCGATCGATCCATCCCCAGCGCGATCGTTCCACGCCTAACAAGACGTTCTCGGCGACGGTCAGGTGCGGGCAGAGGGAGAGTTCCTGGTGGATGAGGGCGACGCCGAGGCGGCGGGCATCGTGCGGGTTCTCCGGGGCGTACGCCCCGCCCCCAAGGGTGAGCGCACCGGCATCCGGGCGCAGCGCGCCCGCCAGGACCCCCATCAGCGTGCTCTTGCCGGCACCGTTCTCGCCGATGAGCGCGTGCACCTCGCCAGGCGCAACAGCCAGGTCGACCCCGTCGAGCGCGCGCGTGGCGCCGAAGCGCTTGACGATCCCCGTCACGCGCAGGGCGTCACCGCCGCTGGCTGGCATCCGGTCGTTGGGCACGCTGTGCATCCGCCGTGGCTGTGCTCAGCTCCCCTTGAGGTACTTGTCGATCGGCGGATGGATGATCTCCTGCACCTCCGGCCGCTCCATCGTCTCGGGGGTGACCATCGTGACGCCGGTGTCGACCTTCTTCTCGAACGGCTGGTTCCGCAGGTGGGCGAGCATCGTCTTCACCCCCAGGTATCCCATCTTCATCGGATTCTGGACGGCGATCCCGTCGAGCTGTCCGGACTTCATCGCGTCGAGCAGCGTCTGCGTGGCGTCGAATCCAACGAAGCGGATCTTCCCGGCCTTCCCGATATCCTGCAGCGCGAGGAGCATCCCGATTGAGGACGACTCATTCGGCGTGAAGATCCCCTGCAGGTCGGCGCCGAAGCGATTGAGGAGATTCTCGGCGGCTTGCTTGGCCGTCTCTCGTGTGGCGCCGGCGTACTGGTTGGACGAGACGACCGTGATCCCGGGGTACTTCGCCTTGAGCTGGGCGAGGAAGCCTTCCTCGCGCGCCGTCGTGCTCGCCGACCCTTCCTGCAGCCGGAGGACGAGGACGTGCCCCTTGCCGCCTAACAACTCGCCGAGCCGGTCGGCGGCGAGTTCGCCCCCCTTGGTGTTGTCCGTCGCGACATAGGAGACATAGGCGTCGGTCTCGAGCCCCGAGTCGATGATGACCGTCGGGACGCCGGCCGCCTTGGCCTCCTCCACCGGACGCGCCAGTGCCCGCACGTCGAGCGGCGCGAGCACGATCCCGTCCACCTTCTGCGCGATGAAGCCCTCGACGACCTGCACCTGCTGCTCGCGATCGTCCTCGCGCAACGGCCCCTTCCAGATGAGGTTCACCGTGTCGCCCTGCGCGGCGAGTTCCTGGGCGGCCTGCTCGGCGCCGGCATGAATCGCCTTCCAGAACTCGTGCGTCGTTCCCTTGGGGATGACGGCGATGGTCGGGATGGTCTTCGCGGTGGCAGCGCCGCCCGTTTCTCCACTTCCGCCGCCACAGGCAACGAGGGATCCGGCAGCAGCAAGGAGGGCAATCGCGGCACGGTAGGCGCGCATGGTCAGACGATTCATAGGGTCAGGACTCCCTTCACGAAGTCTGGGCGCCGGTACGCGCCCGCAAAGACACTCGGCAGCGCCTCGAGCGAGGCATAGCGATGAGAAACCACCGGGGCGACGTCGATCACCCCGTCTTCCAGCAGCTGCAACGCACGTACGTACGTGAGCGGACGCCCGTCCGCGTCGTGGCCGCCCGACGCGCCCACGGGCGAGACGAGCGTTGGTTCGAGGAACTGCACCTGGTTCATGACGCTGAGGTCGACGCCGGCGTGCCCGTGCCCGTACAGCAGCACCGTCGCCTGCTTGCGCACGAGCCCCGGGATCATCGCGAAGACCGAGCCTGCCCCCGACGCCTCGATGAGGAGCTCGGCGCGGCGCCCTCCGGAACGTTCGGCCACTTCCGCGACGAGGTCGGTGGCGGTGGGGTCGATCGTCTCGGCGCCGAAGCGATCCACCAGGGCGCGACGCACGGCGCTCGGCTCGCTCACGATCACGCGCCCGGCGAATCCCATGACACGACGCAGGTACTGCACGAAGAGGATCCCTGCCGGGCCACCGCCGCAGACCACGATGGTGCGGACGCGGCCATCGCCCATGGAGTCGAGCGCATAACGAGCGTTGGCGCGCACCACGAGGTCGGCGGCGTGGATGACGCAGCCCAGGGGTTCGGAGAGCGCGGCGTGCTCGGCCGGGAGCGCCGTGCGCAGCCGCACCGCATTGACGGCGGGGACGGTGACGTAGTCGGCGAAGCCACCGGGGAGTCCGGTGATGCCGTGCTCGCGATACGACTCGCATTGGTGCGAGTCGCCGGTCGCGCAGTACTCGCAGCGCGGCGTGCGCGCCTCGCTCACGCAGCAGCGCCCCTGGTCGACGATGACGCGGTCGCCTGGCGCAAGCTCACGCACCGCGCTCCCGCACTCGGCCACCACGCCGGCGATCTCGTGCCCGAGGATCTGCGGCGACTCGCGCAGCGATCGGAGGCGCCCGCGTTCGTCGGCGTTGTAGTTGGCGTGTCCCTCGACGATGTGGACGTCGGTCCCGCACAGCCCCACCGCCTCGACACGCACGAGGACCTCGTGGGGAGCCGGGTCGACGCGCGGGACGTCGCGCACCTCGAGACGGTTCACGTCGACGAGGACGGCCGCCTTCATCGTCGCCCTGCCGTGCGCGTTCATGCATCACCTCGGTCGGGGGCCCCTGCCGACACGTCGCGACGCTGGCTCCAGACCGGTCCATCTGGAAAGGCATGGGCCTCGAGGCTCTTGCGCTTCATCGTGATGCTGTAGCCGGGTGCCTGCGGCGGGACGTAGCGTCCGTTCCGCATCACGACGGGATCGACGAAGTGTTCGTGCAGGTGATCGACATACTCGATGAGGCGATCCTCGAGCGAGGCGCTCACGCACAGGTAGTCGAAGATGGAGAGGTGCTGCACATACTCGCACAACCCGACGCCGCCGGCGTGCGGGCAAACGGGGATCCCGAACTTTGCCGCCAGCAGCAAGACCGCCAGCACCTCGTTCACGCCGCCGAGCCGGCAGGCATCGACCTGGCAGAATCGGATGGCACCGGCCTGCATGAGCTGCTTGAAGACGACGCGGTTCTGGCAGTGCTCGCCGGTGGCGACGCCGACGGGAGCCACGGCGCGGGCGATGGCCGCGTGCCCCAGCACGTCGTCGGGGGACGTCGGTTCCTCGATCCACCACGGATCAAAGGGGGCGAGGTGCCGCATCCATTCGATCGCCTGTCCCACGTCCCACACCTGGTTGGCGTCGACCATGAGCTTGCGGCCGGGGCCGATGACTTCGCGGATGAGCGACGCGCGCCGAATGTCGTCGGCCAGGTCGCGCCCGACCTTGATCTTGAAGTGCGACCACCCCTCGGCGATCCCGTCGCGGCAGAGCTGGCGGATCTTGTCGTCGGAGTAGCCGAGCCAGCCGGCAGACGTTGTGTAGGCCGGATAGCCATCGCGCAGCAGCTCGGCCTCGCGATCGGCTCGTGTGGCGTGCCGGGCGCGCAGCATGCCGAGCGCCTCGTCCGGGGTGAGGGCGTCGGTGATGTAGCGGAAGTCGATGCAGCGCACGACCTCTTCCGGCGACATGTCGGCGAGGAGCTTCCACAGCGGCTTTGCCTCGACCTTGGCCCACAGGTCCCACACCGCGTTCACCACGGCCGCCGTTGCCAGGTGGATGACCCCCTTCTCCGGCCCGACCCAGCGCAGTTGCGAGTCCGACGTGACGCGCCGCCAGAAGGCGCCCATGTCCGCCGCGATGTCGGCGAGGTCGAGTCCGCGCACCAGCGGAGCGAGCGCCTCCACCGCGGCGACGCACAGCTCGTTGCCGCGCCCGATGGTGAAGGTGAGCCCGTGCCCCTCGATCCCGTCGCCCGCGTCGGTGTGCAGGATGACGTAGGCCGCGGAGTAGTCGGGGTCGGGATTCATCGCATCGGAGCCGTCGAGCGCCGCCGACGTGGGGAAGCGCACGTCGCGGACTTCCACGCGGGTGACGCGGCGCGAGAGCGAGGCCGGCATCGTCAGGCGGCGGGCGTTCGGCAGGGAGTCATGCCGCTCACATCTTGAGCGAGACGAATCCGCCATCGATCGGGACGTTGGTCCCGGTGATGAAGGCGGCCGCGTCGGAGCAGAGGAAGGCGGCGAGTTCGGCAATCTCGCTCGGCTTCCCCATGCGCCCGATGGGTTGGGTGCGGGAGAGCGCCTCGAACATCTCCGCCTCGCGCCCGGGATACGACTTGGCGAGGAAGCCGTCGACGAATGGTGTGTGGACTCGCCCCGGCGCGACGCAGTTGCAGCGGATCTTCTCGTGCACGTAGTCGCGGGCGACGGAGTAGGTCATCGTCAGCACCGCCCCCTTGCTCATCGAGTAGGCGAAGCGGTCGGCGAGCCCGATGGACGAGGCGACCGAGGCAATGTTGAGGATCACGCCTCCCCGCCCCTTCATCGCGGCCACGCCGGAGCGAAGGCAGTTGTAGACCCCCTTCACGTTCACCGCATAGACGCGATCGAGATCGGATTCGGTCGTCTGCTCGACGTTGCCGACGTGCGCGACGCCGGCGGAGTTGACGAGGATGTCGAGCGCCCCCATGCGGTCCGCGACCTCGCGAAAGGTGAAGTCCACCGCGGCCTGGTTGGTGACGTCGCACGACAGCTGCAACGCGTGGGCGCCATCCGCCGCAATCGCGTCCACCGTCTCGCTGGCATCGGCGATGTCGAGGATGGCGACGCGCGCGCCGCGCTGGGCGAAGAGTCGCGCGATGGCTTGCCCTATCCCCGAGCCGCCACCGGTGACGATGGCGACGCGGTCGGTGAGGGCCAGCGACGGGAGTCCCTCGGTCTGGGTCATGCGGGCGCAGGAATGGAGAGTCGATAGGCGCGAATCGCGGTGCCGCCGAAGATCTCGTCGCGCTCGTGGCGCGAACAGAGTCCGCCGACGACATCGTTGACCAGCGCGTGCCAGTCGTCGGCGCTCCCGGCGAGTGTGCAGACGGGCCAATCGGAGGCGTACATCACGCGGCGCGGGCCGAACGTCTCGATCACGTGCTTGAGATACGGGCGGAGCGACTCGACGTTGCAGCGGCCGGGACCGGCCTCGGTGAAGAGGCCGGAGAGCTTGCAGTAGACGCTGGGGTGCGCCGCGAGCGCGTCGATGCCGCGTCGCCATTCCTCGAACCCGCCGCTCGCGATGTTCGGCTTCCCGCAGTGGTCGAGGATGAAGCACACCGAGGGGCAGCGCTGCACGAGCGTCGTGACCTCGGCGAGTTGCGCGGCCGTGATGCAGAGATCGAAGGGGAAGTCCTTCTCACCAACCAGCTTCACACCCGCGACGAAGTTCCGATGCGTGGCATAGCCCGGCGGATGCCCCTGGATGTTGTGCCGTACGCCCACGACGCGGTGGCTCCGGCGGAGTTGCTCGAGTGCTCGAATGCACGGAGACACCTCGGGGACGTTCACATATGCCACGATGCCCACGAGACGCGGCTCCTCTCGTGCGTACAGGTCGAGGAGGTTCGCCTCGGCGATCCCGATTCCGCCCGCGACGTTCGCCTCCACGGCGATGACCGCGTCCACCGCGTGCGCGGCATCCGCCGCAAGCCCCGGGAAGTCGCCCAACGCGAACTTCCGCTGCAGGGAGGGAAGCGCGTCGAGCCATGGATACGACAGCAGTTCGGGATCCCACAGGTGAATGTGCGCATCCACCCGTGGCACGTGCGGAGCGCTCATGCCGCGCTCCGCTCCGCCCACGCCAGCCGCGCCCGGTCGAGCGCCACCGCGAGGACGATGATCACGCCGATGATGATCTCCTGGATGTAGTTGGGCCACCCCATCTGCTGGCAGCCGTTGCGCAGGAAGGCCATGATCAGCGCACCGATGAGCGAACCGGCGATGCTCCCTTCGCCCCCGCTCAGCGAGCCGCCGCCGATCACCACGGCGGCGATGATGTCCAACTCGGCCCCGTTGGCCACGGTGGGATCGCCCTGCCGCAGGCGGGAGACCTGCATCACCCCGGTGAGCCCGAAAAGGCATCCCGCGCTGCCGTAGATGGCGAGCTTGAGGCGGGTGATGTCGATGCCGCAGGCGCGCGCCGCCGCCTCGTTGGAGCCTAACGCGAAGATCCGCCGTCCGAAGACCGTGTTGCGCAGCACCAGCGCCACGACGATCGCGAGGGCGACCACGACCCACACCCCGATCGGGAGGACGAGCCACGCCGGCTTGGGCATGGTCACCACGAGGTCGTTGATCCAGGTGGCGGGGACGTTCACCGTCTGCTCGTCGGCGAGCCACTTGGCCGTCCCGCGCGCCGTTCCCAGCATCCCAAGCGTGACGATGAACGGGACGACGCGCAACGCGGTGATCACCGCCCCGTTCAGCACGCCGATGAAGCCGCCAGCCGCAACGGCGGCGATCACCGCCATGACCGGCGACCAGCCGTCGCGCAGCCCCGTGGCCGCCAGCACCCCCGTCAGCGCGATCGACGCCCCCACCGAGAGGTCGATCCCCCCTCCCACCACGATCATCGTCATCCCGATGGCGCCCAGCGCGGTGATCACCGTCTGGGACAGGACGACGCGCAGGTTGAACGCCGAGAGGAAGCGCCCGGGCTCGTCGGAGAGGACGGTGAAGATGAGGACGACCGCCACGAGCCCGAGCACGGGGGAAAGGCGCGCCACGAGGGCGCGGGCGGTGCTCGGTGTCGACGCGTCAGGCGCCGTGCGCAGCGCGCCGGCAGCCGGTGTGGGACTGGCCTGGGACAACGGGAACGGGATCGAGGGAGGGCGTGTGCCCAGACTATACCGCCGCGCCCAGCACCTCCGCCAATTCCACGTCGCTCAAGACGATGGGATTCCCCTTCATGCTGCTGGCCGATCGTGCGGCGGCCACCACGGGGGCAAGCGACTCCCGCTGCACCCCGAAGGCGGCGAGGCGGGGGATGTCCAGCTCCTCCACCAGCGCCGCCAGCCACGGCGCGCAGTCCTCCGCGCGCGCCCCCGGCATTCCCGTCAGCAGGCGCGCGACCTCGGCATAGCGGGTAAGGGCCGGCGCGTCGGGGGCGCGCTCGCGCAGCGCGCGGACGTTGACCCGTGTCGCCTCGGGAAGCAGGCGCGCGCAGGCCACTCCGTGCGGAATGGGAAACATCCCGCCCAGCGGCGACGCGAAACCGTGGACGGCGCCGAGCTTGGCGTTGGCGAGGGCGATGCCACTCATGAGTGCGGCGATCATCATGTCGGCGCGCGCCTCGACGTCGGTGCGGTCGCGCACCGCGAGGGGGAGCGCTCGCGAGGCGCGGAGCATTCCTTCGCGCGCGACGGCGTCGGTGAACGGCGTCGCGAGCGGGGTCACGAACGGCTCGATGCACTGGGTGAGGGCGTCGAGCCCGGTACTCGCGGTCGCAGCTGGCGGAAGGTCGACGGTGAGCGCCGGGTCGAGGATCGCGACCGCCGGGAGCATCCGCGGGGAGCGTAGGGAGACCTTCACCCGCTCCTCCTCTGCCAGCAGCACCGCGTTTCGCGTCACCTCGGCGCCGGTTCCCGCGGTGGTGGGGATGGCGATGACGGGGAGCGGATCGTGCTCGAGTGGGCGTCCAGCACCGATCACCTCGAGATAGTCGCGCGCAGGGGCGGCGTTGGTGGCCAGCGCCGCCACCGCCTTTGCCGCATCCATCACGCTCCCGCCGCCATACCCGACGACGACATCGACGCCGGCGCGGCGAGCGTCGCCGGCGATGCGCTCGACCGCGGCCACCGTCGGCTCACCAGAGAGCGCGTGCGCTGCGACGTCGACGCCATGTTCGCGGAGCTGCTGCACGAGCCCTGCGGCGCGCCCGCTCCCTCCCTGCATAACGAGGGCTCGCCGCCCGAAGCCCTGCACGATCGCCGCGCACTCGGCGAGGCGCCCCACGCCGAACACGATGCGCGTGGGGGCGGCGAAGTCGAAGGCGAGGCTCACCCCGGGTACTCCCAGGCGGCAGGGAGCGGCGCCAGGGCGCGGTACTTGGTGCTCCGGCGAGGCTCCGCCATCATCGACTCGACCGCGTCGCGCCAGGTGGCGTAGTGCGCGGTGGCCTTGTGTCGCGCCGGATCCTCCGGGGTGCGGTAGATCTCGACCAGGACGAATCGCGTGGGGTCGTCCTCCTGTTGAATCAGGTCGAAGCGGACGACGCCGGGCTCCTGCACGCTCTGGCGCGCGTTCTCGCGCGAGGCGGCGATGAAGGGATCAACCTGCTCGGGAAGCACATGGACGTACACGTGGACGATGAGCATGAGCGGCTGGGCGCAGGGACGTGTGGCGCCACGGGGCAATGCCATGGGCGCGGTGCCGGCACAACCAATCTAGGGGGTGACCGGGGATTGGCAGCGGGCGCGCGCGACCACTCTCGCCGATCGCGCCCGTCGGGGTAGCGCCATCGCCGGCGCCGGCGCAACGTTGTGGCCCTCCCCCCGGACGTCCCTCCCGCACCGCCCCCCCGTGCTGCAAGACCTGCAATCCGCACTTGGCGCGAGCTATCGCGTCGAGCGAGAGCTTGGAGGGGGCGGCATGAGCCGCGTCTTCCTCGCCACCGAGCGCGCGCTCGGACGGCGCGTCGTCATCAAGGTGCTCGCCCCCGAAGTCGCCAACACACTCACGGCGACGCGCTTCCAGCGCGAAGCCGAAGTCACGGCTCGGCTGCAGCATCCGCACCTTCTCCCCGTGCTCACGGCGGGCGTGGCCGGGGAGTTCCTCTACTACGTCACCCCGTTCGTCGAGGGCGAGACGTTGCGGCACCGGCTCGATCGCGAGGGGGCGCTCCCGGTCGCGGATGCCCGGCGCATCCTCCGGGAGCTCTCGTCGGCACTCGCCTATGCGCACGGCCAGGGGATCGTCCATCGCGACATAAAGCCGGAGAACATCCTGCTCTCGAACGGACTGGCGGTGCTCGCCGATTTCGGCATTTCGTCGTTGGCCCCCGACCAGGCGGCAGGCAATGCCACGCGGCTCACGCAGGTCGGGATGTCGATCGGGACGCCAGGCTACATGTCGCCGGAGCAGTCGGCGGGGGAGCGCGACCTCGACGGCCGGAGCGATCTCTACTCCCTCGGCGTCGTGGCGTACGAGATGCTTTCCGGGCGTCCGCCGTTCAGCGGCAGCTCGTCGGCGGACCTGATTCGGCAGCACATGGTCGCGCCGGCACCCTCGCTCGCCGATGCGCGCACCGACGTCCCACCGGAACTCGCCGCGATCGTCGCGCAGCTGCTGGCCAAGGAGCCGAACGACCGCTTTGCAGGGGCAGGCGCGCTGCAGGATGCCCTCTGGCAGTCCAGCACCGTCTCCGGCAAGAAGGAGGTCCGGAACGCCGCCGCTGGCGAGGACCCCTCACATCCGATGACCGGCGTGCGCCGTGCACGTGTCCTCGCGGCGGTGGTCGCCGTGTTGCTCCTGGCCGTCGCCGTCATGCGTTGGCTGCCGCGGAATGCTCCCTCCGATCGGCAGGATGCGCCGGACGCTGCAGACATCCTGGTCATCGCCCCCTTTGACGTGATCGGCGGACACGACGAGTACCGGGAGGGACTCGTCGACCTCCTCGCGACGGCGCTCGACGGGGCCGGGGCGCTGCGCACGGTGGCCCCCTCCACCACGCTGCGCGCCTGGCCCTCGCGTGCGCGCGCCGACCGCGAGACGGTCATCGCACTCGCGCGGCAGGTGCATGCGACGCTGGCATTGCACGGATCGGTCGTCGCTGCCGGGAAGGACTCCGTGCGCCTGCGCGCCACCATCCTCGACGCCGAGCGCAACGCACCGGTCGGCACCGACATCGACCTGGTGGGCGAGACGTCGCGCATCGATCGGCTCGCCGACACGCTGTCCCTCGCCGTGCTGGCGCAGCTGCGCGGGACCACGACGAGCGGCGACGCACGGCTCGGCTCCCTCGGCTCGTCCTCGCTCCCCGCGATCAAGGCGTACCTGCGGGGCGAGCAGTCCTACCGACGTGCGCAATGGGACACGGCGGCCGCCATGTATCGGGTGGCGATCGGCGCCGACAGCACCTTCGCCCTCGCCTTCCGTCGGCTCGGCAACTCACTGGGATGGAAACTGCAACCCGACGCCCGCGTGAACGCCGAGGGATATCGCTTCCTGGTGCGCGCGGGAGCGATGAATCACCGCCTCGCGCCACGCGACAGCGTGCTCGTTGCCGCCGACTCGCTGTTTGGTGCTGCGATGCTCGCCCAGTCGGACTACACCGTCCTTGCGCCGTACGCGCAGGTCGTGCGCATGACGCGCGTCCTGGAGGACGCGACCTCCCGCTTTGGCGATGATCCCGAGGTCTGGTTCAAGCTCGGCGATGCGCGCTTTCACTTCACCGAGCGCATCGCGCCCAGTCTCTCCGGGGCCCGAGGGGCACGCGATGCCTTTCAGCAGGCGTTGTCGCTGGACTCGACGTTCGTGCCGGCAGCGTTGCATCTGACGACCGTTGCCGCCAGCGACCAGGATGAGCCAGCCATGCGTCGGGCCATCGCGCTGTTCATCGGCGCTGCGCCGGACGGTGACGTGAGTACAGCGTTGCGGTTGGTGCGCGACCTGCTCGACCGCACCCCGGACGCCGTCGCGCGCATCCAAGCGGTCGGCCGCTCGCGCGACTTCGCGTTGCAGTCCAACCTTGCCCAAGTTGCCAGCCCGCTTCTCGATTCCACTGAAGGGGCGGTGCACCTGTTTCGCGCGGGACTGCAGTCCGCGCAAAGGGGCGGCCTCCCCGAGCCAATCATGGACGGGCTCCGCTGGCGATTCGGCAACCTGCTCCTCCTGCGCGGGCACATGGCGGAAGCGCGGACCTTTCTCACGCGATCGCAGGCGCCCCTGCTCGCGCAGGTCGCGCTGGCGGGCGCGATGCCAACCGACAGCGCCGACCAGATGATGCGCGGTTGGGGACTGGACCCGGCCGACCTCGCCGTCTCCGTCGGGCAGGCGATGTGGTGGAGCGCCCGTGGTGATACCGTGCAGCTGCAACGACTCGTGTCGGAGGTCGCCGCCGGGAGGGAGCGCGCGCACCCGACGCTGCACGTGCTGCTCCCGGGGCTCGTGGCGCTGGCCCGGCGCGACACCGCGGCGGCGCTCTCGGCGCTCGACCGGCCCGACTCCGTCTGCCAGGTTGGCTGCGGCGCACTCCACCTGCTGCGCGCCCGAATCCTGTCGGCCAAGCGTCAGGACAACGCCGCGGCGGCAATTCTGGCGCGCCCGTTCACCGCCACCGACGCCACGCGCGTGCTCTGGATGCTCGAGCGTGCCCGGGTCCAGGAGCGCCTGGGCAACCGACCGGCCGCCATCGACGGCTACCTCTACGTGGAGCGTGCCTGGAGCGGTGGCGACGAGGTCCTGCAGCCGACGGTGCGAGAGGCGCGCGACGCGCTGAGGCGCCTCTCCGCCGACGCGCCTCAGGCCAGACGGACGCCGTAGTCGCACGGCCGAGGACGCCGAGGCGCGACACAAGGACGGGAGGTGTCCCGTAGTCGGTGGGGGCGGAGGTGGATCGCCGAGTACCTTCGGCGTGTACCTCCGACATCCCGCGACATCCGTCACCTGCAACTCGCCGTCCTTCTGTGCCCAACAGCACGCCTCGAATCCGGCAACGCCCCGGCCGCGTGATGCGATCCGCCCGGCGCGCGTGCGCGGCCGCGATCCTGTTGTCCGCCGCCCCTGCCCTGCCGGCGCACCTCGCACCCTCGACCGGGCTCCTCCTTGCCCAGGGCCCTGCCCCGCTCCGCATCTCCGGCACACTTCGCAGTGCGGAGTCGCGCGAGGTCGTGCGCCACGCACGCGTGGTAGCCGACCGCAGCATCTCCGTCGAGAGCAATGAGGAAGGGGTGTATTTCCTCGCACTCGGCGCGGGCCGTCATCGCGTGGAGGTGCGTGCGATCGGCTTCGCCCCCTTTGACACGACCATTTCGCTCACCGCATCGCAGACACTCGATGTGCTGCTCGTGCGCAGCCAGGTGACGCTGGCAGCGGTGGCGGTGACGGCGACCAACGAGCGCGCCGACATCGATCCCAAGTCGCCGGAGATGAGCATCGCGCGCCTCGACGTGCAGACGCTGCGCCAGGTCCCCGCGGCGCTGGGCGAGGTCGATCCCATCCGCTCGCTCACCCTCCTCCCCGGCGTGTCGTCATCGAGCGACTTCACCACGGCGATCAACGTGCGCGGCGGCGGGTCGGACCAGAACCTCATCCTCCTCGACGAGGCGACTATCTACAACCCGTCGCACATCCTCGGCTTCCTCTCGGTGTTCAACTCGGACGCCGTCGACGATGCGACACTGTACAAGGGGGCGATCCCGCCGCGCTTCGGCGGGCGTCTGTCGTCGGTGGTGGACCTGCGGCAGCGCGAGGGGAACGCGAACGAGTTTGCGGGAACGGCAACGCTGGGGCTCCTCGCCTCGCGGCTGGCCGTCGAGGGGCCGCTCAAGGGAAAGGGATCGTGGCTGGTCGCGGCGCGCCGATCCTATGCCGATGTCTTCACCAAGGCCTCGAGCGATCCCGATATCCGCAGCTCCGTCGCCTACTTCTACGACATCAACGCCAAGGTCACCAGGCCGTTAGGCGATCACGGGACGCTCGTGGCCTCCGGCTTCTTCGGGCGTGACCGATTCGGCGTGGGCGACCAGTTCGGTGCCGGGTGGGGGAACAAGTCGGGGACGTTGCGATGGAACGAGATCGTGCGCGACCGGCTGTACTCCAAGGTCACGCTGGCGGCGAGCGACTACGACTATCGCCTCACCTTCCCGATCGGGAACGACTCCACGCAGTGGACGGCGCGCGTGAAGAGCCTCGATCTCAAGGTCGATGAGTCGTTGCATCTGTCACCCGGACATCGGATCGAGTTCGGCGTGCAGGGGACGTTGCACGGCTTCTCCCCCGGTGAGGTGAAGCCGCTGGGCGAGTCGGACCTCGCCAGCAAGAAGGTGCCGGAGCGCAGCGCCATGGCCGGCGCGCTGTACCTGGGCGAGGAGCGCGAGTTTGGCGAGCGATGGGCGCTTCGTTACGGGGCGCGCCTCTCCGGCTTCGTGCGCACGGGGACGGCGACCGTCTTCCGCTACGCCAACAACCAGCCGCTGGTGTATGACTCGCTCCTCGGACGTTACGCGCCGGGGACGGTGGTGGACAGTACGCGGTACGGCGCGGGAGAGAAGGTGCAGGCGTACGGCGCACTGGAGCCGCGCGCCTCGCTGCGTTTCTCGCTCGACAAGGGGACGTCGCTCAAGGCGAGCTACGCGCGCACGGTGCAGTACCTCCATCTTGCCTCCAAGACAAACTCTCCGACGCCGCTCGACGTGTGGGAGCCCGCCGGCCCGTATCTGAGGCCGCAGCGTGCCGACCAGGTCGCGCTCGGCATGCAGCGCATCACCCCCGGCCAGGCGTGGGACCTCTCGGCCGAAGTCTTCGTGAAGCGATCGCGCGACGTGGTGGACTTCGTCGACGGGGCCGACGTCATCCTCAACGAGAAGCTGGAGACGCTGATCCTGCAGGGGCGCGGCCGGGCCTGGGGGCTCGAACTCTTCGCCCGCCGCCAGGTGGGGAAGACGACCGGGTGGGTGAGCTACACGCTCAGCCGGTCCGAGCAGCGCTTCGGCTCGGGCGCCCCCTCGGCGACGACCAGCGCGCCGGGGATCAACAACGGCGAGTGGTACGTGTCGCCGTACGACAAGACGCACGACCTCTCGGTGGTCGCCATGCGCCCGCTCAGCCGCAACTGGACGATGGGGACCACCTTCACCCTCGCGAGCGGACTTCCCGCCACCTTCCCCGAGTCGCGCTACGTCGTCGACGGATTGATCCTCGCCGAGTACGGACCACGCAACGCCGCACGCCTTCCGGCCTATCACCGGCTGGACGTTGCCTTCACGCGCAAGATGCGGCGCGGCGAGTTGCAGCTGGGGGTCTTCAACGCCTACAACCGCTTCAACGCGCAGTCGATGTCGTTCCGCCAGACGAAGGACAACCCGCTCGCCTCCGAGGCGGTGCAGCTGTCGGTGTTCGGGATCGTCCCGAGCATTTCCTACACGCGTCACTTCTAGGAGGCGCGCGCGATGTCCGTCACCAGCCGCGCTCGTATCACGACGCTCCTCGTGCTTCCGCTCCTGGCGCTCGCCGGTGCGTGCGAGCGCGTCGTCGATGTCGACCTGGCCACCGGGGAGCGACTCCTGGTGGTCGAGGGGCGCATCGAGCGCATCATCGGGGAGGGGGCGATTCCCCAGCAGATCCGCGTCACGACCACCGACCGCTACTTCAGCAATGCGGTAGCGCCGGCCGCGACGGGGGCGACCGTGCGCGTGACCGACGACGCCGGTCATTCGCTTGCCTTCACACCCACGCCGGGCGACGCGTCGCTCTACGTGTCGCCGCCGTTCGCCGCCGAGGTCGGGCGTCGGTACACGCTCCACGTCTCGTGGCAGGGAGAGCAGTACGAAGGGAGCGATCTCCTCACCTCGGTCGCGCCGATCGACTCGATGTACTTCATGGAGCGCAACAACGTCATCGGCCCGCGAGAGGGGCTCCGGGCGACGATCGACACGCGGGACCCCGCCGGGGAGCGCAACTACTACGTGTGGGACCAGCTCGTGAACGGCGTCCGTCTCATCGCCGCCGACAGCACGTTCAAGGCGCGCGTCTTTGCCAACGACGACCTGGTGGACGGAAAGGCGGTGACCGAGTTCCAGCCGTATGGCGGCATGGTCGTGAAGCCCGGCGATCTCGTGGAGGTGCGCCAGATCTCGCTGAGCGAGGAGGGGTACCGGTACTACGTCGCGCTGACCGACCAGGTCACCAACGACGGCTCGCCGTTCGCCGTCTCGACGGCGAGCGTGCGCGGCAACGTCGCCAACCTGACGCGCCCGTCTCGTCGCGCGTTAGGCTACTTCATGGCCGGGGAAGTCTCGTCGGCCAGGAAGGCGGTGCCGCCCGCACCGTGACGCCGGCTACAGGCCCAGCGCGCGAATGGCGCGGGCGTGCGTCCGGCTCACGGGAACGGTCGAGCCATCCAGCATCTCGGCGATCAGCCCGCCTCCCGGCTGCGCGCGAAAGGCGCGCACGTGCGCAAGGTTGACCAGGTGCGCGCGGTGCACGCGCACGAAGCGCGACGGATCCAGTCGGTCGGCGAGGCGCTGCAGCGCGAGGTGCATCACGTAGCGCGACGTGGCGGTGTGGGCGGTGACGTAATCGCCCCACGCTTCCACGCGCGTGACCTGGTCGACGGAGACCGGGATCACCCCATTCCCCGAGCGCACGAACAGGCGCGACATCGTCCCCTGGCGCATCGCCTCCTGCAGGCGATCGCCGGCCTCCTCCACCGGTTCGCCAACGCCCGCGCGCACGCGCTCGACGGCGCGCAACAGCCGCTCCGCGCCAAACGGCTTGAGCAGGTAGTCGACGGCGCCGAGTTCGAAGGCCGTCACGGCGTGCTGCGAGAACGCGGTCGTGAAGACGACGAAGGGGCGGTGCGTGAGTCGCCGGAGGACGTCGATCCCGCTCCCTCCTGGCATCTCCACATCGAGGAAGAGGACGTCGGGGTGCAGGGCGTCGACCATGGCGACCGTCGCATCGCCCGACGCGGCCTCGCCGACGACCGTGAGCCACACGTGCTCGGCGAGCATGCGGCGCAGTCCCTCGCGGGCGATCGGCTCATCGTCGGCGATGACGACGGTGAGCGGCGCGATGTCGCGACGTGTCGTCATGTGTCGTCCCCTGCCGGGACGACCAACGTGGCCCGCACGCCGCGAGTCGCACGTTCGAGCTGCAACGACGCGCTGCTGCCGTAGAGCGCCGCCAGCCGCTCGCGCAGCCGGCGCACCCCCGTTCCCTGTGCGCCCAAGAGCGCGGCGTCCGTCGCGCCCGCGCCGTCGTCCGCCACCGTCAGGCGCAATTGGTTCCCCTCGCGCGCAGCGCGAATGGTCACCGTCGTCGGCTCCACGCGCGGCGCGGCGCCATGGCGGACGGCATTCTCCACCAGGGTCTGCAGTGCAAAGGCCGGGACGAGCGCGTCCAGCGCCCCGTCGTCGATCGTCGCCTCGACGACCAGTCGCTCGCCGAATCGCATGCGCTCGAGCTCGAGGTAGCGCTGCACGAAGTGCCACTCGTCGCCGAGGGGGACCAGGTCGCGCGTCTCATCGATCGTCGCGCGCAGGAGCCCGGCGAGATCCTCGGCGGCGCGCGCCGCACGATCGGGAGCGATGGCCGTCAGCTGCACAACGCTGTGCAGCGCGTTGAACAGGAAGTGCGGGTTGAGCTGCCCGCGGAGTGCGGCGAGCTGTGCCTCGGCGGCCGCGCCCTCCGCCCGAGCGGCTCGCGTTGCCGACTCCCCGGCGTAGACCACGGCCGCGATCATCACGTAGAGCCAGGTGCCGAGGAGGAGGAACGGGACCAGGACCGCCCCCATGATCATCATCCCCACCCGGTTGACGAGCGTTTCCATCGCGAAGGTGATCGCGAACCAGGCCGCCCCGTAGAGCAGTGCGGCTCCCAGGTGCATCCCAACGAAGGAGAGTCGCATGGGATGCGGCCACGGGTGGCGCGTGGCGAAGCGGCGAACCAGCGGCGACAGGAGCGCACCGGCGAGCACCATGCGCGTCGCGGACGCCACCGCCAGCCACGACGCCTCCTCGCCGTGGACGGTGAGGATGAGCGTGATGAAGAGCGCCCAGATGGGGAGCCATCCAATCACCAGCTGGAGCCAGAGCCACGCGCGCGACATGCGGGAAAGCTCCGCTCCGTGCGCGCGGGACGGAAGGCGCATCAGCGGCGCTTCAGCGCGGCGCGGTCGCCGAAACTCGTCGCGCGTCGATCACGAGCGCCTTCTCGTTCCACGTCTTGCCGCCGTCATCGGAACGGTCCTGCTCCCAGTGAAACGACGTCATCGTGATGGCGCTAAAGCGCGTGCGCGTGAGCGACTGGGCGCCGTCCGCCGATCCGCTGATCTGCATCACCTTCCCGTCCCACGTCGCCGTGGCGTTCGACGCGCGTGCGCGGTAGGCGTCGTGCCCCGTCACCATCCAGCGACGATCGGTGGGGCTCCACTGGCGAACGGAGTGAAAGAGCGCACTCGGGTTGCCGGAGCGATCCATGATGCGCAGCTCGTCCTCGACGGCGAAGCCATCCATGATCTTCCACCCCTTCCAGCTCCCGAGGAACTTCGGCGCGCCGTGGATCTTCGCAGCGAGCGAGTTGACCTTGGGGCGCACCTCGAGCTCCCACTGTCCCACGAGGAAGTCGAACTGCGACGCTTCGCGCGCGGGGACGTTTGCCGCGGCGCTGGCGGCGCCGCGCCCGTCGTGCTGGGCGTGCGCCGTGCGCGGCGCGAGGACGGTGAACGGAACGATCATGGCAACGTGGGCCACGTGGGCGGCGAGTCGCATGGTGCGGGACGCGAACGGCATGGTCGTTAGGCTCCGGCGAGGGTGAGGGGCTGCCGCACGATAGCCGCGCGCGTGGCGCGCGCGGTGCCCGATTCGCCGAACGGTCGATCGGGACCGTCGAGTGACGGCGCGCGGGATGGCCGGGAGGCGCGATCCGGTCCTATCCTGCGGTCACCCTCCACTCGACGACTGCATGCCTCCCTCGACCGCCGCCGCCTCGCTGCGCGACGTCACGCGCACCTTCCCGGTCGGCAGCACCACCTGCACCGCCCTCGATCGCCTCTCGCTCGACTTCGACGCGGGCGACTTCACGGTCGTGATGGGAGCCTCGGGGAGTGGAAAGTCCACACTGCTCGCGCTCCTCGCCGGCATCGATCGCCCAACGAGCGGAAGCGTGCGCATTGGCAGCGTGCAACTCGAGACGATGTCCGAGCGCGCGCTCTCGCGGTGGCGCGGCACCTCGCTCGGCCTCGTCTTCCAGTTCTTCCAGCTCCTCCCCACGCTCACGGCGTTGGAGAACGTCCTCCTCCCAATGGACTTCTGCGGCGTCGGGGTGCCGGCCGAGCGTGCAGCGCGCGCCCTGGCGCTCCTCGAACAACTCGGCGTCGCCGACCAGGCGCACAAGCTCCCGTCGCGCCTCTCCGGCGGACAGCAGCAGCGCGTCGCCGTGGCGCGGGCCCTCAGCAACGACCCGCCGTTGCTCCTGGCGGATGAACCGACGGGCAACCTCGACTCGCGCACCGCGGCGTCGCTCCTCGACCTCCTGGCCAGCCTCACCGCGTGCGGGCGTTCCGTGGTGATGGTCACGCACGATCCCTCAGCGCGGCGTGTTGCGCATCGGACGGTGACGCTTGCCGACGGACGCGTCGTCGCCGACGAGCGGTGCGCACCGTGATCGCCCCCCGCTGGCGAAAGGTCGTCCGCGACGCCACCACACATCTCCCGCGCACCCTCCTCGTCGCCGTCGCCATCGCCACATCGCTCGCCGGGGCCGGATCGATCCTCACGTCGTGGGCACTCGTCAGGCGCGCGACGCAGGAGGGGTACCTCGCCGCCAACCCGGCGGCGGCGACGCTGCACATCGACGTGCCGGACACGGTGCACGGCACCGCGGACTCCGCCCTCCTCGCTCGCGTGCGAGCGGTGCCGGGGGTGCGCGAGGCGCAGTGGCGCCGCACGATCTCCCGCCCGGTCCTCGTGCAGGGGAGCTGGCGTCCCGCCCTCCTCTTCGCGACCGATGCGCCGCAGGCGCACCGCATCGGGGTGCTGCGTGGCGCCGGCGGACAATGGCCACCCACGGAGGGGACGATCGCAATCGAGCGTTCATCCCTCGAGGTCGCCGGGAGCTTCGTGGGTGACACGCTCACCTTCGCCACCGGTGCGACGGAGACGCGCCAGGCAGCCGTCACGGCGCTCGTCCGCGACGTCTCGCTCGCTCCTGGCTGGATGGAGCACGTCGTCTACCTCTGGGCCAGCGCCGCCACACTCGCCCAGCTCGGCTTCGAGACGACCCCCAACGAGTTGCAGCTCACGGTGACAGATGTGTACGCCACGCGCGTCGACGTCCGGCGCGTGTCGCTCGCCGTCCGCCGCGTCCTCGACGCTGCCGCCGTGACCGTCCTCGACGTCGACGTCCCCGAGCCCGGGAAGCACATTCACGCCGCGCAGATGGACTCCCTCCTCGTCACCCAAGGGGCGTTCGGCGTCCTCGCCCTCCTCGTCGGGGCCTTCCTCGTCGTCAACCTCATGACGGCGGTGCTCGCCCAGCAGGGACGCGAGATCGGCGTGATGAAGGTGCTCGGCGGCGACCATATGCAGCTGACGGCGATGTACATGGTGTTCGCCCTCGGCACGGGCGTCGTCGCCACCACGCTCGCCCTCCCGTTCACGCTGATCCTCGGGCGCCGCTACGCCGCGCTCCGCGCCGAGATGCTGAACTTCGACGTGGCGCCGTACGCCATCCCGTGGTGGAGCATCGCGATGGTGGTCGCCGTGGGGCTCCTCCTCCCGATGGCGGCGGCCTGGTTCCCCGTGCGCCGCGCCACGCGGCAGACGGTTGCCGAGTCGCTGCGCGATGTCGGGCTCGTGCACGATGGCGGGGCGCGTGACGAACCGCGCCTCGCTCGCGTCGGCGGGTGGTCGCGGGTCTGGGCGCTGAGCATGCGCAACGCCTTCCGTCAACGGCAGCGTGTGGCGCTCACGATGCTCACCATCGCCGGCGGGGGGAGCGTCTTCGTCGCCGCGGGCAACCTGCGCCGCGCCGTAGGTGACTCGATGGATCTCATCTTCGGGAGCCAGCACTACACCTTCAGCGTGCGACTCGCCGAGCCGCACGACGCCGACTCGTTGGTCTCCGCGGTTCGCGGCGTCGAGGGCGTCCGCGCCGCCGAGTCGTGGACGGGAGCGCGCGGCACCCTCGAGCACGACGGCCTGCAGGAGACGTCGTTCTCGATCGTCGGCGTCCCCGACGACACTCGGCTACTCGCCCTCGACATCGAGCACGGTGCGGCCTTCGCTACCGACGGCTCGCGCTCGCTCGTCGTCAGCCGTTCGTTGCAGCGCCTGGACGCACGCCTGGTACCGGGTGCACAGGTGGAGATCGCCGTCTCCGGACGACGCGCCACGTGGACGGTGGCCGGGACCTTCGAAGGGGGGCCGGCCCCCGTTGCCTACACGTCAGCAGCTGCCCTGGCCAAAGCGCGAAGCGACGTTCGCCGCGGTAGCGTGATGGTCGCGACCGACTACCCGGGCGTCGCGACGCAGGTCGACCTCATCCAGCGGGTGCGCGCGGCGCTCGCCAGCGCGGGAATGGTCGTCGCCAGCAGCCAGCTGGTGGAAGAGCAGCGACGCGTCACGGAGGATCACCTCCTGATGGTCGTGCAATTCCTCACCGTTATGGGATGGGTGATGATCGTCGTCGGTGGGATGGGGCTCGCGTCCACCATGGGACTCGCCGTGCTCGAACGGACGCGCGAGATCGGCGTCATGCGCGCCATCGGTGCGCGCCATGGGACGCTCGTCACCCTCATCGAAGGCGAGGGGCTCGTCATCGCGCTGCTCGGCTGGGCGATCGCGATACCGATCTCGCTCCCGATGAGCGCAGCGCTGGCCGAGGCGTTCAGCCGCATCATGCTCCGCGTCCCGATCTACTGGGTTCCCGACTGGCGCAGCGTGCTGCAGTGGTTGGGCGTGGTGGTGGTGACGGCGGTGGTGGCGTGCGCGTGGCCAGCGCTGCGGGCGACGCGCGTGACGGTGTCGCGGGCGCTGACGTACGAGTAACGTCCATCAGCAACATGACTGTACCATTCGACCCCACCAATCCCGTCGTGGCCCTGTGTGCGAGGGGGATCGCCGCCGAGGGCGAACCCGACGTCGCGCGGCGCCTGTATGAGGAGGCGTGGACGCTGCGCACCGATGACTTTGATGCGGCGATCGCCGCGCACTACCTCGCGCGCCAGCAGGCGACGGTCGAGCAGGAGGCGCATTGGTGTGCCGTCGCGCTCGCTCACGCCGAGCAGGTCTCGGACGGACGCGCCGAATCGCTGCTCCCATCGCTTCTCCTCAACCTCGGCGATGCACAGCGCCGCGCCGGCGATCGCGAGAGCGCGCAACGCGCGGCGAGTCGGGCGCAAGGGCTCGTGGAGACGCTCCCGCTCGGAGGATATCGAGACTTCATCTCGATGGGAGTCGAGCGACTGTCGCGAAGGCTGCAAGCCGGATCGCGGTGATGCGACACCACATTGGAGGATGACGCCGCGCGTCGCGACTAACGCCTCCCTCCCTCCACATCGACCCGAATGGCGTAGAGCAGCATCTGCCCGCTCGCGGCCCCCTCGTTGCGGAAGACGAAGTACACGTCGTGCACGCCGGCCACCGACGACAACGCCACACGCGACCGGTCTGGTACCATCTCCCCTTTCGCGCGAATCGTCTCCGTCTCACCGAGCACAGGACCGGCCAGCGAATCGATTCGCACCTCGACCTTCCCGCCCGCCGCCGAGTCCTCCGCGCGGGCCAGTGCGGTGACGACGAAAGCGCCGACCCCCGTGAGGTCGATCCCCTTGAATCTGACGAAGCTCCCCGACCTGTTCGCCGCCACCACTTGCAGCTGTCCACCCGGCGCGTCGCGACGCTCGGTGCCCTCGGATAGCGCTCCGTCGGCCATCAGGAGTGACGGTGCCCGGAGGATGACAGACGACTCCGTCGTGACGCCGAGCCGACCGTTGCCGCCGCGGTCCGTATACTGCGCGTGCAGCACCACGCCCCCCTTGGTCGCACTCGCAGAATCCGGGGGAACATATTCTCCCCGCACTGGGATAGTCGCCGCCGACGCCGCCGTCGTCGCGCGCTGCGCCAGCCCCAGGATGTAGCGAACGATCGCCCGCGACTCGCGCTCGGTGAGCTGCGGGTGCGCCGGCATCATCACCTTTCCCCACACGCCGGAGCCGCCGGCGCGGATCTTCGCCGCAAGGCGCGCTGCCGCGGTCGAGTCGCTCGCGTACTTGGCGGCGACGGTGGCGTAGGCCGGTCCAATGGACGCCTGGTCGATCTTGTGGCACCCCAGGCAGTCGCCCCCTTCGATCAACGCCTTCCCTTCAGCGTTAGGCACCGCCGCGCCGCCATTCCCCAGGCTCGGCGCTTCGCTCACGTATTGCGACGTCACCAGCACACGACGAGGTGCAATGCGCCCGTTCGCCAGCGATCCGTCCTCGCGATCGCGCACGTGCACCGCGTACGAGATCGGTGTGTGCGGCCAGTAGAAGGTCGAGTTCCCCCCGACGATCTCGATCGCCACGGTGGGCGGCTCGTTCCCCGCCGTGAGGTAGAGCTGCGACGTGGAGCGTGCGCCAGACGGGTCGCGCACGGTGAGCGTCGCGGTGAAGGTCCCCGGCGTCGCCAATGTCAGCGTCGGACGCTCGCCCGTCAGGCGCCGCACCACCACTCCACCGGGGCCCGCGATCGTCCACGCGTACGACAGCGAGTCTTCGTCGGCGTCGGTGGTCGCCGAGGCATCGAGGGCCACGCGAAGCGGCGTTGCGCCAATCGTCTTGTCGGCGCGCGCGACGGCGACCGGCGCGCGATTCCCGGGGTTGTACTCGATGCGGATGAGGCGCGCGTCGTCGTTCCCCTTGAACCAGGATGTCCCGTACTCCATCACGTACAGGTCGCCGTTGGGGCCAAACTCCATGTCCACGGGGTTCGCAAACTTCGAGCTGGGGAGGAAGCGCTCCATGGAGGCGAAGTTGCCGTCGGCGTCCATCGTCACCGCCATGATCCACCCGCGCATCCAGTCGTAGGTCAGGAGCTTCCCCTGGTACCAGGCGGGGAACGGGCGCGGCGCGGAGGCAAAGTCCTCGCGATAGAAGACCGGACCTGCCATGGCCGTGCGTCCGCCGTTCCCCACCAACGGGAACTCCGCGCTCGCCCCGTACGGATACCAGATGAACGCCTTCTGCGCCGGCGGGAGGTCGGTGAGCCCCGTGTTGTTAGGCGACGTGTTCACCGGGTGCGCCGGATCGAAGGCCGGGCCGATCGTCATCGTGGCGTAGTCCACCTTGCGGTACGCCTTGTTGTCGCCGACAAAGTGCGGCCAGCCGTAGTTGCCGGCGCGCGGCGCGCGCCCCACCTCGTCGTAGCCCATCGGCCCGCGATCGACCGAGTCCACCGACGCGTCGGGCCCCACGTCGCCCCAGTACAACACGCCGGTGTGCTTGTCGATCGCGATGCGATAGGGATTGCGGTGCCCCATGGTGTAGATCTCGGGGCGCGTCTTCGGCGTCCCTGGCGGGAAGAGATTCCCTTCGGGAATCGTGTAGCTCCCGTCCGGCTCGGGATGAATGCGGAGGATCTTCCCGCGCAGGTCGTTCGTATTGGCCGACGACTTCTGCGCATCCCACGGCATGCGTCCCGGGCGCTCGTCGATGGGAGCGTAGCCGTTCATGAAGGGGTTGGAGTTGTCGCCGGTCGAGAGATAGAGGTTCCCCTTCCCGTCGAAGGCGATCGACCCGCCGGTGTGGCAGCACTGCTCGCGCTGCACCCCGACCTCCAGCATGACACGCAGGGTGGTCATGTCGATCGAATCGCCCTGCATCGTCAGGCGCGCGAGGATGTTCTTCGGCTCCGATCCCGCCTTGGAGAAGTAGACGTAGACCCATCCGTTGCGCGCGAAGGCTGGGTCAACTGCCAACCCCAACAACCCGTCCTCCGACTGGCTCCCGTCGTTATGCGCGAGGTTCACCGGGATGAAGCCGACCTGCCTGTACTTCCCCGTCTTTGGCGAGAACAGCTGGATGGCCCCCTTGCGCTCGATGAAGAGGACGCGCTCGTCAGGCAGGACCGCCATCTCGGTCGGTTCGTTGAGCTTCTCGGCGAGGACGACCTTGGTGAACCGGTTCTCCTCGGGGCGGGCGCGGCGATAGTCGCGTGCTCCGTTCCCCATCGCGTAGCGGATCCCGCCCAGCAGGTGCTGGAGGAACAGCGGCTCGGCGAAGGTCTCGTCGGTGTGCCCCATGTTGGTGTACCACGCTCGCCCACCGTCGACCTCGTGGTACCAGCTCATCGGGTGATGCGCCCCGTTCGTCCCCCCTTCGTAGGACGTCTCGTCGATGTCGACGAGGACCCGGATCGTGGGGTCGACCTGCTTGAAGTTGTAGAACTCGTCCACGCGCTCCCACCGCGCCGGCAATCCCTGGGTGGAGCCATGCGTCGCATCGACAACGCGGAATGTCCCCTTGCGCACGTTGGGGTTGCCGGGGTGTCCGTTGAAGTAGGCGCCGGCCAGACGCCCGTACCACGGCCACTCGTACTCGGTGTCCGTCGCGCTGTGAATCCCGACGTATCCGCCCCCCGCCTGGATGAAGCGCTCGAAGACGCTCTCCTGCGTTGGATTGAGGACGTCGCCCGTGGTGCTGAGGAAGACCACTGCGCGATAGCGTCGCAGGTTGCGCTCGCTGAAGGCCGTCGCCTCCTCGGTCGCGTCGACGGCAAAGCCCTGCTCGGCGCCGAGCTTCCGGATGGCGGCGATTCCCGGCTCGATGGAGGCGTGGCGGTAGCCAGCGGTCTTCGAAAAGACGAGGATGCGCGGCGTCGCGGCGAGTTGGGACTCGGCGCGGGATGGAGCGAGGGCGCTCAGTGCAGCGAAGACGACGAGCGGGAGAGACCAGCGCATGGCGTAGAGGCGAGGGGCGAGATCAGACGGGCCGTTCACGGGATTCTACAGCGCACGTGGACGGGCGCGAGGGAGCGCGGGCGGCCCAGTGATCCAGCGGGGGGAAGGAACCGGGCTCTCGCGCACACCGCTGCCCGGTCCGATCTTCCCCCGCGTGACCCACCTCCATCGCTCTGTCGTGGCAGCCGCCCTCGCGGTCGCTGCCGTCCCCACCGCAACCGCTCAGTCGCCATCAGCGCCTCGACCGGCGGTCGTGACGCTCAGCGCGGGGGCGCTCCGCCTCTCGCTCGATGCGCGCGGCACCCTCACCGAGTTGCGCGACACGACGCGCACGGACCGTTTGCTCGCGGTCGATACCGTCTCATCGCTCCTGACTGTTGTGAGCGATGGGCGGCGCCATGCGCCAACGTCACTCGCGGCACGCCCAACGCCTGACGGACGCGAACTGACGCTGCGCTTCGCCGACGTCGGCACGCGCCTCACCGTTCGGGCGCGCGCACGCGGAACGCACCTCACGCTCGACGTCACCAGCGCCACGCCCGCCAGTCGCATCGATGCCATCGTCTGGGGGCCGTATGCCACGACGATCGCCCAGACCGTGGGCGAGGTGATCGGCGTGGTGCGCGATGATCTGGGCGCGCTCGGGATGCAGGTCCTCAACGCGAAGACCCTGGGCGGCGCGCTTCCCAACCGGGAGGGGAGCACCTGGGCGCGCGGTATCGCCGCCACGGCACGCCCCTGGGGGAGTACCCTACAGGCGTACAGCATCAACCGGTCGAAGGCTCGAACCGTGGACGCGTGGGGCGGCAACCATCGCGACATGCCGGTCGCACCTATCCCCGGCGAGACGGTCGTCGGGAGCGCCATCGCGCTCTTCGTCGCGCCGGTTCCCGCGGTGCTCGACGTCCTCGAGCGCATCGAGCTCGTCGAGGGGCTCCCGCATCCCACGGTCGACGGTGTCTGGTGGAAGCGCTCGCCGCTCTACGGGCGCTCGTACCTCATCTCATCCTTCGGGGAGCGCGACGTGGACGAGATGTTGGCGCACACCCGGCGCGCCGGCCTCATGTCGCTCTATCACGAGGGGCCGTTCAAGAGCTGGGGGCACTTCATCCTCGACAGCGCGCAGTTCCCCAACGGTCGCGCCGGACTCAAGGCTGCGGTCGACAAGGCGCACGCCATTGGGGTGCGGCTCGGCGTCCACACGCTCACCAACTTCATCAACACCAACGACCCGTACGTCACGCCAATCCCTGACCCGCGCCTGAGCGTCACGGGGGCATCGACGCTCGTTGCCGCCGTGGACGCCGCGCAGCGCACCCTGGAGGTGCGTGCCCCCACCTTCTTCGCGGACACGGCGAACAACGCGCTGCACACCGTCCGCATCGGCACGGAGCTGATCCAATACCGCACCGTCACGGCGACGGCGCCGTATCTCCTCCTCGACTGCCAACGGGGCGCCTTCGGGACGCGGGCCGCGGCTCATGTCGCCGGCGACACGGTGGGGAAGCTGTTCGACCACCCGTACAATGTTTTCTTCCCCAACTTCGCCATGCAGCGCGAGGTGGCGCGCAACCTCGCGGACTTCCTCAACGAGACCGGGGTCGACCACATCGACTTCGATGGGCACGAGGGGGCACTGGCCAGCGGGCAGGGCGACTATGCGCTGGAGGCGTTCACCAACGACGTGCGGTCGCAGGTGCGGCACGACATGATCTTCGGCACCAGCATCAGCAAGACCTTCTACTGGCACACGGGGTCGTACTACAACTGGGGGGAGCCGTGGAACGGCGGCTTCACCGAGAGCATGCAGCAGTACCGCATCGACAACCAGGCGCTGTTCGACCGCAACTACATGCCGCACATGCTCGGCTGGTACCTCCTCACCGAGCGCACCACGCTGGCCGAGATGGAGTGGATGCTGGCGCGCGCCGCCGGATACGGCGCCGGCTTCGCGATGGTGGCGCGTCCCAAGGCGCTGCGCGCCAATCCGCTCACCCCGCAGCTTCTCGATGCCATTCGCGAGTGGGAGGCGGCGAGGCACGCGGGCGCCTTCACTGCCGCGCAACGCGAACGCCTCAAGGACTCGCATAACGAGTTCCATCTCGCGTCGACGGGGGCGAACGCCTGGACGTTGACACCCGTGGTCGAGTCGCCTCTCTTCACGCACGCGCGCGTCGAACGTCAGCCTGGTGAACCGACCCACAGCACCTTCACGTTCGAGCAGCCGTGGTCCGCGCAATCGATGCAGTTCCGCATGATGGCGAACGGAGGCGCAGGCTCGGCGAGCCGGATCGTGCTGCGCGTCGACGGCTACCTTTCGATCGAGCTGCCGACGGAGCTGCAGAGCGGCGAGCGACTGGCGAGCGACGGCACGGGAGCGGTGCAGGTGTACGACGCCAGCGGCAAGCCGAAGGCGCGCGTCGCCCTCGCCAGTGCGCTACCGACGCTCGCCCCTGGACGGCACGTCATCACGCTCGACGCACGATTCGACGGCAATTCTCCTCCAACGCTGACGCTGCAACTGCGAGGTCACGGCGATGCGGAAGCACTACGTGCACGTCGATAGGCCGGCGCTCCTGGCATACCACTCGGTGGTGCTCCTGACGGCTGCCGCCTGGCTCGTCGCGGCGACGCCCACGCACGCCGTCGCCCAGGGGAGCGCGCCTCCTCCCGCGGGCGCACGCGGCCCTTGGCGCACGCACGGCACCACGACCGACACGCTCCGCCTCTACTACGTCGGCTACCCGGTCGGCCACGAACGATGGACGCTCTCGGCCGACAGCGCCGGCACTCGCCGCTTCACGACGGAGCTCGACTACGTCGACCGCGCACGGCGGACGCACCTGCGCACCGAAGCTTCGCTCGCCCCTGACTGGTCCCCGCGCACGCTCTCGACAACACGCCTCACCGATTCCTCGCACACGGTCGAGTCGCGCGTCGCACTGGCCGGCACCCGGGCAATCGTGGACTACCGCGGGCGCCACGACACCGTGCGCGTGGCGGGGCACGCGTTCGCCATCACGGGCGCAACGCCCGTCGCCCAGCACTTCCCGCTCGTCAGGCACTGGCTTGCCAAGGGGCGGCCCGCCGTCATGAAGGTGATCCCCGGCGCCCCAACCAATGACGTGCAGGTGGCCTGGCGTGGGCGCGACACGCTGCGCGTGGGCACCAACACGACGGTCCTCGATCGCTACGCGGTCAACGGCGTCGTCTGGGGCTGGGAGTCGGTCTGGCTCGACGGGAACGGACTCCTCGCTGCGTTCAGCACCGCCGGCGGTGGCGGGCTCACGATGGAAGCGGTGCGCCTGTCGCTGGACGACGCGATGCCGCAGTTGCGGCGCAGCGCCACGCGCGACCGCATGCGCGAACTGATCGCCCTCTCGCGCACGGTGCGCCCGGTCGCCCGCGGCACCGTCGCCCTCGTCGGCGCCACGCTCATCGACGGCACCGGGCGCGACGCCAGCCCGAACGCGGTGGTTGTCGTGAGCGACGGACGCATCACCGCGGCTGGGCCCCGCGATCGCGTCGCGATCCCCGCGGGAGCGCGCCGCATCGACGTCACGGGGCGGACGATCATCCCCGGGCTGTGGGACATGCACACCCATCTCATGCAGATGGAGTGGGGGCCGGTGTACCTCGCGGCCGGGGTGACGAGCGCGCGTGACATGGGGAACGTCCTCGACTTCATCCTCCCCTTCCGCGCGGCGGTCGACTCGGGAGTCGCGCTCGGCCCGCGCATGCCACTCGCCGGGCTCGTCGACGGCGGCGGCCCCAATGCCTTCGGCGCCGAGAATGCGACGACACCAGAGGAGGGGCGCGCGGTGGTGCGGAAGTACAAGGCGTTAGGCTTCGAGCAGGTGAAGCTCTACTCGCTCCTCACCCCGGCAGTGGTGCGCGCGATCGCCGACGAGGCGCATCGCCTCGGGATGACCGTTACCGGGCACGTCCCCACGGCGCTGACGGTCGCGGCGGCCGTCGACTCGGGAATGGACCACATCGCCCATCTCCCCATCCGCGGCGACGCATCGAGCGACAGCGTGAAACGCCTCATCGCTCACCTGCGCGAACGCGGCACCGTCATCGACCCCACCGCCTCCTGGGGCGAGCTGCTGCAACACGCCGCGGCCGAACCGGTCGCGAACTTCCAGCCGGGGATCGCGAATCTCCCCCCCGTCCTCGCCCAGCGCATCGCCGCGATGGGGCTCGCGACGGTGGACAGTGCAACGGCGCATGCACGGCTCGCGCGCACGTTGGCGATCATCGGTGCGTTGCACGCGGCGGGCGTGCCGGTCGTGGCCGGCACCGACGAAGGGGTCCCAGGCTACAGCGTCTATCGCGAGATCGAGCTGTACGTCGCCGCCGGCTTCACGCCGATGGAAGCACTGCGGGCCGCGACGGCAGTGAGTGCCAAGGCGATGGGGATGGCCGATCGCCTCGGGACGCTGGAGGTCGGGAAGCTCGCCGACCTCGTGGTGCTCGACGGCAATCCGCTGGAACGCATCGCCAACGTGCGCCGCGTCTCGATGGTGATGAAGGGTGGGACGCTCTATCGGAGCGCCGACGTGTGGCGGGCGGTGGGCTTCCGGTGAGGCGTTAGGCGCGCGTCCGGCTACCGCGCCCCCGCCGCGAACCACCGCCGCACCCGGGCCACCACCACCGCCCGGCTCTCTGCATCGCCAAAGACCCCGTGCGGCCCCGGGACGAGCACCTTCGTCACGCGCCCGCCCGGCGCCCCTGCGCGCTCCCACGCCCGCTCAGCCGCGAAGGCCGGCGTCGTGAGGTCGTAGAGCCCATTCGCCCAGAGCACGCGCAACCCGCGATCGCGCCGCATCGCCTCGGCGACCGGCCCCACCACGCCCAATCCCTCCTCGTACTTCCAGACGGCGTTGATGTCGAGATTGAGCGCGCGATACTGCTCGATGGTCTGGAAGCCCAGTTCCTCCCGGATGTAGCGCTCCACGCGCGGCATCTGCGAGCGATCGCGTTGCGCGGCGGCCGCCTCGGGCGTGCCGGGAACCAGCGCCGGCGCCAGCATCGCGGTCCCGATCCGGAGCGTCCCGCCGTTCAGCGCCGGATCGTTGAGCCCCCCGGTGCGCGTGGTGTCGCGCTTCGACGTCACGCGCGTGTCGAGCATCCCCGTGCGCAGCTCCCGGTCGGCGAGGATGTGCTGCATCCAGTCCTCGTTCGACAGGCGCAGCGAGCGGCGCATCACGAGCGCGTGCGGCAACCCGGTCAGCGCCGCCACACGTTCGGCCACTCGCGCGCGCTCGTCGGCGCCCAGTGCGGCGCCTGCGCCTAACGCCAGTGCGTAGTCGCCGCGGGCGAAGGCGCTCGCCTCCGCATACACGGCGTCGACGCTCCGTCCTGCGCGGTCGATCTTTTCCCAATACCAGGCCGACGTCGCCATCGTCGGCAGCACCCCGATGTAGGCGTCGTTGGTGGTTGAGCCGACGGAATCGCGCGAGACCGTCGCCACCAGCATCACCCCGTCGAAGCGCAGGGCGCGATGCAGTTGGAGAATCGCCGCCGCGCGCACCGTGCCGTAGCTCTCGCCCATCAAGTAGCGTGGCGACTCTGTACGCGAGTGCGCGCGAAGCCACGCGGCGATCACGTCGGCCACCGAGCGGGCATCGCCCGAGCGCGTCCAGTAGCGCCGCTTCCCGGCCTCGGTCGTCACCGGGCGGCTGAAGCCGGTCCCGACCGGGTCGATGAAGACCAGGTCCGCCACGTCGAGCAGCGAGTCGTCGTTGTCGGCCAGCGTATCGCCCGCCACCACGCGTGGTCCCACGCCGTTCAGGTGCAACGGCGACGACGACGCCCCCGGTCCGCCGTTGAACAGGAAGATCACGGGACGGTTGTCGACGTCGGCGACCGAGTCCCGCACATACGCGATGGTGACCAACGAGGCGTCGACCTCCCCCGGAGCATCGCCCAGGAGGTGTTCCTCGACGAACGCTGTGTACGCCACCGGTGCGCCGGCGATGCGCGCCACGTGCCGGGTGACGCTCCGCGCGGGCGTCCGTTGCAGCTGCGCCGCGACAGGTGCGGTCCAGATCGCGAGCGCCAGCAGCGACCACCACGCGCGCGGCACGACGCGCCGCGCCGGCTTCCCCAGTCGCCCTCGTGCGCTCACCACTTGCGGCAATCCTCGTCGGTGAGCCCCGGCACGCGGCGCCACTGATACCCTCGCGCGACCACGCTCCCCTGCGAGATCGTCGTCTCGTACCGCTCGAAGCAGGATCCGAACGCTTCGCTCGAAGGTTCCACCGTCTCACCGCGCACTATCACGCGTTCGTACTCGCGCCGCGCCTCGTCGCCGATCTCCACCACCAGCGCGTCGACGATCGACTGCACCGTCCGCGGCGCACCGCCGCGCCATCGCCTGACGAGTGCCAGCACGACATCGTCGAGCGATCGCCCGCCGTGCGACGACCGCCGGATCCGTTCATCCATCGTCGCCCACCAGAGCGAGCCGCGCGTATACGGAACGTTCTGCGCACTCCCCGCCCCGATCCCCGTGCTGAAGCCCAGCCGGGCCAGCGAGTCGGCGGTGAGCAGGCGATACGCGTTGGTGTAGTAGTTCCGCGCCGTGGTGTTGAGGTCGTCCAGGAAGTCGGCCAGCTCGCCGTTCCCCGACGAGAAGACGAGCGCGCGGGTGAGGTGGGTGTTGAGCCCCTCGTTGAACCAGGTCGGCCCAGCCCCGCCCCCTTCGTCCACCGTGCCGAGGAACATGTGCCCCATCTCGTGGGCCAGCGTGTTGCGCTGCGCGACCTTGGTGCTGTCGCCGCTGCCCGGGCGCACGCCATACATGAACGAGCGCTGCAACGCAGTCCCACCCCCCGTCCCCTCGAGCGCGCGGATGAAGATCCGGTACGGATCGCTGGTGGTGTCGGCCCAGAAGTGTCGGAGGTACTGGTTCATCGACCAGGTCCACGCCAACTCGCGGCGCGCCGAGAAGGCGGGGGTCCCCAGCCAGTAACCGGCGAAGCTCCCCCGCGCCTCGTCAGGCGCATAGCGCCCCAATGGCCCCGCCATGTAGTACGCCTGCGCCAGCGATTCGGCCGTCCCGCGTCGCGCGATGGTCCCCTCGCCGTACGTGCTCGCCGCGATCGATCCGGGCGCCAGGTCGCGCAAGTCCCAGCGTATCGTCAGCCGCAATGTGTCGCGCAGCTCGGGGAGGACGAACATCGCCATCCCGCCGAAGCTCACGCCGCCGGCGTGCGAGTAGAAGTCGAACTGGGGACCGGGGGTCACGCGCCCGGTGTAGGACTGCATCGCATAGTGCAGCGCCACGTCGCCGCGTACAGCGCGAGTTGCGCACCAATGGCGGTAGTACGGAAAGCCGCCCGGGTCCGAGGTCTCATTCTCGATCGTCACGGCGACATCGCCGGAGGCGTCGCGCAACCGCAGGTTGCTCACGCGATCCGCGATTCCCGTGCGCCCGGCGTAGGTGATCGGGGCGCGGAAGCAGAGGCGCGCCCGCGCCGCATCGGCGATCGCGGCAATCGTTGCCTCGATCACCACCTGTTGCACCTCGGGGAGTGAGGCGCGAACCGGGCGCACCACGATCGAGAGCGCCGTCTGCGGCGCTGGTCCCACTCGCCCCTCGCGTGCGGACGGTGCACACCCGATCGCGAGTATCGCTGACGCCGCGACCACGACACACCACCTCATGCGCCCCCCGCGACGTGCGTCGTCGCGCGAGAGGCCAATGCTCACCCCACCACCTGCCGCAACACCCGCACCATGTTCCCTCCGGCGATCTTCGCCACCTCGTCGGCGCTGAAGCCCTTCGCGCGCAGCGCCGACGTCCACGCCGGGAACTGGGTGTAGTCGGCCAGGACCGGGCGCAGGTTGCCGTCCATGTCGGTTCCCAGCCCCACGTGGTCCACGCCCACCACATCGGCGAGCCGCTTGGTGTTGTCGACAAACTCGTCGAAGCTGGCATTCGTCGCGCTCGGCCACGCACCGATCACCCCGCCCGTCGACGCGACGAGCTTGGCGTGCTCCGGCGTGATGGCGCGCACGTTGAGCAGGCGCGAGTCGTCGATCTTGAGGATCGAGTGCGACAGGATGATCGGTCCCGTGGCGAGCGAGACGACGTCCTTCACCGTGTCGTGCGCCGCGTGGGCGACATCGATCACCATGCGCCGCTCGTTCATCCGCTTCACTACCGCCTTGCCGAAGGCCGAGAGTCCACCATGCTGCACCGGCTGTGTCTGCAGGTCGCCGGCCGCGTTGGGGACGTAGTGCACCAACTGGATCGAGCGCACACCGTCGGCGTGGATCGCATCGACACGTCCAGGGTCGCCATCGAGGATCTCGCTCCCTTCGCAGGCGAGCCACGCCCCCACCATCCCGTCGGCGTTCGCCCGCTCCCACTCGGCGACCGTCGTCACGATGCGCGCCTTCCCCTTGGGGAGGAGTTCGCGCAGCACCGTCAGCTGCCGTTGGTACTCGGCAACGGCCTCACCCGCTCGATAGGCACCGCGCACCGTGACCCCGGTCGCGCCCAGCTGGATGAGCGGCCCGTCGGAGACGATCGAGACGAAGCCGCCGTTCATGCCGCCAGTGTGCATGTCGCCCAGCGTCTTCATGACCGCCTGGTCGCCGGCGTACTGGGGTGCGCCCTTGTAGAAGAAGGCGCCGGGGTGCAGGTGGAGGTCGAAGGTGAGCGAAGCGGCAGCCGCCTGCGCCGCGTGGCGAGCCCAGGCTGCACGCGCGAGTAACGGCGAGAGCGCGATGCCGGCAGACGCAACGATCGAATCGCGGACGAAGGTGCGGCGGGAGGGCATGGATTGTGGCGTGTGGAAGTCGACGAGCCGCGCGCCGCGACTGGCGGTGAAGCGGCGACAGGTGCCAGACGATACCGCCTTCTCGCGCCTCCGGCGAGGAGTTCGCCCCTCACGATGGCAACCGACCGACCCGCCCGGCTAGCCGATCACCAACTCCTCCAGTTGCTCCGGCGCCCGCGTCAGGCTCACACACCCCGCCTCGGTGATCAACACCGTATCGGAATGCCGGAAGCCGCCACGTCCCTCCAGGTAGATCCCCGGCTCGATGCTGATCAGCATCCCCGCCTCGAGGGCGCGATCGTCACCCAGCGCCACGTACGGCCCTTCATGCCCAGTGATCCCGAAGCCGTGCCCCGTGCGATGCAGGATGGCGTCCGCGTAGCCATGGCGCGTGATGACGGCACGCACGGCGCGATCGATCTCGCTCAGTACCACCCCCGGCTTGGCCATCGCGAACGCCGTCGCGCGCGCCTCCATCATCGCGGCGAACGGGGCACGCGCCCACTCCGGGACGTGTCCGAGGAAGAAGGTCCGCTCCAGTTCCACGCCGTAGCCGTCCACCTGCGCCGTCACGATCGACACGTGCGGCCCGCCCTGCTCCATCGGCATTCCTAACGACGGGATGCGATGCGGGTCGTGCGAGATGGACGGGGGCCAGACCGCCGCCTTCGCATTGGTCACCATGATGTTGGCGTTGGGGATGTCACGGAACACCATCCCCATCATGAACTGGGTGACCGTCCCGTAGATCACCGCTTCCGGAACGCCGGGGCGGCAGAGCTCGAGCAGCTTGGCGTGTCCCGCCGTCACCACCTGGCACGCATGCACGTTGCGCCCGATCTCGTAGGCACTCTTCACCAGGCGGACGTCCTCGAGCAGGTCGGCGACGACCTTCTCCCCCGGCGTGCGCTGGAAGATCCCCACGGGGAGCGCCGACTCCACGCCGACGCGCGCGCCCGCCGGGATCAGGGCGCCGTACACGTCGTACCAGTTCTCACCCGCGGGAGCCGGAAACTCGGCGTACGTCGCGTACGCCAGTGGGCAGCCGGCGCGCGCCTTCACGTGACTCGTCTCGAGGAGCGGCGCCACCATCGTCGGCACTCCCTCGCGCGGAATGACGAGGAGGAACGGACGCTCGTGGACGTAGTTGGCGAAGTTGGTGAGGTAGTAGATGTTGACCGGCTCGAAGCTCACGTAGACGTCGAGCCGCGCCGCGCGCATGCGCTCGCGCAGCGCGGACAGTCGCGCCGAGAGTTCGCGCTCGTCCGGTGCCATCGTGATCGAGGCAGGAAGCGGCGCGGGATGGGTGTGTGGCATGACGAGGCGCTCCGAACGTTCGCGTTTCGGCCGGTCACGTCCTCAGCAAGCGGGGCACGGACTCGTGATCGGCGGCGCCACCAGCCACGATCGGCGGGCGGGCGCGTGGATCTTCAAGTTCCGGCAGTCCGGCTCAGCCGCAAGCGTGTGCGCGGAGGGGAGCTGTAGGGAGTTCAGCCGGTCGGCGATGCCTCACACGTCGGCGTAGATCTCCAGCACGTTGCCGTCGGGATCGCGAAAGAAGAGCGTCCGGTGTCCCCACGGCTGGTCCGTGGACCCGGAGAGAATCGGGACGCCCCGCTCGCGAAGCGTCGCCTCGCACGACGCCACCTCTCCCGGCGCAACACGGAATGCGAGCTGTAGCGACAGGACGCCCAGCGGGGGCGCCGGATCGTCGAACATCATCCCTCGTTCGGTCAGCGTGAGGAGATTCGAGCCGACCCGATACTCGATCCACTGCGGGCCAAGTTCGCGCTGTACCGGAAAACCAAGCGTCGACCCGTAGAAGTCCCGCATCGCCTGCATCTGGCGCGCGAAGATGATCGTGTAGTCGAGGCTGCGAATCGGAAGTCTTGTGTCCACGCGGAACGCTCCTGGAAGCGGCGCGCCGACGACATGCCGTCCGCGATCGCCATGACCGGACTGCGCGCTCCGCTCCCGATTCGCGACACGCGGGGGTTCAATCGAGGTTGAGGGCAGGCGCCCCGCGCTCCGACTCGTCCTCCACCTCCGCGCTCACACCGCGCGCCCGTCGGGGAGCGCCTTCGCCGGCAGCGGCTCCGTGGCCCCGCCGCGCGTGGCGATCATCACCGCCATCGTCCACGTCGGCGCCATGTCGACGAAGGGAATGAGCTCAGCGGCGAAGCTGGGAATGAAAACCCAGTGCCATCCCACCAACCAGACCATCGCGGCGCCGACCGCCACGTCGAGCACGTCGTTCACGGGCGACGTCGCCCCACCGACGAACAGCGGCCAGATCCCGAGCTGGATGGCGTCGGCAGCGACGGCAAGGATGCGGGCGGCGAGGATGCGGTTGCGCGTCATGGGCGAGGGGCAGCGGGAAGAAGGATTCTACACCAGCGCCGACGTGCGGTTGCACGATCCTTGAGCCGGATAGGGGAGGCGTCTCCCGGCGTCATGCGCCGCGCACGAGCCGAAAGACGACGACACTCTCCACGTCATCGTCGTCGCGCATCAACGATGCGAAGTTCCATCACCGCCCGCCCTCCGCATCGAGCCCCGCGCATCGCGCCCCCCTCGCGCCCTCGCGCGCCGCGCCCGATCATTGATCGCCCCGCTTCGTGACATCTCGCGGGTCCCTCCAACTCGGGAGAACGACGCGGATGCCTCCAGTCATCGCACGTCGCATCGTCGGGCGAGTGGTCAGCGCGCTCGCGTTCACTGCATCACTCACTGCCTGCGGAAAGGCGACCGGCGACAGCGCCTCCGCCGCGGCCGCGCCCTCCCGCGTCGACTCCCTCGCCAACGCCTACTGGGCGACCTACCTCGATCTCAATCCCGAGGAAGGGACCGCGCTCGGCCTCCCCAACGCCGATCACGCGCGCATCTTCGACAACCGCCTCGCCGCGATCGAGCGCGGACACGTGCGGTTCGACGCACTGCGCACCGCCACACTGGCCATCGACACCGCCGCAGTTGCGGGAACTCCTCAGGAAGTCACCTACGCCATCCTGCGCGAAGCGCTCGAGAGCGAAGCGGCGCGTCGCACCTGTCGCACGGAACTCTGGGGGGTCGCCTCGTACGTCAACGGATGGCAGGCGGTCTACACCGACGTTGCACTCCTCCAGCCGGTGGGGAGCGACTCGCTCCGTGCCGCCGCGCTCACCCGCGCGCGCGCCATCCCCGGCTTCATCGACACCGAGATCGCCAACCTCCGCGAAGGGCTGCGCCTGGGCTACTCATCGCCCAAGGTCATCGTGCGGAACGTGATGCGTCAGCTCGACGATCTCGTCGCCACGCCCCCGGCGCGCTCGCCGTTTCACTCTCCCGCCGAGCGCGATTCCACGCCGGCCTTCGACTCGGCGCTCACTCGCGTGATTGCCGACTCCATCAACCCGGCGATCCGGCGCTATCGCGCCTTCCTCGAGCGCGACTACCTCCCCAAGGCGCGAGAGGCGCTCGGCGTCTCCGCCAACCCGGAGGGCGCCCAGTGCTACGCCGCGCTGCTGCGCGCCTTCTCGACGCTCCCCATCAGCGGCGACTCCGTCTACGCGATGGGACTCCGCGAGATGGAGCAGCTGCAAGGGCGGATGCGCACCATCGCCGCGCGAAGCTTCGCCGGCGAATCGCTCACCACGCTCCTCCCACGCCTCCGCAGCGACCCACGCTACACCTTCCGCACGTCGCAGGAGGTCATCGACTCGGCCGGCGCCGTGATCGCGCGCGGCAAGGCCTCGATGCCCAAGTGGTTCGGGCGACTTCCCAAGGCCGACGTCATCGTCCAGCCCTATCCCGAATTCCGCCAGAAGGCCGGCGCCCCGGGGCAGTACCAGACCGCCCCCGACGACGGCTCGCGCCCCGCGATCTTCCTCATCAATCCATCCAACCCCACGCATGTGTCGCGCGCCGACGCCGAGGCGACCGCCGTGCACGAAGCCATCCCCGGTCACCACCTGCAGGCCGCCATCGCCAAGGAACGCACGGATCTCCATCCACTTTCGCGCTACCTGTTCAATTCGGGGTTGGGCGAGGGGTGGGCGCTTTACGCCGAGGAACTGGCCGACGAGATGGGGATGTACTCGGGAGATCTCGGGCGCATGGGGATGCTCTCCAGTGCGTCGTTCCGCGCCGCACGCATGGTCATCGACGCCGGCATCCACACGAAGGGATGGACGCGCGAACAATCGCTCGACTATCTCCTCTCGCACACCGTCCTCCCGCAGTCGGTCGCCGAGGGGGAGATCGATCGGTACATCTCGTGGCCGGGTCAGGCGCCGTCGTACATGATCGGCAAGACCGTCATCCTCGGCCTGCGCGAGCGTGCGCGTGCAACGTTAGGCAGTCGCTTCGACATCCGGGCGTTCCACGACCAGGTGCTCGAGGATGGGAGTGTCCCGCTCTCCTTCCTGCGCACGCGCCTCGAGCGCTGGGGTGCCGCGCCCGGTCCCCGCTAGGCATCACCGTGTCCCGTTATCGCGAGCGTCCGTCGTGCGAACGCATCACCCTTCCCTTCCGCTGGAGACCGTCATGAGGAACCGTGCGCTGTTCGTCCTGCTGGCGCTGGGAGCACCACTCGCGCCGCTCGGAGGGCAATCCGTGCAGTACCGCTCCCCCGCTGGGGTCGAGTACCGCTCACTTGCCGACACCGGCCCCGTCGCCCGTGCAGCGCAGGCGCTCGCCGCCGACCCGCGCAACGTCGACAAGTTCATCGCACTCGGCATTGCGCAATCCGGCGCACGACAGGTGCGCGAAGCCATCGCGACCTTCACGCGCGGGCTCGCCGTCGCCCCAAACAACGCCATGCTTCTGCGCTGGCGCGGGCATCGTTATCTGTCACTGCGCGCGTTCGACAAGGCCATGACCGACTTCAACCGCGCGGCGCGACTCGACAGCACCATCTACGACATCTGGTACCATCGCGGGATCGTGCGCTTTGTGCGCGGCGACTTTGCGGGGGCCGCGGAGGACTTCGCACGGGCCATTCCGCTCGCGCCCGATCCCGGTGAGCTCGCCGGGTCGACCGACTGGCGCTGGATGTCGCTCGCCCGCGCCGGTCGCGCCGCCGAGGCGAAGGCGTTCCTTGCGCTGCATACCGACTCGCTCCCGACCACGGTGGCGTATGCGCGGCGGCTCAAGCTCTATCGCGGGGAGATCACCCCGGAGCAGTTGATCACCCCGGCGGATACGGAAGACGTGCAGCTGGCGACGCTGGCCTTCGGGTTGGGGAACTGGTACCTCGTGCAGGGAGATCGCGCGACGGCGCGCCGGTGGTTCGAGCGCGCGGTGGCGTCGGGCGGGTGGATGGGGTTTGGGTTCATTGTGTCGGAGGCGGAGCTGAGGCGGATGCAGTGACGGCGGCGTTCCGCACCGACTTCCTTCGCGCATCCGCGTCGCCCTGGAAACCCGCTACGGCTCCCGCCCCAACACGATTGCCACCGCCATGCTCCCCGCGTTGTACGACGGGCACCCGCCCTTGAACGTCTGGTAGTGCGCATCGAGCGACACCTGCCTGGGCGCAAAGCCTGGCGCGACGGCGGTGAACGCATACGTCCCCTCGCTCGTCCCGAAACCGCACGGTACGTCGCACACGAGCGTGTCGCCGCGGGCGCGAATGCCGTAGCCGAACGTCGCCAGCCCGCTCGCCGCCATCGGCTGGCCGCCGATGGTCACCCCGGTGATGAGGAGCGGCGCCACACGCGCCGTACCGCCGACCTCGGTCGCCATCGTGATGGCCAGGAGCGGGTCGCGATACGTGTGCACGCACGGCCCCGCCATGATCTCCCGGCAACTCGCCGTCAGGAGCAACAGGGCGGGTGACACCAAGCGCTGGAATGCGCGCGTCGTGGGCATCACTCGTGCAGACCCCGGCACGACGGGGCGCGTCACTCGTCCCAGGTGCAATCCGCCGATCAGGCCGTCACCACAGCGGTCGACTGGCGGCGCACGCCCTCATCCCGCTCCCGGTTCACGGCCCGCGTGAGTTGGAGCACCCAGGCCAGGAAGACGACGTAGGCGACCTTCTGCGTCGCCGGCAGGATCGTTGCCCCCGTGCCACTCGCCCACAGCGCGTAGTTGAGCGCGCCGACCCCCGCCGCCATCAATCCGCCGATGCACAGCGCGCGACGCCCGCCCCGCACCAATCCGGTCGCGAGTCCGGCGAGCGCGACCACGGCACTCGCCACCGCCAGGTGAATCACGGCGTCATGCACCGGCGAAAAGACGAGCGCCGACCCAAGCATCGTCAGCGTGCCGGCTACGCGCACGACTCGGCCGGCGCGCGGCACCGCGGGAAACAGCTCCGGCAACGCCAACCAGAGCGGGACCAGCGCCAGCGGCAAGGCGATCGTCGCCACCAGCGCGACCGGACGTCCGGGGTTGGGAAGCCCGCCATACGCGATGGCATCGGTGAGGTCGCACCAGTAGTTGCCCAAGTGCGAGTAGCCCACGGTGTGCGGATCGAGTCGCGTCCCGCCCGGGTAGCGCGAAGCCGCGTGAAAGTACGCGGCGACGAACGCCCACACGCCGAGCGTGGGCGCGCGCATCATTTGACCTTCTTCGCCATCATCGCCCCGCCTCCCTGCCGCAGCACCAGCTGCGTCGCCTTCCCATCATCTCCCAGCACAAAGCTCACCTCGGCGGGCACTTCGGGAATGAAGAAGTCCTTCTCCCCATATGGGCGCGCCCGGTGCTTGGGCTGGTCGGTCGGGAGGATCATCAGCGAGCCGTTCTCCACCGTCACCGTCAGCTGCAGCTTGGGCGTGAGTTCATACGTACCTTCATAGCGTGCGAGCAACGCCGCGTCGACCGCGACTTCCTTGCGCTCGACCGGCGGCTTGGTGAGCGGGAAGGTCGGGTCGATCATGTGGAAACCGATGTCGTCGACCGAGATCGCGGAGTTGGAGAGCACCACCACGCCAACGCGCTTGACCGGGTCGAAGCCGGTGAAGGTGCGATAGCCGCCTGTCCCGCCGTTGTGCCAGACGATGCTCCCGCCGGCGAGCTTGAGGATGTGCCACCCCATCCCCATCGTCATCGCCGGACTGGTCGTGGGGCGACGCGAGAGGTGCGTCATCGCCAGCGTCGGACCGAGCGGCTTGCTCGTCGAGTCGAGGTTGGCCGCGAGGTACTTGAGCATGTCGCGCACCGTCGAGCGCAACGCCCCGGCGCCGGCCAGCGTCGGGATGTCCCAGTTGGGGACGACGGCGCCGGCCGCGTTGTGGCCTAACGCGAGGCGGCGCTGCATGTCCGTCGTGAGCTCGATGCGCGTGTCCTTCATCCCCAGCGGCTTGAGGACGCGCTCCGTGACTAGGTCGCCGTACGACTTCCCGGCCTTGAGCGCCAGCGCGTGCCCCAACAATCCCATGCCAAGGTTGGAGTATTCGTAGCGCGACCCGATGTCGCGCGTGAGCGTGTAGCCGCTCAGGAACTCGTACATCTGGTCGACCGTGTAGTCGAGGTACGGGTTCCCGGGGTTCTTCGGCGTGAAGTTGCTCGGCATCCCGGGAAGTCCGGACGACGCCGTCGCCAGGTCGAGGAGCGTGATCTCCTTCCCGTTGCGCGTCGGGATCTTCACGGTGGCGGGGAGGAACTTCTGCACCGGGTCGTCGAGGCTCACCTCACCCTTCCGCACCATGTCGGCGAGGATCGCGTTGGTGAAGGTCTTGGTGATCGACCCGATTTCGAAGACCACGTCGCCGTCGAGTGCAAGGCTCCCGTTGTCGGCCTTCCCCGCGCTCAGGATCCGCGTCTTCCCGTCGGCATCCATCAACCCGACCACGACCCCCGCGGTGCGCTTCGGCCCCCCCTGCTCGGCGAGGATCGTCCTGACCGTGTCGTCGGACGGAAGTCGGTACTGCGCGGCGGCACGCGTGGCCGTGAGCGTGGTGAGGGTAATCGCGGTGACGAGGAGCGAGCGGGTCATGGTGGGGTGAGTGAAGGAGCCGGCGCCCGTGGTGGCGTGCACCGCCACGTGACGCCGGAGAATGTCGCTGCGCCGGACTGCTGGAGCAATCACGTCAGATGCACATGACGACCGGCGTCCGGCCAGCGTAGCGAACGGTGGGACGAACGGTTGTGGCGCGCGCGGCATTCGGCTGCGCGAACTCCACCGCCACGCGCCCCGCCTTGAAGGCGGTGACGATCGAGTCGCGCAACGCGCCCTTGGGCACCATCTGGCGCACGTACCACGACCCCTGGTACGCCGAGGTGGCGGTGAGGTCGAGGAAAATGCGCCCGTCGTCTGCCATCACGCGCACGCGCGGCGGGGCGTCGGCGAACGACTCGTTAGGTGGCGGGAAGGTCCAGACGATGAGCGCCGTTTCGTCGAGCGTGCGGTTGGGCTCGGACTCGGTGAAGGCGATCGTCGCGTTGCCACGGGCGCCGATCCCCGTGTCGGGGAGCACGGCCTTCGCGTCTACCATGAGGACGCCGCCGCAGGGCTCGCCCGGGCCAACGTCGGAGCAGGCGCCAAGCGACAGCGCCGCCGCCAGGGCGACGAGATGGAGGCAACGGGTCGCGCGGCGCGCTGCCGCGATCGAGAGCGAAGCGTTCGGGGAGTGCTCCATGGGATCGCTGAATGCGTGCGCCGTGTCGCCCGCGGGTTGGCGACTAGTCCTATAGATCGACCCCGCTGATGGCCGAATGGGTCACCGGCGCCACGGGTCAGAGTTGGGGTCAGACACCGCCCCCCTCGCCGAGCATCCACCCTTGCGCGATCTCCCCGTCTTCCATATCATACAACCACATGGTTGTACGTTTTCCGCTCCCAGACGCCGACATCGATCGGCTCTTTCGCGCCCTGGCCGATGCCACTCGTCGCGACATCGTCGCTCGCCTGCTCTCGGACCAGCCCGCCTCGGTCTCGGCGCTCGCCGCGCACTACGACATGTCGTTCGCCGCGGTGCAGAAGCACGTCGCCGTGCTCGAGGAGGCGGGACTCGTGACCAAGCACCCCAACGGCCGCGAACGGATCGTCCGCGGCAACCCCGAGCGCCTCGCCCAGGCGCGCGCCCTCCTCTCCCAGCTCGAGCAGCTCTGGGTCAGTCGCTTCTCCCAGCTCGACGCCATCCTCGCCGAACCGCGCCCCACCACGGAGTAATCCCCTCATGCCCATCACCGACGTCTCCTCCAACCCGCACGACCTCACGCTCACGGTCGTCGCCGACTACCCCGTCCCGGTGGAGCGGCTCTGGGACGCCTACGCCGACCCGCGCCAGCTCGAGCGCTTCTGGGGCCCCGAGCAGTGGCCGGCCACGTTCCTGCAGCACGACATGGCCGTCGGCGGGCGCTCGCACTACTACATGACAGGGCCCGACGGGACGATCTCGCGCGGCTGGTTCCGCTTCCTCGCCGTCGAGCCGCTCAAGCGCATCGAGGTGGAGGATGGCTTCGCCGACAGCGCCGGCGAGCCTAACGCGGCGATGCCCACCATGCGCATGGTCTTCCACTTCGAGTCCACTCCCACCGGCTCGCGCTTCCGGAGCGTCACCACCTTCAACAGCGTCGAGCAGATGGAGCAGCTCGTCCAGATGGGGATGATGGAAGGGATGCGCTCGGCGATGGGGCAGATCGACGCGGTGCTCGCCGACCTGGCCTCGTTCGCCGCTGCGCGCGGCACCGAGGCGCAGTTGCTCAGCGACACGCAGGTGCGCGTGAGCCGCGTCATCCGCGGCAGCGCCGAGCAGGTGTGGCGCGCGCATCAGGAGCCGGCGCTCATGAAGCGCTGGCTCCTGGGCCCGGACGGCTGGTCGATGCCCGTGTGCGAGGTCGCCACGAAGATCGGGGAGCGCTATCGCTACGAGTGGGAGATGCACGACGGTTCGCAGCGCTTCGGCTTCGAGGGTGAGTTGCTCGAGATCGCCGCCCCGTACCGCGCCGTCACCACCGAGTCGATGATCGGGATGCCGGGCCCCTCGACGCGCAACGAGATGACGCTCACCCCCGTGCAAGGCGGGACGCTGCTCAGTCTCCTCATCACCTATCCCAGCAAGGAGCTGCGCGACATGATCCTCGGCACGGGGATGACCCAGGGGATGGAGACGAGCTACGCGCGACTCGAGCGCGAGTTGCTGGCGGCCGCATAACGCCGATTCGCCCCCGAGGCGTCTCAAGCGCCGTGAGTGGTGACTCAACGCCGCTCACGGCGCACCTCCATCCCCAGGCCGCCGGACGACGCCTCGACGCGTGGCCGGTGCCCGCCCCGGACCGCACCACGCCAACGATTGACAGCAAGGCGATTCACCGCGCTCGCCGATCGTACCAGGATCGGCGACTCTGATACACCGGGTGAGGAGAACCCCGCTTTCGCCGTCGATCGCCCAGCGCCACCGTGAGGACATCTCGCGGCACCACGCTGCTCCTTGTTGGAGTCGATCCCTATGCGAAGCGTTGGGTTCGGTGGTCGGTCGACGGGACGTCGTGCGGGGTATTCCGTCGCGCTCGTGCGCGTCACCCTCGGGGTCATCGCCCTGGGGAGCGCTGCCGCGGGTTGTACCGCTACGCTCCCCGTGCGCACCCTCCCGGCACACCAGACGCGCTGGATGACCTCGGTGGGGGGGCCAGTCGCCCCCGATCACGTGATGACGAAGGTCATTCCGTATCTCACCGTTGGTGCGATGCATGGCCTCTCCGATCGCACCACCGTCTCGGGGAGCCTGCACGTACTCTCGGCGGCCTTCGGCATCGCCGGCGCCGACGTCGGCGTCGCCCGGCGACTCGCCTCGCAATCGGGCGTGCGTCCCGAGCTTACCGGGCAGGCACAGCTCTACGCCTTCGCCGCGAGCGGCGGCGCGCGCCTCTTCCCCAATGTCGCCGGGACGCTCAGCTGGAGCGCGGGTCCGCGCACCCTCGTCTACACCGGCTCGAGTCTCACCGCGCAGTTCTCGGGCGAGCACCGCGTCCTCGTCTCCCCATCCCTCGGCATCCAGCGCGACGTTAGGCGGCGCCTCACGCTGCAGCTCGAGTCGCGCTGGCTGGCCGCCAACGTCAACACCGAGCGCGGCCTCCTCGAGGGAGAATCGGGGATCGCGGGGCACGGCGGCTTCGCCCTCCTCCTCGGCGCACAGGTGCGGCGATGACGACGACACGCGCGCGGCCGCTGGCCGCATCGATGGCATTCCTGGCCGTGGCGTCGCTGGCCGGTCTCGCCGGCTGCAAGCTCGACGCCCTGATCTTCGACCCCGTCACGGTCGACGAGTATCACTTCGCGTCGACCGTCATCCCCGACTCGCTGCGCAGTGTCGTCTCCTTCCCGTCGGGACGTGAGACGCTGTACGCGGTGCGTGTGCGGCGTCCCGGAAGTGGCGCGCGACTCACCGTCCTCCTCTCCCACGGCAAGGGCGGCGACATCAGCCGAGCCGCGGAGTGGAAGCGCGTGGAGGCGCTCTGGCAGGCCGGCTTCGACGTCGTCGCGTACGACTACCGCGGCTACGGCAAGAGCACGGGAGAATCGGACGGAGAGCCGAACCTCCTCGCCGACGCGCGCGCTGCGCTCACCTATGTGCTGACGCTCCCCGGCGTCACCACGTCGACGCTCGTGCTGTATGGCCACTCCCTTGGTGGCGTCCCGACGACCGAGCTCGCCGCCACGATTGGGCGCGCATCGGGGACGCTCCGCGCCGTGGTGCTCGAATCGTCGTTCGCCTCGGGCGAGGCGATGGCGCAGAGCGCGACGATCCTCGACATCCCGGGGCAATGGTTGATCGACGGGAAGTTCGACAACGTCGGCAAGCTCCCCGACATCCACGCCCCGATCCTCATCCTCGCCGGGAGCGATGACATCCAGATCCCGCGCGCGCAGACCGACGCCCTCTACGCGCACGCCAACGATCCAAAGCAACTCCGCATCGTCGCCGGAGCGGTGCACGACGACATTCCGGCCAGACTCGGCGTCGCGGCGTACACCGCCCTCCTCCAGGCGCTGACGGCCCCGCGGCCCTAGGACCGCAGCTTGGGCCGCCACGGCGGCTGACCCCGCAGACCTGGCGCCGCGCGCCCGGGCGAGGTGCTCCCCTGGCCCGGGCGCGCTACGTTTCATCCCATGACCGCCATCGCGCCTGACGCCCCGCCAGGGGCCGTTGCACCCGCCCTCGACGACGCCGCCCGCAAGCGGATCCTCACCGTCCTGTTTGTCGGCGTCTTCATGGCGGCGCTCGACGCCGCCGTCGTCGCCCCCGCCGTCCCGGCGCTGCGAGCGGCCTTCGGCGTCGACAACCGGCAGATCGGGCTCGTCACCATCGTCTTCTCGCTCGGCTCGCTCACCGCCACCGCGCTGATGGCGGCGCTGAGCGACCGCTTCGGGCGCCGAGCCATCTACCTGCTCGACGTCGCCGGCTTCGCGTTAGGCTCGTTCATCATCGCCAGGGCGCCGAGCTTCGGCGTCCTGCTGGCCGGGCGCGCCATCCAGGGGTTGAGCGCGGGCGGGATCACGCCGACGGCGAGCGCCGTGGTGGGCGACCTGTTTCCCAGCGAGCAGCGCGGGCGCGTCCTCGGGCTCATCGGGGCCACGTTCGGGATGGCCTTCCTCTTCGGCCCAGTCATCGCCTCGATCCTCCTGGTGACGGCGAGCTGGCCGTGGATCTTCCTCCTCAACCTCCCCATCGCCGCCGTCGTCTTCGCGATGGGGGCGCGCGCGCTCCCCACCGCGCGCGCCTATGAGACGCAACCACCCTTCGACTACGCGGGGATCACCACCCTCGCCATCACGCTCGCCGCGCTCACCCTCGGCATCAACCGCGCGCTCGACATGGCGCTCGGGACGACGCTCTGGCCGGCACTCCTTGCCCTCGCCGCCATCGGTGTCCCGACCCTCATCGCCATCGAACGGCGCGCGGCCGTCCCCATCGTCCCGCTCTCGCTCTTCGCCACGCGCCAGCTGCGCACCACCTGGGTCCTCTGCGTCGGCGCCGGCTTCGGGATGGGGAGCGTGATCTTCATCTCCTCGGTCGCCGTGGCGGCGTTAGGCACGCCGAGCAAGAAGGCCGGGCTCCTCCTCCTCCCGCTCGTGCTGGCGTCGTCGGTGGCATCGGCGGGCTTCGGGCGCGTGCAGCACCAGCTGGGGGGGCGGCTCGTGATGCGCATCGGCTTCGCCCTCCTCGGCGCCGGCTCCGCGCTCGTCGCGCTGCTCACGTCGCAGACCTGGCTCTTCATGGCCGCGACCATCCTCATCGGCCTCGGGGTCGGCGTGGTCGTCGGCGGGACGCTGCGCACCATCGTCCTCGATGAAGTGGACGCGCGGCAGCGCAGCTCGGCCTCGGCGCTCGTCAACATCGGGATCGCCGTCGGCAACCTCATGGTCGTGGCGACGCTGAGCGCGCTCGCCGACCGGGCCGGCGGCGGACTCGCCGGGCTGCGCGTGGCCTACGGCTTCGCCGCCATCGTGCAGCTGGCGATGATGGGGGTCAGCTGGCTGCTGCGCGGACGCGAACCGGCGACCGCGCGCGCCTAGCGAGGGCGGCGCTCAGTCCTCGTCTTCCACCCACAGCAAGAGCGTCACCTCCTCACCCACGCAGACGACCCCCGCGTCGAGGGTGGCATCGGAGATGGGATCGAATCCCACCGACTCTAGCGCCTCGCCAGCGTCGTCCGCATCGCCCAGCGCGTCGGCCCACTCGCCGTTGGTGAAGCAGGTCATGGGGAGCGGCACGAGCGCGAAGAGGTCGCTCGCCAACTCCGCGGCCTGGGCCAACGGCATGATCTCCGCGCCGTACGCCAGGTCGCGATGGAGTACCCCTGTGGCAATGACCTCGGCGTCGGTGTCGCTGATCTCCAGCCAGCCGTCGCCAAGCGGACGCAACCCGACGCCCTGCACCGCGCGATCGGCGGCTGCCGTGGGCGAGAGGGCGGGGTCGCGCGCGACGATCGCGCACGAGACGCGCCCCGACGTGCGACGCTTGAGGACGGCTTCAACTGGGTGCATGGGTGGTGCTGGCAGGAGTTAGGCGGCGTCACGCGTGAGCGCGTGCGCCGCGCGGCGAAGTCTATCACCGCCACTCGCGCGACGCAGCTTTCGCGAGAGGTGCACCACGCGCACGGACTCCGTGCACGTGGCACGCTGTGTCCCGTGACTCGGCCGCGGTATCGTCCATCCCCTCAACCAATGATCTCTCCTTCTCACGGGAATTTCCAATGACCGCCACACAGCTTCGCTTCCTCGGCGCCACGATGATCGGCGCATACGCCGTCCTCAACATCCTCATGCTGCTGCTCAAGCCCATCACGCGAGGGATGCCGCCGCTCGCCTCGACCGCGCTCGTCGTCCCGCCGATGGTGCTCGCCATGGTGTATCTCGTGATCCCGGTGGCGAAGCGCGCGTAGCATGATGCGCCCGGGGGCGCGTCTCAGCGCGCCAGCAGACCACCCGCCACGTGCGCCCACGCATAGAGACCCACGCCGTACACGGTGTGCGTCGCGAGGCTCTTGAGCCGAGCCTGTGCTGGGTTGCGCGTGGCGGACGAGGCGACGCCGAGCCCAAGCGCCGGCTGCAGGATGAAGAATGGGAAGACCACCGTTGCCACGCCGTAGAGTACCGCCGTCGGAAGGGTCGGGCGCGACAGCCACGCCGGCGCGACGCCAACGATGAACGCCACCGACAGCATCACCCCAATCCCGTAGTGCGCCGCCCACCCCAGGGCGCACTCCCCCTTCTGCGATTCTGCAGCCGCGATGCTCGAGTGCCGCACGACGCCTCGCCGCAGGTGCGCGACCCATCGCCCCAACAGGCAGTAGTCGAGCGAGCGTATGCCGAAGGCGCGCGCGAGGAAGAGGTTCCACGCGTCGATGCAGAGCGTGGCTCCGGCTCCGATGGCGAGGGCAGCGATGAGCGTGGTGGTGTCGATCATGCACGCACCTCGGAGTCGAGTGCTGCAGGGTGCATGAGTTCCGGCGAGGGGCGGTGAGCGAGAGGGATTCGCATGGGGGCTCCGAACGAGAGGGAAGACGCGTGCCTTCGAGACGAAGGCTACGCCCCGGCGTCGCTCCGGGGAGCCGCGGCGCACGCAGTGAATCGTTGCGTTTGACGCCATCTCTCCCCCGGGCGATCATCAGGCATGGCCCCTCCAGACCTCAACCTCCTCGTCGCCCTCAACGCCCTCCTCGCCGAGGGGAGCGTGGCGCGCGCCGGCGATCGGCTGCGACTCAGCCCATCCGCCATGAGCCGGACCCTCGCCCGCCTGCGCGAGGCGACGGGGGATCCGCTCCTCGTGCGTGCGGGGCGCGGGCTCGTCCCCACGCCTCGCGCGCTCGAGTTGCGCGAGGTCGCCGCGCGGCTCGTGCAGGAGGCCGAAGGGGTGCTACGCCCTACCGATGCGCTGCGCCTCGACCAGCTCGTGCGCACCTTCACCCTGCGCACCAGCGACGGCTTCGTGGAGGGGATGGGACCGTCACTCGTTATGCGCGTGCTGGAGGAAGCGCCCGGGGTGCGCCTGCGCTTCCTGCAGAAGACGGACAAGGACTCCGCGCCACTCCGCGATGGGCTCGTCGACCTCGAGACCGGCGTAGTCGCCCGCGGCACCGCGCCCGAGTTCCGGCAGCAGGCGCTCTTTCGCGATCGCTACGTCGGCGTCGTGCGCGCGGGGCACCCGCTGAGCCGCGGCACGGTCACCCTCGCGCGATTCACCCAGGGGCGCCACGTCAGCGTCGCACGACGTGGGGTCGAGACGGCGCAGGTGGACGAGGCGCTGCACGCACTCGGCGCACAACGCGACATCGTCACCGTCGTGGGTGGATTCGGCGCCGCGATCGCGCTGGCGCGCGAGACCGATCTCATTGCGAGTGTTCCGGGGCGACACACCGAGCGCCTGCGGCGCGGGATGCACACCTTTGACCTACCATTCGAGACGCCGGAGCTCGCGATCGCCATGCTCTGGCACCCGCGCATGGACGCCGACGCCGCGCACCGCTGGCTACGCGCGTGCGTGCGCGAGGTTTGCGCGTGAGCCACAGAGTGAAGGAAACCCGAATGGGACCCGAATGGGGTCAGACCCCGAACCTGACCCCAACTCCCCCGACTCTCCGCCTCACACTCCAGCGCCGACCCGCGCGCCCACCTTCGCGCCAAGCGGCACTGACCGCCGCGCACTCGTCGGTCCGGAGTCGGCGAAGTCGGTCTCCTTCCACGTCCTGAGCGCCCGCCCCAGGTCTTCGGTCAACCGGTCGTAGGCGCTCCCGGCACTCAGCGCCTGCTTGGCCCGGTCGCGCTCGCCCTGCAGCGCCATGCCCAGGATCTGCGACGCGGCCGTGTGGAAGGAAGCGTGCAGCTGCTGGATGCGGCGCCCCTGCTCCGATTCGCGCAGCTCCCGCGGCAGCGCGTAGTAGAACTTCCCGAAGTCGCAGCGATTGTCGACGGCGACCTGCGCCACCGTGAAGTCGCTCGTTCCGCTCTCGATCGCCGAGAGCAGTCGTTGCTTCCACATCCCGTGCGCGGCGATCGCCTTCTCGATTGCCCCTTCCCGTCCCGCACGCGCCCGTCGCGTTTCCGCATCGGTGAGCGTGAAGCGCCTGACGAGTCCCTGCAGGTGCGCGGCCTGCGCGCTGAGTTCCTCAGCGGTCGCCGCCGACTGCTCGGCGTTCGCCGCTGCCCCATGCGTTGCGTGCGTCACTTCCTCGATGGCGATCGAGGCCTGCGACACCCCTTCATCCTGCTCGCGGTTGGATGCGGCAAGCTCCGCCGCCATCGCCCGGATCTGCGCCATGTCCCCGTCGATCGAGTTGAGCATGGCGAGCGCTTGCTCGTTGAGCGCGACACCGCTTGCCGCCGCTTCCGCCCCTTCGGTCAGGAGCGAGGCGGTCCCGCGCGCGGCATCAGCGGAGCGAATGGCGAGGTTCCGCACTTCCTCGGCGACCACGGCAAAGCCGCGCCCCACGTCGCCGGCGCGCGCCGCTTCGACCGCGGCGTTGAGCGCCAGCAGGTTGGTCTGGAAGGCGATCTCGTCGATCGAACGCACGATGCGCACGGTCGCGTCCGAACTCTGCTTGATCTTCTCGATGGCTGTCGTCAGGCGCGCCATGCTCTCCCGCCCGCGCTCCACGCTCCCGCGCGCGTCGTCGGCCATCGTGAGTGCCGTCTGCGCGCGCTCCGCGTTTTGCGCACAGCTCTGCGTGACAGCGGAGAGGTTGGCCGAGCCACGCTCGACCGCCATCGCCTGGTCGGACGTGCGCTGCGCCAGGTTCTGGCTCCCCTCCGCAATCTGGTGCGCGGCGATCGCGACCTGCGCCGAGCCCTCGAGCACCTCGCTCAGCGCCACTTCGACGTTCTCCAGCGCGTCGTTGAGCGAGACCTTGAGCATCAGGACATCGGTGCGGTACTCGCCGGTCATGCGCACCGTGAGGTCGCGTTGCGCCACGCGCCCCAGCACCTGCGCCGCTTCGGTCAGCGGACGCGCCATCTCGGCGAGCATCTCGTTCGTCCGTTCGACAAGCTGCCGATAGCCGCCACGAAGCCCCGACGCATCGCCGCGTGCATCGAGGCGCCCGTCGCGCGCCGATGCGGTCAACGCGCTCGCTCCGTCCACGACCTGCCGCAACGTCGCGCTCGCGCGGTTGAAGGCCTGCGCCGCGTTCGCCGTGCGCTCAGCGATCCCCTCCACCGCTCGTGCCAGCTGCTCGACCTCGCCGTCGCCTTCGATGGGGCGTGCGCCGTCGCCAGGCGCAGCGGACGCCGTCAGGTCGCCGTCGGCCAGCGAGACGAGACCACGTTCGAGTGTCGCCAGCCCCTGGTCGTGCAACTGCTCCACCCGCACCGCGACGCGCTGCACACCCATCGTGACGCGATGCGCCCGCCGCCAGCTGAACACCAGGGAGAGCAGGGCGCCCGCGCCGAGGACCAACACCAGGAGCGCGACCTGCGCGGTGGTGTGCGCCGTCGGCACGCGCGCATCCGTTGCCCGAGCGCGCGCGATCGCGATGCCTCCCGCCACCAGCGTGAGTGACAGCTGAAGCGCCGACGGCGCCACCAGCCGGCCGGTGATTCCAGTTCGAGAAGTTCGTGGCATGAGCAGCGCGCCGGCGTAGGAAGGGGCCCGCAAATATGATGGGACTCTTCTAAAGCTTCGGCAGCTGCACGGAAAACTGTGCAGGCTCGTGGCAGCATCTCGCGCCAAGTCCCTCGCCCAGCGACTCGTCCTTGGCCAGGTCACTCGGACCACCACCACTAAGGCGAATACCTGCGGCTCCTACACCGCAAACCCGCGCGCCCTGAGCGCCGCGACCACGCTCGGACGCGCCATGCTCTCGGGCGACTCATTCCACCGATTGTACGACTCCGCACGCGTCGCCCCGGCGTCGAGCAGCAGGTGAGCGATCGCCGGGTAGTCCTCGTCATTCCCGCGTTCGCAGTAGCGTGAGCCGTGCGCACACCAGGCGATCGGCGAACTGCCGTACCGCGAGTCGCGCAGGTTCACCGGCGCGCCGGCCGCTATCAGGAGTCGCACCATTTCGACCCTGCCATTCCACGCCGCCCAATGCAGCGGCGTCCCTCCCCACTCCCCTTCCTGCGTGAGCGGCCAGCCGAGTGCGATCATGAGGCGCACCATCTCGAAGTCGCCACGCCCCAGCGCGAGTCCGAGCGCATCGCGCTCACCGGGGCCGAGAGTCTCGAGCATCCCCGGATGCGCCGCCACGACGTCACGCGCGGTCGCCGCGTCGCCGCGGGCGAAGGCGCCTAACAAGCGGTCTACCGCGCCGAGTGTCGTGTCGGCACCGACCGATGCAAGGTAGGCCGCGCCGCTCAGCTGTCCAACGCGCACGGCGAGCTGGTACGCCGTCAGGCCGTCATCGCGCCGCAGGTCAACGCGCGCACCGCGTTCGACGAGCGCGCGCAGCACCTCCTCGCCATGCCCGACCGCCGCGGCCCGATGCAACGGCGTCTCCCCCGCCTGCGGCTGGTCCGGACGTCCGGAGTAGCTCGGCACATTGGGATCGGCGCCATGCTCGAGGAGCCAGTGCATTCCGCGCAACGCCGTGGGGGTGATGCGATTGTCAGGCGTGTGCGCCGCGAGAAAGTGCAGCGGGGTGTTGCCGTGCGGCGCCGGGCCACGGTTCACGTCGGCGCCGTGCGCCACGAGCAGCTCGAGGCATGCGCGATGATCGTGCTGTGCGGCGTGATAGAGGCTCTCGCCGTCCGTGGGCTTCGCGCCGCGCTCGAGCAGCAGGCGCGCCACCTCGACGTTGCCACGCACGCAGGGAAAGAAGAGGGCCGGAATCGTGTCCGACACGTCGGGGAGCGGCGCTGACGCGTTGGGATCGGCCCCGGCGTCGAGAAGCGCCCGTACCGTCGCCAGCTGCTGCTCGATGCCGACGCCTAACGCCTCCTTGAGATCCTGGGTGACGGCGTACAGGAGCGGTTCGATGCCGTCGCCCGGAAGGCGTTGCGTCGCCAGCGTGCGGTCGGCGTCGAGGAAGGCCTGCACCGTCGCCGCATCGCCGACGGCCGCCGCCGTGTGGATGTTGGCGCGCGCCAGCGCCGGCGTCGCGGCGAGCACCGCCCGCGCGCCGCGCGTGTCGTCGTCGCGCAGCGCCTTGAGGAAGCGTGCGGCCTGCGCATGGACCGGATCGAGGCGCCCGTAGAACGCCTTGAGCGCCGCCCAGTGCTCGTGCCCGAGCTTGCGCGCCACCGCATGCTGGACATCCGCCAGCTGCAGCGATTCGGCAACCGCCGCGTCGTCGAGCGATACCAGGCGGGTGAGCTGTTCGCGCAGGGCGGCGAGCACCACGGGGTCGCCGGCTCGCGCCTGCTTGAGAAGGCGCTTCGCCTGCTGGCGAAGCTGTTCGAGCGCGTGCTGATCGCCGCCCGAGGGGGACGCGTCGTGTTCGGACATGCTACGATCTCCATGGCGCCCGGGTCCGCACGGCTGGGCTGGAGTTCGTAGGGAAACGCTGAACTCCGCGTGTGCTCAGGTGGGAAGCCCTTTCCGCGGACAGGAGGCGCCCTGCGCGCCGTCCCGCAATCCTCGGCGCGAGCGACACACAGCGCAAGAGCAGCCGTGACACGGTTGGTCCCGAAGTTCCGAGGCGCCACGCCCTGCCCCGCGGGCCTACGGCGACTTCAGGACTCCGCCTGCATATCCCTTGGTGAAGATCAACACCGCCCCAGCGTCGGCGTCGCCCCCCAGCAGCGTCCCCGCCTCGATCGCGCGCAGCACCAGCACGTGATCGATGCGCTCGGGTGACGCCACGTCGAGCGCCTGCTCGGCGTTGAGGATGCGCACCCCGTCCACGAAAACGGTCACGCACTTCCCGTTGCGCACGTTGGCGATGCACCGTTGGTTGAGGCGCACGTCGAGCATGCGCACCGTGAAGCCCGCCGGCATCGATGACTGCACCACCTCGATGTAATCGCGCGCGCTCCCGCGCACGGCCGCCACTTCGGACGGCGTGATGATACGCGCCGACATCGTCTTCAACTTCATCCCGAAGTACGTGCGCTCGCCGATCGCCTCGCGCTCGGCGCTCACGACGACGGGCGACAGCAGCTGCGCGGTGCGCACGATGCGAACGGTCACCTCGACCGTATCGCGCTCGGCCAGCGCGATCCACTGCGACGTGTGCGGCTTGAAACCGATCGATCGGACGTCCAGCGCGTAGTAGCCGCTCCCGCCCGGCTTGAAGGTGAAGCGCCCGCGCGCGTTGGTACGCACCATCGTGACCGGCTCGGCCGCCGAGTCGAGCAGCACCACCATTGCGTCGCTCACCGGGTCGCGCGTCACCGAGTCGAGGGCGACACCGCGGACCACCTGCGCGCGCGCCGGCTGGGTCGCGATGCCCAACGACACGATGCCGGCGAGGACCAGGGGGAGGCGCGGGAGCATGGCGAGCAACCGTTCGCGTGGGAGAGGGAGGTACTATCCCGTAGTCTCGCGGCGGTTCCACTCATCCGCTGGTACCGTACGAGGGAGTCCCGCGCCCGCCGGCCACTCCACCGTCTTGAACGACCGCGCGATCCGATGCGCCGCAACCTCCCCGCTACCCAGCGCGAGGACCGCTGTCCGCTCGGGCAATCGCTCATGGGCGCCCATCGCAATCCCTCCGACCATCACGGCGATGGATGAGGCCTTCGTCGATCGCGATGTCATCCCGGCCGTCATTCCTTCCCCTGCAACCGCAGGTCCGGCAGCGCGTCGCCCCACAGGTAGTGGTTGAACCACGCCAGGTTGTGCTCCATCACCGCGCGCATGCTCTTCGGCTTGGTGATCCCGTGGCCGTATCCCTTGTACACGATCATCTCCACCGGAACGCCGCGATCCTCGAGCCCCTGCCGCAGCTCGTAGGCATTGGCGATGGGAACGCGTCGATCGAGTTCGCCGTGCTGGATGAGCGTCGGCGTGCGCGCCTGCTTGATGTAGTGCATGGGCGACGTCTTGTCGTAGATCGCCGGATCATCCGCGGGATCGTCACCCAGGTAGTTGATGGTGAACGGGGTGATGTCGGTGTTGTAGTAGTACGTCGCCCAGTTGGAGATCCCGGCGCCGACGGAGATCGCCGCGAAGCGCGTTGACGTCGTGGTGAGGAAGGCGCTGATGTACCCTCCCTGGCTCCACCCCATGGACGCCACCTTCTTCGGGTCGACCCATCCCTTGGCGATGAGGAAGTCGACGCCGCTCAACACGTCCCAGGCATCGCCGACACCCAGGTTGCGCACGTTGAGCGTGCGGAACGCCTGCCCGTACCCTGCACTCCCGCGGTAGTTGACCTTGAGGACGAGCGCACCGCGCGCCGCCCAGACATCGACCGGATAGTACCGGTTGTCGGGGAGCGCGGGGCGATCGGTCCCCGTCGGCCCGCCATGGATGACGCACAGGAGCGGGTACTTCCGCGCCGGGTCGAAGTTGGCCGGCTTGATGAGGATCCCCTCGATCGTTGCACCGTCGCGCGACTTCCAGGAGATCACTTCGCGCGATGCCACCTGCAGCGATTGCAGCTGCCGAGTGGCATCGGTCAGCACGCGCGGCGCCCACGACGCGACCGGGCTTACGGCAATCTCGGGGAGCGCGGTCGGTGAACTGAGCGAGAACGCGACGTTCGACGCGTCGGCGTTGAGCGAGCCGCCACCGACCATCACCCCGTCGGGCCCGGAGACGCGCGTGATGCGCTTCGTCGTCGGGTCGAGCTTGAAGAGGTGACTCGCCGTGCGTTGCGCTCCCGAGAACCAGATCGCGCCGCCACGCCAGTCGATGAGGTTCGGGTTTTCGTCGAAGGCATCGCTCAGCGACACCGGCGTCCCGCCAGCGGCCGGCACCACGGCGATACGACTGTTCGACGCGAAGTACCGCTCGTTCCCCATCGTGCTGGAGAAGGCGATCTGCGTCCCGTCCGGCGACCACACCGGCGCGTTGTCAGGGCCCGGCTGCCGCACCAGCGTCCGCACCACATCCCCGCCGGCCGGCGCGGTGCCCAGCGTCACGACGTAGAGATCGGCGGTCTTCCCCTGGATGAGGTCGGGGTTGATCGTCGCCGAGAAGGCGATCTGCGTCTCGTCAGGCGACCAGGCGAACGACTGCACGGTGTAGTTGGTCCCTGACGTGCGTGCGCGCCCGGGCTGCGGCTTGGCCAGCGCCTCGGCGACGTCGATCGTGTACAGGTGCGAGTAGGCGTAGTCGCGGTGGACCACTTCGAAGGCGCCGTACTTCTCCAGTCGCTCCTTGGCCCCCTTCCCGTCATCGCCGACGGTCGTGAAGGCGATCGCCTTCCCGCGCGGTGACCAGCGATAGCTCCCCACGCCTCGCTCGTTGCTCGTCAGGCGCAACGGCTCGCCCCCGTCCAGCCGCAGGGCGAAGAGCTGCACCTTCCCCTCGTCGCGAGGACTGAGGAAGGTGAGCCAGGCGCCATCCGGCGACCACTGGACCGCGCTCACCCCCTTGGGATCGCGCGTCAGCTGTCGGCGGGCACCGCCTCCAACATCCGCCACCCAGAGCTGCGAGACGAAGGCGTCCCCCTTCCAGTCGGTCGACGTCACCGTGTACGCGACCCAGCGCCCGTCCGGCGAGAGCTGCGCGCCACCCACCGACTCCAGGTTGAGCAGGTCGTCCACGGTCGGGGGCTTGGGCTGCGCGCTCAGCGGGTGCGACGTGAGCGCGCAGATCGAGACCAACAGGAGACTAGATGCGAGCGAGCGGGCGAAGCGAATCGGGCGCATGGACGTCGCGAGATGGGAGAGCGGGCGCGCGGACGACCCTTGGGTCGCGTCGCCGCCCCCCGATTCTACGCGTCGCGGCGGCACTGTCGATACGCTGGCGGCGGATGACCCACTCCGCGAACACGGCGTTGATCATCCAGGCGAGCCCCATCATCACCGTCCGCGGCAGCTCGCCGGGCGCTCGATCGACGAGGATGAACCACGGCAGGTGCGTGAGCACCTGCGTCCCCGCCCCCATCCCGATCGCGTACGCACGGATCATCCACTCCCCGTGCTCGACGTACTTCCGCCGGCGAATGGCGTCGGTGCCGGCGACGATCGCGAGCAGCATCCAGCTCCCGACCATCAGTCGCTCGACGTACACGCCCACGCCGTCTCCCGCCGGCCACGGATACGCCAGCGTCATCCACAGCCCCGAGACCGCCACCAGCAGCGCACTGGGGAGGAGGACGCGCCCCGCCACCTTGTGCCAGCGACGATTCTGCCGCCGGAAGCCGGGGGAGAACTGCAGCGCCCCAAGCATCGAATACAGGATCACCGATGGAATGTGCAGCAGCACGGGGACCGGCATCGCGAAGAAGCGCGCGTTCTCTGGCGTGGCGTTCGCCGCATCCGTCAGCTGCAGCATCCGCCCGGTGCCGGCGATCGCCGGCACCAGGCTGAGCACGATGAGCGACGCGGGGATCAGCCAGTCTCGCTTGGTCGATGGCATGGCAGTCATCCTCATGGAGCGCTGTTCGCGTTACTGACGGGCCGCCGACGCGCGCCGATTCAGGCGCAGCGACGCCATCACCACGAGGTCGTTCCCGGCTCCCTTCCCGCCGACGCTGGCGCCCTGCCGCATCCCGGTCGCGTAGTCACGCACCTCGAGCCGCACGCCCACGCGGCGCATCCCGAGCTCCCCGCCCACGGCGGCGTATCCGGCGGCGTGGCTCGTCGCGTCGACGCCGGTCGCCCGCGAGTTGTAGCTGCGCGCCCCGGCGCCGACTCCTGCGAAGCTCCGCAGCGACACCGACTGGCTCACCCACCGCTCGGCCGATCGCAGCTCCACGCCGAGGTCGTACATGTAGACGTCGAGTCTTGGCGTGCCGATGGCGGCGACGTCGCGTGAGCGCCCCCACGCGAGCGTCCCGGTCACGGCGAGGCGCGGCGAGATCGACCACGAGAGCTGCGCGGCGGTGACCTGCGCATCCTTCATCAGGTCGCGCTGCGTCCCGGTGCCGACCAGTGCGCCGCCCGGAACGCGGAACTCGAAGCCGGACGTGCGCAGCATGGACGCCGGGGCCGGCGGTGCGCTCGGCGCGGCGGGGAGCGTGGGGAGCGACGGCGCCGACTGCGCCGTGGCCGGCGCGGAGACCGTGGCGACCAGGACGAGCGCAGCGGCGAAGGCAGCGGCGGCGGCCGAGCGACGAGCGGTGACGGCCCGAGCAGCGGTGGCAGCGCGAGCAGCGGTGACCGAGCGAGAGATGGCGGCGGAGCGCAACGCGTTGCTGGCGAGCGAGGGGAGACGTGACATGGTCGGATCCTCTGAGGGGGAGGGGACGGCGCCTTGTTCCGGCGCCGAGGATTGATTAGTGTATTACGTACACAGTACGAGTGTATGATATACACAGTTTCAATCTTGTCAACAGTCACCTTCGGTTTCGCATGGCCCAACGGAAGAAGGCTCCCGCATCACGAACCAGGACGGCACCGACGGCGGCGGCGCCCCGCCCGGCGGACGATCGCCCTGTCACGCACGACGACGTGATGGAGGCGTCGCGGCGCGTCGATCCGGAACTGCGCCGGCGCAGCCAGCTGCTCTGGGAAGACCGCTCGAAGGGGACGCGCGGCCCACGCGCCGCCTTCACCCCCGAGGAGGTCGTGCTCGCCGCAATGCAGATCGCTGACGCCGAGGGGCTGGGGGCGGTGACGATGAATGCCGTGGCATCGCGCCTGGGGCTCACGACCATGGCCATCTACCGCTACTTCCCCAACAAGGAAGCGCTGTACGACGCGATCATCGACACGGGGATGGGGCTCCCGCCGGCGATGGCGGAGCCCTACGGCGACTGGCGAACCGCGGTGGCGCGCTGGTCACACGCCAAGCGCGCCATGCTGATTTCCCGTCCGTGGCTGGCCGAGCTCCCCTTCGTCGCCGCCCCGCACGGCCCCAACTGGCTGTCGTGGCTCGAGGCGCTGGCCCGGGCGCTGGCGCGCTCCGGACTCTCGGGCGTCGACATCGGCCAGATGATCAGCGTGGTCGATGGCTACACGCGAGGTGCATCCGACACGTCGATCTCGCTCGCGCGCGCGCGGGCGCGCGGCACGTCGGAACTCGCATGGGCGGCGGCGGTCGGCGCCGACCTGGGTCGCTCCATCGGCGACCCGCGCTTCACCACCTTCGCCTCGATCATCACCGCCAACACCGAAGGGCACCCGCAGACGATGGAGGAGTCGTTCGACTTCGGGCTGCAACGCGTGCTGGACGGCATCGCGCTCTACGTCGAGCGGACGGTCGCGCGCGGTTAGGCTCGCACTCCTTCCCCACTCGCCGCCAACGGCGCGCGCTAGATGTGCACGAGGGCGCACCCGGCGTTCTGCGCCCGCGCGAGACCGAAGATCCCGGACGGCATCGCGTACGCGCCTGGGACCAGCTGCCCACGCAACGTTTCGTGCACGAGTTCCGGCGAGACGCCCACCTTGGGCGCCAACCGCCTCGAGAGGTTCGTGAGGGCGAAGTCGCAGACGAGGATGATCGCACCGCCCGCCTGCAGTGAACCGAGGCTCGGCAGCGAAATGCCCGGCACGGGATCCGGCGCTTGGTGCCAGAACGGGTTGCGCACCGCCGGCTGGCCGGTCGTCGGGTCGTCGGTCTTGTACTCCACCCCGAGCGAGTAGCGCTGCCACATGGCATCGTTGAGTGCGGCCGCGACGGCCTGCGTCCGGATGTTGAGGACGATCCGCGCCTCGTAGCGCTGCGAACCGTACACCGCCGCACAGTTCGCCAGATACCGCTCGGCGAGTTCCAGCACGATGGGATCGGCGGGGTTGCCCAGCGTGGGCCAGTCGAACACCGCGCGATCGGTCGCCGACGTTAGGCGCGCGAGCCAGCTCATGTCCCAGGGCCCCGTCACCGTGGGCATCGAGGCAGCCGCGGGCTCTCCGGCGCTCGCGATGCCAGGCGCGAGCGCGCCGGCCACTGCCGCCGCCGACGCCACGCGCCCTACGTGCTTCACGAAACCGCGCCGGGACGGCACCTCGCCACCTGTTGTCATGAGCGTTGGGAAGTCGGAGGGACACTGCGCTTGCGCAAGGGAACCACGACCTGCCTACCGCCGCAGCGACCACGAGTTCCAACACGATGTGCCGCGTGACGCGCCGGACCGCTCATGCGCCGATCGACGCGCATCGCTACACCCGCAACACCCCCCGAAACCCCCGCGCCGCGTAGTACGACTGCGCCCCGTTGTGATAGAGGAAGACGTGGTCGTAGCGCCGGTCGCAGAACACGGCGCCGCCGAGCTTCCGGATCGCCGGCGGCGTCTCCACCCAGCTCGACGTCTTGCGGTCGAACTCGCCTAACGTCTGCAGCGTCCGGTACTCCTGCTCGGTGAGCAGGGCGATCCCCATCGTCGCCGCCATCTCCTTCGCCGATCCCGATGGCTTGGCCTCCTTGCGGGCGTCGAGCGCGGCGCGATCGTAGCACAGCGAGCGACGCCCCTCGGGGCTCTCCGCCGAGCAGTCCATGAAGACGATGGCGCCCGTCGCCCCGTCGACGCCGACGACATCGGGCTCCCCCCCGCTCTCCTCCATCGCCTCGAGCGCGCGCAGCTGCTCGGGCGATGCCTCGAGCCGCGCGTGCACCTGCGCCCAGGTGACGCCCGCGTGGCGGGCCGGATGCCTTTCAAAGCGCGCTTCGAGGGTGGCGAGGAGCGCCTGGTGCTGGGAGCGTGTCATGGCATGACCTCGCGGCGAGGGGCGGCAATCGAACGGGGCGCCTGAATCTGCGGAACGTCGCGCACCTCGCGCAATCGACGCCGTGCGCGCTACGGCGCCTTCACCGACATCACGTTGTCCTTGGGGTCGCGGTCGATGAGCTTGTTGAACGGGTCGACCCCGACGCTCTTCGGTGGCTCGCGTACGATGACATGCAGCGTCGTGTCCCCCGCGCTCAACCGGTGCTTCGCCAGGTACAACGGCTTCCCGAGCGCCGACGTGGAGTCCGGCCCCCCGAAGACGCCGATGTCGACGTAGTCCGCCATCGGGACAGGACGCTCGTTGCCGAGCGAGTCGGCGCGGAGCTTCGACGCACGCAGCTTGATCGCCACGTCGTAGCTTCCGTCGGCACGCTTCGTCACGGTCCCATCTTCCGCCTCGTTGTCCCACAACGTGATGGTGCGGAACAGGTCGTCGAGCGCGTAACGCAGCGAGTCCGGCGTCTCCGCCTGCAGGTACCCCATCAGGTCCGCGCTGGTCGGGAACGGCGCCCCCTTCATCCCCTTCTCCGTGACAAAGCGCGAGAGCGCACGGTTCATCGCCGCGTCGCCGATCAAGTCGCGCAAGGCATAGAAGGCGAGCGATCCCTTGTTGTAGTGGATGTACATCTGGTTCTCCACCCGCATCAGCGGACGCTCCGCCTTCGACTCGCGCCCGCGACCCGCGAGATACTGGTCGAGCTGCTGCCGCAGGAACTTCCGGATGTTCCCCGCGCCGTACGTCTTCTCCATCACCAGGATCGCCGAGTAGTTCGCCAGCGACTCCGAGAGCATCGTCGCCCCCTGCACGTTGGCGCCGACCACCTGGTGGAACCACCACTGGTGCGCGAGCTCGTGCGCCGTCACGTAGAACGGCGTATCGATGTCGTCGGCCGACGTCCCGGCGCGCAGGATGAAGCCGATGTTCTCCGAGAAGGGGATCGTCGCCGGGTACGCCTGCGCAAACTGCGAATAGCGGGGGAACTCGACGATGCGGAACTGCCGGAACTGGAACGGCGAGTAGCGCGTCGAGTAGTCCTGCAGCGCCGCCTGCATGGACGCGACCATCCGGTCGAGGTTGAACGCGTGCCCCTTGTGGTAGTAGATGTCGAGCGGCATCCCGTTCCACGTGTCGTGCTTCACCTCGTAGCGTCCGGAGAGGACGGTGTAGAAGGCGAGCATCTTGTCCGGCGCCCGATACTCGAACACCCGGCGCCCGTTCTCCCGGTATTCGCGCACGAGTTCCCCCGGAGCGATCGCGATCTGGTCCGGCGCCGTGCTCACCGTGGCGTGGAAGGTGATCCAGTCGGCGCTGATCCCGAGGTACGTCTTGTCGCGCGCCGACTCATCCTCCAGCAGCGGGGCCCGCACGCGCGGCGCCAGTCCTTCCTTGCGGCGCGCGTTGTCCGACTCCAGTTCGCGCCAGGAGAGGTAGCCGAGGAAGGGGAAGTACTCGTAGCTCACGAAGCTCCCGTTGGCGGCGATCGCATTGCGCGTGGTGATCGAGACCGCCGTGGTGTCCGGCCCCCCGGCGGGAAAGCCGCGCCAGTCGTAGTGCCCGCGATAGCGGAGCGTGATGGTGTCGTTGGGGGCGAGCGGGGTGTCGAGCCGGTAGAGGCGCACGTTCTGCGACGCATCGTCGACCAGCGTCCGCGCCGGGCGCCCCCACGCCAGCGTGTCGACCTGCACGTCGCGGTTGAGGATCACGACGAGGAGCGAGTCGATCGGCGCGGCGTGGTTGTTGACGAAGGTGTAGGTCCCGCTCACCCCGAACGAGAGGCGCTCGGGGACGAGGTCAGCGCGCACGTCGGCGTCGATGAGGCGCGGCTGCGCCAGGCGCTCCAGCGGCTTGTACGTCTTCTCGTAGGCCGCCTTCTCATGCCGGACGGTCGTGCTGCTCTTCCAGTGGTTGACGCGATTGGTGTTGTGGAACAGGACGCCGAAGGCGACCGCCCCCGCGCCTAACGCTGTGACCGCGACCCCCTTCGTCGCCCCGCGCCACCGCTGCCCCGCCGCGCGCCGGCGCACCGCCCACGTGGGCTCCGTCCCGCGCACCCAGACGAGATAGGCCACCACGCAGAAGAGCACCGCCACCGCCGTCCAGTACAGCGCCGTCCAGATGAGCCCGGGGACGTACGGGCCATACCCATTCATGTCCGAATAGCGCAGTGGCCCCGTCTCGGCGTAGCGCACCAGCGGGTGCTCGAGCCCCATCGTCGGCGCCAGCTTGCGCATGGTATACGCGAAGATGACGAGCGCGTGCCCGAGGTATTTCTGGTTGGCGACGACGTGGATGAGGACCGCCAGCGCCGTCAGCTGCACAAGCCCGGGGAACACGGTGCCGAAGAGGTACGTCACGTACAGCCACGGCTCCAGGTGCGTGTAGCCAACCGCCAGCTGGTACAGCATCCCCGTGACGGCGAGCATCACGAGCAGCGACGCCTCCACCGCCACGAGGCCGACCACCTTGCCGAGCATCGTCGCGCTCGTCTGCCCGGGGAGCGCGTCGACGATCTGGTCGGTGTTGAGCTCGCGCTCGCGCCACACCAGCTCCCCGGCAAAGAGGGCGATCAGCACCATGAAGAAGAGCGCGAACTGCGCGTTGATCACCTCCACCACGGTGTACGTCACCGGCCACGCCATCTGGCCAAAGACGACCTCCGCATACGTCGCGGCGATGCCGAGGTTGATCAGCCCGACGACGACGATCACGGCAAACGGGAGCTGTCGCACGATGCTCCGGAACGACATGCGCACGGTGGAGGAGAACTGCACCCACCACGGCCGCCAGCCGACGGTCTGCGTCGCCACGGTGAGCGAGGGTGCCTTCGTCCCCTGCACGCTCGGCGCCGCATCCTCCACCAGGGGACGCTTGCGCCCCATGGACGGCGGAGCGCTTCGGAAGCGGAAGAGTGCCACGGTCAGCCCCGCGAGGGCGAGCCCCGCGACGGTCCACAACAGGCGATTGGCGAGCAGGACGCCACCTAACGTCACCGCCCGCGTATTCTGCTCGGCGACCGACCAATAACGCGTCGTGAGCCCGAGCGCCGTGAGCCCGACCGGGTCGAGGAGGGCGGCAATCGTCTTGTTGTCGATCTTCCCGATCAGCGACTGCGCAATGCTCCAGCCAATGAGGAGGACGATCCCCTGCGTATGGATGGCGAAGGCACTGCGCGTGAGCGCGCCGACGGCCATGAAGATCGCCGAGATGACGAGGACGGCCGGGACGACCAGCGTGAAGAAGGGGATGATGTAGCTGGCAACGTCGAGCGGGAGGAGGCGCGCCTGGTCGAGCCACGGCATGGCATTCCCCGCCGCCATCCCCAGCACCATCCCGGCGTGCACGATGACCATCACCGTGAAGGCGCCGAGGAAGCGCCCGCCAAGGTAGGCGAAGCGCGAGATCGGCGTGGTGAAGACCAACTCGTGCGTGCGGTACTGGTAGTCGCGTAACATCGAGCTCCCCACGAGCCCCGACACGACGATCTGCCCGAGCACGACGATGAGGAGCATCGTGCGCACGATGACCACCGGCGCGTTTCGCATCACGAGGCCGGAGCCCCCGGCAATGGCGATCGTGTCCGTCGAGACGAAGGCAAACGCCCCCGCCAGGAAGAGCACGAAGTAGAGCCAGGTGATCGGGCGCGTGAGGTGGTAGCGCAGCTCGAAGCGGTAGATGGCTCCGAACATCCTCATGCCGCCGCGCTCCGCGTGCCGTAAGCGAGGTGGTAGAAGTACACGTCCTCGAGGTCGGGCTCGAGCGGCTCGAAGCCCGCCGGCGGCGTGTCGGCGTAGACGTGCACCACCGGGACACCAGCCAGCAGCTGCGTGGAGATGACGCGATGCGCCGCCTGCAGCGAGGGGAGTTCGCGTTTCTCCACTTGCCGCCGCCACAGCTTGCCGCGCAGCGTATCGACGATGTGGCGCGGATCGCCCGAGAGGACGACGCGCCCCTTGTCGACGATGGCGATCGCCTGGCAGAGCTCGCGCACGTCCTCGACGATGTGCGTCGACAACAGAACGACGATCTCCTGCCCGATCTCGGCCAGCAGGTTGAGGAAGCGATGCCGCTCGGTGGGATCGAGTCCCGAGGTCGGCTCATCGACGATGAGCAGCTTGGGAGAACCCGCAAGCGCGATGGCGATCCCCAGCCGCTGCTTCATGCCGCCCGAGAGCGACCCGACAGCCTTCTTGCGCGCATCGTACAGGTTGGTCTGCTGCAGCAGGTCGGTGACAAGCGTCTTCCGCTGGCGGCTGTCCAGCACCCCCTTGAGCGCCGCAAAGTGATCGAGCGTCACCTCGGCGGAGAGCTGCGGGTAGAGCCCGAACTCCTGCGGGAGGTACCCGAGGATGCGCCGGAGCTCGTCCGGCTGCTTGAGCACGTCGATCCCCCCGAACTGGATCGTCCCGCTGTCCGGGAGCTGCAACGTCGCGAGCGTGCGCATGAGCGTCGACTTGCCGGCACCGTTAGGCCCCAGCAACCCGAACATCCCGGCCCCGACGGTTAGGGAAATCCCGTCGAGCGCACGCACGCCGTTGGGATACGTCTTGCGAAGATTCTCGACGATGAGCTGCACGATGACCTGTTCTACTGTGAGGGGTGCTCGCGTGAACTGAAGCAACAGCAGGTGCTCGACTCTGCGACCTCTGCGTTCTCTGCGGTGAAGACCTTGTCGCACGCCCGGGATCGGGGCGCGGGTTTTTTCACCGCAGAGAGCGCAGAGTTACGCAGAGGTCTGACGAGTGCGACATGCGCGGTCAGCCCGTGACGCTGGCGATGGCCTTGCCGAGGAGCTCGACGCCGAGGTCGATCTCGCCCGCGCTCACGGTGAGCGGGGGGGCGATGCGGAAGACGCCGCCCATTCCCGGCAGCTGCACGATGTTCATGCTCAGCCCGAGCGCCATGCAGGCGCGCGTGATGGATGCGCCGAGTTCGGACGCCGGCGCCTTGGTCACGCGATCGGCCACGATCTCCACCCCGCGCAGGAGCCCGCGCCCGCGCACGTCGCCGATGCACTCGTGGCGCTCCTGCAGTGCGCGCAGCCCGCGCTCGAGCCGTTCGCCCATCGAGCGCGCGCGCGCCGTGAGCCCGTCGCGCTGCACGACCTCCAGCACCTTGAGCCCTACCGCCGCCGGAAGCGGATCGGAGACGTGCGTCGTGTAGAAGAGGAAGCCGCGTTGGTGACAGCGCTCCTCGACCTCGGCCGAGCACATCACCGCCGAGAGCGGGAGCCCGGCGCCGAGTGTCTTGGAGAGGGTGAGGATGTCGGGGGTAACGCCGTCGCGCTCGAAGGCGAAGAGGTGTCCGGTGCGCCCCATCCCCGTCTGCGCCTCGTCCAGGATGAGGAGCATCCCGCGCTCCTCGCACTTCTGCTTGAGAGCGACGAGGTAACCCTCCGGAAGCTCGAGCAGTCCCCCCGAACTCAGGATCGGCTCGGCGATGAAGGCGGCGAGGTTTCCGCTCGACTGGCGATCGATGAGGTCGAAGCCGTAGTCGAGCTCCCCGCGCCAGTCGGCCACACCGCCGCGCTCGAAGGCCGGGCGATAGGCGTTAGGCGCGGGGATCGCCAGTGACCCCACCGCCGCCGGGCCGTATCCCTTGCGCCCCGCCGAGTACGTCGCCGCAGACGCCCCTCCCGTCATCCCGTGCCAAGACTGCGCGAAGCCGACGATCTCATGACCACCGGTGTAAAGCTTCGCCAGCTTGATCGCCGCCTCGTTCGACTCGCCCCCGGTGCTGAGCAGCAGGACGCGATCCAGCCCCTCCGGCGTCACCTCGGCCAAACCGCGCGCCAGGTCGACGACGGAGCGCGAGAGCATCCCGCTGAAGAGATGGTCGAGGCGATGCGCGTAGTCGGCGACGACCGCGGCGACCTCGGGGTGCCCGTGCCCGAGGAGTGAACTCATCTGCCCCGACGTGAAGTCGAGGATCGCCCGCCCGTCGGCGTCGTAGACGAAGCTCCCCTCGGCGCGCTCGATGATCAGCGGCTCGAAGCGTCCGCCATAGCGGATCAGGTGCGCGCGTGCATCGCGCCAGAAGGCGGGATCGGCATTTCGGGACACGGGAGGCCTCGGGCTCGGGGTGCGCAGCACGCTAGCGCAGGGATGGCGAATCTCAAGCAGGGCTAATAGTTCTTATCGGAGCTATAAGCGACCGCTATGCCATGAGCGACACCCTCGACATCGATCTCCTGCGCACCTTCGTCGTCATCGCCGAGATGGGGGCGCTGAGCCGCGCCGCCACCCGCATCGGGCGCACGCAGGCCGCCATCAGCCTGCAGGTGCAACGCCTGGAGCGCATCGTCGACCATCCGCTGCTCGAACGGACCGGGCGCGGCGTCCACCTCACCGCTCAGGGGACACGCCTCCTCGCCCACGCGCACCGCATCCTCCAGTACCACGACGAAGCACTCGCCGAGCTGTCGGGGCGCGGCCTCTCTGGCACCATTCGGTTTGGCTGTCCGGATGACTATGCCGTGCGCTTTCTCCCACACCTGCTGCGGGGCTTCGCGCGCGTGCATCCCAAGGTGCACGTGGAGGTCCACTGCGCGCACACGCCACGGCTGCTGGAGCAGCTGGATCGCCACGCCCTCGACCTCGCGTTGACGTCGTTCGCCGAGCACGAGAGGGGGCGCACGATCATCCGGCGCGAGCCACTGGTCTGGGTCGGCGCCGACGGCTCAAACGCAGCGCATCGCAAGCCGCTGCGCCTCGCCCTCACCGATCCCGACACGCTCGATCACCGCGCCGCACGCCGCAGCCTCGACGCCGCCGGGCGTGCCTATCGAGTGGCGTACGCCAGCGCGAGCCTGGCGGGGCTCACCGCAGTCGTGCGCTCGGGCCAGGCGATCGCCGTCCTCACGCGCACCGCGGTCCCTGACGACCTGCGCGTCCTCTCATCCGAAAGCGGGCTTCCTCCGCTGCCGGGCGTTGGAATCGGGGTGATGGTCGACAGCAAGCAGCCCTCGGCGGTGGTCAGCGCCTTTGCGCAGCACATCCAGCAGGTGCTGCCGACGATCTGAGTCGTGCTCAGCGAGCGCGCCGCGGAAACGCCTCGAGGAACGCCCTCGCGAACGGCGACCGCTCGATCGCCGCTTCGTCGAGGCGCGACTCCCATTGGAGCCCATCGCTATTGGCGAGGAGGACCAACGTCAGCCGATCCGCGGGCGTCGCTCCCAGCACCTTGAGATAGAGCGCCGAGTAGCGCCCTTCCCAGAGCCCCGTATGCCAGGCGACGGACCGCCCCTCGCGCGTGGCCAGGAACCAGCCCAGCCCATACGGGAGCGACACGCCGGCCGGCGTGCGCGCCGGCGTCCAGAGCTGCGCACGCAGCGCCGATGTGAGCAGGCGGTCGTTCGAGAGGGCGACGTCGAAGCGCGCCAGGTCCATCGCGCTCGCGATCACCCCGCCAGCTGCACCATCGCCCTGCAGCGAGGGCGGGTTGCTGCGCACCAGGCGTCCTGCGGAGTCGTGGTGATACGGCGTGGCCAGTGCCGCCTCGATCGCCGGCGGCAGTGCGAGGCGCCGATGCAGGCGCGCCGCGTTGCGCATCCCCGCCGGGCGCAACACCAGCGAGTCGACAAGCGTGGAGAACGGACGTCCGGACACCTCGGCCATCGGGCGCGAGGCCCACGAGTACGAGGGCGGGTTGTACCAGAAGCGCGTCCCCGCTACGCCGTTGGCGGTCATCGACAGCACGTGACGTAGCGTCAGGCGATCATCCTCGCACGCGTAATCGCTGAAGAAGACCCCGCCGTCACCGCGCGCCGCCGTGCAGAACTCCGGGAAGTCCCGGTAGCGCCGCATCGGGCGATCGAGGTCGAGCACCCCATCCTGCACCAGGCGGAGCGCCACGACCGCGGAGATCGGCTTGGCCACCGAGGCGATGTTGAACGGCGTCTCGGGCGTCACCGCCACCTGACGCTCCACATCGGCAAGGCCGAAGCCGCGCGTGAGGATGACGGTCGTATCACGGAGCACGACCGCGGCGAGCCCCGGGATTCGCTGCGCCTGCCGCAACGAGTCGAAGCGCGCGAAGAGTTGGCGCGCGGCCACGATGTCATCCGAGCGCACAGCCAGCGAGGAGCTCGGGGATGCGCGCGCGTACACGACGCGCTCGCGACCGTCACCAGTGCCACAGCGAATGCCCGGGAGAGAGGGGTCATGCTCCGCCCTACGGCGGCCCCCCTCCGCGAGTTACAACGCGCCGCTTTGGCGACGCCCTACCGTCCGGCAGCAACGGTACGCCGAGCCCTACGTGCGGAGGATCTTCTCCATCGGCCGCCCTTTTGCCAGCTCGTCCACGAGCTTGTCGAGATAACGGACCTTCTTCATCAGCGGATCCTCGATCTCCTCGATGCGCACACCGCAGATGACGCCGGTGATCTTGCCGGCATTCGGGTGCAGCGCCGGCGCCTGGTCGAAGAAGTCCTCGAAGTTCGTGCGCTGCTCGATCTGCTTCGCCAGCGCCTTGGGCGTGTAGCCCGTGAGCCAGCAGATCACGGCGTCGACTTCAGCCTTCGTACGTCCCTTCTTTTCTGCCTTTTGGATGTAGTGCGGGTACACTCCCGCGAACGACATCGTATAGATCCGGTGCTTCTCCATGGCGTGGCGAGTCAGAGGGGGAGCTCGACGGGACCAAGGCCCTGAGGTGCGCGCAAGCGCGGGCCGACACACAAACTACGCGCGCACCCTCACACGCGCCTCCTCACGCGCGCACGCAGCCGAAGAACAATCCGTACCCGTCGAGATCCTCCACCATGAATCCGCGCAGCCCGTCGTCGCCGCCCTCGCCGATCGGCACGGCGAAGGCCACCCCGCGCCCGGCGAACTCCGCCGCTAGCGCATCGGGATCCGCGACGTCGATGTACGCGTCCCAGCTGAACGCGGGATGGCGCCTGAAGTTGGGCACCGGCGCCACGCGCCGCTCCTCGCCGTTCACGATCGCGCCGAGTGCCTTCAACATGATCATCGCCCCCGCGCGCCGAACGATGCCGAAGAACTCATCGTCCGGGCTCGGCCCGCGGAACGTGATCTCGAAGCCCAATCGGTCGCGATAGAACGCCAGCGACGCCGGGACGTTGGACACGATGAAGCACGGCGCGATGCCGGAGATTTCGGGGCGCGTCATCGCATCTCAGCGGCGCATGTCATGCCGCCTCCCGCTTCGGGATGACCGTCTGTTCCAGCAGCATCGCCGCCGCCACCCCCACCGCGTACGCGACGAGATCTCGCCAGTCGAAGCCGCTTCCCAGCACCAGGTGGCCGAGCCGCGTCCCGCGCAGCGCGTCGAGCGCCGGCGTGTGATATCGCTGGCTCACCTCCACGCACACGCAGATCACGTACGCCACGGCCCCACGCGTCGCGCGCCGGACGTCAGGCACCAGCGCGCCAACCCACCAGGCGATCATCATCGCCCACAGCGCATCACCGAGCACGTCGCGCACGTCGGCACCGAGCGCCCCCCCTTTCAGGTGCACGGCGAGGCCCACGGCGATCGTCCCCAGGGCGAGCGCCACGAAGCGCGCGCGGTGCGCTCGCTTGCCTAACGCCCCCACGCTGACCCGAGGACCTGCCGCAGGTGATGCTCGAGGTGGTCCACGTAGTCGGCCATGAAGTAGGCGAGCGTCGCATCCTGTGGCGTTGCCGGCGCCCGAAAGGCCACGCGGTCGAGGTTGTGCTCCGCGTGCACCTTGGTGCGCACGTCTTCCGGCACGGACGCCATCACGCGCGACAGGTGTCGGTTGAACGACGCCCACAGCGTGATGAGTTCATCCCATGACGCGTCCTGGTAGCGTTGCAGCTCCACCCACCCATCCTGCGCGTAGCCGTCGAAGACCAGGTGGGGCTGCCATGTCGCGCGCACGAAGCGCTGGTGATTGTTGCTCGCCGAGTCGACGAGATGCCCGAGGATCTCCTTGGGCGACCACTTGCCTGGGGCGGGGCGAATGCTCGCTTGCGCGTCGGAGATCGCGCGCAGGCGCGGTTCCGCCGCGCCGATGGCGAGGGACAAACGCTGGGAGGTCGTGACGTCGCTCATCGGTGCGCGGCATGGAGGCGAAGCGGTGTGCCCGTGGCAAGATACCTCCGGCGCATCCGTCCTACAGCGAGCGCTGCACGCGGCACGGTTGCCCGAGCGCGAGGGAGTCGGCGGGAATATCGCTCGTGACGATGCTCCCCGCAGCGATGACGGCGCGTGCGCCGATCGTGACGCCGGGAAGGACGAGAGTCCCCGCACCGAGCCACGCGCCATCGCCGATCACGATCGGACGAGCGTGAGTGCGGTACGGCGCCACCCCAGCCCGGCGCTCCTCGACCGGGACGATCCGTTCCGCCGCCGCGAGCGGATGCGTCACCGTGAGAAGCTGCACCGCCGGGCCGATGAGGACGTCGGCACCGATGCGGATCGTGGCGGAATCGAGGAAGACGCAGTTCACGTTCACGAACGTCCCCGCCCCGATCGAGACGTGCGCGCCGTAGTCGCAGAAGAACGGCGGCTCGATCCAGACGCCATCGCCAACCTCGGCGAAGAGTTCGCCGAGGACGCCGAAACGCCCCGACGTGTCGGTCGAGGGGAGCGCGGCGAAACGCGTGAGGAGCGCGCGTGCCCGATGCGCGAGCGCGAGCAGCTCCGGGTCACGCGAGTTGTAGGGGGCACCGGCGAGCATGCGCTCGCGTTGGGATCGGTTCACGGGGAGACACCCGGAGGTGAGGGATGAAGACACGCCCGGGAAAAGCCTAACGCTTCACGCAAGGCCCCGCCACGCGCGCCACCTCGCCCCAGGTCACCACCCGTATCCCCTCGCGCTCCAACAGCGCCCGAAACGCCGGCGAAGCGATCACCTGGCGGTCTCGCTCCCGCCAGTCGGCCCCCCAGCCGGCGAGCCCGCGAAAGGCGGCGCGCTCGTCCGGCGTGTCCTCGCCGAGGTGCACGATGAGCTCCGCGAGCCCGGGGGCGAGCCCCTTTACCGTCCGTTCATAGAACGCGGTCCACTCGGCCGGGGGGACCGACGGATCGATCGACACGACGTCGTTGACGAGCACCTGTCCGTCTTCGATCGCTGCGCGCAGGTAGGGTGCCTGCGACATGAGGCCTCGCGGTACGAGCATCGGGAGGCACGCACGGCGCGCCACGCGACGGAATGCCTCGAAGACCGCCTCCCCGCTCGTGTACAGGATGAACTGGTGCGAGTCGAGATGCGTGATGTTGATGCCGGCCGCGCGCACGGCATCGATCTGTGCCTCGAGCTCGCGCTCGATCTCGTCCGGTTGCGCCGCCGGCGAGATAATGACGGGGAACACCCCCTCGCCATCGACCAGGCTCGGCACGCGCCCCGCCGCCGCGCTCGGCCGGCGTCGCATGAACGCCGTCTCGCTGGTGAGCGTGAGGTGAACGCCGAGGTCGAACTGCCCCGCACGCGCCAGGGCACGGGCGGTGGTCGTTAGGCTCGGCGACGGCGCAATGATCGACGCCGATGAGACGGCCCCGCTGGCGAGCGCCGCGATCGTGGCGCGATCCACACCGGGGGTGATCCCGAGGTCATCCGCGTGCAGGATGAGGAGGCGCGCGGTGTCTGGGAAGCCCAAGCGAACGGCGAGCGATCGCAGGGATGGCGCGGCCGGTTGTGCCTCCACGCGCACGGTCGCGCCAACGTGGGCGAGCACCACGAGGAGGGCGAGCACCAGTCGCAACTTGATGCGCACGCAACGCGCCATTTCACCTCGCAGACGGACGGACTCGGGCCCGAGGTTTCCCGAAGAGTATCCCGGACGTGGCTCGAACGCGCGGAAGATAGCGCGTGAGGGCCGTGGCGCGGGTCACCCGATGCGCCGCACGAACGCCTCGATCGCCTCCTCGAGATGCTCCTCGGCCTCGTCGCTCAGCGCCTCGCCCAGCTCGAAGCGCTCCCCCCGGATCGCGATCACGAACGCCGTCGGGGGCGGCGCCTTCACCACGTCGCCAAACGTCTGCAGCAGCGCTTCGGGGGACTGCGCATGCGTCGTGAACGTCGCCCCGCTCGACGCCGTCACCGGTCGTATTGCGTACCCGGGCGCATCACGGGCCGCGGTGGCGTCGACGAAGTACACCGCCTCCCGCCCCTGCAGGTCGAGCGCGTGCTCGACTTGCAGCTGGAAGTCGGTCAGGACCTCCAGGGTGCCGCCGGCAATCGCGTCGGCGCAGCGCAGCTCGACGCGGCGCACGAACTCCGGTCCGAGGGCATCGTCCCCGCGCGATGGGTTCCCGTAGCCGAAGACGAGGAGCGGCGCCGTCATCCCGCCCTCGTCAGTCGCGCGTGCGTCGGTCCACCACACGCCCCTCGGCGTCCTGCAGCTCCACGATCAGCGGCATCTGCCCCAGCGCATGCGTCGCGCACGAGAGGCAGGGATCGAAGGCGCGGATCGCCACCTCGACGTGGTTGAGCAATCCCTCGGTGATCGTCTGCCCGTCGATGTACTCTCGTGCCACGGCGCGCACCGCCTCGTTCATCGCCTGGTTGTTGTGCGTCGTCGATACGATGAGGTTGCACATCGTCACGAGGTCGCGATCGTCCACGCGATAGTGGTGGATGAGCGTCCCGCGCGGCGCCTCGATGATCCCCACCCCTTCGCCCATGCGATCGCCACGCGCCATGAGCGCCTCGCCGCTCAAGTCATCGTCGCGCAGCATCTCGCCAATCACCTCGGCGGCGTGCAGCAACTCGATGAGGCGCGCCCAGTGGTAGGCGAGCGGCGCGTGCACCATCTGCCCATCATGTGCCGCGCGGAACGCCTGCCGCTCCGCTTCGGCCAGCGGCGTGTGGATGAAGTCGCAGTTCTGCACGCGCGCCAGCGGTCCCACCTTGTACCACCCGCGCTCGGGGCCCAACGCCGTGAGGTACGGGAACTTCATGTACGTCCACGGCTTCACCTCCTCGGCGATGTGCTGCCGGAAGTCCACCGGCTCCACGTGGTCGAGGAAGATGTTCCCGTCCGCATCTCGCGCGCGCAGCCGACCATCGTAGAACTCGAGCCGCCCATCCGTCCCTACCATCGAGAGGATGTTGGAGCGGAAGTGCCCGAACGAGGCGTAGAGCGCGCGATGCTCGCGGTGCAGCGACTTCACGAGCTCCAGCCCTTCCAGCGCCCATACGATGACCTGCGGCATCTCGGCCTGCAGCGCGTGGCGCTCGGAGAGCGTGACGGAGCGATTCACCCCGCCCGGGACCGAGCCGGTCCCGTGCACCCGCTTGCCGGCGGTGATGCGGATGATCTCCTGCCCAAACTTCCGCAGCAGGACGCCGTGCATCGCCACGTCGGGGAAGGCTCGGGCCACCCCCACCACGTTGCGCTGCGCCACGTCACTGTCGAAGCCGAAGAGGAGGTCCGGCGTGGAGAGGTAATAGAAGTGCAGCGCGTGCGACTGCAGCATCTGCCCGTAGTGCATCAGCCGGCGCACCTTGTCGGCGGTCGGCGTGAGCTGCGCGACGCCCACCACCTGGTCCATCGCCTTGGACGCGGCAAGGTGGTGGCTCACCGGGCAGATCCCGCACAGGCGCTGTACCATCACCGGGACCTCCCAGAACGGGCGTCCCTGGATGAAGCGCTCGAAGCCGCGGAACTCGACGATGTGGAGGCGCGCCTGCTGGACGTGCCCCTCGTCGTCGAGGAGGAGCGTCACCTTGCCATGTCCCTCAACGCGCGACACCTGCTCTATGGCGATGCGCCGGGTTGGCACGCCGGGGCGTGCCGTCTCGAGCGAAGTCATGATGCCCTAGTCATAGTGAAGAAGCCCGTGCCCCAGGTGCGGGGTGCGACCGGCGATGATGTCGGTCAGCAGCTGCCAGATGGCATCGGCCGACGGCGGACAGCCGGGGAGCGAGTAGTCGATGCGCACCACGTCGTTGATCGGGCGCACCTGGGCCAGTGGGAGCGGGAGCTCCGGATCGTTGGGGACCACGTCGTACACCGAGGCCAGGCAGTCGCGCACGTCGAGGTGGTTGCGCTGCGCCGGCAGCCCGCCGTTGATGGCGCAGGCGCCGACCGCTACGAGCACCCGGCACTGCCGCCGGAACTCGCGCAGGACGGTGACGTTCTCGGCGTTGCACAGCCCTCCCTCGATGAAGCCGAGGTCGCACGGGCCGCACTGCTTGATGTCCGTGAGCGGCGAGCGGTCGAACTCGACGAGATCGAGGAGCGGGAAGAGGCGGGCGTCGATGTCGAGGAACGACATGTGGCAGCCGAAGCACCCCGCCAGCGACACCGTCGCCACGCGCAGCTTGCGTTGGTGCGCGTTCACTTGGCCTCCGGCGCCTGCAGCGCGTCAATAGGGGCGCGGTCGTACGTGCGCTCCCCGATGGGGACGGCGAATCCGCGCCCGCGCTTGAGGATCACCCCGACCGGGCAGACGGCGACGGCGGTGTCGGTGATCGCAATCGACGTGTCGGCCAGCTTCCCCGACTCGGCGTTCACGATCAGGTGCTTCTTGATCCCCCGCCCCGCCAGCGCGAAGACGTGCCGTCCATCGATCTCCGCCGACGCCCGCACGCACAGCTCGCACAGGATGCAGCGGTTGAACTCGAGGACCAGGTCGGGGTGCGAGGCGTCGAGCGGGCGATCGGGGAAGAGCTGCGTGAAGTGCAGCGTCTTCACCTCCAGCTGGTACGCCACCGCCTGCAGCTTGCAGTTGCCGCTCTTCTCGCACGAGGGGCAGAAGTGATTCCCCTCGACAAAGAGCAGCTGCACGATGTTGCGGCGCAGTTCGTTGAGCTCAGCGGTCTGGCTCTCGACGGCGAGCCCCGCCTTGGCCGGCATCGTGCACGAGGCGGCGATGCGTCCGTTCGCCTTCACCATGCAGACGCGACAGCTCCCGTGCGGCTTGAACTCGGGGTGCGCGCAGAGATGCGGGATGTACGACCCCGCCGCGAGCGCGGCTTGCAGGACTGTTTGCCCGGCGGTGAAGGGAATTGCCTCCCCGTCGAGCGAGAAGGTGTTGGTCACGAGCGCTCCAAATGCGCGTGGAGGTCGTCGCGCCCGGTGATGTCGCGCGCCGCGGCGAGCGCGTCGTCGACGTCGAACGTCGGGGCGAAGTCGAGCGAGAGGAGCCGGCGATCGATCGTCGGCTGGAACTTGTCGTAGAGGTTCTGGAAGGGATTGCAGGCGGTGTGCCCCAGCCCGCACTGGCTCCCCTCGCGCATGATGTGCGCGAGTCTTTCGACGATGCGCACGTCGCGCACCGTCCCGTCGCCCTGCGCGATGCGGTCCAGCGTGCGCGCCAGCTGCGTCGTCCCCACGCGGCATGGCGTGCAGAAGCCACAGCTCTCGTGCGCGAAGAACTTCGAGAAGCTCACGACCACATCGAGGAGGTCGCGCCCCGGGCCGATGACGATGAAGGCCCCAGCCGACGGGACGTCCTCGAACGAGAGCCGGCGCGAGAACTCGTGAGGCGCCAGCAGCGTCCCCGATGGCCCCCCCACCTGCACCGCCTGCGTGTCGTGCGCTCCGCACGCCTCGAGCACCGCCTGCACCTTGGTGCCGAACGGGAACTCGTACAGCCCGGGGCGCTCGCAGTCGCCTGACACGGAGTGGATGCGCGTCCCGCTCGAGGGCGAGGTCCCCACTCCCGTGAACCAGTCGCCCCCGTGCATCGCGATGAGCGACGACAGCGCGAACGTCTCGACGTTGTTGATGACGGTCGGTTGCTGCAGGTAGCCGTGCGTGGTGGGATACGGCGGACGATTGCGTGGGATCCCGCGCCGCCCCTCGAGCGACTCGAGCAGCGCCGACTCCTCGCCGCACACGTAGGCCCCCGCCCCCATGTGCAGCGCGATGTCGAAGTCGAAGCCGCGATGCCCGAGCACGTCGCGCCCCAGCAGGTGCGCGCGCCGCCGCGCGGCAAGCGCCGCCTCGATGTGCGGCTGCAGGTGCACGTATTCGCCGCGCAGGTAGATGAAGCCCTGCTGCGCCCCGATCGCCCACGCGCAGAGCGACATCCCGTCGATGACGAGGTCGAGATAGGGCCCCATCATCAGGCGATCCTTGAACGTCCCGGGCTCCCCTTCGTCGGCGTTGCAGACGACGAAGCGCGTGGGGCCGGTCGCCGCCTTGGCCGCAGCCCACTTCTCCCCCGCCGAGAAGCCGGCCCCTCCGCGCCCGCGCAACTTGGAGCGCATGATCTCGGTGATCGTGTCGTCACTCCCGCGCGCCACCGCGGCGCGCAGCGCGTCGCCGGCGGCAATCGACGTTTGGAGGAGGCGGTCCTTCCGGCGGATCACGTCGCTGATGGTGAAGAGCTCCGCGGGCCAGCGCGCGAGCGGCGTGCGCGACTCGATCAACTCGGCGATCTGGTCGATGCGCGCGTCGGTGAGGCGGGCGATCGCGCGGCCGTTCACCAGGATCGCCGGCCCCTGCTCGCACAGCCCCGTGCACGAGGTGAAGTCGACGCTCACGCATCCATCGTGTCGCACCTCGCCGAGCGCCGTGTCGAGCGTGCGGGCGAGGCGCTCCGCCAGCTGGCGACTCCCGCGGAACTGGTCGGCCACGCAGTCCGAGAAGAGGACGCGATAGTCGCCCTGCGGGGTGATGGAGAGGAAGGAATAGAACGAGGCGACTCCCTCGACACGCGCCCGCGGAATGCCAAGCATGCCGGCGAGCTGCGTGATGAGGGCTGGTGAGATCCAGCCGTTGGCCTCCTGGACGTCGCGCAGGATCTGCACGAGTCGCGTGGGGTCGTGCCGGTGCCGCTGGAGGAGCGAGAGAAGGTCCAGACCCGCCATGTGACGCCCGCTGTCGGAGGTGGAGCGAGGCACCGTGGTCCGACCTGTTCTGATGCCTCACTTCGAGGATCGGAACGGGAGAGGTCGGGCGCTGTCAGGGATTCCGGATGTGTGTAGGGAGACGGCCGACGACGGCGCGGTCAGCCACGGTAGTCCGCCCAGCATTGGACGCCTCGGTCTTCTTTACGAACGTCACAAACCGTTGCACCGTGCTGGACCATCGACCGCTTGGCAGGCGTTGCGCCTGCCGTCCTCGATGCACCGTAGGGCGGGTCCCACGCACCACGGATCGTCACGCCCCGCCTCAACGCAGCCGAGACTTCAGTACATCGACCCCCGTTGGACGCATGAACCAGTTGGACGAACAACCGACGACATTCGAGCCCGCGAATGACGAGGCGCGCCAGGCGCTCGATCGCGAGTGGGAGAGCGGACGCCTTGCCCCGTTCGGCGAGCGCCTCCTCGCCTTCGTCGAGCGCCACCGCGACGCGATTCAGCGCGAGGCCGGCGCGGACGCCGACGCGCATGCGTTGCTGCTGGCGGCCAAGCACCAGGTGACTCACGCCGGGGCCGTGCACCCCCGCTCGGAGATGCGCGACCAGGCACGCGAGATCAGCGACGAGATCTGGATTCGCGGCGAGCACGGCGACTACGACCGCGCGCACATCGCGGAAGAGTGGACCTCACGCCACGCCGCCGATTGGCGTCATTGGCGCCTCACGGAATACCTCTACGTGATGGATCGGCTCTCCGACGAGATCGTGGCGCGGCTCGGCGGGTGAGCCGTCGGTGGCGAGCTGCGGCGGAAGCGCCCCGGCTCGAACGGCTGTAACGACGCTCCCCCTCGCTCGCCCGCAATCAGCGCCGCCATCGCCTCGCCCGTCACCGGGGCCAGCGTGATCCCCAGCATCGCATGCCCGGTCGCGACCCACACGTTCCCCAGCCCGGGGACGCGCCCCATCATCGGGAGACCGTCCGGCGTGAGCGGGCGCAGCCCGACCCACTCGTTCCCCCCCGCAGGCAACGGATCGCGCAGGTAGCGCGCGATCCCCTTCCGGATACCGCACATCCGCCGCACATCGAAGCGCTCGTTGATCCCGGAGAGTTCCATCGTCCCGGCAAAGCGCATCGCCCCGTCGAACGGCGTGGCGGCGATCTTCGTCTCGCCGAAGTAGACCGGACGTCGCAGCGGCGGGGTCGCGACATCCAGCGTTAGGCTGTACCCCTTCCCGGCCTGCACCGGCAGCTGCACGCCGAAACGGGCGAGCAGCTCCCCGCTCCACGCGCCGGCCGCCACGAGGAGTCCGTCCCCCTCCATCGCCCCGACGTCGGTCTCCAGCACGACGGATCGCGCATCCGCGCGCCCGCCCTGCACGCGCACGCCGCTCCGAATCTCCACTCCCATCCGCGCCAGCTGCGCCGCGTACCCCGCGGCGAGCGACTCCGGGCGGACATGGTACTCCTCGGGGGTGAAAAAGCCGGTCGTCACTTCGTCGGAGAGCGCTGGCTCGAGCGCGCGCAGCGCCTCGCCATCCATCGGCGTCGGCACGCCGTAGCCGTAATCGCGCAGCTCCAGAAACTCGGCGCGCACCTCCTCCATGTACGCTGCGTCGCGAAAGACGCAGAGCAATCCCGCGCGGTGCAGCTCGACCTCGACTCCGTCGCCCGCGAGCGCATCGAAGGCTGCAAGCGTCCCGCGATTGAGCGCCGCGACTGCGTGCAGCCCGGCGCGCCAGTCGCGCGCGTTGCAGTGCCGCCAGAACTCCCGCAGCCAGCGCGACAGTTGCGGCAACGCCGTGGGGGCGATGTAGAGCGGGCTGTCGCTCGACAGCATCCACTTGATCGATCGCCACGTCACTCCAGGTGCCGGAATCGGTGCCGAGAGCGAGGGGACGATCCAGCCGGCGTTCCCCTTGGTGCAGGCGTCGCCGGGCATCCCCTTGTCGACCACGACGACCTGCAGCCCGCGCTTGGCCAGCGCGTGCGCACAGGCCAGCCCGATGGCACCGGCGCCGACGACGAGAATGCGCTTCATTCGCGCGCTGACATTCGCTTCCTACTGCGGCAGGCGGTAGAGCAGCAGCGAACTCCCCAACGCCACGATCGCGAAGGCCACCGCCGCCACGTGATGACTGCGATCGGCGAGTGCCAGTGCCGCGGCGAGGAAGACGAGCAATCCGAGCCCGGCCCGCCCGGCGTGTCCCGTGGGAATGCGCGCTTTTGGCGAGATGAAGACTCCCCACAGGAGGGCGACGGCGAGCGGAATGCCGACCGCCGCGACGCCTCGCACCATGGTGCGCGCCGGAAGCGATGCGCCCCAGTAGGCGAAGGCGCCGAGCGACGCGAGTTCGAGGAGGAAGCGGACGCCGAGGTTGATGAGGCGGAGCGTGGCCACGCGATGGAGGGTGTCACTGGGTGAAGCGGCGATCGCGCCTAACGCCGAGCGCGTCTCCGCGACCTTCCTGCCTACCGTCGAGCGGGCTCCGGTGCCAACCACCGCCGCACCGCCCGCAACGCCGCCGGATGATAGATCGTCCCGTGCGTCTCACCCGGCAGCGGATCGTACGACCAGCGCAACGTCGCCGGCGCGTCCTTGCCGAGGACGCCCGCCAGCTGCGTCGTCAGTCGCGCCAGCTCCGGCTCCCCGCTGCTCGCGAGATACAACGTCTTCCCCCGCCCGGCGCCGCCGCGCAAACGCTCGGCAGCATGCGTCACCAGCGCCTCCCCATTCCACCAGAGACTGGGATCGAGGGCGATGTAGGTCCCGAACAGCGTCGGCTCCTGGAAGAGCGTCTCCACGATGAAGAGCCCCGCCAGCGACTCCCCGATGATGGCGCGCTCCGACGTCGTGCGATAGCGCCGCTCGATCTCGGGGATCAGCTCCGTACGTATGAAGGTGCGGAACGCCGCGGATCCACCGACGGTCGGCGCAATCTTCCGGTCGCTGGCCACCTGCGTGGGGCCGGTGAGATCGCGGCGGCGCTGCGTGTTCTCGATCCCCACCAGCACCATCGGGCGCATCGTCCCGTTCCCGACCGAGACCTGCACCAGCCCCGCCACGTGCAAGAAGTCCTCGCCGATCCCGCCGTCCGGCATGTAGAGGACGGGGAAGCGGGCGCCTGACGAGTCGGCGTACGACGCCGGGAGGTAGACGTTGATGCGGCGCAGCTCGCCAAGCGCCGAGGACTGGATCGTGAAGGTCTCGCCGATCGCGAGCGGCGTTGATGGCGAGGCCACCGCCGTCGCAGACTGGCCCGTGACGGACTGCGCAGCGACCGGCGACACGAGTGGGAGCGTTGGCGCGAGCGCCGCGACGGGGAGCAGGAGCAGGCGGATGAGTCGTGCCATGGGGAGAGGTTCGCAGACTGACGTGCGTCCAAAGTTAGCCCGACGCGCGCCACGCCCTCAGCCCGGGGAGCGCCCCACCATCGCGACCCAATTGCTGAAGGCCTGGAATCGCTCGCTGGTCGCAACCGGCGTCGCGGTCACGTGCATGACGAGGTAATAGCCAAGGAGCAGCGGCATCGGCCACCGTACGCGCCCGGACCGCCACTCCACCAGGATGAACGCGGCGCACGTGAACTCGAGGGAGAGCAGCGCCGCGTACAGCGCGGCGTCGAAGTCGGGCACCAGGCCAGGAAGGAGGTTCACGAAGAGCCGTTCGAGCGCTGCTTCAAGCGGAATGAAGGCACTCGCCGCCAGGGCGGTCACGTGTAGCCGGATGTCGCGCCGGCGCGCTGCCGCCGTGGCCACCGCGACAAGCACGGCGAAGAGCGCAATCCCCGTGAGGTCGAGCCAGACGAACTTCACGCTCGCCAACCGGAAGTTCGCGATGTTCCTGAACGCCATCATCCGCACCACGTAGAGCCCGCTCGCCGCGACGACGACGGCGAGCCCTAACGAGGCGTAGCCGATCCGGCGGTGCACGTCGCGCCGATGGGCCCGGACCAGGGCGTACTGCAGCAGCGGGAGGAGCATCCATGCCGATGCGGACCACCCGTGGACGTGGTGCGGGAGCGGCGTCTCCGGCAGCTTGGCGAAGAAGCTCGGCCAGAACCCGGCCACCGCCAGCGCGAGCGCCGTGGCGAAGACCGGCCACGGATGTCGAATCGACTGGCGAAAGAGCGGAGTCGCGGGCATGGACACGTCAGTCCTGCGCGGCGCGCAGGGGAGAGGGGGATCGCTGGGGATCCGGCGCGGCCCGGCGGGCGATCGGGGCGAGCGTCGACCAGAGTGCGCCGGAGGCGCGCGCGAATCAAGGGCGATCGCGACTCGCCAAGCGTTCAGCGTCGGTTGCGCGTCCAGTATGGCGAATGGTTGGACCGCGCTCCTACAGGCCCAGCCGCGCGCGGATCACCGCCGCGACCACCTCCGGCGCCGCCGTGACCTCCAGCGGTTCGCCCACATCGCTTCGCCCCTCCAGCAGCGCGCGCTCGGCCATCACCGTCTGCCACTCGAACTCCCGTTCATCGATCGCACGTGCCGCCTGACGAGCGCGGATGCGGCGCAGGTTGTCCTCCAGCGACAGCGTCAACAGGAAGGCGTGGATCGGTTGTCCCGGCGCCACCGCCGCCAGCTGCGCGCGAAGCGCGTCCAGCGCGTGCGGAGACGTCCACAGGTGATCGATGACAAAGTGCCGGTAGCCGGCTCGCTGGTGGTGCGCGACGAGGAGGGTGAGCGTCGCGTTGAGATACCTGGGCTCGTCGGCGGGGGGCGGATTGACGGCCACGATGCTGTCACCGTCGAGCATGACGCACCCGTCGATGCTCTCCATCAGGACTTCAGCGAGCGTGGACTTGCCGACGCCGAGGGGGCCGTTGAGGAGGATGATCATGCCACGACGTTATCCCGCGGCCTCCGCCGCGCGCACGCGCCGTCCGATCCTGATCGCGCCGCGCAGCACCAGCCAGCACACCACGAGCCCGATCACGAGGTCGGGGATCGCCGACCCCGTGTACGCCACCAGTGCCCCGGCGGCGAGTACCCCGATGTTGGCCTGCACGTCGGTGGCCGAGAAGATCCAGGCGGCCTGCAGGTGCACCTCGCCTTCGCGATGCCGGCGCAGGAGGGCGAGGCACGTGACGTTGACGGCGAGGGCGAGGAGGGAGACCCCCATCATCGTCGGCGGTTCGGGGGCGCTCCCCCACAGCGCGCGTCGCGCGAGCTCGAGGATCGCGAGGACGGCGAGGAGGAGTTGCACCCGCCCCGCGAATCGCGCCGCGCGCAGCTTTCGGTCGTTGGAGGCGCCGACGGCGAGGAGCGCCAGGAGATACACCGCCGCATCGGCCCCCATGTCGAGCCCATCGGCCAACAACCCCATCGAATCGGCGCGCCAGCCGGCGACGATTTCCACGACGAACATCACGGCATTCAGCGCGAGGATCGTGAGGAGCGCGCGGCGGCTGAGCGATTCGAGGGAGGACACGGGATCAGGGACGGTCGCGGGTGACCGGCGTTGAATGCGCGCGGACGCGGCGCTCAGCCACCATCAATTCTTGGTGAACGTCGGTGGCGGAAAGGTCGCGATCTTCGCTTCCTCGCGGCTCGCCCGCTCCGCCGTCCACGCGTGTTGCAGAAAGTCGTGCACGGCGGCCACCTCATCGTCGGTCAGATACGACAGCTGCTCCCGCGCGACGATCCCCATGATGCTCCCTTCTGCGTACATGTCACGCCCGCTCCGCGTGACGCCAGTCTTGAGCAATCGCCGGAACTCCGGCAGCGAGTAGTCCTTCACCACGAGGAGCGACGGGGCATTGAGGATTTCCTTGGGGGTCTGGTGATGACAGTTCACGCACCCCACTGCGTACACGAGCCGCTCGCCGGACATCGCCGCCGACGTCACGGTCGGTGCGGGCTTGCTCTCCTCCGCCGAACAGGCGGCCGCGCCGAGAAGGAGCACTATTCCAAATCCGAGGGTACGTGCGAGCGCCATCGCTACTCCGGGTGTTTAGTGGACGACCGGTCTTCCGGCAGGCATGCCGGCTTCAACATGCCATCACGGCGCGCCCTTCGACAATCCGTCGCGCGGGAGTCGGCGCGCCTCGGCGCCCGTCGCTTCAGCTGCGCATCGATTCCGGGGTGAGCGCCAGGCGCAGGCGCGAGGCCAGCTCCTCGAATCGGAACGGTTTCCCGATGAAGTGCGTGTTGGCGTCGAGCTCGTTGCCGATCGGAATCGCGTCCGACGGGTAGCCGGAGACGAAGAGTGTCGGGAGGCCGGGGAGGCGCACCCGAACCTGTCGCGCGAGATCGCGCCCGTTCATGTCGGGCATGATCACGTCGGTCATGAGGAGGTCGATCCGCCCCGGGTTCGACTCGAGCATCGCGAGCGCGGACTTGGCGGAGCTGGCCGCGAGCACCGTGTAGCCTAGGCGTTCGAGCAGGCGGCTGGTCATCCGCCTGACGCCTGGCTCGTCCTCGACGAAGAGGATGGTCCCCCCCTGGGCGATCGTCGACGCCGGCGTGTTGCGCTCGCGGGTGACATCCGCTGCCGTCCGATGCGCGGGGAAGTACAGCTCGAAGGTGGTCCCCCGCCCCGGCGCGCTGGTGACGACGATGTGCCCCTTGGCCTGGCGCACGATCCCATACACGGTCGCGAGGCCGAGCCCGGTCCCTTTCCCCAGGTCCTTGGTGGTGAAGAAGGGTTCGAAGATGTGCTCGAGCACTTCCGGGGGCATCCCGCCGCCGTCGTCACGGAAGGTGAGCACGGCGTGCTCGCCCAGCATCGCCCCGGGATGACGGTCGACGTGCGCGTGATCGACCACCACGTTGCGGGTGGCGATGTGCACGCGCCCCACGCCGGCGATCGCGTCGCGAGCGTTGACGCAGAGGTTCGCGAGGACCTGGTCCACCTGGGAGGGGTCGATGTGCACCGGCCAGGTGTCGGGAGCGGGGTCCCAGTCGAGGTGGACGTTCTCACCGATGACGCGTCGCAGCATGCGGAGCATCCCGGTGACCTTCGCGTTGAGGTCCAGGACCACCGGAACGGTCGTCTGTCGGCTGGCGAAGGCGAGGAGCTGCCGCGTAAGGTCCGCCGATCGCCGAGCGGCATCTTGCACCTCGCGGAGGTACTCGGCGACGCGTTCGTTGGAGCCCAGCTCGGTCAGCGACATGTCGACGCCGCCGAGGATCACACCGAGCATGTTGTTGAAGTCGTGCGCGACGCCGCCGGCGAGCCGGCCGATCGCCTCGAGACGCTGTGCGTCGTGCAGTTGGGTCTGCAAGCGGGCGGAATGCTCCGCGGCCTCGTGGCGCTCGGTGATGTCGAGCACCGTCCCGTTCACCCGCTCCGGCGTCCCGTCGGGCGCGAGGGCCACCTCGCCCCGAGCGTGCACCCACTTGATGGTGCCGTCCGGGAGGAGAAGCCGGTGCTCGAACTCGAAGCGCCGCCGCGCGTCCACCGCGCTGGTGACGGTAGCGTGTACCCGCTCGCGGTCGGCCGGGTGCACGCGCGAGTGGAACTCCGTGAGCGTGGCGCGTGGGCCGTCCGGATCCATCCCGAAGATGCGGTACACCTCGCGGGACCACTCCAGCTGCCCGGAGGCGAGGTCCTGCTGCCAGTGTCCGAGGTGGGCGAGGTGCTGCGCCTCCTCGTGTCGCGTGCGGGATTCGAGGAGCGACGCCTCGAAACGCTTGCGCTCCGAGATGTCTCGCCAGACGCAGTAGAGCTGAGGCTCGCCCTCGGTGACCACCTGCGAAAGCGTGACCTCGACCGGGACCTCCCCACCGTCGCGGCGGCGGTGCACCCACTCGAAGCGGTGCATTCCGCGCGCGTGCGCGACGGCAATCATCTCGTTGGCCTTCTCGCGCGAGAGACGCCCGTCGGGCTGGACACGCGGTGAGTGCTCGGACGGGTGCCGCGCGATGACCTCTTCCGGATGGTCGTAACCGAGCGCACGCGCCGCCGCGAGGTTGCACAGGATGAAGCGATTATCCCCGCCGATGATCCAGCAGGGATCGGGAGAGCTGTCGAAGAGTCGCTGGTAGCGCTCCTCCGACTCGCGCAGGCGCAACTCCACCTGCTTGCGCGCGGTGATGTCGTCGTAGATCCCGAGGACCCCGATGACGGCACCGCTGTCGTCGAGGAGCGGCACCTTGGAGGTGCGCAGCCAGAGCAGGTCGCCGTTGGGAGCGGTCTGCGGCTCCTCGAAGTCGATGCGCCCCTCGCCAGACTCCATCACCGCGCGATCGTCGGCGCGGTACAGTTCGGCCTGTGCCCGCCAGGCGAGGTCGAAGTCGGTGCGCCCAATAACGTCGGCGGGGCTCTCGGCCCCGGCATCGCGGGCAAACAACGTGTTGCATCCGAGGTACCGCAGCTCGCGGTCCTTCCAGAAGACGCGGATGGGCACCCCCTCCACGATATGCTGGAGGAGGCCGGCCGAGGCGAGTTGCGAGAGACGGTCAGGCATGGGAGGTGTGCCGGTGCGCACCGGCATCTACGCCAAGTGTCGGCAACCCGAGCGCCCGCCTGAAAGCGCGACGGTTGGATTGGTTCGGTCTTACCCTGGATGCGGCGTGGTCGTGGCGGCTGGCACTACCCGCGCGCCTTGAGCTCGGCGATGACCCGCGCGTCGCGCGCCGGGTCGAGCGTGAGCCCTTCGATCTCCTTGGCGGTGGCCCCCTTGTACCAGGCCAGCGTGTCGGCCGCCGTCTCGCGCACGGGGTGAAAGGTCAGCCCCTTGGCGATGGCGCGCGCGGCGCTGACCTTGGCCAGCCCGGCGACCTGCGGCGGCATCATCATGGGGAAGCCGATCTTGCGCTCCGCGAGCGCCACGGGATCTCCCCAGTAGAACGTCGCCTTCGACTGCACGCCGGCGCGGATCTCCTCGACGTACCGCTCCGCCGGCATCGGCGTCGTGTCGGGGCCGGCGACGTTGTACGTCCCAAGATTGCCGCGCTCGGCCGAGAGCAGCGCAAAGTTTGCCAGGTCGCGCACGTCGATGTGCTGCACCGGCTGTTCCTTGGGCCCTGGGGCGAGGATCTCCCCGCCCTGGGCGATGCGCGCCACCCAGTAGGTGAAGCGATGCGTAGGATCGCCAGGGCCGGCGACGATGTGCAGGCGAAGGATCGTGTGCCGCTCCGGGTAGCCGGCGCGCACCGCCTCCTCGCACAGCACCTTGAGTTCGCCGTAGTACTTCTCGACCTCCTCGCTCGCCGGATCGGGGGCCTTGAGGAGGGGAGAATCTTCATCGTAGCGCGGCTCCCCGAACTTGTAGACCGAGCCGGTGGAGACGAAGATGTAGTGCCCCACGTTAGGCGCCAGCAGCTGCACCGAGTCGCGCACGTGGCGCGGGACGTATCCGCTGTTGTCGATCACCACGTCCCAACGGCGCCCCTTGAGCGCGTCGAGCTTCCCGTCACGGTCGCCCAGCAGCGTCTCCACCTCGGGAAAGAGGTCGGAGTGACTCTTGCCGCGGTTGAAGAGCGTGACCTGGTGCCCGGCCTTGAGGGCACGCCGCACCATGTGGGGGCCGATGAAGCCGGTCCCGCCGAGGATGAGGACCTTGAGCGGCGCGCCGCCGGTCGCAGGGAAGCGGAACATCGGGGCGCCGAGGTAGCCAGCGGCGAGCAGGCCGGCCGTCTGGCCGAGGAAGTGGCGTCGGGAAGTCATGCGCTACCATACCGTGCGGCTGGTGCCGCGGATAGGGTTGGGTCGAGACGTGGGATGAGCGAGGGCGCGCGGCCGAGGTGGTTCTCTCGGCCACTTTCAGATGTTACCGATCGGTAACATCTCGCGTGAGCCGCAACTGACACAGGGTCCGCCGTTGTCCGCGTGAGCGCTGCGAGGAACTGGCGTCGGGAGGTAAAGCGTGCGCGTACAACTCTCCCCGATGCGCCTACTCGAAGAGGTCTCCCTGCCCAGTCCCCTCGCCAGGCCCCGCGTCTCGCGTCCGCTGCCGCGGCCCACGCGCCCCCCGCCCCCCTCGCGTCTCCGGCAGCCGCAACTCGACGTTCATCGTCGCCGGGGCCATCGCCCGGAGCGTCGCCGCCGACGGGAGTCGCCCAGGGGAGCCGTCGGCATCGCGCACACGAATCGTGAGCACCGCATCCTCCGGCGCGGCGCAAATCAGCTGGCGGATGCGTTCCGTGAGTTGCGCCGCCGACTCCTCGCCTAACGCCAAGTCGCGCATGACCAGCGGGCGCGCCGGAAGCTCGTGGAACTCCCATGTGACCCTCGCCCCCTGCGCCCCCTGCGCCCCCTGCGCCGCCGGAGTCACGTTCACGAGCATGTACCCCTTGGCCTCGCTCGCCTCGGCCGTCGACGTGCGCTCGATCGACCCGGGGTAGAGCACCGGCGCCGCCAGCGCGCGCCCGCCGAGATCGCGCGTGAGCACCTGGTGCCGGTGGATGTGACCGGCCAGCACCGCGTGCAATCCTTCCGCGATGTCGCGCCCGCGGATCACATCGGCGCCGTTGGTGAAGGTGAAGTCGGCGGGGCCGACCGTCGCCCCTTCAACGGCCTGATGCAGCACGAGCAACCGGACGTCTGCCGCGCGCTCGCGCCACCCCGTGCGCTCGAGGAGCGTCGGAAATGCCTCGCGTACCCCTTCACGCTCGAAGGCGAAGCCCGCCAGCGCGACGCGCGTCCCCCGCACCGCCACCTCGAACGTCTTCGGTTCGTCGAAGACGTGGATGCGCGGGTGCCTCGCAAAGCGCAGGTGCGGGAGGCGTCCGCGCTCGTGGTTGCCGGGGACGATGAAGACCGGGACGCCGGCATCGGCCACCCGCACCAGCGGCTCGAACGCCTGCCAGGCGAGCGACGCGTTAGGCCGCGAGCGGTTGAAGACGTCGCCCGCGTGCACCACCAGGTCGATGGGCGGCGTTCCGAGCGCGCGCGCCAGCACCTGCCGGTAGTTGGCCAGGAAGTCGTCCCCGCGGCGGCGGCGCTTGATGCGCGGGCTCACCGGGAGGTCGAGCCCGAGGTGCGTGTCGGCGAGGAGGAGGATGCGGATGGGGGTGGAAGACACGCCCGCCTACGTCTCGAACGCCTCCCACGCCCGCCGGGCCCGCGCCAGGACCTGGTCGAATCGCGGATCGCCGCGCAGGGAGTCGAGGAACCGGTCGTGCTGGGCGAAGAAGGGATAGTTGATCATCCCGCCGGCGATCGCCCGCTCCAGCCAGAAGAGCGCCTCGTCCTTGAGCCCGACCTTCGCGTGCGCGGCGGCGAGGATCCACGGAACCTCCGCGTCCCACATCGCCGTCTGTCGCTGCGGACCGTTGGTGAGGCGCACGACCTCGGCGGCGTCGTTGCGCCACGCCGCGCGGAAGAGCCCCATCTGCCAGGTCCCGACGTCCGAGTCCGGCTCGGCCTTCACCTCCGCCACGAGCGACTCCGCTTCCTCCAACTGCCCGTCGTAGCAGAGCGCCATCATGAAGTTGGCGCGCAGGACCGGGATCATCGGGTCGAGCGCGAACATGCGGCGCGCCGACTCCACCGCCTCGGTGAAGCGACCGGAGAAGAGGAGCGCCATCGAGCAGACGAGGTGGCTCATCCCGCCCAGCGGATCCAGCGCCCGCAGCCGCGCCACGAGCGGAGGCCACGCGGCGGGCTTGCCGACCAGCCAGCCGAGGATGTGCACGTACATCTGCAGCGCCGCGAGTTCGTTCGGCGACGCCGCGAGCACGCGCCGGAAGGCGCGGGCGCTGGCATGAATCTCCCCTCGCGCCATGTGCGCGTGCGCCCGCACGATGTAACCGCGCGGCGACTCCGGCTCGAGGGCGAAGATCCGGTCGGCGCACGCTTCCGCTTTCTCGAGGTAGGCCTCCTCCTCCCCGACGGCGGCGCCGATGTTGACGTACTGGAAGTAGGCGACGCCGAGCCCCTGCAGGACGAGGGCGTTGTCGCCGATCAGCTGCAACGCCGCCTGCAAGTGCGTCACCGCGCGGTCGAGGCTCCCCGGGAGGAAGGACCAGATCTCCGCCTGCGCGCGCAGGTAGCTTTCGTGCGCCCGCGCGTCCTCGATGGGGCGCTCGGCGATCTGCGCCACTTCCTGCGGCGTGAGGCGGATCTCGAGCGCGTCGACGATCGCGCGGGAAACGCGCTCCTGCATGTCGAAGACGTCGTCCAGCACGCCGCCGTACTTGTCGGCCCACAGCTGCACGTCGTTGGCCGCGTCGACCAGGCGCGCCGTGATGCGCAGGCTCGTCGCGGCGCGGCGCACCGTCCCCTCCAGCACGTACTGGCAGGCGAGGTCGCGCCCGATGGTGGCCAAGTCGCGCGCGTCCCCCTTGAGGCGCATCGCCGAGCTGCGGGAGATCACGTGCAACGCCCGCACGCGCGACAGGTCGGTGATGATCTCGTCGGTGAGCCCGTCGCTGAAGTACTCCGTGTCGGGCTCGGGACTCAGGTTGGCGAAGGGGAGAACGACGATCGACTTGGCGCGCGGCGGCTCAGCGGCAACGCGCCCCGGCGTGAGTGCGGGGGCGGGCGCCGGCGTCGGCGTGGCGCGCAGGATGTCGCGCGCATGCCCGAGGTCACCCAACCGGTGGGCGACGTCGCTGGCAAGGCACTGCTCGAGCAGCTGACGGAGCTCACGCGGGAGTGTGGCCGGGAGCCGCTCCCACGCCACCGCCCCCGTCATCACCGCGACGAACGACTCCTGCAGCGTGCGCCCGGGAAACGGCGTCGTGCCGGCGAGCATCTCGAACAGGACGACGCCGAAAGCCCACGCGTCCGTGCGGGCGTCGACCGCTTCGCCCACCGCCTGTTCGGGGGACATGTAGCCCGGCGTCCCGACGACCATCCCCGTGCGCGTCGCCGAGGCCCCCGTCGCGTTGCGCAGCGCCCGAGCGTCGCCCGTCGTCCCGGGTGGCGCGGCGGCGACCTTGGCGATCCCGAAATCGAGGATCTTCACGCGCTCGCCAGGCGCAACGAGGATGTTCGAAGGCTTGAGGTCGCGATGGACGATGCCGCGGGCGTGGGCGGCGGCGAGGCCGTCGGCCACCTGGCTGGCGAGGCGCGCGGTGACGTCGATGGGGATGGGGGCGCGTGCGACGAGCTCGGCGAGTGAGGGGCCCTCCACCAGCTCCATCACGATCGCGCGCGACGGGCCGAACTCCTCCACCGCGTGGATCGTGGCGACGTTGGGGTGGTTGAGCGAGGCGAGGAGCCGTGCCTCGCGCTCGAAGCGCGCCACCTGCTCGTGATCCGGTCCCCCGTCGTCGCGCAGCAGCTTGATGGCGACATCGCGATGGAGGCGCGCATCGGTGGCGCGATACACCTCCCCCATCCCGCCCGTGCCGATCAGGGCGACGACTTCATAGGGGCCGATACGTGCTCCAGGGGCCAGCGGCATGGTGCGCGCAAGCTACGGCGCGCTGGGGGTGGCCGGGAGGGCGCGCGATTCCGTCGGTGAGGCGAATCAGCGAGGTGCGCGTCGCTATCGTGCCTCTCGCTGCCATCACGTGAGAGCATGTGAGCACACCGCTGCCGACGCCTACGGGCGCCGCGTCAGGCTCCGCATTCTCCCGTTGCACCGAAGCACGCGCATTCGACTCTCCTCTGCGACACCCTGCGTTCTCTGCGGTCAAAAGACACCCGCACACGACTCACAGTCGCGCGCGGGTGCTCTTTTCACCGCAGAGAACGCAGAGGACGCAGAGTTAGAGCCTGCCGCCCACCTCCACGGCGACCGCCTGATTCGACGGTAGCGTGAACGAGACAGCACCGCCCGCGTTCACGACGATGCTGGTTCCGGCGCACGCGCCGCCGACCTTGCCGCCGGAGATCAGGTCGCAGTACGTCCCCGCCGCCAACCCGGTCGCGGTCGAGATCAGCACCGGCGTCCCCTCTCTATTGATGGCGACAAAGCCCTTGGTGCCGCGCGAGAAGGCGATGGCGTTGCCGCCGTTGTCCCACCACTGCGTCACGTCGGTCCCGGCCGTCACCTTCCTGAAGCGCACCATGTTCCGGATGTACGGGTCGCGATGCTCGCACACCCAATCACCCAGGACCGCCACATCCATGGATGCGGCACACTTCACGCGGGTGGTCCACCCCGCCCCATCGCTCGGCGGACCCTGGGAGTTCCCCGTGGGGCAGGTGAAGGCAAACGAGGAAAGGATGCTGGGGTAGCCGTAGGGCGTCGCCAGCATCCAGACGTTGGCGAGGCGGAAGGCCATCCCGTTGCGGTAGCCGATGCCGCAGTCGTGCTGTGTATCGTGGTTCTGCAGGAAGACGACGGCCTTGTCGCTCGGCATCATCCCCCACGCGGCGGCGCTGAAGGTGTTCCCCGATCCGCCGTTGGGGTTGAGCTGCGAGATGTGCTCGCCGTTGATGCCGCGGAACTTGTTCCCCACGCCGACAAAGGTGAACTCGGTGATGTCGGCGGCCCCGCCTGACGAGTAGCCCTCTCCGTAATACTCGCTCGGCTTCACGGCCTCGCCGTTCCCGCCGATGACCTCGAGGAACCAGTAGGGGACGGGGCGCCCTTCACCGCTCGCGGCGGTGTTCACGAGGGCGATGATCTGGTTGAGCTCCGACTGCTGGATGTGCTTGGCAGCGTCGATGCGGTAGCCGGCGACGCCGAGTCGGTTGAGGGCGATGAGGTAGTCGGCAAGCTTCTGCCTAACGCTCGGCGAACCGGTGTTGAGGTCGGGGAGCGAGAGGAGCTCGCAGTCCTGGACGTTGGCGGCGTTCTGGTAGTTGGTGATGCCGCACGGGGTGTGGAAGTCCGCCTGCGTATAGAGCCCCGGGTAGTTGTACTTGCTGTACGCCGTCCCCGCGCTCCCCACGCCCGGGCTAGGGAAATTGGTCATGTGGTTGATGACGGCGTCCACATAGATGTCGACGCCGACCGCCTTGCACCTGGTGACCATCGCCACGAACTCGTCGCGCGTCCCGGAGCGGCTGCGCGTGAGGGCGTACGACACCGGTTGATAGCGCTCGCTCCAGTCGAAGTTGGGGGTGATGCTGTGCTCGTTGGGGGGCGAGACCTGGACGGCTTTGTAGCCGGCGGGGGCGAGGACGGCCTCGCACTCGCTGGCGATGTCGTCCCATCGCCAGTCGAAGAGGTGGACGAAGACGTCGCCGGCGGCGGCGCGACCGCTGGGGCGGTAGGTGGGGTCGACGGGTTGGCGGACGGCGACAGTGTCGATGATGGCGCCGGTGGTTTCGTTCTTGGAGCAGGCGGCGGCGAAGGCGGCGAGTAGTCCGATGAGAGCGGGGGCGCGGCGAACGGCTTGTCTCACACGAAGACACGAAGGCACGAAGGGAGCTCCGGGGGCGACGGGGTGCGGGCGTGGGACGGAAGCACGCGGGTGTTCGGGAACGTGGGAGGGGCGGTGGCGGGGGGCAAGGGTGCGGCGCGTGCAGCGCGCGCTTTGCGCGCGGCTGCGTTGGGGGGGAGTGATCTCGCGGCGAGCGGGGCCTTGCGGCAAGATTCGATGTCACCGATTCCTCTCACCGATTCCGAATGTCGATGCGGATGGCTTTTCGACTCTCGCGACGGGCCCTGGTTGGTCGCGCCCTCCTGACGCTGGCACTCCTGCTCGCCAACAGCGCGGTGCTCGTTCCGGCGATGCCCGCCCAGTCGCCGGGCGGCGCCTTTCCTTCGGGAAAGAGCGTGGTCGAGGCGGAGGTCAACGGGACGCCGTTGCAGCTGTTTGCCTACAAGCCCGCCAGCTACAGCGGGGACGGGTTCATCCTCCTGCTGCACGGGGCGTCGCGGGCGGCGGAGGCGTATCGGGACAACGCGGTGGGGATGGCGGAGAAGCACAAGCGGCTCGTCGTCGTCCCGCTGTTCGATCTCAAGCGCTTCCCGGAGTGGCGCTATCAGTTCGGCGGGGTGTTCCGCGCCGACTCGTCGTTCGCCACGCCTGACGAGCGGACATACGCCTTCATTCCCAAGCTGGCGGCGTACATCCGAGAGCGCGAAGGGAATCCGTCGATGCCGTGGATCCTCGCCGGCTTCTCGGCCGGGGGACAGTTCGTCTCGCGCATGGCCGCGTTCATCGATCTCGACGCCGAACGATTGGTGGCGATGGCGTCGGGGTCGACGATGTTTCCCACGCGGGCGATGGACTTCGGGCTCGGCTTCGGGAAGCTCCCCGACGACTTGAGCAACGATGATCGCATCCGCCGCTATCTCGCGCTCCCGATGACGGTCTACATCGGGACAGGGGATGTGGAGATGGCGCAGCTCCCGCAGGGCGATGCGTACGCCCAAGGCGTGCACCGCTACTCGCGCAACATCCGCTGGTTCAACGAGGCGATGGACCTGGCGCACAAGCGGCAGTGGCCGTTCAACTGGCGCCTGGTCATCGCCGACGGGCCGGGGCACTCGCCCAAGGACATGTTCGAGCACCCGCAGGTGACGAACGCGCTGTTCGGGCACCGCAAGCCGTAGCGGCGCCGCCTACTCCTCCAGCAGCCCCTGCTCCAGCGCAAAGCGCGTCAGCCCCGCCGCACTGCGGATCCCCAGCTTGCGCACCATGGAGTCGCGATGCGCCTCGACGGTGCGCGTGCTGATCCCCAGCTGCGCCCCGATCTCCTTGTTGAGGAACCCCTTGGCCACCAGCACGAGGACCTCTCGCTCGCGGTTGGTGAGAGCATCGAGCGAGGCGGGGATTGCCGCCGTCGACGGTGCGGCTGGCGGTGCGCTCGTCTCGCTGCGCAGCACCTCGGTCAACCGCTTGGCGACTGCCGGCGAGAACCAGGCGTCGCCGCCGTGCACCGCGCGAACCGCGGCGCGCAGGTCGCCGGGGGTGGTGTCCTTCCGGAGGTAGCCGTGCGCCCCGGCGCGCACGCTCTGCATCACATACTCGGCGTCGTCGTGCACGCTGAGCATCAGGACGCGCGCCTTGGGGACCTGGGCGCGCAGCTTCTGCGCGACGACGAGCCCGGAGTCCCCCGGCATGGTGATGTCGAGGAGGATGACGTCTGGCTGCGCCTGCGTGGCGACGGCCAGCGCCTGCTCGCCGTTACTGGCCTCCCCCACGACGTCGAAGTCGCCGTCGGCGGTGAGGACCTGGCGTAGCCCCTCGCGCACGATGCCGTGGTCGTCGACGAGGACGACGCGGATGGGCCCCTTGGGCGTGGCGTCGACAGGGATCGGGGGCGTCCCCGGGATCTGTCCTTCGTTGGTGCCGTTGGGCGTCGTCATGGCGCTCCCACCGCGTGCAGCGGAACGCGGATCGTGACCTCGACCCCGCCCTCGGCGGCGTGCCCGAGGGCCACGGTCCCTCCTAACGATCCGATGCGCTCGCGCATCCCGGCGAGCCCCATGTGACCCTCGCGTTCCAGGCGTTCCAGTCGTTCCCGGTCGAGCGGGACGTCGCTCCCCAGGCCGTCGTCGCGCACGTCGAGCACCAGCGCCCCGGACTCCTCGCGCAGCGATGCCCACACATGCTGGGCGCGCGGGGCGTGGCGCGCCACGTTCGACAGCGCTTCCTGCATCGCCCGAAAGAGCGCCAGTTCGGCGTCTTCGCTCAAGTGGGGGGCGCGCTCCGGGGCGTCGAGCGTGACCTCGATCCCGCACTGCCCCTCGAAGCCGACGGCGAGGGAGCGCATGGCCGGGACCAGCCCCAGGTCGTCGAGGACGGTGGGGCGCAGCGTCTCGGTCACGTTGCGGATGGAGCGCATCCCCTCGTCCACCAGCGAGAGCGCCCGCTCCACGCCGAGCGCCTCGTTGCCGTCCACGCGCTCGCGCAGCAACCCGAGCTGCAGCTTGACGGCGCTGAAGACCTGCGCCGTCTCGTCGTGCAGCTCGAGGGAGATGCGGCGCCGCTCCTCCTCGTGCTGTTCGATCATGCGGGCCGAGAGGCGGGTGAGGTCGGCGGTGCGGGCCCGCAGGCGTCGCGTGAGCTCGGCGGCGTCGAGGGCGGAGCCGAGCTGCTGGCCGAGGGCGATGAGGAAGGCGTCGTCGAGCGCGGTGAAGGGGTTGCGGACGTCGCCGACGAGGACGAGGGCGGCGGTTCCGGCGGTCGCGCGCGGGATGGGAAGCGCTGCGGCGTACGCGAAGCCTAACGACTCGCGCGCCGCGCCGTGCGTCCACCCGCCGGTCACGCGCGGGGCCCCGGTGGTGATGGCCGTCTCGGCGAGCTCGATCGCCGTGCGCGGGAGCGCGGTCGACGCCCACGTCGCACACTCCCCCACCCCGCGTACGAGCGTCGTCTCGCTCCCCGTGCGCGCGAGGAGCGCCGCGCCGCGCGTCGCGGGGAGCGACATCGCCTGCCCCAGCAGCACCTCGAGGTCATCGCGCTCGGCGACGGTGTTGGCGGTCGCGGCGAGCGAGGTGAGGGCGGTGAAACCCTGCTTCAGCTCATCGAGGACGAGATAGGTGAGCCCGACGCCCGTGCAGAGGAGAAACACGATGTCGAGATAGTAGCCCCACGGGTTCCACGCCCCACGCGCCCGCAAAAAGGGGTAGTCGAGGTGGTGCAGCGCCCAGAGGAAGAGTGCAACGGCCAGGAAGCGCGCCCCGCGCACGCGCGTCCGCTCCCAATGCCGGTAGAAGACCGCCGCCGTCCAGAAGGTGACAAACGAGAGGAAGACGACCGCCGGCAACGCCGCCCAGAAGAAGTCGCGCATCACGAAGATGGCGATCGCCGACCACCCCAGCGGGAAGAGGAGGGCGACGAGGTAGGCGGGCTTGAATTGCAGCTGTCGAGAGAAGACGAGCGCCGCCCAGAGGAGCGCCAGCGCCGTCCACCCGGTCACCACCTGGTGCCAGTAGAGCCACCCGCTCTGCTGCGTGATGAGGAAGGCCATGATGCTGACCAGCCGCAGCAGGTACAGCGCCCAGGCGATTGAGAACCACGCGAAGTGCGGCTTGCCGTACCGCCTGAAGAGCGACCCCGCATACGCAGCGAGCCCGGTGGCGACGGCCACCTGGAGGATGGCCGCGTCGAGTTCGATGGTGGCGGCGGAGAGGGGGACCTGCATCCTCCAAACATAGAAGACGAGAAGACGGGAAGACGAGAGGACGGGGGGGAAAGCGAAAGGCGCCGGGACTCATCGCGAGTCCCGGCGCCCCAGGGTCCTTCTCGTTCTCTCGTCCTCTAGCGCACCAGAGCCTGAGCAGCGATCAGTCCGAGCGTGAACAGGGCCGCGGCGGCGCCCAGCGCCACCATGGGGTTGACCTTGAGGTCCTTCCGGTACCACGGCACCACCTGCTGCTGCGGGATCGCGAGCGGCGGGAGGGAGGCCATGATCTTGGCGGGGAGGTGAGCGGGGGTCATCATGCGGCGGCGCGCATCCGTTTCCTCGCCCAGACGGCGCCAGAACTCCACGGAGCGCGCGGCGTCGCCACGCAGTCCGGTCGGCTCCGGAAGCTCGCCATCGAGCCAGCGGTTGATCACGTCGGGTGTCGCGACCGGGGCCAGAGGCACTTCACGCTCGCCTCGGATGCTCCCCATCTCATCGCTGGGGCGCAGGGGGCGTTCACGCTCGGCACGGCCGTCGCGCTCGTTATGTCTGTCGAGCATTAGGCGTATTTCTCCTCTAAGAGAGCCTGGAGCGCCTCACGTGCGCGATGGACGCGCATCTTCAGAGCCCCGACCGTAGTACCCAATAGATCCGCCATCTCTTCGTACGACCGTCCTTCCACGTGCTTCATGATGAACGCCTCGCGAAGCGATACGGGCAGTTGCTGCAGCGCGTCGTCGAGATCGTTCCGAAGCTCGGTGCGGTCCAGTTCCTCCTCAGGCGTCGCGTACGAGGTCGGCTGATCGTCTTCCTCGTAGCTCAGGTGGGTCCGGCGAATGTTCTTCAGCCAGTCCTTGCACCCGTTGGCGACGATGCGGAACACCCAGGCGTCGAACCGACCGCGCACTTCGGCGAGGTGGTGGTACGCTTTGATGAAAGACATCTGGAGGATGTCTTCCGCAACGTCCGGACTTCCCGTCATGCCCAGGGCATGCCGGTAGAGCGGGTCACTGTAACGCTGGATCAGGACACCAAAGGCATTGCGGTCGCCCGCGAGGACCTTGGTGATGATCTCCTGGTCGACCTCGAGCTGGTCTATGGGAGAGGCAGGTGCCGTGGTTTTCACGGCCCCAGCATAACCGCTTTTTGCGGCTCTCGATAGTCCTGCCGAGGGGGCGAGGGGATGTGCGAGTGCAGTCACGTGTGGTAGACGACGCAACGAAACGCGCGTAACACGCTGGCACTCACGAAATCGTTTGAGGGGCCGATACTGAACTGGACAGGGGCGAAAAAAGCTGCCGCCGCGCCACGAGATCCCGTGGGCGGCGGCGTCGTCCTTTTCGCCGGTCAGCGAGGCGCCGTGGCCACCACCGCCATCGTCGGTTGGGCCACCCGAGCCACGGCTTGCCCCGCGTAGGCCAGCGCGGCCGTGAGCGTCTCGTCGTCGCCCAACACGACCGCCGCATCGCTGAACGAAACCGCGAGGTCGGGGGCGATCCCCTTCCACTCGATCGGTTGGCGATCCGCGGTGTACTCGATCCACCGCGAGACGGAGAAGCCGTACCCCGCGCGCACCGGAAAGACGGCCGGGTTCCCCGAGCCGCCGCCGGTGGTGTCGCCCACCAGCGTCACGTTAGGCAGGGCCTGCATCGCCGAGGTGAAGCCCTCGGTGGAGGAAAAGGCGCCGCGCCCGGTGAGGAGGATGACGGGGCGCGTGAACTGCCAGCTCCCTCGCGGCGCCACGGAGCGCGGCGTCATCTGCGTGAAGGCGCCATGCTGCGCCCCGTTGCGAAACTGGTAGTAGCCGCCCACGCGCGACACGGTGGTGAACCGCCCCGCCACCTGGTACGCGAGCGCATCGTTCCCGCCCCCGTTCATCCGCACGTCGATCACGATCGCCGAGGCCTGACGGTACTGCTCCAGCACGCGATCGAAGGTCGCAACGTCGAACTGTCCGTTGCCGAACGATGTGATGGCGATGTAGGCCACCGGGCCATAGGGAACGTGATACAGCGCCGCCGATTCGGTGGTGAAACCGCTGAGTTGCGCCTGACCCGCGCGCATCGCCGCCGACCAGTTCTCACGGTACGCCGGCCGGTAGGTGGCCACGTACCTCCCGTCGGGCTGGATGATCCAGACGTGCACGTCCTTGAGCGTGGCCAGCGCATCCTTGACGACCCCGATAAAGGTCGCGACGTCCGGCGCCTGCTCGGCGCGCGGGCGGTACTGCGCGCGTACCGCCCCCCAGTCGATCCCCTTGTAGTCGAAGTAGGAGTACTCGCGGTCGGCGGTGTTCCACATCCGGTCGAACGAGGTGCCGAACGACTCGTTGGTGGGGGCGGACGTGTCGTCCCCGCACGCCGCGAGGGCGAGCGAGAGCGCCACGGCGCCCAGCACGGAGCGAAGGTGGAGAACGGTCGGCACGCGGCGCCTTACCCCGCCGGCCGTCGAACGTTCGACGACAGCTGTGGCGCGGAGGCCGTGGCGCCTCAGCCCTTTAGGCGGCGCGTCACGCGGGCAAACGCCTCCCACCCGTGCTCGCGGATGAGCGCCCCGTCCTCGTCCAGCATCGGAGGGTCGAGACGCACGCTCCCGGGAACCGAGGGGGCGACTCCGGTCCGCGCCGACGCGTCGATTGCGCCGAGCGCCTCCGTCACCCCCTTCACCACCCCACACGGAACGCCGGCGGCGTCCAGCTCGGCGATCCACATGGCGGCGGGGCGCTGGGCCAGCCGCTCGGCGATGGTGGCGACGACGCGTTCGCGGTGGGCGAGGCGGCCGGAGTTGGTGGCGACGGTTGGGTCGGCGCCGAGGTCGTCCAAGCCAAGGGCGCGGCAGCACGCGCTCCACTGCCCGTCGTTGCCGACGGCGAGGACGATGTAGCGGTCGGCGGCGCGGAAGAGCTGGTACGGGACGAGGTTGGCGTGCCCGTTCCCCCAGCGGCGCGCCTCCTTCCCCCCGACGAGGACGTTTTGGGCGACGTTGACCAAAGCGGCGGTAGCCGAGTGGAGGAGCGAGGTGAAGAGCCAGCGCTCGGCGACGGGGATGGGGGCGGTCGCCCGTTCTCGGGCGACGAGGGCGCCGAGGATGGCGATGGTGGTGTCCTTGCCGGCGATGACGTCGGCCAAGGCGATCCCGGACTTGGCCGGTTCGCCGTCGACCGGACCGGTGACCGACATCCACCCCGACTCGGCTTGGACGACATAGTCGTAGCCGGGTCGGTCGGAGTGGGGGCCGAAGCCGGTGACGGTGCACCAGATGAGGCGGGGGTGCGCGGCGAGGAAGCGGGCGGGGTCGAGCCCTTTCCGTTCGAGGGTGCCGCGCTTGTAGTTGTCGAGGACGACATCGGCGCCGGCGATGAGGCGTTCGATGAGAACGCGGTCGGCCGGGGCGTCGAGGTCGAGGGCAATGCCGAGCTTGTTGCGATTGATGGCGAGGTAGTAGGCGGCCTCGCCCCGTTCATCAAAAGGGGGCCCCCAGGCGCGGGTTTCGTCGCCGATGGAAGGGCGTTCAACCTTGAGGACATCGGCCCCGAGATCGCCCAAGGTCATGGAGGCGAGTGGCGCGGCGAGGACGCGACTGAGATCGAGTATTCGGATTCCCTGTAGCATTGCGAGCGGTGTGCTGTCGCGTTGATGATGGTCCTAGAATTGGATTGCAGCGGTGGAAAGCGGCATTTCCACGCTTCGATATGGCATCACCGCGACTTGCGTAGGCCCCGAAAAATCATATACTTACCGCCGCCTTGCCCCCACCAGAATGGCGTCCGGACCACATGCCGCCACTGGTGCGCGGGCCCAGCGGGGCCCTCCGGGTGCCCCGACCACGTCGCGACCATCTTCGCGACTCGTCGCCGGAGCATACGTTTGATGTCGGAGAATATGGCGTCCATTGACGATATGCCGGAGGGGGAGGAGAGCGCCCCCCCGACGCCGACGCCCCCAAAGCGTGGTCCGGGGCATCGCGGGCAGGACGTGCGCGACACCATGGCCGAAATGGCAGCCAAGGCGCACGAGATTTCGCTCGAGGCCGGGAGCCGGATGGCCGGGACGATGCGCGAGGTGGTGGGCGCGGCGGCCGGGCTGACCCCGTTTGCGATCGAGAGCGCCCGTGACCTGGTGCAGTACATGGTCCGGCGCGGGCAGATGTCGCAGGACGAGGCCGACAAGCTGATGCGTGACGTCGAAGCGGCGCACGCTTCTGCGCCGAAGGTGGCGAAGCCGGAGCCGGCCAAGGTCGAGGCGCCGAAGAAGGTCGCGCCTGCGGTCTCGACGGCCCCCGTCGTCTCGCTCGAGCCGCCGGTCGTCCCGCGCCCGCCCAAGTCGGTGGCCCCCGAGCCCAAGCCGGTACCCAAGCCGGCTCCGGCGCCGGTTCCGCCGCCGGCCCCGGCCCCTGTGGCTGTCGCAGCTGCCCCCGTCGCCGACGCCAAGCCGGCCAAGGTGGCGAAGGAAGCGCCTGCGGCAGCGAAGGAGGCGCCCAAGGGCGCCGCGAAGCCCGCCGCCAAGGAAGCCGCGAAGCCTGTGGCCAAGGAGGCGCCGAAGCCCGCGGTGAAGGAAGCGGCAAAGGAGGCGCCCAAGGCCGCCGCCAAGGAAGCACCCAAGGCGGTTGCCAAGGCGCCGGCCAAGCCGGCCCCCAAGGAAGCGCCCAAGGTTGCCGCCAAGGCTCCTGCCAAGCCGCAGCCGAAGAAGAAGTAGACAGAGGGCGGCGATTTCGGTCGCCTTGCCTTACGCAACTGCCAGAGGGGCGACGTCGCGAGACGTCGCCCCTTGTGCTTGTTTTGGGACATGCCTGCACTCGTCGCTCGTGCCCCCACGCGCCTCGACTTCGGCGGTGGGTGGACCGACGTCCCCCCGTACCCGACCGAGGAAGGGGGATTCGTCTGCAACCTGGCCATCGCGCGCCATGCGACGGTGCGGCTGGCGCCGAGCAGCAGCGGCGAGGACGACGGCGACCTGCGCGAGCGCGCGCTCGCCGATGCGGCGCTGCGCATCGCCGGGCTCCCCGGGGTGCACGCCAACGTCACGAACGACTTCCCGTTAGGCGCCGGGCTAGGCGGCTCGTCAGCCGCCGGCGTGGCGATGATGGGGGCCATCGAGGGATGGCGCGCCGTGGCCGACGCGATGGAGGTCCCGCCCCAAGCGCTCCCCGCGGGGGCCATCACCGCACACTACCGCCACGTGCGCGACCGCGTCCCCGCCAGCCGCACGGCGCTGGCCGAGGCGTCGCGCCGCATCGAGGTCGACGAACTGCACATCGCCGGCGGGCGGCAGGATCACTACGCCGCGGCATATGGCGGGGCGCTGGCGCTGGAGTTCGGCGAACGGACCGCGGTGCACCAACTCGCCCTCACGCACCACTTCATCCGCGAGCTGGAGCGTCGCTGCCTGGTGTTCTACACGGGGCAGTCGCGCATCTCGGGCGACACGATCACCGCCGTGCTGGACGCGTATCGCGCGCGCGAGCGGCGGGTGCTGCGCGCGCTCAGCGAGATGAAGCGCCTGGCGGTCTCGATGGCCGACGCGATCGTGGCCGAGGAGATGGATACGCTGGGCGAGCTGGTGCGCGAGCACTGGGAGCACCAGCGCGCGTTGCACCCGGCGATCACGACGCCGCTCATCGACCGCATCCTCGACGCGGCAATGCGCGCCGGCGCCATCGGCGGCAAGGCGTTAGGCGCCTCGGGGGGCGGGTGTGTCCTCTTGGTCTGCGCGCACGGGCTGGAAGAGCCGGTGCGCCGCGCCGTGGAGGCACTCGCGACGCCTGTCCCCTTCTCCGTCGACACGCACGGCTTTGCGTGGTGGCCGGAGGGCGACCCCCTTCCCTTGCACGCTCCACACGCCTCGCTTCCACCGGGTCACCCGACATGACCGACATCCAGTCCGGCGACGCGATCGCCCTCCTCCGCCGACTCGTCTCCGTCGACTCTCGCAATCCGTCGCTTGTCTCCGGCGCCCCCGGCGAAGGGGCAGTAGCCGACGCCCTCGAGCGCGTGCTGCGCGACTGGGGGTTCCGCACCGAGCTGATGGAGGTGGCGCGTGGGCGCCCGAACGTGGTGGCGCGCATCGGGAAGCCGGGGGGGCGCACGATCCTCTTCAACGGCCACCTGGACGTGGTGGGGGTCGACGGGATGCTGCATGCGCCGTTTGCCGCCGAGGAGCGCGACGGGCGGATCTACGGGCGCGGGTCGTGCGACATGAAGGGTGGGGTGGCGGCGATGTGCGCGGCCGCCGCGCGCGCCGCCGGGGAGGGGATCGACGGCGAGATCATCATCAGTGCGGTGGTGGACGAGGAGTACGAGTCGTTAGGGACGCGAGCGCTCGTCGCCTCCGGGCTGCGCGCCGACGCGGCGATTGTCACGGAACCGACGCGCCTCGCCGTGAACCCGGCGCATCGCGGCTTCGTGTGGGTCGAGCTCGACTTCCGCGGGCGCGCGGCGCACGGGTCGCGCTACGACCTGGGGGTCGACGCGATCCGCCACGCCGGGTTGCTCATCGCCGCCCTGGACACGCTGCAGCGCGACGTCCTGGACCATCGCACGCACCCGCTGCTGGGGCACGCCTCGTTGCACCTGTCGACCATCGAGGGGGGCTCCGGGTGGTCGACCTACCCCGACCGCTGCGTGCTGCGCATCGAGCGGCGCACGCTCCCCGGCGAGACGACGGAACAGGTGCTGCAGGAGATCGCGGCGGCGTGCGAGCGCGTGGCGGCGATCGACGACGCGCTCGACGTGGAGGTGCGCCACATCCTCACGCAGGGTCCGAGCGACGTGGCCGGCGACGCGCCGATCGTGAAGGCGCTGGAGCACGCGATGCGCGGCGAGGGGGAGACGGTGCTGCACGAGGGGATGAGCGCCTGGACGGATGCGGCGCTGCTCAACGACGCGGGGATCCCTGCCATCTGCTACGGTCCCGGTGATATCATCCTCGCCCACGCCGACGAGGAGTGGATCCCGCTGGACGAGGTGGAGCGGGCGACGCGTGTCCTCACGCGGCTGGCCCGCGAGTGGATGCACTCCGCAGTTTGAACCCGGGACACATGGCGCGCTTCACGACCCGACAATACGACGACCTGGAACGCGCCATCACGGCGGGGAAGCGCCTGTCGGTCTTCCGGCGGGGGACCGAATACGTGGTGATCCCGCAGCGCCTCTTCCTCAAGGAGGGTCAAGAGGCGATCGAGGCCGTGCACCCGACGACGGGGGACCGGATCGTCCTCGTCCTCGACGACATCGACTCGTTCGAGGTGGTGCGATGAGCGGGAACGGCGGGCACGACCTCCCGCTGCTGGCGATCTACGCCGACGAGTCCTGCCTGGGGAACGGGCGCGAAGGGGAGAATCCCGGCGGGGCCGGCGTCCTGGTGGAGTACCAGAAGGGCGACGGCGAGATCGTGCGGCGCGACGTCTGGATCTCCGAGCCGGCGACGACGAACAACCGGATGGCGCTGCGCTCGGTGATCGAGGGCTTTCGCGCGATCGCCCACAAAGGGGGGCGCTTTCGCGTCGTCTTCACCACCGACTCGCGCTACATCGTGGACGGGATGACGCAGTGGGTGCACGACTGGGCGCGCCGCGGGTGGAAGCGGAAGAGCGGCCCGATCGAGAACCTGGAATTGTGGCAGCAGGCGGTGGCGGCGGTGAACGGGCACGCGGTGGAGTGGCGCTGGGTGCGCGGGCACAACGGGCACGCCCAGAACGAGTACGCGAACCACCTGGCGATCACCGCCGCCGGCGAGCAGACGCGGTCGGAGGGGCTGGTGGAGTCGGGGTATGGGGCGTGGGCGTCGAAGGTGAGTGCGGTGCAGAGTCGGATGAGGCTGGAGCCCTTTCCGGATGCGGCGAAGTTCCGGGCGGCGGCTCGACTCCCATCCTGAGGGGCTTGGGGACGGGAGACACGAGACGGGAGTTGGGAGTGCGGCATCCGGGAGGGGCGCCGCGGGGGGCGCGGGGCGGAGAGAGTGACCCTCGTCCTCTGGGGGGCGTCTAGTTCTAAGCACCATCTCGCCCACCGGCCGGGAGGCCCTCCCCATGCTCAAGATCCTCGTGATCCTTCTCATCGGCTTCGCCGCCGGCTATTCGTACGGCTGGAAGGACGCACAGGTCCACGCCGAGGACGTCGTGACGCGCACCATCGAGCGGGTGGGGGGGGCGAACCGCGGGAAGTACAACACGAACGTCGACGCGACGATGGAACGTTTGGAGCGCTAACGCATGGACGAGCTCGACCGCCTGTACCGCCGGTTGGTGCAGAACATCCGCGCCGGCTTTCCCGAGTTGCTCACCCGAGGCTTCGAAGTCTCGCAGCTCTATCAGCAGATCGTCCCGTACCGCACCAACCGGCGCGAGCTCGGCTTCGACTCCAACGAGGAGTACGAGCTAGCGGTGATGCAGCTGCTGGCCGGGCTGCGCGGCTACCTCTCGGGAGAAGCGGAACTGCAGAAGGCGATGCGCGCCGAGCTGGCGTCGCCGGTTCCCGACCTCACCGCCTTCCGCGTCTTCGCGACGTCGACCGTCTCGCTCACCGCTGACGCGCTCAAGTCGCTCGAGAAGCGGATGGCGGCTGGCAGCGACGTGCCGGCGCATGCGTCGTCGCTGTCGCCGACGGAGCAGGCGGCGCTGGCGGGCCGCGCGACGGAGTCGGTGGAGGCGACGGGGGAATCGCCAACGATCGCGCCCGCCGCAGCGCCCGCGACTGCGCCCGCGACTGCGCCCGCGACGGCGTCCGCGACTGCGTCCGCCGCGACGTACACCGCCTCGTCACTCGGCGCCCCGCAGGGTTCACCGCGCGGCACACCGCTCGGCGCCTCGCCGACGGCCTCTTCCACCTCCCCGCTCGTCGCACCGACCGACGCCCCCATGGCTTCCCCACGCTCGACCCCGATCACCGTGAGCGCCGGCGACAGCTGCCGCTACTGCAGCGGCACCCTCCCCGAGGGGCGCAAGCTGACGTTCTGCCCCAACTGCGGGCACAACCTCACGGTGCAGCACTGCCCGGCGTGCAGCACGGAGCTGGAAGTGGGGTGGAAGTTCTGCATCACGTGCGGGAGAGAAGTGGCGAAAGGCTGAAAAGCGGACGGGAGAAGGGGGACGGGGGACGGGAGACGGGAGTGGGCGAACGCTTGCGTTCGCCCGGGTACAAGCGTGGTGAACTGACACAATTCACCACCCACGTCCCGTAGTTGTCTTCACCATGAATCGCTCCGCCATCCTGCCACTTGTTGTGCTCACCCTCGTGGGGTGTGCCTCGTCGCAGACGGTGACGGTGAAGGCGACGCCGGCGCCGGGGGATAATGGGGGAGCGACGACGACCGCCTCCGGCGGCGTCGTGACGGCGGGGGCCAATACGCCGGTTTCTCGACCGACGTCCGGCGGGTGGCAGCTCGATACGCGCGAGCATGTCGACCTGTGGCTGCACGGTTTTGCGATGCTGCAGGATGACCAGTCGCTGGTGCCGTACTTCCGGCTGGGGTATCCCAGGGCGATCGCGGCGGTGCGGCCGGCGGGGGGGCTCTTCGACGAGAACCGCGCGGCGCTGCAGGCGCGCTTCTCCACCAACGCCAACCTCACCTCGGCGCAGTTCCTGGCGCTGTACTTCGCCTCGTGGGACGACCTTCGCAAAGGGGTCGATCGCTTCCTGCGCGATGGCGGCGACATCCGGCTCGCGCGGTCGCAGGAGGAACTGCGGATGTACGCGACGATCCGCACCTACTTCCCCACCGCCTCGGACCGCGACTGGTTGCAGCTGTTCGTGCGCGCGCTGGACGACGAGCGCTCGCGCTTCTATCGCGGCTACTGGCAGCAGGAGCAGTCGCGGCGCGCGGCGATGCGCGGGTCGATCGACGTGCTGTGGGCGGGGACGTATCGTAGCGCCTTCCAGCGCTTCATCCGCAACGCGATGCAGAAGGAAGGGCGCGTCTTCCTCTCGCTCCCGCTGGGGGGTGAGGGGCGCACGCTGTCGGTAGGGGGGACGGACAACTTCATGACCGTCACGTATCCCGCCGAAGGCGAGGATCCCAAGTTCGCGCTGTACGTGATTGCGCATGAGGCGATCGGGACGACGGCGACGGCGGCGGTGCGCGACAACTCGTCGCCGACCGACGACCGCAACGGCGACGTGGCGAAGTGGACCGCGCTGGCGGCGGTGCGTGGCGGGGCGATGCTGCTGCAGCGCGTGGCTCCCGACCTGGTGGCGGGCTACCAGCGATATTACCTGCGGATCGCGCGGGCGAGCGCCACGGCGCAGTCGGCGGGCGATCCGTCGGCGGCGTTCAACGCGACCTTTCCGCTGCCGGCGAACATCGTGACGGCGCTCGACCGCCAGATCGACATCGTGTTAGGCGGGATCTGACGAGCTGGCGCGTCGCGCAGAGGTTGGCGCAGCGCCTTTCCCCTCCCTAGAGCCATGACCGACCCTCGGACCCCCAACGCTCCCGATCCGCGCACGCCGTCGTCGCAGCTGCAACCCAAGGCACCGGCCGGGCAGGTGGCCCCCCAACTCGACCGTGCGGCGCTCGAGCGCGTACTGGCGCGTGCGGCGGAGTTGCAGGCAGGGCAGTCGGAGCCGGCCGAGCAGATGAGCGAGGCGCAGTTGATCGAGGTGGGGAACGAGGTCGGGATCAGCGCCGAGCACGTGCGCCTGGCACTGGCCGAGGAGCGGACGCGTGTGGCGGTGCCGGAAGCGAAGGGGGTGATTGGCGGGTTGTTCGGCGCCGAGGTGGTGACGGCGTCGCGCGTGGTGAACGGGCAGGCGACCGACCTGCTGGGGCGCATCGACGACTGGATGCAACGCGAGGAGTCGTTGCGGGCCAAGCGTCGCTTCAACGACCGCCTGACGTGGGAGGCGCGGCGCGACCTGGTGGGGCAGCTGGCGCAGGGGTTCAACCTCGGCGGGCGGGCGTACTCGCTCACGTCGTCCAACGAGGTGGGGGCCACGGTGGTGCAGGTGGACGCGCAGCGCTGCATCGTGCGGCTGGATGCGTCGTTCGCCGAGTCGCGGCGCAACTACGTGATCGGCGGGTCGATCGCGGCGGGGGGCGGCGTGCTGGGGCTGGGCGGGGTGATGGCGGTGGCGGCGATGATTCCCGAGGGGTCGCTGCTGTTCGGCGCGCTCCTTGGATTGGTACCGGCGCTGGGCGGCGGAGCGATCACGTATGCGGTGGCGGCGACGCACCGGAAGAAGGTGGAGCGGGCCCAGCTGGCACTGGAGCAGGTGCTGGACCGGCTGGAGCGTGGGGAGATCCGGCGCCCGGTGAACCCGTTGTCGAGCTTCCTGGATGTCGTGACGCGCGCGGCGGAGGGGATTCGCTAGCGGCGCGGGAACGTCCCATAATTGGGCATGACCACACACGGAACAGTCGGCGTCGTCGGGGGCGGGCTGATGGGGTCCGGGATCGCGCAGGTCGCCGCACAGGCGGGGCTGCCGACGATCCTGCGCGAACTCGACGACTCGCTATGCACGCGGGCCCGGTCCAGCATCCTGCGCTCGCTCACCAAGGCGGTGGAGAAGGGAAAGCTCCCGCCAGACGCGGTGGAGAAGGCGATGGCCAACCTCACGGTCACGACGGAGCTTGGCGCGCTGGCCGGGTGCGACATCGTGATCGAGGCAGTGGTCGAGCACCTCGAGACGAAGCGGACGCTGTGGAGTGCGCTGGACGCGATCGCGGCGCCGCACACCATCTTCGCATCGAATACCTCGTCGCTGTCGATCGTGGAACAGGCGACGGCGACCGAGCGCGGTGACCGCTTTGTCGGGTTGCACTTCTTCAATCCCGTCCCGGCGATGCGACTGGTGGAAGTGGTGCGCACCGTGACCACCAGCGACGACACGATGCGGAGCGCGTACGACTTCGTGCGGGCGATCGGGAAGGAGCCGATCGCGGCGAAGGACACGCCGGGGTTCGTGGTGAACCTCCTCCTCGTCCCCTACATGCTGGATGCCGTGCGCGCACTGGAGCGCGGGGTGGCGAGCGTTGCGGACATCGATGTCGGGATGCAGCTGGGGGCCGGGCATCCAATGGGGCCGCTGGCGCTGTGCGACTTCGTGGGGCTGGACACGCTCCACCGCGTGGCCGGGATCATGTACGACGCCTATCGCGAGACGCGCTACGCCCCTCCCCCGCTCCTCACGCGCCTGGTGGCGGCGGGGATGCTGGGGAAGAAGAACGGGCGTGGCTTCTACACGTACGGCGGCGAGCTGCCGGTCCCGAACAACTTCGCGGGGTGAGGAGACGATGCGGCGTGCGGCGCGGGTGATCGTGACGGCGGCGGGGTGCGCGGCGGCGCTCCTGTCGCTCGACGCGGCGCGCGCGCTGCCGTCGTACGCCGAGCCCTCACTGGCGGCGCAGCGCGCGCCGGCGGGGAAGGTGGTGGGGGTCGTGTACGACTCCATCTCGCACGCGACGCTGAGCGGCGCGGTGGTACAGCTGGTCTCGCAGCGCTCCGCGTTGCGGCTGACGGCGACGACCGACTCGACGGGGCGCTACGCCTTTCCGGCCGTCGAGCACGGGAAGTTCCTGCTCGGCTTCTACCACGCCAAGCTCGACTCGCTCGGCGTCGAGGCGCCGACGTCGACGATCGACGTGCGCGACGACGAGGTGCATGCGATCGACCTGGCGGTCCCGTCGATTGCGACGGTGCTGCGGCGTGCGTGTGGTTCCGGCGCGACGCGCGATTCGTCGGGGGCGGTGATGGGGTTCGTGCGCAGCGCGGCGACGACGGGGCCGGTCGACGGGGCGTCGGTGCGGGCGCGCTGGAGCGAGATCGTGATCGGGAAGCGCGGCGCCGAGGTGAAGGTGCGCGAGGTGGTGGCGCACACGGCGGGCGACGGGTGGTTCACGCTGTGCGAGGTGCCGGCCGGGGGGCTGGTGCTGGTGAACGCCGCGGCGGGGCGCGACTCCGGCGCGACGCTGGAGGTGAGCGTCCCCAACGACGGTTTGCTGGTGCGCGACCTCCTGGTGTCGCCGCTCGACCAGGGGTCGCTGTCGAGCGCGGTGCGCGGGACGGTGCGCACGCCGTACGGCGAGCCGCTGCCGGGGGCGCGCGTGCGTCTGTACGGGGAGACGCGCGAGGTGCGCAGCGACGCGCGCGGGGCATTCGTGCTGGCGGGCGTACCGGCGGGGACGCGCATGCTCGAGCTGCGTGCGCTGGGCTACGCGCCGCGGCGCGAGTTGATCGACCTGGTGGCGCAGCAGGAAGTGGTGGTGGACCTCCCTTTGGAGGAGTTCCCGACGACGATCGACACGATCCGCGTCTACGGCGCGCGCCCCGCGCTGGGCGACGTGATGGCGGGGTTCGAGCGGCGGCGATCGCTATCGCAGGGGGTCTTCTTCGACCCCGAGGGGTTGGAGCGGCGGCACCCGCTGGCGTTCAGCGACCTGCTGCGCGGGATAGCCGGTGTGGACGTGATGACGCTGGACGGCGCGCGCGCGATCGCGATGCGGGGCGCGGACGGCCAGGCGCGGTGCGAGCCCGAGCTGGTGGTGGACGGCTTGCGGCTGCCGAGGTACGAGAGCGACATCGACAACCTGATCCCGGTGAGCATCGTTCGGGCGGTGGAGGTGTATCCGAGGCGGATCCAGGCGCCGGCGGAGTTCCAGGCGCTGGACTGCGGGTCGATCGTGGTGTGGACGGGGGCGCGGGGGTGGCTGGCGAAGCGGGGGACGGGGCGGCGTTAGGCTTGGCGGGTGGGGAGGCGTTAGGCTGGGTGGGCGAGGCGACGGTCGTGTGCGGGTTTGGGGGAGCGAAGAGCGTTGACCGCAGAGAACGCAGAGTTACGCAGAGGGGGGAGGGCGTGGGGGAGAGGGGCGGCGAGAGAGGGCGCTGGGAGCGTGACGCGTTGTGAAAGACTCGTTGGCTGGGGCTCGGGGTCCTTTCGATCGCTCGCACACCGTTTCCTCTGCGTAACTCTGCGTTCTCTGCGGTGAGAAACAACCCGCACACCACTCCCCGCCCACTCGCAGATTGTCACGCAGCACGTGCAAGGACCTTCACGGGAACGACGAGGTGGTCGCATGAGGCGGATGACGCGGGGGTGGGGACGCGGGGTTGTGGGAGCGCTGGCGGGCATCCTGCTTATGCCGGCAGTGTCACGCGCGCAGGGCGACTCGGCCGCTGTGCGGGCGCGGGTGTCCGGTGTGGTCTTCGATTCGCTGTCATCGCGTCCTCTGGCGGGAGCGGTGGTGCAGCTGGTGACCGCCAGGGAATCGCGGCAGGCGCGTTCGACGGAGTCGGGGGCGAATGGGGCGTTCGTCTTCGACTCGGTGGAGGCGGGGACGTACCTGCTGGGGTTCTATCATCCGCTCCTCGACTCGTTAGGGGTGCAGGGGCCGCTGTCGCAGCTCGAGGTGCGGGCGTCGGGAGACCTCCGCGCCCCGCTGGCGGTGCCGTCGGCGCCCACGCTGCGTCGGGTCTTCTGCGGGGCGCGCGCCGTGGTCGACTCGGTGGGGCTCTACCTGGGGACGGTCCGCGGGGCCAGCGACGGCTTCGCTCGGACGCAGGCGAGCGTGCAGGTGCGATGGTCGGAGATCACGATCGGTGCGACGGGGATCGAGCGCTCGGTGCAGGCGTTGGAGCGCGAGCCGAACTCCGAAGGGGTGGCGGTGGTGTGCGGCGTCCCGATGGGGGCAATGGTGATGGTGCGCGCCGGGAGCGGGACGGATTCGTCCGGCTTCGCCGAGTTGGAGGTTCCGGCGTCGGGGCTCGTGCGGCGCGACCTCTTCGTGGGGGCCTCGCGCGGCGTGGCGCTGCGCGACTCGACGACCGACTCGACCTCGGGAACGACGGTGGCGGCAACCGTCGTCGTGCGACGCGGCGACGGGACGATGCGCGGCGTGGTGCGCAAGCCGGACGGCACGCCGGTGGACGGGGCGCGCCTCGCGCTGTGGGGGGCTGGCCTCGAGGCGACGACGACGTCGACCGGGACCTTCACCATGGACCAGCTCCCCGCCGGGACGTACACCATCGAGGCCCGCGCGTTAGGCTTTCTCCCGCAACGACGCGCCATCGACATCATGGCGTCCGGGGAGACGGTCGCCGACTTCCGCCTGGAGTCGTTCGGGACCTTCCTCGACACCGTGAAGGTCACCGCGCAGAGCGTCTGGAAGTCGCGCGAGATGCGCGAGTTCGACGCGCGCCGCAAGCGTGGCTTCGGCACCTTCTTCGACGAGGAGGCGATCGCCAAGCGCAACCCGATCTACGTCGGCGACCTGTTGCGCATGACGCCGGGGGTGCAGGTGGTCCCGAGCGGCGGTTTCGGGCAGCTGATCCTGATGCGCGGGATGGGGTTCCAGGCCTACTGCAAGCCCTCCGTCTGGGTGGACGGGATGCGCGTGATGAACATCGACGGCGACCTCGACGCCTTCGTGAACGTGCAGGACATCCGGGCTATGGAGGTGTACCCGCGCGGCGGGAGCGTTCCGGTGGAGTTCCAGACGCTCGAAGGATGCGGTTCGCTCGTGATCTGGACAGGGGGGCGCCGGCCGCAATTCGAGCCGAAAAAGGCGCCGAAGCCTGAGAAGCGGAAGTCGGGGCGCGTGACGGGGTGAGGGGGCGAACGCACCACCGCTGGTCCTACCACGAGGGGAGCGGCGCAGAGTAGCCGCCCCCCTTCCCCGCCGTAGATTCACCGTCGTTCACCCCTCGCCACCCCATCGCCTCGCTCATGCGCCTGATCCCGCTCGCGCGGGCGGCGGTCGTCGTCGCCGTCGCAGCACCCGTGTTCCTCGTCGTTCCCACCGCCGCCGCCCAGGGGGTGCGCGCGCCTAACGCCGTCCCCGCGGCGGGGCGCTCCGGCGCCAGCGCGCCAGGGAATGCCGTCGCCTACACCATCGCCTTTCCCAACGCCGCGCATCACGAGGCCGAGGTGACCGTCACGTGGCGCAACGTCCCGCCGGGGGCGCTGCAGGTGCGGATGAGCCGCTCGTCGCCGGGGCGCTACGCGCTGCACGAGTTCGCGAAGAACGTCTACAATTTCAGGGCGACCGATTCCAAGGGGCGTGCGCTCTCCATCACGCGCCCCAACCCGCACCAGTGGGACGTACGCGGGCACGACGGGACGGTGACCGTCAGCTACACGTTGTTCGGCGATCGCGGCGACGGGACCTACGCGGGGATCGACCGCTCGTCGGCGCACCTCAACATCCCCGCGACCTTTGCCTGGGCGCGCGGGACGGAGCAGCGCCCGATCACGGTGACGTTCAATCGCCCCGATCCTGCGTGGACGATCGCGACGCAGCTCGCCCCCACCAGCGACTCGTCGACCTTCACCGCGCCACACCTGCAGTACTTCATGGACTCGCCCACGCACCTGGGGACGCAGACCTGGTACACGTGGGACGAGAGCTCGAACGGGAAGGACTACACGTTCCGCATCGCGCTCGACCACCGCGGGACGTCGGCGGAGGGCGATACGTACATGAACGGGACGATGAAGATCGTCGAGCAGGCGATGCGCGTCTTCGGGACGTTCCCCGACTTCGACTTCGGGACGTACACCTTCGTCGCCTCGTATCTCCCGTGGGCCGCGGGTGACGGGATGGAGCACCGCAACTCCACCTCGCTCACCAGCAGCGGGTCGTTGGCGACGTCGATGGACGGGCTCCTCGGCACGGTCGCGCACGAGTTCTTCCATGCCTGGAACGTGGAGCGCATCCGCCCGAGGACGCTGGAGCCGTTCTCGTTCGAGGAGGCGAACATGTCGGGGGAGTTGTGGCTGGCGGAGGGGTTCACCAGCTACTACGGCCCGCTCATCATCAGGCGCGCCGAGCTGCAGTCGGATGCCGACTTCGCCGGCGACATGGCGGGGGCGGTGAACCTCGTGATGAACGCGCCGGGGCGCCGCTTCTTCTCGGCCGTGGAGATGTCGCAACAGGCGCCGTTCACCGACGCCGCCGTGTCGATCGATCCGCAGAACAAGGGGAACACCTTCATCTCGTATTACCCGTACGGGCAGGCGATCGCGCTGGCGCTCGACCTCACGCTGCGCGGGCGCGGGAAGACGCTCGACGACTTCATGCGGGAGATGTGGAAGACGCACGGGGCGCAGCAGCGGAACTACGCGCCGGTGCGTCCGTACACCGTCGCCGACGCGCGTACCGCGCTGGCGCGCGTGACCGGGGATGCGGCGTTCGCGAAGGACTTCTTCGCGCGCTACATCGAAGGGAAGGAGGCTGCGCCGTACGCCGAGTTGCTGCGCCAGGGGGGCTTCGTGCTGCGCAAGGCGCGCGCGGGGGCGGCGTGGGCCGGCGATGTCGGACTGCGGCACGAGGGGGGGAAGGCGGTCGTCACCGCGCCGACGCCGATCGGTTCACCGCTCTATGCGGTGGGCATCGATCGCAACGATCGCATCGTTTCGTTGGACGGCAGAGCGTTGGCGAGCAGTGCGGACTGGAGCGCCGTGCTTGCCGCGCACAAGCCTGGCGACGTGGTCCCGGTCATCTTCGAGTCGCGCGGGAAGACGATCCACGAGATGATGACGCTGGGCGAGAGCCCGCGCATCGAGATCGTGACGTTCGAGGCGGCGGGAGAACCGGTGACGGATGCGGTGCGCGCCTTTCGCGCCGCGTGGTTAGGCGCGAGGTGAGCACCACATGACGAGACTCCTGCGCTGGATCGCGACGTGGGCGTGGCTGACCGTCGCCGTTGCGTGCGGCGGGGCGTCGCCGGCGCGCGAGGGCGCGGGCGCGATCGTCACCGACGACTCGCTTGCGGCGAAGGCGGTCGCGGCGAATGCGCGCGAACAGCGGGCGCAAGCTCCTTCGGGCCAGTCGTCGCGCGCCGAACCGCCGACCGGCTTCGGTCCCACGGTCGGCTTTCGCTCGAAGCAGCGGCTCGATGAGCACTTCGAGAAGCACGGGGCGGAGTTCGGGTCGATCAGCAAGGCCGAGTACCTCCGCCAGGCGCAAGCGCTGCGCGATGCGCCGGCGGGGGGCGACGTCCTCGAGATCCGGCGCGGCGACGGGACGGTGTCGCGCTTCGACAGGTCGACGGGGAGCTTCCTCGCCTTCGACGACGACGGGACGATCCGCACCTTCTTCAGGCCAAACGACGGCGAGCGCTATTTCCGGCGCCAGGCGCGGCGACGCGCCGGCGGCTAGCGTGCGAGCGCATCATCCATCGAGAGAGACATGAGCGAACATGACGTGGTGCGGCGGTTGCTCATCGACCGCGGCTGTCCCGATGACGTGGTGGACGGCGGCCTCCCCGGCCTCGCCGACAAGTGGGAGGCGATCGTGCGCAGCGTGGAGGACGGCTACACCTTCGGCCTCGACGACTACCTGAACGACATGGACCTGCGCGACACGATCTTCGCCGCGCTGGCGGTCGCCATGCCTGACGAGCGCGCGTCCATCGACGCGCGCATCGACGCCCTCGATGCGCGCCTGCGCGCCGCAACGCTCCCCTCCCCCTGCCTGTGGGGCGAGGATGTCGAGGAGGATGACGGACTGGACCCGGGGCGCGAGTGGTGGTACTACGTCCGTCCGGCGAAGCTCAACGACGAACTGGCAGATGAACTCGGCGCCTGGGGACTCCTCGGCGACGACTCGCACACGGACCTCTGATGAACGTCACCGTACTGGGCGGGGGCCCTGCGGGGCTCTACTACGCCCTCCTGCACAAGAAGGGGCGCCCGCAGGACCGGGTCACCCTGTACGAGCGCAACGCACCGGACGACACCTTCGGGTGGGGGGTCGTCTTCTCGGACCAGACGCTGGAGAACTTCCGCCAGGCGGACGAGGAGACGTACGACGCCATCACCGACCACTTCGCGCACTGGGACGACATCGACATCCACGTGCGCGGCCGGACGATCACCTCCGGCGGTCACGGCTTCAGTGGAATCGCGCGCAAGGTGCTGCTGCAGATCCTGCAGCAGCGCGCGGCGGCGTTAGGCGTGACGCTGCACTACCGCACCGAGCTTCCCGACGTCGCCGCGGTGCAGGCGCAGGGGGCCGACCTCATCGTCGCCGCCGACGGCGTGAACTCGATCGTGCGCCGCACCTTCGCCGAGCAGTTCGGCGTCGCCACCGACGCCCGCACCAACCGGTACATCTGGCTGGGGACGTCGAAGCTCTTCGACGCCTTCACCTTCATCATCCTCGAGACGCCGACCGGCGTGTACCAGGTGCACGCCTATCGCTTCGACTCCGAGCGGTCGACGTTCATCGTCGAGTGCGACGAGGCGTCGTGGTACGCGGCCGGCTTCGACCAGATGAACGCCGCCGAGACGATCGCGCGCTGCGAGGAGATGTACGCGCCCTGGCTGGACGGGCATCGCCTGGAGTACAACGCGACGCCGCATCGCGTGCGCGAGCCGTGGGGAGCGTTCCACCGCATCACCTGTGAACGTTGGCGCCATGGCAACATCGTCCTCGTGGGCGATTCGGCGCACACGGCGCACTTCTCGATCGGGAGCGGGACCAAGCTGGCGATGGAGGACGCCATCGCCCTCGCGCAGCAGGTCACTGCGATCCGCGACGAACACGCGGCCGAGGGAGGGGTGCTGACGCCGGAGATGGACCAGGCGATCGACCGCTACCAGGCGCAACGCATCACGGAGGCGCTCCGCATCCAGAACGCGGCGCGCAACTCGATGGAATGGTTCGAGCACGTGAAGCGCTACGTCTCGCTGGAACCGGAGCAGTTTGCCTATTCGCTCCTCACGCGTTCGCAGCGCGTGAGCCATGAGAACCTGCGGTTGCGTGACGCCGCGTATCTCGGCGGCGTGGAACGGTGGTTTGCGTCGCGCGCCGAGCAGGCGGCGCAACGGGAGGCGAGCGAGGGGAAGCCGGCCTCGCGCCCCACGCCGCCGCTCTTCACCCCGTTCCGCCTGCGCGGAATGACGGTGGAGAACCGCGTGGTGGTATCGCCGATGGACATGTACTGCGCCACCGATGGGACGCCGAACGACTTCCACCTCGTGCATTACGGGGCGCGGGCCATGGGAGGGGCCGGGCTGGTGATGACGGAGATGACGTGCGTCTCTCCCGAGGGGCGCATCACGCTCGGCTGCACCGGGATGTACGACGGGGAGCACGTGACGGCGTGGCGACGGGTGACCGACTACGTGCACCAGTGGTCGCGGGCGAAGATCGCGTTGCAGCTGGGGCACTCGGGACGCAAGGGAGCGACGGCGCTCTGGCTGGAGGGGGGCGACACCCCGCTCGATGCCAGCGAGGCGTGGGAGCTCATCTCGCCGTCGGCGATTCCGTATCGTCCCACGATGCAGGTGCCGCGCGCGATGTCGCGCGCCGACATGGACAAGGTGGTGCACGACTTCACGCGTGCGGCGCGGCTCGCCATCGAGGCGGACTTCGACATGCTCGAGCTGCACTGCGCGCACGGCTACCTGTTGTCGTCGTTCCTCTCGCCGCTGGCCAACCGGCGCACCGACGCATACGGCGGCGCGGTGTCGAACCGCGTGCGCTTCCCGGTCGAGGTCTTCCGCGCCATCCGCGAGGTATGGCCGCAGGATCGCCCCGTCTCCGTGCGCATCTCGGCGACCGACTGGGTCGAGGGCGGGGTGACGGGAGAGGAGTCGGTCGAGATCGCGCGCGCCTTTCTCGAGGCGGGAGCGGACATCATCCACGTGTCCACCGGGCAGGTGCACCCCGACCAGAAGCCGGTGTACGGGCGCATGTGGCAGACGCCGTTCAGCGACCGCATTCGCAACGAGCTGGGGGCGAAGACGATCGCGGTGGGGAACATCACGGAGCCGGACCAGGTGAACTCGATCATCGCCGCCGGGCGCGCCGATCTCTGCGCGCTGGGGCGCCCGCACCTCGCCGACCCGCACTGGACGCTGCGGGCGGCGGCCTCGTTAGGTCATGCGGCGCAGCACTGGCCCCCCATGTACCGCGCCGGGAAGTCGCAGATGGAGCGGCTGCTGGGGGCGCTGGACGCCCGTGCGCCCCGGTGACAGCTTCCCCGCGCCCCGCGTTCCGGCTTTCGACGATCCGCCCGACATGACCACCTCGCCCCGCCTCACCCTCGCCGGCTACTCCCCTGCCCACTTCCGGTGGTCGGTGGACAACGGCGTGGGGACGGTCACGCTCGACCGCCCCGAGCGGAAGAATCCGCTGACGTTCGAGTCGTACGCCGAGCTGACGTCGCTCTTCCGGTCGCTGGTGCATGCGAGCGACGTGCAGGTGGTGATCGTCACCGGCGCCGGCGACAACTTCTGCTCCGGCGGCGACGTGCACGAGATCATCGGGCCGCTGGTGGAGGCGAAGAACGGGGGGCGCACGGCGGATCTCCTGGCCTTCACGCGGATGACGGGCGGGCTGGTGGCGGCGATGCGCGCCTGCCCGCAGCCGATCGTGGCCGCGGTGGATGGCGTCTGTGCCGGCGCCGGGGCGATCGTCGCGATGGCGAGCGACTTGCGGCTGGCGACCGAACGCGCGCGCACCGCCTTCCTCTTCGTGCGCGTCGGGTTGAGCGGGGCCGACATGGGGGCGTGCCAGTTGCTGCCGCGCATCATCGGGTTGGGGCGTGCCGCGGAGCTGCTCTATACCGGGCGCTTCATGAGTGCGGAGGAAGGAGAGCGGTGGGGGTTCTACAACCGGCTCGTCTCCCCGGAGTCGTTGCAGCTGGAGGCGCTGGCGCTGGCACGGCTGCTGGCGGACGGGCCGACCTTCGCGCACGGCGTCACCAAGGCGTGCCTCAACACCGAGGGGGCGATGTCGCTGGAGGCGGCGCTGGAGCACGAGGCGCAGGCGCAGGCGGTGTGCATGACGACCAACGACTTCGAGCGCGCCTATCGCGCCTTCACCAGGCGCGAATCCCCGCGCTTCCAGGGGAACTGAGGGCGACGCCGTGTCGGATACGAGCTTCCTCGACTGGCCTTTCCTCGACGACGCCCATCGCGCGTTCGCGCGCGCGCTGGGCGACTTCGCGCGCCGCGAGGCGGCGGCGTGGGAGCATCTCATCGCCCACGAGACGGTCGACGTCGCGTCGGCGACGCTGGCGCGGCGCTTTGGGCAGGCGGGGTGGCTCACGCACGTGGTCCCGGCGGCGCACGGCGGGGCGCGCGACACGCTCGACGTGCGCACGCTCTGCCTGGCGCGCGAGACGCTGGCCTATCACAACGGGCTCGCCGACTTCGCCTTCGCCATGCAGGGGCTGGGGAGCGGCCCCATCTCGCTCTTCGGGAGCGAGGCACTCAAGGCGCAGTACCTCCCGCGCGTGGCGCGCGGCGAGGCGATTGCCGCCTTCGCCCTCTCCGAGCCTAACGCGGGGAGCGACGTGGTGGCCATGACGACCACGGCGCGCCGCGAGAGCGACGGGTGGTGGCGGCTGGACGGCGAGAAGACGTGGATCTCCAACGGCGGGATCGCGGACTTCTACACGGTCTTCGCGCGGTATCCGGAAGGCGGCGAGCGGGCGTTCGCCGCCTTTGTCGTCGATGCCGACACGCCGGGGTTCGCGATTGCCGAGCACCTCGATGTCATCGCCCCACACCCGCTCGCGCGCATCACCTTCGACGGCGCGCGCCTCCCGCCGGGTGCACTCATCGGCGAGGCCGGCAAGGGGCTGCGCGTGGCGCTGGCGACGCTCGACGTCTTCCGCTCGACGGTCGGTGCCGCCGCGCTCGGGATGGCGCGGCGCGCGCTGGACGAGGCGGTGGCGCACACGCGGGCGCGGCGCGCCTTCGGCCAGGCGCTGAGCGACTTCCAGCTCACGCAGGCGAAGCTCGCCGAGATGGCGCTGGCGGTCGATGCGAGCGCGCTCCTCGTCTATCGTGCGGCGTGGACCAAGGACACGCGCGGGAGCCGCGTCACGCGAGAGGCGGCGATGGCCAAGTTGCACGCGACGGAGAGCGCGCAGCAGGTGATCGACGCCGCCGTTCAGCTCCTCGGCGGACGCGGGATCCAGAGCGGGAACGTCGTCGAGTCGCTGTATCGCGAGATTCGCGCGCTCCGCATCTATGAAGGGACGAGCGAGATCCAGAAGCTGGTGATCGCCGGGCAGCTGCTGGAGGCGGCAAAGGGAACGGACGCTGGCACGACTTCCGGCTCGCACTGAACACCCACTCCCCCGCATGACGGCAGAGACCTCCCCCCGTCTCCCCGGCGGCGTCCCGACCGCCCACGTCGACACCTTCGCGCGCGACGCCCTCCCGCCGCGCGAGACCTGGCCGCGGATGGACTACGGCGGCATTCCGGAGTTGGCCTATCCCGACCGGCTCAACTGCGCCGCCGAGCTGCTGGATGCGGCGGTGGCGCGCGGATGGGGAGATCGTCCGTGCTTCATCGCGCCGGACATTCGCTGGACGTACGCCGATCTCCTGGCCAAGGCCAACCAGATCGCCCACGTGCTCGTGGACGACCTGGGTGTGGTGCCGGGGAACCGCGTGATGCTGCGCGGCCCCAACTCGCCGATGCTGGCGGCGCTCTGGTTCGCGGTGCTCAAGGCCGGCGGGGTCGTGGTGACGACGGTGCCGCTGAGCCGCGCGCGCGAACTGGTCTTCATCGCCGACAAGGCGCGCATCGAGCTGGCGATCACGGATGCCCGCCTCACCGCCGATTGCGCGGTGGCGATGGCGCACCACGCGGATGGCCGCGCGCGCGACGGGGCGCGCGTGGTGGAGTACAACGTGCAGCCGGGGGCCGATCCGTCGCGGTCGATCGAGGTGCGCATGGCGGGGAAGCCGCGGACGTTCACCAACGTCGCGACGGCCGCGGACGACATGGCGCTCATCGCCTTCACCTCGGGAACGACGGGCGAGGGGAAGGGGACGATGCACTTCCATCGCGACGTGATGGCGATCTGCGACTGCTTCCCGCGGTATGTGCTGAAGCCGGAGATGGACGACGTCTTCATCGGGTCGCCGCCGTTCGCCTTCACCTTCGGGTTGGGAGGGCTGGTCCTCTTCCCCATGCGCGTCGGGGCGAGCAGCGTGCTGCTGGAGCAGGCCACGCCGCCGTTCCTGTTGCAGGCGATCCACGAGTACAAGGCGACGACGGTCTTCACTGCCCCCACGGCGTATCGCGCCATGCTGGGGCTGCGCAAGGAGCAGGATCTCTCGTCGCTCAAGCGCTGCGTCTCGGCGGGCGAAGCGTTGCCGTTGTCGACGTTCAATGCGTGGAAGGAGGCGACCGGGCTCACGATCATCGACGGGATCGGGGCGACGGAGATGCTGCACATCTTCATCTCGGCGTCGGGCGATGACGTGCGCCCGGGGTCGACGGGGCGCGTGGTGCCGGGCTACGAGGCGTGCGTCGTCGACGACGACATGCAGCCGGTGCCTGACGGGACCATCGGGCGCCTGGCGGTGCGCGGCCCCACGGGGTGCCGCTACCTGCTCAACCTCGAGCGGCAGCGGGCGTACGCACGCAACGGGTGGAACCTCACCGGCGACTCGTACATCCGCGACGCGGACGGCTACTTCTGGTACCAGGCACGCACCGACGACATGATCATCTCGTCGGGCTACAACATCTCCGGCCCCGAGGTGGAAGGGGTGCTGCTGGAGCATCCGGCGGTGCAGGAGTGCGCGGTGATCGGCGTCCCGGACGAGCAACGCGGGCAGCTGGTGAAGGCATATGTCGTCGTGAAGCCGGGGGTCGAGCAGTCGCCGGCGACTTCCCGCCAGTTGCAAGATTGGGTGAAGGAGCAACTCGCCCCATACAAATATCCGCGCGTCGTCGAGTTCGTCGACGCCATGCCGCGCACCGCCACGGGGAAGCTGCAACGCTTCGTGCTGCGCGACCGCGAGACCCCACGCCCCACCTCCGACCAGACCAGCGGCAAGGACGCCTGACGATGCGCGACGAGCACGCACTCCCCTCCCCCGTCTCGCCCGACGGCTGGCCGCGCCCCTCGGGCTACTCCAACGGGATGAGCGGGCGCGGGCGCGTCGTGGTCACGGCGGGGCAGATCGGGTGGGATCCTGTCACGATGCAGTTCCCGGGCGACGACTTCGCGGCGCAGTGCGCGCAGGCGTTCCGCAACGTGGTGGCGGTGCTCGCCGCGGCAGGCGCCGGCCCCGAGCATCTCGTGCGGCTCACGTGGTACATCACCTCGCGCGATGAGTACAGCGCATCGCTGCGCGAGGTGGGACGGCTGTATCGCGAGATTGTCGGGCGACACTTCCCGGCGATGGCGGTGGTGATCGTCGCCGGGCTGGTGGAGCCGCGCGCCAAGGTCGAGATCGAGGCAACGGCACTCGTCCCGGAGTAGCGGCGCGCCGCCGCGCGACAGGCGCCTTACGCCAGCAGCCGCGCCGCGGTGACGGCGTACACTTCGGCGCACTGCACGAGCGTGTCGATCGACACAAACTCGTGCGGGCCGTGCGAGACCGAGAGGAGCCCCGGGCCGTAGGCAAAGGCGGGGACGCCGAGGGTGGCGTAGTGACGCGTCTCGAGGACGCCAGGGCAGATCTCGAAGCGTGCGCGCCCCGTGGTGACGTCGCGGACGTTCGCCGCCAGTGCCTTGCCTAACGTCGTCGCCGGCTCGGTGGCGGCGGCGATCCCCTCCTGCATCACCTCCACCTCGCAATCGACGCCGGCAGCGCGGGCACGATCGATCACGTCGAAGAGGCGCCCCTTCTCCGTCTCGAAGTCTTCCTCGGGATTGAATCGCCGGTCGACGGTGAACGAGGCGCGGTCGGGGACGACGTTGAAGTTGTCGCCACCGGACAGTTCGCCACCCATGAGGAGGATCGAGGCGCGTGCCGCGTCGGGCGTCACGTTGAAGCGCGTGCGGCGCTGCGCGACCTCGCGTTCGAGCTCTCCGAACATCCCGGCCACGGTGAGCATGCGCGAGAAGGCGTTCACGCCGCGGCAACTCAGGCCGACGTGCGCCTCCTTGCCGAGTGCGGTGACGCGCAGCGTGATGACGCCGCGGTTGGCGTTCCAGATCACGCCGGCGGTCGGCTCCATCGTCAGCATCCCGATGGCGTCGCGCTCGATGAAGCCGGCGCCGGAGAGCGCCACGGTCCCGCGCGGCCCCGACGTCTCCTCGTCAGGCACCGACACCGAAATCAGTCGCCCGTTGGGTTCGAAGCCGCTCGCCACCAGCGCACGGATGGCGAAGGCCATCGCGGCGATCCCCCCCTTCATGTCGGCGGCGCCGCGCCCGTGCAGGTTGCGCTTCTCGACGCGCGGGGTGAACTGCGCGCGCTGCTGCGCGGGGACGACATCGTAGTGCCCGCTGAAGTAGAGCGGCCGGCCGCTGTCGCCAAACGTCCCGATGACGCAGGGTCCTTCGCCCGTGGGGTTCTCGGTGCGGACCACGAGGCCCAGTTGGCGCAGCTGTCGCGCGATGAGCCTGGCGCACGCATCATAGCCGGTCCCCGGCGGGTTCTCGCTGGGGATGGCGATGAGCTTCGACGCGAAATCGACGAGGTCGGCGGTGTCGCGCTTGAGCGTGCGCCGGATCTGTCCGGCGAGCCTGGCGTCGCGCGCGCTGTGTCGAGCGGGCATCGAGCGGACTCTGGGCCGGCGACGGCGTGCTACTCGGCGACGGCCAACGGGAGCTCGCGGCGTGCTGTCCGCTCGCCGCCCACCGACAGGCGCAACGCGCGCTGCAACCACCAGAGTAGGAAGGCGCCCAGCACGACGCGCCCGCCGAGGACCGCCGCCGGCGTCAGGAGATGCAGCGCCTTGAGGACGACCGGGACCGCGTACCAGTAGTAGGTCGCGGCGGCCACGGCCGAGAGGAGCGGAAGGGCGAGCGTGGCCGACGCACCGGTCACGAGTACGACCGTCCCGAAGATGAGCGCACTCTCCAGCGAGTGCTCGAACATGTGGTAGTAGATCGAGCCGGCGGCCGCGGCCTCTGCGTCGCTGACGTTGAAGTAGCCGTAGACGAAGCCCGGGAAGGCGACGGCGAAGACCCCAAAGGCAGAGAGCAGCCAGGCGCGGCCGCGGCGGGCACGCCCCATCACCTGGGCGAGCGTCTTGTCGCGCGCCAGGTCGAGGCAGCCGCGCGGCGTGCAGGCGCTGCAGGTGGAACAGCGCGGGTTCTCCACGGTGAGCACCGGTTGCAGGCCGTACAGCTGTTCAACCGGGAGGACGGGGCAGAACGAGTTGCAGAAGCCGGCGCGCGCCTCGTAGCGTCGACCGAGGAGGATCGCGGCGGTCGCGGCCCCAACGACGAGCAATACCAACGCCTCGCCCCGCACGTTGAAGGCGAAGTGGCGCGCCGGGACCAGGACGGCGAGCGCGATCATCGCGGGTGCGCCCGCCCAGCGCGCCGCGTGCGTCTGGTGTCGCCGCGCGCCCGGCGTGTTGGCGATCATGTTGAGCGTGGCCAGCGGGCACACGCCGCGCCACAGGAGCGGGCTCACGAAGAACGAGAACGGGAGGAGCGGGACCACGACGCCCCAGAAGAGGGTGAGCGACGGCTCCGGTCGGAGCCACACCGCGACGAGGAAGCCGAGGGTGGCAAGGAGCATCGCCCCCTGCACGAGGTGCCAGGGTTGACTCGGGCGTGGGACGTGGGTGCGCTGCATGGGGGCGGAGAATGCGACCGACGGCCGCATCTGTCGAGAGGGGATTCCTCCACGACGGCTTGGCCGGGCCGGGGCGCCAAACTGTGACGGCATTTGGCGACGAAGGGTCTCGCCCAAAGGAGCCACTGCGATGCGGATCATCACCCCCACCTCTCACGCGCCCATTGGGCCGAGCTTCCGCGACATCGTCGGGGTCGTCGTCGGCGCCGTTCCGGTGCGCGTCACGTCAGCCGAGCGCCCGCGGTAACACCGCCCGGCCTTCGACGCCCGATCCGCCCGCGATGCCGCCACGGCATCGCCTCCCTTCGCCAGACAACTCATGAACGAATACACGACCTCCGCGGCCGAGCCAGCCGCGGGACACGCCGCGTCGCCGCCCGGCAGTGACGCACCACCCGGCAGCACATGGCAGTTGGTGCGCCAGGCGCTGCGCGGGACACACATCGACTACACCAAGGGAGCGACAGGGCAGGCCATCCTGCTGCTGGCGATCCCGATGGTGCTCGAGATGGCGATGGAGAGCATCTTCGCCGTCGTCGACGTCTTCTTCGTCTCGCGACTCGGCCCCCAGGCGATAGCCACCGTGGGGCTGACCGAGTCGATGATGACGCTGGTCTACACGATCGCCATGGGGCTCGGGATCGGCGCCACGGCGCTCGTCGCGCGCCGCATCGGCGAGCACGACCCCATGGGGGCGTCTCGCGCCGCGATGCAGGCCGTCCTGCTGGGGCTCGCCCTCTCCGTCACGTTAGGCGTGGGCGGGGCACTCTTCGCGCCGCAGCTCCTGGCGGCGATGGGGGCGGAGCCGGCCGTCATCGCCTCGGGGAGCGGCTTCACCCGGGTGATGCTGGGCGGGAACGCGAGCGTGCTGATGCTCTTCCTCCTCAACGCGATCTTCCGCGGCGCGGGGGACGCGGTCATCGCCATGCGCACGTTGTGGGTGGCCAACGCCATCAACATCGCGCTCGGCCCGTGCCTCATCTTCGGGCTCGGCCCCTTTCCCGAGCTCGGGGTGATGGGAGCGGCGGTGGCGACGACGATCGGGCGCGGGACCGGGGCGCTGCTGGCCTTCGTCCAGCTGCTCCGTCCCGGCGCACGCGTCCACCTGTCGCGTCGCGTGCTCCGCTTCGAACCGATCCTGATGTGGCGCCTCGTCCGCCTCTCGGCGTCGGGGACGTTCCAGATCTTCATCGGGATGGCGAGCTGGGTGCTGCTGATCCGCGTCCTGTCGGGGTTCGGGAGCGAGGCGCTGGCCGGTTACACCATCGCGATGCGCGTCGTGACGTTCGCCCTCCTCCCCTCGTGGGGGATGAGCAACGCCGCGGCGACGATGGTGGGGCAGGCGTTAGGCGCCGGGAAGCCCGACCGTGCCGAGCGTGCAGTGTGGATTGCGGGGCGGTACAACGTCGTCTTCCTCGGCGTGATCGAGGCGCTCTTCCTCATCTTCGCCCCGCAGATCGTCGCGCTCTTCACGCACGATGCCGGCGTCGCGCGCTATGCAGTGGATGCGCTGCGCCTGGTGGCGGGCGGCTTCGTCTTCTACGCCTACGGGATGGTGCTGACGCAGGCGTTCAACGGCGCCGGTGATACGTGGACGCCGACGCTGATCAACCTCGCCTGCTTCTGGTTCTGGGAGATCCCGCTGGCGTGGGCGCTCGCGTTGCACCTGAAGCTCGGGCCGCACGGGGTCTTCCTCGCCGTGGCCGTCGCGTACGGGACGCTGGCGGTGGTCTCGGCGGTGCTGTTCCGGCGCGGGACGTGGAAGATGAAACACGTCTGATCGCTAGAAGACGAGAGGACGAGAGGACGAGAAGACGAGGGAGATCAACGGCACAGACGCTCAACACAGAGGTGCACAGCGGAAGCACGAAGGTTCACGGAGGACAGCAGCGAGACCTCCAACGTCATCCGTGAACCTCCGTGAGACCTCCGTGCACCTCTGTGTCATGCTCTTGAGCGGAGGAGCTCTTGTGTACTCTCGTCTTCTCGTCTTCTCGTCTTCTCGTCTTCTGCCCTTCTAGAAGTTGGTCCCCACCGTGAAGAAGACGAGGCGACGCGGTCCGGTCATCAGCGTCTCGAGGTCGCCGGAGACCGAGAAGCCGCCGGTGCCGACGGTCGAGATGTATTGTTCGTCGAGCAGGTTGACGCCGCTCACCTGGAAGCTGAGCCCCTTGAGCGGGCCGCTGCGCTGGATGGTGTAACCGGCGGAGAGGTCGACCGTGGTGTAGGCCGGCGCCGCCATGTCATTGAGGATCGAGAAGTAGCGCTTGCCGACGTGGCGCGCGCTCAGTGAGGCGAGGATTCCGCCGCGCGAGTAGCGTACGCCGGAGTTGGCGAGCATCGTCGGTGCGTCCACGACGGTCTTGCCGGCAGACGCAACGGTCATGGTGCCGCTCTTGTAGTCGTTGTCGATCTTGCTGTCATTGAACGCCGCCGACGTCGTCCAGCTCACGCCGTCCGCCAGGCGCACGGCGAGGAGCGCCTCGGCCCCTTTCGTGCTCACCCCGCCCACATTCGCATACGACGAAACGCACGTGGCAGTGAGCGGGCAGACGGCGACACCGATCAGGCGATTGTTGTAGTCGATGGTGTAGAGACCGAGCGAGGCCTCGACGCGCGCCTTCCGCATGCGTACGCCCCCTTCGATCGTCGTCGCCTTTTCCGGCTTGGTGTTGTCCTTGAAGAACTGGAACGCCGTGGGGTTGGTGTTGTACACGCCGCTCTGCGGCGAGTACGGGAAGGCGTTCACGTTCTGTGAGAAGTTGCCGAACAGCTGCCATTCACGATTGGCGGCCCAGACGAGGCCGAGCTGCGGGAGGATGCCGCCGTCGGTTGGGATCGAGACGTTGGGGCGCGTGGGGTCGCCGAAGAGCGCGGCCTTGGCATCGGTCTTCCCGTTGTTGGTGAAGTCGGCGGCGATGGAGAGGTACTTCACGCCGTACGAGAGCTTGAGGCGCCCGTCGGCCAGGGTGTTGGTGTTCTGCGCGAAGAGCGTCCTGGTCCCGATCTCCCCGGTGCGATCGAAGAACTGGGCGAGCACGTTGTTGAAGTCGACCACGGGCGAGGTGGCGTAGTCCTTCAGGCGCCACGCCTTGCGAGTGATGTTGGCGGTGTTCTGTTCGTACCATCCGCCGACTTCGAGGTCGTTCCCGGCAAACTGGAAGCGCCCGCGCGCCACCACGCCTCCGCGATGCGTGTCGTATTGCGTCTGGCGGAAGTAGATCGGATCGGGCGAGAAGGCCGTCGACCCGTAGTTGGGGGCGTGCCAGTCCCCGGCCCCAACGTTGGTGTGCAGGTACGGCTTGATGCTCAGGAAGGCGTGATCGTTCAGCTGGATTTCCCCGCTGACGTACGCGAAGTGATCACGTCGCGCCCCCTGGGCCGAGTGGAAGTAGGCCTGGTCCGGGTTGCTGGAGACGGCGGCGGCCTTGGCGGCGCTCCAGTCGGCGAACTGGTCCCAGTCACGCCCCGACTGCTGGAAGCGGGCCAGTGTCAGGTCGGTGTAGTCCGCCTCCGTCTTGTCGGCGAAGTCGTAGTACGCCGTGAACTTCGCGCGCCCGGCAAGGAGCTGCGCCTTCCAGTTGACCTGGTCCATCCACTGCTCGCCCGCGCCGCCGAGGAGACCGCCCTGGGCGAAGAGGCCGGCTCGGGCCGGCGAGAAGCGCGCGCCCGATCCCTTCCACTTGTCGGTGTCATAGCGCGAGAGCGAGAGGTAGCTCTTGAAGGCGGTGTTCCCGCGGGAGAGGAGACCGGTCTCCAGTTTCAGTGCGCTCCGGCGCGCGCTGGCGGCACCGACCATCTGGCGGAAGGAGATGCCGCGCGAGTTGGCGGGATCGGCGGAGGCGTACTGCACCACGCCGCCGAAGTTGTTGCTGGAGGCGGTGCCTAACGCAGACCCCCCCTGCGTGACGGTGGCGTCGGCGATGTTGTCGGCATCGACGGCGCGAGCGACGTTGAGGCCGTTGAAGTTGCCGTACGTCATGTCGCCCAGCGTGATGCCGTCGAACGTCTGCCCCACCTGCGACGTCTGGAAGCCGCGCATCGTGATGCGCGTGGCCCACTCGTACATGCCGAATGGGTCGGCGCCCTGCATGTTGACGCCGGGCAACCGCTCGACCGCCTTGAGCGGCGACGTGCCGGCGGGGGTGATCCTGAGGTCGAGAGCGGTGATGGCATTGCCTGCACGTACCTGGCCGAGCCCCGTGGCCGAGCCGCGGACTTCAATCGTGCGGAGCACGCGCGACGAGTCGCTCGGCGCCGCGACGCGACGCGTGGAATCGGGGCGCTGCTGCGCCGATGCGGGGGCCGTCGCCCCGGCCAGAACGGTGAGCGCGGCGAGCATCGCGACGGCGATGAGTGCCGGCGCCCTCCCGGCAGGACGACGCGGAGAGGTGGCAAACTCGTGCGCACTGCGCGAACATGAAACGTGCGGCATGGGGGCTCCGACGGTGAGGTGATGGGTGACGCCGCCGTGATGCGCGACGTGCGCCGCAACGTGCTTCGCCTCCGTCACGCCCTCGTCGCCCCCCACCACACTGCGTGTCACGACGTCGGCACGAATCGCGTGACGAACGAGAGAGCCGCCATGCCCTTCACGATGCGTCCCACCCCGGTCACCGATGATCTCGCGCTCGTCCTGGGCGGGGGCGGTGCACGCGGGGCGTACCAGGCTGGCCTGCTGCGCGCCATCGCGCGTCGCTACCCACACCTTCGCATCCCGATCCTGGTCGGGGTTTCGGCGGGGGCGGTCAACACGATTCACCTCGCCTCGCATCGCGGGACGTTCGAGGAATCGACCGACCAACTCGTCAGGCACTGGCTGTCGATGACGCCGGAGCAGGTCTATCGCGTGGATGCGCGATCGCTGCTCACCGGCGTGATCCGGTCGGGCTACGGACTGATGTCCGGCGATCCCGGGGAGCGCGAGCGGGTGCGCGGGATGGTGGATACCGCGCCGCTTCGCGCCTTCCTCGAGCGTACGCTGGAGCGCGACGAGTCGGGGGCATTGCCCGGAATCCGCTACAACCTCGAGCGCGGGACGCTGCACGCGGCGGCGCTCACTGCGACGAGCTACACCTCGGGGATGTCGGTGACGTGGGTCGAGGGGCGGCGCCCCTTCGAGTGGGAGCGCCCGCAGCGCAAGAGCGTGATGACGCGGCTCAACGTCGACCACGTGATGGCGTCGGCGGCGTTGCCGATCTTCTTCCCCGCCGAGCGCGTCGGGGCGGAATGGTACGGTGACGGCGGCGTGCGGCTGACGGCCCCGCTCTCCCCCGCGTTGCACCTGGGGGCGTCGCGCATCATCACGATCTCCACGCGCTCGCGCGGGCACCGCCCGGCGACGGCGCTCGATCCCAACGAGTACCCGCCGCCGGCGCAGATCCTGGGGACGCTGTACAACGCCGTCTTCCTCGACGTGATCGACCAGGACGTGGTGCGGATGAACATGATCAACCAGCTGGTGCAGCGCATCCCGGAGGAGCGACGCTCGGGGATGCGGGTGATCGACATCCTGGTCCTCCGTCCGTCGATCGACCTCGGGCAGCTGGCGCGTGAGTACGAGCCTCGGCTGCCGCGCGTCTTCCGCTTCCTGACGCGCGGGCTCGGGACGCGGAAGTCGGCGAGCCCGGACATCCTGTCGCTGGTGATGTTCCAGGAGGACTTCCTGCGCCGGGTGATCGCGTTAGGCGAGGAGGACGCCGAGCAGCATGCGACCCACCTCGCGGAGTTCCTGGAGGCGGGGGGCGGGGCGCCGTCGGTGGGGGCGTGATGGGCGGCGCCGGCGTGCCGGCGAAGGCGTGCCGGCGTCGGCGTGCTGGCGCCGGCGGTCGTCGCGTCACGCCTAACGGCACCGATGGCGCCTAGCGTTTGGGAGATCGCGTGGGGCGGGCAACGTCCGTGCTCCGGCGGCAGCGCTCGGAGCAGTACTTCACCTGCTCCCAGTCGCGCGCCCACTTGCGTCGCCAGGTGAACGGGCGGCCGCAGGTCGCGCAAAGCTTGGATGGGCGTTGGGAGGGGGGACGCGCGGGCATGCGTTGAGGACGGGGAACGGCGTGAGTCGGGCGGCGGGGTGCGGGTGCGGCGCTGGTGCGGGCGCGGGCGCGGGTGCGGGTGCGGGTGCGGGTGCGGCGCACGGCGCGTCCGCGCGCAGCGAAGAGAAACGGTACGGAGCGAAATGGAATGGTGAGGTTGGAGCGGAGAGGCGGTGGGATATTCGATTTCGGGGGGGCCCCCCGCGTCGCCTCCCATCGACCCCACTCCCGTCACCCCCCGTTTCTCCTCGGATTCGCGCCCTAACGCAACGCGCACGCCCCTCCTCAAGTGCCACCGTATCAACCACTTAACGACCGACCACCCCGAACGACGCCGCCCCCGCCGGAGGGAAATTCTCGCGATCGCTAAAGTTCCCCGCCCCGCTGCCGACACTCCTACTCAGCAGTGTATCCGCGAGGCGCCTCGTCGCCCGGGGGGTACGCCTGCAACCCTCAACATCCGGCGACGCCGGGAACGAACCCCGCTTCAGGAGAGCGTGCATGGCAATCAACGCGATATCCAGCAGTCTCACCGCCATCCAGCGACAGCAGGCGTCGATGGATCGTGCGGCCGAGAAGGTGGCGCGCTCCACCACGACCAACGTCACGGACGCCCCGACCAACCAGAAGGACGCAGAGGCGCTCGCCACGCAGGAGACGGGGCTGCTCGACGGGACCGTCCAGATGATGGTCTCCAAGCGGATGTTCACCGCCGCCCTCAAGATGGCCGCCGCGGCCAACGAGGGGATCACTGAAGCGCTCCGCCTTGGCGGATACGACAGCGCCCAGGCGGCGTAGTCCAGCGCTCCAACACCCGACCGCCGATCCGACGCCTCGCGTCGGATCGGCGGTCTTCGTTTTCCCCCTCCCCACACCATCGCCACACCCCGTCCCGCCCCCGTCGCGCAGGCTGGCTGCCCGTCGCGCGGCGCTTGCCGTTTGCCCCCCCCGCCCTCCTCGCATTCTGCAACGTCGAGCTTCGGCCACCACGGGTGCCGGTCCGCTGCGACACGGCTGAACGGGCAACCACGGACTGGTGAACGAGCCGATCGTCCCCGCCATCCGCAGGAACCAAGCGCTCGTCCGGTTCGCGCGCAGAAAGCGTTGTGGTTGAACGTCTTACCGCGCACTGATGCTCGCAGTTACCGGCGTCGGCGCCCCGCGGCGCAGCGACTCGGCGACCCGGCACGCCACGTGCAAATGTGATGTACCGCACATCGGCGGCTCGCTCGATCACCCGCTGCTGGCTGCGGACGTCGACCTCCGCCGATGTGCGCCACCCGATCCTCACCGGCCGCCTGTCCGCCGTTGCGCTTCCCGAAGTCCATCCCGCTGTCCCCGACGACCATGCGCTTCTCCCGTCCGCTCTCGACCCTCGCCGCCCTCGCCTCGATCGCGACTTCCGCCGCATCGGCGCAGGCGCAGGTCCCGAAGCTCCAGACCAAGCCCATCGAGGCGTACCGGATCAAGAACCTGCAGTTCCAGACGAAGGCGCCCAACCCGGCGGTGACCGCCTACGGTTACTATGTAGGCCCCTTCACCGGGACGGTCCTCTCCGACCCGACGCGCGCGTCGCTCAATCTTTTCTGCGTCGACGTCCTGAACCACATCAACTTCGGTCAGGTGTGGACCGGCGTCTTCACGCGCCTCAGCTCGAACGACTTCTCGGCGACCCGCCACGGCATCGCCAAGGTCACGCAGTACCAGAAGGCTGCCTACCTCGCGTCGATGTACCGCGCTCCGGGGACCAGGACGACCCAGTGGGGGGGGATCCAGACGGCGATCTGGAACCTGCTCAACCCCGGGCTCCCGAACGGCGGGACCAATCCGGCCGTGAATTCGTCCGAAGCATACTGGCTGAACCAGGCCGACTCGTGGTATAACAATGGGGGGGCGCGTTCCTTCGATTTCTCGCGGTGGTCGATCGTGACCGATTCGCGGGCCGCTGGACGGGTCTCGGGCGTCGGGGCACAGGAGTTCATCACCGATACGGTGGCGACTCCCGAGCCGGAGACCTGGATCCTCTTTGGAACGGGTGCCCTCGTGATTCTCGGCATCGCGATCTCCAAGGGCGCCATCCGACTCTAGGCGTCTGCAGGCGATCTGCAGGCGATCGGAACAATGGAGTGAGTTGGGCTGCGCCTCTCCCTCGGGTGCGGCCAGTGGAAAGTGGGCTGGGTCCCGGAACCCAGCCCACTTTTCATTGTGGCCGGCGCTACCTAGAGTGTCCGGACCGCACGATACTTGCGAACGGTGGGGCGTCACGTCGTTCCACCGCATGCTCCACCAGCAGCGCTCCAACTCGCGACCGACCTTCCCGTGAATGCTTCAGAACGCGCCGACGCGCTGATCGCCCCCGCCTACCTCGTCGCCTTCCTCCTGGTGGCGACGCCGGCGATGGACTTCCTCACCAGCATCCTCCCGCTGCGCTTTGGCGACATCGAGTGGCGCTTTGCATCGGTAGGGCTGCTCTCCGGCTTCCTGCTCACCCCGTTGCTCGGCGTCATCCTCGCCATGGGGGTCGCCGCCTACGCGGAGCACATGACGCTGCAGCGTATCCTGGCGATCGTGAACATCGTGATGGGTGTCCTCTTTGCCGCGCTGGTCGCCTTCTTCGTCCTCGACATCTTGCAGCTGCGGAGCGTGGTGCAGGCCGAGGCCAAGCCGGCCTTCGAGTCGGCGGCGTCGAAGGCGATCGTGAAGCACCTCTCGTTCGTCGTGGCGGCGCTGGTGATGGGGTGGCGCGGGATGCGCGCCTCGCGCGAGAACGACATGGCGTCGCCGCACCGCCCGCGCGCCTCGGTCATCATCGGCGGCTGACGCCGTGGACGCCGTGGAGACCGCGTCGCCGGCCCCGCTCGTCCTCGTTGCACGTGACGGGGCGATCGCCACGCTCACGATCAACCGCCCGGACAAGCGCAACGCGCTGAGTGCCGGCGTGCGCCGCGCCTTCCTCGAGGCGTTCACTCCGCTCTCTGCCGATCCCGACGTCCGAGTGATCGTCGTCACGGGGGCTGGGGACAAGGCGTTCGTTGCCGGAGCCGACATCGCGGAGTTCGCCACCCGCACACCGGTGGAGCAGTACCAGGCAATGCGCGCCCCCTCGCCCCTCGAGGCGATCGAGCGCTCGCCCAAGCCGGTGATCGCCGCGATCAACGGCTACTGCCTGGGGGGCGGGCTCGAGCTGGCGATGGCATGCGACTTCCGCATCGCCGCCGACAGCGCGCGGTTTGGCCAGCCCGAGATCAACCTCGGGATCATCCCCGGCGGTGGCGGGACGCAGCGACTCCCGCGGCTCATCGGATTGGGGCTGGCCATGCAGATGGTGCTGACGGGCGAGGCGATCGACGCGGCCACGGCGCTCCGGGTAGGGCTGGTGCAGGAAGTGGTTGCACCCGACGAGTTGATGGTTCGCGTGCGATCCATCGCCGAGGGGATCGCCCGCAAGAGCCCGGTGGCGCTTGCCGCGGCGAAGGAGGCGACGCGCGCCGCCCTGCAGACGCCGCTGGCCGAGGGGCTGCGCGTGGAGACCGGGTTGTACCTGCTCGCGTTCGCGAGCGACGACAAACGAGAGGGGGTCGCCGCCTTCCTGGAGAAGCGCCCGCCGCAGTTCACCGGGCGGTAGCGTGCGTTGGCGGCGCGGGGCGTTCCGTTCGCCCCACACGGCTTGTCGCCGCACGCCGACCGCTTCATGTTGACAGGAGTGATGGTACCCTGCCATCGCCCCCCGACCGTCCGCCCTTGCTGGCGGAGGTGACCCATGCTCTTCCGACGCCTGGTCGAATCCAACGCGCGCGCGACCTTTGTCGCGAGCCTCGAGGGCTATGCGGTGAGCGTCGTGGCGCACGCCGCGATCATCGGGAGTACGGTCTTCGTCACGTCGCGCGACGTGAAGCCGTCGGACCTGGCGAACTCGTTCTCGCCGGTCGCGTTTTTCATCCCGAAGGATCGCATCATCGGGTCGCGCCCCCGGCAGGAACGCATCACGTACATGTCGACTGAGGCACCCGGCGGCTCGGGGAACGAGGTGCAGGACGACAAGGCGACCAGGTTCCGCCCCGAACCGGTGGAGCCGGGGCCGGGGCTCACCGAGCTGGCGAGCAAGACCTCCGAGGAGCAGCACACCGCCCCCGAATCGGAGGGCGACAGCGTGATGACGGTGCTGCAGGTCGACTCGGCGGCCGCGCGCTACGACGACAGTGCGGCACCGCCGTATCCCCCCAAGATGCTGGAGAAGAAGATCGAGGGGACGGTGGGGATCCAGTACATCGTCGACACGACCGGGACGGCCGACGTGTCGAGCATCGTGGTCCTCTCCGCCACGCACCCGGACTTTGCCGAGTCGGTGAAGCACACGCTCCCCCAGATGCGCTTCCGCGCTGCGGTGATGAACGGGCGCAAGGTGCGACAGCTGGTGCAGCAGATGTTCGCCTTCAAGATCGACACGACGATGCTCGCCACGCAGGCGAAGAAGCCCGACAAGCCCTAACGAGCACGCGCCGCGCGGGGCCGGCGCTCAGCGCGCCCCGTCGGTGACCAGTGCGCGATAGCTGGGCCACCCGCCGCGCCGGTGGCGCTGCGCGAAGTCGTCAAAGGGTTGCAGCAGCTGCACGCTGGCAAAGCCGCGCACGGCGAGCGGGTGTTGGTCACCGAAGTTGCGCCCGAAATACGACCGGATGATGACCGCGTTGCGTTCGTGCGGGAGCGACGCCACGTGCGAGGCGAAGGTCTCGAAGGTCGCGTCACCCCAGAGGTAGAACTCCACGTTGGACGTGTACAGCGCGGTGACGCGTTCGCCGCGCGCCGCGACGTCGCGGGCGATCGCCGGGAGGGCGCGGGTCCCGCCCAGGTTGCCGACGACAGGGATGATGCGGTCGCTGTCGTGCATCGCCTTCACGTAGCGCCACGCCTCCTCGCTGGCGAGGTAGGAGGCGCGCGCGCCCTCGGTGTCGCGGGCGAGGATGAGGTCGCGCAGCGTGGGATAGTAGGCGCGCGGCGGGCGCCCGAACGAGGTGAAGCGGAGCGCAAGGCCCTCGCGCTGGAAGGTGGCGGCGAAGCGCTGGATGGTGGCGCGATCGGCGGCGGAGAGCGGGATGCCGGTGGCGGCGGCGTCTCGCACGAGGTCTGCTTGCAGCTGCCGGTATGCCGCCTCGTTGCCCGGCGCACCCTCGAGGGCGCTGACGATCGACTCGATCGAGCGGTCGCCCCAGGTGTCGGCATCGCGCGGACAGCTGCGCCCTAACCAGAGACAGAGAAACCGGGCACGGTTCGCCGAACGGGCGAAGAGCGCCTTGAACATCAGGTGCTGGAGGAGGTTGTCGCGCCGCACGTCGACGAGGTAGGCGATGCGCGGGCGGATGGCGGCGATGTAGGAGTAGTTCTGGTCCGGCCCCACGCCGAGGTAGGCGCCGCCCCGCACCCCCATGGCACGCAGTCGCGGGATGACGTGGAGGTACGACGCCTCGTTGGAGATGAGGTTGTCGGTATCGAAGTAGCCGGCGTCCTCGGAGAGACGGGCCACGATCGCGGCGAAGGAGGTGTCGCTGGCTCCACGTCGCGCGGCGGGCTCCGCGGAGCGGGCGGCGGGTGCAGGCGGTGCGGCCGTCACACGCTGGGCGTGCACAGGTCCGAGCGGCGCGAGCGCCGCGAGCGCCACGCCGACGGCGAACGGGAGCGCGCGCCCCGGAGCTTCCCGGCGCCGACTCACGGAGCGCACCCGATTGTCGGCGCGCTCCGCCACTATCATTGTCCCGGTATGTGGTCCCGCTTCGTGCATTCGCCCCCTCCGATTCGCGGTCCGTTCCGGACGGACGACGCCGCTCGCGCCGTCTACGCCGAGAGCGCCGGAGTCCTCCAACTCGTTCCCCGAGCGGTCGCCGTCCCGCTCGACGCCGACGACGTCGTCACCCTGTTACGCTGGGCGGCGACCGAACGCGTGCCGATCGTCCCGCGCGGCAGCGGGAGCAGCATGGGGGGAGGCGCGGTCGGCGACGGCGTGATCGTCGACTGCTCGCGCCTCCTCGCCAGACAGGCGATCGATCGCGAGCACCGCACAATATGGGTGGAGAGCGGGGTGCTGCGGCGCGACGTGGAGCACGCAGCCAACGCCGTCGGGCTGCGCTTCCCGGTCGATCCGTCGAGCGGGACCTTCGCGACGATCGGGGGGATGGCCTCGACCAACGCCGCCGGCCCGCGCACCCTCGCCTTTGGGGCGATGCGGCGGTGGGTGGAAGCGGCGGCGTGCGTCTTCGCCGATGGCAGCCGCGCCACGATCCGCCGCGGGGCCCCACTCCCGTCGGGGGTGCCGGCACTGGATCGTTGGAGCGAGGTGCGCGACGCGATCCGCATTGCGGCGGCTGCCCTCCCCGCCCCGCGCGTGCGCAAGGAGTCGTCCGGGTACGGCGTGCACGACTTCGCCGCCAGCGGCGAGCTGCTCGACCTGCTGGTGGGGAGCGAGGGGTCGCTCGCCCTCTTCACTTCGCTCGAGTTGCGCCTGACGGATGTCCCGTCGGCCACCGCGAGTGTCCTGGCTGCGTTCCCGTCGCTCGAGCGGTCGGTGGCGGGGGCCGCGCTCGCGCGCGAGGCCGGCGCCACGGCGTGCGAACTCCTCGACCGCACCTTCCTCGACGTCGCCCGCAGCGCGCAGGCACTCCCCGTCCCCGACGACGCGGAGGCGGTCCTCCTCATCGAGCTCGAGGGCGATGCGGCCCACGGCACGGAGGAGGTCCGCTCCCGCGCCAGGGCGCTCGCCGCAGCGTGCGAGGGCAATGGCGCCACCGGCGTCCTGGTAGGGCTCGACGCCGAATCCGAAGAGACGCTCTGGGCGTTGCGCCATGCGGCATCGCCGATCCTCTCGCGACTCGACCCCAACCTCAAGTCGATGCAGGTGGTGGAGGACGGCTGCGTTCCCCCTCAACGCCTGGGCGACTACGTGCGCGGGGTGCGGAGCGCCCTCGTCGCGTCGCGCCTGCGTGGCGTGATCTTCGGGCACGCCGGTGACGCGCACGTGCACGTCAATGCGCTGGTGGACGTGCGCGACGAGGATTGGTGCGATCGCGTCCGCCTCCTCTTCCACAACGTGGTCGCCCTCACCTCCGCGCTGGGCGGAACTCTGGCCGGCGAGCACGGCGACGGGCGTTGGCGCACGCCGGCGCTGGACCAGCTGTGGCCCGCCGCCGCACTGGCGCTGTTCGAGCGCATCAAGGCGATCTTCGATCCGGCCGGGATCCTCAATCCGGGCGTGAAGGTCCGCCCCCTCGCCAGCGATCTCTTCGCGCGCATCAAGTACGACCCCGCCCTCCCGCCGCTCCCGGAGGAAGCGCGCGCCGTCCTGTCGCGCGTGGAGCGCGAGCGCGCCTACGACGTCCCTCGTCTGGAGATGCTCTCCAGCCCCGAATAGGTTTCCGGCGCGCCGCGGCGCGCCACTCCCGACTCCCGTCCCCCGTCTCCCGTCCCATGTTCTATTACGAACCGCGTGTCACCGTCCTCGCCCGCCCCTCGTTCACCGAGGCGGCGCACCTTCCGGTCGCGTGGAACGGCGAGTCGACGGACGGCGAACGCCTGGCGGAGTTCGCGGGACGGCTCTGCTACATGAGCCAGCGCAACCCGGCCGGACGCTCCACGCGCGAGTACCTCGAGAACATCCTCAAGCAGGGACACGGGAGCGTCCTCGAACACGCGAACTACTCGTTGCTGCTGGAAGGGATCTCGCGCTCGCTGACGCACGAACTCGTGCGCCATCGCGCCGGCTTTGCCTACTCGCAGCTGTCGCAGCGCTACGTCGACGAGTCGGAAGCGGCCTTCGTCGTCCCGCCGGCGATCATCGGCGACGAGGCGCTGGAGACGAAGTGGCGTGAGCAGGTCGAGTCGGCCCAGAAGACCTACGTCGCCCTCGTCGATGACCTCATGCAGCGGTATTCGTGGGTCGCCGACAAGGTCCATCGCCGCAAGATGGCGCGCGAGGCCGCGCGCGGCGTCCTCCCGAACTCGACGGAAACGAAGATCGTCGTGACGGGGAACGTGCGGGCGTGGCGCACGATGCTCGAGCTGCGCTGTGGCGAAGGCGCCGAGCAGGAGATCCGCCGCATGGCGCTCATGGTGCTCCGCACGATGCAGCAGGAAGCCCCGGCCTTCTTCGGAGACTTCGAGGTGTACATGGCCGAAGACCGCCGCGAGTCGGCGCGCCCCGGCTTCCACAAGGTCTGATCCGGCGCGTCACGCAACAGGGACGCGGCGTTAGGCCCGGGGGACCAGCCACTGTCTGGTCCCTTTTTTTCACGCACGGACGTCGGGAGACTCCTTGTTGACCGATCCGGGCACCGCCCCTAGTATTGCCGCCTCAGTCGAGCTCGAGCATAACGACGGCGGGTCCCTGGTCAGCATGCGCATCGGCGTCACGGTCGACGGAACACCTAACGAAGAGGGAGTCGTGGTCGAACGGGCGTTGCGCTCGCTCGGCGACATCCACTTCCTCACGGCCGATGCAACGCTCCCTGCGCGGCTCGAGGTGGAGCGTCCCGACATCGTGCTCAACCTGGCGCGCGGCGAGGGGAACCCCGAGCGCCGACTGCACGTCTCGGCCTTCCTCGAGTACTTCGCGATCCCGTTCACGGGGAGCGACTCCGTCACGCACGCCACGTGCGTCGCTCGCGCGCGCATGAAGGCCGCCCTCGCCGCGCACGGCGTCCCCACGGCGAGCTACGCGGTGATCGATCGCCCGTCGCAACTCGCGCCATATGCACGCCGTGCCTTTCCCGTCTCCGTGCGGCGCGAGCGCGGCGTCTCATCGTGCCACGCAACGCTCATCGCTCACGACTACGACGAGTTGGAGTCGATCGTCGCCGAGCTGTTCGGGGTGTCGCCGGAACCTGTCCTCATCGAGCGATTCCTTCCCGGAGAGTCGTTCGCCTGCGGGATCCTGGGGAACGGGACAACCGCGGTGATGCTCCCGGCCGTCGGCATTCCCAACGACCCGTTCGCCCCCACCGCGACGTCAACGGGTGGCGTCCCGCTCTGTGCCGATGGCCTGGCCGAGGAAGTCGAGTCGATCGCCCTGCGTGCCTTCCACGCCCTCGGCTGCCGCGACGTGGCGCGCATCGACATCCGCCTCTCGGACAGCGGCGTTCCCAATGTGTGCGCCGTGGACACGAACCCCTCGCTCACGCGCGCGGGCGACCAGGCGCTGGTAACCGCCGCGCGCGCCGCCGGACTCGCCGAGGAGGAGCTGGTGCAACGCTGCCTTCTGCTGGCGGCGGAGCGATGCGGCGTGAACATGCCGAGCGCCCCGCCGCTCCCGCGCCTCGCGCGTCGCACCCCCACCGCCGGGACACGCATCCGCTCGCTGGCGTCCTGATTCGCGGCGCCGTCGCACGCGCCGTCGCACGCGCCGTCCCGCGCGACTGGACAGCGGAACCTGGAGGAGGGCAAGTTGGGAGACGCCCCCTCCCCCAACACGAGTCACTGACATGTCCATGTCCACACACGCGCGGCGGTTGCTGACCGGGGTCGTGCTCGCGGTGGCCACCACGGCGGCCTGTGCCAGCGGAAAGGGCAGCCGCATGCCCGCCGAGGGGCGTCAATCCGACGTCATCTTCCGCTCCGAGATCGCGAAGACGAGCGCCCTCAACGCCTACGACGCGGTTCGGCTGTTGCGGCCGGCCTTCCTCGCCGGTCGCGGCCCTACCACGCTGTTGCGGGTGCGCGAGGGGAGCAGTGCGCCGGTGGTCTACCTGGACAACCAGCGCTTCGGCGACGCGACGACGCTGCGCAACATCCCCGTTGACGGGATCGTGGAGATCCGCTTCATCGGGGCGACGCAGGCGCAGATGAAGTGGGGGAGCGACCATCCGGCGGGGGTGATCCTCGTGCTGACCGGGACGACGCGCCGGGGGACGGCGGGAGCCGCGTGAGTCGCGTGAGCCGCGTGAGTCGCGTGAGTCGCGTGAGTCCCGCGCGTCCATCGCGCTGCGTGCATGCGGGGCTCGCCGCCTCGCGCGCCTAACGAAATGCTACAGGTCGGACGGGGCGGGGCGAGGGTCGCCCTGCTCACCCGGCTCCCCCTGCTCGCGTAGCTCGCCCAGCTCGCGCAGTCGCGCGCACACCACCACCAGCTCCGTCCCCAGCTGCTCCACGCGCGGCGCGAGCGCCTGGGTGGCCCCCCCCTGCGCGAGGGTGTCGAGTTCGCGCGCGCAGCGCGCGAGGCGCTGCGCGCCTAACGTCGCTGCCGAGCCCTGCAGGGCGTGCGCGCCGTTCGCCACCGCCTCGGCGTCGCCGTTGGCCGCGGCGGTTCGCATCGTCGACAGGCGCCTGGGGGCGTCGTCGAGGAAGAGGTCGACCAGCGCCTGCACGAATTCCTCGCCGCCGTCGCCGTAGGCGTCGCGCAGCCGGTCGAGGACCGCGACGTCGACCGGCGACGCCGCCTCGCTCTCGTCAGGCGCGGTCCAGCGCTCGACGACGTCCTTGAGGTCGTCGAAGACGAGCGGCTTGGCGACGTGATCGTCCATCCCGGCATCGAGGGCGCGTTCGCGATCCTCGCGACGCGCGCTCGCCGTGAGGGCGATGATCGGGCGGTGGGCGGCGCCCTTGGACTGCTCGTCCCGGCGGATGGCGCGCGTCGCGGCGTAGCCATCCATCTCGGGCATCATGCAGTCCATGAGCACCAGGTCGTAGTGTTGCAACTGAACGAGGCGCACCGCCTCGACACCGTCACCCGCAACGTCGGCCGCGCATCCCAGCTTGCGCAGCATCCCGACCGCCACGAGCTGGTTCACCGCGTTGTCGTCGACGACGAGGATGCGGCGTTGCGCGCGCGGTGCGACGGAGGATTCGCCGAGCGGATCATGCAGCGCGAGCGCGGGGGCGGGGGCGGGGGCGGGCGATGCGTCGGCCACGCTGCTGGCGAGTGCCGCGAGGAGGTGCGAGGGGCGCAGCGGAAGGGCGAGGACGCTGGAGAAGCCCACCTCGCGCAGCGACGCCCCCGCCATGCGCTGCGCCAGCGGGACGACCGCGATGAGGGTGCGCAGCGAGGGGATCGCCGCCCGGATCGCCGCCCCGTTTGCCGCGAGCGCGGCAACGGTCGAGCGCCCGCCCACGACGACCGCGGAGACCGGCGCGGCAGACGCGGCGGAGACCAGCGCCGCCACGTCGGCCGCGTGTTCCGCCAGCTGCACGCGGTAGCCCGCCGACTCGAGGACGGCCTGCAGCGTGCGCGAGCGCTGGGCATCGTGCTCGACGACGATCGCCGTCCCCTTCGCGTTGGGAGCGGAGGCGACCGGCGGCGCGCCGACCATCGCCAGGCGCAATGTGACCCAGAAGGTCGATCCCTTTCCTTCCACGCTCGTGGCGCCGGCGGTCCCGCCCATGGCCTCGGCAAGGCGCCGAGAGATGGCGAGGCCAAGCCCCGTCCCGCCGAACTTGCGCGTGGTGGAGCTGTCGCCTTGCGAGAAGCTCTGGAAGAGATGGGGAAGCACATCGGCGCGAATGCCGAGCCCCGTGTCGTGTACCGACAGCTTCATGAGCACGTCGGTCCCGTTGCACTCCAGGCACTCCGCTTCGACCACCACGCGCCCCTGTCGCGTGAACTTGATCGCGTTCCCTACGAGGTTGACGAGGATCTGGCGAATGCGTCCAACGTCGCCGTCGAGCATGCGCGGGCACCCCGGGCTCATGCGGACGAGCGCGTCGATCTCCTTCTCCTCGGCGCGCGCCCCCATCAGCTCGAGCACGTCCTCGATGGCGTTCCCCAGGTCGAACGGGGCGTGATCGAACTCCAGCTTCCCGGCCTCGATCTTGGAAAGGTCGAGGATGTCGTTGATGATCGTGAGGAGCGCCTCGCCTGACGAGGCGATCGTGCGCACGATGTCGCGCTGCTCGTCGGTGAGTGCCGTGTCGAGGAGGAGCTGCGTCATCCCCAGCACGCCGTTCATCGGGGTGCGGATCTCGTGGCTCATGTTGGCCAGGAACTCCGACTTCACGCGGCTCGCCGACTCGGCGGCTTCCTTGGCCTGGACGAGGGCGCGTTCCGCCCCGCGGCGCGCCTCGAACTGCCCGAGCTTGGAGGCGACGTCGTCGACGAGCTTGAGCACCTCCTCGTCCAGCGGCTGCTCGAGTCGGCTTTGCAGCTCGATCACGCCGTGCACCACGCCTCCCACACGCACCGGGACGCCGAGGACCGACGCGATCCCGGCTCGCGCTGCGATGGGGGCGCGCGGGCAGGAGCTGTTGCGCTGCTCGCGCACATCCTCGACCCACATGGGGCGTTCGTTGCTCCACACGTGACCGGCGAGCCCCACCGATCGCTCGAAGCGCGCCGCCCGGGTGGCAGAGGCCAGCTCGGCGAGCGCGGGCTCCTCGGCGCAGACCAGTCCCACGCACTCCAGCGTGCGGTCGTCGCCCGTGTCCCACCACAGGGCGAGGAGGTCCCATCCGATCGCGTCAAAGAGCGATTGCAGGATGGTGGGGGCGGCGGCGCGCAGCGTGGGGGCGTGCTCCAGCGCCTGCGTCGTGCTCGACTGCGAGGCCATCCGCCGGTTGGCCTCGCGCAGCTCGGCGCGCTGCTCCGACAGCTTGGCGGCGAGCTTGCGCACGTCGGCCAGCGCGGCGTTCTGCGACATCACCAGCTGCAACAGGTCGACGACCGGATCGTGCAGCGCGAAGTCGCTGATCGTGAGCCCGAAGGCCTTGATGGCGTTGGTGTCGGTGAGCCACGGAGAGCCGAGGAAGATCACCGACTCCTCCTCGTCGTGCTGCACGTGCGCCATCTGGCCGCGCAGCTGCATCCCGCTGCGCTTGTGCACGAGGAGCCAGAGGAGCCCCGAGTTCTTGACGAGCGCGGAGAAGGTGACGGGGACCGGCGGCCGCTCGACGCGGAAGACGTCCTCGAGGCGCACCCCGGGGTGCACGTCGGGGCAGACGCGCCCGATCGAACGCCCCACCTGCACGATCGTCAGCTCCACATCGACGGCGATGTGGAACGGGAAGGCCGTGGCGAACTGTTCGGCCGGGAGGCCGAGGTGAAAGACGCCGTGCGGGACGCCCCGCTCGTGGGTGTTCACGCCCCCTCGCGAGTCGCCCACCGCAGCTCGAAGATGTCGTGGGAGGCCCCTTCGCTGCGCTTCTGCACGTGCTGCACGTCGGGCGATTCCCCGAAGCGCTGGGCGAGCCCGGAGAGGAGCCCGCGCACGAACGGGGCGAGCCCCTCGCGGTGAGAGTGATAGTGCAGGGCCAGCGAGTGCTCGGTCACGTCCGTGCAGGCAAAGCGCGGCGGACAGAGGTTGGGGAACAGCAGGGCGACGCGCGTGTGGAAGTTCGGGAGGTTGAGGAGGAACTCGTGCATCGTCTCACCGCCGCCATCCATCAACGCGCCGTATCCTTCCGGGGCGACCTTGAGCACCCAGTGCTCGCCGAAGGCGTGCAGGATCCGGGTGTGATCCATGGTCAGGACGTCGCTCGCGGCGCCGACGAGGTTGTACGTCACGGCGTCGGGGTACGACTCGTTCGTGATGAAGAGTTCGTCCTGGACGCCGGCGTGCGACTTCACCTGCTCCCAGGTGCGCTCGCCGAAGTGCAGGCAGACCATGTCTTCGACGGCCTTGTTGACCATTCCGTACATCGTGGTGTTCCGGGTCGTCGGCGGATGGGCGTGCGTCGTGCGAGGCTTTCACCTGCTGGTGATGATCGGCAACTTTGGAGGAGTTCTTGACTGAGAAGGAGCGCGTGGGACTGCGGATTTCCTCGCACGGAGACAATGCACCCAACGCCTTGCGGGAGTTGGCGTTAGGCCCGACCAATGATGACCGCTCCGGGAGGCGCAACGTGCGCCGTTCCGCGGGGGGGCGGCCGGGGCTCGGCGCGACGTGTCGCGCGCGGGCGCTGGCGCGCGGATTGGCACTGGCCACGACGCTCGCGGTGGCGGCGTGTCGCGACGACGGCAATGGCCCGGGCGACCCGACGCCGCCAGGGGTCACCGCCGTGGAAATCGTCCCGGCTACGGCCTGGCTTCACACGGGGGCGACGCTCCCGCTCACGGGAAAGGCACTCAACGCCAGCGGTGGCGCGGTCACCGGCGTCGCCCTGCGCTGGGAGAGCAGTGCCCCGGCGGTGGCGAGCGTATCGACCACCGGCGTCGTACAGGGGGTAGCCGCGGGCACCGCGCGAGTCACGGTGAGCGCCGGGGCGCTGCGCGACACCTCGGACATCACCGTCGTGGGGACGACGATCCGCGTCCCCACCTTCGGGATCGAACGTGAAGGTGTCACCGACGTCTCGCTGCTCGGCATCTGGAGCGACCCGGCCACCGGTGAGGGGTTCGCCGTCGGGCAGGCGGGGGTGATCCTGCAGGGGACGGGGGGCAACTGGCGCCTCGTTCGCACCGACACGTCGATCACGTTCGTCGGCGTCTGGGGGGCGAGCGCGCGCGACGTCTACGCCGTCGGGACGGCCGGGGCGATCTGGCACTACGACGGCGTGCGCTGGCTCCCGATGGCGAGCCCCTCCAACGAGACGTTGCTGGACGTCTTTGGCCTGTCGGCGCAGGAGGTCTATGTCTCCGGGACCGACGGGACGATCCTCCGCTGGGACGGGACCAGCTGGCGCGTCCTCTCCGCCCAGCGTGGCTGGGAGCTGTGGGCGATCTGGGGGACGGCCGGCAACGACCTCTGGTTCGCGGGGCAGAACGGGGTGCTGGTGCGCTACGATGGCGCGCAGTTCACCCCCGTCACCTCCCCAACCACCGACGCGATCTTCGCGCTCTGGGGGAGCGGGTCGCGCGACGTGTGGGCGGTGGGGATCAACGGGCTCACGCTGCACTACGACGGGACTAACTGGCAGCAGCGATCGGCCATCACGCGCCGCAACCTGTTCGCGGTGTGGGGGCGTGCGGCGAACGAGGTCTACGCGGTGGGCAACACCGGCGCGGTGCTCCAGTACGACGGCGCCACGTGGCGCGTGGTCCCCAACTCCGGGACGGGGCAGAACCTGCGCGGCGTGTGGGGCGACGGCGCCGGGCGCGTGCTGCTGGCGGGGTGGGACGGGACGGTCCTGCGCGGGACGCCGGCCACCGGGTGGCGCGCCGAGATCACCTCGCCGGCGCTGACCTCGGTGTGGGGGCCCGGCGACGGGTCGATGTACGCGGTGGGCGGGGGCGGGGTGGTGCTCAAGCGCACGCCGCAGAGCGGGTGGACGGTGCTGGACGACACGCCCCCCGCGCAGCCGCTCTACGGCATCTTCGGCGCCTCGCCCACGCAGGTCGTCGCCGTCGGTGACACCGGGACGGTGATCCGCTACGACGGGACGGGGTGGCGCACCGAACCGACCGGGCTCTTCACCCTGCTGCGTTCCGTTTGGTCGTCCGATGCCGCGCACACCTTCGTGGTCGGCGAGCGCGGGGTGATCCTCTCGTCGACGGGGAACGGGACGTGGACGCCGATGACGAGCGGGACGACCGCCTTCCTGCGGCACGTGTGGGGGCTGTCGGCGACCGACGTCTTCGCCGTGGGCGACTCGGGGCTCGTGCTGCGCTACGACGGGACGCAGTGGCGCCGCATGGCGACGCCCACCCGCCAGCTGCTGCGCGGCATCTGGGGGACGGGGCCGCGCGACGTCTTCGCCGTCGGCGACTCGGCGACGATCCTGCGTTTCGATGGCACGCGCTGGTATGCGATGGCGAGCCCGGTGGCGAAGACGCTGCGCCACGTGTGGGGGACGGGGCCCACCGATGTGTACGCGTTAGGCGAGGGGGGCGCCCTGCTGCGCTTCGACGGCACGGCGTGGCACTCGCTGACCTCGCCCACGACGCAGTACCTGTTGCAGCTGTGGGCCGAACCCGGACAGGGGCGCGTCTTTGCGGTGGGGTTGCTCACGACCATCCTGCGCGGGGATCGGAACTGAGCGCGCGCCCCTTGCCCGCGCGGCGCAGGGCGATAGCGTATCGGCAGCGCGCGTGCCGCCAGCCGACGGCTGCCTGACGTGCCGCGCCCACCCGTGCCAGACGACCCCAACGCCCGTGGAGGAGCCATGAGTGCCCGTCGATCCCTCGTCACGTTCGCGACCCTGGCGTTCCTGCTTGCCGGTGCGGCGCATGCGCTCTGGGCACAGGGAGACAGCGCGAGCCGGAAGGGGGGCGCATCGGCCAGGGGTGGGGCGAAGGCGGCGGCGGTTGCCTCCGGTGCGGTCACCGCCACGTGCAACGACGGGAGCAGCTTCCGCGGCGAGTCGCGCAGCGGCGCCTGCACCGGTCACGGCGGGGTCAAGCGCTGGAGCGACGGCTCCGATGCCCCGCGCCCCAAGGGAGCCACGGCGCAGTGCGCCGACGGTTCGTGGTACACCAGGCCCGGGCGCAAGGGCGCGTGCGCCGGGCACGGCGGCGTGAAGCAGTGGGTGAAGGGGTGACCTAACGATCGACGGCGGCTTCCAGCAGCGAGCCCACCGCTGCCAGCAGCTCCTCGTTCTCGAAGGGCTTGGCGAGGAAGCGACGCGGCGCGGTGGCGGGCCATGACGCCGGGATCGGATCGTCGAGCTGTCCCGAGAGGAAGAGGACGGGGAGGTCGATCCCCTCGGCGATGAGGGCGCTCACCATCTCCACCCCGGTCATCCCCGGCATGCGCACGTCGGTCACGACGGCGGCAAGTTCGTGCCGCTGGGCACGCACAAGGTCGAGCCCCTCGCGTCCTCCCGTCGCCGTGACGACGCGATGGCCGGAGAGTTGAAGCGTACGTGTCATCACCCGCAACACCGACGGCTCGTCGTCGATGACGGCGAGGGTGGAGGGAGTCGACCCGGTCGCGCCATTCGACGCGACGTGCTCCACCGACACGTGTTCCGCCGAGGCGGGCACGGCGGCCGTGCGTACCGCCGGCACATCAGCGCCCGCGCTCGGCGCGGCGGCCAGCGGCCAGTAGACGGTCGCGGTGGTCCCGACGCCGACCGTGCTGTCGATCGTGATGGACCCGCCAGCACGCTCCGCGATGCCTAACGCCGCGGAGAGCCCGAGGCCGCTCCCCTTCCCCAGCGACTTGGTGGTGAAGAAGGGATCGAAGACTCGCGCGATCTGTCCCGCGGGAATTCCCACGCCGTTGTCGCGCACATCGATCACCAGGTAGCGCCCCGCCTGGATGAGGCCGTGGCGATGCGTCCGGGCGATCGGCACGTCCTCAATGCGGGCGTCGATCCGCAGCCGCCCGCCCGCGGGCATCGCCTCGCGCGCGTTCAGCACGAGGTTCATCAGGATCTGGTCGAACTGCGCGGCGTCTGCCGTGATCACGGCGCGCTCGGCATCAGCGCTCACCGACGTCTCCGTCGCGACTCCGCGCCCGGCCAGGCGCACCAGCACGGGGAAGATGCGACGGACCAGGTCGCTGATGGAAACGAGCGTCGGCACGATGTGCTGGCTGCGCGCGAAGCTCAGGAGTTGCCGCGTGAGCCCCGCTGCGCGCGCGACCGACGCATCGATGTCGCCGAGCAACTCGCGGTGCGACACGGCGTCCAGCGCCGGCGATCGCAGGAGCCCGGTCGCGCCGCGCACGACGGTGAGCAGGTTGTTGAAGTCGTGCGCAACGCCGGCCGCCATCCGCGCCAGCGCCTCCTGCTTGAGGCCGCGCCTGGCCTGCTCCTCGAGGAGTTCGCGCTCCGAGATGTCGCGCCCCGCGATGCGTATCGCCTCGGGTGTGCCGTCCGCGCGCCGCTGCAGCGTCCCGATGCTCTCCAGCGTGACCCAGTGCCCGTCGCGGTGACGTGCGCGCGCGGTCGCCTTCACGAATGGCGCGCCGCCGATGAGCGTCGCCACGCGATCGAGCAGTGCCGGGACGTCATCGGGGTGCAAGAAGTCGGTCGCCGGGCGTCCCATCAGCTCACTCGGCGCCCATCCCAGTACGTCCTGGTGAGACGGGCTGACGTACGTGAAGCGCCCGTCCAGGCTCCGCAGGCTCACGAGGTCGGTCGATCCCTCGGCCAACAGGCGATAGCGAGCCTCCGATTCTTGCAGCTGTCGCATCGCTTCCCGCGCCGGCGTGATGTCGTCGAACGAGGAGACGACGCCGACGGGAGCGCTATCCGGGTGCAGGAGCAGCGGCGCCGCGGTCGCGCTCAGCCACACCATCGCCCCATCGGCGCGACGCACGCCGATGATGCGGCGCACCGGATGTCCCGTCTCGAACGCGACGTTGACGCCACGATCGTGCGGCGCAAGCGGCGCGCCGTGCTCATCGAAGACCTCCCACCGCGCCTCGAAGGGCGTGGCCCCGAGGAGCTGGTCAGCCGTCAGCCCCAGGATCTTCAGTGCCGCCGGGTTGTAGCTGACGATGCGCAGGTCGGGACCATGGACGACGATCCCCTCGGTGAGCGAGTTCTGGATCGTGCGCAGCTGCATCTCGCTCTCGCGCACCGCGCGCTCGATGCGCAGCCGCTCCGACACGTCGCGCAGCACGACGAGCGTTCCCGGGGCCCCCGCGTGCGACACGCGCGCGGCCCGCGTCTCGACCTCGACCTGCGTTCCGTCGAGCCGCCGGAATCGGATCACGGTTGGAGGGACGGCGCCCCCCTCCAGGACCTGCCGCGCCCGCGCCTCGGCCAGGTGTCGATCGGCGGGGTCGACAAAGTCGAAGATCGAGCGACCCACCAACTCCGAGGGAGTGCGCGCCCCGAGCAGCGTGAGCGCTGCCTGGTTGGCCGAGCGAACGATTCCCCCCACCTGCACGAGCAGGCCGTCCGGGTTGGCGTCGGCGAGCGCGCGAAGGCGAGACTCGCTGTCCGCCAGTTGCAACGCATCATGAAACTGCTGGTTGAGCGCCCACCAGGTGAAGAGCGCGGCCAGCAGGAGGGCGACGATGACGGCGGCCAGCAGGCGCAGCCCCGCCTGCTCTGCCTCGCGATGCCGGGCCTCGAGTCGCACGCGCTCCAGGCGACGGATCCCCGTCAGCAGCTCATCGGACGCCACGCGCGCCTCGTCATGCTCACGCCCCTGCAACAGCGCGGTGGCCTCGGCGGGGCTTCGCAGGCGGGCCTCTGCACCGCGCGCGCGCAATTGCACCTGTCGCAGGAGGTGCGCACGGAGGCGCATCACCAGCGCCACGCGCTCCGCGTCGCCCTCCGCTGCGGCCAGCGCCCGGTCGGCCGCCGGGCCGACGGCCGCGTTGCTGGCCTGGAACGCCGCCAACGTGGTCGCGTCCGGGGCAATCAGGTACATCCGGTGCGCGCCGCGCGCCTGCAGGTTCGTGCGCTCGAGGGCGTCCAGCGCCTCAACGAACCGATGCGACTCCGTCTCCAGCACCCCTGCATGCCGGACGGATGACCACGACCCGACGCCGCTGAGCGCGACCGCGGCCAGAATGGCGAGCCCCGCAATCGTGAGCGCGGCGACGGACCGGCGTCGTTCCTTGCTGGCAGGTCCGAAGATCGTGTGAGCCATCTTCCCGCCGAGAGGAGGTGCACGAGCGTCGGCGAACGCCACCGTCTCGTGGCGGGTCGTTCACGCGCCGGCCATGCAGTCATCGCCGGCGGCAAGGCCGGGCCGACACCCAAGAAGCACGATGCCGAGCGCCCATTCCCCTCGCAAGACGACGCTTCACTTGGATTCCGCCAAGGGTGCGCCGACACCGGACCCACCCTGCGGATGACACCCAGGGCCCGACTCGCTTGACGGCAGCTGCCGGGGGTGGGATGCTCATGGCGCGCGGTTCGTGGTCTTACCACCTCATCATGCACACGGCGGCCCTTCGATCGCATTCACACGGACTCGGACACGTGACTTCTCCTCGCCATCGGCGGCTCCTCGCGGTGCGTTCCGAGGGTAAAGTCTCCACCGTTTCCCTCGCGATCGCTGCAACGTGCGCGGTCCTCGTGCCGCTGACGTTGCGCGCGCAGGCGGTGGCGACCGCGCCCGCGTTGCGCCTCGCGTCGCGGGCGACCGGCGTCGCGCGCACCGTCGTCTACACCGGACAGTTCATCACGCTGGACTCGCTCCAACCGCGCGCCGATGCGATCGCCGTGCGAGATGGACGACTCGTGGCGGTGGGGAGCGTTGCCGAGGTCGAGGCTCAGGTGGGCACCGGCGTTCGGCATGTCGCGCTCCGTGGGACCGTCGTCCCCGGCCTGGCCGATGCCCACGTGCACGTCGCCTCGCTCGGCGAGACGCTGGAGAGCCTCGACCTTCGTGCACTGTCGAAGGAGGCGATCCTCGCGCGCGTTCGTGCGGCGGCGCGGCGTGCGCCGGCGGGGGCGTGGATCCAGGGGGGCGGATGGGATCAGTCCTTCTGGGGCGGTGACTTCCCCACCGCCACCGAGCTGGATGCCGCCAGCGCCGGGCATCCGGTGCTGCTCACGCGCATCGACGGGCATGCCACGTGGGCCAACTCGCGCGCATTGCAGCTGTCGGGCATCACCGCGGCCACGCGCGACCCCGCCGGTGGGCGCATCGTGCGTGGCGAGGGCGGGGTCCCGGCCGGCGTCCTCATCGACGACGCCATCGAACTCGTCACGAAGGCCGTCCCCCCGCTCACGATGCGCGCACGCGTCGCGCGCCTGCAGCGTGCCCTCGCGCAGTACGCGCGCTGGGGGCTGACCGAGGTGCACGACGCCGGTGTCGATCGCCCGACGCTCGCCGCCTATCGCCGCCTGGCCCGCGCCGGGGCGCTCCCGGTGCGGGTGTACGCGATGGCCGCCGCCGACGCCGCTACGCTCGACGACGTCCTCCCGCGCGGCCCGGTCGTCGGCGACGCCCAGGGGACGTTCACGCTGCGCTGCGTGAAGATCGTGGACGATGGAGCGCTGGGGTCGCGCGGGGCGCGCCTCGCCGCCCCCTACAGCGACGATGCATCGCAGCGCGGCTTTGACATGGCGCCGGGCGACTCGCTCGACCGGCTGGTTGCCCGGGCGCGCACGCACGGCTTCCAGGTGGCGGTGCACGCCATTGGCGATGCCGCCACCACCGACGTGCTCGACGCGTTTGCCCGCGTGGGGACGCCCGCGACGGTGCGCGACGCACGCTTTCGACTCGAACACGCGTCGATGATCGCCGATCGAGACCTCCCCCGACTCGCCGCACTCGGCGTGGTGGCGTCGATGCAGCCGGTCTTTGCCGGCGAGTACTCCCGTTTCGCCGAAGCGCGAGTGGGGGGCGCGCGACTGTCCACCGTGCTGCGGACGCGCGACGTGCTCTCGTCAGGCGCGGTGATGGCGGCTGGGACCGACTTCCCCGCCTCCGACACCGGCGATCCCATCGCCACGCTCGATGCGCTGGTGACGCGGCGCGGCGCGGACGGCACGCCGGTCGATGGCTGGCTCCCCGATCAGGGCGTGGAGGTCGGCGTCGCGCTCCGCGCGATGACGATCGCCCCCGCCTTCGCCGCCTTCGAGGAAGGCGAGGGAGGGATCATCGCCGTGGGGCGGCGGGCCGACCTCACGGTGCTGTCCGGGGACCCCCTCGCCTCGCCGAACGACGCACGGCGGCGCCTCACCGTCCTGCAGACAATCGTTGGAGGTCGGACCGTCTACCGCGCGCGCTGATCCGCGTCAGGCGATGTCGCGCACGGCGCCGAGCAGCTGGTCGACCGCCCCCAGGAGCTCGTGGTGCTCGTAGGGCTTGCCGAGGAAGTGGCGCGGAACGGTCGGCGGCCACGTGGACGGAAGCGGCGCGTCGAGGTGCCCGGACATGAAGAGCACGGGGAGATCGATTCCTTCGGCGAGCAAGGCCGAGACGAGGTCGACGCCCCCCATTCCCGGCATCCGCACGTCGACGAGGAGTGCGGCGACCGCGTCGCGTTCGCGACGCACGATCGCCAACGCCTCCGCCCCACCGATCGCGGACACGATGTGGTAGCCCGCCCCCTCGAGGACGCGCGTGGCAACGCGCACGAGCATCGGTTCGTCGTCGACGAGGACGATGGTCGGAGGCGCGCCGGGGAGCGCATGACGTGCAGCTGGCGAGTTCATCGGTTCACCCACCGTGGCAGGATGCTTCGCGATCGCGCTCGACCCGTCCGGGTTCGCCGCGACAGAAGGCGCCGAGGCAAGGGACGCCGCCGCCGGGAGCGCCCGCCTCGGGCTCGTGGACGGGGGCGCGACGTCGGCCAGCGGCCAGTAGACGGTGAACGTCGCCCCGGCGCCGGGCGCGCTCTCGACGGTGATCGCCCCGCCCGCCTGCCGGACGATCCCCAGCGACGCGGAGAGCCCGAGACCGCTCCCCTTCCCCTGCGGCTTGGTGGTGAAGAAGGGATCGAAGGCGCGATCGAGGACCTTAGGGGTCATGCCGATGCCCGAGTCACGTAGCGCGATCGTCAGGTAGGTCGCGGGCGGGATCACGCCGTGGTGGTGCCGCAGCGGTTCCGCGAGGTGGGCCACTTCGGCGCGCACAGAGAGCGTCCCGCCGGTCGGCATCGCGTCCTTGGCGTTGAGGACCAGGTTGAGCAGGACCTGGTCGAGCCGCGCCGGGTCGGCGGCAACGACCGCACCCTCGACGGCCGTCGAGACCGACAGCTCCGTCGAGATGGCGCGTCCGGCCAGTCGCGGCATGACGGACAGGCTGCGGCGCGCCAGGTCGCCTAACGACACGAGCGTCACGGTCTCGTGCTGCCCCTGCGCGATGTTGAGCATCTGCGCCGTGAGCCCGACGGCGCGCTCGACCGCTCCGTCGATCTCGTCGAGCAGTTCCTCGCGATCGGCGGCGGCGATCCGTTCGTCGCGCAGCAATCCCGCCGAGGCACGTACCACAGTGAGGAGCGTGTTGAAGTCATGCGCCACCCCGCCCGCCATGCGCCCCACCGCTTCCTGCTTCTGCCCCTGGTGCACCTGCTCCTCCAGCATGCGTCGCTCGGAGATGTCGCGCGCCGTGACGCTGATCCCTTCGATCTCGCCGTCGGTGCCGCGATGCAGCTGCGCCACCCCTTCGCAGGCGACCCAATGCCCGTCGCGATGCCGAAGGCGCGTGATCGCCGTGGCCGCCGATGCCCCGTTGCGGAGGGCACGATCGAGGGCGATCACTTCCGGAACGTCGTCGGGATGCAGGAGCCCATCGCTGGGGCGCCCGAGCAGTTCCTCGGGCCGCCATCCCGGGATCTGCTCGAAGGAAGGGCTCACGTAGAGGAAGGAGCCGTCGAGGGCGCGGATCATGACGAGGTCGACGCTGTGCTCGGCCAGGAGCCGGTAGCGTGCCTCGCTCTCGCGCAGCGCACGTTCCGCGGCGAGGCGAGCGCTCACGTCGCGCAGGGCAACGACGATGGCAGCGGCCCCCTGGAACTCGATCGGTGCGCCGCGCGCCTCGAACTGTTGCTCGGTCCCATCCGCGGCGCGCATCGTCACGACGGTGGGAGTGCTCGGCCGCCCGGAGGACTGGATCCCGCGCGCGCGTGCATGCGCTTCCGCCCGCTCGGCGTCACTCGCCAGGAAGTCGTACATCGAGCGACCGACGAGCAGTTCCGGCGACGCCACCCCCAGGTAGCGCGCGGCCGCTGCATTCGCGAAGAGCACGCGCCCATTGACGTGGACGACCAGGGCGTCGGGATCGGCGTCGGCGAGGGTGCGGAACTGCGCCTCGCTCTCGGCGCGCCGCAACGCTTCGCGTCGTTGGAGTGAGAGGGCCCACCAGGCGAGGGCGCTCGCCAGGAGGATCGTCACGGCAATGGCGACCGCGATCTGGCTGCTCGCCGCCTGCGAGTCGGCATGCCGCTCGACGCTTCGGATGCGCTCCAACTGCCGCATGCTGGCCAGCAGTTCGTCGGCGGCGGCGCGCGCCTCCACGTAGTCGGCGTCCGTCAACCTACGATGTTTCGCGGAGACCCCGCTATCGAGCGTTGCCGCGCTCTCGTCGCGGAAGCGTGCGAGGAGCTCGAGCTTGTCGCTCAGCCGCGCGGCCAGCGATGCCCGCTCCCCGTCCCGCTGGGAGTTCCGGCGCAGCTCCGCCGCTGTCGCTCGCACGGATGCATTGGCCAGCGCGAAGTCGCGATGCGCGGCGGAATCCGGCTCGACGAGGAGGAGGCGGAGCGCGGCGCGGGCCCGGAGGTTCTCGCGGTCCACGCGCGCCAGGAACTCCATGAAGGCGTGCGCGGCAGCCTCGCGTTGCGCCGCATCGCGCCAGGTGCGGAGCCCGACACCCGCGAGCGAGAGGGCCCCCAGCATCGCGGCGGCGGCCAACGCCATCGCGGCGCGGGGGGTGAGGGAGCGCTTCGGGCTGGGGACGACGGAGCGGGGGTCCATCGTGGCGGGACGGAGGGTCGGCCGCGGGAGGGAAGTGCGTCAGGCGCGGCGGTGCCGCGCGGAGGCGGGATGGTGACGGAGGGGGCGCCCCTGCATCATGCGCGGGAGGCGCACGTGGGGCAAGAGGTGTTTGGATATCTGGCTGTTGCATTCATGTCCGTCATGCGTTGGAAATGTCTCATGGCGGCGCGACCGGCAGGACGATCGTGAACGTCGACCCTTCGCCGACGGTGCTCCGCACCTCGATGCGCGCACCGAGGAGGTTGGCGATCGAGTGCGAGATGGAGAGGCCCAGCCCCGTGCCGCCGAAGTCGCGCGACGTGGAGACGTCCGCCTGCTCGAAGGCGTCGAAGATCGCCGAGAGCCGCGCCTGCGGGATGCCGATGCCGGTGTCGGTGACCACGATGGCGGTGGGCTGCATCGCAGCGTTTGCCTCGAGGCGCACATCCACCCGCCCGCGCTTCGTGAACTTGAGGGCGTTGCCCACGAGGTTGATGAGCACCTGGCGCAGTCGCGCCGCGTCGGTCGGCATCGGGTGCACGCCGGACGGGACCTCCATCGTCAGCTGCACGCCGTCCGCCCGCGGCTGCCCGTCGAGGAGCGCCACCGTGTCGCGCACCAGCGCCCCGACGTCGGTGGGGGCAACCACGAGCTCCACGCGTCCTGCCTCGATCTTGGAGAGGTCGAGGATGCTGTTGATGAGCGAGAGGAGGTGCCGCCCATTCTCGTGCACGCGCTGCACGAAGAGCGCCTCGCGCTCCGACAGCCGCCCCTGGGCGTGACGTTGCAACTGGCGGCTGAAGCCGATGATGCTGTTGAGCGGCGTGCGCAGCTCGTGCGACATCCTCGCCAGGAAGTCGCTCTTGGCGCGGCTTCCCGCGTCGGCGGCATCGCGCGCCTGCTGCAGCGACGCCTGGATCTCGATCAGCGACGAGATGTCGTTCATCAGCACGACGCTCCCCCCGTCACGGGTCCGCGACACGGCGCTGCGATACGTGCGTCCCTCGATCACCTCCTCGAAGACGCCTCCCTCCCCGCGATGCATCGCCACGATGCGTTCGTAGCGGTCCAGCGGCTCCTCACCGGTGACCGGGTGTGGCCCCCCGCGCAGCATGGGCGCCATCAACTGTTCGTGCGTCATCCCGATGGCGACTGGCGGAGCGTCGGACGGGCGAAGCGCGGCAAAGCTGCGGTTGAAGGCGATCAGCATTCCCGCGGCATCGAACATCGCCACCCCGGAATCGAGGGTGTCGATCGCATCGGCCAGGCGCTCCCGCTCGCGCCGTACGGCGGCCGCGGCCGCGAGCCGGTCGGAGATCTCGCGAATGGTGCACAGCGCCCCCGTGATCTCCTGCGTCTCCACGTCGCGAATCGGTGTCACCGCCGACTCCACGTGCCACACCTGCTGCGACCAGGGAAAGGCATACTCGCGCGCCCGGTAGAACGGCTCTCCATCCTGCAGCAACTGGAAGAACCACGATCGCCGGACATCACCCTCTGCAAGCGGGAGGACGTCGTCCAGCGACATCCCCAGCGCGTGCCGCCGCGGGATCCCCGACCATTCCTCCATCACGGGATTCCACTCCGTCACCCGCAACGAACGGTCGAGCGCCAGGATCCCATCGGCGTTGGCCGCCACCAGGGAGGCAGCGAAGGCGCGCTCCGCCTTCAGCTGCAACTCGCGCGCGCGCAATTCGGAGACGTCGTGGTGGATGCCGACATAGCCGGTGAGCGCCCCGGTGTGGTCCCGCATCGGGGTGAGGTGCGCGATCATCCAGAACGGCGTCCCGTCGCGCGACTGGTTCACCACCATCCCGTGCCACGGCTCGCCCGCCACGATCGCGCGCTCGAGCGACTGGCGAGACTCCGTGGAAGCCCCCACCCCGCGCAGTACCGACCCCGGGCGACGCCCGCGCACCTCGTCCAGTCGCCAGCCGCTGATGCGCTCCCACGCCGCGTTCACCCACGCGATGCGCCCATCCGCATCGGTCATGACGACCGCCTCGCTCGTCTGCTCGGCGATGGCCGAGAGCTGGGCGAGGCGGCGCTCCGTCTCGCGCTCGTGCGTGATGTCGCGCAACGTCCCCACGCCGCCGATGCGCGCCCCAGTCGCGTCGTGAAGCGGTCGATAGACGGCCGCGACCACCGACGTGCGTCCGGACTGGCGTGAGGTGATGCTCCGCTCGGGCACGTGAACCGTCTCCCCGCGCAACGCCGCGTCGTACACCTCGCGCAGCCACTCGCGTGCCAGGTCGGGGAAGCAGTCGTCGAGCCGTCGCCCCAGCACCTCACGCGCCGGCACGCCGTACAGCGACTCCATCGCCGGGTTCCAGAGCGTGAAGCGCCGGTCCGCGTCGAACGTCACGATCCCGTCGCTGGCCCCCGCGATGATCGCTTGTGCGACGTCCTGCGCCAGCGACGAGTTGGGAAGCGCTCCCTCGCGCCGCTCGATTGGCTCGAGCGCCGGTGCGCGCGGCGATACGCCTGACCGGGACTCGTCAGGCGGCACGAACGCAAAGCGGGAAGCGGCAGGAGTGGGTCGCGACACGTGGGAGAGAGACGCGGTCACCCCTCGTGCGCGAATGGCGCGCGTGCAGCGCGCGATGGCGCGAGGAGTCGTATGTCACCAAGTATCGGCGCCACCCTGTGGCTTCTACGGTTCCGCCCGAAGTTGCGCGCCACGCGCCGTGGTGCGTGCGCTGCCCTTCGGGTTGGAGCACGCTCATGCCGGTGCGCCCGACGGCATCTCGGCAGGCACCAACGTGCCGTTGACCGACGCCACCATCACGGGCGCCGCGCCTTGACGACAGCCACCGCGCCACGGATGCTTGCCCGCTCCCATCGCCTCCTCGCGCCCCCGTCTGCCCATGCGCTCACGGCGCCCCTCGACCGTCGCCTCGTTCGTCCTCCTCGCAGCCGCCGCGTCTGCGTGCGCCTCCACGCCGCGCCACGCCGCGGACGATCGGTGGGAGGCGTACGCGGTTCGCTTCGCGACCATCCCGGGATTCCCCGTGCGCGCGCTCATCGCCGGGAGCGACACCACGCGCCGGCTGGACATCGCCATGATGGTCTGGCCGCTGCGTGCAGCTGACGGCGACATCGTCCTCGTCGACGCCGGCTTCACGCGCGACACGTTCATCCGCCAGTGGAAGCCCGCCGCCTACGTCACCCCCGACTCCGCCCTGCGACGCGCCGGCTTCGACCCGGCGCGGGTGAGCGACATCATCATCTCGCACATCCATTGGGATCACGCCGACGGCGTGGAACGCTTCCCGCGCGCGCGCATCTGGCTCCAGCGCGAGGAGTTCGAGCACTACGTCGGCCCCGACGGATCGGCCAAGGACCGGGCGATCGACCCCGAGGTGGCGAAGATGTACCGCCGCCTGTTCGAGGCCGGGCGCCTGCGATTCGCCGAGGGTGACAGCGCCGTGGTGCGCCCCGGGATTCGCGTCTACACCGGCGGAAAGCACACCTTCGCCTCGCAGTATGTCGGCGTGGAGACCGCCGCCGGGCGCGTGGTGATCGCGTCGGACAACGCCTACCTGTACGAGAACCTCGCACTGCGACGCCCCATCGCGCAGACGCTCGACTCGCTCTCCAACCTCGCGGCGCAGGCACGCATGCAGCGCATCGCTTCGCCACCGCGCCTGGTGGTGCCGGGACACGACCCGTCCGTCTTCGCCCGTTTCACGACTGCGGGAACGGAGTCGGTGGCGATTCGTTAGGCCTCCCGCCCCGCACGGACGCGCGAACGGCCCGGGATCGCTCCCGGGCCGTTCGTCGTTCAGGCGTCACGCACGATGAAGCGCGTCGTTCGGCGCGCCGTGCGGCTAGCCCTCCTCCTCTTCCTCCTTCTTCGCCTTCGCCGACTCGTTCACCACCTTGAGTGCGGCCTCGTGCGGCATCTGCTCGTAGCCGTGGAAGCGCTTCCGGAACGACGCGTGACCATGGCTCAGCGAGCTGAGGTCGGTCGCATACAGGTGCATCTCCGCCTGCGGCACCACCGCCTTCACCGTCGTGAGCCCGGCGGCCGCGGAGTCGGAGCCCAGGATGTGCCCGCGACGCCCGCTCAGGTCTCCCATCACGTCGCCCAGGAAGCTGTCGGGGGTCGTGATCTCGACGTGGTCGAGCGGCTCGAGGAGGATCGGCTTGCACTTCGGCGCCACCGCCTTGAAGCCGAGGATCCCCGCCATCTTGAACGACATTTCGTTCGAGTCGACGGAGTGATACGACCCGTCGTACAGCTCGACCTCGAAGTCCACCAGCGGATAGCCGGCGAGGATGCCGCGGGCCGACGCCTCCTGGATCCCGCGATCGATCGCCGGGCGGAAACCGGACGGAATCACCCCGCCGACGATCTTGTCGATGAAGTGGTAGCCGTCGCCGCGCGGACGCGGCGCCATGCGGATCCAGCAATCGCCGAACTGCCCGCGTCCGCCGGACTGCTTCTTGTGGCGCCCCTGCCCGTCCCCCTTCGCGGTGATCGTCTCGCGGTAGGCGATGCGCGGGCGCGTGAGCTCGGCGTTCACGTTGTACTTGCGACGGAGCTTGGCCAGCGAGACGTCGAGGTGACGCTCCCCTAACCCCGAGATGATGGTCTCGTGCGTCTCGGGGTTGTAGCTCGTCTCGAAGGTGGGATCCTCGTCGTGCAACCGGTGCAGCCCCTGCTGCAGCTTCTCCTCGTCGTTGCGCGATGCGGCATGTACCGCAAACTGCACCGCCGGCTCGGGGAAGGAGATCTGCGGAAGGCGGACCGGGTGTTCCTTCGTCGACAGGGTGTCGTTGGTGTGCGTGTTCTTGAGCTTGGCCACGCAGCCGATGTCGCCCGCATGCAGCACGGGGATCTCGATGCGCTCCTTCCCCTGCCCCACGCACAGGTGCCCCATCTTCTCCACCCCGTCACGCGTGGCGTTGAAGACGTCCTGCCCGTTGCTCACGCTCCCCGAGAAGATGCGGAAGAACGAGACCTCGCCCACGTGCGGCTCGGACAGCGTCTTGAAGACGAGGGCCGAGAACGGGTTGGTGTCCACGGCGTGGATCTCGACGGTGTGATCCCCCTCGGCGCCCTTGAAGGCGTGGATCTCCTCCATCTCGTACGCCGACGGCATCAGCTGCACGAGTTCGGTGAGCATGGCCTGGACGCCGATGAGGTGATCGGCCGACACGGCGAAGAGCGGGAAGAGGTCCATCCGCTTCATCGCTTCCTTCATTCCGTGGATCGCCTCGTCGCGCCCGATCTCCGCCCCCTCGAGGTAGCGCTCGAGCATGGCGTCGTCGGTCGCCGAGATGGCCTCGATCAGCTCCTGGTAATACTTGTCGAACGTCTCCTTGTGCTCTGCGGGGATCTCCGACTCGGTGTACTCGCTCGTCTTGCTCCCTGGCGTGTAGAGGTACGCCTTGCGGGTGAAGAGGTTGATGACGCCGCGGAAGGAGGCGCCGCTCCCGATGGGGATCTCGACCGGGACGACCTTGCTGGTGAGGCGGTCCTTCACCTGGTGGTAGACGCGGTCGAAGTCGGCGTGCTCCTTGTCCATCATCGAGACCACGAAGAGGACCGGGTCGCCGCGCGACACCGCTTCGTGGAAGGTCTTCTCGGTCCCGACTTCGACGCCGCCCTGGGCGCTGACGACGGAGATGACGCCGTCAGCTGCGGCGATGCCGGCGATCGCGTCGCCATGGAAGTCGAGGTACCCCGGGGTGTCGATGAGGTTGATCTTCGTGTCCATCCACTCGGCGTAGGCGCACCCGAGGCTGATGGAGTAGCCGCGTTCGATCTCTTCGGGGGTATGGTCGGTGAGGGTCGTCCCCTCCTTGATGGTGCCGTGGCGTTTACTCGATCCGGACACGAAAGCCAGGGCGTCGACCAAGGTGGTCTTGCCGCTGGCTCCGTGTCCGACTACCGCCACATTTCGAATGTCCGTCGCGCGATATTCACGCATTGCTTGTTCTCCCATGGTGGGACTGTGACATGGGGGGACGCTGGCGCGCGAGCGAGGGAGCGTCAAGAAGAGAACGCCCGATTGCCAAAACGCGGACGGGGCGCCCCGTGGAGGGCGCCCCGTCGACTACTCGGACGAATCAGGATCGTGGTTCAGTCTCCTTGGTCGTAGTCGAGGCCATCGGCCTGGCGATAGCTGTCGAGGAGCGAGTCGAGTCGCGCCCCGGCCCCGGCCGGGAGGACGGCATGCGGTGCCAGCGAGAAGCTGATCGCGCGGCGCGTCCCTTCGGGCCAGTCGGGCATGAGGAGCCCGGCCACCAGTCGGCGGATCGCAGCGCCACACTCCGCGAGCAACAGCTCGGCGGTGTCCTGCAGGACTGCGAACGGGATGGCCAGATCGCTCGTGACGAGATGTCCCGTCGATTCATCTCGCCACGCGGCGTCTCCCACGGCGCCGCGCTCCGGCCACAAGGCCACGTGTCGGATCGTGTCCAAACGCTCGGTAGGCTCACGGTGTGCTTCGACCGCGGCCGCCAAGGCGAGGGCCAACGACTCAGGCGTGGCATCTCCGAAGAGCGTGACCACGTCCCGCGAGGGGCGCTCGGAATTGAGCGGCGAGGGTACGGAGTTCACGTGCGCGAGCACTGTCGAGTGTTCGGGGCGATCCTCGAGCATCACGAGGACGTCCATCACCCCTCCTTCTCACAGGAACGCTCCGAAACGCAGCGGGCCGAAGTGTCCGCCTGCGCCTGCGGAGCGGGAGTCCTTCACAAGGATGGACCCCGCGAGTGCGCCGTCGGCCACACCTCGGAAGATGAGGTTCCGATTACGTGACGTGCCCGATACGCGGGCGCACGACGACCACTCCCGCAATGAACGCACCAGCGAGGAGCGCGAGGAAAAAGGCAGTCTGTGCCGAGCTGAGTCCGGCGAACGCCGCCGCCCCCAGCGCCCCCGGCACGACGGTCCCCGCCAGGGCGCCGAGGAAAAGGACGAAGACGAGTGCGCCTGCCGGGAGCGCGAGCCCGCGCAGCGAGGTCGCGAAGGCGCTGAAGCAGACCCCCCACAGCGCCATCCAGAGGAGGTGGGCCATCGCGCCGAGCGTGATGGCAAACCCTTCGGATTGGGTGGCGAGGCGCAGGCTGGCCAGGAGGGCCCGCCCCGCGAGGTCGAACGGGAGGGTGGCGGCGTCGTGGCGCATCCCGAGACCGACCAGCGCCCCCGCGGTCGCGGCGGCCCCGATGACCCCTATGGACACTCCGTCTCGAACCCGGTTGGCAAGCACGAGCGAAAGGAAGATGAGAAGCTGCCGACACTCAAGGGGGAGCGCGCGCGGCTGTGACGTGCCGTCGGCCGGTTCCGCAAAACCCTGTCCGAGTCGGGCAGCTTGTGCTTGCCGCCGTCCCCAAATCGCATTATGACTTTCTTGCATATGGAACAAACCACATCGACGCAGCAGGGATCGCCGCCGCCGCAGGGCGCCCAAGCCAAGATCCTCATCGTCGAGGACCGCCGCGAAGTGCTCGACGTCCTCCAGCGCACGCTCGCCGACAACGGCTACGCGGTGATCACGGCGACGGACGGGGACGCGGCGCTTCAGGTCGCGCTCGACGAGCAGCCTCACCTCATCATCCTCGACATCGGACTCCCCAAGCGGAACGGGCTGTCGGTGGCGAAGGAACTCCGGCAGCGCGCCTTTACCGCCCCGGTGTTGATGCTCACCGCGCGCGATACGATGACCGACAAGGTGCAGGGCTTCGAAGCGGGCGCCGATGACTACCTGTCCAAGCCGTTCGATTATGACGAGCTCCTCGCCCGCGTGCGTGCGCTCCTGCGCCGCTCGTCGATCCGCGAGGAAGCGACGCTCATGCGCGTGGGCGACCTCACGCTCAACCCGATCTCCCGCGAAGTGATGCGTGGAGAGCGGGTCATCGCGCTCACGCAGAAGGAATACGCACTGCTCGAGTACCTCATGCGCCACGCCGGGATGCCGGTCTCGCGTGAGCAGATCTCCGAGCATGTCTGGAAGCAGGAGTTCGACCCGACGACCAACATCGTCGACGTCTACATCAACTATCTCCGCAAGAAGGTCGACCACGACGCCGACCGCGCGCTCGTCCAGACCGTGCGCGGCGTGGGGTACATGCTCACCGCGGAGCAGTAGCCCCCGCGGCGCCCCACGGCGCCGCCTCCGCGTCGAGTGACCGCTGGACATGAGACCCCGCCAACCTTGGCGGGGTTTTCAGTTTTGCAGCTGAAGCCCCGAGACTGGCAGACGAGGTGTAGTGCGTCCCATCACCATCGTGTGCCGACATGTCCCGATCCTCCCAGCGCCCCCGTTGCAGCGCGCGCGCCCTTGCCACCGTCGCCCCGCTGCTCGCCCTCTCCCTCCTCGTCCCACAGGCACGCGCCGGCGCCCAGGAGGCGTCGGCCAACACCCTGGTCGCGACGACGTACGTCTTTCGCGGCGTCACCCTCACCAACGTCCCCACGGTGCAGCCGCGCGTGGCGCTGGGGATGCCGGCCCTGGGCGGGACGCTGAACGCGATCGCACTCGGCAACGTCGAGTTCGCACTTCCCGCCGGGGCGAATGCGATCTCCGAGAGCGGCGGCGCAGCGGGGGTGAATGAAGTCGACCTGGTGGCGCAGTTCGCGCACGGCGTAGGCCCCGCCCTCCTCACCCTCGGCGTGACACGGTACGAGTTCAGCGGCCACAACCGCGTGCTCACCACCGCATTCAACACGACCGAGCTCTTCGCCGGCGCGCGCCTCGAGAAGCTGTGGGGGAGCCCGTCGTTCACGGCCAACTGGGACGTGCAGGCCATCCACGGCCTGTACCTCGAGGCGGCGGCGTCTCGCTCGGTGACGCTCGGGCGCCTCGCCCCCACCCTCGGCCTGCTGGCCGGCTATTCAGCGGGACAGGAGCGGCGCGGCGTCAGCGACGCCTACTTCCTGTTCGAGAAGCGCGGCCTCACGCACGTGGACGTCAGCGCGTCGCAGGTGGTGCATGTGGGACGCGTCGACGTGGCGCCCGCGCTGCACCTCCAGCTGTCGCCGGCTGGACAGAACACGCGCATCGTAGGCGCGCTTCCCCGCTACGCCGATCGTGGGGCGAAGCTTTGGTTCGGCCTCGACCTGGGGTGGTCACACAGCGCACGCGAGCACTAGCCGTCCACACGAGACGCGCGCGCGTCACACAACGCGTGCGCGTCACGCCTCGCACGCTAGAACAGCGCGTCGTCCACTGAGTCGCCGCCGGTCGCCGCGGCCTGCTCCAGCTCCGAAAGCGGATCGTACGCCCCCGTGCTGCCGCCGCGCCCTTCATCGGCGCGTATCCCGACGAAGAACGTCTCGCCGGTGGCGGTGGCGAACCACGCCGAGGTGTCCCAGGACTTGTCGTCGCCGGAGTGCTGGTAGCCCTGCGAGATGTCGGGGAGCGAGATGTGGAGGTCGAAGTCGCGCTCCAGGAGTGCGGCGCGCGCCCGTCCGCCGATCGTGTTGCTGAACTCACCGAAGACGTCGAGGCCGCCGGTATCGAGCGTCGCGTCGCGGCGCAGGACCTTGCTGGCCAGCCGCTCGGCGTCGCCGCGGTTGCAGGCGATGATCACCTCGACGTGGTCAGTTTCGCCCGTGAGCGTGATGCGCCCGCAGATCCCGTCCTCGATCTGGTGTCCCGCCGAGTCGAGCGTTGCCACGTCCTGCCCGGACATCACGCCTAACGTCTGGCGCGTCGCCGTCACCATCCACTTGCGAGCGTCCTCGCGCAGGTGCTTGCGCAGCTTGTCGATCGGGTTGGAGCCGGCGAGGATCGTGCGCCGCAGCTCGGCCATGAACGTCTCGGGGACGAACGAGCGCCGGATCACCCCCGCGAAGTGACGTGCCTTGTCGGCGGGGACGACGTCGCTGTCCGTCACGAGCCAGAACGTCGGGAGCGCCGTGCGCGATTCGATGGCCAGCTTGCTCACGAGGTTCACGACCTGCAGCTCGGAGACCAGCGGAAGCCCCTCGGCCACCAGGATCGTCGTCGGCTTGAGTTCCGACTCCTGGTACACGCGCAACGCGTGCGCGCCGGAGATCGCCTGCGAGATGACGAACTCCCCCTCGAGCAGCGGGATGGCGAACTGCCGGAAGTTGGGATCGGAGTCGACGACGAGGAGCGAGGTCTGCCCTTCCGCCCCTTGGCGCTGGCGCCACCCGGCGTGCTGCGAGATCACGCGGCGAAAGCGCTCGTGCACCTCCGACGGGCGCAACGGCTTGAGGATGTAGTCGGCGATCCCGAAGCCCACGAGCCTCGTGATGTCCTCCTTGTCCTTCACCGACGACATGCAGACGATCGGGAGCATGCTGTGCGTGCGCGACGAGCGCACCGCCTCCACGACGGCGGTCCCGTCGAGGAGCGGCATTTGGATGTCGGTAAACAGAAAGTCCGGATCGTGGCGTTCGATCAGCTCCAACGCCTCGACGCCATTGCTGGCCTCGAGGATCTCGTCCGCCATATGGGTCAGGATGCGCTTGAGGATCTCTCGCGTGACGAGATCGTCCTCGGCGACCAGGATCTTCATGTTCGTGTGTCGGTTGAAGCGGCGAGCCCGCGGCGAGGCGGGCCCTCTGCCGAAGTATCGGCAGCTCGTTGCGGAGTCCTAACCTCCCGTCCCTGCTCCGCCCCGACCAGCGCCCGTTTTGGGGTCGCGAACAGCGCCGCGACCAGCGCCCTGGTCAGCGTGCCGCGACCCCGCCCCCCTGGGCGGCGGCGCTGAGCGTCGCCAGCGCGATGGACTCGAGCGGCAACACCTGCTCCACCGCCCCCGCCTGGATCGCCTCGCGCGGCATCCCGAACACGACGCAGGTCTCCTCGTCCTGGGCGATGGTCCGCGCCCCAGCGTCGCGCATGAGCTTCATCCCCCGCGCCCCGTCGTTCCCCATCCCGGTGAGCATCACGGCGACACCGTTGGGGCCAAGGGCGCGCGCCGCGGACTCGAAGAGGACGTCGACCGACGGACGATGGCGGTTCACCGGGTCCTCGAGCACGACCTGCACCCGATACTCGGCGCCGCTGCGCGCGATGCGCATGTGGCGGCTTCCCGGGGCGATGAGGGCGAGTCCGGGGCGCACCCGATCGCCGTCCTGCGCCTCGCGCACCTCGATGCGACACAGTTCGTTGAGGCGATCGGCAAACGATCGCGTGAACTTCTCCGGCATGTGCTGCACGATCACGATCCCCGGCGAGTCGGCGGGGAGGGCGGTGAGGAGGACGCGCAGCGCCTCGGTGCCGCCGGTCGATGCCCCGACGCAGACCACGCGATGCGTCGCCTCGGCGAACGAGGCCCCCTGCCATTGCCCCACGGGCGCGCGCACGGCGACACCTGCCCCCTCCGCCGACGGCGCGGTCGCGTTGGCCGCCACTGCCGCCCGGCGCCGCACGCGCGCCCGTGCTGCCAGCTTCACCTTGGCGCAGATCTCACCGCCTAACGCTTCGGTCCCCGCGGCGAGGTCGAGCTTGGGCTTGGTGACGAAGTCGACCGCCCCCAGCTCGAGCGCGCGGATGGTGGTGCTGCACCCGCGCTCCGTGAGCGACGAGACCATGACCACCGGCATCGGCCGGTGGTGCATGAGCTTGTCGAGGAAGGTGAGTCCGTCCATGCGCGGCATCTCGACGTCGAGCGTGAGGACGTCGACCTCCAGCTCCTTGATCTTGCGCCAGGCCGAGACCGGGTCCGGGGCGGTCCCCACGACCTGGATGGACGGATCGGACGACAGGATGCTCGTGAGCAGCTGTCGCATGAGGGCGCTGTCGTCGATGATGAAGACGCGCGTGTGGCGGGGCGTGACCATGTGATTCCTTCGTCCGATGACGCTAGAACAGCTCGATGTCGCCCTCGTCGAGCGACTGTTGTTGCACGACCTTGCGGTCCCACGCGCCCAGCTGCATGCGCAACTCGGCCAGCCGCTCCTCGACCGCGAGGAACTCCTCGTACGTAATCCCGACCATGTCCTCGCGCACCGCGGTGCGCAGCAGCGACGCGTCGCGCGCGAAGCGGTCGAGCCAGGCGATGCGCTTGTCCACGTGCTGCAGGAGCTGGTTGGCCATGTCCTCGAACTGGAGGCTCTGCACGACGAGCATGGCCCCCTTCGAGATCTCGCCCGCGAGCTCGTGCACGTCGCGCGCCGCCGCCGAGTCCACTTCGTCGATGAGCTTCTTGGACATGTCGCGTTGCAGCTGTGCCTGGCGCACCATGAGCTGGAAGGCCTGGGAGAGCTTCCCCGTGGCGTCGCCGAGGAGCCCGCGCAGCTGCTGCAGGTCGCCGATCGTCTGACCAAACTGGCCGTCGAGCGATTCCAGCACCGTGGAGTGCAGGATCGAGAGACGGTCGCGGACTTGCTCCGGGGTCAGGCCCGGGGTCGTGGTCGAGAGGTCGGTGGACATGGGTGGATACTCGGTGACTAGAAGAGAACGGCGTCGACGTCCTGCGTAACCGCCGGCATGTCGAGCGAGCGGCGGGCGCGCCGCGCTTCCTCACGCGACACCTCCCCCAGCAATTCGGTGTTGAGGGCGCGCACGCGGACCCGCCCGGATTCGGTGTGAAAGCGCACCTCGAGCGGGTTCACCCCCGCGAGCAGTTCGGCGTCGACCGGGATCCGCTCGGCGCCGAGGAACGCCCGGATGAACTCGCTGTTCTGTCGCCCGACGTCGACAGACGACCGAAGGGCAGCGATGACACTCGCGCCGCCAAAGACCTTGGCGCGCAACCGGGTGCGGTCGCCCCCCGCCTTCATGATCTCGTTGATCAGCAGTTCCATCGCGTGCACGCCGTAGCGCGCGGGACGCGTGGCGTGATGGCCGTCGGGGAGCATGAAGTGGTTCATCCCCCCCAGCTTGGCCACGGGATCGAAGAGACACGCCGAGACGCACGAACCGAGCACCGTGCGCACTTCGGCCCCCACCTTCGACACGTGAAGGCCTCCCGCCTCGATGCGCACGACGGGATGCGCAGGTGGCGCACGGCGCGGTGCCGGCTTGAGGATGGCCGCCCGCTCACCACCCGCACCGGGACGTGCCCCCCGCAGCCGGTAGACCGTCTTCCCCACCGACTCGAAGACGTCGCTGAGCCAGTTGAGGTTCTCCGAATGCCCGAGGATGAGGTATCCCCCGGGCGCCAGCCGTTCCGCAAAGCGCTTGAAGAGGCGCTCCTGCGTCTCGCGGTTGAAGTAGATGACGACGTTGCGGCAGAAGATGACGTCGAACACATCGGTCGACGGCCAGCTCCCCTCCACAAGGTTGATGCGTCGGAAGTCGATCATCCGTTGCAGCTCGGGGCGCGCCTTGAACCACCCGGCGTTGCTCCCTTCACCCTTGAGGAACGATGCCCGCAGCAACCCGCGGTCGATTCCCACCACGCGGTCCGAGGGGTAGAGCCCCGCGCGAGCCGTCGCCAGGACGCGCGTGTCGATGTCGCTCGCCATGATCGATGCGCTGGCGTTCGCCTCGCGCACGGTCATCGCGATGGAGTACGGCTCCTCGCCCGTGGAACAGGCCGCACTCCAGATGCGGAGTGCACGCCCCGGGTCGCGGGCAATCACCTCGTCGCGCAGGAAGTCGAAGTGGTGCTGTTCCCGGAAGAACGAGGTCTTGTTGGTGGTGATGCAGTTGATGAACTCCAGCAGCTCCTGCCCATCGGAATCGCGCTCCTTGAGCAGGTCGACGTACTCGCGATACGAGCGCAGCGCGTGGTGACGCAGGCGCTTCGCGAGCCGCCCTTCCACGAGCGAACGTTTCTGCTCCGTGAGGTGAATGCCGGCTTCGCGCATGACAAGGTCCCGGAGGAACGCGAACTCGCGTTCCCCCAGGTTGGGCATCGTGGCAATGCCCCCCATGTCGAGACGAAGATCCAGGCCCACCGCGCGTCTCCCTTCCTAGAAGTCGACGAAGCCGTCGCCGCTCGATCCACCCGCGCTGCTCATTGCCTCATCGATGTCGTCCGGCTCGGCGGCCGCCTTCGCGCTCGGCGCCGCGCGTCGCGTCATCGCCTTCCCCTTCGACTTGGCGCGCCCCCCGCTCTCCACGGACTGCAGCGCCGAGTGCGCGTCGTTCGACAGCTTGAACCACGACACCATCTGTTCGAGTTCGGTCGCCTGCTGGGCCAGCGTCCCCGCCGTGGCCGAGAGTTCCTCGGTCTGCGCGGCGTTCTGCTGCGTGATCTGGTCCATCTGCGAGACGGCGCGATTCACTTCCTCGATCCCGACGCTCTGCTCACGGCTGGCGGCCGCAATCTCGGAGACGATGTCCGTGACGCGCTTGACTCCCACGACGATCTCGTCGAGAGTCTGCCCCGACTGGTTCACGAGCGTGGTCCCGTGCTGCACCTTCTCGGTCGATTCGGAGATGAGCCCCTTGATCTCCTTCGCCGCCGAGGCGCTACGCGCGGCGAGCGAGCGGACTTCGCTCGCGACGACGGCGAAGCCGCGCCCCTGCGCACCGGCGCGCGCCGCCTCGACGGCCGCGTTGAGCGCGAGCAGGTTGGTCTGGAAGGCGATCTCGTCGATCGTGGTGATGATGTCGGCGATCTTGCGAGACGAGGCGTTGATCGCCCCCATCGCATCCACCGCATCGTTGGTCACGCGCCCGCCCTTCTCGGCCACGCCGCGCGCCGAGCCGGCCAACTGGCTCGCCTGGTTTGCGTTCTCGGCGTTGTGCTTGACGGTGGCGGTGATCTCTTCCATCGACGCGGCGGTCTCCTCGAGCGACGACGCCTGTGACTGCGCGGCGGAGGAGATGTCGTCCGCGACGGCGGAGAGTTCCCGTGCCGCGCGCGTCACCGTCGTCGCCGAGCGGCGCATCCCGGTGGCAATCTCCGAGAGCTTGCCGAGGAATCCGTTGAACGACACCGCCATCGCGCCCAGTTCATCGTTGGTGTCGATCTGGATCTTGCGGCTCAGGTCACCGGTCTCGGCGACGTGTCCCAGGACGTTCACCGCTTCCTGGATCGGAAGGACGATCGTGCGGGCAAAGGCGAGGGCGGCGATGATGATGAGGAACGCGGCGATGGTGCCGATCACAAAGACCGACGTGCGCAATGCCGTGGCCTCGGCGAGGGCCTCACTCGCGTCCTGCTGCAGGAGCGCGCTCCATCCGAGACCGGCGAAGCCGAGCGCCCCCTTCGACGACGCGTAGCCGCTCACGTGCGCCTCGCCGGTGCCTGGCTCTGTCTCCTCGATGGCCCCTGACTTCCCCTGTGTGGCCAGCGTGGCGGACTCCCATCCGTCCTTCGCGAGGTTGCGCGTCAGCGCACCGGCGCCGCTGTCCGAGGCGATGAGCACACCGCTCTTGTTGACGACCGACGTGCGCACGGTGTGTCCGCCAACCGCCGCCAGGTCCTTCTCGCTATCGGCGACGATCTCGCCGACGATGCGGTCGACCGACGCGCGGTTGGACCAGACACCGACGACGCGTCCGTCGGCTTCGCGGATCGGCGCGCTGAAGGTGATGACCTCGCCGTTGCCGCCGAGCACTTCCTTCACCATCGGGTCGGACGAGGCGTCGATGACGTGCGTCTGCCCTGCGGCCACGCGACCGGAGATCGATTCGTCGAACCAGGGGCTCCCCTTCACGTTGCGCCCCACCAGCAGCGACGAGTTGATCCCCTTCCCGTCCTTGTCGACCGAGTTGACGGCGACGATGCGTCCATCGGCGTCGGCGACGACCATGAGGTCGTAGATGCCGTACGTCTTCATGTAGAAGTTGGCGGCCTCCGTGCGCTGCGCTGCCGATCCGCGCGCGAGCGGGTTTCCGGCGAAGGCCTGCACGTCGCCGTACCGCTCGAAGAGGTTCCGGTCGATCTTGTCCATCAGGTCACCGGCACTCTTCGCGAGGTTCTGCTTGGCGTCGTTGATGAGCATCTCGCGACTGCGGGAGTACTCCATCCAGCCCACGACCGTCATGGGGACGAGCCCCATCACGAGGAAGGCGGCGAGCATCTTGCTCCGCAGGCTGCGGAACGCGAATCGAGCGAACATGGTCAAAGTCCTTGTGCGAGTCTGACGGAGAGCGAGCGGAAGTCGGAGGTCATGCCGCCAGGGTCGCCAGGTCGGCGCCCACGATGCGGTCGATGTCGAGCAGGGCGATGAGGCGTTCACCCGCCTGGGCCAGGCCGCGCACGTAGGCACCGCCTAACGATGTGGCGAGTTCCGGGGTCGGCTGGATCGACTCGGGTGGGATGTCGACGACATCCTCGACCGCGTCGACGACGAGCCCGACGATCTTGGTCCCGACCGTCGCGATGATGAAGACGGTGAACTTGTCGTACTCGCGCTCGGGAAGCGCGAACTTGGTGCGAAGGTCCACGATGGGGACGACGGCACCGCGCAGGTTGGTGACCCCCTTCACGTGCGGCGGGGTATTGGGCATGCGCGTCACGCCGCTGTGCCCCTTGATTTCCTGCACCTTGAGGATCTCCAGCCCGTACTCCTCGCCGCCCAGGCTGAAGGTGAGGTACTGGTTGGCATCGAGTGCGAGGTCGGACTCGACGTCGAGCGCGACATGGGTCATGCGAAGGATCCTGCGTCGGAGGTGAGGCTGGAGCCCGCGCCGGCCAGCGCGACAGCGCTGTCGATGGTGGCGCGACGGTTGATGGCGATGCGGAACAACTCCTGGACGTCGGCGATGAGCGAGATGCGCCCGTCGCCCAGGATGGTGGCGCCCATGACGGCGTCCAGCTTCCGGAAGTTGGTCTCGAGGTTCTTGATGACGACCTGCTGCTGCCCGAGCACCTCGTCGGCGAGGACGCCGAAGCGACGCTCCTCGGTTTCGAGCACGACCACGATTCCCTGCGCCGGCTCGGTGACCGCCTCGTGGTGCCCAAAGAGCGCGTGCAGGCGCACGAACGGGATGGACTCGCCACGCACCACCAGGACCTCCCCCTGCCCCAGGATCGACCGCACGTCGCGGGGCGACGGACGGAGCGACTCGACGACGGACAGGAGCGGGACGACGTACGAGGAGTCGCCCACGCGCACCACCAGGCCGTCGAGGATCGCCAGCGTGAGGGGGAGCCGGATGCGGAATCGCGACCCCTTGCCCGGCTCCGAGTGGATGGTGATCGAGCCGTTCATGGCGTCGACGTTTCGCTTGACCACGTCCATCCCGACGCCGCGCCCCGAGACGTCGCTCACCACCGCCGCGGTCGAGAAGCCGGGGGCGAAGATGAGGTTGCACGTCTCCTCGCTCGACAGCACCTCGTCCGGGCGGATGAGCGCGTGGGCGATCGCCTTCTCGCGAATGCGCGCCAGGTCGAGCCCCTTGCCGTCGTCCAGGATGTCGATGATCACGTTCCCGCCCTCGTGCGCGGCGCGCAGCGTGACCGTCCCCTCTTCGCGCTTCCCCGCCGCGCGGCGCGCCTCGGGCGATTCCAGCCCGTGGTCGATCGCGTTGCGCACCAGGTGCGTGAGCGGGTCGCCCAGGCGCTCGATCATCCCCTTGTCGAGTTCCGTCTCCTCGCCTTCCATCACGAGCCGCACGCGCTTCCCCAGCTGCAACGACAGGTCGCGAGCCAGGCGAGGGAAGCGATTGAAGACGGTGCCGACCGGGACCATCCGAACCGCCATCACGCGTTCCTGCAGCTCTCGGGTATTGCGGTCGAGTGCGGCGAGGGCGTCCTGCAACTGGGCGAGCTTGCCGTCGTCGAAGTTGGCGGCCAGCTCGTTGACCATCGCCTGCGAGATCACCAGCTCGCCCACCAGGTCGACGAGCGCGTCGACCTTGTCGATGGGGACGCGGATCGACGCCACGTCGTTCGCGGCACGCCGCTCGCCCCCGTTGCGACGCTCCGGCGTGGAGGGAAGCGCCGCAGAGGCGCTGGCGGCGCTCGATGCGGGAAGGGGCGTCGGGATCGTGGCCTGGGCTTCGGCCGCGACCGGCGCCGCCACGTCGTGGATCTCGTAGTGACAGTCGTCCTCGATGAAGAGGAATGCTTCCTCGATCGTCGCACGCGGCGCCTCGGTCCGCAGGCGGATGGTCCAGCTCAGGAAGCACTGCTCGGGATCGAGCGCGTCGAGGGACGGGACGCGCGAGGTGTCGCACGCGACGTCGGCCATCTCGCCGGCGGCCGAGAGGTCCATGAGCTCGCGTACGACGAGCAGCGGATCCTGGCCGGCGAGGAAGAGCGTGGGCTTGGGGACGAAGCGGATCTCGACCTCGCGCACGGTCGGTGCGCGCCCCTCGTGGCGACGGTCCGCCATCTGGGAGTCGGCTGCGGGGGCCGGTTGCCCAACGATGACGTGCAGTGCCGCCGTCACCTCGGCCGTCTCGACGTCGGCGGGATCGCCATGGTGCGACGCGTCGACCAGCGCCTTGAGCGTGTCCGACGCTGCCAGCAGCGTGGCGATGATCGTGTCGGTCGGCACCAGCTCGCCGCTCCGCATGCGATCGAGGACGTTCTCGAGCGCATGGGTGAAGCCGGCGACGTGCTGCATCCCCAGCGAAGCGGCTGCCCCCTTGATGGAGTGCGCCGAGCGGAAGATGGCGTTGAGCTGTTCCCGGTCATTTTCCCCTGGCAGCAGCGCCAGGAGTCCAGATTCCATCGATGTCAGGTGCTCCGCGGCCTCTTCGAAGAAGACAGCGCGGAAATGCGAGAGATCGAACGACATGCGAAGTACCGGTGCGCGAGCCCGTCAGGACCAGACGGAGTGCCTCAGGGAACGACCTTCGCGATCACCTTCAGGAGCATCTCGGGATTGAACGGCTTGACGAGCCAGCCGGTCGCGCCCGCCGCCTTCGCCTGCTCCTTCATCGCCTGCTGCGATTCCGTCGTGAGCATGAGGATCGGGACGCCCTTGCAGCTGTCGATGCCGCGCACGTGCTTGATGAAGGTCAGCCCGTCCATCACCGGCATGTTGAGGTCGGAGATGATCAGGTCAACCGAACGGTTGGTGAGGGCGTCGAGTCCCTCCTGTCCGTTCCCGGCGGTCACCGCCTCGAAACCCGCCTCCTTGAGCGAGTACGAGACCATTTCCCGCATCGTGGTAGAGTCGTCGACGACTAATGCTGTCTTGCCCATCGTGAGAATGCGTGAGGGTGGTGTGGCGGAACGAAGGTCTTGCCGGCGGCTCGCGTCGTCGACGGGAGCGCGCCGTTCAACAGAGGGGATCGATGCCGACGCAGCGGAATCGCCACGCATGGTCATCCGGTACCGACGTCACGCTGGTGCGCCCGACCCGCCCCTGCCGCAGCGCCACCAGGAGCTGCAACGCCGCCGTGTCGCACTGCGTCAGGTCCGAGGCGTCGAGCACGAGGTCGCCGTCGCGCGGGAGGGCGCGAAGGTGCGTGGCCAGCTCTGCGCTCGTCCGCAATGTCGCGGACCGCGGGAGGGTGTATCGAAGGACGCTCATAGATCCGTGGGTACCGAGGTGGTCCATGGTAAGGAGGAGTGTCGGCGCGAAGCCCCGTCGAGATTAGCAGCACCTGAGAGGGCCGAGTTCCGGTTGCGTTGGTTAACGCGTTGTGCCGCAACGCGTCCAACCGCGCGCCACCTGTCGTTGGAGCTCGCCGCATGACCGCCATCACCGCCGGCCACCGCACGTTGCGCTCGCTCGCTGCGTTGCTGCTCAGTATCGGCTGCACCGGACACCGAGGGGGGGCGCCTTTCGACCAACCGCGCCCCTCCGTCGACGAACGTGAGCTCGGCAGCGACGAGCAGGCTCGGCACGTCCTGAACCGCCTGGCCTTCGGCCCGCGACCGGGTGAGGTGGAGCGGATTCGGTCCATCGGCGTCGACCGCTGGATCGCGCAACAGCTGGCCCCCGCACACATCGACGATGCCGAGATGACGCAGGCGCTGGCGCACTTTCCCTCCACCACACGCCGCGCCGCCGACCTGCTGCGCGACTATCCACCGCCCGCGCTGCTCCGCGCGCGCCGGCTGGCGGGCGCCGACACGATGGGCGCGCGCACGCTGCAACCAGCGCGAGCCGGCTCCGACTCGCTCGCCATGCGCCAGGAGGGGCGCCGCAACCGCCAGTTCGTGGGCGAGATCCTCGCCGCGCGCGTGGCGCGCGCCGTGGGGAGCGAGCGCCAGCTGCAGGAAGTCATGACCGACTTCTGGCTCAATCACTTCTCCGTGTATGTCGGCAAGGGGCAGCTGCGCTACTTCCTCGCCGACTACGAACGCGAGACGATTCGTCCGCACGTCCTGGGGCGCTTTCGCGACTTGCTGGGGAGCGTGGCGCGCAGCCCCGCGATGCTCCTCTACCTCGACAACGCGCAGAGCGTGGCCGACTCCACGCGCCGAACGCTGGCGTCGCGCGCCGGCAGGCGCCGCGCCGCCCCCGTCCGTCCGCAGGCGCCGCGCCCGCTTGCCACGCGCCCGCAGGCCACGCGCCCCCGCGGGCTCAACGAGAACTACGCACGCGAGCTTCTCGAGCTGCACACGTTAGGCGTGGACGGCGGCTACACCCAGCAGGACGTGATCGACGTGGCACGAGCGCTCACGGGATGGAGCGTCCGCCCGCTGCGCAGCGGCGCACCGGAGTTCTGGTTCAACCGCGCCGCGCACGACGCCGAGTCCAAGCGTGTGCTCGGCGTCACACTCGCGGCCGGGCGCGGGACCGAGGACGGGGAGCAGGTCCTCGACCTGGTGGCGCGGCACCCTTCTACCGCGCGCTTCATCGCCCGCAAGCTCGCCGTGCGCTTCGTGAGCGACTCGCCCCCCGGCGCACTCGTTGAGCGCGCGGCTGCCGTCTTTCGCCGCACCGATGGCGACCTGCGCGAAGTGGTCCGCACCATTGTCACGTCGCCGGAGTTCTTCTCGCGCGCCGCGTACCGCTCCAAGGTCAAGTCGCCCTTCGAGGTCGTCGTGAGCACCGCACGCGCCCTCGGCGCCGCCCCCGACACGACGCCCTTGTCGGCGCTCGCCGTGGGGCGGCTGGGGGCCCCGATCTTCGGGCACCAGGCGCCTAACGGGTGGCCGGAGACCGGGGAGGCGTGGATGAACACGGGGGCGATCCTGTCGCGCATCAACTTCGGACTCGCCGTCGCGGCGAACCGGGTGCCGGGGGCGCGCGTGACCGCGTGGCCTTCGTACGCCGCCCTGCGCTCCGCCCCGCGCGACCAGCAGGTGGCCGGGGTGATCGACGCCCTGCTGGGCGGCGCGGTATCGCCCGACACCCGCGCCATCCTCCTCAGCGGCGAGCACACACTCGCGCGGGACGGCGCGGCCCTCTCCAGCGACGACCCAATGAGCGCGCCCGCCTCCCGACGGATGTTCCGTGCGCCTCCGCGACTCGTCGGGTTGGACCAGGTGATCGGCCTCGCGTTAGGCAGCCCCGAGTTCCAGCGGCGGTGATGGCGCGCTCCTAATGCAACGCCACCGCATCTCCAGTCTCCCCTCTCCCGTCTCCCGTCTCGCCCTTCCATGCGCCGTCGCGTCTTCGTCAAGTCGGGCGCCCTCGCCCTCGTCACGCTTGGCCTCTCTCCCTCGTTCCTGCGTCGCACGGCGCTGGCCGCCGAGTTGCCGCGCGCGCGTCGCGGGAAGGTCCTCGTGTGCCTGTTCCAACGCGGTGCGGCGGACGCGCTGAACGTCGTCGTTCCGCACGGTGAACGCGCCTACTACACCCTGCGTCCCACCATTGGCATTGCCCCGCCATCGCGCGCGGGCGACGCCGGGGCGCGAGCGATCGACCTCGACGGCTTCTTCGGGTTGCACCCGGCGCTCGCCTCGTTGCAGCCGCTGTACTCCGATGGCGTGCTCGCCCCGATCCACGCCGTGGGGAGCCCCAGCGCCACGCGCTCGCACTTCGACGCGCAGGACTACATGGAATCAGGGACCCCGGATCGCAAGTCGACTCCGGGCGGGTGGCTCAATCGCTTCCTCGCGGTGGCGGGGACATGTGAGGCGTGCGCCAGCACTGCCAGCAACGCAGGCGAGCCTGGTGCGGGCCACGGTGCATCGCCCTTCAGGGCGGTGGCGATGACCGCGCAGACGCCGCGCATCCTGGAAGGGGCGGAGCCCGCGGTCGCCATGTCGTCGTTAGGCGACTTCACCGTGCGCACCAACGACACGTCGACGGCGCGCCTCGAGGCGCTCTATCGCACGGGATCCGCCGACCTGGTGCACGCCTCGGGGAGCGAGATGTTCGAGGCAGTGAAGCTGCTCCGGTCCGCCAACCCGCAGCGCTATCTCCCGGAGCACGGCGCCGCCTATCCGCGCTCCCCGTTCGGGCAGCGCCTGCGCGAGATCGCGCAGCTCATCAAGTGCGGTGTAGGGCTCGAGGTCGCCTTTGCCGACGTGGGGGGATGGGACACGCACGTGAACCAGGGGGGTGCGGCGGGGCAGCTCGCCGCACGCCTGCGTGACTTCGGCGACAGCATCGCCGCCTTCGTCACCGACCTTGGCGACCGCATGGACGACGTCCTCATCCTGACGATGTCCGAGTTCGGACGGATGGCGCGCCAGAACGGCACCGGGGGGACCGACCACGGTCATGCCGGGGCGATGTTCGCGATCGGGGGCGCGGTGCGCGGCGGGCGCGTGCACGGACGCTGGCCCGGGCTGGAGCGCGAGCAGCTGCACGAAGGGCGCGACCTCGCGCTCACCACCGACTTCCGCGCCGTCTTCTCGGAGCTGCTGGCCCGTCACATGGGCGCGACCGACCTTGCCACGGTCTTCCCGGGATATTCCGCCAGCCGCAACGATTGGCTCGGCGTGCTGCGCGACGGCTAGGCACCGGCCCGGCAACGCCCCGCGCCACCCCCTGCCACCCCGCACCGCGCCGCGCCGCGCGGGGCGCTAGCCCGTCACGCCGTACGCCGCGATCTGCTCCGGTGTGAGGTTCCCGCCGCACAGGATCGTCGCCACGCGCTGCCCGGCGTAGCGCGCACGATCGGCCATGATCGCCGCCACCCCCACGGCTCCCGCCGGTTCCACCACGACCCCGAGGTGCGCAAAGAGGAGTCGCATCGCGTCGAGCGTCACGGCGTCTTCCACCAGGACGATGTCGTCGACCGTCTCCTGGAGGTCGTCCACCGCCTCGGCGATCGGCACACGCACCGCGATGCCGTCGGCGATGGTGTCGGCGGAGGCGGTCTCGATCACGGCGCGCTGGCGCCAACTGCGCTCCATGGACGGAGCGCCGGTGGCGCAGACGCCGACGATGCGTGCCGCCGGGGCGTGGGCGCGTAGCCAGGTGGCCACCCCGCCCAGCAAGGCCCCGTTGCCTAACGGGATGACGTAGGTGTCGATGGGTTCGGGCGAGGTGGTGAGTTCGACCGCGATGGACCCCGCCCCCTCGCTGATGGCGACCTCGCGCCCGTCCTCGACATACAGGGCGCCGTGGGCGGTCGCGTACTCCCGCGCCGCCGCCTTGGCCGCGTCGAAGTCGCGCCCCACCTGCCGCACCGTGGCCCCGAAGCCGCGCATCCGCTCCACCTTGAGCGGATTCGCCACCTCGGAGGCAAAGACGTCGAGCCGCTGCCCAACACGCCTCGCCGCGTACGCCAGCCCCTGCCCGAAGTTCCCCGCCGAGGCGCAGACGAGCGGGACCGACGCATCGCCCAACTCGCGAATGAAGAAGTCAGCGCCGCGCCCCTTGAAGGAGCGGATCGGGTTCACCGTCTCCACCTTCACGGTGAGCGCCACGCCGAGCGCCGCCCCTAACGATTCGGGACGGAACTGCGGCGACTGCCGGAAGACGGGATCGATCTCACGCGCCGCGCGCGCGATGCGTTCAAGCGAAATGCGAGACATGGACGTCGAGTGACGAGTTGAGCGAGCGCTCCCCCGAGGAAACTACCGCCTCCCCCGCCTCTCGTCTTCTCGTCTTCTACATCCTCTTGCGGACCATCCGCCGGAAGAGGTCGACCAGCTTTTCGCCCACCGCATCCTCCACGTCCTGCAGCCATTCCTCGCGTTCATGGCGCGGGCGTTCGCACGAGTACTCCGTGGGCTCGGTCCCGGGCTTGAACCACTCGCGACGGCGCGTCTCGCACCACTCCTCCGCCAGGAGCCCCGTTGCCGGGTCGATGTCACGGGCGATGAGCCCGTCCGGCGCCTTCCAGGCCCCGGCGTTGGCCCGCTCGCGCCAGCCGCGCCGGTAGAAGTCGGCCCACGCGGGCGCCGCGTAACGCCCGCCATTGGCCGCCGAGCCTAACGAATGCGGCGTGTCGTAGCCGAACCAGACGCCGGCCACCAGCGTGGGCGTGTAGCCCACGAACCAGACGTCGGCGCCGTTGTTCGTCGTCCCCGTCTTGCCGGCGACCGGGCCGGTGATCCCCGAGTTCCGCACCGCGCGCCCAGTCCCCTCGTCCACGACCGAACGCAGCATCGACGTCAGCTGGAAGGCATCGCGAGGGTCCATGACCGGCTCCGTCCTGACCACCGACGCCCACAGCAGGCTCTTGTCCGCACGCTCGATGCGACGCACCAGGCGCGGCGTGACCCGCAGTCCGCCGTTGGCGAACGGCGCGTACGCCGTCACCAGCTCCAGCGGCGTGACCTCCACCGCCCCGAGGGCGATCGACGGCACGGCCTGCAGCCGCGAGGCGATGCCGTTGCGGCGCGCACGCTCGGCCACACGCCCCTCGCCCACCGCGCGCGAGACGCGCACGGTCGCCGCGTTGGCCGACTGCGCCAGCGCCTGGCGCAGCGTCACGCGCCCGCGATACTCATCGCCGTAGTTGGCCGGCGTCCAGACGTCGCGCCCGTTCTCCACCGAGACCGGGTCGTCATCGACGATGGTGGCGGGGGTGAAGCCGGCGGTCAGTGCCGCGGCATAGACAAATGGCTTGAAGGCCGAGCCGGGCTGGCGACGTGCGGCGATGGCGCGGTTGAAGCTCCCCCGTTCATAGCGACGCCCACCGACCAGCGCGCGGATGTCTCCCGTGCGCGGATCGAGCGCCACCAGCGCCCCCTGCAGGTGCTGCGATCGGCGGCGGGGGGGGGCTTCCTCCGCTCCGTCCCACTCGTCGCTGCCGTCGTCGCCCGAATCGTCCCCGGCTTCGTCGCTGGCGCTCCACGACGTCTCGCGCTCGATGCGATCGGCGTGCGAGCGAACGGCCCGTTCCCCCGACTGTTGTGCCGCGAGGTCGAGCGTGGTGTACACGGTGAGTTCGGACATGCGCTCCCCGCTCACGCGGAGCACCGAGTCGACGGTGGCGCGAATGGCGTCGAGCGCGAACGACTCATTGGGCTGCGCCGGCGACCACTCACGCTCGGCGATCTCGAGGTCTTCGGCGCGCGCCGCGGCGACGCCGATCTCGTCGAGGTACCCTTCCTCGCGCATGAGCCCGAGGACGAGGTCGCGACGCGCCTGCGCGCGCGTGAGGTCGCGGCGCGGCGTGTAGAGCGACGGCCCCTTGGGGAGCGCCGCCAGCATCGCCCCCTCGGCGATGGTCACCTCGCTCACGTGCTTCCCGAACAGGTCGCGGCTCGCCCCCTCGACGCCGTAGACGCCGTTGCCGAGGTAGATGACGTTGAGGTAGCGCTCGAGGATCTGGTCCTTGGTGAGGTGGTCCTCGAGCAGCTTCGCCAGCCGCAACTCGATGAGCTTGCGTCCCAACGAGCGCTGCAGCGCCTCACGCTCGGCCATGAAGGTGTTGCGCGCCACCTGCATCGTGATCGTGCTGAAGCCCTCGCGCACGTCGAGCGAGGTGGTGTTGCGCCACACCGCGCGTGCAAAGCCGCGCCAGTCTATCCCGTCGTGCGTGTAGAAACGGCGGTCTTCGGTGGCCACGAAGGCCTCGCGCACGTGCGACGGCACCTTCGTGAGCGGGACGTTCACCCGCTTGACCGTCGTCAGGCGCCCGAGGAGGCGCCCGTTGCGATCGAGGACGCGCCCCCCTTCCGGCGGCTGGAACGCCTTGATGGCGGCGACCGAGGGGCACGTGTTGAAGCCGCACGTGTACGCCCACGCATCGAACGTCGCGGCGCCCGCCACGAGCGAGGTGACGGCGAGCGTCGCGCGCCAATGGAGGCGCAGGTCGGCGCGAAGGGTTGGCGCCGGGTGCAGCGGATCGCGGCGAAAGGCCGCTCGAAGGGACTGCCAGCGCGCGGACAGCGCGGCGCGGAGCGTCATGGGTTCGTGGGGGAGCGATGGGGCTGCTCGGTTAGATACGTCTCCCCACCCCGAAGGTTTCTCCGCTCGTCCCTAGAACTTCCACCCCCGCAGCGCCTTGAGCGCCGTGTCGAGCGCCTGCTGCTGCGCCGGCTCGGTCGCCCGCTCGAGGAGCGACTCGTAGCTGGCGACGGCGAGGTCGAGCATGTCGTAATCCTGCTCGTTGCCCGCCACCCCCGCGGCGTTGTCGGCCACGTTGGCCAGGGCGAGATCGTCACCGGGGAAGCGCGACACCACCTGCTGCCAGCGCCCCACGCGCTGCCGCGGATCGGACTCGGCGAGCGCCCACAGGTGCCACGCACCTCGGTTGGACGCGTCGGCAGCGATGGCGCGATTGGCGAGCTCCGACACCACATCCGGCCCGAGTCCGAGAAGCCAGTAGGCGTTGGCGAGCATCACAAGGGCACGCGCGTTGTCCGGCTGCGCCTCGACGACCGCCTCGTACAGCGGGGCGACGATCTCGGGTTCATCGCGATACGGCTCAGCCGCAACAATCACCGCATCGGGCGTTGCCTGACGAGCCAGTGATTGCAGGTGTTGCTTGAGATGTGCGATGTTGTGGTGGGCGCGATAGTCGGCCACCAGCGCCGCCAGGTCGGCGGCGAATCCGGAGGTTGGAGCGGTCATGGTCGAAAGCTACGCGGAGAGAGGGGCACGCACATCCGGGGTGGCAACGCCGCCGGCGGCGCTCGAGGTTCCCCTGCGCCTGGTCTGCATCGCGACCGACGTGCAGGCCGCCATCGCCCTGCAGGGAACGGTGGCCGCCCTCCTCCCTACCGCGCACGTCGAGGCCGCCGATACCTCGCTGGTGCGCACCGTTCCCGACGCCGACTGCGTCATTCTCTCGGCGGGGCGGCTCTACAGCGTCGCGACGGCTTTGGCGCGCGAGCTGCGGGCGCGCGGATACGAGGGCCCGATCGCCCTGGTGGTCGACGCACCCTCGAGCGTCCCAGCCGGTGACGCCGGGCGACTCGGCATCGACGCCGTGCTCGCCGAGTCGGAGGTGGCACTCCAACTCCCGGAAGCATTGCTGCGCATCCTGGCGATGGGGATCGATCGCGAGACGTCGCCGCGCGCGGCCGCCATGCACGCCTCGCTCACGCGCGCCCGCGCCCTGATGGCCGCCGGCGAGTTGGTGAGCGGGTTGCAGCATCGCCTGAACAACCCGTTGGCGGCGCTGCTGGCGGAGGCGCAGCTGCTGGAACTGGAGCCGCTCGCCCCCGAGCACCTGGAGGCGGTGCATCGCATGGTCGAGTTGTGCCGGCGCGTGATCGAGGTGGCGCGATCGATCAAGGGACTCGGCCACGACGGGGAGCAGGAGCCGCCGCGCGGCGAGTAGCTGAGCGCCCGGGCGTGTTGCGTCCAGGCGTGGTCAGCGGTCTCTAGTCCGAGCGGCCGTGCGACGCGATTCCTGGAGAGGGGATGACGCCCACGCTGCTTGCGCGAATCGCGGAGCCGTGCGATACTCGTAGCATCCGCGGGCAAACTTCGGTTCCGCCCCAGGATCTGCATCGCGTTGGCCCTTCAGTCTCTCGCCCTCGGGGTGGGATGGTGGCCAGAAGCGATTGCGACGTAGGGAACGTGGTCATCGGCATCGCGTGAGGATTCCGCGACGACCGGTGACAACGCGGTCCGTGCGACGAAACGCACGAGTCGCCCCTCTCAGCTCCAAAGCCCGGACTCCCGCTCCGCCCAGCGCAATGCGCGCGTGTTGCGCATCGCGCACCCCATGCGAAATCCGTTCAGGATATCGGTCCATCCAGTTCCTTGCGATGCCGTGCGGCGTAGCCGCAAGCACGCGTGTTCACCCCCATACCAATTCGCTGCATGACCGAACGTCGACGCCCATTCCGTCGCGGCCGGCGACCGTACAACAAGCGCCAGCAGAACGCCGAGCCGTACGCCGAACCCAATCCTTATCGTGATGGCGATGCCGATGGCACGCCCGGCGAGGGAGGCGGATCGGAGGGGAACGAGGGCGCGGCGCCGCCGCGCGAAGCTCGTGAGCCACGTGGCATCGCGAGTGATGATGGCGGGAGTCCCGACGCCCAACCCCGCGGTGGCGACGACAGCGCATCTGGCGGCGACAATGGGTCACCCCGTGAGGTGCAACCCGGCAACGAACGCCCGCCGCGGCAGGACTTCCAGCGCCGCGACGACGATTTCGGCGGCGGTGGCGGACGCGGGCGACGCAATCGCCGGCGCCACGGACGAGGGAAGCGCGACGGGCAGCAGCCGGCCCCGCAGCAGCCCGTCGTGGCCGACAGCGAAACCCTCGGCTGGTTCGACGCCTCGAGGGACGGCGGCTTCATCCGCCGTGCGTCCAACAGCTACCTCGCCGATCACGGCGACGCCTGGATCTCCCCGCAACTCGTTCGTCAGTACACGCTGCGCCGCGGCGACCTCCTCGCCGCCACCACCGGGCGCGACAATCGCGGGCGGCACATCGTCGTGGAGATCACGCAGCTCAACGGGGTCCCGCTCGCCGAGCTCGGGCGTCGCCCCGACTTCGGGTCGCTCACGGCCACGTACCCCGAACGGCGCCTAACGCTGGAAACCGGGCGCCCGGCCAAGGGTGGCCCCGAGCTCACGCGCCGCGCCATCGACCTCGTCGCTCCTGTCGGCTACGGACAGCGCGCCCTCATCGTCGCCCCGGCCCGCGCCGGCAAGACGATGCTCCTGCACGCCATCACTGAGGGGATCGCGATCAATCATCCCAACGCGGTCCTGCTCATCCTCCTCGTCGACGAACGCCCCGAGGAAGTGAGCGAGGCGATTTCGTGGGGGGTCGGTGAAGTCATCGCCTCGTCCTTCGACCAGCCGGCCCCGCGCCACGTCGAGGTCTGCGAGATGGTGCTCGAGCATTCGCGCCGCATGGTGGAGATGGGGAAGGACGTCGTCATCGTCCTCGACTCGCTCACCCGCATGGCACGCGCCCACAACACCGCCGAGCGCGGCTCGGGGCGCACGATGTCCGGCGGCCTCGACACGAGCGCCATGGCCAAGCCCAAGGCGTTCTTCGGCTCCGCACGCGCCGTGCACCCGAAGGATGGCGGCGGCTCGCTGACGATCATCGCCACCGCGCTCGTCGAGACCGGCTCGCGCATGGACGACGTGATCTTCGAGGAGTTCAAGGGGACGGGCAATTGCGAGATCAAGCTCGATCGCTCGCTGGCCGAGAAGCGCATCTTCCCCGCCTTCGACATCGCCGCGAGCGGCACGCGTCGCGAGGAGAAGCTCTACAAGGAAGGGCAGCTCGACGCGATCTACACGCTGCGCCGAGGCCTGCAGCAGATGCCGCCGCAGAGCGCGATGGAGTGGCTCATCAAGCGCATCGCGGCCACGCAGAACAACGACGCTCTCCTCTCGGGGTTGTAGAAGACGGGAAGGCGGAAAGACAGGAAAAGTCCCTGGGGGTGCCGCACTCAAGTGCCGCACCCCCAGGGACTTTTCACTCCCTCGCCTTCCCGTCCTCTCGTCTTCTGTTCTCCTAAGTCCGAGGTGCGCACGCCGACCCTGTGCACCCACTGCGCCGACGATCCGGGCGACACCAGTCGTGGTACGTCCCGGCGACCTCGCCCTTGGCGTAGTGCACGACCTGATCGTCGTCAGCCGCAAACGCCTTCCCGCAGAAGGAGCAGATCTGGGGCGCCGACTCTCGCGTCGCAGTCTCACTCACTCGTCTTCTCGTCCTCTTCGAGCGAGAGCGCCAGCGAGATCGAGTTCATGCAGTAGCGCATCCCGGTCGGGCGCGGGCCATCGTCGAAGACGTGGCCGAGGTGCGCCCCGCAGCGCGCGCAGAGCGCCTCGGTGCGGATCATCCCGTGGGCGTAGTCTGTCTCGGTCGCCACGGCGTCGGGGGACACGGGGGCCCAGAACGAGGGCCAGCCGGTGCCGGAGTCATACTTGGTCTCCGAGGCGAAGAGCGGCTCTCCGCAGGCAGCGCAGTGATAGGTCCCCTTTGCCTTCGTGTTCCAGTACTTCCCGGTGAAGGCCCGCTCCGTCCCCTTCTCCCGCATGACGCGGAACTGCTCGGGGGTGAGGCACGACGCCCATTCTTGCTCGCTCTTCTCCAGGCGTGGCGCGTCCGCGGGCGCGGTCTCGTCATGCGACGCGCGATGGCTCATGGTGTCGTGGCTCTCATCGTGTCTGTCGTGATCGTTCATCCCGCCCTCCCACTCGTGTTCGATCGCAAGATTTGCAGCTGACGGACGCCATTCCCCTCAGGGCTTTCGCGCTGTCTCCTCGAGCGCCCCGGCCACACCAGCCCGGCGTGGGTCGCCGCCACCGCGAATGCGTCCCGCGTCGAGCATCACCGCGGAACCGTAGCCCATCCGCAGTTCGCCCTTGAGCGAGACGACGTCGAAGTGATAGCCCATCCCCCGCAGCGTGGCGATGACGTCGGGGGCGAAGCCGTCCTCGATGTCGATCACCATCTCACGTCCGGCCGGGCCAACGCGCTGGCCGGGGAGGAAGCGCGGTTGCTCCAGCGCACGCTGCGGCCCCATCGAGAGGTCGACCATCCCGACCACCGCCTGATAGACGGCGGCGTTGATCCAGGCGTTCCCGGCCGCTCCGACGGCAAACCAGGGGCGCTTGGCGGCACCGGTACCACGGAAGGCGATCGTCGGGGCGAGCGTGCTGCCGTGCCTCGCGAAGGGGAGCCGTGCGCCGTACTGGTTGGGGTCGGTCCCGTACGAGGTCAGCTTGTCGTTGTACAGGAAGCCTAGACCCGGGGTGACGTAGAAGTTCCCGCCCCACGTCCCCAGCGTCTGCGTCACCGCCACGAGATTTCCGTCGGCGTCGCCGACGGTGAACGCCGTCGTCCCCTGCGGGCGGCAGCGGCTCCCCTCGGCGTGGTCCAGTCCCGCGCAATCGTTGCGCCCGGCGAGCGACGCGAGTTCCGACGACTCGTCAAGCGACCCGTTCGCCGGCTGGTCCGCCGGCTTGCCTAACGGCCTGGCCGGCGGTGTGGCGCCGGCAGCGGCGCCGCAGGACAGCGTGTCACCACGGAAGAGTGCGGGGGTCACCGCGCGCGCCGGATCGAAGCAGCGCCAGCGAATCGCCGCCGTGTCCTTGCTGGTGAACGGCTCGGTATTCACCGGCCAGAGCGACGGGTCGGCGATGCGCCCTCGTCCGGACGGGGCGAGTTGCCAGGCGGCGATGGCGGCGTGCAGCGACGCTGCATCGTCGGTGAGCGCGCCGGGCGATGGCACGTGCTCGAGGTTGTTGAGCTGTGCGGCGAGCAGCGTCCCGCCGGACGCCGGCGGCGCGCTGGAGAAGATCGTGTTGCCGCGATACGTCGTCGCCACCGGCTCGCGTTCGGGGGCGAAGTAGCGCGCGAGGTCCGTCAGCCGCACGGCGTTCCCCTTGCCGCGCAGGTCCTGCACCAGGCGCCGCGCCACCTCGCCGCGATAAAAGCCCTCGGCGCCGGCATTCGCGATCTGCTCCAGCGTCCACGCGAGGTCGGGGTTGCGCACCGTATCGCCCGCCGCGAGCGGCTTGCCATCGCGGAAGAAGAGGGCACGACTCCCGTCGTACTTGGTGAAGCGCGACTGTTCGAGCCAGAGTGTGGTGGCCAGGCCATCGCTCACCACGTAGCCGTCGCGGGCGGCGCGGATGGCCGGTGCCAGGATGTCGCGCCAGGGGACCTTCCCGCTCCCGAATCGCTTCCACGCGGCGTGCATTCCCGCCACCGTCCCCGGGATCATTGCCAGCACGGGGCCGTCCGACGGGTAGCGTCCATCCTGCAGCAATGCCGCGTTGGAGAGCCCCCCTTCCTCGGGGACGCGCGCCATGAACTCGAACAGGACCGGCTTCTCCATCCCCTTGAGGAAGACGAGCATCTCGCCGTAGCCGCCGACACCGCTGGCATCCGGTTCCACCACGCCCAACGCGAACGAGGTCGCCACCGCGGCGTCGACCACGTTTCCCCCCTTGCCCAGCACCTCGAGTCCCGCGGCGGTCGCGACCGGGTGCGCGCTGGCCACCGCCGCGCGCCCCACCGCTTCGTCCCGGTACGTGGGGCGCTCGCGCACCATGCCGTGGATGGCGCGCTCGAGTTCGAGATCGCTCGACGCCGCAAGCGCCCTCGGCCGCCACCGCTCGCGCAGGCGCTGCCACTCGGCGCGTCGGGTTGCGGCTGACGGTGCCGTGAAGTACACGCGATCGAGGCGCGACCAGATGCGGTCGAACAGCTCGGCGTTGCGTGCGGCGCGCGCGTCGCCCCCCTCCTCCGCCGGCGCCACCGCCGACGCGACGCGACCGTCAGGCGCAACCGGCGCCGCGACCCACGTGAGGCGCGCCACGTTGCCGAGCGACTCCGCCACACGGTCGGGAACGCGGCGTGGATCGCCGTTGTACCCCTGCTCGTCGTGCTCACGCTCGGCGATCGCGAGCACGCGACCGTCGGGGGCCCAGGCCGGCATCCCCTCCACCAGTGCGACGAGGTTCACGTAGCGCCCGTCGCGCGGCGCGACGTACACGCCGCCGCGCGGCGACGACGCCGAGAAGGCGAGACGCTCCCCATCCGGCGACCACACGGGATGCTCCGCGCCGCGATCCCCCACGACCACGCTGTCCGGTGCCGGCTCGGCCAGTGCGCGCACTCGCAGGCGCCGCGCCGATTCCGTCAGCTGCACATAGGCGAGCCGAGTTCCGTCCGGGGAGAAGGCGGCCCACCGTTCCGGCAGCTCGCCCTTCGTCAGGCGGCGCTCCGCGCCCGCTGCGTCGCGCAACCAGAGCCGCGCCCGGCTCCCCCGCCCGCGCGTGAAGACAATCGCCCCGTCGCGGGCGACCGTCGCCTCCATATCGTCCGCCTCGTCCGTCGTCAGGCGCTCGGGCGCTGCCGTCGCGTCGTCGCCGACCGCGATGCGCCAGAGATCAAGGCCGCCGGCGCGATCGGAGGTGAAGACGATGGAGCGCCCGTCCGGCGCCCACGCCGGTTCGCGGTCCCACGCCGCACCACTCGTCAGGCGTCGCCAGGCACTCGCTTCACCCGGGGTGCGCTGGACCCACAGATCGCCGTCGATGCTGACGGCCAGCCGACCGTCGGGGGCGTACGCGGGGTCGCGCATCGCTGGCTGCGTGGCGGTGACCGCCCCCTGGAACAGCGCCGCACCTAGCAAGGCAAACCATGACATGCAGGTTCTCGAAACGAATGGGTGAACGGGTACGTGCGCGTGCCCGGCGACGATCGCTCAGCGCGGGACCCGCCAGGCGCCGCGACGCTTCCCCTCGGCCATGATCCGCTCGATGGCTGACGCGCGCTTGGGGAGCGAGGCCGAGAGGTTCTCGTGGCCGTCCGGGGTCACCAGGATCATGTCCTCGATCATGATGGCGATGTTGCGATCGGGGATATAGAGCTTGGGCTCGATCGTGACCACCATCCCCGGCGCGAGCGGCGCCGAATAGTCGCGCGAGTCCTGCACCTCGAGCCCGATGTGGTGCCCCAGGTCGCGGACCCCGCGCCCGAACGAATTGTAGCGGACGATCCCGGCGTCACGCGTGAGGTAGTGCGTGGGCGACGGCATGATCCCCCACACGTGGTCCGCCCCCATCGTCGCGATGTCCTCATATCGCTCGAGGCCGTGCCGCTGGAAGACACGCGCCGCCGCCTTGATCACGTCGACCATCATCACGCCGGGACGGATGGCGGCGATCGCCGCTTCCTGCGCCTCGAGGACGATGTCGTAGTAGCGCCGCTGCTCGGCGCTGAATCGTCCGGAGACCGGCCACGTGCGGCAGAGGTCCGTCGTGTAGGTGCGGAACTCGGCGGCCCCGTAGTCGACGAAGACCAGCTCACCGTCGCGCATCACGCGGTCGACCGCGTCGTACTGCTCGCGCAGCAGGGTGAAGAAGGTCATCGCGTGCTCGCCTGACGAGACGATCGGCGGGAAGGCGCTCCGCGTCGACCCCTCGCGCTTCCACACGTATTCCATGAGCCCCGCGAGCTCGCGGTCGTTCATCCCCGCCCGCGTGGCGCGCATCCCCTCGATCATCCCCCGCGCGGAGATGCGTGCCGCGGTGCGCAACGCCTCGATTTCCCACGCGTCCTTCACCAGCCGCAACGACTCGACGAGCGGCGACACGTCGCGCCACGTGGCGTTAGGCGCCAGCGGCGCCAGCGCCTCGCGCAGCTGCCGACGGTAGTCGCCCGGGGGCGCCAACCCCGCCGGGGCGAAAAGCATCGTCCCCTCGGGCGCGTAGACGACGGAGGCGCTTCCCACGAGCGCGCGCAGGCGCGGGGCGAAGTCGGCGAGCGGAAACGTTGCGTCAACGCCGGTCGCGCGCTCGGCGGCCGCGCCGGGTGAGAGACGGTGCCGAGGACGGTTCCAGGGCGCGGCGCGGAAGGCCGGCTCGTCCATCGGATACTGCCCCCCGGCAAACTGCGTGGAGTCTGGGAGGAAGAGCGTCGCGCGCGGGTGCCCTGCCTCGCGCGTGAGGACGAGGATCGCGTACGGCGACTCCACCCCGGTGAGGTACCAGAAGTCCGCGTCCTGCTTGGCGAGTTCGTCGCCGGGATTGATGAGGTAGCGGCCGGCGATGACGACGGGCGCCCCGGCCGTTTTCTCGAGGAGGCGCGCGCGGCGGGCCGCATACGCCTCCGCGGGAAAGGCGACGGTGCCCTGCGCCGTCGACGTGAGCGGGACCGTAACCGTCAGCAGCAACGCAGCGAAGGCGAGATCCTGCGCGAGGCGCCACCGCGCGAGCGACCACGCCCGCCGCCATCGGGGGCGCGGCGCCCCCCTCACGGGCGACTGCGGAACGTGTCGGTCGCGTACAGTGCCGCGTAGTGGAAGAGCGAAACGCCCACCACCGCCAGCAACGCCGAGAGGCGTCGCAATCCCACGCGCGGCCCTGCCGCGAGCGCCTGCAGTGACGCGAAGAAGACCCCCGACCCCAGGAAGGTCCAGCAGGTGAAGTGCACCGCGACCGCCAGGAAGTAGGTCCACCATTGGCGATCGGGCTGCGCGCGCACATACAGCAACACGGCGAGGAACGACGTCACGATGAGCACGATGAACGACGCCAGCACCGCCCCGTTGAGCCAGGTGCTTTCCTCACTGCTCGTCGCCGGGCGCACCTTGAAGAACGTGTAGAGCACAAGGCAACCGAAGGGGACGACGGCGAGCCAGAGAAGGCCGTACCAGATCGTCCAGAGCCAGACCCCGTGCGTGTCGAAGACTGCGATCACCATCTCCTCCGGGTCATCGATCGATTACTCGCCCCAACCGCTTCCCATCCGTTCGTGACGGAGGCACAGTTCCCGATCATGTTCTGCTCGCCAAGTGATCCGGTCACGGGCGCTCGCCCTCCGGCCCTCCCTGCCGCGTGCTCCGGCTCGTGTCTCGCCGAGCGCGCCAAAAGGTGCAGCCAAAGCGCAGGCTCTGCCACTGCCTTGCGTGGAGCCCGCACGTGCGGCCTTACGCCGCCGCCCTGGCGATGAGCGGAGCCCCCGAACAGGTGCCATCGCAAGGCGAGGGTTCGACGGCGGGGCGATCGCTGGTGGACGCCCCCCTCCCGGCCGAGGTGCGAGCGATCCTCTCTCCGCTCGAGCGCACGCACCTCGAGGTTGCGCTGCGGATGAACCGCGAGCCGTGGAAGGCGGCGTGGACCTGGTGCCAGCGCGCCATCGGCGCGACGTGGATCGCGCTCGCGACGGGACGCCTGCTGCGCGTGCAGGGGCTCGAGCACGTGCGCGCCGCCTACCCGCGTGGTGCGATCCTCTTCGTTGCCAACCATCGCTCGTACTTCGACCTCTTCATCGTCTCGGCGCTGCTGCATCGCGAACTCCAGGGAAAGAAGCGCCTCTATTTCCCCGTGGTAGGGCAGTACTACTACCAGTCGTGGGCGGGGATGGCGCTCAACCAGCTCTTTGCCTTCTGGTCGATGTTCCCTCCGCTCTTCGCCCTCCCGTCGCACGGCGTGAGCGATCGCTATGCCCTCGACATCCTGGTCGATCTCTGCGCGCGCGGCCCGGGGCACATCCTGGGGATCCACCCCGAAGGCGGGCGCAACCTCGATCCCGACCCGTACTCCTTCATGCGCTTCCAGCCCGGGACGGGGAAGATCATCCACGCCGCCCGTCCCATCGTCATCCCGACCTTCATCGCCGGGCTGACCAACGACCTCGCGGAGCAGCTGCGACGCAACTGGACCGGCGGCGAGCCGATTCGCGTCTGGTTTGATCAGCCGATGGCGCTCGATGACTTCCTGGCGCTCCCCGGCAAGGGAAGCACGTACAAGCAGATCACCGACACCGTGATGGCGCGGGTGCGCGCCCTGGCCGACCGCGACCGCGCGCAGTTCGGCGCCTAACGCCGGCGCGTGCACCGGGGCAACACCGGGGCAACACCGGGGCAACCCCGCGTGCTCGCGCCTCAGTGCCGCGTGGCGGCCGCTCCCTTGCGACGCGCCGCGTCCGTGGCGTAGGCGACGTCGGGGGGCGGGTCGCCGTGCGGCCAGTCAAGTTCCTTCCCCTTGAAGTCCGGGCGCGGGCGCGCGTCGATGAAGCGCGCCACGTCGAACGCCTCCTGCGCCGTGAGGACCCCCGCCGAGTCCTGCGGCATCCATTG
>JAXLXW010000020.1:0-59088 GCA_046327755.1 Gemmatimonadaceae bacterium
GGTGGGACAGCCGGGGCTGGCTCCTGCGCCGCGACGATCGTTGGTCGGGTCAGGAAGAGCAGGGCGACGGCGATCGAGCGGACGAGCGGGAGGCGCAACGGCATGTGCAGGCGGTGGGGGTCGAGCCATTGGACCCTGCGACGAGGCCGAGGGTTGGCACCCAACGTGGGGGAGAGGACGGGAAGACGAGACGACGAGAGGGCGAGATAGATCAAGATCAAAAGCTTTAACACGGAGGATGCACGGAGGCACGGGGGACACGGGGACGAGCCGTCAGGGAGATCTCCTCCGTGTCCCTCCGTGCCTCCGTGTGTCCTCCGTGTTGAAAGCGGTTGCCGTTGTAGTTGTAGTTGGACCTGTGGTCGCCGTTGGGTTCGCCTCAACCGCAACTCGCCCGCGCAACCGTAGCGGCTCGACCTGCTAAGTTCACCTCCCGACCTCATCACGACCCACGGCTCACCCCACGACCGCATGCCTGGCTTTCGTTTCGCACGGTACGTCGCCGTCCTCGCGTCATGCGCCGCCCTGTTCGCTCGGCCGGCCCGGGCGCAGCAGCCAGCGGCCGCGGTCACGCCGAACTGCCCCTCGTGCGCGACGTGGAACGCGCCACAGGCGCCGTTCAAGCTCTTTGGCAACACGTACTACGTGGGGACGCACGGACTGAGCGCGCTGCTCATCACCTCGCCGCAGGGGCACGTCCTCATCGACGGCGCCCTCCCCGAGTCGGCCGCCCCCATCGCCGCAAGCATTCGGGCATTAGGGTTCCGCGTCGAGGACGTGAAGGTGATCCTCAACTCGCACGTGCACTTCGACCACGCGGGGGGAATCGCGGAGCTGCAGCGGCTGTCGGGGGCAGCGGTCTACGCCAGCGCGCGCAGCGTTGGCGTCCTGCGCACGGGCGACGTGGGGCGCGACGATCCACAGTTCGGCATCATCGCCCCGATCGCCCCCGTGGCGCGCGTGCGCGAGATCCCGGCGGGCGATACGGTGCGCATCGGCCCAATTCTCCTGCGCGCCCTGCGCACCCCGGGGCACACGCCCGGGGGGACGAGCTGGAGCTGGACCTCGTGCGAGGGGAACGACTGCCGCGCCATGGTCTACGGCGACTCCCAGAGCGCCATCTCGGCGGATGGCTTCCTCTATTCGCGCAGCGCGACCTATCCAACCGCCCTCGCCGACTTTGCCGCCGGCTTTGCGGCGTTGGAGTCGGTGGCGTGCGACATCCTGGTGACGCCGCATCCCGAGGCGACGGGGCTGTGGGAGCGACTGGCCAAGCGCGACGCGGGCGATCGCGACGCGATGCGCGAGGTGGGGGCGTGCGCGCGCTACGCGGCCGGGGCGCGCGAGCGGTTGGCGCAGCGCTTGGAGAAGGAGCGGGCGGGGGCGAAGTGAGACCCGAGGGGCGGCGACGGCGCGCGGCCGCCTAACGCGCTCGCGACCTATCGTCGTCGCACCTCGAGGTTCCCCGCGAGGGCTCCCGGCGCCGGCACGATCACCCACCCCTCCCGCAGCTCGAGCGTCCACCCGTTCCCCTTCAGGCGCGTGGCCGCGCCGTCCGTGGGCGCAAGCGATTCCGGTGCGCTCACCACCAGCCGTCGGAAGTCGGCGGACAGGAGCGCGCCATCCGTCACCTCCAGCGTCCCCCACGGGCCCTGGAAGGTCCCCGTCGGGTAGATGGTGCCTGACGAGTCGAGCGGGACGAGCTCGTTCGGGTCGAACGAGCGATTGACATCGTCCGCGGGAAAGATGAGCCGGCGCCCGGCGACGAGTCGCTCGCGATAGCGCGTGATGGTCGCCATCCGACGCTGCGCGCGATCGTCCTCGAAGGCGAGCACTGCGGCATATCCATACGGGCGCGCCAACGCATCGACGGCGCCGGCGCGCTCGCCGATCGCCGCGCGCAGCAGCGCCGCCATCGACGCCCCCTGCACGAAGCGGCGATGCCACCCCGGGCTCCAGCGATCCAGCAGCAGCCCCAGCGCGGGCCCTGTTCCATACGCGAACGAGCGCACGAACGACGCATTGCGCTCGACGCCATCCATGGCGCGCACCACGCGGAGCGGGCCCATCGTCCCCAGCGTGAGCGCGAGCCGCATCCCGGTATACTCGGCGCTCCCCTCCATGCGCTCGAGGGCGTCCTCGCGCGACGCGCTCCCGGGAAAGAGTCGCTGTCGTTCCGTACGGAATCTCAGCGCGGTGCGCGCGTGCTCCTTTGCGATTGCGCCTGACGATGTGAGCGCGTAGGCCAGTGCCCGCAACTCCATCCGCAACCAGAGCCGGCCGTCGCGTTCGTCGAGATGCGGTGAGAGCACGTCGGGGCCCGTGAGCCCAAGCGCGGGCTGCAGGCGATGAAACGACTCGTGCGCGAGCAGTGCGAGCGCACCGAAGTCGTCGTCGGGAAGCGGAGCGATCACCGTCGCCCAGCGCGTCCCGCCCCAGGCCACGGCGGTGTTCGCCCGCGGAAGATCGCGCGGGAGCGGCGCCTGCCAGACGCCGTCGCGCATCGCCAGCGTCCCCGCCGAGTCGTGCTGGTTGGCGAGCACCCGGCCCGCGTCGTAGTCGAGCGCGAGGACCGGCCCGCACAGCGATCGCCCCCACGGCGCCGCTCCGTCGCGGGCGCAGGCGTCGGAGAAGTGCGCGAGCGCGGCACGGGTGCGGGTGAGCACGCCATCCGTCTCGTGCGTGGCGGTCGCCTGCGCGCGCAATCCGTCCACCGGCGCGAGGAGGCGAGCGGCGATCACCACGAGGGCGACCGGATGGCTGATGGGGCGCAGGCGCGACATGGCACGGACGGGTGGTATGGTCCGGAAATGGTGCTGCGGTCCGAGGCGCGACCGATTGCATTGCTTCCGCGCGGGGGCGCGGGGGGCGACACCGCGATTGGTCACCTCAGGTGCGCTCGGCGTTGCTCCTGCTCGGCGCGATCGGCAGACTGTAGGCACCGTCGTCGCCCGTCTCCCTTCCCAGGTGGTACGCCGATGCCCACACCGTTCGAGAGCGCGTCCCTCAACCTGCAACTCTTCGAGCTGCGTCGCGATCCGCTCCTGCGCGAGGCGCGCGCCTGGTTCACGGCGGAGTTCACGCCGGAGTCGCTCGCCGAACTCATCACCATCGCCTCCGGGCCGCGTAACGCGGCCTTCCGGATGGTGCTCGGCTACTGGGACATGGCCGCCTCGATGGTCACCACCGGCGCCATCGACGGCGATGCGTTCCGTGCAGCGCACGGGGAGATCTTCGCCACCTTCTCGAAGATCCATCCGTTCCTGCATGAACTCCGCGCGGCAGCGGGCGAACCGGACTTCTGTCGGCACCTCGAGGCGGTCGTCCTCGCAGCACCCGGCGCCGAAGCGACGTTGGCGCGACGGCGAGCGGCGGTGCGCGCCGCCGCGGACAAGAACGCCGCGCGCGAGACATGACGTGGTGAGGTACCGGCAGGCCATCGGCGCCGACCTTCCGGCGCTCGCGCAGATGCGCTGGGACTTCCGCGCGGAGGACGGCGAGGAGCCGCGTGAGCCCTTCGACGCGTTCCGCGAGCGATACACGCGCTTCGTGGACGAGGAGATGCGCTGCGGGCGACTCGTCTACTGGATCGCCGAGCAGGGCGATGCGATTGTCGCGCATATGGCCGTCATTCGCGTACCCGGCATTCCCCGTCCCACGCGCAGCGCCGACCAGTGGGGCTATCTGACCGATTGCTACACGCGCCCGGCCGTGCGCGGGACGGGTGTAGGAACGGTGCTGCTGCAACGCGCGCAGCAATGGGCACGGGAGCAGGACTTCGAGTTGCTCCTCGTGGCGCCGAGCGACTCGGCGGAGCGCTTCTATCGCCGTGCCGGGTTTCTCGACGCGTCGTCCTTTCGCCAGTGCCAGCTGCGTCCGTTCGACGAAAGCGAAGCGAAGGACCATGCGGTTCGCCCGACCGGCCAGCACGAATAACGGGTCGCGCTGCCGTTGCCATGACGTCGTGACTGGTGGACGAGCGTTCACCTCGAGAATGTGCTCCCCTCCGGCCGGAGTTCTTGCCTTGCCGACATCGACGATTCAACTACTCGAGCGACCCGCGCATCCGATCGCGGTGATCCGACACCAGGTTGCAGCTGCAGCCCTCTCGCGCGTGGTCCCCGAGTCATGTGGCGCGGTATGGCGCGTCCTGACTTCGCAGGGAGTCCGCGGCGGGCGCAACCTCGCCCTCTACCGGGACGACACCATTCGCCTCGAAGCGGGGGTCGAGTGCGCCGACGCGTTCGCCGAGCAGGACGGCGTCGTGCGCTCGATGCTTCCGTCCGGCCTCGTGGCCACGGCGACGCACGCCGGCCCCTACGGCACGCTCGGCGCCACGCACGACGCGATGCGCCGGTGGTTGCAGGGCAACGGCTATCGCGCGTTGGGACCGCGCTGGGAACTCTACGGCCACTGGCAATCGGAGTGGGACTCCGATCCGTCGCGCATTCTCACCGAAGTGTGCTACCTCGTTGCTCCTACCATCCCCTGAGCGATGCGGTCCGTGCACCTCCGTTGTCTCCTCGTGCTCGCGCTCGCCGTCGCCTTCCCTGGCACGTCGCAGCCACAGGCGCCACGCCGTCACGCCATCCCCTTCGCCGCCGGCGTCGTCGGCGGCCTCGTGCTGCACGAGACCGGACACCTCGCCGCCGGCCTCGCCTACGACGCCCATCCCGGCACGCGCCACGTGAGCTACGCCGGCATCCCCTTCTTCGCCGTCACGCATCGCCCCGTCCCACGCCGCGACGAGTTCGTGATTGCCTCGGCGGGCTACTGGATGCAGTTCGCCAACGCCGAGTGGATCCTCACGCGGCATCCCGACCTGCGTGAACATCCCAACTCGGCGCTGGAAGGGATCCTCGCCTTCAACCTGGCCACTTCGCTGGTCTACACGGGGGCAGCGGTTCTGCACCAGGGGCCGGCCGAGCGCGATCCGCGCTCGATGGCCGCGTCGTTAGGGCGCGACGGGTGGCCCGAGGGGGCAGTGGGGGCGATCATGCTGGCTCCGGCGTTGCTGGATGCGTGGCGATGGTGGCGACCGGGCAATCGTGGGGTGGTGTGGGCGTCGCGGGCGGCGAAGGTTGGGGGCGTGGCGCTGACGGCGGTGGCGGGGCGGCGATAGCACCGTAGCCGCACCCGTGACAGCAGGCGCGCCGCGTTGCACCTTCTGCTGACCGCTTCCCCCCTCACCAGCGGAGCCGCCCATGGCCGAGACCAAGACCAAGCCCACCAGCGCCAGCGTGAGCGACTACATCGACTCGCGCGCCAACGACGCGCAGCGGGCCGACTGCAAGGTGCTCACCGCCATCATGCGCAAGGCGACCGGCAAGCCGCCCAGGATGTGGGGGCCGAGCATCGTCGGCTTTGGTTCCTATCACTACGAATACGCCAGTGGCCACTCCGGCGACTCGTGCCTCACGGGCTTCGCGATCCGCGGGCGCGAGCTGGTGGCGTACATCTACGCCGACGGGGCGGAGCAGCAGGCGCTGCTGCGACAGCTGGGGAAGCACCGCATCGGGAAGTCGTGCCTCTACCTCAAGTCGCTGGCCGACGTCGACACCGACGTCCTGCGCCGCCTCATCGAAGGGTCGATTGCGGAGCTGAAGCGCCGATACCCGGGATGAGGCGGGCGGGAGCGGCGCCCACACGCGCTGACTGACGGCTCCGTCGATCAGGCGGCGCGCTACATCACGATCGATCGCGTGCGCACCACCGCCTCGCCGAGCGCCGCATCCCCCTCGATCGACACCGCGCGCCGCGCCTCGTCCAACGACAGCGCGTTGAAGAAGATGCGCCACGCCACATCGATCCTGGCGCGCACGGTGCACGTCGCGACGCCGGCACTCCCGGTGTAGAGTGCCCACCGAGCTTCCTCGCGCCGCGCGGTCCAGGTGTCGTACTCCCCGTCGACGCCCTCGACCACGAGCACGACCGATGCGCCCTCCGACGCATCGAGGTGCGCCAACCCCCTCGGCAGCGCCCGCACGGCAAGATCGAGCAACGGCTTCGACCACCGCCTCTCGAGCAGGGCAGGCGGCGCGCCGACCGCCGCGCGGATCTGCATCTGGTGGTGCCAGCGCTCGGTGTACTCCCGTCCTGTGTCCATCCATTGCTCCGACCTGGCCTCGCCGGCCCAGCTCACGGGCCACGGTGATTCACCGTGCGGCGGGAGCGACTCCAGCAGTGCGGACGCCCACTCCCCCGTCGTCGCCAGGAGGTCGGTCAGGAGGCGCGCGCTCAGGCGCTGCCCCCACTGCACGCCTTCCGCGTTCAAGCTGTTGACGAGGCGCGCGAGATCGGCGTCGCTGCGAATGGGCGCCTCGAGCGGAAGGGCGTGTCGGTCGCGATAGGCGGCGATCTTCCGCAACTCGCCATCGAGGAGGTGCGCGGCGATGTCACGCACGCGCCAGCGTCCGGCAACGGTCGGCGCATTCCACTGGACGTCGGAGAGTGAGCGCAGCAGCGCCAGCAACTCGACGAGGAGCGGACGCAGGAGCGGCGCGGTGTCGGTGGGGGAGAGCGGCTGAAGTTCGGGCATCGCGAGGTCGCGGGTGAATGGGCGTCCTTCGCAGTCTCACCAGTCGACACCGCAGCACGCTAGCCCGAGCCTCACCGATGGCGCCGCTCCTGCATGCCGCGGACGCGCGCGTCCCGTTCCTGCACTCGGCGCTTGGAGTCGCCACTGGTTGACACCGACGTCCGGCGGCCGTAAGTCCCAGCACGCTCCCCTCACCCCCACGGCCATGGACCGTCGACTCGCCTTCCCCCTCCTGGCGCTCGTCGCCTGCGCCCCCGCTGAGAAGCCCGCCGAGCAACCCGCGGCTGCGGCTGGCGCGCCTCCTGCCTGGCAAGACGCCGCGGCGCACCAGGATCGCTTCATCTCCACCAATGGCGTGCGCCTCAACGTCCTCGACTGGGGGGGCACCGGACCGGCGCTGATCCTCATCCACGGCTACGGCGACTCCCCGCACGTCTTCGACGACATCGCCCCCGCCTTCGCGGGGAACTTCCACGTCGTGGCCTACGCACGGCGCGGGCACGGGAAGTCATCGGGAGGCGAATCGTACAGCAACGCCACGCTCGCCGCGGATCTCATCGGCGTCATGGACTCGCTAGGCATCGCCAAGGCGAACCTCGCGGGGTGGTCGATGGGCGGGAACGAGATCACCGCGGCCGCCGGACTGTATCCGGATCGTGTGGAGAAGATCGTCTATCTCGACGGCGCGTACGACTGGAGCGATCCCCAGTTCGCCGGGAGCATGGGGGAGCTTCCCATCGCGCTCGACCCGCCGGCCGAGGCGCGGGCGAGCATCGACGCCTTCAAGGCGTGGTGGATGCCGTCGTGGTGGCCAGGCGGCGACGCGAGCCGCGTCGAGGCGTACCTGCGCGACATCAGCGGCGTGCAGCCCGACGGGACGCTGCATCCGGTCCCTGACAGCGCCAACACGGCGCGTGCCTTCGGGGCGCTCCTCTCGGAGCATCGCGACTATCGCAAGGTGAAGGCCGCGGCGCTGGCGATCTACGCCGAGATCTTCCTGTCGCAGCCGGGGAAGGACAGCGCGGCGACGGCGGCCATCACGGCGTGGGAGGCCAAGCACGCCGCGCCGTTCCGCACGGCGTCGCAGGCGCGGATCAGGAGGGAGTTGAAGGGGGCGGAACTGGTGACGGTCCCCGGGTCGCACATGACCTTCATGATGGTCTCGCGCGACAGCGTGGCGGCGAAGATGACGCGCTTCCTGGCGGGGAAGTAGGGCGTGGCCGCGCCTAACGCCGAACCGCTCGCCCTCCGCATCACGGTGGTGGATCCACCGCCCGGGCTCACCTGGGCGTTGCAGCTGGGTCGCGACGAGTTGGTGCCGCCAACGACGCAGTCGCGCGACTGCATCATCTTCGACTTCACGGTCGACGTGGTGACGGGCGAGAAGCCCGAGGCGTTCCGGCTCCGCGGTGCGGCCGTGCAGGGGCGGCCCGGGGAGCGCTTCGTGTACCTGGGGGTCGGCTCCTACGCCGGGCAGGCGCGGGCCCCCTTCAACGGGCGAGCGAAGGTCACGCTGGAGGGGATCACCCGGGCGCTCATCGACGCCGTGCGGAGAAGTCCCTCGGGGGTGCTCGAGGCGCAGTTCGCCGGGACGTCACCACGCGGCGGCCCGTCCCTCGCGTCGGTGTCGTTGCTCGGCGATGGGTGGCACGTGGCGTGATCGCGGCGGTTCGTGAGGACCAGACCCCTGTTCACTTGCACCGTCAGTTACACTCCACCGCATGTCGACACGTCGATACGGGGACGACGAGGTGCGCGAGATCTTCAGCCTCGCCACGACCGGTGGCACCGGCGACCGTTCCGTCCCGGCCGAATCCGATGGCCTGACGCTGGAGCAGCTGCAACAAGTGGCGCAGGAGGCAGGGATCGATCCCGCGCGCGTGGCACGCGCCGCGGCGAGCCTCGACGCCCGCGCGCGCATCGCCCCCGTGAAACGCGCCCTCGGCCTCCCCATCGGCGTCACGCGCGTTGTGGACCTCCCGCGCGCGCCGAACGACCGCGAGTGGGAGCAGCTCGTCGCCGAACTCCGCACCACCTTCGATGCCCCCGGCCAGGCCAGAAGCGTTGGCGGGCTCCGCGAGTGGTCGAACGGCAACCTCCACGTCTGCGTCGAGCCGACGCCCCGCGGCGAGCAGCTGCGCCTCACCACCACCAACGACGGGGCCGTGGCGCTCAACATGCTGGCGATCTTCACCGGCGGGCTGTCGGTCCTGATGGCCACGGTCGTTGCGGCTGCCGGCAAACCGGAGAAGGTGCTGCCGGTCTTCGCGATGTTCGGCGGCATCTCGCTCGCGTCGTTCGCCGCCAACGTGCTGCGCCTCCCACGCTGGGCACGCGAGCGCGAGCGGCAGATGGAAGCGCTCGCCGAGCACGCCGTGCAGCTGCTCTCCAGCCCCGAGTGATACCGACGCCACGCACACTGGTGCCCCTCTGCGTAACTCTGCGTTCTCTGCGGTGAAAAATGTTCCCGCGCACATTCGTCCGACACGCAAAGATCTTTCACCGCAGAGAACGCAGAGTTACGCAGAGGGCACTCGATGACGGGGAGGGAGCCGTCGCGTCGGTCGGCAAGAAAAAGCTGGATGGTCCGCTTCAACGCGGCGGGCCGAACCAGGTGGTGAGCGCGTCGGTCAGGCCGTGCGTGGTGCCGTTGCCGACCCAGGCGACGTAGCCGTCGGGTCGGATGAGGACCGCGGTTGGAGCTGGAACGTGGCCGATCACGGGAAGCTCCCATGGCCCGGTGTCGCGGGCCTCGGCGAGCCTAACGCGTTCGTCCCACCCCGTGAGGTCGATCGCCAGCGTCGTGCCAACCGTGAGGAGGACGGGACGCGCGGCGTGCAGCAGCGCGAATAGACGCTGCGGACCGTTGGCGGTGTCGAGTTCGAGATCGGGGATGCGGCGCCCGAGGAGCGGGTGCCCGTCGCCCAGGTCGTAGCGGATGTCGAGCCCGGACATCATCCCGGCGATGTGACGGCGGGGTTCCTCCATGCGCAGCAGTTCGTTGATGATCTCGCGCGCCGCCACAGTGCGCGCATCCTCGCGATGCAGCGCCACCTGTGCCATCGTCGCCTTGAGCACGCGCGCCCCCACCGGGTGTCGTTCGGCGTGATAGCTGTCGAGGAGGGCATCGGGTGACACTCCCCTGATTACCTGCGCGAGCTTCCAGCCCAGGTTCACGGCATCCTGAACGCCGAGGCTCAGCCCCTGCCCGCCGATCGGCGAGTGGATGTGCGCCGCGTCGCCGGCGAGGAGGACGCGTCCGCTCCGATATGCCGCTGCCTGGCGCGTCATGTCGGTGAATCGCGAGATCCACGTGACGTTGTGCACGCCGTAGTCGGTGCCGCACAGGGCGACCAGGAGGCGCCTGAGGTCGTCCGCCGTCGGCTCGGTCGTGGCATCCGCGTTAGGCTCGGAGACCATCACGCCGATCGGCCCCACTTCCTTGTAGATGATCTCGCTCCCCTTGAGCTCGTACTCCGACCGCCCGAAGGCGTAGACGCCGGCCGGCGTGCGAAAGACACCGTACGGTGGCGTCTCCGTCATCTCCACCTCGGCCAGGAGGTTGCTCGTCGTCGCGTCCCACCCCGGGAAGTCGATCGCCGCGCCCTTGCGGATGATGCTGCGCCCGCCGTCGCAGCCGATGAGGTACTGTGCCTCAAGCGTGGCGCCATCGGCCAGCGTGACCTCCACCCTATCCGCGTGCTGCGCGAAGCCCGCGACCTCGCGCCCATACAGGATCGGGACGCCGAGCTCCGTCACCCACTCGGCCAGGATGCGCTCGATGTGCAGCTGGCGGAGGGCGAGGCCGTAGGGGTGGCGGGTGGGGAAGTCGGAGATGTCGAGGCGCGTGAGGGCGAAGCCGGTGACCTGTGCGGCCTGCCCCGCGGCGAGGAAGCGCGAGGCGATCCCGCGCTGGTCGAACACCTCGATCGTGCGCGCGGTGATCCCCAGCGCGCGGGATCCCGACAGTTGCTGGTTAGGGCGACGCTCAACGACGACCGCGTCGATTCCGGCGAGCGCCAGTTCCCCGGCCAGCATCAACCCCGTGGGCCCGCCCCCTGCAATCACGACCGCGTGATGGGTCATCGCGACTCCTGGGAAAATGAGGCGGCAAGTATGGCGCGGGGCGAGGGGCTTGCCGCAAGCCGTGGGGGTGATGATATATGTCTGTGGGGATGCTGCACGTGAGGCAACCCGCGCCGCCCCACCTAACGACCGCCATGGCCCACGACCTGTTCGCGCGGCTCGCCGCTGGCCGGACCGATCTGGTGTTCGACCTCCTCGCCACCGGTTGCCGCCCCACCGCGGATGATGGTCGTGGCACATCGCTCATCCGCTGGTGTGCCTACTACGGCGACGTGAGCGCGATCCGCCACCTCCTCGCCCATGGCGAGTCCGTCACCGCGCTCGGCGAGAACCTCGACCTCAACGGGGCCGCGTTCCACGGGCACTGGCGCCTCGCGGAGTTCCTCATCGAGCAGGGGGCCGACGTCAATGCGCCGCTCCCCGACACGGGGGAAACCCCGCTGCACGCCGCGCTCTGCACCACCAACCGCACCGCGCACGACCTCGTCGTGCGCGTCCTCCTCCGGCACGGCGCCGACCCCAATCGCGCCACCACGCCGGGAGTGGAGACCGGGAGCTTCATGCGCGACTGTCGCACCAAGGGAGAGTCGCCGCTGCATCGCGCGGCAGCGTTCGGGACCGAAGCGACGATCCAGCTCCTCCTCGACGCGGGCGCCGACGTGCAGTGCAGGGACGCCAACGGTGATACACCCCTCAGTTGGGGGAGCTGGTACGGGCGCCCGGACGCGGTGCTGCGGATGCTGTGCTACGGTCCATACACCATCCGCGCCGGGCGACAGTCGATGGCGGCGTACCTGGAGGGGGAGCCGTTAGGGTAGCGGGGCGCGTCGATCGCTCGGCGCGCCCCGCGAGTTCGCGTACTGCGACGGGCCTGCGCCGCCGGTCGCGCGCAGACCCGTCGCATCACCCTCAGCAGCACTCATCATCCAGCACGATGTCGACCGTGATCTTGCGTACCCTCACGCACGACACCTTCGACCCCGGGAGCTGCAGGCACTCCAGCAACCGCTCCCCGATCACGGCGCAATCGCGCGAGCTTGGCGTGCCATCGCCCGGCTGCCCGGTGGCGCGGGAGATGTTCGGATCCAGCGTGTAGACCATCCCGCCGACCACGATGCCGTCGGCCACGGTCTCGATCACGATCTCACGCTGATCGCGAGGCAGCGCGGCCACATCCTCCTTGCCGAACGCCGTCCCTTCGGAAACCGCCACGGTGACCAGCTTGCGCCCCCCCGGCTCGAGCGAGAAGGCGCCGCCGCCCGGGTTGGAGAAGCCGATCTTCCAGCCGTGCTTGCGCAGCAGCGGCGGGAGCGTGACGTCGAGGACGACGCGCGCCGGCCGGCGGTGTGGGTTGATGACGGTGAAGCGACGCCCGTGCAGGCTCCTGATCAGCTCCGACAGGAGGCCGCCAGCCGCAACCGGGTGCACGTTGCGCTGCCCGATATTGTTGTCGTGCTTCACCAGCCGCCACTCGGCGATCGACTCGCCGGGGGCGAAGTTGTCGACGTTGCTGGGATCGCCCGCCGCCGAGGCGATCATGAGCATGCACTCGTGGTCGAGTTGGCTCGGGACCCACGAGAACGGTCCCACCGTGATCGTGCCGCCGTTGTTGGCCGGGACGTTGGCCGCGCTCAGCTGCGCCGTCGTCATCGCCTGCCAATCGTTGGGCCAGGTGAGCCCGCTCCCCGGGTTACAGTGGTAGCCCTTCACCACGACGTTCGTCGCCAGCTGCGAACCGCGGTTGCGGACGTTCACGTAGGCGTAGTTGGTCTGCCCGACGATCGGCTCCTCGTGCGTCGTTCCCCCGTCGGCGGCGCGCCGGTTCCACACCGACTGGTTGTTCCAGTGCACGGGCTGCCACTGGTACTCGCCGCCGCGACCGTCGTCGATGTAGACGTCGACGGCCGGAGGCGCCCCCGCGGTGACGACCGGCGTCGGCGCGCCCGCTGGTTGGAAGAGCCCCTGCTTCTCGAACGCCCAGCGGATCACCTTGCCGTAGGCGCCGCCGGCGAGCCCCTCGCTGGTCCAGTCGCCGGCGTCGGCCGTGAGGAGCGAGGTCACCCAACCGCTCACGTTCCCCGGGTTGGTGGGCTGCGACAGGTTGCCGACGCCGCGCAGGATGAGGTAGGCGGTGACGCGCGCCGCGAACTGGCGCGTGGGGAGGTGCGTGGAGTCGCCCCCTAACGACCGATAGATGCGAAAGTGCGACGTGGCGAGGATCGACTCGGAGTTGTAGCCCCCGGTGTCGTTGACCCCTCCCCATCCCCATCCGGCGGTGACGTCGCGATCGTGCCGCCGGTTGATGACGCTCCCCACCCACGGAAAGGTAAGGAAGCGATCGGGGGCCGCCGTCTCCGGATCGTTGAGGATCGCGGCGAAGCTGTCGCCGGCGCTGTGGGCAAAGCCGAAGTTCGCCGAGTTGACGTGATCGTAGAGGATCCCGTGCCCGCCGAGTTCGTGCAGCACCACGCGGTAGTCGCCGGCGATCCCGATGGGGTTGGTGGTGTCGGCGAGATTGGCCAGCTCGAAGTCGACGTTGGCGATCCCGCCAAGGCCGTTGCCGGAGCACGACGCGTTGATCTCGATCCCGGTCGTGGTCCCGAAGCGCCCGCGATGGTCCACTGGCACGGGAAAGGTTGTCCCGTCGAAGTACGTCGCCCGCGGGAAGCCGAGGTTTTCCACGAGGCGGAAGAAGCGGTCGCAGTGGTAGTAGGCGTTGACCGCGGCGAAGTTGTTGGTGCGGCTGCCGTAGTCGAAGTTGGTCCCCGGCGCCTCCGTTGGAGGAGCGGCGGTGGCGAGCTCGAAGTCGGAGACCTGGATGAACTCGCCGGTGAGTGCCTGGTTGGCGCCGCCGACGGGGGCGGTGAGCCCTTGCAGCGTCACGCTCGTGCGCAGCGGGTTGAGCGTCGCGGCGTTGGCCGCGGGGGAGTTGGCTGCGTTCCCCGACTGCGTCAGCGGATCGCGCTCGAAGACGAGCCCGTTGGTGTTGTCGGTGAAGGGGCGCAGGTAGAGCACCGCGTTCGACTCCACCGCGACGATGGCCAGCCAGGTGATGGCCGCACCGCCGGGCGAGGCGACGTCGAAGATGATCTCGTGCGCCACGACGAAGGTGCCGTCGCTCAACGCGCGCGGAACCGCGGCGACCGCGATGCCGAAGCGCTCGCGCAGCGGCGCGGCGTGGTCGTCGTTGCCCTCGTCGCTCATGCGCTTCGCCGCGTCGTAGCGATAGACCACCAGCCGGTTTGACTTGATGCGCACGCGGGGCGCGGTGGCCGTGGCGCGCGCGCGAGCGCCTGATGCGGGGGCGACGCCAAGGCGTGCGCGGAGCGTGACGTCGGTGAGCGGACGCGGCGTGGCGAGCTTCGGGCGCGCGACGGTCAGCGCCGAGTACGCGGTGCTCTGCATCCCCAGCACGCGGTTCGGTCCACGCCGCAGGTGCACCGCCAGTCCGGCGCGCCAGACCGGGATGCCGAAGTACGTCTGCTGATAGACGACGGTCGTGGTGTCGAACTGCGACTTCTCCTCATGGAACCGGAACTCGGCCCCAGCGTCCTGCAGCGCGTCGCTTGGCGACTCGAAGAGGCGCTTCAGCTGCTCCTGCGGAATGCCGAGGAGCTTGGCGTGCTGGTCCAGGTACTCGCGCGCGGCGAGCTGCATCGTGGGCTGCTGCGTGGCGACCGGGCGGTCGACGTGCAGTATCTCGCGTACGGCGCCGTCGCTCTCGCGAGTGACGTACGCCCCGACTTCCTGTAGGTATTCCTGCCGCATCGTCCCCTCTTCCCCCTTGGTGTGTTGGACGTCCCCGGTACTGCCGGCTCGCGCGCATCGCCTGCGGAGCGGAGGCTCGCAGTGCATTGTCGGTGCCACGTGCGGGCGGGGTGCCGGGCTGTTGCATACCGTTAGGGTGGCGACGCGAAAGAGCGCCGTGCGCCACGCGTACGGATATTGCTGTGCTCAAGGCGTGCAGGGGCGAATCGTGGCACATCGGCCCGCACGGCTGAGGCGGCATGGATCCGAGCGCTCAGGCGTGCGCGCATGCGATGTCGGCGGGAAACCGCGACGTCACGGCCGTCCCTTCCAGATGGAACCAGCACGCGCCCCCGATGCGTTCGACGGCCATGCGCCGTCGATCAACTCCAACGATGCCCAGCATGCCCCCTGGAACCCAGCGGCTCCCCGCGCTCCTTGCGGCACTGGTGCTTGCCCTGGCACCATGGACGGCGCGCGCCCAGGATCGCTGCCGCGCCAACGCCGCCGTCGAGTACCAGGCCCCCTTCGCGGCACTCGGCGCGGGGGTCACGCGGCTCTCGCTCGGGGACGCGCCAGACGACGTCACCATTCCCGTCGTCTTCGTGCTCGACGCGGGCTATCGCCTCCCGCCCCTCTGCTGGACCCACCTGCCGGTGCTGACGAACCCGCGCCTCCGTCTCACCCCGCTCGTGTCCTTCGCGGTGTCGTCCATCGATGGCGCCGATGCACGCGACGACAAACCACGGTTTGCGTCGATCGACATGGGGGTCCGCCTCACGTATCGCCCCGCCGCCGCACCGCGCCTCCGTCCATTGCTCGAGTGGCGTAGCGGCAAGCGGTCGCTGGACCGCTTCGACAGCGACCGCGTCGTGGCGAACTACGGCGGCTCGGGCCAGGGGTGGCGTGCGGGGGTGGAGGTCGTGCGCCGCGGGAGCGATCGCGGGTTCATCGTGACGGTGCAGCGCCTGGACGGGAGCTTCCGCGACCGCGAAGTCGCCGGCGACATCCAGCCGCGCGCGCTCGACCTCCGCGCCTGGTCGCTGCACCTGTCATGGGGGGGACGCTTCACCGGCGTCTCGATTCCGTGGCGGTGAGGCGCCCGCGACCCGTCGATGAGGGGCGGGCGGCGCCGATCCATCCCTCGTCCCGCGCTCACATTCCCCTCGACGCGCACCGTCGCCTGGGCGAGCGCACTGCACGCGCCCGTCGTCGCGAGTCACTCATCCGATCGAGCGTCGCCCCCGATGCGACGCGAATGGTGGCGGCGGCCAGCGCTGCTGCCGCCGCTGCCGCTGCTGCCGCCGCCGTGCCGACGCACTTCCCACCAATCGGCACGTCGCCCGCGTCGCTCTGCACCCCGGTGCGCGACCAGGGGAACGACGGGCGATGCGCCTCCTGGTCGGTCGCTGCGTGCATGGAGACGTTGGCCGCGCGCCAACACGGATCGCCCGCGACGGTCGCCTTCGTCTCGGTCGACGACGTCTTCGAGGTGGCGAAGAAGCAGAAGGTCGTGGATGCCGTGACCGACGCTGTCGCCAAGGGAGTCGTTGACGAGGAGTGCCGCCCCGTCGGGATGGCGCGCTGTGCCGACGCTCCCGCACGGTTGCAGCGCGCGACCTTCACCCGACTGCTTGCTCCCATGAAGCAGATGCCTGCGCTCATCTGCCGGCATCTCGCGCAGACCGGGCCGGTGGTGATCGAGTTCCCGATCTTCGACGATCCGCAGTGGGACACACTCGGCGCGCACGACTTCTACGCGCCACCTGGCGGGCGGCCGCAGGTTGGCGCACACGCCGTGTGCCTCGTCGGGTATGAGCCGGGGATCTGGATCGCCAAGAACAGCTATGGGACGGCGTGGGGGAACGATGGATTTCTGCGGCTGCGCTGGAGCGACGCCGCCTTGCGACCCGAGGCAATCGCGTATGGGATCACACAGATCGTCGGCGCCTAACGCCATGCGGCTCGTCGTGCGCGGCGCGCTGGCACTCCTCGCGGCGCTACTCCCGGCCAGCGCCGCGGCGCAGGATGAGCCGTTGCAGTGGTTCAAGTCGGCGCGTGCCTTCTCTCTCTTCGTGGAGAACGACGCCTTTGCCTCGTCCGACTCGAGCTACACCAATGGCATTCGCCTCACGTGGGACTTCGGCGTCTGGAATGGTCGCTTGAACCGCTTGCACCGCATCCTCACGCTCACGCCGCTCCTCGATCAGGTGGCTCCGGCCTCGTTCGCGGTCATCCAGCCAACGGGATGCGTTCCGTACGGCGGGCGTCGGTCCAATCGTCCATGCGGGTCCGTCTCGTTCGGGCTCGGGCAGACGATGTACACCCCAGACAGCATCCGCGACCCGCGCCTCCGGCCGCAGGACCGTCCCTACGCGGGCCATCTCTTCGGCTCCGTGGCGCTCAACAGCGCCTTCGAGAAGTGGCAGGTGTCGTCCGAGCTGGCGTTCGGCGTGATGGGGCCGTCGGCACAGGCGCGCGAGACGCAGAGCCTGGCCCACTGGAGCTGGTCGCGCAACTCGGTCAAGCCCTTGGGATGGAAGCACCAACTGCACGATGCCGTCGTCCTCTCGCTCACCAACACGTACGCCTATCGCGCCTTCGAGTGGTGCCTGGCCGGCACGTGCAACGGCTCCGCGTCGGAGCGACGCATCTTCGACGTGACGCCGCGCGTGGAAACCACCATCGGGCTCCCGATGACGCGAGCGAGCGCCGGTGGCACGGTGCGCGTGGGGCGCCACTTCCCCGACCTCATCGGAAAGCAGCGTATCCCAACCACCGCCGACGTCGGTGCTGCCGGCGAGGCCGGGCCCCGCATCTGGTACGCCCTCATCGGGACGTACGACGCGCGCTACGTGGGGTACAACGCCTTTGTGCAGGGAGGCTACAACGATCGCGGTGCCGGGCGGTGGAACGACATCCGCGAGATCGCCCTCGTGCGTGGGGTGAACGAGTGGAGCCTCGGCGGGACGATCGGATTGCGCCACGCTTCGCTCTCGGCGAGCCAGATCAGCCGCAGCAGGGAGTACGCCCCGGGCGGGGGGCGCCATCGCTTCTGGACGATCGCGCTGTCGTTGCTGACGCCGAGGGTATCGTAGCGAGCGGCGCGTCACGCATCGTCCACTGACGCGTGGCGCACACCGCCGCGGCGCGGCGGGATGACGGTGTGAGCTTGGGGCGCCGGAATGCGCCGTGCGAATCGCGCCCGTGATGCGCGCGATTCGCACGGCGTCGTGCTGTGGCTAGTGCTTCGTATCCCGCACCCGCGGCGAGTCGTGCCCGTAGCTGTCCGCGTCGCGGATCCGCCCGTTGGCGCGGTGGATCACCACCTCGCTGCGTCGGCGCTTGGCCTCGTCTCTCGCCGCCGCGATCGCCTCCTGCTGCGTCGTCGGCTCGATGAGCAACGTCTGCGTCCCGGCGACGACTGCCACGTACTTCCGGCGCAGCGGCACGCCGGCCAGCGTGGGGATCACGTGGACGTTGCGTCGGGTACGGCGTGTTGAGTCGGACATTTCGCATCCCTCCGTTGACGTGGATGTGACATCACGAACCCACCCGCGCGCCGCGCGTGGTCGACGCACTCGCGGCGCGCGGTCGTGCTCGAACCCTTCCGTCCGTGGAACTGGACGCCGTTAGGCGGCTTTCGCCGCAGCCTTCACCGCGGGCGTCGTCGTGCCCGGCGCGGAGGTGCCCGGCGCCGTGCTGCCAGTCGCCGTCGCGCCCTCAGCGGGCGCGGCCGGCGCCTGGTCCTCCTTCAGCGCACTCACCGTCGCCCCCTTGAGGAAGCGGGCGATGCTCCGCCACTCCGCCAGCTGCTCGGGCTGCCCCACGAGGCGCGGCGCGAGCATCAGGTTGAGCAAGCGCACCAGCTCACGCCCGCGCGACAGCTCGCTGAGCAGCCCGGCGGTCGCCGCCACGCGACGCGACCGGTCGAGGAGGCGATTGGTGAGCTGCGTGCGGAACGCTTCCGTCGCCGTGTGCAGCCGCTCGACGACGTCGGGGGCCATCCCGCGCGCCACGAACTTCTCCTTGAACTCGCTCACCCGCTCGGCGAAGGCACGCGCCGCCTGGATCAGTCCTTCGTCGTCCCGCGAGCCGGGGACCACGAAGGCGGAGCGGAGCTGCGCATCGTTGGGGAAGAGCCGGCGGGCCACCTGCGCGATCGGTCGCAGGTATTCCTGGCGCAGCGCTCGCGCCATCTGGCGCTTGGTGTCGGTCGCCGCGCGCGCCGCCGCCTCGCGCGTGGCCTGCTCGGTGGCGAACCCTTCGAGCCGCACGATGATCGCGTCGAGCGCCTCGACGTGCGGCTTGAGATCCCCGAGCGCCGCACTCAGCTCCTTCCCCGCCAGGAAGGCGTGGGCACGCAACAGCGTCTGCAAGCCCTGCTTGGTCTTGAGCTCCATGGTGTCATCCCCCTTCCATATGGTAGTGGACGCGTGGTGGTCAACGGGGAGGGTGCGCGTCCTTCACCGGTTCCCCTGGTCCGTACGCTCCGTCGTGCACTGCTCCGGCCGAGTTGCGCGGTCCTTCGGGTGGCGTGCACGGTCGTTCGATCGGTCGGCACTGTCGTTCGTTCGCGCGGCGCTGCGGTTCGCTCCGACTGCGCGCTGCACCGTACGCCCCGCGCACTCCCTCATCCGTGCTGTGCAGTCCTCCGTGCACACCGGACGCTACCTCGTGCTCGCCTCGCGCTCTCTCGTTGGTGCTGAGCGCGACCTCGTCTGCGCTGCACCGTCCCTCGTGCGAGCTGCGCGCTCCTTCGTGCGAGCTGCGCGCACCCTCGTGTGTGCTGCGCGCAACCTCGTCTGCGCTTCACAGTCTCTCGCGTGCGCCGCGCGCTCTCTCGCTCGGAGTGCGCGCTCCCTCATCCCCGCTGTTCAGTGCCTCCTTGCACCTGCGGCGTGATTCGACTGCACTGGACGGTGCCTCGTCGTCGCCGCCCGGTCTCTCCTCTCCACCTGCCGACGCCTCGTCGGCGATGGTCAGCGGCTCGCCTCCACGGTGCGCTCCCTCGTCGCTCCTGGCGTGCGCCTCGCCGGCGGTGGTCGGTGGTCCGTCGCGGCTGGTCGGTACCTCCGCGCCGCTCGCCTCTCCCTCGCCGCCACTGTCCGGTCTTCCGCCGCTGAGCTGCAGCGCCTCGTTGGCGGTTGCTGGTATCCCGTCCTCGCGGTGCACCGCCTCGTCAGCGGCGGTCAGCGTCTCGTTGCCCCTGGTCACTGAGTCGTCGGCGCTGGCCGCTGTCCCGTCGGCGTCGGTGGCTCCTACGTCCGCGCTGGACAGCAGCTCGTCGCCACTGGCCGATGCCCCGCGCGCACTGGTCAGTGCCTCTCAAGGCATCGGGCCCCCCATTTCGGTGCTGCGAACACCCTCACCAACGAGCGAATGCGCGCCCCCGCCGGATGCAAACGGGGGGGCGTCGCATCGCGATGCCCCCCCGCCAGCCGCACCTTCGAGTGTGACCCCCTCACTTAAACCCCCGGCACCCCCCTCCAAGTCAAGGGTTTTGGGGCCTTAAGCCCCCGTTTTGGACAATGCATAGAAACATTGCATGGATGCGTGCGCGATTGATTGAAAGTTGCGCGCTGTACTTTGGCCCCCAACTCCGGTGTTCATATGGGAGGAGAAAGAAGAGAAATCTCGTCCCCCCACATCCGAGGGCAGCACCACTGGGACCCTGAGCCCGCCGGGCTGGACGTCGTCCATATGATTGGGACGTCCGTCATCGCGGGGAGGAGGAACGAACGTGGACCAGGAGCGACGGGTCCTGCCGCTCGTGCGGCAGGCGACGAGGCTGGAGGAGGAGGCGGAGCTGGCGCTGTTCTTCCGTCGGGAATACCCGGGGCTCGTGCGCTATGCCGCACGGCTGGCCAGTCCCGCCGACGCCGAGGACATCGTGCAGGACGCGCTGCTCAAGTTCCTCGCCCAGCGCGAGCGCGACCGGGAGGGCGATCGGCGCGGCGCGGAGGAGCATCCGTGGGCCGGGCTCTCCCAGGAGGACGCGCAGATTCGCCTCATGGTGATGGTGCACGACGTCGCGATCGACCGCGAGCGCTCGCACAAGAAGGAAACGCGCATGATGCGCCTCATCACCGGCCCCACCGCCACGGTGCGCCGCTGGATGAACCCGCGTCGCGCGACCGACGACGAAACCATTCGCCGCGCGGTGCACGAGGCGCTGTTGCAGCTCCCGGCGCACATCCGTGAACCGTGGGTCCGCGTGAAGGAGCAGGGCTTCACCGTCGAGGAGGCCGCCGCGCAGCTGGGCTACAAGCCCAAGAGCATCAGCGCCTCCATTGCCAAGGCCAACCGATACCTGCGCGATCGCCTGGCGCGTGAGGGACTCACACCCGATTCGTTGCGGGGGAGGGACGACTGATGCGTGTGGACGAGTGGTTGGTGCCGGCGGGCGAGCCGCGTGAACTCACCTCGGCGGAGATCGAGGAGGCGTTGGCGGCGGATCCGGAGGTCACGCTCATCTCCGACTACCTCGCGCGTGCGCTCACCCCGGAGCAGGCGGCCGAGGTGGAGCGGCGACTGCAGGACGACGCCGGCTTCCGGTCGCGCGTGGCCCCGATCATCGAGGCCTGGAAGGCGTGGCCGACGGTGGCCGAGATGACGATCCCCGAGGAGCAGCTCGCGGAGAGCTGGCAGCGATTCCTGGCCAAGGCGGCGTGGCGCGGCGATGCGAGGCGCTCCGGGGCGGCGGGACACGACGCGGGACGCGGGGACGATCGCAGCACGCTGCGCCGGCTGCGGCGTTGGCAGCTGGCGGCCGGGTTGCTCCTGATGGTGGGTCTCCCGCTGTCGATCGGTGGAACGCTCTGGGTTCAGGCGCGACGCCTGCCGTTGACAGTGCATATGGAAGAGTCGTCCGCGCGCGACTTCAAGATCGTGCGCCTGGAGGGGCGCGGATGGGTGACGCTCACGCCGGAGTCGCGCCTCACCTGGAAGGACGGCACGGGGGCGAACGGAGAGCGCGAGCTGTACCTGGATGGGAGCGCGACCTTCCGGCTGGAGCATGTGACGAGCGGGCAATACGTCGTCGTGACGCCGTCGGCGCGCATTCACGTCACCGGGACCGAGTTCGAGGTGCGCGTGGAGGACCCGGCGACCACGCGGGTGAGCGTGCGCTCGGGGACCGTGGTCCTCGCGCCGCGCGGTCCGCGTGTGGGGGCGTACCTGGAATTGCGCGTGGGTGAGACCGGGGAGGTGACGTGGGACGACATTCCGCGGAGGGTGCGATGATCCCGCACACACCGATGCTGCTCGTGAGTGCGGTGCACGCCCTGGCGCGCCTCGCGCCGCGCATGCGCCGCCAGCGTCCCGATCTGCCCTGCTCCCTGGAGTTTGTCCAGGCCGTGGGGTGGACGACGCACGTGGACCCGATGCTGGGCGCGTCGAGCTGGCCGCTGGCCCACGTCACCTCGTTGGCGATGCTGGAGGCGGTGGCGTGGCGTCGCGACCAGCTTCGAGCGCGAGCGCGAGTTGGGGACATCCTGATCTTTCCCGAAGAGGCACCGGGTGAAGCGAACGACCTGTGCGACGGCCGACCGGTGGACGACGCTGCCGGGGCGGAGGTGGTGCACCATCCGGGGGCGAGCGGCGAGCGCGGCGAGCGCGGCGAGCCGTGGCGCGCCGGAGTGGTGCTCAAGGTCTTCAAGCCGCGCCTGGAGACGACCGGTTCGATTCGCCGATGTCTCGTGGCCACGGCGCGCGCCACCGAGGACCCGGCGACGATGGAGGTCGTGGCGCTGCTGCACTGGTGTGACACGCGGTGGCGCGACACGGTGGTTCGCTGGTACGACACGCCGAGCGACATCGAGCGTGCGGCGTGAAGGTGACCGACACGAGCCTGTCTCTGAGCTGTGCTCCGAGCTGTGCTCCGAACGCTTCTCCGTGCCCTTCTCTGAGCCCTGAACCGAGGACGAATCCGAGATGCGAGATTCCGTGCTGAGGGTGCGCCCGGTGCTGCTGACGCTCGCCGGAGTGGCGCTGGTGCTGGTGGTGGGGATGCAGCAGCTGGCGGGAAAGGACCGGCGGTGGATGCCGACGGCGAACGGGTTGGCGATGGTCCCGCGCTTCGACAGTTCGTCCTTCTTCCGCGACAGCATGCTGGTGGTGACGCTGGGCGAGCAGGAAGCGGCGTGGGCCCCGATCCATGTCGAGGGGTACTACGCGGGGAGCTACGTCCCGATCGCCGAGCGTGAGCTGGTGGCGGCGATGCGCGCGGCGGTGGCCGAGCGCCGCGGGGCGCGGGTGGTGGCGAAGCGGGCGGTGTCGCAGCTGCTGCCACACCCGATCGGCGTGACGCTGGCGTACGATTTCTGGGACGGCGGTGGTGTGCGCGCCGACGTGATCGTCACCTGCCACGCCACCTCGGCGGCCGCACCCCCGGTTGCCAACACAGCTGCAACGACCACGGGGGGCGCGGTGGGTGCGTCGTCCCCTGATGGTGCGGCCGGGAGCGCCCCGCCGGTGGTGCGTGAGACGATGAGCTCGAGCCGGAGTTCCTACTCCGAGCGTGCCGCGTTCGAGGAGGCGTTCACGCGTGACCTTTCGGCGGCTGCCGCCGCGCGGTGCCCGACGGATCGCCCGTACTATGTGCGTCGCGCGGATGGGGGGATGGAGCTGGTGGATCCGTTGCGGGCGCGTGGCACGGGGGCCGGCGGCCGGGCGGCAGATCCACCGGTCACCGCGGCGCCCCCGGTCGAGGTGGCGTTGGCGGCGCCGCCATCACGTTCGTCGGCGTCTCACGCGTCTCACGCGTCTCCCGCGATTCACGAGATTCGAGCGCTCCCGGACACGGTGCGCCTGACGGCGGGCGAGGTCGTCCGCGTCGAGCGCGCATTGCGCCTGACGGCCATACGCGCCGACGGCTCGATCGTCGAGCACTTTGCCCCGGTGTTGGCGGTGGAGGACCCGTCGATTGCCCGCATGGAGGGTGAGGTGGTGCGGGGGGTGGCGGCGGGGACGACGCGCCTGACGATTCGTCCGGCCACGCCGGGGGTGGTGGGGGAGCGGAGCGGCAGCGCGCGAGCGCAGGTGATCCTCAAGGTGACACCATGAGCGCTCGCACGCGGCGGCGCGGCGCGACCCGGCAGTCGGCGACCCGACAGTCTACGTCCAGACACTCGGCCGCGCGCGCGGTGTCGGCGCTGGACGTGCTGCCTAACGCCGACGGACGTGGCTGGCGCGCGCTCTCGGACGTGCAGCGCGCCTGGTGGGCGCTGGGGCTCGCGGCCGGGGTGGTGGGGATGCTCGGCTTCCAGACCTTTCCGCCGTCGCAGCGGTTGGACGCGATCGAGCGGGTGAATGCGCGTCAGGACTCGGCGTTTGCGGCGCAGGCGGTGGAGCAGCGCGTGGCGCTGGATACCATCCGCCGGCAGTTGGGGCAGTTGCTGGCGGGGCAGTGCGCGAAGGAGCGGGATGGGATGGCGCGGGTGTTGTATGGGTGTGGGGGGCGGTGAGGCGATAGACCCATCCGCTCGCGTCCGCTATGGGACGAGCTCTCCCAAGACCTCCGTCAGGTCAGTGATTGAATCGAGAGCGACCTGCTGTCGGATTCGATCATCATACAGGTGCTTGTGCAGCACCGTGTTCCCCCGCTCTCGTAACCGAGTAGCTGCGTCGGCAGCGCGGTTCAACGCGCCAGCCTGACGCAGCTTCGCGACGAGAGATTCCAGATCCGGGCGCTCCCGCTCGAGTTGAGGCTTGGTCACTGCACCAATCCTCAGGAGAATTTCCTTCGCCAGCTGCTCCAGCGTTCCGCGGGCGAGTGCGACGGTCGCGGCGTCGAAGCCGAACAGGAAGGCGTCGACGACCTCGCGCAGGTACTCGAGACTTCGTTCCGGGATCGTCTGTGCACCACCGAGTCGAGCAGCGATCAGATCGAAGCGCTTGAGCGCTGTGCGGGCCCGGTCAATGCCCTGGCTGGCGATCTCGAGATGGACCAGATGCGTCAGCCACTTGTCTGTCCCGTTGGAATACCAAATCAGGAGCCCTCTCAGGAGGGCGTCGTGGTCGCCTTCATCGACACGCGTCTTGGTCTCGGCCAGGAGCCTGCGGACCACAGGGTCACGGCTGTCGAAACGAAGCTGCGACTTCAGATGTACGATCAGCCGAGCCAACGACTCATAGAACGACAGCGATTCGGGCTCGAGCTTGAACCGGATGTCGTCGTACGCCATCTGCCAGCCGGACTCGAGGTGGTTCCAGACCTCGAAGTCGGGTTCGGACACGCCGTCGTCGTCTGAGCTCATACGGGTCGCTCGATGCTGGATCAGCGAAGTGTGGGTTGGACCGAGAGCTTGGCAACCATATCGCTGGGAAGTGGGAGGAACACAACCCTCGTCGCCGCCCCGGTGGTCACAGTCAGGTCGATGGCCATCGACTCGCGCTCGATGTTGCCTCCCCACCACACCGTGGCCGCTGTCCGTCCATCGCATTACCGTAGCCGCTGAGCCCGTCCCGTCCGGACAGCCCGCCCCACTCAGCAGCTCCTCCCGTGGCCAAGCGTAACCCCCGCTCCAAGAAGTCCGACACCGCCGCCAACCTCGGCTTCGAAGCCAAGCTCTGGGCCGGCGCCGACGCGCTCCGCAACAACATGGACGCGGCGGAATACAAGCACGTCGTCCTGGGGCTCATCTTCCTCAAGTACATCTCCGACGCCTTCGAGGCGAAGCACGCGGAGCTGGCGGCGCAGCAGGCGTCGGGGGCCGACCCCGAGGATCCCGACGAGTACCGCGCCCACAACATCTTCTGGGTCCCACCCGAGGCGCGCTGGCAGTACCTCAAGTCGATGGCGCCGCAGCCGACGATCGGGCGGCTGGTCGACGACGCGATGGAGGCGATCGAGCGCGACAACCCCACGCTCAAGGGGGTCCTCCCCAAGGACTACGCGCGCCCCGGGCTCGACAAGCAGCGGCTCGGCCAGATCATCAACCTCGTGAGTGACATCGCGCTCGGGAGCGCGGCCGACAAGGCGAAGGACACGCTCGGCCGGGTCTACGAGTACTTCCTGGCGCGCTTTGCATCCGCCGAGGGGAAGAGCGGCGGGCAGTTCTACACGCCGTCGAGCGTCGTGCGCGTACTGGTCGAGATGCTGGCCCCGTACAAGGGGCGCGTCTACGACCCGTGCTGCGGTTCAGGCGGGATGTTCGTGCAGAGCGAGAAGTTCATCGAGCAGCACGCGGGGCGCCTGGGGGACATCTCGATCTACGGGCAGGAGTCGAACTACACCACGTGGCGCCTGGCGAAGATGAACCTGGCCATCCGCGGTATCGACGCGCAGATCGGCCACGGCGACACCTTCCACAACGACCGGCACCCCGACCTCAAGGCCGACTACGTCATCGCCAATCCGCCCTTCAACGACAGTGACTGGCGCGGCGAGCTGCTGAAGGACGACAAGCGGTGGGTCTACGGCGCACCGCCGGCGGGGAACGCGAACTACGCGTGGGTGCAGCACTTCATCCATCACCTCGCGCCGAACGGTGTCGCGGGCTTCGTGCTGGCGAACGGGTCGATGTCGTCGAACCAGTCGGGCGAGGGGGAGATCCGCAAGGCGATCGTCGAGGCGGATCTCGTCGACTGCATGGTGGCGTTGCCGGGGCAGTTGTTCTACTCGACGCAGATCCCGGTGTGTCTCTGGTTCCTTGCTAAGAGCAAGAAGAACGGCCGATTCCGCGATCGGCGCGGAGAGACGCTGTTCATCGATGCTCGCAAGCTCGGGGCGCTGGTCGATCGCACGCATCGCGAGTTGAGCGAGGAGGACCTGACGAAGATCGCGGGGACCTATCACGCGTGGCGTGGGGATCCCGGGAGCGGGTCGTACGCGGACGTGCCTGGGTTCTGCAGGCGTGCGACGCTGGAGGAGATCCGGACGCACGGGCACGTGCTGACGCCGGGGCGGTATGTGGGGGCGGAGGCGGTGGAGGAGGATGTGGAGGTGTTTGAAGAGAAGATGCGAGGGCTGGTGTCGACACTACGGGAGCAGATGAAGGAGGGGGCACGGTTGGACGCGGAGATAGTCACCCATCTCGACGCCTTCGGATTCCGTGAGTAACTGGAATCGAGTCACGATCGAGAGCGTGTGTCAGAGCATCGTCGACTGTGTAAACAAAACAGCTCCGCTCGCTGATCGGCCAACGCCATACCGAATGATCCGGACGACGAACATCAAACAGGGTAGACTCGATCTCTCCGACGCGCGATACGTCGAGGAGTCAACCTACCGCACGTGGACGCGGAGAGCTGTCCCATCGAAGGGGGATGTCCTGCTCACTCGCGAGGCGCCTCTCGGAGAAGTCGCGATCATTCGAGATGAGACGAATGTCTTTCTTGGGCAGCGTATCGTTCAGTACAGAGCGAATCCCGAGGTCCTTGATCCAAGATTCCTCTACTACTCGTTCCAAGGTCCAGACCTACAGGCGCAGATTCACGCTCACGGTGGCTCTGGGTCGACTGTTGATCACATCCGAGTGCCGGATTGTGCGAAGTTCCAAATAGCATTGCCGCCACTTAGTGAACAGCGGCGTGTGGCGGACGTGCTGAGCAGTCTCGACGAGAAGATCGAGCTCAATAGGCGAATGAGCGAGACGCTTGAGGCGATGGCACGCGCGCTCTTCAAGTCGTGGTTCGTGGACTTCGATCCGGTGCGGGCGAAGGCGGAGGGGCGGGAGACTGGCTTCCGGGAAGAGATCGCGGCGCTATTTCCCGACGGCTTCAACAATTCGGAGCTCGGGGAGATCCCTCGGGGATGGGCCACCGGATCGATTCTCGAACAAGCGAAGCTACTAAGTGGCGGAACTCCCAAAACCGATCGCCCAGACTACTGGGATGGGCCGATCCTCTGGGCGAGTGCAAAGGACGTTTCGCAGTGCAAGACTTCTCTCCTCGTCTCCACTGACCGGAGCATCAGTCGCCTCGGACTGGAAGAGAGCGCGACGCAACTGGTACCTGCACTCGCGACCGTGATTGTCGCAAGAGGCGCGACGACGGGTCGGATGGCTCTCGTCGGACGGGAGATGGCCATGAACCAGACCTGCTACGCGCTCGTTAGCACGACTGACTCGCCAATTGCTTTGTACTTGAGTCTCCGGGAAGGTATCAGCGCGCTTGTAAATGCCGCCCACGGCTCGGTGTTCGATACTATCACCACGTCCACCTTCGCGTCGAGTCGCTTCATGCTTCCACCGCCTGCGGTACTTCGTGCCTTCGACGAGAGTTGTAGCTGCTACTTCGAGCGAATGCTGACCAGCGCGGAGCAAGCGCAAACACTAGCACGGCTGCGAGAGTCGCTCCTGCCACGACTACTGGCAGGCGCTCTGAGCGGCGGGGGCAGCGAGTGATGACGGTGGTGCAGCTGCGACCATCGTTCAGCAAGCAGCGACGCGAGTTCGAGCGACTCCAGAGCGATGTTGTCGCCAGAGTTTCCTGGAACATGTCCACCGCCCAAGGACGGGGAGCTGGCCTTGACGTCGCAGGCTGCAGCGCGACTACCTGTCGCCGTATTCCAATCGCCCAAGCACGCGGACCTGCTCACCTCGTACCCGGATACGTCATGGCGACGATGCAACGCTAGGAACAGGGAGAATGTTCATCACTGAGAACCAGCTCGATGAATGGGTAAGGGGCAACGCGCAACAAGCTCAAGGCGTGATTGTGGAACTCGTCGCGCGGTTGGTTGCTGCGTCCTCTCCTGGACCAACGGAACGCCGATTCCCGCTCGGCGACAGCATCGGACAACCTGGGCCGGACGGCGTGCTAGACACGGAGTTCGCCTACGAGCCATTCGTCCCTCTCGGCCGGTCATACTGGGAGATTGGCACAGGCATCGATGCTAACAAGAAGGCGACCTCTGACTACAGCGGTCTTCTCACCGCTCTGCCCGCATCAGAGCGGGAAGAGGCAACATTCTTGTTCGTTACGCCCCTATCGGGAAGGCGTGGCTGGAAGTCGTCTGGCAAGAATGGGCAAGAAGCCTGGTGCGCGAGTAGGAGACACCAGGTGCAATGGAAGGACGTACGCGTACTCGACGGCACGAAGTTGATCGAGTGGCTTCACGACTTTCCAGCTGTTGCAATGTGGCTGGCGGATAAGCTGCTGGGGCTTCGCGAATCGCAGGCAGAGGCGCTCGAGCAGATATGGAACCTGAATCGATCGATCGGTGAGCCGCCGCCGTTATGCCCGGACGTATTCCTCGTCAATCGCGAGGACGCGCGCTCCAAGCTGGGTGAGGTGCTCGCCGGAACGTCGACGCAGCTGAAGCTGCAAACTCGTTTTCCAGCGCAGGTCGCCGATTTCGTCGCTGCCCATGTAGCAGCGATGGACGAACCTAACCGCCTTGAGACATTTGGGCGCTGCATTGTTGTGCGCGACGACCACGCATGGAACACTCTCGTCTCCCTCAGGGCCCCTCATGTTCTGATCGCTGACTCATCGCTTGACCTCGCCGGTGAACTCGGCACGCGTCTCATACAGAAGGCAAGGAGAGGACGACATTCGGTGGTGTTCGGGAGTCTGCCAGGGGGGCTGCCTGATCCTTCTGCGGCCGATCTTCCCTCCCCGAAAGCTCAGAAACTGAAAGAGGCGCTGGAGGGCGCGGGGTACTTGGAGGAGCGTGCGCGGGTGCTTGCTACAAAGTCCGACGGCAATCTGGGTTCGTTGCTCCGTTGCTTGCAGAATCTCTCGCTCATGCCCGAGTGGTCCCAAGGCACGCCAGCCTCGGAGTTGGTGATCGCACAGCTACTCGGAGAGTGGGACGAGCAAAGTGAGGGCGATCGCGCTGCCGCGGAGTCACTCGCGGGAAACGCATACGGGGAGTGGATCGGTGATATTCGCGCGCTGGCTGCCCAGCCGGGCACTCCCCTGGCGCATCGTGAGACGACTTGGCGCGCCCTACTTCGGTACGAGGCGTGGTATGCACTCGGGCCTCGAGTGTTCGATGATCACCTGGAGCGACTGCGCTCGACAGCCGTCGAGGTGTTAGGAGAACGCCATCCAAAGCTGACCCTACCGTCATCGGAGCGCTTCGCAGCCGCGATTCACGGAAGGACAAGGAAGTTCTCACCTCACCTTCGCCAAGGCATCGCGACAACCATCGCGTTGCTCGGTAGTCATGCGCGGGCGTTGAAGTCGTGTACGAGTGGCCGGCCCGAGTCGACGGCTCTGCTGATAGTGCGTGACCTGCTGCGCGATGCAGACTGGGAACGCTGGGCCAGTTTGAACGATGTACTGCCGTTGCTCGCGGAGGCTTCTCCCTCTGCGTTTCTCGATGCCGTTGAGATGGCGCTCGAGACAAGCCCCTGCCCATTCGATGACGTGTTTGCTCAGGAGGGAGATGGGTTCCTTGATGGGAACTACATCACTGGCCTCCTCTGGGCGTTGGAGACGCTTGCCTGGGATGAAGCGTATGTCGGACGGACCGCGCTGGTCCTTGCGGGGTTGGCGTCTCGGGATCCGGGCGGCAAGTATGCGAACAGACCCATCAACTCTCTACGTACGATCTTCCTCCCCTGGCTTCCGCAGACCTGCGCGTCAACCGAGATGCGTGCTTCGGCTGTGAAGTCTTTACTGCATGAGTATCCCGATGTTGGATGGGATCTGCTGATCGGACTTCTTCCCGAGACCGGGTCCGTCTCCATGGGATCCAGAAAGCCAGAATGGAGGGAAACGATTCCGGAAGATTGGAGCCGAGGGGTTACGCGCGAGGAGTACCGGATACAGGTGGAGGGGTACGCAAGCATGGCACTGTCGGCAGCGAGAGCGGATCCAGTACGGCTCGTTCTCCTAGTGGAAAGTGCAGAGAAACTGCCGCCAGCAGCTCTTGCAGCGCTCGCCGATCATCTCAGTTCCTCAGATGTCGTGAGCATGCCTGAGGAGCGACGGCTGCCCGTGTGGGCTGCGCTGGCGGACCTGGTCGCGAAGCATCGGAAATTCGCGACGGCAGCCTGGGCGATGGCGCCGCAGTACGTGGATCGCTTGGACGCCATCGCGAAGACTCTCGCTCCGAATCAACCCACGCTGGTTCATCGTCGCTTGTTTAGTGAGCGTGACGTCGAGTTGTTCGACGAGCTCGGCGACTATGAGGCGCAGGCGAAAGTTCTCGATGAGCGGAGAGACGCGGCGGTACAACAGATCGCGCAAAGTGTTGGTACTCAAGGAGTGATCGAATTCGCCGTGCATGTCGAAGCTCCTTGGCGTGTGGGTATCGCCTTCGCCTCGTCTCCATCTGCGTCGACGGACTCAGAACTTCTGCCCGACATGCTGATGAGCGATCGAGCGTCCGATGAGCGGGTGCTCTCTGGCTATGTCTGGCGTCGGTTTCGGCTTAACGGATGGCCGTGGGTCGACGAGCTCGGAATCGAGAAATGGCCCGCGGTCCAAGTCGGCCGCTTCCTTTCTCTTCTTCCCTTCGTGCCGGACGCGTGGAAGCGAGCAGATATGTTGCTGGGAGCTGACGCGAAGCTCTACTGGACCTCGACGTCGGCGAACCCGTACGACACCGAAGACGGGCTGGCTCTTGCCGCCGAACGGCTTGTTGTTCATGGACGACCGTTAGCTGCGATCAGGTGCCTTGAGAAGTTGCGTCACGACAAGAAGGAATTCGACCCATCGCTGGCTATTCGAGCACTTCTGGCGGGACCGGGTCCATCTGAGCAGCTGCAGTCGATGGACTCATATCACCTCCTGGAGATCATCAAGTGGCTTCAGAATGCTGATGACGTTGACGTTGAGGCGCTTCTAAGTATCGAGTGGTCCTATCTACCGCTTCTCCAGGATCATCGGGGTGGGTCGCCAAGGACCTTGAGTGCGCGGCTATCGACTGATCCCAACTTCTTCTGTGAAGTAGTGCGGCTGTGCTTTCGCGGAAAGCACGCGCAAGCGGAAGAGGAGCAGCTCAGCGAGAGTCAAAAGGGGAAGGCAACGAACGCGTACCGGCTCTTACGAGAATGGAACGTTCCCCCTGGAACCAACAAAGGCGAACCGTACGATGGTGACGCACTGCGCGATTGGCTCTCGACCGTGCGTACGGAGTGTACCGCCACAGGGCACGTCGAGGTCGCGATGAGTATGATCGGCCATGTGCTTGTTCATGCGCCCCAGGATCCAGATGGGCTGTGGATTCACCGAGCCGTTGCAGGCGTGCTCAATGGCCGCGACGCGTCGGAGATGCGCGATGGGTTCCGCACGGAGTTGTTCAATTCCCGCGGAGTTCATTGGGTGGATCCGACTGGAGCGCCCGAACTTGCCCTTGCTTCGAACTATCGAACGAAGGCGAAAGCTCTGGATAGCGCGGGCTTCTCTCGTCTAGCTGCTACACTTCGAGAACTGGCAGACTCTTACGGTGTGGAGGCGGAGCGAATCCGCTCGCGTCATGGCGACGACGACTGAGTGACATGCATCTGGCCTCTCGATACATGGACGCTGACACTATCACGACCCTCGCCGCTTCCGGCGAATCCGAAATGCTGGAGTTTAAGCGCTCGACCGGTCAGCGGACGGACGTGGCCAAGACCGTGTGCGCCATGCTCAACAACCGTGGTGGCAGGGTCCTGATCGGCGTTGAGCCTGACGGAACCGTGCTCGGTCAGGAGGTCGGAGCTCAGACGGTCGAGCAACTCGTTCAGGAGCTTGGGCATATCGATCCACCCGCATTCCCAAGTATCGAGCGTGTGCCAGTCTCACCGACTCACGATGTCATCGTGGTCTCCGTGACTGGTGGACGCAGTCGCCCGTACGCGTATCGGGAGCGCGCCTATCGTCGCGTCGGCAGCACCAACCATGAGCTTTCGCGCGACGAGTACAACGCGCTCCTGCTGGAGCGCGTGCACGCCGAGCAGCGTTGGGAGATCGAACCGGCGACGGCGTTCACGTTGGCCGATCTCGACTCGAACGAGATCATCATCACGGTCGAGGAGGCCATCCGCCGCGGTCGCCTCGAAGACCCTGGAACGCGCGATCCCGAGGAACTCCTGCGCGGTTTGGGGCTCATACGCGATGGCAGATTGCTTCGCGCCGCGGCCGTCCTGTTCGGTCGTTCGGAGCGGCTTGCGGTTGACTATCCCCAGTGCCTGCTCAAGGTGGCACGATTCCGCGGCACCGATCGCACGGAGTTCCTGGATAACCGGCAGTTCCATGGGAACGTCTTCGACTTGCTGAGGCGCGCCCAGCGATTCGTGCTGGAGTCGATCCCGATCGCGGGTCACATCGAGCCGGGACAGATCGCACGGGTCGACGAACCGCTGTACCCACCGTTGGCGGTCCGCGAGGCGCTCGCGAATGGCTTCTGCCACCGCGAGTACTCATGGGGGACGGGCTCGGTATCGGTCGGGATCTACGACGACCGGTTGGAGGTGACGTCGTCGGGATCGCTGCATTTCGGGCTCACGCCCGAGGCGCTCTACGAGCCCCATGAGTCGCTGCCATGGAACCCGCTGATCGCCGGGGTCCTCTATCGATGCGGCGTCATCGAGCAGTGGGGGCGCGGGACGCTAAGGATGTCAGAACTGACAAAGGCGGCCGGTCTGCCGAGGCCGGAGATCGAATCGATCGCGGGAGCGGTGGTCGTGAGGTTCAGGCCAGGGCGGTATGAGCCGCCGCTTCGGGCGGGGATCGACCTTACGGAGCGGCAGCGAGCTATTCTCGCGGTGCTCGCTCAGGAGAGAGCCGGCCTGTCTCGGCATGACATCGCTGCTCGCCTGCCGCAGGCGACCACGGCCCGGCAGGTGAAGAGTGAATTGGCTGTCCTGAAGCAACTCGGCCTGATCGACTTCTCCGGGCGCACCAATACGCTACGCTGGAAATTGTTGTCCTGAAATCACTTGGCCAAGTTGGGCCAAGTTGGGCCAAGTTGGGCCAAGTTGGGCCGACTCGGGCCGACTCGGGCCGACTCGGGCCGACTCGGGCCGACTCGGGCCGACTCGGGCCGACTTTGGCCGACTCGGGCCGACTTTCGTACGCGGCACATTGGGTTGGATATGGTGCGTCGCGCCACCGCCGCCGAGATTGGCAGCTCGGCTGACTCGCGCCATAGGAAGCGCGGAACTGGAGTCGAATTAGGGGCATCATTTCCCCCTAGTTCGGGGATCTAGGGGGAATCTGGGTGTGACGACGACTCTGGGACGGCGCGAGGGATTGAAGTGAGTTCGACGTTCACCGAGTCCGTCGTCGAAGACGCCGGCCTCGCCTGGCTCGCCGCCCTCGGCTACTCGGTCGCCTACGCCCCCGACCTCGCCTACGGCGCCCCGGGCGCCGAGCGCACCGATCCGTCGTTCCGCGACGTCACGCTCGACGGGCGCCTGCGCGACGCGCTCACCCGACTCAACCCGTCGCTCCCCCCCGACGCGATCGACGACGCCTTCCGGAAGCTGACGCGCACCGAGCCGCCGACGCTGCTCGAGCGCAATCGCGCCGTGCACAGGCTTCTTGTCGAGGGGGTCGAGGTCCAGTATCGTCGTCCAGATGGCTCGATAGGCGGCGATCAGGCGCGCGTCATCGACTTCGACACGCCGACCAACAACGACTGGCTCGCCCTCAACCAGTTCACCGTCGCCGACGGGCAGCACAACCGCCGCCCCGACGTCATCCTCTTCGTCAACGGATTGCCGCTGGCGGTGATCGAGCTCAAGAATCCGGCGGACGAAGACGCGACCGTCTGGAGCGCGTACCAGCAGCTGCAAACCTATCAATCGCAAATCCCGGCGCTCTTCGCGTACAACGCGGCGCTGGTGGCCAGCGACGGGGTGCAGGCGCGCATCGGCGCCGTGGGGGCAGGGAAGGAATGGTTCAAGCCGTGGCGCACGATCACCGGAGCGGGGGACGCCGCGGCTGGGCTGTCGGAGCTGGAGGTGATGCTCAACGGCGTCTTCCACCCCCGGCGATTCCTCGACCTGCTGCGCTACTTCATCGTCTTCGAGCAGGGCGAAGGCGAGCGTGTGGTGAAGAAGATGGCGGGTTATCACCAGTTCCACGCCGTCAACGTCGCGGTGGAGGAGACGCTGCGTGCGGCGCGGCTCGTAGGGACGGGCGCGATGTCAGGCACCGCCGGGCGCTACTCCGCAGGCGAGAAACCGGGGGGCAACCCGGGCGACCGGCGCGTGGGGGTGGTGTGGCACACGCAGGGGTCAGGGAAGAGCCTCACGATGGCCTTCTACGCGGGGCGCGTGATCCTGCACCCGGCGATGGAGAATCCCACGCTGGTGATCCTCACCGATCGCAACGACCTGGACGACCAGCTGTTCGGGACCTTCGCCCGCTGCCGGGAGCTCCTGCGACAGCCGCCGGTGCAGGCGAGCGATCGCGCCGACCTGCGAGTCCGGCTCGCGGTTGCCGCTGGCGGCGTGGTCTTCACGACGATCCAGAAGTTCTTCCCCGAGGAGAAGGGTGATCGCCACCCGATCCTCTCCGAGCGCCGTAACATCGTCGTCATCGCCGATGAGGCACACCGGTCGCAGTACGACTTCATCGACGGCTTCGCCCGCCACATGCGCGACGCGCTCCCCAACGCGTCGTTCATCGGTTTCACCGGGACGCCGATCGAACAGACCGACGCCAACACGCGCGCGGTCTTCGGCGACTACATCAGCGTCTACGACATCCAGCGCGCGGTGCTCGACGGGGCGACGGTTCCCATCTACTACGAGAGCCGGCTGGCGAAGCTGGAATTGAAGGACGCCGAGCGACCGAGGATCGATCCCGAGTTCGAGGAGGCGACCGAGGGGGAGGAGGTCGAGCGGAAGGAGCGGCTCAAGTCCAAGTGGGCGCAGCTGGAGGCGGTCGTCGGTTCCGAGCACCGCATCGACCTCATCGCCCGCGACCTGGTCGAGCACTTCGAGAACCGCCTGTCGACGCTCGAGGGGAAGGGGATGGTGGTCTGCATGAGCCGGCGCATCTGCGTCGAGCTGTACGAAGCGATCGCCAGGCTGCGCCCCTCGTGGCACCACGACGACGACGCCCAGGGGGCGATGAAGGTCGTGATGACCGGCTCGGCGAGCGACCCGCTCGAGTGGCAGGGGCACATCCGCAACAAGAAGCGGCGCGAGGAGCTCGCCGATCGATTCCGCGATGCGCATGATGGATTCCGCCTCGTCATCGTGCGCGACATGTGGCTGACGGGGTTCGACGCGCCGTCGCTGCACACCATGTACATCGACAAGCCGATGCGCGGGCACGGGCTCATGCAGGCGATTGCCCGCGTGAATCGCGTCTTCAAGGACAAGCCGGGCGGGCTGGTCGTCGACTACCTGGGGCTCGCCGACGAGTTGAAGAAGGCGCTGGCGACGTACACCGAGAGCGGCGGCACGGGGAAGACCGCACTCGACCAGGACGAAGCTGTGGCCGTGATGCTGGAGAAGTACGAGGTGTGCTGCGGGCTCTTCCACGGCTTCGACTGGTCGAAGTGGACGAGCGGCACTCCCGCGGAGCGGCTCACGCTCTTGCCGGCGGCGCAGGAGCACATCCTCGCCCAGCATGACGGGAAAGCGCGCTGTCTGTTCGCCGTCACCGAGCTGGGAAAGGCGTTCGCGCTGAGCGTCCCGCATCCGGAGACGCAGCGCATTCGCGACGACGTGGGATTCTTCCAGGCCGTGCGTGCGCAGCTGGCGAAGGGGAATGCCGACGTGTCGCGCACCGACGAGGAGCTCGATCATGCCATCCGGCAGATTGTCTCGCGGGCGGTTGCGGCCGACGGCGTAGTCGACATCTTCGCCGCCGCAGGGCTCAAGAAGCCGGACATCTCGATTCTCTCGGATGAATTCCTGGCCGAGGTGCGGCACCTCCCGCACCGGAACCTGGCGGTCGAGCTGCTGCAGAAGCTCCTGAAGGGTGAGATCAAGGCGCGCGGCAGGCGCAACGTGGTGCAGGCGCGGTCCTTCGCCGAGCTGCTTGAGGCGGCGGTGCGGAAATACCAGAACCGGGCAATCGAGACGGCGCAGGTGATCGAACAGCTGATCCAGCTGGCAAAGGACCTACGCGCGGCGAACGCGCGCGGCGAGGCGATGGGGCTGAACGACGACGAGGTCGCGTTCTACGACGCCCTGGCCGCCAACGAGAGTGCGGTGCAGGTACTCGGCGAGCCGCAGCTGGCGATGATCGCGCGGGAGCTGGTGGCGACGGTCAAGAAGAACGTGACGATCGACTGGACGCTCAAGCAGAGCGTGCGGGCGCAGCTGCGGGTGTTGGTGAAGCGGATTCTGAGGAAGTACGGGTATCCGCCTGATATGGAGGCGAAGGCGACGGATACGGTGATTGAGCAGGCGGAGGTGTTGAGTGAAGGGTGGGTGGGGGAAGGGTGACGCGCGTTATCACATTGCCGGGTTGCTAAAGCGGGAGGACAACCAACATGCCGGGTGAAGCATTCGCGCTGTCCCAATTGCACAGAGTTGGCGAGCGCTACAAGACGTTTCGGGAAGCCGATGAGGCTCGCTCGAACTGGCTTGAAGAGGAGTTTCTGGAGGGTTCGTTCGATCCGTACGATCTGGCGCAGGCACTCGAGCGGACCTTGGGGATCATGCGTCGGCCAAAGGACTCGAGCCCGGAGTACTTGGCTCATTCCAAACGGGTCGAGAACTGGCAGGATGCACTGAACACGGCGGCCTCCGAGCTCTTCGTGCAGGGGAAGGTGGATCGACTGTTCGAGCGTTACTGGAGCCTCCGAAAGGGAAAGGGAAAGCGCCGCCCGACGAATGCGGAGGCCGAAGCTGAGGCGGAGGAGCTCGAGCGCGAGCGAGAGGGATTCCTGAACTCCTGGGTGCGCGGCGACTTCAAGTCCGGGATGGACCACTTTCTCTACGTGGGCGAGGAGATCACGCGGACACTTCGCGAGCCTGACGAGGCTCGTGAGCTCGAGTACCGAACGGCTCAACTTGCACTGGTGTGTTCGTATGCCCTGGATGCGCGTGTCTGGGCGGCTCTCGCCGGCGGGCGGGCGCTGCAACTCGCGACTCTAGCGGACCACCGCAGGGTAGCGACGTCTTCACGGTGGCTTCTTACGCGCATCACGGCCCTGTACGTCGACGGGCACGACACGGCAGTAGTGGCGCTCGCACGCGCTGCGTTGGAATCTGCCCTCGTTCACGCCATTCCTGACGGAGTTGCACAGGCAGCACTCGACACGGATCGTGACGAGATCACGCTGCAGCAGCGTATCGACGTGGCGTTTCGCCGGAAACTCCTCACGAAAGATCAGCGCGATCTGGCACATCAGATCCGAACGCGCGCCAATCAAGTGCTGCATGGCGATGAGCGGCTCGTATCGGCGGAGGAGTCGCTGGGGATCGTAACGGCTCTCGCGAATCTCCTGAAGGCGTTGGGATAGCCAATCGACGACGGAGACGACTCCACGCATGATGCTCGGCCATACCTACGCTCGACACATCGGTCAGTGCAGCGTCAGGCCCAGCTATCTCCTCGCGACCTCGCCCCACCTCACCTGCCGCGCCACCCCCGTTCCCACCCGCAACGGCCCCACCAGCACCCGCGTCCCCACACTCCGCCCATCGATGCGCGCGAGCTGCCACGTGGTCGAGTCAACGCGCTCGTCGACGAGCAGTTCGCGCACCTCGTTCACGCCCAGCCTGCGACAGATATCCGCGGCGGGCGGGCCGGCCACCGCCTGCCGCAACGTCGCGAGGATCTGCTCATGGGTGAACTTGCTCGTCTTCATTGGTTCCTCCGTTGCACGAAAGGTGGGGTCGGATCGACCGGCAGTCAGAGCGGGGGGTCGCCTGTTCCGACCTACGGGGAGTCCCGCCCCTCCCGGCGCTCATCGGGGCTCACCTGCGAGGTGTGCAAGTCGCACTGTGGTGTGACGTCTCCAGACTGAGACCCCTTGCATCTGCATCTGCATCTGCAGCTGCGGTCGCGGGGGCGTCGCGCTTGCGGCCCTGATCGTGGAGGAGGAGAATCAGGCTGGCGCCCGTCACTTTCACTCGGCTTCCCATCGAACAATGCCCAGTCGTGTCGCCCTGTCAGCTCAAGCTCGCGTCCGAGTCGCCACTTTTCGCCTCGCGTTCGCGCTCTGTGCTCTGCGGCTGCTCGTGCCATCGACGGTCGAGGCGCAAGACGTGGATCCGATTGTCGCGGCGATAGATCGCCGTGACTTCGTCACGGCGCGCCGTCTCCTCGAGCCGGAAGCGTCCAGCGGCAACGCGTGGGCGTACTTCAATCTCGGCGTCGTCGCCCAGCTCGAAGCCGATGCCCTGAGAGGTATTGCGAGGCGTGAACGTCTCGTCGAGGCGTACGCGCACTACATGGTGGCCTCCGATCTTGGGGATGAAGATGCGAGCAAAGCGTTGAAGGAGATAGCGGTCACGCTGGTGAATGCCGAGAAGCGACGCGGTGAGGAGCGCGCCACCGCATTGATGGCGAGACACAACACCAACGCCAAGCCGGCGCCACCCGTCACACAACCGGAACGCGCACCGACGCCAACACCCACATCGGCGCCAACGCAGTTGCCCTCGTCTGCACCCAACACGGACGGCCCGGAAACCCTCGCGAAGTGGCTTCGACGAATCGGATACCTCGACTGCGCGCTCGGACAGACTCGGACTGACCAAGGGCTTCAGGTTCCTGTAGCTCCGATCTCCGACCAGGAGGCGGGAACTCTGCGCCAATACATCGCGGGGTGCTGGAACGGTGTGCCCTGGCCCATCGGGATGCGGTTGATAAGGTCGGGTGAGTCGGGTATCGGACTGGTGAATGGGTGGCTCGCCTCGCCGTTCCCGGAACAGAAGACGATTGGGGTCATCGCCGTCACTGGCACCAGACTGGGGACGGTGAATGCACAGCTGGCCGAACTTGCTTGGTCGCTGATCAGCGTCGAAGGAAACGACGGACTGCGAGCGAGAATGATCCAGTCGGTCCGGCCGGAGTTTGTATCGCCCGAGAGCGTTCGGCGCATGCTTGGCTTCTGCAGAAGTTCCGCCGACCGGAGCGCCGAAGCGCGGCAGCGATTCCGCGATCGTGCGCGCACCGGCGCAGGCGCGCTCCTCACCGATCCTTGGGCCAACATCACGGGAGCGTGCGTCGATCGATTGGTGAGCGTTCAAGGAACCGTGGAAGAAAACAAGTCGATCATCGAGTGGTACGGACGACTCCTGTCCATGGAGTTTCGTGGCGATGTCAACTACCGCTTCAAGTGGGATTCGGCCGCGACGATGTTCGTGCAACGCTTTGGTGCTGCGTCGCGCCCGTACGTTGATTGGCTCATCGATCAGGTGATGTGGAACCTGCCGAACTACGACTTTGCGCGCCTGCTCGCCACCACGCATCCGGACTACTTGTCTGCAATCCGAGCGTCAACCGACCCCAAGCGCATCGCGCTCCTCGCCTTCTTCGGCCCGAGTGGATTGCCGCCGCTGATCGACCTGTTGCACCTCTGCACCCAGGCCGTCACGACCGATCCCTACCTCTCCAACAGAGGGATAGCGGCCATGTGCGATGCTGCAGTCACTGGTGCAGGATACCACGCACCAGTCACCAGCGAACTGGTGGAAGCAGTGAAAGGCGTCAGTACCGTGCGTGGGGCGCTGCTGGCCCGGAAGGCGGAATCAGCGCTGCGGGTCATGGAGCAGAGGTCGGGCAACCGTTGAATGAGCGTAGCTGATATGAGTCTCCGTCTCGCGCGAAGAGCCACGAGCATTGCCCGGACCACCGGGATTGCCCTTCTGACTGCGCTTCCGTTGGATACGCAGGCGCAATCGCCGGCGCTCACCGGCGATCCCCGCGCGGCGATGATTCTGGCCGAATGGGAGAAGATCAGCATTCGACCTGTGGATCCGCCGACGCGTCGTCGACGCGCAGTGCTGATGTCCGCGTTGCACGACCGAGCGATGGAACTACCACTCGGCATCGATGACGTGGTGTTCGCGGCGCGTGCCGGGGCGCTGGCCGCCTTGGAACTGATGGGACTCGAGGAAGATGACATGTGGGTCGGGGTTCAGCGGGCACGCATGGTTGTCGCAGACCTGACCCGCGAGCGGGTGGTTCGGTCGGGGAGTCGCGAGGCAGGCGAGATGGTGGAGCGAATGTCCGGTCTTCTCGTAGGCACCGCTCGGCCCGACGATGGTGCGTTCCTCTCGCGCGCCCTTTCGAGGGGACGCAGCTACTGTGGGGGATTGGCGCATTGCCCGTTGGGAACTCGCGTGGCGGTACTCGAACTCGAGGCCACGTTGGCGTCGGGACACTTGGAGGACGGTGTGCGACTCGGTCGTGTCTTGATGCCTCGGGTACGTGCGTCTGGCGATTCCTTGGCTATCGGTGCCTGCGCAGCGACCCTCGGCCGCGCGCTTGCGGGCACGGCGCCCGACTCCGCAGCCGCCTTCCTCACGACCGGAATCGAAGTACTCGCCAAGTTGGCAGACCGTGCGCCCGACAAGAGGGCGCCCAGCAATTGGGCCACGATACGACTGCTGGCAGAGTCGCTCGTCCTGCTCTCACGGGCAGGCCAATCGAACGAAGCGCATCGTAGCGCCGTGCAGGCCGCGGTAAGCACTGTTCGTCGGGTCTCGCCGCGCAACGAGAGCTTCCTCGAGGATCGCTTCTACCTGCTCTCCGCGATCGCCCACGCAGAACTGTCGCTCGGGCATCAGCAGCAGGCACTCGCCTTCGCCGATAGCGCGCTGTCTGTCACGCATGAGCCGCAGTTTCCGACGCTCTTCGCCGATCTCAGTCGTATGGAGTCCCAGACCATTCGTGCAAGCGCGCTGCAAGCCTTGGGGCATCGCACTCTAGCTGGAGAAGCGGCGCTCGAGGCACACCGCATCGCGAGTGGACTCCCAGCTCTCAGGAACTCGGCGGATGAGGTGGGTCGACTTGCCACGATCGCTCGCACGTTCCTGCCGGAGAAGCCGTCACTCGCCGATGCCTACTTCGACACCGCCGCGACCATTCTCTCGTTGCGCGTCAGTCAGTATCGCAGCGACCATGCACGCGTTTGGCAGAATTCCTTTCTCGTGGGTTTCGCGGGCGATTGGAGCCTAGCAAGGCTCTCGCGGACGGGATCCCGAAGTGAAGCGCTCGCTTCCGCGCTCGCCGTTCAGGAGTTCACGCGCTCACTGGGTCTACTCAGCGGTGGTGCAGCGGGGGCCGGAGTACCTGATGCGCTCAGGATCCGCGAAGTACTTCCGTCCGGAACGGCCCTCCTGTACTACGCCATCGTAGGCGACTCGCTCGCGCTCTTCGTTGGTTCTCCTCGGGGAGACGGTGCGCTGAAGTTGCACATGGTGCGACCCTGGGGGGGCGAGTACCTCGCGCGCGCGCAGGCCGCGATTGCCTATCTCGGTAGCAAGTCGAGCGACGCGGAGGGGCGTGCGGTCGTGAGGCGTGCGTCGCGCGGGCAGAAGCCGCTGCAAGGCCAAGGGTCCGAAGCGGACGTGCGGCGGCTCGCAGAGATGTTGCTCCCGACTGAGATCCTCGAAGCCGTGGCAGGTGCAACGAGTATCGTAGTCGTACCAAGCGGCAACCTGTGGTCATTCCCATTCCAGGCGCTCTTGGCCATGCACCCCGCTTCTGGGATGCGAAGCCTCGCCGTACCCGTGCGGTACGCTCCGTCGCTGTCGTTTCTTCAGCGGGCGGAGCGCCTTGCGTCCGAAGCGGCCAAACGGCGAGGGGGGGCGACCGTTCCGATGCGAGCGCTCGTGGTTGCGGCTCCCGAACGAGGACCGCGGGATGACTTTCCGGTACTTCCCGGGATGCGCCGCGAAGGGCGCGCGACGGCTTTAATGCTCAATGCGCGCTTGCTCCTCGGGCCCGCAGCCACGCCGGATGCAGTGCGGCGCGCCCTCCACGACGTGGATCTGGTTCACTTCACTTCGCACGCCGAGGTGGCTCCGACGCCTGAGCTCTCGCGATTGAGCTTCTTGGCGCTGGCGAGGACCGGACGCAACCTCGGGCTCCTGCGAGCCACGGACATCGAGGAGGATCCGCTTATCGACCTATCCGGCGCTCTCGTAATCCTCAGTGCCTGCAACACGGGACAAGGGCAGTTCACGACCGGCGAAGGGACCGTCGGGCTCGCGAGGTCGTTCATGCTGAAAGGGGCGAGCGCGGTAGTGTCGAGCATCTGGGCGGTCGACGACGACGCGACGGCGCTTCTTATCGAGCGATTCATCGCCTACGCGACGGGGACATCACCCTTGAATCGCGCAGAGGCATTGCGACGGGCTCAGGATGACATCCGGAGGATGCCTCAATACGCGGCACCGTACTACTGGGCTGGCTTTCAGTTGGTGGGCGTGGGTTGAGCGATGTGACGGCGACAGGATGAAGGCGACGAGGTGAGCCTGTGTATCAACGTGAGAGTGTGTTGTCGATGAAGCGAATGAGACGCCTGGTTGTTGGGGCACTGCTCTGCAGCTCGAGCGCCGTGGCAGCTCCCGGCGCGAAGGACCAGGTCGCCGCACGCGCGCCGCGCCGCATTGCGCTCATCGTCGGCATCGGCGACTACAAGAACTTTACGAACGGTGGCGCACCTGGAGAGTCCGATCTTCTCGGGCCACCGAACGACGTGCGGGTGGTGCGCGCGCTCCTGCGCGGATGGGGGTTTGACGGACACGATGTGCGCGTACTTACGGATGGAGCCGCCAGCAGGGATGCCATCCTGGCGAGCCTTGCGTGGGTGCTCACACGCGCCAGCGATCCGGGGGACGTCGTGGTGATCTACTTCAGTGGCCATGGAACATACGTGCGCGACCTGGATGGCGATGAGCGGCGCTTTGCACCGGGCGACGAGTACGACGAGGCGCTGGTCGCGTGGGATGCGCCGCGAGGAGCCGCGCGCGGTAGCGATACGAGTGGGCTCATCTCGGATGACGAACTACGCTCTCAGTTCATCGAACAGCTGCACACGCGGAACGTGACCGTGATCATCGATGCATGCTACTCGGGAACGGCTACCAGAGGGGGCGAGGGCGAAACCTACCAACGCGCACGTGGCCCGCGCCTCGAACGCGCAAGCGGAATCGATGTCGGCGACGCGCGAGATGGCGGACGCTATACGCTGCTGTCAGCGGCCCGCGCGACTGAACTGGCTCAGGAAAAGGCGTTTCCGAGCGCGACGGGCGGCGTTCGCGTGCACGGGGTACTTACGGAAGCGCTCGTCCAGGTGTTGCGGGGCGCCGACCGCTCGGCGCGCTGGGATGAGCTACTGCCGCGCATCCTCGAGCGTGTCCGCGCAACGGGGGCTGACCAGACGCCCCAACTCGAGGGGGAACGCGAGAGTCGCGTGTTCGGCGGTGGCGATAGCCTGCCAGCACGGGACTTCGCGATGGTCGGTCCCTCGGCCACCGGACGATACAAGATTGACCGAGGTGACTTGCACGGCGTTCGACGGGGTAGCGTCCTCGACGTCTATGCGCCAGGCGATGGATTCGTCGGTACGCGTCCACTCGGACAATTGCGGATCGATTCGCTGCAGGCAGAATCGGCATTCGGGCGAGGGATCAGTGGAGGCGCACCGTTCCCCGCCGGTGCGCGTGCCGTGATGGCGGCGCTCCCGCTCGGCACCGGTACGAGTGAGCGAGCATCGGTGTGGATCGATCCAACGTTTCATTCCTTGGCACGAGAGTTCGACGGCGCGCTGTTTCGCCAAGTACCGGACAGCGCGAATGCGCAACTGCGCGTCGTGCGCGACGCATCGGGACGTGCGCGCATCGTGGTGGGTGACCATGCCATCGTTCGCGATCCCTCGGAGCGCGGGGAAAACGCTATTCATCCCTGCCAGATCCGGCGTGCATACGGCGCCGCGCGTCTGCTGGCGATGCCTGAGGCGAGTGCCGATCGCAAGCGCATCGATGTCATAGCGCTGCTCCTTCCCGGCTCGCGCACGGTGTCAGCACAGCACCTGCCAGAGTCGCCGTGGGGCTCGCGACCCTCAACCGCGTTGATACTTGGAGAGCAGTACACTCTCTGGGTATACGTAGAGGCTCCGCCGGGCGCCCGCGTTTTCCTGAGTGCCGTGTGGGCGGGCTTCACCGGGGACCTCGCCATTGCGCCACGTACCCCGACACCCGTCTCCGTGCCGCCCAATCAGTGGCTGCCTCTCGATGACTACGAGATCGTCGAGCCGCTGGGCGCGGAGATCATCAAGGTTGTTGCGAGCTCGGATCCGTTCACCTTCTCGCCGTTCATGGAGTCGCTACCGGGCTGTCACGGCGACGGTGCCGCGCGCGGGCAGACGCGCATAGCGGACAGTGATGTTGCCGTCGGCTGGAGCTCTTTCACTCTTCGATTCACGCTGGTGCGACCGGGAGCCGACTCGCTGCGATGAGCATGCGCCATGTCGGAGACCGTCCTTTCGATCCTTCCGAGAGAAGACAGATGACATCGCTCCTACGTTGGACGCTGTTTGCGGCAATGGCTGGCCTAGCGACGGCTGACGGACTGGCGCAGCAATTGCCAGCCGCCGACAGTTGCGACCCCCTTCCGGTGATACGCGGAGGAATGATGAACGCGCCGCAGGTCTCGGCGTTGTTCCGCGCGATCATGGCGCGGCGAGAGCGAAAGGCGCCATGCGTGGCGGACGGTCCGACGGTGCAACTCGTGGGAGCGCTGCTCGAACCGCTCGCGCGCGTCGCCGATGCGGTGGTGCAGGATAGCCGATTCGTCGTGGTGAAGGATGCCGAAGCGAACGCGAGTGCGCAGGCGGCACTCTTCGACCGAACAGGTCGTCTGCGGGCAGGGCTGATCGTGGTGGGTGCGGAGTTCGTGGACTACCTGAGCGCGGGCGCGGAGCTGACCGCGAAGCGGACAGGGAAGGACTCTCGGCTCGTTCGGGATGTCTACTTGTCGACGGTACTCGGTCACGAGATCGGCCATCTCCTGAGGAAGCATGTCACGGACACAACCTGCGCGCGGCCCGGAATCATCCTGGTCCACGCAACAAATCCAACTGGCGGCGAAGGTCAACTGCGCGCGTCGGGGCCGGTCAACGTGTGCCCACGATTCAACCAGCAGCAGGAGCTGCAAGCGGATTCGACAGCCGCAATCCTTCTAGTTGCGGCTTACCACGAGGGCATCCTCTCGACGGTTGCGGAGCTGCCAAGCCTTTGGGAGTACATGGAGGCAGGGCGTCGTCGGTACGATCAATTGAGCGTACCAGGCTACGAACGAGTGCTGGGTACGCACCCTTCGCATATTCGTCGCGTTGCGCAATACCTGCGCGTCTGGGCGTCGTATCTCGAGCAACAGGATCGATACGACGCAGCGACACTGCTAATCGCCAGCAACTTCGACCGGGCGCGAGCATCGGCCATGCTCGACACCGTCGAGCGCGCGCTTCCGGGGCTCGACATCATCAAGGAAGCGCGGGCGAGCCTCGCCATGCGCGCTTGGCTCTCGACCGTGCCGATCCTGTCGCTGCAACTGCGTCCCACTGTCGGGGTCGTCAGGGCTCGCTTCGTCGAGGGGTCACGCGGCGAGCGCGGTGATCCGCAGCTTCTGCTGGCCGCCAAACGAACACTTCTCACCTTGCCTAACCTCAATAGTCGAGGTGCTAGCCTGAGCAACCTCTCAATAATCGCGAGCGTCGAGGGGAGCGATTCGCTTGCAGTCGCGCTCGCCGACAGCGCAGCCGTCCTGCTGCCGAACGACATCGCCGTCGCCAACAACCGGGGCTTCGTCCTGTATCGGGCGGGGCTCCGGCAAGACGCACAGCAACTCTTCGCGGCCATGTTCGAGTCCATCTACGGACAGGGCGGGAAGATCTCGATCGACAGTCTTTGGCGTCGAGAGTGCATTCGTCGAGGACTCGGCGGAACCGTCTACCCGCACTGCTTCAACTACGCACGCGCGACGTACGGGGTGAATCCCTCCGCTGGCGCTCGCCTGCTACGGGTCTTTGCGGACTCTCAGGCGGCGAACCCGTGGGGGATGGAGGCGGCGCGCGTGCTTGGGCGGGCGTCAAAGACGGTCGCCAACTCGAGTGGGACGGACTGGAATGCCAAGTTGGAGCTTCGCCCAGTTGGTGACAGCTCCATTCGCGTGTGGATTGGCATGCCGCTTCTGGACGCCATCAAGCAGTTGGGACAGGGGGGCGTCGTTACTCGCTCCACTGATGGTTACGAGGTTCGCTCCGCGCAGGAACGAGTAACGGTCTTCGCGAGTCCAGGCGATCCGACATCTTCAGTCGTGACCGGGCTCGCGACGCGACTTCCCGGCACCTGGAAGATCGGTTCCGTCTTCCCCGGAATGCCCCGTGCGGAGCTCGAGAGCGTCGTCGGAGCGCCATCGCAAGTTGGCAAGTCGGAAGCCCTGTATGAACTGGGCGGACTGATCCTGTACGTGGAGTTCGCAGGGGAAGCGGCCTCGGTGATCATCGTGACGAAGCCCGCCTCGTGAGTTGACGGGATCATCGAATCGACCAAGCGCCGTCGTGCACGAAACTCGGTGCACGGCGGCGATTTGCGTCGAGCGATCGATCGTCCAGCGACCGATGCCGCGAAAGGGAGCAGTAACGTGGCGGGCGAGTTCGAAGATGATTTGACCTGCGCCCCGGGAACGGGACAGATGGTACGTTAGGAGGCGAGGCGTCGGAGGAGTCCCACATGAAGCGGAATCGCTTCACAGAAGAGCAGATCGTCGCGATCCTGAAGGAGGTGGCGGGCAGTGACAACGCCCGCCTGGTGGTGCGCAAGCACGGCATCACCGAGACCACGTTCTATCGCTGGAAGGCGAAGTACAGCGGGATCGGCGTGCCCGAGGTGAAACGGTTCAAGGCCCTCGAGGACGAGAACGCGCGCAACAAGCGCCTCGTGGTCGAGCTCAGTCTCGACAACGCGATGCTCAAAGACGTGGTGGGACGAAAGTGGTGACGCCGGCACAGCGACGGACCGCCGTCACCTATCTCAAGGCCACGTATCCCGTGAGTACCCGTCGCGCCTGCGAGCTCGTGCACCTGGCGCGCTCGCGCTGGTATCACAAGAGCACCCGGCCCAGTGATGACGCCTTGGCGGACGCGTTGCGCGAGAAGGCCGCCGAGCGACCACGCAGGGGCTATCGCCGGCTGCACGTGCTCCTCGCCCGCGACGGATGGCAGGTGAATCACAAGCGCGTGCGCCGTGTCTATCGCCGGACGGGGTTGCAGGTCAGGCGGCGGAAGCGCAAGCAGGTCTCGCTGGCCCGCGTGCCCCGTCCCGTCGCCACCCAGCCGAATCAGGTCTGGGCGATGGACTTCATCAGCGACCAGTGCGCGACCGGTCGCCGGTTTCGGGTGCTGAGTCTGATCGACACCTGCACACGGGAATGCCTCGCGCTGGAAGTCGACACCTCGTTGCCCGCCGCGCGGGTGGTGCGCGTCCTCGACGACGTCACCAGTCTCCGGGGCACGCCCCACGCGATCACGGTGGACAACGGCCGAGAGTTCGTGGCGCGGGCGCTGGATGCGTGGGCGTACGCACGTCAGGTGCAACTCGCCTTCATCCGTCTCGGCAAGCCCGTCGAGAACGCGTACGTCGAAAACTTTCACGACAAGATGCGCGCCGAATGCCTGGACCAGCACTGGTTCACGGATCTGCACAATGCCCGCCGCATCATCACCGCGTGGCAGGACGATTGCAACACGGTCCGTCCGCACAGCGCCCTGCAGCAATTGACCCCACACGAATACGCCCGCAGCTTCACCCGTTCACCCCAGTCCCTGGCCTACACGTCCTAGTGGTCCCTTGAAGGGGCGCAGGTCCCGGCCCCCAACGCGATGCCACACACGCCCCGCGACACCCCCCACCCGCTGCCCCAAGCCTTGCAGCTGGCCGTCGAGCACATCGCCACCTACCGCACGTCGCTCCCCGAAGCGCGCGTCGCGCCCCCCGCCACCCGCACCACCCTCCGCACCACCCTCGACCGCCCCCTCCCCACCAACCCCACTCCGCTCCCCCAGGTCATCGACGAACTCATCGCCGGCGCCACCCCCGGCCTCATGGCATCCGCCGGCCCCCGCTACTTTGGATTCGTCGTCGGCGGTTCCCTCGACGCCGCCCTCGTCGCCGACGTCCTCACCAGCGGCTGGGACCAGAACGCCTTCAACGAGGCGCTCTCCCCCGCAGCCATCGCCTTCGAGGACGTCGCCGGCCGCTGGCTCAAGGAGGCGCTCACCCTCCCGGCCTCAGCCTCCGTGGGCTTCGTGACGGGAGCGCAGGGGGCCAACACGGTGGGGCTGGCGGCGGCGCGCTGGTGGGTGCTGCAGCAAGCGGGGTGGGACGTGGGGCGCGATGGGCTGTTCGGCGCGCCGCGCGTGCGGGTGCTCGTGGGCGCCGAGCGGCACGCGACGATCGATCGCGCCCTCCGCTTCCTGGGGATCGGCGAACGGGCGATGGAACAGGTGCCAGTGCTCGCCGACGGGGCGATGGATACCGCCGCACTCGCCGCAGCGCTCGCTCGCGACGCGGGCACCCCAACGATCGTCTGCGCCCAGGCGGGGAACGTCAACACCGGCGCCTGCGACAACCTCCTGCACGCCGCCGAGGCGTCGCGCGCGGCGAACGCCTGGCTGCACGTGGACGGGGCCTTCGGGCTCTGGGCGGCGGCGAGCCCGCGCACTCGGCACCTCGTGCGCGGGATCGAGCTCGCCGACTCGTGGGCGTGCGACGGGCACAAGTGGCTCAACGTCCCCTACGACGCCGGCTACGCCTTCTGCGCCCACCCTGACGTGCACGCGACGTCGATGGCGTACACGGCCGCCTACCTCACGGGGCAGGTGGCGGGGCGGGAGTTCGGGGGGGGCGACTTTGTGGCCGAGTCGTCGCGACGGGCGCGCGGCTTTGCGACGTGGGCCGCGCTGCGCGCCCTGGGGCGCACCGGCATTGCGGAGTTGGTCGATCGCTGTTGCGCGGTGACGCGGCGCTTCGCCGAGCGGCTCGGCGCGCTCGACGGCGTGACGATCGTCAACGACGTGGTGCTCAACCAGCTGCTGGTGCGCGTGGGCGACGAGGCGACGACGGACGCGGTCCAGCGCCGGATCGTCGATGACGGGACGCTCTGGTTAGGCGCGACGACGTGGCGCGGCGAGCGATTGCTGCGGATCTCGGTGTCGAACTGGGCGACGACGGAGGACGATGTCGCGCGGAGCGTGGCGGCCATCGAACGCGCGCTGTCGGAGGCGAGGCGCTCTCCCGAGCCCTGAGATTCCCGGCGTCGCCCTCGGTCGGGCGAGCAGGCTCCATCGCACCGCGCGCACGCGTCGAGGCAAGTCGCCGGTGCGCCGGGCATCGTAGCGACCTCCGGAAAGCCCCGCTTCCAGAGGCGACGACCGCCATATACCTTGGTCATAATACCCCGCTTCAGAATACGCCTTCCGTGGCAATGTGCGCGACCACGGTCGATGTGCAGCTCGCGGGACCCTCGTTCCGTCAGCGCGTCTCCACGCCTTCGCCCCATGAATCCCAGTCTCCTCCTCCTCCCTGAGCTGCAGATCGAAGGTGATCGAACGCGGAGCGTGCTCCAGCGCCTCCCCGACGACCGACTCGACTGGCGTCCGCACCCGCGGTCGCGTTCACTCGGGGAGATCGCGCAGCATATCGCGTACCTCCCGACCCTATTCCTGGCGTACCTCGGAGAGGATGGCCTCGACCGCGACACCGTGGAACGTCGGGCCACCACGGTGGCGGCGTTCATCGACGAGTTCGAGAACGGGATGCGGCGCGGCGCACGCGCGCTCGAGGGGTTGACGGCGGAGGCGTGGGTTCAGCTCTGGCGCTACCGGCGCGGCGACACGTTGATCTTCGAACTCCCGCGCTACGTGGTCGCCCGCACGACAGCGCTCAATCACCTGATTCACCATCGCGGGCAGCTCACGGTCTACATGCGGGAACTGGAGATCCCGGTTCCGGCGATCTACGGCCCCACGGCGGACGAGGAGTAGTCGTCGACGCACATTCAGACATCGCACCCCGAGGCGCTGCGCGCCTCGAGGCGAACTGAGGGGAGGAGCCGAAAGTGTGCGAATCGTCGGGCGCATCCTCCGGCTTCACTCTTCGAGTCGGTCGCCCACTGCACGAAAAGCCATCGGTTGGGCGCAGCACTTGGCAGCTGTGGTCGATACCAGGCGACGAGGGCCGTGCCCGCCAACGAACTCGGCGCTCGACGCGTGCTCGCGTCCAGCGACGCGTCCAGCGACGCGTCCAGCGACGCGTCCAGCGACGCGTCAAACGCGCGTTCCATCGCGACCACGCGCGCATCGATCTCCGGTCCGGTGGTGGCGGGAAAGGAGACCTACCCGTGGCCGACCGGCGTGGCGGCGATGACATGCTGCCATGCGGCCGGTACGGCAGTAAGGCGGGAGCCTGCCAGGGCGAACACGGAAGCGCGACAGCAGCACCCCCCGGGCCACCAGTGAATGCCGACACGGGACCGCGCAGGAACGACCGGATGAACGGGGCGAGGCATGACCACGGCGTGGGCGGATAGCTGGCAGGGCAATACTATGTTTTGTATAGTATCATCGGCATGCCATTAGCTCACGGGGCGCAGGGCATGCCCCACTACCGTTTCCGGGTGCAACGCCATGCCCCCACACCCAATGCCCCACGCTGGCGACCTATGACACTTCCGCTGCTGACGGTCATGGTCGCACTGGCGGTCGTCGCCATCCTGTTGCTCGCCCTGAGGCGTCATCACACCGAGCGAACCTTGGGCTGGCGCCTCCTCGCGCACGCCGGACTGCCGCTCGCCCTCGTCGGGGCGGTCTTCGTCGTACGCTACTGGACGCCGACTCGAGGTCCGTACCTCGCCAACGTGCGATACCCGTTCGGAGACTTCCTCGCGGCCTGGGCGGTTTCGTTCGGTTTCGCCTGGATCGCGCTGGGCCTGCTCTTTCCGGCACTCGCGGTGCTCGCGCCGATCGCAAGCGCCGATCGGCGCGGCGCGCGCATCGCCTGGCTGTCGTTGATGGCGAGCTGGGTACTGTGTTGGGCGCCGCACGGAATCATCGGACTCGCGGTGGCGCTCGGCGGGATGGATGAACGCAGCGTGACACGCTACAGCACCTGGGCCTCCCGCCCCTCCGGCGCAATCACCTTGGCCGCTGACAGTGCGCTCCTGCTCCTGCACTTCGTACTCGCCGTAAGCGGGTTCGTGCTGGCGGGACGCGACGTCTGGTCCAGTGCAGCGACGCGGGGAACCACGCCGATACCTATGGCCTAATAGCGATGTGCACGCGCCGGCGACGGAGCCACCCGGGCTCGCCGCCGGCATCGACCCTGCCAGAAGCGGGGCGGACGCGCGGCATGTTCCCGGAGTCACCTACGTGCTCGTCAGTCTCACACTCGCCCTCGCACTGCAGCAGGTCACCGTACGCGTGGGCACCGCGAAGCCCCCCACCGCAGCCGACAGCGCCAGAACTGCTGCCACCCGCGACTCGATCCGCTTCAAGCGGTTGGAGCGTCGACTGGACCGGGAGCGGCGTCCACCACGCCGCACAGCACTCACCCCAGAGCTGGAGCGCAATGCCTTCGCAGACGCGACGGCACGTACCCTCCTCCTGCACGCCCGCCAGGCGCGCCTCGGGCAGGACGCGGCGCTCGTGAGCTACGACGCCCGCGCGTACCAGCGTCTTTCGCTGGGGCTCGGGGTCCGCGCGGTGGGGCGGGAACGCCTCTTCTTTCGATCGGAAAGCGTTTCGCGCGTGCGCTGGTCGCGCGCGAGTGGCGTCCATATCGAGGTCCTTGGGGCGCGATCGGTGACCCCCTCCGCCGGCGGCGTGTCCGCGACGACGGAGCCGGACGAAACACTCCCGGTTCCGTACTTCCCGGGGCGCGAGGCGCTCTGGCTCGGCTGGGGGACGACGCGGGCGGAGGTGGACGAACGGGAACTCGTGCACCCGCTCGCGTTAGGCGCGGAAGCGTACTACCGCTATGCAGCGGGGGACTCGCTCGCGCTGACGCTCTCCGACGGAATGGTGATTCGCCTGCGCGAGTTGCGCATTGCGCCGCGCCGCGCGGAGTGGAAGCTCGCGGTCGGCTCCTTCTGGTTCGACGAGGCCAGCGGGCAGCTGGTTCGCGCCGCCTATCGCCTCGCGGCGCCGGTCGACATCTGGAAGATGCTGGGCGATGACGCCAAGCAGCGCAACGAATCGGCCGCTGCACGTGGCGAGCGGAATCGTGACGCCGAGGCCCCGCCCGCCTGGTTCCGATGGGTCGCGTCCCCCGCCGAGGCGCGGCTCGAGGCCGTGACCATCGAGTATGGGCTCTTCGGCGGACGCTTCTGGCTCCCGCGCGTCCAGTACGCCGAAGCATGGGCGCGGGGCTCGGTGGTGCGCCTGCCGATCCGGATGGAAGAGCGCTTCACATACGCGAGCGTGAACGGCGGCGATTCGCTCCCCGCCATCCCGGCAATTCTCACCCGGCGGGAGTTACGCGACTCGCTCTTTGCAGATTCGGCGCTCTGGAGCGAGCTGTCGGAATCGCAGCGGGGTGCGCGCATCGCTGCCCTGGTGCATGCGGACTCGTCGCACCGGATGCAGCGGCGAGACCGGCTGGTGGCCGAGTGCGCAGCCACGGGCTACACCACGCGCATCGACGAACGCAGTGAAGGAGTGCGCTCCGCGGTGCGCATTCCCTGCGACACGTCACGCCTCACGCGCCCCGATGTCTTCCCGGCACCGATCTTCGACGCGGACGACCTGGGTCCAGACGCCGCAGGGCGCGAGGCGCTGCTCAAGGGGCTCGGCTATTCCCTTCAGTCCGAGTGGGGGGCCGCGTCGCCGCGGTGGGAGCTTGGGCCGGGGCAATTGCGCTACAATCGCGTCGAGGGGCTCTCGCTGGGTGCCGCCGTCTCTCAACAGTTGGGACGCGGTCTGGCGTGGGACGCCAGCGCGCGCCTCGGACTCGCCGATCGGGAGCCTAACGGGACGCTCGGCCTCTCCCGCACGAATGGACGGTCCACGTGGCGCCTGTCGCTCTACAAGTCGCTGTCGGTTGCCAATGACGATTGGGGCGCCCCGCTCTCGACCGCTGCCTCCATGGGCGCCCTCCTGTTCGGGCGGGATGAGGGCTACTACCTGCGGGCGCGCGGCGTGCAGCTCACCAACGGGCGCGATGCCGGCGCAGGGCTGACGACGCGGCTCTTCGTCGAGCGACAGGGGGCGGCGTCACGATCGACGCGCTTCAACGTCTCGCGGGCGCTCGGGGGCGGAAGCGAGTTCCTCGAGAACATCACCGCGCAACGCGCCACGCTGGCGGGACTGGCGCTTCGCGACCGCCGGTCCACCGGTGCCGACCCGCACGGATTGCGGCTGTCGACGGAGGTGCGGGTCGAAGGGGGATGGGCGACCATCGACAGCGCGGCCGCCTCATGGTCGCGCCGCTACCTTCGCGCGGCGGGCGAGGCCACCGTGAGTCACGCACTCGGGGAGCGGCTGCTCGGGGCAATCACGCTGGGCGCCGGCGCGTCAACGGGCGCCCCGCTTCCGCAACGCGCCTTCTTCCTTGGCGGCGCGCACACCGTGCGGGGTCAGCCGCTGGGAAGCATGTCCGGCGACGCCTACTGGCTGGCGCGGGGTGAGCTGGCGCTGGCCGCCGGTGCAGTGCGCCCCACGGTGTTCTGGGACCAGGGGTGGGCGGGGGCGCGCTCGGCCTGGAACCACCCGGGGCGACCGCTCGCGGGCGCGGGCGCCGGGCTCTCGCTCCTGGACGGGCTCGTCCGCCTCGACCTGTCGCGTGGGAGCTACCCCCGGCAGGGATACCGGCTCGACCTGTACCTGGACGCCCGATTCTAGCGACGTGGCCTTCTGCGGGGCGCAGATGCTATAATCACATTGGTATTGTCGTCCTACTAGTGAGGGAGGGTGGTTCACGGCGCCGCCGGTGCGCCGCTGGCCGGGGCGGTTGGCCCCGCCCCTCGAACCGATGATACCGGGCGATGGCAGCACCGACAGGTCGGGCTGCCCGCAACTCTGGAGGGACATATGACACGCAACATGCTGGCGCTGTGCGGGACGCTCGTCCTCTTCGCATGCGGGTCGTCTGGAGGGACCGCTGGGCCCGTGACGGAATACAAGACGTACTCATTCAGCCAGACCGCCGACTCGATCCCGATCCGATACGGTGAAACGGTGCGTGTCGAGGGGGTGCTGCTGACCTTCTTCGCGCTGATCTCGGACACGCGCTGCGCCGCTCAGGCGCAATGCGTCGCGCCGGGCGATGCGGAGATCGAGATCTTCGCCGCTCCGGGGTGCTATCCGCAGTGTCTGGCACCATCCCAGTCATTCCGGCTGCACGTGTACCAGGCGCCACGCACCGCCGTGTACTCGGGGAAGCGCTTGACACTCACCTGGCTGCTGCCGCTCCCCCCGACGCCGAACGCAAAGCCCGATCCAAAGCAGTACGTCGCGTGGCTGAAGGTGGAGCCGGTGTCGTGATCTAAAGTGGCGATGTCGGCGGCGTGCCTTCGCGAAGAATGGGAAGGCCGCCGCCGATTCACGACGGCGGGTCGCTCCATCCGGCGTTGGCATTCACGATCGTCGTCCATGGCACCATCGGCACGTGCTGCGCGCAGATGCGCTCCGGCTGCAATCCGCGGGCAACGATCGTCCGCACCACGTCGCGTGCGTAGACCGATGGCTGGTCAGTCTGCTGCACGTAGTCACCTGCCCAGAAGGTGCGCGCATTCGCGAGCCAGACGCCGATCGCCCCTTCGGTCGACAGCCCTTGCAGCGCGTACGCCACCAACTCGCCTCCTGCGAGGCGAAGCGAATCCGTCACCGGGCGAAATCGGAAGACCGACGGACGCTTCGTCGTCGCGCCATTGTCGCCCGCAGCACCGGACGCACCTCGTTGCACGACGCGCGCGAGGAAGTCGCGCGAGCTTTCGTGGGACACGAGCACGGCGCCGGCGCGCGCCCAGTACGCGGCACTCCCCACGTGCGGCCACGCGAGGTCGGTCACCACGACTACCATCGGATGCCGTCCGGGAAAGAGACGTGCGATCCATGACGAGTCCTGCCGAGCGCGCGCGACGTCGCCCGTGGCATCGAGGAGGAAGACCGTGTCGCGTCGAAGCGCGACCATCTCGGTGTAGTCAGGGCGCTTGAGCAAGAAGGCGTTGTCGCCCACGCGGACCGTATCGACGGTCCACGCGGGCATCCCCGCTCCCGGGCGCGTGTCCATGGCTGCGGCGACCACGGGCGCTGCGAGCCGGGGTGCCGCGCTGCTGTCGATGAGTTCGGCCCCCGCAAACGGAACGGCGCGCGTCAGCTGGGTTGTCCCTTCCACCAGGCGAAACGCCGCCAGCGGATAGGCGCCGCCTCCCTTCACGGCCCACCAGGTGTTCCAGAGGTACTCCACCCGCACGTCTCCCCACAACAGCTCGTCTTCACGGCGCACCAGCATCGCGGGTGTCCCGTCTGCCGCGAGGTGCAACTCCTCCCCGTTGGAGGCCAGGACGACGCGTTTCGCACCGCGGGAGATGCACCACCCCGCCACGCGCACGCTGTCGCCGCGTCGCGACCAGTCGAGCACGACGGCCCACGGATTGAGCGCGCGCTCGGCACGCGCGAAGCGGTGCAGCACCGCGTTGGGGCGCGTCATGCTGTCGCGCGCGAAGAACGTGGCTTGCTCGGTCGCCAGCGTCATCGCGGCGCGCCCCTGCGGGAGTCCCTGCACCGTCGTCCCCTCCACCCCGGTGGCGAGGTCGAGCCATGCACTCTTGTGCGACACCATGGGAAGGAACGGCTCGTACGGCCGGTCGCTCTGCTCCCAGGCATAGGTAACCACGCTCAGCTCCAGGCGCAGCACGCGACCGGTTGTCGCCGGCGGCAGCACGGCGGCGCGGGCGCCCTGAAGCCATTGAGCCCCGGAGCGCTGCGGAAGCACCGGTTGCTGCAAGCGGCTGCACGACGCGGGCGGTGGCGATGGGACGAGCTGCGCGGAAAGTCCGCGGGAGACGATCGGTGACAGACCCACGCACGCGACGGACGAGAGCGTGCAAGCGAAGCGGTGCCGGAAGCTCATGTACGAGAGGGTAAAGTGGTATATACTATGGTAAGTATAGTATAGACACGCCTCAAGGGGACAGCGCCCGCCTGGGCAGACCCTTCCTCCCCTCACTCACGGCGTTGCAGCCGGCATGGAGACTCGACGATGCGACTCGGTGTCAAGTATGGACTCTTGCTGGCAGCCAGCGTCTCGCTTTGGACGCTGATCGTACACGTCCTCGGCATCTACACCACGCGCATCCGGTATGCGCACGTCGTCGATCAGGCCGCTCTCGTCCTGCCGATCGTCGTCGTGACGCTTGCCCTGCTCGCCGCGCGCCGCCGGCGCGACGGGCAGCTCTCCTGGCGCCACGGGATCCTCACGGGGCTCGAGGTCGCTGCCGTCGCCTCGCCACTCACCGTCGCCGCGCTCTGGATCTATCACCACGCGGTCAATCCGGAGTGGCTCTCGATCCTGGTGAACTACGAGCGGGAGCGGCTTGGAGCGGCTGGGGCATCGCCTGATGCGATCGCCCTTGCCGTGTCGCGGTTGCAGCAGGGCGGGACAGATCGTGCACAGATCGTGAGCGGATTGCTGGGCACGCTCGCCATGGTGTTCGTGCTGTCCGTAATCATCACGCTCCTCTTGAAGCTCGTCGCCTCCTTTCGGAACGCTCCGGCGGCGCGCACGGTGTAGATCGCTCCCTTACCGCGCTCTAGCGATGCAAGGCGAGTCGATTGCCTTCCGTATCGCGGAACATCGCCCACTCACCCTTGCCCGGTCCCAGTGACGTCGCCGGCATGACGACGGTTCCACCAGCCATCACGATCCGGTCCAGGCAGGGCGTCAGGCCCTCGTCGCAGCGCAAGTACACGATCGGTCCCACGCCACCCGGCTGGAATCCCGAGAGCTGGAAGAGATGCCCCACGACTCGGCCGCCCTGTTCGTGCACATAGGCCATGGGAAACGGGACGTTGGGATGTCGCTGCAGCGGCACTTGCAGAAGGGCGGAGTAGAACGCGAGCGCACGGTCGAAGTCGGCGCACGGTATGGCGACGTACGTGAACGGTGTCATGGCTCACTCGTGACGACGGAAAGGAGTATCTGTGATAGTACCTATGTGAAACCAGTATCAACACCTGCGCATGCCCGTGCAAGGAAGCGGGCCAGGCACGCCGACCGGCACGCTGACTGCGGCGTCACGATCTCCAAAGCGAGACCGCATCCAAGGGCAGGCAATTCGTCACCTGCGGTTCATCCTCATGAAACCCGGTGGCCACCTGCGACGTACCTCCCTTCTGTGGGCCATCCCCGGCTCTGCGCACCAGCATGTGGATGGCCAGCGCAGTGGTTGCCACGCCCTCGACCTCCATGACATGGCTGATGACCCAGCCTTGCTCGACACGATCGAGCGCTATGCGGATGAGGTGCTCGCGCGAAGCGGACTCGATCCGGCACGCCGGGCGGCCGCGCGTGACGAGATTGTCGATCACCTGTTGACGGCAGCGGAACGGTCCGTCACTCCGGTCGATGCACTGCAACTCGTGCGGAGGTTCGGGAGCGCGCCGATGCTCGCGCAGCAGCTGAGGGTTGAGGAGCTCAAGCGCGACATTCGTGCGGCGTGGAGCCTCCCTCGCGCGCTGCTGGCGCTCGTGTCCGTGGACCTGGTGGCCCGAGTTGTGACGACGGCCATCGGGGGGACTTTCGCCGAGACGGCGCTCGCGCAGCGAACCGCGACCATGGTGCTGGCGTGCGTTCTCTGGACCAGCGCGTACTGGCTTGCCGCCACCGCGCTCCGCCTGGGCTATCGATGGCTGGCTCGGGGCATTCGCTACGGTGCGGGCTCACGGGTTGCCGCGATGGGCGGGGCCGCCACACTTCTCGGCGTGTCGACCTGGCTTGGACTGGCACCGGGGTTGCTGGCGCTGCGCGCGCTGGCGTTTCTCTCCTATGAGCAGTTCGCACAGGCGCACCTCGTTGGGCTGCTCTCGATGGCCGTGCTCGTGGGAGGCGCCGCCTGCGAGGCCACAACGGACGCCGCGGCAGCCGACGCCTAAGACTCGTTCGCGCGCCGCGATCCCCTCGGCGAATGGCGTCACGGTGCCCGAGACGCTATGATGCCTATGGCAACATAGTACGCGATGCGCAGCTGGCACGCGCGCCGGCACGCAGCCGTCGACCAATCCGGAGGAGACACCACGTGGCACGCATCAAGATCGGAGACCTCGCATTCGCCGTGGTCGTCGCCGTCGTCGTAGGTGGTGGCGCCGGGCTCGCCGTGGGTTTCGTCGCCCGGTACTTCGGGTGGCCGACTGGATTCGTTGGCTCACTGACCGGTGGCATCGTGAGTGCCCTGACGATTTCACTGTACCATATGCGGGCTGGCATCGTTGCGAAGCGGGCCGTAGTGGGCGGGCCCGACGCGCAAGGGATAGCAGGGGCCACGTGGGAGGGACGTGAGCCAATTGAAGCGCACCCCCCAGCGCACCCCCCAGCGCACCCCTCAGCTCACGCCGACGGCGGCAGCTCGTAGCGGAAGTCGCAGTGCGTCGCTCCCTCCATCAGCGTCTGCGTACGCGCGAACGTGACGCGCGGATTGAAGCCCTGGATCAACGCAGCATCGCGGTTGCACGAGAGCACGGCACCGAGCTCCGGGATCCCGGCCGCCCGATACATCTCCGCGTACCGACAGCGCGTCACGTCGAAGGCGAGTCGCTCCGCGGTCTCATCCAGTACCGTCAGCTGCAGCGCATCGTCGGCCTTCCAGCGTTCCAGCGACGCCGCGAAGGCCGGCAGCGAATCGGAGCCGCA
>JAXLXW010000021.1:0-51853 GCA_046327755.1 Gemmatimonadaceae bacterium
CCTCCTGCGACTCGCGCCCGCCCAAGTGCGCGCTGCGCCCAACGGACGGCACGGCGCGCCACCTGAGCTGCGCGCGCGGACGAGCCTTCGTCTCCCTCGTGCACACCGCCGTCACCCGCTGCCCAAGGAGCGGCGGCTTTGCTCCTGCCAGCTGCACGCGCGACCGAGCCGCCTGCACGCACGACCGAGCCGTCTGCACGCGCGACCGGGCCTTCTGCACACGCGGACGCGCCAGCTGCACGCGCGCCCGTTCCGGCTTCACGCCCCTCCCTTTGGTAGGGTCCTCCGGACAGCCCCGAGTCAAGCGAAACTTTTTCGGAGTTTGTCCGTCGGGCCCAACTCGCGGTCCGGACGCGCGTGCGGCCGATGCTCGCATCCCTACGTATGCAGGGTGCTCCGGACAGCCCGAAGTCAATGCAGGAGTGCGCAGGACCCTTCCGCCCCCACACGCGAGGTCCCCCGTGGCGTATCTCTCTCACACGCGCAGGCGCTCCCCGAAGGACGGCTCCTACTATTGGAAGGAGGAGGAGCTGGCGAAGCTCCGCACCCTTGCGGCCGACGGCACGGCGACGCGGCAGATCGCGTTGCGGCTGGGGCGATCACCCAAGGCGGTGCGGTCCAAGGCGTCGCAGCTTGGGATCGCGCTGCTGCAGTACGGGCGCGAGCTGCGCCACCGCTATCCCGATCCGGCCGGCGAACGCACGCGGCACAAGCGCACGCGCATCGTGGTCACGACGGACTTCGACTTTCGCACGCTCACCTACGACCAGCGCCTGGCCCTGGCCGAGGCGCTGCGGACGAGCGTCCCCGCCGGCTACATGCATCGCGGGGATGACGTGCGAATGGAGGAGCTGTCGGCGCAGGTGATGGCGCAGCGCGCGGGGATCGAACTCCCGGGGTTCGCCCCCTTCCCCGCAGTCGAGGAAGTGGAGCCGGCGATCGTGATGCCGGAGATCGACGAGAACGGGGAGCTCGATTTCCGCCACATGGACGCGGCGCAGATCCGCGCGGCGCTCGGCATTCCGCTCGCCCCAACGCCGCCGGCCGCACCGGCGCAGGAGCGGTTCGTCCCGCTGCGCTTCCGCCCGCGGGTGCAACGCGGCGGAGCCGCGAAGGAGGGGCGGGACGAACGGGCGAAGGAGCGCGCCGGCCGCAATTCCCGGAACGGAACTTCCGTCATCAACCCGGCGAGCGATCCGACGATCGACCTAACGCTGCGAAAAGTCAGCGGCTTTTAGGACCTTGTTCCTAATGGCAGGTCAGCGGATACTTCATGCACCAAGCTCGACCAGCGGGCCCTCGACCGGGGGCCCGCTCCCTTATCCCGGAGCGCGCCGACGTGGACTCGCAATGTGAAGTGACGAACGCCGGCGATCATATCCGCGTGCGCATCGGCAACTCGGTGACGGTGGAGACGGTCGATGCCTGCGCCGCGCAGGCGGTGCGGATGGCGAGCGAGATCACGATCGACGGGCGCGCCGCCTTCCTCGTCGACTTCCGCGGGACCTTCAACCAGGACTCCTACTCGCGCACCTTCTGGTACATTCGCGAGGAGTTCTCCCGCCACAAGCTGCTCAAGTCGTCGCGCATCGCATTGCTGGTCGACGCGTCGGAGCCGACCTACGCCTTTGTCGAGACGACGGCGCAGAACGCGGGATTCGTGGTGCAGCGCTTTGCGGATGAGCCGAGCGCGATGGCGTGGCTGACGCCTAACCTCGCGAAGCTGCCGACAGACCGGCCGGAGTTGAAGGCGCGGAGCTAGCGGCGCGGCGTCGACGAGTCGGACGGTCCCGGCTCCGCGGCAACCACGCGTATCGGCTGCACCCCGAAGACGCGCGCATCTGTGGGCGTTCCCACGCGCACGTCGATCTGCACATCCCCCGGCTCATCGACGGTGAACTCGAAGTCGTACGTCTCGCCGATGGAGATGAGCTGCGCGCCGGCGCGGGTGAAGGCAACGGCAGGCGCCACGTCGGCCCCATCCTTGGCGACGAGCGTCCACGGGAGGAGCTGCGCGCCACGCCTGAGCGCGATGCGCACCCCCGAGCGGCGAAGCGTCATGTTGATGAGTCGCACGCGCACGCGCTCGCCGGCGCGCACGACGATGGGCGCGGGCGTGAGCGCCGCATTCATATAGACGCGACGCGTCGCCTCCCCCTGGTCTGACGGAGAGGTGATGAGGATGGGGTGGTCGCGCGCGGGGTCGAACGGCCGCGCGGGGTCGCGCACGACGAGCGCCCCGGCCAGCCCGCCCCCCTGCTGGCGGTCCTCGTCGTGATGCGTGTGGTAGATGAAGGTGCCGGCGCGCGGCGGGGTGAAGCGGACGACGAACGAATCGCCAGGTGCAATGAGGGGCGTGGTGCGCCCCCCCGCACCGCTGAAGCCGGGGACGCCGTCGTAGTAGCTCTCCAGCTCGATGCCGTGCCAGTGCACGGCGGTGGGCTCGGCGAGCTGGTTGACGACGGTGATGCGCACCGGCTCACCGCGGGTGACGACGAGCGTGGGCGAGGGGACGCGTCCGCTGTCGCGCGGAGGCTCGGCCCCCCCTTCGTGGATCGCATAGGCGAAGATCGGGTCGCGCGCGGTGCTCCCCGCGTTCTCGCGCACGAGGAGGCGCAGGCGACGGCGCCCGGCGTCGGGGTCGGCGTCGGGATCGCGCGGCGGGGCGGCCGCGACAACGCCGGCGCGCTGCCTAACGGTAACGCCGAGCACGAGGCCGCTCATCCCGGCCTGGGCGTGCGAAGCCGCAGCGTCGTGCGCGGCGTGCGCCGCATGGGCGTCGCTGCCGCTGGTGTCGCGCGGGAGGCCGAGCGGGGCGCGCGGGCCGAAGTGTTCGGGGATGTGGCAGTGATAGAGCCAGTTGCCGGCGCGCTCGGGGACCCACGTCATGGCGTAGGTCGCCCCCATGGTCATTGCCTCGGTGACCTCGTTCGGCGCGCGGTCGGTGGTGAAGAGGGTGTCGGTGGTCCCGTCGCCGCGGGCAGTCACGCGGAAGTAGAAGCCGTGGAGGTGCATCGGGTGCAGGTCGCCCGAGGCGTTGATCACCCGCCAGCGCACGGTGTCGCCAACGGTGGCGGTGAGCGTTTCACTGTTAGGCCACGAACGCCCGTTCACGACGCCAAGGACGCGGTGGCGCGGGAGGAAGGAGCGGGCGACGGTGTCGGTCCACATCCCGAGGACGAAGATGCGGTCGCGCGGCGGCGTCGCGGCGTCGCGCGGGTCGACGACGATGGCGCCGGTGAGCTGCGCATCGAGTCCGGTGCGGAAGGCCATCACACGGCGCGTGGTGGTCCCCCAGTAATAGAAGGTGCCAGGGAGGGCGAGGGTGACGGTGAGCGTGCGGCGCTCGCCGGGGAGCAAGGTGAGGGTCGCCGAGTCGGCGGGGGTGGCGAAGGGGCGCGGGTGGAGCCCCTGCAGGCGCAGCGTGTCGTTGGGGAGTGCGTTGCGGACGGTGACGACGACGGTGCTCCCCTGCCGCACGCGCACCAGCGGGCCGGGGACGCTCGGCGCCCCGCCCTCCTCGGCGAAAGCGGGGATGGTGACGCCTGGGGCGCGGTCGCCGTCGGGGTGCCACTCGCCGAGGGTGGCGACGAGGGCGAGGTGCAGCGTGTCGCCGCGTTGGCGGCCGGCGCGGCGGCGGTTGTCGTTAGGTGCGATGCGGGCGATGCGGGCGATGCGAGCGACTGGGGCGCCGTGGGCGGCCGATGCGAGGGCAGCGCGCGAGGCGAGCGCTTGCGCGTCGGCGCTCGCGGCGTGCACGGCGCACGCGGCGACGATGAGCGTGACGCAGCGGCGGGGCGAGGCGAAGCGCCGAGTCGCGATGGTGCGACGCGTGGATGGGAGGGTCGGGACCATCGGATCCATCGGAGGGGAGCGACGCGGATGAGGGGAGGCCGACGCTGCGGCGATCGAAGCGGCCACAAGCGTACTCGGCCGTGATCATGCTTCTCCAAGCATTGCCCACGCGTGGCATTCGCGTAAGGCGTCGCGCGCGCGCCACACCCTTCCCGCCTGTTGGCCCGGGGTGCATGATGCCGTCGGCCCCTACCGATGGGCAACGGGAGGCCAGCGGGCGATCGTCACACGTTCAGGGGAGTGCGTCATGCCGGGTCGCAGCCGTCGCGCGGGGAAGAAGGCGGAGGCACCGCCTCCGTACAGGCTGGGGCATCGCGTCGAGCGGGCCTGTCGCGTGAAGCCGTACGATCGCACGCCGGACGATCCCTTCTCGCGTCCGCTGCGGATCTTTGCCCTCGACCCTGCGGCGTCGCGCCTGCACGGGAACGTGGCGCGCGTCGACGTCCCGTACGAGCCGCTCCTCCCCGGCCCGGAGGGGAAGATCTTCGTGGTCGACGCGCGCGAGTACGACGACAAGGGGAAGGTGGTGCGCGACAACCCGGCGCTCGACCTGGAGGATCACAAGCTCATCCTCGCGGCGGGGCTCGAGCCCACGCAGTCCGATCCGCGCTTCCACGCGCAGATGGTGTACGCCGTCTGCTCGACGCTGTATCGCCGCTTTCGCGAGGCGCTGGGGCGCAACGTGGCGTGGGGCTTCGTCCTTCCCAAGGCGGAGGAAGAGGGGGACTCGCCGGTGCGGCTCCGCATCAAGCCGCTCGCGATGCCCGACCAGAACGCCTACTACGATCCCGACACCGGCGAGCTCTCCTTTGGCTACTACCCCGCCGACAAGGACAAGACCACCGGGCGCAACCTCCCGCTGGGCTTCGTCTACCTGAGCCTGGGGCACGACATCGTGGCGCACGAGTGCACGCATGCGCTGCTGGACGGGCTGCGCGCGCACTTCACCACCACCACGCACCTCGACGTCGCCGCCTTCCACGAGGGGTTCGCCGACATCGTCGCCCTCCTCCAGCGCTTCTCGCACAAGGACGTGGTGCGCGATGCGCTGCGCGCCTCACGCGGACGGCTCGACACCGACCGCCTGACGGCGATCGGGCAGCAGTTTGGCGAGACGACGGGAGACTTCGGCCCCATCCGCAACGCCATCGACTACACGGTGAAAGCAGACGGGACGCGCCAGTACATCACCTATGCGTCGCAGAACGAGGCGCACGATCGCGGGCGCATCCTCTGCGCGGCGATCTACGAGGCGTTCGTCACCATCTACGATCGCAAGAAGGACCGTTACATCCGCCTGGCGACCAACGGGACCGGCTACCTCAACGAGCGCGAGCAGCTCTCCACCGACCTGCTCGAGGTACTCACCGACCTGGCGCGCGTCCTCGCCGAGCAGTTCCTCAACATCTGCATTCGCGCGATTGACTACTGCCCGCCGGTGGACATCCGCTTTGGCGACTACCTGCGCGCCGTGATCACCGCCGACCGCGACATGGTCCCCGAGGATCCCTATGGCTATCGCGAGGCGCTGATCGACGCCTTTCGGAAGCGCGGGATCTTTCCCGATGATGTGCCGAACCTTGGCGAGGACGCGCTGCTCTGGCGCAAGCCGCAGGTGCAACTCCCGCGCGTGGAGGCGCTCTCGTTTGCGGAGCTGGCCTTCGACGGCGACCCCGGTCGCGCGCCGCGCGTGACGGAGCTGCGGCGCCAGGCCAACGAGATCGGGAAGCTGGTGACGGACACCAAGTACATGCGCGAGTTCGGGCTCGTGGATCCCGCGGCGCCGCTGCCGGCCGAGTCGAAGAATGCGGTGACGGTCGACACGCCGATCGTGGAGTCGGTGCGTGCGGCGCGCCGTGTGGGGCCTGATGGCAATGTCGTCTTTGACCTGGTGGCCGAGGTGACGCAGCGCGTGGAGCGCCGGCTGCCGGGGGGGAAGCGGGTGGAGCTGTACGGCGGGGCGACGGTGCTGATCGATGCGTGGGGGGATACGCGCTTCGTGATCCGCAAGCGCGTGCTGCGCGAAAAGCAGGACGCGGAGGCGATTGCGTTCCTCACGGGCGATGGTGCGGCGTATTGGCACGCGGACGGCAAGACGCTGCACCCGGTGCGCTCGGCGTTCAAGCTGATTCACGAGCGGCGGCGGGCGGAGGAGGCGAAGCGGGTGAAGCGAGCGGTGGCGGAGGCGAAGGGGGTGGTGAAGAAGGGGGCGAAGAAGGGGGGGAAGTCGAAGCGGAAGCGGCTGTGAGACGCGCGGGTGCGGGGGCGTTGCTCCTGGCGGTGCTGATTGCGCCGCATGGCGATGCGCAGCAGGCGACGAAGCCGCAACAGCAGGCGGCCACGCCGCCGCAGCAGGCCATCAAGAAGAAGGCGCTCCAGAAGGCTGCGGTGCAGATGCAGGTCGTGCCGCCGGCTGGGCAGGTTCCCACCATGATCGACCTGCGCGACTCGACGCTGGCGGTTGCCAGGCTTCTGCTGCGGCGATTCAAGGCCGTCCCCGGCGTCTCCCTGCTCGACACCCCGGACTCGGCGCGCGATCAGCGTGTCGCTGACCAGACTCCGGCGCCCGGGACGCCGATCACGCAGTTTCCGGTGGATGTGCAGCTGACGGTGTACCGTTTCGTGGCGCCGGTGGTAGTTCCCGTGGATCCGGTGCCCCCCGTCGACACCGTCGTGCCGGATACGGCGATCGCCCCCGTGCCGGATACGGCGAGCACTCCCGTGCCCGATACGGCGATCGCTGCAGTGCCCGATACGGCGGCTGTTCCCCTGACGGACACCGCGAGCCCGCCCCCTCAGATCGGGGTCCCGCCGCCGGAGCTGCCGGACATTCCGTGGTGGCCGATTCTGCTGCTCGCGGGCGCGGGGGCGTTTGTGTATGCGCGCATTCGCCGGATCATCCGCGAGCGTGCGCAAAGATCGGAGCGCAAGGCGGATGCCCCCAAGCCCGATCCCAAGCCACCGCTCCCCACGGCGGCGCGAGTCGCCGTCGAGCCTGCGACGGGACCTGAGCCGCACATCGACCACCCGCCTGACGAGTCACTCGTTTCGGTCTCGGTGACGTTCGCCGACGCACCACCTGTCATCACCCTCGACCATGCCGGGACGCTCGTCGCCGGCGAGGAGGTTGCGCATGACCGTCGACGCTGACGCGCTGCTGCACGTGCTGGAGTTGCAGCCGCCGGATTCCACCGCCGACGAGCGCTTGGCGGGTGGGGCGGTCGAGACGATCGGCAAGGCGCTGACGGCGGCGGCCGCGGCCGCCCTCACGTCCGGCGCCTTGGGCCCGGAGTCCGTCGCGTCGGTGGTGGCCGCAAATCGCGAGGTTGTGGGCGCGGTCGCGGACGCGTTGACGTTGCGCCTGCGTGAGATCCTCCTCAGCGCGTGGAACAAGCGCGCCGAGATTCAGGCGTACGCCGATCCGGCAAAGCACTCGCCCAAGGAGACGCACTACGTGAAGCTGTACGAGCACCCCATCACGTGGACGTACGCGCCGACGGTGAAGGTCACGGTGCCGCCGTATCCCAGCGTGCCGATCACGCTGGAGGTGAAGCTGGCGCTCAAGATCGATCAGGCGGTGCTGGTGATTGCAGCTGGCAAGCCGACGGCGATCGAGCCGGGAAAGGGGAAGGTGGAGGCGAGTGCGACGTTCGGCGGATTGGAACTTTGCAATCCGGCGAGCTTCGACTTGGGGAAATTGCCGGGGCGACTGGATTTGTAGGACAGCGCCCGGTGCCGGTGGTGCGTAGTTTGGCGCGAACGAAGTATGGAGCCCTCTCTCTCCATTACCGGCAATGAACTACCGCTGTGAGATGTCCGAGGCCGGCGACTACGTGCGCGCCTGGATGGGTCACCCGGTCACGATCGAATTGGTGCGGGCATTCGTGGCCGAGGCCACGCGATTAGGGGCGGAGGCGAGGGCGGCGGCGGGGCAGTCCCCCGATTCGATCATCAACTGTCTGCTCGACGTGCGCGGGGCTCGCAACATCGAGTCGGCGGCGAACGTGTATTGGTACTTCCGCGAAGAGTTGCCCAAGCTCCCGCGCATCAAGTCGGCGCGTATCGCCGTGGTGATCGACGCCACCGACGACTCGCACAGCTTCGTCGAGACGACGAGCGGAAACGCGGGGTACGCGCTGCACTGCTTCGTCGAGGAGCAGCGCGCGATCGACTGGTTGCGCGCACGGGCCTAACGCGGCATGCGGAACACGTAGTCGGCGGGCGGTTCTTCGTGCCGGAGGTGGCGCACGAAGTAGTCCATGGTCATCTGGATCACATACGGCTCGCCGGCGTAGCTGTGGTTGCGGTTGGGGAAGACGAAGACGTCGAACTTCTTGTTGGCCCGGATGAGCGCATCGATCACGGCGAGCGTCATGTCGGGGTGCACGTTGTCGTCCAGCGTGCCGTAGGTGAGGAGGAGCTTCCCCTTGAGGTTGGCGGCGAGGTTCTGGTTGGCCTGCGAGTCGTAATTGCTCCCGCCGGCGGCGTTCTTCACCAGGAGGCCGTGGTACTTCTCCCCCCACGGGAAGTGATAGACGCGCTGGTCGTGGTTGCCGGCGCCGGAAACGGCGACCTTGTAGAAGTCGGGATAGCGCAGGATGGCATCGGTCCCCGAGAAGCCGCCGCCGGAGTGTCCGTAGATCCCGACACGATCGAGGTCCATGGCGCGATAGCGTACGCCGAGCGCCTTGAGCGCCGAGATGTGGTCAGGGATCCCGTTGTCGGTCATGTTCGCGTAGTACGCGTCATGGAACGCCTTGGAGCGAACGGGAGAGCCGAAGGCGTCGACGGTGAAGACGATGAAGCCCAGCTCGGCCATCGATTGCGGCGTGCCTGGGGCGCTCGGCGCGAACGATCGCGTGGCGACGGCGCCGACCTGCGGGCCGGGGTAGATGTAATCGAGGACGGGATACCGCTTGGTCGAGTCGTAGTCGGTGGGGAAGTAGAGGTAGCCGTAGACGTCGGTGACGCCGTCGCGCCCCTTGGCACTGAAGGGGACCGGAGGCTTCCACCCGATGGCGACGAGGGGGGCGATGTCGCCCTGCTCGATGGTCTGCAGCACGCGACCGTCAGCTGCACGAATCACACCGGTGGGGGCCAGGTCGCGGCGCGAGTACAGGTCGATGAAGTACTTCCCTGAGGGGGTCGCCCGTACGGCGTGGTCGGCGTTCTCTGCGGAGAGGCGCGCGAGGCCGCTCCCGTCGAGGGCGACCTTGTAGAGGATGCGGTAGTACGGATCGACACCGCCCTCGCGCCCCACGCCGGCAAAGTGCACGGTGCCTAACGTCTCGTCGACGGAGAGGAGGTCGAGGACGAGCCACGGGCCGCTCGTGACCTGGTTGATGACCTTCCCGGTGGCGACGTCGATGCGGTAGAGGTGCCCCCATCCGTCACGCTCCGACCACCAGAGGAGCTCCTTCCCGTTCTTGAGCGGGCGCCAGTTGGGGGGGCCGCTGAACTGGTTGAGTTCGCGATACGTCTTGCCCGAGTCGGTGAAGACGATGCGCGCCTTGCCGCTGACGGGGTCGCCCTGCCAGACGTCGTACTTCTTGAAGTCGCGGGAGCGCGCGGCGACGAAGAGCGACGCACCGTCCTTGGTCCACTGCACGTCGTTGAACGCCGAGTCGGCGCTGGTGAAGAAGCCGGGGATGGGGGCGATGTCGAGCTTCACGCCGCGCCTGGCCTCGACGTCGAAGACGTACGCTTCCCAGGTGGGAATGATGGAATCGCCCGGGAGGGCGTAGTGGTAGCTGTGGAGCTTTGGACGTCCGCCGGGGACGGTCTCGATGAGGTTGAGGAGCTCGACGCGGCGCTCGTCGTAGCGGTGCGTGGCGATGTGCCGGGAGTCGGGGGACCAGCGCAGCACGGGCCAAACCTTTCGCTTGGCGCGCCGGTTGGTGATCTCCTGGCAGCACCCTTCCGGGACGACGCCGTATCCCCAGTTGGCCTCGCCGTCGGTGGAGAGCTGCGTCTCCACCCCGCTGGCGACGTTGCGCACCCAGAGGTTCTCGTTGCGCGAGAAGGCGGCCCACTTCCCGTCGGGAGAGAGGATCTCGTCCCTGGCCGGCGCCGCCGCCTTTTCCTTCGCTGCGCAGGTGTAGGCCACGATGTCGCAGGTGAAGCGCGCCGAGTCGGCGACGTTGAAGCGGATCGCCTGGCCGTTGCGAACGAACTCGAAGTCGGTGAAGGGGAGCTTGGTGGCGGCGTACGCCGTGTCGGCGGCGAGTGAGAGCGCCGCGGCGAGTCGGGCGTGGTCGAAGGCCGCGGCACGCGTGCCGCGCACCGGGTCGACGACAATGAACTCCCCGCCGAGCCCGCGCGACCCGCGGAACCAGAAGCGATCGCCGTCGAGCCAGTGCGGGTCGATGTTGTTCCCGGCGATGAGCGCCTGCACGTTCCACGGAAGGAAGGCGTCGGCGCGGGCGTAGCGTGACGCGGGCGACTGCGGATGCCCCGCGGGCGCCTGCGCGACAAGCGCGGATGGCGTGACGGCGAGGAGGACAGCGGCGACGAGGGAGGCGACGTCGCCAGCGTGGCGGGTGCGCACGAGAAGGGCTCCGGAGAGGACGCTCGAAGAACGGCCTTCCGGAGCCCGTGGTCAAGGAGTGCGCAGAAACGTGGCGCGGTCGCCGCGACGGTCGCCGGCGCCGGCGCGAGCGCCTACTGCACGTCCTCGTACAGCACGTCGGCGATGGCGCGATCGTGGTGCGAGGCCTCGTGCCAGACGCGAACGCTGGCCAGGGCGAGTCGCCCATTGCCGGTGGGGCGACGGTCCCACGCTTCGGCGGCGACTTCCGCGGGGGTGCGCGCCGGCTCGGTCGCCGAGATCACGAGCGCATCGGCGCGCTGGATGTTCTCCGGCTCGGGATCGTCGTATCCGTGCTCGATGCGATCCCAGGCCCAGACCAGCGATCCCTTCTCGGTGCGAAAGAGTCGGACGCGGGTGTCGGACTCGCCGTTGTCCTCGTCGAGGATCGTGTGCGCCGCGAGGAGGATTCCCGTCAGGCGCAACGGCTTGGCGTCCGTGCGAAAGATCAGGTGCTGGGACGGCGTGTGGCTGCTCGCGAAGGCGAACATGGGTACTCCTGGTTCACTGGGTGAGTGGCTGAGTGGCTTCGTGGCTGACTGCTGGATCGATCGGTGATCGTCGTGCGTGCGCGCTGTTTCATCCGGTCGCGCGCGAGACCGGTCGGAGCGCCGTCCTCACAGGGCTGGCGGCGCCGCTTCCCGAAGCTGGATCACGTTCCCGTCCGCGTCCACCCCCTCGCAGGCGCGAAAGCCGCGCCCCTCCCACTCCGACCCCTCGGGGCGCAGCGCGCCGCCCAGTGCGTGCGCCCTTGCCCGCGCCTCGAGGATCGAGTCCACCGGGAAGAACGGCTTGAGATAGGCATCCTCTCGCGGCGCCGGCGGGGCGTCGCTCGCCTGACCATCGCTCGGCGGCGGTGCGTATTCCGGCGGGATGGCGTGGATCACGAGTTCGCACGTCGCCGAGCGCAGGACGGTGATGTGTCCATCGACGTGCGTGACCGCCCACCCGGTGACGCCCTGGTAGAAGCGCGCGAGGCGCTCCTTGTCGTGGGAGAAGATGACGGTGCCGGGAAGGAGCGACTGCGACATCAGGTTCGCCTCGCGGTGAAGACTCGTGCGCTCCGATCCACCCGTTGCCGTCGGCATTCCGTGGACGTCGCACCGTGCACGTGGGAGCCTACGACTCGGTATCGGCGCGAGCAAGGATAGCCAGCGCGGTGGCGTCGCCCGCACCGCGACTGCACCTTCTGCGCATGCCCCCCTGCTTTGGTCTCCCATGGCGTGCCCCCGCACGCCTCCTGCGCGCCGTCGCCCCGCTCGCCGCCCTCGCCCTCGGTGCGGCGTCGGCGCCGAACGTCGCGCCGCGCGCCTCGCGGCAGGCGCCCCCACTGCGCGTCCTCTTCATCGGCAACAGCTACACCTACTTCAACAACCTCCCGGCGCTCGTCGCGGACCTTGGCCAGCGCGCACGCGCGCCGCGCACGATCACCACGCGCATGATCGTGCGCGGCGGCGCGACGCTGCGCGACCACTGGACAACGGGTGAGGCGCTCGACGCGCTCCGGCGCGAGCACTGGGACTTCGTCGTCCTGCAGGAGCAGAGCATGCTCGGCACCATGCTGGTGGACGGGAAGCCAAGCGTGAATGACCCCGCCTTCTTCCAGACGTACGCTCGGCTCTTCGTTCGCGAGATCCGTGCGGCGCACGCCACGCCGGTCTTCTACCTCACCTGGAGCCGCAAGGGGTCGCCGGAGGCGCAACAGCGGCTCACCAACGCGTACGCCGACATGGCGCGCGAGTCGGGGGCGCTGCTTGCACCTGTCGGCTTGGCATGGCAGGAGATCCGCCGCACGCGCGCGTCGCTCGAGTTGTACGACCCGGATGGATCGCATCCGTCTCCCAACGGTTCGTACGTCGCCGCCGCCACACTCCTCGCGACCATGACCGGCGTGCCGGCGCGCGGATTGCCCGCGCGTGCTGAGGCGCGACAGGTCACCGACTCAGCGCTCGGGACGGCCTTCGCCTCGTCGGTCTCGCCCATCGTGACGCTCGCTGACAGTGACGCCGCACTCGTGCAGGGCGCGGTGGATGGCGCCGTGGGGCGTGTACGACCGACGGGCGCCGCTGCGTCGGGACGTGCGGCGAGTGCCGCACTCGCGGCGCTCCTCATCTCCGGCGACACCACGCGCCTGCCGTCGCTCCCCGCCGGCGCGCCGCTCTCCTGGACGGCGCTCGCCGGCGAATGGCACGGGACGATGCGGCTGTACGATGAGCCCGTGGAGGCGTCGCTCGTCATCGAGCCGCGCGACTCGACGGTGACGGCGCGCTGGAGCGTCCGCGGTGCGCGGTGGAGCGCCTCGTCGATGCTCTACGAGCCGTCGCTGGAGGCGTCCCGCCTGCGCTTCACCGTGGCCGACATGCGCTTCCTCGCCCCGCCGGAATCGCATTGGGCGGTGCTCCAGGGCGACACGCTCGTCGGGCGCGCCGAAGTGGGAGGCGGGATGATGATTCCGCACCTGCTGGGGAGCTGGAGGCTGGTGCGCACCCGCGACCCGGCGCGACGTGCTCCTGCGGACCGCCCGTCCGATCCGGCCGAACATCGTTAGGCCGTTCCCCTGCCAAGCCCCCGGATGACTCCTCCTGGTCGACCCTGCGCCGCCGCGCTGGCCCTCTGCGCGATCGCCTTCGCGCCGCTCTGGTTAGGCGCCCAACCCCGCCCCGCCCTGCGCCCGCGCATCGTCGTCGTCGACTCCGTCTCGGTCATCGACGTCAACGCCCGCAAGGCGACGCCGATGCAGCGCATCGTGATACGCGGCGACGCGATCGTCGCGGTGCAGCCGGTGAGCGCGGCGCCCCCGGACACGATCGACGAGCGCGTGAATGCGCGCGGCGCCTTCGTGATCCCGGGGCTCACCGATCACCACGTGCACCTCACGCCGGGGATGACGGCGGCGCTCGAGCGCGGGGCACGCGGCGGCGTGACGATGGTGCAGGCGATGGCGGGGGACAATCGCACGGCGGGCGAGTACGCACGCGCCTCGCGCGCGCAGGAGATCGTCGCGCCGGAAATCGCGTACGCCTCGGTGATGGCGGGCCCCGCCTTCTTTGCCGACCCGCGCTTCATCGGCGCGAGCGAGGGGTTCCCGATCGGGAAGGCGCCGTGGGCGCAGGCGGTGACGCCGGAGATGAGCGATGCGGAGATCGCGACCGCGGTCGCGGCAGCGCGCGGCTCAGGGGCGGAGGTGCTCAAGCTCTACGCGATGATGGACAGCACGCTCGTGACGCGCCTCACCGCCGAGGGGCACCGGCAGGGGATGCGCGTGGTGGCGCACGGGACGGTCTTTCCCGCGCGCCCATTGCAACTGGCGGCGGCGGGCGTCGACGTCCTGACACATGCGCCCTACATCTCATGGCAGGGGGCCCGCGAGATTCGCCCCGAGGACTCATGGAAGCGGCGCGACGGCCCCTACGCCACCGTCCCCGCCGATGGCGCAGAGATGACCGCGGTGCTGGCCGCGATGAAGGCGCGCGGGACCTTTCTCGAGCCCACGCTCTGGGTCTTCGGGCGCGAGGACGTGCCACCCGTCGTCGCCACGTGGGGGGCGGCGCTCACGGTGCGGGCGATGGCGGCGGGGATCCCGATCCTCGCCGGGACCGACGGCTTTGTCGAGCGCGACACCACGGCGCTCCCCGTGATTCACCGCGAGCTGCAACGCCTGGTCGACGCCGGGCTCACCCCCGCCGCCGCCCTGGCCGCCGCCACCACCGTCCCGGCGCGGGAGATGCGCCGCGAGAAGACGCACGGCGCGGTCGCCACCGGCTATGTGGCCGACCTCGTCATCCTCGACGCCAACCCGCTCACCGACATCCGCAACACGACGCGAATCCGGGCGGTGGTGCTCCGGGGGCGGGTGTTGGCGCGTTAGGCAAGATCAAAAGAGCTCGACACAGAGGTTCACGGAGGGACCACGGAGTTACACCGAGGAGTTCCTGTCGTCCTCCGCGTACCTCTGTGAATCCTCTGTGCACCTCTGTGTAAAGCTCTCCCGGCGCCCCTCAACACGCGGGGCGCGTCGCCGTCGTGGCGAAGACGCGCGCGAAGTACGGGAGCAGGTGCCGCTCGAAGCGGTCGCGCGCCTTGTCGACGTGCCCCCCGTCGTACGACTCGACGGTGTGGGCGATCCCCGCCTTGGCCAGCGCGGCCGCGAAGGCGCGTGCCCCCTCCACGACGCTCGGGATCTGGTCCTGCGCCCCGTAGTCGATCACGATCCCGCACATCGTCTTGAGCGCCGCGGGCTCGCGCGCCACGCGATCGGTGGGCATGTACCGGCGCCACGTCCGCTGCACGGCGGGAACGTTCCGCACCTGCGCCCCGCGCACCACGTATGGCACCGCGAGCGGCGCGGTGCTGCGATAGGTGGGCGCGAAGACCACCGAGAGGTCGCGCACGATGGATTCAGCGACATTCCGTGGTTTGGTGCCGAGCGCCAGTGACGACGCCCCCTGCCACACGGGGTGCGCCGCCCCCAGCTCGCCGACCATTGCCAGGCAGCACGGACTCATCGCGTAGACGTTGGCGAAGGTCGCGCTGTGGTTGATGGCGAGCGACAACGCCCCGAAGCCGCCCATCGACTGCCCGGCGAGTCCACGATGCCGGCGGTCGCGCATGGTGCGGTACTTCCCGTCGACATATCCCACCAGCTCGCGCCCCACGAAGTCGTCCCACCGCCCGAAGGCGACCGAGTTCACGTAGAACGGCCCGCCCCACGCATTGTCGGCGTACGGCGTGACGACGAGATACTCGTGCCCCTGCCGCGCGAGCGAGTCCATCGCCACGCGCAGGTCGAAGCCCTGGTAGCTCCCGTCGAGCCACTCGCGCGGGTGCGACGTCATCCCGTGCAGGAGATAGAGCACGGGAAAGTGGCGCGATCGGTCGCGCTCGTAGCTCGGCGGGAGGTAGATCCACACTTCGCGCTGCACGGGATCGCCGGCGAGGTTGCCGCGCAGCGCGCGCGCCCGCACGGTGTCGACGACGACGCGCCCCTGCGCCTGCGCGTTAGGGGGCGCGATGACGAGGGCGCCGAGGAGAATGCCCACCGTCGCGGCGAGCCGGGCAAGCGGGCGCGGAATGGCGGGGAAGTGGGGACGAGTGCGCACGGGATGGTGTGAAGGTCCCGGAAGTTGCCCTGAATCGGCGCGCTTGGCGAGGTGCGACTCGCGTCACATGCGCGCGGTGACGCCTGACGCGACCATCCGTGGAATTCCGACGGGCGCGACAAATCGTGGCACTCTTTGTGATCCGGACGGTTGAGTGCGGGTATGTCTTGGCGCCATACATACCGTGCCCGCCACCATCGCCCGCCGCATGTCCCCCTCGCTTCGCAACGATTCAGCCTCGCACCGTGCCTACCGGGGGCGCGACGCCGCACGCCCGGCGGTCGCCCCCGAGCGCCTAACGCCGACCGCCCCGGTCACCGTCCTCGTCCCCGCCTACAACGAGGGGGCGTCGATTGCCGACACGATCCTGTCGCTCCGCACGCAGAGCGTCGCACCGCACGACATCCTTGTCATCGACGACTGCTCCACCGACGACACCGGTGACGTGGCGCGCCGCCTGGGCGCCACCGTCATTCGCCCGCCGCAGAACACCGGCTCCAAGGCCGGGGCGCAGAGCTTTGCCCTGCGCTACGTCAGCACGCCGTTCGTCATCGCGATCGACGCCGACACCACGCTCGCCCCCGACGCCATCGAGCGCCTCCTCCCGGCCTTCCAGGACGCGGAAGTCGTGGCTGCCTGCGGCACCGTCCTCCCGCGCCACGTGCGCACCATCTGGGAGCGCGGGCGCTACGTGGAGTACCTCTTCGCCTTCACCTTCTACAAGCGCGTGCAGGACCAGTTTGGCGCGCCGATGATCGCGTCCGGGTGCTTCTCGATGTACCGGACAGAGGTGCTGCGCAGCGTTGGCGGATGGTCGACGCGCACGCTGGCCGAAGACATGGACCTCACCTGGTCGATGTACGAACGCGGCCACCGGGTCCGCTTCATTCCCGAGGCGGTGTCGTATCCCATCGAGCCGCACAGCTACCACTTCCTGGCCAAGCAGCTCCGGCGCTGGTCGCACGGCTTCGTGCAGAACGTGGTCCGACACCGGCGCGCCCTCCTCGACGTCCCCTTCCTGCGCTCCGCCGTCGCGGTGTCGTTCTGGGATGCCGTGGTCGCGGCGGCGCTCTACCTCTTCCTCCTCCCCGCGCTCGCCGTGGCGCTGAGCAATCCGTGGCTCCTGGTGGGCTACGTGATCGACATCCCCGCCGTGGCGGTCCCGGTGCTGGTGGGGGCGGCGATGCGCGGCGAGACCAGGCGCGCGCTCGCCTCGCTCCCCGCCTTCTTCGTGCTGCGCACCGTGAACGCGTGGCACTTCCTGCGCGCGGCGTGGATGGAGCTGGTGATGCGCCGTTCGTTCACCACGTACGAGAAGGGGCACTGAGATGGCCGCCGGACTTCCTGGCGCCGGGATCGGCGCCCTCTTCTACATCGCCTCGACCGTCCTCCTCCCGCTGCGCAGTCTCTGGCGCCGCCTGGCCGGGCTCCCCGACACCATCTCGACGCGCGAGCTCCTCCTCCAACTGGGGATTGCCGGCGGGATCATCGGGGGGATCTGGTGCGCGGGATGGCTGCTGGCGCTCGTCGTCCCCGCGGGGGCGATCGCCGTCGGTGCATCGGGCACTGCCGGCGCCACGCTGGGGGTGAAGCACTCGGTGGTGCGCGGCGCCGCGATCGCGGCCGGCTTCCTCACGCTCTTCGCGGTCCTGGCCGCGGTCGAGGTGGCGCGCTTCTTTGTTCCGCTCCGGCGCCGCTATCCGCTGCCGGCGCAGGCCAAGTCGTCGGAGCTGTAAGGCGCATGTCGGAGGGCCGGACACCCTCGTTGGCGCGCTTCGGGCGCTGGGCGTTTGCCGCGGCGGTGCTGTCCGTGGCGTTAGGCGGTACGGCGCACGGGCAGCAGCGACCGCCGGTGCGGCGTACGCCACCTCGCTCGCAGCAGCCTCCCGCACAACAACCTCCCACGCAATCGGCGCCGCCGCCGCAGCGCGTCGCGCCACCGCCCTCCCTCATTGCCCGCGCCGACTCGGCGTTCGCCAACGACGACCGGGGCACGGCGCGCCGCCTTTATATGGAAGCGCTGGCCCGCGACTCGTCGCTCTCGCGCGCCGTCTTCCGCCTGGCGCAGCTCGCCGACACGCCGCGCGAGCAGCTCGCCCTGTACACGCGCTACGTGGCCATGCAGCCGCGCGATGCGTGGGGCTTCATGGCGCAGGGCGACGCGCTGGGGCGCCTCGCCCAGTACGACGAGGCGCTCGCCGCCTACGACCACGCCGCCGCCATTGCGCCTGACGAGCGTGACGTCGCCATCGGGCGTGCGCGCCTGCACCAGCGGGCCGGGCGTCCGGGCGATGCCGCGACGGAGCTCACGCGCTGGACGGCGCGCCACGCCAACGACGCCGACGCGTGGGACCTTCTGGGGCGCGCGGCGCTGCGCAGCGGCCGTCCGCAGCAGGCGGAGCGCGCCTTTGGGCGCGCCGAGCAGCTGGGCGGGGTGCAGGGGGCCGGCGAACGCCGCGCCTGGGCGCGCGCACTCGCCGCGCCCGCCGTGGAGCCGTTAGGCGGCTACCAGCGCGACTCGGACGGGAACCGCGCCGCGCGCATCGGCGCCTTCGCCGACGTGATGATCGCCGACGGCACGCGGCTCGGGGCCGGCGCCGAGCACCTCACCATCGGTGACGGCACCGTGTCGTCGAGCGGAGAGGCGGCCTACGGTCGCCTGTCATCGCGCCCGTCGCCCGGCACGCGACTCGACGTGCAGGCGGGGGCGGTGCGGCTTGCCGCGCCGGGCGGCACAGGTGTCGGTGCCGGTGCCGGCTCCGTTGGCGGTGCCGGTGCCGCGTGGACCACGCCGCAGTTCGACGGACGCCTGCGCCTGCGCGCCCCGCGCAACGGCCCGTCGCTGGAGCTGCGCGCCCAGCGGCTGGCGTTAGGCACGGCGCCCATCCTGGTCACCAACCGCGTGGCGCGCACCGAGGGGCGGGCGACGCTCGACCTCCCGGCCGGGTGGTTCCGGTTGCGCGGGACGGGGCGCTACGGGGCGATGAGCGCCAGCGGGGAGGCGGCCAACGCGCGCTACGGGGCGGACGGTGCACTCGTTCTCCCGTTAGGCGCGCAGCTGCAGCTCTCCGGGCAGTACCGCATCATGGGCTTCCAGCGCGCCTCGGCCGCCGGCTACTTCGCCCCGCGCCGCGCCGAGACGATCGAGAGTGGCGTGTACGTGGAGACATCGGGCGAGGGGGCGCTGTCGTTCGCGGCGGACGTGGGAGGCGGGGCGCAGCGTGTGGCGGCGCAGGGGGCGAAGGTCGGCGCGTGGACGCGCGCGCTGCGCTTCTGGGGGTACGGCGCGCTGGCGATGGGCCCCGCGCGCTCGCTGTACGCCGAGGTGGAGGCGTACGATGCGCCGTTCGCGCCGGAGGGGGTGGCGACGAGCGGGACGTGGCGGTTTGCGTCGATGTCGGTGGGGGTGCGCTGGGGGCTGCGGTAGCGACGGCGAGCGCCCCAGCCACTCAGCGACTTGCCGGAGAGTGCCGGGGGCGGGATTGTAGGGGCGTCAGCGCGCCCCATCCCCCAACCCGTCGTATCATGCGCCGCACGCACCGTATCGCCGCGCCACTCCTGGCCGCCACATCCGCACTCCTGTTCATCGCACCGTCGTTGAACGCGCAGGGCGGCGGCGCCCCCGTGAAGTACATCCGCTACACCACCGGCACCACCACCGCCTACGGCATCCTCGACGGAGAGTCGGTGCGCGAACTGCGCGGCGACCTGTTCGGTGCGCGCACCCCGACGGGGAAGCGCCTCAAGCTCGCCAACGTGAAGCTCCTCGCCCCCGTGGTGCCATCGAAGGTCATCGCGGTGGGACTCAACTACAAGAGCCACCTGGGCGAGCGCCCCTCGGCGGCGTACCCGGGGCTTTTCGCCAAGCTCCCCACGTCGATCATCGCCACGGGCGACACGATCGTCCTCCCGCCAGATGCAAGGAACACGCATTACGAGGGGGAGATGGTGATCGTGATCGGGAAGGAGGCATCGCGCGTGTCGAAGGAATCGGCGAAGGACTATGTCTTCGGCATCACCGCCGGAAACGACGTGAGCGAGCGCGATTGGCAGAAGAACGACCTGCAGTGGTTCCGCGCCAAGGCGTCGGACACCTTCGGCCCGCTGGGGCCGGTGATCGTGTCCGGGTTGAACTACGACGACCTCCTGCTGCAGACGCGCGTGAACGGCGAGGTGGTACAGTCGCAGCGCACGAAGGACCTGATCTTCAACGTCGCAGAGATCGTGAGCTACGTGTCGCACTACGTGACGCTCAAGCCGGGGGACGTGATCTACTCGGGGACGCCGGGGACGACCAAGGCGTTCAAGCCGGGCGACGTGATCGAGGTGGAGGTGGAGGGGGTCGGGGTGTTGCGGAATCCGGTGGTGCAGCGATGACAAAGCGGGGGCCGGCGCGATCGCCGGCCCCCGTCTCGTTCATGCTCGTGCGCCGTCACTCGTCAGGCAGCGGCGCGCCGGTCGAAGGTCATTGCACGGCGCGTCCCGCGTTCACGCGTCCCGCCCCGTAGAAGTCGTCGTTGCCCGGCTTGCCAAGATCGTCAGCCGAGGCGCGAAGGATCGCCTCGAGCTGTGCCGGCTGCATCGGCCCGTTCTTCCCGACCACGAGCGCGGCCACGCCAGCCACGACCGGCGAGGCCATGCTCGTCCCGGCCATCCAGCAGTAGGTGGTGGTGCTGGCGCCGCTCCCGCGGCACGTCGACATGACCATATCGAAGACCCAGCACGGGACGACCACGACGCCCGACGGGTTGCGCGGCTTCGCGCAGTTCGCGTTCCCCGGGAGGGCAAAGTCGCCGCCCGGGCCGGCGAACGAGATGGCCGACTGACCGTAGTTGGTGTACGAGGCCGGGCGATCGAAGTTCGTCGCACCAAGCGCCCACCCTTCGGGACCCGTCGCCGACACCGAGACGACGCCGGCCGACTGCGCCGGGATGAAGACGGCGTTGTTGGTGTGATCGAGGTCGACGCCGCTGTTCCCGGCAGCCGCAACGACGAGGACTCCCTGCCGGCGCGCCCACATGGCGACGCGCGAGACGAGGTTGGCCAGCTGCGCGGCGTCCTTCCCCTGGCGGTCGAAGCCGGCGCCGAGGCTCATGTTGATGATGTTGGCCCCCGCCCCGCCGCTGGCGACGGGCGTCGCGGCGTAGAGCATCCCGCTCAGGATCCACGAGAAGGCGCCGGAGCCGTTATGCAGCACCTTGACGCCGATGATGGTGGCGCGCGGTGCGATGCCAACCGTCCCGATGTTGTTAGCCGCAGCGGCAACGATCCCTGCGACGTGCGTCCCGTGCCAGGACGTGCCGACATCCTGGTTGAAGGCGAAGCCGGGGACGAACGACGTCGAGTGCGCGGCATCGAGGTTCGGGGCAATGTCGACGTGCGCCGCATGAATGCCGCCGTCGAGGATCGCCACGCGTGCACCGGCGCCGAGGTACCCCGCGTTCCACGCGGCCGGTGCGTTGACCGCGTCAGGGGCCCACTGGATGGGGCGAAACGACTCGAGGTCGCCGACGCCCGACGCGCCGACATTCACATTGGACTCCTCGATGTATTCCGTGCGCGGATTCGGATCCTGCCACTGCGTGACGACGTCGGCAGCGACGTCGCTGATCCCCTTGAGGCGCTGCAGCGCCTCGCGCGCATCGGCGCGCGACAACTGCACGACGGCGATCCCCACCTCGGGGAGCGTCGACGACACCGTCCCGCCGAGCGCGGCAACGTCGGCCGCAAGCGATGCCGGCAACGAGCCTCCAGCGCCGCCGACCACGAACGAGGTGACGCCCTGACTCGATGCCAGGGAAGGTGTCGTCGGCGTGCGCACCGCGGTCGGCGCATCCATGCACGCGCCGGCCAGCACCACCATTGCACTCGAACCCATGACTGCACGCCACTTCAATGCTCGCATGCGGCACCTCGGGAGGGGGAGTCGTGATCGACCGGGCGTACGCCGGTCCGTGACGAGGGGCAGAATGTGGGAGCGCGGCGCCGGCGCGGGAAGAGGGCGCTCAGCGTGGACACTTGCGCGCGAGGATGGCCACACGCGCGTCACGCCTCCGCGCTACCGCCGCACCCGCTGCAGCCAGACCAGGTCATCTTCATCGGTACGCGCCAGGTACACGGTCCCCTTCCCGAATCCTACCAGCTTCGTGCGTTTGGGGAGTGCGACGCGCTCGACCACACGCCCGGCGGCATCGAAGACGTCGAAGGTCGGGATGGAATCGTCCCAGGCGCGCGTGCGCAGCACCCAGACATTACCGTCAGGGGCCACACGCACCGCGGCGTCGAGGAAGGGGGGCTTCACCTCGGGCCACTGCTGGTCGGGGGTGAAGATCTTCTCGATATCCAGCTTTGACATGGCGGGGGCGCGCGGACGGGGAGCGGCGCCGGTCGCCCCCCTGGGCGATGACGGTGCCGGCGCGCCGCGGATGAGGATCGCCCCGGGGCGGATGGAGTTGCGCGCGAAGTCCGTCTTCTCGGCCGGCGTGATGCGCACATGGGGCGCTTCGGCCACCGCCCCCTCGCGACGCCTCCCGTCGGGGGCGATCCACTCCACGCGGTACGGCGCGCTGCGCACGATGGCAATGCGTCCGTCAGGCGCAATCGCGGCCAGGTCGCGCGCGGCAAAGGGGAGGTTCGTCACCAGCTGCATCATCCCGCCCTCGATCATGCGGGCCGCAGTCTGCTCCCCCCTCGGCTCGGCGAGCGTCGCCACCGTGTCCACGCGCCCGGTGCGCCGGTCGAGTCGCATCACGTCGGCGATGCCGACGCTCGCGTCGGTCGGCTTGGCGGGCGCGCGCGACTTCACCAGGAGGAGGCGCCCCGCGGCGTCGACGCCGTTCAGCTGCGACCAGAAGAGCGGGCTATCCTCCGCCATGCGCACCGGGGGGGCCGGCTTCCCGTCAGGACCGGCGAGGAAGAGCCGCCCGTTGGCGACGTCGATCATCATCGTCGTGTCGCCCGGCAGGGCGTAGAGCACCGTCGCGGTCCCCCACTCTCCAGGCCCAGCCCCCTGTCGCCCCACCGGTGTCGCGGTCCCGCGCGACAGGTCGATCAGCTGCAACGTCCGGTCGCGCATGTCGGCCACGATCACGCGCCCGTCGCCCAGCTCGCGGAGTCCGCTGATGGCGGTGAACGGCTCGCGATGTTCGGCGTCGGCCTTGGGGAGCGTACGCAGCGGGGGCTGCGCGCCGGCGATCGCCGGCTCCAGCGACGCCTGCATCGCGATCGCGGTCAGGATCACCATCCACTCGCACCGTCCGATCGACTCCCGCATGCGCCCTCCCCTCCCACGGTTGTCCGGTCCGTCCCCTAACCAGTGCCCGATATCGAGAACCTACTTCGCCTTTTGCGCCGGCGGCAGCTTCCCCACGCGGTCGCGGAATTCGCGAAAGAGCGGCGTGTCGCGCGTGAGCAGCGGCAAGGCGTTCGGCCGGTCCTTGAACTGCCGGTCGATGAGGAGCTTCGTGTAGGCGATGCGCTCCTCCTCGTACGGATGCGAGCGGAACCAGGCGTCGACCCCGCCGGGCTGCGTCTTTCGCTCGTCGAGGAGCTTCTGCAGCATGCGCGGCACCCCAAGCGGTGAGATGCCGGCGCGGATGACGAGGCGCACCCCATCCTCGTCGGCCTCCTTCTCGTCGTCGCGCGAGTACTTGGCGAAGACCGCCTGCCCGGTGACCTCGATCCCGATCTGCGTCAGCACGTGCTCGCACGCCCCGGTGAGGACGCAGGCGATCGACACGCCCACGTTCGCCTTCTGCGCCTTCTCGGCCTGCTTCACGGCGTGCCGGCGCGTGACGTGGGAGATCTCGTGCCCCAGCACCCCGGCCAGCATCTCCATGGAATCGGCGCGCGCCACGAGCCCGCGCGTCACGTAGACCCATCCGCCGGGGAGGGCGAAGGCGTTCACGTCGCTCCAGTTGATGAGGGCGAAGTGCCAGGTGAGCCCGCGCGTGTCGGCGATGGTGGCGAGCGAATCGCCCAGCCGCTGCAGATAGTTGGTGATCGCGGCGTCACGCACCACCGGGAGCTCGGCGTCGATCTGCTTGGCGTAGACGGCGCCGATCTCGACCTCTCGCTGGCGCGAGATGGAACACGCCGCCACGAAGACGGCGACCCCCACCGTGACGAACCGGCGACTCCCGGCGACGGTGAGGCGGCAGATGCGACGGGGCATGGCAGTGCGGGGGAAAGGGGCGCCTCCACGTGTGATAGCACGGGACGTGGCGGCGCGCCAGCTGTCGCGACCGCCCCCCTCCCACCTTGCGGTGCCGCGGAGAAGGAGGGTGAACGTCCCCCGGTCCTGGTGCGTAGTTCAGGTCTGGGCGCGCCGTTCGCCCCACCATTCGCTCGCCCTCACAGGTCATCCCCCCGTGGCCCGTTCTCTCCTCGCCGTGTTCGCGGCGACGTTCGCTTGCTCGCTCCTGGCGCCTCCCGCGGTTCGGGCGCAGGAGGAGGCCGCCCCCGCGACGGCCGCTGCGTCGCGCGCAACGGCGCGCCGCTCGCTCCGCGTGGCAGCGCGCGCCGGCGCCATCGTCCTCGACGGGCGGATCGACGACGTGGCGTGGAGTGGGGCGCCGGTCGCTTCGGACTTCGTGCAGCGCTACCCGGTGGAAGGGGGGCCGGTGCAGGATCGCACCGAGGTGCGCGTCCTGATCGACGAGACGGCGGTCTGGGTCGCGGCGCGGATGTTCGACCACGAGCCGCAGACCATCGCGCGCCAGCTCGTCAGGCGCGACCAGGACGCGCAGGCCGACTACTTCGAGGTCGCCTTCGACTCCAACCACGACAAGCGCACCGGCTTCATCTTCCGCGTGAGCGCGGCCAACGTGCAGCGCGACGAGTACGTCTTCGACGACAACGAGCGCGACCGCACCTGGGACGCGGTCTGGACGTCCGTCGTCGCCTTCGACTCGCTCGGCTGGACGGTGGAGATGCGCATCCCGCTGTCGCAGCTGCGCTTTCGCGAGGTCGATGGGGAGCAGGCGTGGGGGGTGAACTTCGCCCGGCGGCGCGTGCGCTCCAACGAGGAGTCGCACTTCGCCCTCGTCTCGCGGCTGCAGCGCGGGCTCGTCTCGCAGTTCGGCGACCTGCTGGGGGTTCGGGTGAAGAGCGCGCGGCGGCTGGAGCTGCGCCCGTACGCGTTAGGCTCGGTCTTCCGCGGGACGGCGGAGGCGGGGAACCCGTTCCGCACGGGGCGCGACGGCTCGTCGCGCGTGGGGAGCGACGTCCGCGTCGGGTTGGGGGGAGCCTTCACCCTCGACGCGACGATCAACCCCGACTTCGGGCAGGTCGAAGCCGATCCCGCGGTCATCAACCTCACCGCCTTCGAGCAGTTCTTCGAGGAGCGCCGCCCCTTCTTCGTCGAGGACGCGAAGATCTTCGACTTCTCGCTCTCCGGCGGGCGCAACCGGCTGTACTACTCGCGCCGCATGGGGCGCGCCCCGCGCGGTGGCGCCCCGGATGCGGCGCTCTTCGCCGACGTCCCCGCCTCGGCCAACATCCTCGGCGCCGCCAAGCTCACCGGGCGCACGCAGCGCGGGCTCTCGTTAGGGGCGCTGGTCGCGATGACGCAGCAGGCCGACGGACGCGCCTTCCTGTCGGAGAACGAGCCCGAACGTCCGTTCATGGTCGAGCCGCGCGCCCAGTACGGCGTGGTGCGGCTGCGTCAGGACTTCAATGGCGGCGCGTCGACCATCGGCGTGATCGGGACGGGGCTGCAGCGTTCGCTCCCCGGCGACGCCTCCTTCGACTTCCTCCCCGAGACCGCATTCAACGGCGGGATCGACTGGGAGCACCAGTGGGGGAATCGCATGTGGGGCTTCTTTGGCTACTTCGCCGGGAGCCATGTGCGCGGCGACTCGGTGGCGATGATCCGACTGCAGCGGGCGAGCAACCACTTCTTCCAGCGCCCCGACTATCGCGGCCCCGGCGTCGACTCGTCGGCGCGCGCGATGTCGGGCTACGACTGGCGCATGACGCTGGAGAAGCGGCGCGGCGATCACTGGACCGGATCGGTGTGGGCCGCCGAGGTGTCGCCGGGATTCGAGATCAACGACGTGGGCTTCAGCACGCGGCAGGAGGTGCTGGACGGCGGGGCGCGCGTCCAGTACCGCGAGATCACCCCCGGGCGCTGGTATCGCTCGTACAACGTGTCGCTGTCGACTTTCCATAATTGGAGTCACGACGCGGTGGCGGGGCGCTTCTCCCGCGACGCGTGGGGGCGCGCGCACGTGGCGGGGTCGGTGGGGGTGAACTCGACGATCGAGTTCACCAACTTCTGGCGCCTCGAGAGCAATGCGCAGTGGCACCCCGAGACGATGGACCGGAGCGGGACGCGCGGCGGTCCGCTGATGCTGCAACCACGCTGGGGAGACCTGCGCCTCTCGCTGCAGACCGACCAACGCGCACGACTCGCCCTCGAGCCCTCCCTGTACGTGCGGCGCGGGGCGATGGGGAGCGGGAACGAGATGCAGGCCGGACTCGAGATCAACGTGCGCCCGTCGTCGCGCCTCGAGGTGGAGGTGGAGCCGCGCTTCACGCGCTCGACCATCGGCGCGCAGTACGTGGGGCAGCTCGAGGAGCCGGGCTACGCGCCGACGCTCGGGGGGCGCTACTTCTTCGGCAACGTGGCGCGCCGCGAACTGGCGCTCCCCACGCGCGTGAACGCCGCCTTCTCGCCGACGCTCTCGTTCCAGCTGTTCGCGCAGCCGCTGCTGTCGTCGGGAGACTACTCCAACTACAAGCAGCTGTCGGCGCCGGGGACGTTCGACTTCACGCGCTTCGGCGAAGGGCGGGCGACGACGGTCGACGGCGTGACGCGCTGCCAGGGAGGGCGCACGTGCGTGGACGGCGATGACGTCCGCTGGTTCGACCTGAATGGCGACGGCGTCGCCGACCATTCCATCAGCGAGCAAGACTTCAACGTCCGCTCGCTGATCGGCAACGCGGTGATCCGGTGGGAGTATCGCCCGGGATCGGCGATCTTCCTGGTCTGGCAACGGCGGCAGCGGAGCGACGTGGTGCGGGGCGACTTTGCGATGTCGCGCGACTGGGCAGCCTTGCTGCGCGCGCCGACGGACAACACGTTCCTCGTGAAGGTGAGTTACTGGTTGCCGCTGTAAGCGCGTCGCCTGACGCCGTGCGCGCCCCTGTTCGCCCATGCCCATACCGTGACCTACGACATCAGCCGCCGTACGCTCCTGCGCACCGTCGCCGCCGCCAGCGCCGCCAGCGCCGTGACCGGGGGCTTCCCGCAGCTGGCTCGCGCGCTTCACGCGCCGATGCCTAACGCCGACGAACTCCTGATCCGCGGCGGCCGCGTGGTGAACGCCGACGGCGTCGTCACGGCCGACGTCCGCGTCATGGGCGAGACGATCGCCGAGGTGGGGCCGCGCCTCGCCCCCGGCCCCGGCGCGCGGGTGATCGAGGCGCGCGGAATGCTCCTCATGCCCGGCGGGATCGACCCGCACACGCACCTGCACCCGACGTTCGCCGACGACCTCACCAGCGGGACGCAGGCGGCGCTTGCCGGCGGGATCACGACGGTGGGGACGTTCTCCCTTCCCAACGAGAAGGAGTCGCTCCTCGCGGCGCTCGACCGGCACGAGCAGGAGATCAAACGCGACGCGATCGCCGACATCTTCCTGCACTCGTTTCCCTGGCCGCCGACGCCGGAGACCATCGCCGCAATCCCGACCATCGCCGAGCGCGGGCAACCGAGCATCAAGCTGTTCATGGCGGACTCGGACTTCAGCACGCACGTGGCCGAGGTGGTGCGCATCCTCGAGGTCGCGCGCGATGCGGGGATCGTCACCATGATCCACTGCGAGGATGGCGTGCTCCTCGATGCCGCGGTGCGGCGACTCACGGCGCAGGGGAAGACGTCGCTGGAGCATTACATCGAGTCACGCCCGGTCATCGCCGAGATCTCGGCGACGCAACAGGCCGCCTCGTTATGCGAGGACACCGCCGCGCCGGTGTACCTCGTGCACATGTCGGCGGCGCGCGCGCTCGAGGCCTGTCGCCCGGTGCGGGCGATGGGGCGCCCGCTCTATCTCGAAACGCGCCCGCTCTTCATCCACCTGGACGAATCGAAGCTGCGCGGCCCGGACTACCAACTGTTTGTCGGGCAGCCACCGCTTCGCCCGCGCCCCGACGTCGACGCGATGTTCCGCGGGCTCATCGACGGGAGCATCGACGTCCTGGCGACCGATCATGCGCCGTGGACGCGCGAGCAGAAGATGGATCCCGCACTCTCCATCGCCCGCGTGCGCCCCGGGGCGAGCGACCTGCAGTGGATGCTCCCGATGTACTTCTCCGAAGGCGTCGGGAAGCGGAAGCTCTCGCTCACGCGCTTCGTGGCGACCACCTCCACCAACGCGGCGAAGATCTTCGGGCTGTACGGGAAGAAGGGAGTGATCCGCGCCGGCGCCGATGCCGACATCGCCATCTGGGATCCGGCGCGCACGGCGCCGGTGCTCGCCGCCAACGATTACGGCAAGTCGGACTACTCGCCGTACGAAGGGTGGCGCGTGACGGGGTGGCCGATGACGGTGCTGCGGCGCGGCGAGGTGGTGGTGGCGGACGGGAAGGTGGTCGGCGCCGCGGGGAGCGGGCGGCTGGTGGCGCGCGAGCGGTGGACGCCCGCGCGCCGGTGATCGTCAGCCGTTAGGCACGCCGGGGGACGGTCAGTGGTTGCCGTGCCCCACCATCTTCGGCGCCCCCTCGGCGAACGAGTATGCCCCCTTGGGGCACTTCAACGCCGGGTTCGTTGGTGAGAAGACGCCGGCCGGGTTGTCCTTCCAGAGCCAGACGTGCAGGTCGTAGTGGTGCAGCTCCGTCGGCATCAGCGGCTTGTGTCCCTCCATGGGCCCTTCGAGCTGCTTGCCGAAGATGGATGGCGCGCCCTTGGCGGCGAGTTGCGCGGGCATGAACCACTCGGCGGCGACGAGCGTGAGCTTGTCACCCGTTGGTTCATAGATGAGGACCTGCGGCTTCGCTGGATCGAGCGCGGGGCCCACAGCGGCGGGGTTGAGGAAGTGCACCCCCATGCCACCCGGGACGTACTTCATCGTCCCTTCCGCGGCGCCCTGCGGATACTCGATGCAGCCCAGGAGCGACATGTAGCCGTCGTGGATCGCCATGACGGGGTCGCGATACTTGTCGAGCCCGGCGCGGACCTTGGTGAGCTCAGGGGTGAGCTTGGCGCTCGCCTGGACGCGCGCTTGGACGCCCGCCTGTGCGTGCGCGACGCTCGCCGACGTAAGCAGCGCACCAATGATAAGGAGGGAAAGCCGGGAGATCATGGGGCGCGCGATTGGGAAGGAGAATCGCGCGTGCCGTGAGTGAGCGGCGTGCATTGCCGTACGCCTCACCGAAAGGGGAGGCGTACGATGCAGCATTTGGATAGGTGAAGCAATAGGCCGCGCTGTCTTGCTTGGAAATCTTAGAGTTTGCTCACCCTAAGCCTGCGGCCCGGGCGCCGCGGTCGGCGCCCGGCACCCGCGCGGGTTGCTACTTCACCGTCTCCCACGCCAACGACGCAATCTCGCCTAACGCCTGACCGGCCACGATCGCCGGGTCGCCCTTGGCCACGGCGACGTTGTTCACGTAGACGGCGATCGCCATCTCGCGCCCGCTCTTCGACGTGAAGTAGCCGGCGAGCCCCTTGCCATGGATGAGCTGGCGGCGATTGAGCGGATCGTAGGAGCCATAAGTCCCTGTCTTGGCCCAGACCTTCCCCGCCCCGGGCGCGTTGACCTGGATCTTGGCCAGCGTCCCGTCCTTCCCGAGGTTGGGCATCGCCATCTTGAAGTCGTGTGCCCACGGCTTCTCCCACACCTTGGCCAGGAGGCGCGTCATGAAGCGCGGGGTGAAGAAGGCGTCGCCGCCGGCGCCGTCGCCTTGCACCGCGCCATCGAGGTCGAGCCCCTCGCTGGTGAGCCACTCGCGCGCGATGTCGAAGCCGCCCTTTCGCCCATCGCCCTTGAGCGCCCCGACGACGAACGGGAAGTTCGATGCGTGCAGGTTCTGCGACGTCTTGAGGAGGACCACCGCCTCCTTCGCCAGGTCGAGCGAGGTGTGCTCGGCGACGAGGAGCGAATCGGCATAACGAGCCTTGAGCGCCGCCGCGTCGACCGGGCGCGAGGCCAGGCGCGGAATGGCACGCACCCCGGCGTCGGTGAGCACCTCGGCGAAGGTGATCTCGCCATAGCGCGCCGGCGACGGGACGGCCCAGCGCATGTTCATCGCCGGCCCGACCGGGATCGTGCCGCTCGCCACCAGGAAGCGCCGGTCCTTGTTGGTGCTGTCCTCGGTGAAGCGCACGCGCTCACCGCCCGCCGAGTCGCCCGTCGTGAGATACGCCTGCACCGTGAGCAGCGACGTCCTGGGTGAGACATCGATCTTCACCGGATCTCCGGCCCGCGCCCCCGGCGTGACGACGATGTCGACGACGTTGTCGTTCACGACCATCGGCGACATGACGATGCGCGTCCCCAGCTCGCGGTCCCCTTCCTCGAAGAGCGAGGCGTCGACGATCACCTGCCCGGTGAGCCCCTTGATCCCCTTCGACGCCACCTGCTGCGCCATCTCGCGCAGCGTGGTGAGCGGATCGCTGGGCAGCGGCATCCCGCCATACGAGTGATCCTGGTCGATGAAGGCGTAGCGCCCGTCGCGCACGCGCCCGGAGATGTTGGGATCCCCCGAGGCGACGAGGACCAGGTCCCCCTGCACGATCCCGTTGGCGATCGGCCCCGTGCGATACACGCGCGTCCGGAAGCGATGATCGGCGCCCAGCGCCTGCATCGCCGTCGCCATCGTCACGACCTTGGTGGTCGAGCCGGGGACAAAGAGGTGCTCGCCGTTGTACGACGCCACGACCTTCTTCGCCGCGATGTCGTAGATCTCGAGCCCGAAGTGCGCATGCGCGAACTCCGGCCGGTTGATGACCTCGAGGATGCGCTTGTTAGGCGCGGGCTGGGCGAGGAGGGCGGTGGCGCCGAGGAACGAGAGCGCGAGGACGGACGACGCGCGGTGGAAGGTGCGACGAGGCATGGGAGGACGCAGTCAGTCGGGGACGGGCGGGCAAGGGCGGCCGAGGGCACGCGGGGCGAGCGCGCCGAACTTGCCCGCTGAACCGCGCGGCGTCAAACCGATCCCTCGCACCCATGACGATGACGGCGCCGACCGGATGGCATCGCCATGAACCGCGACGTCCGCTACCGCTTCACGCCGGTCGGGCCTCTGCCTATCTCGCCCCCCCAATCCGCAGGGCCGCCATCCACTCTTCCCGCATCGCCTCCAGCGTCCGTCCCGCCTCGCGCTCGATCGCCGCCTCGAACTCGCCGCGCTGCATGGCCGGCATCAGCGCGACGGTGCGTGGTACCCCGAGTGTCGCCACCAGGTGCTTCACCAACGATCGACTGCAGGGGTAGAAGATCGGCGCCCACTCGGTGCGCTCGGTGGTGAAGAGCGGACGAGGGCGCCCGGGGCGGCCGATGGCGTCGATGATCGCCTGCCGATGTGGCGACTTGGCCAGCCGGTTGGCGCAGGCCTGGTCGACCGCGCGCGAATCGCCGGCGCCGAAGACGTCGCCCTCGTGCACGCCGGCGTCTGCCGCCCCGAGCTGCGCCAGGTGGTCGGGGAGCCCCTCGAGGAACCAGAGCGGCTGATCGGCCGCCACCCGTTGCTGGGTCGCCGAGTCGGCATACTCCCACGGCATGAAGGGGCGGGTCGGCTCCAGCAGCTCGTGCAGCCCCTCATGAAGGAACGGTGCCACGCCCGTGTGCACTCGCCACACGGAGATGAAGACCGCCCCCCGTCCCGAGGCGTGGGAGATGACACGCGAGGGGACGAGATAGTAGTCGATCGGACGTTCTCCCAGGCGCTGCCAGGCGTACGGCCCGCCGATGAGCCGCCGCAGGGCAACGATCCCGGCATCGACGCGCTGCGCCACGGCGCGCAGCGAGTCCAGCGAGATCGAGTCGCGCGGCGCCCACAGCACCGCGTGGGGCGTCGTGACGGAGAGCCCGGTCGCCCTGAGCGCCGTGACATGCGTCAGGTCTTCGCCGTTCCAGTTGAGCGCGGCGGGAGCCGGCGATCCGCCAGTCGCAACGTGCGCGGGGCGCCCGCACGCGAGGGCGCTCGCGGCCAGGCACAGGGCGAGCGCCAGGCGCGGGCGCCGCCGAGATCGAGGGTGTTTCGCCATATCCTCTACTCTATCGCGAGGCGAGCCATCCGCCAGTCGCAACGCTGGCGGCGACACCGCGCCCCTGTGCGGCCGCGCTCACCCTCGCGCCGCGCTCACCTCGCCCATCGTTGCACGAAGCGCTCGACGTCGGCGGCGAAGCGCCCTGCGAAGCGATGCGACCGGTGCATGATGTGCTCCGCCCCCTCGTAGTAGAGTTCCTCGACGTCGGGATTGATCGCCCGCATGCGCTCCGACTGATCAGGGAGCAGCGCCGCGCCGAATCGCTCGTCGGCGCGAATCACGGTGATCGGTGCGCGAAAAGGGTGCGACGGATCGACCCCATCGAACATCGCCGCCGTGTCGTGCGGCCAGCAGGCGAGATCGAGCCGCTGCAGCGCCGAGGCGTGGCTCAGCAGGTGACGATACCCCACGTGGTCTCGCAGTACGCCCCCAGCGGGGTGCGGCATGTTCCCGACATAGGTCACATACGTCTCCAACGGCGCGTGCTCGGCCCGCAGCTTCTCCAGCAAACCGAAGAGGAGCGCGAAACGCGAGGGGAAGACGGTACGCTGATACTCCTCCGCGACACCGAAGTACCACGGCGGATCGACCAGGAGCGCGGCGTGCAGGCGAGGGTCGCCGCGCTGCGCGAGCACTCCCGCGACGACGCCCCCCAACGAGTGCCCCACCACCACCGCGGGGCGCCCGATGGCGTCAAGCACGCGCGACGCATCCGAGACATACCCCGACACGCGATAGTCCATGGCGCGCGCGGAGTGACCATGCCCGCGGAAGTCGACCGTCCACACGTGAAAGCGGTCGGCCAATCGGTGCGCAATCTCATCCCACGCGTCGCGCGCCATCGTGATGCCATGCAGGAACAGCACCGCCGGATCCGACGGCGTCCCCGTCACAGTGGCCGCGAGCGCAAGTCCTTCGTTGTCGATCGTAACGTGCGTCAATGTCGAGAGAACGAGAGAACGAGAGAACGAGAAGACGACAAGACGAGGGCTCCTACTCCCACCCTTTCGTGCCTTCGTGTCTTCGTGTGAGCCGCAGTTGCCGTTGCAGTTGCAGTTGCCGTTGCCCTTTCCCTACACCCGCCCGCTCAACCCCTCCAGCACCCGCGGAATGAACCCTCCAAACGCCCCATTACTCATCACCAGCACCACATCCCCCGCCCTCGCCCCCTCCACCACCTGCCGCACCAGCACCTCCGGATCTGCATCCGCATGCGCCTCGATCCCCCGCGCCGCGATCGCCCGCACGATCGCCGGCACATCGAGCTGCTGGTCCGCCGGTACCTTGTCGTGCGGCTCGGGGAGGCGAATCGAGACGACGTTGGCCTGGTCGAATGCCTCGGAGTACTCCACCTGGTGGATGTTGCGGCGCGACGTGTTCGAGCGCGGCTCGAAGACCGCCCACAGCCGGCGCGTGGGATAGCGCTGGCGCAGGGCGAGGATCGTCTCGCGCACCGCGGTGGGGTGGTGCGCGAAGTCGTCGATCACCAGCACGCCGCCCACTTCTCCGCGTGGTTCCTGCCGCCGCTTCACGCCGCGGAACGTCGCGAACCCCTGTGCGATCGCCGCCGGCGTGAGCCCTAACGAGCGCGCCGCCGCGTAGACGCCGGTCGCGTTCTCCAGGTTGTGGTAGCCGGTCATCGGGAGGAGGAGCTCGACCGACTCGCCCTCGGGGGCGTCGATGGTGAAGCGCGTCCCGTCCTCCGAGAAGCGCGCATCGTGCCCGCGGAAGTCGGCCTCGCGATCCCACGCATACGTCTGCACGCGCGCGCGGGTGCTGCGCCGCGCGAGGGCGACCGCCCCGGGGTACGACGCAGCGACGCCGAGCCAGCCGTCGGCGGGGAGCACCGCCCCCAGCTTCTCGAACGCCGACTCGTAATGCGCCATGTCGCGGTAGATGTCGGCATGGTCGAACTCGACCGACGTCAGCAGCGCCGTCTTCGGGCGATAGTGCAGGAACTTGGGTCCCTTGTCCCAGTACGCGGTGTCGTACTCGTCCCCCTCGACGACGACGTGCGCCCCCTTCCCCAGCCGGTAGTTGCCGCCGTAGTTGAGCGTCACTCCGCCCACGAGAAACGTGGGATCCAGCCCCGCCTCGGCGAGCACGTGCCCCATCAGCGCCGAGGTGGTCGTCTTGCCGTGCGTCCCGGCAATGACGACGGAGTGGCGCGTTGCCGCGATGAGCGCGCCGAACGCCGAGGGAAACGACATCTGCGGGATCCCGCGCTCGCGCACCGCGGTCGCCTCGGGATTCACCCGGCGGATGACGTTCCCGATGATGACGAGGTCCGGGCGGGCCCGGTCGAGGTTCTCTGCCGCATACGGCGTGTAGGTCTCGATCCCCCAGGCGCGCAGCATATCACTCATGGGGGGATAGACGTTCTCGTCGCTCCCGGTGACGGTGTAGCCTGCCGCCTTGAGCATCCCGGCAAAGGCCCCCATCCCCGTCCCGGCGACGCCGACGAGGTGGATGCGATGGATCGACGCAGGGTCGATGTCGGTGACGACGTGGCCGTTGTCCGGCGTTGCAGCTGGTACGGTCAAGGAAGATGGCGGGGGCTCAGCCCCAGAAGAGGTAGGCGACGAAGATCGCCGCGACGACGCCGGCGAGGTCGGCGATGAGGCCGAGCGCGACCGCACTCCGCGTCTTCTTCACGCCGACCGATCCGAAATAGAGGGCGAGGATGTAGAAGGTGGTGTCGGTCGCCCCCTGGAAGGTCGAGGCGAGGCGCCCGACGAAGGAGTCGGCGCCGTAGGTCTTCATCGCGTCGACCATCATCCCGCGGGCACCGCTTCCACTCAGCGGCTTCATGAGCGCCGTGGGGAGCGCGGGGACGAGGTCGCTGCGGAAGCCCATCGCCTCGAGCAAGTTGCTCAACCCCTTCACGATCAGGTCGAGCGTCCCCGAGGCGCGGAACACTCCGATCGCCACGAGTACGGCGATGAGATAGGGAATGATGCGCACCGCGACGTTGAACCCCTCCTTCCCCCCTTCGACGAAGGCCTCGTAGGCGTTGACCTTCTTCACCAGCGCCATGATGAGGAACGACGAGATGACACCGTACAGGATGACGTTGGCGACGACGTTGGAGATGGCTTGCACCTGCTCCTGCGGGAGTCCGGTGAAGTACCACGTCACCGCCGCCACGAGCCCGGTCACCGCGACGAGGTAGCCGAGGACGACGGGGTCGAGGAGGTTGATGCGCTGGACGATCGCGGTGGCGATGAGCGCGACGAGCGTGGCGAAGTACGTGGTGATGAGGATGGGGATGAAGACGTCCGACGGATTCGCCGCGCCGAGCTGCGCCCGGTACACCATGATGCTGATCGGGATGATCGTCAGCCCCGAGGTGTTGAGGACGAGGAACATGATCTGCGCGTTCGTCGCCGTGTCCTTCTCGGGATTGAGCTCCTGCAGCTCGTTCATCGCCTTGAGCCCGAGCGGCGTCGCCGCGTTGTCGAGCCCCAGCATGTTGGCGGCGAAGTTCATGATGATCGACCCGATCGCCGGATGATCGGGCGGGACCTCGGGGAAGAGCCGGCGGAAGAAGGGGCGCACGATCCTCGCCATCACGTCGATGGCGCCACCCTTCTCCCCGACCTTCATGAGCCCCAACCAGAGCGTCAGGACCCCCGTCAGTCCCAACGAGATCTCGAACCCGGTCTTCGCCGAGTCGAACGTCGCCTGGACCATCGTGGTGAAGACCATCGTGTCGCCGAAGACGATGAGCTTGACCAACCCCACGACGAGCGCGATGAGGAAGAAGGCGATCCAGATGTAGTTGAGCGTCACGGCAGCGTCCCCGTGAGGAGTTCGACGAGCACCGGGACGTGGTCGCGCATCAGGACCTCGGTGGCGGCAAGGGGGAACTCGTAGGTGATGACGGGGACGCCGTGCTCCAGCCCCCACGAACCGAACGATCCCGGCGTGGGATAGCCAACGTCGCGCACGAGCGGCATCCCGGTGCGCGCGGCGAGGCGCCTGCCTAACGGCGAGTCGTTGGCGTCATCGATGCAGGCCAGCGGCGCGTGCAGCGCGACCACCACCTGCGGACGCAGCTCGGCGATGAGGGCAAGGAGCGCCTGGACCTCGGGCTCGGAGCCCGGTCGCTCACCCGTACCGAGCACCACGTCGCTCGGATCCTCGATCGTCGAACGGCAGGTGACCGGTGCGGCCTGCCAGGTGGACGTGGGGAAGTTGCGATTGAGGTCGACACCGCGCGCGTTGCCGCGCGTTCCGCGGACGAGGCCATCGGGGTTGGCCGCCAGCACGACCGCCGCGTGGTCCGATGGGGCAGGAAGCTGGCGCAGTGCACGCGACAGGGCGTACGTCGTCTCCGGCTCTTCACCGTGGATGGACGAGAAGACGAGGAGCTCGCACGCCCCGCGCGGGCGCCAGACCTCGAGCGGGAGCCCCAGGACCGAGCGCCCGTAGGTGGTGGGGGCGACGTTGTGCGCCCCCCACTGCGGGCGCGGGCGCAGCGTGAGCGGGGCGTTAGGCACCACTCCCCCCGGGCGGCGGCGAGACGTTGGTCACGAAGCGCGTGTAGATCTCGTCGAGGTGCTCGAGCACGACATCCTTGAGGGCGAGGCCGGCGTGGGCCACCGTCTCGCGCAGGACATCGACGGTGAGGAGCGGCGCGAACTGCGACGCGAGCGGGGCGTGGCTCAGGTGCCAGCGCTCCGGCGCCACCCCGCCGCGGTCGCGATCGAAAGGTCGGTAGAAGCCATACGCCGTGCCAGTCGCCATGCGCTCGTCGAGCCACTCATGCAGTGGCGCGTGCATCCCCCCACGCTCCACTTCCGCCGGGATGAGCTGCACCTCGTAGTCCGCCGGCGTCGCGGCCGCATCCACGATATCCATGTCGGTCCCCCAGTGATGGCGCGAGGCACCGGGGAGCGCCGACCAGCGCAGGATGGAGAAGACGAGGTCGCGCGGCGCGAGCTGCGTGATGTCGAGCGGCTGCGCGTTGGAGTCGAGGACGGGGAGCTCGCCCGCGACCTTGCGGTTCCAGATGGAGAGCTGCCGGTCAAACGACCGGAAGCCGCTCTCCAGCCGCAGGTCGAACCCCTCCATGAACGCCGCCTCGCGGAGCTTGAGCAGCGGGGCCAGGACGTCGCGGTGCACGAGCGCGCCGAGCGACTCCCCCTGGCCATCCGTGCAGAGGTGCTCCTGGGTGTAGCCGGTGAGCAGGTCTTCGATGTGAAAGGACATCCGTGGAGTGAGCGTGCGTTCAGTACAGACGGGAGTAGACGTGCCGCCGCCGCTCGGTGCGGCCGTCGGCGCGTACGCTGGTGAAGGTGTCGCGCATGGTGCGGGCATCGTCGGTGGTGGTGATCACCCCGCGTTCCTGCGCGACGACCTGCCCCCCGCGCGCCGCATACACGGTGTAGATCACGCTGTCGCCGTTCACCTGCACCACACACCGGCGACGTTCGCCAGGTGCAAGCGTGGTGACCGGCGCCGACGATCGCGGACAGTCGAGGGCGACGATCGCCTCCCCCGCCGGTCCGCCGAGTCGTTCGACGAGGTGGAACCCATCGCCCAGCGACGTGAGGATCGCCGTCTCGCCGTTGGGCGCCTCATGATCATCCGGGCCATTCGCCGTGTCGCGCACCCATGTCCCCATCGCCCGCGTCATCGCGTCGCGCGGCGCCGCCAACCCCTGCGGCGGCATGGTCGACATGAAGGCGAGCATCTGCGTCAACTCGTCAGGCGGTATCACGCGGTAGCCCCAGCGGTCCGACAGTCGCTCGACGTGCTCGGTGAGGAATCCCGGAAAGGCAGCCGCCCTCGGCACATGCGGGTCGAAGCCGTCAAAGAGCCAGCGCAGCGCATCGTACTGTGCCACGAACGGAATCGACCCGTGGTCCTCTTGCTCATAGAACTTGTAGCCGTAGCGCAACCCCGCGTGATGTTCCCTGTCGATGATGCTGTGGAGGCGCAGCAGCGCCAGGTGGTTGATCGCCGTTCCCGTGTCGTAGGGCGTGATGTTGTTCCCCTGGGCAATGAAGAGCGCGCGCTGCGCAGGCCCGGGGCGGCGCGCCACCTCCGCCGCTCGCCGCACCATCAGCTGGTCGTCCATCCACAGCGTGGGGTCGATCGCGACGTAGGCGTTGAAGATGTCGGGCGCGGTGTAGAACGCGTTGAGCACCGCCAACCCGCCGAGCGAATGCCCGACGTACAGGCGATACGGCGCGGTGTTGTAGTGTCGGTCGATGAATGGGATGAGCTCCTTCGACATGAAGTCGAGAAAGCGCCCATTCCCACCCGTCACCTCCCACCCCGGCGGAAGGTCACGACCGTACGGATCCTTCGTGATGCGCGTCGGCGTGAAGTCGCGGCGGCGGTTGGTGCTGTGGATCGCGACGACGATCATCTCCGGCAGCACCCAGGCGCCGTTCTCTCCCGTCGACAGCAACTGCACCATCGCGGTCGCCGACTGGAAGTACACCTCGCCATCGAGCAGGTACATCACCGGGTAGCGACGCACGAAGCGCGTCGGCGTGCCGTACGACGGCGGGACGTAGATGAAGTACTTCCGCCACTCGCCCAACGCGGACGACTGGATGGAATCGACGATGCCGAGTCGCAGCGCCGCACCATCCTGTGGTGTCGCCGGCTGCTGCGCGCCCACGGGCGTAGTGCCCGCCCACGCGCCCAGCGCGCACGACAGCGCCAGCGCTCGGAGTACCGTGTGCCGTGCGAAGAGACGCGCGACGCGCGCAATCACCGTCACCGCAGCGCCTCGATCAACCGCTCCGCATCGTTCACGTCGTTGTACACGGACGGAGAGATGCGCATCCAGTGCTGCGCCACGCGCACATTGACCTTCGCCGCCGCCAGCTTCTGCGGAACCTTGCTGTCGCCGAGCCCCGCCTTGGCGAAGGTGACGATGGGGCCCGTTGCGTCTGGCGGCGTGACGGCGGTGAAGCCGAGGCGCGGGACTTCCTGCTGCAGCCTGGCGATGATCGGCGCGCGATGCGCCTGGATGTTCGCCACCCCCAGCGACAGCACGTACTGCAGCGACGACGACAGCAGCGCCATCATCACCTCGGCGCTCCCGGTCAGTGCTCCCATCTCGAAGAAGCCGGTCGCCGTCTTGTTGAAGCCGTAGGTGATCGGTGCGTAGCGCCCGCGGGGGAGGTTCGGCGGATAGTTCGGCTCGATGTCGGAGGCCTGGTAGTAGCCGACGACCGGTCGCTCGATCTTCTCCAGTGCGGCTTCACTCGCGTAGAGGAAGCCGAGCCCGAAGTCACCCATCAGCCACTTGAACGACGAACAGGCGGCGAAGTCGATGCCGAGCGCCTTCACGTCGATCGGGACGGCGCCGGCGGCGTGCACGATGTCGACGTAGAGCATGGCCCCGTGCGCGTGCGCGAGGTCGGCGACCTTCTTGAGGTCGTGCTGGAAGCCGTTGTACATCGCCGCCGCCGAGATCTCGACGAGGCGCGTCCTGTTGTCGACGACGCGTTCGAGGTCGCGGAAGTCGATGCGCGCGTCGGCGGTGGGCGGAACGACGCGCACGTCGAGTCCGCGCTGGCGCAGCGTGTCGAGGTGCATCAGCGCCCCCTCGAAGTGCAGCCCGTCGGTGACGACGTTGCCGTCGCGCCGGTGGTCGAGCCCCAGCGCGCGCACGACGAAGTTCTCGCCGGCGGAGGTGCTGGAGACGTGCGCGACCTCGGTCGGCTTGGCGTTGATGAGCTGCGCGAAGAGCGCCTTGGGCGTGGGGCGATTGGCGGCGTCGGGGACGGCCATCGTGGCGCGCGCCGTCCCGCGCGAGCTGGCCGCGCGGCGCGCGGCCTCGACCGAGACACGCGGGATGGGGTGCGTGTACGCCGCGTTGAGGAAGGTCACCCCCTCCTCGATGACGAAGTCGTCCTTGCGGGGAAAGGGAGCCCCCGGTGGCGGGAGGACGGCGGCATCCGCTGGCGCGGCGAGTGCCACGGGGGCGCGCAGGTCCAGCGTGCGCGCCGCGGCCAGTCCGCCTAACGCACCGAGCATTTCGCGACGATCCATGGCAAGCGGGGCAACCGGGAGGGACGGCGTGGGCGGGGAGCGGGGGCGGGGAGCGATTTCCCGTGGCGCCACGCCGCATCGGCGGGCGTTGCACCCCGCACGAATGTACCCCGTTCCACGCCGTCGGCGAGCACTGCGACGCCGGTAGGCGACGTCGCAGCGCTCGTCGCGCGCCCGCCGGAGCGGGCGCGAACCGGATTAGCGCTTGGACTTGCCGAGCCTGATCCCGCTCTCCAGTTCCAGCTCGAAGCGCAGCGTCTTCCCATCCTGCGTCGCGAGGTTCACGACGTTGCTCCCGGACTTGAACCAGGAGGCGGCGTCGAGATCGATCACGACCTTCGAGTCCTCGGGGACCTTGAACGGGGTGAGGAAGCTCTTCCGGATGCGGATCTCGGCCTGGAAGTAGACCGTGAAAGGCGTGGCCGCGCCGCCGGTGGGGGTAAAGGTTCCGTGCGCCACCATGCTCGCCCTGCGCGGATAGTTGGGGTACGTCTTGCGCAGGTCGACGATGAGCTTCTCCACGCCGGCCGCGGCCCCGTCGTCGTCGTCGTGATCGTCGTCATCCGACGGGTCGAGGTTCTCGGCCTTGAATTCGATCGAGGTGTAGTTCCCCGCCGGCACATCGGCGGTGACGACGTCGGCCGCCGTCCCGTCGAGCAGGTTCACGAGGTACGGCCCGCCCTTGAACTTCCGGCACGCCGAGGTGCTGTCGCCCATGCCGCTGCTGCAGTCGCCCTCGGCGCGCTTGAGCCGGATGCGCGAGACGATGAGGCGCAGGTCGTCGACGACGAGCGTCCCGTTGGTGCCGGCGAGGGTGATGGGGCCGTTGGCCAGCGTCGCGTTAGGCTGGGCCGTCGCGCCCGTGCCGCTGGCGGCAGAGGGGAGCACCGCGTTGAACTGCAGGGCGACGCTGGAGGCGTCGGGGGTGCCGCTGGGGGAACCGGAGCCGTCACACGCCGCGAGGAGCGGGAGGGCACCGAGCCACGCGGCCATGAGGAGGGTAGGCTTCTTCATCGCGTGAGTGGTGAGGGGTGAAGCGAACGGGGCGAGGATGCACGCGGCAACAGGCCCGGGGGTGGCGTCCCGTTCCGCGGATGCGGTGCGAGCGCGCAGCGGCGGGATGCCGCGGGCCAGGGGGAACGGAACCCGGCGCTCGTGCCTAACGTGACGTCGCGCGCGCGCGGTGCGGCGCCATGCTGCGACGTGGGGGCGAAGCTAGGCGGGGGGGCAGAAGCAGGCGGTGACTCAACTCACCCGGCATTTGCGATGATGATCGGCCTGCTGCGCCGTTGCAGTGGCGATGCGTCCGCGCTGCATCAGCATGTTCCGCCCAGCGGCTGCGGCTGGTATCATCTGGTGCATCGGCACGTCCCTCGCCACACCAAATTCCCCCATGCGCCCGCACCTTCTTGCCGCCGCCAGCGCGCTGGCGATCACGCACGCGCTCGCGACGCGCCCAGTCGCCGCCCAGGCCTCCCTCGACCCGCTCGCCCGCGAGATCGACACGCGCCTCACGCAAGTGATGCCCAAGGTCGTGGCGTGGCGGCGCGACATTCACGAGCACCCCGAGCTCTCCTTCGAGGAGAAGCGCACGTCGGCGCTCGTGGAGAAGCACCTGCGCGCCCTCGGGCTCGAGGTGCGCGCCCCCGTGGGCAAGACCGGCGTCGTCGGGATCCTGCGCGGTGGAAAGCCGGGGCCGGTGGTCGCGCTGCGCGCCGACATGGATGGGCTCCCCGTGACCGAACAGGTCGACCTCCCGTTCAAGAGCACGGTCCGCACGATGTACAACGGGATGGAGGTGGGCGTCATGCACGCCTGCGGCCACGACAACCACGTCGCGATCCTGATGGGGGTCGCCGAGGTGCTCACGGGGATGAAGGCGAAGATCCCGGGGACGATCGTCTTCCTCTTCCAACCCGCCGAGGAAGGGCTCGGCGGCGCGCAGGCGATGGTCGAGGACGGCGCGCTCAAGGATCCGCGCCCGTCGGCGATCTTCGGGCTGCACGTCTGGCCCTCCGCGTTAGGCTCGCTGAGCACGCGGGCCGGCGGCTTCATGGCCGCCGCCGACGGGCTCTCGATCAAGATCAAGGGACGCCAGACGCATGGTTCCTCGCCCTGGCGCGGCGTGGATCCCATCCCGGTCGCGGCGCAGGTCGTCCTCGGGTTGCAGACCGTCGCCTCACGCCAGATCGACGTCACCGCCGCCCCCGCGGTCATCACCATCGGGATGATCCAGGGCGGCAACCGCGGCAACATCATTCCCGACAGCGTGATGATGATCGGGACGATCCGCACCTTCGACCAGTCGATGCGTGCCGAGATCCACGAGCGCGTGAAGCGCACCGCGGAAGACATCGCCCATTCGGCAGGTGCAACGGCGACCGTGGAGATTTCCACCGGGGGACTGATCACCCAGAACGACGCCGCCCTGCTCGACAAGATGACGCCGACGCTGCAGCGCACCGCGGGCGACGGCGGGATGAAGGTCATCAACCCGGTGACCGGCTCCGAGGACTTCCCCGTCTTCACGAAGGAGATCCCCGGCGTCTTCTACTTCCTGGGCGTCGCGCCCAAGGGGGCCGACCTGAGCAAGCAGCCGGCGAATCACTCGCCGCTCTTCTTCGCCGATGAAGGCGCGTTGCCGACGGGGGTGCGGTCGCTGGCGAATCTCGCGGTGGATTACCTCAAGAGCGGTGGGTTGAAGCCGGGGAGCGTGCAGTAGATGCGCGCGCTCATCCGCCCCTGCCTCGCCCTGGGGTCGCTCCTCCTGTTGGCAGGGGAAGCGCACGCGCAGACGCTCGCCATCACCGGTGCCACCGTGATCGACGCCACCGGCCGCGCGCCGATTGCCGACGGGACGGTCCTCATCCGCGACGGGCGCATTGCGGCTGTCGGGACGTCGGCGCAGGTCACGGTCCCCAAGGGGGTCACGCGCATCGACGCACGCGGGAAGTACGTGATCCCCGGGCTGATGGATGCGAACCTGCACCTGTACCTCAATGGTGACCTCGAGTCGCTGATCCGGTACGAGGACCACTACGAGGATGTCGTCCTCGAAGGGGCGCAGATCGCGCTCAAGACGGGGATGACGACGGTGTTCGATACCTGGGGACCGCGCGCCGCGCTCGCCAAGGCGCGCGACCTGATCAATGCCGGCCGGGCGCCGGGGAGCCGGATCTACTTTGCCGGGAACATCATCGGCTTCAGCGGACCGTTAGGCCCCGACTTCTACGCCGCCGCCGCGCCGTTCGCCAGCAAGCAGTTCGTCCGCAAGACCAACGCAACGTGGGAACAGGGGACGGGGCGCGAGCTCCTGTGGATGCCCCCCGACACGCTGCGCGCGGCGATCCGGACGTACATCGGGACCGGCGTCGACTTCCTCAAGTTCGGCGGGAGCGGGCACGTGGAGATGTCGTTCCTCTCGTTCTCCGAACGACAGCAGCGCGCGATCGTCGAGGAGGGGCACAAGGGAGGCAAGGTCGTGCAGGCGCACGTCACGTCTCCCGAGAGCATCGAGATCGCCGTCGACGCCGGGGTCGACATCCTGACGCACGGCGACATCTCGGGGCCTGCGTTCGACATCCCGCCCGCGACGATCCAGAAGATCGTGCAGCGCGGGACCTTCGTCTCGTCGCTGGCCATCACCACGCGTTCGCTCGAGGCGTTGCGCAAGTCTGCCCCGGACGGCGTCCTCACGCCGTACATGGTGCGGTCGTCGCAGAACGTGCGGAACCTGGTGAAGGCGGGGGCCAAGCTGCTCGTCTCCACCGATGCCGGGGTGCAGGACCCGGTGCGGCTGGCGGAGTCGCCGTCGCTCGCCGCCGATACCGTCGACGCCCGTGTGAAGCTCGGTGAAGGGCACTTCAACGCGCTCGTCGCCTTCGAGGAGGCCGGGATGGCCCCGATGGAGATCCTGCGCTCGGCCACGGCCCACGTCGCGAAGGCCTACAAACTCGATCGCGACATTGGGACGCTCGAGGTGGGGAAGATCGGCGACCTCGTCATCCTCGACGCCGACCCGCTGGCCAGCGCGCGCAACTACCGGCGCATTGCCAGCGTGATCAAGGACGGCAAGGTGGTCGACATCGCGAAGCTCCCGGAGAAGCCGATCGTCAGCGCGAAGCGGGTGGAGAAGTGAAGGCTCACTTCGCGCGGTAGGTGTCCCGCCCCCCCATCACGGTCAGCACCGGCTTGGTCTTGAGCAACGCCGTGGGCGCCACGCCGAAGATCTCGTCGGAAAGGACGACGAAGTCGGCGAGCATCCCCTCGCGCAGGACGCCGAGCTCCCGCTCGCGGAAGGCGGCGTAGGCGGAGCCGTAGGTGTAGTGCCGCAGCGCCGCCTCGAGGGTGAGGCGATGCTCGGGGTACCATCCGCCGGCGGGGGTCCCGTCCGGGTTCTGGCGCGTCACCGCGATCCACGTGCCTAACAACGGGTCCATCGGGAAGACCGGATAATCGCTCCCGAAGGCCTGCGTCGCCCCGGCGTCGTCGAGGTCCTTGAACGGCTGCGCGTGCTGCGCCCGCGCGGGGCCGAGCATGGGGACGTAGTTCTCCAGCGTCGTCTTGTCGGGCGTGGCGAAGATGGCCTGCGTCGAGGGGATGACCCCCAACGTCGCGAAGCGGGGGATGTCGCTGGGGTCGGGGACCTCGAGGTGCTCGACGCGGTGGCGCCGGTCGCGCGGCGGGTTGCGCTTCCCCACGGCCTCATACGCGTCGAGCGCCATGCGAATCGCCCGGTCCCCGATGGCGTGCAGCTCGACCTGGATCCCCGCGCTGTCGTAGCGCGCCACGGTCGCCGTGAGGTCCTCGGCGCTCCAGCGTGGGAGCCCCGCCCCGTCGCCGATGGCGTACGGCGCCAGCATCGCCGCCGTCCCGGCGTCCACCGTCCCGTCCAGCATCCCCTTGGCGATCCCCGTGCGCAGGTAAGGGCCCGACCACTTCGCGCCTAACGCCTTCCAGGCGCGGAACGACGAGTCGGTGGCATCCTTGCGGAAGGGAAGCGCGATGCGCCAGCGCACGAGCAGGGAGTCCTCGGCCAGGGCGCGCTCGAGCACTGCCTGCTCGGTGGAGTCCACCGCGTTGGCCATCTGCAGCGCGGTGAGCCCCTTCGACGCCGCGCGGTGCATCTCCTCGCGCAGGGCGGCGTAGATCTCGTCGGCGGTGGGGTCGGGGAGCTTGCGGCGCACCAGCTCGTTCGCCGTCTCCTGCAGCAGCCCGGTCGGCTTGCCGTCGGGGTCGCGCACGATGGCCCCGCCGGCCGGCTCCGGCGTCTCCAGCCCGACTCCCGCCAGCGACAACGCGCGCTGGTTGGCCAGCACCTGGTGCCCGTCGCGGTCGGTGAGGAGGACGGCGCGGTCGGTGAAGGCGCTGTCGAGGTATCGGCGGTGCGCGGTGTTGCGCGGGAACATGTCCGGCGTCCACCCGCGCCCCGTGATCCACGCCTCCGGCGGGAGGGTCTTCGCGAAGTCTTGCAGCCGGCGGACGATCTCGCCGGGATCCCTGGCATCCACCAGGTCGGCGCTGCGACGCGTGGGGAGGTGCCAGTGCGCGTCGTGGAAGCCCGGGACGACGCGACGTCCGCCGAGGTCTTCCACCTTCGTCGCGCTTCCCGCCAGCGCCCGGATGGCCGAGTCGCTCCCGACCGCGACGATGCGGTCGCCGCGGAGGGCGAGTGCCGTGGCCTCGGGACGGGCGGAGTCTCCCGTCCAGATGCGGGCGTTCACGAAGATGTGGTCGGCGCCGGCTTCCGTCGCCGCGTTGCAGCCGGCGAGCGCACAGGTGACGACCGCGACGAGGGCGAGACGCGCGCCCCGCGACGGGACACGCGCGCTCACGGGAGCACCCCGCCCCCCGCAATCCACGCGTCGTAGCGCTGGCGCAGGACCGTCATCGGCATCGACCCGCCCCCCAGGACGAAGTTGTGCCACTGCTTGAGGTCGAACTTCGCCCCCAGCTTCTTCTTCGCGTCCTCTCGCAAGACGAGGAATTCGCGTGCCCCCATCTTGTAGGCCAGCGCCTGCCCCGGAAGGTCCACGGAGTAGCGCAGCGTCTCCGTGTCGAGCTGCAGGTCGCTCTCCAGCGTGTTCTCCTTCATGAAGGCGATGGCCTGCTCGCGCGACCATCCCAGCGCGTTCATCCCCGTGTCGACGACCAGGCGGCACGAGATGAACATGTCCATCATGAGGCGCCCGTAGCGGTCGTACGGATCGGAGTAGAGCGCCATCTCCCCCGCGAGCGCCGACGCATAGTCGCCCCACCCTTCGGTGAAGGCGGTATGCATCCCCTCGCGCCGGAAGGCGGGGAGCGCCGCGTTCTCTCGCTGCAGCGCCACCTGGAAGTGATGCCCCGGGATGAGCTCATGGTAGACCAGCGCCGCCGCCTGCAGCATGCTGCGCTGCGGCAAGTTGGAGCCGTTGAAGAAGTAGTGCCCCATGGAGTCGAGCGCCGTCGGCTCCTGGTAGTAGCCGAACGTCATCGCCCCTTCCAGGCGAGGGTCCAGGCGGCGCACGTCGCCCTGCGCCCTGGGAAGTGTGGCGAAGTAGTCGGCGATGCGCGTGCGGATGCGCGCATCGTGGTACATGAGCTTCTCGCCGAACTCCTCCGGCGTCTTGGCGTAGAAGCGCGGGTCCTGGCGCAGCTTGGCGTGAAACTCCGCCTTGGTCCCCGTGAAACCCAGTTCTCCCCGCACCAACGCCATCGCGCTGTCGATGCGCGCCACCTCGGCGAGCCCGATGCGGTGCACCGCGTCGGGGAGGACGTCCATCGTGGTGTGCTGGCGCACCAGGGCGCGATAGTAGGCCTCGCCCCCGGGGAGGTTCCCCACGCCAACCGTCTCGCGCGCCGAAGCGCGATACGGCCCGTCGAGATAGGCGGCGAGCCGCTCGAGTGCCGGGTTGACCTTGTCCGTGATGCGTGCGCCTAACGCGCGCGCGAAGTCGTCGCGCACCGCGGCATCGAGCGTGGCCAGTCGCCCCTCGGCCACCATGTACGGCGACCGCGCCGGCGGCTGGATGAAGCCGCGCACGAACGGGATGACGAGTCGCAACTCCTCCCGAGGGAGGGTGATCTGCTTGAGACGCCGGGCTTCAAGCCCGCCGCGAATGGTGTCGGCCATCGCCGCCACTTCGTCGACGAGCGTGAGGTAGCGCCCGCGATCGCCCGCCGTGGCCACCGACTGCGCGGCCAGCATGCGCGGAACGGCCGACAGGGGCGACGCGTACGGGGTGATCGAGGCGAACGAGAGCCACTGGAAGCGCGCCCCCTCCACCACTTGCACCTGCTCCCACCGCAGCATGCGCGAGGTGGTCCACTCGTCAGGCGTCAGCTCCTTCGGGACGAGGAGGTCGATCGCCCGCAGGACCTCGCGCGCCCTGGCCGCGCTCCGCTCCACACCGGCGACCGTCACGTCGGGGAGGTGTTGCAGCGGCAACCCGGTGCGCACACGCAGTGATGGGTCCTCCTCGCGCATCCGCTTCTCGTAGTCGGCGACGAGGCGGACCAGCGTGCGCGCACTCGGCGTGGAATCGGGAGGCGCGGGCGGCGCGGCGGGAACCAGCGGCGACAGGTGTGCCGCCGCTGAGAGGGTGAGCGGGAGCAGCGCCTTGGGCGCGATGGAGACGAGGAGGGTCGGCATGGCACAAGCTTACCCCCGCCTGGCCCCGAATGCACGCCGCCGCCCCCAGGGAGTGGGAGCGGCGGTGAACGGTCCCTGCCGGCGCGACGAGTGGCGCCGCGCGTCGTTAGGTGCTCAGGTGGGGGTGATCGTCCCCCGGTCGCGCAGGCGCGGCACGCCCGAGTCTCCCATGCCGCGCAACGACGCGGTGCGCTGCGAGACGCGATCCACCTCGCCGGCGATCGCGTCGATCGCCTGCTCGATGCGGTCGAGTCGCACCTCGGCGGGGGTGCGCGCCCCGAAGTCGGTCGCACGCCCCGTGATCCACCCCGCCGTACGCCACACGCGCGCCAACGGCGCATCCGAGGGAATCAGCGAGCCGTGCCCGCAGGTGGGGCAGGTGTCGCGACGCATCGTGTAGCGCCACACCGCGTACGCCACCCCCGGAATCACGAAGGGAACGGCGAGCACCAGGGCGACCCACGCGCTTCCGGGCGCGACCTTGACCGGGGCGGTCGTCTCGGAGCCGCACTGCGTGCAGAGCAGTTGCTGGGAAGCCATCGGGACCTCTGAAGTACTGGGGAGCGAAGCGAAACGATGCGAACGTCGGCCGGTCGGACGCGGCGTAAGGTACGCGGCGCGATCGTTCGCGCCTACCGTCGCCACGCGCTATTCTCCCCTCCCCTCACCCACCCGCGCAGCCTTCCCCGATGTCGTCTCGTCCCACTCCGCACGCGTTCGTCACCGACCTCGCCCTGGCGCGCCGGCTGGAGCGCGCCGAAGGGGCATCGAACGCGGCGTGCGTCGACGCGCACGCGGCGCGCCGCCCCGATTCCGGCGCGGTGTGGTGCGACATCGGCGGGACCTACGCGATGTTCGACGGCGTCGGCTCGCCGCTCACGCAGAGCTTCGGGCTCGGGCTCTTCTCGTCTCCGTCCGCCACCGACTTCGACGCGCTGGAGGACTTCTTTCGCTCGCGCGGCGCCGGTGTCTTCCACGAAGTGTCGCCACTCGCCGACGCGGCGCTGCTGGACACGCTCCATGCGCGCGGCTACCACCCGGTGGAACTGACCACCGTCCTCCACCTCCCGTTAGGCAGCGCGACCGATCGACCGGCGGCGCCTCGCGCGAGCGCTCCCGGGCTCACCACACGGCGCGTCGGGGGGGACGAGCTCGCGGCGTGGACCGAGACGTCGGCGCGCGGGTGGGGGGAGACACCGGAACTCGGCGCCTTCATGATGGAATACGGGACGACGCTTGGCGCTGCGCGCGGCGTGTCGTGCTTCGTGGCCGAGCTGGAGGGGACGATGATTGCGGCCGGGGCGCTCTCCGTACAGGGCGACGTCGCCCTCCTGGCCGGGGCGAGCACGATCCCCGCGTGGCGCGGGCGCGGCGCGCAGGGGGCGCTCCTCCGCGCGCGGCTCGACCATGCGCAGGCCCTGGGGTGCGACCTGGCGATGATGGGAGCAGCCCCTGGCAGCACCTCGCAGTGCAACGCCGAGCGGCAGGGATTCCGCGTGGCCTACACCCGCATCAAGTGGACGCTGGCCGGGTGACGTGGCACCCGGCGCCCGCCTGACCTAACGAGACCAGGCGTCCGGGATGTCCGGGCCCGGGTTGCGCGTGAGCCGCACGGGGGCGGAACCGTCGGCGTTCATCACGTAGACCTCGTCGTTGCCGTCACGGTCGGAGGCGAAGGCGACGAGCTTCCCGTCCGGCGACCACACGGCATACCGATCGTTGCTCGCGTCCGTGGTGAGGGCGCGCTGCCCGGTGCCGTCGGCATTCACGACGAAGATGTCCGATGAGCCATCGCGATAGGCGTGATAGAGCAGGCGCGTCCCGTCGGGCGACCAGGCCACGCGCGATCCCTTCTCCAGCCCATCGCTGGTGAGGCGCACGAGATCGGTGCCGTCGGCGCGCATGACGTAGAGTTCGCGCGCGACGCCGCGGGCCGAGAAGAAGGCGATGTGCGACCCGTCGGGCGACCATGCCCCGCCCACGTCGTCGCCCGGGTTGACGGTGAGGCGCCTCGGATCGCTCCCGTCGGCGCGAATCGTGTACAGCTCGAAGTTCCCGTCGCGCGAGGAGGTGAAGAGGACGCGCGTCCCGTCGGGCGACCAGCGCGGAAAGCCGTTGGCGCCGGGGCCGTCCGTCAGCTGCACCAACCCGCGCCCGTTGATCCCGATCGAGAAGAGCTGGTACAACCCCGTCCGGTTGGACATGAAGACGACGCCGAAGCCGTCCGGGGTGTAGTCGCCATGCTGGTTGCTCTGCGGTTGCGCCGTCACCGAGCGCACCCCGCTCCCATCCGGGTGCATCACGTAGATGTCGGACGGGGCGCTGCGCACCGACGAAAAGAGGATCTGGTTGCCCACGCGCGGAGCGGGGCCGGCCGCCACCACGTCGTCCGCGCCGCCGCATCCGCCAGCGAAGGCGGCAACAGCGAGGACGGACAACGTGCGGCGTGCAACGAGGGAGGGGGCCGCGTGCATGCCCCCAATCTGCACCTAACCCGGGAGCGCCGCCAGAAAGCGGGAGGTGGCGGCGAGCCCATCACGCAGCACCTCGGTCCCGTTCCCGAAACCAATCCGGACCGCCCCTTCCATCCCCAGCGCAGAGCCGGGCATGAGGAGGACCCCCGCCTCCTGCAGCAGGCGCGTGCACAGCTCGCGCGACGTCATCGGGAGGTCGTAGTCGAGGAGCGTCACCGTTCCGCCGCGCGGCTTGACCCACGAGAGGCGCGGCTCGTGCGCCAGCCACGACTCCAGCAGCGCGAGGTTGGTGCGCACGATGCCCCGGTTGCGCGCCAGCAGCGCGTCCCGGTGCTCGAGGGCGAGCGCGGCGAAGTACTCGTCCAGCATCCCCACCGAGATCGTGTTGTAGTCGCGATGAATCAGGACCGCATCGCGCACCTCGCGCGGCGCAACGATCCACCCCAGGCGCAGCCCCGCCATGGCGAAGGCCTTCGACATGCTCCCCACCGCGATCCCGCGCTCGTACAGGTCGACGATCGAGGGCGTGAGCGCGTCGTCGTCCTGGTTCACGCCGCGGTACACCTCGTCGGAGATGACCCAGGCGTTGTGCCTGGCGGCGATGTCGGCGATGGCCTGCAGCATGGGGCGCTCGATGAGGGCGCCGGTCGGGTTGTTCGGATTGGTGAGCGCGATGAGCTTGGTGTTGGGCGTCACCAGTCGCGCCAGCTCGTCCAGGTCGGCGAGGTAGCCCTGCTCGCGCCGCAGCTGCAACCGCTTGACCTGCGCGCCGTAGCTCTCGGCGATCGAGACGTGCTGCTGGTACGTGGGGACCACCGAGACCATCTCGTCGCCCGCGCCGATCAGCGCCTCGTAGAGGAGGGCATTCGCACCGATCGCCCCGTGCGTCGTGACCACGCGATCGCCCGTCACGTCGCGGTACAGCGTGGCGATCGCCGCGCGCAGCCGTTCGCTCCCCTCGATCTCGCCGTACGTGAGCTTGCGCGGGCGCAGCTCGGCCATCACGTCGCGCACCCCCGCGAGGTCGAGCAACCCGCCCAGCGTGATCGAGTCCACGCAGGTCTCGGCGATGTTGTACTGGCAACGCGTCTCATACGCGTTCATCCAGATCTCGACAGCGAAATGGTCGATCTTCATGGTGGTGGCGAGAGGGGTGGGGACAGCGACCGGGAAGCTAGCGCCCCGCGCCGTCACCCGCCGCGGACGCCGGCGCCGACGGCACCGGCGGCGTCCCCGCTACCGCCACGCGTCCGGCACGTCGAGTCCGGGACTCGTCGTCAGGCGCCGGACGTTGGTGCCATCGGCCTGCATCACGTAGATCTCGTCGTTGCCATCGCGATCCGACGCGAAGGCGATGCGATCGCCTTCCGGCGACCAGACCGGATAGCGATCGTTCCCCGGATGCGTGGTCAGGCGGCGTAATCCCGTCCCGTCGGCGTTGATGACGAAAATGTCGGCCGTGACCCCTTCAAAGGCGTGGAAGGCAATCTGCGACCCGTCGGGCGACCAGGCGACGCGTCCTCCCTTCTCCGGTGCGTCCGTCGTCAGGCGCACGACGCCGCTCCCGTCGGCATTCATCACGTAGACGTCGCTCTTGCCGTCGCGATCCGACAGGAAGGCGATGCGCGTCCCGTCGGGCGACCAGTCGGCGCCGGTATCCATCGCACCGTGAAAGGTCAGGCGCACCGGCTCCAGCCCGTTCGCGCGCATCTTGTACAGCTCCATGTTGCCATCGCGCAGCGAGGTGAAGACGATCTGCTGGTCGTCCGGGGACCAGCGCGGAAAGCCGTTGTCTCTCTGGCCGGTGGTGAGCTGGAAGGTCGAGCGGCCAGTCGTCGCGATGCGAAACAGCTGATACACGCCGCCGGCGCGCGTGGACATGAAGACCACGAAGATGTCGTGGTGCGTGAGGTCGGCGCTCTGGTCGGTCGCGGGATCGGCGGTGATGGCGCGCACCTCGGTGCCGTCGGCGTGCAT
>JAXLXW010000022.1:0-47524 GCA_046327755.1 Gemmatimonadaceae bacterium
CCCACCACGCCGACCAGCTTGACCGGCGTCAGGTGACTGGCCGATGCCGAGAAGAAGGTCCCCGAGCCGCCGAGTACCTCATCAGCCTTGCCAAAGGGGGTTTCGACGGAGTCCAGCGCGACGGAGCCTACGACGAGGACGCTCATGAGAAGACGAGAAGACGAGAAGACGAGACGACGAGACGAGATCCTCGTCGTGGATTCAGCGGCACAGCCACTCCCCCAGCAGGCGGACGCGAGACCGACCGATGCAACGGAAGCACGAACCCTCGTCTTCTCGTCGTCTGGTCCTCTCGTCTTTCGCCTCCATCACATGCGTTCCGGTGCGGTGATGCCGAGGATCGCCAGGCCGTTGGCCAGCGTGACCTGGGCGGCGCGGGCAAGCGCCAGGCGGGCCGAGCGCACCGGCTCGGGTTCGCCCAGCACGTGATGCTTGTGGTACCACGTGTGCACCAGGCGCGCCGTGTCCAGGAGGTATGACGCCACGAGGTGCGGAGCCAGGGTGCGCGCCGCCGTCGTGACCAACCCGGGAAAGCCGAGCAGCGCCTTCACCAGTTCGCGTTCGTCCTCCTCCACCAGCGCGCTCCAGTCGACCCCATCGCCCGTGAGCGTGGCCGCCTCGATCTCGCCCACGCGGAAGATCCCGCAGACGCGGGCGTGCGCCATCTGGATGTAGTAGACCGGATTCTCCTCGCTCTGCGCCCGCGCGACGTCGACATCGAAGACGAGTTGCGAGTCCGACTTCCGCATGAGGAGGAAGTAGCGCACCGCGTCGCGCCCCACTTCGTCGATCAGGTCGCGCACGGTGACGTACGAGCCGGCGCGCTTGGAGATCTTCACCTCCTCGCCCCCCTTCATCACCGTGACCATCTGGTGCAGCTCGTACTCAGGGTACCCCTGCGGGATCCCCATGCCTAACGCCTGAAGGCCGGCGCGCACCCGCGTCACCGTGCTGTGATGGTCCGCCCCCTGCACGTCGATCGCGCGCGTGAAGCCGCGGCGCCACTTGGCCAGGTGATACGCCACGTCGGGCAGGAAGTACGTGTACGTCCCGTCCGACTTCCGCATCACGCGGTCCTTGTCGTCGCCGTAGTCGGTCGTGCGCAGCCAGAGCGCACCGTCCTTGTCGAACGTCTGCCCGGCCGCGCGCAACATCTGCACCGTCTCGTCGACCTTGCCATCGGAGTAGAGCGACGATTCCAGGTAGTACACGTCGAACTTGACGCCGAACGCCTGCAGGTCCTTGTCCTGTTCGCCGCGCAGGTAGGCTACGGCAAAGGCCCGGATCGCCTCGAGGTCGTTCCCGGCGGCGTCGCCCGCATGCTGCGCCACGTAGTCGCGCGCGATGTCGCGGATGTACTCGCCGTGGTAGCCGCCCTCGGGGATCTCGGACACGCCGCTCGACAGTTCGCGCACACGCGCCTGCACCGAGAGCGCGAGATTCGCGATCTGCACGCCGGCGTCGTTGTAGTAGAACTCGCGCGTGACCGTCCACCCGGTCCACTCGAGCAGCGTCGAGATCGCGTCGCCTAACGCCGCCTGTCGCCCATGCCCCACGTGCAACGGCCCGGTGGGGTTGGCGGAGACGAACTCCACGTTCACGACCTTCCCGCCCCCCTCCTGGGTGCGACCGTAGGCGCGCCCCGCGGCGAGCAGGTCGACGAGCCCCTTGGCCTCGGCCCCCGCCGCCAGGCGGAAGTTGATGAAGCCGGCACCCGCGATGTAGGCCTCGGAGACGCCCGCCTTCGCCACGTCGAGCCGAGCCACCAGGTCCTGCGCGATGTCGAGCGGCTTGCGCTTGAGGTGCCGCGCGAGGTTCATCGCCGCGTTGCTGGCCCAGTCTCCGAACGAGGGATCACGCGGACGTTCGAGCTGCGGCACGAAGTCCGCGGGCGCGCCAAGGGCGACCGCCGCCTCGCGCAGCGCGTCGCGCAGGATCGATTCCGGCGTCATTCGCCGCTGCTCGGCTTGGAGGGCGCCGCAGGGGCCGGCGAGGATGATGCGGACGACGACGAGCTCCCGGCCGAATCACCACCCCCGCCAGACTTCGCGTCGCCGGACTTCGAGTCGCCGCTCGACGAACTGGCGCTCGCGCGTTGGTCCTTTTTCCCGTCCTTGCCGTAGTCCGTGATGTAGAAACCGGAGCCCTTGAAGATCAGCCCCGCCCCCCCGGAGATGACACGAACAGCCATCCCCGACCCATCGGGTGCGGGGATCTCGTCGGGAACCTCCGAGATCTTGAAGATCCGTTCGATGATCGTCCCGTCGGGACAGCGAAACTCGTAAGTCGGCATGCGTCGTTGGGAGAATGCAAGCGTTACAGCGTCAATAACTTAGCCGCGCGGAGGTCGCTACTCAACCGCCGACGGACCAGACGACCGCCCCCTCCCCCGGCATCACGCCGGACGGAACTGCCCCCAGCGCCCCTGCAGCGTATCGCTGATCTCCCCGACGGAGGCCCGCGCTCGCACCGCGTCGATGATCAGCGGCATCAGCGCGGGGAGCGCGTCGTCGCCCTCGGGACGTCCGGGCGCGCCCTCCGACCGGTCGGCGTAGGGCGCTGCGGCGGCTGACAGCGCAGCCAGCGTCGCGTCGACACGCCCCTGGTCGCGTCTCGACTTCACGGCGCGCAACCGCTCCACCTGCTCGCCTTCGAGCCGCGAAAAGTCAGGCGACGGAATGATCGGCGGATCGCGCCCGTCATCGAAGCGGTTCACCCCCACCACCACCGTCTCTCCAGACTCCACGCGCAGCTGGTGCGCGTACGCGCTGCGGGCAATCTCCTCCTGGAAGAAGCCGGCGGCGATGGCACGCTCGGCGCCGCCCATCTCGTCCACCTTCGCGAGGAGTTCGAGTGTTTGCCGCTCCAGTTCGTCGGTAAGCGCCTCCACGTAGTACGATCCGGCCAGCGGATCGACTGTCGAGGCCACCCCCGACTCGAAGGCGACCACCTGCTGCGTGCGCAGGGCAAGGGTCGCCGCCTCGGCGGTGGGGAGGGCGAGGGCCTCATCGTAGCCGTTCGTGTGGAGTGACTGCGTCCCGCCTAACGTGGCGGCGAGCGTCTGGACCGTCACGCGCACGACGTTGTTGAGCGGCTGCTGCGCGGTGAGCGTCACCCCGCCGGTCTGCGTGTGGAATCGCAGGCGGCAGGAGGCATCGCTCGCGCCGAAGCGCTCGCGCATGAAACGCGCGTAGATGCGCCGCGCGGCGCGGAACTTCGCCACTTCCTCGAACAGGTCGTTGTGCGCGGCGAAAAAGAAGGAGAGGCGCGGCGCGAAACTGTCGACCGGCAGCCCCGCCGCGATCGCCTGGCGCACGTACTCGAGCGTGTTGGCGAAGGTGAAGGCAAGCTCCTGCACCGCCGTTGCGCCGGCCTCGCGAATGTGGTAGCCCGAGATCGAGATCGGATTCCAGTTCGGCACCTCGGCGGCGCAGAAGCGGAAGATGTCGGCGATGAGTCGCAGCGAGGGCCCCGGCGGGTAGATGTACGTGCCGCGCGCGATGTACTCCTTGAGCAGGTCGTTCTGGATCGTCCCACTCACCTGCGCGCGCGCGATCCCGCGTTCCTCCGCCACGACGATGTACATCGCGAGCAGCGTCGCGGCCGTGGCGTTGATCGTCATCGAGGTCGACACCTTGTCGAGCGGCAACTCGTGCAGGAGCGCGTGCATGTCCTCGACCGTGTCGATCGCGACCCCGACGCGCCCCACCTCGCCCAGCGCACGAGCGGCGTCGCTGTCGATCCCCATCTGCGTGGGGAGGTCGAAGGCGACGGAGAGCCCAGTCTGTCCCGCGGCGAGGAGGTGCCGGAAGCGCGCATTGGTCTCCGCCGCCGTCCCGAAGCCGGCGTACTGCCGCATCGTCCACAGGCGTCCGCGGTACATCGTGGGCTGCACGCCGCGCGTGAAGGGGAAGGCGCCCGGGTCACCTAACGAATGCGCGTAGTCGCCCGGCGCGTCGGCGGGGCGGTAGACGGGCTGGACCTCGATACCTGACGGCGACCGGCGGGACTCAGTGGGTTTGGGCATGGGCGAAAGGTACATCCCGCGCCACGAACGTCGAACGGGACGACCGCGCATGGTCGTCCCGTTCGTGCCGCCCTGGGGGGAGCGAAGGTTCGGTGCGGCCGGCGCGCTAGCCCACCGCCGCCAACTGGCGCGACAGCAGTTCGCGAGCCGTATTGATGTCGTCGCGGCTCCCGATGTAGAGCGGGACCCGCTGATGCAACTCGGTCGGCTGGACGTCCAGGATATCCTGCACGCCGTCGATCGCGGCGCCGCCGGCTTCCTTGGCAATGAAGGCGAGCGGATTCGCTTCGTACAGCAGGCGAAGCTTGCCACGGGGCGACTGCGTGTTGGCCGGATACGCGAAGACGCCGCCTCCCAGCAGGTTGCGATGGAAGTCGGCGACGAGCGACCCGACGTAGCGGACGCTCATCGCCTTCTGCTGCGCATCGAGCCCGCGATAGCGTCGCATGAGCGACTTCACGTTCTCGTCCCAGTACTGCTCGTAGGAATCGTTGACCGAGAGGTATCGCCCGCGCGTCGGGATCTTGATGTCGACGTGGGAGAGGAGGAACTCGCCAATGGACGGATCGAGCGTGAAGCCGTGCACCCCCTGACCCGTGGTGTACACGAGCATGGTGCTGGAGCCGTAGATGATGTAGCCGGCGGCGACCTGGCGACGCCCGGGCTGCAGCATGTCCTCCATCTCACCATGCGGACCACGGGTGATCTTCCGCATGACCGAGAAGATCGTCCCGACGGGGACGTTCACGTCGATGTTCGACGACCCGTCGAGCGGATCGAAGAGCAGGACGTAGTTCCCGCACTTGAACTGCTCGGGGATGTGGATGATGTCGGGCTCTTCTTCCGACGCCATCGCGCAGAGCCGCCCGGTGTGGTCCATCGCCTTGATGATGGTCTCATTGGCGAAGACGTCGAGCTTCTGCTGGATTTCCCCCTGCACATTCTGCGAGTCCATCGCCCCGAGGATGTCGACCAGGCCGGCGCGGCGCACCTTGCTGGCGATCATCTTCGCGGCGAGCGCGATGTCGTAGAGAATGGCCGAGAGGGAGCCCGTCGCCTCGGGAAAGAGCCGCTCCTGCTCGATGATGAACCGCTCGATCGTGACGACAGAGGTGGCAGTATGCTTGACCACGTCTACGCGCCCTCGCTGGATGGGAGACCGGAGTTGGGACGCACGCGTTCCATCGCGTACTGACGCGCGTCCACTTCGAATCGATTGTGGTGGTAGCCGCGCCGCAGGGACTCCCACACGTATCGCAGCGGGAAGGCTCGGACGGACTCAAACTGATGAACGTGGCGAAGCTCGTGCAAGAGTAATTCCGCCGACGCACGGGCGTTCTTGCCGAGCCAGACGGTGCGTCCGACCGTGATTCCGGCAACGGTCGATTGGCCAAGGCACCAGCCCCCCACGCGAGGGAGAAGTCCCCCGCGACGCAGCCGAATCTCGACCAACTCGGGAAACGCAGCGAGAAGGGCCCCTGGAAGTGCCTCCCGTTCGCCTGCAATCGTTTTCAGCAGCCAACCCACCATCGCAACTCCCTGCGGACGCCAGCCCCGTTTGTGGTGTGAACGCTTTCAGCGCGGGGACGCAGCACCGGCAGCGCTTCCCGTCCGGGACGGTGACCGCCGCGGCTCCTGCCCGAGCGACGCATCGCGCCATCGCATGGATCCTGAGCGCACCTCGAGGTCCGCGCCGTCAGTCGACACGACAATCGTCCCATCGTCGTCGGTGCGCAACAGGTGAACCCCGCGCTCGTCGAGGGACTGCAACACGTGCGGGGCGGGATGCCCGTACCGGTTCCCCACCCCCACCGACACGAGCGCGACCCGTGGACGCACCGCATCGAGGAACGCGGAAGTCGAACTCGTGCTGCTTCCGTGATGGCCGACCTTGAGCACGTCGCTCTGCAACGCATCTCCGTAGTGCGAGAGCATCCACTCCTCTTCCCCAGCCTCGGCGTCTCCCGTCAGGAGGAAGCGTCGCCCGCCGAGACGCACCTGCAGTACGACGCTGGCCTCGTTCGGATCGCCGCCTGACGAGGCGGTACGCCCGTCGCCCAGCCTCGCGAGCCAGTCAGGATCGGGCGCGAGGACCCGCACCGACACGCCGTCGAAGACGATCGAGTCGCCAGCCGCAACACGCCGCCACGGGCGCGCGCGCTCCCGTGCTTCGCGCAGCAGGTCGCGATACGCCGGATTGCCGCTGACGTACGCGCCATCCCACACCGTGTCCGCCCCGGCGCGCGCCAGGACGCTCGCCGCTCCTCCGATATGGTCCAGGTGGGGGTGCGTCATCGTCAGGTACACCACGTCGCCTCCCATGCGTCGCAGGTAGGGCCAGACGATGCTCGCCCCGGCATCACCGCCGCGCCAAGCCCCGCCCGCGTCCACCACCAGCCATCGCCCACGCGGCGTGCGAAGGGCAAGGGCATCGCCCTGCCCCACGTCGATCATGTGCAGTTCGAGGCGCCCCGGTCCCGGACGGAGCATGGGCCACCATGTCGCCAGCGCCACCGCACCTAACGAGACAATCGCCGGCCGGCGCCACCAATGCCCCACGAGGGCGATGGTCCCGGCCACCGCGGCCACGCCGAGGAGGAGCGCGGTCACCGCGTCCGGCTCGGCGCGGATCGCCGCCCACGGGAGGGCAGCCCCCGCTCGCGCCACCAAGTCGATGAGCCAGAGTGCACTGCGCGCCGCCTCCGCGAGCAGGCGAGCGAGCCCCTGCAGCGGCAGCGCGACGAGTGACGCGAAAAGGAGCGGTTGCGCGACGCCGAACAGCGGCGCCGCCACGACGTTCGTGGCCACCGCGGCGAGGCTCACGCGTCCAAAGACCCACGCTACCAGCGGCGCCGTCGTGGCCGACGCAACGGTCGTGGCGACCATCGACCCCACGACGGTCCGTCGCCATCCGCGCAGGTCACGTGTCGCATGCTGCACCGGCCGCGCGCTCGCGAGGAGCCCCGCCATCCCCACCACGCTGAGTTGCCACCCTAGGTCGAGCACGACGTGCGGGTCGAGGAGGGGAAAGGCACACGACGCCGCCCAGATCCCCCACGGCGCGGTGGGGCGCTGGCGGAGGCGCGCGACCACCGAGAGCCCCAGCATGGCGGCCGAGCGCACCGCCGGCGGCGGTACGCCGATGAAGAGGACGAACGCCAGCGTCACACCTAACGAGACGAGGTCAGCGGCGAGGCTCCCGGCGCGCGCCGCCACCGCCAGCGTCCGCACCGCGGCCGCGATGATGCCGACATGCAGCCCGGACACCGAGAGCATGTGAATGATCCCCGCCTCGGCGAAACGGTCGCGCAGTTCGCGATCGAGGTCGTCGGCGTCCGCGAGCAGGAGGGCCCGCGCAAGCGGCGCGTCGTCGCCATAGAGACGCTCGATGCGTGACGCGGTCCACGCACGCCATCGAGCGAGCACGCCCGGCGGCTGCTCCACGCGCATGAGCGCATCGGCAACGTCCAGCGCGTCACCTCGCTGTGCGAAGGTCCCGTGGACGGCGATCGTGCTGCCGGCCGGTGCCCCGCCACGCCGCACGCGTACCCGAACGCGGACCGCGCAACCTCGGCGCTGCACGAGGCCGCGCCCCGCGCGCCCCGGCAGGACCTCGCTCCGCAGCAGGATCGTCGCGCGCTGCAGCCGGCGCACGTCTCGCGCACACGCAGCGTCTGCCTGGCGCGACAGCGCCCCGACCGCCACGCCACCCACGAGTGCGAGGGCGGCCACCGCATGGATCCAGGCTCGTCGCGTGAGCGCCGCGAGTCCCGCGACCGCCCCGACGGCCGCCCCCACCACGACCACGCCGCCGAATCCCAGGAGGAGTCCGGCGGCGTAACTGACAAACGACCAGGTGACGAGGGGCATCTCCCCTCCCGCAGCACACGTTTAGCCCGGCGCGAGTTCCTCCGCCTCGTCGAGGCGCGGATGGCGCGGACGCGCAGCCACCTTCCGCATGGCGTCCAGGACCAGCACCGCCAGTTCGGCCCGTGCCTGCCCGTGCGAAAGCGCCACGCGCGTGACCGCTGAGCCAATCAGCGACCCGCTGATGTACCTGGGACGAGCTTGGTTGAGTGTGTGCGTGATGACGTCATCACGGCATTGCGCACAGGAGCGAAAGTGCGCATGGCGCCGAGCCAGCTGCTCGAAGACTTCCCCCACCACTTCTTCGAGTGCGTTGTGCATCCTGGGTCCGGAAGGCGAAGGGCCGGGCGTCGAGGCAGACGCTGCCGTACCTAGGACGACCGTAGGGGCTACGCGAGTCACGCACTGGGCGGCGACGTGATGCGCGTCACACGACCGGGCGAACGCTCAGGCGCGAGGTCCGCGCCCGCGACTTCCGTGGCTACGACGCCATCGGGAGGGGGGAACGCTCCCTCACCACGGCCCCGGTAAAGGTCGACCCCGTCGTCCCGGTCAGCTCGACCAGCTGATAGCTCCCGACGAGCGATTCGTCTCCCGGGATGAGCACCGTCTTGTAGTCGCGCGACCGGGCCTGCATCAACTCGCCCCGCTTCGCCGGCTTCTCGACCAGCACCTCGCGACGCTCTCCAAGCAGCCTGAGGTTCTTCTCGCGTGCCCCGGCGCGGACCGCCTCGATGAGCCGCCCCAGACGCTCGGCCGAGACGTCGTCAGGTACCGTCCACTCCTCGGGCATCCGCGTGGCCGGCGTTCCCTCGCGCGGTGAGAACTTGAAGGTGAACGCGTCGTCGAAGCCAACGGCGCGCACCGCCGACATCGTCTCCTCGAACTCCTCGTCCGTCTCTCCCGGAAAGCCGACGATGATGTCGGTCGTGAGGCTGATGCCGGGAACGGCGGCGCGCAGCCGCTCGACGCACTGCAGGTAGTCTTCCCGGGAATACCGACGCAGCATGCGCTTGAGCATGCTCGTCGACCCCGACTGCATCGGAAGGTGCACGTGCTCGCACACCGCCTCGACCTCGGCCATCGCGGCGATCACCGCGTCGCTGAAGTCGTTCGGGTGCGGCGAGGTGAAGCGCAGGCGCCGCACCCCCGGGACCGCCCCAACCGCGCGCAGCAGCGCGGCGAAGTCGTGGTCACCGTCGTGGTACGAGTTCACCGTCTGGCCCAGCAGCGTGATCTCGCTGATCCCTTCCGCGACCACCTGCCCGGCCTCCCGGACCACGTCGTCGAGGCGGCGGCTCCGTTCGGCACCGCGCGTGTAGGGAACAATGCAGTACGTGCAGCGATAGTCGCAGCCGCGCTGCACCGGGATCCACGCCTTGACCTTGTCGAAGCGCTGCGGGGCGAAGTCCTCGTAGTGCTCCTCGAGGTCGAACGTCGTCTGCACCGCGCGCTCCCCCAGGCGCGCCTTCTCCACCAACTCGGGAAGGGCGCGATAGCCGTCCGGCCCGATCACGAGCGAGACGTGTCGGGCTTTGTCGAGCAGTTCGGGACCGAGGCGCTGCGCCATGCACCCCGCCACGCCGACCACCGTGCCGGGCTTCATGGCCCGCTTGAGTTCCCCGAGGCGCCCGATCACGCGTTGCTCGGCGTGGTCGCGGATCGCGCAGGTGTTGAGGAGGATGACGTCGGCGAGGTTCGGCGTGTCGACCGCCACGTAGCCAGCGGCGGCGAGCTTCCCGAGCATCAACTCGGAGTCGCTCACGTTCATCTGGCAGCCGTACGTCTCGATGTAGACCGTGGCGCGCGAATCGACCGTCATGCAGCGGACACCTGGACGAGGGGAGAGGCGACGAGCGCCGCCGCATCGCCGTCGAGCCGCGCGGGGAGGCGCGTGCCACGCGGTGGCGGCGGATCGGCGATCGAGACGGAAAGGTAATCCTCCGTCATCCCTTCCCGGATGTCGTTCCGCACCACGATGAGGTCGGCCACGCTCCCGACTCGCCGGGTGCGATGTGCCCGTCCCTTGGACTCGGCCAACGCACGAAGCTCGCGCGCGCGCCCCTGCACCACGTCGGGTGCGAGCGTACCGGAGAGCTTCTCCGCCGCGGTTCCCGGGCGCGAGGAGAAGGGGAAGACGTGCAGGTACGTGAACGGCAGCGACGCAAGCAGCGACAGCGTCGCCGCGTGATCCTCGTCCGTTTCGCCCGGGAAGCCGGCGATCACGTCGGCCCCGAGTCCAAAGACCGGCAGCGTTGCCGCCAGCGCTTCGATTGCCTCGGCGTACCGGCGCGCCGTGTACCAGTGGCGCCCCATGCGCCTGAGGACGCGGTCGCTCCCCGACTGCAGCGGCGCATGCAGGTGTGGCGCCAGCCGCATCGGTTCCTGGAACAGCTCGGCCAGCTGTCCATCGACCTCCGTCGCCTCGACGGACGACAGGCGAAAGCGCACGGCGGGGACCTCGCGGACCAGGCGGGCGACCAGTCGGCCCAGGGTCGAGCCGATGTCCTGTCCGTAGCTCCCGATGTGGATGCCGGTGAGGACGATTTCCGGGTGCCGTTCCGCGAGCTGCAACGCCTCGTCCACGAGCGCGTCCGCCGGGCGCGAACGGTTGGCCCCGCGGGCCTGGGTGGTCGCGCAGAAGGTGCAGTGCTCGTCGCAGCCGTCCTGGATTCGCAGCAGGGCCCGCGTTCCGTGCTGCGCCACGGCGGCGCCTAACGCCTCCGGCGGAAGCTCCAGCGCCGCGGCAATTGCCTCGAAGTCGGCGCCCGCCACGACGTGCTCCACGGTCGGGAGGGCGCGCAACGCCCCCGTGTCGCGCGCCGTGGCGCACCCCATCACGACCGTCCGCAGCTGCGGGCGCTGGCGCGCGGCCCGCCGGACCCCCTTCCGCAACTCCCGCTCGGCCTCGGCCGTCACCGCGCACGAGTTGAAGATCGCGACGTCGGCGTTGTCGGGCGACGAGACGAGTTCGCCGCCGCTCCGTTCCACCATCGCCCGGACCGTCTCCGAATCGTACTGATTCGCGCGACAGCCAAAGGTCCGCAGAAAGACCCTCATCGCCCGCTGTCCGTCCGTGGACCGCCGGGGTGGGCGCCGGGATCGACGTCGAGCGGCAGGATGAAGTGAAAGGCGCTCCCCCGCCCTTCGCTACTCTGCACCCAGATGCGTCCGCCGTGCGCCTCGACCACAAGACGGCAGAAGGTCAGGCCCAACCCCGACGTGCGCACGCGCGGCGCATGCGCCGAGCGAACCTGCTCGAACTTCTGGAAGATCACGTCGTGGTACTCGGGTGGAATGCCGGGACCGGTGTCGATCACCGTGAACCGGATCCCATGCGGGTCCGGGCGCGCGACGAGCGTCAGCTCGATCGGCTCCCCCGAGTGCACCAGCGCATTCTGGATGAGGTTTCCGAAGACGCGCTTGAGCATCCCGCGGTCGCCGCGGAACGACGGCGCATCGGCCGACACGTCGGCGGCTGCCACCGTGTGCTCCTGCTGAAAGCGAAGCGCCCAGTCGCGCAGCATCTCCTCGAGCAGTTCGCCGGGCTCGATCCGCTCCACGTGCAGCGCGATCGACGTCTCCTCGATGCGCCGCACCTCCAGCAGGTCATCGATGAGGGTGAGGAGTTCCTCCGCCTTGCCGTGCGTGTCGTGCACGGCGCCGCGCTGACGGTCCGAGAGGGGGCCCAGGTCGCCGTCCCCCAGCAGTTCGAGCGTCGCGAGGATGGACGTCAACGGCGTCTTGAGGTCGTGGACGATCATCTTCATCAGGTCGTCGCGCACGCGCTCGAGCTCGCGCAGGCGACGGAACGACTCCTCCAACGCGTCGGTCGCCGCCTTGAGCTTGAGGAGCGAGCGCACCCTCGCGCCCAGCAGGAGCCGGTTGTGCGGCTTGGCGAGGAAGTCGTCGCCTCCGGCCTCGACCGCGCGGAGGCGATCGTCCGTGTCGTTGAGCGCCGTGATGAAGATGACCGGCGTGCTGGCGGTGCGCGGATCCCGCTTGAGGCGCCGGCAGACCTCGAACCCGGTCGCGCCGTCCTCCACGTTGAGCTCCCCCGCCGGCATGTGCACGTCGAGGATCACCAGTTGCGGGCGCTGCAGCAGTGTCTGCTCCAGCACCGCGGGACCGTCGTGCGCGACGACGGTCCGGAAGCCTAACGAATGCAGCTGCTCGCGCAGCAACTCGCAGTTGGCGTCCGAATCATCGGCCACGAGGACGAGCGGGGCATCGAGCGCCGGGGCGGTCATCTCGCCTCATGGACGCACGGAGAGCCCAAAGCTCAGCAGCCACGCCCGTTCGGACGTGCTGCCGGCGGCGGCATCGCGCGCCGCCCGCTGCACCGCCATCTCGAGCGTCGCCCGCGGCCCGGACACCGGGACCGAAACGCCCCCCGAGATGATCTTCTCCGACACCACCGCCCCCGCCGCGGCAAACGGAAGGTCGCGCTGACGATAGCCGACGCTGTAAGTCCACGGCACGTTACGCGTGCGCTGCCCCGTGAACTGCGCCCCCCCGGCGTACTCCCACGCGTCGATCCCGTTCGCGGTCGTCGATCCAAGGCCACTCAGCTTGGACCACTGGTTGTGGTCGGCACTCCCCAAGAGTGAAACGCCGGGGATAAGGTCGAGCCGCATGGCCACCCCGTAGCGCGTGGGGACGTTCGCCTCGGTGCGCAGGGTGTCGACGACCCGCAGGCGCATGGTGCCGCCGTAGCGATACGAGCCGGCCAGCGAGAGTCCCTTGAACGGCGTGACGATCGCGCCGGCCGACGCCCCGGTCCCGGTGTACGAGAGCGTGAGGTCTCGGGTGAGCGAGCCATACCGGATACTGTCGTCGAACTGACGCGCGAGCTTCACGCGATTCTCGCCCGAGAACAGGTGCAAGCCGGCGCCGACCACCAGCTTGGGATGCAGCGTGTACGAAACCGCGATCCGGTTCTCGCCAATGCCACCGCGCGAGGAGAACGATTCGAGGTACGACACCGAGTCATCGCCCAGGCGCTGCCCGGAGCGCACCTTGGTTGCCCACGAGCGATCGAGGAAGGCGTGGTTCGACACACCGATCGCCCACCGCTGCCCCACGGTGAAGCCCGCCGCCATCACGCCGAATCGCGCCGTCGTCGTCCGGTCCGACGCATTCGCCGTGTTGATCCGGCGCATCTCCGGGTCGAACTCGAAGTAAAGTCCCGAGCGCCCCCACCCGCCGACTGCCGCGGGATTACGCGCCGAGAGATGGTCGAACTCACCGAGCGCGCCCCCGGTGGCGGAGGCGCGCGTGCTCAGCCCGCCCAGCGGATAGCCAAAGCCCTGCGTGCTGATCGTCCCCTGCGCGCCCAGCGGAGCCGCCATGGCCAGCGCTGAGGCCACGACGAGTCCGGCGCGCCACATCGAGGAAGGAAGACAAACGCGCATCACGGGATCCCGAAGCTGGTGCGCAGCGCGTAGCTCACGCGCAGCCGCGGACGAAGCGCCGCCTGCGCCTCCCGCGAAGCGAAGTGCAACTCGAAGGGGCTCCTCGACTCGCGCGTCGAGCGGAGCACGAGGGCATTCTGCAACTTGATGGTCGACGACTGCGCGGCGGCCCACGCGCGCACCGCCGTCGCCACCTCGAGCACGCGAAGCCCGCTGTCTCCTGGCGCCACGCGCAACGTGTCGAACGAGAAGCCGGATGTCAGCAACGCCGAGCGCGTGACGTCGGCGAGGTCCGCCGCGGCCGTCGAGTACTCGGGGACCACGGCGACCGTGTCCTTCGCAGCGACCGCTCGGTTCGGGAGTTGCGAGAGGAGGAGCGACGCTCGCAGCACGGTCGCCGAATCGAGGATGCGCGACGGCACGTTGAAGCGCAGGAAGATGCGCCGGTTGGGGATCCCGCCGACGCTCAGTCGCGCCCCCGTCGGAATCGACGGTGCCTTGAAGACCAGCGTGTAGTCGGAGAAGTCGGCCGCGACATTCCCGTCGGAGGCCGGCGTTCCCGAGGTCGGGGTGATCGACAGCGCCTTGATGGCGGTGTCCTCAGGGGCGGGACGGAAGTGCAACTGCGGCGTCGCCCCACCGTCCAGCGACCCCAGGACCACCTGGCCGCCGGCCGCCGTTGTCACCTTCACGCCAAGTCGCAGACGGGCCTTGGCGGTCACCTTGCGCAACACCACGACGTTGTTGATCGGGATGCGGATGGAGTCTTTCACCGCCGCCGAATCGAGCGTGACACCGCCGATCTTGCGATCCTCGCGGAAGAGCGATCGCACGACCGCGGCGACGGTATCGGCATCCGCGGTGTCGACGTCGAAGACATCGAACCGGACGCTCCCCTTCACCTTCGTCACCGTGTCGAGCACCGTGAAGGTGACCACGGCGCTGTCGAGGCGGTTGATCGTCGAATCGCCCGAGCTCTTGGTGAACGTGGACGGCAACGTGTCGAAACGGACGACGGCGCGCACGTCGAGCGTATCGCCGCGATCGGCGAGGAAGAGCGCGCCTTCAGTCCCGAAGCCGGGAATCCCGTCGACCGTGGAATCAAGCGCGATCGCCTCGAACGTGGTGTCGAAGACGCTGACGTTCTGCCCGGGACAGAGGACGGGGCACGCAGCCCCGCTTTCCAGGTCCTCATTGCACGCCGCGACGCCCGCCCCTAACGCAACGAAGAGGAGGAGGGCGCGGGCCCGCCGGTTCACGCGGCTATGCCAGTCGAGTAACGCTTCCATCTATGTCGAAACTGTCCACTATGGCCATGATCACGGCGTCCACCGGGCGATCCTTCGTGACCGCCGTCAGGCGCGCCGAGCTTCCGGTCGCGTACAACACGACTTCACCCACACCTGCGCCAACGCTGTCGATGGCCACCACGTAGCCGCCCTCGCGCTCCAGCGAGGGCGCCAGGTTCTCGACGATCAGCAACTTCAGCGATTCGAGCGACGGATCCTTCCGCGTCGACACCACGCTCCCGATCACCTTGCCGAGCTTCATGCGTGGGCGAGGGAGTCGGGAGTGAAGGGCGACGGGAGGAGGTCCCGCAGGTTCCACGTCGCCGTAGCACCCGTGGTGGTGACGCTCACAATCGCCAGCGCCGGCGCGAACTCCACCAGAACCTGGCGACAGATCCCGCAGGGCGGCGTCGGCACATCGGCCTCCGTCGAGACCACGATCGTCGAGAACGCATGCGCGCCGTCGGCGATCGCGGAAGCCACGGCGCTGCGTTCGGCGCAGATTCCCGCCGGATACGAGGAATTCTCCACGTTGCAGCCGGCGAACACCCGCCCGTCCTCGGCCTGCAACGCGGCGCCGACGCGAAACCCGGAGTACGGCGCGTATGCACGGTTCATGACTGCACGCGCAACGGCCACGAGCGCGTCGGCGCCCGCACTACCCACGGGAGTCGTCGCGCTCACGCGGCGATCTCCGCCAGGAATGACGTCCCGTGTCCCCGGAAGGCGAGGCCAAACCACTCTGCGACGGTCGCCCCGAGGTCCGCGAACGACGCTCGCTCGCCGACGTGGACCGGCCTCACGGCGCGACCGGCCACGAGGACCGGCACGCGCTCGCGCGCGTGATCGCTCGACCAGGTCGTGGGGTCGTTCCCGTGATCAGCAGTGATGAACAGCAGGTCGTCCTCGCGAAGAGCGGACAGCAGCGATGGAAGGGCACGATCAAACTGCCGCAGAGCCCCGTAGAACCCCGCGACATCGTTTCTGTGCCCGAAGAGCTGGTCAAAATCTACTAGGTTGGCGAAGAGGAACCCACTCTCGGATTGCTGGAGCCACTCCTGGATGAGGGCAATCCCGGCCGCGTTGTCGACCGTGTGCCGCGACGAGATCCCGCGCCCCGCGAAGAGGTCGTCGACCTTCCCCACCCCGTCCAGGGCGATGCCTGCCGCGGCGAGTGCGTCGAGCAACGTCTCCCCGACGGGTTCCAGGGAGAAATCGCGGCGGTTCGCCGTCCGCCGGTAGCCCCCGGATTCCCCCTCGAAGGGGCGTGCAATCACGCGCGACACATCGTGCGGCGAGACCAGGAGTCGTCGCGCCGCCTCGCACGCGCGATACAACTCGTCCAACGGCACGACGTCCTCGTGCGCCGCCACCTGAAAGACCGAGTCGGCCGAGGTGTAGACGATGAGCCCCCCACTTCGCACCTGCTCGTCACCATAGCGCTCGATGATCGCCGTCCCGCTCCCCACCACATTGGCGATCACGGGTCGCCCCGTTAGGCGTTCGAACTCGGCGATCACGTCGGCCGGGAACCCGTGCGGATACGTCGGAAAGGGGGTCTCGAGATGGATGCCGCACAGCTCCCAATGCCCCGTCGTGCTGTCCTTCCCCGCAGACGCCGGCTGCATCGTGCCGTGCGCGGCGGTGGCGATCGCGTCCGCGCGCATTCCCGCCAGCTGCTCCAACCGGCCCAATCCCATCGCTTCGAGATGGGGCAGATCAAAGCCGCCGACTTCGCGCGCGGTGTTGGCGAGCGTGTTGCTCCCCTCGTCGCCGTACTCCCCTGCGTCGTGCGCCGCCCCGATGCCGACGCCGTCGAGGACGATCACGGCGCAGCGCCGTGCGCCGCGTCCGGTCGACGCCTTGGCGCGCAGGTCGTCGCCGGGCGCACTCATCCCTCGCCTCCCGAATACCGGCGAGGGGCGCGGAGCTTGAGTCCGACCAGGATCTCATAGGGTGAGAGCTGCGCCAGGCGCGCCACGGTGTTCACGTCGACCAGTTCGTCACCGTCGCGCCCCATGAGCGTTGCCACGTCGCCGACGTGGCAGGCAACGGCGGTGACGTCCAGCATCGTCATGTCCATCGTCACCATGCCCGCCACCGGGACACGCTCGCCGCGAACCAGCGCGAACCCGCGGTTTCCGAGCGAGCGTCGATACCCATCGGCGTAGCCACAGGCGACCGTGGCGATGCGCCGCTGGCCGTGCGCCCGGAAGGTGGCGCCATAGCTCACGGTGTCGCCGTCCTCGAGCAGCCGCAACTCGACGATGCGTGCACGGAGCGACGCAACTGGTTGCGGCACAACGTCGGAGCCTTCATCACCTCCCACGCCATAGAGGAAGACGCCGGGGCGTGCAAACGACCACGGCGATGGAGTCTGCCGCTCCAACCCGGGGCTGTTTTCGGCATGCAGAATCGGGATCGGCGTGCCAAGCGCTTCGAGTGCCGCGCGGAAACGCTCCTGCTGCACGACCATCGACCCGTCGTTCCGCTCGGCGGAATGGAAGTGCGTGAATGCGCCCGCGGGGGGATGCGCCGCCACGAGGTCAGCGATCGTCCCGATGTCGCGCCAACCGATCCCCGCGCGACTCATGCCTGTGTCGATCGCGAGGTGCCATGGTCCGCCACCGCTCTCCGCCCACGCGGCGATCGCCACCGGATCGCCGAAGGTGGGGGTGAGCCCCAGGCGGCGGACTTCTGCGAACTCGGAAGCGAGGAGCGGAGTGAAGACCAGAATGGGACGGCGGATGCCGGCGGCACGAAGGACTTCCCCTTCGCTTACGGCGGCGATACCGAACCCCCACAGGTCGAGCGGTTCGAGCGCCCGCGCGACGGCCACGGCCCCGAGACCGTAGGCATCGGCCTTGACCATCGGGAGAATCGGGCGCCCGGCGCGGGCCGCCATGGTACGAGCATTCTGTCGTAACGCGCCGAGGTCGATATCGACCCAGGCGCGTCGCATGTCGGCGTCCATTGACCTTGGGCGTGCGGGGCGGGTAGTATAGGCCTTCGGAGGAGACTATGCAAGCTAAAGCCACGCTTGAAGATACGCTCGCGCTCATGAGGGATCTTCGCGCGCGATGCGAGTGGGACGCGGCGCAGACGCACGAGTCGCTACGGCCGTACCTGATCGAGGAAGCACACGAGCTCGACGACGCACTTCGCGAGCGCAACATCCCGCTCGTGCGAGAGGAACTGGGGGACCTCCTCCTGCAGGTCCTCTTTCACTCTGTCGTGGCAGAACGGAACGGCGACTTCGACATCGGCGACGTCGCGGCCGGTCTCATCGGGAAGATGCACGCGCGACATCCGCACCTATACGGCGACGGTGAGCGCGTGGCGTGGGAGGCGCTGAAGGCGCGCAAGCGGACGTCGATCGAGGAGGGGCTGCCGGTCGGGCTCCCTGCCCTGCACCGTGCGCACAGGCTTCAAGATCGCGCGGCCGGAGTTGGCTTTGACTGGGATGACATCGACGGCCCAGCAGACAAGGTCTCGGAGGAACTCGCCGAGGTGCGGGCGCAGATCGCCGCGACGCCGGTGGTGCGCTCTCCACACGGTGCGCCGCAGCACGACGACGCGCACGCCCTGGTGGAGGGTGAACTCGGGGACCTCCTGTTCGCCGTGGTCAACCTCTGCCGCAAGGCGGGGGTGCACGCGTCGCTCGCACTGGACAAGGCGAACGCAAAATTTGCGCGGCGCTTCGCCGGCATCGAGCAGCTGGCGGCGTCGCGAGGCATCGACGTGAAGACGGCGGGATTGGCGGTGCTTGACGGGCTGTGGGACGAGGTGAAGCGCGCGGAGGTTGCGGGGGGAGAAGGCGAGGTGTCGGGGTGAGTGGAGCGGAGTGGAAGGGAATGGAGAGGTGCGTCGGCCTAGATAACTGAACGGTCAGTTATGTTCAACGCCAACCCATCCCCGCCTCCCCTCACTGAACGTCAGTCCGCCCATCCCCCAGAAAAGTCGGCCGCGCCAACCCTCCCGTGTCGTCGTAGAACCGGATCTCCCCCGGCGCGAACATCTTCGCCAACAGGATCACCTGCCCCACGTGCCCGCTGAAATGCTCGACCACGTGGTAGAGCGCCGACTGGATCGTCGTCTCCCGCCCCTGAATGCGGCGCACCTCACCCAGGGTCTCCGGAGCCAGCCGCGCGAGCACCGCATCCACTTCGCTCAGCGCCTTCTCCAGGTGCTCGAGCAGTTCGGCGGCGTCCATCCCACCGTCAGCCGCAAACTCGGCGTCGCGGTGCCGCACGTCCGGCGCCCCGCCAATCCCGCTCACCACCCACTGTCGGACATTTCCCGCCAGGTGCAGCACCAGGTTCCCCACACTGTTGCACGAGGGATGCGGCCGCCACCAGAGCTTGTCGGCGGGAACGGCGAGAACGGCCGAGCGCAACTTGGCCGGGTACTCAAGCCCCAGATAGTAGCGGGACCGCTCCAGAAACCGCGCCCCAGCGTCGAAGGTCACGCGCGAACGCTCACGGTCGCAGGCGGTGCATCATCCGCGGGAACGGAATGCACTCCCGAATGTGCGGCGACCCGCAGATCCAGGCGATCGTCCGCTCCAGACCAATCCCGAATCCCGAGTGGACGAACGTCCCGTACTTCCGCAGGTCCAAGTACCAGCCGTAGGCGTCTTCCGGGAGTCCCTCCTCGCGGATGCGCTGCAGCAGCTTGTCGTGGTCGTCCTCACGCTGCGAGCCACCGATGATCTCCCCGTACCCCTCGGGCGCCAGGCAGTCATCGCACAACACGGTGCGCGGGTCCGCCGGGTTCTCCTTCATGTAGAAGGCCTTCGCTTCCTTCGGGTAATTGCAGACGAAGACGGGCGTGTCGTAGTCCGCGACCAGCAGCGACTCGTCCTCGGCGCCGAGATCGTCGCCCCACTGGATGCTGCTCCCCTTCGCTTGCAGCGTCCGCACCGCGTCGGTGTAATCGATGCGAGGGAACGGCGTGACGACTTTTTCCAGCCGCGAAACGTCGCGCTCCAACTCCTTCAATTCTGCCTGACGACGCTCGAGGACACGCCTGACGATGTGCGTCACAAGCTCTTCTTGCAGCCGCATGTTATCGTGCGTGTCGTAGAACGCCATCTCCGGTTCGATCATCCAGAACTCGGTGAGGTGTCGCCTCGTCTTCGATTTCTCCGCACGAAAGGTCGGGCCGAACGTGTAGATCCGCCCGAGCGCCGCCGCCGCGGCTTCCCCGTACAGCTGCCCCGTTTGCGCCAGGTACGCATTCCCCTCCTCGAAATACTCCGTGGAGAAGAGCCCGGAGCGCTCACCGATCGCCGCCGTCAGGATCGGCGTGTCGACGTGGACGAAGCCGCGCTCGTAGAAAAAGTCGTGGATCGACTGTTCAACCTCATGCCGGATGCGGAGGATCGCGACCTGGCGCGCGGAGCGCAGCCACAGGTGGCGGTGATCGAGGAGGAAGTCGATCCCGTGCTCCTTGGGCTGGATCGGGTAGTCGAGCGGCGACGGGCCAATGACCTCGAGATGGGTCACACCCATCTCGAACCCGCCCGGCGACCGCGGCTCGGCACGAACTTCGCCGGTAACCGCGAGACTGGTCTCCTGGGTCAACGTCGCGTACCGTCCCCAGACTTCAGGGTCGAGCTGGTTCTTCACCAAGACACACTGCATCGTCCCGGAGCCGTCCCGGAGCACGATGAAGGCAATCTTGCCGGACGAGCGGAGATGGGTCGCCCAGCCGCGGACCGTGACGACCTGGCCCACGTGCTTCGAAAGCGACGAGATGATAGTGTTCGGAATGGACACGAGGGGGAACAAGGGGTGACGATGAGCCGCGAAAGCTACGGGTGCTCCAGAGGGCGTGCAACGGAGGCGCGACGCCGCGTCGAGCGCGGCGCGCGCGGCGCGCGCGGCGCGCGTGCGGCACGCCGGCGCGCCCCCGGCACGGGACACCCCGCGCACCACCGCCTCGAGGGCCCCCGCCCATGATGCTCCGCACGCGCCTCGCCGTGGGAATCGGCGGCATCGTGACGCTCATGCTCGCCCCGGTCGTCCTGTCGCTCCTCTCGATGCGCCAGCTGCGGCAGGATACCGAGCGCATTCGCGACCAGGAGTTCCGTGCCACGGTCGTCCTCGGAAAGGTCCGCGCCGCGGTGCAGGAACTGGATCAATCCAAGGATTATCTCTCCATCCTCCCCGAAGAGGCGACGCTCACCCAGGTCAACCAGAAGCTCGACGCCGTCACCACCCTGGTCGATTCGCTGGAACGGGTCAACGGGATGGCCGGGATCAGCCGGGTGCGGGCCGCGCTGCGCTTGATCTCCGAGGAGGCCGACCACGCGCACCAACTCGCCACAGCAGGGCGCACGGCGACGGCCGACTCGGTCATCGACCGCGCGATCGGCCCCACGATCGCCGACATCGAGCGCATCGTCTCGCTCTCGGAGCAGACCATCCAGGACCGGACGCGCGAACGCGTGAACGACATCGCGGTCGCTTCCGTTCGCTCGCGCGACACGTCGCTGCGCCTCCTCGCCGCCGCAGCCGTGCTGGCGGTCCTCATCGGGCTCTGGCTCACGCAGTCCGTGTCGCGCCCCATCGACGAACTCGACGCGGGGATGCGCGCCGTGGCCGAGGGGGACTTCGGCCACCCGTTGCAGCTGGCGCCGCAGCGCCAGGACGAATTCGGACGGCTGGCCAAGTCGTACAACTCGATGGCGACGCAGCTGCGCGAACTCGATCGCCTCAAGGCCGAGTTCATCTCCGTCGCCTCACACGAACTCAAGACGCCGATCAACGTCGTCATGGGCTACCTGCAGCTCCTGCAGGAGAACGTCTACGGCGAACTCAACGAGCGACAGCTCGAGATCGTGAAGACGCTCACCGCGCAGTCCAAGTCGCTCTCGCGCCTCGTGCGACAACTGCTCGACGTCTCGCGCTTCGAGGCCGGCGGCGGCAAGGTGGAACCGCGAACCTTCCCCCTCCCCGCCTTCCTCGGCGACCTCGAGCGGACCTTCCGCGTCCTCGCGATCCAGCGGAACGTGAAGTTCACCGTCACCCGCACCGACGACCTGCCGCACGAGGTCCGCTGGGATCCGGAGCGCATCAACGAGGTGCTCGGCAACCTCCTCTCCAACGCCTTCAAGTTCACGCCAAGCGGCGGGCAGGTCGAACTGGACGTGTCACGCGAGGACGCGGGAGTGCGCATGCGCGTGCACGACACCGGGGCAGGCATCCCCGCCACTGAGCTGGCCTACGTCTTCGAGAAGTTCTACCAGGCCAACAACCAGACGACGGGGATCAAGGGGACCGGGCTCGGCCTTGCGATCGCCAAGGGGATCGTGACGGCGCACGGCGGGACGATCGGGGTAGAAAGTATCGTCGGCGTGGGGACGAGCTTCACCTTGCATCTCCCGATCAAGTCGGCGGCCACGCGCATGGCGCCGTTGCACATGGAAGAAGAGGTCACGGTCGGATGACGCACCGGAACAACCGGCGATTGGCGGAGCGGCATGACGACGCCCATCGCGCGTGCACCGCGACATCGTCAGCGCTCGTCGGAGACGACCGCCCGGTGTCGCTCCGCCACGGCGCATGGTTGGTGCTGCCGCTCCTGGCAGTCGCCTGCCAGCGCCCCGCCCCGCCCCCGCCGGTGGTCGCCACGATCGCCCCCGTCGCCGCCCCTCCGATCTCACCTTGGCCGGGGACACTCGCCAATGCGCTGCGCGCCGCCGAAGTCGGCAAGTTCGACGACGCGGAGGGGATCCTCTCGCAGTTCTCGGTCGAGCATGCCGGGACGCCGGATGGGGCCGAGTCGGACTTCTGGCGCGCGCTGCTCAAGACCGACCCCAACAACCGCAAGGCAACGCCGCGCGAATCCATGGCGTTGTACGACGCCTACCTGAGCGGCGGGCCGAGCATGACGCGTTATGCAGAGGCCCAGATGCTGCGGCGGTTCGTCGAGGTCCTCGACTCCACGCGCACGCTCGTCGCGACGATGCGCGCCTCCTACGAGTCGCGCGACAAGGGACGCGACGACGAGATCCGGCGCCTCAACGACGCCCTCGACCGCACGACGGCCGAACTCGAGCGCATCAAGCGGCGGCTGACCCCAAAGCCTCAGTAGCATCGTCCCGCAGCGTCGCCGCCGTTGCGGGCGACGCCCGGTGCTCATCCCACGCGAAAGAGTGCGAGCGCGCGCTGATAGCGGGAGGTGAGCACCGCGCGGATCCCCGCGTGCTCTCGCTGCGACAGCTCAGGATCTGCCTCGAGCAGACGCTGGGCAAGGGCGCGCGCCCGGTCATTCAGCGCTTCGTCCCGAAGCACGTCGGCCACGCGGAACTGGGCGTCGCCGCTCTGCGCCTTTCCGAAGAGGTCGCCCATTCCGCGCAGCCGCAGGTCTGCGCGCGCAATCTCGAAGCCGTCCTCGGTACCGGTAAACAGCGTGAGCCGCTCCCGCGCCTCTTCCCCCACGTCACCCAACAGGATGCAGAACGATTCCTCGGCGCCGCGCCCCACGCGCCCGCGCAGCTGGTGCAGCTGCGAGAGCCCGAAGCGCTCGGGATGCTCGATGAGCATCACCGTCGCGTTGGCGACATCGATCCCGACCTCGATGACCGTCGTCGCCACGAGCACGTCGATCGACCCGTCGCGGAAGTCGCGCATGATCGCGTCGCGCGCATCGGTGGGAAGTCGCCCGTGTAGCAAGGCCACGCGCCGATTCGCGAACGCCCCCGCCGAGAGCGCTGCGTGCATCGTCGTCGCCGCCTTGAGGTCAGTCTTCTCCGACTCCTCGATCACGGGATAGACGATGTACGCCTGCCGCCCCTTGGCGACCTGCGCCTCGACGAACTGCAGGACACGCTCTCGTGCCGACTCCGGGCGAAGCGCGCTCGTCACCGGCTTTCGTCCCGGCGGGCGCTCGTCGAGGACGGAGACGTCGAGGTCGCCGTAGAGCGTGAGCGCGAGCGATCGCGGGATCGGCGTGGCACTCATGAGCAGGATGTCCGGTGCCTCGCCCTTCGCACCCAGCGCGGCGCGCTGCTCCACGCCAAAGCGATGCTGCTCGTCGATCGCGACAAACCCCAACTTCCCAAAGCGCGTCCGGTCGGTCACGAGCGCGTGCGTCCCCACCGCAATGAGCGGCGCGCCAGATGCCAGCCGCTCGTCCACACGCCGCCGTTCCGCCGTACCCAGGCTCCCCGTCAGCAGCTCGGGGCGCATGCCTAACGGCTCGAGCAGGCGGGCGATGGTCCGGGCGTGCTGCTCGGCCAGGAGTTCCGTGGGGGCCATCAGGGCCGCCTGGTATCCATTTTCCACGGCCAGCAGGGCTGCGAAGAGCGCGACCACCGTCTTCCCGCTCCCGACATCGCCCTGCAGCAGTCGGTGCATGCGGCGCGGCGAGCACATGTCCGCAGCGATCTCCTTGAGCGCGCGGACCTGCGCCCCGGTGAGGGCGAACGGGAGCGCGCCGCGCAGCTGCGACGTCAGCGTGCGTCGGTTGGCAAAGACGATCCCCTGCCGTGGCTCGCGGGCGACGGCGTTGGCGCGCCGGTGCAGGAGCTGGACGAAGAGGAGTTCGTCGAAGGCGAGGCGGTCCCGCCCCACGGTCGCCTCCGCCACGGAGTCCGGGCGATGCACCATGCGCAGCGCGTCGGCGATCCCCACCACGCCGGCGGACTCGCGGATGGCAGGCGGCAGGTGGTCCTCGACGAGGGCGAGGAGCGCGGTCAGGTGCAACTCGACCAGCGCGCGAATCTGCTTGGCGGTGATTCCCTCGGTTGCCGGGTACACCGACAGCACGCGTCCCTGTGCGCTCCCCGAATCCTCGGCGCCCAGGTTCACGAACTCGCGCGGTTGCAGCTGCCGGCCGTGGTAGAAGCGCACCGGGCCGGAGAGGAGGAGCACGTCGTCCTTCTCGATGGTGCGATCGAGGAACGGTTGTCCCGGCCAGGAGACCTCCAGCATGCCGCTGGCGTCCTTGACCACCGCCTGGAAGATCCGGAGCCCCTTGCGCGTCGGGATGATCCCCTTGGAGACCACGCGCCCCATGACCGTCACGTCCATTCCCGGGGCGACACCGGCGATGGGCGCGATCGTGCTCGCATCCTCGTAGCGGTGCGGGATGTGGTGCAGCAGATCGCGCGCCGTCTCGATCCCCAGCTTGCGCAGGAGCTGTGCGCGACGCTCCCCGACGCCCTTGAGGAACTGCACGGGCATGTCGAGGGTGATGCGAGCGGGACGTGCGAGACGGTCGTCGCGACGAACGGCCACGGGCGCTCCAGCGAGAAGGGAGGGCGCCACCTGACGGCGGACACCCACCGGTGCACCTGACGCGCTTACTCTTCCAGCAACTCCCGGGCGAACTCCCCGGCATCGAACGGCTCGAGGTCGGCCAGCTGCTCGCCCACCCCGATGAACTTGACGGGGACGTCGAGCGCCTCGTGCACCGCCACCACGATCCCGCCGCGCGCGGTCCCGTCGAGCTTCGTCACCACGAGCCCCGTGACCGGCACCGCCTCGGAGAAGGTCCGCGCCTGCACGACGGCGTTCTGCCCGATGGTTCCGTCGAGCACGAGCAGCGTCTCATGCGGCGCCTCAGGCATGCGGCGCTTGATCACGCGCGCGACCTTCTTGAGCTCCTCCATGAGGTTGTCGCTCGTGTGCAGCCGCCCTGCCGTGTCGACGATCACGACGTCGGCGCCGCGGGTGACTCCGGCGTCGATCGCATCGAAGGCGACCGCGGCCGGGTCGCCCCCCGCCTTTCCGCCGATGAACTCCGCGCCCGTGCGCTCCGCCCAGACGCGCAACTGGTCGATGGCACCAGCGCGGAAGGTGTCGCCAGCCGCAACGATGACGCGCTTCCCCTGCTGGCGCAGCCGGTTCGCGAGCTTCCCGATGAAGGTCGTCTTCCCCGCCCCGTTCACGCCGATGACGAGGATGACGGTCGGGCCGCTTGCCGCCAGCCGCAATGCCGGATCGGAATTCCCGGTGCGCAACGCCGACTCCACGCCGTCCCGCAGCGCAGCGAGGAACTCGTCGTGCGTCTTCACCTTCCCGCGCTGGGCGAGGCGGTCGACGTCCTCGACCAGCCGCAGCGTGGTCGCCACGCCGAAATCCGACTCGAGGAGGAGCTCCTCCAGTTGCTCGAGCGACCCTTCGCGTGCCCCCTTGCGCACGAGGGCTGACACGTCGGTGAGCGCGATGTCCTTGATGCGCTGCCACAGCGAGCGCTTGGGGAGGTCGTCGGAGCGTTTGAAGAGCCTGGCCATGGTCCCAAACTTAGCGACTCGCCGCCTCACCCGGGAAACGCCCCAGCGCGCCTCCCTTCCGCGCCAGCCCCCCCACTACCGCTCCCGCCGCCCGGAGCGAGGACGGAGTCAGCGATCGCCGCGCCCCAGCGCTAGCGGAGCCCGATGCGGCGCCTCAGCAACCACTCGGCGCAAAGCGCCACGAGGGCGAGCGCGAACAGCCACGAGACATCGCGCGCGCGTGGTGCCTCACCCAGCGTCGCGCCACTTCCGACTTCCCCCGCCTGGACCGTCCGCCGCCGCGGGAGCAGTTCGGCCGACGGATTGACGACGAGGAGGGAGTTGCCGCCAGCGGTGCGGACATCGTAGACGCCAGGAAGCGGGGCAGCCGCCTGCGTGATGTTGTTCCCGGCCCCGAATCGAAGGACGAGCGAATCCACTGTGCCCGGCGAGCGCGCCGCCGAGCCATCGGCCCCGCGCCTAACGAGGACCGCCCGCACCAGCGAGTCGCCCGTGGCACCGCGGCGCCACTGCACCGCCTCGCCGGCGCGCACCGCCGCCTCCACCGGGAAGGCAGACCGTACATCGGCCCGCTCGCCGGCCAACCAGTCGAGGATGCTCCCCCAGACCGCCGTGAAGGCGTCGCTTCCGACACCGCCACGCACGCGCCAGCGCCAGAACCCCGACGCCGCCGCGACGACGACCCGGCGCGGACGCTCCCATCCAACGATCGCGACACGCGCATCGAGCCGGCGGGAACGACGCGTCTCGAGGATATCGAACTCCGCGTCCGTCGCCACACCGGCGCTCACATCGAGCGGCGGCAGCGAGTCCCACGCCGTGCCGCTGAGCGGGGTGCTCACGGGGGAGATCGGCGCCCCGGTCGCGAACCACTCACCCTGCGTGGATGGCGGGGGGGCGACGAGCGCGAGCGCGCCGCGTGTCGCACTGCGCGGCGCCCCGAAAAGCGCCGTGTCGCCATGCAGAACGACCACCGGAGCCTCACGCACCGCACGACGCACCACCTCCTCGCTCACCGGCTGCAGCTTCACATCCTCCCGCCACTGTCCCGGGGCCACCCGGAAGTAGGCGCGGGTCGGCAGGAGCACGGTGCCACGCAGCAGCGCCGCCAGTTCTCGCGAGTCGAGGTCGGGCGACGTCGACACAAGGACCGCGGCCGCTCCCGCGGTGAGTTCGACCACGGCCGACGAGGCGTTGTTTCCCGGCTCGCCATCCTGCGGCACGTCGATCGATGCCCGCAATTCGGTCGGCGCCTGGCCGGCAGGTGCAATAAACCGCATGGTCACCGTTCGCTCGCCGAGTGCCGGGAGCGAATCGAAGGCGTGCGTCGCCACCGCGCGACCACCCAGTTCGAGCCGGAGCGTCCCCGCCGAAGCCCCGGCGCTCCCCGCGCCGACCGTCACACGAACCTCGACGGAATCGCCAGCCGTCGCGACGCGCGGGGCGCGCACGTCGAGCACCGCCGCATCGGGGCGCGAGGCGCCCCCTCCCAACTCGACGCGCGACCCTGCCGGAAGCGCTCGCAGCGCATCGGGATCATCCAGTTCGCCGTCGGTGAACAGGACGAGGGGGCGTCCGGCCGCCATCGCCCGCTCGGCCGCTGGACGAACGCGCGATGCCTTGTCGCCAGCCGAAAGCGAATCGCCCGCCAGCCGCAGCGAGTCGCCGAGCAGGTAGAGCGAGTCGCCACCGGCGTCGCGGGCGCGCTTCGCCACCGAGTCGAACGCGGAGGCATCGCGCCCCCGCCGCCAGGACGCCGACGCGTCGAGCGCCACGAGTGGCGCCGGGATACGCCTCGCCCCGATGGTCGTGTTCAGCGCCAACGCCACCAGACTGCCGACCGAGAGTGCGCGCAGGGCAGCGGCCCCCCAACGCCCGGTGGCACGGACCTGCGCGTACGCAGCGAACGCCCCGATCACGCCGGCGGCGAGGACAATCAACCAGGAAATCATGTCGGGAATCTACGCCCAAGCCTGTGTGGGCGCTGTGCGCCGCGGACGAGTCGCCTCAGTTGGAGTCGGCGACCTGCGTGGTCGCACGCTGCAGGAGGGCGAGGAGCGATTCGCGAACGCGGGTGAAATCGGCCACCTCCCCGGCGGCCAGCGGCGCCCCGCCGGTCGACGCGAGCGCCGTGCGCGGGTTGCGCTGCACCCCGCCCACCAGGACCTCGAAGTGCAGGTGGGGCGCGGTCGCCAACCCGGTCATCCCAACGTAGCCGATCGTCTCCCCGATCCCGACGCGATGCCCGGCGCGCACGCCGCGTGCGAAGCCGCGCAGGTGACCATAGCGGGAGACGAAGCCGTTGGCGTGCCTAACGTCAACCACGTTGCCGTAGCCGCTCATGCGCCCGGCCCTGATCACGACGCCGTCTCCCACGCTGCGCACGGGCGTCCCCGACCCGGCCGAGTAGTCGGTCCCGCGGTGGGCGCGCCACACGCCGAGGATGGGATGCCGCCGCATGCCAAAGACCGAGGAGATGCGGCGAAACTCGAGCGGGGCGCGCAGGAACATCGCCTGCAACGACTTCCCGGAGGCATCGTAGTAGCGTCCCTTGCCGTCCGGGGCCTCGTAGCGGATCGCGTCGATGCTGGATGCCCCCGAGACGTATGACGCGGCCAAGACGCGCCCGATGCGCACTGCCCCCTGGGGCCCCGATTCACGCTCGAAGAGGACCTTGAACTCGTCGCCCGGTTGCAGGTCGCGGCTCATGTCGAGTCGGTACTCGTAGATGTCGGCGACCGTCCACGCGAGTTCGGAGCGCGCGGGCGACGGGAGCGAGGGCGCTCCCTCGTCGAAGGCGTCGTAGAGGGTACGCGAGATGTTGCCGCGCACGACCATGGTGTCGGTCGTCCAGGGCATTCGCTCCTCGCGCCCGACCCAGCCACTGTCGGTCTTCGTCAGGTGCAAGACGCGATCGATCGCCAGCTGGAAGGCGATCTTGGTGGGGCTGCTTCCCTCGTGCCCGCCCAACGTGACGCGCATCCCCGCGGGGAGGCGACGGGCGTCGAGCGCGGTCGCCGCGCCCAGGGCGGAGGTGGCCTCCTCGGTCGACAGCCCGCCGCGCGAGAGCAGTCCGCTCAACGTCTCGCCGCGCGACAGCGAGTCGACCCGCTCGCGCCAGGTGGGGGTGCGCGTGCCGTTGATCACTTCACCAGCGCGCTTCTCAGGGATCGGACGCACGACGGCGATGGCGCCCCACGCAAGGAGCGCCACCGCCGTATACACCGCCAATCGAGCGCCCCAGCGTCTCAATCCATCTGTCTCCGGATGAATGTCGGGATGTCCATCGGGTCGATGTCCGCCGCCGTCTGCGGCGGGCGCGCGAACTTGCGGTTCGGATCGTTCGGGACCGCGGGACGCGACTGCCCCCCGGGAATACTACGCAGCGGGGTGGCGGCGCGCTGCCCGCCGATCGGGATGACGTTCGGCGACGGCGCCTGCGCCGCCGCGGGCGGCACCTGACTCACGCCACTCGCCGCAGCGTTTCCGATGCCGGCGACCGCCCCGCGCTCGGCGGCGACGACCGGAACGGCCACGGGCTTGGTCGCGACCTGGAACGGAACGTTGACGAGAGGCGAGTGCCCCATCGCCTTGTCGAAGCCCGTGGCGATGACGGTCACGCGGATCTCGCCCTGCATGGCCGGTTCGGAGACGGCGCCGAAGATGATCTCGGCCTCGTCGCCCGCCGCGTCGTGCACGATCTCGGAGATCTGCGTCACTTCGCCCAGCGTGAGGTCGCCGCCGCCGGTGATGTTGAGGAGGACGCCGCTCGAGCCGTTGATGGAGATGTTGTCGAGCAACGGCGACGAGATGGCCTGCTGCGCCGCCTCCATCGCGCGATTCTCGCCCCGACCGATCCCGGTCCCCATCAATGCCGAGCCGCCGTTCTGCATGACGGTGCGGACGTCGGCGAAGTCGACATTCACCAGCCCGGTCTTGGAGATGAGCGTCGAGATGCCCTGCGTGGCATGCAGGAGCACCTCGTCCGCCTTCTTGAGCGCATCCTGGAACGGGATTCCCTTGCCGACCACGGCAAGCAGGCGTTCGTTAGGCACGATGATCATCGTGTCCACGTGCTTGCGCATCTCGGCGATCCCCATGTCCGCCTGGCGCATCCGCTTCCGCCCTTCGAAGAGGAACGGCTTCGTGACGATGCCGACCGTGAGCGCCCCGGCTTCCTTCGCCAGTTCGGCGACGACCGGCGCCGCCCCCGTTCCCGTCCCGCCCCCCATGCCGCAGGTGACGAAGACGAGGTCCGCGCTCTGCAGCACGCGCCCCACCTCGTCGCGATTCTCCTCGATCGCCGAGCGCCCGATCTCGGGTCGGGCGCCGGCGCCGAGTCCACGCGTCAACTTCTTCCCGATCTGGATCTTCACATCCGACTTGGACGCCAGCAGCGCCTGCGAGTCGGTGTTGATCGAGATGAACTCGACGCTCTCGAGATGTTCCTCGATCATTCGGTTGACGGCGTTCCCACCACCACCGCCGACACCGACCACCTTCATGCGAGCGTTCTGGGATGCGTTCTCCTCGAATTCGAAGATCATGGCGCGCGCAGCTCCTCTCGTGGCGAGGACGTCAGACGTGATGGAATCACCGATCGCGAGATCGCTACAACGACGCGAGTGACTGCATAACGTCACGCATCGTGTCGATCAAGTCGCGCAGAATATAACGCGCTTTTCCCTGTAGGCCACGTGTGACCGAAAGCAAAATTCTGCGCTGCGATCGCGACGCGAGTGCAACCAATGTTTCTCCACATTCCCTAGGAGAACATCACGTTTGTAACGCAACGGGCGGTGTCCTCGCGTGGACGCCGCCCGTTGCACCCTAACGATGTATCACGCGCCTCGCGATCGCGCACTCCCGCACGCAACGCCACGCGCACCTGGCTCAGAAGAAGTCCTGCAACCACGTCTTCACGCGCTGCGCCAACTTATCCACATTCGGTGCATTGAGCTGCAACCGGCGTCCACCGGGCGCTTCGCTCCCTAACGCGACGCGCGACGCCGCGTACAGCGCGAGTCCGACCGCCGTTGCGAAACGCGGCGCCTCCACCGCATCGACCAACCCGCTGAGGTTCTCCGTCGGCACCCCGACGCGAACGCCGGTTCCGAAGACGTCAGCCGCAAGCTCCGTGATCCCCGGAATCGCTGCGGCGCCCCCGGTGAGCACCACCCCCGCGCTCAACTTCCCGGCAAAACCCGCCGCCTCGACGTCCCGCATCACCAGGTCGAAGATCTCGTCGGTCCGCTGGTGGATGATGTGCGCCAGCAGTTCGCGCGGGATCTGGCGGTCCCCCTGGGCGACCGTGCTCGGCAAGGTGATGACTTCCGAGGGATCGACCATCGGCTCGTACGCGCAGCCGTAGCGCTCCTTCAGACGTTCCGCATCTGCCTGCGTGACACCGAGCCCGTGGACGATGTCGTTGGTGACGTTGTTCCCCCCAAACGGGACCGTCCCGAGATGCCGGATCTTCGCCTCGTGGAAGACGGCGATGTCGGTCGTCCCCGCCCCCATCTCGATCAGGGCGACACCGAGTTCCTTCTCGTCTTCGGTGAGCACGGCCAGCGCGCTGGCCAGCGGCTCGAGCACGAGCTGCAACGGCTTGTAGCCTGCGCGTTCCACGGCCTTGCGCAGGTTGAGCGCCGGGGAGCTCCCGATGGTGACGAGATACATCTCGGTCTCGAGTCGCGTCCCGACCATGCCGAGGGGATCGCGGATTCCCTCGTTCTTGTCGACCGTGTACTCCTGCGGGATGGCGTGCAGCAGCTCGCGCTCGGGCGGAATGGCCTGCGCGCGCGCGACGGCGTTGGCGCGCTCGACGTCTCCGCGGGTGATCTCGTCACCGCTCACGGCGACAATGCCCTTGGAGATCATCGCCTTTACGTGCTCTCCGGCAATCCCCACGTAGCACGCGTCGACCTTCACGCCGGCCATCTGCTCCGCGTCGCTCACCGCCTTGCGGATCGACTGCGTCGTCTCCTCGATGTCCGCCACGACGCCGCGACGGAGCCCCGTGGTGCGCGACTGTCCCACGCCGAGGATCTTGATCCCGGGGTGGCGCGGGAGGTCGCCAACGACCTCGGCGATGATGGCCGTGGTCTTGGCGGACCCGATGTCGAGTCCAGCGACCAGTCGTTCGACATTCATGGGAGTCGGGCGATGACGAGGTCTTTGTAGCGCAGGTCGAGCTCGACCGCCTTGAGTCGGCGCTTGGCGAGATCGGCCTCGACGGAAGATAGCTGCAGGAGGCGCTCGGCGCGCATGTCCAGCATGGCGCGCACGGGGATATCGACGAGTTGCAGGATGACTTCGTCTTTTCCCACACGGCGTGCTTCGCTGACGCGACCGTAGTATTCGGGCATCTCCGCCTTCAGGTCGCCCAGAAGCCTGAAGAGCGCAGTGTCGACACGCGGCACGATCGGGAGGTCGACGCCCCATCGTGCGGGGTCGAGCGGAAGGACGCGCCCGCCCTCATCGTACGCCTTGAAGCCGGACGCGGCCGGCACGAGCGCGATGGGGAGGTTCTCGTCGATGGTGACGACGAGGGTGCTGGGGAGGCGCCGTTCGATGCGCGCGCTTCGCACCTGGGGATGCGAGGCGGCGCGCGCCTGCAGCGAGTCGAACGAGTTCCAGATCGAGAACGTCGTGTCGATATGGAGGCGCGCGGCGATGTCGGACGGTTTCGCGAACCGAGTCCCGCGGATCTCCACCTGCTGGACCCTAAAGAAGGCGAGATCCCTTCCCCACCACGGCGTGGTGGCGATTGCCGCGGCCACGAGCAGCATGGCCACGAGGTACCAGCCCCACTTGCGGCGACGGGGGGGCGCTGCACCGCCGTCGCCGGTCACCGGGACCGCTGGTGGGGGCGCGGAGGACGTGGCGCGACTCACGCGGCGTTCCCCGTCGCGAGACGGTGCAGCAACTCGGGGCCGACGCGCGTGATGTCCCCCGCGCCCATCGTAACGACCACGTCTCCCTCCCGCACGAAGGAGGCGAGCGCCCGCGCGGCGTCGGAGCGCGTACCACTCCAGACGGGTGCATGCCCGGCGCTCGTCATTGCATCGCCGATGAGGGCGGAGGAGACGCCGGGCAGGGGTTGTTCGCGTGACGGGTAGAGCGAGAGGAGCGCGCACGCGTCGGCGGCCGTGAGCGCCAGGGCGAACCCTTCGGCGAAGTCGCGCGTGCGCGAGTAGAGATGCGGCTGGAAGGCGACCACGAGGCGGCGCCCGGGAAACGCGGCGCGAGCCGCGGCGATGGTGGCCGCCACCTCGGTGGGGTGGTGCGCATAGTCGTCGATCACCGCCACCCCGCCCACCGATCCCAGGCGTTGGAAGCGGCGCTCGACCCCGCGGAAGCGCTCCAGCCCTGGGCGCATCGCGTCGAGCGTCGCGCCTAACGCCAGCCCGCTCCCGACCGCGGCCAGCGCGTTCCGCACGTTGTGCAGCCCCGGCACCGCAAGCGTCAGCTCGCCGATCGCCTCCCCGTCGAAGGTCACCGCGACGACGGTGCGTCCGTCCTCGAGCGCACGCGGTGTCCCCACGAGACGGGCATCCGGCGCGGCCGTCCCGTAGCGCAGGAGCTGCGCCCCGCTCGTCACGTCGAGGGACGATGCCCCCGCGTCGTCGGCGCAGAGGACGATGGTGTGCGCCGGCGCCACAAACTGCGCAAAGGCGGCGCGGATGTCGTCGAGGTCGCGATAGATGTCGAGGTGATCAGCCTCGACATTGGTCACCACGGCGACCGTCGGCGACAGCGCGAGGAACGATCGATCGTACTCATCGCTTTCCACGACAAAGAGGCGATCGCCATCGAAGCGCAGGTTCCCGCCCCACAGTCCGACCCGTCCACCGGCGACACCCGTCGGGTGCAATCCGGCCGCGGCGAGCGCCTCGGTCGTCATCACCGTGGTCGTCGTCTTGCCATGCGTCCCGGCGACCCCCACCAGCGTGCCGCCGCTCACGGCCTCGCCCAGTGCCTCGGCACGGCGGACGATGGGGATCCCCGCGGCGCGCGCGGCCTCGAGTTCCGGATGGTCGCGCCGCACCGCCGAGGTGACCACGAGCGCGCGCGCCCCGGCCACGTGCGACGGATCGTGCCCCTCCCGCAGCGCGAGACCGAGCCGAGCGAGGTCTCCCCCATCGGACAGGTGCGCATCGCACCCCGAGACGGACACACCGCGCCTAACGAACAACTCCGCGAGCGCGCTCATGCCGGCGCCAGCAACGCCGACGAAGTGCACGGGCCGGGGATCGTTCGGGTCGAGGAGGGGCATGGCGCGCAATCTAGTGCGACGGAGAAAAAGGGGACTCGGGAAGGCAAGCCAGCGACGACGGCATCGGACCCGCGGGTGACGTCATCAGGCGCGGGCCGGCGGCAGCAACGCCGCGAGGCGCCCCGCAATCCGGGCCGCCGCATCCGGGCGTCCGCGCGCGCGGGCCGCCTGCGACCAGCGCGCCCGCAACGCGTCGTCCGACGCGGCCTCGCGCACCACGCGCGCCAGCTCACCGGGCGTCGCGTCGCGCTGGGCCATCCAGCGCGCAGCCCCCGCCTCGGACAGCGCGCGTGCATTCGCCGTTTGGTGGTCCGCGGCCGCCGTCGGTAGCGGCACCAGGAACATCGGGATTCCCCACGCACAGAGTTCCGCCGTCGTCATCGCGCCCGCACGCGCAATGGCGAGGTCAGCGCACGCGTACGCGTCGGTGATGGGCGACAGGTAGGGACGCACGACGACGCGCCCGCCGGCGCGCGCCTCGTGCCGCGCATAGTGGTCGCGACCCGTCCCCCAGATGAGCCCGACGCCTGACGGGAGCCCGAGCGAGAGCCATCCGTCCACGAGCGCGTTCAACGCCGCCGACCCCTGGCTCCCGCCGAACGCGAGGACCACGAAGCGCACCTCATCGCCAAAGCCCCAGGCGCGACGCTGTGCCGCGGGATCTGGCGGCGACGCCGGAGGCGGGTCGATGGGATTGCCGGTGTCGATCGCGTGCGCACGTGCAGCTGGCGGCAATCGGTCGCCCGCCTCGGGGAACCCGAGGTACACTTCGCGCGCCCAGCGGGCGAAGAGTGCCACCGTCTTGCCCGGAAAGGAGTTCTGTTCCTGCACGACGAACGGGATGCGATTCCATGCCGCGAAGGCGAGCGCCCCCGATGCCGCATAGCCCCCCGTTGCGACGACGAGGCGCGGCGCATCCTCGCGCGCCAGCGCCGAGAGTCGGTGCCACCCCTGCAGCAGCCCGCGCGCCGTACGCCAGTTGTTCCACGGGGCGGAGCGATAGAGGGGATGGAGATCGAGCAACGTGTAGGGGAAGCCGGTGTCGGGGAGGATCACGCGCTCGATGCCGCGCGTCGCCCCCACAAAGTGCGGCCGCACGTCAGGGCGCACGCGCACGAGGGCGCGCGCGATCGCCAGGGCGGGATACAGATGCCCGCCGGTTCCGCCGCCAGTGAAGAGGACGCGCACGCCTGACGATGCTCCGCGCTCAGACCGGGGCGGTGGCCGCCGCTCCGTACACCTTCTCGCGCGCGCTCCCGATGTTCACCAGGATCCCGGTCAGGACAAAGCTGAGGAGCAGGTTCGAGCGGCCGAACGAAACGAAGGGCAGGGTGAGTCCGGTGGTGGGCAGGAGCCCGATGACGACGCCGATGTGCAGGTACGCGGTAATCGCGGTGGTGCACGTGAGGCCGATGGCCACCAGCTGCAAGAAGCGCGACCGCGCCTGACGGGCGATGCGGAAGCCGAGCCAGGCGTAGAGCGCGAAGGCGACCGTGATGAAGGTGATGCCGACGAAGCCCCACTCCTCGCCGATGTTGCTGGCGATGAAGTCGTTGTAACCGAATGGGACCCAGCCGTACTGCTGCAGCCCCTGCCCGAAACCCTTCCCCACGATCCCGCCCGAGCCGACGGCGATGAGCGACTGGCGCAGCTGGAAGTTGATCGCCTCCGGTGCATCGCCCGACCCCATGAACGACAGGAGGCGCGACATCGCGTACTGGCGCTTCTCGATCTCGTGCCAGAGGAGCGGCGCGGCGAGCATCCCCAGCAGGATGAAGTGCCCGATGCGCACCTCGGCAGCGAAGAGGATGATCCCCATCATCAGGGTGAACATCATCGCCACCGACAGGTCGGGCTGGAAGAAGGCGAGGATGTCGAGGAATCCGATCACGACGAGGAACGGGAGGAGCCCCTTCGTGAGGCGGCGCATCTGCTCCCCCTTCTTGAGCACGAGCATGCTGGTCCACACCACGACGGCGAGCTTGCCGAACTCCGACGGCTGCAACGAGGCACCGAGGATGAAGCGACGCGACCCGTTGATCGGCGGCGCGATCGCCTTGGTGAAGGGGAGCACCGTGATGAGCATCAGGACGATCGTGGCGATCATCGCGGGCCAGGCGTACTTCTCGAGCTTGTCCGCGTCGAACTTGGCCGCGAGCGCAAAGGCCAGCATCCCCGCGGCGACGCCCGCCAGCTGCTTGAGGAAGTAGAAGGTCGAGTCGTGGTCGGCCTGCATGGCCACGAATGCGCTCGCGCTGTAGAGCGTGGCGAGCCCGAAGGCAGTCAGGACGGCGGTGACGAGGACGAGCGCACGCGCCTCGGCCCCCATCGTCCAGCGCTCGCGCACCTGCATGGCATCGTGCATCACCCCTCTCCCCGCGCGGCCGCCGCGAACGCCCGGCCACGCTCTTCGTAGTTGCGGAACATGTCGAACGAGGAACAGGCAGGCGCGAGGAGGACGGCGTCGCCGCTTCGGGCGAGCTCGCGGGCCCGCGTCATCACGTCCGAGAAGGCACCTTCCACACGTTGCACCGCGGCGCGCCCCGCCAGGTCGCCTTCGATGATGGGCGCGGCCTCGCCGTACGCGAGCACCATGCGACAGTGCCGCGCGATGGCATCCAGCAGCGCCGGATACGGTTCGCCCTTGTGCCGCCCCCCCAGCAGGAGAATCGTCGGGCGTTGCATGCTCTCGATCGCGACGAGCGCGGAAGCGACGTTGGTTGCCTTCGAGTCGTTGATCCAGAGGACACCGTGCCGGTCGGCGACGGGCTCGAGACGATGCGGGAGCGCGCGGAACGAGGTGAGCGCCGACACCATGCGGGCGCGGTCATCAAAACTCTCATGCGCCGGATCGGTGGCGACGACCGCCATCACCGCCGCCAGCGCGTTCGCCACATTGTGCGCGCCGAGGAGCGGCAACTGGTCGCGCGTCATGAGGATCTCGTCGTCGACGATGAGCTGCTGCTTGCCCTTCCCTCCCAGGAACGCATCGCACAACCGCCCGGACGCCGAAAACCGGAAGTGCTGTCCCTCGATCCCGCGTGCCATCGCCACGGCGGCTGGGTCGTCGGCGTTCACCACCCAGTTCGATTCCGCGTGCGCATGCCGGAAGAGGAGCGACTTGTCGGCATAGTACTCCTCGACGGTTGCGTAGCGGTCCAGGTGATCGGGGGAGAGGTTGGTGAGGACGCCGACCCTCGGGTTGATGGACGGCGTGTCGTGCAGCTGGAACGACGAGATCTCGAGCGCGACCCACGCCGGCGGCGCCGCTCGCAGCGCGATCTCGCTCAATGGGGTGCCGATGTTGCCGGCCGCCTCGACGCTGACCCCAACGCTGCGCAGCAAGTGCGCGACCAGGGCGGTCACGGTGCTCTTCCCGTTGGTCCCCGTCACCGCCACGTAACGCAGGCCGGGCATCGCCGCGAGGGCAAGCTCCACTTCGCTGATGATGGTGACACCTGCCGCACGCGCCGCGGCGAGCGGAGGGGCCGTCGGCGGAACGCCTGGACTGGCCACGACGAGCGACGCCCGCGCAATGCGCGGAAGATCGTGCGTCCCGACGTCGACCGACGCGCCAGACGCCACCAGCGAATCGCGCGACGCCGCGAGCGCGGGGGCGGTTCCGGCATCCGACGCGTAGACCTCGGCGCCCAGCCGGCGCAGCAGCAGCGTCGCCGACGTCCCGCTCCGCCCGAGGCCGACGACGGCAACCTCGCCGCTGAACCAATCGTATGCAGTCATCATCGCAGCTTCAGGGTAGTAAGGGCCACGAAGGCGCAGAGGATCCCGAGGATCCAGAAGCGCACGACCACCTGCGTCTCCTTCCATCCCTTCAGCTCGAAGTGATGGTGCAGCGGAGCTCGCAGGAAGACACGGTGTTTCTGTGCGTATTCCAGTCCGTACCGGCGCTTGCGGTACTTGAAGACGGTGCGCTGCACGATCACGGACACGGTCTCGGTGGCGAAGACCCCACCGATGAAGAGCAGCAGGAATTCGCTCTTGAGGAGGATGGCGATCGCGCCGATCGCCCCACCCAGCGCCAGCGATCCGGTATCGCCCATGAAGACCTGCGCCGGGTAGGTGTTGTACCAGAGGAACCCGATGCACGCCCCGACGAGCGCCATGCAGTAGACGGTCAGTTCGCCCGCACCGCGCAGGTAGAAGAGCTGCAGGTAGGCGCTGGCATCGACGCGCCCCATGACATACGCGAACAGGGCGAACGTGACGAGCGCGATCGCGCTCAACCCGGCCGCGAGCCCGTCGAGTCCATCGGTGAGGTTCACCGAGTTGCTGACACCGGTGAGGATGAAGGTCGTGAACGGGACGTAGAGCCAGGCCAAGCCAGCTGTTGCCGGGACGATCAGCACGTACTTGAGGAACGGGAGCGTTGTCGATGCCCCGGGAAGCGTGGACACCGGAAACTTCCACAGGATGAACCCGAACATCAGGCCGATGGAGACCTGCCCCGCCAGCTTGTAGCGCTCCACCAACCCCTCGTTCTTCTTCCCCTCACGCTTCTGCCTGAGCTTGAGGTAGTCGTCGAGGAAGCCGATGCCACCCATCCAGACCGTCACGAGGAGGGCGAGCAGGACGTACCGGTTGTCGAGACGCGTCCAGAGCAGCGTGGGGATGATCGAACAGGCGAGGATGATCAATCCTCCCATCGTCGGCGTCGTCCCTTTCTGCTGGTGCGTATCGGGGGTCCCCTCGCGTACGACCTGGCGCACGCGCATGGCCTGCAGGCGGCGCACAATGAGCGGGCCGATCAGGAACGACAACAGCAGCGCGGTGACCGCCGCAGCCGCGGCGCGCACCGAGATGTAGTTGATGAGCCGGAGCGGCGGAAAATCCGGGACGAAACGACTGAGGAGGAAGTGCAGCACTCGCTAGGGGGGAGAAGACGAGGTGACGGGAAGACGAGAGGACGAGAGTCAGTGCGCAGCAGAGGGTTCGCTTGCGGGGAGGCCGGCGAAGTGGCGAAGGTGCGGAACCAGGCGCTCGAGTCGGGTACCACGCGAGCCCTTGAGCAGCACCACGGCATCCGACGGCAGGCGTGGCGCGAGGAGCGGCCACAAGGCGTCCGCGTCGGGGGCGACGATCACCCTGGAATCATTCGGGGCAAGCGTCAGGAGGGCCTCGACGAAGTCGCCAACGCCGGCGATGACGACGGCGTTCGACGCCAACGCGCGGGTCGCAATCTCGCGGTGCAGCTCCGCCGCGTGCGCGCCGAGTTCCAGCATTGAGCCGAGGATGGCGACGCGAGGCCGAGTCCCGCCGATGGCGTCGAGTGTGGCGAGCGCCTCGCGTGCGGAGGCCGGATTCGCGTTGTAGGCGTCGTTGAGCAGCGTGAGCGTGCCCATCGACTCCAGCGTGCTGCGCATGCTGAGCTGTGGCATCGCGGCGATGGATTGCGCGGCGGCACCGAGGTCGACACCGCACTCGCGCGCGACGGCAAGGGCGAGCATGGCGTTGCGCACGTTATGCGCCCCCAGTACGGGGAGCTGCAGGTGAACCTCGCCGAGTGCCGCCCATCCCCGTCCGTCCGGCCCCACGCCCCATCGATCTGGGTGCAGGTCGCCTTCGTCGGTCCCTGCCGCGACCACGCGACGCGCACGGGTTCGCGCCTCGCGTGCGACCTCGGGCTGCGCGGCCGGTGTGATGGCGATGGGGACGTCGACGAAGATGGCGCACTCCTCGCGCAGGACGCCGTCCAGGTCCCCCAGCCCCTCGAGATGCTCCTCGCCGATGGAAGTGACCACCGCGAGATCGGGCTCGACGATCGCGCGCAGCGTCGCCACCTCGCCCGGATGATTGGTACCCACCTCGACCACGGCGATCCCGGCATCGTCCGGGATCGCGAGCAAGGTGAGCGGCACGCCAACGTGGTTGTTGAGATTGCCGCGTGTGGCATGCACCTCGAACGCGCTGGAGAGCGCCGCGGCGACCAGCTCCTTGGTGCTGGTCTTGCCGTTGGAGCCCGCGACGGCCACGACCGGCCCTCCCCAGGCGCGCCGGCGATACCTGCCTAACGCGCCGAGTGCCCGCGTCGTGTCGTCGACGTCGTAAACCGGGACGTGCAAGCCCACCGCCCGACGCGCATCGGACACCACGAGGGCGACGGCGCCTCGCTGTACCGCCTCCGCCAGGAAGTCGTGCGCATCGAATCGCTCGCCGATGAGCGCCACGAAGACATCGCCCGCTGCAACGATGCGCGTGTCGGTGACGATGCGCCCGAGCGGGAGGTGCCCCTCCGGGCGCGCGCCGCGTAGCTCTTCGTCCAGCGCCTTCGTCAGGCGATCGAGCGTCCAGAAGCTCATCGCCCCCCCTCCATGGTTCCGGCGAGCTCGCGCACGATTTCCTTCTCGTCGAACGGGTGATACGTCGTCCCGCGAATCTGATAGGTCTCGTGCCCCTTGCCGGCGAGGATCACGACATCGCCCGCAGACGCGAGGGCGAGCGCTCGCGCGATCGCCGCGCGACGGTCCTCGACGCGCTCGTGCGCGAGGTGCATGCCGGACTCGATCTCGTCCAGGATGCGCTCCGGGTCCTCGGTGCGCGGGTTGTCGCTGGTGAGGATGACGACATCGGCCAGGCGTTCGGCGATCTCACCCATGATGGGGCGCTTGCCGCGATCCCGGTCGCCGCCGCAGCCGAAGACGACGATGAGGCGCCCTGCCGTGAACGGACGAACCGCCGTCAGCGCGCGCTCCAGCGCGTCTGGCTTGTGGGCGTAGTCGCGCAGGACGGCGGGTGCGTCGAGTACCCGCTCGAGGCGTCCCGGCACCTGCGGCAGCGTCGAGAGGCGTTCGGCGATCTGCTCGACGGGGAGGCCCAACGCCCAAGCGGCAGCGGCCGCGCCTAACGCGTTGGAAATGTTGAAGTCGCCTATGAGCGGGAGTCGCACCTCGGCGCTGCCGTCCGGCGTGGCCAGCGTCCAGCGGCTCCCGTCCGGAGCGACGGTGACATCGTTCGCCCGCACCTCGGCAAAGTCGGAGTGCAGCCCGTAGCGCACGAGTCGCGGCGCCTCCGGGAGGACGCGCCACGTGTCCACGTCGTCGTTGACGACCGCCGAACCGCCCGGCGCGAGGTGCGCGACGAGTCGCGCCTTCGCCTCGAAGTACGCCTCGGGCGTGCCGTGATAGTCGAGATGGTCGCGACTGAGGTTCGTGAAGACGGCCGCGTCGAACGGGACCCCCTCCACACGACGTTGGTCCAGCGCGTGCGACGAAACCTCCATCGCCACGCGACGCACCCCCGCGTCGACCAGGGCGCGCAGCACACGCTGGAACTCGACCGCCCCTGGTGTCGTGAGTCCTCCTCCACCCGGGAAGGCAGTCCCTTCGCTTCCCACAAGGACGCCGAGCGTGCCGATCGAGGCCGCCGGCGCCTCCGGGGCATCGAGCAGGTGGCGGAGCATCGAGACGGTCGTCGTCTTGCCGCTGGTCCCGGTCACTCCAACGATCGACAGCGATCGGCAGGGATCGCCATGAAACGCGGCGGCGGCAATTGCCGCCCCGCGCCGACCGTCGCGCACCACGAGTCGCGGCAGCGTGGTCCGTGCTGCGTCCTCGACGATGGCCATGGCGGCGCCCGCCGCGGTCGCGCTTTGCAGGAAGTCGTGCCCGTCGCGCGCGCTTCCCCTCACGGCGAGGAAGAGCGCTCCGCTGGTGACGGCGCGCGAATCGTCGGTGATCGCCGAGACGGTCTCCGGCAGCGTGCCGATCGCCTCGACCAGTTCCCCGCCCTCGCGCAGCGCGCGCACGATCGCGTCGACGGTGACGCTGGCGGGGGGCGCGGTCGTCCCCGGCGCGCCGGTCGATGGCGGCAATTCGCTCACGGGCGGGCGAGCCTGACGAGGGATCCGGTGCGGGCCGGGGCCCCCGGCGGGGGCGACGTCACGCTCCCGCTCCCGCCCGCCAGCTGCACCCGGAAGCCTGCGCGATGGAGTTCGCGTACCGCCACGCGCAACGGGAGGCCGCGCACGTCGGGGATGGACACCACGCGCGTGGGCGGCACCTGCTCCTTGAGCGGGCGCGAGATGTCGAAGCGCGCGGGGGGGCGGAGTTCGGGTTCGGGGGTAGTGTCGACCAGTGGGACGACCGGGAGCGGACCGGCCGCGGCAGCTGCCGAGTCGGCGACGACGCTCCCGGCGGCGACCTGGCGCGCGGGGGCGGACTCGGTGTCAGCGGGCGCCGCTTCCACCACCTGTGGCGGCGCCACGTACGAGGCGCGTCGCTGGGTGAAGTTGCCCCAGTCCAGCGAGGCGTTGCGCGCGGCAAGGGCGGCCGTGATGACCGCCTTGGTGACCGGGGCCGCCGTCTTCCCGCCGTAGTACGTCCCGCGCGGGTTGTCGAGCTTCACCAGCACGACGTACTGCGGATTGCGCGCGGGGAACAGTCCGACAAACGACGAGGTGTAGGTTTGTACGCCACCTCGCCCATAGCGTCCGCCGATGGTGCGGCGTGCCGTCCCGGACTTCCCGGCAAGGTCGAACGTCGCGAGCGAGGCGTCCTGCGCCGTCCCGCTGTCGACGACGCTCTCCAGCATCGCCATCACGGTGCGGGTCGTCTTCTCGGAGAAGACACGGCGCAGGTGCCGCGGCTGGTGCGTGTACACCACCTTGCCGTCGGCATCGCGGATCTCCTTGACCAGCGCGGGGGCCATGAGTTCCCCGCCATTGGCGATGGCGCCGTACGCCAGCGCCAGCTGCAACGCGGTGACGCTCACCTCATAGCCGATCGCCAGGGAGTGGTGCGTCGGGTTCGTCCAGCGGCGCGGCTCGGTGAGCGTTCCGCCGGCCTCGCGGGGGAAGGAGATGCCCGTTGGCGTTCCGAAGCCCAGGTCGCGGTACAGGGTGTACAGCTCGCCGTCGCTGAGCCGTTCGCTCAACGTCGCGATCCCGACGTTGGACGAATGCCGGATGACGTCCGCGACGGTCATCGCCTTCGCCTTGTGCACGTCGGTGATCTTGCGCCCGTCCACCTCCCACACGCCGTTCCGCGTGTTGACCATCTCATCCGGCGACGCCTTCCCGGTCTGCACCAACCGGCCGACGAGGAATGGCTTGAGCGTCGATCCGGGCTCGAACGGCTCGACGATGGTGAGCGGCGAGAAGACGCGCTGTCCGCGACGGAAGCTCGTCAGGCAGCGCAGCTCGCCCGAGTGCGGATCGAGGATGACGATGTCGCCGCCGTCCGCATTGAGGCGGCGGGTGGCGTCGGCGATGGCCTGGTCGCAGATGTCCTGCAGGACCTGGTTGATCGTGAGGCGCACCGTGTGCCCGGAGCGCGGAGGCTCGCTCAGCAGGTCGGGGGTGTTGAAGCGCCGACCGTTGGCGGCACGCAGCGTGCGCGCCGTCCCCGGTTCGCCGCGCAGGAGCGAATCGAGGAGTTGTTCGAGTCCCTCGGACCTGTTGGTGGCGGCGTCGAAGCGCCCCAGCAGCTGGCGCGACCCATCGGATTGCACGTAGACGCGCTCGCCCGCGGCCGCCGACCGCACGCCAGGCATCTTCACGAGCGCACTGACCGTCGACGGAAGGAATCGTTCGCGCAGGTCGTACCACTTGCGCCCCTTGTCGAGCACGGGGCGCGCCTTGGCCGGCGAGACGCCGAGCTTCACCAGGGAGCGATAGAGTCCCTTGCGATCCTTCATCACGTCGAGCGCGAAGCTCAGCGAGACCAACTCTCGGCTGCGGGCGAGCGTGGTGCCGGTGGCGTCCTCGATCTCGCCGCGCGGTGCAGGCAGCGAAGCCTCGGCGGTGTGCTGGTTCTCCGCGCGCTGGGCCCACTTGTCGTGCTCGAAGAGTTGCACCTGTGCCGCGCGCGCCACGAGCGCGAGGGCAAAGGCGGCGAGGACGCCGTGCACGATGCGAAGGCGGGTGGGTACCTGCATGCGTCAGTTCCGCTCCCGCGGGGCGGGCATGGGAAGGTGAATCGTCTGCGAGTCGCTGGCGATCCGCAGCCCGAGGCGCGCCTCGGCGACCGGGGCAAGCCGGGCGATCGAGCTGCCGCTGCGAATGTCGTTCACGAGCTTGGCCCGGTCCGCCTCGAGTTCCTTCACCCGCCCCTCCATCTGCCGCATCGCGAGCGCCTTCTCGTAGCCCAGCGTGCGACGCCACACCACGCCGACCATCACCAGGACGAAGGCGGAGAGGGCGATGGCCACCTGGACGCGTCCCCGGCGGGCTACGCGGCGCTTGGCCATGCTGACTCCGTGGCACGCTGAAAGGCGCGCAGGCGTGCGCTCCGCGCGCGCGCGTTGGATGCGATCTCGTCGTCGGACGCCGTGATGGCGCGCCGGGTGACCAGGGTGCCTAACGCCACGCCCCGGCATGTGCACACCGGCTGCCGCGGCGGGCACGTGCAGGCGGTGCTCCATTCGCGGAAGGCATGCTTCACGAGGCGGTCCTCGCCCGAGTGGTACGCAATGACGGCGAGGATGCCCCCCGGCGCCAGATGCTCGCGCAGCATCGGGAGGGCGCGCTCCAGTCCGGCGAGCTCATCGTTGATGGCGATGCGCACGGCCTGAAACAGGCGAGCGAAATCGGCCGGCCCCGACGTGGCGCCGAGGGCGCCGCGAATCGCGCCCACGAAGTCGTCGGACGTCTCGAGCGGGCGGTTGGCGCGCCGACGCGCCACCTCGCGCGCCAGGCGTGGCGCACGGCGCTCATCGCCATACTCCCGGAAGACCCACGCCAACTCGCTTTCTGGGGCCGTGTTGAGGAAGTCGGCCGCCGTCTGCGCGGCGTCGTCGCCCATGCGCATGTCCAGGATCGCGCCCGGGCGGAAGGTGAAGCCGCGTCGCTCGTCGTCCAGCTGGTGCGACGACACACCCAGATCGAGGAGGATGCCGTCGAATCGGGCGTCGCGGAGCGCCGCGATCGACTCCAGGTCGGCGTAGTTGGTCTGGTACGCCTCGAAGGTCCCATCGCCCACAAAGCGCGACAAGCGAGACCGCGCCTCCCGGACGGCTTCCGGGTCGCGGTCTATGCCGGTCACGCGCGCGCCGCGCTCGAGCAGGGCCAACGCATGGCCGCCGCCTCCGAGCGTACCGTCGAGGACATGCCGTGCGTTGCCTAACAACTCAGCCACCTCGCGCGCGAGGACCGGCGCATGGTAGGCGCTCTCCCAGGTCATGCGGCCGATTGAAGGACGCGTCATACTAGCCGAGCCCTGAACGATGCGTCAAGTGCTTGTGCCTAACGGAGTTATGCACATTGCGTGCATTGCCTCGCGACACGTCGCGAAGGCGCGCCAGTTCATTGCTCGCCCCCTTGCTCGCCGTCCCGAGAGAAACGAGAGACGCCCGCCACCGAAGCGGTGGCGGGCGTCTCGACGACTCGGGCTAACCTTCAGCGAACGCTTACTTGCAGAGCGTCTTCTTCTGGTTGTCCGCGTACGGCGTGAACTGCTGCAGTGCCTGCATCAGCTGCCCGGCCTGATCGGGGAAGGCCTTGGCCCCCTGCGGGATCAGCATGTTGGCATTCGTGAGCGCATCGGACGCCTTGTTGGCGATCTCGCAGCTCTTCGTCTGGGCGTTGCTCTGCAGGTACGTCTGTCCGAGGACGAGATTGATGACGCCCTGAAGGAACTTGGCCGTCGGCGACGGCGCCACCTGATCGGCGTAGGCGAGAATCTCGAGGATCGGCGACGCGGCCTCCGGGACCTTCGGGTTCTGGGCGTTCCACGCGCGGTACATCTTGTTGCCCTGCGTGAGCGCCATGCCGCCGATCGTCTCCTTGGCGTCGCCCGCCGCTTCCGCGGCCTTGAGCGAGGCGACCATCGAGTCGGGCTGGTTCATGTCGCCGAAGGCCTGGGCGATCATGAGGTTCGCGCCCGCGATCTTCGGGTTGATCGCGACCGCCTTGCGAAGCGCGGTCAGCGACTGCGACCCCTGCCCCGCCTGACGCGCCAGCTGTCCCTGCAGCATCCACAGCCCTGCGTTGTCGGCGAACTTGGCGGTTCCACGGCCGGCGGCTTCGGCCGCCTTCGCGGTGTCACCCGAGAGGAGGTACGCCGAGGCGAGACGCGTGAAGAAGTTCGTGTCGGCAACGGCGGTGTCGGCCTTGACCATCTCCTCACCGATCGCGACGGCCTGCTTGTACTCCTTGAGCGCGAGGTAGATGCGCCACTGGAGCCGGATGAGCGAGGGGTCGCCCGGGTTCTGCTTCACCGCCTCGTCGATGATCGGACGGGCAACTTCGGGCTTGCCGCTGGCGGCGATGATGTTGACGACCGTCTCGGTGAGGCGGGCGTTGGTCGGGTCGAGCGCGAGGAGCGTGGTGAGCGTCTTGATCTGCTGCTCATCCATCTTCTTCTCACCGTACGCGTCCGAGACCAGCGCGAGGGCGCGCTTGTTCTGCGGATGCAGGCGGATGATGTCCTCGGAGAACTTGATGATCGAGTCGGCGCCCCACTTCTGCGAGTTGGCGATCTCGAGGAGGCAGACGCGGGCCATGACCGAGTTGGGGTAGTCCTTCATCCCCTTCTGGGCCGAGGTGATGGCGTCGTTCCACTTGGACTGCCGCGCGTCGAGCGTGCACTTCTTGATCTCGTCGAGCGGCTTGCGGGCATCGTCGATAGCGCCGGAGACGCCCTTGGCGATGTCGCCAAGCTTGGCGCCCGCGACCTTGGGGAGCGGCTGGACCATGCCGTCACCGCGCACGAGGAGGAGGTAGCCCTCGAACTCGTAGCCGGCGCCCGTCTTGTTGACCGTTCCTTCGACGTACTCTTCGGCGCGAATGAGGTTCGCGAGCTGCTTCGCGTCGTTGGCGTTGAGCGGTTCCGTCTTGGAATAGCCGGACTGCTCGAGCGCGTTTTCGATGTCCGACTTCGGGATGATCCACAGGGTGCGCATCATGAAGTCGCCCCCCATGCGCTCGCGGAGCTGGTCGGCGATTTGCGCCCCCAGCGCGCGTTCATTGCTCCGAAGAACGGGGACCATGAAGCGCGGGCCAGGCGTCTGGCCGCGCTGCAACGTCTGCTGCTGGGCGCCGAGCTCCGAAACGGAGCCCTGAATCGCCAATCCAACCAGGATAGCCGCAACGAAGCGACCGTGGCGCTGCCGAGCCGACACTCTCATGTCCTCCAAGGGGTTATTCATTGCCTACACCACCCCGAAAACCAGGGTCCGTGGATACCTGCGGAAATGGGCGAAGAGGGACTCGAACCCCCGACATCCTGCGTGTAAGGCAGGCGCTCTAACCAACTGAGCTATTCGCCCGCCGACGGGTGTGCGCGCTACTTGAGGATTGCGATCGGCACCAGGACGCAGTAGCCGATCACCAGGAGGATGGGAGCGATCGTCTCGCCACCGCGCCACAGGTCCACAAAACCTGCAACGATGGCCGCGAGTGCAATGCCCCAAAACAAAAGTGGCCGCGAACGCGGCGCCGGGCTTGGTTGT
>JAXLXW010000023.1:0-43235 GCA_046327755.1 Gemmatimonadaceae bacterium
ACTGATTGGCGAGGCGCTCGACGTTCCGCATCTCCTCGCGCTGCAGGGCGAAGTTTCGCGCCGTCTCCCGGTACCGCATCGACGGCGACGAGTCGAAGACGAGTTGCACGTTGCGCGGACGCAGGCGCACGAGGGCGCCATCGAGATCGGTGAACTCGATCCAGCGTGGCGCAAACCAGCGTCCGACCACGGCCGCGATCCGCGCCCCTTCCCGGCGGCTCAGGTAGTACGACCCGTGGCTCGTGCGCACGACGACGAACTCGAGGATGATGCGCCCCCGCTCGTCGGGGGTGCGCATCGACTGCTTCTGGTAGTTGGACATGGCGACACCCTCCCCGCCCGCATGCGCGGGTGGGGCGATTGGCGTGAAGTGACGGCAACGAGAAACCCCCATCCGGCACCTGGCGCGGATGGGGGTGAGTCACTGCCGATGGGCAGCCGTCAGCTGCCTATCGCTCCCTCACTCCTCGCTCCTCGCCAGGCGCGCGCGAAGTCGCTCGCGCGCGCGATGGTTGGCTCGCACGCCACGCGACTCCCGGTTCCTCGCCGGAATAGCATCCTGCTTTCCTGATCGCGTGTGAGTCGTGGCATGGCTGGAGCCTCTGTGCTCGGGTGACGCAGATGGAGACCCGCGGTGGGGCGAGGGCGTCACAAACTCATGACAACAGGATGAGATGTCAAGCGCACGCTACGGAACGACCTGCGGTCTTGGCGCCGGCATCGCCTTGCGCGGGAGCTTCTCGTCCCGCTGCGCCGCGTTGTAGGCGAACCAGGCCACCACCGTCGCCATCTGCACCATGTCGTCGCGCTGCACCCGGTCCACCACGTCCATGTTGGAGTGGTGCGTGCGCGAGTTGTACTCCAGGCGTTCCTGCATGAACTGGAAGCCGGGGATTCCCGCCGCGTCGAAGGCGAGGTGATCGGTGCTGGTCACGCTGCGCGGCCCCAATGTCGTGACCCCGAGATCGGCGAGCGGGGTGATCCACTGCTGGAAGATCGGTTGCACCCCGAAGTTCTGCTGGAACCAGATGCCGCGTATGCGCCCGGTCCCGTTGTCGATGTTGAAGTACGCCGAGTGCTTGGCGTGCTCCGGCTTGAGCGTGGCGCCGTCGGCGATGTGCTGCTTCACGTACTCGCGCGACCCCAGTAGCCCCTGCTCTTCCGCTCCCCACAGGCCGATACGAATCGTCCGGCGCGGCTGCACGCCTAACGACTTGAGGATGCGCAACGCCTCGAGCATCGCCGCCGAGCCAGTGGCATTGTCGGTGGCCCCGGTCCCTGCGTGCCACGAGTCGAAGTGCCCGCCGATCAGCACGATCTCGTCCTTGAGCTTGGGATCGGTCCCCGGGATCTCGGCCACGATGTTGAAGCCGTTGGGGGTCGCCCCTTCGTCGTGGTACTTCACCCGCAGGTCGAGCTCGACCTTCACCGGGACCCCCTTCTGGAGGATGCGCACCATGCGGTTGTAGTGCTCGACGGCGAGCGTGATCTGCGGTGGCATCACCGCATTGGCGTCGCGACTCCCAGCGGAACCGACGAAGATCGTCCCGCCATCGACGCGCTGCGTCTGCCACGACATGTCGCTCCCGCCCGCCGACATGTCGGAGTCGGTGCCGCGATCGAGGACCGCTATCACCCCTTCCTCGACATAAAACTTGTTGAGTTGCTCCGCCGACACCGCGGGGCGCGTGAAGCGCGGCGCTCCTCCCGCGGCAGGGATCGGCGTCGACTCGGCCTCCTTGATCTCCTTCTCCCCCATCTTGAGGACGATGGGTCCCTCGAGCATGCGCACCACGCGCTCCGTCTGCGGGAGGACGATCTTCCCCTTGAGCTTTCCGCGATACTTCTCGAAGTCGGCGGGGGTGGTGATGATCGCCATGACGACGTCGCCCTGCACGACGCCGCCGGTGCCGGGTGACCAGGCCTTGGGATAGCCGATGAGTGGCTGGATCTGCGGCTCGATCATGTGCGCGCTGAAGCGCTCCAGCGACCAGCCGCGCCCGAAGGCCCACGGCTCGTAGTGGACGTTGGACATCCCCCACTTCTTGAGCGTCTCGACGGTCCAGTCGCCGGCGGCCTTGAAGCCGGGGCTTCCCGTTAGGCGCGGCCCCTTCACGTCGGAGAGCCAGGAGATGATGTCCATCACCTGCGAGCGCTGCATCCCCTCCTCGCGGATGCGCCCGAGCATCTGGTAGTCGAGGCGCTCCGGCTGCTGCGCGGGGAGGCGCAGGGCGGAGAGGAGGGCGAGGCAGGTGACGACGCTATGACGTGCGTTCGCGCGCATGCAGGGCTCCGGGTAGAATTGACGGCATGAAGACATACGATGCGGACGCGATCGTCGTTGGGGGAGGGCTCGCCGGGCTCGCCGCCACGGCCGAACTGGCCGATGCCGGGAAGCGCGTCATCCTCCTGGACCAGGAGCCGGAGGCCTCGCTCGGCGGGCAGGCCTTCTGGTCGTTCGGGGGGCTCTTCTTCGTCGACTCGCCGGAGCAGCGCCGCCTGGGGATCCGCGACTCGCGCGAGCTGGCCTGGCAGGACTGGTTAGGCTCGGCGGGGTTCGACCGCCCGGAGGACCAGTGGCCGAAGCGCTGGGCCGAGGCGTACGTGCATTTTGCGGCTGGCGAGAAGCGCGCCTGGCTCAAGGCGATGGGGCACAAGATCTTCCCCGTGGTCGGGTGGGCCGAGCGCGGCGGGAACATCGCCACCGAGCATGGCAACTCCGTCCCGCGTTTCCACGTCACGTGGGGGACGGGCCCGGCGCTCGTGGAGCTGTTCGAGCGGCGCGTGCGCGCCGCGGTCGCGGCGGGGAAGGTGACGCTCTGCTTCCGCCATCGCGTCACCAACCTCTCGAAGAGCGGCGGGGCGATGGACGGTGTGCATGGGGAAGTGCTGGAGGCCAGCGATGTCGCGCGCGGGCAACCGTCGTCGCGCATCCCGGTGGGCGACTTCTCGTTCTACGCCCCGGCAGTCATCGTCACGTCGGGCGGCATCGGCGGCAATCATGCGCTCGTCAGGCAGTCGTGGCCGTCACGACTGGGCGATCCGCCGCTGGAGATGGTGTCCGGGGTGCCGGCGCACGTCGATGGGCTGATGCTCGGCGTCGCCGAGACCGCCGGCGCGCGCCTCATCAACCGCGACCGCATGTGGCACTATGTGGAGGGGGTGAAGAACTGGGATCCCATCTGGCCCATGCACGGAATCCGCATCCTTCCCGGGCCGTCGTCCATCTGGCTCGACGCCCTGGGGCGCCGCCTCCCGACCCCGCTCTTCCCCGGTTTCGACACGATGGCGACGCTCACCTACCTGCGCCGCATCGGCTACGACTGGTCGTGGTTCATCCTGACGAAGAAGGTCATCGAGCGCGAGTTCGCACTCTCGGGCTCGGAGCAGAACCCCGATCTCACCAACCGTGACTGGAAGGCGGTGTTGGGGCGAGCGCGCGGCGGCGTACCGGGACCCGTGCAGGCGTTCATGAACCAGGGGGAGGACTTCATCGTCGAGTCGAGCGTGCCCGGGCTCGTGCGGCGCATGAACGAACTGACGGGGGAGAACTTCATCGAGGTCCGCGAACTGGAGCGCGTGATCGAGGCGCGCGACCGCGAGGTGGCGCATGCGTACTCGAAGGATGCACAGGTGATGGCGATCCGATCGGCGCGCGCGTACATCGGCGACCGCCTGATCCGCACCGCGAAGCCGCACCGATTCCTCGATCCGTCGGCTGGTCCGCTCATCGCCGTGCGCCTGCATGTGCTGACGCGCAAGACGTTAGGCGGGCTGGAGACCGACCTGTCGGGGCGGGTGCTGGGGGAGAACGGCGAACCGTTAGGCGGGCTGTATGCCGCGGGCGAGGCTGCCGGCTTCGGCGGTGGCGGGATGCACGGCTATCGGGCGCTGGAGGGGACCTTCCTCGGCGGGTGCCTCTTCTCGGGGCGGTCGGCGGGGCGGGCCGTGGCGAAGGCGCTCTAGCCCTTCACCACGTCGGGGTACTTTGCCGCGAGGGGGAAGTCGCTCCCCGCCATGTCGCGCACGACCCATTGCGCCACCCGCGCGCGGATCTCGGCCGGCACGTTCTTGTACCGATCCGCACTCCCCGAGACAAACAGCTCCGCATTCGTCTGCAGGATGTGCGGCGGGTGCATCTCGAAGTTGTCCTGGTGCTCCTGCATGTAGGCGAAGCCGCACTTGTGCACGACGGCCTCGAGTTCCACGGCGTTGAGCGGAGCGACGCCGAGGAAGGCGGCGACCTGCTGCACCACGGCGCCGAGGTCCTTCTTCATGTCCTCGAAGTAGACGAAGAGGACGTTGTCGGGTGAGGTCTTGGCGCGCTCCCACCACCCCTTCACGTGGTCGGTCCAGGTCCCCCACCACATGTGCTCGGGCGACGTGTACCAGGCCTCGAAGGCGGGGAGGTCGGGCGACATCCCCCCGACGTTGGTGTCGACGAAGTCGATGCAGCTGGCGAAGCAGGAGACGGGGTGGCGCGCGACGTAGATGTACTTCGCCCTGGCGTCGAAGGGACAGAGCGCGACCGGGAGGTGCGTCTTGACGATGCGCGACGGGCGCTCGGTGCCGATGAGCGGTGCCTGTTCGATGGAGACGCTCTTGCGCCCCTCGATCCACGGGGCGATGGCGTACATCGCCGCGCCGGTCTCGACCAGGTCGCCCTTCCCGCGCTTGAGGACTTCGTAGACGACGTTCTGCATCCACGTCGTGCCGCACTTCATCTGCGTGACGACGAAGACGTCTTCGGCACGCGGGGTGTAGGCCGCCGCCTTGGCGAATGTCTCGGCGCTGCAGCTGCCGGATGGGCCGGCGACACCCTTGTAGGTGATGTGCGCCTTGGCGAAGTCGAGCTTGGTGTACTTGGCGTTGAACTGGATGAGCGGGCGCAGCCGGCGTGCATGGGCGCGGAGCCGCTCCTTGAAGGCGTTGCGCCCGGCCAGCGGGAGCCCGTAGTAGGCCAGCCCGACCGTCTGCTCATCCTCCCACTTGAGCACCGTGGCGAGGTACATCGTGTAGGCGATGTAGGCGGCGAGAAGCGCACCGGGGATCCAGAGAAGCCAGAGCATGTGGCAGGACGGGGGACGGGAGACCTTGGACGGGAGTTCGACGGCGCTCGGGGCGGTGTCGTCCCCGTCTTCTGGCTAGAAACGTACCAGCCAGGGTGAGGGTAACGCAGCACTTGGCCCCGGCGCCTTCGCCGCTCGAGTCCCTCCCCAGCCTCCCCTCCCCCACGTCCCGCCCCAACTTCCGGCCCCCGTACGGCGGCCCCCCAGCCGGGCGTCCGGCGGTGATGCAGTGGGCTCTTGCCGTGCAGCTGAGGTGACCTCTATGGTCAGGCGTTCACGCAATGCCCTGCAGGGTCGGCACGCGGTCGCGGCCAAGTGCCCCCTCCCCCTCGTTCAGGAGCATGCGCATGTCCAGCCCCGTCCTCGCGTCCGCAGCTCCGCGTTCCACACGCCTCGGCGGTCCGCACGACCGCGCCTTCTTCAGCGGGATGGCGATCGCACTGGCACTGGTGGTGCTGGTGGGCTTCGGCCCCTCGTATTACTGGGCCTACTTTGGCCAGGGCCTAACGACGACGATCTCGGGTGGCCCCTTCACCCCGCTCGTGCAGGTGCACGCGGCGCTGTTCACCTCGTGGGTGCTCCTGTTCGTCGTGCAAACGGCACTCATTGCCACGCACCGTGTCCGCGTGCACCGGAGGCTGGGGATCGTTGGGGGAACGCTCGCCCTCGGGATGGTCGTGGCGGGGACGCTGGCGGCGATCGCGGCGGCCCGGCGAGGTGCCGGACCTACGAGGGCTGATCCGCTCGGCTTCCTCGCGATCCCGCTGACCGACATGCTGCTGTTTGGCGGCTTCGTATCGGCCGCCCTGCTCAAGCGACGCGACAAGGACGCGCACAAGCGCTTGATGCTCCTGGCCTACGTGTCGCTCCTCGCCGCTGCCTTCGCCCGCGTCCCCTCGGTGGCATCGCTCGCCCCACCGGCCCCGCTCTTCGCCTCGTTGCTCCCGTTGATACTGGCGATGGCATATGACCGACTCACACGAGGGCGCGTCCATCACGCCTATCTCTGGGGACTTGGCGCCTTCGTCCTCTCGCTCCTTCGCGTCCCGTTGAGCGGGAGCGCGGCGTGGCATACGCTGGCGGGCTGGATGGTCGGCTAGCCAGTCGCCCGCTTTCGCACGTGCAACGGAAGGGAATCGGGGAGCGCGCCGATTCTCCCGAGTCGCCTAGGCGTCGTCGCCGAGGGTTCGCGGGAAATCCTCCTTGAGCAGCCGCGAGAGCGCGCGGTCGGCCAGGATACGTCCCTCGTTCTGGCAGCGGGCGCAGTAGTTGGTCTCGTTGTCGGCGTACCGGATGCGCTGCACGGGGGCGCCACAGTCCGGGCACGGCTGCCCAAAGCGCCCGTGCACGGCCATCCCCTCGCGAAAGGCGGTGACCGTCTCGGGAAAGCCGTCGCCCACCTCGTCGCGAGTTCGGCGGATCCACTCCTCCAGCACGGCGACGGTCGCCAGATGCAATCTCTCCACGTCGGCATCGTCGAGACGCGACGTGAGCTGCAGCGGGGAGAGGCGGGCGCGGTGGAGGATCTCGTCGGAGAAGGCGTTGCCGATCCCGCTGAAGAGTCGTGGATCGGTGAGCGAGCGCTTGAGCGTGTGATTCTCGCGCCTGAGCCGTTCGGCGAAGGCATCGCGCGTCGCCGTGAGCGGTTCGAGTCCGCCGCGGTCGAACTGTTCGAGCGCCCGCTCGCCCTGCACCATGGTGAGCGAGGCGCGCCGCTTGGTGCCGGCCTCGGTGAGGACCAGGAGGCCGTGCGGAAAGTCGAAGTAGGCAATGCCGAGTTTGGCCGGGATCTTCTTTCCCCCCGCCGGGCGCCAGCGGAGGCGCCCGGCGATCATCAGGTGAATGACGAGAAAGAGTTCGTCGCCGAAGCCGAGGACGATGCGCTTCCCGATGCGTCGCACCTCCTGCGCGGTGCGCCCGACGATCGCATCGATGGGCGGGGTCACAGAGCGCAGGAGGAACGGATTGGCCAGGCGCACGCGCACGAGCTCGTGGCCGACGACGTGGCGGCGGAGCGCTTCGCAGTAGACGGCGACGTCGGGGAGTTCAGGCAAGGCCTGCGGAGAGGACGAGAGGACGAGAAGACGAGGGGGGCGTTGGAGCGTGTGGGCGGGTCGGGGTCTACCTTTCTCCTTCACTCCCTCTTCAAACTGTGCCGCCCTTCTCACTGCCACCACTCCCGATCGTCGAAGCCATTCCAGCGCTGCGTGCGGCGCTGGCGCGGAATGGGTGTGCGGTGCTGCAGGCGCCGCCAGGGGCGGGAAAGACAACGGTGGTGCCACTGGCGCTGCGTGACGAACCCTGGCTGCGTGGACAGAAGGTCGTGATGCTCGAGCCGCGGCGGCTGGCGGCGCGCTCGGCGGCGCATCGGATGGCGCAGCTGCTGCGGGAACCGCTGGCGGCGTCGGTGGGGTATCGCGTGCGGCGCGACACGCGCGTGGGGGCGCGGACGCAGGTGGAGGTGGTCACCGAAGGGGTCCTCACGCGCATGCTCAACAGCGACCCCACGCTCGACGGGGTCGGGCTGGTGATCTTCGACGAGTTCCACGAGCGGTCGCTGCACGCCGACCTGGGGCTCGCGCTCACGCGCCACTCGCAACAGCTGGTGCGCGACGACCTGCGCATCCTGGTGATGTCGGCGACGCTCGACGGCGAGCCGATCGCCCGCTTGTTGGGCGGAGCACCGATCGTGACCAGCGCGGGGCGGATGTTCCCGGTGGAGGCGCGCTGGCTCCCCCGCCGCAGCGACCAGCGCGTCGAGGGGGCGATGGCGGCGGCGGTGCGGCAGGCGCTGCGCGAGACGGAGGGGGACGTGCTCGCCTTCCTGCCCGGGCAGGGGGAGATCCACCGCGTGGCCGACCTGCTGGGCGAGACGCCGTTAGGCAGCGGGGTCGAGGTCTGCCCGCTCTACGGCAACCTCCCCTTCGACCAGCAGGACCGGGCGATTGCGCCGTCGCCACCGGGGCGGCGCAAGGTCGTGCTGGCCACGTCGATCGCCGAGTCGTCGCTCACCATCGAAGGGGTGCGCTGTGTCGTCGACAGCGGGCTGGCGCGCGTCGCCCGCTTCTCGCCGCAGGTGGGGATGGCGCGACTGGAGACGGTGCGCGTGTCGCGCGCCTCCGCGGAGCAGCGCGCGGGGCGAGCGGGGCGACTTGCGCCAGGTGTCGTCTACCGGCTGTGGGCGATGGAGGAGCATGCGGGGCTGGTGCCGTACACGGCGCCGGAGATTGCCGAGGCCGACCTGGCGCCGTTGGCGCTGGAACTTGCAGCTGCCGGTGTGCATGACGTGGGCGAACTGGCCTGGCTCGACGCCCCACCGGCAGCGGCGATGACGATGGCACGCGAGCTGTTGCAGTGGCTCGGCGCGCTCGACGAGGCAGGGCGCATCACGGCGCATGGGGAACGCATGTCGGCGCTCGGCGTGCACCCGCGCATGGCGCACATGCTGATCACGGCGGACGGGGGACGGGCGTCGGGAGACGGGAGGGCGAGCCTGCGGCTCGCGTGTGACATCGCGGGGCTCCTGGGGGAGCGTGACATCCTGCGTTCGGAGGGGGCGATGCACGATGCGGATCTGCGCGCTCGGTTGGAGCTGCTGCGCGTGTTGCGGCGAGGGGAGCGGCTTCCGCCCGAGATGCATGGCATGCGCGTCGTTCGCGAGGCGGCGATGCGGGCGCGCGATGAAGCCGACGCGTGGTGGCGGGAGTTGGGGGGTGGGCGCGAGGGACGCACACGGCGCGAGCTGTCCGCTGGCGACGACGACCTGGCGGATGCGGGGCGTTTGCTGGCGCTGGCGTATCCGGATCGGGTGGCCCAACGACGCGATGCAGGGAGTGGGCGATACCTGCAACGCAACGGGACAGGGGCGGTGCTGCGGGACTCGCCGGCGTTGGCGCAGTCGGAGCATCTCGTGATCGCCGAGTCGGATGGGCGGCGCCCGGAGAGTGCGATCTACCTTGCGGCACCGCTGACGCTGGACGACATCCGCCGCAACTTCGGGGACGATATCACGATCGAGGAGCGCGTGGCGTGGGATGATGCGGCGCAGGCAGTACGCGCGCTCCGCGTCGAACGACTGGGCGCGATCATGCTGCGCGAGGTCCTTCTGCGCGATCCGTCGCCAGCGTTGGTGGCGCAGTCGCTGCTGGAGGCCGTGCGCCGGTCGCGCTTGCAGCTGCTACGGTGGAACGAAGGCGCGGTGCGCCTGCGCTCGCGGCTCGCCTTCGTGCACGCGCACGACGCCACATGGCCCGACGTGAGCGACGATTCGCTCGTCGACTCGCTCGACGAGTGGCTGGCGCCGCACCTGGACGGGCTGCGCCGCGCCAGCGACCTCGCCTCGCTCGACCTGACGTCGCTGCTGCTGGGGCGCCTCACGTGGCAGCAACGCAGCGCACTGGACGCCTTGGCGCCGAGCCATCTCGAAGTGCCTACGGGAAGCCGGATCGCGATCGACTACAGCGATCCGGCAGCACCGGTCCTCGCCGTGCGGCTGCAGGAGATGTTCGGCTGCGAGGACACGCCGCGCGTCCTCAACGGACGCGTCCCGGTCGTCGTGCACCTACTCTCTCCCGCGCACCGCCCGCTGCAGGTCACGCGCGACCTGGCCGGCTTCTGGCGCACGTCGTACAAGGACGTGCAGAAGGAGATGAAGGGGCGGTATCCACGGCATCCGTGGCCGGACAATCCGCTGGAGGCGGAGCCGACGCGTCGGGCGAAGCGGAAGAGCTGATCGCCCTACTTCACCTCCACGTACCGCTCCATCCGCGCCACCTCACCCGGTTTCACGTACTTCCCCATCTCACGCCGGAACTGCTCGATCGCCTTGTACGGGCGGTACTCCTTGAACTCACGCAGCATGCGATTCCCGATGCCGGGGATCGAGAGGATGTCTTCGTCGCTCGCGCTGTTCAGGTCGACCGGGACGAAGACGTAGCCGGCCATGCGGTCCACTTCTTCGGGCTTCACGTACTTCCCCATCTCGCGCTTGAACTGCGCCAGCGCCTTGTAGGGGCGGTACTCCTTGAACTCGCGCAGCATGCGGTTGCCAATCCCCGGGACGGCAAGGATCTCCTCGTCGGTGGCGCTGTTGAGGTTGAGGTGCAGCCACAGCTTGGCATAGGTCTCTCCCTGCTGCTCCTTGGTGAGCCCCGCGAAGACGGCGAGGAAGTCACTCGTCTTGAGGAACGGCCGCTTCTCGAGGATCGTCTTCGCCAGCGCCGGCGTGACGTTCGGCACCGCCGTCAACTCCGCCTCGGTGGCGAGATTGGGATCGAGCATCCCCGCCGTACGCCCAACCTGCGCCTGCAGCGGTATCGCCACCGCCATCGTCACCAACGCGGCAAGCAAACCGCTCACGAATCGCCCCATGCCACTCATGTCATCCTCCAAGGCCCGCAAGTAGAAGTGTGTCCATCGCGCCTCCCGACCAAGACCCTCTCGTCCTCTCGTCTTCTCAGCTCAAGCACGCGGTCTTCCCACGACCGGATGCCTGAATGCCCACGCCAGGCCGAGCAGCCCGAGCTGCACCATCGCTCCCGGCGCGAGCACCGGGGTGGCGCCGGTGAGCACCTCGCGCCACAGGACCCAGCCTGCCTCGGCGGGAGTCATCTCGAGTTCGAACTCGAGGTTCCCCTTCACGTGGAAGTACACGCCGAGTATCCCGCTCGCGATGCAAAGCCACATCACCGCGCGCAGCGTCCGGATGCTCGCCGCACTGCGCGTCGCGAGGAACCACCCCTGCACGCCCATCACCAGCGCCAGCAGGATGAGCGGGCCGTACTGCTTCCAATCCTCGAAGTGCCCAAGCAGCAACAGCTCGGCCTCGGTCCCCGCCGCAGCGATGGCGAGCGTGGCAAAGAGGATCCGGCGCAGCGTGTCGATGGTTCCGTCGGTCATGGAATGGAGAGACCCGTGGGCTACCCGTTGGACGCCGAATGGTTCACGGCGTTAGGCCGAGCAGCTGGGCCAGCTCCTCGTAACGCGAACGGCTCACCTTGAGGCGGACCCCGCCCTTCAACTGCACGGCGTAGTCGCCGCCGGCGCCGCGAATCAAGGTCTCGACCAGGTCGAGCCGCACGATCGCCGAGCGGTGGATGCGGAGGAAGCGCGCCGGGTCGAGCCGTTCCTCCAGCGTCTGCATCCGTTCGCGCACGAGGTAGACCTTGTCCCCCACGTGCAGTTCGGCGTACGGCCCGCTGGCCTCGATGAAGTCGATCTGCTTCACCGGGACGATCTTCACCTGTCCCTTCATCTCGACGGCGATGCGCTCGAGGTACTGCGGCGGCGCGGACGCGTCCTGCGATGCGGCGGGAACGGAGCGCGCATCCCGCGCGTCCCGCGCGTCCCGCGCGTCTCGTGACTCGCCGAGGAGCGCCTTGAGTCGTTCGGAGAGGCGATCGACGTCTTCCAGCGCGACGAGGCGGCGCGCCCGCGCCAGCGCTTGCTCGAAGCGCTCGTCGTCGAAGGGCTTCACGAGGTAGTCGACCGCGGCGAGGTCGAACGCCTTGAGGGCGTACTGATCGTATGCGGTGACGAAGATCGTCGCCGGCATCTCATCGATCCCGATCGCGCGCACCACGTCGAGCCCGCTCTTGCCCGGCATCTGCACATCGAGAAAGACCACGTCCGGCGTCAGGCGACGAATCGCGGCGATGGCCTGCTCGCCGTTTTCCGCCGTCCCGACGATCGCGACCCCCGCCTCGCTCGCCAGCAGGTCCTCGAGACGCTGCCGCCCCAACGCCTCGTCGTCGACGATGAGGACGCGGAGTGGTGTCGCGCGCGGTGAGTGCGAGCCCTGGGTCATGAGAGAGAGCGTACGCTGCGCGCCCTACGGCGTCGATCCCGGATTCACCGCGGCCACGGTGAGGTCGGCGCCGGTGTGATATGGAAGAGTGACGGTCGCGAGGGCGCCGCCACCATCGGCGTTCTGCAGGGTGAACGACTGGTCGTCGCCGTACAGTTGGCGCAGCCGCTCCTGCGTGTTGCGGAGGCCGATCCCCGCGCCGCCACTCGCGCCACTCGCGCCACTCGCGCCACTCGCGCCGCTCGCGCCGCTCGCGCCGCTTGTCGCGATGCCGGGCCCAGTGTCGCGCACCGTGAGGACGACGCGCGCCCCTGACGGGTGCGCCGTGTCGAGGCGCGCGGCGATCTCCAGGCGCCCCCCCGCCTCCTGCTGCGAAAGGCCGTGCTTGATCGCGTTCTCGACCAGCGGTTGCAACACGAGCGTGGGGACCAGTGCCTCGCGCACCGCAGGCTCGATCTCCATCGCCACGTCGAGCCGCTTCTGGAAGCGGATCTGCATGATCTCGAGGTATCGCGACAGCGACTCGACTTCGCGGTCGAGCGTCGTCTCCGGTTCGTTGGCTCCCTCGAGGCGCATGCGCAGCAGCTCGCTCAAGCGCGCGATCATGCGGCGCACCCCCTTGGGGTCGCGCTCCACGAGCGATGACACCGCGTTGAGCGTGTTGAAGAGGAAGTGCGGGTCGATCTGCGAGCGCAGCGCCGCGAGGCGAGCCTCGGCCAGTTGCGCCTGCAGCGTGGCGTGCAGCTGCGCGGTCTGCGCTTGCAACCGCACCGCCTCGTCCTGCCGGGCGCGGAAGCGACGCGAATAGCTGCGCGCGACTCCGCCGGCGGCGATGGCGATGAAGACGACGAAGTCGTCGAGGAAGAAGAAGTGCTCGAGCGTGAACAGCGGACCGTAGGGAACGCGGCGTCCGCCGGAGAAGAAGACGCCGAAGCGTAGCCACGCGCCAAACGCGTCCATCGCCACGGCGATGCAGAGCCCAGCGAACATCGTGACCAGGACGCTTCGCGCGGTGACGCCGCGCTCGATGAGCGCCCGATCGACCAGGACGAAGATCCCCGGGGTGAGCAGGGCCCACGAGTAGGAGACGATGAAGGCGAGGGCGACCGGCGCGGCGACGACCACCGGCTCCATCATCCGCGCCCGCGGGTCCATCAACCCGTTGGCCGCCGTGAGCACCGCCATGAAGGTCCAGAAGGCGAATATCAGGAGGAGCTCGCCGCGCGTCAGCGTCAATGGCGCGGACGAGGCAGGCGCGCGCTCGCCATCGCCGGCGGTGCTCCATTCGCCGGTGCGGAAGCGCTGCAGGTCCTGCGTGAGCCCAGTTGTTCGTGCCGTCATGGTGAACGCGTCTCGCGATGTGGCCACCGGCATTGCCCGTTAGGCGCCGGGAGCCCTCGCCGCTCCCTCCCGTCCAAGAGTAGCGGCGCCCGGCACCTCGCCGCAAACCCTCGGCGCTCGCCACGGCACGAGCGGCACGTCAGCACGCACGAATGGCACATCGGTGACACGAACGTCGCGATCGGGCGCCTGGCGCCGTTCGTGTGCCTTGGCGTGCCGTTCGTTACACCGGGGTGCCGTTGGTGACTTCCCCCTGAACAACGCCCGCAGCCCCCCGTCAGACTGCGTGAAGGGCGACGTGGACTCCGGCCGCGCGTCTCACCCTCCCCCAACGATCCCCTGCCGGATGTGATGGTTGCCATGACCAGGAAGACGATCCTCTCGCTCGTCACCGCGGTTGCCCTCGCCGGCGCCGGTGGCCTCTGGTGGTACACGCGCGCCGACGCGCGCGACCTGCCGTCGTTCCGCTTTGCCACGATCGAACGGGGGACGCTGCAGTCCACCGTCTCGGCGACCGGCGCCCTCAACGCCGTGCGCACGGTCCAGGTGGGGACGCAGGTCTCCGGGCAGATCTCGGCGATCTACGCCGACTTCAACGATCGCGTGAAGAAGGGGCAGCTCCTCGCCCGCGTGGACCCCACGCTGCAGGAGCAGGCGGTGCGCGATGCGCAGGCCGTCCTCGAGCGCAACCAGGCCGACCGCGACGAGGCGCAGCGCAACTTCGACCGCAACAAGCAGCTCTTCGATCGCAAGGTGCTCACGGAGGCCGAGTACAACACGTCGCAGTATCAGCTGCAGGTGGCCACGGCCAACGTGAAGTCGGCACAGGTCTCGCTCGACCGCGCGCGCCGGAACCTGGGCTACACGGAGATCTACGCTCCCATCGACGGCGTCGTCATCGAACGCAACGTCGACGTGGGGCAGACGGTCGCCGCCTCGCTGCAGGCGCCGCAGCTCTTCCTCATCGCCAACGACCTCTCGCAGATGGAGATCCTGGCGTCGGTGGACGAGAGCGACATCGGGGCGATTCACGACGGGCAGGTGGTGCGATTCACGGTACAGCCGTATCCCACCGACAGGTTCGAGGGAACGGTGCGGCAGGTGCGCCTGCAGAGCACGACCACCGAGAACGTGGTGCACTACACGGTGGTGGTGAGCGTGGTGAACACGACCGGCAAGCTCCTCCCCGGGATGACGGCGACGGTGGACTTCATCACCGGGCAGGCCGACTCGGCGCTGGTGGTGCCCAACGCGGCGTTGCGCTTCAAGCCGAGCGCCGAGGTGTTGGCGGCGGCCGGCGTCGACGCGGCGAAGATGCCGGCGATGCCGGGGATGCCAGGTGGCGCCAACGGAGCCAGCGGCGCGGGCACCGCAAGCGGTGGCACGACGTCGGCGATGTCGGCGCGGCCGTCCGGGCGTGCACCTGACGGCCCGCCGTTCGGCGGCTCGCTGCGGGCCACCAAGGCGGCACCGAGTGGCAGTGGGAGCGGCCCAACGATGCTGTGGATCCTGGAGAACGGGCGCACGCTGCGCCCGCTGCTGGTGAAGGCGGGGCTCACCGACGGACAACGCACCGTGGTGACGGGTGAAGGGGTGAGCGCCGGGATGCAGATCGTCATCGGGACGAGCACCGCGTCGAAGAACGCCGGCACCACCGGGACCAATCCGTTCCAGCAGCAGGGGCAGCAGCCCGGACCGCCGCGCGGCTTCTGATCGCGCAAGACGTCACGCAACACACCGCCGGAGCCTTTCATGTCGACAACGGTCACGCCCTTCACGCACGCCACGCCCGCACGAACGGTGAGCGAGCGTCCGTCGCTCATCATTCGGACGAGCGCGCTCTCCAAGGTCTACGAGTCGGGGGCCAACCGCGTGCACGCCCTGCGCGGTGTCGACCTCGAGGTGCTCGAAGGAGAGATGATTGCCGTCATGGGGGCGTCGGGGTCGGGGAAGTCGACGCTGATGAACATCCTCGGCTGCCTCGACGTCCCCACCACCGGCTCGTATCGCCTCGACGGCGAGTCGGTCGAGGGGCTCGATGTCAACGCGCTGGCCGACCTGCGCAATCGCAAGCTCGGCTTCGTCTTCCAGGGGTTCAACCTCCTCGCGCGCACCAGCGCGATCGACAACGTCGAGCTCCCGCTGCTGTACGATCGCAGCGGGAAGTGGAAGCACACGCGCCAGGCCGCCGAGGAGGCGCTGCGTCGCGTGGGGCTCGGCGATCGCATGCATCACCTCCCGAACGAGCTGTCCGGGGGACAGCAGCAGCGCGTCGCCATCGCCCGCGCCATCGTCACGCGCCCGCGGTTGCTCCTGGCGGACGAGCCGACGGGGAACCTGGACTCGCGCACCTCGGTGGAGATCATGGCGCTCTTCCAGGAGCTCAACGACGAGGGGATCACCATCCTCCTCGTGACGCACGAACACGACATCGCCGATTATGCCCGCCGCATCCTCGAGGTGCGCGACGGGCGCATCATCCGCGACCACGCCGTCGCCAACCGGCACATCGCCAGCGACGACCTGGCAGCGCTCGACGCCGCGCCGGATGACGGCCAGCTGCAACCCACGGTGACCGCATGAAGACCACGACGCTGGTCCGGGTGGCTTCGGAGAGCATCCGGAAGAACACGATGCGCACCCTCCTCACGATGCTCGGCATCGTGATCGGCGTGGGGGCGGTGATCATCATGGTCGCCATCGGCCAGGGAGCCACCTCGCGCATCGAGGAGCAGGTGAACGCGCTCGGCACCAACATGATCGTCATCACCCCGGGCGCCTCGCAGCGCGGCGGGGTGAGCGGCGGGGCACAGTCGTTCAACCGCCTCACGCTCGACGACGCCGAGAAGCTCAAGCGCGAGTCGACGCTCCTGTCGGCGGTGTCGCCCGTGATCTTCACGATGAGCCAGATCATCGGCGGCTCGGGGAACTGGCGCGCGCGCGTGTGGGGGGTCTCGCTCGACTTCCAGGCGATCCGCGACTGGCCCATGGAGACCGGCGAGTTCTTCACCGACGCCGACGTGCGTGCCATGCGCAAGGTCGCCATCCTCGGGAAGACGGTCGCCGACAATCTGTTCTCGGGCGCCGATCCGGTCGGGCAGCAGGTGCAGATCCGCAACGTCCCGTTCACCGTCGTTGGAGTGCTCTCCCGGAAGGGGCAGACGTCGACCGGGAACGACCAGGACGACATCGTCCTCGTCCCCTACACCACGGCGCAGACGCGCCTGGCCGGCTTCTCGTTCATCGGGCAGATCCTCGCCGCCACGTCGTCGCCCGACGACATCCCGGCGGCGCAGGAGGAGATGAAGGCGATCATGCGCGAGTCGCACCGGTTGGGCGACGGCGACGACGACTTCACGATCAAGAACCAGAACGAACTGGCCGAAGCGGCGAGCGGGACGGCGGAGGTGATGTCGTACCTGCTGGCGGCGATCGCGTCGGTCTCGCTGGTGGTGGGGGGGATCGGGATCATGAACATCATGCTGGTGAGCGTCACCGAGCGCACGCGCGAGATCGGGATCCGCATGGCGATTGGGGCGCGGGGGAGCGACGTGCTGACGCAGTTCCTGGTGGAGAGCGTCGTGATCTCGGTGGCGGGCGGGGTCATCGGCGTCGTGGTGGGAGCGTTAGGCGCCTTCCTCGTGGGACAGGTGACGGGGTGGACGACGAAGACCTCGCCCGAGGCGGTGCTGATCGCCGTGCTCTTCTCGGGGGCGGTGGGGGTGTTCTTCGGGTTCTATCCGGCGCGAAAGGCGGCGGCGCTGCGGCCGATTCAGGCGCTGCGGTATGAGTAGGCGTTGGGACGGGAGACGGGAGACGGGAGACGGGAGACGGGAGTTCGGATGGGCGCGGTGCGATGGTCGGCGTGCGGGCGATGCAGGGGAAACAACAATTCGGAGACGTCCGATGATGGCATACACAAAGGGAATGAAGCGTTGGGTGGCCGGCGTGACGCTGGCGGCGGCTGCGGCGGCCGGGGCGCCTGGCCGTGCGGCGGGGCAGCAGGCGGTGCAGCTGACGACGGTGACCACTGTTGGCGCCGCAACCTCTGCGGCACCCAGGCAGGTCATCACGTATGAAGAGGCGTTGCGGCTGGCGCAGCAGCGGAACGTGGCGCTGCGGCAGTCGGAGAATGCCGCCGCGTCCGACGCGGTGAGCGTGCGACAGGCGCGTTCGCAACTCCTGCCTGACCTGCGCTTCACCACGCAGGGAGGGCAGAGCTATGGGCGCAACTTCAACCAGAACGACGGGGCGATCGTCAACACGACGACGCAGACCATGAACGCCGGGCTGTCGTCGTCGCTCACCCTGTTCGACGGGCAGAAGAACCTCTCCAACATCCGCGCGACGCAGGCCTCGCAGGCAGCGAGCGAGCAGACGGTCGTGCGCGCGCGGCAGACCGCCGTCTTCTCCGTAGCGTCCAACTACGTTGCCCTCGTCACGCAGCAGGAGCAGCTCCGCGTGCGCGAGGAGGCGCTCGCGGCGCAGCAGGACCAGGAGGCGTTGGTGAAGGCGTATGTCGACGCCGGCAAGCGCCCCATCTCCGACCTCTACACGCAGCAGGCCGCCGTGGCCAGCGCGCGTCTCGACCTCACCAACGCGCGCCGCGCACTCGAATTGGCGCGCATCGACGTGATGTCGACGCTGCAGCTCGACCCCGCCGGCGAGTATGAGTTCGTCACGCCCGCCATCCCGCAGCAGGCGACCGTTGCGGCCACGCCGTCGCTCGACTCGCTCATCACGCTCGCCGCGCGACAGCGCAGCGACCTGCAGGCGCTGGACTCGCGCCTCAAGGCGGCCGATGCCTCGGTGCAGGCCGCCACGGCGACGCGGTGGCCCACGCTCTCGCTCTCGCTCGGTTACAACACGTCGTTCTCCAGCCTCTCCAACTTCTCGTTCACCGACCAGCTCGACCAGCGGCGCGGCGGCTCGATCGCCCTCGGCGTCTCGCTCCCCGTCTTCGACCGCTTCACCACTTCCAATGCGTCGCAGCAGGCGCGCATCCAGGCGGACAACGCGCGCATCGCGCTCGAGAGCCAGAAGCGCGAGGTGGGGCTGCAGGTGCGGCGCGCGTGGCTCGACCTCACCTCGGCTCGCGAGCAGCTCGCCGCCGCCGAGGCGCAGGTGAAGGCCGCCGACCAGGCGCTGCTCACCTCGCGCGAGCGATACAACGCCGGCGCGGCGACGCTCGTCGAGCTGGCGCAGGCCCGGGCGACGCAGGTGCAGGCCGCCAGCGCGATGGTCAACGCGCGCTACAACCTGGTGCTGCAGGGGACGGTGATGGACTACTACACGGGCGGGCTGGCGATCCCGACGAGCTGACGCGCAGCGCTGCACTCGCTCGTCACGCTTGAGGCGACGCGCCCCGTTGGTGCCCGGCAAATCCCGGTCGCCGGCGGGGCGCGGTCACGTTAGACTGGGCAAGCCCCTCACCGGCAGGCAGCTCCATGGCTCTCGTCCAGCGCGACTTCATCCTGCGAATGCTCGAGCAGATCGCCGCGGCTGTCGCACGCGTCCTCACGCTCAAGTCTGCGGGCGATCTCGTCGGGGCCCGCCAGGAAGTGCGGCGCGCCACGATGGAGCTGCTCGGCCCCGCCTCGGCCATGGCCATGATGGTCGACACACGCACCGCGGCCAATCTCGTGAGCGACCCGCGGCGGCTGCGGTTGTGGGCGCGCCTGCTGGAAGAGGACAGCGCGCTGCTGCGCGAAATGCACCACGACAAGGAGGCCGCGGCGACCGACCTGCGCATCGTGCAGCTGCTGCTGGAGTCGTGGCAGCGCGAGCCCGAGTGGGAGGAGGAGATTCGCGGCGTCTTTGCCGCCGTGCGCGCGCGCGGCGGCGACCGCGCGCTCGACGCCGCCTATCGGGCGCAGCTCGCCGAGTGGGATCGCGTGCAGGGGTAGAGGCGCGCGCGCGTCAGCGCGGCGCGCCCCCCACCAGCCACCGCTACGACGTCACCTTGTCGTTGAAGCGCGCCGTGCTCGGCTTGCGCTCCTTCTGCAGCCGCTTGGCCACCTGCTCCGTCTTGCGCATCACGCGCAGCAGGTTCCCCCCCATGATCTTCTTCGTGTCGGTGTCGGAGTACCCGCGACGCAGCAACTCGGCGACGACGTTGGGGAACATCGAGATGTCGTCGAGTCCCTTGGGGTGCTGCTCGACCGCGCCGAGGTCGGCGCCGATCCCCACGTGGTCGACGCCGATGAGCTTCACGATGTAGTCGATGTGGTCGACGTAGCGCTCGAGCGTGGTGGGGGGGACGCTGTTGATGTAGGCAAGGAATGCCGAATCGGCCTTGGCCGGGTTGTCGGCGTACTGAGCGCGCAGCTTGCGCTCCACCCCGAAGACGTCGCGCATGAGGCGCGCCCCGGTCGAGTCGACGAAGGCGGGGAAGGCGTTCACCATCACCACGCCGTCCTTCTTCTTCACCAGCATGAGGATCGAGTCGGGGACGTTGCGCGGGTGATCAGCCAGCGCACGTGCCGACGAGTGGGAGAAGAAGAGCGGCGCCTCGCTGATGCGTGCCACGTCGCTCATCACGCCGTCGGAGACGTGGGAGATGTCGACCATCATCCCCAGGCGGTTCATCTCGCGGACGACCTCTTCGCCGAATGGAGCGAGCCCGCCGTGGCGTGGTGCATCGGTCGAGGCGTCGGCCCACGCCGTGGTGGAGCCGTGCGTGAGCGTCATGTAGCGCACCCCCAGTCGATACACGTCGCGCAGCATTCCTAACGAGTTGTCGATCGCGTGCCCCCCTTCGATCCCGATGAGCGAGGCGAGCTTGCCGGTGCGGTGGATGCGCACGATGTCGTCGGCCGTGGTGGCGTAGGCCAGGCGCGGCGAGCGGGCAATCATGCGGTGGATCATGTCGATCTCTTCCAGCACCATCGTCCCCGCCCCTTTCCCCTCGTAGCCCGACGGGACGTACGCCGCCCAGAACTGCCCGCCCACCTGCCCCTTCACCGCGCGCGGCAGATCGGTATCGATGTCGGGGAGCGACTTGTCGGGGTCGTAGCGTTCGAGGTCGAACCCCGACTTGAGACGCGACATCTCGGGGAGGTCGTTATGCGTGTCGATGAACGGCGCCTCGCGCATCAGGCGGCGGGCGCGCGGGAGGAACTGGTCGCGCGTCGCCTGGGCGCGGAGGTTCGGCGCGCAAAGGGTGATCAGCGCGAGGGCGGGGATCAGTGCGCGGCGAAAGGGCATAAATCCTTTGGGACGGGAGACGGGAGACGGGAGTGGCGTCGCGGAGCGACGCCGGGCGCCAGAGTGGGAATGTGCGCGGTCGCGGGGCGGGGGGCCATGTGGCGGGGGCCCTGCGGCGGGGGCCCTGTGGCGGGGGCCCTGTGGCGGGGGCCCTGTGGCGGGGGCCCTGTGGCGGGGGGACAGGGTGCGGCCTTCGGCGCACGGACAGGTGTGTCTGGGAGTGCGCCCCATGTGCGCACCTCCCTCACCCGTGCGCCACCCTCACCCGTGCGCCACCGAACTCCCGTCCCCCGTCTCCCGTCTCCCGTCCGCAGTTCTCCCCCACCCGGTCACCACCGCCAGCGCCACCGCGACCACCAGCGCCCACGCATACGTGTTGTGGAGCCCGGCGGCAAACGGCGCTACACGTGGCATGCCGAAGTCGGCGCCGGAGGCGCTCGCGCTCGAGGCGAGGATAGTCGGCAGGAAGTACGGGAGGATGAACGGGAGCGTGCAGACCGTCATGTCGAGCAGGTTGGCGCGACGATACGCGCTCAGCCCGGCGCGCGCGCCGACTTCGCGCGTGAAGGCACCAACGGTGAGCATCGCCACCACGGAGTGCGTCGTCAGGAGCACGGCGACCGTGACGGACCCCACGATCCACGCCTCGGCGCGCCGCGGCGAGAGCGTGCTGGTGCGCGCCCACGCGAGCACCCCTTCCACGGCGCTCGACTCCTGCAGTGCCCCGACCAATCCGATGAGGAGGATGGTGAAGACCGAGACGCCAAGTCCACGCGAGAGACCGTCGATGATGAGCCCCTTGGCGCCAAAGGCGGTGCGGTCGATGTAGAAGACCTTGGCCGGGTCGAGGAGGCCGAGGGCGAGACCGAGCGCGAGCGAGAGGGCGATGCCGGCGAAGAGCCCTTCGAGGAGGTGGCGCTTGCGCACGAGCAGCGTGATGACAATGGCCGGAACGAGGAGCATCGCCAGGGCGCGCGCACCACCGGTGCCCGCGCTCGCGACCGCCGCGCCCGCTGCGGCCGTCGTTGCGGACGCGCTGCCTAACACCGGCGTGCCGGTCATCGCCAGCACGACGCTGGCCGCCAGCGCCAGCGCCCCCGCCGGGAGGACGTACGTGAGTCGCGCCCGCACTGTCCCGGGCACGTCCGTCAGCTGCGATCCCGCGCTGGCGATCGTCGTATCCGAGACCGGCGAGATGGAGTCGCCGAAGGTCGCCCCGGCGAGGATCGCTCCCATCAGCACCGCCGGCGGCGCGGCGAGCGCACCCCCCGCGGGATAGAGCAGTGGCCCCGCGAGCATGATCGTCCCGAACGACGTCCCGGTCGCGGTGGAGACGACGCCGCAGGTGAGGAAGGCCGCCGCAACGTACGCCGCCCCCGTCAGGTGCAGCGCGCGCGCCCCCCACACCAGCGCCTCCACGAAGCCCGAGGCGTTGAGGAGCACAGCCAGCACCCCGCTCAGGAGCCAGGCCATGATCATCAGCATCACGACCGGCTGTGCCATCGCGGCGAGCACCGCCTCGCTGTAGCGCGTGCGATCCTTCGCGAGGGCGAGCCCCAGGGCCAGCGCGGCGAGGAGGATGGGCCAGAACCCCTTTTCGTCCGGCGCTCCCGAGAGGGCGAGCCACCCCACGCCGGTGAGGAAGAGGGCGAACGGGGCCAGCGCCCCGGCGAGGCGGCCGCGGAATTCGAGAGGGGACGACACGGGCGTTATCATATCACGCGTCGCACCCATGGGAGAGCCCGGATGTCCGTCATGCCACCCAACGACGAGTTCACGCTCTACGATCTGCGCGTGGAGGTCGTCGCCACCGAACGCCCCATGGTGTGCAATCACCGGGCGGGGGACTGGTTCGAACTCTCGGGCGAGAACCTGCGCTTCCCGGACGGGCAGACGTTCCCGCTCTACTCACTCGCCGGGATCCTCCCGATCCTCCCGGCCAAGCAACGCGAGACGCACCCCGCCGACTGGATGACGACGGACACCGACATCGCCTGCGTCGACCCGCATTGCGGCGCGCGCTTCCGCATCACGCGCATTGGGCGTCGGACCTTCCGCCACGGCGACGTCACCGTCGTCCCGATGCCGGGCACCGCCGGCACGGGACAGGTTGAGGGGACCTCTTCTCTCACGAGCGGGACATGAGCGCCCCTTCCCGGACGCACGTCGACCTGGCCCCCGGCTATCGCATCTCGCGCCTCATCAAGGGCGGGTGGCAGCTGGCGGGGGGGCACGGCACCATCGAACGGGCGCAGGCGCTGGCCGACATGCGCACCTTTGCGGAGTCGGGAGTCACGACCTTCGACTGCGCCGACATCTACACTGGCGTCGAGGAACTCATCGGCGCCTTCCTGCGCGAGTGGCGCCCCGGGCACAATCATCACCACGCCGGCGAGCAGGTGCGTGTCCACACAAAGTTCGTCCCCGACCTGGGGGCGCTGGCCTCGCTCACCGCGCACGACATCCGCCGCATCATCGACCGCTCGCGCGAACGGCTCGGCGTGCGCACGCTCGATCTCGTGCAGTTCCATTGGTGGGATTACGACGTCCCTGGTGTGCTCGACGCCGCGCGCTATCTCGATGCGTTGCGCCGCGAGGGGAAGTTCCGCCACCTGGCCGTCACCAACTTCGACACGCCGCACCTCAGGGCGCTGCTCGACGACGGGCTCCCGGTGGTCTCGCACCAGCTGCAGTACTCGCTCCTCGACCGTCGCCCCGCCGGCGCCATGGCGGCGCTCTGCAAGGCGCACGGCGTGGGGATGCTCTGCTACGGCGCCGTGGCCGGTGGCTTTCTCTCCGAGCGCTGGCTCGGCGCCAGCGAGCCGGCCGAACCGCTGGAGAATCGTTCGCTCACCAAGTACAAGCTCATCATCGACGAGTTTGGAGGATGGGAGCCGTTCCAGTCGCTCCTCGAGGTGCTGCGCGGCGTCGCCCACCGCCACAACGTGCGCATCGGGACGGTCGCCATCCGCTGGGTGCTCGACCAGCCCGGGGTGACGGCGGCGATCGTCGGCGCGCGGCATGCCAACCACCTCGCCTCGACGGTGGCGGCGCTCACGTTGCAGCTCACGGACGACGACCGGCGCGCGATCGACGGCGCCCTCGCCCAGTCGCCCGGTCCCGGCGGCGACATCTACCACCTCGAGCGCGACCGCGGCGGGCGCCACGGGCGCATCATGCGCTACAACCTCAACACGGCGGGCGCAGGGCACTGAACGCCGCCACCCTCCACCGCTCCCGATCGCCCCTTCGCCTACCGTCCTGTTCCGTTCGCCCCCGCGCGGGTGTCGCAATCGACACCCGCCCCGTACAATCAAGCCATGACCAGACGCGCCCTTGCGGTCGCCGTCGCGGGGCTCGCCGCCCTCGCGCTCGGCTGCACCCAGGACCCGGTGATCCCCAAGACGGGAGAGGAACCGATCGTCCTGACGCTCGCCTTCAGCACCACCACGTTCAAGATCGGCAAGGCCGACACCATCAGCGTCATCGCCACCAGCACGCTGACCGACTCCGCGATCGTGGCGTACGGCACCACCTGCCGCTTCAACGTCACCATCCGCAACAGCGCCGGGACGACCGTCGTGCCGCCTAACGGGCAGCGCCTCTGCATCGACCTGCAGCAGGCCCAGATCGACACCTTCCCGCCCAAGGGAAAGATCACCCGCAAGTTCATCTGGACCGGGCTCACCGACTTCATCCCGAGCAGCACGTCCACCACCGCGCTTCCGCCGGGAGCGTATCAGATCTCGGCCGCCATCAACGCCCTCAACTACTCTACCTTCGCCCCCCCCGTGAAGGTCGACCTCATCCAATGACCACTCGACTTCTCGCACTCGTCGCCGCCGGCTCCCTCGTCGTCTCGCCGCTCCGCGCGCAGGACAAGGCGGGGGCCGACGCCGCACACTGGGCCAAGGTGCGCCGCGTCCTCAAGACCACGCCGCTCATCGACGGGCACAACGACCTCCCGGGCTACATCCGCTCCGAGGTGGCCAGCAACCGCCGCGACGTCGACGCGTACGACCTGCGCAAGCACACGTCGGGGAACACCGACATCCCGCGCCTGCGCCAGGGGATGGTGGGCGGGCAGTTCTGGTCGGTGTATGTCGATGGTGAGGCGAAGGACTCGGGCTACGCGCGGCTCCAGCTCGAGCAGATCGACATCGCCCGCCGCGTGGTGGAGAAGTACCCCGAGGCCTTCCAGCTCGCCCTCACCGCCGCCGACGTGCGGCGCGCCAAGGCCAACGGGAAGATCGCCTCGCTCATCGGCATGGAGGGCGGGCACGTCCTCGAGAACTCGTTAGGGACGCTGCGCGCCTACTACGACCTGGGGGCCCGCTACCTCACGCTCACGCACAACGTCACGCTCGACTGGGCCGACGCCGCGCAGGACAAGGCGGTGCACGGCGGGCTCACGCGCTTTGGCGAGGAGGTCGTCCACGAGATGAACCGTCTGGGGATGCTCGTCGACCTCTCGCACGTCTCGCCCGCGACGATGAGCGATGCGCTCAACGTCGCCGAGTCGCCGGTCATCTTCTCGCACTCGGCCGCGCGCGCCCTCACCGACGTGCCGCGCAATGTCCCCGACTCGATCCTCAAGCGCCTCCCGAAGAACGGCGGCGTGGTGATGGTGGCCTTCGTCCCCGGCTTCGTGTCGCAGAAGGTCGCCGACTGGAAGCGCGAACAGGGCGAGGTCATCGCTGCCTCGATCAAGCGGCACAACGGCGACAGCGCCGCCGTGCGGCGCGACAAGGCGGAGTGGGAGCGCGCGCACCCCTTCAGGAACGCCACCGTCGCCGACGTCGCCGATCACATCGAGTACATCCGCAAGGTGGCCGGTGTCGATCACATCGGGCTGGGGAGCGACTTCGACGGGACGGGGAACGAACTCCCCGACGGCTTGGGCGACGTCTCGACCTTCCCCGTCCTGCTCGTCGAACTCTCCAGGCGCGGCTGGAGCGAAGCCGACCTCCGCAAGGTGGCCGGCGAGAACCTGCTGCGCGTGATGACCGAGAACGAGAAGAACGCGGCGCGCATCAGGAAGCAGCGCCCCGCCTCGCCGCGCACCATCGAGGAGCTCGACGGGCGACCCAAGATGTAGTGCCGCAGCGGTGAGACGTGTGAACGTGCGAAGGGGCGCTCCAGGTGATGGGGCGCCCCTTCGTCCTGCTGGCGAGCCTCGCGCCCGGTCGCGCTTACTCGTTAGGAAGCCGCCGCCCGCGGAATGACAGCGTCCACCGGCCGCGCTCGCCCGTGCCGTCACCCTCGAGGCGCTGCAGTTCATCGGCGTCGCGCAGCTGCACCGTCATCGTCCCCGACGCCGTGTAGCCGAAGATCGAGCGCACGCGCAGCTGCACGCGCCGCCCCTGCACCTCCTCCACACGCCCGCGGATCTCGCCCTTTGTGGGATCATCGATCTCGATGATCACGTCGCCCCCGGTGCCGATGCGCACGCGCGCAGACGAGAAGGCGCCGCCGCGCACCCCCGCCATGCGCGTCGAGCCGTCGCCCTCCGCGCGCGCGTCGAGGTTGCGATACACCTGCGATCCCGAGCCAGCGCTCCACCCCCTCTCTCGATCGGGACGACCAGGGCGACCGGGACGACCGGGACGATCGGGCCACTCGGGACGATCGTCGCCGGGATCATCCATCGAACGGTCCTCGACCTGCAGGCGATAGCTCCCCGCGCGCCCGCTCCAGGAGAGCGACACGCGGCGCGGAAGCATGCCGTCCCGATCGCCATACGCGAGCGTCCCGTCGCCGCGCACCGGTGCGCGTTCCGCTTCCTGCAACTCGATGCGATCGACGTTCCCCATCCCGGGGCGGCGCCAGAGCCCGCGGACGACGACGTTCCCGTCACGCAGCACGATGGTCGCCGAGAACTGGGCGTTCTGCCTGAGCGTGAAGCGCACCTCGCGCACCTCGCGCACGAGCCCGCGCTCGCCCTCGAGCGTCCCACGCCCGGTGAGCGTGAGGTTCCGCTCCTGCGCATTCAGGGCCGCAGGGTGCATGGTGTGTGCGACAAGCGCCGCGGTCGCGAGCCCCACGCTCAGCGACGGGATGCGCACCAGGGATGCTCTCATGCTTCTTTCTCACGGTGACGGTCGCACAATCGACGTGATGCACGTCGCGTTCGCGACAACGGGGAAGAGCCGGCGTGATTCCACCGCTCGGACGTTGCAACGACCTTGCCGCGCCTTCGCGACGGGGCGCTCGCTGGGGCGCACGAGCCAAGTGCATGTCCCGCGTCCGCCTCGAGTGACGGTCGACTGTTCCGCCATGGGGACGCTCCCTGCATCTTAGCGGCGCTCCGCGCAGCACGTGCTCACTCCCGCACTCGCATGCCCAAGCGCCCATCCGCATCCGCCGCGAGCGACACCGCCATCATGCAGGCGTCGATGGGGGGGGCGGTGCTGTCGGCGATTCCCGATTTCCTCCTCGCGGGCGTGTGCCTCTTCACCTGGCTGCGCCCGATGGCGATCGACCCGTACCTGGTGAAGCGCCTCACCACGCTCACGCTGCTCGAGTTCATCGTCGTGCACTCCGCGCCGTTCAGCGGGATCGTGGCGCTGTCGGACATGAAGCGCCTGGCCAAGGCCGGCGCACTGACCGGCCTGGGGGCGTTCTACATGCTCTTTGCCTGGGGCTTCTCCGCGGGGAGCGACTCCAACTGGCCGATGGTTGCATTCTTCGCCTTGATGCTCAACCGACTGCTCCCCGTCCTGCTGGGCGTGATCCCCAGCGAAGCGCAGAAGGGCTACATGGCGTCGTGCTGGATCGTGGGAGTCGCCGCCTATCTCGGGACGATCTTCACGGCGGCACTCGTTGCCGTCCCGGCGCTCGGCGTCACCGCCGACGTCATCAAGGCCCAGCGCTTCTCGAGCGGCGGGATGTGGCCCGAGCAGCCGTATCGGGCGCTCTTCATGGGGATGCTGTACTTCACGATCGTGGGCGTGTGGGAGATTGCGGGCGTCCCGCTCGTGATGCGGCGCGCCGCGCGACGCGCCGCAACCTCACCACGCGGCCAGCTCTTCTAGTCTGGCGAGGGACTTCCGCATGCCACGCTTCACGCAGTCACGCCGCTCCTCGCTCACGCGACGCACCGCGTGGGCAGCACTCACTGCGATGGTGGCGCTCACCGCCTGCCAGTCACGAGAGCAGGGTGCGTCCGCCGCGCTCCCGTCGGCGTCGAGGAGAGACCGTCCGTCGCGCCAGGAACTCGACTCACTCTTCGCGCGCTTCGCGGCCCCCGGCATGCCGGGGGCGAGCATTCTCGTCGTGCGTCACGACACGGTCCTCCTGCGGGAGTCGTTCGGACTCGCCGATGTGGAGGCGAAGGTCGCGGCGACGCCTGGCACGAACTATCGCCTCGCCTCGCTCACGAAGCAGTTCACCGCCACGGCGATCCTCCTCCTCGCGCGCGACGGCACGCTCTCGATCGATGCGCCCGCCCGCGACTTCCTCCCCGAACTGCCGGCGTACGCGCGCGACGTCACCATTCGCCACCTGCTCACGCACACCTCGGGGCTATGGGACTACGAGTCGTTCGTCCCCGACACGCAGCAGCGACAGGTCCACGACCTCGACGCCCTCACGCTCGTAAGCACGCATGCCGAGTCGCTCTACTTCGCTCCCGGTACGTCATGGCGCTACTCGAACACCGCGTATGCGCTGCTGGCGCTGATCGTCGAGCGGGTGAGCAAGCAGCGCTTCGGCGACTTCCTGCGCGCGCGTGTCTTCGTGCCGCTGGGGATGCAGGACACCTACGCCCACGAGGAAGGACGCACGCAGCCGCCGCGGCGCGCCTGGGGTTACACCGTGCACGGTGACAGCGTGACGCGCACGGACCAGAGCAACACCTCCGCCGTCCTCGGCGACGGGGGCGTCTACTCCTCGCTCGACGACCTTGCGCGCTGGCATGCGTCACTCTGGCATGCACCGCTTGTCGGTGACTCGATCTGGCGTGAGACGACGACCCCCTACGTGCTGAAGGATGGGAAGGCAACGGAGTACGGCTTCGGGTGGTTCGTCGAGCAACACAAGGGACATCGGCGCCTGCGCCATCATGGCGAGACGCGCGGCTTCACCAACTGGGTGGCCCGTTACCCGGACGACGGACTGACGATCGTCGTCCTGACCAACCGGACCGACTCGGCGCCGTGGGACATCGCCGACCTCCTCGCCGATCGCTACCTCTCCCCCTGAAAACCCGTCACCTGCAACGCCCGAGGGTGAGCCGCACGCCTCCCGTCCCGTGGCGTTTGGGGTGACGTGCGTGGCTGGTGCGATCCACGATTCGCGCGGCTGTTCGGATCTGCGCGGATCGCTGGGGCCGGGTGTCATCGCGGGCCGCGCGCGGGCGAATCGCGCCATCGCGGTGCGTGGACGAAGTTGGCGAAATGGACTCGCGCAATGGCGCGAATGGTCTTACAATTACGCAGGCGGAGCAGTCCACCGCCCGAACGAACGTATGCGGCACCAGGGTCTCCGGGGATCCTGGTGCCGCGTCGTTTTCGGGAGGGCGTGGTGCGGAACGGGGTGCCTAACGCTGATTTCCCTAGGGAAGATGGCGCCTAACGTTGCGGTGCGCCTGGCGGCCGGCGCAGCGCAGGCGGGGCCCGGCGCGCCACGCGGCGCACGGCCTCGCCCCGCCACCACCCCTCGATCGAGTCGCCCGGGACCCCCACGAGCGCCGGCATCTCGCGCCAGAACGAGGCGGTGTCGTCCGTGAGGTTGAGATATTTCCGGATCCCGGCGTCAGCGCCGCGCTCGTGAATCGCAGCCGCAATCACCCCGGCAGTGGCGTACATCGCGTCCGTCTCCGGCTGTCCCCACACGCCGGAGACGTTGCCGTCCACCAGCATGTGCATCGTCACGGCCGGGTGCGTCGCCTGGTAGTGCGCGAGGATCACGGCCAGCGAATCGATCGAGGCGCCGCGCGATCCGCCGATCCACGTCGCAACCCCTTCTTCTGCCATGTGATGACGCCCGCCCGCAGGCACGATGGGCCACAAGGCGATGTGCACGAGCTCGTGGACGTACGCTTCCCCCTGCAGTGAATCACCGGCCAGCAGGAGGTGCTGCTCGGCGCTCGCGCGTCCGCCGCGTCCGGTGCCCGGTCCCGACGGCGACACCATGAAGTCGAGTCCGACGATGCGATACATCTCGCGCGTCGAGCCGCAGGCGTAGTAGTTGATGGTCGAGGTGTCGGTGATGGCGAAGCGACGCTGCAGGTCGTCGAGGGCCTGCGCGGTGCGGCGTGCGCGCACCCGGTCGATCCGCTGACCCGGCGGGCGATGGAAGCTGATGCGTCCCATGCGCATCGCACTCCACGACGCGGTGAGGTGCGGGAGCGCGCTCTCCAGCGTCCAGCCACGTCCGCTGCGGCGCGCGTAGAGCCGCTGGACCGCGAGCGGACGAATCGCGCGACTCGCCGTGTCATAGCGCGCGAAGAGGGTGCGCACCACGTACAGGTCGTTCGTCGGCGACTCGGGCACGACCTCGATGATCGTCGCCGGGAAGCCCTGATAGGCATCGCTCGTCGCATCGTACATGCGGCGTCCGCGCTGTTCCTCTGCCTTCCACAGCGGCGTGGGGGTGCGCGACGGTTGGGCGAGCGCGAAGTAGTCACGCAACGTGCGGACGATTCCGCGAACGTCGTCACTCACCGTATCGACGCCGAAGCCAAGCGACAGCGACGGAACCGGTTGCTGTGCCAGTAGCGGTCGCGCACGCACCAGCGACGCCGCGCCAATCATCACGAACAGCAGCGCGCGCCCGGCGGCGCGGCGAAACGTGGCGGGTGCAACGGACATGGCGAACCCCTCGTTCGAGGACGATGCGCGCATCCTCGCGCCGGCGTGCGGGGATCGCAAGCGCACGCTCCCCGGCACACGACGCGGGGTCCGAGCCGAAGCCCGGACCCCGCGATCGTGCGTGCGAAGCGTGCGCGGTCGAGCGCTAGACGCCCTTCCGCCGGCGGCGCGCCATCGCGCCACCAATGCCGGCCAGCCCGCTCCCGAGCAGGAGCATCGTCGCCGGCTCGGGGGTCGTGCTCGACTGCAGCTCGAAGTTGTCGTGCACCGCGAGCACCGGGTCGTTGTTGAAGCCGAGCGTGACGTTGTCGGCAAAGGCCTTATAGGCGTGCGGCCAGTTGCTGCCGAGCCCGACCCCGATGCCGTACACGACCGCGTCGCCTAACGCGTAGCAGTTGTTCCCGTTCCCCCACGCCGACGGCGAGGCAGTCTTGATGGGAACCCCGGGGGTGATGCTGGCCGGGCTGCTGCAGTCGTTGATGGTGTACCCCTGCCCCGCCACGAAGCGCCAGAACATCTGGTTCGTCGCGTTCTCGGAGATCCACTGATCGGTCGGCGCAGGCTGCGCGAGCGTGTACCAGCGCTCCCACACCAACTCGCTGTACACCGGCGCGCCAATCGGACCGCTGCGCACGTAGAGGCGAAGCGCCGGCGACTGTGCCTGCCACGGCGCATCGCCCGTCGGCCCCATCGCCACGCGATACCAGTCGAAACCGACCTGGGTCAGCTGCGAGAGCTGCCCCCACCCCTGCGTGGTCGCCGGATCGCCCGAGAAGAGGTTGAACCACCCCCAGTCCCGCAGGTCGCCACTCACGGAGAGTTCGAGCGACCCGTTGCCGTTGCGCGGGTTATTCCCCGTGATCGCCGCCGACCCACCGGAGCCACGAACGTCGGAGTTCCATGGCCCGCCAGGATAGACGTTGCGCTGCGCCTGTGCCCACGAGGGGAGGACCCCAATCAGGACAACGCCAGCCAAGGCACCCCGAAGGATGCGCGTCATCGTGCTCATCATTCACTCCGTCAGAGACCACCAGGTTCGCGACGGAACGCCGCGCTCCGCCCTCTCACCCTGTGTTGCGCCCAGTCCGCAGCAAAATCGTGAGAAAGGTCACAAACAAGGTAGGCAAGCCGTGTGCCTCGGCGTGCCCGTGGTCTCCCCGGCATCGGTGCGAGGGACTGTCGGGCATGCGCGCCAGACATTCCCGGTGAACCGAGCCGTGGAAATCATTGCCCCACAACGGCTTGAAGCGAACTCACTAACGGAGATCCCGGACGGGGCGAGCGGTAGGGTCTGCCGAGGGGAGTGGAGGAAAGCGAACAGCAACGCCGGGTTCGGTCTACAATCCAGAAGCCTGAGACGCCCAAATCGGACGAATCAGCCGGTCTGGGCCCCCGATCGCGCCGAGATCGCGCCGAAGACCTGCGCGCCGCTGCGGATCGTCACGCGCACGGCGGCGATCGATGCCGGGGTGGTCGGCGACCCGACCCAGCATCCGCTCCCGACGACGACGTCTCCCTCGGCCACGATCGCACCGCGGACAAAGCAGCGCGCGCCGAGCGTAACCCCGTGTCGGGAGACGAGCGTCCCGTCGATCACGGCGTCGTCGGCCAGTGTGCAGGCGCCGTGCGCCTTCACGCTCCCTCCCACGCGCGCGCCCTCGCCGAGCGTAAGGCGCCCCTCGACGACGAGCGCCCCGGTAACGGTACCGCCGGCCGGGATGGTGAGGTCGCCGGGGACGCGCGTGTAGCCGCGCTCGCGCAGCGTCCCGGCAGGGAGCTTGGCGGTGCCGCTGATGACGGGCGGGAGGGTCGGCGCGTCGTCGAGTTGGGCGAGGGCGTGGTCCGCCATCGCATCGGGGACGGCGGCGATGTGCGCGGCGCGCATGCGCGAGAAGACCACGTCGGGGCCGAGGAGGATGCGTCCCGTGGCGGAGGCGCGGCCGTGCACCGTGCAGCCAGCCGCCAGGCGCAACGTTCCGTCGGCGTGCACCCAGCGGAGCACCTCCGAGCCGGCGCCCAACGTCAGGTCGTCCTCGCCCAGCAGGGCGCGGAAGATCGTCCCGGTGCCGGCGCGGAGCGGGCCGCGGGCGAGGAACTCCAGCGGAAAGGTCTCGCCGCCGGGAAGGGCCAGCGCCCCCTCGGCGATGACGACGCGCGGGATCGAGCCATCGGCCAGCGCCACCTCGCGCAGCACGTCCGCGCTTCCCGTCAGCTGCACGAACGGAGTGCCATCCAGCAGCGTCCCCACGCGCGGCGGCTCGGCGGGGGCGACGGCGACCGCGGTGCCGCCAGCGGAGGCCTCGCTCCCTCCCTCGCCGCCGGAGTCACTCGTCACGGCCGCCGCCCCCAGGCGCTGCGCGGGCGGGAGTCGACGCGCGAGGTAGTCGCGGAAGCCGTCGGCGAAGACGGTCAGGTCCCCCGCATCCTGCCCCACCGCCGTGAGCGGCTCCGCGTCGGTCGGTGCGATCAGTTCGCGCAGCGCCGGAAGCAGCGGGAGGAGGAACCACGCCACCGCCAGCGCAAAGAGCGTCAGGAAGGCGACGACGCTCATGCCGCCCCGCCGTTGCCGGAATGGCCGTTGCCGCCACCGTGGCCGCCACCGTGGCCGCCACCGTGGCCGCCACCGTTGCCGCCACCGTTGCCGCCTTGCATCTGGCGGTAGCGCTCCGTCTTGTCCCACCGCTTGCTGCTGCGCCAACCCAACCCGCGCCCCGCGAACTGCAGGATCGTCTCCTGCGACACCGCCATCAGCGAGACGAGGAAGCCGAAGAAGAGGAAGGGGAGGAGGCGCACACGGTTGCGGGATCCGTCGAGCCGCGTCGCCGTGGCCACTTCGAAGAAGGCGGCAAAGTTCCCCAGCGTGCTGAACGCCGAGATGGCGAGGACCATCAGGATCCCCGCGTTGGGTTGGTAGCCCAGGTAGTACAGCACCAGGGCCAGGATCCATCCCGCCAGGAGGATCGGCCCCACCGCGAAGACCCCTAACAACAGCGTGCCGTCGAGCGCCTGCACCCACGACACGTTCCCGCGCCGCGCCATCACGCGACTCACGTAGCGACGGAGCGCCTGGTTGTGCCCGTGCGTCCAGCGCCGGATCTGGCGGATGCGCGTCGGCCAGTTCTCCGGGACCTCCTCGTAGCACTCGGATCGGTTCTGGTACACCACCTCCCACCCGCGCAGCAGGAGGCGAAAGGTCATGTCGGTGTCCTCGGCCAGCGTGTCGGTGCGCCATCCCCCAACGCTCGACAGCGCCTCGCGGCGCACGCCGCCCACGGTACCGCCGTACTGTGGCACGAGGCCGAGGTTCATGCGCGCCTGCTGGTCCACCTGGTAGCCGCCGGCGCGCTCGAGATCGAGCAGGCGCGTGAGGAGCGAGCGCTTCACGTTCTGCGGCACCACGCGCCCCATCACCGCCCCAACCTCCGGATCGAAGAACGGGGCGACGAGTTGCTTGAGGAGCTTGGGGCCGGGGATGTAATCGGCGTCGAAGACCAGGTGGACGTCGCTCCCGACGCGTGCGCTCGCCTCGGCCAGTGCCGCCGCCTTCCCCGGCGTCCCTCCCGTGCGCCACACCGGCTTGATGAGCTCCGGATGGCGCGATGCATAGTCGCGCAGGATCGCCCCGGTCGCGTCGGTCGAGCGATCGTCGATGGGGATGATCGTCAGGCGCTCGCGCGGGTAGTCGGCGGCGAGGAGCGCGTCGATCGACCCGTGGATGACCTGCTCCTCGTTATGGCACGGGATGAAGACCGTCACCGGCGGCCAGTCGGCGACGGTGATGTCGACGTACGGCTGGCGATGGCGCCCAAACAGGCGATTGAAGGTGAAGATGTAGTGGCGCACCGTGTAGATCACGAGCACGGCGACCACCGCCCACAGGAGCGCGACGAGGATGGTGACGATCACCGCGCCCCCCCGCGTTGTGCGGCGTGCGAGCCGCTGGTCGGGCGCACGCGTCCGTCCCCTCGCTCACGCAGCCACGGCGTCGCGCGCGGCGCGTCGGGCCAACTCATCCCCCAGCCATAGAAGCCGACGAAGACGAAGATCTCCAGCAGCATTCCCCACAGGAAGAACATCGTGGGGAGCGTGAGGAGCGAGAGGTGCTGCACCACGTAGGCGTGCAGCAGCACCTGCAGCGGGAGGAGGACGGCGATGTGCCCCACCGTGAGCACGGTGAGGAGCACCTTGCGCCACAGCGCGATGTCGAACGGGAAGAAGGTCAGCCCGAGGACGAGCGGGATGAGCACGAGGACTGCGCATCCCGCCTGCAGGAAACCCAGCGTGTACTGCGGGAGTGCGTAGGGGAAGGCACCCGGCCGGATGGCGAAGTACAGGATGCTCGACAGCTGCACCAGCGTCGCGAAGCGCAGGTAGTAGCGCAGCGGCGTGAAGCGGTCCGGCAGGAGCAACGACATCGCGAGCACGAGCGCGCAGATCCCGCCCACGACCCAGTAATGCCACACCCCGGGGAGGGGCGCCGCCGTGGTGAGGTGCGGGACATAGAAGGTGAAACGGTCCCCCAACGAGACGGCGGCGAAACCGATCGGCTCGCCCATCCCGAGCCACGGGGCCAGCCGCTCGTACAACAGTCGCCATCCCTCGCCTAACGGGCGCAGGAGGACGGTCACCAGCGCCGCGAGCAGCGCGGGGACGACGAGCATGCTCGACACGCGCGACGGCGTGAGCCGTCCGGTGACCATGGCGCGGTGCGCACCGATGATCCCGCCGCGCGACCCGCGCACGCGCAGCTCGCCCAGCAGGCGCGCCCGTGCGTCCCCCGTGTGGGGGAGCGCCGCCAGGTCGCGCGGCGTGCGCGACGCGCCGCGGCTACCAGTGGGCGAAGACGCCAAGCGTCACCCCCGTGCGCCGGTAGAACGGATTGCGATAGTGCTCGCCTTGAAGGAGCACGCCCCCATAGGCCCCGAGCCACTGGCGCAGCGAGGCCGCCCCTTCGTGGCTGGAAAAGCGACGCACCGCGGCCCCCTGCCCGAGGAGCTGGAATCCCTCGCGCCCCGACGACCCGCGCAGGACGACGACGGTCCTCCCCTGCCTGCCTAACGTCAGCGCCCCGTTCCCCCGTGCGGCATCCACGTCGCCCGGCGTGCTGCGCGTGACGCGCACCCCGCCCTCGGCCACCGCCCACGGCGACAGGTAGCCGGTGAGCGCGGCGAAGCCCCCCACGTCCCGATAGCCGCGCTTGGCGTCGATGAACGTGGTGCCGAGCGTGGTGACCAGGGCGCGACGCGCCCCCCACTTGGCGGAGAGCGAGGCGTCGGCGCGCAGGTCGGGGAGGACGAAGTCGCCCGAACCGCCGCCCACGCTCGCATACGAGTAGAGGCGCTCGTTCCAGACGTGCTGGTTGGCCACACTCAGGTAGGTCCCTGCATCTCGGAACGCCTTGCGCTGCAACGCCTCCGCAAACCAGGTGTCGCTCCGGCCCACGGGGACCGACAGCCGCAACCCGACGCCGTGCCAGTCGCCGTAGCCTCCGGTGACCTGGTGACGGTCGGCGTAGAGGTCGACGCGTCGGTCGAGCGAGGGGGGCGCGGCGTCCTGCGCGCGCGCCGATGACACGGGGAACACCGCCACCGCGCACACGGCAGCGACCATGGTGGCGACCGCGCGCAGCATTGCTACCGCGCGCAGCATTGCTACCGCGCGCAGCATTGCTACCGCGCGCAGCATTGCTACCGCGCGCAGCATTGCGGCCGTGCGCGGCATTGCGGCCGTGCGCGGCCGCTCGCATTGGCGGCCGCGTCCGGACATCATGGCTCGACGACTCGCCGCGTCGGGAGGAGCGCCGGCCCCTCGGGGACCGGGTGTCCCCCTGCGTGCCGCGGCGCCCGTCGCATCAGCGTCTGCACGATGCGTTGCGCCGCGAGCCCATCGCCAAAGGGATTGTCGCCCGAGGTCATCGCCTCGATCTCGCGATAGTCGTCGAGCAGGAGCGTCGCCGCATCGACGATGGCCAGCGTGTCGGTCCCCACCACGCGCCCGAACCCGGACTCCACCACCTCGGGGCGTTCGGTGTTCTTGCGCAGGATCAGGACCGGCTTTCCCAGCGACGGGCATTCTTCCTGGATTCCCCCGGAGTCCGTCATCGCGAACTCGCACCGCCGCAGCAGCTCGAGCAGGTCTGCGTAGCCTAACGGGTCGAGGAGCTCGACGCGAGGCATTCCCGACAGCTCGTCGAAGACGACGTCGCGCACGTGCGGGTTGAGGTGCACCGGGAAGACGAAGTGCGTGTCGGTGTGCATCGTGGCCAGCTCGCCCAGCGCGCGGCAGATGTTGGCCAGCGGCTCGCCCAGGTTCTCCCGGCGATGCATGGTGCACAGCACGAAGCGCCGCTTCTCCCACGGGAGGTCGTTGAGGCGCGCGTCGTCAAACTGCGCCTTGCGGGGAATGCGCCGCAGCGCGTCGACGATCGTGTTGCCGGTGACGGTGATGCGATCGTCGGGCACCCCTTCGTGCAGCAGGTTCTGGCGTGCCGTTTCCGTCGGGGCGAAGTGCAGGTCGGCGACGACCGAAGCCAGCCGGCGGTTGAGCTCCTCGGGAAACGGGTTGCGCAGGTTTCCCGAGCGCAGCCCCGCCTCGATGTGCCCCACCGGAATACCGAGGTAGTGCGCGGCGAGCGCGGCGCAGAGCACCGTGGTGGTGTCGCCCTGCACAAGGACCAGGTCCGGGCGCAGCTCGGAGAAGCACGACGAGAGGGCGAGCATGGCGCGGGCCGTGAAATCGGCCAGCGCCTGCTTGGTCGACATGAGCCCCAGGTCGACGTGCGGCTTGATCCCGAAGGCATCGAGCGCCTGCGACAGCATCTCGCGATGCTGCGCCGTGGTGACGACCATCGTCTCGATCACCTGGCGATGCTGCGCCAGCTCGAGGATCACCGGGGCCATCTTGATGGCTTCGGGGCGCGTCCCGACAATCACGCAGACGCGATACTTGCCGCCGTGTCCTACGGCCGACAGTTCGCGCGGCGTGTGCCGATCGCCCACGCGCCGATTCATCGGCGGGGTCCGACGATGCGATTCGCCCGTCGCCATGTAGTCGCCTATCCCTCGCTGCTGGTCCCGCGCCTTCAGTGAAGACGCCGCGGAGGAGTGTCACCCTCCCCGACGTGCGGGGCGTCGAACCGCAGCGACGGATTGGCCGCATCGGCTTCGCCCCTTACCCGTTACCGCCTCGTGAGTTGCGGCCAGGGCAGGCTCTGCGTTGATCAGACAGCCGACCGCAGGGTGAGGCAACAAACGGCACCCCGGCGTCGCCGCTTTCCATCGCTTGATGTCACGCGGAGCAACGACTCCGTTTCGCCGCCGCCCCCGGCGCGCGAAAATAGGGCGGCCGGGAGCCGCGGGCTACGCCCGAAGTCCCGGCCGTCGGTGGGGCGTTTCACTCGTCGCCCCACCCTGCACGCGCCACCGAACGCCGACGATCAGGCCGGCTCCCAGTGCGCAGCGAACATCGCCCCCTGCGGGTCGGTCGCCATGAAGATCTTCCCGCCGGGGATGTCCATGATCGGCTGCACGATCGCTCCGCCCGCCGCGGTGACGGCACTCGCGGCGGCCTCGATGTCGGCCACGCGCACGTAGTGCAGCCAGGCCGGCGGCATCGGCATAGCCTCGGTGATGAGGTACATCCCCCCCATCATCTGGTCGTTGCGGTTGAAGATCCGGTAGATCCCGTTGGGCCCCATGTCCATGTCGGTCCCCAGCGTCCAGCCGAACAGCTTTCCATAGAAGGCGAGCGCACCGTCCAGGTCCCTGGTCGCGAGTTCGCACCACGAGAACTCACCCACGGCGGCCGGCCCTTCGTGGCCCGGGGCCTCGTTGTCGGACTGGAAGGCGGAAAACGCGGCCCCATACGGGTCCTGCACGATGGCGAAGCGCCCCACCGTAGGAATCGGGGTCGGCGGGAGAAGGACGGCGCCGCCGAGTGCCGGGACCTGGGCGACGGTGGCATCGAGGTCGGTCGTCGCGATGTGCCCCATCCAGTAGGGTGGAACCCCCTTGGCCTGCTCCTCGACGGAGAGCGCCCCGATCCCGCCGATCGGCTGCCCATTCGCCGTCCACATGATGTAGGGGTGCTCCGGTGGCCCCCACGGCGCAGTCCCCCATCCCGCCACCTTTGAATAGAAGGCCTGCGCCCCCGCGCTGTCGGTGGTGACGAGGTCATGCCAGGTGAAGCGGCCGTGGGGGGAGGGGGCGGTGGACATGGAAGGCTCCTGGGAGAGAGAACGGGAGACGAGAGACGGGGGACGCGAGTGCGCGCGGCGTCGCCGCGCGCGGGGCTGGGGCGGGGACGAGGGGCTGAGAAGGTGCAACGTCGTGTCGGTCGTGTCGATAGCGGGGGGGACGAGTCGTCGGCTCGGCGGTGTGAGCGGTTACCTGCGCGTTTTAGGTGCTTGCGCGGCCGGCCATTCGCGGCGCGCGTGACCGTGCCTCCCGCGTGCCTCCCGCGTGCCTCCCGCGTGCCTCCCCCGCGTGCCTCCCGCGTGCCTCCCCCGCGGCTCGCCATCCCCCACCGGCCCCGGTAGCTTGCGCTCAACCCCGCGTGCACGGCCGGGCGACGCGCGAGCGCGTCGCCACTCCCGTCTCCCGTCCCCCGTCTCCCGTCCCACGCTTTGTCCCCCGCCAAAGTCCCTGCCGACGCCAGCCGCGGCTACATCATTCCGATCGGTGGCCGCATCGGCGATTCCGACATCCTCGCCCACTTCGTCCACCTGTGCGGTGCGCGGCAGGCGAAGATCGCGATCCTGCCGACCGCGTCGTCCGATCCCTCGACCGGGCGTGACTACGAGAAGCTCTTCCTCAAGCTCGGCGCCAGGCATGCCAAGGCGGTGGCCATCGAGCGGCGTAGCGACGCCGACGATGCGGACTACCTCGAGGTGCTGGAGAACGCCGACGGCGTCTTCCTCACCGGCGGCAACCAGCTCAAGCTCTCCACCACGTTAGGCGGGACCCCGGTCGCCAAGCTCCTCCGCCGGCGCAACGCCAGCGGGCAGCATGTTGCCGGGACGTCGGCCGGGGCGGCGTTCCTCTCCGAGCACATGATCGCCTTCGGCGAGGAAGGGCCGACCCCTAAAGTCGGAATGGCGACCCTCGCCCCCGGGCTCGGCCTCACCAACCGCGTCGTCATCGACCAGCACTTCCGCCAGCGCGACCGCCTCGGCCGCCTCCTCATGGCGCTGGCGCTCAATCCGTTCGCCGTGGGGCTGGGGCTCGACGAGGACACCGCCGCCTTCATCGGCCCGGACGAAGTGATCGAGATCCGCGGCTCCGGCGGCATCACCTGCATCGACCCGTCGCGCGTGGAGTACTCCAGCGCCGACCACACCGACCGCGGACAACCCGTCTCGCTCGTCGGCGTGCAGCTGCACATCCTGACCCACGGCACCACGTACAACCTCCACACCCGCAAGGCGAGCGTCGACGCCTTGCAGCCGGCGGAGTAGGCGCCCCGCGCCCGTCAGCTCGCAACAGCAGACGGGGGAAGGCGAGGGCCAGCCCCGGCGCCGACCCAACTCCCGTCTCCCGTCCCCCGTCTCCCGTCCCATGCGCATCTCCGACCGCCGCACCTTCGTCGGCCCCAGCATCTACGCCCACTTCCCGGTCATCCGCCTCGAAGTCGACCTGGGCGAGGTCGAGTACTGGCCCACGATGCGCCTGGGGCAGCCGTTCATCGACGCCCTCGTCGAGCGCCTCCCGGGACTCGTCGAGCACGGATGCAGCTACGGCGAAGCCGGGGGCTTCATCCGCCGCATGACGGAAGACGACGGGACGTGGCTCGGGCACGTCCTCGAACACGTCGCGATCGAACTGCAGAACATCGCCGGTGAGGACGTCACCTTCGGCAAGACACGCTCGATCGACGATCGTCCGGGCGTCTACGACGTCGTCTTCGAGTACGAGCAGGCCGACGTCGGGAACGAAGCCGCCGACCTGGCGCTCGCCCTCCTCCACTCGCTCCTCCCCGCGGAGTTGCGGCCGGCGGACTGGGATGCGGAGTGGAAATGGGAGGTCGCACGCGACGAGTACATCCGCTACGCCCAGCGCCGCGCGTTGGGCCCGTCCACCGCGTCCATCGTGCGCGAGGCCGCCCGCCACGGGATCCCATGGATCCGCCTCAACGACTTCTCCCTCATCCAGCTCGGTTACGGCAAGTACCAGAAGCGCATCCAGGCCACCGTCACCTCGCTCACGCCGCACATCGCGGTCGAGCTGGCGTCGGACAAGGAGGAGACGAACAAGATCCTCTCCTCGTTAGGGCTCCCGGTCCCGCAGCAGCGCCTGGTGCAGAGCGAGGATGGCGCGGTGCAGGCGGCGCGGCGCATCGGGTATCCGGTGGTGGTGAAGCCCTACAACGCGAATCATGGGCGCGGCGTCTCGATCTTCCTCCAGGACGAGGCCTCGGTGCGCGAGGCGTTCCAGAAGGCGAAGGAGCACTCGCGCTCGGTGCTGGTGGAGTCGTTCATCACCGGTGCCGACCATCGCATGCTCGTCATCGATGGCGAGCTGGTGGCCGCCTCCAAGCGCATGCCGGGTCATGTCGTGGGCGACGGCGTCCACACGATCGAGGAGCTGGTCGCCGAGGTGAACACCGACCCGCGGCGCGGCATCGGGCACGAGAAGGTCCTCACGCGCATCGAGATCGACCACGAGGCGACGCGCCTCCTGGACAGCAAGGGCTACTCGCGCTTCACCATCCCCGCCGCGGGCGAGATGGTGATGTTGCGCCTGACGGCGAACCTTTCCACCGGCGGCACCGCCGCCGACGTCACCGACGTCGTGCACCCCGACAACGTCGAGATGGCGGTGCGCGCCATCAAGGCCATCGGGCTCGACGTGGGAGGCGTCGACTTCCTCACGCCGGACATCGCCAAGTCGTACAAGGACATCGGCGGCGCCATCTGCGAGGTGAACGCCGCGCCGGGCTACCGCATGCACATGGCGCCGAGCGAGGGAAAGCCGCGCGACGTGGCCGGCAAGACGGTCGACATGCTCTTCCCTCCCGGCTCGCCCTCGCTCATTCCCATCGCTGCCGTCACCGGGACCAACGGCAAGACGACGACGGCGCGCATGCTGGCCCACATCCACAAGCTCGCCGGCAAGTGCGTCGGCCTCACCAGCACCGACGGCGTCTACGTCGACGGACAGCGCACCGTCGCGGGCGACATGACCGGCCCGGTCGCCACACGCATGGTGCTGAGCGATCCATCCGTCGACGTGGCCGTCCTCGAGGTGGCGCGGGGCGGGTTGCTGCGCGCCGGCATGGGGGTCCGCCGCATCGACGTCGGTGCTGTCCTCAACGTGCAGAGCGACCACCTCGGCATGCGCGGCGTCGATACGCTCGACGAACTCGCCGAGGTGAAGCGGATCATCGTCGAGGTGGCAGGCGACACCGCGGTGCTCAACGCCGACGACCCGCGCGTGCTGCGCATGGCGGCGTACACGGAGGCGAAGTCGGTCTGCTACGTGACGCTGAATCCGCAACACGAACTCGTGCGCGAGCACATCCGCGCCGGCGGGCGCGCGATCGCGCTCGAGGGGGGCGTGAACGGACAGATGATCACCATCTACGACCGCGGCGCGCACATCCCCCTTCTCTGGACGCACCTCATCCCTTCCACGATGGAGGGGAAGGCGACCTTCAACGTGCAGAACGCAATGTTCGCCGCGGCGATGGCCTTCGCGATGGGCGTCCGCCTCGAGGACATCCGCAACGGGCTTCGCACCTTCCACACCACGTTCTACCAGGCTCCCGGGCGCCTCAATGTCTTCGATGAGCACCCCTTCAAGGTGATCATGGACTACGGGCACAACGCCGCCGCGGTCGACTCGGTCTGCCAGCTGGTGCGGCGCCTCGACGTGAAGGGGCGGCGCATCTGCGTCGTCGCCGGCCCGGGCGACCGGCGCGACGAGGACATCGTGGAGATCGGCGAGGTGGCGGCGCGCGCCAACTTCGATCACTACGTCTGCCGCCGCGACGACGACCTGCGCGGGCGTGATGGGGAGGAGGTCCCGCGCCTCATCCGCGACACCCTGCTGAAAGCCGGAATCCCCGCTGACCGCATCTCGCTGATCCCCGACGAACAGGAAGCGCACGACGCCGCGCTCGCGATGGCCCGCCCTGGGGATCTCGTCCTCCTCTTTGCCGATGCCCTCGTCCGCAGCTGGAAGCAGGTGGTCTACTTCCGCTCCTCGGCCGACCGGACCGCCGAGGAGGCGATGCGCTCCACGGGGGAATTCCTGGCGTCGCAGGCCGCGAAGTCTGCTCCCGCCAGTGCCCCGGTCCCGTCAGGTGATGGCGACGTGACGCCGCTCGCTACGTTGGGAGATGACGTCGTCCTGGTCCGAGATGGGCGTGGCGTGCACATCGCGCGCGAGCAGGAGGACTAGTCGCGAGGGGGCCACCGGGGACACCCGGCGCCGCCCTCGGACCATCGCCATTGTAGCTCACGGGTAGGACCCTGACCGACCGCATCTTCGATTCCCGGCGCCTGATGGGGCCCAACCTTTTCTCCCAGCGAGAAGGGGCGGCCCTCGACATCCACTGCCGCGACGACGAGGCCCCCTCGCTCCTCCTGGCGTGGCGCACCGAGGTTCGTCTCCTCGCCGCCCGGCTGGGGTGGGAGCGACCCGAGGTCTACGCCCGCCCGTATCCCGGCGGAGGGCACGCCTTCCTCGCTGCCCCCATCGACGCGCTCCTCACCGCCACGGAGGTGAACGAGCAGGCCTTCGCCATCGCCGAGGCGATTGTGGAAGGACGGCCGGCCCCCGACCGCCGCGACGTGGTGGCGCGGCTGAAGGTCCACCTGCAGCACGAGTCCAACCGCGCGCTCGTGGTGTTGCAGCAGGCGGCGCGCGCCCTCGGTGTCACCTTCACCTTCGACGACGACGCGGTCTCGGTCGGCGGTGGCACGGGGAGCCTGACCTTCCCGCTACGCGCCATCCCCGAGCCATCCGCCATCGACTGGTCGACGGTGCATGACATCCCGGTCGC
>JAXLXW010000024.1:0-34287 GCA_046327755.1 Gemmatimonadaceae bacterium
ACGTGACGCTCACCGTCACGCTGGGGTGGAACTTCATGTTTCCGTTCTGGCCGTGAACGGACGCCTCGGGGAGGCATGTCGCTTTATCTACTAGTTTTCTAGTTGACAGCGCTCGCCCGCCGCCGTAGCATGGCAGTCCCTCCTGCATCTCGGTGACGAAGCCATGTCGCGCCTTCACATACCGGCGTCCCTGCTTGCATGTGTCGCACTCTCGTTCTGCTGGCCGGAGCACGGATATGCACAGCGCGCACTCCAGGAAGTATCGAGTGTACCGGAGGCCACCATCCGTGACGGTTTCTCCGACATTGCCGGCGTCCGCGTGCTGCGCGACGGGCGCGTGCTCGTGCTCGACGTCATGGAGCAACGCCTCGTCGTCGCCGACTTCGAGACAGGAAAGGTCGAGCCGATTGGGCGCGCGGGGCGCGGACCGGGGGAGTACGTGCGTGCGACGCGCCTGATCGCGCTATCGGCCGATTCGACGTGGCTGGTGGACGTGGGACAGAACCGTATCCTCGTCCTCGTGGGCACGTCTATCGTGGGCGCGCTCCCAGCCTTCGCAGGAGCGGCCGTCGACTCCGGGCTCTCGGCGGCATCTCTTCGCGGCGCCGATGCGCGCGGCTTCGTCTACTTCACCGGCCGTGGCGTCTCGACCTCGGAGCGCGGCATCGTCCCTGCCGACTCGGTGATGCTCTTCGCGGCGTCGCGCGACGGCGGGACCCTCGAGCCGCTGGGGCGACTCGCGCAGGCCGCGGCCTCCATCACGGTACGGAAGGGATCCGGCTCCGATCAGAGCGTGCACGTGGTGCGCGTGCCGTTCGTGGTTGGCGACGAGGCCATTGTCGATCTCGACGGGACCGTCACCGTCGCGCGCCGTGCGCCCTATCGTCTCAGCGTACTGCGCCGCGGGAGTGCCGCTGTCCACGGCCCCACGAGGAGCATCCCGCGCGTCCCAGTCACGGACCAGGATCGCCAGCAGTACCTCGCCACGCTATCCCCGGCGGCCGCGGCCAGCATGGACGCCGTCCCCTGGCCGTCGCACAAGCCGCCCTACGTCACGCGGTCGTTAGCGTCCTCACCGCGCGGAGTGCGATGGATCATGCGAAGCGGGCCGGCGAGCGCGACCACCGGCACCTACGATGTCTTCGATGCGACAGGGCGCTGGATCGGCAATCGAGCGGTTGCCGCGGGCGTGAGAATCGCGTGGATGGGCGAGTCGCATGCGTTAGCGGTGCGTGTCGACGAGGATGGGCTCAATCACTTGGAGCGCTACCGCCTCCGATGAACGGGCACGGCGCGCTGGGGACCGCCTCCCCCAGCGAAGGACTGGAGAAGGCGGCCCCCACGTAGCAGCCCTGGTGGCTAGTGCTTCGTATCCCGCACCTGCGGCGAGTCGTGCCCGTAGCTGTCCGCGTCGCGGATCCGCCCGTTGGCGCGGTGGATCACCACTTCGCTGCGGCGACGCTTCGCCTCGACCGTTGCGGCTGCGATCGCCTCACGCTGCGACGTGGGCTCCGTGAGCGGGTCCTGCGTGCCGGCGACGATGGCGACGAACCGCGCGCGACGCGACGCAGCGACGACGGTCGGAACGACGTGGACGTTGCGGCGGCTCTTCATGGCTTTGATGGACATGGTGCCCTCCTTCTATATGAATGGTTGACGTTGGAGCTGCATACCGCCCTCGCGACGCGGGTGGTCGACGCACCCGCGGCGCGAGCCTAACTGTGCCCAGCCCTCTCTCGCGTCAGCTGGGTGTGGTGACGGCGGTATCCGGCGGGAGCTCCTTCCCCGCCTCCCCCACCGTCGCCTCGCGCAGGAAGCGCGCGATGCTGCGCCACTCGGCGAGCTGGGAGGGTTCGCCGGCCAGACGCGGCGCGAGCATGAGGTCGAGCAGGCGCACGAGGTCGCGCCCGCGCGACAACTCCATCGCCATCCCCGCGGTGGCCGCCGCACGGCGCGCGAGGTCGAGCGAGCGGTTCACGAGTGCGTCGCGGAACGCGTCGGTCGCCTTCTGCAGTCGCTCCACGACGTCTGTGGCCAGGCCGCGCCCGGTGAACTTCGACTTGTGCTCCTCCAGGCGAGACGCGAAGGCGTTGCACGCCTGAATCAGCCCTTCGTCGTCCCGCTTCTCCGGGACACGGAATGCGCTGCGCAGCTCCGGGTCGTTCGCGAAGAGTCGCCGCGCCACCTGGGCGATGGGGCGCAGGTACTCGCCACGCAACTGCTTCGCGAGGGTGTTCTTCGCGTCGGTGGCGGTGCGTGATGCGCTGTCACGCACCTCCTGCTCCGTCGCGAACTCTTCGAGCCGCACGACAATGGCGTCGAGGGCTTCCACGTGGGGCTTCACGTCGCCCAGCGCGGCGCTGACATCGCGCCCCGCCAGGAAGGCGTGGGCCCGGCGCAGCGTCTGCAGTCCCTGCTTGGTCTTGATTCGCATAGGTCATCCCTCCGTTCCATATGGTTGTGGACGCGTGGGTCATCGGGAGCACGCGCGCGTCCTTCGCGTGCGCCCGGAGCAGTGTCGCGGCGGACGGTGAGTGCACCGCCGGAGTTGTTGCGTCTGGTGTGGGGCACCCGGAGTCGGCGGCCCGTCGGTGGGAGGCGACTGCGCGATCGTGGGTTGCGGGTGCGTTGCGTGCGGATGCGCGCGCAGTGGATGCGGGCGAACGCGCGCTGTGTGCGGGCTGCCGCGCGCTGTGTGCGGATGACCGCGCGCTGTCTGCGGATAGACGCGCGCTGCGTGCGATGCGAGCCTCGACGGCAGCGGTCAGCGCTGCGTCGCGCGCGGCCGGTGCGGCGCGGTCGTCTCCGCGGGCCGCGTGGTGCTCGTGCGGAGCGGCGCAGTCGCCGACGGAAGCATGACCGTACGCGTGCGACGCAGCGTTGTAGGCGTGCCATGCTGCGACGTCAGCGTCCGACGCTGCGCTCCCGCCTCACGATGGCACGACGCGAGCGCGCGGCGATGCGCGATGGACGCGCGGGATCACGGCGCGATCGGCGGACGCTGCGTGGTCACCTCGCGATGGTGCGGCGCGAGTGATCGGCGATGTGACGCCGCTGAGCGGCGATGTGACGCCGCTGAGCGGCGATGCGACGCCGCTGAGCGGCGATGTGACGCCATCGATAGATGTTGCGGCGTCGCCTCGCGATGCGGCACGATCGACGTCGCGCCTGGTCGAATCGTCGACCGCTGCGGCGACGCGGCCGAGCGATGATGCGCGGCGTTCGATCGACGGCGGGGCGTCGCGGGCGGGGGGCGCTCGATCGCCGGCCGGTGCTGCTGGATGATCGGCGAGCGATGCGCCGTCTCCTCGCGATGCTGCGCAACGGCCGTCTGGAGCTGTGCTGCGGCCGTTTGGGCACTGGCCGCCCTCCAAATGACGTGCGGAACGGGCGTCGCGCGGGCGGAGGCGAGCGTCGGTGTTCGTGCTGCAGTCTCGCGCCCTCTCACCCAATCCCCCGGAAATGGGGGTGTGTCAAGTGGGTTTGGGGCTCCCCGGGGCGAAAAAGGGCCAGGAATCGTTGAAGATGTATGTGTCGTGTATGTCCATACAGAAGTTCAATACAACGTTTCGGGCACTCGTGACGGTGTTCTTATGAGGCGTGTGAAACCGCGAAATGTGCCTTGCGGTGAGAGACGAACGGGAAGACGTGCATTGGTTCCGCCAGGCGCACGCGCTCCCAGGGAGTGAGCCGAGGGTCATCGATGTCTCATCCGATACACCCGGCGGTCTGGACGCCCGTCCTAAGATGAAGGGGGCGACGCAGCCGCGGGGAGGAGAGTCCGACATGGAGCGAGATTTCAAGCGGGGGCGAGAACGAGGGCGTGAGCGGAGTCTCGAGCGCGAGCCGGAGCGCGAACTCGAGCGAGAGCACGATCAAGTGTGGCAGCCGTTGCGGTTGGCGAGGCGCGGCGATGGTCGCGCCGAGGGGCAATCCCTCGCGATCGACCTCGACCGCCTCTACCGCCAGATGCATGGATCGCTCATGCGCTACGCGATGCGCCACGTGGATGCCGACGAGGCGAAAGACGTGGTGCACGACGCGATGCTCAAGTACGTGGAACAGGCCGACCGGGAACGCGTCCCGCTCACGGAGCGAGACGCGCGGGCGCGGCTCGTGGTGATCCTCCATGATGTCCTGCTCGACCAGAAGCGGACCGCACGGCGGCGCAAGCGGCTGCTGCAGTTCATCTCCGGCTCGACGGCGGCGATGCGTCGCCGGTCCAATCCGCGGCGCGCCACCGAAGATGGGGAGATCATGGGCGCCATCCATCAGGTGCTGGAATCGCTTCCCGACTGTGTGCGCATGTCGTGGACGACGGTACGCGAGCACGGGATCCCGCTGGAGGAGGCGGCCGAACTGTTCGGAGTGGAGACGGTGTCGGTGCGCGGCTACCTGCTCAAGGCAAACAAGGCATTGCGTCAACGGCTGACGCGCGATGGGATCACGCCCGCCACGCTGCGGGGGAGGGATGATCGATGAGGCCGGACGAGTTCCTGACGAGCGGTGGAGAGGTGCAGGAGATGTCGTCACGCGAGTTGGAGGAGGCGCGCGCGGAGGATCCGGAGATCGGGTTGATCACGGACTACCTCACCGGCAGCCTGACGCCCGACGATGCGCGCGCGGTGGAAGCGCGACTGCGCGACGACGCGCCGTTCGCCGAGCGGGTGGGAGTGATCGTGACCGCGTGGGACGCCTGGCCTAGCTGGCGTGACGTCGCGCTCCCGGAGGAGGAGCTGGCCGTGGAGGCGCGGCGCTTCCGTCTGGCGGGCGAGCGGCTGCTGCGCTCAGGCTCGGCCGAGCAACGCGATACCGACGCGGACGATCGACCGCGCGCGCGTGGGCAGGAGGGCGTGGACCATGCGGCGATGCGGGAGATGCAGCGCCGCATGCGACGGTGGCAGCTGGCGGCGGTGCTCATCGGCGCCATCGTGCTCCCCGCGACGACGTGGGGGACGGCGCGACTGACCGCGCGGCTCACCGCGCCGAGACCTCGCCCCGAGTATCACGTGATGCAGCCGCCCGGGCGTGAGGGGATGCCGGTGCGACTCGGAGAAGACGCGATGGCCGTGGTGGAGGCGGGGGGGCGGCTGACGTGGAACGACAGTGCGAACGTCGGCGGCATCCGCGAGCTGTTCCTGGAGGGAGCGGCGCAGTTCCAGATGCGTCGTGCCCCGGTCGGACGGTTCGTTGTCGTGACGCCGTCGGCGCGCATCATCGTGACCGGGTCGGACTTCCAGGTCACAGCGGTCGATCCCGCCGTGACAAACGTGCGGGTGCAGGAGGGGACTGTGGTGCTGGAAGCGCGCGGCGTGTCGGGTGTGCCGCTCCTCCCGCTGGGCGCGGGTGAACGCGCGATGGCGATCTGGCGGCAGGAGCCGCGGAGGGTCTATTGATCCCCCCCACACCCATCCTGCTGGTGGCGAGCGCGCTGGCGATGGCGCGGCAGGGGGCGCGGCTGGTGCGGCGGTACCCCGACATCCCGTGCTCGTTGGAGTTTGTGCAGATGCTGGGGCGAGCGACGCACTTCGACCTGCAGCGAGGCGGCTCGTCGTTCCCCGTCGTGGATGTGGCATCGCTGGTGGCGCTGCGGAGCCTGGCCGAGCGGCGTGAGTGGGGGCGTGTGTGCCCGGCGCCTGGCGACATGTTGCTGACGGGGTGTTCCCCGGGCGACGGCGCGGACGGCATCCACGCCGGTCCTGGCGAGGTGTCGGTGGTGCTGGAGGTGGGGATGGCGGCTGCGGAAGGGCGACGGACGCTGCGCCGGTGCATGCTGGCGACGGGGCGTGCCGACCCCGTGGCGCCGCGGGGAATCATGCGCGTGGTGGAGTCGGTGCAGTGGTGCGACACCTCGGGCGACGACCTGGCCATTCGCTGGTATGCGATGCCCGAGGAGTACGAAGCCGCAGCGTAGCGAGCGACAGACGCGCGGTGCGCGTCCTCGACTGGACCCTGACCGGAAGGTGGACTGTGCTGAGTGATATCGGGAAGTCATGGCGACGGGCGCTGCTGGCCGGCGCATCGCTGTTGATCGTTGGAGTATCGGCGGTGGTGTACCTGCACGTGGCGTCACGCCGGCTGGTGGTCCGGCGGAACATGGTGATGCTGGTGACGCGGCAGGACAGCGGCGTGTTCTTCCGCGACAGTGCGTATCTCGTGCGCCTCGGGGTGACCGAGGGGGCGACGCACCCCATCCGCCTCCGGGCGTGGTATGCGGGAGCCGGCCAGACGATGCTGGTGAGCGAACGCGACGTGCGGGGAGCGATCGAGGCGGTCGTTGGCGAGCATCGCGATGCCCGGGCGCAGGTGGTGGGGGGCGGGGCTGTGCTTCCGGTCGAGGTGCCGGGGGTGGACGTGGAGCTGGGGATCTGGGGGGAAGGGGGCTTTACGTCGAAGGCCACGCTGCGCTGTGCCGACGAGCGCTCGCGCGTGTCTCCCGTGGCGATCGTGCCCTTGAACTCGCAGTGGGGCACCGCTACTGCGCAAGCGGACCTGGAGGCCGAGCTGCGGCGCATCATCGACGCGGCGGCGCTGGCGCACTGTCCGGCGGCGTCGATCGCGTCGCGCGCAGCTGCGGCTGTTCAGGAGCCGAAGGCGTCGCCGACGATGTCCGACGGCGAGCAACAGGCGCCCATAGGGCCGATGGTGCCGAACGTGCGGCCCTCGCCCTCCACGCAGGCGGCGCCGGCCTCCGTGACGGACAGTGTCGCGATAGCCATCATCGCGAAAACAAACAGGCCCGTGGTGCGGCTGACGATGGCCACGGACACCATGCACCTGCGAGTGGGCGAGGTGCTGGTTCCGGAGCATGCGTTGCGCGTGACGGCGCTGCGCGCCGACGGCTCGATTGTCCCGCGTTTCGTGCCACTCTACATGGTGGACGATTCGCGCGTGGCGGCGATGGGGGCTGGAGGGATGCGAGGGGTGTCGCCGGGGGTGACGCGCGTGGTGGTGCGGGTGATGGGAGAGAAGCTGTCGACGGTGACCACCGACGGGGCGAGCGCAACGTTCTACGTGGCGGTGGTGCCGTGAGCGCGCGGTCGCGGCGTGGCGCGCCGAAGCGCCGTGCCGCGCGAGTCGCGCCCGAGGTGGCGTTCGTGCCTAACGCCGACCCTCGGTGGTGGCGCGCTGTCCCCGAGGTGCAACGGGCGTGGTGGGCGCTAGGGCTCGCGGCGGGGGTGGTGGGGATGCTCGGCTTCCAGGCCTATCCCCCGGCGCGGCGACTGGACGCGATCGAGCAGGTGAATGCGCGGCAGGACTCGGCGTTCGCGGCGCAGGCGGTGGAGCAGCGGGTGGCGCTGGATACCATCCGCCGGCAGTTGGGGCAGTTGCTGGCGGGGCAGTGTGCGAAGGAGAAGGATGGGATGGCGCGGGTGTTGTATGGGTGTGGGGGGAGGTGAGGCGACCGGTCGCATCACTCCGCGCGCGGCGCGCGACGCAGATCGAGCGTGACGGGCCCTCGGCGTAGGAAGTCGGTCCCCAGTGCGCCGTCGATGACGAGCGCCTTGGGCGTCACACTCGTTTCGAACCGGACGCGATCTCCTACGCGGAGCGTCGAGCGCTGGTCAGTGGTCACGGCGAGCTGACCCTCTCGGACCACTTCCTCGGAGACGATCGTCCCGAGGAGATTGCCGCTGTCGAGGAGAAACCAGAGCGGCCCGGACTCACCCTCGATCCTGACGAAGGCTTCGAGGAATCGACCGCTCTGACCAGTGGCGAAGCGCAAGGGAACGCCGTTCGCGGCGACGGCACGCGCGCTGGAGCGCGGGCCGTGCACGATCAGCAGGTTCTGGGCGAGATCGAGGGTGATCACGCGACCGCGAAAGGCGTCGAGCGCGAGCACGCCATCCAGCGGCGGAAGCTCGGGAGGCAGCAGAGCCGCCAGGTCGAAGATGCCCATCGGCGCAAGACGCGTAGCGAAGGCACCCAGCGAAAGCTGCAGTCCGGGACAGCGTTGGAACTCGACACGCTCTCCCGTCATGCGATAGCCGATGTCCCTTCCGCGCGGCTGGCACCCGGCCCGCGCGGCTCGTGCCGGCGTGAGCGCGGTGGCGCCACCGCCGGTGTCGAGCAGCAGCGTGAGGGTGTCGGCACCCACGGTGGCACGAACCGTCCGCAGATCTCGAAAGTACGGATGCAACGCGATGCGCATGTCGCCCGCAGCCTGGGTGGCGGCGGAGAGCTCTGGGCGCGGGGCGAGGGGGAGGAGCAGGGCGAGCACGACGGCGCGTCTCATCCCGCTGAGTTGCCGAAGGTGTCTACTCACGGCGCGGATCGCCCTTTGATGCAACAGACTCTCTTCTTCGCGGCCGTCTTCTCTCATGGGTGTCCGTACCTTGAAGGGCCATCCTGGGGCCGTTCACTACCGCATCGCTCAGCGCACCGGGATCTGGATGATGCACGTGGTCCCGGGGCCGTCGTTCGACACAGACGTCAAAGTACCATTAAGCGACTCCACGGAGCTGCGCGCGATGGAGAGTCCCAGTCCGAGCCCGCCTGAGGTGAGCCCGCTCTTGGTCGTGAAGAACGGCTCGAAGACCTGCGCGTGCAGAGATAGATAGCGAGTGGTCGAGCGACGGGGAGCCTAGTCACTAGCCATACCCTTGGCGAACGCGTGCGGAAAGGCGGATCGCGTAGTCGGAAACCTGGACGCCCGCCTGATGGGACATACGGTCGGTTTGCAGTCAAATGGGAAAGAGAGAAACGTACCGTTCGACGGTCTCGTGGCAGTCGAACGTGCTGCGTATCCGGGAATTGCGAGTTCACTGGACCAGTTCTTCCCGCAGGGAGATCACTTCGCACTGATTCACGACCAAGCTGTGGTGCAAAGTGGCTTGATCCCCGCGCTTCGAAGAGTTGGAATGCGATAGCAGTGTTTCGGAGAATCTGCGCCACCGCTTGCAGCGCGTTGGCGCGGCGCGCCACTCCTTGCTGCAAAGCGAGCACAGTCACATTTCCGACCACGACAGCGCTTCATGCGTCTGCAATGCGGCCTTCTCTCATGCGCGACCCTTCTCGCCTGCCATACCTCGACAGACGACGGCCCGCCGAGACTCCTTTCCGACTGCTGGAGCGCAACCGTCACCGGGTTCTCGATCGCTCGCCCCGCTGTGGGCAGCAGCGCAGTGTTCGCGGCTGACGGAACGGGAGCGCCAAGCGCCTTCGAACGCGCCACAGGACAACGATTGTGGCGCACCAGTCTGGCGCGCTCTGCGATCGAAGGGATGAACCTGTTGGTGGCAAACGGCGTCGTGGTCGTCCCAGCCCGCGATTCCACGTACGGCGTGGACGCTGCCACCGGGACGCCTATTTTGCGCTACGCCGCCCCCCTTGACGTGCGCGAGAACCCCGTCAGCCCCTTGCCGGGTTTCGTTGGGGAGACTCGAATCGCAACGGACGGCGCGTCTGTCTTCGTTCCCGCGTGGGGCGCATCGGTGTCCGCAGTCGATCTTCGAACCGGGATGCGTCGGTGGGTTTGGCAACCGTCAGATACCACGCGCTTTCGATCAGGATCCATGGGGGTGCGGATCTCCGGCGACACCGTCTACGCCACGGCGTGGCACTTCCTTGACGCGAGCGGGCTCCGGACCGAGCAGTGGCTGCTCGCTCTCGACCGCCTCAGCGGACGTGAGCTTTGACGGAAGGTCTTTCCGCCATTCACTGGAGGCGTTTCGGTGCAGGGCGCGCCGGCGGTTGTCGGCGACCTGGTGGTGTTCAGTGTGGTGGGGGGCACCGAGTTCGGCGTGAATCGCTTCACACGCGAACTCGCATGGACCTACACATCGTTGCCGATTCAAGCCACGGTAGCACAGACGGAGAGCGTCGGATCGATCGTGTATCACGACGCGGGAGATCAGACGATTGTTGCGCTCCAGGCGGCAACCGGCGCGGTAGTGTGGAAGGGAGGCTACGGTGGACAGGCTGTCGTGGACTTCTTGGGCACCGATCGCGCGGTGTATGTGTCCGTAGCGCGCGATCTCGTTGTCCTTGACTGTCAGAGTGGTCGCGAAGTGCAGCGCGTCCGCCGCGGGAGCGCGACAGCGTCGGGAATCGTCGCCTCTCCGGCAATCTTCGCCGACGGCCGGATATACGCGGTTGCCGACAACGCTCTGCTCTGCCTCAAGGAGCGCTAGGTGTAGATGACGAAGAGCTTGTTCACTGAGCCGTAGCAGGCCACGCTGGGGTTGTCGAGACACTCAACCGGCAACTGCCAGAGAGCTCATGTTGGTGGCGGAGCTCCCAACCTACGAACTGACTCCGCTTCCGGGGAGGAGGGCATTGCCTCAGACCTCATGGCCGAATATCAGAACGCTTCCGATCCACTTTTCGGTTTTGCTGTGAAGGAGGATGTGGCATTCCAGCAAGCATTGTATCGACTTTCTGAGCTTCAGAAGCTCTGGCACGCCCATGGCATACCTCAGATTCACCAGGGAGAGCGCTTCTTCTTCCTTGGTCTTCCTCTGGAGACTCTCTCCCCCACCTTTTCGAGTTCTTCCGGGGCTTCACTCCTGATACAACCTGAAGGAATACGGCAGCTCGTCGTGCCGTAGTGCTCGTTAGGAGCGCTAGCGATAGCGGTGGGTACGCATCATTCGCAGAGCGGAAGATGCTGTGATAACAACAAGGGGCGCAGCATGGAAGCTGCGCCCCTTGTTGGAATGCCAACTCGCAGCGCGCCTTGCCACCTCGGGCGCCATGCGATGCTACGTCAGAAGCGGACTCCGAACGTGAGAGGCATGACGCGGAATCTCGTGTAGGGATCAGCGTTGCTTCTGCGTCCGAATGGTTGGTACAAGCGCGACTCGACGAAGAATGCTCTCGTACCTGCCTTCCAAGACTGCCCAAGGCCAACTACTGCTCCCCAATCCACATTGGTGATCTCATGCGTTAGTGGCTCGTCTGGGCATACACTTCCCAAGACGCACGCTGCATACCTCTCGGCGACTCGAGCCGACACAAGTGCAGTGATCCCAAGGGTGCCGTAGTAGCCATGGGTAGCACGCGCCATGCCGCGACCGAAATGGTGCTGGATACCCAGACTAGTACCGAAGACAGCACGACGCGAGGTGGTGTAACAGTTGCCCTGGACCACGAGAAGACACGGATACAACCGCTGAGCACCAAAGAGGTGTGACGACACGTCTGTGCGAAGCCAGGTTTGGGAACGCTTGATGCGCAGCGACAGACTTCCCTCCATATGCACGCCGATCGTATTGCCCTCCGCGCCATAGAAGAAGCTAGGCCCCGTCGCTATCCCGGCGAGGCGTGTACGCAACGAATCCTGCTGTGGGAAAAGCGACTGCCAGGGGGTGCACAACGTGATCGCGCACACAACTGCGAGGCGAACGAACCGTCGGCTGGCCCACTGTTGGGAGAACCTAGTGGGCGGCTTGCGTGACAAGCATCGCGCGACCATTGACCTGCCCTCCATCGATGTAGAGAACATGATTAGCGTCTGAGTAGGATAGACCCACGGCAGCCGCGTTCACGTAGGTGCCGAGGAAATCATCGTTGGTCCACAAGAACGTCAGGCTTGAGTATGCCGTTCCCAAGAAGGTCGCGGCTGCAAGAAGTGTCGGCCCGATCCCAGTCGCGGCGCTTACGGCCGCATAGCCGCTGGCAGCTGAAGCGATAGCGCCGAATCGAGCAACAAGGTTGAAGTCTTCCTTCTTGATCTGACAAACGGTGTTGTCATCCTCCCAAACGGAAACGTTGAAGCCGTTCGGCTGAATCGCATTGTAAGCGTTAATCTGCGACTGGTCGAACAGGAGAGCCTCGCCACTCCAGAATGCATCATCCTGGTTGAACCCTCGCGGGAAACCGACTCGATCGCCTGAGCAAGCCAAGTCGGCTCCGTACTGAGGTGCGCTGCTCGACTGTGGCCCATGAATGTGGACTTCAATCTCCGGTGCTCCCAAGGTCCACGGCTCACCTTGATCCACGAGCCGTTGAAACGTGATGTACAGTCCAGCGGGAAAAGAACCGCTCCCGCCGCCACCGCCACTACAATCAGGAGTGTCGCACTGCAAGGAATATGTAGTGAACGATGTAGGAGTCGCGGGATCTTCAATCGTTTCTCGCTGTGGGTTCCCCCGTGCCGCGAGGCGTGCTGGTGAGAGAACTCGCGTGAAGTCGGTCTCGACCGGAACTAGGACAAGCACCGGCGTTTCCGGAGGAGCGGCCAGGCTCAGAGTAACCCGCCCTCCGTTCAGATCCCATGCTATAGGTTCATCGGTATCCTCAAGTTGCGTCGCGACTACAAGGTCTCGGCCACCCGTCCACGCCTTTCTGTGCGCTGCTACCGGCATGTAGAACTCCAAGCTTGGCAGTGCGCTGAGGTCTGCTAGCAGCACGGCATCTGTCGTACCGCCTCTTGAGGCCGCTGCGGAGCGAAGTGGGGCACCGGCGCCACGGAGGAATACACCGAGGTCTAGCTTATACTCCACCTGCGGTGCGTCACGCATGCTCCGTTTCACCAGCTGTCGGAGCGTGTCATCTTGAAGGGCCATCGCGACCCGGCGTGCGAGTTCACCTTGTCGAGCCTGCATGGTCGTCTTGCCCTCGGAGATGAGGGAAGGGTACGCATCAACGTCAGTGGCGGTTGTAGTGTCAAGCGCGCATGCTGAGAGCAGAGTCGGCACCAATAGCATCGCCATCCGCCGCAGACCGCCCCTTTCGAACGAGATTCTCATTCGTTTGTCCCCCCTAGCTAGTGGAAGTGAAGCGACACTTTGACGCCGACCTTTGTGCCTAGATCACTTGTGGCTGTCGCTCGTTGGAATACTAGGAGGGACTGATGCAGCCGCGATACTGTGGCTAGCCCTAGTGTCTAGGTTGTTGACACCACAACATGCTCCGTTCGCGACAGAATTGAGGGTCCCCCCACCAATCCCTCCAGTTGAAGCTTGACAGTCGGGCCTCCCCCCCGCCGTTCGTAGGAGCGGCCAGAAGCCTTGCTGAATACCTCGCGCCTCACCACCGCACAGACCGTCGCCATCCTGCAGGGACACGCCGCGGGGGCCTCGCCCGCGGACCTGATCCGGCGCCATGGCATCTCGCGTCCCACGTTCTACCACTGGAAGCAGCGCTACGGCGATCTCCAAGTGAACGAAGCCAAGCGGTTGAATGCGCTCGAGGAGGAGAATCGCCGCCTCAAGCGTCTCGTCGCCGACCAGGCGCTCAATCTCCAGTTCCTGAAGGACGTCTTGGGAAACGGGCGATGACCACGGCGGCGCGCCGCGCTGTGGTCCAGCAGGTGCAAAGGCGCTATCCCGTCAGTGAACGGGCCGCGTGTCGGATGCTCGGTTGCGAGCGCACGGCGCTGCGCATTGTGCCGCAGCGTACGCTGCGCGATGCGGCGTAGTGCGCGGAGCTCCGGGCCCTCGCGGCCACGTACGCGCGTTGGCGGGTGCCACGCCTGCGCTGGAAGCTGCAACGCAACTGCTGGCACGTGAACTACAAGCGCGTGGAACGCCTGTATCGCCTCGAAGGATTGGCCGTGCGGCGACGGCATCGGCAGCGGCTCGCCGTCCCGCGCGTGCCGCGCCCAGCGGCGCAACAGCCGAACGATACCTGGGGCATCGACTTCGTCAGCGATCAGGTCGCGTCGGGGCGTCGCATACGGTGCTGCACCGTTGTGGATGCGTGCACGCGCGAGAATCTCATGATCACGGTGAACCACAGCCTGCCGAGCGTGGCCGTGATCGCGGCGCTGGACGCCGTGATCGCGACACGTGGCCAGCCCGTGCGCCTGTCCCTCGACAATGGCAGCGAGTTTCGCAGTCGGGCCTTTGACGCGTTGGCCGCGGATCGGGGCATCGCACTCGCCTTCATTCAGCCGGGCAAGCCCATCCAGAATGCGCACATCGAGAGCTTCAACGGCCGCCTACGCGACGAATGCCACTCTTCGCCCAAGTTTGGTGAGTCACCCGCCCTGTCCCAGAATGCTTCTGCCGAGTCAAGGCTGCTCGCTTAGCTGCCAGCGGGTGTCTCAGGCTGCCGGGCTCTGGCCGAACAGACGCATGGATGACTCTGAAAGAGAGATGCCAGCCTGTCACTCGCAGGTCTTCTTTCAGCGCGGAGGGGGATGATACCAGCGGTTGTCGCAGGGGTCGACTGCCACAAGGACTCGCATGTCGTGGCGGTGCTGGATGCAGTGGGCCGCGTGTTGGCGGAGCTCGCGACCGAAGGGCCTAGAGATTTTCAGCGCGTGTTTGACGAGGTACAGATGCTCGGCGATGTGACGTGGGGGCTCGAGAGCACCGGGTCGTATGGGCGTGGCTTCGCGCAGTGTCTCGTCGCAACCGGCGCGCGGGTATTTGAAGTACCGGCTCGACTCACGCAGCGCTATCGGCGCCACTCCAGTCGCGTCGGGAAGTCCGACCCGACGGATGCGCGCGCGATTGGCGAAGTCGTGCTGCGGGAAGGCACGCGGTTGGGGCGGTTCTACGGCGACAGCGCCCACGAGGAGATGCGCGTGCTATACGACCTGCGGTGCGCCTTGGTGCGCGATCGCGCGGAGATCCTGCAGCGGATTCGGCATGTCGCCTTGCGGCTCGGGATCGTTGTGCAAGTACACCCAAGTTCCCGCACCTGATGAACAGGCAAAACCCCGCACCTGCCGGGGTCAGGTCGTGCGTCCGTCCGGGGGCCGTGGGGGCTCCCGGGTGGGACTGAGCAGGGCCCCGAGTTCTCGGAGCCGGTAGCTCTGGCCGTCGATGTGGACGACCGCGACGTGATGCAGCAAGCGGTCGAGGATGGCGGTGGTCGGGATCTCGTCGCCCGCGAAGATCTCGGGCCAGTCGCGCACGTGCTTGTTGGAGGTGAGCAGCATGGAGCCCCGTTCGTACCGCGTGGAGACGAGGCGGAAGAAGAGGTTGGCCTCAATGCGGTCGAGCGGACGGAAGCCGAGTTCGTCGATGATCAGCAGCGCGCAGTTGAAGTAGCGCCGTGCGCGGAGCCGCGCAGGGGGCGTGGCCGCATCCGCCTTGAGCACATGCATCAGGTCATCGAGGACGAAGTGCGCGACGCTGAAGCCGTTCTTGATCGCCTGGACGCCTCACGCGGCCGAGAGATGCGACTTCCCCACGCCGGGTGGCCCGAGGAAGAGGACGTTGGTCTTGTCGCGCAGATACTGACAGGTGGACAGCGCCTCGATCTGGCGCCGGTCGGCCTTGGGCTGAAAGTCCCAATCGAAGTCTTCGAGCGTCTTGCCCGGCGGCAGCCCGGAGAGCTTGAGCATCGTGGTCACGCGGCGTTCGTCCTTGCGCTCGAGCTGCCCGGTCAGGAGGCGATCGAGGAACGCGAGCGGACTGAGATCGTCGCGCGCCGCTTCCTCGACGAGCTCCGGCAGCGCCTGCGCCGGATACTCGAGGCCCAGGGCGCGCAGCTTCTCCCGCACGGGATCGAGCGTGCTGGTCCCTTGTGCGCCGCTGGCGGCCGTGTGGCTGGCGGCGCCGCGGTCATGGGGGAGCGCGCGCGCCGGCTCCGGCCGTGGGGCGGTCGCCCGGGGAGGCCGGGGCGTCATGTGCCGCCCCCCGGGAGGAGGGCGAGATACTGCGCGAGGGGACGCGCGATGGCGTCCGGGGCGGGGAGGCGCGCGGCGTGCGGGATGGCCGCCAGTTGCAATTGCGCGCGTCGGCCGAGCGGCGTCGGCGCCCGCACGGTCGCCGTGCTCTCCCCCTCGTAGTGCGTGGGCTCGAGGACGAGCGTCTGGCGCGTCCCGCGCGGATGCCGCGCGACCTCGTGGCCGGCCGCGAGTACCACGACCTGCGTCGCCGTCCCGCGCACCTCGACGTGGCGCCCGACCCAGGCGAAGGGGACCGAGTAGCGGCGACTCTCGAAGCTCACGAGACAGTCGCGACTCACCCGCCGCGCGACCACGCAGTCGAAGAGTTCGTGCACGGCCGGCAGCGGCTGCAAGAGCGGCCGCTCCGCCGCCAGCGCGGCGGCGATCGGCGTCCCGGTGATCGGACAGCGGCGCTCGGCCTGGATCACGGCGCTGCGCGCATCGAGGGCCGCCTGCAGCGCCGGGAGGTCGGCCCACGGCGTGACGAACAGGTCGGCATACACGCTGCGATGTGAGCGCACATCGCGCTCGGCCTTGCCCTTGTCGCTCCCGCGCGCGGCGCGACACGGATCAACCCCAAACCCGCACGTGCGGGCAAACGTCGCGAAGGCAGGCGTGAGCACCGCCGTCGGCCCCGCACCGGATGCGACGCCGGTCATGAGATTGTCGATGCGCACCCAGAGCGGCACGCCGCCATAGCGGGCGAACAGCGCGAGATGGCCCGTCTGCTACGCGAGCTGGTGCATCCGCGGACTCACCCAGACGAAACTCGCCCGCGAGTGCGACAGCGTCCCAATCAGTCCGTACACGGGCTGCACGGTGCCGCCCACCGGCGTCGCCCACTCGAACCAATCGTGCTGCGCCTGCACGCCGGGCGGGGTCTCGACGCGGCGCACCGCCCGGTGCGGTACTGGAAAGCGACGCTGCAGGTACCGGCGCAGGGACTGAAAGCTCCCGGTGAACCCAAAGTCGCGCTGCAGCACGCCGTGCACCACCGTCGCGGCCACCGCGGCGTCTCCCTCCCCGCGCAATCGCGGATCGTCGAACCGGGCCAGCACCGCATCCACCCGCGCGTCCCATCCGTCGAGCACCGAGGGGCGATCCCGCCTTCCTTCGTGGGCATCGTCCGCCCGTCCCAAGCGATAGCGCAGACTCGATTCGTCGACGCCGAGCTGTCGGGCCACCTGCCGCACCGACACCTCGCGCGCCACCATCTCCTTCGCGATCATGACGTGGTCTCTCCGCAGCCGTGCCATCGAATCCTCCGCGCCGGGGGCCAGGGGCTGCGTTCGCCCAGTCGCGAAGGGGGCCGCCAGCGGCGGGCCCGTCAATGGCAGGTGCGGGAATTTGCCTGTTCAGGACTGCGGGAATTTGGATGTACGTCTACAATCGTGGACGGCGCGGCGAAGCTCATGCGCGCGTCGGCCCTCCAACAGCTCACCCGCCGCGTCGCGCAGCTCGCCCCTATCCAGCGCAGCGATCGCGTCCTGTTGCGGGACCTGCGATGGGCCATCGAGCGCGTTCGACTCTTGAATCGCCAGATCACCGAGATTGAGACGGAACTCCGCCCAAAGGCGAAGCAGTACCGCCCGCTGCAAGCGATCGTGGGGGTATCGGATGTCCTGGCCGCTGGGCTCGTGGGACACGCGGGGGACTCGCGCAACCTGCGCGATGCGCACGCCTTCGCCATGCGCAGTGGCACCGCGCCGGTGCCGTGTTCGAGAGGACGCAATCAACATGTGCTGGTGAACTACTTCGGCGATCGGGAGCTCTATCGTCTCCTGTGGCTGGTGGCGATGGTACAGCTCCGGTTCCGCGAGCATCCGGGGCGCCAGTACTTCGATCGGAAGCGCGCGGAGGGAAAGGCGCCTCGCGCCGCGATGCGCTGTCTGAAGCGCCAGTTGGTCACGATCATCTTCCTCTGTCTTCGCGAGGACCAAGCCGCGCTCAATGCACTCGTGGCGGCGCCTCTTGCCGCCTGAATGACACAGACGCCAAACCAGCGCTACTTCCTGCCGCTCGACGACGCGCGCTTCCACATCGAGCGCTGATCTCGGGCCAACAACGAGGAACGCCCTGACGAAGTCGGCTTCCCCTCAACACCGACCCAGTACGCCCGTACTACTTCTCCTTCTCCCGCGGCCCGACGGTCTGCCTAACGGTGGCGAAAGGACGGGGGGACCCTCAAGCGGTGCGTCGCCCTGCTCCGCGCACTATCCGAGAGTCTAGCTGGACTTGTTTGCGGGCACTGGCGCCCCATCGCGCAGACAATTCATCGTTCCAGCACACGGCGCTGCCAACAGCCGTACGCACGAACACTCCATGAGGACACAGAAACGGAGGTCCTCGTCATGGACACGAGAATCCTGAAGGCAACTCGGAGGGCAAGGCAACAACCAACCTACGATTGCGGGCCAGCGCGATCGATATACGCGGCGAGGGAATCAAGTGGGACGAGGCCGGCGATGAGCAGCTTACCGATCAAAATGGTCGGGGTACCCGTCACGCCCAACCGTCTCGCAGCGATGGTGTCGCGTGCCAACGCCTCTACGGCCGCGTTAGAACGTATGCATTGAGAGAACTTCGCCGAGTCGGCGACTCCCGCGTTAGACGCGAACCAAGTCCAGGGCGCAACCCCAATGGAGTCCGGATGTGAGTAAAGCCACGAGTGTAACTCAGCAAATCGGCCCTGATCGGCAGCGCACTCACTCGCACGAGCAGCAGCCAACGCGAACTTGTGCCCTTGTACAGGAAAATGACGATAGATCACCTTGAAGTCCTTACCCAACAAGCGAAGCGAATCAACAAACAAGTGCAGCTGACGACAGTAGGGACACTCGAAGTCCGCAAACTCCACGATGGTCACCCGCGCATCTTGGTTACCAAGTGTGTGCCCGCTCGTTGCATAGGTCTGCCAGTCCTCTACGACGGATGGCACTGGCATCGCGACGCGCACGCGCTGTGGAGACAGCTCGCGACGTAGAAGCAGAGCTGTGACGACGAGCGCGCAGAATACAAGAAGACCCGTGACTCCGTTCACGAACCACACGTTACCACGCGCTCTGTCCGGACTAGCGTGTGTGAGATCTCTCATCGTCTGGCTCCCTCTCGAATAGTACAACGTTCGATCGACGCGTGTTCGACGACTGTGCCACGGCGTGGCTGGCGACACAGTCGTCGATGTGACTCTAGCTAATCGCAGAAGCCGTAAGCACCGTCGTCGCAGCACCAGTGGTTAGTCAAGCATGACCAAGCAGTGCCCCCGCCGCAGCCCGGGTTGCTGTTCACGCAGCCCATGTAGTCAGAGAAGCAAGCTCCAGTACATAGGGACGTGCCCGTGTCGGCTGCTGCGCGTGTTGGCAACATCGTCACTGCAGTGGCCGCGACGATGTACGTTGCCAGCGCAATGAGGCGCAGTTGTGTCTTCATTAGTCCACCTCGCTTGTTAGGTGTGTGGTGTGACAACGTGGCGGGACAATTCCACACGCACGGCATAGGTTGTCAAGCATTCTCAGCAAGCGAGCCGCAAGGGCTCGCTGCTCGGCGGAAGAGCAGTCTGAACGCTGTGTTGTTGACGAGCCCGTAGGATCTGATGCAGAATATGTCGTGCGCGACTTGGCGCAGCACTGCCTCGTACGGAAGCATCCAGATCTGACCGTCACGAGACTCTCCATCGGTGAGACAAAGGGAGAATGAGCGTGAGACGAGTATTGTACCGATTGCCGCGAACTGCTGGCGGACGCCGAGTAGGCCTCGTCGGAATGCATGAGGCAGAAGTGAATGGAGGTCCTTCGCTTCGACGTAGGCAGCTCATTGCCAACGCCTTGCGTTTGCTCGTTGCCTTGGTAGCAGCGGCGCGGCCGACCAGCGCGCAAGACACCACGCTGCAGCCCGGTGTCCGCCTCCAGTTGGCATACGAGCGAGGAACGAAGCCGACGGTTGCGGTGCTCGCTGTGCCAGGCGCGGTGGGTGACAGCCTGGAGGAAATGCTCGCGCGCGACTGGCGGTTTGGCGGCCGCATCAATGTCGCCTCTGTGAAGCGGATGGACTCAACGGGAGCGAAGACACCAAGATTGGAGGACTACGGACTCTTGCGGCGCTTGGGCGTCGTGGCGCTCGTCCAAGCGACGGTGCGCGGCAGTGACATCGAGGTCACGGTGCACAATACGGTGCGAGAGACAGTGGAACGAACGGCGAGATTCCGCCTAGGGCAGCCGATGAACTCCGCCGCGTGGCGCATGCAGGTGCACGCTATGTCGGATCAGCTGGAGCTGTGGATCAGCGGCGTGAAAGGGATCGCCGCAACGCGCATCTTGTTCGTGGCTGAGGGAAAGCTTTGGCAGGTCGATAGCGATGGAGCGAATGCGATAGTGTTGGCAGACACGGAGCGCGCAATGTCGCCGGTGTGGAGCCCGCGCGGCGATAGAGTGGCGTATGTCACCCTCGGTCCTAGCGGATCGCGAATCGTGATACGAGAGGCAAGTGGAGAGTCGCGCGCGTTGGAAACACCGCCCGGAGGATTGAACATCACACCGGCCTTCACGCCCGACGGCACCACCCTCCTATACGCGCATGGTGGTGAGACGGGAGTGGATCTATTCGCGACGATGCTTGGAGGGACCAGGGCGACGCGCCGACTAACGGTGGGGAGAGGATCGGACAATACACAACCAAGCCTTAACGCAGACGGAAGACGCGTCGCGTTCACGACGAATCGGACCGGGCACCCGGAGGTGTTTGTTTCAGACGCGGATGGAACGAATGCCGAACTCTTTACGGACTACTTTGAGGAGAATGCATATCGCGCCAATCCCGATTGGTCGCCCGACGGACGACTCATAGCGTTTGAGGCGCGCATCGCAGGACAGTTGCAGATTGTCACAATGGGACTGCGCGACCGTTTGCCGAAGCGGCATACCAATGAGGGGGCGAACGAGCAACCGGCCTGGGCGCCAGATTCACGGCATCTGGTGTTCACGTCAACGCGTGGTGGCACGAAGCAACTCTGGGTACTCGACACCGAGACCGGGGAGGCCAGACAGCTCACGTACGCTCAGGGCGGCGCACGCTTCGGTGCATGGTCAAGATCACTCGAAGACTCTCCGTGAGGTCCTGTGGCAGGAATAGTGCTGAGTAAGTGGTGGTGAGCTCCTCCCCAAAGCGGAGTCGTTCAGATTGGGAGCGTCGTGTGGTGGGCGGGTCTCCCCAAACCGGAGCCAGCCTAACGCGTTAGGATCGACGGGAGAGGCGGCGAGACAAATACGCTCCCCCGGTCGCGACGTCGACGGGGAGCGGGTGCCTCAGCTCTTGTGGGGTCGCGTGTTGTTGTCGTCGTCCTGCCAGGAACTCAGCACGCGCTTGGCCTCGTCGAGCGAGGCCAACCATTGCAACGACAGGCACTCACGCCTCAACGAGCCGTTGAAGGCTTCGCACACACCGTTGTCGACGGGTTTGCCGGGACGGCTGACGTCGAGCGGCACCTTGTTCCAGTAGGCCCAGTGGTCCAACGCGGTCGACGTGAACTCGGTGCCGTTCTCACCTTGAATCACCGCCGGGAGGCCGCCGCGCCGGGCCCCAGCCGTTGATAGCAGCCGCGCGACGTCGGTGCCGCGCAACGCCGGGGCGGCCTCCAGCGCGACGCACTCCCGGGTGTAGACGTCGACGAGCGTGAACACCCGGATGGCCCGGTCATCGGCGAGCACGTCGTGCATGAAGTCCATGGCCCAGCGTTCGTTGGCCTGGGTAACGAGCGCCCGCGGTGTCCGCACCGTCGCCGCCTTCCGACGGCGCCGGCGGCGCGGCGTGAGCTGCAAGCCTTCCTCGCAGTACAGGCGCTGCACTTGCTTGTGATTCATGGCGAGCGCATCCCGGCGTCGCAATGTGTGCAGCCGCTTCGCCCCGCAGGTGAGGCGCCCCTCCGCCAGTTCGTGCAGCCGCCGGCGGATCGGCGCGTCATCGCCCCGTACCGAGCGATACCCGACCAATCGGCGGCTGATGCCGAAGATCCGACACGCCCGACGGACACTCAGGCGGGACGTCGCCCCGGCCCAGGTCACCACCGCCCGCCGCTGTGCTGGGCCTGCCATTGCTTTGTCACCGCGTCCTTCAGGATCACCTTGTCCAGCGTCAGGTCGGCGACCACGTGCTTGAGCTTCCGATTCTCCTCGCGGAGTAGTGTCAGCTCGCGGAGTTCATGGGTGTCGAGCCCCCCGTACTGCTGCTTCCAGCGATAGAACGTCGTCTCCATGACGCCCAACTGGCGGCAGATCTCGACGACCGGCGTCGTCCCGGACTCCGCCTGCCGCAGGGCCTGCACGATCTGCTCCGTGGTGAAGCGACTCTTGCGCATCTGGCCGCCTGCCCGATTCGAGCCACTTGGCCTCGACGCCGTCCGTCGTCACAACGCGAGTCGGCCTGGCTCCGGGACCGGGGACCCCCGCCTGCCCCATGCAAACCGTCGCAATCGTCCACTTGTTCTTGAATCGCGACGCGCGCCTCGAACGTGCGTCTGTGCCTGAGCAGCCGTTCAGAACTCTCAATTTTGCAGCGGAGCCCTAAGCATGACAGAGTCCCAAAATCGCATCCGGCTATTGACGCAAGTAACTATCGGGGTCATCCAAGATGGAGTTGGCTCCACGAGTAATCCTTGGATCCTCTTCACACACGAGACTCGCGACTCGGTCGTCCTCTTCAAAAAGCAAGCCCCGCGATCTTAGCGAGGCCATTGCCTCCTCAGCAACATTCGGCGACGCACCGTTAGCGACGAGCCCCTGCAAGGCAGAATCAACTGTAGCAGGTTTCTCCAGCGACGAAAGAAGCTGTCGCTCGGCGAGCGACAATCGATGAGTGGTCGGCGAACCGGATCTCGAGTCGAGTACATAATGCTCATCCTCGCACCTGTAGATGTAAAGCGAGGCTATTTCCTTCTGATCCGTCGCTTCCCTCCAAAACAGCCTGCGCCAATTCGCAACCAGGTCGCTCAGAGGACGATGCCAACGATCGCCGATCTCGCGGTATTCTGCATTTTGGTTCGCATCTTCAAAGTAGTAACACAAACTGAACAGGTCAGCCTCGCGATACGGATAAAGAAAGCGATAGTACGACATCGGCACGAGCGACAGGCCATACTCCTCCGGATCTGAGAAATATGGACTAAAACGATCGATCCGAATTGTGAACACCCCAGACGGCGGAGGCAGATGCGTTAGCAGATGCATGTCATTTGCATACTTCCGGAACACTTCCTCTGACCCCTCATGGCCGGGTATCGATATGAGGTAGTTCCAAAGCGGCAAGACGCCGTGACAAAGACAGCGCTTCAGAAACAGCACGTTGCTGAAGGCGGAGGTGCCCTTTCGCAGATGCTTCAATGTCGAAGTCGACAGCGCCTCGATGCCAGGTTGCAGAACCCGAACGCCGGCCTTCGCCATCCACCTAAGTTCCTCATCCGAAAGGTTTGGTTTCACCTCGTAGTAGATCGAAACTCCCGCGGGAGTCGAAAGATGTGCAAACACATCGCGGGGGTAGTTGGCGGGCATGATATTATCTACGCACTGGAAGTACCGTGCGCGATCGGCATATCGGAACAGCCTTTCAAACTGCTCGATTGCTGATTGCGGCGACATCGATCGATAGCCGATAGTCGTGCCATTCAATCCGCAGAAAACGCAATGCGACTTCGCACCCCACCAACACCCGCGTGAGGTCTCGAAGGTCAACTGCGTGCCACCTGGAAACACCTTGCTCGCTGCGTCCAGGAACGCTGCGTAATCCAGCGACACTATCCGATTGATGTCACGTTCTGCGCCTACCTCACTTTCGATCGGACGAGCGGGCGCTTCTGGCGGAACAGAACTGCGAGACACGTTAGCAGAAAACACCCCTCTAGTCTCTCTGGGATCGCCACCGTTCAATAGGCATTGCAGATACTCAGGAAAGCTCGTCAGGGCTGGCCCTGAGAACACCGCGTCTATCCACGGAGCGAGCTTGGCGATCGCGCCACCCATGGCGCCTTCACAGTTGGCACCGCCCATAACGACATGCGGAGCGCGCTGCGTCGCCTTCAGAAGTTTGGCGATTGCAAAGCATGGAAGCGTCTGATTGAACATAGATCCGAGTCCAATCACGTCATACGACAAGAGCTCGTACTTGTGAACCACAAGCTCTAGTCGGTCCGCAATCTCCTCTCGTCTCGCAAGCGCCTGCGCGAACGTAGCGGCTCTCCGAGAGTCGCCTGACGTCTCGAAGAGAGTCTGGTACTCTTCGACATTGTCTGGCAATTCAGGGAACACTAAAGATCGGAATAGCCACTCGGGAAGGCCCGCCATCGGCCCGGCTCGCTCCACGCCCGAATCTGAATAGGCGATTCGAAGGTAGAGATCCACACCTAGCAAGTCCGCAAAATCGTGATTTGCGTAGATGATTCTGGTTGTGACGCGATCGGCAAGAAGCTCGTCGACGACGGATTTCAACTGCGTCAATGCGAGCGACGGCTGTTGCACCGCCGCGAACGGCATCTGGACCAGCGCCAGACGGAGCTTGTCCAACGGTACCTCCTCACCGAAGTAAGTCTTTGCGACTCTCTCGTGCTCGCGCTCGACGCGTTGCACGCGATCCGAGTCCCGAGACGGCCCTTCGAGTCGCCGCAGGGCGACGGCACGTCAGAACTTCCGGCGTGAGAGACGAAGCGCGCTCCTCGAGAAAACGCTTCCTCCCGAGGCACAAGCCAAGGCGCCTGATTGTCTTCACCACTCAGGCAACGCCCCCGGGGAAGTATGCGTGCGCAATGCGCGGCGTCCACGGCACGCCCCTGATCACCACACGTCTACCCGGAATGCCTAGACTCGAGGGTGCGTGACGACGAGGACGTATCACTCCGTGCTCTCACCACGACAACTTCGAGAGCGTCCCGCCTCGCTGCTCAGAACAACGGTAACCGCCAACTTGCTCCGGCGGTTACCGAAGTCCCAAGTGTGGAACTCTAGAGTCGTGATGCGGCTTTCGTTGGCTTCGTTCCACAGCAAACTAGGCACTTCGTCGGCATCAGCGTCGCATCCACCCCGTCTCCACCAGCGATCCAAGTCACATCAGGCAGTTCACCTGCGGGGTTAGGCGGGAGGCAACTGAGCTGCTCCGACGTCAGGCTGCTACGATACTCCGCATCGGTCCATGCACGTATGATCTGCTCTACAGACATCACTCCCTCCTTCAGCTGCTGCTGTAGTCTGTTTGGGGTGGTCGATGCGTGAGCAAAGCCATCATGGACGTGACCGCCTCACCCCAATCCGCTCACCGCAACATCACCCAGCTGCTCACGGCGCGAACATGCGAACTCCCTTCGGTGTTGTCAAGTACTGAATGCCGGTCGCGTGCCACGTCGCAGCACCTTCGCCGACACCACACAGCGCCGCCAGCGCATGCACGCGTGATGGCGCCATACGCAAGCGTCGGGAGCAGTCATAAGCTCAGCTCGGCAGGATATCCGCCGCTTGCGAGCAACCTGTCCTCGCGATACCTGACTCGCCATATCGTCGCTCTTGCGGTGTTCACCACTGGCGCGGCTCCCCAAAGGTTGGACCAGGCGGCCCCCGTTTTGACAGCACTGCGACTCGGCCCTAGGGTCAGCAGACCGGAGGCGTCGATGCGTACGAGCAGATTCACGGACGAGCAGAGCATCGCGGCGTTGCGGCAGGCGGAGGCAGGGACGACGGCCGCCGACATCTGCCGCAAGTTGGGCGTGACCGAGACGACGTTCTACCGCTGGAAGCGCCGCTTCGGCGATCTCGGCGTGAGCGAGGTGCGCGAGCTCGAGCAGCTGCGCGAAGAGAACCGGAAGCTCAAGACCTTGGTCGCCGAGCTCGCGCTCGACAAGACGATTCTGCACGAGGCGCTCAAGCGAAAGTGGTGACGCCGACGAGCAAGCGGGAGCTGGTCGCGTGGGCCGCAGCGGCCTACCAACTCACCACGCGCCGCGCGTGCCGGGCGACCGGGGTCGCACGGTCGAGCGTGACGTACCGCCCTCGTCGGCCGTCGCAAGCGCCGCTGCGGGCACGGCTGCGGGAGTTGGCGCGGCGTCGAGTAAGTTGGGGCTATCGTCGCCTGTTCCTGCTGCGGCGCCGGGAGGGCTGGGAGGTGAACGTCAAGCGCGTGCGGCGCTTGTACCGTGAGAAGGGGCTGCAACTGGCGCGACGACGCCCCAAGAAGCGTAAGACCGCCGCCGTGCGCGCAACGGTGCCGATGATCGCGGCACCGAATGGACGCTGGGCCATGGACTTCGTGCACGGCGTGTTGCTGACGGGCGAAAAGATGCGCGTGCTGACGGTGATCGACGTGTTTTCGCGCGAATGCCTGGCTCTCGAACACCAGCGTCACTTCACCGGCGCGGACGTCGGCGCCGTGCTGTCCCGGGTCGCCAGGGAGCGGGGGCGATGGCGCCGATCATCCAAGCGGACCAGGGAACCGAGTTCACGTCGGTGGCCCTCGACCACTGGGCGGACGGGAACGCGGTGACGTTAGCGTTCAGTCGGCCAGGCACGCCCGGGGACAACGCGCACTTCGAGGCCTTCAACGGGACGCTGCGGCGTGAGGTGCTGTCGCAGCATTGGTTTGCCTCACTCGACGAGGCCCGGTATCGACTCGAGACCTGGAGGACCGAATACAACAACACCCGCCCACACCGCAGCTTAGCCAACCAGCCGCCGGCCCTCTGCGCAACCGGCGGCGCATACTACCCGAGTCGTGCGAGGTTGTCGGGGTAACGCACCGAATGGTCCAAAGACGGGGAGCCTTGCCGGGCTCGTGCCCCTATCCTACCGCCTGGTCCCGTTGTCGGGGTGCAGGTCACATCCGCCACCCGTTCAGGCCGTCGAAAAAACGGCCGTCCGCGGGAAGGCTCATGATGCCCTCCCTGCGCCGCGCCACGGAGCTAGCTGTTAATGACGAAGACGTTGTTCACTGCTTCGCAGCTAGCCGCTGGAGCGGGGTGCTGAACTGCAGCGCGGTGTGTCGGCGCTCGGCGTTGTAGAAGTAAAGGTATCGGGGCAAGGCGCGGGTGCGATCGAGCGAACGGCCGAACGCCTGCGCGTACGCCCACTCGTGCAGGAGCGTGCGGATGAAGCGTTCGGCCTTGCCGTTGGTTTTCGGGCGGTAGGGCCGGGTAAGATGCTGGCGGATCCTCAACCGGCGGCAGCACGCGGCGAGCGCGTCGCTCCGGTAGTTGCCGCCGTTGTCCGTCAGCAGCCGCCGGATCGTGACGCCGTGGGTGGCGTACCACGCGAACGCGCGTTCGAGGAAGCCGACCGTCGTCGCGCCCTGTTCGTAGGCGAGCACCTCGGCGTAGCCCACGCGGGTACAATCGCCGATGGCGACGTGGACGTACTCCCAGCCGATGCCGCGCACGCGCGCGCGGTGCGGTGGCCATGCATGCGGTGGCCCACGCGCCCGATCTTCCCCAGCTTCTTCACGTCGAGATGCACCAGGGTCTCGGGACGCCGGCGTTCGCGTTGGACGGGACACGGCGGCTCGAGACGGGTCAGGCGATTGAGCCCGTGGCGTCGGAGAAATGACGCCACGGTGCTCACCGCCAGTGCATAGTGCTGGGCGATGCGGAGCGAGCTGCAGCGCTTGCGCCGGCTGCGGAGGACTTGCCGCCGCTGATGCCGGGGGAGTTGCCACGCCAGGCGCCGCGGGCGTGACGAGCGATCCGCGAGGGCCTCCGGCCGCCCGTCGCCCGCAGCTTCGACGCGACGCGTCCACTTCCGCAGCGTCTGGCGCGAGATGCCCGCCCCCCCGCGCGACGTGCGCCAGCCGTTCCCCGCGGTGGACCCGCTGCACCGCGAGGGATCGCCCGCGCGGCGTGCATCGCGCATTCTTGTGGACGTTCATCGAGCCCTCTGGCAGTGGCCGGTTGAGTGTCTCGACAACCCCAGCTTGCTCTGCTACGGCTCAGTGAACAACCTCTTCGTCATCTACAGCTAGCCGTCGCGATTGACAGCGCTCTCTTCCCGTCCCACACCGGACTGGAGTCGACGTTGGCCGTCCGCGCGAGCGCTCCATCCCGCACGCGCGCCTGTCGTGGCACGATCACGGTCGCTACCTTGGTCACCTAGGGTTTGATCTCCAGCGGCGCACCGCCCGACCGCAGGACGTGGACGCGACGTCGATGGCGCGTGCGAGTGCGGGCCGCGCGGGTTGCCATGATCGCCACGGCGAACACGATCACGTCTTCACGGCGGAACGGGCACGACACATGCGACGATCAGGAGGTGTGGGACGGGCGCGGGTCCTCGTCCTCGCGACGGCCGCATCGATCGGGTGCGGCCATAGCGTGACACGGCTCGATGAGGCGACCTTGTTCGACCGGTCGGGATTTCGCGTCAAGGTCGTACGATACGCCGAGCATTTGCCGCTCAGCTTCGATGGGAAAATGGCGGTCGTGCAGTGCCAGTCTCAGGCAACGCGGACGCGCGCGGGGGGAGAGAACAACGACGCAGGATGGGTCATCCTCGATCGTTTCGCTGCACTCGAATCGCGAAATGCGACGGAGGTATTGGCGCAGGCGCGTGAACGCGTGCTCCTCGCCGGCGAGGAGCTGATCGTCTGGAACCACGGCATGGTGCTGACGGCAAGTCTTGATGGCTGCCGAAGCTTTTCGCGGTGGGATGCGCGGCGTGTGCCGACGGCGTGGACCCTCCAGGTGCAGCCACCGAGCTATTGCATGCCCACCGGGGCCGTGGACTGCAGCGGGCAAGACTTCCGATTCGTCGGTGAACGCACTCCTGCGTTCTCGGACGTGCAGGTTGGCCCGGGAGATAGTCTGGGCTTCGTGGTCCGCTCCGCCGCGTTTCCGAAGGGAACGCAGCTAGTGGTGCGCAGCGGGGACCGCGGCCGCACCTGGGAGCAGCGAGTGGTCAAGGCGAACGAAACATGGCGCGGACAGAAGGACGACGACTGATGGCATCGAACGGAGCCAGCCGTTGGGCCGGCCCTGTTGACAATCCTGCACGTCTCGCACGACTGAAACCTCTGCTCGGCGTTGATAGTATGAGGAGACAGGTAATGCGAGTGCGGCCCTGCCACTGCGCGCGCGACAATGGACGCGCGTCTCACCTTCCCCAGTCCCGTTGGAGCTGACTCCCTGGCGCCATCCGATCTCGGCCTTCTCGGCATTCTTGGCCTGCGCGGTGCTCTGCATGTCGCGTGTGGCGCTTGCACAGTCCACCCTCCTCGAGGGTGTCGGCGCAACACTCACCGAGATGGAATCGGGGCTCGTTGCATTCCGGCGTGACTTGCACCGGAACCCCGAGCTGTCGCTCGCCGAAGTGCGCACCGCCGCGAAGGTCGCCGAGCGACTTCGGAGCGAGGGGATCGAGACACGAACTGGCGTGGGTGGACATGGTGTCATCGGCATCGTGCGTGGCGCACTCCCGGGCCCTGTGGTGGCATACCGTGCAGACATGGACGCCGTGGCCTCGGACGCGCCAGACCCGGTGGACTTCGCATCGACCGTTGTCGGTGTGCGGCACATCTGTGGCCACGATGTGCATACCACGATCGCGATCGCGGTCGCGACGGCGCTCGCGCGACATCGCCGCCAGCTCGCGGGCACCGTGCTTTTTCTCTTCCAGCCCGCGGAGGAACGTGCGTCCGGCGCGGCGGCCATGCTCGCCGACGGAGCGCTTCGCGAACCGCAACCGTCGGCCATATACGCCCTCCACACCGCACCCTTCCCTGTCGGGCAGCTGGCCACGGTATCCGGCGACATGATGAGCGGGCATGATGGGTATGAGGTGACGATTCGCGGGGACGGAGACCTGCGAGCGGCGACGGATACGGTGCGCGCGCGTCTCGCTGCGATGAACACCGTGCCTGCGACGGCGATCTTCGAGCCGGGGCCGCGTGATCTCGTCCTGGTGAACGGGCCTGACGTCTCTTCGCAGGAAGGGGGCGTACTGCTGCGAGGATTCATCGTCGCAACGTCGCAGAGCCGACCGACCGTCACGCGACGCATGCAGGAGTTGGAAGCCCTGAGCCTTCGCGGGGTGCACGTGTCGACCGACTACCGGCCCAAGGTGGTCGCAGGCGTGTTCAATGATCCGGAGCTGACGCCGATCGCGACCGCGGCTGTCGAGCGCGCGCTTGGTGCAGGGAGCGTACAACCGGTCGCCGGGATCGTACCGGCGTTCAGCGAGGACTTCGGGTCGTTCCAGGACAGGATTCCAGGGGTGTTCTTCTTCCTGGGCGTCAGCAATCCGGCCAAAGGCACGGTCGGGATGCCGCACTCACCGGCCTACGTTGCTGATGAGGGAGCGATCCTGGTTGGCGCGAAGGCGATGGCAGCCGTGCTGCTGGATCGATTGGGGCGCCAATAGCGCAAGCGTGAGATGGGTCGCGCTGGCTGAGCATCCGGCGAAATGAGTGTCCGATGGGGGAGTCACACGCGCGGTACTCGTGTTGCACGAGAGTCAGACAGCCGGCAGGTATCGCGTGAGCAAGCCGCGGGCATGGGCGTCGCCCCGTGCGCGTCGGGCGACCGCTCGGTATCGGTTGGCGTCTGCGAGAAAGCGATGAGCAGTCGTCAGATCGACTATGACAGCGTCGCGGAGATCTACGATCTCTATGTGGTGGCGGATTACGACATCCCGTTCTTCTTGAAGGAGACGGCGAACGTCGAGGGGCCGGTTCTGGAGTTGACGGCAGGCACCGGCCGGCTCTCAGTCGCGTTGATCCAGGCGGGCACGCAATTGACATGCGTCGACCGCTCCCCACGGATGCTCGACGTGCTGTCTCGGAAGTTGACGGATCGTGGTCTCAGCGCGGAAGTCCTGTGCGCCGACGTCTGCCGACTTCAGCTTCACGCGCGCTTTGCGCTCGCGCTTCTGCCGTTCCAGTCGTTCATGGAGATCGTGGGCCAGCCGCGGCAACGCGAAGCACTCGCGGCTGTCTTCGCGTGCTTGGCCCCAGGCGGACGCTTCATCTGCACGATGCACAATCCCGCGGTGCGCCGAGCCCAGGTCGATGGACAATTGCATCTCGTTGGAGGGTTTCCGACACGTAGCGGGAGCCTCGTGGTATCCGGCATCGAACAGGGTGGGCAGCCTCTGGTGAAGCGGCTTCAGTTCTTCGAGTTCTTCGGCAGTGACGGACGACTGCGGGCGAAACAACTGCTGCCCATGGAGTTCGAGTTCGTTGAGAGAGAGCAGTTCGAGGGCATGGCGCGAGACGCCGGTTTCCAGGTGCTCAATCTCTATGGCAACTACGATCGCTCTCCCTTCGATGCAGGCCGGAGTCCCGTGATGATCTGGGTGCTCCAGAAGGCAGGCGCCCAACCATTCGTTGCCACGGATGCTCGCGCTTGCACAACTGGCAACCCTCGTTGAACAAGTCGCGTGCGTTCAGCCCGCCAGCGCTTCCCCCCGCGTCTCTTGACTCGCCGCCACCGCCCCTCACCCCGCTCCACCGCTCCTCACCCCACACCCCCTGCCCAACCACGCCCATGCGTCCCTAGCCTGCACCTCGCGAGCGTAAGGATTCCATGCCACCTCGGGACAGCCAGAGCAAGCCGCCCCGACGACGTGAGCGCCGATGCAGGACGCGATTCCCGATCGAGTACGTACGGTCATCGAGCAATGCCTGCGCGAGAGCGGGGTTCCCGCGCGCGAGCGCGAACGCCTGCGCGTGGAGCTGGAAGATCATTTCCACGACGCCATCGATGAGGCGCGCGCGCGCGGAGCGTCCATCGATCACGCCATCGCCACCGCCATCCGTCGATTCGGCCCCCCTCAGCACGTGGCGAACGCCTTCCGGCGAGAGAGCGTGGTCGCCGACCTTCGCAGCGCCGTGCGCGCGCCCGTCGCGCTCGTCGTGATGCTGGGCGTCATGGTGTTGCACGCAACGGTCGACGCAGACGCCTTCGCGCGAGGTGCACTCGCGCGCAATCCCGGCAGTGCCAGCGTCGTCCTCCCAACACTGCTGCTGCTCGCCCGAGGTTGGCTGGGAGCGATCGCGCTTCGCCTGTCGTCGCTGCTCGCGATGCGCGCTCTGCGCGGCGACCGGCGAGTCCCGCTCGCCTTGCTGCTCGGCCTCGTCGCCTCGCTGGGTATCGTCGCACTGGGGGTCGCGCACCCCCTCCAGGCGTGTGCCCCCGGGCCGTCGATCACGCTACTGCGGACGCCGTGGTGTAGCGCGGCGCCGAGCACGATCGTGCTCGCGGTGCTCGCCGTGCTGGCACCGCTCCAACGGCGCGCCTGACGGGAAGGCGCGGCTGCCCCGCGCTACTTGAAGCGCTCCAGGAACGCGTCGCGATACCCGCGACTCACGGGCATGGTGATACCCGTGCGCAACTTCACGACGTAGTCGCCATTCGGGCGTGTCTTGAAGGCGACCACCGCGTCGATGTTGACCACCGCGCAACGATGCGTGCGCACAAAGCGCTGCGGATCCAGGCGCGCGAGCAGCGCCGCCAGCGCCCCCCGCACGAGCGTCGACGTCCCGTCGGCGTACACCCGCACGTAGTTGTCCTCGGTGGCCAGTGCCACGACCTGCGACACGGCGATCACCCGTGTCCTGCCGTTGGTGGTGGCGGTGATGTGCTGCAGCCATCGCGTGCGCGGCTCCGGCGTCAGCTGCAGCCCGGCGAGGGCCTCGCGCAGGTGCGTCTGCGACCGGCGCTCGAGCGCGCGGCGAAGCGATTCCTCGACACGCGCCGGGCGCAGCGGCTTGAGGACATAATCCAGCGCATGGACGTCGAAGGCCCGGACCGCGTGCTCGCTATGTGACGTCACGAAGACAACCGCGACATCGATCCCCTCGCGCGATGCCCACCGCGCCACCTCGAGGCCGTTCGGCGCGGGCATCTCGATGTCGAGGAGGGCCACGTCGATGGCGCCGGTGCGCAGCTGCTCGCATGCCGCGCGTCCGTCGCCGACCGCGGCGACCACGTCCCATCCAGGCAGTGCGGCTACGATGTCGACCAGCGCTTGCCGAGCAAGCGGCTCGTCGTCTGCAACCAGTACCGATAGGCGAGGGGTCATGAAGTGTGCAGGATGGGGAGGCGCAGTTCGGCGACGGTCCATCCGTCGCGGCGGACGAGCGTCAAGGAAGCGTCAGGTCCGTAGAGTGTGGCGAGGCGAGAGCGTACGGCGGCGAGGCCGATCCCTTCGTGCAGCTGCTCAGGGGTACCGACGCCATCGTCGCGTACCTGGAGGCAGAGCTGCTCATGCTCCGACCAGCTGCAGACCTCGATCGTCCCTCCCTCGTGTTTGGGGGAGACACCGTGCCGCACGGCGTTCTCAACGAGGGGTTGCAGCACGAGGGCAGGGACACTCACCCGCGCGTGGTCGTCGGCAACGTCCATCGTGCTGTGAAGCCGTTCGCCGAAGCGCGCCTCCTCGATGGCGAGGTAGGCCCGAACGATGGTCATCTCGTCGCCCAGGGAATGGCGTGTGGTGTCGCCGGACTGCAGCGCCGCGCGCAGGACCTCGCTCAGGTCGAGGACAAGGGCCGACGCGCGTTGCGGCTGCCGAGGGATGAGTGTGGCGATGGACTGCAGCGCGTTGAACAGGAAGTGCGGCTCCACCTTGGCCCGCAGCACCTCGTAGCGGAGCGCCTCGACGCTTCGGGCGGCGACGGCCTCGCGTTCGGTGGACGCATGCACGCGCCGTTGCGCTTCGAACGCCACGAGCGAACCGAGGAGCCCGAAGTAGATGAGGAGGTCGATGGGGCCGTCGCGGATGGCGCTGCTCCGCAGCCCCTGCAGGAGCGATGGAGGCGCTTCGGGAGCAAAGGCACCCCGCGCCAGCACATCGACCACGCGATGTACGGAGACCGCGGCGATCGCCAGCGCCGTGAGAGGGGCGAAGCCGGACAACGTGGAGAGGGTGGAGAGGGCAGCCTGACGCCTGACCACGGCATGCACCACGGGGACGAGGGCGAGCCAAGAGCCGTAGCGCACCAGCATCCAGGCGTAGGCGTCGCTCCAGGTGAAGGCGCCGGCGCGGACCGCCGTTGCGTAGGTGGACTCGTGCAGGATCGTCGCAGACGCGGTGACAGCAACGACGGTGCCGTACGCCGCGATGGCATAGAAGAGGAGCGACGGAGAGTGCCAGCGGGGGAGTGGCATCTCGCCCGGCGAGCGCGGCACACGTGGCAGGGGAGAAGGGTTCGGCGCCGGCCGTCCAGCCTTTGCGTCGTGCACGGACAATGGATCTCGACAGGTGCGGGCGGTTGGACCGCTGCTCAGCGACCTCGTACCGTCGCTCGCCCCTTCCGGGGTCAGCGTGGAGGCGGTGTGATACTAGTGTCACAAAGGTAACCGGGGACGGTGCGGTCGAGCCAGTCCGCCGGTCCCCGTTCGGGAAGCGACGGTCGCTCCCCGACTGCGCTCACCTCTGCTCCACGCCGGAGTGCCTTCATGATTCACCTCGAGATCCCCCCCGCGCTGGGAATCGTCGTCTCCATCGTGCTCATGGCGTCGACGATCGTGTTCGCTGCGCGCGTCGTCCTCACGCGTTCGTCACAGCCGTGGCCGCAGGCGCTGCTAATAGCTGCGGTCTCAAACACCATGGGCAAGTACCTCGTCTCCGAGGCGCGCATGACGCCGGCGGTGTCGTACGGTGTGCCGACGCTCGCCTTCTTTGTGTTGTCGTTCTACTTCTTCCGGCCGTCGGTGGGGGAGATGCTGAGATACTGGCTGGTGGGGTTCGCGGCCTATCTCGCGCTGC
>JAXLXW010000025.1:0-13722 GCA_046327755.1 Gemmatimonadaceae bacterium
TGGCGTCGGCGCAGGGGCGGTCGAGCGAGGTGGAGCTGCGGGTGGCCGAGGCGCCGCCGTTCATGCCGCGGATGAAGTCGGACCGGAAGAAAATCGCCCGCATCCTCGCTAGTTTGCTGGGGAACGCGTACAAGTTTACCCCGCGCGGGCACATCGACGTCGGGGTGACGCTGGTGGGAGACCGGGTGCAGTTTGCCGTCGCCGACACCGGGATCGGGATCCCGCTTGAGGCGCAGGGAATGGTCTTCGAGGCGTTCCGCCAGGTGGATGGCTCGGTGACGCGCCGCTACGGCGGATCCGGGCTGGGGTTGGCGCTGGCCCGGCGATTGGCGCGACTCCTCGGGGGTGACGTGGAGCTGCGCTCCGCGCCGGGGAGCGGGACGACGTTCACGCTCGCGCTTCCGCTCGAGTTCGAGCCCGCGCTCGACGCGCGGGGAAACCTAACGATCACGTGATTCGCGCATGACGCAACGACGGACCATGCAGGAGCTGCGCACGACGCTGGCCCCTGCCGACGTGCTGGCCGCCGCGAAGGAGTTCTTCGCCCGCCGCATCAACATCTACGCCGCCTTTCCCGAGCAGGAGAGCGCCGCGCATGTCACGCTGCGCGGGCAGGGGGGCGAGGAGATCGTGATCGGTGTCGTGGAGCGCGACGGGGCAACGCTGGTGACCGGTGCCTCGTACATGTTCGACGCGCAGGTGTCGCGCTTCCTGGCCACGCTTCCGCGCGCGGTGGAGGTCACGACATGAGCGCGTCATCGTCGTCCCCATCGTCGGCGGCGCCGTTCACGGCGCAGCTGCGGGCCCGTCCCGAGGCGATCCGGCTGGGCACGGGAAACGAGCCCGTCATCACGGTGCGGGTGCAGATCGCCGAGGTGTGGGATACGGTTCGCATCGACGCGCCGGCGGATACGCCGGTGTCGGTCGTGAAGGCGCGCGCGCTGCAGGCGCTGATGCCGGACGATGCGGCCAACGTCGCCGGGTATGTGGTGAAGCTGGCGGGGATCGAGGTGCTGCACGAAGGCGCGTCGATCGCCGAAGCGGGGGCCAAGGACGGATCGATCTTCCTGATTGCGAGTCGCCGGCGTCGCCCGGTGCGATAGCCGCACCAGCGCTGCCTTACAGGACTGTTCACACGTTCCACACGGTTGGCGCTGACTCCCTCGACGACGTCCCCCATGTCCGCGACGAACGCGGACCTCACGCGCGCTGCCGCCGCGACGCCGGAGCTGCAACCCGAGGCGTTGCTGGCGGCGGCGTCGCGCCTGCGCGATGAAGTCGCGCGCCGCATCGTCGGGCAGCGCGAGGTCCTCGACGAGATCCTGATGGCGATCCTCGCCGGCGGGCACGCCTTGCTGGTGGGCGTCCCCGGGCTGGCAAAGACGCTGATGATCCGCTCGGTGGCCGACGCGATGCGGCTCGACTTCCGGCGCATCCAGTTCACCCCGGACCTGGTTCCCAGCGACATCACCGGGACCGAGATCCTCGAGGAGAACGCCGGCACCGGTGGGCGTTCGTTCCGCTTCGTGCGCGGCCCCGTCTTCGCCAACATCGTCCTCGCCGACGAGATCAACCGCGCCCCGCCACGCACGCAGGCCGCGCTGCTGGAGGCGATGCAGGAGCACCGCGTGACGGCGGCCGGCGAGACGATGCGGCTCCCGGAGCCGTTCTTCGTCCTCGCCACGCAGAACCCCATCGAGCAGGAGGGGACGTACCCGCTCCCCGAGGCGCAGCTCGACCGCTTCCTCTTCGACATTCGCGTCGGGTATCCGGGTGAGGATGAAGAGGTGGCGATCCTGCGCGCGACCACGGGGCGCGCGGAGGTGGAGTTGCAGCCGGTGCTCGACGGCGTGCAGACGCTGGCGTTGCAGCGACTGGCGCGCGACGTGGCGGCGAGCGAGCCCGCGCTGCGGTATGCGGCGGCGCTGGCGCGCGCCACGCGTCCCGACTCGTCAGGCGCACCGGAGCTGGTGAAGAAGTACGCGCGCTGGGGAGCTGGGCCCCGTGCGGGACAGGCGCTGATCCTCGGGGCCAAGGCGCACGCCTTGCTCTCGGGGCGGATGGCGGTGGCGCCGGAGGACATTCGTCGCGTGGCGGGGCCGGTGCTGCGGCACCGGGTGCTGCCGAACTTCGCGGCGGAGGCGGAGGGGATCGGGGCGGAGCGAATCGTGCGCGAGGTGGTGGAGCGCGTGAGCGCGCCGTCGAGCGGCGTGCGGTTGTAGGGCGCGCCCGGGGCGCGCATGTCGATCCCGCGCGAGTACGGCCCCATCCTCGACGCCGTGCGCGGGCTCACGTGGCCGGCGCGCCGACGCGTGAGCGGGACGCACACCGGGACGCATCTCTCCCGCCTGCGCGGGCGTGCGCCGGAGCTGAGTGAGTATCGCCTCTACCGGCAGGGCGACGACCCGCGCCAGCTCGACTGGAAGCTCCTCGCCCGCAGCGATCGCGCCTTCACGCGCCTCTCCGACGATCGCGCGGTGCACCCCACCTGGTTCGTCGTCGACGCCTCGGCGTCGATGGCGTTCCCGGAGGAGTCGCGGGCCAAGTGGTGGATGGCGCGCGCCCTTGCCGTGGGGCTCGCCGCGATTGCCCAGCGATCGGGCGATCCCGTGGGCGCCGTCATCGCGGCGGCGGGCGGGCTCGTGCACGTGCGCGCCCGCACCCGCGCCGACGTCCTCGTCGAGCTGGTCTCCGCGTTAGGCAGCGTGACGCCGTCGGGCACGGGCGACGTGGCACCGGCGCTCGTCATCGTCCCCGAGCGCGCCCGCCTCGTGATCGTGAGCGACCTGCTGGGCGACGAGCACGCCCTGCGCCGCGCCGCCGCCGCGCGCGCTGGCGCGGGGGGCGACGTGCACATGCTGCACGTCGTCTCGCGCGACGAGCTCGACCCGCCGCCGGCCATCGCCCTCGCCGTCGACCCCGAGGACGCCTCGGTCGAGCGCCCGCTCGATGCCGCCGCCCGCGCCGCGTATCGCGCGCGCTTCGCCGACTGGCGCGAGGCGACCGCGCGCGCGTGGCGGCTGGCCGGGGCGAGCTACCGGCAGGTGCAAGCGGAGGATGAGGCGGCACTGGTCGTGCGCGGTGTGGCGAGTGGGGCAGGGACGCGGCCAGGGGAAGCCGCGAGTGGCGACGGATCGTCTCGCCCCAAGGCCTGAGCCATGCCGACGCTCGCCGCCCCCTCGTTCCTCCTTGGCGCTGCGCTCGCGGCGGGCGTCGTCGTCGCCTTGCACCTGCTGGCCTGGCGCCGACCGGTGCCTCGCCCGCTCCCCACGGCACGCTTCGTCCCGGCGTCGTCGGCGCGCGCGGTGTCGCGGGCCGTGCAGTTGCGCGACGTGGCGCTCATGCTGGTGCGCGTTGCCGCGTTGCTCCTGGCGGGATTGGCCATGGCGCGCCCGACCTTCAGCGCCGCGCGCAGCGGCGTGGCGCGCGTTCTCGTCCTCGACGCCTCGCGGCGAGTCGCCAGTGCGCGGGAGGTGGCCGACAGCGCGCGTGCCGCTGCGTCAGGCGCCGTCGCGTCCGGCGCCGCGACCGTCGTGCGTGTCCGCGTCGACTCGGCCGCACGTGTTCTCCCCGACTCCGCACTCGGCGACATCGCCCCGGTTCGCGGCACGCTCGGCGCTGGGATGATCGTCGCCACACGAGAAGCGCGACGGCTCGCGCGCACGCACGAACGCGTGGAGATCGTCGTCATCTCGCCCTTTGCCGCGGAGAGTTGGGACGCCTCGATGGAGGCCGTGCGCGAACGGTGGGAGGGTCCCGTGCGCGCAGTGCGTGTCGCGGCGGTCAACGACTCGGCCGCGGACGCGCGTGCGACGGATGGCGTGGGCGCGCCCGGTACGTTGCGCGATCCTGTCGACGCGGCGCTTGCACTCGCCATGCCGAGTCCGGCAGTCGCGCGCGGTGGTGTGCACCTCGTGCGCGACGCGCTCACCAGCGCTGATTCCATCGTCGCGCGGAACGGAGGCGTCGTCATCGCCTGGCCGCGCGCGACCGTTCCCGAGTCTGCCTTCGCCACGCGTGCACTGACGTTGGGCGATCGTACGACGATCGGGCGCCTCGCGCCGACAACGGCGTTCGCGGAATCGCCTGATGCCGCCTTGGACGACTCCGCTGCGCGCCGCGCAGGAGCGTCCTCTCCTCGCCCAACCACAACCGGCGCGCGCAGTGGTGGGGGGCGTTCCTTGCGTTCTGGCATGTTACCGATCGGTAACATCCTCGCGCGCTGGGACGACGGCACTCACGCCGCCGTCGAATCGGCGCTCGGCGCCGGATGCATCCGGACGGTGGCCGTGGCGCTCTCCGCGGACGGCGATGCCGCACTCTCCACCTCGCTCCGTGCCGCACTCCGCGAACTCGCGGCGCCGTGCGGCGGTGGCAGCGTGGCCGTCGTCGACAGCGCGCGACTCGCCAACTGGGCGAAGCCACGCGAGGACACCCTCGCCGGAGATCGCACCGCACGACCCGCCATCGCCCCCGACGTGGAGCAGGGGCGCGACACGCAGCGCTGGCTCCTCCTCGCCGTCGCATTGCTCCTGGCGGCGGAGTGGTGGATGCGCCGCGCGCGCGCCTCCGCGGTGAACGCCGAGTCTCGTCCCGCCGCCGCCGTCTCGGAGGCCGCATGACGGCGATCCCGGGCGACTCGTTCGCCGTCGGCAGTGCGCGGAGTCGCGTCAAGCAGTGGCAGCGACGCCTGGTGATGGCGGCGCTGCTTCGCGCCGCGCTCGTCGCTGGTGGAGGCGGGCTCCTCGCGGCAGCGGTGTTCCGCGCCGCCGGCATGTCGACGCTCGCCACGATCGCGTTGACGCTCGCGGTCGCTGTCGGCGCCAGCGCGCTCACCTGGGCGCGATCGAGCGTCGCGCGCCTCTCACCGCAGCGCACCGCGCTCTGGCTCGAGGAACACACGCCCTCGCTCCGCTATGCCCTCGTCACCACCGTCGACGAGCACGCGCCGCCGTCGTCGACCGCTGCTATCGAGCGCGCCGCGCGCGCTGCCGACTGGGAAGCGCCCGCATGGCGAGCGCTGCGCCGCTCACTCGCGTGGCCGCTCGCCGTTGCCGGGCTCGGTGCCGTCGCATTCGCCCTCGCTCCAGCCGCGCGCGCGATGGCCGGGGCCAATGCGCGCACCGCGACCGGCCCCGCCGCCGGCGCCTCTCGCGTCACCCCGTTAGGCGTCGTCACCGTCACGGTGCGCCCGCCGGCCTACACGGCGCGCCCTGCCCAACGCCTCGAGTCGCCGGCGCTGGTGCGCGCCTATCCCGGCAGCGCCGCGACGGTCGAGGGGCACGGCGCCGCCTCGTTGACGCAGGTCGTGCGCGACTCCCGCTCCATCGCGACAACGGGCGGTGACGATCGGTGGAGCGCCGAACTCCGGACCGACAGCGCACGCTCGCTCATCCGCATCGAACGCACCGGCGGCGACGCGCGCCTCATCGCCCTCGAACCGCTCATCGACTCGGCGCCCTCCGTCACGCTGCGACTCCCGGCGCGCGACACCGTCCTTCGCACCGCACGCGGATCCTTCGCGCTCACCGCCGACCTCCACGACGACCTCGCCCTCGCCGACGCGCGCTTCGAGTACATCGTGAGCTCGGGCGAAGGCGAGCGCTTCACCTTCAAGTCCGGCACGCTCGGCGCGCTCCCTGCCGGCGCCGGTCGCGACGCCTCGCTCCGCACCACGCTCTCGCTGGAGTCGCTGGCACTCACCCCGGGCGACGTGGTGCACCTGCGCGCCGTCGCGCGCGATCGCAACGGCATCTCCGGCCCCGGCGTTGGAACCTCCGAGTCGCGCACCATCCGCATCGCCCGCGTCGGCGAGTATGACTCGGTCGCCGTCGAGCAGGCGCCGCCCCCCGACGCCGACAAGTCGGTCATCTCGCAGCGCATGCTCATCACGCTCACCGAGGCGCTGCTCAAGCGCGCCCCGCGCCTCGCGCGCGCCGACGTCGTCGCCGAGTCGCGGCGCATCGGGCGCGACCAGGCGCGACTCCGGAAGCAGGTGAGCGACATCATCTTCGCCCGGCTGGGCGGCGAACCCGATGGTGAGCACTTCCATGGCGACGGCCACGGCCACGCCGACACCGAACCGTTAGGCGACGCCCCGCTCACCCCCGAGCAGGTCCTCCAGGCCGCCGAGCGCGCCACGCAGGGAGCCGGCAATGCCATCGACTTCGAGCACGACGAGACGCCGGTCGTGGCGATCAACCGCCCGATGCTCGAGGCCTACAACGCCATGTGGGACGCGGGGCGCGCGCTCGACGGCGGCGAGCCGCAGCGGGCCATCAAGCCGATGTACGCCGCGCTCGCCGCGATCCAGCGCGCCCGCGCCGCCGAGCGACTGTACCTGCGTGGGGCGCCGCCTCGGGTCGTGGTCGACCTTGCCCGCGTGCGCCTGGCGGGGAAGGACAAGGGGGATCCAGCCGCGCGCACCCCGCGCCTCTCGCCCGACGGGGCGCGGGCGCCGCAGCTGCAGCGCTTCGCTCGCGCACTCGCCCTCCTCCCGCGCGACGGCGCCGCGGCGGTCGACTCGTTGATCGTCTTGCGCCTGGCGGTGGCCGATGCACGCCCGACTGCTGCCGCCGCGCTCGAGGCGGCCATCGCCGACCTCCGCAGCGCCCGCGACGCGACCGCCGCGCTTCTGCGCGCGCGACGCGCCCTCGACGACGCGATGGTCGCCCGCGACTCGCTCCCAGCGTGGGGAGGGGTGCGATGACGAACCGCGTCAGCGCGTTCACCTTCGCCACCGCCCAGTACGAGTCGGGCGACTGGGACTCGGCGCCGCTCGTCCCGGCCAACATCATCGACTCGGTGGCGCGCTACACGGAGATCGACGTGGCGCCGGCCGGCGTCGTCGTCCCGTTAGGCTCGGAGGCGGTGCTGCAGTACCCGTTGCTGTACCTGACGGGGCACCTCCCGGTGCGATTCACGGCGCAGGAGCGGCGCATGCTCGAGCGCTACCTCGACCGCGGCGGCCTCCTCTTCGTCGACGACCACAACCACGACATCGACGGGATGTTCCACAAGACCGCGACCGAGGCACTGCAATCGGTCGCGGGAAAACTGGCCAAGCTCCCCAACACGCACGCCATCTACTCCACGTTCTTCCGCTTCGAGGACGGCCCGCCCAACACCTCGCACGAGCTGAATGGGTGGGGCGACAACCTCGTCCACCCGTATCTCATGGCGGCACTGCGCGGCGACCGCATCGCGGTGCTCTACAGCAACAAGGACTACTCGTCGGAGTGGAACTACCACCCCGACAACAAGCGATTCTTCTCGGTGGACAACACGCGCTTCGCCGTGAACCTGGTGGTCTATGCCCTCACGCGTTGAGTCGTTCGCGCGTGCCGTGGCGTTGATGGCGTTAGGCGCGCTCCTCTGGCGTGCGTGGAGCCCCGCCGCAGGCAGTGACGGCGGGGCTCCCGTCAACGCGGTCGTCACGACCCGCGCCCTCCCCCAGGCGCTCGCCCGCGCCACCGACGCCGACCCATCACCGCTCGACCTCACCGTCGACTCGCTCCCCGGCCGTCGCGAGCGCGAGTGGGCGCGCGCCATCGCCGCCGCTGGGTCTCCCCTCACCTGGCGACGCCCGGCGTCAGCTGCAACCGCGGCCCTCGCGAGCGTCGTCGAACCGGTCGCCGACCCGCGCGGCCGCGCACGCATCACCGCCCTCGCCTCGCCCGGTGCGACACTCACCGTGCGCGACGCCGCGGGGACGCTCGATTCCGCCGCGGTCGCCTCCACAGGGATCCGTTCCATCGATGCCACGATCGACGGCCCGGTGCACGCGCAGAGCGCCGCCGGCGAAGCCATGAGCGCCGCGCGCGACTCGCTCATCCTGCGGCCGGTGCTTGTCTTCGCCAACGCCGGGTGGGAAGGGAAGTTCGTCACCGCCGCACTGGAGGAAGCGGGGTGGCGGGTCGACGCCCGCTTCCGCGTCGCCCCCAACGCCGACGTCAGCCAGGGAGCGACTGTGCCGATCGACACTGCACACTACGCGGCCGTCATCGCGCTCGACAGCACCGCCGCGCCAAACGCCGCCGCGATCGCCCGCTTCGCCCGCAGTGGCGGCGGCGTCATCGTCGCGCGCGCCGCTGCGTCCATTCCTGCCCTCGCATCGCTCCTCCCCGCCCGCCGCGGGGAGACCGTCGCCGCACGCCTCGGTGCCTTCGCGTCTGAGGCTCCGCGTCGCGCGCTCGACGGCGTCGCGCTCACTGCGATCGACCGCCACGCCGTCGTCCTCGACCGCACCGGGCGCGAAGCGCGCGTCGTCGCGGCACGCGTCGAGGCCGGTCGCATCATCGTCGTCGGCTACGACGACACGTGGCGCTGGCGCATGGCGGGCGATGACGAGGCCCCTGCGGCGCATCGCGCCTGGTGGTCGTCGCTCGTGTCATCGGTTGCGTACGCGCCGACAGTGCAGCTGGCGGATGTGCCTGTGGTCGACGAGGCGCCGTACGCCGCCCTCGTCGACGCGCTTGGCCCGCCGAGCCCCGTCAACGCGGGGATCGCGCGTACCGGCGCCTCGCTCCCGTGGGACACGCTATTGTTCGGCACCTTCGTCCTCGCACTTCTCGCCGAGTGGTCGTCTCGCCGACTTCGCGGAGCCCGATGACCGTCGCCTACATCAGCCACGCCGACTGCGGCCGCCACGACACCGGGTGGAATCATCCCGAGCATGTCGGTCGCCTGCGCGCCATTCCGCGCGCCCTGCGTAACGACTTCGATCTCTACCAGGCGCTCGAGCACGTCGAGTCGCGGCACGCCACCGCCGAGGAACTCGCCATCGCCCATGACCCGGCGTACGTCGCGCACGTCGAGACCGTGGTCGCCAACGGGGGAGGGCGCCTCGACGCCGACACCGTGGCCAGCGAGGGCTCCTGGGACGCGGCGCGCGCCGCCTGTGGCGCGGTGCTCGACGGCGTCGACATGGCCTTCGACGGTCGCGCGCTGCGCGCGTTCGCCGCCGTGCGCCCACCCGGTCATCACGCGCTGCGCGCGCGGGCGATGGGCTTCTGCCTCTTCGGCAACGTCGCCATCGCCGCGCACTACGCGCGGCAGCGCCACGGGGCGCAGCGCGTCCTCATCGTCGACTGGGACGTGCACCACGGCAACGGGACGCAGGCGCTGGTCGAGCACGAGCCCGACATCCACTTCGTCTCGATGCACCAGTGGCCGTGGTACCCCGGTACCGGCGCCGCCGACGACAAGGGAAAGCACCGCTCCGTCTGGAACGTCCCCATGGCGGCGGGGCTCCCCGCCCGGCGCTACGTCGACGCCCTCACCGCCGCCATCGACGCCGCGACCACCGCGTGGGTCCCCGACCTCATCCTGGTCTCCGCCGGCTTCGATTCCCTCAACGGCGACCCGCTGGGCGGCTTCACCCTCGAGCTCGACGACGTCGACGCCCTGACCCGCCAGCTCGTCGCGCGCGCTACCTCGTGGTGCGGGGGGCGATTGGTGAGCGCCCTGGAGGGAGGCTACGCCCCCGACCGGCTCGGCGCGGCGTGCGTGACCCACCTTCGCGCATTACTCTAGCCCCTCCGAGTCGGGTTCGGGGTCAGGTTCGGGGTCAGGTTTGGGGTCAGGTTCGCAACCTGACCCCAGGTGTCAGGTTTGGGGTCAGACCATCGCCCCACTTCAGTCCCGCCGCGCCGAGGCCTACACTCTCAGGTACGCGTCGCCTGCGCTCGCGCGCACGCAACGCGATTTCACCGCCTCACACGCCGCGATTTCCCTCGTTCTCGCACGCCGTCACACGCACGTTCAATTCGCGGTCGACCAGTTTCTGTTCGGCAGAAAGTTCCATGTGACGGACCCTGCCATGAGAATCGTCTGACCATCGCATGGCGAACGCGCACCGCGACTCGGCGAGGCGCGCGAAAGCGGGGCAACGAAAGACGGCATTGACGGGGCGTCATTCGGTCAGAATGTCCTGTCGGAACGCGACCTCCTGCCGATACTCAACAGTGGGTCGTTGCCTCTCCAACGAATCGGTCGGGAACGTCCCTTCCCAACGCAGGTCCAACGAGGAACTCGTGGCGCGCACGCGCAGCCTCCGTACTCCCGCCATCGGCGCTGATGCGCTGCAGCTCTTTGGAGTCGTCACCCACGATGCCGCGGCACCGCTGCGCATCACGGGGACGGAGTCGGTCCCCCTCCGGGACCTCGTCGCGATCGTCCGTTCCGCCCCGTACGAGCGTCTTGCCGCCACGCGCGATGCGATCGACGAGTACCGCCGCATCGTCGAGGACGCGTTCCGCGTGCAGCCGGTCATCCCCGCTCCGTTCGGCACGGTCTTTCGGTCCCGCTCGTCGCTGCTGCACTGGATGGAGCTGCACTACACCACGCTTCTCGAGGCGGTGGGCGACCTGGGCGATCGCGTGATGACGCGTGTTCGCGTCGCCCCGCTTCCCACGGACGCGACCGACGGTTCGGCGATGACCGATACGCGCGAGGGACGCATCGCCGACTTCGAGACGACGGTCTTCGATTCCTTCCGCTTCCTGAAGCGCAGCGCGAGCGCGTGCGTGACCTTCGCCCCGCAGCAGGACGCGCACGGGCGCAGCGTCGAGGCGTCGTTCCTGGTCGAGCGCGAGAAGTGGGGAAGCTTCCGTGATGCGGTGAGCGAGGAGCGCGAGCGCCTCCCCGAGATGGCGATCGAGCACAGCCAGCCGTTGCCGCCGTACGACTTCGTCCGCCTGCAGTTCGGAGCCTGAGCCGTGTTCTGTCCTGACTGCGGCACCTGGAACCGGACGCGCGCCGTCAAGTGCACGCGCTGCCATGTCGACCTTCCCGAGGTCAGCGCGGCGCCCATCGAGCAGCCCGATTCCGAACTCACGAACCTCCGCAAGGTGTCGGGGGCGCGCTACCGCGTCATCCGTCGCATGGGGAGCGGCGGGATGGCGCACGTCTACTACGCGATGCACGCCACCCTCGATCGCCCGCTGGTGATCAAGGTGCTGCACGCGCACCTGGCCAAGGATGCGGAGATGCGCGAACGCTTCAAGCGTGAAGCCGAGGCGTCGAGCCAGCTCCTGCATCCGCATATTTGTCCCATCCTCGACTTCGCCGACCTCGACGAACTCGTCTACCTCGTCATGCCCTACATGGCGGGAGGCTCGCTCGCCGACGTCCTCGTGCGCGACAAGACCGTCCCTGCCGGCCCCTCGGCGACGATCTGCGCGCAGGTGGCCACGGCGCTCGACTACGCGCACCGCCGTGGCGTCGTGCATCGCGACATCAAGCCCGACAACATCCTCTTCGATGAAGACGGGCACGCGATGATCACCGACTTCGGCATCGCCACCGCGCGATTCCACGGACGCCTCACGCGCAGCGGGCGCGCCATGGGGACGCCGCACTACATGTCCCCCGAGCAGGCGATGGGGAAGATGGTCGACGGGCGCAGCGACCTGTACGCCGTGGGCGTGATGCTCTACGAAATGCTCCTCGGCTTTCCTCCGTTTGACGGCGCCGACTCGTACTCCGTCGGCTACAAGCAGGTGCACGAGGCCCCCGTCGCGCCCGAAGTCGTCGACTCGCGCGTCCCGATGGAGCTGTCGGCGATCGTGATGCGCTGCCTGGCCAAGCCGGCCGCCGATCGCTACCAGACCGGATTCGAGCTGGCCGACGCGCTCCTCAACTTCCTGCTCAACAACGGGACGACGGGCGAGCAGCGCACGGCGTGGTTCTCGCGCCACTCGGGGGCGGCGGCGGTCACGTCGTTCTGACCGGTGTTCCGAGCGGCGGGCGTCGGGGCGATCGGCGCGCCTAACGCGGGCTACGCCCCCTTCATCAGGAAACGCGGTGCATCCTCGGGGCGCGGCGCCGGGCAGCTGTCCAACTTCCCGAACCAGCCGTAGCGACGCTTCGCGACGAAGTCGTAGATCGCGTCACGCAGCCCCCGCGGGAGCAGGTAGCCCACGGTCGCGAAGCTCCAGATCCCTCCCACGTAGCGAAGCATCTCCAGCATCGCCGTCGACTTGATCCACGCCCCCTCCTTGTGGAGGAGGACGACGGAATCGACGCCGGCGAGCGACGGGAGCTTGGCCAGCGCTTCGCGCCCCACCGCCGAGGTGAGCGGGGCAAAGCACATCGTCCCCTCGCGGTCGCGCTTGAGGAGCCAGCGGACCGTCCCGTTGCACAGCCCGCAATGCCCGTCGTACAGCATGATGAGGCCGTGCGCCTCGAGCCGCTGGGCGAGCGACGTTCCGCTGGCCCTGGCCTTTCCGGAGGCGGGAATGTGCGAGCGTTGGCGTGGCGCGGGCATGGGGGGAAGCTAGACGGTCCCGGCGCGGCGCGCTCGGGGGCTGGAGCGGCGAAGTAGCTTACGCCGGACATGCCGCGCCTCGTCGACGTCGCCCTCCCGGTCCCGCTCTTCCGCACCTTCTCCTATGCGGTCGATCGCGACTTCGCGCACCCGATCGCTGTCGGGAGCCGCGTCGTCGTTCCGTGGCGCAACAAGGCGGATGTGGGGATCGTCGTCGCCACGGATGTCGCTCCGGTCGAAGGGGTGAAGTACAAGGCGGTGACCGCCGTCCCCGACCCGGAACCGGCGCTCTCCCCCTCGCTGGTCGCCACCTGCCACTGGCTGGCCGACCACTACGTCGCCCCGTTAGGCATGACGCTGCGCAGCGCCCTCCCGGCCGCGCTCACCGGCGTCGACCTCCCGTCGCCCCCCGGCAAGACGCGCCGCACGCTCGCCTTGGTGCAGCAGCTCGACTCGCTCATGGCCCGCGACACGCTCTTCAAGCGCGCCCCGCGCCAGCGCGAGGTGGTCGAGCTCCTCGAGGCCTCCGGGGGACGGGCGAGCGTCGAGCACATCGTCGAGCGGCTCGGCGTGTCCGAGGCCGTGATCGATGCGCTGGTGAAGCGCGGCATCGTGCAGCTGCTGCGCGAAGCCGTCGACCGCGACCCCTTCGCCTCGCGCCCCGGCTCCCCGCCGCCGGCGCACGCCCCTACATCGGCGCAGCGTGACGCCATCGCCCGCATCACCGCGGGGAAGGGAGGGGACGTCTTCCTCCTGCACGGCGTGACGGGGAGCGGCAAGACGCTCGTCTACCTCGAGGTGCTGCGCCGCCTGGTGAACGAGCAGCAACGCTCGGCGATTGTCCTCGTCCCCGAGATTGCCCTCACCCCGCAGACGGTCGATCGCTTCCGCGGCGTCTTCGGCGATCGCGTCGCCGTGCTCCACTCCGCACTGAGTGACGGCGAACGGCTGGACGCCTGGCGCGCCCTCAAGCGCGGCGAGAAGCGCATCGCCGTCGGCGCCCGCTCGGCGATCTTCGCTCCGCTCGATGACGTGGGGGCGATCATCGTCGATGAGGAGCACGAGACCAGCTACAAGCAGAACGAGACGCCGCGCTATCACGCCCGCGACGTGGCGATCGTGCGGGCGCGCCACGCCGGCGCCGTGACCGTGCTCGGGAGCGCGACGCCGTCGCTCGAGAGCTGGGTCCTGGCGCGCGAGGGGACGTATCGCCTCATCTCGCTCCCCGATCGCGTGGGAGGCGGGGTGCTGCCGGAGATTGCGATCGTCGACCTGGGCGGCGTGCGGCGCGGGGAGGGGGAGGAGTGGAAGCCCGGGGAGGGGAGCGCGATTCGGTCGGAGCGGGTGGCGGCGGCGCGGGAGAAGAGCGGGGCGGTTGAGGCGGCGACGCGGGGGGCCCCCCCCGAACACCACGATCGCCCCTCCCCCCCACTCCCACCAAACCATTCCACTCC
>JAXLXW010000026.1:0-11005 GCA_046327755.1 Gemmatimonadaceae bacterium
GCCTCGGTCGCGAGGTCCCGGATGTACTCTCGGCGATCGAGTAGTGCGAAGAAGAGCAAGAATGGGTCGACGCCATCCTGGCAAATGAGTGCCTTGAGGTCCTGGTTGAACGCCATCTCCCGCGCGGTCATCGAAAGTCTGAACTCGCGGGCCAGCGACATCCCGCGCACAACAGCGAGGATCGTATTGGCCGGTACCATGCGACTTCCGACATCTGCTCCTTCCGGAGAAACGTGCAATTCAGTGTCGTGCAACCGAAGCTGCGTCAACTCTCCCGAACTCGCCCACGGGATATCGCCTTCCCAATAGTCGCCTCGCGCCTTGTTCGGTGTCCCTCCAGATCGGAATCGGACGCACTCACCGAGAGGTCGCTCCAGCCAGCCCTCGGGCAAACCATCGACAACCGCCGTGTGCTCCGCCCCCGGGAACCGCAGTCGCACGAACCACTCGCGGTAGAGTTGGCGGGCGGCTTCTTCGAGGAGCGTGATTCGGCGCTGGTTGTTGGCGATGAGGTCGTCGTAGTTGAACAGCACCTCAGCGATACGCTGCTGACTTCCCAGATCAGGAAGTTCGATCTCGAAGCTGGGGAAACGTTCGATGGGCAGGCGTACGACCGTTGCGCCCGTTACGGTATTGGAATCGACAATTCGCCTCCACGCGGGACTCAAGAAATAGTAGAGGAGAAATCGACTATCGAGTTTCTCCGGATTCGGTCTCACGAGCGCTACTCTCCTCCCAAGACACCCGCGAAATCCATCGGGGATCAGTGCGTACCGATGAAGTGTCGCTTCGTAGGAAAAGACCACATCCCCGTCGCGCGGCACGACTCTACGCGTCCACTTCGGATATTCGTCTTCAGAGACGTGCCTGATCTCCGTCAGATCGAGTTCGCCGCCTTGCGTGAGGTTCCTGATGCCAAGGAAGACCGGTCCTTGACTGGATTCCGCTGGCGTCGCGTGGGGCCCGTCATAGATGCCGGCGCAGAAATCCTGAATCGGCGCTCTCGTCAGCCGCATCAGCCGCCCACGCTCGTGAGATTGTCCTGGATCCTCGACGCAAGAGAAATCGCCTCAGCATCGAGTTGAGCCAGCTCCCTCCGAATGTCCGACAAAGCTGCGCCTAGATCGAACTCCTCATCCACCTGCTCCGGCGCCACCCCCACATACCGCCCCGGCGTCAGACTCCAATCTGCCGCCTCGATCTCCTCGCGCCCCACCGCCTTCACCAATCCCGGGACGTCGCACAACTCGGCGTCCGGAAAGCGCCGATGCAGCCACTCGACTTGCGCGTGGAAGTACGTCACGCGGTTGAGGGCCGCTGCCACCCCCTGTCGCACCTCGTCGAGCGCCTTCACCAGTCGCGCCACACCACGGCGATCGAACGCGTCCGCCAGCGACCGCTCGTCGGCCACCGCCGCGGCGCACGCATCCACCGCCCCCGACGCCAGCTTGCACAGGAGCCCTACCTGCCGCTCCAGCCCGCGCACCCGCTCGGCGATCGGGACGAAGGCCTTGTGGGCGGCATGCTGTTCGGCATTTGCCTGCGGCAGCGCGGTACCATGGCGCTCCACAAAGTCGCCGAGTGCCTGCACCAGCACCGCGCGATCGCTCGCGTACGCGCCCTGCGCCTCCGCCCATTCGCGCGCCGACACCGTGAGCTTTTCGCGCACGTCTGGCGCCAGCGTCACTCCATCACTCGCCGTCAGCAACACATCCACGCGCAGGCGCACCTCCGCCAGCGACCGCTCGACTTCATCGAGCGCCGAGCCGACCTCTGTACCCGCCTCGCACACGCGAGCGAGATACTCGCGCACCAATGACAGGTAGCGCTCCTGCTGCCCGCGATACAGCCAGACGATCGCCGAGAGGTTCTTGAGCTGCTCAGGGGAGAAGTCGTTGACGGTGCGCGACACCTTCCTGAAGATCCCACGCGCATCGAGCATCAGCACCTGGCCCTGACGTTCGGCTGGCTTGCCGCGATCGAAGAACCAGAGCTCGCACGGGACGGTGCGCGTGTAGAAGAAGTTGGAGCCGATGGAGATCATCACGTCCACGTCGCCCGTCTCCACCAGCTTGCGCCTCACCTCTTTCTCGCCGTGCCCCGCGCTCGACGCCTGTGACGACATCACGAAGCCCGCGCGCCCCGCGGCGCTCAGGTAGCTCCAGAAGTAGGAGATCCAGAGGTAGTTGGCGTTGCCGACTTTCTTCTGTTTGTTCACCCCCGGCAACCCGAACGGGAGGCGCGGGTCTCCCTTCACCTGCTCGGCGTCGACGAGATCCACATTGAAGGGGGGATTGGCCATCACGAAGTCGCACTTCCCTACGAGGATATGCGCGTCGTTGTAGTAGGTGATGGCCTCGGCGATGCGGCCGTCCAGCCCGTGCACCGCGAGGTTCATCTTGGCCAGGCGAATCGTGTCCGGGTTCTTCTCCTGCCCGTAGAACGTCACACGCCGAGTGGTGTCCTCGCCCTCCTCTTCGATGAAGTGCGAGCTCTGCACGAACATCCCCCCGGAACCGCAGGCGGGGTCGAAGACCGTCCCGTGATCGGGCTCGATCACGTGCACGATCAGCTGCACCAGCGACGACGGGGTGAAGAACTCGCCGTTGTCGTGCGCCTTCTGGATGGAGAACTTGGCCAGGAAGTACTCGTAGATGCGCCCGAAGACGTCGCCGGTGGCTCGGCGGATCTCCTCCGAATCGAAGGTGCGCAGCAGGTCCTCGAGCACCTTGGGCTCGAAGATTCCGTAGTCCTTTGGGAGAACGCCGCGCAGCGGCTCGAAAGACGCCTCGATCGCTTCCATCGCCGCGTTGACCAGCGACGGGAGCCCGGCCGGGTCGGAGGCGGCGCGCTGCATCAGCGCGTCGTAGCGTGCCTCCTCGGGGAGCCAGAGGGCGCGCCGGCGCACGAAGTCCTCGGGGACGAGCGGTCGACGCGGCATGCGCCCGGCCGCCTGCTCCTCGGCGATCTGGCCCTGGGCCGCCGCGAACCGATTGGCCGCGTGGCGCAGGAAAATCACCCCCAGCACGGGCATGAAATAATCGCTGGAGGTGAGCTTGGAATTGGCGCGCAGGTTGTCGGCGGCCGACCAGAGGTCGTCTTCGAGCTTTTCGAGACTGCGCTGCAGGTCGGCGGTCATTCGTGGCGGGTAGTCGGGTCGGGACCTGAACGGCGTGCAGCAGATGGGGCTGAGCCTGTCCAGAACTTACAGGAGGGAAACGACATCCCAAGGGGGGAGCAGCCATGCGAACCTCGCGGACTGACAGTCGCGCGAATCGCCCTTGCGTGGCCCTCTGTCTCCCCCGAGCATACGCCGATCGCCGTCGGCACGACGGCGGTTCGCGCCCCGCGCCTGGCGGCGCGCGAGACTCCATCCGACCGCCAGATGTCCGTCTTCCGTTCGCTCGTCACCGCCGCCGCGTCGTCTGCTGCGCTCGCGGCCACGCTCGCCACGACGCTCGCCCCCGCCACGGCCGGAGCACAGCGCGCCGCCAAGGGGGCCACGCCACTCGCCATGTCGGCCACCGCCCCCGCCTACAACCCGCGCCTCTACTCCGACCCGACCGCCACCAACAAGGCGTTCAAGGCGCTGCGCTGGCGCCTCGTGGGGCCGTTCCGCGGCGGGCGTGTCGATGCGGTAGCGGGTGATCCCACCAAGCCGCTCGTCTACTACATGGGGGCGGTGAACGGCGGCGTCTGGAAGACGGCCAACGCCGGGATGACGTGGGACAACATCACCGACGGCAAGACCGACATTTCGTCGGTAGGGGCGGTGACCGTCGCCCCATCCGACCCCAACGTCATCTACGTCGGGACGGGCGAGTCGCAGCTGCGCGAGGACCTCACCTACGGCACCGGCGTCTATCGCTCCACCGACGCCGGCGAGACCTGGCAGCACCTCGGCCTCGTCGAGACGCACCAGGTGACGGCAATCCGCGTGCACCCCAACAACCCTGACGTCGCCTACGTGGCGGCGATCGGGCACGCCTTTGGCCCCAACGCGGAGCGCGGCGTCTTTCGCACGATGGACGGCGGGAAGTCGTGGAAGAAGATCCTCTTCCTCGACGACTCCACCGGGGCCACCGACCTGTCGATGGATCCGTCCAACCCGCGCATCCTCTACGCGTCGATGTGGAAGTTCCAGCGCTCACCGTGGGGGATGGAGGCCGGTGGCGGCAAGAGCGGGCTGTGGAAGACGACCGACGGCGGCGACACCTGGACCGACCTCTCGACCAACCCCGGGATGCCGAAGGCGCCGTTAGGCAAGATCGGCGTCGCCGTATCGCCGGCCAACCCGCGCCGCATCTTCGCGTCGGTGGAGGCGAAGGACACGCTGGGCGGGATCTTCCGGTCGGACGACGCCGGCGCCACGTGGATGCGCACGAATGGCGAGCAGAAGTTCCAGGTGCGCCCGTGGTACTACTCCGCGGTCACCGCCGACCCCACGAACGAAAACACCGTCTACGTGATGAACCTGCAGGTCTGGCGCTCGATCGACGGCGGCAAGTCGTTCTCGCGCGTCCGCGTCCCGCACGGCGACACGCACATCATGTGGGTCGATCCCAAGGACCCCAATCGCCTCATCAACGGCAACGACGGCGGCGCCACCGTCTCACAGGATGGCGGGAAGAGCTGGTCGTCCATCATGAACCAGCCCACCGCGCAGTTCTACCACGTCATCACCGACAACCAGTGGCCGTATCGCCTCTACGGCGCGCAGCAGGACAACAGCACCGTCTCGATCGCGTCGCGCTCGGACCAGGGCGCCATCACGGAGCGCGACTGGTGGCCGGTGGCCGGGTGCGAGAACGCGCACATCGCGGTCGATCCGCGCAACCCGAACATCACCTACGGCGGCTGCTACACCGGGATGCTGATGCGGCACGACAAGCGCACCGAGGAGTCGCGCGACATCGCCGTCTGGCTCAACAACTACGACGGCTGGGCGGTCAAGGACGTCCCGAACCGCTTCCAGTGGACCTTCCCGGTCCTCCTCTCGCCGCATGACCCCAGCATCCTCTACGCCACCTCGCAGAACGTCTGGAAGTCGACCAACGAAGGACGAAGCTGGGAGAAGATCTCCCCGGACCTCACGTACGCCGACCCGGCCTCGTTAGGCCCGTCCGGCGGTCCGGTCCACAAGGACATGACGGGGACGGAGTGGTACGCGACGATCTACGCCTTCGCCGAGTCGCCGAAGGCCAAGGGGAACCTGTGGACCGGCTCGGACGACGGCCGCGTGCACCTGTCGCGCGATGGCGGCGCGTCGTGGAGCGAAGTCACCCCCAAGGGGATGGTGAAGCACACGCGCATCACGGGAATCGAGCCGTCGCCGCACGACCCGGCCGTTGCCTACCTCTCCGCCACGCGCTACCAGCTCGACGACTTCCGCCCGTACTTCTACAAGACGACGGACTACGGCAAGAGCTGGACGCGCATCGACACCGGGATCCCGATGGGGGCGTATGCTCGCTCCATCCGCGAGGACCCGATGCGTCGCGGGCTGCTCTTCGCCGCCACCGAGACCGGCGTCTACGTCTCGTTCAACGACGGCGCCGCGTGGGAGACGCTGCAACTCAACCTCCCGCGCGTGAGCGTGCGCGACCTGCGCGTGCACGAGAACGACCTCGTCGTCGCCACGCACGGCCGTTCGTTCTGGTCGCTCGACGACATCGGCATGCTCCGTCAGTTGCACGATTCGGTGACCGCCAAGTCGCTGCACCTCTTCCAGCCGAGCGATGCCTGGCGCTTCGGCGGCGGCCGGGGTGGGCGCGGCGGGGGCGCGGGGGAGAATCCGTATGACGGCGTCCTCGTCGACTACTGGGTCGGCAAGGCGCCCACGGAGAAGCTCACCATCCAGTTCGTCGACGCACGCGGGACCGTGATGCGCGCCTTCTCCAGCGCCACCAGGAAGGACAGCACGGCCAAGCCGGCCCCCGACTCGCTCGCCTATTTTGCCGCCGACTCGATCGTGAGCACGCGGGTGGGGAGCAACCGCTTCTTCTGGAACCTGCGGTACCCGAACGCGAAGGAGATCAAGACCGTCACGAACGACATGGGGACGCTCTCCGGCCCCAGCGTCGTCCCCGGGACGTACACGGTGCGACTCATCGCGGGGAAGGACACGCTGTCGCGCCCCTTCACCGTCAAGCTCGACCCGCGCCTGCAGGCCACGACCGCCGACCTGCAGCGCACCTTTGATCTGGGGATGAAGGTGCGCGGACGCATCGACGACATCGCCAACGCCTTCGCCCGCATCGAGGACCTGCAGGGGCAGATCGACGTGCGCGTGCAGCAGTCGGCCGACCAGGCGTACGCGCAGCGCGTGAAGGACGCCGCCAAGCCGGTGCGCGACCAGCTCGAGGTGGTGCGGACCGAACTCGTCGACTGGTACAACCACGACGACCAGGCCACGCTGCACTTCCCCATCAAGCTGTACAACATGATGCTGTCGCTCAACTCGCAGGTGCTGGGGCAGGACGCCGCCCCCACCAAGCAGCACGGCGAGATCCTCGACGACCTGGGCGGCAAGGTGGATGTACAGCTGCAACGCCTGCAGCAGCTCGAGGTCAACGAGATCAAGAAGCTCAACGCGTTGCTGCAGGAACTGGGGCTGCCGCCGGTCTACGTGCCGCCCTCGAGCGTGAAGACGGTGTCCTGACGTCGCGCAAATGGCGACGCTCTTCTTCATCGTCTTCCTGGACCTGGTCGGGTTCGGGATGATCGTCCCGGTGCTCCCGTTCTACGCGGAGCACCTGGGGATCGCCCCGTCGCTGGTGATCCTGATCTTCGGGCTGTACTCGTGCGGCCAGCTCTTCGGCGCCCCGCTCTGGGGGTCGCTGAGCGACCGCATGGGGCGCCGCCCCATCCTCCTCGCCACGCTGGCGGCGAACGCGATCGCCAACTTTGCGCTCGCCTTCGCCGGCGACCCGTGGACGCTGGCGGTGTCGCGCCTTGTGTCTGGGCTGGCGGCGGGGAACATCTCCATCGCCTACGCCTACGTCGCCGACATCACCCCGGACGCCGAGCGTCCCAAGGCGCTCGGCATGCTCGGCGCCGCCTTCGGGCTCGGCTTCATCCTCGGCCCGGCGTTAGGCGGGATGCTGGGCGGGAGCGACGCCGCCACCGCCAACCTGTCGCGCGTCGCGATGTCGGCGGCGGGGATGTCGGCGCTCGCCTTCCTCGCCACGCTCGCCGCCCTCGCCGAGAGCCACGGCCCCGAGCATCGCGCCATTGCCCAGTCGCAGCCGCGCGGGATCCAGTGGCGCCTCGTCTCGCGCCCGGCGCTCCGTCAGCTGCTTTCCATGACACTCATCGTCGTCGGCGCCGTGTCGATGCTGCAGGGGACGTTCTCCCTGTGGGCCGCGGAGTCGCTCGGCGTGAGCCCGCGCAACCTGGGCTTCGTCTTCGCCGTCATCGGCGTCCTCGCGGTGACGGTGCAGGGCGGGTTGATCGGGCGCCTCACCGCGCGCTTCGGGCCGGAGCGCCTGGCGAGGATCGGCGCACTGTGCGTGGGGACGGCGCTCATCTTCATCCCCTTCTCCCCCACCGTGTGGGTCGCGCTCGCCCCGATGGCGCTCTACGGCCTGGGGAGCGCGCTCTTCTCGCCGAGCGTAAGCAACCTGGTCACGCGCACCGCGGGGCCAAGCGAACGTGGCGCGGTGCTGGGGCTCTTTCAGGGGGTGTCGTCGCTGGGGCGCGTCGTGGGGCCGGTGGCCGCGAGCGGGATAGCGGCGGTCGCCGGGTTGCGCGTCCCGTTCTGGGTCGCCGCCGTCGTGACGTTAGGCGGTGCCTTCATGGTGCACGCGCCGACGCCCGCGTCGACGGCATCACCCACACCCGCGCCCACGCCAGCGCCCGACGCGCCGCACGAAGCCCTCTAGAGCGACTCGCCGGCGTTCCGCTCGTCCAGCACGCGCTCGAACAGCGGCACCAGCGACGGGTCGAAGTGGGAACCCGCGTCGCCACGGATGATCGCAATGGCCTGCGCGTGCGGGAGCCCCGGCTTGTAGCTGCGGGCCGTGGTGAGCGCGTCGTAGACATCCGCCAATCCCAGGATGCGCGCCACCAGCGGTATCCCCTCGCGCGCCAGCCCGTGCGGATAGCCGGTACCGTCCCACTTCTCGTGGTGCGAGAGGACGATGGGGATCACGTCCTCGGGGAAGTCGATCCCCTTGAGCAGCTCGACCCCCGCCTCGGGGTGCGAGCGCATCAGCGCCCACTCCTCGGCCGTTAGGCGCCCGGGTTTGTTGAGGATCTCGGCCGGGATGTCGATTTTCCCCACGTCGTGGAGGAGCGCGCCGACGCGGAACCAGAACATGCGCCGTTCGTCGAAGCCTGCGCGCCGCGCCAGCGCGCACGCGAGGTCGGCGACGCGCATGCAGTGCCCCTGCGTGTACGCATCCTTCGATTCGATCGATTCACCCCATTCCCGCACCACCTCGAGGAAGCCGACCTCGAGGCGCGTCTGTCGGCGATCGAGGTCGGCGAGGGCGCGGCGCGCGCGCAGCTGCCCGAAGAGCTGGTGGGCACGGTTGAGCGCCTGCACCGTCTCGCGGTAGCGTCCCAGGCGCGACAGGAGCTCCGCGTGCTCGCGCGACAGCTCGGCCTGCAGCAGCACGTCCTGCCGCAGCGACGCGAGTGCCGCGCCTAACGAAAACTCCTGCTCGGCAGCGGCCGCGTCATCGCGCTCTCGGGCGATGACTCCCATGTGCTTGCGCAGCTCGGCCTCGGCGCGGGCGTCTCCCATCTCGCGCGCCATGGGGAGCGCGCGGCGGCAGACCTCCTCCGCGTCGGCGATGCGCCCCTGCGCCAGGGCGAGCTCGGCCTGGTTCCCCATCAGGACGAGCAGTGCCGCGCGGTTCCCCTCACGCTCGGCGAGGATCGACGCCTCGCGGTACGCCGCCGCGGCCGAATCCCACTCGCCGAGGTCGGTGTGCAGCATCCCGAGGTTGTTGAGCGCCCCGCTCACCTCGCGCCACATCCCCAAGCGCTGATATGCCGCGATGCACTCGCGGTAGTGCGACATGGCGCGCGTGATGTCGCCGCGCACGTTGGCGATGATCCCGCGGTTCTGCGCCGTCATCGCCGTCAGCCGCATGTCGCCGCCGCGCATCCCGCAGGCGCCGGCCTCGAGGTACAGGCGGTCGGCCGCGTCGTAGTCACCGCGCTGCCAGAGGATCACGGCGCGAATGTTGAGCGCACGCCCCAGCGCGGCGTCGAGACCGCAGGCCGAGGCGACGAACTGCGCGACCTCGAGGACGTCGAGCGCCGCATCGGACTCGCCATCCGTTTGCCACGTGCGCGCGATCCCGCACAGGGCATCGATGACCACCGCCGGCTCCAGCCCCGTCTCGCGACAGTGGACGGCCTGCTCGTACAGCGAGCGTGCCACCGCGCGACGCCCCGCACGCTCCTCCTGATCGGCGCGCACGACCATCTCCCGCGCTTCGGCGCACGCGGGCGCGTCGGCGCCAACGGCGCCGGGGATGAGGTGCGAATCGGTGGACATGCGGGTGCTAGTAGGACGAGTGGGCGAACCCCCTCGTTTCCCAACAGACGCGGTGATGTGACGTTGCCGGGGAGTCCCTCACACGGGACCGTACGGTCGCGTCCGGCGCCGCCCTTGCGCCTGGCGCGCCGGCGCGGCGGCGCGTCAGCGCCCAGTCGCCAGTTGGCCAGCCTCGCTCCGCTGGCCTCGCTGGCCTCTACTGCGCGATCCCGACCTGACGCGCGACCGACTCGAAGCGCGGGTCGGCGCGCATCTCCGCCGGCCACGGCAGGCTGTAGAGACGCACGAGGTCGCTCACCCGGTCATCGACCGCACGCGTGAGCCAGCGGAACGCTTCCTCGTGCTCCCCGACGCCGACGTGACAGATGGCGCGATCCAATGGTGACACATACTGCGTTTGCGCGCGCGCCTCAATGCGTCGCAGTGCCTCGCGGGCGACGTCGGGGTGCCCGCCCACGCCGGCGGTGATCCCCAGGTAGCCGAGCCCCGAAGCGCCATCGGTGAGGTCGACCAGGCGCTGGAAGTCGGCGACCGCCTCTTCGTGCCGCCCCTGCCAGATGTGCACGGCGCCCATCGGCCAATACGTGAGGGCGAAGTTGGGATCGAGCGCCTGCGTGCGAGCCAGCTGGTCGAGCGCCTCGTCGAAGCGCCCGGCCCAGAACAGGGCATAGCCCATGTGCGCGTTGATGATGAGCGAGAGCGGATCCAGCTGCAATGCGGTCCGCATCGCCTCGATCATCTCGTCCATCCGGCGCATCACGAGCAGGCACCACGCGTACCACTGGTGCGCACTCGCATAGGTCGGGTCGAGCTCGATCGCGCGCGTGAACGACGCTTCCGCCCCCGCCCAGTCCCAGTCGTAGAAGAGGCGCGTGTACCCTAACGAGGCGTGCGCCTGGGCCAGCGACTCATCGATCTCCAGCGCGCGGGTCGCCGCCGCCTTGGCCTTGGGATACGCCTCGCGCGGCGGCAGGTAGTTGTAGTAGCCCAGGACGTTGTACGCATCGCCCAGCCCCGCGTAGGCGAGGGCGTACGAGGGGTCGCGGTCGATCGCCTCCTGGAAGTGCGCGATCGCCTTGAGGAAGCCGTCGCGCGTGCGCTTGTTCCACTGGTAGCGCCCGCGCAGGTAGGCGCGGTACGCCACCGAGTCCTCGGTGTAGCGCCGCACCAGCTCCAGCCGTTCCTCGGCCGACAGCCGCAACCGGAGCGACTTCACGATCTCGCCGGCGATCTCCTCCTGCACGGCGAAGATGTCCTCGGCCGAGCGCGAGATGCGGTCCCCCCACAGCTGCGACTCGCTGATTGCATCCGTGAGCTCGGCGCTCACGTGCAGCGTCTGCCCGCGCTGGCGCACCCGCCCGGTCACGAGGGCGCGCACCCGCAGTTCAGTCGCCACGATCGGGATGTCGACTTCGCGCCGCTTGTAGCGGAAGACCACCGAGCGCGGGACCACGCGCAGCCCAGAGACCTTGGTGAGCTTGTTCAGGATCGTCT
>JAXLXW010000027.1:0-6110 GCA_046327755.1 Gemmatimonadaceae bacterium
CGGTGCATGACATCCCGGTCGCCCTCGTCACCGGCTCCAACGGAAAGACCACGACCACACGGCTGCTGGCGGCGATGCTGCGCGAGGCGGGGCACGTGGCGGGGCTCACCTCGACCGACGGCGTCTGGTGCGACGACGCGATGGTCGACCACGGCGACTATTCGGGGCCGGTGGGGGCGCGCCTGGTGCTGCGCGACCGACGGGTCAGCGCCGCCGTGCTGGAGACGGCGCGCGGGGGAATGCTGCGCCGCGGGGTGGCGATCGACCGCTGCAACGTGGCCGTCGTCACGCGCATCACCGCCGACCACATGGGGGAGTACGGGGTGCACACCCTGGAGCGACTCGCCGACGCCAAGCTCGTGGTCACGCGCGCCCTCGTCCCCGGCGGAACGCTGGTCCTCAACGCGGATGACGAGGTGTTGATGGGGCGCATGGCGCGCCCGGGCGCGCTGTCACATCGCGTCATGCTCTTCGCGCTCAGCGTGCGCAACCCGGTCGTCCTCCCGCACGTGGCGCGCGGCGGGACCGCGTGCGTCCATCGCGAGGGGGAGATGCTCATCCTCACCCCCGAGGGTGAGATCCCGTTAGGCATGGCCCCCGACATGCCGATGACGCTGGGCGGGGCGGCGATGCACAACATCGCCAACCTGCTGGCGGCGAGCGCCGCCGCGCTGGCGATGGGCGTCACGCCGGCGCACATCCGCGCGGTGGCGCACCGCTTTGGCCAGCGCCCGGAGGACAACCCCGGGCGCCTCTCGCTCCTGCGCTATCGCGGGGCCCGCGTCGTCGTCGACTTCGTGCACAACCCCGATGGGTGGAACGCGATCTGGGAGGCGTTGTCGCCGATCTTCGCGCGTCGCCGCCTCGTGGTCGTGGGGCAGGCGGGAGATCGCGACGAGCGCGCCCTGGTGGACATGGCGGCGGCCGTGTGGTGCGAGGAGCCGGAGGTCGTGATCCTCAAGGAGATGCCGAAATACCGCCGCGGACGCCCGGCGTTCGAGACGCGCGAGCGCCTGGCGCAGGCCTTCCTGGGCGAGGGGGCGCGCGAGTCGACGCTGCGGCGCGCCGACTCCGAGGAGGAAGCGTTGCAGCTGGCGCTCGGGGAGATGCGCGACGGTGACCTGGTCGTCCTCGCCGTGCACGACGACTACGACAAGGCGATGCGCCTCCTGCGCGACGCCGGCGCGCAGGTCGTGGCGTCGTTCGACTAGGAGGATGCGGGAGGTGCGCCGGGCTTCTTCTTCGGCGCAGGCGCCTTCTTGCCGGATGCCGCCGTGTCGGCCGCCGCCTTCTCGGCCGCCGCCTTCTCGGCCGCGGCCTTGGCGCGCTGGCGTGCGGTGTCGTAGAGCCACCACTCCAGGTGGCTCCCGACGATGGGGAGCGGGAGCTCGCCTAACGACAGGATCTCGTGGTGCCAGGCCGGCGCGGAGAAGTCCTTCCCCTGCTCGCCCTGCATCCAGGCGCGCATGGCAGCGACCTCGCGCGCGCCCAATGCCCCTGCCCCCGCACGCCCCGGATCGTTGATCACCCGCTCGACGATGAGCGAATCGAGCACGGCGTCGGAGGCCAGGACATAACGCCCCAGCACCGCGCGCGCCTGCGGCAGCGTCCACCCCAGGTAGTGGATCCCCGTGTCGGTGACGAGGTACGCGATCGACGCCCCCTCGTCCAGCAGGCGTCCGTACGCGTCGAGCGGCGCGGCATACATCCCCATCTCCCCGGCGAGCGACGCCGCGTACTGCGCCCACCCCTCGGCGTAGCCGGGGGTCTCGAGCTGCCGGCGAAGGGGCGGAACGGCGGGATTCCCGCGCGTCATCGCCGCCTCGAGGTGGCGTCCGGGAACGAGGGCCCGATAGGTGCGCGACGCCAGGACCGACTGGAAGGCCGGGGTCCGCCAACGTTCCGTCAGCAGCAACTCGCCCACGTCGGAGGCGAGGCTCGCCGGCCGGTAGGTCCCGTCGGGGAAGAGGAGCGCCTCGGACGGCGTGGCGGCGCGGATGATCGCGTCGCGCGCCGGCGCTTCGGCGAACTGCGCCTCCAGCCCCGGCTCGAGGCGCCGCAGGTGCGCGTCGATCTGGTTGCGCACGGCGTCGAGCGACGACGGGGCCCTCATCGCCAGGCGCAACGAATCCTGGAAGGCGCGCGCACTGGGGTTCCAGTGCTGTCGTTGCCGGAGCAGTGCCAGCGTCGAGTCGATGCGTCGCAGCTCGCCCAGCCCCAGGCGGTGCGCGTCCTCGGGCGGGACGTCCAGGGAGGAATGACGGCGCAGCAGGTGGCGATACAGCTCCTTTCCCCCCGGATACTGCCAGAGCCCGGCCCGGCTCGAGGCCACCGGGCGATAGGCCGTGTCGAGGTAGGCGACGAAGTCGTCGAGCGCCGGATAGACGCGCTGCGTCAGCGTGCGCGTGACCTCCTGCACGATGGCCTGGCGACTCGCGCTGTCGAACGGCGCCAGTCGCTCGGGCGACAGGGCCCACGGCCCGTCCGTGCCTAACGCGCGGAGGGTGCGATAGAACGCCAGCGCCGATTCCACCGTCTCGCGCGGCGCGACGTAGCCGCGTGTGCGGCGCTCCTCGAGCGCCACCTTCATGCGGTCGAGGACGAAGGTCATCGCCTCCACGAAGTAGAGGTACCGCTCCGCGCCCGCCGGTGAGGCCATCGGCTGCAGGCGGTAGATCTCGGCCAGCGTGCGAACCGGCGAGGTCGCGGGGGACAGGAAGGAAAAGTCGGCGCTGGAGAACGCGACCGCCTCCGCCTGCGCGTCCATCTCCCAACGCAGCGCCAGCGCGTTGAGGTAGTCGCCCTGCGAGAGCGCGGCGACGTTGACCCGGTCGAGGGCGGTCGTCACCGATTGCGCCGTGCGCAAGTCGGCCTTGCGTCCTTGCGATGTGAAGTCGGGGAGGAGTGCCAGGCCGAGTCCGTTGGCGAGGGCGAGTTCGTGGTTGCGCGGGAGTTCGTGTCGCCAGTAGGAGCTGAGCGCCTCGTCGAGCACCGCGCGCGCCAGCGCCGAATCCGCGCGGCTTGGAACGAGCGGCGGCGGGTTGATCACCGAGCACGCCGATGTGGCGGACAGGGCGATCGCGCTGGCAAGCGCCAACCTGCGCGTGCGCGAAGAGGCCCCCGCGCGACGACGTGTGCGGAAGCGGGAACAGGCGCGCGGCGCACAGTGCGCTGACGCCGCAACACCACGGTGGGGAAGCACTCGGAGCGCGCGAAGAAGAGTCAGGAGAAACCAGCCGCAGGTGCATCGACGGCGCTGACGACCCGAGGGCGTGTGCCCGGTCACCGCCGCGGGCGGACGCATCGCGGAACTTGTACCCGCCAGCCGGTGCTAAGGATGCAGTCGAGTCAGTGAGGCGCGAAATGGGGATGGTCGGTAGTCGGGAAGGACATGAGACCGCCGCGCGGCGGAGATCGACGCGCGCCTTTACCGGGCTCACCTCTCCGGTCCGGGTGATGGCGGCGCACGCACGGGTCGCCTCGGTCGCCTTGGTCGCCCTGCTCGCGGTCACGGCGTGCGGCAGCGACAAGGCCACCGACTGCTGCCCCGCCAACGGCGGCCCTCCCCCAACCGCCGATCAACTGGCGGTGACGACGGTGGCCGGGGGATTCGACACGATCTGGGAGGTGGCGTGGGGGCCGGATGGCGCGCTGTGGATCAGCGAGCGACCGGGGACCATCACGCGCGTGAATCCCTCGACTGGCGCCGCCACCCGCGCAGGGACGTTGACGGTGAGCGAGAACGGCGAGGGGGGGCTGATGGGGCTCGCCTTCCACCCGGACTGGGCCACGCAGCCGTATGTGTTCGCGGCGCACACCTACCAGGGGGCCAACGGGGTGCGCAATCGCGTGGTGCGGATGCGATGGAACGGGTCGTCGTTAGGTGCGCCCGAGACGCTGCTCGACAACCTGCCGGGGAGCTCGGTGCACAACGGCGCGCGCCTCGCCGTCGGCCCCGACCGCCTGCTGTACGTGACGATGGGCGACGCCTCCAACACCGCCCTCCCCCAGGACCGCGCGTCGCTGGGCGGGAAGATCCTGCGCCTGACGCTGGACGGCGCCCCGGCCCCCGGCAACTCCCTCGGCGGCTACGTCTACACCATGGGGCATCGCAACCCGCAGGGGCTCGTGTTTGCACCTGGCGGTGCACTGTACGCCACCGAGCACGGCCCGAGCGACAACGACGAGGTGAACCGCATCGAGGGAGGGCGCAACTACGGCTGGCCCGACGTGCGCGGGATGTGCGACGGCGACGCGGGCCCTAACGAGCGTGCGTTCTGCACTGCCAACAACGTCGTCGAGCCGCTGGCGACGTGGACGCCCACCATCGCCCCGGCCGGCGTGGTGTACTACGACGCGGCGCTCATCCCGGCGTGGCGCGGAAGCCTCCTCTTTACCACGCTCAAGGGGAGCGCCCTCTATCGCCTCACCCTCGCCAGCGACGGGCGCAGCGTCAGCGCGCAGGAGAAGCTGTTCGAGGGGACGTACGGGCGCCTGCGGGGGATCGCGGTCGCCCCGGACGGGCGTGTCTACGTGGGAACGAGCAACCGCGACGGGCGCGGCTCTCCCCAGGCCCAGGACGACCGGCTCCTGCGCATCGAGCCGCGCTAGGCGCAGCGAGCCGCGCTAGGCGCAGCGAGCCGCGCCAGGCGCAGCGAGCCGCGCTAGGCACAGCGAGCCGCGCCAGGCGCACGCGCCAAGAGCACCCACGCCCTGTCGCCCGTCGTGGTGCGGCATCGTAGCTTTGCGCCATGAACGGCGACCTGATCGGCAACATCCTTCACGGCGTCCTGGCCTCGCTCACCCCGCTCGAGGGGACCGCGGTCGTCTTTGGCTTGGTGAGCGTCTGGCTCAGCACGCGCGAGCACATCGCAAGCTGGCCCACGGCGATCGTCAATGTCGGGCTGTACGCGCTCCTCTTCTTTCGCGAGAAGCTCTACGCCGACGCGGCGCTGCAGGTCATCTACCTCTGCCTCTCGGTCTACGGCTGGTACGAATGGAAGTTCGGCGGCGAGAACCGCACCGAGTTGCACGTCTCGCGCCTCACGCCGCGCCTCGCCTCGACGTTAGGCGCCATCGGCCTCGCCGGCGCTGCGGCGCTTGGCACTTTCCTGCACCGCACCACCGACGCCGCCCTCCCCTACCTGGACGCGACGCTCTCCGTCTTCTCCCTCATCGCGCAGTGGATGATGACGCGCAAGATCCTGGAGAACTGGGCGCTGTGGATCGTCCTCGACGTCGTCTACGTCTGGATGTTCCTTTTCCTCAAGCACCTCAACTTCACCGCCTTCCAGTACGGCGTCTTCCTCATCCTCGCGGCGCTCGGGCTGCGTGACTGGAAGCGGTCGTACGATGCGCGGCGTACGGCGCATGCCTGACGCGAGTCTCGCGCGCGGGGAACAGCGCGTCCCGCGCATCGTCGTCACCGGGTCCGAGAGCACCGGGAAGACCACGCTCGCTCGGCAGCTTGCCACCGCACTCGGAACGACATGGGTCCCCGAGTTCGCGCGCACCTACGCCCTGCAGCAGCAACGCCCGCTCACCGCCGACGATGTCTCGCTCATCGCCACCGGACAACTGGCGGGGGAGGACGCCGCTTTGGCCGCATGGGGCGAGCGCTGGGGCGTTGCGCCGGGCGCGGTCGACTCGGACGCGCCCCCGCTTGTCCTCGACACCGACATCGTCAGCACCACGGTCTATGCCGAGCACTACTACGGCGCTTGTCCCGCGTGGATCCTCGAGGCCGCACGCGTGCGGTTGGCGCCGCTGTACCTCCTGTGCCAACTCGATCTTCCGTGGCGCGCCGACGGTGTGCGTGACCAGCCAGGGGCCCGCCGTCAGCTGCACCACGCCTTCACCACACGCCTCGCCGCGTTGGGCGCCCGGGTGCTCCCCGTGTCCGGAACGGGAGCGGCACGCCTCGAGGTGGCGCTTGCGGCGGTACGCGGGTGGCGCGCGGTTGGCGCGCACCAGCGCTGAGGTCCAGTCGCGACGTCACGCGTGACCCGCGGGTGCTGCGTCGCTCCCGACCTTACATCGTCGCTCCCTCCGCCGCACCGTCACCGGAGCGCGGAACGGAATGCGCCGGACCGGGAGCGACGCTGCGACCT
>JAXLXW010000003.1:0-712606 GCA_046327755.1 Gemmatimonadaceae bacterium
TGACGCCGCTTCGCGACGCACTGGAGCGGGTGGATGGGAACCTGCGCCAGGTCGAGGTCGCGCGCGCGGGGGCGTATGAGTCACTCCTCACGCAGGTGGCGTCGCTGGCGGAGGTGCATCGCGAGCTGAGCGGGCGCACGCGCACGCTGGTGGACGCGCTCAAGTCGCCGGTGGTGCGCGGGCGCTGGGGCGAAGTGCAGTTGCGCCGCGTGTGCGAGATGGCGCAGATGCAGGAGCACGTCGACTTCGTGGAGCAGGAGGGCGTCGAGGGGAAGAACGGGGCGCTGCGGCCCGATGTGCAGGTGCGCCTGCCGGGCGGGAAGGTCGTCATCGTCGATGCCAAAGCGCCGCTGCAGGCCTACCTCGACGCGCTGGAGGCGCCTGACGATGCGGCGAAGGACGCGCTCATGCGACAGCACGCCCGCCAGGTGCGCGACCATATCACGCGCCTTTCGTCCAAGGCGTACTGGGAGCAGTTCCCGCAGGCGCCGGAGTTCGTGGTGATGTTCCTCCCCGGGGAGACGTTCTTCAGTGCGGCGCTTCACCTGGACCCGACGCTGATCGAGTACGGCGTCGAGCGGCGCGTGATCCCGGCGTCTCCCACCACGCTCATCGCGCTGCTGCGGGCGGTGTCGTACGGGTGGCAGCAGGAGCAGGTCTCGCAGGGGGCGGAGCAGGTGCGAGCCCTGGGACGCGAGCTGTACGACCGGTTGCGCACGTTCTCCACGCACCTGGACGACATGCGGCGCGGGCTGGAGAAGGCGGTCGATGCGTACAACCGCAGCGTGGGCTCGCTGGAGCAGAGCGTCCTGCCGCAGGCGCGGCGCTTCCGCGACCTTGGCGTGGCGCCGTCGACCGAGCTCCCGGTGCTGGACGGCGTCGATCGTGCGCTGCGCGTGCCGCGCGCGATCGACGCCGTGGTCCCGACGGACGTGGCGCCGCCCGCCTAACGCTTCGCCGAGTCGGCGGCCGCTGGCGGGACGGTTGCAGCTGCCGAGAGAGGCGGCGTCCCGCTGCGGTGTTCGATCGTGATCTCCGGGAACTTCGCCGCCAGCGCCTGCGCGTCGATCGGCGTCCCGCCGCGCATCGCCGCGTCGAACCACGGCACCACGATCGCGTTCATCAGCGCGTGCATGCGCGGCGCGGCGATCCCGCCCAGCATCCTGGTCTTGACGGCGAGCATCGGGGCAAACCAGCCGAAGTCGGTGTAGTCCATGTGTTCCGCCCCCTTGGTGACCATGAGCCACGCCGGTGCCTGCGCGCGCTCGTAGAAGAGGCGGTGCACGTTGGGGTTCCCCTGGCTCGACGCGATGAAGAAGGGGCGCGGGAGCGGCTGTCGCGAGGCGATGCCGTAGTGCATCCCGTCGAGGTTCATCCCGGCCACGCAGCGCGCGTCGACGGTGCAGAAGTTGGCGGCGGTCGCCCCGCCGAACGACATCCCGAAGATCCCGATCGAGTCCGTGATCAGGCGCCCGGCGAAGAGCGTGTCCGGGCCGGCGTGCGGGGTCGCCATCTTCGTCAGCTGGTCGAGGACAAAGCGCGTGTCGGTGAGCCAGCGGTCGGCCGCGGTGTCGAGCACCGCCCCCTGGGCGATCAACGCCTGGATCGGCCCGACGATCTCCGTCGTGTCCTTGGCCGCCTTGATGCGCTCCATCGTCGCCATCATGGCCTTGGCTTCCGTGGTGTCGAACGGCTGGAAGGGCGGATGCGACTCGAGGAGCTTGGAATCCGGCGGGACGATGACACCCCCCGCCTCGTACGGGTGGTCGATGCTGGCGACCACGAAGCCGTGCGACGCGAGTTCCTCCATCTGCACCGTGTTCTGCGATTCGGTGCCGGCGGCGTAGCCGTGCGAGAAGAGGATGAGCGGAAAGCGCGCCGGCTTGGCGGGGAGCCAGCCGCGCGGGTACGAGTGCGTGGTGATGTTGGTGAGGTGCGTGAACGCGAAGGCGGGGAGCTCGATGGCGCGCGCCATCGCCTTGGCCACGTCGCTCTCGATGTAGTCGTTGGCGGTGCCGGCGACCGAGTCGGCGGGGTACCAGATGCGCACGACGACGGCGCGCTTGCCGCCGGGCGACGGGGCGAGCGTCTCGATCCGCGACGAGTCGACCAGGTAGAGCCAGCGGCTGGCGACCTTGTAGCTCCCGGTGGGCTCGGGGAGCGTGAAGAGCGGGACGAGCCACGCGGCGGCGATGGAGACGCCGGTCACGGCCAGGATGACGATACCGCCGATCCAGCGGACGAGGGGGCGGTCCTTGGCGACGCCCTGGCCGTCGCGCACCTCGAAGATCGCGGCGAGCGAGATGAGCCCGGCCAGCGTGTAGGCGGCGAAGAGCTGCCAGCGCCCGTGGTCGACGAAGACATGCGCCAGGGCAAGCGAGACCGGGACCGCCGGGCGGTAACGAAGGAACGACGGGCGGCGCGACGACGGGATGAACAGCGCCACGCCCGAGAGGAGGAGCGAAGCGAGGAAGACGATCTCGAGGAAGCGCACAACGAAGGGGGAGGGAGTGACCTGATCGTGTGCGCCCAAGGTGTCGTGCGCCAACGCCCGGTGGCAAGCGTGCGTTCTCCGGGACGTGTCGGCGGGGCCCCGCTTGCCACCCTGCGGCTGAGCCACCGGGCGCGCCGGCGCCCCTCGACGTCCCCTGCTCGCGGGGGCACCTTCTCAGGCACCGCGAACGTCCGTTGAGCGTCTTCCGAACGTCCTCCGAACGTCCTCCGAACGTCCTCCGAACGTCTTTCACGCCGCCCGGCCGCCGGGCGCCCTAACGATGGAGACTTGCCCGATGTTCTCGCGCCGTCGATTCCTCACCGCCTCCGGACTGGCCATCGCTGGCACTGCCTGCGCGGCGGGAGGGAAGGAAGCCGCTGCCCAGGAAGACGATCATGGCGGTGGCAGCACGGGGGTGTCGCAGCTTCCCCCGGCGATCGCGGCGCTGAAGTCGCTCAAGGGAGAGGCCAAGCCGATCACCGTAGAGGAGCGGCGCGCACGGCTCGAGAAGGCGCGCCGTCTCATGGCGGAGCAGAAGATCGACGCCCTCATGCTCACCGGGGGGACCTCGCTGGTCTACTTCACCGGGATGAACTGGGGGAACAGCGAGCGGCTGACGGCGGTCATCGTCCCGGTGAAGGGGACGCCGTTCGTCGTGACGCCCGAGTTCGAGGAGGAGCGGACGATCGAGCAGGTCAAGCTCGGCCCCCTCGGCACCGGGACGAACGTCATGACGTGGGAGGAAGACGAGTCGCCGTCGAAGCTCGTCGCCGACGGGCTGCGGGCGCGCGGGATTGCCGCCGGGAAGATCGGGATCGAGGAGACGGTGAAGTTCGTCTTCAGCGACAACGTGGCGCAGGCCGCGCCGCAGTTGCAGCTCACGAGCGGGACGCCGATTTCCGCCGGCTGCCGCATGACGAAGGATGCGCACGAGCTCGCCCTGATGAAGCTCGCCTCCAAGGTCACGCTCATGGCCTACGAGGCGGCGTGGAAATCGCTCAAGGAAGGGATGACGCAGGGCGACTTCGCGCGCCTCGTCGCGCAGGCGCACGACCGGCTCGGCTTCTCCGGCGGCGCGGGGGTGCAGGTGGGGATCTACTCCGCGCTCCCGCACGGGTCGATCACCCCGCAGGTCGTGAAGGAAGGGTCAATCCTCCTCATCGACGGCGGCTGCAAGGTCGAAGGGTACTCGTCCGACATCTCGCGCACCTTCGTCCTCGGCAAGGCGACCGACAAGATGAAGAAGGTGTTCGACATCGAGCATGCCGCGCAGACGGCGGCGCTCAAGGCCGCGCGCCCCGGCGTGGCGTGCGGTGACATCGATGCGGCGGCGCGCAAGGTCATCGCCGACGGCGGCTACGGCCCGGGCTACAAGTACTTCACGCACCGCGTGGGGCACGGGCTGGGAATGGACGGGCACGAGTGGCCGTATCTCGTGAAGGGGAACACGCTCCCGTTGCAGCCGGGGATGACCTTCTCCGACGAGCCCGGGATCTACATCCCCGGCGAGTTCGGCATCCGCCTCGAGGACGATTGGGTCGTGACGGAGACCGGAGGCGAGATGTTCACGCCGCAGTCGCCGTCGCTCGAGGATCCGTTCGGGACCGGGATGCCGAGCTGATGATCATGCGGGAACACAGTGGGATCACGCGAGGAAGGGAATGATCCAATGCGGAACCGAATGATGAGGGTGATGGGGCTTCGGCGCGCGATGCTGTGGTTGGGGGGGGCCCCCCGCGCGCGGCACTGGCGCGCCGCCGCCCCCGCCGCCTCTCCCGCCGCCGCGTCGGGCGCGCTGGCGCTCCTCGCGTTAGGCTGCGCCTCGGCCCAGACGCCCAAGCCGCTCAGCGAGACCGACCTGGTGGCCAAGGCGCGCGGCATCCACGAGCGCGTCATCGCGCTCGACACGCACGTCGACATCAACCCGGCCAACTTCCGGCTCGACGCCCCCAACTACAAGGATCGCCTCAACACGCAGGTGAACCTTCCCAAGATGAAGGAAGGGGGGCTCGACGCCGCCTTCCTCATCGTCTACGTCGGGCAGTCGCCGCAGTTCACCCCGGAGGCGTACGATCGCGCCTATGGGCAGGCGATGGAGAAGTTCCGGGCGATCCACCGCCTGGTCGACTCCATCGCCCCTGACCAGGCGGCGCTCGCCCTCACCGGCGACGACGTGCGGCGAGCCAACGCGCAGGGCAAGAAGGCCATCCTCATCGGCGTCGAGAACGGCTACCCGATCGGGACCGACGTCACCCGCGTCAAGCAGTTCTACGACCTCGGCGCGCGCTACCTCTCCATGGCGCACAACGGGCACTCGCAGCTCTCGGACTCCAACACGGGAGAACGAGACGGCAAGTGGCAGTGGAACGGTGTCTCCCCGCTGGGCGAGCAGGTGATCGCCGAGGCCAACCGCGTGGGGATCATGCTCGACATCTCGCACCCGTCCAAGCAGTCGATGATGCGGACGCTGGCATTGAGCAAGGCGCCGATCATTGCCTCGCACTCGGGGGTGCGCGCGCTCGCCGACCACTCGCGCAACCTGGACGACGAACAGCTCAAGGCGCTGGCGAAGAACGGCGGCGTGGCGCAACTCGTCGCCTTCGACAGCTACGTGAAGATCCGTCCCCCCGATTCCCCCGAGCGCGTGAAGGCGATCCAGGCGCTGCGCGCCGAGTTCGGCCTAACGGGTGGCGGTCCGGGCGGAGGCCTTGGCCAGGGAGCGATCCAGCAGCTGCCGGCCGACAAACGCGGCGATTTCCAGCGCCGACTGACGGAGCTCAACCGGGAGTTCCCCGCGCCGCCGCGGGCCACCGTAAAAGACTTCGTCAACCACGTCGACTATGCGGTCAAGCTGATCGGGATCGACCACGTGGGGATCAGCTCCGACTTCGACGGCGGTGGCGGCGTGGACGGCTGGAGCGACGCCACCGAGACCTTCAACGTGACCCTCGAGCTCGTCCGGCGCGGCTACACCGAGGAGCAGATCGCGAAGCTCTGGAGCGGCAACCTGCTCCGCGTCCTCGACGAGGTGCAACGTGTCGCGGCTGGCCTCCAGCGGGCGGCTGGCCGGACGACGCGTTAGGCGGGAGATGGGCGGCATGATCTCGATCCGTGCAGGGGGACGTTGGCGGGGGCGTGGCCCCCGTCGCGTGCGTCGTGCGGACGTGCATCGTCACCCAGCGTGCGACGGATCGCCGAACGGTGCCCACACCCCTTGAACGAACGAACCCCCGCGCCGTCACGCGCGGGGGTTTTCATTGGCGGGCTCCAACCGGCGGCGGAGGCTTAGGGGGTCGGCTTCCCCTTGGGCGGCGCGGGGGGGGCCGCGCGCCCGTGATCGTCGTCGTGCAGCATGCGCAGCGCCGGCGTCTCGAGGTCGTCGAACTGCCCCCGCCGCGCCGCCCACGAGAAGGCGACCACGGCCGCACCCACGATCACGAGGGCAAGGGGGAGGACGAGATAGAGAATGCTCACGCGGGTTTGTCTTCGAGAGGGGACGGACTAGGCGGCGCGTGCGGCAGGCGGTTGTGCGGCGGGAACGCGGCCGCCCCGGGCAATCGGCGTGCGCGCGAACGTGTCGCCGTACCACGAGCCGAGCACCACGGTGAGTGAACTGAGCGGCATCATGATCGCCGCCGCGACCGGGTTGATCAACCCCGCGATGGCGAGCCACGACCCCACCACGTTGTACGCCAGGGAGAAGGCGATGTTGCGCCGGATCACGGTCATGGTGCGGCCGGCGCCCTGCATCAGCTCCACGAGCGGGGCGAGCCCGGGGGTCGTGAGGAAGATGTCGGCAGTGGCCAGCGACGCCTCGGCGCCCCCATGCACCCCGATCCCCACCGAGGCCGCGGCGATCGCCGCGGCGTCGTTCACGCCGTCACCCACCATCACGACGCGGTGCGCTCCCTTGAGCGACTCGACGACGCGAAGCTTCTCCTCCGGAGTTGCGCCTCCCTGGCACTCGTCAGGCGAGAGGCCGAGCGCGCCTCCGACGGCGCGCACGACGGTCGGCGCGTCGCCTGAGAGGATGCGCACCGACCATCCCGCGGCGCGCAGCGCCTCGATGCTGGCCCTGGCATCGGCACGGATCGGGTCGCCCAGGAAGGCGCGGGCGACCACCACGCCGTCAACGGCGACCCACACCGGGGTGAGCGAATCGTCCGTCGCAGTGGCGGCGTCGTCACGCACCTCCACGCGCGCGCGGCTCGAGACAAACGACGGGGACCCGACGAGGACGTCGTGGCCATCGACGCGCCCGACAATGCCTCCACCGGTCACGTGCGCGCTCGACTCCACGGGCACCGGAGGGATGTCCGCGAAGGCGCGGCGGAAGCCATCCGCCAGCGGATGCGTCGACTCCTGCTCGAGCGCCAGAACGAGCGGCTTGACCCACTCCGGACCATCCCAACGCACCAGCGAGACGCGCGCCTCGGTGATCGTTCCGGTCTTGTCGAGGAGGATGACGCCGGGGCGGGAGAGCGCCTCGATCGCGTCGCCCCCCTTGATGAAGAGTCCGCGCCGCGCGGCGCGCCCGGTCGCCACCGTCACGGCCAGCGGCGTCGCCATGGCCAGCGCGCACGGGCAGGTGACGACGAGGAGGGCGATCGCGTTGTCGAGCGCCGCCGACGGATCGTGGCGCGCACCGACGAGGTAGGTGATCACGGCGAGGACGAGGACGATCGCGACGAACCACCCCGCCATCCGGTTCGCCAGGACGACGACCGGCGCGCGCCGGCGCGTGCTCTCCTCCACCTGGCGCAGGAGCTTGGCGACGCGGCTTTCCTCGCCCGCGCGGTCGATGCGGACGCGCACCGGGGCGGTGACATTGAGCGTCCCCGCCCACACGCTGGCCCCGGGCTCGACCGAGACCGGGCGCGACTCTCCGGTGAGGAGGGAGAGGTTGACCGCCGACCGGCCATCGGTGACCACGCCGTCAGCCGCAATCGTGTCGCCGGCCCGGACATCGAGGATCATCCCCGGCAGGAGCGCGGCGGCGGGGAGCTCGCGCACGGCGCCCGCTTCGTCCACCACACGCGCCCCCTGCGGGGTGAGCGAGTACAGGAGCTCCGACGCGTCGGTGGCGGCGCGCTGCCCGCGTTGCTGCAGGTAGCGCCCCACTAGGAGGAGAAAGATCAGGACCGTCACCCCGTCGAAGTAGACGGGGCCACTGTCGGTGACGGTGTTGATGGTCCCGCGCACCACGCCGGCGCTCAAGGCGATGGCGATGGGGAGGTCCAGGTGCAACGCGCGCGTGCGAAGCGCCGCCCAGGCCCCGGAGAAGAAGATCCGCCCGGGAAAGACGACGGCAGGGATCGTCAGCCCCAGCGAGATCCAGCGGAAGAACTGCTCGTACTGCGACTCCATCCCCTTCGAGAGCCACCCCGCGTACATCGCGACGGCGGCCAGCATCACGTTGATCGCGATGGCCCCCGCCACGCCGATGCGCTGGATCGCCGTGCGGTCCTCGCGGCGGCGCACTTCGTCGCGCCGCACCCCGAGATACGGGTGTGGCGGATATCCCAGCGACTCGAGCGCTCGTGCCACCGTCGAAAGCTTCACGCTGCCATCGTCCCACTCGATCGCGGCGAGCGAGCGCCCGATGTTCAACTCGGCGCGCGCGACTCCCGGCAGCAGCAAGGGAACGCGCTCGACCAGCCAGACGCACGATGCGCAGTGGACCCCTTCGAGGAAGAGCTCGACGCGCGCCAGCCCTTCCGCGGTGCGCGTGACGTACAGCGTGCGGAAGGCGTCGTGATCGAACTCCTCGTACGTACGCCCCGTGGCCCGCACCGGCGAGGTGCGACGGTCGGCGAAGGCGTAGTACTGGTCGAGTCCGTGGTCGCGCAGGATGGCGAAGGCAGTCCGGCACCCCGCGCAGCAGAACTGCGTGACGCTCCCATCCTCGAGGAAACCCTCGGGGACGGGGAGGCCGCAGTGTGAGCAGGCAACCTCGGCGCGGGGCACGGCCTGTCCGTGCGCGACGGCGCCCGGGTTAGTGCTGGTGCCCATTCGGCACTGAAGGGGCCCCGCTGGCCGTCGCCTCGGTGGCGTGCACCTGACGGGCGCGCGCGTCGAGCACGGCGGGATCGATGCGCATCTTCCCGGCGATGGAGAGCACCCCCATCACCACCACCGCGGTCGCGGTCACCAGGGGAAGGCGCGAGCGGAAGGCACCCGTGAGCCGCTGCGCGCCCATCCCCACGCCGAGCATGACGGGGAGCGTCCCCGCCCAGAAGATCGTCATCGTCCCGAGCGCGGCGGGAACGCTCCCGGTTCCCGCCGCCGTGAAGACGAAGGCGTAGAGCCAGCCGCACGGGAGGAGCGTCGTGAGCAGTCCGGTGGCGAGCGCGCGCACCGCCGCCGATTGCCCGCGCACGCGGGCGAGCAGCCTGCCTAACGGGTTGGTCCCGATCGGGAGCCCTTCCAGGCGCGGGAGGCGCACCCCGCGCGAGGCGAGGAGCGTGGAGAGTCCCCAGCCGATCATCAGCGAACCGGAGACGACCGCCGCACCGCGCGAGAGCCCCATCAGCGACCCCACGTGGTCCAGCCCGCGCCCGAGAAATCCGGCGACAAGCCCCAGGGCGAGGTAGGAGACCAGGCGCCCCACGTTGTAGGCCGCGTGTGAGGCCGTCGTGGCGCGCGCGGCGCCACCGCCTGCCGTCCCGGCCGCATAGAAGCAGACAAAGCTCCCGCACATCCCGGCGCAGTGCACGCTTCCCAGCAGGGAAGCGGTCAGGACGCCGAGGGCGAGAGTGGGTGACACGGTGACGGCCTAACGCGCCGCGGGCGGAGCGGCGTCGACGCGCTCCCGGACGGCAAAGCGATCCGGACCGCGCGACACCGTGAAGCGAAGCTCCCATTCGCCCGGGCGTTCGGCTTCCAGCGGGGCGCGATACACGCCGTCGCCCGACTCGGCGAGGGTGACCGTGAGCTGGTGCGAGGCGCGGGCGTTGTGCATCGCCAGCAACTGCACCGTCGCGCCGCGAATCGGCGTCCCCGACGAGTCGGTGATGGTCGCGGCGACGGTCCCGGCCCTTCCCGGCGTCCCGAGGTCGAGCGTCGGGGCAACGTGCCACCCCAGCTTCTCACTCTGCGTGCGAAGCGCCATCTCGTCGTCGAAATGGACGGCCTTCTGGTAGTAGTCGGGCTCCACCGCAAACGACTCATCGCGGGCCGCGATCATCGCGACCCAGATGTTGCTCCCTGCCGAGAGGAGGAGGACGGCGGCGATGCCGATGGGCCACTGCAGTCCTCGTTTCATCGCTTCTCCTGGCCTTCGTGGGAGGTCTCCGCCGTGTCGTCGGACGCGGACGGCTTGCCGGTGCTGTCGTGCGGAACGTTCGCGTCGGGGGAGCCGGCGCGAGGCCCCAGCAGGCGATAGGGGAACTCGCCGGTGAACTGCTTCCCGTCGGTGACCTTGATGGTGATCATCCGGTCGCCAGCCGCAAAGGCCTGGCGCGGGAGGAGGATGAACATCGAGACCGTCTCCGTCTTGCCGATGGCGACGGGGAAGGGGTTCATCGGGATCACGACCTGTCCTTCATCCGCGCCGGCCACGGCGAGCGTGTAGCTGCGGTCCTCGTCGCTGCGGTTGGCGATGCGGAGGCGCACCTGGTTGGCGATGCGGCCATCGGCTTCCTCGGTGAAGGGGCGGTCGATGGAGCGCAGGAGCGTGATGTCGGCTTTCGGCTTGTTGTCGATCGAGTAGACGAGCGTGCCGAAGACGAAGGCCAGCGCCACCGGGTAGATCACCGTGCGCGGGCGCAGCAGGTGGCGCTTCCCGCCGGCGAGGACCTCGCGCGACGTGTAGCGGATGAGCCCCTTCGGCTTGCCGATCGACGTCATGATCGCGTCGCAGGCATCGGAGCACTGCGTGCAGTGGATGCACTCCATCTGCAGCCCGTCGCGGATGTCGATCCCCGTCGGGCAGGTGGCGACGCACGCGCCGCAGTCGATGCAATCGCCGAGGTTGGCGGCGCGCTCCTTCGTCCCCTTCATGCGCGGCTCGCCGCGCCCGTAGTCGTAGGCGACGATGAGCGACGACTTGTCGAGGAGGACCGACTGCCAGCGTCCGTACGGGCAGGCGATGGTGCACGTCTGCTCGCGGAAGTACGTGAAGTCGAGGAAGACGAGGACCGTCGTCACGGCCATGATCATGAACGACGACGGGTGCTCGACCGGCGAACGCGTCACCCAGACCTTGAGGGCCTCCACGCCGACGAAATAGGCGAGGAAGGTGTGAGCGAGGACGAGCGAGATGACGAAGTACACGGCGTACTTCAGCAGTCGCCTGGGGTGGAGGATCTTCCCGGACTTGTCGATCTGCATCGACCCGTTGCGCCCGCCCTCGAAGAACCGTTCGAGCGGACGGAAGAGAAACTCCATCCACACCGTCTGGGGACATCCCCACCCGCACCACACGCGCCCGAAGAGGGCCGTCAAGGTGAAGACCGTGAGGACGAGCGTCCCCAGCAGGAGCATGAAGAGGAAGGTGTCCGTGGCGAGGAACGTGAAGCCGAAGAAGGTGAATTCCCGGCGCATCGCGTTCAGCCACATGGCGGGCTTGCCGTTGATCGTGACGTGCGGGATGGCGAGGTAGATCACCATGAGCACATACGCAACGATCCGACGGCGCGTGAACCACGCGCCGTCGGAGGGCTTGGGCCGGATGTAACGACGGGAACCGTCTTCGTTCATGGTCGGGAGGACCCGACCCTGTGCTCGTGGTGCGATGCTGGAACCCACTGCGGACCTGCTCCTTCTATGGGAAAACGAGCGTCGTTACTTGGGAACTGCGGCAGAATCGGTCTTGGCCGTCGAGTCGGTCGCGGGGGCGGCGCCGGCCGGCTGCCCTTCGGGGGCCTTCGGGTTCGGCGGGTTGGTCCCCTTCAGCGACGCGACGTATACGGTGACCGCGTTGATCTGGTCCGGCTTGAGGAGCTTGCCCCAGGTCGGCATCCCCTTGGCCAGCACCCCTTCCACGATCGTCTTGTGAATCTCGGGGAGCGTCCCACCGTGGATCCAGTACTCGTCGGTGAGGTTCGGCCCAATCATGCCCCCCGCGTCGGGGCGATGGCACGAGGCGCAGTTCGTCGTGAAGACCTGCTTGCCGGCGGCAATCGCCGACTGGTCGGTGGCGAGCGCCGCCAGCTGCTCGGGCGACGCGCCGCTCTCGGGTTCGGGGTGCGCGGCCTTCCACGCGGCCACGTCGGCCTCGTAGTTGGCGATGCGACCCTTGCCGATTCCGATCCCGGGGACGTTGAACCAGTACAGGACGGCGAAGACGATGGTGGCATAGAAGAGATAGACCCACCACCGCGGGAGCGGATTGTCGTACTCCTGGATCCCGTCGTACTGGTGCTCGATGAGGTTCTTGTCGCTGCTCTGTGGGGCGGCCATGATCACTCTCCGCGGTTGCGCGGCGTTTGGGGAGTCTCGTCGTCGAGCGGCATGTGAGCGGCCTTCTGGTACGTCGCGCTGTAGCGGGGCGAGAACACCCGCCACAGCACGAAGCCAAAGGCCACGAGGAAGAGGAGGAGCGAGACCTGGGCGTACCCGTCCAGATTGGCCCCGCTCATCAGCTCGGTCAGGCTCATGGATGCCCTCCGCTCGGCGCCACGCTCGCAGCGCTGGCCGGCGCGGTCGCTACGGTACTTGGCGTCCCCGCGGTCCCGCGCGCCACGGCGGGCGTCTGGATGTCGCGCCCGAGGCGCTGCAGGTACGCGATCAACGCGGTCACTTCCTTCGTTTCAAAGCCGTCGCCACCGCCGGTCGACTTGAGGTCGGCCGCGATCTGCTGGGCCTGCGCACGCGCCATGTCCGGCGCCTTGTTGACGGCGTCGCCGTACGGCACGCCGAGCATCGCCATCGCGTCGACCCGCTTCTGGATCACGTCAAAGTCGATGTCGTTCGTGATGATGTGCGTGTACGCCGGCATGATCGACTTGGCGTTCACTTCGCGCGGGTTCTGGAAGTGACGCAGGTGCCACAGGTTGCTCTTGAGTCCGCCCTCGCGCGCGAGGTCCGGCCCGATGCGGCGCGAGCCCCAGAGGAACGGATGCTCGTACACCGACTCACCCGGCTTGGAGTATTCGCCGTAGCGCTCGGTCTCGAAGCGCAACGGGCGGATCATCTGCGAGTGACAGTTGAAGCACCCTTCGCGGATGTAGATGTCGCGCCCCGCGAGTTCGAGCGGCGTGTACGGCTTCACCGACGCGATCGTCGGGACGTTCGACTTGATGAGGAACGTCGGGATGATCTCGAACAACGACGCCACGGCGACCGCGACGAGCGTCAGCACCGTGAAGAGGATCGGGGCGCGCTCCCACGAGCGGTGGAAGGTCAGGTTCATGAAGCGGCCGAACGCCGAGGCCGGGACGTCGACGCCCGGGCGCAGCGGCTCGGGGGTGTACGCCTTGGGGAGCGCCGCGGCCTGGATCACCGGCACCTGATACGACGCCGGGCGCGTGGCCCACGTCTTCAGGATATTGTAGGCGAACATCACGACGCCCACGAGGTACAGCGTCCCACCAACCACGCGGACCCAGTACATCGGGATGAGCCGCGCCACGGTCTCGACGAAGTCGGGGTACTGCAGGCGCCCCGTCTCGTCAAACGCACGCCACATGAGGCCCTGCGTGACGCCGGCCGAGTAGATCGAGACGATGTAGAGCACGATGCCGATCGTCGCGATCCAGAAGTGCGTGTTCATCAGCTTCTTGCTGTACAGCTCCGTCTGGAAGAGCCGCGGCGCGAGCCAGTAGATCATCCCGAACGTGAAGAAGCCGTTCCACGTCAAGGCGCCCGAGTGCACGTGCGCAATGGTCCAGTCCGTGTAGTGCGAGAGCGAGTTGACGGCCTTCACCGAGAGCATGGGGCCCTCGAAGGTCGACATCCCGTAGCCCGTGATGGCGAGGACCATGAACTTCAGGATCGGGTCGTCTGCCACCTTGTGCCACCCACCGCGCAGGGTGAGGAGGCCGTTGATCATGCCACCCCAGCTCGGCGCCCACAGCATGACCGAGAAGATCATCCCCAGCGTCGAGGCCCACTCGGGGAGCGAGGTGTAGTGCAGGTGGTGCGGGCCGGCCCAGATGTACATGAAGACCAGCGTCCAGAAGTGCAGGATCGACAGCTTGTAGCTGAAGACCGGGCCCTCGGCCGCCTTGGGCATGAAGTAGTACATCATCCCGAGGAACGGCGTGGTGAGGAAGAAGGCCACGGCGTTGTGACCGTACCACCACTGCATGAAGGCGTCCTGGACGCCCGCATAGATGCTGTAGCTCTTCAGTGGACCGGCCGGCAGCGACAGGTTGTTGAAGATGTGCAGGACCGCGACCGTGATGATGGACGCGATGTAGAACCAGAGCGCGACATAGAGGTGGCGCTCACGGCGCTTGATCAGCGTCCCGATGAAGTTGATCGCGAAGATGACCCACACCACCGCGATCAGGATGTCGATCGGCCACTCGAGCTCCGCGTACTCCTTCGCCTGCGTGAAGCCGAGCGGGAGGGTGAGCGCGGCACACACGATGATCAGCTGCCAGCCCCAGAAGTGCGCGCGGGACAGCCCATCGGAAAACATGCGCGCCTTCGTCAGGCGCTGCGTCGAGTAGTACACCCCCGTGAAGATCGCATTCCCCGCGAACGCGAAGATCACCGCGTTCGTGTGCAGGGGGCGAAGCCGGCCGAAGGTGAGGAATGGCGCAAAGTTCAGGTCAGGCAGCGCCATCTGGAGGGCAATAAGCACTCCGACCAACATGCCAACGAATCCCCAAAGGATCGTCACAAACAGGAACTTGCGTACGATGTCATCATCGTAGCTGAACGACTCGAGCCTGGCGGCTGACGCCGCCCCGGCTGGGGCGCTCCGGGATTCGCTCATGCAAACCTCGACGAGGGCAGTGGGTCGAACTGTATTACCGAATCCGCATGTAGTAAAGCACACGCGGACCGCTTGATGTGCGCAGAATCTCGGCAACCTCGGCGAATCGTGTCGTCGGGGGGTGACCGCCCGGAGGTGAGGGAATGCCGGACGTCCAGTGCGCCCGTCCCAAATCCGGACCCGCGTGAACGCCCAATTCGCATCACACGCCCGCACTTGGACTTGGCGTTCCTAGCATGATCATGGGAGCCCTCGCCGACACCACCCGAAATCAGGTATTCACGAGGCGCGCGTGAAGTACCCTTCGTCCGAGATTGCACTGACAACGCCCCTCCCCGATCGGGGAGTCGCCCACCTGCGGATGGCTGGGACCGCTGACGAGACGTGCGGCGAAGCACAACGCGCGTGCCGCCATCACGGCAGCACGCGCGATCCCGTCACGACAGGCGAACGTTCCTCGTTAGGTTCGCGGACGGTGCACGCTCATGGTGTCGGCGGCGATGCCGGGAGCAGGACGAAGCGCGCGTACCGCCCCAGGTCGAGATACCGGCGCGCCGCGTCCTGCAGTTGCGCCGCGGTGAGTCCCCTGATGAACTGCTCATAACGCAACAGCCCGCGCGGATCCTCCTCGTTCTCCAGTCGTGCGGCGAGGTTGGCGAGCCAGTAGGAGTTCTCCTGCAGGTTCACCTCGAGGGAGCGCTGCTGCTGCTCCCGAATCTTCTGCACGTCGCTCTCGGTGATTGCCCCCGCCTTCACGGAGTCGATCACCGCGCGCACGGTGGCAAAGAGCGAATCGGCGCGCGCCGGCGCAGAGCCGAACTGGACGCTCACCGAGTACTCGGCGCGCGGCAGGCGCGTGGCCTGCCCGTCCACGCTGACGGAGTAGGTCCCGCCCAGCGCCTCGCGAAGGTTCTCCAGGAGGCGCATCTCGAGGTACTCGCTCAGGGCGCGCAGGGCGTAGCGCGTCTCCGGGGCGAAAGTCGCGGGGCCGTGGAAGACGACGAGCGTCGACGCCTTGGGCTCGACGCCCTTGCGCACGGTCTTTTCCACCACGCCGTCCGGGGCATGCACGCCGACGTCGCGCCACCGCTCCACGCGTCCCCGCGACGGGAGCGAGGCGAGCCACCTTTCGACCAGCGGCCGCATCCGCTCCAGGGTGAAGCTCCCGGCAAAGACGAACGTGAAGTCCGAGGCGTCGGCGAATCGGTCGCGATAGATGTCGAAGGCGCGGGCGAACGAGACGCTGTCGAAGAGCGCGCGATCCACGGGGCGCGCCCGGGGGTGCCCCCCCGACATCGTGACGAGCACGGTGTCCGAGAAGACGGCGTCCGGCGAGTTGGCGCGATTGGCGAAGAACGGTGAGACCTGCGCCTTGAAGGCGGCGAAGGCGGTGGAGTCGCGTCGCGGCGCGGTGAAGCGGAGGTAGGCGAGCTGGAAGACAGTCTCGAGGTCCTTGGACGACCCGCCCCCGACCAGCCCCTCGCTGATTCCGTCAATGAAGGTGTTGGCGCGCGCCTGCTTCCCGGTGAGCTTCTTCCCCAACTCGATGGCGGAGAAGTCGGCGAGTCCGCCGCGCTCCGCGATCGTCGTCGCCAGCATCGCCGACGGATAGTCCGTGTCGCTCACCAGGCTCGACCCGCCCGGGCTGAAGGCGCGGAACATCACCTCATCGGCCTTGAACGTGGTGGGCTTGAGGAGGACGCGCACGCCGTTCGATAGTCGCCACACGGTGGCGCCGAGTTCCGTCCAGGTGGACTCGGCGACGATGCGGCCCGGGGTGGGGGGCGAGGCGACGAGCGGGGCGTCGGAGACCGTCTCGGACCAGGGGGCCACCGAGGTGGTGTCGGCCGCGCGGAAGGCGGCCAGCACGGCGCGCTCGCTGGGCACGGTGGCGCTGTCGCGGGCCGGTGCGGCGATGGTGACCACGCGGTTGCGATCGCTGATCCACCGGCGGGCGAGCGCGTTCACCTCCTCCACCGAGATCCCCGGCAACAGGCGTTGCACCTGCCGGTATTCCCAGGCGATCCCGGGGGAGGGGGTGGCGGTGAGGAACTGCTCGACGTACTCGTCGACGTAGTTCCCGGATTCGGTCTTGTCACGCTCGGCATGCGCGCTTTCATACGAGCGGAGGAGCGCGGTGCGCGCACGGGCGAGTTCGGACGGGAGGAAGCCGTGGCGCCCGACGCGGCGCGCCTCGACCATCACGGCCGACAGTGCGGGGAGCACGCCGCCGTCCTTTGCGGCTGCCGAGAGCTGGTAGACATCGGTGGAGCGCACGAAGCTGCCGTAGGCCGAGCCGGCGAAGGCGAACGGCGCATCGGGGCGCCGCGAGATCTCGGTCAGGCGCTGGTTCAGCATGTAGTTGTACAGCTCGCCCACCAGCGAGCGCCGGTAGTCGGCGACGGTACGCTGCGGGGCAGGCGGATGCTTGAAGAGGACGGAGACCTGCGCCGACTGCTGCTCCGGGTCGGTGACGATGCTGACGAGCGTCGAGTCGTTGTCGGGGACGCCGATGGTGGGGCGGGGGCGCAGACGTGCCGGATGCGTGAGCGCGGCGAAGTGCCGCCGCACCAGGGCCTCGAGGCGTGAGGGCTCGACGTCGCCGACGGCGACGACGGCCATGTTGTCGGGGCGGTACCAATCGGTGTAGAAGCGGCGGATGGGGGCCGCCGTCGCGCCCTGGATGACCTCGGGGAGGCCGATGGGGAGGCGCTCCGCATAACGAGAGCCGCGGAAAATGACCGGGAACTCCTTGTCGGTGATGCGCTGCCCTGCGCCGAGCCCTCCGCGCCACTCCTCGAGGACGACCCCGCGTTCGTTCACGACTTCGGTCGAGTCAAAGAGCGCCCCCTGCGCCCAGTCTTCGAGGATGTCGAACGACTTCTCGACGAGTCCCGGCTTGTCGGTGGGGACCGGGAGGATGTAGATCGTCTCGTCGAACGACGTCGAGGCGTTGAGATCGGCGCCGAAGCGCACGCCGATCGACTCGAGGTACGAGACGATGTCGTTCTTTCGGAAGCGGCGTGTCCCGTTGAAGAGCATGTGCTCGGTGAAGTGCGCGAGCCCGCGCTGGTCGTCGTCCTCGAGGACCGAACCGGCGTTCACCACGAGGCGCAGCTCCAGGCGCTGTGCCGGCTTGGCGTTGCGGCGGATGTAGTAGCGGAAGCCGTTAGGCAGCCGTCCGATGCGCACCGCGGGGTCGTTGGGGATGACGTCGCGGCTCGCGGCCGCCGGCGCCGCCGCGGACCCACGCGCTTGCGCCTGTCCCGGCGACGGCATCGCGAGCGAGGCGGTGGCGAGGCAGGCGAGGGCGCCCCACCGGCTGGGGGAGGGGTGCCGGCCGGCGGCACGGCGGACGAACGGGACGTGATACGAAGACATGCAGACCCCACGGAGTTGGCACGGGAAAGGTACCGCCGGCGCGCGCACCCGCGCGAAGCCCGGGGCTCGGGCGAGGGAACGGGGCGCCGGGGCGATAGGTTACGGGGGCGAGCCCGGTCGCCCGTGGCGCGCGCGCCCATCGCCCCCAAGCCCTCGAGCGTATCTGTGACATCGATGTCCCCGCCGCCCCGCGTTGCAGCTGAGAGGGCGCCGTTCGAGGGTGGCGGTGGCTGACGGCGCGTCGCGACTCGCCGCCTGGTTCGACGCGCAGGGGTGGACCCCGTTCCCGTTCCAGCGCGAGGCGTGGGAGGCCATGCAGCGCGGCGAGGACGGGCTGGTGCACGTGCCGACCGGCGCCGGCAAGACGTATGCGGCCTACATCGCGGCGCTCGCCAGCTGCATCGATGTCCCCCCCGACGGCCTCGCGATCGCCTACGTGACGCCGTTGCGCGCCCTGGCCCGCGACATCGAGCAGGCGCTGCGGGCGCCGGTCGAGGCCCTCGGGCTGTCGCTGCGCGTGGAGACGCGAACGGGTGATACGCCCAGTTCGGTGCGACAGCGGCAGAAGGCACGGCTCCCGCACGTGCTCGTCACCACGCCGGAGTCGCTCACCGTCCTGCTCTCATACGAGGACGCGGCGCGCCAGTTCGCCGGCACGCGAGTCGCCATCATCGATGAATGGCACGAACTCGTGTCGAGCAAGCGTGGCACGCAGGTGGAACTGGCGCTCGCGCGATTGCGACGCCTCGCGCCCGCGCTCCGCACGTGGGCGCTCTCGGCCACATTGCACGATCCGGCGCTCGCCGCGCAGTGCGTCGTTGGAACGGGGCGCGCCTTCACGCTCGTCGCCGCCTCGCTTCGGCGAGAGGTGGTGCTCGAGTCGCTCGTCCCGGAGCGCATCGAGCGCTTTCCGTGGGCCGGGCGCCTGGGACTCGCCATGCTCCCGCGCGTCCTCGAGCTGCTGGCCGACGGTCGGTCGACGCTGGTGTTCACCAACACGCGATCGCAGGCGGAGCGCTGGTACCAGGCAATCGTCGATGCACGCCCGGAGTGGGAGGCGTGGGTGGCGCTGCATCACGGCTCGATCGATCGCGACGAGCGCGCACGCGTGGAAGGGGGGCTCAAGGACGGGACGGTGCGCGCGGTGGTGGCCACGTCATCGCTCGACCTCGGCGTCGACTTCTCGCCGGTGGAGCGTGTGCTGCAGGTGGGATCGCCCAAGGGAATCGCCCGCCTGATGCAACGTGCAGGGCGGGCCGCGCATCGCCCTGGCGCGGAGGCGCGCATCCATGGCGTGCCGACGCATGCGCTGGAGCTGGTGGAGTTCTCGGCGGCACGCCACGCCATCGCGGTGCACGCCATCGAGGAACGCCTGCCGCTCGAACAACCGCTCGATGTCCTGGTGCAGCACCTGGTGACCTGTGCGTTAGGCGGCGGGTTCGAGGCCGACGCCCTCTTCGACGAGGTGCGGGAGGCGTGGTCGTACCGTGGGCTCGACCGGAAAGCCTTCGACTGGGCGCTCGCCATGGTCGAACACGGCGGGGCGACGCTCGCCGCCTACGACCAGCACCACCGCGTGACGCTCGAGGACGGGCGCTATCGCGTGTCCAACGCGCGCATCGCCCGCTTCCATCGCCTGGCCATCGGGACCATCACGACCGATGCCACGATGGAGATCCGCTACCTCAACGGGACGCGGATCGGGTCGATCGAGGAGGACTTCATCGCGCGGCTGCGCGCCGGCGACCGCTTCGTCTTCGCGGGGCGCTCCCTGGAGTTTGTGATGGTGCGCGACCTGATGGCATACGTGCGCCGATCGCCCGTGGTCCCATCGCTCACCCCCATCTGGGCAGGGAGCCGCTTCCCGATGTCGACATCGCTGGGCGACGGGGTGCGGCGCGAGCTCGACCGCGCCTCGCGCCGGCGTTGGAAAGGTGCGTCGCCCGAACTGTGCGCCGCCCGCCCCATCCTGGACGAGCAGGCGCGACTCTCCGTGCTCCCCAAGGACGATGAGTTGCTCGTGGAGCGCTGGCACTCGCGCGCCGGCCACCACCTCTTTGTCTATCCGTTCGAGGGGCGGCGAGCGCACCAGGCGATGGCGGCGCTCCTCGCGCTGCGCCTCGGGCGCCGCACCCCCGGCACCTTCTCGCTGACCGTCAACGACTATGGCATGGAGTTGCTCGGCGATCGCGAGGTGTCGGACGAGGAGTTGCGCCATCCGGCGACCCTCACCGTCGACGACATCGTCGCCGACCTCACGGAAAGCGTGAATCTCGGTGAACTGGCGAGGCGTCAGTTCCGTGACATCGCGCGCGTCGCGGGGCTGGTCTTCACCGGCTATCCCGGCGGCGGGAAGGGGGCTCGGCAGCTGCAAGTGTCGGCGTCGCTGGTGTACGACGTCTTCCAGCGGTACGATCCGGAGAACCTCCTCCTCGACCAGGCGCGGCGCGAAGTGTTCGAGCAGCAATTCGAGCTGGCACGGCTCGAGCGCGCCCTGCGGCGGCTGGGGGCGAGCCACGTGCGCGTCGTCCGCATCCCGTATCCAACGCCGCTCGCCTTCCCGCTCGTGATCGATCGCCTGGGGTCTCGCCTGTCGACGGAACAACTCGTGACGCGGGTCCAGAAGATGATTGCGGGGTGGCTCGCGACGGAGGAGGGGCGTGACCGCGACTGAGCCGCGCCCTCCCGCGCGCGAACTCGCGATGGACGTGGCAGGCGAGCGCGTCGTGCTTCGCGGCGACCGGTCGCTCTTCTGGCCGCGCCGCCGATGGCTCATCGTTGCCGACCTTCACGTGGGGAAGGTGCAGAGCCTGCGTCGCGACGGGGTCGCGCTCCCGGATGCCGTGCTCACCGATGACCTGCAGCGTCTGTCGCGCGCCGTGCGCGCGTCTGGTGCGGAGCGTCTGCTCGTGCTCGGTGACCTGGTGCATGACGCGCACGGACTCACGCCGGCCCTCGTGGAGATGGTGGCGGCGTGGCGCGCGGCGCTCGGCACTCCGATCTCCCTCGTGCCCGGGAACCACGACCAGCGCGTCCCAGCGCTCCCGGACGCGTGGGCGATCGAACAGCTGTCGGAGGTCGTGGATGAAGGCGTCTTCCGCTTCAGCCACGACCTGTCACCGGGGGCCGCATTCAACTGGCACGGTCACATCCATCCGGCCGTGACGCTCCGGGGCGGGGTCGATCGGCTGCGCTTCCCGTGTTTCGTCGTGGATGACGGCGAGGGGATCCTTCCGGCGTTCAGCGCACTGACGGGAGGCGACGCCACCCCACGCGCGACGACGGCCCGCCACTTCCCAGTCGTCGACGACCACGTCATCGCGCTCCCGACTCGTTAGGGGGCGCCAAGAATGGGCGCCGGTGCGCCCAGGCGATCGCCGCGAACGGTGCGTCGCGGGCCGCTGCGTAGCCGATATGCGGGGCGCTGACTCGTCGGGATGGCACGCTCCGTCTCGTGCAACTCCATGCCCGCCGTTGCCTTGCGGCGGAGTCGAACCAGGGCGCACGCGACTCGATTGGGATGCCCTAAGCCGCACCCGCCTAAAGCTTTGGCCGGGTGAACCGATGATTAAGCGTAGGGTCCTGTGGATACTCCCCCGACAGGCCGATACCGAATCCCCTACGCCAACGCGCCGATGGACGACCTGCTGCGCGATTTCCTCACGGAGAGCGCCGAGAACCTCCAGAAGCTCGACCAGGATCTGATCGAGCTCGAGGTCCGCCCGCACGATCTCACGCTCGTGCACAGCATCTTCCGCACTATCCACACGATCAAGGGAACCTGCGGCTTCATCGGGTTGCCGCGCCTGGAGGCGCTGGCCCACGTTACCGAGAGCGTGTTGGGGGCGGTGCGCGAGGGGCGCCTCATGGTCGTCCCGGCGATGATCAGCGACATCCTCAGATCCGTGGACACGATCAAGGCGATCCAGGGCGACCTGGAGCGCGATGAGGTCGAGCCGGAAGGGGACGACGGGGCGCTGATCGGGTCGTTGCAGGCCTGGCTCGACATCGCCACGAATCCGGCGGGGAGCTCGGTCGTCTCGCCGACGCCGCTTGCGGTGCGCGCGATGATGGCCGACAACGCGCAACGGGAAGTCGCGCGTGGCTCGGGCACCGTGGAACCGGTCGCGCCGCCGAGCGCCCCGGCTGCCGCCGATGACGCGCACGAGTCGATCGAGCTGCAAGGCGGGACGCGGGGCACGTTCGAGTTGTTCGACACGGGCGAGGTGATGGCGGTGCATCGCGACGCACTCGCGACGGGCGCTCCCGGGCTCGTGGCCAGCGCGCCATCTGCCGCCGAGGCGCCGCCGCCAGCTGCAGCGTCGACCACCGCGCCGGTCGCTGCGCCGGTCCCCGCGGCCGCGGCGCCGACTGCGTCACAAGGCGTGGCAGCTGCCACGAGTGCCCCCGCGGATGGTGCGGGATCGACCGAAGGGCGTGGCTCGATCGCCGACAGCTCGCTGCGCGTCAACGTGACGCTGCTCGACAAGCTGATGAACCTTGTGGGCGAGCTCGTGCTCGCGCGCAACCAGCTCATCCAGCTCTCGGCGCAAAACGACGACTCGGTCTACGCCGCCCCGGTGCAGCACCTCAATCGCGTGACCACCGACCTGCAGGAAGCCGTGATGCGCACGCGCATGCAGGCGATCGGTGGGGCGTGGACGAAGTTGCCGCGGCTCGTGCGCGACCTCGCGCTCGCCAGCGGCAAGCAGATCGCGCTCGAGATGCACGGGGCGGAGACGGAACTCGACCGACAGATCCTGCAGGCGATCCAGGACCCGCTCACGCACATGGTGCGCAACTCGGGAGACCACGGGATCGAGCTGCCGGACGTGCGCCGCGCCGCGGGGAAGCCGGAGCAGGGCACCATCCGCCTCAATGCATACCACGAAGGCGGGCACGTCATCCTCGAGATCTCCGACGACGGCGCGGGCATCGGCGTCGACAAGGTGCGTCGCAAGGCCGTCGAGCGCGGGCTGGTCCCGGCCGATGTCGCGGCGACGTTGAGCGAGGCGCAGATCTTCCGCTTCATCTTCGAGCCCGGCTTCTCCACCGCGGAAAAGATCACGAACGTCTCCGGACGTGGCGTGGGGATGGACGTGGTGCGCAGCAACATCGAGAAGATCGGCGGGACGGTGGAGCTCTCGTCGCGCGAGGGGCGCGGGACGACGGTCCGCATCAAGATCCCGCTGACGCTCGCGATCATCTCGGCGCTGCTCGTCGGGACGGCCAACGAAGTCTTCGCGATTCCACAGATCGGCGTCGTGGAACTCGTGCGCGTGAGCGACGAGGTGCGGCATCGCATCGAGACGGTGCAGGGGGCGCGCTTCTTCCGCCTGCGCGACACGCTGCTCCCGCTGGTGAGCCTGAGCGAGCGCCTCGCCTTGGACAGCATCGCGCTGCCTGACGAGTACAACATCGTCGTGTGCCAGGTGGGGGAGACCCCGTTCGGGCTCGTGGTGAGCGAGGTGTTCGACACGCAGGAGATCGTCGTGAAGCCGGTCGGGCGCCTGGTGAAGCACATCCCGGTCTACGCGGGGTGCACGATCCTGGGCGACGGGCGCGTCATCATGATCCTCGACACGACGGGGATCGCCAACGAGACGCTGGCGGTGGCGCACGCGGAGCAGGGCGCGATGGCCACGGCAAGCGAGAGCGCCGCCGACGACGCGATGGAGAGCGTGCTGCTCTTCGACGCCGGCGGGAGCACCGTGCAGGCGGTGCCGCTCTCGCTGGTGGCGCGACTGGAGGAGATCCCGGCCGACAACATCGAGGAAGCGGACGGGCGTGCGCTCGTGCAGTATCGCGACGCGCTGCTCCCGCTCCTCGCCGCGCACCCATCGATGAACCTGCGGGCCCGCACGCCGCGCCCGGTGATCGTCTTCACCGACAACGGGCACTCGATGGGGCTCGCGGTGGACGAGATCCGCGACATCGTGAGTGCGCGCCTGGCGGTGGAGCCCGGCGCCCATCGCCCGGGGGTCCTCGGCGTCTGCGTGATTGCCGGGAAGGCCACCGAGATCATCGACACCAACTACTTCCTGCGCCAGGCCTTCGGGGACTGGTTTGCCCCCGCCGCGCAGTTGCAACGCGAGGACACGAGCGTCCTGCTCGTCGACGACTCGCGCTTCTTCCTCAACCTGATCGCCCCCGTGCTCCGCGGCGCGGGCTACAAGGTCTTCACCGCCAACGACGGGCGTGATGCGCTCGACCGGCTGGAACGCGGCGATCGCTTCGACCTCGTCGTCAGCGACATCGACATGCCGACGGTCGACGGCTTTGCCTTCGCGCGCGCCGTCCGCGCCAATCCGGCGTGGGCGCAGCTTCCGCTCGTTGCCCTGACGGGGCGCAGCACGCCGTCCGATCGCGAGCGGGCGCGCAGCTGCGGCTTCAACGACTTCCTCGTGAAATTCGACCGCGATGCCGTGCTCAGTGCGCTGGCTCGCTACGCCACGCGAGTGGAGGTGTCCGCATGAGCGCGAGCAGCAGCAGTGCTGCCACCCACGCCGGAGCAGGCGCCGGCGCGATCGAGTACGTGACGTTCCGCCTGGCCGACCAGTGGCTGGGCATCCCGGTCCTCCTCGTGCAGGAGGTGTTGCTGGCGCAGCGCATCGCGCGCGTCCCGCGCACGCCGGAAGAGGTGGCGGGTTTCCTCAACCTGCGCGGGCAGATCGTCACGGCGGTCGAGTTGCGCACGCGCCTCGGCCTCCCGCCGCGCGATCCGGAACACGCCCCGATGAATGTCGTCGTCCGCCATGAGGGGGAGCTGTTCTCGCTCCTCGTCGACGAGGTGGGTGACGTGCTGTCGGTCGAGGGGACGGCGGTCGAGCCGCCCCCTCCCACCCTCGACCCGACGTGGCGCCAGGCCTGCGCCGGTATCGTCCGCCGCGAACGCGGCCTCCTTGTCGTTGTCCACGTCCACGCCCTGCTGCGCCTCGAGCTCGCCGCAGCGTAACGCCTCTCCTCACAGGAACAGAACCATGCCGCGCGTCAAGCCCGCCCGGGCGTCCTCCAGCGTCAAGTTGCTCCGCGATTCGTTCGATGCGCTCAAGCCGCGCGCCGACCTCCTGGCCCGCACCTTCTACCGCATTCTCTTCGAGCGGTATCCCGAGGTGAAGCCGCTCTTCGCCCACGTGGACATGACCGAGCAGCGCAAGAAGCTGCTGCAGGCCATCAGCGTGGTCGTGGCCAACGCCGACAAGCCCGAGCGCCTTGAGGACGTGGCGACTGCGTTAGGCGCGCGCCACGTGGCCTACGGCGCCAAGGCCGGGCACTACCCAGCGGTCGGCGATGCGCTGCTGGCCGCGCTGGCCACGGTGGCGGGGCCACTCTGGAGCAAGTCGCTGCAGAAGGCATGGGGGGACGCGTACCAGGCGGTCGCCAACTTCGCGATCGCCGGTGCCGAATCGGTCGAGGAGCAGGCGCCGGCGGACGCGGCCCATGGCACCTCGCCCCTCACGTCCAATCCCGCGTTGCTGTACTCCGCGCTCGAGGGGGTGGGGACCAACATCTTCGTCGCCGACACGAACTTCGACCTCGTGTGGATGAACAAGAAGTCGCACGAGACGATGAAGGGGATGGAGGACGTGACGGTCGCGCTGTTCGGGCTGCGCGAGGACCAGATGCTCGGCGGCTCGATCGACCGCTTCCACGTGGGCGAACTCAAGGGGCGCGTCCGTCAGCTGCTCGCCAACGCGCGCAACCTCCCGTATCGCAGGGTGATCACGGTCGGCAGCCGCAAGCTGGACCTCTGCGTCAGCGCCATCTGGAACAACGACGCGGTCGCCGGCTTCATCGTGAACTGGGAAGACGTCACCGATCGTGAGCGCGCGCAGGCCGAGGCGCAGCGCCTCCAGAACATGATGGACAACGTGAACATCAACGTGATGCTCACCGACCTTGACCTCACGCTCACGTACGTGAACCCCGCGTCGGTGCGCACGCTGCAGGGGCTGCAGGCGTACCTCCCGATCGCGGCCGACAAGGTGCTGGGGCAGAAGATCGACATCTTCCACAAGGACCCGTCGCACCAGCGCCGGATGCTGGCCTCGGACAAGAACCTCCCGCATCGCGCCAAGATCAAGCTCGGCCCCGAGACGCTCGACCTCAACGTGGTCGCGATCTACGACAAGGATCGCAAGTACATCGGCGCCATGGTCACCTGGGCGGTCATCACCGACCGCGTGCACATGGCCGATGACTTCGAGCGCAACGTCCAGACGGTCGTGAGCGTCGTCAGCAGCTCGGCGACCGAGCTCGAGGCGAGCGCGCAGGGGATGGCGGCGTCGGCCGAAGAGACCACGCGCCAGTCGCAGGCCGTTGCCGCTGCCTCCGAACAGGCGACGCGCAACGTACAGACCGTGGCCGCCTCGTCCGAGGAACTCACGGCCAGCATCCGCGAAATCGCCGCCCGCGTGCAGGAAGCGTCGATGATCTCGCAGACCGCGGTCAAGCAGGCGGCCGTGACCTCCGACACGATGGCCAAGCTCGGACAGTCGAGCCAGGAGATCGGGCAGGTCGTGAAGGTGATCACCTCGATCGCGCAGCAGACCAACCTCCTCGCGCTCAACGCCACCATCGAGGCGGCGCGTGCCGGCGAGGCGGGGAAGGGCTTCGCGGTCGTGGCCAACGAGGTGAAGGAGCTGGCGCGGCAGACGGCCAAGGCTACGGAGGAGATCGGCAACAAGATCTCCGGCGTGCAGGCCGACACCGGGCTGGCGGTCACCGCCATCCGTGAGATCGCCGGCGTCATCGACAAGATCAACGAGATCTCGACGACAATTGCCGGTGCGGTGGAGGAACAGAACGCGGCGACGAGCGAAATCTCGCGGAACGTGAGCGAGGCGGCGCGCGGGACGGCCGACGTGAGCTACAACATCGCCAACGTCACCCAGGTGGCCCTGGAGAGCGGCCGGACGGCCGAGAACATCAAGGTCGCCTCGGGGCAGCTCTCCTCGGAGTCCGAGAAGCTCAACGTCGCGGTTGCGGAGTTCCTGAAGAAGATGCGAGCTTTCTGATCTATGCGCACACGCGCGGCGATCGCCCTCGCAATGTTCTTCACGCTGGTTCCGGTGACGCTCCTGGTCCCGGGGCTGCACGAACTGGTGGTAACCGCCCACGGCGGTTCGGCGAGCGATGCGCACGCGTTCATGACGGTGAACATGCTGGCAGGGATGTTCACCGTCCCCCTGGGGATGCGCCTGGCGCGTCGGCAGCGGGAGGTGGGGCGGTGGATCGCCCTCGCCCTCGCGGTCGACGCGCTGGCCTTTGTGGGGATGGGGCTCGCCCCATCCCTCCCCGTCCTGTATGCCTTCCGCGTGCTCGACGGCGCGGTGCACCTCCCCGCGGTCACGCTCCTGATGCTGGCGTCCAACCGGGCGTCCGGGGCCAAGCGCGGTGGCTCGCTGGGGGCGCTGGCCACGGCGCTCATGATCGGCGTGGCGATCGGCTCGCCGTTCGGCGGGTGGCTGGTCGATCGAGGGGCGGGGCTGGTCTACACCGTGGGGGCGGCACTCCTGCTCGTCGCGGCGGCGGTCTCCCTGGCCATACCGTCGGTCCCGGTGCCGGCCGAGGCGCCGCGCGCGCACCGCTATGCGTTCGATCGCGTTCGGTTGCGGGCGTGGATCCCGCTCGGCTACGCCTTCATGGATCGGTTCAGCATCGGCGTGTTTGTCTCGACCTTCACGCTCTTCCTGACGCAGGTCCACGGGCTCACGGCCTCGCAGCGCGGTGTGCTCATCGCGCTCTTCATGCTGCCGTTCGCCATTCTCTGCTATCCGGCGGGGCGGCTGGCGGACCGCATCGGCTGGTTCGTGCCGATGATGGTGGGGAATGTCCTCTTCGGCGTGGTGTTCGCCTCGTACGGCTTCGTCCCCGAGGAATGGCTGCCGGCGGCGATGCTCGCGTCGGGGGTCCTGTCGGCGCTGATGTTCACGCCCAACCTGCTGCTCATCTCCGACCTCGCACGACGCGGGCATGGCGAGGGGTTGTTCGGCGCATTCCAGGTCGCGGGATCACTCGGCTTCCTGGTGGGGCCGATGGTGGGGGGGCTCCTCCTCGTCCTCACGCGTGGCGACGACCCCGTGGCGGGATACCAGACGATCTTCGCCCTCGTGGGAGCGTTGGAAGGCGGGCTCGCCTTGCTGGCCTTTGGCGCGTTGCGAGCGCTGGCGCGTGAGGTGGCCGCCGAGCGCGCGGAGCATCGCCCCCTCGACCAGGTCTCTCCGTCGATTCCGTCAGCTGCGTCGCCGCAGTAGGGCGCGGTAGGGCGCGGTAGGTCGCGGTAGGTCGGCGTTCGTCACGGCTGGTGGAGTCTGTCCACCGCGAGACTGGGCTGGACGCACGGTCGGCGGCGATGCGCCGCGGAGGGGATCCCTCACATCAGCTTCGCGCCAAGCGGCCGATACTCCCGGGTACGGGCCGCGCCGACCGTCGCGGCACCCGCGATCCTCCCCCGACGCTTGAGCGACGCGGACATGAAAGAGATTCTCGTCATCGACGACTCGCTGGCCATTCGCAAGGCCATCCGTCGCATCCTGGAACCGATGGGCTATGCGGTGCGCGAAGCGCCGGATGGCGCACAGGCGCTGGCGGCCGTCCACGGGGCGAAGCCGGATGCGGTCCTGTGCGACATCGACATGCCCGTGATGGACGGGCTCACCTTCGTGCGCGAGCTGCGGGCCGATCCGGCGTATGCGGACACGCCGGTGATCATGTGCACGACGCACAACACGTTCGAGAAGATCCAGCAGGCCATCGGGCTGGGCGCCAACGAGTACATCATGAAGCCGTTCGACGCCGAGATCATCGGCGGCAAGCTCGCGGCCTGCGGAATCGAGTGATGGCGAACCTCCCCCCCATTCGCGTCCTGCTCGTCGACGACAGTGCCGTGGTGCGCGGCGCCATCGGGCGCATCCTCGAGGAGGCCGGCGACATCACGGTCGTGACGACAGCGCCTAACGGGCAGCTCGCCCTGGACGCGCTCCGTCACCTGGATGTCGACGTCGTCCTGCTGGACGTGGAGATGCCGGTGATGGACGGGATCACGGCGCTGCCGCTGATCCTGAACATGCACCCCAAGGTGCGCGTGATCATGGCGAGTTCGCTCACGCAGCAGGGGGCGGCGATCACGATGCAGGCGTTGTCGCTCGGCGCGGCGGACTACATCTCGAAGCCATCGGCGCGCGCGGGCGGGTCGGCGCTCGCGGCCGTGTCGAACGAGATCGTGAGTAAGGTGCGTGCCATCGGGCGTGCGAAGAAGGCCAACATCGATCCGGTGCTGCGGCCGGCGCCGCGCGCGGCTCCACCGGCGGCGGCCTCGATCATCGTCTCCGCCCACGGCTCGGCGAGCGACGCGACCCCGAAGGTCCTCGCCATCGCGGCCAGCACCGGGGGCCCGAACGCCCTGGCGGACGTGCTGGGTGCGCTCCCTGCGGACTTCCCGCTCCCGATCCTCATCACGCAGCACATGCCCCCCGTCTTCACGGCGCTGCTCGCGCAGCGCCTGCAGCGCGACGCCGGGCGTCCCTGTGTGGAGGCGACCAACGGGATGCCCGTGAAGCCGGGGTGCACGTACGTTGCGCCTGGCGACTGGCACATGCTCGTGCACACGATCGAGGGGCACCCGGTGATCAAGCTCGAGCAGACGCCGCCCGAGAACCACTGCCGGCCCGCGGCCGATCCCATGTTGCGCTCCATTGCCGCGGTGTACGGGCCGGCGACGCTCGCGGTCGTGCTCACCGGGATGGGCGAGGACGGACGCCGCGGCTGCGCGACCGTGCGCGAGCGCGGCGGGCGCGTGGTTGTCCAGGACGAGGCGACGTCGGTGGTGTGGGGGATGCCAGGGGCGGTCGTGCACGCGGGTCTGGCGCAGCACGTCCTGCCGCTCAAGGACATCGCCGGGAAGATCACCTCGATCAGCTGTGTGGGGGCCGCATGATTGCGCCGGACGACTACCGATTCCTTGCCGACCTGCTCAAGCGCGGGTCCGGTCTCGCGCTCGGCGACGGGAAGGAGTACCTCCTCGAGAGCCGGCTGCCGCCAGTTGCAACACGGTTCGGCATGGCCGACCTGCCCGCACTCGTCGGGGCGCTGCGTACGCGCAGCACGCCCGACCTGGTGAAGGCGGTCTGCGACGCCATGACCACGGGCGAGACGCTCTTCTTCCGCGACAACGCCCCGTTCCAGGCGCTCGAAAAGCAGCTGATCCCGGAGATCCTCCCGCGCGCCCGCGCGCAGGGGCGGGCGATCCGCATCTGGTGCGCGGCCTGTTCCACGGGTCAGGAGCCGTACTCGATCGCGATGATCATGGACCAGATGAAGGGGGTCCTGGGGACGACGCGCGTCGAGATCGTCGCGAGCGACTATGCCGCGCCGACGCTGGCGCGGGCGAAGGAGGGGATCTACAACCAGTTCGAGGTGCAGCGGGGGCTCCCCGTGCAGCTGCTGGTCAAGCACTTCAAGCAGGTGCCGGCAGGCTTCCAGGTCACGGATGCGCTGCGCAACTCGATCACCTTCCGCGAGCAGAACCTGTTGCAGCCGTTCACCGCGCTGGGGACCTTCGACGTGGTCTTCGTGCGCAACGTCCTGATCTACTTCGATTCGAACACCAAGCGCGACGTGCTGGAGCGCATTGCGCGGCAACTGACGCCCGGGGGAACGGTGCTCCTCGGCGGGACCGAGAACACCCTGGGGCTCACCGATGCGCTGGTGCGCCTGCCGGGCGCGACGACGTCGCTTTATCGCCGCCCGGGTGATATCGCGGCCGCTGCGGGCGCCGCAGCCGCCGCGGGTCCGGCGGCCGGCAAGGCCGTCGCCTAACGCCGACCGGCACGGTTGCAGATGCACGAAGCCCCCGGCGCCGATGGCGCCGGGGGCTTCGTGTCGTTTCGGGTGATGCGGTCCGGTCTTACTGGCGGCAGGAGGCCGAGGTGCCGGCGTTGCCAACCGACCAGATCTCGACGCGACGGTTCACGCCGTGCGCCTTCTTGGTCTTGGCGGGCTTGTCGTGATCGTCGTCGAGCACGAGGCAGGCCTCGCTGAAGCCCTTCTGCGAGATGCGGCCGGCGTCGATGCCACCCTTGGTCAGGTAGCCAACGACCGTCGTCGCGCGGCTGTCGGAGAGCTTCTGGTTGTAGGTGTCGCTGCCGTACGGGTCGGTGTGCCCTTCGACGGCCACCTTCCAGTCGGCCTTGTCCTTCAGCGTGGCGATGACGCGGTCGAGCGTGTCGCGCCCGGCCTTGGTCAGCGTCGCCTTGTCGAAGTTGAAGTACACCCAGTTGAGGCGGACCAGGAGCTCGTTGACCGTGACCGTGACGGTCGAGGTCACCGTGTGCCCGTTGGCGTCCGTGCAGCTGGCGGTCACCGTATGCGTCCCGGCGGTGAGCGTCTTGGTGATGCTGGCGCCCGTGCCGAGATCGCCGTCACGGTTGCTGCGCCACGTCACCTTGTTCGAGATCGTCCCGTCTTCCTTGTCCGTGCAGGTCGCCGTGAAGGTGACAGGGCCGGTGAACGCCGAGCCGTTGGCAGGCGCGGTGATCGTGATGACCGGCGGCTCATTGGCCGGCGGGGGCGGCGGCGGCGGGGGCGGCGGCGGCGGGGGGGGCGGAGGCGGCGGCGGCGCGGGCTTCTCGTAGCACTTGCCGTTCACCGAGTAGCCGAGGCCGATGCGCAGCCCGTAGTTGGTCGCCTTGCCGTCGAGCGTTCCCGACGAGCTGTTCTGGTTGGGCGACGGGTTGTAGTCGCCGACGAGATCGCCCCGCAGGTTCCACTTCTCGTTCAGGCACTGCTTCAGGCCCACGAGACCCGTGAAGGCATCCTCGTATTCGTTCTTCGAGGCGAGCTGCCCCGTGACCTGGTTGGTGCGGCCGACGTACACGTTGTTCTGGTACCCAGCGCCTAGCAACAGGCTCGTCTTCTCGGCGAGCTTGGGCGCGTAGACCAGTCGCGCGGCCCACGGGCGAAGCGTGAGCGACTTCGTCGACCCGCCAGCGAGCGTCCAGTCGGCCTTGCCCAACTGAATGTCGCCTTCTGCCCAGAGACGCTTGAAGAGATGCACGCCCGCGCGGCCACCCACCGTGAGCGTGTTGTCGATATCCAGGTTCTTGTCGAACAGGTTGAACTGCCCGAAGCCTCCCACCTCGACGGCGAGCGGCTTCTGGGCGTGGGCCGGCATGGCAGCCATGGCCACCGCCAGCACCGCAACCCCTACGAGTCGTTGTCTCATGCAATCCTCTGGTGAATGGAGCGATTCACTGCGTCGCACGACGGCCACCGGATGTCCCCAAGGGCGCGCCACGCCAGAAGTTCCGACAACATAGCGGAATCCGGCGCCTTGCGACAACCTTTCTCGTCAGGCAACCGATGTCAGTCCTGAAAACGCGGGGACTTGTCAGGTAAGACCCCGGCAGCCGCCGACGAGTCAACCGACGGGCAACCTGACGGTCTGGCAACATCGCGACGAGGACGGCCCGCGTCGGCATCCGTCCGTTCGCCGCGCTACCCCTTCTGCAACACCCGCTCCACCGCGGCGAGATCGGCATCGATCTCGATCGGGCGGTTGGCTCGCGGGGGAGGGGGGGACGCCTCCTGATGATACCACTGCAGAACGCCGGGGTCCTTCAGCACGTGCCCGGTGAGGATCGAAACCACGCGATCGCTCGGCGCGATGATCCCTTCCTCCACCATCAACCGCACTCCCGCCACGCTCGCTGCGCTGGCCGGCTCGCAGCCAACCCCAGCGCCGTCGATGGTCGCTTTCGCCTCGAGGATCTGTGCATCGGTGACGCGCGTCACAATTCCGTTCGTCTCGCGAATGGCAGAGACCGCCCGGTCGTAGGACGCCGGATCGCCGATCTTGATCGCGGTCGCGATCGTGTCGGCCTTCATGCGATGACGAATGGCGAAGTCGTCGTGGAAGCTCCGGTAGAACGGCGACGCTCCCTCGGCTTGCACCGCGAGCAGGCGCGGGAGCCGATCGATGAGCCCCCACGCCCGTGCCTCGCGCAGCGCCTTTCCGAAGGCCGAGATGTTTCCGAGGTTGCCGGCGGGGAGCGCGATCCAGTCGGGCGGATCCCACCGCAGCTGCTGCAGCATCTCCAGGACGATTGTCTTCTGTCCTTCGAGCCGCCACGGGTTGATCGAGTTCAGCAGGTAGATCCCGAGTCTGGAACTCGACTCTCGCACGAGGGAGAGGCAGGCGTCGAAGTCGCCGCGCACCAGGAGGGTACGCGCCCCGTAGGCAAGTGTCTGCGTGAGCTTGCCGAGCGCGATCTGCCCCGAGGGAACGAAGACGAGCGCCGGGATGCCGGCCAGCGCCGCGTAGGACGCCAGCGACGCCGAGGTGTTGCCCGTGGAGGCGCAGGCGACGGCGCGCGCCCCCAACCGCTTGGCCTGCGTCACCCCGACCGTCATCCCGCGGTCCTTGAACGATCCCGTCGGGTTCATCCCCTCGTGCTTGAGCAGGAGCCCCCCGCACCCGGCAAAGGCGCGCACGGCGTCGCGCGCCAGGAGCGGGGTATTCCCCTCCGGGTAACTCACCGGGCTTGCGGCTGACGGATGGACGATGTCGGCGAAGCGCCACACGCCGGACCCGGTTGCGCCTGGCGATGTCATGCAGCAGCGCGCATCGAAGCGGGCCCGGAGCGAGACCACGTCTTGCGACGGTGCCGGGTGGACGATGGCGAGCAGGCCGCCGCACTGCGGGCACTGCGGCGCGGCGTCGTCGTCGGGGAGCTGGAGGCCGCAGCCGTCGCAGCGCTGGACCGGGCGAGGGGAGTCGGTCATGGGAGGTGTTAGACGGCGACGCGCTCGATCCGCGTCCCGATGGTGTCGATGTGGGCGGTTCTCACCACGGCTTCGACGCCGGCCGCGGCGTAGGCGTCACGCATGGCGATGGCGACGCGCGCGGCGACGGTGTCCCCGTCGCACAGCGCGAAGGCGGTCGGGCCTGCCCCGGAGATCGAGGCGCCGAGCGCCCCGGCTTCCAGTGCCGCCCCCTTGGCGGCGTGGAACCCGGGGAGGAGCGTGGCGCGGGCCGGCTCGGCGATGCGATCGTCGATTGCGCGTCCAAGCAACGGGAGGTCCGCCGCGTGCAACGCTGCCACCATCGCCGCGACCTGCGCCAGCTGGTGCACGACGGTGGCGCGGGGGATCTCACGCGGGAGGACCGCCCGCGCCTCGGCGGTGCGCAGTCGCTGGTTGGGGTGCGCCAGGACGACGCGGAGCGACGGCGGGACCGGCAACGACGTGACGTCGATGGGGTCGAGCGAGCGGACGAGGCAGATCCCCCCCAGGAGCGACGGGGCGATGTTGTCGAGGTGGCGGCCGGCGACCGCTTCCTCGGCGGCGAGGCAGGCGGCGAGCAGCTCCGACGCCCCCAGCGGCGAGCCGAGGAGGGCGTTCACGGCGGCGGCGCCCGCCACCGCCGATGCCGCGCTCCCACCCTGTCCCGCGGAGAGCGGGAGTCCCTTGCTGACGGTGAGCGCGATCCCGGCCGTCGACGGCAGTGCCGGGGGGACGGGGAGTGCGCCTAACGCCGTGGCGGCGCGCAGCACGGCCGCCGCCGCCAATCCCGACGAGTGGCGTGTCGCATCCGTCGGGAGTTCGGGATCGCCGGCGTCGCGGATGGTGATCCCCGGCGCGTCAACCCACTCGGCGACGACGGTATCGCCCGGGCCGGTGACCGCGGCCCCGAGGACGTCGAGCCCCGGCCCCACGTTCCCGATGCTTCCCGGCGCGAAGGCCGACGCGCGGCGATAGCGGTTCATGTCGTGGCCAGCTTGAGCACGTCGTTCACCACGCCGGCCGCGGTCACCTGCGGACCGGCGCCCGGACCCGTGATCACCAGCGGGTTCTGGCGATAGCGCATGGTCGTGAAGACCACCTGGTTGTCGGTCCCCGAGAGTGCGGCGAAGGGCGACGTGCCGGGAACCGCCTGCAGCGAGACCGTCACGCGCTGCCGCGAGATGCGCGCGATGTAGCGCCATACCTGTCCCTTGTCACGTGCCTGGCGCGCCCGCGTTTCCCACGGGGCGTCCAACTCGGCAATGCGGGACACGAACTCGTCGCGCCCCACCGTGCGCAGCGCCTCGGGGACGAGGGACTCCACCGCGATGTCCTTCAGTTCTCCCTGGTAGCCGATGAGGCGGGCGAGGATCAGTGCCTTGCGCGCCACGTCCATCCCCGACAGGTCGTCGCGCGGGTCGGGCTCGGTGTACCCCAGCTGCATGGCGCGCTTGAGCGCCTCGGAGAACTTCTTCCCCTTGGACACTTCGTCGAGGAGGAATCCCAGGGTGCCGGAGGTGCATCCCTCGATCTTGAGGACGCGATCGCCAGACTCGACGAGCTTGTGGAAGGTGTCGATGATGGGGAGGCCGGCGCCAACGGTCGTTTCGTGCAGCATGCGGCGCCCCTGCGTCGCCGCGAGATCGAGGAGCGACTTGGCATCGACCAGCGGTCCGCCGAGCGGGCGCTTGTTGGCCATCACGAGGTCCATGCCCGACGAGAGCGCGAGCTTGAGTGCGGGGAGCGTGTCGTCCGCGGTGACGTCGACGAGAATCGGGTGCGCCAGCGCATGGCGCGCGATCTCGCGCACCGCCTCGCTCGCCGTCGCGCCCTGCGCCCCCGGGACGGTCGCCAACCCCTTGCCGGACGCCTTGTGCTTCACGAGCTCGTCGAGGCGGCGCGTGGAGAAGCCGCCCGCGTCGAAGACGAAGCCCGACCGGTCGATCGCTCCAACGATGCGCAGCGTGACGCCGTCCTGCTTGGCGCGCGGAAGCATGCGGGCCAGCGCCCGCCCGATCTGCCCGAAGCCGAGCAGGACGACGTCCACCTGGTCGTGCCGCACGAGGCGGCCGCCGCCGATGCGGTTGAGCTGGAAGGCGCCGTGAATGCGGCGCACCGCCGCCGTGGCGTCGCGCGAGTCGACCACGACCGAGATGTTGAGCTCCGACGAGCCCTGCGCGATGGCGACGACGTTGATCCCGCCGGAGGCCAGCGCGTCGAAGACACGGGCCGCGATTCCCGGCGTCCCCGACATCCCCAATCCCACCACGGCCAGGGTGGAGACGCCGGGGTGCATCTCCACGCCGTCGATGTCGCGGTGGGCGATTTCCTGGGCGAAGGCGGCGAGCAGGGCGCGCCGCGCCGTCTCCGCGCTCGCCTCCGGGACCGAGAAGCAGATCGAGTGCTCGGACGAGGCCTGCGAGATGAGCGAGACCGAGACGCGTTCGTGATGCAACGCGGCAAAGGTGCGCGCCGCGATGCCGGGGACGCCGAGCATCCCGTTCCCGGTGACGGTGAGGAGGGCGAGCCCCGACATCGAGGAGATCGCCTTCACCGGGTACTCGCGCAGCGTGCGACGGCGCGAGATCTCCGTCCCCGGGAAGTCCGGATCCGCGAAGGGGCGGATGCGGATGGGGATGTTGCGGTCGCCTAACGGGATGAGGGCGCGCGGATGCAGGACCTTGGCGCCGTAGTACGCCAATTCGGCCGCCTCGCGCGGGGTGAGCTGCGGAATCACGTGCGCGTCGCTGACGATGCGCGGGTCGGCGGTGAGGAAGCCGGCGACGTCCTTCCAGAGCGTGATGGCGTCGGCCTTGAGGCAGCGGGCAAGCAGCGTGGCGGTGAGGTCCGATCCGCCGCGCCCCAGCGTGGCGACGTGCCCCGACGCGGCACGTCCGAGGAAGCCCGGGACCACCGGCACGACGCCGCGCGCAAGACGGGGCGACAACTTCTCCCGGGCGGCCTTTTCCGTGGCGTCGAAGTCGGGGGAGGCGCCGCCGAAGGCATCGTCGGTGCGCACGATCTCGGTGGCATCGACGTATTCGGCACGCACGCCAGCCTCGACGAGCGCTGCGGCGAGGAGTCGCGCGCTCAACCGCTCGCCGCGGGCCACGATGTAGTCCGAGGTCCGCGGCGTGAGTTCGCGCAGGACGGCGAGCCCGCGCGCCAGGTGCTCGAGTTCATCGGTGAGCTCGAGGATCGCAGTCTCGAGGGGGGCGCGGCGCGCCTTGTCCTTCACCAACTCACGCGCCGCCTCGATGTGCTTCGTGCGCAGGGCGACCGCCGTCGCCTTGAGCCCGTCCGCGTCGCCCGAGGCCGCACGCGTCGCACCGTGCAGCAGCGCATCGGTGACACCCGCCATCGCGCTGGCGACGATGAGGCGTCCTCCGGGTTGGGCGGCGATGAGCGTCGCCGCGTGCCGGACGGCGGCGGCGTCGAAGAGCGAAGCCCCTCCGAACTTGTGCACGCCGAGCGTCTTGGCGCGGGGGCGGGCGGAACGGGACTTGGCCGGGGATTTCGTCGGCGCCTTGGCCGGGGCTTTGGCAGAAGGAGACACGTCGCGTTTTCCGTTGTGGGTCGGGTCGCGCGGAAGAATCTAGCGAGGTGCGACGCGCCGTTACCGGCTGCAATACCGGCCCGGCGTCGGGGATTGCCGGTGGACCTCACGCCGCCGCCGGTCTCCATTCGCAGCGCGCATCGAGCGGGGTGCGTAAAGAGCGCGAGGCTCCCGCCGCGCCGATCGCAATGGACGCGTCCGGCAGGGAGTCGTAGAGTACGCACGTCGTGCGGAACGCCTGCCGTTTCCGGCCCCTTCGCCCTTTCTCCCCATCCCCACGAGACGTCGCATGTTCGACACGGTCCCACCCCGAACGCCGCGCATTCGCCGCCTGGTCGCGAGCGCCGCGTTCACCCTCAGCGCCGGCACCGCGCTGGCCCTGAGTGCCGTCCCCGCGCTGGCGCAGGGGCGCGTCACGTCGCCGAAGGAGTTCTTCGGCTTCAACATCGGCGACGACTACAAGCTCGCCACGTACACCCAGTTCATCGACTACTGGAAGAAGATCGACGCCGAGTCCGATCGCATGGTGGTGCAGGAGATCGGCAAGTCGGCCGAGGGGCGCCCGCAGCTGATGGCGATCATCACGTCGCCGGAGAACTTCAAGCTCCTCGACCGCTACAAGGAGATCGCCCGCAAGCTGGCGATGGCCGAGGGGCTCACCGACGCCGAGGCGCGTGCCCTGGCCAAGGAAGGGAAGGCGGTGGTCTGGTTCGACGGCGGGCTGCACGCGACCGAGGTCCTCGGCGCGCACCAGCTCATCGAGACCAGCTACCAGCTCGTCAGCCGCAACGACGAGGAGACGCAGCGCATCCTGCGGGACGACATCATCCTGGCGGTGCACGCCAACCCGGACGGGATGGAGCTCGTCTCGTCGTGGTACATGCAGGAGCCGGACGACAAGAAGAAGACGTTCGGGACCATCCCGCGGCTGTACCAGAAGTACGTGGGGCACGACAACAACCGCGACTTCTTCATCCTGAACCAGAACGAGTCGATCAACATCGCGCGGATCCAGTACTCGGAGTGGTTCCCGCAGATCGTCTACAACCACCACCAGACCGGGCCGGCGGGGACGGTGATGTTTGCGCCGCCGTTCCGCGACCCGTTCAACTACAACTTCGACCCGCTCATCCCGTTAGGCATCGACATGGTGGGCTCGGCGATGCACACGCGCTTTGCGGTCGAGGGGAAGCCGGGCGTCACGATGCGCTCGGGGTCGAGCTACTCCACGTGGTGGAATGGCGGGCTCCGCACGCTGGCCTACTTCCACAACATGATCGGCCTCCTCACCGAGACGATCGGGTCGCCGACGCCGATGGAGATCCCGCTGGTGGTGAACAACCAGCTCCCGCGCGCCGACCTCCCGTATCCCATCGCGCCGCAGGAGTGGCACTTCCGGCAGTCGATCGACTACTCGGTCACGGCCAACTATGCGGTCTTCGACCTGGCGTCGAAGCGCAAGGAAGACTTCCTCTTCAACATCTACCGGATGGGGAAGAACATGATCGACCGCGGCAACCGCGACTCGTGGACGGTGACGCCCACCGAGGTTGCGGAGCTGACGGCCAAGATCAACAAGGAGCGCGCCGCCGGCGCGGCGACGGGGAATGGGCGTGACCGCCTCTCCGCGGCGCTCAACCCGTTTGGCGGGACGGTGCCATCGAAGTACATGGCCGACCTGCGCGACCCGGCCAAGCGCGACCCGCGCGGCTACATCCTCCCGTCCACGCAGGCCGACTTCGGGACGGCGACGAAGTTCATCAACGCGCTGCGCAAGGCCAACGTCACCGTGCATCGCGCCACGGCGGCGTTCACGGTGAACGGGAAACAGTACCCGGCCGGCTCCTACGTCGTGAAGTCGGCGCAGGCCTTCCGCCCGCACGTGCTCGACATGTTCGAGCCGCAGGATCACCCGAACGACTTCGCGTATCCGGGCGGCCCCCCGAAACCGCCGTACGACAACGCCGGGTGGACGCTCGCCTTCCAGATGGGGGTGCAGTTCGATCGCATCCTCGACGGCTTCGATTGTCCCTGCGAGAAGATCGAGGGGATGGCGACGCCTCCGGCGCTGACCGTCGCGAATGCCGGCGGGGCGAAGGGCTACGTGATCGATCCGCGCGTCAACGACGCCTTCCTCGTGGCGAACCGCGCCCTCAAGGCCGGCGCCACGGTCTATCGCGTCAACGATGCGCTCACCATGGGGAACGTGACGCACCCGGCCGGCGCCTGGTACATCGGCGCCACCGGGGCCACCAAGGCGATCGTCGAGAAGGCGGCCAAGGAGCTCGGCGTCCCGGTGCACGCCACCACCGCCGGCCCGGGGAACGCCACCCGCGTCTCGCCCAAGCGCATCGCGCTCTGGGATACGTACGGCGGCTCGATGCCGTCCGGGCACACGCGCTGGCTGTTCGAGCAGTTCGAGTTCCCGTTCGACGTGATCTACGCCCCGACCATCGATGCGGGGAACCTCAAGGCGAAGTACGACGTGATCGTCTTCGTGACCGGCGCCATCCCGGCGGCCCGTCGCGAGGGTGGGAGCGAGCTGTCGGCGATGATGGAGCGCTTCAACCGCCAGCCCTCGCCTAACGAAATCCCGGCGCAGTACCGCCCGTGGCTCGGCCGCATCACCGCCGACAAGAGCATCCCGCAGATCAAGCAGTTTCTCGAGCAAGGAGGGACGGTGATCACGGTGGGGACGTCGACCAACCTCGCCTATCACCTCGGGCTCCCGGTGTACGACTACCTCGTGGAGAAGACTCCCACGGGTGAGGAGCGCGAGCTGCCGCGCGAGAAGTTCTACGTCCCGGGCTCAGTGCTTCGCGCGAGCGTCGACAACCGCGTCCCGGTCGCCTACGGGTTGGACGCCGAGACCGACGTCTTCTTCGACGATTCACCGACGTTCCGCCTCGGGCCGGATGCCGCGCTCAAGGGGGTCCACCCGGTGGCGTGGTACGCGACCGATCGCCCGCTGCGCTCGGGTTGGGCGTGGGGGCAGGGCTTCCTGGAGGGCGGCGTTGCGGCTGCCGAGGCCAAGGTGGGCAAGGGGATGCTGTACCTCTTTGGCCCCGAGATCACCTTCCGCGCGACGCCCCACGCAACCTTCAAGTTCCTGTTCAACGGCATCTACGCCGACGGCGGGAAGTAGCGCCGGCGAACGTCGCAGCGGCTCCATGCAGGAAGCGGCGCCCTCCTACCGGAGGGCGCCGCGTTCGTTTGCGTCTGACGGGATGTCGAGGTCCGAGACGACTCAGGTGCTGGCGATGGCCGAGGCCAGCGCATGCGCCACCTCGGGGCGGCAGATGTCGCTGTGGCTGGTGATGACGGCGTTGGCGTCGAGGTTGTAGACCCCCCCGGCGTTGAACGCGTACTGCTGCGTGGGGGAGAGCAGCTCGTGCGGCGTGACCTCGGGGGTCTTCTGCGCCCCGTTGCGCCCGATGCCGCCGTACTTGTCGTTCTCGTCGCCCAGCCCTGCGGCGACCTGCCCGCCCAGGCGTGAGGCGAGTGGATAGGCGAGCCCCACCGCCTTGTCCTGCGCCGTGTACGTGATGTAGATCGGGCCGGCGACCTTCTTGTCGCTGATCACCGAGCGAAAGAGGCCGTTGCTCGTTCCGTCGTACTTCTGCGCCAGGCCGTAGTGCGAGAAGGCGGCCTGCATGAGGAAGAGCGACGCGACGCGGTTGGCCGCTCCCTTGGGCATCGCGTTGACGCAGGAGGTCACGACGCGCCCGCCGAACGAGTGCCCCGCCAGGTGCACCTTGAGCCCCGGGAGTTCCTGCTGGATGCGCTGCACGACGGGGGCGAGCCCGTTGGCCCCGATCGTCCCGGCGCGCTCCTTCATCGTGAAGTACGTCGTCATGTTGAGCGCGTTGCGCACGCCGTCGAGCACCGAGCCGAAGATGTTGGCCGCCTGCCCGCTGTTGGCGCCGCCGGTCGCCCCGCCCGCTCCGCCGATCGACGTGGCCCCTCCGGTCGTTCCCCCGGGCCTGGCGCGGGGGAGGTCGAGGACGGGAGGGGAGAGGAGCTTCAGCACCTGGTCCCCCGGCTTCCCAGCGCCAGCCGCCGGCAAGGCATCGGCACCCGACTTCCCGGTCGGCCAAAAGCCGCGCAGCAGGTCGATGAACTTGCGCTGCGCCGCCACGTCGCCCTCGATCTTGTCGAGGAGCTTCTCCGCCGCGGCGAACTTGGCCTTGGACGCCTTGTCGGGGAATGCGCTGGCCAGCAGCGCGAGCTGCTTCTTGATCCCGGCGCGTGTGACCGACGAGCCCACGGAGTTTGCGTTCCCCGGCACGAGTTCCGAGTCGGCAAATCGCTTCGACGGCCAGAAGATCGCGACGACGCCGAGCTTGCGCGCCGCGATGCCGGGGACCGTGGCTGCGTCGAGCTCGGCGCGCAGGAACTTGAGATAATCACCATACCACTTGCGGGCGTCGGCGATGTCGTTGTTCCAGCCGTGCGAGAGGACGAGGACGTCGGTGAGCTCTGGGGCGCGCAGCGTATCGATCGCCGCCTTCAGCTGTGCAGGGCCGAACTTCCCCTTGGCGTCGAACTCGAGTTCCGCATACGGAAAGCCGTTCTTGGTGGCCATGGTGGGCTCCGTCAGACCGATTGAATGGTTCGCATGAGGTCCACCAGCCCGCGCCCCTGGAAGTAGCGATCGCGCTTGAGGTCGGTGGCGTTATCCATGAAGAGCTGCTTCACGCGCTCGGGCTGTCCCTGGAACTCCCGCCGCACCGAGAGGAAGGCGGCGATCGCACCCGAGACGTGAGGGGCGGCCATGCTCGTCCCGCTGTCCTCGATGTACTGCACGTCGGCCGCCTTGAACCCCTTGGGAGACGACGCGCTCGGCGGCTGGCCCAGCATGTCCTCCTTCTTCGAGCCGGCGGCGCACGACACGATCTTCTCGCCCGGCGCCAGCAGGTCGGGCTTGATGCGCCCGTCGCCGGTCGGCCCTTTCGACGAGAAGAACGACGCGCCGTAGAGGTGCGGCATCTCCCGGTGCGTCGACCCGACCGTGATCGCCGAGTCGGCGTTGCCCGGGTCGTTGATCGTGAGGGCGAGCCCCGCCGACTTCACGCCGGTGAACTGCGTGTTCTGGAAGCCGTACCCCGAGTTGCCCGCGGCGACGACCACGACCACGCCGGAGCGGACGAGCCGATCGACCTCGATGCACAGCGGGCTTTGTCCGCAGGCGAACCACTCCGGATCGAAGTCGTAGCCGAGCGAGAGGTTCACGCCGTGAATCAGGAGGCGCCGCCCGCCCTGGTTGATCTCGTTCACGCGCTGGAGCGCACGGATGATCGCCGTCGTCGTCCCGCTGCCGTGGTTGTCGAGCACCTTCATGCTCACAAGCTTGCACTCCGGGGCGATGCCGGCGATCTCGGTGACCGGGCGAACATCGACGCGGCGTTCGTTGCTCTTCTCCTCGCGCACGCTGTGCGCCGTGTAGACGGCCCCCTTCTTCCGCGGATTCACGGCCAGCGTCCCGCCGATGATCCCGGCCACGTGCGTCCCGTGGCCGAACTCGTCGTGCAGCGGGTCGCTGTTGTCCTCGTCGACAAAGGTCTCGTGCCGGATCGGGTCCTTGAGCACGAGGTTCTGGTGCGTGGCGAAGTGCGGGTGCGCGCCGTCGATGCCGGAGTCCATCACGGCCCACACGATGTCGCGTCCGCTGGCCTTGAACGCGACGCGCGCCGCGTCGGCCTTCACGGTCGAGACGCTCTTCGTGAGGCACGCCGAGACCTCGAAGTCGGGCCAGACGCGGTAGATGCGCCGCTGGTTCCACGCGTTGTTCGCCTGCTGCACGTCGCGCAGGACGACGTCCTTGATCTGCTCTTCGGTGAGCTTGGCGGCCACGTATTGCAGCGGGGAGAGTCGCGTCAGTCGCTCGCGATACGCCTCGCGATCCGCGGCGGTGAAGGCACTCCCGCCCTTGACCACCGCCACGATGTCGTCGATCACCTCACGGCGCGCGACCTCCCGTCCATCGTGGTAGTCGAGGTTGAGGTCGATCACGACCGCGAAATGCGGTGCAGCTGCAACCACGGCCTTGAGCCGCCCGTCGGTCTTTGCAGGGGGTTGCTCATCGAATCGCTTGACCAGCGGCAACGCGATGACGGTGCGGTCGAGTTGGCGCGGATCGAAGCCCTTGGGGCGTTGGGAAGGGCGGGGTGCCTCGCTCGGCGCTGGGGGGACGGCGGTGACAGGCTTGGGCGAACGGGTCGGCTTGGTCGCCGGTTTCGCCGCGGGTTTCGCGGCGGGTTTCGCCGCGGGTTTCGCGGCCTGTTTCGCCGCAGGCTTCGTCGCCGATCTCGGGGGAGCCTTCGACGCTGACTTCGACCGCGCGGCTGGCTTGGTCGCACGGGTCGCGCGCGTCGTTCGCTTCTTTCGGGCCGCCATGACGGACAATCCGGATGATGAGGACGACCCTTGTTACAGCGTGCGCACCGCGCGAGCAAGACTGTGGCGTGCGCGCGGCGGCGCCGAACGGTTGCTCGACGCACAGCGTACTCAACCGTGAACCTCCCATCTTCGTCGAACAGGCGGCAGATTCGAGCGACGCACGACGGTCGCCGCGTTCGCGTGGTGCCCGCGTCGCGCGCCCCACGCGTGCCGCGCCCAGTCCCTCCATTCTCACTCCACCATTCGTCATGCGCTCTCTGCATCGTTCGCAGGACATTCCTCACGCCGGACGGTCGATGACGGCGTCGACGATCACGGCAATGCGTGCACTCGCTCCCGCCTTCGCGCTTGCACTCGCGTTCACTCCCGCGACGGGACGCGCCCAGAGCTGGCCCACCAGCGATCCCGTCGTGCGGAAGATCTGGGACGAAGGGATGAACAACTCGCAGGTCGCGCGACTGGGACAGGTGCTCAGCGACTCGATCGGCCCGCGCCTCACGGGGGCCCCCGGGATGAAGAAGGGGAACGACTGGCTGGTCGCGACCTACGCCGGGTGGGGGATCGAGGCGAAGAACGAGCAGTACGGAACGTGGAAGGGGTGGCGGCGCGGCACCTCGCACATCGACCTCATCGAGCCGCGCGTACGCACGCTCGAGGGGACGATGCTCGCCTGGAGCGCCGGGACGGCCAACAAGGACGTCACGGGAGATGTCGTCGTCCTTCCCGAGTTTGCCGACTCGACGGCCTTCGTCGCCTGGCTTCCGCAGGCGAAGGGGAAGTTCGTCCTCGTCTCCATGCTCCAGCCCACGTGTCGCCCCGATGACAACTGGGAGAAGTTCGCCCTTCCCGAGACGTTCGAGCGGATGAAGGCGGCGCGCACCGCCGCGCAGTCGGCGTGGCAGAAGCGCGTTCAGGCCACCGGCTACGGCACGGGGCTCGGTACGGGCTTCCTCGGCGCGCGTCTCGAGCAGGCTGGCGTCGCCGGTGTCATCGCCAGCAACTGGTCGCGCGGCTGGGGGGTACAGAAAGTCTTCGATTCGCGCACCACGAAGGTCCCGTCGCTCGACCTCTCGTGCGAAGACTACGGGCTGCTCTATCGCCTGGCCGACAACAAGCAGGGGCCCAAGGTGCGCGTGCGCGCCGACGCCGAGTTCCTGGGCGAGGTCCCGGTCTTCAACACGGTGGCCCGTATTCCCGGCACGCAGAAGCCTGACGAGTACGTCGTCCTCTCCGCGCACTTCGACTCGTGGGACGGTGGCTCGGGGACGACGGACAACGGGACGGGGACCGTGGTGATGGCCGAGGCGCTGCGCATCCTCAAGCAGGTGTACCCCAACCCGAAGCGGACGATCATCGTCGGGCACTGGGGCGGGGAGGAGCAGGGGCTCAACGGCTCGCGCGGCTACGCCAAGGATCACCCGGAGGTGGTGAAGGGGCTGCAGGCGCTCTTCAACCAGGACAACGGGACGGGGCGCATCGTGAACTTCTCGGCCTCGGGCTTCACGACCGCCAGCGGCAACCTGGCGCGCTGGATGGCGAACGTCCCGGCCGAGATCGCGCGCAACATCACGCTCTCGTTCCCGGGCGCACCGGCCGGCGGCGGCTCCGACAACGCGTCGTTTGTCTGCTACGGGGCGCCGGCCTTCGGGCTCGGGGCGCTCGACTGGTCGTACGGGCAGTACACCTGGCACACGCAGCGCGACACCTACGACAAGATGGTGCCGGAGGAAGTGCGCACGAACGCCACGCTCACGGCGATGCTCGCCTACCTGGCGTCGGAGGATCCCGAGACGCTTTCGCGCGATCGCCGCACCTTCGACCGTGGCCCTGCCGCGGCGCAGGGGGGCGGATTCCCCGTGCCGAGCAACTGGCCCGCGTGCACCGAGCCGCTGCGCATGTCGTCGGAGTACAAGCGCTAGGATGGTCAACCTCTCGGAGATCGAGGCGCTCGCATCGGAGAAGATGGACCCGTCGGCGTGGGGATACTACGCCGGCGGCGCTAACGACGAGGTGACGCTGCGCGAGAACCGCTCGGCGTGGGACCGCCTCTCGATCCGCTACCGCACGATGATCGACGTGAGCGTCCGCGACCTGTCGACCTTCGTGCTCGGCACGCGCGTGGGCTTTCCCGTGTTGGTCGCGCCGACGGCGATGCAGAAGCTCGCACATCCCGAGGGCGAGGTGGCGATGGCGCGCGCGTGCGGCGCGTGCGAGACGCTCATGTGCGTGAGCACGACGGCGACGACCTCGCTCGAGGAGGTGCGCGCGGCGTCGCCGGCGGCGTCGTGGTTCCAGCTGTACGTGTACCAGGATCGCGGGGCCACGCGCGCGCTGCTGGAGCGCGCGCGCGATGCCGGCTACACGGCGATCGTCATCACCGTCGATGCGCCGATGCTGGGGCGGCGCGAGCGCGACCTGCGCAACCGGTTCACCCTCCCACCGCACCTCTCGATTGCCAACGCGGTGGCAGCCGGGGCGGGGCACGACCGGCTGCCCAAGGCCGACGCGGAAGCGTCGGGGCTCAGCAAGCACCTGACGGCGTTGCACGACGCTGCGCTCACGCCGCAGGACATCACCTGGGTGCATGACGTCACCGGGCTCCCGGTCCTCGTGAAGGGAATCGTGCGTGGTGACGATGCCGTGCGCGCGATGAACCATGGGGCGGCCGGCGTGGTGGTCTCGAACCATGGCGGGCGGCAGCTGGACACCGCGATCGCCTCGGCGCGTGCGCTCCCCGAGGTGGTGGATGCGCTCGCCGGGCGTGGCGAGGTGTACGTGGACGGCGGGATCCGGCGCGGCACCGACGTGGTCAAGGCGCTGGCGTTAGGCGCGCGCGCCGTGATGGTCGGGCGCCCCCCGCTCTGGGGGTTGGCGGCCGGTGGCGAGCGCGGCGTGGCGGAGGTGCTGGCCCACCTGCGGCACGAGTTCGACCTGGCCATGTCGCTCAGCGGGTGTCGCTCGGTGGCGGAACTGACGCGCGACCTGGTGGTAGACGCATAGCGGCGGCGGCGTTTCATTTCCCAGGCGTCCCGTCATCCCTCAGCATCCCAGTCATGCCGATTCGTCGTCCACTTCGTCTCGCCGCCATGTACCGTCGCCTCCTCGTTGCCGCCACGGCGGTCCTCGTGGCCGCGACGTCCGCGGCATGCAATTCCGACAGCACCGCCCCCGCGGAGGCCATCCCGATGGATCAGCAGGAGTGGGCCGCGTCCCTTGGCGTGACGCTCTCCCAGTTCACGCGCCTCACCTCCGGGGTGTACTTCCTCGACACGACGGTCGGCACGGGGACCGCGGTCTCCGGAACCCCGACGGTGAAGGTGGCCTACGCCGGCTACCTCCCGAACGGGACCAAGTTCGACGAGAACACGGCGGGCGTGTGCTTCCCCCTCAACAACCTCATCCCCGGGTGGCAGGTCGGGTTGCAGGGGATGAAGGTCACCGGGACGCGTCGCCTCCTCATTCCACCCGAGTACGGCTACGGCGCGGCCGGGAACGGGCCCGTGCCGGGGAACGCGAACCTCCTCTTCAACATCACCCTGCAGCAAGTCGGGTGTTGATCGACTGATGCCCCACGGTCCGTCGGCAGGCGTGGGAAATTCGGCGTCCGACCACGCGCTCTGGCATCCCTCGCCGGAGCGCGTGTCGCGTTCGGCGCTGCTCCGTTTCGCCCGCCAGGTGCAGGCGTCCGAGGGGGTCGCCTGCGTGGCGGACGGACCGCTGGACTACGAGGCGCTGCACCGGTGGTCGGTGGACCATCCCGAGCGGTTCTGGGCGGCGGTCTGGCAGCTGGGGGGCGTTGTTGCTGACGGGGCCAGCGGGTGGCCGCCGTGGACGGCGGTGCTCCACGGGGGCGATCGCACGGCCCCTCCCGATCGCCTGCTGGGCCCGCGCTGGTTTCCGGGCGTGCGGCTCAACTTCGCCGAGCACCTGCTGCGCCGTCGCGACGACGCGGAGGCCATCGTCGCCTGGAACGAGCAGGGGCGCCAGGGGGCGCTGACGCACGCCGAGTTGTATCGACAGGTGCAACGCGCCGCGGCGGCACTGCGTGCACAGGGCGTGCAGCCGGGCGACCGCGTGGCCGCGTTCATGCCCAACATCCCGGAAACGATCGTCGCGATGCTCGCGGCGACGAGCATCGGCGCCATCTGGTCGTCGTGTTCTCCCGATTTCGGGGTGAGCGGGGTGCTGGATCGCTTTGGCCAGATCGCGCCACGCGTGCTCGTGGCCTGCGACGGCTACCGCTACGCCGGCAAGTCGATCGACACGCGAGCGCGCGTGGCAGACATTGTCCGTCAACTCCCGGCAATCGAGCGCGTCGTGGTCGTGCCGTACCTGCGCGAGGGGGAGCCCACGGGGACCATTCGCGACGCCGTCACGTGGGGCGACTGGCTGGGCGAGGGCGATGCGTGGCGCGCCACGCCGGCCGCGGCGGAGGCGCCCGCGTTCGAGCGCCTCCCGTTCGACCATCCGCTGTACATCATGTACTCGTCAGGCACCACCGGGTTGCCCAAGTGCATGGTGCACGGCGCCGGCGGCACGCTGTTGCAGCACCTCAAGGAGCACATCCTGCACGGCGACCTCACGCGCGACGACCGCATCTTCTACTTCACCACCTGCGGGTGGATGATGTGGAACTGGCTCGTGAGCGCGCTGGCGGTGGGGGCGTGCGTGGTGCTGTATGACGGGGCACCCGCCGCTCTCGCGGCGGGGACGGGAGACGGGGGACGGGAGACGGGAGTGGCGCGGCGCGACGGGGCGTCGACTCCCGTCCGTCCGACGTCGGTGCTGTGGCGCATGGCGGAGCGGGAGCGCGTGTCCGTATTCGGGACGTCGGCGAAGTACCTGGCGCTGGCGGAGAAGGAGGGGCTGGCGCCGGGGCGGGAGCACGACCTGTCGGCGTTGCGGCTGGTGCTGTCCACGGGGTCTCCGCTGGCGCCGCCGTCGTTCGACTACGTCTACCGCGACATCAAGCGCGACGTGCAGCTCAGCTCCATCTCGGGAGGGACCGACATCATCTCCTGCTTCGTGTTAGGCAACCCGTGCGGCGCGGTGTGGCGCGGGGAGTTGCAGGTGGCGGGGCTGGGTATGGCGGTGGAGGTGTTCGGCGACGATGGGCGTCCGGTGGCCTCGGGGCCCGGCGAGTTGGTCTGCACCCGCCCGTTTCCCTCGATGCCGGTCGCCTTCTGGAACGACGCCGACGGGAGCAAGTACCGTGCGGCGTACTTCGACACGTATCCTGGCGTCTGGCGCCACGGTGACTGGATCGAGCGCACCGCGCACGGCGGCTTCGTGATCTCGGGGCGCAGCGACGCGACGCTGAATCCAGGCGGCGTGCGCATCGGGACCGCGGAGATCTACCGCCAGGTGGAGCAGCTGCCGGAGATCGTCGAGAGCCTGGTGGTGGGGCAGGAGATCGGGGGCGCCAACGACCGCGACGTGCGCATCGTCCTGTTTGTCAGGCTGCGCGACGGAGTCGCGCTGGACGACACCCTGCGTGCGCGCATCGTGCAGCAGGTCCGTGCGAACACCTCGCCGCACCACGTCCCCAAGGTGATCGTCGCGGTGCCCGACATCCCGCGCACCATCAGCGGCAAGATCACCGAGCTGGCGGTGCGCGACGTGATCCACGGACGCCCGGTGAAGAATACCGATGCGCTGGCGAATCCCGCGGCCCTGGAGTTCTTCCGCAACCTGCGGGAACTGATGCTCTAGAAGACGAGAGGACGAGAGGACGAGAAGACGAGAGAACCCGCAGTCACTCGTCTTCTCGTCCTCTCGTCCTCTCGTCTTCTATCTCCGCAGGCGCGGCGCTTCCCGTGACCGCTCGAGCTGGCGCGCGGCGATGCACTCGCGCACGCGCTGCGCCACCCGTTCCACGGCGGTGCGCAGCATCCGCTCGCGGTTGCGCGACATGCGAATGAAGATCGTGCGGGCGAGGCCATACGCCCCGGCGACGACGCCGGCGAAGATCGGGCCGGCGATGAGGAAGGCCCCCTTGGTGACGCCCATCGTGATCCCGAACGACACCCCACCCACGCCCCCGCCCACGCCGCCGGTGATCCCGCCGAAAATCCCGCCCGACATTTGTGACAGATCCTCGAAGCCGCGGATCACTGTTCGGCCGCCGCGCGTCGACACCGACAGCTGCAGCTTCCGCTGCGACGTCGGCGAGGCGTAGGACGTCCACGTGACGCTGCGCCCGATCGTGTTCACGTTCCCCACGTCGCCCACGCTGCGCCGGATCTCGTCGGCCACGTCCTCGAGGTCAAGGTCGCTCAACTCGCCGTCGACGATCGCCTCGAACTCGAGCTTGGTGCGCGCCCCGGCCAGCGCGTTCACCGGGACCTGCATCGCCACCCCTTCGCGCACCACGTCCGGGACATCCGCGGGCCCCACGTTGCGCTCGGCGAGGGCACGCTCGACGTACTTCTCGCCGATGCCGGCGTCGCGTGCCGCCAGGCGCACATCGTCGAGCCGATACCCAGACGTCTCGCTCACCGGGGCGCGCCGCCCGTCGCGCACCGCCACCGGGGGCGGCGTCAGCTGCCCGGTCATCTCCTGCAGCAGCGCAGCGCGCTCCCACACCGCCTGCGCCTCCGTCTCGGAGAGGAGTTCGCGCGACGCGGCGGGGGCGTCGTGCGGACTGGCACGCGCCGCCTCGGTGAGCGCGGCCACCACCGACTCGGCGTCGGGAAAGCGCGCCCCGCGATCTTTGGCCAGGAGGCGGTCGACGATCGTGGACAGTGGCTCGGGGACCATCGGGGCCAGCGACCGGATGGGGGGCGGGGCCTTGGTCACGTGCGCCACCAGCACCGCCGAGGGCGTCTCGCTCTCGAACGGGAAGCGCCCGGTGAGGGCGAGGAAGGCCAACACACCTAACGAGTACAGGTCGCTGCGCCCGTCCAGTTCATCGCCGGTCACCTGTTCGGGGCTCATGTAGAACACCGTCCCCAGGACCGTCCCCGTCTGCGTCAACGGCGCCGACTGCGCCAGGCGCGCGATCCCGAAGTCGGTCACCATTGCCCGGCGCCCCGTCACGTCGAGCAGGATGTTCTCGGCCTTCACGTCGCGATGCACCACGCCGCGCGCGTGCGCGTACCCCAGGGCGGAGGCGATCTCGATCAGCAGCGCGCACAACTCCGCAGGGGCGTAAGGGCCGGCGCGCCGGATGCGCTGCGCCATCGACTCGCCGTCCACGTACCCCATGACGAAGAAGACAAAGTCCCCCAGCTCGTCGGCGCGATGGATGGGGACGATGCTCGGGTGCGTGAGCGCCGCGGCCGTGCGCGCCTCGCGCAGGAAGCGGTCCCGGATCGTCGGGTCGCTGGCGAGGTGGTACGGGAGCGTCTTGATCGCCACGGCGCGGTCGAGCTTGAGGTCGCGCGCGAGGTAGACGATTCCCATCCCGCCGCGCCCGATTTCGCGCTCCAGCCGGTACTGACCGTGGAGCGCGTCGGCGAAGGAGGCGGTGTCGGGGTGGGGAGCGGTCATGCGGCGAAAGGTGATGGGGCGCCCCCGTCGGGGGGAGGGGCAATCCGCCGCGCCCACAGCGCGTCTGGCCCGTGGTGCGTCCCTCGGCGATCATGTGCCCATGACATCCCCAACACCCGCGTTCCCCCCTGCCGACGGGATGGAGGGGGAGCACCAGTCCCCAACGTCGGCGGGGAGCGACGCAGCCGGCGCCCTCCGTTCCGCTGCTCCGCCCCGTCCCTCACCGCCGCCGCAGCCGTCCATCTGGCACCGTCCCGTGTCGTACCGGGTGCAATGCTGGGTCGCCTGGGCCGGACTGACCGCGTTCGGGATCCGCGGCCTCCTGGCGATGCGGAACGGCGCCGCGCCAGACGTGGAGCGACTCACCGCCGCGGTGTTGAGCGTGGCGTGGGGGATCGACCTGCTCAGGGGGCGTAGCGCGGAACGATGACGATCGACGTGTGACGCAGGCGAGCGCACAGCCGCAAGAATCCCCGAGGGTGCGTGCAAGGTTGTGACGCTCTAATGCGATTTCAGGTCAGTGCAGTGTCGTCCGAAACTCCTACGAGATCGGACGTCCGCTACCCGACCGCTCTTCTCCGCTTCGTTGCTCCTTCGCATCCGCCGCTTCTCGCGACCGCCGTCGCGTCAGCTGCACCGCCGATGGCGCCCGCGTTCCGCCTTCACGCTCATCGAGCTGCTCGCCGCGATGACGATCATCGGCATTCTCGCCGGGATCGGCATCCCGAAGTACGCCGACATCATCGAACGTGCGCGCGTCGCCAAGGCCATCGGCGACCTCAAGGCGATCACCACCGATCTCCTCTCGCTGGACGTCCTTCCGGCGTCGCTGGCGGCGATCAACCGCGCCACGCTGCTCGACCCCTGGGGGCGTCCGTACGTCTACCTGAAGTTCGCCCCCCGGAAGGGGAACGCGCCGCCGGCCGGGGCGCGCAAGGACCGCTTCCTCGTTCCCGTCAACACCGACTTCGACCTGTACTCCCTGGGCAAGGACGGGGCCAGCAGTCTCCCGTTCACCGCCAAGGCGTCGCACGATGACGTCGTCGTCGCCAACGACGGCGGCTACATCGGGCTGGCGAGGAACTACTGACGCCATGCAGCTCGGATTCCTGCGCACCCGCGTCGGCCGGCGCTTCCTCATCACCAACCTGGCGGCGACTTCGCTGCTGCTGACGGCGATCGCCGTGGCGTCGGAGGCCTACGTCCGTTCGGCGCTGCGCGATGAGGCGGAGGCGCGCGTATCGCGATTGGCCAAGTCGCTCTCGCTGGCGACGCTGGCCACGCTCTCCACCGCCGCACGCGACCTCGAGGGCGACATGCGCCGGGGAGTCGCCGGAACCAGCAACGCGGCAACACTCGTCGCGCACGTGGTCCGACGCGCGCAACGCGGCGTTCCGGCCACCATCGACGACTCGACCATGGCGCGTCCCCTCACGCAGGCGGAGTATGCGCACCTGCGTGGCGGGCGCCCCCTGATCGTCGTGCGGCGCGTGGGCGAACAGTCGCGCATCATGCTGGGACGGGCCGTGAATCCCACCACCGCGGATTTCGAGGTGGCCTGGGCGCGCGTCAACGAAGGCTATCTGTGGGGAACGGCGGACGAATCGATCGGCGGCGAGGACGCCGGCTACTGTGTGGCGGAGCGTGGCTCGCTGGTCATCGTGCACTGCACCGGCGAGATGCCGCGCGAATCGGTGACGCTCGCCGGCCAGCTCGCGGCGCGCACCCTCGATTCGCGAACCGTGGTGGATGGCGACGGACGCTTTGCCGCGGCGCGCGACGTGTACCTGCGCTACGAGTTCGGCGCCCCCGAGTGGCGCGTCATCGTGATCCAGCCGGCCAGCACGGCAATGGCCGCACTCGCGTCGTTCCGGCAGATGATCGCCATCCTGTTCATCGCCGCGCTCACGCTCATCTTCCTCGTCTCGCACACCCAGATCCGCCGCACCACCGAGCCGCTGGCACGCCTGCGCGAGGGGACGGAGCGGCTGCAGCACGGCGACTTCAGCGCCCCGGTCGTCGTCAGGAGCAACGACGAGTTCGAGGACGTCGCCGAGTCGTTCAACGGGATGGCGCGAGAGCTCGACCAGCAGTTCGCCCTGCTCCGCAACCTGGACGCGATCGACGAGTCGGCGCTGGCCGCGCGCGAGCGCGACGCCCTCATGCGCGAGGCGGCGGCGCGCTTCCAGGTGCTCCTCGCCAGCGCGCGCGTCGCGATCGCCGTGACCCATGGCTCACGCCCGATGGTGGTCGAGGTGACGGTGACGGAAGCGGGCGTTCCGGCCCCCGGCCTCGTCGCGCGGCGCCTGACGACGGAGGAGATGGACGCGCTGCGCGCGCAGCCGCGGCAGTTCGTGCTCCCCGCCGGGGGGCGGCTCCCCTCGTACGCCGGGGGAGAGACGCACGGCGCGCACCGGCAGGCGGTGGTCGTCCTGCCGATGATGCAGGATGCGGAGCTCCTCGGGGCGGTGTCGGTCTCGGCGAACGAGCGCGCACTCGAGGATGCCGCCCTGTGGCGCGACGCGCGACGGATGGCCGACCGCGTGGCGCTCGCCCTGCGGCACGTCCAGCTCGTGCACCGGCTCAACGCCCTCTCCGCCGGAACCATCACCGCCTTCGCGCGCGCCATCGACGCCAACTCGCCATGGACGGCGGGGCACTCGGAGCGCGTCACGCGCGTGGCGGTCCAGGTCGGGCGCGAGTTGCAGCTGTCGGACGATGACCTGGCCACCCTCGAGCGCGGCGCGCTCCTGCACGACATCGGCAAGATCGCGGTCCCGGCGTCCATCCTGGACAAGCAGGGGCGGCTCACCGAGACCGAGTGGGCGGTGATGAAGCGCCATCCGGTGGTCGGGTGCGAGATCCTGGGGCCGATTCACGCATTGGCCGAGACGCTCCCGCTGGTGCGCTCGCATCACGAGCGCATGGACGGCACCGGCTACCCCGATCGCGTGGCGGGGGAGGCCATCCCCTTCCTCGCGCGAGTCCTCGCCGTCGCCGACGTCTTCGACGCGTTGTCCAGCGAGCGACCGTATCGCCAGGGACTCGGCCTCCCCGAAGCCTGCCAGATCATCGAGGAGTCGGCGGGGACGCATCTCGACCCGCGGGTGGTGGCCGCCTTCCTCGACGTCGTCCGCAAGGGGAGCCTTCCCACGCAGCCGTCGCGCCTCGACACCTCCACGCTCGCCGCGGCCGTCGCGCACGCGCGCGAGGGACTGCTGACGCACGCATGACCCGAATCCCGACGCCGGGCCCCATCCCCGCCAGCCCAGCCGGGCGCGAGCCAACGCCGTTAGGCAGCCGGCCGATCCCGGGCGGAGCAACGGGGCGTACCGGGACGCCGGCCGTGTCGCCGATCGTGATGGGGCATGGGACGGCGCCGAAGTCGTCGATCAAGGACGGCGACCTCTCGACCGCCATGGAATACGTCGACTTCATGAACGAACTCGGCGTCCTGATGCAGCTGCCGAAGCGCCCGACGACGGCGTCGATGGCGACGATCGCGGACGAGGGTTCGGCGCCGGCAAGGCGGCGCTCGTCGATCGTGCTTCCGGCGATCGCCGCATCGCTGGTGGTCGCGGTCGCGGCAAACCGCCTGCTGCAGCCAGTCCCCGCGCGCGAGATCCCGGTCACGTTGCGCGGCGAGTGGGTCACGGGGCAGGGGGCGTACGCGGACCGTCGCCTGGCCTTCACCGACGGCGCGGTCGGGATCGCCGTACGCCCGGGGGCGCCGCCTGCGCTGCACCCGGTGCGATCCGTCGAGACGACGCAGCGCGGCGACACGGCGCACCTGGCGATCACGTACGAGCAGGACGGCGAACGCGTCGCGATGTCGCTGGTCCTCGTCACGCGGCCAGCACGCCAGCTGCAACTCGCCAATCCGGCCGGGGTCGTCTGGCGTCCCGCGGTGGACTCGACCCTGCCGCGCGGGGCGGGGGCGCCGGCCACGCAGCCGCCAGCCGCGGCCGGAACCGGAGGGGCGGCAGGCGCGCCCGTTGGGCGTCTCTCGGAGTCGGTGGCATCACCGCCGCCGACGATCCCAGCTAAGTGACCACGTAGCATCGGGTTATACCGGTCCGACCATCGGGCGCGGTTGTGTGGCGCGCGTTAGTTTGGCGCGACGGAGAAAGTCTTCTTCGGTATCGGGGATTCGCGCGCCTTCGCGCGATCCCCCACCGCCACACTTCGCACGGACCCGCGCCATGGCGACGATCACCGCCCCCATCCCCGAGACCGCGCACGACACCTTCCCGATCAACGGGACCGACTACATCGAGTTCTACGTCGGGAACGCGAAGCAGGCCTCGCTCTATTACCGCAGCGCCTTTGGCTTCGAGGTGGTCGCGTATCGCGGCCCCGAGACCGGGACGCGTGACCGCGCCAGCTACGTGCTGCAGCAGGGGAAGATCCGCTTCGTCCTCACGACGGCGATCCGCCCGGACCTGAGTCCCGAGGCGGCCTTCGTCGCCGAGCACGTGCACAAGCACGGCGACGGCGTGCGCGATCTCGCGATGTGGGTCGACGATGCGCGCGATGCGTATGCCAAGGCGCTGGAGCGCGGGGCGCAATCGGTGCACGAGCCGCGCGTGATGCGCGACGACGATGGGGAAGTGGTGATTGCCGCGATCCGCACGTATGGCGAGACCATCCACTCGCTCGTCGAGCGCCGGAACTACCGCGGCCCCTTCCTCCCGGGCTTCCGCGCCCTCGCGCCGCACTACCAGGGGACGTCGCTCGGCCTCCAGTACGTCGACCACTGCGTCGGCAACGTCGAGTTGGGGAAGATGAACCACTGGGTCGGCTTCTACGCCGATGTCCTTGGATTCCGCAACCTCCTCACCTTCGACGACAAGGACATTTCCACCGAGTACTCGGCGCTGATGTCCAAGGTGATGGCCAACGGGAACGACCGCATCAAGTTCCCCATCAACGAGCCGGCCTCGGGGAAGAAGAAGTCGCAGATCGAGGAGTACCTCGAGTTCTACGTTGGCCCCGGCGTGCAGCACATGGCGCTGGCGACGGACGACATCATCGGGACGGTGACGGGGCTGCGCGACCGCGGCGTCGAGTTCCTCTCGGTGCCGACGTCGTACTACGACGAGCTGCAGGCGCGCGTGGGGAAGATCGACGAGCCGGTCGACGTCCTCGCGCAGCTCGGCATCCTCGTCGACCGCGACCCCGACGGCTACCTCCTGCAGATCTTCACCAAGCCGGTGCAGGACCGCCCGACCGTCTTCTACGAGATCATCCAGCGCAAGGGAGCGAAGAGCTTCGGCAAGGGGAACTTCAAGGCGCTCTTCGAGTCCATCGAGCGCGAGCAGGCGCTGCGGGGGAACCTCTGATGCCGTTCTACCATGCGTTAGGCAGCATTCCCCGCAAGCGGCACATCGTCTTCCGGCGCCCCGATGGCGGGTTGTACGCCGAGGAACTGATGGGGCACGAGGGGTTCGTGGGGACGTCGGCGCTGTTGTACCACATCTATCCGCCCACCACCGTCAAGTCGGCGCGCAAGGTGGCGGACGTGCGGCTGGAGGCCGATGACGACACCTCGCTCAGGCATCGCCACTTCCTGACGGCGCGCGCGAAGAAGGGGGGGAGCCCCACCATGGACCGCATCCCGCTCCTCTTCAACAACGATATCGCGATGTTCTACGTCGAACCCGACGTGAACGACGTGCACACCTATCGCAATTCGCAGGCGGACGAGGTCGTGTACGTCGTCGAGGGGGAAGGGACGCTGGAGTCGGTTTTCGGCGACATGCCCTACAAGGCGGGTGACTACGTCGTGGTGCACCGCAACATCACGCACCGCTGGAGGCTCGACGCCGGCAAGTCACAGAAGTTCCTGGTGATGGAAAGCGCCGGGCACGTCCGCTTCCCCACCCGCTATCGCAACAATGTGGGGCAGCTGCTGGAGGGGGCGCCGTTCTGCGAGCGCGACATCCGTCGCCCCATGACGCTCGCGCCCAAGGACGAGCGCGGCGACTTCCCGATCTACGTCAAGCAGTACGACGCGATCAACGAACTCGTCCTCGACCACCATCCCTTCGACGTGGTGGGGTGGGACGGCTACTTCTATCCGTGGATCTTCAACATCCACGACTTCGAGCCCATCGTCGGGCGCATTCACCAGCCGCCGCCGGTGCACCAGACCTTCCAGGGTGACGGCTTCGTGATCTGCTCCTTCTGCCCGCGTCCGTACGACTTCGACCCCGAGGCGATCCCCGCGCCGTACAACCACTCCAACGTCGACTCGGACGAGGTGCTGTTCTACGCGTCCAGCGAGTTCATGAGCCGCAAGGGGATCGAGTACGGCTCCATCACGCACCATCCCGACGGCCTTCCGCACGGCCCGCATCCGGGTCGTGCCGAGGCATCGATCGGGGCCAAGGCGACCAACGAGCTGGCGGTGATGATGGACTCATTCCGCCCGCTCAAGGTGGCGAAGGCGGCGATGGCGATCGAGGACCCGAAGTACCACCAGAGCTGGCTGGAGCAGCAGCACGCGGCGTTCTCTCCGCCCACTTCTTGAGAAGACGAGAGGTCGAGAAGACGAGAGGCCGGGGATGGGATTCCCGGCCTCTCTTCGTTGCCGCGAGGGACGGGGGAGGGGTTAGTCGCCGAGGGCGGCGGTCGCGGCGAGTGAGGCGAGGATGCTCCTGGCGGCGCGCGAGGCGTGCACGCGGAGTTCCGGGACGGCGGTTGCCTCCCAGTAGGTCCCCTTGAGGAGCGGTCCGGCGAGCCAGAGGTGGGCGTTGGGGGTGCCGTCGTTCCGCAAGAGGCGGCCGTCAGGCGCAACGTCGAGTCCCAGCCCCATGGCGTCGGTCCGCACCACGCGGCGGGCGAGCAGCGAGTCGAGCAGTGGCTCGCCGGCCGCGCGGACGTCCCCTTCGGGGCCGGTGCAGTTGACCACGGCGCCCACCGCGAGTGTCTCCGGGGCGCTCGCCCCGCGCCGCCGCCAGGTGACGGCGACTCCCTCGGCATGCTCGGCCAGCTGCAACAGGCGCCCCGCCGTCAGTTGCAGCGCGCCCGAGGCGCGCAGCGCCTCGAACTGCTGGAAGAGTGCCGGGGCGACGCGGTGCCGGTGGACGTCCCAGTAGGGGCGGGCGTGCCGCAGGAAGCGCGCGCGCTCCGTAGGTGGCAAGGTCTCCCACAGGCGCGGCGTCACCGGGCGCAGCGACGCCACCACCTCGCGCCAGTCGATCCCGTCGCGGGCGATGCTGCGCGCGTGCTGCCGGATCGCGCGCAGGTACGCGACCGCGGTCGGCTCGCAGGCGAGGAGCCCCGGGGGGAGGTGACCGTAGGAGGGCGGGGCGCCGTGCGGGCGGTGCGGGAGCGGGACGAGTCCGCGACGCGAGAGGGCGATGAGCGGGGCCTGACGCTCACGCGCCGCCAACTCCATCGCGACATCGAGCATGGTGAGCCCGGTCCCCACCAGGAGGACCGGCGCATCGGTGGGCACGCGCTCCAGCGCGCCGGTTGCCCACGGATCGCGCACGTAACGCGCGCTGTCGCGTACCGATGCGATCCCTGCAACTGGGAGATTGGCCGGCGTGAAGTTGCCGAGCGCAATGACGGCGCGCTCGGCGTCGAACGAGCGCCCGTCCGCCAGCAGCACGCGCAACGGAGCATCCTCGCTCGCCACGCAGCGGTCCTCGCGCGCCTGGAGGATGTCCACCACGGTGCCTGCGACTCGTTCGAGCGACGCGCCGTGCGTCGCCGCGTCTCGCTCCGCCTGGTCCAACATGGCGGCCACGTATGCGCCGTACAGGCGTCGCGGGAGAAACGAGCCTCCCACCACGCCCGGGTCCTCTCGCTGGGCAAAGCGGAGGAAGCTGTCCTCGTCGCCCACGAAGGCGCTCATGCGCCCGGCGGGGACGTTGAGGAGGTGGTGCGGCGAGGTTGTGCCGTAGGCGACGCCGCGCCCCGCGCCTCCCGAGCGTTCGACGAGCACGACGCGAACGGGGGCGTTGATCGAGTGCCGGAGGAGATGGATGGCGACGACGGCGCCGCTGAAGCCAGCGCCGATCACGGCGACCGTGGGCATTGCTGGGAAGCGCGAGGACATGTGATGGGATTCGACAGGCGACGGGAGCCAGCGGTTGGGAGTCGGAACGAGCGGGCCCGGGACTCCGCGACAGGGCACACTCCACGCCACGGAGTCGCCTGGCGCCGCGTTGCATCGTTCGAGCGGTGCGCCGGATCGGCTTGGCGTCGGGGCGGCCGCAGCCGCCTCGGCGAGCGACGCGCGCGCCCATGGGTCGGCGACGTCGCCCAAAGGGGACGTCCCGCTTCGAACCGAGGCAGACCTGCCGCGAGCCGAGGCGGACTTGTCGCGAGGCACGCGTGACGCGCCGCGCGTCGAGGCGGATTCTCCGCGCGTCGCGCCGGACGCGTCGCGGACCGTGCACGATTCGCCGCGCGTTGTGCCGAATGCGCCGCGCAGTGTGCGCGATGCGCCGCGCAGTGTGCGCGATGCGCCGCGCGGGGTGCGGGATGCGCCGCGCGATGTGCAGGACTCGCTGCGCGCCGCGCTCAATGCGCCGCGCGCTGTGCTGAACGCGCCGCGCGCGCTGTGCCGGATGCGCCGCCTGCGCGTGCGGAATGCGCCGCGCGCTGCCGGACTCGCCGCGCACTGTGCGCGCGCCGCGCGCCGTGCCGGACTCGCCGCGCGGTGTGCGGAATGCGCCGCGCGCTGTGCCGGACCCGTCGCGCGTTGTGCGGAATGCGCCGCGCGTTGTGCCGGACCCGCGCGCGCGTGCGGAATGCGCCGCGCGAATGCCGGTGCCCGCCGCGCTTCGTGCGGAATGATCCGCGCGCTGCGCCGGACCCGCCGCGCGTTGTGCGCCGCGGAATGCGCCGCGCGTTGTGCGGAATGCGCCGCGCGTTGTGCGGAATGCGCCGCGCGCCGCGCCGCGCGGTGTGCCGGACCCGTCGCGCGGTGTGCGGAATGCGCCGCGCGCTGTGCCGGACTCGCCGCGCGGTGTGCGGAATGCGCCGCGGAATGAGCGGGATTCGCCGCGACGTGTGTCGAACGCTCCGCGGTTTGAGTCGGATTCGCCGCGCGCCGTGTCGGACGCGCCGCGCCGTGTGCTGGACGCGCTGCGCGACGTGCGGCGCGCGCGGCGCCTGAGGCTAGCCCTTCGCGAGTGCGGCCAGCGCGGCGCGGGCGGGCGGCGTGAGGATCTGCGAACCGGAGACGGACGCGCGCTCGTAGAGCAGCGTCTCCCAGTGATCGGTCCCCTCGAAGAAGACGCGCTTGAGCTCGCGCACCGCCCCCGGATTCGCGCCGGCCAGCTTCCTCGCCAGCGCGTCGACGATCTCGTCTACTTCCGTCGCGGTCTCCGCCACTCGCGCGTACAGGCCGACACGCTCGGCCCACGCCGCGTCGCGCCAGTCGTAGTCGACCGACATCGCGATGTAGTGCCCGTGTCCGATCTTGTGCTCGATGACGGGGCCGACGACAAACGGCCCGATGCCGATGGCGAGCTCGCTCAGACGCACCGCGGCGCCGCGCGTGGCGACGCTGTAGTCGGCGGCCGCCGCCAACCCCACGCCACCGCCGGCGGCCTTGCCGTGAATGCGGGCGATGACGAACTGCGGACAGCGGCGCATCGCCAGGATCACGTGCGCAAAGCCGCTGAAGAAGACCTTCCCCTCCTCTTCCGTCGCAATGCGGCGCAGCTCGTCGAACGAGGCGCCGGCGCAGAAGGGGCCGGTGCCCAGGCTGCGCAGGACGATGACGCGCACGTCGTCGCGCGGGGCGAGTGCATCGAACGTCGCCGCGAGTTCGCGCAGGGTGGCCCCGGGGAGCGAGTTCCCCTTGGGATGCCCGAAGGTGACGGTCGCGATGCCGTGCTCTACGGCGAGAGAAACGGTGCCGGCGTCGAGCGGGGACGGTGCGGTCATGGATCTGGGCGGTCGACGAGGAGGTGAGGTCGCGCGCGGCCCGCGGGGACCGACGGCGGCGGTAAGCTAGCGATCCGGGGCATGGACGTGCCCACGGCGCCGGTTCGGCCAGCGGAGCACGACGAATTTTAGTCGGACTCGCGGGTCCTAATATCCCCCACGCCGGGGCGCAAGACTTTGCGGGGTCAGGAGATGCCCTGATACTTGTAGCGTGACCCGTGGCCTATCGTGGCCCCCTGAGACTCGCCGGAGAATCGTGATGACCCCGTCCAGCCCCATGCCGAGCGACGACGCCGAGCGCCTGGCTGCCTTCGAGAAGCGGATCGCCGAGGGTGGCGTGATCGAGCCTAAGGATTGGATGCCGCCGCGCTACCGGCAGCAGCTCATCCGCATGATGTCGCAACACGCGCATTCCGAGGTGGTCGGGATGCTCCCCGAGGGCAACTGGATCACCCGTGCGCCCACGCTGCGTCGCAAGATGACGCTGATCGCCAAGGTGCAGGACGAGGGCGGGCACGGGCTCTACATCTACTGCGGCGCCGAGACATTGGGCGTGGACCGCTCGGAGCTCATCGAGCAGCTGCATAACGGGACGGCGAAGTACTCGTCGATCTTCAACTATCCCACGCTCACCTGGGCCGACATCGGGATCATCGGCTGGCTGGTGGATGGTGCGGCGATCGTGAACCAGACGATGCTGGCCAAGGCGTCGTACGGGCCGTACTCGCGCGCGATGATCCGCATCTGCAAGGAAGAGAACTTCCACAAGCGCCAGGGCTACGAGATCTGCGCCACGCTCGCGGCGGGGACGCCGGAACAGAAGGCGATGGTGCAGGACGCGCTCAACCGCTGGTGGTGGCAGGCGCTGATGATGTTCGGCCCGAGCGACAAGGATTCGCCGAACTCGGCGGAGCTGATGAAGTGGGGGGTCAAGCGGAAGTCCAACGACGACCTGCGCCAGCGCTTCGTGAACCTCACGGTCCCGCAGGCGCAGGCGATCGGCCTCACCTTCCCCGATCCCGACATGCGCTACGACGAGGCGACGGGCGACTGGCACTTCGGCGAGATCGACTGGGCCGAGTTCAAGGCGGTGGTGCAGGGGAACGGGCCGTGCAACCGCGAGCGCCTCGAGGCGCGCCGCAAGGCTCACGACGAGGGGGCGTGGGTGCGCGAAGCGGCCGAGGCGTACGCGGCGAAGCAGCGCGCCGCGCGCCGTGCGGTGGCGGCCTGACGCACCGCCGGCCACGCGGCACCGCAGCGTCCGAACGATCGGCACGACCTAACGATTGCATTCCGAACGGCAAACGACTGGCACGAGGACGAGCACGATGACGAGCCCGAACATCGCCACGGCCCCCAAGGGGGGCGAGACGCAGTGGCCGCTGTGGGAGGTCTTCACGCAGGAAGAGGCGGGAGCGCCGCACCAGCACGCGGGGAGCGTGCACGCGGCGGACGCCGAGCTGGCGCTGCAGAATGCGCGCGATGTGTACGCGCGGCGCAACGAGGCGATCTCCATCTGGGTGGTGCCCAGCGTGACGATCGTCGCCTCGACGCCGGAGGACGTCGGGCCGTTCTTCGACCCGGCGAACGACAAGGCATACCGGCACCCGCAGTTCTTCAAGACCCCGCGTGGCGTTCGCGTCTTCTGACACGGCAGACGGCGAGCGGACGAGAAGACGAGACGACGAGGAATACGGCAATGGACGAACGGACTTCGCGGGACTTCTTCGAGTACCTCCTGCGGCTGGGGGATGACCGGCTGATCCTGGGGCATCGGGTCTCCGAGTGGTGCGGGCACGGGCCGATCCTCGAGGAGGACATCGCCCTCAGCAACATCGCGCTCGACCTGCTGGGGCAGGCGAACCTGTTGTTGCAGCTCGCGGGGCAGGTGGAGGGGAAGGGGCGCGACCAGGATGCGCTGGCCTACTTCCGCGAGGCGACGCAGTTCCGCAACGCGATCCTGTGCGAGACGCCCAACGGCGACTTCGGCGACACGATCGTGCGACAGTTCCTCTATTCCGTGCACGCCCTCCTCGTCCTCGACCAGCTGCAACGCTGCCAGCACGAGGCGCTGGCCGGGATCGCGGCCAAGGCGTACAAGGAATCGCGCTACCACGTGCGCCACAGCGGCGAGTGGCTCATCAAGCTCGGGGATGGCACCGAGGAGAGCCACCGCCGGGTGCAAGCGGCGCTCGACAAGGCGTGGTGTTACACGGGCGAGCTGTTCATGGGCGACGAAACGGAGCAACGTCTCGCGGCGCAGGGACTCGCCGTGGACCCGGCGTCGGTGCGCGAGGCATGGACGGCGCAGGTCAGGGAAGTCGTCGGACTCGCGACACTCACGCTCCCTGCCGATGGCTTCATGCAGAAGGGCGGACGCGCCGGGCGGCACACCGAGCACCTGGGGCACCTCCTGGCCGAGATGCAGATCGTCGCCCGGTCGTTCCCGGGGGCCTCGTGGTAGCACCAGGCGCCAGCCTCCCCTCACGGGACGAGATGCTGGCGATGCTCGACGAGGTGAAGGACCCGGAAGTGCCGGTCCTCAGCGTCGTCGAGCTGGGGATCGTGCGCGACGTGCGACAGGAGGGGGGGGAACTGGTCATCGACATCACCCCGACCTATTCCGGGTGCCCGGCGATGCACGAGATCGCGCGCTCGGTGACCGGCGCGCTGGCCGCCCGCGGGCTCAAGGCCCGCGTGAACACCGTCTTCACGCCGGCGTGGACGACCGACTGGATGAGCGACGAGGCGCGCGAGAAGCTGCGCCGCTACGGGATCGCGCCGCCGGGGAAGGCCGACGAGTCGCCACTCATCCCGCTCATGCGGCGTGGGGCCTCGCCGGCGTGCCCGTTCTGCGGCTCGCGCGACACGACGACGCGCAGCGACTTCGGCTCGACGGCGTGCAAGTCGCTCCACAGCTGCAACGCCTGCCACCAGCCGTTCGAGCACTTCAAGGCGATCTGATCGGCAAAACGGTACGGAGCGCACGCTTTCGGTAACGCCTGCCGCGGTGTGTCCCCGCATGATGTCGGCGACCTCCAACCGCGAGCATCGCCGATGTCCGTCCCCGTCCTTGCCCTCGACGCCGAACGCGCGCTCCCCGTCGCCGACGAGCGCCCGCCGGCCTCGCGCCTCGTGCACGAGCACACCACCGGGCGCCTCCTCGCCGCCTTCTTCGCGGTGCACCGCGAACTCGGGCACGGCTTTGCCGACGCCGTCTACCTGCGCGCCCTCACCCTCGAGCTCATCTCGCGCGGGCTGCAGGCCGAGCCCGATGTCCCGTTAGGCGTTTTCTACAAGGGGCGCAAGATCGGGACGTATGCGGCCGACCTCCTGGTCGATGGCAAGGTCGTCGTCCTCGTGCGCGGCGGCGCAGAGTTGCACGACACCGATCGCCTGCGCCTGCTCAACTGCATGCGCTGCTCGCAGGCGGAGGTGGGGATGCTCCTCCACTTCGGGCCACGACCGGAGTTCCGTCGGTACCTGGGGCGAGTCGTCGTCGAGCACGGGGGAGAACTCACCCGGCTGAATCCGACACGCGGGAGTGCACCCGGGTGATCGGCGCTCCCGCTAGCTACGCACCAGCGCGTCGATGCGCGCCGCGATATCGCCCGACGACGGGAGAATCGCGTTGAGCAGCGACGGGTGATACGGCATCGGGACGTCCTCGACACACAGCCGTTCGACCGGGGCGTCGAGGAACCAAAACGCCTCCTGCGCCATCACGGCCCCGATCTCGGCGCCAAAGCCCGACGTCTTCGTGTCCTCGTGCACGATGAGGCAACGCCCCGTCTTGCGCACCGAGTCGAGGACGAGCGCCTTGTCCCACGGGGCGATGGAGCGCAGGTCGATCAGCTCCACCGAGGCATCGACCTGCGACAGCGCGTCCACGCAACGGTGCACCATCGCCCCCCACGTCACCAGCGTGAGGTCGCTCCCTTCGCGCAGGACCGTCCCCACGCCGAACGGGACGACGTAGTCGTCACCGGGATAGCGCGCGCTCCCGTCGCTGGTCATGAGGAGCGAGCGATGCTCGAAGAAGATCGTCGGGTTGGGGGAGCGCATCGCCGAACGCAGGAGCCCGACGGCGTCGGCGGCATTGGACGGAATCGCCACCTGCCAGCCGACGGCGTGCGTCCACAGCACCTCGGCGCTCAGCGAGTGCCACGGGTCGCCGACGTCCTTCCCGAAGCCGCCGGGCATGCGCACCACGATGGGAGCACAGAAGCGGTTCGCGGTGCGCCAGCGCATCGTCCCCGTGTTGTTCAGCTGCTCGGTCGCCGGGTCGGCGTACTTCCTGAACTGGATCTCGGCGACCGGGACGAGCCCCGAGATCGCCATCCCGACGGCGCGCCCGACGATCCCTTCCTCGGAGAGCGAGGTGTCGAAGACGCGCGCGCGTCCGAACTGCTTCTGCAGCCCCTCGGTGACGAGGTGCACGCCCCCCTTGAGTCCCACATCCTCGCCGAAGACGACGAGCTTGGGATTCACCTCGAGTTCGCGGCGCAGCGTTCGGCGCACCGCCTCCTGGAAGCGCAGCGTCTCGCCGTCGTCTCGGGGCGTCGTGGTGCCGCCGAGGGCTTCGCGCTCCGACGCGGTGAGCCCTCCCATCGCTTCGTCGGCCGGAGCGTCGGGCTCTGCATAACGATGCCGGAGCACGGCGGCCGGGTCGGGGGCGGGGCGCGCGCGGGCCGCGGTGAGCGCGGCCGCGACATCGCGGGCCACGTCTCCTTCGAGTTCGCTCCACTCGGCCTCGCTCAGGTGCGCCGGGACGAGGAACGAGCGCAGGCGCGGGAGCGGGTCGCGCGCGGCGTCCTCGGCGATCTCGGCCTCGGTGCGGTACCCCTTCTGGTTGTCCGGCCCCGAGTGCGACGAGAGGCGCGGTACCGTCAGGCGCACAAGGGCAGGGCCGTGGCCGGCCCGGACGTGGTCGACGCACGCCTTGATCTTCGCCGCGGCATCGGCGGGGTTGGTCCCGTCGCCGTCCTGGATGAACAGGTTGCCGAACGACGCCAGGTTGCGGGCGATGTTGCCCCCCGGCGTCTGCATGTCGCCGCTCACCGAGATGCCGAGGTGGTTGTCCTCGACATAGAAGAGCATGGGGAGCTTGAGCGTCGTGGCGATGGTGAGCGACGACCAGAAGCCGTTGGTGGCCACCGAGCCGTCACCGCCTAACGTCACGGCGATCGCGCCGTCCCACGCCCGGTCGCCCAGCGTGTCGCGGTGATAGGTGATGGCCTGCGCCCACCCCGCGGTTGGCGTGTACTGCGACCCCACGTCGCCCGACATGGGGAGGACCTTGGGGCCGTTGCGGTTGGGGAAGTTGCAGACGACGCCGATGTCGCGCCCGTCGCTGAAGCCGCCGGCCCGCCCGAGCGGCGATCCCAGCCCGTCCTCGATGGAGAGGCCGATCGAGAGGAGGAGGGGGCGCGACCGATAGTAGGCCCCGACGCCGTCGTTCGGGTGCGTGAGGAACGAGCCGAGGATCGCCTGCGCCATGTCGTGCCCGCGCGCCGAGAACTGGTACAGGACCAGGTGATCCTTGGGGACCTGCGTGCGGTTCTTGTTGGTCTGCTCCTCGGTGTCGTCGAGCGCGCGCGAGACGAGCGTGTGATACGCGATGCGCCGCCAGTCGATGCCGGCAGGGGCGTCGGACGGGTGGTCGGCGCGGCCCGTGGCAGGGGAGGGCTTCGGCGCGCGTGGGAGCGGGGCGGACTTGGATCGCGACATGAGGGGCGACCGAATATCGGAAGGGCGCGGCCCCGCGCGGGGACCGCTGGCCTGTTCGTCGAAGGGTGGCGGAATTGCGACGGCCGTGCGGCGGAAATCTACTGGCGTGCGGCCCTTCGCGGGGCAGAGTCGCGCACCAATCTCCAGTGTAAACGGTGACATTTTCGTCCACCCGGCGCGAACGGCCGGATGCACACCGGGGCGCGGCGCTGCACATTACGCCACGACCGCTCCCGTGCCCGCGCTCCCGCGCCGTGCGTGCCGCCAGGTGGCGTGCGCACGGACGGCGCGGGGACGGGGACCCGACACTCGAGACCCTGCCGCATGCCGTGGTTCGTTAGGCGTTCCGCCGTCGCTCGCGCCCTGACGCGCGCCGTCCTGACCGCCCAGTTGGCGCTCGGGGCGCTGGTGGTCCTGTCGCAGCCGTCCGCGGCGCAGAAGGTGTCGCCGGTGCGGCCGGGGGCACGCAGCAGCGGTGCCAGCCAGCCGTCGGTCCCTTCGGTGGGGCTCAACGCCGCCGATCGCACGACGCTGCTCGCGATCATCGCGGCGGAGGACGCGCGCGGGACCGACGCCGGCGGCGTGGCCCCGCTCGTGGCGGCGCTCGACGACAAGTCACCGTTCATTCGCCGGAGCGCGGTGCGCGGGCTGGGGCGGCTCCAACGTTCCGCCCTTCTCGACTCGATCGCCCCGTTGGTCGGCGACCCGGACGCGCGGGTCCGCCTGGAGGCGGTGAATGCGATCGCGCAGGCGCTGCAGGATCTTCGGACGCGCGACCTTCCCCCCGCGGAGCGTCGTGCGACGCTCGACGAGGCGGTGGACGCGATTGTGCGGAACGCCGAGCGCTTTCCTGATCCTGCCTTCCTTGGAGTTGCCGCCCGAACGCTTGGCCGGCTTCCGTACGCCGACTCGGTGGTCCCGCGCGAGGTCGAGCGCGTGCTCGTCGAGTTTGGCGAGCGGCCGGGGGCGGGGGGACGTCCCCTCGTGCGGAGCGACGCGCGCGTCGCCGAGGGGATCATGCACGGGCTCTACTCCCTCGCGCGCGCCCGCCGTCAGCTGGGGATGCCCTCGGCGCGGGCGCTGGCCGCGATGCGCTGGGCCACGACGTTCGGGACGGATGCGGACGGGGCCCGGCCGGCGACGGCGGCGGTTGCGGCTGGCGGGAATCGAAGCGCGGCCGGCGACGGTGGAGAGTCGGCGGCCGCCGTGCGCCGCCTCGCCTACCTGGGGCTCATCGCGGCCGGCGACACGTCGTCGGAGCTGGTGAAGCGTGCGCGCCAGGACGCCGACGATCAGGTGCGCCGGCTCGCCGTGGTCGCGTCGCAGGCGCTGCGCGACACCTCTGTGCGCCGCGCCACCGTGTTGGGCGGCCTGCGCGATCCCTCGTTCCTGGTGCGCTTCGAGGCGGTGCGCGCCTATCGTGCCCTCCCGGCCCCGCGCCCCTGCGCCCCGCTCGTGGCGGCGACGTACGATGCCAACCCGCACGTGCAGCTCGCGGCGATCGATGCGTTAGGCGCCGGTTGCGACGAGCCCACGGTGGCGGCCGACACGCTGCTGCGGATCATCGATACGCGCAACACGCAGCGTGCCATCCGCCCAAAGGGGGGGACGAGCTGGCACGCCCACGCGCACGCCCTCGCCGCGCTGGCGCGCGTGGCGCCTGCCGAGGCGGTTCCGCTCCTGCGGCGCGATGCGCGGCACCCGCTCTGGCAGGTGCGGCTGTACGTGGCGCGCGCCGCCGCGGCGGTGAAGGACACGCTGACGCTGTCCGCGCTGGCGTACGATCCCAATGGCAACGTGCGCGAGGCGGCGCTGGCGGGCATCTCCGGCTCGCTGGGGCACGTGGCCGATCGCGTCTTCGTCGCCGCGCTGGCGTCGGCCGACTACCAGGTGGTCCTGCAGGCGGCGAATGCGCTCAAGGGGGCGCCGCTCCCCGACTCCGTCGTCCCGGCGCTCCTCGCGGCGTTCGAGCGGCTGAGCGCGGAGAAGCGGGAGAACGCACACGATCCGCGGGTGGCGATCCTCGAGCGGCTGGGTGAACTGGGGGCGGCCAGATACGCGCCGCGCCTCGCGCCCTTCGCCTCGGACTTCGACTCGACGGTGGCTCGGCAGGCGGCGACGATCCTCGAGCGGTGGACGCTGCGCCGCGTCGCGGCGACGCCCAAGCCCCTTCCTCGCTCGGTCGAGCCGCTGTCGGCCGTGGTAGGGAGCGACCTGCGCCTCCTGGTGAAGATGTCGCCGGCGAGTGGCGGCGGATCGTTCGTCGTCCGCCTCTTCCCGGACGAGGCGCCGGTGACGGTCGCGCGCATCGTGCGACTGGCGCGCGCGGGCTACTACGCGGGCCTCACCTTCCATCGCGTGGAGCCCGGCTTCGTGATCCAGGGGGGGAGCCCGGCCGCCACCGAGTTCGTGGGCGACGGGGCGTTCATGCGCGACGAGGTTGGGCTCCTGTCGCACCGGCGCGGGACGCTGGGGATCTCGACGCGCGGGCGCGACACGGGCGATGCGCAGCTGTTCGTCAACCTGATCGACAACTTCCGGCTCGATCACGACTACACGGTGTTCGGCGAGATCATCCAGGGGCGTGAGGTGGCAGAAGGGGTGATCGAGGGGGACGTGATCGAGCGCGTGGATGTGGTGCGGGCGCGGTGAGCGCGGAGCCGTCGACCGTGACGGCGATGGCCAGTAGCTTCACCACCAGCTTCACCACCGGTTTCACCAGTGGCGTCATCGGACACGATTCTCTCGACCACAACGGCATGACCGACACGGCGATCCTGCACGCGGTAGACGGCGGGGTGATGCGCATCACCCTGAACCGTCCCGCCGTGCTCAACTCGTTCGACCTGGAGATGGGTCGACAGCTGCAAGCGGTGCTCGCACGCGCGGCGGACGACCGTGCGGTGCGGGCGGTGCTCATCACCGGCGCCGGACGCGCGTTCTGTGCGGGGCAGGACCTGGGCTCGGTGTCGCTCGACGACCCGGCCGCGAGGCCCGACCTCGGCAATGTGGTGCGCGAGCTCTGGAACCCGATCGTGCGCCAGCTCCGTGCGCTCGAGAAGCCCGTGGTGGCCGCCGTGAATGGCGTTGCGGCAGGCGCCGGTGCCAACCTCGCGCTGGCCTGCGACATCGTCCTCGCGTCGAAGACGGCGTCGTTCATCCAGGCGTTCAGCAAGCTGGGGATCATCCCGGACAGCGGCGGGACCTTCTTCCTCCCGCGCCTGGTGGGGATGGCGCGCGCCACGGCGCTGACCTTCCTGGCCGAGAAGGTGTCGGCGGAACAGGCGATGGCGTGGGGGATGATCTGGAGGGTGTGCGAGCCGGAGGCACTCATGACGGAGGCGGAACAGCTCGCGTTGCAGCTGGCGCAGCAGCCGACGCGCGGCTTCGCGCTCACCAAGCAGGCGCTCAACGCGTCGATGACGCACGACCTCGCGGCGCAGCTCGACCTGGAGGAAGCGCTCCAGCGCCAGGCGGGGGGCACGCATGATTTCGTGGAAGGGGTGAAGGCCTTTCTCGAGAAGCGCGCACCGGAGTTTCGCGGTGAGTAACCCCACCGGCGCGACCGCCGCAGGCGGAGCGAACTCCGACGCGATCGTCGGCGTGGTGGGGGCAGGAGCGATGGGGAGCGGGATTGCCCAGGTGGCGCTGCTGCGCGGGCATCACGTCCTCCTCACGGACGCCCTGTTCGCCACGGTGCTCAAGGCGCAGGAAAACATCGCACGCGCCCTCGCGCGCGAGGTGGAGAAGGGGCGCCTCACCGCGGAGGCACGCGACGCGGCGCTGGCGCGATTGCAGCTGGTGGAGCCCGACCATGGCGTCGGCGCCTTCCGCGAGTGCTCCCTGGTCATCGAGGCGATCGTCGAGAAGCTCGACGTGAAGATCGCGACGTTCCGCGCACTCGAACTCGTCGTCTCGCGCGACTGCATCCTGGCCACCAACACCTCGTCGCTCTCGGTGGCGTCGATCGGTGGCGGATGCCAGTACCCGGAGCGGGTGCTGGGCGTGCACTTCTTCAACCCGGCACCGGTGATGCCGCTGGTGGAGATCGTCCCCGGCGTTCGTACCGACGCTGCCGTCGCCGAGCGCGCCACGCGCCTCGTGCAATCGTGGGGAAAGGTCACGGTGCGCGCGGCCGACACGCCGGGCTTCATCGTCAACCGCATCGCGCGCCCGTTCTATGGCGAGGCGCTGCGCATGCTCGAGGAAGGGGTCGCCGACATCGCCACGATCGACTGGGCGATGAAGACGATCGGCGGCTTCCGCATGGGGCCGTTCGAGCTGATGGACTTCATCGGCCACGACGTGAATTACGTGGTGACGGAGAGCGTGTGGAGCGCGATGTACTACGACCCGCGCTACCGCCCGTCGCTCACCCAGAAGCGACTCCTCGAAGCCGGGCTCCTGGGGCGCAAGAGCGGGCGCGGCTTCTACGACTACACCGAGGGGGCCGTCGCCCCGCAGCCGGTGAAGGACGAGACGCTGGGGACGATCATCTTCCGGCGCACGCTGGCGATGCTGGTGAACGAGGCCGCCGACGCACTCTACCTGCGGATTGCCAGCGCGGCGGACATCGAGCTGGCAATGACCAAGGGCGTCAACTACCCCAAGGGATTGCTGGCCTGGGGGAACGAGGTCGGGCTTCCCAAGCTCCTCGAGCACCTCGAGGCCTTGCAGTCGGAGACGGGGGAGGACCGCTATCGTCCGTCACCCCTCTTCCGCCGCATGGTGCGCAACGCCGAGTCGTTCCAGCTCTGATGCCAACGCCCAACGATCCGCAGCAACTCGCCGAGCGTGTGGTGGAGCGCATGCTGGCCACCGACGCTTTGTCAAAGTGGCTGGGGCTCGAGGTCGTGGCGATTGCCCCGCGCCACGCCACCTGCCGCATGACGGTGCGCCCGGAAATGGTGAACGGCTTCGGCGTCGCCCACGGCGGGATCGTCTTCTCCTTCGCCGACTCGGCGTTTGCCTGTGCCTGCAACACGCACGGCAACGTGACGGTCGCCGTCGACAACACGATCACGTATCCGGCGGCGATCCACCCCGGCGACGTGCTCACCGCGGTGGCCGAGGAGGAGGCGTCGTCCAACCGGCTGGGCTTCTACAAGGTCACCGTCACCAACCAGCACGGGGCGGTCGTGGCGCTGTTCAAGGGGACGGCCTACAAGACGTCGCGCCCCCACTTTCCGAACGACACTTCCCAGGTTCGCCATGCGTGATGCCTTCATCGTCGACGGCGTACGGACGCCGATCGGCTCGTTCGCCGGCTCGCTGAGCGGGGTGCGCCCCGACGACCTCGGCGCCCTCGTGATTCGCGAGCTCCTCGCGCGCGTGCAACGCGTGGAGCCCGAGAAGATCGACGACGTCATCCTCGGCTGCGCCAACCAGGCTGGCGAGGACAACCGGAACGTCGCCCGCATGTCGTTGCTCCTGGCGGGGCTCCCAGTCTCGGTCCCTGGCGAGACGGTGAACCGCCTCTGCGCCTCCGGGCTGAGCGCCGTCGCCAATGCTGCGCGCGCGGTGAAGCTCGCCGAGGGGGGGATCTATATCGCCGGCGGCGTGGAGAGCATGTCGCGCGCCCCGTACGTCATGTCCAAGGCGACCACCGCCTTCGCCCGCGACGCGCAGCTCTTCGACACCTCGCTCGGCTGGCGCTTCGTGAACCCGGCGATGAAGGAGCGCTACGGCCTCGACTCGATGGGGCAAACGGCCGAAAACGTCGCCGAGCAGTGGAACGTGTCGCGCGACGACCAGGACGCCTTCGCGCTCCGTTCACAGCAGAAGGCGGCGGCGGCGCGCACGTCGGGGCGCCTGGCAGAGGAGATTGTCGCCGTGCAGGTCCCGGGGGCCAAGCGCGGGACGACGGTGGACTTCGCGCAGGACGAGTTCATCCGTCCCGACACCACGTTGGAAGGGTTGGCGAAGCTCAAGCCGGCCTTTCGTACCGACGGCAAGGGCTCGGTGACGGCGGGAAACTCGTCAGGCATCAACGACGGGGCGTGCGCGCTGATGATCGCCTCCGAGCCGGCCTGCAAGCAGGAGGGGCTCGCACCCATTGCGCGCATCGTCGCGGCGGGGGCGGCGGGGGTGGAACCGCGCATCATGGGGATCGGCCCCGTGCCGGCGACGCGCCTGGTGATGGAGCGTTCCGGCCTCACGGTCGACGAGATGGACGTCATCGAGCTGAATGAGGCGTTTGCGGCGCAGGGGCTGGCGGTGCTGCGCGAACTGGGCGTCGCCGACGACGATCCGCGCGTGAACCCCAATGGCGGCGCCATCGCGCTCGGTCACCCGTTAGGCATGTCGGGGGCGCGCCTCGCGCTGACGGCGGCGCGCGAGCTGCAACGCACCGGAAAGCGGTACGCGCTGTGCACCATGTGCATCGGCGTGGGGCAGGGGTTTGCGATGATCATTGAGAAGTGCTGACGAAGGGACGGGAGACGGGGGTCGGGAGACGGGAGTGCGAACGGCGCCGGGGGCGCCGTTCGCGTTTCCCGGGGCAACGGGAGGGCGTTGTGGTGTACAAGGGGGACGTGGGGGTATTGTTGATGAGGGGGAATTGAGCGAGGTGGCGATGCGTACGAATGCACGGACAGCGGTGGCACTCGTGCTTGTCGCGCCGGCGATGGCGGGATGCATGATGTTCCCCGGACGCGCCGGGCGTGGTGGGGTGATGACGGGGCTGGCGGACAAGCCCGTGGCGTCGAAGGAGCCACCGACGTCGCTGATTGCGGTCGACGGGACGCGCTGTCTCGTGACCGAGGAGAAGTACCGCAATACGGCAGTCGGTGAACGCGTCTGGTGCTACTGGACGCAGGACGGGTCGCAGCGCGCGACGTCGTCGGCAGCTGGCGGGAGCGCGGGACGCCCGGCGAAGACGACCGGCGCCCGCGGGTCCTCCCCCAACGATCCCCCCCGAATCCCGCGCGCCATCGGCGGGACAAAGAAGCCCGGCGCCTGAATCCACGACCGACACCACGCATCATCTTCCCGTGATCTACGCGTTCAACGGCATCGTCCCGATCGTCCATCCCAGCGCCTACGTCCATCCGCAGGCGGTCGTGACGGGGCAGGTCACGATCGGCAAGGACGTCTACATCGGCCCCGGTGCGGCGTTGCGCGGCGACTGGGGCGCCATCGAGATCGCGGACGGCTGCAACGTGCAGGAGAACTGCACCGTGCACATGTTCCCCGGCGTGACGGTTGTGCTCGAGGAGGGGGCGCACATCGGCCACGGCGCGGTGATCCACGGGGCGCGCATTGGGCGCAACGCCCTCGTCGGGATGAACGCGGTCGTGATGGACAATGCGGTCATCGGCGCCGGCTGCATCGTGGGCGCGCTCTGCTTCGTCCCCGCCGAGATGCAGGTCCCCGACCGCAAGGTGGTGGTGGGGAACCCGGCCAGGATCGTGAAGGACGTCTCCGACGAGATGCTCGCCTGGAAAAGCGAGGGGACCGCCCTCTACCAGGCGCTCCCCGCCGAGCTCCACGGCACATTGCAGCCGACGGAGCCCTTGCGCGAGAAGCCGGACGGTTGGGGAATGCGCGCATTCCCCACCCTCCAACCCTGGAGCCGCACGAAGGAGTAGAGCCCCCCAGCTCGTAGACGAAGAAGGGGGCCGCCGCAATTCCCGGCCGCCCCCTTCTCGTCTTCTCGTCTTCTCGTCTTCTCGTCCTCTAGCGACGCCCACGCGCAGGCGCGCTCGCCTTCGAATCAGGAGAGCGCTTGTCGTTCGCCCCGTACGCCGTCTTCGTCGCCGCATCGTACCAGATGCTGTGCGCATCGCCCTGCGAGCGCGGCGGCTCCTTCCGCAGCGTGTGCCCCATTCCTTCGAGGTCGCGCATCGTCGAGTCGGGGATCGCCCCCGCCTCGTAGCGCGTCTCGTCGGGGAGCCACTGGTTGTGCACGCGAGGTGCATCGACCGCGGCGCGCACCGACTGCTTGAAGGCCGTCACGCCGAGGACGACGTCGAGCACCGTGTTGGGGATCGTGCGCCCGCCCGGTGAGCCGGTCACCAGCGCCAGCTTCCCGTCCTTTGCGAGGATGGTCGGCGTCATCGAGGAGAGCATGCGCTTCCCCGGCGCGATCATGTTCGGCGGCGTCCCGATGTCGCCCCGCGTGGAGGTGTAGCCGGCCTTCTTGTTGAAGTCTCCCATCTCGTTATTGAGGATGAAGCCGGCGCCGCGCACCACCACGCCGGAGCCGTAGCTCCCTTCCAGTGTGTACGTCACGGCGACGGCGTTCCCTTCGGCGTCCACCACCGAGTAGTGCGTGGTCTGCATCGTCTCCGAGCGCGTGACCAGCGCGCCGCCCAACGCCACGGAGCTCGTGGCACGATGCGGGTCGATGGTGCGGGCCAGCGAATCGGCGTAGGCCTTGGCCGTGAGTCGGTCGACGGGGATGGGGCCAAAGTCGGGATCGCCAAGGAAGCGCGCCCGGTCGAGATAGGCGCGTCGCGCCGCCTCGATGCGCAGGTGCAGGTAGTCGGTCGAGGTGCGCGCAAAACGGTCGGCACCTAACGCCTCGAGCTGGTTCAGCACCTCGATGAGGACCGTGCCGCCGGAGCTGGGCGGCGGCATGGCGATGATCTCGTAGCCGAGATAGGAGCCGTGGAGCGGCTCGCGCTGCACCGCCCGGTACTCGGCCAGGTCGCGCTTGGTGATCGCCCCGCCGTTGGCGCGCATCTGCGCGTCGAGCGAGTCGGCGATCCACCCCGTGTAGAAGGCGTCGGCCCCCCCCTCGGCGATCGCCGACAGCGTCCGCGCCAGGTCCGGCAGGCGCAACAGGTCGCCGGCGCGCCATGGCTTTCCCCCCTGCTTGCCGTAGGCGGCCACCGAGGCGGGGAAGGGGGCGAACGTCGTCTTGAGCTGCTCGTTCAGTTCGGCGGCCAGGGCAGGGGAGAGGGCGAAGCCGCGCGCCGCGAGCTGCGCCGCCGGCGAGACGACCTCGCGCCAGGAGAGCTTGCCTAACGCCTTGTGCGCCATCTCCATCCCGCGCACCGTTCCGGGAACGCCGGGGGAAAGCCAGCCGGAGTCGGTGCGCGCGTAGGCAATCGACCCGTCGGCGTTGAGCATCATGGTGGCCGTGGCGCTGAGCGGTGCCTTCTCACGGAAGTCGAACGTCGTCGCTTCCCCGCTCGCCTTGCGCACCACCATGAAGCCGCCGCCGCCGATGTTGCCGGCCGACGGATGCGTGACGGCGAGGGCGAAGGCCGTGGCCACCGCCGCGTCGACGGCGTTCCCGCCGCGCGCCAGCACCGCGGCGCCGATGTCGGAGGCGAAATTCGACGCCGAGACGACGAGGCCGCGAGTGGAGGCAACGCCTCCGGCGCCGCCGTACGCCGGCTTGCCGGCGTCCGCGCCCTTCGGCACGCGGTGTCGCGCCCCCTGCGCTGCCATCGTCGGCGTGAACACGACGGTGGCGAGTAGGGCGATGACGAACACGCCGCAGCGCGCGGCCGCATGGCGGCTGCGCGCTGGGCGCATGGATCCTCGAGCGCGAGAGGGGAGGTGATTGGACATGGCCGGGACGTTACCACCTCCCTCCCGGCTCGGCTACCCGACGGGTGCTAGGCCTTCTTCATCCCGGCGTGGAAGTGACGGTCGTTGGCGTCGTGCCAGTCCCACTCGTTGGACGGATGGTGCGTGCGCCACAGGTAGCGCCCCATCGCGGCGGCGCCGAGGATGTTCCCGGTGAGTCCATAGAGCCACGCCATCCCGCCAAAGATCGGGTTCTGGGAGGCGAGTCCCGTGAGCGTGAGCAGGATGAGTTCGAGGACGATGACGAGCATCACCAGCCCGAAGGCGAGTGAGGGCTTCTGTTCGGACGCGTTGTAGAGCCAGCTCGCGACGACGCCGATGGCCATGACGCCTACGTACAGCGCCACGAGCCAGGTGAAGATGTGCGCGCCAAAGCCGCGGCCGCCGAACCCGGCGCCTAACGCCTCGTAGATCCACGCGCCGATCAGGGCGCCGGTGACGCCGATGCGGTCGGTGAATGCATCGATGGCAAAGGTCCACCCGGCGATCACGGAGGCGCCCAGCGCCCCGGCGATCAGTCCCTCGCGGAGTGGAGTTCGGTTCAGCATGACTCCTCCTGGAATTGAGGGGATACGCGGCGCCGGCCGCTGGCCCCCCGACGGATTTCCCAGGTGCGCGCCGGAGGCGCCCTCGATGCGGAACCGCACCTCTACGGTGGAGGTCGGACCGCGCCGGTGAAAGAGCGAAGCGCCGACGCCCGCGTCCGACTTTCCGCCGCGCCGCTGTCGGTCGCACGACGCTGCCCGCGCACCGCGTCTCGCGTCGGACGCTCCCCTGCGCTGCGGCGCCTCGGGCCGACGGCGCCCCCAGCCGTTAGCTTCCTCCGCGCGACGCGTCGATTTCCTTTCGGCCGCGTACGGCCCCGTCGACTCCTACACCGCCACACGTCACATGCGACTCCAGAACTACGCCCTCGGCCACTGGGTGCAGGGCACCGGATCCGCGACCGACCTCCTGCACGCCGTCACCGGGGAGAAGGTGGCGGAGGCCAGCAGCCTCGGGCTCGACTTCAAGGCGATGCTCGACTACGCCCGCACCGTGGGCGGTCCCCAGCTGCGCCGGCTCACCTTCCACCAGCGCGCGCTGATGCTGAAGGAGGTCGCGAAGTATCTCGGCGAGCGGAAGGAGGCGCTCTACGCGCTCTCCACGGCGACTGGCGCCACCAAGGCCGACTCGTGGATCGACATCGACGGCGGGATCGGGACGTTCTACGTCTACGCCAGCAAGGGGCGGCGCGAGCTCCCGAACGAGTCGTTCTATGTGGATGGCGGCGCCGAGGGGATCTCGAAGACGGGGACCTTCGTCGGGCGCCACATCTGCGTCCCGCTGGAAGGGTGCGCGGTGCACATCAACGCCTTCAACTTCCCCGTGTGGGGGATGATGGAGAAGCTGGCCCCGTCGCTGCTGGCCGGCGTCCCCTGCATCGTGAAGCCGGCGACGCTGACCTCGTTCCTCACCGAGGCGGCCTTCCGGATGATCATCGAGTCGAACGTCTTCCCGGCGGGGGCCATCCAGCTCATCTGCGGGAGCGCCGGCGACCTGCTCGAGCACCTCGACGGCCAGGACGCCGTCGCCTTCACCGGTTCGGCCTCCACCGGGCGGATGCTCAAGGCGTCGCAGAGCGTGGTGCATAACGCGGTGCGCTTCAACATGGAGGCGGACTCGCTCAACTGCTCCATCCTCGGCCCGGACGCCGCTCCCGGCACGGACGAGTTTGACCTCTTCGTGAAGGAGGTCGTGCGCGAGATGACGAGCAAGGCGGGGCAGAAGTGCACTGCCATCCGGCGCACCATCGTCCCCGAGGGGATGATGGGCGACGTGATCGCCGCCCTGCGCAAGCGACTCGGCGACGTGAAGGTGGGCGACCCGGCGGCCGAGGGGGTGAAGATGGGGCCCCTCGCCGGCCGCGCGCAGGTGCGCGAAGTGGGGAAGGCGTTCGAGGGAATTCGCGCCGGGGCGGAGGTCGTCTTCGGCGGGGAACTCGGCGCGCTGGTGAACGCCGATGCCGAGCAAGGGGCCTTCTACCCCATCACCCTCCTCGCCTGCAATCGCCCGTTTGAGTCGGCGGCGCCGCACGACATCGAGGCGTTCGGCCCGGTGAACACCGTCATGCCCTATGCAACGGTGGGTGACGCGATCGCCCTGGCTCGGATGGGGAAGGGGTCCCTGGTGGGATCGCTGTTCACGGCGGACGACACGGTCGCGCGAGACGTGGTGCTCGGGTCGGCCGCCTATCATGGCCGCATGTACGTCCTCAACCGCCACAGCGCGAAGGAGGCGACGGGGCACGGCTCCCCGCTGCCGCACCTGGTGCACGGCGGCCCCGGGCGCGCTGGCGGCGGCGAGGAGATGGGGGGGATGCGCGGCGTCATGCACTACATGCAGCGCACGGCGGTGCAGGGGGCGCCGCAGACGCTCACCCGCATCACCAACGAGTGGATCACCGGGGCCGACCAGCCGGCGGACCGGATTCACCCGTTCCGGAAGTACTTCGAGGAACTCGAGATCGGCGAGACGCACACGACGCATCGGCGCACCGTCACCGAAGCCGACATCGTGAACTTCGCCTGCCTGAGCGGCGACCACTTCTACGCGCACATGGACGAGATCGCCGCGAAGGAATCGATCTTCGGGCGGCGCGTGGCGCACGGCTACTTCGTGATCGCGGCGGCGGCGGGGCTGTTCGTCGATCCGGCGCCTGGGCCGGTCCTGGCTAACTACGGCATGGAGAACCTGCGCTTCACCAAGCCGGTCTACGCCGGCGACACGCTTCAGGTGAAGCTGACCTGCAAGCAGAAGACGGCCAAGGAGACGCCGCCCGACGGGGTCCCGCAGGGGGTGGTGGCCTGGGACGTCAACGTGAGCAACCAGGAACAGGAGTTGGTCGCCACCTACACGATCCTTACGCTGGTCAAGCGTAAGTAGCAGTGGTTTCGCGCCTTGCGAGCGCCGGTTCGCGCGAAATGGGAGGTCGGGATGCGGGGGCGGTGCACTCCGGGGGGGCCGCAGCGGGCGGGGGATTTGTCCCCCTGCTCGCCAAAGGGCCCTCCATCCCTGTAAACTTTCTGCAATGTTCTATTCAGGTTTCGCGCGCTAGGATGGGGGCCATGACCTCGACCATCTCCGTAGGACACCAGCGGTTCGTCGTTCCGACCGAACAGATCGACGCGCTGGTCTTGATCATCGACGACGAGCCGCAGATCCGCAAAGCGCTCGCGCAACTCCTCGAGGAGCGCGGCGCTCGGGTGATCGACGCCGCGACCGGCGCCGAAGGGCTGTCGCTTGCCGCCACCCGGATGCCCGATCTCGTCATCCTCGACATCGGCCTGCCCGACATGGCCGGCGACGTGGTATGCCGCGAGATGCGCGCGTGGAGCCAGGTCCCCATCGTCGTGCTCTCCGCGCGGCACTCGGAGGCAGAGAAGGTGCGGCTGCTCGACCTTGGCGCCGACGACTATCTCACCAAGCCGTTCGGATCCGCCGAGTTGGTCGCGCGCGTGCGCGCACACCTGCGGCGCTCGAACGTCGCGGAGAGCGACCTCCCCGCGGTGATTCGTGCCGGCGACATCGAGATCGACTTCCATCGTCGCGGCGCCTTCCGCAACGGCGAGCGGTTGCACCTCACGCCGCTGGAGTGGTCGCTGCTGCGCACGATGGCCACGCAGGCCGGGCGCACGCTCACGCACCGTCAGCTGTTCGACGCGGTGTGGGCGCGATCGCACGGGAACGCCTCGCAGTACCTGCGGGTCTTCATCACCGCGCTGCGCAAGAAGATCGAGCCCGATCCCTCCTCGCCGCAGCTGATCGTCACCGAGCCTGGCGTCGGATACCGTTTCGAGATTCCTCGTCAGGGCTGAACCCGGAGCCCGGGAACGCATGGGCGGCGAGCACCGCGAGTATCCCGAGTACGATCCGAGGACGATTCGTCGCAACCGCCGTCTTGCCTGGATGGTCGGGACGGCGGCGATGCTGCTGTTCGTCGTCCTGCTCGCGCCGTATCGCGCCACGGTGGACGAGGTGCATGTCGTGCTCCCGATGCTCCTGCTCCTGCTCGTGGCGAGTTCGGTGGGCGGTGAGCGCCTCGGCTTCTTCCTGGCGACGATCGGCTTCGTGGCGATCGACGTCATCTTCCAGCCCCCGTTCGGGCAGTTCAGCCTCAACAAGCCACACGACCTCACCGTCCTGATCGCCTTCTTCGTGACGGCGGCGATCTCGACGCGACTGCTGGTGCGCGCGCAGGACAAGGCTGCGGAAGCGTACCAGCGCAGCGTCGAGCTGCAGCAGATGGCAAATCTGGGCGCCGAAATGCTCTCGACGGTGAGTCCGGCTGAGGCACTGGAGCGCGTGGCGGTGGCGACGTGCGACCTGCTCGGCGCACAGGGGTGCCGCATCGTGCGCGGTGCACCTGGCGAGGCGGGGGAAGTCGTCGCGCTCGTGACGCGAACGCCCGATCCGGTCGACCGGGTCACGCATCCCGGCCCGCTCTCCTTCCCGCTGCACGCCGACGGCGGTCAGATCGGGGAGATGACGGTCGAGGGGGTGAACGCGATGTCGCTGCGCGAGACGCGCACCGACACGCTGCGCGCGATGGCCCACTACGCGGCCATCGGCCTCGATCGCATGCGGCTGGCGGCTGACGCGGCGCACGCCGACGAGCTGCGACAGGCCGATCGCATGAAGGACATGGTGCTGGCGTCGGTGTCGCACGACCTGCGCACGCCCCTCACTACCATCAAGCTTCTGGCGGCGTCGCTGGTGCGACGCGGCGAGGGGGCGGCGGAACAGATCGAGGAAGAGGCGGATCGACTGTCGCGCATGGTGGGTGACCTGCTCGACCTTTCGCGGGCGCGGGCGGGGGAGCTGGCGCTCAACATGGACGTGAACACGCTGGAGGACCTGATCGGCGCGGCGATGCGGCAGCTCGCGCCGATCCTCGGTGCGCGTCCGGTGGTGCGCATGGTGGCGGACGACGAAGGGCCGCTGGTGGGGCGCTTCGACTTCGTGGCGTCTCTGCGTGTGGTGGTGAACCTCGTGGAAAACGCGGCCAAGTACTCGCCCCCGGGATCGCCGATCGAACTCGAGGCGCGGCGCGAACAGGATCAGCTGGTGATCGAGGTGCGCGACCGCGGGCGCGGCGTGGCGGACGACGACCTGGGGCGCATTTTCATCCCGTTCTTCCGGTCGAGCAACGCGCTGTACGACACCGGGGGAGCAGGGCTGGGGCTTCCCACGGCGCGCGTCCTTGCGGAGGCGCAGGGAGGGACGGTGACCTATCGTCCGCGCGAAGGGGGTGGGAGCGTCTTCACCTTCACCCTGATGGCGATGCGGGAGTCGCTGACGTCGGTGCTGGACGAGCAGGACGGGGCGTCCTGAGCGGTCGACCGGCGCGCTGGGCGAGCTAGATTGCGGCACGCCCTCGGGCGACTTTCGTGGCCACCGCGTTCCCCCGTGTTCCCCAGCGTTCCGTGCCGCGTCTTTCCGATCGATTCGGGCTCTTTCCCGCCTATCCGCTCGCCCACGTCCCGCAGCGCAAGCGCGAGTTGCTGCAGCGCGGGGTGGATGTCATCGACCTTGGCGCCGGCGACGCCGACCTCGCGCCGCCACCGGCGGCGGTGGCCGAGTTGCAGCGGGCGGCGACCGTTCCCTCGTTAGGGCGCTACGGGTTCGGGCTGGGGCATGTCCCGTTCCGCGAGGCGATCGCGGGGTGGATGGCGAAGCGCTTCGGGACCACGGTGGACCCGATGACCGAGGTGGTGCCGCTCCTGGGTTCGAAGGAAGGATTGGCACACGTGGCCTTTGCCTACCTTGGGCGCGGAGACGTGGCGGTGATCCCCGAGCCGGCGTACCAGGCCTATCTCGGCGGCACGTTGCTGAGCGATGCGACGCCGCATGTCTATCCGCTGCGTCCCCGTACCGACTTCCTGGTCGAGCTCGAGGAGTTGCCGGAAGACGTCGCGTCGCGCACGCGGGTGGTCTACCTCAACTATCCCAACAATCCGACGACGGCGATCGCGCCGCGCGACTATCTCGAGCGCGTGGTGCGCTACTGCCGGGCGCGCGACATCCTCCTCGTCTTCGACAACGCGTATTCCGAGCTGGCGTTCGATGGCTACGTCCCGCCGTCGATCTTCGAGATCGATGGGGCGCGCGAGGTGGCGATCGAGTTCCACTCGCTGTCCAAGACGTACAACATGACGGGGTGGCGATGCGGGTGGGCGGTGGCCAAACCGGAGATTGCCGGTGCGCTGGCGAAGGTGAAGACCTTCATCGACACCGGGACGTACATGGGGATCCAGGCCGCCGGCGTGGCCGCCATCGAGAGCTGGGGCGACTTCGTCCCGGGGAACGTGGCGATCTTCCGCGAGCGTCGTGATGCGGCGGTGGCGGCCTTTGCGGCCGCGGGGTTCACCGTGACGTCGCCCGCCGCGACGATGTACCTGTGGATCCCGCTCCCCGAGGGGATCGCCAGCAAGGCGTTCGCCGACCGATTGATGGACGAGGAAGGGGTGATTGTCCTGCCGGGGTCGGGGTTTGGCGCCGGGGGCGAGGGGTTCTTCCGCATCTCGTTCATCGTGCCGCCGGCGCGGCTGGCGGAGGCGGCCCAGCGCGCCGGGCGCGTGCTGGCGCACATGACCGAGGAGCGGCAACGCGCCGGGTGACCAGGGTGGTTTGCATCTGACGGCACTGTCACGACGACGGCGCCGCTTCCTGTTGGCAACGCGATCGGAGAGCACGGCATGCGCATCAATCCGCGTGGACGAAGCGAGAACCTCGAAGATCGCCGCGGGGCATCCGGGGGGGGCGGGGGTGGTGGCTTTGGCCCGGGCGGCGGGGGATTCGGCGGCGGAGGCGGGCGCGGCTTCGGTGGCGGCAAGCTCGGGTTAGGGGGCGTCGTCATCCTCCTCATCCTGAGCGTCGTCTTCAAGCAGGACTTCCTGGGCATTGCCGGCGGCGGCGGGGCGGCCGTGGCCCCCGCGCCCTCGTCGGAGGCGGCGCCGGTCAACGATCCGAACGAGGAGCCGCTCGTGCTCTTCGTGTCGGCAGTGCTCGACAGCACGCAGTCGTACTGGACGCGCGCCCTGCCGGCGCAGGGGAGCCAGTACCGCGATGCCAAGCTGGTGCTCTTCCGCGACGCGACGGAGACGGCGTGCGGCTACGGGCAGTCGGCGACCGGTCCGTTCTACTGCCCCGGCGACGAGAAGGTCTATATCGACCTCGCGTTCTACCAGGAGCTCAAGGATCGCTTCAAGGCGCCAGGCGACTTTGCGCAGGCATACGTGCTCGCACACGAGATCGGGCACCACGTGCAGAACATCCTGGGGACGAGCGGCCAGGTGCATCGCGCGCAGCAGCGCGCCGGCGAGCGCGAAGGGAATGCGCTCTCCGTGCGTCTCGAGCTGCAGGCCGACTGCTATGCCGGCGTGTGGGCGTCGACGGCGTCCAAGCAGGGGATCCTCGATCCGGGGGACATCGAGGAGGGGCTGGGAGCGGCGGCGGCGGTGGGGGACGACCGGCTGCAGAAGATGGCGACGGGGCGCGTGAGCCCGGAGTCGTGGACGCACGGGTCGTCGGAGCAGCGCATGCAGTGGTTCCGGCGCGGCTTCGATGGCGGCGACGCCTCGGCGTGCGACACGTTCAACCGTTAGGCATGCCATGCGTCTTCGCTTCCATCGCGCCCGCGCGGCGTCCCGTCACGGGCGCCGTCCCGTCGAGTTCGCGCGAACGGTCGCGCTCGCGTCGCTGCGCGCGCTCCTTCTCTCTGCCCTCCTCGTGAGCGAATCGTCGGCACAGGCGTCGGGAGGCGCGGGGCGCGCGCGCGCCCGCGAGCTGGGCGTGGCCCCCGGGATCTTCAGGACCGGCGCGCACAACGCCATCACCGACGTCGCGGGCGTGCGCGTGGGGCAGGTGACGGTGGTCGAGGGCGATCGCGTGCGAACGGGCGTGACGGCGATCCTCCCGCACGGCGGGAACCCCTTCTTCGACCGCGTGCCCGCGGCGCTGCACGTGGGGAACGGCTTCGGGAAGTTGTTAGGCGTGACGCAGCTGCGCGAACTCGGCGAACTCGAGACGCCGATCCTGCTCACCTGCACGCTGTGCGTGTGGAAGGCGGCGGATGCGATGGTCGAGTGGATGCTGCAGAAGCCGGGGATGCAGAACGTGGGCTCGATCAACCCGGTGGTCGGGGAGACCAACGACGGAACGCTGAACGCGATCCGCGAGCGGGCCATCCGTCCCGAGCACGTGCGCCAGGCGCTGGAGTCGGCGACCGACGGGGCGGTGCAGGAAGGGGCGGTGGGGGCCGGGGCGTCGACGGTCGCCTTCGGGTGGAAGGGGGGGATCGGGACGTCGTCGCGCGTGCTCCCGAAGTCGTTAGGCGGCTACTCGGTCGGCGTCCTCGTGCAGTCCAACTTTGGCGGGGTGCTGCAGATCCTCGGCGTCCCCATCGGGAAGGAGTTGGGGCGCTACTCGTTCAAGGACGACGTCGACGCCGAGCGTGGCGACGGCTCGATCATGATGGTCGTGGCGACCGATGCGCCGTTGTCCGACCGGAACCTCGAGCGACTCGCGTCGCGCGCGATCATGGGACTGTCGCGCACCGGGTCTGCCGCGTCGAACGGCAGTGGCGACTACGTGCTCGCCTTCTCGACGGCGGACGGCGTGCGTCGTCGCCTTCCCGCGCCGGGAGAGAATGCGCGTGCGTCGATGCTTCGCAGCACGCAGGACCTGGCGAATGACGCCACGTCGGCGCTCTTCCAGGCGGTCGTCGAGGCGACCGAAGAGGCGATCTACAACTCGCTCTTTGCGGCGACGACGACCTCCAGTAATGGTCGGACCATCGAGGCGCTTCCGCTCGATCGTGTCCGGGAAATCCTGAAGAAGTACGGGGTCCCCGGACGGTAGGGCTGCGCCTGTCGGCGAGTCGGGTTGCGCAAGCGGCGTTGCACCTGAGGTGAGGCTCTCACTCAGCCGACAGAGAATGCCCGCATCACCCCACCCATTCGGGTGGGGTGCATTTGTATTCATCGGTCGCGTCTACTCCTTCAAACACTGGAGCAACACCGATGAATACCAAGGTTGTCGTCGCCCTGCTCGGGGCCCTCGCACTCGCCTCGGCCCCTGTCGCCGCGCAATAACCCGCTGAAGGGAAGTTCATGGTGCGCCTGCGCGCCCTGTCGCTCACGCCGGCCGACAAGTCCGACGCGATTCCGTCGCTGTCCGTGGCTGCCGATGCGATCACGGTCAGCAAGAAGATCTTCCCGGAAGTCGACGTGTCGTACTTCTTCACCAAGAACGTCGCCGCGGAGCTCGTCCTCACGTATCCGCAGCAGCACGACGTGGAGTTGAACGGGGCAAAGATCGGGACGTTCAAGCATCTCCCGCCGTCGCTCCTCGTGCAGTACCACTTCATTCCTGATGGCGTCTTCCGTCCGTACGTCGGTGCCGGTGCCAACCTCACGCTGATCTCGAACGTCGACATCAACGTGGCGAACGTCGGGGCCCTCGATCTCGAGAGCTCGAGCGTTGGGGTGGTGGGGCAGCTGGGCGCCGACATCAAGGTCGGGTCCAAGCACTTCCTCAACATCGACCTCAAGAAGGTCACGATCGGGTCGGATGTCACGAAGGGTGGTACCAAGGTGTCGGCGGTGAAGGTCGATCCGCTGCTCCTCAGCGTTGGGTTCGGGATCCGCTTCTAGCCAAACCAACCACCGGCGAGGGGCGCAGAGTACTGGGTGGGAGTTCGCGCATTCGACGGTGAGCAGGTGTAGGGTGAGGGGGAGCACGCGCGCGCGTCGCGCTGTGCTCTCCCTCACGTTTTTCCCCCGACCCTCCGACGCTTGAAGGGGTAGCAGGTGCATCCCCCCTCACCCGTCCCCTCGACCGGAGCTTCCCATGACGCGCCTTCGTCGCTCCCACTTCCTGTCGCTCGCTGTCAGCGCCGCGGTTTGCGCGGTGGCGCCGACCGTGGCGCACGCGCAGTCGCGCCCCATCTCGCTCTGGTTAGGCGCGGGGCGCGTGGTGCGCCAGGACTCGGTGTCGTTCTCGCCGCGCAACCTGGACGCGTACGGGGCGGTGCAGCTCGACCTCCCGATGCTGCCGTTTGCGCTGCGAGGCGACGTGACCTTTGCCGGCGGCGACTGGCGCAACGGGCGCCGCAACGCGGTGGCGAGCGCCATCATGCCGTTGCGGCTGCCGGTAGTGACGCCGTACGCCATGGCCGGCTACGGCATCTACGACTGGGGGAAGGCGGGGGAGAAACGCGGGCTCTCGTACGGCGCCGGCGTCCGGCTGCAGCTGGGCGGGGTGGGGCTCTTCGGGCAGGTGCGGCACCACAATCCGCTCGACCGCTCCGTCGGGACGATCGGGGTGGTATTCTAGGAGGCCATCTCGCGAACGGGGGCCGGCGCGCCGGCGCCGCGCGTCGGCCTGGAGCCGTCGCCCAGTCGTAAGATGGCGTTCGAAGGCCAGCGAACGGGGGCGGTCACCCGTTCCTCTGGTGACCATCCATCGCGCCACTCCCCCACCCCCGTTCCACATGTCCCTCGTTCGTTTTGGAACGCGCCCGCTGGGGCGCCTCCTCGTCGCCTCGGGCGCCCTCCTCGTGCTGGCGCCCGGCGTGGCCCCGGCGCAGTCCATCGCCTCCCGGTACAAGGCCACGGCCGATCGCATCATCGCCGAGTCGATGAAGGACAGCTCGGCGTGGAACCGCATCGCACTCCTCACCGAGACGCACGGCCATCGCCTGAGCGGGTCGCCGGCGCTGGAGCGCGCGATCGACTGGATCATCGCCCGCATGAAGGAGGACGGGCTGGAGAACGTGAAGGGGGAGCCGGTGATGGTCCCGCACTGGGTCCGCGGCCAGGAGTCGGCCGAGATGCTGCTGCCGCGTCGCGCCCCGCTTCCCATGCTCGGCCTGGGGGGGAGCATCGGGACGCCGGCCTCGGGGATCACCGCCGAGGTGATGGTGGCGCAGTCGTTCGCCGACCTGGAGAAGCGCGCGGCGGAGGCGAAGGGGAAGATCGTGCTCTTCACCTTCCCCTGGACTAACTACGGAGAGACTGGCGCCTATCGCCGCCAGGGGGCGATTGCCGCGGCCAAGGCGGGGGCACTCGCGTCGCTCATCCGCTCGGTGACGCCGTACTCGATGCGCACGCCGCACACCGGCTCCATGAGCTACGATTCCACCGTGCGGAAGATCCCGCACGCGGCCATCACTCCCGAGGACGCCGACATGATCGCCCGCATGGTGCAGCGCGGCGAGAAGGTCGTGGTGAAGCTCACGATGTCGGCGCAGACGCTCCCCGATGCGCCGTCGCGCAACGTGATGGGGGAGATCCGCGGGTCGCAGTTCCCGGACGAGGTGATCGTCATGGGGGGGCACATCGACTCGTGGGATGTGGGGCGCGGGGCGATGGATGATGCGGGGGGCGTGGTGGCGGCGTGGGAAGCGCTGCGCGTGCTCAAGCGTCTCGGGCTCACCCCCAAGCGGACGATTCGCGTGGTGGGGTGGACCAACGAGGAGAACGGGGGGCGTGGCGGCGCCGGCTACCGCGACGCGCACAAGGCCGAGCTGGACAACCACATCCTGGCGATCGAGTCGGACGGCGGCGTCTTCAAGCCGCTGGGCTACGGCTTTACGGGGCCCGACGCGGCGATGGCCAAGCTCGTCGAGATCGGGAAGCTCCTCGACCCGATCGCCGCGGGGAAGATCACGAAGGGGGGCGGCGGGGCCGACATCGGACCGATCATGGCGCTCGGCGTGCCGGGGATGGGGCTCAACGTCGAGGACTCGCGCTACTTCTGGTTTCATCACACCGATGCGGACACGCCGGACAAGCTCGATCCGCGTGAGGTGTCGCAGGTGGTCGCGTCGATGGCGGTGATGGCGTTCGTCGTGGCGGACATGCCCGAACGGCTGCGCCCTGCCGGGAAGTAGGGCGCGGAAACGGGGCGTGTTGCGCTCCCGAGGCGGACGTTTCGCGGTAGTTGGTCGGTAGGGGAAGCGACCGGTGCGGGGGAGGGTGACTCCCTTGCACGCCCTCGGCGACCGCCCCAGTTTCAGGCGTTCCGATTTCGGGCGCGACGTCGGAAGCGACGAGTGTCGCGAGCCGGTCGTGCCCGTCTTCCGTTGTGCCGGCCACGGACCGTCCGGGGAGTTCGCCCCGGGTCGCGGGCTGGCGGACTGCACGCGAGGTGTGGATGGCCAAGCAGGAAGCGATCGAACTCGAAGGGACCGTGACGGAAGTGCTCCCCAACGCGACGTTTCGCGTGACGATCCAGGGAGGGCACGACGTGCTCGCGACGTTAGGCGGGAAGCTGCGCCAGCACCGCATCCGCATCCTTGCGGGCGATGCCGTGCGCCTGGAAGTGTCGCCGTACGATCTTTCGCGCGGTCGCATCACCTTCCGCTACAACACCAGCCGCGTCCAGCCGAGCGGCGGCTAGCGTCGCTGCGGCACGCACCAACCGGCCGCGCCGCGCGCGGCCGGGCGTCGGGGAGTCGCGCGCCACGGGGCGCCGTCCACCCTCGCCACCGCCGGTTCGAGCCGATCCTCAGGTCGCATCGCGATCGAGGAACGATCGTCCCACGATCCCGCCCACCGCGAGGATCACGAGGAAGATCACCACGCCCAGCGCCATCATCCCGAACGACTGGGAGAGGTCGCGCCCACTTGCCGCTCGCGCGACGTAGAACGAGTCCGTCGATGGCGCCGTGACGGGGGGCGACGTCACCAGGCGCACGAGATACTCGCCGTCGCGCGGTGCCGTGAGTGAACCCAGCGTCTGGCGCACGCGGCCTGCTCCGGTGCTACGCCTCGCGCCGTCGAAGAACGCCGCGGTGACGGACGCCGGCATTCGCGTCCCCTGGTCGATCACCGTGACGGCCGTGAGCGTGAGCTTCGCCAGTCGCTTCCGGTCGCCGGTCACCTCGATCACGTAGCGTCGCCCTCCCTCGAGCGAGAGCTGTGCATCGGCGTCGAGCGTTGCGCCGGTCACCGTGCGTGCATCGTGCGCAACGTCGGCGCGGCGCGCCTGCTGCCGCAGGATGGCGATGCCGCCCGCCGCCACTGCCAGCAGCAGGTAGAGCAACCCGCGCCGGGCGAAGCGCCGGCGCACGGGATCGCGGTCATCACTCATCGGCGGTTCTCTCGACGCGCCAGGGCGAGCGTGTGCGGCATGCGTGAAAGTGTCGTCGCGACGGGCTAGCTTTCAACCGTTGCGTGGTGCCGCAGTTCGGAGCCTCCTCCGCCCCCCTTGCCCGCCGCATGGATCCTCGCCCCGCAGCACCCGCGCCGTCGATCGTTGCGGGATCACTCCTGGCCATCGCGCAGCGCGAGCGCCCCGACGACCCTTGGCTCCCGACCCTTCCGCCGGCAATTCCGCGCCGCGGAGGCGGAATCGGACGATGGCTGGGGCGCACCGCGCTCCGTCTGACCGGGTGGAAGGTGATCGGCAACTTCCCCGACCTTCCCCGTGGCGTGATCATCGTGGCGCCACACACGTCCAACTGGGATTTCATCGTCGGCTTCTCCGCCTACCTCGCGCTCGACCTGCACGCCAACTGGTTCGGGAAGCACACGATCTTCCTGGGACCGATCGGCACGCTCTTTCGTCACTTCGGCGGGATCCCCATTCATCGCGAGAGCCGAGCCGCCGCGCAGATCGTGGATGTATACGCCGCGGAGTTCGAGAAGCGCGAACGGATGTACCTTGCCATCGCTCCCGAGGGAACGCGCAAGAAGGTCGCGGAGTGGAAGAGCGGCTTCTATCGCATCGCGCACCGCGCGGGGATCCCGATCGTCCCGGTGGCGCTCGACTTCACGCTGTCGCGTGTCATCATCGGCGAGCCGTTCACGCCGGTGGGCGATTGGGAAGCGGACAAGGGACGGATTCGCGCGCTGTTCGACGGGATCACCGCGCGGCACCCCGACCAGTTCTAGCGTGCGGCTGGCGGGCGTATTGCTGCTGGCGGCAGTGTGCGCCTGCGATCGACCGGCGTCCAGCGCCGCGCCCAGCGGCGTGACAGGCTCCGAACCGCCGGTGACGGGGCAGTGGATCTGGAGCGCGCGCGACTCGGCGCTCCTTGTCGAGCGACGCGTGACCATCGCTGCGCTGCACGCCGGCGTCTGGATTGCCTCCATCAACTGGCGCGGCAACGGTCCGGAAGGGGAACTCGCGACATCGCTCGGCCGTCCCCTCGATGCGACCGTCGGCAATGACGCAGAACTGGTGATTCGTCTCGAGGACTCGTTCTCCGCGATCTGGCGCGCGCTCCCCGCCGATTCGGTGGCGGCGCGGCTCGACGCGCGCCTCGAGCGCGTGCTGGCGGTGGCGGAGCGTGGTGGTCCACCGCACACGGTGCAGCTCGACTATGATGCGCCGGTGTCGCGCCTCGCCGCGTACGCCGCGCTCGTGCAGCGCCTGCGAGCACCCGGCGGCGCGCTGCACGGGCGCTCCCTCTGGATCACGTCGCTGGTGGCGCACCTTGGCGATCCCGAATACGGAGCGCGCCTTCGTCCGCACGTCGATGGGCATATCGTGCAGCTGTTCGACACGGGCGATCGTTACACGCCGGATCGGGCACGTGAGGTGCTGGCGCTGGTGAGCCGCGCCGGGCTCCCGTTTCGCGTGGGGGTAGGGGCGTTCGAGCGTCGACTCGCGAGCGGCCCTACGTCGCACCGTGCCTGGTTTGAGGTGCTCCCGTCCGCCGCGCGATCGCCGTGGTATCGCGGCGTGTGGATCTTCCCGGGTGGCGTGGACTACCAGACGTATCTTCCCCGCTGACGCATGCCGAGACTACGTCCGCTCCTCGCGCGCACCGCGCTGATGCTCATCGCGCTGGCCATTCCCGTGTATCCGTGCGGGGGCCCTGACCACTACGACATCGACGCCCCGCTGGCCACCGCCGACCAGTTCCTGCAGGCGGTGGAGATCATCGACGACTTCGACTATCGTCCGCGCGCCGAGTTGCGCTTCCTGTATCCGTTCGTGATGGCGCGCGCGCCGCAGGCGAGCGCGCTGTGGGGGCACGCATACGGCATGTGGGGCGACGAGGTGCCGGCACTCGTGGACACCGCCGCGCACTTCTCGCTGTCCGCCGTGGACGAGGCGTTCACGGCCGCCGGTGCGTCCGGCGATGCGCGTCGACTGGAACGCACGGCGCGCGCGCTGGTCGACGCCGCGATCGAGGTGCCGGCGATCGTCGCCGACGAGTGGCAACCGTCGATCCGGCGAGCGGTGGAGGCGTTGGAGGTAACCGGTGCGCCGCCGTTGGCGCGCGACCTCACGCCGGCGGTGGTGCAGCGCCTGTATGGCCCGGAGACGGCGGGCTCTCAGTCGAGGACGGCAGCGACGCTCCCGGCGTGGGCGCCGCCGCTGCTCGCGCTGCGAACGCTCCCGCGCGATTCGGTCCCGGTCTGGGGCGAGGCCCATCCGGGTTCGGTGCGCGAGGGCTCCGTTGCATTCGTGATGTTGCAGCTGTCGATGAAGCGCGGGATCCCGGACGGGTGGGCCAACGAGATCCGCGATTCCGTCCCGAAGGAGCGCTGGCGCGCATTCGCCGCGATGCACGACGACTGGGAGCGTCGCTTCCCGCGTCACCCGTTAGGCCAGTGGGTCACGGCGTCGCGCATACGGCTTGCGTACTTTGCCGGCGACACGGCGACGGCATGGAACGGCGCACTCACCCTGTACGCGTCGCACCGCGCCCGTGGGCTGGAGGAGATTCGCTATCTCGTGCGACAAGGGTTCGATCCGCCATCGCTCGACGACCGGCGCATCGACGATCTCCTGCGCGCGGCTCTGATCGGCGAGTTGGGCATCGACGGCGACCGATGGCGTGCCGAGTGGTCGCGCGCCGCGCGTGTCGATGCGGCGTGGGCGGTGGCCATGCGCGACCGGCTGATGTGGCACGCGGCGCGCGATACGGTCAATGCGCTGCACCTCGCACCCGAGGCGCTCGTCGTCCCGGCGGCGTCGCTCTCACCCATCGGGCGATCGCTGCGGCTGGTCGCGCTCATCCGCCGCGGTCGCGCGTCAGAAGCCATCGCGCAGGCCGACTCGCTCGGGACCGACTCGGCGGTCGCCCCGATGAAGGTCCAACTCCTCCTTGCCGGGCGGCGCTGGCGCGATGCGCTGGCCGCGCCTGGTGTATCGGACGAGGCGCGACAGTACCTCGTGCGCGTGCTCGCCCCCGACTCGGTCCTCGCCGGACTCGTGACGAACGGTGCGCCGGCGCTCGCGCGCGAGGCGGCGTGGACGCAGGCCATCCGCACGGCGTCGGCGGGGCAATGGAGTGCTGCGGCTGCGATGTTGGGGACGTCGGCGCGAGTGCGCGCGGCGGGCTGGCGGCGCGTGCAGCCGCTGGCCGCCGACACGTCGCTCGCCGGGCGGCTCGCCTTTGCTCGCCACATGCGTGCGCAGAACGGCAAGCTGCTGTGGGGGAACGACAAGACCTGGTATCGCTCCCTCAACTGGCGGCTGCAGGCGCTGGAGGACTCGACGGGCGCGGGCTTCAATCCACTCCTGCCTTGGCGCGCCGCCGCGGAGCGGGAGGCGATCGGCCGGCACTTTCGCGATGGCTTCGAGATGTACCACGCGGTGCGGGCCTACGCCGACTTCCTGGCGCGCGCGCCCCGGTCGGATGTGCGCCGGCGCGCCGCATTGCGCGAGGCCAACGCGACCTACAACTGGCTGGTGAACTGGGACAACAACAACTCACGCTTCTGGAGTGAGGCGCTGGAGGCGGACGGGATCGGGCGCACGATTCGGCAGGCGGGGCGCCAGTAGCCGGCTCCGGGCGGAGGGACCGGCCGGCGCCAGACGGAATCGGGCTGGCCGGCCATCGTGTCAGGACTCAACTTCCCGGACAACCAGCGCGCGGGGGCGCCCTGGTCTCGTTCGTATGCTCAACCGGGAAGGTCCCATGTCGTCAGTTCGTTCCGGTCCCGTCGAGTCGGGGCACCTGCGGGTGCGACCGGCGCTCCTCCTGTTCGTCGCCGGCCTTGCTTCCTTGTCCATCGCGGCGGCGCCCGCGCAGGCGCAAGGCAGTGCGGCCACGGCGTCGCGCGGCGCGCTCAAGGAGCTCGATCCCGCCGACGTCGCCTTCTGGAAGTCGATCCGCAACGCCGTCACCTCCAACGACGGAAAGTGGTTTGCGTACGTGCTCGCCCCCAATGAGGGTGACGCCGAGGTCGTGATCCGTCCGACCGCCGAGGGGGGGAAGGAGTGGCGCTTCCCGATCGGGGAGCCACCGCTGCAGCAGGGCTTTGGCGGCGGCGGCGGCGACGCCCCGCTCGTCCTCTCGGGCGACGCGAAGTGGGCGCTGTTCATGACGTATCCCAAGGCCGCCGAGGCGAAGAAGCTGCGCAAGGAGCGCAAGCCGCTGCAGAACGGGGCCGTGCTGGTGAACCTCACCACGGGCGAGAAGCGCGACGTGGAGAAGGTGCGGCGCGCCGTGTTTGCCGGCGAGCGCCCCAACTACGCCGTGCTGCATCGCTACAACGCGGAAGGGACCAACGCCGCCGAGATGATCCTCGTCGACTTGCGCAGCGGGGCGCTGAGCACCGTCGGAGCGGTGGGCGAGTTCGCACTCGACGACGCCGGCACGTGGCTCGCCTGGACGGTCGAGACGAAGGATCTCGTGGGCAACGGCGTGCAGCTCCGCAACCTGGCGACGGACGTCGTGCACACGCTCGACAGCGAGAAGCAGCTCTATCGCCGCCTGGCGTGGAGCGACAGCGCCTTTGCACTCTCGGTGCTGCGCGGGCGGCCGGACAGTGCGGCGAGTGATACGATCTACAGCGTGCTTGGATGGTCCAACGCGTCGTTGCCGGCGCCGGCGAGGACGATCTACAGCGCCGCCGCCGACTCGGCGGGCTTCCCGCTGGGGATGCGCATCTCCCCGGATCGTGCACCGCGGTGGGCGACCGATCGCAGTGCGCTCTTCTTCGGCATCGCGGCGCGCCGCACCGGACCCGACTCCAAGACGCCGCGCCCCGACGTGCGCCCCGTAGCCGGGACGCCAGGGGCGATGCAGTCGCCGGCCGGCGTTGGCGGGACCGACGATGACCTGCCGACGCTGGTGATCTGGCACGGCAAGGGCGACCCGCGCCTGCAGTCGCAGCAGCAGGTGGAGGAGCAGCGCGACAAGACGTACTCGTACCTGGCCGAGTATCGCGTGGCGGAGAAGAAGTTCATCCGACTCGCCGACGACGAGCTGCGCGACGTGACGCTTGCGCCGCGTGAGCGCTATGCCGTCGGCAACGATCGTCGCGCGTACGAGCGCCGCGACAACATCGACGGCGGACAGCGGCGCGACCTGTACGTGATCGACCTCGCGACCGGGGGGCGGACGCTGGCCGTGAAGTCGGCGCGCTATCCCTGGCAGCCGTCACCGGACGGAACCAAGGCGCTGTACTACGACGACGGCAACTACCACGTCTACGACTTCACGACGAAGGCGTCGCGCAACCTCACCACGGGAGCGCCGACCTCGTTCGTCGACACCGAGGACGATCACAACGTGGATCGTCCCCCCGTGCAACCGTTAGGCTGGGCGAGCGACAACCAGCACGTCCTCCTCTTCGACAACTGGGACGTGTGGAAGGCGCCGGTGAAGGGCGGGGCGCTGGTGAACCTCACGGGGAACGGGAAGAAGGACCGGATCCGCTACACCCGGCGCCTGGTCTTCAACCCGAAGGAGCGCGGGATCGACCTCACGCGCCCGATGTACCTGCAGACCTATGGCGAGTGGACGAAGAAGGAAGGGCTCTCGGTGGTGCAGCCGCTCAAGACGGGTGCGCAGTCACTGCTGTGGGACGACGCGAAGTACTTCGTCTCGCGCGCACGCGATGCGGACACCTGGATCTTCACTCGGCAGACGGTGCAGCACTTCCCGGACTATTGGGTGAGCGAGAAGACGCTGGCATCGCCGCGACGCCTGACGGACGCCAACCCGCAGCAGAAGGACTACGCCTGGTCGTCCGGGGCGCGCCTCGTGGACTACGTGAGCGACAAGGGAGACACGCTGCAGGGAGCGCTCTATCTCCCGGCCAACTACGAGCCGGGGAAGAAGTACCCGACCGTCGTCTACATCTACGAAAAGCTGTCGCAGGGGCTGCACCAGTATGCGGTGCCGAACGAGACGCGCGCCTTCAACCCCAGCATCTACACGTCGCGCGGCTACGCCGTGCTGCAGCCGGACATCGTCTACAAGATCAACGACCCGGGAATGTCGTCGGTGTGGTGCGTGGTGCCGGCGGTGAAGGCGGCGATTGCCACGGGGATCGTCGACCCGGCCAACGTCGGGCTGCATGGGCACAGCTGGGGCGGGTACCAGTCGTCGTTCCTCGCCACGCAGACCGGGACGCTGTTCAAGAGCATCGTGACCGGCGCCCCGCTCACCGACATGGTGAGCATGTACGCCAGCGTGTACTGGAACACGGGGACCGCCGACATGGCGATCTTCGAGAGCTCGCAAGGGCGCTTCAAGGGGAGCGTACAGGAGAACATGGAGGCCTACCTGCGCAACTCGCCGGCCTTCCACGCCGACCAGGTGCAGACCAAGCTGATGATCCTGCACAACGAGAAGGACGGCGCGGTCGACTTCAACCAGGGGATCACCTGGTTCAACCACCTGCGCGAGCTGGACAAGGACGTCATCATGCTGCAGTACGTGGGGGAGAACCACGGATTGCAGCTGCCGAAGAACCAGAAGGACTACACCATCCGCATGCGTGAGTACTTCGATCACTACCTCAAGGGGGCGCCCGCTCCCGACTGGATGGTGAACGGCGTGCCCCGCCTCAAGATGGAAGAGCACCTCAAGAGCCGTCAGAAGAAGGAGAAGATCGCGTCGTAGGCGCGTCACAACCGCTCCGCGCACGGCACGCGCCGTCTCGGGGCGAGTGGCCGGCACGCGCAACTCGAACGTGGGGCCGCCCGTGCACTGCACGTGGCGGCCCCTTGCCGTTGGTCACGGCTCCGTGGCCTTCCATCCCCGCGATGAATCCTTGCGAGCGCGGCGCGCGTCTGACTGGCTACCACGCGAGTGCACCCATGGTGCGATGCGCTCGCGATTCCCTATATGGAGGTACTCGTCATGCGCCCTGCCATCCGCATCCTGTTCAGCGCGCTTGCCCTCCCCCTCGCAGCGGCTCCCGCGCACGCCCTGCAATCGCTCGCAGCCACGGCGTACGTGCCAGCCATCGCCCGGGTGGAACCGGCTCCCGATCCCGAGAAGCTGCAACGCATGCTGGCCGAGGCGGAGGCGGCGTCCACGAACGGACGCGACGCCGAGGCCATCAAGCTCTACAAGGCAATTGCCGCCGAGCAGCGCGAGGCGGGCGTCTACGCTGGGACGGCGCTGTGGCGCATGGCCGGCGCGCAGCTTTTCCAGGGGAAGATCGTCGATGCCGCGTCGACGCTCGACGCGACGGCGCAGGAGGCGGCGCGCTTCGGCGACCCGACGATGGAGCTCAAGGCGACGTTCGAGGCGGCGATTCTCTGGCAGAAGGCGAAGCGCAACGACATCGCGATGTCGCACCTTGACCGTGTGCGCGACCTGCTGCGCTCACCGGTCATCGACCAGGAGCTCAAGACGTCGGTGGAGCGCCGCATCGTGAAGTGACGCCCCTCGCGACGGGAGCGCGCGCGTCGCGCGCTCCCGTCACGGCGCGTACGGCGCTCGCGCCGCGAGCGGCTCGCTAGTCGCGCGAGGCTCGCTAGGCTCGCTACGCGCCGCCGTATCGCTCGGTACGAATCGCCGAGGGCGGAACACCGCGCGCGACGAGGATGTCGGAAACCGAACCGACAAAGCGATTGGCGCCGCAGACGAAGAAGTGGCGCGGCGCCTCCGCCATCCGCTCGAGGACGTGGGAGACCACCGACGCATTCACGCGCGTCGAGAAGTCCGTCGGGCGTCGGGCGCTCTCCCTCGTCAGGCAGCAGGTGAAGGAAAAGCCGCGCTGGCTGCGTTCGTTGGCCAGCAGTTCCTCGCGTGCGATGACCTCGTCCCACGTGCGCGCCGAGTAGAGGAGCGCCATCGGCGGCGGCGACGCGAGGCGGGCGCGCTCGCGAACCATCGAGAGAAAGGGCGCGACACCGGAGCCCCCGGCAGCGAGGAAGACGCCGCCCGGTTCGCTCGTGCGCCAGACGAAGTGCTCGGCGAATGGGCCGCGAACGTCGAGTGTGTCGCCCGGGGCTGCAACCTCGTGGAAGAAGGGGGAGACCTCACCATCGGCCAGTCGCTCGATCACGAGCTCGAAGGTGGTCCCCGCCGACGGCGCGGACGCGATCGAGTAGGCGCGGTGCGCCTGGTAGCCATCCTCGGCGGTGAGGCGCACGTCGACATGCTGGCCGGGGAGGAAGGGGCGCCAGCGCTCGGGGCGCAGCGTTACGGACACGACGCGACTCGTCAGGCGCCGGATGTCGGTGATGACGGCCTGTTGCCAGGGTTCGCGCCCGCCGCCAAGGGAGCGCGAGGCACCGCTGTCAGTCATTGGTGAACCGTTGTTCGCGCCACGGGTCGCCGTACATGTGGTAGCCGCGCAGTTCCCAGAAGCCGGCCTCGTCGCGCGTGGTGAACTGCAGCGCGTTGATCCACTTGGCCGACTTCCAGAAGTAGAGGTGCGGAATGACGAGCCGCGCAGGTCCGCCGTGGTCGGGCTCGAGCAGAAGGTCGTCATAGTGGGTCGCGATCATCCCCTTGCCGCCGATGACGTCGGCGACCGGGACGTTGGTCGCGTAGCCGTCGAACGAGTGCGCGAGGAGGAAGTCCGTCGGTGGCGTTAGGCCGGCGGCCGTGAGGAGGTCGTCGACCATCACCCCTTCCCAGCGCGTGTCGAGCTTGGACCACGTCGTCACGCAGTGGATGTCGCGCGTGATGCGGGTGCGCGGGAGGGCGTTGAACTCCTCCCAGTTCCAGGTGCGCACCGGGCGCGGCCCCACCTTGAGGGTGAACGACCACGTCGCCTGGTCGACACGCGGTGTAGGCCCCAGCGAGAGCACGGGGAAGTCCGGGACCAGGTGCTGGCCCGGTGGCACGCGCTCGGCGTGGTCCGGGGGAGGGCGCTTTCCGAAGAAGCCGCGAGTCGCCATGCAGGACGCTCCGTGAGGGGACGGATACCGAACGATACCGATCGGCGAGGCGCGCGGGGGAGGGCTTTCGCCGCGTCGTGGTGTCCGATTAACCTTCGCGCACATGACCGGGGTGCCGACGACGCGAGTGATCGTCGGCTGAGAGAGTCCCGTAGAACCTGATCCGGTTCGTACCGGCGTAGGGAGTCCAACGATGTCCTGCCTGCCTCAGGCGCGCACCGCGCGCCGTGCGCGCCGATCGCTCGGCGCCCGTCCTGCACAGCTCATCCTGCACATCGCCGCGGCCGCCGCTGCGACGTCGACTCCGCTCGCGGCGCAGGTGCGCGACACGCTCCCCGCCCATGCCGACACGGCGCGCGGCGACAGCGTGCGCCGCATCGAGCGCGTCCTCGTCACCGCGATCCGCGCCTCGGACGCCGCTCCCATCGCGCAGAAGACGATTCCGGCAGCCGTCATCCGACAGCGCCAGTTCGGGCAGGACGTCCCGCTGCTGCTCGTGGGGGCGGCGCCGGCGATGACCGCGCACACGGAGACCGGGACCAACTGGGGGTACAGCTACCTGCGGTTGCGCGGGATGGACCAGACCCGCATCAACATCACGATCGACGGGATCCCGCTCAACGACATGGAGGACCAGGTCCTCTATTTCGCCAACTTCGCGGATCTCATGTCCAGCGTGCAGTCGGTGCAGGTGCAACGCGGCGTGGGCACGTCGAGCGCCGGCACCGCATCGTTCGCCGGCTCGATCAACTTCGAGACGATGCCGGTGGCCCAGCGCGATGGGGGCGGGGATTTCCAGCTGCAACTCGGGTCGTTCGGGGCGCGCCGCATCAGCGCGTCGGCCGCGAGCGGGCTCACCGGGCCGGGAAGCCGCTTCGCCGTGCAGGGACGCTTTGGCATCCTGCAGACGGATGGCTACCGGGAGCACGCCGGGGTCGCCGGCGGATCGGCGCTGATCGGGGCCGGCTACTTCGGCGATCGCAACATCGTCAAGCTGACCGCCCTGGCCGGCGTGCTCTCCGACACGCTGTCGTACGTTGGGGCGACGCTCGACGAGTTGCGCACCAACCGGCGCTACAACCCGCTGGCGCCTGACGAGCGCGATCGCTTCGGCCAGCAGATGGTGGCCCTCGCCTACTCGCGCCTCGTGAGCGATGCCACGACGCTCAACACGACGGTCTACCGCAACTCCGCCTCGGGGAGCTACGACTACTTCTATCTTCCCGATCGCTATCGCTTCAACCTGGCGCACACCTGGTATGGCGTCACCAGTGCGGTGAACCACCAGCGCGGTGCATTGCGCCTGTTCGCCGGCGTCAACGCCAACGACTATGCGCGCGCGCATCGCGGCTACCTGCAGCCCAGCACCACGCTGTACGACAATACCGGGCACAAGTCGGACCTCAGTGCCTTCCTCAAGGCCTCGTACGATGTGGGACGCCTGCGGTGGTTCGCCGACCTGCAGGGGCGTCACGCGGAGTTCCGCTACGAACCGGATGCCAACGCCGGAATCACCGAACGCTCGACCGACTGGACCTTCTTCAACCCCAAGGGGGGCGTGACGCTCTCGCTCGGGGAAGGCGTGAGCGCCTTCGCGTCCTACGGCGCCACGACGCGCGAGCCCGCGCGCAGCGACCTGTTGGCCGGCGACGACGACCTGAACGCGACGAACGTGGGCGACTACGGCGACTTCACCCGTGTGCGGCCGGAGACGGTGCGCGACTTCGAGGCGGGGATCACCGTGGCGCGCGCGCGCTATGACCTGTCGGCGAACGTCTACTCGATGGACTTCCGCAACGATATCGCGCGCATCGGCGCCCCCACCGCGTCGGGCGCGGTGCTGCGTCGCAACGTTGGGGAGAGCTATCGCCGCGGCCTCGAGCTCGACGCCGCGTGGCGCGCCACATCGCGCCTCTCGCTGGGAGGGAACGTGGCGTGGAGCACCAACCGCATCCGCCAGTTCACCGATTCGTCGCGCGGCACCCCGGTCGTGCGGCGCAACGTGGAGCCGCTCCTCACGCCGCGCTTCATGAGCACGCAGCGCGCCGACTTCGCCGTTGCGCGCTCCTTCTCGGTGGGGGCGGAAGGGCGCTACCAGTCGCAGGCCTTCCTCGACAACACGTCCAGCGGGGACCGCGTGCTCCCCTCGTACTATGTCCTCGATGCCACGGCGCGCTGGTCGCGCGATCGGTATTCCCTGTTGGTGCGGGGCGCGAACCTTGGCAATTCGCAGCGATACGGCAGCGGGTCGGTCTCCTCGTCAGGCACGGTGCGCTACTTCGTCCTGCCGGCGCGCGCGGTCTTCGTGACGGCGGAGATGCGCTGGTAACCGACGCCTGCACGGGAGCCCGACATGCGACGCGGGCGGCGAGGAACCTGTCCTCGCCGCCCGCGTCTGCTTCGGCCAACGCCCGTTACGGAACCGACGGGCGCGGCGGCTTGGCCGGACGCGTGCCATTGATCCTGGGACGCGGACCGTTGGAGACCTCGATCGCGATGTCGCGGATGTACGTCGTGATGCGCGCGTAGTGCGGGTAGTCGATGAACTCGGGCTCGTCGGTGCGCTGGTGATAGTCGCCGTGGAGCCCGGTGAAGAAGAAAGCGATCGGGATCCCCTGCAGCGCGTAGTTGTAGTGATCGCTGCGCCCGTAAATGTTGTTGTACCCGGTCCAGCTGAGCGTGGAGTCGTACTTGTAGTCGAGTGAGAGCGACTTCTCCTGCTTGCCGTTCACGCGGGCCACCGTCTCGCCCAGGTCCTTGGAGTCGAAGAACGAGCCGACGACGCCGAGGTAGTCCGGGGAGCCGCCGGGGAGGTCGCCTTCGCGGCCGCGCCCGATCATGTCGATGTTGAGCTGTGCGACGATCGAGTCGAGCGGGACGGTCGGGTTGCGCGTGAAGAACGCCGACCCCACCAACCCCGCCTCCTCGCCCGTGTGCCAGACGAACAGCGTCGAGCGCTTGGGCTTCACCCTCTGCGACGACAGGTACTCGGCAATCTCCAGCAGCGCCATCGACCCCGACCCGTCGTCGTCCGCGCCGTTGTTGATGGAGTCGAGGCGCGCGACCGGGTGCACCTTGCGGATGCTGTCCATGTTCACGCGGATTGCCGCCAGCTGCTCGGCGTTGAGCGCGATCATGTTGTTGGCCAGGAGGCGACGGTTGCGCTCGTTGTTGAAGGCCTTGAGCGAGTCCTTGTCGACCGGCGTGTTGAAACCGACATGATCGTTGTGCGCGCCGATCGCGACGTACTGCCCCGCGAGGGCAGGATCGCTCCCCGGAATGATGCCGACGACGTTGCGGGCGTAGTCGCTGGGCAGTTCGACGTAGTCGAGCGAGGCGTTGACCGTCCCGCCGCGCGTGCCGAGGGCGAGCCCTTCCACCGACTGCACGCCGAAGAGCTTGGCCGCGCCTTCCTTCGTCAGGCGAATGGTCGCTTGCGGCGCGAGCTGTTCGAGCTGCTGCTTGAGGAGCGTGAGCGAATCGGTCGTCGGTGTCGGCGCACCGGGGCGTCCGCGCCCCGCCTGCGCCTGTGTTGCGACCGCCGGCTCGTTGATCGCGCGACGCTGCGCCGGCGTGAGTGCGTCGAGGTCGACGGTCGCGACGGCGGCCGCGCTTCCGAGCTTCGACGGCGGCGGCGGCGCGAAGCGCGCCGCGGGACCGCGCGCCGCGTTCGCCGACGGCGGCGCCGCGAGGACGACGACGAACTTTCCCGCCGCGTCGGCGGCGCTGATCTGCTTCGACGTATCGCCAGCCACTCCGCCGAAGATGACCTCGGCCCCGGCCACCGGGCGCGGTGCGCGCGCGCCGGGGACGGCGACCCAGTCCTTCTCCCACGTGAGCGGATTGCCGCTGACGGAGAGTCGCGAGTGCGAGGTGAACGACCGCAGGTGATACGGAAGCGTCTGGAAGTAGCCGCCGTTGTCGCCTGCGGGGATGAGCCCCATCCGCTTGAGCTCCGCCGCGATGTACGCCGTCCCCTTCATGTTGCCGGCCCGCCCCACCTGCCGCCCCTGCATCGAGTCGTCGGCGAACTGGTAGAGGCGGATCTGCAGGTCGCGTGGCGTGATGGCGGCGGTCGTCGGGGCCGGGGCGAGCTTCGGCGGATTGCCGTACTCGTTCACCCCCCCTCGGCGCTGGGCGTGCACGCTCGCGGGGAGAGCGAGCGCCGTGACGGCGAGCGCCGTGACGGCGAGCAGGGTGACGGCGGATTTCGGGGTGACCATCGAGGGCATCGAAGGCATCGAAGGAGGTTGAACGTGGCGAGGACGGAGACGCGCACGTTCCAGTACGCGACGTCGTCCCCAGGCGCTGCGAAGGCGTCGCCGGTGAGAGCGGCGGTCAGGCGCGCACCTCGCGCCGATTCCTGCCGTGAATCTGCCACACATCGCACCCGAATGGTTGCGACACCCGCTGGCAACCCGTGAACTTTGGGACGATGACGCACGCCGCGCCGCTCCCGCTGCCCGACCTCGACGCCGCCCTCAAGCAGCTCGGCTACGACGCCTTCCGTCCCGGGCAGCGCGAGGCGATCGAGACGATCATCCGCGACCGGCGCCTCCTCCTCGTCGCACCCACTGGGGGCGGGAAGTCGCTCATCTACCAACTCCCCGCCACGGTCCTCCCGGGGACGACGCTGGTCGTATCGCCGCTCGTCTCGCTGATGCACGACCAGGTGGCCGCCCTCACCGAACGCGGCGTGCGGGCGACCTTCCTCGCCGCCACGCTCGACGCGGAGGAGATCCGCCGTCGGATGGCGGCGCTCGCGCGTGGTGAGTTCCAGATCGCCTACGTCGCGCCGGAACGCCTCGCCTTCCCGGGCTTCCGCGCCCTCGTGCGCGAGATCGACTGCCCATTGGTTGCCATCGACGAGGCGCACTGCATTTCCGAGTGGGGGCACGATTTCCGTCCGGACTACCTGCAGCTGGGCGACCTGGTCGCCGACCTCGCCAACGCCCGGGTGATGGCGTGCACCGCGACCGCCACGCCGATCGTGCGCGACGAGATCCTCGCCCGCCTCGGGCTCGGCGCCGATACGCCTCAGCTGGTGCGCGGCTTCGCACGCCCTAACCTCGGATTGCGTGTGCATGAAGTGCGCAGCGCCGCCGACCTGGCGCGCGTGGTCGATGCGACGCTGCAGGAGGCGATTGGCGGGGCGAAAGGGGCGCGCGGGGCGGCGATCGTCTACGCGCCCACGCGCAAGAAGACGGAGGAGGAGTTCGCCCGCCTCAAGCGGGGCGGGTGGCGCGTGGACGGCTATCACGCCGGGATGTCGGGCGAGGTCCGCGAGCGCGCGCAGCAGCGGTTCCGCGACGGCGACATCGACGTCATTGTGGCGACGAACGCCTTCGGGATGGGGATCGACCGCGCCGACGTGCGCGCCGTGATCCATCTCGCCCCGCCGGGGTCCATCGAGGCGTACTACCAGGAGGTGGGGCGCGCCGGACGCGATGGCGAGGATGCGATCGGCGTGATGTGCCACTCCCCGGGCGACCTCCCCCTGCGCCGCCGCCTGCTGGAGATGCCCAACGACTTCGGCGAAGTGGACCAGGCGCGCGTGCAGCACCGCTGGTCGCTCTTCCTCGAACTCATGCGCTGGGCCGAAGGGGGGAGCTGCCGGCACGACGCCATCCTGCGCTACTTCGGCGACGAGGCCGAGACGCTGTCGGGGTGTGGGCGCTGTGACACCTGCACCGCCCTCGACGAGCCTAACGCCAGCGACGCCGAGGAAACCGCGATTGCCGTGCGCAAGGCGCTGAGCGCGGTCGCGCGCACGCACTGCCGCTTCGGGATGCAGGCGGCAGTCAAGCTCCTTGCCGGCCTCCCGGATCCACGCCTCGAGCGCTCCGGGCTGCAGGAGACGCGTACCTTCGGCGCGCTGCGCGGGCGGAGTGAGGAGTGGATCACCGCACTCCTGCGCCGCTGCGTCACCGCGGGGTGGGTCGACTTCACGGGGGGCGACCGCCCAATGGTCGCGCTCACGCCGGCGGGGAAGGGGGTGCTCTTTGCGACGGGGCCTGTGCGCCTCCTCCTCCCCAGCGACCAGCCAAAGCGGGAGCGCTCCAAGTCGGCCGGAGCCACGCGGGGGAGCCGCCCGCGCGCCGATGTCTCCGAACTCTCGGCCGAGGACGCCGCGCTCTTCCAGGCGCTCCGCGCACGGCGCCTCGAGCTCGCCCGAGCCGAGCGGGTACCTCCGTACGTCGTCGCGAGCGACCGCACGCTGCATGAGATCGCCGAGCTACGCCCGCGCACCATTTCCGCGCTGGAAGGGATTTATGGCATCGGGGCGGCCAAGGCGGCGCGCTACGGCGATGCCTTGGTTGAGGTGGTCCGCGAGGCGGGGCGGTAGCAGCTGTTCGCCCCGCGGCGGCCCGCGCCGTCACGTCGGGCAGCGCGTGGCGTGAAGAACGCGTAAGATTACGGTCGGATTTCCCTCCTTCCGGATCGTCTTCCTCCCAGCCCGTCCCACCATGGCGTACACACTCAAGGTCAACGGGAAGACTCACACGGTCGATGTCCCGGCGGACATGCCGCTCCTGTGGGTCCTGCGCGACGTCCTCGACTTGAAGGGGACCAAGTACGGTTGCGGCATCGGCCAATGCGGCGCGTGCACGGTTCACAAGGACGGCACGCCAACGCGCGCCTGCCGCACATCGGTTGCGGCGGCCGAAGGGACCTCGATCACCACGATCGAGGGGCTCGCGCCCAACGAGGGGACGCTCACCGCGCTGCAGCAGGCGTGGGACGAACTCGACGTGCCACAGTGCGGCTACTGTCAGGCCGGCCAACTCATGACGGCCGCCGCGCTCCTGGCGCGCACGCCGAAGCCGACGGACGAGCAGATCGACGCGGCGATGAACGGGAACATCTGCCGGTGCGCGACCTACCTGCGCATCAAGGCGGCGATCCACAAGGCCGCTGGCACGTCGCAGCCGGCCGCGACCCCGGCCGGTCGGCCGGGCGACGACAACGCATAAGGAGGCCCCATGGACTCGCTCACGACTCCCCGGGCCACTGAGCCCGTGAAGACCGAGACGCCCAAGGGCGTGGATCGCCGTGACTTCCTGCGCGTGTCGGCGATCGCCGGCGGCGGCCTCCTCCTCGGCGCCTACCTGCGGCCGGCGGAGGCGCTCGCCGGGACTGCCGCCGCGTTGCGGCCGACGGATGCCGACGACTTCCGCCCCAACGTCTTCATCCGCCTCACCCCGGATGGCAAGGTCACGATCGTCAACAAGAACCCGGAGATCGGGCAGGGGATCAAGACCATGCTCCCCATGCTCATCGCCGAGGAGCTGGACGTCGACTGGAAGAACGTGACCGTGGTGCAGGGCGACAGTGAGCCCGACAAGTACGGGCAGCAGTTCGCCGGCGGGAGCACCGCGACGCCCATGAACTGGGACGAGCACCGCCGCATCGGTGCCGCCGGACGCCAGGTGCTCCTGGCGGCCGCCGCGGCAAACTGGGGAGTGCCGGTAGCGGAGCTGACGACCTCGCCGGGCGTCGTCGAGCACAAGGCGTCGGGGCGCACGGCGCCGTACGGCGACCTGGTGAGCAAGGCGGCGACGCTGACTGCCCCCGACCTCAAGAGCGTCCCGGTCAAGAACCCCAAGGACTTCCGGATCATCGGGAAGTTCCACAAGGGGGTCGACAACCCGAAGGTGATCACCGGCAAGCCGCTGTTTGGCATCGACGTCTCCGTTCCCGGGATGAAGTACGCCGTCTTCGAGAAGTGCCCCGTCTTCGGCGGCAAGGTGAAGTCGGCCAACCTCGATGCGATCCGGGCGATGCCGGGGATCAAGAGCGCCTTCGTGGTGGAGGGCGGGACGGCGCTGAACGGGCTGCTGGGCGGCGTCGCGATCGTCGCCGACTCCTGGTGGTACGCGCAGAAGGCGCGTGGCGCGCTGCAGGTCGTGTGGGACGAGGGGGCGACCGCGTTGCAGGGGAGCGATACCTACGCTGCGGAAGCGGCGCGCATCGCCAAGGCCGCCCCGTTCAAGACGATGCGGAAGGATGGTGATCCCGACGCTGCGCTCGCCTCGGCGGCCAAGACGGTCTCGGCGACGTACTTCTATCCGTTCATCTCGCACGCCACGCTCGAGCCGCAGAACTGCACCGCCTCCGTCGTGGACGGCAAGGTGGAGATCTGGGCGCCGACGCAGAACCCGCAGCCCGGGCGCCAGCTCGTGGCCAAGACGTTAGGCGTGGATGAGAAGGCGATCACGATCCACATGATCCGCGCCGGCGGTGGCTTTGGGCGTCGCCTCAGCAACGACTACATGGTCGAGGCGGCGTGGATCGCCAAGGAGGCGGGCGTCCCCGTGAAGCTCGTGTGGTCGCGCGAGGATGACCTGCGCCACGACTTCTATCGGTCGGCGGGGTGGCACAACCTCACCGCCGGGGTGGATGCCGCGGGGAAGATCGTCGCCTGGAAGAACCACTTCGTCTCGTTCGGCGAGGGGGAGCGCTTTGGTCCGAGCGCGGGGATGGCGCCCACCGAATTCCCGTCGCGCTTCATCGCCAACTTCCAGTACGATGTCACGAACATCCCGTCCGGCGTCCCCACCGGGCCGCTGCGGGCGCCGGGGAGCAACGCCCTGGCCTACGTCTTCCACTCGTTCCTCGACGAGCTGGCGGAGGCGGCGGGGAAGGATCCGGTGGAGTTCCGCCTGGCGCTGCTCGGTGACCCGCGCCTCGTGGCCAACCCGGATGGCTCGGCGGCCTACGATGCGGCGCGCATGCGCGGCGTGCTGGAGCTGGTGGCCGAGAAGTCCAACTGGGGAAAGGTGACGCTCCCCAAGGGGACGGGGCGTGGCGTGGCGTTCCACTTCAGCCATCGCGGCTACTTCGCCGAGGTGGTGGAGGCGAGCGTCGCCGCGAACGGCGCCGTGAAGGTGAACAAGGTGTGGGTCGCCGGTGACGTCGGGAACCAGATCATCAATCCCAGCGGGGCAGAGCAGCAGGTGCAAGGGTCGGTGCTCGACGGACTCTCCGAGGCGATGACCCAGGAGATCACCATCAAGAACGGCCGCACCGAGCAGTCGAACTTCAACCAGTACGCGCTGCTGCGCATGCGGCAGGCGCCACCGGTCGAGGTGCACTTCAAGCTCACCGACTTCTCCCCGACGGGGATGGGCGAGCCGGCGCTCCCGCCGGTGGTGCCCGCCCTGTGCAACGCGATCTATGCCGCGACGGGCAAGCGTGTGCGGTCGCTCCCGCTGTCGAAGAGCGGCTTCCGCTGGGCCTGACACTCCGGCGAGCAGGACGTCGTACGTGAAGCACGGGGGCGACCCAGTCCGGTCGCCCCCGTGCTCGTTCCGGCACCGCCGCTCGAATCCCCCTCGTGTGAGGCCTTCACGATGCGCGCCTTCTCGCTCGCCTCCTGTCTTCTGCTCCTCGTCGCCGGTGCCCGGCTCGGCGCCCAGGAGTACCAACCGAAGCCCGGTGAGTTGCCGTCCGTGCACCTGCCGGCTCCACTGGAACGCGTCCTTCGCGAGTATGAACGCGGCTGGCGAGCGGGTGACGCGGTCCGCGTGGCCTCACTCTTCGCCGAGCAGGGGATGGCGCTTCCCAACGGGCGCCCTCCGGCGCCCGGACGCAGCGCCATCGCGGCGGCGTACGCCGGCCCCGGCGGCGACCTTCGACTCCGTGCGCTCGCGTTTGCCACGGCGGACTCCGTCGGCTACATCATTGGGGCATATCGTTACGGCGAAGGGACGGGCGACCTCGGGAAGTTCGTCCTGGCGCTCGCGCGCCGCGGCGACGGAACATGGATGATCGCCGCCGACATCGACAACACGAACGCACCCCAAAGGCGTTAGGCACTCCCTTTCCTCTCCGGTCGTCCCATGTCCATCGTGTCGAAGCCTGCCCGCTCCGTCGCGCGGTTCGGATCGCTTGCCGCGGCCGCCGTCGCCACCCTCGTGATGGCTCCGTCGGTCGCGCGCGCGCAATCGGCCGCCGAGCAGCGCCTGTTGCGCCTGACGGAAGCACGCGTCAACGCCGACTTCACCGCCAATCGCGCCGCGCTCGACTCGTTGCTCGCCGCCGACCTGACCTACGCGCGCTCCAGTGGTGCCTTCGACGACAAGGCCACCGTCCTGGCCGAGGTGGGGCCAGGGGGGCCGTATTCGCTCGACTACCTCACCCCCGATTCGCTTCGTGCGCGCGCCTATGGCTCGACCGGGGTGGTGACGGGGATCCTGCGCGTGAAGCTCAAGGCGCAGGCGGCGCCGTATCGCATTCGGTTCACCGACGTGTGGGTCGAGCGCGGCGGGCGGTGGCAGCTCGTCGCATTCCAGGCCACGCGCCTCCCCTGAGGGGACACCGCGCGGCGCGCCATCCTGTCAGGGGGGGACTGACGGCGGCGGCGCGCTGCGCCGACTGACAGCCACTTGACCCGTCTCTAGGCTGGCAAGAGGGGAAGGAGGCAGCATGCGCAGGCCTTCCAACGACGGAGTGCCGGAGATGCCGGGGGCGGCCACGCTTCCCGGCGCGACGGGCGGAGCGCGAGAGCGCGACGTCACGGACTCCTCGGTTGTGACCCGCGAGCCGGCACCGCGCCTTGCGATCTTCCGGGCGCGCGCCCTGGCCAAGACCTACCGCATGGGCGACGTGGACGTGAAGGCGCTGCAGGGCGTCGATCTCGACCTCTTCGCCGGCGAGTTCGTCGTCATCCTGGGACCATCCGGAAGCGGCAAGTCGACGCTGCTCAACATCCTCGGCGGGCTCGACGCGCCGACCAGCGGCGACGTGCGCTTTCGTGACCACGACCTCGTCGCGGCCGATGAGGGAGAACTCACGCGCTATCGACGCGAGCACGTCGGCTTCGTCTTCCAGTTCTACAACCTCATCCCGAGCCTCACGGCGCGCGAAAACGTCGCGCTCGTGACGGAGATCGCCGAGCACCCGATGACGGCGGAGGAGGCGCTGGCACGCGTCGGGCTCACGGAGCGCCTGGACCACTTTCCGTCGCAGCTGTCTGGTGGTGAGCAGCAGCGGGTCGCCATCGCCCGCGCCCTCGCCAAGCGCCCCGATGTCCTGTTGTGCGACGAGCCAACCGGCGCACTGGACGCGGAGACCGGCGTCGTCGTCCTCGAGGCACTCGCCGACATCAATCGTGAGCTGGGGACCACGACGGTGGTCATCACGCATAACGCGACCATCGCGCAGATGGCGCATCGCGTGCTGCGCATGCGAAGCGGACGCATCGTGGAGGAAGTCGTGAACGTGCGGCAGGTGGCGCCGCGCGAGCTGGAGTGGTGACCATGCCTGCGCTCACCCGCAAGCTGATGCGCGACGCCTGGCACTATCGCGGGCAGATGGGCGCCATCGCCGCCGTGGTGGCCTGCGGGATCGCCACCTTCGTCTCGCTGCGCAGCATGCACGGGCACCTGCGTCAGTCCCGTGACGCCTACTACGCCTCGTCGCGGTTCGCCGATGTCTTCGTGTCCCTGCGGCGAGCGCCCATGCAGGCCGTCGAGCGGGTGCGCGCCATCCGCGGCGTGGCCGCGGTGGACGCGCGCGTCGTCATGGAAGTCGTGGCCGACGTCCCGCGCCTCGCGGAGCCGGCCGTGGTGCGGCTCGTGTCGATTCCCGTGCCGCGCACCACGGCGCTCAACGAAGTGCACCTGGCGGCTGGTCGCTGGCCCGAGGCGTCCCGCGACGACGAGGTGATCGCCTCGCGCGCCTTTGCGTCTGCGAATGCGCTCGCGCTCGGCGACTCGGTGGGTGTCGTCCTCAATGGACGGTGGCGCTGGTTGCGCATTGTTGGTGTCGGCGTGTCGCCCGAGTACGTCTACGAGATCGCCAGTGGCGGGCTCTTTCCGGACAATCGGCGCTTCGGCGTCCTCTGGATGGCGCAGGCGGCGCTGGCCGCTCCGTTCGACCTCGTCGGTGCATTCAACGACCTCACCCTCGCGCTGGCACCAGAGGTACCGGTCGCGCCCGTGCTCGAGGCGGTCGACACGCTGCTCGCGACGTACGGCACCGGGGGGGCCTACGCACGCGTCGACCAGGTCTCGTCGCAGTTCCTCGATGGCGAGATCGACGAGACGCAGGTGACGAGCATCATCCTCCCCGCGATCTTCCTCGCCGTCACCGCCTTCCTCCTGCACGTGGTCCTCTCGCGACTCGTCAGCATGCAGCGCGAGCAGATTGCCACGCTCAAGGCCTTCGGCTTCTCGAACGCGGCGGTGGCGCGGCACTATCTCCTGCTGGCGATGGTCCCCGTGCTGGTCGGGGTCGTGGGCGGGGCGCTGTTCGGCCTCTGGTTCGCCGGGCGGCTCGCGCTCGTCTACGCGAAATTCTACCAGTTCCCGTCGGCCGCCTTCACCCCGGACTGGTCGATCGTCCTTGCGGCCGTGGCGATCGGCGTCGTGTCCGGCGTGCTCGGCGCGTTAGGCGCCGTGCTGCACGGTGTCGCACTCCCGCCGGCTGAGGCCATGCGTCCCGAGGCGCCGACGCGCTTCCGCCGTGGGACGCTCGAACGGGCCCTGTCGTGGGTCACCTCGTCGCCGCGGCACTTCGTGGTGGCGCGCAACCTCGAGCGGCGCCCGGCCAGGACGCTGCTGTCGGTCGCTGGACTCGCCCTCGCAGGTGGCCTGGTGATCGCCACGCAGGGGCTCTTCGACTCGGTCGACTACATCAAGCTGCAGCAGTTCCACGTGGTCGACCGGGGCGACGTGACGGTCACCTTCCGGGAGTCGCTGCGCGAGGAGAGCGTGCGCGAGGTGGCACGCGCGGTGGGCGTGCAGGAGGCGGAGGGCTTTCGCGTGGTGCCGGCGCGCGTGCGACACCACGAGCGCAGCTATCGCACGGCCGTGTTCGCGTATCCGCCGAATGGCGCGCTCCGGCGCGTCGTCGACATCGACGGGACCATCCGCCACGTGCCGGGCGAGGGGATCTTCCTCTCCTCGGCGCTCGCCCAGAAGATCGGCGCGCGCCGTGGCGATGAGGTGCAGCTGGAGTTCATGGAAGGCGAGCGGCGCGTCGTCCGCGCGGTGGTCTCAGGGACCAACGAGGATATGCTGGGAACCGCGGCGTACATGGCGCCCGACGCTCTGCAGCGCCTCGAGGGCGGGGCGCCCGTCTACTCCGGGGTCGTCCTGCGCGCCGATCCGCGACGCATCGACACGCTGTATCGCGAGCTCAAGGCGATGCCGGTCGTCAGCGGCGTCGCGGTGCGGAGCGCAATGCTCGGCAGCTTCGAACGCACCATCGCCGAGAGCTTCTCGATCTCACTCGCCTTCACCCTCGGTTTCGCCTGCGTCATCGCTGCCGGCATCGTCTACAACGGGGCGCGCGTCGCCCTGTCCGAGCGCGGCCGGGAGATGGCGTCGCTGCGCATCCTGGGCTTCACCCGCGGTGAGGTCAGCGGGATGCTCATGGGCGAGCAGGCCTCCCTCACGGTGGCATCGTTTCCTGTGGCCTTTGCGGTCGCCTACCTGCTCACGTGGCTGATCGCCGTACGATTCGAGTCGGCACTCTTTCGCATTCCTGTCGTGGCGCGCCCCGCGACGTACCTTTTCGGCGCGGTCGTCATTGCGATCGCCGCCGCGCTGTCGGCGGTCGCGGTGCGACGGCGTGTGGATCGCCTCGACCTCGTGGCGGTCCTGAAGACCAGGGAGTGACGCCATGCCCATGACGCGCGCGCGCATGCTGTGGATCGGTGGAGCCCTCGTGGTGCTGGCGGCCGTCGCGTGGCGCACGCGCCCCACGCCGCTCGATGTCGAGACCGTCCCGGCCACGATCGGATCGCTTCGCGTAACGCTGGAGGAGGACGGGCGTACCCGCGTGCGCGATCACGTGGAGATCGCAGCACCAGTCACCGGGCGCGTCGACGAGAATCGCCTCGTCCCCGGTGATTCGGTCGCCGCCCGCGGGATCGTGGCGACCATGCACCCGGCGCCGCTGGATGCGCGGGCGCGCGCCGAAGGCGCGGCACTCATCGCCCAGGCCGAGAGTCGCACGCGTGAGGCACGCTCGCAGGCCATGCAGGTGCAACTGGCGCTGGACGAGGCGCGCCGCGACCGGGCGCGCGCGGAGCGCCTGGCGACCGAAGGCGCCGTCTCGGACCGCCAGCGGGAGGAGGCCGGACGGCTCGTCATGGACCGTGAACGGGAACTGGACGTCGCCACAGCGCGCGTGAATGCGGCGCGAGAAGGGGAGCGCGCGGCCCGCGCCGCGCTGCTCGGTGCCGATCCCTCGTCAGGCGGTACGAGCCTCGTGCGCGTCCAATCGCCCATTCGCGGACGTGTGCTGCGCGTGTTCGAGGCGCACGACCGGGTCGTGATGGCGGGAACACCGCTGGTCGAGGTCGGGGACCCGGCGAGCCTCGAGGTCGTGAGCGACATCCTTTCGCGCGACGCGTCGAAGGTCGCCCTCGGCATGACCATGGAAGTACGGGGCGCGGGGCGTGCCCCGATGATCGCACGCGTTGCACGCATCGAGCCGGCGGCCTTCACCAAGCGCTCGGCCCTCGGCGTCGATGAACAACGCGTCAACGTGATCGGGCGGTTCGATCAGGCGGTATCGGGGCTGGGGGATGCCTTCGAGGTCGACGTCAGCATCATCCTGTGGGAGGGTGATCGCGTGCTGCGCGTGCCATCGTCGGCGCTCGTCCCGCTCGACTCCGGCTGGGCGGTGCTCTCGCTGGTGGACGGGCGCGCGCGGCGTCGCGCGGTGCAGATCGGCCGACGCGGCGGACGCGACGTGGAGGTCACCGGCGGGCTGTCCCCCGGGGCGCTGGTGATCGTGCGCCCCGATGAGCGCATCGTCGACGGGAGCCGCGTACGTCCGGCGAAGTGAGGCAGGGCGTCAGTCGTCCAGCCCGGCGCTCAGGAGCTCGCGCGTCGCCACGTGCTGCGGGCGTGTGAGTACGGCGTCTGCCGCGCCACACTCGACCAGCATCCCCTTCGACAGCACCGCGACGCGATCGGCATGGCTGCGCGCGAAGTCGACATCGTGCGTCGAGATCAGGAGGGAGCGCCCGGTCGCGGCCAGTGCCCGCAGCGTCTCGCCTAACGACCCGCGACGCGCCGGGTCCAGCGCCGACGTCGGCTCGTCCATCAGGAGGAGGAGGGGGTCCGGGGCCAGGGCACGTGCGATCGCCACGCGCTGCGCCTCGCCCCCCGACAGTTCGCGCGGGAGCGCGGCGCCCCGGTGCGACACGCCTAACGTCTCCAGCAGGGAGCGCGCGACCTCGTCCGCGCGTGTGCGTGTCCACCCCAGCGCGTGCACGGGGGCGAGGCTGATGTTCTCCATCACGGTGAGGTGCTCGAACAGTGCATGGGCCTGGAAGACCATGCCGACGGTGCGGCGCAGTGGCCGAAGGGCCGGCTCGGCGGGGAGCACGCCCGCCCGCAGCGTCACGTCCCCGACGCGAATGGTGCCCGCCGTGAACGGCTGCAGCGCGGCGACGGAGCGCAGCACCGTCGACTTGCCCGCCCCTGACACGCCCATCAGGGCGCAGATCTCCCCGGGAGCGACGTCCAGGTCCACGCCGCGCAGGATCTCGCGATCGCCGCGCGTCGTGCACAGTCCGCGGACTTCGAGCGCCGCGCTCATCGCGGGCTCCAGCGCTGCTCGAGCGTCCGCGCCGCGCGAGACAGGGGAAGCGACATGGCGAGGTACATCGCCCCGCACAGCACGCCGGGAACGAACCAGCTCCCGATGTTGGTCGCATAGATCGACGTCGCCTTCGTCAGCTCCACCACGGTGATGACCGAGACGAGCGACGAGTCCTTGAGGAGCGCGACGAAGTCGTTCGTCATCGGCGCGAGGGCGAGGCGGAACGCCTGCGGCCCACGCACCAGGCGCAGCACCTGCCACTCCGACAGCCCGAGCGTCCGCGCGGCCTCCAGCTGCAACGGCGAGATCGCCATCAGCGCGGAGCGGTAGATCTCCGACTCGTAGGCCGCGTAGTTCAGTCCCAGGCCGATCATCGCCGCGAGGAAGGCCGGGAGCCGCACCACGCTCGACAGGCCGTAGTAGAGCACGAAGAGCTGCAGCAGCACGGGCGTTCCCCGCATTACCTCGACGTAGACCGTGAGCAGCGCGCGAACGATCCCCGTCCCGTACACGCGCCCCGCGGCGATGGCGACGCCGAGGGCGACGGCGAGCAGCATCGCCAGGCAAGAGAGGGCGAGCGTGAGCCCGGCCCCTCGCAACAGGGCGGGGAGGTACCGGGCGATGGTCGTGGTGGCGCTCGGACGCGTCACGGCGGTGCGCGAGACGGAATCCGAGAGGACGGTTGCGAAGTGTGCTGCCTGCCCCTCGTCCCACACCTGCCACCGGCGGAACGTTCGCTCGAGACTCCCATCGCGCATGCGGTCACGGAGGATCGCGTTGGCCGAGTCACGGAGCGCTGTGTCGGCGCGTGCGAACACCGCCACGTAGTGCCCGCGCGCCAGCGCGTCGGACTGGATGACAAACCCTCCCATGCGCCGGAGCGATCGCTCGGCGATCACGTGATCGAGGAGCACCGCGTCGACGCGCCCGGCCACGAGGTCGGAGTAGGGGTGCACGTCGTCGTCGTAGGACACCGGCACCACCCCCTGCGACGCTTGCGCCTCGAGCAGCATCTGGTACGCGAGGGTGGCGCCGAGTGTGGCGACGCGCTTGCCGCGGAGGTCGGCGAGCGCGTGGAATCGCGCCGTGTCCGCGGGGCGGACGGCGAGCACCTCGCGGAACTCGAAGTAGGGGAGGGAGAGCGCGTACAGGTCGTGCAGGTCGGGGCGATCCTCGATCCCCGAGAGCCCCACGTCGAAGTCGCCGCGCTCCACCGACGGCGCGATCGACTGGTAGGCGACCTGCACAAACCGTGGGGTGCGCCCCAGCCCCCGGGCCAGCATCTCGGCAATCTCGACATCGAATCCGCGCATGCTGTCGGGATGCGCCGGGTCCGACTCGACAAACGGTGCGCCCCCCTCAGCGTCGCCGCCCCACCGCAGCTCGCGGGTTGCGGGGCGGTCAATGCCCGAGCCGGTGTCGGCCGTGCACGCCGCCAGGGCCATCGAGAGCGCGAAGGCGAGGAGGCGCATCAGGGTCGCCCCCGCGATGCGCCCGCCCGCCTCGGCGCATCTGACCCGGGGGCGATGACGGGGCGCGAGGCGGACCGGCGTCAGGATCGCGTCCCCAGCGCCGCCCAACGCAGCTGCAATGCCTTGAGGACGGTCGGGAAGTAGCCCATCTGCGAGCGCTGGTCGGTCGTCGGCGGTTCGGAGACGCGCACGGTGTTGCCGTACAGCGCCGCGATGCGCTGCACGAGTTCACCCGCCGTCTCTGCGAGGTCTCGCGCTTCAGTCAACCGGCGCTCGTCACGCGGCGTCGACGCTTCGAGGCGCTTCACCTCGGTGCGCGCCGAGTCGGAGAGCGCGGCGGCGTCGCGGTAGAGCACGGCGATGCGGTCGAGCGATTCGGTCCACTGCTGTCGCGCCAGCGGGGTGAGGCGCACCCGAGCGTCCTCGCGCACCTCGAATCGGCGCGCGAAGGACTCGCCAGCGATCGTCACCCGCGCCTCGTAGGTCCCGGGCGTCGCCCAGCGCCCGGGTAAGCTACCGCCGAACGGATCGTCGTCGTCCCCGCCACCGCGACCGGCGCGAAGCTCGGGGTGCCGCAGGTTCCAGATCACGCGCACCACACCGCCGTTGCGCCTGGCGGCAACCGGGACGCGCGCGATCTCGCGCCCGGACGCGCTGTGGATCGTCACCGCAGTCCCCTCGGGCACGCCATCCCGCGCCCACAGGTCGATGATCGCCCCCACCGGTGGGTTCTCGCCGCGGAAGACGAGGTCGCCCGCGTGCGCCTTGGTGCTCGACATGCGGTTCATCGAGGCGGGCGCAATGGTGAAAAGGTGCCCGGCCGCCGCGCGAACCGCGGGCGTCATCTCCTGCAGCGCGTGCACCTGGTCGACGATCCACACGCCGCGCCCGTGCGTCCCCAGCACCAGGTCGTTCTCTCGCGGCTGGATCACGAGGTCGTTGATCGGAACCGTTGGGAGTCCGCCGTCGAAGTACGACCAGTGTGCCCCGCCGTCGAGCGAAACGTACAGTCCGAACTCCGTCCCGAGATAGAGCAGCTGCGCGTTGCGCGGATCCTCGACGATCACCTTGATCGTCCGTTCAGCCGGCAGGTCGTTGACGATCGAGCTCCACGTCTCGCCGTAGTCGGTCGACTTGAAGAGGTAGTTGGTGTAGTCGTCCGCCTGGTGCCCGTCGAAGGCGGCATAGACCGTCCCGGCCGTTTGTCGCGAGGCGAAGAGCGAGGCGACCCACGTGTTCTTCGGCACGCCGGGAAAGCGCGACGTGAGGTCGGTCCAGGTGCGGCCACCGTCACGCGAGCGCTTCACGTTTCCGTCGTCGGTGCCCACGTACAGGACGCCTGCGACCTTCGGCGACTCGCTGAACGCCGAGACGGTCGGGTAGTACGAGACGCCGTCGTCGAGCGAGAGGGTGTTCTCCTCCGGCGGCTGTCCCATGATGGTGAGCGAACGTCGGTCGACGCCGGTCGTCGGGTTCCCTAACGAGCGCCACGTGTCACCGCGGTTGTCGCTCGTCCAGAGGACCGCCATCCCGGCGAAGACCGTGTTCGCGTTATGCGCGGAGATGGCGAACGGCGAGTTCCACCCGGCCGGTGGGATCTTCTTTCCGACCTTGGGGTCGGGGGCCCCCCAGTTGCCGAGCTTTGGGCCTTCGCCCTCCTTCACCGTCGGGCGCAGGTTCTTCGCCTCTCGCGTCTGTACGTCCACGCGCGTGATGCCGAGGTATTGCGACGAGGAGTAGACGGTACGGTTGTCCGTCGTGTCGATCACGTTGTGGAAGCCGTCGCCCCCGCCCACGCGATACCAGTCGTCGTTGAGGATCCCCTGCGTGGAGAAGGTCTGGCTGGGGCCGCACCAGCTCCCGTTGTCCTGCAGCCCGCCGCAGACGAAGTAGGGGGACGACGTGCTCGCCGAGACGTGATAGAACTGCGACACGGGGAGCGAGGCCAGGTACAGCCACTTCTTTCCGCGATCGTAGCTGATCCCGACGCCGCCGTCGTCGCCCTTGATGAGATGGCGCGAGTCCTTTGGATCCACCCACACGACGCGATCGTCTCCATGCAGCGACTGGCGCGGCTCCACGAACGTCTTGCCGCTGTCGTCGCTGACAGAGTACTGCACCATGTAGATGCGGCTCTGGTCGCTCGGGTCGACGCGGATCTGCGACGAGTACGCCGGGCGCGGGTTCCAGTCGCTCATGTGACGCCACGTTTCGCCCTTGTCCTCGGAGCGGAAGACGCCGCCGAGCCGCTTGCCGTACGAGATGGATGACGTGTAGCGCGACCCCTGTTCGAGCGAGATGTAGACGATGCGCGGATCCTTGCGGTAGATCGAGATGCCGATGCGTCCGACCGTTCCCGTGGGAAGCCCGCTCGTGAGCTGGCGCCAGGTACGCCCGGCATCGGTGCTCTTGTACAGTCCGCTCCCCGGTCCGCCCCCCACAAAGCCGAATGGCGCGCGGCGACGCTGGTAGAGCGCAGCATACACGATGGAAGGATCGCTCGGATCGATCGCGACGTCGACGACGCCGGTGTCCTCATCCCTGGCGAGGATGCGCGTCCAGGTCGCGCCGCCGTCGGTCGACTTATAGAGACCGCGATCGGGGTTCGGCCCCCACAGGTGGCCGGGGACTGCGACGTAGACCACGTCGGAGTTGGTGGGATCGACGGCGATGCGTGCGATGTGCTTGCTCGCGCGCAGCCCGACGTTCGTCCACGTCTTCCCCGCGTCGGTCGACTTGTAGACACCGTCGCCCCATCCGGAACTCTGGCGGTTGGTCGCCTCTCCGGTCCCGACCCAGACGATGCGCGGGTCGCGCTGGTCCACCGTGATGGCGCCGACCGAGTGCACGCGCTCGCGATGAAAGACGGGGGCCCAGGTCACGCCGTTGTCGGTCGTCTTCCAGACGCCGCCGGTCGCGCTCGCCGCGTAGAACTCATACGCGTTGGCTTCGTTCACCGCGATATCGACGACGCGCCCGCTCATGTTCGCCGGGCCGATGGAGCGGGCGCGGAGCGCCGAGAGATCGGGCGCGCCTTGCGCCTGAAGGGGCGCGGCGAAGACGAAGGCGCAGGCGGACACAGCTGCAACGCAAGCCGAGATCGCGCGGAACTGACGGACGGGGTGGGGCATTGCGATGGGAGTAAGGGTCGCGGATAGGCTATCGCGTTCACCATCCGCTGTCGACCGGCTCGCCCCCCGCGCGTTGGGAGACCGTCGCCGGTGTCGTCGCGAGGTGCCCTCCGTCCCCTCACCCCTTCGCGGCGAGCGCGGAATCGCAGTCAGGGCCGTCAGGGCCGTCAGGGCCGTCAGGGCCACCACGGCCACCACGGCCACCACGGCGGCCAGGGCCGCCCGCCGAAAGACCGCTGGAACTCGACACGCTTCACGTGTATATATCTCAGCAACGAGACATCTAACCCGAGGCCGTCGTCATGCGTCGTTTGCTCCTGCTCCTGCTCCTGTCCGCCGCTGCCCTTGTCGCCACTCCCGCCCGCCTGCACGCCCAGGCGCCCACCTGGAAGATCGACCCGGTCCACTCCGAGCTCACCTTTCGCATCCGCCACTACGTGACCCGCGTGCGTGGCACCTTTGCCAAGTGGGATGGGAGCATCACCGCCGATCCCGCGTCGCTCGCCAAGGGGAGCGTGCTCGTCTCGATCGACTCCAAGAGCATCGATACGAACAACGAGATGCGCGACAATCACCTCAAGTCGAACGACTTCTTTGCCACCGACTCCTTCCCGGCGCTCACCTTCAAGAGCTCGCGCGTCGAGCTCAAGGGTGAATCGCTGAAGGTCTTCGGCGACCTGACCATTCGCGGGATCACCAAGCCGGTGGTGCTCGAGGGGACGTACAACGGCGTGACGAAGGACATGCAGGGGAAGGAGCGCATGGGGTTCGACGCCTCGACGAAGATCAATCGCCTCGACTATAAGGTGGCCTGGAACCGCGCGATCGAAGGGGGCGGTGTCATGCTCGGTGACGAGGTCGAGATCAACATCACGGTCGAAGCGGTCAAGCAGTAGCGCGACGACCACCGTACCATGGCGCGGGGGCGTGCGGCGATTGCCGTGACGCCCCCGCGGCTTCGTTCATGCGAGACCGCGCATGCGTGCGTGTGCGTGCGTGTGCGTGCGTGTGCGTGCGTGTGCGTGCGTGTGCGTGCGTGTGCGTGCGTGCTTGTGCGTGCGGCGTCAGGGGCGGGCGTGCTGGTGCCAGTCGCCCTCGTACTCCATGTAACGCGCTGCTTCCAGCGCGAGGTCTTCGCCCAGGAGTCGGGCGACCACGTGCAGCGACATGTCGATGCCCGCGCTGACCCCTGCGGAGAGGATCACCCGCCCATTGTCGACGATGCGCGCCCCTTCGCGGACGGTCGTCACCGGTGCAACGGCGCGGAGTTCGTCGAACGCGAGGTGATGGGTCGTCGCGGCGAGCCCGTCGAGCAGCCCGGCGCACGCCAGAACCAATGCCCCCGTGCACACGGAGAGGAGGTACTCGGTCGATGCACCGGTACGGGCGATCCACTCCAGCATCACCGGGTTCTTCATCTCCCGGCGCGTCCCGAAGCCGCCGGGGACGAGGAGGATGTCCGGGTGCGGCGCGCTCTCGAACGAATGCAGCGGTGTGACGACGAGCCCGTTCCGGGCGCGGATCGTCTGGCCGCGCTCCGACACGGTGAAGACGTCGAACGGATCGAGCTGCGAACGGCGTCCGCAGACGGAGAAGACCTCGAAGGGGCCGGCGAAGTCGAGGACCTCGACGTCGTCAAAGAGGACGATGGCGACGGATCTGCGCATGATGGGCTCCCCGAACGGGAGTTGTTGAATGACGGTCATCCCCTACAGGATAGGCGGGTGAGTCCCTCACGCGCGAGTCGTACACCTTCCGCACCTTCCCGCCCATGTTCTCCCACACGATCATCGAGCCGTTCCGCGTTCGCACCGTCGAACCGATCCGGCAAACGACACGCGCCGAACGTGAGTCGGCGCTCCATCACGCCTCCTACAACGTCTTTCGCCTCGACGCGCGCGACGTCCTCATCGACCTGCTGACCGACTCGGGGACCGGTGCGATGTCGGCCAACCAGTGGGCGGCGATGATGCAGAGCGACGAGTCGTACGCCGGCGCACGGTCGTTCCATCGCTTTCGCGATGCAGTGTCCGACATCACGCACCTCACACACGTCCTCCCGACGCACCAGGGGCGCGCCGCCGAGCGCATCCTCTTCTCGGCGATGGTGAAGGCGGGCGACGTGGTGCCCAACAACACGCACTTCGACACCACGCGGGCCAACGTCGAGGATCGTGGAGCGGTGGCCCTCGACCTCCCCTGCGAGGAGGGGCGCGATCCGCAGCTCATGCATCCCTTCAAGGGGAACATGGACCTCGAGGCGCTGGAACGGGTGCTGCGCGAGCATGAGGGACGCGTCCCGATGGTGATGGTGACGGTGACGAACAACTCCGGCGGCGGGCAGCCGGTGAGCATGGCCAACATCCGCGCGGTGCACGAGCTCTGTCGGCGTCATGGCGTCCCGTTCTTCCTCGATGCCTGCCGCTTTGCGGAGAACGCGTGGTTCATCAAGCTCCGCGAGCCCGGCTACGCCGACAAGTCGCCGACCGAGATTGCGCGTGAGATGTTCTCGTACGTCGACGGCTGCACGATGAGCGCGAAGAAGGACGGGCTGGCCAACATCGGCGGCTTCCTGGCGCTCAACGACGAAGCGGTCGCCAACCGGTGCCGGAACAACCTCATCCTCACCGAGGGGTTCCCGACGTACGGCGGGCTCGCGGGCTATGACCTCGAGGCGATCGCCGTCGGGCTCAAGGAAGTGCTCGAGGAAGACTACCTCCGCTACCGCATTCGTTCAGTGGAGTACCTCGCCGAGAAGTTGCAGGCCGCCGACGTGCCGATGCTGGTGCCGCCGGGCGGCCACGCGCTGTACCTCGACGCGCGCCGCCTCCTGCCACACATTCCGCAGTTGGAGTATCCGGCGTGGGCGCTGTCGTGCGCCCTCTATCTCGAGGGCGGCGTGCGCGCGGTGGAGATCGGGACGGTGATGTTCGGCCTCCAGCCCGACGGGAGTGAGAAACCGTCGCGCATGGAACTCCTGCGCCTCGCCTTTCCGCGGCGCGTGTACACGCAGTCGCACGTGGACTACCTCGCCGAGGTGATCGCGTACGTGCGCCAGCGTGCGCATGCGCTGCGTGGCATGCGCATCGTGGAGCAGCCGGCGGCGCTGCGGCACTTCACGGCGCGACTGGCGCCGGTCGCCACGGGGCTGTACGCCGAGTAACCAGCGCACGCGCAGGTGCGGAACGGGAACGGGGCGCCTCTCACGAGGCGCCCCGTTCGCCATGCGTGGAGAGGCGCAGCCGTCGCGCTCAGCTGGCGCCCGCGCCTAACGCCGCGTCGAGTGCGTTGGTGAACGAGGTGTCGGTCGCGCGGACCGTTCCCAGGTGCTTCCAGCGCAGGACGCCGTCGCGGTCGATCAGGTACGACGCGGGAACGCCGAGCGCCATGTAGAGCGTCTGCACCTTCTCATCCGGATCGAGCCAGATGGGGTACGTCATCCGGAAGTCCTTCGAGAACTCGCGGATGGTTCCCTCGGAGCCTCGCGCATCGACGCTCACGCCGATGACCTCCAGGCCGTTCGACGCATGCCGGTCGTAGAGCGACTGGAGATACGGGATCTCCTCGCGGCACGGCGCGCACCATGTCGCCCACACGTTGAGCAGGACGACCTTTCCCTTCTGCTCGGCGATCGACCGGGTCGCGCCGTCGAGCGTGGCGGCAGAGTAGGGGGGGATCGGCTTTCCGACGGCCACTTCCTTGGGCGTGTCGTCGGACTTGGCGCAGGCGGCCACCAGCGGCGCGGCAAGGACGCCGAGCGCGGCAACGATGGTGCGGACGCGTGGAGAGATCATGGGAGTGCGTCGAGCCGGTAGCGGGCGAGGTGGATGCGCGCGGTGTCGCCGGGGATGGTCCACGCCGCGATGAGATCCGGGCCGCGCCGTGTGATTTTCGGGAAGCCGCTCGCGCGCGCGCCCGACGAGCGCGCGAGGACGACCGGGGCACTCGCCCCTCCGTCGCGCTTCACGCGGCGCAGCCGCACTTCCGCCGAGGTGCTGTCGGTGCGTTCGAGCCATGTGACGGCGGCGCTTCCGTCGTCGAGGAGTTCGACATCGACACGCCCAGCGGGGTTTCCGCCATCGATGCGCTGCGGCGGGGCGAAGGTCGCGCCGGCATCGGTGCTGTAGGCCACGCGCACGCGCGCCGTGTCCTGCGCCCCGGTGAACCACGCGATGACGACGGTGTCGCCGCGCGAGGCAAGCGCCGGGCCGTTCACGGGGCAGGCGGCGATCTGCCAATGGTCGTCGTGCACGACGGCGGGCGCGGTCCACGCGCCGTTCACGCGTCGCACGACGGCGATGTCGCGGACTTCATCCTCGCTGCGATCGCGGTAGGCCACCACCGGCCCGCGTGCCGTCAGTGTCGCGGCCACCTGGCAGCAGTCGCAGTTGCGATGGTCGAGGAGCGCCTCGTCGCCTAACGTGCCATCGTGTGAGATGTGTGTCGTGGCCACCTGCATGGCGCGGGCGCTGGAGTCCGTGGACGCGGTGGCGCGCCCGTCGAGCCACGCGGCCTCCATCCCGCCCCCTTCGCCCGGCCACATCGCCACGAAGCCGTGTTCCGCCGCAACGCCGTCGCGGTGGAGGATCGATGCGTCTCGCCACGTGCGGCCGGAATCGGCTGAAAGGGTGAGCATCACGTCGTAGCTGTACTTGCCGCCCTGCCGGCGCTGGAGCCAGTGGGCGTACAGTGTGCCCTCGCGACTCGCCTGCACCGACGGAAAGTCGGCCCAGTTCACGAAGAAGTCACCGCGCTCGGCGATGGTGCTGGCCGGCGTCCACGTCTCGCCCTCGAGGCGGGAATAGCGCAGAGCCCACGTGGAGTCTCCGGTGCGCTGGAGCCACGAGAGGTGAACGATTCCGGCGGCGTCGGTGGAGAGAAACGGCTCTCCGCTGTTGGGGCCTGCTGGAGAGTCGAGCGCCTGCAGCGGCTGGGACGCGTCCAGATCGATGATCTGCACGCAGCTGGTCGCCACGAGCGCGAGCGCGCCAAGGCGCGCGACGCTCCAGCGGACGAGAGGTTGCCTAGCGCGAGCGAGAGAGCGAGAGGGCATGCGGGGAATCTGCCCGTCGTGCGCGCTGGGCGTCAAATCAGCGCAAGACCGGGGACGCCTCGGCAGTCGGCGGCGGGAGGCGGCGGGCGGCGACGGACGGGATGCGCCGTCGCCGCCCGGGCGTGCTCAGCGCTTCGCCGCGGCGTCGTTGCGATAGACGACGCCCCCCTTCATGACGAAGCGGACGCGGCGCGTGGCGGCGATGTCGCGCGTGGGGTCGCCGTCCATCGCGACCAGGTCGGCCCAGAGCCCGGCCTTCACGCTCCCCAGCTTGTCCTCGAGCCGGAGGACACGCGCCGTGGTCGACGTCGCGGTGCGCATCGCGTTGAGCGGTGTCATGCCGTAGTCCACCAGCAGTTGCAGCTCACGGGCGTTGTCGCCGTGCGTGAAGACGCCGACGTCGCTCCCGTTGCAGATCGTCACGCCCGAGGCGAGGGCGCGCGCGAACGACTCGCGCTTGTTGCGGATGCGCGAGGGTTCGGGCTCGGCGCCCTTCTTCCACCCGGCGTACTGGGCGGTGGCGTCCCCCGCGGCGAGGGTGGGGCAGAAGGCGACACCGCGCTCCTTCATGAGGGCGAACACCTCGTTGGTGCCGAAGTCGCCGTGCTCGATGTTGGTCACGCCGGCCAGGGTGGCGCGGCGCATCCCTTCGGCGGACGACGAATGGGCGACGACGTGGCGTCCGCTCGACTCTGCGACCTCGACCGCGGCGCGCATCTCGGCCTCGGTGAAGGCGGGGCGCGTCTCACCGTTAGGCCCCCAGCGATAGTCCGCATAGATCTTGATCCAATCGGCGCCGTGCTTGATCTGGTCGCGCACCACGCGCACCAACTCCTCGATGTTGCCGGCTTCCTCGGCGCCCTGCGGGATCTCCACGTCGTTGGCGAATGAACGCGGGCCGTAGCTGCCGCGCCCGACGATCGCCTTCGTCGTGACCAGCATGTGCGGGCCGGGGATGATCCCCTGGTCGATGGCCTGCTTGATCCCGACGTCGGCGTAGCCGGCGCCCTCCGTGCCCAGGTCACGAATGAGGGTGAAGCCGGCCATGAGGGTGTTCTTCACGTGGACCGTGGCGCGCGCGACGCGCAGTGACGTGGGGTCGCGCAGCACCTGGTCGTCCCAGGTTGCCTCGTTGTACGGATGCAGGAGGACGTGCGAGTGCCCCTCGATCATCCCGGGGGTGAGGGTGAGTCCCGGGAGGTCGACGACCTGTGCACCGGCGGGCGCCTTCACGGTCGCAGCATCCCCAACGGACTCGATGCGATCGTCAATGACGAGGACGACGACACCAGGACGTGGGGCGTCGCTGGTACCGTCCCAGACGGCCGCGGGGCGGAGGAGTGTCGCCTTGCCGCTGCGAGGCGCTTCCCTCGGGCCAAGGGGGGCAGCCTGGGCGCCGAGACCACGCGGCAGCGTGAACACGAGCGAGGCAAGGGCCACGGCGCCGGCGAGCGCGGGGGCGATCCGAGGGCGACGCGTACGCGGACGGCGCATGCCTAACGGCGACGAGTGACGCGACATGAGACGGTGAGCGGGTGATGAAGGAGCAGTGGGCGCGACGGGAAGGTGGCGCCGCGGTGCAGGGGAATCCAGAGCAGAGGCGGCGCGGGAACGTCAGGCGCCGTGCACGATCCGGGCGAAGCTGAGGACGCGCTCGCGGTCGAGCTGCCCATCGCGACGCACGCCGGAACAGACGTCGATGCCGAACGGGCGCACGATCCCGATCGCCTCCGCGACATTGTCCTCGCGCAGTCCGCCCGCGAGGAGGAGCGGCCGGTCGATGCGCTCGCGAATGCGTGCGCTGAGCTGCCAGTTGTGCGTGCGTCCCGTCCCGCCGAGCTGCTTGATGGCGAGTCGCGGATTCCCCGAGTCGAGGAGGATCCGATCGACGAGCGGGGCGAGGGCGATCGCCTCGGCGACCGACTCGTCGTCGAGGACGTGGATGACCTGCACGATCGTCGCGGTCGGGACGAGGTCGCGAAGGCGGCGGTAGTCGTCGTGATTCGCCAGGCCGTCTACCAGCTGCAACGTCGTCGTCCCGCAGCGCGCGTGCTGCCCCGCGATGGCCGCGGGATCGCGCTGCGAGGTCAGGAGGTAGGTCTCCGTCGGAGGGGCGACCGAGGCGGCGATCCCGGCGATCGTCGCCTCGTCGATCACGCCGGGGCCCGACGGCATCGCCGAGACGAGACCGATGGCCTGGGCGCCGGCATCGATCGCCACCCGCGCCTCGTCGACAGATGCAATGCAGCAGATCTTCAGGTGCACGAGTCGGCGTCGCGTGCGGGGAGGTGGCTCAGTGCGCGGGGCCCGTGTCCGCGTCGCGGGCCGGCGCGGCGTCGGGGGCGGGGGCGTCCGTTGCCGGGCGTGCGGTGCTCGCGAGTGCCGGGATCTCCGTGACGCCCCCGGAGACGATGAAGGCCATCATGTCCGAGCTGTTGGCGTCGATGCGCGTGACGGCGCTCGTCGGGAACAGGTACATCTGCCCCGAGAAGTTGTACGAGTGCGGCATGTAGACGGAGACGTACCCGGGCATCTGCAGCTGCGTGAGCGCGTCCTGCGTCACGAAGCCTAACGCCCGCGCGTTCCCTCCCGGAAAGAGCTCGACCACGACCGGCTTGTCGAAGCGGCGCTTCTCGCCCACGAAGGCGCTCACCAGGTCGCGCGTGGACGAGTAGAGCAGGCGCACGAACGGGAGGCGCTCCAGGAGGTCGTCGAGCGCGCCGATGAGGCTGCGCGTGATGAAGCTGGACGCCAGGAAGCCGAAGAGCGTGATGAGGAGGAGCGAGACGGCAAAGCCGGCGCCCGGGACGGGAAGGCCGAGCCACCCGTCCACCGCCTGGAAGACCACGACGCAGATGTACGCCGTGATCCCCACCGGGGCCAGGAAGACGAGCCCGCGGAGGAAGTAGGTGAGGAGGCGCCGGGTGAGGCCCTGCGCGGCAGTGCGCGGTTTCACCTAACGCGCACCGGCGGTTGCGCCTGACGGCGTCCGCTCGACCGGGAGCCCGGCTGCCCGCCAGGCCGCGAAGCCGCCGCGGAGGTTCGCCACCGACGAGATGCCGTGCAACCGCGCCAGCGAGGCGGCAATCGCCGAACGTCCACCCCCCTGGCACTGCATGACGAGTCGGTCCGCCCCGGCGAGGCGCGGCAGGGCATCGGCCAGGTGACCGAGCGGGGTGTGCAGCGCCCCGGGGAGGTGCCCGTCGTCCCACTCGGAAGTCGCCCGCACGTCGACGACGGTGAGCGTCTCGTCGCGCGCCCATTCGGCGAGCGTTGCCGGGTCCACCTGCTCGACGCTGTCGAAGGCGCGCCCCGCGGCGTTCCATGCCGTGAAGGCCTCGCTCCCGAACCAGCCCGCGACGCGATCGAGTCCGATCATCGCCAGTTCGGCCGCCGCCTCGCGCGCCGCACGATCGTCGCGGTCGTCGTTCAGCAGGTACAGGTCGCGGTCGTAGCCGACGAGCCACCCCGCCCACCCGACGAACGACTTGTTCAGCGGGATGTTGAGCGTTCCCGGGATGAAGCGATCGGCGGCGACGTCGGCGCGACGGATGTCCACGACCAGCGCGTCGCCCGCGAGCACCGCGTCGAGGTGCGCGGCCGAGGCGTGCGCGGGCGCCGGAAGGTGGCCGAGGATGGCCGGCCCCTCGCGGTTGAGCCGCTTCATCATCGCGAAGTAGCGTGGCGGGTCGGGCTGCCCCTCGAGGACCGCCTCGATGAACGTGGCCTCGTCGCCGATCTGCAGCGCCCAGTTGGCGTACTTCTCGTAGCCTAACGTGGTCTGCGGGACGGCGCCGAGCGCCTTGCCGCACGCGGAGCCGGAGCCGTGCCCGGGCCAGAGCTGCAGGTAGTCGGGAGCGCGTGCGACGAAGCGCTGCAGCGACTGGAAGAGCTGCGCGGCACCGGCGCGCATCGTCCCTTCGACCTTGGCGGCGCGCTCCAGCAGGTCCGGGCGCCCGACGTCGCCCACGAAGATGAAGTCGCCGGTGAATGCACCCACCGGGTGCGGGGAGGCCGGCGTATCGGTGAGGATGAAGATCAGGTGCTCGGGGGTGTGCCCGGGCGTGTGCATCACGTCGAGTCGCAGGTTACCGACCGTGAACGCATCGCCGTCGTGCAGGAGTCGCGCGCCCTCCTGCGCGGCGAAGGCGTACTGCCAGTCGCGCCCACCCTCGGCGGAGAGGAGGAGCGTTGCGCCGGTGCGAGACGCCAGCTCGCGGCTTCCCGAGAGGTAGTCGGCGTGGATGTGCGTCTCCGTCACGTGGGTGATGCGAAGGCCCTCGGCGGTCGCAGCGGCGATGTACTGGTCTGCGTCGCGATTGGCGTCGATGACCAGCGCCTCCCCCGTCTTCTGGCATCCGACGAGGTAGCTCGCCTGGGCCAGCCCATCGTGATAGAAACGCTTCAGCAGCACGGCTCCTCCAGCGAGTGAGTGCGATCGGGTCGCGTGACGAGAGAAAGCTGACGCATACGGCAGGGGCGTGACACCCCCCACCCGCGCGCCGAGCGCCTGCAGGGGAGGCGCTCGGCATACCGGTACCACTTGCCGATCAAATGCCCTACGTTTTTTCCCCATGACGAGCACCCGAATTTCCGCTGAAGTCGCGGCCGTCCCCGCGACCCCGCCCGCGCCCGCCGCGGCGTGGAGTGTGGAGGACGCGAAGGAGCTGTACAACATCGAGGGGTGGGGGGCCGGCTTCTTCGACATCAACGCGGCGGGGCACGTCATCGTCCGCCCGGACCCGTCGATCCCGGAGAAGACGCTCGACCTGTTCGAGATCGCCGTCGACCTCGAGGCGCAGGGAGTCCAGCTCCCCGTGCTGCTCCGCTTCTCCGACATCCTCAAGCGACGCATCGAGAACCTGAGCGAGTCGTTCGCGAGCGCGATCCGCGAGTTCGAGTACACCGGCGGCTACACCACGGTCTACCCGATCAAGGTCAACCAGCAGCGGCACGTGGTGGAGGAGATCGTCGAGTTCGGGCACAAGCATGGCGTCGGCCTCGAGTGCGGCTCCAAGCCCGAGTTGCAGGCGGTGCTGGGGCTGTCGGAGAGCACCGAGCACATCATCGTGTGCAACGGTTACAAGGACGAGGAGTTCATGCGCCTCGCCCTCATGGGGCAGAAGCTGGGGCACAATGTCTTCATCGTGCTGGAGCAGCTGAGCGAACTCGATGTGCTCCTCGACGCCGCGCGCGACCTCGGCGTGACGCCCAGGGCCGGCGTGCGCATCAAGCTCGCGTCGGAGGGGGCAGGGCGTTGGGCGCAGAGCGGGGGCGAAAAGTCCAAGTTCGGGCTCAACACCGCGGAGCTGATGAAGCTCATCGATCGCCTGCGCGACCTGGGGCAGCTCGACATCCTGCGGCTGGTGCACTTCCACCTGGGGAGCCAGATCACCGACATCCGCTTCATCAAGGCGGGTCTGCAGGAGATCTCGCGCTACTACGCGGAGCTGCACAAGCTGGGCGTCAACATCACGCACGTGGATGTTGGTGGCGGCTTGGGCGTCGACTACGACGGCACCAACTCCGTCAACAACGCCTCCGTCAACTACACGCTGCAGGAATACGCGAGCGACGTGATCTACGGGCTCGCCGAGACGTGCCGCGAGGCCGATCTCCCGATGCCGCACATCATCAGCGAGTCGGGGCGCGCGCTCACGGCGCACCACGCCCTCCTCCTGCTGCGCGTGATCGACGTGGAGTCACAGGCGGAGCCGCCGCTCCCCGACCTCACCGATGACCATCACGTCCTGCTGCACGAGATGGTCGAGGACTACCACACGCTGGGGAAGAAGAAGCTCCCCAAGCGCAAGATCGTGGAGATCTTCCACGACGCGTCGTTCGACAAGGAGCGCGCGCAGCAGCTGTTCAACTCAGGCGTGCTCTCGTTGCGCGAGCGCGCGCTGGCGGAGACGATCTACTTCGCGACGATCAATCGCATCGCCGCCGTGATCGCCGAGAACCGCGAGGCGTACGACGAGATCCTGAAGGAGGTCGACGCCACGCTCGTCGACCGCTACTTCTGCAACTTCTCGCTCTTCCAGTCGCTCCCCGACAGCTGGGCCATCGACCAGCTCTTCCCGATCATGCCGATTCACCGGCTCACCGAGCGGCCGGAGCGGCGCGGGACGCTGCAGGACGTGACGTGCGACTCGGACGGCAAGATCGACCGCTTCGTCGGCGGGCGCGACGGACGCCCCAGCCTCGAGCTGCATCCGTATCGCGAGGGGGAGGACTACATCCTCGGGATCTTCCTCACCGGGGCGTACCAGGAGATCCTCGGCGACCTGCACAACCTGTTCGGCGACACCAACGCGGTGCACATCCGGCTCACGCCTAACGGGCACGAGATGACGGACCTCGTGCACGGCGACACGGTGACGGAAGTCCTCAACTACGTCCAGTTCTCGGCGTCGCAGCTCCTCACGACGTTCCGCCGCAAGGTGGGTGGTGCGGAGGGGATCACGCGACAGGAGGCGAATACGTTCATCGCCGAGTATGTCGCGGGGCTGGAGGGGTATACGTATCTCGAAGGGGAGGCGGCGAGATAGGGCGGACGGGAGACGGGGGACGGGAGTGCAAACGGCGCCTTGCGGCGCCGTTTGCGTTGCTGGAGTGGGGCGGAGGACCCAGGCGCTTCGCGCGCGGCCCCGCCGCGCGCACTCCCGTCTCCCGTCCCCCGTCCGCTCTCCTACGCCCCGAAGCGCGCCGCCACCGCGCCCCAATTCACCACGTTCCACCACGCGCCGATGTAGTCCGGGCGGCGGTTCTGGTACTTGAGGTAGTAGGCGTGCTCCCACACGTCGAGCCCGAGCAGGATGTCGCCCGGCTTCTTCCCGTCCATGATCGGGTTGTCCTGGTTAGGCGACGAGGTGATGGCGAGCTTGCTGCCGTCCTTCACGAGCCAGGCCCACCCCGAGCCGAAGCGGCCGACGCCGGCGGCCTGGAACTGCGTCTTGAAGGTCGCGAAGTCGCCGAAGGCGGCGTTGATCGCGTCGCCGAGGGCTCCGGTCGGCTCGCCGCCCGCGTTGGGGCCCATCAGGTTCCAGAAGAGCGAGTGGTTCCAGTGGCCGCCGCCGTTGTTGCGCACCGCCGTGCGGATGTCGTCGGGGACGCCGGCGAGGTTGCCTAACAACTCCTCCAGCGACTTGTCGTGCAGCGCCGCATGCTTGTCGAGCGCGGCGTTGAGGTTGGTCACGTACGCCTGGTGGTGCTTGCCATGGTGGATCTGCATGGTCTGCGTGTCGATGTGCGGCTCGAGCGCCTCGAAGGCATACGGCAAGGCGGGCAGGGTGTGTGCCATATCGTTCGGTCTCCCGAATGGTCAGAGGGGAAGGGTCACCAAGGGAAGTAAATCGAAGGGCGCGGGAGTGTGAAGCGTCTGCCGACGCACGGCAATGCGCTCCCGCGGCAACAGCGGCCTCCGCCTGCCGCCCCTTGCCGTGCATGGTCGTGCCGCCCAGACTCCGCCCGCATGACGCCGCCGCGCCCCACGCTCGACACGATCCTTCTGGTGACGCACACCCACTGGGATCGCGAGTGGTATCGGACAGCGGGCGAGTTCCGGCTCGGGCTGGTCGAACTCGTCGACGAGTTGCTCGAGGAGCCCCAGGTGGAACGTCCGGACGACGACGCGAAGGCGCCGTTCCTGCTCGATGGGCAGGCCATCGTCCTCTGCGACTATCTCGAGGCACGTCCGGAACGCGCCACCGACGTATCGCGTGCCCTCGCGGCCGGGCGGCTTGAAGCGGGACCGTGGTTCGTCCTCGGCGACAACCTCATCCCGTCGGGCGAGGCGCTGGTCCGCAACCTCCTTGCGGGGTACGCGGTGCTGGCGAGCCTTGGCGCCAAGGCACCGCCGGTCCTGTACTGCCCTGATTCGTTCGGGCACCCCGCGGCGATTCCCACCCTCGCGCACGGGTTCCGTTTCCCGGTCGCTCTCGTCTGGCGTGGATACGGCGGGGCGCCATGGCCGCCGGGTGACGTGGTTCGCTGGGAGGGGCGCGATGGCTCGCACGTGCTCCTCTACCACCTGCCACCGAGCGGCTACGAGTTCGGGTCGAACCTGCCCGCCGACCCCGCGCTGCTTCCGCCCCGATGGGCGCGCCTGCGCGAGGTGCTGGCGGCGCGTGCGACGTTAGGCATCGCCCTCCTCCCGAATGGCGCCGATCACCACGCGCGTCAGCTGCAATGGCGTGAGGCGACGAGCGCACTGGCGCGCGTTGCCGCCGCCGACGTGGCGGGCACGGTGGCGGTGCGACCGGGGCGCCTGGCCGATCTCGCCGAAGCGCTGGGAGCGCGCGCCGCGGCCCGCGCACTCCCGCGCGTGGCGGGGGAACTGCGTCATGCACCGGACTACGCCTGGTCGCTGCAGGGGACGTTTGGGACGCGCGCGCACCAGAAGCGCCGCAACGCCCGCGCCGAGCGACGGCTGCTGCGTGACGTGGAACCGTGGGTGGCGCTCGCCTGGTGGCGCGGCGAGGGAACGCCCGCGGGAGACGCCGGACGGCGCGAGACACACGTGCTGTGGCACACGCTGCTGGCGTGTCACCCGCACGACACGCTCTGCGGCTGTTCCATCGACGCGGTGGCTGACGCGATGGATCACCGGCTCGACCAGGTCGAACGTACGGGCGGCCTCGTGGCGGAGCGGGCGCGGCTGGCCCTGTGCGGACATGACGCCGTGGCCGCGCGCGCCGCGGAGTCGTCGTGGCGCACCGTCGTCATCGTGCGGAACCGATGCCCCGTCGCGCGTGGCGGCCTCGCAGAGTTGGACGTGGACGAGGTGCTGGGGCCAGTCCCGGTTGGGCCGGAGTCGGCGGATGCCATTCCCCCGGCAGCTACCACGCGCCCCTGGCGATTGGGCGACGGGACGATCCCGGTGCAGGAACTCTCGCGATCGCTCGTGCACGTGCGCGAGGAATCGCCGCGTCACTATCCGCGCAACCTCCTCGTGCGCCGACGGCGCGTTGTGGCCTGGCTCCCGCCGGTCCCCGCGCTCGGATTGCAGCTGCACGCACTAGCGCGCGGCCGCGCGCACGCGCCTGCGCTCGCGCATCCGGTGCACGCCATGCGCGACACGCTCGACAACGGGCGCTGCCGCGTCTGGGTGGACGAGCGGGCGAGGCTGTGCGTGGCGTGGCCGGATGGACGCACCCTCATCGACGTCGCGTCGCTCGAGGTGGAGGGCGAGCGCGGCGACCTCTACACGCCGTCGCCGATCCCTGGTACGCGACGCACCGGGCGGATCACCGCCCACCGCGTCACGGCGAGAGGCCCCTTGCGCGGCGAATTGCGGCTGACGATGAAGGCCACGGTCCCTGCGCGCGCGCTCACCACGGCGACGGGTGAACCGATCCGGCACAGGGCGACGCCGGTGACGGTCACTGTGGACGTGCGCCTGGACGCCGCGGACGATGCGGTGCACTTCCACGTGCATGGGACGAACGCGGCGCGCGATGCGAGGATACGCGTCGTCGTTGGGACCGGAGTCGCCGGCAGAACGGTGTGGAGCGATGCCGCATTCGGCGCAGAGGAGCGTGGCGTCCCGGACGAGGCTCGCGTGCCCGACCACGGCGAGGCGCGCGAGGCGACGCTCCCCGTGGCGCCGTTGCATCGCTACGTCTCGCGCTACGATGCGACCCGTGGCGCCACAGTCCTCAGCGACGGGCTGGCCGAGTACGAAGCGCGTACCGATGGCGCGATCATCGTGACGCTCGTGCGCGCCGTTGGCGAGCTCTCACGCCCGGATCTCCCCGAGCGCCCGGGGCACGCCGGCTGGCCGGCCGCCACGCCGGGCGCACAGTGTGCCGGCCACTTCGAGGGGCGTTTTGCGCTCCTCTCGCACGGCCCCCGGACGGAGGCGGTCGTCGCCCGGGTCGAACAGGCGGCCGAGGACTTCCTGCTGCCGCTCGTTGGGGAGAGCTGGCGCTCGGCGATCGATCCGCCCGCCGTTGTCCGCGGACCGGCACTCGAAGGCGAAGGGCTGATCCACTCGGCGTGCAAGGTGTCCGAGGACGGGCGCGCGCTCGTCCTCCGCTGCCTCAATCTCCTCGATCGCGCCGTCGAGGGGGCGTGGACCGTGGACGGCGCGTCGAGCGCCTGGCTGTCCCGCCTCGATGAGGCCGAAGTCGCGGTGCTTCCGGTGCGGGAGGGGCGCATTGAATTCATCGCCCCTCCGCGCGCCGTCGTCACGATTCGCGTCGAGCGGCGCTGACGCGATCGTGCGATGGGGACTACCGCCCCATCATCTTGCCAAGCATCCCGCCGATGTCATCGACCACGGAGCCGTCGCCGTCGCGGTCGATCAGCTGCATCAACCCGCCCAGCGCACCGCCGCCCTGCGCGCCGAGATTCGCGCGCTCCTGTCCCAGCATCGCCGCGAGCCCGCCGGCGTCGAGCCCGCCGCTCTTCTTCGCCGACCCCAGGGCGCCCATCACGATCGGCGCGAGCATGCTGAGCAGCTGACCACTCTTGGCGGGGTCGAGCCCGGCGGCGGCGCCGATCCCTCCCGCCACCGCGCCCTGCTTGCCGCCCAGGATGTGCTTCAGGATGCCGGCACCCGCGCCACCGCCGCCCCCCAGCAGCGCGGGGAGGTCATTGAGCGCGCTCCCGTCGTGATCGCGATCGAGCGCCCCCGCGAGGGCGGCCGCGCCGTCCGCCGACTGCGAGTTGCGGGCAAGCGCGCCGACGAGGGCGGGAAGGGCAGCGCCGACCGCCTTCTGCGTCGTCGCGTCGTCCGTACCGAGGTGCTGACTGATCTGGCGCAGGGTGTCACCACCCATCTGTTGCATGAGGCCATCGAGCAGGGAGGCCATGGAGTGTTCCTCGCGGGTGAGCGGCAGCGCCCGGCGCGGTGGCACGGTGGGTTGCAACTGCCGGAGACGAAATGTCGACGGGACGGGTCATCGAACCGCCGTCGCCTGCGCTGCAAGTACGGCCACAGGGGGACGGGGCGCAAGGCGTGACCCCGATTCTGGAAACCGGACGCTCGAGCTCGTTAGGCCCGTTCGCCCAGCGGGCGGGCGCTCTCGCCCGCCATCGCCTCGCGCCAGGCATCGCCGAGCACCGTGCAGGCGAGGACGGTGGCGATCAGCGCGAGGCCGGGGGCGAGCGCCACCCACGGCGCGGTGACGATCAGGTCTCGACCGCCGGCAATCATGTTCCCCCAGCTCGGCGTCGGCGGCTGGACGCCAAGGCCGAGGAAGGCGAGCCCGCTCTCCAGAAGCATCGCGTTCCCGACCCCGAGCGTGAGGGCGACGATGGCGGGGCCCACCGCGTTGGGCAGGACGTGACGCCAGAGGGTGCGCCACTCGGAGAGTCCGGTGGCCCGCGCCCCCTCGATGAACGGTCGCGTCGCGACGAGCTGCACCTCGGCCCGCACCAGGCGGGCGACGCTCATCCACCCCGTGAGCCCGAGGACGACGATGACAGTCGTCGTCCCGGGGCGCCACAGCGTGGCACACAGCATCAGGAGGATCAGGCGAGGGATGGCGAGCAGGGTGTCGGCCAGCGCCATCGCGACGCGGTCGACGGCGCCGCGCCACCAGCCGCTCATCGCACCGATTGCGACCCCCATGATCGTGGCGAGGAGTGAGCCGACCACGCCGACGGCGAGCGAGATGCGCGCGGCGAGGAGCATCCGCACGAGGAGGTCGCGCCCGAAGCGGTCCGTGCCTAACGGGTGCAGCGCTCCCGCGGCGTCCCGCGCCATGGGGGCCACGAGGCGCGCGCCGACCACGTCGTCGATCGCCAGAGGATCCACCGACGCCAGCGCCGGGACCAGGAGCGCCAGCAGGGCGACCGTGACGAGTGCCCCCATGGCGGCGCGTGCGGACGGCGACAGCCGGCGAACGGTCGTCGTCATCGCGCCCCCTCGGCGCTGCGCGTCGGGTCCGCCGAACGGCGTCGCGGATCCAGCAGGTGCAACGCGGCGTCGGCCAGTGCGTTGGAGAGAATCACCAGTGCGGCGTACACCACCGTCGCGCCCATCACCACGGGGAAGTCGCGTGCCGCGATGGCGGAGAGCAGCGCGCGCCCCATCCCCGGCCAGGCGAAGACCCCTTCCACGAAGACCGACCCCGCCACGACGCCCGGGAGCGAGAGGGCGAAGAGGACGACGAGCGGCGCCAGCGCATTGGCGAGGACGTGGCGTCGCATCACGATCCCTTCGCGCACCCCCTTGGCGCGCGCGGTGCGCACCCAATCGCTCTCGGTCAGGTCGAGGGCGGCGGCACGCGCGTAGCGCGCGATCCCCGCGGCCCCCACGGCGGCGAGCACCGTCACGGGGAGGATGGCGTGGCGCGCGACGTCGACCAGCGCACGCCATCCGGTCGCGGTCGATGCCGGCGCGCGGACGCCGAAGGCCGGGAGTCGCAGCCACTCGGGAAAGTCCCACCACGATGCGCCCGCGGTGAAGAGCGCGACCAGCGACAGGGCGAGCCAGAACGATGGCGCGGCGTACACCGTGATCCCCAGCGCGGTGAGCACGCGGTCCGGCCAGCGCCCGTGCCGCGCGGCCTGGAAGAGTCCGATGAGCACGCCCACGATGAAGGTCAGGGCGAGCGAGGCCGCGCCGAGTCCGAGCGAGACGGGGAGGGCGCGCCACAGGACTCTCGCCACCGGTTCCCGAAGGGCGAACGAGTCGCCAAGATTGCCGGTGAGCGCCCCGCCGACCCACCGTGCATATTGCTCGGCGAGCGAGGCGTCGAGCCCGAGCGTGCGCCGAAGACGCGTCACGTCGTCGGGCGAGGCCGACGGTGACACCAGCAGGTCGGCCGCATCGCCGGGGGCGAAGTGGGCGAGGACAAAGGTGAGCGAGACGACGAGCCAGAACAGGACGAGCGACTCGGCGCCACGGCGGATGAGCGCGCGCACGACGTCATAATGCCCCGCAAACACGCGCCGTCAACGGCCTGCGCCAGCTACGCCCTCCCGACGACTGATCGGGGCGGCGCGCGCTCGCGCCGTGGCGTCGTCGCAGCGGCAATCGCCATGGCGACGCTCGCCGTCTCGGTGGCGTGTGGTGCCGGTGCGGTCGTGCCGGAGGCACCATCGGGCGGGACGGTGGTGGTGGCGTCGGGGGCCGACCTCGAATCGGCCAATCCGCTCGTGACGGTCCACCCGATGGCGCGCCAGGTGCAACGGTTCGCGCTCTTCGTCACGCTGGCCCGCTACGACTCCGCGCTGCGCCCCATTCCGTACTTTGCGCGACGCTGGCAGTGGAGCGACGATCGGCGCGCCCTCACCCTCGCGCTCGAACCGACGCTGCGCTGGCACGACGGGACGCCGACCACCGCGCGCGACGTGGCCTTCACGCTCGAGGCCGCGCGCGATCCGGCCACCGCATCGCCGCGCGCCGCCGACCTGGCCTGGCTCGCCCGCATCGAGGTGCGCGACGACAGCACGCTGACGCTCCGGGCGCGGCAGCCGCTCCCCGAACTCCCGGCGATCCTGTGCGAGTTGCCGGTCGTCCCCGCGCACCGCCTGGCGGGGGTGGCGCGCGCCGACTTCCGCCGCGACCGATTCGCCACCGAGCCGTTAGGCAACGGCCCGTTCCGGTTTGTCGAACGGCGCGCCGGGCAGCGCTGGATCTTCGACCGCAACGACGCCTTCCCCGCGTCGATGGGGGGACCGCCGCGGGTGGGGCGCATGATCGTCGCCGTTGTCGACGAGGCGACGACCAAGTTCGCAGGGTTGGTGAGCGGGGACCTCGACCTCGCGGGCATCGCGCCCACGATGGCCCCCCTCGTGTCGCGCGACCCGACGCTCGCCGTGCTCACGTATCCCGTCACCTTCTCGTACGCGATGGTTTTCAACGCGGCGCGCGCGCCGTTCGACGACGTGCGCGTGCGGCGGGCGGTGAGTGCGGCGATCGACCGCGGGCGGATCGTGCGGGTCGCCCTCGCCGGCTACGGAACGCCGGCCGGCGGTGCGGTCCCGCCGCAGCACCCCTTCGCGCTGGCTCAGGCGATTGCGGCTGACGGTGGTCGTGACGAGGCCACCGCCTCACGCCTGCTGGACGACGCGGGATGGCGGCGTGCGGGCGACGGGGTGCGGCGACGCGGCGGCGAGGCGCTGCGCTTCACGCTCCTTTCCGTCGGGAGCGGCGACAACGCGCTCGAGCAGCTGGTGCAGGGCGACCTGCGCCGGCTGGGGATCGCGATGGAGATCCGGCAGATGGAACTTGGCGCCTTCCTCACCGAGGCGCGGGCGAAGGACAAGCGGTTCGATGCCCTCGTGACGGGGATCCCCGGCGACCTCTCGCTGGCCCACCTCGCCGGGATGTTCGATGGAACGCTGCGCGGCGGAGCGCTCGACTACGCCGGCTTCCACGAGGCGACGCTCGACACCGCCTTCGCCCGCGCGCGCACGGCCCCCACGGTCGAGGCGGCGCGCGACGCCTGGCGCCAGGTGCAACGCGAGCTCGCGGCGCAGGCGCCGGTGGCGTGGCTCTATCATGCGCGCGGCGTGCAGGGGATGCGCCGCCGCCTGCACGGCGTTCGCATCGACCTGCGCGGGGAGTTGGCGACGCTCGCCAGCTGGTCGGTTGACGCGAACTCGCCGCCGCCAGCGTCCACGACCGCTGCGGCTGCGGCGCCGGCCGTTGCCGCGGCTGCGCCGGCCGCCGCCGCCGCTGCAACGCGTGCGCGAGGCGGGCGATGACCGTCCTCCTCTCCCCCGACGCGATCCTCGCGCGCGGTGTCGCCGCGCGCGGGGCACTCGCCGCGCTGGCGCAGTCGCTGCGCACCGACCTCGAGCCACTCCTGGCCGCGGGCGAGCCGTGGTATCCCCCCGAAAAGGCGCGCCTCACGCGCCTCGGCGGGCGGTGTCCCACGCATGGTGCGCTCCTCGACTTCGACCCCTGGCAGCCTCGCCAGCATCGCTGCCCGGTCTGCGGGACGGTGTACGAGGACGAGTCGCACTATCGCTGGTGGATCATGAACTACCAGCTCTGGCTCGCCGAGCGCGCCGTGCATGCCGCGTCGTTGCACGTCCTGACCGGCGACGCAGCGTGCGGGGCGCTCGCGGGGGCGATCCTCCAGGGCTACGCGGCGCGCTACGACGGCTATCCAAATCGCGACAACGTCCTCGGCCCCACGCGTCCCTTCTTCTCGACCTACCTCGAGTCCATCTGGTTGCTGCAGCTGACGGTGGCCCTCGACCTGCTGGAGTCCCGCGGCGGGCGCACGGCGCTCGGGCTCGAGGTGCGCGAACGCCTCGTGCGCCCCAGTGCCGCGCTCATCGCCTCCTATGACGAGGGGACCTCGAACCGACAGGTCTACAACAACGCCGCACTCGCCGCCGCCGGCGCGCTCCTGGGCGACGAGGCGATGGTGCGTCGCGCGATCGAGGGCCCGTCGGGGCTCGCCGCGCACCTCACGACCGCGCTGCTCGCCGACGGGACGTGGTACGAGGGGGAGAACTATCACCTCTTCGCCCATCGCGGCCTGTGGTACGGGGTGACGACCGCCGAGGCGCTCGGTGTGCCGCTCCCCTCAGAAGGGGTCCGGCGCTTCCGCGAAGGCTTCGCCACGCCGTTCGCCACCGCGCTCCCCGACTTCACCTTCCCGTCGCGTCGCGACTCGCAGTACCGCGTCTCGCTCCGGCAGTGGCGCATGGCCGAGAGCTGCGAGCTGGGGCTCGCCCGGGGCGACGATCCACGGCTCGCGACTGCGCTGGCGGAACTGTATCGGCGTGCCGGGGACGAGGGCGACACCGGCCGCGCACGCTCGACGGCGGAGGCGGAACGCAACGTGGCCCCGGTGCAGCTGTCGCGGTCGTCGTTAGGGTGGAAGTCGCTCCTCTTTGCCCGCTCGCAGCTCCCCGCGCTCAAGGCGAGCCTCCCGGCGTCTGTGCAGCTGGCGGGGCAGGGACTGGCCGTCCTGCGGCGCGACCAGGGGCGCACGTACGTCGCACTCGACTACGGCGAGTCCGGCGGCGGGCACGGACACCCCGATCGCCTCAACCTCTGGCTCGTCGTCGGGAACGCCCGGTTGCTGGAGGACGTCGGGACCGGATCGTATGTCGACCCGACGCTGCATTGGTATCGCAGCACGCTGGCCCACAACGCCCCACTGGTGGATGGGCGGTCGCAGTGGCGCGCTGCTGGAACGGTGCTCGCCTTCGATGACCGCGGCGAGTCGGGACTCGTCTCCGCGCGCGCGGAGATCGCCCCGGGGGTCGTCGTGGAGCGCACCGTTGTTGCGATGTCCAACTATCTCGTCGACGAAGTGCGGTGGCGCGCCGATCGCGTCGTGACCTTCGACCTCCCGTTCCACATCGATCCGGAACTCGGCTCGGGCAAGCGTTGGCGCACCACCACGCTGGCCGGCGGAAAGGGGCTCGAGGACGGCTTCGACTTCGTGAGTGCCAGCGAGTACATCCCCGGGGCACCGGGCATCTGGTTCACCACGCAGGTCGGCGAGGTGCAGGGGCGCGCGTGGATGCACTGCGACACGCCGCACGAGTGGTGGCGTTGTGTTGCCCCCGGGCCGCCGGGCGATGCGCGCCGACGCTTTCTGCTCCTGCGCACCCGCGGACGTTCCGGCGTCATCCGGAGTGTCTGGAACTGGACGGGCGAAGTGGCCTCGTCCTCGTTCGACGCGGTGCGCGCCGTGGTGCACTTCGGGAGTTGGGCGCGTCACGTCCACACCCGCGAGGATCGGCGATGGACCATCGGATTCGAGGCCGGCGACACGACCTCGTCCATCGACTTTGCCGCGCCGCCTGACGAGTACGTCGCCTTCGGGGTGCGCGCACCGGACGATGCCGCGGATGACGAGGGCGACGGGAGGCTCGCCGCGCGCGAGGGCGCGGGCGCGCCGGCGCTGCGCCCGCGCGTGGCGACCGTGCTGCGCCTCCGCGACGACCTCCCGGAGATTCCCGGCACGCTGGCGTGCGACGACCGCACCGCGGAGTCGGTGAGCGTCGCCTGCTACGCGCTCGGGGAGTCGCACTATCGCCGGTCCGAGCTCGACTGGCGTGACGCGGGATCTCCGCGCGCGCGCGTGGCGGTGGCCGCCACCGAGCGTGAGATCGTGGTCGACTTCGATGTCCTGAAGCAGCCGGTCGTCTTCGCCCCGGCGCGGGAGCAGAACCCGCTCGACAACGAGCATCCCGACACCAACTCCGACGGTGTGCAGCTCTACATCGGCTCGGGGCTCGGCGACCCGCGCTACTACGCGTGGATCCTGGTGCCGGAGCCGGAGCGCGGGAGCGTGCGCGTCTCGACCCGGGCCGCCTTCGGCCCGCCCATCACCCCGCACGCCACCGCGGCCCTAACGAGCAAGGGATGGGCGCTGCGCGTCGCCGTCCCGCGCTCGGCGCTGGCCCTGGAGGGGGCGGGAGACTTCACCCTGGATGCCATCGTCAACGAGATTTCCCCCGATCGCGAACGCCGGCGGGGACAGCTCGTCCTTAGCGGCGGCAGCGGCGAGTGGGTCTACCTGCGCGGCGACCGGCAGGAGTCCGAGCGCGCCCTCCCGTTTCACCTGACCGATGACTGATTCCATCCTGCACCGCGTACGCGTGGTGCTGTTCGAACCGCAGGACCCCGTGAACATCGCCGCCACCGTCCGGGCGATGAAGAACATGGGGGTGCGCGACCTCGTCCTCGTGCGACCGGTGGAGTTCACCGCCTATCGACTCGAAGGGATTGCGCACGACACCTTCGACGTGATCGAGCGCATTCGCGTCGTGCAGACGCTCGACGAGGCGCTGGACGATTGCGTGCACGTCGCCGCCTTCACGGCGCGCCGCCGCCGCCACAAGTGGGACCTGGCGACGCCGCGCGAGATGGCGGCTCGCCTGGTGGAGAAGTCGGCCGACGGAACGGTCGCCCTCCTGTTCGGGCGCGAGGACCATGGACTCCCGAACGAGGCGCTCGATCGCGCGCACACCGCCGTCACCATCCCCACGACGGATCACGCGTCGCTCAACCTGGCGCAGGCGGTGCTCGTGGCGCTCTACGAGTTGCACCTCGCGGCCGGCGACGCCACGCGCGACGTGGCGCCCCCCCGCCACGATGCCGCACCTGCCACCGCGGAGCAGTTCGAGCGACTGTTCCAGGACGTCGAGCGTGCGCTGGTGGCGATCGACTTCTTCAAGACGCGCTATCGCGACCACATCATGCGGAGCCTGCGGTCGATCTACTACCGCGCCGCTCCCGACGGGCGCGAGATCCAGCTGCTGCGCGCGGTGCACATCGAGGTGGTGCGCAACATGGACCGCATGCTCCTCAAGTTCGGCGCGGCGCCGCGCCCCAATCCGGTGGAGGTCGGTGCCCGTCCCGTTGAGCCAACGGTACCCGCCGACGGCGCATCAGCCGACGCATCCGCCGACGCATCCGCCGACACACGGGCCGGCGCTGACGCCGCCCGCGACCCATCTGCATAATCCCGGGGCACCTGCCTCGTCACGCCTTCCCACGGACACGTCCCATGCCCTTCAAGCGCTTCTTCGGCCGCGGCAACGACCAGCCACCTCCCCCTCCGCCTGACGAGGATCTCGACGACGAGACGCCGTCGGAACTCGAGGGCGACGATGAAGGGCTCGCCCCAGAAGCGGCGCTCGAGGCGGACGAGATCGATCGCGACTGGCGCGACCGCGCCGCGGCGGTGATCCCGGGGGGCGCGTCGACGGGGAGCAAGCGCGCGGTCTCGATCTACGGCCCGGATTCGATGGACGGCCCCGCGCACTTTGCCTCCGCGCAGGGGTGCCGCCTCGTCACCCCGTCCAACCGCACCCTCGTCGACTGCACGATGGCGTTAGGGTCGGTCGCGATCGGATACGGCGACGAGGCCATCAATCGCGCGGTGCTCAACGCGGTCGCCAGCGGCAACGTCTGCGGGCTCTCCAGCACCGCCGAAGTGGAGTTGGCCGAGCGCCTGTGCGAGGTGATCCCCTGCGCGGAGCAGGTGCGCTTCCTCAAGTCGGGGGGCGAGGCGATGGCGGCGGCGGTGCGCATCGCGCGCACCGCGACCGGGCGGGCCACGGTCATCGGAAGTGGCTACTTCGGGTGGCAGGACTGGTGCAGCAAGGGGGCCGGCATCCCCGCCGGCGTCAGCGCCGACTTCGTCCCGGTTCCGTTCAACGACATCGGCGCACTCGAACTCGCCGGACGCGCCGCCGGGCGCAACCTCGCCGCGATCGTGCTCGAGCCGGTCGTGAACGAGATGGCGTCGGCCGAGTGGGTCGGCGCGGCACGGCGCATCTGCGATGCCACCGGTGCCGTCCTGATCTTCGACGAAATGAAGACGGGGTTCCGCCTTGCCACCGGGGGCTACCAGCAGTTCGCCGGGATCGAGCCCGACCTCGCGGCGTTCGGCAAGGCGATGGCGAATGGCTATCCCGTCGCCGCGGTGGTCGGACGCGCCGCCGTGATGGAGGCGGCGGAGCAGACCTGGATCTCGGTGACGCTGGCAGGGGAGTCGGTCGCGCTGTCGGCGGCGCTCGCCGTCCTCGACATCCACGCCGAGATGGACGTCTGCGAGACGCTGTGGCGCGTGGGGAAGCAGATGCGCGAGAGCGTCGCGGCTGCCGCCGCGGCGAGCGGGCTCCCGGGCGTGTCGGTCTCCGGGATCGACCCGATGTGGTCCATCGACTTCGAGGACGAGGGGCGCCAGCGCGCCTTCCTCGAGCGCGCCGCGGCGCACGGGGTGCTGTTCAAGCGCGGCCCCTACAACTACGCAGCAGTTGCGCACGACGACGACGCGATCCTCCTCGAGGTGGAGCGGGTGGCGAGCACCGCGCTGGTCGAGGTCCTGGAGGCGGAGGAGCGGTGAGCGCGCCGGCATCGCTCGGCGGACCCGCTCCGCTCATCGACGTCCACGCGCATTTCTTCCAGCCCGAGGCCGCCAAGGCCGACTGGGCGACGCTCAACGCGCGCCGGCTCGAGGCGGGGGAGGCGATCGGGATCCAGTTCCACGTCGCTTCCGTCCTGGGGACGTGGGGGGCCACCTCGCCGACGTACTTCCAGTCCCCCAACGATACGGTGCAGGGCAACGACTTCGCCTGGCTGATGCAGGAGGATCACCCGGCGCAGGTGCGGACGTACGTCGCCGTGAACCCGAACGATGGGGCGTTCGCCGTGCGCGAGATCGATCGCTGCGTGGCGCGCGGGGCGGTGGGGCTCAAGCTCGCCGCCGCGCGCCGCTGCGACGACGCCGTGCTCGACGCGGTGATCGAGCGGGCACGCGCACACCGCCTCCCGGTCCTTCACCACATCTGGCAGCACCGCCGCCGTCACTGGCCCTCGCAGGACATCTCCGACGGCGCCGACCTGGCGCAGCTGGCGACGCGCTTTCCGACGGTCCCGTTCATCCTGGCGCACATCGGCGGGGGAGGGGACTACGCGCATACCTTCGCGGCCGTCCGCGACGTCCCCAACATCTATCTGGACCTGTCGGGGAGCGGAATCGACCGCGGGATGCTGGACGACGCGTACCACGCCGTCGGTGCGCGCCGGTTGCTCTGGGGCGCCGACCTGACCCTGTGCACCGGACTCGCCAAGCTCTGGGCGCTCGAACTCGTGATCTCGTCTGATGAGGAGCTGCACGACGTCCGGTGGCGAAACGCCGCCCGCATCTTTCCACCGGGGGCGTTCCCGGGGCTCTCGGAGGCGGTCGATGCCTAACGCGCCACTCCCGTCGCCGCGTGTGATTGCGGGCGGTGCCTCGCCGGCGAGCGTTGCCCTCGACGTCAACACCTTCATCGGCGGCTATCCGTTCCGCCACCTCCCGCACCCGGATCCCGAGATCCTGGTGCGGGTGCTGGCCCGCGAGGGGGTCGCGCGCGCCTGGGTTGGTCACCTCCCGTCCGCCTTTCATCGAGATCCTGGCGCGGGGAACTCCGAGTTGTTCGCGCGCCTGGCGCCGTTCCGCGACGTCCTGCTCCCGGCCCCGATCATCCGCCCGGACTGGCCCGGCTGGCGCGGCGCGCTTCGGCAGCTCGCGGAGGCAGGCGCGGCGGCGATCCGCGCCTATCCGCAACTCTGGGGATTCGCCCCCGGCGACGAGCGGCTGACGCAGCTCGCGATGGCGTGCGCTGACGCCGGTCTCCCGCTCGTTCTCACGGCCCGATTCGAGGATGTGCGGCAGCGCCACACGCTCGACGTCGCCGGCGACCTCACGGCGGCGCATGTGCGCGAGTTGGTGCGCGCGCTGGCACGCGCGCTGGCACGCGCGCTGGCGCGCGCGCCGGGGCGCGTGGAGGGGCGCGTGGAGGGGCGTATCGTGGTCACAGCCGCCGGACGTGAATTCGTGGAGGAGGTGCACTGGGGGCTCACGCCGACTGAGCGGGCGTCGGTGTTCTACGATTTCAGTTGGATCTGGGGGCCCCCGAGCGATGAGCTGGCGACGCTGTTCCGTGCGATCGGGAGTGAGCGCTTCGTGTACGGGACGATGTGGCCGCTTCGACTGACGCAGGGGGCGCGCGCCAACCTCGCCCTCCTTCCGGCGGATGTTCGCGGCGCCGTCCTCGGCGCCCTGTAACGCGGCGCCGCGAAAAATGCGGCGCGGGTGTTGTCGGATTCGCGTTGTGTGGCGAGTTTCGGGCGCGGCGGCGCGGCCGTGCAATCTCGCGCGAACTGCGCGGGAGTGTCCCGCGTTGTGCCGCCAACATGCGGATGTAGGGCCGGTGCCTGACGAGGGGCGGACGCGCCGTCGGCATCGCGGAAAACGGTCGGGAATCTGAGCAAGCACTTATCTCGCGCGAAATAGTGCAACTCTCAGCGTTCTCGACTCTTGCACGTAGGCATCGGCGTGGTCATTTTTCGCCGCTGTTTCGGTTACTCGTGAAATGATTCACAAGGCCGAGTCAATCAGTCGGCTTCCCTCCACCTCAGGACTCGATGACGAGCAGGCGCAAGTGGACGCTCGTTCCGGCGTTCTTCGCCATCGCGGCGGCGGCGACCCTCCTCTCGGCGTATAGCGGCGCGTCGTCGTCGCAGGGGTTCTCCCCCGTGCAGCCGATCCAGTTCCCCCATCCGGTGCACGTGCAGACGCTGGGGATGAACTGCCTGTATTGCCACTACAGCGCGAACAAGTCGCCGGACCCTGGGCTCCCCGCGGTCGGGACGTGCATGGGGTGCCATACCGTCGTCGGGCCCAACCGCCCGGCCATGGACGGCAAGCCGGCCCGCGTGAGCACCGAGATCACGAAGCTCCAGCAGATCGCGCCGCCGGGGCAGCCGGACAAGTGGAAGACGATCCCGTGGGAGCGCATCCACAAGGTCCCGGAGTACGTCCACTTCCCGCACATGCGCCACGTGAGCGCGGGGGTGACGTGCCAGACGTGCCACGGCCCCGTGCAGAACATGGCGCAGGTGTCGCAGGCCTCGTCGCTCAACATGGGCTGGTGCGTGAGGTGTCACGTCAACGGCTACAAGCTGAGTGATGGGCTGCTGGCCGCGGGTGACACGGCGGGCGCGAAGGCGGTCGCCAACGAGCCCCCGAAGAAGGCGCGGTACGACTGCGCCATCTGCCACTACTAGACGCGTAGCATCGCCGCCGCCGCGGCAGCCGGCCCTGACGGTTCAGGGCCCAAGCGCCGCGGTTCGTCTCGACGATCGAGGAAGCACTGCATGAGCCAGTCGACGGGGTCCGCGGGCGTCAAGCGCCGCGAGTTCCTCAAGGTCCTGGGCGCCGCCAGCGCCGTCACGACCACTATCGGGTGTAGCCAGGAGAAGGTCGAGAAGCTGATTCCGTACCTGGTCTCCCCAGACCAGACGGTCCCGGGCGTCTCGACCTATTACAGCACCACCTGCCGCGAGTGCGCGACGGCGTGCGGCGTCGTCGCCGAGGTGCGCGACGGGCGCGCCATCAAGCTCGAGGGGAATCCGGATCATCCGGTGAACCGGGGCGCGCTGTGCGCGCGCGGGCAGGCGGCGCTGCAGGGGCTGTACAACCCGGACCGCTACCGCCAGCCGCTCGTACGCGAGGGAGGCAAGCTCGTCCCCACCACGTGGGACAAGGGGCTCGCCCTCCTGAGCCAGAAGATCGGTGAGGTGAAGGCCAAGGGGAGCGGCCAGAACGTCGTCTTCCTCAGCGAGCAGGATGCGGGCTCGTTTGGCGTCTTCCTCGACCAGTGGCTCGGCGCGTTCGGCTTCGGGGCGCACCTGCAGTACGACTCCAGCGCCGATCTCGCGCTGCGCGCGGCCAACGTCGCCGCCTACGGGACCGCGATGCCCGGCGTCGACATGTCGGCGGCCTCGCTGGTGATTTCGTTAGGCGCCGACTTCCTCGACGGGCGCGAGGCGTCGGTCCCGATGCAGCTGGCCTTCGCCGACGCGCGCGCCAAGCTGCAGCACGCGCCGCGCTTCGTCTACGTCGGCCCGCGCCGCTCGCTCACCGGCCTCAATGCCGACGAGTGGATCGCCTGCAAGCCGGGGAGCGAGGAAGTCATCGCCAAGGCGCTCCTCGGCGCGTTAGGCGGCGCTGGCGGCGCCTCGGTCAAGGAAGCGGCGGATGCCTCCGGGGTCACCGAGGCGACGCTGCAGCGCCTGGCCGACGAACTCAAGGCGGCGCGTCCGAGCCTGGTGCTCTCCGGCGTCTCGACGCCGAACGCCGGTGTCGTGGCGACGCTCGCCGCCGAGATCAACAAGGCGGCCGGCAACGTCGGCGTCACGGTGAAGCCAAGTGAGCCGATGGCCGGCTTCGACGGCGTGGTCGGCGCGGCGCGCATCGCCGAAGTCGCGAAGCAGGCCGACGCCGGGAGCGTCCCGCTCCTCTTCGTGCGCGGGGTCAACCCGGCGTACGACACGCCAAAGGCGGTGAAGTTCGCCGAGGCGATGGCGAAGATCCCGTTCAAGGTCTCGTTCTCCAGCTATCCGGACGAGACGAGCGAACTGTGCGACCTCGTCCTCCCCAGCGATCACGCGCTGGAGTCGTGGGGCGATGCGCCGGCCAAGCCCGGCGTCATCTCGCTCCAGCAGCCGGTGATGGAGCGCATCTTCGACACGAAGGCGACCGCCGACGTGCTGCTCAAGGTGGCGCAGGGCGATCCGACGGTGGCTGCGCGCTTCCCGTGGAAGAGCTATCGCGACTACCTCTCGTCGAACTTCCCCGGCGGCACGGCGACCTTCACGCAGGCGCTCACGAACGGGATGGCCAACGGCAGCATCGCCCAGCGCACGTCGCCCACGGCGAAGGTCGCGCTCTCGGCGGAGGCGCCGGCGGCGATCGCGGGTGACGGCGAATACTTCCTGGTCACGTACCCGCACGCGGTGCTCGGCACCGGCGCCGGGGCCAACAAGCCGTGGCTGCAGGAACTCCCGGACCCGGTCGCGAAGGTGGTCTGGCAGTCGTGGATCGAGCTGCACCCCATGACGGCGAAGAAGCTCGGCGTGGTGGCGGGCGATCACGTGACGGTGCAGACGGCGGCGGGGAGCATCACCGCGCCGGCCTTCATCTACCTTGGCATTCGGCAGGACACCGTTGCGGTGGCGCTGGGGCAGGGGCACACCGCCTACGGCCGCTACTCGAAGGACATCGGCGTCAATGCGCTGGGCGCGTTAGGCGGAACGTTCAACGCCGGCGGTGCGCTCGCGCTCACGCAGGCGAAGGCGAAGGTCAGCAAGTCGGGCGATCGTTCGGACCTGGTGACGACGGAAGGGTCGGCGCGCCAGCACGGGCGCGGGATCGCGCAGGCGATCACGGTCGCCGACCTCATCGCCGGCCGCTTCAAGGAAGAAGAGCACAAGTTCCCCGGCGACGCGTCGCACGAGTTCCTCCCCGGACTTCGCTCGCCCGTGGCGGGTGATGCGCAGGGTGACCTCGTCGACTCGACGGCGAAGGACAAGGGGATGTACGACCCCAAGCACTGGAGCGGGATGGCCAAGCGCCGCTGGGCGATGACCATCGATCTCGCCCGGTGCACGGGGTGCTCGGCCTGCGTCACGGCGTGCTATGCCGAGAACAACATCCCGACGGTGGGCGCGCGCTGGCAGGGCCGCTCGCTGCGTCCGGGCTCGGCCTCGGATGACAGCGCCTGGGATACGCGTCCCGGCGCGAACATCCTGAAGGGGCGCGAGATGAACTGGATCCGCATCGAGCGCTACTTCGAGGGCGGGGAAGACGGCGGGACCGACTTCGAGGCGCGTTTCGTCCCGATGATGTGCCAGCACTGCGGCAACGCCCCGTGCGAGCCGGTGTGCCCGGTGTATGCGACGTACCACGCGCCGGACGGCCTCAACGTCCAGGTCTACAACCGCTGCGTCGGGACGCGTTACTGCTCCAACGGCTGCCCCTACAAGGTGCGCTACTACAACTGGCACGGGTACGGCGAGAAGGAGCGCCGTCAGTACGCCTTCCCCGAGCCGTTGCACCTGCAGCTCAACCCGGACGTCACCGTCCGCGGCAAGGGCGTCATGGAGAAGTGCTCGTTCTGCGTGCAGCGCATCCGCGAGGCGGAGAACCTGGCGAAGGTCGAAGGACGCGAGTTGAAGGCCGACGAGTTCACGACGGCGTGCGCGCAGGCGTGCCCGTCGAAGGCCATCGTCTTCGGTGACGCGGCCGACGAGAACTGGTCGGTGGCGAAGGCGGCGCTCGATGCCCGCGCCTACCACGTGTTCGAGGAACTGAGTACCTACACCGCGGTGGTCTACTTGAAGCGCGTCAATCATCCGGCGGGAGGTGCCGCGTAATGGCCTCTTTCGCTGAACCGCTGCGGCCGAACATCGCTTCGGCCGACGTGCAGCTCCCGGGGGTCCGGGACTACGAGCAGGTCGACAACGACATCATCGGGACGCTCAAGCCCACCAAGGGATGGTTTGCCGCCTTTGGTGTGGCGGTGGCGCTCTTCCTCGTGGGGGCCTCGACGTGGATCTACCAGATCTACTGGGGGCTCGGCAACGCGGGCTATGCGCCGCCGGTGATGTGGGGCGTCTACATCATCACCTTCGTCTTCTGGGTCGGCATCGGCCACGCCGGGACGCTGATCTCGGCCATCCTCTTCCTGTTCCGCGCCGGCTTCCGCACGACGATTTATCGATGCGCGGAAGCGATGACGGTCTTCGCGGTCATGACGGCAGGGCTCTTCCCGATCATCCACATCGGGCGCCCGTGGAAGTTCTTCTGGCTGGTGCCGTATCCCAACTGGCGCCTGCTGTGGCCGAACTTCAAGTCGCCGCTCGTGTGGGACGTCTTCGCCATCTCGACGTACCTCACGGTCTCGTCGACCTTCCTCTACGTCGGGCTCATCCCGGACATCGCGGTGCTGCGTGACCGCGAGACCAACCCGCTGCGCAAGCGGATCCTGGCGGTGCTGTCGTTAGGGTGGCGGAACTCGGAGCCCGAGTGGCGTCACTTCATGAAGATGTACCTGTTCCTGGCGGCCTTCTCCACGCCGCTGGTGCTCTCGGTGCACTCCGTCGTGTCGTTCGACTTCGCGATGGCGCTGACGCCCGGGTGGCACGCGACGATCTTCCCGCCCTACTTCGTCGCCGGCGCCATCTTCTCGGGGATCGGGATGGTCTTCACGATCATCATCCCCATCCGGAAGTTCTTCAAGCTCCAGCACTTCGTCACGATCAACCACCTCGACGCGGCGGCCAAGCTCTGCCTCTTCACGTCGATGGTGGTCGGATGCGCCTACCTCATCGAGTTCTTCATCGCCTGGTACTCCGGCGTGAAGGTCGAGCAGGACTACTTCTGGAACCGCGTCTTCGGCGAGTGGTGGTGGGCCGCGTGGATCATGCTGACGTGCAACATGATCTTCCCGCTCTCGCTCTTCTCGCAGAAGCTGCGCCGCAACCCGAGCTGGCTGTGGATCCTCTCGATCTTCATCAACATCGGGATGTGGTTCGAGCGCTTCGTCATCATCGTCCCCTCGCTCTCGCATGAGTTCGAGCCGTGGCAGTGGGGGACGTATGCGCCGAGCTGGGTCGACATGGCGATCCTCGTCGGGTCGTTCGGCTGGTTCTTCATGTGGTTCCTCCTCTTCATCAAGCAGCTGCCGGTGGTCGCGATCGCTGAGGTGAAGGAAATCGTCCCGCCCAAGCTGCGCAGCCATGCGCGCGGGCACGGGCTCGATACGGAAGGGCACCACCTCCCCTATGGCACGGAAACGCCGGGAGAATTCGACTGATGCGCCGCGGATTGGTAGCAGCGTTTCGCGAGATCGACGCCACGTGCGACGCGATCGTCGCGCTGAAGAAGGCCAAGTACGATTTCACCGTGTACACGCCGACGCCCCGGCACGAGATCGAGCATGCGCTCGAGCCGCCGATGTCGCCGGTGCGGCGCTACACGCTCATTGCCGGTCTCCTCGGCGTGACGTTCGGGTACTGGATCCCGGTCTGGACGTCCGAGTACTGGCCGCTCGTCGTGGGCGGCAAGGCGATCGCGAGCTGGATCCCGTACACCATCATCGGTTTCGAGGTGATGGTGCTGGTCGGGGCGCTCACGACCGTGGCGGCGATGTTCATCAACTCGAAGATCCCGAAGATCACGGCGACCACCGGGTTCGACCCGCGCTTCACGCACGGCGACTACGGCATCTACGTCGAGGCCGCGCCGGAGCGCCTCAAGGAAGCCGAAGCGACGCTGCGCAAGTTCGGCGCGGTCGACGTGCGGGGGGAATCGTGATGCGACGACTCAACCAGATTTCGATGACCGTGACGCCTGCTGTGCGACGTTTGGCCATCGCGGCCCCGGCGATCCTCTCGCTCACGGCGTGCGAGTGGTTCACCGACTTCAAGCGCATGCCCATGGTGACCACCTGGGAGCAGGACTCGATCCTCAAGACGGTGCGCGGAGCGCCGCAGGGGTCGGTGCCGCGCTCGGGGACCGCCGTCAGCGCGATGCAGGTCTCGTACACGAACCTGCCGTTCCAGATCGACACGATCGGGATGTTGGCGCAGAACCCGACGCCCGTGACCGAGGCGTCGCTGGCCAACGGGCACAAGTACTACCAGATCAACTGCGCGGTCTGCCATGGCGACAAGGGCGACGGGATGGGGAAGGCCATGCGCTATGGCGTCCCCCCGATCAACCTGCTGATGGACATGACCAAGAACCGCACCGACGGGTACATCTTCGGGATGATGCGGAACGGTCGCGGCCTCATGCCCCCGTACAACCGCATCGAGGAGTCGGATCGCTGGGACGTGGTCAACTACGTCCGCGCGCTGCAGGGGAAGGTGACCGACGTGAAGTTCGCGACCGGGCCGATCGCCCTGCCTGGCGTGAATGGGGACAAGGTCCCGGGCGCTACCGAGCTGGGTCCTAACCATTGGGTGCCGCACGTGCCGGCGTCGCTGTACGGGACGTCCGGTGTGACGGCGCGCCCGGCCGAAGCCAAGCCGGCGGAATCGACGACGACTGAAGGGGCGGCGCAGCCCGCGAAATCGGGAGAACACGAGTGAGCGCACATCACGGAGCACACACGCCGTCCCGGCAGGACCTGGTCAAGATGATCCAGGCCAAGCCGGTCCCGAAGAACCTCAAGACGATCTCGCTCGTCCTGGCGGTCATCGGGTTCGGCATCTTCATCGCCGGCGCGGCGATGGGTGAAGACCGCGCCTGGCAGGCCTTCCACGTCAACTGGCTGTACTTCACCATCCCGTCGTCGGCGGCGGTGATGTTCGCCGCGGTGCAGCGCATCACCACGGCGCGCTGGTCGCGCGCGGTGATCCGCCTCATCGAAGGGTTCGTCGCCTTCCTCCCGGTGGCGTTCGTCCTTCTGCTCGTCACGCTGTTCGCCGGGAAGGGGCACATCTTCCCGTGGACCCACGAGACGATCACGATCCCCGAGAAGGCGAAGTGGCTCGAGCCGACCTTCTTCGTCGCGCGCGACATCTTCGTCTTCGGCCTGATCACCGCACTGAGCGTCTGGTACATCTACACGTCGGTGCGCGTGGACGTCGGCCTCCTCCCCGAGTGGGGCGCAGGGTGGGCGAAGGGGTTGCGCGAGGGGATGCGCCGCGGCTTTGGCGAGGAGCGTCGCGAGATGCACTCGACGCACTCGCTCCAGGGGAAGCTCGCCGTCTTCCTCGCCCTGATCTTCGGCTTTGGCTGGACGATCCTGGCGTGGGACCTGTCGATGTCGATGGACTACCACTTCCAGTCGACGATGTACGGCTGGCAGGTGTTCATGGGCGGCTGGCTCGTCATGCTGATGTGCTTCTCGCTCCTCGTGCGCTGGTGGCGCAACTACATGGGAGCTGAGGACGTCATCACCGACTCGCACTTCCATGACATCGGCAAGCTCTGCTTCGCCTTCACCGCGTTCTGGGGCTACCTCACCTTCTCTCAGTTCCTGGTCATCTGGTACGGCAACTGGGGCGAGGAGACTCACCGCCTGCGCCTCACGCTCATCCAGCCCTGGACCAACCTGAGCGTCTCGGTCGCGTTCCTGGTCTTTGGGGCGCCGTTCTTCGGCCTCCTCGGCAAGGCGCCGAAGCTCTTCACGCCGACGATGGGCTTCTTCGCCGCGTGCTCGATGCTCGGCATCTGGATCCATCGCTACCTCGAGATCTACCCGCCGATCTACGTGCAGACCGTCACCTCGGCGCCCTTCGGCATCTGGGAGATCGGGACGACGATCGGCTACCTCGGGCTGTGGGGCTTCTGCTACCTCAGCTTCATGGACGCCTTCCCGCGCATGCGCGTGGTGTGGATGACCTCGAAGCATCGTGACGAGATGCAGGTGCCGGTCGACGCGAAGACGATGGAGCCGCTGCCGGCGCACGAATAGCCAGCGGGTTCGCTTCACTCGCGGAAGTCGAGAGGGCCCGGAGGTGATCTCCGGGCCCTCTCGCTTGTGCGGTGTTGCGCCCCGCCTCCCGTCCGCCGTTACCCGATGTACTGCAGCGAGTACCCCCGCTCCTGCGCCCGATTCACGGCGACGATCCCCGCGGCCATGAAGTGCGAGTTTGCGACCGCGGTCGCCTTGAGCTCCTGGTAGATCTCCTCCGCCTTGCCACCCGTCTTGGCCGCGGCGATGCCGGCAAAGGCGCGTGTGGCCATGTCGCACACCGCGAAGTGCGTCCCGCGCTTCACCATCGCGTCGAGCGTCGTTCCGCGGTTGGTGAGGAGCATTCCGTAGTCGTCCGCCTGGTACACGTTCGTGGTCGGCGCCGCCTTGGTCTTGGGATCGGTGAACTTGATGCGCTCGGCGAGCGCGGGGCCGTACTTCGCCCACATCTCGTCCGAGAAGGCGAAGGGGGTGGCCCAGTGACGGAGGCAAATCACGACCGCCAGGTCCTTCGCCTCGAGCCCGTAGCCCGACTTGTTGGCGACGTAGAAGTTGCTGGCGAAGGTGATTGCGTCGCCCGCGCCGGTGGGGGAGGTGGCGTCGAAGAAGAAGCGGTGGACCCCGGGGAGCTGATCGAACCAGTCGTCCTGCGCGTGGCGCGCGGGGCGGAAGTCGCTCCCCTGCGCATGCGCCCGCTCGGGTGAGCCGGGTTGTGCCAGCACGACGGACGGCGCTGCCACGGCCGCCGAGAATGCGGCAAGGCCGGCGCCGACGCGAGCCAGAAACGACCGGCGCTCGACGGGAGCGAGTGCGGGTGCGAGTTCGGGGGCGAGCGCGGGAGCGAGCGGAGAATTCGGGCGGTGCGGCATGGCGATCGTAGGTCGGCGTGATGTAAATGAGCCTGCGGAACCGGTACAGCCGGCGTTGCGTGAGTGCTTGCACCGCAACACGTTAGGCGACGTCGCCTCGCGCCTGTTGGAGGAGCTGCTCCAACCCGGCGAGCGGGAGCGCCCCGCTCTGGCGCGCCACCTCGCGTCCGCCCTTGAAGACGATGCTGGTCGGGATGCCGCGGATGTTGAACGCCCCCGACGTTTGCGGCGCCTGGTCGGTGTTGAGCTTGGCGACGAGCGCCTTGCCGGTGTTGCGCGCGGCCAATTCGTCCACCGCGGGCGCCATCATTTTGCAGGGGCCGCACCAGTCGGCGTAGAAGTCGACGAAGACCGGAAGCTCGGACTCGCGGATGGTCCGCTCGAAGGTGTCTTCGTAGAGGATGAACGGTCGGTCGAGCAGGATGAAGCGCGCGCACTTGCCGCACTTGGGGCGCTCGGCGGCGCGACTCCCATCGACACGGTTCCAGGTCTGGCAGAACTGGCAGCGGACCGTGAGGCTCTGGCCAGCGGGGATCATTGCGGTTTCCTCGGCTGCGGTCGGTCGGATATATTGCCCCGTGCACCGGGGCGGTAGCTCAGTTGGGAGAGCGCGTGCTTTGCAAGCATGAGGTCAGGGGTTCGATTCCCCTCCGCTCCATCGTCGTGTGTGGCGACGGTTCTTGCCGTCGCGCTCGCCGTTTGACATTTGCTCGCGCGCCCTTCGATCTACGCGATCGGGGGGCGCGTGTGCGTGTGGGGAATCTGTCGCGGTTCACCGGGATAGCTCCAGCGGTCGAACCCCGACACGCGGCGCCGCCGGCGCGATTGGAATCCGGCAATCCCTTGGCGCCGTACGGGTGTCGAAGAAGGACACCATGACGAATCCCCCTTCGCCCCCCACCGGCACCGACAGCGTCGCCGAGCGCGTGCAGCGCGCGCTCGGCGGCGCGTATCGCATCGACCGGGAGATCGGCGGCGGCGGGATGTCGCGGGTCTTCGTGGCGCACGAGGGGTCGCTGTCGCGCGACGTGGTGGTGAAGGTGCTGCGGGAGGACATCGCCGAGGGGCTGTCGCGCGAGCGGTTCCGCCGCGAGGTCCTGACGTCGGCCAACCTGCAGCACCCCAACATCGTGGGAGTGATTGCAGCTGGCGATGCGGAGGGGCTCCCGTACTTCGTCATGCCGTTCGTCGAAGGGGAGTCGCTGCGCGCGCGCCTGACGAGCGGGCGGGCGCTCTCGGTCCCGCTCACGGTGAGCATCCTGCGCGACGTAGCGCGCGCGCTCGCCTTCGCGCACGAGCGCGGGATCGTGCACCGCGACATCAAGCCGGACAACGTCCTGCTCGCCGGCGGTGCGGCGATCGTGGCCGACTTCGGGGTGGCAAAGGCCGTGGCGAGTGCGCGGTCGCGGAAGGATCACCCGCACGGGACGCTGACCAGCGCCGGGATCTCGCTGGGGACGCCGGCCTACATGGCGCCCGAGCAGGTGGCGAGCGACCCGACGACCGATCACCGCGCCGATCTCTATGCGCTGGGGGTGATGGCGTACGAGATGCTTGCCGGGCAGGTCCCGTTCGCCGGGCGGGGGGTGCGGGAGACGATGCAGGCGCACCTCGTGGAGGCCCCCGAGGCGCTCAACCGCCTGCGACCGACGACGCCGGCCGCGCTCGCCGACCTGGTGATGCGCTGCCTGGAGAAGGATCCCGCGCACCGCCCGCAGGACGCCGGTGCGATTCTCTCAGTGCTCGACGATCCGGCGGTGGTGAGTGGGGCGGTCTCGTCGTCCTCGGTGCGGGCGCTGGCGCGTCCGGCGCGCCATTCGTCACTGGGGTGGTGGATCGGCGGAGCCGCGGTGATCGTGGCCGTGGTCGCGACGCTCGTGGCGCTGAAGGGGAGGGGAGGCGCTGCCGCCGGTGCCGCGACGTCGCCGGCGGTGCTGGATGCGGCGCTCCCGCCCGGGGTCGCCGTGCTGCCGATGGTGAGCGTCTCCCCCGACTCCTCCGACGCCTATCTCGCGCTCGGGATGTCGGACGAGATCACGAGCGCCCTGTCGCGCGTACCGGGCCTTCGAGTCGCATCGCGCAGCGCCTCGGCGGCGGCGCAGGCGGCGGGTGGTTCCACCGCGGAGGTCGCGCGGCGACTCGGCGTCCCGTACCTCCTGGAGGGGACGGTGCAGCGCAACGGCGATCGCATTCGCGTGGCGGTGCGCCTGGTGACGGCGCGCGATGGCTTCAGCGCGTGGTCGCAGGTGTACGAGCGCCCCACTGGTGACCTGCTCGCCGTGCAGGCCGACATTGCCTCGCAGATCGCGGCCGCGGTCTCGAGCGACGTGAACGCCGGAGCCGGTGCCACGCTCGACGTCACTGGCGCGCGCGACCCGGATGCCTACAACGACTACCTGCGCGGGCACTATCGCCTCACGCAGCGCACGCCGGAGTCGCTGGCGCAGGCGGTCACGTCGTTCGAGTCGGCGGTGAATCGCGATCCCGCCTTCGCGCGTGCGTACGCGGAGCTGGCGCAGGCGTACTCGATCCTCCCCGTCGCGTCGGCCAGCGCGCGCGCCGATGCGCTGGACAAGGCGACGTTTGCCGCGCAGCGCGCCCTCGCGCTCGACTCGACGAGTTCGGCCGCCTACGCGGCGCTGGGGAACATCCACATGCTCGAATGGCGCTGGGCCGAAGGGCGCAGCGCGCTGGAGCGCGCGATCGCACTCGACTCGTCCAACGTCACGGCGATGCAGTGGCTGGCAATGAACCACCTCGCCAACGGCGATGTCGCCGCCGCCGAGCGGTGGCTGCAACAGGCGTCGCGGCGCGCCGGCGGCGGCAACTCGGCGCGGATGCTGGCCGTCGCGCAGGGAATCGCCGGCAACCATGCGGCGGCGCAGGAGACGATGCGCGTCGCGCTCGCGCGCGACTCGACCTCGCCGTCGGCGCGACTTGCCATGGCCACCGTGCTGCTGCAGGCAGGGCGCGCCGGCGAGGCGGTTGGCGTGCTGGAGTCGATTCGTGGCGATGACGCCGAGTCGCCCGCAGTGCTCGGATCGTTAGGCTACGCGCTGGCGAAGGCTGGGCGTACGTCGGAGGCGAAGTCGATCGTGGCCGGATTGGAGCGCGACACGCGTCGCCCCGGCGTCTATCCGGCGCTGGCCAAGGTCTATCTCGGGCTGGGCGACAGGGATTGGGCGATCGATGCGCTCACGTGGGCCACGGCGGCGCGTGACGACTTCTTTGCGCAGGAGTCGATGGCCTCGCCCCTGTTCGACCTGCTGCGCAGCGATCCGCGCTTTGGGCGAGTCCTCGGCATCGTCGGGTTGGATGCGCGACGGCTGGCGACGTCGGGCGTGGGAGGCGCGCGCCGGACGGGGTAGTTGGTGGAACTGGCGGCGCGCACATGGAGTTGAGGCGACGCGAACGCCAACAGGCGCAAGGCGAACCGGACACCATGCGCCGCGCCAAGCCCCGTTGGCATTGCTTGCCCGCCCTCTGGGCGCTCCGTAGCTTGCCCCCGGCCGTTCACCCTGCACTCCGCCCGCACATGTCGTCGAGCACCACGCTTCGCGTCCCCGCCGTTGGCGAGGCCGCCCCCGACTTCACCCTCCCGTCCACCGCCGGCGAGCCCGTCACGCTCTCGTCGTTCCGCGGGAAGCAGAACGTCCTCCTCGCCTTCTTCCCCGCCGCCTTCACCTCGGTGTGCACCACCGAGATGTGCTCGTTTCGCGACGACTACGAGGCGTTCGGCGGCCAGGACGTCGTCGTCTTCCCGATCAGCGTGGACAACGTCCCGTCGCTGCGCGAGTACAAGGCAAAGTACGAAATGCCGGTGACGCTGCTGAGCGACCTGCGGCGCGAGGTGTCCACGGCGTACGGCGTCCTGCTCCCCACCTTTGTCGCCAACCGCTCCTACTTCCTGGTCGACAAGGCCGGGATCCTGCGCTGGGTGCACGTCGAGGAGCATCCGGGGCATCGTCGCGACAACGCCGAGATCCTCGCCGAAGTCGCCAGGCTCGCCTGACGAGGCGACGGCGCAATGGACCCCATCGAGGCGCTCGCGCGAGGCGACAAATGGTACCTGGGCTGTGGCGACGGGATCATCTTCGCCCCGCCGTTTCCCACCTGGCTCGACGCGCCGGGGTTCTGGGATGACGCCCAGATCTACCAGTACGCGGTGGGGCCGCTCTACACCGTCACGATCCTCGACCACGACGGGCGCGAAGTCCCGCTCGTCGCGCGCTCGCGTCGCTGGACCCCGGCCGACCTGACGGTCGAATACGACCTCCCCGGCGGGGCGACGGCGACGGAGATCCGCTCGGTGCAGCCGGGAGGGGTCTTCGCGAGCGAGTGGGCGGTGCGATCGCCGGCCCCCGTGTCGTGGCATGCGGTGGCGTGGACGATCCAGGACACGGCCTTGTTGGAGCTGCGCACCGTTGGATGGACCGGCTCGCTCTCCTGGATCCGCACCGCCAGCGACCGGCGCGAGGTCCCGTTTCGCGCGCGCATGGAGCTCGCGGCGATCGGCGACGCCACGAGCTGGTCGGCGACGCTGAGCGAGCGGAGCGCGTTGCAGCCGCACTGGCGGCTGGCGCCCTTCGCCGAGCAGTGGGAGGCCGAGTCGCTGCCGAAGGCGGTGCGGTTGCAGGGGATCAACCCGACCGGGCTGCTGTACGGGGCGGTGCACACGGCGCTCCCACGCCAGGCAACCGAGGCGACGTTCGCCTTCGCCTTGCGGCTGACGGCGGCCGACGATGCGCTGCGGGGCGGGCGCGGGGCAACGCCGCTGGCGTCGCGCATCGTTTCCGCTCGCGGCGCACCGACGCCGCTCTCCACGGAGGCGATCGGCGCGAGCGCGGGCGCTGCCCATCACGCCTCCGCGCCGCGCGCGGCCGCGTCGATGCCGCTGGCCCGGGCCTCGCGCCGGCGGTGGCGCGACTTCTTCGCCGGCGTCCCGTCGTTCAGCTGCTCCGATCCGTATCTCGAGCGCTACTACTGGTACCGCTGGTACGGACTCTGGCTCAACAGCATCCAGCCCGGGGTCGGCAACTATCGCTGGCCGACGGTGTGCGAGGGGATCGGCTTCTTCCACGAGCCCATCACGTACAGCGCGCAGTGTCATGCCCGCGAGTTGCGCTGGATGCGCGACCCGTCGCATGCGCGCGGCGTGCTGCGGACGATCTTCGATCACATCAAGCCGGACGGGGCGCTCAACGGGCGCATCTACGTCAATCACCTGCAGGGGACCGACTTCTACCACGCCAACTGGGGCGACGCACTGCTGGCGCTCGACGCGGTGCATCCGGACGATCCCTTCGTCGCCGAGCTGTACCCAAAGCTGGCGCAACATGCCGACTGGCTGGTCTCGACGCGCGACGCCGATGCCACGGGGATGATCGACGTCGTCGACCAGTATGAGACGGGGCAGGAGTACATGTCGCGCTACCAGGCGGTGGACGACAAGGCCGATGCCTACGGGTGGGAGAACCGCATTCGCCTGAAGGGGATCGACGTCACCGTCTACGCCTACGCGCTGTACCGCTCCCTGCAGCGCATCGCGGCACGGGCCGGCGTGCCTGACGAGTCGGCGCGCTGGAGCGAGCTGGCGGCGCGAAGCGCGCGCGCCGTGCGCGAGGTGATGTGGGACGCGGAGCAGGGGATGTTCTCCGACGTGGACCCGCGCACGATGCAGCGCACGCGCGTCGCGGCGGCGGTCTGCTTCTATCCGTACTTCACCGACCTCGCGACGGAGGAACACGTGGCGGGGCTGGAGCGCAACCTCCTCGATCCGGCGCGCTTCTGGACGGAGTATCCTGTCCCGTCATCGGCGCTCGACGATCCGTTGTTCAACGCGATCGCCGAGTGGAAGGGGAAGCGGCACGTCTGCCCGTGGAACGGGCGCGTCTGGCCGATGACCAACTCGCACATCATGGAGGCACTCGGCCGCTGGGGCGATGTCGCGCACCCGCGGCTGCGCGCGGCGGCAGGCGCCTTCCTTCCGCGTTTTGTGCGCATGATGTTCCACGAAGGGGACCTCGATCGCCCCAATTGCTTCGAGCACTACAACCCGTTCACAGGGGCCGCGTCCGTGTATCGCGGCATCGACGACTACCAGCACTCGTGGGTGGCCGACCTCATCATCCAGTACGCGTGCGGCGTGCGCGTGCGCGACGACGCGATCGTGATCGACCCGATCCCGATGGAACTCGACTCGTTCGAGCTGCGCGGCGTGCGCGTGGCAGGGATCGATCTCGCGGTGCGGCTCGATGGGGGATATGTGACGGTGACGGCCAACGACCAATTGCGCATGGCGCGCCTGGGCGAACCGATCGTCATCCCGCGCTGATGCGCCTCGTCCTCGTCGTACCGCCAGGGTGGGACACGGGGGGCGATCCCGAGGCGCGGGCGGCGGTGGAGTGGGTGCGGGCGAGCGGATGGCGGCACGCGCTGCACGTCCTCGATGAGGTGGCGCCGCCTGCCCCTGGCGACGACGACGTCGCCTGGTGCCACGCTGGCGCAGGCGTTCCCGTGCTCCCCGCGGCCTGGTGCGACGCGCTGGCCGGGTGGATTGCAGGTGGCGGACGCCTCCTCCTCACCGCGCTCACGACACCGCTCGCCCGCTCGCTCGGCGCGCCTGACGAGTCACCGCAGCTGCAACGGATCGCGGCCTGGCGACACGACGACGACCCACTCTGGGACGACGGTTTCCGCGAGTGGCCCGACTATCCGCACATCCGCGGGGCGCAGGGGTGGGGCGAGCACCCGCTGTTCGACGGCTTGCAGCGCGGGACGTTCACGTGGCGGGCGACCGAGGGAGAATCGGTCTCCCGCACGTTCTTCCGCGCCCCCCACTGGCCGAGCGCACGCGTGGTCGCCGTCGATCGTGCCTACGTGCGGCTCGATGCCGCGACGGCGGTGGCGTGGGAGTATGACGTGGGCGACGGCTGCATCCTTTGCCTCGGCGCGAACGTCGTCCTCGCCGCGCGCGACCAGCAGTTGGCGGCGCAGCGCGACCGATACCTGCAGAACGCGATAGCCTCTCTCGATCCGGCGCGCATCCGGGTAGCCGATCGACGGACGGCGTGGCCACGCCCCGGTGCGCCGGCGGTCGCCACGTGCGGAGGTGCGTCCCCGCTCGTGCTGCATCCCGCGAACGCGCCTGTTGGCGCTGTGCTGCACATGGGCGGCGAGGCGCGCGACGGTGCTCCCTTCACGATCGCGGGGTGGCGGTCCTTGGTGGTCGGCGACGAGAGCAGCGGCGTGCGCGAATGCTGGATCCATCCGCTGTGCATCGTCTCGGAGGGATTGCGGCTGACGGTCGACGGTGCGCCCCTGCATGCGACCTCGGTGCGGGTGACGCCCGGGGCGATCGAGCGCACGCTGCGCGACGAGAGCGGCGGCCTGTGGCGCGAGGTCGTCGCCTCGGACGCGGAGCGCGCGATCATCCATCTCGACGTGACGCCGCTCGAAGCGGCGCGCGACCGTGTGCTCACCCTCGAGGCGTCGCTTCGCCTGCGACTGCAGTGGCCCTTTCCGGGTGATGCGCTTCAGCCCCTGGCCGCGTCGGTGCGCCATGACGCCGACAATCGGGGGAGCGTGTCGGTCTGTGCCGTCGAGGGGCGTGCCTCGGTGCGGCTCGCGGTGGATGGCGCGGCGGAACTCACGTGCACGGACGATCCCATCGCGCCGCTGTTGCGGGCCGTTGGGCGCGCCGGCGGTGGGTTGCGCCTGGCGGCGGTGGCGTCGACCGGGAGTGGCGCCGCGCTCGAAGGGGAGTGGGCCGCGCTCGCCCGCACGCCGCTGGACGCCGTGCGGGCCGACCGGGCGCGTCGCGACACCGAGCGGCGGCTGACGACGGTGCGCGTCGCCACACCATCCGCGGAGCTCAACGAGGCGTGGGAGTGGGCCAAGGCGCGGCTCGCGGCGTCCGTGGTCGAGGTGCCGGGCGTTGGCACTGGCCTTGTGGCGGGATACGCCGCGTCGCGCCCGGGATGGGGCGACTCGCGTCCCGGCTACGCCTGGTTCTTCGGACGCGACGCCTGCTGGAGTGGTGACGCCCTCCTGGCCGCGGGAATGTTCGACGAGGCGCGCATCGCGCTCGAGTTCCTCGCCGCCACTGCCGACGTGACCGGCAAGATTGCGCACGAAGTCACGACGAGCGGGGTGGCGCACTACGACGCCGCGGACTCGACCCCGCTCTGGCTGCGCTTCGTGACGGCGTACGCCGAGTGGACGGGCGACCTGGCCACGGTGCGCGCGCTGTGGGACCGGGTGCGCGCCGCTTGTGCCTTCGTCGTCTCCCACGACCGCGACGGCGATGGCCTGCCGGAGAACCTCGGGGTCGGCCACGGTTGGGTGGAGTCCGGACCGTTAGGCGGTGGCGCGGTGACGTCGTACGTGGCGGCGATCTGGATCGATGCGCTGCGGCGCCTGGTGCCGCTCGCCGATGCGATGGGCGATCGCGACCTGGCCGGTCGCGCGACCCGGGCGCGCGCCGCGGCCGAAGGCGCCTTCGAGGCGAGGTTGCGTGACGCGGCGACCGGGCGCGTGCTGCTGCAGCTGTCGGACAAGGGACAGCCGGTCGCCGATCTCACGGCGCTCTCCGCGGTCCCCGTGCTGCTTGGCGTGGACGACACCCCGGGGGGCGACGCGGTCGTGCAGGCCCTCGCCTCGCCCGACTTCGCCCCGCCGTGGGGGGTGCGCATGATCGCCGGCACCGATGCGCGATACCGTCCGCGGGGCTACCATTTCGGCGCCGTTTGGCCGCTCTACACCGGGTGGGCGTCGCTCGCGTCGTATCGGCGCGGCGACGCGCGCGCGGGGTGGCGGCACCTCGCCTCCGTCGCGGCGTGCGCGTTCCGGCGCGAGCGCGGCGCCTTTGACGAGGTGCTCGACGGCGACACCGGCGGCGCCGCCGGGATCTGTCCCGACCAGGCCTGGTCCGCCGCCATGGCCATCGCCCCCTTCATGCAGGGTATGCTGGGAATCCAACCGATGGCCAGTGCGCATCGCTGCACGCTCGCCCCGCAGTGGCCCCCCGAGTGGCGCGAGGCCCGCGTGGAGGGGGTTCGCATCGGGACGTCGCGTCTCTCGCTCGAGATGCGGCGCGACTCGGCGGACGCGCCGGCGCGATACACGCTGCAGCGACAGGGCGGGGAATCGCTGACCGTCACCATTGCCAACGCCGCGGGGACGCCGACGGTGACGCTGGGCGACGACGCACCACGCGTGCTCACCGTGCAGCACGCCGAGGGGAGCCCGCATGGCTGGCGTTAGGCTCACCGACGTCGCCAAGCGCTTCGAGGGCGGGAGCGCGGCCGCCGTCGACGGTGTCTCGCTCGAGGTGGCGGACGGCGAGTTCGCCGTCTTCGTGGGCCCCTCCGGCTGCGGGAAGACGACGGTGCTGCGCATGATCGCCGGGCTCGAGACGCCGACCGCCGGGCGCATCCTCATCGGCGCACGCGACGTGACCGACCTCGCTCCGCGCGACCGCGACATCGCGATGGTCTTCCAGAACTACGCGCTCTATCCCCACCTCTCGGTGCGGGAGAACATCGGCTTCGGCCTCCGCATGCGGCGCGTCGACCCCAGGGAGATCGCGCAGCGGACGTCGCGCGTGGCCGACTCGTTAGGGATCGGGGAGCTCCTCGATCGGCGGCCGGCACAGCTCTCCGGCGGCCAGCGGCAGCGCGTCGCCCTCGCCCGCGCCATCGTGCGCGAGCCCGCCGTCTTCCTCTTCGACGAGCCGCTCTCCAACCTCGACGCCCAGGTCCGCGCGCAGACGCGCGGCGAACTGGTGCGCCTGCACCGGCGCCTGGGGACGACGATGATCTACGTCACGCACGACCAGGTCGAGGCCATGACGATGGCGCAGCGCGTCGCCGTCATGCACCAGGGGCGCGTCGAGCAGCTCGCGCCGCCGCTCGAGGTCTATCACCAACCGGCGACGCTCTTCGTGGCATCGTTCGTTGGCTCGCCGACGATCAATCGCTTTCGCGGGCGCGTGGTTGATGCCGGCGACAGTCGCTCGTTCGCCGGGGCGTGGACGCTCGCGGTCACCGCGGCATCGATGCCGGCGGCGACGCTCGCCGTGCGCCCCGAGCACCTGGCGCTCGTTGCACCTGACGACGGCGCTCGCGGCGAGGTGACCCTCGTCGAGCCGCTCGGCCCGGAAACCATCGTGCACGTCCGCCTCGCCGCGGGCGAGGACGCCACCCTTCGCATGGCGGGCGGTCGTCCCCCCGAGATCGGCGACGTCGTGGGGGTCACGCTCCGGTCGTCGGAGGCGTTGGTCTTCGACGCGGCCGGTCGACTCGCCGGGCGCGGCGCGTGAACCCGGGACCGTCGTTGCGCCTCGCCGCACGCGCCCTCCCGGGCGCGGCGCTCGCCATCTTCCTCGCCGCGTGCGGCGGGAAGGGGAGTGACGAGGTCGTCCTGCGCATGACGTCATGGCAGTCGCCACAGGAGAACCTGCTCGACCTCCCGGCGATCCAGGCGTTCGAACGGGCGCACCCCGGTGTGCGCGTCGTCAACGAACCGGTGAGCAACCAGGCCGAGTATCGCGAGAAGGTGATCACGGCGATCGCGTCGGGGTCGCCGCCGGATGTCCTGCTCCTCGACGGCATCGACGTCCCGTCGTTCGCCGACGCCGCGGTCCTGCTCGACCTCGCCCCCTTCGCCGCGCGTGCGGGGATCGTGCTGCAGGACTTCTTCCCCAACGTCCTGGGGATGTTTGCACGCGGCGACACCGTGCTCGCCTTTCCCAAGGGGTTCTCGCCGGTCGTGTACTACTACAACCGCGCGCTGTTCGACGCGGCGAAGGTCGCCTATCCGCGCGACGGGTGGACCTTTGACGACTTCCTGCAGACGGCGAAGGCGCTGACGATCGATCGCGACGGCGACGGGACGCCGGACCAGTGGGGAACGGCGGTCGACCGGCGCTTCCACACGTGGCAGGCGATGGTGTGGAGCGGGGGCGGCGACATTCTTGCACCTGACGGAAAGCGTTCGACCGGGACGCTGGACGCGCCGGCCGCCGTGCGATCGCTCGAGTTCCTCACCTCGCTGGCGACGGTGCACCGCGTGGCGCCGCGCCCCAACGCCTTCCGCGCCGTGTCGGGGAACGAGACGCGGCTCTTCTATTCGGGGCGGCTCGCGCTCCTCCCCAGCGGGCACTGGCTCATCCCCAACATCCGCGGGCAACTGGAGAGGGGGAAGCTCTCGCTGGGCGTCGTCTCGTTCCCGCGCGCCCCCGATGCGGAAGCGGCGACCCCGCTCTTTGCCTCGGGGTGGGCGGTGCCGCGCAACACCGCGCATCGCAAGCTCGCGGTGCAGCTGGCGGCGGCGCTCTCCGGCCCCGATGCACAACGCCAGCGCCTCGCGGCAGGGCTGGAGCTGGCGACGATGCCGGCGATCCAGCGCGAGTTCGCCTCGCGCGACACGCTGGGACTGGAGGAGGCGTTCCTGCGGCAGGTGGCGACCGGTCGCGCCCCGTGGGGGGCGCGCATCGCCCGCTTTCGCGAGGTGGAGGCGCAACTCCCGGACATCATCGACCGCGTCGTGATCCGCAACGAGCCGGTGGCCTCGGTCGCGCACGACGTGGCGCGACGCCTCGACGAGATCCTCGCCCGATGACGACAGTCCTTACGCCCGGCGCGGCGGCGGGGGGCGACGATGCGCGCGTGGCGCGCGCGGCGTTTCGCTGGATCGTCGCGGCACTGGTCGTGTGGATGATCGCCTCGATGGGTGTCCTCGCGCGCACGCGCTCGCACACGGCGTACGCGCTCGCGGCGCACGAGGCGCGCAAACTGGTCGCGAGCGGGGCATCGCCCGCATCGCCCCCATCGCCAGCGCAACCGCACTCGTTCACCGTGATCGCCAGCGCCCCGCTCTCCGAGGCGCGCGTGGCGCTCGAACGCTACCTCGGGCACGGGGTGCGCTCGCTCGACGCGGAGGATCGCGCGCTCGTGCATCCGGGCCTCTGGCGCGCCGCGGTGACCGTTCCCATCAAGGACGCCGACGCGTGGGACATCGTCGGTGTGGTGGCCATGGGCGTTGCCCCGTGGCGCGGCGCGCTGCCGTGGGTGTTGGGGCTCGCACTCGCTGCGCTCACGGCCGCGGTCGTGGCGCGCCGCGCCGTATTGCGGCTGGCGGAGGAACGCGCCCGCTCACCGCTCGCGAACCTCGCCCCCGCACTGGCGATCATCGCTGCAGCCTCGCTGGTCGCCGGCTGGGAGATGCGTGCACACGTCGCGGCGGCTGCGGCGGCGCTTCCCCCCGCGACCGCGATCTCCCGCTTCGACGCGCTCACCCTCCCGCTCCCCTCGGCACCGCTGGCGATACTCGCGATCGTCCTGCTGTGGGGGAGCGCCGCCGTGGTGATTGCTGCCGCCGGATGGATCGCGTCGGCGCAGCGCCGCTCGGTCGACCGTCGGGAGACGCTCGCCGCCTGGGCCTTCCTGGCCCCGAGTGCGCTGCACCTCCTGATCTTCACGGCGGGGCCGCTCGCCTTCACGCTCTGGGTCTCGCTGCACGAGTGGGACCTGCTCAGCACCACGCGCCCGTGGGTCGGCTTGGGCAACTACGCCGAGCTCCTGCGCGACCCGCTCTTCTGGCGCGCGCTGCTCAACACCGCGCTCTACGCGCTCTATGTCCCCGTCAGCATGGCGGTGGCGTTAGGCGCGGCGTTGATCCTCGACCAGCCGCTGCGCGGGATGAAGGTCCTGCGCGCCGTCGTCTTCCTCCCCACGGTCGTCTCCTACGTCGCCATCGCCGTCGTCTGGCAGTGGATGTTCAACCTCGACTTCGGGCTCCTCAACTTCCTGCTGCGCGCCGTGCACCTCCCGGCGGTCGACTGGCTCGGCAACCCCAGGACGGCGCTCATCGCCGTCATGATCGTCTCGGCGTGGGTGCAGCTCGGCTACCAGATGGTCATCTACCTCGCCGGGCTGCAGGGAATCCCCGCGCACCTGCACGAGGCGGCGACGCTCGACGGCGCCGCGCCGTGGGCGCGCTTCCGCCACATCACCGTCCCGCTCCTGCGTCCCGTCACGATCTACCTCTTCGTCACGGGGATCATCTGGTCGTTCCAGGTCTTCACCCTCGTCTACGTGATGACCGAAGGGGGGCCGGTGCACGCCACCGACGTCCTCGTCTACCGCATCTACCAGAATGCCTGGGAGTTCCGGCGCATGGGCTACGCCTCGGCGATGAGCTGGATCCTCTTCGCCATCCTGCTCGCCCTCACGCTGCTGCAGTGGCGCGTCCTCAACCGGCGGGGGGACGATGTCGCGTGAGGTGACGGGGCGTCGGAAGGTGGCCGGCTACGCCGCCGCGTTGCTCCTGGCGGGGGTGATGCTCCTTCCCTTCGCGTGGATGCTCTCGACCGCGCTCATGGAGGAGTTCGAGGTCTTCCAGTATCCGCCGCCACTGCTCCCGGCGGCGCCGCAGTGGCGCAACTTTCCCAACGCGCTCACGCAGCTCCCCTTCGCCCGCTTCTTCCTCAACAGCGGGATCCTCGCGCTGTGCATGGTGGTGGGGCAGACCTTCACCGGCGCGTTAGGGGGCTATGCCTTTGCGCGCTTCCGCTTCGCGGGGCGGGGGAAGGTCTTCGCCGCCTACCTCGGTGCGCTCATGATCCCGGGGATCGTCCTCCTCATCCCGCGCTTCCTCCTCATCGACGCGCTGGGGGGCGTCGACACCGTCGCCGGGCTCGTCTCGACCGAGATCGTCTCGGTCTGGGGGGTCTTCATGATGCGGCAGTTCTTCCTCTCGCTCCCGCGCGAGACCGAGGATGCGGCGCGCATCGACGGCGCGTCGGAGTGGACGATCTTCTGGCGCATCGCCCTCCCGCTGGCGCGCCCGGCGCTCGCCACGCTGGCGCTCTTTGCCTTCATCGACGCCTGGAAGTCGTTCCTCTGGCCCCTCGTGGTCACTCAGTCGATGGAGATGCGCACCGTGGAGGTGGGGATCGCCTCCTTCCACGGGCTCTACTACGCCAACTGGCCCTACCAGATGGCCGCTGCGGTGAGCGCCCTCGTCCCGGTCCTCATCGCCTTCCTGGCGTCGCAGCGCTTCTTCACGCGCGGCATCCAGCTCACCGGGATCCGGTAGGCGCCGGGACAGGGATTCGGGAAATCGGTCACTCTGGCCGATACTGGAGCGAAAGGGGGGTGCGTTACCTGAGGGGGGGCTAATCGGTCAATGTGTCCGAAGGCGATCCCATCCATGAACGCCCCCGCGATCCCTCGCTTCCTCCCCGCCGAACCTCCCATGGCTCCCTCGGACGTCAGCACCGCCGTGCATCCCCTCGCGGTTGTCTCCGACATCGCGGTGCGCCTTGCATCTGGCGAAGACGTCGTCACCAAGACGGCCGATGTCCTCGAACATCTCCACGCGGCATTCCAGGCGCACGAAGTGGCGCTCTGGCTGTACGGCGCGACTGGGTTGGTCTGCTCGATGCGTGCCGGAGAGCCGGGGATGTCCGCCGACGAAGTGGGCGCGCTGCTCGAGGCCGGAGGGGGAAGTCGCGACACGCTGAGCGTCCGGCGCCTGGTGGCCGGCACGCGCCGCCTGGGGGCGCTCGCGATGCGCCCCGGGTCGCCGATGGGGGCCGATGCACTCCTCGCCTTCGGGACCGTGGCCAACATGCTCGCCCCCGAACTGTCGCGCGCCGAGCAGATGCGCCACCTCGAGGGCGAAGTCGAGCGCCGCACGCGGCAGCTCGACGAGGAGAAGCGCTTCACGGAGCAGATCGTCGACTCGCTCCCCGTGGGCCTCTACGTGATCGATCGCGAGTACCGCGTGCAGGCCTGGAACCGCAAGCGCGAGACCGGGATGCAGGGGATCTCCCGCGAGCAGGCGTTAGGCAGGACGATCTTCGAGATCCTCCATCGCGCGCCGGCGGAGTCGCTGCGCGGCGAGTTCGACGAGGTTTTCCGCACCGGGCGCATCCAGCAGTTCAACATGGAGTCGCGCGCCTCGGGCGAGCTGCGTGCCTATCGCATCACCAAGATCCCGATGCGCCTGACCGACGCGGCGACCACGCACGTCATCACCATCGGCGAGGACATCACCGACTGGACGGTGGCGCAGGAACGTTTCGCGCAGTCGGAGAAGCTCGCCGCCATCGGCCAGCTGGCCGCCGGCGTGATGCACGAGGTGAACAACCCGCTGGCGACCATCTCCGCCTGCTCCGAGAGCCTGGGGCTGCGCCTGGACGACATGCGCGAGCAGGGGTGCGACGTCCCGGCGCAGTCCGGCGAGTTCCTCAAGATCATCGACACCGAGATCCAGCGCTGCAAGAAGATCATCGACGGGCTGCTCGACTTCTCGCGCCCGCGCTCGGCCACCAAGGCCTCGACGCGCATCAACGACGTGGTCGAGCAGTCGATCTTCCTGGTCAAGCACCATCGCCGCTTCAAGAAGTTGCAGCTGAAGACGCTCCTCGACCCCGAGCTGCCGGCCATCGAGGCAAACTCGGAGCAGCTCATCCAGGTGTTCATGGCGCTGATGATCAACGCCGCCGACGCCATGGACGAGGTCGACGGGACCATCACCATCCGCACCCGGCGCGGGATCACGCGCCATGAGGCGGTCATCGCCGAGGTCATCGACGAAGGGCAGGGGATCGCCCGCGCCGACCTTCCCAAGATCTTCGATCCCTTCTTCACCACGAAGGCACCGGGGCGCGGGACGGGGCTCGGCCTCTCGATCTGTTATGGCATCATCACCGAACACGGCGGGCGTATCGAGGTGGACAGTGCGGTGGGGGCGGGGAGCACGTTCCGCATCCTTCTTCCCGGTGAGCACACCGCGTGACTGACTCCACCCGAATCAAGCTGCTGATCGCCGAGGACGAGGCACCGCTCGGCGCATTGCTCGAGCAGTTCCTCACCTCGCGCGGCCACGACGTCACCGTCGTGCGCGACGGCGAGGCGGCCCTCGCGGCGCTGCGCGCCGAGTCGTTCGACGTCGCCCTGCTCGACATCGTCATGCCCGGGCTCGACGGGCTCGAAGTCCTGCGCCTCGTGCGCGAGGAGCCGACCTACCCCGAGGTCATCATCATCACCGGCAACGGCACGGTGGAGACCGCCATCGGCGCGATGCGCCTGGGGGCGTACGACTACCTCACCAAGCCGTATCGCATGGCGGAGATCGACGTCCTCGTCAGGCGGGCGTGGGAAAAGCGCGAGCTCGCCCTCGAGAACGCGCGCCTCGCCAAGCGCCTGCAGTCGGTCGACCCGCTCCCGGAACTCGTCACGCAGCACCCGCCGCTGCGCGAGGTGCTGGAGACGATCCCGCGCGTCGCCCGCAGCATGACGCCGGTCCTGATCACCGGCGAGTCGGGGACGGGGAAGGAGATCGTGGCGCGCGCAATCCATCGTTTGTCGGAGCGCGGGCGCGGGCCCCTCGTCGACATCGCCTGCGCCGCCATCGGCGGGTTGTCGGTCGAGACGGAGCTCTTCGGCTTCGAGAACGGGGCCTTCCCGGGGGCCGACGGGCGGCGCGCGGGCCTGCTCGAACTGGCATCGGGCGGGACGCTGTTCATGGACGAGATCGGGGCGCTCGAACGGCGCCTGCAGGGGGCGCTCCTCCGCGTCCTCGAGCAGGGGAACTTCTTCCGCGCCGGCGGCACGCAAAAGGTCGCCTTCAACGCGCGCCTCATCACCGCCACCAACCGCGACCTCGAGTCGCTCGTGGCCGGGGGCGACTTCCGCAATGACCTGCTCTACCGGATCAACACCGTCCGCCTCGTCCTCCCGCCGCTCCGCGAGCGGCGCTGCGACATCCCGGTCCTGGCCGAGCACTTCCTCGCGCGCTACTCCACCAACCGGCCGATGGGCTTCTCGGCCGATGCGCTCGACACCCTCTCGGGATACGAGTGGCCGGGGAACGTGCGCGAGCTGCGCAACGTGATCGAGCGGGCCGTGCTGCTCACCGGCGGCGACACGATCACCGCCAAGGATCTCCCGCTTCCGACCTTCCGCGTGGAGCGTCGCTCGCAGAGCAACGGGACCGGTGTCCTCCGTCCGCTGGCCGACCTGGAGCGCGATCACATCCGCTTCGTCCTGGAGCGGGTGAACTGGCACCAGGGTCGCGCGGCGAGCATCCTCGGCATATCCTCCAAGACGTTGTACCGGAAGATTCGCGAGTACGGCTTCGAGCGCGGCGGAAGCGCCCCCGCGCTTGGCTCGCAGGCCGAGAAACAGTCCGAACTACAGAACAGCTCATGAAGGTCCTGGTCATCGAGGACGACCCCACCGTCGGCGCGTTCATCAAGCGCGGGCTCGAGGAGCAGCGGTGGGGGGTGCAACTCGTCACCGATGGCGAAGAGGGGGAGCAGGTCGCGGCGACCGAGACGTTCGACGTGATCATCCTCGACATGCGACTCCCCGGCAAGTCCGGGTTGGAGGTCCTGCAGGGGCTGCGCTCGCGCGGCTTCGAGAAGCCGGTACTCGTCCTCACCGCGCAGGACGCCGTCGATGCCAAGGTGCGCACGCTCCGCGCCGGCGCCGACGACTACGTCACCAAGCCGTTCGCCTTCGAGGAACTCCTGGCCCGCGTCGAGGCGCTCGCCCGCCGTCCGCGCGCCATGCAGTCCCCCATCCTGCGCGTCGCCGACCTCGAACTCAACCGCGACACGCGCGAGGTCCACCGATCCGGCGAGGCGATCGAACTCACGCCCAAGGAGTTCGCGGTCCTCGAGTACCTGATGCGCCACACGGGGCGCGTCATGAGCCGCACGTTGATCACCGAGTACGCCTGGGGGTATCACTTCGATCCCGGCACCAACATCGTGGACGTCGTGATCAACCACCTGCGCAAGAAGATCGACGCCAAGCAGGACAAGAAGCTCATCACCACCGTGCGCGGCGTCGGTTACGTCGTCAAAGGTTGAGGACTTGCGAATGAGAGATGGGGGGAGAGGCTCCAGCAAGCGCCCCTCCCGCCGCGCCCCGCGACGCGGCGCGCACTCCCGTCTCCCGTCCCCCGTCTCCCGTCCGTAGTTCATGCGCTCCATCCGCACCAAGCTCACCCTTCGGTACACGCTCGTCCTGCTGGCGTCGATGGTGACGTTCGCCGGGGCGGTGTACTTCGCGCGTCAGGCGGGGGTGCGGCGAGAGGCGGCGCAGCAGGCGGTGACGCACGGGGATCTCGCGGTCGCCGTCCTTCGGGCCACGCAGCGCGCCGGTGCCCCGCAGATCATCGTCTCCGACTCGCTCATCGGGACGGTGCTCAACCAGGAGGTGGCGCGACTCCTCGTCGAGATCCCGGGCTACCTCATCGTCATCGACGACGCGACGGGGCGTCGCGTCTTCACCTCGCGATCCGTCGACGACCTCTACTTCCGCCCCGGGAGCCTGGCGCAACGCGAGATCGCCCAGGGCGACGCCGAGGCGTTCGAGAACGCCATCACGTCGGTCCAGAACTCCGATCGCGCGGTGCGCGTGGCGATGAGCATCGGCGAGGTCGTCCTGGTCGAGCGACGCGGCACCGATCCTACCTTCGGGCAGCGACGCGTCATCGCCGGGGTGATGGTGAGCGACTACGATTCGTCGGCGCGGGAGATTCTGGGGAGCGCGCTGATGATCCTCCCGTTTCTCCTCCTCCTCTCGGCGGGCGGGGCGTATGTGATTGCCGGGCGCGCCATCCGTCCGATCGATCGCATCACCACAGAGGTCGGCGACATCTCGGACGGACGGTCGCTGCACCGGCGGCTGGCGATCGAGGCGAGTGGCGACGAGCTCACGCGGTTGGTGACCACGCTCAACGCGATGATCGCGCGACTGGAGTCGTCGTTCGGCGCGCTGCGTCGCTTCACGGCGGACGCCTCGCACGAGCTCAAGACCCCGCTGGCGGTCATGCGCGCCGACGTCGAGCGGGCGATGCAGGCGCCGTCGCAGTCCACCGAGCAGCTCGTGGCGCTGGAGGAGGCGCTGCAGCAGACCACTCGTATGGCCGACCTCGTCGACTCGCTCCTCACGCTGGCGCGCGCCGACGAGGGGCGCTTCGACCTGCACCGCGAGCCGGTCGCGCTGGGCCCGCTCGCGCGCGAGGCGTTGGAGACCGCGCTCATCCTCGGCGAGGACGCCGGGCTCGAGGTCACGATGCGCGCGGTGGAGGAGCTGACCATCATGGGCGACCGCACGCGCCTCTGGCAGCTTTTCCTCAACCTCATCACCAACGCGATCAAGTACACGCCGCGTGGCGGGAAGGTGGAGATCAGCCTGCAGCGTCACGAGGATGGGCACGCGCACTTCAGCGTGAAGGACACGGGGATCGGGATCTCGGCGGCCGACCTCCCCTACATCTTCGAGCGATTCTGGCGCGCCGACCGCGTGCGATCGCGCGCGTCGGAGCGGAGCGGCTTCGGGTTGGGGTTGGCGATCTCGCAGTGGATCGCGCAGGCGCACGGCGGCCAGCTCACCGTCCAATCGCGCCTCAACCGTGGCAGCACTTTCACGGTCATGCTTCCGATCGCCGACTCGCTCCCGCCGGACGACGCGGATGGAGCAGAGGATGGGAGTGCCCCCGCCCGGTCGGGCTCGTCGGTCGAGGCGACGCCACCCTCGCCGGTCGCCGCGCTGTCGACGCCGGCAGCGCCGGCAGCGCCGGCAGCGCCGGCGACTGGTTCGACCGCTGCTCGATCGCACCCCGCGACGACGACTTCCTGAGTTCGTTAGGCAGCCGCGGGTTGCCGTCGTGCCGGCTGGTGTCCGCGGGCATTCCTTCATGTAGGGGACTGCCCGATCAGGGAGGGACGCGGCGCTCGAATGGACGGGCGGTGTGCGCGTCAACGCGTTGACGCGTTATCGCTTAGCGCGTGCGATCTCGCGTTTCACCTGACAGCCATCTGTGGCAGAGCTTCTGTAAGGGAACGGGAAAATCTAACGTTGGCTTCATCGATTCTTAATCAAACTGCTATTCCGCGAACATCCTCGAATCGTAGAATCGCCCCGTTCACCACAGACGCTGTTCTGCCAACGTGTCCCGACGGTCGAGGGTTATGTTCAACAACCTGGTCGAGTCCAAGCGCAAGAAGCAGCGGAGTCCTGCCGGTATTCTCGCTTCCTTCGTGGCGCACGCCGTCCTGATCACGCTGGTGGTCGTGGCGGGCGGACAGGCCGCGGAGAAGTTCGAGAAGCCGAAGCAGGAGCAGGTCGACTTCGTGGAGGTCAAGAAGGATGAGCCGCCTCCGCCGAAGAACGAACCACCTCCGCCCCCACCTCCAGACGTGGTCGCCGCGCCGCCACCGCCCAAGGGGTTCCAGATCCTGACGGCCCCGGTGGAAATCCCGGACGTGCTCCCTGACATCGACCTTTCGAAGAAGGTCACCGACGAAGCGGACTTCTCGGGCAAGGGCGTCGCCGGTGGTACCTCCAAGGGCGTTGAAGGCGGCAAGCCGCAGCTCGTCGCCGACAAGGGCGCTGACCAGCCGTTCTTCGAGTTCCAGGTCGAAAAGCCGGTGCAGGCGTTGCCCGGCGGATCGTCGCCGCGCTACCCCGACATCCTTCGTCAGGCGGGCGTGGAAGGCGAGGTCCTCGCGCAGTTCGTCGTCGACACGACGGGGCGCGCCGAGATGAACTCGTACAAGGTGTTGAAGACCACGCACGAACTGTTCGGCAACGCGGTGAGGCAGGCCCTCCCGGGCATGCGCTTCATCCCGGCGGAAGTTGGCGGCCGCAAGGTGCGTCAGCTCGTCCAGCAGCCGTTCTCCTTCGCGATCTCGAAGTAGTCGTCCTCCTCCACATCCCACGTTCGGGAGATCAACGGTATGAATCTGAATTTCGCGGAAATCTGGGCGTCGACGCCTCCCTTCGGAAAGTTCCTGTGGGCCGTGCTGGCCTTCATGTCGGTGTGGTCGCTGTCGACGGGTATCTCGAAGGTCTGGCAGCTGCGCAAGGCGCAGGGCGAGACGGTGAAGTTCGCGCCCGAGTTCTCGCAGTTCCTCGAGGAAGACAACCTGGGCGAAGCGATCAAGCTCGCCGAGAGCTACAAGAAGTCGCACGTCGCTCGCGTCCTCGGTGGCGCGCTGGCCGAAGTGAAGCCGCTCATCATGGACGGGTCGGTCACGGTGGCGGACATCAACACCGCCGAGCGTGCGGTCGAGCGTGAAATGCTGATGGAGATGGTCGCGCTCAAGCGCGGTAACGCGGTCCTCGCGACGGTGGGTTCGACGGCGCCGTTCGTCGGCCTCCTCGGAACGGTGTTCGGCATCATCAACGCGTTCGAAGGCATGGCCAAGTCGGGGTCGGGCGGCATCACCGCCATCGCCGCCGGTATCGCCGAGGCGCTCATCGCGACGGGCTTCGGGCTCATCGTCGCCATCCCGGCCGTGTGGTTCTACAACTACTTCACGACCAAGATCGACAACCTCTCCGCCGAGATGACCTACACCTCGAAGGAGATGATCGACTACCTCATCAAGGGCGTCTCGGGCGAGTTCGGCCGGTCGCGCTTCACCCGCGAGTTCAACACGCAGGCCCAGAGCGGCGGCCCGATGACCTGATAGGGTCATCCCCGCACTTCTCTACCCTCCAACGAGGAACTCGCAATGGGCATGTCCGTGGGCTCCGGCGCCGAAGCCGTCAAGTCCGAACCGAACGTCGTGCCGATGATCGACGTCATGCTGGTGCTCCTCATCATCTTCATGGTGGTGACGCCAGCACTGGCGGCGGGTTTCCAGGCGGTCCCGCCCAATGGGATCAACCTGAAGACCCACCCCGAGGAAGACACCGACCAGGTCCTCGGGATCGACAAGTCGGGACAGTACTACCTGAACAAGCGGCCGTTGCAGAACGACAAGCTGGCGGAGACGCTCAAGTCGATCTACGACGCCCGCACCGTGGACAAGATCCTCTACATCAAGGCCGACAAGGACCTCGAGTACATCAAGGTCCTCGACGCCATGGACATCGCATCGCGGAACGGCGTGCGTGTCGTTGGCGCGGTCTCCGACCAGATCCCCGGCACGGAATCGACCGTCGCCGGTGACGCCCCCGACCCTGCCAAGAAGTAGGAGATCACACCATGGGAATGGCCGTAGGGGGTAAAGGCGGTGGGCTCAACAACGAGCCGAACGTCGTCCCCATGATCGACGTGCTCCTCGTGCTCCTGATCATCTTCATGGTCATGCAGCCGATGGCGCGCAAGGCAATCGACTTGCAGCTCCCGGATCCCACGCCGCAGGTTGCCGCGGCGAACGCGGTCTCGAACCAGATCGTCCTGGAAGTGCTCCCGGGCGACCAGTTCGCGATCAACAAGGAACCGGTCACCAAGGATGGGCTCCTGATCCGCCTCAAGCAGATCTACGATCCGCGCCCCGACAAGATCATGTTCGTGAAGGGCGATCCGAAGGTGAAATACCAGTCGGTCATCTACGCGATGGACCAGGCGCGCGGGGCCGGCGTCAAGGTCATCGGCGTCACGCCGAAGGAAGCCGCGCCGGCGGCGCAGTAGTCGACACGACGGTTGCAGAACACACAGAGCGGCGGGCCCCTCAGGGAGCCCGCCGCTTTCGTGTGTCCGCTCAGCAACGAGGACGCTGACCGGCGCGCGCACTTCGTGTCCCCAACTGCGCGAACGCCTTCAGCACTGGCACGCATGAACCCTTTCCGCGCGCCCGGTCGTATAACTTCCAGCCGCTGACTCACCCTGATTCCCACGCGGGCTCCACACTCGTGACGCTGGCTCGTCCCAACCCTTTCCCAAACGACGCGAACCCGGACGGGACTCCGGCGACGCCTCGCAAGCGACCGCCACTGCGGCCGCCGATCGGCATTCCCGACCGTAGCGGCTCGCGGCGCGAAGGGACGCTCGTCTCCGTCCTCCTGCACGCGCTCGTCATCTTCCTCGTCCTCTCCCCCCCGATCTTCCTCGCCACGAAGCTCGATTACGTCGGGAAGCAGGGAGCCGGCGGTCCGGGCCCCGCGGGTGGTGGCGGCGGCGGAACCGGAGGGAGCGGCGGACGCATGCTGCGCGAGCGGCTGCGGTTCATGCAGGTGGTCACCCCGCCGCAGGCGCAGCCTGCGGTGCAACCGCCCGTCGTCCCGCCGCCCAAGCCGGTCGAGCCACCCAAGCCCGACCCGGTCAAGCCGCCCCCGCCACCTCCGCCGCCGAACCCGACGCCGCAGGCGACCGCCGCAGCCGCGACCGCCACCGAGGTGAAGGACGCGAGCGTGGTCGCCGGCGCCGGAGGCGGCTCGGGGAAGGACGGAACGGCCGGCAGCGGACCGGGGAGCGGCGGCGGCGTCGGCTCCGGCGTCGGGACCGGGCGCGGCTCCGGCGTGGGCCCCGGCACCGGCGGGGGCAACGACGCGATCTACCCGCCGTCGGTCGTCTCGCTCCCCATCCTCCCCCTCCCGGTCCCCGGCAAGGTGAGGCCGTACAAGCTCATCGCCTACTTCGAAGTCGACACGCTGGGGAATTCGCGCCTGCTCGCCTTCAACCCGTCCAACGACGGGGGCTACAACAAGCGGATTCGCGAGATGCTGAGCGAGATTCGCTTCCGCCCGGCGACACGCCCCGACGGGCGCCCGGTGCTGGATACGGCCATCGTGACAGCCGAGGCCCCGCGCTCGTAAGTTCTTCCCGCGCTTGACCCTTTGGCCCAATCAAAACTCTGGCCGAAGCGGAGACGCAGGAATATCTTTTCGCGGCTTTCACCCAACCGGGTTCGGCATGACGTCCTCCCGCCGGCACCCAGCGCTTCCACAGTCGCGAAACAGGGATACGCGTGGCCGATACACACGACACACGCTCTGGCTCGGAGTTTGTCCGCGCTCTGACGCTGACAGACGCGACGATGCTCGTCGCCGGCTCCATGATCGGGTCCGGGATCTTCATCGTCTCCTCCGACATCGCCCGAACGCTCAACTCGCCGCTGTGGCTCCTGATTACGTGGCTCGCCACCGGAGCCATCACCGTACTCGGGGCGTTGGCATATGGTGAGCTCGCGGCGATGTATCCCAAGGCGGGCGGTCAGTACGTCTTCCTCCGCGAATCGATGGGTCCACTCATGGGATTTCTCTATGGGTGGACCCTTTTCCTAGTGATCCAGACCGGGACGATCGCCGCCGTCGGCGTCGCCTTCGGTCGATTCCTCGGCGTCCTGGTCCCCTCGATCGGCGCCGATCGTTTTGCCTGGTTCCCGCAAGCCGATCTCTGCCTTTCCGCGTTGGGGTGTGACTCGCCCGCAAAGGCGTTCCAACTCGGGCTGAGCCCCCAACGCCTCATCGCCCTCGTCTCGGTCTGGATCCTGACCTGGGTCAACCTGCGCGGGGTCAAGGAAGGGAAGGCGCTGCAGACGACGCTCACGGTCATCAAGACGGCGGCGCTCGCCCTGCTGATCGTCGTTGGTCTCACGATCGGTCGCAACGCCGACGCGATCACCGCGAACTTCGGCGCCAACCTCGCGGGGAGCCCGCCGATCGGGTCGGCACTTGTCCTCGCCTTCGGTGCGGCGATGGTCGGCTCGCTCTTCTCCAGCGACGCATGGAACAACGTGACGTTCGCCGCGGCCGAGGTGCACAACCCGCAGAAGAACCTCCCGCTGGCGCTGCTGCTGGGGACGGGGCTGGTCTCGCTCCTCTACATCATGGCCAATGTGTCGTACCTCAACACCCTCCCGATGGTGGGGGACCCCAACGGGGCGACGGCGATGGCACGCGGGATCCAGTACGCCACGCAGGACCGCGTCGGCACCGCCTTCATGGAGACGGTCTTCGGGCCGAGCGGGACGACGCTGATGGCGATCGCGATCCTGATCTCGACGTTCGGCTGCAACAACGGCCTGATCCTCGCCGGGGCACGTGTGTACTGGGCGATGGCGCGCGACGGCCTGTTCTTCGCCAAGGCGGGCTCGCTGTCGTCGCGCGGCGTCCCGGCCTTTGCGCTCATCGTGCAGTCGATCTGGATCTCGCTCCTCTGCCTGACGGGGACGTACGGCCAGCTGCTGGACTACGTGATCTTCGCGGCGCTGGTCTTCTACTGCCTGACGACGATCGGCCTGTTCATCCTGCGGGCCAAGCTGCCGAATGCCGAGCGCCCGTATCGCGCGGTGGGGTACCCGGTGCTGCCGGGGCTCTACGTGCTGCTGGCGGGTGGTCTCTCGATCATCCTCCTGATCGCCGACAAGACGCGGGCGCAGGCGATGGCGGGGGCGGCGATCGTCCTCCTCGGCATCCCGGTCTTCTACCTGTGGCGATCGGGCGGGCGCGGAGCGGCCGGCGCACGGTGATGACGAATTGATGGCGAGGGCATCGCGAGATGCTCCCGCCATGCTGTTGTTGGTTGTTGGAGCAGTACGCAAGGTGATGCACCTGGTTCGCACGAACGCAACACCGGGCGCCGCGCGGTGACCCGGAAGGGATCCTGGCGGAGACCCCGAACTTTCATGGAGAGCACGGCATGACGAATGTGTTGGTACGCATGTGGCACGGATCCGGTCGCCTGACGCGCGCGCTCGCGGTAGCGGTCGCGAGCGCCGTCCTGCTGGGAACGCCCGCCGCGCCGGCGCACGCGCAAGGGTCGCCCTCGGCGCCGGCGATGATGACGGCAGCGGCGGCCGCACAGGACGCGGCGCCGGCCGAGGGGGCACAGCCGGAGCATCGCCCCGGTGGTGAGGCCAACCTCCAGGTCCCCGACCTGTCCACCGCGACGTTCCTGGGCAGCATCGACGGCAAGACGCTCCTCATGAGCGGCATCGCCGTGGCGGTCCTCGGCCTGCTCTTCGGCCTGGCCATCTACCGCCAGCTGCAGGGGATGGCGGTCCACAAGTCGATGCTCGAAGTCTCCGAACTGATCTACGAGACCTGCAAGACGTACCTGGTCACGCAGGGGAAGTTCATCCTCCTGCTCTGGCTCTTCATCGGGGCCGTGATCCTGCTGTACTTCAAGGTGCTGGTTGGCTTCCCGTGGGATCGCGTCATCATCATCCTCCTCTTCTCGCTCGTTGGCATCGCGGGGAGCTACGGGGTGGCGTGGTTCGGCATCCGCGTGAACACCTTCGCCAATTCGCGCACCGCCTTCGCGGCGCTCCGGGGGAAGCCGTTCCCCTGCTACGCGATCCCGCTCAAGGCCGGGATGTCGATCGGGATGATGCTCATCTCGGTCGAGCTGCTCCTGATGCTCATGATCCTCCTCTTCATTCCGGGGGATTACGCGGGGACGTGCTTCATCGGCTTCGCCATCGGTGAATCGCTCGGCGCCGCGGCGCTGCGTATCGCCGGCGGCATCTTCACCAAGATCGCCGACATCGGCTCCGACCTGATGAAGATCGTCTTCAAGATCAAGGAAGACGACGCCCGTAACCCTGGCGTGATCGCCGACTGCACGGGCGACAACGCCGGTGACTCGGTGGGGCCGTCGGCCGACGGCTTCGAGACCTACGGCGTGACCGGTGTCGCGCTCATCTCGTTCATCCTGCTCGCGGTGAAGGACCCGGCGCTGCAGGTGCAGCTGCTGGTCTGGATCTTCATGATGCGCGTGATGATGGTGGTGGCGTCGGGCGTGTCGTACTTCATCAACGAGGCGCTGGCCAAGGGGCAGTACGCCGACGCCAAGAAGATGAACTTCGAGGCGCCGCTCACGCGCCTGGTGTGGATGACGTCGATCATCTCGGTCGTCATCACGTATGTCGCGTCCAAGATGCTCATCCCGGACATCGGCGATGGCACGATGTGGTGGAAGCTGGCGACGATCATCACCTGCGGCACGCTCGCCGGCGCGATCATCCCGGAGTTCGTGAAGGTCTTCACCTCGGTCGAGTCGCGCCACGTGCGCGAGGTCGTGACCGCGTCGCGTGAAGGCGGCCCGTCGCTCAACATCCTGGCCGGGCTCATCGCCGGGAACTTCTCGGCGTACTGGTTAGGCATGGCCATCATGGCGCTGATGGCGATCGGCTACTACGTGAGCTCGCTCGGCCTCGAGCAGCTCATGATCGCCCCCGCCGTCTTCGCCTTCGGCCTCGTGGCCTTCGGCTTCCTCGGCATGGGGCCGGTCACCATCGCCGTCGACTCGTACGGCCCGGTGACGGACAACGCGCAGTCGGTCTTCGAGCTCTCGACCATCGAGCAGCTTCCCGGAATCTCCAACGAGATCCAGAAGGACTTCGGCTTCAAGCCCGAGTTCGAGGAAGCGAAGGAGTACCTCGAGGAGAACGACGGCGCCGGCAACACCTTCAAGGCGACCGCCAAGCCGGTGCTCATCGGGACGGCCGTCGTGGGGGCCACGACGATGATCTTCTCGATCGTCGTCTCGCTCACCGAAGGGCTCAAGCCCGAGTACCTCGCCAACCTGTCGCTGCTGCACCCGCCGTTCCTGCTCGGCCTCATCTCGGGCGGCGCGGTGATCTACTGGTTCACCGGCGCCTCGATGCAGGCGGTCTCCACCGGTGCCTATCGCGCCGTCGAGTTCATCAAGGACAACATCAAGCTCGACAGCGGGGCGACCAAGGCGTCGGTCGAAGACTCGAAGAAGGTGGTGGAGATCTGCACCATCTACGCGCAGAAGGGGATGTTCAACATCTTCGTGACCGTCTTCTTCTCGACGCTCGCCTTTGCCTTCGTCGAGCCGTACTTCTTCATCGGCTACCTCGTCTCCATCGCGCTGTTCGGGCTGTACCAGGCGATCTTCATGGCCAACGCCGGCGGCGCCTGGGACAACGCGAAGAAGATCGTGGAAACGGAATTGAAGGCGAAGGGTACTCCGCTGCACGACGCCTCGGTCGTGGGCGACACGGTCGGCGATCCGTTCAAGGACACGTCGTCGGTCGCGCTCAACCCGGTCATCAAGTTCACCACGCTCTTCGGCCTGCTGGCGGTTGAACTGGCGGTGAGCCTGACGAACAAGAACGGGTCGGGGCTCACGCACACGCTGGCGGCGGTGTTCTTCGTGATCAGCGCGTACTTCGTGTATCGCTCGTTCTACGGCATGCGCATCGAGTCGTCCGAAGGCGCACACGCCCGGGCGTAAGCACTTTCTCGACCGCGGGGTTTCGGGGCGCAGCACCTCCGAAGCCCCGCGGTCGGCTTTCCGTCCCCCTCGCGACCGCAGGTGATGTCGACCAACACATCCATCTTCGCGAAGAAGTCCGTCGCCGACTGCGAGGCCGAGTCCTCGCTGGGCGGTGGGCTCAAGCGCCACCTCACCAAGTGGCACCTGACGGCACTCGGCGTCGGGGCAACGATTGGCGCGGGCATCTTCGCCACCACCGGGACGGCGATCGTGGGCGACGCGGCGCGTCCCGGCGCGGGCCCGGCGATCGTCTTCTCGTTCCTCCTCACCGCGATCGCCTGCGGCTTCGCCGCGCTGTGCTACGCCGAGTTCGCCTCGATGGTCCCCATCGCGGGGTCGGCGTACACGTACGCGTATGCGGCCATCGGCGAGTTCGTGGCCTGGATCATCGGGTGGGACCTCATCGTGGAGTATGCGGTGGGGAACATCGGCGTGGCGATCGGTTGGTCGGGACACTTCCGGGAGCTGATCTCGCACTTCGGGTTGCAGCTCCCGGCCTGGCTGGCCACCGACTACCGCACCGCGCACGACGCCTTCACGGCGTTAGGCTCGGCGGCGGGGCAGGCGGTGGACCCGTCGACGCAGTACCTCGCCTCGGCGTGGAGCGGGGCGCCGCACCTGTTCGGCCTCCCGGTGATCATGAACCTCCCGGCGGCGCTGGCGGTCTTCACCATCACGACCATCCTCGTCATCGGGATCAAGGAGTCGGCCAACACGAACAATGCGATGGTCGTCCTGAAGATCGGGATCATCGTCTTCTTCCTGGCCATCGGCGCCTTCCTCATCAAGCCGGGGAACTGGAACGATCCCGCGCTCGGCGGCTTCGCTCCCAACGGCTTCAAGGGGATCAGCGCCGCGGCGGCGATCATCTTCTTCTCCTACATCGGCTTCGATGCGGTGTCGACCGCGGCCGAGGAGGCGAAGGACCCGGCGAAGGACATGCCGTTCGGCATCATCATGTCGCTGGTGATCTGCACCGTGCTGTACGTCCTGCTGTCGATCGTGATGACGGGGATGGCACCGTGGAAGCAGCTCGGGACGCCGGAGCCGATGATCACCGCGCTGCAGTACGCCAGCGGCCCGCCGGCGCTGCTCACCTTCTCGCGCTTCATCATCGCGTTAGGCGCGGTGATCGCGATGGGGAGCGTGCTCCTGGTCTTCCAGCTCGGGCAGCCGCGCATCTTCTACTCGATGGCGCGCGATGGCCTTCTCCCGCCGGTGATGGCCAAGGTGCACCCGAAGTTCCGCACCCCCTACATCGGGACGATCATGACCGGGACGTTCGTGGCGACCTTCGCCGCGTTCGCCAACATCGCCGAGGTCGTCGACCTCACGAACATCGGGACGCTCTTCGCCTTCGTGCTCGTGTCGGCGGGGGTCATCTTCCTGCGCAAGTCCGATCCCGACCGTCCGCGTCCGTTCCGCGTTCCGGGGGTTCCGTTCACCCCGCTCATCTCCATCGCCGCCTGCTTCTATCTCATGGTGCAGCTGCCGATGGTGACGTGGATCCGCTTCGGCATCTGGCTCGCGGTCGGTCTCGTCTTCTACTTCATGTACGGCTACCGGCACTCGGTCCTGCGGACCGGCAAGCGCCCGCACATCGAGCCGGTATCAGGGGGCGGGCACTAGCCCTCCCAGCACACCCGCACCACCCGCACGCAAGGCGAAGCAATCCCCCCAGTCAGGACGAGGTCGCAGTCCCTCGTCTTCTCGTCTTCTCGTCCTCTCGTCTTCTCCTAGATGTCGTCGACGCCCGCTGCCGCCCCCAAGAAGGGGCTCACCCTCACGCACTGGATCCTGATCTCGATGGTCCTCGGGATCCTGGTGGGGACCTTCCTCCCGGATATCGGCAAGGAGCTCAAGCCGATCTCCAACATCTTCCTGCGGATGATCAAGTCGCTGATCGTCCCGCTCCTCTTCAGCACCCTGGTCATCGGGATCGCCGGGCACGGCGACGACATGAAGAAGGTCGGGCGGCTGGCGCTGCGGTCGATCATCTACTTCGAGGTCGTGACGACGCTGGCGCTCGCCGTCGGCCTCATCGCGGTGAACTGGATCAAGCCGGGGCAGGGGATCACGCTCGAAGGCGCGTCGGCGGAGATGGGGGAACAGTTCGCGTCCAAGAAGGTGACGCTGGGCGGCGTGCTGGAGCACACCGTCCCGCAGAGCTTCTTCGAGGCGGCGGCGGCCAACGAAGTGCTGCAGGTGGTCTTCTTCGCCATCCTCTTCGCCGTGGCGCTCGCCCGCGTGAAGGGGGAGCCGAAGAAGATCATGCTCAGCGTCCTCGAGTCGCTCTCCGAGGTGATGTTCAAGTTCGTGGGGATCGTGATGGCCTTTGCCCCCTTCGGCATCGGGGCGGCGATCGCCGTCACCGTCGCCAACAGCGGGCTCGGCGTGCTCAAGAACCTCGGCATCCTGGTGCTGACACTGTACGGAGCGCTGGTCGTCTTCATCCTCCTCGTTCTCGTCCCGATCCTCCTCATCTTCCGCATCCCGCTCAAGCAGTTCCTGCAGACCGTGCGCGAGCCGGCGCTGATCGCCTTCTCCACCGCGTCGTCCGAGGCGGCGCTCCCGCAAGCGATGCAGGCCATGGAGAAGTTCGGCGTCCCGCGCCGCATCGTCGCCTTCGTGATGCCAACCGGCTACTCGTTCAACCTGGACGGGAGCACGCTCTACCTCGCGCTGGCGTCGATCTTCGTCGCGCAGGCGGCGGGGATCGACATGCCGCTCAGCCAGCAGCTGATCATGATGCTGACGCTGATGCTCACGTCGAAGGGGGTCGCCGCAGTGCCGCGCGCCTCGCTCGTGATTCTCTCGGGGGCGCTGTCGTCGTTCGGCCTCCCGCTGCAGGGGGTCGCCGTCATCCTCGGCGTCGACGCGCTGATGGACATGGCGCGCACGTCGGTCAACCTCGTGGGCAACTGCCTGGCGACCGCGGTGATGGCGCGCTGGGAAGGGGAGTTCCGGAAGGAGTCGCTTCCCGAGATGGACAAGATCGAGGGCGACACGCTGCACGTGCCGTCGGCCTGACGGTTCGCGGCGCCCCGCAAGTTGCGCCAGCTGCACGACGGGCGCCGATCGCTGCGATCGGCGCCCGTCGTGCGTTCAGGGAAGCGTCGAACGTGGCCGAGCGTTCGTTGCCTGCGAGCAGGCGAGCGTCGGGTGCTGACCATCGAGCGCTCGATGCTGACCATCGAGCGCTCGATGCTGCCCAGTCGACTGTCGGCACTGCCCAACGAGCCTCACTCGCGATCACGCGGGCGTCGCGCCGTTCCGTAGGCGGCTACTTCGCGCGCTGCTCCGCGAGGATCCGCTGCCGCTCCTGCCACACGGCGATCACCCCGGGAATGACCGAGACGATGATGATCCCCAGCACCACCAGCGAGAAGTTGTTCTTCACCACCGGGATGTTGCCGAAGAAAAACCCCGCGAAGAGCATGATCCCCACCCACGCTGTCCCGCCGGCGATGTTGTAGGCCGCGAAGCGCTGGTACGACATCGTCCCGGCGCCGGCGACAAACGGGGCAAAGGTGCGAATGATGGGGATGAAGCGCGCCAGGATGATCGTCTTCCCGCCGTGCCGCTCATAGAACTCGTGCGTGCGCTTGATGTGCTCGGCCTTCACCAGCGGAAGTTTCCCCGCCGCGGCCTGTGCGCCGAACTTGCTCCCCAGCCAGTAGTTCACCGCGTCGCCTACGATCGCGCAGACCGCCAGGAGGACGAACATCCCCGTGATGCTGAGCGACCCGCTCGCCGCGGCGAGCGCCCCCACGGCGAAGAGGAGCGAGTCGCCCGGTAGGAACGGTGTCACGACCAGCCCGGTCTCGGCGAAGATGATCAACGCCAGCACCACGTAGGTCCACACCCCTGCCCAGGACACGAGGGCGGTGAGGTGCTGGTCCAGGTGCAGGACGTAGTCGACGAACGTGTGGATCAGATCCATGACAGGGGGTGAGGGAGTCGCTGGGGGGAGTGCAAGGCGCGGGCCGCCATCACGACGACCCGCGCTTGCGATCGCCGATGGGCGATCAGGGGGGAACCGCCGAACCGGCTACGCCGTCTCGGCGCCGAGCAGCCGCAGGGCGCCGCGAACGGCCCCTCGCACCGGGACGACCTCCTCCTCCCGAAGCTGCGCCCCTGGGACCGCCGTCTTGAGGCGGTTCACCATGCGCTTGCGCAGGAGCGACCCCTTGGCCAGAAGCCCGCCCCCCAGCGCCAGCGGGACTGCCGCGCGCTCGTCGCCGAACAGCTGGCGGGCCAGCGTGCGCGCGTGCAGGACGAGTTCCTCCACCGCGATGGTCACCAGCGAGTTGGCGCGGAGGTCGCCTCCCTGCGCAACGCTCAGCACCACTGGCGCGAGCGTCGCCAGCGTGGCCGGTGTTGCCTGCGCCCCCCATGCGACGAGGTCGGCGACCTCGTTCACCTCGGCGGCGGTGAGGACCGCGCCAACGAGCTGTGTTTCGGGCTCGCGCCCGTCGCTGGAGGCCGTGACGATGCTGAGCGCCTTGCGCCCGATCCACGCCCCGCTCCCCTCGTCGCCACAGACGGGGCCCCAGCCGCCGCAGCGCGCAAAGGCGCCTGCCGGACCGCGCCCGAAGCCGACCGACCCCGTGCCGCTGATCACCATGAGGCCGGCCCCCTCGCCGAAGGCGTCGTCGAGAGCGATCATCGCGTCCGGGTGCACCACGATGTCCTCGGCCACGTCGCGCCCCATCAGCGCCTGCCACAGCCCTTCGCGCTCGGGCTCGCGTCCGGCTCCCGCCGCTCCCACGCACAGCACCTTGGGCACGACGTGGCTCATGTCGCAGGCCGCCAGCGCGTCCTTGATGGTCGCCGCGATGGTGTCGGCCGCCCGCTCGATCTCGCCCGGGCGCGCGGCGCTGGGTCCCCCTTCGACCGTCACGATCTCCTTGCCACTCTCGTCGGCGACCATCACGCGCGTGCGCGAGCCGCCGGCGTCGACGCCGACTACGATGGCGCTCATGCGCCCCCCTTGGCGGTGGAGGTGGCGGGGAGCGAAGCCGGGGCAGGGTGGGTAAGCGACGACAGCATGCCGATGACGAAGGTGATGGAGGTTCCGATCAGGACGTACCAGGGCCAGGCCACGCGTGCGAGCGGGCCGAGCGTGTCTGCGAGGGAAGGATAGGCGGTCGACAGCTGCTTCGCGAAGACCACGAACGACATCGCGGCGATGCCTAGGATGAGCCCGGTGATGGCGTCGCGCTGGTTGGCGCGCGCCCAGAAGTTCCCCAGGAAGAAGGTCCCGAGGAGCCCGCCGTAGGTGAACGACGCGATGCCGAGGGCGACGACGACGACCGGCGTCCCCTGCTCCTTGAAGAGGAGTGCACCGCCGGTGAGGACGACCCCCCAGCCAAGGGCGAAGAGCTTCCCCGTCTTGAGCGTGCGCTCGTCGTTAGGCTTGCGCCCGGTGAGCGGGAGGTAGATGTCGTGCGTCGTGGCCGCGGCAAGGGAGTTGATCGCCCCCGAGTGCGTGCTCATCGTCGCCGCGACGATTGCGGCGATGAGGAGGCCGACGAGCCCCGGCGGCATCCGTTCCACGATGAACGTGGGGAAGACGGCGTCCGGCGCGCTGAACGGCTTCCCGCCGTAGAAGACCGAGAGCCCCACGCCAATGAAGAGGAAGAGCGTGAACTGGCAGAAGACCGCGATCCCGCTCCCGATGATCGCCCGCTGCGCATCCTTGAGCGACCGCGATGAGAGGAGGCGCTGCACGATGAGCTGGTCGGCACCGTGCGACGCCATGGCGAGGAACGCCCCGCCGATGAGTCCCGCGAAGACGGTGTGCGCGCGATCGATCCCGGTGTACCAGTCGATGAGGGCGAGCTTCCCCTGCGAGCCCGCCTGCGCCATGATCGCCGACCATCCGCCATCGACCGACTGCCCGAGCAGGACGATCGCCGACGCGCCGCCGAAGATGTAGACGCCGGCCTGCACGAGCTCCGTCCACACCACCGCCTTCATCCCGCCGCGGTACGTGTAGATGATGGTGAGGACGCCGAGGATGAGGATCGCCGACGGCATCAGCGCCGACTTGGGGACGTGGTCGCCGAGGATGAGCGCGACGGGGATCGCCGTGGCAAAGACGCGCACCGCGTCGGCCATCGCGCGCGTGACCATGAAGACGATCGACGTGAGTCGCCGGGTGGCGATGCCGAAGCGCTTCTCGAGCAGGGCGTACGCGGTGACGAGCTCCCCCTGGTAGTAGCGCGGGAGGAGGGCGTAGGCGACGACGATGCGCCCGAGGATGTAGCCGGCCGCCACCTGCAGGAAGCCGAGGTTCCCCGTGTAGGCGAGTCCCGGGATGGAGATGAAGGTGAGGGCGCTGGTCTCGGTGGCGACGATGGAGAACATCACCGCCCACCACGGGATCGCGCGGTCGGCGACGAAGTAGTCGCGCGCGTCGTTCTGCCGCCGCCCCACCCACATGCCTAACGCGGTGGTCCCGGCCAGGTAGGCCAGGAGGACGACGGCGTCGAGCGCCGTGAAGCGCGCGCTCATGCGCGCTCCCCCTTACATGATGACATACGCCTCCATCGCGAAGTACTCGGCCAGGCCGAGCTGGTCGAGGAGCGCCGCCGTGTCCTTGTTGCGTGCCTCGACGCGCTGCCAGAACTCGCGGTCGTCCTGTCCGGGAAACGGGGCCGAGTCCTTCTGCGACTGGTGCTTGAAGATCGCCTGGATCTTGAGCTTGAGCTCGTCCTGCGAGATGGGAACGAGGTACGTCGCCTCCGTGATCGGCCACTCCTGCCACGCCCCGCGGTAGAGCCAAACTTCCGGAAGCGTCACTGGCCCGCGCACGCCCTGCGCCGGCGCCCCCGCCGCCGAACTCCCGTCTCCCGTCCCCCGTCCCCCGTCCGTACGAAGCGGCGCGAGCGCCGCGAGCGCCCCCTCGATCGCTTCCTTGCACATCCGGTGCGTCCCGTGCGGATCCGAGAGGTCGCCGGCGACGAAGATGATGTCCGGGCGCTTCTCCTCGATGAGCGCCTTCACGATCGCCACGTCGGCCGGGCCGATCGGGTCCTTGCGCACCTTCCCCGTCTGGTAGAAGGGAAGGTTGAGGAAGCGCGCCGCCGCCGCGGTGAGTCCCATCGTCTCGATCCCCGAGATCGCTTCCGACTCACGGATGATGCGCTTGATGTCCTGCACCTCTTCCGTGTCGACGTCGCCCGGATGCTTGGCGGCGAGGAAGCCGTAGACGCGGTCGCGCATCGCCGTGATCGCGTCGACGTCGAGTCGGCGATCGTGCGCCAGGCGCGCCAGGAAGTCGACGTAACGCCGCACGTCGTGGTCGAAGACGGCGATGTTCCCGCTCGTCATGTACGCCACGGTGATGTCGTTCTCGTTGAGCACCAGCTTGCGCAGGATCCCCCCCATCGAGATCACGTCATCGTCGGGGTGCGGCGAGAAGCAGATGATCTTCTTCCCCACCGGGAGCTTGGAGCGTCCGTGGATCTTGGCGCCTAACGCGTTGAAGACGTGCCCGTTCACCTCGCCCGCGCTCCCGAACTTCGCCACCAGCGACGAGAGGTGGTGCTCGGCGTAATCATGCTGCGTGAGCTTGAGGATCGCCTTGCGCTCGGTGAGCGAGAGCCAGACCACCGCGCGGATCGTGAGGTCCTCGCTCCACGTGACCTCGTCGAGCAGCCAGGGGGTGGCGATGCGCGTGAGGTCGGCGGCGGCTGCACGATCGATGTAGAACGTCGTGGCCGGGTGGCGCTGGAGGAAGGTGGCCGCAACGTCCGTCGCGATGGCCCCCTCGACGGCGCGGCGCACGATGGCCGACTTGTGCTCGCCGGTGGCGAGGATCGCGATCTCGCGCGCGTCGAGGATCGACGCCACGCCCATCGTCAGCGCCTCGCGCGGGACGTTGTCCTCGCCGAAGAAGTCGGCCGCCGCGTCGCGGCGCGTGATCATGTCGAGCGTGACGAGGCGCGTGCGGCTCTCGGCACCGGAGCCCGGCTCGTTGAAGCCGATGTGCCCCGTCTTGCCGATGCCGAGGATCTGGAAGTCGATCCCCCCCGCGGCGCGGATCGCCTCCTCGTAGGCCCGCACGTGCGCGTCGACCTCGTCGCGCGCGATGTCGCCGCGCGGGATGTGCACGTTCTCGCGCAGGATGTCGATCTGCGAGAACAGGTTCTCCCACATGAAGCGGTGGTAGGAGTGCACGCTGTCCGCCGCCATCGGGTAGTACTCGTCCAGGTTGAACGTCACCACGTGGCGGAAGGAGAGCCCTTCCTCACGGTGCATCCGGATGAGTTCGCGATAGACGCCGATGGGGGTGGAGCCGGTGGCGAGGCCGAGGACGCAGGGGCGACCAGCCGCCGCGCGTTCGCGGATGAGGGTGGCGATGCGGGCGGCGACGACACGGGCGATGTCTTCGTGTTCGTCGACGACGATGGTGGGAATGCGCTCTTTCGAGTGGGCGTCGCTCATGGGGAGAGCCGGGGAATACGAAGGCCCGCGATTCGTCGACAACGACTCGCGGGCCTCGGACTTCGCAGCGGCACCCGGCGTGTGAGTCACGCGGGGGGCCGGTGGGGTCATGGTTCGTTAGGCAGAGAAGGAGCTACCACACCCACAGCCGCCGGTGGCGTTGGGGTTCTTGAAGGTAAACCCGGAACCCTGCATCGACGAGACATAGTCGATGGTGACCTGGTTGATGTACTGCGCCGAGAAGGGGTCGACGAACATGCGGAACCCTTCCTGCGAGAGGATGTAGTCATCCTCCGCCGCCTGGTCCTCGATCAGCAGGCCGTACTTGAAGCCGCTGCAGCCACCCGGCTGGACACTCACGCGAAGACCGCCGACGTCAGGCGACACGCCCTCGGCGTCCATGAAACGCTTGACCTCGACCGCGGCGACCGGGGTCACGGTGACGACGATTTCGGGCGAGACGTTGGTGCTCACGATTGCCTCCGTTTTCGAATGGTCGCGAATTGCGACTTGAATAGTCGATAATCTATCGCCCGCCGGCGGGGCATTCAAGCAAGGTCGCGTTCGACGCGCATCCCTGGAGCGCTCCCATCACGGCGTCGGCGACGGCGATCCGGACCTGGCCGATCTTCCGGTTCTCGCGCGTCGGGTTCACCCGGTTGGTTAGCAGGATGACGAAGATATCGTTCCCGGGATCGATCCAGACCGACGTCCCCGTGAAGCCGGTGTGGCCAAAGGCGGCGGGGGACATCCGGTGCCCGGCCGAGTTCGAGCCGTTGGGCTTCTCCCACCCCAGCGCTCGGTTGGACAGCGCCGATTCGGGGCGTGAGGTGAAGCGGGCGATGGTGGTGGAGTCCAGGACGCGCACCCCGTCCAGCCGGCCGAAGCCGAGGTACATGCGGGCCAGGCGCGAGAGGTCGGCGGCGGTGGAGAAGAGGCCGGCGTGCCCGGTCATCCCGCCAAGGGCGTACGCGTTCTCGTCGTGCACCTCGCCGCGCAGGTGGCGCTGGCGCCAGGGATCGATCTCGGTGGGGGCGATGCGCGGCTTGAGCTTGGCGGCCGGGCGCCACCCGGTCTCGCGCATGCCTAACGGGGCAAAGACCTCCCGCGTGACGAAGACGTCGAGCGGCGCGCCGGAGACGCGACGCACGATCTCGCCGAGCAGGATTGCCCCGAGGTCGCTGTAGACCATGCGCGCCCCGGGGACGGTGTCGAGCTGGGTGGCGATGACGAGCGCCATCGCCTGCGCCGGCGTCGAGGCCTCCTTGTACAGCGGACGCCACGAGGGGAGCCCGGCGGAGTGCGTGAGGAGGTGTCGCACGCGCACCTGGTCCTTGCCGGGGCCAGTCCACTCCGGGAGGTAGCGCTGCACCGGCGCCTCGAGGTCGACCTTGCCCGCCTGCACGAGGCGCTCCATCGCCGACGTCATCCCGATCACCTTGGTGAGCGAGGCGAGGTCCCAGATGGTGCGCTCGTTAGGCACGGTGGGATCGTTGGCGTCGAGCTGCCCGCCGCTCGACACGGCCAGGATGCCGTCCTTGCTCCCCACCACGGCGACGGCGCCGGGGAAGGCACCGTCCTTCACCGCGTCCTGCACGGCGCGATCGAGGCGCGACTGCAGCGTGGGGAGGTCGACGCCGCGTGCCGTCGCCGCCTCGGGCGAGATGCGGGGGAGCGGGGCCGGGGATGGACCTTGCCCCCCGACGCGGCAGGCCGTGAGCACCAGTGCGCACAGGACGCCACTCAGCGCCGTGAGCGCTGCAGTGTCGGATCGGCGGGCGGCGCGAGCGGTGCGGGACGACGGCGAATGGAACATCGTGGGACGCGGGGAGTGTGATGTGGGGTGTTGCGCGATGGAGCGTGGCTATCCAGCTTCGCCCGCAAGTCTGTGCGATCGGCAGGCGTGGCGCGAGAGGGCGCGCCCAATCCACATACCCCACATCATCATGCGCCGATTCATCTTCGTGGCAGTGCTGTCGTTGACGCCGCTCGCCGCGTGCTCGCGCCAGGTCGTGGTCCAGTCTGCGCCGAGTGCAGCGGCCGAAGTCTCGCTCAAGGTCACCAACAAGACCTCGCAAGCGGTGACCGTCTTCCTCACGACCGGGGGAACGGAGCAGCAACTCAAAGTCGTCGCCGCCAACTCGACGGAGCTGATTCCGGTGCGCGGGGTAAGCGCAGGGAGCACCGTGCGACTGCGCGCCGCGCTCGCCGATGGCTCGCGTTCGTACACGCGAGACGGGGTGGTCCTGACAGGGGTCTTCGAGTGGCAAGTGCCGTAGCCTGACAGGGTTGTACGCGCCTGTCGACAGGGGTACTTTCAGGGGCTCGGAGACTACCGAGCCCTTCCTGTTTTTTCCGCTCCGCGATCGCGCTGTCGCCGAACCCGTCGCCCTCCCCACACGCCACACATGAAGAGTCTCTGGGAAGCGATCATTCGCGGGTACCTGAAGGTGATCGCCCCCGTGGCGGACTGGATGGTTCGGCATCGCATCAATCCCAACACGATCACGACGGTCGGCACCCTCTGCTCGATGGGGGCGGGGGCGATCTTCGCCGCTGGGCACATCCGCACCGCGGGATGGGTGCTCGGGCTCACGGCGCTGTTCGACGTGCTGGACGGGACCGTGGCGCGCCGCACCGGGCGCTCGACCGTCTTCGGGGCGTTCTACGACTCCACGCTCGATCGTGTGGCTGACGGCGCGCTGCTCGGCGGCCTCACGATCTTCTTCGCGCGCAACGACGTCCACCACGCCATTCCGACGATGATGGGGACGCCGATGGTGGCCGTGCTCATCCTCGGCAGCATCGGGACCTTCCTCACGTCGTACACGCGGGCCCGTGCCGAAAGCCTCGGGATCGATGCGAAGGTGGGGATGCTGCAGCGCCCGGAGCGCATCACGCTTCTCTCCGCGCCGCAGGCGTTCTTCGGCCTCGCCCTCAACGGGTGGGTCCTCATCACGATCTGCGTCCTCCTCTCGGTGACGGCGTGGATCACCGCGGTGCAGCGCATCCTCTACGTTTACCGCGTGACGAAGCCGGCGATCGACGCCGACCAGGCTTCGCCCGCCTCCAACGCGCCGGCCACCGGCGCCCACGCGCAGCAGCCCGCCTCGGCGGGACAGGGCGCGCGCTAATTCGACTTTCCAGGAGAACTGTCCGTGCAGGGTTCGTCCGCTACCACGCCCCGTGTCGCCGTTCGTCCGGCCACCGGCAAGCTCGGCATTCTGACCCCGGGGCTCGGGGCCGTCGCGACCACGTTCATCGCCGGCGTGGAGAGCGTGCGCCGCGGGCTGAGCCAGCCCATTGGCTCGCTCACGCAGATGGCGACCATTCGCCTCGGCAAGCGCACCGAGCATCGCGCACCGCTCATCAAGGACTTTGTCCCGATCACCGACCTCAAGGACATCGTCTTCGGTGCGTGGGACCCGATCGCTGACGACGCGTATACGGCGGCCAAGAAGGCCGGCGTCCTCGAGGATCGTCACCTCGAGCCGCTGAAGGACTTCCTCTCGTCGATCGTCCCGATGCCGGCGGTGTTCGAGTCGCGCTACGTCACGCGCCTCACCAACACGACCAACGTGAAGACGGGGAAGACCAAGCGTGACCTGGCGGAGCAGCTGCGTCAGGACATCCGCGACTTCAAGGCGAAGAACGGGTGCGAGCGCGTCGTCGCCGTCTGGTGCGCGTCGACCGAGACCTTCATCAAGCCGGGGCCGCAGCACGCGACGATCGAGCAGTTCGAGCGCGCGATGGAAGCCAACGACGACGCCATCGCGCCGTCGATGCTATATGCGTGGGCCTGCATCATGGAGGACGTCCCGTACTGCAACGGCGCGCCGAACCTCGCCGTCGACACGCCGGCGCTCATCGACCTGGCCAACCAGCGCGGCGTCCCGATCTCGGGGAAGGACTTCAAGACCGGGCAGACGTGGATGAAGACCGTCATCGCCCCCGGGATCAAGGCGCGCATGCTGGGCCTCGCCGGGTGGTACTCGACCAACATCCTCGGCAACCGCGACGGCGAGGTGCTCGACGATCCGGCGTCGTTCAAGACGAAGGAAGAGTCGAAGCTGTCGGTGCTCCACACCATCCTGCAGCCCGAGCAGTACCCGGCGCTGTACAAGGACTTCTCGCACGTCGTGCGCATCAACTACTACCCGCCGCGCGGCGACAACAAGGAAGGGTGGGACAACATCGACATCGTCGGGTGGATGGGCTACCCGATGCAGATCAAGGTGAACTTCCTCTGCCGCGACTCGATCCTGGCGGCGCCGCTGGTGCTCGACCTCGCGCTGCTCTCCGACTTCGCGCACCGCGCGGGGATGAAGGGGATCCAGGAGTGGCTGTCGTTCTACTACAAGAGCCCGATGGCGGCCCCCGGGTTGCAGCCGGAGCACGACCTGTTCATCCAGCAGACGAAGCTCAAGAACACGCTGCGTCACCTCATGGGTGAAGAGCAGATCACGCACCTCGGCCTCGAATACTACGCCTCATGATGCGACGGCTCCGGCGCGCCCTGGCACTGGGCGCAGTGGCGACGGTGACGATGGGAGTGGCAGCGTGTGCCCCGACGGGGCCGCAGCCGCAGGTCCGGTTGTACACGGACGACTATTCCATCGCGATCTCGTTCGACCCTGCGCCGCCGTGCGCGCTGGAGCCCGTCGACTTCAAGATCGTGGTGCGCGACGCCAAGACCGGTGAACCGATCGAGGGGGGCGAGGGGCGTATCTTCGCCACCAACGAGGACCGGAAGAGCACCGACAACGGCCTCACCCCCGGGAAGGAGCTGGGGACGTATTACAGCAAGCTGATGTTCGTCAACGCGGGGACCTGGGCGATCGGCTTCCAGTTCCGCCGCGATTCCACCCAGCGTCTGCAGCGGGCCAACGACTGGATGCAGGAGATCATGGCGGAGGCCCCGCCCGGGCAGAACTGCAAACGATAGCGACATGCGCCACTTCTTTCGCACGCACCTCACGCCGGCCGAGGTGATGGACTCGGCCGACGCATTCTTCGCCTCGTTAGGGCTCAAGACGCTGTCGTCCACGACGCGCAGCCGGCTCTTCCAGGGCGTCGTCGGAACCCCGGAAGTGCAGGCCCGCCTCAAGCTGAGCGCCAAGCCCGAAGGGGGGCATTACACCTTCGTCGAAGTCCACACCGACCAGATGGGCGAGAGCCGGCTGGACCGGAACGTGAAGAAGTTCTTCGTGCAGCTGAAGAACCAGGACGATCCGCGGCACGCGCTGCAGGCGGCGTATTAAGTGCGGACGGGGGACGGGAGACGGGGGACGGGAGTTCGGGGGCGCCCGGGCCGGGGAGGGTGCGCGTGAGCGGGGAGCGCGAGGAAGGTGAGGCGCGCGATGGCTCCGACGACTCCGGCGTGAGCGATGCGGGGTGGTCGTCGGGGAAGGGGCGGCTGCCGTCGGCGGCGGAGAACGAGGAGGCGATTGCCTTTGGCCGGAAGTTCGGGCTGGGGTGCTTCACCTTCATCGTCGGCTTCTTCAGTGGCGGGATGGTCGCGGTCCTCATCGGGCGCATGGTGGCGTTCTTCACCAAGGCACCGTCGTGCGAGGGGCTCCCGATCTGCAATTGGTGGCTCTACGTCGGGATTGGAGGCGTGCTCGGCGCGGTCTCGCTGCCGACGCTGGTATTGCGTCGGTTGAGCAGGAAACAGGGGAAGTAGACGCAGTCGGTTTGGCGCGCTGCTACAGCGGTGGCGCGCGGTGGCATAAGTTGAGAGCGGCGCGCCTCGCCGGGGGACTCCCGGGAGAGGGGGCGCCGCTTGCGCGTCCGGCGTCGTCGTCCTGTCGCCGCGCACCACTCGGCGCTCGTGCCGAGCATACGTCGGCGCTCGCGCCGCGAACCTGTCGGCGCTCGCGCCGCGAACCGGATAGACGAGAGGGAGATCCTTTGGCTCGCATCGACGTGGTCATGCCCCAGATGGGCGAATCGATCGCCGAGGGGACGATGTCCCGCTGGCTCAAGAAGGTCGGCGACACCATCAAGCGCGACGAACCGCTGTTCGAGATCTCCACCGACAAGGTCGACGCGGAGATCCCGGCGCCGTCGGCGGGGATCCTCGTCGAGATCCTGGTGACGGACGGTCAGACGGTCCCCGTGCAGACGGTGGTGGCACGCCTGGAGACGGACGCGAGCGTCGCGGCGGCGATTCCGGCGTCGGCGCCGAGTGCGCCAGCGGCGGCACCGGCTGCGGCTGCGGCACCGGCCGCGGGGGGCCCCCCCGCTATCGAATCTGTTGCGGCTCCCGCGTCGGCGCCCAACCATTCCGCTGCGCACCCGATCGTTCCCGCGGCACCTAGCGCAACGACGGCTCCCTCCGCCTCCGCGGCCCCGCTTGCCGCGCCCGGCTCGTTCGAGGATCGCATCCGCACCAAGTCGTCGCCGCTCGTGCGGAAGATCGCGGCCGAGCACGGGATCCAGATCGCCGGGTTGCAGGGGAGCGGAATCGCCGGGCGCGTGACCAAGAAGGACATCCTCCACGCGATCGAGACCGGGGTGACCGCGTCACCGGCGCCCGCGGCACCGCTGGCGCAGCCGAGTGCTGCGCCGGCGCCAATGGCGTCGATGTACGCGCCGGGTGGCTTCGGCTTCGAACCGCCGGTCGTGCAGCCGTGGCCGGGTGACGTCGTCGAGCCGATGTCCAAGATCCGGCGCCTCACCGCCGGGCACATGGTCTACTCCAAGCAGACCTCGGCCCACGTCACGACCTTCTTCGAGGTCGACCTCACGCGCGTGGCGCGCATCCGCCAGCGCATGCGGGGCGATTTCGAGGCGCAGTACGGCGAGAAGCTCACCTTCCTCCCGTTCATCACGCAGGCGGTGGTGCAGGGGCTGCGCAAGTTCCCGGTGGTCAACGCCGCGGTGCGCGGGACCGACATCGTCTTCCGCAAGCAGTACAACATCGGGATTGCCGTGGCGCTCGACTGGGGGCTCATCGTCCCGGTCGTGAAGCAGGCCGATTCGCTGTCGCTCGTTGGACTCACGCGCAGCATCAACGACCTTGCCGGGCGCGCGCGCACCAAGAAGCTCAAGCCCGAGGACGTGCAGGACGCGTCGTTCACCATCACCAACCCGGGCGTCTTCGGCTCGGTGGTGGGGACGCCGGTGATTCCGCAGCCCACGGTCGCGATCCTCTGCCTCGGCGCGATCGAAAAGCGCCCCAAGGTGATCACCGGGGCCGATGGCGAGGATACCATCGCGATCCGGACGTGCGCGTACTTCGCGCTGTCGTTCGATCATCGCATCGTCGACGGCTCGGACGCCGATGCGTTCATGGCCTTCGTCAAGAAGCAACTCGAGACCATCCCCGACACCGGATTCTGATGCCCACGCGCAGCCTCACGATCGACGAGAAGTCCTGGCGCGTCTATCCCAGCGGATACGTGACGCAGTACGAGCACGACGAGTTCGGCCTGGTCTTCGTGCACGGAACGGGGGCGGGGCGCGAGATCCGCGTCACGCGCTACTCGCCGCACGGAACGCGCTCGCGCGAACAGTCGCTGGCCGAACTCCCCGAGAGCGAACTGCGGCGCCTCTTTGCCGAGTCGCAGCCGGGGGCGATGTCGCCCGAGGCGGGCTACGCGTCGTGAGCGGACCGACCGCCACGACGGGACCGGGAGAAGGAGCGGCGGCGCGCGTCGACTTGCACATGCATTCGACCGCGTCCGACGGGTCGCAGACCCCGGTTGAGGTCGTGGCGGCGGCGCTGACCGCCGGCGTCCACGCGATCGCCCTCACCGATCACGACACCGTGGCCGGCGTTCCGCTGGCGCGGGAAGCGGCGGCGGGAACGGCGTTGCGCGTGATTGCCGGCGTCGAGCTCTCCGCGTACCAGGGCGACGAGGAGACGCACCTCCTCGGCTTGCATCTGGCGGATATCGCCGCGATCGACCGGGCGCTGGAGGCGTTTCGCGATGCGCGACGCGATCGCGGGGCGCAGATGGTGGAGCGCCTCAACGCCATCGGCGTGAAGATCACCTTCCAGGACGTGCTGGACGCCGCGGGGAGTGGCGCGATCGGGCGCCCGCACGTTGCCAAGGCATTGGTCGAGAACGGATGGGCGCGCGACAACCGCGATGCCTTTGATCGCTACCTCGGCGCCGGGCGCCCGGCGTACCTCGACAAGCGACGCCTCTCGCTCCGCGACGCGATCGCCATGGTGCACGAGTGCGGGGGGATCGCCGTGCTGGCGCATCCCGGCGGCGAGGGGACGCTCACGCGCCTCACCGCGCTCAAGGAGATGGGGCTCGACGGCGTCGAGGTGCTGCACCCGTCGCACAGCGGCGAGGATCGCAAGCGCTTGCTCGCGGTCGCCGAGCATCTCGACCTCGTCCCGTCCGGCGGCTCCGACTCGCACGGCGCCACGAGCGGGCCGCGCGTCATCGGGGCGATGGCGGTCCCGCTGGAATGGCTGGAGCGGCAGGACGCGCGCGTCGAGTCGCGACGCGCCGGCGTCGCTGCCTAACGGGGGAGCGGTGACGACGCGCCCGGTGGCGCTCGTGACCGGCGGGGCGCGCCGCATCGGCGCCGCCCTGGCCCGCGCGGCGGCGCGCCGCGGGTACTGCGTCGCGATTCATCATCGGCAGTCGCCAGACGACTCGCGCGCGCTCGTGCGGGAGATCGAGGCAGCCGGCGGCGAGGCGTGTGTCTTTGCCGCCGACCTCCTCGACGCCGAGGCGCCCGAGCGCCTGGTCGCCGATGTCGTCGCGCAGTGCGGACGGCTCGACCTCCTCGTGAACTCGGCGGCCAACATGCTGCGCACCCCGGTGGGGAGCGCGACGCCGGCGCAGTGGGACGAGATCTTCGCCCTCAACACGCGCGCCCCGTTCTTCCTTGCGCAGGCCGCGGCGCGCCACATGGGCGACGGGAGTTCGATCGTGAACATGGCGGACCTCGCGGCCTTCGAGACGTGGGGGGGCTACATCCCGCACGCGATGTCCAAGGCGGCGATCGTGCAGATGACACGCGCGCTGGCCCGCGTCCTCGCGCCGAAGATCCGGGTCAACGCGATCGCCCCCGGGGTGGTCTTGCTCCCCGACTGGCTCGAGGCCGGCGCCGTCGATCACCTGGCGGCGACAACCCCGCTCAAGCACCACGGCTCCCCGGAGGACGTGGTGCGTGCGTTCGAGTACCTCCTGGACGCCACCTTCGTGACGGGCGAGGTCCTCCTGGTCGACGGCGGACGCCACGTGCGCCGGTAGGGGCCAGGCGACGTTCGGGAACGTCGGCGGCGCGCGGTGGACTGGTGAGGGAGAGCGCCGCGACGCCTCGCGCGCGACGAGACGGGAAACCGCTGGTACCACCCCGCCGGGTGCGGGGCGAAATTACCGCGGGCGTTCTGGGACGGCGCGCCAGCGATCGGCCGTCCGCTGAACCGGTGCAACCGCGCGGCCCGGCTGCGCACCACCTTTCGGGAGCAAGCACGTGGGGATCCAGAACTACGAAGTCGTGATCGTGGGGGGCGGGCCGTCGGGGATGACGGCGGGGCTCTATGCCGGGCGCTCGATGCTGAAGACGGTCGTGCTCGAGCGCGGTGCGCCTGGCGGCGAGTTGCTCAACACCGAGATGATCGAGGACTATCCCGGCTTCGAACACGTGGAGGGGTGGGAACTGGCGCAGAAGTTCGCCAACCACGCTGCCAAGTTCGGCGCCGAGTTCCACACGCGGAACGTCGAGAGCGTGAAGCGCCAGGACGACGGGTCGTTCCACACCACGTGCGACGACGGCGAGGTGTATGTCTCGCCCACGGTCATCGTCACGGCGGGCGGGACACCGATCAAGCTCGGCATCCCCGGTGAGGCGGAGTACGCCGGAAAGGGGGTCTCCTACTGCGCGGTCTGCGACGGCGCCTTCTTCAAGGGGCACACGATCGCCGTCATCGGCGGGGGCGACGCGGCGTGCGAGGAGGCCGACTACCTCACGCGCTTCGCCAGCAAGGTGTACCTGATCCATCGCCGCGACGCGTTTCGCGCCTCGAAGATCGTGCAGAAGCGCGTCTTCGAGAACCCGAAGATCGAGGTCATCTGGAACACGGTCGTCGACCAGGTCTTCGGCGATGCCAACGGCCTGGTGGACCACGTCTCGCTGCGCGACGTGAACAGCGGGGCAACGCGCGACCTCGGCGTCACCGGCTTCTTCGTCTTCATCGGCTTCAAGCCCAACACGACGATCATCGCCGACCACGTGGACCACGACGAGTCGGGCTACCTGCGCACGGGGTGGCACATGGAGACGAACGTCCCCGGGCTCTTTGCGGCTGGCGACGTGCGCGTGCAGCTGACGAGGCAGGTCACGACGGCGGTCGGCGATGCGACGACGGCGGCGGTTGCCGCCGAGAAGTACATCACCGCGCTGCGCGACCGCGAAAAGACGGCGACCTCGGCGTGAAGATCGCGTCGTTCGTCTGCGGCCCCTTCCAGGAGAACTGCTACCTCGTCGCCGACGAGGCGACGGGGAAGGGGGTGCTCGTCGATCCCGGTGACGATGGCGACCGACTGCTCGATGCGGTGGAGCGGGCGGGGGTGTCGCTCGAGGCCATCTGGCTCACCCACGGGCACCTCGATCACATCGGTGGGATCGCGGCCATCAAGCGGCGCATGGACGTCCCGGTCTATCTCCACGCCGACGATCTCGTGATGTATCGCTACGCCCCGCAGGCGGCGGCCATGTACGGCGTCCCGTTCGAACTCGGGCCGCTCCCCGATCGCTCCTTCGCCGAGGGGGACTCGGTCTCCGTCGGCGCGCTCACCTTTGCCGTGTGGCACATGCCGGGGCACGCGCCGGGGCATGTCGTGCTGCACGGGCACGGCGTCGCCTTCGGCGGCGACGTCCTCTTCGCCGGCTCCGTCGGGCGCACCGACCTCCCGATGTCGGACGGCGCGGCCTTCCAGCGCACGCTCGCGCGGATGGCGACGCTCCCGCCGGACACGGTGGTCTATCCCGGGCACGGCCCGGAGACGACGATCGGCGAGGAGGTCGCGTCCAACCCGTTCCTCACCGGGCTCGCGCGCCCGGTGCGTCGTTAGGCCTGCCATGTCCACTCGCACCGACGTCCTGCTCTGGCTCTGGATCGGCGCCGCGCTCCTCTTCGCCGCGGTCGTGGCTCCCACCCTCTTTGCCGTGCTTCCCACACGCGCGCTCGCCGGGCTCGTGGTCGGGCGCGTCCTCCCCGTGATCTTCTGGAGCGGGGTGGTGGTCGGCGGCGTCGCCCTCGCCTCGCACCACGGCTGGCAACGCGCCGCGGCGGTCGTGATCGTCTGCAGCGCGTTAGGCGCGCAGCTCGGCGTCGCACCGCGCATCCAGTCGCTGCGTGCTGCCCTCGGACCGGACATCGAGGCGATCGCCAAGGACGATCCGCAGCGCGTGGCCTTCGGCAAGCTGCACGGCGTGAGCGTGGCGCTCCTCGGCGTGGGGCTCCTCGCCGCGGCCGCGATCGCCCTCGCCGGGCTCGTCTCGGGCCCGGCGGGCGTCGTGCGGTCCCCGTCGTCCGCAGGCGCCGGAGCCGGCAATGCTCTCGAGGGCGCCGTGGATGCACCGGGGCGCCCAGTTGCCTCGGGACGCTAGCCCGGCCGCCCCATGTTCCTCCTCACGTCTCGCCACTGCAGCTGCACCTCGTCGCCCAGCGGCAAAGGGAACTGCAGCGCCGTGTCGGGAACTCCTGTCGCTTCAGGTGTCAGAAGGGCACACGCCTCGCTGGGCGCCTTTCGGCGCGCGCGCGGTCGTGCCCGCTCTCGTGACCGCTCCCCCATTCACCTCGGCTGATGCTCATCTCTCGTCAGGCTCGCTTGGCCTCCGCGACGCTCGCCGCCCTCAGCGCGGCCGTCGTTCTCGTCACCGCCTGTGACACCACGTCGTCCTTCACCCCCGGGACGCAGAACTGGGGATTCATCTACGTCAGCGCCCTGCGGACCACGGCGGGCGAGCATCGGACGTCGCCGACCGGCTCCTTCTTCAAGGGGACGCTTTCGTCGATCCCCGACGCGCGACTGCGGACCGACTCCTGCTTCTCCGCCGGGGACTACATCGCCCCGAACAACGGCGTCCTCACGGGCGTGACCTACCTGGATGCGGGGGCGAGCCTCGCGACGAAGCTCGGCGCCAACTCGTCGACCCTCCCGCGTGTGAGCAGCGGAAGCGCGACGCTCTATAACCTCGCGACCGGGACCACGCTCCCGTACACCCCGGGCGACTCGGTGGTCGTTACGGTTCCGGGGGCCGCCGGCGGCTATCCGCAGTCGGAAGTGCGTGGCAAGAGCGCCGAGGCGTTCACCGCCGACGCCATCGCCCCGTCAACGGCCACCATTCCGCTCAAGTGGAGCGCCTCGACCGACGGCAACAGCACGATGATCGTCTCGTTGCAGTACACGCCGGCCGGCGGGACCAAGGTGCAGGAGATCCGCTGCGCCTTCACCGACGACGGCGCCGACTCCATTCCGCTGCGCCAGCACCAGGCGTGGTCGCTGTCGACCAACACCACCCGCACGGCGGTCTTCACGCGCCTGCGGACGTCGCTGGTGCCGGTCACCGGCGGCGGGCTCGAACTCGTCTCGACGTACAACCTCCCCACGCCGACCCCGTAGGGCGCGTGAGGCGGGGGACGGCGCCAGGCGCGCCGTCCCCCGCATGCGCGCAGCAGCCACCGGGCGCCTCGACGCCCGGGCGCGCACCCGCGGGGGGCCGTTACCCCGTCTCGCCATGACGACGACCCGTACGGAGCGCGACCCGTTAGGCACCCTCGAGGTTCCCGCGCAGGCACTGTACGGCATCCAGACGCTGCGCGCGCTCCGGAACTTCCCCATCAGCGGGCTGCGCCCACTCGAGCCGTTCGTCGTGGCGCACGTCTGGATCAAGAAAGCGGCGGCGCTCGTGCACCGTCGCACGGGGCGCCTCGCCCCCGCGCTTGCCGACGCCATCATCGCCGCGGCGGACGAAGTGATTGCCGGCGAGCATCGCGATCACTTCGTCGTCGACCCCTACCAGGCCGGGGCGGGGACGAGCCACAACATGAACGTCAACGAGGTCCTGGCCAACCGCGCCAACGAGTTGTTAGGCAGCACCCGCGGCACGTACGCCCCGGTGCATCCCAACGACCACGTCAACATGGCGCAGAGCACCAACGACACCATCCCGACGAACATCCGGCTCGCGGTGCTGTCGCGGCTCGATGCGTTCGAGGCGGCGTTCGGCGGGCTCCGCGAGGCGCTGGCGGAGAAGGGACGTGAGTTCGACGACGTGGTGAAGGCGGGGCGCACGCACCTGCAGGACGCGATGCCGATCCGGCTGGGGCAGGAGTTCACCGCCTACGCCGGCTCGATCGAGCGCGGGGTGCGCCGCGTGCGCGAGAGCGCCGACTACCTGCGCGACCTTGGCATCGGGGGGAGCGCGGTCGGGACCGGGGTGACGGTCGAACCGGAGTACCCGGCACTCATGGTCGAGGCGCTCGCTGAGATGACCGGCCTCTCGCTGCGCGTGGGCGATGACCGCATCCAGCTCATGCAGTCGATGGGCGACGTTGCCGGCGTTTCGGCGGCGCTGCGCGTCCTCGCGCTCGACCTCTCGAAGATCGCCAGCGACCTGCGGCTCATGGTGATGGGGCCGCGCACCGGGATCGACGAGATCGTCCTCCCCGCCGTGCAGCCCGGGTCCTCGATCATGCCGGGGAAGGTGAACCCGTCGATCCCGGAGATGGTGAACCAGGTCTGCTTCCAGGTGGTGGGATGCGACACGACGGTGGCCATCGCCGCCGAGCACGGTCAGCTCGAACTGAACGTGATGATGCCCGTCATCGCCCACAACATCCTGCTCTCGTTGCAGCTGATGACGAACGCCGCCACGGTGCTCGACGAGAAGTGCGTGCGGGGAATCCAGGCGCACCGCGAGATGTGCGCCTGGTGGGTCGAACGATCGGCCGCGCTGGCCACCGCGCTCGCCCCGCAGATCGGCTACGCCGCCGCCGCGGAACTCAGCAAGCGATCGGTCAAGGAAGGGATCCTGATCCGCGACCTGGTGCGAAACGAGGGGATCCTCCCTCCCGAGGACGTCGACGCCGTCCTCGATCTCCGGAAGATGACCGAAATCGGCATCCCCACTGGCAAGCACCCCCCCGCCGCCTCCGGCTGATCCCGCGCATCCCCGACTTTTTCCCTCGTCTTCTCGTCTTCTCGTCCTCTCGTCCTCTATATTGAGGCATGCGGATCACGACGTGGGCCGAGTACGGACTCATCTGCGCGCTGCACCTGTCCCGTCGCCACGGCGAAGGGCCGGTCACCGGGCGTGAGATCGCCTCACGTGAGCGCCTCCCCGCCGACTACGTCGAGCAGATCCTCCTGCGACTTCGCCGTGCCGGGATCGTGAGCAGCACGCGCGGCGCGAAGGGTGGCTACATCCTCTCGCGCGACCCGATGGACGTCACCGTCCGCGAAGTCATCTCCGCATCGGAGCGAGGGACGTTCGAGCTGCACTGCGTGGCGCATCCCATCGCCGAAGAGCGGTGCTCGGAAGCGCAGAACTGCAGTATCCGTCCCGTCTGGATGATGCTGCAACAGCGCATCGACGACGCGCTGGACAGCGTGCGATTGTCCGACCTCCTCCAGGACGAGACGTCGGTCCGCGCCCGGGTCGGGCTTCCCGTCCTGCAGGCCTGACGCCGGAGGGCGCGCCGTGTCCCCTCGTCTGTTCGACGAGTGGCGCTCTGAGTGGCGCCTCAAGCGCGGGTTGGGGAGGTACGTGGCGGCGCTCATGGGCGAGCCCGACCCTGACGAGGTCGCGTGGCTCGGACAGGCGGCGTGCGGCGGTGACCAGGACCGGGCCGCGTGGGAACTGCGCTATGCGCGGCGAGCGCTGGGGCTGATCGTCGCGCAGCGCGACGCCCTCGACGATCGCACCGGATCGCTCGTGGCCCGGGAGCTAGGCAACGCGCTGCAAGCGGACCGCAACGTGGCCCCGGCGATGCTCAAGGTCTCCGAGCGCCAGTTCAACGACCGCCTCACGCTCTATCGCGATGTCCTCGCCTCGCGAACGCCGTCCGAAGGGACGGGGATGCGACTCGGCCGTGCGCTGCTGCTCATCTCCGGGACGTCGCGCGCCCCCGACGACATGATCGCCCGAGGCGGCGATATCCTCGCGCGTTATGTGGGCGAAGCCAACGCATCGCTGCGCAAGGCGTTCGGCGCCCCCTCGCTCCCCGAGGACGTTCCTCCGTCGGCACTCGGCCGCTGACCTTGCGGGCCGAAAGCACAACGGCGCGATACCCGAGAGGGGTCGCGCCGTCTTGTTGGTGCCATCGATGCAATGCGCTCGGGGAGACTCGAACTCCCAAGGGGTATCCCCCACCGGCTTCTGAGACCGGCGCGTCTACCAGTTCCGCCACGAACGCGTGCTCCTGCTGCAACCGCCACGACGTCACGCCAGGTGAGTCGAGCGGGGACGGGAAGGTATCGGCGTGGGTAGTCCAAGTCAACGCGCGGTATCGCCTTACGGCGCGCGACGCGGCGAGCGGCGCGGAGCCCCGTGTACCCATTACTTTCCGACGCCGATCGCGACGGCCCGCTGCGGTGCATCGCCGCGTGGATCGCGCCCGGAACCTTCATTCGCCCGATGGCCCAGCAGCCCGAGTCCGAAGACATCAAGGTCGTCGCGCGAAACCGCGACGCTCGCCACAACTACCACATCCTCGAGACGTGGGAGGCGGGGTTGGTGCTGACCGGAACCGAGGTCAAGTCGCTGCGGAACGGGAAGGCGAACATCTCCGACGCGTATGGCATCGTGCGCGACGGCGAGGTGTACCTGCTGAACGTGAACATCTCCCCCTACGAGCGCGGGGGCTACGTCAATCACGACCCGACGCGCCTGCGCAAGCTCCTCCTGCACAAGCGGGAGATCCGGAAGCTGATCGGCGCGGTCGAGCGCGAGGGGCTCACGCTGATCCCGCTCGAGCTGTACTTCGTGCGGGGGCGCGCCAAGATCCGTATCGCGCTGGGGAAGGGAAAGAAGCTGCACGACAAGCGCGACGACTCCCGCAAGCGCGACGCCGATCGCGAGATCGCCCGCGCCATGCGCCGCCGATGATCGCGCTCGTCGCGGCCTTCGCCCTCCTGCAACAGGTCGCCGAAGCTCCGGCGACGCTCACCGTCCGTGAGGGAGAGAAGGTCGGTACCGTTCCCGTCGTGGTGACGCGCCTGGGCGCGATGGTGCGCGCGCAGGATCTCCTGCAACCGTTAGGCGCCGTCCTCCTGCGCGACACGCCCGAGCGCTATCGCCTGGTGGTGGGAGGGGCCGAGTTCGAGTTCACCCCCGGGATGAACTACACGAAGGTGAAGGGGACCACCGAGCCGCTCGCCGCCGCGCCGTCCGTGCTCAACGGGACGCTCTACCTCCCGCTCTCGCTCCTCACCGACGTCGTGCCGCGCGTTGCGACCGGCTTCCTGTACGATGCGCGACTGGCCGAGCTGCGAAAGTTCTCCCCGGTGGTGGCGCAGCGCCGGCCGCCGGCCGATTCGGAGCGGAGCGACGCCGCCGGAAACGAGCGAACGCGCGCGGATCGCGCGCCGCGCGCGGGGGCGGCCACGTCCCGCCTCAATCGCGCCCCGGTGGTGATTGTCGATGCCGGGCACGGCGGTCGTGATCGCGGCATGCACGGCCCCATCGCGGGCGGGCCGCGCGTCTACGAGGCGGACATCACCCTCTCCGTTGCCCGGCGACTGCGCGATGAACTCAAGTCGCGCGGCGTCGTCGTGGTGATGACGCGTAGCACCGACACCCTCATTGCCCTCTCCGATCGCGGGCGCATCGCCAACCGCTCGCAGGGGGACCTCTTCGTCTCGATCCACGTGAACGCGGCCAACCCTCGGTGGAAGAATCCCGGCGGGGCGCGCGGCTTCGAGACGTACTTCCTCTCCGAAGCCAAGACCGACGACGAGCGTCGCGTGGCCGAGCTGGAAAACGAGGCGGTGAAGTACGAGGTGGAGGAGGGGGCAGAGGGAGGGGACCCGCTGAGCTTCATCCTCAACGACATGAAGCAGAACGAGTACCTCCGCGAGTCGAGCGACTTCGCCGCGACGGTGCAGCGCTCGCTGCGCGCGGTGCACCCCGGGACCGATCGCGGAGTGAAGCAGGCGGGCTTCGTCGTCCTCGTCGGGGCGTTCATGCCGTCGGTCCTCGTGGAGGTTGGCTTCGGCACCAACGCGGCGGAGGCGGCCTACATCTCGGGTTCGGCGGGGCAGTCGGAGCTGGCGCGGGCCATTGCCGATGCGACGATGGGGTACCTCGCGCGCTATGCGACCAAGCGCGGGGACGGCGTGCGCCCGTGACCACTCCCGCCCGCTCCGTCCTCGCCACCACGCTCGCCGGGATCGATCTCCAGAACCCCGTCTTCCTTGCCGCCGGCACCGCGGCCTACGGCGACGAGCTGGATGAAGTGACGACGCTCGAGGCGTTAGGCGGGATCGTGACCAAGGCGGTGAGCCTCGACCCGCGTCCGGGCGCTCCGGCGCCGAGGGTGGCGGAGTTTCCCGGCGGGATGATCAACGCCATCGGCCTCGCCAATCCCGGGGTGGAGGCGGTGCGCCGCGATCACCTGCCGTGGCTCGCGCGCTCGCTCAAGCGCTCGCGCGTCCTGGTCAATGTCGTGGGCTACGCGGTGGACGACTTCGCCCGTGTCATCGAACGGCTGGACGACGTCGCGGGAAAGGACGGCTATGAGCTCAATGTCTCATGCCCCAACGTGAAGGCGGGGGGGATGGAGTTCGGCGCCGACCCGGCCGCGCTGTCAGAGGTAGTGCGCCGGGCGCGCGCCGCGACGGCGGCCCCGATCTTCGTGAAGCTCTCGCCGACGCTGTCCGACGTGGCCGGGGCGGCGCGAACAGCGCTCGACGCTGGCGCGAACGGACTCACGCTGGTGAACACGATGCCGGGGCTGGTCATCGACCTCGAGCGCCGAAAGCCGGCACTCGGCTTCGGCACGGGTGGGGTCAGCGGCCCGGGGTTGCTCCCCATCGGTGTGCTCGCGACGTGGAAGGTGTGGAAAGCGACACGCGCACCGATCATCGGCGTCGGGGGGATCACGACCGCGGAGGACGCGCTCCAGTACCTCGTGGCGGGCGCCACCGCGGTGGCGATGGGGACCGCCGGGCTGCGCGATCCGCGACAGCCCGGTCGAGTGGTGCGCGGACTGGAGGAGTGGTGCCGGCGGCACGGCGTGCGATCGCTGGCGGACATCTCGGGAAGCCTGGAGTGGCCCACATGAACGGACTCGCCCCCGACGGATCGCCGAGCGCGATCCCCATCGTTGCCCTCGATGTGTCGTCCGCTGCCGAAGCGCTTGCGCTCGCGGGGCGACTCGGGGAGAGCTGCCGGTACTACAAGGTGGGGAGCGAGCTCTTCACCGCGGCCGGACCGCACGTGGTGAGCGCGCTGCGGGAGGAGGGGCACCGCGTTTTCCTCGACCTCAAGCTGCACGACATCCCCAACACGGTTCGCGGGGCGGCACGATCGGCGGCGCGCCTGGGCGCCTCGCTGTTGACCGTACATGCGTCCGGTGGCGTCGAGATGATGCGTGCGGCCGTGGAGGGGGCGGGGGATGACTGCGGCATCCTCGCGGTGACCGTCCTGACGTCGCTCGATGCTGCTGCGGTTGCCGGCGCCTGGGGGCGTGAGGCGACGCTGTCGATCGAGGATGAGGTGGCGCGGCTGGCCGCGATGGCCGCGGAGGCCGGCACGCACGGGATCGTCTGCAGTGGGCTGGAGGCGGCACGGGTGCGGGCGGCGCATGGCGACCGGCTGCGCCCCCTGGTTCCCGGGATCCGCTTCGCCGCTGGCGACGTTCACGACCAGTCGCGGGTGGTGACGCCGGGCGGGGCGGTGCGGGCGGGGGCCCGTTACCTGGTGCTGGGGCGGGCGGTGACCGGCGCGGACGATCCCCGGGGGGCGATGTTGCGGGTGTGGGAGGAGATCGCCGCGGTGGGGTAGTCGTGGTCGCGGTGGTTGGGTCGGGGAGGGCGTAATTCCGCACCACGTCAGATTTTGGGCCCGAACTCCCTTGCATCGGGGGAGAGGGTTGTCTATTCTTGGTGTCTTGTCCGATTTTCCGTTTGTTACCTTCGGTTCGATTCGGAGCCTCCGGTGAAAGTCCGAAGCAGCGTGAAGCCCATCTGCGAGCACTGCAAGGTCGTGAAGCGCAGCGGCGTCACTCGCATCATTTGCAAGCGCAACCCTAAGCACAAGCAGCGGCAAGGGTAAACATGGCTCGTATTGCTGGTGTCGATCTCCCTCGCGACAAGAAGGTCGAGATCGGGTTGACGTACATTTTCGGGATTGGGCGTGCGGTGGCGAAGGAGATCCTCGAGAAGACCGGGGTATCGGCCGACCTCCGCGTGCGCGACCTGACCGACGCTGACGTGAACAAGCTCCGTCAGGTGATCGAAAAGGATTATCGGGTCGAGGGCGCGCTGCGCACCGAGATCGCGATGAACATCAAGCGACTGATGGATATCGGGTCATACCGAGGGATCCGTCATCGCCGTGGGCTCCCCGTGCGCGGCCAGCGCACTCATACCAATGCGCGCACGAAGAAGGGACCGCGTCGCGCGATCGCCGGCAAGAAGAAGGTGACGAAGTAGTATGGCGACCGGGAAAAAGACCAAGCGCGTCGTGGAGGCGGAGGGTGTCGCCCACATCAACGCGACGTTCAACAACACGCTGGTGACGATCACCGACATGCATGGCAATGCCATCGCGTGGGGGACCTCGGGCAAGGCGGGGTTCAAGGGATCGAAGAAGTCGACGCCGTTCGCCGCGACGGTGGCCGCCGAACAGTGCGCCCGCGAGGCGCTGACGGCTGGTGTGCGTCGCGTGCACGTCCTGGTGCAGGGGCCTGGCTCTGGTCGCGAGTCCGCGATCCAGGCGCTGGCGTCCGCCGGCCTCCAGGTCAAGTCGATCAAGGACGTGACGCCGATCCCGCACAACGGCTGCCGTCCCCCGAAGCGCCGGAGGGTCTAAGCCATGCGCTACACGGGTTCCTCCTGCCGTCAGTGCCGCCGAGAGGGGACGAAGCTCTTCCTCAAGGGGACCAAGTGCTTCACCGAGAAGTGCCCGGTCGAGCGCCGTCCGTACCCGCCGGGCCAGCACGGCCAGGCGACGTCGCGTCGTCGCAAGTCGTCCGAGTACTCGAAGCAGCTGCGCGAGAAGCAGAAGATCAAGCGCATCTACGGGGTGAGCGAGACGCAGTTCCGCAACACGTTCGAGAAGGTGTCGAAGCTGCCGGGGATCACCGGCCACAACCTCCTCGCCGCGCTGGAAAGCCGTCTCGACAACCTCGTGTACCGCATGGGCTTCGCGCCGAGCCGCAAGGCGGCGCGCCAGCTCATCCGTCACCGGCACGTCGAGATCAACGGCAAGCTGGTGGACATCCCGAGCTACGTGGTTGCGCCGGGTCAGGAAGTGCGCGTGCGGCAGAAGTCGCGCGAGCTGCTCCTGGTTCAGGGTGCCATGGAGCAGGCGACCCGCGGGGCCTCCCCGTCCTGGCTCGCCGTCGACCGCGACACCTACTCCGGTCGCATGCTCGAGCGCCCCTCGCGCCCGAACATCCCGATCGCGGCGCAGGAACAGCTCGTCGTCGAACTCTATTCGAAGTAAGCGACGGATGGCGAAACGGGAGTCTGGGGCAACCCAAACTCCCGTCTCCCGTCTCCCGTCCCCCGTCTTACAGAAGGTCGAGACCCTAACTCTCATACGAACCCATCGCGCGTTAGGGGCGGGGTGGGGCGTTGCCGGGGCGCGGCCCCGGTATGACCGAACCGAGCACTGATTCATGTCACAGGCGATCGACTTGAAGGGTCTGGTCCGTCCCCACCTCATCGAGGTCAAGAAGCGGGACGACAACCCGTATATCGCTGAGTTCATCCTGCAGCCGCTCGAACGCGGCTACGGGCATACGCTCGGCAACGCCATGCGGCGCATGCTCCTCTCGTCGCTCCGCGGAGCGGCGGTCTGGGGCTTCCGCATCGACGGCGTGGTGCACGAACACCAGACGATCTCGGGCGTCGTCGAAGACGTCCACCAGATCATCGGCAACCTCAAGACGCTTGTCCTGAGCCTTGCCGACGACGTCGAGGAAGCGGTCCTGCGCATCGGCAAGTCCGAGGCGGGGCCCGTGACCGCCGGCGACATCGAGGAGAACGGGAGCGTCCGGGTCATCAACCCGAACCACCACCTGTTCACCCTCCAGGACGCCCGCGACATCAACGTCGAGCTGTACATCAACAAGGGGCGCGGGTACATCGAGTCCGAAGCGCACGTCGTCGACCGGGGGCTCCCCATCGACCTCGTTCGCATCGACGCGATCTACAACCCGGTCCGCCGTGCGAACTTCTCGGTCGCCGAGACGCGCGTGGGCCAGCGCACCGACTACGATCGCCTCACGCTGACGGTCGAGACCAACGGAACCATCGCCCCGGAAGAGGCGGTGAGCTACGCGGCGGCGCTCGCCCAGACGCACTTCCAGTACTTCGCCTCCTTCGGCTCGCACGCTTCGGCGCCGATGTCGATGGGTGGCGAGAGCGGGGGCGGCGATGCGGCCCGCCTCGCGCAGCTCTTCAAGTCGGCCATCGACGACCTCGAACTCTCGGTCCGCTCGGTGAACTCGCTGAAGAACTCGAACATCCGCACCCTGGGTGACCTGGTTCGCCAGACCGAGAACCAGATCCTCCAGGTCAAGAACTTCGGCAAGAAGTCGCTGCAGGAGATCGCTGAGCTCCTGGAGCGTGAAGGGTTGAACTTCGGCATGCGCTACGAAGAGAACGGCGACGGCGTCCGCATCATCGATTGGGGGACCCCGCCGAGCCGCGCGGCCGCGAACGCGCCAGACGACGAAGAGGAGTAAGGGCAATGCGTCACAGGAAAGCGGGGCGCCAGCTTCGCCGTACCAGCGAACAGAAGCTCGCGCTCATGCGCAGCCTCGCGTCGTCGCTGATCGAGCACGGTGCCATCGAGACCACCGAGGCGAAGGCGAAGGAACTTCGCCCGTTCATCGAGAAGCTGATCACCAAGGCCCGCTCCGGGACCTTGCACGATCGCCGGCTTGCCGGCCGTCACATCCAGAAGCGTGAGACGGCGGACAAGCTGTTCAAGGAAGTCGGGCCGAAGTACCTCAAGCGGCCCGGCGGGTACACGCGCATCCTCAAGACCGGTCACCGCAAGGGCGACGGGGCGGAGATGGCGCGCATCGAGCTCGTGGAGGGCTGAGCCATGGCCATCAATCGCAATCGCTGCTACGTCTGCGAGAAGGGCGTGACCTACGGGAACAACGTCTCGCACGCGAACAACAAGACGCGCCGCACCTGGAAGCCCAACTTGCAGGTCGTCCGCGTCGTCGCGGGAGGGAAGACCGTGAAGGTCAAGGTCTGCACCCGCTGCCTTGCCGCCGGCAAGGTCCAGCGCGCGCCGCGTGGTGCCGCCGTCGCGTGAGCACGACGCACACCGTCCGCATGAAGTCGAAGGGAGCGCGTTAGGCGCTCCCTTTTGCTTTCACCCCGCCCGCCGATGAGTCTCGCCACGAGTCCTGCCGCGAGCCCTGCCGCGAGCCCTGCCACGAGCCACACCACGCGGCCCGCCGCGTCAAGCGCGCCAGGCACCGCGCTCGTCACCGGGATCACCGGGCAGGATGGCTCCTACCTGGCGGAGCTCCTGCTCGAACGCGGCTACCGCGTGGTGGGGACGACACGCACGCACGGGACGGCCGACACCTGGCGCATCCGGCACCTCCTCTCGCGCCTCGAGCTGCACGCGGTCGATCTCGCCGACGCTGCGGCGGTGCGCGGATTCGTGGGGCGCGTGGCGCCGCGCGAGGTGTACCACCTCGCGGCGGCCAGCCGCGTGGACCGCAGCTGGACGCACCCCATGGAGGCGCTGGAGGCGAACGCCGGGAGCACCGTCCACCTGATGGACGCGCTGCGTCACGAGGCGCCCACGGCGCGCCTGGTCATCGCGTCGTCGTGCGAGATCTTCGGACGTCCCGAGTCGGCCCCCCAGGACGAGTCCACGCCGGTGCGGCCGGCGTCGCCGTACGGCGTGTCGAAGGCCGCCGCCTACTGGCTGGCGGCGAACTATCGCGAGGCGCACGGGATGCATGTGTCGTCAGCGATCCTCTTCAACCACGAGAGCCCGCGGCGGAGTGAGGCGTTCGTCTCGCGGAAGATCTCGCGGGGAGCGGCACGCATCGGCGCGGGGCTCGAGACCACGCTCACGCTGGGGAACCTCGACGGGCGTCGCGACTGGGGCTTCGCGGGGGACTACGTGGAGGCCATGTGGCGCATGCAGCAGCTGGATGCACCACGCGACCTCGTGATCGGCACCGGAACGTCGCACACGGTCCGCGACTTCTGCGAGCGAGCCTTTGCCGTCGTGGGGCTCGACTATCGCGCGCACGTGGTCATCGACGAGGCGCTGTTCCGCCCCGTCGACGCGATGACGCTGGTGGCCGATGCGCGCGCGGCCCGCGAGGCGCTGGAATGGGCGCCGAGCGTCGACTTTCCCGCGCTGGTGGAAATGATGGTCGAAGCGGACCGGGAGCGCGTGCGAGGCGGGGCAGGGGTGTAAATTGAAGTGCTCCCCGCCGCCGGGTCGCCTGGCGGCGGGGCGTCGCAAGGCGCTCCGGCACCTGCCGGATCTTTCCCGTCCGTTCCGTCGCCGCTGCCGGCCGACCGGTACTCTGCTTTTAGTCATCCCGACATGCCTCGTCGCACCGACATCCACAAGATCCTCCTGATCGGCTCTGGCCCGATCGTCATCGGGCAGGCCGCCGAGTTCGACTACTCGGGGACGCAGGCCGCCCGCGCGCTGCGCGAAGAGGGATACGAGGTCATCCTCGTGAACTCGAACCCGGCGACGATCATGACCGACCCGGAGATCGCCGACCGGACGTACATCGAGCCGGTGACGCCGGAGTTCGTGGAGCTGGTGATCGAGAAGGAGCGCCCGGATGCGTTGCTCCCGACGATGGGGGGGCAGACGGCGCTCAACGTGGCGATGAAGCTCTCGGAGCGCGGCGTGCTGGCGAAGTATGGCGTGGAGCTGATCGGCGCGAAGGCGTCGGCGATCAAGATGGCGGAGGATCGCGCCGAGTTTGGCGAGGCGATGAAGCGGATCGGGCTGCAGGTGCCGCAGGGGAAGATCGCCACGACGTGGGAGGAGGCGCAGGCGATCGCCGAGTTCACGGGGTACCCGGCGATCATCCGCCCGGCCTTCACGTTAGGCGGCTCGGGAGGCGGGATTGCCTACAACCGCGAGGAGTATGAGCAGATCTGCCGCCGCGGGCTGGCGGAGTCGCCGGTGTCGCAGATCCTCATCGAGCGTTCGCTGCTGGGGTGGAAGGAGTTCGAGCTCGAGGTGATGCGCGACCACGCCGACAACGTCGTGATCGTCTGCTCGATCGAGAACCTCGACCCGATGGGGGTGCACACCGGCGACTCGATCACCGTCGCGCCGGCGATGACGCTCACCGACCGCGAGTACCAGGTGATGCGCGACGCCGCGGTGGCGGTGATCCGCGAGATCGGCGTCGAGGCCGGCGGGTGCAACATCCAGTTTGCCCTCAACCCGCGCGACGGCGAGATGGTCGTCATCGAGATGAACCCGCGCGTGTCCCGCTCGTCGGCGCTGGCGTCCAAGGCGACGGGCTTCCCGATCGCCAAGATCGGGACCAAGCTCGCCGTGGGCTACACGCTGGACGAGATCCCCAACGACATCACCAAGACGACGCCGGCCTCCTTCGAGCCGGTGCTCGATTACGTCGTCGTGAAGTGCCCGCGCTTTGCCTTCGAGAAGTTCGCGCGCGCCAATCCGTACCTCACCACGCAGATGAAGTCGGTGGGGGAGTCGATGGCGATGGGACGGACGTTCAAGGAGGCGTTCCAGAAGGGGTTGCGCGCGCTGGAGACCGGGCGCGCCGGCTGGACCGTGGGCGCGCGCGCCGCCGACGACCGCCTGCCGGACGACTCGCTCGAGGCGCTGCGAGGGGCGTTAGGCAAGCCGTCGCCGGAGCGCATCTTCGAGGTGAAGCGGGCGATCCTCGCCGGCTTCACCACGGCGCAGCTCTACGAGATCACGGCGATCGACCCGTGGTTCCTCGAGCAGATGCGCGAGCTGGTCGAGGCGGAGCGTGGGTACGCGTCGGCGTCGACCGTCGGCGCGGCCGAGATCCGGGCGATGAAGCAGATGGGCTTCAGCGACCGGCAACTCGCCGAATTGCGCGGCGAGACCGAGGGCGAGGTGCGGGAGCGCCGCTGGGGGCTGGGGATCCACCCGGCGTACAAGATGGTCGACACCTGCGCCGGCGAGTTCCCGTCGCGCACGCCGTACCTGTACTCGTCATACGACGAGGAGAGCGAGGCGGAGCGGACGGGGAAGCCGTCGGTCATCATCCTCGGCAGTGGCCCCAACCGCATCGGGCAGGGGGTCGAGTTTGACTACATGTGCGTCCGCGCCGTGCTCGCGCTCAAGGAGCAGGGGTACGAGACGATCATGATCAACTCGAACCCCGAGACCGTCTCCACCGACTACGACACGGCCAACAAGCTGTACTTCGAGCCGCTGACGCTCGAGGACGTGCTGGAGATCGTGCGGCGCGAGCAACCGATCGGGGTGATCGTGCAGCTGGGAGGGCAGACGCCGCTCAAGCTCACCAAGGGACTCGAGGCCGCCGGGGTGAAGATCCTGGGGACGACCCCGGACGCGATCGACATCGCCGAGGACCGCAAGCGCTTCGAGGCGGTGGCCCGCGCGTTAGGCGTGCGGCAACCCGACGCCGGCACCGCGACGAGCGTGGAGGAGGCGGTGACGATCGCGGCGTCGATCGGCTACCCGGTCCTCGTGCGGCCGTCGTACGTGCTGGGGGGGCGCGCGATGCAGATCGTCTATGACGAGGCGTCGATGCGCAACTACTTCGAGACCGCGGTGCGGGTGAGCGAGGAACGCCCGGTGCTCGTCGACCGCTTCCTCGAGGATGCATATGAGGCGGACGTCGACGCCGTGTGCGACGGGACGCGCGTGGTGATCGGCGGGGTGATGCAGCACATCGAGGATGCGGGGATCCACTCCGGCGACTCGGCGTGCGTCCTGCCGCCGTACGTGATCCAGCCGCAAGACATCGAGACGATGAAGCGGAACACCGTCGCGCTGGCCAAGGAGCTGGGGGTGGTGGGGCTGATCAACGTCCAGTTCGCGGTGAAGGACGGCGTGGTGTACGTGCTGGAGGTGAACCCGCGCGGCTCGCGCACGATCCCGTTCGTGTCCAAGGCGATCGGCGTGCCGCTGGCGTCGGTGGCCGCGCGCTGCATGGTGGGTGAGTCGCTCGAGTCCATCGGCTTTACCGAGGAGATCGTCCCGCCGTATCACTCGGTGAAGGAGGCGGTCTTCCCGTTCACCAAGTTCCGCGAGTTCGATCCGCTCCTTGGCCCCGAGATGCGCTCGACGGGGGAAGTCATGGGGATCTCGACGTCGTTCGGGAGCGCGTTCGCCAAGGCGCAGCTGTCGGCCGACAACGAGCTCCCGTTAGGCGGGGCGATCTTCATCACCGTCAACGACGGCGACAAGCCCACGGTGATGCCGATCGCGCGCCGCTTCCACGAGATGGGCTTCACGCTCTACGCGACCGAGGGGACGGCGCAGTACCTGCGGTCGCAGGGGATCCCGACGTCGGGCGTGCGGAAGATCCACGAGGGACGTCCGCACGGGGTGGACCTCATGCTGAACGGCGAGGTGCAGCTCCTCATCAACACGCCGCTGGGAAAGCACGCCCAGTACGACGACTATGCGCTCCGGCAGACGGCGATCTCGCGGCGCATCTCGTACACGACGACGATGTCGGCGGCGTCGGCGGCGTGCGATGCGATCCAGTCGCTGCGCACGCACAGCGCGTCGGTCTGTTCGCTGCAGGAGTGGCACCAGATCCTGCGTGCGTCGCGCTAGCATGGCCGCCCCGTTCATCCACGAGTCGGCGTACGTCGACGAGGGGGCCGTCGTCGGCGACGATACCCGCATCTGGCACTTCTGCCACGTCAACAGCGGGGCGGTGATCGGCGAGCGCTGCTCCCTGGGACAGAACGTCGTGGTCATGCCGCGCACGACGATCGGCAACAATGTGAAGATCCAGAACAACGTTTCGATCTACGAAGGGGTCGAACTGGAAGACGATGTCTTCTGCGGTCCGTCGATGGTCTTCACGAACGTGATCAACCCCAGAAGCCACGTCTCGCGCAAGCACGAGTACCGGACCACGCTGGTGAAGCGCGGGGCGAGCATCGGGGCGAACGCGACGATCGTGTGCGGGGTGACGCTTGGCGAGTACGCGTTCGTGGGGGCCGGGGCGGTGGTGAACAGGGACGTGAAGGCGTACGCGCTGGTGGTTGGGGTGCCCGCGCGGCAGGTGGGGTGGGTGTGCGCGTGTGGCGTCACGTTGCCTCGCCAGGAGAAGCGGGACGGGAGACGGGAGACGGGAGACGGGAGTGGCGCTGCGTGCCTGGTCTGTGAGGCGTGCGGGGCGTCGTACCGACTCGTTGATGGGGACCTTTCGCCGGAGAGTTCGGGATGAGCGAGGGGGACGTCGGCGCACAGGCGCCGGTTCGGATTGCACTCGTCGGATGTGGGCGGATCAGCCGCAACCACTTCGATGCCATCGCCAAGATCGACGAGTTGCAGCTGGTGGCGGTCTGCGACACGGTCGAGGCGCGCGCGCGCGAGGCGGGGACGCGGGAGGATGTCCCGTGGTTCACGTCGTACGCGAAGATGCTCGAGCACACGGCCTGCGACGTCGTGGCCGTCTGCACCCCGTCGGGATTGCACCCGCAGCATGGCATCCTCGCCGCCAGGGCGGGGAAGCACGTCGTCTGCGAGAAGCCGATGGCCATCACGCTGACCTCGGCCGACGACCTCGTGCAGGCGTGCGACGACGCAGGGGTGCAGCTGTTCGTGGTGAAGCAGAACCGCCTCAACCCGCCGATCCAGCTCCTCAAGCGCGCGATCGACAAGGGGCGGTTCGGGCGGATCTACATGGCGAACACCACGGTGCGATGGACGCGACCGCAGGACTACTACGACCAGGCGTCGTGGCGCGGCACGTGGGAGTTCGACGGCGGGGCCTTCATGAACCAGGCCTCGCATTACGTCGACCTGATCCAGTGGCTCGTGGGGCCCGTGGAGAGCGTGATGGCGAAGACCGCCACGCTGGCCCGTCGCATCGAGACCGAGGACTCGGGGATCGCCATCCTCAAGTTCCGCAGCGGGGCGTTAGGGGCGATCGAGGTCACGATGCTGACCTACCCGCGCAACCTCGAGGGGTCGATCACGATCCTCGGGGAAAAGGGGACGGTGAAAGTCGGGGGAACCGCCGTCAACAAGGTCGAGGCATGGCAGTTCGCCGATTACGACGACGACGACAAGTTGATAGAGTCCGCGACGTACACCCCCCCAACCGTCTACGGACACGGCCATGAGGGGTACTACCGCAACGTGATGGCCGTCCTGCGCGGCGAGGCTGCCCCGGACACCGATGGGCGCGCCGGCCGCAAGTCGCTGGAACTGATCCTGGGGATCTACGAGTCGGCCAAGACCGGCCACGAAGTCCCCCTCCCACTCCGGGCGCGGGTATAGGGACGACGCCGGCTTATGGCGCCACTCCCGTCCCCCGTCCCCCGTCCCTCGTCCGCTCTTCCCATGCCTGTCCCGCTTCTCGACCTCAAGGCGCAGCACGCGGCCATTCGCGACGAAGTCGTCGCCTCGCTGATGCAGGTTGTCGACGACCAGCTCTTCATCCTAGGCGAGCCGGTCGAGCGCCTGGAGCGCCAGGTCGCCGAACTGTCGCACACGACCTACGCCATCGGCTGCGCCAATGGCACGGATGCCATCCTGCTTGCGCTGCGCGCCCTCGACGTGGGGCGAGGGGACGAGGTCGTCACGACCCCGTTCACCTTCTTCGCCACCGCGGGGACGATCCACAACGTCGGGGCGACCCCCGTCTTCGTGGATATCGATCCCAAGAGCTACAACATCGACCCCAAGGCGGCGGCCGCCGCGGTGGGGGCCAGGACCAAGGCGATCGTCCCGGTCGACCTGTTCGGGCAGATGGCGGCGATCGAGACGATTCGCGAGCTGATCCCGTCGCTCCCCATCATCGAGGACGCCGCCCAGTCCATCGGGGCCTCCCGCATGATCGGCGGGCGGAAGGTGATGGCCGGGGAAGCCGCGACGATCGGGACCTTCTCGTTCTTCCCCTCGAAGAACCTGGGCGGTTACGGCGACGGGGGGATGATGGTGACCCAGGACGAGGCGCTGGCGCTGCGCCTCAAGCGCCTCAGGGTACACGGTGGCGCCAAGATGTATTTCCACGACGAGGTGGGGTACAACTCGCGCCTGGATGCGCTCCAGGCCGCCGTGCTGGTGGCCAAGCTCCCGCACCTGTCGCACTGGAGTGCCGGGCGTCGGGCCAATGCGGCGTACTACAGTTCCGCCTTCGCCGACGTTGCCGAGATCGTGACGCCGTACATCGACCCGGCGAACGAGTCCATTTTCAACCAGTACACGGTCCGGGTTGACCGGCGGGACGAGCTACAGGCGTTCCTGAAGAGCCGCGGGATCGGATCTTCGATCTACTACCCGCTCCCGCTGCACCTGCAACCCTGCTTCGCCTACCTCGGCTACCAGGAAGGGCAGTGCCCGGAGGCCGAGAAGGCTGCCAAACAGGTCCTCTCCCTGCCGATTTTCCCGGAGCTCACCAGCGCGCAGCTGGACGAAGTGATAGGCACGGTTCGTGCCTTCTACGGCCGCTGAGCGTCCCTATAGGGACTCTAGGAACTCCCAACACGGACAGCCATGGGCATGAAAGAGCAGCTTCTCTCCAAGATCGACGACCGCACCGCGGTGATTGGGGTCGTTGGCCTCGGGTATGTGGGCCTTCCGCTGGCAATGGAGTTTGCCAAGGCGGGCTTCAAGGTCATCGGGTACGACATCGCGGAGCGGACCTGCGAGAGCCTCATGAAGGGGCACTCGCACATCCAGGATGTCCCGTCGGCCGAGGTCGCCGAGCAGGTGAAGGCCGGGCGCTTCATTGCGACCGCCGACGAACCGCGGCTCAAGGAATGTGATGCGATCTCGATCGCCGTCCCGACGCCGCTGTCGAAGACGCGCGATCCGGACATGAGCTACGTGCAGGCGGCGACCGAGGCGATCGCCCGCAACTGCCACCCGGGCATGCTGGTGGTGCTGGAGAGCACGACGTATCCGGGGACCACGCGCGAAGTCATGCAGCCGCGCATCGAGGCCGAGGGACTCAAGGTTGGGAAGGATGTCTTCCTGGCGTTCAGCCCCGAGCGCGTCGATCCGGGGAATCCGAAGTATCACACGAAGAACACGCCCAAGGTCGTCGGCGGCGTGACGCCGGATTGCGTCGAGGTCTCGACCGCGCTGTACAGCGCGTGCATCGACACGGTGGTGCCGGTATCGAGCGCCGAGGCGGCGGAACTGGTGAAGCTCCTGGAGAACACCTTCCGCGCGGTGAACATCGGGCTCGTGAACGAGATGGCGATCGTCTGCGACAAGCTCGGCGTCAACGTCTGGGAAGTGATCGACGCGGCGGCGACGAAGCCGTTCGGCTTCATGAAGTTCACGCCGGGACCCGGGATCGGCGGGCACTGCATCCCGCTCGACCCGCACTACCTCGCGTGGAAGATGCGGACGCTGAACTACAAGACGCGCTTCATCGACCTGGCGAGCGAGATCAACTCGGAAATGCCGGAGTACGTGGTGCGCAAGGTGGCCCGCGCGCTCAACCAGGACAAGAAGGCGGTGAACGGCTCGCGCATCCTGGTGCTCGGGATCGCGTACAAGAAGGACATCGACGACATGCGCGAGAGCCCGGCGTTCGACGTGATGCGCCTGCTCGAGGAGCGCGGGGCGATCGTGGACTACCACGATCCGTACGTCCCGCACTTCCAGGAGCATGGGCATGCCCGGGCCGGTGTGGCGCTGACGGCTGACGTGCTGGCGCAGTCGGACGCGGTGGTGATCGTGACCGATCACGCCAACGTCGACTACCAGTTCGTGGTCGATCATGCGGGGCTGGTGGTCGACACGCGCAATTGCACGGGGAAGACCAAGCCGTCGAAGGCGCGCATCGTCCCGTTGTCGAACCTAGGCGAGGGGATTCCGGAGCGCGAACTCGCGCACCTGTAGCACCGACGGGGGACGGGAGACGGGGGACGGGAGTTCGGCGACGCGCGGCGCGTAGGTGGCGCGCGGCCAGCCGGCCCTCCAACCTCCCGTCTCCTTCCTGCATTGAATCACTAGGGCATCGAGGTTCTCGTGAACATTACGGTTGTCGGGTCGGGGTACGTGGGGCTGGTGGTGGGGGCGTGCCTCGCCGAGACGGGGAATGACGTCTTCTGTGCCGACGTGGATGCCGGGAAGATCGAGGCGCTCAAGCGCAGCGAGATCCCGATCTACGAGCCGGGGCTGGAGCAGGTGGTGGAGCGCAACCAGAAGCAGGGGCGCCTGCACTTCACGACCGACGTGGGCGACGCCATCGCGAAGGCCGAGGTGGTCTTCATCGCGGTGGGGACGCCGCCTGACGAGGACGGCTCCGCCGACCTGCGCCACGTCCTCGACGTCGCGGAGCTGATCGGGCAGCGCATGACGCGCGAGCTGATCGTCGTCACCAAGTCGACCGTCCCGGTCGGGACCGCGGCGAAGGTGCAGGCGGCGGTCGCGAAGCATGCGCACCACCCGTTCCACATGTGCTCGAACCCCGAGTTCCTGAAGGAAGGGGCGGCGGTGGACGACTTCCTGAAGCCGGACCGCGTGGTGCTGGGCGTCGAGTCCGATCACGCGCGCAGCGTCATGGCGGAGCTCTACGCGCCGTTCGTGCGCACGGGAAAGCCGATCATCTTCATGGACATCGCCTCGGCCGAGATGACGAAGTACGCGGCCAACGCCATGCTGGCCACCCGCATCTCGTTCATGAACGAGGTGGCCAACCTCTGCGAAGCGGTTGGGGCGCAGGTCGACCTGGTGCGCAAGGGGATCGGGTCGGACTCGCGCATCGGGCCGTCGTTCCTCTTTCCCGGGCCGGGCTACGGTGGCTCGTGCTTCCCGAAGGACGTGAAGGCGTTGCTTCGCACCGCGAAGGAGTACGGAATGCCGCTGCGCGTCCTCGACGCGGTCGAAGCGGCGAACGATCGACAGAAGGAGCGGCTCTTCGAGAAGCTGGTCGTGGCGTCCGGCGGCGACGTGCGGGGACGGCGGGTGGCGGTCTGGGGGCTCGCCTTCAAGGCCAACACCGATGACATGCGCGAGTCTCCGTCGCTCGTGCTGATCGAGCGGCTCCTCGAGGCGGGCGCGACCGTCGTGGCACACGATCCCGCGGCGCTGGACGAGGCGCGTCGTCGGCTGGGCGATCGGATCGAGTACGTGGAGACGAACTACGACGCGCTGCGCGATGCGGATGCGCTGGTCGTGGTGACCGACTGGAACGAATACCGGCATCCCGATTTTGGCCGGATCAAGACGCTGCTGCGTCGGCCGATCGTGATCGATGGTCGCAACCTTTACGATCCTGCGAAGATGCGCTCGCTCGGGTTCACGTACTCCTCCGTCGGGCGCGAGCGCTGATGCGCGTCCTGATCACCGGCGCCGCCGGCTTCCTGGGCTCGCACCTGACCGACCGATTCCTGCGGGACGGGCACTCGGTGGTGGGGCTCGACAACTTCATCACCGGGAACCCGGACAACATCGCGCACCTGATGGGGCACGAGCGGTTCGAGTTCCTGCGCCACAACGTTTCCACGTACACCTACGTGGCGGGGGACTTGGATGGCGTGCTGCACTTTGCCTCGCCGGCCAGCCCGATCGACTACCTGGAGCACCCCATCGCCACGCTCAAGGTGGGGGCGTTAGGCACGCACAACGCGCTGGGGCTCGCCAAGGCCAAGGGGGCGCGCTTCTTCCTCGCCTCCACCTCCGAGGTGTACGGCGACCCGCTGGTGCACCCGCAGCCCGAGAGCTACTGGGGGAACGTGAACCCGATCGGGCCGCGCGGCGTCTACGACGAGGCCAAGCGCTTCGCCGAAGCGATGACGATGGCCTACCACCGGGCGCACGGCGTGGACACGCGCATCGTCCGCATCTTCAACACGTACGGCCCGCGCATGCGTCCGCACGACGGGCGCGTGGTCTCCAACTTCATCGTGCAGGCGCTCAAGGGCGAGCCGCTGACGATGTACGGCGACGGGAGCCAGACGCGCTCCTTCTGCTACGTGGAAGACGAGGTCGAGGGGATCTACCGCCTCTTCATGCACGGCGACGCGAACCCCACCAACATCGGGAACCCGAACGAGTTTTCCGTGCGGCAGCTGGCGGAGATCGTCCTCGAGGTCACCGGGTCCGCCTCGCCGTTGGCGTTCAAGGAACTGCCGGAAGACGACCCCAAGGTGCGGAAGCCGGACATCACGCGCGCCCGCACGATGCTGGGGTGGGAGCCGAACATCGAGTTGCGCGAAGGGGTGCGCCGCACGGTGGAGTACTTCAGGCGAGTGCTGCAGCTGTAGTCGTCCGCGACCGTCGCGCGAGGGGCTCCCCAACGGGCGCCCCTCGCGTGCGTTCGGGGGGTGGCGGGGCGCTGGATGGGGGTGGGTGCGCCCGAGCCTCGGGGCGCCGGGGGGATGACGGGCGGTGGGCCTCGACATCCCCCACGCCGCCCTCCTTCGCATTATCTTCCGCGGCTCCGCGACCGAGGCGACGCCGCCGATGTTGCGAACCGAACGCCATTCGCCGGGTACCTAACCCGCTATGCACTTGTCGCGCACCTTTCGGCTCACCCTGTTCGCGTTCGGCCTCGTCACGTTGGCGGGGTGCTCACGCGGATTCAAGTTGAGCCGTTACTCCTCCAACGAGAGCCTGTTCAACGCGGCCGTGGGGGAGTACAAGAAGAAGAAGTGGGATCACGCCGTCACGGCGTTCGAGAAGCTGACGTTCGACCTGCCGGCGCGTGACTCGCTGCTTCCCCTCGCGCACTGGTACCTCGCGAAGTCGCACGCGGGGCGAAAGGAGCACCTGCTCGCTGCCCAGGCCTACAATCGGCTGGCCGAGTCGTTCGCCACGGACTCGCTGGCCGACGACGCGATGTACGAGGCGGCGCGCGAATACCAGAAGATGTGGCGCCGCCCGACGCTCGACGCGAACTACGGCGAGCAGGCGCTCGGGGCGTACCAGTCGCTGCTGGGGCTCTATCCCGACACCGACAAGAAGAACGAAGCGACGGCGGCGATCGACAAGCTGCAGGAGTGGTTCGCCGACAAGGACTACCAGAGCGGGATGTACTACTTCCGTCGCAAGGCGTACGACTCGGCGATCATCTACTTCAAGGACGTCGTGAAGAACTACCCGCAGACCGCGAAGTCGAAGGAGGCGTACCTGCGCCTCGCCGACTCGTACGACGCGATCCGGTATCGCGACGACAAGCAGGAGGTCTGCGTGACGCTGCAGCAGAAGTACCCGGGGGACAAGGAGGTCTCGCTGACCTGCGGCGCGGTGCCGAAGACGGTCACGCAGAGCCCCAAGCCCGACAGCACCGCCCGTCGCGACTCGCTCTGAGCCGTGCGCATCGGGCTCTTCGGCGGGACGTTCGATCCGCCGCACCATGGGCACCTGCTCGCCGCCTCCGACGCCTTCGAGGCGCTCCAGCTCGACCGCCTGGTCTGGATCCCCGCGTCCCAGCAGCCCCTGAAGGTGGGGTCGCGGTGTGCCACGGCGGCGGACCGACTGGCGATGGTCCGCCTTGCTGTCGGGGACGACCCCCGCTTCGAGGTCGACGCGATCGAAATCGAGCGCGCGGGGTTATCTTTCACGGTTGACACGGTCGAGGCGTTCTCGGGGCGATATCCCGGGGACGAGCTCGTCGTCTTGCTGGGGGCCGACGTCATGTCGACCTTCGCCAAGTGGCGGGAGCCGCGCCGGATCGCGTCGATGGCGCGCCTCGCGATCCTGCATCGTGCGGTGAGCGGGGGGGCTGTCGAAAAGGCAGCCGTGGTTGGCGCCATCCGTGCTATCACGGGCGACGACCTTCCAGCCCCAGTCGTGCTGGACACTCGGCGAGTCGATCTCTCGTCGACGGAAATCCGGGAGCGTGCGCGCCAGGGTCGCTCCCTTCATGGCTACGTACCCGATGCGGTCGCGCGCTTCGTTCGCGAGCACGCGCTGTATCGATAGAGGCGGCAATGCTCAAGGGAATCCTCTCGAAGGTCTTCGGCACCCGGCACGATCGCGAACGCAAGCGCATCCAGCCGATCGTCGATGAGATCAACGTGCACTACGCACGCCTGCAATCGGTCTCCGAGGAGGAGCTCCGCGCTCAGACGGCGAAGTTCCGGCAGATCCTCGCCGAGCGCACGGATGCGCTCGAGAAGCGCGTCGCCGAGCTCAAGGAGCTGAAGAAGACGACGAAGGATGCCGCCGAGCGCGAGAAGATCGACCTCGAGCTGGGGGGCGGCGACGGGCGCGGCGGGCTGGAGAAGGAGCTGCGCGACGAGATCGCCGAGGTGCTCGACGAGCTCCTCCCGGAGGCGTTCGCCACCGCGCGCGAAGCGGCGCGCCGCCTGAGCGGGTCGACCGTCTCGGTCACGGGGCAGGAGCTGACCTGGGACATGGTGCACTACGACGTGCAGCTGATGGGCGGTATCCAGCTGCACCTCGGGAAGATCGCCGAGATGGCGACGGGCGAAGGGAAGACGCTGGTCGCCACGCTGCCGATGTACCTGAATGCGCTTCCCGGCAAGGGGGCGCACCTGGTGACGGTGAACTCGTACCTCGCCCGCCGCGACTCGCAGTGGATGGGGCACCTGTACACGTACCTCGGGCTCACCGTCGGCTGCATCGACGATACGGAGCCGGGGTCGCTCGATCGCCGGGCGGCGTACAACGCCGACATCACGTACGGCACCAACAACGAGTTCGGCTTCGACTACCTGCGCGACAACATGGTGGTCTCGCTGGAGCAGCGCGTGCAGCGGGCGCACTGGTACGCGATCGTCGACGAAGTGGACTCGGTCCTCATCGACGAGGCGCGCACCCCGCTCATCATCTCGGGGCCGGTCGGGAACGACAACGACATGGCCTTTGCGGAGCACAACAACGCGGTGTTGCGCCTGTTCCGCCGGCAGACGGAGATCGTGAACCAGCTGGTGGGCGAGGCGGAGCGCGCGCTGGAGCAGGGGGACAAGGACACCGCGGCGCTGCAGTTCTTCAAGGCGCAGCTGGGGAGCCCCAAGAACAAGCGCCTCATGAAGGCGATGAACGAGCAGGGGGTCAAGCAGCTCGTCCAGCGCATGGAGCTCGACTACCTGGCGGACCGCAAGCTTCCGCCGGCCAAGCAGCAGTTCCGCGACCTCGAGAACGACCTGTACTTCGTGCTGGACGAGAAGGGGCACACGGTGCACCTGACGGACAGCGGGATCGACGAGCTGAGCCCCACGCACCACGACGAGTTCGCGCTCCCCGACATCTCGACCGAGGTGCACCGGATCGAGCATGACGGCGAGATGTCGCCGCAGGAGAAGCTCGAGGCGCGCCGCGCCATCGAGGGCGAGTACGCGATCAAGAGCGAGAAGCTCCACATCGTGCACCAGCTGCTGCGCGCGCATGCCCTGTACGAGAAGGACGTCAACTACGTCGTGCAGGAAGGGCAGGTCCTGATCGTCGACGAGTTCACGGGGCGCACGATGCCCGGGCGCCGCTGGTCAGAAGGGCTGCACCAGGCGGTGGAGGCCAAGGAAGGGGTGCAGGTGAAGGGGGAGACGCAGACGCTCGCCACCATCACCATCCAGAACTACTTCCGCATGTACGAGAAGCTCGGCGGGATGACCGGCACCGCCGAGACCGAGGAAGGGGAGTTCCACCAGATCTACGGGCTCGAAGTCGCGGTGATCCCGACCAACCGGGACATCGCCCGCGACGACCGGCAGGATCTCATCTACAAGACGCGGCGCGAGAAGTTCAACGCCATCGTCGAGGAGACGCGCCGCCTGCACGAGCTGGGCTTCCCGGTCCTCGTCGGGACGGTGAACGTCGAGGTGTCGGAGACGCTGTCGCGCATGTTCAAGCGCGCCGGGCTCCCGCACAACGTCCTCAACGCCAAGTACCACCAGCGCGAGGCCGAGATCGTGGCCGGCGCCGGGCAGAAGGGGGCGATCACCATCGCCACCAACATGGCCGGCCGCGGCACCGACATCAAACTTGGGGTCGGGGTGAAGGAGTCGCTCCCGTCCAAGGTGAAGGACCCGGACGGAAAGGAGATCGACGTCACCGAGTGCGGCGGGTTGCACATCATCGGGTCCGAGCGCCACGAGTCGCGCCGCATCGACCGCCAGCTGCGCGGGCGATCGGGACGCCAGGGCGATCCGGGGGCCTCGCAGTTCTTCCTGTCGCTGGAAGACGACCTGATGCGACTCTTCCAGTCCGACCGCATCGCGCGGTTGATGGACCGGTTGGGCGCGCAGGAGGGCGAGGTGCTCACGCACCCGCTGGTGACGCGGTCGATCGAGCAGGCGCAGAAGCGCGTCGAGCTGCAGAACTTCCAGGCCCGCAAGCGCCTCCTCGACTACGACGACGTGATGAACCAGCAGCGCGAGGTGATCTACTCGCTGCGCTCGTTTGCACTCGACGGCGGCGAGGAGCTGCGTGGCGAATCGGTCAAGATGGTGGAGAAGGCGATCACGAAGCGCGTGACCGACCTCCTCGCCGACTTCGAGGACGCGACGCACTGGGACCTGGGACTCGTCCGGCAGGAGCTGCTGATGCACTACCTGCTGACGGTGCCGGAGCTGGAAGGCGAGGACACGCCGACGACGGTCGAGGGGGTGACCGATGCGGCGGTGAAGGCGGTGCGCGCGGCGTTCGAGGCGAAGGAGCAGGCGCTGAACGAGGTGCACGACGAGGCCGGTAACGGCTTTGCCTCGCGCCTCAACTCCCTGATCATGCTCAACGTCCTGGACGAGAAGTGGAAGGACCACCTCTACGACCTCGACCAGCTGCGCGCGGCGATCCACTACCGCTCGTGGGGGCAGAAGGACCCGCTCATCGAGTACAAGCAGGAAGCGTACACGATGTTCGTGGACCTGATGAGTGACATCCACACGACGTTCGCCGAGCGTTTCCTCCGGGCGCAGCTCGTCTTCAACCCGGTCGAGTTCATGGGCGAACCGGAGCCGGCGCCGCTTCCGGAGCCGGAGGCGCCGCGCCGCCCGACCCGTCGCTACAACGCGCTCGGGATCCTCGAGGACATCGTGGACGAGCCGCTCGTGGTCGAGGCGGAGCCCGAGGTGACGGTGCCGCCCGACGAGCCGGAGCAAGTGTCGGCGTCGGCCGAAGGGGAGAAGAAGCCGGTGGCGAAGGGCGATCCCATGGTGGTGGGCGCCGGACGCACGCGGTCGCTCGGCAGCATGGCGGGGGGATCGACCGGTCCGGTCGACTTCGCCGGCGTCGGGCGCAATGACCCGTGTCCGTGCGGGTCGGGGAAGAAGTTCAAGAAGTGCCATGGCGTCAACGCGTAGCGTTGACGCGGACGGGAGAGGGGAGACGGGTGTGGGGCGGCGCCGGGGGCGCCGCCCCGTTTGCGTGTCCCCCGTCCCGACCGCGGTTCTGCCGTTGTTTGGATGCAGTGCGCGTGATGGTGGTGAGGGGGGCGCGGGTGGGGGCGCTCAGCTTCCGGCTTTCACCGGAAGGAGAGGAGATGCGCGCAAAACCGCTGGGTCACATTCACTTATCTCGACAGTCCTCGCAGGGCGCGTTAAGTATCAAGGAGTTGCCCGTCGCGGAGCGACCGCGCGAGCGGCTCGCCTCGCATGGGGCGACCCGCTTGAGTGCAATTGAACTTCTCGCCATTGTGCTGGGCACGGGGCGAGGCGGGCAGAGTTCGATTGAGGTCGCGCACGACGTGCTGGCGCGTTCGGGCGGGTCGCTGCGCCGCATCGCCTCCGAGCCGGTGGCGATGCTGACGGGAGTGCCGGGGATCGGACGCGCTCGCGCGGTGGTGATCCACGCGGCGCTCGAACTGGGCCGGCGGATGGTGCACGAGACGCGACAGGAAGGGATGGCGGTCCGTTCCCCGCGTGACGTGTACCGGCTCTTCGGACCACGGCTCGAGGACCTCCCCGTGGAGGAGTTCCACGTCGCCGTGCTCGACGCACAGCATCGCGTGGAACGCGACATCACGATCACCCGAGGGATCCTGAACTCGTCGCTCGTGCACCCGCGCGAAGTGTTCCGGGAAGCGATCGCCGAGCGAGCGGCGGCGCTGATCCTCGTGCACAACCACCCGAGCGGGGACCCAACCCCGTCGCCCGACGACCAGATGGTCACGCAGCAGCTGGTCCAGGCGGGACGATTGCTGGACATTCCGATTCACGACCACGTGATCGTGGGACGTGGACGCTACACGAGCTTTGCCGAGGCAGGATTGCTGTGACGTCGACCGCCGCCCCCGTTGTTCGCGAAACGCCCGCCTGGTGGCCCTCCGGAGATCCTGTTCCGGAGCGGCTCGACCTGGCGTTCCTCAATCGTGCCTACGCGTACTCGGCGAAGGCGCACGAGGGGCAGTTCCGCAAGAACGGCGATCCCTATGTGTCGCACTGCGTGGAGGTGGCGAAGATCCTCGCCGACCTCCAGCTCGACACGGCGACGGTGGCCAGCGGGTTGATCCACGACGTGGTCGAGGACACGCCCATCACGGTCGGTGAGATCGAGAAGGAGTTCGGGCGCGAGGTGGCGCAGATCGTCGACGGGCTCACCAAGATCGGGCACCTCCCGCTCAACTCGAAGGAGGACCGGCAGGTCGAGAACTACCGCAAGCTCCTGGTGTCGATCGCCAAGGACGTGCGGGTGATCATCATCAAGCTGGCCGATCGCCTGCACAACATGCGGACGCTGGACTGGCTCCCGGAGGAGAAACGGGAGCGGATCGCGCAGGAGACGATGGACCTGTACGCCCCGCTGGCGCACCGCTTCGGGATGGCGCAGGTGAAGTGGGAGCTGGAGGACCTGGCGTTCAAGTACCTGGAGCCCGACGCCTATCGCACGCTGGCCAAGATGGTGGCGGCCAAGCGCGGGGAGCGCGAGGCGCTGGTGAAGGCGCTCAAGGAGCCGCTGGAGCGGACGCTGGCCGCGGCGGGGATCGCCGACGTGGAAGTGACCGGGCGCCCCAAGCACCTCTGGTCGATCCACAAGAAGATGGAGAAGCGGCAGCGCCCGTACGAGGACATCTTCGACCTGCTGGCGATCCGCGTCCTGGTGAACTCGGTCCCTGACTGCTATCACGCGTTAGGGGTGATCCACGACGGGTGGACGCCGGTGCAGGAGCGCATCAAGGACTACATCGCGCAGCCCAAGAGCAACGGCTACCAGTCGCTGCACACGACGATCTTCGGACCGGGGCGGCAGCTGTACGAGGTGCAGATCCGCACGCGCGAGATGCACCGCACCGCGGACTTCGGGATTGCGGCGCACTGGCGCTTCAAGGAGAGCAGCAAGTCGCAGGATGAGCTGGATCGCCACCTGGCGTGGTTCCGGCAGATCCTCGAGTTGCAGCTGGACGCCAAGGACCCGGCGGAGTTCCTCGAGTTCCTCAAGCTCGACCTGTACCAGGACGAGATCTTCGTCTTCACGCCGACGGGGGACGTGATCCAGCTCCCCAAGGGGGCGACGCCGATCGACTTCGCCTTCGGCGTGCACACCGAGATCGGGCTGCACTGCCAGGGCGCCAAGGTCAACGGGAAGATCGCCCCGCTGTCGCGCGAGCTGAAGAACTCGGAGACGGTCGAGATCATGACGTCGCCGCACGCCAAGCCCAACCGCGACTGGCTGGCGCACGTGCGGACGGGGCGGGCGCGCCACAAGATCCGGCAGTGGCTGCGGCACGAGGAGGAGCAGTCGTCGGCCAAGATCGGCGCCGAGATCCTCGAGCGCGAAGTGAAGCGGCGCCGGCTGCCCAAGCTGGAGGAGTCGCAGCTGGACGGGATCGCGCACGCGCTGGGGCTCAACGACGGGCACCACGTGATCGCGTCGGTGGGGCAGGGGGACATCAACGTCACGCAGGTCCTGAAGCTCCTCTATCCGGAGCTGGACGCGCCGGAGCACGCCGCGCGCCCCACGGCGATCGAGCGGTTGATGGACCGTGTGCGCGGGACGTCGAAGGGGGTGCGCATCCAGGGGGCCGACGGGCTGATGGTGCGCTACGCCCAGTGCTGCCAGCCGGTGCCAGGCGATCCGGTGGTGGGCTACGTCACGCGCGGGCGCGGTGTCTCGATTCACCGGGCCGACTGCCCGAACCTGCTTCAGCTCATCCACGAGCCCGAGCGCCGTCTGGAGATCGACTGGCAGGAGCAGCCGGGGGAGCGCTTCCTGGTGCGCCTGGCCATCGAAGGGCTCGACCGGCGTTCGCTTTACGCCGACATCGCCGGTGCGGTGAGCACGACCGGGACCGACATTCGGACGCTCGAGCTCAAGAGCGTCGACGGGCGCGTGACCGGGGCGGCAGTGGTCGAGGTGGAGAACCTCTCGCACCTGCAGAAGATCCTGAAGGCGGTGCGGCGGGTGAAGGGGGTGACGGACGTGGCGCGGCGGGAGCACATCCAGACGGACGGGTAGCGGATGGAGGGGCTTTGGGGTCTTCCCGAAGAAACACCGATACCGCTACATTCTCCCCATGTCGAATCGTGCCCAGTTCCGCCTCGAATCCCCGTTTGCCCCGGCGGGTGACCAGCCCAAGGCGATCGACGAGCTGACAGCGGGGCTCGAGCGCGGCGACCGATTTCAGACACTGCTGGGCGTCACCGGGTCTGGGAAGACGATGACGGTCGCCAACGTCATCGCCGCGCACGGGAAGCCGACCCTCGTCCTGTCGCACAACAAGACGCTCGCGGCGCAGCTCTACGGGGAGCTCAAGTCGTTCTTCCCCACGAACGCGGTCGAGTACTTCATCTCGTACTACGACTACTACCAGCCCGAGGCCTACGTCCCCTCGACCGACACGTACATCGAGAAGGACGCCTCGATCAACGAGGACATCGACCGGTTGCGGCTGCGCGCCACCTCGTCGCTGATGGAGCGCGACGACGTCGTCATCGTCGCGACCGTCTCGGCGATCTACGGCCTGGGCGATCCGGTGGAATACAAGGAGCGGATGGTCACGCTCTCGCGCGGGCAACGCATCGCGCGCGACCAGATCCTCCGCCTCCTGGTCGGGATCCTCTACTCGCGCAACGACGTCGCCTTCGAGCGCGGGACGTTCCGCGTGCGCGGCGACACGATCGACATCCTCCCGGCCTACGAGGAGCAGGGGGTGCGCATCGAGCTGTGGGGGGACGAGATCGAGCGCATTTCGAAGATCTCCGCCCTCACCGGCGAGACGATCGCGGTACTCGAGAAGGCGGCGATCTACCCGGCGAAGCACTTCATCACGAACCGCCCGACGCTGGTGAAGGCGGCGGAGACGATTCGCGCGGAACTGGCCGATCGATTGATGGTGCTGCGCAACGCGGGGAAGCTGCTCGAAGCGCAGCGCCTCGAGTCGCGCACGAACTTCGACCTCGAGATGATGCTCGAGATCGGGACGTGCGCGGGGATCGAGAACTACTCGCGGCACCTGACGGGGCGCGCCGCGGGGGAGCGCCCGGCCTGCCTCTTCGACTACTTCCCCGAGGATTTCCTCGTCGTGATCGACGAGTCGCATGTGACGCTCCCGCAGGTGCGCGGGATGTACAACGGCGACCGGGCGCGCAAGGAAGTACTGGTGGACTACGGCTTCCGCCTGCCGAGCGCGCTGGACAACCGGCCGCTCGTCTTCGACGAGTTCCTGACGCTGACGCCGCGCGCGCTCTTCGTGAGCGCGACGCCGAGCGAGCTGGAACTGCAGCTGTCGGACGGCGTCGTGGTGGAGCAGATCATCCGCCCCACGGGGCTGATCGACCCGGAGATCGAGGTGCGCCCGGTGCGCGGGCAGGTGGACGACCTGCTCAACGAGATCCGCCTGCGCGAACGGAAGGGGGAGCGCGTCCTGGTCACGACGCTCACCAAGCGGATGGCCGAGGACCTCACCGACTACCTCGCGCAGACCGGGGTGCGGGTGCGCTACATGCACTCCGACATCGACGCCATCGAGCGGATGGAGATCGTGCGCGGGCTGCGGCTGGGCGAGTTCGACGTCCTGGTGGGGATCAACCTCCTGCGCGAGGGGCTCGACATGCCCGAGGTTTCGCTCGTGGCGATCCTGGACGCGGACCAGGAGGGGTTCCTGCGCAGCGACCGGTCGCTGATCCAGACGGTGGGGCGCGCGGCGCGGCACGTGAACGGGCGGGCGATCTTCTACGCCGACAGGGTCACCGACTCGATGAAGCGGTGCATCGAGGAGACGGGGCGGCGCCGCCAGATGCAAGTGGAGTTCAACACGGCGCACGGGATCGTCCCCAAGGGGGTCGTGAAGTCGGTGGACGAGGTCCGCTTCATCACGCGCGTCGCCGACGCGCGCGACGAGAAGGAAGGAAAGGCGCGCAAGGTGGCGGAGGCCAAGGCGCACTACTCGGCGTCCGAGCTGGACGAGATGATCGCGCGACTGGAGAAGGACATGCGGACGGCGGCCGAGGAGCTGGACTTCGAGGCGGCGGCGCGGCTCCGCGACGAAGTGTTCGAGCTGCGGGCGCGGCGCGACTCGGCCAACGTGGCGCGCAAGCGCGACGCCTTCGCCGACATCCGGGCGAGCCGTTAGGCAATGGGGGGGCGCCGCCTGACGCGTGGGGAGCTGGAGGCGTGGGGCGAGGCCTTCGGTCGATCGGTGCGCGCGCCGAAGGTCGTCACGCTCTCGGGTGACCTCGGCACGGGAAAGACGACGCTGGCCCAGGCGATCTGCCGGGGATACGGCGTCCCGGAGGCCGTGACGTCGCCGACCTTTGCACTCGTGCACGAGTACGCCGGGGGGGCGACGCCGGTGTTTCACCTCGACCTGTACCGGTTGCGCGACGCGCGCGACCTCATGCAGCTGGGGTGGGAGGAGATCATCGCGGCGCCGGCGCTGGTCCTGGTCGAGTGGCCCGAGCGCGCCCACGGGGCGCTTCCGCCAGATGCAATGCACCTCACGCTCTCGCACGTGGCCGGTGACGACGACGTGCGCGAGCTGCACCTTGAAGGCGAGACGAATGGCTGACCTGATCCTGGTCCTGGAAGCGTCCGCGGGGAGCGGTTCACTGGCCTTGCTGCGCGGGGAGGTGCTCGTCGCGGATGTGCAGGTCCCGATGCGCGGGCACGACGGCGAGCGCATGATGCCGGCGCTCGTCGAGATGCTGCGCGACGCGGGGGCGTCGACGGCCGACCTGGCGCGCATCGTCTGCGGTGCCGGCCCCGGCGGCTTCACCTCGCTCCGCATCGCGGCGGCGATTGCCAAGGGGCTCGCCTGCTCACTGGGGGTGGAGCTGTGGGCGGTCTCGTCGCTCGCGCTGTTGGCCGCCGGTGCGCGCGACGCGGTGCTCGGCGCCGATGGGGGCGAGGTGATTGCTGTCCTCGATGCCTTGCGCGGCGAGTGGTACGCGCAGCGATTCCGGGTCGGCGCCGACGGGGCGGTGACGGCGCTCGAAGCGCCGACGCGTCGCGATCGGGCGGCGTTGGCCGCCGAGGCGGCGACGAGCGGAGGGGCGACGATCGTCGGGGTCGGCGGCGACACCTTCGAGGGCGGGCGGCACGCGTTGCCCCGCGCGCAGGACGTGGCGCGGCTGCGGCCGGGGGCGCTGTTGCACCCGGTGGCGCTCGATCGATGGGAACCGGAGTACGGGCGCCTGGCGGAGGCGCAGGTGAAGTGGGAGCAGGCGCACGGGCGCGCCCTCGGCGCGGTGGGATGAGCGATTTGAGCGAGTCGGCGGTGTCGATGCGTGCGGCGACATTGGCCGACGTCGATCAGGTCGTCGCCATCGAGCGGGCCTCGTTCTCGGACCCGTGGTCGCCGAGGTCGTTTCGCGACCTGATCGGGCGCCCGGACGTGCTGTTCGATGTGGCGGTCCGGGGGGCGGCGACGGGGGACGACGCGGGCGAGACCGTCGTGGGGTTCGTGATCGTGTACCTCGTCGACAGCGAGGGGGACCTGGCGAACATCGCCATTCACGCTTCCGAGCGCGGGCGGGGGGAGGGGCGACGCCTCCTGCGTCACGCACTGGGGGCGGTGTCCGCCCGGGGGGTGTATTTCCTGTACCTCGAAGTGCGCGAGTCGAACACGGCGGCGCGCGCACTCTATCAGTCGGAGGGGTTTGTGGAGGTTGGGCGCCGTTCGAAGTACTATGTGCGGCCCGTCGAGGACGCGTTGATTCTGCGAAAGGGGTTGGGAAGCCTGTCGTGAGCGCGCCTTGCCGTGCTTCCGATACGGAGCGAGATAGAATGGTGACGTCCACACTGGGGGGCGTCGGTACTGTCCACGGCGAGCCAATCACACTCGCCCAGGAGGAAACGTGAGTCGAAGCCTGAACAAGGTCATGTTGATCGGGAACCTCGGTAAGGATCCCGAGATCAAGTCGGTGGGGAGCGGCGGTCGCGTCGCGGAGTTCTCGTTGGCGACCACCCGGACCTGGAATGGTCCCAGCGGCGATCGCCAGGAGAAGACGGAGTGGCATCGCTGCGTCGCGTGGAATGCGCGCGGCCCCGGCAGCGGCCTCGCCGACATCATCGAGCGCTACGTCCGCAAGGGCGACCGGCTGTACGTCGAGGGGAGCATCGAGTACCGCCAGTGGACCGACAAGGAAGGACAGACCCGCTACACCACCGAGATCCGCGTTCGCGACATGGTCATGCTGAGCGGCCGGAGCGGTGGAGAAGGTGGCGGTGAGTACAACAGCGGCGGTGGCGGTGGACGCCCGCGCGCCGCAGCTCCCGAGCGTTCGCGCGCGTCGCAGTCGATGTCCGCTCCGTCCGGAGGTGGCGATGACTTCGAGGACTTCCCGAACGCCCTCGAGACGGATGAGGACGATCTTCCGTTCTGAGGTGTTGGTACGCACGCTGGTCGTGACGGGAGCGATGGTCGCCCCCGTCGCGGCAGGCGCGCAGCAGGAGCGCCACGCAGCAGTGGCAAGCGCCGCCCAGCGACCGGCGGCGCGCCCGGGGCGTGTACATCTCGTCCTGCCGGGAGAGACGCTGTGGAGCCTGGCACAGCGCTACCTGGGAGATGGCCATCGCTGGAAGGAGATCGTCGCCCTCAATCGGAATCGCGTCTCGAGCGCCCGCGCACTCGAGGCGGGGACGACGCTCTCGATTCCCGATCGAGGCACGGTCGCGCTCCCGTCGAACGTGGCGAACGGCGTGGCGGCGATGCCGGCCGGCGGCGTCGCCGTCGACTCCCGCTCTCCCTTCGAGGGGCGGACGGTCTTCTTCGCCGCGAGGCGCTCCTCGCTCGCCGGTGCTGCGAGCAACAGCAGTGCCGACTCGGCGCCGGGCACGAGACACGTCGCTGCGAGCCCGGACGCTTCACCGGCGTCCGCGGTCGGGTCGACGCGCCCTTCGCTGGCGCGCGAGATCGTAGGTGCGCCATGGATCGCGGCGGACGATGATGTGGTCGGCGCCGGCGCCGTGACACGGCGCCTCGAGATCATGGCGATCGTCGCGCAGGAGGGTGCGCAGGAGTTGCACCTGTACGATCGCGTGGCCGTCCGCATGCCCCGCGCGGTTCGCCCTGTCGTGGGGCGCGAACTGCTGGCGGTATCCACAACGCGAGTTGACGGGGTGGGACTGGCGATCATCCCGGTCGGCGCGGTGCGGCTGACCGCGCTCGACACGGCGGCGGTGGAGAGCGTGGCGCTCGCTCGTGTGATCGCGAAGTACGGGAGCATGGAGGAAGGGGTGCTGCTCGTGCCATTTCCCGAGGGGGGCGCGGGACGCACCGCACTGACCTCGACGGACGGACCGGCGAATCGCGATGGGGCCGGCGGCGCGCCCATGCGCGCCAACGGCACGATCGTATCGGTGATGGACGGGGCGCTCCTCCCGACGCTGCAGCATGTGGTGCTGGTCGACGTCGGGGACGGCGCCGGCGCGCGCTCGGGTGCGGTGGTCACCTTCTATCGCGACGAGGCGTCCCGCGCCGAGGGGCGTGCGACGGACGCCATCGCGCGCGGAACCGTGCTGCGTGCGTCGGCGCGCGGGGCGAGTGTCCTCATCGTTCAGCAGTCGCAGCCCGCACTTCGCGAAGGGACGCCGTTGCGGATCGAGCCTGCGTCGCGTTGAGCGGGCGCCCGCGCGTTCTCTCGCTCGCCCGCCAACCTGGCACCCGCGCGACCACCAGCGCGCGCCCACCAGCGCGCCGTCGCACGCGCCGTCGCACGTCGCGACGTGCGGTACGAGGACGTGACGCGCGTCTCCCCTGCCGGGGGCACGCGGCGTTACATTGTGCGCGAAGCTCGCGTCCCGATGACGCCGCCGACGACACGGAAGGATACGGCGCTGGGGAATCCCCGGCGCCGTTTGTCTAGGCGACGACGTGACGTTCCGCGCAGTCCGACCGACGCCACGTCTGGTGACGGGCGCCGCGCGTGCGACGCGGCGCGAGCGGGGCGTCTGTCCGGCGCGAGCCGGATGGGTCGTTCGTTGGGCGCGAGTGTCGAATGCCGTCGCCAGTGTCGTTGCCGCAGTCACCCAAGGCATCCTGGTCCGCTCCGGCGGACGGTGCCCGAACCCGAGAGGATCGAATCGCCGTGACGTCTTCCGTTCCGCGTTGCTCGCGCGCCGCCGCGCGCGTGGCCCAGGGCGCCCTCGGGCGCACCGCCGTGCGTACCGCCACCGGTCGCGGATTGGGCGCGCCGCGTGTCGCCTCCCACCACTCGCGCGACGAGCGTGTCGCGCCGCGACAGGCGGGAGGTCGCGCATGAGCCGCCGAGCGCTGGTGACCGGAGGCGCGGGCTTCATCGGGTCGCACGTTTGCGAACTCCTGGTGAGCCGCGGGTACCACGTCGACATCATCGACAATCTCTCGTCAGGCAAGCGGGAGAACGTGGCGGCGGGGGCAACGTTGCACGTGGCGGAGATCGGCTCGCCCGAGGCGGCGGCGATCGTGCGCGACGGGAAGTACGATGCGCTCTTCCACCTCGCGGCGCAGATCGACGTGCGCAAGAGCGTGAACGACCCGATGTTCGACGCGGGCGTCAACATCGTCGGCACGCTCAACCTGCTCGAGGCGGTGCGGGCCTCTGGGCATCCGACGCGTGTCATCTTCTCGTCGACGGGAGGGGCGATCTACGGCGACTTCGTGAGCGTCCCGACGGTCGAGGCGCTGCCGAAGGATCCGCAGTCGCCGTACGGGATCGCCAAGCTGTCGGTGGAGTACTACCTCGGGTACTACGCGCGCATCCACGGGCTCGACACGGTGGCGCTGCGCTATGCGAACGTGTACGGGCCGCGGCAGGATCCGCACGGCGAGGCGGGGGTGGTCGCGATCTTCTGCAATCGCATCCTCAAGGGAGAGGCGCTCACGGTGTTCGGCGAAGGACTGCAGACGCGCGATTACGTGTACGCCGGCGACGTGGCGCGAGCCAACCTCGCCGCAGCGGAAGGGACGCTCCCGCCGGCGGCGCAGGTGGACGTGCGTGCGTACAACGTCGGCACCGGCGTCGAGACAACGGTGCTCGAGCTGGCGCAGGCACTGCAGTCGGCGGCGGGCTCCAACGTTCCGGTGCAACACGCGCCGGCGCGCCTGGGCGAGCAGCAGCGATCGTCGGTCAACATCGACAAGGCGGCGCGCGAACTCGGTTGGAAGCCGGAAATGACGCTGGCCGCCGGGACGGCGCGCACCTTCGAGTTCTTCGCCGCCAAGGCGCGCGGGGGCGCGGCGTGATGACGGGGGCGGTCACGTGGGCGCAGGTGGGCGGCGCGATTCCCACCTCTGCCTGGGACCTGCTGCGCTCGACCGACACGGTCACGAAGGCCGTCCTTGCCCTCCTCGCAGTGCTGTCGCTGGTGAGCTGGACGATCGTCCTCGCCAAGTGGCGCGAGTTCGGGCGCGTCACGCGGAGCTCGAAGCGATTCCTCGACGGCTTCGAGACCGCCAAGGCGTTCGCGGACGTTGCGGCCACCGCCCGCAAGGGAGGGGCGAGCCCCTTCGCCCACGTGGTGGGGCGCGCGGAACGCTTCATGGCCGACACGCGCCCGGCGATGGCGGCCACCTCCGATCGCTCGGCGCGCTTCAGCGCCTCGCAGCTCGAGGCGTTGCGGCTGGTCCTCGACTCGCAGGCCGAGTCGGAGCGCGATGCGCTCGCGCACTACGTCCCATGGCTGGCCACGATCGGCTCGGCGTCGCCGCTCATCGGGCTGTTCGGGACGGTGCTGGGGATCATCCAGACCTTCGTCGGGATCGCGACGAAGGGGTCGGGGAGCGTGGCGGCGGTGGCGCCGGGCGTTGCAGCTGCGCTGACGGCGACGGCCGCGGCGCTCGCGGTGGCGATCCCCGCGGTCTTCGCCTACAACATCTTCGCCAGCCGCCTCAACCGCATCGAAGGGGAGCTGGAGGGCTTCGGGTCGGAGCTCATCGCCCTCCTCGTCCGCGAGGAGCGGATCTAGCCCGCCATGGGGCGCCGCCGCAGGGAGCGCACGCCGCTCAACGCCGAGATCAACGTGGTGAGCCTCATCGACGTGATGATGCTCCTCCTCGTGATCTTCATGATCACCGCGCCCATGATGCAGGGCGGGGTGGACGTGCAGCTCCCCAAGGGGGAGGCGCGCGCGCTCGAGCCCAAGAGCGGGCTGGTGGTGACGGTCGACCGGAAGGGGAGCGTCTTCGTCGATGAGACGCAGATGACCTTTCAGGAATTCAGCGCCGCCTACTCGGCGCTCTCCGAGCAGCGCGGGAAGCGCGGGGTGTACCTGCGCGCCGACGCCGCGGTCCCCTATGGCACCGTCGCGCGTGTCCTCGGGGTGATGGTGAAGGCGGGAACAAGTGGCGTGGGAATGGTCGTCGAGCCGGAGAAGCCGTGAGCAGCACCGGGTGCACCACGTGTCGCGGGGCGACGTCGTGACGTCGCCCTCGATCGGCTCAGTGCGCGCGACGCGGCGCGGGCTCGGGCTCCCGGCGACGCTGAGCGTCCTGCTGCACGGTTCGCTGGTGGCGCTGGCAGTCTGGATGGCGCGCGAACACGCGGTGGCGCTTCCGCCGGTCTACCAGGTGGATCTCATCGCGGCGCCGGCGGGGCCGCGCGCCATCGGGCAGGTGGCGGAGGACGCCCCGGCGGCCGCGCCCGAGGCGACCCCACCCAAGCGCGCCGAGGCGCCTGACGAGACCCCGGTCCCGGTGAAGAAGGCGCCGCGCAAGGCGACGCCTGCGCCCAAGGCGACGCCGGTGCCTAACGCCAAGCAAGTGAAGTCGCGCACCACGGCCGCTCCCAAGGCGGGTGGTGGCCCCGAAGGCGGGAAGGGGGCCGACGTCGCGAACGTCTCGGTGCAGGGGATCCCCTTTCCCTACCCGGGTTACCTGGAGAACATCGTCCGTCAGATCGCCTTGCGCTTCAAGCCGCGTGCGGGACAGGCGCTGGTCGCCGAGGTGCTCTTCCTCGTGCGTCGCGACGGGAGCATCACCGGCTTCGCCTTTCGCAAGCGATCCGGTTCCTATGAGTTCGACCTCGAGGCGCAGGGGGCCGTCGAGGCAGCGGGGCGCTCCGGTTCGTTCGGACCGCTCCCAGACGGATTCAGGGACGACGTGCTGACGGTTATTTTCAGCTTCGATCCGCAACTCATCCGCTGATGTCATTGCTGCGCCGCTGCGCGCCCTCTTTCGCTTCCGTGTTCGCACCGATGGCTGCGCGCGTCGTGTTGTTCGCGCTCGTGGCGTCGTCGCTCGTCGCCTTCGCGCGCCAGCCGTTGCAGGCGCAGGACACGACGGTTGCCGGTGTCCGCATCGGCCTCGTGTACCAGGGGGCGCGTCCCGGAGTCCTCGTCCTCCCCGTCGAGGGAACGGCCGGTGACTCCATTCGCGCGATGCTGCAGCGCGACTTCCAGTACGGCGATCGCATCGACGTCGTCGCCCTGGAACCCTCCGCGGTTCCGCCGCTCGGCACGGGGACGCAGAAGCCCAACTACTCGCTGTTCACGCGCCTTGGCGCGGTCGCGCTGGTGCAGGTGACGCCGACCTCGATGGGGCTGCAGGTCGCGGTGCATAACGCGGGGAAGGGAGTCGTCGAGCGCAGCAAGGCCTTCCCGCTCCCAGCGGGGACCCTCTCCGCCGACTGGCGGCTCGCCGTCCACGCCGTGGCCGACGAGATCGAGCAGTGGATCACCGGCGTGCGCGGGATCGCCGCGACGCGCATCCTGTACGTGAGCGGCGGGCGGGTCTTCCAGGTGGACAGCGATGGCGCCAACGTCCTCGCGCTCACGCCAGCCGTCACCGCGATGTCGCCCGCGTGGCATCCACGCGGGTCGCACTTCGCATACATGACGATGGGGGCGACGGGGCAGCAGATCGTGATTCGCGAACTGGGCGGCGCGACGCGCACCCTGCAGACGCGCGCCGGTCTCAACATGACGCCGGCCTTCTCTCCCGACGGCAGCACCCTCGCCTACGCGCACGGGGCCGAGTCGGGGACCGATCTTTACGCCACCAATGCGTTCGGGAGCGAGCCGGCGCGCCGGATCACGGTCGGGCGCGGCAGCGACAACACCCAGCCCAGCTTTTCGCCGGATGGCCGGCGACTGGCCTTCACGTCGGGGAGGCTCGGCCATCCCGAGGTGTATATTTCCGACGCCGACGGAACCAACGCGGATCTCCTGACCCCCTACAACTTCGGGGACCAGTCGTACCGCGCCAATCCTGATTGGGCCCCCGACGGTCGCCTGATCGCCTTTGAATCGCAGATCGGCGGACGGATGCAGGTGATGAGCATCGGGCTACGCGATCGCGTGATCAAGCGCCACACGAGCGAAGGGGTGAACGAGCAGCCGTCATTCGCCCCGGACTCGCGGCACCTGGTCTTCACGTCGGATCGCGGCGGCTCCAAGCAGCTGTGGATCCTCGACGTGGAGTCGAACACCGTACGCCAGCTGACGCATGCACCTGCCGGGGCGCGCTTCGGCGCCTGGTCGCCCCTGCTGCAACGCACTCGCTGAACCCCACACCCCACCCCACCCCCCAAGCCCAGCGGACAGGAATCGTCATGACTCGCACCTCTCGCGTTCTCGCACTCTCGGTGTTTGCCCTCGTCGCCATCTCGGCCTGTCGCAAGAAGCCCGAGACGAAGGCGACGCCTGCCGGCCCGACGCCGTCGCCGACGTGCGACCAGCGCTGCCGCGACAGCATTGCGCTCGCCGAGAAGCGGCGCGCCGACTCGCTGGCGGCCGCGGAGGAAGCGCGCAAGAAGGCGGAGTACGAGCGCGCGATCGCGGCGACCAAGGCGGCGCTGGCTGCCCCGGTCTACTTCGAGTACGACTCGGATGAGCTCTCCGGCGACGCGCGTGCGACGCTCGACGCCAAGCTCCCGATCTTCCGCGCCAACCCGAACCTGCGCATTCGCGTGGCCGGGCACACCGACGAGCGCGGCTCGGACGAATACAACCTCGCGTTAGGGCAGCGCCGTGCCGCCGCGGTCAAGCGCTACCTCTCCGACCAGGGGGTCGACGGCGGTCGCATCGAGATTGTCTCGTTCGGTGAAGAGCGTCCCGCGGTCACCGAGTCGAACGACGAGGCGTATCGCATGAACCGTCGCGCCGAGTTCGAGATCGTCGCCGGCGGCGACGCCCTCGTGGCGCCCAAGTGATGCGCCCGGTGCGGACGTCCGGACGCGTCGCTCGCGCGTTGTCGGCGATCGCCCCGCTGGCCCTCGTGGCCACGGCGGGGTGCTTCGCCACGCGGAACGACGTGCGCATCCTGCAGGGCGACATCCTGAACTTCCGCACCGAAGCCGCCCGCGCCGACTCGGCGCGGGCGCGGCAGGTGGCGACGGTGGCCGCCGCGTTAGGCGCGCTGGCCGACTCGACGAAGGCTGCGTCGGATCGCCTCGCCCGCTTCCAGGGCGACACGCGCGGCGACATGCGGGCCATCGCGCAGCAGCTGCTCCAGATCCAGGAACTCACCGGGCAGAGCCAGCGCCGCCTGCAGGAACTGCGGGCCGACCTCGAGGCGCGGGCGCAGCAGCCCGTACCGGCGCCGACCCCGGTGGTGCCGGGCGATTCGGCGGCCGCCCCGGTCCAGGCGGCCCCAGGACCGAACCAATTGTACCAACTGGCGTATGATCAGCTGCGGCGCGGGAGCTATTCCGCGGCGCGGGCGGGCTTCGAGGAGCTCTTGCGATTGTATCCGACCTCCGAGCTCGCGTCGGACGCGCAGATCAACATCGCCGAGTCGTATGCGGCGGAGGGGACGAGCACGGCGGCCGACTCGGCGTATGCCGCGGTCGTGGCCAAGTACCCCCGCTCCATGCGCGCCCCCACGGCGCTGTACAAGCTCGCCCTCTCGATGGCGCGGCAGGGCAAGCGCGCCGACGCCCGGTCGACGATGGACCGCGTGGTGCGGGAGTACCCGCAGTCCGACGAGGCCGACCTCGCCCGCGAGTGGCTACGGACGAATCGTTAGGGTTTCGAACGTGGGGTGCCCCCACGAGGGCCGTGACCGGCCGGGAGCAGAAGACAGAACGGATGGCTGACGTCGGACATCATTCGGAGATGCCCTTCCTCGATCACCTCGAGGAATTGCGCTGGCGCATCCTCAAGGCGCTTGTGGCGCTCATTGCCGGCGTCGTCGCGGCCTTCTCGCTCCTGCTCAAGTTCGACATCATCCTGATCCTCGAACGGCCGATCCTCCCGTTCCTCAACGGGCACCAGCTGGTCTACACGCACCCGGCCGATCCCTTCAAGATCACGATGAGCATGGCGTTCGCCCTGGGCGCCATCTTCGCCTCGCCCGTGATCATCTGGCAGGTGTGGGGCTTCCTCTCGCCTGCGCTCTACAAGCACGAGAAGAAGGTCATCATCCCCGTCCTCATCTTCGGGGCGGTGCTCTTCCTGGGCGGCGTCTCGCTGGCGTTTTTCGGGATCATCCCGATCACGCTGCGCATGTTCTACAGCATCCAGACGGCTTCGCTCACGCCGATGATCACGGCGGGAGAGTACTTCGACTTCGTGGTCTCGCTGTCGCTGGTGCTGGGCGCGGTCTTCGAGCTTCCCATTGCGGTGCTGGCGCTCACGGCGCTGGGGATCGTGACGCCGCAGTTCCTCAACAAGTTCCGCCGTCACGCGACGGTGGTCTGCCTGGTGGCGGCGGCGTTCATCACGCCCGGGCAGGATCCCTTCTCGCTCTTCGCGATCGCCATCCCGCTCTACATGCTGTACGAGCTGAGCGTGGTCTGCTCGATCGTGGTCTTCCGTCGCAAGCAGCGTCGTGAAGAAGCGCGCCTGGCCGAGGAAGCGGCGGCGGGGACGGGGGCGGTGGCGTGAACCCGGGCGGTGCCTGGCGACGCGCGCTGGCCTTTTGGCTGGCGATGGGGTTCATGCTGGTGCCGCCGGTGCGCGCCGCACAGGGACAGCAGCAACCACCGGCCAAGGCGCCGGCGAAGGGGCCGCCCCCGCCTTCGAAGGCGGACTCGCTTGCTCGTGTCATCGCCGATTCGCTGCTGCGCCTGCGCGCCGACTCGATCGGGCGCGTGCGTGCCGGAAAGGACACGATCCGCGCCAAGGCAATTGCCGACTCGATCGTCACCGCAGAGGAGCAGGCGCGCCGCAAGGAGTCGATCGGTCGCGGCGGGCTCGATTCGGCCAAGGTGCGATTGCAGGTGGAGTGGGGCGAACCCGACTCCGTGATTTCGGCACTCCTGCAGCGCAAGGGCTTCAGCGTCATGCGCTACCAGGGGAAGAACGTCGTCTTCAAGGCGCAGGAGCACACGATGAACCTGGTGGGGAAGCGCGCGGCGGTGCAGCGCGACTCCGCCACGCTCGTCGGCGACACGATCCAGTTCAACGACTCGACCAACGTCGTGATCGCGCGCGGCGACACACTCCTGCTGCGCGACCCGTCGCAGGGGCAGGATGACATCCTCGCGCTCGGGAGCATCCGCTACGACGTGACCAACCGGCGCGGCGTGGTGCGCGACGTGACCACGTCGGTCGAGAGCGGCCAGCGCTGGGTGGTGCACGGCAACACCGCGGCGTTCAAGGGCGACTCGACCGACAGCGGGCAGTCGGCGTTCTACGCCAAGGACGGCTGGCTCACCAGCTGCGAGGAGTTGGAGCCGCACTACCACTTCGCATCGCGCGAGCTCAAGCTCGTCTCGAAGAACGTGATGGTGGCGCGCCCGGCGGTGCTGTACATCGCCGACATCCCGGTGATGTGGCTGCCGTTCGTCTTCCAGGACATGCGCCCGGGGCGCCGCAGCGGGATCCTCGCGCCGCGCCTGGGCTTCAACCAGATCTTCCGGCAGAGCGCCTTCATGCGGCGCACCGTGGAGGAAGTCGGCTACTACTTCGCGCTCAACGATTACGTCGACGCGAAGGTCTCGTTCGACTGGCGCTCCGACGCGCGCGGGACGACGGGCGATCCCGGCTACGTGCGCGTCCTCGGGGAGTCGCAGTATCGCTGGCGCGATCGCTTCATCGATGGGCGCCTGGGATTGTCGTACCAGTACCTGCGGAGCGGTGCCACCAACACGGTGTACTCCCTGCAGCACAACCAGGCGTTCTCGCAGCGCACCAAGCTGAGCGCGACGTTCAACTACTCCACGAACACCGTCATCCAGCGCAATATCAGCTTCAACCCGGCGCAGGCGCTGCAGACGATCCGGTCGTCGATGAACTTCACGACGGGGCGCGGCCCGGTGACGTTCAACCTGGGCGGCGGGCAGACGCAGTATCCCGGGCGGGCCCAGCTCGATCGCGAGTTCCCGACGCTCGGCATCACCACGAAGCCGATCAAGATCGGTGACAACTTCACCTGGTCTCCCGGGCTCCAGATCTCGAACTCCCAGAGCTTCGACATCGACCAGGTGGGGGACTTCGGCTATCGCTACCTGCGCGACTCGCTCACGGGGAAGCTCGACTCGCTCAAGCTGCGCCGCAACACGCGCCGCTCGACCGTCAACTTCGAGACGCCGCTGCAGATCTTTGGCTTCAACTGGCGCAACTCGATCCGCATCAGCGACCAGCTGAACGACTTTCCGCAGCGCCGCACGATCTACACGAACGTCAAGGACACCTCGACCAAGGTGGAGCGCGTCTTTGCGCGGGACTACGTGACGGGGCTCGATTGGGACACGGGCTTCAACCTCCCGTCGTTCTTCCAGGGGTCGCTCAACCTCACGCCGTCGATCTCCTTCCAGAAGGTCGACGGACGGTCGCCGCTCGTGGTGCGCACGGAGCGCACGGGGGAAGTTCCTCGTGCAGTCGATGCGTCCCAGCTACGGCGTCTCGCTCGCCCCCAAGCTGTATCGCTTCTTCCCCGGCTTTGGTCCGGTCGCGGCGATCCGGCACTCCATCGAACCCAACGTGCAGTTCGCCTTCACGCCGAAGGGGAACGTGAGCAACGAGTTCCTGGCGGCGATGGGCGACATCGCGCAGGGCTATCTCGGCAACAACGAGCAGAACACCATCTCGCTCGGCCTGTCGACGGTGTTCGAGGCCAAGCTGAAGGGAAAGCCGCGCGACGAGTCGGCGCCGATCGGGGCCGACTCGGCCCGGGGCGACAGCGCGCGGCTGGGCGGGGCGCCGGGCGGCATCGGCGGGTTAGGGCCCACCGGGTCGAGTGGCGGCGTGGGGCCGGACGACACGAAGAAGATCAAGCTCCTGTCGCTCACCTTCACGACGCTCTCCTACGACTTCGTGCGTGCCCGCAAGTCGAGTGGCGGCACTGGGCTCAACAACCGCTCCTTCGACTACACGGCGCGTTCCGACCTCCTCCCCGGGTTCGACCTCGGCGTGTCGTACTCGCTCTTCCAGGGCGACCCGGTGTCGGACACGGCGGTCTTCAAGCCGTATCGGGAAGGGATCCGCGGGACGCTCGCGCTGGACGCGAACTCGCCGCTCATACGCGCCATGGGGCGCATGCTGGGCATCAGGATGCTCGACGAGAGCGAGCGTCGGCGGACGCAGGGCGCCCAAGGGCAGCAGGGCGGCGTGCAGCAGCGCCAGACCGGCGGGATGGGCGGCATGGGAGGGATGGTCGCCAACCGCCCCATCCAGGGGAGCGTGAACCAGGCGCAGATGCAGATCCCCAGCGGGCAGGGGTGGCGCGTCGACCTCTCCTACAGCGCCTCGCGCCAGCGTCCCCCGGTCGGGAGCAACGTGCAGTCGCTCGACCCGACGATCGTCTGCGAACAGTACCGTCTGCTCAACCCGCTGTCGTACGATGCCTGCGTGCGCCAGCAGCAGACGTCGGGCTCGGTGAGCAACCCGTACGAGAGCACGACGCGCGGCGGGACCTTCTTCCGCACGCCGCCGCAGTCGAGCATCCAGGGACGCATGTCGTTCCACGTGACGGAGAAGTGGGGGGCGCAGTGGCAGACCACCTACGACGTGCAGCGCAACGAGTTTGCCTCGCACGTGGTCTCGCTGCAGCGCGAACTGCACGACTGGGATGCGATCTTCGCCTTCTCGCGCTCGCCCAACGGGAACTTCTCGTTCAACTTCTTCATCGCCCTCAAGGCGCAGCCGGACATCAAGTTCAACTATGACCGCCCGCAGTTCCCGCGCGGGTACACCGGCAATCGCTCGGTGCAATAGGGGCCATCGGCGTTCTCGGCGCTCGGCGCCGACGCAGCGAGCCGCCAGCGCGGGGTTGCGAGCACTGGGGGCCCCGTCGAACTTCCGCGCATGACAACCCCTCAGGTCGTCCTCGACGGGCGCTCCCTTGCCGTGGCCGACGTCGTGGCCGTCGCGCGGCACCATGCCCGCGTCTCGCTCGCACCCTCCGCGCGCGAGCGCCTGAACCGGGTGCGCGACATCGTCGACGGCATCGTCGCGCGCAACGAGGTGGTGTACGGGATCACCACCGGCTTCGGCAAGCTCTCGGACGTGGCAATCCCGCCCGACCGGCTCGCGGAGCTGCAGGTGAACCTGATTCGCTCGCACTCCGTGGGCGTGGGGCCTCGACTGAGCGAGGCCGAGGCGCGAGGGATGATGCTCCTGCGTGCCAACTGCCTGGCCAAGGGGTGCTCGGGCATTCGCGCCAGCGTGGTCGAGCAGCTGCTCGCGATGCTCAACGCGGGGGTCTATCCCCCAATCCCGGAGCAGGGAAGCGTGGGGGCATCCGGCGACCTGGCCCCACTGTCACACCTCGCGTTAGGGCTCATCGGCGAGGGGACGCTGCTCGACGCCCAGGGGGCTGAACGTCCCGCCGCGCTGGTGCTGGCGACGCACGGCCTCGCGCCGGTCGCGCTGCAGCCCAAGGAAGGGCTCGCGCTGGTGAACGGGACGCAGGCGCACACCGCGCTCGCCGCGCTTGCGCTGCACGAGGCGCGGGCCTTGTGGCGTGCCGCGCACGTCGCCGGGGCGGCGACGCTCGAGGCGTTGTTAGGCACCCCCGTCGCGTTCGACGCCCGCATCCACGAGGTGCGCGGGCAGCACGGGCAAGTGCGCTCGGCGGCGCTGCTGCGCGCCTTGCTGACGGAGAGCGAGATTCGAGAGTCGCATCGCCTCAACGACCCGCGTGTGCAGGATGCCTACGCGCTGCGCTGCATCCCGCAGGTGCACGGACCGGTGCTCGACGCGCTCGACTTCGCCGACGGCGTCATCAGTCGCGAACTGAACGCGGCGACCGACAACCCGCTCGTCTTCGAGGACGGCGAGATGATCAGCGGGGGCAACTTCCACGGGCAGTCAGTGGCCATGGCGTGCGATTTCCTGGCCATCGCGCTCACGAACCTCGCCACGATGTCGGAACGGCGCATCGATCGCCTCGTGCACCCCGACCTCAACCAGGGGTTGCCGCCGTTCCTCACCAGCGATGCCGGGGTCAACTCGGGCTTCATGATGGCGCAAGTGACGGCGGCGGCGCTCACCTCGGAGTGCAAGGTGCTGTCGCACCCGGCCAGCGTCGACACCATCCCGACGGACGGCGGCAAGGAAGATGTTGTCCCGATGGCGATGGGCGCGGCGGTGAAGCTGCGCCGCATCGTGCACAACGTGCGACACGTGATCGCGGTGGAGCTGATGTGTGCGATGCAGGGGCTCGACTATCGCCGTCCGCTGCGGTCGAGCGCGCCGATCGAGGCGGCGCACGCCGCGTTCCGCGCGGTCGTGGCCCCGCTGGGGCGCGACCGCGTCCTGTCCACCGACATCGCCGCCGCCGCCGAGCTCGTGTCGCTCGGCGGGCTGGACGTCGCCATGCCGGCAGGATTCCACTAGGCAGCGCGCGTCGCCCTCGCACCCACTCGGGGGCCACGTCACCGCGCCCGCCGCCGCGTGCCACCATCGTGGCGCGCGATCGTCCCGGAGCTTTCCATGACTGCTTCCACCGCACCGTCCAACGCCGCCCTCGCGGCTCCGCCTGCTCCCGCCGCGCCTGTCGGGGCGCGTCCGGTGCGCGCACCGCGCGGAACCGCCATCTCGTGCAAGGGATGGCAGCAGGAAGCGGCGCTCCGGATGCTGATGAACAACCTGGACCCCGACGTCGCCGAGCGTCCGGACGACCTGGTCGTGTACGGTGGGACGGGGCGTGCCGCGCGCAGCTGGGAGGCGTTCGACGCGATCGTCGCCGCGCTGCGCGCCCTCGAGCACGACGAGACGCTGATCGTGCAGAGCGGAAAGCCGGTCGCCGTCTTCCGCACGCAGCCGGAGGCCCCGCGTGTCCTCATTGCCAACAGCAACCTCGTGGGGCGCTGGGCGACGTGGGACGTCTTTCGCGAGTTGGAGCGGAAGGGGCTGATGATGTACGGCCAGATGACCGCCGGCTCGTGGATCTACATCGGCTCGCAGGGGATCGTACAGGGAACGTACGAGACCTTCGGTGCCGTGGCGCGCCAGCACTTCGGCGGGTCGCTGCGCGGACGCTTCGTCCTCACCGCGGGGCTCGGCGGGATGGGCGGGGCGCAGCCCTTGGCGGCGACGATGTGCGGGGCGGCGATTCTCGGCGTCGAGGTCGACGAATCACGCATCGACAAGCGGATCGCGACCGGCTACTGCGACCGCAAGACGCATTCGCTGGACGAGGCGTTAGGCTGGATCGGCGAGGCGACGGCGAGCGGGACGGCGGCGCTGTCGGTCGGGCTGGTGGGGAACGCGGCCGACGTCCTCCCCGAGCTGGTGCGCCGCGGCGTGGTCCCCGACGTGGTGACCGACCAGACCAGCGCGCACGACATGCTGAACGGTTACGTCCCGGCCGGGATGACGCTGGACGAGGCGGCAGCGTTGCGGCTGTCGGATTCCCGGGAGTACGTGCGGCGCTCGACAGCGTCGGCGGTGGAGCACGTGCGGGCGATGCTGCAGCTGCAGCGGGGCGGGGCGGTCACCTTCGACTACGGGAACAACATCCGAACGGTCGCGCTCGACGCCGGCCTCGCGAACGCGTTCGACTTTCCCGGCTTTGTCCCCGCGTATGTGCGCCCGCTCTTCTGCGAGGGGAAGGGGCCGTTCCGCTGGGTCGCCCTCTCCGGCGATCCCGCGGACATCCGCCGCACCGACGAGCTGGTCCTCGAGCTCTTCCCCGACGACGAGCACCTGCGGCGCTGGATCACCCTGGCCAGGGAGAAGATCCACTTCCAGGGGCTCCCGGCCCGTATCTGCTGGTTGGGGCAGGGGCAGCGCGCCCGCTTTGGCGTCGCCCTCAACGACCTCGTCGCGTCCGGTGAGCTCTCGGCCCCCATCGCCATCGGGCGCGACCACCTCGACACGGGGAGCGTGGCGTCGCCGTTCCGCGAGACCGAGTCGATGAAGGACGGAAGCGACGCCATCGCCGACTGGGCGATCCTCAACGCGATGGTCAACGTCGCCAGCGGCGCGTCGTGGGTCTCGTTCCATCACGGCGGCGGCGTCGGCATCGGCAACTCGCTGCACGCGGGCCAGGTGATTGTGGCTGACGGAACGCCGGAGATGCGCCGTCGCCTCGAGCGCGTCCTCACCAACGATCCGGGGATGGGGGTCGCCCGCCACGCCGACGCGGGATACGACATCGCCATCGCGACTGCCCGACGCCAGGGCATCACCATCCCGATGCTCCCCGCCGAGTGAACCATGCGGCGAGATGCGCGCCGTGCGTTACCTGCGCGGGATCCCCGCCGGCGAGTCGGGCGTTCGCCGTAGGAATTCACGCCTCAGAGACGAGGGCATCGAGCCACCTCCCGTCTCCCGTCTCCCGTCTCCCGTCTGATGTTAAGCAGTAAGTACAAGCCGTATCACATCCCGATGTTCCTGGCGAAGTACGCCTGGCTGGTGGCGCGCCGCCGCCCGGTCCTGGTGCACTTCGAGGTCACGATGCGCTGCAACGCGCGTTGCGGCTTCTGCGACTATTGGAAGACCCCGGCCGAGGCGCGAGAGACGGAGCTCAAGTCGTTTGCCGACGCGGCGCGCTTCTTCAACCCCATGCTCGTCACCTTCACGGGGGAGCCGCTCCTTCGGCGCGACCTGGAAGACCTGGTCTCGACGGTGCGCGATGCGATCGACCTCAACTACATCATGCTGATCACGCACGGCGGGATGCTGACCGTGGATCGTGCGAAGTCGCTGTGGCAGGCGGGGGTCGACCAGTTCAACATCTCGCTCGACTACCTCGACGGCCGGCACGACACGGCGCGCGGGATCCCCGGGCTCACGGAGAAGATCTTCGGCACGGTGGCAGGGATGCGCGATGCCGGCATGCACGGGATCCGCTTCAACGCCGTCATCAAGAACGACAACCTCGACCAGCTGCTCCCGCTCGTGCACCGCGCCGCGGAGGTCGGGGCAGGGGTGAACTTCTCGGTCTACACCGATTTCAAGAACGGGAACCCGGACTTCCTCCTGCAGAACGGCTTCGCGCAGCAGGCCGACGAGACGATCCAGGAGCTGCTGGCCTACAAGCGCCGCCGGCGCGGGATCATCACCAATTCCGACTACTATCTCGAGCAGATCCCGCGCTACCTGCGCGGGGAGATGGCCGAGCCGTGCCAATCGGGGATCCGGACGATCCACGTCGACCCCACCGGTCACGTGAAGCGCTGCCCCGACTTCCCGACCGATTTCCACTGGACGCAGTTTGACCAGTACCGTCCCATCGACTGCAACAAGTGCTACTACGCCTGCCGCGGCGAGGCGCAGGCCCCCTGCGCCTCTCGCGCGTGCAGGACGTGTTCGCCTGATTCTCGCCGCGGGCGTCCCGCTGGGGGGCGCCTGACGAGATCGGGCTCGCGCCCCGCTATCGGCCGCCCCGGTGTTGCCTCACGTTAGGCTACCCCGTCTTGTTGGAGCGACCGATGACTACCCGCCTCTTTCTCAACGCCTCCCAAGTCGTCACCTGCGCCGGCCCGGCGCGTGCCCGCCGTGGAGAAGAACTCCGCGACGCGGGCGTCCTGTCGCGGGCCGCCGTGGCGGTGGAAGGCGACCGCATCGTCGCGGTGGGGAGCGAGGATCAGCTCCAGCGCGAGTACCCGGACGCGGCCCTGGTCGACTGCGGTCGCGGCGTCCTCCTTCCGGGGCTCGTCGACTCGCACACCCACGCGATCTTCGGGAAGCCGCGCTTCGAGGAGCAGGAGATGCGCGCGGCCGGGTACGACTACATGGACATCGCCCGCCGGGGCGGGGGATTCACGCGTCCGTACGCGACCTCAGGGGACGCAGCGAGGACGAGTTGGTCGCCCTCGCGCTCCCTCGGCTTCGGCGGCTCGCCGCCCACGGCACGACCACGGTCGAGGTGAAGTCCGGGTATGGCCTCACGCTCGAGGACGAACTCAAGAGCCTCCGCGCCATCCGGCGCCTGTCGGACCTGATCCCCCTCCGTCTCGTCCCGACCTTCCTGGGGGCGCACGAAATTCCGCTCGAGCATCGGGGGACCCCGGAAGGACGTGCCGATTACGTGGGGTTGATCGTCCATGAGATGATCCCACGGGTGGTCGACGGGGGCTCGCGCAGTTCGCGGACGTCTTCTGCGAGCCGGGCGTGTTCACCATCGAGGAATCGCGGGCGGTATTGTCTGCCGCCCGAGCCGCCGGGCTGCGCCTCAAGCTGCACGCGGACGAACTGCGCCCCTCCGGGGGCAGAACTCGCCGCCCAGCTCGGGGCGACGTCGGCGGACCACCTCGCGGCGATCTCGAACCACGGAATCCAGGCGTTGGCGGCGAGTGACACCGTCGCCACGATGCTTCCTGGGACGATGCTCTTCCTCGGCAAGGAGAGGCACGCGCCCGCGCGGGCCTTGATCGATGGGGGTGCGGCTGTCGCCCTGGCGACGGACTTCAACCCTGGAACCTCCCCGACCCCGAATTTCCCGCTGATCCTCGCCCTCGCCGTGTCCCAGTTGCACCTGTCGGTATCCGAGGCCGTGCTCGCCGCCACCGTGAATGGGGCGGCCGCGCTGGCGCTCGCCCATGAGACGGGGCAGCTCGCACCGGGCTTCTCGGCCGACCTGGCGCTGTTCGACATCGAGGACGTGCGCGAGCTGCCGTACTGGTACGGGGACCGGCGCTGCCGGGCGACGTGGGTGCGCGGAGTGCCATGCGCAACGTGACGCGGACGGGGAGCGAGGGCGGGCGCTGATGGCCAATCCCAACATCGCCAAGCTCAAGAAGAAGGCGGCCGACTTCGAACAGAAGAAGCAGTTCGATCGGGCGCTCTCGCTGTATATCCAACTGCTCGAGGAAGCGGGGCGCGACCTCGATGACGCGGACCTGCAGCTGTTCAATCGCGTCGGTGACCTGCTCCAGCGGCAGGGGAACGTCAGCGAGGCGCTCGCCTACTACGAGAAGGCGGTCGACGTCTACGCCGAGCGGGGCTTCCTCAACAACGCCATCGCGCTCTGCAACAAGATCCTGCGCCAGTCGCCGGCGCGGACGACGGTCTACTACAAGCTCGGGAAGATCTCGGCGTCCAAGGGGTTCAAGAGCGACGCCAAGAAGAACTTCCTCGAGTACGCGGACCGGATGCAGAAGGCCGGGCACGTCGATGAGGCGTTCCGCGCGCTGAAGGAGTTCGCCGACCTCTGCCCGGACCAGGATGACATCCGGCTGATGCTGGCGGAGTGGCTGAACAAGGAGAACCGGAAGTCGGAGGCGATCGAGCAGCTGGAGGTCCTGTACAGCAAGCTCGAGTCGGAGGGGCGCAAGGCCGAGGCGCGCGCGACGATCGACCGCATCAAGGCGATCGATCCTGACGTGACGCCGCGTGTCTCGGGCGCGTGGCAGGCGCAGAAGTCGAACGACCTCGTCTTCCTCGACATCGGGGCCTTCGAGGCGCCGCCCGCCAGGCGCAATGCGGATGCCGCCGCTCCGTCAGCCGCATCGGGGCCTGCCGCGCCGGGCGCGAGTGCCGCGTCGGCGCCGCCTGCGGCGCGCGTGCCGGCACTCGATGGCCTCATCCTGGCCTTCGATCCAGAGGGCGAGGAGGCGGCGGCCACGCACCCGGCCGCCATCGATGGCTTCCAGGCCACGGCGTCGACCGGTGAGGAATCGGCGACCGTGACCGTCGGCGCGATCGATGGACTCGAGGCTGGCGGGACGCCGGCAGATGCCGCCTCGCCGCCCGAGGTGGAGTCGATCCTCGCGCCGGAACCCGAGAGTTGGAGCGCGACCCCCGAGCCGATCCCGCTCGTCACCGGGCTCGAGTCGCCGCGGGTCTCGCTGTCCGGTGCGCACCCGGCACTGGCGCCACTCATCGACGAACCGCCGCTCTCCGGTCGCGAGTTCGCCGAGCTGGCGCTTGCCGCCGACCGCGAGCGCGAACTCCCGCGCGAGCACCCGCGCCCGGAGCATGACCTCGCCGTCCCCTCGGACCTGCCGCTCCTCCCGTCCGACGGTGGGGAGATTGACCTGCTGACGGTCCTGCGCACCCCGATCTCCAGCGCGGCGATCGAGGGGACCGCCGGACGCGCGGACACCGTGCCCCTGGCGGGTGATCCCGCCGGGCCTACCGGCGAGGGTGAGGGGGCGGCGTCGGCGATCGACCTGCTCGAGCTTCCGCCGTTAGGCAATCTCGTGTCTGCGGTGACGGCGGGCGATGCTCCCCCGGCGGTCGCCTCACCCTCGCCGTTGGTGATCGACGAAGGCGCGATCCCGACGGTCGACCTGATCGTGGCGGAGAGCGCCCCGATCACGCTCGAGACCGTCGCGATCCCGACGATTGAGCTGGCGACCCCCGTGCTCTCGCCCTTCGAGCCCGGCATGTTCGACCTCCCGCTGGTGGAGCCGGCGGCGATGTTCGAGCCGAAGCGCGAGGACGCGTCGCTCCCTGGTGACTCGGTCACCGTCGACGCGACGTCCGTCGGCGAGGGGGCGGCCGTCGACACGCCGGTTGAGGCGCACGCGGCGTCCGCTCCCGAAGGCGTTGCCGCTGACGAGTCGATCGCCGCGCACGCCGAATCCGCTGGCGACCAGGCGGAGGAGCTTGGGCACGAGCCGGAGCCGGCAGCTGCAAGTGCCGGTGCGTCGCGCCGCGAGCGCGACACGCTGGAACTCGTCGCCGTCGACGGGAGCGCGCGCACGACCGACGAGATCATGGTCGTGCCGTCGGAAGAGATCGACGAGGAGACCAAGCGCTCGCTGCGCCTCGAGTTCTCCCTCCACGGCGACGAGACCCCCGATGCCTGGGTCGAGGCTGCGCTCGGCGCGACCGATGACCTCTCGCTGGACCGCCTCCTGACGCCGCTCGGCGTTCCCGCCATCGCGGAAGACGCGCCGGCGGCGACTGCGGCGCCGGAACCCGTCGCGGCGCCCGACGCTGCGGTCGAGACCGAGGCGATGCAGCCGGTGTGGGGCGAGGAGTCGTTCGCGGCGAACGAGCCGTTGTCCGGCCCGGCGCACGACGACCCGTCGCGTTCCGTCGACGGGAGCGATGCCTTGCCCGACGACGTCGAGGCATCGCCGTCCGAGGAACTGGACGTCGAGGTGTCGGCGTCAGCCTCTGCCGAAGCGGCATCGCAAGAGGCGGACGCGGGGACTCGTACGGAGTCGACGCGCAGGTCGACGCGCAGGTCGACGCGCAGGTCGACGCGCAGGTCGACGCGCAGGTCGACGCGCAGGTGGCGGCACAGGGTGCGATCGAGACGATCGAGGACGCGTCGGGCGCAGACGCATCAGGCGCGGACGACTCCGGCGCGGACGACTCCGGCGCGGACGAGTCGAGTGCTGACGAGTCGCGTGACAGCCATGTGCTGGCCTCCGATCAGACGGAATCGCTCGAATCCGTGGAGCGCGTGTACGATTCGTACGCGCCAGTCGACGAGCAGCCGGTGCGCGCCGGCGCCGCGGAGCCCGAGATCGACCTGCTCGACGAACTGACACCGCCGTTCATGCGCCACTCGGCGGAGGAGGACGCGTCCGCCGCGCTCGAGTCCGCGCGCGTCCACGACGCCGCCGAAGAGTCCACCTCGATTGCTGGGCAGGTCGAGGTGCCGGCTTCCGCCGATGTTGACCGTGAGGACGTTGCAGCTGACGCGACGGCAGAGTACGCGCGCGGAGCGCGCGGGGGTGAGCCCGAGGACGAACGCGATCGAGAAGGCGCCGAGCATGCCGCCATCGCATCCGATGGCGTCGACCGCCTGCCCGAAGGCAGCGGTGCGCCTGACGAGGATCACCCGGCGGTGCAGGACGAGCGGGGCAGCGACGAGCTGCTGACGGGCGAGCGCGCGAGCGCGCTCGACATTGAGGCGCTCCGTGCGCTGGTCGACGTGCGCCAGGAGCGCGACGCTCGCGCTGGGGAAGGGGAACTCGAGGGCGTCGACGGCGCGCTCGTCGAAGGGGCGTTCCAGGAACCACCTGTCGACCTTCCGCTCCTCGATGTCACTGCGGACGCCGATCCACTGGCGATCGGACAGGAGCTCGACCTCGGCGTCTCGGAGTACGCCGTCGACGATCTCCTCTCGCAGCCACCGTCGTTCGAGTCTGTCGACTCCACGGAGTTTGTCCCGGATCCCGAGCTTGCGCGCGAATTGCTCAGCGAAGGGACGCGTGCTCGCGGGGAATCCACCGAGGACTCGCGCAGCGACGAGGCACGCGATCCCGCGGGAGTCTCCGGGAACACGGAGGAATGGCCCGCGGATGCGGCCCCCGAGGTGTTGATCGACGGCGAGTGGCGCGACGAGCACATGGGCGACCTCGTCTCGGGCGAGGTGAGCGCGATCGTCGTCCCGGGCACCGAGCGACCCAACCGCGCGGGCCCACGCTTCGATGACCTCTCCGCGGCCCTCATGTGGCCGGAGCCGGTGGGCGAGGACGGGGACCGCCGTTCCGTCGCCGCACCCCGGGGAGTTCCGAAGCGTTCTTTGCGCGCATGCACACGCCGCGCAGCACGCTGTCGTTTGGGGGAGTGGAAGCACAGCTGCGCCGCCGGCTGGAGCTCGATCCGAGCAACCTCGGGCTCCGGCGGCAGCTGGGCGAGGCGCTGCTGGACCAGGGCGATCGCGAGGAAGGGCTCCTCGAGCTCGACATCGCCATGCGCGGATACGAACAGGTCGGTGACCTCGATGGTGCGCGCTCCGTCGCCGATATCGTCCTGCGCGTGATCCCGACGTCGGTGCGCCACCACCAGAAGCGCGTGGAGTACGCGGTTCGCTCCAACGATCGAGTGCGCCTCGTCGAGGCGTACGTCGAGCTCGCCGACTCGCTCTTCCGCAGCGGGGAGCCGGAGAAGGCGCGGGTGGTGTACAGCCGCGTGCTCGAGCTCTCGCCGGGGAACGGGCGCGCCCGCTTTGCCCTGGGGCTGCTCAGCGAGGAAGAGCATGCGCGGGACGCGGGCAGCGAACGCGCGCGCGACGCGTCGGTCCCGGTCTCCCCCGAGTATGTCGTCGGGCTCTTCGATCGCTCGGTTCCGGTGTCGTCGGCGCCCGGCGCCGCGCCGACCCAGACCATCTCGTCCGAGATTCCCGTCGTGGTCGAGGGGCTCTTCGTCTCGCCTCCGGCCGCGGTGGAGCCGCCGTTGGAACTCGAGTCGGCCGCTGCGCCGCTCGCGTCGGGCGAGGCGCGCGCCGCGCAGCGCGAGGAAGTGGCGAGCGTCGAGGAGATCGTCTCACGCGAGATCGAGCATCACGCCGCCCAGGGATCGCGCGCCGACGTGGCCGATGTCGCCGATCTCGCCGATCACGCCGATCCCGCGGAGGATTCGCCGGCGGCGGATGCGACAACAGAGCCTAACGATCTGCTCGACGGTCACGCCGCCGCCCACGACGGTGTGCAGGTCGTCGGCGTGGAGCCGGTCATCGAACAGGGCGGCACGCAGGACGTCGAGCAGGGCGCGAACGCCTCGCTCGACGCGGCCGAGGGCGACGACGACGTCGCACCCTTCCCGGCGCCCTCGCTCGACGACGAGATCGATGCGGCGTTTGCCGAGCCCCCGGTCGTCGAGCCGGTGACCCCTCCGAGCAGTGGCGTCCTGCCCACCGGGACGGACTACGACTTCGTCGGCACTCCGCCACTCGGCGCGGCCGCCCTGGCCACGCCGTTCGCGGCGGACGAGGGCTCGAATGGGGACGCGGGCGACCGGGGGCGGGAAGAGCGCCCGGCCGATCGCCCATACATCGGGACGCCTCGCTCGGCGACTCCGCTCCCGGCGGCCTCGCTGGGGCTGGTGCCGCCGCGCCCGTCAGCGCTCCCCCGGTCACCACACGACCGGAGCCCGCCGTCCAGCCTGCCGACGGGCGCGACGATGACTTCATCGACCTCGGGAGCTGGCTCCGCGAGGAGGCCCCGGTGCGGACCACACGCATGGTCACGCAGGAGGCGGCCCCCACCGGCGACGAGCAAGCCGACTTCGACGAGATGCTCCGACGGTTCAAGCAGGGGGTGGCCGAGAACGTCGATGAGGAGGATTACGACTCCCACTATGACCTGGGGGTCGCCTACAAGGAAATGGGGCTGACCGACGAGGCCATCGCGGAGTTCCAGAAGGCGCTCCGCGGCGACTCGAACCGGGTCCGCTCCTACGAGGCGCTCGGGCAGTGCTTCGTCGAGAAGGGACAGCTGCAGGTGGCCGTCACGCTGCTGCGCCGGGCGGTCGAAACGACCGGGGCTGACGACCAGCAGCTGGTGGGGGTGTTGTATCTCCTGGGGTACGCGAGCGAAGTTTTGGCACGCCACGCCGATGCACTTGGTTATTATCAGCGTGTGTTTGCCGTCGACATCGAGTTTCGTGATGTCGCGCAGCGCGTGGCCGCCATGGAGCACGTAACCCAGTGACCGCACGACCCCGCACGAGTTCTCCCAGTTCCGCCTCGCTCAAGGACATCCAGGCCCCCGTCGCCGAGGCGCTTTCGCGCGTCCACGACGAGATGTGGCGCATTGTCGCCATCGACAGCGAGTTCTTTCGAGGGGTCAACGAGCACCTGATGCTCATGAAGGGGAAGATGGTGCGCCCGACGCTCCTTCTCCTCGCCAGCGAGGTCGAGGGCGCTCCCGAGGCGCGCGCGGCGGCCTACGCGGCCGTCATCGAGCTCACGCACCTGGCGACGCTCGTCCACGATGACTCGGTCGACCACTCCGTCCTGCGGCGCGGCCTCCCGACCATCAACGCGATGTTCACGCATCAGGTGGCGGTGATCGCCGGCGACTTCCTGTACAGCCGCGTGGTGCAGGAGCTGGTACGCCTCGCCGACCTCGAGGTCTTCCGCGTGATGGCCGACGCGACGAACGAGCTGACGAGAGGCGAGATGCGCCAACTGAGCGCGCTCGACGCGCTGTCATTCTCCGAGGCCGACTACGAGTTCCTGATCCGCTGCAAGACGGCGGCGCTCTTCAAGGCGTCGTGCGAGGTGGGGGCGCTCTGTGGCGCGCCGCACTTCCGCCGCCAGCTGGCCACCTTTGGCGAGCGCCTCGGAATGGCCTTCCAGGTGCAGGACGACCTCCTCGATTACACCGAGACGGCTGGAATCACCGGGAAGCCCACGGGGCTCGACCTCAAGGAACACAAGGTCACGCTTCCGCTCATCGAGGCGCTCCGGCGCGTCGATGGAACGCAGAAGAAGGTCATCGAGCAGCTGTTCGCACTCCCCGAACCAGGAGAGGGAGATGTGGCCCGCGTGGTCGAGATCGTGCGCGAGACCGGCGGACTGGAGTACGCAAGGCGGCGGGGTGAGGAGTACGCCTCGCAGGCCGAGGAGGCGCTCGCCGACCTTCCCGACTCGGCGGCTCGAAGCGCGCTGTACGATGCATTGGCGTACGTCCTCGACCGGCGGTCCTGATGGCCAAGAGCCCGTCCTCGACCCGTCGCCCCCTCTTTCATGGGCTGGTGCTCGCCGCCGGCTTCATCGTCGGGGGCTTCATGACGCAGTTCTCCCGCCGGTTCCTCCCCGTCGGCGCCGTTAAGGAATTCTTGACGACAGGGGTGACCCCCTCGCTGGGCCCCTTGCACGTCGACCTCGTTATCTTGAAGTTCGCATTGGGGCCCATCGCGCTCGATGTGTCACTTCTGAGCCTCGTCGGTGTATTGATCGCCTACCTCATCGCGCGATCGCTTTTCTAGGAGATCGTATGAACTTCGGGAACCTGGGCTTCATGGAGATCCTCCTGATCCTCGTGGTCGTGCTGCTCCTCTTTGGGGCGCGCCGACTGCCCGAGATCGGAGCGTCGTTCGGCAAGAGCATCAAGGAGTTCAAGAAAGGGATCTCCGACGTGGATCGTACGATCCAGGAAGAGACGCGTCGCGACGCACTTCCGCCGCGACCGGCCGAGCCGCTGCGCCAGGACGAGGAAGCGCGCCCCGAGCCAAAGCGTCTCCTGTCCTGATCGCCGCAACGCCGTCGAAATGCACGAGGGGAGCGCCCGTCAGGCGCTCCCCTTCGTCTTTCGCTCGGTGGCGACGCGCACTCGCCACTTGTCCCTAAACGAGAAAGGGCGCCACAGTCGTGGCGCCCTTCCTCGTCATGGCGAAGCGGGACTTCAGCTCGTCTGCTGGCGGGCCGCCGCGTTGATCGCCTTGCGGTGATCCTCGACCTTGGCGCCCTTGCGCATCTCGTTGAGGAAGGTGCGAACGCGCAGCTGCTGCATCGCGCCGATCGCTTCGCGGCGCTGCTGTTCCTTCTGCGCCTCCCACGTGGCCTTGTTGGCTTCCACGCGACGGTCGACGCGCAGCACATACACCCCCTGGTCGGTCACGAGGGGGCGCTCACCGCGCCCAGCGGCAGGGTGAAGGCGGCGCCGATCGCCGCGTTGAACCGCCCGAGCCCGGCCACGAACTGCGGACGCGTGAACGTTTCAGACTTGGTCACGGTGAGCCCGGCCGCCGTCGCCGCGCCCTCGAGCGTGGAACTCGCGGCCGCCTTCGCCAGCGCCTGCGCCTTCGGCAGCAACGACTCTGCCTTCTTGCGCCCGATCAGCTGGCGCCGGATGTCGCTCTTGGCTTCTTCGAACGTCGGGACGCCACCATCGAACAGGGAGTCGAGGCGCGCCAGGTAGTACGCGTTGTCCGCGTCATACAGGTCGCTCGATTCGCCCACACGCGCGCCGCTGAACGCCCATGCGGAGACGCTCGGGATCGCGCGACCGTTCCCCCTGCGCCGGCTGCCCCTCGATCGCCGTCACGGTCTGCGGCGTGAGGCCGAGCGCCTTGGCGGCACTGTCGAACTTCTCCTTCTTGTCCGCAGTCGCCGCCATGCGCGACAGCGAGTCGGCGCGACGGTCCGAGCGGAGCGCCGACGAATCCGACTGCTGGATGTGCAGCAGGATGTGGCGCATGGTGAGGGTGTCACCCTTGCGCGCGTCGACCTTGATGAGGTGGTAGCCGAACTGCGTCAGCACCGGCTGCGAGACTTCCCCCACCTTGAGCGCGTACGCCGCATTCTCGAAATCCGGGACGAAACGCCCCTTGCCGCCCGTGCCGAGCGAGCCGCCCTGCGCGCCGGAGATGGTGTCCGCCGACTCACGCTTGGCGACATCCTCGAACTTGGCCCCGCCGACGATCTCGGCGCGGAGCGCCTCGGCACGCTGGCGGGTCGCCGCCGTGTCGGACGCTGTGAGGGCGCGCGGAACTTCAAGCACGGAGAGGACGGCGCGCCCCGGACGGGTGAGCTGCTCCTTGTACTTGTTGTAGAAGTCGCGCATCTCGCTGTCCGAGATCTGCACCGAGGAGTCGGCCACCGTCGACGCATCGAACGACACGAAGCTCACCTGCGCCGAGTCGTTGAGGTCGCGATAGACACTCCAGAGTTTGCTATCGGGAACGAAGACGTCGCCCGCCAGCTGGTCGAACAGCTTCGCGCGCGGGATCTCCTCGCGATAGTAGTTCTCGAGCTGGAGCAGGATGCCCTGCGAACGGGCCGCCGCGCTTCCGATGAACCGCCGATACTTCTGGATGTCGAAGCGTCCGTCCGTCTGGAAGTCGGGACTCTGCATCAGCTCCGGCGGCGGGCTCTGCTGCGCCGCCTCGACAATCTCCTGGTCGGAGACGACGATGCCGCGCCGCTTGTATTCCTGGTTGAGGAGAACGCTGGAGACGAGCTGTTCGAAGGCGCGGTCTTCAATCTGACGGCGTTCGTCGAGCGTCAGCCCCCGCCCGGTGTTCTGCTCTTCCTGCTTGGCCAACGTGTTCGATAGGTTGGCCCACGAGAGATATGGGATCTCCACGCCGTTGACTTCGGCGACGGCCGTGGAGGTGGTGATTTTCTGACCGCCGATCCCCAGGAGGCCCGAGGTTTCGGCGAAAAGGAAGACTCCGACGAAGCAGATGACGATGAACAGCCAGATCCACTTCGCCGAGCTCCGCATCTGTTGGAGCACGGGGCGATTACTCCTGCTGGAACACGGGGTTGGGCAGCGGTCGAGAGCCGCGAAAACTATTTGTGATCTGCGGCTAAAATCAAGTTAGCGTGTCACTTCTGCTCGACTCGCTCGTCTCACACACTGAGCACCAAAACGTTCCACTTGGGCGCCACATCTGGCGCGACGACTTCGAGGGCTAGGCATGGCCACCTCCGCCCGACTCGACGAGCTGAAAAAGAAATTTGACGAGAATCCGCGCCGTTACTTCGCGCCGCTCGCCAACGAGTACCGCAAGCTGGGGGATCTGACACAGGCGATCGCCTTGTGCCGGACGCATCTCCCCAACCAGCCGGGCCACATCAGTGGGCATATCGTCCTCGCCCAGGCGCTCTACGAAGCCCGGGAGCTCGGTGAGGCGCGCTCGATCTTCGAGGCCGCGCTCGATCTCGATCCCGAGAACCTGATCGCGCTCCGTTACCTCGGCGACATCGCGCGCGAGCAGGGCGAGCCCGGCATGGCCCGCACCTGGTACGAGCGAGTGCTGGAGGCCGATCCGCGGAATGACGAGATTGCCCAGCTCCTCCAGGAGCTGGCCAAGGTCGAGAGCGCACCCACCCTGGCCGAGCCCGAGCCGGCTCCCGTGGCCGTGGGTGCCGCCGACGTTGCCGTCCCGTCCTTCGGGGAGACGGAGATCGCGGACAGCACGGCGCCGAGCTTCCTCGCTGAGCCGTCCGAACTCGCGTCGGTCCCCGCGGAGCCTGAATTCCAGGCGACGGCACCCTCCGAGTTCCAGCTGAACGCGATGAGCGGGGCGCACGACGCCGTCGTGGCTGACACCGCGCCGGACGGCCTGGCGCTCGCGCACGCGATTCCTGCCCTCGCGGACATGTCCGACGAGCCAGTGGCGCAGGGCGACGTGAGCTCCGGCAACGAGTCGATCGCTGAGGAAGCAATCGCCCCAATCGCGTCAGCGGAGCCGACCGAGCAGGCGGCAGTCCTCGCGACGCACGACGATCCGTTCTTCGGCGGTGCCTCGCCCCACAACGGGCTGGACATGGGAGACCTGGAGGCGATCGCCGAGCCGACGGTTGACGACTGGTTCAGCGCGCCGTCCGACGCCGGGGCCCATGATGTCGCGGCGCACACTGCGTCGGACCCCGCGGCCTTCGACGATTCGTTCTTCCCCGACCTGACGGCCGCGACTCCCGTCGCCACGCCGGTCGTTCCGGAGCCGGCCGCGCTCTCCTTCGCTCCCCCGGCCGTGGTGGACGTGCAGGCCCCGACGCCACCTTACGTTCGGGCAGAAGAAGAGCGCGCCCCGATCCCGACTCCCGCCTTCCTGGCGTCGATGGAGGAGATCGAACTCACGCAGGAGGGCTCACCGCCCGCCGCTCCGGTCGCGAGCGCGCAGGAGCAGGCCCCAGAAGCCGAGGCAGCCGCCGCTTCGTTCGCGCCCGCCCCGGCGGAGCAGGACGAACTGGCAGCGCTGGAGCCGCCGGCGTTCGTGAGCGCCTACGAGGCCGAGTACGTGGCGGACACCACCCCCGCGGCGCCGGTCGAGGCGTCCGGTCCGGTGACGCTGCACGAGTCGGCCGAGGTCGTGGACTGGCACACGGCGCCCACCCCGATCGATTCTCCGGCAATCCCCGAGCTGTCGATCGAGGAGTTCCCGTCGCCCGCGCCCGCGGTGGCCGAAACCGCGGCGGCCGAGGTGTCGAGCGAGTTCTCCGAAGCCGCTCCGGTCGAGGCGTCGAGCGAGTTCTCCGATTTCAACCAGTGGATCGCCGGTCAGGACTCCGAGTCTCCCGCTTCAGCCACAGTGTCGGACGAGCAGGCTGTCCCCGAGGTTGTGGCGAGCGTCGATGAACCACAGCCAGAGCATGTGGCGGGGGCCGTCGCCGAGTTCGAGACGGAGGACGAGTATGCCGCGCTGGCGAGTGAAGCCGCCGCAGCCGCAACGCCCGCCGACTTCATCCTCGAAGACAACGCGTTCGTGCCGCCGGCTGCGGACGAAGTCACCTACATCGCCAGCAGCATCTCCGCACCGGTGGACGACGGCGACGCCTACAGCGTGGGGGCGCCGGAGCTGAGCGCCCACGAGCCGTTCCCGATCGAGGCCGAGCGCGAACCGGAAGCTGAGGCGTTCGAACCTGCCCTGGCGGGGTGGGGGAGCACGCCGCTCGATGCGTCCGCGGAGGTCGAGGCCCCCGAGACGCTCGAGGAGTTCGTGGCCCCGGTCGAAGGGCTCCTCTCCCGTGAGACCCCCGCCGACCTGGCGGCTGTCGCCGCGGCGAGCGAGTCGCACGACGCCTCGGCTCCCGAAGACCTCCCGCCGAGCGTCGACGCGATCGGCGAGGAACAGCTGGAGATCCAGGCGTTCGCCGACGAAGCGGACGTGTCGCCCGCCGTTGCGGCTGGCGAGTCGCCCGCCTTCGTCACCGAGACGATGGCCGAGCTCTACCTGCAGCAGGGCTTCCACGAGGAGGCGCTGTCGATCTACCGGCAGCTGCTCGCGCAGCAGCCCAACGATCCGGCGCTGCGGGATCGCGTGGCGGCGCTGGAGCGTGGCGCGTCGTCGGCGGTGGTGGAAGGTCTCGCCCCGCGGGATGCCGTCGATCGCCACGGGCAGTCGGTGCGCGCCTTCTTCCTGCACTTCGCCCGTCGCGAGCCACGGCGCTCGTCGGCGTCGAGCGGGGAGGAGGACAGCGAGTCCAGCGACCCCGCCGGGGTTGGTGAACCCACTGAGTCGCGAGTCCCGTCGTTCTCCGGTGTCGCGACGCGCGAGGAGGCGCTGACCGTCCCCGATGCTCCCCCCCACGTCGCGTGAGGCCACGTCGTTGTCTGATCTGTTCGCCGCCGGTTCGGTCTCGGGCGCGGATGACCGGGCTGCCTCGGCGCTCGCGTCGGCGTTCGGGTCGGGAGATGCGGGGGGAGTGCTCCCTCGCCCTCCGGCGAACGAGAGTTGTCACTCGAGCACTTGTTTCGCGATGTTCCAGAGCGCTCGTCCGGCGCCGTGACGCTCGACGAGTTCTACGAAGGCTCTTCGCCGGGGAGCTCCGCCCCACCGTCGCCAGAGGGCGAGGGGGCGAGGAACGCGACGCGGACATCGAGCAGTTCACGGCCTGGCTCGAAGGCCTCAAGAAGAAGTGAGAATCGCAGTCCTCAACGGCCCGAACCTCAACCTTCTCGGCACGCGCGAACCCGCGCTGTACGGGACGACGACCCTCGCAGATATCGAAGCCCGGCTTCGCGCAGTTGGCGCGGAGCTGGGCGTCGACGTTTTCTGCGCCCAACACAACGGGGAAGGGGAACTCATCACGGCCATTCAGGGGCTGCGCGGCGTGGCGCAGGGGGCCCTGATCAACGCCGGCGCCTACTCGCACACGTCGCTCGCCCTCCGCGATGCGTTTGCGGCTGCCGAGGTCCCGTTCGTCGAAGTGCACCTGACGAATATCTACGCCCGCGAGCCGGAGCGTCGGCATTCGATGCTGGCACCGGGGGCGCAGGCGGTCTTGTGCGGCTTTGGCGCCATCGGGTACGAACTCGCGCTCCGCGGTCTCGTCGCCCGCCTCTCCGGTCGTGAGTAGCCGCCGTGCGGCGCGCCTGGGGGCGCTCGTGGATCGCCTCGTGGCACATCACCTCGACGGCGTCCTGATCTCGTCGCTCCCCAACATCCGCTACCTCACCGGCTTCTCCGGCTCCAACGCGCTCCTTTTCGTCTCGGCGCGCCACGTCTGGCTGGTCACCGATTTCCGCTATCAGGTGCAAGCCGCCGAGGAGGCTGGCGACGTGGCCGAGGTGCGGATCGAGACCAGCTCGCTCTGGACGGGGTTGTGGAACCTCCTGGCGCCGACGCCGGGACAGCAGGCGCTGGGCTTCGAGTCCGCGCAGATCGTCCACCGCGACTTTCAGCGGCTGCTGGAGCAGGGGGATCGCTATCACTGGCGTCCCACGACCGAGCTGGTCGAGGAGCTGCGGCAGCGGAAGGACGCCGACGAGGTCGCGCTGATTCGCACCGCCGGCGCAATGGCGATGGAGGCACTCCGCGAGACGCTGGACGCCCTGCGCCCCGGGATGACCGAGCTGGAGGTGTGCGGGAGCCTGGAGCGCGCGCTACGCCGGGCCGGGAGCGATGCGCACCCCTTTCCGCCGATCATCGCGTCGGGGCCCCGGTCGGCGCTTCCGCACGCCCGGGCGTCGGACCGGGCTATTGCGCCGGGGGAGTTTCTGTTGTTGGATTTCGGGGCGTCGACCGGTGGCTATTGTTCAGACGTGACGCGGACCGTGGTGGTTGGACGGGCCGACGAACGGCAGCGGGCGACCTACGACGCGGTGCGGGAAGCCAACGAAGTGGCCCGGGAAGGGATCCGGGCCGGGATGCGCGGGCGTGAAGGCGATGCGCTCGCGCGCGATGTGTTGCAGGCGCGTGGCCTTGGCGATCTGTTTGGCCACGGGTTGGGGCACGGGATCGGGCTGCAGGTGCACGAGGCCCCCGTCTCTCGCGGCTGGCGGAGGAGGTGCTTCCGGTGGGCTCGGTCGTTACCATCGAGCCGGGGGTGTACGTGCCGGATTGGGGGGAGTGCGAATCGAAGACGACGTTCATCTGGGCGCCGACGGGGCCGAGCTTCTCACGCACTTTACGCGGGAGCTTCTCGAGCTGACCTGAGCGCTCGAGCCGGCGGACCTCAATGGCTGATATGATCGACCTACGCTACGTGAAGAAACTGATCGAGATGCTCGACGGCTCGACCGTCGACTCGGTGGAGATCTCCTCGGACAAGGGGATGAAGATCCGCATCTCGAAGACCCCGCAGCAGCGCGGGGCGATGCAGATCCCGACCCCGGTAGCGATGCCGGCGCTGATGCCGGCATCGCCGGTCGCGCGGCTGACACCGACGGAGCCGATGGCGGCGATTCCCGATCCGGATGTCGCACCGCGAGCGGAGGCGCCCAAGGCGAACCTGCTCGAGGTGAAGTCGCCGATGGTGGGGACGTACTACGCGCAGCCCGAGCCGGGGGCGAAGCCGTACGTCACCGTCGGCCAGCGGATCGAGAAGGGGCAGACGCTGTGCATCATCGAGGCGATGAAGATCATGAACGAGATCGAGTCCGAATTCTCGGGCGTGGTCAAGGAGATCGCGACCTCCGATTCCCAGCCGGTGGAGTACGGGCAAGTCCTGATGCGCGTCGATCCGAATGGGTAACCCCGTCCCGGCGCCCGAGTCGTCATCGCCTGCGGGGAGCCCCGCCGGGGCCGCCGCGTCGACCGCGGCCGGCGCCGGGGCGCCGCGCGCCCCGTTCAACTTCAAGGCGATCCTGCAGCAGATGGTGCAGCGCAGCGCGTCCGACCTTCACTTGAAGGTTGGGCGCCCGCCCACGTTGCGCATCAACGGGGATCTCTCGCCGCTCCCGCTCCCGGCCCTCCGACCGGAGGACCTGAGCACGCTGGCGAAGGAGATCATGACCCCGAAGCAGGTGAAGGAGTTTGCCGAGTTCCGCGAGGCCGACTTCGCCACCGGCGTGCCGGGGATCGGGCGCTTCCGCGTCAACGCCTACCAGCAGCGCGGGACGATCGCCTTCGCGATCCGTACCGTGCCGCACCAGGCGAAATCGATCCAGGAGCTCAACCTCCCGCTCATCGTCGACGACATCGCCATGCTGCCACGCGGACTCGTCCTCGTCACCGGCGTGACGGGGTCGGGAAAGTCGACGGCGCTCGCGTCGATGCTGCAGGTGATCAACGAGAAGCGCTACGCAAACATCATCACGATCGAGGATCCCATCGAGTTCCTCCATCGTGACATCAAGTGCCACATCAACCAGCGCGAAGTCGGGACCGACACCGGATCCTTCGCGCAGGCGCTGCGGCGCGTGCTGCGGCAGGACCCGGACGTCATCCTCATCGGCGAAATCCGCGACCTCGACACGCTGGACACGGCGCTCAAGGCGGCGGACACGGGGCACCTGGTCTTCTCGACGCTGCACACGACGGACGCCACGCAGACCATCAACCGCATCCTCTCCTTCTACCCGCCGCACCAGCAGAACGAGGTGCGCTTTGCGCTCTCGAACGCGCTGGCGGCGGTGGTGTCCCTCCGCCTCGTGCCGCGCGCCGACAAGCCCGGGCGCGTCCCTGCCTGCGAGGTGCTCATCAACACGGCGGCGGTGCGCGAGCAGATCCGCGACGTCTCCAAGACGCTCAACATCCCCGACCTCATCAAGGAAGGGACGGTGCAGTACGGGATGCAGAGCTTCGACCAATCGCTCATGTCGTGGTACACGAAGGGGACGATCTCGTACGAGAACGCGCTCTTCTATGCCACCAATCCCAACGAGCTGGCGCTGCGGGTGCAGGGCGTGGCGGGATCGAGCGACACCTCCTGGGACGAGTTCCAGACCGACGAGACCGCGTAGTTTCCGTCGTCCACGCGCCGGGCCCCGAGAATCTTCATGTTCAAGAAAGTCCTCGTCGCGAATCGCGGAGAGATTGCGCTCCGTGTAATTCGCGCCTGTCGAGAGTTAGGCATACAGACGGTCGCCGTGTATTCCGAGGCGGACCGCGAATCGTTGCACGTGCGCTTTGCCGACGATGACGTCTGCATCGGGCCGGCGCCGGCGCGCGACTCGTACCTCAAGATCCCGCGCCTCATCGCCGCTGCCGAGATCACCGGGGCGGACGCGATCCACCCGGGCTACGGCTTCCTGGCCGAGAACGCGGAGTTCGCCGAGACGTGCGCGGCGTCGAACATCACCTTCATCGGCCCCACCGCCGAGCAGATCCGCGTGATGGGCGACAAGGCGGCGGCGCGCAAGGCGATGATGGACGTCGGGGTGCCGATCGTGCCGGGAACGCCGGGGCCGGTCGACGATCCCGACGCGGCGCTCGAGTTCGCGAAGGAGATCGGCTTCCCGGTCATCATCAAGGCGGCGGCGGGCGGGGGCGGGAAGGGGATGCGCGTGGCGAAGGACGCCGACGAGTTCCTGCGCTCGTTCTCGCTCGCGCGCTCCGAGGCGCTGTCGGCCTTTGGCAACGGCGACGTGTACGTGGAGAAGTACCTCACGAAGCCGCGCCACATCGAGTTCCAGATCCTGGGCGACAAGCACGGCAACGTGATTCACCTGGGGGAGCGCGACTGCTCGGTGCAGCGCCGTCACCAGAAGCTCATCGAGGAGGCCCCCTCGCCGGCCATGACGCCCGAGCTGCGCGCGCGCATGGGCGAGGCCGCGGTGCGCGGCGCGAAGGCGATCGACTACGTCGGCGCCGGGACGATCGAGATGCTTCTCGACGAGGATGGGTCGTACTTCTTCATGGAGATGAACACGCGCATCCAGGTGGAGCATCCCGTGACGGAGCAGCTGACGGGGGTCGACCTGGTGAAGGAGCAGATTCGCGTCGCGGCGGGCGAGAAGCTCTCCGTCCTCGAGCTCCCGACGCTGCGCGGGCACGTGATCGAGTGTCGCGTCAACGCCGAGGATCCCTCGCGCGGCTTCCAGCCGTCGCCGGGGCGCATCGAAGTCTTCCACCCGCCCGGCGGTCCCGGCGTTCGCCTCGACACGCATGTGTACGCCGGCTACACGGTCCCGCCGTACTACGATTCGCTCCTGGCCAAGCTCATCGTGCAGGGACGCGACCGCGAGGAAGCGCTCAACCGCATGCACATGGCGCTGGAGAGCTTCATCATCGAAGGGGTCACCACCACGGCGCCGTTCCTGGCGCGCGTGATGACCAACGCGGGATTCCGCGCCGGGCAGGTCGACACCAAGTGGCTCGAACGCGAGATCGCGGGGATCCTCAAGGAAGGGGGCTGAGTGCGGCTGGACGTCTTTTTCGGCGCGCAGGGGATGACAAGCGCCGACGTGCAAGGGCGGGTGGCGGTGGTGATCGACGTGCTGCGAGCGTCCACGACGATCGCGGTGGCGTTGCACAACGGGGCGCGCACGGTCATTCCGTTCGAGAGCGCCGAGGAGTGCATCACGCGCTCCAAGTCGTTCGAGCGCGGACAGTGCAAGCTGGCCGGGGAGCGCAAGAACCTCATGATCCCCGGCTTCGACCTGGGGAATTCGCCGCGCGAGTTCACCCGCGAGGCGATCGAGGGAAGACGATCCTCTTCACGACGACCAACGGGACGGTGGCGCTCATCGCCGCGCAGTCGGCGCGCGAGGTGCTGGTCGGCTCGTTCGTCAACTTCACCGCGGTCAGCGCCATGGTGCGGACCGCCGCGCGCGCGCAGCATGACATCGCCATCATCGCCGCGGGAAGCGAACGGCACTTCTCGCTCGAGGATGCGGTGTGCGCCGGGCGTTTCGTGCGGGCCGTGCGTCGCGGCCTGCCCAACATCGACCTGAACGACGGCGCGACCGCCGCGTTGCAGCTGGAGAAGCGCTACGGCGCCGACCTCGGGCGTCTCTTCGGCGAGGCGACGCACGGGCGGTCGCTCACGGACTCCGGGTTTGCCGAGGACCTCGCCCTGTGCGGGAACCTCGACGCGTATCCCGTCATCCCCGTGTACCAGGACCGCCAGATCACCAAGCTCGGCCCAGACCGGGAGCGGTAGCGTGCCGCACAACCTCAAGCGCGAGGTCGCCGGGATCGCGCTGATCGCGATTGCCCTCTTCATCGGCGGCGCCCTCGCGCTGCAGCAGCTGCCGCTCGAGGGCGGCTGCACGGCGGCGCGCGGGATCTTTGGCCCGGTGGGCGGTTGCCTCAAGGGGGCACTCCTCTTCGTGCTGGGGGCGCCGGCGTCGATTATTCTCGCCTGCATCCCGCTCGTGCACGGTTTGCGCCTGCTCGATCGCATGCAGTGGGAGACGGACCGGCGCTGGCTCCTCTTCCTCGCGGGATTGGTCGTCATCCTCCCGATCGTGGTCGGACTCGCCACCGGGACGGAACGCCACACCGACGGGCCGGCCGGCATGTGGGGCGGCTTCGTCGCGTTCTACCTGCGGCAGGCGTTAGGCGTGGGCGGGGCGTGGCTCGCCGTCTTCGTGCTGGCGAGCGTCCTCACCGCCTGGACGCTGCGGTGGAACCCGCTCACCGCACGCGTGACGCTCCCCCGCATTGCGGCTGGCGGCAACGCGCCGGAGGCGCTGGCGATGGAACCGCCCCCGAGGAGATGCCGGCCATCGAGGACGGTCGGCGCGACGGGAGCGAGCGTCGGCGCGCCAAGCGCGCGGAGTCCGCCGAGCGCCCCGAGATCCTGGAACGCCCCGCAGCGACCGAGGGAGAAGGGGCCGGTGCGGCCGCGAGCCGGAAGAAGGTCGCCAAGGCCAAGGCGGACGTCGTCCCCCTCGCGCAGGACTCGGCTCCCGCGCCGCAGCTGGTGGTGCCGGAGGCCGATGCCCTCGAGGACCGGATCCCCGCGTCGGACCTGCTCACCCCACCGCCCCCGGGGAATGTCGACGTCGGCCGCAAGGAGATCGACGCGATGGGGGTCAAGCTCATGGAGGCGCTGCGGACCTTCAAGGTGGACGGGCGTCTCTCGGGGCAGACCATCGGGCCCGTGGTGACGCAGTTCGAGGTGGAGCCGGCGTCGGGGGTGAAGGTGCGGCAGTTCGCCAACCTCGCCAACGATCTCGCGCTCGCGATGCGGGCGCCGAGCATTCGTGTGGTGGCGCCGATCCCCGGGCGCGGCGCGGTGGGCGTCGAGGTGCCAAACCCGGTGCCGCAGATCGTCTCCTTCCGCGAGCTGGTCGAGGCCAAGGAGTTCCAGCAGGCGCGCATGGCGCTTCCCATCGCGTTAGGCAAGGACCTCGAGGGGAAGGTCGTCGTGGCCGACCTGGCCAAGATGCCGCACCTGCTCATCGCCGGCGCGACCGGCTCGGGGAAGTCGGTCTGCGTCAACACGATCATCACGTCGCTGGTGTACCGGCACAAGCCGGACACGCTCAAGTTCCTGATGGTCGACCCGAAGATGGTCGAGCTCTCCGTGTACAACGAGCTCCCCATCTCCTGCACAAGGTCATCACGGACAATCGCGACGCCGCCTACGTCCTCAAGTGGGCGGTGATCGAGATGCAGCGGCGCTACGAGCTGCTCGCGGCGAACGGGGCGCGCAACATCCAGGACTTCAACAAGCGCATCGTCGATGGCGCGTCGCTGGTCCTTCCCACGCGCCCGGACGTCGCCTTCGAGCGGCGCGAGTACACGGAAGGGATCCTGCCGTACGTCGTCGTGGTGATCGACGAACTGGCGGACCTCATGATGACGGTGCAGGGCGAGGTGGAGACGCCGCTGGCGATGCTGGCGCAGAAGGCGCGCGCCATCGGGATCCACATCATCCTCGCCACGCAGCGGCCGAGCGTGAACGTGATCACCGGGTTGATCAAGGCGAACTTCCCGAGCCGCATCGCCTTTCGGGTCGCCTCGCAGGTGGACTCGCGGACGATCATCGATGGCATGGGGGCGGAGTCGCTGCTTGGCAACGGCGACATGCTGTTCATCCCGCCGGGGAAGTCGGAGCCGCAGCGGTTGCAGGGGGCGTTCATCCCGGGCGACGACACCGAACGCCTGATGCACTGGTTCGATGCGCGCAAGATCGCGAAGCGGGCGGCGCGTGCGTCGAAGGGGCTGCCGGACGAGGAGCTGGCGCGTCCCGACATCATCGCCGAGGTGAAGGCGCAGGAGGCGATCGACAACGCAGAGGACGGCGACGGCGATGCGGGGGGCCACGAGGATCGAGATCCGCTCTTCCGGAAAGCGGCGGAGACGTGCATCCAGCACCAGCTCGGGTCGACCTCGCTCCTGCAGCGTCGACTGAACGTGGGCTACGGTCGCGCGGCGCGAATCATCGACCAGCTGCATGCCGCGGGCGTGCTGGGGCCGTCCAAGGGATCGAAGCCGCGCGACATCCTCATCGGGCTCGAGGACCTGGACCGGATCGCCGGTCCGGACGACAGCTGAGCCGAGACTAACTCGGTACAGCGGTCGTTGCCGTGGCGTCTCGCGGAGGGCCGGGGGTGCGGAGCTCGCGCCGGCATTGCGCGGCGCGCGCGAGGTGCGTGCGCCGGGGACGCGGGATGGCGCGCGCGTCCCCATGCAGCGAAGACCCGTCGTGCTCCCCCTCCGTTCGCCTGACGCAACGGAATGATCCGATGCGAAGTGGAATGATCCTGCCACCGTCGCGAGTCATGGTAGGATTGGGTCGTGACGACGGATCGGCAGCGTTTTGGGCTCGAGGGGGAGGCAGTTGCGGAGCGTTGGCTTCGGGCGCGGGGGTGGCGCGTGGTCCAGCGGCGGTTCCGGAACGGGCACCGCGATATCGATCTGGTGGTTGAGCGGGACGGGGTGGTCGCCTTCGTGGAGGTCAAGGCGCGCCGCGGGGCGTGGTGCGGCGGTCCGGTTGAAGCGGTCAACTGGCGGAAGCGCAGGGAGTTAGTGCGATCCGCCTCGATCTGGATCGATCGGTTTGGCCGTCAGGGCGAGGCGTACCGGTTCGACGTGATCGGGGTGATCATCGATGCGCGGGGCGTGCGTGTACGGCATGTGGAAAACGCATTCGACGTCGCAACCCGTACTTGATTGTCCGAGGGGGTTTCGTATTTTGTTCGGGGTATCGAATCGTTCACGCCACCCGGTAGATTGCCCGCGTGGCCAGGGCCTCAACGACTCACCAACTGGGTGAATCATGGCGGTTTCGGCAGTGCAAGACGATCGCAGAAAAGCACTGAGTCTGGCCATCTCGCAGATCGAGAAGAACTGCGGCAAGGGATCGATCATGCGCATGGGTACGGAGAATCGTATCCGGGTGGAGTCGATTCCGACTGGGGCGATCAACCTCGATGCGGCGATCGGCATCGGTGGGATCCCGCGGGGCCGCATCACGGAGATCTACGGGCCGGAATCGAGCGGGAAGACGACGCTCTGCTTGCACATCGTGGCCAACGCGCAGCGTGCCGGCGGTGTGGCGGCATTCATCGACGCCGAGCATGCGCTCGACATCGATTATGCGAAGAAGCTGGGCGTGGACGTGGAGAACCTGCTGGTTTCGCAGCCGGACACCGGCGAGCAGGCGCTCGAGATCTGCGAGATCCTCGTGCGCTCTGGCGCGGTGGACGTGGTGGTGGTGGACTCCGTGGCGGCGCTCGTCCCCAAGGCGGAAATCGAGGGGGACATGGGCGATTCGCACGTCGGCTTGCAGGCGCGCCTCATGTCGCAGGCGCTGCGGAAGTTGACGGGTGCCATCGCGCGCTCGCGCACCTCGGTGATCTTCATCAACCAGCTGCGCGAGAAGATCGGGGTGATGTTCGGGAACCCGGAGACGACGACGGGGGGCAAGGCGCTCAAGTTCTACGCGTCGCTCCGCCTCGACATCCGGCGCATCGGCCCGGTGAAGGACAAGGAAGAGGTGATCGGATCGCAGGTGCGAGTGAAGGTCGTGAAGAACAAGGTGGCGCCTCCGTTCAAGCAGGCGGAGTTCGACATCATGTACGCCGAGGGGATCAGCCACACGTCCCTGCTTGTCGACATCGGGTCCGAGTCCGGCATCATCGAGAAGTCCGGTGCCTGGTACAGCTACAACGGACAGCGCATTGGCCAGGGACGCGAGAACGCGAAGCTGTTCCTCAAGGACAACCTCGCGCTGCAGAAGGAAATCGAGGAGAAGGTGAAGGGCGTCCTCGGGATCACGAAGGGGAGACCCCGGCTGACATCGAGGTCGCTGAGGAATAGCAGGACATACAGCGCGCATCGGCGTGGGTGGTCGTGGCGCGACGAGAAATCCGGCAGTCATCTGGGGCCGGAGGGTTGTCTTCTGAGGATGTTGGGGCCCGGTACCCCGCATTGCTCAGCGGGCTTCTCTCCGGCCTCTCTCGTTTCCTGGGAAGAAGACGAGAGGACGAGAAGACGAGAAGACGAGAGGGTGCGATGGGACGACGGATTGGATCGGCTGCGGGGGCGGCGGGGGCGGAGGGGGCGAAGGGGGACGGGACGGGTGGGGCACGACGGCGAGAGGGCGTGCGGCGGGCGCTGGGAGAGGTCGACGAGGTTCCGGCAGGGCGTGTGAGTGCGCTGCAGGAGCGACGGGCGGGAAGCGCGCGATACCTGGTCGCGATCGATGGGCGCTTGGTGGCAACCGTCTCAGCGGAGCTCGTCGCGGAGTTGGGGCTCAGGGTCGGCGCCGTGATTGACGAGGCCACCGCCGAGCGACTGCGGGGGCGGCGGCTCGCCTTGCGGTGTTCGACAAGGCGGTGGCGCTTCTGGCGGTGCGCGCGCGGAGCGCGCGCGAGCTGCGGCTTCGGTTGCGTCGGGCCGGAGCCAAAGACGAGCTCACGGAGGCTGCGATCGAACGGCTGCAGGGGCTCGGAGTTCTCGACGATCGCGAGTACGCGCGCAACGTCGCGCGCTCGCGCGTGGTCGGCGGCGGTGTCTCCAAGCGGAAGATCGAAGAAGAGCTGCAACGGCGAGGGGTGGCGCGTCGCGACGCACATCAGGCGATCGCCGAGACGCTGGAGGAGGTGGAGCTGGACGAGGAGGGCGCGGCACGCGCGGCCGCTGAGAAGCGATTGCGGGCGTTGCGTTCCTACGACGCGGAGACTCGGCGCAAACGACTCTATGCCTTCCTCGCTCGGCGGGGGTATGCGCCGGATGTCGTGTCGCGGGTGATTCGGGACGTGATGGGGCGCGCGGATGCGGCGTTCGAGGAGGGAGCGTTGGAGGAGGGGGCGTTCGAGCCGGAGGGCTGATGGTCTTCGGGGAGGGGAGGGGGGCCGCTATATTGGGCCCATGCGTGCCTCCGACATTCGCTCCCGATTCCTGGCGTACTTCCAGCGCAACGCGCACGCCGTGTTGCCGAGTTCGTCGCTCGTCCCAGGTGACGATCCCACGCTGTTGTTCACCAATGCGGGGATGGTCCAATTCAAGAAGGTGTTCCTCGGGCTGGAGGTCCCGGCCACGGGGCGTCGTGCAGCCACGTCGCAAAAGTGCGTCCGCGCCGGCGGCAAGCACAACGACCTGGAGCAGGTCGGACACACGGCGCGGCACCACACCTTCTTCGAGATGCTGGGGAACTTCTCCTTCGGCGACTACTTCAAGCGCGATGCGATCCGCTTCGCGTGGGAGTTCGTCACCGGGCCGCAGTCGGAGGGGAATCTCGGGATCGACGCGCGACACGTCCGCATCTCCGTCTTTCGCGAGGACGACGAGGCGCGCGCGCTCTGGCGCGAGATCGCCGGCCTCCCGGATTCGCGCATCTACGGCTTGGGGGAGAAGGACAACTTCTGGCAGATGGCGGACACGGGCCCCTGTGGCCCGTGCTCCGAGTTGTACGTCGACCTGGCGCACCTGTCGAAGGATTGGGCCTTCCCGGCTGGCGCGTCCGGCGAGTGGACGGAGTTGGACCGGACGGAATTCTCGACTGACGCATTCGTCGAGGGGGCGGAGGCGGGGCGCTTCCTCGAGATCTGGAACCTGGTCTTCATGCAGTTCGACCGGCAGCCGGACGGGACACTGGTCCCGCTCCCCAAGCCGTCGGTGGACACGGGGGCAGGGCTGGAGCGCATCGCGGCGGTGCAGCAGGCGGTGACCAACAACTTCCACACGGACGTCTTTGCGCCGATGATGTCGGCGATCGAGCGGACGGTGGGGCGTCCGTACTGCGGCTTTGCGCCTGACGGATCGCGCATCCTCGACGAGCACAGCGCGTCGTACCGCGTCCTGGCCGACCACGCGCGGGCGGTGAGCTTCCTCCTGGCGGACGGGGTCTTCCCGTCGAACGAGGGGCGAGGGTACGTACTGCGCCGCATCCTGCGGCGCGCGGTGCGTCACGCGTGGCTGCTGGGTCGCCGGGAGCCCACGCTGGTGCACGTGGTCGAGGCGGTGATTGAGTCGATGGGAGAGCAGTATCCGGAGCTCCGGCAGCGCTCCTCGCACGTGCTGGAGACGACGCGCGCGGAGGAGGAGCGTTTCCTGGCGACGATCGAAGGAGGGATGTCGCGCTTCGACCAGCTGGCCCCCGCTGTGGGGTCGACGCAGGGGTCGACGCACTTGCGCGGGACGATCAGCGGCGAGGATGCGTTCAAGCTGTACGACACGTATGGCTTCCCGATCGACCTCACCGACCTGATGGCGCGCGAGCGCGGCTATGCGGTCGACATCGCGGGCTTCGAGGCGGCGTTAGGCGCGCAGCGCCAGCAGTCGCAGGACGAGCGCAAGGCGCGCAAGCTGGGGGTGGTGGCGGACGAGCTGGCGGACGCGGCGCGCTGGGAACGCACGGGCGCCGAGTCGTCGGGGTTCGACGATACGCAGTTCGTCGGCTACGACGCGGTGGAGATCGAGTCGCAGGTGACGGCGGTGCGTCGCCTGGACGACAACCGCGTGGCGGTGATGCTGCGCGAGACGCCGTTCTACGCGGAGTCTGGCGGCCAGGTGAGCGATCGCGGCGAGATTGTCGGCGCGGGGTGGCGCGTGGACGTGGACGACGTGAAGAAGATCGATGGGCGCATCGCGGCGGTGGGGAAGCTGACCGGAGCGATCGCCTTCGGGACGGCGACGGCGCGCGTCCCCAGCGATCGCCGGCGCGACACGGAACGCAATCACACCGCCACGCACCTGCTGCATGCGGCGCTGCGCGCCGCGTTAGGCGAGCACGTGCACCAGGCCGGGTCGCTGGTGGCGCCGGACCGGTTGCGCTTCGACTTCACGCACCATGGCCCGATCAAGCCGGAGGTGCTCGATGAGATCGAGCTGACGGTGAACCGCGGGATCTGGGCGTCGGTCGACGTGCGCACGGAGCAGAAGGGGTACAAGGCCGCGGTGGCCGAGGGGGCGATGGCGCTCTTCGGAGAGAAGTACGGCGACGTGGTGCGCGTGGTGAAGATCCCCGGACTCTCGGTCGAGCTCTGCGGCGGGACGCATGTGCGCAACACGGGACAGATTTCGCTCTTCAAGATCCTGGGCGAGACCGGCGTTGCGGCTGGTGTGCGTCGCATCGAGGCGGTGACCGGACCGCGCGCGTTCGAGGTGCTGCGCGAACGCGAGCGGACGCTGGCGCGCGTTGGGGAGCTGCTCAGGGCCACGCCGGAGACGACGGTCAAGCGTGTGCAGGGGCTCCTCGATGACCGCAAGGTGCTGGAGAAGCGACTCGACGAGGCGATGAAGGGGGGCGGCGACCAGGTGAAGTCGCTCATCGCGGCCGCGCCGGTCGTCGAGGGCTTCCGGCTCGTCGCGTCGATGATGCAGGCGCCTGACGTGAAGACGCTGCAGGGGCTCGGCGACGCGTTGCGCGAACAACTGGGAAGCGGCGTGGCGGCGTTAGGCGCGACGTTCGAGGACGGGAAGAGCACGCTCCTCGTCGTGGCGACGGACGACGCGCGCGACCGCGGCGTGCGAGCCGATGCCGTCATCAAGGAGCTCGCGCAGGTGGCGGGAGGGCGCGGAGGCGGGAAGCCGCACATGGCGCAGGCAGGGATTCCCGATGCTGCGCGGATTCCCGAGGCGCTGGCCGCGCTGGAGCGGACGGTCCGCCACCTCCTCGGCGCGTGACGTCGCCCGACGTCCTCGACTGGCTCGCCGAGCGAGATACGGCGTCGCCCGAGGCGCTGACCTCGCGCGTGCGGGCCATCGCCGCGGAGGTCGCCCATGCGTCCCCCGCCGGGGGCGCCAACGGGCGATGCGCCGGCCGTGGTCCTGGTACGGGCGACCGGGGCCGTGCTGGAGCGCTTGCTTCGCGATCACGAGACCGCGCGTACGAGTGCCCTGGAACTGCTGGCTGCCGACGCGCTCGCCACGTACGCGATGGAAGCACTCGGCGACGACCCCGAGCTGCTCGAGCGGCAGTGCGAGCAGGCCATGCGCTACTTCGCCGAGCGCGCGGATACGACGTGATCGACCTGCACGCACCTCCTGCCGGGCGTCGACGATGGCTCACGCACGCTGGACAATTCGGTGCGGGTGCTGGAGCGGTTCATCGTGGACGGCGTGCACACGGTCGCCTGCACTTCGCACCTGAACGCCTCGCAGGCGGGAAGCGCGCCGGTCGCGGCGCATGCCGAGCTGCGCGCGCAGCTGCAAGCGGCGGCCCCCGACGGCATTCGGTTGGTGCAGGGGTTCGAGATCATGCTCGACCGTCCCGGCTGCGACCTGACGGGGGCGGGGCTTCACCTCGGTGACTCGCGCGCAGTCCTGGTCGAGTTCCCGCGCAGCGGCCTCCCCGTCGAATCGACGTCGGAACTCATTCGGCTGCGTGCGTCGGGGCTGGTTCCGATCATTGCGCATCCGGAGCGCTATCGCGGGATGACGCTCGACATGGTGCGCACGTGGCGTGAGGCCGGGGTCGTGATCCAGGGGGATGCGATGGTCCTGCTCTCGTCCGGGGCGATGACGCTGCTGTCGCGCGCGATGCTGGAGGAGGGGCTGTTCGACATCCTGGCCAGCGACAATCACGGGGATCGGCGGACGCTCGCGACCGTGCGGCTGTGGCTCCGCGAGTTCGAGGCGGATGCGCAGGGCGAGTTGCTGACGGTGGAGAATCCGCGCCGCATCCTCGCGGGCGAGGCGCCGGTGCCCGTACCGCCGCTGCGGCGGAGCGGACGGTGTGGCAGCGATTGCGGGCGTTGTTCGCGAAACGTTAGGTACGTCGCCGGCGCCTGCGGCCGGCGATACCTTCAGCGGCGATGCGGTGGCCCGCGCGAGGGGGACCGGCATCGCCACAGCACGGACGAGGACACGATGGACCAGTTCGAGACGATGGCGGCAACGCACGCGGCGACCCGGTTGCGCGACCTGGCGGCGCTGGCGTCGCGCACGGCGGAGGTGCTGGCGCCCGAGATTGCGCGGGCGGCGGCACTCGTCCGCGCGACGCTGAACGGTGGGGGGACGCTCTTCTTCTGCGGAAATGGCGGCTCAGCGGCCGACGCGCAGCACATGGCGACCGAGTACGTCGTGCGCTACATGCGAAACCGGCGGGCGCTCCCCGCGGTGGCGCTGACGACCGACACGTCGCTCCTGACGGCGGCGGGGAACGACTTCGGCTTCGACGAGATCTTCGCGCGGCAGGTCGAGGCGCTGGTGCGCCCCGGGGACCTGCTGATCATCCACTCGACCAGCGGCAACTCCCCGAACGTGCTGCGCGCCGCCGACGTGGCGCGGGGGAAGGGGTACCCGTGCTCTCCCTCTCGGCACGGGACGGAGGGGCGCTGCGCGACCGTTCGGAGATTGCCCTGGTCATTCCCACCGACCGCACCGACCGCGCCCAGGAGATTCACCTGTGCGTGCAGCACCTGATCTGTGAAGTCGTCGAGAACGCGTTAGGCGACTGATGGTCGGCTGACGTGGGGCGCGGGAGACTGCCGCGCCGCCTCGCCGCATCATCGGTTCGCGTCGACGTTCGGCGGCCGTGGATTCCACCTCGAACTCCCTCTCCTCCCATGTTCTCCCTCTCCGGCAAGCGTGCCCTGGTGACTGGTGGCTCCCGCGGCATCGGCGGCGCGACGACTCGTCTCCTCGCCCAATGCGGCGCCGACGTCGTCGTCCACTATCGGTCGAGGACCGCAGAGGCGGAGGCGATGGTTGGGGAGGTGCGCGGGCTCGGGCGCGACGCGATGGCGATTCCGGCGGAACTCTCGGATCGCGCGGCGGTGGACGCGATGTACGACCAGGTGGAGAAGGCGTGGGGGCGACTGGACATCTTCGTGGCGAATGCCGGGATCTGGCCGGAAGAGGACGTGGCGGTGGCCGACATGTCCGACGATCGCTGGCGCCGCACCGTGGCGGAGAACATCGACGGGATGTTCTACTCGACGCGCGGCGCGTTGCAGCTGATGGGCGAGGGGGGCGCATCGTGCTCGTGAGCAGCACCGCGGGGCAGCGCGGGGAGTCGTATCACGCGGACTATGCGGCCTCAAGGGGGCCATGATCTCCTTCACGAAGTCGGTGGCGATCGAAGTGGCGCGCCGCGGCATCACCGTCAACTCCGTCGCGCCGGGGTGGGTCGACACCGAGATGTGCGAGGGCGCCTTCGCGGACGACGGCCGCGCGCGCATCTCGGCGGGGATCCCGGTGGGGCGCGTGGCGACGCCGGCCGACATCGCCGGGCCGATCGTGATGCTCTGCATGCCCGAGGCGCGACACGTGACGGGGGAGATCCTGAACGTGAACGGCGGGAGCGTCCTGTGCGGGTAGTGGCGCTCGTCTTCACGGGCGGGACGATCTCGATGCGCTTCGACGCCGGGATCGGGGCGCCGTTCCGTCGTTAGGTGCGGACGAGATCGTGGCGGCGGCGCGCGGCATCGAGCACGTGGCGCAGCTGCGCGTCGAGGAGTGGGGGCGCTTTCCCGGACCGCACATGACGGTCGAGCGGCAGTGGGCGCTGCGCAACCGCCTCCTGGCGCTGGTGAACGACCCGGTGATCGATGGCGTGGTGGTCACGCACGGGACGGACACCATCGAGGAGTCGGCCTATCTCGCGACGCGGTCGATCGCGACCGAGAAGCCGATCGTCTTCACGGGGGCGATGCGCAATGCGAGCGAGCTGTCCTGGGACGGGCCGGCGAACCTCTCCGACTCCGTGCGTGTGGCCGCCTCGGACGACGCGCGCGGCCACGGGGCACTCGTCATGCTCAACGGGCGTGTCTTCTCGGCGCTCGACGTGACCAAGGCGCACACGCACCTGCTGGACGCGTTCGAGAGCCCGGGGTTGGGGCCCATCGGCGTGGTGGACGATGGGGAGGTCGTCTTCCGGCGATCGCTGCCGCCCTTCGCGCCGATTGTCGCGCCGGCCGCGCTGGCGACGCCCGTCGACCTGATCACGGCATACGCCGGCGCCGATTCGCGCTTCGTCGACGTGTCGCGCGCCACGGCGAAGGGGCTGGTGGTGGCGGCGCTCGGGCGCGGCAACGTCCCCGTGGCGATGGCCGAGGGGATCGCCCGCTGCCTGGGGGATGGGATGCCGGTGGTCGTGGCATCGCGAGCGCCGCGCGGGCGCGTGGGGACGACGTACGGATACGAGGGGGGGGCGCCAACTGGCGAATGCCGGGGCCATCTTCACGGGCTCGCGGCGCCCGCAGCAGGCGCGCATCGACCTGATGCTCGCGTTAGGCGCCGGGCTCTCCGGCGATGCGCTGCGCGCCGTCTTCGACAACTGAGCGCCGCACCATGTCGAGCACGCGCGCCCGGCCGGAGCCGTCCCCGATCCTCGACCCGCCGCACGAGGTGCGGGAGATCGCGCGCGCGCTGGAGGCGGCGGGATACGAGACGTGGTGCGTGGGCGGTGCGGTGCGCGATGCGCTGCTGGGACTTCCGCACCTCGACTGGGACCTGGCGACGGCGGCCACGCCGGCGCAGGTCAAGCGCACCTTCAAGCGCACGGTTCCGGTGGGCGAGGCCTTTGGCACGATCGGCGTGCTGGACCGGCACGGGCGCATGCACGAGGTCACGACCTTCCGGCGCGACGTGCAAACCGATGGCCGGCATGCGGTGGTCGAGTTCGGCGCCTCGCTGGACGACGACCTCGCGCGCCGCGACTTCACGATGAACGCCATTGCCTACGCGCCGCTGCGCGCCGTCCTGCACGACCCCTACAAGGGGAGAGAGGACCTCGCGCGCGGCGTCGTGCGCGCGGTGGGGCAGCCGCGCGAACGCATGGTCGAGGACCGGCTGCGCGCGCTTCGCGCGCTGCGCTTTGCCGGGCGGCTCGGCTTTCGCATCGAGCCGGCGACGTGGGCGGCGATCGTGGAGAGCGCGCCGTACCTCCCGCGGCTCTCGCGCGAACGCGTCAAGCAGGAGTTGGAGAAGACGATGGAGCAGGTGGCGCGTCCGAGCCGTTCGATGGTGCTGTGGCGCAGTGCTGGGGCGCTGCGCTCGCTCATCCCCGTGCTCGACGCGCAGCCGCAGTGGATGGCCCACGCCGCCGACGCGGTGGCGCACCCCGACGCCACGCGAAGTGCGGGGCGCAAGCGGCGGCGCACGCTGTTGCGGCTGGCGACACTCTTCGTGGGACTGTCGCACGACGCCGTGGTGCGCACGCTGCGCGAGCTGCGCTTCTCGAACCGAGACGTGGACTGGATCGCGGCGCTGGCGGTGCAGGCGACGGCGTTGCGCCCGGCGCTGCGTGCGGCGCTCGAGGCGCCGGAAGCGCCGGGGGATGCCACGCTGCGCCGCTGGGCGGCGGATGCGGGACGCACCCGATTGGCCGACACCTGGCGCGTCGCGATCGCGGCCCTGGCTGCGGAGAGTGCCCACGGCGCGCGCGACGGCGACCAGGAACCGTGGGGTGAGGGGGCGACCTCGCGCTGCGGAACGCCGCGCCGGCGCGCGCCCGCTGGCTCTACCGCCGCGCGCTACGCGTGGCCTACCGCGATCCGGTCGACATCGCCGACTTGGCCGTCGACGGCGATGACCTGCTGCGCGAGGGGAGGGTGACGCGCGGGCCGGCGTTAGGCGCAACGCTGCGGCGCCTGCGCGACGCCGTCGTCGCCGACCCGGCCTGCAACGATCGCGCGACGCTGCTGGCGCTGGTGCAGTCGTGGAACACCGAGGCGGCGGCCGGCGGCGGGGGGACCGCGTAGATGGTGTTCATCCGCGGGCCGCACACCGATGCGAGCATCTGGCGCCACTTCAGGGGAGACGGCGACGGCTTCACCTTTGGCGAGCGCGATGGGGTGAGCGAGGCGATCGTCATGGCCAACGCGGACCGCGTCGTCGAACTCTTTCTCGCCCTCGCGGAACACCTCCCCCCGGCGGTGGCGGTCGAGGTGCACGACCACCGGTCCGGCGCGCGCTGGCGCGGCGAGGACCTGGCCCTGGTCGACGTGCGCGACGCGGTGGCTCGCATCAAGGGGGCGGTGGCGATGTACGCCGGCGTGGAGGTCACGCTCACGGGGAGCGACGATCAGCTGACCATCACGCCGAACCTCGAGCTCTTCGTCTACGGGCGCACGGACCGCTGGCTCTACCTGCTGCAGGGGAAAGGGCTGCGGCGCCGGCGCGAACTCCGTCCCCGCAGCTGGCGACTGGCCGCGGGTGAGTTCGCAGCGGCGCCGGCGATGTCGGCGTCGGTGAAGGAGGCCGTCGATCGTTTGGGGCTGGAGCGCGACGCGACCGGCGCGTCCACCACCACGACTGCGCGGGAGGGCGAGGTGACGGCGATGGATCCGCACGAGGCGGAGACGCGCGTCATCGACACGCGCGATCTCGACGCACACGACCTCGACACGCGAGATCTCGACGCGGGCCCCGGCGAGGTGTCCCCATGAAGGGGAAGCGCACCGGGCGGGCCGAGGCGTCGCTCTTCGCTCCGCCTCCCACGGCGCAACCGCTCGCGGCGCGCATGCGCCCGCGCACGCTCGAGGAGTACGTCGGGCAGCAGCACCTCCTCGCCCCCGGCAAGCCGCTGCGAGAGTCGATCGAGCGGGGGACGGTCACGTCGATGATCTTCTGGGGGCCGCCGGGGACGGGGAAGACCACGCTTGGCTTCCTCATCGCCCGCTACACCGACCGCGAGTTCGTCCCGTTTTCCGCGGTGACCGAAGGGGTTCCGCGCGTCCGCGAGATCATCGCCGAGGCCGAGGAGCGCCTGGCGATGGGGCGGGGGACGGTGCTCTTCGTCGACGAGATCCATCGCTTCAATCGCGCGCAACAGGATGCCTTCCTGCACGCGGTCGAGCGCGGCGTCGTGACGCTGGTCGGCGCCACCACAGAGAATCCGTCGTTCGAGCTCAACGGCGCACTCCTGTCGCGCGCACGCGTCCTCGTGCTGGAGTCGCTGGCGGTTCCCGAGCTCGCCGGCCTGCTGCAGCAAGCGGTGGACGACCGCGACCGCGGGCTCGGCGCGTTGCAGCTCACGGTGGAGGAGGGTGCCCTCGAGTGGCTGGCACGCGAGGCCGACGGCGACGCGCGTCGCGCGCTCAACATCCTCGAGGCAGCGGGGGCGCATGTCGGTGGCGGGGGACACCTCTCGATCGAGGCGCTCCGCGAGTCGATGCAGCTGCGCGTGCAGCGCTACGACAAGTCGGGCGAGGAGCATTACAACCTCATCTCCGCCTATCACAAGGCGCTGCGCGGAAGCGACCCGCAGGGGGCGCTCTACTGGCTCGCGCGAATGATCGCCGGCGGCGAGGATCCGATGTACATCGCGCGCCGCACGATCCGCTTCGCCGCCGAGGACGTGGGGCTTGCCGACCCGCAGGCGCTCACCGTCGCCCTCGCGGCACGTGACACATATCACATGCTGGGGTCCCCCGAGGGGGAACTCGCACTGGCCGAGGCGGCGGTGTATCTCGCGACCGCTCCCAAGTCGAATCGGGTGTATGAGGCCTGGAAGGCGGCGATGGACCTGGCGCGCGAGCATCCCGCGGAGCCGGTCCCGCTCCACATTCGCAACGCCCCCACGCGCCTGATGAAGGAACTGGGGTATGGGAAGGGGTACCAGTACGCGCACGCCGTCCCGGAGGCGTACACGCCGCAGGAGTACCTGCCGGACGCGCTGCGGGAGACCGTGCTCTACGAGCCCGGCCCGTACGGGTTCGAGAAGGACATTGGCAAACGCATGCAGTGGTGGGCTGACCTCAAGACCCGGATGGGAGGCGGCGGCACGGCCGACGCGACTCCTGCGGAGGAATGACATGAACGCCAGGTGGTTTGGTGCCCGGTCGGTGGTGAAGGCGATGGTGCTCCCGGCGATGCTCGTCGCCTCGGCCTCCTGCGCGTCGTTAGGGCGCGCGAGCTTCAAGGAACCGATCGTGACGTTCAAGGACGCGCGCGTCACCGGCCTCGGGGTGAGCGGGGGCTCGATCGAGATCGTGCTCGACGTCTACAACCCCAATCACTACCGGTTGGAAGGGACGCGCCTCACCTACCAGGTGATGGTCGACTCGACCCGGTTCGGTGATGGCGCGTACACCACGCGCTTTGGGGTCGACGAAGGGAAGACCAACGAGGTGCGCCTCCCGCTCTCGTTCACCTACTCCGGCGTCGGCGCGGCCGGTCGCATGCTGATGCAGACCGGGACGGTCCAGTATCGCGTCATCGGCGACTTCACGGTGCAGACGCCGCTGGGCTCGTTCACGCGACCGTACGACCAGACCGGTCGCTTCTCCACGATCCAGGGGAACTCGCGCGACTAGCGCGGGCTCGCGCCGGCCGTGTGCGCTCTGACGGCGCGCGTCTCCCGGTGGGGGGACGCGCGCCGCTGTTTCTCATCCCGCGCCCCCCGGCGGGGGGGGCGCTATCGCCCTTGTCTCACGGGTCGCGACCGCCGAGCTTCCATCGCATGGCGTGATCGCCTCCCCTGGCCGACGTGACGTCTCTCGTCGGTAGGGTGCGCACCACCGGGTGCGCGCGCTCCCCTTCATCCCTCCTCCCATCAGTCGCGACCTCATCTCCCTGACCCTCCCTGTCGAGCGAGCCATCCTGGTTGGCGCGCCGCGCAAGGGGACGCAGGCCCGTCATCACGTCGACGAGCACCTCGAGGAACTCGAACGCCTGGCCGACACGGCGGGGGCGCAGGTCATCGGGACGCTGACGCAGCAGCTCGATCGCCCGCACCCGGGGACCTACCTGGGAAAGGGGAAGATCGAGGAGCTCAAGGATCGTGTGGCGGACGAGAACGCGACGCTCGTCATCTTCGACGACGAGCTGTCGCCGGCGCAGGGGAAGAACATCGAGGAGCTCATTGGCAAGCGCGTGATGGATCGCGCCGAGCTGATCCTCGACATCTTCGCCACGCGGGCGCGCACGCGCGAGGCGAAGATGCAGGTCGAACTGGCGCAGCTGAACTATCTCCTGCCGCGCCTCACGCGGATGTGGACGCACCTCGAGAAGTTCCGCGGCGGGATCGGGATGCGCGGACCGGGCGAAACGCAGCTCGAGACCGACCGGCGCCTCATCGGCCATCGCATTCGCATCCTGAAGGAACGGCTCGCCGAGGTGCAGCGCACCCGCGAGGTGCAACGCCACGGGCGGCGCGGTGAGTTCCGCGCCGCGCTGGTGGGCTACACCAACGCGGGGAAGTCGTCGATCCTGCGCACGATGTCGGGGAGCCAGGACATCTTCGTGGAGGATCGCCTCTTCGCCACGCTCGACCCGCTGTCGCGCGAGGTGGATCTCGGGGAGGGTCAGCGCATGGTCCTCACCGACACCGTCGGCTTCATCCGCAAGCTCCCGCATCACCTCGTCGCCTCGTTCCGCGCCACGCTCGAGGAATTGCACGAGGCTGACCTCCTCCTGCACGTGATTGATGCGTCGCACCCGTCGTGGGAGGAACAGCGCGAGGTGGTGGACGAGGTCATCGCGGAGCTCGGCGCGCGCGAGAAGCCGATGCTCTACGTCTTCAACAAGAGCGACAACCTCACGCCGGAAGAACTCGACGGGCTGGGGACGCGGGTGCGGCACCTGTTCCCCAACTCGGTCGTCGTCTCCAGCGTGACGGCCGGTGGGCTGGATCCGCTGCGCGAAGCGTTGCGCGAGCGGGTGCGACGGTTCAAGCCGATCGTCGAGTTGCGGCTGGGGCATGGTGACGGAAAGCTGCTCGCCGAGCTGCATCGCGCGGGTGAGGTCGTCGCCCAGCGCCATACCGACGAGGGACTCTTCATTCAGGTGCGCCTCGACGAGGCGACGCTGGGGCGTGCGCTCCGCGCCGGCGCGTCGGTGGTGGAGGCGGGGACGACCGCCTCGGCGGACGCGTGAGCGAAGCGCTTCCCCTGGTGGCTCGCCCACCGCGCGCCCCCGAGCCGGCGACGTGTCCCGCGCTTAGCTTTCCACCATGCCACGAGCACTCATCACCGGAATCACCGGGCAGGACGGGTCATACCTCGCGGAGCTCCTGCTTGCCAAGGGCTACGAGGTACATGGCCTCGTGCGTCGCGCCTCGACGTTCAACCGCGGGCGGATCGACCATATCGGCGTCGGGCCCTCGCATACCACCGGCCAGTTGCGCCTGCACTACGGCGACATGGCCGACGGCTCGTCGATGCGACGGATCGTCGAAGCCACGATGCCCGACGAGGTCTACAACCTGGCAGCGCAATCGCACGTGCGGGTCTCGTTCGACCAGCCCGAGTACACCGCGGACATCGTGGCCACCGGGACGTTGCGCCTGCTGGAGGCGGTGCGCGAGCACATCGATCGCACGGGGCGGCAGGTGAAGTTCTACCAGGCCGGTTCGTCGGAGATGTTCGGCGCCACGCCGCCGCCGCAGGGGGAATCGACGCCCTTCCATCCGCGCTCGCCGTACGCGGTGAGCAAGCTGGCCGCGCACTGGTTCTCGGTGAACCACCGTGAGGCGTTCGGGATGTTCTGCTGCAACGGGATCCTGTTCAACCATGAATCACCGCGCCGCGGTGAGTCATTCGTGACGCGCAAGATCTCGCTCGCGGTGGCGCGCATCGCCGTGGGGACGCAGCAGAAACTGGCGTTAGGGAACCTGGACGCGCGGCGCGACTGGGGCTTTGCGGGCGACTACGTCGACGCCATGTGGCGCATGCTCCAGCAACCGTGGCCCGATGACTATGTGGTCGCCACCGGTGAATCGCACTCGGTGCGCGAGTTCGTGGAGAAGGCCTTCGGGCACGTCAACCTGGACTGGCAGCGCTACGTCTCGCTCGACGAGCGCTACCTCCGTCCGTCCGAAGTCGACCACCTGCACGGCGACGCCTCGAAGGCCCGCGAGAAGCTGGGATGGAGCCCCAAGGTCTCCTTCGAGGGACTGGTGACGATGATGGTCGATGCCGACCTGAAGCTCGCCGAGCGCGAGGCGCGCGCCAACCAGTAGGCGACGGGGGCAGTCGCCGCCGGAACGCCAGGAAATGCGAACGCCCCTCGGAATCGAGGGGCGTTTGCACGTGACCATGTCACGGAGTGGTCGCACAGGGACTTGAACCCCGGACCTCTGGTATGTGAGACCAGCGCTCTAACCAGCTGAGCTATGCGACCGATACCCACCGGCGGCCGGGACCAGCGCCGCGCGAGGGATCGGTACGATAACGGGTCCAGCAGGAGGGTGGTAGTAGGGCAGGGCTTTTCGCGGCGCGCGCGCCCTTCCGTGGCGCCCGCGCGCGGGGGAGATTGCCGCTCGCGTTCCCCCGTCCCCGACCGCTCTCGTACGCCCTCGCCCGCCGTGTCACTTCTCTCCCGCCTCGATCGCGAGCACTCCATCGCCCCGCCCGGATTCTCGCGGTGGCGCGTGCCGCCGGCGGCGCTCGCGATCCATCTCTCGATCGGCCAGGCATACGCGTTCAGCGTCTTCAACCTGCCGCTTTCCACGCTCAAGGGAATCACGCGCGCCGCGCCGGACGACTGGGCGCTCACCACCATCGGGTGGATCTTCTCCGTGGCGATCGTCTTTCTCGGGCTCTCCGCCTTCACTTTCGGGCGATGGCTCGAGCAGGCGGGGCCGCGCAAGGCGATGTTGGCGTCGGCCGCCTGTTTTGGCGGGGGATTCCTCGTGGCCTCGCTCGGCGTGCGGCTGCACGCGTTCTGGCTGGTGATCCTCGGCTATGGCGTGATCGGAGGGATCGGGCTGGGGCTCGGCTACATCTCCCCGGTCTCCACGCTGATCAAGTGGTTCCCCGACCGCCCTGGCATGGCGACCGGGATGGCGATCATGGGATTCGGTGGCGGGGCGATGATCGGCTCGCCGCTGGCAGTGGCGCTGATGGAGCGCTTCAAGTCGGAGACATCGATGGGGGTCGCCGAGACGTTCGTGGTGCTCGGCGTGGGGTACTTCGCCTTCATGTTGTTCGGCGCGTTCACCGTGCGACTCCCGCCCGCCGGGTGGGTGCCCGGTGGTACGGCGACGCCCGCGGGCGCGACGGCGCGGCGACGCGCGCCGGTTGCGGCTGGCGGAGACGTGCACGTCGACCGGGCGATTCGCACGCCGCAGTTCTGGCTGCTATGGTCGGTGCTCTGCCTCAACGTCACCGCCGGCATCGGCGTGTTGGGGCAGGCGTCGCCGATGATCCAGGAGATGTTCCCGGGGACGATCGGCGCGGGCGCGGCGGCTGGCTTCGTCGGGCTCCTGTCGCTGGCGAACATGGCAGGGCGTTTTGCCTGGTCGTCGCTCTCGGACCACCTCGGGCGCAAGCCGACCTACATGATCTATTTCGCCCTCGGTGCGCTGCTGTACGCGGGGTCCCGACCACGGGGCGCAGCGGATCGGTCGTCCTCTTCGTCCTCTTCTACGCCGTCATCATGAGCATGTACGGCGGGGGCTTCGCCACCATCCCGGCGTATCTCCGCGACCTGTTCGGGACGATGCACGTCGGCGCCATCCATGGGAGGCTGCTGACGGCGTGGTCGCTGGCCGGCGTGGCCGGGCCGGTGCTGGTGAACTACCTGCGCCAGTACCAGCTGGGGCGCGGCGTGCCGGCGCGCGACGCGTACTCGGTGACGATGTACCTGATGGCCGCGCTCCTGGTCGTTGGTTTCGTGGCCAACTGGCTGGTGCGCCCCGTGGGCGCCGAACATCTCTTTGCACGCGGGGCGGGGCGCGAGCCCGTGCCGACCCCGGGGAGTCGTTAGGATGGCACCGGGCGAACGCGTCAAGCTCGTGGTGGCGTGGCTGGTGGTGGGGATCCCGGCGGCCTGGGGGGTGGCGCAGGTCGTGGCCAAGTCGATGGCGCTATTTCGTTAGGCGCCGTTCGGGTGACGGCCGCGGCGCCTGCGCGGCGAGCGGCGCGGCGAGCGGCGTGGCCGGGACCGTGCGGGGCCCAACGCACGCACCGCCGCCCGGAGCCCGGACGGCGGTGCGGATGGAGCGCGGTGTCGTGATGGGCCCTCTGGGGCTCGAACCCAGGACCTACGGATTATGAGTCCGCTGCTCTAACCGGCTGAGCTAAGGGCCCGTGCCAGCAACGATACTCGCCGAACGGCGCTGGTGCCAAGCGGTCGCGGGGCGTCGGCGCACGCCCCGGGGGCGTTGGGGGCGCTACGCCTCGCTGGCGTGCGCGTCGTACGCCTCGATGATCTCCTCCGGGGTCACGGTCGCGGCACCGAGCTTTCCCACCTCGACGCCGGCGGCGAAGTTGGCGACCACGGCGGCCTCCATCGGCGTCGCCCCGGCGGCGAGTGCCGTCGCCAGGTACGCGGTCACGGTGTCACCGGCGCCCACGACGTCGTACACCTCGCGTGCCGTGGTCGGGATGCGTTGCACCTGGCCGTCCGGCGAGACCAGCGCCATGCCGCGTTCCCCCAGCGTCAGGAGGAGGTGGCGCGCCCCCAGCCGCTCGAGCGTCGCCGGGAGGGCTCCCGCGTCGTCGAGGTGGACTGCGGCGCCTAACGCCGACTCGAGTTCGCGCCGGTTGGGCTTGAAGATCGTCGCCCCGCGATAGGCGAAGAAGTTGCGGAACTTGGGGTCGACGACGATGGGGATTTCACGTGCCAGGGCGCGCGCGATGGCGTGCGTGATCACCTCGGGGACCAGCACCCCCTTGTTGTAGTCCTCGAGCACGAGGGCATCGGCGGTCGCGAGGACGTGGTCCAGCGCGGTGAGCACGCGTGACACGTCGTCGGCGGAGAGGTCGCGGTCGTCCTCCTCGTCGAAGCGCACGACCTGCTGGGCGCGGGCTACCAGTCGCGTCTTGGTGGTCGTCGGCCGCCCCACGGCAATCAGCGCGGAGTCGTCGGACCCGATCTCGCGGAGCATGCGCCGCAACCGCTCCCCTCCCTCGTCGCCGCCGATCGCCGCGACCAGCGTCCCGGTCGCCCGGGCCGCGGCCACGTTCTGCGCGACGTTCGCCGCTCCGCCCAGCGCGTACTTCCGGTCCCGTACCCGAACCACCGGCACCGGGGCTTCGGGCGAGATCCGATCGACGTCGCCCCGGAGGTACACGTCGAGCATGGCATCGCCGACGATCGCGACACGGCGCCCGGGGATGCGGGCGAGCAGGTCGGCCAGCCGCTCGCGCGAGAGATGCGAGGCGGGCGATGAGATGGCGGGGGTGCCGCGCGGCGTGCGGACAGCCGATTCGCGATGGGAGGTCATGGCGAGGGAAGCTAGGAGGGCACGTCGGGAAGGGTCAACGATCCCCATCCGGTGCAGCGCCCCGATTATCTTCCGGGTGTTCTCCCGATACCGGCGCGACCGGTCGGCGCCCCTCCAATGCGCGATCGCATGCATTCCTACCAACTCGATGTCGTCGTGTCTCGCGGCTCTGCGATCGAGTCGCGGCACCGGGTGCACGCCGCCGTGTGGGATGCCGCCGCGGGGCTCATCGGGAGCGCGCGCGATCCATTCCTCGTTTCACCATGGCGCTCCTGCGCAAAGCCGTTCCAGGTCCTCCCGTTCCTGGAGACCGGCGGCTTCGACGAGTTGGTCTGGGGGGACGACGAATTGGCGCTTGCCTGTGCCTCGCACGGCGGCGAGCCGGAGCACGTGGTCGTCGCCCAGCGCATGCTGGAATCGATCGGGATGGAGGAAGGGGACCTGGCGTGCGGGCCGCACGAGCCGCTGTCGCGCCGCGGCGCGCGGATCGCGCGCGAAGCCGGGCATGCCCCGGGACGCCTGCACAACAACTGCTCGGGAAAGCACGCCGCGATGCTCGCTCGCGCCCACGTCTCCGGCTGGTCGACGCATGGTTACGAGCGTGATGGGCATCCCGTGCAGGCTGCGGCACTCGAGTGCGTCGCGCGATGGACCGGCGTGCCGGCCGACAAGATCGACCGCGCGGTGGACGGCTGCGGCGTCGTCGTCTTCGGGCTCCCGCTGGCCAACATGGCACGTTCCTACGCGATGCTGGCCACGAGCGCCACGCGCGGCGACGAGCTGCCGGCGCGAATCGCCCGCGCGATCCGCACGCGCCCCATGCTCTTCGGCGGCTCCGACCGCTTCGACAGCATCCTGGTGGAGGAGACGTCGGGGCGCGTGATCGCCAAGATCGGCGCCGAGGGGATTCACACGGCCGCGATTCTCGAGCAGGGATTGGGGCTGGTGGTGAAGGTCGAGGACGGCGCCACGCGCGCCCAGTATCCGGCCCTGCTCAAGTTGCTGCAGCTGCACGGCGCCCTCCCCGAGACGTTGCCGCAGCGCCTGCAGGAGTTCGCGCGCACGAAGGTGAAGAACACGCGCAGCGAGGTCGTGGGCGAGGTGCGCGTCGTCGACGGATGAGGCACCCGCGATGACGCGACCGCGATGACGCAATCGGATGGTACGGAGCGGAACGAAAGGATGACGGGGGAGGGGCTCCCCCTGCCTACGATTCCGGGACTCGATGCGACGCACGTCGCGCTGGTACGACTGGCGGCCGCGATCGCAGCGGGTGGTGAACCGGCGGTGCGCGCCGCGTTCGTACACGCGCAGCCGCTGGTGCCCGCGGAGTGGGTCGAGGAGGTCGTCCTGCAGTCGTACCTCTTTGCCGGCTTTCCTCGAGCGCTCAACGCCGCGCGCGAGTGGCGCCGGATCTCAGGGCGCGTGGCGCCCGCCTCTGACGACGGCGAGCGCTTCGCCGATGCTGCATCGTGGCACTCGGCGGGCGAGGACACGTGTCGCATCGTGTACGGCGCGACGTACGAGCGATTGCGGCACAACATCCGCGCCCTGCACCCGGCGCTGGATGCGTGGATGATCGTCGAAGGGTACGGCAAGGTCCTGTCGCGACCGCAACTCGACCTGCGGCGCCGCGAGTTGTGCATCGTGGCGGCGTGTGCCGCGGCGGGCAAGACCGCCAGCTGCACGCCCACCTCCGCGGGGCGCTCAACGCGGGGGCCCCCGCTGGTGAAGTGGCCGGGGTGCTCGCTGCGGTCACCGACTTCATGGCGCCGGAGAATCCGGCGCGCTACCGCCTGCTTCTCGAACGCGTGGTGCACCAGGATGTTCATTGATCTCGTTGTCGTGAAGGTTGCCGCGGGCACCGGTGGGTCCGGGTGCGTCTCGTTCCGGCGCGAGAAGTTCTATCCGATGGGAGGGCCGGACGGCGGCGACGGCGGGCGTGGTGGCGACATCATCGTCAAGGCAGACCGCAACCTGGCCACGCTCCTCGACTACACCTACCGCGACCAGTGGACCGCGGAGCGCGGGCAGCACGGCATGGGGAGCAACAAGACCGGGCGTTCGGCCGATGACCTCATCCTCCCGGTCCCGCCGGGGACCACGGTGCGCGACCACGACACGGGCGCGTACCTGGGCGAGGTCCTCGTGCACGACCAGGAACTCGTGGTCGCCAAGGGAGGGCGCGGCGGGAAGGGGAACACCTTCTTCGCCACCAGCACCCATCAGTCGCCGCGCGAGTGGCAGCCCGGAGAAGAAGGCGAGGCCCGCACGCTGGAGTTGGAGCTCAAGCTCATCGCCGACGTCGGGCTCGTTGGGAAGCCTAACGCCGGCAAGTCGACGCTGCTCTCGGTCATCTCCGCCGCCCGCCCGAAGATCGCCGACTACCCGTTCACCACGCTGCAACCCAACCTCGGCGTGGTCGCGCTCAGCGATCACCGCACCTTCGTCGTCGCCGACATTCCGGGGATCATCGAAGGGGCGCACGAAGGGCGCGGCCTCGGCCTCCAGTTCCTGCGGCACATCGAGCGCACGCGTCTCCTCGCCTTCCTCATCCCGATGGACGCCGAGGACTGGCAGGCGGAGTACGACCAGTTGCGGCACGAGATCGAGCAGTATTCGACGGAACTCGCCGCGAAGCCGCATTGCGTGATCTTCACCAAGCACGACCTGCTGGGCGAGGCGTACGTTCCCGAGATCCAGGCGCCCCTGGCATTCGGGCTCTTCTCCATCAGTGCGGCGGCACGGCAGGGGCTGGACACGCTCAAGGCCGCGTGGTGGTCGCAGCTGCTCGAGATGCGAAAGGCGAGCGAGCGTCCGTCGCGGCGCGCCGAGGATGCCGCACCTTCGCTCGACGGCGGAGCCGGCGATGCCGCTGACGGTGACGACGCCCACGACTGAGTGGCGCGGGGGACCCTACGCGTTCAGCGGCGCGCGCCGGTCTTCTCGAAACCGATCACTCCGGACGAGCGCCTCGCCGCGATCGCGCTTCGCGCCATCCCCGGTCTTGGCGCCATCGGCATCTCCACGCTGTTCCGGGGGAAGGAGCCGCGGAAGGGGAGGGCGGGGGGCACTCCGCGAGCTGCGGCTGGCGGCGCATCGGGGCCGGACGTCGTGCCCGGCACAACGGTCGGCGATGTCGCGGAGCCGCCTGCGGTCTGCACCGCGCCCACCGACGTGCTGAACGCCCTGGTGGCGGATCCCCTCGCGCGCGCGGCCCTGCTCGCGCGCGCGCAGCAGATGCTCGAGTCGTGCGAGGCACGCGGGGTCCGCGTCGTTTCCTTCGTCGACGCGACGTACCCACCGTCGCTGTTCCATCTCGAGAACCCGCCGCCGCTGCTCTTCGCGTTAGGCGACGTCTCGATCACGTCGCGCCCGTCGGTCGCGATCGTCGGGTCGCGCCATGCGACCTCGTACGGGCTGCGCGTCGCGCGCGACTTCGCGACGCGACTCGCGGAACGCGGCGTCTGCGTGGTGAGCGGGCTCGCGGCCGGCGTCGACGCCGCCTCGCATGTCGGGGCCCTGGATGGCGGCGGCGCCACGATCGCCGTGCAGGGAACCGGCGTCGATGTCGCATATCCGCGCGCCAATGCGGCGCTGCACGCCCGCATCGCTCGCGATGGACTGGTGCTTTCGGAGATCGCACCGGGAAAGCCATCGCATGTCGGCGCCTTTTCCACCCGCAACCGGACCATCGCGGCACTCGCCGACGTCGTCCTGGTGGTCGAGGCGGGACTGCCCTCCGGGGCCCTGACGACCGCGGATCGGGCGGACGAGATCGGTCGCTCGGTGGGGGCCGTCCCCGGGCCGATCGATTCGGCGATGTCGCGCGGTACCAATCAGCTCATTCGCGACGGGAAGCACTGCGTCGCGTCGTTCGATGACCTGCTCGCCCTGCTGGCGCTCTCGCCGCGCGTCATGTCGCAGGGGATGCGGCTGACGCCGGTGCGCGCGGCGACAGACACGCGTGAAGGCGCCGCGAGTACGTCGCCAGGTGCAGTGACCAGTTCGGGGGCGCCGGTTCCCGCGTGGTCGCCGGCGCGTGTCGCCTCCAGTTGGTCCGGCGATCCGAACTCGCCGGAGGGGCGCCTGCTCGAGGTCCTCGCCCACGGTCCACAGGGGACCGATGACCTGGTGCGCGCCTGTGCGATGGCACCACGCGACGTCGCGACGGCGCTCGCCACGCTGTCGCTGCTTGGAGTGATCGAGGTGGACGCGGGCGGCATGGTCCAGCGCCTCGACCGATCGGTCGCGTGGCACGCAGGCGCTCCGCGATGAGCGACCGCGAGAGCCACCGCGCCAGTGACCGCGCCAGCGACCGCGCCGGGCCTGGGTGCGCCGCGAAAACGTGGGCGATCCCCACGCCGCGGACGCACTGCCTCGCGTGGTGTCTGGGCAGGTCGTGACACCGGCCGGGGTTCCGTATCGCCACCTCTACGTGCACGTCCCGTTCTGCGCGCGGCGATGCTCGTACTGCGACTTCTCGATCGCGGTGCGGCGCGTCGTCCCGGTCGATGACTTTGTCGCGTCGTTGGCGTTGGAACTCGCGGCGCGCTTTGGCGCACCGGCGAACGACCTCGCACCATCGCCATCGCTCGAGACGCTCTATCTCGGGGGCGGCACGCCCTCGCGACTCGGCGGCGATGGCGTCGCGCGGGTGATCGCGCTCGTCACGCGCTTCGCGGCGCGCGCGCCTAACGCCGAGGTCACCGTGGAGGCCAATCCCGAGGACGTCTCGCCGGCGGCGGTGACGGCGTGGCGGGACGCCGGCGTGAATCGTGTCTCGCTCGGCGTGCAGAGCTTCGATCCCGATGTTCTCGCGTGGATGCACCGCACGCACGATGTCGACGCGATCCATGCCGCCGCCCGGACGTTGGCCGAGCACGGGATGGCGAACTGGTCGCTCGACCTGATCTACGCGTTGCCGGGGAAATCTCGCGCGACTGGACGCGCGACCTCGAAGAGGCGATCGCGCTTCGCCCGGCCCACATCTCGGCATACGGGCTCACGGTCGAGCAGGGGACGCCGCTTTCGCGATGGCGGGCGCGCGGAGGCGTGCACGACGCGAGCGAGGAGCGCTACGAGGCGGATTTCCTCCTCGCCCACGAACGGTTGGCGGTCGCCGGTTACCGGCACTACGAGGTGTCGAACTGGGGGCTGCCTGGGCTCGAGTCGCGCCACAACTCGTCGTACTGGAGCGGCGTCCCCTATCTGGGGATCGGGCCAGCGGCGCACGGCTTCGATGGCGCCACGCGCCGCTGGAATGAGCGCGACTTCGTGCGCTGGCGCGCCTCGGCCCTGGCCCAGCGCGACCCCGTCGGCGGCGAGGAGACCCTCACGCCGGATCAGCGGGCCCTGGAGGAGGCGTACGTCGGCCTGCGGACGTTGCAGGGGGTACCGGTCGGTGAAGGCGATCAGCCACTCGTCTCGCGATGGATCGCGGAAGGGTGGGCGGCGATGCGCGATCGACGGCTCGTATTGACGCCGCACGGATGGCTTCGCCTCGACGCCCTTGTGTCTGCCTTGACTGAGCATCGAAGTCGTTACTAGGTTTGGACTTATGGCGTCCCCAGAGCTGTCGGACCGGGAACGGCGGGTCCTCGAGGCGGTCATCCAGAGCTACGTCGAAACGGCGGAGCCTGCCGGGTCACGCACGATCTCCAAGCGGTTCGGCCTCGGCGTGTCGCCGGCCACCATCCGCAACACGATGAGTGACCTGGAGGAGAAGGGGTACCTGTACCATCCGCACACCTCCGCGGGGCGCATCCCCACCGACATCGCCTATCGGCTGTACGTCGATTCGCTGATGCGCGCGCAGTCCGTCTCGCGCGCGGAGGCCGATCGAATCTCCGAGCACCTGTCGCAGGGGAGCGCCTCGGCCATCGAGGCGATCCTGCGCAAGGCCGCGCAGTCCCTTTCCATCGTCACGCAGGAGCTGGGGGTGGCGCTGGGGCCGCGGCTCGACAACGCCGTGCTGCAGCGGCTGGAACTCATCCGGGTCTCCAACGAGCGGCTGCTCCTGGTCCTCACGCTCGGTGGCGGAGCGATGCGGACCATCTTCGTCGAAGTCGACTCGCAGATCGCGGAGTCGGCGGTCGCCGAGGTGATGCTCGTGCTCAACGAGCGCCTGGCGGGGCTTCCGTTGCGCACGATTCGCGCGACGTTAGGCGAGCGCCTGCGCGACACGGGCGGGCGGGCGGGAGTGAACGAGCTGCTCAACGTCTTCGTGCAGGAGGGGGAGACGCTCTTCGACGTCCCCGTGGCGGGTGATGACGAAGGGGTGGTGCTCGGGCAGGCCTCGGTGCTCGCCGAGCAGCCGGAGTTCAGCAGTGGGGATGGGATGCGCCGGTTGCTGGCGCTCACGGAGACCCGCGCGCAGCTGGGCCAGCTGCTGCGCGGGCGCTCGGCATCGCCGGGGATTTCGATCACGATCGGGAACGAGCATGGCGACCCGCGGCTCGAGAGCTTCACGATCGTCACGGCGGAGTACCGGGTGGGGGCGCTCAACGGCGTGATCGGGGTGATTGGCCCGACGCGCATGCCGTACGACAAGGTCATTGCGCTGGTGCGGCACACGTCGCTCCTCGTCTCCGACATTCTTCACTAGGCAGCCAACGGATTCATGGCCGATTTCTACACGACGCTCGGCGTCGCGCGTGGTGCGTCCGACGACGAGATCAAGCAGGCCTACCGACGGTTGGCCACCAAGTGGCATCCCGATCGCAACGGCGGCTCGAAGGAGGCGGAGGAGAAGTTCAAGGAGATCACCGAGGCGTACGACGTCCTGCGCGACGCGGAGAAGCGCGCGGCGTACGATCGCTACGGTGAGGCGGGGCTGCGCGGGGCGGCGGGTGGGGCGAACTACCACCACGTCGACCTGAGCGAAGCGCTGAACATCTTCATGAAGGACTTCGGCGCGTTCTCCGGGTTGGGGGATTTCTTCCAGCAGGGTGGGCGCCAGCGCGGGGGCCTCGCACGGGCCAGGACGTCAAGATCACCGTCGAGCTCACGTTGGCCGAGGTGGCGTCCGGGGTGACGAAGACGTTCACGGTGAAGCTCCTCGATGCGTGCGACAAGTGCGCGGGGAGCGGTGCCGAGCCCGGGACCAAGCCGCAGACGTGCCACACGTGCGCCGGCTCGGGGAAGTCCGGCGCGCCCAGCGTTCCTTCTTCGGCCAGTTTGTCTCCGTCGTGCCGTGCCCCATGTGCTCCGGCGAGGGCGTCGTCGTCACGGCGCCGTGCAAGAAGTGCAAGGGCGAGGGGCGCGTGCGCGGGGAGCACACCATTCCGGTGCAGATCCCGGCCGGTGTCTCGTCCGGGCAGTACATGACGCTGCGCGGGCTGGGGAATGCCGGACCGCGCGGCGGCGGGCGCGGCGACGTGCTGGTCGTCTTCGAGGTGGTGGACGACCCCCGCTTCGAGCGCGACGGCGAGGACCTCTACACCGAGGTCCTGGTGTCGTACCCGCAGCTGGTCCTGGGGGCGGACGTCGACGTCCCGACGGTGACGGCGTCGATGTCGGTGCGCATCCCCGCGGGGACGCAGAGCGGGCACGTCCTGCACCTGCGCGGGCGCGGGCTGCCGCGCGTGAACTCGTCCGGCGTTGGTGACCTGCACGTGCGCGTGCAGCTGTGGACGCCGGACGGCGTGTCGCGCGAGGAGGAGGAGTTGCTCAAGCGCCTCCAGCAGCTGCAAGGCGCCCCGCCCGAGCAGGGGCGCTCCAAGGGCTTCTGGACCAAGATGAAGGAAGCGTTAGGCGCGTGACCTGGACCTCGTTGCGGGTTCGCGCGCCCGGCCAGCTGGAGGCGGCGTCGGCGGCGATGTTCGCGGCCGGCGCGCAGGGCGTGCACGAGGACGGGGCGACGCTCGTCACGCACTTCCCGCCCGAGACCGACGTCGCCGCCGTCATTCGGCAGGTGCACGCCGCGGTGCCGGACGCCACGTGCGAGACCTCGGCCACCGAGGCGGTCGATTGGTCGGTGCACTGGCGCGACAAGCTGCACGCCCAGCCCGTCGGAAAGCTCGTGATCGCCCCCACGTGGCTCGCCGACCAGTATGACGCGGCGACCACGGTGGTGATCGACCCGGGGATGGCCTTCGGCACCGGCGACCATGCGACCACCCGCGGGGCCGCGCGCCTTATGCAGGAGCTGGTGCACCCGGGCCTCGTGGTCGCCGACCTCGGCGCGGGGAGCGCCGTGCTCTCCATTGTCGCCGCCAAGCTCGGGGCCTCGCGCGTCTTCGCGATCGAGTACGACGCGGACGCGATCTCCAACGCCGAGGAGAACGTCCAGCGCAACGGCGTCGACGCCATCGTGCACGTCTTTGAGGGCGATGCGACGGTCTTCCTCCCGCTCATCGCCCCGGTGGACGTCATCGTGGCGAACATCATCTCGTCGGTGCTGGTCGAGCTGCTTCCCGCGATGCACGCAGCGCTGCGCCCCGGTGGCTTCGCGGTGCTGGCCGGGATCCTCGTCGAGGAGAAGGAGTTCATGCTCGAGGCGCTGCAGTCCGACGGCTGGCGCCTGGTGAACGAGATCGTGGAGGATGCCTGGTGGAGCATCTCGATCGCCAAGGCGTAGCCACGTTCTACGTCCCCGACGAGCCGTTCGCCCTTGGCGTCTCTGCGTCGTTAGGCGAAGGGGTGCTCCATCACGTGCGCGTGCGGCGGCTGGGGATCGGGTCGCGCGTCGCGATGCTGGACGGCGCGGGGAACCGTGCCGAGGGGACGCTCGTCCGGATCACCAAGACGGCAGCGACCGTCGAGGTCGACCGCATGGATCACGTGGCCCCGCTCCCGCCGGTGCACCTCCTCGTCCCCATCGCCGATCGCGACCGCATGTTGTGGCTGGCGGAGAAGTGCGCGGAACTCGGGGCGACCAGCTGGCGCCCGGTGATGTATCGGCGCTCGCGCAGCGTGAAGCCGCGCGGTGAAGGGCCCACGTTTGCGGGGAAGCTCAAGGCCCGCATGGCGTCGGCGCTGGAGCAGTGCGGGGGCGCCTGGCTTCCGGCGATGTACCCGGAAGCGTCGCTCTCCCGCGCCCTGGGCGCGCTCCCGGATGGACCGCGCTTCGTGCTCGACGCAGGTGGAACCGCCATGCTCGGGCACGTCGTCGCGCCGCCCGTGACGGTCGCCGTGGGCCCCGAAGGTGGATTGGAGGAGGAGGAGCTCGACGAGTTCGAGGCTGCAGGCTTCCAGCGCGTCAAGCTCGGCGGGCATGTGCTCCGCTTCGAAACCGCGGCGCTCGCCGGGCTGGCCATCGCGCGCAGCGCCGTCGAGGCGGCGGGCTCGGCCCCGCAAGCGACCGCTGGCGACGTGACGAGCGCGGCGCACGAGGCAACCAACGAACCGGCGGTGACATCCGCCCCGGAGGCGTCCCATGGCGACTGATTGCCTGTTCTGCAAGATCGTGAGCGGCGACATTCCGGCGACCAAGGTGGCCGAGAACAGCCACTGCATCGCCTTTCGCGACATCTCGCCCAAGGCGCCGACGCACATCCTGGTGATCCCGAGACAGCACGTCGCGTCGCTCAACCAGGTGGAGTCGGCCGCGCTGGCGGGCGAAGTGCTCCTCATGGCCGCGTCGGTGGCCAAGGATGAGGGGATCGCCGAGTCGGGCTACCGCGTCGTCCTCAACACCAACGGCGATGGCGGCCAGACGGTCTTCCACCTGCACGCGCACCTGATGGGCGGGCGCGCGATGCACTGGCCCCCGGATGACCGTCGCTCGCTTCACCTCCCACGAGGCCACATCGCATGTCAACGCTCCTTGAACGCGTGCAGTCCGAGCTCACCGCCGCCCGCAAGGCGCAGGACAAGGCGCTGACGCTGCTGGTGGGTACGCTCCTTTCGGAGATCAAGAACCGGGAGATTGAGCTCAAGCACCCGGTGACCGACGAGGAGGCCGTCGAGGTGGTGCGCCGGGCCATCAAGAAGCGTCGGGAATCGATCGAGATGTACACGAAGGGCGGTCGGGGCGACCTCGCCGAGAAGGAGTCGGCAGAGGTTGTCATGCTCGAGCGCTATCTTCCGCCGCAGGTCGACCCGGAGGAGATCCGCGCTGCCGTGAAGGCGGCCATCGCGGGCGGGGCGGCCAACGTGGGCGCGGTGATGGGGAAGGTCATGCCGGCCTTCAAGGGGCGCGCCGAGGGCGGGACGATCAGCGCGATCGCCCGCGAGGAACTCGCCGCCGCGGTTAGGCGACGGCGCCTCGCGCCCCGCCGTCGAGCGCCGGTGCCCCACCGCCCGCCCTGTCGGGGTGCCCGCCCAGGGCATGCCCCATCTGGAGTGATTCGGAGATGAACGCGCACGCGCTGGCCGTCCTGCAGTTCGACAAGGTCCTCGACGTCGTGGCCGGTTACGCCTCGTCGTCGTTAGGGGCGGCGCGCGTGCGTGCCCTCGAGCCGGCGGCGACGCTCGAGCGCGCGGAGCGGGAACTGGGACGTGTCGCGGCGATGCGGGGCATCGTCACCTGCGAGGAAGGGTGGTCGCCGTTCCCGATCCCCGATGTCGACCGCGCCCTCGCACGCCTTCGCATCGAGGGGACGCGACTCGACGGGCGGGAGTTGCAGCAGGCGGGGGTCCTCCTGCGCTCGTCGCGCCTCACCGCCGACGACGCGCTGCGATCGGCACGGCGCCCGGCCATCGCGCTCTCGGTTCTGGCCCCGCTGCGCGAGCGCCTGCACGCCAACCGCAAGCAGGAGGAGGAGATCGAGCGGGCGCTCGACGCCGACGGTTCGGTCCGGGACGATGCCTCGCATGCCCTGCGGCGCGTGCGGCGCGAGCTGCGCAACGCACAGGGGGAGTTGGTCGCGCTCCTCGAGCGCATCATGCACCGCCTGGAGACGCACCATCAGGTGCCCGACGCCTCGGTGACGGTGCGCAACGGGCGTTTCGTGATCCCCGTCCGACGCGAGGGGCGTGGTGCGGTGGGGGGCATCGTGCACGACACCTCGGGGACGGGGGCGACGGTCTTCGTCGAGCCTCCCGCCGCCATCGAGGCGTGCAATCGCATCCGCGAGTTGGAGGCGGAGGAGCAGCGCGAAGTCGACCGGATCCTGCTCGCGCTCACCGACGGCATCCGCCCCGACCAGCCGCTCATGCGCGATTCGCTCGAGGCGCTGGTCATCCTCGACGCGCTCTTCGCCCGCGCTCGTTATGCGGGGGCCGCCTCGTGCGGGCAGGCGCGCCTGCGCCAGGCGGGGACCGGGTTCCGCATCCTCGACGGGCGACACCCGCTGCTCCTCGCGCAGGGGGTCGAGGTCATCCCCTTCTCGCTGACGATGGAGCCGGCGGAGAAGACGCTCCTCATCTCCGGCCCCAATACGGGAGGCAAGACGGTCCTGCTCAAGGCGCTTGGCCTCATGTCGCTCATGCTCCAGTCGGGAATCCCCGCCCCGGTCGGTGACGAGAGCGAGGTGGCGATCTTCGACGACGTCTTCGCCGATATCGGCGACGAGCAGTCGATCGAGGCGTCGCTCTCCACCTTCAGCGCCCACGTCAAGAACCTGGGCGAGATCCTGCGCTCGGCGACGCACGCGTCGCTCGTCCTCATCGACGAGCTGGGGTCGGGGACCGACCCGCTGGAAGGCGCGGCGTTAGGCGGGGCCATCCTCGAGGCGTTGACCACGCGCGGGGCGATGACGGTGGCGACCACGCACCTCGGCGCGCTCAAGGAGCTGGCCACCGAAGTGACCGGGGTGGTGAACGCCTCGCTGCAGTTTGATGCGGTGGCGCTGGCCCCGACGTATCACCTCATCAAGGGGATTCCCGGGCGCTCCTACGGCATCAGCATCGCCCGGCGGTTGCAGCTCCCGGACGATGTCCTGCAGCGCGCCGAGGAGCGCATCCCCCAGGTGGAGCGCGACGTCAATGCGCTGCTGCAAAGCCTCGAGGCGCGCGACAAGCAGCTGGCCGATCGCGAGCGCGACGTCGCGGCGTCGCTGGCCAACGCGCAGGAGCGGGCGCACCGCCTGGCGGAGCGCGAGCGGGCGGTGCGGGAGCGCGAGCGCACGATGGAGCGCGAGTCGCGGCAGGAGGCGCGCAAGTATCTCCTGGAGGCGCGCAGCACCATCGAGAAGACCATCCGCGACCTCAGGAAGAGCAAGGAGGAGGCGGCCCTGGAGGAGGCCGCCCGCGCGGCGCGGCAGAAGGTGGAGCAGCTGGCCACCAAGCAGGGCGAACGCATCGAGCAGCTCGAGCGCGAGGCCACCAACCGGCAGCGCCGCACCCCGCGCGTGCGCGACGAGGCGCCCCTTGCGGCTGGCGACTACGTCCAGGTGCTCCCGCTCGACGGCAAGGTGGCGCGCGTCCTCGAGGTGCGCCCCGCCGACATCCTCGTGGCGCTGGGCTCCATCAAGCTCACGTATCCGCGCGACCTCGTGCGCCGCGCCGCGCCCGACCAGCGCCCGGCGGCAACCGCCGTGGCCTTCACCGGCGATCTTCCTGAAGAACATGTCCCCACCGAGGTCGACCTCCGCGGCCAGCGGATGTACGATATCGACGACATGCTCCTCTCCGCGCTCGACGCCGCCATCAGGGCCGACCTCCGCTCCATGCGCATCATCCACGGCAAGGGGACGGGGGCGCTGCGCGATCGCGTGGCCGAGATGCTGCGCAAGGACACGCGCGTGAAGTCGTTCCGCCTCGGGTTGTGGAACGAGGGCGGCTCCGGCGTCACCATCGCCGAGCTGTGAACGCGATGCTCGCACTGCGGCGCGGTTGCGTCCGTGTGGTCACGGGGCGCGCGTGATCCCCGACGAGGAGGTCGAGCGCGTTCGCGAGGCCGCGGACATCGTCGCCATCATCGGCGAGTACGTCCCGCTCAAGGGGCGGGGGGCAACTACCGCGGCCCGTGCCCCTTCCACCAGGGAGTCAACCGCAACTTCTCGGTCACCACCACCAAGGGAAAGTTCTACCACTGCTTCGTGTGCAAGGAGTCGGGCGACGTCTTCTCGTTCCTGCAGAAGCGGCTTGGGGTGGACTGGCCGACGGCGGTGCGCATGGTCGCCGAGAAGAGCGGGATCGAGCTGCACGAGACCAAGGCGCGGCGCGAGGGGCCCGACCCGCGCGAGCCGCTGTGGGAGGCGAACGCCGCGGCGCAGCAGTACTTCCAGCGCATCCTGTGGGAGGACGACCTGGGGGGACCGGCGCGCGACTACCTCGCCTCGCGTGAGGTGACGCGTGCCGTGGCCGACCGCTTCGGCCTCGGCTTCGCCCCCCGCGAGATCGGGCTCATGCGCGCCTATCTCAACTCGATCGGGATCGACGACACGCGACTCCTCGAGGCGGGGCTGCTCGTCAAGCGCGACGAGACGGAGGAGCCGCGCCCGCGCTTCCGCAACCGCCTCATCTTCCCCATCCACGACGTCACGGGGCGCATCGCCGGATTCGGCGGGCGGCTCATCGGGCCGGGGGAACCCAAGTACCTCAACTCCGCCGAGTCGACCATCTACTCGAAGGGGCGGCTGCTGTATCACCTGCACCAGGCACGGAACGCGATCCGGAAGGCCGATCGCGCCATCGTCGTGGAGGGGTACTTCGATGCGTTGCGCCTGGCGGCTGCCGGGATCGAGTCGGTGGTGGCGCCGTTAGGCACGGCCCTCACCAACGAGCAGGCGCAACTCCTCGCGCGCTACTCGAAGAACGTCTACCTCCTGTACGATTCGGACCAGGCCGGGCTCAAGGCGACGTTTCGCGCCGGCGACGAGCTGCTGGCCGAGGGGGCCACGGTGCGCGTGGTCTCGCTCCCCGACGGCGACGATCCCGACACCTTCGTGCAGAAACGCGGGGGCGACGCGCTGGAACGGCAGCTCAAGGACGCCATCGACGTCTTCGAGCGGAAGATCCAGCTCCTCGACCGCGCCGGCTGGTTCGCCGACCTCACGCGTCGCCGCTCGGCCGTCGACCGCCTCCTCCCCACCATTCGCGCCACCCGCGACCCGGTGATGCGCGACCTCTACCTGGCCCGGGCCAGCGAGGTGTCGCACGTGGGACGCGAGGTGCTCCAGCGCGAGGTGGAGGAGGGGCCGCCGCCGCCGCGGGAGACGTTAGGCGCGGCAGTGGCGCACGCGGTGCGCGGGCGCCGCTGCCGCCCCGGTCACCCTCGAGCGACGAGGGGCCGCCACCGCTGGAGGAGGGCGACTACGGCCAACCCGGATGGTCGCCACAGGATCAGGGCTTCGACCGTGGCTTCGACCGCGGTTTCGACCGTGGCAACGAGGGTGGCTTCGAGCGCACCGGAGGCGGCGCGTCGTCCGGTGGCTCGTTCAAGGGGCGCGGGAAGTTCCGTCGCCCCTTCCAGGCGCGCGACGACGTCCCCCGTGAGCCGCCACCGCGCCCGGAGCGCGGGCGGGTGGTCGCCGTCGGCGCCGAGCGCTACCTCATCACCGCGATGCTGCGCTCGGCCGCGGCGATGGAGCGATTCTCGAACGTTTGGGGAGCGAGTCGTTCCGCGAACCGAGGCTCCGCATGATCTTTGAAGCATTGCGCGACCTCGGGTCGAATGAGCACGTTGACCAGGTGGCGGAACGCCTGCCACCCGACGCGGTCGCGCTCATGGATGAGTTGCTGGCCGAGCCCGAGGCGATCCTCAACCTCGATCGGACGGTGGAAGATTCGCTGGCGCGCCTCGAGGAGCGCCGGCTGCAGGACCGGAATCGCGAGATCGATCGCCTCATCTCGCTCGCGACCGATGAGGAGAAGACGGCACTGATCACCGAGAAGCGGGAGAACGCGCGCCAGATCGTCGAGCTGGCCGCGCTCCGCTCCAGCAGCTAGGAGTCGTCGCACCACCGGTGAACGGCGGCCAGTCGCCAGGTGCAAGCGGACGGCCGGCGCGTTGGAGGGACGGTCAGTCGTACGACGGAATTGAACGCACGCCCACGCGGCGTGGGGCGCCCGGCGCCTCGCGCCCGAGAACCCGGAGGACCTGTGCACGCGGAGCTGGTAGCCCTGTTGGAGTTGCAATCGGAGGATGATGCGGTCGATGCGATCCTCGTCCAGATCGACGCGATCGCCCCGCGACTGGCCGCACTCGATGCGGCCCGCGCCAAGGCCGCGCGACAGGTCGAGCTCACCCAGGGGCAGTTGGCGGATGCCGAGCGCAAGCAGCGCGAGGTCGCGCATCTCGTCGCCGAGCACCGGCAACGCGTGGAGCGCAACCAGCACCAGCTCGACCTCGTGAAGAACATGCGCGAGGCCACGGCCGCCACGCAGCAGGTGGAGGCCGGCAAGCGCATGTTGAGCGAGGGTGAACAGGGGCTGCGCGAGGCGGAGGAGATGGCCGACGGGATCCGCAACGCGCTCGAGGCGCACCGCGCGGTCCTCGCCGAATTCGACGCGACGCAGGAGGCCAAGCGCGCCGCCATTCGTGGCGAGCAACAGGCGCTGGATGTGCAGCTGGCGGACGCGAAGGGAAAGCGCGAGGCCGTCGCGGCGAAGGTTCCCAACGCGATGCGGACCATGTACGAAAAGATCCGCGCGCGACGGAAGTCGCAGGTGGTCTTCGCCGTCACCTACGGCGCCTGCGGCTCGTGCGACACCGCGATCCCTGTCCAGCGCCGCACGCAGATGGTCTCCAAGGGAACGCTGGAGCTGTGCGAAGGGTGTGGAATGCTCCTGTATGCAGCGGAATGATTCGCTGGTTGGCAGGGGACGCCGGTAAGCTCCAGCGATGACCGTCCCCGCTTCACCGTCGCGCGCCGCCTCGCGCGCCACCTCGCGCGATTCGACCGCCGCGCCAGTGCGCGCGCGCATCGCCCCGCGCTGGCATCGCCCCGAGGCGCCGGACGGGGCGTTGGTCGGCACCCTCGTCGACGCGCTCAAGCTCCCGCCCATGGTCTGCGAGCTGCTGGCCGCACGCGGCTACGCCGACCCCGAGGACGCGAAGCGCTTCCTGCGCCCGCGGCTCGAGCAGCTGCACGCCCCTTGGCGATGCTGGGGATGGACGCCGCCGTCGATCGGCTCTCGCGCGCCATCCGCGGGGGCGAGGTGATCCTCGTCCACGGCGACTACGATGTCGACGGGATCTGCTCGACGACGATCATGGTGCGCGTCATCCGCCACCTGGGCGGCAAGGCCGTCCCGTTCCTGCCGCACCGCATGACCGACGGCTACGACCTCGGCGACGCAGGGGTGCGTGGCGCGATCGAGGCGGGCGCGAAGGTCGTCCTGACCTGCGACTGCGGCACCAGTGCCCACGAGGCGATCGATCGCCTCACCGCGCAGGGCATCGACGTCATCGTCTCCGACCACCACCTTCCCAGCCGGCCCGTCCCCTCGTGCCTCGCGGTCCTCAATCCACGCCAGCCCGGCTGCGACTATCCGGACAAGGACCTGTGCGCGGCGGGGGTCGCCTTCAAGATCGCCACCGCCCTGCTGCAGGCCTTTGGGGCGAACGAGAACGTTGCGTTGCACCTGCTGGACCTGGTCGCGCTGGCCACCATCGCCGACGTGGCCCCGCTGCGCGGCGAGAACCGGATCCTCGTGCGCTTCGGCCTCAAGCTCATGGCGGAGTCGCGCCACCCCGGGCTGCAGGCGCTCATGGACGCGGCGGGCCTCGATCGCCAGGCGCTCACCGCCGGTCGTGTCGGCTTCATCCTCGCCCCGCGCCTCAACGCGGCGGGGCGCATCGGACACGCCATGCGCGGGGTGGACCTCCTCCTCACGCAGGACCAGGGCGAGGCCAACCGCATTGCCCGTGACCTCGAGGAGATGAATCGCGCGCGGCAGGAACTCGACCGCGCCACGCTCGACGCGGCGCGCCGCATGGCGGACCGGCTCGACCTGGACGAGACGTGGGGGATCGTCCTCGGTGCCGAAGGATGGCACCCGGGCGTGATCGGCATCGTGGCGTCGCGCCTCGTCGAGGACTTCGCGCGCCCGGTGATGATGGTCGCGTTCGAGAAGGGGATCGGAAAGGGATCGGGACGGTCCATCAGCGCCTTCGACCTGCATGCGGGGCTGACGGCCTGCCAGGACCTGCTGGTGCGCTACGGGGGGCATCGTGCCGCCGCGGGCATCACGATCCAGGCCGAGCGACTCGCCGCGTTCGCCGAACGATTCAACGGAGTCGCGCGAGCGAAGCTGACGGCTGACGACCTCGTCCCGCGTGTGCGCGTCGACGTGGAGATCCCGCTGGAGGAGGTCACGCCGGACCTGGAGGCGCTGCTGCGCCACTTCGAGCCGTTCGGCGTGGGGAACCCGGCCCCGGTCCTGTCGTCGCGCGGCGTGCGCCTGGCGACGACGCCGCGCACGGTGGGGCAGGGGGCTCAAGTTGCAGCTGGCACGCAGCGGCGGGATGCTCGAGGCGATCGGCTGGGGGATGGGCGACCTCGCGCGCACGCTCTCGCCGCACGCGCCGCTCGACATCGCCTATCGACTCGAGCGCGACAGCTACGGCGGCGTGTCGCGCCTGGTGGCGCGTCTGTCCGACGTGCGCGCCTAACGCCGGACCGTGCGCATCATCGCCGGGCGGTGGCGCGGGCGGACCATCAAGGCCCCGCGGGACGCACGCGTGCGCCCCACGGGCGATCGCGCCCGCGAGGCCTGGATGAGCATCCTGCATCCCGAACTCGCGGGGGCGCGCGTCGTCGATCTCTTTGCCGGCTCGGGAGCCCTCGGGCTCGAGGCGCTGTCGCGCGGTGCATCCCACTGCGACTTCGTCGAGATTGCTCCCGCCTCGCTGCGGGCCATCCGCGAGAACAGCGAGGCGCTGGGCGTCGCCGCCACCGAGCTGGACGTCCACCGCACCGACGCGATCCGCTATGTGCATCGCCTCGGCGCGCACGCCTACGACATTGCCTTCGCCGACCCGCCCTACAATCTCGGTCTCGCGCCCCGCATCGCCGACGCCTGGCTCGCCGTCCCCTTCGCGACCGTGCTGGGCGTTGAGCACGACGTGCACGAGGCGATGCCCGCGGGTGGCGTGACGCGGAGCTACGGCGGAACCGCCGTCACCTTGTATCGTGCGGTGCCGCGCGACGTCCCCGCCGATACGCCTGACGATTCCGGCCTCGACGGTTAGAATTCGGCGTCACGCCCCTCCACCTCCCCCGCATGCCTCGCATCGCGATCTACGCCGGTTCCTTCGACCCGATCACCCGCGGTCACGAGGACCTGATTCGCCGGAGCCTCTCCTTCGTCGACCGCCTGATCGTCGCCGTCGCGAGCAACGTCTCCAAGCAGCCGCTCTTCTCCTTCGAGGAGCGCGCGGGCTTCATCCGCGAAGCGGTTGGGGACGACGCGCGCGTCGAGGTGCACCAGTTCCAGGGATTGCTCGTCGACTTCGCGCACCAGATGGGGGCGCGCTTGTTCATCCGCGGGCTGCGCGCGGTGAGCGACTTCGAGTACGAGTACCAGATGGCGCTCATGAACCGCCACCTGTCGTCGGAGCAGGAAACGGTCTTCATGGTCCCCTCGCTCGATACGACGTACATCAGCGCCTCGCTGGTGCGCGAGGTCGCGCGCTTCGGGGGGAAGCTGGAAGGGCTCGTGCACCCGGTGGTGGCCGCGGCGCTGCGCGAGAAGTTCGCGACCCGTTAGGCATGGCCGCCGCCCCCGGTTTCCTGGCCACCATTCGCCGGCGCGCGGCGGAGCAACGCGCGCGCATCGTCTTCCCCGAGTCGCACGACGCGCGCGTGCTCCACGCGGTCCGCACGCTCCAGCAGGAGGGGATCGTGCACCCGGTCCTCGTGCGGGCGCCTGACGCCGATCGCGACGCGCTGGCGGCGCTGGAAGGCATCGGCGTCGAGGTGATCGACCCGGCTCGTGACCCGCGTCGCGCACGCACGGCGGCGTCGCTCGTCGAGCGCCGGCGCGGGCGTCCGCTCCCGCCGGAGGAGGCGGAATCGCTGGCGGCGACCCCGCTCCTCTTTGCCGATGATCTCGTCAGGCACGGCGATGTGGACGGGTGCGTCGCGGGCTGCGTCTTCACCACCGCCGACGTCCTGCGCGCCGCCCTCTGGCTCATCGGCCCCGCCGACGGGGTGAAGACCATCTCGTCGGCGTTCTACATGGACGTCGCGCCGTTCCGATCGGGCGAACGCGAGGTCCTCACGTTCACCGATTGTGCGGTGATCCCGGTCCCCACACCGGAGCAACTGGCCGACATCGCACTGGCCGCCGCCACCGACCGGGCCCGTATCGTCGGCGACGCCCCGATCGTCGCCTTCCTGTCGTTCAGCACGATGGGGAGTGCGACCGCGCCGTCGGTCGAGCGCGTGCGGGAGGCGCTCGCCCTCGTGCGCCAACGCGCCCCGGGGCTCGCCATCGATGGGGAACTGCAGGGTGACGCGGCGCTCATCGCCGCGGTCGCGGCTCGTAAGGCACCGGCGAGTGCGGTGGCGGGGCGGGCCAACGTCCTCGTCTTTCCCACCCTCGATGCCGGGAACATCGCGTACAAGCTCGTCGAACGCCTGGCGGGCGCAGCCGCGATCGGGCCCATCCTGCAGGGACTGTCTCGCCCCTGCAATGACCTGTCGCGCGGCGCGTCAGCCGACGACATTATCAACGTGGCCGCGGTGACCGCCCTTCAGGCGCGCAATCCCGCCGGTGGGCGCGGCGTACTTCTTGGAGAATCCGCATGAGCTTTGCAATCAAGAAGCAGGGTGATGTGTGCATCGTCGACGTGGAGGGGCAGCTCATCGTCGGGAATCGTCAGGAGCTCAAGCAGAAGGTGCTCGATGAGCTCGAGCGCGGGGAGCGGAAGTTCCTCGTCGACTTCAGCCAGACGGGCTACATCGACAGCTCCGGCCTGGGCGTGCTCGTCTCGTTGTCGAAGAAGATTCGCGAGGCCGGTGGCGAGTTGCGCCTGGCGAACCTCAACGACGACCTCAAGACGCTCTTCGAGCTCACCAAGCTCGATACGCTCTTCCAGATCGCGGTCAATCGCGACGACGCGCTCAAGTCGCTCTAGCACAGGCCCGAGCGCACGCGCCGGCGCCCCCGAGTCGCCTCCCCTGCGGGCACGTCCGGTGTCCCTCTCCCGATCCCTTCCCGCCACGGCGGGCGATGCGCGCGTGACGCCAGGGGCGCCGCGCGCGTTTCTCATGTGATGAGCGAACCCGCCGACCGTTACGCCTTCGGTTTCGTCCCCGACGAGATGGGGCTCCCCGGGAGCTCCCGCTCGACGTGCGCATCCCCTCCGACGTGCGCTACATCGAAGGGGTCGTAGGGGTTGTGGCCCGCACCTGCGCGGCGCTCTCCTTTCCGCCGCGGGCCGTCAACCTGCAGGTCCCGGTGGCGCTCACCGAGGCGCTCTCCAACGCGATCCTGTACGGCAACGGGGCCGATGCCTCCAAGCGGGTCCGCATTCGCGCCGTGGTCGATGAGCGCGCCCTCGTCATGGAGGTCTACGACGAAGGGACCGGATTCGACCTCACCGCCTGCCTGCACGACCCCACCGATCCGGAGCAGCTCGAGCGCGAGGACGGCCGCGGCCTCTTCCTGATGACGCACCTGATGGACCGCGTCGAGCGCTTCTCCGACGGCGGCAACGTCGTGCGCCTCACCCTGCACCGGCCGTGAGGGAACTCGTCGCCATCCTCGAGCGATTCGAGGACGTGACCGGCGTCAAGGCGGTCGTCTGGACGCAGGCGGGCGACCGCGCCCCCATCGTCCCCGAGTACGGGGCGTGGGAGGAGGCGGTTCCGCGCGTCCTCGAGCTCCTCGCCCCCGGTGCTCCGCCGGCCGAGATCGAGACGGAGGACGGGATCCTCCTCGCCGGCGCCGTCCCCGGGCCGCGTCGCGCCTGGGTGAGCGTGGGCCCGTGCACGGGACAGCGGAGCGAACCCGCCGCCTGCCTCGAGTTCCTGCTCCCGATCGTTGGACACTTCTTCCAGTCGGCGCTGGAAGTGGAGCACGCCGCGTACGAGCTCGCCGAACGGTACGAGGAGATCAACCTCCTCTACACCACCAGCGAGATCCTCGGGCGCACCGTCTCGCTCGAGGAGGCCGCGGCACGCATCCTCGAGGAGATCTGCGAGACCGTCGGGGCGCGCCGCGCCGCGATCCTCGTGCATGACCGCGTCACCGATACGCTGCAGGTCGTCACCGCCCTTGGCTTCGAGGCCGCGGATGCCCCGCCCATCGGGACGCAGGATCCGCACGCCGTATCGGCCAAGGTCTTCCGCGAGCAGCGCGCGCTCATCCTCGAGCCGGGCGAGTACCCGTGCGAGGCGGAGTCCTTGTATCGCAAGGGCGGACTCCTCTCCGTTCCCATCCTCTGGACCAACCCCAATCCGCACGGAGCCATCCCGTTAGGCGTGGTGAACCTCTCCGAGCGCCGAACGGGGGAACCGTTCAGCGCCGGCGACGAGAAACTCGTGACGGCCATCGCCACGCAGATCGGGACCGCGATCCAGAATGCGCGCCTCGTCCGTTCGTCGCTCGCCCAGCAGCGCCTGCAGCAGGAGATGCAGCTGGCGAACGACCTGCAGATGAAGCTCCTCCCCGACACGCGCCTGTTCGCGCCCGAAGCGCTCGTGTCGGCGCGCGTCGTCCCCGCCGACAGCGTCGGCGGCGACTTCTATCACCTGTTCCGGCTGGGGGATGGGAAGATCGGGGTCATGATCGGCGATGTCTCCAGCCACGGCTATCGCGCCGCCCTCATCATGGCGCTCGTCATGAGCGCCTCCTCGATCCACGCCCAGGCCACGGAAGACCCCGCGGTGATGCTCAACGCCCTCCTCGCCACGCTGCGTGAGGAGCTCGAGAGCACCGAGATGTTCATCTCGATCTTCTACTGTGTCCTCGATCCGCGACGGGGACGATGCGCTATGCCAACGCCGGACACCCGCACGCCTTCGTGATGGATGCCACGGGCGAGGTGGAGCGACTCGCGGCACTCGACCCGCCGCTCGGGATGAGTGCGCAGCACCCATCGGGCAAGGAGCGACCGTGGGCGCCGGGGAGCGACGTCCTCCTGCTCTTCACCGACGGCATCGCCGACGCACGCAACCGCCTCGACGTGCGATTGGGGGAGAAGCGCGTGCTGGACGTGGTGAAGGCGGCGCGCGCCGAGCACCCGGACCTCATCGTCGAACGCGTCTTCGGCGCCCTGCGCGCCCACGCGGGCGAGGCGATCCGGCGCGACGATCTCACCCTCCTTGTGGCGCGCACATGAGCGCGGGCCCGCCTTCCACTGCACGCCCGCGCAGCTGAGCGCGGGCCCGCCTTCCACGGCACGCCGGCGCAGCTGAGCGCGGGCCCGTCGCTCGGCGCGCCGCTAGCTTACGGAATGCCCCAACGACCGTCGCTTCCGCCGGCGCGCAAGCGCCTCGGGCAGCATTTCCTCACCGACCGCACGGCGCTCGAGCGCATCGTGCAGGCGGTCGACCCGCAGCCCGGCGAGACGATCGTCGAGATCGGGCCAGGGCGGGGGCCCTGACCGATGTGCTCGCGCAGCGCGCGGAGCGGCTGGTCTGCGTCGAGGTCGATCCCCTCCTCGTCCCGGTGCTGCGGGCACGTTACGCCGATCGCCCCCACGTGTCGATCGTCGAGGGCGATGTGCTGGACGTGGAACCTGCCGTCGCTCGCGACGGGGGCGTGGGCGCTGGTCGGCAACGTCCCGTACTACATCACGACGCCCATCATCTTCCAGGCGCTGCGCTCGCCTCGCCCGTCGCGAATGGTCTTCCTCGTCCAGCGCGAGGTCGCCGAACGTGTCGCCGCCCCACCGGGGAGCGAGGAGTACGGCGCGCTCTCCGTGAACGTGCAGGCGCTGGCGCGCGCCGAGGTGGTGGCGAAGGTACCGGCCGGCGCCTTCCACCCGCGCCCCAAGGTCGACTCGGCGATCCTGCGACTCACGCCGCGCCTCGACCCCGTCGTGACGCCTGACGAGGAGGTCGCCTTCTCGCGCATGGTGCAGGGGCCTTTGGTCAGCGCCGCAAGCAGATGCGGCGCGTGGTGCGCGAGCTGTTCGACCTGGGGGCGACCGAGGCCGAGGCGCTGCTCGCGACCTGCGGCATCGACGTGTCGGTGCGTCCGGAAACCCTCGCGCCCGAGGCGTTCGCGCGAGTCCTGCGTGCGGCAGCGGCAGCGGCAGCAGCAGCCGCAGCGGAGGGTTAGCGCGTCTCCGCGTCACCGGTGCGCGGGAAGGGCCAGGCTCGTGCTCCGCGTTAGGCCCAGAGGTGCAGCGACAACCGGCGGAACGACTTACGCCGCGCCGTTGACGCCGTTTCGGTCCCGATTGGCGAGCGCGTAGCTCAACCCTTCCAGCTCCATCGCCATGTTCACGTTGCGCACCGTCACGTCGGCGGGGAGGTGCAACTGCACGGGGGCGAAGTTGAGGATCGCGTGGATCCCGGCCGCGACCAGTCGCTCGGCGACCGGCTGGGCCTGCGGACCCGGGACGGTCAGGACCGCGATGTCCGGTTGCTCTGCTGCCAGGTCGCTCTCCAGCACCGCGATGTCGCGCACGATCTGGTCCTCCCATCGCGTCCCGATCTTTCGCGGGTCGGCGTCGTAGACCGCCATCACGTGGAAGCCGCGTTGCTTGAAGCCGCGGTACTGCGCGAGCGCCGTCCCGATCTTCCCGGCGCCGATGATCATGACGCGCCACTCCCGGTCGAGTCCGAGGATGTCGCGCAGGGCGGTGGTCAGCTCGGCGGCCGGATACCCGAGGCCGCGCTTGCCAAACGAGCCAAAGAACGAGAGGTCCTTTCGGACCTGTGCCGACGTGGTCCCGCCGCGTCGCGCGAGTTCCTCGCTGGAAATGGTGCGCATGCCGCGCTGCACCGAATCCTCCAGAAATCGGAGGTAGACGGAGAGGCGTCTGACAGTGCTGTCGGCGATGCGTTTCACGGCAGGGGCGTGGCTTGTGAATTCGTTCACAAACTAACCCGTCCCCCCAACCCCCACCAGCCGCGTTGCATCCGTGCGGCGGGGAACCGGTTGTCTCATGCGTCGTTCAGCCACCTGCGACGCGCGTCCCATTTCTGCCCGTGGATCGGCATCGAGTGTCGACGCCGCGAAGGCGCGACATCGTGACGCTTTGCAATCGGGACCCATGGCCACACCGCGCCGTCCCGGGGACGAGGAAACGGCTTACCTTGTCGCCATGCGCCGCACCCGTCACGCCCCATACCTCGGTCTCGCGCCTCTCACATTGTCGGGATGTGCGCGGGGAGTTGGACGGCGAGAGGGGCTGCCCTGCGAGCGGAAGGGCGCCCCGATGCCCGGAGGCGCAAGCGACCCATCGGCGCTCGCGGGCTTCGTGGTCGAGACGGGAGGCACATGAAGGGGATCGAGGTCCGCACCCCGGACTCCCTCCTCATCGTGCGGGCGCGCGACGCGCTGGCCGCCGGCCCGCTCGACGCCGTCTCACTCATGGAGCGCGTCTGCGCGCTCCCCTCGGCGCCGCGCGCGGTTGCCGACCGGCTGGCCGAGGCGTTGTTCGGGCGACACTCCGACTTTGCCCGCGATGGCGAGGGGCGCTGGGCATTGGTGGCGCCTGGCGTCGACGACAACGGCGTTCGTGCCACGAGCGCAAGTTCCGCCGCCTCGTACGCTGGCCTCGCGGGTGCATCGCCCGGAGAGGCGAGCCCACCGATGCCTCGCGGTCGCACGGTGCGCGAGCGACGACAGGCGGCCAGCGGCGCGATCGAGCGCGATGACGTCCCCTTGCGAGACATCTCCTTTGCCGTCGTCGACGTCGAGACGACGGGCACCTCGCCGTCGCAGCGTGACCGCGTCACCGAGATTGCGATTGTGCAGGTGGCGGGAGGAGAGGTGCAGGAGTGCTTCGAGACACTCGTCAATCCCGACCGGAGCATCCCCCGGCGATCGTCGCGCTCACACGCATCACGGATGAGATGGTGCGCGAGGCGCCGCGCTTCCGCGACGTGGCGCACGACGTGGTGGGGCGACTGCGCGAACGCGTCTTTGTGGCGCACAACGTCTCGTTCGACTGGCGCTTCGTCTCGCACGAGGTGCAGCGCGCGGCCGGCGTCTCGCTGGTGGGCGAGCAGCTGTGTACGGTGCGACTGGCGCGTCACCTGCTCCCGCAACTGCCGCGGCGTTCGCTCGACGCGGTGACGCACTACTTCGGGATCGACATCGGGGCCCGCCATCGCGCCGCGGGAGACGCGTTGGCCACGGCGCACGTGCTGGTGCGCTTGCTGCGGCTGGCGGAAGATCGTGGTGCCGTGACCTGGCGGGAGCTGGATGCGCTGCTGCACCGCGGGCGTTCGCGCACGACACGGCGCCGCTCCGCCATGCCGCGCGGCGTCGACATCGATCCGACGATCTGAGCCGGCGAGGGGGAGGGGGCTCCGGTCCGCAGGCAGGGGTGCGCTTCGCGGGGTTCAGCATGGAACATGACTCCGCGCGCTGCGGAGGGCTGGAGCCCGCGGAGCCCGTCATGCCCTGTGGACGACACGGCGTCGGAGGGAGCAGCCTGTGCGAAGTGTTGGTGTGGCTACGGGTTAGCCTCGCCGAGCGCGCGGCGCTCATTGCGGCGCTCATGGCGGCGCTCGTGGCGGCGATTTCCGCGGCCGATGCGGCCAACGGCGCATTCCTGACGGTTGGTCGTTGGCCCGGAGTCGGTGGTGCGGCGCGGGGGGGCGTGGGGCGGTCGCTGGGGATGTCCAACGAATATGCCGACGCCGGTTGACCTCATAACCCCATGTCGTTTAAGTTTTTCGGACAATTCGGCAAGCAGGGTCTTCTGGCCCTCACCCTCTGGCGCTCGGCGACGAGTAGCTGCAGGAGTCTCGTCAAAGCGGCGCCGCCTCACAGGATGGGGGCGGATCGTCGTGTGTTGCGGACTCCAGAGGGGTCCGCATTTGTTTTTCCCGTGGCAGCGAGACGTCGTTAGGCACGGGGCCAAACCCTCGGAAGGAGTTCGGACCTATTCAGGACAACACGAAGCGCATTCGCGTCAATCGCCAGATTCGCATCAGCCCGGTCCGCGTCATTGGCGCCGACGGGAGTCAGCTGGGAATCATGGAGGTTGATCGAGCCCTGGCCCTCGCCGAGGAGTCGGGTCTCGACCTGGTGGAAGTCGCTGCCACCGCCCGCCCGCCCGTGGTTCGCGTCATGGACTACGGCAAGTTCAAGTTCGAACAGGCCAAACAGGCGCGGCAGGCGAAGAAGAAGCAGCACGTGATCGAGCTCAAGGAAGTGAAGTTCCGTCCTGGGATCGAGGAACACGATTTCGACACCAAGGTTCGACATGCGCGCCGGTTCCTTGGCGAGGGGAACAAGGTCAAGGTCACGCTGATGTTCCGCGGGCGGCAGATTGCGCACCCGGAGCTCGGTTTCGCAGTTGTAGAGCGGGTCTCGCAGCAGCTCGCCGACATTGCCAAGACGGAGAGCTCCGCGAAGATGGAAGGGAAGTCCCTAACGATGATCCTGGCACCGAAGTGAGCTGACGATGCCCAAAATGAAGACCCACAAGGGCGCGAAGAAGCGCTTCTCCGTCACTGCGTCGGGGAAGGTTCGCCGCCTGAAGGCCAACAAGAGTCACATCCTCACCAAGAAGGACGCCCGTCGGAAGCGCCGGCTGCGTCGTCCCACCACCGTCGCCACCAACGGGGAGGCGAAGGTTCTCAAGCGCCTCATCCAGGCGTAAGGAGAGAGAGCGATGCCACGCGTCAAATCCAATGTGGTGCGCCTGAAGCGCAAGAAGCAGGTCATGAAGGCCGCGCGCGGCTATTTCGGCGCGCGTTCCAAGCTGTGGCGCCCGGCCAAGGAGTCGGTCGAGCGCGGCTGGCGTTATGCGTACCGCGATCGCCGCAACAAGAAGCGCGACTTCCGTCGCCTCTGGATCGTGCGTATCAACGCCGCTGCCCACCTCAACGGCATGAACTACAGCACCTTCATGAACGGCCTCATGAAGGCCGGGATCGAGGTCGATCGGAAGATCCTCGCCGATCTCGCCGTGCACGACGAAGCGGCGTTTACGGTGCTGGCCGAGAAGGCTCGCGCTGCGCTGGCGGCTGCCGCCGCGTAAATTCAACGCCTCAGGAGTTCGGCGGCAGCGCGACGCGAGTCGAACTGCCGCCGTTCTTTTTTCCCCGTCCCGCCATCTCACTCCTGCATCGTTCGTCTCGTGACGCTTGACGAGTTCCTCCAGAAGGTCGAGGTCCTGCGCGCCGACGCCCTGCGCGTCGCCGCGGCGGCGGCAGACGCCGCCGCATGGACCGAGACGCGAAACGCCCTCGTGGGGCGCAAGGCCGGGCGCCTCACCGAGCTGATGGCGCTCCTCCCCTCGCTCCCCGCCGAGGAGCGGCGCGGGGCCGGCGCCGCCGTCAATGCCCTCAAGCAGGACGTCGAGGCCGCGCTCGAGGCCCGCAAGGGCGAGTTGGAGTCCGCCGCCCCTCGCGGGACCACGCTCGACCTCACCATGCCGGCGCGCGCCACGTGGCGCGGCGCGGTGCACCCGGTCTCGCTCGTCATCGACGAGATCTGCGACATCTTCCGCGAGTTGGGCTTCACCGTCGCGTTAGGCCCGGAGGCGGAGTCGCCGTGGTACAACTTCACGGCGCTCAACTTCCCGGACAACCATCCGGCGATGGACATGCACGACACGCTCTACCTCGCCGACGGCGGCGTGCTGCGCACGCACACCTCGCCGGTGCAGGTGCGCACGCTGCAGTCCTACGCGCCGCCGGTGCGCGTCCTCGCGCCGGGCAATGTCTATCGCCGCGACTTCTTCGACGCCACGCACGCCCCCGCCTTCGCACAGCTGGAGGGGCTCGCCATCGACGAAGGGATCACCTTCGCCGACCTCAAGGCGACGCTCGCCCACTTCGCGCGCGCCTTCTACGGCAAGCGCACGCCGACGCGCCTGGTCCCGTCGTACTTCCCGTTCACGGAGCCGTCGGGACAGATGGAGGTGTTCTTCGACGTCGGCGACGGCCGCGGTGCCCGCTGGATCGAGATCATGGGGTGCGGGCTCGTGCATCCGGCGGTCCTCGAGTCGGCGGGGCTCGACAGCGAGAAGTACTCCGGGTGGGCCTTTGGGATGGGGCCGGCGCGCATCGCCATGTCGCGCTTCTCCCTCACCGACATCCGCCTGCTCTACGATTCCGACGTCCGCTTCCTCGAACAGTTCGCCTGATCGCCGCCGATGCTGATTTCGCACGAATGGCTGCGGGCCTTTGTCCCGCATGCGCTCACCGCCGCCGAGCTGCGCGCGCTCATCACCGCGCACGTCGCCACGGTCGATGGGATGGAGCGCCTGCGCGCCGACCTGGCGACGATCGTCGTGGCGCGCGTGATCAAGGCCGGGCGTCACCCCAACTCCGATCACCTGTGGGTCACCAAGGTCGACGACGGGAGCGGGGAATTGCTCGACGTGGTGTGCGGCGCGCCTAACGTGGTGGAGGGCGCCATGTACCCCTTTGCCCGCGTCGGCACCGTCATGCCCACTGGAAACAAGGGGGGATCCTCATCGAGCGCCGCAAGATCCGCGGCGAAGTCTCCTGCGGGATGCTCTGCTCGGCCCGCGAACTCGGGCTTGGCGAGGACCACGACGGGATCCTGGCGCTCGACATCGACGTCCCCACCGGGACGCCGTTCCTCGACGCCGTCCCGGTCGGTGACGTCCAGTACGACATCGACGTGCTGGCCAATCGCCCCGACCTCCTCTCCCACTGGGGAATGGCGCGCGAAGTCGCGGCGCTGCAGGGCGTGGGGATGAAGGACCCCGTTGAGGTCTTTCACGTCGACGCCTCGACGGGACAGGTCGCCTTTGGTGACGGCGTGCAGGGGAAGGTCCCCTCGGCGGGCGGCTCACTGGTGCACGACCTGTATCGCACGGGGAGTGGCGGCGCGCAGGTGCAACTCGACGACACCGACGGGTGCCCTCGCTACATGGGGGTCGTGATTCGAGGCGTGAAGGTGGGGCCGAGCCCGGAGTGGCTCGTGCGTCGCCTCGCCTCGCTGGGCCTGCGCTCGATTTCGAACGTCGTCGACGCGACCAACTACATGCTGCATGGCTACGGCCAGCCGATGCACGCCTTCGACCTGGCCAAGCTCGCGCAGCAGACGGTGATCGTGCGCCGTGCCCGGGCGGGCGAGGTGCTCGTCACGCTCGACGGCGTGTCGCGCACGCTCGACGAGCGCATGACGGTCATCGCCGACGCCGAGCGCGCCATCGCCGTCGCCGGCGTCATGGGAGGGCTCGAGAGCGAGGTCACCGATGCGACGACCGACCTCTTCCTCGAGGTCGCGTACTTCACGCCGCGCAACGTGCGCGTGACGCGCCGCGCGCTGGGGCTGAGCACCGATGCGAGCTATCGCTTCGAGCGCGGGATCGATCCGAGATCGCACCGCACGCGCTGTCGATCGCGGCGCAGCTCATCACCCTCATCGCCGGCGGCGCGGTGGATGGGCAGGCGATCGATGTCGGGCGCGCGCCGTCGTCGCGTGACGCCATCGCCATCACCCCCGCTCGCGTGCGGCGCTTGTTAGGCGCGGACGTCCCGGCTTCGGAGATCACCACGCTCCTGTCGTCGGTGGGCTTCACCGTCGCGCCGCGCGGTGATGCCGCGGAGACGCTGGACGTCACCGCCCCGACGTGGCGGCACGACGTCTCGCGCGACGTGGACCTCATCGAGGACATCGCGCGCCTGCGCGGATACGACGCGCTCTCGGACGACGTGATGCCGTTCCGCCCCGGGAACGTCCCCGACCATCCGTTGCACGTGACGGGACGTCTCGTGCGCGACGCGCTCGTGGGGGCCGGCCTCTTCGAGGTGCGCCCGCTCCCGTTCGTCGCCGGGAAGGACGAGACGCACGCCCGCGTCGCGAACCCGCTCGCCGACGACGAGCCGCACCTGCGCGCGTCGATCCTCGAGACGCTCGCCCGGCGCGCGGAGTACAACCTGAGCCGCATGCAGGGGAACGTCCGCCTCTTCGAGGTCGGGTCGACCTTTGCGCGTCGCGAGGGGCAACTCCCGGTGGAGAAGGTGCGCGTCGGCATCCTGATCATGGGGCTGCGACGTCCGCATCACTTCACCGATGCGTCGAAGGACGTCATCGACGCATGGGACGCCAAGGCGTTAGGCGAGCGGGTCGCCGAGGTGGCGTACCCCGGGATGCGCATTGCCCTCGAGGCCGGGGATGGTGCGCCGGTGTTGTGGCGCATCTCGGCCAAGGGGGGCGAGATCGGGACCATCGAGGTCGTCGCCCTCGACAAACCGGTGTGGGCCAGCGAGGCATACGGCATCGAGATCACCCTCGGGCGCCTGGCCAATGCGCCCATCGCGCCGCCCGGGAGCCACGACTTCACGGCGGGCGTCAGCGGACGTTCGCCGGCGAAGGGGCACGTGACCTACAAGGCCTTGCCGACCACGCCGCCGGCCGAGTTGGACCTCGCGCTGCTCGTCCCGAACGGCGTGAGCGCGGCGCAGGTGGAACATCTCCTGCGCCGGAGCGCGGGCGACCTGCTCGAGCGCCTCGAGCTGTTCGACGAGTTCCGTGGAAAGGGGATTCCGGAGGGACATCGGTCGGTCGCGTGGCGATTGACCTTCCGGGACGCCACGCGCACACTTCGCGACAAGGAAGTCGACGGCCGTCGGCAGAAGATCCTTCGCACCCTGGAGACCGAACTCGGTGTCCGACCCCGAACTGCCTGAGTCCGCATCGTTCCGCCAGCTCGAGCAGCTGGTGCGTCACCTCGGCGAGGAGTTGGCCGGTTTCCGCCGGCGTGCCCTCGCCGCGGAGTCGCGCGTGCGCGCCCTCGAGGCGGCGGTTGAGCACGGGGGCGATTCCGCGTCGCTCGAACGCCTCAAGACGCTGGAGCAGGAGAACGCCGACCTGAAGGCGCGCGTCGGTTACGCGACCGACCGAACGCGGCAGTTGCTCGCGCGCGTCCACTTCCTGCGACAGCAGCAAGGGCGTCCGATCCCCGGCGCGCCAGCGGGTGGCGCTGCCGGTGGAGCCGGAGGGAAGGGATGAGCGACAAGAAGCATCTCGTGAAGGTCGTGATCGTTGGTGAGGAGTACACGATCCGATCCGATGCCTCGCCCGAGCACACGCGGGCCGTGGCGCAGTACGTCGACCAGTCGATCAAGCGGGTCCTCAACACCTCGATGGTGGTGGAGAACCACAAGGCGGCGATCCTGGCTGCCCTCCAGATCACCGACGAACTGTTCCGCGCCCGCGCCTCGGCGCAGTCGATGGACGAGGCGATGGACTCACTGGCCGGCGAAATCCGGCGCTGGCTCCCTCCAGCCAAGCGCGGAGAGTCGGGCGACCACCCGGCGATCTGACCTACCCGCTCGGCTGATTGCCAATTGCCGGGCGGGCGCGTAGCTTGACGGCGTGTAACCCGCTGTGGCGTAGGTTGAAGCTCCTGCACGACTTAGCGCTTCCCATCCCGTGCCCTTCGTCGGCGCCCGATCGGTAGCCCGGTGTGCAAGCTCCATACGCTGTCAGCCGTGGTTCCCCTTCGACTTCGCGGCATGCGCTGCGGTGGAGCATAGATCGACATGAATCCGACGTTCCTCGTCGCTGCGCTTGGCGTGCTCTGTGTCGTCGCCTCCGCAGCGTCTTTCATTTTCGGGCGAAAGGCCGGGCAGGGCGCGGAGCGCGAAACGCAGCGCGCCGCCAAGGCGACCGCCGAGGAGTTGACGAAGCGGATCGTCGGCGACGCCGAGCGCGAAGCCGAGTCCGTGCGCAAGAGCGCCGTCCTCGCGGGGAAGGAAGAACTCATCAAGCTTCGCGAGGCCTGGGAGGTCGAAGCACGTCACCGTCGCGAGGAAGTGGAGCGCGAGGAGCGGCGGGTCGACGATCGCGAGGTCCAGCTCGAAAAGAAGGTGGACCTGCTCGATCAGCGCGAGCGCGACCTGGGTCGACGCGCCAGCGACCTCGGGCGCAAGGAGAAGTCGGTCGCCGAACGCGAAGCGGAACTCGACAAGCTCATCGCCGACGAGCGTCGGCGCCTCGAGACGCTGGCCGGGATGTCGGCGTCGGAGGCCAAGACCGAGTTGATCGCCCGCCTCGAACGCGAGGCCGAGGCCGACGCGGCGAACCGGATCCGCGAGATTCGCGACACCGCCAAGAAGAACGCCGAGCGCGAGGCGAAGAAGATCGTCGCCCTCGCGGTGCAGCGCATCGCGTCCGAGCACACGAGCGAGATCTCCGTCTCGTCGGTGGCACTCCCGAACGACGAGATGAAGGGGCGCATCATCGGGCGCGAGGGGCGAAACATCCGCGCCTTCGAGCTGGCGACCGGCGTCGACGTGGTCATCGACGATACGCCGGACACCGTCGTCGTCTCCTGCTTCGACCCGATCCGCCGTGAGATCGCGCGGCTCTCGCTGGAGAAGCTCGTCACGGACGGGCGCATCCACCCGGGGCGTATCGAGGAGGTCGTCGCCAAGTCGCGCAAGGAAGTCGAAACGCAGATTGTCGAGCTGGGCGAGCAGGCCGCCTACGAGACCGGGACGCACGGGCTGCACCCCGAGATCATCAAGCTCATCGGGCGCATGAAGTGGCGCACGAGCTATGGGCAGAACATCCTCGACCACTCGAAGGAAGTGGCGCACCTGGCCGGGATCATGGCGTCGGAGCTGGGGCTCGATGTCGCGATGGCCAAGCGCGGCGCGCTCCTGCACGACATCGGCAAGGTGCTGACGCACGAGCACGAGGGGACGCACGTGCAGCTCGGCGTCGAGGTGGCGACGAAGTACGGCGAACATCCGCTCGTGATCAACGCGATCGCGGCGCACCACGACGATGTCCCGCACGAGAGCGAGATCTCGGTGCTGGTGCAGGCGGCCGATGCGATCTCTGGGTCGCGCCCCGGCGCGCGTCGCGAGGCGTTCGAGACGTACGTCAAGCGGCTCGAGGGACTGGAGAAGATCGCGTCGAGCTACAAGGGCGTGGAGAAGGTCTACGCCATCCAGGCGGGGCGCGAGTTGCGCGTGCTGGTCACGCCGGACGGCGTCGACGACCTGCGCATGACGGCGCTGGCCGACGAAATCGCCCGCCGCATCGAGGCCGAGCTGCAGTATCCGGGACAGATCAAGGTCGTGATCATTCGTGAGACGAGGGCGGTCGATGTCGCTCGCTAGCGAGAACACCTTGGCCCAGCGCATCGACGGGACCGCGGTGGCGCAGGCCGTGCGCGACGACGTCGCGCGCGAGGTGGCGGAGCTCAAGGCGTTCGGCGTGACGCCGGGGCTCACCGTGGTCATCGTCGGCGAGGATCCGGCGAGCCAGACGTACGTGGCGGCCAAGGAGAAGGCGAGCCGCGAGGCCGGGATGAAGGGGGAGACGATCCGGCTCCCGGCCGAGACTCCCCAGGCGGAACTCGAGGCCTTGATCGACCGCCTCAACGCGGACGCGACGGTGCACGGGATCCTGGTCCAGAGCCCGCTTCCCCGGCACATGGATGCGAACACGGTGGTGCGCCGCATCCTCCCCGAGAAGGACGTGGACGGCTTCCATCCGGTGAATGTCGGCAAGCTCCTGATCGGGGAGAAGGACGGCTTTGCCCCGTGCACGCCGGCGGGGGTGCAGGAACTCCTCGTGCGCTACGGCGTGGAGACCAAGGGGAAGGAGGTCGTGGTGGTGGGGCGCAGCAACATCGTCGGCAAGCCGATGGCGGCGCTCCTCGTGCAGCAGGGGGTGGGCGCCGACTGTACGGTGACCGTCTGCCACTCGCGCACGCGCGACCTGACCTTCCACACGCGCCGTGCGGACATCGTCATCGCGGCGTTAGGCAAGCCGGAGATGATCACCGGGGACATGCTGCGCCCTGGCGCCGTCGTCATCGACGTCGGCATCTCGCGCATCGAGGACTCGACGCGTGCGCGCGGCTACCGCCTCGCCGGCGACGTGCACTTCGAGAGCGCGTCGAAGGTGGCGTCGCTCATCACCCCGGTGCCTGGCGGCGTGGGGCCGATGACGATCGCGATGCTGCTCAAGAACACCGTGCGCGCGGCGCGTCAGGCGCACACGGCGGCTACGGCGCCACGGGCGTGAGTCCGGCGCGGCGTTCGCGAGGTGCGGCGACGCCTCCTCGCGAGGCGCCCGACCTCTTTGCGCCGGCCGCGTCGGCAGCGCCCACGGCGCCGGCGGTCCTGCCAGATCCCGATCCGCAGCTCGCGCCGGGCGAGAGTCCGGCCGCGGCCATCTCGATCGGGACGCTGACGCGGACGGTGAAGGACGTCCTCGAAGGGGCGTTCCCGCCGCTCTGGGTGCGCGGTGAGGTGAGCAACTTCACGCAGCATCGCAACGGGCACTGGTACTTCTCGCTGCGCGACCAGGAGGCATCGGTGCGCTGCGTGGTCTGGTCGCGCGACACGCGCCGCATCCCGGCGCCGCCGGACGAGGGGATGCAGGTCGTCGCGCTGGGACAGGTCACGATGTACGCGGCGCGCGGCGACCTGCAGTTCAGCGTGAAGTCGATGGACGCGGTCGGCGACGGGCTGTGGCGCAAGGCGTTCGAGCAGACGCGCGAACGGCTGGAGCGCGACGGACTGCTGGACCCGGCGCGCAAGCGGGCGTTCCCGTTCTTTCCGCGCCGCATCGCCGTGATCACCAGCGCCGATGGTGCGGCGTTGCACGACATCATCTCGGTCACGCAGCGGCGCAACCGGTTGGTCGAGCTGGTCCTGATCCCGGCGGTGGTCCAGGGCGAGCTGGCGCCTGCCTCGTTATGTGCGGCGCTCGACCGGCTGGCACGCTGGGGTGGCGCCGACCTGGCGATCATCGGCCGTGGCGGCGGGTCGCGCGAGGACCTGTGGTGCTTCAACGACGAGCAGCTGGCGCGCCGGGTGGCGGCGTGCCCCATCCCGATCATCTCGGCGGTCGGCCACGAGGTCGACGTCTCGATCTGCGACCTCGTCGCGGACTGGCGTGCGCCCACGCCGTCGGCCGCGGCCGAGCACGCGGTCCCCGTGCTGGCCGACCTGCAGCGGAGCGTGGCGGGGCTCGGTCGGCAGCTGCAAGACGGGGCGACGGGATTGCTGCGCGATGCGCAGCGGCGCCTGGCGCACGCCGCGCGACAGGGGGCAGGGGGCGCGCCGGCTGGTGGAGCGCCGCCGCTTGCAGCTGGGACGGCTGTCCGGGCAGCTGCACGCGCCTCGCCGCTGGCCACGATGGCGCGCGGGTACACGGTAGCCACGACCGCGTCGGGCGCGCTCGTGACCTCGGTCGCGTCGCTGGCGCCGGGCGATGCGTTGCGGCTGCGGCTGCGCGATGGACAGGCGGTGACGCGCGTGGAGTCGCTGGAGACGATCGACGACCCCACCGGGTCGGCGAGCGGCTCGGCGCGCCCTTCAACAGGCTGACGGCAGACATGGCGACGTTCGAACAGGCCCTCGAGCGCCTCGAGGCGATTGTCGAGGAGATGAACGGGGAGGAGATCCCGCTGGAGCGGGCGCTCGCCCTCTTCGAGGAAGGCATCACGCACCTGCGCACGGCGAGTGACGAGCTCACGCGCGCCGAGTCGGCGGTGAAGGTGCTGGTGGAGAAGGCGGACGGCATCCTGGAGGCGTCGGATCTCGGTGCCTGACGTGATGCAAGCCATCGCGGCCCAGCGCGCGACGATCGACGCCGCACTGGTGCGCCTCTGCGACGAGACCGTCGATCACTTCACGCCGCGCGTGGCCGAGGCCGTTCGCTATGCGCTGTTAGGGGAAGGGAAGCGATTGCGCGGCTTCCTCGTGTTGCACGGCTTCCAGGCGTGCGGAGGGACCGGCGACGTGAGCCCGTTGGCCGCGGCAGTGGAGGTCGTGCACGCCTACTCGCTGGTGCACGACGACCTTCCCTGCATGGACGACGACGACATGCGCCGCGGGCGGGCCACGGTGCACCGCGCGTTCGACGTGCCGGTCGCGACCGCCACGGGGCTGGCGATGGTTCCGCTCGCTGCGTGGGCGGCGTATCGCGCGGCGAGGGCGGTCGGCCTGTCCCCCGCCGATGCCGGGGCCATCGTGCGTGAACTGATGAAGGCGGCGGGAGCGTCGGGAATGATTGGGGGGCAGTTGCTGGACCTCGAAGCCGAGGGGCGGTCCCTCGGCCTCGCGGATCTCGAGCGCATCCATCGCGGGAAGACGGGGGCGCTGATCGAGGTGTCGGTACGGATGGGGGCGATGGCGGCCGGTGCCGACCCGGCACGCGTCGCGGCGCTGGGTCGCTACGGCGCGGCGATCGGGTTGGCCTTCCAGATCGCCGACGACGTGCTCGACGTGACGGCGACGACGGACGAACTGGGGAAAACCGCCGGACGCGACCTGGCGTTACACAAGAGCACCTATCCCGCGCTCCTCGGGATCGACGGTGCGCGCGCGCGCGCGGCGGCCCTCGTCGAGGAGGCGGTTGGGGCACTGCGCGGGGCGTCGATCGTCTCGCCAGCGCTCGAGGCGTTGGCGCACTACGCCGTGGAGCGGCGCTCGTAGGCGCGACATCCTGGCCGCGCACCGGCGTCTCGTCACCGTCCGCCGCCGGAACTTCCCCTCACGCGTGAATCCGCACACCTTCCGCCCATGACGATCCTCGACCGAGTGAACTCGCCAGCCGACCTCCGGCGCCTGTCGCGCGACGAGTTGCGCGCCCTGGCGGCGGAGATGCGCACACGCCTGATCGACGTCTGCTCGCGCACGGGCGGGCACATCGGGGCGGGATTGGGGGTGGTCGAGCTGTCGATCGCGCTGCACTACGTGTTCGAGACGCCGCGTGACCAGCTCGTGTGGGACGTGGGGCACCAGGGGTACCCGCACAAGCTCCTCACCGGGCGCAACGACCGCATGGAGACGCTGCGCCAGGAGGGCGGGCTCTCCGGCTTCCTCAAGCGCAGCGAGAGCGAGTACGACACGTTCGGGGCCGGCCACGCCGCGACCTCCATCTCCGCAGCGTTAGGCATGGCGGCCGGGCGCGATCTCCAGGGCGACGACTACAAGGTGGTCGCCATCATCGGCGACGGCTCGCTCACCAGCGGGCTGGCCTACGAGGCGCTCAACAACGCCGGGCACAGCGACCGCGACTTCGTGGTCGTGCTGAACGACAACGAGATGTCGATTGCCCCCAACGTGGGGGCGATGTCGAAGTACCTCAACCAGGTGCAACGCAACCCACTGTACAACCGGGTGCGTGATCGCATCGGCGAGTTTGTCACGTCGCACGATGCCCTCAACACGCTCGTCCGCAAGTGGGAAGAGAGCGTGAAGTCGTTCCTCACCCCGGGCGTCCTGTTCGAGGAGCTGGGCTTCCGCTACTTCGGCCCCATCGACGGGCACGACCTGGACGCGCTGATCGACACCTTCCAGCTGGTGCGCGAACGCGGCGGGCCACGCCTGGTGCACGTCGCCACCCAGAAGGGGAAGGGCTTCCCCGCCGGCGAGCACGTCGAGAAGTGGCACGCCCTTCCGCCGGGGCACGACCCCGCGACCGGCAAGCAGCTCAAGGTCTCCACCGCGAACCCCGCCTACACGGCGGTCTTCGGGAAGGGGTTGAGCGAGATGATGGAGGAGCACCCCGAGGTCGTCGCCATCACGGCGGCGATGCCGAGCGGGACGGGGACGGGCATCGTGGCCAAGGCGCACCCGGCGCGCTTCTTCGACGTCGGGATCGCCGAGGGACATGCGGTGACCTTCGCCGCCGGGATGGCGACGCGCGGGCTGCGACCGGTGGTGGCGATCTACTCGACCTTCCTGCAGCGCGGCTACGACAACGTCATCCACGATTGCGCGCTGCAGTCGCTCCCCGTCGTCTTCGCGATGGATCGCGCCGGGTTGGTTGGCGAGGATGGCGAGACGCACATGGGGCTGTACGACATCGCGTACATGCTCGCCGTCCCCAACATGACGGTTGCCGCGCCCAAGGACGGGACCGAGATGCTCGCCCTGCTGCGCGCGGGCATCGAGCAGACGCGCGGTCCGTTCGGCGTGCGCTTCCCGCGCGATGCATCGCCCGACCTCGTGCCGCACGCCCGCGAGATTCCCGCCGCACCGATCGGGACGTGGGAAGTGCTCACGCGAGGCACCGATGGCGTCGCGATTCTTGCGGTGGGGACGATGGTCCAGACGGCCCTCGCCGCCGCCGAATCGCTCCGCCGCGAAGGCATCCACGTGACGGTGGTGAACTGCCGCTACCTCAAGCCGCACGACGAGGTCACGCTCGCCGCGCTCCTCGCCAGCCACAAGGCGCTCCTCGTGGTGGAAGAAGGGACCGTGGTGAACGGCTTTGGCGCATACATGGCGCGCCTGGTCGAGCAGCAGGAACCGGGCGTGCGCGTGATTGCGCATGGGGTTCCCGATCGCATCGTCGTCGCCGCGTCGCGGGCACGGCAGTTGGCACGCTGCGGCCTGGATGCCGACGGCATCGCGGCGCGCGTGCGGGCGTTGCACGAGAGCGAAGCGCTCGCGGGGTGAACGACACGTGATGCGCATCGGCGTCGTCGGGCATCGCGGATACGACGACCTTCTCCCGCTCCTCGAGACCCTGCACCAGCTGGCGCCGGCGCTGGGGATCTCGCTCGCGCTCGAGCCCGACCTCGCGGCGATGCGCCCGGGCGGTGCCATCCTGCACGACTACGGCGCGCTCGACGCCCTCGTCTCGTTAGGTGGCGACGGGACGCTGCTGCGCGGCGCGCGCCTGCTGGGGGCGCGAGATCCCGATCCTCGGCATCAACCTCGGGCGGTTGGGCTTTCTCACGGCGTGCGGGCGCGACGAGATCGAGGTGGCGCTCCGCCGCTTCGTCGCCGGCGATTACGTCTCCGATGCGCGCATGGCGCTCGAGGCCGAGGTCGAGAACGGCAACGGCCCCGAGTGGACCTGGTACGCGCTCAATGACGTCGTGGTGCGCCAGGGCGGCAAGGCGCGCGTCATGCGCCTGCACGTCGAGGTCAACGACGAGGAGATCGCGAACTACGCGGCCGATGGCGTGGTGCTCGCCACGCCGACCGGGTCCACGGCGTACTCGCTCTCGGCGGGCGGGCCCGTCGTCGATCCCGCGCTCGAGTCGATCGTGCTCACGCCGATCTCGGCGCACTCGCTGTCCATCCGGCCGCTCGTCCTCCCGCCATCGGCCGTCGTGACCGTGCGCGTTGAGGATGATGACAGCGATCAATTGGTAACGATCGACGGCCAGATCGGCGGCACCTTCGGGAGCAACCATCGCCTCATCGTTCGGCGCGCCCGTCGCGTCGTCCTGCTCGTGCGATTCCCGGAGATGACCTTCTTCTCGCGCATGCGACGCAAGCTGGGGTGGAGCGCCGGCGGCGAGACGCGCTAGCCGCCACGACGTCATGCTCACCGAACTGCGCATTCGCAACGTCGCCATCCTCGAGTCGGTGGCGCTCCCGCTGCGCCCTGGTTTCAACGTCCTCTCGGGCGAGACTGGGGCGGGGAAGTCGATCATCGTCGAGGCGCTGGGCCTGCTGCTCGGCGAGCGCGGGAGCGCGGACCTCGTGCGCGCCGGGGCGGACAAGGCGAGCGTCGAGGGGGTCTTCGAGGCAACGGGGCGGAGCGATCTCCTCCGCACGCTCGACGAACGTGGCGTGGAGGTGGAAGATGGCGTCGTCGTCCTTCGCCGTGAGATCGCCAGCGGCGGACGCAGCCGCGCCTGGATCAACGGCACCACGGTGACGACGGCGACGCTCGCCGAGATTGGGCGGGCGCTGGTCAACATCCACGGACAGCATGAGTCGCAGACGCTCCTGAGCCCCGACGTGCAGCGTGCGGTGCTCGATGCGTTTGGCAGCGCCAGCGCACAGGCTGCACGTGTCGCCGAGGCGTGGGATGCCGTCACGGCCGTACGTGAGGAGATCGCGTCGCTGGCGTCGCGACGGTCGGCGGCGGAGAAGCGCGCCGACTACCTGCGCCACGTCGTGAAGGAACTGGACGAAGCTCGGCTCGTGGTGGGCGAGGACGTGCGCCTCGAGGAGGAGGTGCGTCGCCTCTCGCACGTGGAGGAGCTGCGCGCGCATGCCACGCACCTGCGCGAGGCGATCGATGGCGAGGAGGAGTCGGCGCTTCGCTTGTTAGGCGCGGCGCAGCGTGCGCTGGGGGCCGCGGCCCGCCTCGATCCCTCGCTCGAACGGCTGCAGGAGATGCTGGACGCGGCGTTCGTGCAGCTGGAGGAACTGTCGCGCGAGGTGCAGGACTACGAAGGAGCGCTCGACGCGGACCCCGGACGCCTCATCGAGCTGGAGCGGCGGCGCGACGTCCTCTTCCGGCTCACGCGGAAGTACGGCGGCACGGTGGAAGGGGCGCTCGAGACGCTGCGCGAGGCGCGCGCCGAACTGGATCTCGTGGACACCGCCTCGCTCGACCTGGGGGCGCTGAGCCAGCGCGAAGCGGCGCTCGCTGCGGCGCTCGCCCGCGAGGCGGAAGCGCTCACCGTGGCGCGCGCGCGCGCTGCCCGTTCGCTCGAGCGATCGGTCGACGCGGTCTTTCCGGACCTGGGGCTCACGGATGGGCACCTCACCGTCGCGATGGCACCTCGAGCCGAGATCGCCCGCAGCGGTGCCGAGGACGTCGAGTACCGCGTCGCGCTCAACGTCGGGCACGAGGCACGGGCGCTGGCGCGCGTTGCGTCTGGCGGTGAGCTCGCGCGCGTGATGCTCGCGCTCAAGACGATCCTTGCCCGTCTCGACGGCGTCCCGACGCTTGTCTTCGACGAGGTCGACGCCGGCATCGGCGGGCGCGTGGGGCTGTGCGTGGGCGACACGATGCGCCGCGTCGCCGAGCATCACCAGGTGTTCGCCATCACGCACCTGCCGCAGATCGCCGCGCGGGCGCATCACCACATCGTGGTGAGCAAGGGGGCGCGTGGCGGCGTGACCACGGCCGACCTGCGCATCGTGGAGGGCGAGGGGCGCGTGACCGAGGTGGCGCGCATGCTGGGCGGCGATCCGGACAGCGAGGCGAGTCGCGCCCATGCCCGCGAGCTGCTCGAGGCGGCCGCCAGCGGCGCGACAGCCGCGGCACGCGACGACGGTGCGCGCCGGAAAAAGGGCGCGCCGCCCGCGACTGATCGCGAACGGCGCGCCCTCGGCTGCCTAACGGCTCACGGTGCGCCTTTGCACCGGCCACCCGCCCGATGCCTGACGGCTATCGTCGCGTGCGAGCCGGTCGGTTCTCCGTCGTCCCCCACAGCCGCGTGTACAGGCGGAGCCCGATGGCCTGCGTGAAGGTCTTGTTCACGTTGCCGTAGCCGCGCATCGATTGCCCCACCATGTAGCTCACTTCGAGCGGGAGGGCCGAGCGGCCGCGGTAGTAGCCCGCCATCGTGGAGTAGGTGAAGCCGGCCACGAGGCGATGCTCGTTGCGCGCCGTCCCTGCGTTGAGGATCGAGGCATCCAGCGTCACCGGTTGCCCGGCCAGGTTGGTCACCGGGAACGAGCCGGTGTACGCGTCCTCCCCTTCTGCCACACGCTGTACGTCGCGCTCATCATCAGCGCGTCGGTGAGCGTGAGGCGAGGCGAGATCTCGGCGGACCAGTAGTCGCCCAGGTCGCGCGCCACGTACTGCCGGCGATACGCCGCCGGAAACGGCGCGTTGGGCGTGTCGGGAATGCGCAGGTACTGCTGGTCGGCGTTCTGCACGCCATAGCGCGCGACCACCGACGTCCAGAAGCGTCGCCCCACGAGCACGTCGGCGAAGACGCGCCCCTCGAGGTCCTGGCTCCCGTCGCCGCTCCCGAAGTCGGCGAAGGCGTCGGGCGACTTCACCTTGGCCGTCGCCAGCCGGTACACGCCGCCCACCGCCAGGCGCAACCGCACGCCGCGCCAGTCGGTGCGTTGCGGCGGGCGCGCCCCGAGCCCGTCGTACAGGAGGACCTTGCCGCCAAACTCGACGTCGCCAACCGTGGCGCGCTCGAAGGTGATGAGCGAATCGGCGCCGATGCCGTATGCCGGGTCGGTGACGATGTTGGTGAAGTCGGTGTAGCCCATGAGCGGGGCCCCCACCGGCTTGAGGTCGATCCAGTTGGTGCGCCCGCTCGGGGCGCCGAGAAACGAGCCGAAGTCGGTCGATAGCGCCGCGAGGCGGGCGATGATGTCCTTCTGGAGCGCCCCGCCTTCGACCGGCGCATAACGCGACCCTTCGCCCGTCTTCGTGCCGTAGACACTCACGACGGCGGCGGCGACCGCACTCCCCGTGGTGGCCAGTGCCTGCGCCCGAGCGCGGTCTGCGTTGATCGCGCCGCAGGCCGGATCGCTGCTTCCGGCGCAGGTCGTGAGCAGGTTCTGCAGCTGCGTGATGGCCTGCCCCAGCTGGTTGTGCAGGGCGAGGTTCTGGGCCCGCGCGCCGGCGAACTGCAGCGCGGGGTTGATGCCCATCGTCCCCTCGTTGCGCCCCGGGTTCGGGATCAGCGAGACCTCGTTGCGCGTCCGCACATAGGGGATCATCGCGCCTAACGTGATGCGCCGCGTGAGCCCGAACTCCAGGGTGATCGGCATGACCACCGTCGAGACGTCGTAGTCCACGCGGAGCTTGCCGAGCGAGCTGGCGATCGCCGTCTTCCCGGCCAGCGTCTGCAGCGACCCCTGGATCGCGCGCAGCGGCTCGAAGCGCGCCGCGTTCAGCGAATCGACGTCGTAATCGATCGCGAGGCGCTCGGCCTGGCCCTTGAGGCGCCCGTTGAGCCCATCGCTGAAGCGTTCGTTTGCGCGCCCCCAGGTGGGCTGCACCCCGATCCGGATCATCCCCTTGGGAACGACGGTCGCGTCGTCGGAGGGGCCGAGTGCCCGCTGGGCGAGCACGGCTGACGGGGCGAGCACGAGCGTTGCGCCGAGCGCCACCTGTGCGGCAAGCGACACCAGTGAGACCGGCGAGTCGAACCGCTTCCCGCGCCGCGTCACCCCTGGCCGGGGGACCGAGGACGCCGGGGCGACAGGCCGTCGTTTGAGGTGTAGGGTCGACAAGGTAAGTTGAGGCGATCGAAAGAAGGCGGCGTGCCGCCCGCCGCCGCTCTGGCGGACGGAGCGAATGCCGGGTCCACGAAAGTAATCCAGCCGTGTACGATACACCGATTCCTCCCATCCCGTGGCAGATCACCGGCAACCACTGGATCGCGCTCCCCTGCATCCACCCGGTTGACGGTTCCATTCACGCGGTCGGGACGCTGCATCGCGGCGCCCGCGCCGCGGTGGAGTTCGCCGGGAGCGAACGGTTTGCGGACGGGGGCGGGCCGGCGCTCTCGCGGCCAAGCCTGGCCATCGACGGCGTCCCGGTGAACTGGAGTGATACGCCACTCGCGTGGGAGCGTGCCCTCCACTGGCTCCCCACGTTCACGGCCACGGTCGGGAACCTCGTGGTGCGCGCCACGATCTTCGCCCCGTACGGGCGAGACGCGGACACCGCCGGGGCGGTCTACGCCTTCGCCTTCGAGAACCGGTCGCAGCAGGCCATCAACGTCACGGTGGGGCTCGAGGGATACCTCGGGCACCGGCAGCTGCGTGTGCGCACACCTCGGCCGTTCATCGACGCCCACGCGGTGCGACGCGGGATGACGGAAGCGGTGATCCTCGGCGGGAGCGCCGTTCCCGGACTCGCGGGGATGGCGATCGGTGCCGATGGCGCCGCGACGATCGACGTCCCTAACGAGCAGGCGTACGCCATCCGGCGTGAGGTGCGCGTTCCGCCGCAGGGGCACGCCGATGCCGCCTTTTTCCTCGCCGTGGGGCCGGAAGGCGATGGCGCCGAGGCCACCGTCGCCGTCATGCGCCGCCGTGGCTGGCGCTCCCTGCTGGCGGCCACGCGCGACACCTTGCGCGCGCTCGAGCAGACGACGGGGCACGAAGGGATCGACACCATCATCAATCGCAACCTCCTCTTCGCCTACTTCTACGGCGTGGGTCGGGCGCTGGACGACGCGCACTTCTACCTCTGCCGCACCCGCGTGCCGTGGCACTCGCGCGGCGTGACGGTGCGCGAGTGGGAGTCACTCATCTGGACCGTTCCCGCGGTGCAACTCGCCGACGCCCCGCTCGCGCGGGAACTCATCCTCCGCGCCTGTGAACTGCACGGCTACTCGCCGGGGACCGGGGTGCGCTACCTCGACGGGACGCTGTTCGAGCCAGGCTTCTCGCTCGAGGGGCCGGGGCGTATGCGATCGCGATCGACCGGTACATCCGCGAGACGGGCGACGACCAGATCGTCGAGGAACCGGTCATCGCCGACACGTTGTACGGCTCGCACGAGGACATCAACACGCGCCGGCACGAGTCGATCCCGCTCTTCTCCACCGAGGTCACGCCGTCCGGGCGTCCGGCCGCGTTCCCGTACACCTTGCACGGCAACGCCGTCGCGGCGCAGGCGCTGGATGTCTTCCGCCGGACGCTCGACGAAGAGACGGCACGCACGGTGGAGGATCCGGACGCGGTGCGCGCCGCACTCCAACGACACTTTGCCGGCGAGCGCGATGGCAAGGCGATCCTGATGTCGGCCGTGAACCTTGCGGGCGAGGCGGTGGCGGACGACGAGCCGGGGGCGTCGGTCGTCTGGCTCCCCATGTACGAGACGCTGGACCGGCGCGACTCGGCGTATCGGCGCACCGTGCGCACCATCGACCTCGAGCCGCGGGTCCTGGCGCAGCAGATCGCGCGGTTGCTGGGCCCGGATGCCAAGGACGTGCTGCAGTGGCTGCGGCGCGCCCGCTGCACGACGGCCTTGCCGCCGAGAAGATCGACCACGACGGAAAGGCGACGGCGAACGGGGGCGACGCCTCGCTCGCCGGATTGCTCGCCTACACGCTCTGGTACGCCGTGCACGCCCTCGGCGTCGCGCCGTGACCGTGGCGGCCGGCGGTCGCGAGGCGGTCGAGGCGCTGTTCACGATGGCGTACGGTCACCGTCCAGCGGCGGTGGCCTCGGCGCCCGGCCGCGTGAACCTGATTGGCGAGCACACCGACTACAACGGTGGGGAAGTGCTTCCCATCGCCATCGCGCAACGGACGTGGGTGGCCATCGCCCCGGCGCGAGGCGAAGGGTCGCGCGCCGTGTCACGCGAGGTGGGGGAGGCGGGCGCGTGGGGCGCTGCCTACACGCGGGCAACGGGGGCGTGGTGGGACTACGTCGCCGGCGCGCTGCGCGAGGCCAGTTCGTTAGGCGCGCGCCCGGCCGGGCACGACGTCGCCGTCGTCTCCGACGTCCCGATGGGAGCGGGACTCTCGTCATCGGCGGCGCTCGAGGTGGCCACCGTCGCGGCCGCCGTGGCCATGGAGGGGACACGCGTCGTCCGGACGAATGAGGCGGGTGCGGTCTCGCTGCGCGACGTTGCGCTCGCCGCGCATCGCGCCGAAAGCGGCTTCGTCGGCGTGGCCTGCGGCATCATGGACCAGTTCGCGAGTGCGCTCTGCGAGGAAGGACACGCGCTGCACCTGCACTGCGACACCGCCGAGACGCGCAGCATTCCCTTTCGGCGTGGTGTCCTCATCGTCGACACGGTGTCGCCGCGTGCGCTTGTCCACTCGGAGTTCAACACGCGCCGTGCCGAGTGCGCGGCCGCGCTCGAGATCCTGCGTCAGCTCGATCCGTCCATCGAGGCGCTCGCGCACGTCACGCCCGAGCTGCTCGAGCGCGCTGCACTGCCCGATCCGATCAGGAAGCGGGCCCGCCACGTGGTAGCCGAAACGCGACGGGTGCAGGACTTCGTGCGTCGATGCGAGGCGGCCGGCGGTCGCGCGGGAGTGGGGACCGAGGAATCACGCGAGGCGATTGGGCTCCTGCTCAATGCCTCGCACCGCTCGTTGCGCGATGACTACCAGTGTTCCTCACCCGAACTGGACTGGGTCGTAGAGCACTGCGTGGCGCGCATCGGGATCGACGGCGCGCGGCTGACCGGCGCCGGATGGGGCGGCTGCGCGATCGTGGTCGGCGACGCCAAGGTGGTCGCCGAGTTCTCCCGGGAACTCGCCGAGACGTTCGAGCTGTCGTGGGGGCGGTCGCCGCGTATCTGGCTCACCTCACCCGACGCCGGGGCACGCATCGAGCGCTAGCGCCCGTCGCCTTGTTCGGCGCCCGGCGCGGCGGCTATACTTCGCGTCGCGCGGGAATAGCTCAGTTGGTAGAGCACAACCTTGCCAAGGTTGGGGTCGCGGGTTCGAGTCCCGTTTCCCGCTCTCGGGAGAACAGAAGACGAGCGGACGTGAAGACGAGAAGACGAGTGCGTGGGCGGTCGCCCACTCGTCTTCTCGTCTTCTCATGTCCCGACATCGTCGTGACCTCTCGTCTTCTCGTGGCGAGGCGCGGGTGGCGAAATGGTAGACGCGGGGGACTTAAAATCCCCTTCGGGCAACCGAGTGCGGGTTCGAGTCCCGCCCCGCGCATGACGCACGACACGTTCGCACACGAAGCACCGATTCCCGCTACACTATCGATCATGGTTGACGTCGTCGCGCTTGCCGCCGAGTTGATGGCCATCGAATCGCCGACTGCGGGCGAAGCGAAGGTGGTGGACTACGTCTCTCGTTGGCTCGTGGCCCGCGGGTGGAACGTGACGGTGCAGGAAGTCACCCCGGGGCGGGGCAACGTGTGGGCCTCGCGCGCCGGCGGCGGCGTGACGCTCTCCACACACCTCGACACCGTTCCGCCGTACGTCGCGCCGCGACTCGAGCACGATCGACTCCTCGGCCGCGGCGCGTGCGATGCCAAGGGGATCGCGGCCGCCATGCTCGCCGCCGGCGATGCGCTCGCCCAGGCGGGTGAGGATCGGGTCGACCTGCTCTTCGTGGTCGGGGAGGAGAAGGGCTCCGATGGTGCCCGCGCGGCCAACCGGCTCCCCGCCACCTCGCGCTTCCTCGTGAACGGAGAGCCGACCGAGTCGAAGCTCGCCGTCGGCTGCAAGGGATCGCTGCGCGTGCACCTGCGCACGCGCGGGCGCGAGGCGCACTCCGCCTATCCGCACCTCGGGCAGTCGGCCATCGAGCCCATGCTCGAACTCCTCCCCACACTCAAGGCGCTCGACTGGCCGGTCGACGAGCGCCTTGGCGCCACGACGGTGAACATCGGGACGATTCGTGGCGGGACGGAAGCGAACATCATCCCGGGCGCCTGCGAAGTGGAGCTGATGTTCCGCCTCGTCGGCCCGGTGGAAGTGGTCAAGGCTCGACTGGAACAGTGGGTGGCCGGGCGGGCCGAGATCACGTACGGGTCGCATATCCCAGCGCAGTTCTTCCACACCATCGGCGGATTCGACACGTCGCCGGTGGCGTATACGTCGGATATCCCGCTGCTCGACCGTTGGGGCACTCCGCTCCTCTTTGGCCCGGGCTCGATCCACGTCGCGCACACGCCTGACGAGTACATCGACGTCGCGGAGCTTCGCGCCGCCGTCGAGCACTATCAGCGCCTGGTGCGCGCCCTACTCGACGCATGATGTCGCAGTCTTCGACCAAGCCGGCGCGCAAGTGGCCGGTCGCCGTGCTGGGCGCCACCGGCGCCGTCGGCCAGACCTTCATCCGACTTCTCGAAGGGCACCCGTGGTTCTACGTCGCCGAAGTGGCGGCGTCCGAGCGTTCGGCGGGGAAACCGTACGCCGAGGCCACGCGCTGGATCGAGGGGACGATGCCGTCGGACGTCGCCGCGTTGACGGTGAAGAACTGCGATCCGTCCGACGTCTCGTCGCGCATCGTCTTCTCCGCGCTCGACTCCAACGTCGCTGGTGAAGTTGAAGGGGCGTTCGCACGCAGCGGGGCGCTCGTCCTCTCCAACGCGAAGAACTACCGCATGGAGCAGGACGTCCCGCTGGTGATTCCCGAGGTGAATGCGTCGCACCTCGCGCTCCTCCCCGTGCAGCGGCGCAACCGCGGCTTCGCTCCCACCGGTGGCATCGTCACGAACGCCAACTGCGCGGCCACGATGGCCACGATGGCGCTCGCCCCCCTGCACGAGGCCTTTGGGCTCGACAAGGTCTTCGCCACCACGATGCAGGCGATCTCGGGGGCCGGTTACCCGGGCGTCCCCTCGCTCGACATCCTCGGCAACGTCATCCCGTACATCGGGGACGAGGAGCCCAAGATCGAGCGCGAGATGAACAAGATGCTCGGGCGCTTTGCCGGCGACGGCGTGGAGTTCGCCCCGTTTGTCGTGAGCGCGCACGCCAACCGCGTCGCCACCGAGAACGGGCACATGGTCTGCCTTTCCGTTTCCTTCCGAAAGAAGGCGACGGCCGAGGATGCGCTCGCGGCGCTGCGCGCCTGGCGCGGTGAGTCGATCGTGCAAGGGCTCCCGTCCGCACCGGCGTTCCCGCTCGTGGTGACGGACGCCGCCGATCGCCCGCAGACGCGCCGCGACGTCGGCGCCGGGCGCGGGATGACGGTCACCGTCGGGCGCGTGCGCCCGGACCCCATTCTCGACGTCAAGCTCGTCGCGTTAGGCCACAACACCATTCGTGGGGCGGCTGGCGGATCGATCCTCAACGCCGAAGTCCTCGCCGCGCAGGGGCGTTCGACGCCGCATGATCGTCGTCAAGTTCGGCGGGACGTCGGTGGGCGACACCGCCGCCATCGAGCGCCTGGCGGAGATCGTGCGCGGCAAGCTGCCGCGCCGGCCGATCGTCATCGTCTCGGCAATGGGCGGGGCGACGAATGCCCTCATCGCCATCGCCGAGCAGGCGGCTGACGGGCAGCTGATCAGTGCGATTCGCGGGGTGGAGGCGCTGCGCGAGCGGCACCTCAACACCGCCGAGCAATTGCTGGGCAACTCCCCGGCGGTGCACGACCTGATGGCGGAGCTGAGCGCGACCTTCGACGAACTCGCCTCGCTCGCGGAGGCGCTCTCGGTGCTGGGGCACGCCACGCCCCGATCGAAGGATGCCATTGCGGCCAAGGGGGAGATGCTGTCGTCGATCCTCGTCGCGGCAGCGCTCGCGGCGCGCGGCATCCCGGCGGAGCACGTCGACGCGACGACCGTCATGATCACCGGCGACCAGTTCGAGAGGGCCGAACCACGCCCCGACAAGATCGCCGAGGCGTCGCAGAAGATCCTGCGCCCCATCGTCGAGCGCGGCGGAGTCCCCGTGCTGGGTGGCTACATCGGGTCGACGGAGCAGGGGATCGTCACGACGCTCGGGCGTGGCGGCTCCGACTTCTCGGCGTCGCTGTTTGGCGCGGCGTTAGGCGCCGACGCCATCGAGATCTGGACCGACGTGGACGGGATGCTCACCGCCGACCCGCGCGTCGTGAAGGGGGCGCAGCTCATCGAGCGCATCGGATTCAACGAGGCGAGCGAACTCGCCTCGTTCGGGGCCAAGGTGCTCCACCCGAGCACGATCAGCCCCGCGGTTCGATTGGGGATCCCGGTCTACATCTACAATTCGCGCAACCCGGCCGGGGCAGGGACGCTGATCACCTTCGATGCCCCCAAGCGCGCGGTGAGTGCGCTCGCCGGCAAGCAGGGCGTGACCGTCATCAAGGTGCGCAGCCCCCGCATGCTCCTGCAGCATGGCTTCCTGCGCACCCTGTTCGAGGTCTTCGATCGCCATCGCACGTCCGTCGACGTGGTGGCGACGTCCGAGGTCAGCGTGAGCGTCACGATCGATGATGCGACGCATCTCGATACGCTCGTCGTCGACCTCTCGCACCTCGGCGATGTCTCGGTCGAACGGAATCGCGGGATCGTCGCCATCGTCGGGGCGGGGCTCACCGAGTCCAGCGAAGCGATGTCGCGCGCACTGGCCTCGCTCAAGTCGCTGCGGGTACACATGCTCTCGCTCTCCGCGAGCGGGATCAACCTGACGATGCTCGTCGACGGCGACCAGGTGGGCGAGGCGATGCGGCGGCTGCACGAGGAGTTCTTCACCTCGAGCGCTGCCTGACGATGCGCCTGCTGCTCATCGGCGACGGGAAGATGGGGCGCGCCATCGAGCAGCTGGCGCGGGAGCGTGGCCATGCCGTGGTCGCCGTCTTGGGTGAGCGCGAGAACGCGGACGGAGACGCCGTCGCCACGCACGCCGCGGCGGCCGACGTGGCCATCGAGTTCACGGAGCCCGGTTCGGCGCGGTCGAACGTGGCGGCCTGCATCGGGGCGGGACTCGCCGTCGTGACGGGGACCACCGGGTGGTACGACGCGCTTCCCGAGGTGGAACGCGAGGTCCGCGCGCGCGACGGGGCGCTCTTCTGGTCGCCCAACTTCTCCCTCGGCGTGGCGCTGGCGATCGAGGTGGCGCGCCAGGCCGGGGCGATCTTCGCCGCGCACCCTCAGTTCGACGTGCACCTGGTGGAGACCCATCACCGCGCCAAGAAGGACGCCCCGTCGGGAACGGGGCCGCCATGGCCGCGGCCACCGGGGACTCGTTAGGGCGCGCCGTCCCCACGACCAGCGTACGAGTGGGGCACGTCCCGGGAACGCACTCGCTCATCTTCGACGGACTGTTCGAGCAGGTGACGCTCACGCACGAGGCGCGCGACCGGCGCGTCTTTGCCGACGGGGCCTTCGCGCCGCGGAGTGGCTCGTCGGGCGGCGAGGCGTCTTCACCATGCGCGACCTGGTGCGCGCACAACGCCCCGAGACCGGGGCGCAGGAGGGAGCGTGAGTCATCGGCCTCTCAGCGGGTGCGGCACCGCACTCGTCACCCCGTTCACTCCGGCGGGCGCGGTCGATGAACCCGCGCTCCGTGCGCTCGTCGATTGGCAGATCGCCGAGGGGATCCACTTCCTCGTCCCGTGCGGCTCCACCGGCGAGGCGGCCACGCTCTCCGTCGAGGAGCACGCGCGTGTCGTCGCCATCACCGTCGAGCAGGTGGCGGGGCGCGTCCCCGTCGTCGCCGGCGCCGGCTCCAACGACACGCAGAAGGCGATCGCCCTCTCCCGCATGGCGCGCGACGCCGGCGCCACGCACCTGCTGCACGTGTCGCCGATGTACAACAAGCCGCAGCAGCGCGGTATCGTCGCACACTTCGCCACGATCGCTGCCGCGATCGACCTGCCGATCGTGGTCTACAATGTGCCTGGGCGCACCGGGAGCAACATCGAGGCGCGGACCGCCCTCGAACTCGCGGCCATTCCCGGCATCGTCGCCATCAAGGAGGCCTCGGGAAACCTGGGACAGATCGGCGACATCCTGCGCGATCGCCCCGCCTCGTTCGCCGTCCTCTCCGGTGACGATGCCCTCACCCTCCCGGTGATGGCGCTGGGAGGGGAAGGGGTGATCTCGGTGACGAGCAACGCGACACCGCGACGCATGACCGCCTTGGTCGACGCCTGCGCGGCGGGCGACTTCGGCGCCGCGCGCGCCATACACCGGCAGTTGCAACCGTGGATGGCCGCGGCGTTCTGCGAATCCAACCCGGCACCGGTCAAGGCCGGGCTGGCGATGATGGGGCGCGTCGCGAACGTCGTCCGTCTTCCGCTCGTGCCATTGGCCGACGCCCTGACCCCCACCGTGCGGTCGGCGCTCGCCGCCGCAGGAGCGCTTCACGCATGAGCGACGACGTCCTGGCATCGCTCTCCTCCGAGATCGCTGCACTTGCCGCTTGCCCGCCAGGGACGGCGCTCCCCGACTCCGCCGAACACACCGTCGCCGAGCTCATCGCCCGCCTCGAGGACGGCCAGGTGCGCGCCGCCCAGAAGGAACATGACGGACGGTGGCGCGCCGTCCCCTGGGTGAAGCAGGGCATCCTCGTGGCCTTCCGCGTCGGCAAGGTCGTCGCGTTGCACCCGGCGGACCCGCACGCGCTCACCTTCTTTGACAAGCATACGCTGCCGACGCGCCGCCTCACCCTCGCCGACGGCGTCCGCGTGGTCCCTGGTGGCTCCTCGATCCGGCGAGGCGCGTACGTCGCGCCAGGCGTCGTCTGCATGCCGCCGATGTACATCAACGTCGGCGCATGGATCGGGACCGGGACGATGGTCGATTCGCACGCCCTCATCGGCTCGTGCGCGCAGGTGGGCGAACGCGTGCACGTGAGCGCGGCGGCCCAGATCGGCGGCGTCCTCGAGCCGGTCAACGCGGCCCCCGTCATCCTCGAGGATGACGTGATCGTCGGCGGCAACTGCGGCGTGTACGAAGGGACGGTGGTGCGCGCACGCGCGGTGCTCGGCGCCGGCGTCGTGCTCACGCGGGGACGCCCGTCTACGATCTCGTGCGCGAGACGGTCTACCGCGCCACGCCGGACGCCCCGCTCGAGATCCCCGAGGGCGCCGTCGTCGTCCCGGGCGCCCGCACGGTGAAGGGCGGATGGGGCGCCGAGACCGGGCTCTCGCTGCAGACCCCGATCATCGTGAAGTACCGCGACGACAAGACCGACCTCGCCACCGCCCTCGAGGGATGGCTGCGTTAGGCATGGCTGGGGCATCCGACGTGGTGGGCGGGAGCGTGCGCGTTCCCGGTGACAAGTCGATCTCGCATCGCGCCCTGATGTTCTCGGCGTTCGCGACCGGTTCGTCGCGCGTCAGGGGCATCCTGCAGTCGGACGACGTGAAGTCGACCGCCGGCGTGCTGCGCGCGTTAGGCTGGCACCTGCCCGAGGTCAGCGCGCAGATGATCATCGAAGGCGCTGGCTTCACCTCCCGTCTCCCGTCCCCCGTCTCCCGTCTCGATTGCGGCAACAGCGGCACCACCACGCGCCTCATGGCGGGCGTCGCCGCCGCACAGCCCTTCGCGTCGACCTTTGTCGGGGACGCCTCGCTCTCGCGCCGCCCGATGCGCCGCGTCGCCGCGCCGCTCGAGGCCATGGGGGCGCGCGTCGAGTTCCTGGAAGGGCACGACGGGCTCCCCATGATCGTGCACGGCGCGACGCTCCACTCGGTGGACTGGACGCTCCCTGTCGCCAGCGCGCAGCTCAAGAGCGCCGTCCTCCTCGCGGGGTTGTGCGCGCGCGTTCCCGTTCGCGTGAAGGAGCCCGCTCCCACGCGCGACCACACCGAGCAGATGCTCTCGGCGCTTGGCGTTCGCGTTGGAGTCGACGCCGAGGGCTTCGTGGCGTTGCAGCCGGCGGAACGTCTGGACCCGCTCGACCTCGACGTCCCCGGTGATCCGTCGTCGGCGGCCTTCTTCATCGCACGCGCCCTCCTCGCGAGCAACGGGAACGTTCGCGTCGAGAACGTGCTGCGCAGCCCCTATCGCGATGGCTTCGTGCGCGCCGTTCGGCGCATGGGCGCGCGGGTGGATGACGTGCGCGAGGGCGGTGCAGGGTCATCCGCGCGCGATGACCTCGTCGCGCACGGTGGCGGTCGGTTACGCGGAATCTCGGTGGGGCGCGACGAGGTGACGTCGATGATCGACGAGATCCCGATGCTCGCCGTGCTCGCCGCCCGCGCCGAAGGCGTCACCGAAGTGCGCGGCGCCGAGGAGCTGCGGGTGAAGGAGAGCGATCGGATCAGCGCCGTCGTCTCCAACCTGCGCGCGATCGGGGTCGACGCCGAGGAACGCCCGGATGGTCTCGTGGTACACGGGACCGAGGCCCCGCTCGCCGGACGCATCACGACGCACGGCGACCATCGCATCGCGATGGCGTTTGGCGTGCTCGGCGCCACACCCGGATGCCAGGTCGAGATCGATGATCCCGAGTGCTGTTCCGTCTCGTATCCGGGCTTCTGGCGCGATCTGGCCCACGTGAGCGATGTCGCCCGATAGCCACCCCCACCCCAACTGGCGCGGGGGACACCTGGTGGTCGCCATCGACGGCCCTGCCGCCTCAGGGAAGTCATCCACGGCGCAGTGGGTCGCCGGCGAGCTTGGCTTTCGGCACGTCGATTCCGGCGCGCTGTACCGCGCGGCCACCGCCGTCGCGTTGCGAAGCGGGCGGCCGGCCAGCGAATGGACCCCCACGTGGCTTCTCGAACTGGCGACGCGGATCACCCTCGTCCCAACCGAGACGTCGTTCGCCCCGCAGGTCGATGGAGTGCGCGTCGATGAGGAGATCCGCGGCGCCGAGGTCACGCGCCATGTCCCGCTCGTCGCCCAGATGCAGGTGGTGCGCGGCTGGGTGAACGCGCAGGTCCGCGAGGTGGCGAAGTCGTTCGACGTGGTCTGCGACGGGCGTGACATGGGGACCGCGGTCTTCCCGGACGCCGAACTCAAGGTCTTCCTGGTCGCCGACCCGTGGGAGCGTGCCCGTCGCCGCCTCATCCAGCGCCTCGGGCGCCGGCCCAACGACGCCGAGATCGCCGAGGAGACCGACCGCCTGGTCCAGCGCGATGCCGCCGACGCCACGCAGACGGTGCAGGCGAAGGACGCGGTCCTCGTCGACACGACCTACCTGACGCAGGTCGAGCAGGTGGAGCGGATCGTCGCCCTTGCCCGGGCGACGCGCCGCCGCCGCCCCCTCACGCCGCTGGACGGAATCCCCACGGTTCCTCCGCCCGAGCCGCCCCCGGGCGGCTGACGCCGACGCGCCTGGCCGAGGCCGTCAGCTTCGAGCCGCGGACTGCTTCACTGGCGAGCCAAGTTGGCGCTGCGGCGCGACTTCCGCTGCTCACCTGCCGTTGACTCGACCGGGCGCGTCGGGGTAGGTTTCGCGTTCCCCAAAACGGCCTTCGCTAGTTCACGGACCGCGCTGCGACTCGTGACGCGCGGGGGCCGGTCATCTCATTCCCTCAGCCTCGTCGCGGCGAGCCTAAACATCCGCTGACATAGGAGTCACCCCAATCATGGCCGAGTTCGACACGAACGGCATGTCGATCGTTGAGAAGCGCAAGGCCCAGAAGGCCGAGCTGCGCCCGCTCGCCAATCGCCGCCCCGAGCTGTACGACGAAGACGAGTATTCGTCTGCCGAGTACGAGAAGATGATGGAGATGTACAACGGGACGCTCGCCTCGATCGACGAGGGCGAGATCGTCAAGTCCCGTGTACTCGAAATCCGCGAGAACATGGTCGTCCTGGATATCGGCTTCAAGTCCGAAGGGACGATCCCGCTCGAGGAGTTCAAGGACATGCCCGACCTCAAGCCGGGCGACGAAGTCGAAGTCCTTCTCGAGCACCTCGAAGACCAGGAAGGCTCGGTCGTCCTCTCGAAGAAGAAGGCCGACTTCATGCGCGTGTGGGAGAAGATCCGCGTCGCGTATGAAACCGACCAGCCGGTCGAAGGCACGCTCGTCAAGAAGATCAAGGGCGGCGTCGTGGTCGACCTCATGGGCGTCGACGCCTTCCTCCCGGGCTCGCAGATCGCGCTCCGTCGCGTTCCCAACATCGACGAGCTGCTCGGCCAGAAGTACGAGTTCAAGATCATCAAGCTCAACAAGCGCCGCCGCAACATCGTCGTCTCGCGCCGCGTGATCCTCGAGGCCGAGCGCGCCGGCAAGCGCGAGAAGCTGATGAAGGAGCTCCAGAAGGACCAGGTGCGGAAGGGCGTCGTCAAGAACATCACCGACTTCGGGGCGTTCATCGACCTCGGTGGCGTCGACGGCCTCCTCCACATCACCGACATGTCGTGGGGCCGCATCTCGCACCCCACCGAGATGGTGCACATCGGCGACGAGCTCGAGGTCAAGGTGCTCGACATCGATTGGGAGCGCGAGCGCATCTCGCTCGGCCTCAAGCAGCTGCAGCCGTACCCGTGGAAGGACGTCATCGAGAAGTACCCGGTCGGCACGCGCGTCGCCGGCAAGGTCGTCTCGATCACCAACTACGGCGCCTTCATCGAGCTCGAGCCTGGGATCGAAGGGCTCGTGCACATCAGCGAGATGTCGTGGACCCGCAACGTCCGCCATCCGTCGAAGATCGTCTCCATCGGCGAGACCATCGAGGCCGTCGTCCTCAAGGTCGACCCGAACGAGGAGAAGATCTCGCTCGGCATGAAGCAGACGGAGCAGGATCCGTGGATGGTGCTGCCGCTCAAGTACCCGGTCGGCACGCGCCTCTCCGGCAAGGTCCGCAACCTCACCTCGTTCGGCGCCTTCGTGGAAATCGAGCCCGGCATCGATGGGCTCATCCACATCTCCGACATGTCCTGGACCAAGCGCGTCCAGCACCCGTCGGAAGTCGTCAAGAAGGGTGACACGGTCGACGTCGTGATCCTCAACATCGACGCCGAGAACAAGCGCATCTCGTTAGGCCTCAAGCAGGCCAGCGAGGATCCGTGGCTCCGCATCGGCGAGACCTACCCGGTCGGCACCGAGCTCCGCGGCCGCGTCGTGCGCCTGATGGAGAAGGGCGTCGTCGTCGACATCGGCAACGACATCGAGGGCTTCGTTCCGCTCTCGCACCTCCCGGCCGACAAGGCCATCACCTCCCCGGCGGACGTCTGCTGGGAAGGGATGAACCTCGACCTGCGCGTGGTGGAGGTCGACCCGATCCACCGCCGCATCGTCCTCACCGTCACGGCCATCCCGACGGAGCAGCCGCCGAAGCCGGAAACGCCGTCGAAGATCCACACCGAGGACGGCGACGTCGTCGGCGAGATCCCGGCGGAAATCCCGACGGAGGAGTAACCACCGCGCCGCTGCTGGCGCCGCTGGTTGTCGACGCCCCCTGGAGCCTCGCGCTCCGGGGGCGTTGTGCGTCCGGTAACGTCAGCGCCGGCCGGTCGCGTTTGCCCTGCTCCCGCCGACCGCTACCTTATGCGCCCATGAGCATGCGCGAAAAACTCGAGCTCCTCGAGCGCCGCCGCGCCGAGTCGGAGCAGGGGCGGGCCTGCCCGCATCAAGGCCCAACACGACAAGGGGAAGCTCTCGGCGCGCGAACGCCTGGACATCCTCCTCGACGAAGGGTCGTTCGTGGAATACGACCGCTTCGTGACCCACCGCTCCACGGACTTCGGGCTCGAGGCGCAGAAGGTGTACGGTGACGGCGTCGTCACCGGGCACGGACGCATCGAGGGGCGCCTCGTCTACGTCTTCTCGCAGGACTTCACCGTCTTCGGCGGCTCGCTCTCGGAGACGTTCGCCGAGAAGATCTGCAAGGTGATGGACCTCGCCATGCGCAACGGCGCCCCGGTCATCGGCCTCAACGACTCCGGCGGCGCACGCATCCAGGAAGGGGTCGTGTCGTTAGGTGGCTACGCCGACATCTTCCTGCGCAACACGATGGCCTCCGGCGTCGTCCCGCAGATCTCGGCGATCCTCGGCCCCTGCGCGGGCGGCGCCGTGTACTCGCCCGCCATCACCGACTTCGTCTACATGGTGCGCGGGTCGTCGTACATGTTCGTGACGGGGCCCAACGTCGTGAAGACGGTGACGCACGAGGACGTGACCATGGAGCAGCTCGGCGGTGCGGACACGCATGCCGGCACCTCGGGCGTCGCGCACTTCGCGCACGACTCCGAGCTGCAGTGCATGCAGGCCATCCGCGACCTGTTCCGCTACATCCCGCAGAACAACCTCGGCGATCCGCCGCGCGGGAGCGGGCGCGACCCGCGTGACCGTCGCGACGAGGCGCTGCTCGACGTCGTCCCCGACAACCCCAACAAGCCCTACGACATCCATGATGTCATCCGGCGCGTGGTCGATGACGGCGAGTTCTACGAGGTCCAGAAGGACTACGCCGGCAACATCGTGGTAGGGTTCGCGCACCTGGGGGCTTCAGCGTCGGGATCGTGGCCAACCAGCCGGCGGTGCTCGCCGGGGTGCTCGACATCAACGCCTCGGTGAAAGCCGCGCGCTTCGTGCGCTTCTGCGACGCGTTCAACATCCCCATCGTGACCTTCGAGGACGTCCCCGGCTTCCTCCCCGGCGTGGCGCAGGAGCATGGCGGGATCATCCGCCATGGGGCCAAGCTCCTCTATGCCTACTGCGAGGCGACCGTCCCCAAGCTCACCGTCATCACGCGCAAGGCCTACGGCGGCGCGTACGACGTCATGAGCTCGAAGCACATTCGCGGCGACTTCAACGTCGCCTGGCCCTCGGCCGAGATCGCGGTGATGGGGCCCAAGGGCGCGGTGGAGATCCTCTTCCGCAAGGAAATCGCCGAGTCCAACGATCCGCAGAAGGCGATGGACGAACGGGTGGCGGAGTACTCGCACAAGTTCGCGAATCCCTACGTGGCGGCCTCGCGCGGCTTCCTGGACGACATCATCGATCCGCGCGACACCCGTCCGCGCCTCATCGATGCGCTCGAGACGCTGCAAGGCAAGCGAGACAGGAACCCGCCGCGCAAGCACGGCAACCTCCCGCTCTAGATGCCGTCCCTCGTCTTCTCGTCTTCCCGTCCTCTCGTCTTCTGATGTTCACCAAGGTGTTGGTCGCCAACCGCGGCGAGATCGCCCTGCGCATCATCCGCGCCTGTCAGGAGCTCGGGATCACGTCGGTCGCCGTGTACTCCGACGCCGACGCGCAGGCGCCGCACGTGCGCGAGGCCGACGAGGCGGTGCACATCGGCCCGGCGGCGTCGAGCGAGTCGTACCTGCGCGGCGACCGCATCGTCGAGGCGGCGAAGCAGGTCGGGGCCCAGGCGATCCATCCTGGCTACGGCTTTCTCTCCGAGCGGGAATGGTTCGCGCGCCTGGTGCGCGACTCCGGGCTCGTCTTCATAGGGCCTCCTCCCGAGGCGATCGCCGCCATGGGGTCAAAGACCTCGGCGCGGCAGCTCGCCATCAGGGCCGGCGTCCCCGTCGTCCCCGGGACCACCGAGGCGCTGACCGACGCCCGGGAGGCGGGCGAACTTGCGGCGACGTTCGGCTATCCGGTGCTGCTCAAGGCGGCCGCTGGGGGCGGCGGCAAGGGCATGCGCGTGGTGCGCGAGCCGAAGGAGCTCGAGGGCGCGCTCGACGCGGCACGGCGCGAGGCGAAGAACGCCTTCGGCGACGACGCCGTCTATCTCGAGAAGTACATCGAGGGGCCGCGGCACGTGGAGATCCAGGTGCTCGCCGACCAGCACGGGACGGTGCTGTCGTTAGGTGAGCGCGAGTGCTCCGTGCAGCGTCGCCACCAGAAGATGATCGAGGAGGCGCCATCGGTCGCGGTGTCCCCGGAGTTGCGGCGTCGCATGGGCGAGACCGCGGTGGCCGCCGCCCGCGCGGCGGGCTACGTGAACGCCGGCACCTGCGAGTTCCTCCTCGATCGCAATGGCGATTTCTACTTCCTCGAGATGAACACGCGCCTCCAGGTCGAGCATCCGGTCACCGAGTTGGTGACCGGGATCGACCTGGTGCAGTGGCAGCTGCGGATTGCAGCGGGCGAACGGCTCCCGTTTCCGGCCGACCTCACGCCGCGCGGGTGGGCCATCGAGTGCCGCATCACCTCCGAGGATCCGGCCAACGGCTTCCTCCCCAGCACCGGGCGCATCGAGTATTTGCACCTGCCGGCAGGCCCCGGGGTGCGGTGGGACGGTGGCATCGAATCCGGTTCCACCGTCGGGCTTCATTACGACCCCATGCTCGCCAAGCTGATCGTGTGGGGCGCGACGCGCGACCAGGCCATCGCGCGCATGCACCGCGCGCTGAGCGAACTCACCATCGTCGGGATCGAGTCGTCGCGCGAGTTCCACCTGCGCGTCATGGAGGACGACGAGTTCCGTCGCGGGGCGATCGAGATCCAGTGGTTGGAGCGCCGTCTCCCCGACCTGGTGGGCGCCACCGCGCCGCGCGCCCGGGTACGCGCCGCCGCCATCGCGGCCGCGCTGCTCGCCGATCGCGATCGTGCCACACGGCGCCGTCCCGCGAGTGCCGCCACCTCCGACACGAACGGGGGAATGGGGCGAACGCATCCGCTGGAGCGGGCGGGAGGTCGCCGGCGTCGTCGGCCGCCGATGGGTGGCATCTCGCCGCGCGCCGCGAGGGCTGCGCTAGCATCGTGGCCAACCGTCGCTTCAGTGCGCGCGCAGGGAAGGGGGCGATCGCCCGCGCGCTCGGGTGCAGCCGCTGCTGGTGCCGAGCCGCTGCGCGTCACCGCGTCCGTGGAGTCCATCGCCGCCGGTGGCGCCGGTGTGGCCCGCGTCGACGGTCTCGCGGTCTTCGTCCCGCGCACCGCGCCTGGCGACGTCGCCGACTTCACGTACGTCCGGAAGGACCGCCTCGGACACGGCCGCCTCCGCCGCGTCGTCGAACCCGGCCCCGATCGCGTCGCGCCGCGCTGTCGGCACTATGACCGTGATCGCTGCGGGGGCTGCCAGCTGCAACACCTCACGGTCGAGGCGCAGCGCGACGCCAAGCGGCGCATCGTCGCCGACGCCTTCGCCCGCATCGCGCACCGGCCGGTGGAGGTGCCCCCCGTCATTCCGTCGCCCGACGCGTGGGGGTATCGCAACAAGCTCACGCTGGCGCTTCGAAACGACGCCGGCCACTGGCGCGCCGGGCTGCACCAGTGGGACGACGTGGACCGCGTCTTTGCCCTCGACGAGTGTCCCATCACGCACCCGCGCGTCGTCGCGGGGTGGCGCGAGGTCATGGCTGCCGAAGGAGCACTTCCACGAGGGGGCGAACTGCGCGGTGCGGTGCGCCTGGCGGGCGAGTCGCTGGCCTTCGTCCTCGAAGGGGTGAAGGCGTGGGCGGACGCTCGCGACTTCGCGGCGCGTCTCCCCTCGTTCAGCGTGGTGCGATGGATCGACGTCGAGGGGCGCGCGCACGACGTCCTCGACGTGGAGCCGGAGCGTCCCGCCGCCTCGTTCGAGCAGGTGAATCCTCCGGTGGCCGCGCTCCTGCACGCCGAGGTCGTCTCGTGGGTGCGCGAGCAACAGCCGACGACGGTCGTCGATGCCTACGCTGGAATCGGCGAGACCGCCGCCCTCCTCGCGCGCGAGGGCGCGCGTGTCACCGCGATCGAGCTCGATGCGGAGGCCTCGACGCATGCGGCGCGACGCCTCGAGGCGCCGTCTCGTGCGATCTGTGCACGCGTGGAGGATGTGCTCGACGAGTACCTTCCCGCCGACGTCCTGATCCTCAACCCGCCACGCGCCGGCGTCGATGCGCGCGTCTGCGCGTTGCTCGAGGCGGCGGCAAGCGGCGCGTCGAGCGGTGCGCCGCGCGTCGTCTACGTCAGCTGCAATCCGGCCACGCTCGCCCGTGACGTCGCGCGACTGCCGTCGTACCGCGTGGCGCGCATCCAGCCGTACGACATGTTCCCGCAGACGGCACACGTGGAAACGGTGTGCCTCCTCGTTCCGGAGGTGTGAGTGAAGTACATCGTCGACGTGAACGGCGAGCGACTCGAGGTCGACCTGGAAGCCGATGGCGTGCGCGTCGAGGGCGAGCGCGTGGAGGCGCACCTGGCCGACGTCGAGGGAACGCCGATCCAACTCGTCACCATCGGCAGCGAGATGCATCGCGTCGCCGTGCGGCGTGGCGATGCGCGCGGGAAGTATGCGCTGTGGATGGACGGCTATCGGTTCGAGGTCGAGGCGCTGGATGAACGCATGCGGACCATTCGCGACCTCACCAATGCCAGCGCCACCGCCGGCGGCCCGCGCCCCCTCGTCGCGCCGATGCCCGGGCTCATTGTCCGCGTGCAGGTCGCCGTCGGCGACACCGTGGAGGCAGGGCAGGGGATCGTCGTGATGGAAGCGATGAAGATGGAGAACGAACTTCGGTCCGTCACAGGTGGAGTAGTCAAGGCGATCCTCGTGCAACCCGGAGTGGCTGTCGAGAAGGGCGCCGTGCTTGTAGAGTTCAGCTAAGGTCAGAACCCGCGCCTCACCCCCGCGTCGGACGTTCGACCACACCGCGGTCACCACACGTGTCGCACCTCGCGCCGAACAAATTCGGCGGGTCACGCGTTTGGTAACCACCTGTGCGGGCGCTTCCCTGGTGCTCGTGCAGAACTTTTCCAATCTCCCCAGGAGAGGCGTATGCAACAGTTCTCTCGTTGGCGCAGGAGGCTCTACGTCGCCTTGGCAGGTGTCGTAGCGCTGGCGGGGACCGCCGCGGCGCAGGCCGGGACGGGAACCGTCACAGGCGTGATCACCGACCGCGAGTCGAAGCTCCCGCTCGAAGGGGCGCGCATCGTGGTCACCGGTACGACCCTCGAGACGCAGAGCAACGCGCGCGGCGAGTATCGCCTCGTCGGCGTGCGCCCCGGCGTCGTGCAGGTGGGCGTCCTCCGCATCGGCTTCCGCGCGGGTTCCGATACCGTGCGCGTGACGGCCAATGGGTCGGCGACGCTGAACTTCGAACTGGCCAAGACGGTCACGACGCTGCAGGAACTCGTCGTCACCGGCACCGTCGGCAACCAGGAGCGCCGCGCGCAGCCCGCGCAGGTGGCCTCCGTGTCGGCGGCCGAGATCAAGGAGAACGCGATCGTCAACAGCGTGAACGACATGCTCCAGTCGCGCGCGCCAGGCATCGCCGTCAACTCCGCCTCCGGCACGGCCGGGACCAACCGCACGATCCGCATCCGCGGCGCGTCGTCGATCTCGCTCTCCAACCAGCCGATCATCTTCATCGACGGCGTGCGCTTCAATGAAGGCACCGTCAACCTCGGCCTCAACGGGCAGCTGACGGACCGCCTCAACGACCTCAACCCCGACGACATCGAGAACATCGAGGTCGTGAAGGGGCCGGCGGCTGCAACGCTGTACGGCGCTGACGCCTCGGCGGGCGTCATCCAGATCATCACCAAGAAGGGGCGCGCCGGCACCAGCTCGTTCCAGCAGACGGTGCGCGCCGAGTACGGCCAGGCGGACCTCAACTGGACCCCGCCCAGCAACTACGGCCTCTGCACCGCGGCGCTCGTCGCCACCACCAGCGCCAATCCGCTCTGCCGCGGCAAGGCGGTCGGCGCGCTCGTCAGCGACAACCCGCTCACGCGTGAAGGCGGCATTCGCACGGGCTCCGACCAGCTCCTCGGCTGGACCGGGCGTGGCGGTGGCCAGAACTACGGCTACTTCCTCTCCGCGGCCGCCGACCGCACCATCGGCACGCTTCCCAGCAACGATTTCCGCCGCTACTCCTGGCGCTCGAACTTCAACTGGATCCCGAACGCCAAGGTCACCCTCGAAGCCGGTGTCACGTCCAGCCTCACCAAGGCGGTGCTCCCGGACAACGACAACAACATCTACGGCTACCTCGGCGGCGCCCTCCGGGTTCGCCCACCACGCGTCGCGATGACGGCGTCCCGTCGCAGAACGGCTGGTTCGGCTTCAACCGCGGCGTCGCCGCGATCGCGGCCATCCAGAACGAGCTCGACACGCGTCGCAATATCCTCAACGCGACGGCCACCTACCTGCCGACGTCGTGGCTCAAGTCGCGCTTCACGCTGGGCGGCGACCTCTTGAACGACGAGGCGACGCGCTTCTTCCCGAAGAACTCGGGGACGAACTACGGCGGCGACCTCAATCTCGGCAACAACACGCAGACCCGTATCGGCATCCAGCGCTTCACCATCGACTGGATCAACGACGCCAACAAGTCGTACGGGAGCGAGAACCAGCTGCAGGTGAACCTGTCGGCCGGCTTCCAGGCCATCGCCACCCGCACCGACAACGTCGGCGCGACCGGCCAGGGCTTCGTGACCAACTCGGCCAACGTCATCAGCAACGCCTCGACGACGTCGTCGTCGCAGTCGCGCACCGAGGTTCGGCAGTACGGCTGGCTGACGCAGCTCGGCCTCTCGTACCGCGATCGCATCTACCTCCAGGCCGGCGCTCGTCTCGACGACTTCTCGGCCTTCGGCCAGAACACCGATCCGATCCTCCTCCCCAAGGTCGGGCTGTCGTGGGTCATGTCCGACGAGAGCTGGTTCCCCAAGACGAACCTCCTCTCCTCGTTCCGCGCCCGCGTGGCGTACGGGACGACGGGGCGCGCCCCGGGCGCCGGCGCCGCGCTGCAGACGCTGCAGGCGTCGCCGTATGCGTCGCAGGTCGGCACCGCGGTGACGACGGAAGCGGGCGCGTTCCGCTCAACCCCGGCAACAAGCTCCTCAAGCCGGAGCGCGGGGTGGAGTACGAACTCGGCTTCGACGCCGCCTTCTTCTCCGATCGCGCGCGTGTCGAGCTCACGTACTTCCACAAGACGTCTCTCGACCTGATCCTCCAGCCGCAGCTCCCGCCGTCGCTTGGCTTCCAGGCCAACCCGTTCAAGAACATCGGCGAGGTGCTCAACAGCGGCTTCGAAGTCGGCATCACGGCCGAGATGCTCCGCAAGCGCAACTTCCAGTGGGAGACGCGTGTCAACTTCAACACGCTGCATAACGAGCTGATCGACCTGGGTGAGGTCGCGCCGTTCGGCACGCTGAACCGCTTCACCGAGGGGTACCAGCTCGGCTCGTTCGTGTCGAAGCGCATCAGGAACATCAACGAGGCCACCGGCGTCGTCACCGTGGCCGACACGTTCGAGGTCGTCGGCAATGCGATGCCGACCTTCGAGGCGTCGTGGAGCAACACCTTCACGCTGTTCAAGAACTTCCGTGTGGCGACGTTGATCGACACCAAGCAGGACTTCCTGCTGAACAACCTCACGGACTACTTCCGCGAGACGCAGCTCGTCCGCTCGAACCGCCGCCTCGACCCGACGGTGCTCACGGCGCGCGAGCGCCTGCGCCGCTACGGAAACCCGACGGCCGGGCAGCCCGCCTTCGTGCAGCAGAACGGCACGGGGACGACGGTGGACCAGGTGCGCGATGCGTACCTGCAGCCGGGTGACTTCATCCGCTTCCGCGAGTTGGGGGTGACGTACAACGTGCCGCAGCGCCTCCTCGCGAAGTTCTTCGGGACGCGCACCGCGTCGATCGGCTTTGCGATGCAGAACATCGCGCTGTGGACCGACTACGAGGGGGCAGACCCCGAAGTGGTCACCGATCCGACCGCGTCGTTCGGGACCGGGCGCCAGGACTTCCTGACGCTCCCGAACCCGAAGCGTGCGCTGCTCCGTCTCAACCTCTCCTTCTAACGCGAGGCCAACATGACGACAAACACGCGCGCCTTCGGGCGCCTGATGGGTGCCGCCGCGGTCCTTGCGAGCGTAGGCTGCACCGACTTCCTCACCGTCGAGAACCCGAACGTCGTCGACGTTTCGGCGCTCGACCCGGTCAAGGACGCGACTACGCTCGCCATGTCGGCGCAGCAGAACTTCGCCGTCGCGCTGGGCTGGTCGGTGATGTACTCCTCCTGGTTCAACGGGGAGAGCATCGTGGCCGAGACCTTCCCGACGCGCAACGAGTTCGGGCGTCGCGACACCAACGAGTCCAACGGGTCGCTGGCGAGCGACGTCTGGGCGCCGATCTCGCTGTCGGCCGCTTCGACGAAGATCGTGCTCGACCTCGCGTTGCCCAATCCGACCACGAACATCAACTATGCGCGCGCGGCGGTCTGGCGCGGCTACTCGTTCGTGATCATGGCGCAGGACTTCTGCACCGGCGTGGTGGATGGTGGCCCAGCGCTGACGACGGCGGCGATGCTCGACTCCGCCGTGGCCAACTTCACCAACGGGATCACGATCGCCACGGCCAACGGCACGGCGGAAGCGATCGCCCTGGCGAACGTCGCCCGCGTCGGTCGCGCTCGCGCGCACCTGCAGGCGGGGCGCGGGGCGCAGGCGGCGGCCGATGCTGCGGCTGTCCCGGCGGGCTTCTCGTACACGTTCCCGATGGTCGACAACCTCGCCCAGCGGACGCGTCTCGGGAACCGATTCTGGCAGTTCACGTCGGACCGTGGCTCCATCGGCGTCGCCGATGCGTTCCGCGTCCGTCCGGACTCGCGCGTCTCGTACAAGACGCCGACCGAGCACTCGCTCGCGCCGCAGGATGCCTCGACGGGTGCCTTCTTCATCCAGAACAAGTACCCGGCGTTCAACACCCCGGTGCGTGTCGCGTCCAAGCTCGAGGCCGATTACATCGCGGCCGAAGTGGCGGGGACCACGGCGCAGCTGGCGCTGATCGCGGCCCGCCGCACGGCGGGCGGAGTCGGGGCCTACACCGGCCCGACCGACGCCGCCAGCGTCCTCAAGGAGTTCCTCTGGCAGAAGTCGCTCGACTTCTACCTCGAGGGGCAGCGGCAGGGTGACTGGCGCCGCAACCCGAACGCCATGACGGGGATCCCGGTCCCCGGCGCGGCGTACTTCAAGCCCGGCTTCCCGGCGATCGGCAACAAGACGTGCTACCCGCTCCCGATCACCGAGAAGGACAACAATCCGAACCTGAAGGGGACCTGATCGCGCTCGTCGCGGAGGCGGGGTCCGTTGAACGGATACCCGCCTCCGCTGAGTTCAAAGGTTCACGGCGTGCCTCCGGGTCCACGGATCCGGGGGCACGATGCGTTTGGTCCCCCTCTGCCGGGCGGGCGCTGGTAAAGCTCGGTGCCACCGGCATTTCACGCCGGTCGGTCCGTTGACATGGCCTCACGCCCTGTCTACGTTGCATGTCTGCCAAAAAGCGCCTTCCGGCGCTGGATGCGCCACGTCTGGGCGCGCACCGCCCAAGCGTCGTACTCGTCATTCGTTTCCGATCATGAAGACTTTTTCCGCGACCCCCAAGGACATCGACCGGCGGTGGTACATCGTCGATGCCGAAGGCATGGTGCTTGGGCGTCTGGCCTCTGAAGTCGCGAAGATCCTTCGCGGCAAGCACAAGCCGATCTACACGCCGCACATGGACACGGGTGACAACGTCATTGTCATCAACGCGTCCAAGGTGAAGGTCACGGGGCGCAAGGCGGAGCAGAAGCAGTACTTCCGCCACACCGGCTATATGGGGCACGAGAAGTACACGCCCTTCTCGAAGATGATCGCGACCCATCCGGAGCGCGTGATCGAGAAGGCGGTGCACGGCATGCTCCCCAAGTCGGCGCTGGCGCGCCAGGTCCTGCGCCTCAAGCTCCGTGTGTACGCTGATGCGAACCACCCGCACGTCGCCCAGAAGCCGACGGCGTTGACCTTCAACAGCAAGAGTGAGTAGGGATGGCTGAGAACGCGCAGATGCACGCCGTTGGCCGCCGCAAGGAAGCGGTCTGCCGCGTGTACGTGAAGCCCGGCTCGGGCAAGTGGGACGTCAACGGCCGTACGCTCGGCGACTACTTCCCGCGCCCCACGCTCGTGTCGTCCATCCAGCAGCCGTTCACGGCGACCGACACCCTCGGCCGCTACGACGTCAAGGCGCATGTGGAAGGGGGCGGACAGACGGGGCAGGCCGGGGCGCTTCGCCTCGCCGTGGCCCGCGCCCTCGTCGACATCGACGAGTCGTACCGCCGCAAGCTCCGTGACCTCGGCCTCCTCACGCGCGATGCCCGCGCGGTCGAGCGCAAGAAGCCGGGGCGCCCTGGCGCCCGCAAGCGCTTCCAGTTCTCCAAGCGCTAGCACGACAGACGGGGGACGGGAGACGGGAGACGGGAGGGTCAGCGCCTTCGGCGCCGACCACTGCTCGAAGCCCGCAGCTCACGGCCCTCTCCACGGCGAGTCCCGCGAGCCGCGCAGCGGCGAGCACTCCCGTCCCTCGTCTCCCGTCTCCCGTCCTGGTTCATATCGCACCTCTCCTGAGCTTCCGCGGGTGCCAGCCACGCTGGTCGTAGGAAGCGCTGACGGCGAGGGTCGACCAACCCAAACGATTCGCAACGGTCTCACATGTCCTCCCCGACCCTCGAACAGCTGCTCGAAGCAGGCGTGCACTTCGGCCACCAGACGCGCCGGTGGAACCCGAAGATGCGCCGCTTCATCTTCGCCGAGCGCAACGGCATCCACATCATCGATCTGCAGAAGACCCTGCGGCAGATCGAACTCGCGCAGAAGCTCGTGCGCGAGGTCATCCTGCGCGGTGACAACGTCCTCTTCGTCTGCACCAAGCGGCAGCTGTCTGCCATCGTGAAGGGCGAAGCCGATCGTTGCAGCGCGATGCACGTGACCGAGCGCTGGCTGGGTGGCCTCCTCACCAACTTCCAGACCGTCAAGAAGCAGACGCGTCGCCTCAAGGAGCTCGAAGCGGGCTCCGAGGCCGGTGGTGATTTCGAGAACTACACCAAGAAGGAACAGCTCCTCCTTTCGCGTCAGCGCGACAAGCTCTCGAAGAACCTGTCGGGCATCAAGAACATGGCGCGCCTCCCCGGGCTCCTGTTCATCGTCGACTCCAAGAAGGAGCGCATCGCGGTCTCCGAAGCCAACAAGCTGGGGATCCCGATGGTCGCCATCTGCGACACCAACTCCGATCCCGACCAGATCACGGTTCCGATCGCCGGGAACGACGACGCCATTCGCTCGGTCGAGCTCATCACGCGCATGATCGCCGACACGATCGCCGAGGCGCGCCGTGAGGCCCCGGTCCGCTCGCAGGAAGAGGACGCCGAGGAGAGCACGTACAGCTCCGACCGCGGCCTCGAGCCGGCCGCCGCGCCTGGGAGCGAAGAAGAGCGCCGCCGTCGCCGCCGCCCGCGCCGTCGCCGGGCCAAGCCGGAGGCGATCGCTGCCCGACTCAAGTCGGGTGAAGCCGGCGCTGAAGGAGCAGAAGGTGGCGAAGCGGCCGATGCCGGTGATGCCGGCGGAGACGACGCCGCGGAGTAAGACGAACCAACGGGCGGGGGGCCATGCCGGCGCCCCCGAACCGACGCGGCGCGAGTCGAGCCGACTCGCCCAATCCACGCAGTACTGACCAGCGCCGCCGGCACCCAGCCGGCGGCGTTCTCACGATCCGAATGGAATCCGCAGGGATTCGAAGGAAACGACCATGAGCATGCCGATCACGGCGAAGGACATCGCCGAACTCCGCGGCCGCACCGGCGCGGGCATGATGGATTGCAAGAAGGCGCTCGAGGAGGCCCAGGGCGACATGGAGAAGGCGATCGCCATCCTCCGCACCAAGGGGATCGCCAAGGCCGAGAAGCGCGCCGGGCGCGCCGCCTCGGAGGGACGCATCGTCGCCGTGTCCGCGCCGGACGGCAAGAGCATCGCGCTCGTCGAGGTCAACTCCGAGACCGACTTCGTTTCCCGCAACGACGAGTTCGGGGCGCTCGCCCAGCAGCTCGCCGTGCAGGTCCACCAGGACGAGTCGCTCGACGAGGCGGTTCACGTCGCTGGTGAAGGAAGCTCTTCGCCCAGCCCTTCCACGCCGACACCAGCAAGACGGTCGAGGAAGCGGTGAAGGCGGCGTCGGCCAAGACCGGCGAGAACGTCGTGCTGCGTCGGTACGCCCGCTTCAAGACCGACGGCGCGTTAGGCTGCTACGTGCACTTCAACCACAAGGTCGCGGCGCTCGTCGAGATCACCGGCGCCTCCGGCGCCGAGGTCGCGCGCTCGCCCGCGAGGTCGCCGAGCATGTGGCCGCCGGCGTCCCCGCGTCGCCGTCGCCGCGTCGCGCGAGGAGGTCCCGGCCACGTTCGTCGCCAGCGAGCGCGCGATCTTCGAGGCCCAGGCCAAGGAGAGCGGCAAGCCCGACGCCATCGTCCAGAAGATGGTCGATGGGCGCGTTGCCAAGCTCTTCGGCGAGATCGTCCTCGTCGAGCAGCCGTGGGTCCGCGACGACTCCAAGACCATCCAGCAGCGCGTCGACGAGGTAGGGAAGAGCGTCGGGGCGTCGCTGAAGGTGCGTCGCTTCGTGCGCTTCCAGATGGGTGAGGAGTAATCACGCGTGACTGATGCTCCCACGCCGTACCGTCGCATCCTCCTGAAGCTCTCCGGTGAAGCCCTCGCCGGAGACAAGGGGGCCGGCTTCGACTTCAATCGCGTCAATCAGTTCGCCGACGAGATCAAGGGCGTGGCCGACACGGGCGTCGGCGTCGGGCTGGTCATCGGAGGCGGCAACATGGTCCGCGGAACGCAGCTCGCTGCGCTCGGCATGGACCGTGTGGCCGCCGACTACATGGGGATGCTCGGCACCGTCATCAACGCCCTCGCGTTGCAGGACGTCCTGGAGAAGAAGGGGCTCGACACGCGCGTGATGACGGCGATCCGCATGGAGGAACTGGCGGAGCCGTACATCCGTCGTCGGGCGCTGCGCCACTTCGAGAAGGGACGCGTCGTCATCTTTGCCGCGGGGACGGGCAACCCGTACTTTAGCACCGACACCGCAGCAGCCCTGCGGGCAATCCAGATCAAGGCCGAGGTCATCATCAAGGCGACGAGCGTCGATGGCGTCTATTCGGCCGACCCCAAGAAGGATCCCAGCGCCAAGCGATACGAGCAGATCTCCTACCGCGACGTGATGCTCGAGGAGCTGGGAGTGATGGACCAGACGGCAGTGACGCTCTGCAAGGAGAACAAGCTGCCGCTCATCGTCCTCAACATTCACGAGCAAGGCGCCGTTGCGCGCGCGGTGCGCGGCGAGCGCGTGGGGACCATCGTCCGATGAGCACCATCGCAAACATCATGAAGGACACTCGGGCGCACATGGAAAAGTCGCTCGAGAACACCAAGCACGAGTTCACGACGATCCGCTCGGGGAAGGCGAATCCGACGATGCTCGACACGCTGCGTGTCGAGATGTACGGCTCGCACATGATGATGAACCAGGTCGCGAACGTCTCGTCGCCCGAACCGCGCCTCCTGATCGTCACCCCGTTCGACAAGGGGCAGATCAAGGCGATCGAGAAGGCGATCCGCGAGTCCGACATGGGGCTCGATCCCGCCATCAGGGGAACATCATCCGCATTCCGCTCCCGGCGATGAACGAGCAGCGTCGCAAGGACCTCGTGAAGGTGGTGCACAAGTTCGCCGAGGAAGGGAAGGTGGCCATTCGCCACTGGCGCACCGAGGCGCGCGACAAGTTCAAGAAGCTCGACGGCGTCTCCGAGGATGACGTGAAGCACGCCGAGAAGGACCTGCAGAAGGTGCACGACGACTTCATCGCCAAGATCGACGGGTTCGTGAAGGCGAAGGAAGCCGAGATCATGGAAGTGTGAGCGGCGACGCTCGGCACTTCCGACACCACGCCCCGCATGGGTGAACTCGCGCGCCGCGTCGTCGTGGCGCTCATCGCTGCTCCCCTGGCCATCGCAATGGTGTGGCTGGGGGAGCTGCCATTTGCGGCATTCCTCGGCTTGGCCGGCGGCCTGGGGGCGTGGGAGCTGTATCGCATGGCACGCCACGGTGGCGTCGAGCCCATGGACGCGTTAGGCATCCCGCTCGCGGCGGCCATCCCGCTCCTCGCGCACGCCGACCGATTGCAGCTGCTACGGTCGCCGGCGGCCGTGGGGGCACGATCTTCGTCGCGCTGCTGGGCGCGTCGATCTGGGCGCGCGGCGTGGGGGGCGGCCGCTGGAGTCGGTCGCCGTCACCGTCTTCGGCGCGCTGTACACCGGGGGAATGCTCGCCTTCGGCTACGCGCTGCGGCACCACCGCTTCGTCATTGAGCCGGCCGCCGGGACGGCGCTCGTCCTCTTCCCGGTCATCCTGACGTGGGCGTCGGACATCGGCGCGTACTTCGTGGGGCGTGCGCTGGGAAAGGCCAAGCTGATCCCCTCGGTGAGCCCGGGAAAGACACGCGCCGGTGCCATCGGCGCCCTCGTCATCACGATGCTCGCCGCCTATGCGTACAACCTGTACGTGCTGCGCCCGTACTCGCAGCTCGCGCTGGCCCCGTGGACGGCGCTGGTCTTTGGCCTGGTGATCTCGGGCGCGGCGCAGGTGGGCGATCTCGCCGAGTCGCTCCTCAAGCGCGAGGCAGGAGTGAAGGATTCCTCGCAGCTCCTGCCGGGACATGGCGGGATCCTCGATCGTCTCGATTCGTTGTACTTCGTCCTCCCGGTGGCGTACCTGATCCTGGGGCGCCTCCTGATCGCCGCCCCGGTCTGATCGCGTTCCAGGTCAGCCGGGCGCCCTCGCCACCCCCACGTCGTGAGCCGTCAGTTGCAACGCATCGCCGTCCTCGGCTCCACGGGCTCCATCGGGCGCTCGTCGCTGCGCGTCATCGCGCGCCACCCCGATCGCTTTGCCGTGGCGGCGCTCACGGCGAACGCCAACGCGGAGGAACTCGCGGCCCAGGTCGCGGCCACGCGCCCGGGGTACGTCGCTCTCGCGCAGGACGGGCACGCCGTGCGCCCCGGCTGGAAGGTCGGGCGTGAGGCGCTGGTGGAGGCGGCGACGCTCGACACCGTGGACACGGTGATCAACGCGATCGTCGGCGCCGCGGGGCTCGACGCGACCCTGGCCGCGCTCCGCGCCGGGAAGCGTGTCGCCCTCGCCAACAAGGAGTCGCTCGTCGTCGCCGGCCCCCTGGTCGCCGCGGCGGCCAAGGTCGGCGGGGGGATCATCGTCCCGGTCGACAGCGAGCACTCGGCGATCCTGCAGTGCCTCGCCGCGCGCCAGGGAACGGAGGTCAGTCGACTGATCATCACGGCGTCCGGGGGGCCGTTCCGCGGCTGGCCGTCGGAGCGGCTGCGCGAAGCGACGCTGGAAGACGCCCTCAAGCACCCAACCTGGAGCATGGGGCGCAAGATCACGGTCGACAGTGCGACGCTCGCCAACAAGGCGCTCGAGGTCATCGAGGCGCACTTCCTCTTCGGCGTCCCGTTCGATCGGATTCAGGTGGTCGTGCATCCGCAGAGCATCGTCCACTCGATGGTGGAATTCGTCGATGGGAGCGTCGTGGCCCAGTTGGGCGTTCCCTCGATGGAGCTGCCGATCCTCTACGCATTGACGCACCCGGAGCGAATCACCGATGATGGGGTACCTCGGTTCGACCCGGTCGCGTCGTCGCCGCTGACGTTCGAGCCGGTACGCCACGATGACTTTCCGGCGCTCGGGCTCGGGGTGGCGGCGGGGCGGACAGGGGGGCGGCGCCGGCAGTCTTCAACGCGGCCAATGAGCAGGCGGTCGCGTTGTTCCTGGCGGGCGCCATCAGGTTCCAGGACATTTCCTCGGCCATCGAGTCGGCACTGGGCGCGTTGCGCGCCGTGCCCGGCGGGGACAAGGAGGCGCTGCTCGCGGCCGACGCGGCGGCGCGCCAACACGTGAAGGATCGCTTCGCATGCTGAAGTACGTCGCACCTCTGCTGGTCTTCGGGGTCGTGGTCTTCGTCCACGAGCTCGGCCACTTTCTCGCCGCCAAGCTCACGAAGGTCTACGCCCCCGTCTTCGCCTTCGGCTGGGGGCCGCGACTGTTCGGTTTCAAGTGGGGGGAGACTGACTATCGCTGGTCGTGGCTCCCGATCGGTGGCTTCGTCGCCATGGCAACGAAGGACGCTGAGGAGGCTCCGCCATCGAGGGGAACACGGACCTGAGCGCGGCGGGGGAGAGGCGCCGGAGGAGGTTCCGGGGCATCAGCGCGGATGGAATCCCATCCCGTTCGATCCGGCCGCGATGCGCCCGTTTGGTCCGCACCCCGTCCCCGCCGATCGCTGGATCGAGTCGAAATCTCTGCCGGCCAAGATCTTCATCCTCTCGGCCGGGGTGATCATGAACGTCATCCTCGCCCTCGGGCGTGTCGACGGGGGTGATCATGCATTTCGGCCGGACGCACAGCCCGGCCGTCATCGACTCGGTCATCGCCGGGCGCCCGGCCGCGTTGGCAGGGCTGCAGGCGAGTGACTCCATTGTCGCGATCCAGGGGACGCCGGTCGCGCGCTGGCGCGAGGTGCTGGAGAAAGTCTCCGTTTCTGCCGGGCAAACGCTCGCGTTCGAGGTGGTGCGCGCCGGCGCGCGTGTCACCGTGCCGGTGACGCCGAGCCTCAGCAACGACGTCGATGCCGTGACGGGTGCACCGGTGAAGGTGGGACGCATCGGGGCGGTCGCGCGTCAGTACACCGAGCGCGAGAAGCTCCCCTTCGGGCCGGCGCTCGGTGCCGGGTGGGATGCGACATGGGACATGGGCGGAGCGGTGGTGAAGGTCGTCCGGGGCCTCTTTGTCGGGGACGTCTCCGTCAAGCAGCTGGGCGGGCCGATTGCCATCGCGCGAACGTCGTTTCAGGCGGCGAAGAACGGGTGGGAAGACCTGCTCGGACTCCTCGCCTTCCTGAGCATCAACGTCGCCGTGCTCAACATGCTCCCCGTCCCGCTGCTGGACGGCGGGCAGATCTGGTGCGGATCGCCGAGCGCGTGAAGGGGGCGAGTTCAGCCTGCGGACGCAGGAGATGATCGCGCGGGTGGGCGTGGTGGCGATCGCCCTGCTGTTTGCGCTCGTCATGTTCAACGACATCAAGGGCCTGGTGACGACCTTCCTCCGATGATGCGACGCACCTTTCGCTTCCTGGGCACGTGCGCGGTGGTCCTGCTCGCCGCTGGGGCGTGGGCGCGACCCGCGGGCGCGCAGCTCAAGGGCGTTCGTTTCGAGATCGCGGCGGTCGGGGATACGACGCTCGGGTTTCGCTCGGGGACCGAGCACTGGATCAAGCGTGGCCAGTCCGGCATCGCGGTGGATCCGCGCAAGCGCGACATCCTGGTGGCCCGGCTGCGCGTGATTGGCGTCGACAAGGCCGGCTACGTCACGGCGCTGGTGACCGGGCAGACGACGGCGGTCACGACCGATCACGTCGTGCTGCTGCAGCAGGCGCCCCCCGCCTGGTTCCGGCGCAGGTCCTTCTGGGGGGCGTGGTGCTCGGTGCCGCGTTAGGCGCGGTGGCGGGGTCGCAGCTGTAGCGCCAGCGGCCTACTGCTTCTCGCAGATGACGCGGAAGGTCAGTCGCGTGCTGCGGTCAGCTGCAACGCTGACGCTCTCGTTGGTGTAGGGCGCGCACAGCGGCTGTTGCGCGGTCACCCGGTACTCGCCCACCGGGACGACGATCCCACCCTCCGCGGCAGCGCGCCATCCAGCTTGATCGCACCGTCGCTCGAGACGACGGAGAAGCGCGCCCCGTTGGCGACGTTCAGCAGGTTGATGGCGATGCTACCGCACGAGCGCGGCGAGAGGATGACCGACGCCGGCGCGCCGGCGCGCACCCGCACGCGCTGTTCGACCGACGCCCAGTCACACCCTGCACTTGCCGGGAGGGCGGCGGCGACGGTGTACTCGCCCGGCTTGAGCGAGTCGCTGCGCCACGAGCCGTCCGCCACCGCCTGTCCGTTCAGGCTCACCCTCGCGTTGGCCGGCGCCGTGATGACCAGTCGCCCCATGGATGCTGCCGGTGGCTTCGACTTGGCGGTGTCGCGCGTGGTGTGGGCAAGCGAGTCCGCAGGCCTGGTGGACGAGTCGCTGCGTGCGGACGTGTCGGTCGACGTGCTGTCGCCAGCGAGGGCGGCCGCAGGGGTCGTGTCGCGGGGGAGGGAATCCGCTGCGGCGACGACCTCGGGGGCGTTCTGGCGACGGGACGCGAGCGCGATCGCAGTCGCGACGACGGCGAGGAGGACGACGGTGATCGGGGCTGCGCGTCGCCAGACGGCGCGCTGGCTCACGCGCTGGAGCGGCGTCACCAGCGTCGGCGTCTCGGACGGCGACAGGTAGGACGTGCGCGCGCCGCCATCCTGCGGGGCGTGCAGGACCGCGGTGAGCTCGTCGGCGAGCTGCTCGCCCGTCGCCGGACGGTCGTCAGGGTGCTTGGCGAGGCAGCGCAGGAGGACGCGCTCGAACGCCGGCGAGATCGCCGGGTTGATCGATCGGGGCGAGGGGGGAGGGTCCTCGACGTGCTGGCGGGCGATCTGGTACCAGTCGTCGCCCTCGAACGGGAGGCGCCCGACGGCGGCTCGGAAGAGGGAGACGCCCAGCGAGTAGATGTCGGCGCGCCCATCCAGCGGCTTCGCGCGGGCCTGCTCCGGGGCGAAGTACTGCGGGGTCCCGACGACCATGTTCGTCCCGGTCTGGCTCGTGTGCTCCGAGACAGCCCGGGCGATGCCGAAGTCGGCGACGACGGCATTCCCGTGGGAGTCGAAGAGAATGTTGTCGACCTTGATGTCGCGGTGAACCACTCCTTCGCGGTGGGCGAAGCCGAGGGCCCGCGCCACGTCGATCCCGACCCGGACGACGAATTCCTCTGGGAGGAAGGGGGCCGACTCCAGCTTGTCGGCCAGTCCGGCGGGAGAAAGTCCATCGCGAAGTAGACCGCGTCGCCGTCGCGGCCGACGGCGTAGATCTTCACGATGTTTGGGTGCCGGAGCTTGGCGGCGGTGGACGCCTCGCGCCGGAAGCGCTCCTCGAACGAGGGGTCCCCGGCGAATTGGGGCTTGAGGACCTTGAGCGCGACCGGGATCTCGAGTTCTGGGTCGAATCCGCGGTACACCCACGCGAATCCGCCGGAGCCAATCAGCTCGTCGACCCGGTACTTTCCTAGCGACTTTCCGAGATAGCGCTCAGGCACTCAGGGGACGCCTTTACAGTGATGGGCGCTTCGTGTAAGTTGCGTGTCTCCAAAGGACTTAGCGCACGAGCGTTGGACCGCGCACGGAATATATCACATGGCTTTCGAAAAAGCAGCGACGATCGCGAAGTACCAGGCCGGCGAAAACGACACCGGCTCCACGCGCCTTCAGGTAGCGGTGCTGACGGAACGCATCAACTACCTCAACGAGCATTTCAAGCGCCACAAGAAGGACCATCACAGCCGCCGCGGCATGCTGAAGATGGTCGGAAAGCGCCGCCGACTTCTCGAGTACCTCAAGCGCAGTGATGTTGAGGGGTACCGGAAGGTCATCGGTGAGCTCGGACTCCGCCACTAGTACACGTCGCTCATCACGCAATCGCGCGGTCGCCCCGTCGGGGCCCGCGCGTTTTGTGTTCTAACGAGACACTGTCCAACACATGATGCAACGCCTGGAAAAGACGTTCGCGGGGCGCCGCCTCGTCATCGAGACCGGACGCATGGCCAAGCAGGCCGCCGGTTCAGCTGTCGTCACCTTCGGTGACACCATGGTCATCGCCGCGGTGACCGTCAGCGACAATCAGTCGCCCCTCCCGTTCTTCCCGCTCACCGTCGAGTATCGCGAGAAGACGTACGCTGCCGGGAAGATCCCCGGCGGCTTCATCAAGCGCGAAGGCGCCCGCACGATCACGAGATCCTCGCGGCGCGCATCATCGACCGCTCGATCCGCCCGCTCTTCCCGGAAGGGTTCAAGAACGAGGTGCAGGTCTTCGTCTACACGATCTCCGCGGACCAGGAGAACGACTCCGACGTCCTCGGCCTCATCGCGACGTCGTTCGCCCTCAATGCCTCCAAGATCCCCTTCCTCGGCCCCATCGCCGGCGTCCGCGTCGGGCGCGTCCAGGAGAAGTGGATCCTCAACCCCACCTTCCAGCAGCTCGAGTACTCGGACCTCGACTTCGTCGTCGCCGGTTCGTCGGATTCGATCGTGATGGTCGAGGGCGGGGCCAACGAGATCAGCGAAGGTGACGCGCTCGACGCGCTCACGGTCGCGCACAAGGGGATCAAGGAGCTCATCGGCGTCCAGCAGGAACTGCTCGCCACGCAGACCGTCGAGAAGATGGCGTGGACCAGGACCGAGACGCCGTCGGAAATCGTCGACGCGGTCAAGAAGGCCGCCGAGAAGAAGATCGCCGAGGCGATCAACCAGAAGGAGAAGCACACCCGCGTGCAGGCCGTGGAAGCGGTGAAGCGCGCCGTGAAGGAAAGCATGGTCGCCGAGAAGCCCGAGTGGGCCTCGCTCGTCGGCGGCGTGCTCGATGACCTCGAGTACCACGCCCTGCGCTCGCAGGTCCTGTCGACCGGCTTCCGCGTCGACGGCCGCAAGCCGACCGAGGTCCGTCCGATCACGATCGACACGTCGGTCCTCCCGCGTGCCCACGGCTCGGCGCTCTTCACGCGCGGCCAGACGCAGGCGCTCGTCGCCTGCACGTTAGGCACCGCCGAGGACGTGCAGCGCCTGGACTCCATCAAGGACGCCGGCGAGACGACGAAGTCGTTCATGCTGCACTACAACTTCCCGCCATTCTCCACCGGCGAGGTGCGCCCGGTGCGTGGCACGTCGCGTCGCGAGATCGGCCACGGCAACCTGGCCGAGCGCGCGCTGCAGGCGGTCCTCCCGCCGTTCGAGGAGTTCCCGTACACGCTGCGCATCGTTTCGGACATCATGGAGTCCAACGGCTCCTCGTCGATGGCCTCGGTCTGCGGTGGCTCGCTGGCGCTCTTCGACGCCGGTGTCCCGACCCGCGCCGCCGTCGCCGGCGTCGCCATGGGGCTCATCAAGGAAGGGGAGAAGTACGCGATCCTCACCGACATCCTCGGCACCGAGGATCACCTGGGCGACATGGACTTCAAGGTCGCCGGGAGCGAGCACGGGATCACGTCGATCCAGATGGACATCAAGATCGAGGGGCTCGACCTCAAGATCATGAAGGAAGCGCTCGCGCAGGCGCGTGAGGGACGCCTCCACATCCTCGGCGAGATGAACAAGGCGCTCGCCACGCACCGCCCGGACCTCTCGCCGTACGCGCCCCGCATCATCACGCTCACGATCAACCCCGAGAAGATCGGCGACCTCATTGGTCCCAAGGGGAAGACGATTCGCGGGATCCAGGAGGAGACGGGGGCCGAGATCACGGTCGACGACTCCGGGCTGGTCACCATTGCGGCTGTCGGCGGCGAGTCGATGGATCGCGCGCGCCAGATGGTCATGGCGATCACCGCCGAGCCCATCGTGGGCGAGACCTACGAAGGGACGGTCAAGACCGTCACCGCCTTCGGCGCCTTCATCGAGATCATGCCGGGGTCGAAGGGCTCCTGCACGTCTCCGAGATGCGCCACACGCGCGTCGAGAAGCCCGAGGACGTCGTGAAGAAGGGCGACCGCGTCACCGTGAAGCTCATCGATCGCGACGAGCGCGGCCGACTCCGTCTCTCCATGAAGGCGCTCCTCCCCAAGCCGGAAGGGATGGAAGAGGCGCCCGCTGGCGAGGGGGGCGAAGGAGGCGAGGGCGGTGAAGGGGGCGAGCGCGGCGAACGTCGCGACCGCGGCCCGCGCCGCAGCGGTGGTGGTGACCGCGGCCGTCGTGGCGGGCGCGGAGATCGCTAGCCGGGAGTTCGCTTGACGGATCGTCCAATGCAGGAGGCCGTTGCCGGTGTGCAGCGCACCGTGCTGGGCAACGGCCTCACCGTGGTTTCGGAGTTCATGCCAGGCGTTCGATCGGTCTCGATCGGCGCCTGGGTTCGTATTGCGTCCGTGCACGAGCCGCGACCGCTCATGGGGGTCTCGCACCTGCTCGAGCACATGGTGTTCAAGGGGACGCGGCGGCGGAGCGCGAAGGACATCGCGATGTCGCTGGAGAACCTGGGCGGGTCGCTCGACGCCTATACGTCGCGCGAGCACACGGCCTACCAGGCGCGGGTGCTGGATGAGCACCTCCTGCAGGCGGCCGACGTCATCGGCGACCTGATCTTCGCCCCGACGCTCCGGGAGGCCGACCTCCAGCTGGAGCGGAAGGTGGTGCTCGAGGAGATCGCGATGGTCGACGACACCCCCGATGACCTGGTCTTCGAGCTGCATAACGAGTTGCTGTGGGGGGATCATCCGTACGGCTACTCGATCCTGGGCACGCGTGAGACCGTGTCGTCGTTAGGCGTGGCCGAGTTGCGGGCGCTGCACGCGCGCGGCTACCAGCCGCGCCACATCGTCGTCGCGGCGGCTGGCAACGTCGAGCACGGGCGCCTGCTCGAGGCGCTGCGCGACACGGGGTGGGAGGACGTGCCGCACGGCGACGACGAACCCGCCGTCCAGCCCCCCGCATGCCGCCCCCCAGGGGTGCGCCACGTGGAGCGCGAGTCGGCCCAGACCCAGATCGTCCTGGGCATCCCGACCGTCCGCTACGGCGACTCCCGGCGCTATGCCGTCTCGCTGGCATCGACGCTGCTGGGCGGTGGGATGAGTTCCCGGTTGTTCCAACGCGTACGGGAGGAAATGGGACTGGCGTACTCCGTGTCCTCCTTTCACAGTTACCACACCGACAGCGGGACGCACGGCGTCTACCTGGCGACGGCGCCCGAGAATGCGCCGTTGGCGATCGATGCGGTGCGCACCGAGATGCGTGCGGTCGCGGAACAGGGCTTCACCCCCGAGGAGGTTGCGGCAGGGCGGGGGCAGATGAAGGGACAGATTACCCTGTCGCTCGAGAGTTCGTCGTCACGGATGTACCGCGCGGCGGCGACGGAGTTGTACGGCGAGCCGTATCGTCCGATCGACGACGTCCTGGCGCAGATCGACGCCATTCGGGATGAGGAGGTCGCGGCGATGGCCGCTGCGTTCTTCGCGCCCGACCTGCAAACCGTGCTGAGCCTCGGCCCCGGGCCGGGCGCGGCCTGAGTTCCACCAATCGACACGAGCCTTACGACCATGCTCATTGGCGTTCCGAAGGAAATCAAGACGAACGAGAACCGCATCGCCCTCGTCCCCGCCGGCGCCGAAGCGCTGGTCGCGGCCGGGCACCAGGTCCTCATCGAGAAGGGAGCCGGGGAAGGGAGCGGCTTCGACGACAGCGACTTCACGTCGGTCGGCGCGCAGATCGCGCCGGACGCGGCCACCACGTGGGCCAAGGCCGACATGATCATGAAGGTGAAGGAGCCGATCGAGCGTGAGTGGGCGCACATGAAGAAGGGGCAGACCATCTTCACGTACTTCCACTTTGCAGCTGACGAAAAACTGACCCGGGCACACCTCGCGTCCGGGGCGACGTGCATCGCCTACGAGACCGTCGAGCTCCCGAGCCGCGAACTCCCGCTGCTCACGCCGATGTCCGAGGTCGCAGGGCGCATGGCGGTGCAGGAAGGGGCCAAGTACCTGGAGAAGTTGTACGGCGGGCGTGGCGTGCTGCTGGGCGGCGTCCCGGGCGTGGCGCCGGCCAAGGTCGTCATCCTCGGCGGCGGCATCGTGGGGATCAACGCCGCGAAGATGGCGGCGGGGATGGGGGCCAAGGTCGTCATCCTCGACATCTCCCTCGAGCGGCTGCGCTACCTGTCCGACGTCATGCCGGCCAACGTGCAGCTGATCCACTCCAACCGACACAACGTCCTCGAGCAGATCGCGACGGCCGACCTCGTGGTGGGGGTGCTGATCCCCGGGGCCAAGGCGCCGAAGCTCATTCGCCGCGAGGACCTGAAGCGCATGCGCCCGGGCTCCGTCATCGTCGACGTGGCGATCGACCAGGGCGGGTGCGTGGAGACGATCCACGCGACCACGCACGAGAACCCGACCTACGTCGTGGACGGCGTGATCCATTACGGCGTGGCCAACATGCCGGGCGGCGTCCCGCGGACGTCGACGCTGGCCCTCACCAACGCCACGCTCCCCTACGCGCTGCAGCTGGCGAACAAGGGGTGGAAGCAGGCATTGCGCGACAACCCGGCGCTGCTCAAGGGGCTCAATGCCTTCGACGGCAAGGTGACGTACCAGGGCGTGGCCGAGGCCTTCGGGCTGGAGTACCACGAGGCGTCGCAGTTCGTGGCCTGAGCGGGGACGTCAGGCAGCGGCGAGGGGCGGGGCTTCGGCTCCCGCCCCTCGTGCGTAGGCCCGTCCTCGTCCGGGCGTTGCGCCCGGCGCCGCGACGCCTCTCGTGCCCGATGGCGCGACTGCCCGATGGCGCGAGTGACCGGTTGCACGCGCCCGCGGCGTGGGCCTCGTCTCGTCTTCCGCGCTCGACGCCCGTACCTTTCCGTGTCGCCAACCTGCGAACTGCCATGCCTCCGGACGCGTTGCCCCTGACGGTGCGCATCAAGCGCCTGCCGCACAATCCCGACCTCCCGCTCCCCTCGAGACAAACGAGCCACAGCGCGGGGTATGATGTCTGCTCCTGCGAGCCCGATTTCGTCCTTGCACCTGGCGAGCGGCGCGCCGTCGCCACCGGCTTCGCCTTCGCCCTGCCGCACGGCGTGGAGATGCAGGTGCGGCCGCGCTCTGGTCTCGCGCTCAAGCACGGTCTCACCCTCCCGAACACGCCGGGAACCATCGATCCGGACTATCGCGGGGAGCTCAAGATCATCGTGTTGCACCTGGGCAACGAGCCGCTCGCCATCGCACGCGGGGACCGCATCGCGCAGCTGATCTTCGCCCGGTTCGAGGCGCCGCTGCTGCAGGAGGCGTCGTCGCTCGATGACACGGCGCGGGGGAGCGGCGGGTTCGGGAGCACCGGGGTTCAAGCGGGACAATAGTCGCCGCCTGGCCGGAGGTTCGGCTGCGCGCTTGCGGGGAGGCGGGAGGTCACCTCGCCGCGCCAGTGGCGGATGGACTGCATTCCGAAGCGCTCGGTCGGGCGGCATTTCGTGCCGCTCAGGGAGGCGCGAGGGGGAAAACGGAAGGGTCCGGGTGCGCCGCGCCGTGTCCGAGCACCCGCGTAGGTTGTGATATGGCAATGCCTTGCACCCCCTCAGGTCCACCGCTAGCTTATCCTGCCGAGCGCGTCGCCCCTCCTGACTACCGGCGCCCCAATGGGGCGTCAGGATTTCCACATACATGCGTTGGCCCTCCCTCACGGCGGGTAAGCTCTTTCCCGCCAATGCAATCGCCGTAGACCTCGGAACGGCAAACACGCTGGTGTACGTGAAGGGCGAAGGGATCGTCCTGAACGAGCCGTCGGTCGTCGCGATCGACCGCGAGACCAAGCGGGTGAAGGGCGTGGGGCTGGAGGCCAAGCGCATGCTCGGGCGCACGCCGGACGGGATCATCGCCGTCCGCCCGATGAAGGACGGCGTCATCGCCGACTTCGATGTCACCGAGAAGATGCTCCGGTACTTCCTGGAGCTGATCATCAAGAACCGCATGTTCAAGATCAAGCCGCGCGTCATCGTGTGCGTCCCGTCGGGGATCACCGAGGTCGAGCGGCGCGCCGTGCGCGATTCCGCGTTAGGCGCTGGCGCGAAGGAAGTGTTCATGGTCGCCGAGCCGATGGCGGCGGCGATCGGCGTCGGGCTCCCGATCGAGACACCAACCGGCAACATGGTGATCGACATCGGCGGCGGCACGACGGAGATCGCCGTCATCGCCCTCTCGGGGATCGTGAGCGACACGTCGATCCGCACGGCCGGCGACGAGCTCGACACGGCGATCGTGCAGTTCATGCGCAAGAACTACAACCTCCTGATCGGCGAACCCACCGCGGAGCAGATCAAGATCCAGATCGGGTCGGCTGCCCCGGTGGGGGATGAGCGCGAGATGGACGTGAAGGGGCGCGACCTCGTCTCCGGCATCCCGAAGACGGTGCGGGTGCATTCGTCCGAGATCCGCGAGGCGATCCAGGAGCCGATCCAGCAGATCGTCGATGCGGTGCGCCGCGCGCTCGAAATCACCCCGCCCGAACTGTCGTCCGACATCGTCGATCGCGGGATCGTGATGACGGGGGCGGGGCGCTGATTCGCGGCCTCGACGTCGTCCTGAGCCAGGAGACGGGGCTCCCGATCCACGTCGACGAGGACCCGCTGACCTGCGTGGTGCGCGGCGTGGGCCGCATCCTCGACGACGAGGAGAAGTACTGGTCGGTCCTCTCCTCGTAGGAGCGGAGCGATGGCACGCGCTGCGCGCTCGGGCTCGCGCGCGGATACGGCGCTGGTGTCCGTCTGCGCCCTCCTCGCCCTGCTCGCCACCGTCCTCCCGCTCCCGATTCGCGACGCCATCGCGTCGTCGCTGCGCCGCACCGTCGTCGCGCCGCTCCTCGCCCTGCAGGAACGCGCCGAGCGCGGGCGCACCGCGTTCGCCGAGCGCGAGGGGGTGACGACGCGCCTCGACTCGCTCGCCCTCCGCAATGCCGCGTTAGGCACCCTGGAGCTGGAGAACCAGCAGCTGCGCGGCCTGCTGCACCTGTCGCGCCAGCTGCAATGGGGGTTCGTGGCGGCAGAGGCGTTGCACGGGCAGGGGAACGGCGACGACCACGTCCTCCTCCTCACGCGCGGGAGCAATGCCGGCGTCAAGGTGCGCGCCGGCGTCGTGGCCCCGGCCGGGCTGGTCGGGCAGGTCACGACCGTCGATCCCGGCAGCAGCGTGGCGATCCTCTGGACGCACCCGGACTTCCGCGCCAGCGCCATGGCCGCCGACGGCTCCGCCTTCGGCATCGTGCGCCCGCACCTGGGCGAGGAACCGGAGCGCTTCCTCCTCGAGATGCGCGGCGTGGCCTTCCGTGACGCACTCAAGCCCGGCACGCTCATCACGACCTCCGGTCTCGGCGGCGTGTATCCCCGCGGGATCCCGATCGGTGTCGTGCTCAACGAGCTCAAGCAGACCAACGAAGTGTGGTCCCGCGCCTACCTGGTGCGTCCCGCCGTGTATCCTCCCGACGTGAGCAACGTGATGATCCTCGCCCCGCAACGCGCCGCGGACGGGGGCTCGACAGTGCGTGGACCGGCGTGCAGCGCGCCGAGGCGGCCGCTCGGGCCCTCGCCGCCAGCGGGGATTCGCTGGCTCGCCTGCAGGCCGCTGCGACGGCGCTGCGTCAGCGCCAGATGGACTCGCTCAAGACCGTCCTGGGGATCGCCCGCCCCGACTCGCTCGCCGGCGACTCACTCCGCGCCAAGGGCGATACCCTGCGCGCACGGGGCGACACGGCGGCGCGGCGCGATACGTCCGCGCGGCGCGATGCGCCCGCGCGGCGCGATACGTCCGCGCGGCGCGATACGACGCGGAGGCCCGCTAGATGCAGCGAGGACTTCGCACCGCGCTCCTCTTCGTCGCGCTCATCGCGATGCACTACTTCCTGCGTCCGCTGCTGGGGTGGCGCGTCTCGATGGACTTCCTCGTCGTCGCGGTCCTGCTCGTCGCGGTGCGCGTCCGCCCGGGCGTGGCCGCGCTCATCGGCTTCGCCCTCGGCCTGGTGGCCGACTCGCTCGCGCCCGCCACGTTCGGCGCGTCGGCGCTGGCGATGACGCTCGTCGGATTCAGCGCGTCGTGGCTCAAGGCGGTCTTCTTCTCGGACAACGTCTTCCTCCACGCGTTCTTCTTCTTTGTGGGAAAATGGGCGTTCGACGTCCTGTTCGTGCTCGCCGCGCGGCAGGGAGGGGTGTATGACATGGCCACCCAGGTCGCCTTGTGGTCGCCGCTTGCGGCGGCGCTCACCGCGGTGACCGGCGTCCTGGTCCTCCTCCTGTTCCGCGGGATGCTCGAAGCTCCCGCCTCCTGAGCGCGCGCAGAGGCAGACATGAGCCTGCACCCGAACGACATCCAGCGGCGCGGCCGGCTGGCCGCAGTCCTGGTCACGCTCTCGCTGGTCGCGCTCGCCACCGGCTTCTTCCGCGCCCAAGTACTCGAGAGCGCGTCGTACCAGCTGTCCTCCGAGAAGAACCGGCTGCGCGAGGTCCCGATCCCGGCGGCGCGCGGGATGATCTACGACCGCCACGGCCAGATCATCGCCGAGAACGTGCCCGGCTACTCGGTGTCGATCCTTGCGCCGAGCGCCGACTCGCTGCAGGCCACGCTGGAGCGGCTGGCCACCATCATCGACCTTGCACCTGGCGACATTCAGTCGGCGGTGCGTCGCCTCAAGCGCGATCCCAACCGCCCCACGGTCGTCCTCGCCGACGCGTCGTTCGACCAGGTGTCGGTGCTCGAGGAACACCGCACCGAGTTCCCGAGCCTCATCATCGAGGCGACGCCCAAGCGGCGCTATCCCGATGGTCCGGTCGTCTCGGCCTTCGTGGGCTACACGGCGGAGATCAACGATTCCGAGCTGAACTCCGCGGAGTACAAGGCGTACAAGTCGGGACAGCAGATCGGGCGCGCGGGGCTCGAGCAGCAGTACGAGCGTGAGCTGCGGGGGACGGAAGGATCGCGCTTCGTCGAGGTGGACGCGCGCGGGCGCGTGGTGCGCGACGCCGGCTCGCGCCCGGATCGCCCGGCCGAGGCCGCCCCGGGACTGCAGACCAACATCGACCTGGACCTGCAGCGCTTCGTGGCGAGCTACTTCGGCGACTCGCTCGTCGGCGGCGTGGTGGCCCTCGAGCCGAAGACCGGCGAGGTGTTGGCGATTCACAGCGCCCCCACGTTCGACCCGAATCGGTTCATCGGCGGGGTCTCCTCCGCGTACTACAAGGAGCTGACCGAAGACACGCGGCGGCCGATGTACAACAAGGCGATGCAGGGACGCTATCCTCCCGCGTCGACCTTCAAGCTGGCGACGGCGGCGATGGCCATGGAGGAGGGGCTCGTCGACTTCGACACGCGCATGCCGCAGCCGTGCACCGGGGGCTACACCTTCGGCAATCGCTACTTCCGCTGTTGGGACAAGAACGGCCACGGCGCGGTGACGCTTTCGCAGGCGATCGCCAAGTCCTGCGACGTGTATTTCTACCAGCTGGGGCTGCGCATGTCGCTGTCCAAGATGCTGGCGGGCGGGGTCAAGCTGCGCTTCCGCGAGAAGAGCGGGATCGACCTGCCCAACGAGACGACACCGCAGTGGCCGTATGCGGTGGACTACTTCAACAAGCGATACGGTGCCAAGGGGTGGAGCAACGCCGTGACGCTCAACCTGTCGATCGGGCAGGGCGAGAACACCCAAACGATCCTCAACATGGCGCGGTTCTACACCGCGCTGGCCACCGATGGTTCGGCGGCGCGCCCGGAGGTCGTCAAGCGCAATCCCGATCGCGTCCGCATCCTGGACCTCAACGCGAAGCAGCTGGCGGGGCTGCGCGATGCGATGGCCGATGTGGTCTCGGGGCGCGGCACCGCGGCATCGGCGCAGATCGAGGGGGTCATCCTCGCCGGGAAGACCGGGACCGCGCAGAACGAGACCGAGAAGGATCACGCCTGGTTCGTCGGCTTCGCGCCCAAGGATGACCCCAAGATCGTCGTGGCGGTGATGCTCTGGCAGGGACAGCACGGCTACGCGGCGGCGCGCATCGCGTCGAAGGTCGTCGAGCACTACCTCAAGCGCCCCGCGATCCAGCCGTTGAACGTCGAGGGCGACAATTGATCAAGCGCGTCTTCGCCGACTACCCGTTGGTCATCATTGCGCTCCTGCTGTCGGCGTACGGGATCGCGATCGTCTATTCGGCGGGGCAGACCGACGTCATCCAGCCGGCGGTCGCCTCGGCCTACGAGCGGCAGCTGGGGTGGTTCGTCGTCTCCCTCGTCTCGGCGTGGGTGCTCAGCCGGGCGTCCGTGCGCCTCATCGAGTGGGTGAGCTGGCCCGGCTACATCCTCGCATGCCTCCTCCTGCTCATCACGCTCGTTTTCGGGTCGGGGGCGGGGACCGCTGCCAGCATGAAGGGGTGGCTGACCATTGGCGGGGTACGCCTGGGGCAGCCGGCGGAGCTGGCGAAGGTCGCCGTCGTGCTGATGCTGGCGAAGGTGCTGGCCGTCAACCGGGACGCCCCCAAGTCGCTGCTGGAGCTGTGGCGCCCCGGCCTCGTGGTCCTCGTCCCGTGGCTCCTGGTGATGGCGCAACCCGACCTCGGGACCGGCATGGTCTTCGTCGGGATCTTCTTCGCGATGCTCTTCTGGTCCGGCGTGTCGGGGCCGCTCCTCCTGCTGGCCGCCTCGCCCGCCATCTCGCTCGTCCTGTCGTACAAGACCGTGGCGTGGGGGGCCTGGTTCCTCATCCTCATCGCCGTCGTGCTCTGGTACAAGCCGTACGTCGTCGAGGGGGTCGTCCTCATCGTCACCAACGTGGCGATGGGGGTGCTGGCGCCCATCCTCTGGGAGAAGCTCGCCCCGCACCAGAAGGCGCGACTCCTCGTCTTCCTCGATCCGTCGGAGGACCCCAAGGCCTCCGGCTATCATGTCATCCAGTCCAAGATCGCCATCGGATCGGGGGGATGGCTGGGGAAGGGGTTCACGCTCGGCACGCAGAAGCGCGGATCGTTCCTCCCCGAGCAGCACACCGACTTCATCTTCGCGGTGGTCGGCGAGGAGATGGGTTTCATTGGCGTGTCCGTCGCGCTGGCGCTCTTCCTCTCCTCTTCCTGCGCGTGATTCGCGTGGCCTCGCGCGCGAACGACTCGTTCTCGTCGCTGGTGGCGTTCGGCTTGTTAGGCAGCTGGCTGGTGCACGTGATCGAGAACGTGGGGATGACGCTCAACCTCATGCCGATCACCGGGATCCCGCTCCCGTTCTTCTCCTACGGCGGGTCGTTCATGCTCGCGTGCTGGATCGCCATCGGCATCCTGGTGCGCATCTCGTCGGAAGGACGCGGCGAGGCGGACGCCCTCCCGATCGGGTTGCGGCGGTAGCGACGCGATCGTGGCGGGGAGGGGCATCCCCCTACCCGCCCGGTTCCGCGCCCCCATTTTTCTCCCCTATGGCCTGGTTCCGGAAGGAAAAGAAGCCGCGGCAGCCCCGGCGCGAGCGCCTCGAGATTCCCCCCGATGTGTGGGAGAAGTGCGAGGCGTGCGGGCACACGGACATCCACGACAAGTTCGCCCGCAACCTCAACGTCTGCCCGCAGTGCGACTACCACCGCCGGATCCGCGCGGTGGAGTACGTCACCATCCTCCTGGACGACGACAAGTGGGAGGAGACGGAGACCGACCTCAAGTCGGTCGATGCGTTAGGCTTCCCGGACTACGAAGGGCGCCTCAAGAAGGCGCGGGCCAACGCCGGCGACACGGACGCCATCCTCACCGTCGCCGGGACGATCGGCGACATGCCGGTGAACCTCGGCGTGATGGACTTCGCCTTCATGGGCGGCTCGATGGGCTCGGTCGTCGGGGAGAAGATCGCCCGTCTCGCCCAGCGCTCGCTCGAGCGCAAGCACCCGCTCATCGTCATCTCGGCGTCCGGCGGGGCGCGCATGCAGGAAGGGGTGCTCTCGCTGATGCAGATGGCCAAGGTGTCGGCGGTCCTGTCGCAGCTGGCGGAGCGCCGCATTCCCTACGTCTCGATCCTCACGAACCCCACCACGGGGGCGTCAGCGCCAGCTACGCCATGCTCGGGGACGCGATCATCGCCGAACCGGGGGCCGTGATCGGCTTCGCGGGGCCGCGCGTGATCAAGCAGACGCTGGGGCAGGATCTCCCCGAGGGGTTCCAGACCGCCGAGTTCCTGCTCGATCACGGGATGCTCGACATCGTGGTGCACCGCAAGGATCTGAGGCAGACGGTCGGGCGGCTGCTGCGACACATGAGCGGCAAGCCCGCAGCCGCGGCGTGGGCGACGACCTGAGCGTCGCCCCGGGGCCCTACCAGGAGGCCCTCCAGTACCTCTTCGCACGCACGACCGGCAAGAGCAAGTTTGGCCTGGAGCGGACGAGGGCGCTGCTGGCCGCCCTCGGCAATCCGCAGGACCGCATCCCCTGCTTCCACGTTGCCGGGACCAACGGGAAGGGGAGCGTGTGCGCCACGTTGGAGGCGCTCCTGCGGGCGCGCGGGCTGCGCACCGCGAAGTACACGTCACCACACCTCGTCGACTTTCGCGAGCGCTTCGTGATCGACGGTGTCGCCGTCGATCCGGCGTACATCGTGGACTTCATCACGACACGCACCGCGGAGGTCGAGCGTATCGGGGCGACCTTCTTCGAGGCCACGACCGCGATGGCCTTCCAGTATTTCGCCGAGTCCGGCGTCGACGTGGCCGTCATCGAGACGGGGCTCGGCGGACGCCTCGACTCCACGAACGTCGTTAGGCCGCTCGTGGCCGGGGTGACGTCGATCGGGATCGACCACGTCGAGTACCTCGGCGACACGCGGGAGGCCATCGCGGCGGAAAAGGCGGGGATCTTCAAGCCCGGCGTCGCCGCGGCCAGCGGTGAGCCCGACCCGACCATCGACGCCCTGCTGGGCGAACTGGCGCGTGAGCGCGGCGCCTCGCAGCTGGTCAGCGTGTGGCGCGAGTCGCCGCCGCGCGACGTCACGGTCGGGGCGACGGGGACGTCGTTCGTCCTCGACGTGGATGGGGGCCCCGGCGCCTGCACACCCCGCTGGCGGGGGCTCACCAGGCCTCGAATGCGGCGCTCGCCCTCCTCATGCTGCGCGCGGCCGGCGCGCCGTACTGGAGCGGATGGGAAGGGTCCGCTGAGGCGCTGGATCGTGTGCGTCTTCCCGGGCGCTTCCACATGGCGCCGCCGTACATCTTCGACGTCGCGCACAACCCTGACGGCGCCGCCGTCCTTGCGCGCACGCTGCGACACGTCGCACCGGCAGCGCCGGTTGCCGCGCTCCTCTGCGTGCTGGAGGACAAGGACTGGCGCGGGGTGATGTCGACCCTGGCCCCGGTGGTCTCGCACTTCGTCCTCACCGACGCCCCCACCGCGCCGCGCAGCCGCTCCTGGCGCCTCGCCGATGCGGAGGCGTACGCCACCGGGCACGGTTGGGCGGCGACCGCGGAGCACGACTTCGATCGCGCACTGGCGCTTGCACGCGCGCGCGGCGCGACAGTGCTCGTCACCGGCTCGTTCCACACCGTTGGCGATGCGATGGCTCGCTTGCAGGTCGATCCGCTGGCCGGGTAGCTTTCCCCAATGTCGACCGGAGCACTTCCAGGTTTTCGCGATTTCTACCCCGAACAGTTCGCCCAGCGTGCCTGGCTCTTCGAGCGGTGGCGCGACGTGGCGCGGCGTTTCGGCTTTGTCGAGTACGACGGCCCCCCGCTGGAACCCCTCGAGCTCTACACCAAGAAGAGCGGGGACGAGATCGTCGGGCAGCTCTACAACTTCGAGGACAAGGGGGGCGCCAGATCTCGCTGCGCCCCGAGATGACCCCGACCGTGGCCCGCATGGTGGCCGCGCGCGCCAACGCGCTGCGCAAGCCGGTGCGCTGGTTCTCCGTCCCCCAGCTCTTCCGCTACGAGCGGCAGCAGAAGGGCGCCTGCGCGAGCACTTCCAGCTCAACGTCGACATCTTCGGCGAATCGGACGTCGCGGCCGACGCCGAGTTGCTCGCGGTGGCGTGCGAGATCATGCGGGCGTGCGGGTTGGGGCCGGATGACGTCGTCGCGCGCGTGTCCGATCGGCGACTGCTGACGGCGCTCGTGCGCGGCCTCGGCGTGCCTGACGAGGCCATCGGTGCCGTCTTTGCCGCTGTCGACAAGATCGAGCGCGAGCCGGTCGAGGCGCTGGTGAAGAAGATGACGGACGCCGGCGTGACGGCGAGCGCGGCCGGGCGCGTGCTGGAGGTCGTGAAGGCGTCGGACTTCGAGGCGTTGCGCACCGAGTTTGCCGGCGACGCCGAGGTGACGGCGGCGCTGGAGCGTTTCGACGCCTATCGCGCCCTGCTCGAGGCGCACGGCGTGCGGGAGTACCTCAAGCTCGACCTGACGATCGTCCGCGGACTGGCCTACTACACCGGGATCGTCTTCGAGCTGTTCGACGCCAAGGGGGAGTTCCGCGCCGTGTGCGGCGGCGGGCGCTACGACAACCTCCTGCAGGCGCTCGGCGGCGTCGACATGCCCGCGTTAGGCTTCGGGATGGGCGACGTCGTGCTCGGCGAGCTGCTCAAGGCGCGCGGGAAGATGCCTTCCGGCTCACCCAAGATCGACTACTGGGTCGCGCCGGTAGACGACACGCAACGCGTCGCGTCGACCGAGCTTGCCGCGCGCCTGCGCGCGCTCGGCGCAAGCGTCGAGTATCCGCTGAAGGCCCAAGCGCTCGGCAAGCAGTTCAAGGCGGCCAACAGCGCTGGCGCGCGAGCCGTGATCATCGTCGGGGCAGCGCTATCGCGATTCCGAAGAGGTGGAGTTCAAGGACCTCGTCAGCGGCGATCAGAGTGTCTGCTCGCTGACGTGGCTGTTCGACCACGCCCGCTCCACCGGCGCAAACGACCGACCGTGACGAGACGAGAGAACGCACGCCACTCTCGCATCGGAAGAGACCCTCTCTCCCGTCTCCCGTCTCCCGTCTCCCGTCTCCAAGCATGAGCGACAAGAAACTGACCACCCGCGCCGCCGACTTCAGCGCGTGGTACAACGAGACCGTGCTCCGCGCCGAACTGGCCGACTACTCGCCCGTTCGCGGCTGCATGGTCATTCGCCCCAACGGCTACGGCATCTGGGAGCGCATGCAGCGCGCCCTGGACGACATGTTCAAGGCCACCGGGCATCGCAACGCGTACTTCCCGCTCTTCATCCCCGAGAGCTTCCTGCACAAGGAGGCGCAGCACGTCGAGGGCTTTGCCCCCGAGGCGGCCGTCGTCACGCACGGCGGCGGCAAGCAGCTCGAGGAGCCCCTCGTCGTCCGCCCGACGTCGGAGACGATCATCTACTCGATGTACGCCAAGTGGGTGCAGTCGTATCGCGACCTCCCCATCCTCATCAACCAGTGGGCCAACGTCGTCCGCTGGGAGATGCGCACGCGCCTCTTCCTGCGCACGCTGGAGTTCCTCTGGCAGGAAGGGCACACCGCGCACGCGACGCACGACGAGGCGGAGACCGAGACGCGTCTCATCCTCGGCGTGTACCGCAAGTTCATGGAGGACTGGATGGCGATGCCCGTCGTCACCGGCCTCAAGACGGAAAGCGAGAAGTTCGCCGGCGCACTCCGCACATACTCGTGCGAAGCGATGATGCAGGACAACAAGGCGCTGCAGGCGGGGACCTCGCACAACCTGGGGCAGAACTTCGCCAAGGCGTTCGAGCTCAAGTTCCAGAGCGAGTCCGGCGCAATTGAGTACGCCTGGAACACCAGCTGGGGCGTCTCGACGCGCATGATCGGTGGCCTCGTGATGACGCACGGCGACGACAACGGGCTTCGCATCCCGCCACGCCTCGCCCCCATCGAGGTCGTGATCGTTCCCATCTGGAAGAGCGACGAGGAGCGCGCACGCCTGCTCGAAGCGGCGTACCAGGTGAAGCAGGACCTCACCACGTGGGGCGGGCGCGGCGACGATCGCATCCGCGTGCATGTGGACGCGCGCGAAGGGATGAAGCCCGGCGCCAAGTACTACGAGTGGGAACTGCAGGGCGTCCCCCTGCGCCTGGAGATCGGCCCGCGCGACCTTGCCAACGGTGCCTGCATGTCGGCCCGCCGCGACACGCGCGAGAAGACCTCGCTTTCGCTCACGGGACTCCCCGAGACGATCGCCACGCTGCTGACCACGATGCAGGGCGACATGCTGCACGCCGCGCGTGAGCGTCGCGAGGCCAACAGCGTGCGCGAGGCGATCACCTACGACCGCTTCAAGGAGCTGATGGAGGGCGACGGTGCCTTCGTGTACGCCGGCTGGAACGGTGACCCGGCGGTCGAGGCGCGCGTGAAGGAGGAGACGAAGGCGACGATCCGCTGCATCCCCGAGCCGGAGTTCCTCACGCATGGCGCCGCCAGCACCTGCCTCGTGACGGGCGAGCCGGCCAAGCACACCGTCATTTGGGCCAAGGCCTACTGATGGCGTCGTTCGCCCGGGTCGACGGCACGCTGCACGGCGAAGGAGTCCCCCTCGACCGGCTCGCCGAGTCGGTGGGGACTCCGGCGTACGTGTACAGCGCGTCGTCGATCCGCCGCCAGTTCGAACGGCTGTCGCAGGCGCTCTCGCCAGTCCCGCACCGCATCCACTACGCGTGCAAGGCAAACTCGTCGCTTGGGCTGCTCTCGCTGCTGCGATCGGTTGGGGCGCGCATCGATGTCGTCTCGGGGGGCGAGCTCTTTCGAGCCCGCGCCGCGGGCTTCGCGCCGCCGGACATCATCTTCGGCGGGGTGGGGAAGTCGCCGCAGGAGCTGCGCGAGGCGATCGCCGCCGGCGTGCATGTGATCTCGATCGAATCGGAGGCGGAGCTGCGCCTCCTCAACGCGCTGGCCGCCGAGCAGTCCGCGGTCGCGCGCGTCGGGATCCGCGTCAATCCCGAGATCACCGTCGAGACGTTCCACGAGTACATCAAGACGGGGCAGAAGGGCGACAAGTTCGGCATCCCCTTCGACGACGCGCACGCGGTGGCGCGCATTGCCGCGACGCTCTCCAACGTGCGCCTCGTCGCGATCGGGATGCACATCGGCTCGCAGCTCACCGACCTGGCGGCATACCGGCACGGCATCGAACGGCTGGAGGGACTCATCGGCGCCCTGCGCGCCGAAGGGGTCGATTCGCTCGAGCACGTGGACATTGGCGGTGGTCTCTATGTCCCGTACGACGGCGAGGCTCCAGCCGACCTCGAAGCGTACACCTCGATCGTCGTCCCCGCTGTCCAGCGTTTGGGCCTGGAGTTGATCGTCGAGCCGGGACGGTTCCTGGTGGCCGAGGCGGGGGTCCTCCTCGCCCGCGTGCTGTATCGCAAGCGGAGCGGCGGGCGTGACATCCTCATCACCGACACGGGGATGAACGACTTGCTGCGCCCCTCGCACTACGACGCGTATCACCGCATCGAGGCGGTGCACGCGGTGGAAGGGCGCGGGCGCTTCGACGTCGTGGGCCCCATCTGCGAGAGCGGCGATTTCCTCGCCCTCGATCGCGAACTCGAGTCGGTGGAACCGGGCGCGCTCCTCTGCCTCTTCACCGCCGGCGCGTACGGCATCAGCATGGCCTCGAACTACAACGCGCGCCCGCGCGCGGTCGAGGTGCTCGTCGACGGCGATCGCTGGGCCGTCATCACGGTGCGCGAGACGTACGAGGACCTCGTGCGGCGCGAGACGGTATCCCCATCCTGGAGGACCTCCTGATGCTCGTCGGGCTTCTCTCCGACACCCACGATCGCCTCCCCGCGATCCGGTCGTTGCTGGAGTACATGCAGAAGCGCGGCGTCGGGATTGTCCTGCACGCCGGCGACTTCTGCGCGCCGTTCTCGCTCAAGCCGTTCATCGAACTCAACATGCCGATGGTCGGCGTCTTCGGGCGCAACGATGGCGACCACGAGGGCATTCGCGCCTTCGCCCAGCAGGGGATGGGGCTCGAACTCTTCGAGTCGCCGCACTCCTTCGAGATGGGGGGCAGCGCTTCCTCCTCGTCCACGATCTCGTCGATGCGTCGCCCCGCTCGGTGGAATCGCATGGCGTGGTCGTGCACGGTTTCACGCATAGGGAAGAGATGATGATCCGTGGCGACACGCTGATCGTGAACCCGGGCGAGGGGTGCGGCTGGCTGCACGGCGAGCCGAGCGGCGCCATCCTCGACACGGAGACCAAGGAAGTGCACTTCTTCAAGCTCAAGGACGTCCACTCTTTCGAGGCATCGAACGACGCGTGAGCCTGCCGCATACCGGAAGCCGCATCCTGATCCTCGACTGCGGGTCGCAGTTCACGCAGCTCATCGCGCGCCGGGTGCGCGAGGCGCGTGTCTTCTCCGAGATCCATCCCCCGACACGGTCGCTCGAGTGGATCCGTGAATGGGCCCCGACGGGGATCATCCTCTCCGGCGGACCATCCTCGGTCACCGACGACGGCGCGCCGACGTTCGACCCGGCCATCCTCGATGTCGCCCCCATCCTCGGCGTCTGCTACGGCATGCAGTGGATCGCGCTTGCGGCTGGCGGAACGGTCGCCGGCGGCGGAAGACGCGAGTATGGCCGCGCCGAGATCACCGTGAAGGAGACGGCCGGGATGTTCGCCGGCTTTGACGCCGGCGAACGCTCGCAGGTCTGGATGTCGCACGGTGACCATGTGGACGTCGTTCCGCCGGGCTACGTGCTCACCGCGGCCAGCGCCGACAACCCGGTCGTGGCCATGCGCCACGCCTCGAAGCCGATCCACGCGATCCAGTTCCACGCCGAGGTGCATCACACCGTCCGCGGCCCCGACATCATCGCCAACTTCCTCTTCGAGATCTGCAAGTGCGAGCCGGGGTGGACCCCGGGGCACTTCATCGAGGAGGAGGTCGCCAAGATCCGTCAGATGGTCGGCGACAAGCACGTCATCTGCGGCCTCTCCGGTGGCGTGGATTCCTCGGTTGCTGCGGCACTCGTGCACAAGGCGATCGGCGACCAGCTCACCTGCATCTTCGTCGACACCGGGCTCCTGCGCCTCCACGAGCGCGAGCAGGTGGAGCGGACCTTCCGCGCCCACCTGGGGATCAAGCTCGTCACCGTCCGTGCCGAGGATCGCTTCCTCACCGCGTTGGCCAACGAGGCGGAGCCGGAGAAGAAGCGGAAGATCATCGGTCATACCTTCATCGACGTCTTCGAGGATGCGGCCGCCGAGGCAGGGAAGGACGCCGAGTTCCTCGTGCAGGGGACGCTCTATCCCGACGTGATCGAGAGCGTGAGCGCCAAGGGGGGGCCCAGCGCGACGATCAAGACGCACCACAACGTGGGCGGGCTCAAGCCGGACATGAAGTTCACGCTCATCGAGCCGCTGCGCGAGCTGTTCAAGGACGAGGTGCGCAACGTCGGACGCGAACTCGGACTCCCGGAGGAGATGGTCGGGCGTCACCCGTTCCCGGGCCCTGGGCTGGCAATCCGGATTTTAGGTGACGTGAGCGCGGAGAAGGTCACCGTGCTGCAAAAGGCCGATGCGATCTACCTCGAGGAGATTCGCGCCGCCGGTCTGTACAACGACATCTGGCAGGCGTTTGCCGTCCTGCTCCCGGTGCGCTCGGTCGGCGTCATGGGCGACTATCGCACCTACGAGAACGTCGTGGCGCTGCGCGCCGTCACCAGTACCGACGGGATGACCGCCGACTGGTATCCCTTCCCGTACGACGTCCTGGCGCGCATCTCCTCGCGCATCATCAACGAGGTGAAGGGGGTCAATCGCGTGGTGTACGACGTGAGTTCCAAGCCGCCGGCGACGATCGAGTGGGAATAGCGCGAAGACGGGAGACGGGGGACGGGAGACGGGAGTGCAGCAGGGCGCCTGACGGGCGCCCTGCTGCGTCTCGTACGGCGTGGTCGCGCCCGTGAGCACGAGGGTGAGCAGGGGGCGGACGTGCGTTCGGGTGCCCTGCGCATCCCGACTCGTCGTGAGCTGCGCGACGTGGCGCGACTGGCCCTTCCCATCGTCTTCGTGCAGGTCGGTCTCAACTTCATGGGGACGGTGGACGCGGCGATGGTCGGGCGGGTCTCCGCGATCGACCTCGCCGCGGTCGCCCTCGGCAACTTCTGGTGGATCACCATCGCCTTGTTCGGGGCGGGCGTGGTGATGGCGATCGATCCCGTCGTCTCGCAGGCCGTGGGCGCCGGCGCCGAGGACGACGTCGCGTTAGGCGTGCAGCGTGGGCTCCTCCTCGCCCTCGGGGTCGCGCTCTTCGCGTCGCTCTGCTTCCTCCCCACCGAGTGGCTCCTGCGCCTGCTCCGTCAGCCGCCCGAGGTCATCCCCCTGGCCGCGCAGTGGGTGCGCATCCAGATCCCGTCCACCCTCCCGTACTTCCTCTTTGTTGCCGTCCGCCAGAGCCTGCAGGCGCATCACGTCACGCGCCCCGTCGTGGGGGCGGTGATCGTCGGCAACGTGGTCAACGTCGTCCTCAACTGGGTCTTCATCTTCGGCCACCTCGGCGCCCCCGCGCTAGGCGCGGAAGGGTCGGCGATCTCGACGACCGTCGGACGCTTCGTGATGACCGGGACGCTCGTCACGCTCGGGTGGCCGTCGCTGCGGCACGCGGTGCGCCCGTGGCGCCCGGAGACGCGGCGCTGGGCCCCCATCGGCCGCATGCTGCGCGTCGGGCTCCCCATCGGGATCCACCAGTTCTGTGAGGTCGTCGCGTTCGGCGGCGCGCTGGCCCTCATCGGGATGCTGGGGACGGTGCCGCTCGCCGGGCACGAGATCACGATCAGCCTCGCGTCGCTCACCTACATGGTGCCGTTAGGCATCAACGCGGCCGCGGCCGTCCTCGTGGGACGCGCCATCGGGCGCGGCGACATGGACGGGGCGCGGCGCGAGGCCAGCGCGGCGCTGGCCTGCGGGGTCGGCTTCATGGCCTGCGCCGCCGTCGCCCTCGTGGCCCTCCCCGTCCCGCTGGCGCGCGCCTTCACCACCGATGCGGCCGTCGTCGGGGTCGCGGCAGCGCTGATTCCCATCGCCGGGATCTTCCAGATGTTCGACGGCGTGCAGGGAGTCTCCAGCGGGATCCTTCGGGGGGCGGGGGACACCCGCGTTCCCATGCTGATGAACGTCCTTGCCTACGCCGTCGTCGGGCTCCCGCTCGGCGCCTGGCTTTGCTTCGGTGCCGGCTACGGCGCCGTCGGCATGTGGTGGGGGCTGGTGGCGGCCCTCGTCGTGGCCGCCGCCGCCCTCGGGTGGCGTGTGCACACGCACTTGGGGCGCGACTTGGGGCGTCTGCGCGTGGAGGACGAGGCGGGCGCCGCCCCCGCACACCGAATAAGGCTCACCCCGCTTGCGGATTCGCATCGAACCCCTCGACGGTTTCCCAATTCGGCTGTATCGTCTGGGCATGAATCCGACCATCCGGCTGGTGCTGCGTGGGGCGAAGTTCATGGTGATTGGCGCGCTGACCGCGGCGTTCCTGGGCGTGATCACCTTCCTTCCTGGTGAGCTGGTGGCTACCGCCGACCAGCCCGGTGGCTCCTCAGTCTCGCTCCCGCTGGTCTGGGGGGTCTGCTGGGCCTGCGGGCGAGTCGGTGCCGTGGTCGGGCTCATCTTCTTCATCATCCGGCGAACCCTCATGGGCGAGGTCGCCGACCTGCGCCCTGCCTCGGTCAGAGAGGCGCAGGCCATCGCCGCGGACGGCGATGCACTCGCGACGCGGTGAATCGACGCGATGCTCACCTAGCAGAATGAAAAGGGGCGACCGACTGGTCGCCCCTTACGTCTTTCCAGAAGCACGCGCCGGACTAGACGCCCTTCTCCTCGAGTAGCGCCATGAACTCGGCCGGCGTCGAGATCGCGAGCAGGCGATCCGGGACGTCGGACTCCTTACTGAACTGCGCGATCTTGCCCAGCACCGGGAGGTACTGGTTGGAGACCTCCAGCGGCGGCGCCACGATGAGGAAGAAGAACTTCACCGGCTTCTCGTCGATCGCCTTGAAGTCCAGCCCGCTCGACTTTCGCCCGAAGGCGACGCGCAGCTTGTTGACGACAAGCGACCGACAGTGCGGGATGGCGATGCTGCGTCCGATCCCGGTGGACCCAAGGTTCTCGCGACGCTTGAGCATCTTGAAGAGCATGGCGTCGGACTTCTCGTCGAGGCGGAGGAGCGCGATCAGTTCCTTGAGGATCTCATCCTTGGTGGTCCCTTCGAGATCCAGCTTGATCGCATCTTCGGAGAAGAACTCGCGCAGCTCCATCGAACCCTCAGATCGTCCACGTGCCATGAATGCCCCCGCCGCCTCGGCGGGGCACGTCGCTCGGGAGTCGCAAGAGTTCGCTCGCGGCCAAGCGTCGGAAGACCGGGCAAGTTATCCGGCGCCGCAAGTCGTGTCAAAGCTTCACGTTGAATCACCTTTCCGCCGCCGTTAGCTTCACCGATATGCCTTTCCCGTATCCCGTCGCCCACGACGTTCCGCTCTTCCTCGCCCCTATGGCGGGGGTCTCGGAGTCGCCGTTCCGCCGTCTCTGCCGGCGGCACGGGGCCGACGTCGTCGTCACCGAGTTCCTCTCCGCTGAGGGGATCCGGCGCGAGAACCAGGCGACGATCTCGAAGCTTCGCTTCGGCGCGGATGAACGCACGATAGGCGTGCAGATCTTCGGTGCCGATCCGGACGCCATGCGCGAGGCGGCGGCGCTCGTCACCGACGTCTTCCAACCGGAATACATCGACATCAACTTCGGTTGCCCGGTCAAGAAGGTCGTGCGGCGCAATGGCGGCTCTGGCTGCCTCAGGGATCTCGATCTCGTCCAGTCCGTCATCCGCGCGGTAATCGCCGGGACGCACCTCCCGGTCACCGTGAAGATCCGGTCTGGGTGGAGCGAGGAGATGCGCGACCCCGTGAAGATCGCCCGCGCCTGTCAGGCCGCCGGGGCGACCGTCGTCGCCCTCCACCCGCGGACCCGCACCCAGATGTATACCGGGGCGGCCAACTGGGACGAGATCGCACGCGTGAAGGAGGCGGTCGAGATTCCGGTCATCGGGAACGGCGACATCAAGAGCGCCGCCGACGCTTTGCGCATGCGTCAGCAGACCGGGTGCGACGGCGTGATGATCGCCCGCGGGTCGTTCGGGCAGCCGTGGATCTTCGACCAGGCACGCGCCCTCCTGGAGGGACGTGAGATGCCCGCTGCGCCAGGCGTCGAGGAGCGCTTCGCTATCGCGTTGCAGCACGCGAAGATGGTGCAGGCATATGAAGCAGATCCTCAAGGTGCGGCCATCGAGTTCCGCAAGCACCTTGGCTGGTATGTGAAGGGATTGCCCAGCTCTGCGGACCTACGGAAACGCCTGCATCAGGTGAACTCGTTCGACGAGGTCGAGGGGATCTTCGACGACTACCTGCGCAATCGGGAGCGCTGGTTGGCGGATCGCGCCGACGGCGGCGTCGGCGACGCCACGGTGGAGGGTGCTACCGACGGGACGGTTGGCGACCACGACGGATCGCTCGAGGCTGCGTAGGGCATACGCGACGGTTGGCGCGTTCCACCCACTTCGAATCACAACTGACGTGAGTGCGCATCGCATTCTCGACCTGCTTGGACAGGTCGCGGCGGGAGGGTTGTCGCCGCAGGCGGCGCTGGAGCGAATGGCGCTGGAGCCGTACGAGACGCTCCCCTTCGCCACCATCGATCATCATCGGTCGATCCGACAGGGCTATCCGGAGGTCGTGTTCGGTAGCGGAAAGACCCCTGGGCAGATCGTTGCGATCGCCGAGCGGCTGGCGGCGAAGGGAGACGGCTTCCTCGTGACGCGGGCGGAGGAGGGGGCCCGCGCCGCGCTGCGCGAGCGCTTTCCCGGCGCCATCGTGCACGACGCCGCTCGCACCGTTCGCCTTCCCGGTCAGGTCCCGCCTCCTGTCGGAAGCGGGACCATCCTGATCGTGACGGCCGGGACGAGCGACCTCCCCGTGGCGGACGAGGCGGCAGAGACCGCGCTGGCCCTGGGGAACACCGTGGCACGACTCACGGATGTGGGGGTCGCCGGGATCCACCGCCTCCTCGCGCGCGGGGAGGAGCTGCGGGAGGCCCGCGTGGTGATCGTGGTAGCAGGGATGGACGGGGCGCTCCCTTCCGTGATCGGCGGCCTCGTGAACGCCCCGGTCATCGCGGTCCCGACGAGCGTGGGGTACGGAGCGGCCTTTGGAGGCGTGGCACCCTTGCTCACGGCGCTGAATTCCTGCGCGGCAGGCGTAACCGTCGTCAATATCGACAACGGGTTCGGCGCGGCCGTTGCAGCGAGCCGAATCGCGCATGGCTGAGCGGTAGAGGGTTTTCCACGCGACGTGCATCGAGATGCTTTCGTCGCTTAGAAGACAGATCAGAAACTGCACGCTTTGTTGATAACCTGCGGGGCGGTCCCTGTGGGGTAGGTCGTCGCACGCCTTCTCGTCTTTCCAGCTGATCGCAGAATTGTGATCTCGTGCTCGACGTTTGAGTCAAGCCTGACGCCGAGGCAGAATGTTCGAGGCCATCGTCCTGCTGTTGGGGCTGTCTTAGTGGTTGATGGAGCAGCGGTTACATCGCCGTCCTGGTTGTCCACATGGCGTGATGTGAACTTGGGTTCTCGTTAGGTCGTTAGGCGTCCGCTGGCACGACCGGCGTTCGGCGCGCCATCGGCCGACGCGAGCGGGAGTGGGTGACGCGCTGGAGCGCTCGCCGTTCCCCGTCACACACCGCTTCGGTCGCGCCCTCCCGAGTGGCGACGGCGGCCATCCCCGACGCTTCGGAGCTGAGGCGCGAGCGAACTCGAAGCGACGCGACATGGCAAAGGCGTACCGTGCTCACCTCCCTTAGGCCGGTTAGTCGCCGCCGTCGCGGTCCTTTCCAGATCGCGCGAGCTCGCGTCACGTCTGGACGCCGCCTCGCCCGGCGCGGTCGCTTCCGTCGCAGCGCGCGCCCCCAGCGCCCCCGACACCCCGTCGAGTGCTGGGAATCGGCGAGGCGATGCTCCCACGGCTGCGGGGTGTGTGGTCAGGGCGATAGTGGTACGAGCACGGCGCTCCCGCCTGTTGGCCGCGCGCGCGGGGCACGTGGCGTCGGTCTTCGGGCATGTGGCGGCGTGAGCGTGCTGAGTGGCCGCGCTCGTCGCCGCCCTGGCGGAGTGCGCGCGGCAAGTGGCCGCGCTCGTCGCTGCCGGGGCGGAGTTCGCGCGCCAAGTGGCCGCGCTCGTCGCTGCCCTGACGGAGCGCGCGCCAACTGGCCGCGCTCCTCGCGGCCGTGGCGGCCAGCGCGTGCCGAGCGGCCGCGCTCTTCGCTGAGTTGGTGACATGCGCGTGTCGAGTGGAAGCGCTCGTCGCTGCCGTGGCGACGTGCGCATGCGTGGTGGCGGATGGGCGCCGGTCGAGTGGCGGCGTTCACCAACAAAGTGGTTCCGCTCTCCGATCGCCTGGTGCCGTTCGCGCGCTGCATGGTGCGAGTCGGTGCGCGTCGCGCGCCGCGCGCACGGGAGGTGGTGTCGGTCGCCATTGGAGTGGGCGCGCGCGCACACCAGCGGGCACAGCTCTCCGCTCGGCTTGCCACGTACACACGCGAGGTGGCACCGGTCGCCAATCATCTGACGACGCGCGCTCGCCGAGTGGCGCGGGTCGCCGCTGATCGGGCGGCGCGCGCACTCCGAGTGGCGCGGGTCGCCACTCATCGGGCGGCGCGCGCGAGGCGACTGGCGCCGCTCGCTCCCCATCCGGCGGCGAGCGCATGCGATGTGGCGCCGGTCTCAGGTCCGGTTTCCGGACGCCTCCGCGAGGTGGCGATGCTCCCCGGGCGTCGAGTCGGACTCCGCGCGCGACGGTTCGCTCGCTGTTGTGGCGGGCGCGCGAGGACGATCTGGCGCTACTACCGACGCGGTCACCGCCTCCTGGTTCGCGCCGACTGGACCATCATCCGGCGGGGTGCGACGGCGAAGAACCGCGGAACGGGGGCGACCATGCTGCGACATGGCGTGCGCGGTGAGATCTGCAGTCTATTGTATGACAACATCTTGCGGGGACTACTTCGCGTGATTTGTCGCGGATGCGTTGACGCACCCTTCGCCCCACGATAGCTTTCGCTTCGTAGTCCACGGGGGCGACCTGGATTCGACGGGGTCGGTGACGCTGTGGCTGCGTGCCCAGCTGCTGAGCGCTGGTAAAACACTCGGCAAAATCACAACTGCCAACACTGAACTGGCCCTCGCCGCGTAACTCCTAGGAGTTGCTGCTGGCGTTGCTCCTGATGAAGCCTGCCCGAGGCGGCGTCCGGAGTATCGCAATATCGGGATAGTCCGGCGTCGCGCCTCTTGGCGCCGGGCGAACTCTTTAGGAGGCTTGTGCAGCAATGGGCCGCTCACCGGCCAGTGGCTGCAGACCCTAATCGGTGAGCTACGCACGTAGACGCTGTGGTAGATCTTATCTCGGACCGGGGTTCGACTCCCCGCGCCTCCACTCGGAGAACCCCAATCGCTCGCGATTGGGGTTTTCCGTTTGTCCCACCGGTTTCGCCTCTCCCTCTTCTGACAGGCTCGGCGCGCCATGAACGACGGGCGGTTCCAGACTCCCAATCCCCCGGTCCATCGGACCTCAACGGTCCTGTTCGACGACACGGCGCACCTGATGCAATCGACCTCCGCGCTCTTCGGCGCTGGGGACGGTTCGATCTACGCGACCTTCGGGACGCCGACGACGCATCCCCTGGCCGACCTGGTTGCCGCACGCGAACGAGGGGTCGGGACGGTCTTTGCCCCGTCCGGCCTCGGCGCGGTCGCCTTGGCGCTCTTCTCGTTGCTCCGCGCCGGTGACCACCTCCTCATGGTGGACACTGTCTACGGCCCCACGCGCGGGCTGTGCGACGGGATCCTGCGCCGCTTCGGCGTCGAGAGCGAGTACTACGACCCGACGGTTGGGAGCGGGATCGCGACGCTTATCCGTCCCAATACGCGGGCCATCTTCATGGAGAGCCCCGGGAGCTTCACCTTCGACGTGCAGGACGTCCCGGCGATTGTCGCCGAGGCACGACGCGTGGAGGCGACCCGCGGCGAGCCCCTCTATACCGTGATCGACAACGCGTGGGGGTCGCCGGGGCTGTTCACTCCGCTCGCGCTCGGCGTCGACGTGTCGGTCGTCCCGCTCACCAAGTATTGGGGCGGGCACGCCGACTTCGTCCTCGGGGCGGTCATCGCCAACGATCGAGCGTGGAAGCTCGTGCGGGGGTGCGCGTGGGATCTCGGCTCGTGCGCGCAGGGAGACGACGCGGCGCTCGCGCTTCGTGGGGCACGCACCGTCGACGTGCGACTCGAGCGGCACGCGGCCTCGGCGCTCGCGGTGGCGCAGTTTCTCTCCGCGCATCCGCGGGTGGGGCGCGTGCTGCACCCGGCCCTTCCGTCGTCGCCGGGGCACGAGATCTGGCGGCGTGACTTCGCGGGGAGCAACGGGCTGCTCTCGTTCGAACTCCTTTCCGCCGACCGCGCTCCGGCCAACCCGGTGGGGGCCGCGCGCGTTGCGGATGCACTGACCGCCACCGGGCTATTCGGGCTCGGATACTCCTGGGGGGCGTACGAGTCGCTCGTGATGCCGGGGGTCCTTCCGAACGGCGGCTCGCACATGGAGCGGAGCGTTCGCCAGTGGTCCGGGGGGACGCTCATTCGCCTGCACATCGGGCTCGAGCCGGTCGAGAGGCTGATCGGGGCGCTGGAGCAGGCGCTCGAGCACTAGCGCAGGATCGGGGCCTTTCGTCGCCGCGTGACACGACGCCGCTCCGCGGGGTAAGATCGCGTCACACGTTCACGGGGCACTCGACATCCGTACGCATCACTCGCCGGGACGGTGGTCGCTCGGGGCGCGCGCTGCAGTGTCGGCGCGCCCCGCTCTCGCCGCGTTCCTCTCGCTGCTTGTCACGCTCACGCCGCTGTCCTTCGTCGCACTCACCGCGTGCGGGGGAGGATCGGCCGAGGCGTTCGCGGGGTCGGCGAGCTGCGCGGGCTGCCATCGCGAGGCGTACAACGGGTGGCGGGCGTCGCAGCACGCCGCCGCGATGCTGCCGGCCAACGACTCGACTGTTCGCGGCGACTTTCGCGATCGCTCGTTCACCGAGGACGGCACGACGTCGCGTTTCTTCCGTCGTAACGGGAAGTTCGTCGCCAATACCGTCGGCCCGGATGGGGCGCTGCACGACTACGACGTCGCCTACACCTTTGGCGTCTTTCCGCTGCAGCAGTACCTCGTTCCGTTTCCCGGCGGGCGATTGCAGCCGCTCCCGCTGGCCTGGGACACGCGGCCCTCGGCGCAGGGTGGGCAGCGGTGGTTCACCCTGGATCACGTGGCGCCGTTAGGCGCGGAAGATGACGGGCACTGGAGCGGTCGGGGGCTCAACTGGAACTACATGTGCGCCGACTGCCACGCGACGGCGGTGCGGAAGCGATATGAGCCCGCGGCCGACACCTTCGCCACCGCCTTTGTGGAGCCTGGTGTGGGGTGCGAGTCGTGCCACGGCCCTGGCGCGGCGCACGTGGCGTGGGGGCGATGGCCCGCCTGGCTGCGTGCGACGTTGCGGCGAGACGATGGCCTGAGGGCGCGGCTCAACGAACGTGCGGGCATTCAGTGGCGCGTGGACGCGACGCGCCAGCAACCGGTGCGCAGCGCGCCGCGTCGCACGAGCCGAGAGATCGAGACGTGCGCCCCGTGTCATGCGCGGCGCGTGCACCTGGCGGATGGCTGGGCGGCGGGGAAGGCGCTGCTCGACTTCTACGATCCGGAGGTCCTCGTCCCCGGGTTGTACTACGCGGACGGGCAGCAGCGCGACGAGGTGTACGACCACGCGTCGTTCCTGCAGAGCCGCATGTTTGCCGCCGGTGTCACCTGTGCCGACTGCCATGACCCGCACACACAGAAGCTGCGTGCCCCGGGGCGGCTGGTCTGCCAACAATGCCACGCGGCGGCGCGCTACGACACGTCGGCTCATCACGGCCACGCGCGCGACAGGGAGGGGAGCGACTGCGCCGCGTGCCACATGCCGGTGACGACGTATCTCGAGATCGACGGGCGGCACGATCACTCCATTCGCATTCCTCGCCCCGATCGCACCGTTGCCTTGGGGGTCCCGAACGCCTGCGCAACCTGCCACGCCGACAAGCCGGCCATGTGGGCTGCGAGCGCCGTGGCCCGCTGGCGGGGAAACGGCGTTCCTGGCAACCAACCGTTTGCCGAGTCGTTCGCGGCGGCGGAGCGGGGCGATGCGGGGGCCCGCGAGCGCCTGCTCGCGGTGGCCGGCGACTCCGGCGAGAGCGCCATCGCGCGCGCTTCGGCCTGGGCGCGGTTGCAGGGGACCGGCGACCCGGCGGTCCACGCGGCGGCGGCCCGAGCGCTGCGCGATCCGGAGCCTCTCGTCAGGCGGTGGGCGATCGAGGCGGTCGGAGACGCGCCGGACTCGGTGCGGATGCTGCTGCTGGTCCCGGCGCTGTCCGATGCGCGGCGCGCGGTGCGGCAGCGCGCCGCGTGGTACCTGGCGCCCTTGGCGTCACGACTCCCCGCCGGGGCGTCGCGCCATGCCTTCGACAGTGCCGCGGCGGAGTTCGTCGCCAGCCAGCGCTACAACGCCGACCGCGCCGACCATCGCGTGGCGTTAGGCGTCTTCTTCCTGGCCCGCGGCGACACGAGTGCGGCACTCGTGGAGTTCCGGACGGCGGCTCGGCAGTGGCCCCGCCACCTCGACGCCGTGCGGAACCTGGCGGGGGTGCTGAGCCTGCAGGGGCGTGAGCGCGATGGCGAGGCCGCCTTGCGCGATGCGATCGCCCGAGTTCCGGACGTGGCAGGGCTGCACGACGCGCTGGCGCAATCGTTGGCGCGCCAGCAGCGCCTGGCGGAGGCCATCGCCGAGTCCGAGCGCGCGGTGCAGCTGTCGGAAGGGGATGCGACGTTCCGCCGCACGCTGGCCGCCCTACGCAACGCCGCGCCCCAGCATCGCTGAGGCGCGGCGTGACCGACCGTTTCGGCGCGGAACGAGCCCGCCGTGGTTCAGGATGACAGCGCCGCCTGCGCCGCCGCGAGTCGCGCGATCGGAACGCGGAAGGGGGAGCAGGAGACGTAGTCGAGTCCCGCGCGGTGACAGAAACCGACCGAGCGTGGTTCGCCCCCATGCTCGCCACAGATCCCCGTCTTGAGCTTGGGGCGCGTGGCGCGACCGTCGCTCACGGCGATCTGGATCAGCTTGCCCACGCCGGTCACGTCGAGCGTCTGGAACGGATCGTCGGGGAGGATGCCGCGCTCCACGTAGAGCGGAAGGAAACGCCCGGCGTCGTCGCGACTCAACCCGAGCGTCGTCTGCGTCAGGTCGTTAGTCCCGAAGGAGAAGAACTCTGCCGAGGCGGCGATCTCACCCGCGGTCAGTGCGGCGCGCGGGAGCTCGATCATCGTCCCGATCTGGTAGTCGATGTCCTCGCCCATGGCGCGTACGACCTGCGCGTGGCACTCCTCGAGGATCGCGCGCTGGTTCTCGAACTCCTTCACCGTGGCCACGAGCGGGATCATGATCTCGACGTGCACCTCGATGCCACGGCGCTTGGCGCGAACCGCGGCCTCGAAGATGGCGCGCCCCTGCATCTCGGTGATCTCGGGATACGTGATGCCGAGGCGGCAGCCGCGATGGCCGAGCATCGGGTTGGTCTCGCGCAGCCCGTCCACGATGCGCATCAGCTCCTGACGGGTGAGCTTGAGTTGCCTCGCCAGGAGCTTGCTCTCCTCGCCGCCGTGCGGGAGGAACTCGTGCAGTGGCGGGTCGAGGAGGCGGATGTTGACGGGGTAGCCGTTCATCGCCTCGAAGATCGCCTCGAAGTCGGAGCGCTGCATCGGGAGGAGCCTGGACAGCGCGCGTCGGCGCCCCCCTTCGTCGCGGGCGACGATCATCTCGCGCATCGTCTGGATGCGATCGCCCTCGAAGAACATGTGCTCGGTGCGACAGAGCCCGATCCCCTCGGCGCCGAAGCCGCGCGCGATGCGGGCATCGCGCGGTGTGTCGGCGTTCGCGCGCACACGGAGGCGGCGCGCCTCGTCCGCCCAGTCGAGGACGCGAGAGAAGGCTTGGTAGAGCGGGGCGGTCGCGGCCGGGGCTTGCCCAGAGATGACGCGCACCACTTCCGACGGGATGGTCGGAAGGTCGCCATGGAAGACGCGCCCGTGCCGCCGTCGAGCGTGATCCACTCGCCCTCGGACACCGTGCGTCCCTCGACGGTGAACTGTCGGTTGCGCACGTCGACGACCACATCCTTGCAGCCGACGACGGCGCACTTGCCCATGCCGCGAGCCACCACGGCGGCGTGCGACGTCATGCCACCGCGCGAGGTGAGCACCGCCTTGGCGGCGACGATTCCGTGGAAGTCCTCGGGCGTGGTCTCGTCGCGCACGAGGATGACATTCTGCCCGGTTGCCGCCTTCTGCTCGGCGACGTCGGGGTCAAACACGGCAATGCCGGCGGCCGCGCCCGGGCTGGCCGGAAGCCCCACGGCAATGGGGCGGGCGTGCGCCGACGGGTCGATGACCGGGTGCAGCAGCTGGTCGAGCTGGGCGGCATTCACGCGCTGAATCGCCTCGGAGTGCGTGATCAGCCCTTCATCCACCATCTCCCCGGCGATGCGGATCGCCGCGGCGGCGGTGCGCTTCCCGGTGCGCGTCTGCAGGAGATAGAGCTTGCCGCGCTCGACCGTGAACTCGAGGTCCTGCATGTCGCGGAAGTGGCGCTCCAGCAGGTCCTGCACGCGCAGCAGGTCGGCGTAGGCCTCGGGGAGGCGCGTGGCCAGTTCCTCGATGTGGAGCGGCGTGCGGATCCCGGCGACGACGTCCTCACCCTGCGCGTTGATGAGGCATTCCCCGTAGAACGTGCGCTCGCCCGTCGATGGGTCGCGCGTGAAGGCGACGCCGGTCCCGGAATCGTCCCCCATGTTGCCGTACACCATCGCGACGATGTTGACGGCGGTGCCGGAGTTGTCGGCGATGCCGTTCACCTTGCGGTAGTCGACGGCCTTCTTGAGCGTCCACGACTTCCAGACTGCCTCGATCGCCCCCCAGAGTTGCGCCTGCACGTCCATCGGGAAGTCGCGCCCGGTGGCGTTGCGAATCAGTGCCTTGTATTCCTCGACGAGGTTGCGCAGCGCGCCTTCGTCGAGGTCGGCGTCCGTCTGCGCGCCGCTCATGAGGCGCTTGGCCTTGAGCAGGTGCTCGAAGTCGTGTGCCGGGACGCCGAGCACGACGTCGCCGTACATCTGCAGGAAGCGGCGGTACGAGTCGAAGGCAAAGCGCGGATTGCTGGACTGCTGTGCCAGCCCCTGCACGGTGCGATCGTTGAGGCCCAGGTTGAGGATGGTCTCCATCATGCCCGGCATCGACACCGCGGCGCCTGAGCGCACCGAGACCAACAGCGGATTGCGGTCGTCGCCGAAGCCGCGCCCGGTCGCTGCCTCGAGCTTCGTGATGTTGGCCGCCACCTCGTCCTCGAGTCCGGCCGCGCGGGTGCCGGCGGCAAGGAACTCCATGCAGGTCGCGCAGTCGATCGTGAAGCCGGGCGGGACGGGGACGCCGAGGTTGGTCATCTCGGCGAGGTTCGCACCCTTGCCGCCCAGCACGGCCTTCATGTCGCGAGTGCCGTCGGCCTTGCCGTTTCCGAAGAAGTAGACGTGGGGCATGAAGTGCGGACGAGAGACGGGAGACGGGAGACACGTACGCGCGGGACGCCATCAATCCAAGTCGAGGATGGCGTCCCGCGGGATGCTACACCCTTGCACCTTTCTTCAACGCGTCAGACGCCGACGGGTTCACGGCGACCGTAGCGAAGCTTCACCGGATCGCTCGGGGCGGATGTCGGGTATTCGCCGGAGAAGCAGGCGTGACAGAACCCGTCGGGCCCTCCGGGGACCGCGGCGAGCATCCCTTCCAGGGAGAGGTAGCCGAGCGAATCGACGCCGATCATCTGCGCGATCTCGGCGACGGAGTGGTTGGCGGCGATCAGCTCTTCCTTGTTCGGCGTATCGATCCCGTAATAGCACGGGCCAATGATGGGCGGGGAAGAGACGCGCATGTGCACTTCCCGGGCGCCGGCGCCGCGCACGAGCGCGACGAGTCCGCGCGTCGTGGTGCCGCGCACGATGGAGTCGTCGACCATGACGACGCTCTTGCCCGCCAGGACCTCGCGCACCGGGTTGAACTTCACCTTCACCTTGTGGTCTCGCCCCGATTGCGTGGGCTGGATGAAGGTGCGCCCGATGTAGTGGTTCCGGATCAGCGCGAGCTCGAGCGGGAGGCCGGAGCGCTCGGCGAAGCCGAGCGCAGCGGCATTCGAGGAATCGGGGACGGCGAAGACGAGGTCGGCCGTCGGCGCCGGCTGCTCCTCGGCGAGGCGCTGCCCGAGGGCGCGGCGGGCGCGATCGACCGAGCCACCGAAGACGTACGAGTCGGGGCGGGCGAAGTACACGTGCTCGAAGACGCAACGTTGCAGCTGACGCGCTGGCTCTGCCTGGAACGAGCGCAACCCGTCACCATCGACGGCGATGATCTCGCCCGGCTTCACCTCGCGCACGAGCTGCGCCCCGATGATGTCCAGCGCACACGTCTCGGATGCGAAGACGTACCCGCCGTTGAGCGTCCCGACGACGAGCGGCCGCCATCCGCGCGGGTCGCGCGCGGCGAGCAGCGTCTGCCCGATGATCACGACCAGGCAGTACGCCCCCTCGATGCCACGCAGCGCCTCGGCGAGCATGTGCTCCGGCAGCGCTCCTCCGCGGCGCGCGCCAGGCGATGCACGATGACCTCGGAATCCATCGTCGAGGCAAAGATGGAACCGGAGTCCTCCAGCTTGGCGCGCACCTCCACCGCGTTGGTGAGGTTCCCGTTATGCGCCAGCGCGATGTGTCCCCCTTGAAGCGCGCGAGCACCGGCTGCGCGTTCTCGATGGTCGACGAGCCGGCGGTGCTGTAGCGCGTGTGACCGATGGCAATGCGCCCGGCGAGCGATTCCATCTCGCGCGCCGAGAGCCCCTCGCCCACGAGCCCCATCTTGCGCGTCCCGCGCGCCACCGAATCGCCGTCGACGGCCACGATCCCCGCCGACTCCTGCCCGCGATGCTGCAGGGAGTACAACCCGAGGTGGGTGACCTCGGCCGCGTGCTCGGTGCCGTACACTCCAAAGATGCCGCACATCGCTCAACCCTCCTGCGAATCGACCGTGGCCGACGCGACCCGCGTCATGATGCGCGGGATCGCCTCGTGATACGCGTCGGCGAGCGTCGCGACGGGGACATCGATCACGCCGTCGGAATAGCGCACGCGGAAGGCGCCGTTGGTCCCTCCCACGCGCCCGATCACACGCGACGGGACGCCGCGGCGCTGCGCGATCGCCAGCACCTCGTCGGGGGACGGCGTGGAGACGATCACGCGCCCGTGCGCCTCGCCGAAGAGGACGGCGCGTGAGCGAACCTGTCCCCACATCGTGAGGTCGACGTCGACGCCAAGGGCCGCCTCGCGCTCCATCATCGCGCACTCCGCCAGCGCCACCGCGAGTCCGCCGTCGGAACAATCGTGCGCGGATGCCACCTTGCCGGTGCGGATCGCCTCGAGCAGGGCGTCGATCAAGCGCCTCTCGCCGTCCAGGTCGACCTGCGGCGGCGTCCCGATCGTGAGTCCGTGGATGCGCGAGAGGTATTCGCTGGCCCCCAACTCGTCCGTGCAGTTGCCGAGCAGGACGATGGCGTCGCCCTCGCGGGCGAAGCTGGCGCGGGTGACCCAGTCGAGGTTCTCGATGAGTCCCACCATGCCGACGGTCGGGGTGGGGAAGACCGCCGAGATGGGGCTCTCGTTGTAGAACGAGACGTTGCCGCCCGTGACCGGGGTGCCTAACGCTGTGCAGGCGTCACCCATGCCGCCGACGGCCTCCTTGAACTGGAAGAACACTTCGGGCTTCTTGGGATTCCCGAAGTTGAGGCAGTTGGTGATCGCCATCGGGCGCGCACCGGTGCAGGCGACGTTGCGCGCCGACTCGGCCACGGCGGCGCGCCCGCCAGTCCGCGGCTCGAGGTAGACGTAGCGTCCGTTGCAGTCGGTCTTCACGGCGATCGCCTTGTTGGTGCCCGGCAGGCGGACGACGGCGGCGTCGGAAGCGCCCGGGCCGACCACCGTGCTGGCGCGCACCGTCGAGTCGTACTGGCGATACACCCACGTCTTGCTGGCGATCGTTGGACTCGTGAGGAGCTGCGCCAGCGTCCACGCCGCGTCGGCCTCCTCGGGGCGCGGGGCGACGCTGTTCGGGTCGCGCGCGCGCAGCTCCTTGATGACGTCACTCTCGCGCGCATCCGGGTAGTACACCGGACATTCGGTGACGAGCTTCGACCCCGGGAACTCGGCGACGACGTGCTCGCCCTCCGTCACGCGATACACGGGTTCGCTGATCACCTCGCCGATGACCTCGGCGGCGAGGTCCCACTTCTCCAGGATCGCCTTCACGTGCTGCTCGTGGCCCTGCTTGGCGACTACGAGCATGCGCTCCTGGGACTCGGAGAGGAGGATCTCGTAAGGGGTCATGTGCGTCTCGCGCACCGGGACCTTGGAGGTGTCGATCGTGACACCGACATCGCCGCGCGCCGCCATCTCGGCCGACGAGCTCGTGAGGCCGGCCGCTCCCATGTCCTGGATGGCGACGATGTGCCCGCTCTTGATGAGCTCGAGCGAAGCCTCGAGGAGGAGCTTCTCGGTGAACGGGTCACCCACCTGGACGCGCGGGCGCTTGGCCTCGCTCGCCTCGGTGAGGTCCTCTGAGGCGAAGGAGGCGCCGTGGATGCCGTCGCGCCCGGTGCGGGCACCGACGGCGATGATCGGGTTGCCGACCCCCTCGGCCTTCGCCCGAATCAGCTCTTCCTCGCGGAGGAGCCCGACGCACATCGCGTTGACGAGCGGATTCCCCTCATAGGCCGGGTCGAAGACGACCTCGCCGGCGACGGTCGGGACGCCCACGCAGTTGCCGTAGTCGCCGACGCCCTTCACGACGCCGGCGAAGAGCCAGCGGACGCGCGCCGAGTCCAACGATCCGAATCGCAGCGAGTTGAGCATCGCGATGGGGCGGGCCCCCATCGTGAAGACGTCGCGCAGGATCCCGCCGACGCCGGTCGCGGCCCCCTGGTAGGGTTCCACCGCCGACGGGTGATTGTGCGACTCGATCTTGAACGCGACGGCGAGCCCATCACCCACCGCGATGACGCCGGCATTCTCGCCCGGGCCCTGCAGCACCCACGGGGCCTGCGTGGGGAGCGTGCGCAGCACCGGCTTGGAGTGCTTGTAGGAGCAGTGCTCGTTCCAGAGGGCGCTGACGACGCCAAGCTCGGTAAACGTCGGCGTGCGTCCGAGGAGGCGCACGAGTCGCTCGTACTCGTCGGGCGTGAGCCCGTGCTCGGCGACGAGCGCGGGCGTGATGGCCGGGTCGCCGGCGCGTGGCGTTGCGCTCATTACCACTTGAGTCCGAACATGGAACGTACGAAGGAACGCACCTGCGACTGGTCCACGTGCTCGAGCATCTCGATCTCGCCGTGATCGAACCAGATCCCCTTGCACTCGGGGCAGCGGTCGATCTTGATGTGGTGGAAGTCGGTCTCCTGGAGATCGGCGCCGCACTTGGGGCACTTCATGTAGTGCGATTGGCGCTCCAGGTTCGCGCGCTCCTCATCGAGCCGGGCGCGCTGGGCCTTGATCAACTCGGCGTCCTGCTTGACGAAGTACTCGTCTTCGGCGCGAGTCGGCGAGGGCGTTTTGCGATGATCCATGGTCGTATCGAGGCGTTCGGGGGGATTGGCGAGTGAGGGGAGTCGTCAGGCCGAAACGGTGGCGAGCATGCTCTCGAAGAGCGCGAGCCCGTCCTTGCTGCCCAGGCGCGCATCCACCGCACGCTCGGGATGGGGCATCATGCCGAGCACGTTGCCATGCGCATTCACGATCCCCGCGATGTTGTCGAGCGAGGCGTTGGGATTGGCCTCGGGGACGATCGCGCCGGCCGCATTGGCGTAGCGGAAGACGACCTGCCCCGCATCCTCGAGGGCGCGGAGCCCCTCGTCGGCGATCGTGAAGCGGCCATCGCCGTGCGCCACGGGAATGCGCAGCACCTGGCCCTCGTGATAGCGGTTGGTGAAGCGCGTCGCGGCGTTCTCGACGCGCAACGTCACCATCTCGCTCACGAACTGCAGGGAGGCGTTGCGCAGGAGGGCGCCCGGCAGCAGGTGCGCCTCGCAGAGAATCTGGAAGCCGTTGCAGATGCCGAGGACCGGGGCGCCGCGCTCGGCGTGCGCGATCACCTCGCGCATGATCGGCGAGAAGCGCGCGATGGCGCCGGAGCGGAGGTAGTCGCCGTAGCTGAAGCCGCCGGGGAGGATGATGACATCGCATCCCTGGAGGTCGTGGTCCTTGTGCCAGAGGCGCACGGCCTCCTCGCCTAACGCATCCGCGACTGCGACGTAGGCGTCCTCGTCGCAGTTGGAGCCGGGGAAGGTGACGATGCCGAACTTCACGCGGGGGTCACTCCTGCGAGTTCGTAGTCCTCCGTGACCGGGTTGGCCAGGAGCTTGTCGCACATGCTGCGCACGGCGGTACCCGCCGCGTCGGCGCTGTCGGCCTCCACGTCGAGGACGAGATGCCGCCCGACGTGGACGTCACCGACGGCGGAGAAGCCAAGCGCATGGAGCGCGTCGGCGACGGCCTTGCCCTGGGGATCGAGGATCCCGCGGCGGGGAACGATGTGAACGGCTACACGAAAGCGGGGCATCCCCGTTAGTCCTCGGAAGTGGGAGGGGTGGATGGAGCGTTCTGGGAGGGACCCGGGGCGCTACCGCCGCCGGATGCGTTCGGTGGAGCGGAGGGGCGCGCCCCGCGCGGACGGCGGCGCCGGCGGCGTCGGCGCGGGTCACCGCGCCCGTCGTCGCGGGAGTCGTCGCCGGTGACGGCGAGCGCGGGCGCGCGGTCGTCGTCCTCGCCGTCAGGCGCAAAGTCCTCCGCCTCGTCCCCGTTGCCGGGGAGGCGATCGAGCAGGCCGATGAAGACCGTCGCCACGAGACCGTACAGCACGTACGCCATCGCGGCGGGGAAGAAGAACTCCTTCGGCAGGAAGATGACGCCGAAGATGGTCCCGACCACGAGGAGCGAACCGAGCACCTGGCGGATGCTCCTGTAGCCGATGGTCGGCATCGCGGCGTACTGCACGTTGCTGATCATCAGGAACGACAGCCCGAGCATGATGAAGCGCAGCATCTGATGCCACGGGAGGTCGGCGATCATCGTCTGCGTGTACAGGTCGGTCTGGCTGAACCAGTAGTACGTCGCGAGCGTCCCGCCGGCGGCGGGGGAGGGGAGGCCGTGAAAGTGCGTCTTCTTGCGCCCGGCCTGCTCGACGTTGAAGCGCGCGAGCCGGATCACCGCGCACATCGTGAACATGAAGCAGAAGATCCAGTCCCACCCCGCCTGGTTGAAGACGGCGAAGTAGATGATCATGGTCGGCGCGAGGCCGAACGAGATCGCATCGACGAGGGAGTCGAGTTCCTCGCCGAACTTGCTCCCGGTGTTGGTGGCGCGCGCGACGCGCCCGTCGAGTGCATCGGCGACGCCGCCGAAGACGATGTACGAGACGGCGCGCGAGAAGTCGCCGCGCGAGGCGGCGACGATGGCGAAGACGCCGAAGAAGAGGTTCGCGAGCGTGAACCCGTTGGGGAGGAGGACGACCGCGCGGCGAGGCTGCGGGCGTGCCACGATCAGCGCCCTCCCAGGCGCGCGAGGAGCGTCGTGCCGGCGAAGGTCGTCTCCCCCACCTTGACCTGCGGGACCGCGCTGGTCGGGAGGAAGACGTCGACACGCGACCCGAACCGGATGATCCCCATCCGTTCGCCCTGGTCCACGTCCTCGCCCACCCGGCTGTAGGTGACGATGCGGCGGGCGATGAGCCCGGCGATCTGTCGGACGAGGATCCGCATCCCGCGGTGCTCGAGCCCCACCGACATCTGCTCGTTCTCGAGCGACGACTTCTCGGTCGCGGCGTTGAGGAACTTGCCGGGGTTGTAGTGGACAAACTTCACCGTGCCGGCCACCGGATAGCGGTTGACGTGCACGTTGAAGACGTTCATGAAGATCGAGATGCGGAGCGCGCGCCCGTGAATGAAGGCCGGCTCGTCCACCTCGGTGATCATGACGACGCGTCCGTCCGCCGGGGAGATGACCAGGTCGTCGCCGCGGTCGCCGCTGCGCTCCGGGTCGCGGAAGAAGTACGCGACCCAGAGGGCGAGGAGGGTGAGGACGAAGGCGAGGAGCCAGAACGGCCACGAGCGACGCCCGAGCGCGATGGCGTAGCCGGCGACCGCGAGGGCCGCCGCGATGAGCATGAAGGGATACCCTTCGCGGGCGAAGTTCACGGCAGTGTGGACACGTCGAGGAGGCGCCGGTGATCCGGCGGAAGGCGTCGAGGTAGCGCGCGCTGGTCGCCGCCACGACCTCTTCGGGAAGGTCGGGGGGCGGATAGTTCCCGGTCCAGCGGCCGGCGCGACGCTCGGCGTCGAGATAGTCGCGCAGCGGCTGCTTGTCGTAACTAGGCTGCGAACGACCCGGTGCGTACTGGTCGGCCGGCCAGAACCGCGAGGAGTCCGGCGTCAGCACCTCGTCGATGAGGATCGTCTGTCCGCCCACGCGACCGAACTCGAACTTGGTGTCGGCGATCATGATCCCGCGCGGCTCCGCCGTGCGGCAGGCGAAGTCGTAGATGGCGCGCGACAGGCGCTCGAGTTCCTTGGCCGCGTCGGCGCCGACGATCCCGGCCATCTGCGCGATCGTGATGTTCTCGTCGTGCCCGCTCTCCGCCTTGGTGGCGGGCGAGAAGATCGCGGGGTCCAGGCGAGCGCTTTCCTGGAGTCCATCGGGGAGGCGCTCACCCGCCAGCGTCCCCGCCTGCTGGTACTCCTTCCACGCCGAGCCGGCGATGAAGCCGCGCATGACGCATTCGACGGGGAAGACCTCCGTGCGCCGCGAGACCATCACGCGCCCGCGCAGCACCTCGCGATGCGGGCCTAACGCGGGGAACTCCTTCACCAGGGGATCGATCGCCGTGCCGAGCATGTGGTGCGGGACGATCGGCTCCAGCTGCTTGAGCCACCAGGCGGTGAGCTGCGTGAGCACGATCCCCTTGAACGGGACCGTTTCGCGCATCACCACGTCGAACGCCGACACGCGATCGGTGGCGACGAGCAGGAGACGGTCGTCGCCCAGTTCGTAGACATCGCGCACCTTGCCGCGGCGATGCGCGGGGAGCGGTAGCGACGTGGTGGCGATCACGGCGCCGATCATACGCGGACCTCCTCTCGCGCGACCGACGCGTCGGTGCCGGCGAGGATGGGATCGACGACTTCGGCGAGGAAGTCGTCGACCTGTTGCGGGGAACGGCCGACGAAGCGCGAGGCATCGAGGGCCGCACGAATGTCATCGAGGGCGACGCCGAATTCCGCGTCACCTGACAGGCGATCGAGCATGTCGTTCGCGACGCCCTCGTCCTTCATGGCGCGCGCGGCGGCGATGGAGTGTCGGCGTATGACCTCATGTGCGTCCTGCCGGGAACGCCCGGCGCGCACCGCACGCACGATGAGTTCTTCCGTTGCCATGAACGGGAGTTCGTCACGCACCCGTGCCGCGATGCGCGCCGGGTGCACCTCGAGCCCGCCGGACACGTTCGTCAGCAGCACGAGGATGGCATCGGCGGCGAGGAAGCTCTCGGGGATGACCAGTCGGCGGTTGGCCGAGTCGTCGAGGGTGCGCTCGAAGTACTGGACGCTGTGCGTCTGGTTGGCGTTGGGCTCGAGCGAGGCGACGAAGCGGGCGAGCGAGTTGATGCGCTCGCAGCGCATGGGGTTGCGCTTGTATGCCATGGCCGACGAGCCGATCTGTTCCTTCTCGAACGGCTCCTCGATCTCCCCAAAGGCCTGCAGCATCCGGAGGTCGGAGGCGAACTTGGCGGCGCTGGCCGCGATCCCGCTCACGACGCCCAGCACCTGCGCATCGATCTTCCGTGTGTAGGTCTGTCCGCTCACCGGGATGGACGACGCGAAGCCCATCGCGGCGCAGACGCGGCGGTCGAGCTCGCGCACCTTGGCGTGGTCGCCACCGAGGATCTCGAGGAACGATGCCTGTGTCCCCGTCGTCCCCTTCACGCCGCGGAACGGGAGCGTGGCGACCCGATGATCGAGGTCGGCGAGGTCGAGGACGAGATCCTGCATCCAGAGCGTGGCGCGCTTGCCGACCGTGGTGAGCTGCGCCGGCTGCAGGTGCGTGTAGCCCAGCGTTGGCTCGGCGCGCCAGGTGCGGGCGAAGGTCGCGAATTCGCGCAGCGCGTCGACGACCTTGGCGCGCAGGAGGGCGAGCCCCTCGCGCATCAGGATCAGCTCGGCGTTGTCCGTGACGAAGCACGAGGTGGCGCCGTAGTGGATGAAGCCGCGCGCCGCAGGCGCCACGTCGCCAAAGGCGTGCACGTGCGCCATCACGTCGTGGCGGAAGCGCTTCTCATAGGCGGCCACCGCGGCGAAGTCGATGTCGTCGAGGTGCTCGCGCATCTGCGCGATGGCCGCGTCGGGGATTGGCACACCTAACGACTGCTCGGCCTCGGCGAGGGCCAGCCAGAGGCGGCGCCACAACCCATGCCGGCGTTGTGGCGACCAGAGGGCGAGCATGTCGCGGGACGCGTAGCGCTCCGCCAGCGGGGTGGAGTACTGCGCGTGCGCGGTCACTGGATCACGAAGTCGGTGGTGTAGAAGTAGCCGCGCCGTTCGAAGACGAGGCGGAGCCCGGTGCGTCCGCCGTAGTTGTCGAAGGCGCGCGAGACATCGGCCGCCTGCTCGATCGGCGTGCGGTTGATCTGGACGATGAGGTCACCCTCCTGCAGCCCGATCTCGGTCTGGATGCGATCGCTCGCCCGCACGACCAGGGCGCCCTTGCCGCTGCGCAGTCCGCGCTCCGCACGGATGGCGGGCGTGAGGGAGACGAGTTCGAGTTCGCGCAGCACGGTCACGCGCGGCGCGGAGACGTCCGGGAGGTCGGCGACGGTCACGGTGAGCGTCGTCTCGCGGCCGCCGCGGCGCACCACGAGGGGGACGGACTCACCGACGCGCATGTCGAGGCGCTCGGCTTCCCAATCGAAGACGTTGCGGAGCGCGCGCCCGCGCGCCCTGAGGATCTGGTCGCCCGGCTGCAAGCCGGCCTTGGCGGCCGGCGAGCCCGGGATCACCGCCTGCACGATGACGCCGGCGGTGACGATGTCGCGCGGATTGTCGCTCGTGCTCGTGCGCAGCTTCTCGCCGATCCACGGGCGACGGACGCTTCCATGATCGAGGAGGTCGTCGACGATGCGGCGCGTGCGGTTGATCGGGATGGCGAAGCCGAGGCCGATCGAGCCGCCGCTCGGCGTATAGATCGAGGTGTTGACCCCGATCACCTCGCCCACGGCGTTGACGAGCGGACCGCCCGAGTTTCCCGGGTTGATGGAGGCATCGGTCTGGATCATCCCGACGTAGGCACCGCTGCCGTCGCTGCGCCCGAGGAGGTTGCGCCCGGTGGCGCTCACGACCCCGGCCGTCACACTCGGTTCGCTGTTGCCGATGACGAAGCCGAAGGGGTTGCCGATGGCGATGGCCCACTCGCCAATGAGGAGCTGGTCGGAAGAGCCTAACGTGGCGACGGGGAGGTTCTTCGCGTTGATGCGCAGGACGGCGAGGTCGTTGGTTTCGTCCGCGCCGATGAGCGTCGCGGCGTACGTGGTGCCGTCGCGCAGCATCACGGAGATGCGGCTGGCACCGGCGACCACGTGGGCATTGGTGACAATGATGCCATCCGGGCGGATGACGAAGCCGGAGCCGAGGCCGGGTTGCACCTGCTGCCCGGAGCGCCCGCCGAAGAACTGCTCGAAGACGTCGACCGGGACGCGCTCGACGGTCTCGGTCTGGACCGTCACGACGGCGGGGGCGACGCGTGCCACGGCGTCGACGATCGCCGTGCGGCGTGACGCGGTGAGCTGCTGGTTGGCTTGTGCGACCTGCGCCGGGGCCGCGAGGGCCGCGCGTGTGGACGCGCTGTCGCCGCCTTCACAGGCCGAGCCGAGTGCGATGGCCAGGGCGGCGAGGGTGTCGCGGAGACTCATGTCGGGGCGAGAAACAACTCGGCCGGGTATGCGACCCGCTCGAGGAACAAGGCGTGGGACGGGGCAGGGGGGAGACGCGATCGTTGCTGGAGTCGGCGAGGAGCGCCGGGAGGTCGTGCGCCGGGCGCTTGCCGGTGGCGACGTCGATCATCGTGGCCACGAGGAATCGCACCATGTGGTGGAGGAAGCGGTTGGCTTCGACGTGGAAGGTGAGGCCGCCCGCTCGTTCGCTCCAGCACGCGTCGGTGACGATGCAGCGATGGTGATCGTGGTCAGGGGCGGTTCCTCGGACGGCGAAGGCGACGAAGCAGTGATCGCCCACGATCTCCCGGGCGGCGGCGTCGAGCGCGCCTCGGTCGATCGGCGCTCGCAGCGCCCATTCGGTCCGGCGCCGGAAGGGCGACCGCGCTTCCTCGTCCGTTCCGACAAAGTACGCATACCGGCGGGCCGTGGCGCTGTAACGTGCATGGAATTCGGGGCGCATCTCGTGCACCGCCGCTACCCACACGTCGTCGGGGAGGAGTGCGTTCATGGCGCGGCGCAACTCGGGCGCGCTCCACTTCTCCGGCACTCGTACGCCGACCGCCTGCCCGCGCGCGTGGACGCCCGCGTCGGTACGACCGGCCCCCTGGGCCACGATTCGTTCTCCGCACAACCTGGCGAGCACCCGTTCCAATTCACCCTGCACGGTGCGCTGTTCGGGCTGGACTTGCCAGCCGGAAAACGCGGTTCCGTCATAGTGCAGCACAAGCTGCAGGGTGCGCACCGACATCGCGGCGAAACTTAGCCCGGTGACCCCTCAAGTCAAGCAAACACACGAGGCTAACGGACGCACGGCGCCACGGCATCCAACCGATTGACTTCGCTGGTTCTACGGGCACACTTTGCACCGCCGCTCGACCTCCGGCGCTCGACCTCCGGTCGCTGGATGCCGACACCTTTCGACATGTCGATCAAGAGTCTTCCCTCGCTGGCGCATGCGCTGAGTGTCGCCCCCGACCTGGACGCGGCGCTCGTGGCGTTGGGCGAGGCGCTCACCGAGGCCGACCGGTCGGCCCTCGTCTCGGTTTTCCGGTACGACGGACGGCGCGAGATGCTGCGGGAGCGGCTGACCCCCGCGCAGGAGCGCGTCGTTCGCGCCACCGTCGATACCACGATCGACCACTTGCCCCCCGCCGCGCGCGCCATGGTGGCCAACGGCGGGCAGTTCGTCGACCTGGGCGATCGGTCGGTGGAGTACGCCCGCCTGCTCGGCCTCACCCCGTTCGCCGACGGGGCATCCTGTCGCTCCGCGGCCTAACGACGGACGGTGAGCTTTCGGGGATGCTCGGCTTGTACGAGCAGCGGCGCATGTTCGGGACGCGGACCAGCGAACGCTTCGCCCCGTGCGTCGCCCTCTTCGAGTTGGCGTACGCACGCTTCGGCGAGCGTGAGGCGCGCGATGAGGCGGTGCGTACGCTCGAGGACGTGACGCAGCGCGTGCACGGCGAGTATATCCGCAAGCTCGGCGTGCTGGAGGGCGAACTGGGGAAGGCGCGCGGCGCCGCCTCGCAGGTGAACGCCGCCGACGCCGAACGCCTCTTGCACCTGGAGCGCGACATCGCGGCCGCGCAGGAAGAAGGGCGGCGCGCGGCGCGCAAGTCGTCCTCGCTGGAGCACCAGCTCACGGCCGCCATGGCCCAGCTCGAGCAGGCGCACATCGAGCTGCACCGGCGCAACGAGTCGCTGCGGCAGAAGACGCGCACGCTGTACCTCATCGAGCGGTCACTTCGCATCGACAACACCAGCAAGGATGCGCCACGCGCCCTGGTGGACGGCCTCCTCGCCCTCGTTGGCGATGACATGCAGGCGCAACGCTGCTCGCTCATGCTGCGCGCCCCCGAGCCGGACACCCTGTATCTCGCGGCGGCGCGCGGGCTCGCGCCGAACATCGTCCTCGGCCAGCGCATCCCCAACGGAAAGGGGTCGCGGGGATCGTCGCCATGTCGCGCGAGCCGCTGCTGGTGCAGGATGCCGCCGAAGCCGACCGTCACCCGCTGCTGCGCGACCAGTACCTCACCACCGGGTCGTTCATCTCCTTCCCGCTCATCTATCGCGATGAGCTGATCGGCGTGGTGAACCTGACCAACCGCGCCAAGCGGGGCGTCTTCGTGGAGGAAGACGTCGAGCGGGTGTCGCTGCTGGCGCTGGTCATCGCCCTCATTGCCGCCAACGCGGACCTCCCCGTGCGGCTGTTGGGAGAGATCGGTGGCGAGTAGCGCGCTGCAGCAGGCGATTCGCCGGCTGGCCTTCGGCGAATCGCTCGGCGAAGGGGAGTCGGCGGACGCCTTCGGGACGATCATGCGAGGCGAGGCGACGCCGGCGCAGGTGGCGGCGCTCCTCATGGGGCTGCGCGTGAAGGGCGAGACGTCGGACGAGGTGGCTGGCGCCGCGATGGCGATGCGGCAGGCGATGGTGCGCCTGAGCGCGAAGGAACCCGCGGAGCTGGTCGACACGTGCGGCACCGGGGCGGGACGATCACGACGTTCAACATCTCGACGGCCGCCGCGCTGCTGGCGGCCGGACTCGGCGTGCGCGTAGCCAAGCACGGGAACCGTTCGTTCACGTCGCAGTGCGGGAGCGCCGACGTCCTCGAAGCGATGGGGGTTCCGCTGGACGCGGCTCCGGCAGTCATGGAGCGCGCGCTGCAGGATGCCGGCATCGTCTTCATGTTCGCTCCCAGTATGCACCCGGCCATGCGCCACGTGGGGCCAGTGCGCCGCGAACTCGCGGTGCCGACGGTCATGAACATCGTGGGGCCACTGGCCAATCCGGCGATGGCTGGGCGTCAGGTGCTGGGGGTGGCCGAGATCCGTCGCATGCCGCTCCTCGCGGGGGCGCTCGCCGCGCTCGGAACGACGCATGCACTGGTGGTGCACGGCGAACCGGGGATGGACGAGTTCTCTCCACTGGGGCCGACGCGCGTGGTCGAGGTGCGCGCCGGCCACACACGGGAGTGGGAGGTGGAGCCGTCGCACTTCGGGTACCCGTCCTTCGACGCTACTGACCTGGCCGGCGGAGGCCCCGCCGACAACGCGCGCATCGTGCGAGACGTGCTGGGTGGGCAGGGAACCCCGGCCGCGACCGCAGCGGTCGTGCTCAATGCTGCGGCCGCGCTCTACGTGTCGGGGCAGGTCGCCGACTACGCGGAAGGGGTGGCGCGCGCCAAGCAGGGAGTGCGCGACGCGGTGGGGCTGGAAGCGCTCGAGCGGTTGCGCCGAGCCTACGCGCCCCAGTCGTGACGCCCTGCCCGACGGGCGAGACCCGCTAGGCCGGGTCGCTCGTCTTCGGGTTGAGCGCGTGCGCTGCGTGGAGGCTCAGTAACGCCGGATGACCCCCACCACGACGCCCTGGATGGCGATGTCATTCTCGTGCACGTACATCGGCGTAAGCGTCTCATTCGCCGGCTGCAGCCGGATCCGCCCATCGCGCTCGCGGTAGAACTTCTTGCAGGTCGCGCCGGAGTTGTTGAGCAGGGCGATGACCATCTCCCCGTTGTCGGCGCTCCGGCGCTCGTTCACGATGACGAAGTCGCCGTCGCGGATCTGCTCGTCGATCATCGAGTTTCCGCGCACCTTGAGGACGTAGTGATTCCCGTTCCTCGTCACGAGGTCCTGGGGGACGGCGAACGACTCGTTGTGCGTATACGCCTCGATCGGAAGACCGGCGGCGACGGTGCCGAGGAGTGGGAGATCGACCGCTCGCGCAAAGAGGTCCGACGGGAGGATCTCGATGGCGCGGCTCTCGTTGTAACTCCGGCGGATGTACCCCTTCCGCTCGAGGTTCGTGAGGTGCTCGTGCACCGTCGCCAGCGAGTTATAGTTGAAGTGCTCGGCGATCTCCTCGAACGACGGGGCGTACCCCGGTCGTCGGCGTACTCCTGCAGGTAGGTCAGGATCTCTCGTTGCCGTTTGGTCAGCGGCATGGGACGGACTCCTCGCGAGGGTGCGTCGAGGATCGGAAAACGCCCCCGGCGATGGCCGGACGGGCGGTCGATGGCGATCCCCGAACAACTGCCGAAGAAACACTAGCCGAACAAGCCCCGAAGTGCAAGAGAATCTCTTCTGGACTCCTCCGGTCGGTCCGCTGGGGCGCCTGTCGGCGGCCGCGGCCGAACGTGCGAGCGTGCTGCGTTCACGCCTCGACGAACTCAAGGCGAAGGCGCGCGACGCGGCCCCGGCGCCCGGCTTCGCCTCGGCGCTCCGGCGCGGTGCAGCCGTCGCCGTGATTGCCGAGATCAAGCGCCGCTCGCCGTCAAGGGGAGATCAATGCAGGGATCCGCGCTGGAGACCGGGCGGCGCTGTACGAGGACGCCGGGGCGGGTGCGCTCTCCGTGCTCACCGAACCGTCCGAGTTCGGCGGGGACGTGGCGGACCTCGTGGAGGTACGCCGCCGAGTGCGGATTCCGATCCTGAAGAAGGACTTCCACGTCGCTGACGAGCAGGTGTGGGAGGGGCGCGCGTTGGGGGCATCGGCGATCCTCTTCATCGCGCGGGCGCTGGCGCCCGGGCAACTCGACGCGCTGGTGGGGCTGGCGCTCGAGATCGGGATCGAGCCGCTGGTGGAGGTTCGGAGCGAGGAGGAGCTGGCGAGGGCCGTCGCGACCCAGGCCCCCGTGATCGGCGTGAATGCGCGCGACCTCGAGACGCTCGTCATCGAGCCATGGGTCACCGAGCGCGTGCTCCCGGCGATTCCTACCGATCGCGTTCGCGTGGCCGAAAGCGGGATGACGAGTCCGGCCGACGTCGCCCGCGCGGCAGCGCTGGGCGCCGACGCCGTCCTCATCGGCTCCTCGCTCTCGGCCTCGGCCGAGCCGGCAGCCGCAATGCGCGCGCTGGCCGGCGTGGCGCGGGTCGCCGGCGCGTAGCGGGGGCGAGGCCGTGGCGGGGCACGACGGCGGCGTCGGGATGAAGTTCTGCGGGCTGACGCGCGCCGAGGACGCGGAGCTGGCGACCGCGTTAGGCGCGCGGTTCCTGGGCTTCATCTTCGCGCCGAGCGCACGGCAGCTGACGGTCGAGCGCGCGGCACGGCTGCTCGGGGAAACCGAGGCCACGCCTTCACCGCCGGGGGCACCGCGCCCATCGCGCGTTGGGGTCTTTGCGGGGCATGCGGTCGACGCGATCGTCGACGCGGTCGACCGCCTCCGGCTCGACGTGATCCAACTGCACGGGAGCGACGACGGCGCGAGCGTGCGCGTGCTGCGCCGCCGCACGCGCGCGAAGATCTGGACCGTGGTCCATGTGGGGGCGTCGGGGATCGACCCGTCGCAGCTCGCGATGGCCGCCGATGGTGACGGCATCGTGCTCGATGCCAAGGTGGACGGGATGCTCGGGGGGACCGGTCGCACCTTCGACTGGGCGGCGACGCGCGAGATCGTCGATCCCCTGCGTGCGGGGCGATCGATTATTCTTGCCGGAGGGCTACGTGCAGAGAACGTGGCCGGGGCCATCGCGCTGTTTGCCCCCGATGTGGTCGACGTCTCGTCCGGCGTGGAATCGTCCCCGGGCGTGAAGGACCCGCGTCGCATGCGGGCTTTCGCGGACGCGGTTCGCGCGGCGCGCGGCTAGACTGCGCAGGCACCGGCACCCCTCGCATTCCCGCTTCACTCGCAGCCACTGGAGTTCGTTCGGCATGTCCGCATCCGCCACGCCCTCTCCCCGTGTGACCGCAGCCGGCGCCTCGCCCGAGGTTCCTGTGACGCGCGACCGCTTCGGCGCCTTCGGGGGACGCTATGTCCCCGAGACGCTGATTCCCGCGCTCGATGAACTGGAGGCGGCGTTCGACACCGCGATGCTCGATCCCACCTTCGTCGGCGCGTGGCGAGAGCTCCTCACCCACTACGTGGGGCGTCCCTCGGCGCTGAGCGATGCGCCGCGCCTGTCGGCGCACGTGGGGGCGCCGGTCTGGCTCAAGCGCGAAGACCTCAATCACACCGGGGCGCACAAGATCAACAACACCGTCGGGCAGGCGCTGCTGGCGCGCCGGATGGGGAAGACGCGCATCATCGCCGAGACCGGGGCCGGACAGCATGGCGTGGCGACGGCGACGATCTGCGCGCGCTTCGGCCTGGGGTGCGTGGTGTACATGGGGGAGGAGGACATGCGGCGGCAGGCGCTCAACGTGTACCGCATGCGGCTGATGGGGGCGGAGGTGATTCCCGTCACCAGCGGGACGCGGACGCTCAAGGACGCCACGACCGAGGCGATCCGCGACTGGGTCACGAACGTCCGGGAGTCGCACTACATCATCGGCTCGGTGGTGGGGCCGGCGCCGTATCCCCGCATGGTGCGGGCCTTCCAGTCGGTGATTGGCCAGGAGGCGCGGGAGCAGATGCTGGCGCGCGCCGGTCGCCTTCCCAAGAGCGTGGTGGCGTGCGTGGGCGGTGGGTCGAACGCGATGGGGATCTTTGCCGGTTTCGTTGACGATGAGGGGTGGAACTCGTCGGTGTGGAGGCGGCTGGTGAAGGGCTCGATTCCGGGCGGCACTCGGCGTCGCTGACCTGCGGCACGCCTGGGGTGCTGCACGGGTCACTGAGCTACCTGCTGCAGGACGACCGAGGGCAGGTGCACCCGGCGCACTCGATCTCGGCCGGGCTCGATTACCCGGGGGTGGGGCCGGAGCACTCGTACCTAAAGGACAGTGGCCGGGCCACGTACGTCGCGGTGGACGACACGCAGGCCCTGGAGGGGTTCGCGATGCTGAGTCGGTTGGAGGGGATCATTCCAGCGCTCGAGACGGCGCACGCGGTGGCGTGGATCGCCGCGCAACGCGGGCGCTGGGCGCCTGACGAGCCCGTGCTGCTCTGCGTGAGCGGGCGCGGGGACAAGGACGTGGCGCAGGTCCGCGAAATGGGTATTTTGCCGCTGTGAGCCTGCCGTCGGCGAGCACCCCGAACCAGCAGGCGGAGGATCGCCCCGAGCCGCCGTTTCCGGTGGCGCTCGTGGAGGAGATGCTCCGCATGTTCGGTCGTGCGGTGCGCGCCCAGCAGCTCTACCTCCCCAACAACCCGACCTTCCTGCGTGCGCTCGAGAATGCGCGCGCGTCGTTCGCCCCCATCTGGACGCACTGCGAGGAACTGGTCATCGAGGTGACCGACACGCAGCTGCGGTGGGAAGGGCAGACGGTCATCAACGAGCCGGACAAGACCACCGACGCGCTGCCGTGGATCCTGTACAAGGACGGGATCCGCGAGTTGCGGCTGCTGCGCGACGTCGAGCAGCAGGAGCTCGTGCAGCTGATCGACATCATCGTCCGCGTGCGCAAGGCGTCGCCGGACGAGGACGACCTCCTCACGTTGCTGTGGGAGCAGGAGTTCTCGTTCGTGCGGTATCGCTACGTGGACGTGGCGCTCGAGGGAGTGGCGCCGCTCGATGCGTCCGAGCTGTCCAAGCAGGACCGCCTCGTCGATCCCAAGCAGATCCAGGAGCCGCCGCAGGAGACGATTCTCCCCTCGGGGGTGGTCAACCTCGATGACTTCGACAGCACGCTCTACTTCCTCGACGAGCGCGAGATCGAGTACCTGAAGGACGCGGTGTCGACGGAGTACGCATCGGACCTGCGTGGCAACGTCGTCAACATCCTGCTCGATGTCTTCGAGGTGCAGGTCGACCCGGCGATTCGCGACGAGATCGTCGGCGTCCTCGACAACCTGCTGGTCCACCTGCTCACCGCGGGGCAGCTGCGCACGGTCGCGCACCTGCTGCGCGAGGTGAACATCGCCGCCAACCGCGCGCGCGACCTCACTCCGCAGCAGCGCGAGACGCTCCTCTCGCTCCCCAACCGCATGAGCGAGCCGGAGGCGCTGTCGCAGCTCCTGCAGTCGTTGGACGAACGGACGGATCTGGCGGACCAGTCGGAGCTCAACGAGCTCTTCGACCAGCTTCGCGTCTCGGCGCTGGGGACGATCTTCTCGTGGCTGGGGCGGCTGCAAACGCCACGGGTGCGGACGCAGCTGGAATCAGCCGCGCAGCGGCTGGCGGCGGCACACACGGCGGAGCTGGTGCGCCTGATCGGCGCGCCGGAGCGCGATGTGGCGCTGGAGGCGATTCGCCGGTCGGGGGCGATGAAGGCGGCGGCCGCGGTGCCGGCGCTGGCCCGGCTCATGACGCAGCCGGACAACGACGTGCGGCTGGCGGCGGTGCAGGCGCTGGCGGAGGTCGGGACGCCGGGGGCGTTGCAGCAGCTGGAGCGCTGCATCGACGATAGCTCGCGCGAAGTGCGCGTCGCGACGGCCAAGGCGTTCGCGCTGCGCGTACACCGTCCCGCGCTTCCCAAGATCGAGGGCGCCATCAAGGGGAAGCGGTTGTCCGACGCCGACCTCACCGAGAAGATGGCGCTGTTCGAGGCGTTTGGCGCGATGTGCGGCGACGGGGGCGTCTCGCTGCTCGACAGCCTTCTCAACGCCAAGAGCTTCTTCGGGCGGCGCGAGGACCCGGAGCTGCGCGCCTGCGCGGCGATGGCGTTGGGGCGTGTCGGGACGACGAACGCGATCGCGGTGTTGCGGCGCGCCGCGTCCGACAAGGAGATCCTCGTGCGGTCGCAACGCGGTGAACCGCGCACTGCGCGGAGGGACGGCGTGACGTCGCCCCGGCAGACCCCCGTTGGGGGATGGCACGCACGAGCGGGCGGACCCCTGCAGCGGGGTCGCGCGCGCAGGTGGCGATGAGCGACCTGTCGGGCGACTCCTACGTGCGGCGTGCCGGGCGTCAGCTCATCGTGAGCATCTACGGCGCCATGCGGGTGATTCGCCTCTATCCGCCGGAGAACGAAGCGGTGCGCAACGCGCTGGCCGACCTGGCGCGCGTGGCACAGGAGCTCTACGAGCACGAGCACGAAGTGGAGCTGCGCGCGTCGAACGAGTTCATCTTCGTGAACTCGACGCGCCTGCGGCTCGACCTCGACAACTACGCGGCCTTCTCCCAGATCCTCTCCGTGCTGCGGGCGGTGGGGGTGGGGTCGGTGCGCCTCGCGCAGGAGGCACAGCCGCGCGACTGGCTCGTCTTCCTCTCGCTCCTCCTGAGCCAGAGCAAGCTGGGGGACGACGTCACCGCCTTCGACCTCACCGAGAAGCTCGCTGCCGCCGCGGTGACGGTCTTCGAGCTCGGCGCGCCGCTCGTGACGGAGGAGGATCCCGACTTCAAGCAGCGCGCGAAGGAAGCGGCCAAGCGCACCTACTCGCAGTCGGTGGCGGTGACCAAGGAAGTGATGAACTCGGTGCGCATGGGGGCGTCGCCGAACATCAAGAAGATCAAGCGCGTGGTGCAGACCATCGTCGACCAGATCCTCAACGAGGAGACGTCGCTGGTGGGGCTCACCACCATCCGTGACTACGACGAGTACACGTTCACGCACTCGGTCAACGTCTGCATCTTCTCGGTGGCGCTGGGGCGCCGCCTGGGGCTGAGCAAGTTGCAGCTGTACGACCTGGGGCTGGCGGCGCTCTTCCACGACATCGGCAAGTCGCGCGTGCCGCTGACGGTGCTCAACAAGACCGACAACCTGAGCGACGACGACTGGCGCTGGCTGGCGGCGCATCCCTGGCTTGGGGTGCTGGCGCTCTTCCACATGCGGGGCCAGCAGGAACTGCCGTACCGCGCGATGGTGGTGGCCTACGAGCACCACATGAAGCAGGACCTCACGGGGTATCCCAAGACGACGCGTCCGCGCCAGCAGAGCATCTTCAGCCGGATCGTGGCGGTGGCCGACGGCTTCGACGCCGCGACCACGCGCCGCGCCTACCAGACGGTCCCCATGTCGCCGGCGGCGGTGCTGGCCGGGATGCGCGACAATCCGCGCCGCGGGATGGATCCGGTGGTGGTGAAGGGGTTCATCAACTTGTTAGGCGTCTTCCCGGTGGGGACGCTGGTCGTGCTGGACACCTTCGAGCTGGCGGTGGTGCACGCGGTGAACCCGAACCCAGCGGCCATCTCGCGCCCCGTCGTCCGCATCGTCAGCGACGACCGCGGCAACGTCCTGTACCCAGGGCACCTCGTCGACCTCACCGAGCAGAAGCCGGACGGGTCGGCGTATGTGCGCACCATCATCAAGACCGAGAATCCGGACCGTTACGGCATCAATGTCGGTGACTACTTCGTCTGACGCGCTCGCGCAGCGCTAGGCGCGTCGCTCGCCCGCGAGGGGCGCAAGGCGCTCGTGACCTACATGACCGCGGGGCACCCCGACCCCGCGCAGTCGCTTGCCCTCATGCGGGCGCTCGAGGCGGGTGGCGCCGACGTGATCGAGGTCGGCGTCCCGTTCTCCGACCCGATGGCCGACGGCCCGGTGATCCAGCGCTCGTCGCAGGTCGCGCTCGAGCACGGCGTCGGCATTCGCGAGGTGCTGGCGCTGGTGCGCGATGCCAAGCTGTCGGTCCCCGTCGTGCTCTTCAGCTACCTCAACCCCATCATGGCGGCCGGGCCGGACATCCTCGGGCGCGCGGCGGAGGCTGGGGTGCATGGATTGCTCCTGACGGATCTCCCCGTCGGCGCCGATCCGGCGCGCGAGTCGTGGGTGGGGAGCGGGCCGCTGGCCTTCGTGCGCCTCGTGGCGCCCACGACGCCGGTGGAGCGCATGCGCGAGATCGCGCGACACGGGAGCGGCTTCGTGTACCTGATCTCGCGCCTCGGCGTCACCGGGATGCAGCGCGACGTGGCGAGCGACCTTCCGGAAACCATCGCACGGCTCCGCAGCGCGACTGACCTCCCCATCTGCGCCGGCTTTGGGGTCTCGAACGGGGAGCAGGCGCAGGTCATCGGGCGGCTCGCCGATGGCGTGGTGGTCGGGAGCGCGATCGTGAAGGCGGCCGAGTCGGGCGTGGAGGCTGCGCACGCCCTCACCGTGGAGTTGCGCCGGGCCCTCGACGCCCTCTGACGTGCGGCTGCGCGTCGACCTCATCACGCGGGGGATCGCGGTCGCCGGGACGGCGGCCGTTGGGCTCTTTGCCGTGGTCGATCCGCGCTGGGCCGCCCATCCCCTCGGCGTGGCGATCGTCTTCGTCGCGACCGTCCTGCTGCGGGCGCGCCCCATCGCCCTCACCAAGTACTCGACGCTGACGGGATCGCCGGTGACGGCGATGGCCGGCGCGCTGGTGCTGGGGGTGAGTGCGTCGTCGATCTCGCTCTTCGCCGGCGTCCTCCTGGCCGACTGGCTGCTGCAGCGCAAGGCGCTGGCGTGGGCGTGGGTGAATGCGGGACGTGAGGTGCTCGCGCTGGCGTCGTCGTACGGCGCCTTTGCGGCGACGGCGGCCGTGCTCAACGTGCAGCAGACGGGGGCGCTCTCGGCGGAACTCGTCCCGGCGATGTCGGTCTTCGTCTTTGCCTACTTCATCGCGTCGCGCGCCCTGCAGTACTTCTCGCTCCTCGTGCGCGACAAGCTCCTCCCCGAGGAGCGGTCGATCATCCTGCGCTACGAGGTCATCGCCTTCGGCGCGTCGTCCGCCGCGGTGCTGCTCGTCGTCCTCACGGTCGCGAGCGTGGGGCGCGCCGGCTGGGCGGTGGTGGCGATCGCGTTAGGCTTCGGGTCGCTCCTCTTCCAGCGCATCATCGAGGAGGCGATCGCCGCCGAGGAGCTCAACAAGATCCACCAGATGGAGCTCGTGGTGTCGAGCGACGCGTCGCTGGGCGATGCGTTCGCCCGCATCGCCGAGTTGGGGAACCGCCTGGTGGACTGGCGCGACTTCCGGATCCATCGCCTCCAGGATGGCGGTGTGCGGCTCCTCTTCACCGGGCGCGACGGGCTCCTCGATCCTCCCGTCGTCCCATCGCCCGATGGACGTGGTGCGGGACGAGGCGCTGGCGACCGGTCGCCCCGTTGTCGTGACGGACAGCCATCACGACGTGCGCATCAAGGAACCGCGCGAGTCGGTGCGGAGCGCCGTGGTGATGCCGCTGCGCTTTGGCGAGCGCACGGTTGGGTTGCTCGAGCTGGAGCATCACAAGCGCGGCACGTACGGACCCAAGCAACTGGGCGTTGTGCAGCGCTTCGCCTCGCAGCTCGCCACGACGATCCACATCCAGGACCTGCGCCGCCCGCTGGCGGAGTCGGTCGCTCGCCTCGAACGACAGGTGGCGACGATGAACGACTCGGCGCACCAGCTGCGGAGTGGGGCCGAGACCGTCGCGCGCCTGGCGAGCGAGATCTCGCGCTCCGTCGCCGAGGCGAGCGACCAGGCGGCGCGCGGGCACGATGCCGCGGCCGACGTGCATACCGCCACGTCGTCGATCGCGCGCGACGCGCGCGAGGCCGCCACGGCGAGCGACCGCGCGGTGCAGATTGCGACGGAGCATCGTGCGACGATCGGCACCGCCATCGAGCGACTCGTCAGCGCCAAGGGCTTCGTGGGCGAGAGCGGGGCGATCATGGGCGACCTGGGCGACGAGACGCGACGGGTGACGTCGTTCATCGGCGTCATCAAGGACCTGGCCGAGCAGACCAACCTCCTCGCGCTCAACGCGGCGATCGAGGCAGCGCGCGCGGGCGAGGAGGGCGTGGCTTCGCCGTCGTGGCGGAGGAGATCCGCAAGCTGGCCGAACAGAGCGATGGGAAGGCGTCGGAGGAGGCCTCGGTCCTCGTCGCCACGCTGGCTGGGCAGATGGAGCGCGCCACCCGGCAGATGGACCGCGGGCGCGCGATGGTCGCCGACGTGGAGACGCTATCGGGGTCGGCGCGCGACGCGATGGCGCAGGTGGTCGACTCGTCACGCTCGGCGGCCACGTGGGCCAAGCGCATCGCCGAGGTGTCGCGATCGCAGGAGGACGCGGTGGGTGGCGTGCGCGACCGCATTGCCCGCATCGCCGAGATCTCGGGGCGCAATCGCGAAGGGGCGGCGCAGGTGGCCGAGACGGCGGACTCGCAGGCGCGGGCGCTGCAGGAGGTCGAAGGGGCGACGCGTGAGTTGCGCGAGCTGGCGACGTATCTCGCCGAACTCGCGCGCCGCCTGACCAAGCTTGGTCGCGACTGATGACGCCGACGCGACGACTGGGGGCCGCGTCGAGGGTCACGCCGGCCGGCGTGATTGACCGCCCGCACGACCGAACCTAGGTTGCGCCGCCGTGTCCAACACCCGTGCGTCCGGCACCGATCTCCCGTTGCTGACCTATCCTGAACTCCCTGCGTGGGCGCAGGTCGGGGAGAAGCGTCGCGCGCACATTGCGCGCGTGACGGCGCTCCTCGACCGCTGGAGCGAGGCGTTGCACCTGACGCCGGCGGAGCGGCAGCTCTGGCACGACGCGGGGCGCTATCACGACGCGCTGCGCGACGCGCCGCTCGACGCGTTGCGGCTGGCGGTGCCGGATCCGCACCTCCCGGACTCCGTGCTGCACGGCCCGGCGGCGGCCCGGCGGCTGGCCGACGAGGGGGAGACGCGCGGCGAGCTGCTGGAGGCGATCCGCTGGCACACGCTGGGGAACCCGGAGTGGGGACGGGCCGGGCGCGCGCTCTTCATGGCCGACTACCTCGAACCGGGGCGCCCGTTTTCGCAGGCCGACCGCGCCTTCCTGGCGTCGCACGTCCCGCTCGACTTCGACGGCGTCTTCCGCCAGGTGGTGCGCACGCGCATCGAGTGGACGCTGCGGGAGGGGAAGACGATCTTTCCCGAGACCGCGGCCCTGTGGAATCGCGTCCGATGAAGGGGCGCCTCGTGGTCCCGGCGGTCGCGTTGCTGCTGGCGGGAGGTGCCGGCGGGTGGTGGTACAGCCGGCGGCCGGCCGTGGCGACCGAGGAGACGCGCCCGGCCCAGCAGGTTCCGGTCAAGCGGCTCGTACCCGATGGGACGCGCATCCGCGTGGAGGTGCTCAATACCACGACGACGCGCGGCGAGGCGCGTCGCCTGACGCTCTACCTGCGCGATGCCGGATTCGACGTGGTGCGGTTCGCGGGGGAGGGACCGCCCCGGGACTCCACCCTGGTGATCGATCGCAGCGGGCACCCCGAGTGGGCGAAGCTGGTGAGCCAGGCGTTAGGCGGGGCGGCCATCGAGGCGCGCCCCGACACCTCACGCTACGTGGATGTCACCGTGCTGATCGGCCGCGTGGTTCGGACGCCGGCGGAGGCGTTCTACCCGTAGCTGCCCGCAGGCGGCGGCGATGTCCTTGCCGCGGCTCTTTCGGATGGCCACTTCGACCCCGTGCCGCCGCAGCTGGGCCGCAAACGCGCGAATGCCGGCGGCGGTGGTCGGCGTGAAGTCGCCCGCCCCGCCCGGGTGCAACGGGATCAGGTTCACGAAGGCGCCGCACGCGCGCGCGAGCCCTGCCAGCTGGTCGGCGTGCTCCGACTGGTCGTTCACCCCGCCGAGCATCACGTACTCGAACGTCACGCGCCGGTCGAACTCCGCCGCGGCCTTCACCACGTCGGCGAGCGGATACTTCACGTTGATCGGCATGAGCGTGCGGCGCAGCGCATCGCTCGGCGCGTGGATCGAGATGGCGAGGCGGAACTGTTCCGGGCGCGCGCCCAGGGCCAGGATTCCCGGCAGGACGCCGACGGTCGAGACCGTGATGTGCCGCGCCCCGATCCCGAGGCCAGTGGGGGCGTTGAGGATGGTGAGCGCGGCGTCGACCGCGTCCCAGTTCATCAGCGGTTCCCCCATCCCCATGAAGACGATGTTCGTGGGACGGACGGGAGGATCGAGCAGCGCCAACTCCCGCACCTGACCGGCGATCTCGTGCGGCGCGAGGTTGCGCGAGAAGCCCATCACCCCGGTGGCGCAGAAAGCGCACTGGAGGGCGCACCCGGCCTGCGACGAGATGCAGAAGGTCATCCGGTCGCCGTCGGGAATGGCGACGGTCTCGATGGACTGTCCGTCGTGCAGCGTGAAGAGGAACTTCTGCGTCCCGTCGGCCGACGACTGGCGCGTGGCCAGCGTGAGGGCGGGGAGGACGAAGGCGGCATCGAGGGCATCGCGGAGCGCCTGCGGAAGCGTGGAGACTTCCTGGAACGAGCGAACCGGGAGCTGCCAGAGCGCCGGGACGATCTGTTTCACGCGGTAGGCGGGCTCGCCGCGCTCGGCGAGGAACGCCGCAACGGCGTCCGCGGCCTGGGCCGGCGTGAGGTCGAGGAGGTTGGTTCGACCGTCCGAGCGGTCCAACGCGTGGCGTGCCATGGGGTTGAGGTTATCGGATTGCCCGAGTCGGGTCAATGCGTCGCCTACCACGCCGACGAGCGGAAACGTAGATTCCACCGTCACTTCCGAGGGCAGTCCGTGCGACGACTCGATCGTCGAACGGTGTGCGCCCCACCCAGTCCCGCCGCCCATCGTCGCGCCTCGTCTTGCGCCGGTTTTCACGCTCGCCAGTTGTCTCACGCTGCCCGCAGTCGACGACTCGCCGATCCTGCGCGCCCGCGCGCCGATGAGTGGCGTATGCCGGTGAATGCGGTCGTGACGAGTCCCGCGGGACTGCGGCGCTGGTGGCCGTGCGTGGCGTGGTCGGTGGTGATTCTCGTGATCACCTCGGTGCCGGGGGCGGCGATCCCCGCTGGGCCGGAGATCCCGGGGATCGACAAGATGGTGCACGGGACGATGTACGGCGTGCTTGGCGTCCTGACGGGCAACGCGTTGCGTGGCGAACGCGCGCGCGCGTTCCTCGCCGTCGGGATGCTGATCGCGGTGATGGCGGGTGTAGATGAGTGGCATCAGGAATGGATCCCAGGGCGGAGCGCGGAGACGCTCGACTGGGTGGCCGACGTGGCGGGGGCCACGCTGGGCCTGACACTTTCGCGAGCGGCGCAGGCGCGCCGGGAGACCAGGTCGTGACGAGTTCGAACCCGTTGGCTACCGCCCTTCGGACCCACCTGTGTGGGGCGCTGCGTGAGGCGCACGTTGGGCAGACCGTTCGCGTGGGCGGGTGGGTGCACCGCACGCGTAACCTGGGGGGACTCGTCTTTGTGGACCTGCGCGATCGCGCGGGGCTGCTGCAGGTCTCCTTCGCCCCGGGGAGCGCGACGCCCGACGCGTTGCAGGTGGCGGAGCGCCTGACGCCGGAGACCGTCGTCCTCATCGAGGGCGAGGTGGTGGCGCGCCCCGCCGAGGGGCACAATCCGGAATTGGAGACGGGGGCGATCGAATTGCGCGCCGTGTCCGCCAGGGTGGTGGGGCCGGCGGTGACGCCGGCGATTCCGGTCGCGCGCGGCAAGGGGGAGAAGCTGGCGGCCGAGGAACTGCGCCTGAAGTATCGCATCCTCGACCTGCGCCGTCCCGAGCTGCAGCAGAACCTCGTCATGCGCCACCGCCTGATGCAGGTGACGCGGCAGGTGATGAGCGACCGTGGCTTCCTGGAGATCGAGACGCCGATCCTCACGAAGCCGACGCCTGAAGGGGCGCGTGACTTCCTCGTGCCGAGCCGCGTGCACCAGGGAGAGTTCTATGCGCTCCCGCAGTCGCCGCAGATCTACAAGCAGCTCCTGATGGTGGCCGGCTACGACCGGTACTTCCAGATCGCGCGCTGCTTCCGCGATGAGGACCTGCGCGCCGACCGTCAGCTCGAGTTCACGCAGATCGACCTCGAGGCGTCGTTCGTGAGCGCGCGCGACGTGCAGGACGTGGTCGAGGCGTGCCTCGTGTCGCTGTGGGGAGCCGCCGGGCACACGATTCCGCAGCCCTTCCCGTGCCTCACGTGGAAGGAGGCGATGGAGCGCTTCGGCGTCGACAAGCCCGACCTGCGCTACGGCCTCGAGATCGAGGACCTCACGGCGCACGTGGGGGGCGATGCCGCGCCGTTCGTGACCGATGCGTTAGGCGCGGGCGGGCGCGTGCGGGGCCTGCGGGTGCCGCACGCGGCCGACGCCTCGCGCAAGGAGATCGATGGCTTCACTGCCGCGGCGAAGGACGCCAAGGCGGGGGGGGCTCATCTGGGCCAAGCGCACGGAGCACGGCTGGGAAGGGCAGGGGGTGAAGGCCATCGGCGCCAGCGCGCTGGAGAAGCTCGGTGGTGACGTCGGGGACTTGCTCCTGGCGGTGGTCGGGAGGGACGAGGTCACCTCGCCCGCCCTGCACGCGGTGCGCACGCAGGTGGTGAAGCGCCCGGGCGTCCCGATGCTGCGGGAGCACGCGTTCTGCTGGGTGGTCGACTTCCCGCTGTTCGAGCACGACCCCGAGACGGGGGCGTACGTCCCGGCGCACCACCCGTTCACCTCGCCGCACCCCGACGACTTTCCCTTCCTGGAGAGCGACCCGGGGCGCTGCCGCGCGCAGCACTACGATGCGGTCTACAACGGGAACGAGCTGGGGAGCGGCTCGATCCGCATCACCGACCCGCAGATCCAGGCGCTGATCTTCCGCCTCCTCGGCATCGGTCCGGAGGAACAGCAGCGGCGCTTCGGCTTCCTCCTCGACGGGCTGGCGTCCGGGGCGCCGCCGCACGGCGGCTTCGCGTTGGGCTTCGACCGCATCGCGATGCTGCTGGCGGGGGCTCCGTCGCTGCGTGACGTGATCGCCTTCCCGAAGACGACGGCGCGCGCGCCCTCTTCGAAGGGGCGCCGACCCAGGTGAAGCCCGAGGACCTGGTCGCGCTGCACATCGCCATCACCGAGTAGGCTTCCCGGATTCCCCCGCCGTGCCCGACGAGTCCATCACGCAACGCCTCGATACCGAGGGTGCCGACCCGCTCACGCTGGCCGGCGTCAACGACATCAACCTCGTGGAGCTGCAGCGCGTGACGGGTGCGCGCGTGGCGATGCGCGGCGACACGCTCATGCTCACCGGACTCCCGGAGACGGTCGAGCGCGCCGTCGCCGTCGCCCAGCGCATGATCGACACGGCGCGCCAGCGCGGTGCCCTCGATGCCGATGACGTCCTGCGCATGTCGCTCGACGCCTCGCGCGATGGCGCCGAGGACGACTACCGCATCGCGCTTCCCGGCGTGCGGCGCATCATCCAGCCCAAGACGCCTGGGCAGGCCGCCTATCTCAAGGCGATCGCGGAGAACGACATCGTCATCGGGATCGGACCGGCGGGGACGGGGAAGACCTACCTCGCAGTTGCCGCGGCGGTCGACGCGCTCGCCCGCAAGCGCGTGCGTCGCATCATCCTCGCACGCCCCGCGGTCGAGGCGGGGAGAGCCTTGGCTTCCTCCCCGGTGACCTGCAGGCCAAGGTCGATCCGTATCTTCGCCCATTGTACGACGCGCTCGAGGACATGATGCCCGTGGAGCGCATGCAGAAGGCGCTGGAGACTCGCGTCATCGAGATCGCCCCGCTGGCCTACATGCGCGGTCGCACGCTCAATGACGCGTTCGTCATCCTCGACGAGTCGCAGAATGCCACCAACGCGCAGATGAAGATGTTCCTGACGCGCCTTGGGGCGAACTCGAAGACGGTGATCACCGGCGACAAGACCCAGATCGACCTCCCCAAGCGGGAAGAGTCGGGGCTGTTGCAGATCGAGCGCATCCTGTCGCACATCGAGGGGATCGCGATCCACTACCTGTCGGACGTGGACGTGGTGCGGCATCGCCTGGTGCGCGAGATCATCAAGGCGTACGCCGAAGACCTGGGCGCCTGACCGCCATGGACGACGACCCTTCTCCCCGAAGATCGCGCGCCCCGGGCGTGGGCGCGCGCCCTCACGAATTCGACGTGCGCGTCTCGAGCACGGTGGGGCGGCTCCCGCTCTCGCGCGAGCGCGTGGCGGACATCGGCGCGCGCGTGCTGCGAGGCGAGGGGACGCGCGCGGCGCTCCTCACCATCACCTTCGTGAGCGATCGGGAGATGGCGCGCCTCAACTGGCGCCACCTGCGCCACCGCGGGGCGACCGACATCATCACCTTCCAGCACGCGCAGACGGTCACGGGGGCGCCGGTGGTCGGTGACCTCTACATCGCCCCAGCGGTCGCCAGGGGCAACGCGGCCGTGGCCGGGTGCTCCTGGCGCGAGGAACTCGTGCGGCTGACGGTCCACGGGGTCCTGCACGCGCTGGGGTGGGATCATCCGGAGGGCGACGCCCGGCTGCGGGCCCCGATGTGGCGCCGGCAGGAACGGTGGGTGCAACGCCTGCAGCGGGACGGGGCGTGGTGAGCGCACCGCTGGCGCGCGAGGGAGCATGCTGACGTTGCTCGCGTGGGCGATCGCGGTGCTCGCCTCGCTGGTCGCGGCGTTGTGCGCTGCCGCCGACGGGGCGATGCTCGCCCTCGATCCCGACGAGGCACTCCCCCTGTCCTGCGGGCGTTGCACGAACGGCGCGAACGCACGCATCGCGCGCTCGCCTTTGCCCGCGTCATGGCGCAGCTGTCGGGGGCGTGAGCGTCGCCTCGGCGCTCGATCTCGCGGCGAGGAGCCGCGGCGAGGCGATCGGTGCGGGCGTCCTGGCCGCCCTCGTGCTGGTCGGGCTCACCGAGTCGCTCGCCCGCAGCGCAGGGAGCGTCGACGGTGCGCGGACCGCGACGCGGCTCTACGGCTTCATCCGCGTGGTGGAGCAGGGGCTTGCCCCGATCTCGGCGTTAGGCGGGTGGATCGACGCCACGTTGCATCGCCTGCTTCCGCCCCCGACCGATCGGGCCGAGGAGCGGGAGGCGACCGCCGAGCAGTTCATGCAGGTCGTCGCGGCCGAGGCCGAGGTGGGGAAGGAGGAGCGGGGACTCCTCAACTCCGTGTTCCGCCTCGGCGAGTCCGAGGTGCACGAGTTGATGGTGCCGCGCGTCGACATCGTCGCGCTCGATTGCGACACGCCATGGTCGGAGGTCGTCGATCGCGTGCGCAGCTCTGAACATGCGCGCATCCCGGTCTTTCGCGAGTCGATCGACGACGTGATCGGCATCCTGTTCGCCAAGGACCTCCTCCCCGCGATCGTGGCCGACGAGGAGCCGGACGACTGGACCACGCTGGTGCGACCGCCGGTCTTCATCCCCGGGGCGAAGCGGGCCGACGCACAGCTGCGCGACTTCCAGGCGAGCGGGATGCATATCGCGATCGTGGCCGACGAGTTCGGCGGCACGGCGGGGCTCATCACGATCGAGGACGTGCTGGAGGAGATCGTCGGCGACATCCGCGACGAGTATGACATCGAGGAGGCGCCGATCGAGCGCGATGGCGACGATCGCTTCTGGATCTCGGCGCGTCTCACGCTCGACGAGGTGTCCGAGGTGCTGGGCGTCGACCTCCGGCACGAGCAGGTGTCGACGTTAGGCGGACTGGTCTACGAGGTGCTGGGGCGCGTGCCGCGTGCTGGCGAGCAGCTCACCCTTCCTGGCTTCCGCGTGGTGGTGGAGCGGGTGGTACGTCGGCGCGTGCAGCGCATCTACCTCGAGCGACTGGTGCCGGAACCGGAGCCGGAAGAGTGGCGCGCGGAGGAGGAACCATGAGCGACGCGACGTTGCTCCTCCTCACCATCGGGATCGTCGCGGGGCTGACCGCGGCGGCCACGGCGGTGCGCTCCGTCAGCCGCATCTGGCTGCGGCACTGGGTGGAGCGCCGGCTGCGCGGCGCGGAGACCGCAGCGCTCTACCTCGAGCGTCCGCAGCGACTGTTGCTCGCCGCGTCGACGGGGGTCGCGATGGCGGTCTTCGTCGCGGGGACGTTCATCGCCACCGCGGTGCGGGGCGGCGTGCTGGCGCATGCGCGCGCCGTGGTGCTGTACGCGCTCGCCCTCCTGCTCGCGGGGCAGTTGGTGCCACGCGCGGTGGCGCGGCGGTGGTCGAGCATCCTCATTCCGATCCTCCTCCCGCTGCTGCGCCTGGTGGAGTTCCTCTTCATGCCCCTCCTCCTGCTGGCCCGCCGGCTCACCGGCGAGTCGCGGCGTGAGGCGGCAACGGAGCGGACCACCGACGCCGAGGCGCTGGAGGAACTGCTGCGCGAGGGGGAGCTCGAGGGGGTTGGCGAGCACACCGAGATCGCCATCATCGAAGGGGTGGTGCAGTTTGGCGAGAAGACACTCGGCGAGGTCATGACGCCCCGGAAGGATGTGTTCGCACTGGGCGTTGCGACGCCGAACGCCGAGTTGGCGCGCCAGGTGGCGCAGTCTCGATACAGCCGCGTCCCGATGTACGGCGACTCGCTCGACGACGTGAAGGGGATGCTGCACGCGTTCGACCTCTTGCATTTCGAAGGGGACGAGCGGCCGCCGTTGCGCCCCGTGACGTTTGCCACGGTCGACATGCCGTGCAACGAGTTCCTGTTCCGGATGATCAGGGGGCGGTCGCACCTGGCGGTGGTGCGTGACGCGGACGGCCGGACCGTCGGGGTCGTGACGCTGGAAGACCTGCTCGAGGAACTCGTGGGCGAGATTCGCGACGAGCACGACGAGCCCAGCGCGGCACCCGCCGCCACGAGTGCGGCGCCGGCCGCCCCTGGTGCGGCGCCCGCCCCTCTGGCGCGGCGCCTGCCCCGTCCCCTGAGGCACCGTCGCCGCCGATCCCGCACGCCGACTAGCTTTGCCATCCGTGACGACCCCCACGCCTTCCCTCCCTGGTGCGCTGACGCGACTGCTCGCCGACTTCGATGCCCGGAAGCCCGCGGCGCTGGCGCGCGTGGTGAGCATGGTGGAGAACCAGCGCGAGGGCTTCGACGCGCTGTTGGGCGTGCTGCATCCTCGGCTTGGTCGTGCGCAGCGCATCGGCATCACCGGGCCGCCGGGGGCGGGGAAGAGCACGCTGACGACGCAGCTCACGCGCGCCTATCGCGACGCGGGGCTCACGGTGGGGATCGTCGCGGTGGATCCGACATCGCCCTTCACGGGCGGCGCGCTGCTCGGCGATCGCATTCGCATGGAGGACGTCGCCCTGGACCCGGGTGTCTACATCCGATCGTTGGCGACGCGAGGGTCGTTAGGCGGGTTGTCGTCGGCAACGCGCGTGGTGGCCGACGTGCTTGACGCCTACGGCTTCGACCGCATCCTGATGGAGACGGTCGGCGTGGGGCAGAGTGAACTCGATATCGCACGTGCGGCCGAGAGCACGCTGGTGGTACTGGTGCCGGAGTCCGGGGACTCGATCCAGACGCTCAAGGCCGGGCTGATGGAGATTGCCGACCTGTTTGCGGTGAACAAGGCGGACCGTCCCGGTGCCGACCGGGTGCGGAACGACATCGAGCTGATGCTGGGGATGCGCTCCGGCATCGCGATGCGGCAGGTGCCGGCGCATCACGGGGTGGACCTGGCGTCGATCAACAATCCCGGGAAGGCGGCGCGCGAGGCGGCGCGGGGAGACCAGCAGGAGCAGTGGATCCCGCCGGTGCTGCGCACGGTGGCGGCGAAGGGTGAAGGGATCACCGAGCTGGTCGACGCGCTCGATCGCCACGTCCGCTATCTTGGGGCCAGCGGGGAGCTCGGGCGCCGGCGCCGTGCGCGGTGGCGGGAGCAGATCCTCGAGGTGGCGGAGCAGCGGCTGCGCCGTCGGGTGTGGGACGACGCGGGGATCCGGGCGTTCATCGACGACGCGCTCCCAGCTGTCGAGGCAGGAACCAGCACACCGTTTGGCATCGCCGACGAGCTGTTGCGGCGCGGTGCCGGCATCCTAACGAGGACCGACCCATGACGTCGATGCGCGACCTGTCGGAGACCGTACGCGAGCAGCAGGATGAGATCGAGCGACTCAAGGGCGAGGTGGAACGGTGGCGCGCGCTACGAGAAGGGCGAGAAGCGCGAGATCGCCTTCGTGAACTCGGACCGGGAGGTCGACCCGGTCTACACCGTACTCGACGTCCTGCCGGGTGACCCGCTGGCGCTCCCGCTTCCGGGCGACTTCCCTACACGCGCGGGATCCATCCGACCGGGTATCGCGGGCGCTTGTGGACCATGCGCCAGTTCGCCGGTTTCGGGACGGCGCGGGAGACGAACCAGCGCTTCAAGTTTCTCCTCGAGCACGGGCAGACCGGGCTTTCGACGGCGTTCGACTTCCCGACGCTCATGGGGTACGACTCCGACCATCCGCGCTCGAGGGGGAAGTCGGGAAGACGGGAGTCGCGATCTCGTCGCTGGCCGACATGGAGACGCTGTTCGAGGGGATCCCGCTCGACCAGGTCTCGACCTCGATGACGATCAACGGCCCGGCCGTGATCCTCTTCTGCTTCTACGTTGCAGCTGCCGAGCGACAGGGGGTGCGTCCGGATCAGATCATGGGGACGGTCCAGAACGACATCCTGAAGGAGTACATGGCGCAGCACGCATGGGTCTATCCCATCGAGCCGGCGTTGCGCCTGATCGTCGACCTGTTCGAGTGGGGAGCGACGCACACCCCGAAGTGGAACACCGTCTCCATCAGCGGCTACCACATCCGCGAGGCGGGAGCGACCGCGGCGCAGGAACTGGCCTTCACGCTCGCCAACGGCTTCACGTACGTGGAACGCGGGATGGCGCGCGGGCTCGACGTCGACGCCTTTGCGCCGCGTCTGTCGTTCTTCTTCGACATCCACAACGACTTCTTCGAGGAGATCGCCAAGCTGCGCGCGGCGCGCCGCATCTGGGCCAAGCGCCTCAAGGAGCGCTATGGGGCGAAGGACCCGCGCTCGTGGATGCTGCGCTTCCACTCGCAGACGGCGGGGGTGACGCTCACGGCGCAGCAGCCGATGAACAACGTGGTGCGCGTCGCCTACCAGGCAATGGCGGCCGTGCTGGGCGGGACACAGTCGCTGCACACCAACTCGATGGACGAGACGCTCGCCCTCCCCACCGAGGCGGCGGTGCAGGTGGCCCTGCGCACGCAGCAGGTACTGGCGTACGAGACCGGCGTGCCGAACGTCTCCGACCCGTTAGGCGGGTCGTACTACGTCGAGGCGCTCACCGACGAGCTCGAGGCGGCGGCGGAGCGCATCTTTGCCGAGATCGAGGAGCAGGGGGCGTCGTGAAGGGGATCGAGCAGGGGTGGTTCCAGCGGAAGATCGCCGAGAGCGCCATGCGCCAGCAGTGGGAGATCGAGCAGCGGCGGCGCCTGGTGGTCGGCGTGAACGAGTTCGTGACGCAGGAGCCGGAACTGTCCATCCCGGTGCTCAAGGTAGGCAAGGAAGCGGACGAGACGCAGCGCCGGCGGCTCGCCGAGTTGCGGGCGACGCGCGATGCAGCGCTCGTGCAGCAGCGACTCGATGCCCTACGCTCGGCCGCGCGTACCGACACCAACATGATCCCCTTCATCCTCGACTGCGCCCGGGCATACTGCACGCTCTACGAGATTCGTGCGGCGATGGAAGACGTGTTCGGGGCGTACCGGGAGCCGGTGTTCTTCTAGGTGCGAGACGGGAGACGGGGGACGGGAGACGGGAGTGCGCGGCGCCCCGGGCGGGGCGCCGCGCGTGGCGAGCAGTCACGCCAGGCGTCGCCTCACGCATCCGACTGGTGGGCGTCGTATTTCGATGCGCAGTATCTCCTCGAGTACGAGCCGATCTTCACGTTGCAGAAGGACCGGCAGGAAGTGGCGCGGCTCCTCGAGGTGTTGCAGCTGCCGGTGGGGGCGCGCGTGCTCGATGTGCCGTGCGGGCAGGGACGGCACGCGCACCTGCTGGCCGAGGCGGGCTATGACGTCGATGGGTTGGACTACTCGGCGCACCTTCTCGCCAAGGCCAAGGCGCGCGGGACCGGGAAGACGCTGCGGTACACGCGCGGAGACATGCGCACGCTCCCGGCGCGCTGGACGGGACGATTCGATGCCGTCGTCAACCTGTTCACCTCGTTCGGCTTCTTCCTCGATCCCAACGATGACGCGCGGGTGATTGGAGAATTCGCGCGCGTGCTGAAGCCGGGCGGGGTGCTGGTCTGGCACGGCGGGAGCCGCGACGGTGTCATGTCGCGATTCCTGTCAAAGGACTGGTGGCTCTCGGACAACGGGACGATGATCGCGCACGAACGTTCATTCGACCCGCTGTCCGGGGTGTTGACCATTCGTTCGACCTTCCGCGGACCGGAGGTGGAGGGAGAGCGGGAGCACCGGATTCGTCTCTACACGGCGACGCGCCTCGCGGAATTGTGTGCTGCCGCCGGTCTGGTGGTCGAGCAGGCGTTCGAGTCGTTCACGGAGAAGCCGCTGCGCCGGCGGTCGAGCGAGATGCTGCTGGTCGCGCGGCGCGGCTAGCGGAAAGGCGTACCCTGCCGGAGGGATACGCCGACGGCTAGTTTTTGTATGCAATTCACCGTCCTGACCCTTTCATCGCCGGTCGTTCGAACGGCGTTCCCGACATGTCCCGACCCATTCGCGTGCTGATTGCCAAGCCGGGCCTCGACGGTCACGACCGTGGGGCAAAGGTCGTCGCCGCTTCGTTGCGTGACGCCGGCATGGAAGTGATCTACACCGGCCTTCACCAGACGCCTGAGATGATCGCCACGGCGGCGGTCAGGAGGACGTCGACGTGGTCGGGCTTTCGATCCTGAGCGGGGCGCACATGACGCTCTTCCCGCGCGTGCGCCAGCTGCTCGTGGATGCGGGGCGCGAGGACATCCTGATCACGGGGGCGGGATCATCCCCAAGGAAGACATGGATGCGCTGCGCGCGCTGGGCATCGGCGAACTCTTTGGCCCGGGGACGCCGACGCAGGCGCTGGTCGAGTACATCCGGGCGTGGTTCCAGCAGCACCAGCCGGCGTCATGACCTCTCGACTGCGTGAACTGAGCGCAGAGGTCCGCACGCTCGAAGCGGCGCTGCGACAGGGCGGCGGGGGCGACAAGATCTCGCGGCAGCATACACAGGGAAAGCTGACGGCGCGCGAGCGCATCGACGCCCTGTGTGACGAGGGGACGACGTTCCTCGAGATTGGCCTGCTGGTGGCGTACGACCAGTACGACGGCCAGGCGCCGGGAGCGGGTGTGGTGACCGGGATTGGCCACGTGCACGGGCGCGAGGTGGTCATCGTCGCCAACGATGCGACGGTGAAGGCCGGATCCTGGTGGCCCGAGACGATCAAGAAGATGCTGCGTGCGCAGGAGATCGCGATGCGCTGCCGCATCCCGATCATCTACCTCGTCGACTCGGCCGGTGTGAACCTTCCGTATCAGGGCGGCGTCTTTCCGGGGCAGTACGGCGCGGCGCGCCTGTTCTACTACAACTCGATCATGCGACGGTACCTGCGCGTGCCGCAGATCGCGGCGGTGATGGGGCCGTGCATCGCGGGCGGTGCGTACCTGCCGGCGCTGAGCGACGTGATCCTCATGGTGAAGGGGACGTCGTTCATGGGGCTCGGCGGCCCCAATCTCGTGAAAGGGGCCACGGGGCAGACGATCGACGGCGAGACGTTAGGCGGCGCGACGACCCACACGGAAGTGAGTGGCGTGGCGCACTACGCGCTGGACGACGATCCGGCGTGCCTGGCGAAGATCCGCGAGTTGGTGGCGCGGTTGCCGCGCGAGGGGCGGGGGCCCCCCGAGTAGAAGATACGGCCGCCGCGCCGAATCATCCTGACCATTCCACCGCGCACGGTACCGAAACGCCTGCGTCCCGGGCGCGTGTCGCCACCACGGCCGACTCGGACGCCCTGTATGACCTTCTCCCCGCCGATCATCGCATGTCGTACGACATGCACACCGTCCTGCGCGCGATCCTCGACGACGGGGCGCTCGACGAGTTCCAGCCGCATCTCGCCAGGGAGATGATCTGTGGCGACGGCGCGATCGAGGGGATCCAGGTCGCCGTGATCGCCAACCAGCGCGGGCTCATCAAGGGGCGCCCCGGCGAGAAGCCGCGCTTCGGTGGGATCGTCTACGCGGAGAGTGCGGAGAAGGTCGCCTACTTCATCGATCGCTGCGATCGGCAGGGGATCCCGATCCTCTTCGTGCAGGACGTCTCGGGCTTCATGGTGGGCGCCGAGGCAGAGCATGAGGGGATCATCCGTGCCGGTGCGCGCTTTGTCGAGGCGATGGCCTGTGCGCGTGTCCCCAAGTTGGTGCTGACGGTGAACCACGCCTCGGGCGCCGGCTACTATGCAATGGCCGGCCAGGGGTTCGATCCCGACTTCATCTTCTCATGGCCCACCGGGCGCATGGGGGTCATGGAGGGCGAGTCCGCCATCCAGGCCGTGCATGGCAGCGCGATCGACACCGCGAAGAAACAGGAAAGCCGTTGGCTCCCGAGGTGCAGGCCTCGATCGAGGAGATGCGGGCCGATTACGAGCACCAGCTCGACGCTCGTTATGCGGCGGCCCGCGGCTACGTCGATGCCATCGTGCATCCCGAGGACACTCGGCATACGCTCGCCATCGCCTTCCGCGCCTCGCGCCACAACACCGGACCGCACATCGGGGCCTTCGTGCTCCCGCCTCAACCGGAGACTGCTCGGTGAAATCACTCGTTCGCGTCGCGTCGGGCCAGGGGTTCTGGGGCGATTGGTTGGAGGCTCCGCGCCGCCAGGTCGAAGGCGGCCAGGTCGACTACCTGATGCTCGACTACCTGGCCGAGGTCACGATGTCGATCCTCCAGAAGCAGAAGGAGCGCGATCCCCGCATGGGCTACGCGCGCGACTTCATCGGGGCGATCGAGTCGGTGCTGCCGGGGATCGTCGAGCGAGGCGTGAAGGTCATCGCCAACGCCGGCGGCGTGAATCCGCGCGCCTGCGCCGAGGCGCTCCTCGCCCTTGCCGACCAGAAGGGGGTGCGCGGGAAGCTCGTCCTCGGCGTCGTCACTGGTGACGACCTCCTGCCGCGGCTGGACGAACTGATGGCGCAGGGGCATGCCCTGGCCAACATGGACACGGGTGAGCCGCTCTCCCTCGTGCGCGACCGCGTCCTCTCGGCGAACGCCTACATCGGGTCCGACCCGATCGTCGAGGCGTTAGGCAAGGGGGCCAATGTCGTCGTCACCGGGCGCTCGACCGACACGGCACTCACCATGGCGCCGCTGCGCTACGAGTTCGGCTGGGGAGCCGGTGACTGGGACAAGATGGCCGCGGGAATCATCGCCGGGCACATCATCGAGTGCGGCGCCCAGTGCTCGGGGGGAAACTGCCTCAAGGATTGGGAGACGATCCCGGAGGTCTGGAACATCGGCTACCCCATCGTCGACGCGCGCCCCGACGGAACGTTCGAGATCTGCAAGCATCCCAACACGGGCGGGCGCATCGACGTCGCCACCGTCTCCGAACAGCTGGTGTACGAGATGGGCGATCCGCACGCGTACATCACCCCGGACGTGGTGGCCGACTTCACGTCGATTCAGCTGCAACAGTCGGGCGAGGATCGGGTCCGCGTCCATGGCATCAAGGGCGCACCTCCGACCGACGAGCTCAAGGTCTCCATTGCCTATCGGTCCGGCTACAAGGCGGTGGGGACGCTCGTCTACGCCTGGCCCGATGCGCTCGCGAAGGCGAAGGCGGCCGACGCGGTGCTCCGGCGCCGCCTCGAGTACCTCGGCCTTTCATTCGACACCATCGTCACCGAGTTCGTGGGGGCCAGCGCGACGCATGGGCCGCTGGCCGGGGAGGTCGGCGATGTCCCGGAGGTGCAGCTCCGCGTTGGGGTTCGCGGGCAGGACAAGGCGATGGTCGAGCGCTTCACACGCGAGCTGATCCCGATGGTCCTCAACGGTCCGCCGAGCGTGACCGGCTTTGCCGCCGGCCGCCCGAAGGTCGAGGAGATCGTCGCGTACTGGCCGGCCCTCATCGACAAGTCCGTCGTCCAGACCCAGGTGGAGGTGGTGCGATGAAGGTCCGCCTGCTCGACCTCGCCCACGCCCGTTCTGGCGACAAGGGCGACACCGCCAACGTCGGGGTCATTGCGCTCAAGCCGGAGTGGTATCCGCTGCTGGCGCGCGAACTCACGCTGGAGCGCGTCGCCTCGCACTTCCGCGGCGTGATCACGGGGGCGTGCAACGGTATGAGCTCCCCAACCTCAAGGCGATCAACTTCCTCCTGCACGGGGCGCTGGACGGGGGCGGGACGCTCTCGCTCAAGACCGACGCCCAGGGCAAGGTCTTCTCGACGGCCATGCTGCGCATGGTGCTCGACGTCCCCGATGCCGAGGCGGCATCGTTAGGCCTTCCGCCAGCACCCTGAGCGCCAGGTGTCGGAGATGAGCACGTTCACCAAGGTCAAGCTCGGGCTCACCCTCATCGGGTTGATCCTGTTCGCCTACGGGGCGCGCATGGACGACGCCACCATCCGTGCGATCGGGATCGGCTTCGTGGCGGTCGCGTGGGCGATGCGCTTCTTCAACCGGGTACGCGGGGCCTCGGCCCCTCCCGACAGTGGAGATACCGGCAGTCCCACATGACGGACGCCCGCCGTTCGGCGGGCGTTCTCGCGTTCGACGGGGCAGATCCGCGCGCTAGCAGATCCTCGGCAACTGCTCCCCGATCTGCATCGTGATCACGCGACTCGCGCCGATCGCCGTCTTCCCGATCAACATTCCGGGGTGCTGGTCGGTGACGTGACCGATGATCGCCGCGTCCCGCCCCAGCGGGTGCGCGCGCATGGCGTCCAGCGCCGCGGCCGCCGCGTCTCCCGGGACGATGGCCACCAGCTTGCCTTCGTTTGCCACGAAGTATGGATCCAGCCCGAGCAGCTCGCACGCCGACCGCACCTGCGGTCGCACGGGGATCGCCTCTTCGCGCACCACCATGCCGACGCGCGCCGACGCCGCGATCTCGTTGAGCGCCGAGGCGAGGCCGCCGCGCGTGGGGTCACGCAGGACGTGCACGTCGGGGACCGCCGCGAGCAGCGCGCCGACCAGGGTGTGCAGCGACGCACAGTCGCTTGCGATGGTGGTCTCGAACTCGAGCCCCTCGCGGACGCTCATGATCGCCATGCCGTGATCGCCGAGCGTTCCGCTGAGGAGGATGGCGTCGCCGGGTTGGGCCCGCTGTGGCGCAACGTGCACGCCGTCGGCGATCACCCCGATGCCGGACGTGTTGATGTAGACGCCATCGCCGCGCCCGCGCTCCACGACCTTGGTGTCACCGGTGACGATGGTGACTCCGGCGGCGCGCGCGGCCGCCGCCATGTCCTGCACGATGCGCCCCAGCGACTCCATGGGGAACCCTTCTTCCAGGATGAAGCCGGCCGACAGATGCAACGGGCGCGCGCCGCTCATCGCGAGGTCGTTCACCGTCCCGTGCACGGCCAGCGCCCCGATGCTCCCGCCGGGAAGAAGAGCGGACGCACGACGAACGAGTCGGTGGAATACGCGAGTCGCCCCGCCGGGAGCTGCACGACGGCTGAGTCGCTCATGCGGTCAAGCGCCTCGTTGGCGAACGCCGGCTTGAAGACGTGCTCGACGAGTTCGGCGGAGAGCGTTCCGCCCCCGCCGTGCCCCATGACGATCGTGGGATAGTCCTTGAGGGGGAGGGGACAGGACCACGCAGCGAGGTCGACCGTCATGCGGAGGCCTTCTCCAGGGTGACGAAGCGACCGTAATTGTAGTACGCGGCACACGCCCCCTCAGTGGAGACCATCGTCGCGCCTAACGGTGTGCGCGGCGTGCACTCCTTGCCGAAGGCCGGGCACTGGTTGGGCTTGATGGCCCCCTGCAGGACCTCGCCCGCCTTGCACAACGGCGACTCCTGCGTGCGAATCCCCGCGACATCGAAGCGCGGCTCGGCGTCGAAGTCTCGATAGGCATCCGAGAGGCGCCAACCACTCTGCGGAATCGTCCCGATGCCACGCCACGCGCGGTCCGTGACCTGAAAGACCTCGTCGAGCAGCGCCTGCGCCTCCCGGTTGCCGTCAAAGGTCACGACGCGCTCATACGCGTTCTCGACCTTGGCTTCGCCCGACTCCAGTTGGCGCACGGCGCGGCGAATCCCCTCGAGGACGTCGAGCGGCTCGAAGCCGGTGATGACGATCGGGACGCGATGCGTGGCGGCCAGCGCTGGATACTGCCAGAATCCCATCACGCTGCACACGTGGCCCGCGGCGAGGAAGGCCTGCACACGATTGGAGGGGCTGCGCATGATGGCGTCGATCGCCGGCGGGACGAGGACGTGCGAGACGAGCATCGAGAAGTTGCGGAGTCCTTCTTTCTTCGCCAGGTGCACCGCCATCGCGTTCGCCGGCGCAGTCGTCTCGAAGCCGATCCCGAAGAAGACGACGTCCTTGTCCGGGTGCGCCCGCGCCAGCTGCACCGCATCGAGCGGTGAATAGACCACGCGCACGTCGCCGCCTTCGCTCTTCACGCGAAAGAGGTCCTTCTCGCTTCCCGGGACGCGCAGCATGTCGCCGAAGGAGGTGAAGATGACGTTGGGGCGCGCCGCGATCGCCAGCGCCTTGTCGATCACCTCGAGTGGCGTCACGCAGACCGGGCACCCTGGGCCGTGAATCAGCTCGATTTCCTGTGGAAGGAGCTGGTCGATCCCGTTGCGGAGGATGCTGTGCGTCTGCCCCCCGCACACTTCCATGATCGCCCAGGGACGCGTCGTCAATTGGCGGATCTCGGCGGCCATGCGCTGCGCGATGGCCCCGTCGCGGAATTCGGTGAGGTACTTCATGACAGCGACGGTGGAACCGGGCAGGCGTCGGGCGCGGAGTAGGCCTCGTCAGGCACCTCGCCCAGTTCCTCTTCGAGGATCCCCAGTTCGCGGAAGTGGCGAAGCGTCTCCTGCGCCGACGCCTCATCGATGCGCGAGATGGCGAAGCCCACGTGGACGATCGCGTAGTCACCCACAACCGCATCCGGGAGGTAGGCCAGGCAGACCTGCTTGTGGATGCCGCCGAAGTCGAGGCGACCCATGCGGGTGCCGTTCGCTTCGAAGATCTCGACGATGCGTCCGGGGACGGCGAGGCACATAGGAGCGGTCCTGAAGGGGTGAGGCGTGAGGGGCTACGTCGTCGCGGCGAGCGACGAAGGCGCGGCGTCGAGTGGCACGTCGGCGTCTTCTAGTGACCAGATCACGACGCGATTGTTCCCGGAATCAGCGATCGCCAGCGTGTTCCCGTGCATGGCGATGCCGTACGGCCAGCACAGCGTATCGGCGCCGACCGACTTCCATCGGTTCTCTCCCGCCGCGTCGAAGTCGAGCTGGCCGAGCACGGCGTCGGCGGGCCGTTGGACCCCCGCGCGCGGGAGCGACCGCCACAGGAGGATGCGGTTGTTCGCCGTGTCCGCGACGGCGAGGCGGTCCGCACCGCTGGCCAGGGCGTACGGAAAGCGCAGGCGATGCGCGCCCTGCTTGCGATGCGGCAACTCCTCGTTGGAGACGAAGTCGCGCTGGCCCAGCACGAGATCCGCGGCGCGATCGGCCATCGGCCGCGGCGTCCATCCGACGATGCGATGATTCCCGGCGTCGGCGATGTAGAGTGAACGGTCATCGCCCGCCACGGCGTGCGGCCACCGAAAGGAATCACCACGCACGTCGCCGCCGCGATTCTCGCTGTTCTCGTTGGGGCTCGACTGCCCGAGGACGACGTGCGCCGGCTCCCCGTCGAGCGGGAGCGATGGCCAGCCGAGCACTCGACGATTCCCCGTGTCGGCGATCCAGAACCATCCGGCGCCCATCCCGAAGCCGTAGGGCCAGTACAGCGTCGACGCCGAGACGTCACCGCCTCGGTTGGGCTCGATGTCGAGAAGTGATGCCTGCCCGATCACGACGTCGGGTCGCGTGTACGACGTCGATGGAATCGTGTGCCAGACCAGCAGGCGGTGGTGCCAGGCATCCGCGACCACGAGGCGTCCGTCGATCACGGCGACGCCTGTCGGCAGGTGCAACCCGCGCTCCACGTCCGCGCCACCGGCCTTTGCCCCCTCGTGCTCGAAGTCTGGCTGTCCGAGGACGACGTCGGCGGCCGCGCCGTCGCGCGTCGGAGGGCGATGCCAGATCAGCACGCGATGGTTGCCGCTGTCCGCGACGATCACGCGCTTCTCGTCGAGCCAGACGCCGCGCGGGGCGTACAGCTGCGACGCCGTCGGCGTCGCCGAGGGAAGGGCGAGGCCAAACGGGGACTCGGCGCCGAGCCTGACGAGTGGTCGCATGCTGCGATCAGGCCGGTCGCACGTGGACGATGCCGTTCTCGACGCGCAGCGGGATCGGTTCGAGCTGCGCCTGCGGGGCGGTGAGGCATTCACCGCTCAGGCAGTCGAAGCGGAATCCGTGCCACGGGCAGGTAATCGTTCGCGACTCGCGATCGACCGTCCCGCCATCGATCGGAAGGCCGAGGTGTGCGCACTCGTTGCGGAACGCCTGGATGTGTCCGTCGAGGCGAATGAGGACGAGGCTCTTGCCGTCGGCCAGTTCCATTCGCGTCGGACGGCCATCTTCGAGGCTGTCGACGGTTGGACCGGCGATCCAGCCCGCCTCGCGCCCCGAGCGCTGGAGCGCGACGAGCGGCATCACTTCCGGCGTGGGATCGTTGGGGACGACTTCGATGCGCGTGATCTCGGGAACCTGTTCCCGCAGCGCGTCCTCGACGCCGGTGCGAAGCGTCACGGCCGACATCGAGCAGCCGTTGCACGCCCCCGAGAGTCGCACGAAGACGGTGTCCTCGCTGACGTCGACGAGTTCGACATCTCCGCCGTGCGACTGCGTGTAGCCGCGCAGCCGTTCGATCACCTGCGACACGCGCGTGCGCACGTCGGCCTTGATGATCCCGTGCATCGCGAAGAGCGCGTAGACTGCCGGGTCGTCCACGAGCTCCATGAGCACCGTACGCGCGGCGGGGTCGCCCTTCATCGCGCGGACGATCTTCACGAGCCCCGCCTTGTGAAAGGCTTCCACCGAGTCCTTGAGTGCCAGGGCGCGCTTGCGCTGATCGATCGGCATCCCACGTACGTCGGTCAGTGCGTCCTCGACCGCTCGTGCAAGGGTGGCGAGGTCGGGTTCGGACGGTGGGGCGACGGGGCGGGCTTCGGTGGCCATGAGGAGGGAGTCGCGAGGGCGGCGGTCGGCGTGATCGAGTGACCTACTCGGTGACCTGGAAGGCCTGGCGCTGCTCGAGCGCCTCGTCGGACTTGAGCCGGAGGACGGCGGCGAAGCTCGTGCGCGCGAGGCGACCGAGGTGCTGCTCCATCGACTCCCCGGCCAGCGGCGCGATCGACGGGGCAGGGCGCCTACCCAAGGCTTGCAGGACGAACGACGAACCACCGGCGTTGTCGAGGAGGAAGTCGGCGAAGAGCGCCGCGACAAACTCGTCAAGCCAGACCCCCTCCGCGTTCGGGTCGTCGCGCAGGCGCGCCAGGGCTGGGACGGGGCCACCGCATCGTTGTTCCACCCGATCGACGAAGCGCTCGATCGCCGCGTTGAGGAAGAAGTCGAACTGCTGGCGCTCGTGCGGCAGCATCACGCTCCCTCCCCAGGCGAGACGGTGGCATCCGAGGCGTCCGGGCGCCGTCGCTGGCGCCGACGCCGGCCGCCATTTGTGCGTTGATGCGCTCCACCTGCTCGAGGAGTGCCGAGGCGGCGTCATCCTCCCCATGCCAGCTGAGCAGCTTGCGCGCTTCGGTGAGCTTCTCGATCGCCGGGGCGAACATCCCGAGGTGCGCGAGCGCATTCGCCTGGTTGGCGAGGAGCCGGGCGTGCCCCACCGGGTCGAGGGCCTTGTTGCGCACGGCGAGGAGTTCCTCGTACGCGTTCACCGCCTCCACGAGGTTCTCCTGCGGGTGCGAACTCGGGAGGTATTGCAGCGCATTGGCCATGTTGAGCATCGCGCTCGTCCACTGGTCGGGATACGCTTCGCGCGTGTAGACCCGGAGCGCTTCGCGGAACGACTGCACGGCGACCGCCAGGCGGATCTTGTCGCCCGCCGACGTCATGGGCATCGAGATGTAGGCGAGCCCGAGGTTGTTCTGCACGAGGGCGAAGGTCTCGGCGCGCGACTCGATCGTGATCCCGGCGCGCAGTGCCTCCTGGTACCAGTTCACCGCCTCGACCAGTCGTTGCCGCTGCGCGCCAGCGCTTTCGTGCAGGGCGAGCGCGAGGCCCAACGTGAGGTCAGCGCGCAGGTTGGGCAGCTGCGCCCCCTCCGCGAGGCGGACAGCGTCGCGCCACGCCTCGATGGCCAGCGTGGCGGTGGGCAGGACCTGGGCGCGCTGGGATTGCAGCTGAGAGGCCAGCACGGGGGAGGCTCCCATGGCGGCGCGAATCCCTTCCTCGAGGACGCCGGCGGCGTGCTCCGCCTCATCGCGCTCGATGTGCCACGCGGCCTGCGCCAGCCGCACGACCGCCACGAACTCACCGTCCAGCGTCGCGATCGAGGGCGGGAGGTCGATCGCCCCCTGCACGAAGGCGGCAACGTCGGCGAGGGCGCGCACATCGGCGCTGCGCGAGCCGCGCGCGCGTTCCAGTGCCGTGGACTCTCCGTCGAGGACGAACCGGTTGTAGCTGGCGACGGCGTCCTCGTCGTCGGTCCCCGCCGCGAGCGTCGACAGCGCGCCCTCGCGATCGCCCGCCAGCGCCTGCGCGAAGAAGTGCCACTCCGCGGGCCACTCGTCAGGCGTGCCGCCGCGCATCAGCGTGGCGCGCGCGGCAGCGGCCGCCGGTGACGTGCTCGGCGGGAGGAGGAGGAGACCGGCGGGGAACGGGAAGATCCCGATCGGCTGCGGGCGACTCAGCATCTGAAGGAGGAGGGGAGGAGGCGCGAGGTACGGCGATGGCGGGGCGCCATCGGTACGAGGTTAGGTGCCGGAGGGAGGGCGCGGAAGGTCGCGTCCCGCGGCACTGACTATCCAGCGCGCCGCGATCTCCGCGTGCCGTTGCGTGGGGTAGTCGGCGATGCGATGGGTCACGAGGTAGTCGTCGCGATCGGGGACCATGGTGACTTCGAGATAGACCACCCAGCGTCCCCGCTCGCCCTCGATGATGGCGCGCACGGCGATGGCGTCGCGGGGCGTGGTCGGGGGGGCCATGGGACGGCGTGGCGCTCCGTCACGCGGAGGCCGGCAACGCCACGCGCAGGACGCCCTGCCGCGCGTCCCAGATTGCCGGGCGCCCGCCGATGACCGGCGCATCCTCCAGGACCTCTCGCACCAGCACCGCGCGCTCGCCATCGAGGTTGCGCTGCTTGAGGACCATCCCGCCTGCCGCTGCGCCGCGCGTGGGGAGGAGCCACAGCTCGCGATCGCGACGCATCACGAGCAGCGTGTCGGCCGGGAAGTACGTCCGTGCGGTCTCGGCCGACAGGATGAGGTAGCCGTGCGAGGTGAACATCACCTCGACGCCGTCCGTGGAGGGCGGAGCCGCCAGCGAAGGATCGGGGTGCGCGATCACGCGGCGCCGCCGGCGACCGGCGTTCCCTGCTCGTGCAGCTGACGGATGAGCAGGTCGGCGAGGCGATGCATGGTACGCTCCACGGGCTCCGACAGCGCGTCGCCGATGGTGAGACGCTGTGCCTCGATGAGGTACACGTCGATGTTGGCCGGGTACTCGTCCTTGAGCGCCCAGCGCGCGAAGGCCAGCGCGTGATCCCAGCGGAAGGCATGGAGGTTCACGCCCGCCAGCGGCGGGAGGTGCTCGACGTCCGTCCCCTTCAGCTTGAAGAGCGCCCCCGGCTCCGATCCGCTGGTGCACGCGTCGACGAGGATCACGTGCGCGACGCCGCGCATCTGGAAGGCGACGTCCATCCCGCCGGTTCCGCCATCGGCGCAGCGCACACCTGGCGGAAGGCCGCGCTCCCACAGGTGCCTGATGAGGATGGGGCCCACCGCGTCGTCGCCGCGCAGGAGGTTCCCGCACCCGATGATCAGGGTGTGGGGCAGGGGATGCCGCGCGGCATCCACCAGCGTGCGAGCGGGCCCGGTGGCATCCACCGGACCCGTCGCGTCGTGAGATGTCACCGAAGTGACCGGTTCACGGGACCGTTCCATCTGCGGCACCTCCGGCACTGCTAGCCCGTCTCGCCGATGCGGAAGCGGGAGAGTTCCTTGCCGCTCTTCTCGTCGTACGCGTGCACCGTGCACACGAGGCAGGAGTCGAACGACCGCGCCACGTGTCCCATTTCAACCGGATCCGTGGGGTCGACGATCTGCGCGCCAATGAACGACTGCTCCATTGGCCCCTTCGTCCCGGTGCGGTCACGCGGACCGATGTTCCACGCCGTCGGCGTGATGACCTGGTAGTTCTCGATGCGCCCGTTGCTGAGCACGATCCAGTCGGAGAGCGCCCCGCGCGCCGCTTCGGTCGCGCCGAAGCCACGCCCCTGCTCGTGCTCGACCGGCTTGTTGTAGAAGCGGTCGTGCAGGTCGATCTGGTCCAGCCAGGCGCGCGCGTACTTGAAGTACTTCGGCGCCTCGTGCATGCGCGCCATCACGCGCGTGAAGATGCTTGCCCCGCGCTGCTGCACGATGTCGCGGAAGAGCGGGTCGTAGTCCTGGTGCGCGGCGGCGTTCGGCTTGCCGGCGATGACCTGGCGCGCCAGCGGCCCTACCTCGACCGGCTTCGCCCCCATGCCGGGGATGTCGTAGCGCGGCGACTTGGCCCACGAGTACTTGTCCTGCTTCTTCCCCTCGAGCGGGTCGATCGGATCGGTTTCCCCCTGCCACGGGTGCAACGACTTGTCGCCGCGGTAGAAGGAGTGCGCGGTGTCCTCGCGCACGTTGAGATGGTCGAAGTCGTGGTAGCCCTTTCCGTCGTAGACGCCGGAGCGCGTGATGAGCGCGTCGTTGCGCCCCTCGACGGTCGGGTGGTCGTAGAGGTCGGGCTTGAAGAAGGTCCCCGTGGCGAGGTACGACCCGCAGCCGGCGCCGTACTTGTCGAGCCCCGCGCGGAGCGCGAAGCGGATGAACAGGGCGCAGTCGGAGTTGCGCTGCGACTCGTTCTCCTCGGCCCACGCCATCATCTCGTCCCAGCTCTTGATCTCCAGCCAACGTTCGATGGAGCAGCCGAGCCACTGCTTCTCGAGCCACTCGCGCTTCCAGTGGTCGAGGATGGCGATGGAGCGCGTCACGTCGGAGAGTGTCGGCGCGCACATCACGCCGCCCGGGATCATGAACGACGAGTGCGGCCACTGTCCGCCGAAGATGGCGTACACCTCGCACGGCTTGGCCGAGAGCGTGACGCCGGGCTCGAAGCTCGTCCCGACAAACGGGGCAAAGCGGCGCACCACCTCGTCGTACTCCGGGAGGTGCGCGTAGTTCTTGTTGGTGAGGTCGATCGCGAACAGCGCGTAGAACCAGCGCGGGATCGAGAGCAGCGTCTCGCACGCCTGCGCGATGTTGCGGATCAGCGTCGCGTTGTGCGGGACGTGCGTCTTCCACGCGGTGTCCAGGGCGTAGACCGCCTTGGTCAGGTGGCTCCCGCCGCAGATGCCGCAGATGCGCGGCGTCACGATCAGCCCTGCCTGCGGGTCCTTCCCGCGCAGGATGATCTCGAAGCCGCGGAACATGCTCGCTTCGGTCCACGCGTCGGTGACGACACCGTCGCGAATCTTCACCTTCAGGTCCAGGTCGCCCTCGACGCGTCCGAGCGGGGAGATCCGCAGGTCGGACGGGACGGGCATGGTCGTCGTGGCCATTACGTGTGCTCTGTGTCGAGGGTGATCAGACGACGAACATGTCTTCTTTCGCCCACTTGGGTGCCGCGATACGAGCGGCCGCCGCGTGCGCCATGTACGACACGTGATCCGTGCCGGACGGGACCTCCTTCGGGATCGTCCCGCTGACCTTCTGCGTCTTGAAGACGGTTCCCGGCTTGAGGTCGTGGAACGGGAACTCCGGCTCGGTGCAGCCGGTGCAGGGCATCCCGGCGCGCGTCTTGGACGACTGGCGGTTCCACAGGATGCGGTTGCACGGCGAGTGCGTCATGGGACCGCGGCACCCCAGCTCGTAGAAGAGGCACCCTTGGCGCGTCCCCTGGCCGAACTCCATCGTGGACTGCTTGTACTCGAAGTACTGCACGCGCGTGCAGCCGGTCTGCGTGAACGTCTTGAAGAACGTCACGGGGCGCTGGAGCTCGTCAAGCGCGATGTCGCCGGCGCGGCCGGCGGCGATGGCGACGAGGATCTGCGTCACCCAGTCCGGGTGGGCGGGGCACCCCGGGATGTTGATCACCGGCAATCCCCACTTGGACTTGAAGTCGGAGCCGAGGAAGCCGCCGTGGTTCCGCTTGAGGTACTGGAGCCCGACGTTGTCGACCGGGTTGGGCTCGGTGGCGGGAATCCCGCCCCAGCACGCGCAGTCGCCGAGGGCGACCACGGCTCCGGCCTGCGCCGCCAGCTCCTTCACCCAGTCCTTCATGGGGCGGTCGGCGAACATGTTGAAGCGCCCGGTCCCGTTGGGGCCGAGGATGACGGTCCCTTCGAAGACGAAGAGGTCGAGCTGCTTCTTGCCGGCCACGAGGTCGCGCAGCACGCGCTGCACGTTCTCTCCCATGTCCATCCCCAGCGAGGGGTGCCAGAGCAGGTCGATGCCGAAGTCGGTCACCAGGTCGCAGGCGCTCGGCTCTTCGGCGTTGAGGAACGACATCGTGTTCCCGGAACACGCGCCGCCCTGCAGCCACAACACGGTTGCCATTACGAGTCTCCTTCCCCGTGTAAAGGGTGAGTCAATCGAACGGCGCCACGTTGTCCCCGCACGAACGATGCGACAATAGCAAGAACTAGGTAGCGCTCCCTCCGGAGGCGTTGCCGCCGGAGGCGGTCCTGGGGAGGAGGATGAGCCCGCGCTGAGACGCCACGCGCAGCAGTTCCACCTGGTTGTGCACCCCGAGCTTCTGCATGAGGTTCGCACGGTGTCGGGTGGCCGTGTGCGGGGAGATGTGCAGCTGCTCGGCCACTTCCTGCGTCGTGTGCCCCGTGGCGATCAGCTGGAGCACCTCGCGCTCCCGTGTGGTGAGCTGCGACGGATTGGTCGCGGCCGCATGCACCTGCGACCGGTCGATGCTCGACGCCACGTAGCGTTGCCCGCGCATCACCGCCTCGAGCGCGTGGAACAGCTCGTCGTCCATGGCGTCCTTCAGCAGGTAGCCATCCGCCCCCTCGTTCATCGCCTGCGCCACGAAGTGCGCCTCGTCGTACATCGAGAGGATCAGGACCTTGGGCTTGACCGGGAGCGTTCGCAGCCGCTTGAGCGTCTCCAGGCCGTCCATGCGCGGCATGGACATATCGAGGATCACGATGTCCGGCTTCTCCTGCATCGCGTGCAGGATCCCGGCTTCGCCACTCCCCGCTTCCGCTACCACGCGAAAGCGTCCGTCGGTGTGCAGCAGCGCCGCCAGTCCTCGCCTGACGAGGGCGTGGTCATCCACGAGGAGGATGCGGTGCGCGGCCATGGGGACGGGGTGGGCGATGCGGGTGACGGAGAGGGCGGGCGACATGGGGCGTGGCGATCGGACGTCAGCGCGGCGGGACTTTCACGAGGAGCGTCGTCCCCTGGCCGGAAGCACTCTGTACGGCGAACTCGCCTCCCAGCATCCCCACCCGTTCTCGAATCCCCAGGAGCCCGAGCCCGCCCGATACCGCCCCGGGGTCGAAGCCGCAGCCGTCATCGCGGATCCGCAGGTACAACATCCGCTCGCAGATCCCTAACGAGATGTCGACCTGCGATGCCCGGGCGTGGTTGGTGGCGTTCGTGAGCGCCTCCTGCGTGATGCGGAAGAGCGCGGTCTCCATGTCCGTCGCGAGACGCTGGGGGAGCGAGGCGAGGTCGAGCGAGACCACGAAGCCCGCACGATCGCCCGCCTCCTGCGAGAGCTGCTGCAGCGCCGCGTGCAACCCCAGCTGGTCGAGCGTCGGGGGCGAAGCCGGCGCGCCAGCGTGCGCAGGCGGGCGGTCGCGCGGTTGACCTCGTTGCGCAGCTGCGCCAGCGGTTCCTTGATGGCCGGCAGCGAGTCCGGGACGGCATGCGCCATTGCCTGCAACGAGAGCTTGACCCCCACCAGGGCTTGCCCGGCCTCGTCGTGCAGCTCGCGGGCGATGTGCTGCCGCTCCGCCTCGAGGCGATTGACGTGATGCGCCGACAGCGTGCGGATCTCGTCGTTCTTTGCTGCCAGCTCGCGCACGAGGCGCGCGTTCTCGATGGAGACCGCGGTGGTGTTGGCCAACGACTCGAGGAAGGCCGCATCGTGCCAGCTGAACGGCTGCCCGCTGTCGCCACGATACAGCTCGAAGAAGCCGAGCACCGCATGCTCCGGGTTCTTGATCGGGACGCAGAGGGCGTAGCGCACGTCGCGGCGCAGCTCCTCGTCGGCGAGCCGGTCCTCGCGGTAGTCACCCGCGAGGTAGGGAAACTCGTTCTCCAGCACGTACCCCGGCAGGCCTTCCTGGCGCACCCACCGTCGCGGCGCCTCCTGCCACGCGCCGTGGTGCCAGCGCGCCCGCGACACCATCACCTGGTCGCCCGTCTCGTCGTCTCGCTCGCACAGGCCGGCGCGCCCCCTCGGCGTTGAGGAATCGCGCGGTGTGCTCGACCATGTCGCGCACCAACGTCGCCGGCTCGCGCTGCTGGTTGACCGCGGCGCTGAAGGCGAGGAGCGCTTCCATCCCGCGGGTCCACTCGCCCAGCTGATCCAGGAGGAGCGCCCGGTCGAAGCCAACGACGGCCTGCTGGGCGATGGTCTCGAGGACGCGCGCGTCCAGTGCGGAGAAGCCACTCCCGCCGCGCCGGTTCGCCGCGACGAGCACGGCGACGGCCTGTCCCTGATGATGCAATGCCGGGACGACGACGACCTGTCGCGCCCCGATTTCCTCAAGCGTGATGCCCGCACCGGAGATCATCGCGGAACGGTCGCTCCCCGCAAACAGCTGGCGCCGCTGGGCGACCCACTCGACGAGGGCGCGCAGCGCCTCCGACGGCTGCTCGTGCACCGCGCCCACGCCGTGCCGGTATGTCACCGCGCCCGAGATGCTGTCGTCGGCGATGGTCGCGACGACGGCCCACTCGCAGCGCATCGCGAGGGCGACCTGCTGCGCCAGCGCGTGCGCCAGTTCGGTCGCGTCGGGCTCCTGCGCCACGGCGCGTGCCGCCGCGTGCAACGTGTCGATCGAGGCACGGGCGCGATCGCTCAGCTCCGCCACCGGTGCAGCGCCGGCTGCCGCCCCCGCTCCGTTCCCCACCCCCGCGCCAGCGGCCACGCCCGGCGACGGCGCGGCGCCCGCGGCCGTCGCCCCACCCGGGACCGATGTGCCGCCCGGGGCGAGCGTCATGCGCTGGCGTGCGTCGCGCGCTGCCGCCACGCGGCACGACGGTCGTGCAAGAGCGTCATCCAATCCTCCATGCCGGTGCCACGCTTGGACGACACCTCGAGGATCGTCATCCCCGGACGCACCTCGCGGATTGCCGCGTGCGCCGCCGCGCGGTCGAAGTCGCACGCCTCGGCGAGATCCATCTTGGTGATCACCGCGACGTCGGCGGAGTTGAACATCGTCGGATACTTGAGCGGCTTGTCCTCGCCCTCGGTGACGGAGAGCAGGGCAACGCGCAGCGCCTCGCCCAGGTCGTAGCTGGCGGGGCAGACGAGGTTCCCGACGTTCTCGATGAAGAGGAAGTCGAGCGCGGCCAGGTCCCACTCGCCCAGGAAGTCGCCGATCATCTCCGCCTCGAGGTGACAGCGCCCGTGCGTGTTGATCTGGCGTGCGGGGGCACCGCTCCGCGCGAGGCGCTTCGCGTCGTTGTCGGTCTCGAGGTCGCCGACGAGCGCCGCGGTGCGCAGTCCACGCCCCACCAGATCGGTGAGTGTGCGCTCGAGGAACTGCGTCTTTCCAGTCCCCGGGCTGGAGACGAGGTTCACGACATACACCCCCGCCTCCTCGAAGCGGGTGCGCAGCGTGCGCGCAGTTCGTCGTTCTTCTTGAGGATTCCGGCGCGGACCTCAACGATGCGCGTCTGGCTCATGGCTCGATCTCCAACGAGGCAATCTCCAACTCGCGTCCCTGGCGAATCTCGCCGCACGGCGTGCCGCATGTTGGGCAGCGAAAGCTCTGCACGCCAGGAAGCTCGACCGTCTTGAGGCAGTGGGCGCACCAGACGACCAACGGCACGTCCACGATGTCCAGTCGCGAGCCTTCGAGGAACGTCCCCTGCGCCGCAAGGTCGTAACAGAAGAGAAGGGCGCCCGCCTCCACTCCGGCCAGGCGCCCCACCTTCAGTTGCACCGCCACCACCCGCTCTGCGTTGGCCCGCCGGGCCGCCTCGGTTGCCTGTTCGACGATCCCGTGTGCCAGCGACAATTCGTGCATCGACCTCAGGGTGGACGGCGGCTTCCGCGCGGCGCGCGCGCTACTTGAGCGACTGACCGTACGCCTTGGCCACCCGCAGGAGGAAGTCGAGGGCGCGATTGACGTCCGGATCCTTAAGTTCGCGCATGAGCCCGAAGACTCCAAGATTCCGCGGGGCATGTTTGTGCGATTTCGCCTCGTCGAACGACTGCGCCGCCGAGCGTCCGATCGTCCCCAGGACGGCGACCGTCTTCGGTTCCAGCATCCCCGACTCGATGAGCGTCTTCCCGGCGTCGACCAGCGTGGGCATGGCGCTCAGGACGTCGCGCACCTTCTGGACGTCGATGTTCGGGACGGCCCCGCGCAGGTCGTCCGCCCCCTGCGCCAGCGCCTGCGCAATGTCGTCGCCGCGCCGCAGCCACCCTTCCAGCGCCTCGAGCGTGAAGACTGCCAGCTCCAGCCGTTCGATCAGCGCCTTGAGCGACGTGATCGTCTTCTCATCCCCGAGCTTCTCGAGCAGCCCCGACTCCATGAGGCGGTTGAAGGCGGGGTTGTCGGTGGCGTCGGCCAGCTTGACCCCGGCCTTGGCCAGCTTGGGAATGCTGTCCACGACGCCCGACGTCCCGGTATCCCCTGCCATCTTGCGCAGGTCGGCCATGCTCGCCGCCACCGAGTCGGCGACGACGTTGGCGCGTCCCAGGAAGCCGTCGAGCGCCTCGGCCACGAAGGCGATGACCTCCAGCCGGTCCAGAAGGCGATTGAGCGCGTCGGCCGTCTTGTCGTCGGAGAGACGGGCCAGCAACTGCTCTTGCGTTGTAGTGCTCGGCTGGGGGAAGGTGAGCCCCATTGTGGTCCTCCGGTGGCAGGTTCTGGCAATTGGGGGCACACAGTACGGTCGAGGGCGCGTCTACGTTATGGCATGAACATGCTATTCCGGCAATCGGGGGGCGTTCGGCAACGTGCCGTCCATGCCCGCCGGCCCCCAGGCACCGCCCATGGCAGTCGTTAGGCGCCGCGTCCGGATCCGGGGCGTGGTGCAGGGGGTCGGCTTTCGCCCCTTCGTCTTTGCGCTCGCCTTGCGCCTGGGGCTCGCGGGGACGGTCGCCAACGATGACGCCGGCGTCGTCGTCGAGGTCGAGGGGATGAGCCCCGCATCCGCGAGTTCCTCGACGCACTGCCGCGCGAGGCCCCCGCGCTGGCCCGCATCGAGGCGGTGGAGTCGCAACCGATCGCTCCCCGCAACGAACGCGACTTCCGTATCGTCGCCAGCAGCGTTCCGGGACCGCGCGTCACTCCCGTCTCGCCCGACGTGGCGCCCTGCGACGCCTGCCTGCGCGAGATGGCGGACGCCTGCGATCGGCGCTACCGCTATCCGTTCATCAATTGCACCAACTGCGGGCCCCGTTACACCATCGTGCGCGACGTCCCGTACGATCGCGGCATGACCACCATGGCCGGCTTCGTGATGTGCGAGGCGTGCCAGCGCGAGTACGACGATCCCGGAAATCGCCGCTTCCACGCGCAACCCAACGCCTGTCCCGCGTGCGGGCCGCAGCTCTCGTGGCGCGCGAGTGGTGATGGTCGCCAATCGCCGACGCTGAGGGCGAGGCGGCGCTGCAGGCGGCGATCGCGTCGCTGCGCGAGGGCGGGATTGTCGCGGTGAAGGGCGTGGGAGGCGTGCATCTCGCCTGCGACGCCACGCGCGAGGCGGTCGTGGCGCGCCTACGTACGCGCAAGCAGCGCTCCGACAAGCCATTCGCGTTGCTCGCCCCCGACGTGGAGACGGCGCGTCGCTTCGCGGCCGTGCATGACGACGAGGAGCGACTCCTCGCGGGCGTCGAGCGCCCCATCGTGCTCCTCGACCGCCGCCACGACGCGACGCTCGCCATCGCCGGCAACGTTGCACCTGGCCAGCGCACGCTCGGTGTCATGCTGCCGCCGTCTCCGTTGCACGTCCTGCTGGCCACCGTGGGACCACTGGTCCTCACCTCGGGAAACCTCAGCGAGGAGCCGATCGCGCGCGAGGACGACGAGGCGCTCGAACGGCTCGCGGCAATCGCCGACGGATTCCTGCTGCACGACCGTGCCATCCATGTGGTGTGCGACGACTCCGTCGTTCGCTGGCACGACGGGGGCGAACTCCCGCTGCGGCGCTCGCGCGGCTACGCGCCGTATCCGGTCCGCCTGTCGCGCGCGGTTCCACCCGTCCTCGCCGTGGGTGCCGAACTCAAGGCGACCGCCTGCCTCGCGCGCGATCGCTACGCCTTCCTCACCCCGCACATCGGCGACCTGGGCAACCTTGAAACGCTGCAGGCGATGGAGCGCGCCTGCGACCACTTCGAGCGACTCTTCCGCGTGTCGCCCGACCGCATCGCCTGCGACCTGCATCCGGGCTACCTGTCCACGCGGTGGGCGCGAGAGCGGGGCGCGGCGCGTGGTCTTCCCGTCGTTGCGGTGCAGCATCATCACGCTCACCTCGTCGCGCTCGCCGCGGAGCACGGACTCGCGCCCGACGAACCGCTGCTCGCCTTCACCTTCGACGGAACGGGGTACGGGAGCGACGGGACGATCTGGGGGGGCGAGGTCCTCCTTGGCGACGCGCGCGGCTTCGAGCGCGTGGCGCATCTCAACGCCACACCGCTCCCCGGCGGCGATGCCGCCGTGCGCCACCCGGCGCGCGTGGCCCTGGCCCAACTCTGGGCAGCGGGTGATCCGTGGGACGGGACGCACGCCGCGGCCGCACTCTCGCCTGGCGAGCGTGCGCTCCTCCGCACGCAACTGGAGCGACGGCTCAACACGGTGACGACGACCTCGATGGGGCGATTTCTCGACGCGGCGTCCGCCCTGGCCGGAGTGCGACAGGAGGTGTCGTACGAAGGGCAGGCCGCCATCGAGTTCGAGGCGCTCGCCCGGGACGGAGCGGTCGAGGCACGGTACGCCTTCGACGTTCACGCCACCGAAGCGCTCCCCCTGTGCATGGATGGGGCGCCCGTCCTGCGTCAGGTCGCCGCCGATGCAGCGCGCGGACGTGCATCTCGCGATATTGCACGTGCGGTGCACGAGGCGCTGGCCGACGGCATCGTGATCGTCGCCGATGCATTGCGCGCGCGCTGCGGGATCGATCGCGTGGGGCTCACCGGCGGTGTCTTCCAGAACGTGCTCCTGCTCTCCCTCGCCAGCGCGCGCCTGCGCGCGGCGGGCTTCACGGTCCTTCGGCACCATCGCGTTCCCCCGAACGACGGCGGTCTGGCGCTGGGACAGGCCATCATCGCCGCCTGCGAGGATATCTCATGAACCTGGGGATCCTGACCTTCGTCAGCGTGGGCTTCCTCGTCGGCTTCCGGCACGCCTTCGAGCCGGACCACCTCGCGGCCGTCACCACCCTTGCCACGCGCGATCGCGGGCTGGGGCACGCCGCGCGCTTGGGCGTCGCGTGGGGCGTTGGCCACACGATGAGCGTCGCCGTGGTCGCGATCGCCCTCATCATCCTCGGCGTGCACGTGCCGCCGCACTTCTATCGCTTCGCGGAGTTAGGGGTCGCCGTCCTCCTCGTCGCGCTCGGCGTCTCCACCCTCATCGCCGAGGCACGCCGCCATCGCCAGGAGCTCGGGATGCCGCATGCACACGCGCACGCGGCGCACCTCCCGCACTCGCACGATCCCTCCATTCGCACCGTTTCGCGCTCCCTTTGGTTTGGTGTCGCGCACGGAATGGCCGGGAGCGGCGCCGTCATCGTCCTTCTCGTGGCCGCGGCCTCGTCTGTCCAGGCGCAGTTCGGCTACCTGGCAGCCTTCGGGCTCGGGACGGTGGCCGGGATGTCGATGGTCTCCTTCCTCACGGGGGCCGTGTCAGGGCTCGCGGCGGCGCGCAGCGATCGCGTCGCCCGCCACATCCGGATCGGCGCGGCGCTGGCCTCATCGCTCGTAGGCGTGATGCTCGGCTGGCGGACCTTTCTCGGGTAACGAGACCAGGGGCACGCTCGCGCGATCCGCCTAGCGCGCGATCTCGGCAGGGACGCACGGCGCACCCGAATTGGGACGAATGGCAATACGGGGGAGAATCGTTCGGGATGACGTGCCGCCCGGTTAGATTTCCTCCCCCATGTCCAAGCGCCCCATCCCCGAACTCCTCGCCCCCGCCGGCTCGGTCGACGCCGTGCGCGCCGCCGTCGCCAACGGGGCCAACGCCGTCTACCTGGGCGCCGAGCGCTTCAACGCCCGCGACGAGGGGGCGCAGCTCACATTGGACGAGCTGGAGCAGGCCTGCCTTATCGCCCACGCCGGCGGGACGCGCGTCTACCTGACGCTCAACATCCTCACCAAGCCCTCCGAACTCGCCGATGCGCTCGCCCTCCTCGGTGAAGCGATCGATCGAGGGATCGACGCGGCCATCGTGCAGGACCTGGGACTGGTGCGCCTCATTCAGCGCGTCTATCCCGGATTCGAGGTGCACGGCTCGACGCAGATGACCGTGCACGACGCCGACGGCGCGCGGCTCATGCGCGACATCGGGCTCGAGCGCGTCGTGCTGGCCCGCGAGAACACCCTGGACGACGTGCGCGCCATCCGGGCGGCGGTCCCCGACATGGGGCTCGAGACCTTCGTCCACGGCGCGCTCTGCATCTCGTACTCCGGCCAGTGCTTCATGTCGGGGATGATCTCCGAGCGGAGCGCCAACCGCGGCTCGTGCGCGCAGTCGTGCCGCAAGGACTACGTGCTGACCGATGCGACGACCGGCGACGAGCTCGATCGTGGCTACCTGATCTCGGCCAAGGACCTCGCCGCGCACGACCAGATCGCCGACCTCGCGGCGATCGGTGTCGGTTGCCTCAAGGTGGAGGGGCGCAAGAAGAAGCCGGAGTACGTGGCGACGGTGACGCGCACCTATCGGGACCTCCTCGATCGCGTTGCGGCTGGCGAGAACGTCGTGGCCACGCCGGAGGAAGTGCGCCCCCTCGTCCAGATCTTCTCGCGCGGCTTCACCAGCGGGATGTTCAACGGTCGATCGGGGCGTGACTACATCACGCGCACGCAGCCCGACAATCGGGGGCACGAGATCGGCGTGGTGCTCGGGCGGGAAGGGAACGACCTCGTCATCGACGTCACGCACGCCGTGCAACCCGGCGACGGGCTCGGCTTCGAGCCACCCGCGGGAACGGCGGGGAGACCCACCGGCTTCGCCGTCTCCAAGGTACGGACGTTAGGCACGCGGAACGGCGTCGTGCGACAAGCCATCGCCACGCGCGAGCGCGTGGCAGCCGGGTGGCGCGTGGTGCGCAGCTCGGAAGCGGCGCTGCTCGAGCGCGCCCGCGCTTCCTACGCCGCGCTCCCGGTCCCCATCCGCGGGCGCCGCGAGCGGCTGGATGTCCGCCTGTTCGGCGGCGCCGGCGCCCCGCTCAAGGCGGTCTTCACCGCGGGGGGCGAGGTGGTGGAGCAGCGCACCGAGGCGGTCCTCGCCCCCGCGACGCAGCGCGCCCTCGACTACGCACGACTGCGCGAACAGCTCGGGCGCCTGGGGGAGACGCCGTTCACGTTAGGCACGCTGGACGTCACCGGGTTGGCCGAGGGGCTGTTCCTCCCGGTGAGCGAGGTGAATCGCCTGCGCCAGGGGGCCGTCGAGGTCCTGATGACGCGCCGCGACTGGGCGCGGGTGGCCGAGGAGGCCGAGCGCGCCGCGCGCATCGCCGCGGCCATCGGCGCGCTCGACGTCACCCCCCGCGCCGAGCCACCGGCGGCAACGCTGTCCGCGGAGGTGTGGACGCTGGACGACGCGCGCGCCGCAGCGGCCGCGGGAGCCACGGAGATCGTCTTCGATCCGTTCCTCCGTCACCCGACGCCGCCGGCTTCGCGCCTGGCCGCGTTGCGCGACGAGTTGGATGCGGCGGGTGTCGCGCTCCGGCTGCGCACGCCCTCCATCGTGCGCCCCGAGGAACGGCGTTCGCTCGAGAAATGGCTCGCGTTGCAGCTGCCGATCCTCACCGGACACGCCGGGCTCGCCGTCACGCTCGCCGGCGAGGGACGCGACGTCGCGACCGACTATGCCGTCAACATCTTCAATGCCTTCACGGCCCACGAGTTCCTGTCCCGCGGCGTCTCGCGCGTGACGGCATCGGTGGAGCTCACGGCCGACGAGATCGCGCAACTCGTCGCCCCGTGGAACGGTCGCGGCTTTGAAGTCGTCGCGTACGGGCGCCCGGAAGGGATGACCATCGAGCACTGCGTCCTGTCGGCTGCCTTCGAACGGGTCGCCACGACCTGCCGCGACCTGTGCGTGCAGAAGCACCCCGTGGTCGAACTCACCGATCCCGCCGGCTACACCTTTCCGGTCGCCACCGACTCGGCGTGTCGCAACCGCCTCCTCCACTCCCGCCCCATCGAGGGATCGGAGTTCGTCCCTCGGCTCTGGCAGGCGGGGATCCGCCATTTTCGCCTGCTGTTCAACGTTGGGGGCGACCCGGTGGGCGCCGTCGTGGGCGAGTACGCGCGGCTCTTGCGCGCGCTCGCCGCGGACGAGCGCGTCCCGTCCTTGTCGATTCGCGAGTCGCTCGGCAACCGCTTCACGCGCGGCCACTTCGTGCGCGCCGTCTAGCCTCGGCGCGTTCGGGAGCGGCGCCGGCCGGGCGCGGGCCTCCCCGCGAGCGCGCGGCGTCGCTCAGCCGCGACGCACGGCGTCGAGCTTGAGCCGGATCTCGAAGAGGAGGATCGCCGGCGTATACGGCTTCTCCATCACGTGCACCCCCATGGCCTCGACCTGCGCCACCTCAGGGGCATCCGGCGGATAGCCGGACATGTAGATCACGTGTGCGTCGGGGCATTGCGCCGACAGGCGGCGCACGAGTTCCGCCCCGCCCATGCGCGGCATCACGATGTCCGTGAGGATCAGGTCGATCGTCACGGAGCGCGCAGCCATCAGCTGCAACGCGTCCTCGCCGTCCATCGCCTCGAGCACGGCGTATCCCGCGCGGCGCAGCGCGCGCGCCGTCGAGCCGCGCACGTCGGCATCGTCCTCGACGAGGAGGATGGTACGCGGGGCGTCGCGCGGTGCCGGGGGGGGCGGGGTGCTCCGCCGTCGCGCGCGATTCGTCGACCACGTCGGTCGCCGGCAGCCAGACGCGGAACGTCGAGCCGAGGCCGAGGGCGCTCTCCACCTCGATCTCGCCGCCGTGCGCGCTCACGATGGCCTGGCACGTCGCGAGCCCCAACCCGGTGCCGCGCCCCGGCGTCTTCGTGGTGTAGAACGGTTCGAAGAGGCGCACGCGCACCTCCTCGCTCATCCCGATTCCCGAGTCCTGCACCTCGAGCACCACGCCCCCCGGCGCTCCCTCCTTGCCGCCATGCCAATGCGCCGGTCCGCGCGCGGTCCGCAGCTGCAACTCGCCGCCGTGCACCATGGCATCGCGCGCATTCACCGCCAGGTTCACGATCACCTGCTCCAACTGGGCCGGGTCGGCCAGCACCAGCGGCAGCGCCTCGCCTAACGTGATGCGCAGCGTGATCGTCTCGCCCAGCAGGCGGTGCAGCATCGTCGCCAGGCTTCCCACGAGCATGTTGACATCGATCACCCGTGGGCGGCTCACGTCGCGGCGCGCGAAGGCCAGCAGCTGGCGCGTCAGTTCGCTGGCCCGCGTCCCCGCGCGGCGGATCTCCTCCAGGTCGGGACGGATCCCGTGCTCGTCAGGCAGCGCCTCTCGCGCCATCTCGGCGCTGGTGAGGATCGACGTCAGGAGATTGTTGAAGTCGTGCGCGATCCCCCCGCCAGGCGCCCGATGCTCTGCATGCGGTTGGCGTGCATCAGGCGAACATCGAACTCCCCGCCGTCGCGTCCCTCCGCCACCGCCGCGTCAGGCGTCCCTCGCATCGCGAAGCGATCGAGGGGAAGGGTCGGGGCAGGAGATCGCGTCGGCGAATCGCCGCGCTCCATCGCCGACGGGACGGCGGCACCCGCCAACGCTTGCGCCGGGCGTGCGGCGGCCGCTGGCGGAGCGTCCGCGACGGGTCGCGAGGCCATCACGCGCCAGCGCCACGCCGCCATCACGATCGCGCCGACCCCGATCAGCCCGCCGGCGGCGACCGTGAGCAACGGCAGCGCCTCCTCGTCATCCCGCCCCGATCCGAGGCCGGCGCGCACGAGCGCGAGCGCAATCTCCACGGTCCCGAGGACGACGAGTCCCACCGCGTGCGCTCGCACGCGTGCTCGGTCTCCTGCGGTGAACTCCTGCCGGTCGCGTGACGCGGCGACCAGTCCCCCCAGCACGACGCCTAACGTCACCGTCGTGCCGAGGGCGAACGTCTCGATCAGGGAATCGACCATGTCGTGGAGCGCCTTCACGGCGCCGACATCGCGCGCCCCGGGCTCCTCGCCCTCCGCCGCGTCGCGATGCAATGAAATGGCATGATATGACGTGATTCTGGTGATGGTAAGGGGCGCGCACAGCACCACCGTACGCGTCATGTCGCGCCCCCTCCTTCCTCCCGAGCACTGGCTCCCGCGCTTCGGCATCGACGCGCTCCGCCCGGCGCAACGCGCGGCCTTCGATGCCGTGTGCAGCGGGCGTGATGTGCTCGTGGTCCTCCCGACCGGCGGGGGAAGTCGCTCTGTTACCAGCTCCCGGCCGCCTGTGGCATGGCTCCCGCCGTCGTCGTCTCGCCGCTGGTTGCCTTGATGAAGGACCAGGTCGACGCCTTGCGACGGAAGGGCGTTCGCGCGGCGCAGGTGAGCGGCGCGGTGACGCTCACGGAGCGTGAGGAGGCGTGGGCCGCCCTGGACGCTGGCGCACTCGACCTCGTGTACCTCGCGCCGGAAGCGCTTGCCTCCCCGCGCACGCAGGCGCGCCTCGCGCGTGCGGCGCCGCGCCTGCTGGCGATCGACGAGGCGCATTGCATCTCGGAGTGGGGCGAGTCGTTCCGCCCGGCGTACCTCGCCCTCGGCGCCCTGCGCTCCACCATCGGCACACCGCCGACGATCGCCCTCACCGCCACCGCCACGCCGCGCACCGCGCGCGACATCGTCGAGCGGTTGCGGCTACGCAACCCGCTGCACCTCACGGGGGGATTCGATCGCGCCAACCTTCGCCTGCGCGTGCGCCGGGTGAGCGATGACGCCGAGCGCCTAACGACCCTGCTTTCCATGGCCCGCGCCGCGCCCGGACCGGCCGTCATGTATGCCGCCACGCGCCGCGGCACCGAGCAGCTGGCCAGCGCGATTCGCCGGCAAGGAATCGCCGTCGCCCCGTTTCACGCCGGTCTCCCCGCCGCAGAGCGCGCCCGGCTCCAGGATCGCTTCCTTGACAATCGGCTTGCCATCATCGTCGCCACCAACGCCTTCGGGATGGGAGTCGACAAGCCCGACGTGCGCATGGTGGCACACGCGGAGCCTCCCCTGACCCTCGAGGCCTACTACCAGGAGGCGGGGCGCGGCGGCCGCGATGGGGCAATGGCCGATTGCCATCTCCTCGTGGGACCTAACGACCTCACGCGAGCCCGGGCCCGCATTGGAGGCGCGCGATGCCCGGAAGCGCTCGTGCAACGCGTCGTCGACGTGCTCGGCGATCCTCGGGCCCTCGACCGGCTCGCGGGCCTGCGAGGGGCCCCGCTGTCGCGATTGGCGCAGGCCCTGCAGGCCGCGCCGCGCGACGTGGACGCCGCGCTTCGCCTCCTGACGGAAGCGGGGGCCATCGCCCCCGGCCACGCCGAGGGAGCAGTGCGCCTTCTCGCCGCGCCAGCGCGCATCGCGCGACTCGCCGCCGCGGGGCACGCGGATGCCATCGCGCTGCAGCGCCTCCTGGCCACGGGGCACAACTCGTCAGGCAGTGCTGACGCCGATGACGCCGCGCCGAGCGATGCGGACGCTCGCGGGGAGCCGTCGCGCCACAGGCGGTCGCGTCGTGCACTCGATGCGTACGCCCCTGACGGAGACGGCGCACGCCTCCTCGCGCGATGGGAGGAATCGCAACTCGCCCTCTGGCTCCCCGCGCACGCGCCGTGGCGGCTTGTCCGCCGCCCGTCGCCTGACGAACAGCGCCATCTCGCGGCTCGCCACGCCACGCGTCAGGCACGCGACCTCTGGCGACACGCGCAGGTGGCGCGACTGGTGGAGACCACGCGTTGCCGCCGTCTGGTCCTGCTTCGATATTTCGGCGACTCCGGGCCCACGACTCGGTGCGGAGCATGCGACGTCTGCGGGTGCCCACCGTGACGCCTGCACTGCGTGAGTCGTGTGCTCACGTTCCACGCGATGCCGCGCGGCGTCGGCCTCGGGTGCCACCACGGCCCGCGCGATTCGCGTTGCTCCTTCACGACATACCACGGCGCGCGCCGCCGTAGATCGGCATGGACGACTCCCAGTACTTCTCCGAGCAGCACTATCAGGTCCGCGACATGGTGCGGGCCTTCGCCCGCGACGAAGTCGCTCCCGTCGCCGCCAGGTACGACGCCATCGCCGAGTTCCCCTGGGAGAACATCGTGAAGATGGGCGAGCTCGGGCTCCTCGGCGTCCCGTGGCCCGAGGAACTGGGCGGTGCAGGGCTCGACCTGACGAGCTACATGATCGTCATCCACGAACTGGCCAAGGTCGACGCCTCGCACGGCCTGACCGTGTCGGCGCACACCACCCTGGGGACGTCGCCGATCTATTACTTCGGCAACGACGCGCAGCAGAAGCGCTACATCCCGCTGCTCGCCTCGGGGCGCGTCATGGGCGGCTTCGGGCTCACCGAGGAAGGGGCCGGGAGCGACGCCGGCGGGACACGCACCACGGCCGTGAAGAAGGGCGATCGCTACGTCCTCAACGGCTCCAAGCGCTTCATCACGCACGGTGGTGTGGGTGAGATCTTCGTCGTCACCGCCGTCACCGACCCGTCCAAGGGGACGCGTGGCGGCATCTCGTCGTTCATCCTCACCAAGCAGAACGACGACCTCGCGCGCGCGCAGGAATTCGGCATCGGCCACGCCGACGAGCTGGTGCCCATGCCCGGCTTCAGGTCGGGGCGCAAGGAAGACAAGCTTGGCTGGCGCGCCTCCGACACGCGCGAGTTGATCTTCGAGGACGTCGAGGTCCCGGCGGAGAACCTGCTCGGCACGGAGGGCGAGGGCTTCGCCAATTTCATGCGCACGCTCGACGCCGGCCGCATCGGGATCGCCGCGCTCTCGTTAGGAATCGCCGAGGGGGCCTTCGAGGAGGCGCTCAAGTACTCGACCGTGCGCAAGCAGTTCGGCCAGGCCATCTCCTCGTTCCAGGGAATCTCGTTCCAGCTGGCGGACATGGCCACGGAGATCGAGGCCGGGAAGCACCTCGTCTATCACGCCGCCGCGATGCTGCAGAAGGGGCTGAACGTCACCAAGCCGGCGGCGATGGCCAAGCTCTTCTGCTCCGAGCTGGCGATGCGCGCGACCATCAAGGCGATCCAGGTGCATGGCGGCTACGGCTACACCAAGGAGTACCCCGTCGAACGCATGATGCGCGATGCCAAGATCTGCGAGATCGGGGAAGGGACGAGCGAGATCCAGCGTCTCGTCATCGCGCGCGAACTGCTGAGGGACGTCACGGCGTGAACCTCTCCAAGCTCGCCGCACGGCTCCGCCTTCCGCTCGGCTTCGTGGTCGGCGGCTTGTATCTGGCCTTTGCACGCCCCAGCCAGCAGACGCTGCTGATCGGGGCGGTTGTGGCATTCCTCGGCATCCTCGTGCGGGCGTGGGCCGCCGGGCACATCATCAAGAACGACAAGCTGGCGACCACGGGGCCGTACGCCCACACACGGAATCCCCTCTACTTCGGGAGCTTCCTCATCGCCTGCGGCTTTGCCATCGCCGCGCACTGGGCGCTCCTTGTCTTCGTCGCGGTCTTCTGGGTCCTGATCTACGGCCCGACCATCGCGCGCGAGCGCGCGAAGATCCTGGAGAAGTTCCCGGACAGCTACCCCGACTTCGAGCGCAACGTCCCGGCCTTCTTCCCCCGGCTGACGCCCTGGAAGGGGACCAGCAGGGGGAGGGAACCGCCTTCAGCGCCGCGCTCTACATGCGGCATGGCGAATGGCAGGCGCTCCTCGGCTATCTTGCAGGCATGACGTGGTTGGTCTTGCGACTTCGCGGAGTCATCGGGTGAGGCAGGGGGCGATGTTTGCCACCCTGGTTCGTCGCGTCTCCGCCGGGGTCGCGCGGGTCTTTTCACGACTTTCTGGTGTTTCGCGGACGCGCGCGCGACTCGCGCACGTCCGGCTCTTCACGCCGGGACCGGCGGGGCGCGTGTCGCCTCGCACCGGGCCGGCCGGTGCTGTGGTGCGTGTCTCGAGGGTGACTCCTCGGCATCGCACGTCGGGTCGCATCATCCACGGGTTCACGCCGTTTCCGTCCGCGGCGACGCGGAGCCCAGTGGTGACGATCGCGACGTGTCCGATCGCGCGCGCCGTCAGGCCATCGCTTCGTCGCTCGCGTCTCTTCGGGGGGCTTCGCTGCGCCCCGGGAGCGCACCCACCCTCTCATGCGTCCGCCCCGCCGTTGCCCTCGAGTCGCGAGGGCGTTGGCGAGGGGGGCTTCCGATGAAACGCGAGATACTCATCAGTTCGACGTCGCGGGAAATCCGCGTCGCCATCATCGAGGACGACCAGCTCGTTGAGCTCCTCGTCGACCGTCCGGACACCCGTCGGATGGTCGGTGACATCTTCCTGGGAAAGGTCGAGGCGGTGCAGCCTGGGATCCAGGCGGCCTTCGTCGACATCGGGACCGAGAAGAGCGCGTTCCTCCACGCGTCGGACATCGTCGTCCCCGGGAGCGAGGACGACGACGACGAGGAAGGGGAAGAGGGCGAAGATGGCGAGGAGGGCGAGGACGCGCCGCGCCGCTCGCGTCGCGCCAAGGCGCCCCCCATCCAGGACGTCCTGAAGAAGGGCGACACGCTCATCGTGCAGGTCTCCAAGGAGCCCATCTCGACCAAGGGGCCCCGCGTGACCGCGGAGGTGTCGCTGGCGGGACGGTTCCTCGTGTACATGCCGCACGCGTCCCGGGTCGGGGTGAGCCGGAAGATCGGCGACCGGACGGAGCGCTCGCGGCTGCGCGAGCAGGTCGAGGCGATCCTTCCCCCCAAGTCGGGCGGGGTGATCGTGCGCACCGTCGGGGAGGACGCGACCCCCGAGGCGTTCCAGCGCGAGCTGAATACGCTGATGGCCACCTGGAAGCGGGTGAAAAAGAAGACCACCTTCGTCCGCGCCCCGGTCCAGCTCCACCGGGAGACCTCGCTCACCCGGGGAATCATCCGCGACATCTTCTCGACCAAGGTGGAGTCCATCCAGGTGGACTCGAAGCAGGTCTTCAACGAGATCGTCGAGTACCTCAAGGGGATCGCCCCCGAGCTGATCGAGCGCGTCCAGCTGTACGAGGGGAACGTCCCCCTCTTCGACAAGGCCGACATCGAGACCGAGATTCGCGACCTCTTCAAGCGACGCTGCGAGCTCCCCTCGGGCGGCTACCTGATCATCGAGCCGACCGAGGCGCTGGTCTCCATCGACGTGAATTCCGGGCGCTTCACGGGGAAGAAGGACCCCGAGAAGACGATCCTGAAGACGAACGTCGAGGCGGCCCGCGAGGTCGCCCGACAGATCCGCCTGCGCGACATGGGAGGGATCATCGTCTGCGACTTCATCGACATGGAGACCAAGTCCAACCGGGACCGCGTCCTCCAGGAGCTGCGGACGCACCTCGGGCGCGATCGGGCACGGACCAAGGCCTTCCCGGTCTCCGACCTGGGGCTGGTCGAGATGACTCGGCAGCGTGTGCGGCAGAGCCACCTGCAGCAGATGACCGAGGCCTGCCCAACCTGCCACGGGACGGGGCGCGTCTTCACCCCCGAGACCATCGTGCGTCGGGTGGAGCGGTCGGTGAAGCGCATGGCAGTCGAGGGGCGCCGGGAGCAGCTGCTGGTCAAGCTTCACCCCGAGGTTGCGCTCTACGTCCTGGACCAGGAGAAGGACTATCTGCGGAAGCTCGAGAAGTCGGCCGGGTTCACCGTCGAGATGCGGGACGACCCGCTCCTGCGCCCGGACGAGTTCAAGCTCGTGGTGAAGGGGGCCGGGCGAGACGTGACGCAGCAGTATTCGGTGGCCTAGGGCAGTTGACCGAACCCTTTGCCACGACTAGCTTTTCGGGCTCGCATTCTTTTTCCGTCTTGTGACCATGACTTACGCCATCATCCGCACCGGCGGCAAGCAGTATCGGGTGCAGTCTGGGACGACGCTCCGCGTCGCCACGCTCCCCGGCGATGCCGGTGCCTCGGTCGAATTCAACGAAGTGCTCCTCGGCTCCGACGGCTCGACCGTCCGTACCGGCGTTCCGTACCTCTCCGGTGCCAAGGTGACCGGTGAGATCGTGAAGCATGGCCGCGGCGAGAAGATCGTCGTCTTCAAGTTCAAGCGCCGGAAGAACTACGCCCGCAAGCAGGGGCACCGGCAGGGGTTCACCGAAGTTCGCATCAAAGACATCACGCTCGGCTGACGAGAGGATCCCATGGCACATAAGAAGGGCGTCGGCTCGTCCCGCAACGGGCGCGACAGCAACCCGAAGTACCGCGGCATCAAGAAGTACGGCGGCGAAGCCGTCCGCGCGGGCAACATCATCCTGCGCCAGTGCGGCACCAAGTGGCACCCGGGCCGCAATGTCGGCCTCGGGACCGACTACACCATCTACGCCCTCGTCGATGGCGTCGTCCGCTTCCACCACAAGGACAAGAAGCGCCAGCAGGTGAGCGTCGATCCATTCCCGGCGGAGACGGTGCCGGCCGCGTAAGCGACCCGCCAATCCACTGGGCCCGACTCGCCCTGACACGCCCCCGGACCCCGGGGGCGTTTCGTTTGTCGGTGATCTCGTCCCCATTGCGGGCCACCTGGAACCGTCCATGTTGTAGATGCGTAGGGTCGGTGCACGCGGCGGTGCCCATCGGGGGCGAACGCCCGCGGGCGATCACGACTGGACTTCGGCGAGGGTGGGGACATGGCGATCTGGAACAAGTTGCGCACCGAACTCGATCGCGCGGGGAAGGCGGCGCAGGGGGCGCTCGATGAGGGGAAGCTGCGCCTCGAGGTCTTCCGCGCCCGGCAACTCGTCGACAAGGCCGCTCAATCGTTAGGCTACGCGGTCTATCGGGCCCGCACGGGGAAGGAGACGCCCAACGACCACATGATTGCCCGCCTCGTGGACGCGGTACGCGCGCGCGAGGAGGAACTCGCCGAACTGGAGGAGCGCATGCGCACGCTCACCGGGCGCAACGTCACGCGTGACGGCGTTCCCGTTGGCGATGCGCCGCCTGCGAGCGAAGACGAGGCGTCGACGGCGGCTCCCGGTGATGCGGGGCCGACGTCCGGCCCGACCACGCGCTCGGCCTCCGACGTCCCCCCGCCTGCGACCTGAGGGAGCGGGACCGGTGGGCGCGCGCGAGCGCCGCGGGCACGAGAACGGGGGCGCACCGAGTGGTGCGCCCCCGTTCTCGTTGTGCGATCGCCGTTCGGCGTCGCCCGGAATGTCGGCGTCAGGGCTTGGCGCGATAGTCGGGCGGGAGCGACTTGTAGCGGCGCATGAGTTCATCCTGCCGCGACGGACGTTGCACCTCGCGGCCACGCACGTACACCCGCTCGGCCCGCGTGTAGAGCTCGAACGGGTCTCCGCTCCAGATCACCAGCGTCGCGTCGCGCCCGGGCTGCAACGATCCCACGCGATCCGACACGCCATACAGTTCCGCGGGCGTGAGCGTGACGGCGCGCAGCGCCGCGTCCCACGGCATCCCGAAGGCGACGGCGACCCCCGCTTCGTACTTCACGTTGCGGGCGTTGAAGGCATCCGCGCCGCCGGCGATCACCACACGGGCCCCCGCCTTCTGCAGGAGCGCGGCGGTTTTCCTGCCGCGCGCCGAGGAGCGCGAAGTCACGCGGGATGTTGTTGAGCGCCCCGACCAGTACGTACGCCTTCGCGGCGGCGATCTGGTCCGCGACCTTCCAACCTTCGGACGCGGACGTCAGCGCGAGCTTCAGGTTGAACTCGCGCGCGATATCGAGCGCCACGAGCAGGTCGCTCGCCCGGTCGGCGTCGATGGCGAGCGGAATCTCGCCCCGCAGCACCGGCTGCAGCGCCTCGAGATCGACCGGACGAGCCGCGAGGGGACGCGATGCGTTCGCGTCGAACCGGCTGCGTCGCTTTGGCCAGTCGCGCGCTTCCGCCAGGACGGCGCGCAAGCGCTGGTACACTTCGGCGCGCGACGCGCCACGGTCGTTCCCCTTGGCCCCGATGTCGGCGAACATCGCGGCCGGCCCCTTGAGCAGGACGTCGCCTAACGCGCCGTCGCCAAGGACGACGACCGCCCCCTGGCCGCCGATCAGGCCACCGCGCGGGACGAGCCCCGCGGTGGTGACACCATCGTTGCGCGTCACCTGCAGGAGCGCCGAGGCGGGATTGAAGCCGTCCCACACGCGCAGCGACGGGACGACACCGTCGCCCTGGCCTCGGGCGGAGAGGTCGACGGTCTCCTCGACTGCGCCGATCTCCGTCAGCCCCAGCGATGTCGTCGCATTGAAGATCCCCGGGGTGACCCACTTCCCGGCCGCGTCGATGCGTTGTGCATCGGCCGGGATGGCCACATTGCTCCCCACGGCGACGATCTTGCCGTCACGAAGCAGCACCGTCCCCCCTCGATCGGGGGACCGCTTACCGGGTAGACCTTGGCACCGGTGATCGCGATGGTCTGCGCGGCCACGTTGCGAGGCGCGCTGAGCGCGAGGGCGATCCCCGCGAGCCACGCCGTCCTTCGATACATGGTCCGCATGTCAGCGCCCTCCCGAGGTCTCGGGGACGAAGCCAAGCTCGAAGTCGGTGCGCCACCACGACGACGGTGTCGAGCGATCGAAGAGCATCGCGCCGTCGACCCACACCTTCTCCGCGCGGCTGTAGATGCTGAAGGGGGTCCCGCTCCACAGCACGACATCCGCGTTCTTCCCGGGCTCCAGCGTCCCGATGCGGTCGTCGAGTCCCAGCGCCCACGCGGGGTTGGCCGTGATCCACTTGATGGCCTCGTCCTCGGTGATGGTGATGCCTAACGTGCGCGCCTCCGCGATCGACTTCGTCGCGTCCTGGTTGAGCCGCTGCATCCCGCTCGCATCGTCGGAATGGACGATTGCGCGTGCCCCGGCGGCGTGAACGAGCGCGAGGTTGGCGCGCACGCCGTCCATCGCCTCGATCTTGAAGCCGCCCCAGTCCGACCAGAGCGACGCCGAGATTCCCTTCTGCGCCAGGAGGTCGGCGATCTTGTACGCCTCGACGCCATGATGGAACGAACGGATCTGGAAGCCGAATTCGTCGGCGACTTCCATGGCCCCCTCCATGTCATTCGCGGTGTAGCAGTGCCACTGCACGAGGATGTTGCCGCGCAGGACCTCGGCCAGCGTCTCCATGTTGAGGTCGCGCGCCGGCGGTTCGCCCTTGCGATCGGCCAGCCACCTGTCCCAGCGGCGACGATACTGCTCCGCCTGCAGGTACTGTTGACGCCACCCGGCCACGTTCCCCATGCGCGTCGAGGGACCGCGGTTCTGGTAGACGCGCTTGGGATTCTCCCCGCAGGCGTGCTTGAGGCCGTACTTGGCCCCGGGGAACTTCATCCCGCGCACCGTGCGCGACGGCACGACCTTGAGCACCACACTGCGCCCGCCGATGAGGTTCGCCGAGCCGGGGAGGACCTGGATGGTCGTCACGCCGGCCGCGAGGGCGCGGGGGAACTGGGCGTCCTGCGCGTAGACGGAGTGCTCGGCCCACACGTTAGGCGTGGCGGGGTTGGTCATCTCGTTGCCATCGCTCAGGGCATCGACCCCTGGTGCCGGATACACGCCCAAGTGCGAGTGCGTGTCGATGATCCCGGGCGTGACAAACTTCCCCGTGCCGTCGACGACGACGGCGTCCGACGGGACGTCGAGGTTGCTGCCGACCGCCGCAACCTTGCCGTCACGCAGCAGGATCGACGCGCCACGCAGCGTGGGGCCGGCCGCCGTCATGATCGTGGCGTTGCGGATCACCGTCGTGCGCGACGGGAAGGGGCGGTACGTGCTGGGGAAGGGATCGGCGTTCGGGATGCTCAGGGCGCCCGCGCCGGGGGCGACCTTGGGCGTGCTGTCGACGGCGGGTGGGGCGGGGCGGGGGGCAGGGGCCTGCGATGGCTGCTGTGCGGCACAGCCAACGGCGGTGACCCCCAGCAGGAGCGGGATGATCGCTCGCATGGGGTACGCTGGACTCCGGGTGACGATGGAAGGGCGAACGGGCGAGCGAAGCTACCCGGGCGCCGGAGCGCTAGCCAGATGCGTGTGCGCCGCGCCACTGCCGCACGAGCGGGACGACCTCGTCGGCCACATCGGTGCACACCGCATCGACCCCCAGGGACTTGAGGTGCGCGATCGCGGCCGGGGCGTTCACCGTCCACGCGATCACGCGCCCGCCGACAGCGTGCACGTGCTGCACGAGCGAGGCGTCGATCATCTCCCAACGCTGCCAGTAGTCGCGCGCGTTGGCCCCCTTGAGGACTCGCTCCGGGTCGATCAGGTAGCTGCTGGAGAGGACGCCCGTGGGAATGTCCCGCGCGATGGCCTTCACGGTGCGCGAGACGCGATGGTCGAACGAATGGACGGCAGCGCGCGCCCCGTGCAGGGCGAGTTCGGAGACCACGCGGCTCTCGATGTCTGGCGCCTTGATCTCGACGTACAGCACCGCGCGCCCGTCGACGAAAGCCAGCGTCTCGTCCAGCGTGGGAATGTCGCCCCCGCCAAACGTCTCGCGGCGCAACTCGGCGAACGACAGGGCCCGGATGGCGATCCCCTGGCTCCCGGCAGGGGATCCCGGCGGGGGCGTCAGCGCCGGATCATGGTGCACGACGACCACGCCGTCCCGGGTCGCATGGACATCGATCTCGATTCCGTCGGCACCCGCCTCGATCGCCAGCGCGAATCCGGCCAGCGTGTTTTCCCGTGACTTTCGCGGCATGCCGCGATGGGCGATGACTTCCACGACGAGCGGGCGTCTGGTGAAGGATGGAAGGGTGAGCCATTCCCCAAGCGCCCCCATCTTAACACTTTGTCACGCCATTCGTCTCACGCGCTGGACAGGCATGACTTCGGATACTGCACCGGGCGTTGAAGCGCCGGACGGCGAGTTGATCGCGCGCTGGCGCGCGGGTGACGAGCGAGCTGCCACCCTCCTGGTGGAGCGGCACGCCCCGCCACTGGCGCGCTACGTCGCCAGCCTGGGGGTGCGGGATGCGGCGGACGAGGTCGTGCAGGATGCGTTCGTGCGGGCGTTTGGATCGCTGGATGCCTTCCGTGGCGACAGTTCGCTGCGAACCTGGTTGTTCACGATTGCCCGACGATTGGTGCTCGACCGGCGGCGCTCGCGGCGACGGGAGCGAGACGTGGCCGAGCTGCAAGACGGGGATGTCGTCACCGAATACGACGCCCTCGACGGCATGATCGCCGAGGAGGCGGAGCAGAAGATGCACCGGGCTATCGGACGGCTGACCGCCACGCAACGCGAGGTCTTCACCCTCCGCGTCAGCGACGGCCTGTCCTATCGTGACATTGCCGAGGTCGTGGGGACGACCGAAGGCGCGGCGCGCGTGCACTATCACAATGCGCTGCGCCAGATCAAGGAGACGCTGCATGACTGATTGCCCGAATGTCGAAATGCGGGAGCTGCTCCCGGAATTGCTGCACGACGCCCTCCCGGCCGCCGAGCGCGGTCGGGTCGAGGCGCACTTGGCGGCGTGCGAGATGTGCGCGGCCGAGTTGGCGGTGCTGCGGGAGGCGCGGCGGGCGATGGCGCGGGTGCGCGTGCCGGCCATCGATACGGCGCGCATCGTCGCCGCGCTCCCGCGGGCGCAGGGCGCGAACGCGTCGACTGGTCCGGCGCCGTCCGGGCCGCGACTTCACGCCAGCCACCACGCGGTCAACCACGTTGGCGCGGCGCCGCTCCCGGTCGTGCGGCGTCGGTCCTCCATGCTGTACCGCATCGCTGCCGCCGTCACCTTCGTCTCGCTGGGCGGGATGTCGCTGACGATCGCGCGCTCGTACTTCGGGGCGTCACCGGCGGCCATCGCCGACAGCGCGATGAGCCAGGAGTCAGCGCTGCAGAGTGCACCGCCGCTTGCCGTCGCGGATACGCCCGCCATTCCGGCCACCGGGACGGGAGCACGGCGCGCGGGCTCGGGGTGCACTCCGTCGTGGGCGAGGTGGACGACGCCTCGCTCGAATCCCTGATCACTGAATTGGACCAGCTCGAAGCCGCGCCGCTCGCCGAGCCCGAGGGAACGCCAGGCAGCCGGCTGATCGCCAGCACGCCCTCGCGTTCCCAGGAGTGAACGTTTCGATGCCTCGCCTGATTGCTTCGCCTGCCATCCGTCGCGCGATTGCCGTCGCGCTCCTCGCCGTGCCGTTGACGGCGACGGCGGCGCAGGCGCAGCGGGTGAACCAACCGCCGGGGGAGGTCGCGGCCGCGCCGAACTCGAGCAGCGCTTTCGTGAACGCTTCGAGGCGTTGCTCAAGGAACGGCTCGCCCTCACCGACCAGCAGCTGCAACAGATGCGCGACGTGAACACGCGGCTCGACGGCAAGCGACGCGAGCTCTTCGCCGAGGAACGGTCCGTTCGCCGCGAGATGCGCGATGCGCTGAAGGGAGCGGAGGACCAGGCGACGCAGGACCGCGTGGCCCAGCTGATGGAGCGCGCGATGCGCGTGCAGCGCGCGCGGCTCGACCTCGTGGAGAACGAGCAGCGCGATCTGGCCGCGTTCCTCACGCCGGTGCAGCGCGCGAAGTACCTCGGGCTGCAGGAGCAGCTGCGTCGACGCGCGGATGAGATGCGCCGCCGGGCGGATGGCGACACCGTGGATGCCGCGGTGCCTGGCGTCCCTCCGGGGCCCGGGCGCATGCGTCCGTTCATTCGTCGGCCCGGCGCCTAGGCGCTCGATGGGGGCGTGGCGGCCGCGCGTCGCGGTGCGTGCTCCCCTCTCGTTGAGCCCCAGCCGCATGGCCGCTACATTGCGGCGGCGGCCCGGGTGGCGGAATTGGTAGACGCAGGGGACTCAAAATCCCCCGCCCTCAGGGGTATACGAGTTCGAGTCTCGTCCTGGGCATTGGCATCATCGACAGCGCGGAAAGGGCGCGCCGCATCCGCGGCGCGCCCTTCGCGTTAGGTACCGGCCCCGCGGCTCGAAACGCCCGCCTACTTGTACTGGATGGGGAGCAGGACGCGGGTGCGCACGGCCTGCCCCTTGGCCTTGCCCGGGGTGAACTCGATGCGCGGCGCGATCTCCTTCGCTGCCGCGGCAAAGGCGGGTTGCGAGGCGAGCACCACCTCGACGCTTGCCGGCTCGACCTTCCCCGACGCGTCCACCACGAACTGTACCTGCGCCTGTCCGGCGACCCCTGTCTTCTTCAGCAACGTCGGATACGACTCGGAGACGAGGCGCGCCGTCCTGGCCGGATTGGCGATGCGAGGCGGGGTATCCACATCCTCACCCGCGTAGATCTGCTCGCTCGCCTGCGCGCGGAGCGACGGGGCGGCGGCGAGGGTGAGGAGGGCAGCGAGTGCAACAGGGACGAGGCGGGTGCGTCGCATCGGGTTTCGCTCCGTTGATGAGGGTTGGCAGCCGAGGTGATTCTCGACCGCGCGCCGCGCGCTAAAGCACTGCAGGAGCGTTCCCCTCTGACGCACATTGCGGTACGTCACGTGGTGTGACGCAGGTCGCAAACTTTGGTCTCTCCACCCGCCCGTTCCTCCCGCCACCGCGCATGACGTCGCTCCCGCCTCTCGTGCCGACTCCCTCGATCCTCGTCACCCGCCGACTTCCCGCGCCGGTCGAGGCGACGCTCGCCCGCGAGTTCGGCGCGACGCTGAATCCGACCGATCGGCAGTTGACCGCGAGCGAGTTGCGCGACGCGCTGGATGCCTACGACATCCTGCTCTGCACGCTCACCGACCGCCTGACCGCGCAGGTCCTGGGGCGCGGCCCGCGGCGCGTCCGCCTGCTGGCAAATTTCGGGGCGGGGACGAACCACATCGACCTCACCGCCGCGCGCGAGGGCGGGCTCGCCGTCAGCAACACGCCCGGGGTACTCACGGACGACACGGCGGATCTCACGATGCTCCTCATTCTCGCGATCGCGCGCCGGGTGCGTGAGGGGGACCGCGAACTCCGCGCGGGAGTGGACCGGCTGGCGCCCGACACACCTCCTTGGGACCCGCGTCACCGGCGCCACGTTAGGCATCGTGGGCTTCGGGCGCATCGGGCAGGGCGTGGCGCGTCGCGCGGCGCACGGCTTCGGCATGCGCGTCCTGTATCACTCCCGCCATGCGCGCCCGGCGACCGTGGAGCAGGCGTGTGGCGCCTCGTACGTCCCGTCGCTGGAGGCGCTGCTCGCCGAGAGCGACATCGTTTCGCTTCATTGCCCGGCCACACCGGAGACGCATCACCTCATCGACGACCGCGCGCTGCGCCGCATGCGGCGCTCGGCCTTTCTCGTGAATACGTCGCGCGGCGATGTGGTGGATGAGGCGGCGCTGGTCGCTGCGCTCGCCGACGGGACGATTGCCGGGGCAGGGCTCGACGTCTTCGAGCAGGAACCGCACGTCCCCGAGGCACTACGCACGCTCCCCAACGTCTTCGCGCTCCCGCATCTGGGGAGCGCGACCGATGCCTCGCGCGTGGCCATGGGCGAGTGCGCACTCGCGAACATTCGGGCCTTTGTGCGTGGTGAACCTCTCCCCAACCGCGTCGCCTGACGAGGCCCCGCGTTCGCTTGCCGCGCCCATTCGCCCTCCCTAGCTTTCCGCCGCACCTGTGAACCTTCGGTGCGTACCGGATTCCCCGTTCGGGGATGCCAGCGTGCGCGCGAGCGAAGCCCGAGACTTCTCGTACATGACGCTGACCATTGCTGCGCGCGCGACCAACCCGGCGACGCTCAACACGCCGCTGCTGGTGACCTTGCTGCCGGCCGGTTCGGACATGCCGGCGTACCTGAAGGCGCTCGACAAGTCGACGGGAGGGGCCGTCGGGCGCACGCTGCGACGCGGCGACTTCCGCGGGGGACGCGACGAGCTGTTGCACCTGGTGGGAGGGGCGCGCGGCCCGCGTCGCATCCTCCTGGTCGGCTACGGCAGCGCGAAGGACCGCGCGCTCGCCTTGCGCCGCGCGGCGACGCTCGCCGCCCGTCAGGCGCACAAGATGGGGGTCGGGACGATGGCGATCCTGGCCGGCGCGGTCGACGCCCGCGAAGCCGAGTCCATCCTCGTGGGTGCGCAGCACGGCAGCTGGGACTACCTCGACCTGCGCACGCCGCCCCCGAGGGCGATCGGCGCGCGCCGCTCACCGAGGCGACCCTCGTCGCCGACAACGCCAAGGCGCTGGGCAGCGCGGTCTCCGCCGCGCAGGCCGTCGGCGCGGGCTACGCCACGGCGCGCCGCCTGGCGCAGATGCCCGGCAACCTGTGCACTCCGGAGCTGCTCGAGGAGACGGCCCGCGACATCGCGAAGCGCCACGGGCTCAAGGTCACGGCGCTCGGCCGGAAGGAGATGGAGCGCGAGAAGATGGGATCGTTCCTCTGCGTCGCGCAGGGAACGCCGCAGGATCCGCGGCTCGTCGCGATCGAGTACCGCAAGGGCCCTAAAGACCAGAAGCCCATTGTCCTCGTGGGGAAGGGTCTCTGCTTCGACACCGGCGGGATCTCGATCAAGCCGGCGGAGCGGATGGAGTTCATGAAGTTCGACATGTGCGGTGCCGCCGGCGTCCTCGGCGCCATGGAGGCGATCGCACGCCTCGCGCTTCCCGTCAACGTCGTCGGTGTCTTCGGAGCGACCACGAACATGCCGTCGGGGACCGCCGTGAAGCCGGGCGACGTCGTCACGGCCTCGACGGGAAAGACGATCGAGATCATCAATACCGACGCCGAAGGGCGCCTCGTCCTCGCCGACGTGCTGGCGTGGGTCACGCGCTTCGATCCGGTGGCGGTGGTCGATGCGGCGACGCTCACCGGTGCGTGCGTCATTGCGCTGGGGAACACCACGACTGGGGCGCTGGGCAACGACGACGCGCTCGTCGCCGAAGTCGTCGGTGCCGCGACACGCGCCAGCGAGCCGGCCTGGCAGCTCCCGATGTTCGACGACTATCGCGAGCAGATCAAGTCCGACGTGGCGGACATCAAGAACACGGGCGGACGCGCCGGCGGCACCATCACGGCCGCCATGTTCCTCCGCGAGTTTGTCTCGTATCCGTGGGTGCACCTCGACGTCGCCGGCACTGCGTACAGCGAAGTCGACCTCGGAATCATCCCGAAGGGACCGACCGGGACGCCGACGGGTACCTTCATCGAATTCGTTCGAGGAGAGCGCACTGATTCGGTTGGTCCGTTTTCTTCGGCTCGCCGGCCTCGGCCTCGCGGTCGGGGCCGTTTTGCACGGGACGGCGGCGGCGCAACAGCGCCAGCCGACTCCCGCGCCTGCCCGTCAGGACACGAGCAAAGCCGCGCGCGCCAAGGCCGACTCGCTCCGGAAGGCGAAGCTCCGTACCGATTCCATCGCCAAGGCGAAGGTTCGGGCCGACTCGCTTGCCAAGGCGCGCGCCGGAAAGCCGGCGCCTGCCGCGGCGCCCGCCGCGGCGCCGGTGCTTCCCGTCACCCCGCTTCCCGCTGACACCCTGCGCCCGAAGCAGGACTCCGCCGCGAAGGGCGATTCCCTCGCGGCACGCGAGCCCATCGCGCAGGACACGCTCAAGGCGCGGCGCGATTCGCTGCGCGCCGATTCGCTCCGCGCCGACTCGCTGCAAAAAGAGGCCGAGGCGATCCTTCGGGAGCAGGCACGGCGGGTCGACACGATCAAGGCGCCGACGGCGGCCGCCGAGATGCCCAAGCTGACCGACCTCGGCGAGCAGTACCGATGGGGGCGTGACGAGCTGGCGGCGACCGGGGCGCTCACGCTGGGCGATCTCCTCGACCGAGTGCCGGGACTCACGGTCTTTCGCTCCGGGTGGCTCGGTTCGCCGCAGGTCGGGGCGATGATGGGGGACATCAGCCGCGTTCGCGTCTTCTACGACGGGATAGAACTCGACAACCTCGATCCCCGAAACGGCGGGGTCCTCGACCTTTCCTTCGTGCAGCTCTGGCAGCTCGAGGAGGTGCGGATCGAGCGTGCGGCCGCTGAAGTCCGTGTCCACTTGCGGTCATGGCGCGTGCGGAGCGTCACGCCGTCGACGCGCATCGACATCGGGACCGGTGACCTCGAGACGAACGGGTACGGCGGCTATTTCGGTCAGCGCTACCGCAACGGCGCCGCGCTGCAGCTCGGAGCGTACCAGATTGGCACTCGAGACAATCGCGGCTCGGGCGACGCGGACGGTCTCTCGCTGTTCGGACGAACCGGGTGGGCGCGCGGGCGCCTGAGCTTCGACGCATCGTTCCTGCGCACGGCCCGCGACCGGACGGAGCAGCCGCGAGACGAGGAGCTGATCCCGACACGGCCCCCGCTTGCGAAGTTCGACGGCTCGTTCACGCAGGCCTACGCCCGCGCGGCGTTCACCGACACCGCGCGTGGGATCTGGGTGCACCTGACGGCGGCCCGCCTGTCGCACAAGCAGACGAACATCTACCACACGGACACGGTCGACTTCCCGCTCAAGCCGTCGCCAACGGAGTTCACGCCGAGTGCGCAGCAGTACATCGCCGCTGCCGGATGGGAGCGCGGCCCGCTCTCCTTGTCCTTCACGGGACGCTACCGGCGGATCGATTCCCTGTCGTACCTCACCCCCTCGGCGCGGCTCTCGTTCGAACGCCCGCGCCTGGCGCTCACGGGGTTCGTGGAGCAGCAGGCGGAGCGTCACCTCCGCCGCATCGACGGTTCGGCGCGCCTTCTTCCCCTGTCGTGGATCGGGCTGTCAGGGGCCGTGAGTTACTACGCCCCGACCACGGCTGGGCTCTTCCCGACGCAACTGACCTATCGCGGCGAGCTCGGGATTCGGCTGCGCCGGGCGTGGCTCTCCGGCGGGATCATGTCGCGCGACACGGCGCAGCTCATTGCACCGATCGTCTTCGACACCGGCTTCACGGGGACGTCGGTCGGCGCCACCACGGGGATGTTCGTCTCCCTTCGAGGCAAGGTCTGGAAGGACGTCGGGTTCGACGCGACGGCGATCAAGTGGGACTCGGCCGGGATGCTGCGCCCGATGTACCAGACGCGCTCGCAGCTGTACGTGAACACGGCGTGGCGATCGCGCTTCCCGAGCGGGAACCTCAACATCTATTTCGCCGTCTCGCACGAGTACCGCACGCAGGCGCTATTCCTGGTGGGGGACGAGGTGCTCCAGTCGACGCAGTATCGAACGATTGGCGCACAGCTGGAGATCCGCCTTCTCCAGGCGACGCTGACGTACCAGTTCCGGAACCTGCTGAACGAGGTACACCAACAGGTGCCCGGCTTCTTCATGCATCGGCCGGTGCAGTTCTACGGCGTGCGCTGGTACTTCTTCAACTAGGACCGGAAGTTTGACAAGGTTGTTGTCCCGCAATAACTTGCGCGGCCTCCCATGATCCGAAGCATGACCGGCTTTGGCGTGGCGGAAGGGACGGTGGGCGCGGCACGCGTCGCCGTCGAACTCCGCTCCGTCAATCATCGATTCTTCAACGCGACCATTCGCCTCCCGTCGGAGCTTGCCCGATGGGAGACGGAGGTGCGCGAATCGCTGCGCAAACGCGTGAATCGCGGGCACATCTCGCTCAGCGCGCGCGTCGAGCGTGGCGTGGCCGGGGCACCAGCGATCGACGAAGCACGATTCGGCGCCTATGTCGAGCTGCTGCGCCGCCTCCAGTCGCGCTACCAGCTGGACGGCGTGATCGACGTTGCCGCGGTCCTTCGCATGCCCGACGTAATGCAGTCGATCTCCGAGGGGGAGGATGGGGAGGTCGGCGAGTTGCTGGCCATCGTCGATTCCGCCGCGCAGGCGCTGTCCACGGCGCGAGAGGAGGAAGGCGAGCGGCTGGCCATCTACCTGCTGGAACGGCTCTCGATCGTGGAGGGGGCGTTGGGGCGCATCACCGAGCGGGCACCCGCGCGCCTCGTCGAACAGCGCGACCGACTGCGCGCGTCGGTGCAGGAACTGGCGGCCGGTGTCGCGGTCGACGACCAGCGCCTGGCGCAGGAAATCGCGATCCTCGCCGACCGCCTCGATGTCCACGAGGAGCTGTCTCGCTTCGCCTCGCACAACGTGGCCTTCCGCCAAACGCTCGCCCGACGGGACGGCGAGCCGGTGGGCAAGCGGCTCGGATTCCTTCTCCAGGAGATGCTCCGGGAGGCCAACACGACGGGGAGCAAGTCGAACGACGCCGTCATGCTGGCCGACGTCGTGACGATCAAGGAGGAGCTGGAGCGGATTCGGGAGCAGGTGGAGAACCTGGAGTGACTGCCCTGTGAACCCGTTTCCCATGATCCTCTCGTCCCCGTCGGGGGCGGAAAGACGACGATCGCGCGAATGTTGCTCAAGCGCCGCGAGGACGTCGGATATTCGATCTCCTGCACGACCCGGGCGCCCCGCAACGGCGAGGAAAACGGCCGGGACTATCACTTCCTGACCGTGGACGAATTCCGGGAGCGGCGCTCCCGGGGGGAATTCGCCGAGTCGGCCGAGGTCCACGGCAACTTCTACGGAACGCTCAGGAGCGAGATCGAGCGGGTCTTCGAGACCGGGCGTCACGTGGTGATGGACATCGACATCCAGGGGGCCCGGCAATTCGTCGCCGCCTACCCAGAGTCGGTGTTAGTCTTCCTGCTGCCGCCGTCCGCCGAAGTCCTGCTCGGGCGGCTGACCGGTCGCCAGACCGAGTCGCCGGAGGCGGTGCAGCGCCGGCTGACCGGGGCGCGAGACGAGTTGGCGGCGGTGGGGAGTTACCAGTACGTCGTGGTGAACGACGATCTGGAGCTTGCCTACACGCAGGTGGCGTCGATCGTGGACGCGGAGACGGTGCGCCATCGCCGGGTGCCGCTCCTGGAGGACCGGGTTCGGCAGCTGGTCGATGGGCTGGACCGCGAGATCACGAAGTACGCACGCGCCGGTTGAACGATATTCCGTTGCACCTGACCACCAGACACGAGTACACGAATGCGAGTCTTCACGCCTGACGAAATTGCGAACGCCTCGGCGAACAAGTACCTCGGGGTCCTTGTGGCCGCGAAGTATGCGCGCGTCCTGAACGACGTGCCGAAGAACCTCACGCCGAGCGCACGCGAGAAGAAGCTCACGACGCGGGCGATGGAAGAGCTCGCGCGGGGCGACGTGGAGTACAAGGTCATCCCCCGTCGGCGCGCGGAGTAGGTCCCGTTCGTCCGTTCGCGCAACGCCGCATCCTCCTGGGGGTCACGGGAGGGATCGCCAGCTACAAGTCCGCGTCGCTGGCGCGCCTGCTCACGCAGGCGGGGGCGGAGGTCGATGTCATCCTCACGCCATCGGCCCAGGAGTTCATTGGCGGCGTGACCTTCGAGGCGTTGACCGGGCGGGCGGTGCACACCGGCCTGTTCACCCCGGGACACGCGCTCGAGCACATCAGGCTGGCGCGCGCCGCCGATCTCGTGATCGTGGCGCCTGCCACCGCGGACACGATGGCGCGCGCGGCGCATGGCTTTGCCAATGACCTCCTGACCGCCGCGCTCCTCGCCACGACGGCGCCGGTCCTCGTCGTTCCGGCGATGAATGACCGGATGTGGGCCCATCCCCAAACGACGCGCAACGTGGCGCACCTGCGCGACCTCGGGTACCACGTCCTCGATCCCGATGTCGGCGACCTGGCGGTCGGGGAAGGGGCCGGGCCGGGTCGCATGCCCGAGCCGGAGACGATCGTCGCGCACGCCGGGCGCCTCCTCGAGCGCGGCTCGACGCTGGCCGGGCGTTCCATCGTCGTCACGGCGGGCCCGACGCGCGAGGCGGTCGATCCGGTGCGGTTCTTGTCGAACCGCAGCAGCGGCAAGATGGGGGTGGCCATCGCCGAGGCGGCCTGGCGACGCGGCGCGCGCGTGACGCTCGTGGCCGGCCCGTTAGGCATCACGCCGGCGGCGACGCTCGACGTGGTGCGCGTCACGACCACGGAAGAGATGCGAGACGCCGTCGCCCGCGCACTTCCCGACGCCGACGTCCTGGTCATGGCGGCGGCCCCCGCCGACTTCCGTCCGGTGACCGTCGCCGGTTCCAAGATCAAGAAGTCCGGTGCGCCCGAAGCCATCGCGCTCGCGCCCACGCCGGACATCCTGCGCGATACCCGCGACGCGCGCCGCGCCAGTGCGGTCATCGTGGGGTTCGCGCTGGAAACTGACAACGTGCTCGCCAACGGCGCGAAGAAGCTCGACGCCAAGGGGCTCGACCTGATCGTCGTGAACGATGCACGGGAGGCCGGCGCAGGCTTCGAAGGGGACACCAATCGCGTCACCGTGCTCTCGCGCTCGGGCGAGAGCGACGTGCTGCCGCTCCTCAGTAAGCGCGAGGTGGCCGACGCCATCCTCGACCGCATCGAGGCGCTGCTCGGTGGACGCTAAGGAGCGACTGCGGCTGTACCTGGAACAGCGACGCGACGCGGGGAGTCGGAACTCGTCCTCGACGCCATGTCGGTGGAGGACGTGATGCGCCTCCTAGGCGCCGGCGCGAGCGCTGGGCGGCGCGCCACGGGGAGCGAGGCGGCGCGTGCGCCGGCGAGCGACCGCGCCGTGCCCCCGTCAGCGGCAACGGAGCGCCCCGACGCGCCGGCCCGCGGCGACTCGGCTCCCCCGGGAGACTGGCGTGAGGCGTTGCGCGCCATCGAGCCGCGAGGGCAGGTGGGCGGAGCGCCGCGCACCGATCGTGAGCGTGCCCCAGCCCCGCGCCCCGCCCCTCGTCCAGCCGTTCCCTCCGACGCTTCCCCGGGCGCGCCTGATTCCGGGACAGCTGCCGGCTCGGTTCCGGCGGTGAGGTCGGACGACGCATCGCAGGTCGCTCCGACCGCTGCAACGCCGGATGCGCCTTCCCGTGACGATTCGGCTCCCTCGTCGGACGACGCCTCCGACCGTCCGGCCCCCACCGCCCGTGCCATGCCCGCCTCACCGCCAGGGAAGCTGCAGGACTCGTCGCACGCGACCATGCCGTTCGAGCAGATCCCGACCGGTCTCGTGGTCGGCTCTCCGGCGCACGAACTGTTCGGCGGCCCCGAGTCGCCGTGGCGCACCCTGGCCGACATTGCCGAGGCGGCGCGCAACTGCCAGTCCTGCACGCTCTACAAGACGGCCAGGCAGGCGGTCCCCGGGGAGGGGAACCCGGAGGCGGACTTTGTCTGCGTGGGGGAGGCGCCGGGCGCCACGGAAGACGAGCAGGGGAAGCCGTTCGTGGGGCAGGCCGGCCAGCTCCTCACCAAGATCCTGGCCGCGATCAACCTGACGCGCGAGGACGTCTTCATCTGCAACGTCCTGAAGCACCGGCCGCCGGGGAACCGGAACCCCACGCCGGAGGAGGTGACCGCCTGTTCGCCGTATCTCGTTAGGCAGATCGAGATCCTGAAGCCCAAGGTGATCGTCGCCCTCGGGACGTTTGCGGCGCAAACACTATTGCAGACCAAGGAGCCGATCGGCAAACTGCGCGGACGGATCCACCGCTACTACGGGGTCCCCCTGATCGTCACCTATCACCCGGCGGCGTTGCTGCGCAACCCGTCGTGGAAGCGCCCGACCTGGGAAGATGTCCAGCTTGCTCGACGACTCTACGACCGCGCCCGCGACGCGTGACCCGTTCCGCGATCGGCGTCCCCCGTACTCGGAGGACGCCGAGCAGGCGGTGCTGTCGGCGATGATGATGGATCGCAACGCCATCGTGCGTGCGATCGAGTTCGTCGACGACAGCATGTTCTACCGGGAAGCGCACCGACGGATGTTCCGCGCGATCCTCTCGCTCAACGAGCGCGGGTCGGTCGTCGACGTCCTCACGCTCGCCGACGAGCTGTCGCTGCGGGGCGAACTGGAGGCCTCGGGCGGAAAGGACTATCTCGCCCAGCTCGTCGACGCCGTCCCGACGTCGGCCAACGTCGAGTACCACGCGAAGATCATCCGCGAGAAGGCGCTCGTGCGCCGCCTCATCGAGACGTCGACGGAGATCATCACGTCGGCGTACGAGGGGAAGACGACGTCGCACGACCTCCTCGACGTCGCCGAGCAGCGGATCTTCCAGATCAACCAGTCGCGCAAGTCCGAGGGGTTCCATCGCATCAAGGAACTCCTCTGGCAGGCGATGGAGAAGATCGAGGAGCTGAGCCGCCACGGCGAGACCGTGACGGGCGTCCCCTCGGGCTTCGACGACCTGGACAAGCTCACGTTAGGCTTCCAGCCGTCGGAGTTGATCATCGTCGCGGCGCGCCCCTCGATGGGCAAGACGGCGTTCGTGCTCAACGTGGCGCAGAACGCGGCCTACTACGGCAAGACGGCCGTCGCGCTCTTCTCGCTGGAAATGGCGAAGGAGCAGCTGGTCACGCGCATGCTGGCCGCCGAGGGATGGGTCGATGCCCAAAAGCTCCGCAGCGGCAAGCTGACCGACGATGACTTCCGCAACCTGGCCAAGGCGTCGGGGATCCTCGGGACGCTCCCCATCTGGATCGACGATACGCCGGGGCTGTCGATCCTCGAGATCCGCTCGCGCTGCCGGCGCCTCAAGGCGGAGAACAACATCGGGCTGATCATCATCGACTACCTGCAGCTGATCCAGGGCCCGGCGGACTCGGAGAGTCGCCAGCAGGAAGTGAGCTACATCTCCCGCTCCCTCAAGATCCTCGCGCGCGAGCTCGAGGTGCCCGTCGTCTGCCTGTCCCAGCTCTCCCGCGGTCCCGAGCAGCGCACCGGCGAGAACAAGAAGCCGCAGCTCTCCGACCTTCGTGAATCGGGCGCCATCGAGCAGGACGCCGACGTCGTCATGTTCCTGTACCGGCCGGAGTATTACGAAGGGTCGCACGACGAGCGCGGCGAGCCGCGCCGCCTCGCCGACGGCACGCCGCTCGATGGCCTGGCCGAGGTCATCATCGGCAAGCAGCGCAACGGGCCGGTCGACACGGTGCGGATGTTCTTCCACAAGAAGTACACCCGCTTCGACAACTACTCGGCGCGCCAGGAGTGAGTCCCGCGTAATGGCGCCGCGCACCAAGTCGGTGTTCCGCTGCACCGAGTGCGGCGCCGAGCACCCCAAGTGGGCTGGACGATGCGACGCCTGCGGCGAGTGGAACTCCCTCGTCGAGGAGGCGGCGCCGCGCGCGACGAAGGCAACGGCGCGCGCGCTCCCCAGGGCTGGTGCGTCGCCAGGGGCGGCGCCGTGGCGCCGGTACGCCTGCGCGACGTGCGCTCGGCGCGTACCGCCCGCTTGTCCTCCGGCATTGCCGAGTTGGACTTCGTGCTCGGCGGCGGCATCGTCCCCGGGTCGATGGTCCTGGTCGGGGGGGAGCCGGGGATCGGCAAGTCGACGCTCCTGTTGCAGGTGGCGGGATCGCTCACGGCGGCGGCGACCGATGTGCTGTACGTCTCCGGCGAGGAATCACCCCTGCAGGTCAAGCTCCGGGCCGAGCGCCTGGGACAGGCGGAGGATGTGCAACTGCTCTGCGAGACGTCGCTGGAGCAGATCCTCGACGTGGCGACGCAGGCCCGGCCGGCGGTGATGATCATCGACTCGATCCAGACGATGGCGACCGAGGAGCTCGAGGGGGCGCCGGGCAACGTCGGGCAGGTGCGCGAGTGCGCCGCGCGCCTCATGCGCTACGCAAAGTCTGCCGGCGCGACGGTCATCGTCGTCGGCCACGTGACCAAGGGCGGCGGCATCGCCGGTCCCAAGACGCTCGAGCACATCGTCGACACGGTGCTGTACTTCGAGGAGAGGGGACGGGCGACCATCGCATCCTGCGCGCGACGAAGAATCGCTTCGGCTCGGTCGACGAGATTGGCGTCTTCCGCATGACAGAGGACGGGCTCGTTGGCGTGGGCAATCCGTCGGCGCTCTTCCTGGGCGATCGGGAGGGGAGGGCCTCGGGTTCGGCGATCACGGCCCTGCTCGAAGGGTCGCGCCCCGTGCTGGTGGAGGTGCAGGCACTCGCGGCCAAGGCGGGCTTCGGGACTCCGCAACGCGTGGCGACCGGTTTCGACGGGCGGCGCCTCGCGTTGCTGCTGGCGGTCCTCGACAAGCGGGCGGGCCTGTCGTTCGCACCGCTCGACGTCTTCCTCAACGTCGTGGGCGGGCTCCGCATGAACGAGCCCGCCGGCGACCTGGCCGTGGCCGCCGCACTCGCCTCGAGCGTGTACGACCAGGCGCTGCCGACGGACGCCGTCTTCATCGGCGAGGTGGGGCTCGGCGGGGAGGTGCGCCCCGTCTCGCAGTCGGAGCGACGGCTCGCCGAGGCGGCGCAACTCGGCTTCAAGCGGGTCTACCTGTCGGAACGCGGGATGCCGCGGCGCACGCCGGACGGCGTTCGCGCCATCGGCGTCTCGTCGTTAGGCTCGCTCTTCAAGGACCTCTTTCGCTGACCTGATGTCGATGCACGACGCACGGCACGACCGCGGCCCCGCCCCTCGCGAGCACAACGGTGACACGCACGAGACGCATGACGGTCACGAGGCGCCGCGCGCACCGGGGCACCTCGCGCGCGAGACGACTCCTCCGGAGTTGCGCCCGGAGGGCGCGGCGCGCCGTGACGTCGGCGTGATCATCGTGGCCGCCGGTAGCGGGACGCGCACCGGGGGGAGGGAACTCAAGCAGTTCCGCTGGGTCGCCGGGAAGCCGATGCTGCTGCACAGCATCCAGGCGTTCCATCGCCGCGCAGACGTGGCGCAGGTGGTCGCCGTGCTTCCGCGATCGGTCGCGGGCGATCCCCCGCCATGGATCTTCCAGTGCGACGTCGATCGCCTCCTGGTCTCCGTCGGCGGGGCGCAGCGCGGCGACAGCGTCTGGAGCGGGATCGAGGACCTCGAGGACGAGGTGGAGATCGTCGTGGTGCACGACGCGGCGCGCCCGCTCGTGACGGACGCCACGATCGAGGCCGTGATCGCGCAGGCGCGTCGAGGAACCGGCGCCATCGCCGCGCTCCCGGTCGTCGACACGCTCAAGGAGGTCAGCGAGGACGGGACGATCGTGCGCACCGTGGACCGCACCAAACTGTGGAGAGCGCAAACGCCGCAGGCCTTCCCGCGCGAGATGCTGGAACGCGCGCATCTCGACGCGCGGCGCGCCGGCGTGAATGCCACCGACGATGCGGCGCTCTGTGAACGCCTCGGATTCCCCGTCGTGGTGGTGCAGGGGAGCGAACGCGCCATGAAGGTGACCGAGGAGCGCGACTTCGCCCGCGCCGACGCCATCGCAGGGCTCGAGGGCTAGCGGCAGGATGAGCACCCCGTCGCTCTCCGTCCCCTTCTGGTCCCCGCCGGAGGTCGAGGCTTCGCTGCGCGAGACCATCGAGCACCTGCAGGGGGGAGGCGTCCTCGCCTATCCCACGGAGACGGTGTACGGCTTCGGCACGGCGGTCGACCACGATGCCGTCGAGACACTGGTGCGGCTCAAGCATCGCCCGCCGGCGAAGCCGTTCCTCCTCCTGATCGCGGGAAGCGACATGCTGGCGCGACTCGACCTCGCACTCTCCCGCGCGGCCTCGTCGCTCGCGGCGCGGCACTGGCCCGGCCCGCTGACCCTCGTCCTCAACGGGGAGACCGACGCGTCCCGGCCCGTCTCCGCGGTCCCGAAGGAGGGGTCGCCGTCCGATGGACGTCGCACCCCGGACTGCAACGCCTACTGCGCGCCTACGGCGACCCGGTCACCTCGACCAGTGCGAACCGTCCGCGCCAGCCGCCCGCGATGTCGGCGAGCGAGGTCGTGGCGCAGTGGCAACCCGAGATCACGCGCGGGATCATTCGCGTCCTGGACGGCGGACGACTGGTCGACTCACCCCCTTCAACGGTGGTGGACTGCACGGGGAGTCGGCCCCGCGTCATCCGGCCGGGGGCGATTCCTTCCGCGGTGCTCCGCGAGTCCGTCCCCGACCTGGTCGGCGACGCCTGAGGCGCGGCGACCGTCGGCGCGACTCCTCCGATCGGGCGAAGCGATCCGCCGCGCCGTCGAGTAAGTTCCGTACAGCTGCGAACCCGCTCTCCAGGACGTCGTGAAGATCCTCTTCGTCTGCACCGGGAATACCTGTCGCTCACCGTTGGCCGAGGCCATCGCCCGGCGCGAGGCGATCGAGCGGGGGCGCGAGGACATCGAGGTCGCGAGCGCCGGCACGAGCGCGTGGGACGGCGCCCCGGCGTCCGATGGCTCCCTCCTCGTGGCGCTTGAGCGCCACCTCGACCTCGGCGGTCATGCCGCTCGGCAGCTGACCCGCGATCTCGTCGAGCAGTCCGACCTGATTCTCACCATGGGGCCACATCATCTCGAGCGCGTCCTCGCGCTCGGCGGCGAGGGGCGGGCCCATCTCCTCACGTCGTACGCTCGCGCGGGAGGCGAGGGGAGCGCCGTGAGCGACCCGTTCGGCGGTGGCCTCGACGTATACCGCGCGACGTATGAAGAGCTGCATCGCGAGATTCGTCGCGTCTTCGACGCGCTGACGCCCGAGCCGGCGTGACCGCACCGCTGCCGGGGCGGCTGGTCCTGCTCGGTCACCCGGTCTCGCACTCGCTGTCCCCGGCCTTCCAGAATGCTGCGCTACGGGCCGCGGGGATCCCGCTCGTCTACGAAGCGCTGGACATCCCGCCGGACGCACTGCCAGGCATGCTCCGGTCCTTGATTGCCGAACGTGCGGCGGGGAACGTCACCATCCCGCACAAGGACGCGGTCTATCGCGCCTGCGCCATTCGCAGCGCGATCGCCGAGCGTGCGGGCGCGGTCAACACCTTCTGGGTCGACTCGACCGGCCAGCTGGTAGGCGATAACACCGACGTGGCGGGAATTGAGGCGTTGACCGACGCGCTGGGCGTGGCGCGCGACTCGGCGCGTGTGGCCTTGCTGGGGAGCGGTGGCGCGGCGTCGGCTGTCTGCGCGGCCGTCGAACGCTGGCCGTCGGTCCAGGTCCGGGTCCACTCTCGTACCCCGTCTCGCAGCGCGACGCTCGGCGCGCGCTTTCCCACGCTCGTGCAACTGGCGGACTCGGTCGCCGATGCGCTGTCGGGGGCAACCCTCGTCATCAACGCGACGCCGGTCGGCATGCGCGACGAGGCGCTCCCGGTCGAGATCTCCGACCTCCCGCGTGACGCTCACGTGATGGACCTGGTGTACCGTCCCGGTGAAACGCGATGGGTGCGCGAGGCGCGCGCGGCGGGGCATGAGGCCTTGGACGGCATCGGGATGCTGCTGCATCAGGGAGCCGTGGCCTTCGAGCGATGGTTCGGGCGCACCCCGGATGTCGCGGTGATGCGGGACGCCCTGCAGCGCGCGGCGAAGCGGTAGCCGAGTCGGCGCCGGGAGTTGCCGCGCTCGCACTCCGCCCGTCGCCACACGAGCGGAGGGGATGCCATGGGAGTGGAGAGCGATGGTCGCGGTTCGCCGCACGGTCAGCTCGCGGCGCTGCTGCGACACGGATTGCAGGTGACGGCACGCAGCGCACGAGAGAGCGCCGCCGCACTCGAGGCGCTCCTGCTTCCGAGGCACTGCGTGGCCTGCGAGCGCCTGATCCCCGCCCACATCGACGCGGTCGCGTGCGACACCTGCTGGTCTCGCGTGACGCCGCTCCCGTTCCCCCGCTGCGATCGCTGCGGGCATCCGGTTGGTGCTGAGAGTTGCCGCTGGTGCCCGTTGCTCCCGCCGTTCGTGCGCGCAGCGCGCTCGTGGTGCTGGGTCCCGGGCGGCGACGCGGAACGCATGGTCTACGCGCTCAAGTACAACGGATGGAAGTCGATCGCCCCCGAGATGGCGGCGCGGATGGCGCGTGTGGACTGGCCTGACGACGTCGTGTCCGAGCGGGCGGCGCTGATCCCGGTCCCGCTCGCCGCGGCGCGGGAGCGCGAGCGCGGCTTCAACCAGAGCAGAGAACTGGCCCGTGCCCTCGCCCCGCGATGGGGATTCCGGTGTGGGATGATGTCATCGAACGCCCGAAGGGAACACCGTCGCAAACGCGATTGACACCAGCAGAGCGTTTGCGCAACGTTGCCGATGCCTTCAGGATCGTCGCAGGGGCGCCGGCGAAAGTGCGCGGCGCCCATGTCATGTTGGTCGATGACGTCGTCACGACCGCGGCGACCCTGAACGAGTGCGCCACCACGTTGTGGAACGCCGGGGCGCGGATCGTCAGCTACGTCACCTTCGGCCGGGCCCGCGCAGCGGGTGACCAGCCGCTTACATCGCTTTCGCGAGGATGAGCGCAGACATGGGTATTCGAGTTGGCATCAACGGCTTCGGCCGCATCGGACGTCAGGTCATTCGCGCGGCGAAGGAGCAGGGAGCCGCCATCGACTTCGTGGCCGTCAACGACCTGACCGACACCAAGACGCTGGCGCACCTGTTCAAGTACGACTCGGTCCATCGCACCTACAAGGGGACGGTCGAATCGACCGCCGACTCGATCACGATCGACGGCGACACCATCAAGGTCTTCGCGCAGAAGGATCCGGCGGCGCTCCCGTGGAAGGACCTCGGCGTCGACATCGTGCTGGAGTCGACCGGCCGCTTCACGAACGCCCCCGACGCCAAGAAGCACATCGACGGCGGGGCGAAGAAGGTCATCATCTCCGCCCCGGCCAAGGGCGAGGACATCACCATCGTGATGGGCGTGAACCACGACAAGTACGACAACGCCGCGCATCACATCATGTCCAACGCCTCGTGCACCACCAACTGCCTGGTGCCGATGGTGAAGGTCATCCGCGACAACTTCGGCTTCAAGCACGGGGCGATGGTGACGATCCACTCGTACACCAACGACCAGAACATCCTCGACCTCCCGCACAAGGACCTGCGTCGGGCACGCGCCGCCGCGCTCTCCATCATCCCGACGACGACTGGTGCGGCGAAGGCCACGTCGCTCGTGATTCCGGAAGTGAAGGGGAAGATCGACGGGATCGCGATCCGCGTCCCGACCCCCGACGTGTCGCTGACGGAGCTCACCGTCGAAGTCGAGAAGGCGACGAGCGTCGCCGAGGTCAACGCGGCGTTGCAGGCGGCCTCGCAGTCCGGTCCCCTCAAGGGGATCCTCGGCTATTCGGAAGTCGAGCTCGTGTCGTCCGACTACATCGGGAACCCGCACTCCTGCATCATCGACGCGAAGAACACCAACGTGATCGATGGGACGATGGTGAAGGTCTCAGGCTGGTACGACAACGAGTGGGGGTACGCCACGCGTTGCGTCGACCTCATCCAGTTTGTCGGAGCCAAGCTCTAAACGCATGAACAAGAAGACTATCCGCGACCTGCCTGACGCCCAGCTCAAGGGGCGTCGGGTCCTGGTCCGCGTCGACTTCAACGTCCCGCTCGACGACGCGGGCAACGTCACGGACGACACTCGCATCGTCGCGGCGCTCCCCACGCTCGAGTATCTCGCGGAGCGCGGGGCGCGCGTCGTCCTCCTGTCGCACCTGGGGCGCCCAAAGGGAGGCCCCGATCCCAAGTATTCACTGGCCCCGGCGGCCAAGCGACTGGGCGAGCGAACCCGATACACTGTCCGCTTCCACGGATCGTCGGCCGACGACACCGCGGTCGCGGCGACGCAGTCGTTAGGCGACGGCGAGATCCTGCTGCTCGAGAACACTCGCTTCCACAAGGGCGAGGAGAAGAACGAGGAGGCACTGTCGCAGGCCTTCGCCACGCTCGGCGACCTGTATGTCAACGACGCCTTCGGGTCGGCGCATCGCGCGCACTCGTCCACGGCGGGGGTGACCGCGTACCTCAAGCCAGCGGTCGCCGGCTTCCTCATGGAGAAGGAACTCGACTACCTCGGGACAGCGGTCGCGGAACCCAAGCGTCCGTTCATTGCGATCCTCGGCGGCGCCAAGGTCTCGGGCAAGATCGACGTGATCGAGGCACTCCTCCCGAAGGTGGACGGGCTGCTGATAGGCGGCGCCATGGCCTGTACCTTCTTCAAGGCGATGGGGATGGAGACGGGGAAGTCGCTCGTCGAACCCGATCGCGTCGAACTTGCCTCGTCGCTGGTCGAACGCGCGGGATACCGGCTCACCCTGCCGCACGACGCGGTGGTCTCCACCGCCATCGACAACGGCGCCGCGGCGCACGCCACCAAGCGCGACGCCATACCGTCCGATGAGGCGATGTACGATATCGGGCCCGACACGATGGAGTCGTACGCCCGTGCCATTCGATCGGCCAAGACGGTGCTCTGGAACGGTCCGATGGGGGTGTTCGAGAATCCCCCGTTCGATCAGGGGACGCTGGCCATCGCCAAGGCCATGGCCGAGGCGACGAAGGGAGGCGCCACGACGATTGTGGGTGGCGGCGACTCCGCCGCGGCGGTCGCCGAGGCAGGATTGGAGTCGGCGATGAGCCACGTCTCGACAGGTGGCGGTGCGTCGCTGGAGTTCCTCGAAGGAAAGAAGCTCCCCGGAGTCGAAGCGCTGGACGACAAGTGAGGCCCATGCAGCATCCTGTCTTTGCCGCCAACTGGAAGATGAACCATGGCCCGAGCGATGCTCGGGCCTTCATGCGCTCGTTCCTGGCGCACTATGCCCGTCGCACCGACCGACAAGTGATCTTCTTCCCCCGCGGTCACGCTGACCACGGTGCTGGAGATGCTCAAGGAACGGCAGGACATCCTGGTCGGGGTGCAGAACATCTACTGGGAAGACAAGGGAGCCTTCACGGGCGAGCTCTCGGCGGGGATGGCTCGCGATGCCGGCGCCACGTGTGTCCTGGTGGGGCACTCCGAGCGCCGACACGTCTTCGGCGAGACCGACGAGGAGACCGCGAAGAAGGTCGCCGCGGCGGTGCGAGCCGGGCTCACCCCGGTGCTCTGTGTGGGTGAGACGCTGGCGGAGCGCGAGGCGGGGGAAACGGCCGCCGTTGTCCTTCGCCAACTGCGCGCGGGGATCTCGCTCATCGACCCGCATCACGTGGCGGGGATGCTCATCGCGTACGAACCGGTCTGGGCGATCGGCACCGGACGCACGGCGACCCCGAGCGACGCCTCGGTGATCCACGTGCTCATCCGGCAGGACCTCGTCGGCCTGCTCGGTGAACGGGCCAACGCCATCCCGATTCTCTACGGTGGGAGCGCAAACCGGGGGAACGCCTCAGCACTGCTCGAGGCTGCCGAGGTGGACGGGTTGCTCGTCGGCGGCGCCTCGCTCGACGCCGAAGGGTGGTCGTCGATCGTTCGCACTTGATTCGCGTTTGTAAGTGGTTCAATATTCCGTGCTTAGCACGAACGAGCCTCTTCCAGCGCCGCGCGCATGTACACCTTCCTCCTGATCATCCTCATCCTCGTCAGCCTCGCCGTGATCACGGCGGTTCTCCTGCAGTCGGGGAAGGGCGGCGGCCTTGCGGCCTCGTTCGGCGGGACGTCGTCCTCGTCTGACTCCCTCATTGGGTCACGCCAGGCCGGCAATCTCCTCACGAAGGTGAGCTGGTGGGGCGGGGGTGTCTTCCTCCTGCTCGCGTTCGTCTTGCAGCTGATGTCGGTTCGCACGCGCGTGCCGAAGTCGGTGCTCGACACGCCGCTCTCGGGCGCTCCGGCCTCGGCGCCCGCGCCGGCGACCAAGAGTCAGGCGCCTGCGTCGGCGCCCGTCGTTCCGCTCGAGAAGGCACCGGCCACTCCGGCCCCAGCTCCGTCGACTCCGAAGCAGTAGTCCACTCCGCGACGTGACCGCTCACGCAGACCTTCCAGGGTTCCTCCTCCTCGAGGACGGAACCCTTTTTCACGGGCGACTCGCCGCACCGGCACCCGTGACCGTTGCCGAAGTCGTGTTCACCACGAACATGACTGGCTATCAGGAGACCTTCTCCGATCCGTCGTACCGTGGGCAGATCGTCGTCATGACGGCCCCCATGATCGGCAACTACGGCGTGAACGCCGAGGACCCCGAGTCGGGGCGTCCGCAGGTGGCGGCAGTCGTGGTGCGCGAACTCTCGCGCACATTCTCCAACTGGCGGGCGAGCGGTGACCTCCGCTCGTGGTTAGGCGGTGCCGGCGTCCCGATTCTCGAGGGGGTCGACACGCGCCGTCTCACGAAGCACCTCCGGTCGGCGGGGGTCATGCGCGGCGTCATCGGCGCGGGTGAGGCGGCGAGCGCCGAGGCGCAGGCCGCACTCGACGCGTGTCCCTCCATGGAAGGTCTCGACCTCGCGTCTGTCGTGACCACGGATCGTGTCTACCAGTGGGGCGCGGAGAACGCGCCATACCACATCGTCGCCTACGATTTCGGGATCAAGCGCAACATCCTGCGCCTGTTCGAGGCCCATGGCTGCCGTACGACGGTGGTCCCGAGCACGACCACGGCCGCCGAGGTGCTCGCACTCAAGCCGCACGGAGTCTTCTTTTCTAACGGTCCTGGGGACCCGGCGGCCGTCTCGTATGCTCCCGACGCCATCCGGAGCATCGGGGGCGCGGGAGTTCCGGTCTTTGGCATCTGCCTGGGGCATCAGCTCATCGGCCTCAGCTTTGGTGGGTCGACCGTCAAGCTCCCGTTCGGACATCGCGGTGGAAATCAGCCGGTCAAGGAGCTGGCGACGGGGCGCGTCCTGATTACGTCGCAGAACCACGGCTTCGCGGTGCAGGGCGACGAGCACGAGATCCCGGGGGCGCCCGAGCTCGAGGTGACGCACATCAACCTCAACGACGGGACGGTTGAGGGGCTGCGGCACCGCACGCTCCCCATCTTCTCGGTGCAGTATCACCCCGAGGCCGCGCCCGGGCCGCACGACGCTCGTCCGCTGTTCAAGCAGTTCATCAATGCGGTGAGAGGAGAGGTCGGGCGAAGTGGTCCAAACGCTTGACACACAATAGCTAAGCGTTCTATGTTCGACCGGACTTTCGAGCCTTCGGACCTCGTCCTGTTCGAGATTACGCAATGACCAAAGCCGACCTCGTCGAGCGCGTCACGCAGCAGATTTCCCGCACGGCCGGGCCGATGATCTCGAAGAAGGACTGCGCCCGTGTGGTCGATTCGTTCCTCGAGGCCATCAAGGAAGCGCTGCAAGCCCAGAAGAACATCGAAGTCCGGGGCTTCGGCACGTTCAAGATTCGGCACCGGAAGACCCGCATGGCGCGGAATCCGCGGACGGGTTCCCCTGTTGAGGTTTCGGCCCGCCCGGTCCCGGTTTTCAAGCCGTCCAAGGAGCTTCGCGCGATGGTCGCGGATCTCGAGCCACTCGAGGGAGCGGATCTGGACGATTGGGATGACGATCACGAGGAGGAGATGAGCGAGGCGTGAGCCTCGATCCTCCCTGTAGCACACTCGAGGGATCTTCCACGCCCCGTCGGCTCAGCCCGACGGGGCGTTGTCACGTGCGCGTGGCGCGCGCGAGTAGTTGCGTCACGCTGCCCCTCGGATAGTCTTCCCCCGTATGCCAACGGTCAGGGTCCTCCTGTTCGCGTCGTACGCCGAGGCGATCGGCGCGTCGGCGATCGAGGTCGATATCGCCCCCAGGGCGTGCGTGCGCGACATCCTGGCATCTGTGCAGGCGCGCGCCGGAGCGGGGAAGCTCCCGCCGCAACCGCTCGTCGCCATCAACGAGAGCTACGCCTCCCTCGACGACGTGGTGAGCGAGCGCGACGAGGTGGCGATCATTCCGCCGGTGGCTGGGGGCTGATGCGCGCGACGCTGGTGCACCAACCGATCGACGTGGCCGCCCTGCTTGCCGAGGTGAACGCCGCCTCGTCTGGGGCGTCGGCCCTGTTTCTCGGCACCGTGCGTGAGGTGAACGATGGACGCGCCGTGGCCGGGATCGACTACTCCGCGTACGAAACGATGGCGCAGCGGGAACTGGAGGCGATCGCACGTGAGACCCGCGACGCGTTCGCGACGGATCACGTGGTGATCGAGCATCGCCTGGGCTACCTGGCGCTCACCGAGGTCAGCGTCGCGATCGCCGTCTCGCATCCGCACCGCGCGCCGGCGATGGACGCGATGCGCTTTGCCATCGAGGAGCTCAAGCGCCGGGTCCCGATCTGGAAGCGCGAGCACTACGTCGACGGGACGCGCGAATGGGTCGATCCCACGCGAGCGGCCGGGGCGTTCCAACCCCAGGCGACCGTCGCGACGCCGGGATCGGGGGAGGAGCGCGCATGAGCGGCGTCGTACTGCAAGACCAGTTTGGGCGTGGCATCGAATACCTGCGCATCTCGGTCACGGACCGCTGCAACTTCCGCTGCCTCTACTGCATGCCGTTGGAGGGGCTGGAGTGGCTCCCGAAGCGCGACATCCTCTCGTACGAGGAGATCGCGGGCGTGGTGCGCCAGCTCGCGCCCCTCGGGCTGCGCCGGCTGCGCATCACGGGCGGGGAGCCCACGATCCGCCCGGAGCTCGAGGCGCTCGTTGGAATGCTGAAGGCCATTCCGCACATCGAGGACATTGCGCTCTCGACCAACGGCGTGCGGTTGCCACAGCTCGCCGGTGCACTCGCCGCGGCAGGACTGAACCGAGTGAACATGAGCGCCGACTCATTGCGCGAGGACCGGATCGCGGCCATCGCTCGGCGAAGTCTCGGGCTGTCACCGGTGGACGCGGCGCGTGCGGCGGAAGCGGCCGGGCTGTCGCCCATCAAGATCAACATGGTCGTGATGCGGGGGATCAACGACGACGAGGTTGTCGACTTCGCGCGACTCGCGCTGGAGCATCCGTGGCACGTCCGGTTCATCGAGTTGATGCCGGTGGGGGACATGCGCGCGCTCACGTGGGAGCACGTGGTCCCCAGCGAGGAAGTGCTGCAGCGTGTCTCGGTGCTGGGCGCCCTAACGAGCGACGCCGGCCCCCCGGGCAACGGCCCGGCGAAGTACTACCGGATCGACGGATCGCCCGGGACGGTGGGGGTCATCACGCCGATGACGCATACCTACTGCGGCACGTGCAATCGGGTGCGCCTAACGGCGGACGGCCGCCTGCGGACGTGTCTCTACGGCGATCACGAGGTGAACCTGCGCGACCCGCTCCGGCGCGGCGAGGCGCTGGAACCGCTGTTCCGGCAGGCGCTGGCGGAGAAGCCCCGCGAGCACCAGTTGCTGCAGATGCAGGTGGGTGGCCTGCGCGCACTGTCGCAGGTCGGCGGGTAGTCCGCGAGGCGCGGTCAGACCGCGCCGTCCACGCGGGCCGCCGCCATGGGCGTTGAAGGGGCGGAGCGCGCGGGCTAGCTTGGGTTCATCAGTTCACCGATCCCTTCACTCGATCCGATACATGGTCAACAAGATCACGGTCGTCGGCGCTGGCAACGTGGGCGCAACCGCCGCGCAGCGACTGGCCGAAAAGGAACTCGCCAAGCAGGTCGTCCTCGTCGACATCGCCGAGGGCATTCCGCAGGGCAAGGGGCTCGACCAATGGCAGTCGGCGCCCATCGAGCTGTACGACACGCGCATCGTCGGGACCAACGGCTACGACGAGACGGTCGACTCCGACATCGTGGTGATCACCGCCGGCATCGCCCGCAAGCCGGGAATGTCGCGCGATGACCTGATGAACACGAATGCCGGGATCGTGAAGTCGGTGGCGGAGAACGTGGCGCGCACCTCGCCGAATGCGATCCTCATCATCGTCTCGAACCCGCTGGACGTGATGTGTTACGTGGCGAAGCAGGCGTCCGGCTTCCCGCGGGAGCGCGTGCTGGGGATGGCGGGGGTGCTGGACACGGCGCGGTATCGCGCGTTCCTGGCGGAGGCGCTCGACATCTCGGTGCGCGACATCCAGGCGATGGTGCTGGGCGGACACGGCGACACGATGGTCCCGCTCATCTCGTACACGACGGTCAGCGGGATCCCCATCACGCAGCTGATGGCGCGCGACGTCCTCGACAAGATCGTCGACCGTACGCGCAACGGCGGCGCGGAGATCGTCTCGTACCTCAAGACCGGCTCGGCGTACTATGCGCCGTCGGCCGGCGCGGTGCAGATGGTCGAGGCGATCGTGCAGGACCAGAAGCGCATCCTCCCGTGCGCGGCGTGGCTCGAGGGTGAGTACGGCATGTCGGGGCTCTTCCTCGGGGTGCCGTGCAAGCTGGGGCGGAAGGGGCTGGAGCAGGTGCTCGAGGTCGAGCTCACGAGTGCGGAGCGCGTGGCGTTAGGCAAGAGCGCGGACGCCGTGCGAGAGCCGATGGCCAAGCTCTCCTGACCGAGGCCGTCCACGGGGCGCGCGGATCGCGCGCCCCGTTCGCCTCCCCTCCTTTCTTCCCCATTCCCCTCGAGCCCCATGGCAACAGCAGCGATGCCGGCGAGTAGCGGCGCCCGGGTATCGGCCAGTCGCATCAAGCGCTTCTGGGATTCCAGCGTCGGCAAGAAGGTCGTCATGGCCGTGACCGGGATCATCGGGATCGGCTTCGTCCTCGGCCACATGGCCGGCAACCTCCAGATGTTCAAGGGGACGGGCTCGGCGCAGGCCATGCACGACTACGCGCTCCTCCTGCGCAAGACCGGCGGACTCCTCTGGATCATCCGCGGCGTCCTCGTCGCCTCGGTCGCCTTGCACGTCACGGCGGCGCTGCAGCTGACGGCGCGGAACAGCGCGGCGCGGCCCGTTCCGTATGGCAGCAAGAAGGCGCAGGTCTCCACGCTCGCCTCGCGCACCATGCGCGTGGGCGGCTTCATCCTCCTCGCCTTCATCGTCTTCCATATTGCGGACATGACGCTCGGCCTGGGCGTCCCGGGTTTCCGCCACCTCGACCCGTACAACAACCTGCGCAACGGCTTCTCGCGGCTCTGGGCGGTGGCGTTCTACGTGGTGGCGATGGCCTGTCTCGGCCTGCACCTGTTCCACGGCGCCTGGGCGTCGCTGCGCACGCTTGGGGCGCGTCGCCCTTCGGCCAATCCGCTGCACCGCAACCTTGCGATCGTCATCGCGGTCGTGGTGGCGATCGGCTTCGCCGCCGTGCCCATCGGCGCGGCCCTTGGCTTGTTCACCGATGACACGCCGGTGATGGAAGAATCGCAGACCGTGCAGGCGGGAGCCGTCTCCGGCTCCCCGGTCGCTTCGCACTCGACAGGAGGCGTCCGCTGATGGAACTCAAGTCGAACATCCCCGACGGCCCGCTCAGCGGAAAGTGGGACAAGCACAAGTTCGAGATGAAGCTGGTGAACCCCGCCAACAAGCGGAAATACCACATCCTCGTGGTGGGGTCGGGGCTCGCCGGCGCATCGGCGGCGGCCACAATGGCCGAGCTGGGCTACAACGTCTCGTGCTTCTGCTTCCAGGACTCGCCGCGACGCGCGCACTCGATTGCCGCGCAGGGCGGGATCAATGCGGCGAAGAACTACCAGAACGACGGCGATTCGATCCAGCGCCTCTTCTACGACACCGTGAAGGGGGCGATTTCCGGGCGCGTGAAGCCAATGTGTACCGCCTGGCGCAGATCTCGGTGAACATCATCGACCAGTGCGTCGCGCAGGGCGTTCCGTTCGCGCGTGAGTACGGCGGGCTCCTCGCCAACCGTTCGTTCGGCGGTGCGCAGGTCTCGCGCACCTTCTACGCCCGCGGGCAGACCGGCCAGCAGCTCCTGTTAGGCGCCTACCAGGCGCTGGAAAAGGAGATCGCCAAGGGCGGGGTGAAGATGTACGCCCGCACCGAGATGCTCGACGTGATCGTCGTCGACGGGCGCGCGCGGGATCGTGACGCGCAACCTGGTGACCGGGAAGATCGAGACGCACCTCGGCGACGCGGTCGTGCTGGCCACGGGCGGCTACGGCAACGTCTTCTACCTCTCGACGAACGCGAAGGGATCGAACACGACGGCGATCTGGCGGGCCTACAAGCGCGGTGCTGCCTTTGGCAATCCGTGCTACACGCAAATCCACCCGACGTGCATCCCGCAGAGCGGCGACTATCAGTCAAAGCTGACCCTGATGTCGGAGTCGCTGCGCAACGACGGGCGCGTCTGGGTTCCCAAGAAGCAGGGGGACACGCGCAACCCGAATGACATCCCCGACGCGGAGCGCGACTACTACCTCGAGCGGAAGTACCCGTCGTTCGGCAACCTATCGCCGCGCGACATCGCGTCGCGAGCAGCCAAGGAAGCCTGCGACAGCGGGCGCGGAGTGGGACCCGGCGGGCTTGGCGTCTACCTCGACTTCCGCGATGCCATCAAGCGCCTGGGTCGCGATCGCATCGAGGAGCGCTACGGGAACCTGTTCCAGATGTACGAGCGCATCACCGACGAGGACCCGTACAAGGTCCCGATGCGCATCTACCCCGCGGTGCACTACACCATGGGTGGGCTGTGGGTCGACTACAACCTGCAGAGCACCATCCCCGGGCTGCACGTGCTGGGCGAGGCGAACTTCTCCGACCACGGCGCCAACCGGCTGGGCGCGAGCGCGCTGATGCAGGGGCTCGCCGACGGTTACTTCGTCATCCCGTACACCATAGGACACTACCTCGCCGGACAGAAGCTGGAGCCGGTGTCGAAGGACCATCCGGAGGTGCGGGCGGTCGAGCGCGAGGTGGAGGAGCGTACCAAGCGCCTCCTGGGGATTCGCGGCAAGCGAAGCGTGCAGTCGTTCCACCGCGAGCTGGGGAAGATCATGTGGGAGAAGTGCGGAATGGCGCGCAACGCCCAGGGGCTCGAGGAGGCGCTGGGGAAGATCCCGTCGCTGCGCGAGGAGTTCTGGGAGAACCTGCACGTCCCGGGGAGTGGCGAGGAGCTCAACCAGTCGCTCGAGCAAGCCGGGCGTGTCGCCGACTTCCTCGAGTTAGGGGAGTTGATGTGCCGTGATGCGCTGCACCGCGAGGAGTCCTGCGGCGGCCACTTCCGGACCGAGCACCAGACCGAGGACGGCGAGGCCAAGCGCAACGACGAGCAGTTCACCTACGTCGCGGCCTGGGAGTATGCCGGGGAAGGGAAGGCGCCGATCCTGAACAAGGAGCCGCTCGTCTTCGACAACGTGCACCTGGCGACGAGGTCGTACAAATGATCGGCCGTCCTCGTCTTCTCGTCTTCCCGTCCTCTCGTCTTCTGTCCCTATGAACCTGACCCTCAAGGTGTGGCGGCAGTCCGGTCCCAACGCCGCCGGCCAGTTCGTCGAGTACAAGGCGACGGACGTCTCCGCGGAGATGTCGTTCCTGGAGATGCTCGACGTCGTCAACGAGGACCTGACCAACAAGGGCGAGCAGCCCATCGCCTTCGACCACGATTGCCGCGAAGGCATCTGCGGCATGTGCGGACTGGTGATCAACGGCGTGGCACACGGTCCCCAGAAGGCCACCACGACGTGCCAGCTTCACATGCGCACGTTCAAGAACGGCGACACGGTCACGATCGAGCCGTGGCGGGCGCAGGCGTTCCCGGTACTCCGGGATCTCTGTGTCGATCGCAGCGCCTTCGACCGGATCATCCAGGCCGGTGGCTACGTCTCCGTGTCGACGGGAAACGCCCCCGATGGCAACGCGCTTCCCATTCCGAAGCCCGACTCCGACTCGGCGATGGATGCCGCGGCGTGCATCGGGTGCGGCGCGTGCGTGGCGGCGTGCCCCAACGGAAGCGCGTCGCTCTTCACCGCGGCGAAGATCGCGCACCTCGGGCACCTGCCCCAGGGGCAGCCCGAGCGGTATCGTCGTGCGCTGAAGATGGTCGCGCAGATGGACCTCGAGAACTTCGGCGGCTGCACGTTGTTTGGCGAATGCCAGGAAGCGTGCCCGAAGGAGATCTCCATCGACACGATCGCGCGCATGAATCGCGACTATCTCTTCGGGACCGTGTTCGAGCGCGAAGAGAGCAAGTCCGCGGGCGGCGCAGGTTAGCGCCGTTCGTCACCTGCGTTCGCGCGACCGCACGTGCAGGTGCGCAAAAAACCGGCGGCGTCCACTGGGGCGCCGCCGGTTTTCGTTGGGGTGATCGCTACAGGCGCGGGAGCGTGACGCCCTGCTGCCCCTGGTACTTGCCCGACTTGTCCTTGTAGGAAACGAGCGGCGGTTCGCCCTTGAAGAAGAGCACCTGCGCGATGCCTTCGTTGGCGTAGATCTTGGCGGGGAGGGGCGTGGTGTTGGAGATCTCCAACGTGACGTGCCCCTCCCATTCCGGTTCGAACGGCGTGACGTTGGTGATGATGCCGCAGCGGGCGTACGTCGACTTCCCGACTGTGATGGTCACCACGTCGCGCGGGATGCGGAAGTACTCGACGGAGCGCGCCAGGGCAAACGAGTTGGGGGGGACGATGCAGACGTCACCCTCAAACTCGACGAAGGACTTGGGATCGAAGGCCTTGGGGTCGACGATCGAGTTCAGGACGTTGGTGAAGATCCGGAACTCGCGGGCGACGCGCATGTCGTAGCCGTAGGAGCTCACGCCGTAGGAGATGACCCCGGAACGGACCTGGCTCGACTCGTAGGGCTCGATCATCCCGTGCTTCGTGGCCATTTCCGTGATCCACCGATCGTTCTGAATCGACATGCAGGGGGTGCTCCGCGGGCGCGTACGGGTGAGCGAGGAGGCGCGGCCGGAAAGAACCGACACGCGCGAGTTCGCGTGTCGAGCGGGCGAGCCGTCACGGCTAGGACCGCTCGGTGCGAACTCGGCGGGAGGAAGCTAACGCCGACGGTTCGCGCAGGGGATGCGAAACGCGCGTCGTGCTCGTGGTTGGCGGGTAGGGTGGGCGGAATCTCGGTACAATGCGGCGCGTGCGCTCAACTCGCTCGCATGTCTCGCTTTATGTCCGTTGACACCCTCCTACCCTGTCGGGTAGGTTACCCGCGCTGAACACGTGAAATGTTTCACGAACTTCGAGGCGCGTTGGGAGCGAAATGGATCGCACGTACCTGCCCGTCCTGCTGCTGCTCGGATTCGTCGCGGTAAACGCCGTCCTGATCATCGCGCTTTCGACGCTGGTGATGAAGCGTCGGCCGACGCCGGTGAAGGACACGCCGTACGAGTCCGGCATTCCGCCGTTGGGGGACGCGCGCGAGCGCTTCTCGGTGAAGTTCTACATGGTCGCGATGCTGTTCATCATCTTCGACATCGAGACCGTGTTCATGATCCCGTGGGGGGTCTACTATCGACAACTCTCCTGCGGCGTCGCGCTCGTCAACAATGCCTGTCCGGCGGGGAACGTCTCGTTCTTCGGGCTCGGCGAGATGCTGGTCTTCATGGCGATCCTCGTCGTCGGCTTCGTCTATGTCTGGAAGAAGGGAGCGCTGCAATGGGATTAGCCCCTCGTCCTGAGTCGAACGTCGTCAGCTACGATCCGCAGTCGCAGGAAGGGTGGATCACCACCCGTCTCGACATGCTGGTGAACTGGGGGCGCGCGAACTCATTGTGGCCGATGCCGTTCGGCACGGCGTGCTGTGCGATCGAATTCATGGCCTCGGCGGCGTCGCGCTTCGACCTCGCGCGCTTCGGCATGGAGCGCATGTCCTTCTCGCCGCGCCAGGCGGATGTCCTGATCTGCGCCGGACGCGTCCCATTCAAGCTGGCGCCCGTACTGCGGCGCATCTACCAGCAGATGCCGCAGCCCAAGTGGGTCATCTCGATGGGGGCGTGCGCCTCGTCAGGCGGGATGTTCGATACGTACGCCGTGTCCCAGGGAATCGACACGATCATCCCGGTCGACGTCTATGTCCCGGGGTGCCCGCCCCGACCCGAGGGGCTCATGTACGGCATCATGATGCTCCAGGAGAAGGTGAAGCGTGAGCGCATGAGCGATGATGCGCTGCGCGAGGAACTGGAACCCGATCCCAAGAGCAACCTGTACATCCCGCCCTCGGTCATCGACGAGCTGTCGGAGCCGTTCGGCAATTCGGTTCACCAAACCCGGTCGGGGCTGTGAGCGCTCCCTTCACGATCATCCACGCCGGGCAGGCGGCGCCCGGGGCCCCCGCGCCGCGCACGCCGGTCGCCATTGCGCACCGTGGCGGTGCCGCGAACCCGAGCGCCGACGCCATTCAGGCCCGCTTTCCGCAGTTCTTCGTTAGGGCCGAGGTGTTGTGGGGCGACACCAACGTCTATGTGAAGCCCGAGGGGGCGCTCGAGGTGATGCGCTGGCTGCACGACGACGCGTCGCAGCAGTACGACTACCTCGTGGACGTCACCGCGGTCGAGTACCGTGACCTGGAGCTGCCCCTGCAGGTGGTGTGGCACCTGCGCTCGATCCCGTTCCGCCGCTTCCTGCGCGTCAAGGCGGAACTGCCGAAGGGGGCGCCGCTCAAGGTTCCGAGCGTGCATCCGGTCTGGAAGGGGGCCGATTGGCTCGAGCGCGAGTGCTACGACATGTTCGGCATCGTGTTCGAGGGGCACCCGGACCTGCGCCGCATCCTGATGTGGGAGCAGTATCGCGAAGGTTTCCCGCTGCGGAAGGACTTCCCGCTGCGCGGGCGCTTCTCGCGGGCAGAGCAGCTGCGCCAGGCCCTCACGGCCAACCCTGAAGCGAAGTACTCGATGGAAGAGCTCAGCATCGCCGACGCGTTCGAGGACCTGCCGGGCGAGATGCGGCAGCGCCTGACGAGTGGCGAACGGACGGGAGAGTAGCCGTGGCCACGAAGCGTACGATCGAAGTCGCGCTGTCGACGACCGGACTGGACCAGCAGGGGCGTCCGCAGCGCGTGCCGCTCGTGGTCAACGACGGCGGACAGGTGACGACCCTCGAGGCGCCGCCGTCGCTCGAGCCGGAACTCGAGGGCGAGCACATGCTGATCAACATCGGGCCGCAGCACCCGGCGACGCACGGCGTGCTGCGCCTGGTGCTGGAGCTTGACGGCGAGACGGTGGTGCGGTGCATCCCGCACATCGGCTACCTGCACTGCGGCTTCGAGAAGATCGGCGAGTATCGCCAGTACAACCAGATCATCCCCTGGACCGATCGCGAGGACTACCTCAACTCGCCGGGGAACAACATCGCCTTCGCGTTAGGTGCGGAGCGCCTGTTCGGCGTCGAGATCACGGAGCGCTGCAAGGTGCTGCGCGTCATCGCACTCGAGCTGTCGCGCATCATCTCGCACCTGGTGTGGGTGGGGACCACCTGCATCGACATCGGCGCCTTCACGCCGTTCCTGTGGGCGTTCCAGGAGCGCGAGAACATCTACAACCTCCTCGAGGGGTGGGTGGGGGCGCGCCTGACGACGAGCATCTCGCGCGTGGGCGGAATGGCGGCCGACATCCCGGACGGGTGGATGGACGGCCTCAAGGGGTTCCTGCGCACCTTCCCGAAGACGATCGCCGAAGTCGACAAGATGATCACCCGCCATGGCATCTGGGTGGGGCGCACCATCGGCTTGGGGATCATGTCGCCGGACGAGGCGCTCAACTACGGGCTCTCCGGCCCGATGGTGCGCGCGTCGGGCGTGTCGTGGGACATCCGCCGCGACTTCCCGTACCTCGACTACGAGACCTACGACTTCGACGTCGCGGTCGGGGTGAACGGCGACGTCTATGATCGCTTCCTCGTTCGCATGGAAGAGATGCGGCAGTCGGTGCGCATCCTCGAGCAGGCGGTGCAACGTCTCCCCGACGGCCCGCTCAATGTCGACGATCCCCGGCTGATCCTCCCGCCCAAGCACAAGGCCACGAGCGAGATGGAGTCGATGATCCATCACTTCAAGGTCGTGATGGAAGGGCCGCGTCCGCCGGTGGGTGAGGTCTATGTCCCTGTCGAGGGACCGAAGGGGGAGAAGGGCTACTACTTCGTGTCGGACGGGACGAGCAAGCCGGTGCGCTGGCGCATCCGTCCGCCGGCCTTCGTGAACCTCAGCGCGATCCCGAAGATGGTCGAGGGACACCTCCTCTCCGACGTCATCGCGATCAACGCGAGCATTGATATCGTCATGGGTGAGATCGACCGATGAGCCACGGACCTTCAGCTTCCGGCGGTGCCGTCCTCAAGGGTGGGCATGGCCATCACGATGCCCCCCACGTCCCGGTCTTCGTCGGCGAGACGAAGGCGAAGCTCGACGACCTCCTCACCCGCTATCCCTCCAAGCAGGCCGCGCTCCTCCCCGCACTCTGGATGTTGCAGCAGGCGCGCGGGTGGGTGAGCGAGGCAGGGATGGCGGAGATCGCCACGCTGCTCGACATCACGCCCGCGTACGTGAAGGGTGTCGTCACGTTCTACACCATGTACCACCAGCACCCGGTGGGGAAGTACTTCATCCAGGTCTGCACCACGTCGCCCTGCAATGTGTGCGGCGCCGAGGACGTGGTGAAGGCGTTTCTCGACCAGACCGGCTGCGGCGAGTTGGGGGTCACCTCCAACGACGGGCGCTATACGGTCATCGAGGTCGAATGCCTCGGCGCGTGTGGCTTCGCGACGCCGATCATGGTGAACGAGGACTTCCTGGAGTCGATCACCCCCGAGAATGTCTCGGACGTCCTGAAGAGGTATCAGTGAGCCGCGTGGACACTCAGGCTCCCGTCTCCCGTCCCCCGTCTCCCGTCTGATTTTCCATGGGTTATCCGCACCAACCACATCCCCGCGAGACCGTCGTCCTGTCGAAGCACTTCGGCGAGGCAGACGCTCGTTCGCTCGACGGGTGGAAGAAGCGCGGCGGCTACAAGGCGCTGGAGACGGCGTTAGGCATGGACCCCGTCGCCATCCAGAACGTCGTGAAGGAGTCCGGGCTGCGTGGGCGCGGCGGCGCCGGCTTCCCCACGGGGCTCAAGTGGTCGTTCATGAAGATTGGCGATGGCAAGCCGCACTACCTCTGCTGCAACGCCGACGAGTCCGAGCCCGGGACCTTCAAGGATCGCGAGATCATGCGCTGGACGCCGCACGCCCTCATCGAGGGAGTGGCGATCGGGGCGCACGCGATTGGCGCGGAGAACGCCTACATCTACATCCGCGGCGAGTTCACCGAGCCCATCGCGGTGATGGAGGCGGCGCTGGTCGAGGCACGCAACGCGGGCGTCATCGGGAAGAACGCGATGGGCTCCGGAAAGACCGTGAACGTGTGGGTCCATCGCGGCGCCGGCGCCTACATCTGCGGGGAAGAAACCGCGCTGATGAACTCGATCGAGGGGCGCCGCGGCAACCCGCGCATCAAGCCGCCCTTCCCGGCAGTCGCCGGTTTGTTCGGCAAGCCGACGACGATCAACAACGTCGAGACCCTGACCGCGGTTCCGCACATCCTGAACCACGGGGCCGACTGGACAAGAAGATGTCGCGCCCCGACAACCCCAAGTCGACGGGGACCAAGCTCTGGAGTGTCTGCGGCAACATCCAGCGCCCGGGGAACTACGAAGTGGAAATGGGCTTCCCGTTCGGGGAGTTCCTGAACGAGGTCTGCGGGGGCGCGCCGAAGGGGCGTACGATCAAGGCGGTGATTCCCGGCGGCTGCTCGGTCCCGATCATCACGCGCGAGGAAGCCGAGCGCGCGGTGATGGACTACGAAGGGATGATGGCGGTCGGGACGATGCTCGGCTCCGCCGGCTGCATCGTCATCGACAGCGCGCAGTCCATGCCCAAGCAGATCGCGCGCCTCGCGCGCTTCTACGCGCACGAGAGCTGTGCGCAGTGCACGCAATGCCGCGAAGGCACGGCGTGGACGACGAAGATCCTCGAGCGCATCGTCGCGGGCGACGGGACGGCCGAGGATCTGGATACGCTCCTGGAGATCGGCGAGAACATGACCGGGAAGACCATCTGCGTGCTCAGCGACTCGTGCGCGACGCCGGTGTCGTCCGGACTCGCGAAGTTCCGCCACGAGTTCGAAGCCCTCATCAAGACCAAGACGGTGCACGCCGTCCCCGCCGTGGTGGCCTGATGGCAGACACTCCGCTCGTCAACCTCACCATCGAAGGGCGCCCAGTCGCCGTCGCTCCGGGGACCACGATCCTCGAAGCGGCGAAGTCGGCCGGCGTCCTGATCCCGCACTACTGCTACCACCCCGGGCTTCCGGTGGCCGGCGTCTGCCGCATGTGCCTCGTGGAAGTCGAGAAGTTCCCCAAGCTCGCCCCGTCGTGCGCGACGGCGGTGGCAGAAGGGCAGGTGGTGCACGTGCACTCCGAGAAGGCGCGCGAGGCACGCAAGGGTGTCCTCGAGATGCTCCTCATCAACCACCCGCTCGACTGTCCGATCTGCGACCAGTCCGGCGAGTGCGAGTTGCAGGACTACACCTACCAGGAAGGGCGCAAGGATTCGCGCTACCGCGAGCCCAAGCGCTTCAACCCGGTCGACGACTTCGGCGGCGACGTCCTGTACGTCCAGAACCGCTGCATCCTGTGCACGCGCTGCGTGCGCTTCATGGATGACGTGGCGCGCGACACCGTGCTCAACGTCAGTGAGCGTGGCGACCGCGCCTTCATCGGGAAGTTCGAGGGAAGGACCTCACGCACCCGTGGGCGGCCAATGTCGTCGACCTGTGTCCGGTTGGCGCACTCCTCTCGAAGGACTTCCTCAACAAGGCGCGTGCGTGGGAGCTCGACCGCACGGCGTCGGTGTGCACCGGATGCTCGCAGGGGTGCAACATCATCGTTGAGACGCGCGACAACACGGTGATGCGCCTGCGGCCGCGATCCAACGAGAGCGTGAACCAGTTCTTCATGTGCGACCACGGGCGCGCGAGCTATCGCTGGCTGAACCGGCGCGATCGCCTCGAGGCACCGAGCATCCTCGGGGCTGGGGGACACGCGACGGTCGACTGGGAGGTCGCGCTCGAGGGTGCGGCGCGCGTCCTCAAGGGGAAGCGCGTCTTCGTCCTCGCGTCGCCCAATCTCTCCAACGAGGCGCTGTATCTGCTGGCGCGACTGGTTCGCAAGTCCGGTGGCGTTGGGGCGTATCGCGTCCCGCAGGGCGCGGTCGCGGCGCTGCCGGGCGCCGACGACCTCGCGCTGCGCGCCGATCGTGCGGCGAACGCGACGGGGGCACAGCTCCTGGGCTTCACGCGCTCCGACTCACCGCTCGATCTCATGCAGCCCGGCGACGCGCTCGTGGTCGCTGACCAGGACCTGAGCGATGCGGATGTGGCGGCCGTTGCCAAGGCGTCGGCGATCGTGGTGGTGGGGACGGCAATGCCGGCCAACCTCCCGAAGGCCGACATCATCCTCCCCATCGCCAACATCGTGGAAGAGGAGGGGACGTTGACCAACCTGCGCGGGCGCGTGCAGCGATTCCTGCAGGCCAAGGCGACGCCGGGGATGGCGCGCCCCAGCTGGTACGTCCTGGCTGACCTCCTCGGGGCGTTAGGCGAGCGGGCCGAGTACTTCGTCGCGGCCGACGCGTTCAACGCCCTTGCCGCGAGCGAAGCCGCATTCGCCGGCCTGTCCTTCGAGACGCTCGGATTGCGCGGGCTCCCCGTCGTCGACTCGGCACAGTTCGCGGGAGCGGCCCAATGAGCATGCTCCACGCACTGCCGACGCTCTTGCAGGTAGCGGTCGATCGTCAGGCGCCGATGAATTTCTGGCCCTGGTTCCTCTTCACGCTGCTCAAGCTGCTCGTCTTCTTCACGCTGTACATGGTGATCGTCGCCTACTCCACGCTGGCCGAGCGCAAGATCTCGGCGTGGATCCAGGGGCGGCATGGTCCCAATCGCGTTGGTCCGCGCGGCTACTTCCAGCCGCTGGCCGACGGCGTGAAGAACTTCATGAAGGAAGAGACGCTTCCGCCGCACGTGAACAAGGCGCTGTTCATCATCGCGCCGATGCTGTCCTTCATGCCGGCGCTGATGGTGTGGGCGATCATCCCGTGGGGGGCGGCCTACGCCTCTCCGTGGGGGCGCATCGACATGGTGCTCGCCGACCTCCCGATCGGCTTCCTCTTCACGCTCGGTATCGGGTCGTTAGGGGTGTACGGCATCGTGCTCGCGGGGTGGGGCTCGAACAACAAGTACGCCCTTCTCGGCGGGCTGCGCTCCAGCGCCCAGATGATCTCGTACGAGATCTCGATGGGGATGTCGCTGATTCCCGTCCTGTTGATGGCGGGGAACGTCACGCTGCGCACGATCGTGAACCAGCAGGCCGAGATGCACGCCTGGAACGTGGTCACGCTCTCGGTGGCCTTCGTGACCTACCTCATCTCCGCCTTCGCCGAGACCAACCGGTTGCCGTTCGACCTCCCCGAGGCCGAGTCGGAGCTGGTGACCGGGTATCACACGGAGTACTCGGCGATGAAGTTCTCGATGTTCATGATCGCCGAGTACGCCAACATGGTGACGCAATCGGCGATGCTCGCCACGCTCTTCTTCGGCGGGTGGGACATCCCCTTCATGACGGCCGACAACACCGGGGCCGTGAGCGGGCCGATGGTGCTGCTCTCGGTCGGGATCATGATGGCGAAGACGCTGTTCTTCATGTTCTTCTACATCTGGATCCGCTGGACGCTCCCGCGCTTCCGCTACGACCAGCTGATGTCGTTAGGGTGGAAGCTCCTGCTGCCGCTGGCGCTGGGCTACATCGTGATCGTCGCGTCGCTGATGCTGGGGCTCGATGCGGCCGGCATCCCACGGGGGCTCCCGTATGCCGGGATCTTCCTGGCGGTGAACGCGGTGATCCTGTTTGTCGCGTTCTCGCTCTTCGATCGTGGCCGCGTGGTGAGCCCGGCGTACGGGCGCGCCTCGGCCGAGGAACTGGCGAGGCTGCGTGGCATCACGGCAGCTCGCGCGAATCTCTCGACCCAGGCAGGCGACTAATGGCGATCAACACCAAGGTCGTGGAGCGTCCCCTTGCGGAGACGAGCTACGTCCGGGCGACGCTGAAGGGGCTGGGCAACACCTTCAAGCACCTCATCGATCCACACAAGGTCACCACGCAGTACCCCGAGCAGCGCGAGAGCATCTCCCCGCGCTGGCGCGGGACGCACCGGATGCTCAAGACCGAAGACGGCAAGGCGAAGTGCGTGGCGTGCGGGTTGTGCCCGACGGTGTGCCCGGCCAACTGCATCAAGCTGGTGCCGGGCGAGGACGAGCAGGGGAACCGCTATCCGCTCGTCTTCGAGATCGACGAGTTCCGCTGCATCTTCTGCGGCTACTGCCAGGAAGTGTGTCCCGAGGAGGCGATCCACCTCGGACGGCACTATGAGAATGCCGAGTACTCGCGCGAGGGCTTCGTGTACGACCTCGAGCGCCTGATGGCCCAGACGCACCCGGTGTGCGAGATGTGGGACCCGGCTGACCCCAAGGGCGAGTAATGCCGAACTTCTTCTATCAGCTCCATTTCTATCTCTTCGGGCTGCTCGCGATCGCATCGGCGCTCGCGTTCGTGACCCGCAAGAGTCCCGTGGCCGCCGCGCTGTGGCTGGTGCAGACGATGTTCTGCCTCGCCGCGCTCTACGTGATGATGGAGGCGCACTTCATCGGTGCGATCCAGATCCTGGTCTACGCCGGCGCGATCATGGTCGTCTTCCTCTTCGTCGTCATGCTCCTCAACCTGGGGCATCCCGACGAACTCTCGGACCTGCGCGGCAAGTGGGGGCGCGTGGCCGGCGGACTGCTGGGGATCGCCCTCCTCGCGCAGATCGCCGCTCTCCTTCGTACGCCGCCGCAGGACGCACTGGTGCAGAACCAGTTCCAGCGCGCCGAGAGCATGGAAGGGCTCAACGCGGTGGGCGCGATCGCGAAGCCGCTCTTCTCGGAGAACCTGCTCGCGTTCGAGTTGACGAGCATTCTCCTCCTGGTCGCGATCGTCGGCGCCGTCGTCCTCGGCAAGCGGAGGACCCACGCATGATGGTCAACGAAGCGCTCGCGCTGTCGGCGGTGCTGTTCACCATTGGGGTGATCGGCGTCCTCACCCGCCGCAACGCGATCATCATCTTCATGTGCGTCGAGCTGATGCTCAACGCCGTGAACCTGTCGTTCGTCGCCTTCTCCAAGCTGTACGGAGCGACAGGACAGGTGTTCGTCGTGTTCGTCATGACCGTCGCCGCCGCTGAGGCCGCGGTGGGGCTGGCGATCATCATCTCGATCTTCCGCCATCGCCAGACGGTGGACCTCACGAACATCAATCTCCTCAAGGGCTGATGCTCCTCTTCCAGGAAGCGGCAGCCGCCGGAGCGCACCCTTGGCCGGAACCGCGGCCGAGTGGATCTGGCTCGTCCCGATCCTCCCGCTCATCGGCTTCATCATCAATGGCCTGCTCTCGCTCACCAGCGTGGCGAAGGTTGGGCCGAAGAACCCGACGGAACACCACTCGCACCACGACGACCACGGGGCGCATGGCGGTCACGGCGGACACGAGGCGCATGGGCACGAGGATCACGCGCACGGCGATCATCACGCCCCGCCGCGGCACAAGTTCGCGGGGATCGTGAGCATCGTCGGGCCCGCGGTGCTCGCCGCGGCCTTCGCGCTCACGGCGACGATCTTCTTCGCGCTCAAGGGGGCACACGCCGAGCACCCGTTCGTGAAGACGTTGTTCACGTGGATGTCGGTCGGCGACCTGCACATCGACGCCGCATTCCAGGTCGACCAGCTCTCGATGGTGATGGCGATGGTCATCACCGGCGTCGGGACGCTGATCCACCTGTTCTCGGTCGGTTACATGCAGGACGACCCGGGGTACCCGCGCTACTTCGCGTACCTCAACCTGTTCGTCTTCTTCATGCTCATCCTGGTGCTCGGCGCCAACTACCCGCTGCTGTTCGTCGGGTGGGAAGGGGTGGGCCTCTGCTCGTACCTGCTGATCGGCTTCTGGTTCTCCGAGAAGGCGAACGCGGACGCCGGCAAGAAGGCGTTCATCGTCAACCGCATCGGCGACTTCGGCTTCCTGGTCGCGATGTTCCTGCTCTTCTCGAACCTCAAGACGCTCGACTTCGCTGGGGTCAGCGCCGGGGCCGAGGCGTTTGCCCCTGGCGGTGCGCTGGTGACGGCGATCTGCCTCTTCATGTTCCTGGGGTGCACCGGCAAGAGCGCGCAGATCCCGCTCTACGTCTGGCTCCCCGACGCCATGGCTGGCCCAACGCCGGTGTCCGCCCTGATCCACGCGGCGACGATGGTGACGGCGGGCGTCTACCTGATCGCGCGCAGCGCCGTGCTCTTCTCGCTGTCGCCAGTGGCGTCGCTCACGGTCGCCTTCGTCGGGGCGCTCACCGCGCTCTTCGCGGCGACGATCGGGCTCAAGCAGTGGGACATCAAGAAGGTCCTCGCGTACTCCACCGTGTCGCAGCTCGGCTACATGTTCGTCGGCGTCGGGGTGGGGGCGTATGCGGCGGGGGTGTTTCACCTCGTGACCCACGCCTTCTTCAAGGCACTCCTCTTCCTCGGGTCGGGGTCGGTCATCTACGCGATGCACCAGGCCTACCACCACACCGGGAACCACGACGACGCGCAGGACATGCGCAACATGGGCGGGCTCAGGAAGTACATGCCCGTCACCTTCATCCTGATGTGGATCGCCACGCTGGCGATCGCCGGGATCCCGCCGTTCGCCGGCTTCTTCTCGAAGGACGAGATCCTGGGCTCCGTCTTCGCGCGGACGCACGGGTCGACGCTCGCCGAGGCGAGCTGGTTAGGCATTCCGGGAAGCGCGCTACTGTACGCGATCTACGCGATCGGGTTGGTGTCGGCACTCCTGACCGCGATCTACATGACGCGCATGATGCTCTACACCTTCCACGGTCCCAACCGGACCGGCGAGAAGGAGCAGGGGCACCTGCATGAGGCACCCTGGATCATGACTGGGCCGCTCGCCGTCCTTGGCGTGCTGTCCGCGGCCGGCGGGTGGCTCAACCTCCCGACCTTCTTCCCGGCGGGGCCCGTCGAGGCGCTGCATCACTGGCTGGAGCCGGTGACGGGCGAGGCGGCGCTGCGCGTGACGATGGGACACGAGGCGCACCTCGCGCACACCACGGAGTACGCCCTCGTCGGGATCGCCATCGCGATCGCGGCGATCGGCATCGCCTTCGCGGTCGCGCGGCTCAAGCCGTCGGCGCTCGTGCCGAAGGCGCAGTACCCGGCGGCGGAGGGGATCGACCGCGTGCTGGAGAACAAGTACTTCGTCGACGAAGGCTACGATCGCGTTGTGGTGCAACCGCTCGTTGGGGTGTCGCGCGCCGTCCTCTGGAAGGGGATGGACGCGGGACTCATCGACGGCTTGTTCGTGAACGGAAGCGCGCAGCTCGCTCGCGGGATCGGGTGGGTGGGGGCGCGCGTGCAATCGGGCCAGGTGGGGACGTACGCCTGGGTGCTCATCATCGGCGTCGTCGCGGTTCTCGGCGCTTTCTCCCTGCGATAGACCGATGGCTGCATTCCTCGAATCAATGGGCTACAACGCCTGGGTCCTCCCGGCGCTCCTGGTCATTCCGGTGATTGGGGCGTTGCTGGTGTGGCTGCACGGCGCGACGCTCAAGGGCGCGACGGGCGACTCGCTCGCCGCCGCCGAGAGCACGGCTCGCGTCATCACCCTCGCCACCTTCCTCGTCGAGTTCGTCGTCTCGATCGGGCTGTGGTGGTCGTTCGATCCGACGTCGGCCGGTTGGCAGGCGTCGTTCGATGCACCGTGGATCAATGCGTGGGGAGCACGCTTCACGCTGGGGATCGACGGGCTGTCGCTGATGATGGTGCTGCTCACGACCTTCCTCATGCCGCTGGCGGTGCTGGGCGGATGGACGAGCGTGAACAAGAAGGTGCACACGTACCACATGCTCATGCTCCTCCTCACGGTGGGGATGCTGGGCGTGTTCGTGGCGCGCGACCTCTTCCTCTTTTACGTGATGTGGGAAGTGATGCTGATCCCGATGTACTTCATCGTCGGGATCTGGGGTGGCGAGCGCCGCCTGTACGCGTCGCTGAAGTTCTTCATCTACACGATGTTCGGCTCGCTGCTCATGCTGGTGGCCATCGTGTACCTCGGCTACCAGGCCGGGTTGCCGGGCGGGCAGCCGAACTTCTCGTACGATGCCGTGCTGGCGATCAGCGAGTTGGATCCCGCAGTCGCGTTCTGGCTCTTCCTTGCCTTCTTCATCGCGTTCGCGGTGAAGGTCCCGATGTTCCCGTTCCATACGTGGCTCCCCGACGCGCACGTCGAGGCCCCGACGGCGGGATCGGTCGTGCTGGCGGGAATCCTCCTGAAGCTCGGGACCTACGGTTTCCTGCGCCTGGCGATCCCGCTCTTCCCGGGGATCGCGATGCACGAGACCGTTCGCACGGTGATCATCGCGTTGAGCGTGATCGGCGTGATCTACGGCTCGCTGGTGGCGCTGGTGCAGCCGGACTTCAAGAAGCTCGTCGCCTACTCGTCGGTGGCGCACCTTGGCATGGTCATGCTTGGCATCTTCGCGATGACCACCGAGAGCGTGCAAGGGGCGCTGATGGTGATGATCGGGCACGGCGTCTCGACTGGCGCCCTGTTCTTCCTCATCGGGATGATCTACGAGCGGAAGCACTCGCGCCTCATCGCCGACTACGGCGGCATCGCCAAGGTGGTCCCGATCTTCGCGACGGCGCTCACCGTCGTGGCGCTGTCGTCGATCGGGCTCCCCGGGACCAACGGCTTCATCTCCGAGTTCCTGGTGATGGTCGGCTCGTTCAAGACGGTGCCGTGGATGACGACCATCTCGGCGACCGGCGTGATCCTCGCCGCCGCGTACATGCTGTGGGCGGTGCAGCGCATCCTGTACAACCCGCTCGACAAGCCGGCGAATGCCGAGCTGACGGACCTCAACTGGCGCGAGATCACGTTGCTGGCGCCGCTTCTCTTCCTGATCGTCTGGATGGGTGTGTATCCCAAGCCGGTGTTGTCACGGATGGAGGCATCGGCCGCCAAGTTCGTGCAGCAGGTTGAGACGAGGGCCGCCGCGCAGCAGGCGACGATGAGCGTGACCACGGGAGGGAACTGAGATGCACTACAATCTCTCGATCCCGGCGCAGCTCACCGCGGCGCTTGGCCCGGACCTGCTGTTGTTGGGCGGCGCGATGGTGCTGATGCTCGCCGCGGCGTGGGGACGCGACTCGAACGAGCGGCAGCGGAGCGTCGGGATGGGAAGCCTCATCCTGCTCGGCGTCGTGCTCGGCTTCGTCGTCTGGACCGCGAGCCGCAACGCCTCCGCGGGAGCCGGAGTCATTGCGGTCGACGGCTTCCGTTGGGCGGCCGACGCGCTCTTCCTGCTGGCGGCGATCATCGCCACCGCACTGTCGATTGACTACAACGCGCGAGAGGGGATCCTCGCCGCGGAAGCACACGTCCTCACCGTCTTCGCCACCGGCGGGATGATGTTGATGGCGGCGGCGCGCGACCTGATGGTGCTCTTCCTCGGCATCGAACTGATGTCGATCGCGATCTATGTGCTTGCCGGGATGAACCGCCGCAGCGCCCGCGCCGCGGAGGGATCACTCAAGTACTTCCTCCTCGGCGCCTTCTCGACTGGCTTCCTGCTGTATGGCATCGCGCTGGTGTACGGCGCGACCGGCTCGACGAACCTGGCGACGATCGGGGAGCGCATCGCAACGTACGACCTTGCCAAGGCGCCGATGCTCCTGGTGGGGGTGGCGTTGCTCCTGGTCGGCTTCGGCTTCAAGCTCGCCGCGGCGCCGTTCCACATGTGGGCCCCCGATGTCTACGAAGGCGCGCCCACCCCGATCTCCGGCTTCATGGCCGCAGGGGTCAAGGCCGCCGCGTTCGCCGCCTTCCTGCGCGTCTGGCTCGAGGCCTTCCCGAACGTCTACGCGGAGTGGCACCGCGCCATCTGGTGGATCGCCGCGATCACGATGATCGTCGGCAACATCATCGCTTTACAGCAGAAGAACCTCAAGCGCATGCTCGCCTACTCGAGCATCGCGCACACCGGGTTCATCCTCGTGGCGCTCTCGGCCGGGACCCCTGCGGCGGCGACCGCGTTCCTCTTCTATCTCTTCGCCTACACGCTGGCGACGATGGGGGCGTTCGCGGTCCTCATCGCGGTCGGGCAGTCGGGGCAGTCGAACGACCGCGTCGAGGACCTGCACGGGCTCTGGCAGAGCAATCCCGGGCTGGCCGTTGCGATGATGGTCTTCATGCTCGCGCTGCTCGGATTCCCGGTGTTCGGGGGCATGGGCTTCTTCGCCAAGTGGTACGTGCTGCAGGCCGCCATCCAGGCGCCGGCGCCCCAGATTCGGTTGGCCGTGGTGCTCGTCCTCACGTCCACGATTTCGGCGGGCTACTATGTGCCGGTGGTCATGGCGATGTTCATGAAGCCGCGCCCCGACGACGCGCCGCGAATTCCGGCGATGCCCGGGCTCACCAGACTGGTGGTGGGAGGGGCGGTGGCGCTGATACTCTTCTTCGGGGTTTACCCCGATCCCCTCGCCCGACTGGCCAAGGCGTCCTCGTCACTGGGGGCGCCGGTACCACCAGGGGCCGGTGCACCACAGGCCGCCACGGCGCTCGATGCGCCTTCCGCGGTGTCGACCACCGGACAGTGATCTCAGCGGGGCCGCCACGCGGCCCCGCCTCGTTTACGGACGCATCACCGACTCATGGCAATCAACGACGGCATCTTTCGGCAGTACGACATTCGCGGCGTCGTCGGTGACGACCTCACCACCGAGGCCGCCGAAGGAATCGGGCGGGCGTACGCGGCCCACCTCGCGATGCGGAACATTCGCGGCACCGTGGCGGTGGGGCGCGACAACCGTCCCTCGGGGATGTCGCTGCGTGACGCGCTGGTGCGCGGCCTCACGGCCTGCGGCGTCGATGTGATCGACATCGGCGTGGTGCCCACGCCGTTGCTGTACTGGAGCCTGCATCATCTGCCGGTCGTTGGAGGGATCCAGATCACCGGCTCGCACAATCCGCCGGAGTACAACGGCTTCAAGATGTGCGTCGGCACGGAGTCGTTGCACGGTGCGGGGATCCAGGGGCTGCTGCGCTTCATTCGTGAGGGGGCGTTCCCGACGGGGAAGGGGAACGTGTCGCACGTCGACCTGCTGGCGCGCTACGTCGACGACATCGCCCGTCGCACGGGGCCGTTGTCACGCGAGCTCAAGGTCGTGATCGACGCCGGGAACGGGGCGGGTGCGCTCGTCGCCGAGTCCCTGTTCACGACGTTAGGCGTCGAGGGGACGTATCTCTTCTGCGAGAGCGACGGGACCTTCCCGAACCATCACCCCGATCCCACCGTCGTCGAGAACCTGCAGGACCTCATTGCCGCCGTGCGGCAGGAAGGGGCCGACCTCGGCATCGCCTTCGATGGCGACGCCGATCGCATCGGCGTGGTGGACGGCGACGGCACGATCATCTGGGGAGATCACATCCTCATCCTCTACGCCCGCGACGTCCTGGCGCGAACGGGGGCGGGGCAGTCGATCATCTTCGACGTGAAGTGCTCGCAGGCGCTTCCGGACGCGATCCGGAAGGCCGGCGGAACCCCCGTGATGTGGAAGACGGGGCACTCGCTCATCAAGGAGAAGATGAAGGAGTTGCACGCCCCCATCGCGGGGGAGATGTCCGGCCACATGTTCTTCGCGGAAGGATTCTACGGGCACGACGATGCGCTGTACGGCGCCGCGCGCCTGCTGCGCATCGTTGCCGACAGCGGTCGTTCGCTGCGCGAGCTCCTGGCGGATGTCCCTCCGTTCTTCTCGACACCGGAGATCCGCGTCGATTGTGGCGACGACCGCAAGTTCGACCTGGTACGGGCGGCCGCCGAGCACTTCAAGGCGCGCCATGACGTGATCGACGTCGATGGCGTGCGCGTCCTGTTCGGCGATGGCTGGGGGCTCATTCGGGCCTCGAACACGCAACCGATCCTCGTCACCCGCTACGAGGCACTGACGCCGGAGCGCCTGCAGGCCATCCGAGACGAGATGGAGGGGTGGCTGCGCGCGCAGGGAGTGTCGCCCTAACGTGAACCGGCGCCGCTGGCTGGTCGGCGCGGTCCTCGCCGTCGCCACGCTGCTCCTCGTGGGGCGCGTGGTCGCCGGGTGGTACGTCGACTACCTGTGGTACGATGCGTTAGGCGCGCGCGAGCTCTGGACCGCCCGCACGATCGACCTCCTGATCCTGCGCGGCGGCGCGTTCGTCGCCGGGACGACCTTCGTCTTCCTCAACCTGTGGGCGGTTCGCCACTCGGTGGAGTCGCTCGTCCTTCCGCGACGCGTGGGGGACCTCGAGATCGGCGAGGAGGTCCCGGGTCAGTACCTCATGGTCGCCGTCGTCTCGCTGTCGCTGGTGCTGGGACTGCTCCTCGCGCTCCCGCACGGGGACTGGACGTCGGTCGACCTCCTGCGCCACGGTGATCCGTTCCGCGAGAGCGACCCATACTTCCAGTTCGACCTGGCGTTCTGGGTGTACTGGCTGCCGCTGGAGTCGGAGTTGCACCTGTGGGCGCTCATCTCGGTGCTCGCGGTCACGCTGGTGGTGGTGGTGCTGTACGCGCTCACGCCGAGCCTCCGCTGGGACGGCGGTCGATTGCGTGTCTCCGCGTACGTGCGCCGCCACCTCTTCGTCCTCGCCGCAGCGGTGCTGGTGATCCTCGGCTGGAGCTACCGCCTCGACAGCTATCGGCTCCTCCTCGAGGGGAGCGGGGCGCAGTCCGCGTTCAACGCGCTCGACCACCGGGTGGGGATCCCGGCCAACCTCGTCCTCTCCATCGGGACCATCGCCGCGGCGATGCTCCTCCTCTGGGCCGGTTGGTTCGGACAGTTGCGGCTGGCCTTTGCCACGGTCAGCACGGTGCTCCTCTCCGCGCTGGCGCTCCGCCAGATCGTTCCCCCGGTAGCGGAACGGTTCCTGACGCCAGCGGATCAGGAGCAGCGCGACGCCCCATATTTCAAGACGCGCGCCGGCTACACACGCCGTGCCTACGACATCGATCGCGTGACCCACCCCGAGTCCGCGTCGACGGAACGACACAACCTCGTGGCGCTCCGCGGGACCGCCCTGTGGGACCCGGTTGCGCTGGAGCGTGCCATCTCGCGCGAGCGACGCCCCGGGCGCCCGTTAGGCACGGTGGGCTGGGAAGGGCTCGACGGCCGGCTGCGTGGCCTCGTCGTGGAGCAGCCGGCGGGGCCCGAGGCAGCCGATCCGCTGGCCCCGTGGGGCGCCGTTCGCATCGAGAGCGACCTGGCCACGGAGCAGGGGACGCCCGTCACCGACGCGGGGCCGAGCGGCGAGCAGTCGCTCCCGGCAGCGGTCGTCTACGATTCGGCCCCGGGCTACAACATCGTGCTGGACTCCACGCATCGCATTGCGGCACCTCCGCTCACGTCGTTTGCGGCACGTCTCGCCCACGCGTGGGCGCTGCAGAATCCGCGCATCCTGAGCGCGAATGCGCGCGAGACCGAGCGCGCGATCCTGTACCGCCGCGTGCGCGAGCGCATTGAACGCCTGTACCCGTTCTTCCAGCAGGGGACGCGCGTCTCGCCGATCGTGCATCGCGATTCCCTGTGGTGGTCGCTGCATCTCTACTCCACCTCGCAGTTCTACCCGCTCAGCGACCCGGTGCGATTCGCCGAAAGCTCGGTGCGGTACCTGCAGCACGCTGGCGTGGCGCTGATCAACGCGCACACCGGGCGCGCCATCGTCGTGGTCGACCCGGTGCCCGACCCGATCACGACGTCGTGGATGCGACGCTTCCCCGCGCTCTTCATCGCATCGGCCGCGATCGAGCGCGAACTGCTCGAGCGCATTCCCCCGCCTTCGGAGGCGAGCTTCCTGCACGCGCGCCTGTTCGCGATGCTCGGTCCGCGCGGCGACAACGGCCCGCCCTCTCGCCTTCCACGACAGGGGGGCGGCGACACGCTCTTCTCCCTCCAGGCACAGGCGCCGTATCTCGACGCCGTCACGCGGCGGCTGTCGGTCGCGTATCCGGTGCTCGATGCCAGCGACCACGTGCGCGGCCTCGTCATCGCCGCCGGTGGTGCGGACTATGAAATCCGGTGGGAACCCGCAGCGCAGGCGGGGCCGCGATGGGGGACGATCCTCGATCGCCTGCATCGTGCCATCGACTCCGCCTCGCAGGCCGTCGTGAACCGCGACTCGCCGTTGGTGCGCGGCGCGGTGCGCGCCGTCCCGACCGGGGGCGGGCAGGCGTACGTCCAGACGGCCTACGCATGGCGGACCGACGGCGCGCCGGCGGTCCGACTGGTCGCCGTACTTGCCGATGACACCGTGCGGACCGGTGTGACAATCGCGGCAGCGGCCGGCCTCCCCTCGCCAGCGGTGCCGGCGACACCACTCAGCCCCGCCGAGTTCCGCGCGCGCGTGGAGGCGCTCTACGCCGAGATGCGCGAGTCGCTCAAGCGCGGCGACTGGCTCGCCTTCGGCAACGCGTACGAAGCATTGGGGCGCGTCCTGCGCTCGACGTCGGCCAAACCTTGAACCCCCTCTGGAGGCACCCTAGCTTGCCCCCCGTACCGCGGAAGACGGGAAGACGTCCCATCGGGAAGGTGCAATCGCTTGGCCGAGGCGCTGGACCTCGCCGCCGGTGCCTTCCTCCCCTCGTCTTCTCGTCTTTTTGTCGTCCAGCCACTCTTTAGCTCGTTGGAGATCGCGTGAACATTCACGAATACCAGGCGAAGGAGATCCTGCGGGGCGTCGGTACGCCGATTCCGCCCGGCGAGATCGCCACGACGCCTGACGAGGCCGAGGCCATCGCCCGCCGCATCGGCAAGATGGTGGTCGTCAAGGCGCAGGTGCACGCGGGCGGTCGCGGCAAGGCCGGCGGTGTGAAGCTCGCCAAGACCCCCGAGGAGGCGCGCGAGAAGGCGCAGGCGATCCTCGGCATGCAGATCAAGGGGCTGACGGTCGAGAAGGTCCTCGTGACCGAGGCCTCGGACATCGCCACTGAAGCGTACGTCGGCATCATCCTCGACCGCGCCAGCAAGAAGCCGGTCTTCATGGTGAGCCCAGCGGGCGGGATCGACATCGAGGAGGTCGCGGCGACCACCCCCGAGAAGATCCTCAAGCTCCCGATCGACACACGCTACGGACTGATGCCGTTCCAGGCCATGCGCCTGGGCTTCTTCCTGTACGACGATCTCGCCAAGGCGCGCGCCGCCGCGAAGATCATGCAGCAGCTGTACACGGCGTTCATGCAGAGCGGATGTTCGCTCGCCGAGATCAACCCGCTGGTGGTGACGCCGGCCGGTGAGGTCATCGCGCTCGACGCCAAGATGGTCATCGACGACAACGAACTCGATCGCCGCCCGGCCATCGCCGCGCTGCGCGACGAGACGGCCGAGGCCCCGAGCGAGGTGCAGGCCCGCAACGCCAACCTCACCTTCATCAAGCTCGACGGCAACGTCGGGTGCGTGGTGAACGGTGCGGGGCTCGCGATGGCGACGATGGACCTCGTGAAGTACTACGGCGGCGATCCGGCCAACTTCCTCGACATCGGCGGAAGCTCCAACCCGGAAAAGGTGGTGAATGCGCTGCGCATCATCACCGCCGACTCCAACGTGAAGGCGATCCTGTTCAACATCTTTGGCGGCATCACCCGCACCGATGACGTGGCCAACGGCATCGTGACGGCGACGAAGGAGAACCCGCTCAAGGTGCCGATCGTCATCCGCCTCACCGGCACCAACGAAGAGATCGCGATGAAGATCCTGACCGAGAATGGCTTCACCGCGTCCAGCGACATGGACGAAGCGGTGAAGAAGGCCGTCGAACTCGCCACCGGAGGACACGCCGCGTGAGCGTCTTCATCGGGAAGGACACGACCGTCGTCGTGCAGGGGATCACGGGCCGTGACGGCTCGTTCCACACGAAGCAGATGATCGAGTACGGGACGCGCGTTGTTGCCGGCGTCACGCCGGGGAAGGGCGGGCAGAAGTTCGAGGGGGCGGTCCCGGTCTACAACACGGTTGCCGACGCGGTGCAGGCGAGCGGCGCCAACACCTCCGTCATCTACGTCCCACCGATGTTCGCCGCCGACGCGATCATCGAGGCGGCCGATGCCGGGGTGCAGTTCATCGTCGCGATCACCGAGGGCGTCCCCGTCCTCGACATGACGCGGGTCTATCCGTACGTGAAGGAGAAGGGGGTTCGCCTCCTCGGCCCGAACTGCCCCGGGCTCATCTCGCCGGGGGAATCGAAGGTTGGGATCATCCCCGGGCGCATCTGCGCTCCCGGACCGGTCGGCGTCGTCTCCCGCTCCGGGACGCTCACGTATGAGATCGTCTACCAGCTCACGCGAGCCGGGATCGGTCAGACGACGTGCGTCGGCATCGGCGGCGACCCGATCAACGGGACCAACTTCATCGACACCCTGGCCGCCTTCGAGGCGGACCCGGCGACGAAGGTGGTCTGCATGATGGGGGAGATCGGCGGAACAGACGAGCAGGACGCCGCCCGGTTCGTGAAGGAGCACATGACCAAGCCGGTCGTCGGCTTCATCGCCGGCCAGACGGCCCCGCCAGGGCGCCGGATGGGGCACGCTGGCGCCATCATCTCGGGTTCGGCGGGAACGGCCGCCGAGAAGATCCAGGCATTCCAGGAGGCCGGGATGGGCGTCGCCAAGCGCCCGATCGACTTCGTGGAGCTCGTGAAGGCCCGTCTCAACTAACCGCAGGTCACAGACGGCGGAAAGACGACAAGACGAGTTCCCCCGCGACCGGGATGAGTCCCCCCGTCTGCGCGTGGTCCCTCGTCTTCTCGTCTTCCCGTCGTCTCGTCCTCTAGAATCATGGGAGATCCAATGGCTGGAAATCGTACGCTGACCATCGTGAAGCCGGACGCCTTCGCTGCCGGCAAGGCAGGGAAGATTGTCGCCCACCTCGAAGGGGCGGGATTCAAGGTCGTCGCCGCACGGGTGATGCACCTTTCGACCGCGCAGGCGGAGGAGTTCTACGGGGTCCACCGCGAGCGCCCGTTCTTCCGGTCGCTGGTGACGTTCATGACGTCGGGGAAGTGCATGCCGATCGTCCTCGAGCGGGACGACGCGGTGGCGGAGCTGCGGAAGGTGATCGGGTCGACCGACCCGGCCGAGGCGGCGGAGGGGACGGTTCGGAAGCTGTATGCCGAGTCCAAGGAGCGGAACGCGATTCACGCGTCGGACTCGGACGACAACGCCTCGCGCGAGTCGCGCTTCTTTTTCGCCGAGTCGGACATTCTGTAGTCGCCGCCTGCCCGCGCGATGAATCGGTTGAAGGTGGCGTAAGTCCAAAAAACATCGCCACTTGATACGCTAGCCCGGCATGTCTAAATTGCCGGGCTATGCTGTCCTTTGACCTTCGATCCCTGGAAACGCAGGCGGCGCGCGTCGATGACGTGCTCGCCGGCGACGACCCGGTGTGGCTCGAGGGCGACGCGCGTCCCGTCGATGCCGTGCACGTGACGGGACGCCTGTCGAGCGCGGGGTCAGAGCGGTTCTACTTCAGCGGGCATTTGTCAGGGGTCGCACGCGACACCTGCCGCCGGTGCCTGGTGGACGTGGAGACGCCGGTCGCCGGGGACGTGCACGTGTTGTTCGCCGAGTCGGGGGGCGAGGACGAGGATGACCCCGATGTGTACCCCATCGACGCGCGCGAACACGACCTGGACCTTCGCCCCGCGATCCGTGAGGAATGGCTGCTCGCCGTCCCCGCGCTCGTGGTGTGCAAGGAGGACTGCAAGGGGTTGTGTGCGCAGTGCGGAGCTGACCTGAACGCCGGGGCGTGCCGCTGCGCCCAGGTGCAAGATCCCCGCTGGGATGCGCTGCGCTCGCTGGGCGAGTCGGCGCGTTAGGCGGATCACTTTCTTCGAGACGATAGTCCCATGGCCGTCCCCAAGCGACGTACCTCCAAGCGCCGGAAGCGCGCGCGCAACACGCACAAGGTCGCCCCGGCGATCGCCATCCAGAGCTGCCCGCGCTGCGGGAGCATGAAGCGCCCGCATCGCGTCTGCGCGGAGTGCGGGTACTACGCGGGTGAGCAGCGAGTCGAAGCGCAGGAAGCGTAGCCTTGGCGCGCATCGCGCTTGACGCGATGGGGGGCGACTTCGCCCCCTCCGCACCCGTCGCGGGGGCGCTCATGGCCCTCGCGGAACTCGACCCCACGCACCGCATCCAGCTCGTCGGAATCCCGTCGGTCATCCGCCGGGAGCTCGACGAGGCGCTTTCGGGCGCCCATGCGAGCCTGGCGTCCCACGCGGATCGGCTCGACGTCATCGAAGCGTCGGACGTCATCGAGATGGGGGAGAAGCCGTCGGCGGTCATTCGCGGCAAGCCGAACAGCTCGATGCACGTGGGGCTCAAGCTCCAGGTCGATGGCGAGTCGGACGCCTTCGTTTCCGCCGGGAATACCGGGGCGCAGATGGCGATCTCGACGCTCGTCCTCCGACTGCATCCGGGCTTGTCCCGCCCCGCCATCAGCACGGTCTTCCCCACTGCGGCCCAATCGGTCGTCGTCCTCGATTCCGGGGCCAACGTCGATTGCTCGCCCCAGGAGCTCGTGCAGTTCGCGCGTCTGGGCTCTGTCTACGCCGAAGACATGCTGGGGCGCAGCAACCCGTCGATCGGGTTGCTGAGCATCGGGGAGGAACCGGAGAAGGGGAGCGTCGCGGTAAAGGAGGCGCACCAGCTCCTCCTGCGCTCGGGGCTCAACTTCCAGGGGAACGTCGAGGGGCGCGACCTCCCGCTGGGGCGTAGCGACCGCGGGACGATCGACGTCGTCGTCTGCGACGGTTTTGTCGGCAACGCGCTCCTCAAGTTCTACGAAGCCATCGCGCCCACGCTGATCAACATGGTCGCCCGCAGCGCCGGCCTTTCCAAGGAGCAGCTGGCGGCGACGTTCAAGCACCTGGACTACTCCGAGCACGGTGGCGCGCCGCTGTTGGGCGTGAAGGGCGTGTCCATCATTTCGCACGGCAAGTCGAACCCGCGTGCCATCACGAGCGCCATCAAGGTGGCGCTGCGAGCGGTGGAGACCCGCATGAACGATCACATCGGCCGGCGCCTGACGGAGAACGATCAGGCGGGCATCGTCGCGTGAAGCGCCCCATCGCCTACCTCGCCGGCGTCGGCAAGTACGCGCCGCCGAGGGTCATGAAGAACGCAGAGTTCGCGGCCCTTGGCCTCGAAACCGACGACGAGTGGATCGTCCAGCGGACCGGGATTCGCGAGCGGCACGTTGCCGCGCCCGACGAGACCAACCGCACCATGGCCGCTGCCGCGTCGCGCGTCGCCATGGAACGCGCCGGCGTCACCGCGGGTGAACTCGACCTCATCGTGCTCGGGACGGCGTCCCCGGATCGACTCCTCCCGTCGACCGCCGTCGACGTGCAGGCCGAGCTCGGCGCCACGCGAGCCGCGGCCTTCGATGTCATGGCGGCCTGCTCGTCGTTCCTCTACGGCCTCATCGTCGCGGAAGGACTGATGCAGGCCGGGAGTGCGGAGACCGCGCTGGTGATCGGGACGGAGAAGCTCACCACGATCGTCGACTGGAAGGATCGCTCGACGTGCGTCCTCTTCGGCGACGGGTCGGGCGCTGCGGTGCTGAAGAAGTCCGATGGGACCAAGGGGATCCTGTCGAGCTTCATGCGCACCGACGGGCGCCTCGCCGAGCTCCTGTATCGTCCCGCGGGCGGCGCAGCGCACCCGTTTGACCAGCACGTGCTCGACGACCGTTCCTTCTACGTGAAGATGGAAGGGCGCGAGGTGTTCAAGCATGCCGTGCGCTCCATGTCCGAGGCGGCCGATCACGCCCTCGACGGCGCGAAGCTGACGGGCGCCGAGATCGACGTGATGATCCCGCACCAGGCGAACATCCGCATCATCGAAGCGACGGCGAAGCACGCCGGGATCCCGATGGACAAGGTCTACGTGAACGTGGACCGCTACGGGAACACCTCCTCCGCGTCCGTCCCCATCGCGCTCGAGGAAGCGCTGGCGAGCGGGCGCATCAAGGAGGGGATGAACGTCCTGCTCGTCGCCTTTGGCGCGGGCTTCACGTGGGCCTCGCTGGTTATCCGCTTCTAGGGTCTTATGGATGTCGTCCTGTTGTTTCCCGGCCAGGGGTCGCAGAAGCCGGGGATGGGGAAGGACCTGGTCGAGGCCTTCCCGGTCGCGCGGGAGGTCTTTGCAGCTGCCGATGAGGCGCTGGGCGAGTCGCTGTCGACGCTCTGCTTCGAGGGACCGGCCGACACGCTCACCCTGACGGCCAATGCGCAGCCTGCGCTGCTCACGCACGGCGCCGCCGCCTGGGCCGCGGTGGCTCCGGCCCTGGCCGGGAAGGTGCGTGCGGCCGCCGGGCATTCGTTAGGCGAGTTCACCGCGTACCACGCGGCCGGCGCGCTCACGCTCACCGCCGCGGTGCGCCTCGTGCGCGAGCGCGGGCGCCTGATGGCCGAGACCGGCGTCGCGCGCCCCGGGGCGATGGCGGCGATCCTTGGCGAGATGACCGAGTCGGTCGACGAGATCTGCCGTCGGGCCAGCGCGGCAGCGGACGGCGGGGAAGTGGTCCCGGCCAACTACAACTGCCCGGGCCAGGTCGTGATCTCCGGTGAGGTGTCCGGGGTCGAGGCGGCGATGGCCCTGTGCAAGGCGGCGGGCGCCAAGCGCGCGATGCGCCTCAACGTGAGCGGCGCGTTCCACTCGCCCCTGATGCGCCCGGCGCGCGACGGCCTGCAGCAGGCGATCGCCGCCGCACGGTTCGTCACCCCGAGCGTCCCGGTCTACGCGAACGTGACCGCCGACGTCGTGGGCGATGCCGAGACCGCCCAGCGGCTCTGCCTCGAGCAGCTGACGGCGCCCGTCCGCTGGACGGAGCTGGTGGAACGGCTCGCTGCGGCCCATCCCGATGCGCTGTTCGTCGAGCTGGGACCCGGGACTGTCCTTGCGGGATTGGTCAAGAAGATCGCCCCGGCGGTCGCCACCGCCGCATGCGGGACGGCGACGGACGTCGAACAACTCCTCGCCAAGGTGTCGTGATGCAGATCGACCTAACGGGCAAGAACGCCCTCGTCACGGGGAGCACGCGCGGAATCGGGCGCGCCATCGCGCAGTCGCTGCGCGACGCCGGGGCCCGCGTGGCAATCGTGGGGCGTGACCAGGCCCGAGCCGAGGCCGTCGCAGCCGAGGTGGGGAATGGCGCCCTGGGCTTTGCCTGCGACGTGAGCGACCTGGCGCAGGTGAATGCGCTGGTCGAGGCGGTGGAGAAGGCGTTCGGCGGGATCGACATCCTCGTCAACAACGCCGGCCTCACGCGCGACAACATCATGCTGCGCCTCAAGGACGACGACTGGGACGCGGTGATCGACGCCAACCTGCGCAGTGCCTTCGCGACGACGCGCGCCGCCGTGCGCGGGATGATGAAGAAGCGCTGGGGGCGCATCATCAACATCGCGTCCGTTGTCGGCATCATCGGCAACAAGGGGCAGAGCAATTACGCCGCGAGCAAGGCGGGACTCATCGGGCTCACCAAGTCGGTGGCGAAGGAGTTCGCCTCGCGCGGCGTCCTGGCGAACGTGGTCGCCCCGGGCTTCATCGAGACCGACATGACGGCGGCGATGACGCCGGAGGCCCGCGCCACGATGAGCGCCCAGATTCCCCTGGAACGACTGGGGAGCCCGGAAGACATCGCCAACGTGGTGACCTTCCTGGCCTCCGACCGGGCCGCGTACATCACGGGGCAGGTCCTCGTGGTCGACGGCGGACTGGTGATGTAACCCACACGCACTTCGCTTATCTTTTCCCGTCCCACCACCATCAACGCACTTACGGAGAGGACCCGGTCATGGCCGACCTGAGCGAGAAGGTCAAAGACATCATCGAGAAGGAGTTGGGCGTCGAGCGCGAGAAGCTCACGAACGAGGCCAGCTTCATCGAGGACCTTGGCGCGGACAGCCTCGACATCGTCGAACTCGTGATGGAGTTCGAGAAGGAATTCAACATCGACATCCCGGACGAGGACGCCGAGAAGCTGCGCACGGTCGGTGATGCCCTCGGCTACCTGAAGGAGAAGGTCAGCGCGTAATGCGGCGTCGAGTCGTCGTCACGGGCCTCGGGGCCATCACGCCGGTCGGCAACGATGTGGCGACGACGTGGCACGCGCTGGTCGCGGGCACGTCGGGAGCCGGACCGATCACCAAGTTCGATACCACGCACTTCAAGGTGCGGTTCGCCTGTGAGGTGAAGGGGTTCGATCCGGGCCAGTACATGGACCGGAAGGAAGCCAAGCGCAACGACGTCTACGCGCAGTACGCGCTGGCGGCGGCGGTGCAGGCGATGCAGGACGCAGGCTTGTCCGAGGGAGGATTCGTTCCCGAGGACACCGGCGTCATCATCGGCTCCGGGATCGGCGGCATCCGCGTGTTCGAGGAGCAGCATGACGTGTATCGGGACCGGGGGCCGAGCAAGATCTCCCCGTTCTTCATCCCGATGTTCATTTCCGACATGGCCGCCGGGATCGTTTCGATGCGCTTCGGCGCAAAGGGACCGAACTACGGCACCGTGTCGGCCTGCGCGTCCAGCGCGCACGCGATTGGCGAGGCGTTCCGGGCCATCCAGCACGGTGACGCCGACGTCATCATCGCGGGCGGCGCCGAGGCCGCGGTGACGCCGATGTCGATCGGCGGCTTCGCCAACATGACGGCGCTCTCCGAGCGCAACGACGACCCGGCGACCGCCTCGCGCCCGTTCGACAAGGGACGCGACGGCTTCGTGATGGGCGAGGGTGCCGGCATTGTCGTGTTGGAGGAGCTCGAGCATGCGCGCCGTCGCGGCGCGCGCATCTACGGCGAAGTGGCCGGTTATGGCGCCACCGGCGATGCCTATCACATCACCGGGCAGCCGGAAGACCATGAGGGGTTGCAGCGCGCGATGCGCCGCGCCTTGAAGGACGGCGGCCTGTCGCCGGAGCAGGTGCAATACGTGAACGCGCACGGCACCTCCACGCCGCTCAACGACTCGAACGAGATCCGCGGCATCCGCACGGTCTTCGGGGCGCACGCCGAGTCGCTCAACGTCAGCTCGACCAAGAGCATGACGGGGCACATGCTGGGCGCCGCTGGTGCGGTGGAGTTCATCTTCAGTTCCCTGGCGATCGTCCACGGGATCATCCCGCCGACGATCAACCAGTTCGAGCGCGATCCCGAGTGCGACCTCAATGTCACGCCCAACGTCGCCGTAGCGCGCACGGTGGACGTGGCCATCAGCAACTCGTCGGGCTTCGGCGGCCACAACGTGGCGATCGCGGTCCGGCGCTACGCCGAGTAAGCGAGTCCAGTCGTGCCCCAGGCGGTGGAAGTCCCGCGTGATGCCATCCGCGATCCGGTGCTCCTGCCGATCGCCGACAAGGTTGCAGCTGGCGTGCGGCTGAACGAGGAGGACGCGCTCGCGCTGTATCGCACGTCCGACCTGCTCGGCGTGGGTCGCATGGCCGACGCGGTGAACCGTGGCCGCCATGGCGACGTGGTCACCTTCGCCTCCAACCAGCACATCAACCCGACCAACGTGTGCGTGCTGCGGAAGACCTGCGTCTTCTGCGGCTATGCGCGGCTTCCCAAGGAGGAAGGCGCCTATCGCTACACGATGGAGCAGGTGATGGCGGAGGCGGAGCAGGCGCGCTCCGGGCTCACCCGCGAGTTCCACATCGTGGGCGGACTCGACATGCAGGCGGGGCTCGCGTACTACACGGAGATGTTCCGCATGCTCAAGCGCGAGCTGCCGCATGTGCACATCAAGGCACTCACGGCGGTCGAGATCGCGCACCTGGCGCGCATCGAGAAGATGAGCTGGCAGGACGTGCTCACGGCGCTGCGCGAGGCAGGGCTGGATACGCTCCCCGGTGGCGGCGCCGAGACCTTCAGCGCGGCGGTTCGCGAGCAGATCGCGGACAAGAAGCTTGGCGGCGCCGACTACATCGGCGTGCACCGCGCCGCGCACCAGCTCGGGATCCGCTCCAACTGCACGATGCTGTACGGACACGTGGAGACCCTCGAGGATCGCGTCGAGCACCTGCGGATGCTTCGTGAGCTGCAAGACGAGACGGGGGGCTTCCTGGCGTACATCCCGCTCGCCTACCACCCGGACGACAACGAGCTGGGCAGGCAGCTCGACCGCCACGGGCGGGGGACCACCGGCTACGACGACCTCAAGATGCTCGCGGTCGGGCGGCTCTACCTCGACAACTTCGCGCACATCAAGACGCACTGGATCATGGTGACGCCCTTCCTCTCGCAGGTCGCCCTGAACTTCGGGGTGAACGACCTGGAGGGGACGGTGGTGCGCGAGAAGATCTACCACGCCGTCGGCGCGACGACCCCGCAGGGGATGTCGCTCGACGACCTGTTGCGCCTCATTCGCGGGGCGAAGAAGACGCCGGCGGAGCGCGACTCGTTCTACAACATCCTGCGGCGCTTCGACGCCGGGGGCGACGGCGCGCCGCACGGTCCGGCCGCGCACGCTGCCTGACATGCGCATCGGCCGCATCCCGTACATCAACTGCTACCCGGTCTATGGGGCGATTGATCGCGGGATCGTGAGCCTCACCGGGGAACTCGTCGACGGCATCCCCAGCGCGCTCAACCAGCAGATGGCGGCAGGGACGCTCGACGTCAGCGTCGTCTCGGCGGTCGAGTATGCGCGCGATTCCAAGCGATACCTCCTGCTCCCGGAACTCGCCATCACCTGTGACGGCCCCGTGCGCAGCGTGATGCTCTTCAGCCAGCGCCCCGCGACGGAGCTCAACGGGCACCGCGTCATCGTCTCGCGCAGCTCGATGACGAGTGTGGCCCTCCTCGAGCTCCTCTTCGAGCACGTCTGGCACGCGCGCCCGGAGTTCGTGCCCGGCAACAGCGAGTTGGCCGACATCGCACGCTTCGCAGAGGAAGACCACGAGGCGCGGTTGGTCATCGGGGATGCGGCCCTCATCCTCAACAACGCGCGACAGGGACGCGGGGGCGAGGCGTTCGCGTCGTATCCGTACGTCTACGACCTGGGGCAGGAGTGGAAGGCGTGGACCGGCCTCCCCTTCGTCTTCGCGGTGTGGGTCGCGCTGCGCACGACGCCGGTCGCCGAGTCGCTGGGGGCGCACGCGTCGCTCATCAGCTCGCGGGATTGGGGGCTGCAGCATCTCGATGAGCTGGCCGACCAGGCATCGCGAACCACCGGCGTCGCCCGCGCCGCGTGCGTCGAGTATTTCGAGGGCCTGGACTACGGCCTGGGCTACGAACACCTCGCAGGACTCACGGAGTTCTTCCGCCGACTCGTGGCCGCCGGTCGCGTGCCGAACGGGACGCTCGCCTTCCTGCCGGCCGCGTAGGCGATAGTCGACGCTGGCGCCGCGTCCGCCGGTTGGTCACCGCCGCGGATCACATGCGTGCTCCACTCCAACGCCGAAATGCAACGCCGCGAATGCGCGGCCGGGATCGCACGACCCGGCGAGGAAGCTGCGGCGTCACGTCCACATCTTGACAGCAGGGGCGGCGTGGCGAAGTAATCGGACATCGCGATCGCCGACGGGGCGACGAGGGCGGGGCCGTGTGACGGAACGACGCACGCGCCGCCGCCGTTAGGCTGCGAGGGGCGAGCTGGACGACGCCACCCCTGGCACGACGCACGGAACCACCGCATGCGATGCGCGGCGCTCCCTACGCCGTCGGATGGCGCGCGGAACCGGCTGCGAGAGGCAGGCCATGTCCGATACCCCTTCGCCGTCCACGGCGCAGCGACTGCGCGCCGTGGTCGAGTCGTCCCCAATCGGCCTCCTGATGGTCGATGCGCGGGGACGGATCGTCCTCGTGAATTCCGAAGTCGAACGACTCTTCGGCTATGCGCGCGAGGCCATGTACGGCCAGCTCGTCGAGTTCCTGCTCCCCGAACGCGCGCGCGGCGCACATCCCGAGTTCCGCGACCACTTCCGGGAGCATCCCTCCGCACGGAAGATGGGGGCCGGACGCGAGCTGAGCGCGCGACGCGCCGACGGGACCGAGTTTCCGGTCGAGATCGGTCTGACGCCGGTGGCGACCGACGAAGGGTTCTTCGTCGTGGGATCCATCGTCGACATCACCGAGCGACTCACCGCTGCCCGTGAGCGTGCCTGGCTCGAGGAACAGCTGCGGCAGTCGCAGAAGATGGAGGCGCTCGGCACCCTCGCGGGCGGCGTGGCGCACGACTTCAACAACGTGCTCGCATCCATCGTGGGGCTGGGAGAACTCGTCCTTCGTGCCGTGGGGGACCGCGCCCAGGTCGCCGAGGACATGCGCGAGTTGCTGACGGCGGCGCACCGGGGGCGCGAGCTGGTCGAGCGCATCCTGCGCTTCAGCCGGCGCCAGGCAATGCAGATGTCGCCGCTGGACCTCGGGGAGACGATCGCCCAGTCGGCGCGCCTGTTGCGCGCCTCGCTCCCGCCGAGCATCGAGATCGAGACCGCACTGCTCCCGGTACGTCGGCGCGTGCGCGGCGACGCAACGTCCCTCCAGCAGGTCCTGATGAACCTGGCCACCAACGCGGCGCACGCCATGCCCGACGGCGGCACCCTCGTCATCGCCACGGACGAGGTCTACCTGCGCGACAGCGCCGTGCGCGCTCGCCCCGGCGTGCACGAAGGGCGCTACGTTCGCCTCACCGTTCGCGATACCGGACATGGGATGGACGAGGCAACGCGACTCAAGGCGTTCGAGCCCTTCTTCACGACCAAGCCTGCCGGAACGGGGAGCGGGCTCGGGCTGGCGCTCGTGCACGGCATCGTGCGCGACCACGAGGGTGTCGTGGAGCTGGAGTCGACGCCCGGGAGCGGGACGACCGTCCACTGCCTGCTCCCCGCGATGGACGACGAGCCGGAGGTGGATGCGGCAGTGGCCGACGCCGTCCCCCGGGGAAACGGCGAGTGGCTGCTCTACCTCGACGACGAAGCCACGCTGGTGAAGATCGGGCAGCGACAGCTCGAACGCATGGGTTACCGCGTGACGGGATGCTCTGACCCACGCGAGGCGCTCGCGCTCCTGAGCACACGCCAAGGCACGGCGGAGGCCTTCGCGGCGATCGTCACCGACTTCCTGATGCCGGGGATGACTGGGCTGGAGTTTGCCACGGCGGTGCGTGCCGCGGGGGGGAGGGTGCCGGTCCTCGTCCTGTCAGGCTTCATCGGCGACTTCACCCCTGGCGACCTCGCCAACGGAGGGATCTCGCAGGTGCTGCAGAAGCCGGTCGGCGCGGAGACGCTGGCGCGCGCCGTGCACCGCGCCCTCGCTGGTGGATGACCCCTGCAGGTCGATAGCTTTGCCACCATGACGCGCGACCTCCTCGACTTCTACACCAACGCCCCGCTCCTCGAACTCGGCCTCGAGGCCGACCGGATCCGGCGCGAGAAGCATCCGCACAACACGGTCACCTTCATCGTCGACCGGAACATCAACTACACGAACGTGTGCGTGGCCGACTGCGGCTTCTGCGCCTTCTACCGGCGCCCGAAGCACGGGGAAGGGTACACGCTGTCGTTCGAGCAGATCGGGGAGAAGATCGAGGAGACGAAGGCGCTGGGCGGGGTGCAGATCCTCATCCAGGGGGGGCACAACCCGTACATCCCCTTCGAGTGGTACCTGGACCTGCTGCGCTACATCAAGCGCAACCACCCCATCCACGTCCACGGCTTCAGCCCGAGTGAGGTGGACTTCTTCGCCAAGACCTTCCGCATGGAGGCGGTCGAGGTCATCCGCGAGCTGCAGAAGGCGGGGCTCGATTCGATCCCCGGCGGCGGCGGCGAGATCCTGGTCCAGCGCGTCCGCGACATCGTCGCCCCCAAGAAGGCCGGGGCCGATCGCTGGCTCGAGATCATGGAGCTGGCGCATAACGAGGGGATGAAGACCTCGGTCACGATGATGTACGGCATCGGCGAGACGCTGGCCGAGCGCCTGGAGCACCTGCAGCGCGTCCGCGAGGTGCAGGCGCGTACCAACGGCTTCACCGCGTTCATCACCTGGCCGTTGCAGCCGGAGAACACCCCGGAGATGTCGCACATGCAGAAGACCGATGCGACGGAGTACCTGCGCACGGTGGCGATCGCGCGCATGGTGCTGGACAACGTCCCCAACCTGCAGGCCAGCTGGGTGACGATGGGGATGAAGATCGGGCAGCTGGCGCTCTCGTTCGGCTGCAACGACTTTGGCTCGCTCATGATCGAGGAGAACGTCGTGTCGGCGGCGAACACCACGTACCGCACGACCACGGAGGAGCTCGAGCGCCTCATTCGCGATGCCGGCTTCACCCCGGCACGCCGTCGCCAGGACTACTCGCTCATCCCGCAGGAGACGCCGGTCGCCGCCTGATGCGCACGGGAATCGGCTACGACTCGCACCGCTTCGCCCCCGGAGGCCCCATGCGCCTCGGGGGCGTCGACGTTCCATCCGAGGTGATCCTCGTCGGGCACTCCGACGGCGACGCCATCTGCCACGCGCTCACCGACGCGATCCTCGGTGCGGCGGCGGCGGGTGACATCGGCGAGATGTTTGCCGACACCGATGCGGCCAACCGCGGCAAGGACTCGGTCGAGATGCTCGTCGCCGCCTACGATCGCGTGCGAGCCCTTGGCTGGACGCTCGGCAATGTGGACGTGACCGTGATTGCCGAACGGCCCAAGATCGGGCCGCATCGCCTGCGGATCCGTGAGCGTCTCGCGAGCGTCTTGCAGCTGGAGGTTGCAGCGGTAAGCGTGAAGGGAAAGACGAACGAGGGGATGGGGTGGGTCGGGCGCGGCGAGGGACTGGCCTGCGTCGCCGTCGCGACGCTCGTTCCCGCGCGCGCCACCGCCACCGGCTGAGCGGCCGGTGCTGCAGCTGCAAGCGCTGCTGGACTGGCTCTCCGCGCTCCATCCGGCCACCCTCCTGGCCGCCATGGCGGTGCTGGCCGCCGTCGAGAACATCTTCCCTCCCATTCCTGCCGATGTGCTCGTCGCGTTCGGCGGATTCCTGGCCGCTCGCAACCAGGGCTCGCCGTGGCCGGCCTTTCTCGCGGTCTGGCTCGGGAATGTTGCGGGGGCGCTCGCGATGTACGCCGCGGGGCGCCGGCTGGGACGGGCATGGATCGCCAAGCGCTTCCATGTCGCCCCGGGCGGGCGGAATGAGGCCCGCCTTGCCGCCTGGCATGCCCGCTACGGCCCGTTCGCCTTCTTCGCGACCAGATTCCTTCCCGGCGTGCGCGCCCTCGTCCCACCGATGTCAGGGGCGTTGCATTTCCCCCTACCCGGGCTGGCCGTCGCCATCGCGGGGGCTTCAGCGATCTGGTACGGGAGCATCACCTGGCTCGCCTTCACGGCGGGGAACAACTGGGAGTTGCTGGCGCTCCAGGTGGGTCGCCTCGGTCGCTGGTCAGGGGTGGTGGCCGGTCTCGTGATCGTCGCGGCGACGGCGGCATGGTTCCTCGCGCGGCGCCGCAAGAGCGCCGACGAGGGGCGGTGACGGCGATGGGGGAGCCCCTCACACCGGACGAGGTCGCGCGCGCCTTCTACCTGGAACGCTTCGATGACTACCTCTCCCTGGAGCAGGGCTCCTCGGATCGCACGCGCGAGGCGTACGGACGCGACGTGGCGCGCCTCGCCATCTTCGCGGTCACCAAGGGCGTGCGCGCCCCCGGAGCGCTCGAGCCGCGCCTCCTGCGCGACTTCGTGTATCACCTCAAGGATCTCGGACTCTCGCCCTCGTCCATCCGGCGCAACGTCTCGGGAGTGCGGACCTATTTCCGCTTTCTTGTGGGCGAGGGCGTCGTCGCGAGCGACCCCAGTGACCGCCTCGAGATGCCACGGCGATGGCGCGATCTCCCGGACGTCCTCACGGTGGAGGAGATCGATCGGTTGCTGAGGGCACCGTCCATCGACGACGCCATGTTCTACCGCGACCGGGCGATGCTCGAACTCGCCTACGGTGCCGGGCTTCGGGTGAGCGAGTGGATCGGGGTGCAGGTGAAGGACGTGCTCCTCGACGAAGGTTTGGTTCGCGTCTTCGGCAAGGGGGGCAAGGAGCGCCTGGTTCCGGTGGGAAGCGAGGCCACCCGGGCGATCGATCTTTACCTGCGGGAACTGCGCCCGAAACTCGAGCGCGGTGCAGGGAAGGGGATTCTCTTCCTCAACGCGCGCGGGCAGGCGCTGTCGCGCATGGGGGCGTGGAAGATCCTCCGCAAGCACGTCGAGACCGCTGGCATCGAGAAGCACGTCTCTCCCCACACGCTCCGCCATTCCTTCGCCACGCACCTGCTCGAGGGCGGGGCCGACCTGCGGGCCGTGCAGGACATGCTGGGGCACGCGGACATCTCCACGACGCAGATCTACACGCACGTGAATCGCGACTACCTGCGCACGGTTCACAAGCAGTATCATCCGCGTGGATGACGCGCCCGCGGCCGCACGTCCTTCCGCCGTCTCCTTTCGCCTCTCGCCCTCGTGCTCCTCGTCATCGACAACTACGACTCCTTCACGTACAACCTGGTCCAGTACTTCGGGGAACTGGGGGAGTCGCCCGTCGTGCACCGCAACGATGCGATCACGGTCGACGAGGTGCGCGCGCTGTCGCCGCGGGCGATCGTGGTCTCGCCCGGACCGTGCACGCCGCACGAGGCGGGGATCAGCGTCCCCGTCATCCAGTCCCTCGGCGCGACGATCCCGCTGCTGGGCGTTTGTCTCGGCCACCAGGCGATCGGCGAGGCATACGGCGGGCGGGTGGTGCGCGCCTCGCGGGTCATGCATGGCAAGGTGTCCGATGTCGTGCACGAGGGGCGTGGCCTGTTTCGCGGGCTCCCGTCTCCACTCCGAGTCATGCGCTATCACTCGCTGATCGTCGAGCGCGCCTCGCTGCCCGACACGCTCGAGATCGTGGCACACGCCGCCGACCTGCCTGACGAGATCCACGCCCTCCAGCATCGCGATCACCCGGTGTGGGGGGTGCAGTTCCATCCCGAGTCGATCCTGACGCAGGGTGGCATGGAGATGCTGCGCAACTTCCTCGCGATGGCCGACGCCTTTCACGCGCGTGCACGCGCGGCCTGATCCCACACGTCCGTGACCAGGAAACTGCTTCTCGCGCTCGCCGCCACGGTCGGGGCGGCGTTGGTCGTGTTCTTCACCCGCGGCGCCGAGATGGCCGACGCGTCGATGAACACCTTGCTGGCCCCGGGTCCGTACACGGCGCCCCCGACCGCGGACTCGCTGCTGCGCACCCTGGACGTGGTCGATCTCCACGCCGACGCGCTCCTGTGGCCGCGCGACCTGCTCGAGCGGCACGATCACGGTCACGTGGACGTTCCGCGACTGCAGGACGGGCACTTCGCCCTGCAGGTGTTCTCCGTCGTCACCAAGACGCCGCGCGGGATCAACTACGAGCGCAACACCGCCGAGACGGACAACATCACGATTCTCGCGATCGCCGAGCGGTATCCACTGCGGGCCTGGTTCTCGGTCTTCGAGCGTGCGCGCTGGCAGGGGGCGCGACTCAAGGACGCGGTGGCGCGCAGCGCGGCGCGCGGCGACTCCGCGTTGCGCCTGGTGACGTCCCGCGAAGACCTGGCCGCCCTGGTTGCCGTTCGCCAGAGCGGTCGCCCGGTGATCGGCGCGCTGCTCGCCACCGAGGGCTTGCACCCCCTGGAAGGGCGTCTCGACTACCTCGACTCGCTTGCCGCCAGCGGATTCCGCATGTTCGGCTTCACCCACTTCTTCGACAACGAGGTGGGCGGCTCGGCGCACGGGGTCGAGAAGGGGGGACTCACGCCGTTCGGCCGGCAGGTGGTCGCGCGGATGGACTCGTTAGGGCTGGTGATCGACGTGGCGCACGCCTCGCCGCGCCTCGTGGACGACATCCTCGCCATGACGCACCGGCCGATCGTTGTCTCGCACGGCGGGGTGCAAGGGACATGTCCCGGGCCGCGGAACCTCACCGACGACCAGCTGCGCCGCATCGCGGCCGGCGGCGGCGTGGTGGGGATCGGCTACTGGGACGGCGCCATCTGCGACCCCACGGCGGCGGCCTTTGCCAAGGCCGTCGCGTACGCCATCGGGATCGCCGGCGAGGACCACGTCGCCCTGGGCTCCGACTTTGACGGGAGCACCGCCGAGCCGTTCGACGCCAGTGGGATGGGGAAGGTGGCGGCGGCGCTCCGGGAGGTCGGACTCACGGACGCGCAGGTGAGGAAGGTGATGGGGGAGAACGCGCTACGGTTGCTGGCGGAACTGCTCCCGCCGCGATAGGGCTCGCAACGACGCTGTTGGAAAAGCGGTATCGCGCGGATTAACTTGGGTGGCGTGCCTTTTGCGAACTCGGCCGCCCCCGCGCCCCCTGTACCCACTGGAGTCCTCGCCGTCATTCCGGCGCGGCTCGGGGCGACCCGCCTCCCGCGGAAGCCGCTTCGCCTGCTGGGTGGACGCCCGCTCATCGTCCGCGTCTGGGAACGCGTCGTGGCCATGCACGTCGCACCAACGGTGGTCGTGGCGACCGATGCCCAGGAGATCGCCGACGCGGTGCGCGACGCTGGGGGCACGGCCGTGTTGACGGCGTCGACGCACCCCTCGGGCACGGATCGCATCGCCGAAGTGGCCGCGCGTGCGGAGTACGCAGAGTACGAGGTCATCCTCAACGTGCAGGGCGATGAGCCGTTCGTCTCGGAAGCCGCCGTCCGTGGCGCCTTGGCGATGGTGACGGTCGAGCGATTCCCGCTCGGGACCGCATGTGCCATCGCGCACGAGGAGATCCTCGGATCGCCGCACGTGGTGAAGGTGGTCGCGGGAGACGACGGACGCGCGCTGTACTTCTCGCGCGCCCCGATCCCACACCTGCGGGAAGCGGGCGACGCCGCGCTTCGCGGGGGCCTCGTGCGGCAGCACCTGGGGATCTACGCCTACACGCGCGATGCACTCGCCGAGTGGGTCTCGCTCCCCGAGCATCCGCTGGAGCGGGTGGAACGACTGGAGCAGTTGCGTCCGCTCGCCGCCGGGCTGGCGATGGGCGTGGCGACGATCGACGAGCCGCCTCCGGGCGGCGTGGATACCGAAGACGACCTCCTCCGCGCCAATGCGCGGTGGCATGACCTTTACGCCGGACGGCGCTGATGACCACTCCCCCGACTCCCAACCAGGCCACGCGCTTCATCTTCGTCACCGGCGGCGTGGTGTCGTCGCTTGGCAAGGGCATCGCCGCCGCCTCGTTAGGCCGGCTCCTCGTCGAGCGCGGGCTGCGCGTCTCGATCATGAAGTTCGACCCGTACCTCAACGTCGATCCCGGGACCATGTCGCCGTTCCAGCATGGCGAGGTCTACGTCACCGACGACGGGGCCGAGACCGACCTGGACCTGGGGCACTACGAGCGCTTCATCGACCGCTCGCTCTCCCAGCTCAACAACGTGACGACGGGACGCATCTACCTCAACGTCATCACCAAGGAGCGGCGCGGGGAATACCTCGGCTCGACGGTGCAGGTCATCCCGCACATCTCGGACGAGATCAAGTCGCACATCAAGCGGCTCGCCCCCGGGAACGACGTCGTGATCGTCGAGATCGGCGGGACGGTCGGCGACATCGAGTCGCAGCCGTTCCTCGAGGCCATCCGGCAGTTCCGTCAGGAGGTGGGGAAGCAGAACGCGATGTTCATCCACCTCACGCTCGTCCCCTACATCGCCGCAGCTGGCGAGGTGAAGACCAAGCCGACGCAGCACTCGGTGCGCGAGCTCATGGAGCTGGGGATCCAGCCGGACGTGCTCATCTGCCGCACCGAGCGCCCGCTCAGCGAGGACATCAAGCGCAAGATCGCGCTCTTCTGCAACGTGGAATTCGGGAACGTCATCGAGAGCCGCGACGTCCCCACGATCTACCAGATCCCGCTGGAGTTTTCCGAGCAGGGCCTGGACGAGCGCGTGATGGAGCGCCTCAATCTCTCGGGGCGCACCCCCGACCTGTCGGCGTGGCGGGCGATGGTGCAGCGCGTGGTGCAGCCGCGCGATCGGGTGCGCATCGCCGTGGTGGGGAAGTACACGCAGTTCGTCGACAGCTACAAGAGCGTGCAGGAGGCGCTCATCCATGGCGGGATCGCCAACGACGTCGGGGTCGACATCGCGTGGACCTCGAGCGACCTCTTCACCACCCCGGAGAAGGCGCGCGAGATCCTGCGTGAGTATCACGGCCTCCTGGTCCCGGGCGGTTTCGGCGTCCGTGGCGTGGAGGGAATGGTCGAGGCGATCCGCGCCGCGCGCGAGCTGCGGATCCCGTTCTTCGGCATCTGCCTGGGGATGCAGGTCGCGATCATCGAGTTCGCGCGCGACGTGCTCAACCTCGCGGACTCGCACTCCAGCGAGTTCGCCCCCGAGTGCGAGCACCCGGTCATCGCCATGATGGAGGAGCAGAAGCACGTGACCGACATGGGCGGAACGATGCGACTGGGCGCCTATCCGTGTCGCCTCGCGCGCGGCACCAAGGCCGCCGAGATCTACGGCGTCCCCGAAGTGAGCGAACGGCATCGCCATCGCTACGAGGTGTCGAATTCGTACCGAGACGCCTTCATCGAGCACGGGATGAAGTTGAGCGGACTTTCCCCTGACGGGTCGCTGGTCGAGATCGTGGAACTCGCCGACCATCCGTGGTTTGTCGGCTGCCAGTTCCACCCTGAGCTGCAGTCCCGCCCCACGCGGCCGCACCCGCTCTTCGCCGCCTTCGTCGCGGCGTCGGCCACGCGTCGTCGCGCCGAGGCGCGCACCACGACGGCGACGGCGCTCGTGGAGGCAGCGGACTGACGATGTACTCGGGCTTTCCGACCGACCGTCTCTTCCTGATCGCTGGCCCCTGCGTCCTCGAGGACGAGGGGCTGAACCTGCGTGTCGCCGAGCATCTCGCGAAGCTCGCCCCGCTTGTCCCTGGCGGGATCATCTTCAAGGCATCGTTCGACAAGGCGAACCGCTCGAATCCTGGCGCCGCACGCGGCCCGGGCATCGAAGAGGGGCTTGCCAAGCTCGCACGCGTACGCGAGGCGACCGGGCTCCCCGTGCTCACCGATGTGCACCTGCCGGAACAGTGCGCGACCGTCGGGGCGGTGGTGGACGTGTTGCAGATCCCGGCCTTCCTGTGCCGCCAGACGGACCTGCTCGAGGCCGCAGGTGCAACCGGGCGCCCCGTCAACGTGAAGAAGGGGCAGTGGATGCATCCGGAGGGGGTGAAGGGGGCGGTGAAGAAGGTCGCCGGCGCGCGCCCGGGGGCCGCCCAGGCGGCCGGTTTCAGTCCTTCGCCTTCCGTCTCGACGATCGCGACGACGGAGCGCGGTTCCTTCTTTGGTTATGGCGACCTCGTCGTCGACATGCGCAGCTTTGCCCGCATGCGCGCGGCGACCGGCGTCCCGACGATCTTCGACGGCACGCACAGCGTACAGCAGCCGGGGAAGGGTGAGGGTGGCGCGAGCGGCGGGCTGCGCGAGTTCATCCCGGCGCTGACGCTCGCCGCCATTGCCGCGGGGGCCGACGGGCTCTTTCTCGAGACCCATCCAGACCCGGAACACGCACCGAGCGATGGCCCCAACATGCTCCCGTTAGGCTCGCTGGAGGCGTTGATCCGCCGGGCGGTCGCCGTGTGGGAGGCGCGCCGATGATCGGGTTCGGGGCGCAGGCAGGGACTCCGCTCACGCCGGCGGGCGTCCCGTACATCGCCCCCGACGACGCCAGGCGCATCAAGTTCGTCGCGCTCGACGTCGACGGGGTCCTCACCGACGGTGGCATCTACCTCGGTGACGTGGGCGGCGCGCGCTACGAGAGCAAGCGATACGACATCCAGGACGGCCTGGGGATCAAGATGCTCCAGAAGTCCGGCATCGTGGTGGCCATCATAACCGGACGCGTCTCGGAGAGCGTGGCACTTCGCGGGGCAGAACTCGGGGTGGACGAACTGGTCCAGGACGAGCACGCGCGAAAGCTCCCCGCGCTCACGCGACTCATCGCGGCGCGCGGGATCGATCTCTCCGAGGTGGCCTTCGTCGGTGACGACCTCCCCGACCTCGGCGTGCTGCGCGTCGTTGGAATGCCAGTCGTCGTCGCGAATGCGACGGACGAGGTCTTCCGCGCGGCGAAGCTGCGCCTCACGCGACGCGGTGGCGACGGTGCGGTGCGCGAGTTCGCCGAGCTGCTCCTCAAGGCGCGCGGCGAGTGGGACGCGCTGGTCGAGTGGTACGTGGCGTCGCGCTCGCAGGAGAACCCGTCATGACAGGCAGCGAGGCGATTGCCCTTGGGCAGCGCGTGATCCGGCTGGAGACCGAGGCACTCGCCGAAGTGGAGCGTCGACTGGACGAGGACTTCGCCCGCGCGGTCGACCTGATCGCGACCTCGCCGGGACGCGTGATCGTGGCCGGCGTGGGGAAGTCGGGGCTCATCGGACGCAAGATCGCGGCGACGCTCACCTCCACCGGGACCCCCGCGACCTTCCTGCACCCGACCGAAGGATTGCACGGCGACCTGGGCATGGTCGGGAAGGACGACGTCACGATCCTGCTGTCCAAGAGCGGCGAGAGCGAGGAAGTCCTCACCCTCCTGGCGCACCTCAAGCGGTTCGGCGTGCGCACCATCGCCGTCACCGGGCAGCGCGACTCGTCGCTGGGGCGCGAGTGTGACGCGACGCTCGACGCGTGGGTGCGCGAGGAGGCGTGCCCGCACGACCTGGCGCCAACAACGAGCACCACCGCCGCCCTGGCGTTAGGCGATGCGCTCGCCGTGGTGATCCTCGAGCGCAAGGGATTCCGGCGGGAGGACTTTGCGCGCTTTCATCCCGGCGGGTCGCTGGGTCGCAAGCTCCTCACGCGCGTGCGCGAACTCATGGAGCGCGAGCGCCTCCCGATCCTCCCTCCCAGCGCCTCCATGCGGGACGCCATCGTCCTCCTGGCGGAGCGGCGCGGCATCGTGGTCGCGACCGACGAGGCCGGGAAGCTCCTCGGCGTCTTCACCGCCGGGGACTTCACGCGCCTCATGGAGCGCGAGGCGGACCCGTTTGGCGTCCCCCTCGAACGTGTCATGACGCGCGCCCCGCGCACGGCGCGCGCCGAGGAACTTGGGAGCGCCGTGGTGTACCGCATGGAGCAATTCGGCATCATGGCGATGCCCGTCACCGAAGACAACGGAACCGTCGTGGGCGTCGTCCACCTGCACGACCTGATGCGCGCGGGGGTCGCGTGATGCCCCGCGTCTCACCCCTCCTCGCGTCTGCTGCGGCCGCGCTCCTCGCGATGGGCGCGGCGTGCCAGCAACCTGCCACGACTCCTGTCGCGCAGAAGAGCGTCGTCCCGGACTCCGCCGACCAGGTGATGTTCGGCGTGCGCTTCTTCCTCACCGATGGCGGTCTGCGTCGCGCCGAGCTGGTCTCCGACACGGCGTACATGTACGAGGACAACACCCGCACCGAGATGCGGGTCGTCAACACGACGTTCTTCAAGGTCAGCGGTGAGAAGGACGCGGTCCTCACGTCGAAGACGGGGAGCTACAACATCCGCCTCGGTAACATGGAGGCGCGCGGCAACGTCGTGGTCGTCGCCACCGATGGTCGCAAGCTCGAGACGCCGCACCTGCGCTACGATCCGTCGCGCAACGAGATCGCCAGCGACTCGGCCTTCACCATCACCGAGAGCGGCGGGCGGGTGACGCAGGGCATCGGCTTCATCGGCGACCCGGACCTCAACAACGTCCGCGTCCTCAAGTCCACGCGCTCGCGCGGCAGCGCGGTCACCATCCCCAAGTCGTGAACGGTCGCACGCTCGCGATCGCACTCCTGCTGCTGGCCACGAGCGGCTGCATTCGGTTTGGGCGCCGGCCGGCTGCGCGCAGGCCGGGGCCAGCGCCGGGCGGACCAGCCATGCCCGCCGACTCGATCCCCCCCATCAAGATCGACTCGATCATCGAGCGAAAGGCGGGGGCAGCGGCCGAGTCGACCTTCGTGGCCTCCGCCCCTGGACGCCGCACCCCGGAGAAGCCGGCCGAGCGATGCCTGCTCGAGATCGAAGGCGACCGGTCGCAGTTCATCAAGGACCCCATCTCGCAGAAGTACACGTCGTACTTCGGCGGTGGCTTCATCGGGCGCTGCCCGGGGCAGGGAATCACCATCACCGCGGACTCCGCGGAATTCTACGACCAGAACCAGCTGTACTACCTGCTCGGCAACGTGAAGTATCGCGAGAAGCGCGTGCATCTCGACGCCGACAAGCTCACGTACTTCCGGGCCGAGGAACGGCTGCTCGCCGAGGGCAACGTCGTCGCCGTGATGAGCGACTCCTCGACGATGACCGGTCCGCGCGCCGAGTACTTCCGGGCCGTGCGAGGCGTGCGGGCCCGTGCGCGGATCGTCGCAACGATGCGCCCCACCCTCCGTCTCATCGAGGCCGACTCCAGCGGCAAGCGCCGCGGGGAGCCCGTCATCCTCATCGCCGACAACATCAACGGCGAGGGCGACTCGCTCTTCGTCGCCTGGGGGCAGGTGACCATCGATCGCAGCGACATCCTGGCGCGCGGCGACTCGGCAAACCTCGACAACACGCGCCAGTTCTCGCGGCTCATGAAGCAGCCGTACATCGAGAGCAAGGGGAAGGACTCCTTCACCCTGCGCGGGTTGGTGATCGACATGTACGGGCGCAACCGCGCCATCGAACGCGTGGTGGCCAAGGACTCCGGCGTCGCCGTCAACAAGGACCTCACGCTCGCCTCGGACACGATCGACCTGCGCGTGCGCGAGAACCGGCTGCAACGCGCCTACGCCTTCGGCCCCGGATCGGCCTCTGCCATCACGAAGGACCGCACGATCCTCGCCGATTCCATCGACGTGCGCATGCCAAACCAGCAGCTGCGCGAGATGTACGCGGTGCGGCAGGCCTACGCCGAGTCCGACCCGGATTCGTCGAAGGTGCGGTCACGCGAGCGCGACTGGCTGCGCGGCGACACCATCGTCGCCCGCTTCGACTCGATTCCGCCGACCGATACCACGTCCAAGCCGAAGATCCGCGACCTGCTGGCGTCCGGAACGGCCAGCTCGTACTACCAGGTGCCCAACCGCAAGGACGTCAGGAAGCCCGGCGTCAACTACGTGCGGGGACGCCAGATCATCGTCGATTTCAAGGCGCAGGAGGTCCAGACGGTGACCGTCGTCGATTCGGCCTCGGGGATCTTCCTGGAGGCGCTCCCCGACAGCGTCGCTGGCGATTCGACCAAGGCGGGCAATCGCCCGCGTCGCCCCACCCGTCGCGCCGGCGCCGACGGCCGCAACCCCCAGTCGGGGACCATCACCAGGCGGCAGCCTAACGGCATCCGCCGCCCGTGACGTTGACTAGCTTACCGCGCGCATGAACGGCGAACCCATCTCCCCCCGCGTCCAGGCGCTCATCGAGCAGCGCGCCGGCGGCGACCGCTCGGTCGCCTTCGGCCTCCACGCGCTCATCAGCGAAGCCGACGCCAATGGGCTGTCCGTCTTCAACGACGTCGCCATCCGCTTCCGCGACGACTGGCTCGCCGCGATCCGCACGCAGGGCGGGGACGCCGATCGCGAGGCCGGGCGGCTCTCCCTCGACGAGGTCCGCGCCTTTCTCCAGCGCTCAGTCCTCCCGCGCCTGGCAGCCCAGGGACTGATCGAATACCCCGTCCCCGGCGATCAGGACGTCGGGGCCAAGGTCCGCCTCTCCCGGGAACTCTGGAATGAGATCGCCCCGCAGCGGGTGGGGGTCGCCGAGTCGTTGCGCCTCACCGGTGAGCACGCCACCGTCCCCGTCCCGACGCCCGCCTCGCGCCGTGCCGTGGAACCGACCATCGCCCCCGCTGGGAGCGTCCTGGAAGCCAACGGTCTCGTGAAGGTCTACCGCAAGCGGCGGGTGGTGAACGACGTCGCCGTGCGGTTGCAGCAGGGGGAGATCGTCGGGCTCCTCGGCCCGAACGGGGCGGGCAAGACCACCACGTTCTACATGATCGTCGGCCTCATCCAGCCCGAGGCCGGCTCGATCAAGCTGGACGGGGAGGAGATCACCCGGATGCCGATGTTCAAGCGCGCCCGGCGGGGGATCGGCTATCTTTCCCAGGAGCCGTCCATCTTCCGGAAGCTGACGGTCGAGGACAACATCCTGGCGATCCTCGAGACGTTGCCAATCACGAAGGAGGAGCGTCGATCACGGTTGGAAGGGTTGCTCGACGAACTGAGCATCAAGCACCTGCGGCACAGCCGGGCGTACGCCCTGTCCGGCGGGGAGCGGCGGCGCCTGGAGATCACCCGGGCGCTGGTCTCCCAGCCCAAGTTCATGATGCTCGACGAACCGTTCGCCGGGGTCGACCCGATCGCCGTCCATGACATCCAAACGATCGTGGCCGGGCTGCGCCATCGCGGCATTGGGGTGCTCATCAGCGACCACAACGTGGAACAGACGCTCGACATCGTCGACAGGGCCTACATCATGTTCGACGGCCAGGTGAAGGTCTCCGGGACGGTGCGCGACCTCGTCTTTGACGACGAGGTATCGCGCATCTACCTCGGCCCGACGTTGACGGCGCGCTTGCGTTCGCGGTTTGCCGCCGAGCGGGAGCAGGAGGACTACGCCCGCGTCATCGCGCCAGATGCTGAAGAGGAGCTTCCCGCATGAGAACCGGGCTCAGTCAGCACACCGCGCTTCGGCAGGAGCTGAAGATCAATCCTCGCCTGTACCAGGCGATGGACCTGCTCTACATGCCGCTGCTCGACCTCCAGCAGCACCTCAAGCAGGAACTGCTGAACAATCCCTTCCTCGACATGATCGAGCCCGACGAGGAAGACTCGGAGGAGGAGCCCGAGCTCGAAGGGGAGGAGGGGCCGGTCGACCTGGCGGAGCCGGAGACCGCACCGCCGGAAGAGCGCGAGGCGGTCAACAACGAGACCATCGACTGGGAGGAGATCCTGCTCGATGGTTTCGAGACGGGGGGCGTGCGAGAGGAGCACGAGGAGCGCGAGTACTACGAGCCGGTCTCGGTGGACCGCCGCGACCTCGACGACCACCTGAAGGACCAGATCTCGCTGCTCGAGCTCACGCCGCGCCAGTTGCTGCTGGCGGACGAGTTCGTGGGGAACATCAACGAGGACGGGTACCTCACGTGCGCCATCCCCGAGATCGTCGAGGGGATCAACGAGGTCGTGGCGCGCGCCGCCGAGAAGGAGAACTTCCACGGCGACCTCCCGCTGTACACGCTCCCCGAGGCGGAGGAGATGCTGCGCATCGTGCAGACGCTCGACCCGCCCGGGGTCGGGGCGCGCGACCTGCGCGAGTGCCTGCTGCTGCAGCTGCGCGACCTCAAGCAGGAAGAGACGTTGCAGTATCGCCTCGTGCGCGATGCCTTCGACGAGCTCATCGCCCACCGGTGGAGCGAGATCTCCAAGCGCTTCGGGATCAGCGCGCATGACGTGCAGCACGCGGCGGACGAGATCGCGAAGCTCGACCCCAAGCCGGGACTGCGCTACAGCGACGCCAGCGACGGCTACATCGTCCCGGACCTCGTGGTCGAGAAGATCGACGGCGCGTACCACGTCTTCATCAACGACGGCAACCTGCCGCGCCTCAAGCTCTCCAAGGCCTACCAGGAGATTGCGCGCGACAAGAAGAAGTTCGACGGGGAGAACAAGGAGTTCATCTCGTCCAAGCTGAATTCGGCCAACTGGATGATCCAGGCGATCGAGCAGCGCCGACAGACGATGCTCAAGGTCATGAACTACATCGTCGACCGGCAACGTGACTTCTTCGAGAAGGGGGTGCAGTACCTCAAGCCGCTCACGCTGCGCGAGGTGGCGGAGGTCATCGCGATGCACGAGAGCACCGTCAGTCGTGTCACGAACGAGAAGTTCGTGCAGACGCCACGCGGCGTGCTCCCGCTCAAGTTCTTCTTCTCGTCCGGACTCAGCACGACCGGCGGCGAGGATGTCTCGGCCCGCGGCATCAAGGACCAGATCGAGAAGCTGGTCACCAATGAGGACCCGAAGAACCCGCTCACCGACCAGGCGATCGTCAACATCCTGCGCGACAACGGGGTGAATATCGCTCGCCGCACGGTGGCCAAGTATCGCGACCAGCTGGGCGTACTGTCGGCGCGGATGCGCAAGCGGGTATGACCCTGCCGGAGATTCGCGTCTCGGTCCTCGTCCCCGCGAAGGACGAGGCCGAGAACCTCCCGTTGTTCATGGAGCAGGTCGAGGCGGCGTTCCGCGGCTTTTCGCCGGGGTTCGAGGTCATCGTCGTCGACGACGGCTCGGAGGATGACTCGTGGGCGGTGCTCGAAGGGCTGCGCGCGCGCTATCCCTTCCTGCGCGCCGTGCGCCATCGGGCGCGTCGCGGGATCGCCGACGCGCTGCGCACCGGCTACCTCAATGCCCGCGGCGACGTCCTCGTCTTCTATCCGGCCGACCTGCAGTTCAAGCCGGCCGACATTCCGCGGTTAGTCGCCCCCATCCTGGCCGACGAAGCGGACATGGTGACGGGCTTCAAGGAAGGGAAGTACGAGAAGGCGTTCGTGTCGTCGGTGTACAACAAGCTGAGCCGCGTCCTGTTCCACGTCCCGGTGAAGGACCTGAACAGCGTGAAGGCGTACCGCCGCGAGATCATGGAAGTGCTGCCAACGCGCCCCGACTGGCATCGCTACATGATCGTGATCGCGGCCGCGCAGGGGTACTCCGTCACGGAGATCCCGGTCCCGCTCTACCCGCGCCACGCCGGCAAGTCGAAGTTTGGTATCGGGCGCATCCCGGTCGGTGTGCTCGACATGCTCTCCGTCTGGTTCGAGCTCCGCTTCGCGCAGAAGCCGCTCCTCCTGTTCGGGATGCTGGGAGCGGCGCTTTTCGCGTTTGGGGCGCTGTCCGGGCTGGTTGCCCTCGGCTGGCTCGCCTTCACGGGCGAGGGGCTGCGCGCCGTCTGGACCGTCATCCAGACCTGCCTCATCCTCGGCTCGGTCTTCTTCGCGGCAGGGCTCGTCGGCGAACAGGTAGCCGGCGTGCGCGCCCAGCTCCGGGAACTGCGGCGCGTGACCGACGAGCTTCGCGACGGCACGCGTGAGCTCCAGCGCTCCGAGCCGCGCGATGGCTGACGCGCCCGGCCTGCGCGTCCTCTTCCTCACCCACTCGTACCCGCGCGTCCCCGGCGATGCGCCGGGATCGTTCCTGTTGCACCTGGCGGTGGCGTTGCGAGGGGAAGGGATCGCGGTGCGCGTCGTGGCGCCGGGGGCCCCCGGGCTCGCGCCGCACGACACCATCGACGGCATCCGGGTCGACCGCTTCCATTACGCCCCGCGCCAGTACGAGAACCTGGCCTACACCGGTGAGATGGCGCAGGAGGTGCAACGGTCGTGGGGCGCGAAGGTCGCACTCGTCGGCTTCCTGGGAACGCAGTTCGCCCTCGCCACGCGCATCCGTCGCGAGTGGACCCCGCACCTCCTGCACGCGCACTGGTGGTTCCCGGGCGGTGTGGTCGGCAACTGGGCCGCGGGACTGGGACACCTCCCGCTCGTCACCACCATGCACGGCACCGACGTGCGCCTGGCCCGCGCCAAGGCGTTCGCGCGCCCGATTTTCCGGCGCGTGCTGCACCAGTCACGCGCCGTCACCACCGTCTCCCGCTGGCTCGCCAGCGAGGTGCACGAGATGGTGCCCGACGTGCAGCCCCTCGTCGCCCCCATGCCGGTGTCGACCGCGCTCTTTGCGCCTGGCGGGGAGCGCGCCACCGACCGCCTCCTCTTCGTGGGGCGGCTCAACGCGCAGAAGGGGGTCGCTGCACTCCTCGACGCCGTGGCCCGCATGCGCCACCGCGTGGCGGTCGACCTCGTTGGCGACGGGCCGGATGGTCCATCCCTGCGCGCGCAGGCCGCCCAACTCGGCATTGCCGATCGGCTCACCTGGCATGGCGCCCTTCCGCAGGATGCACTCCCCACGCTGTACCAGCGCGCCAGCGCCCTCGTCGTCCCCAGCATCGGCGAAGGGCTCGGACTGGTGGCCGTCGAGGCGCAGCTGTGTGGCGCCCCCGTCGTCGCCTTCGAGAGCGGTGGCCTCACCGACACCATCACCCACGGCGAGACCGGGCTCCTGGTCCCTCCCGGCGACCTCGATGCCCTCGCGTCCGCCCTTGATCGTCTGTTCGACGATCCCGAGTTGCGCCTGGCGTTAGGCAGGGCAGGGCGCATGTCGGCCCTCGGCGACTTTGCCCCGGAGTCGGCCGCGAGGCGCTACGCCACCCTCTACCGCTCGATCGTTGCGCCGTAAGGCGACGCAGGTCGTCTTCTTCTTCCTGGCCGTGGCCGCCGTCGTCCTCGCCGGCCGCGCCATTCTCGCCCAGTGGGAGGCGTTCCGTGCCTCTGGTGTGCGCCTCCAACCCCGGTGGCCGCTCGTCACCGCCTCGAGCCTCCTCGTCCTCGTTGCGTACGCGGTGCTCGTCGAAACCTGGCGGCGCACCGTGCGGGCGTGGGACAGCGATCTCGCGTGGGGGCAAGCCGCCCGCATCTGGTTCATCTCCAATCTTGGGCGCTACCTCCCGGGCAAGGTCTGGCAGATCGGCGCGATGGGCGTGATGGCGCAGGAGCACGGCGTTTCCGTGGTCGCGTCCACCGGCTCGGCACTGGTCATCAACCTCGTCAACCTGCTGGCGGGTTTCGGCCTCGTGCTCGTCACGGGCGCCGATTTCTTCGAGGCGCCGCGCGCCGCCATCGCGCTCGCCGCCGCCCTGGTGGTCGGCATCTTTCTGGCGCCGCGGATTGTCCCACTCCTGGGAGGCATGGCGAGCCGGATTGTCGGCCGTCGCCTGGAGGTCCCAGTCCTCCCAGATCGCGCTGTCTGGTTGGCGTCGATCGGTTGCGTTCTCGCGTGGATCCTCTATGGCGTCGCATTCCAGCTGTTCGTCGCCGGCGTGATCGGGCACGCGCCGGGGCGCACGACCTCCTATGTCGCTGCCTTCACCGGATCGTACCTGGCTGGCTACATTGCGTTGTTTGCGCCGGGCGGCATCGGCGTGCGAGAGGGGTCGCTCATCGTCGCGTTAGGCCGCCTGGGCCTGGCGCAGGGAGGGGCGGCCGGCGTCATCTCGCTCGCCTCCCGGCTCTGGCTCACCGTGCTCGAGGTCCTCCCGGGCCTCGCCTTCCTGGCCGTCGACGCCCTGCGGGGGCGCCGCACCACATCGTCCTCCTCGTCATGACCCGTACGCCCGACGTCGCAGCCCCTCAGGGCTCACCAACGGCTGCGTCGCCTGGACCTCGCTTCGCCCTCGCCTGGGCCGCCCTCGTCCACGGGGTGTGCACTCTGGTGCTCGGCTTCCCCGCGCTGGCCGGCAAGTTCCTGGTCAACCCGTACTCGGACCAGTACATCGCCGGCTACGCCTTCCGTGAGTTCGCCAGGAGTCACTGGAAGCAGTACGGGGAGATCCCCCAGTGGAATCCCTATCTCTTCGGCGGGATGCCGTTCGTGGATGCCATGCACGGCGACACGTTCTATCCCACGGCGCTGCTCCGCATCATGCTCGGGACCGACACAGGAATGACGTGGGGGATGATCCTGCACGTCTTCTTCGCCGGCCTGTTCAGCTATCTCTTCCTGCGCTCGCTCGGCCTCTCCTTCTTTGCCGCGGTCATCGGCGGCGTCGCCTACCAGATGGGGGGGAACGTCGCCGGCCTGGTATCGCCGGGACACGACGGCAAGATGTTCATCGCCGCGCTCCTCCCCTTGGCGCTCTATCTCGTCACACGCGGAATCCGTGATGGGCGCAAGGCGGCGTGGGGCGGACTCGCGCTGGTCGTCGGCCTCGCCGTCCTCTCGCCGCATCCGCAGCTGCTGCAGTACATGCTCCTCGTCACCGGCGCCTTCGCCCTGTTCAACGCGATGGGGTGGGCGTCGGAGGTTCCGCTCGACCGGGGAGTCGGCTTGCAGCGACTCGGAGCGGCCCTCGGCTCCGTCGCGATCGGGCTCGTGATGGGAGCGATCCAGTTCTGGCCGGTGAAGATGTACGAGCCCTTCTCACCGCGGGCCGGAGGAAAGGGGTGGGAGCACGCCGTGTCGTATTCGCTCCCCCCGGAGGAGACGCTGAACTTCTTCATCCCGCAATTCACGGGGGTGCTCGAGCGCTACTGGGGGCGCAACGGGATCCATTTCCACTCGGAGTACATCGGCGCGGCGGTGCTCGTCCTGGCCGGGCTTGCCCTTGGCTCGTGGGCGCTTCGCTCGCAGAAGCGCCTCGTCACCTTCTTCCTCGTGACGTTCGTGGTGTCGCTCCTGTGGGCGCTGGGAGGAAACACGCCGTTCTACTCCCTCGTCTACGCCATCGTCCCCGGAACGAAGTACTTCCGCGCGCCGAGCACGATGCTCTTCGTCGTGTCGTTCGCCACGGCCGTCCTCGCGGCCTTCGGGACCGAGCGCGTCGTTCGCGCCGAGAATCGCCGGCGCTACCTCGTGGGATGGGCCATCGCGGCCCTGATCATCGGCGTCCTCGGCGGTGCTGGCGCCCTGACCAACCTCGGGGTCTCGATCGCAGGGCCAGAGCGGGCAGATCTCGTCATGGCCAACGATGGTGCGCTCAGGATCGGGGCACTGCGCTCGATGGTCTTCGTCCTCCTGACACTCGGCGTCGCCTTCGTGGTATCGACTCGGCGCGCCTCGCGAGACCTGGGCGGAATCCTGCTGATCCTGGTGGTCGCGCTGGACAGCGCGAGCGTGTTGCGCCGCTACTGGCAGTTCTCCGAGCCGGCGGCGATCACCTACGCCAGCAACCCGGTCATCGACTATCTCAAGAAGCAGCCAGGCCCGTTCCGCGTCCTCTCGTTCCAGACCGCGGAGTCGGAGGCCGTGCACGACCCACTGCTCAACTACGACGGGCTGATGAGCCATGGCATCGCCAACGTCCTCGGCTACCACGGCAACGAGTTGGGCGCGTACGATCGGCTGGCCGGGAAGGAGGAGGGATTCCGTCAGGTGGCGAATCCCAACTTCTGGCGGCTCCTGAACATGCGCTACATCCTCACCAACTCGCCTGAGAACATCGGGCTCAAGGAGCTCAAACTGGTGGCGGGGCCGGCGCGCGACGCTGCGGGGAGCCAGCTGTACCTTCACGCCGTTCCGTTCGAAACCTCATACGCCTGGGTGACGCCGGTCGTCGCGAAGGCGGACGAATCGTCGGTGCTGGCGACGGTGCTCGATCCGCGCTTCGACGTGCGCACGGCAGCCGTCTTCGACAGTTCGGTGGCCGTGCAGGCGCCGGCGCTTTCCGCGCTTCCTCAGCCGCTGCCCATCACCGCCAAGGTGACCAACTACGCTCCAGGGCGCGCGACCATCGAGCTCGACGCGCCGGCTCCCTCGGGCTCGGCGCTCATGGTGTCTGAGAACTGGTATCCGGGATGGACGGCCACCGTCGACGGGAAGCCGGCCACGGTCGGCAAGGCAGCGGTCTCGCTCATGGGCGTCGTGCTTCCGGCTGGCGCCAAGAGTATCCAGCTGTCGTTCCACAACGCCGCCTACGACACCGGCAAGCGCGTGACGTGGTTCGCGGTCTTCGCCGCGCTCCTCCTCCTGCTCGCGGGCTTGGCCATGGACCGGCGCGGAGCTGCGTCCGGTGACTGAGCCGGCCATGAAGGGCAGGGCAACCGAGAAGGCGCTCGTCATCGTTCCGACGTACAACGAGCGCGAGAACATCATACGCCTCATCGACGCGGTGCTGGCGCAGGACCCGCGCATCGAGGTGCTGGTCGTGGACGATGGCTCGCCTGACGGAACGGGCGCCCTCGTCGACGAGCGGTCAGCTGCGGACTCCCGGGTTCACGCGCTCCATCGGCCGCGAAAGATGGGGCTCGGCACCGCCTATCTCGCCGGCTTTGCGTGGGCGCTTGAGCGCGACTACGAGCTGGTCTTCGAGATGGACGCCGACTTCTCGCACGACCCGTCGCACCTTCCGCAGTTCCTGGAGAGCGCCGAGGACGCCGACCTCGTGCTCGGATCGCGGTATCGCGAAGGAAAGGTGACGGTCGTGAACTGGCCCATCGCGCGCCTCATGTTGAGCTACAGTGCGAACATCTACGCGCGTCTCGTCACGGGACTTCCATTGTACGACGCGACGGGCGGATTCAAGTGCTTCCGCCGGAAAGTGCTTGAGGCGATCGACCTAAGCGATGTCAGGTCAAACGGTTACGCCTTCCAGATTGAGATGAGCTTCCGCGCGTGGCGCAAGGGATTCCGCATCGTCGAGATCCCGATCGTCTTCGTGGATCGCACGGAGGGCGAGAGCAAGATGTCGAAGCGCATCGTGCGCGAGGCGATCTGGATGGTCTGGCGCCTGCGCTGGTGGGCAATCGTCGGACGGGTGTGACGTGACCGGGCGTCGCTTCTGGAAGATGAGCGGGTCGGGGAACGACTTCGTCTTCTTCGACGCCATGCGCGAACCGGCTGGCGAGTTGGCCACGCCCGAATGGATCGGGCGTCTCTGCGAGCGTCGCACCGGGATCGGGGCCGACGGTGTCGTGTTCCTCGAGCCGCACCCGATCCACGCCTTCTCGATGCGGTACTTCAACCGGGACGGCTCGCTGGCCGAAATGTGCGGTAACGCGGCGCTCTGCAGCACGCGGCTCGCTCGCGTCCTCGGAATCGCCCCCGAAGGGAGCTTCACATTCGAGACGGTTTCCGGTCCGGTCACCGGGCGCTTCGTGTCGGGGGCGCCGGAGATCGACATGGTCCCGGTCACCCAATTGGCCGCGACGTTCGAGACAGAGCGCGAGCCGGGCGAAGAGCGCGTGGGATTTGCGAGAGTCGGCGTTCCGCACCTGGTCGTGCTAGTCCCGGACGTCGAGACGGTGGACGTCTTCCAACGCGGCCGCGCGCTGCGGTACCTCGACTCGCTCCGGGATGGCGCGAACGCCAACTTCGTCTCGCGCGACCAGCGCGGTCAGTGGTCGATTCGCACGTACGAGCGGGGCGTGGAAGAGGAGACGCTCGCGTGCGGCACCGGCGCCGTCGCCACCGCGGCGCTCCTTACGACCTGGGGACGTATCGACGGTCGCGTCGCCCTCCGCACGCGCTCCGGCCGCGATCTCGTCGCGAAGGTGAGCGCTGCGCCGGAGCAGGGAACGCCCGTGCTCGCGGGCGAGGGTCGCATCGTCTTCGATGGGACCCTGGGCGAGTTCTGAGGCATCCTCGCAGCGCCGAGAGCCCAAGTACTCCATATGGCACAGTTGGTCCCGCGCGGCCGGTCAGACTCTCGGCGCCACTCGCGCATCGCGCGAGACTGACTGAACCGTCCGAGCGGCCACGGCTTCCGCTCAATGATTCGCCCGAGAGGGGGTCACCCCCAAGCCAACCCGAGGAAATCCCCAGTTTTCCACGGGTGAAGTTTACATAACACATATTATGCGTATTTTCTCGGGGCGAGTCGAGGGTGGGGGCTGCGCGCGCGACCGCTTCCCCCCGCAAACGAGAAACAGGCCGCTGACATGGGATCAGCGGCCTGCCTTCTTGGAATCCTGAGTGCCGTTTGCGCGCGAGTTCGAATCGCGCACTTCGCTCGAAGTCGAGCGCTATCGCGCCGCGACCGTCGCGCCCAGTTCGCCGACCCGCAAACGCGCCTCGCCATTCAGCGGCGACGCTTCATCGGCGGCGATGGCCTGCCAGATCTTGAGCGCCTCATCCTTCTTGCCTGCGGTCACGTAGGCACGCGCTGCGTCTGCCTTGTACGACTCGCGCTCGGACGGAAGGCTCGATGCTGTCGACGCCTTGAGGTACTCCTCGGCGGCCTCGGCGGACTTGCCGGACTGCTCGAGTCCGGCGGCACGCAGCGCGTGCAGCGAGGCCTGCATTGCACCCGCCGAGCCCACTTCGTCGAGCGCCTTCATCCCGTCGGCGAGCTTTCCCTGCTGGAACTGCACCTGGGCCAGAAGGAGTCGCGCCTGCGTCCCAGCCGACGTCGAGCCATAACGAGCGACGACCTTCTGCAGGTCGGCCGCGGCGAGCGCGAGGTTCCCGGAGGCCATGCTGCGTTGCGCTTCGCTGAGGGCGCGAGAGGCACCCGCCGCCTTCGTGTCGTTGGAGCGCGACACGACCCACGAACCAGCCGCAAGAGCGACCACGACGATGGCCCCAATGCCGAGCTGGCGACCGTGCGATTGCACCCAGTCCATCACAGACTCTGCCGAGTTGTCGAGCTGCGGCCGAGCCGCTTCACCTGTTTTGGTCATCGGTTGTCAGGCGTTCCCTGCCCCCGAACTGTTGTTAGAGGGCCAAGTTTTCGTGTAAAGGTGCGTGCGCTCGCGTCGGAGCGCAGCACACGTCGTATGTACCGCGTTAAAGATGTGGAGCGCGGCGGCGAGCCGGTAGTGCGGCCTTGTTCTGACGCAAGTTTTCACTATCCTTCCCAGCGCCCTCACCCTCAACCACTTACCATGATTAGGCGCAAAGGAATCTCACGTATCGACCAGCCGGAAAAGCACAATCACGGCTGGCTCGTCCAGGTCACTTTCGAGGGCAAAACGCACCGGAAGTGGTTCTCGGACAACAAGCATGGTGGCAAGAAGAAGGCGTTCGCCCAGGCGGTCGTCTGGCGCGACAAGACCGAGAAGGCGCTCGGGAAACCGCAGACGGGTCGTGTGGTGGTGCGCTCACGCCGCAATCGTTATGGCGTGACGGGGGTGCAGTGGGATAAGCGGCATCAGGCGTTCATCGTCTCGATCAACCCTGAGCCCGGCAAGCAGAAGCGCTTCTACGTCCCCGCCAAGGGACGCAAGAAGACCGAGGCGCTGGAAGAGGCGAAGAAGCTCCGCCTCAAGCTGGAGAAGGACATCTACGCCAAGCGCGGCGCCTGACGGTCCGTCCCTCCGCGGTCGCTCTGCTCGTGAAAGACGCCGGGGCCCCTCTCGCGAAGTTCGCAGAGGGGCCCCACTCGTTTCCCGCCACTTCGAAGTCGTTCCAGGTGCCCCCGACACGATTCGAACGTGCGACCAACGGTTTAGGAAACCGCTGCTCTATCCATCTGAGCTACGGGGGCAAACGCGCCACGAACTGCTGGGAATTTACCCGAGCGTCCGAGGGCGGTAAAGCCGACGACGCCCTCGAGGCGCGCGGCTAGTAGACCACGGCGGCGGACACCTGCTGCCCCGCCAACTGTTCGCGACCTGGGAGGAAGCTCAGCTCGATCAGGAAGGAGCTCCCCACCAGCTCGCCACCGAGCTTGTGCACGAGTCGCGCGGCCGCTGCCGCTGTCCCGCCAGTCGCAAGAACATCGTCGACCACGAGCACGCGTGCGCCGTTGCCCAACGCGTCGATATGCACCTCGAGCGCGTCGGTTCCGTACTCCAGCGCATACTCCTCTCGTGTCGTCTCGAACGGAAGCTTGCCCGGCTTGCGGACGGGAATGAGACCCGCGCCCAGCGACACCGCGATGGGTCCGCCGAACAGGAAGCCGCGGCTCTCGATCGCGAGCACGTGCGTGATCCGCGCGTCTCGAAACGGCGATAACATCAAGTCACACGCCGCCCCGAACAGGGTTGGATCGGCGAGGAGCGGTGTGATGTCCTTGAAAAGGATCCCGGGCTTCGGGTAGTCGGGGATCTCGCGAATCGCGGCGCGAATGCGCTCGCGCAGCGACGCGTCAGGCGCGTCGGGCTCGTCGTGGGCCACCGAACTCACTTGAGGATCGTGAACGGATGGGGAAGCTCGAGCGACGGTTGGGGCGGCAGGTTGATGACCTGCTTCACCTCAGCCCCGGCGGGGCCCACCCGTACCGCTGCAAGCAGCGCCCGCACTCCCTCCTCGCTTCCTGAAGCGGCAATCTCGAGGTTGCCGCTGGAAAGGTTGCGGACCCATCCCGCCAGTTGAAGGGTCCGCGCCTGCTGCTGCACAAAATGGCGAAAGCCGATGCCCTGCACTTTGCCAGCGACTTCCAGGTGAACGACGGGCACGAGGGGTTCGGCGGCTACGTGGCGAAAACTCTATGGTCGAGCGGTCAAGAGTGACGCGAGGACACTCGCCAGCACCGCCTCGGTTGTCGAACCAGCGGGAGCTGCGGGGACAATTTCGCCTGCTCGCACCCGTCGCGCTACCGCTTCGAGGATCTCCAGCACGTGCTGCTGGGTCGCGGACCGTGCGACGAAATCCTGCAACTGCGCATCGCGTTCAGCCAGCAGCTCCGGCGGCTCCTCCAGCACGCTTGCAGCTCGCGAAGACGCGTCGCTCTCAGCCATCGCGGCCGCCCCTCCCCACCGTTCCGCCTCATGCGCCGTCGCGTCGCGTTCGTCCTCCGACGCCGGCAGGGAGAGCTCCCCGGCGTCACGCACCGATGAAACGATCTCTGGTGCTGAAGCGGACGAAGCGGACGCCGCTGCTTCCACGACCGACGGGAGCACCGTCTCCGACTCGGTGCCTCCATCGCTCAAGTTGGCCTCAGCATCTGCGCGCAACATGCTGTCCAGCCCGGGGATCGGCGACGGAACCTGAAGCACTTCGTGAGGTGTGAGCCTGAAGCTCGCCAGCTCGTCATCGAGCAACGGCTCCGCGGTCGGTTGCGCCGCAATCCCCGCAACTGATGCGACGTCGGACCTGTCGACGTGGCCGGCGTCCTCCACGCTCGCCTCGGCGCTCGCATCCATCCCGGTGAATGCGCTCGTCGCGGCTGCGCCCTCCGACTCGACGACCGGCAACTCCAGCTCGACGTCGACGTCCGCTGCGGCGCCTACCAGCACCGTCTCAACGGGTTCGACGGCGACTTGGTTGATCACAATGTCCGTCTCGCGTGAGTCGACCGCGACTGGCTCCTCATCGACACTCTCTTCCGTCCGCCCCCCCGCGGCATCGGTGGCCTCGAGCTGCGATTCCGCGATCAACAGGCCGGCGCTGTCGGTCGACGACTCCGCGCCGACCTCCTGGACCTCCTCGAAGTCCGGGATCGGCGCGACCGGGGCGACGGCCGAGGCCTGCGGCACGCTGTCGTCGGCGTCCGGCCTGAACGCATCCGAAGAGCCGGTAGATTCGGTCAGTTCGGCGGGAATCACCGACTCGAGGATCGACGGAGCGTTCGCGAGCGAGCGCGCACGGGCAGGCTCGGGAGCGTCGTCTGCGACGGCTTCGAACTCAGCGACAGCCGTTGCCTCCACGCTGTCGGCGGGTGATTCCATTTCCGACCGCCAATAGGTGTCGGACGTCGGCGCGGTCGAGGGCGGCTCGTCCGCTGCGAGCGCCTCGGGCGCAGCCGGGAAGCTCTCGGTGATCTCTGTCGCGGGTGCGATGGGCTCCGCCACCAGGGCCGATACCGCGGAGGCGGCGGTCGCGTCGGGGGCGGAAGTCAGTTCGATCGGCGCGATTGGGACCACCGGCGACGATTCAGCTGCGACCGATTCGTTGGGGGGCGCGAACGTCGCGATGGCCGGCCGGCGCGCGCCGAGCGGCTTGAGGGCCCCCTGCCCCTGGCTTCGCTGTCCGCTGAACGGACGAAGGACGGGACGACGGGGTGCCGAGCCACCCTGATCCTGCGAGACATCAGCCATGTGAGCCGCTCCGATCGACGGTTGCGATTCCGGTCCTGTGCCGGATGGGGCGGCGACGACTCTCGCTAAGGCGACGTCCAGCCGTGGGTCCCCAGCAGCGGGACGAATCTCACCGGCACGATGTCACGTCGTTCGGCCCGATCGCCGTGGCGCGTCACCATGGTGAGCATCTGCTCTTCGCGGTCGCCGAGCGGGATCAGGAGGCGTCCGCCCTCCGCGAGTTGGTCCACCAGTGGCTGCGGGATGGAGGGAGAGGCGGCGGAGACGAGAATCGCGTCGTAGGGCGCGTATTGACGCCATCCGATGGTTCCGTCGCCCAGGAGGACCGAGACGTTGCGGACCCCGCAGTCCCGAATCGCCTCACGTGCCTTCTCCAGGAGCGGGGCGACGCGCTCGATGGAGAACACCTGAGCCGCGAGATGGGCGAGGAGCACGGTCTGGTACCCGGACCCGGTCCCGATCTCCAGCACGCGCTCATTACCGGTGAGCTGGAGCAGCTGGAGATATCGGGCGTGAACGCTGGGTTGCGAGATGGTCTGCCCGTTCCCGATGGGGATGGACGAGTCTTCGTAGGCCCGGTGCCTGACGCCGGTCGGGACGAAGAGATGCCGGGGAGTGCTGTCGATGGCGCGTAGGACCGCCGGATCGGTGATTCCGCCGGCCTGCAGCTGCTCGACGAGACGCCGCCGCGGACCGCGGTAGTCGGGGCCTACGGCGCTCGCCACCAGCGCTCCGCCGAGTCGAGCATGTCCCGGTGCGTCAGGTCCAGGTGCAACGGCGTCACGGACACGAAGCCATCGCGGATGGCCTGGAAGTCCGAGTCATCGCTTCCCGTCCAGGTGATCTCGCCCCCGCCGATCCAGTAGATCTTCCGTCCCCAGGGGTCCTTCATGGGTTGGATCGAGTTGGAATAGACGCGCCGTCCGAGGCGGGTGAGCTTGATCCCCCGGATCTCGTCCGCTCGCACCGGCGGGAGGTTCACGTTGAGCAGCGTCCCTTCGGGAAAGGCGGGGAGCGTCGTGAGGTGCCGAAGGAGCGGGACCAGCATCTCCACTTGCTCGTCGAGCTTCGCGATGTCGGCCCGCAGGTCGCCGCCCGCGAACGAGAAGGCGATCGACGGGATGCCTAACGCCAATCCCTCCATTGCCGCGGAGACGGTCCCGGAGTACAGGACGTCCTCGCCCATGTTCTGCCCGTGATTGATCCCGCTCAACACGAAATCGGGACGATGCTCCATGAGCGACTCGACGGCGAGCATCACACAGTCCGTCGGCGTTCCATCGACCTGATACCGATGCTCGCCGCGCTTCACGGGACGCAGCGGATGGTGAAGCGTGAGCGAGTGCGAGGTGGCGCTCTGCTCGCGGTCAGGGGCGACCACCGTCACGTCCCCGATCTGCTCGGCGGCGCGCACGAGGCAGTCGAGGCCGTGGGCGAGGATGCCGTCGTCGTTGGTGCAAAGGAATCGCATGGTGCCCTAACGCTAGCGTCCCACGGCGCTCGTGGCTACCTCGACGGCCGGCGCAACCGACTGCTCATCCCCCCGCGCGACCGCTCCCCGGGAGCTCCTCCGTATCGGGCTTGGGGACCGGAGCAGATCCATCGAGGATCGACGCGAGCTCGCCCAGCTCGCGCTCCAGCTCGGCCAACGTCTCGACGCCGAGCGCGTCGCGGGCGGCCACCTTGATCACGCCCCCCTTTCGGTGTTCGTCGACCTTCTGGCGCGCGCCGTCGATCGTGTACTTCTCGGTGTAAAGCAGGTGCTTCACGAGCTGGATGAGTTCCACCTCGCGCCGCTGGTACACGCGATTGCCCGACCGGTTCTTGGCGGGGTTGAGGAAGCGAAACTGCGACTCCCAGTACCGCAGGACGTGCGGCTTGAGGTCGGTCAGTTGGCACACCTCGCCGATGGAGAAGAACTCCTGCAGGACCTCGTCGCTCATGCATCACGCTCCGGGCGCAGTTCGCGCCCCATGAGATCGGCCAGCGCGTCGCGCGGCGCCTGCTGTTCAAAGAGGATGCGCGCGATGGCGCGCACGATGGGCATGTCGACACCTTCGCGCTCGGCGAGGGCCCGAGCGCTCTCGGTGGTGGTGATCCCTTCGGCGACGCTCTCGGTGGCGGCCAGGACATCGTGGAGCGGCCGCCCCTTCCCCACCTCCACCCCGACCGCGCGGTTGCGCGACAAGGCGCCCGTGCAGGTGAGGACGAGGTCTCCCATCCCGGCCAATCCGGCAAACGTCTCCGGGCGCGCGCCTAACGCGACGCCGAGTCGCGTCATCTCCGCCAGGCCGCGCGTGATGAGGGCGGCGCGCGAGTTGAGCCCCAGCCCGACGCCCTCCGCGATGCCGGTGGCCACCGCCATCACGTTCTTGAGCGCCCCGCCGACCTCCACACCCGTGACGTCGTCGTTCGAGTAGACGCGGAAGACCGGCGACGAGAGCGCGCGCTGCACCGTCGCCGCGGCGGCAGCATCGTGGGACGCCGCGACGACGGCGGTTGGCATCCCGCGCGCCACTTCGAGGGCGAAGCTGGGGCCGCTGAGTGCGACCACGGCGTGCTGCGGAAGCTCCGATCGCACGACGTCGGTCATGAGGGCCAGCGAGCCGCGCTCGATCCCCTTGGTGGCAACGACCGCGAGCGCTCCGCCGGCGACGGCACCCGCGGCCCCGCGCACCACGTCGCGCAGCACATGCGAGGGAGCCACATAGACCACGAGCTCGGCCCCGGCTAACGCCTGGGCGAGGTCGCCGGTGGCACGGATGCGCGGATCGAGCGTGGCCCCGGCGAGGAAGCGCGGGTTGGCGTGCGAGGCGTTGATGTGCTCGACGACATCTTCCTCGCGCGCCCATAGCCTCACCTCGTGCCCGCCCTGCGCCAACAGGTGCGCGAGCGCGCTACCCCAAGCCCCGCCGCCGACAACCGCGGCCCGCATCAGCGCCCCCCTCCGGCCGAACTGCCTGCCGCACCCTCGCCGGCACCGCCAGCTGCACCGCCCGCTGCACCGCCCGCGCTCCCCGCCGCCGTTCCGCCGGGGCGACCGAGCCGCGGCTCCGCACCGCGCCGCAGGCGCGCGATGTTCGCTCGGTGCGTCCAGGCCACGAAGGCCGCGACGAGGATGGCGACGAGCGACAGCGGCGACCCAATCCCTTCCCGCGCGACGACCGCCAAGGCCAGCGCGGCGGCCCCGAGCATCGACCCGAGCGACACATAGCGCGTCACGCCCAGCGTGACGACGAACGTGACGAACGCTGCGAGGAACGGGACCGGGGCAAGCGCCGAGAAGACGCCGGCGGCCGTGGCCACCCCCTTCCCTCCGCCCTTGAAGAACCCGGCATACGGGCGAACGTGCCCCACGATCGCCGCAACGCCGAACGCCACCGGCCACCACGCACCGCTCACCCCCGCCATCGTCGCGAACGCCAGCACCGGGACGGCCCCCTTGCACGCATCGAGCAGCAGGACCACGATGGCGGCGGGCGCGCCTAACGTGCGGTAGACGTTCGTCGCCCCGAGGTTGCCGGAGCCGTGCTGCCGCAGGTCGATCCCGCGCAGGAGGCGTCCCGCGAAGTAGGCGAACGGCGTGGAACCGAGCAGGTACGAGACGAGCAGCAGGACGATCGCGGGCATGTCAGGTCAAGGGGCGTTGCGCTTCTTCACCTGCACCCGCAGCGGATTCCCGGTAAAGCCCCATGCCTCGCGGAAGCCATTGTGCAGGTAGCGCACGTAGTGCTCTTCCAGCGCGTCCGTGTTGTTGCCGAAGACGATGATCGTCGGCGGTGCTGTCTCGACCTGCGTCGCGTAGTGGATCTTCACCTCACGCCCCGCAGCCTGTGGCGGCTGGCGGCGCGCGACCAGCTCTTCCAGCACGGTGTTGACCTGCGACGTGGTGATACGCTTCTGCCGCTCCGCCTCCACCTCGAGCAGCATGTCGAGCACCTTGGTGACGCGCTGCCCCGTCTTGGCCGAGGTGAAGAGAAACGGGACGAAGGCGAGGTATGGCGCCTTCTCCACGCACTTCTTCTGGAACTTGGCCGACGTCTTCTCGTCCTTCGAGACCAGGTCCCACTTGTTGACGACGATGATCAGCGCGCGCCCCGCCTCCCATGCCAGGGTCGCGATCTTCAGGTCCTGGTTGTGCAACTCCTCGGTCGCGTCGAGAAGGAGGAGACAGATGTCCGCGCGATCGATTGCGCGTCGTGTGCGCAGCGCCGAGTAGAACTCGACGCCATCCTCGACGCGCGACTGGCGGCGCAACCCCGCCGTGTCGATGAAGACGAGGTCACGCTCGTGGTAGCGCATCGGCGAGTCGATCGCATCGCGCGTCGTCCCCGCGACATCGGAGACCACGAGTCGATCCTCACCCAGGAGACGGTTGACGAACGACGACTTCCCCACGTTGGGCCGGCCGATCACGGCGATCTTGAGCGACGTGTCGTCTTCGGCGCGCACCTCGGGAATGTTCGCCACGACCACGTCGAGCATGTCGCCCGACTGCTTTCCGCTGATCGCTGACACCGGGATCGGATCGCCGGCCCCGAGCTCGTAGAACTCGTAGAAGTCGGTGGCCTTCGGGTTGTCGGCCTTGTTGGCGATGACCAGGAACGGCTTCCCGGCGGTGCGCAGCAGTTCGGCGATGCGCTGGTCCACCGGGTGCAACCCCGCCTTGGCGTCCACGACGAAGAGGAGCAGGTCGGCCTCGTCGATCGCTTGTTGCACCTGACGACGGATCTCGACGTCCATCGCGGCGCGCGCGTCGTCGGTGATGCCGCCGGTGTCGACGAGCCAGAAGGCCGACCCGGCCCACTCGGCACGCCCGAAGTGCCGATCGCGGGTCGTGCCCGCCTCGTCACTGACGATGGCGGTGTTGCGACCGACGATTCGGTTGAACAGCGCCGACTTCCCCACGTTGGGGCGCCCCACCAGGGCGACGACGGGAAGCGTCATGAGGCGGAGACGATGCGGGAGGAAGCAGACTGCCCTTCGAATTGCAGCACGTCGATGAAGTCGTAGGAGGGATAGACGGGGATCGGGAGCTGTTCCCGAACGCCGACGAACGTCTGGTCGTCGAGGAAGATCCCGTCTTCGTTGATCGACTCGGCGGGGATCAGCGCGAGGTCGAGGTCGTGGCGCCCTTGCAGCGCGGTCAGGATGTCGGCGCCGACCAGGAGGCCTGCCGTCGTCGTGGTCGGGCCGAAGAGCGAATTGGTCGTGGGAATCATCTCGAACACCGCCCCGGTCGCGCGCGCGATCTGTTCAAGCAACGGCGGCATCATCTCCCGCATCGCCAGTCCTGTGACGACACCGATTTTCTTGCCGGCGAGCGGCGGGAGCGCGTCCAGTCCGTTCGCCACGCGTTGCCGCAGCGACGTTACCGCCCCCACCCCGTTCTCGATCTGCGGGAACTCGCCATAGTGCTCGGGACCCGGGAGCTCGCGTCCGGCGAGGAGGTACAACTCGTCGGAGCCGTAGACCCAGTGCTCGCCGCGCTCTCGCATCGCACGGGCGGCCCACCGTTCGGCTGTCTCGAGGAGGCGCAGCGAGTTCTCACGGCTCATCGACTCGCCAGTGAAGAGGTGCGAGAACTGCGTGAGTCCCACCGGAACGAGCGCGACGGAGAGACACGCCTCACCGAAGGCCCACAGATCGGCCAGCGACTGCTCCAGCACCTCACCGTCGTTCAGCCCCGGGACGATGACCATCTGCCCGTGGAACTGGACGCCGCCCGCCACCAGGCGCGTGAGCTGCTCGATGATGTTCGGGACGCGCGGGTTGTTGAGGAGCTTCTTGCGCGCCTCCCAGGGCGTCGCGTGCACCGAGACGTACAGCGGCGACAGGCGGTACTCGAGGATGCGCTGGAAATCGCGCTCCTTGAGGTTTGAGAGGGTCGCGAAATTCCCGTAGGCGAAGGACAGGCGGTAGTCGTCGTCGCGGATGTAAAGCGGCTTGCGCAGCCCTTTCGGGAGTCCCTCGATGAAGCAGAACTCGCAGCGATTGGCGCAGCGACGTACCGTGGGTGGCTCGAGCTCGACGCCGAGCGACTCCCCCTCGGGACGCTCGATCTCGTAGACGACCTCCTCGCCCGACGGGAGGCGGACCGCGATCTCCAGTTCGTCGTCGGCCGTCAGGAACTCCCAATCGAGGAAATCGTCGATCGCGCGCCCGTTCACCGAGACGACTTCGGTGCCGGGCACGATCTCGAGTTCCTCCGCGATGCTGTCGGGAGCTACGCGCGCGACGCGAACCATGACGACACGACGACCAGGCGACAGGGAGAAGCGAGGCCTTCGCGAATCCAGCGGTCGGCTGGCGCGGCCTGCGAGAGTCGAACGGGGGAAGAACGCGAGAGCGCGAGCTTCCCCCGGGGACTGGCGGGCAACGGCAAACGGGCCGTTGCTACACCTCAAGGAACTTAGTAGCAGGTTGGGGCGATATCAATGCAGCACATGCACTTTCGTCATTGTACCAAAGCTCGCTTCTCATGTGGCGCGCGATGGGGAGATTGTCGTCGCGGGCGGCGACACGTCCCTCACCGCAAGACGGCGCCGCCCCTAGGGGACGGCGCCGTCGTTGGTGCGTCAGCGTATGGCCGGCGCGCGTTCGCGCCCAACCGCCGCGTCGCTAGCCGCCGATCGGCTTGTAGCGATACGCCACCACGCCCGCCCCTTCCACCTCCACGCGGAAGGCCTTCGACTTCTTCCCGGCGACAGCGCCCACTTCGGCGGCCTTCGTCGTCACAACGTTGCCCGCGCCGTCGAGGAACTCGAACGTCACCGTATAGCTCTTCTCCGCTTCGGTGAGGTTCTCGACTGCGCCGCCGAGCGTGTGCTTGTTGCCGTCGTGCGCCCACAGGTTCACCGTGAGCTTCACCGTCGCCTCGGAGAAACGCTTGAAATACTTCATCAGCGAGTCGTTGGCGGCCTTCTGCTGGTTCTCCAGGTCGGTCGCCGCCTGACGGTCCGCCGCCGTTGCCGGGGTTTTCTTGGCCTTCTGAGCGGCGTTGAACGCGGTCGTCTTCTTCTTGATGTCACTTGCCTGACTCTGGAAATAGAGCGCCCAGAGCTGGTAGTTCTCCGGGTTCTCCGGATCGACGACGACGAGTCGATCGAGGATCGGCGGCACCTCGTTCCACTTCTCGAGCTTCTGCAGCGTCACGGCGAGGTTAAAGAGGCCGTCACGCGACGCGACGTTCTTCTTGAGCCCCGCGTTGAAGAGCGCGGCCGCGTCAACCGGACGGTTGGCGCGCGCGGCGTTGACCCCCGCCTCGAACAGGGCGCCGTCCGAGTACTTGTCGGGCGAGGCGACCATGTCGCCGAAGACCTTGTCGGCCGCCGCCGTGTTCCCCGACGCGATCTGCGCGCGGGCCAGGGCCCCCTGCGCCTTCGCATCACCCGGGAATTCGGCCAGGAAGGTCTCGAGGTAGGTCGACGCTTCGGAGAACTTCGCCTTCTTGGCGTCGCCTTCGAGGTTCTCGGCCTGCGCCATGATCAGCTGACCCACGTTGAGCATGACGTTCTTGCGCTCGTCGACCTGCGAGGTGTCGCCCTTCATGAGCGACGCCATCTTCTTGAACGAGTCGACGGCGCCGTCCACCTGATCCTTCGACTGCTGGACGTTGCCGAGGATGTTGTACGCGATGTAGGCCAGGCGGTACCCGTCGTAGACCGACAGCCCACGCTTGACGAGCGCGCCAGCGGAGTCGAGTTGCTGCTGGTTGTACAGGTTCACCGCGGCGTTCACGAGCGGCGCATACATGCGGCGGCGGAACTCTTCCGTATCATCCTTGCACGCGGCGTTGGACGCCTCGACCGCGTCGAACGCCTCGTCCGCCGAGGCGACGAGATCGATGGTGGCATCCGGCTCGGTGAGGAGCCCGACAGCCGAGCGCTTCACGACCATGGCGCTGTCGCGGCCGAGCCCCATCGCCAACTCGGCGTAGAGGGCGTATGCGCGACCGAGCACGTACGAACGGCCGAGAGGATTGGCGGCGATGATCTTGTCCTGATCCTTGCTCAGGAGCCCCACGGCCTGCTGGATGCTCTTGAGCTTGTCCTCGGGCTTGCCGATGGGGAGCGCGACCTTCGCCAAGGCGCTGGCGGCGTCCTTGACCTGGTTGGGCTTCTTTTCATCGATCTCGCACTTGCCCTGCGCAAGCGCAGGGAGCGGGGAGAGCGCGAGCGCAAAGGCTACGGTGAATCGAGACAGGGTCATTCGTGTTCTCCTTGCATGGTGAGGCGCGGAAGGCGCGCCAGGGGGATTGCTACCCATTCTCAGCGGTGACGTTCCGCGGCCGCGAGGGCGAGCGACGCCACGTCGCCCACCGAGCGCCCCGTCGCGTCGGACACCGCGCGGACGTCGTCGAATTCCGGCTTGGCGCGCATCGCGCCGTTAGGCAGGCTGGCGATCTTCACGCGTACCGAGTGGTCCAGCACCTGCACCACGCATGACCGTCGCGGCAGTGCGTGGCGCTCCACGGTGGACCAGCGCACGCCTAACGTCGTGGTGTGGAGGAAGAGCACGTCCTCGAGGCGCGGCGCGTCGGCTTCGGCGCAGAGGACCTCGAGGCGCTGCCCGCCCCGCCCCTTCTTCATCATCGTCGGCGTCACCACGACGTCGAGCGCCCCTGCGGCGCGCAGGACGTCGGCGCTCGCCGCCACGTGCTCGGGGGTCATGTCATCGAGATCGGTCGCCAGCTGCACGAGGCGCTCGGTTGCCCCGTCGAGCGCGGTCGCATCGTCCGCGAGGACGATACGCAGGGCGTTCGGGCGCCCGACGAGGTCCTTCGTCCCCGCGCCGTAGCCACTCCGCCGCGGGATGTAGCGCTGCGGCGGACGTCCGGCCGAGAGGACCTTCACCAGCGCCGCGCCGGTCGGCGTCACGAGCTCACCCGTCCCTTCGGGGCCGGGACGCACCGACTGCCCTTCCAGCAGCCGCAACGTGGCGGGGGCCGGGACAGGGAGCACACCGTGCGCGGCCTTCACGAAGCCGTCGCCCAGGGAGATCGTCCCGCAGCACACGCGCGAGACGGCGAGTTCGCTCAGTCCCCAAATCGACCCGACGACGTCGAGGATGGCATCGACCGCTCCCACCTCGTGCAGGTGTACCTCGTCGGGAGAGACGCCGTGAATCTCCCCCTCCTCCTTCGCGAGCGCCGTGAACGCCTGGTCCGCCAACTCCCGCACGTGGGGCGGGACGGCGGTCGTCGCCACCATGGCACGCACCTCCTGGAGATGCCGGCCATGCGGTTGCTCGGGGATGTCGAAGTCGACCTTCTTGCAGGCGATCATGCCACGCTGCACGTCGGCGATGCGCACCTGTACCCCTTCGAGCCCGAGCCGTCCGGGGAGCGCACGGAGCCACTCGGGCTCGAGCCCGACGTGCACCAGCGCGCCGAGCATCATGTCGCCGGCAATCCCGCTGAACGGTTCGAGAATAGCAATCGTCACGGCGCGAAAAATACACGCCAAGCCTTGGTGGCGCTCACTGTCGGTAGCTGGCGCCACTCCCCGTGTTGTACACCACCACTTCGCTCTCCGGCGACAGGCGCCCGAGCCGCACCAGCTTGGCGGTGACGAACAGCGCGGCCCCCCCTTCCGGGGCGGCGTCGATCCCAGTGGCGTTTGACAGCTTGGCGCTGAAGTCCCGGATCTCCTCCTCGCTGGCCGCCTCGGCGTCGCCCCCGCTGTCGCGCAGCGTCTTGAGGACGAGCCGGTCTCCCAGCGGCCCCGGCACGCGGAGCCCGGCGGCGTACGTCCACGGATTCTCCCACGGCGTCGCGCGGTCGGTCCCTTCAGCGAGCGCACGGACGAGCGGCGCACACCCGGCCGCCTGTGCCACGATCATCCGAGGGAGCCCCTCCGCCGCATCCAGCCAACCCCAACGACGCATCTCGTGGAAGGCCTTCCACATCCCAATGACCCCCTCGCCGCCGCCAGTGGGATAGACGATGGCGTCGGGGAGGCGCCAGCCCAGCTGCTCGGCGAGCTCCAGCCCAAGCGTCTTGTTCCCTTCCGCCCGGTATGGTTCGCGGAGCGTGGCCACGTTGAAGAAGCCGGTCTCCTGCGCATAGGCCACCGACAGCTTGCCGCAGTCGCCGATGTGTCCGTCGATCGTGACGAGGTCGACCCCCATCGCACGGATGATGTCGAGGATGGGGCGTGGTGTCGTGGCGGGAGCGTAGATGCGCGCCGGCATCCCGGCGGCAGCGGCGTACGCGGCGAGCGCGGCGCCGGCGTTCCCCGCCGTGGGGACGACGAGCCCGGGGACGCCGCGCCCCTTGGCGCGCGTCACCGCCGCGCTGAGCCCGCGCGCCTTGAACGACGCCGTCGGGTTCACCCCTTCGTCCTTGATCCAGAGCCGCCGCACGCCCACCAGCGAGGCCAGCGACGCCGACTCGGTCAGGGGGGTGAGCCCTTCGCCTAACGAAACCGGGGCCTCGCCGTCGACGAGCGGGAGCGCGGGGGCGTATCGCCACATGTCCCAGCGCGGCAGGAGCGCATCGCGCGACGGCGCCGGCCCGTCGAACTGGGCGAGGAACGGCTGCCCGCAGTGCGGGCACAACCCCACGGGGGCGTGCTGCGATTCGGGATGACCGCAGGAGGAACAGGCGAGGGTCCAGTTAGGCATCGGACGGGAGAGGAATTCGGGCAGGAGAACGTGCGAGGTCGTTAAGGAGCCTGCGGTGCATGCGGTGCATGCGGTGCATCCGGTACGTCCGGAGTATCCGGCGTATCCGGTGTATCGGTCGGCGGTTCGGCGGCGCCGGCGTCCTGCGCAGATACGGGCGAGGGGGTGTCGGCGCTGGACGATTCCGCGCCGGACGTAACGACACCCAATCCGGACGGCTCGTGCAGGGCGCGCAGCAGGCGAGTCGCCGAGACCATCGAGAAGCCCGGAACGGCGGCGATCGCCTCGGGGGTTGCGTCCTTCACCCCCTGCAGCGACCCGAACGCCTTGAGCAGCGCCCGGCGCTTGGAGGGGCCGACCCCCGGCACCTTGAGCAACTCCGACGTGAGGGTGCGCGCGCTGCGACGCGCCCGATTGAAGGTCACAGCGAATCGATGCGCTTCGTCGCGCGCCTGCTGCAGCGTGCGAAGCGCGGGCGAGCGGCGCGACAAACGGAGCGACTCGCTGCGTCCGAGGACAAAGACCTCCTCCTCCTTCTTCGCCAGCGAGATGAGCGGGAGTTCGCCGAGCCCCAGCGACGACAGCGCCTCGTGCGCCGCGTTCAGCTGTCCCTTGCCGCCGTCGATGCACACCAGGTCCGGCAGCGGCTTCTGCTCCTCGAGGCGACGCCCGAAGTATCGCCCCACCACCTCCCGCATCGACGCGAAGTCGTCGGTCCCCTCGACGGTCTTCACCTTGAACTTGCGATATTCGGCGCGCTTGGCCCGCCCGTTCTCGAACCAGACGCAGGACCCCACCGTGTCGGTCCCCTGCGCGGTCGAGATGTCGAAGCAGACGAAGGCGCGCGGGAGCTTCTGCAGGCCAAGCTCACGCTGCAGGTCGTACACCGGGCTTGCCGCACGCTCTTCCGCCTCGAACGACGCAAGCTTGAACTCTTCCAGCAGGTGCCGTGCGTTCTGATCCGCCAGCTGCACCAATTCACGTCGCGGCCCGCGCTGCGGCACCACCACGCGCGTACTGGCGAGCGACTCCTCCAGCACGGCGCGATCCTCGAAGTCCATCGGAACCAGCAGTTCGGTTGCGCGCTCGCTCGACGCCACGTAGGTGCGCGCGAGGTAGGCGGAGAGGATCGCCGAGTCCTCCTCGCCCTCGAGGTTCTCGAGGTAGCGCTGGTCCCGGGCCAGGAGCTTGCCGCCGCGTACGCGCAGGATCGTGACGCACGCATCGTCGCCGTCGCGGGCGTAGCCGATCACGTCGCGGTCGCCGCCTTCCACCTGCACCACGACGGTCGGCTCCTCCAGCTTCTCCAGGCGCAACAGCGCATCGCGCAGCTCGGCAGCCCGCTCGAAGTTGAGCGACGCCGATGCCTCCATCATGCGGTCGCGCACCCGCTTGATGACTTCGGCGGTGCGGCCGTCCAGGAAGAGCACCACCTCATCGATCATCGCCCGGTAGTCACCCTCGCCCTGGTAGCCGACGCACGGCGCCTTGCACTTGCCGATGTGGTAGTCGAGGCACGGCCGATCGGGGACCTCCTCCATCAACGCGTAGTGGCAGGAGCGCACGGTGAAGATGCGCTTCACCACGTTCAGCGCGCGCCGCATCGCCCCCACGTCGGTATACGGCCCGAAGTAGCGCCCGCCGTCGTTGACTAACCGCCGAGTGACGTACACGCGCGGAAACGGTTCCTGCAGCGTGACCTTGATGTACGGATAGGACTTGTCATCGCGCAGCGCGATGTTGAAGCGCGGGCGATACTCCTTGATGAGGTTCGCCTCGAGGATCAGCGCGTGGGCTTCGGACGGAACGACGATCGTGTCGAGTTCCGCGATGAGGCGCACGAGGTGCTGCGTCTTCACGGAGGCGTAGTGGTCGTTGGCGAAGTAGCTGCGCACGCGCGAGCGCAGCCGCTTGGCCTTTCCGACGTACAGCACCGTTCCCTCGGCGTCCTTCCACAGGTAGACACCGGGCGACTCGGGGAGGTGCGGCACCTTCGCGGCGACCGCCGCTGGAGTCTCGAGCATGGGAGAAAGGTACTCGCTCGCGCTGGCGCCCCGCGCCGTCAGCGGTTCCGGACGACCGCCAGGAGGCGCGCGCCGATGGCCTGTGCCTGTGGGATCCCCGCCGACATCGCGGCAACGCCGTACGCGAGCGAGTACACGCCGAGGACCGCGATGCTCATGACGATCGGGCGTACGCTGCTCAGCAGTTCACGCACGCCCCAGCCGGCGCCCGCGGCCACGAGTGCACACCCCCACAGCGTGACGAGCACCTGCCGCGGAATGAAGACGGCCCCGATGCGCAGGCAGACCGCGCGACGCAACAGCGCGAACTCGACCCACGCCGCGCATCCCGCCGACACGGTGAGCCCCGCGACTGCCCAGCGCGGATTCACGCCCAGCACCCCGGGAAGCCAGAGCGAGGCCGCGAAGCCGAGCCCGGTCGTGAGCGCCACGCGCACCATCGCAAAGCGGAGCGGCGTGCGCGTATCGCGGAGGGCGTAGAGCGCCGAGGCATACAACCGACCCAGGGTCGAGGCGAGCAACCCGACCGCCGATCCTGCCAGCACCCCCCACACCCATTGCACCTGCTCGTGCCTGAACTCGCCTCCCTCATAGACCACGCGCGCCAGCAGGTCGCCGAAGGCGAGGAAGGCCACGGCCGACGGGACGATGAAGAACGCGATGCGTCGCAACCCCAACCCCAGGCGCTCGCGCAGCCGATCCGCGATCTCGGACGTGTCGCCGGTCACGCTCGACATCGCCGGGAGCTCGGCGGCCGAGATGGACATGCCGAACAGCGAGACCGGGAGCATGTACAGCAGCTGCACATTGTTGAGGATCGTCGCCGCGCCCGTCACGAGGAACGACGCGATGAACGAATCGATGTACGCGCTGAGCTGCGTGACGCCGCGTCCCACGAACACGGGTCCGAAGTTGCGCAGCACGGTGCGCACGTGCGGCGAGCGGGTACTCACGGACACGCGCCAGGCGCCCAGTACCTTGTGCACGTTGCGCCACTGCACGAGCAGCTGCAACGCACTCCCCGCCACGCTCCCCCAGGCGAGCACTTCGGCCAGCCGCGGGAGCGAGACCGAGCCGCCGTACATCAGCAGTGCACCGATCATGCACGCGTTCCACAGGACCGGCGCCGCGTACGAGAGGAAGAACTTCCCGTGGGAGTTGAGTACGCCGAGGCACCAGGCCGCCAGGACCAGCAGCCCCGCCCCGGGAAAGAGGATGCGCACAAGCTGCACCGTGAGCGCGCGCTTCTCCCCCTCGAAGCCCGGCGCAATGACGTGCACCAACACGGGCGCGGCGAGCACGCCGATCAGGACGACAATCGCCGAGAAGAAGGTGAGGACACCGAGGACCGCGCCGGCCACCTCCTGCCGCCCTACGTCATCGCCACGCGCCCGCAGCTGCGAGTACACGGGGATGAACGACGCCGAGAGTACCCCCTCCCCAAAGAGGTTCTGCAGGATGTTGGGGATCTTGAACGCCTGCGTGAAGGCGTCGGACTCGTCGGCTGCGCCGAAGTAGTAGAGAAAGACGCGCGTGCGGACCAGTCCAACCAGGCGGCTGAGCAGGATCCCAGCGGCGACGAGTGCGGCCGGTCGCCGGCTCGCGCTTTCACCGCCGCCGGAGGGCGTGGCCGGCGGACGTGCCACCGCTCGCGCCCCCGGTCGTGCGTCTGCTGGTGCACCCGATCGTGCAGCTGGCGACTGTCCGCCCGGATCGTTGCTCACACCGGATCGACCGGGAGAGGGCGACCGTGCACGAGTGCCTCCGCATGCCGACGCGCCGCCATCCGCATCGCCTCGACCACGCCCTGCCCGTGGCGCGCAAGGATCGGGACGAGGTTGAGCGCGCGCTCCTGCCGCACGCCGCCGGGATAGAGCGCGCCTCGCAGCGTCGCCACGTCGCGACGCATGCCGTCGTCACGTCGCTTGAGCGCTGCCACCAGGCGACGCTCGAGTCGTTCGGCGCGCCACGTCATCTGCCGACGCAGGCCGTCGGTGACCGCTGGCGGGAGGAGTCCCTCTTCGTCTGCCAGCACGCGCGCCAGGACCGACGCCTCGTGATCGATGCGATCGCGCAGCCCCTGCAGCGCCGTCATCACCGTCGCGGGCACCGCGCGCCGCGCCAGCGAACTCTCCAGCACGTCGGGGGTCGCCACGGCATGACGCTCGATGCCGCGCGCGGACAAGAGTGCGGCAACGTGCGGCTCGACGATGGTGCACGACCACCGCGGGACGACGAGCGGCGTGGCCGCCCCCAGCGCCGCAGCAACCGCCCCCACCTGCGCGAAGTACGCGATCTCGCCGGGACCCGCCACGTACGCCACCGTGGGAAGGACGGCCCGCTCGACCACCGGGCGCAAGAGGACGTTTGGGGAGAGGCGAGCGGCGCGGTCCGCGGCGACGTCCTCCGCCAGACGCAACGGGACGCGAACCTTCCGCCCGTCCTCCCGTCCGAAGACCAGCGACAGCCCCTCGACGTCCGCGACCTGCGGCTCGTAGCCCGCACTCCGCATCTCCGCACTGCGCGCCAGCAGCGACGCTTCCACGTCGCGCGACTTCAGGAGCGCGCGTTGTAGCCAGGGGCGCTCGGCGCTCAACAGCGCTGGATGTGACGCATCGATCACGGCGATGCCCAGCGGCTGCAACATGAGGCGCAGGAGCGTGAGGTACGCGCCCCCCACGGTCGCCGTCGGGTGATACGACACGCGCACCGCGTCGAGGATCCCCGGATCGACCGCCGAACCGGCGGCGGCGGCCAGTCGGTCGAGCGCCTCGCCCACGTCGCCGAGCGGATGGTCGTGCATCGGCACGCCCTCGATCGCGCTCGCGGCCGTCGTCAGGCGCTCGCCTCCGCCGGCCTGCGCCACCCATGTGTCGGCCGCCTCCGCGAAATCGGCGTCATCCGTCGCGGCCCAGAACACCGGGGCCGCCGGAATGCCGGTGTCGCGCTCGATGGCATTGGCCAGTTCCAGCGCGGAAAGCGCCTTGGACCAGGTATAAATCGGTCCCCCGAAGAGCCCGGGCTGCTGTCCGGTCGTGACGACGACACCGCGTCCGTTCGCCACCCGCTCGAGTCGCTCGCGCGCTGCACCCGAGGCGCCAAAAGCGAGGGACAAAGACGAGAGCCAGGCGGGGTCAACCGAGCCCCGCACCTCATCCGCGCGCGTTCGCCACCCTTCGGGCGACGTGGGGCGCGAGAGGTACCACGGGGCGGGCGCGTCCCCGGCGATCAACCGACGCGCCAAGGGACCGCCGCCAAGCGACTCCGTGATGATGCGCGGAAGCGTCATACCGGGCGCAGGGCGCAAGCGCGGACGCTCGTCCCGCGCGGCGCCGCGCGGCGCGCCCAGGGACTCCGGCGACATCGTACGACAGAGCGAACGATCATGTACGATCGAGAGGCGGTTGAAGGCAGGGAGAACGGTGAGGCGGCGAGGCGTCCGCTCCCGGGGATCGCGCCGCGTCCGCCGGGTTCGGGCCGCGGGAAATCTCGCGCGGGTGGGCGTGCTTTCGCGAGTCCGGAGGGGGCGAAACGTGGGATTTTCCTGACGATCCCGTCGCCGACTCCGTCGCGAGCGCCATCGCCAATCCGTCGGACGCTCGGCTGGGCGCCGCGTTCGAGGTCCCGGCGTGCGCCGGGCCGGCGAACCTCCGGCCTCACGCCTTGTGGTACGGCTCGCGCCTAACGATGGTTCCCGCCCGGTACAGTTGTTCGGCCAGGACGAGGCGCGCCAGTTCGTGCGGGAGCGTGAAGGGCGCGAGCGTCACTCGGCGACTCGCCGCCTGACGAACCGCGTCGTCCAGTCCGTACGCTCCTCCCATCACGAACGTCACGTCGCGCCCCCCCTCGCGCAGCCGCTGGAGCCACGCTGCGAAGTCGATCGACGTCATCGCATCCCCCCGCTCGTCGCAGGCGATGATGAGGGACCCCGTCGCGCGTTCCAGCAATCGTTCGCCCTCGCGCCGCACGGCGACCACCGCATCGCGCCCGTGCTCCTCCTTCACCTCGACCACGTCGAGCGGCCAATAACGCCCGGCGCGCCCTTCGTACTCCGCGATCAACTCGGCCAGCGCGCGATCGCGCGGACGCCCGACGACCACGACGCGGAACTTCATGCGCCCCCGGTCGTGCGAAACGGGCGGTGCGGCATTACGCCGCACCACCCGTTGCAGGATGAACCTCGGGCGAGCCATTCACGCACGTCGCCCCCGCGTGCATGCCAGCCTTTGGGCCAGCGTCGTTACGCGTAGATCCCGCGCAGGCGATGCACCGTGGCCACGCGCGAGATCGACAGCATGTAGGCTGCCGTCCGCATGTTGACCTTGTGCTGCTTGGAAAGCTCCAGCACGTCGCGGAACGACTTCACCATGAGGTCGCGCAGGCGATCGTTCACGGTGTCCTCGCTCCAGAAGTAGCCGCCACGATCCTGCACCCACTCGAAGTACGAGACCGTCACGCCACCCGCGTTGGCCAGGATGTCGGGGATCACGAAGATCCCCTTCTCGTCGAGGATCGCGTCTGCAGCCGCCGTCGTCGGGCCGTTCGCTCCTTCGCAGATGATCTTGGCGCGGATCTTCGGCGCGTTCTTCGTGGTGATGACGTTCTCCAGCGCTGCGGGGACGAGGACATCGACATCCATCGTCAGCAAGTCCTCGTTGCTGATGACGTCACCCTTCGAATACCCCTCGAGCACCTTGTTCTTCTTCACGTAGGCGATGGCGTCATCCACGTCGAAGCCGTTGGCGTTGTAGTACGCCCCGCTCCGGTCGCCGATCGCCACGATCTTGCACCCTTCACGCGCGAGCAACTGCGCGGTGACGGAGCCCACGTTGCCGAAGCCCTGCACGGCAACCGTCGTCCCCTTCACGCTCATGCCGAGGTGCGCGAGCGCTTCCTTGGTGACGAACATGCAGCCGCGACCGGTCGCCTCGCGGCGCCCCAGCGAACCGCCCATCTCGATCGGCTTTCCGGTGACGACGGCGGTGACGGTGTGACGCATCTGCATGGAGTAGGTATCCATGATCCACGCCATCACGCGCTCGTTGGTGTTCACGTCCGGCGCGGGGACGTCGGAGTCGGGGCCGAGCACCGACATGATCCCCGAGGTGTAGCGGCGCGTGAGGCGCTCGAGCTCACCAGCACTCATCTTGAGCGGGTCGCAAACGACACCGCCCTTCGCACCGCCAAACGGGACGTTGACCACGGCGCACTTCCAGGTCATCCACGCCGCGAGCGCGGTGACCTCGTCCAGCGTGACCTGCGTGTCGAAGCGAATGCCGCCCTTGGCCGGGCCGCGCGAGGTGTTGTAGAGGACGCGAATGCCGGTGTAGACCTCGATCTCGCCGTTGTCCATCATCACGGGACACGACACGATCAGCTGCTTCTCGGGCTTGCGAAGGACCTTGTAGAGGCCGGGCTCGAGATCGAGGAGTTCCGCGGCGCGATCGAAGCGGGACATCATCGCCTCGAACGGATTTTCTTCATTCAGGAAACGATCTTTGTCCGGCTGGACGATGGCGTTCGTCGGGAGGCGGAGATCGGTGGGCATGAGGAGTTCAGTGGACCGGCCCCGGGCCGGTGGTGGACCGGCACACGGCCGGTAGTGGTCGGAACGTTAGGCAAAACCAACGTGTCAGCGAGCGTCGAGCACGCGTCGAATCGCGGCGTCATACGCCGCCTCGCCCGATTCGACCGTCAATCGCTGCGAAACATACCACAGGGGCACCCCGGCGCGAGGCCAGTGCGTCCCAAGCTTCACGGCGTCTTTCAGCGTACAGACGACGCAGTTGTGCCGCGGGGCACGCGCCATGATCCGTGCAACATCACGCGCGTCGAAGTGGTGGTGATCTGGAAACGATACCAGCTCCACACGCGTCCCGACGCCCTCCAGTTGTGCCGCAAAGGCGCGCGGGGCTCCAATCCCGGTCACGGCCAGCACCGATTGGCCGCCTAGCGAGGACAACGGCCGCAACGCCCCGTCCCCACCAACTCGCCGCAACGCGTCGAGGCCAAAGGCCACCGTCGCCGCCGGTATTGCCGCCTGCGCAGCCAGCCGCTCCGCGATCTCCCGCGCCTCCGCCGCACTCGCCGTCTTGCGCGTCACGACCAACAGCGAGGCCCGACGGAGCGCCGACGCCGGTTCACGATATGGCCCGGCCGGCAGGAGGCGAACCGACCGCCCCCACTGCTCCGCCGCCACCAGGACGAGGTCCACCACGCGCCGTGCCTGACGATGCTGGAAGGCGTCGTCGAGCACGGCCACGTCGCAGCCCCGCGCACGCGCCGCCTCGCACGCGGCAACCCGATCAGGACTCGTTAGGACGGGGACGTCCGGGTTCAGGATGGCGTGCACCGCCGGCTCGTCATCGCCATACCCGCGCAAGACGAGCGCAGGGTGCGCCCCCGCCTCGAGCAGTCGTCGCGCAACGTCGGCGGCCACCGGGGTCTTACCGGTCCCGCCAACGCTCAGGTTGCCGACCGAGATCGAGGGGATCGCGGTCGCGCGGCTGGCCAGCACGCCGGCATCGAAGAGGGCGTTGCGCCCGGCGACGCCAGCCCCAAAGAGCCAGGCGAGCGGCGACAGCGCACCGCGCGCCAACCGAGACCCGAGCCCCCCCCCCTCCCAGATGGCAGACGGGTCCACGGCTCACTCCTCGTCAGGCATGCAGACGCCCATCAGGATCCTGCGGAATCGCTCCAGCTCCCCCTCGGCCGCCTGCGGCGACGTCGCCTCCACCATCAGCGCCGACGTGGTCGTCACGGTCACGCGCGCGAAGGGTTTGGGGAGGACGAACCGGTCCCACGAGCGAAAGCGCCAGGCCCGATCGACCGTGGCGCCGAAGGCCACGATCGGGACGCCGGCGCGCATCGCCGCCATCACCGCCCCCGGCTGCATCACGCGTCGCGGGCCGCGTGGCCCATCCGTGGTCACCGCCACCTCGCCCCCGGATTGCAGCTCACGGACGATCTCCAGCAGCGCGCGCGCCCCGCCACGGCTGGACGAACCGCGCACCGTGCGGAACCCCAACCCTTCGACGATCCGCGCGATGATCTCGCCGTCCGCATGCGTGCTGATCAGCGCCCGGATTCCCTCGCCCCGGTACGCCCAGAGAATCGGCAGCAACTCTCCATGCCACAGGATGAAGACCGCCCCGCGATCGTCGGTCCGCGCCTGCTCCCGCCCGGGCCCGGCGCGCGTCATCCGCCACGTGTGCGCCAGCATTCGAATGATCGCCCCCCCGACCGTGACCGCGACCGCGACCTTCAGGCGGGTGCGCCAGCCGAGGCGGCGCGCGTCGCCGTGGCCCGCCGTCGCGGTCGTCACCTGGCCAAGTCGGCCGCCATCGCCGCCACGCGCGCCGACGCGCCGGGGGTGCCCAATGTGTCGCGCACCTCACCTAACGCCGCCAGCTGCGCCGCGCGCGCCGTGCTCCCCGTCTCCAGCAGGTCACCCAGGGTGTCGGCGATCGAGGCGGGGACCAGCGCGTCCTGCACGAACTCGCGCGCCACCTCGCGACCGGCTACCACATTCACCAGGCCGATGTACGGGATCTTCACCGCGCGGCGCGCGATGGCGTAGGTCCACGCGCTGGTGCGATACGCCACCACGAGCGGACAGCCCGCCACCGCCGCTTCCAGCGTCGTCGTGCCGCTCTTGCACAGCGCCGCGTCGGCGGCCCGCAACACCGTGAACGATGCCCCGTGCACCTGGCGGTACGGACATCGCGCCGGGTCGAGCGTCACCGTCGGCGCCGCGCTTACCACGACCTCCAACCCGGGATAGCGGGCCTCGAGCAGCCTGGCCGTCGCCACGAAGTCGTCGAGGTGGCGGGCGATCTCCTGCGCGCGGCTCCCGGGAAAGAGGGCCAGCACGCGGCGATCGTCCGCAATGCCCAGTTCGCGCCGTGCCGCCGCCTGCGAGGGCAGCGCCTGCGCCCGGTCCAGCAGCGGGTGCCCGACGAAGGTCGCGTCGATCTTGTGCGCGCGCAGCAGCGCCTCCTCGAACGGGAGGATCACCGCCGCCTTCGTGATGAGGCGCTCGAGCTTGGGGAGCCGATTTGCCCCCCACGCCCACACCTGCGGCGTGATGTAGTACAGCACCGGCACACCGTGGCGACGCGCGGCCGCGGCCACCTTCATGTTGAAGCCCGGGTAGTCGATCGTCACCAGCAATGCGACCTTCCCGCTCGCCAGTCGGCGTTCCAGCTGCTTGAGGAGCTTCCAGTGGTGCGGCACCTTGCGCAGCACCTCGACGAAGCCCATCACCGCCATCTGCTCGGCATCCTCGAGCAGCTCCACGCCGGCATTCCTCATGTTGCGTCCGCCCATCCCCACCAGCCGGAGGTCTGGGCGCAGCGTCGCCAGGGCTCGCGCGAGCCCTGCCGCATGCAGATCGCCGGACGCCTCGCCGGCGATCACGAGGACTTCACGCACGCGCCCTCTCCGTTCCCGCAGCGAGCGCGGGACGCGTCCGCTCGATCTCCTGTACGATGCGCATGGCCACGGCCAGCGCCTCGCGACCGTCCGCCCCTGTCACCGTCACGGGCGCGCGCCCCAGCACCGCGTCGATGAACGATCGGAACTCCAGCCGCAACGGTTCTCCCTCGGGCGCCTCCAGTGGGATGCGCTCGACAAACGCCTCGAGCGCCTGGGGCGCCTTGGTCAGCGCCGCCAGGTCCACGTCTCCACGTATGCGATAGAACTCACCGTTCCCCGCACCAAGGTCCAACGACAGATAGCCAGACGGTTGGAAGAGGCGCAGCTTGCGCATCCGCTCGCGCGAGACGCGGCTCGCCGTCACGTTCGCGACGGCGCCCGACTGGAAGGTGATGCGCGCGTTCGCGATGTCCACGAACGGCGTGAGCACCGGGATTCCCACGGCTGCGACATCCTGCGCCCCGCTTCGCACGAGGGTGAGCAGGAGGTCGATGTCGTGGATCATCAGGTCGAGCACGACGGCGACATCAGAGCCGCGCGGGCTGAACGGCGCCAGGCGGTCGCTCTCGAGGAAGCGCGGGCTGTCCACGTAGGGCATCGCGGCCCGGATCGCGCGGTTGAAGCGCTCCACGTGTCCCGTCTGCACCAGCGCCCCGTTCCGTGCGGCGATCTCCAGCAACTCGTCCGCCTCGGCCAGCGTTGCCGTGAGCGGCTTCTCGATCAGGACGTGCTTGCCGCGCGACACCGCTTCCTTCGCCACGGCGAAGTGCGCCGGTGTGGGGACGACGATCGTCAGCGCATCGCAGGCCTCGACCAGGGCGACCGCGTCCTCGAAGGCGCGCACGCCCAGTTCCGTCGCCACCTGCGCCGCGCGCTCGGGGCGCGCCTCGTGGAAGCCCACGAACGACACGTCCTCCATCTCCCGCATGATGCGGACGTGATGATAGCCTAACGCGCCGGCCCCGATCACGCCGACGCGCAGCGGAGTCGCGCTCAAATGACCACCCCGCGGCCGGAGTCCTCGAGGAACCGCAGGAAGTGGTCGACCTCTGGCATCGGTTGCAGCTCCGATCGGGCCCGCTCCATGGCCTGCGATACGTTCAGCTCAGAACGGAAGAAGAGGCGATAGGCGCGCTTGAGCTCGCGCACGGTCTCCTCCGAGAAGCCGCTGCGCTGCAGCCCCACGCTGTTGAGCCCGTACAGCTTCACCGGGTTCCCCACCGCCTTGAGGAAGGGCGGCACGTCCTTCGCCACGCGCGAGCATCCCCCAACGAAGGCGTGCTTGCCGATCTTCACGAACTGGTGCACCGCCACCAGCCCGGAGATGATCACCCGGTCCTCGATCGTGACGTGCCCCGCCAGCTGCGTCCCGTTGGAGATGATGACGCCGTCCCCGACGTGACAGTCGTGCGCGAGGTGCACGTACGACATCAGGAAGCACCCCTTGCCCACCGTGGTGCGGTACGACTGCGACGTCCCGCGGTTGATCGTGCTGTACTCGCGGATGCGCGTCCCCTCGCCGATCTCGACCCAGGTCTCCTCACCCTTGAACTTGAGGTCCTGCGGGTCGCCACCAATCACCGAACCGATGCCGATGATGACGTTGGGCGCGAGCTTCACGTTCCGCTCGAGCACGGCGCGCGCCTCGATCACCGAGCCGTCGCCCAGCTCGCACTGGTCCCCGACAATGGCAAACGGCCCGACCTGCACGCCGGCGCCCAGGACGGCCTTGGGCGAGACGATCGCGGAGGGATGGATGTTCGTGCTCATCGGTCCCTCAGCATCGCCGACATGTCGGCCTCCGCCACCAGCGACCCGTCGACCTTGCCGACGCCGCGCATCTGGCACACGGGGCCGCGAATCTTCACCACCTCGAGCTCGAAGCGCAGCTGGTCGCCGGGACGCACCGGCTTCCGCCACTTCACGTTATCCAACGACGTGAAGTAGACGACCTTGTCCTCCGCGTTCTGCACGGTTCCCATCAGCAGGATCCCGCCCACCTGTGCCATCGCCTCGATGATGAGCACGCCAGGCATGATGGGATGCCCCGGGAAGTGTCCCTGGAAGAACGGCTCGTTGATCGTGACGTTCTTGATCCCGACCACGCGCTTCCCTTCCTCGTACTCGATCACGCGATCGACGAGGAGGAAGGGATACCGATGGGGGAGCAGTCGCATGATCTCTTCGATTTCGATCACCTGCGTCTCCTTGCACGCCTTCTGGGTCAGTTCGCGCACCAATCGCACCGTTCCGGCATGACTGGGGCGGTGGGCCACCACGCGCGCCTGCACGCGTTTCCCTGCAAGCGCGAGGTCGCCCACACAGTCCATGGCCTTGTGTCGCACGAACTCGTCGGCCCAGCGAAGTTCGTTGTCCACCACGCCCTCGGGCCCGAGGACGAGGGCGTTCTGCGTCGAGCCACCCTTGATCAGCCCGCGCCCACGCAGGTACTCCACCTCATGCGCGAAGCCGAACGTGCGCGCGTCCGCCAGCTCGCGCGCGAACGTCGCGGTCGTCACGTCGTAGCTCCCTTCCTGGTGCCCAACGAGCGCGTGCGCAAAATCGATCGACACCTCCAGCGACAGTGCATTCGCCGGATAGGCCACGTACCATGAGTCGCCGAGCTCCACACGGACCGGCTCCGTCAAGCGCAGAACCTCGACCCGGCCACCGTGCGGCGCAATCCCCGCCTGCTCCAACGCGCGAAAGAAGGGCCCCGCGCTCCCGTCCATGATCGGCGGTTCGGGGCCATCCATCTCGATCGTCAGGTCGTCGATCTCCTGTGCCGCGACCGCGGCCAGCACGTGCTCGACCGTGTGCAGCGCCTCCGCCCCCTCACCGAGTTGCGTGCGGCGCTCGGTCTCCACGGCGACCGACACGTGCGCCCGCACCGTCGGGGTTCCGGGAAGGTCGGTTCGGACGAAGCGAATCCCGCTCCCCGGAGGGGCCGGACGAAAGGTGAGTCGACAGGGAACGCCCAGGTGCAGCCCCACCCCGTCGAGCGTCACCGCCTGCGCGATCGTCTGCCGGCGAGGCGCGCTCACGACCCGCCCTTCGTCCGACGCTCGTGGTCGGCGATCAGTTCCTCGAGCCGCCGGATCATCCCGGCCAACCGGAACGTCGCCGCCTGGGCGCGCAGCGCCTCGCGGTGCGGACGCGCCGGATAGCCGGACCAGGTCTCTCCCGCCGGCACGTCGCCGAACACCCCCGCCTGCGCTCCCACACGAGCGCCTGCGCCAATCTCGTGGTGGCCCGCAATTCCCACCTGGCCGCCAATGACGCACCCGTCGCCGACCCGCGTGCTCCCGGAGATCCCGGTCTGCGCGACGATGAGGCAGAGGCGCCCGATGCGCACGTTGTGCGCGATCATCACCAGGTTGTCGATCTTTGTGCCGGCGCCAATGACCGTGTCGTCGATGCTGCCGCGATCGATCGTCGAGTTGGCACCGATCTCGACGTCGTCCTCGATGAGGCACCGCCCGACATGCGGAATCTTCTGGTGCGCGCCCTGCGCCCAGACGTACCCGAAGCCGTCGTTGCCCAGGCGAGCCCCCGCGTGCACGGCCACACGCTGCCCAATCACCGTACCGGGATAGGCCGACACGTGCGGGTACAGGTGTGTGTCATCGCCGACCACGACGCCATCCCCAACCACGACGTGCGCGTCCAGCTGCACGCGATTCCCGATGCGCGCCCCCGCACCGATCACCACGTACGCGCCGATGGTGACGTCGTCGCCGATGGCGGCCCCGCGCCCGATGCGCGCCGTCGGGTCCACACCGGCCACGCGAGGCGGCGGGGTGAACAACCGTGGCAGGACGCGAAGCATCGCCTCCTGCGGGCGCGCGACCACGATGCGTGCCGCAACGTTCCCCGCCGTCTCGGCGAGGTCGGGCGCGAGGAGGACGACGCTCGCTTCGCAGGCGGCGAGCATCGGCGCATAACGAGCGACGCCGAGGAATGTCAGGTGGCCGGCAACGGCGCGGTCCAGCGGCGCCACTGCGTGCACCGACGCATCGGCGTCGCCTTGCAACTCCCCCCCGACGAGCGCGGCGATCTCGCGTGCGGTGAGCATGACGAGCGTCGTTCGGCCCGGGTGTGCTCCGGAAAGCGATCGACGGTGGCCGTGGGGAGTGCGTCTCCCCACGCCACCGCGCCTGCGATCAGGACCCGGACCGGAAGGACTAGAAGGTGTCCGGCTTCTTCGGCACCACGCCCGCGGGCTGCGCCTTGAGCGCCGAAGCCTTCGACGTGTCCGCCTTGGCCGCCGTCATCGGAATCGGCTTGAGCCGCGAGACCACACGGTCCGTCACGTTGAGCGCCGAGTCGGCCGCGACGATCACGCTCGACTGCGCGCCGATGTCGAAGATGAAGGAGTAGCCGTCCTCCTTGCGCAGCGCGTCCAGCACCTCGCGAATCTGCGCCATCATCGGCTGCACGAGTTCGTTCTGTCGCTGCTGCATCTGCACATCGAGCAGGCGCGCCGCGTTTTCGAACGACTGCTGCTTGTCGCGGATCTCCTTCTCGCGCAGTTCGCGCGTCACCGCCGTCAGCGTCGGAGCGGCCTTCTGGTAGGCCGACGCCATCGCTTCCAGCGTGTCCTGCATCTTCTTGATCTTCACCTGCGCGGCGTCGTACTCCTTCTGGAAGGTGCTCTCCGCCGCGGCGCGACCGGGCGCCTTGTCGAGCACCACGCGCGAGTCGATGTACGCAAACTTCAACCCACTCGATTGGGCCGAGGCCACGCCGGCTCCAAAGGTCAGGAGCGCGAGGACGGTGAGGAGGGCGCGAACGCGAAAGTGGGACATGAGGTCTCCGGTGCTGGAAGAACGGGTGCGGAAAGAGGAGGGAGTCCGGTTGGGGCGCGAAGCCAGGAGGGTTTCGCGCCGCCGCCCGGGTGCCGTGCGCTATTGGAACATCTGCCCCAGTCGGAAGTGGAGCTGCCACTTCGGCTTCTTGTTCCCCGACGCATCGAGGCGGTCGAAGCCGTACGCGTAGTCGAGCCCGAGGGGCCCCATGGGTGTCACCGTGGACGCGCTGATGCCCGCGCCGCGGAAGAGGCGCGTGGGGTCGAAGTCGCGCGGATGCGCCCATACGTTGCCGGCGTCATGGAAGACCGCCAGATACAACGCCTGGTTCACGCGCATCCCGACCTCGGCCGTCGTGCTGAAGAACGCCTTGCCGAACGAGCCGCGCTGCGCGTTGAAAGTGCTCGTCCCCGTCACGTAGCCGTTCGGGGAGATCGAGAACTCCTCGTAGCCGCGGAGGCGCTCGCCGTACTGCACGCCGCCTAACGCAAACTCCTGCGAGAAGAAGAAGGGCCCCGTGTTGCCGAAGACGGCACCACTGCGCGCCGTCAGCCCCGCCACGAACTTGATCGGCTGCGACCCAGGCTTCCCCCCGCCCAGCTGCCACAGCGGGGCGAACGCGCTCGCATCGGCCGTGTAGCGCTGGAACGACGACGTCCCTCCGAGGATCCCGCCGTTGAAGTTGGCCGAGACGTTGTACTGCGCCCCCGCCGTCGGAAACGGCAGGTCAATGCGCGTATCTCGCGTCAACGAAGCGCCGAGGGTCGAGCGGAACGACTTGTTCCCGTAGTCCGAGCGGAAGCCGCCCAGGAGACCTTGCGTCCCGAACTTCACGTTCTCCGCCCCGTACGAGAGGAAGACGCGCGTGTACGGCGAATGCGGCAGCGGGACGCCGAACTGCACCTGCGCGCCGGTCCGCAGCGAGCGCCCGAGGTCCGCGATGTAGTACCGCTGCAGCGACCGATACACCGACACCGTCCCCGACACCAGCGACTGCTTCACGCGTGGGTCGGAGTACGAGAGGTTGAAGTCGTTGATGTAGCGCCCAAACTGCCACTGCACGGAGCCACGCTTGCACTGCCCGAACAGGTTCGGCTGGTCAAGCCCGATGAAGCCGCCGACCCCCGTCCCCTGCCCCATCGACGCGCCGAAGTTCACGTTGCCGGTGCGCTTCTCTTTCACGCGGAAGACGACGTCGACGTCGCCCCCCTCGTTCGCCGTGCGCGTGTCCGGGGGTGGAATCGGCGTCTCGAAGAAGCCCAGGTTGCCCAGGCTCTGCCACGACCGGATCAGCGCCTCCTGGTTGAACACCTGCCCCGGGAGGATCACCAGCTGGTCGCGGATGCACGTTTCCTGTGTGTAGTCGTTGCCGAAGATCTCGATGCGATTGATGATCGCCGGCGTGCGCTCGTCCACTTCCCAGCGCAGATCCACGTAGCGCGACGAGTCGGGCATCACGCGGCGTTCGACCACGGGGCGCACGTTGGCGTAGATGTACCCCTCCGTCGCATACGCGGTGGAGATCTTCTGGCGCGCATCGTCCCACGCCGCCTGGTCGAAGATCCCCTTCGGCGTCGGCGAGCGACGCTTGAGGAAATCGGTGACGCGCGCCATGACCGGGCGCGTCTGGTCACCAAACGGATAGAAGCGCGCGAGATCCTCGCTCGAGAAGTGCTTGTTCCCCGTGACCTCGAACTCGCCGACCTTGTACCGCGCCCCTTCCTCCACGGCGAGATCCACCAGCGCCTTGCCGCGCTGGCGATCGATCAAGAGCGTGTCCTTCGCCACGCGAAAATCGATGAAGCCGCGCTTGGCGTACAACGCCGGGATCCGCTCCGCGAGGTCACCGGCATAGTTGTCCTCGTTGAACTCGCCCTTCTTCCAGAAGAAGAACCCTTCGGGACGCGTCTTCATCGCGCCGACGACTTCTCCCGCCTTGAGGTTGCGGCTTCCCGCGATACGCACCCCGGACACCGCCAGCCGGCGCCCTTCGTCGATCTTGAAGAAGAGTCGAACCCCTTCGTCACCCACCATCTGGCTGTCGACCGTGACCTTCGCCAGGTAGTAGCCGCTCTTCTCGTACAGCGAGTCGATGCGATGCACGGCGAGCGCCACCGCTGACGGATCGAGCGGCTTGTTGTAGCCGAGATCGATCTTGTCGCGCACGCTACGCCCCGATAGCTGCTGCACACCCTGCACATCCGTCTCGGCGAGGAGCGGCCGCTCCTTCACCTCGATTGACAGGATGGCGAAGTTGCGCTCGTCGTCGAGATCACAGGTGATCCCCACGCGCTCGTACTGTCCGGACTGATAGAGCGCCTTGATGGCGCGCTGCACGGCCTTGTAGTTCAGCTGGGTTCCCGCCAGCAGGCCGGTCTCGGTAATGACGTCGTTGGTTGTCACGCGCTTGTTCCCCCGGACCGTGATGGAATCCGGGGTGGTGCATCGACCCTGCGTGGCAGCATCCTGGGCCGACGCCACCCGCGCGAGCGGGGCGATCAGGCCGAGCGCGAGGAGCGCAAACAGCTTCCGTGACATAGCCGACTAATATACACAAAGAGGACGGCCGGGTTCAGGGTGAACCCGGCCGTTCTTTTTGTCACCTTCACCGCGAAATCGGCTTACCCCTTTCGGAAGCCGGCCCCCCCACCCGTCAGGCCTTCGACGCAGGGTTGCTGAGGACCTTGAAGGCCAGCTTCTGGCCGTCCTCGGCCAGGTCGACCTCGATTTCGTCCCCCTTGGCGAACTCGCCCAGCAGGATCTTCTCCGACAGCGGGTCCTCGATGTAGCGCTGGATCGCCCGCTTGAGCGGACGGGCCCCGTACTGCTCGTCGTAGCCGTTCCGGGCAAGGAAGTCCGACGCGGCGTCGCTCAACTTGAGCGACAGCTCGCCCTCCGACATCCGCTTCTGCACGTCCCGAAGCATGATCCCCACGATCTGGGCGATGTGCTCCTTCTGCAGCGGGTGGAAGACGATCACGTCATCCAGGCGGTTGAGGAACTCGGGGTTGAAGACGTGCTGGAGTTCCTCCTTCACCTTCTCGGACATCCGCTCGAACGAGGCCTTGAAGTCCGGGGCGGTAAAGCCGAGCGACTTGTTCTTGGCGACGTCCTTGGCGCCGACGTTCGAGGTCATGATCACGACCGTGTTCTTGAAGTCGATGACCCGCCCGTAGTTGTCGGTCAGGTGCCCCTCGTCGAGGACCTGCAGGAGGATGTTGAACACGTCCGGGTGCGCCTTCTCGATTTCGTCGAGCAGGACGACGCTGTACGGCTTCCGGCGAATCGCCTTGGTGAGCGTGCCGGAATCCTCGTAGCCGACGTACCCCGGCGGCGCGCCGATAAGGCGCGAGACCGAGAACTTCTCCATGTACTCGCTCATGTCGACCCGGATGAGGGCCGACGCGTCGGCGAACAGGAACTTGGCCAGCGAGCGCGCGAGCTCCGTCTTCCCGACCCCCGTGGGGCCGCAGAAGATGAACGAACCGATCGGGCGCTTGGGATCCTTGAGCCCTGCCCGGCTGCGGCGGATGGAGCGGGCAATCGCCTTGATCGCCTCCTCCTGCGCCACGACCGAGTTGTGCAGCTCCTCCTCCATCCGGAGCAAGCGCGACGATTCCGCCTCCTGCAGGCGGGTAACGGGGATCCCCGTCCAGCGGCTGACGATGAAGGCCACCTCCTCCTCGCCAAGCACCGGACGATGCGACTGCCGCCGCTTCTCCCACTCGTCCTGCTTCTTGCGGATCTCGCCCTGCAGCTCGCGCTCGGAGTCACGAAGCGAGGCCGCCCGCTCGAAGTTCTGGTCGCGGACCGCGGTCTCCTTCTCCGTATTCACCTTCTCGAGTTCTTCCTTGAGCTGCGCCACTTCCGGCGGTGGCACCTGCGCCGCCAGACGTGCGCGCGCCCCGGCCTCATCGATCACGTCGATCGCCTTGTCGGGCAGGAATCGGTCCGTGATGTACCGCTCGGAGAGCTTCGCCGCCGAGACGAGGGTGTCGTCGGGGATGATCACGCGGTGGTGATCCTCGTACTTCTTCTTCAGCCCCTGGAGGATCTGGACCGTCTCCTCGATGGAAGGCGGATCGACCACCACGGTCTGGAAGCGGCGCTCGAGCGCGCCGTCCTTCTCGATGTACTTGCGGTACTCGTTGAGCGTCGACGCGCCGACGCACTGCAGCTCGCCGCGCGCCAGCGCCGGCTTGAGCATGTTCGAGGCGTCGATGGCCCCTTCTGCTGCGCCAGCCCCAACGAGCGTGTGCAGCTCGTCGATGAACAGGATCACGTTCTTGTTCTGCGCGATCTCGTTCATGACGGCCTTGAGGCGCTCCTCGAATTGGCCGCGATACTTCGTCCCGGCAATCACCGCCGCCATGTCGAGCGACAGGACGCGGTGGTCACGAAGCGCGTCCGGGCACTCGCCCGTCGCGATGAGCTGCGCGAGCCCCTCGACGATCGCCGTCTTGCCCACGCCGGGTTCGCCGATGAGGACCGGGTTGTTCTTCTTGCGGCGCGTGAGGATTTCCATCACGCGCTCGATCTCCTTGGCGCGCCCGATCGTCGGATCGAGCTGCTGCTCCGAGGCGAGTTGCGTGAGGTCGCGGCAGAAATGATCGAGCGCCGGCGTCTTGGACTTCTTCTCGCCCTTGGGCGGTGCGGCGGCCGGCGGCGTGTTGCCGGGCTGCGGCTCCTTCCCGCCGCCGGGCTGCGGCATCTCCGTCCCGAGCAGGCGCAGCGTCTCGGCGCGCGCCGCGTCGAGGTTCACGCCGGCGTCGGTGAGCACCTGCGCCGCGATCCCCTTCTCCTCGCGCAGGAGTCCGAGCAGCAGGTGCTCAGTCCCGACGTACGAGTGGTTGAGTTCGCGCGCCTCGCTCATCGCGAGTTCGAGCACCTTCTTCGCCCGCGATGTGTACGGCAGGTCCGGCCCCGTCGTCTGCGCCGCCTTCCCCTTCTTCACCGTCTCCTCGATCTTCTGCTGGATCTCGTCGAGGTCGACGTTGAGGTTCTGGAGGACGGCTGCCGCGACTCCCTCGCCTTCGCGAATGAGCCCGAGCAGGATGTGCTCCGTTCCCACGTACTCGTGGTGCAGGCGCTGCGCTTCCTCCCGCGCCATCTGGAGGACCTTTCGCACCCGCTCGGTGAAGTTATAGCCGTTCATGAGTCCCTCAGCTCGGTTCCCGCACTGCCGTTAGGCAACCGGGTCCGCCTCGGCTTCGAGCGCCTGCCGCACGTAGCGCGCTCGCGCCACATTGGCTTCGCTCTCGGTCAGCGCGCGCCCTTCCGCATATGCCAGGTGCGCACTCTGGCAGAAGATCAGGAGCTTGTTGAGCGTGTATACACTGAGCCCACTGATCAGTTTCAGCCCCACCGCCAGCCGCACGCCGCTGAGGTAGTTCATCGCCTCATCGAACGTGAGGCTTCGCGCGAAGCGAAGCGTCCCGTAGGCCCGCCACAACTTGTCCTCAATAATATACCCCGCGTCCCTCCACAGCACGCGCCGTGCCTCGTGCTCGCGCTGGATCACGTGTCGCACCACGCGCACCAGGTGGTCGGCCAGTTCTTCCTCCGTCCGACCCAGCGTCGTCTGGTTCGAGATCTGGAAGAAGTTGCCGACCACCTCGCTCCCCTCGCCGTACAGCCCCCGATAGGTCAGCCCCATCGTCTGGAGCCCCGCCAGGACCTTGCCGATCTCCTTCGTCAGCACGAGCCCCGGCAAGTGAATCAGCACCGAAGCCCGCATTCCGGTTCCCGTGTTGGTCGGGCACGCGGTGAGGAAGCCGAAGTCGTCGTGGTATGCGTACGGAAGCCGGGCGCCGAGTTCGCGGTCGAGCCGCTCGATCACCGACAGCGTCCTCCCGACCTCCAGTCCGGAGCGCAGCGCCTGCAGGCGGAGGTGATCCTCCTCGTTCACCATCACCCCGACCCCCTCCCCCAGCACCACTGCCGATCCCCCGCGCAGGGGCTGCGCGCTCTCCAGCCCCGCGAGTTCCTTGCTGACCAGGTGGCGCTCGTGCAGCAATTGACGGTCGTTAGGTGCCATCTCGTCCACGCGCAGCACCACGCCCCCCTTGAGCGCCGGCACGTGCGGCATCGCGTCGCGCACCTGCTGCAGCACGCGCAATCGCTCGCCTTCACGCGCCCGGCCCGTGAACGCGTAGCCCTCGACGTTGCGCGCCAGGCGGATGCGGGTCGACAGCACGACGTCGGCGTGCTCCCCCGACCCGTCCAGCCACCCCATCCCGCCATCCGGCAGCAGTGTGAGGTCGAGCATCACTCGACGTCCCGGATCTGGTCGCGCAGCGTCGCCGCCACCTCGAACTCCTCGTTCTCGATCGCCCGCCGCAGGCGGTCGCGCAGCTCTCCGATCGTGGTCGCCTTTTCCAGCACATCGACCGCCGGCGGGACATACCGACGCCCCACGTGCTTCGCGCTCCCTTGCACCCGACGGAGCAGCTCGCGAAGGCTCTGCTCAAACGTCGCGTAGCAACGCGAACAGCCCAGTCGCCCCGTCGCGCGGAAGTCGCGGAGGGTCATCGCGCAATACGTGCATCGCACCGCGTCCGCCTGGGCCGCGCTCGCCTGCTGCTGGACCGCCTGCAAGAACTCTCCGATCACGTGCTTCGGTGGCGTCGTGACGGTCGTCTCGATGCCCTGCTCCGCGGCGCACTTCGCGCACAAATGCCGTTGCGTCACCTCGCCCCCAGCGGCCTGGGTCAGGTGAACGCTCGCATCGCGCTCGCGGCACTCGTCGCAGAGCATCAAGCAACCACTCCTCGTACGTCAGTTTCGGCCAGCACCCCGTCCTCCAACAGGAGCACCCGGTCGGCGCGCGCCGCCAACGACCGGTTGTGCGTGACCACCACCATACCAATCTCGAGGTCGCGCGCCAGCTCCGCCAAGAGGTCGTGGAGCCGCTCCGCGCTCCCGTGATCCAGGTTGCCGGACGGTTCGTCTGCCAGCAGCAGGACAGGATCCATCGCCAACGACCGCGCCACGGCGGTCCGCTGCTGCTCCCCCCCCGACAACTCCGACGGGCGATGATGCATGCGGCCGCTCAGCCCCACGCGCGACAACAGCTCCTCTGCCCTGCTCCGAGCCGTCCTCACGTCCCGCCCCGCGATGCGGGCCGGCATCATCACGTTCTCCAGCGCGGTGAACTCACGCAGCAGATGATGGAACTGAAAGACGAAGCCCACCTTGTGGTTGCGAATGGCCGCGAGCTCCTCGTCCGACCGCCCCTCGAGCGATTCTCCGTCGACCACGACTCGTCCCTTGGTCGGGCGGTCCAGGGCCCCGAGCACGTGCAGCAGGGTGCTCTTCCCCGCGCCCGACGTCCCGACGACCGCGATCATCTCGCCGCGTGCGACGGCGAGATGAACCCCGTTGAGGATGTGCAGGATTCCGCCATCCCCTCCGCGATACGACTTGACGATTCCCTCGGCAACCAGCACGGACATCCGCTATCAGCCTCGTGGCAGCGACTGGAATTTCGCGGGGGCGTCACCCGCGTCTGCGATATGCTCGCACGGGCGCTTCCCTCCACACAACTAGCCCGATCGGGCGACGCTCGGTTCCCGGCGCCACCAGCTCCCGGTGACCCCCCCGCGCCCCCAGACGCCCTACTCGTGCCGGATCGCCTCGATCGGGTACAGCTTCGCGGCCTGTTGGGCCGGGTAGAGCGTGGCAAGTCCCGCAATCAGGATCGACGCGAGCACCGTCAGGACGACGTCCGTCCACTCGGTCGTGACCGGGAGGTGGTCGATGAAGTAAATCGCCGGGTCGAGCTTGATGATCTTGTACTTCCCCACCGCCACCGAGACGATCAGCCCCAAGCACAGCCCGAGCATCGTCCCCGCCACCCCGATCACCAACCCCTGCGTGAGGAAGACCCTTCGAACCGACTTCGCGGTCATCCCCATCGCCTTGAGGATCCCGATCTCCCGCGTCTTGTCCGCGACCACCATGGTCAGGTTGCTGACGATGTTGAACGCAGCAACCACGACGATGAGCAGGAGGATGACCCCCATGCCAAGCTTCTCCAGCTTGAGCGCCTGAAAAAGCGACGAGTTCTGTTCCTGCCAGTCGACCGTGCGATAGGGAAAACCGAGCCGCTGCGCGAGGGTGGGGGCGATCTCCGGGGCGCTCCAGCGATCGGTCGTCTTCACTTCAAGCCCTGTCACCGCTCCCTCGAGCCCCGCAATGTCCTGCGCCGCCGCGAGCGACATGAAGACGTAGGCATTGTCGTACTCGTACATCCCGGTCTCGAAGATCCCGGTGACCTCGAAACGAACCGGGCGCGGGACGAAGGTCCCCGTGGCCCGGTTCACCTTGGTCCCTGAGATCGTCATGATCGTGATCGTGTCGCCCGGGTACGCATTGAGACGCGAGGCCAGGATCTTCCCGAGCACCACGCCGCGTTGAAGCCCGTCCGACGACGCGAAGCGGAAGTCCCCCTGGATCGCATGATGCCGGATGCTCGTCACGTCGATCGCGTCGCGGGACTGCGGTTCGATCCCCGAGACGTAGGCCCCTTCCACGTAATCGTGGCCGGTACTGAGCAGCCCCTGCGTGAGGACGAACGGGGCCACCGCGGTGACCCCCGGCTCCTTCTTCACGCGCGCCATCACCGACTGCCAGTCATTGATCTTGAGGTCTTCGCCGTAGCTCAGCACCCGGATGTCGGGCGAGCCGATGAGGATCTTCTCGCGCAGGTCGCGCTGCAGTCCGTTCATCACCCCCATCACGACGATCAGCGCGCTGACGCCCACGATCACGCCGCCGATGGCGATCACGCTAATGAACGAAAGCAGCTTGCTCCCGCGCCGGCTGCGCAGGTATCGCCAGGCGATGTCGAACTCGATCCCGCTCATTCCGGACGCATCGTGGGAAAGAGGATCACGTCGCGAATGTTGGCCGACGCTGAGAGGTACATGAACAATCGGTCCATCCCGATCCCGACGCCACCCATCGGCGGCATTCCGTACTCCATCGCGCGGAGATAGTCCTCGTCCACGCTCGTCGCCTCCTCGTCCCCCTCGGCCTTGAGGCGCGCCTGCGCCTCAAAGCGGCGGCGTTGGTCGAGCGGGTCGTTGAGCTCGCTGAAGGCGTTCGCCAACTCCTTCCCCTTGGCGAACAACTCGAACCGCTCCGTGAGCCCCTCGACGCCACGCTTGGGCTTGGCGAGCGGCGAAAGTTCCACCGGGTAGTCAATCACGAACGTCGGCGTGTCGATCTTGGACTCCACCAGCGCCTGGAACATCTCGTCCAGCAGCTTGGGTCGCGAGAGCGTCTCGACCTTGTGGACGCCGATCCGATGCGCCATCTGCCGCAGCGACGCGAGATCGGCCGTCATGCAATCGGCGCCCAGTGCCTGGTTGAGCGACGGGACCCACTCGATGCGCGGGAACGGCGGCGTGAAGCGCGGGACGTCCACCGTCCCTTCATCCGTCAGCAGCAATCGCTCCTCGGCGCCAACGGCGTCCGGCGAGAGGACCTGACGCACCGCATCCGAGGCGCGAATCAGCAGCGACTCCACGCGCCCCATCATCACCGTGTAGTCGGCGTACGCCTCGTAGAACTCGAGCATCGTGAACTCCGGATTGTGCGTCCGGTCGATCCCCTCATTCCGGAAGTCGTGCCCGATCTCGTACACGCGGTCGAGCCCCCCAACCACCAAGCGCTTGAGATAGAGCTCGTCGGCAATCCGCAGGTAGAGCGGCATGTCGAGCGCGTTGTGGTGCGTGGTGAACGGGCGCGCCGCCGCTCCACCGTAGAGCGGCTGGAGCACCGGCGTCTCCACCTCGAGATATCCCAGCTCGTCCAGCGCGCGTCGAATCTCGGTGAGCATGCGCGTGCGGGCCACGAAGCGGCGTCGCACGTCCGCGTTCACCGCCAGGTCGGCGTAGCGCTGGCGATAGCGCATCTCCGGGTCGGCGAACCCCGAGTGACGCACCACCTTCCCCTCGACGATTTCGTCCTTGCCGTACGGCAGCGGACGAAGCGACTTCGCGAGCAGCGTCGCGCGCACGACCTTCACCGTCGCCTCGCCGGTGCGCGTGCGAAACAGCGTCCCCTCCACCCCGATGATGTCGCCGATGTCGTACAGCGCCAGCTGCGCGAAGACGTCCTCGCCGAGTTCGTCCTTCCGGAAGTACACCTGCAACCGCGAGTGCGTGTCGGCCAGGTGCCCGAAGATCGTCTTGCCGTGCGGGCGCCAGGCCACGATGCGCCCGGCCACCGCAACGCTCGGCCCTTCCTCCTGTCCCGCCGGGAGCGCGCGCAACGCCTGCACGGTGTCGTGCGTCGCGTCAAAACCGTAGGCGAACGGCGCCACGCCTAACGCTTCGAGCTGCGCCAGCTTTTCGCGCCGGGCCCTCAGGACGAAGTTGAGGTCCTCGCTCATGCGACCTCCGCCGCGCCCGGCGCGCCGGCGCCGAACTGCTTCAGGTACGCCTCGATGAACGCGTCAATGTCCCCGTCCATGATACGCTGCACGTCGGGGATCTTCAGTTCAGTGCGATGGTCGTTCACCATGGTGTACGGCTGGAAGACGTAGCTGCGGATCTGGCTCCCGAAGGAGACGTCGGACTTGGTGGCGTCGAGCTTGGCCTTCGCGGCGGCTTGCTTGTCCGCCTCGATCTGGTACAGCCGGTTCTTCAGCTGCTTCATCGCCGTCGCCTTGTTCTTGAACTGCGAGCGTTCCTGTTGCGACGACACGACCACCCCGCTGGGGATGTGCGTAAGGCGCACGGCCGAACTCGTCTTGTTCACGTGCTGTCCACCCGCCCCGCTCGCCCGGAAGACGTCCATCTTGATGTCCTCCTCGCGGATCTCGATGTTGATCTCCTCGTCCACGACGGGGTAGACGAAGACGGAGGCGAAGCTGGTGTGCCGCCGGGCGTTCGAGTCAAAGGGGGAGATGCGCACCAGGCGATGCACGCCCGTCTCCGGGCGCAGGAAGCCGTAGGCGTACTGCCCCTTGATCTCCACCACGGCCCCCTTGATCCCCGCCTCCTCCCCTTCGGACATGTCGAGGATCTCGATCCCGAAGCCGTGACGCTCCGCCCAACGCGTGTACATGCGCAGGAGCATCTGCGCCCAATCCATCGCCTCCGTCCCGCCGGCGCCCGCTGCGATCTCGACCTGTGCATCGCGGAAATCGTCCGCGCCCTGCAGCAGCGAGCGAAGCTCGTACTCCCGCAGCGACGACTCGATCGACGCCGTCTCCTGGTCGAGGTCCCGCCGCATCTCCTCGTCGGGTTCCGCCGCCAACAGTTCGTCGAGTTCAGCCGCGCTGCGCACGCGTCCCTCGATCCGGTCGAACGGTTCGATCCACCCTTTCAGCGTCTTGACTCGCTGCACCACGTCGCGCGCACGGTCCTGATCGTCCCAGAACCCGGCGCCCGTCATCTGGTGTTCAAGCGCCGTTAGGCTCTCGCGCTTTCCGGCGAGGTCAAAGATACCTCCGCAGCTCGGTCAACCGCTCGTCGTATCCGGCGAGGGTGCGCGCGCGTTCGGTGTCGGCCATCGGTGTCTGCTCTCCGCGAGTCCGCATGTGAGTCGAGCCGCTCTCCCCTGCGGAGAACGGCCCGTCCGGTGTGTGCCCTGCTGCACTCGAAGATAGCCGTCTCCGCGCGGACCTTCTACCCCGCGCGATGTCGCGCCGTGCCTAAAACAGTCGCTTCCCCCCGGCCAGCACGTCATTCAGCGCTTCCTGGAAGTGCGTCGTGCTCTCGGCGAACTCACGCCCCACCTGCTCGACGTACTCCTCATAGCTCTTCTTGATCTCCTCGCGAAAGAGCTGCTTGAGGGTGCCGGCGCGAGCCCCTTCCTCGCGCTTCTGCGGGTGGTACGCGACCATGTCCGACACCAGCGCACGCGCGAGGCGCCGCGCCTTCTGGTTCGGATCGTTGGAGAGGAACGGGTTGATCGGCCGCCGGGGTGGCGTACTCGAAGGCGCGGCTGAACTCGGCGGCGCGACGGAGGCCGGCGCGGCGCTCGACGCAGCTACTCCAGCTACCGGCGAAGACGGAGCCGCCGCCAGCATCGCAGGCGACGGGGTGGACGCCGGCGCAACTGGCGGAGCGAATGGCGGAGCCACGGGCGGCGCCAGGGACGGAGCCACGGACGGCGCGGCGAAGGGTGCGGACGCGGGCGAGGTCGACGAGAAGGGCGGAACCGCGACGCGAGGCGACGGGGGCGACTCGGGCGCGGGAAGCGCCGCCGGCGAAGGGGAGGCGAACGTCGCATCCGTCGCATGAGGAGCCGCCGGAGCGAACGGGGTCGTTGGCGTGGGACGCGACCCGGCAGGGCTCTGCGCCGACGGGACGACGCCCCCCGGCCCCACGAGTGGGGTGCCGAGCGCCGGCGTGACCGGGGTCGGGCGACGAACCGGCGCAGAGGGAGCCACGGGAGCGAACGCGGCCGCCGGCACGGGCGACACAGGGGGCACCGCCGGCGAGGACGGGGAAGCCGACCCGCCCGTACCTAACGATTCCCCCAACGATCGCGTCGGGAGGGCGTGGATCGACGGCGTGGCCGGCGGCGTCGCGTCAGCTGCAACACTCGGCGGCGCATACGGCGGGGTTGGCGCCCACGCCGGCCCTGCAGCTGGCGGCTCTGGCGCATGCACGCGCGTGGCGGCGGGCGTCGGCCGCTCGAGGTTCGCGCGCACCTCGACGTCCGGCGCGCGCGACGTCGAACTCGGGAACTCGTCCGCCCACCGCACGCTCGCACCAACCGGAATCAGACCGCCGCAGATCGAGCACCGGGCGCGCAGGTTGGCACCCGTCACCTTGGCGGGATCGACGCGAAAAACGGAATGGCACTCGGGGCACGAGACGTTCATGACTCGTCAATCACGCTGATGGTTCGCTGCGGACGCGGCGGCGTCACCTCCCCTCCGGGTGCGACGGCGTCCGTCCGACGATCCACGGTATATACCGACCCGGCAAGAGTCTTGGCATACCCCTTCATCTCTGTCGCCAGTTCCGCGACCTGTGCCGCCGTCTGGAAGGTGCGTCGTTCGTTCGTCACCACACCGATCGAGAGTGTCATGAGCGGTACGCGGTGCAACTGCCCTCGACGGTCCTTTCCGAAGAAATAGCCGGCCCGGCGATCCTGTTCGGAGTACTGGTACGGCACCAGGATGTCGAAGACGGTGACGATCTCCGTGCAGATGTCGTTCAACTGCGCTGCCGGAATGATGAAGATGAAGTCGTCGCCGCCGATGTGTCCAACGAAGCCGCGCTCGCCACACATTCCCTTCACGACATCGTGCAGGAGCTTGGCGAGCAGTCGAATCACCCGATCGCCGTCGTAGTAGCTGTAGCGGTCGTTGTACTCCTTGAAGTGATCGAGGTCGGCGTAGCACACCGCGAACAGCTCGAGGCGCCCCATGCGTCGGGCGATCTCGCCCTCGATCTCCACCGTCCCGGGCAGCCGCGTCGACGGGTGCACGTAGACGTCGCGATCCGAGCGACGCAAGAGCAGGTCGAGGCGCTGGGCGACTTCCTCGTCCGACACGTCGCCGCGGAGGATCTCATCCGCGCCGGCGGCCAGCGCGCACTCGAAGGCACCAGACTGCGTGCCCACCAGCACGACCGCCGGGACGATTCCAGTGAACGAGTCCGACTTGAGGCGGCGGCAGGCGTCCCAGAGGTCAGCGTCTGCCGATTCCCGTCGTGCGTCGAACACCACGAGGCGCGGGCGACTCCTCAGCGCTATCGCCAGCAGTTCGTCGCCCGTTGCCACTTCCCCTACGGGAAGCCCTCTGTCCCGCACCCACGCCGCCACAGCCGCGGGGAGCATCTCACCTCGCGGGGCGAACAGCATCGCGGTTGGCAGCGGCACGCTAGGGGCGGGGTGAGCGGGTCGGGCGCAAGTTACCCGGCGGGAAAGGTCTCGTCAAAGCGGGCAAATCCTTGTGTCGCCGCACCTTCCCTCTCGCGTCGACCCTCGACCGCACGCCGGGGAAGATCCGATCACTCGGCCCTCCCCCTCCTCGACCAGACGATCCGCAGGGAGTTCCGTGACAGACGAGGGTCGCGTATCCGGCGATGGACGCGTGCGGCCGGAGCTCCATATCAAGCGCCGCGACGCGACGCCCGCGACCGCGCGGGAAGCCCCGATCAGAAGGTGACGCGAAGCGAGAGATAGGTGGGAGCCTGTCCGGCGTCCGCCGAAAGCCCAGCGAAGACGCGGGAGAAGTCGATGACGAGCCGCCGCGCCACGAACCCAATGCCGAGCGTCGGCCCCCCTGACTCCGTAGATCCGGACGAGAACACGTAACCGGCCCGGAGGAACGCCTTCTTCTCCCACGCAAACTCCCCGCCGAGTCGCGGAAGTGGACGCTCCAAGGGAAACTCGTCGAGGACGTCCGCCGACACGGCGAGTTCGGCGTCTTCGGCGTACTGCTTGGGGATCATGTAGCGCGCCGTGACCCCCACCTGCAATCGCGTTGGCAGCGGGTCGGAGCTCGACGCCTCATCGTCGCGAGTTCGTACACCGACGTTTCGAACCGCGGCACCGATGGTAATCGGGAGCCGGGTCGGCAGCAGAAACTGGGTGCCGAAGTCGAGCGCGCTGGTCGAGGCCTGACGAGTCGGGAGCGAAGGGCAAAGCCCCTCACAGTCAAATCGAAACTGGACGAGCTTGTAGGAGATGCCCGCCGTGAGACGACCTCCGATCGTCCTCGCGTAAGTACCTATCATGGCAAGGTTTCGCGGCAGGATCTTGCCGACCACGTTCCCCTGGTTGTCGACCGCGGGGATGTCGCCGCCGAAGTCCAGGATGTTGCCACTGATCCCGACGACACCGAGGACCTTTGAGGCCGCCGTGACCGTCAGCGCCTCGCTCGTCCCGATGACACTCTGCGAGTGATGAAGTGCGGCGTCGCCACGCTTGATACGGGCGATGCCGGCGGGATTCCACCACACACCGTCCCCCGTCCCGCTCGAGGCCATCATCGCCTGCCCCATGCCAACCGCCCGCGCGGAAACCGGGAGCAGGAGGAAGAGCGCCGCCTGATCGGCGGTGCCGCTCTGCGCACGAGCATCACGCGGCGCGGCGAGCGACGCGAGGAGCATCGCGCCGATCAGGAACTGGAGGGCGGTCTGACGGGGGCGCCTACGCGGGCGTCGCCTCATCAGTGAGCATGATGGGAATTCCGTCGCGGATGGGATAGCGGAGCCTGCACGCCGGACAAAGGAGTACCGCCTCCTGTTCACGGTGTTCCAGCGCCCCCTTGCAGCGCGGACAGACCAAGACGGCAAGGAGCTGAGGGGAGAGCGTCACGACGCAGAATCCTCGGGAATCACGAATCCGAACCTCTTGAGCGAGCGCTCGTTGCGCCGCCAGTCATCGAGCACTTTCACCCAGAGATCGAGAAAGATCCGTGCTCCAACGAGCGCCTCGATCTTCGCGCGTGCTGCCGTCCCGATCGCCCGGATTCGCTCGCCATCACGACCGATCACGATGTGCTTCTGGCTCTCGCGTTCGACGAACACGACGGTGCGAATGTACACCGGATCGCGATCTTCTCGGAACTCCTCAACCTCGCAGGCGATGCTGTAGGGCACTTCGTCCTCGAGCTGCTCGAGTGCCGTCTCGCGCACGAGTTCCTCGACGAAGAAGCGGAGATTCTGTGTGGCGATGTCCTCACGATCGTAGAGGAACGGGCTTTCGGGCAGCGCCGCGACCAGTCGCGACTCCAGATCCTCGATCCCCTCTCCGGTCGTCGCCGAGACGAAGATGGCCTCGGGATTCGCGGCAGCGAGGCGCGCCCGTTGCTCGGCAGTGAGGAGATCGGCCTTGTTGACCACTACCAGTACCGGGGCGCGTGGCGGTGCATCAAGCCGCGCCACCTCGACGAGCGGTTGCACGTCGCCGCGCGAACCATCCACGAGGTACGCGATGACATCCGCATCATCGAGGGCAGCCAGTGCCTCGCTTCGCATCGCCCGGTGCAGGGCGTAGCGCGGATGCAGGAGTCCGGGGGTGTCGTGGATGATCAGCTGCGCGTCGGGCCGGGTGAGGATTCCGACGACGCGCTTGCGCGTGGACTGCGGTTTCGGGCTGGTGATGGCCAGCTTCTCACCGATTAGTCGATTGAGGAGCGTCGACTTCCCGGCGTTAGGGCGTCCGACGACGGTGGCGATACCGGCGCGAGTCATGATGGAAAGTACACCGAAAACAGAACGCGGGCCGCATGGGGAATCCATGGGGCCCGCGAAGGGGTGCCGGCGACGGCCTACTCTCCCGCGATCTCTCGATCGGAGTACCATCGGCGCTGTAGGGCTTAACGACCGTGTTCGGAATGGGAACGGGTGTGGCCCCTACGCTCTAGTCGCCAGCGAACTGTGACCTGCAATTGCGTGTGATCATGGCATTTGTGCTCGTCTCGTCGCCGCCCCGGAACCCGGAGGACGCTGAGTGTTCGAGCGCGTGGTGCTGCCAGGATCGCGACGCGAAGAAGCGATCGACAGCGGATGTTGGTGATCGTGGTAATTGGATCTTTCGATTTTGCGTGTTCTGCGAGTCTTGAATTGGGTGAGTCAAGCCGCACGGGCGATTAGGACCGCTGCGCTCGGAGCCCATTGCTGGGCGTCCACGGGCGGCCTATCGACGGAGTCGTCTCCTCCGGCCCTTGAGGGGGCTCATGGCCCCAGGGAGTGTTCATCTTGGACGGCGTTTCCCACTTAGATGCGTTCAGCGGTTATCGCCACCGATCATCGCTACCCGGCGTTGCCCCTGGCGGGACAACCGGGACACGAGCGGATCGTCCGACTCGGTCCTCTCGTACTAGAGTCCGCATTCCTCAACACTCCAACGCCCACGACGGATACAGACCGAACTGTCTCACGACGTTCTGAACCCAGCTCATGTGCCACTTTAACCGGCGAACAGCCGGACCCTTGGGACCTTCTCCAGCCCCAGGATGTGACAAGCCGACATCGAGGTGCCAAACCGCGCCGTCGATGTGAACTCTCGGGCGCGATAAGCCTGTTATCCCCAGCGTACCTTTTATCCGTTGCGCGATAGCCGTTCCACCCCGGGCTACCGGATCACTACGGCCCACTTTCGTGGCGGGTCGACCCGTCGGTCTCCCCGTCAGGCTGGCTTGTGCCGTTACACTCTAGAAGCGCGAGTACCGTCCGCGCTGAGCCAACCTTCGCGCGCCTCCGTTACTGTTTCGGAGGCGACCGCCCCAGTCAAACTGCCCACCTGCCACGGTCCCACCTGCGGTGTGCGCAGGCTGGTGAGGACGTCGTGTCGAGCAGGGTGGTATTTCACTGGCCCCTCCGCCAAAGCTAGCGCCCTGGCCTCACCGGGTCCCACCTATGCTACACAGTTCGAAACAACGTCCAATGGCAAGCTACAGTAAAGGTGCATGGGGTCTTTTTGTCCTGTCGCGGGGACTCGGAATCCTCACCGAGACTGCAATTTCGCCGAGCGCGTGGTCGAGACAGTGCCCAAGTCGTTACGCCATTCGTGCAGGTCGGAACTTACCCGACAAGGAATTTCGCTACCTTAGGACCGTTATAGTTACGGCCGCCGTTTACCGGGGCTTCGGCTCAAGGCGTCGCCTTGCGGCTAACCTCTCCCCTTAACCTTCCGGCACCGGGCAGGCGTCAGTGCGTATACGGCGCCTTACGCGGCTTGGCACGCACCTGTGTTTTTGCTAAACAGTCGCTTGGGCCGATTCTCTGCGGCCCCCCCCAGCTTCCCTGTGCGGGTCACCAAAAGGGGCATCCCTTCTTCCGAAGTTACGGGATCATTATGCCGAGTTCCTTGACCACGTCTCACTCGTGCACCTGAGGCTTCTCGCCTCGCCCACCTGTGTCGGTTTACGGTACGGACGCCTGAGTTGCTCCCCGACCAGCTTTTCTCGCGTGTCGACTCCACAGCACTTGACCTTGGGTTGCCCCGCGGCCTCGTACTCCCGTCTCGGCCTTGCGACCTACGCGGTTGAACGGCCCTCCACATAGCCGCTGCTGCTTCGTTCCACGGTCCCTGATCGGTTCATCGCGTCCCAGGCGGGGCCGGAATCTTGACCGGCTTCCCATCGACTACGCCTCTGGGGCCTCGTCTTAGGACCCGCCTCACCCTGCGCTGATTGCCATGGCGCAGGAACCCTTGGGCTTTCGGTGCGAGAGGTTTTCACTCTCGTTTGCGCGTACTCATTCCGGCATCCTCACTTCCGCTCGCTCCAGGGGTTGGTTTCCACCCCCCCTTCACTGCACGCGGAACGCTCCCCTACCCCTCTAGCAATGCTAGAAGGCCAAGCTTCGGTGGGCCGCTTAATCCCGACCATTCTCGGCGCATCCCCGCTGGACTGGTGAGCTATTACGCACTCTTTCAAGGAATGGCTGCTTCTAAGCCAACCTCCCAGTTGTCACGGCAGGGACACATCCTTCGCTATACTCAGCGGCCACTCTGGGACCTTAGCTGTGGCTCTGGGTTCTTTCCCTCTCGCCGCTGGACATTATCGCTCAGCGACTGCCTCCCGCGGTCCATGAAACAGGTATTCGGAGTTTGGTTGGGGTTGGTACCAGCTTCGCCAGCCCGCGCCCATCCAGTCGCTCTACCCCCTGCTCACACGCCGCGAGGCTCTACCTCAATAGATTTCGGGGAGAACCAGCTATCTCCAGGCTTGATTGGCCTTTCACCCCTACCCACAAGTCATCCGAACGGTTTTCAACCCATACCGGTGCGGGCCTCCACTAAGTGTTACCTCAGCTTCACCCTGCTCATGGGTAGATCGCCCTGGCTTCGGGTCTACCCCCAGGAACTCCAGTCGCCCTCGTGACAGGACTCGCTTTCGCTCCGACTCCGCGGCTGAGCCGCTTAGCCTCGCTCCTGAGGAGTAACTCGCCGGATCATAATGCAAAAGGCACGCAGTCAGCAGTGACGAAGGTTGCCCCCGCCCCGCCTCCTACCGCTTGTAAGCATGTGGTTTCAGGATCTCTTTCACTCCCCGCCCAGGGGTGCTTTTCACCTGTCCCTCACGGTACTCGTCCACTATCGGTCACACAGGAGTCTTTAGCCTTGGAGGGTGGTCCCCCCAGCTTCACGCCCGATTTCGCGAGTCGGGCGTTACTCAGGAACTCCACTGGGCCAGCGCTCTTCATCTACCGGGCTGTCACCGTCTCTGGCGCCCCGTTCCAGGGGACTTCAATTCGTTAACTGGCTCCGTCCGTGGGTCCTACAACCCCGGCCCCACAAGGAGACCGGTTTGGGCTCTGCCCCTTTCGCTCGCCGCTACTCCGGGCATCTCGGTTGATTTCTCTTCCTCCCGGTACTGAGATGTTTCAGTTCCCAGGGTTCGCTCGCCTTTCGGCGTGACGGACCTCACGGTCCGCCGGGTTGCCCCATTCGGCCATCTCGGGATCACCGCGTGTGTGCCACTCCCCCGAGCTTATCGCAGCTTACCACGGCCTTCATCGCCTCTGTGTGCCCAGGCATCCCCCACATGCTTTCGCTCGCTTGACCCATTTCTCCGTCAAGCAGAGCACGCGCGATCTACTACACGAGTGAAACAATTCTTTACTTGCTATGCGAATTGTGTCACTAGTGAGATCCAAATCCCATGCGGCATCTTGCGATGCACGCATGCGTTTGTCCCACGATCACACAACCATCCGTTGTCAATCAGCGAACCAGGGCGCGTGGCGTTGCGGCCGCGCGGCCTGGCGTATCTGAGAATCGAGTTTGAGCGTAAGTGTCGAGACGTGCGACTACGAGAGCGGCATTCGATCGGGAGGGCAGGCCCTCGGCGATCTACTCGCGCGGCTCCGTTAAGGAGGTGATCCAGCCGCAGGTTCCCCTACGGCTACCTTGTTACGACTTCGCCCCAGTCACGACGCTTGCCTTCGGCCGCTTGGTCCCGTGAGGGTTCCGGCACGGACTTCGGGCACTCGCCGCTTCCATGGCGTGACGGGCGGTGTGTACAAGGCCCGGGAACGTATTCACCGCGGCGTAGCTGATCCGCGATTACTAGCGATTCCAGCTTCATGCCGTCGAGTTGCAGACGACAATCCGAACTGAGGACGGGTTTGGGGGATTGGCTCCACCTTGCGGCTTCGCAACCCGTTGTCCCGTCCATTGTAGCACGTGTGTAGCCCTAGACGTAAGGACCATGATGACTTGACGTCGTCCCCACCTTCCTCCGGTTTGGCACCGGCAGTCTCACTAGAGTGCCCGGCTTTACCCGCTGGTAACTAGTGACAAGGGTTGCGCTCGTTGCGGGACTTAACCCAACATCTCACGACACGAGCTGACGACAGCCATGCAGCACCTGTGACCGGACTCCGAAGAGGGGCCAGGGTTTCCCCCGGCTTTCCCGGCCATGTCAAGCCTAGGTAAGGTTCTTCGCGTTGCGTCGAATTAAACCACATGCTCCACCGCTTGTGCGGGCCCCCGTCAATTCCTTTGAGTTTCAGCCTTGCGGCCGTACTCCCCAGGCGGGGCACTTAATGCGTTAGCGCCGGCCCTCACGGGGTCGCTCCCCCAAGGACCTAGTGCCCATCGTTTACGGCGTGGACTACCAGGGTATCTAATCCTGTTTGCTCCCCACGCTGTCGCGCCTCAGCGTCAGCTACGGCCCAGCACACCGCCTTCGCCACCGGTGTTCTTCCGGATCTCTACGCATTCCACCGCTACACCCGGAATTCCATGTGCCTCTACCGTGCTCCAGCTCGACAGTTCGCATGGCCGACCCGGGGTTGAGCCCCGGGCTTTCACCACACGCTTACCGAGCCGCCTACGCGCCCTTTACGCCCAGTGATTCCGGACAACGCTCGCACCCTCTGTATTACCGCGGCTGCTGGCACAGAGTTAGCCGGTGCTTCCTCACCCGGTACCGTCACTCCCCTCGAAAGGGGCATTCGTCCCGGGCAACAGGAGTTTACACCCCGAAGGGCGTCATCCTCCACGCGGCGTCGCTGCGTCAGCCTTTCGGCCATTGCGCAAGATTCCCCACTGCTGCCTCCCGTAGGAGTCTGGGCCGTCTCTCAGTCCCAATGTGGCTGGCCATCCTCTCAGACCAGCTACCCGTCATCGCCTTGGTGCGCCGTGACCGCACCAACTAGCTGATAGGCCGCGAGCCCCTCCAATCGCCCCGTAGGTTTCCTTCCCCAGGGATGCCCCCAAGGAAGCGTATGCGGTATTACCCGGCCGTTGGGCCGGCTATCCCCCGCAACTGGGCAGGTCGCTCACGTGTTACGCACCCGTTCGCCGGTTGACCCTTGCGGGCCCCCCGTGACTTGCATGTGTTAAGCACGCCGCCAGCGTTCGTCCTGAGCCAGGATCAAACTCTCCAAGAGAATTCGACAATAGCTCCATCGTTCGAGTTGATACGCCTCAGCGCACCAACCGTCCGAATCACGTTATGTACGTCAGTAAACTCTCCCCGACACCCTGACGAGCATCGGTTCGACGAGTCCGCCTCGCACACTTCACGCTCAACTCGATTTTCAATCAGCGTTGTTGTCGCGTTTGCGACAGCCTTGAATTGTACTGAACAGCTCGCCGTTCGTCAAGGCCCTTTCTGCTCTCCCCTCACCTACCCGATTGGGTAGGCAGTGTTCCGGGGAGACAGAACAAATAAACGCTTGCTCACTCTCACGCAAGCCCTATCGTCAACCGTCCCGCCAACAAAACACGCGGCTCCCACTCCCCTCCCCAAAAACAGAACGGGCTGCCGTTCCCGGCAGCCCGCCTGATCATGCTCCCTGATGGACTTGAACCATCAACCTAGCGATTAAGAGTCGCTTGCTCTGCCAATTGAGCTAAGGGAGCGAATGTGAATCGCCACTGGTGCGCCAGGAGGGAATCGAACCCCCGACCTACAGCTTAGAAGGCTGCCGCTCTATCCAACTGAGCTACTGGCGCTTCGACCGGCCGCACTCGGACGGTATCCCTGCGAAGTCGGGGCGGCCGGATTTGAACCGGCGACCTCCTGCTCCCAAAGCAGGCGCGATACCGGGCTACGCTACGCCCCGCTGGGGAGACGGAATTGTAGCCGCGTGCAGCCCATTGTCAACGTCCCCCCGCCAGCACCGCGAGGACCGCGCGGATGGCGCGCGCTCGATGACTGACGCTCGCCTTCTCTTCGCGCGACACTTCCGCGAAGGTCCGCCCCAACTCCTGCGACACGAAGTACGGATCGTATCCGAAGCCTCCCGTTCCCCGGGGGGCCGCGAGGATCGTCCCACGAGCCTCACCACGGCGAACCACCTCGCGCTCGTCATCGACGTACGCGGCGGCGCACACATACGCCGCCTCACGCGACGCGGCAGGCGATAGGGCCGCGAGCAACGTCGCGTTGTTGGCATCGTCAAGCGCGAGCCCGGAGAGGTCGCGACGCCCCGACCATCGCTTGCTCCGAACCCCCGGGCGACCGCCCAAGGCATCCACGCAGAGGCCGGAATCGTCAGCTAGCGTTGGAATGCCGCTGATCGAGAAGAAGTGCCGCGCCTTGGCCAGCGCGTTGGCTTCGAACGTGTCGTGCGCCTCGATCGCGTCCTCCTCGGGGGCCTCCGGTATTCCCGCCGTTTCGAGGTCTACGGGGACATACCCCGCCTCGCGCAGCAGCGGGGCGAGCTCGCGCAACTTGCCGGCGCTGCGGGTCGCGAGCAGGAGGCGTCGTTCGAGGAAGCGCCCCGCGACGCTCACGGAAGCGGAGCCGTGAGGGCCTCGAGCTGCATCGAGTCCAACTGCCGAATGCCATCGGCCGCGAGCGACACCAGCAGGTCGAGTTCCGCGCGATCGAATGCCGAGTGTTCGCCCGTCCCCTGCACCTCGACAAACCGCCCCTCACTCGTCATGACGACGTTCATGTCGACCGCCGCGCGCACATCTTCCTCGTACGCCAGGTCGAGCCGTGGCGCACCATCGATGATCCCGACACTTACCGCCGCCACCCGCCGGCGCACCGGTGACGCCGCGATGCGCCCGGAACGGACCATCCAGGCATACGCGTCGACCGCTGCCACGCAGGCGCCGGTGATCGAAGCCGTCCGCGTTCCCCCGTCGGCATCGAGCACGTCGCAGTCCACGCGCAAGGTGTATTCGCCGAACGAGAAGTCATCGATCATGGCACGCAGGCTACGCCCGATGAGGCGCTGGATCTCCTGCGTCCGGCCCCCAAGCTGCGACCGTTCGCGCGAGGTACGAGTGTTCGTGGCCCGCGGGAGCATCGAGTACTCGGCGGTCATCCAGCCCTGACCGCTCCCCTTCCGCCATCCAGGGACGGAATCCTCCACCGTGACGGCACAGAGGACCTTGGTGTTGCCGAACGAGACGAGGCACGACCCCTCCGCGTTGCGCACAGCGCCGCGCTCGAGGGTGACAGGGCGCAGCGCGCTCAACGCGCGATCACGGCGGGACGGAACTTCGTTGGGCACGCAGTTTCTCGATGATGGAAGTGGTGGACTGACCGGGGGTCAGGGGGACTATGACGACGGTCCCCCCGCGCGCGCGCACCTCGCGCGCACCGACGACGGTGTCCTCGGAATAGTCGCCGCCCTTGACGATGACATCGGGAAGCACGGCACGCACCAGCGCAAGCGGCGTGTCTTCATCAAAGACGGTGACAACATCGACGCAGCGGAGTGCCGCCAGAACGTAGGCACGCTCGGCCTCGGAACGCACGGGGCGCTCGGGGCCCTTGAGGCGCCGCACGGAGGCATCGCTATTGAGTCCAACGATCAAGGCGTCGCCCTGTTCGCGCGCGGCGCGCAGAACGTCCACGTGCCCCGGGTGCAGCAGGTCGAAGACGCCGTTCGTGAAGACCACGCGCCCCCGCTGCTCCGCGCGCCACGCTTGCGCCTGACGGAGCGACAGGATGCGGGACGCAGGGTCCAGTTCCCTCACAGGTCCCCGTTGGCCTTCGGCTGGAAGCGGAACTCCCGCACGAAGATCGGGAGCTCCACGTGCTCCGAATACTCGCTCGAGATGGAGATGCTGCGCTGCGTCCGGCGCACCCGCACGCGTCCCGCATCCTCGGGAAGCCCGATGGAATCGACCAGCGCCCGCAGGTGGCGCACGATGTCCTCGTCCGTCCGAGACCGCGCGAAGCGAACCTCCTGCTGCATGGCGTCCTGATACTCGTAGAAGCGCCAGTACACCTCGCCAATATTGACGCCGAAATACACGACCGTCACCGCGATGAGCAGCGAGAAGAGACACCCGAGCTTCCCTGCCCCACGCCGCGTGGTCACCACTGGGATTGCGCCCCCTCGATGATCTCGTTCACGATGCGCTGGATGGCCTGCTTGCGCCCAGCGGCCTCCTCCCGCTCCGCGTACTCGCCTTCCGCGCTGACCCCCGCGCGCTCGTAGAGAACCTTCCCCGTCGTCTGGTCCGTGATCTTCACATCGACCTTCAGCTGCAATCGGCGGCGTGCGGACGTGGCGCGATTGGGGTCGGCGGAGAACGACACCGGGACATCGACCTCGTACGACGTGATCTTCCCCGTGACGACAGCGTGTGCGCGCTGCTCGTTGGCGTCTCGAAGTCCGAGCCGATCCATCATCCCCTTTCGCAACTCCTGGTGCAACTCGCCGGTGAGCTCGGGGCTCACGGTCTCGTTCTCGAACGGCACCACGGCCACCGTGCGCACATGCTTCGGCAACCCTCCGCCGCCCGACAGCGAGTAGAGGCACCCGCTGAAGGCGAGGGTGAGCACGAGCGCGAGACTAGTGATGCCAAATCGCTTCATCGTACGGCGGGTCGGCGATGCGTCGAAGGAGGGTGAGCGTGAGGCGTCGGCGGGAGCCGTAGTTGCGATAGCTGATGACGGTCGAATCACGACGGACCGCCTCGCGGAGTCGATGGCCATCGATACGCTGCAAGGCGACAAGCGAAGATCCGCTGAAGGCCGCGCGCCATACGGGTGAACGTCCGATGTCCGCGCGCAGGGTATCCAGCGCAACAACGGCCACCGTGTCGCGTCCCGAGACCTGGAGGCGCCCCAGGGCGGCCCAGAGGAGCGGGACCGGGGGAAGATAGCGAACCGCATCGTCGTTCGCCGGGGTTGCGAGGCGGTCGCCGATCAGGATCGCGTAGCCTCCCCCGAGGTTGCCATCCGCGAAGAAGTCCAGGCGAACGGAGTCAGGCGGCGCGATGCGAGCCACCCCTTCGCCGCGCGCGGAGAAGATCGGGTCCCCGTACTCCCATCGAAAGACGAGTCGCGCGTGACCATCTGGGAGTGGCGTTTCTGGGATGCGCTGCGGATACGGGACTCCGGCGAGCGGGCGCACCTTGGGCGCGCAGCCGACGGTGCCCAGCATGGTGGTGATCATCGCGACGATGTGCACGGCGGTCGCCAACCCGCGGCGCCGAGCAAATGACCGCTGCATCAGACGCCGTCTCGCTTCGCCCGCTCCAACAGTTCACGCACGTCCGCCGGGATGGGGGCGGGGCGACCATCCCGGTCGAGCGAGACGAGCATTGTGCGCGCGGTCACCAATCGGGCCCCTGATTGCACGTGGCGGATGAGGTAGTCGAAGGTGATGGCGCGCGACTTCACGTCCGCGAGCGTTGTCTCGACGCGGATCAGGTCGTCGTAGCGCGCCGAACCGTGGTAGCGCAAGGAGGCGTCAGCGACGGCGAGGAGGGCGCCGCGCCGTTCCATCTCCGCGTACGGCAGTCCGAGTGCACGGATGTACTCGGTGCGCCCCACCTCGCACCACACCAGATATTCGGAGTGGTACACCACACCCATCTGGTCGGTTTCGGCATAGCGCACGCGGAGTTCGACGTCGAAGTGCGGCCTCGATGGCGTCATGGCAACTCGACCCCCAGGGCGCGCGCGCGATCACGGGCAGCTGGCGTGAGCATTGCGCCGTGCGGGAGCGGTTGTCCGTGGCGTGCCAGTTCGACGACGTCGCGCTCCGTCACGAGTGGGCGGCGGGTGGTGGCCCGTTCGCGCCACCCCACGATGCGAGCGGAGTCGGCCGTCGTCACGCCCGCGGCGTGAGCCTCATCCTCGTCGAGGTGGAATTCCGTCGCGTGCGCCTCCCCCGCCCGCACGAGGACGTCGTGCCAGGTCACCGCGCGCGCCCCCTCGCCGCAGCGGATGTCGAGGCGATCTCCGTCGCGCATGCCCCACCGCCGCGCGTCCGAGACGGAGGTGTGCAGGTGTCGCGCGGCGATGATGACACCGCGCTCGAGCACCACGCGTCCGTGCGGGCCCACGAGCGAGACGCCGCCTAACGACTCGTCCAGCGATCCGCTCGCGGCGAGGGGCGGATCGATCCCAAGGCGCGACGCGTCACTCCGGGCCAGTTCGACCTGCGTGGCGCCACGCGCCGGTCCCACCACCCGCACGCCGGCGATCGTCCCCTTTGGGCCCACGACATCGACGCGCTGCGCCGCCGCGAACTGACCGGGCTGGCGGATGTACCGCTCGACCTCGAGGGCGGCGGTACCGAAGAGGGCGCGGACGTGCGCCTCGGAGAGGTGCACGTGGCGGCGCGACACGCCCACGGGAACCATCACCTCACCGCGTGCCAGTCGGGCCGCCGCGCCGCGGCGTGCCACACGCGATTCCTGCGCGTACGCCTGGACCGACGATGCCGTGTCCGTCGACTCGCGATGCAGATGCTGTCCGGCCGCCGCGGCGCGCACCGCAGCCGTCGCCTCCGCGACGTCCGCTCGGTGAGGCGATGGAGACGGCGCGCGCACCGGGGCAACATCGCCTAACGATTGAGCAGCGCCACTCCATGGTGGCGGTTCGTCCACACGCGCCGGGGGATCGGGGCGCACGGGGAGAGGGAGCCAGGTGGCTCCTCGCGCCGGCGATCCACGGCCCTCCACCTCGGGAGCCGGCGAGGCGCGGCGTCCCGCACTCGCCTGGGTGCGTGCCAACTCCGCGGCGATGAGTACGGCGAGTCGCTCGCGCTCGTCGGGAGTCATCGCCCCCCCTCTCGAACGCCCGACAGGAAGTCGTCCACGATGCGCGAGACGTCAAACTCGGCGCCTCGCGCGGGAGCGTGCGCACGCGCGCCCAGCACGGTGCCCGCGACGACGGATGGCGGCGCGAGGTCGGCAGCGTGCGCCGCCCCCACCACGCGATCGCGCAACGGATCGCGGTATTGGCGCACCTCCTCCCCCATGCGCTTGATGTTGAGCAGGTGCAACGGCGTGATGTTGTCCGAGGTGATGCTCCCGCCCCACGACCCCGGTCCCAGCGTGAGCGCCGGGGCGAAACCGGTCGTATACCCCACCGCGCCGATCGCCGTGTTCGAGTTGACGATGATGCGAAACGCGGGCTTCTCTCGGAAGAAGCGGTCGATGACGGCGTCGTCCCGCGAGTGAATTCCTAACGAGTGCCCCATGCCGCCATACTGCAGCAACTCGATGGCCCGCTCGCAGCAGCGCTCCCACCCATCCTCGACGTAGAAGCCGAGGACCGGACACAGCTTCTCGCGGGAGAGTGGATCCTCGCGGCCGACCCCGGTGAGCTCGACGATGAGGAGCTTGCAGCCAGGCGACACCTCGAAACCGGCGCGCCGGGCGATCTCGCCCGGTTGCTGTCCGACGACGTCGGGATTGATCCCCTTCCCCGTCGCCGGAATCATGTAGCGCTCGAGGCGTCGCTTCTCGTCGGGCGTGCAGAAGTGACCGCGCTCGGCCGCGAACAGCGCTCGTACGCGCGTGGCGACCGGGGCGTCCACCACGACCGAGTTTTCCGACGAACACAGGACGCCCGCATCGAAGGTCTTGCCGTCCACGACGTCGGCCACCGCCTTTGGGAGGTCGGCGGTGCGCTCGATGATGGACGGCACGTTGCCAGGGCCAACGCCGTACGCAGGCTTCCCCGCTGTATAGACCGCCCGGACCATGTCGGACCCACCGGTTGCGAGGAGGACGGCGGTCTCACGGTGTCGCATCAACGCGTTGGTCCCCTCGAGCGAAGGCGTGGTCATCACGTTGACCAATCCGGCAGGTGCACCGGCCGACTGCGCCGCCGTCTCGAGCAATCGTCCCGCCTCGACGGTGCAGCGCACGGCGCGCGGGTGCGGCGACATGACGATGGCGTTGCGTGCCTTGACCGCGATGAGCGCCTTGTAGATCGCCGTCGAGGTGGGATTCGTGGTGGGGATGATGGCGCCAACGACGCCCATGGGGACGGCGAGCTCGCGCACCCGGCGCCGTGGATCTTCGCGCAGGACACCCACGGTGCGCATCGGCAGGATGTACTCGAGCAGCAGCTCCGAGGCGAATCGGTTCTTGATGACCTTGTGCTCGAAGACACCCATCCGTGTCTCGTCGACCGCCATGCGAGCGAGCGACTCCGAGGCGCGCGATGCCGCGGTACCCATCGCCTCGACGATGCGATCGACCTGCTCCTGCGACGCCTGCGAAAACACGCGTTGCGCCTGCGCCGCCCGGGCGACGAGGTCGCGCGCTTCCTGGATGCTGTGCAGGTCGGCGTCCATGGGAGCCGAGCGGTCAGCCGTGGCTCAGGGCGCGAAAGGCGGCGAGCAGTTCATCGCGGCCAGCGCGCGCCACGTCGCGCCCCTTGAGCGGGAACGCCGCGATTCGGCGCGCGAGGGAGCGCAGTTCGACGACCTTGAGCTGCTCAAGCTGCTCCCGGTCGAGTCGTTCCCGAGCGACGGGAGCATCGCTGGCCTCATCGTCCTCGGCGACCGGCCCAAGCTCTTCGTGCGGGCGCGGAATGACGTGAACAGCGACGAGTTGGCCGACGCGCTGGGCAGCGGCGGCGGCGGCATCGACGGCTGCCTTCACGGCGGCGACCTCTCCCAGGAACTTGACCGTGACCAGGCCCGCGTCGGCACGCTCGGTCCCCAATAGCCGCACGTCGGCGGCCTTGGTCCCTGCATCCGCCGCCTCGAGGGCCCCTACCAGACCACGCGTTTCGACGAGACCGAGTGCATCGAGCGACCAGCCGCGATCAGCCGGCGTCACCCAGCGCTCCCTGAGGGAGGATCAGTTCGAGTTCGGCGTGCGGGCGCGGGATGACGTGCACCGATACGAGTTCACCGACCCGTTCGGCGGCGGCGGCCCCGGCGTCGGTGGCGGCCTTCACGGCTCCGACGTCGCCTCGCACGAAGACGGTGACGTAGCCGCCGCCGACCTTCTCTTTCCCTATGAGGCGAACGTTCGCTGCCTTCACCATCGCGTCGGCAGCTTCGATCGCGCCGACGAGCCCCTTGGTCTCGATGAGTCCGAGCGCACTCTGTGCCATCCGTCCCCCTTCTGGGAATCGCAGTCGGCGCGAAGATGCTTGCGCCGCCAGCCTTTGTAAAGGGAGCGACACTCCCCTAAGTTCGGCGCGTGCTCCCATCTCCGTGCTACGTCATCTCCGACGCGCATCTCGGGGTCGCCGACCGCGACGCCGAGCGGTTGCTGATCGCCTTTCTCCGCGACATCCGGCGCGACGCCCGGTCGCTCGTGATCAACGGCGACCTGTTCGATTTCTGGTTCGAGTGGAAGCACGTCATACCACGGGCCGGCTACCGGGTCCTGGCCGCGCTGGCCGACCTGGCGGACGCCGGGGTTCAGGTCACGTGGATTGCCGGCAACCACGACTGCTGGGGCGGCGACGTCCTGCGCAAGGATGTCGGGGTTGCGTACGTGGTCGGCACCTGGCGGGGGGAGATCGACGGGTGGGCCACGCGCATCGACCACGGGGACGGCCTGCGGGACGCGGAGGACCGGAAGTACCGCGCGCTTCGCAGCGTCCTGCGGAACGGCCTTGCCATCCACGCGTTCCGCTGGTTGCACCCGGACCTTGCGTCGCGCTTGGCGTTGGGTTCGTCGCACGCCAGCCGCACCTACCGGGCAAAGGACGGCGGCGCCGGCCTGCACGCGGTGGCGATGCGCGACCTCGCGGCCGACCCAACGTTGCAGCTGCTGATCTTCGGTCACTCGCACGTCCCCGACGTGGAGCGCGCCCCGGGGGGCGGCGTCTATGCCAACGCCGGGACCTGGCTGGGCGACTCGACGTTCCTGCGAATTGGCGATGATGGCGTGGAACTGCGGCGCTTCCGCATCACGCAGTCGGGGCCCGGATCGGACCTGCTACGGCGCGAGCCGCGCCGCGAATCCGGCCGCCCCGCGCCGGACGGACCCGCGACCTGACGCGCTTTCGCTGACGCACCTCCGCCGACGCGGAGCGACGATACGCGCCTAACGAAATGGAATCGAGAGCCCGATCCCCGTCCCCCGCGGCAGGGCGCGCATCTCCACCTGGGCGGGCAGGTCCCACAACTGCGAGGACACGAACGCGTCCGCCCCCGAGAACAGGTGGTTGAAGACCAGCATCGCGATCCAGTCCTCGAAGTGAAGGCGTCGCGCCTTGACGCGGCTGCGCTGTTGCTGCTGCTGGCCTCCGAGCCCTCCACTCGTCTCGGTCGGATCCGCGTACTTGCTGCGCAGCGTGTCCTTCACCACGTACTTGCCGTTCGCGTCGATCTTCGGCGCGCCGGTGACCGGATCGATGTCGTACGTGTTGACGATCACGTCGCGCGCATGCGCCTTGGCGATGCGCAGGTCGTTCGCCGCCTTGCCGAGCATCGCCAACCAGACGGCTTCCGACGTGAAGTAGACCGCGCCAGCGGTGGGGCGGTTGAGGCGCGATTGTCCGAGCCCAGGCACCGCGAGCGACAGCAGGAAGGCGCGTCCCGGTGACACGGGCGGGGAGAGCGAATCCCGCACCGTGGGCGCGCGCCGGCGCGAAGGCGCGGGCGGTTGCGATGCGGGCGTCGCCGCCGGCGACGCCGGCGTCGGTGAGGGCGCGACACGCGCACTGTCCGGCCGGGGCTTCACGCCCGCGCGCGCCGAGTCTGCGTGCTGCGCCCCCGCGGCTCTCGCCAGCATGAGCGAGGCCGCGATCGACAGCAGCGACGCCCGCACTGCGGGAGCAACGCCGGACGAGCTAACCACGGCACGATGTTGCTGCAGGAGAAGCACTCACACAGGAGAAAGCAGAGTTGGCGGGAGCGTGTGGGAATCGAACCCACCAAACCCGACGCAGTCAGGTCACAGCCGTTTTGAAGACGACGGAAGCCACCAGGCCCCATCCGCCCCCCTTTGGGAGCTGGCCACCCTCTCGTCCGGCGCGACGCTCGATGGAGCGCGGTACTACCCCGCGAGGGTGATGCGATGTTCCCCGGGCGGAAGCACCTCGCCGATCGCAACGCTGCCGACGACGCGCGAAACATAGTCCGCCACCCGCGCGACCGGGACCGCCACGAGGAGGCCGCCGGAGGTCTGTGGATCGACGAGCAGTGCACGCGCTTCAGCCGTCGTCGCCCCCCACGCCACGTCGCCGGCGAGAAATGCGTCGTTGCGCTCGGCGCCGCCCGTCCGGATGCCGGCGGCGAGTGCCTCCGCCGCACCGGGGAGGATCGGGAGTGACGACGGGGAGATGCGCAGCGACGCGTTGCTGGCTCGTGCGATGTGCCACGCGTGTCCCAGCAGCCCGAAGCCGGTGACGTCGGTGGCGCAGCGTGCGCCGACCTCGAGTGCCGCCACCGAGGCTTCACGGTTGAGCCGCTTCATCGACGCCACCATCGCCGCCTCGGCGCCGGGCACCGCCTGCTCGCGCTTGACCGCCGTCGCCACGAGCCCGGTGCCGAGTGGCTTCGTCAGGACGAGCACGTCACCCGGGCGCGCGTTGGCGTTGGCGAGGATCCGGTCGGGGTGCACGCGTCCGGTGATCGAGAGGCCGAACTTGACCTCGTCGTCGGTGATCGTGTGCCCGCCGACGAGGGAGGCCCCGGCCTCATGCACCTTGTCCTGTCCCCCTCGAAGGATGTCGGAGAGGACCTCCAGCGGGAGCTTGCCGGTCGGCCACCCAACGATCGAGAGCGCCGTGAGTGGCTCGCCTCCCATCGCATAGACGTCGCTGAGCGCGTTGGCGGCCGCTACCTGACCGAAGTCGTAGGGATCGTCGACGATAGGGGCGAAGAAGTCGACGGTTTGCACGAGCGCGAGATCGTCGGACAGCCGAAAGATCCCCGCGTCGTCGAAGGTCTCATGCCCGACGAGAAGGCGGGGATCGTGCCGCGGACTCAGCGCCGCGAGCGCTCGCGTAAGGTCACCCGGACCCAGCTTGGCGGCTCAACCCGCGCAGCGGGCGAACTGCGTCAAGCGGAAGATGCGGGCGCGGTCGTCGGTCATCGGACGCAGCGACGGGGGAACTCCCCCCCGGGAACCGTCCCGGGGGGCGTGAACACGGAACGGACTACCGAAGCTTGGCGATGGCGTCGATCTCGATCAGGACGCCGCGCGGGAGCGCGGCAACCTGCACGGTGGAGCGAGCGGGGCGCGCGTCGCCTAACGCCTTGGCGTACACTTCATTGACGCGCGGAAAGTCCGCCATGTCGTGGAGGTACACGGTGGTGCGCACGACGTCCATCCAGGTGCAACCGGCCCTGGCGAGCACGGCACCCAGGTTGGCCAGCACCCGATCGGCCTGGGCCACCACATCACCGTCGACGACCTTCATCGTCGCCGGATCGAGCGGGATCTGGCCGGCGGTGAAGAGGAATCCACCCGCCTCCGTCGCCTGTGCGTAGGGGCCGATCGCGGCGGGGGCCTCATCCGTGTGGAGATAGTTCACGCTCACGTTGCATTCCTCCGTTAGAACAACCCAGCGATGGCGCCATCTGGGCCGACGGCCATGCGCTCGGCCGCCGGCGCCTTGGGGAGGCCGGGCATGGTCATGATGTCACCGCACTGCGCGACCACGAAGCCGGCGCCGGCGGCAGGATACACTTCGTTGACCGTGATGCGAAAGCCGGTCGGCCGCCCCAGCTTCGTCGCGTCGTCGGTCAGGGAGTATTGCGTCTTCGCCATGCAGACGGGAGTCTCGCCCATCCCGATCGACTCGAGGTAGTCGATCGACCGCTCTGCCTTGGGTGAGTAGTCCACGCCATCGGCACCGTAAACACGCCGCGCCACCGTCTCGATCTTCTCCCGGATCGGACGCGAGGCATCGTAGATCGGCGCGAAGTTCGCCTTCCCCTCATCGAGCATGGCGAGCACTTCGTGGGCAAGCTCTACTCCGCCCTCCCCACCCTTCGCGAACACCTCGTTGAGCGCGACACGCACGCCGGCGCGACGCGCACACTCGGTCACCATCGCCAGTTCGGCGTCGCTATCCGTGCCGAAGCGATTGACGGCGACGACGACGGGGAGCCCGAACTGCTGCACGTTGGCGATGTGGTGCTCGAGGTTTGGCAAGCCGCGCTCGAGGGCGGCGAGATCCTCGCGCGCGAGGTCCTTCTTGTTCGCCCCGCCGTTCATCTTGAGGGCGCGAATCGTCGCCACGAGGACCGCGGCCTCGGGCTTGAGCCCACCCATGCGACACTTGATGTCGAAGAACTTCTCGGCGCCGAGGTCCGAGCCGAAGCCGGCCTCGGTGACCACGATGTCGCCTAACGCCAGGCCGGCTCGCGTGGCGAGGATCGAGTTGCACCCATGGGCGATGTTCCCGAACGGTCCCGCATGTACGAATGCCGGCCCCCCCTCGAGGGTCTGTACCAGGTTGGGGCGGATGGCATCCTTGAGCAGCATGGCCATCGCCCCCGACGCCTTGAGGTCGCCGGCACGCACCGGCTTGCGATCGGCACCATACGTCGATCCGACGATGATGCGGGCCAAGCGCGCCTCGAGGTCGGCGAACGACGTCGAGAGCGCCACGATCGCCATGATCTCGCTGGCCGGGATGATGACCCACCGCTCCTCGCGTACCACGCCCTCGGCCGGGCCGCCCAACCCGATGACGGCACGGCGCAATGCCCGATCGTTCATGTCGATGGTGCGCGGCCAGGTGATGCGGCGTGGATCAATGTTGAGCGCATTCCCCTGCTGCAGGTGGTTGTCGAGCATCGCCGCGAGGAGCGCGTGCGCCGACGAAATGGCGTGGAAGTCGCCCGTGAAGTGGAGGTTGATGTCCTCCATCGGGATCACCTGGGCGTACCCGCCGCCAGCTGCACCGCCCTTCACGCCGAACACCGGGCCGAGGCTGGGTTCGCGGATGCACAGCGCCGTCCGCTTCCCGAGCTTTCGAAACGCCTGCGCCAGCCCGACCGACGTCGTCGTCTTCCCTTCGCCCGCCGCGGTCGGATTGATGGCGGTTACAATGACGAGGCGTCCGCGTGCCGGGCGCTGCGTGACCTCGAGCGGGATCTTTGCCTTGTACTTGCCGTACTGGTCGAGATCGTCCGGCGTCAGGTCAAGCTCCGCCGCGACGTCGACGATGGGGCGGAGTATGGCCGCCTGCGCAATCTCGATATCAGTAGGAATCGCGGACATTCGAAGGGTGACGGGAGGAGTGAAGGCGGCGATCGATGGCGAGAGTCGCGCGACTCGCCTCCGATGTCGACGGCGCGCGCCGGCGCTGGGATCGCCGCCGCTCGCGCCGCGATACTATGGCGCGGTACTCGGGGTCGCCAGAGCGAAGAACCGGACAGCGTTGCGGCTCGTTATCTCCCCCAGGTCTTCGGCGCTCACGCCACGCGCCTGCGCCACCCGGGCAAGGGTCAGCGAGGTGTACGCCGGCTCGTTGCGCTTTCCGCGGTGCGGCGCCGGGGCGAGATACGGCGCGTCTGTCTCCACGAGGAGGCGATCCTCGGGGATCATGCGCAGCAACGCGTCGTCGTTCCACTTCTTGAACGTGACGATGCCGCTGAGCGAGCAGTACCAGCCGGCGTCGATCGCCACCTCCGCGAGCGAGGCCGGACCACCAAAACAGTGGAGGACCCCGGTGATTCCCTCGTGCCCGGCCTCTCGCACCATGGCGATCGTATCCTCGACGGCCTCACGCGTGTGTACCACGACGGGTCGCCCCACCTCACGCGCGATCGCGAGTTGCTGCACAAACGCCCGTCGTTGCAGGTCGCGCGGCGAGTGATCGTAGTGATAATCGAGGCCGCACTCGCCAATGGCCACGGCGCCACGCGCGACGAACTCGCGAATACGCTGAGGGTCGGCGATCGGATCAAAGTCGGCGGCATCGTGCGGATGCACGCCGGCGGTGAAGTAGACGAATCCGGGATGCGCCCGCGCGATTCCCTCCGCACGTTCGGCGGCCGCGAGCGACTCCCCGATGCAAACGAGCGCCTGGGCGCCGGTCGCGCGAGCGCGTGCAATCACGTCCTCGCGATCGGCATCGAACGCGGGATCGCCAAGGTGGACGTGGCTATCGATAAACCGCGCCATGCCGGGTGTCCGGAAGAGCCCACATATGCGAACCGCCGCGAAGGGTCGCGGCGGTTCGTTGTTGCCTAGCGCGTCGCGGGACGCTGCGTGGCCCTGCTGGCGCCCGAGGGGCGCGAGGGACGCTCCGGCTTGTTCTCGCTCTTCGATTCCGCCTTGACCGCCGACGGAACAGCGTGCGCCTTGTCGGTGACTGCGCGCGGGAACTTGCGCTCGATGTACAGGAGGAGCGGACCAGCGACGTAGATCGACGAGAAGGTCGCGACGAAGACGCCGAAGAACATGACCCACGCAAACGGACGCAGCACCTCGCCCGCGAAAACGAGCAGGGCCAGCGTCGCCGAAAGCGTGGTAGTGTGCGTGAGGATCGAGCGCGGCAGCGTCTCGTTGATCGCGCGGTTCAGCGTATCGACGAGGGGCTCCTTGCGCGCCTTCCGCAGGTCTTCGCGCACGCGGTCGAAGATGATGATCGTGTCGTTCCCCGAATAGCCGAGGAGCGTCAGGATCGCACCGACGACGACGAGCGAGACCTCGATGTGGAAGATCTTGATGAACGCGAAGGTCACGAGGACGTCGTGTGCCGTGGACAACACGGCGGCAGCGCCGAAACGCCACTCGAAGCGGAAGGCGAGGTAGAGGAGCGTCACCAGCGACACGAGAAGCATCGCGATGATGGCGCCTCGGCGCAGCTCGCTCCCGACCTTCGGCCCGACGGCTTCGGTGCGCTTCACGGCGAAGCCTGCGCCGTACTTGGCCGTCAGCGTCTCCTGGATCTTCTTCGCAACCCCTTCGGTCGCACTGGTATTCTCGGTCGCGCCGCCTTCGAGGCGGGCACGCACCGTGTACTCGAGGTTGGTCCCGAACTGCTGGATCTCGGAACCCGGGGCGACCTTGTCGATCGCGGATCGCAACTCCGCGACGTCAGGTGGCTGCGTGAACTCGAGCTGCATCAGCGTGCCGCCGGTGAACTCGATGCTGTAGTTCACGCCGCCCGTCACGACAAACGAGCCAAGGCCGAGCGCGATGAAGGCGATCGTCGCAATGGCGGCGTGGCGCCACCACTTGATGAAGTCGTAGCTGGTGTTGTGGAAGATGCGAATCATCAGATGCTCAGCGACTGAACGTTCTTGGTGCGCGACTGCCAGAGCATGTAGAACGTCCGGGTGACGAAGACGGCGGAGAACAACGAGGCGGAGATGCCGGCGATGAGCGTCACGGCGAAGCCCTTCACGGGGCCGGTGCCGTACTGATACAGGACCGCACCGCCAAGAATCGTGGTGACGGAGGTGTCGAGGATGGCGCTCCACGCGTGCTTGAAGCCTTCGTCGATCGCCGTACGCACCGTCTTGCCGCGATCGAGTTCCTCACGAATGCGCTCGAAGATCAGCACGTTCGCGTCGACCGCGATACCGACGGTAAGCACCAGTCCCGCGAGCCCCGGCAAGGTGAGCACTGCGCCGAAGCCGGCGAGGATCGCCATGGTGAAGAGGATGTAGAGCAGGAGTGCGGCGACGGCGAGCGTCCCCGAGAAACGGTAGTAGCCGATCATGATCGCGATGACGAGTCCCACCGCGATGACCATCGCCAGGGTCCCCTTCGAGATCGAGTCCTGTCCGAGCGACGCGCCAATGCTGCGCACCTCGGCGATCTTCAGCGGCACCGGAAGCGAACCGGCGCGGAGGACAAGCGCGAGGTCCTGCGCTGCCTGCAGGTCGCGTCCGCCCATCGTGATCTGGCCACGCGTGCCGATGGCGCTCTGAATGACCGGCGGACGCCCCATCACCCTGTCGTCAAGGACGATGGCCATGTAGTCGCCGACGTGCTTCCCGGTCTCGTTGCGGAAGCGGCGGCCACCCTCGTTGTTGAGCTCGAACTCCACCACCGTTCCTTCGATCGGCGTGCTGTTCGGCTTCGCGTTCTGGAGGTACTCGCCGGTGATGATCGGGCGAGCTTCCACCACGTAGATCGGGCGGAAAGCCTGCTGCCCTAACAACAACGTGTCGGACGACCAACGGACAACCTTTCCAGGCGGCAGGGCCCCCTGGATCTCCGGCATCGCGAGGTACCTCTCCATGGTCGCCACTTCGTTCTGCGGGACCATGTACTCCCCCGGGAACTGCCCCCCCTGGATGAGCTTGGAGAACGGGCCGCCGGTTGTCGGCGGGATCGCGGCGTTCGTCGAGTCCTTCTTCGTCGAATCGCCCTTGGCCGCGGTGTCGCCCTTGCTGAAGAGGTTCGGGATCGCCGCGACCTCGGTCTTCTTCGCCGTGTCGCCAGCCGCAACGGCGCCCGACGTTCCCTTCTCCTTGATGATCTGGTCGAGGCGCGGCAGCACCTTGTCGAGCGCCTGCGTCTCGTCCGTGATCTGGAACTGGAGGAAGGCGGACTTCTGCACGACCGCTTCGGCGCGCGCCTGGTCGTCGATCCCAGGGAGTTCGACGATGATGCGATCGCTGCCAACCTTTTGCACCACCGGTTCGGACACGCCGAATTCGTCGATGCGGGTGCGCACGACCTTCAGCGCGCGATCGAGCGCGTCGCTCTTGTCGGCCACCGCCTGCTTGGACTCGTCGACCTCGAGGGCCAGGTGCATCCCCCCCTGCAGGTCGAGGCCTCGCTTGAGCGGAACGCGACGCACCGTGTCATAGGCGAAACCGCCATCACGCTTGACGCGCTCCACCACCGTCCGCGGGAAGAGCGCCCAAACGGACGCCACGACGAGCGCCACGATGAGGGCCACGCGGTACTTCAGATTCGACATTCGGCGGAACTGTGAAAAGGTTGAGGTACGGGAAGCTTGGAAGGTTAGACTTTCGATACGGTCGAGTCAACCGAAGTCCGAGCAGATCACGAAGTTAGCGCGAGAGTCTCGCGAGCGGCGCGCTCGTCGCGGGCGAGTTGCTCCACCAGCGCCTCCGGTGTGTCGAACCGGGCGGTGTCCCGCAGGCGTCGCAGGAAATCGATCCGAACCCGCATGCCATAGAAATCCCCCGCCGCGTCGAACAAGTGCGTCTCCAGGGTCACATCGGCATCGCCAAACGTGGGGCGCGGGCCGAGATTCAGCATTCCCCCGAAGGGTCCCCGCGGGGTTTGGACCCGAACGGCGTATACCCCTTGAGGCGGGAGGAGTTTTCGCGGCGAAGGGAGCGGGGTGTTGATGGTCGGGAACCCAAGCAGCCTCCCGCGTTGCTCGCCCCGCACCACGCGCCCGCCGACGGCGTAGTGCCTCCCCAGCCCTTCCCTCGCCCGATCGAGATCTCCCCCGGCCACGGCGCGCCGTATGGCGGTGGACGAGACCGGCTGCCCGTGCCCGCCCACGACGGGGTCGACCGCCTCCACCGTGAAGCCGCGACCCTCGCCGAGCGCCCGCAGGACATGCTCATCGCCAGCACGATTGCGTCCGAAACCGTGATCGTGCCCCATCAGCAGATGCCGCACGCGGTACCGGCGGACGAGAACCTCATCGACAAACTGCTCGGCGTCGAAGGCCGCGAGCGCGCGCGTGAAGGGAACGATGGCCACGTAGTCGACACCACTCTCGGCCAGCACCTCGAGCTTTTCGTCTCCCGCCGTCAGGAGAGCGGGCGCGGCGGCCGGATTCACCACCTCGAGCGGATGCGGGTCGAAGGTGACGAGGACCGAGCGCGTTCCGAGTGCCGCCGCGCGCTGCACCAGGCGCTGCAGGACGTCCTGATGTCCCCGGTGCACGCCATCGAAGGTCCCCACCGTGACTACCGTGTGCTGCACGTCAGGTGGGAGCGCCGTATCCGGCGTGCCATGCGGGTCGGCTGGGAAGGGTCGCGCCATCGGATCGAAAGGGGAGATGACGACTAGGCGGTCGGGAGGACGACGGCAGGCTGCCACCACTCCCCGTCTCGGTCGGCCACTGCGATCAACTCGCCGTCATGGGCGACCAACGCGGCGCGTGCGCCCTCTCCGGTCGCCGGAATGCGCATGCCGTGCCGGACACGCCGCGCCTCGTCTGCCTCGAGCCGGACGTGCGGCATCGTGCCTAACGCCTCCACGAGATCATGCACGCGCGGCGCGCCCGAACGCAGCGTCTCGACATCGGTCGCATCGTGCACGTCGAAGGGCCCCACCCGAATGCGACGGAGGGCTTCAAGATGCGCCGCGGAGCCCACCGCACGACCGAGGTCGCGCGCCAGGGCGCGGATGTAGGTCCCCGTGCCGCAGGCGATGCGCGCCACGAGGCGATCCTCGTCGTGGTCGATCACCTCCCAGCGCTCCACGTGCACGCGGGCCGGCGCGAGCGCCGGGACCTCGCCGCGACGGGCGATCGCATAGGCGCGCTCCCCGGCTATGTGCTTGGCGGAGTAGGCGGGTGGCAACTGTTCGAGGTCGCCTGTGAGCGACGGCAGGGCGGCCACCACTGATGCTGGCGCGGGAAGCGGCGCTTCCCGCACGACGTGGCCGGTGACGTCGTCGCTGTCGGTCTCACTCCCGAAGCGAATGGTCGCCTCGTACACCTTGGGCTCGGACGGCACGAACTGGAGCAGCCGCGTGCCGCGCCCTGCGAGGAGGACGAGCAGCCCCGTGGCGAACGGATCCAGTGTCCCGCCGTGCCCCACCTTGCGCGTGCCTAACGCGCGACGCGCGAGCGCGACGACGTCGTGCGACGACATCCCCGCAGGCTTGTCGACGAGCAGCAGGACGTCAGTCGAGATCGCTCGCATCGGGCGGGGCGAGCGTGCCGTCCTTGATCTGGGCCAGCAGCGACTCGATGCGGGCGGCGTGCGCGATGCTCGCATCCATCACGAACTCGAACTCCGGTGCGAGTCGCAGCCGCAGCGACTTGCCGATCCGGCTGCGCAGGTGGCTCGCCAACGACTTCAGCCCCTCCTGGGTCTGGGCCTTGTCGGCATCGGACCCCAGGATGCTCACGAAGATGCGCGCATGGCGCAGGTCGCGCGTGACGTCAACGCCGGTGACGGTCACCAGGCCGGTGACGCGGGGGTCCTTGACCCCCTCGGCGAGGAATCGCGCGACTTCTTCGCGAATGGCTTCGGCGACCCGGTCCGGGCGGCGCCCATCATTCGCCATGATTCTCACTCCAACGCGGCGCAGCGGGCGTTGCGGCACGCCGCACCTAGGGGAATTCGTTCGTCAGGCGGGCCGGGCGCACGAGCGCGCCCGGTCGCGGGCCACCCATCGCTGAGCCGCGATGGGTGGCAACGGCGGAAGGTCAGGCTCCCGCCGACTCGGGCTGCAGCGTGCGGGCGACTTCCTCCGTCTTGTAGCACTCGATCACGTCGCCGACCTTGAGGTCGTTGAAGTTCTCGAGGCCGATACCGCACTCGTAGCCTTCCTTGACTTCCTTGACGTCGTCCTTGAAACGGCGGAGCGACGCCAACGTGCCGTCGTAGACTTCGACCGCGTCGCGAATGAGGCGCACGCGTCCCGTCTTGGTGATGATGCCGCTGCGCACGGAGCAGCCGGCGATGGTCCCGATGCGCGACACCTTGAAGATCTCGCGCACCTCGGCTTCGCCGAGCACCACTTCCCGCTCTTCCGGCCTGAGCATCCCCTCGAGCGCGGCGCGGACGTCGGCCACGGCCTCGTAGATGATGCGATAGAGCTTGATGTCGACCCCTTCGCGCTCCGCCGCCGCGCGGGCGTTGTTGTCCGGGCGCACGTGGAAGCCGATGATGATCGCGCCCGACGTGCGCGCGAGCAGGATGTCGCCCTCGGTGATGGCGCCCACGCCGCGGTGCACGACGTCGACCTGCACTTCGTTGTTGGACAGCTTCTGCAGCGCGTCGGCGAGCGCTTCCGCCGGACCGCCCTGGTCGGCCTTGATGATGAGGTTGAGCGTCCGCTTCTGCCCCGCGGCCGCCTGCGACATGAAGTCCTCGAGCGAGACGACGCCCTTGCTCGTGCGACGGCTCTTGGCTTCACGATCGAGCCGCTCGCGGCGCTGGGCGATCTCGCGTGCCTGGCTGGCGTCCTCGACGACGACGAACTGATCGCCGGCCATCGGGACACCCGTCAGGCCGAGCACCTGCACCGGAATTGCCGGCCCGGCCACCTTCACCGGCTTGCCGCGCTCGTCGAGCATGGCGCGCACGCGACCCGAGTGGAGGCCGCAAATGAAGTCGTCGCCCACGTGCAGCGTCCCGCTCTGCACGAGGATCGTCGCGACCGGCCCCTTCCCCGGGTCCAGCTGCGCTTCGACCACCGACCCGGTCGCCTTCTTCTCGGGATTGGCCTTGAGGTCGAGCACTTCGGCCTGCAGCAGCACCTGATCGAGAAGGTCGGGGACGTTGGTCCCCTTCTTGGCCGAGACGGCGGTCGACAGCGTCGTGCCACCGAAGTCCTCCAGGACGACGCCGTGCTGCAGGAGGTCCTGCATGACGCGCATCGGATTGGCATCCGGAAGGTCGACCTTGTTGATCGCCACGATCATCGGCACGCCGGCATTCTTGGCGTGCGAGATGGCCTCGATGGTCTGCGGCATGACGGAGTCATTGGCCGCGACGACGAGGATGACGATGTCCGTCACCTGGGCACCGCGCGCACGCATGGCGGTGAACGCCTCGTGGCCCGGGGTGTCGAGGAAGGTGATCTGCCTGCCGTTGGGAAGCGTGACGTGGTACGCGCCGATGTGCTGCGTGATGCCACCGGCCTCGCCCGCGACCACGTTGGCTTTCCGGATGTAGTCGAGGAGCGACGTCTTGCCGTGGTCGACGTGGCCCATGATCGTCACGACCGGCGGACGGAAGACGAGGTCTTCCGGCTTGTCCTCCGACTTCGTTTCCCCCATGTCGGCCGCGTACTCTTCCTCGCGGACCGCCTGGAAGCCGAACTCGCCCGCGATCAACTCGATCTGGTCGAAGTCGAGCCGCTGGTTGATGGTGACCATCAACCCGAGGTTCTTGAAGGCGAAGGCGACGATCTGGCTGGCCGAGAGCTTGAGGATCTCGGCGAGCTCGCCAACGGTGATGAACTCGTTGACGCGAACCGTCTTCTTCTCGCGCTCCGCCTCCTCGCGGCGCATCGCCTCGAGTTCCTCGCGCCCATCATCGCGTCGCGGCCCGCCGCGCTTAGGCGCACCGCCACGCATGGCGCCCATGACCCGCGAGATGTTCGCCGACACCTCTTCCTGATCGACGGCCCCGCGCTTCCCCTTCTTCTTGCCACGCTGCTGTTGCTGCTGCGGCGCCTGGGACGCTCCCGTGGAGGGCGAACCACCTGCGCCAGGCTTTCCGCGCTGCTCGTCGCGGCGCGGCGGGAGGCCAACGGCCCCCGAGGGCGACGCGGACGCGACCGGTCGCGGGCGCTCGAAGCCGCTCCCCTGTACGGGGCGCGGGCGCGGCGCGCCAGGAACGACCGGGCGAGGACGGGGCCGGTCCGGAATGGACGGGCCGGTCGAGTACGTCTGCGGCTGAATCGGGGGAGCAGGCGGTGGCGGCGGCGAAGGAGGCGCAACAGGTGCGGGCGGCTCAGGCGCGCGCGTCACGACCGGCGGTTCCACCGCAACGGCGGCTGGTGCCTCGGGCTCGCCGTCGTCGACGACGGCGGGGCCCGACTCTTCAACCTCGACCGACGGAGCGCCGGCGGGCGTCTCGGAGACGGCGATTTCGGCTGGCGCGACCGGCTCGTCGGCGACCGCGGGGGGCGCGACTTCAGCGGCGGCAGCTTCCTCGGCGGCCAGTTCGAGCGCTTCGGCAGCGGCGGCGACATCGGCGGCGCGGCGGCGGCGCACGCCGCCCTTGGCGGCAGCGCTGTCCGCGGGGGGCGGGGCAGTCGGGGCCGCCGGAGGCGCCTCCGCGGGCGCGGCGGCTGCCGTCGTCGCGGCGGGCGCTCCCTTTCGGCGGCGCGTCGCCGCGGGGGCGGGTACCGGCTTTTCCTGGCGTGCGCGCTTCTCACGCTCCCAGCGGGCGCGTACGCGCGCCACCTGGTCGTCCGTGAGCACCGTCAAGTGGCTGCGCACGGGAACGTCCATCGACCGAAGCATGCCGATCACTTCGTCCGCGGAGATCCCGAACTCCCCTGCCATGTCGTGTACGCGAAGCTTGCTCAAACGATCCTCCTAGCGGGCCCGTGCCGGACCCGTGTCCCCATCATTGCCCGCGCCACACAGCGCGAGCACGCCCGACGCCAGCGCACGGTCGGTGATCCCGACCACGGCCGTCGCCTCTCGCCCCACGGCGTTGCCTAACGCCACCGCCGAAGGCCCCTCGATGATTCGAATGCGCCGTGCCTCGAGGAGCGGCACAACCTTGTCCAGCGAATGCCGCGACGCATCAGGGGCGACGACTGCTACGGCGAGCAGTCCCTTCTTCGCCGCCTCACGCACCCGGTCGACTCCCACGATCGCGCCGCGTCCACGCACGCCGAGCCCCAGCAATCCGAGCAACCGTCGCTCTGTGGACGCGTCCATCCGTTCTCCTTCGCGAACTGCCGGCGGCTCGTCCCGCCGTGGCGTGGTCAACTACGCCCCGGCCGAACCGTCGCCGTTTCCTTCTTCATCGGTCGTGAGCTCGTTGAGGATTCCCATGATACGATCGGCTTCCTCCGGCGCGATGCCGGGGAGTCGCAGGAAATCTTCGCGCTCGAGATCGATGATGTCGTTCAAGGTACGGTAGCCCGCCTCTTCGAGGATGGCCACCGTCGCCGGCGGCATTCCCCCGAGCTCGGCGAGCTTCACGTCCGCCGCATCCTGCTCTTCCGGGAGCGGGGCGAAGATCGGTCCCTCGCTGCGCTCCAGCCATTCGCGGCTCGAGTAGAGGTCGATCTTCCATCCCGTCAGCTCCGACGCCAGGCGCACGTTCTGTCCGTTGCGCCCGATGGCGAGCGACAGCTGGTCCTCGTCGACCACGGCCTGAATCGCCTTCCCCTCGGGATCCGAGAAGACGCGGGCCACCTTGGCCGGGGCGAGCGCAAGCTTGGCGAAACGCTCGGGATCGGCCGACCAGGGGACGATGTCGATGCGCTCGCCGCTCAACTCGTTGACCACCGCCTGCACGCGCGCGCCCTTGAGGCCCACGCAAGCGCCCACCGGATCGATCGAATCGTCACGCGACCACACGGCGATCTTGGTGCGGCTCCCCACTTCACGGGCAGCGGCACGGATCTCGACGATCCCCTGCTGGATCTCGGGGACCTCGAGCTTGAAGAGCGCCTTCACGAAGAGCGGGTCGGCACGACTCAGGATCAGCCGCGGCCCCTTGGGCGTCTCCTCGACGCGCTTGAGGACCGCCCGAATCGGGTCGCCCTGGTGATAGTGATCGCGGTGGTTCTGCTCGCGGTAGGGCATGATCGCCTCCGCTTCGCGGAACTTGTTGAGCATGACGACCAGCTTGCCGCGCTCGATCTGTTGCACCTCACCCGAGAGCAACTCGCCGACGCGGTTGGCGAATTCGTCGCGGATCTTGGTGCGCTCGCCCTCGCGGACGCGCTGGATGATGCGCTGCTTGGCCGCCTGCACGGCGCTCCGTCCAAACTCGGCGAAGTCGACCGGAATCTCCATCACGTCGCCGACCTGAAACTCCGGGTCCTCGAACTGCGCTTCCTCGAGCGAGGTTTCGCGCGACGGGTCGGTGACCTCGGCCACGACGGTCTTGAGGAGGACGATGCGGATGTCCCCCCGGTTCTCGTCGATCTCGACCTCGGCCTGCACGTTGGCGCCATGCTTCTTGGCGAGGGCGGCGTGAATGCCGTCCTGCAACAATCCATGCAACTCCGTGCGGTCCAGCCCCTTGAGGTTGGACAGCTCGCGAATTGCGGTGAGAATCTCTGCGGTTCCGGTCATTCGATGACCCTCTACTTGTTCCAGACGAACACGAGACGTGCCTCTTTGACATCCGCCAGCGGCACCCGATGCTCCACACCGCGCTGATCGCGAACCACTGCGACTTCGCGCCCTTCGTCTCCTTCCAGCCCCACGATGTCGCCCTCGATGCGCCCGCCGACCGCGGGGCTCGAGACCGACGCCCGACGCCCGGTGAAGCGCCGCCAGTCGCCCGCGTGCCGCAGCGGGCGCTCGACTCCAGGCGATGACACCTCCAGCACGTACTGATCGCCCACCATTCCCGACGCGTCGAGCTTCGGCTCGAGTGCACGAGACACATGGGCGCAATCGTCGATCGTGACCTTCGTGCCGTCGCGGCGATCGATGCGAACATCGAGCAACGGCCGACGCGCCGTTCCACCCTTCCGGAACTCGACCAGGTCAAACCCCAGGGCGTCCACCTCTTCCCGTACGAAGTCCTGCAGCGCCTGAAGCATATCTCGTCGAAAAACCGGCCCAAGAACAAAAAAATGCGGGGGAACCCTCCCCCACATTTCCGGATCGCGGGCAAGAGCCCCGCGAAGCAAGGTGAATGTACGGCCCGAACCGGGGGAGGTCAACCTGACCGAGAGGGCAACGGCTCCTTGGCGAGTCCCGATACGCAGACGCGATCCACGCGTCGTCCCGACTCCGGCAACCAACCGGCGAACAGGGCTCAAAGGCGCGCGAGGACCCCGACCTGCCGGCCGGCATCGCCGCAGCGATGCGAAAAGAAGCGCGTGTTGTGGCAGCGCGTGCACCAGGGGCTGATCGTGATGTCGTGAACGCCTGCGGCGCGAAGATCATCGGCGATGAGTGCCCGGAGGTCGACCGGCGTCGGTTTGGGGACGGCGCGCCCCGTCAGTTGACCGTAGACATCGGGCGAGACCTCGTAGCAGCTGCCGCAGATGGAAGGACCGCAGTGCGCGTGGAGTTCGCGCGCGGGTACGCCGGCCTCGACCAATCGCGAAACGGCGCGCGACGCAATGTTGCCGAGCGTCCCTCGCCAACCGGAGTGCACGATGCCCACCGCCCCGCCGGGGTGGGCCAGGAAGACCGGGACGCAATCGGCGATGGTGACGGCCAGCGCGGTTCCCGGAGCCAAGGCGACGTGCGCGTCGGCGTCGGAGGCACGCATCCAGCCGTTCCACCCGCCCTCGTGCATCAGGACGCGGTCGCCATGCACCTGGTGCGCGAAGGCGAGGCGCGTGGCGTGCGGCGCGAGCATGTCGACCAATCCCTGCCATCGACCGAAGACGTCACCGGCCGGCTCGCGCGAGTTGAGGGCGAAGTCGCCGCGTTCGCGCGTCGTCGTGAAGGCGATCACGCCCAGCGCATCGAAGCCCGGCACAGGCTCGAGGTCAGGACGCCCCGACGCGGTCCCGGCCGGGCCGATGTGGCCGACGACGGTCATGACGGCCCCGCAATCGATGCCACGGCGCGGCGCGTCACCCCGCCCGTCACGCCCGCGCCGGGACGCGGGTGATGCGCGCACCTAACGCGTTCAGCCGTTCGTCGATGCGCTCATAGCCCCGCTCGATCTGGGTGGCGTTGTTGATCGTGCTCGTCCCGTCCGCGCACATCGCCGCGAGCAGCATCGCCATGCCGGCGCGAATGTCGGGGGACTCGACGCGCGCCGCGCGGAGCTTCGTGGGCCCGGACACAATGGCCCGGTGCGGATCGCAGAGCACGATGCGCGCCCCCATCGCGATGAGCTTGTCGACGAAGAAGAGGCGCGACTCGAACATCTTCTCGAACATCAGCACCATCCCCTCACATTGGGTGGCGGTGACGATGGCGATCGACATCACGTCGGCCGGAAAGGCGGGCCACGGCTGATCCTCGAGCTTGGGGACGTGTCCCCCAAGGTCGGACTTGATCACGCGCGACTGTTCGGCCGGGATGATGAGATCATCCCCTTCCACCTCGCAGTGAATGCCCAGGCGTTCGAAGCCCATTCGCGTGGAGCGCAGGTGCTCGACGCCGGCGCGCACGACGCGCAGCGTCGACTGCGTCACGGCGGCCAGCCCGATGAAGGAGCCCACCTCGATGTGATCGGGACCGATGCGATGACGCGCGCTTCCCAAGGTGGCCGGGCCGTGCACCGTCATCGTGTTCGTCCCGATCCCCTCGATCTTCGCCCCCATCGCGACCAGGAAGTGCGCGAGGTCCTGAACGTGCGGCTCCGACGCCGCATTGCGCAGCACGGTGGTTCCCACGGCGGCGACCGCCGCCATGAGGGCATTCTCCGTCGCCGTCACGCTCGGTTCGTCGAGGAAGACGTCCGCCCCGCGCAACCCGCTGGCGCGGAACTCGTACCGATCGGTGGCGGAGACCGTCGCCCCCAACTGCTCGAAGGCGAGGAAGTGCGTGTCGACGCGACGTCGCCCGATGACGTCGCCGCCCGGCGGCGGGAGCACGACGTGGCCGCACCGCGCGAGCAGCGGGCCAGCCAGAAGGATCGATGCGCGGATCTTGGCGCACAGATCGGGGTCGAGCTCGTCCGTCCGGATCTCCTTCGCCTCGATCACGAGCGTGTTCTTCGCCGTCCACTCGGCACGGGCCCCCACCGCCTGCAGCAGCTGCACGAGCGTTTCCGTGTCGCGGATGCGCGGCACGTTCTCGAGCGTGACCTCATGCGGGGTGAGCAGCGCCGCAGCGATGATCGGGAGCGCGGCGTTCTTGTTGCCGGACGGTTCGATGCTGCCGGAGAGGCGGTGACCGCCCTCCACGATGTACTGCACTGAAGACATTCGCGTCGTCGTTGGAGTGGGCGAATAATGCCCGCCCCCGACGGGCGTGTTCAAGTCGTCGCTTGACTTCGCTTTCCGCGAGACGGTACGATGCGAGGGGGCGCGATACCGCGCCAACCCTCTCCTCACCTGCGTGGTGCCCATGTCGTCGCTGGCGCCGTCGATCCTCTTCCTGCTGCAGGCGGCCGATTCCGCGGGGACGCGGGTCGTCCTCGAAGCACACCTGGCTCGACACGGCAGCGGGCGTGGCCCAGAGCCTGGTATCGATCCTCGTGGTGGTGATGCTCATCGTGGGTGTACTCCTCCTGTACGCCCTCAAGAAGAGCATCGATGAGCTGAGCAAGCTGATCCAGAACGCCTATGAGCCGTTGAAGACGGCGATCGCCGAGGCGCGGGAGGTGACCGGCGAGGTGCGCACGCTGGCCAAGGGGCTCAAGGCCCCGGTGGAGAAGGCGTCGGAGACGATCACCGAGGCGAGCGAGCGCGTGCGCGCCGCAATGGATGTGGCCGAGGGGCGACTGGCACGGTTGGACGCGCTGGTGGACATCGCGCAGGAGGAGGCCGAGGGCGTGGTCATCGGTGCGGCGTCGCTGCTGCGCGGCGTGAAGGCGGGGGACGCGTGGTGCAGCGTTCGTTAGGGTTGCTCGCGGGCAGCGCGAGGAACGGCGACGGCGCCGACGAGGACACCGGCGATGACGACGTGGAAGGCGCCGATGACGACGACGCCATCGAGGCCTCGGACGAAGGCGACGATGCGCTCGACGAGATCGTCGACGAGGGCGCGGCCGAGGACGGCACCGACTCGCGCTCCGTAACGTCGGACGCCGACGATGACGAGGAGGAACTCGGCGCCGATGATCCCTCGCTCGAGGCGCCTCGCATTCGCCGGCGCACGCGGGCGCGGCGCTAAGTCTCGACGCCCGGGGGCTCGTGCCGCGACTGGCCACCGTGATGCTCGTGGGCGCACTCGCGCTCCTGCTCGTCGTTCCCTCGACGGCGCTCGCGTGGACACCGGGGACCCACGTCTTCCTCGGTGAGGCGCTGCTGCGTTCGTTGCACCTGCTGCCGGCGTCGCTGGCCGAGTTGCTGCGCGCCTTTCCGTACGACTTCCTGTACGGCTCCATCGCCGCGGACACGTCGATCGCGAAGAAGTACGCGGCCGCCGGCCGCCACTGCCATTCGTGGATGGTGGGGTTCGAGATCCTCGACCGGGCGCGCGACGAGCCGCTGCGCGCCTTCTCGTTCGGATACCGCGCACCTCGCCGCGGATGTCGTGGCGCACAACTATTTCGTCCCGCGCCAGCTCGCCGTCACTTCAAGCACGGCGGCTTTAGGGCACAGCTACTGGGAGAACCGATTCGAGACGCACCTCGGCGAGCGCTCCGCCCGACGGGCCCGCGAGCTGATCCTCCTCGACCACTCGCGCAGCGATGGGCACCTGGACAGGATCCTGAGCCCAACCATCTTCAGCACCCCCACCAACCGCCGCATCTTCCGCGGCATGGTGCGCGTGACGGACATGGAGTCGTGGCAGCGGATCTTCCAGCTGGCGAGCGAGCACTCGCGCTGGGACCTCCCCAACGACCAGGTGGGCGCCTACCTCGCCCGATCGTTCGACTACGTGGTGGACCTCCTGAACCGACTGGAGGCCGCGGAGCCATACGCGTTCGATCCTTCGGGCGACCTGCGCTTGCGCCTGGCGAAGCGGGTGCGGCGAGAGGCGCTGCGCCTCGGGGGCGAGGATCGGCTGCTCGAGGATGCGGATCGTCACTTCGGCATGCCGTCGTCGACCCTGACGCACGCCGCGACGTTGGCCACGCCGCTCTTTGGGGAGGAGCTGCCGGAGCAGCCGGCGCGCGAAGCCCTTCCCCGCCCCTTCACCTACCAGCGGCTAGCGCGCGCGATCAGGCCCGTGCGCGGCCAGCTTCGTCGCGATCAACTGGTTGACCTTCCTGGGGTCCGCTCGCCCGCCGGATCGCTTCATGACCGCGCCGACGAGCACGCCGAGCAGCTTCTTCTCGCCGGCGGCCAATCGCGCAACCTCGCCCGGATGTGCGGACCAGACCTCCTCCACCCACGCGGCGAGCGCGAGATCATCGCTCACCTGCAGGAGTCCCTCGCGCTCGGCGATCGCCCGCGGCTCGCCGCCGTCCTGCGCCATGACGTGGAAGATCTTCTTCGCGGCACTGTTCGAGACCGTCCCGTCTCGCACCAGCATGAGGAGCGCCGCGAGGTCGCTCGCCGGAACGCGGAACGCCTCGATGGCAACGCCCGCATTGTTGAGGTAGGCCAGGACCTCTCCCATCACCCAATTGGCGGCACCCTTGCCATCCCCGAGGGAGCGGGCGACGTCCTCGTAGTAGTCAGCGAGGGCGCGGGTGGCGGTCAGCACACCGGCGTCGTACGGCGGAAGCGCGTATTGATCGACGATCCGCGCGCGGCGCGCCGCAGGGAGCTCGGGAAGCGCCGCGCGCTGGGCCTCGATATAGCCGCGCGACAGCACGAGCGGCGGAAGGTCCGGCTCCGGGAAGTACCGGTAGTCGTGACTTCCCTCCTTGCTGCGCGCGGGACGCACCTCGTTGCGGTTCGCATCCCACAGGAGTGTCTGCTGGACGAGGCGTTCGCCCGCCTCGGTCAGCGCCACCTGTCGCGCGAACTCCGCCGCGATCGCGCGCTCGACGCCCGAGAACGAGTTCATGTTCTTGATCTCGGTCTTCGTGCCTAACGCACTCGCCCCATGCGGGCGGATCGAGACGTTGGCATCGACGCGAAGCGACCCTTCCTCCATGTTGGCGTCGGAGACCTGGGTATACTCGAGGATCTCCTTGAGGCGCGTGCAGTACTCGCGCGCCTCGGCCGGTGTGCGCATGTCCGGTTCGGACACGATCTCGATGAGCGGTGTCCCCGCCCGATTGAGGTCGATGGCGGAGACGCCCGGGAACCGGTCGTGTACCGACTTCCCCGCATCCTCCTCCATGTGCGCCCGCGTGATCCCGATGACGCGCGGCGAGCCATCGTCTCGCGTCCCGATCACGAGGCGCCCGGACGTCGCGATCGGCTGGTCGAACTGGGAGATCTGGTACCCCTTCGGCAGGTCGGGATAGAAGTAGTTCTTGCGCGCGAAGACCGAGACCGGGTGCACCGTGCACTCGAGCGCCAGCGCGGCCTGCACCGCCAGCTGCACCGCGTGCGCGTTGAGCACGGGGAGCGCGCCGGGAAGGGCGAGGCAGACCGGGCAGGTGTTGGCGTTGGGCGACGCACCGAAGTCGGTCGAACAGCCGCAGAAGATCTTCGTGCGCGTCCTGAGCTGGACGTGCACCTCGAGCCCGATGACGAGTTCCCACGTCGGATGCGTCATCGCTTGCCTCCCACGCCTAACGCCCGCTCGAGGGCGAAGGCCGCGCCGAGCATGGTCGCCTCGCCGAAGTGCGGGGCCATGAGTTGGGCCCCCACCGGGAGTCCGTCGACGAAGCCGGCCGGGACCGACATGGCCGGGATTCCCGCCAGGTTCGCGGTCACGGTGAAGATGTCGCTCATGTACATCTCGTACGGGTCGCTCACCGCCCCAAGCGTGAACGCCGGCGTGGGCGTCGTCGGCGTGAGCAGGACGTGCACGCCGGACGCGAAGACGCGCGCAAAGTCGCCGGCGATGAGCTGGCGCACTTCCATCGCCTTGCGATAGTACGCGTCGTAGTAGCCGGCGGAGAGGACATACGTCCCCAGCAGGATGCGCCGCGTGACCTCGGCACCAAAGCCCCGCGAGCGCGTGGCTTCGTACATGCCGCGCAGGCCATCACCCGTCAGGCGCATCCCATACCGCGCGCCGTCGAAACGCGCGAGGTTGGACGACGCCTCGGCGGGGGCGATGATGTAATACGCGGGGATGGCGAGCTCGGTATGCGGCAGCGAGACGTCGCGCACCTCAGCCCCGGCGGCACGCAGGGCGTCGAGCGCCGCGTCGCACACGGCGCGCATGCGCGGGTCGAGCGACTCCGGGAAGTACTCGCGCGGGCGACCGACGACGAGCCCTGCCAGCGACTGCCTCTCGGCGTCGCGGTATGCCGGCACGGGGACGTCGACGCTGGTCGCGTCGTGGCGATCTACCCCGGCGATCGCCTGCAGCCCCATCGCCGCGTCACCCACCGTGCGTCCGAAGACCCCGACGTGGTCCAGCGAGCTGGCGAAGGCGACGAGGCCGAAGCGGCTCACGCGCCCGTACGTGGGCTTGATGCCCGTGATGCCACAGAAGGCGGCAGGCTGCCGCACCGAGCCGCCGGTCTCCGAGCCTAACGCGACGGGGACGATCCCGGCGGCGACCGCCGCGGCCGAGCCACCGGAAGAACCGCCAGGGACACGGTCAGGCGCAACCGGGTTGCGCGTCGGGCCGTACGCCGAGTGCTCGGTGGAGGAGCCCATCGCGAACTCGTCCATGTTCGTCTTGCCGACCAGGACGGCGCCCGCGGCACGCAGGCGGCGCACCGCCGTCGCTTCGTAGGGCGAGACGTAGCCCTCGAGGATGCGGGAGCCACAGGTCGTGGGGAGTTGCTCGGTGGCGAGGTTGTCCTTGACGACGACGGGAACACCGGCCAGCGGACCGAGTTCGACGCCAGTCCCCACGCAGCGATCGATCGACTCCGCGGCGGCGCGCGACCATTCGCGATCGTGCCAGAGCACGATGTTCAGGCCGTCGCGTCCGGCCCCGACGTCCGCCGAGCGAGCGAATGAGGCGTCCGTCGCTGCGAGCGCGGATGCATCACCGGCGGCCACGCGCGCGCGCAGCTCCGCGGCCGTCAGCCGCAAGATGTCGGTCGTCACGCCTCGTCTCCCGCGTCCTCGTGCGTCGAGAGTCGCGGCACGAGGAAGAAGCCGTCGCGCGTCGCCGGGGCGAAGGCCTCGCGCTCCCGGTTGAGCGCCACCGACGCCGCCACGTCATCGCGTAGTGGCATCCCCTCCCCGTCGGCGCGCGCATGCAGGTCGATCGCCGTGGTATCGACCGCGGCGAGGACGTCCATGTGCGCGAGGATCCCGTTCAGCTCGCGGGCGAGGAGTTCGACGCGATCCGGCTCGAGCCCAAGGCGTGCGAGGGCAGCGATGTGTCGCACGTCATCGTTGGTGACCGACATTCACTCCACTCCGCGTTCGAGTCCTGCGTATGCCACCACCAATCGCTTGCGTCCCACCGTCTCGTCATCGAAGTCGATCGTGACCTTCGCGTCGCGACCGGTGCCCGAGAGCTCGGCGATGGTCCCGTCGCCAAACTTGGCGTGACGCACCCGGACCCCCGGCGCGAAGAGTGGCGCGTCCTGCGACTCTTCCTCGACGGGAACCTCCCGAGGCGTCGGCCGCGTGACGGGGGTGCCAGGGCGCCGCTCCGAGGGGGTGGGTCGGTCACCAAACCAGTCGTTGCGTCCGGCGGTATCGCCAAAGCGGCGTTCGCCCCCGGTGCGTGACGTGTCGCCAAACCGCGAACTCCCGAATCCGCCGCCGAAGCCGCCGCTCGAGCGCCCCCCAGCCTCGTCGCCGTAAAAGCCGCTGCCACGCAGCCGGACAGTCGCCCGCGACTTGAGCAGCTCCTTCGGCAGGTCGCGTACGAAGCTCGACGGGATGGAGTTCATCATCTCCCCGTTGCGTCGCCGGCTGCGCGCGTGCGTGATGAAGAGCACCTCCTCGGCGCGCGTGATGCCGACGTAGAAGAGCCTGCGCTCCTCCTCCAGAAGCGCGGGCTCCTCGCGCGAGCGCGCGAGCGGGAAGAGCCCTTCCTCCAGCCCGGTGATGAACACGACCGGGAACTCGAGCCCCTTCGCGTTATGCAGCGTCATCAGGACGACGGCGTCGGCGTTGGGATCGAGGGAGTCGACGCCGGCGACGAGCGTGGCACGCTGCAGGAAGTGATCGAGCGGGGTGAGCCCCACTTCGCCACCATCGTCGATCACCGTCTCGGCGGCCGACGTGATGAGCTCGCGCACGTTCTCCATGCGCTCGGCGGAATCCGGTCCCTCGGCGCGGAGGTAGTCGGCGTAGCGAATCGCCTCCACGAGCTCCCGCAGGACCTCGTCGACCGGCGACTCCTTCGCCAGCTCACGCAGTCGCAGGATGAGCGCGGCGAACTCCGCCAGCGCAGTGCGCGCCGCCGGGCGCATTCCACCGACCAGCTGCGGATCGGTGGCCGCGGCCAGGAGCGACACACGTGCCTGGTAGGCCGCCTCGCCTAACGTCTCGACCGACGTCTCCCCCACGCCGCGTCGCGGGACGGCGATGGCGCGGCGAAAGGCCTCGTCGTCATTGGGATTCGCGACGAGCTTGAGGTACGACATGAGGTCGCGAATCTCGCGCCGGTCGTAGAACCGCACCGACCCGATGAGACGATACGGGATGCCATGCCGCCGAAGCCCCTCTTCCATCGCGCGGCTCTGCGCGTTGGTGCGGTACAGGATCGCGAAGTCCTTCAGCGAGCGTCCGCGCGCGCTGAAGCGGCGTCCCTGGATCTCCTCGATGACGAATTCCGCTTCGTCGCGCTCGTCGAGCGCGGCGATGACCGAGACCGCGTCGCCCGCCGGGCGTGTGGAGCGCAGCGTCTTCCCTCGACGCTCCGTGTTGGCCGAGATGGCCGCGTTGGCCAGCGAAAGGATCTGCGGCGTCGAGCGGTAGTTTTCCTCGAGGCGCACCACGTGCGCCCGGGGGAAGTCCTTCTCGAAGTCGAGGATGTTGCGGATGTCGGCCCCGCGCCAGCCGTAGATCGACTGGTCGTCGTCACCGACGACCGCGACGTTGCCATGCGCGCCGCCTAACAACGAGACGAACCGGTACTGCGCCCGGTTCGTATCCTGGTACTCGTCGACCAGGATGTAGCGGAACCGCTTGCGGTACTGCTCGAGGAGCGCCGAGTGCTGCTCCAGCACCTGCACCGGGAGGGTGAGCAGGTCGTCGAACGAGACCGCGTTGGCCTGGCGCATGGCCGGCTCGAGGTTGCGGTACACGTCGGCGACCGCCTTGCTATGCGGATCCATGGCGAGTCGCGCGTACTCGTCAGGCGAGACGAGCGCGTTCTTCGCGTCCGAGATGGAGGCGAGGATCGACTGGGGTGACCGCTCCTTCGTGTTGACCTTGAGCCGCTCCATCACGCGCTTCACCACGGCGAGTGAATCATCCTCGTCGTAGATGGTGAAGGCCGGCGTGCGCCCGACCAGGTGCGCCTGCGCACGCACGAGGCGCGCGCCGATCGCATGGAAGGTCCCCACCCACATGCCGGATGGCTCGTGCCCGAGCAGCCGCGCGATGCGTTCGCGCATCTCCCCCGCGGCCTTGTTGGTGAAGGTGACCGCGAGGATCTGGCGTGGATCGACGCCGTGATGCTCGATGAGGTGCGCGATGCGCGTGGTCAGGACGCGGGTCTTGCCGGAGCCTGCGCCGGCCAGGACGAGGAGCGGCCCCTCGACCGTCAGCACCGCTTCGCGTTGGGCGGGATTCAATCCCGCGATCATCTTGTCTGTGGGGACGATCGACGACGTCATGCAGGCAAGATAATCTGGAAGACCGCTCCCCGGTCCGTCGGCAGCAGGTTGAGCGTTCCACCGTGCGATTCTTCCACGATGCGTCGCGTGAGGGCGAGCCCGAGCCCCCAGCCGTGCTGCTTGGTGGAGAAGCCCGCCTCGAAGATCCGCTTCCGAAGGTCGCGCGGGACGCCAGGACCGTCGTCGGCGACCATCAGCTTGATCGCCTCGGGGGTGCGCTTCACGCCGATGCGCACTCGTCCGCCGTTCCCGGCCAGCGCATCGATCGCGTTCTTGATGAGCGCCTCGAGCACCCACTCGATCAGGACAGGATCGCCCTGCGCAACGAGCGGACCTTCGTGGATGTACGTCTCGATGGTGACCGCGTGTGCGAGCGACGGCACGCGGGCGCGGAAATAGTCGGCGACGCGTTGCACGATCTTCCCGACGTCCACTTCCTCGCGATTCGGCGGACGCCCGATGCGCTCGAAGCGATGGGCCACCCGCTCGAGGCGCTCGAGGTCGCCCTGCATGTGATCGAGCGCGCGCGTCGTGAGCGCGTCGGCCTCGCGCTCGCGCAGCAACTCGATCCACCCGCTCAGGCTCGAGAGCGGCGTGCCAAGCTGGTGTGCCGACTCCCGCGCCATCCCGGCCCAGACGCGCTCGCGATCGGCGTGTGCGCGCGTGCGGAAGATGTACAGGGCCGCCAGCAGCACGAGCCCGAGCACCCCCGCCTGCAGGAGCGGGACGACGCGCAACTCGCGCACGAGCGGGGTGTGGCCGAAGTGCACCGTCCCGATGTTCGGCTCGCTGACCGGCTCGTTCTCCTCATCCAGCCGCTCAATCCACTGCTTGAGCCGAGGATCGTCCGGCTTGAACGCGGCGTCGGGGCCGAGGAACGGGAGGTTGGCCGCCGCCGTCGGTCGCCCGGTGGCATCGGTGACGATGACCGGGACTCCCGAGCGCCGGATGTGATCGGAGAGATCGAAGAGCGCGCCGAGCGGATTGCTCGCCGTGTCGGTGAGTGCGCGATACACCTGCGCGTACATCCGCCCCTCGCGCGCCGCTTCCCCGCGCAGGCGCGACACCACGCGCTGCGTGTAGAGGACGTACGACCCCAGCACGAGCGCCACCACCACGCCGACGACCCACGTGGCGCGGCGCCGCATGCCTAACGAATCACGTCCGTCCCGAGATACGGGCGGAGGACCTCAGGGACCGTGACCGAGCCATCCGCCTGCTGGTAGTGCTCCAGCAGGCAGGCGATGACGCGCGGGAAGGCAAGCCCGGAGCCGTTGAACGTGTAGGCGAAGCGTGGCTTCTCCCCGGGTGCGGGGCGATACCGGATGTTCGCGCGACGCGCCTGGTAGTCGGTGAACGTCGAGCACGACGAGACCTCGAGCCACTTGCCGACGCCGGGGGCCCATGCCTCGAGGTCCCACGTCTTGGCACTGCTCTGCCCGGTGTCGCCAGCCGCAAGGAGGACCCGGCGGTACGGGAGCCCGAGACGCTCGAGCAGCGATTCGGCATGACGCGTGAGGCGCTCGTGCTCCTCGGGCCCCTGGTCTGGCGTCGCGTACCGCACGATCTCAACCTTGTCGAACTGGTGCAGGCGCAACAAGCCGCGGGTGTCCTTCCCCGCTGCGCCCGCCTCCTTGCGGAAGCACGGCGTATACGCGACGAAGCCACGCGGCAGGTCGCCCGCGTCGAGCATCTCGTCGCGATAGAGGTTCGTGACCGGGACCTCGGCGGTCGGGACCAGGAAGAGGTCCTCGCCGCTCACCCCGTACATGTCGTCCTCGAACTTCGGCAGCTGCCCCGTTCCCGTCATCGACGCGCGATTGACGACGACCGGCACCCACACTTCCTCGTAGCCGTGTTCGCGCGTGTGCGTATCGATGAAGAAGTTCATCAAGGCGCGCGTGAGGCGTGCGCCCACCCCGCGCAGCACGATGAAGCCCGACCCCGAGATCTTGGCGCCGCGCGCCAGGTCGAGGATGCCGAGGGCCTCCGCCACTTCCCAGTGCGGCTTCACGCCTTCCGACGGGCGAGGGTCGCCCCACGTCTTCTCGATGCGGTTGTGCGACTCGTCGCCCTCGGGCACTTCGTCGAGCGGGATGTTGGGCAGCTCGAGCAGGATCGCCTGCAGCTCCTGCTCGGCGCGCGCGAGCTCCCCTTCCAGGCGCCCGATTTCCTCCCCGAGCGCTCGCCCGTGCGCGATGAGGTCGTCGGCGTCTTCCTTCGCCTTCTTGCGCCTGGCGACTTCCTGGGCGTTGGCGTTTCGGGCCGCCTTGCGCTCCTCCACCGCCTGGATGGTCGCGCGTCGCTCGATGTCGAGTGCGACACCGCGATCGATCAGCGGGCCCAGGGCGTCGAGCTTCTCGCGGCGACGCATCGCGCTCCGCAACAGGTCGACCTGGTCGCGGAGTACCCGGAAATCATGCATGGCTGGTGACGTCTAGCTCTTGGGAACGCCCGGCTGCAACGAGCGGAAGCCGCAGTTCGGGTCGCGCACGGCGCGGAAGTAGATCTGGCGACGGCTGGTGTTGATGCTGTCGACGACGAGCTTGGCGTACTGCTGCGACACGAGCGAGTAGGTGCACGCGTCGCCAGAGAGTTCGAGCACGACCGCCTCGCCCGGCGCGACGACGAACGTCGAGTCGCGCGTGTAGCCGCCGGTGGGCGCCTTCGTCATCGACTCGAAGCTCCCCTTCACGAGCTGCATCCCCACCTGCGGGCTGGAACTCGCGATGCCGCTCACGATGCGCGTCGTGCTGATGCGGCGCGCCGGAATCAGCTGAACCTTCCCATTGCCGGGCAGGTCGAACGCGATCTCGAACCCCATGCTGGGGTCGACGCGAACCGGAAGTCCGCTCCCGAAGCTGAAGGCGGCGGGGTAGTTGATCGGCGAACTCGTGAGGGAATACACCGACGTCGTGTCGAAGACCACCGAGAGCGACGCCCTCAGCCCCAGCGTGTCGTTGCAGGCGTTGAGACCGAGCACCGACGCGACGAGCGCGACGAGACGGACCGAGCGAACGAGCGGCAAGCGTATCATGCGATTCGACAACGAGTTCGTGAACATGTTCTCCTCTGGCGTAGACTACCCGTTGCGCCCCCTGACTTCAAGCGATCCAGCTTGACTTCACCCCCTCCCCCGTTATGCTTGGCTCGATCTCCCCCTTGAACCACCACGGAGCGTGGATGCCTACCATTCGCGAGCTGGTCGGGGCCCTGGCCCAGCGTGACGGCGTCGAGGGGGTCATCCTCCTCGGACGGGACGGCCTGATCATCGACGGCCGCACCGCCGCGACGCTCGACGCCGAGCTGCTCGCGGCCCACGTCCCAGCCCTCGTGGCCGCGGCGGACGAACTGGCGCTCCACGCGCAGCGCGGTCCCTTGGTCACTTCGGTGCTGGAGTACGAGCGCGGCTTTGCGCTCGTGAGTGCCCTGTCGAGCGAGGCGGTGCTGCTGGTGCTCGTACACCCGTCCGCGAATGTCGGCTCGATCCTGTTCGACCTGCGCCGGCATCGCGGCCACATCGCCTCGCTCGTTTAGCCGTGGGCCAGCGCCGTCACGTGCTGGTGGCCGACGACGAACCGCACATCGGCCGCATCATCAAGATGAAGCTCGAGCAGGGACCGTTCCGGGTGACGCTGGCCTTCGACGGTCGCGAAGCCATCGAGGTCCTGGAGCGCGAGGACGACATCGCGCTCGTCCTGCTCGACGTCATGATGCCACACCTGTCGGGCTTCGACGTCCTGTCGCACATGCGCGCGAGCGATCGCTGGCGCGGCACTCCGTGCATCGTCCTCACCGCCGCGGGTCAGGAGGCGCAGCACCAGCGCGCCCTCGCGCTCGGCGCCACCGAGTTCATGACGAAACCGTTCAGCCCCAAGAAGCTCTACCTCCGCACCGCCGAACTGGCGGGCGTCTCCGTCCCGCCGTCCGCCGAGGGAGAGGGATGAAGCGCTGGGTCGTGATCCTCGCCGGCGGCGTCGGCTCGCGCTTCTGGCCCCTCAGCACCCCAACGCGCCCCAAGCAGCTGCTCCCCCTGATCGATGGGGAGCCCTTGCTCCGCAACACCGTCGAGCGACTGCTCCCGTTGGCCAGCGCCGATCGCATCCTGATCCTCACGAACGCATCGCTGGTCGAGCCCATTCACGCCCTCGTCCCCGAGATCCCGCGCGCCAATCTCGTCGCCGAGCCGAAGCCGGCCGGGACCGCCGCCGCGCTCGCGTGGGCGGCGGCACTCATCGCGGCGCGCGACGGTGACGACGCGGTCATGCTCTCCGTGCACGCCGACTGGGCCATCGGCGATGCGCAGGGCTTTCGCGACGCGCTCGAGCGCGCGGCGGCGGTCGCCGTGTCGCAGGAAGCGTTGGTGACGGTGGGCGTCGTCCCCTCGCGCGCCGACCCGGGCTTCGGCTACATCCGACCGGGCGACGCACTGCCGGGTGAGTTGTCAGGGGCCCGGCAGGTGGCGCAGTTCGTGGAGAAGCCGTCGCGCGAACGCGCCGCGGAGATGGTACGCGAAGGTTACCTGTGGAACTCGGGGATCTTCGTGTGGCGAGTGGGCGACTTCCTCCGCGAAGTGCGCGCACACACCCCCGAGGTCGCCCCGGCGCTGGCCCAGGCGCACGGCGACATCGTGCGCTTCTTCTCGAGCGTGCAGTCGATCTCCGTGGACGTCGGGGTCCTCGAGCGCACGGAAAGGGTCGTGGTGATCCCCGGGTCGTTTGGCTGGGACGATGTGGGCACCTGGGCCGCGCTGGCTCGCGTGCGTGACCAGGACGCGGCCGGCAACGCCTCCAACGGTCCGGTGCATGTCGTCGACGCACACGACAACGTGGTGCACGCGGAGGCCGGCGATGTGGTGCTGTACGGCGTGCGAGACCTGGTCGTCGTCGTGCGCGACGGGCTGACCCTGGTCACGACGAAGGAGCGCGCCGCCGACCTCAAGACGCTGCTCGATCAACTCCCGCCGACGGTCCGCGACCGGACGTGACGCAGTTCTATCTCTACGACGACGCGCGGGCGCGCGGCTTCGAGCCGTTCGCGCTGTCGCGACCGGTCGGTGAACTTCGGGCCGGGGCGCTCCTGGTGCGCGAGCGGTGGGCGCGTGCCCTCGGACTCGCGTGCGGCGGCTTCCTCGGCGCCCCCCATCTCGCCGACTTCGAGGAGTTCGATGCGCCGCGCGCCATCACGTCCGGTGCCCTGCCGGCCGGCGCTCTCGTGGTGAACGCACGCTGCGTCCCGGCGCTCGAGCCGTTAGGCGCGCTCGATCTCCTGGAGTGCGACGGGCGCGTAGCCGCGGTGCGCCTGACCGACCCGGTCGAGGTCGCCCGATTCGCCGACGGGTCGCTCGACCTCGAGGACGTCGGGAAAGACGGGTGGGAGCGATCCGCCATACGCGCACGCTGGCTCGACGCGCCGTGGGACGTGATTCGTCATCTGGCGGAGATGCTTGGCGAAGACGTGCCGATCCTCGGGGCGTCAGTGACGCAGGATGCGTCGCACGCGGCGACCGTCCTCGGGTCTCATCCCGTCTTTGTCGAGGCGGGAGCAACCATCGAACCGATGGTCGTGATCGACGCGAGCGCGGGACCGGTCCTCGTGTCGCGCGGTGCGAGCGTCGCTGCCTTCGCGCGCATCGTCGGTCCGTGCTACATCGCGGCCGGCGCACAGGTCCTCGGCGGGAAGGTCGGGACCTCCAGCATCGGCGAGCTCGCGCGCGTGCACGGCGAGGTGAGCTCCACCATCTTCGTCGGTCACGCCAACAAGGGACACGATGGGTTCGTCGGACACTCGGTGCTCGGGCGCTGGGTCAACCTCGGCGCCGGAACCATCACCAGTAACCTGAAGAACACGTACGGCGCGGTGCAGCTGTGGACGCCGGACGGCGTGCGATCGACCGGCCTTCAGTTCCTGGGGACGATGTTCGGCGACCACGCGAAGACCGCGATCGGGACTCGGCTCACGACCGGGAGCGTGGTGGGGACCGGAGCGAACGTCGTCGGGTCTGGGCTCACACCGAAAGTCGTCCCCCCGTTCCTGTGGGGTGAGGGAACGGCGCTGTACGATGCCGAGCGTTTTGCCGTGGTGGCGGAGCGCGTGATGGCGCGTCGCGGTGTCTCGTTGGGCGACGGTGGCCGTCGGCACCTGCAGCGCATCTTCGCGGCCCGATGGACCGCGAGCGCCTGAGCGTCTCACGCACGCCGCGGAACCGTCGCGCATGCAGGTGACGATCCTGGGAAGCGGGAGCCGCGGCAACGCCGTGGTGCTGGAGGCCGACGGAACTCGCGTCCTCCTCGACGCCGGCTTCAACGCCAAGACGCTGGCCACACGCATGGCCACCGCAGGCATCGCCCCCGAGTCGATTGCCGCCGTGGTCCTCACGCACGAACACACCGACCACGTGAGTGGCGTGTGCACCGCCGCTCGTCGCTGGGGCTGGAAGATCTTCGCAACGCCCGGGACCATCGCCGGAACCGCTGGGCTCCCGGCCCTCCGCCCCAACGCGATCGACCCGCGGGAGACGCTCGTCCTGGACACGATGACCTTCCGCTGCGTCCGGACGCCGCACGATGCAACGGAACCGATCGCCGTCGTCGTCGATGCACCGGTCTCCGGGACGCGGCTAGGGATCGCCTACGACCTCGGGCACGTTCCCGCGGGAATCGAACAGGCCATGCGACACGTCGACGCGCTCATCCTCGAATCGAACCACGACGAGGAGATGCTGCGCGCCGGCCCATACCCGAAAGTCGTCCAGGACCGTATCGCCGGCTCGCACGGACACCTGAGCAATCGCGCCGCGGCCGACTTCGCCCGCGAGGTCGCGCACCGCGGACTGCGCCACCTCGTGCTGGCGCACCTGTCGGAGAACAACAACACGCCCGACGCGGCGCGCAGCGCCGTCGACCTCGCGGTACGCGCCACACCATTTCGCGGCTCCCTCACGGTCGCGACCCAGAATGCGATCACCGCATTCCGGGTCGAACGGGCGCGCCGAATCGAGCAGCTCTCGCTGTTCTAGGCGCCATTCCGGCTGCAGGCCGGAGGTCCCCCATCTCGGCACATTTCGGGTCAGGACTTGGAAAGGCGCTGCACAGGCATTAAGAATTTGCTAACGCCGATTGGATCGATCGAGATTATCGATCGTGCGCCCCACTCCTCCCGCTGCTGCTGACATGGCCACGACCACCGAACCCGCTGAACCGCAGGCCCTGCCACACCGAGCGCCGTCGCCGTCCCGCGAGTCCGGGACCACTCGTCCGCTGCAGACCATGCCGGTCTCAGTGCTCGCCTACTTCCCGCAACGGGATACTGCCGCGGACGACGACGGCGGCGAGACGGAGAGTTTCCGTTTCGCCGAGACATGGCGCGCCGACGTCCCGGCGTCGATCGTGGTCTTCCTCATCGCCGTCCCCCTCTGCCTCGGGATCGCCCTCGCGTCCGGGGCGCCGCTCTTCTCCGGGATCATCTCGGGGATCGTCGGCGGGCTGGTCGTCGGCGCGATCTCGCAGTCGCAGCTGATGGTCAGCGGCCCCGCGGCCGGGCTCACGGCCATCGTCCTCGGCGCGATCGCCACGCTGGGCTCCTTTCGCGCCTTCCTCGTCTCAGTCGTGCTGGCCGGGGTGCTGCAGGTCGTGCTCGGCCTCGTCGGCGCGGGGGTGATCGGCTACGTCGTCCCCATGGCGGTCATCAAGGGGATGCTGGCCTCGATCGGCATCATCCTCATCCTCAAGCAGATCCCGCACGCGCTGGGCTACGACGCCAACTTCCAGGGCGACGAAGCGTTCCGGCAGCCCAACGCGGAGACGACGTTCTCGTCGCTCGGCACGGCGCTGGAGCGGATCCATCCAGGCGCGCTGCTGCTCAGCGCCATCGCGCTCGCCCTCCTGGTCGTGTGGGACAAGACGCGCCTCAAGAAGCTCAAGCTCCTTCCCGGTCCGCTCGCGGTGGTGGTGCTGGCCACGCTGCTCAACTCCGTCTTCGCGACCGTTGCCCCTTCATTGCAGCTGACGAATGGTCACCTCGTCTCGCTGCCGGTCGCCCGCTCGTTCGAGGAGCTGTCGGCGCTCTTCGTCTTCCCCGACTGGTCCGCGATCGCCAATCCTGACGTCTGGCGCTTCGCGGTGACCATTGGCGTCGTCGCGAGCCTCGAGTCGTTGTTGTCCCTCAGTGCGACCAACCGCATCGACCCTTATCGGCGCGAGCCCTCCACCAACCGGGAACTGGTCGCGCAGGGAATCGGCAACTCGCTGTCGGGACTCGTCGGCGGTCTCCCCGTGACTGGCGTCATCGTCCGGAGTGCCGCGAACGTGGACGCTGGTGCGCGGACCAAGTGGTCGGCGATCCTCCACGGCACGCTCCTCCTGACGGCCGCACTCACGATTCCCGCGGTGCTCAACCTCGTACCGGTCGCGCCGCTCGCCGCGATCCTGCTCTACACCGGCTTCAAGCTCGCGCATCCGCGACTGCTCAAGCACGCCTGGTCCCAGGGGCTCTTCCAGTTCATCCCCTTCGTCATCACCGTCATCGCCATCCTGCTCACCGACCTCCTGGTGGGGATCGGGGTAGGGTTGGCGGTGGGGCTCACCTTCGTGCTCATCGAGCACCTCAGGGCGCCCTGCTTCACCGTGGTGAGCCCCAAGGGGAGCGTCCTGACACGCTTGCGCCTCAACGACAACGTGAACTTCCTCAACAAGGCTTCGCTCGCCACCACGCTCGAGGCGATGGCGCCGGGCAGTCGCATCGAGATCGATGGCCGAGACTGCAAGCGCATCGACCACGACGTGCTCGAACTGATCTACGAGTACGGGGAGACGGCGCGGCTGCGCCGCATCGAGCTCCGCCTCGTGGGACTGCCGGAACAATCGATCATGCCCGGGCACTGACCAGGTATCCCTCGCTCACTCCCTTCGCCCCCGCCTAACGCCTCGTGGAAAACCTCCAACGACTGTTCGAGAACAACAAGCGCTTCGTCGAAGAGATCACGGCGAGCGACCCCGACTTCTTCCGCCGCCGGGCCGAGAAGCAGGAGCCGCATTTCCTGTTCATCGGCTGCGCCGACTCGCGCGTTCCCATCGAGATGCTGACCGGTGTCGCGCCCGGCGAGATGTTCGTGCACCGCAACATCGCCAACCAGGCGATGCCGGCCGACCTCAACCTCCTCTCGGTGCTGCAGTACGCCGTCGAAGTGCTCGACGTCAAGCACGTGATCGTCTGCGGACACCTGGGGTGTGGCGGCGTGAAGGCGGCGATGAGCGACGCGTCCTTTGGCCTGGTCGATCACTGGCTGGCGGGCGTCCGCGAACTCGTCAGGCGGCACAAGGACGAATTGGACGCGCTCCCCGACGAGGACGCACGTGCCAACCGCCTCACGGAGCTGAATGTGCTGCGCCAGGTGCACCAGCTCTCGCGCACGCCGATCGTGCAGGGCGCGTGGAAGCGCGGGCGTCGCCCCCTGCTCCACGGGCTGGTCTATGACATCAAGGACGGGCTGCTGAAGAAGCTCGTCCTGAGCGTCGACAGCGCAGAGACGGCGCGGTCGTTGTTGGAGTCGGACCGGAAGAGCGTGGGGTTCTAGGAGCTGCAGACGGGGGACGGGGGACAGGAGTGACAAAGGGCGCCGCGATGCGGCGCCCTTTGTCTTTCACCATGCGATGCGAGAGTTGGCGAACTCGGTTCCGAAGACCCGCCGGCGCGCAGTGCGCGCCGGCACTCCCGTCCCCCGTCTCCCGTCCGCCCTTAGTACATCCCGCCCATGCCGCCCGGGCCGCCAGCCGGCGCCGCAGGCTTCTCTTCCTTCTTCTCGACGACGAGCGCTTCCGTCGTGAGGAGAAGGCCGGCGATCGACGCGGCGTTCTGGAGCGCCGAGCGCGTCACCTTGGTCGGGTCGATGACGCCGGCCGTCACGAGGTTCTCATACGTGTCGGTGAGGGCGTTGTAGCCGAAGGCATCGTCCTTCGAGCCACGAACCTTCTCCACCACGATCGAGCCTTCGCCACCGGCGTTGGCGACGATCATGCGGATCGGCTCCTCGATGGCGCGACGGATGATGTCGACGCCGATCTGCTCGTCGTGATCCTCGAACTTCATCCCCTTGAGGGCGCGCTGCGCACGGATGAGCGCCACGCCGCCGCCCGGGACGATCCCTTCCTCGACGGCCGCGCGGGTCGCATGGAGCGCGTCCTCGACACGGGCCTTCTTCTCCTTCATCTCGGCCTCGGTCGCGGCGCCGACATTGATGACGGCCACGCCACCGGCGAGCTTCGCGAGGCGCTCCTGGAGCTTCTCGCGATCGTAGTCCGAGGTGCTCTTGTCGATCGCGGCGCGAATCTCCTTCACGCGCCCCTGGATCGCGTCGGCATCGCCGGCGCCGTCGATGATCGTCGTGTTGTCCTTGTCGATCACGATGCGCTTGGCGCGGCCGAGGTCGGCCACGACGGCGTTCTCGAGCTTGAAGCCCACTTCCTCGCTGACGACCTGGCCACCGGTCAGCTTGGCGATGTCCTCGAGCATCGCCTTGCGGCGATCACCGAAGCCAGGCGCCTTGACGGCCGAGACCTTGAGCGTCCCACGGAGCTTGTTGACCACGAGCGTGGCCAGCGCTTCACCCTCGACATCCTCGGCGATGATGAGCAGCGGGCGCCCCATCTGGGCGACCTTCTCGAGCACCGGGAGGAGGTCCTTCATCGACGAGATCTTCTTGTCGTGGATGAGGATCAGGGCGTCGTCGAGCACCGACTCCATCTTGTCCGGGTCGGTGACGAAGTACGGCGAGATGTAGCCGCGGTCGAACTGCATGCCGTCGACCGTCTCGAGCGTCGTCTCGATGCCACGCGCTTCCTCGACGGTGATGACGCCGTCCTTGCCGACCTTCTCCATCGCGTCGGCGATGAGCTCACCGATCTCCTTGTCGTTGTTCGCCGAGATGGAGGCGACCTGCGCGATCTCCTTCTTGCCGGCGGTCGGGACCGAGATCTTCTTGAGCTCCTCGACGATCGCGCCGACGGCCTTGTCGATGCCGCGCTTGAGCGCCATCGGGTTCGAGCCGGCGGTGACGTTCTTGAGCCCTTCGCGGTACACGGCCTGTGCCAGCACCGTCGCCGTCGTGGTGCCGTCGCCGGCCACGTCCGACGTCTTGGTCGCGACTTCCTTCACCATCTGCGCGCCCATGTTCTCGAGCGGATCGGCCAGCTCGACTTCCTTGGCGACGGTGACACCGTCCTTGGTGATCGTCGGGGCGCCGAACTTCTTGTCGATGACGACATTCCGGCCCTTGGGGCCGAGGGTGACCTTCACCGCATCCGCGAGCTTGTCAACGCCGCGCTTGAGCGCCGCGCGTGCGTCTACGCTGAAATAGAGTTCCTTCGCAGCCATGGCTTGTATGAGACGAGTAGGAAGTTGACGTTAGGCAGGGAGCGGCTGGAACCGAGGAGGGCGAGTCGGGTCGGGCGCGAAGCGCCGCCGAACTCCCGTCCCCCGTCCCCCGTCTCCCGTCTGGTTCAGCTGTTGATGATCGCGAGGATGTCCGACTCGCGAAGGATGAGGAGCGAGTCGCCATCGACCGTCACCTCGGTCCCGCTGTACTTCCCGTACAGCACCTTGTTCCCCACCTGGACGTCGAGCGGGACACGCTTGCCATCCTCGAACCGACCGGGGCCAACGGCCACGATCTCCCCCTGCTGCGGCTTCTCCTTGGCGGTGTCGGGGATGTAGAGCCCCCCGCGCATCGTCTCGGCCTCTTCGAGCGGCTTCACCACCACGCGATCGGCGAGCGGAGCGACCTTGGTCGCGCTCTTCGTGCTCATAGCGAACAACCCTCCTTCACTGGGTCTGGTTGAGTGGAATTGGCCAGCGCCTACGTCGTAGCACTCACGATCCGTGAGTGCTAACGGGAGGTGAACTTAGAGCCGGCGACGAGGGTGGTCAAGGGCGCCACGGCGCGTGCGCGTCGACGCGAAAGCGCCCCCGGAACCGGCGGCAGGTCGCATCCGCAAACGCTTACCTCAAAGAGACTTACACGCTTCACTCGTCACGGTGCGAGAAGCGCACGGCGGGGACACCGCGCCCCTCCATCGCTAGGAGGCGGTGCCGTCTCTCAGCAGGTCGTAGGCAAGGCGCAACCCGACGAGCGTCAGCGTCGGCTCGACCCGGTCGACGGTCTGACAGAGGGGCGCGATCATCGGCGCCAAGCCACCGGTCGCAATCACGGTCGGCACGCGCGGCGTGGGCCACTCCGCCTTGATGCGCCGCACCAAACCATCGACCGCATCGGCGGCGCCGAGAACGACCCCCGAGCGGATGCACTCCTCCGTCCGACGCCCGATCACGCGTAACGGCGGGACCAGTTCGGTCGCCGGGAGCTTGGAGGTCCGGCGGAACAGCGTTTCCGCCGACGTCCGCACGCCAGGCGCAATCACGCCGCCCAGGAAGACACCGTCCGCGGTGATGCAGTCATACGTCGTCGCCGTCCCCAGGTCGACGACGATGGTATCCGACTGGTAGAGCCGTGACGCCGCGAGCGTGTTGATGATGCGGTCGGCGCCCACCGTAAGCGGCTCGAGCACATCGAGCGTGATCGGGAGCTTCGAGCGCGCATCGACGATCACGGGCGTGACGCCGCACAGGAGCGAGCACGCCTCGCCCAGGGGGTCGGTCATCGCCGGGACGACGGAGCCGATCGCCGCGCCGACGACCTCGCGCGGCGCGATGCTGCGCGCCGTGAGGAGGCCGTGCAGGGTGAGTGCGATCTCGTCAGGCGTGCGCGTGGCGTCGGTGGTGATGCGCCAATGGGCGCGCAGCGCCTCGCCGGCAAAGAGGCCGACGGTGGTCTCGGTGTTGCCCACGTCGAATACGAGGATCATGCGCTCCCTCCCGCGAGGACGAGCGACCCCGATCGGCAGGCGACAATCCCGCCGGGAGTCTCGATGAGTACCGCGCCGGTCGCCGAGACACCGGCGACGGTTCCCGCATGGGGCGACGTCACCCGGCGACCGCGCGCCCAGTCGCGCAGCGCGAACGCCTCCAGTTCCCGCGACGAAAGCGGACCGTCAGCCGCGGCCGCGGCGCGCACCGCCGGCATCAGGTCGGCGAGCACCGCTTCGCGAAGGGTCGTAAAGTCGGCGAGCGCCCTCGTCGGGTCGACGGACGTGCCACCGGTTGCACCTGGCGTCGCGCCGGTCACGACACCGAGCGCCGCGCTCCCTGCCACGGGGGGGACCAGGAGGTTGATGCCGATTCCGATCGCCACCCACTCAGGACGATGCTCTCGCCACCGGGCCTCGACCAGGATCCCGCCGAGCTTCCCAGCCGGGAGCAGGAGGTCGTTCGGCCACTTGAGCGAGATGCGGCCGCCAGCAAAACGATCGAGCGCCATCGCGGCGCGCAAACCGACGCGCAGCGACAGCACATCGAGCCCGGTCGCGTCCAGCGGGCGCTCGATGAGGGTCATCCACAGCCCTGTCTCCGGCGGAGATGCCCAGGCGCGTCCGCTGCGCCCGCGCCCCGCCGTCTGCGCGTCCGCAAGGACGAGCGTCCCACTCGCGGCCCCGTCCCTCGCCAGCTGCTCCGCCACGTCCATCGTCGACGTCGCTTCCGCCAGCCAGGCCACTCGTGGGATGTCGAGGCGGCGGGCCAGGGCTGCGCCGTCCTCGGGCGGGCGCCAGCGCCAGGAGTCGTGCGGACGGGGCGATGTGCCGTGGCTACGGTCCGTGGGTCGGACGGGTGTCGGCTGCTGCATGGGCTAGCCGCGCTGCGCGAGCAGGAGCAGGATGGCCACGCCTAACGCCAGGCGATAGACGGCAAAGACGCCGAAGGAGTGGCGCGAGACGTACTTGAGCAGGATCGAGATGGCGAGCCACGAACTCACCGCCGCCGACACGACACCCACGACGAGTGGCGCGGAGATCCCTTCCTGCAGCGCCTCCGGCACCTTGAGCAACGCCGCCGCCGCGGTGACCGGCATGCTGAGGAGGAAGGAGAAGACCGCCGCGCTGGTGCGATCCAGCTTGAGGAGGCGGGCACCGGTGATGGTCGATCCCGACCGCGAGAAGCCGGGGACGAGCGCGCACGCCTGGGCCAACCCGATGAGGAGCGCATCGCGCCACGTCATCCCCTCCAAGGTGCGCTGTTGTGGCGAGAAGCGATCCGACGACCAGAGGATGACCCCCATGATCATCAGCGTCGTCGCCATGAGCGCCGGCGCGCGAAAGGTCGTCTCGGCGATCTCCTCGAGGAGAAGCCCGGCGATGGCCGCCGGCACCGTTCCGATGATGAGGTACACCAACCGCCATTCGTCCGGGGTGCGGATCGCGCGCTGCCGAAGGATCGAGAGGGCCGACAGTGTCAGCGCCCCCCACTCCTTCCGGAAGTACCAGAGGACCGTGACGAGCGTCCCCAGGTGCAACGCCACGTCGAAGGCGAGACCCGGGTCCTTCCATCCGAACGCCCAGGGCGCCAGTGCGAGGTGCGCCGATGAACTGATGGGGAGGAACTCCGCCAGCCCCTGCAGGACCCCGAGAACGAGCGCTTGAAAGACGGTCACGCGATGGTCGACTGACGAGGGGGACGAGCGGCGTTATCCACTGCGCCTGGCCGACGGCGCGTTGGCTGGCACGGGGGATGGATCAAGGGCTGGATCGAGGGCGGGCGTGACGCGACCGGCAATCTATCGACGTGCGAGGGTGGAGAGGTACAGCGCCTCGTACTGCGCGACCACGGCATCCTGCGAGAATCGCTCCCGCGCGTCGGCGGCGGCGAGTCGACTCATGTCGGACCAGCGCATCGGGTCCCGGAGGATCTCCAGCGCCGCACTCGCCATGCCGTCCACGTCGGCTGGGGGGCGCAACGCCCCCGTCTCCCCTTCGCGCACCACCTCGGGCAGGCCGCCCACATCGCACCCGATGACGGGGACGCCCGACGCCAGCGCCTCGAGTGCGCTCAACCCGAACGACTCGCGATTGGACGGGAGGAGGAAGAGATCGGCGCTGGCGAGCAGCGGCGCGACCTGCTCGATCTTGCCGAGGAAGTGCACGTCGCGATCGACGCCAAGGGTCCGCGCCTCTTCCTCTGCATCGTCGCGATCGGGGCCGTCGCCCACCATGACGAGGGTACTCGGCAGTTCGGCGTGCACCTTGGCGAAGATGCGGATCACGTCGCGCACGCGCTTCACGGCGCGGAAGTTGGAGACGTGCATGAGGATCTTCCGGTCCCCTTGCCCCATCTGCTGGCGCAGCACCGCGCCGTGCACCTGACGGTTGTACAGCGCCGGATCTATGAAGTTGTGGATGACCTCTACCTCGCAGCCGGCGCATCCAAAGGCGTAGAACGTCTCGTCCTTGAGGAAGTTCGAGACGGCGGTGATCCGATCGGACTTCTCGATGGAGAACTTCGTGATCGCGTGAAACGAGCGATCCTGGCCGACGATCGTGATGTCGGTTCCGTGCAGCGTGGTGATGACCTGGATGTCGTGCCCGTTCTCGCGCAGCATCTCCTTGGCGATCCATGCGCTCGTCGCGTGCGGCACGGCGTAATGCACATGCAGGAGATCGAGCTGGTGCGACATCACCACCTCGTGCATGCGCACCGCGAGCGCGAGGTCGTACGGCGGGTACTCGAACAGCGGGTACTTGCCGACATCGACCTCGTGAAAGAAGACGCCGGGAAGGAACGACGGGAGGCGGAAGGGTTGCTGGTACGTGATGAAGTGGACCTCGTGACCGCGCGAGGCGAGGGCGATCCCCAACTCCGTGGCCACCGCGCCGGAACCGCCATACGTCGGGTAGCAGGTAATGCCGATCTTCACCGCCGCTTCTCCTCGGGTTGTTTACCGCGTTGCATTCCGGTACCACTCCAGCGCGCGTTCGTTGGCGGCCGGATCGCGCGGATCCACATGGAGCACGTGGGCCGCCGGCAGTTGGTGCCGAAACCACGTGCGCTGCCGCTTGGCGTACTGCCGCGTGGCGATGATGACCTGCTCGCGCGCCGCCGCTTGCGAGAGCGTTCCCGCCACCACCTGACGTATCGCATCATACCCGGTTGCGTTCCACGCGGCGGCGTCGGCGGGAACGACCTGCATCAGCTGCCGCACCTCCTCGACCCATCCGGCCGCCAGCATGACATCGACCCGCTGGACGATGCGGGCGTGCAGTGCCGGGACGCCGGGATCGACCATCAGGTACCGCGCCTCGTATCGGGCCTCACGTGCACGTTCCCGGTGCCACGCCGAGATGGGGCGCCCGGTCAAGGTGGCCACTTCGATCGCACGCAGGAGTTGGGTGCGCCCGAGGTGGGCACGTGCCGGGTCGAGCACCTCGCAGCGCGCGCGGAGTTCATCGAGTGAGAGCGGCTGCAGCTCGCGGTCGAGCGCCTGACGCGCCTCCGGGTCGAGCGGTGGCTCCTCGAAGAGTGGATCGGTGAGGGTCCGCAGGTAGAGTCCCGTCCCTCCCACCACGAGCGTGGGACGCCCCATGGTCGAGAGGCCGTGACGCCACGACTCGAACCCCTCCATCCAGCGTGCCGCGCTGTATCGCTCCGAGGGATCGGCCACATCGATGCCGGCATGCGGCACGCGTGTCCGTTCGTCCGGAGTCGCCTTGGCGGTGCCGATGTCGAAGCCGCGGTACACCTGGCGCGAGTCGGCACTGACGATGCCGAGCCCGCACGACTCGGCGAGCGCGAGCGCCAACGACGATTTTCCGGCGGCCGTGGGGCCGCAGATGACGGCGAGCCTAACGACGGCCAAAGCGACGTTCCAGTTCGTCCCACGACAGGCGAACGATCGTCGAGCGCCCGTGCACGTCGTGCGCGGGGAGCGTGGCACGCGCAAGCGCGATGAAGAGCGCCCGCATCTCCTCGGGTGCGAGTATGTCGCCCGCCTTGACCGCGGCCTTGCAGGCGACGGTCGCCGCGAGCCGCTCGTGTCGCGCATGACGACTGGCCTCGCGTGCACCGCTCAACGCAGCGAGCGTGTCGCGCAGGCACTGCACCGCGTCGAAGCGCGCGTGCGGCGTGGGCACCGCGTGCACGATGAGGGTATGTCCCCCGAACGCCTCGATCTCATATCCCAGCCGTGACAGGAGATCGGCACTCGACTCGAACGCCTCGGCGTCATCCGGGGCGAGATGCACCGTGACCGGAAAGAGCAGTCGCTGCGACGGTGCCTCGCCGCGCTCCAGCGCGCCGAGGAATCGCTCGTACAACACGCGCTCGTGCGCCGAGTGCTGGTCGATCAGGACCACGCCGTCGTCGTACTCGTACAAAAGGTAGGTGCGGCGCAGCTGCATCAACGGCGGGACGAGGACCGGGGTCATCGACGCGACGGACTCGCCGCCGTTCACCGGGTTCGACGCGTCGTCAGGTGCAACATCGATCGACGATTCCTCGCGCCCGCCCGCTCCACTCTCCTCGCGTCCCGGTGCGAAGAGGCCGTCCAGCGGCGCGTGCGACAATGGTGTGGGGAGCGTGTCGAGCGCCCCACCGCTGGCGGGCGAAAGACCGGTGCCCGGGCTCCAGCTGCGCGCCCCCATCCAGGCCGCCGCGTCCGGAGTCCCCAGTGCACGCTGCACGATGTGCTCGATGGCGCGCTCGGTCCCCCAGCGATCATGGAACCGCACCTCGGCCTTGGCCGGGTGCACGTTCACGTCGACGACATCAGCGGGAACGGTGATGGACAGGATGAAGGAGGGGCGCACTCCGGAGGGAAGCGTCGATCGATAGGCGCCCTCGACCCCCCGCGCGATCCCGATGTCGCGCACGGCGCGCCCATTCACCATCACGATCGCGCGACGCGACGACGTTCCCACATCCCCCGGGCGCTCGACCAATCCCGTCACGTGCACGGCGCCGTGCACGCCATCGACGTCGACAAAGCGCGCCGCGTACTCGTGCCCCCACACGGACGCCACGCGCGCGCGCAGCGAGCCCGCCGGAGGCAACGCCAGCGCCTCGCGCCCGTCCGTGCTCACCCGCAGGCGCAACGACGGCTTGGTGAGCGCCAGCGTGACGATGGTGTCGGCGATCGCGCGCCACTCAGAGCGAGCGCTGCGCAGGAACTTGCGCCTGGCGGGCACATTGTAGAACAGGTCGCGCACCTCGATCGTCGTCCCGCGGCGGCGCGCCGCCGGCTCGACCGATTCGACCTGCCCTCCCGCCGCGCGCACCGATGTGCCTTCCCCGTCGTCGGTCGCCGTGAGCAGCGACAGTCGCGAGACCGAGCAGATCGCCGGCAGCGCCTCCCCGCGAAACCCGTACGACGCAACCCCAACGAGGTCCTGCGCCTCACGGATCTTCGACGTGGCGTGGCGCGCGAGGGCAAGGGTGGCATCGGTCGCGTCCATGCCGATGCCGTCGTCGCTCACGCGGAGCAGGACGCGCCCGCCGTCCTCGACGTCGACCTCGACGCTCTCCGCGCCAGCATCGATCGCATTCTCCACGAGTTCCTTGACCGCCGACGCGGGGCGTTCGACCACCTCGCCCGCGGCGATCTGGTCGGCAACAGCGCTGGCGAGGATGGCGATGCGAGACACGTGAGCGGATGCGAGTGAGGCGACGGCGGCCAGCAACGACGGTAGAGGCGCCCTCCCGTTGAACGATGAAGGCGCGTGCAACGTGTGAAAGATGCGCCGCGGGCACGGCGCCGTGAACTCCCCGTCGGACGCGCCGACCGGTCGGTGACTGTCCTGCGCTACGGTGCGCGATCGACGTCCAGTGAGGCGAGTCGACTTGTTTCGAGCCAGCCGCTGCGTCCGTCGGCGAATCGCACGCGCGTCCAGACACCTTGCGCCGTCGTCTCGGTCGCAGTCTCACCGGTCATCACTTCGGACGACTCCTCGGCACCGAGCGCTGGGGCGGCGCGCAGGCGAGAAGACTGCGTCACGACGAACCGATGCCGTCCGGCAAGCGACTCGGCGAGTGCGATCGTCAGCACGCCGAAGATGGCGCCGGCGCCGAGCGCCACGAAGGCGTGTCCCCGCCATTCGCGCCGGGCACCGCGAAGCGCGACGGCCAGTCCGATCCACCCGCCGATCCACAGCAGCGCGCCAAGGGCGGCGGCCGCATCCACCGGAATGGGAGGGACGTCGCCGAACAGTCCGGACTCGAAGCCGGGGGTCGCCTCGAGGCGCGTGCGCACGTCGCTCGCCAGCGGCTCGAGGCGCAGCGCGCGCTGCCAGCCAATGGCCGCCGTCGCGGTGTCCTCCGCGTACCATGCGGCGGTCCCCAGGTTGGCCCATGCATCCGCCGCGCGGGGAACACGCGTGACGATGTCGCGGAACTCGTGCATCGAGGCGGCGTAATCGCCCTGGTCATACAGCGCGACGCCGCGTTGGAATCGCGCGGCATCGAGCACGTCATCGGCAGCCGCGATCGACACCGTCGACATCCACATCAACGCCAGCAGGACCATCGCCGACGAGATGCGCCCTCCACGCGAGGTGAACAGGGGGCGCGATCCTCCTTCGATCGGGATCGCTTCGGCGTCGATCGCGTCGTACGTGTCGATCGCCCGCTGGAGCAAGACCCCATCGTTGGATGATCCACCGCCGTACGTCGCGCGATCGAGTTCGCCCAGAACGAGCTGCGTTCGCTGCGCCGTTTCCGAGGTGACGCCGGCACGTCGCAGCGCCCGCACGAAGGTACGGCCATCGGTCATCGCCGTCGCCCCGATCGCGGTGCGCGACGCCACCGCGGCAGCGAAGGCGCGCCGTACGTCGGACGGCGCCGGCGGAACGGTCGCGGTGGCGAGCCGCTGCAACGGCGAGTTTGGCGACGCGGTCCGCGCACGCCGCGGGCGTTGGCGCAGCCCCAACACGAGCGCAGGCATGGGGACAAGGGCGAGCACCGCCCAGAGGACCGGGGACTGCGAGAGAGGACGCGACATCGCGCCGCGATACTCCAGGCGCAACGGGAGGCGCGGCACGGTGTCGGCGATGGCCTGCGGCCGCGTCGCCAGCGTCCCGCCGCCAACCCGCAGGTCGAGGGGCGTGGTGACGGCGACCTCGTACTGCTCGGTGTACGGGTTCCAGTACGGATAGCGCAGCGCCGGAATCTCCAGCCGCCCCTCGCGACGCGGCGTGACGACCCAGTCGAACTCCTTGCGTCCCTGCACGAGCGTTACACCGGAATCGATCGCGACCCGCTCGGCACCGTTCACCGCGTCGCCCCACGGGAGCGACACGGCGGGACGTGGAAAGAGGGAGACGTTCCCCGCCCCGCGCACACTCACGGTGAGGGTGACCGGGTCCCCCACGCGCGAGGTCGGCGTGTCGACTCGCGCGCTGACCGAGAGGCGCCCCACCGCCCCGGAGAAGTCGCGCGGGCGCCCTTCCACCGGGGGTTCCTTCGCCTCGATCGTCAGTGCCGAGGTTCGCGCGGCGTGCGTCTCCTCGCGACTGAAAAAGGTGTTCGACAGCGGGAGCGAGTAGGTGAGGCGGGCCGGCGCCAGCGTGTGCCTCCCCGGCGTGAGCGGAAAGAGCGCCCGCTGGAAGACGTGCACGTCGAAGCGGCGCCCCCCTTCCTCGCGCGAGAGCGGCGCCGCGGGCGAGGGGAGGTCGTAGGCCAGCATCGAGCGCACGTCCGGCGGGACAAACTCCGGGTTGCGCCGCAGTCGCTGCGACACGTCCTCGGAGAGGAAGACCCCGATCTGGTAGGTGACCTGCTGCCCCACGTACACCGTCGCCGGGAGGGCGAGGGCGCTGAAGTTCACGTCCTGCCGCGGGTCGACACGTCCTTGCGTCACGATCACCGGCCGCGCCTCGGCGCTCCCGGGCGTCGCGGTGGTGGTGGTTGCGGGTCGCGACGGCGACGGCGCAGGACGGCGCACCCCCCGGCGCTGCTGCGCCCCGGCGGCGGCGCCCGCGAAGAGCAAGGACATGCCGACGAGCGCCGTCAGGCGCAACGTCGCGCGTCGCAGGCGACGACCGGACGCGGTCAGCGGCTGCCGCATCACCAGTCCTTCCCGCCCGGCGGCGGCTGCGGACGGCTCTGGCGCTGCTTGCGCCCCTGCACGCCGCGTTCGTCGCGCGCAGCCGCGTTCAGCAGCTGTTCCGCCTGCTGCTCGCCAAGCCCCCCGCTCTGCTGCTGCGACTGCGGCGTGTCGGGGTTGTTCTTGTCCTGCTGATCGTTCGACTGTCCCCCGCCGCCGCCGCCACCGCCGCCACCTCCGTTCTGCTCCTGCTGGCGTAGGGCGAGCTCATAGTTCCACTTCGCGTCCCGATCCGTGGGGCGCTGGATGAGCGCGCGCTTGTACTGCTCGAGTGTGAGCGAGAGGGCCGCCCGCGTGCTGTCGGCAGTTGGGGCTCCCGCCAGTCCACGACGCAGGTACCCGAGCCCGAGGTTGAACCACGATCGGAACCGCAACTCGGCGTCCTCGACCTTGCTGGCACGCTCGAGTGGTTCAGCGGCGGACTCCATCGAATCGGCCGCGGCGAGCGCCGTCCCCAGGTTGTAGAACAGCTGCGGTCGCGTGTCGCCGGCATTGATCGCCGCGCGATAGAGCCCAGCAGCCCTCGCGTAGCGCCCGGCGGCGTAGTCGCGCGCCGCCTCGCGCGGCACGCTCCCGCTCCAGGTGCATCCCGCCAGCAGCACGGCGAGCGCGGTGCCGAGGGCCGCGACCTTCCCCGCACCTCGCGCCACGCCATCCCCTGCGCGTGCGGCGCGCCCCCCCGCGGTTCCTTCGCCGGGCGCTGCCGCATCGCCTGACACTCCACTCGTCACCGGCCGACGTCCCCGCCGGCGCTCGGCACGCCAGGTGTCGAGCAGAAGCAGGAGGAGCGCCGGCGCGACAAACCACTGGAAGCGGGGCGTGCGAGAGGCGCCGGCGGCCACGGTGCGTGACGTCGCGCGCAGCCGCTGCAGCGCGGCGCGCACGCGCGTGGCCTTGTCGGTGACGGATGCGTCGACGAAGGTCCCGTTCGCCGCCTGCGCGATGGCCTGCAGCGTGGCCGGCGTGTAGCGCGAAACGACGACCTGCCCGTTCTCGTCGCGCTTGGGCGAGACGCTTCCATTCTCCTGGACCGGAATCGTCGCTCCCGCCGTGGTGCCGAAGCCAACGGTCACGATCGAGATCCCGTTCTGCGCAGCGCGCGCCGCCGCGTCGCGGATCTCCTCGACGGGTTCGAACGCCTCGCCGTCGCTCATGATCACCAGCGCGCGATCGCCACCTCCCTTCGACGTCGTCAGGAGGTCGGTCCCCTGCGTGATCGTGCGCGCCAGCGAGCTCCCCGCTTGCCCGACGATGCTCGGGTCGAGGTTGTCGAGAAAGAGCTCGATCGCGCCGTCGTCGACCGTGAGCGGGGTGAGGATGTAGCTGCGCCCAGCAAAGGCGAGCATGGCGACGCGATCGGCGCGCGCGAGGTCGCGATAGCGGCGCACCTCCTGCTTCATGCGCTCCAGGCGATTCGGCCGATCGTCCGTGGCGAGCATCGAGAGGGAGGCATCGAGCGCGAGCACCACGTCGATCCCCTCACCGCTCACCACCGCCGGCTCGTTCCCCCACCGCGGCCCGGCCAGCGCGACGCCGGCCAGCAACGCGGCACTCCCCAGCCGCGCGGCACGCCACGTGGCGGGGCGCACCGCATCGGAGGGCACCAGGCGCCCGAGGAGCGAGGCGTCGGCCATGCGCGCCAGGCGGGACCGCTTGCGCCTGACGGCCACAACGGCGAGCGCGACGACGGCCACCGCCAGCAGCACGGCAACCGGGAGCATCCACGGCCAGTCGGTCGTGATCGCGTCCACGCCGGTCCCGACGGTCACGCCGGTCACGCCGCCTCCCGCGTGGCAGTGCCGGCGCCCGAGTTGGCGCCGGTGCCCGCGCCCACGCGCGTCGCCAACGCCGCATCCACCGAATGCACGAGCGCTCGCGCCTCGCGCCCGATCACGTCGGCGCGCGAGGCGTCGACGGCATAGGCTGCGAACTTCACGAGGTCGACGTCCTGCAGCAGTCGCGCGAGGCGGCTCATCGGGAGACGGGCGTCACCGCGCAAGGCGAGCAGCACTTCGCTGGAGGTAAGCGACGGCTTGGCGGCCGGAAGGACGCGCTCGAGGTAGCTGCGCATCACGTCCGCCATGAGGGCGACGTGCAGCGAGCGCTCCCCACTGGCCAGCAGGGCCATCGCCTCCACGCGCGCGAAGGCGGCTTCGGCTTCCTCGTACGGGGTGCTCACGACCATCGGCACGGCAGCGCGCCGGCGGCGCCACAACCGCCACACGAGCAGCAGTACGCCTAACGCCACGAGGGCGACGATGGCCCACCACCACCACGGCGGGCCGAACTCGTACAGCGCACGCGCCGGCTTCGGGACACGTTGCGACGAATCCGCGGGGAGGACGGTGGCCACGAAGACCGAGACGTTGCCGCCGACGGCCACGCGCCGCTCGCCGAGCGAGTCGCGCACGATCACGTCGGCGAAGCGTATCGCCCGCTTGCCGATGTCCCACGCCGCCAGCCGATACGTCGCGGTCTGCTCCGTCACGCTCGTATCGGTCGACGGGACGACCGCCACCGGATCGAGCGCCTCGACCCCGGTCCCGGAATCCGGCGCCTGCGGGAACTCGAGCGTCGAACCACGGGGCGCCCGGATGCGAACCACCACCCGGAACGGATCGCCGACGGTCACCGTATCCGGCGAAACGGCCACGCCACGCGCGATGGTGCGCGCATCGCTGGTCAGCGCGTCGCGCGTCGCCGCGTCGCGCGTCGCCGCGTCGCGCGCGCGCGGTGCCTGCGCCGTGGCGCCGCTCGGTGACGTGAGTGCGCAAGCCAGCAGAACGACGGTCGCGAGTGCGCGCGACACGCGCGCCCCGCGCGACACGCGCGACACGCGCGCCCCGCGCGACACGCGCGCCCCCTGCGACGCGATCGCCCGCGCGATCATCCGCGCGCCGCGCGGCGCTCACGCGCCCGGAAGAACTTGAGAAGCGGCTCGATGTAGCCACCGCCGGTCGAGATCGGGATCTCGTCGATCGCCAGGCGCCGCAGCATCGCGCGCCGTCCGTCGCGTTCGGCTTCCGCCAGTTTGTCAAACGCGGCCCGTACGGCGGGGGCGCTCGTGTCCACGTCGAGCGTCTCTCCCGTCTCGGGATCGACGAAGCGCGCCATGCCGACGTCGGGGAGCGTCGACTCGCTCGGGTCGTCGAGCGTCGCCACCACCACATCGTGCCGCTGCCCCAACAGCTTGAGCGATCGTTCGAGCCCACTGTCCTGCAGGTCCGAGATGAGGAACACGATCGCATGCTGTTTGAGCAGCCCACGCAGGAAGTCCAGCGCCAGCGGCGTGTTGGTCCCGTGCCCCGTCGGTTCGTGGACCAGCACGTCGCGCAGGATGCGCAGCGCGTGCCGGCGCCCCTTCCCCGGCGGAACGAAGTGCTCCACCCGATCGGTGTACAGCAGTGCCCCCACCCGATCGTTGTTGCGCACGGCCGACATCGTCAGCACCGCGGCCAGTTCGGTTGCCAGCTCCGACTTGAACCGGCGCACCGTGCCGTAACGCTCCGATCCGGAGATGTCGACCGCCAGCATCAACGTCAGCTCGCGCTCCTCGATGTAGCGCTTCACAAACGGGCGCCGCATGCGCGCCGTGACGTTCCAGTCGATCGAGCGCACCTCGTCGCCGGGCTGGTATTCGCGCACCTCCGCAAACTCCATCCCCTGCCCCTTGAAGATCGAGCGGTACTCGCCGGAGAAGAGCGAGTTCACGAGGCGCCGCGTGCGAAGCTCGACGAGCTTCACCTGTCGCAGCACCTCCGAGGAGATGAGGACGGGGCGTGTCGTGCCGCCGGACGCGGGAGCCGTCATGCGAGTCGGGGCGCGCGCGTCAGGGAGTCTCGACCGTGTCGAGGATCCGCTTCACGATGTCGTCGCTGGTCACGCTCTCCGCCTCGGCCTCGTACGTCGTGAGGACGCGATGCCGGAGCACGTCGGGGGCGATCGCCTTCACGTCGTCCGGTGTCACGTAGGTGCGGCCGCGCAGGAAGGCGTGGGCGCGCGAGGCCTGCGCGAGCGCGATGGTCGCGCGCGGCGACGCCCCGAACTCGATGAGCGGCGCAAGGTCCTTGAGCCGAGCCTCCGCGGGATAGCGCGTGGCGTGGACGATGTCGACGACGTAGTCGACGATGCGCTCGTCCATGTACAGTTCCGTGATCCGGTGCCGCGCTTCGAGGATCGCCTGCGGCGAGGCAATCGGCTGGATCGCGATGGGATCGCCGCTCGCCATGCGCCGCATGATCTCCTTCTCTTCCTCTCGCGTGGGATAGCCCACCCGCAGCTTGAGCATGAAGCGATCGACCTGTGCCTCGGGGAGCGGGTACGTCCCCTCCTGCTCGATCGGGTTCTGCGTGGCCAGCACGAGGAACGGCTCCTCCAGGCGGAACGTCTGCCCGCCTAACGTCACCTGCTTCTCCTGCATCGCCTCGAGGAGCGCCGCCTGCACCTTGGCGGGCGCGCGGTTGATCTCGTCGGCCAGGACGATGTTGGCGAAGATCGGGCCGCGCTTGATGGTGAAGCTCCCGGTCGACTGGTCGAAGACCTGCGTCCCCAGGACGTCGGCCGGCAGGAGGTCGGGGGTGAACTGGATGCGCTGGAACGTGGTGTGAATCGTCTCCGCCAGCGTCCGCACCGTCAGCGTCTTCGCGAGCCCGGGGACCCCCTCGAGGAGGACATGGCCACCGGTGAGGAGCGAGATGAGGAGACGCTCCACCATGTACTCCTGGCCCACGACGCGCTTCCCCACCTCGCGTTCGACGGCCTGCACCAGCGCCATGTCGTTTGCTGCCTGCGTTGCCACGTGCGCGTTCTCCTCTCGCCGATGGGGACTCGTCTCGCGGGACAGCGCCCCGCCTTGTCGATCTTACACCGTCCGTGGTCGCAGTTCCTGCAACCTCAGTCGCGGCGCGGGCGACGCTTGGACGACGACACGCGGGAACGCGCGCCCCCCGTGTCCCGCGATGCACCCGCGTCCCGCGATGCACCCGCGTCCCGCGATGCACCCGCGTCCCGCGACCGCCCAGGGTCGCGCGACCTGCCGGTGTCCCGTGCGCTGAGCGCCTCTCGTGAACCGCCGGCGTTCCTCGGCTTTGGCGGCCTGCGCGCGTCTCCCGGTCGCACGCGATCGTCGCGCTTCTTCGGAGGCTTCCCTGCCGGGACGTCGGTCCCGGTGAGGACCTCCAGCATCGCGGCCTCGCGAGGGCTCAGCTCGCGCCATGCCCCGGACGCGAGTTCGCCGATGCGCACGGGGCCAAACTGGACGCGCTCCAGACGCTCGACCTCGAGGCCTAACGCCGCGCACAGGCGGCGCACCTCGCGCGTCCGCCCTTCGCGAATCGCGACCTCGAACGACCAGCGCCTGTTCTCCAGCGGCCGCACGTTGACCCAGGCGGGCTTCACGAGGCCATCCTCGAGTTCAACCCCCTGTCGCGCCTCCTCGGCGGCCTGCTTCGCGTTGCCGCGCACCGTCGCGAGGTAGACCCGCTCCACTTCCGTGCTCGGATGGGTCAGCCGGTTGGCCCCTTCGCCATCGTTCGTGAGCAGCAGGACCCCCTCGGTGAGGAAGTCGAGCCGGCCGACGTACGTGAGCCCGGCCACGTCCGGGACGAGTTCGAAGACGGTGCGGCGCCCCTCGGGGTCGTGGCGCGTCGTCATCACCCCCGCCGGCTTGTTGAGCACGAACCAGCGATGGGCCGGCAGCGCGATCTCCACGTCGCGGCCGTCCACCTGCACGCGATCCTTGGACGGGTCGATGCTCTGCCCCACGCGTGCCGGGACACCGTTCACCAGCACGCGCCCCTCGGCGATCATCACCTCGGCGTGGCGGCGCGATGCGACCCCCGCGCGCGCGAGGGCGCGATGGATTCGCATCGGCTCGCTCATCAGATCGGCTTCGGTTCGGCGCGGAGGGCGACGGCCAGCTCGTCGGCGCGCGGGAGTTCCTCGAGGTGCCGCAGGGCGAAGTGCTCGAGGAAGAGCGGCGTGGTGCCGTACAGCAGGGGGCGCCCGATGCCATCGCCGCGCCCGGCCACGTCGATGAGGCCGCGTTCGTGCAACGACTTGAGGACGCCGCCCACGTTCACCCCACGAATCTCCTCGATTTCCGCCCTACCGATGGGTTGCCGGTACGCGATGATCGCCAGCGTCTCCAGCGCGGCCGCCGACAGCCGATGCGGCCGAACCGCCAGCTGCGCGCGCTCGATGGCTTCGGTGTACTCGGGACGCGTGAGGATCTGCCACCCCTCGCCGAGTTCGACGAGTTCGACGCCGTGGCCGTTGTGGTCGTACGTCTCGCGCAGCTCATCGAGCGCCGCCTGCACGGCCGCCGGCGACGCCTCAGGATCGAGCGCCGTCAGTTCTTCCTTGGGGACAGGGCGCGCGCTCGAGAAGAGCGCCGCCTCAAGCAGCTTGGCCAGGGGATTCACGAGTGATGAACACGTTGGCGAACGGAGTCGCCTGCTTGAGTTTGAGCTCGCCGCGGCGCGCCAGTTCCAGCAGCGCCAGGAGGGCCGAGAGAATTTCCCACCGTTCGGCGCCCTGCCGGACCACGTCGCGCCAGCGCGCGCGCTCCCGCAGCGCGAGGACCCCGCGCACGATGGTGATCGCCCCGTCCACGTCGAGCGCACGCGGAATGACGTCGTGCACCGCCGGGTCCTTCGCCACGCGCAGCACGCGATCGATCGCCGAGAGCAGCTCGGCCAGCGACAGCGCCAGCGGCGACGGCGGCGGTTCGGCCCCCGTCGGCGAGACGTACGCGCGGGCAAAGCGCGAGCGACGATCCTCGGCGCGACGCTCCAGGACGTCCACGACCTCGCGCATCTGCTGGTACTCCAGCAGGCGTCGCACGAGTTCAGCGCGCGGGTCCTCCCACGCGTCGTCGTTCTCGTTGCGCGGGAGGAGCATCTGCGCCTTGATGCGCAGCAGTCGCGCCGCCATCTCGAGGTAATCGGCCGCCTGGTCGAGCCCGAGGGTGTGGATCTTCCCCAGGAACTGGTCGGCGATGCGCGAGATGGGGATGTCGTAGATGTCGACCTTCTCGTCGCGTATGAGCCCGAGGAGCAGGTCCAGGGGGCCCTGGAACTGCGACAGCTCGACGACGAAGGGGTGCTCGTGCTCGACGGCGATCGACGTCATCACATTCCCAGCGTGAACTGGCTCGGCAGGACAAACTGCGAAATGGCGCGGAGGAGGGCGCCGCCGATGATGTTGACGGGGGTCATCCACGCCGCCAGCAGCGGCGCGCCGAAGCGGGTCATCATCAGGATCATCAGGACGAAGACGCCGTACATCCCCACCTGCTGGTAGCGGATCGCCCACGACGGCGGGAGGAGATACTTCATCACGTGCGAGCCGTCGAGGGGCGGGATCGGAAGCAGGTTGAACATCGCCAGGATCAGGTTGAACACGATCCCGGTGATCATCATCCGCTGCAGGATCGCCAGCGTATCAGTCGCCACGGGGAGGGCGCGCCCCACGAGCCCCAAGCCAATGATCACGACCGCGCAGAGGAGCGCCAAGGCGAGGTTGGTCACGATCCCCGCCATCGACACGATGATGTCGCCGCGTCGGTAATTGCGATAATTGCGCGGGACGACCGGCACCGGCTTCGCTCCGCCGAAGATGAAGCCTCCCGTGAAGAAGGTCAGCATCGGGAGGAGAACCGTGAAGAACGGGTCGATGTGCTTGACCGGGTTCCAGGTCAACCGTCCCATCTGGTAGGCGGTCGGATCCCCCTGCTTCAGCGCCGCGTAGCCGTGCGCGAACTCGTGGGCAACCATCGAGAACAGCAGCACCGGCGCCACGAGCAGGAACTCCTGGAGCTTGTCCAATGGCTGACGGCGTTTGGGGGAGGAGACCAGCCCCGCCGCGGGTCGTCCCGGGCGTCGAACGCCGGGCTCCGGGGGTGGAGCGGAAGGACGGGCAAGCTAGTCGGGGGCGAAAGCAGAGTCAAAGCGATGCGCGAGGCGATCGCCGCGCACGTAGACAGGGTGCCAACGTGCTGTCGTTGCTTGACATGCCCGTCGCAAGCCAATAGGATTCATGGCTCGCAACCAACCCTAGAACACCGCTCCACCGGAGTTACTTCGTGCCGAATATCGCCTCCGCCGAAAAGAACATGCGGAAGTCCCGCGCCGCGACCGTGCGCAATCGCGCCCAGCGCTCGGCGCTTCGCACGGCGTTGAAGAAGGCGAAGGCCGACGGCGCCACGCCGGACGTCACCAAGACGGCCGTTTCGCTTCTCGATCGCGCCGCCCGCAAGGGGCTGATTCACAAGAACGCCGCCGCGCGTCAGAAGAGCCGCCTCGCCAAGAAGGCCAACGCGGGCAAGTAGCGTCGATCGCCCGCACGGTCGCGCGACCGCGGCGGCGACCCACCATAACGAGAGCGGGGCGATCCAATCGGATCGCCCCGCTCTTCTGCTTTCCGCCCGCCGACTACATCGCGGCCAACTCGCCACCGCACCGTTCGCAGTACCACTCCGTCGGGTAGTTCATCGTCCCGCACTCCTGGCACTTGAGCGTCTTCACCTGCTCGGTGGGCATGTCCTTGAGAAACGAGGGGATGCTTCCCGGGGTCAGGGACGACACCTTCGCGGTGCTGGCAAACGGATCGCGCGTCGTCGGGATGCTCGTTGACAGCGGCGTGACCGGGCGACGAGGGGCGGTGAGGACGGGCGGCGGAAGCAGGTCGGCGCCTGTCGGCTGCCCTCCCTGCACCGTCTCGGGCGACGGCACCGACGAGCCGTCATGACGCGGACCGTCCACCACCGAGTGCAGGAACGCCAACTCGTCCATCGGCGAGGGCTCCGGCTGCGGCGCGATCGATGCCGTCTCGAGAGCGGATGCCGCGGCCATCTCCTGCGTCTGCAGCGGCTCGTGCGCCGCGACGATCTCCTGCGCGACCGACTCGGCAACCGACTCGGCCACCGGCTCGGGATGCCGATCGGCGAGCGGCTCCGCTTCCGCGTGCGCGGCCTCGACCGTCGGCGCCGCGGTGGCCTCGACCGGCGCCGGGGCCACGACCTGGCTGAGGACCTCGGTCACCCGCGCGAGTTCCGCCTCGAGCCCGGAGCGCTCACCCACCACGCGGCCGATCACTTCATCGCACGACGCCATCGCGGAGTTGGACTCGTCCGGGGAGAACTCCCCCACCAGCGCTCGCAATTCGAGCTCGGCGCGCTCGTCGCGCTTGCCGTTCTCTTCGCCCTGGAGAATGGCGATCCGGTCGCGAAGGCCGCTCGCGGTCGCCTCCAACTCCTCGGCGCGCCCCCTGAGCTTCTGGGTGACCGCGTCGAGGCGCCCGAGGTAGTCCCCTCGCACGCGCTCGACGACGTGCGACGGCGAGTCTGCGCGTCGCGCCTCGAGCTGCGCCAGCCACCCTTCATAGCGGCGACGCTCCTCGAGTAGCGCGGTCAGCGCGTCCATCGGATTCGATTCGAAGCTGGTCATGCGATTCCCTCGGGTCGGGGCGTATGCAATCGTCTGGTGCGCTTGAGTGCGGCGTCGGCCGTCGTCTGGTCCCGCTCGAGCGCCAACGGCGCGGAAGCCCGCGTACGGGCGTCCAGCAGTGCTTGTACCTGCGCAGGGGCGAGTGAGTTCACGCGCCCCAGCAACCGGGCCGTCAGCAGGATCGTGGCGCTATGCTCGAGGCTCTCCATGCGCTGGAGCGCGGTCGACAGCGTCGATCCAACCGTCGTAGCGCCGTGGTTCGCCATCAGAAAGGCGTCGTGCGAGGCGAGGTAGGGTTCGAAGGCATCGGCGAGTGCCGTGGTGCCGGGCATGGCGTAGGGCACGACTGGAACGCGCCCCACCTGGTAGATCAGCTCGGGAAGGACATCCGACGCCAACGATTCACCGGCGACCGAGAAGGCCGTGGCGGTCGGCGGATGGGCGTGGACGACGGCATGCACATCGGGGCGACGCTGGTAGATCCGCAAGTGCATGAGCACCTCGGACGAAGGCTTCCCTCCCCCTGCACGCACGCGTCCATCGAGCGTCATCTCGACGAGATCGCTGGTCTGCACATCCACCTTGGAAAGCCCGGCCGGCGTCACGAGGACTCGATCCCCCGCGAGGCGAACCGAGACGTTGCCATCAGGTCCCGCGATGAGCCCGCGCGCGTAGAGCCGCTGACAGGCCGTCACGATCTCACGCCTGAGCGCGAACATCCCGCGTGTCGCCATCCGGGTCCCCCTAACTGGTCAGGCGATAGACGATCCGTCCCCCCACAATGGTACAGCTGGCACGCCCCGTCAGCGCCATACCAGCATACGGTGTGTTGCGTCCCTTGGACAGGAAGGTCGTCGGATCGACCGACCAGCGCACGGTCGGATCGAAAACTGTGATGTCCGCCACACTTCCGCGACGCAACGTTCCACCCGGCAGGTGGAAGATCCGCGCGGGCGAGCAGGACATCCGATCGACCAATGTCGCGTAGCTGATGATGCCAGGCTGCACGAGGTTGGTCACCATCACCGCCAGCGCGGTCTCCAATCCGATGATGCCGTTCGGCGCATCGGAAAACTCGCGCTCCTTCTCGTCGTAGTGGTGCGGCGCATGGTCCGTCGCCACCAGGTCGATCGTGCCGTCCTTCACCGCCTGCTTGAGGTACTCGACATCCTCCGCGGTGCGCAGCGGCGGATTCATCTTGGCGTTGGTGTTGTACCCCTCGACCGATTCCTCGGTGAGCGAGAGATGGTGCGGGCACACTTCGGCCGTCACGCGGATGTTGCGGTCCTTCCCCCACCGGATCAACTCGACCGATGTCTTGGTCGACATGTGACACAGGTGCACGTGCCCGCCGGTGCGTCGCGCGAGGAGGATGTCGCGAATGACCATGATCTCCTCGGCCTCGCTCGGGATCCCCTTGAGGCCGAGGCGCGCCGAGACGACCCCTTCGTTCATCGCCCCGCCCTTGGCCAGCGTCGGTTCCTCGCAGTGGTCCGCGACCGGAATCTCGAACGTGCGCGCATACTCGAGCGCCGTGCGCATGAGTTGCGCGCTCGCCACGGGTTTGCCGTCGTCGCTGACCGCTACGGCACCGGCGCCGATCATCTCCCCGAATTCGGCGAGCGCCTCGCCCTTCTGGCCCACCGAGATCGCGCCGATGGGATACACGCGCGCCGCCGCGGCGCGCATCGCCTGACGAATGATGAAACCGACGGCCGCCTGGTTGTCCGTCACCGGATCGGTGTTGGGCATGGCGCAGACGGCGGTGAAGCCGCCGGCCGCCGCAGCGCGCGCGCCAGTCGCGATGGTCTCCACATCCTCGCGCCCGGGTTCGCGCAGGTGGCAGTGCACGTCGACGAAGCCAGGGGAGACGATCTGCCCCGCACAATCGATTTCGACGAGGTCCCCGTCGCGGCGGACCTCACCTAACGGGGCGCCGGCGTGCTCGATGACCCCGTCGGCAACGAGGACGTCGCCCGTGACGTCGAGGTTCGACGACGGGTCGAGGACGCGTCCGTTGCGGAGGAGGACGTATTGGTGCGGCGTGGAGTTGGGCACTGGTTGGGACGGAAACGGGAGACGGGAGACGGGAGGTCACGGCACCCTCCCGCGACGAACGGCGACGTCGGACCTCTAACCCTTCGCAGCTTCGGCCAGCGCGGGGTTGCCGCCGGCCAGGAGGTACAGGACAGCCATGCGGACGGCAACGCCGTTCGTCACCTGGTCGAGGATGACCGAGTGCGGGCCGTCGGCGACGTCGGAGTCGATCTCGACGCCGCGGTTCATCGGGCCGGGGTGCATGATCAGGACATCGCGCGGGGCGCGTTCGAGCTTCTCGCGCGTGACCCCGAAGACGCGATTGTACTCGCGCAACGACGGGATGTAGCCCCCCTGCATGCGCTCCAGCTGCAACCGAAGGACGTTCAACGCGTCGGCCCACTCGATGGCCTCCTCGATGCGCCGGAAGACCTGCACGCCGAGCGACTCGACGTGGTTTGGCAGGAGCGAACGCGGGCCACAGATCGCGACCTCGGCCCCCATCTTCTGCAAGCCCCAGATGTTCGAGCGCGCCACGCGCGAGTGCAGCACGTCGCCGCAGATGCAGATGCGCAACCCCGCCAGCCGCTTGAAGTGGTCACGCAGCGTGAGCATGTCGAGCAACCCTTGCGTCGGGTGCTCGTGCGTCCCGTCGCCGGCGTTGATCACGTTGGACTCGATGCGCTGCGCCAGGAAGCGCGCCGCCCCAGACGCCGCGTGCCGTACGACGACCATGTCGATCTTCATCGCCTCGAGGTTCCGGGCGGTGTCGACCAACGTCTCGCCCTTCGAGACGCTCGACCCGGCCGAGGCCACGTTGACGGTGTCGGCCGACAGACGCTTCTCGGCGAACTCGAACGAGATGCGCGTGCGCGTCGACGGCTCGAAGAAGAGGTTGACGATCGTCGCGCCACGCAGCGTGGGGACCTTCTTGATCGCGCGCAGCGAGATCTCCTTGAACGGCTCGGCGGTGTCGAGGAGGAGCTGGATCTGCGCGGGCGTGAGCTCCTCGAGCCCCAGCAGGTCCTTTCCCAGGAGCGGCGAGTTCACGCATCGCCTCCCGTCACCACCGTGACCGAGTCCTCCCCATCGAGTTCCGACACCTGCACGTCCACGCGTGAGGGCTGCACCACATCGAGCTTCTTGCCGACGATGTCGGCGTGAATCGGGAGTTCGCGCCCGCCACGATCCACGAGGACCGCGAGGGCGATGCGCGACGGGCGCCCGAAGTCGGCGAGTTCGTCGAGCGCGGCGCGGATCGTTCGCCCCGTGTAGAGCACGTCGTCGACGATCACGACGCGCTTGCGATCGATCGACCACGGCAGGTGCGTCTTCCCCACCACTGGGCGCGGACCGACCGTCTGGAGGTCGTCGCGGTAGAGGGTGATGTCCAGGGCACCGCGCGGCAACTGCACGCCCTCGCGCTCCCGGATCATCTCGACGAGTCGGTCGGCCAGCTGCACACCGCGGCGCTGGATGCCAACCAGGATCAGGTCATCGGTTCCATCAAACAGCTCGACGATTTCGTCGGCCATGCGGCGCAGCGTTCTGGCCACGGCCCGGGCGTCGAGCGCGATCGATCGCGTGGATGCCATGAGCGGCCAATATGGGCCGTCCCCTGGCCAAAATGAAGCGGCGGGCCCCCCGAGGGCGGGCCGGGGACGCCTACACGCCGACCGAGGGAAGCGGGGTAGCGTCCACGCGCGACGGTGTGTGGCGGCGCTTGTGCTTCTTCTGCTCGTACAGCATCGAGTCCGCCGCAGCCATCAGCTCCTCGATCGACGGCGGGGCGTCGGGATCGAAGCGCGCGGCCCCCACGCTGAACGACAGTCGGTACGGGAAGCCGTCGCGCTCGTTGCGCTCCAGCAGCTCGCGCCTCAGGCGCTGGATGATGATCTCGCTCCCCGACTTCCCGGCGTCGGTGGCCAGCACGACGAACTCGTCTCCGCCAAGGCGCGCGATGATGTCCGAGTCGCGGAAGGTGTGCTTGAGGATCTCCGACGCACGGCGAAGCGCGGTGTCGCCCTCGTTATGCCCGAACGTGTCGTTGATCTCCTTGAAGTCATCCATGTCGATGAACAGGAGGACCAGGTCGCGGTGCCCGCGCCGAGCCAGCTTGAGCTGCTGCTGCGCCAGCGTCAGGAAGCCGCGGCGGTTGTACAGCCCCGTGAGCTCGTCGATCAACGAGAGGGCGCGCAGGGCATCCTCCTGCCGACGGCGCTCGGTGATGTCACGCGAGGTGATGGCCACGCCGTCGATCATCGGGACGACCTGATGGTGGATCCACGCCGCGTGGAAATCGCGCGAGATGACCTCGCACTCCTCCTCCAGCACGACGCCGGTCTCCATCACCTGACGGTACTTCTCCACGAAGCCCAGCGTCCGGTTGGCCGGAATCAGCTCACATAGGCGCTGGCCCAGCACTTCGTCGCGCTGGTGGCCCAACAGCGACTCCGCCCGCGCGTTGAGGTCGACGAACTCGAAGTCCAGCACGCTGCCGTTCGCATCGCGCACGGCTCGCAGCACGTAGAATGCGTCCAGGCTCCCGTCCGTCGCCGCGCGCAGGCGCCCTTCGCTCTCCAGGATCGCCGCCTCGGCGGACTGCCGCATCGTGAAGTCATTGCGCACGATGAGGAACGCCAACGGGGCGAGGATGACGACCAGGAGCAGCCCGAACCTGAGAATGAAGTCGGCGCGGTCGGCCCCCGCGTGGGCCGCGGCCGTTCGGGACCTCAGCTCCGCAACGTGCCGGCGTCGCACCGTGCCGATCAGCGCGTCGAGCGCATCGGTGCCAGTCGCGGCGGCCCTCGGCGCCAGCACGGCGGCCGCCTGGGCCGGCGCCCCGCGATCGTGCAGCGCCATCGCCGCCTCGAGTCGGCGCAAGCGCTCGCGGACCAGCGAGTCGAGCGCGACGGCTTCGCGCTTCGCGATCGAGTCCGCCCCCGCGCGTGCGGCATAGGCCACCACGAGCGCCCGCGCCGAATCGCCGTCGAGTTGCACCTGACGACGAGAATACTCGTCACCAATCAGCAGGTGCGTGCGCGCCGCGGCATCGGCCTGCGACATCGCAGCCGCCACCCCGTCCGCCGCCGCGACTGACTCCTGCGCGTGCGCCACGCGGTCGGTGGTGCGCAGCAGGTCCCGCGTGTTTCGATACGACACCACCCCGGTCGCCAACAGGATGGCGACCGCCGCGGCAAACGCGAGGGTGAGTTTTTGGCCGATCGAAAGGCGCATGCGGGGGGCGTGCGAGAGTAGGGCGGAAGAATCCGCCTACCTTGAAACGCATGAGCATGGTTCGCGTCACCAAATCACCCGGCGAACCCTTCCCCCCAGGCGGGGCGCGCCCCTCACCCGGCACGAGCTGCCGCGCGGGGGCGCCGGAATCGGCGCGACGCCGGCGCCGGGTTGGCGCTTGCCGGCGGCTAGATGTGGGAATCGCCGCCTTCGATATCGCGCGCGACTCGTCGGAGCGTCGGTCTCTGTCGATCGGCAGGTGAGGGCGAGATATCGCCGATGATCCCGCGACGGCGTCCCGCGTCCCGAATGTCGATGACCTCTGCCTCCTCCTCCACCGGGGGCGCGTCGGCAAGCAACCGGACGGCGGGCACGACGTGATTCCAGTCGGCCACCGGGAGGTCATGAGCCCGCGGTGCCTGCCGCGCCACCGCACGATCGAGGTGGCTCTGCGCCCCGAGCGCCTGCTTGAGCGCCGCTTTCTCCTGGAAGAGGTCGGGAACCGGAGCGTTCACCCGGGTGCGCGACTCCTTGAAGAGCGCGACGACGAGCAGGGCACCGGTCCGGAGGATCATCGCCAGCCCGGCGTACGCCGCCACATCCGCCACGTTGAGGGCGATCCCGAACTCCGCGGCGTCGAGCTGAATGAAGTCGACCACCCCGTATGGCGAGGTCACCAGGCTCGTGAGATTCCCGAGCGCGCCACCGACAATGAGTCCCAGCGCGCGAGGCGCCGAGGCGTCGATTCGGGCAAGGTCGCGCGTGACGGGAACCATGAAGACGATCGCCGCCATCGTGAGCGCCAGATTGAGCTGCCACGTGTAGACCCCCGCCGACCACCCGAACGCCCCCTTGTCGTTGTGCACCACGGCAAAGTGGAGCCACGGGGCAAACCAGGTCGCTTCGCTGGACAGGAGTTCCTTCGCCGCCGCCTTCGTGGCGAGGTCACCCACCGTCACCAGGAGGGCGATGCGCGAGAGCAGGGTGAGGTGACGATTCTCCTTCACGTGATTGGCCGCAACCGTTCAGGGAGAGGTCCGAAAGCGGGGATCCACAAGCGCGACGTCGACCTTCGCCGGGAGTTCAACAGGAGCACGTAGTGTCAGACCGCCCGGCCACGGCGTTGAAGCTGGGCAGAAGGTGTGCCACCCGTCACCGGCCGATTGTGCGCCAGATCACCCCAGCGCCATGCCGATCTCGGGTCCGGAACGTTGCGCCCGAGCGACATGGCGTCGCGTTGCCCTAGCGTGGCGGTTGAGCGGAGGGGCGCGCAATAGGCAGCTACTTCCCCCTCGTGCCGGAGCCGCGGCGAAGGAACCGGCTACTTCAGCGAGTCGAGCTTGGCCTTGAGACGCGGGTTGTCGGGCATGGTCTTCAGGAGCTCCTCGATCGTGGCGCGCGCGGCATCCTTCTGTCCCAGGGCCGCCTGCGCGTCCGCCCGGAGAATCCCCGTGCCAAAGACCAGCCGCCGGTTGTCCGCCGGGACCTTCAGGCCATCGAGCGCGGCCAGCGCCCCTGCAGCGTCCTTTCGATCGCGCAGCGTTGACTCGATCTGCATGATCATCACGCTGGTATCGCCCGGGAGCCGCTTCGCGATCTCGGAGATGAGCGCCGCGGCCTCCTCCCCCTTGCCGTTCTTCCGGTCGAGCATTGCCTGATGGTACTGCCCCGCGAGGAGGAGGCGCCCCACGTCCTCAGGCTCGCCCGTGCGCAGCCCGATTCCCCCCGCATACGAGTAGACCAGCTCCCCTCCCTCCTCACCCGTCTCGTACAGGAAGAAGAGCCCGACCAGTCCGACCGCGGCAGAGCCGAAACGCAGCGCGCGCTGGGTGCCGCCCGACAGCGCCAGCGCACCGAGTTCGAGCAGGACGACGCCGAGGAAGATGTTCCGCGTCATCTCCCCTGCCTCTTCGTGCTCCTGCACGACCGGGCGCGATCCCGGGACGCGCTCCACCGGTCCGTGCGCATCAGTCCCCGACTTGACGGCGACTGCCGCCGCGACCGTTCCCATCACGAGCAGGGCGGCGGCGGCCTGGTTTGTCCAGGTGAGTTTTCCGGTGAGCGAGACCAGCCGGAACAGGACGCCCACGATCAGCAGCGCGATGACGAAGTGAACGACCTGCGGGTGAAGCGCGGCGAGACTGGACATGCGCGAGGCTGGGCTGAGGGTGTGGAGCCGAAAAGGCGCAGGGCGGACCTACGGGGGCGACGAGTCCGCGAATGTGCGCGACGGATCGCCGGAGTTCAATCGCTGGGGAGCGGGGACAATCTGCGCGTCGGCGCATGAACCCAGGGCAAACGCGAACGGCCTCCCGAGGGAGGCCGTTGACGCGGGCGATGGCCCGGACGGACGGGGAGGGATTCGAACCCTCGGTACGCTTTTAACGTACACACACTTTCCAGGCGTGCGCCTTAAACCACTCGGCCACCCGTCCAACGCTGGTAAGACCCTTTGCCAAGCGAGAACGCGCCGGAAAGTCGCTCCGGCGCGTTGGTCGCGCGGAATCCGCGCGGAGTCTGGACGGACAGGGTGGGATTCGAACCCACGGTACCGTTACCGGTACACCGGTTTTCGAGACCGGCTCCTTCAGCCACTCGGACACCTGTCCAAAAGAGACGCGAAGGATATTCGGGTGACGAGGTGGAGTCAACGAGTGCGAACGCGTGCGACGGTCCTCTCGCCACGCCTCGCGACGTCGCACGCCCGCCTCCCAACGTCCCGGCCCGCTCAGCCGGCGACGACGACGCGCCAGGGCCCGCTCTGCGGGCGCGTGAGCGCGGAGACGCTCACCCGGTTTCGCCCACCCCGCTTGGCATCGAGCAGGCGTTGGTCGGCGGCATGCAGCAGCGTGCGCACGTCGTCGCCGTCGAGCGAGGCCATGGCCAGGCCGGCCGATGCCGTCAGCCGCAATTCCGCACCCGACGGGAGGACGATCGTATGCGACGCGATCTCGAGTCGGAGTTGCTCGAGCTTCCCGAAGGCCTCGGGCAGGCGCGTGTCGGGGAAGGCGATGGCAAACTCCTCGCCGCCATAGCGCGCCACCAGGTCGGTGCGACGGAGGGCGCGGCGCATCACCGAGGCGACGACCTGGAGGGCGGCATCGCCGGCATCGTGCCCGTGCTCGTCGTTGACGCGCTTGAAGTGGTCGATGTCGAGAAGGGCGACGCACAGGGGCTGTCCCGCGCGCCGACCGCGCGCCAGTTCATCCTGCAAGCGCTCCTCGAAGAAGGCGCGGTTCATGACCTTGGTGAGCGCGTCGTGCGTCGAGGAGATCCGCAGCTGCAGCGACTGGCGCACGATGGCGGCGCTGAGGACGGTGAACGCCACGAGGAAGACGACACGCCCCAGCTGGTGCCCCCACACGAACTCGCCGTGCACGAGGACGTCGCTGGTGGGCACCGCGGGCCAGCGCAGCCACGACAGGCCGGCGACCAGCATGTACTCCGCGATCGCCAGCACGCCGGAGAAGATCGTGACGCGCACGTCCCACCGCAGGCACGTGGCCCCGATCGCCATGAAGTAGGCGATGAAGGTGGTGCGCGAGTTGGCCGCCGCCGACGGGAAGTCCTGGGCGAGGTATGCCAGCTGCGTCGCGGACACCAGGGTGACGTCGAAGGCGCTGGTGAGGATCGCCAGGCGCCGGCTCCGGTCGTTGCGCCTGGCGAAACCATAGATCAGCGCCGAGACGACGAGCCCCGCCAGGACCGTCACGAGCGCGATGAGGTTCTCGCGCACGCCGACGTGCTTCACCCCGTACATGCTGACCAGCGGGACGACCGAGATGGCCCCCATGAGGGCCAGGCGCACGCGCGCGACGAGCAGCTCGCCCTCCGACCCGGCATCGATGACCGCTGCGTCGGAACCGGAAGAGAAAAAGCCCCGCCACTCCGAGGGACGGGGGATCAGCTGCAAGGGAACGTGCGGCGGGGTCGGGGGCATGCGTCGGACAGGTCGCTCCACCCCAAGGACGCGGCACGGCGGGAAACGTCATGCCCGTCGCCCGGCCGAACGCCTCACCCCGTCGCGTCGCGCCGCGCTGCGAAAAAGTCGCGCAGGAGCGCCCCGCAGGCCTCGGCCTCCACCCCGCCCTGCACCTCCGGTCGGTGATTGAGCCGACGATGGCGCAGCAGGTCCTCGACCGACCCGGCCATCCCCGCCTTCTCGTCCCACGCACCGAAGACGACGCGATCCACGCGCGCGAGCACGAGCGCCCCCGCGCACATCGCGCACGGCTCGAGCGTCACGTACAACGTGCACCCCGCCAACCGCCACTGCCCCATGGCCTGCGAGGCCTGCCGCAGCGCCACCACCTCCGCGTGCGCCGTGGGATCCTGGTCCCGAATCGTCCGGTTCCCCGACGCCCCGATCGCCACCCCCCCGTGCACCACGATGGCCCCGACGGGAACCTCGCCGGCGGTGACGCCCTCGCGCGCCAGCGCGAGGGCGTCCCGCATCCACCGGTGGTCGTCGGCGCGTGCCAAGCGCGCTACTCCGCCTTCTCGAACTGCAGCGTCCCGTCAGGCGCCACGACCGTTCGAATCGTGTCCCCGTCGCCAAAGCGCCCGTCGAGGATGGCCAGGGCCAGCGGGTTCTGGAGGAGGCGCTGGATGGCACGCTTGAGCGGGCGCGCGCCAAACGCGGGGTCGTACCCCTCATCGGCGACGAGCGTCTTGGCCTCGTCGCTGAGTTCCAGCGTGATCTTGCGCTCGGCCAGGAGCTTGCGGAGCCTCGCCAGTTGCAACTCGACGATGTGCCCGATCTGCTCGCGTCCGAGGGGGCGGAAGACGATGATGTCGTCGACGCGATTGAGGAACTCCGGCTTGAACTGCTGCCGGAGCGCCCCCAGCACGCTCGTCTCGACCAGCGTCCAGTCGCTCCCTGCGTGTTCGAGGATGAACGACGATCCGACGTTCGACGTCATGATGATCACGACGTTGCGGAAGTCGACGGTCCGCCCCTGCGAGTCGGTCAGGCGCCCGTCGTCGAGGATCTGCAGCAGGATGTTGAAGACGTCCGGGTGCGCCTTCTCGATCTCGTCGAAGAGGACGACCTGGTACGGGCGGCGTCGCACGGCCTCCGTCAGCTGCCCACCCTCCTCGTAGCCCACGTAGCCCGGCGGCGCGCCGATGAGCCGCGCCACGGCGTGCTTCTCCATGTACTCCGACATGTCGATGCGCACCATCGCCGTCTCGTCGTCGAAGAGGAACTCGGCGAGCGCGCGCGCGGTCTCCGTCTTCCCCACGCCCGTCGGGCCGAGGAAGATGAACGAGCCGATCGGGCGATTCGGGTCCTGGAGCCCGGCGCGCGAGCGGCGCACGGCGTTGCTCACGGCGACCACCGCCTCGCGCTGGCCCACCACGCGCTTCGCGAGTTCATCCTCGAGCTTCGTCAGGCGCTCGCGCTCGGTCTCCATCATGCGCGTCACCGGGATCCCGGTCCACCGCGACACCACCTCGGCGATGTCGTCGGCCGTGACCTCCTCCTTGAGGAAGCGCCGCCCCTCGCCGGATTTCGACGCCAGTTGCGCCTCCACATCCTTGAGCTTGCGCTCCAACTGCGGAATGGTGCCGTACTGGATCTCCGCCGCGCGACCGAGGTCCCCGCTGCGCGTAGCCTGCTCGGCGGCGGTCTTGGCGGCATCGATCTCCTCCTTGATCTTCCCAACTGCACCCAACGACTCCTTCTCGCGCTGCCACTGCGCCTTCATCCCCGCCGAGGTTTCCTTCGCCTCAGCGAGTTCGCGCTCGAGCACCTGGCGGCGCTCCACCGCGGCGGGGTCGACCTCCTTCTGCAGCGCCTGCCGCTCGATCTCGAGCTGCACGATGCGACGCTCGACCTCGTCGATCTCCTGCGGCATCGAGTCGATCTCGATGCGCAGCCGCGACGCCGATTCGTCGACCAGGTCGATCGCCTTGTCGGGGAGGAAGCGGTCACCGATGTAGCGGTTGGAGAGCGTGGCCGCAGCAACGATGGCGCCGTCGGTGATGCGCACGCCGTGGTGCGCCTCGTAGCGCTCCTTTAGGCCGCGCAGGATCGCGATCGTGCTCTCGACGCTGGGCTCGCCCACGAAGACCGGCTGGAAGCGCCGCTCGAGCGCCGGGTCCTTCTCGACGTACTTGCGGTACTCGTCGAGCGTCGTGGCGCCGACGACACGTAACTCGCCGCGCGCCAGCATTGGCTTGAGCATGTTGCCGGCGTCCATCGCCCCTTCCGCCTTTCCCGCGCCAACGAGGGTGTGCAGCTCATCGATGAAAACGATGAACAGCCCCTCGGCGTCGGCGATCTCCTTGAGGACCGCCTTGAGTCGCTCCTCGAACTCGCCGCGATACTTGGCGCCGGCAATCAGCGCCCCGAGGTCTAGTGAGATGAGGCGCTTGTTCTTGAGTCCTTCGGGGACATCGCCGTTGATGATGCGCGAGGCGAGCCCCTCGGCGATCGCTGTCTTGCCGACGCCGGGTTCGCCGATGAGGACCGGGTTGTTCTTGGTACGGCGCGACAGCACCTGCATCACGCGACGGATCTCCTCGTCGCGCCCGATGACCGGGTCGAGCTTTCCCTTGCGCGCCTGCTCCGTGAGGTCGCGCGTGAAGCGCTGGAGCGCCTGGTACTTGTCTTCCGGCGTCTGGTCGGTGACGCGATGCGAGCCACGCACCGCCTGCAGCGCCGCGAGGAGTTCGGCGCGATCGGCGCCGGCAGCCGCAAGCAGGCCACGGCTCTCCGTCCCCTTCACGTCGGCCAGGGCGAGCAGCAGGTGCTCGGTGGAGACGAAGTCGTCGCCGAGTCCACGCGCCTCTTCCTCGGCGCGATCGACGATCTGCGTCATCTCGCGCGAGAGCGAGGGCTGCGCGCCCGTCTGCTTGGGATAGCGCGCCATCTCGCGCTCGACCCCTTCACGAAGCGACGGCACTTGCACCCCCATCTTCTGCAGGATGGGGACGACGATTCCCTCATCCTGTCCGAGGAGGGCGTGCAGGAGATGCAGGTCGTAGACGAGCGGGTTGCCGTTGCGCCGTGCGAGGGCGAGCGCCTCGTTGAGCGCTTCGGTGGACTTCACCGTCAGGCGATCCGGATTGATCATCGACTCGTGGGGTCGGCGTGTAGTCGTGCAGGAGGAAATCCAACCGGTCACCGCCGTCAGGGCAACGGGGATGCCGCCCCGGATGGGCCGATTTGGCCGAGTTGTCTCGACGACGGAGCGCGCTTTCGGCTCACACGGCGGGGGCATCGCGCGACCATGCCGTGTTGGCCGATGCCGCGACAGGCGCCGCGCGGGGGACCTGTCGACGGAACCGGGGGCCGGGGTGCTAGAAAGCAGAGCGCCGCGGCGTCTCAAGGATGCCGCGGCGCTCTGGTTCCTGGCCGGTCGCTTACTTCATGACGATCATCTTTCGGAAGATCGGCTTGCCGTCGATCTCGAGGCGATAGACATACACCCCGGATGCGACTTCGCGACCGTTCGCGAGGTACTTGCCGTCCCAGTACGCGGTGTACTGGCCACACGTGAGCAACACGTTGCTGAGGGGCTGACCGCCTGCCACACTCGACGAGCCCCCCTGGAGAACGGGAGTACCAACGAACTGGGCGAGGACGTTGTAGATCTTCAGCGAGACGCGATACTGGCGTCCTGCATCGGTGCAACCAGGTGCCCCGCCAATCGAAAACGGTATCGTCGTTTCCGGGTTGAAGGGGTTGGGATAGTTCTGCCCAAGCACCGACCCTGAAACTGGATCACGCGTCGATTGTTGTGTCGCCTGGGCCGCTGCGGACCGTGTCACCAACGCGCAGAGAGCAAGCACCAAGCCGCGTGCCGCCCATCGTAGCGTCATGTGTCCATCTCCAACTGACAAAGTAGAGGTGCGGGAGCTAACTCCTGAAAGCGGTTTGGGTTCGGACTGGTGGCGCGAACATAGGAATTGGGGTGAAGCGTGTCAAGAAAGCGAACCCGCACTCATCGGGCCAATACCCTACCCTCGCTCCGCCGTTCCGTGATGCGCTGCCGGTCACAGTACTCCAGCAGGGGAATCAGGTACTTCCGCGACGTCCCCAGGAACTCCCGGAGTTCGGCGGGGCCGTAAACCTTCCCGGGCTCCATGCCGCGCCGGAGTCGCTCCACCAACCCGTCCAGAGCCTCCGCCCAGTAGAAGCGGTCGGGCTCCACTTGGACGACGAGCCGTTCCCGTTCGAGGATACGCAACAGCGGGATGGGATCGTTGCCGCCGCGCTCGCTCCTGAGATCCGACACCGAGGGCGGTTCGCCCCCTGACGCTCGCAGCCGGGACACCAGCCACTCCCGCTCGCGCACCAGGGCGTCGTCCAGCACCGGTACCCACCCCGGGCACCGCACGCCGCCCTGACGGGACTCCAGCCCCCCGTCTCGCAGGACGCCAGCCAACGCGACGTCGAACGCCTCCTGATCGGTCACGACGGACGCGCGAAGGGTTGCCATCGGCATCCATTCCTCGAGCGGGTGCGTCGCGTGAAAGTCGCGCACTTGCTGCATCATTCGCGCTCCGACCGAGGCAAGGATGTCGCGCTCGAACAACCGTCCCGAGGCCTCCACCAGCCAGTCGCTCGACGAGACCAGCAGGGGGGCGACCTCTCGCGGGGCGATCCCGAGGCGGATCGGGATCGCGGGGGCGGCAAGTCCGCGCTCCCCCCCTTCCTGCACCAGGAGGCGCAGGCGCTCGCCCACGCCCAGCCCGGCCGCCCACGGCCGCGGACGGCGATGCGCAGGCGATGGGTCGGTCACGATTCCCCCGCCGATCGTGCGCGACTCCGAGGCGACGCGAAGGACGAAGCGGTCACCGGCGCGCGCGACTATCGGCGCATCGAGCACGAGGCGCGCACCGCGACGCTCCCCAGCCACGAGTGCACCGCCCGCCACCACGACGCGCGCCCCAACCTCGGTGGTGCCCAAGTGGAGTCGCACCCACTCGCGCGGGCGCAGGGAGCGTTCGCCATCCTCGAGCAGCGCCACATCCGCGCGCAGCACGCGCGACGGCACCCATCCCCCGTCCTCCACCAGAACGCCCCCTCGCGAGACCTCGTCCAGCGCCACCCCCGCGAGCGCGATCGCCCCGCGCGTCCCCGGGAGGAGTTCGGTCGCCGCGGCGCCGTGCCGCTGGACGCCGCGGACACGCACGGCGCGGTCGACCGGATAGAGCGTCAGCGGCGTGTCGGCGGACACGCGGCCACTCCAGACCGTCCCGGTCACGACGGTCCCGGTCCCCTTCACCGTGAAGGCGCGATCGATCGGCATGCGAAAGAGGTCGTGCGCGTCGCGAGTTGGGAGGGCATGGAGTTGCCGCCCGAGGAGCTGGCGCAGCGTCTCGATGCCGACACCTGAGACGACGGAGGTCTCGATCACCGGTGCATCGGCGAGCAGCGTCCCGCGGAGCGTCTCGCGAACATCCTCGCGGACGAGTTCGGCCCATTCATCGTCGACCGCGTCCCGCTTGGTCAGGGCAACGACCCCTCCGCGCACGCCGAGGAGCGACAGGATGGCCAGGTGCTCCCGTGTCTGCGGCATGACTCCCTCGTCAGCCGCAACGACGAGCAGCGCGAGGTCGACCCCGGTGGCGCCGGCGAGCATGGTACGGATGAATGCCTCGTGGCCGGGAACGTCGACGATCCCGACGGTCCCCACCCCGTCGAGTTCCAGCGGCGCGAAGCCTAACTCGATCGTGATGCCGCGCCGCTTCTCCTCGGGGAGCCGGTCGGTGTCCACGCCGGTGAGCGCATGCACCAACGCCGTCTTGCCGTGATCGATGTGGCCAGCCGTCCCGATGATCACGGCGTCGCTCCGTCAGGTGTCCGCGAGGCTCCCGCGATCGCCCCGCGTTCCCACGCCTCGAAGGCGCGCAACGTGCGACCATCGGCGAGGTGATACTCGAGGAACTCGCGCAGGAGGCGCTGGTGCGCGCGCCGAGTCGCGCCGTCGGCGAGGGCGAACGCGTGACCGGCGGTCCACGCTCGCAGTGCATCGCGCGCCGCCGCCGGGAGCGAGCGCCCGCGCGGTAGTTGCGTGGCGCACACCCGGCACGCCGCCCCGCCGGCCGCGTGGCTGAAGGAGACGCCGGCCTCCGCGTCGATCTCGGCGTGGCAGCGACAGCACCCGTCGATCGCCGGCGCGAAGCCTAACACGGCGACGAGGCGCCACGCCCCCGCAAGACCGACGTCACAGCCCGTCCCGGGTGGCGCCTCCGCCAACGCGTCGAGCGCTCCCACCAGGGTGTCGTACAGTTCCCCGCCGTGGTCGTCACCAGCGAAACGCAGCACCAGTTCGGTGAGCGCCGACGCCGCCGTGAAGCGCTCGAGATCCTGGGCCAGAGCCACGCGTGCGCGCGTGAGATCGAAGCCCGCGAGTTGCTGCAGCTCGCGACCGGGGCGCGACTGGACCTGCACCACGCCGCTGGCAAAGAGGTCGAGTCCCGCCCCGAAGCGCTTCTTCGAGGCGCGCGCGCCGCGCGCGACGACCGACTGCAGGCCGGCGTCGCGCGTGGCAAGCTTGAGGATGCGGGAGTTCTCGAGGTAGTCGAACGCGTGGAGGACCACGGCGTCGGTCGTCACCAGCGGCATCCCGCAAGATAGCCGCCGATGGCGGCGTCAGCGCATGGTGCCCAACCGCACGCCCACGACGAGCACACGTCCGGGCGCCTGGAAGTTCGCGATCTCCTCGTAGCGCTCGCCCAGGGCGTTGTCGAGGCGGAAGGTGAGCGCGGTCGTGTGCCAGAAGCCATCGCCCGCGGCGAGACGATACTCGCCGCCGACATCGGCCCGGGTGTAGGCACGCAGTTCGACGGGAGTCGCCGGAAACGCCGCGAAGTCACGGTCATCGCGCACACCCACGCGCGAGAGGGACAGGTCGAGCCGCGTGCGCGGAATGCGTTGCAGCTGTGCCCCGACGGCCAGCGTGAGCGGTGGACGCCGCAACAGACGCCCCCCCTGCACGAAGGTCGCGCCCGCCCCCGTCTGGAACCCGGCGTCGTCGACCCGCGTGCGCAGTGCGGTCGCATTTCCCCACACGGTGACGCCGCGCGTCGCTTCGCCGCGCACCTCCGCCTCCAATCCGCGGGAGGAGGCCGCCGCCACGTTGAAGTAGTTCGGCGCCGTGGGCGAGACCCACGTGTACTGGATCAGGTCGCGAAAGCGCTGGTCGAAGTAGGTGACCGCGAGGCGCCACCGCTCGCTGGCCAAGGACTGGTCGAATCCGGCCTCCCACGCGCGCGCGCGCTCGGGGCTGAGCGCGTCGTTCCCCACGGAGAACGCGCTGGAGAAGGTCTCGAGGAAGGTCGGCGCCTTGAACGACGTCCCCAGTGCGCCGCGCAGCCGGGCCCCGCGCCAGAGCCGCGTCCCTACCGACACGCGCCCGGTCCGGAATGCGCCATAGGTGTCGTTGTCGTCGTACCGCCCGCCGAACGAGAAGGATGTCCGCCCCACGTCGCCGACCCACTGGAGCATCGCCGAGCGCGTGAGGCGCGACGCGGCGAAACGATTGCGGGAGAGGTCGTAGTTGGAGGAATCGGTACTGCGCTGGCGTTCCGCGCCGTACTCGAGGGCGAGCACGAGGTTCTGCCCCGCCGCGGGCCTCACGAGCAGGCGAGCTTCCGCTCCGCGACGTCGCACCGCCCCTAACGATCGGTAGGAGTAGAAGCCGAGCGTGTCGCCCGCCCCGTCCTGCAGGTCGGAGGTGCGCCCGTGCAGTTCCAGCGCAGTGAGCGCCACCGTCGCCTCGACCCGGTCGCCTAGGGGGCGCGACAGTTCGGCCGAGGCAGCGAGCCGACGCTCGCCGCGCATGGCGTTGCGGTCGACCACCAGCCCCGCACCGTCCGTCGGATACTCGAAGGTGTTGTCGCCATGGCGAAGCGTGACCTGAGCGCGCGCGCCGCCGACGACCGCGTCGCCCCGCCCCGTCACGACGTCGTTGCGATACGCGTTGTTGAAGGCCAGCATGCCGTTGGAGGCATGGTGCGCGACCCCCAGGGTGGCGCCGCCGCGTGCCCCTCGCGCGCCGACGTTCGCCTCCGCCGCTCGCGTGCCATATGTACCGGCGCGCACGGCGATCGACGACTCGAGGCGCTGGTGCACCTGACGGGTGAAGAGCTGGATGACGCCCGTCACGGCGTCGCTGCCGTACAGCACGCTCGCCGGACCGCGCACGACCTCGATCCGCTCCACGTTGTCGAGCGTCAGCGCCCCCAGGTCGAGCGCACCTCCCGGGTCGTTCATGGGGACGCCGTCGACCAGCAATCGGACGTAGTCGCTCTCGCCGCCCCGCAGGAAGAGGGAGGTTTGCGCACCATTGGAACCGCTGCGCGCGAGTGCCAGCCCCGGCACCGTGCGCAAGGCATCCAGCAGGTGCGTGACGCCGGCGGCGCGAAGCGCCGCGCCATCGAGTACGGTGACGGCAGCGGTGGTCTCGGCCAGTGCTCGCGCGATGCGATCGGCAGTGATGACCACCGACGGCAGGCGCGTCGTGTCGCGCGTCGAGTCGCGCGTCGAGTCGCGCGTCGCGGCGGGTTGCTGCGCCGCCACGGAAACGACCGGTGCCCCCATCGCGAGGATGGCCAGGGGAGCGACGCGGACGTGGATGAAGCGAAGGGACATGAGGAACTGCAGTGTTAGGGGAGATGAAGATGTCGCTTGCGAAGGGGGACCAGCGTCGGTGCACCGACAGCCGGGTCACGCGAGACCACGAGTGGCCACTCGTAGACTCGCTCGAGCGTCTCGCCGCGCATGACGTCGTCGGGAGCCCCCTCCGCGACGAGCGAGCCGCGCGAGAGGAGGACGACCCGGTCAGCGAAGCGCGCGACAAGGTTGAGTTGATGGCTGATCACGAGGACGCACCTGCCGGCGCGCGCGAGCGCGACCAACAGTTCGAAGCAGGCCATCTCGTGCGCGATGTCCAGGAACGTCGTCGGCTCGTCGAGGACGATGGTGCCGGCGCCTTGCGCCAGCGCGCGCGCGACGCGCACGCGCTGCCACTCGCCCCCCGAGAGCGTGTCGGACCGGCGATCGGCGAGTGGGCTGGCCGCCGCCGACTCCAGGGCGCGATCCACCGCGCGATGATCGTCCGCGGACGCCGGCGACCAGGTGCCTTGCCACGGGTACCGACCGAGCGCGACGTAGTCGCGCACGCGTAGCGGGAAGGCCGGCTCCTCCCGCTGCGAGACGACCGCGACACGGCGCGCGCGCGCGGTGCGGGACAGCGAGCCCGCCGCCTCGCCATCGAGGGTGACGCGCCCACCGGCGAGGGGGACGCGCCCAAGCAGGGCGCGGACGAGGGTGCTCTTCCCGCTCCCGTTCGGGCCGACGACGGCGGTGAGCGTGCCGCCGGGTGCGCTGAACGACACGCCGTCCAGCGCATCGCGATCGCTCCCGGGGTAGCGCACGCGCACGGCGTCGAACGCGATCATCGGGACGCTCGCAGGCGCCACAGGAAGAACGGGACGCCGAGGAGCGCCGTCACGGCGCCTAACGGCAACTCCGCGGGCGCGCGTACGGTGCGCGCCGCCAGGTCGGCCGCCACGACGAGGATCGCCCCGCTCAACGCCGAGGCGACGAGGACGCCCCGCGCACGCGCCCCGGCGAGTGAGCGGGCCAGGTGCGGCACCATCAGGCCGACGAACCCGACGAGCCCGGCGACCGCCACGGTCGCCGCCGCGAGCAGGGAGGCCAGGAGGAAGAAGAAGCGTCCCGCGCCCTCGGTGTCGATCCCTAACGATTCAGCACTGTCGTCGCCGAGGGCGAGGATATCGAGCCACCGCGCCCGATGCAGGAGCGCCGCGCCCACGAGGACGCACATCGTCGCGAGCAGGGCCGCGTCGCGCCACCCGGCCGCCGCCACCGATCCCATCATCCACCACAGCGCGTTGCGCGTGACGTCGGGCGCAGCGGTCGCCATCACCACCATGATGGTCGCGTTGGCAAAGGCGCCCATGATCACCCCAGACATGAGCAGCAGGCGCGTGTCCCCGCGGGCGCCGGCGGCTCGCGCGATCGCGAGGACCCCCGCCACGGCGGCCAGGGCCCCGATGAACGCCGAGAGCGCGATGAGCGAGGGAGCGCCAACGCCCGCCGCCACCGCCAGCACCGCACCAACCGCAGCGCCGCCCGACACCCCAAGGAGGTAGGGCTCGGCGAGCGCATTGCGCAGCGTCCCCTGCAACACGGTGCCGCTCATCCCGAGCGCTGCCCCGACGAGCGTGGCGAGCACCACACGAGGCAATCGGACCGCGCGCACGATGGTCGACGCCGTGGTATCGCCCGCGCGCCCTAGCAACGCCGCCACGACGTCGCCAGGCGCAATGCTCGTGGCCCCCGCCATCAACGCCACCAGCGCCGTCAGCGCCAGCGTCAGGATGAGGAAGGGCCACCAGGCGCGACGCATCAGCGAACGTCCGCCGACGGATGCAGGAGCTTCGCAAGCGAACGCGCCGCCTCGCCCAGCCGCATCGACGGGCGCGCGACGAGCGTGGTGTCGTAGGCGAGCACGCGCCGCTCGCGCACGGCGCGCAACGCCCGCCACCGCGGCTCGCGCGAGAGGCGCACCACTTCGAGCGGTCCGGCGAGGATCGCGTCGGGGTCGCGTCGCATCAGGTCTTCGAAGCTCACCTGCGGCGATGGCTCGGCCAGGTCGGCGTACACGTTGCGCCCGCCCGCGATGTCCACGAGTTCGGACATGAAACTCCCGCCGCCGATCGCCATGAGCGGATTGTCCCAGACGTGCAGGAAGACCCGCACGCGCCCACCACCTCCCATCGCCACGCGGACCGCTTCGAGCGATCGCGTGACGCTGTCGATCGCAAGTCGCGCGGCCTCCGCATGGCCGCTCACCGCCCCCATCACGCGCACGCAACGCTCGAAGTCGGCGATGCGGTCGACGCGCAGCGCAACAACACGCACCCCCGCTGCGGCGAACGCCGATGCGGCGGCCCGGTTGTCGCCGCTGGCGTACAACACGACGAGATCGGGACGCGCGGCGAGCACCTGCTCCACGCTGGGTCGGATCGCATCCCCTAATGCAGGAATGCTGTGCGCCTCCACCGGCCACTGGTCCCATCGCGAGCGCCCCACCAGCTGCCCTCCGGCGCCCAGGGCGAAGAGAATCTCCGTGGTCGTTGGGTTGAGCGAGACGATGCGCTGCGCCCGGCGCCCCGTGTCAATGGGCGATCCGTAGTCATCCACGCCAAGCGATGGCCCCTGTCCCGCATTCCGATCGGCCGCCGCACGCGTCGTATTCGACGCCATTGCCGCGTCTGCATCGACCGCAGGGCGTGCGCCACGTCCTTCCTCGCCAGCGCCGCATCCCACGAGCGTCATCACGCCTGCGATCGCCACACCCGTCACGATCGTCGTGAGGGCACGCGGCAGCGATGCAGCGGAAAGGAAAAACGCGGACATCCGCACCTGAGGTGGTGGGGAATGCCCGCGAATGCACGCACGCCAAGAGGACGTGTCGTACCCCACAAGCCCTCCCCCGAGGACTCATTTGTGTGGCACGGACGACGGTCGTCTCCTGGCTCCGGGCCGTCCATTCGCCTTCCCGACCGAAGTCAGTGGCACGCAGAATGGACGCGTGTTTGCCCGATACAGTGGCGGGGCCGCACCGGCATCACACCGGTTTCCGTCTCCGCCGTCCGAAATCAGTTGTACGGCGAACCTATTGGACTTGAGTCCGGCGCGCAAGCGCGGCGACGAGGTCCTGCCGCAGCGATTCGCGGTACGCGAGGAGCTCGGCGCGCGCCGCCGCGGTCGCCGTAGTCCCCTGCTCGAGCAGTACGTCGACGGCGGCAACCTGGCGCGCGAGCGTGGTTACCGCATCGCGAGGGTGTTCGGCCGGCGCGGCGGTCACTCGCGAGGCGCCCGTCGCAGCCTCGGCGATCGGCAACGCGACGGCCGCCTGCATTGGATCGTTGGCCTTATCCGGTGAGCGGGTCGGCGCAACGCCGTCAGGAGGCGTCACGCGCGGCGTGCGCGCCGCAGTGCCGGCCGCCATCGCGTCGGCCGCCGAGGCGCCGCCCGCGGCAGAGCCGGCCCGCGTTGCGCTGGCTGACGTTGCACCTGCCGGTTGACGCCGCGCAAGCAGGATGATCGCACCCAGCGTCAGGACGCCAAGCGCCACCGGCACGGCCCACGCGGGGAGCGACGTCCCGCGAATTCCTCCCGGGGCGCGCAACGTCACGACGGCGCTGGCGGCCGCGTTCTGCCCGAGATAGCGCTCGAAGGCCTTCCCATCGACCGAGACGCCGCCCTTGTTCACGAGCCCGCCCCCTTCGGCGGTGGCACCCTTCTCCTCCAGCAACACCTCCAGCACGGAGACCGTTCGCTCCAGCGGGATCGCCACCGGATATGCCTCCGCCGGCAGCTTGTAGGTGAGGACGACTTGCCGCAGCCCGGGAGCAAGCGGAAGGAAGATGTCGGCCCGCCCGCCGCGAAACTCCACCGCCCCTTCGCTCAGGTCACCCTGCGACGCCGTCACCTCGAGCGCCTGCTCGGGAAGCAGCAGCGAGAAGGTCGGCCGATTGGCCATGCCGGCGACGCGCGTCACCACCGTGTCGTTGGAGATCTCGAGCACGTCGATCACCGATCGCACGCCATTCGCGTCGGGGGCCGACACCACCACGTGCCGACCTTGCAGCTGCAGGCGCACATCTGCCGACGTCGTATCGAAGACGATGATCTCCGAGGGAGCATTGGCCGGCGCCCCCGGTTGCATCGGGGACGAGAAATACGCGAGCCCTGCGTAGCGCGCCGACGCGAGATACATCGACTGCGCCTCGGGTGCGGCGACCCGGAACGAGAACGCCCCGCTCCCATCGGTGACGAGCGAATCGATCGCGCCCGCCTCCTGCGCGTTCACGCGATGCAGCGTCACCTGCTCGCGAGGGACCGGACGCGTGCCGCCGATCGTCTGACGCACGACCGTGCCACGCACGAGCAGCGGCCCCGTCGGCACGGCCCCCGGCGCTTGCGCCGAGGAAGCCGGCGCTTGCGCCGATGACGCCGTCGGCGACAACAGGGCCAGCGACCACACGCACGACGTCACCAGCGTCGACGCCAGCGACGCCCGCCACCGTTGCATCACGAGCCGCTCAGGTCAGAGGTGGAACTTGCCGAAGTCCTCCGGCCGCAAGCCGGAGAGGTACTGCTTGAGTTGCTCTGCCGTCATCTCGTCGGTGCTCTGGACCGGCGGCGCGTCGGGGACAATGGACTCTTCCTCCCCATCCTGCGGCTCCTCGCCGGGGAGTGCGAGCAGCGATTCATCGGCATACACCGGCGCTGGGATACGCAACGCGATCGCGATGCTATCGGACGGCCGAGCGTCGACGCGGTATTCCTGGCCGTCGCGCTCGATGTGCAGCTCGGCGAAGTATGTCCCCTTCTGCACGCGGGTGATGTGCACCCGCCGCACCGTCCCCCCGAGCCCCACGATCAGCGACTTGCACAGGTCGTGGGTGAGGGGACGGTCCTTCTTCACATGGTTCATTTCGAGCAGGATCGACTCGGCCTCGGCCTGTCCGATCCAGATCGGGAGGACACGCTCGCCCCCCGACTCGCGCAGGATGACCACGTACGTGTTGGTGCTCCCGTCCAGCCCCAGGCGAGCGACGTTCACCTCCACCATCGTGCTCATGCGCCCTCCGTGAGTTACTTCACCGCCCGCTTCAGCTCGTTCACCTTGTCGAGGCGTTCCCAGCTGAAGGTGGTCGCCGCCGACTTCCCCTTCCCCACCTTCTCCGGTGTGCGACCGAAGTGGCCGTACGCGGACGTCGCCGAGTAGATCGGCTTCCGCAGGTCCAGCGCGTGCATGATGTCGCGCGGCGTGAGCTTGAACACGTCACGCACGGCCTGCGTGATCTTCGAGTCGGGCAACGTCCCGGTCCCGAAGGAGTCGACCATGATCGAGACCGGCTCGGCAACGCCGATGGCGTACGCCAGCTGCACCTCGACCCGGCTGGCCAGTTTCGCCGCGACGATGTTCTTCGCGACCCAACGCGCGGCGTACGCGGCGGAGCGGTCGACCTTGGACGGATCCTTCCCCGAGAACGCGCCGCCACCATGGCGCCCCATGCCACCGTACGTGTCGACGATGATCTTGCGCCCAGTGAGGCCGGCGTCGCCGTGCGGGCCGCCGATGACGAAGCGCCCCGTCGGGTTGATGTACTTCTTCATCCGCTTGGCGCGCAGCTCGACCGGGATCACCGCCTCGATGATCTCCTTCGTGACGCCATCGTGGATCTTCTTGTTGGACGCCGATTCGGCGTGCTGCGTGGAAATGACGACCGTCTCGACCTCGACCGGTCGCCCGTCCTCGTACAACACCGTCACCTGCGACTTGCCATCGGGGCGCAGCCACGGGAGCGTCCCGTCGCGGCGACGATCGGCGAGCGCCTGCGTGAGTCGGTGCGCGAGCGTGATCGGGAGCGGCATCAGTTCCGCCGTCTCGTCGCACGCGTACCCGAACATCATCCCCTGGTCTCCGGCACCGCCGGTGTCGACGCCCTGCGCGATGTCGCGCGACTGGCGGCCGATCGCGTTGAGCACGCCGCACGAATCGGCATCGAAGCCAATCCCCGCCTCGGTGTACCCAATGCGCTTGATGGTATTGCGCACGACTTCGCGCAGGTCGACCCACGCCGAGGTGGTGATTTCGCCGAAGATCGTGGCGAGGCCGGTCGTCACCATCGTCTCGCAGGCGACACGAGAATGCGGATCGCTCGCGAGAAGTTCATCGAGCACCGCGTCGGAGATGGCGTCGGCCACCTTGTCGGGATGCCCTTCGGTAACGGATTCGGAGGTGAAGAGGTGACGTTCGGCCACGGAGAGGCTCGCGCGGTTGGGCGTTGGGAGGGGAGGCAGGAGCGCTCGGGCGGCGACCTGCTGGGTTCAAGATTAACCGATGGCGTTGGAGCGAGGCAACGGAACTTCCCTCGCACCGTCCATGCCATCACGCGACGGCGGCACGGAGAAGCCCCGATCCCGGCCAGGGGCGACGTTGCGCCTAGAGGACGTTGTCGCGGAGGAAGGCGGCGTCGCCGAAGGCGGCGAGCAAGCGGTACTTCAGCTGGCGCTCGGCCTCGGCGGCGGTGCGCGCCTGCAGGGCGGCCGCCACGGCCTCGGTGGCGAACGAGACGCTCAGGCCTCGCACGATGCGCTTGACCAGGGGAACGGCGCGCGGGTTGACGCTCAGCGTGCGCAACCCGAGGCCGATCAGGGCGAAGGCCATGAGCGGCTGCGAGGCCATTTCGCCGCACACCGACACGTCGAGCCCGTGCTCCGCCCCCACCTCGACGGTGCGCTTGACCAGGCGCAGCACCGACGGGTGCAACGGCGTGAAGCGTCCGGCGAGGTTGGCGTTGCCGCGATCGACCGCGAGTGTGTACTGCACCAGGTCGTTGGTCCCGATCGAGAAGAAGGCGACGTCCTCCACGAAGGCATCGGCGCCGACGACGGCGGCCGGGGTCTCGACCATGATGCCGAGCGGCACGGCGCGCTTGAACGGCACGCCACGGCGCTCGAGTTCCTCCGCGCTCTCGTCGAGGAGGCGCCGCGCCTCGCGCACCTCGTCGAGGGAGACCACCAGCGGGAGCATGATGCGCACGTCGCCGTGCATGGCGGCGCGCAGCAGGGCCCGCAGTTGCACCTTGAAGAGTTCGGGCTCGTCCAGGCACATGCGGATCGCCCGCCACCCGAGGAACGGATTGGGTTCCACCGGAAAGCCGCCGATGGGGAGCTTGTCGCCACCGACATCGAAGGTGCGGATGACGACCGGGCGACCGCCGAATGCCTCGACCACCCGTGTGTAGGCGCGATACTGCTCGTCCTCGTCGGGCATCGCGGCGCGCCCCACGACGAGGAACTCGGTGCGCATGAGTCCCACCCCCTCGGCCCCGCTGTGCGCCGCCTGTTCGGCCTCGTCGGGGAGGTCGACGTTGGCGCGAATCGTCACGCGCACGCCATCGGTCGTGATGGCGTCGAGTTCGGCCCCCTTGAGGAGTTCGGCCTCGGTCTGTGCCTCGGCGAGGGCGCGGTTGCGGAAGGTGTCGATCTCCGCCGCGCTCGGGTTCACGACGAGGATGCCGCTGGAGCCGTCGAGCACCACGTACTCATCGCCGCGCAACCGCGAGACGGCGTCGCGCAGGCCGACCACCGCGGGCAGCCCTAACGAGCGGGCCAGGATGGCCACGTGCGAGGTGCGCGTACCCGACTCCGTCGCGATCCCGGCGATGGCCTCGCGGTCCAGCTGCACCGTGAGGCTCGGCGTGAGGTCGTGCGTGACGAGGATCGCGTTCGCCCCCTTCGGGACGTCCACCGGGTCATGATCGGGGAGGCCGAGCAGGAACGAGAGGACGCGAATGTGCACGTCGGTGAGGTCGCCGACGCGCTCGCGCATGAGCGCGGAGGTGGAGCGCGCGAACTGCTGGCGCCACTCCAGCAGGACGAGGTCGAACGCCTTCTCCGCCCCCAGATTCTGCCGGATGTACGACGCGACGCGCGACTGCAGCTCGGCATCCTCGAGGATCTGGATCTGCACCTCGAAGATCGCAGCCTCCTCCGGGCCGGCGTGGCGCTCCGCGCGATCGCGCACCGCGTGCAGCCGCTCCTTCGACTTCTCGACGGCGCCGTGGAAGCGTGCAATCTCCGCGTCGACCTCCTCGTCCGGGATGATGTGGTGCGGCACATCCGGGACCTCCCACCGCAGCAGGTGGACGGGTCCGAGGACGATGCCCGGAGAGGCGGAGATGCCGACGATGGCGCGATCCATGACGCTCGGGTCCTCAGCTCTCGCCGAACTTGTTGGCGATCAGGATGGCCAGCGCCTCGACGGCCTCGTGCGCGTCGGGGCCGTCGGCGCGCAGCTGGACAAGCGAGCCGAACTCCGCGGCGAGCATCATGACTCCCATGATGCTCTTGCCGTTCACCTCGAGGTCCTCGCGCGAGAGCGTGATGTGGCTCTTGAACCGGCCCGCCGTCTTCACGATCTCGGCGGCCGGTCGCGCATGGATCCCATTCTTGTTGACGATCTCGACGGAGCGTTCGACCATCAGCGGAGCACCGAGTAGAGGGCGAAGATCGCGAGCATGCCTAACGACCACTTCCAGGCTTCGACGCGGCCGTGGAACCGCGTCACGAGGAATCCTCCCACCAGCACCGCCGCCAGGATCTCCCCCTGGACCAACCGTCCGCTGCCCACGAGGCGATGGACCACCACGGGAAGCGCCACGCCCGCGACCAGAGCGCCCGCCCTCGCCAGATGCAACGGGCCGTGCCGAAGGACCGGATGCCCGAGCGCACTGGCCACCCGCAGCCCTTCCCGCCACCCGACGTTGATCCCCCACACGCGCAGGGCGACGTGCCCGAGGTTGTAGGATACCAAAAAGACGAGCACCGTGCCCGCCGGTCCCATGCCAAAGGCAAAGGCCAGCAGCGCCACCAGTGCACACAGGGGGAGCCACGAGGCCCAGACGAGGCGATCGCCCACGCTCCCCAGCGGCCCGCACATCGCCGTCCGGAAGCGCTCGATCTTCACCGGGTCGACGCCATCGAGCTCGGCGCGCGCGAGGGCTCCGACGGCGACCGCCGCGAGGTAGGGGTGCGCGTTGAAGTACTGGCTCTGGCGCGCGAGGGCGGCGCGATACGGCTCGCCGCCCATCCCCCCGGGGAGGCGGCGCAGCGCGGGCTCGACGCAGAAGCCGATCCCGTTCCCCACCAGCGTCTCGTAGTTCCACGCCCCCTGGATTGCCAGCATGCGCAGCAGGATGGCCGCGCGCGTCCCGAGCGGGAGCTCGACCACCGACGGCGCGCTCATGCCAGCACCACCAGGAGCGCCAAACCTAACGTCAGCCCGCCCAGCATGTACCAGCGCGCCCCGGGGACGATGTGGAAGACCTTGTGCGTCGCCGCCGCCGCCACGATCCCCGCCAGCACCATCAACACGCCACGCGTCAACGTCTCCGGCACATGCCAGCGGGGAATGGCAAACTGCATGAGCGGCGCCCCGATCGCGACACCGCTCGCCGTCATGATCCCGCCGCGCAACAGGTCGGCCGTCATCCCGTACAGCTGCAACCCGATCACGGTGCGCCGCGAGCCGCGCGCCACCGCGTCGTGCCGCTGGCGCGCCCAGCGCGCATTGAGCCGACGCAGCTGGACCATCGACCAGCCGCCCAGCCACGCCCAGAACAGCGTCACCACGACGGCGATCACGAGCGCCCCTGCTCCCTTCGCCGCCGGGAGCGAAACCAGCGCCCCTCCAACCGCCGAGGACGACCCCCACTCGGGGTATCGCGATGCGCCAAAGGGGAGCGACTCCAGTGCGAAGCACTCCAGCGTCGCCCCCAGCAGGAGCCCCGCCTCCGGCGAGCCGAGAAACGCCCCGGCAAGCGTCGCCGCCACGAGCGGGCGCGACAACATCGCCTGCGGGAACGAGACCACGTCGAGCCCGAAAACCGCTCCGAGGAGCGCGATCGCGCCGACTTCGACGGGGTTCATCGATTCCCCTCACCAGTCAGCACCTCCTCGAGCGGCAGCGGGCGCGCCGCCGGCACGTCCTGCGCCGTGACCTCCACGCCGCCGCGCGACAGCTCGCGCAACGCCCCCTCCTCGCTGGGGGAAAGGAAGACGTAGCGCAGCCGCTGCACGCGACCCGTCTTGTGATGGATCCCGCCGAGGTTCACCGAGGGGATCGCGCGCGTCGCCTCGACCAGCCGCGCCATCGTGTCGATATCGCCCGTCAGGAGCAATCCGGGACGTGGATCGCGCTGGTGCTCGGCCAGGCGCGCCGCCGCATCCGCCAACGACTCGAAGTAGACCTCCATCTCCGGCGGGACACCCATGCGATAGAGTTCCTGCTCCCAGTCGCTCGCGGCAACTTCCTCGTCGACGAGCACGATGAATCGCAAGTCGAGCGGCTGTCCCCACCCGACCACGACCTGCCCGTGGATGAGGCGGTCGTCGATACGATAGAGCTCAAGCGCCACGCGCCCCCCCACCGATCGGGCCGCCGCCGGCCACCGCGAGCGCCTTGCGTCCCTTCTCCACCGCCTCCGCGGCCGCCGCCCCCGCATCGGGCGCCGCGCTGAAGACGAACTCCAGCAGCGCCGCCAGGTTCACGCCGGTCACGACCGAGAGTCCGGGACGCTCACGTTGCAGCCGACGGGCCGCCATGGTGCAGCTCCCGGCCGGCAGGTCGGTGAAGATGACCGCCACCGTTCCGCCGTCGGCCGCCGGCGCCTCCACGCACGCCCGCAACGTCCGCTCCACGTCCTGCGCACTCAGCCCACGATTGGAGATCGCGACGAAGACATCGTCACGCCCGGTGATCTGCACCACCGCCGAGACGATCCCCGCGGCGAAGTCGCCGTGTCCGGCCACAATGGCGCGCGGCATCGGGACGCTACTCATCGTCCTGGATCAGGTAGCGCCGGACGTCCGCCGCCTTCTGCTGCATGTGCCCCATCAGGCGCTGGTTGAACGCCTCCGCCGGATTGATCCCCGCGTAGCGCAGCAGGTGATTCATGGCAATCACCTCGGCGATGACGGTGATGTTCTTGCCGGGATTGAGGTACACGGTGATCAGCGGAAGCTCGACGCCGAGGATCGTCGTCAACTCCCCTTCGAGTCCCGTGCGCTCGACCACCGCGTCCTCGGTCCACTCCATGAGCTGTACCACGACCTCGATACGCTTCTGCTGGCGCACCGACCGGATGCCGAAGACGGTGGGGACGTCGATCAGCCCCACGCCGCGGATCTCCATGAAGTGCCGCTGCAGGTGGTGCCCGCTCCCGATCAGGATGTCGTTGCCGCGCCGGCGAGCAATGACGACGTCGTCGGCGACCAGGCGGTGGCCGCGCTCCACGAGATCGAGTACGCACTCCGACTTGCCGATCCCGCTGGCCCCGGTGAAGAGGAGCCCCACGCCATAGACGTCGGCGAGCGATCCGTGCAGCGTTGCCGTCGGGGCGAACATGTCTTCCACCAGCGGCTTCACGCGTCGGTAGAACTCGTTCGTCTTGAGCGGCGAGCGGAAGACGGGAACGCCGGCCGAGACTGCAATGGCCAGCAACGGCTCCACGACCTCCAGCCCCTTGGTCACGAAGACGCAGGGGATGGGGAAGGAGAAGAAGAGCTGCAGCTGGCGAACGCGGTCCGCCTCGGCGAGCGACGCAAGGTAGGTCATTTCGGTCTCGCCGAAGACCTGCGGGCGCTCGTGCATGAAGCGCGCGACGAACCCGGCGATCGCGAGGCCAGGGCTCGACAGGTCCGAATTGGCGATCTCCCGCTCGTGCCCGAAGGCCCCGCCGAGCTGTTCGAGCTCGAGCGGGTCCTTCAGGCGCTCAAACAGGCGCCCAACGCTGACCGTGCGATTCACGCGCGCGACGTCTCCCGGCCGTACACCGCTCAGGCGGGGACGAGGCGGCTTCCCTTGTCCTTCGGCTTCCGCTTCACGTGCCCGACCTGCGTCTCCAGGTGGGCGAGCGCGATCTTCAGCGCCGGTCCGTAGTAGCGAGCCGACCCCTCTGCCACCAGGTCGCGCTGCCCCGGCGCATTGAGCCGGATCTCGACACGGCGCGTGGGGCCATCCTGATGAAAGCGCACCGTCGCATCGACGGCACGATCGAGGCGTTGCGACAACTTGGACAGGCCACGCGTGGCCCGTTCCTTCATGCGGTCGGAGATGACCGCGTTATGCGCGTGATAGACGACTTCCACGACGATTATCCTCCGTTCGGCTGCAGTACACCCGCGAGGTGCGCCTCCGTCTCGTCCGCCGTGCGCTCCCACGTGAACTGCTCGGCGAAGCGGCGCCCGGCCGCTCCGAGCACCTCGACCAGGGCGGGCGACGCCGCGATGCGCGCCATCGCCCCCTTCAACGCCTCGACGTCTCCGTGCGGGACGAGGTAACCCGTCTCGCCATCCCGGACCGATTCCCGGATTCCCGGCGAGTTCGACGCGATGACCGGCGTTCCGCACGCCGCCGCCTCGAGGTTGGTGATCCCCCATCCCTCCTTCGGGGACGTGAATGCCAGCGCCCACGCACGTCGCATGAGGGCCAGTTTCTCGTCCTCGCTGATGCGCCCAAGAAACCGCACGCGATCGCCAAGGTCAAGCGAGCGGGCGAGCCGTTCGAGCGCGGAGCGGTAGTCCCCTCCCCCGGCAATCTCGAGCCGCGCGCCGGGATCCCCGAGTCGGGCGAATGCCTGAATGATGAGGTCGACTCGCTTATACCGTTTGAGCCGTCCGAGGTACACAAAGAGGGGGCTCGGCGATCGCGTCCCTGCCGCTGGTGTGTAGGCCTCGGAATCGATGCCACAGTAGATCACGCGAATCAACGCGCGCGGAATCCCGCGCTGCACGAGGTCGTCGGCCGTGCTCTCACTGATGACCTCGAACGGGACGTCGCGATACACGGTCGGGATCGGGCGTTCGGCGAGCCAGACCATCGCCGCCAGCGGCGCCGGGGCCTCCTGGAAGACCGTCCCGCCAAAGAGATGCGGGATCACCCCGACGACAGGCGTCTTCCCCCACCGTGGCGTGAAGAGCGGGACCTTGTTGATGTCCTCGACGATTGCGTCGAAGGCAGCGCCCGCAAAGCGCTCGCGGTAGGCGCGCCGCGCGAGGAATGGAAAGGTGTAGCGCGTGCCGACCCGCACCACGCGCATCCCGTCGAGCCGCGCGTCCGGGGCGCAGCCGGGCCACCCGCCACACAGCAGCGTGATGTCATGCCCCCGACGCGCCAGGCGCCCAAAGATCTCGTGCAGGTGGATCTCGGCGCCCCCGGCCTGCGGGTTCTCCCGGTCCTGCCAATTCACGAGCAGGAGGCGCAACTAGATCCTCCCGAGCTTTCGTGCCAGTGCGTCGAGGACGCCGTTCACGAAGCGGGCGCTCTCGGCACTCCCGAAGCGCTCCGTCAGGAGCACCGTCTCCTGGATGGTCACGCGCGGCGGCGTCGGCTCGCGTTCGTCGCTCCCGTTGTACATGAGCTCCGCTGCGCCCAGGCGCAGCGCGGCGCGCTCGATGGCCCCGACGCGCTCGAGGCGCCAGTTGGTCGTGAGATCGGCCAGCGTCTCGTCGATGCGCGCGCCGTGCGCCTCGACCATCCGGATCAGCGGAGTGGCGAAGGCGCGCTCCCCGGCTCCCAGGGCCATGTCGTCCCACACGCGCTGGGTCACGCCGGCCACCGAGCCGTCGTGGGCCACGTCCCACGCGTACAGCGCCTGCAGCGTCCGGGCACGCGCCCGGCGCCGCAACCGCTGGTCAGCCTTCGTCAGCCGCATCGAGTCGCCCGAAAAGGTCCGCCATCTCCAGCGCCGCCATCGCCGCGTCCCAACCCTTGTTGCCGTGCGCCCCGCCGGCGCGCGCCTCGGCCTGCTCCATCGTGTCGCAGGTGAGCACGCCGTTGGCGACGGGGAAGTCCAGGTCCGCGCTGGCCTGCATCAGTCCGCGTGCGCTCTCGTTGGCCACGATGTCGAAGTGTGGCGTGTCGCCTCGGATCACGGCGCCTAACGCCACGCAGGCGTCGTAGCGATCGCTCGCCAGGACGCGACGCGCCGCGAACGGAAGCTCCCACGCACCGGGAACCCACAGCACGTCGACGTCGTCGAAGGCAACGCCGTGGCGGGTGAGCGCGTCGAGCGCCCCCTCCACCAGCTTCTGCGTGATGGTCTCGTTGAAGCGCGAGACGACGATGGCGATGCGTCGCCCCGACCCCTCGGGGGCGCCAGTGTATTCGGGCATGCGGTTGGAACCGGTTCGGATCAGGTGTTGAGGAGGTGGCCCATCTTGGTGCGCTTGGTCTCGAGGTACGAGGCGTTCTCCTCGTTGCTCGGCGCCGCAATGCGCACCCGGTCCACGAGTTCCAGCCCGTAGCCCTTGAGCCCGACCAGCTTCATCGGGTTGTTGGTCATCACGCGGATCGACTTGACCCCGAGGTCGAGGAGGATCTGCGCCCCGACGCCGTAGTTCCGCAGGTCGGACTTGAAGCCGAGCTTCTCGTTCGCCTCGACCGTGTCGTGCCCCTGATCCTGCAGCTCGTAGGCGCGCAGCTTGTTGATCAGGCCGATCCCGCGTCCTTCCTGGTCCAGGTAGACAATGACCCCCTTCCCCTCCTCGGCGATCATCTCCATCGCCTTGTGCAGCTGCCAGCCGCAATCGCAGCGCCGCGAGTGGAAGACGTCGCCCGTAAGGCACTTGGAGTGCATGCGCACGAGGACGTTCTCCCCATTCCCCACGTCGCCGTAGACCAGCGCCACGTGCTCGCGATCATCGACGTCGTTGCGATAGCCCACGATCCGCCACCCATCGCCGCCCAGGTCGTTGGGGAGGCGGGCGTCTGCAGCGCGATGGACGAGACGTTCGTTGGTGAGGCGATGCGCGACCAGGTCGGCGACGGTGATGAAGGTGAGCCCGTGCGCTGACGCGAACGCGTCGAGCTCGTCGCGCTTCATCGTGAGCCCGTCCTCGTTCAGGATCTCGCAGATCACCCCCGCCGGCTGCATCCCAGCCAGGCGGCACAGGTCGACCGCGGCCTCGGTGTGCCCCACGCGCTGCAGCACGCCGCCGTGCCGCGCCTTGAGCGGGTGCACATGCCCAGGGGTCCGCACGTCGTCAGCCCCTTTGGTGGGGTCAGCCGCGAGGCGAATCGTGATGGCGCGATCGGACGCCGAAATCCCGGTGGAGACGCCGTACTTCGGGGCGCCGTCAATCGAGACGGTGAAGGCGGTCTTCATCGACTCGGTGTTCTCGCGAGCCTGCATCGAGAGCCCCAGCTGCGCCACACGCTCGGCCGGAAGGGCGACGCAGATCATCCCCTTGGCCTTGAGCATGAAGTTGACCATCTCGGGGGTGACCAGCTCTGCCGCGCAGATCAGGTCACCCTCGTTCTCGCGATCCTCGTCATCCGCGACGACGACGAACTTGCCGTTGCGGAGGTCCTCGATCGCCTGCTGTACGGTTCCGAATGCCATGGGTGAAACGTAACCCGTTGGTGGGCTTGAACAAAGCTGGCGGGCGCCGCGGCGCCGTGTCCTCCGGCTACGTCCCGGGACCGCCTGGGAGATACGGACGCACCAGCGTCCGGACGAACTTCCCGACCACGTCCCCCTCGATGTGAACGCGATCGCCCGCCGCGAGGTCGCCGAGCGTGGTGTGCCGAAGGGTGTACTCGATGATCGACACCTGAAGAACTCCGGGACGCGGGATCTCGTTCACCGTCAGGCTCACGCCGTCGACGCAGACCGAGCCGTGTGGCACCAGGAGTTCCGCGACGTCCGCCGGCACGGCGATGTCGATCAGCCAGGCGTCGCCGCTCCTCGCCGTCGCCAGCACGTTGCCCACGCCGTCGACATGCCCCTGCACGATGTGCCCCCCCAGTCGGTCACCCGCCCGGAGCGACCGTTCGAGGTTGATCCGGCGCCCCTCGCGCCAGTCGCCGATGGTCGTTCGCCCGAGCGTGGTGGTCACCGCAGCCACGGTGAACCAGCCGGCGCCATGGTCGCGCACCGTCAGGCAGGCGCCCGCGCAGGCAATGCTCTCGCCTAACGCGAGGTCGTCGTAGCGGCATGCAATGCGGAACTCGCGCCCCGCCTCGTTCGACTCAACGCCGGTGATGGTACCGACGTCCTCCACCAGGCCGGTGAACATCACGTCCCTCCCGTCACGGCGTCCGTTGCGGGCGGAGCGCCGTCGAGCGCGTAGATCGTCATCAGGTCGTCGCCGAACGGGGTACGCTCCACCACCCGCATCCGGGTTGCTTGCTCGGCGCGCTGCGCGGGGGCGAGGAGGAAGGCATTGAGCGCCCCGCTTCCGAGGATCACCGGCGCGGTGAAGACCATCAGCCGATCCACGAGTTGTTCGAAGAGGAGCGAACCGGCCAGGCGCGCCCCGCCCTCGATGAGGATCGAGTGCACGCCGCGCCCACGCAGCGCGCGCAGCGCCTCCCCCAGCGACGCCGCGGGGACGAGGTCCACCCCCATCTCGTTGAGCGTCGCCTCGTAGGCCGGGTCCGGGTCGTGCGCCATCACGACGACCGGGATGTCGCGCGCCGTGCGCGCCAGCACGCTCGTGACCGGGAGTCGCCCGGAGCGCGAGAAGACGACCCGCAGGGGGGGGACGCGCGGCGCTTTCGCGTCGCGGACGGTGAGGGCGGGATCGTCCGCCAACACCGTCCCCATGCCGACACCGATCGCGTCGTGCTGTGCGCGCCAGCGATGCACCTCGGCGCGCGCCTCGGGTCCAGTGAGCCATCCGGTCTTGCGCGTGTGATCGGCGAGGGCCCCGTCGATGGAGGTGGCCAGCTTGAGGGTGACCCAGGGACGGTCGGCGGCCGCCGCATGCAGGAACGGCGCGACCAGTTCGTGCGCCTCGGCCGCGCACGTCCCCACCTCCACCGGAATGCCCGCGGCCCGCAACCGTTCCGCACCGCCAGCCGCAACGCGGTGCGCGTCGCGCACCGCCACGACCACGCGCGCCACGCCGGCGGCGATGAGCGCCTCGGTGCACGGCGGCGTCTTGCCGTGGTGGTTGCATGGCTCCAGCGTGACGTAGACGGTACTGCCGCGCGCCTGCGTCCCGGCCTTGCCCAACGCCATCACCTCGGCGTGGTCACGCCCGAAGGCCGCGTGATGCCCCTCCCCAACCACGATCCCATCCTTCACCACCACCGCCCCCACCAGCGGGTTCGGCGAGACCTGCCCCCAACCGCGCTCGGCGAGGGCGAGGGCGCGGCGCATGAAGCGCACGTCGTCGGCAACGCTCGCCGCAGCGGGAGGGGCCTTGCGTCGCGCCATCGCTACCAGTTCACCCGAAGCCCGAGCGAGGCATAGGTCCGCGCGTCGTCGGCGCGGTGCCCGTCGAAGGTGTTGAACGTCGCAAGCGTGCCTCCGCTCGCCCGCCCGACTTCGGCCACCAGGCGTGCCGACGCCAGGTTGAGCGCGGCGTTGGCGAAGATATTCGTGCGCGTGAATGCCTGACGGCCCGAGACGACACTCGACGTCACGGACGGCACCACGCGATTGATTGTCACCTGGGCGTCGGCGCGCGTGTCGTAGCGATCCTGCCCCGCCCCGACGGTCAGCCCCAGGATGGTGAGGTTCTTGCCGGCGACCACGCGCCACGCGGTGTTCCTGACCTGCACATTGTCCACCCGGATGTCGTCCCCCGAGACACGCCCGCGCACGTTGACGGTCGGCAGCTCGCGCTGAATGACGGTCACGGAGATCCCCGGCGTCGCGAACGTCTCGGCGAGGAGACCCAGCCGCCCGCCGAAGCCGAACTTGAGCGATCCGTCGGGAACCTCGACAGACAGCCCGTTGCCATCGACCGACGGGATGTACGCGATGTTGACGAGGGCGTCGACGCCTAACGCATAGCTCCCGGCGAACGGGACGCCGCGAAAGAGCCCGATCGCCGCGTCCACCACTGGCGCTGGGACGAATTCCGAGGTCGTGGTGTAGTTGCTCGAGAGCGCGCCGGTGAGCGCAGGAGTGCGCTGATCGACGCGCGGGAGCTGCCCCTGCACCGCGTTGGCGCGGAGCCCAAGGGAGAAATGCCCGAAGCCGCGCAGCGCGGAGTGCTCGCCAAGGACCGCATTTCCCCCGGTCAGGGCGGCCCCCAGCTGCGGCGCCATGAACTGGAAGAGGTCGAGGGCCTTCTGGCAGGCGTCCTGGGTGACACGCTCGTTGAGCGTGCCGGCGTGGCACTGCGCGTCGATGACCCCACCCTGCGCGCCCGCGAGGTCCGGCGTGCTGGCGACCAGTGCGCTACCGAGGCACGCGGCGCCAACCAGCTCGCGCCTCACCCACCCTCGCAGGCGGTTCACGGTGAGGCGTCGACACACGTGGCGAACTTCGCGACCGACCATTGCCAACCTCCTGCGAGAAACGCGGGGGCGCCGCTACGGTGCCGCCGCGAGTTGCACCTGGCCGCTTCCGGGCGCCACGTGCCCGAGGTGCCAGGCCCGCACGCCGGCGTCGGCCGCCGACTGGAGGACCGACGACGCGTCGGCGGGATCGGCAACGACCACCAGGCCGACCCCCATGTTGAACGCGCGGAACATCTCGTCGCGCGCCACTCCCCCGGCCGCCTCGAGGACGCGGAAGGCGTTCGGGATCTCCCAGCTGCGGGTGTTCACGATGGCATCGAGCGTGGCTGGGAGCGCTCGATTCAGGTTGCCGGGGAGTCCCCCGCCGGTGATGTGCGCCAGCGCACGAACGCGCCCCAGCACGGGGCGAACCGCCGCCAGGTAGGAACGATGCACGCGCAGCAGGACGTCGGCGACGGTCGCCCCGCCCTCGCCGGGGAAGGCGTCGTGCACCGACAGCTGCATGCGCTCGCTGACGATGCGGCGCGCCAGGGAGTACCCGTTCGTGTGCAGCCCCGAACTCTCGAAGCCGATGAGGACGTCGCCCGCGCGCACCCGCTCGGCGCCTAACGTCGCCCCTTCCTGCACGGTCCCGACGATGAATCCCGCGAGGTCATAGTCGGGCGGCGTGTACAGCCCCGGCATCTCCGCCGTCTCGCCGCCGATCAGCGCACAGGCATTCTCGCGGCAGCCGGCGGCGACCCCGGCGACCACCGCCTCGACCACCGCCGGCTGCAACGCGCCGAAGGCGACGTAATCGAGGAAGAAAAGCGGCGTTGCCCCCTGCGCCAGGATGTCGTTGACGCAGTGGTTCACCAGGCAATGCCCGACGGTGTCGTGCCGGCCGGCTTCGATCGCGACCTTGATCTTCGTGCCGACGCCATCGGCGCTGGCCACGAGAATGGGCGATCCCCCGGCCGGGGCGCGGAACATCCCGCCAAACGAACCGAACGCGCCGAGACACCCCGCGGTGCGCGTCGACTCGACCAGCTTGCCGATCCGCGTCTTGGCGTCGTCCGCCGCCTCGATGTCGACACCGGCCGCGCGATAGCTCAGCCCCTGCGGCTCTCCCCCCGTGGTCACGTCGGCAGCTCCTCCTGGAAGGCCACGAGGCGACGGAACTCGTTCAGCCGCTCGTGAATGACGTCGTGGTTGAGCTCGAGCAGCCGCTCGATGGAGAACTTCTCGACCGCAAACGACCCCATCGCCGAACCGTACACCACGGCACGACGCATGTGCTCCTCGTCCAGCTTGCCGGTGCGTGCGAGGTATCCCATGAAGCCGCCGGCGAACGAGTCGCCCGCGCCCGTGGGGTCGAAGACATCCTCGAGCGGGTACGCCGGAGCAAAGAACACCGAGTGCTCCGTGAACATGAAGGCGCCGTGCTCGCCCTTCTTGATGATCACGACCCGCGGACCGCGTCCGAGGATCCAGCGCGACGCCTTGACCAGGTTCGAGTGCTCGGTGAGCTGGCGCGCCTCTCCGTCGTTGAGCAGCAGCACGTCGACATGCTTGAGCAGTTCCATCAGGTCGCTGCGACGGCTCTCGATCCAGAAGTTCATCGTATCGCACGCCACCAGCTGCGGCTTCTCGACCTGGCGCAGCACGTCCAGCTGCAAGCGCGGGTCGATGTTGGCCAGGAAGACGAACGGGGCGCGACGGAACTGCTCGGGGATCTTCGGGCGGAAGTGCGAGAAGACGCCGAGCCGCGTCTCCAGCGTCTCGGCCGAGTTCAGGTCGTGCCGGTAGCGACCGCGCCAGCGGAACGACTCGCCCTCGGCCTGCTCCACCCCCGAGAGGTCGACGCCGCGCGCGCCTAACGGTGCCAGCTTTTCCACCGGGTAGTCGCTTCCCACCACGCCGACCAGCTTGACCGGCGTCAGGTGACTGGCCGATGCCGAGAAGAAGGTCCCCGAGCCGCCGAGAACCTCATCAGCCTTGCCAAAGGGGGTTTC
>JAXLXW010000004.1:0-521297 GCA_046327755.1 Gemmatimonadaceae bacterium
GTTCCGTCTTGGAGTAGCCGGACTGCTCGAGGGCGTTGTCGATGTCCGACTTCGGGATGATCCACAGGGTGCGCATCATGAAATCGCCCCCCATGCGCTCGCGCAGCTGGTCGGCGACCTGCGCCCCCAGCGCGCGCTCATTGCTCCGAAGGACGGGGACCATGAACCGCGGACCAGGCGTCTGGCCGCGCTGCAACGTCTGCTGCTGGGCGCCGAGCTCCGAAACGGAGCCCTGAATCGCCAACCCAACCAGGATAGCCGCAACGAAGCGACCGTGGCGCTGCCGAGCCGACACTCTCATGTCCTCCATGGGGTTATTCATTGCCTACACCACCCCGAAAACCAGGGTCCGTGGATACCTGCAGAAATGGGCGAAGAGGGACTCGAACCCCCGACATCCTGCGTGTAAGGCAGGCGCTCTGACCAACTGAGCTATTCGCCCGCCGACGGTGTGCGCGTTACTTGAGGATCGCGATCGGCACCAGTACGCAGTAGCCGATCACCAGGAGGATGGGAGCGATCGTCTCGCCGCCTCGCCACAGGTCCGCAAAACCTGCGAGGATGGTCGCGAGTGCAATGCCCCAAAACAAAAGTGGCCGCGAACGCGGCGCCGGGCTTGGTTGTGCCATAAGGCCGGAAGGATACGGACGCCCAAGTCCCAGTGTCAAGCGAAGATCTCTGCGCCGCCTACGCTTAATCGTCCTTCAATGTTGGACCTTCCGACGAGGTCGGCGTGACGTCGCGCAGCAGCTGCTCCAGCGCACTCTCACGCTCGCGACGCTCCGCCTCCAGATCCGCGATGCGCATCGCCGCCAGCCGCGCCTTGTCCCGGCGCCGGCGAATCACGTAAAACGGTCCTACGAAAAACGCCATCAGGGTCGAAGCGATCATCACGTCGGCGGCGAGCGCCAGCGCGCCGTACCGTCGCCGTGTCTGCGCCCGAAAGCGCTGCTCGAACTGCCCCTGCGTCATCCCGTACGCGCGGCGAAGCGCCGGTTCGAACGCCCCCTCCTCCTTCCAGTATTCGAGCAGGAGCGCGAGTCCCCGTCGCTGGTCCAGCGCCGCCAGCTCCGCGACCGCCCGGTGAGCGAGCGCGTACGCCGCATCGGCGCGGGACGGACCGGCGAAGAAGCCTGAATCGAGCGCCTCCAACGAAGGCACCCCTCGCCATGCGAGTGCCACGTTGGTCGCGATCACTTGCTCCCGGTCCCACTCGCCGGCGGCGAACGAGGCGTAGCCCTCGTCGAACCAGCGCGGGGCCAGGTCCCCCAGGTACTCGTGCAGGGCGAGGTGCGCCAGTTCGTGCCGAAGCGCCCGAAGCGGATCGCCCGCCTCGGACGGCGCGGAACTCCCCTGCAGGATGATGCGTCGCTCCCGAGGTACCGCGAACGCCGCCCCCCATTCTGGGGCCCCTGGGCCGATCCAGGACCGGAACGTAGGGCGGTCTGGAGCCACCTGAATGAGGAGGCGAGACCGGGGGCGCGGGAGGCCGGGAAAGGTGTCGAACCGGATCGCCTCATGCAGGAGCGACCGGGCGAGCGAAGCGTCCTGCGGGTAGGCCAGGATGGTGAATCGCCCGCGTTCGAGGCGGTCGGGGTTCGCCTGCGCTCTCGCCCGCGGCGCGGCCAGCGCGAGCAACAGGGCGCATGCGATGACGCACACCGCGACGAAGGAGACCGAGGACCAGGTGCCGCAGGCGAGGCGCGGGTGTCGGCCCGCGGCGCCGGCGATGGGGCGACCTACGAGGAGCGCGGCGGCACGCCGCCACCCTCCACGTGCTGCAACAGCTCGGCGCAGCGCTTCCCCCATGGATTGAACTTGTTCTGCCGCGCGCCGTCGCGCCACGCACCCAACGCGCCGTCACGGTCCCCCGCGAAGAAGATGGCCCGCCCGAGCTCGTAGTAGGCCTCGATGAGGTTGGGACCGAGGGCGATCGCCTTCCGCAAGAAGTTCTGCGCGTCCTCGTACATCTCACGCTCGAGGTAGAGGAGCCCGAGGTAGTAGTGGGCGTACAGCGTGGCCTTCCGGTCGTTGTCGAGGCGGATGGCCTTGGAGAGGTGCTCGATGGCCTCGCCGAAGATCTTCTTCTTGAGGCAGATGTAGCCGACGTTGATGCGCGCGAGCGAGTTCTGCGGCTGGCGCATCAGGACCTTCTGGAAGTTGAGGAGGGCGTCGTCGTGCTTGTCCTGGAGCATCTGCGCCCAGCCGAGCAGCGACTCGCCGTGCGGGTCGTTCGGCGCGAGTTCCAGGGCGCGGGTGAGGGCCGCCTCGGCGCCGGCATGGTCGCCTAACGACATGAGGCTCCACCCTTTCTCGAGGTAGGTCGACGCGTTGAGGTGATCGGCGCGGGTGGGGGCGTCGGCGGGGGCGGGGGCGGTGTGCGTGGAAGGATTGGCAGACGGCACGGCACTCGCCTGCCGCGGCGGGAGAGCGGCCGACGGCGCGAGCGTCGGCGCGGGCTCCTGCGCCGGCTCGGGCTTCGGCTCTGGCTCCGGCTCGCGAGCGTCGCGGACGGCGGGAGTGGCGGGAGCGGCTGGCTCCGAGTCGACCGCGGCGGCGGCGAGCGCGGGCTCCGCCATCGCAGGGTGCGGCGCCGGTTCCGGCGCGGGAATCGGAGCACCGATCGCAGCGACGGCCAGTCCGTGCACCTCGTCGAGCAACTTCCACTGTTGCACCAGCCCCTTGGTGTCCTCCTTGAGCGCGGCGAGCTCGGCCATCTCGCGCTCGATGGACTTGTAGAGCGCGATGATGTCGGCCTTGAGCGCGTCGCGACGCGCGGGGGCCTCGGGGGCGAGGAGCGCGACGCGCAGCGACTCGTAGTGCGCGCGCAGGGCGGTCAGGGACTCGTCAGGCATCGCGACGGCGTCAGGCATCGATCGGGGAGGCAGCCACCGCGAGCGGCGCGGCGCGGAATCCGTCGAGCGCGCGATGCTCGTCGGGCGACAGCAACTTGGGAACGTCGAGGAGGTACACCACTTGCGCGTCCCGTCGCACCATCCCGGCGAGAAACTCCCCGGTAACGCCTCGCACCAGGCGTGGCGGCGGAGCGATCTCCGACGCCAGCACCGGCCGCACGTCCACCACGCGATCCACCGCCGCCGCCACCACCTCGGAGCCTAACGACAGGAGCAGGAGGCGCCCCGACGATCCGCCGCCCATCCCGCGCTCGCCACTGGTGCCCGCCTCCACCGTCGCGGGCGACGGCTCGCCCGCGCTGCCCTGCAGCGCGAAGCGCTGGCGCAGGTCGATGACGGGGACGAAGCGCCCCTGATGCTCCAGGACGCCGTCCATCCACGACGGCATGTTGGGAACCGGGTGCACCCCTTCCCGGCGCAGCACACGCTCGACGAAGGCGATGTCGGCGGCGTACCACGCGTCGCCCACGCCGAACGTGACGAGGCGCAGCGTCGCGGACCCGGCGGGTGACGTGGCGGCCGTGCGCGCGCTCACGCGACCGCCTCGGGGGCGCGCTGTTGGCAATGCACGATGAGGGCGCGCGCATCGAGGATCGCCGTCAGGTCGTCGCCTCCCCACGTGACCCCGATCAGGAGATCGTCGCCGGCATCGAAGGGCGGCGGTTGAATGCTCGCCAGTTCGAGCGTGATCACGTCGTCGATCTCATCGACCATGAGGCCGATGCGGCGCGCGCCACTGCGCATCACGAGGACCTGCGAGGCGGCGCTCGACGTCGCCACGGCGTCACGGCGCACGCCCAGCACGCGCGCCGTATCGAAGACGGGAATCGAGCGACCGGCGTGGCGCATCAACCCGGAGAGGATCGCGGCGCCGCTGGCCGGCGTCGGGTCGACGCGCGGCTGGTCGACGGCCTCGTCGAGGGCACGGACATCGAAGGCGAAGCGCTCTCCCCCCAACCGGAACGCCAACAGCTCCGCCGACCCCGCGCGCGCACGCACGCGGTCACGGAATCGCACAAAGGCGGGGGGCGCGATTGGCGCAGTCACGGCGTCAGGCATCATCTGAAGAATGGACCGCTGCCGGCCGCTGCACGTCACGCCGCTCCACCGTGTTGGATCGGTCTCGCGCGCGCGCACCGCGGGACGATTGGTCCGGTCCAACCGGCGAGGGTCGTCCTACGTCACATCCGCGACGCTGCAGCCCGCCGGCGATCGCAGCGGCGATCCCGTCCAACGGGGCGACGATATCGGCGCCGGCCAACGCGAGCGCCGCCTGCGGCATGCCGTACACGATCGAGGTGCGCTCGTCCTGCACGATGGCGAAGCCCCCGCCCTCGCGCACGTGCTGCGCGCCACGCGCGCCGTCCTGCCCCATCCCGGTCAGGATCACGGCGATGGCGCGCGAGCCCAGGCACTCCGCCGCGGAGCGCAAGAGCGGATCCGCGGCCGGGACGACACCGTGGACCGGCGCTCCCGGGCGTACCGCCAGCCGCAACCCCGACGCCGTGCGTTCGAGGGTCGTGTGCAGCCCGCCAGGTGCAACATAGGCGCGTCCCGCCGCCAGCGCCTCGCCGTCGACCGCCTCCGTCACGGGAACGGGGGCGATGCCATCGAGCCGGCGCGCCAGGCTCTCCGTGAAGCCTGGCGGCATGTGCTGGCAGATGACGACGGCGGCATCGCCGATGGCGAGCGACGGGACGATCTCGGCGAGGGCACGCGGTCCGCCCGTCGACGAGGCGATGACGACAACGTGCGTCGCCGGACGCGCCGGAACCGCGTGCGCCGAGGGCGGTGTCGTTGCGCGCGTTCCCGCCGCCGAGCGCACGCGCGCCAGCACGGGGACGGAGCGATAGTGCGCCGCCGCCGCGGTGCGGAGCGCCCCCAGCAGGCGCTCTCGCAAGGTCGCGAGATCGAGGATGTCACCGCTCCCCGGCTTGCGCACGAAGTCGACGGCGCCGAGTTCGAGCGCGCGCATCGTGGTCTCGCCGCCGTCGCCTAACGCGCTCAGCATCACGATGGGACGCGGCGCCTCGCTCATCAGGTAGCCGAGCGTCGCGAGGCCATCGAGCCCGGGCATCTGCACGTCGAGCGTGACGAGGTCCGGCAGGCGCGCGTGCACCATCGCCAGCGCGGCGTGGCCATCCCCGGCCTCGCCGATGACGGTGAAGTCCGGCGAGCTGTCGATGAGGTCGCGCACGACCTGCCGGATGAACGGCGAGTCGTCGACGACGAGCACGGTGCGCCGATCAGAGGATGCGTTCGCCATGGCGAATCGAGGTGACACGGACCTCGCCGGTGGCCACATCGAAGTAGACGCTGCGCCCGAAATCGCCACCGGTGTCTTCGGCGATGAGCGGGACCCCCGCCGCCACCAGTGCCCTGCGCGTCGCGACGACGTTGCGTTCTCCCATGTTGATGCCCCCGCCGTTGAGCAGCGCGGCGAACATCGATGCGCCGCCGACGATGCGCGCCTCGGCCGCGTCGATCATCGTCCCGGGGCACTCGGCGCGCGCCAGGTCGCGCATCAGGGTGAGGAGGTGCCCCACCGCCGTCGTGGCAAACTTTGACGGCTTCCCCGTCGTGCGCGACAGCGCCTCGTGTGGCAGGAGCACGTGCGCCAACCCACCGACGCGCGCCACGCGATCGTACAGGACGATCGCCACGCACGAGCCGAGTCCGACGCTGGCCATGACGCCGCGCTCGCGGAGCACGGCGGCCTCGCCGACGTTCACGTGAACGTCCGGGGCGGCAACGGGGGTTGTCATGATCCCCACGCGTCAGGCGAGCCGCTGCGCGGTCTCGAGGTTGTTCCGCGCCATCGGGTTGTCCGGCGCCAGCGCGAGCGATCGCTCCCAGCAGCGAATGGCCTCCTCGCGTTCGCGCCGGCGGAAGCGGATGTTGCCGAGCTTGAGCCACACGTCGCCGCCGAGATCCGGGGCCGCGCGCACGGCCCGCATGTAGCACTCGAGCGCATCGTCGTAGCGTCCGGCGCGGTAGTGCAGGTCGCCCGCGTTCTTGTGCAGCTGCGGCAGCGAGGCGTCCTCGATCTGCCCGCGATCGGCAACGGCGGCCGATTCTGCATAACGACCGCGGCGTTCCAGCGTCGTCGCGAGGTTATTGAGGAGGACGGCGGAGTGCGGGTGGGCGACGACGCCCTCTTCGAGGACGGTGACGGCGCGATCGAGGTCGCCAAGGATCGCGGCGACGAGCCCCGCGTAGTGGAACCAGGCGGCGGGCCGCTTGCGGGTTCCCCAAAGCGCGGCAGCATCTCGCAGCGACTCGTCGGCGGCGGTGACGTCGTTGCGGCGCAGCGAGAGGACCGCGCTGGCCATGCGCACGGCGGGCTCGTTCGGGAGGAGCTGCTCGGCGCGCGCGAGCGTGAGGCGCGCCTCGTCCAGCCGTCCCGAGCGCTCGAGGGCGTAGGCGAGATTGAGGTGCGTGGCCCCCTTGGCGTTGGGGCGCCCCGCGGCCGTGCGGAGCGTGCGCACCGCCTCCTCCAGCCGGCCCTGTCGCAGGGCGAGGAGCCCGAGGTAGAACTCGCCGTGTTCATCGCCGGGGCGCAGTTCGGCCACCCGCCGGAACTCGCGCACCGCCTCCTCGAGCATCCCTGTCTTGTAGAAGGCGACGCCGAGGTTGCGGTGCTCCGTGATGCGCGCCTCGTGGCTCACCGGCTCGGGGGCGCGCGTGCGCCCGACGCGATGCATGAAGCCGGCGGTGATGAGGCCGTAGAGCGCCTTGCCGACGTCGAACTCCCCAAGGCCGGACTCGTCGATCAGCGCCGCGACATCGCGTTGCCCGTCGATGAGCGGGACGAGCGACTCCTGCTCGGAGGTCAGCTCCACCTTGCTGTCGAGGAGGTGCTGCCGATCGATGGAGAAGATCAGGTCGAACGACGGGATCTTCTTCTCGATGAGTGACCACTCGTCGACGCGGCGCGCTCCCTCGAGGAGGAGCGACTCCGGGTTGATCGAGACGAGGATGTCCTGCGCGTCCGGACGGATGTCCGCCTCGAACGAGAAGGTCCCCTGGTTCCAGGTGAAGAGGAAGTAGACCGCCTCCTCGATCTGGTGCTTGATGTACTGGTGCAGCTCCTCGCGCGCGAGGACGCGCTGCGCCACGAGGATCTCGCCCAGCTTGCGCTCGGGGGCCAGCGCCTGCACGGCGATGGCGGCCTCGAGGTCGGCGTGGGAAATGAGGCCGTCCTTGACGAGGATGTCGCCCAGCCGGTCGCGGCGATTGACGATCGAGGCGTAGGAGATGCGCCCGCGGTCAAAATAGATGTTGCCGAAGGCGCTGCGATGCGTGACGCTGAGGCAGCCGCTCTTCTTCCCCATGGCGAGGAGCTGCAGGACGTCGGGGAGCGACGCTTCACGGAGTGAGCCGCGGATGGCCATCAGCGCCACTCCTCGAGCACGCGACCGTCCACCAGCGGCCACTCGGCGACGACCTTCTCGGCGTCGAAGAAGAACGAATCCAGCGGCTGCGAGGCGCGCGCCAGGGCATCGAAGTCGGGAAGGTGATCCTCGCGCGCGTCATCGCCCGCGGGCGACAGTGCGGCCTCGACGACCGCGTCGATCGTCGGGGCTGCGGCTTCGTCGCCGGCGTGCACGGGGGTGGTGCGACCCCAGCGATCGGCGCCATCGACCGCCCCCATCTCCACGAGCAGGCCGCCCTCGAATCGCGAACGGAGGCGCGGCTGCAACCCGTGCAGCTGCGCCGGCGGTCGATCGAGCGTCAGGATGACCTGTCGCCCCGCCTGCTGCAGGGTGTTGAAGAGATGGAAGAACTCCTCCTGCGTGCGTTCCTTCCCGACAAAGGCCTCGACACCGTCGACGATGAGCACGTCGGCGGTACGATACCGCGCCCGCCAGCGCTCGACCGTTCCCAGCTGCAACGCGTCGATGAGTTCCTCGATGAAGTCGCCGGCCTCGACACAGGCAACCGACCAGGCCTGCTCATCGCGCGCGCGCAGCGCGTTGCCGATCGCGTGCGCGAGGTGCGTCTTCCCCGACCCAGGGCGCCCATGGATGACGAGCGGATTGTAGCGCGTCCCGGGCGCCTCGATCACCGCCGCCGCGGCCTGGATGGCCATGCGGTTGCGCGCGGTGCGCACCAGGTCATGCAGGCGATAACCGGCGCGCGGCCCCGGGAGCGGATCGCGCTTGACGATGGCGCGCGCGACGTAGTCCTCCGCCTCCGCGAGGCGTTCCGGGTCGCGGAAGACGGGGAGCCCTGCCGCGGCGGGATCGAGCCGGATCGCCTCGCCCTCGAGTGCGCGCAGGCGCTCGACGTCGGCCGCAAAGGCCGCCTCGAGCGCATCGAGATCGGGGGGATCCTGACGCGTGAGCTCGCGTTCCAGTCGCTCCGTGAGGAAGCCCTCGCCGGACCAGCGGGCGATGCGCTCGCCGAGCGTGACGCGCCACGTCTCGACCGATTCGGCCACCGTGGCCGCGAGGTCGGTGAGGAAGTTCTCGAACTCGTCAGGCGGCGCCGTCTCGGCGGTGCGCGCACTCCCGAGGACGTGCCACACCTCGGTGAGGCCGAGCGGGGCGTCGAGCAGCGCCTGGTGCGCGATGAGCCGGTTGAGCGCGCCTTGCAGCTCGCGGACGTTGTGCACGGGGGAGCGCGCCAGCTCTTCGAGAACGCCGGTGGCGAAGCGCACGTCGCGCTCGGCGCACTTGGCGCGGAGGATGGCGACGCGCGTCTCGTAGTCGGGCACGCCGACATCCACGAGAAGGCCGCCGGCCAGGCGCGAGACGAGGCGCTCGTCGACGTCGGCGATCTCCGATGGGGGGCGGTCGCACGTCATCACGATCTGGCGCCCGCTTCCCTGCAGGGCGTTGAAGACGCGCAGCAGCTCGCTCTGCGTCTCCACGCGCCCCGTGAGGAACTGGACGTCGTCGAGGAGCAGGAGTCCCACGCCCGCGTAGCGTCGCTTGAACGCATCCGCCTGCCCGGTGGCGATGGCCTGGTGCAGCTGGGCGACGAAGTCGTCGAGCGTGAGGTACTCGATCGCGAGCTCGGGATGCAGCTGGCGGGCGAGATGCCCAACGGCTCCCAGCAGGTGCGTCTTGCCGAGCCCGGACGAGCTGTAGATGAAGAGCGGGTTGTACGCCGCCCCCGGTGCCTCGGCCACGGCACGCGCGGCCGACGCCGCGAGGCGATTGGCCGGCCCCACGACGAAGTTGTCGAAACGGAAGCGTCCGTCGAGCATCGCTACCTCCCCGCCCCGACGGTGTTGGCGCTGCCGAGCCGGCGCAGCACGAGTTCCGACGCCTTGCGAAGCGTCTCGAAGACGCCGTTCCCGACGAGCGCATCGGCGGGGAAGCTCGGCACCCCGCGGAAGTTCAGCGCGTCGTCGAGTGCCCGCGGGGTGCAGATCAACTCGCGCGGTAGGTCCTGCTTGTTGTACTGTAGCACGAGCGGGAGCGTCCGCGCATCGACGCCCTGCTCCGCCAGCACCTCGTGCATGTCCCGGAGGCTTTCGATGTTCTCGTCGAGCTGGCGCCGCTGTGAATCGGCGACGAAGACCACGCCGTCCGCGCCGGTGAGGACGAGCTTGCGCGTCGCACGGTAGTAGATCTGGCCGGGGACCGTGTACAGCTGGAAGCGCGTCTTGAAGCCCGAGATGGTCCCGAGATCGAGCGGGAGGAAGTCGAAGAAAAGCGTGCGCTCGTTCTGGGTGGCCAGCGACACCATGGAACCACGGCGCCCATCCGGGACGCGGTCGTAGATGTAGTGCAGGTTCGTCGTCTTGCCGGATCGACCCGGACCGTAGTAGACGATCTTGCAGGTGATCTCGCGGGAGGCGTAGTTGACGATGGGCATGGTCGCATGTGCTGGCGCGGGAAACCCGTCAGGCCAGCCCCTCCAGTGCCCGCTGCAGCGAGACGCGCAGCAATCCAGGATGCGCCTCGCGATCGGCGAGGACGACGACGAGGAACTCGCCGCGGGCGGTCGCCGCGACACGACCGTGGGCGGCCTCGATCGAGACGATGCGCACGGGCCCCGCCTCCGACACGTCGGCCACGGCGCGCGCGCGGCGATACAGCCCGGTGCCAAAGGCGGCGAGCGCATCGACATCGATGCCGACGTGTGCGCGCGCCTCGATGGGGAGCGCGTCATGGACCGACGTGAGGACGACGCCGCGCACGCCGCGCAGGCGAGCGAGGGCGTCGATCCCGGGCGCGATGGTGCGCGCGTTCACAGCGACTCCATCCAGTGCGCCGCGCGCTGCCGCGCGCGGTCGAGCAGGAGGCGTGGCAAGCCGGCGGGAGTGCCCGCCGCCGTGGCCACGAGCGTGATGGTGTCCGCGTCGCCGGGGGCCAGCGCGAGCGTGGTCGTCTCGCCCTCCACCAGCACGTGCTCCCACGCGCCCAGCTGCAACTGCTCCAGCGCCACCTCCGCCTCGGTCGAGAGGCCGGACAGTTCGGCGGCCAGGAGGTCGCTCCGATCCTCGCCAGATGCAACGGCGGTCGCGCCGGCGAGCACCAGGCCGTCGGCATCGACGAGCAACGCGAACCTCGCACCGCCTCGCACGATCGGGGCGAAGACGGAGCGCGCGTCCCCGGGGTGCTCCGTGGGCAGCGGCGCGCTGGCCGGGGCACCGGCAGGCAGCGACGAGGTCACCGCCGGCTTCACCCCTCCGCGCCGCGGCTCGGCGGCGCGCGCGAGCGGAGCGGCCGGAGCCGGCTGCACGTCGTTGGACTCGTCCGATGGGGTCAGCGGGCGGAGGATCGAGCGGACGCCGGTCGGCGACGTCGACACCGGCGCCACCGTCGCAACCGCCGACACCTCGGGCCGGCGTGCCACGTCGGTACGCGGCGTGGTGATCAGCGGAGCCGGGGCAATCGGCTTCGCCGTGACGGGTGCCGCGGGCGTCAGCGCCGCGGGACCTGTTCCTGCGGGCGTGGCGGGGACGGGGGCGGAGGCCGGCCCCTGCGCACCCGCCATCGCGCGTTGCAGCTGCCGCCCGGCGGCCAGCACGCGCGGGTCGCTCGGCGCCACGTCGCGCGCCCCCTGCCACCACCGGTGTGCCGCCTCGCGATCGCCGTTGCGCCACGCCAACCACCCCAACCCGAGCCGGGCGCCGACGTGACGCGGCTCCAGACGGAGCGCCATCTCCCACTCGTCGCGCGCGCGCCCGAGATCGCTGCCGTCGGCGGCGATGCGCGCCAGCACGTCGTGCCCATCGGCGTGATACGGGTGCCGCTCGAGCCCGCGCAGCGCAGTGCGTTCCGCCGCGGGAAGGCGTCGTGCACGGCGCAGCGCGTCGGCGAGGGGAACCCACCCCATCCCGGCCGGGTCGCGCGCGAGCGCTTCGCTGAGGCGTGCGATCTCGTCAGGCATCGACGGCCTCGAGCATCGCGCTGAGGCGCGACGCGTGCGCAATCGCGTCGCGCGCCTGCTCGGCGAGCGGCGACGCGGGATTCACCACGACGACCCGCTGCCAATAGGAGATCGCCATGGCCAGCTCGCCACGACGCGCCGCGAGGCGCGCCCCTTCCATCAGCGCGTTGGCGTTGCGCGGATCGTACTGGAGCGACAGGCGCAGTTCTTCCTCGCCCTCCACGTCCCGATCGAGGTGGAACAGGGCGCGCGCCATGAGCAGGCGCGCCTCGGGATCGCGCGGGGCCAGCGCAATCGCGGTGGCGGCGAACGAAAGCGCGTCCTCCGCGCGCTGGTCGCGCACCGCCTCGCGCGCATCGTTGAGCAGCGTCGCCAGCTCGGCCGGTTCGTTCCGCGATGCGGTGAGCACCGCGGGCTCGCGGACGACGATCACCCCGGTCGACACCAGCCCAAAGGCGATCTTGGCCACCTCGAACTCGCTGCGTCCGAGGCTCGCCGCCACGCCGCGCAGGTCGCGCTCCCCGTCGATCGCCGCGAGGATCTCCCACTCGTTGGGGAGGAGATCGAGCGACGTCGGGTGCTCGGCGTCGACCGGCGCCAGCGACGGGACGACGCCGATATGCGGGATGTGCTGCTGGATCTGCGTCCACTCGTCGACACGGCGCGCCCCTTCCATCAGCAGCGCCTCGGTTGCAACGGTCGTCGTCGCGTCGACGGTCATCCCGTCGAGATCGATCTCGGCGAACGAGAAGAACCCCTCCTGCCACGACATGAGCTCGAAGACCACCGCTTCCACCTGGCGGCGCACCTGCCGGTCCAGCTCGCGCTGTGTGATGACGCCCATCGCGACGAGGATCTCGCCCAGGCGGCGCGACTCGCCCGGCGCCTGCTGCAGGGCGCGCGCTGCCTCGAGGTCGTCACCGGCCACCTTCCCGGCGCGCAGGAGCACCGCGCCTAACGGGTGCGGGTTCGAGCGGACGCTGGCCGAGATGACGCGTCCTTCCTTGAAGTACACGGTTCCCTCGTTGTCGCGCAGCGCCGACGTCACGCGCAGCCGGCCGGTCTTCCGGCTCAGGTCGAGGAGCTGGAAGACGTCGTGGATGCCGAGTTCGCGGAGCGGGCCTTCGATCGCCATGGCTCAGCTCCTCGCGTCGTCGCGCTGCGGACGACCCACGAAGATGCGCCGCAGGTCCTGCGCGGTGCGCGTGTCGCGGCGGGCACGGCGGGCAAACGGCGACGCCGGCTCGAGGTCGACGACGCGCTCCCAGTGCACGATCGCCTCGCCGTAGCGGTGGGACTCGGCGAGCAGCACCCCCGTGAAGTACAGCGCCCCGACGTGGTCGCCGTCGAAGCGCAGGACGCGCGTGAACGCAAAGCGCGCGTCGTCGCGGCGACCGGCCAGGAACAGAGACTCCCCCAGCGACGCCAGTGCATCGAGGTGATAGGGGTCGCTCTCGAGGAAGGTGGCGAGGAGCTCGATCGTCTCGAGGGCGCGCCCCGTCTCCCGGCGGAGCGACGCGAGCGAGAGCACGGCGTCCGCATACGTCGGCACGCTCACCAGCGCCCCCTCGAGCTCCCGTTCCGCATCGTCGAACAGCCCGGCGGCGCGCAGCAGCTCCGCCAGCTGCACACGGCACGCGGCGAAGTCCTCGTCGAGCGCGATCGCGTGCCGGTACGACTCGATGGCGAGCAGGTCATCGCCCACGAGGTGCGCGACGTGTCCGATGGCCTGCAGGACATCGGGGCGCATCGGCGCCAGCCGTCGTGCGCGCGCCAGGATCGCCTGCGCGGCGTCGGTCTCGTCGTTCTCGGCGACGACATCGGCCACGAGGAGCAGCGCGTCGACGTCGTCCGACGCCTGCGCCTCGACCCAGCGCGCCACGTCCATGGCCTCGCGGTGGCGCCGCAGCATCACGAGCGAGCGCAGCTCCCCCACGCCTGCCGGCACGAGCGACGGCGTGAGGGCCCGCGCCTCGCGGAAGCGCTCCAGCGCCTCGCCCGCCGCCCCGTGCGCGAGGAAGACATCGCCTAACGCCACCAGCCCGAGGTCACGCGGCGCCCCATCGGCGATGGCGCGTCGCAGTTCCGCCGCCGCGCGTTCGAGATCGCCCTCGGCCGCCAGTGCGAGACCCGCCGCGAACGGCGTACTCCCCCGCCCCGCACCCAACGACTGGTGCGCCGGCGCGATCTCCTCGAACAGCTGCTCCAGCGCCTGCGGTTCGAAGGAGAAGTCGGCCACGCCGTCCTCGCGCCGCTCCCCTGCGACGTCCGGGGCAATCTCGAGCAGGGGATCCTCGAACTCGAGATCCACGGCAAGCTCGAACTTCTGCGGCGTGTAGTATGGATCGAGCTCGAGCGCGCGCTTGGTCTCGCGCAGTGACCCGGCGAAGTCACCGAGGTTCGAGAGCGCGAAACTCAGGTTGTAGTGCGCCTCGGCGTATCCCGGGCGCGCCTCCACGGCACGGGCGAAGGCATTGCGCGCATCCTCGAACTTGCGCAGGTGCGCCAGGACCAACCCCACACCGTTCCACGCCACCGGATGCTCAGGAGCCAGTCGTAGCACCTGACGATACGCCTCGAGGCAGTTCTGGTGGTCGCTCTGCCGGAACAGGAGGAGCGCCAGGTTGAGGCGCCCCTTCAGGAATCCCGGTTCCTCCTGCAGCGCGCGACGGAAGGCGTCGAAGGCACGATCCGGCCGCCCCGCGTGGTACTGCGCCACGCCAAGGTTGTTCAACGCCAGGACGTAGTGGTCGTCCGCCGCGATGGCCCGCTCGTAGCTGGCGGCGGCCTCGGCGTGACGCCCATCCTGGTGCAGTGCGATCCCGCGCTCGTTCCAGAGCTTGGGTGAATGCGGGAGCTCCTGCAGCAGGCGGTCGTACAGCTGCACCGCGGCCGCCGACTCCTTCCGGAGGAGATGAACCTCCGCCATCGCCTGCAGCACGAGCGTGCGATCCTCGCCACGATCGAGCGCCAGGCGGTACTCCCGCAGCGCCTCGGCCAGGTACCCCTTCTGCCGGAAGGCGAGGCCGAGGTTGAAGTGCGCGAGCTGCCCCTCCTCCACCACGTGCATCTGGTCGGGGAGGCCGCGTGCCTCGCGCGCCTCGCGGACGCGCTCGTACGAGCGCGCATCGAAGCGCTCCAGCGAGAGGTTGGCCTGCGCCTTCCCCAACGCCGGGTTGCGCTTCATCGCCTGGCGCGACGCCTCGCGCGCCTCCTCGTGCCGCCCGAGGTCGCCGAGCACGAACGCCATGAGGTACATCGCGTCGGCGTCCTCCGGCGCCAGTTGCACCGCGCGTTGCAGGTGGCGGAGTGCCTCCTCGTTGAGCCCGCGATGATACGCCGTCTGCCCCAGGTGGAAGTGGAGGTCGGCACGATCGGGGGCCAACTGCACGGCGTGCTGCAGCCAGCGTTCCGCGTGCTCCGCGTCGCCACCGGCACTCTCGGCCAGCGCCAGCTGCAACATCGCGTCGACGTCGTCTGGATCGTCGCGCAGCAACGTCCCGAACGCGTCGGCCGCCTGGCGCGTGTCACCGAGCAGCGCGTACGTGCGCCCGAGCTCCCAGCGCGCCGTGCGGTCGCGCGGGTGCGTGCGCAGGCGCTCCCGCAGCTCCTGCAGGCGCGCGTCGTAGTACCCCGAGTTGAAGTACGCGATCTCGAGGTTGCGCTGGGCGATCGTCATGCGCGGATCCAGTTCGAGCGCGCGCGTGAACTCCCCCACCGCCTCCGCCGTCATCCCCTTGTTGAAGTAGAGGACGCCGAGGTTGTTGTGTGCGCCCGCGTCACCGGCGTCGATCCGGTGCGCGAACGACCGCAGGACCTCGCGATCGCGTTCGGAGGACAACACGACCGTCATCCGCTAGCCGAGGTTCACCGCCCGCAGGATGGCGCGCAACGACGGCATGTCCGGCAGCAGGAGGAAGTAGCCGCGCAGGTGTTCGCCCGCTTCCTGCATGTAGAACTCGGTCTCCACGCAGAAGACGAGGTCGCGATCGGACCCGAACTGCAGGTAGGCCGTCGTGAGCACCGCGCGCGACATGTCGATGGCCAGCGACGGGGGCGACGGGAGGAGGAGGAGCCCCATGAACTCGCTGAGCGCGTTCATGTACGCACCGCTCAGGATGTTCCCCGCCTCCTTGATCGCCGACTGCTCGAGCTCCGTGAGCTCGCCACCGCCGGCGTGCGGCCGGCGCAGCAGGAGCTCGCCCAGGCGAATCGCCGTCGGCTTGGGAAAGACGAGGAGCGTGCGCCCGGTCAGGTCGCCCAGCATGTTCATCAGCACGGCGGCCACCGGCTCGTCAGGCGCCGCAATCGACGGCGGGACCTCCTCCAGCGGCGTGATGTTGATGGTCGGGACGGCGATCATGATCGTCTGCCCCGTCATCTGCGACAACGCCGTCGCGGCATGCCCGGCGCCGATGTTGGCGACTTCGCGCAGGGCATCCAGTTGCACCGGCTTGAGGCTCAGCAGGTCGTGCATGACTCGCTCCTTTGGGATCCCTAGGCGTCTACAGCAGGCTGCCCACTTCGAGGATGAGCGCCGCCGAACCGTCGCCCATGATCGTGGCACCGTTGAAGCACGACGCGGCGCCGCGCACGGCGTCGAACGGCTTCACGACGATCTCTTCCTGTCCCACCAACTGGTCCACCACCAGCCCGGCGCGGCGCTCGGCCATCTCCACCAACACCACGTGCGACGCCGAGGCGTCGTGCCCCGCGTCGCGGCCGGGAAGCCCCACCACGTCCCGCAGGTGAAGGAGCGGGAGGACCTCCTCACGAATGACGATTACCTCGCGCCCGCGTACCGTCCGCACCACGCCCCGCGACAGCTGGAGCGTCTCGGTCACGTGGGTCAGGGGGAGGGCGTACGATTCGCCCCCCACGCGTGCCAGGAGCGCCGGGATCACCGCGAGTGTCACCGGGAGGCGCAGCGAAAACGTCGTCCCCTCCCCCTCGGTGCTCCGCAGGTCGACCACCCCGCCCAGCGCGCGCACGCGCGAGATGACCGCGTCGATCCCGACGCCGCGCCCCGAAAGCTCCGTCACCCGCTCCGCGGTCGAGAAGCCGGCGCGAGCGATCACCCGGAGGATTTCCTCGTCCTCCAGCGATTCGCGCTCCTCGTCCACCAGCCCAATCGCCTTCGCCTTGGCCAGGACGCGCGCGCGGTTGACCCCGCGGCCGTCGTCACGCACCCGGATCACCACGGCATTCCGCTCGCGCGCGGCGCTGAGCGTCAGGCGCCCCGCCGCCTCCTTCCCCGCGGCGAGCCTGGCCTCCGGGTGCTCGATCCCGTGGTCGATGGCGTTGCGCAGGAGGTGAACGAGCGGGTCGGCCACCTGCTCCAGGAGCGAGCGATCGAGCTCGATCTCGCGCCCCTCGATCACGAACGCCACGTCCTTGCCCAAGGTCCGCGCCGCATCACGCACCACGCGCGGAAAGCGATCGAAGACCTGCCACACCGGGACCATGCGGCCACCGAGCACCGCGTCCTGCAGCTCCCCGATGAAGCGCGAGGCCTCGCTCACCGCCTCGTCGAGCGCGGGGTCGGCGTGCAGGGCGGCGCGCTGCGCCAACCGCCCACGCACGATCATCAGTTCGCCCACCAGCGCCATCAGGTGATCGAGGCGCCGCAGGTCGATGCGCACGTAGCGCTGGAGCGGCGCCTTGAGCGCGTCACTCCCCCAGGCGGCGGCAAACTGCGCCTCGGCGTCGGCACGCGGCGTCCCGGCGTTTCCACCAGGTGCAACGTCTCCACTCGCCGCGCGCGGCGCGGCATGACCGGGATGCTCGACCCGCACCTCGTGCACGAAGCCGGCGGCGCGCAGCGTCGCCTCGATCGTCGCGTCGTCGGCGTCGCAGACGAGGCGCAGCGCGAACGCCCCGTCAAAACCGTCGCCGAGCATCACCCCTTCGTCGGGGACGACGGCCGTCACCGCGCCTAACGCGCGCGCGCGCGCGACGACGAGTTGCGCCCGCGCCCCGGGGAGGATCGTCCCTGGCTCGAGCACGACGTGCACCGCGCGCCCATCGCCCGCCGGAAGGGCCGTCGTGCGCCGCGTATCCCCCGCGCGCGACTCGCCGTCCGCCGCTCGCCCTTGCAGCCGCTCGACGAGCGACGTCACGTCGAGCGCCGACTCTTCGGCGGTCGCTGCCCCCTGAGCGGTCGCCGCCCCCTGGGCGGTCGCCGCCCCCTGGGCGGTCGCCGCCCCCTCGATCGCCGCCTCCAGCGCGTCCGCGGCGTCGAAGAGGAGCGCCAGCTGCTCGCCGTCGAGCGCCTCCTCTCCCGCGCGCACGCGCGCGAGGAGCGTCTCCATCGCGTGCGACAGCGACCCCACGGCGACATAGCCCATCACGCCGCTCATCCCCTTCACCGTGTGCACGGCGCGGAAGAGGGCGTCGACAGACTCGCGTGCGGCTCCATCGCTCGCCGTACCTCCGGCGTGCGGGACGTGCTCCAGCGCGATCAGCGCCTGGTTGATTGCGACGAGGTGATCGCGTGCCTCAGTGAGGAAGAGGTCGCGGTACCGGGCGGTGTCCATGCGCGCGCTCCGACGAGGGTGCGCGCGCTCAGCCGAGGACGCGCTGCACCGCCTCCAGCACGCGCGAGGGCTGGAACGGCTTCACCACGAAGTCCTTCGCCCCGGCCTGGATCGCCTCGACCACAAGCGCCTGCTGTCCCATCGCGCTGCACATCAGGACCTTGGCGGCGGGATCCTGGCGGGTGATCTCACGCACCGCGTCGATCCCCCCCATGTCGGGCATCACGATGTCCATCGTGACCAGGTCGGGACGCAGCTCGCGGTACTTGTCCACCGCCTGGGCCCCCGTTTCCGCCTCGCCCACCACGTCGAATCCTGCCTGCTGCAGGATGTCGCTGAGCATGGTGCGCATGAAGATGGCGTCGTCGCAGATCAGTACCGTGTGGCTCACGCTCGTCTCTCCCCGGGCAGCGTTGCGCGCAGGCGCCGTGCGGCCATCACAACTGGCGCATCGCGCGGCACTACGCGCCCAAGGCTCCCCTAGGCGAACGTCTGCCGCGCCAGCTCCTGCAGGTCCACGGAGAGGACGATTCTGCCGACAAAATGTCCCATCCCCGCCAGGGCTGGATCGGCAGGCTCGAGGCCGGTTGCGATGAAATCATCGGCCGAGTACGCCTGCACATCGATCACGTCGTCCACGAGCAGTCCCAACGTGCGTGATTCGGTGACGACGATCACAACCGACGGCGCTTCCTCCATCGACGTACCGCGTCCGAAACGCGTCGCGAGGTCCACCACCGTCACGAGCGTCCCGCGCACGTTGAGCAGCCCGCGCACGGCGGCCGGCGCTCCCGGCAAGCGAGTGAGCGCTCGCGCCGGCACCACCTCGCGCACCGCGCCCTGTTCGATCGCGAAGAGCGTCCCCGCCCCCTCGACGATCACGTACGGTCGGCTCGCGCCCTCACTCATCGCCCCTCAGCCACCGGCTCGACGTAGAAACCGAATCGCTCCAGCGGATCACGCTCGGCAAGCAACGTCGGGTCGTCAGCGACCTTGGCCAGCGACTGGCGAAGATCGTCGGGGAGCGCGGCGCGCACATCCATCGCGGCGCGGGTCACCGGGTGCTGGAATCGGAGCCAGGCCGCGTGCAGGAAGTGGCGACGTGGCGGCAGCCCGACGAGGGCGCGCCCGCCGCCACCGCCGTAGGTGTCGTCCCCCACCACCGGGTGCCCGATCGAGGCGAGATGCACGCGAATCTGGTGCGTACGCCCAGTGTGCAGGTGAGCGCGCAGCAGGTCCCCCGCGTCGAAGCGCGCCAGGCGGCGAAACGTCGTGCGAGCCGGCTTGCCCGACTCCACGACCGCCATGCGCTGCCGGTCGCGTGGATCGCGACCAATCGGCTTTTCGACGGTGCGCTCGTCCGCGTCGAGGTGCCCCCAGATGAGCGCCGCGTAGCGCCTGACGACGCGTCGCTCGGAAATCGCCGATGACAGGAGGCGATGCACCCGGTCGTTCTTGGCCACGATGAGGAGCCCCGAGGTGTCCTTGTCGAGGCGGTGGACCAGCCCAGGACGCTCGTCGCCCCCCACGTCGGACAGCTCGCCACCGCGCCCCACGAGCGCGTTGACCAGCGTCCCGGTCCAGTTGCCGGGCGCCGGATGAACGACCATCCCAGCCGGCTTGTCGATTACCACGAGGTCGTCGTCCTCGAAGGCAATCGAGAGCGCGATCGATTCCCCGCGGATCTCGCGCGGCGCGGGGGGCGGGATGAAGACGTCGACGGTTTCGCCTGCTGCCGGTTTGTAGGCAGCCTTCTCACGGCGCCCCGCCACCGTGACGTGCCCGTTGGCGATGAGCGTCGCTGCCTGTGTGCGCGAGAGCGCGGTCTCGCGCGCCACCAACGCATCGAGGCGAACATCGCTGTTCGCCTCGCACACGAAGGAGCGCTGTGTCCCCTGGCGTCGCTCGCTCACGCGTGGCGCCTCACGAACCCGCGCGCGGCGACTCGGCGACGGTCGCCACACCGGCCTCGCCCTCGCGACGTTCCGATTGCTCGTCCTCGCGCCACAGCACCATCGCGAGGAGCACCGCCCCGCACGACACCGCCATGTCCGCCACGTTGAAGGTCGGCCAGCGCATGTCTCCCATCCCGATGTCGATGAAATCGACGACGCCGTTCGGTGAGACGATGCGATCGATCAGGTTCCCCAGCGCCCCGGACGTCACCAGGGCGATGGCCAGCACGCGGATCCGGTGTCCCGACTCGGTGGTGCGATACAGGTGCCAGAGGATCGCCAGCGCGCCCACGGTGAGCGCAAGGAAGATCCAGCGCGAGTACGGTCCCAGGTGAAAGCCGAACGCGGCACCGGGGTTGTAGACCAGCGTCCACCGGAACCACTCCGCGTCACCAAAGACCGCGCGCGGCACGCCGCGGGGCCAGAGCAGCTCCTCGGCGACCGACTTGGTGATGCGGTCCGCCAGGACGAGCACCACCACGATCGGCCAGAAGATCGCGGCGTGACTACCCCTTCTTGGCATCTTCTTCCCGCTGCTTGCACTTGATGCAGTAGCGAGCATGTGGAAGGGCGTCGAGCCGCTCGAAGGCGATCTCGTCGCCGCACTGGTGGCACTTGCCGAAGGTCTCGGGCGACTTGTACAGGCGGCGCAGGGCCTGGTCGATGTGCCAGAGGAAGCGCCCCTCCTGGCTCGCGAACAGGAACGCCTTCTCGCGCTCCATGGCGTCGGTCCCCTGGTCGGCCATGTGGAACGAATACGACGACAGGTCGCCATCGGACGACTGGTCGGTGGCGTTGAACACCTCGTCGTACTTCCCCAGCTCCTTGAGCACGCGATTGCGCTCCTCCATCAAGCGCTTCTCGAAGTGCTGGAGGTTCTTCTTGCTCATCGGCTTCGGCTTCTTGGGGGCCGCCGCGCCGCTTCCGCCACTGGTCGATGCCATCGTCATTCGTCCCTGGTCAGGGCCACACGACCGAGGAGTCCATCGATCTCCACCTCGTGTGCCTCGTGTTCATCCACCACGCCGTCACGGCCGACCGTGACGTGGCGAGCGAGCACCTCGCCCGCGATCCACTCCTTGTACTCCGACACCGCCGACTCGATCTCGGGTGCCCCCCAGATCTGGAGGCGAATGCGGTCAGACACCGCCAAGCCCGATTCCTTCCGCAAGCGTTGCACGCGGCTCACCACCTCGCGCGACAACCCCTCCTGCATCAACGCCGGGGTCATCGCAGGATCGATCGCCGCGAAGCGTCCCAGCGCCTCCTTCACCACCAGCGCACCCGAGGCCCGCCGCAGGATCGTGAGGTCCTCGGCGTCCAGCGTGTGCGTCTCCCCCTCCACGGTGAGCGCCAGCGACTCGCCGTGCTCGAAGGCCCGCAGGTGCTCGCTGGCCAGCGCCTGCACCGCCTTCGCGGCCAGCGGCGTCGCCTTCCCGAACTTCTTTCCTAACGAGCGGAAGTTCGGCTTGGCCTCCAGCGTCACGAGGTCATCCGCCGACGTGGCCAGCGTGACCTCCTTCACGTTCAGCTCCACCCGCAACAGGTCCAGCAACGGCGAGACATCGCCCACCGCCTCGCGCGGCACCACGCACACCACGCGTGAGAGCGGCTTGCGGACGTTGATCCCGGCCTCCTCTCGCGCCGCGCGACCGAGCGTCGCCAGTTCGCGCACTTCCGCCATCCCGCGCTCCAGCCCCAGATCGCGACCGGTCGAGGCACCCGGCTCCCGCACGTAACGGGCAAGGTGCACGGAAGTTCCCGTGAGCTCGCGATGCATCCAATCCGTGACCAGCGGCGCGATCGGCGCCAGCAGGCGCGTCGTGACCACCAGGCACTCGTGCAGTGTGGCAAAGGCCGCCCGATTGTCCGCCCCGTCCACGTCGTAGAACCGGGCGCGCGACAGGCGCACGTACCAGTTGGAGAGATCATCGACCACGAACGACATGATCGCACGCGCCGCCGTCGTGGAGTCGAACGCCTCCATCGACGCCTGCACGCTCGCTTCCACGTCGGCCAGGCGCGACAGGATCCAGCGATCCAGGACCGGGCGCACGGCGACCGCCGGATCGTTTGCCGACGGCTCCCATCCAAAGTTCGCGTACAGCGCGAAGATCCCGCTGTAGACGTTCTTGAGCGTGACGAGGAAGCGCGCCGCCGTGTCGCGGATCGCGTCGACGTCGAACTGCTTGGGCGTCCCGAGCTGGCTCGAGGCGATGAGGAAGAGGCGGATCGCGTCGGCGCCGTGCGAGGCGATCACCTCCCACGGATTCACGACATTGCCGCGCGTCTTCGACATCTTGACCCCGTTCTTGTCCAGCACGAGATCGTTCACCACGACGGCGCGATACGGCGCGGCCACCGCGGTCCCCGCCGTCGTCGCCGAGTTGTTAGGCAGGGCATCGCCCAACCCCGTCGCGATCGCGAGCAGCGAGTAGAACCACCCGCGCGTCTGGTCGAGCCCCTCGGCGATGAAGTCGGCCGGGAACTGCTGCGCCGTGCGCTCCCGGTTCTCGAACGGGTAGTGCCACTGCGCGAAGGGCATCGCCCCAGAGTCGAACCAGGCGTCGATGACCTCGGGGACGCGCCGCATCGTCCCCTTCCCCGACTTCGCCGGCCAGGTGTAGGCGTCGATGAACGGCTTGTGGGGGTCGAAGTCCGCGGGGAGCGTGGTCCCGCAGCGCTCCGCGAGTTCGGCGAACGACCCGATCGCCTCGATCTCGTTCGGGTCCTCGTCGTTCACCCAGACCGGGAGCGGCGTCCCCCAGTACCGGTCGCGCGAGATGGCCCAGTCGATGTTGTTCTTGAGCCACTCGCCAAAGCGCCCCTCGCCCACCTCGCGCGGATGCCAGTCCATCGCCGCGTTTCGGGCCATCATGTCGTCCTTGAACGCCGTCGTGCGCACGAACCACGAGACGCGGGCGTAGTAGAGCAGCGGCGTCTTGCAGCGCCAGCAGTGCGGATAGGCGTGGAAGAGCTTCCCCGCCTTCCACAACGAATCCTGCTCCCGGAGGACGTCCACGATCTTCGCGTCGGCATCCTTCACCCACATCCCGCCGACGACCGGGACCTCGTCCCCGAAGCGACCGCGCGCGTTCACCGGCTGCAGCATCACGAGTCCGTGCTTCTGCCCCATCGCGTAGTCGTCGGCACCGAACGCCGGCGCCATGTGCACGATCCCGGAACCGTCCTCGGCAGAGACGAAGTCTGCCGTGACGATCACCTCGTGACGCCCGGTTCCCTCGCCGAACGGCACCCAGTCGAGCGGGCGGCGATAACGCTTCCCCTCGAGATCTCGACCCGTGAGACGCTGCACCACATCCCAGCGATCGGTGTAGTCGTCGCCCAGTACCGCCATCGCCCGCGCCGCGGCGAGGATGATCGTCCAGTCGGCCCCCGTCTTCTTGCGCAGCTCGACGTACTCGAGATCGGGATGCACGGCAAGCGCGACGTTGGAGACGAGCGTCCAAGGCGTCGTGGTCCACACGATGAGCCGGCGGCGCGCGGTGCCACCTCGCCCGTCTCCCGTCTCCCGTCCCCCGACTTGCTCGAGATCCAGCGCAATGAAGAGCGACGGATCCTCAACGTCCTCGTACCCCTGCGCCACCTCGTGCGACGACAACGCCGTCCCGCACCGCGAGCAGTACGGGAGGATCTTGTGACCGCGATACAGGAGCCCCTTCTCGTACAGCGTCTTGAGCGCCCACCACTCGCTCTCGATGTAGTTGTTGGTGTACGTGACGTACGGATCGTCGTAATCCATCCAGTTCGCCACGCGCTCCACCAGGCGCTCCCACTCCTTGCGGTACGTCCAGACGCTCTCGCGGCACTTCGCGTTGAACGCCTCGACGCCGTACGCCTCGATGTCGGGTTTCCCCGTCAGCCCCAACGCCTTCTCCACCTCGATCTCCACGGGGAGACCGTGCGTGTCCCAGCCGGCCTTCCGGTCCACGAGGTGGCCGGTCATGGTGCGGTGACGGCAGAACAGATCCTTCACCGTCCGGGCAAAGACGTGATGGATCCCCGGACGCCCGTTCGCGGTGGGCGGTCCGTCATAGAAGACAAACGGGGGGCTGCCGGCGCGGGCCGCCAGCGTCTGTTCGAACAGCCGCTCGGCCCGCCAGCGCGCCAGCACGTCCTGCTCGAGGGCGTCGGCCGGGCGATCGCCCGGGAGCAACTGGAACCGCGTCGCGCTCACAGTCGCTCCAGGACGCCGGTGACGAGCGACGTCAGGTGCGGCTCGGCCTTCGCCGCCACGGCGATGATCTTCTCCAGCGACGCTGGCTCCAGCGCGTCGGGAAGGCACAGGTCCGTGATGATCGAGACGCCAAGGACCCGCATCCCGCCATGCACCGCGACGATCACCTCGGGGACCGTCGACATCCCCACGACGTCGGCGCCGAGAGTGCGCAGCATGCGGTACTCGGCACGCGTCTCGAGATTGGGCCCGGTGACCGCCACGTAAACGCCTTCGCGCAACGTGATCCCTTGCCGCTTGGCCTCGGCGCGCGCGATCTCGCGCAGCGCGGCATCATACGGCTCCGACATGTCGGGGAAGCGCGGCCCGAGGCGATCGTCGTTGCGCCCCAGCAGCGGATTGTCGCCCAGCAGGTTGATGTGATCGGCGATGAGCATCAAGTCGCCGGCCTGCCACAGCGGGTGCATCCCGCCGCAGGCGTTGGACACCACGAGCGTCCGCGCGCCTAACGCGCGAAGCACCCGCACCGGGAAGGTCACTTGCTGCAGTGAGTATCCCTCGTACCGGTGGAAGCGCCCCTGCATCGCGATCACGGTCTTCCCCGCGAGCGTTCCGCAGAGCAGCCGCCCAGCGTGCGACTCAACCGTCGACAGCGGGAACTCCGGAATGTCGCCGTACTCGATCACCTGCTCGACCTCGATGGCCTTGGCCAGGCCACCCAGCCCCGTTCCCAGCACGATCGCCACATCGGGGACGCGTGCAAAACGTGCGCGCACGGCCGCGGCCGCGCGTTCGATCGCCTCGAAGGAATGCCCGATCTCTGTAGTCACTCGTCTTCTCGTCTTCTCGTCTTCTCGTCGACTCGCCGGCTCGTCCTGTGACTCACTGCTCCTTGAACAGCGAGTCGAGCCACTCCGGGTGTGCCGCCGCGTCGCCTTCGCGCGCCTCGGCGCCCGTGCTCGTCCCCGCCGCCGCGTCATCGCGGCGTGGCGGCGCGATCGCCGCACTCGCCTCCGCCGCCTCGATCTCCGACAGCTGGCGCTCGACCATCGTGCGCAGCTGCGCGAGGTAGCTGCGCCGCTGCCGGGTGAGTGTTTCGAGGTCGCCCTGCACCCGGCGTATCTCGTTGGTCGCGCCCGACACGATGCGCTCGGCTTCGGCGCGCGCCTCGCGCAGGATCAGCTGCGCCTCGCGTTCGGCCTGCTCGCGCACCTCGGCGCGCAGCTGCTGCGCCGAGATCAGCGCCTCGTTGATCGCCTTGTCTCGCTCGCGAAAAGCGCGCAGCTGCTCGTGAAAGCCCTGCGCTTTCCCCTCGAGCACCTGGCACTGCTTCACCAGGCGCTCCACCTCGTTGGCCGCCTGCTCGCGAAACTGGTCGACACGCGCTCGGTCATAGCCGCGCAGGGCGCTCCCGAAGTCGTAGCGCCGGATGTCGAGCGGTGTCAGGTGGAATGATTCGTCGGTCATGGCGTGCGCTCTCCAAACAGGATCGTCCCCAGGCGGACCATCGTCGCCCCTTCCTCGACCGCAACCTCGAAGTCGTTCGACATCCCCATCGATAGCTCGTGCGCCGCATGTCCCGCGCTACGCAACATCTCGCGTGCGGTGCGTGCCCGGGCGAACGTCTCCCGCAAGACCGCCTCGCTCGCGTCGAGTGGCGCCATCGTCATCACACCCGCCACATCCAGCGCGTCGAGTCCACGAAGCCGCGTCCCTTCCGCCTCCAACTCGGAGAGGGCGTACCCTCCCTTGCTCTCTTCTCCCGACACGTTCACCTGCACCAACACGCGGAGTCGCGTCCCCGCCCTCTGCGCCACGTCGTGCAGCGCGTCGGCCAATCGCGCACTGTCCATCGAGTGCACCAGGGCAAAACGTGTCGCGTGCTTCGCCTTGTTGCGCTGCAAGTGCCCGATCAGATGCCACGCCACCGGTGCAGTGACGTGCGCCATCTTGTCGAGCGCTTCCTGCACCTTGTTTTCCCCCACCGAGCGAATGCCGCACGCCCACGCGGCCTCGACCGCGTCAGGACCGTGCGTCTTGGTCACGGCGATCAGGTCCACCTGCTGGCCGTGCCCGCCACGCGCGACCGCTGCGGCGATGCGCTCCTGCACCGCACGGAGTCGATCAGCCAACCCCGGAAAAGGCATAACACAAGAAACTATCGGAAGTTACAGGTCGATTCAAGTAAACCGGCCGCCGCCGAAATCGCGCCACGCACGCGCGCGAGCGCAGCCGCCGGACACCCGAGAAGGCGCTGAACGTAGCGCCCAGTACCGTCACGCGCGGTAGTGGCCCTCCCTGCCGGATATCCGCTCGCGCCTCGCCGCACGTCCCCCGCTCCGCTCGTCCGAGCCACCGCCGCTGAGTCGATCACGGGGGGCGCGCCACCGCCTCCCTCGTCAAGCGCGTAGGACATCCCCACCAGGCGCCAACCGGCTCCCGGTGCCACGGCGCGCCGGTCTTCAGCGGTCACCGATACCGCAACGTGCAGGGGGCGGCGCTGCACGCGTGCCCCGTCGCCGATGGCCGCCAACGTCGGACCAAGGCCGCGCCACTCGTCCACGAAGTCGGCTGGGAGCAGCGCGTGACGGCGCGCCAGCTCCGCACGGTACCAGAGCGCGCCGAGGAGCGGGATCGTCACCGTCGTCACGTCGCGCCGCGTTGCCTCGCCCTGTTGCAGGTACCAGAGCGGAAATGAGTCGTTGTCGCCAGCCACCACGAGCACTGCCCGCTCGGGAAGGTCCGTCAGCAGCGCAACCGCGAGTTCCCGCGCCAAGGTGGCGTCGGGCGCGCGACGGCGATCGACCGCGCGCCAGTTGAGCGCGAGCGGAAGGATCGCGACGACGAGTACGACACGCGCGAACCGAGGCGGCAAACGCTCGCCGATGGCGACGAGTCCGCACCCACACCAAATCCCCGCGACCAGAAAGGCAAGGGAGAAGAAGTAGTCGCGCTCGCGTGCCTCGCGTAGTGCCCCCTGCGGCAGGATGCCGAAGCCGAACGACGGCCCCGCGCGCAGGTTGAGGACGATGACCACCCCGACCGTCGCGCAGGCCAGGAGGAGTGCCATCGCATTCCAGCTCCGAAGATCACGCCGACGGTGCCACGCTCCCCCAACGATGCCCAGCATGACGAAAACGATGGTCAGCGGCGTGCGCACCGGCGACGCCCCCGGCGCGTCACTCATCCCCGACGCCACCTGCCAGTCCGCGTACTGGACCAGATTGCCGAGTTGCAGCCAGAGGGGGGCACGTCGTGGCCAGAGCGGCGGGACGTCGTACTGCCGCCGGGCGACGACGTCGACCAGCGCCTGCCACGTGGTGGCGAACCCCTCGTTGATCGCCGGGTCGTGCCGGGCGCGCACCAGCATCACGAGGACGAAGCTGGCCCCGAGCACGACCATCGCCAGCGACCCGAGCGCGCTCCACCGCGAAGCCTCGGAATCGCTTCCGTCAGGCGCAAGCCGCGCCGCCAGCGCCAACAGCACCCCGACGACGATGGGGAGCGGCCGCACCGTGCCCAGGCCCGCGGCAACGCACCATGCGGAAAGCGGCGCGATGGCGGCACGCACCGAGAGGCCGGCGGAGCGATCGGTGGCCGCCAGGAGGATGACCGCTGGCCCCGCGACCAACGCGCTGATGTGCAGCGGCACCGCCAGACCGAAGAGAAACGCGATCGCCACGCGATGACGCACGCTCCATTGCGTCCCCGCGAGTTCCGCGAAGACCAGCGCCACGGCGATGAGAAGTGTCGCATACGCGTACACCTCCGCCTCGGTGGCGCTCTGCCAGACCGCGGCCGTCCCGCCACCGACCAGCGCGCCGGCGATCCCTGCCGCCGCGCGCCCGGTCCAGCGCGTCACGAGCCAGGCGAGGATCGCCGCCGCCCCCGCCGTGCAGGCCGCCGAGGCGAGGTTCACCGCCAGCGCAAACGGCAGCCACCCCGCGGCCAGCGACCACGCGCGCGCCGCAAAGACAAACAGCGGAGTTCCGGGCGGATGTGGCACGCCGAGCGCGCGGATCGCCGCGAGGAACTCGCCACTGTCCCAGAGCGTGACCGTGGGAGCGAGCGTCGCCACGTAGGCAACGAGAAGGGCGCCGCCACTGATCGCGGCGGCGCCCCTGGGCGACAGGCGAGCGTCCAACGCTCGCGTTAGGCCGGGCTGACTTCCGGACCGCCGAGCAGCGGCGGCACCGACTTGGGCTGCGCCATCGGGATCGGCGTGACCGGCGTGGCCGGCGGGAGTGACGACGGCGGGAGCGGGGCCCGCGGCGGGAGCTTCTCCCCGCGGACCAGGATCTCGAAGTCCTCGCGCGTCAGCGTCTCGCGCTCGAGGAGCATCGCCGCCACCGAATCCAGCAGGAGGCGGTGCTCGGTGAGCGTCTGCACGGCGCGCGAGTACGCGTCGTCGATCACCTTCTTCACCTCGGAGTCGACCAGCTGCGCCGTCTTCTCCGACACCTCGCGCCGGCTCATGATCTGCTGGCCGAGGAAGACCTCCTGCTCGTTGTCGCCGACGAGGATCGGGCCGATCGCGTCGGAGAGCCCCCACTGCGTCACGTAGCGACGCGCGATCGCGGTGGCCTGCTGGATGTCACTGGCCGCCCCCGTCGTCACGCGATCGCGCCCGAAGATGATCTCCTCCGCGGCGCGCCCGCCGTACGCCATGACGAGGCGTGCCTCGAGCTGCTCGCGCGTCACCGACACGCGATCATCCTCGGGGAGCGTGAAGGCAACGCCTAACGCACGGCCGCGAGGGACGATCGTCACCTTGTGCAGCGGATCGTTCCCCTTGACCATGACGGCGCAGACGGCGTGCCCCGCCTCGTGGTACGCCGTGAGGCGGCGCTCCTCTTCCTTCATCACGAGCGACTTGCGCTCGGCACCGAGCATGACCTTGTCCTTCGCCTCTTCGAGGTCGGTCATGTAGATCTTGTCGTGCCCGCGGCGCGCCGCGAGGAGCGCCCCTTCGTTCACGAGGTTGGCCAGGTCGGCGCCGGCCATGCCGGGGGTCCCGCGCGCGATGCGATTGATGTCCACATCGTCCGCGATCGGCTTGTTGCGCATGTGGACGCGGAGGATCCCCTCGCGCCCGCGCAGGTCCGGCGCGTCGACCACGATCTGGCGGTCGAAGCGTCCCGGGCGCAGGAGCGCCGGGTCGAGGACGTCGGGGCGGTTGGTGGCGGCGATGAGGATCACGCCGTCGTTGGACTCGAAGCCGTCCATCTCCACGAGGAGCTGGTTGAGCGTCTGCTCGCGCTCATCGTGCCCGCCGCCGAGCCCTGCACCGCGATGACGGCCGACCGCGTCGATTTCATCGATGAAGATGATGCAGGGTGCATGTGCCTTCCCCTGCTCGAACAGGTCGCGCACGCGCGACGCTCCAACGCCGACGAACATCTCGACGAAGTCGGAGCCCGACATGGAGAAGAACGGACGACCGGCCTCGCCGGCCACCGCCTTCGCCAGCAACGTCTTGCCGGTCCCTGGCGGCCCGATGAGAAGCGCGCCCTTCGGCAGACGCCCACCGAGCTTGGTGAACTTCTGCGGGTCCTTCAGGAACTCGATGATCTCCTGCAGCTCGACCTTGGCCTCGTCGCAGCCGGACACGTCGGCAAAGGTCACCTTCGGCGTGTCGCCGGTGAGGAGCTTCGCCTTCGACTTGCCGAACGAGAACGCCTTGGCCCCGCCGGCCTGGATCTGCCGGAAGAGGAAGATCCAGATCGCGATCAGGACGAAGTACGGAAGGAAGTTGAGCAGGAAGGTCCCGACCGACGGACGCGCTTCCTGCGCGTCGATCACGACCTTCTTGGCCAGCAGCTCCTTCACTTCATCCGGGCTGTCGGTCATCGGGAGCTTGACGGTGAACTTCTTCACCTCGCGCCCCTGTACCATCACGCGCTGCGTGAATTCGCCCGTGACCGTGGAGCCCGCGCGAATCGTGGCCCGCGAGATGTTCCCGCGATCCAGCTCGGCGCGATAGTCCGAGTAGTTGATCGATGTCGCGGGCTCACCCTTCGAGCCTGAGAACTGGATCACCGCGACGGGGATCAGGATCACGAGGATCCAAAACGAGAGCCCCTTCGAAAAGCGACCCCAATTGAACTGCTTCTTGGGAGGAATCGGCGGCATGTCTGCGGTCTCTGGTTACTGCAAGCTCGCAATATACGGCAAGTGCCGGAAGCTCTCGGCGTGATCGAGGCCGTACCCGACGAGAAACTCGTGGGGGGCGTCGAATCCGGAGAACTTCGGCGGATACGTCAGGTGCGTGGCGATGTGCTTGTCGAGCAGGGCACAGACCTCGAGCGAGCGCGGGCGGCGCTCCTGCAGCAGGGCCATGACCTTGCTCAAGGTTCGGCCGGAATCGACGATGTCCTCTACCAAGAGAATGTGCTTCCCCTCGAGCTCTGTTTCCGGATCATACACCAAACGGACAAATCCGCTCGAAACGGTCTCGTTCCCGTAGGAGGAGGCAACCAGGAAGTCCACCTTGAGCGGCCGGTCGATGCAGCGTACCAGGTCGCTCAGGAAGATGAAGCTCCCCTTCAATAATCCAAGGACGAGAAGGTCGCCATCGGGATACGCCGCCGTGATCTCCCGCCCCAACTCCGCGACGCGCGCGGCGATGATGTCGGCGGGAAATGCGATGCGCTTGACAGTGCGTCCCTCGAGACGCGGATCATGAACGGAGGCGTTCACAGACGAAGCAGACTCTCGGCCGACCGGGCCGAACGGTAGCCGCAGGTCCGCGGCGCACTCCCGGAATCCAGACAATCTCGCCATCTGCCACGACAACGGGCCACCCCTCTCGATCCGGCGCGGCGACCCGCCGATCCGCGAAGAACCGTTTCACGCGGCGCGGGCGTCCGCCTGACGAGTCCATGCGATCTCCCGCCTGCCACGCCCGAACTTCGAGCGTCGCTTCAGCCGGAAGCCAGCTCGACCAGGCATCCGGATCGCCGCCGTCGAGCGCGGGCGCCTCACTCCGGCTCCCTTCACGCCGCCCCGATTGCACCGAACGAACGATTCCCCCGCGCGCGCCGCCCGGCATCGGGTGAAGCTCCGACACGGGACGGAATCGAAAGGGGCCAAAGCACGTCTCGGCGCCGGTGCTCAGACGCGAGCCGGACGCCGCAGCTGCCTCGCACCGCCGAATCTCGACGGCTTCGCGACGATGCACCGCCTCGTACCCGCCAGACAACGGAATTCGCCTTCCCCCTCGCCCGCTCACGGCGAACTCCACGAGGCGCTCGGTCCCGCGCCAGTCCAGCGCGACCCCCGCCATCTCAGCGACCGTCTGCCAGAAGAGGGCGCGGGCGCCCGGCTCCCACGATTCGTCGGTCACCTGCCGGGCGATGGCGCGCCCGGTCCCCATCTCCAGGATGTGCGGCGTGACCGCGGACAGGCACGTCCGACGCAGCGCCGCCGCGCGATCGGCGAGCGCGAGCAGGTCGTCCGCGAGACGCGGATCGACGGCGTGCATGGCGGGGAGCAGGTCGAGCCGGATCCGGTTGCGCAGGTGGAGGCGCGTCGCGTTGCTCGGGTCATCGACGTGCGCAACGCCGTGCGCGGCGGCGTACGCGAGCACCGACTCGCGCCCGACGTCAAGCAGCGGACGCCGGATGGACGAAGGGGCGCGCAGTGCACTCAACCCGCGCGCGCCGGCGCCGCGCATCGCGCGCATCACGACCGTCTCGAGTTGGTCGTCGCGCGTGTGCGCGGTCACGACGTGCGCGCGATGTTCGTGCGCGACGCGTCTCAGAAAGTCCCAACGTGCGGCTCGCCACTCCGCCTCCGTCGCGCCGACGAGCGGCTCCGGGGGCGTTCCGGCGATCACGCGCAGCCCCCATTCGGCAGCCGAGCGCCGCACATGTTCGACCGCCAGCCGGGCATGCGCCCCCGTCCCGTGATCGAAGGTTGCGACGACCACGCGACCCGCGGCGTCGGTCGACGCACATGCCTGCGCCATGGCATGCAGAAGCACCATGGAATCGACCCCTCCCGAGACGGCGAGCACAAATCGGTCGTCCCCTTCGAGGAGGGAGGCGACCAGGGTGCGAAGGCGCGCAGGGGTGGTGGACGTGGGGCCTCGGCGGAACAGGAATCGCGAGACGCACGCGGGACGCGCGTACGATTCGCCCGACAGCAGTCTCCGGGAATCTATCGCGGGAACGGGTGGGGATGATCGCCCGTTCGCGGGGTGGATGGCGCACTTTCGCAGGGTGGGCGCGCCAACTACTTTCTCTGCGTCACCGACGACCTTTTTCCGACTGAGGACGGATCGTGGAGCATTCTTCGCCGCTTGGCACGCTGTGGGCCGGACTTGGACTGGGCGCCTTCTACCTCGCGCTCACCTGGGTCAACATCCTCCTGGGCCACTTCCTGACGCCGCTCTTCCTGATCCCGATGACCTGGCTGCAGGACGCCGCGAAGGGCAAGAACGCGTAGGTCCGGACTGCATGGCCGTCATGAGCCGTGCCCAAGTGACATCGCAGCGTGGGACGAAGGCGCCGAGCCTTCGTCCCACCATTCGTTTGGGACCTCGGTGTCGCGGCGCGCACCGCCTCGGGCGCGCTGCTCGAGCTTCACTGCCCTGAACAGGAGCCTTCCATGCTCGTGATCCTCCTGCTGGTGATCGTGGTGGTGGCGTTCTGGTTCGTCGGCGCGTACAACGGCCTCGTCGCCCTCAAGAACCAGGTGGCCAACGCCTGGAAGCAGATCGACGTGCAGCTCAAGCGGCGGCACGACCTCATCCCCAACCTCGTGAACAGCGTGAAGGGGGCGATGAAGTTCGAGCGCGAGACGCTGGAGGCGGTCGTGGCGGCGCGCAACAAGGCCATCCAGGTGGAACAGTCGGGTGGCGGTGTGGCGGCGACGGCGCAGGCGGAAGCGCAGCTCACCGCGTCGCTGGGACGCCTCATGGCGGTGGTGGAAGCGTACCCCGACCTCAAGGCGACCGCCAACATGGGCCAGCTGCAAGAAGAGCTGGTGTCCACCGAGAACAAGATCGCCTTCGCGCGGCAGCTCTACAACGACACCGCGACGCAGTACAACACGCGGCAGCGGCAGGTCCCGACCGTCTTCGTCGCCGGCATGGCAGGCGCCTCTCCCGTCGAGCTGTGGGCGATCGAGGACAACGCCGAGCGCGCCCTGCCCAAGGTGGAGTTCTAGCACCTGGGCACCGACCTCTTCACGCAGCAGGCCCGCAACCGTTCGCGCTCGCGCTGGGTCGTCGCCGGGTTCATCGCCTTCTTCGCCTGGTTGGGGTTTGGCGGCGACTTCATCGCCTATCTCGCGACGCGGGATGCAGAGCCGGGGGCGTATCACCACGTCGTCCCCGCCCTCGGCGTGCTCCTGACGGTGGTGGCCGCGGCCATCGCCGCCTATGCGTGGAGTACCGGTGCGCAGAAGGTCCTCTGGTCGACGGGGGCGCGCGAGGTGATCGATCCCGCCACACCCGCAGAGCGAGAACTGGTGAACGTGGTCGACGAGATGGCGATCGCGAGCGGGCTCCCCCGCCCCCGGATCTGGATCGTCCCCGACGACGACCCAAACGCCTTCGCCACCGGGCGCGACGAGCGCCTCGCCCACGTTGCCGTCACCGAGGGGCTCCTGCGCACGCTCTCGCGCGACGAGCTGCAGGGCGTGATTGCCCACGAGCTGGGGCACATCCGCAACCTCGACGTGCGCCTGATGACGATCCTTGCGGCGCTGGTGGGGGCGGTGGCGCTCCTGGGCGACGGGATGTGGCGCATGATGGGGCGCGGCGGCGTGCGTGTCTCGTCGGGGAGCGGGCATCGCAGCAGCAAGAAGGGGGATGCGAACGCCCTGCTCATCGTCCTGCTGCTCATCTGGCTGATGAGCTGGTTCCTCGCCCCGCTCATCACGCGCCTCCTGGCCATGAGCGTGAGTCGCGAGCGCGAATACCTGGCCGATGCGATGAGTGCTCAGTTCACGCGCAACCCGCTCGCGCTGGCCAGTGCGCTGGAGAAGATCGAGGGGGCCGCATCGCCGACGCGCGCCATCAAGAAGGGGAGCGCGCACCTCTGCATCGCCGACCCCCTCGGCGCCTCGCGCCGCGTGGCGACGCTTTTCGCGACGCACCCTCCCATGGCGGCGCGCGTGCAGCGACTGCGCGCGATGGGATATGCCAACCAGGGATGACGCGCAGCTGACGGGGGGGCGTCCGCCGATCCCCTCCCCGTGCGCCGGGACCTCGCTCACACAATCCCTGTGTGCCACGCCGAGCCGAGGTCGCTCCCCCACGGTGTAAGTTCGTCCCGCCCGCCCCTCTCGTGCTTCACGTACGTCCCCAGCCAATGCCTGCCAGCCTTGCGATGTTCTCTTGCGCGCGGCGCGTTCGCCGCGTGCCATTTGTTCTCATGGCGACGCTGCTTTCGGCGTCCGGGTCGCTCCTTCCGCCGTCGCGTGCAGACGCGCAGTACCTCACGCGCCCGGAACGCAACTGGGAGACGATCGAGACGACGCACTTCCGGCTGCACTATCCCGCCGAGATGCGGGTGTGGGTGCGCCCGGTCGCCGAACGAATGGAATCGGTGGCCGCGTCGGTGAACGCGCTCGTGGGGAACGCCCCAACGGCCCGCGTCACGGTGATGGTCGAGGATCCGTCGAATGTCTCGAACGGATTCGCCGTCCCCTTGCTCGAGGGTCCGGTGATCTTCCTCTGGCCCACTCCCCCCACCCCATCGGTGTCGTTCGGGCAGCACCGCGGTTGGGGGGAGATCCTCGCCGTGCACGAGTACGGGCATATCGCGCACCTCACCGTGCCGACGCGCAGTGGCGGCGAGCGCCTGCTGTGGCGCTTTCTCCCGACGCGCATCGGTCCGGTGGCGCGGAAGAGCCCGGCCTGGGTGATCGAGGGGTATGCCACGTATATCGAGGGGAAGCTGACGGCGAACGGGCGGCCGAACTCGGTGGGGCGCGCGGCGGTCCTGCGCGAGTGGGCGCTCGAGGGGCGGCTCCCTACCTATGGACAGCTGAACGATGCGGAGCCGTACCTGGGCGGGGCAATGCGGTACCTGGTGGGGAGCGCCTTCCTCGAGTGGCTGGCGGCGCGCAAGGGGGACGAGAGCCTCAACCACCTGTGGCGGCGCATGAGCGCGCGCCAGCGTCGCAGCTTCGCGGAGGCGTTCCGCGGCGTGTACGGGGCAGGACCGGACGACCTCTATGGCGCCTTCTACACGGAGGTGATGGAGAAGGCGCTCGAGTCTCGTCGCCAGCTGCAATCCGCGGGCGTGGTCCAGGGGGACCTGGTGCAGAAGCTCGCGTGGGCCACGGGAGAGCCGGCCGTGTCGCGGGACGGCGCGCGTGTGGCGGTGGTGCTGCGCGCGCCGGGCAAGCCCTCGCGCGTGGTGGTCTGGTCGTCGCGCGACGAGGGGGTGGACTCGAGCGTGGTGCGGGCGCGCCAGCGCATGCTGGCGCGCGACCCGCAGGACGTGGCCCCGTTCGACTCGTTCCCTCCCCCCAAGCGCGCGCAGAAGACGCTCTTCGCCGTGGCCGGACGCGGGCACGACAACCCGCGCTGGTTCGCCGACGGCGACCGCCTGCTCGTGAGCCGCGATGAGCCGTTAGGCGACGGCGCCTTCCGCCCGGACCTGTTCATCTGGAACGTGCGGCGCGGCGGGATGCGACGCGTGACGCACGGCGCGGGGATCCGGATGGCAGACCCTGCCCCCGATGGCAAGAGCGCGGCGGCGGTGCGCTGTGCGGCCGGCGTGTGCGACCTGGTGCGCGTCGACCTGGCGAACGGTCGCATCACGACGATGGTGGCAGGATCGCCGTTTGTCGTCTGGCATCGCCCGCGCTGGTCGCCTGACGGTTCGCGCCTGGCGGCGAGCGTGCAGCGCGACGGACGCTGGTGGACCTTCCTCGTCAACCCGGCCACGGGCAGCGCGACGCCACTTGACCCGGGCGACGGTGCCAATCGTTACGCGCCGGCGTGGACCAAAGAGGGAAAGCTGGTGGTCGTCAGCGAGCGCGGGGGCGTCCCCAACCTCGAGCTGCTCGACCCGGAGACCGGGGCGCCGCGCGCCCTGACGCGCGTGACGGGCGCCGTCGCCGCCCCCGACGCCGCTCCCGACGGCAGCGTCTGGTACCTGTCACTGCATGCCAAGGGCTACGACGTGCGGCGCCTGTCGATCACCAAGGCGTTAGGCGCGAGCGAGGGACGCGTGGTGGCCCTCGAACCTCGCCTCTTCCCCGCCGCCCCTCCGGCGCCGGCAGGGCGCGGCGCCACCTTTGCCGCCCAGCCGGTGCGCGGCCCGAGCGACTATGGCACGGGTCCGCGAAACTGGCGCGTGCTTCCCGGCGGCAGCTTCGGTCCCGATGGCGACATGGCCTCGTTGATGATCGCCAACGTCGATCCGGTGGGACGCCTGAGCGTGGTGGCACAGGGAGGCTACGGACAGCGCGGGGCGTGGCGCGGCGGGTCGCTCGCCACGGCGTTGCGCCTGTCGCGCGTCCAGCTGGAGACGAGCGGCTGGTACGCGGAGCACGCCCCGTCGGAGCAGGCGGCGGGGAGCTTTGCCTCGCTCAACATCGACTCGCGCTTTACCGGGTTAGGGCTTGCCGCGCGGCTGGCGCGCGACGGCGGGGCGTGGGGTTTCGCGCTACGCACCGGCGGAAGCGTGGCGCAGGTGAACGGCAACCAGCTCGACGGTGCGGGGCGCGTCATGGGCTTTGCCGACCTGCGCGGGCGGCTCACCTGGACGTTCCGCGGCCTCACCGTCTCCCCGCAGGTCTTCGCGCAGATGGCGCAGGGCGGGACGGGCGGCGACTCATGGACACGCGGACTCTCGTCTGGCGCGCTGGCGATCGGGACCCCGTCGGTCTCGCTGCGCGCCGAAGGCACGGTCGGTACGACGACGACCGCGGGGCCGGGTGAGTTCGGGCGCGCCTTCGAGCAGTTCGCGGTCGGCGGCAGCTACCTCCCCTTCTTCGACCAGGCCTTTCTCTCGCAGCGGATCTCGGTCCCGTCCGTCCCCGTCGGCTACGCGTCGGGTCGCAAGGTCGGCATCGGGCGCCTGTCCACGCGGCTGCTGGGCGTTGAACCGTACGCGCTCTGGATTGCGGCTGGCGACAAGCTCACGCGCTACCAGCGCGTCCTGGGCGCCGAACGGACGATCGACGTGCCGGGCATCGGCTTCGCGCGACTGCCGGGGACCAAGCTCCGCGCCGGCATCGGCTACTCCATGGACGAACCCTACAAGGAGAAGATCCGACCGTACGTGAGCGTGACCTATCGCCCCTGACCGGCTAGCGCGGCGGTCGAGGGGCGCGCCATCCCGCGCTGCGAATGCGCGCCGCGGGCGAGCGGCGGACGACGATCATCACGACTCGCGCGTCGACCACGCGACGTTGCACGCCTTCTCGCCGAAGACCGCGGGCGGGTGATCGCCGGTGCCGAGGATGTCATGCAGCATCTCGTGCTTCACGAGCGAGGCGTTGTTCACCCACGTCTCGGCGATGTAGACGTCGTGCGGCGAGTTCCAGCGCCCTATGCAGGGACCGTTCGGACACGGAAAGTCATCCCCTTTCAGCACCCAGAAGCGCACCCGATCCATGGTGGCCTTCTTCTGCGCGCATTCCTCGACCTCGGCCCACCACTGACGGTACACCGACGGGATATCGAGCGGGGCCGCGCCCTCGGGCTCGTAGCGGCAGCCGGTAGCGCCGAGCACGATGGCAGCGAATGAGGCAATCTGGCGAAGACGGCGACCCTGCATGACGACCCTGCACCCGGTGGATTGTGACCTGGCTCACACTGAGCCTTTGCCGGGGTGTTTAGCGGGATTGGTGCCGATCCCCCTCAGGCGTCGCCGAGGCACGACAGGGATGTCGGGCAGAATGACCGAGAATCGGTAAGCGTGTCCGAAGTAACGGGTTAGCACTCGCACCGGGATGCGGCGTCGACGCCACGAGCCGCGGCGATCCGACCAGCCTGAGGCACGCCGTGGCAGCGCCGCGCGAGAGTGCAGCGAGGGCGCTACAGGGGACGGGTCAGCGCGTCACGCCCTCATCGCAGGTCATCCCGGGCGCATGGTGCGGGACGGCGCGAGCGCGTAAGCTCTCAGCGCCGCGAGACACCGAACCGTCCACCACCTCACGAGCCATGTCGCCCACCCGACTTGTCGTCGCCTCCGCCATCGCCCTGTCGATGAGCCTCACCGCTTGGCCGGTCGCCGGGGCCCAGAGCCCGGCGCCCCGTCGTCTCTCGCTGGACTCGCTCCCCCGCCCTGCGGCGAATCCGGCGGACGTCTCCTCGCCGGACGCGATTCTCAAGGCGCTGTACGACGTGATCTCCGGCCCCGCGGGGGTCAAGCGCGACTGGGACCGCTTTCGTTCGCTCTTCGTGCTGAACGCGCGGCTCATGCCAACGCGCCCGAACCCGACCGGCGGGGCGTCGGTCATGGTGTGGAGCGCTGACGACTACGCCGCGCTTGCCGGAGCGTCGCTGGAGAAGAGCGGCTTCTTCGAACGGGAGATCGCGCGGAAGACCGAGGCGTACGGCAACATCATGCACGTCTTCTCGACCTACGAGTCGCGCCGCACGGCCGACCCGGCCGAGAAGCCGTTCGCCCGGGGGATCAACTCCATCCAGCTGCTCAAGGACGGCAGTCGCTGGTGGGTGGTCTCGATTTTCTGGGACGCCGAGCGCCCCGGGAACGAGATTCCCGCGCAGTACCTGCCGCGTTAGGCGCTAGGCGATGAGCGGCCTGGGCTGGGAGGTGCCGCAGACCGTGCACGCGCACATCCCCTTCCCGTAGAGGGCAAGGTCGCCATCCAGGCCGCAGGCATCGCAGTGCCCCGGAACGGTGCGGAGGTTGTCGATCGGCAGCCCGCTGTTGATCAGGCGGGTGACCATCGCGCTCGGCGCCGCCGCGCCGAGGGGGCACATCGTCCCGCTGCACCAGTCGCCGATCTCGAGGCAGACCAGTTCGGGATCGTGCACGTTGGCTTGGGCGTCCTCGTGGGACTCGTCGGTGACCAGCACGTGCACGTGCCGGTCACACCCCTGACAGAACATCTGCGTCTGCTTCACTGGCGCCTCCGCGACTAGCTCGCTGGGATTCCGCCGCGTGCGACCGGTGTCGCACGCGGCGCCGCCTACCGATTCACTACGCCCACGACACCACGCGAGCGCCACGCGTGCGGGCCTGGAGCACCGCCTGCGCGCGATCGCGCGTCATGCCGAACACCGCCGTGGTCGCCGCATCCGCGTCCATGCACGTGGCGGCGACGACGGTCACGCTACGCTCCGACGTGCGGCGGGGGGCCGCCGTGTCGGGATCCATCAGGTGATGGTACCGCACACCACGGTACCGGAAGAACTGCTCGTAGTCACCAGACGTCGCGACCGCTTCGTCGGAGACGTCGAGCGTCCCCAGCAACGCGCGCGCGTCGTCAGGCGACTGGATGCCGACGCGCCACTTCTCGCCATCGGGTCCGTTGCCGATCGCCACGATTTCGCCGCCGACGTTCACGAGCGCCTGGCGAATACCCGCTTCGCGCAAGGCGTCGCCGGCCCGGTCGACGCCGTATCCCTTGGCAATCGCCCCGAGATCGAGGTGGATGTCGGGATCGGTGAAGCGCACCACCGGCGTTCCCGCTTCGTGTCCCAGTTGCACGTGACGGTAGAAATGACGAGCCGCCAGGGGCTGCACCGACGCGTCCGGCGGCGGTTCATGGCGATGCATCACGTCCCACAGCTCCGACACGCGCCCGATCGCCGGGTCGAAGGCGCCGTCGCTCGCTTGCGCCCAGCGAATCGCCGACTCGAGCACCGCGTACGTCGCCGGGGTGATCGCCACCGCGCGCTCGAAGGCGAACCGATTGGCCTGTCCTACATCGGAGTCGTCGCGGAAGCGTGACATCGTGCGCTCCACGCGCGTGAGCTCGGCGAATGCCGCGTCCAGCGCCCGTTCGCCGCGCGCGAGGTCGTCGTGCAGCAGCGTGATATCGGCGATCGTCCCCATCACGGGAAGCTGCCGCCGCACCAGCTGCCGGCGGTGACGATGGGCGAGCGGAAGCGATGCGACGACGAAGGCACCGACGCCGAGGACGAGGAACTCGCGACGGGACGGCCGCCCGACGCTTCGGGTTGACTCGGTCATGACAAGTGATCTCCTGCAGGGTCCTGGCGATGACACGCCCCGCCACACGCGCCGCACCCTCCGCCCGTGCACTCGGTCCGCGGACGAACGAGGCCAAACACCACGAAGAGGATCGCGAAACCCACGATCCCGTAGACGGCTGACATCATGAGGTCCCCAGTCCGGCAAAGCCCATGAAGGCCATGGACAGGCAACTGGCGATGAACAGGACGATGGCCATGGGGCGTGCCACCTGCGGCACCTCGGTCAACTCGGTGCGCATGCGAATCGAGGCGAGGAGCGTGAGCGCCAGCGTCAGCCCCAGCCCGGCCCCGATCGCGAAGGCGAGCCCCTCGATGAGGTTGTAGTTGCGATTGGTCTGGAAGATGGCCAGACCGAGGATCGCGCAGTTCGTCGTGATGAGCGGGAGATAGATCCCCAGCTGCCGGAAGAGCACCGGATAGTGCTTCTTCACCGCCATCTCCACGATCTGCACCGCCGACGCGATGACGACGATGAAGGCAATCGTGCGCAGGTACGGCGCCGGCCCCAGCACGTACTTGTTGAGGAACCACGCCGAGAGCGCGGTCATCAGCAGCACGAAGGTGTTGGCCAACCCGAGCTTGAAGGCGGTCTCGATCTGCTTGGTCACGCCGAAGAACGAACACAACCCCAGGAACATGACCAGGGTGAAGTTGTTCACCAGCAACGACGAGATGATGATCCAGGCAACGTTGCCCATCAGGCCCTCACGTCGACGGTACGCTTGGCGCGCCAGTCCTTCACGACGGTGATCGCCAGCAGCAACAGCCCGAGGGTGAAGAACCCTCCCGGCGGGAGGACCATGAAGGTCCACGGTTCATAGCTCGCCGGCAGGACGCGGAAGCCGAGCCACGATCCGTTCCCCAGGATCTCGCGAATCGATCCCAGCGTGGTGAGCGAGATGGTGAAACCGAGTCCCATCCCGATCGCGTCCAGCACCGAGCGGCCAACGGGCTCCTTGGCCGCGAACGCCTCCTGACGTCCGAGCAGGAGGCAGTTGGCCACGATGAGCGCGATGAACGGGCCGAGCGCCTTGTGGATGTCGGGAACGAGCGCCTGCAGGAGGAGTTCCGCGAGCGTCACAAAGGTCGCGATGATCAGGATGTACGACGCGATTCGCACCTCGTTGGGGAACCACTTCTTGAGCAGCGAGACGAAGAACTCGGAGCCGAGGAGGACAAAGAGCGTCGCCATCCCCATGGCGAAGGCGTTCGCCACGTTGTTGGTGACGGCCATGGTCGGGCACATGCCGAGCATCTGCACGACGACGGGATTCTCCTTGAGGATCCCTCGCATGAAGTCGGTCATGAGCGGCCGTTCGATCGCCGTGACGGCAGGGGCCGTCGTCGACTCGGCAGGCGCGTGCGCGGTCGCGGTCATGGGGCTCCTTGCTTCTTGTACGCGACGAGCAGCGGTTGCCACTTGGCCACCGCGTTGTTGATGATGCGCGTGACGGCGCGCGAGGAGATAGTCGCCCCGCTGATCGCCTGCACCTCGCCGGGGTTGCTGCCGCTGCGTGTCTTGACGGCCTTGAGCGGGGCCACGAGCCCAGGCCATTGCGTCGCGAAGACGGTGTCCTTCTCGATCTTGTCGCCGAGGCCTGGCGTCTCCTTCTGGTCCATGATCTTCATCCCGAGGAGCCTCCCCGTCGCCGGGTCGAAGCCGATCATCAGGTTGATGATCTCGGCGAATCCGGGCTCGCCCGCGGAGACGGCAACGCCGATCTCCTTCCCGGTCGAGTCGAAGCCGACGAAGGCGGTCGCGAGTTCTGATCGCTCGCCGCGCGGCGTCGACGTGAGGGCACCGCCCTCGAGATAGAGCGTATCCCACCGCGCCGGATGGTGCAGCACTTCGTTGACCGTGCTGCGCATGACCAGCGCCTTGTGCGCCAGCACGCTCGGGAGCGTCCACTGGTAGACGATGACGACGAGCAGGCCGGCGAGCGCCCCCGCGATGCTGAGCGTGGCGATGAGCTTCCACGCCGGCGTGTCGACCTGCGCCGGGAGTTCCGAGGCGCCCGCGGGGGCGCCACCACCGTGCATGTGCGCGTGACTCATGCAATCACCCGTTTGGTGGTGCCGAACACGCGCGGCTGCGTGGCCTTGTTGATGAACGGCGTGAAGGCGTTCATCAGGAGGATGGCGTACATGACCCCCTCGGGGAGCCCGCCCCAGATGCGGATGACGACCGTCAGGACGCCGACGCCGGCGGCGAAGACCCAGCGCCCCATGTTCGTGACCGGCGACGTGACCATGTCGGTCGCCATGTAGACGGCACCGAGCATCAGCCCACCGGAGCAGAGCATGAACAACGGATCCGGATAGCGAGGGACGATGAGGTGCAGGACGCCGGAGACGACGGCGACGGAGGCGAGCACGCCGACCGGGATGCGCCAGTTGAGGTACGACTTCCAGGCCAGGAATGCGCCGCAGAGCAGGATCACCGGCGTCGACGTCTCACCTAACGACCCGCCCGTCGTCCCGATGAACAGGTCGAGGAGCGCCGTCCCCTTTCCCTCGAACTTCCAGAGGCCGAGCGGCGTGGCCGCGGTGATCGCATCGACCGCACGCGGATGCGTGAACGGGAAGGCGAACAGGTCGCCATGAAGCGTCCAGAACGGAGCGCGTGCAACCGGCCACGTGGTGATGGCCACCGGGAAGGCCGCTTGCAGGAAGGCGCGACCGAAGAGCGCCGGGTTGAAGATGTTCTGGCCCAGGCCGCCAAACACGATCTTGCCGAAGCCGATCCCCATCGCGCCGCCCAGTGCCGCCATCCACAGCGGGAGGCTGGCGGGGAGCGTGAGGCCAAGCAGGAGCCCGGTGATCATCGCCGACCCGTCGAACAGCGAGCCCGACTTGCCAAAGACGCGCTCCGTTATCAATGCGCCAGCGGTCGCCGCCACGATGATGAGCAGCGAGCCAATGCCGAAGAACCAGAGGGACGACAGGATGATCGGCACGAGCGACGCGACGACCGTCCACATGATGCGCGGCGTGCTGTCCGTCGCACGCAGGTGCGGCGACGCCGTGATCACCAGGCGCGTAGATTGCTGCGGAGCACTCATGTTGCCGCTGCCTTGCGCTTCTTGAGCGCCGCCTTGCTGAACGCGAACTGCTGCGAGAGGGGGATGTTCGACGGGCAGACGTACGAGCACGAGCCGCACAGCATGCAGTCCACCAGGTGCAACGCCTCCATCTCCTCGTAGCGGCGATTGCGCGCCAGGTCGCCCAGGAGCGACGGATTGAGGAAGACCGGGCATGCTTCCAGGCAGCGCCCGCAGTGAATGCAGGGCCATACCTTCTCGCCGCGCACCTGCTGCGAGGTGAGCACCACCACTCCGGTCGTCCCTTTCGTGACCGGCGCTTCGAGGTTCCCCTGCGCCGCTCCCATCATCGGGCCGCCGATGATCACCTCGGCCGCATCGGGGGTGAGCCCGCCGCAGTAGTCGAGGAGGTCGACGAGCTTGGTGCCCACCGGCACGATGAAGTTGCCGGGCTTCCTGACGCCGTCTCCACTCACCGTGACAATGCGCTCGATAAGCGGCAGCCCCGTCTCAAAGACTTCGGCGATCGCTGCCGCCGACGCCACGTTCTGCACGATGACACCCGCTGTGGCGGGGAGCTTCCCCGATTCGACCTCGAGCCCCGTGACCGCGTGGATGAGCATCTTCTCCGCCCCCTGCGGATACTTCACCGTCAGCGGAAGGACGGTGATGTCGAGATCCTTCGGGAGCGCGGCGTTCAACGCGGCGATGGCATCCGGCTTGTTCTTCTCGACGCCAATGACCGCCTTCTTCACGCCTAACGTATGCATCATCACCCGCACGCCGAACAACACGCGCGCCGGGTACTCCACCATGGTGCGATGATCGGTCGTGAGGTACGGCTCGCACTCGGCGCCGTTCACGATGATCGTGTGGATCGACACGTCCTTCGGCGGGGCGAGCTTGACGTGCGTCGGGAATGCCGCGCCGCCGAGACCGACGACGCCCGCATCCTGCACCGCCTGGATCACCTGGTCGGGGGTGAGCCCCTCCCAGTGCGGGACGAGGCGCGGCCGAGGGAGCTGCATCGCATGCGGGTCGACCTTGAGCCGCACCGCCATCGCCATGGTACCGTCGATGTGCGGCCACCAATCGATGTCGACGACGGTGCCCGCCGCCGACGCGTGAATCGGGACCGATACAAAGCCGTCGGCATCGGCGACCTTGTCACCGCGCTCGACGTGATCCCCGACCTTGACCCGAACCTTGGCGGGCTTGCCCGCGTGCTGTCGCACGGGGAGCACCACCTCGTCCGGAAAGGGCATCCGCCGGATGGGGAGCGCAGCGGTCAACTCCTTGCGCTCCTCCGGATGGACGCCGTGCCTGAAGCCACTCCCGGTCAGCATCGCCTCACCTGTTCGCTCAGTTGAACGGCTTGGCGCGCTCGACCCACTTCGCGAGATCCTTCTCCTTGGGATTCAGTGGCGTCCCCGGATGGATCGCACCGACGGGACACTTCTCCGCCGCTTGCACGAGTTGGGCAAAGGTCCCGCCCTTCGGGTCCTTCACGTACGCCTGCTTGTTGGCATTGTAGGCAAAGAGCTTCTTGCTGAGGTTCGTGCATTCGTTGCAGGAGGTGCATCGCGCCGACTCGACATATGCCTCGATGGCCATGTCGTCGTCTGCGGCTGCAGCGGGCGCTGCGGGAGGAGCTGCAGCGGGAGCCGCAGCGGGCGCCGCCGGTGCCGCAGCGGGCGCGACCGATGATGCGGGCGCGGCCGGTGTTGCCACCGCATCCGGGACCGACGTCGCGGTCGCGGCCGCAGCGTTAGGCGAGACGGCGGCCGCGCCGTTGGCATGCGACGGTTCGACGAGCGGCGGGAGCGTCAACGACGACATGCTCGTCATCAGCTCCTTGGCCAAGTGCTGCCCGCCGGCACTGCGCAGGAGCCCTTCGGCCAACTTGCGCGCCACGAGCGTGGGGTACGTGGCCTTGAGGTTGGCGATGCGCTGTTCGTACTCCTGCGTCAACGCCGCGGCCTTGGCCTCGAACTCGGCCTCCAGCGACGCGGTCATCGCCTCGCGCACGGAGGCAGGCTGCTCCACGCCGGCCATCTCCTTCAGCTCGGCCCAGAACTGCTGCCGCTCCTCCGCCAGGCGCACCATCTCGTCCGACACCTTCAAGCGGTGCAGCTTCTTGTCGCCGCCGCGCGTGTAGATGAACGGCACCTTGCCGTCACGTCCTTCGGCGTCGAGTGCGAGGTACTCGTGGAAGGGGAGGAGGTCGTCGGTGACCTGCTTGATCTCCTTGAAGTGCTTCTTGAAGCGCCCTTCCGTCGCCGCCCAATCGGCGATGGTGAGCGGGAGCGTCATCACCTGCTCGACACCATCGGCGTCGTAACGCAGCTCGTACTCGGGCCACGCCGACTCCAGCGACGGATTGCCGCTCAGGTCGAGACAGTCGGCCACCGAGCTTCCGGCGTCCGGATCGAAGGTGAGGAACGGGAAGGCGCGCGCCTCGAGCGCGAGCCGCGCCGAGTGCTGCGACCAGTCGTCGGCCAAGCCATGCTCCACCGGGCACGGTGTGTAGATGTTGAAGACCGCCGGGCGGCGCTTCTGCAATCCCTTGAGGACGCCGGCAATCAGGTGCGACGCCGACGCGGGTGACGACTGATGCACGTAGGTTCCGCGATGCGCGATGGCAATGAGCGCGAGTTCCTTGCGCATCTCGGTCTTGCCGTGCTGCGCCGGTCCGAAGGCGGCCATGTCGGCCACCTGCCCCGTGAAGCCGGAGGTGCACGACTGCCCGCCGGTGTTGGAGTACACCTGCGTATCGAGCACCACCACGCGAATCGGCTTACCCGACGCCATCAGGCGCGACAGGTTCTGGAAGCCGATGTCGAGCATGGCGCCGTCGCCGCCCATCGAGATGATCGGCGGGCACATCGAGAACTCGTCGTCGTCGAACTGGCGCCAGTCGAAGATCGCAAGTTCGGGCTCGAGCGTCGCCGCGTCGTACGAGCCGTCGAGGAGGCGCTGGGCGCGACGGACGTGCACGAAGCCGTCGGCCATCTTCCGCATGTGCCCCTCGAAGACGCCGATCGCGACCGACGGCGAGTCCTGGAAGAGGTGATTGACCCAGGGGAAAGGATACGGATTGTACGGATACGTGCTGGCCCACACTGACGAGCAGCCGGTGGAGTTGGCCATGCCGAGCGAGGCGCGCCCCTTCCCGCTGGGCCCTTCGGCGTAGCGCCAGCGCAGGTCCTTGAGCGCGTGGATCTCACGCGCGAGGAGGGCAAGGCGCTCGGTCTTGGACGGATCGACCGGGACGGCAACACTGTTGCCGCTGACGGAGGCGGTCATCGCCTCCATGTCGGCCCCGTCGAGCAGGAGGGCGCGCGACGCATCCTCGAGCCCCGCGATGAGCGTGTCGAGCTGCGCCACGTACTTCTTCACGCGCGGCGCCATCATCGCCTCGATCGACGACACGATCAGGTGCACCGCCGTCTTCTCGCCGCACCCCATGCATGCACCGTCGCCCCCGACCATCGAACGATACGTTTCCTTCTTGAGGAGGAGCGACGAGAGGACGCCGATCCCTTCCTCGAGGTTGGAGACGTTGATGAAGCGATCGTCCGTGTCGGGGAGGTGCTTCCAGAGGTGCCAGTTCTTGCGCAGGCGCGACAGCGTCGGGGCGTCCTGCTTCACGGTCACGAGCGCGTGGTCCGGGCAGACCTCGACGCAGAGGTTGCACCCCTTGCACGCCTCGGGATTCACCGTGATGGACAGCAGCCCGCCGGTTCCCTTTGCCTTCCCTTCCGGGAGGTCGTAGAACGGCTTGGTACGCGCGAGCGGGAACTCCGCGATGGCGGCGTGGACCTTGGCGAATTCGCTGTCGAGCGCCGCGCGCTTCTCCCCTTCGAAGCCCATCTTGCCGGCGACGATCGGGTACGCGGCGGCGAGGGCGTCGTGAAAGAGGAGTGTGGGCAGTGCATCCATCTGCCGGCGCGCTTCCTTGGCCAGCGGCTTGGAGATCTGCCGCACGCGGTCGAGCGCGACGCCGTTGGTGGCGTGATCGATGCCCGCACCGATCACGTCCTCGACGCTGTTGACCAAACCCGGGATTGCGGAATCCGGGCACTGCGTCCAGCACTGGCCGCAGCCGGTGCACTTGCTGGCGATGAAGTCCGGCACCTCGAGCCGCACGCCGGACATGTCGCGAACGGCGCCCGTGGCCGCGGGGATGGCGCTGATGGCTGCGAAGGGATCGGCGATCCCGTCCTGCGCGAGCTTGCACAGCCCGCACACCTGCTCCCAGAAGCGCCCGGGATTCCCGACCCCCGGCTCGGCGTTCGGCGTATCCATCACGTCCGGGATGCCGGGCACCTCGCCCACGAAGCTGTCGTCGAGCGGGACATGGAATGGCTTCACTTCCTTCACTTCATCGAAGCCACGCCGGATCACCCGCACGTTGTCCTCGACGACGCGCTCCCCCTTCTTGCCAAACTTCTTCACCAACTGGTCGCGCAATCCCTTGAACAGCGCGGCCTCGTCGATCCCCTCGCTCTTGGCCAGCGGTGAGACCGCGAAGAAGGCCCCCATGAACGCCGTGCCCTGCATGCGATAACGCAGCTCGACGTCCGAGGCTTCGCTCGCCGCGATCTTGAAGGCGTCGAGGACGTAGAACTTGATGTGCTTCTCGGTGATCGCCTGGCGCGCCCAGACGGGAAGGGCCTTCCACTGCTCGTCAGGCGTCAGCTCGCTCTGCAGGACGAAGACGCCCCCCTCCGACAGCCCAGCGAACGGGTTCGAGTGGCGGAAGACGTTCGGGTCCGGCGACAGGACGACATCGACGTGCTTGAGCTCGGAGTTGAGGCGAATCGGCTCGTGCGCCAGCGTGGCGTAGAACGTCGTCGGTTGCCCCTTCTTCTCGGAGCCGTACTTCGGGTTGGCCTTGACATTGACGCCGAACAGCTCGAAGGCCGTCATCGCCACGTTCTTCCCCATCGTGATCGCCCCCCATCCACCGACGGAGTGGATGCGGATCGACAGCGCGCCCTTGGGCATGAGGTTGAAATCGCCCGCCGACGGAAGCGAGAGGTTCGCCAGATGCGGATACTCGTCCTCCAGCTGTTCCTGCCAGATCTGGAGCTTCGGAAGGTTCGTCCCTTTCCGGATGAAGTCGACGCCAAGGTAGAACTGGCGGCGGTGCGCCCCGTTAGGGAGCATGTTGTCCACCGCGGCCATGATGTCGCCCGGCTGCAGGTCGCGGCTTCCGAGCCCGTAGCACCCCGAGTAGAACGCCGGGATGTCGTCCGGCGAGATCGACGCGAGCTTGGGATACGGCAACGCGTCGCCGCGCCCCACGCGCGCGTTCTCGGCGCCCTGCCCCATCGCCGCACGGATCTCACGCAGCAGCGGCAGGTCGACGGCGAGCGGTTGGTCCGTGCGCTCCAGGACGACGACACCCTTCTTTCCCTTCAGCAGTCGCGTGATGTGGTCGGCGGGGAACGGGCGGAACATCGTAACGTTGACGACGCCGACCTTGAGGTTGCGCTGCGCACGCAGGTAGTCCGCCACCGCCTCGGAATTGGAGACGACCGATCCCTGCCCGACGATTACGTAGTCCGCATCGTCCACGCGATATCCCGACGTCCGCGCATACCGACGTCCGGTCAGCGCCGCGTACTCCTCCATGGCGCGATCGGTCAGTTCGGCGACGTGGTCGAAGTAGAACGGACGCTGCGCCGCCACGCCCTGTGCGTAGCTGTCCTGGTTCTGCACGACCCCCAGCATTGCCGGGTAGTCGAGGTCGAACATCTCGGGAATGCGGCGGCGCTTGGCGCCGAAGACGAGGCGTTGCGACGGGGTCGGCGAGTCGATGAAGTCGGACGGATCACCGAGGTACGCCTTGACCAGCTCTCGCTCGGGGAGCCGCATCGACTCGATGACGTGGCTCGTGAGGAAGCCGTCCTGCGCGCAAACGCCGGGGTTGAGCGACAGTTCTGCCACCCGGTGCGCGATGAGGTTCAGGTCTGCCGACTCCTGCACGTCCTTGGCAAACAGCTGGAAGAAGCCGGTGTCGTCGATGGCGTGGTAGTCATCGTGCCCGGCGTGCACATTGAGCCCCTGCTTGGTGATCGCGCGAGCGGCCACGTTCAACACGTACGTGAGGCGCTTGCCGACCGCCGCGTAGAGGGATTCGTGCATGTACACGATCCCCTGGCCGCTGGAGAAGTTCGTCGCGCGGAGCCCCATCATGCTCATCCCCGCCGTGACGGCGGCGGCCGCATGTTCGCCCTCGGGTTCGAAGAAGAGGAGGCGACGCCCGTTCACGTTCGGCTTGCCGTCGGCGACGGCCGCGGCCCACCCTTCACCCATCTGCGTCGACGGGGTGATGGGATACGCGCCAGCGGCCTCCGAGGCCGCGGTCTCCATCTCCACCACTGCGCTGCTGCCGTCCATCGCTTCCACCACGCCGGGGAACGGCGGGGGAGACGCGGGAGCGGACGATGGCTGCGCGGCACTCTTTCCAGGCCAGATGTTCATGCGACGGCACTCCGAGCCGTGGTCCGACGATTCGGGGCGAACTGCGCCCCTTCAAGCCACACGATCGCGTCGGTGGGACAGCGCGAGACGGCGCTCGCCTGCTCCTGCGCGATCAGGTCGTAATTGATGACGGCGACGCCCGAGGCCACGCTGATCAGCCCCGGCGCCGAGTCCTGCACGCAACGCCCGCAGGCGGTGCATGCCACCTTGCACTGCGCCAGCACCTCGTCCCCCGCCACCAGGTTGCGGCACTGCACCAGCAGGTGCTGGTCGATCGGCATGAGGACGAAGAGGTCCTTCGGGCACGCCTCCACGCAGTCACCACACGCGGTGCACTTCACGGGGTCTACCACCGGAATGCCGGTCGGGCTCATCGAGATGGCGTCGAAGTCGCACGCGACCTCGCAATCGCCGAGTCCCAGGCACCCCCACGTGCACCCCTTGCCACCGCCGGAGACGGCCGTCGCAGCGGCGCACGACTTCGGGCCGCGGTACTCCACGCGTTGGACGGCGACGTCGGTCCCGCCGGCGCAGCGCAGGCGCGCCACGCGCTTGACGGCCTCGCCCTTGTCGACGCCGAGGAAGCCGGCGATCGCCAGCACGCCCTCCTCGTTCGACACCGTGCATCCGGCCGGGGAGATCTTCCCCGCGACGGCTTGCTCGGCAAACGCTCGGCAGCCGGGAAGGCCGCAGGCACCGCAGTTGGCGTTGGGCAGCATCGACGCGACGATGTCGATGCGCGGGTCCTCCCACACCTTGAGCCGGTTGTACGCCAGGGCGATGAGGACCGCGAAGGTGAGGCCGACGCCGCCGAGGATCAGAATCGAGGAAAGGATCATCGCGAAACTCCGGACGCCTTCACGCCATGCCCTGGAGGTCCGCCTGCCCGAGGAGCCAGCGCGCCAGGACGTCGACGGCTTCCGCTCCCGGCTCTCCCCCGCCACGTGTCGCGCCAGCCCCGGCCGACGCGCCGGTCGCCAATGCGGCCAACTGCTTCAGGTCCTCCTGCAACTGCCAGGCGCTCATCCCGCCTAACGCAGTCTTGGGCTCCGGCGGCATGTGCCAGACCGAAAGCCGCTGCCACGGCTCGCGCCCGCGCGACGGATCGTGCTGGAAGAGGGCGGCCTCCTTCGGGACCAGCGCGGCGATTGCCGTACCGCTCGTCGTCGCGACCAGGTCCAGCCCGGTCTCGTCCGCCGTCTGCAGTACCAGCGTCCCCGGCGTGATCAGCCTGACGAGCGGGGCCGGCGGCGAATCACCGCGCACCACGAGCACCAGCTTCTCGCGCCCGTCGAGGAAGTCGGCGAGTCCGCCGATGTGCAGGTCGGCGCCGTCCACGTGCACGACGAGCGGCGGTGCGAAGCGGCGCTCGGCCTTGGTCCAGGTGCGGAATGCAAGCTGGTCGAGGAGTCCATCGTGTTGCGCCGGGTCGTAGCGCCCGCCGCGCAGCAGTTCGATGGCGAGGACCGCCCCGAACGCACGTCCGGCTCGCGCCAGCGCCCCGTCCACCGCGGCGGTGAGCGACGCCCCCGACGGCACGTCGACGTAGTGCAGCGCCACGCCGCGATCCAGGACGTCGCGCAGGACGTCGATCGCGCGCTGGAGCCGGTCGCGATGCGCCACCGAGAGCGGCGGTCGGACCGCGGCAACGGCGGCGAAGCGCGCAAGGTCGATGCGGTCGCGCGCGAAGTCACCCAACTCCGCCGCCACTCGCGCGACGTGCGCCGACTCGTCAGGCTCTTCGGCGGCGAGATAGGCCTCCGCCTGCGCGAGCGCGCCCGCGATCGTCGACCGGAACTCTCCGATGGGGCGCGCGAGCCCGTCAAGCGCCAGCTGGACTCTCGGATCAGACGGCATAACGGTCAAGCTCCGCATTGAGAAGATCGCTGCGTTCCTGCGAGGTGCGCGGCGTCACGCGCCGCACCTCCTCGTACCGCGGGCGCGCCGGATCCTTGAAGTAGACGCCGAGCTTGATCGTGTCGGTCGCGTCCGCCAGGTGGCGCGCACGATCGATGTCGCGCGGGTCGTGCGCGATGCGCGACTTGTAGATGGCGTCCAGTTCCGGCACCATCACGCCGTCGTCGTGCACGAGCATCTCCACCAGCGCCGGCTTCTTCACCGCCTCGGCGAAGATGCCGGGGGTGAAGACCGGGCAGCGTTGCAGGATGCGCACGAACGAGAGGCCGCGGTGCTGGTAGGCGGCCCGCAGTGTCGCATACAGATGTGCCGGGACGAACTCGGCGGTCTGCGCGACAAACGAGGCATTGCTGACGCCCAGCGCCACCGACAGCGGGTTGAGCGGCATCAGGATCGAGCCGTGCGGTTGCGTGTTGCTCGGCACTCCCTGCGGCGTCGTGGGCGACGTCTGGTTCTTCGTGAGGCCGTAGATGCCGTTGTCGAGCATCATGACGACCATGTGCGGGTTGTAGCGCAGCGTGTGCACCCAGTGGCCGGCGCCGATCGACGTGCAGTCGCCGTCCCCCATCACCACGAAGACCGACAGCTCCGGGCGATGCAGCTTGATCCCCGTCGCGACCGGAAGCGCACGCCCGTGGATGCCGTGGAACCCGTAGGTCTTGAGGTAGTGCGGGAAGCGCGACGAGCAGCCGATCCCGGAGACGAAGACGGTCTCTTCGGGCTTCAGCTGCTCCGCGGCCAGGAGGCGTTCCACCGCCGCGAGGACCGAGTGGTCACCGCAACCGGGACACCAGCGCGCCCGCGCCCCTTCGTAGTCGTTCACCTCGAAGGTGCGCTCGTCGTCCGTTGCCAGGACGTGGAGGGAACAGGCGCTCATGCGTCACCTCGCGTGCCGCTCGGTCGGGGCATCAGGGTATGGATGGCATCGACGATCGCGCCGGGGCGGAGTGGCTCGCCCGGCGTTCGCGTCCAGCAGTCGACATCCACCAGGGTCTGCGCACGGAGCAGCCAGGAGAGCTGACCCCGACGGCGGTTGTCCTCGGTGATGTACGGATCGCCCAGTGAGTCGCTGTAGTTGATCTCGATCGTCGCGACCTTCTTGAAGCGCGCGAAGATCTCCTTGAGCCCCGGCTCCATCGGCGACAGGAAGCGCAGGTGCAACGCCGCCACGGAGACGCCGGCGGCGCGGGCCCGATCCACGGCCTCCTCGATGGCCCCCTTGGTGCTCCCCCAGCCAACGATCAGGAGTTCACCCTCGTCGGCACCATAGGTCTTGGGGGGAGTGAGCAGCGAGCCGAGCACGGCGAGCTTGCGACTCCGCATCGCCATTCCCTTGCCATGGACGCCGGCGCTGTAGGCCACCTTGCTCCCCTCGTCGTGCGAGAGCCCGGTGACGGTGTGCATGCCGCCGCCCTGCCCGGGAATGATGCGGCGCGAGAGCCCCGTCTCCGCATTCCATTGGTAGGGCTTGAGCCCCTCGGGAATCGCGGAGAGGTCGATCGGGTCGGCCTGCCAGCGCGTGTCGATCGCCGGACGCGGGAAGGGCTGCACTCCGGTCGCAAGGTTCGCATCCGACAGCACCATCACGACGCAGCGGAACGCCTCGGCGATCCGGCGCGCCGTCACCATCACGTGGAAGCACTCCTCGATGGTCGCCGGCGCGATGACGACGCGGGGCGCATCGCCCGGCTGCGCATAGAGCGCCGCCAGCAGGTCCGACTGCTCGACCTTCGTGGGGAGCCCGGTGCTCGGGCCGCCGCGCTGCACGTCCACGACGACGAGTGGGACCTCCGTCATCACCGCGAGGCCGATGAACTCCGTCTTGAGGGCAAGCCCGGGACCGGACGTGATCGTGAAGGCCACCTTTCCCGCGTACGACGCACCGATCGCCACGCCGGCAGCCGCAATCTCGTCCTCCGCCTGGTGCACCACGCCGCCGAACCGCTCGAACACTTCCGAGAGGTAGTGCGACACGGATGTCGCCGGCGTGATCGGGTACATCGCACACAGCTCCATCCCCGACGCGATCGCCCCCATCCCGAGGGCCTCGTTGCCGTTCATCACCACCATCGCGCGATCGCTCGGCGCGGGCGGGACCTCGACGCGGAAGTCGAGGTGATCGCCGGCCCACGCATAGCCGAGCTTCACCAGGTCGACGCTGCTCTGGTAGACCGCCTCCGACTTCTTGCGGAAGGTGTGCGCGATCTGGTCGGCGATGCGCTCGAGGTCGCGATCGTAGATCCACGCGAGCATCCCGAGCGCGAACATGTTCTTCCCCTTGCGCGGGTTGTCCACGAGCGTCAGGCACTGCTCTTCCATCGGCACGGGGACGATGCGGTAGCTGGCACCGCTGAGCTCCTGCATGGCCCGCGTCCACTGCTCGCGAATCTCCGGGTCCTCGTGCGTCGCCCACTTGTCCTCGATGAGGATGGTGGCGTCCGGCGCGAGCGCGTTGAGCCGGTGCCGCGCCAGCAGGACCTGTTCGTTGAAGGCGACGACGAGATTGGTCTGGTCGCCCCAGTTGGTCACCGCGTCGGCCCCGATGCGGATGCGATTGCCGCTCGCCCCTTCGGGTACACGAGCCGGGGGCTGGATCTCGGCGGGAATGATCTCCACGGTCCACACGCCGTTGCCCATCTTGGCGGTCACCGCTCCGAAGATCTGCGAACACTTCTGCGCCCCTTCACCGGAGTCGGATACGACTTCCACGGTGTGTTCGCGCAGTCGACGGACCTCGGGCGCCACACGTGGCGCGAGAGTTTGGCCGCTCGCCACGACTTCGTTCGTCACGGACACGACGGACTCCTCCGGGCGGCGCACCCGACCGTCGGCTGGTCGATGGAGCACGATGCGCCTGTTGTGTAGAACACCCCGGAGTCACCTGCCCGCCAACTCGAGCGCTGCAGGGAACAGCGCCTCCGGTCGTTGCGTACCGACGCAGAAAGCATCGGACTTGGGACAGGAATAGTCTGTCGGGAAACCCGCTAACGACTTCCGGGGAAATGGAGGGGAAGCGCTGACGCCAAGCGTGAGCGTTTCGCCACCAACGTCGCGAAGTTGGGTCGTGTGCGCGTCTCTACGCGGCAATCGTCCGACACTCGCGCCAGCGCATCCACCACAGACGGACCGGCGTCGAGCATACGGATGACGTGCGCACGAAAGCGGGGACCCCCCGCTGGCCCCGGGACCGCTCGTTACAGCGCGTCCGACGCACCTAACGTGAAGGTGCGCCCGCGCCATGCCCGCGGGCGGCGCGCCGACGACAGGACGAGGCGCCAAGCCGCCACCGGGTCGGAGAGCGGCGACAGCCAGAAACCGATGCTGCGCTGCTCGTAGCTCCCGAACAGCGCCCCAAGCATCGCCAGCCGAATCGCCACCAGCACCAGGTTCACGCGCAGCAGCGCCAGCCCTGCCGAACTTTCGCGCGCCACGACGCCGAGGGCGAAGGCCAACAGCACGAGCCACGGGAGTCCCTGCGCAAGGACGATGTAGGCCACGTCGAACCATTGCCGCGCACGCGTCGTCGCGTCGCTCAGGTCGAACGAGCGCCCCCACTCTCGCCACATGTGCGCCAGGCTCTCGTAGGCACGCACCCTGTAGAGCCGCGATCCGTCCAGAAAGCCGACGCGCACCCCGCGCGATGCCAACGTACGCGAGAGCGTGACATCGTCGGCCCACGACTGCCTCGCCGCCTCATAGCCGCCGTTCGCCAGGAGGACTTCGCGACGCGCGAGGAAACACTGTCCGTTGGCCATCACGCGATCGGGGGGCGGCTCCGTCATCCCGGCAGCGCCAAATCGATACACCAGCGTGAGAAGCATCGACGGCTGCAACCACTGCTCCCCCGCGGTCATGTCGGCAAAGCGCGGGGCAAACGAGACCACGTCGTAGCCATGCTCCTGAGCCGCATGCACCACCGCCGCGACCATCCCGGGCTGCGGCTCGGTGTCGGCGTCGATGCCGAGCACCCACTCCCCGGTTGCCTCGCGCAGTCCGTGCTGCAGCGCCCACACCTTCCCCACCCACCCCGACGGCAGCGGCGGATCGTTGACCACACGAAATCGGGCGTCGCGCGACGCAACAGCCTGCACCAACGCCGGCGTGCCGTCGGAGGAATGCGAATCGACGACGATCACCTCGCAGAGCGGCGCCCCCTGCCGCTCCAGCCCCGCCAGGCACGGGCCAATGCGCCGCGCCTCGTTCAGCGTCGCGACCACCACCGAGACCGACGTCCCCTCGAACCCCTCGGGAAGCGGAGGGACGGGGGGGCGGCGCGAACGTCCTGGCAGGAGCCGGACGATCAGGAGGAGGAGAGCCGCCCCCTGCAGGGCAGCGAGGGTCAGGAGGATGACAGTCACGGCAGGCAAACGATGCGCGCGGTGCGGAGAGTTCCGCACCGCGCGAAAGATGCACCGCCAGTGGAAGCCGGGCTATCGACCGCTCGCCGCCTTCCCTCCGGTTTCACCCAGCAGCCAGTAGCCGAACCACTGCCGCAACCGCCCCAGGCGGTCGACCAGGAGCCACGGCTCGCCGGTGCGCGACAGGTCGTGCGTGGAGCGGGGATACCGCACGAACTCAACGGGCGTCCCCTGCTTCTTGAGCCCGATGTACCACTGCTCGGCGTCCGTCATCGGCGTGCGGTGGTCTTCTTCCGACTGCACCATCAGCGTCGGCGTCTTCACCTTGCGGATGTAGCGAATGGGCGAGAGCGAGTCGTACATCGCGGGATTGTCCCACGGCTTGCCATAGAACTCGAACTCGGTGAGTCCCTGCGCATCCGATGTCCCGTACCACGACCACCAGTCGCTGATCATGCGATCGGTCTGCGCCGCGCGGAACCGGTTCGTCTTCACGGTGACCCACGCTGTCATCACACCGCCGTACGAGCCCCCGGTGACTCCCATTCGCGTCGAGTCGATGTCCGGACGCTTGGCGACGATGTCGACCGCCTTCATCAAGTCCTCGTAGTCCTCGGCGAACCAGCGCCCGCGCGTGGCGTAGGTGAACTTCGCGCCGTAGCCGGACGAGCCGCGCGGGTTGGTGAAGAGGACGAACATCCCCGCGCCCGCCAGGTTCTGGAACTCGTCGAACCACCCTTCACCGTACGCCGAGTGCGGACCGCCGTGGATGTACAGCGCCACGGGATACTTCTTCCCCGGCTGGTAGCCGTACGGCTTCATGAGCCACCCCTCGACCTCGACGTTGCCGACGCTCTTGTAGGTGAAGCGCTCCGCATCGCTGAAGGCGACGTCCTTGAGCAGCGCGTCATTGAAGCTCGTCAGGCGGCGCTCATTGCTCCCGTCGACATTCGCGATGTAGAGCTCCGTCGGCTTGTCCATGCTCGTCGAGACGTAGACGATGCGCTGTCCCGACTCGTCGACGGAGAAGCCGCGCAGCTGGCGGCGACCGCCGAGCACTTCCCTGATCGACTTGTCCTTGGGGTCGACGTGAAAGAGCGCCGAACGTCCGCCGACCTCGGCCCCCATCATGATGCGGCCGTCGGGGAGCCACTCGTAGCCTCCCGGCTCGTACTGCCAGTCTCCCAGCAGGTTGGTCGGGGAGCCGCCGTTCGCGTCGACCACGTAGAGTCGCTCGCTGCTCGTGCGCGTGGGGGCGCCGGTGAAGGCGATCCACTTGCCGTCCGGCGACCACTGCGGGTCTCCCTCGCTCCCCATCGCGCTCGTCAGGCGGCGCGGCGTCCCGCCACCGATCGGAATGACGAAGAGGTCCGCGTCGTTGCGCGGCGCCTCGTCGCGCTTGGCGTTGTACGGCAGCCGAGCCAGCGAGTCGCGCTCGGCCTCGACGACCGAGTCGGGGCGCAGCGCCGGATCGGCGATGAAGACGACCCACTTCCCGTCAGGTGAAACGACCGCCGAGCGCCGCGAGTACGCGGTGCTGTCGATCATCTGCTTCTTCCCCGCCCCGTCCAGCGGCTGCATCCACACCTGCGTCGGGCGGTACGTCCGCTTCTCGCGCGGCCCGGGGAGGAAGCCAGGTCCGTTGGCCTTGTAGCGCATCTCGGTGATGTGACGCCCGTCGAAGCGCGCCGGCTCCACCGGACGCGTGATCGCCCCGAACGGCGGACGTGCCATGGGCTGCATCCGGGCGAACGGATCACGGCGCGTGGTATCGACGCCGGCCGAATCGGCCGCGCCTCCCTCGCTCCAGACCACAAAGCGCTTGTCGCTCGGGACCGAACCGGCCGGATAGCGATCCGTGGCGACGGCCTCGCCGCCCGGTTCGTCCATGCGCAGCCCCCACGATCTCCCGCGGCCCCCGCCCGGGCGCTGCGAGGCGAACAGGAGCCAGCTCCCGTCCGGCGACCAGCGCGGGTTGGACGACTCGTACGCCGCCGTGGTGAAGCGCTGCGCCTCGCCGCCGGCAGTCGAGACCACCCAGACCTCGCCGTGGCGCCGGTTCTCACTCTCCTTGACCGTCGTCACCGTGAAGGCGACGCGCTTGCCATCCGGGGAGATCGCGGGGCTCCCGACGGTGGTGACCTTGTACCAGTCGGCAGGGGTGAAGGCGCGCCCGCCCCCCTGCGCCACAGAGATTGCCGGGGAGAGGACGGTGACGGCGGCGAGCGCCCCAGACGAGAGCGCGACGCTGACGGATGTTCGCATGAAGTGGCTCCAGACGTGATGATTCAGGCGCTAAACTCCGGCCGGGCGCTGTGCGACGCCAGTGCCGGCGAAAGTACCGACGCCCCTATACGAAGCGCCTCCCGACAATGCTGCCCGCACGGGCGCCCATGCCGACTTCGTCTCCGTCCCTCCCGCTGCGCTCCTTGCGCCTGCGGCCGGCTCCCGCCGGCGGGGGCGATCGCTTTCCCTATTCCGTGCCGGCGATCCGCACGCTGGATGCGCTCGCCTTCCCGACGGCCGTCAGCTTTTTCGTGGGAGAGAACGGCTCGGGAAAGTCGACGCTGCTGGAAGCCATCGCGGCCGCAGCGGGGCTCCCCGCCGTCGGCAGCGAGATGCGGGTCGATGCGGACGAGACGCTGGCCGCACAGCGGGCGCTCGCGGCGACTATCGCCCTCACCTGGCGCCGCGGCCGTGCGCGACGAGGCTTCTTCCTGCGCGCCGAGGATTTCTTCGGCTTCACGAAAACCTTGGCGCTGATGCGGGCGGCCTTCGTTGCCGAATTGGCCGCCGTCGACGAGGAATACCGCGATCGCACCGCGCACGCTCGCGCCCTTCGACGCGGACCGATCGCCGCCTCACTCCACGACATGGAGGCGCGATACGGCATCGACCTCGACGCCAACTCGCACGGGCAGAGCTTCCTCAAGCTCTTCCAGTCGCGCTTTGTCCCCGAGGGGCTCTATCTCCTGGACGAACCCGAAGCGCCGCTCTCGCCGCAGAGCCAGCTCGCCTTCATGGCCATGTTGAAGGACATGGTCGCTCAGGGGTCGCAGTTCATCATCGCGACGCACTCCCCGATCATCCTCGCCTTTCCCGACGCGACGATCTATTCGTTCGATGCGACGCCCGTGTGCGCCGTGCCGTACGCAGAGCTGGAGCACGTCTCGCTCACGCGCGACTTCCTGGCGAGTCCCGATCGCTTCCTCCGGCACCTCTGAGGCTGCGCCGCGCCGCCACGCCCCTCGTCAGGCATGCGCGCACGCTGTACGTTCTGCCGCACCGATGGATACGCCGCTCACGCGCCACGCCGGCATCGAGCTCCCCATACTCTGCGGGGCGATGTACCCCTGCTCCAACCCGGAGCTGGTCGCCGCGGTGTCCGCGGCCGGTGCGTTAGGCATCCTGCAGCCCATCTCGCTCACCTACGTGCACGGCCACGACTTCCGCGAGGGAGTGCGACTCACGCAACGCCTCGCCGGCGGGCGCCCGATCGGCATGAACGCGCTCATCGAGGCCACGTCGCGCACCTACCATCAACGCATGGTGCGCTGGGTCGAGATCGCACTGGAGGAAGGGGTGCGCTTCTTCGTCACCTCGCTGGGGAACCCACGCTGGGTCTGCGACCGGGTGCATGCAGCTGGCGGCGTCGTGTACCACGACGTGACCGAGGCCAGGTGGGCCCGCAAGGGAGCGGACGCCGGGTGCGATGGCCTCATCGGGGTGAACAGCCGCGCGGGCGGGCACGCGGGTGCGCGCTCGATGGAGGCGCTCTACGACGAACTCGCCCCCTTTGCCCTCCCCCTCGTCTGCGCGGGGGGGATCGGCGACGTCGAGGACTACACGCGAGCGCTCGCCCTCGGCTACGCCGGCGTGCAGATGGGGACGCGATTCATCGCGACCAACGAGTGCACCGCGCACCCCCGCTACAAGCAGGGAATCGTCGACGCCGAGGAGGGCGACATCGTCCTCACGGAGCGCCTCACCGGCGTCCCCGTCGCCGTGATCAACACCCCATACATCCAGCGCATCGGGCTGCGGGCCGGCCCGGTTGCGCGATGGCTCCTGCGGGGACGCACCACCAAGAAGTGGGTACGCACCTTCTACGGCCTGCGCTCGGTGCTGTCGCTCAAGCGCTCGAATGCGCGCGGCGATGCGTCGCGCGACTACTGGCAGGCCGGCCGAAGCGTTGCCGGGATCCGCGCCGTGGAACCGGTGGCCACCATTCTCGATCGATTCCGGCGCGCGACGGCTCACGCGCGCGCCCACACCACCTCCGCCTGATGCACATGCGCGTTCGCCCATTCGCCGTCGCCCGTCGACTCCTGCTCGCCGTCGCCGCTCTGGTCGCGGTAGCCGCCTCCGCCGGTGGCCGAGTTGCAGCTGCCCAAGGCTCGCCCCGCCCCACGCTCGCCATCGTGGGCGGGCGCATCATCGACGGCTACGGCGGACCCGTCCTCGAGAATGGAGTCGTGCTCATCGCCGGCGAGCGCATCGTCGCCGTCGGACGCGAGGACGACGTGAAGGTCCCGCCTGGCACGCCGGTCATCGATGCCAACGGGCACACCGTCCTGCCCGGCCTCATCGACATGCACGTGCACCTGCACATCGTGGGGCACGGCGACTACAAGCGGTGGGACGACCTCTATGGCACCAAGGATGCCTCCGTGGTCATGCCGATCGCCGCCCGCCAGTTGCTCTCGGCCGGCGTCACCTCGGCGCGCGACCTCGGCGCGCGGCTCGACGACATCCTGAGCGTGAAGCGGCGAATTGCAGCTGGTGAGATTCCCGGGCCGCGCCTCTTCGTGTCAGGCCCCTTCATCCAGCACGAAGCCTACGAGAAGTACGAGGAGGCCTTCCGCTGGGGCGTGAGCGGTGCCGAGGATGCACGACAGAAAGTCCAGCGCATCATCGACGCCGGCGTGGACGTGGTAAAGCTCATCGACCAGGACCAGATGACCGATGCCGAAGTCGCGGCCGTCGTCGCCACGGCGCACAAGAACGGCAAGCCGGTGGTGGCGCACGCCCATCGCATGGCCGAGATCCGCGTGGGACTCAGGCACGGCGTCGACAATTTCGAGCACACCGGGCTCGGCACAGCCCCGGGCTATCCCGAGGATGTCCTGCAGCAGCTGCGCGAGCGCAACTCTTCGCTTTACTGGACGCCGACCGTCTCGCCGCTCTACACACTGTACGAGACCGGATCGGTCTTCCCCGAACGCCTCGACGACCCGGCATGGAGAGCCTTCATGCCCAAGGAGATGGCGCAGGAGATTCGCACGTCGCTCGAGCACATCCCGCAGCTCCCATACTACGCACTCTTCCCCTCGCGCCTTCCCCTCCTCCCCGCAAAGTTCCGGCAGCTGCGCGAGACCGGCGTCCGTTTCATGATCGGGACCGACGCCGGCATCCCGGCGATGTTCCACAACGACGCCACGTGGCGCGAGATGGTGAAGTTCGTCGAGTTCGGCGTGTCGCCCATGGAGACGATCCAGTCGGCAACGCTGTGGCCCGCGCGCTTCCTCAAGCAGGAAGCCAACATCGGCGTGCTGGCCCCGGGGCGCTACGCCGACGTCATCCTGGTCAAGGGGAACCCGCTCGCCGACATGACCGTGATGCGCGACGTGCGCGTGGTCATCAAGGGCGGGCAGCGGGTCCCGTGAGGCGCCGATGATCCTCGAGATCCGGGAAGTCTCGCGCAAGACACCGCGGGATGGGCGACTGGAGATCAGCGCGGAGACTGCGCGCCGCCTGTCGCCGTTCGGGGGCACCATCACCGCAGAGGTCGGGGCGATGCGCGACACCGCGACGATCGAGGCCATGCCCTGCCAATGCGCGAAGGGCGGAGGGGAGACCGGTCATACGCACCACTTCCTCAAGGCGGCGCCGTTCACGACACTCGCAGCCGGAGAGACGGTCGTCCTGGAGCTGCTCGAGGGACCCGTGGTCGCGGTGGCGCGACCTCACCCGCTCGCCCCGAGCGAATAGGGCAGCACACGGCGCGGTCGCCACGCCCCGGCGGCGGGTTTCTGGCAGCGGGTGTCCGGCGTCCGCTGGTTGGCGCCGGCTAGCTGGCCGCGCGGTTGTCGCCCCCGGCGGGAGTGGCCAGCTCCCGCTTGAGGGCGTGCAGGACGCAACGCACCCCACCGTTCTCGCGGATCTCGTTGGGTCGTAGCCCGGTGTAGCGCTTCATCATGTTTCGCATCGACGTTCCCGACGGGAAGTCGAGGATCAGCGCGACCTGCTCCACCGACCGCCCCGGATCCTCGAGCAGGCGGGCGGCGATGAGGAGGCGACACCAGGAGATGAGCGCGCTCGGCGTCGGCAAATGCGCGCCCTTGAGGCGATCCACGAGTGTCTTGCGATGAACGTTCATCGCCTCGGCAACCTGTTCGACCGTGATGCCGCGACGCCCGTTCTCCAGACAGAACTGCACCATGGGGAGAACGTTGGCCGGCAGTAGCGTCTCGAGATCCGCGACGATCGATCGTGCCGAGCAGTGATCCGCAGCGGCGGCGAGCGCAGAGCGCAGGGAGTAGCGCAAGTCGTCCACGTCGCGCAGGACGAGGTCGTTGATCCCCGCACGCGCAAACGCGAGCACGTCACGCGACGTGTCGGGTGAGATGGCGAAGTAGAGGACGACCGGGACGCTGGGAAAGCGCTCGCGCACCTGACGTACGACGGGGAGCGTCGACAGCCCTTCCCGGTCGCGCATGTCCACCACGGCGACCCCGGCCAGGTTGTTCTCGATCAGCGCCAGCAGTTCGGACTGACGCTCACACCACCGAACCGTGGCGTGCCCGCGCAGCGCTTCGTTCAGCCGAGCCCGCGACGCCGGATCCCACACAAGGGCGGCAACGATCATCCGGTGATTTGGGACACGAGGTTACACCGTGTATGGGGATTGCCCATACGGTGTCGGTGCCGTACGAGAGGACGTGACAGACTTCCCTCAACCACCACTTCGCCCTGAGGCCACCGTATGAACCGTGCAACTCGTCTCGCCGCCTACGTCCTCGTCGTCGTCAGCGTCGCCGCCTGCTCGTCGTCCCCGATGGGTCCCGACGGTGCCGCGCGCTGTGACGCGAAGTCAGCGAAGTGCATCAATCCGGACTTTGTGAATCCTCACGTCGATTTCGTCAACCCGCACATCGACTTCGTCAATCCGCACATCTAGTGGCGAAGGCGAGTGCTTCGGCGTCGGGCTCGAAGCATTCTAATGTAGTCACGACATCGCGGGACGAGCTTCCGAGCTCGCGCTGGGCCTCCAATCGGGCGGCTCGCGCGAGCTCGGCGCGTTCGACCTGATGCGACAACTCGTAGTAGCCGCGGGCGTTGGCGATCCGGGCCACGTCCTGCCGGAATCGCTCGGCAGTCACTTCGTCGCCCAAGGCGAGATAGGCGGCGGACAGGTGGTAGAGTCCCTGGGCATTCTCGTACGGGAGCGACGATCCCTCGATCGTCTGCAGCAGCTCACCCTGAACCCGCGAGAGGAGTGCCCGCTCCTCCAGTCGTCCCGCCGCCAGCGCCGCCCCACCGAGGGCGGATAGGCGGATGCGGAGCGTCTGCGTCCTGGCCAGGGCGGAGAAGAAGCCACGCAGCGCCGCCCGGGGATAGCCATACTCGAGACAGAGCTGGGCCAGGTTGGTCAGCGTCTCCGATTCACGCGTGATGTCACCCATCGCGAGGCGGAAGGCGTCCCACCCGTGGCGAATCGAGGCGTCGGAGTCACCCGTGACGCAGGTGACGATCGTGAGACCCTGGTGTGCGAAGAACTCGAGTTCGCGCGATCCCGCCGTGGTGGCGAGGGTGAGGCCGTGCTGGAAGAAGGCTCGCGCCCGGGGATAATTGCCACGGACACGCGCGATAACGCCGCGCCCCAGCGACGAGCGGGCGAGGAGCTCGCTGTCTGACGACCGCTCGCCGATGGCGCTGGCAGTGCGATAGAGCTCGTCGGCGCTGTCCAGCTCACCCAGCTGGCGCGCGATGCGCGCCTGGTCCGCCGCGAGGAGCCCGCGCTCGCGGTCCGACGCGTCGGCCGCAACGGTACGGGCGAATCCGATGACCGAATACGCCACCGAGAGCGCTCCCGACTCAGCCATCCGCGCCGCGAAACCACGGCATGCGCGGGACACGGCATCCGCGCCGGCGCGCGTCTCGATCGCCGACAGCCCGGCGATCATCATGCGCAGGTCGTTCAGGTGCGCCGCGTCGCCTCCATCGCTCCCCTCGGCCGAGTCGGCCAAGTCGCGCAGCGCGTTGGCCGATTGCAGGGCCAGCTGGTCGCGAACCGCCTCCCCCACCTTGCTCAGGCGGCCGAGGCAATGGGTCAACAGAAGCCAGACGGTATCGGCGTTCCCGAACTCGGACCGGCGATGATGCCGGTCGAGGTCGTTTCGATACGCGTCGAGCGGGCTGAGAGGAGCGAGCATGGGCTCCGACCACCTGGCTGAGTTGGGAGGCAATAATTCGCCTCCTCGGGAAATTGCACAAGGTTGCGCCTAGCTAATTGAAGCACGGTGCGTGCCCGTCGGTAGCGTCCTCCCTACACGGCGGGTGAGATCTCGTCTCCCATCATGTTGTCAAAAAAGGCGTTGCGCCGCGCAACCGCCGCATCGGTTCGACTTGGGCCCCCCTAACCTGATCTCGCATCTCGCCATGTGCGCTGCATCACGCGAGACTGGAGACCTACGCCCAACTGGATACCGCTGCGCTGACGCCTCAGTTCCCCCGCCAGAATCGGCGACTGGCGGACTCGTCTCAGGGCGGTTGTGGCGCCGAATCGTCGGCTTGGCGCTGCACCTCGCGCATGGGCGGCGACGCGCGCAGTCGTTGATTAGACGCCTCCAACCGAGAGTCGTTCCCGGCGTCAGGGCGGCGAGGCGCTGCGTGCGGGAATGCCGAACGTGCGACGGATGTGCACGGTGCGCTCGAGCTCGTCGGCTGATTGCAGCACCTTCAGGCGCAAGTCCGCGGGAAGGGTACGGCGCGTGTCGAGGAACTCGCGTACCGTGGCCAATGCGGCGTCGCTCGTCTGCCCCTCGATGAACGACCCGATCCACGCTCCGACGAAGAAGATGCGGCGGTTGCGCTGGATCCAGGGGAGCGAGTCGAGCGCCGCCGTGAGGTACGGGAAGGAGAGCGCCTGGGACTCGAGGGTGTTGAAGCCGTCGAGCGAGGCGGTCGCCCAGTCCTCGTTGAGCCGCGTGTCGGCGAAATAGCGATCGAAGTAGGCGCGCTTGGTCGCGGAATCCGGGCGTGCCGCCGCCGCGACGAAGGCACGGCGCGCGCCCTCAGCGGATCGGTCGCGTTCCGTCTCGGCGCGCAGCAGCGAGTCCGCGGCGCGGTAACCTAACGAGACCAGCCGCGTGACGATCGCCCAGCGCGTCGGCGGACGCAACGGCTCGCCGGCCACCGTGGCGCTGTCGAGCATCCCGGCCAGCAGGTCGACGGTCGGCTGCGTGGTTGCGACCCGTACCCAGGCGTCGTAGTGCGCCTTGCGGATGCCGTACGGGAGGTCGCTCCTGTTGGCCCCCGCCAGCAGCGTGCGCTCCACGTCGGGGAGGAAGGCGTCGCGCGACACGGGCGACAGATATGCCGTCGCCGCTCGCGTGAGGCGCCCGATGATCCCGCTGACGATCTGCTCGTCGCGCTCGCGCGGCAGTTCGCGCAGCGCGGTGCGGACGAATCGATCGGGGGAGACGAGCGCCTCGCGGACGAGATCCCACATCGCCCCCCAGAGCATGGCGCGCAGGAAGGGATCGCGCACGTTCCCGATCTCGCGCTCGACAAAGGCGACGCTGCGCGGGTCGAGGAGCGTGAGGGCATACGCCTGGTCGCGCGAGTTGGCGAAGATGAGGTCGGGGGCAGGCCGCCCCGTGAGCTCCTCGACGACGGTGGTGTCACGCGTGATGGAGAGCGGAATGCGCTGCGCGTCCCCGCTCTCCGGAAGGACGAGCAGTTCGAGTCGCATTGGCCACGGGCGCGTCCCGGAGAGCGCGCGCGCCGGTCGCTGCACGAGGGCGAAGCGCGCGACGCGTCCATCGCGCACGTCGAGCTTCTGCTCGAAGACCGGGAGCCCCGGCCGCAGGATGAAGTCGTCGCCCCACGCGCGCAGCGGACGCTTGGCCGGCACGGCGATGGCGTCGAGCAGGTCACGCCACGTGGCGTTGGCGTAGCTGTGGCGCTTCACGAAGAGTTGCAGTCCCTCGCGGAAGGCCTCGTCACCGACCAGGAAGTTGAGCTGCTTGAGGATCCCCGGGGCCTTGTTGTAGACGATCGCGCCGTAGTTGCTCTTGGCCTGGTCCAGGTTGGCCAGGCGTTGCCAGACCGGCGTCGTCCCGTCCGTCGCGTCGACCGCGTAGGCTGCAGGCTTGTTGCGGAGGTAGAACGTCTTCCACGCCTCGGAGGACGGGTCGATCGCATCCTGCATCTTCGCCGCCATGTAGGTGGCGAATCCCTCCTTGAGCCAGAGGTCGTCGAACCACGACATCGTCACCAGGTCGCCAAACCACTGGTGCGCGATCTCGTGATAGATCGTGGCCGTGCGGCCGAGCTTCTGAGGGAGCGTGGGGCGTTCGCGGAAGACGAAGCGTTCCTCGCTGTAGAAGATCGCCCCGGGATGCTCCATGCCGCCAAACGGAAAGGCGGGGGCGAGGACGACGTCGAGCTTCTGGAACGGGAAGCGGGTCTGGAAGTAGTCCTCGAGCCAGGTCGCCGCGCGGTCGTTGGCCAGGATGATGGTATCGGCGTCGACGTCGGCGAGGCGCGACTTGCGCACGAAGAGCGAGATCGGCTTCCGACTCCCCTTGGCCTGCACTTCCTCCCATGGCCCGGCGGCGAAGGCGATGAGGTACGTGCTGATCGGCTCCGTCTCCCGAAACGTCGTCACGACGCCGCGTGAGGTAGGGGCGCTGCGCAGGCGCGTGCCGTTGGCTACGGCCTTCCATCCGAATGGCGTGGTGAGCGTAAAGGTGACGCGCGCCTTGAGGTCAGGCTGGTCGAAGCAGGGAAAGAGGAGCGATGCGTCCGACGGGACGAGGAGCGTGTACAGGTACGTGGCGGAGTCGCTCGGATCCTTCACCCGGATGATGCTGGCGCCGGCAGCTGCAATCGGGGTCGCGAATTCGAGGTCGAGGCGGTTGTTCCCGGCGTGCAGCGCATTGCCGGGAATGCGAAGGTGCGCGCCGTTGAACGGCACGTTGCCGAGCACGCGCCCGTTGGCGCGCACGCGCCCGGTGAGCGCTCCGCGAAAGTCGAGGATGACGTCGCCCGGACGCTTGAGGGCAAACCGAATGGCCACGCGTCCGGTGGCCGTGTCGGCCGCGGTCACGTCGAGGACGAGGTCGTAGCGCACGTCGCGCACGCGCTCGGCGCGCGATGTCGCCAGTGCGAGCGACACGCCAGGGGCGAGGAGCGAATCGCGGGAGGGCTGGGCGCGGGCCGCGTCGACGGGCGAGGCCAGGGCGAGGACTGTGGCGAGAAGCCCGGCGCCGATGGCGCGCGAGGCGGCGGCAGACGCAAGGGGAAAGCGCCCGGGGCGCGCGGAGCCAGTCATGTCCAGAGCGTAGTCGAACGGGGAGTGGCATGGAAGAGGCCGCGGCGGCGCATGTCGCGCGTTTCCCACTACCGCGGATACAGCCGAGGTGGAATCTTGCGCGAGCCGCGCCGCGCGCGGAGGCAGGCATGCTGACGCGCTTCACGCACCGCGCGCCGCACCCTGCGTCGGCGCGCGTCACGTCGCGGCGATGAGGTTTCTCCTCCATCTCGAGCAAACAACGGACATGCGCATCGCGAAGGTCGGTGTGATCGGCGCCGGAGCCATGGGGAGCGGGATCGCGGCACTTGCCGCCTCGGCGGGACTCCCGGTCGTTCTCCTGGACATCCCCGGCGACCCGGACAGGAACGGCGTCGCGAAGGGGGCGCTGCAGCGCGCACTCAAGGCCAAGCCGGCTCCTTTCATGGAGGGCTCGCGCGCAGCGCTGGTGGCGACCGGCAACACGGAAGACCACCTCGCCCTGCTTGGCGATTGCGACCTCATCATCGAGGCGATCATCGAGCAGGTGGCCCCCAAGCGGGTCCTGTTCGAACGGTTGGAGGGGGTGCGCAAGGCGACCTCGATCGTGGCGTCGAATACCTCCGGAATCCCGATGCAACTCCTGCTTGAGGGGCGCAGCGACGGATTCCGCCGTCACTTCCTGGGGACGCACTTCTTCAACCCGCCGCGCTACCTCCACCTGCTCGAGCTCATCCCGACGCAGGAGACGACCGCAGAGGCGCTGTCGACGACGCGCGACTTTGCCGAGCGGGTGCTGGGCAAGGGCGTCGTGCTGGCCAAGGACGTCCCGGGCTTCATCGCCAACCGGCTTGGGATCTTCGGGATGACGCGTGTGTTGCGGCTGATGGAGGAGTTCGACCTCACGATCGACGAAGTCGACGCGCTCACCGGTCCGCTGATCGGTCGCGCGAAGTCGGCGACGTTCCGGACTGGCGACATCTCGGGAATCGACGTGCTGTCGCATGTGGCGGCCGGCACCTCGCAGACGACGGGCGAGGACTTCTCGCTCCCGTCATGGGTCGCCAAGCTCGTGGAGCTCGGACGGTTGGGCGACAAGACGGGTGGTGGGTTCTACCGCAAGGAGAAGAAGGAGATCCTCACGCTCGACTGGAAGACGCTCGAGTACAAGCCGCAGCAGAAGCCGTCGTTCCCCGAGTTGTCGTTCCTCGAGAAGGCGCCCCTGCACCAGCGGCTCAAGGCGTTCACGACGGCGGGGGGGAAGCACGCCGAGTTCGTGCGCGCGCTGCTGCTGACAGTTGGCCACTACACGATCGAGAAGACGCCCGAGCTGGCGCACGACATCGTCTCCGTCGATCGGGCGCTGGAGTGGGGTTACGCCTGGGAGATGGGGCCGTTCCGGCAGCTGGACGCGATGGGGCTCGACTTCGTGCGGGCCGGCCTGGCGCAGCGCGGGCTCACCGAGCCGGTGCTCCTGCGCAAGGCGCAGGAGTCGTTCTACCGCGACCTGAGCAGCGGGCCACGCGCCCTCACCTTTGCCGGCGACTACGCGCCCATCGAGCCGATCCCGGCGCACATCGACCTCCCGCTCGTGCACGTGCGCACCGGAGCGGTGGACAAGAACGAGGGCGCGGCGATCCTCGACATCGGCGACGGGGTGCTCCTGCTCGAGTTCCGCGGCAAGATGAACACGCTGGGCGCCCCGGTGCTGGACATGCTGGAGGTGGCGCAGCAGAAGATTGCGGCTGGCGGATACGCCGGGCTGGTGATCGGCAACAGCGACCCGCGCACCTTCTCGGCGGGGGCCGACCTCGGCGCCGTGGTGCAGGGGGTGCAGGGCGGCGAGTGGAAGCTCCTCGAAGGGGCCGTGCACCGCTTCCAGCAGAGCGTGATGTCGGTGCGGCGGGCCCCCTTCCCCATCGTCGTGGCGCCGTTCGGGCTGGCGCTGGGCGGCGGGTGCGAGTTCTCGCTGCACGCCGCGCGCGTCCAGGCGCACGCCGAGCTGTACATGGGGCTCGTCGAAGTCGGCGTCGGGCTGCTGCCGGGTGGGGGCGGGACCAAGGAGCTCCTCTTCCGCTTCACCAACGAGCTGTCCAAGTACGAGGAGACCGATCCGTTCGAGGGGGTCAAGCGCGCCTTCAAGGCCATCACGATGGCGACGACGAGCACGAGTGCGCTCGAGGCGCGCGCGCTCGGCTTCCTGCGCGAGTCCGATCGAATCTCGATGAACCGGGACCGGCTCCTGGCAGACGCCAAGGCGCGCGTCCTCGACCTGGCGCCGGACTACGTGGCGCCGCCGCCGATGACGATTCGTGCGTTAGGCAAGGAGGCGATGGGCAACCTGACGTACGGCGTGTGGGCGATGCGCGAGGCCGGCTACATCACCGCGCACGAGGTGAAGATCGCGACACACGTGGCCTACGTCCTCTCCGGCGGCGACGGCCCGCCACGCGACGTAACCGAGCAGGATGTGCTCGACCTGGAGCGCGAGGCGTTCCTCACCCTCCTTGGCACCAAGGAGACGCAGGAGCGCATCGTGCACACGCTCAAGACCGGCAAGCCCCTCCGCAACTAACCGCCTCCCACCTTTCGCGCGATAGAGAGAGACCAACATGCCAGACGCAGTGATCGTGAGCGCGGTGCGCACCGCGGTGGGGCGCGGCAAGAAGGACGGCTCGCTGGCCGGCGTGCATCCCATCGACCTCTCGGCCGTGGTGCTGCAGGAGGCGATCAAGCGCGCCGACCTCGATCCGCGCACCATCGACGACGTCATCTGGGGATGCGCCATGCCCGAGGGGGCGCAGGGACTCAACGTGGCGCGTCTCGCGGTGCTCCGCGCGCGGCTCCCCGTCGAGGTCCCTGCGGTGACCGTGAACCGCTTCTGCTCCTCGGGACTGCAGACGGTGGCGATGGGGGCGCAGGCCATCATGAGCGGGATGGCCGACGTCATCGTGGCCGGCGGCATCGAGATGATGAGCCAGGTGCCGATGTCGGGCTACCACACGCGCCTGCACCCCGGGATGACGGAGGAGATGATCGCGATGGGACTCACCGCCGAACGGGTGGCCGATCGGTGGAAGGTGAGCCGCGCCGACCAGGACCAGTACGCGTACGAGAGTCACGCCAAGGCGGCGGCCGCGATCGAGCGCGGAGCGTTCGCCGACCAGATCGTCCCGGTCCCGGTGGAGCGCGTGACATGGCGCGGGACGACGAAGGACGTCGAGGAAGGCTACTTCGCGATCGACGAGCTCGTGCGAACGGATACCAGTGTCGAGCGACTGGCCAAGCTCGGCGCCGCGTTCAAGCTCGGGGGGAGTGTCACGGCGGGAAACTCGTCGCCCTACAGCGATGGTGCAGCCGCCGTCTGCCTGATGAGCGACACGCGCGCGAAGGAACTTGGCCTGCGCCCGCTGGCGCGGCTGGCCGGGTACGCCGTGGCCGGCGTCGACCCCGATGTCATGGGAGTCGGCCCGATCAAGGCGGTCCCCAAGGCGCTGGCCAAGGCGGGGATCGCGCAGTCGGCGCTGTCACTGATCGAGTTCAACGAGGCATTCGCGGCGCAGGCGCTTGCGGTCGCGCGCGACCTCGACTTCCCGATGGACAAGCTCAACGTGAACGGTGGGGCCATCGCCCTGGGTCACCCGTTAGGTGCCACGGGGGCAAAGCTGACGACGCAGCTCGTGCACGAGTTGGGGAAGCGCGGCGGCGGCTACGGCCTGGTCACGATGTGCATCGGCGGGGGGATGGGGGCCGCCGGTGTCTTCGAGGTCTACCGGGCGTGATGGGTCGCGCCACGTGCGACGCCGGCAAGGGGGCGGGCGTCGCCGGGGCGGGGCGGTCTGTGAAGCTTGCCTAACGCCCGCTGATCCGGCCGCGCTCCACGGCGCGCATCGCGGTCTCGCCCAGCGCGGTGACCGCGTGGTCCAACTGGGCGAAGCGCGCGTCGCGCGTGAAGCCGCGTACGTAGCGCGCGAAGATCTGCTGCGCGATGACGGCGACCTTGAACAGGCCGAATGCGTAGTAGAAGACCGGGTCCGCCACGGTGCGACCCGCCACAACCTCGTACCGCGCGACCACCTCCTCGCGCGTGAGGTTCCCCGGCAGCGCCGTCACGCCCAGTCCCAGCGAGCGAAGCAACGGCGGGTCGGTGGCCTCCACCCAGTATGCGAGCGTGGTGCCGAGGTCCATGCACGGGTCGCCAATGGTGGCCATCTCCCAGTCGAGCACCGCGACGACGCGTGCAGGGTCGTGCGGGTCGAGGACGAGGTTGTCGTACTTGAAGTCGTTGTGCACGAGCGAGGCCCCTTCCACGGCGGGGCGCGACGTCGACAGCCACTCGATCACACGATCAACGTACGGCTGCTCGCCGGTACGCGCGGCCTCGAATCGGCGTGCCCATCCGCTCACCTGACGCTCGACATATCCCACGGGGTTTCCGAGCGACGCCAGCCCGGCCGCCGTGTAGTCGACGCCGTGAATCTCGGCGAGTGTATCGACCGCGGCCTCGCTCACCCGTCGCATCGTGGGCACATCCAGTTCCAGCCCGGCCGGGAGTCGGTCACGCAGGATGATCCCGGCGGCGCGCTCCATCAGGTAGAACGGTGCGCCGAGCACCGCGGGATCGTCGCAGATGGCCAGGATGCGCGGGACCTTCGCGTACGCCGAGCCTAACGCCGTCAGCAGCCGTGCCTCGCGCACGACGTCGTGCGCCACCCCCTTCCCCACCCCGAACGGCGGCCGCCGCAGGACGAACGCGCGCGTGCCGCTCGTGACGAGGTATGTGAGGTTGGAGAAGCCGCGGGGGAACTGCGACAGCTGCACCGCCTCCTCACCGGCGAGCCCGTGCTGCGCGAGGAAGGCGCGGAGCGCGTCGAGATCGAGCGTCTCCCCTTCGCGGACAGGAGCAGCCTGGTCGATGAGCGGATCGCTCATTCGCGTACGGCGATCCCGTATCCCTTGAGGATCCGTCGCGCCACCACGCTCTTGTGCACCTCGTCGGCGCCATCGTAGATGCGCGCGGCGCGCTCGTGCCGGAACCAGTAAGCGAGCGGAGTATCGTCGGTCATCCCCAGCGCCCCATGCACCTGGATGGCCCGGTCGAGGACACGCTGCAGGACGCCTGCTGCGAAGAACTTGATGGCCGACACCGCTTCGCGCGCTGCCTTGGCGCCGTGCGCATCGATCTGCCGCGCCGTATCGAGGATGAGCAGGCGCGCAGCATCGATCTCGGCGCGCGAGTCGGCGATCATGTGCTGCACGCTCTGCTTGGAGCCGAGGGGAACGCCGGGTGACAGCTCGCGTGATACCGCGTGACGGCACGTGAGGTCGAGCGCGCGTTCACAGATCCCCATCCATCGCATGCAGTGGTGAATGCGCCCGGGCCCAAGCCGCTCCTGCGCGAGCGCGAAGCCGGCCCCTTCGTCACCGATGCGATTGGACACCGGCACTCGGCAGTTGTCCAAGCGCACTTCGCCATGCGTCGCCCAGCCGTTGCCCTCGTCGCCCATCACCTTGATGTTGCGCACGAGCGAGAAGCCGGGCGTTCCCATTGGGACGATGATCTGCGAGGCGCGCTGGTGTGGCGGTGCCGTGGGATCGGTCACCGCCATCACGATCGCGAAGGCCGCACCGTCGGCCGACGAGGTGAACCACTTGTGCCCCGTGATGACGTACTCGTCGCCCTCCCGCACCGCGCGCGCCTCGAGCCACACCGGGTTGGAGCCGGCGCGCTCGGGTTCGGTCATGGCGAAGCACGAACGAATCTCACCGCGCGCCAGTGGTTCGAGCCATTGCCGCTGCTGCTCGGCGCTCCCGTGGCGATGCAGCAACTCCATGTTGCCGATGTCCGGCGCCTGACAATTGAGCGTGTAGTGGCCGATGGGGGTGCGCCCAAGCTCCTCGCTGATGCCGGCAAACTCGAGGAATGGGAGGTCGCGCCCGCCGAGGGCTTCCGGCAGGTGCGGCGCCCAGATCCCGCGCCGTTTGGCTTCGGCGCGCGCCGCGTCGAGCGCGGGGAGCACCGCTGCCCAGGTTTGGTTGAGGTAGCGATGCTCCAGTGGGAGCAGGACGGTATCGACGAAGTCGCGGACCTGGGCCCGCAGTGCTGGGGCGTTCGACATGTCGTCCTCGCGCCGGCGAGGGTTCGTTAGATCGTGTAGCCGCCGTCGGCCATGTACGTTCCGCCGGTGCAGAACGACGCAGCATCGGAAGCGAGGAAGAGCGCGAGCCCGGCGATGTCGTCCGGCTCGCCCATGCGCGGAATCGGCTGGTTGCGCAGCACGTGGGTGAGCACCTGCTCGTTCCCCCACAGCGCGTGGCTGAAGTCTGTCTTGATGAGCCCCGGACAGATGGCGTTGACGCGCACCTTGTCCTTTCCCCATTCGCGCGCCAGGACCTGCGTCAGGCTGAGCAACGCGGCCTTGCTGACGCTGTAGATCCCGAGGTTGGGTTCAGGCGACACGCCGCCGATCGACGAAATGTTGATGATCGAACCGCCGCCTCGCGCCGCCATCGACGGATAGCATCGCTTGGCCAGCTCGAACGGCGCGCGGAGGTTCACGTCCATGATCTTGGCAAAGGCCTCCGGGGTCGTGTCGACCGAGGGGCCATAGACCGGGTTCGTCGCGGCGTTGTTGACGAGGATGTCGACGCCGCCGTACGCCGCGAGGACGCGCTCGGCGAGCGCATTGAGTTCGTCGAGGCGCCCCACGTTGGCCGGAATCCCATCTGCCTTGTACCCCGCAGCGCCTAACGCCTGAACCGTCGCCGTCACCGCCGCCTCCTTGCGAGAGCTCACGATGACGTGCGCCCCCGCCTGTGCGAGCGCCGTCGCGATCGCCCGCCCGATGCCGCGCGTCCCCCCAGTCACGAGGGCAATCTTCCCAGATAGATCGTACGTCATGGCCTGGTCTCGTTCGCCGTGAGTTCGCCTAGTCGTCTCCTCGTCCCCTACTGCACTGCCTTGTTCACCACCGGGAGCACGATCTTCGACGCCTTGGTCGCGCTGCGATAGACGCGCTGCGTCGCCACCGTGAAGTCGCTCGGCTTGGCCTCGAAGATGTTGGGGACGAACTTCTGCGGGTTGCGGTCGATGAGCGGGAACCAGGTGCTCTGCACCTGGATCATGACCTTGTGCCCCTTCTTGAAGGTGTACGCCTGGGTGTGCAGGTCGATCGTGACTTCGGTGGGGGTGTTGGGGGTGATCGGCGTCGGCTTCTCGTAGCTCTTGCGATAGCGGCCACGGAAGACGTCGTTCGCCACCATGAACTGGTAGCCGTTCATGTGCAACGGCGTCATCCCCGTGTCAGGATAGACGTCGATGAGCTTCACGATCCAGTCGGCGTCGGAGCCACTGGTCGCCGCGTGCAACGTGACGGTGATGTCGCCGGCGATGGTGAGGTCTTCGCTCAACGTCGGAAGCTCCCACGAGGCAACGTCCGGACGGTTGTGAACGAAGCGCTGGTCGTCGGTGAGCCAGTGGCGCCAGGTCGAACCCGTGCCATATGTGGCCGGGATGGGACGCGGGCGATACGGCACCGGCTTGTTGGGGTCCGAGACGTAGCTGTCGAACTCGTTCGGTCCGGTGGACTTGGGGGGCTCCCAGCCGAGCTTGCCGCCTTCGCGCATGTAGAGGGCTCGCGCCGAGACCGCTTCCTTGGGCGGCCAGGCCGCGTAGCGGCGCCACTGGTTGCTCCCTGCCTCGAAGACGAGCGCCTCGGGGAGCGCGAGCGTCCCCTTGTCGTGCAGGTACCTGGCGAAGAAGGGCGCCATGATCGAGTCGCGGAAGAAGCGCGCCGTCGGCTGCCCGAACTGGATGTTCCCTAACGAGGACCCCTCACCGCCCATCCAACCGCCATGGTTCCACGGCCCCACCACGAGGAAGTTCTGGTTGCTGGCGTCGTGCTGCTCGAGCGCGCGATAGATCGTGATGGGGCCGTAGAAGTCCTCCTGGTCCCACCACCCGGCTACGTTGAGCGTCGGCATGGTCACGCGCGTGAGGTACCCCTTCATCGCCTGCCGCTGCCAGAACTCCTCGTAGTTTGGGCGGCGCGAGAAGTCGTTCCACGTCGGGAGCTTCCCCTTGAGCAGTGAATCGTTGATGGCCTTGAGCGAGCCGATCTTGAGGTACCAGTCGTAGGTGTCGTAGTCGTCGAAGGCGAATTGCGTCATCTCCTTCCCCGACTCCATCATCGTCGCATACTCGAAGCCGTAGCTCAGGCGAAACGCGCCGTTGTGGTGGAAGTCGTCCCCCAGCCACATGTCGGCCGGCGACGCCTGCGGCGACACCGCCTTGAGCGCTGGATGCGGATCGAGCATCGCCATCGCGGTCAGCCACCCCGGATACGACACACCGGTCATCCCGACGCGCCCGTTGTTCCCGGCGACGTTCTTGATGAGCCATTCGATGGTGTCGTAGGCGTCGGTGCTCTCGTCGATCGCCTTGGGGTCGTTGCGATCGCGGCGCGGGGCGCGCTGCATGACGAACTCGCCCTCGGACTTGAACTTCCCGCGAATGTCCTGGCCGACGAAGATGTAGCCGTCCTTGCCCAGGAAGCCGTAGCCGAGGTTGAGCATCTGCGGCTCCATCCCGCCAATGCCGTACGGCGTACGGATGAACATGATCGGGAGCGGCGCCGTGGCATTCTTCGGGACGAACACCTTGGTGTAGAGCTTCACCCCGTCGCGCATGGTGATCATCACTTCCGAGCGCGTGTACTCGATCGCCGGTGCCGCGGATTGCGCTGGCGGAGCCGCCTGCGCCCCGGCGTCACTGCGCATCACCGCCACCTGCAACGCCAGCCCCGCCAACGCCATCATGCTTGCCTTGCGCATATCCCCTCGAAAGTGAAGGCCCACGTCCCTCGTCTTCTCGTCTTCTCGTCTTCTCGTCCTCTCAGCCCCCGACCGCCCCGATCGCCTGGATCTCGATCTGGTAGCCGTAGTGCAGCTCCTTCACCGGCACCACGGCACGCGCCGGTTTGTGCGCCCCCATGATCCGCGTGTAGGTGCGGTTCACCTCGCCCCACAGCGAGACGTCGCTGATGTAGATCGTCATCTGCAGGACCTTGTCCAACCCGCTCCCCGCCGCGACCAGCACCGCCTCCACGTTGCGAAGCGTGCGCTCGGTCTGCTCTTCCATGCTTCCGACGACGTGCTCGGTGCTCCCCGGCGTGACGGGGAGCTGCCCCGCCACGTAGACCACGCCGTTATGCACGATCCCCTGCGAATAGTGCCCCGCCGGGATTGGCGCCGCTGGGGTGAGGACGACTTCCATGGGTTCGCTCCGTGGCAAGGTCAGAGGGAAATGGCAGGGCGCACCACGCCGCGGCACTCGCCGAGCCCGATGCGGGCGTAGCCCGGGCGCTCGCAGGAACCACGGAGGATCACCTCGTCGCCATCCTCGAGGAAGCGTCGAGTCTCTCCGTTGGGGAGCGTGATGGGCTCCGTGCCTCGCCAGGTGAGTTCGAGCAGGCACCCGCGCGTCTCCTTCTCCGGGCCGGAGATCGTTCCGCTCCCCAGGAGGTCGCCCGGCTGCAGGTTGCAGCCATTGCTGGCGTGGTGCGCAAGCAACTGCGCCATCGTCCAGTAGAGGTCGCGCGCGTTGCCGCGCGACAGGCGCACCGCACGCTGGTCATCCTGCCGCATACGTGTCGTGCGGAGCCACACCTCGATGGAGAGATCGATCCCGCCGCGCGATTGGTCGGTCGCATCCGCGAGATAGGGCAGCGGCGCCGGATCGCCGATCGCGCGGGCAAAGGCCGGCACACGAAACGGGGCCAGCGCCTCGAACGTCACCACCCACGGCGAGAGCGACGTCGCGAAGTTCTTGGACAGAAAAGGGCCCAGCGGCTGGTACTCCCACGCCTGGACGTCGCGCGCCGACCAGTCGTTGAGGAGCGCGACCCCGAACAGGTGCTCCACCGCATCCTCGATGGGGATCACCTGCCCTAACGAGTTCCCCGGCCCGACGAAGATGCCGAGTTCCGCCTCATAATCGAGGCGTCGGCTCGGCGCCACCGTCGGGGGCGCGCCCCCCTCGCCGCCCAGCTGACCATGCGGCCGGACGACTGGCGTCCCGCTCACGACGAGCGACGAGGCACGACCGTGGTAGCCGATCGGGACCCATTTGTAGTTCGGGAGGAGCGGGTTGTCCGGCCGGAACATCGACCCGACGTTGGTGGCGTGGAAGACCGACGCGTAGAAGTCGGTGTAGTCGGAGACGTCAGCCGGCAGCCGCAACTCGGCCTCCCCCTGCGGCACCAGCAGCGACGCCGCCAGCGCCTGCGCGGCGCGCCCGGTGTCGGTGTCGGCGCGCAGCATCTCGCTGAGCGCGCGACGCAACGCGGTCCATGAGGGGGCACCCAACGACATGAGCCCGTTCAGCGACGGCGACGCGCAGGTGCGCGCCGCCTGACCGGCGTCGTCATCGAGCAGCCCGGCCGCACTCGCGGCCGCGACGTCGAGGATCATGGTCCCGATGGCGACGCCCACGCGCCACGCCTCGTCGTTCCCCCGACGCCGAAAGACGCCATACGGGAGGTTCTGCACCGGGAAGTCCGTCACGCCGTCGTTGGCGCTGGCCACCCACGAGCGCAGGTCAGGGCGATGGGTCTCGTTGAGCATGCGTCGCTCGCGTTACTCGGCGTAGAGGGTTCCCAGGTCGTCCAGCGGCTCGCGAAAGGAGCACGAGCCGAAGGCGATCGCGAAGTCGTGCCGCAGCGCGGCGAGCGACGCGATCGACGCGCGCCCCCCTTCCCACCGGATCTCCTCGTCGTGAATGCCGAGCATTGCGCGATTGCGCCCATCCAGCGTCAGGACGAGGTGTTCCACCGAGGCGCCGGCGCGCGCCTGTACGGCGGCGAGAAAGATGTTCAGGTATCCGAACATCGTCCCGCGTGCGGCATCGGCGGCGTAGGTCAGGCGATACTCGCCACGCATCGGGTGATGCAGCCCTGCGGTAGCCTTGAACGCGAGGTCGGCGTCGGCACATGCGCGGAGGAAGCGCGCCACGTCGCGCGGCGCCGGGATGGCGTCCGGGGTGATCCCCCCCGTGCGCACCTTCGCCCGAGCGCCGATCGACTTCACGGCAGCGAGCAGCGGCGGGAGGTCGACCGCCAGGGGCAGCTCGACATAGTGCTCGGCCGAGGGAAAGCCCCCCGCGAGCGCCTGCACCTGCGCCACGGTCGCCGCCTTGGACTCGACGCTGTCGACGCAGGCGTGCGGAAAGCACGCGACGTTGAAGGCGGCGATGCGTTGGGCGTCGGCCGCGGCGTCGGCGCCCACGAGGGCACTGATGCGCCACGGCGTCGGGCCGTTGGCCCACGCCCGTGACGCAACAGCTGCCAGTTCCTGGAGCCGGGAAGCCGGGACCACCAGCCGACCTAACGACCAGGCGTCGGGCCCGGCGCGGTAGGCACGGTAGTTCTCGACGACCGTCGGCAGGTCGAGCGACGCCGGGGGGAAGAGCCCGGCGTAGTCGATGGCCCCGGCGAGCAACGTGCGCATCGAAGGATGCGCGAGGATCGAGTCGCGCACGGCGGCCGCGTACGCGTCGTTCATCGCGCGCGGCGTCTCGAGCTCCTGGTCGAGCCTCGACCGTCAGTGGTCCGCTTCGTCTTTCCAGATCGGGAGCCGCCGCCACTCCCCTTCTTCGCTCCCGACGTGCGACCCGTCTTCCCGCTGGTGCGCGTCGCGGCCCCGTCGTTCGCTCCCGTTGCCCCCGTGCGCCCAAGATGCTCGTGCGGGTGGCGCGCGGCCGCGTGATGGGTCTTGGGGAGCCTCGCCTTGCGCTTCGGTGGGGCCTCGAGGATCGTCCCCCGGCACTTGGCCGTGCCGCATCGGCAGAGGTACATCTGTTCATCCTCTTCCGTCGTCGACTCGTCGCGCGCATAGGCGTAGTCGTAGAACAGCTCCTCGCCAGCCGCAATAGGACGCATCGCCTCGATGAAGATGCGCCCGCGGTCGTCGATCGCCTCGCAGTTGGGATCGCACGAGTGGTTGATGTACCGGGCGTCGTTCCCGTTTACCGCGCCGTCAATCACCGTTCGCGAGGTGACGGCGAAGAGGAAGGTGTGGTGGCGACGTTGCGCGTCATCATCATACCGCGTGTCCGCCTCCTTCCAGGTGATGCGCTCGCCCTGGTACTCGGCGATGCGTTCGCCCTTGCGGATGTCGCGCGAGGCAAAGCACCCGCGCCCCTGGATGGTGGAGCGCCGGACCGCGAACGGCTGCGGTTCGGCGACCTGCTTCGTGCGTTTGCGCCTGGCGGCCATGGTCACTTCCCCGCCGCCAGGGCCGCGCGGACGCGCGCGCGGAACCGCTCGGCGATCGTGCGCCCCATCTCGGTCTCCGTCGCCACCCATTCGGTGTTGCGATAGGCCATCGGGTTGATCTGCGCCCGGTACTCGGCCAGCCACGGCTCGACCTTGGCGAAGAGGAGCAGCCCCTCGCCGTTGCTCTCCAGCATGAAGTCGGCGTGCATCACGCCATGGCGCGCCATGGCGTACACCATCTCCCAGTACGAGAGCACCTGGCGGTACGCGGCGTTGAGCGGATGGTCGAACTTCGTGACCGCCACCACGTCGTCGAACGACGTGGGGTTGAACGCGGTGAGCAGCTGCTTGCGCGACTCGCGCATGACGGGTTCGCGACGCAGTTCGTACAGCTTGATCACGAGCTCGGCGTCGTGATGGTCCGGGTAGTCCTTCTTGAGCACGGGAGAGGCGGCTGGGAGGGTGGAACGGGGATCGGACGCACACCGGCTCGCGGCGTTCTCGATCAGCGTGCGGAGTATGGCGTTGCTCACCCGCCGTCGCCAGTGATCGCGGAGGGTGTCGCCGTCGCGTGCGCTCCGATTCGTCGGGACGCGCCGAGGACGATCCGCCGCTGGATCCCGGTACCCCAGATGCGACGAGGGCGGGAGAGCCTAACGCTCCCCCGCCCCGGCGGTCTCCTGACCGCGCTGCCGTGCCGGTGACGATCGTCCGCTAGCGCAGCGGGTTGATCGGGAAGCGAGGACGCCCGCGCCGACGCGGCGGGCAATGGTCGACTCCCACGCCACCCCCGCGGATGACGATCCCGATGATGTCGCCGATTCCCTCGCCACGCCCTTCCCCCCGCCCGTCGACTCGCCCATTCCCGTAGCCGCCGCCGTTACCGGTATTCCCGCCCGGCACGTCAACCGGGAGCGCTGACGGACGAGGCGCGACGGACGGAACGCGAGGCACGTCTTCTTCCGGCGCAGCTGCCTGCGGCGTCTCGGCAGGCGCGGCCGCCAATTGCACCTCGTCAGCCGTCTGCGGGGCCGGGGAAAGCTTCTCCTCGGGGCGCTGCAGGTTGGCCGATCGCGACGCCACACGGCGCGGCGTCGGCGTGCGCTCGACCGGCGCGGCGCCGTTGCTCTGCTCCAGCTCGGAGACATACGCCATCGGCCGAGCGTTGTCGGCGCCGGCCAGCTCGAACTTGGACGACGAGGCCTCCAGGTCCTTCTTCAGGTCCTCGGACATCCCGGCCGTGCTGGACGCGTCGCGGCCGCACGCCATGACGGCGAGCGACACCGGGACGAGCAGTCGAACGAGGCGAATGCGCATCGGGCCCTCGAAGATGGGGCGAAGCTTGAACGCGAACGAACGGACGGGGCGCGTCCTCCCGACCAACCCGGCGGATGCCGACCCTCCTCTCAACATGCACAGCGCGGGCCAACCGTCCATACAGGATTTTCGCTAGGACGTCGCCCCGGCGCCATGGTGAGCTGTCCTCGACCGCTGACAGGGATCCGTCCCTTTGGTAGGACATCCACCGCGGCGCCCCCCCTGACACGCCTCGAGCGCGACCGCCCGCTCCTACCGGGCCATGGCCGCGCAGGCCGCCCCCGGCGTGCTTGGCGTCCCGTACTTCGCGTGCACCAGGCGGGCCTTCCCCTCAGCGGACACCACGACGGTGAACAGGTCGTCGTACATGTCGTCGCAGAGGTCCGGGAGCTTGGGTCCCCCCAGCGCGCCGACGATCGCCGGCACCGTGTTGCTGTGCCCGACGACGAGCACGGTACGCCCCGCGAAGCGCGACGTGATGGCCGTCGCAATGCCCTGTACGTGCTCCGCAACGCCCCCCTTCACGTCGATCACCTCGGGGGTGATGCCTAACGCCGTGGCGAGCGGCGCGGCGGTCTGCCGCGTGCGCTGGAACTGCGTCGTGATGATGGCCGAGACGCCCGCCTCCCGACCGATCGCGACGAGGGCTTGGGCGCGCGCCTCTCCCGCAGCGGAGAGCGGGACGTCACCGCTCGGTCCCGCCTTTTCGGCGTGCCGTACGACGAGGACAACCGTGTCGCCCGTCCCCGCGCGCGGCGCGACGAAGGTCAGCACCGCCAGGGCCACAGGGGCCAGGATCTTGAAGGAGAGCATCGGTCTCGCGAAAGGAGTGGAGTGGTGGCGCGCCGCCCGGCGACGTCGCCGGATTGCCCCGAGCTACACGCCGAGCCGGGCGCGCAGCGACGTCACGTGCGCCACATGGTGCTCCCCGTGCCAGGCGTAGAGTCCGACGAGATGCGTGAGGGCGTGCCGTCCAGAGTCGGGGTGCACATACGTACGGTCGAAATCGGCGTCGGACATCGCGCGCAGGATGCGCACCCAGCGGTCGTGCACCGACTCCAGCAGCTGCAATGACACCTCGACCGGAGTCGACCGGCTGTCGGCCAGGAGCGCCCACGCCTCCTCGTCGTACGGCTTGATGGTCGGGCAGTCCTCGGTGAGCGCCAACTTGAGGCGCACGTACGCATTCAGGTGCGAGTCGGGGACATGATGCACCACCTGCCGCACGGTCCATCCCCCTGGGCGGTACGGCGTGTCGAGCGCGCCGTCATCGAGTCCGTGGACGGCGGCGCGGAGCGCCGCGGGGGTCGCCGCGATCCGGTCGATGCACCCCCGCCGCCACTCGGGCGTGAAGGACGGGGGAGGCGCGTAACGGCCGATCGGGTAGCGCAGGTCCTGTTCGGTCATGGGCGAGGCGAGGTGAGAGGACGTCGCAGCCGCGTGTGCCGACGGCGCGGAACCGCCGTCGCCGCTCAAGCTAGCGTCGAGCAGGTGCCGCCCGCACGACATCGTGACGAACAGCGTCGTGATGCCTGACATCGTGACGCACGGCGCCGTACGCGGCGGCTACGGCGGAGGCGACGCAGGCGACGCAGGCGACGCAGGCGACGTGCGGCAGTCGTGCGTCCCCGGTTGTGCGCGCGCGGGAGGAAGTGCAGCCTAGGAGGCGTTCGCTCGGCCGCGATCGCGCCACTCACCCCGCTCCGCGTACCACCATCTTCCCACGTCCCCCATGCGTCGCACCAGCCCCGTCATCTCCTGGCTCCCCTCGCTCGCCGCGCTCTCCGTCGCCGCGACGCTTGCCTCCGCGGCCCCCGCGGCCGCGCAGCGCCCGCTCAAGGTCTACATCTCGGTCGACATGGAGGGGATCACCGGAGTCGTCAGCGCCGACCAGCTCGGCCCCACGTCGTTCGAGTACCAACGTGCACGCGAGTGGATGACGGCCGATGCGCTCGCCGCCATCCAGGGGGCGCGCGATGCGGGGGCGACCGAGATCGTCGTCAGCGACTCCCACGGCAACGGACAGAATCTCCTGATCGACCTCCTCCCGGAGGACGTCACGGTCATCCGCTCCTGGCCGCGCCCGATGATGATGATGGAAGGGGTCGACTCGACGTTCGCCGCCGCGGTCTTCGTCGGGTATCACGCCAGCACGGCGAACGTGCGCGGCGTGCGGGCGCACACGATGTCGAGCGCCACGCTCACCGGTGTCACGCTCAACGGGCGCGAAGTGCCGGAGGGTGGGATCAATGCCGCGCTGGCGGGCCACTTCGGCGTACCCGTGGTGGCGATCTCGGGCGACGACGCCGCGGTCGCGGAAGTCTCCCCCTTCGCCGCCGGCATGGAAGGCGCCGTGGTGAAACGCGCCATCTCCTTCCACTCGGCTGCAACGCTCACGCCCAAGGCGGGGCAGGCGCTCATTCGCGCCAAGGTGAAGGCCGGGATCGAGAAGCGCGAGCGCATTGCGCCGTTTGTCTTGCGTGGTCCGGTGACGGCGGAGGTCTCGTTCAAGCACTATCGCGCGGCCGAGATGCTGGCGTACCTCCCGATCGTGACGCGCGTCAACGCCCACACCATCCGCTTCGTCGGGAAGGACATCCTCGAGGTGTCGCGATTCCTCGAGTTCGTCGAGACGTACCAGCCAGACCTCACGCCCTAACGAGCCGCGGCGTTGTGGCTCGCGCCGCGCGGCGGTTTCCGGTACCGCGCGGCGCCGCTCGTCTGCAGGAAACGCCGCACGCGTGCGCCGCGTGCCCGGCGTGCTCGGCGTGCGCCCCTTCGGAACGCGCCCGCGTCCGGCTACGTTTCCTGACCGGCAGCGGGCGCGACGCCCCCTGCCGGATTGCGCACCTCGGCCCCCACCGACGCTCGCCCAGGAGTCCCTGAATGGAATGGCTCGCCGACCCCCAGAGTTGGATCGGCCTGTTGACGTTGACCGTGCTCGAGGTCGTCCTCGGCATCGACAACATCATCTTCATCTCGATCCTCTCCTCGAAGCTGCCGCGCGAGGAACAGACCAAGGCGCGTCGCCTCGGGCTGCTCGGGGCCTTCTTCACCCGCGTCCTGCTGCTCCTCTCGATCGCCTGGATCGTGAAGCTCACGACGCCGCTCTTCTCGGTGGGGTCGATCGACTTCAGCGGGCGCGCCCTCATCCTCCTCATCGGCGGTCTCTTCCTGATCGGGAAGGCCACGTACGAGATCCACGACAAGCTGGAAGGGCACGAGCACGCGACCGACGCGTCTGTCAAGCGGGCGGCGCTGGGCGCCGTGGTCGCGCAGATCATGGTCGTCGACATCGTCTTTTCGCTCGATTCCGTGATCACTGCGGTGGGGATGGTGAATCACGTCACGATCATGATCGGGGCGAACATCATCGCGCTCGGCGTGATGCTGCTGGCGGCGAACCCGATCTCCGACTTCGTCGACAATCACCCGACGATCAAGATCCTCGCGCTCTCGTTCCTCGTCCTCATCGGGACGAACCTGGTCGCCGAGTCCCTGGGCCATCACATCCCGAAGGGGTACACCTACTTCGCGATGGCCTTCGCCTTCCTGGTCGAGATGCTGAACTTGCAGCTGCGCAAGCGGGCCGCCGCTCCGGTGAAGCTGCATGACACACCGCGCACCGGCGACGTGGCGGAGGCGACGGTTCCCGCGGGCGCCAGTCGGAGCGCGATGCGTCCCCCAACTCCCAGCGGACGTAAGCGCAAGAAGCGGTGAGCGAAACGCAGCGGGCGCGCCCGATGCCCCTGGCGCGCCCGCGCAACGTCATGACCGCCCACGCTACCAGTTGAATTGCAGCCCGGTGGTGAAGATCCGATCGCTCTTGCTGCGACCGGTCTCCGGCAGGTTGTCGAAGCGGACGACGTAGCCGAGTTTCATCGCCACATGCGTGGACAGGGGCGCCACCAGCGCCGACTCGGAGTTCACGCGGTAGTCCTCCGAGGTTTCGAGGTTGGGGAGGAACTCCACGCCCTGCTGGAAGTACGCCGTCTTGGAGAAGTTGTGGCGATAGACGGTCGCGCTGCGTACCGAAGCGAAGCTCTTCTCCGTCCCGTCGGTGGCACGCTGCTGGTTCGACGCGAGGCCGGCCTCCAGCGCCCAGGTGTCCGCCGAGAGCGTGACCAGCTTGGCCGAGAGGCCGAGCGCCTCCTCGAAGCGACGTGAGATTCCGGCAAAGGTGTTGCGATCGTAGCCGACGAAGCCGAACAGGGCGAGGCGCGGGTGGAACGACCAGTCGCTGCGCCAGTTGGTGAAGAGCAGGTTCGACGTCTGCTTGCCGTCCTGGCTGGCGTAGATGGAGCCGAACTGCTGCTTGTGCTCCCACTTGCCGGCGCGAAGGACGAGCTTCTCCCCGAGGTTGAAGGTGGAGACGTCGGTGTTGCCTGTGGTGCTGACGTAGCCCAGGTCGGCGCTGAACTCGCGCGGCTTTGGCTTGTCCTGGGCGGCCGCGAGGGACGGCAGCAGAAGCAGGGCTGCGGCAGTGCACCAGCAGCGGCGAGTCGAGGCGTTCATGGCACGTGGGGCGCGTGGGGGCTCACGGGAGGGCGCAGCCGAACGCGACGTCAACGCATCGCCGGAGGGCCGCGCGCGAGAACAGGGAGGGCGATCTCCTCCCGGCGTTCGGCAAGCTAGTCGTTTCCGGGCGCCAGCCGCAACGCAACGCGGCTCGCTTCGTTAGGCCGAGCTCGCTGCCTCGGGGGCAGGGCGCAGTCCGCGAACGATGCGTGCCGTCGTCGCGATCTGCCCCGCGTGTCGCTGCGCATGTTCCGCCGAGTGAAACAGGAGCCCCAGCACGGTCGATGGCAGCGCGTGGCGGCCGACGGTGCGCGGCGCAAGCAGCTCGCCGGCGCGCCCCGACCACTCGTGCAGCTGCCGAAGGGCCTCGGCCAGCGCGGCATCGACCTCGTGCCAGAGCGCCTCACCGTCGGCGAGCGGCGTCTGGGGCGTTCCCTCGGCCCTCAGCCGCTGCAGCTGCGCCGCGTCGAGTGGGCGGCCGGCCGCGTAGGTCAGCAGTCGATCGGTGCTCCCCGCCAGGTGACGGGCGTGGTAGGCGATGCTGGGCGCTCCGCCCGGCGTGGCCCACGCCTCCTCCGCCGTGCATGAGGGGAGGAGGCGCGCCAGTTCCTCTCCAATCTGCAGGAAGGCGTGCGCCGCCGGCTGCAAGAGCGGCGCAATCCCTGCCACGGGGCCCCGCAACCACGCTTCCGGCGCGCTCACAGGTAGCGCGTCTTCACGATGCCGACGTGGTGCAGCTCGTGCCCCGCCGTCACCCACGCCAGGGCGCGCACCGACATCGCGTTGTTGCTGGCGATGCCGCGACGCATCCATTCCGTCGCGTTGAGTGACGCGAAGAGAAGGACCGTGGCGCGGCGAACCGCCTCGAACTCGTCGCTCAGCGAGGCCAGCGTTCGATCGTCGAAGCTGGCGTTGGTGATGTAGGCATTCTCGTCAAACGAGGCGAGCGCCGTCTCGTCGTTGCGTGCGAAGCGAAGCGCGCGGTACGTGAAGATGCGCTCGGCGTCGATGATGTGTCCCACCACCTCGCGAATGCTCCACTTGCCCGGGGCGTAGCGAGCCAGCGACGCCTCTTCACTGATCGTGCGAAGGAAGGCCAGCGTGCCTTCGCCTTGCGTCGATAGCGTCTCGACGACGTCGCCGGTGGGAACGTGGCCTACGTAGCCGCCGTAGTACGGGGCGTACTCCGTCGCTTCGGGACGGGTGGTGCGGATCACGTGCACGTGAGACATGGGTCCTGTCGATCGAGGGGTGGATGAAGGGATGAAGGTATCACGCGAGCGCCTCAGGGCTTTCCCTTCCGCGAGAGCGAGCGGAAATACTCGCTCACCAGGTCGCGATACCCGGGCGGCACGTCGTTCCCGCCACCGAGCACCGGCCCCTCACGTTCGCGCTCCCCCAGCTGGCGCCGCAGGGAGAACTCGAACTCCTTGAACCCTTCCAACACGGAGACGCGCAGGCGCGCCAGTTCCTCCGGATCGTTGAAGGAACGTCCGGACTCCAGCGATCGCAAGCGGCCGATGAGCCGATCGAGATCGCCCGTGGAGATGCCGTCCTGCGCGAGCCCGCGTCGAAGCGCCTCGGCGCTCTCACGCTCGCCGCGCAGCTCGCGAGAGAACTGACGCGCGTCCTCAGGGGAGAGGCGTCCACCCGCGGGACCTCCCTGCCCCGATCCACCCATCTGGCCGCCGTTAGGCGTGGGCAGCGGAGCGCCGCCACGCTGGCCGGCGCCCCCTCCCGCCTGCCCCGGCGTACCCTGACGCCCCTGGCCGCCTTGTCCGCTCTGGCTGCCCTGCCCGCCCTGGCCCTGCTGGCCCTGCTGGCCCTGCTGGCCCTGCTGGCCCTGCTGGCCCTGCTGGCCCTGCTGGCCCTGCTGGCCCTGCTGGCCTTGCTGGCCTTGCTGGCCTTGCTGGCCTTGCTGGCCTTGCTGGCCTTGCTGGCTTTGCTGGCCTTGCTGGCCGGACTGGCTCCGCTGCCCCTGGGAACCGTTAGGCGAGGGCTGCGCACCCGATGGATCGCCGGCGGATTCGCCGGTTCGGCCGCCCGTCCGTTCACGCATGCGCTCGTCGAGCGAGGCCAGTGAACGCACGAGGTCGCGAGCCTGCGCCAAGGAGCGTGCGCGCCGCTGCGTGCTGTCGCTCGCGGCACCCGAGGCCGCGCGCGCGACTTGCGCGGACAGCGAGTCGAGCGCCTGCCCGATCTCTCCCTCGAAGTTCTCCACGACGTCCTTGGACTGACGCCGCACGAAGTCGCGCGAGGCGGTGATCATGTCGTCAATGCGCTTGCGCCGGATCTCGTTGGCGGCATCACGCAGCTGGCGGGAGGCCCCGGCGCCCTCGCCGCGGTCGCGCAGCGCCTCCCGCGACAGGCGATCGAGTTCCTGCTCCAGCTGTTCGACCTCGCGCGCCATCTGCTCCTTTCGCGCGTCGAGACGCTCCAGGCGTCCGCTGCGATCGGCCGCGTCCCCCAGTCGGCGCACTTCCTCGCGCACGTCGCGCTGCTGTTCGGCGAGGCGCTGCGCGCGCTCCGCCGCGCCCTGCATCCCGCGCGCCGACTGTGCGCCGCGCGACTGCTCGAGCAGGCGCCGCGCCTCGTCCAGCCGTTGCTGGGCCGCCGAGCCGCGCGCACTCCCGCCCTGCCCCTGGCTGGTCGCTTGCCGTCGCATGTCGTTGGCCGCGTCCTGCAGCGCCCGCGCCGTTTCCTGCATCTCCGGGGACTGCTGCTCGCGCGCGAGACGTTCGAGGCGACGTGCCAACTGCTCGGCCTCCTCGGCCATCTGGCGTTGGGAGCCGCCGCCCGCGCCGCCGCTCGACGGCGCGCCCTGCAGTCGCTGGCGCGCCCGTTCGTTCTCTTGCTGCTGGCGGGCAGCCAGCCGCTTCAGGCGCTCCAGCGTCTCATCGACCTCGCGTTGCGCCTGCTCCTGCTGCGATCCCTGCACCTGCTCGTACTGGTTGCGCAGCTTGTCGGTCTCCAACTCGAACAGGTCGGCGAGATCCTCCGCCTCGGCGTTGCCACCCCCGCCCCCGCCGCCGCCGCCGTTCTGCAGGCTCACCTGCACTTCCTTGAACAGCGCATCGACGCGCTCCAGCAGCTGCAACGCACGCTGTTCCGGCGACAGCGCCTCGGCGAGCTTGCGCCCGCTCAACTGCGTTTCCGCGTCCGACATCTCCGCCAGGACGCGCGGCATGAGCTCGGCCATGGTCTTGAACGTCGTGTCCGTCGCCTGCACGGCCGGGCGCTTGAGCCGGGTGAGCGTCTGCTGGACGTCCTCCCGCAGCTTGCGCTGCGCGAGCAGGATGGTCGTCACGTCGGAGCGGAACTCCGCACTCTCCACCTTGGGGCGGTCGCGCTGCGACTTGAACGTCGCCGCGATGATCTCGCGCTGTCGCGCCACGAGCGTCCCCGGGTTCTCCCCCTGCTGGCCCCCACCACCGCCCCCCGCCTGCTGGCTCTGCTTGTACTCGCGATCAAAGGGGCGCACCGTGAGGAAGTAGATGTCGGTCGATGCGCTCTTGGTCCCCGACACCGCGTCGTTGTCCCATGCCTTGGCGTAGTACGCGATCACGTCGCCCGGCTGCAGCGACATCTCCTCGAGGAAGAGCGTGTGCCCGGCGCTCAGCTCGCGCGGGCGCCGTCCGCGCCCTTCGCTGAGCACAACGACCTTCTCCTCGCCGCCGTTCACTTGATAGTGCAGCTCGAGCTTCCCCACGCCATAGTCGTCGGTCGCCTCCGCCTCGACCAGTACCTCCTCGACGCTCGACGGGCGCACATCGCGCCCAGGCTTCCGCATCTGCACCTGCGGCGCGCGATCCTCCATCGCATCGATCACGTAGTCGACGTTCCCGGCCACGCGCGTGCCATCCATGGCCTCCAGCTCGATGCGATAGAAGTCATCCCGTCGCACGCCGAGGCTCCCGACCAGTGTGCTGTCGTCGAGGCGCGTGAGGACGATGGAGGAGTCACCGCCAAGGACGATGCGCCCTCCTCGCACCGCGCGCGTAGCCCGTACCCGCACGGTCGCGCGCGTCCCCTTCACGGCAGCGATGTCACCGACATCCTCCAGTTGCTCGGTCGCCAGCCCCGTGTAGGCCGGGTACTGCAGCTCGAGATCGGTGCGCTTCACCGCCGGCAGGTCGCGCACGGTAAGGGTGAACGGCGCGGAGCGCACGCCGCTCGACTCCACGAAGTACTCGACGTTCTCCCCGATGTCGAACAACCGCGCAGTGAAGCGCGTCGAGTCCTTTCCAGACCCCATCAACAGGCGCTCCCACTCGCCGTTCGCCCCACGACGCACGCTGAGCTCCACGACATCGCTCTTGAATCCCAGCAACGCCGCCGAGATCTCGAAGTCGCTTCCGCGCGCGATCGTCGCATCGCCCGGTGAGACGTCGATCGCGTACACTGGCGCCGCCTCCACGTCGCGCCACGGCGACAGGAGCAGCCGCGCCGACTGTCCTATCCACGACGGCCCCAGCTGCACGAGCGCCACCGCGGAGGCGAGTGCAACGACGCTGAGCGCGAGCGCCCGCTGCGTCGAGGTCCGCTCGAGCTGCGAAACGGACGGGGTGCGCGTGAGACGCCGCGCGGCGTCGGCAAACAGGCCCTGCGTGAGGAGCGGCGAGCGCGCCTCGTCAGGCAGCGCGGTTGCCGCGACCTCGACGGCACTCAGCACCGCCCCCCCCAACTCGGGGACGCGCTCCTCCACGTACAGCGCGAGGCGCGCGTCCGGGATGCGCCTGACGAGTGGCCACACGATCCACCGCCCACCGACGAGGAGCGCCAACCCTCCAAGCAACCAACGCACGACGCGCACGCTCTCCGGCGTGAAGCGTGCCGCTTGCAGCGCCGCCGCCGCCGCGCCAAAGGCGAACAGCACTGCGACGAGGGTGATCGCCAAGCCAACCGCCGCGTGCCGCCAGCGCCAGCGCCGTCGGATGCGCTGCAGTGCGACCATGAACGGGGGCGTCCCGGGGACCGTCGGTTCGGCGAACGTGGCCATGGTGCGTCTCCTACCTCGGCTGTAACCGACGGCGCGACACACGGCTGGCCAGGAGCCCTTCGGCCAGCAGGACGAGCGCCGTCACCACCAGAAGGTACCACCAGATCGATTGCGTCCGTTCCTGGTCCAGCAACTGCTGCACTCGATCCACGGGCGCCGCAGCGTCCGCGAAGGCGCCCGCAGGAGCGAGCGCGTTCGAGAGGCGCGCAGGATCGAAGGTCGAAAACTCGAGCTCGGCCGCGGCGGGATTCGCGGCGACCAGGCGCGCCCGATCGTTTGGCGCTCCCGACCGACGCACTTCGTACCACCCGGCACGACGCAGTTCGAGCGCTGTCGGTTCGCCCGCCCCGCCGACGCCCAGCCTGGCGCCGTCAGGCGCAATCACGCTGAAGCGCGCCGACGCGAGCGCGGCGCTGTCGCCGGACATCCCGTCGCGCAGGTCTACCGACTCGCCGACGGCGAACGACGAACGTTGGGGACGATACGACGCGGCGTACTGCGCCAGCTGCTGCAGGAACGGGAGGAAGACCGCCTGGCGCGGCAGGTCGTTCCACAAGCCGTCCAGGCTGCTCCCCCACGTGAGGATGCGCCCGCGCCCGACCCGATGCTCCACGAGAGCGGCCGCGCCGTCGTCGAAGCGAGCCAGCACCCCCTCCTGGGCGAGGATCGGGCGATACCGAAAGAAGCGCGCCGCCGAGAGGTCGCCGCTGCGCGCCCCTCCAAAGACCGACAGCGCCGGGTGCGACCGATCCAGGTATCCCAGCACCGCACCACGCTCTCCCAGCCGATCCGTCGGCGTCCCGATCTCGCCCGGGAGGAGTGACGCCGCCGGCGCGGGCCATCCGCGCGGCGACGAGCGCTCGCCGAGGGCGTTGAGCACGCCGCCTCCCTCCCCCACGAACGAGAGGAATCGCGCGGCCCCGATCCCCGCCGGCCACCCTGCGTCATTCAGGAACAACAAGCGTCGACCATCGAGATCGGCGCCCGTCACCCGGCTCGCGCTCGTCGTCTTCACGTCGAAGGCGGGCTGGTCGCCGATGGCCAGCGCGCGTGCGGCGAAGACCGCACGATCGGCCGATGCGTCCGGGTGCGTCACGAGGAGCACGCCGAGCGACGCCGAGCGACGCAGCACGAAGTGGAAGGCATCATCGGCGGTCAGGGCATCGGGGGCGAGCACGATGCGCGCGGGGGCACCGTCTGCCGGCACCGCCACGGGCGCGAAGGCGACCGTGCCGCCGCCATCCGCCGGAAGGTCGAGTGTCCGCGCCTCCACCACGCGTCCGGCGATCTCCAGCTGCACCGAAACACCCTTCGCCGCGGCCCCCACGTTCAGGACGCGCGCCGCCACGATCACGCGCTCGCCCGGTGCCGCAGGATCGCGTCGCATCTCGATCGATCGCACGGAGCGATCCACCACGCTATCCGTCGAGACATCGATCGGGACGATCGTCGTGGCCGGCGGCATCGCGACATCGTCCCCGAGATCCCATGCGCTGCGCTGGAAGTCGCTCACGACAACCAGCTCCTTCTTCGGCAACTTGGACACGCCCAGCAGTCGACGGGCCAGCCCGACGGCCGGCGCGAGGCGCGTTCCGGCATCCACCGGCTGGATCGTGTCCAACGCAGCGCGCAGCACCGTCGCCTCCGACGACGCATCGTTCACGGCCGTCGCCCGCACGTCGAAGGGAACGAGCGTGAGCTGGTCCCCGCGCCCCAACGATGCAATGCGCTTGCGCACCGCATCCTGCGCGCTGCGCCACCGCGTGCCGTACCGCATGCTCAGCGACCGGTCGAGCAGGACGACGACCTCGGTCTCGCCCCCCGCGTTGGGCGCCGACTGCGCCGTGCGCGCGAAGACCGGCCGCATGAACGCCGCCGCGAGGAGTGCGATGATCAGGCACCGCGCCGCGAAGAGGAGCCAATCGCGGATGCGTTGCCGACTCGCGTGCTGGTACGGCGTGCGCTGCAGGAACATGAGCGACGGGAAGGCAACGGCGTCCTTCCGCTCCTTGTGCACGAGGTGCACCAGGATCGGGATGCCGATCGCCGCCAACGCGGCCGCAAAGAGGGGGGCGAGGAAGGAGAGCTGCATCGCGATCCGGCTACTTCACGGTCCGCAGGCGTTCGCGGCGCACGAGGTACTCGAACAGGAGTGCATCCAGCGGCTGCGAGATGTCCACGAACATCGCATCGATCCGATGCTCCCCGAGTCGCCGCTGCAGCGTCGCCACGTGCTCGGACACCAGTCGCTGGTACTCCGCGCGCAGTCGGGAAGGGACGACCGGCAGCCGCACTCCACTCTCCACATCCTCGAACGTCGACGCCTCGCTGAAGTCGAACGTCCGTTCGCGTGGATCGAGCAGGTGCATGACGATCACGTCGTGCCCGGCATCGCGGAGCGGACCGAGCGCCGAGATCACACGATCGGGTTCCTCATACAGGTCGGACAGGAGGAGCATGAATCCGCGCCGGCGCTGGCTCTCGGCGATCTTGGCCAGCGGGCGCGCCAGCCCGCCGCGTCCGCGCGCCTGGGCACGATCGAGCGCGAAGAGCACCTGCGGAAGGTGCTTGGCCGACGGCGGGACATACTCAACAAGGTCGTCCCCAAACGTCGCGAGGCCCACGCGGTCCCGCTGGCGATGCGAGAAGTACGTGAGGCTCGCCGCGAGGAACCTGGCGTAGTCGAGCTTCGTGATCCCCGCCGAGCCATACCCCATCGACGCCGAGACGTCGAGGAGCACCATGAAGTTGGTGTTCGTCTCCGCCTCGAACTCCTTCAGGTAATAGCGCTCCGTGCGCGCGTACACGCGCCAGTCGATGTGGCGAATGTCGTCGCCGGGGGCGTACGGACGATGCTCGGCGAAGTCGGTGGAGAAGCCCAGGTGCGGCGAGCGGTGCAGCCCGGAGATGAATCCCTCCACCACCCACCGCGCCACGAGCTCGAGGTTGCCGATACGCGCCAGAGCCGCCGGGTCGATGAATCGAACCCCGGGTTGCGTGCTGTCGTTGCGGCTGCCGGTAGCCGCGGCGCTCGGCACGGTCATGGCCTAGAGCCTCGCCTTCGGGAGCGGGACTGCGTCCACCAGCTTCGCGACGATCTGGTCGGTGGTCACGCGTTCCGACTGTGCGTGGAAGTTCGTGAGGATGCGGTGCCGCAGCACCGGAGCGGCCAGCGCCTTGATGTCGTCGAACGAGACGTGGTAACGCCCCTGCATGAGGGCGCGCGCCTTGCCGCCGAGCACGAGGTACTGCGCCGCACGCGTCGAGGCCCCGTACGTCACCCACTGCTTGATGAAGTCTGGCGCCGTCGGCGACGTCGGGCGGCTCGCCCGCGCCAGGTGCACGGCGTAGCGCGCGACCGAGTCGGCCACTGGCACGCGCCTGACGAGCCGCTGGAAGGCGATGATGTCGGGGCCGGTGATCGCGTGCCTGAAGACGTGATTCTGGATCGCCGTCGTCGTCTGCACGACCTTGAGTTCATCGTCCTCGCTCAGGTAGTCGATGACGACCTGGAACATGAAGCGGTCGAGCTGCGCCTCCGGCAGCGGGTACGTCCCCTCCAGCTCGATCGGGTTCTGCGTCGCGAAGACGAAGAACGGCTCTTCCAGCTTGTAGGTACGCCCCTGCACCGTCACGCGATGCTCCTGCATCGCCTCGAGCAACGCGGACTGCGTCTTGGGGGGGGTGCGATTGATCTCGTCGGCCAGGACGATGTTGGCGAAGATGGGTCCGGGCACGAACGCCATGCGGCGCCGTCCGGTCTCCGGGTCCTCCTGGATGATGTCCGTCCCCGTGATGTCCGACGGCATCAGGTCCGGGGTGAACTGGATGCGCGAGAAGCGCAGGTCCAGGACCTGCGCCATCGTATGGATCAGGAGCGTCTTGGCCAGCCCGGGGACGCCCACGATGAGGCAGTTGCCCCCCGCAAACAGTGCGGTGAGCGCCTGCTCCACCACGTGCTCCTGCCCGATGATGAGCTTGCGCAGCTCGGCCATGATCTGCTGCTGCCCGCCCCGCAGCTTGTCGGCCAGGGCGAGATCGTCGGGGGCTTCGAGGGCAACGCCTTCCGGGGCTGTCGTCGACACGGGTTCCTCGGTTGGGGGATTCGCAGCGAGTGGTGAATCGTCCGGCGTATCGCTCGCCTAGTGCGTCATGGCGTAGACGACGTAGTTCACGGCCAGCTTGTAAGCTTCGTTGGTCAGCGCGATCGGGAGGAATCCCTCGTCGGACCACTCCATGTAGTCGCCGATGTCGTTGTTGTAGTCGGCGATCATGACCAGTCGCTTGGACGGGTCGTTGTCCTCATACGCTCCCCAGAACTCCGACTGCACGGGGTAGTTCGGGTGCGACATCTCCAGCGATTCGATGTGATAGAACGAGTCGAAGATGGGGTGCGTGCGATCCAGCTTCACGAGCGTGAGGCCGGGAAAGGCCTCCTGCCAGCGCCGCTCGAAATTGTACCAGTGGTTCCCGACGAAGTCGTCGAAGATCAGGAACCCGCCCTTCTGCACGTATGCCTGAATGCCGGCCTTCTCCGCCTCCGTCATGGTCCAGAATCCCGGCTCGGAGACGTAGGCCACCGGGTACTTGAAGAGCTCGGGGCTGTCGAAGGCGAAGATGTTGCTCCCCTCGAGCTGCGGCTTCACCGTCGTCAGCTCGGAGAGGATCTTCATGAAGTGGTTCTCGGCCCGCGGATAGTCGTGGTCCCACTTGAGGTCCCAACCACCGCCTAACGGTTCGAACTTCATGCGCACGAAGGTGAAGCGCCCGTCGTAGGTCACGTTGGCCTCCGGGTCGCGCCCGGGGGATCGGCGTCCGCGCCGGAAGCCCTGCGCGGTGAGGGCGAGCGCGGGAACGAGCACCGCCGCGGCGAAGGCCCACCGTTGCCAGCGTCTCATGGCCGTTTCTCCTGGAGCGAGAGGAGGAGTGCCTGTGCCTTCTCGTAGTTGGGAGCGAGATCGAGTGCCCGCAGGACCTCGCGCCGCGCCTGCGCCACCTCGCCCGCCTCGGCATACGCACGCGCCAACTGGGTGAGCGCCTCCACGCGATCCGGCGGGTCGAGCGCCAGTACCGCCTGTCGCTCGCGAATGGCCACCGTGTGGCGCCCCATCCGCCCCGCCTGCTCCGCGAGACGTTCGTGGATGCCGAGGTCGAACGGCGAGATGAAGAGCGTGCGTTCGAGCGCCGCGGCGCTCCCGGCGGAGTCGCGCCGAGCCTGTGCCAACGCCGCCAGCTGCACATTGGCGTCGAAGGCCAGCTCGTTGCGCAGCGTCATCGCCTGCAGCTCGCGCGTGGCGCCGGCGCTGTCGCCGCGCGTGAGGTGGATCTCGGCCAGGGTGCGGTAGGGAGAGTCTTCGCCGGCGTACGCCGGGAACAGTCCCTTCGCGCGCTCCAGTTCGCGCACGGCCTCATCCCATCGCTGGCGCTCGGCCGCCGCCGTCGCCGCGCGCATCGCGTCTGCGAACGGGCCGTTCCAGCGAATCCCCTCATCATGCCCGGCACCCTTCCCTCCCTCCATCGACACCGCGGCGAATTCGCGGGCGAAGCGCGCCCGGATCCACCGGTCGAACTCACGGTCGAACGCCGCCATGTCGTAGCCGAGTACGTCGCGCACGATCGTCGCCGTGTTCGCGCCGCGTGCGTAGGCGGCGAGCATCGCGCGGATCCCCGCCATCGACTTCAGCTCCTCGATCCACTCGGCGATGAGCGACGCCTGGTAGTACGAGAGGATGACTTCCTGCGGAAAGCGCGGCCGCATGAAACCGTCGTTCATGCGTGAGGGGGGCGCCAGCATCCCGCCCGCGTAGGCCGCGAGGAAGTCCGGCGAGACGTCGCTCCCCCACGAGGGACGGGCGCGCCGTTCCTCGAGCACCGAAAGCCCCTCCGAGAACCACCGCGGGATGCGATTCGCCGTCGCGCCTAACGTGAAGGTGTGCGCGACCTCGTGCCAGAGCGTCGAGCCCCAGTTGAACTCCCCCACCTTCCGCGCCGCGGGCGAATCCATCGCCACCACCGGCCCGAAGCAGACCCCCAGCGCCCCCAGCCCCGCCAGCCCCACCGTGCGCACGGAGAAGTCGGCGTGACTGCGGAAGAACTCGATGCGCACCGGCTCCGTCGGGCGGTAGCCGTAGCGAGCGGAGAGCGAGTCGAACGCCATCTCCGCCAAGGGGCCCGCATAGAGCGACAGGAGCGGCGCGTCCTTCTTCTCCATCACGAGAACGAAGCGCGGCGTCCGCACCTCGGCATAGCCATCGAAGGTGTCCAGCAGGTCGAGCGTGTTCTTCGCCCACACGTCGTAGGGGTCGATCGCGAAGGCGCGGTCGAGGTTCGCCTTCCCGTCGGCCACCTGTCCGATGCGCAGCTGGTTGACGCCTAACAACGCCAGCGCGCGCGCCGCCCTGGGGTCGCGCGCCACGCCCTGTGCGGCGAAGGCGGTGGCGTCGCGATACAGCCGATTGCGCGCCGCCACGTCGGCCAGCGTCACCTCGGCGTCCGCCGATCCGACCAGTCGCGCATGCGCGCGCGCGAGCGCGCGCTGGAAGTTCGCCGAATCGCCGGAAAGCCAGCGCGCGGCGGCGAGCGCCACCAGCGGCGGGGCGGCCCCCGTATCGGCGGCGAGTCCGCGAATCGCCTCATTCGCGGCATCGTCGTAGCGCTCGACATCGATGAGGAGGAGCGCCGATACGGCGCGCGCGTCCGGGTCACCCGGATTCACCTCCAGCGACTGCCGCACGTAGGACGACGGATCGCCCCGGCCATCGAACGAGAGGACCCGCGACATCCCGAGTAGCGCCCGCGGATGGCGCGCATTCACCTTGAGCACGCCCTCGAACATCGTCCGCGCGTCCGCGGCGTTGAACTTCTCGAGGAAGAGGAAGCCCAGTTCGGTGCGCGTCTCGAGGTTGGTGGAGTCGGCCGCTATGGACTCGTCGTATGCCTTGAGGGCGTCCTTGAACAGCTGCGGATCATTGCGGCCGAGCACGCGGCACGCCACTGCCACCGCACGCAACTCGTCCGCCGTGAGTCGCGCGCGAGCGCTGTTGTACGTGTCGATGAAGGAGTCGAACGCGCGCATCGCCTCGTCGCGCGCCCCGCCTTCGAGCGCAAGCATCGCCAGTTGCAACCGCGCAGTGAGCGAGTCGCGCCCGCCACGCCCTCGTTCGTACGCCGCCCGCGCCGCCGCCACGTCGCCCCGCGCGCGATGCGCATCGCCGAGCAGCACGTCCGCGTCGCGCGCTCCGTTCGTGGCGCGCCGGAATCGCTCCCCTGCCTCGATCACTTCGGCGTGCCGCCCCACGTCGGTGAGCGCACGCATCAGGACGCGCGTCGCCACCACGTGCGTGCTGTCGCGCGCGAGCGCCTCGCGGGCGAGCTTGATCGCGTCGTCGTAGCGCCCCCCTTGCCGCGCAGCGACCGCGCGCGTGGCGAGTGACGCCGGATCGGCGTCCTGCGCGCAGGCCACCGGTGGCATGCAGACCAGCAGGGCGACGAGCCCCCAACGACGAAGTGCGCTCACGGCTTCCTGCCCTCCAGCGCCTTGAGCGCGCGCGCCTTCTCCGCCAGCTCGATCATGAGCGGCTCGAGCGCCTTCTGGTAGGCGTCCTCGCTCATTGTCGTGCGACGCGCGCGCAGCGCCTCGAGTCGCCCTTCCACCTCGCGTCGCTCGGCCAGCAGCTTCGCCGCGCGCGGATCGGCGGCCAGCGTGGCACCACCGGCGGGTTCGAGGAACAGGGCACGCGCCCGTGGTCCGTCGGGCCCCTTCTCGCTCGCGTCGCTGTGTCCGACGCCGTCGCCGTCATCATCGAGAACGGCGTGCTCCGTGGCGATGCGATTCCCCTGCTCGAAGACGCGTTCCACCTCGCGCCGGGCGTACGTGAAGGCCTCGAGGAGGTTCACGCGCCCATCCTTGTCGCTGTCGGCCGCCCCTGATGCGTCGGTGAGCGCGGCGACAAAGTTCGCGGGAAACATCGTCTCATTCTGCTCGCGGACCGTCCGCGTCGCCGTCACCACCACGCGCATCGGCCCGGCCAGCGCCTTCACGAAGTCGCCGCTCGCACTCGTCGTGTTGACGACGAGCACCCCAACCTCGCGCAGCGGGGCCAGCGCCGTCGCGAAGTCCGCGGCGGATAGGTCGGGCCCCGGGACGTTGAAGCGCGACTCCTCGCCCTGCGCCGAACCGTGCCCGAACAGGACAATCACCAGCCGGTCGCCCGGCGTCATGCCTGACGAGAGCCGGCGAATCGACGCGAGGACCTGCTCCCTCGTGGAACGTCCCCGGACGCGCGCACGCGTGGAATCCTCGGCGAGCACCACGACGAGCGAATCGGGAATGCCGAAGCGGGTCGAGGCGACGGTGGCGACGGCGGTCGCGTAACCGTAGTAGGCGTCGGACAGGCGCTTCTCACCGCCAACCCCCGCCACGAGGAGCATCGCCGTGCGCGGCGCCGCGTTCGCCTGCACCAGGCCCGCGCGCGCGGCGACCACGCCCGCGGGCATCGCCGCCAGCAGCAACGCGCCCCCGACCGTCCCGACGACGCGACGCATCACGCCACCCCCCGCCGCCTGCGCAGCGCCCACTCCCCGCCGAGGGCGAGGAGGACGAGGCCCAGCAGCGCGGGCGCGTCCCACAGGTCCTTCTTCTCCACCACCGTCGCTCCACTCGCGCTGTACACCATGTCCTTGGCCACTTCACCTGCCTCCGACGCCGGGTAGAAGCGCCCGCCGGTCTCCTCCGCGATCTGCCGCAGCATCGTCGGGCGCATCTCGGCCCCGAAGTACTCCTGCGTCGGCGGCGCGACGCGCACGTAGGTCGCTTCGCCCGGGATCGTGTCGCCCCCGATCACGGCGCGCAACCGCACCGCGTGCACACCGTTCCCCTCCGGGACGTACGTCGTGCGGTATTCGCCGTCGCGCTCCACCGCCCACTCCAGTGCCACATCCTGTGAGACACCGCCCGGTGTCGTGACGGTCCCCACGACCGTGGCCCCGTTCGCCTTTCGAAAGGCGGAGTCACTCACCTCGGCGCGCAGCGCGATCCCCTCACCCGGCCCGCTCTCCTCGGAGACCACCCCCTCGACGCGATCCGGGACGTCGCTCACCAGCCAGCGCAGCATCTGCCGCCAGAACGTCTCGTGCGTCTGGTCGTCGACCGCCACCTGCGCGTCCATCTGCCAGAGCCACGAGTCCTGGGCGGCAAAGACGATCGCCTTCCCCCGGCCGTAGCGCTGCACGGCCAGCAGGGGGCGCGACGTGACGCCATCGCTCGCCATCCCGTTCAGCAGGATGGTCGCTCCGGGCTTGGGGCGCCCCAGCCGGTTCACCGAGGTCAGCGCCGGGATGGTCGCCCACCGCGCCTTCGACGCGCTGTCGTTTTCCGCGAGCTGCAACGCGGGATGACCGGCCGCCGCCACCGTCGGGGTCGCCCGCAGGGTCGTCACGATCGGGGCGTCCCCAGGCACTCCCTGCAATTCGAGCGGGAGGGCGTCACTCACCGCCGTCCCGCCATAACCGCCCTCGCCTAACGCGTCCCGCCCCCCGAGCGCCAGGAGCCCGCCCCCGCGCTCGCTGACGAAGTCCCCCAGCATTCGCAGTTGGTCGGCGGTGAAGAACGACGCTTCCACGCTCCCCAGCACCACCGCGCGGTAGGCAAACAGCGCCTCACGGGTCCGCGGGAAGCCGGCCGCCAGCTCGAGGGAATCGTCGACGCCGAGTCGCAGGTACTTGTCCTTGGCCGAGCGGAGGAGCGTGACCAGCTGGATGTTGCCGTCCGCCTCCACCGCGCGCCGCAGGAACTTGAGCTCGAAGCGCGGCTCCCCTTCCACGTACAGGATCTTCTCGCGCCGGTCGCGCACGACCACCATCGTCGAGCGCTCGTTGTTCTCGGCGATCATCTCGCCGGCCTGCGCCGGCACCTTCACGCGCAGGAGGCGCGCCCCGACTTCGGTGGCCGGCACACGGATGCGAACCGACACGGCTTCTCCATCCCGCGGCAGGACCGCCGTCGCCGTCCCGACAATTCGCCCCGAGTCCTCCACCACCACGGGGATCCGGCCGCCGCCGTAGCCGCGTTGCACCAGGACGACTTGCACGAAAAGCGACGCGCTGCGAAGGACCGTGCGCGGCGCATCGACGCGCGCCACCTCGATATCGCGCTCGAAGCGTTCGCGCCCGAGCCCCACCGTGTACACCGGGATGCGGCGCGCGCGCAGCGAAAGGAGCTGCTCGCTCACCGCCGCGTCGCCCGGCGCTCCCGCCGAGTTGTCGGCCCCGTCGCTCAAGAGCACGATCCCGGCGGTCGGCACGCCGCTGAGGTCGTCCTCGATGCGCAGAAGCGACGACGCCAGGCGCGTCCGCGTTCCGTCGAAGGTGATCGCCGAGGCGTCGGCCAGTCGCCCGCCGCCACCCAACCGAAAGACGCGCAGCTGGTATCGATCGGCGAGCGCGCGCAGGAGGGTCGAGTCCGGGCCGCCCGCCAGCCGCCGCACGACATCGGCGCGCGAGCCGCCATCCAGGTCGCGCACCTGCATGCTCCGCGAGTCGTCGACCACGACCGCCACCACGTTGCGCTGCGTGATCGAGCTGCTGAGCACGAGCACCGGCCGTGCGAGCGCCAGCGTGAGCGCGGCGATCGCCACGACGCGCAGCGCGCCCAGCGCCCACCGCGACCGCGTCGTCAGGTCACCCGCGTGACGTGCGTACGTCGTCACCGCCAGCACCGCCGCCAACGCCCCGGCCAGCGCGATGGCCCACCCCGGAACGGCGGAGGCGAACGCGAGCGTCCCCTTCGCGAAGGCGAACGGTCGGTACTTGAACAGCAGCTCGACCAGTCGATCCAATCCCGTCCCCCCGCGTCGTCGGGTGCTCGTTCCCCGTGTGCACGGTGTACGTACGAACTGCGCCTACGTTCCGCTCGTGCACAGGCTCGCGCCAGTGCGCCCGGGCCACAAACGCATCGGCGCCCTCCCGCCCCGACGGTCGTGCCCTCCCGCCGCAAGGTGCGGCGCTGAGCGCCCCGGCGCCCTCGCGGCGGGACGAGTCGAGCCCTTGGACGAACGGGGCGTGCGTTCGTTAGGCCGCGACGCCCGGCGACCCGCCCATCAGGATCCGGCGCACGGCCTCCGTGCGATAGCTGAAGATCCGGTCCAGCTGGCGTCGCACCAGCGGGTGCGCGAGGTCGCCCAGCGGCGAGAGCGGGAGGCGGTAGCGCACTTCGTCGTCGATGAACGTCCCCCCAGCACCGTCGGCACGAAAGCGATGCGTGTGGTGCCAGAGTGCGTACGGCCCCCTGAGTTGCTCGTCGACGAACTCGAACGGCGGGTTCCACCGCGAAATCAGCGTCTGCCACCCCATCGGGATTCCGTGCAGGCGGATCGTATAGTCGATCAGCGTCCCTTCACGGATCACGATCGGACGCGGCGTCCGGATCTCGAAGCCCATCTCGGGCGGGGTGATTCGTCCCAGGTTCTCCGCTTCGCCGAAGAAGGCGAAGACGCGCTCGATCGGGAGCGGAAGGTGAAGCGAGGCAGTGAGAGTGTGCGTCGGCATGGCGAGGGGTGGTTGCACCCGGCCAACGGGCGGGGCTGCGAGACCGTTCCGGACCACCGGGGTTCCTCACCGTCCGAGCCATGACGAGTTCATGGAAAGCGAAAGCGCGCCCCGGGAGGAGCGCGCTCGAGAACCCGGCGAAGGGCTCGGCTCAGGCGACTCGCGCCGCCCCGTTCGGCTCGAGTTCCGCATCCGGCGCCGCCTTCCGATAGGCGGACACGGCATGCTGCAGTGCCAATAGCGCCGACGCCTCGAACTCGTAGTCGACCGCCAGTTCGCGCAGGCGCTGCGGCGAGTGGTTCGTGAGCTTCTTGCTGGTCTGGTCGCACCCCTGATGACGACGGCTGTATTCCCGCGACGCGTGCCAGAGCGAGTTGGCCTTGTGCCACCAGTCTTCCTCGCGATGGAGCGTCAGCCCCGTCACCTCCTCGTACGACTTCGCGCTCGCGACGAGCACGTCGTCGCAGATGCAGGCGATCCGCAGCGCCCCCTGCTGTTCGTCGTCGTGCGCGCCGTGGTCGACCAGACGCGCATAGCGCTGGCGCTGGCGAATGCACTCCTGCGCCGCGCGGAACATGCGATCGGCGTGGGAGCGCGGCGTCTCGACCGCGGCGTTCTCGGCGGTGATGGTGGCGGTGCGACTCGACTTCGGCATGCGGCTTGGCCAGAAAGTGGGAGGGGAAGTTTAACACCGGCCCTCCTACGGAAGGGAAGACTCTCCCCCTCGCCATTGGCCGGTCCCTGTGGGTGACGCCCCACCAGTCGGACAGTCTTTAGGGGGATCACGTCACAATCCCCCCATGACGCGCACTGCCTTCGTCGACGAACTGGAACTCCTGATCCGGTCTCGCTACCCCCTGATCGTCCTCGACACCTGGGAGTACGAGCGGAGCGAGGAGGCCCTGCGACACGTCGCTTCCCGCCTGTCGCTGCACTATCACGAGTGGCGTCGCTCCAAGGGGGTGCGACGCGGTGCCGGCGCGGGCGCTGGCGAGCCGTTCGCGGACGATACCGCCCTTCCGACGGACGCCCTTCGGCACGTCGAGCGTGAGGGGGCTGGCATCTTCCACTTCCCCGCCCTCGGCGCGCACCTGCAGGATCCCCTGGTCGTGGCACACCTGCACGATGTGGTGGAGCGGTTCGCGACGCGGCGCGGCGCCCTGGTGATCTCGGGGAGCGACGTGACGCTCCCCGAGTCGCTGCGTCCGCACGCCATCGTGGTCTCGCTCCCCGCCCCCGAAGCCGAGGACTATCGCGCCCTCATGGAGCGCGTCGTACGCGAGAACGCCGCGCGCATGCCGGTGCGCGTGGAGCTCACCCCCTCGGACCGCGCCCGTCTCCTCCATAACCTCGCCGGTCTTTCGCTCACCGAGGCGGAGAAGATCCTGACGCGCCTGATCATGGTCGACGGCGCCCTGAGCGCCGCCGACATCCCGCGCGTGACGGAGGCCAAGCGGCAGGCGGTCGAACAGGACGGACTTCTCGAGTACTGGCCGACCGAAAGCGGGATGTCAGGCGTCGCGGGGCTCGAAGGGTTGAAGGAGTGGCTGTCGCGTCGTCGGGCCGCGGTGCTCGAACCGGAGCGCGCGCAGGCGGCCGGGCTCCCGTTCCCCAAAGGGATCCTCCTCCTCGGCGTCCCAGGGTGCGGGAAGAGCCTGAGCGCCAAGTCCGTCGCACACGAGTGGTCGCTTCCGCTGTTGCGGCTCGATCCCGGGCTCCTCTTCGACAAGTACATCGGCGACAGCGAGAAGAACTTCAAGCGCGCGCTGCGCACGGCGGAGCGCATGGCGCCGATCGTCCTCTGGATCGATGAGATCGAGAAGGCGTTCGCGTCGTCTGGGGGTGAAGAGGACGGCGGCGTCTCGCGTCGTGTCTTTGGCGGATTCCTGTCGTGGCTGCAGGACCGGCGCGGCGACGTCTTCGTGGTGGCGACGGCCAATGATGTCTCGGCGCTCCCGCCGGAGTTCATCCGCAAGGGGCGCTTCGACGAGGTCTTCTTCGTCGACCTGCCGCGCGCCGCCTCACGCCGCGCGATCTTCGAGATCCACCTGCGCAAGCGGGGGTGCGATCCGTCGACGCTGTCGCTCGAGCCCCTGGTGGCGGCGTCGGACGGCTTCAGCGGCGCGGAGATCGAGCAGGCGATCGTTGCCGCGCAGTACGCGGCGTTCAGCGACGACGCGCCCCTCAACCAGGCGCGCATCGTCCACGAACTGTCCGCCACGCGCCCGCTCTCGCGCACGATGGCCGAGTCGCTGGGAGCGCTGCGCACGTGGGCCCGAGACCGCACCGTACACGCCGACGGCGACGCGCTCCCGCCACCGCGCCCAGTGCTCCTCTCCTGAAGCAAAGCGGCGTCCGGGGAAGGCCGGGCGCCGCGACAGGCGTGGACCAACGGTACGGCGCCCGTCAGGCGCACGACCACCCGTCAGGTGCATCTCCGCCGGTCAGGCGAGCGAGGGCTCGTCCGCCTCCTCGGGAATCGAGGCCACCGCGCGCTCGATCGTCGCCAACGGCGTCACGATCAGCCCGTCCTTCCACCACCGCTCCAGCTCGACGGGGAGCCCGCGCGCACGAGCCAGGTCGAGGCGCTCCGAGAAGTAGAGCAGTTCGCAGCGCGGATCGTACATCTCGGGCACCGGCGACCGGTGATGCGTCGCAATCGCGTGCGACACTCCCGCGCCGAGCCCCCACTGCAGCGCCGCGAGCCCGCCCAGCGGCTCGTGCAGCATGCGCAGCACGACGCCGACGATCGACGACGGGAACTTCACGTCGCGGCGCAGCGCCTTCCGCAGCTCGCCAAGGCGGTCGAAGATGACGAGCTTTCCCACGTCGTGCAGCAGGCCAAGCGCATACGCCTCGTCAGGCACCGCACCAAAGGCGGGGGCCAAGGTGCGCGTGATGGGCGCCACGCGCACCATGTGCTGCCACGAGAGGTTCACGAGTTCCTGGTAGGCGCTTCCCGGCCGGCACAGCATCCCGTCGACCATGGTCTTGAGGACGACGTTGTGGACACCGGAAGTCCCGACGCGCTGCACCGCCCCGTGCAGGGACACGACTCGCCCCCCCGCGGTGGCGTAGTAGGCTGAGTTGGCATAGCGCAGGAGCGCCTGCCCCAGCCCGGGGTCGCTCTCGACCAGCCCCACGAGCTTGGACGTCGGCGCGTTCACGTCGCGCGTGACACTCAGGGCGCGCTGCGCGGCGAGCGGCGGCTGTCGCACAACCGCTTCAAACGACTCGAGGAGCGCGTCGAGGAAGCGCGGCGCGTCGGTCTCGCGATCCGCGCGCCCCAGCACGTTGCGCAGCTCGGCCACGCGGGTGCGGACGTCGAGCTCGAGCCACCCCTGCATCTCGCGTGCATCCGCATCGCGCGGGACGGCCTGCAATCCGTGCGGCGGCGCGCTGGCCCCGGCACTCGCCGTCGCCGAAGTCCCGCCTCCGGGCGTGGCCGCGACCGCCGATCCGCCAGCTGCAGTCCCGCCCGCTCCCCCGTCACGTGCATCGCCTCCCGTCGGCGGCTCGTCAGGCGCTTCGCGCGCCGCCCGTGGGGCGTCAGGCGTGCGCGTCCGCGCCGGTGCGCCGCCGGCAGGCGCAACGCCCGCTCGGGTGGGCGCAAAGTACCGCTTGAAGAGGTCGCCAAGCATCGACAATGGGGTGCGGGACAATGCGCCGGGCCCCGGAGACGCGGGCACCTGGTTCACGCTTCCTGAAGTATCGGCTCGATCCGCACGGATCTGTGCTCCCGCGCCGGACGCCGCGTCCCGCGGTGCCTGCAGGAAGTGCCGGGCATCGTGGCGCGCGCGCATCGGATTCCTGTGACGCAGCACACAATCCGCAACGGCCTCGGGCGTGAGGCATGATGCTGCTGACAAAGTGTTCCGTGCAAAGCGCCGCGTGCATTGACCAACGCGCCCTGTCTACATAGGATTGCGCGCTTCTCGCTCCCATCCTGCTCTCGCCACCCGCCTCTCGTGCAGGGGTGATGTTCACCGGGCGGAGCGCGCCGACCGGCCGTGCGTGACCACTTCCGCTACGGACCCGCGTCGGCGCCTAACGTCGGGATGCGCTGGCCGAGCGAGGAATTGGAGAATCGTGCCCCCCAACCTGGAGGTGTTGTGAAGCAGACGCTCCTGATGGTCGCCACCGTGGGCCTCGTCGTCACCGCGTGCGCCGACTCGACCTCGCCCACCAGCGGTGCGCGCCTCGCGCCGCTCGTCGTGCCGCAAGGCGACGTGACCACGCAGGTCGTTCCCAACGAGTACCTCGTGGTGCTCAGCTCGCCCGGCGACGCCGCCGCGCAGGGCGACGCGGTCAACGAGGCGCGCGCCAACGGCGGGGTCGTCACCGCCCGCTGGGATCGCGCCGTCAACGGCTTCGCCGCGCGCCTCTCCCCGGGCGCCGTCACCGAACTCCGCCGGCGCCCCGACGTCGCGTACGTGGAACAGAACGGGTTGGTACATGCACTCGGCGTGCAGACGCCCGTCGGCTCGTGGGGGCAGGACCGTGTCGACCAGCGGAACCTCCCGCTCAACAACAGCTACACCTATCCCAATACGGGCGCCGGCGTCCACGCCTACATCATCGACACCGGCCTCAATGCGACGCACACCGAGTTCACGGGGCGCGTTGGCAACGGCGCGGACTTCACCGGGCTCGGCACCACGAATGACGCCAACGGGCACGGCACCCACGTCGCCGCAACGGTCGGCGGCACCACGTACGGACTCGCCAAGGGGGTCACGCTCCACGCCGTGCGCGTCCTCGACGCATCGGGCTCCGGCACCTGGTCTGGCGTGATCTCCGGCATCAACTGGGTCATCGCCAACAAGCAGACGCCGGCGGTCGCCAACGCATCGCTCGGCGGTTCCGCCAGCAGCACCGTGGACGCCGCCGCGAACAATCTCGTCGCTGCGGGCGTGACCTTCGCCGTCGCCTCGGGCAATAGCAACACCGACGCGTGCTCGCAGTCGCCGGCTCGTCGTGGCGTCGTGAATGGGCTCATCAGCACCAACGCGAGCACCAACACCGACGCACGCGCCTCGTTCTCCAACTACGGCACCTGCACCGACATCTTCGCCCCGGGCCAGGGCATCAAGAGCGCCTGGATCGGGTCGAACACCGCAACCAACACCATCAGCGGTACGTCGATGGCGTCGCCTCACGCGGCCGGCGCCGCCGCCCTTTATCTCGGAAAGAACCCGGCGCTGACGCCCGCACAGGTCGAGGCCGCGATGAAGGCCGATGCCACGACCGGGAAGATCACCAACCCCGGCACCGGTTCGGCCAACCTGCTCGTCTATGTGGGCAACATCGGCGGCTCGACGCCACCGCCCCCGCCGCCCACCAACCAGCCGCCGGTGGCGAAGTTCACCGTCAGCAACTGCACGACCGTCGTGGGCACCACCAACAAGGTCTGCACCTTCGACGGCACGTCGTCCACCGACGATGTCGGCGTGGTCTCGTACCTCTGGAAGGTCTCGTCGCGCGGCAGCGAGCAGTGGACCTCCGCCATCAAGCGCATCATCGTTGGGCCGCCGGGGACCTACTCGGCCACCCTCACGGTTACCGACGCTGGCGGCCTCTCCAACAGCCTCACCAAGTCGTTCGTGGTCCCCTGATCTTCCTCGGCCTCGTGAGGCGGCCGGCGCATTGCCGGCGCCTCGCGACCACAACCGAGTGATGGGAGTTCTGCGCAAACGGGCGCTCGTGCCAAGCACGAGCGCCCGTTCGCATCCCCGGTCCCGCGCGACTCGTCAGGCGCCGTCCGCCGGCCGCAACGCCACCGCCGCGCGCATCGCCTCGCGCAGGATCCCGAGCGTCTCGTCGATGACGGCATCATCGTGCGCCGCCGACATGAACCCCGCCTCGAACGCCGAAGGGGCGAGGTACACCCCGCGCGCCAGCGCTTCGTGGAAGAAGCGCTTGAACAGCGCCACGTCCGCGGTCTTCGCGTCGGCGAACGAATGCACCGCTGTGTCGCGCAGGAAGAAGCCCCACATGCTCCCCACGGATCCGGCGGTGCATGGCACGTCGCACTCGCGAGCTAGCGTCGCCACCCCCTCGGCGAGTCGCCGTGTGCGCACCGCCATCGCCGCGTGCACCTCCGGCGTCAGCGCGTTGAGCGTCGCCAGCCCTCCCGCCATCGCCAGCGGATTTCCAGAGAGCGTCCCCGCCTGGTACACCGGACCGCTGGGGGCCACGCGGTCCATCAGCGCCTGCTTCCCGCCGTAGGCGGCCACCGGCAGCCCGCCGCCAATCACCTTGCCTAACGTCGTGAGGTCCGGCGTCACGCCGAACACCTCGCGCGCCCCGCCAAGTGCCACGCGAAAGCCGGTCATCACCTCGTCGAAGATGAGGACCGCCCCCACCTCGTCGGCCAGCGCACGCAGCGCCTGCAGGAACCCCGGCTGCGGCGGGATGAGCCCCGAGTTTCCAACCACCGGTTCGACGATGATCGCCGCGAGCGACTCGGCGTTGGCCCGCACCAGCTGCGTCGTCTCCTCGATGTCGTTGAACGTTGCGGTGAGCGTCAGCGCGGCCAACGACTCCGGCACGCCGGGAGAATTGGGGAGCCCGAGCGTTGCCACGCCGGAGCCCGCCTTCACCAGGAACGAGTCGGCATGCCCATGATAGCAGCCGTCGAACTTGAGGATCGCGTCGCGCCCGGTCGCCGCGCGCGCCAGACGGATCGCGCTCATCGTCGCCTCTGTCCCGCTCGAGACGAAGCGCAGCCGCTCCACGTGCGGCATCATCGCCCGCACGCGCTCGCCTAACGTCACCTCCAGCTCCGTCGGGATCCCGAAGGAGGTCCCGCGCTGCATCACCTCCTGCAGCGCCTCGAGCACGACCGCGGGGGCATGACCCAGCACCAGCGGCCCCCAGGAGAGGACGTAGTCGATGTACGCCTTGCCATCGACGTCCCAGATCCGTGCGCCGGCGCCACGCGCCACGACGAAGGGTTCGCCGCCCACGCCGCGAAACGCCCGCACCGGCGAGTTCACCCCGCCGGGAAACAGGTCGCGCGCGCGTGCCATCAATGCCGCCGATTTCGTCATGAGTTCCTGGTTGCCCTCGAAGGTGTCCGTCGCGTGGCGCGCTCTCCTGCGCGCCATGCATGTCGACGCGTCACGTTCAATCGCTGTTGCGCAGCGCCGCGGCCGCGTCGTACGCGAAGTACGTCAGGATGAAGTCGGCGCCGGCGCGTCGGATGGCGATGAGTGACTCCATCATCGCCCGCGACTCGTCCAGCCATCCGTTCGCGGCCGCGGCCTTGATCATCGCATACTCGCCCGACACCTGATAGGCCGAGACCGGGAAGTCGGTCTCGTCGCGCACGCGGCGGATGATGTCGAGGCACGGCCCTGCCGGCTTCACCATCACCATGTCCGCCCCTTCCGCGATGTCGGCGCGCACTTCGCGCAGCGCCTCATTGGTGTTGCCGATGTCCATCTGGTAGCCGCGCCGGTCGCCGAACTGCGGCGTCGACTCGGCGGCCTCGCGGAACGGCCCGTAGAAGGCCGAGGCATACTTCGCCGCGTAGGAGAGGATGGGCAGCTGCGGAAAACCGGCGCCATCCAGCGCCGCGCGAATCGCCGCGACGCGCCCGTCCATCATGTCGCTCGGCGCCACGATGTCGGCCCCGGCCTGCGCATGGCACACCGCCTCCCGCGCCAGCAGCTGCAACGTCGCGTCGTTGTCCACCGTCTCGCCGCGAATGATCCCGCAGTGCCCGTGCGAGGTGTACTCGCACATGCAGACGTCGGTCATGGCGACCAGCTGCGGGAACTCGCGCTTGAGCGCGCGCACCCCCTGCGCCACGGGGCCGTGCTCGTCCCACGCCCCCGTCCCTTCCTCGTCCTTCGTATCGGGGATTCCGAAGAGGATGATCCCCCCGATCCCCAGCGACGCCGCGCGCTCCGCATCGCGAAGCATCTCGTCCACGGACGTCTGCGCGACGCCCGGCATCGAGCCGATCGGGCGCCGCACGTTGGCCCCCGGCCGCACGAAGAGCGGCACCACCAGCTGCGAGGGATGCAACCGGGTCTCCCGCACCAGCGCGCGCAGCCCGGCACCCTGGCGAAGTCGCCGCATCCGCAGCGAGGGGAACGTGCTCATGCGATCGCTCATCGATGTCACCCTAACGCTTGGAGGAAGCTGCGACCTCGCGGGCCCGCGCCAGGAGCGGCGCTCCACCCGACGCGAGCAATGACGCGGCGAGCGTCGCCCCCGCCACGCGCGCCGCCTCCGCCCCGCCCTCCTCGATCCGGATCCCGCCGCGCGACGCACCGCCGCCATCCACATCGAGGATCACGCCGTCCAACCAGAGAACGCCCGCGCGCTCCACCGCCAGCGCCCCCACCGGGACCTGGCACCCACCCTCCAGCGTGTTGAGGAAGGCGCGCTCCGAGATCGCGGCCTGCCACGCCTGCTCGTCATGCACGTGCGACAGGATCGCGCGAATCGCCGCGTCACCGGCGCGGATCTGGATCGCGATCACCCCCTGCGCCGGCGCCGGGAGCCACGTCGGAGGCTCGAGCCACTGCGTGATGCGTCCGTCCAACCCCAGGCGCTTGAGCCCTGCCCCAGCCAGGAGGATGGCCTCCATGTTGCCGTCGTCGAGCTTCTGGATGCGTGTCGGCACGTTGCCGCGCAGGTCCACGATCGTGAGGTCGGGACGCAGTTGGCGCAGCAGCGCCGTGCGCCGCAGCGAACTCGTCCCCACACGCGCACCGGCCGGAAGCTCCTGCAACGTCGTCGCTGGCACGTCGCGCCTGACGAGCAGGGCGTCACGCGGGTCTTCTCGCGGCAACACGGCCCCCACGTCCAGCCCCGCCGGCGATTCCGTCGGCAGGTCCTTCAACGAGTGCACGCACAGGTCCACGCCGCCGCTCAACAGCGCCGCTTCGAGCTCCGCGGTGAAGACCCCCTTTCCCCCGATGGCCGGAAGGGGCACGTCGAGTCGTTCGTCACCCGACGTGGAGAACGTGACGATCTCGGTCGCGTGCCCGAGCCCCTCGATCGCGTCGCGCACCATGTGCGTCTGCTTGAGGGCCAGCGCCGAGCGGCGCGAACCAATGCGGATGGGACGCGGTTCGCCCGCTCCCGGATGTTCGTTAGGCATGCGCAAGGGAATCGAGGAGGATCCGGCGTGTCACGTCGGCCAGCGACGCCATGCTCGGCGTCTCGGCCTGCGCCGCGATCGGGAGCCCGCACGCCGCCGCGTCGGCGGTCGTCGTCGGGCCAATGGAGACGAGCCGGGCGCGCGACAGCAGCGCGCGGGGGACCAGCGTGGCCAGCGCCCGCGCCGCCGAGCCGGAGGCGAGCGTGATCGCCGAGACGGTCCCAGCCTCCAGCGCGGCGCGCAACGCAGCGCCCCCCGCCTCGTCCGTCACCGTGTCGTAGGCCACCACGTCCACGACGGTCCACCCGGCGTCGCGCAGCGCCGTCGGGAGTGCCTCGCGCGCCTCGCGCGCCCGCGGGAAGAGCACGCGGCGTGGAACGGCATCGAACGCCAGCATCGCGCCCGCCAGGTGCATGGCATCGGCCACGTCCGGAACAAGGTCGACGCGAAGCCCGAGCGCGCCCAGCGCGTCGGCGGTTCGGCGTCCCACCGCCCCGATCCGACCGCGCACCACGTCCGCGGGCGGCATCCCGAGCGAGGCACACGCCGCGCCTAACGCATCGACGGCATGGCGGCTCGTGCACACCGTCCAGTCGAAGGCGCCGCCCGTCAGCTGCGCGGCCAACTCGCTCGTCTCCAGCGGTGCAATGCGCAACAACGGGGTCACGACAGGGACCAGCCCCGCGCTCGCCAGCGCGGACGCGAGCGCCGCCGAATCTTCCTCGGCACGCGTCACCGCCACGCCGGGGGCGTCAGGCATCGGAGCCACGCGCCGCCAGCGGCACGCCCGATGTCGGATCCGCCGGTGATGCCCCGGCCAGCGGCTCGCACGCGCGCGCCGTCACCTCGAGCCCCACCAACCGTTCGAGCGCCAGCGGAAACCACGCCGAGAAGCATGCAGGGCTCGCGGCGACTTCCGCCCGAGCATCGGCAAAGGCTATGCGCCGCCACGCCGCCACTTCGTCCGGGTTGGGAACCGGGTCGCTGGTCACGCGCGCCACGAAGACGTGGTCGTACTCGTGCTCGATCAGGGTCGGCGCGACCTGCGCGCGATAGATGAAGGCGAATGCCGGCTCCAGCGACGCGCATTCCACCCCCATCTCCTCCCGCAGGCAGCGGCGCGCCGCCTCCGCGGGCGACTCGCCATCCCGTGGATGGCTGCACGCGCTGTTGGACCACAAGCCCCCCGAATGGTACTTCCCCGCCGCGCGCCGCTGGATGAGCATCAGCCCCGACGCATCGAACGCAAACACCGACACCGCTCGATGCAAGGTGCCCGACTCGTGGACCGAAAGCTTCTCGGCAAGGCGCAGGGGGCGGTCGCTCGTATCGACGACGATGACCGGGGGGACGGCGTGCGAAGCGGCAGGAGCAGGGTTCATGGACGGCGACGCGTTCGTGGCACTACTCAAGGATATCGCATTCACCCCGCCACCGCCTCGCTCCCGTGCAGGGCGCGGACGCGATCGGCGATGCCCGCGGCATCGAGCCCGCAGCCGGCAAGCTGGCGCGCCCGTGAGGCCGCATAGACGATCCGGTCTGGGACACCATGCGCCACCACGCGCACGTTAGGCTCCCACCGCTCCACCACCGCCGCCAGCATCGCCCCGAACCCGTTCACCACGCATCCCTCCTCCACGGTCAACAGGGTGCGGTGGTGCGTGCAGAGCGCGTGCAGCGTGATCTCGTCGTAGGGCTTCAGGTACCGGCAGTTGACCACCGTCACGTCCAACCCCTCGGCGGCCAGGGTGTCCGCGGCTGCGAGCGCCTGCTGCACCATCGGGCCGAGCGCCAGCACCGCCACTTCGCGCCCGGGGCGCAGCACTTCCCACGTTCCCACCGGGATGGGGGCGATGTCAGCCATTGGCGGCGCGATGTCTGGCGACGCATCGCGCGGATAGCGCAGGGCGAACGGCCCGTCGTGCGACACGGCGGTGCGCAGCATCCCCAGCATCTCCCGCGAGTCCTTGGGCGCCGCCACGGTCATGTTGGGAACGGAGAGCATGTACGGGATGTCGTACAACCCCATGTGCGTCTCGCCATCCTCGCCCACAAAGCCCGCGCGATCCATCGCGAAGGTGACCGGAAGGCGCTGCAGCGCGACGTCGTGGATGACGTTGTCGTAGGCGCGCTGGAGGAAGGTCGAGTAGATCGCGACCACCGGGCGCAGTCCACGCGTGGCAAGCCCCGCCGCGAACGTCACCGCATGTCCCTCGGCGATCCCGACATCGAACACGCGCGACGGGTGCTCCGCCGCGACGATCCCCACTCCGGTCCCGCTTGGCATCGCCGCGGTGATCGCCACCACGTCCGCGCGTTCGTGCAGGAGCTCGGCGAGCCCGCGCCCGAACACCGCCGTGTAGGCGGGATTCGCGTTCGAGACCTTTCGTAGCTTCCCCGTGGCGGGATCGTGCCCCGGTGGGAGGGCGTGCCACTTCTCCACATGCTCGCCCGCCGGGAATCCTCGCCCCTTCTGCGTCACCACGTGCACCAGGCGCGGCCCGCTCATCGCGCGCACCGCACCCAGCGTCTCCATCAGCGCGCCCATGTCGTGCCCGTCGATGGGGCCGAAGTAGCGGAACCCTAACTCTTCAAAGAGGACACCCGGCGTGAGGAACGACTTCACGCTCTCCTCCCACTTGCGGACCAGGGCATTGAGTGCCTCGTGCCCCTCGACGAACTCCCCGATCTTGCCGCGAATGCGGTTATAGATCGGGTTGCGTTGCACCTGGTTGAGGTACTTCGACATCGCCCCGACGTTGGGGGCAATCGACATCTCGTTGTCGTTGAGGACAACCACGAAGTCGCGATCGCTGTGTCCGGCGTTGTTCAGCGCTTCGTAGGCGAGCCCGCTCGTCAGGGAGCCGTCGCCGATGATGGCGACCACCTTGTAATCGCCCCCGGTCAGGTCGCGCCCCGCCGCCATCCCCAGTGCCGCCGAGATCGAGGTCGCCGCGTGCCCCGCGCCGAACGTGTCGTACTCGCTCTCCGTCCGCTTCAGGAACCCCGAGATCCCGCCTTCCTGTCGCAGCGATTCCATTCGGTCGTTGCGCCCCGTGAGGACCTTGTGCGGGTAGGCCTGGTGCCCCACGTCCCACACCAGCAGGTCGCGCGGCGTCTCGAACGCCGCGTGCAGCGCCACGGTGAGCTCCACCACGCCCAGCCCTGCCCCGATGTGCCCGCCCGTGCGCGAGCAGACATCGATGAGCCGCTCGCGAACGTCGTCGGCCACCTGTTGTAGCTCGCGGGGCGACAGCGCCCGCAGGTCGGATGGCGATTGGATGTGGTCGAGCATGCGGTTACCCTCGTGAGGGGAGTGAGGGACGGAAGGCAGCGAGACGGGAGGGCACCGGGCGTGACTCCATGGCGAAGGGACCGCGACGCGGCGTCAGCCGCGCCCCACCCGGAGGAAAAGCTCCCACAGCATGATCGGGAGTCGCGTGGCCAGGAAGGCGTGCTCGATCGCCGCCAGCGAGGCCAGCGCCCCGATCACCAGTCGGCGCATGCGTGCCCCGTTGTCCTGCCCGCGCCGCGGCACGAGCATCCATGTGGCAAACAGCGCGTAGCAAGCGATGGTGACCCAGAGCAACGCCGTGTTGCGCGCGGGGCCGAAGTACCGCACCAGGTGCTCGAGGTACGGCGGGAAGATCTCGGCCCCCGAGTTCACCACGCCGACGAACAGGTTGAGCTTCGCACTCTGGTGCGCCCCCCAGAACAGGAGCAGCGTCCAGAGCGCCAGGCGGTTGCGCGCGCCACGCACTCCCACCGCCACGCCGGCGATCGTCGCGAGCGCGAGCGCCTCCCAGTGCCAGGTGGCGCGGATGGCCGCCCACGCCCCGGTCAACCCACGCGTGGCGTCGCCTAACGCCGACACGTCGGGCCCCACCACCCATCCCTCGAAGAACAGCGTGATGATCGCGGTCCACGCCAGCGCACCGGCAAAGAACGCCCGCACACCGCCGGGGGCGCTCGTGTCGTCGCGGCTCGCCAGCAGCAGGCGCGCTGATGCCACGAGGCATGCCAACGCCCCGGCCGCCGCCAACCCGCGCGTCCACGCATTGCGCTGCAGCGCGTACAGGATCCCGGTGGCCGTCCACCAGAAGCACAGGACGAGCAGGACCGCATGCCGCCGCAACGCGGCCGCGAAGCGTCCGCTCGTCGCGCGCGGCGTGACGGCCGCCGCCTCCATGACCTTGGGCACCGTCATCCGCTCCCCTGCGCCTTGGCGGTCGACACCGCGCGCGCCACATCGCGCGCCTGCGCCGACGGCAACGGGATGTACTTCCCGCCCAGCGCCTGCGACAGCTCACGCGCCGCCGTCTCGCCGCGCGGCGACGTGTCGATCATCACGGCCACTTGCCCCAACTCCCGGAAGGCGCGCGCCGCCCGCTTCGCGTCCTCCATCGCCTTGGCGCGCCCTGGCGTCCCGTCGCGGGCGATGTTCGCGCGCGCGTCGGTCAGCCAGACCGCGACCACGTCCTGTCCCTCGCGCAACGCGCCTAACGCCGTGGCGTGCACGAGCTCGATCGCCGAGGCCAGCGGCGTCCCGCCTCCACCGGGCAGCCCCGCCAGCATGCGCTTGGCTCGCGCCAGCGCCCGCGTCGCCGGCAACAGTAGCGTGGCCCGCTCGCCCCGAAACGCGATGAGCGCGACCTTGTCGCGCCGCACGTACGTCTGCGCGAGCAGGAGTTCCACCGCCCCCTTCGCCTCGGCGAGTCGCTGCAGCGCCATCGATCCGCTCGCATCGACCGCGATGATCGTCGTCGTCCCGGTCTGTCGCTTGTAGCGCCGGATCCTGAAGTCGTCGCGCTGCACGTCCAACGCCCCTGCTGCCGCGCGTTGGGCCCCGGCCCGTTCGCGTCGACGCACCGGCTGCCACGGGGCTGCCGTTCGCAGCGTCGCGATCGGATCCAGGCGCTTCCCCGCCTCCAGGCGGCCGGGCGCCGAGCGCAGCTGCCGCCCCCGCTCACCACCGGTCGACTCACGCCCGCGTCGACCCGCGCTGTGGGCGCGCCGCTTCCCCGACTTCGCGGCAGACTCCAGCACATCCGGCGGCAGCAGGGCGCGCACCGCCTCCAGCAGCACCTCCTCCGGGATCCCCTGTGACTGCGTCGACGACTCCTCGCCCTCCTTCGGCTCGGACGGCTGCTGCGGTTCGCTCGGCGGAGGGGGCGGTTCCGGCGGCGTCTCGGGAGGCGGCGGCACGCGCGTGGCGCGCGGTGCCAAGACCAGCTGCGCCGCCACCTCGAGGTCTTCCGCGATCACCGACTCCCGCGCGTTGAGCGCCGCATGGGCGCGCGCCGCGCGCATCGCGAGTACCACCGCCCGCAGGGAGTCGATGCCTAACGCGTCCGCCAGGGCGCACAGGTCGCGCGCGGCGGCGCCGGTCTCGACGCGCCCAAGGCGCGCGCGCGCCTCCACGACCTCGCGGCTCGATGGCCAGTACGCCTCGGCATCCGGCAGGTGCGAAAGGACGAGTTGGAACGCGAGTCGATCGGCAAGCCCCGGTGACACCTGGACGTCGCCCACTGCCTCCGCCGTCTCGTCGAAGGCGACGATCGTCAGCCGCGCCGCGTGTCGCGCCGCCACTCCGTCGCGCTCCAGCACTACCTCTCCAGCATCGAGCGCCTCGCACAACGCGGAGATCGTCCCCGGCATGGTCCGCTCCGCGAGCGGCATCACCAGGATGCCGCCGTCGCACTCCGCGAGCACCCCGCGCATCACCACGCGACGCCCGGTCGCCAGCGTCGCCGCGAGATCGAGCCCGCCGAGCACTCGGTCATCGGTGGCGTTGACGGGCAGGCGACGCAATGGCGTCGACTCGCCCATGGCATCACGCAAGCGGTGCGCGAAGGCGCGGGCCGCCTCATGGGTCGGGCGCAGCAGGATCGCCCCGCCAAGTCCGCGCGGATCCACGGCGAGGAGCGAGCCGGCCAGCGTCGCCAACCCCTCCACGACCAGCGACGGACCAGCGGGTGCCGTCACGCCGGGCCTAACGATTCTGCCAGGGCCCGCTCGACGCGCGACGTCGCGCTCGTTTCGTCCAGCGGGTCGCGGCGCAACCGATGCCGCAACGCCATCGGCGCCACGTGCCGCACGTGATCGCGCGTGACCGCGGTCGCCCCGCGCAGCGCCGCCAGCGCGCGCGCCGCCCGATACACCGTCAGCTCCCCGCGCACCCCATCGGTGCCGAGCCGCGCGCATAGCGTGGCAATGTCCGACACGACCTCGGCCGCCACCGTCACCTGCGACAAACGCTCGCGTGCGTGGACGATCTGCCGGCGAACCGCCAAGTCTTGCTTGTGCCACCGCGCGTTGAACGCCTCGGGGTCGCGATCGAACGCATCTCGCCGGAGGATCACCTCGACGCGCACCTTGGGATCCGTCGGCGTCAGGACTTCCACAGCGAGTCCAAAGCGATCCAGCAACTGCGGACGCAGGTCCCCCTCCTCGGGGTTGCCGCTCCCCACCAGGACAAAGCGCGCCGGGTGACGAATCGAGATCCCCTCGCGCTCCACCACGTTCTCGCCCGAGACAGCGACGTCGAGGAGGAGGTCGACCAGGTGATCGTCGAGAAGGTTCACCTCATCGACGTAGAGCCACCCCCGGTTGGCACGCGCGAGAAGCCCGGCCTCGAAAGCCTTCTCGCCCGACCGCAGCGCCCGCTCGATGTCGAGCGTCCCGGCCACGCGATCCTCCGTCGCACCCAGCGGAAGGTCCACGACCGGGACCACGGATTTCCGGGATCGGATCTTCTCGCCAGCATCGGTCCGCGCGCGACAGTCGTCGCAGCGCTCGCCATTGGCGTTGGGGTCGCAGCCGTATCGACACCCCTCGGCGACGGCGATGGGGGGGAGGAGCTCTGCTAACGCTCGGACCGCCGTCGATTTTGCCGTCCCGCGGTGCCCGAGAATGAGCACTCCGCCAACCAATGAATCCGTCGCCGCGATCAGGAGGGCGAGCTTCATCTCGTCCTGCCCAACGATCGCTGCGAAAGGATAGCGATGCCGCACAAATCCTCTCACAAAGTGTCAACCAAACGGTACAGCCGGTTGACGGATGTCGCAATACGACGACATAGTAGCGCGTCGTCCTGACGTTACACTACGCAGCGTCGAGGAAAACCCGGCCACGGTCGACGTGCGCGGCTTGTTGTATTCGTCGCCGCCTTGGAGAGAACCGCGTGGAAAGTCGCCCTGCCCGCCTCGCTTCGCTGACCGACGCCAAGACGTCGGCTGATCAGGATACGCTTTCCGATCGACTGCTCGCGATCCGCGACCGGATCTACGCGAGCCCGGTCTTCCACGAATGGGCGGCCCGCCTCCCGATCATACGGTGGGTCGCCAGGTCGCGCGCCCAGGCGCTGTTCGACCTCACGGCGGGCTTCGTCTACTCGCAGACGCTCGCGGCCTGCACCAGGCTGGACCTGTTCCGGAAGCTGGCGGCTCGCCCCATGACGACGACCGAGATGGCGCTCGATTCAGGGCTGCCGATGGATAGCGTCGAGCGGCTGGTCGAGGCAGCCACGGCGCTCGAGCTTCTCGCCCCTCGCTCGGGCGGCCGTGTCGGGCTCGGCGCGTTGGGGGCCCCGATCCTCGCCCAGGACGCGATCGTGAAGATGGTGAGCCACAACGCCCTCCTATATATGGATCTGGCGGACCCGCTCGCCCTCCTCACCAGAACCAGCGGCTCCAGCTCGGCCGTCGGACAGTTCTTCCCGTACGCTGAGACCGCGACGCCCGAGGCGCTCTCCTCGCAGACGGTGGCAGCTTACAGCGAGTTGATGGCGCAAACCGTTGCTCCTATTGCGCTTGAAGTTCTCGATTCACGTATTTTGGAAGGTCGTTCGTGCCTTCTGGACGTCGGCGGGGGGCAAGGGGCATTCCTACGGGAGGTCGCCGGACGCTACTCCCAGATCAACCTCCGCCTCTTCGACCTCCCGGCCGTCGTCGATCGCGCGACCGCCAAGATGGGAGAAGCCGGCTTCGGCAATCGCTTCCGTGGCGTCGGCGGCGACTTCCACAGCGACCCCCTTCCCGAGGGTGCCGACGCGATCTCGCTGGTCAGGGTCCTCCTCGACCACGACGACCGGAAGATCCTCGCCCTCCTCAAGCGCGTGCGTGCCGCGCTGCCGCGCGGAGGCTCTCTAATAGTAGCGGAGCCGATGACCGACGTCGGCGGCGCGCGGCGCGTGGGCGAGGTCTACTTCTCCTTCTACTTGAGAGCGATGGGGCGCGGGCGATGCCGGTCGACCAAGGAACTGACCGCGCTGGTGCGCGAAGCCGGGTTCCGGCGTTCCCGACTGCTCGCGACGCGGTACCCCGTCTTCGCCTCGATCCTCGTCGCCGACGCGTGATCGCTCGCGTCCGGAGACGCGCCACGCGAACGTCGCAGACGTCTGTTCTGACACGACGAGCTACACCGTCGGGAACCCCGATTCCTCGTCAGGCGATCACCGTGGAATGCGTGCTGTAATTGTATGTTGACAGTCTGTTGTGTCGACTTACATTGACACTCGGCATTAGGACCCACGGAGCCAACGCGTGGATACCACAGCGGTCGTCTTCGAACGACCTGGCACTCTCGGACTCAAGCGACTCGCGCTTTCGCCGCCATCGGAGAGCGATGTTGTCGTGAACGTCGAGTGGACCGGCATCAGCACCGGTACCGAGCGCCTGCTGTGGAACGGAACGATGCCGGCTTTCCCCGGCATGGGCTATCCGCTGGTTCCCGGCTACGAAGCCGTCGGGCATGTGGTCGCCGCCGGAGAGCGCTCGGGGCGACATGTGGGCGACCCCGTTTTCGTCGGCGGCGCGCACTGCTTTCCCGATGTGCGCTGTCTGTTCGGGAGTTCCGCCCGTCAGCTGGTGGTCCCCGGCGCCCGCACGCAGCTCCTCGCACCCTCGTTAGGTGATCGCGCCACGTTGCTGGCGTTGGCAGCCACGGCATACAACGCCCTGCGCGGCGGACGTGGACTGCTTCCGGAACTTATCGTCGGCCATGGCGCGCTCGGACGTCTCCTCGCGCGCCTCACGATGATCCTCGATCCGGCGCGTGTCCCTACGGTCTGGGAGAAGAACGCCGATCGAATGAGTGGTGCGCACGGCTACCCGGTCATCGATGCCGACGCAGATCCCCGGCGCGACTACCCCGCGATCTGCGACGCCTCGGGCGACATGGCGCTGATCGACCCGCTCATCGCGCGGCTCGCACCCGGTGGAGAACTCTGCCTCGCCGGCTTCTACAGCGTCGAGTCGATCGCCTTCAAGTTCACCCCCGCCTTCATGCGCGGGGCGCGCCTGCGCATTGCCGCGCAATGGCAGCCGAGCGACCTGGTCGCCGTGACCTCGCTGGCCAACAGCGGAACGCTCGTGCTGGACGACATCATCACGCATCACACCGTCGCTGACGACGCCGCCACGGCGTACGCGACGGCGTTTGAAGACCCCTCGTGCGTCAAGATGGTCCTCGACTGGAGTAGTGTCTCATGATCGACATGGGCTCGACGAACGGACTCGTGCAATTGCACCGATCGCTCCGCGAGGAAGCCTCTGTCGAGGTCGAACCGGTGGCGCCGACGGACACCAAGAAGGAGACGCAGATCATCGCGATCTACGGCAAGGGGGGAATCGGCAAGAGCTTCACCCTCGCCAACCTCTCCTACATGATGGCCCAACAGGGAAAGAAGGTGCTCCTCATCGGGTGCGACCCGAAATCGGACACCACCTCCCTGCTCTTTGGCGGACGCGCCTGCCCCACGATCATCGAGACGTCGTCCCGCAAGAAGCTCGCGGGCGAAGACGTGCAGATCGGCGACGTCTGCTTCAAGCGCGATGGCGTCTTCGCGATGGAGCTCGGCGGTCCCGAGGTCGGCCGCGGTTGCGGCGGGCGCGGGATCATCCACGGCTTCGAGCTGCTCGAGAAGCTCGGCTTCCACGAGTGGGGCTTTGACTACGTCCTCCTCGATTTCCTCGGCGACGTCGTCTGCGGGGGCTTCGGCCTCCCCATCGCCCGCGACATGTGCCAGAAGGTCATCGTCGTCGGGAGCAACGACCTCCAGTCGCTGTACGTGGCCAACAACGTCTGCTCGGCCGTCGAATACTTCCGCAAGTTAGGGGGGAACGTCGGCGTGGCCGGGCTCGTGATCAACAAGGACGACGCGACCGGCGAGGCGCAGGCCTTCGCCCAGGCCGCGGGCATCCCGGTCCTTGCGTCGATCCCGGCCCACGAGGACATCCGGCGCAAGAGCGCCAACTACGAGATCATTGGCTTCCCCGGCGGACAGTGGGGACCGCAGTTCGAGGCGCTCGCGCAGCAGGTCGCCGACGCGCCCCCGGTGCGTCCACGCCCCCTCTCGCAGGACCAGCTCCTCGCCCTCTTCTCCTCGCAGAGCACCGGTCGCGACGTCGTGCTGCAGCCGGCCTCGCTCGCCGACATGTGCGGCCGCGAGACGCTCGAGAAGAAGTCGCTGGAAGTCATCTACGATACGGTTTGAATCATGGCCCCCGCGAATCCGGTAACCGCCACACCGCTCGCGGCATCCTCCACGCGAGAGATCGCGTACGATGATGCGTCCGTCACGCCGGTCGACAACGACCGCGGGACGGGCGGGGCTCACCCTGCCGACGCCGTGCCCGAGGTCCCCAACCCCGCCGCGCTTGCGGCTGACGGAATGGGTTGCCACGCCGGCGTCGTTGAACTGCAGCGCGCGGCGCGAGCAGCCGGCAAGAGCGAGCTGCTCGACCAGTACGCGCGCGACTATCCCAAGGGGCCGCACGACCAGCCCCAGTCGATGTGCCCCGCCTTCGGATCGCTGCGTGTGGGCCTCCGCATGCGTCGCACCGCGACCATCCTCTCCGGCTCGGCCTGCTGCGTCTACGGCCTCACCTTCACCTCGCACTTCTACGGGGCGCGGCGCACGGTGGGGTACGTCCCGTTCAATTCGGAGACGCTGGTAACGGGCAAGCTGTTCGAGGACATCCGCGACGCCGTGTACAAGACGGCCGACCCGGAGCGCTACGACGCCATCGTCATCACGAACCTGTGCGTCCCCACCGCGTCCGGTGTGCCGTTGCAGCTCCTCCCGAAGGAGATCAATGGCGTCCGCGTGATCGGGATCGATGTCCCGGGCTTCGGCGTGCCGACGCACGCTGAGGCGAAGGACGTCCTGGCTGGTGCCATGTTGCGCTACGCCAGGCTGGAGGCCGAGCAGGGGCCCGTGCTCGCCCCGCGCGGTGGCGTTTCGGAACGCCCGACGATCACCCCGGTGGGTGAGATGTTCCCGGCCGATCCGATGTCCATCGCCTCGCTCCTCGACCCGTTAGGGCTCGCCGCGGGGCCGACGGTTCCTACGCGCGAGTGGCGCGAGCTGTATGCCGCCCTCGACTGCGTCGCGGTGGCCGCGATTCATCCGTTCTACCGTGCCAGCTATCGCGAGTTTGAGGCGGCGGGACGTCCCATCGTGGGCTCTGCCCCCGTCGGCGTCGATGGCACGGATGCGTGGCTCGAGGCCATCGGAGCCGCCGCCGAAGTCCCGCGCGCGCGCATCGACGCGGCGCGCGACAAGTGGCTCCCGATCATTCGCGCCGGGCTCGCCGCCAATCGCATCGACGCGCGCATCACGATGTCCGGCTACGAAGGCTCGGAGCTCATCGTGGCACGACTCCTCGTCGAGGGAGGCGCCGACGTGCGATACGTCGGGACTGCCTGCCCGCAGACCCCGTGGAGCGATGCCGATCGGCTCTGGCTCGAGGCCCATGGCGTGGAGGTGCAATATCGCGCCTCGCTCGAGCAGGACCTGGCTGCGATGCACCGCCACGATCCGGAACTGGTGATCGGGACGACGCCCATTGTTCAGAAGGCGAAGGAGCTGGCCAAGCCGGCGATGTACTTCACCAACCTCGTCTCGGCGCGCCCGCTTTTCGGGCCCGCGGGCGCCGCGTCGCTGGCTGGGATCATCAATCCGGCGCTCAAGAACCGCGAGCGGTTCGCGAGCATGCTGGAGTTCTTCGAGGGCGTCGGGCAGGGTGCCGATGCATCGGGCTACGGCTTTGCGGCTGGCGTCCCGGTCGAGCGCCCCGAGTTCAAGGAGCGGTTCCGCCGCCACATGACGGCTCAGGCGAAGAAGCGCAAGGCGGAGGAGATGATCTAGTGCTTGTCCTCGATCACGACCGCGCAGGTGGCTACTGGGGTGCCGTGTATGTCTTCACGGCGCTCAAGGGGCTGCAGGTCGTCATCGACGGCCCCGTCGGGTGCGAGAATCTCCCCGTGACGTCGGTGCTTCACTACACCGATGCCCTTCCCCCGCACGAACTCCCCATCGTCGTCACCGGCCTCTCCGAGGACGACCTGGCGAAGAACGGGACCGAGGGAGCGCTCAAGCGCGCCAACAGCACGCTCGACCCTGACCTTCCGTCCGTCGTGGTCACCGGGAGCATCGCCGAGATGATCGGTGGCGGCGTGACGCCCGAGGGGTCGAACGTCGTGCGCTTCCTCCCGCGCACCATCGACGAGGACCAGTGGCAGAGCGCGAACCGCGCGATGTTCTGGCTCTGGACCGAGTACGGGCTCAAGAAGGGCGTGGCGCCGAAGAAGCGCGAACGCCAGCCCGGGGACAAGCCGCGCGTCAACATCATCGGCCCGGCGTACGGCGTGTTCAACATGCCGTCGGACCTGGCCGAGGTGCGGCGCCTGGTCGAGGGGATCGGGTGCGAGATCAACATGGTCTTCCCGTTAGGGTCGCACCTGGCCGACATCCCGCGCCTGATCGACGCCGACGTGAACGTGTGCATGTACCGGGAGTTCGGGCGCCAGCTGTGCGAGGCGCTTGAGGTCCCCTACCTGCAGGCGCCGATCGGGTTGCAGTCGACGACGAAGTTCCTGCGCACGCTGGGCGAGCTGGCCGGTGTGGACCCCGAGCCGTTCATCGAGCGCGAGAAGCACTCGACGATCAAGCCGATCTGGGACCTCTGGCGAAGCGTGACGCAGGATTTCTTCGCCACGGCCTCGTTCGGCATCGTGGCGACCGAGACATATGCACGCGGGGTACGGCATTTCCTCGAGGACGAAATGGGGTTCCCCTGTGCGTTCGCCTACGCGCGGAAAGCGGGGGTAAAACCTGACAACGCTGCGGTACGTGCCTCCATACGCGAGCGGCAGCCCTTGGTAATGTTTGGCAGCTACAATGAGCGGATGTACATGGCCGAGCTCGGGGCGCGCGGGACGTACATCCCGGCCTCCTTCCCCGGCGCAATCATCCGGCGGCACACGGGGACGCCGTTCATGGGGTATGCGGGGGCGACGTACCTGGTACAGGAAGTGTGCAATGCCCTGTTCGACGCGCTGTTTCACATCCTCCCGTTAGGCGAAGCGCTGGACAAGGTGGAGGCGACGCCGGCCCGTTTGGCGAAGCCGATGCCGTGGGACGACGAGGCGCGCGATGTGTTGGAGCAGCTGGTGGAGGCGCAACCGTATCTCGTGCGGATCTCGGCGGCCAAGCGGCTGCGGGACCTCGCCGAGCAGGATGCGCGCGATGGCGGGGCGGACGCAGTGAGGCGAGAGCATGTGCTCGCGTCGCGCCGAGCCCTGGCAGGATCCGGCGTATAGACCGCACACCGCACGAGGGTCGGCGCCCCTCGCGGGACGGATGAGAAGGGCAGGAAGCGCTGCGATGACGCGAGAGACTCGAGGCAGGATTGCAGGATAGATGGACCGTTCGGTACGACCCATGAGGTCACCGGCGGGCAGTGTGAAGGGCAGGTTCACCCTCAGCCACAGGAGGTGACAGTTCGGCGACGCGCGTACGCGGCAGGTGCGGAAGCATCGGTCCGTACGGAACGCCAGAGACTACGCGATGCGGCACGTCTCACCCGGTAGCCTGCCCGGCATTGCAGGTTCGTAGCCACTGAAGAGTGGCATGGTGTTACTCCAAGCTCAGTGGAGGCAAGGTTTATGGACGAAGGCATGAATGACGAAGAGGCCCGTGCCTTTCAGGGGTACTTCGTGCGCGGCACAGTAGTGTTCACGGCCACCGCAGTTGTGGCGCATATCCTGGTCTGGATGTGGCGGCCCTGGTACTGACCGACCACTACGAGGACTGACGACATGTACAAACTCTGGATCGGCCTGCAGCCCCGTTTTGTGCTGCACATCGTTCATGGAGCGCTCTCGATTGGGGTGCTCTACATCCATCTGTTCGCGTTCAAGGCTGTCGGCTACCCGGGCAGCATCAAGCAGAAGTATCCGCAGTACTTCGCGCCCGCCGCGTCTGCCACGCAGTAGGCGGGCAAGGCACCTAGCTCTCTCCGAGAGGGTGTGGCGGCTAGGGTAGCGCCACGCCCGCTCGGGCGGCTCCCGCGGAAACGCAGGGGCCAGGGGCACTCGGGTGAGGACAACCAACTTCCCCTAGGGGGGTCTTACCATGGCAGAGAAGCCGAAGATCACAGAAGAAGAAGCCAAGGCCTTCACCACGTACTTCATCGTGGGGTTCGCCGGGTTCACCATGACGGCGATCCTGGCGCACATGCTGGCCTGGACGTGGCGTCCTTGGCTGTAGCCTAACTGGAGATACCCATGCACCGATTGTGGATTGGTCTCCACGTACCCCACGTTCTCGGGTTGTTCATGGGTGCGTTGTCGCTCCTGGTGTTGTGGTTGCACCTGTGGGCATTCCCGGTTATCGGCTATGACGGTAACACCCACACACCGCCCTACACGGCTTCGGCCGGTGTGAGCGCGGCACCCACGAGATAACCTTCTCGAGGAATTCGAATCATGATGCACAAGATCTGGCAGGACGTTGACCCGCGTGCGTTCCTTGGAGCGATCACCGGGTTCCTCGCCGTGCTTGCCTTGCTGATTCACTTCATCCTGCTGTCGTCCACGCGCTATTCGTGGATCGAGAATGGGACGTTGTCGGCAGACAAGGCGCCCGTTGGCGCAGCTGCGCCTGCGGCATCGGCGGAATTGGCTCCGCTGCCTCCGGGCAGGTAGTCAGCGCGTGGCGGCGGACGTGGAAGGGCGCCGCGCGGTGCGCAACGTGTTAGCACGCGTGACGCGCCCAGCGCCCTCCACGGCCCGCTCCGCTAGCAGTTCCTTGCGGTCGGCCCTCAACGCGCACGCATGGGGTAACGCACGATGGCGCTTTTGAGCTTTGAGAAGAAATACCGCGTCCGCGGCGGCACACTGATCGGCGGTGACCTGTTCGACTTCTGGATCGGCCCCTTCTACGTCGGCTTCTTCGGCGTGACGGGCGCGGGCTTCATGATCCTGGGGACGCTCCTGGTCATCTACGGGTGTGCCATCGATCCACATTCCAGCCTCTGGCAATGGAGCATCAGTCCGCCCGACTTGAAGTACGGGCTCGGCTTTGCGCCATTTGGGGAAGGCGGGCTGTGGCAGATCATCACCATCTGTGCCGTCGGCGCCTTCGTGTCATGGATGCTGCGGGAGATGGAGATCTGCCGGAAGCTCGGCATGGGACTGCATGTCCCGTGGGCCTTCGGCATGGCCATCCTCGCCTACGTGACGCTGGTGGTGATCAGGCCGCTGCTGCTGGGTGCCTGGGGCCATGGCTTCCCATACGGCATCTTCAGCCACCTGGACTGGGTCTCGAACATCGGGTACCAGTACCTCCACTTCCACTACAACCCGGCGCACATGCTCGGCGTGTCGTTCTTCTTCACGACGACGCTGGCGCTGGCGATGCACGGCTCCCTCATCCTCTCCGTCACCAATCCGCCCAAGGGCGAGCCGGTGAAGACGAGTGAGCACGAGAACGTGTTCTTCCGCGACCTTGTTGGCTACTCCATCGGTGCCATCGGCATTCACCGGTTAGGGCTCCTCCTCGCGATGAACGCCGGCTTCTGGTCGGCCGTCCTCATCCTGGTGTCGGGACCCTTCTGGTCGAAGGGCTGGGTGGAGTGGTGGAACTGGTGGCTGAACCTTCCCATCTGGTGAGAGGCTAACTCGACATGCTCGAATACCAGAACCTCTTCACCCGGGTGCAGGTTCGCACGGCGCCGGACCCTGGACTCCCCATCGAGGGATCCACGGGGGGCCGCGCCGGCAAGGGAGGCTTCAGTCGGCTCTTCGGGATCCTCGGCGACGCGCAAGTGGGGCCGATCTATCTCGGGACCGCCGGTGTCCTCTCCTTCATCTGCGGCTTCATCGCCTTCGAAATCATCGGCCTCAACATGATGCGCGAGGTCGGGTGGAATCCGAAGGAGTTCATCCGGCAGCTGCCTTGGCTGGCGCTCGAACCTCCACCACCGGCGTACGGGCTGCGCATCCCGCCGCTCATGCAGGGCGGGTGGTACCTCATCGCCGGCTTCTTCCTCACCACGTCGATCATCCTGTGGTGGGTCCGCACGTACCGCCGCGCGCGCGCCTTGCGCATGGGCACGCACCTCGCCTGGGCCTTCGCGTCGGCCATCTTCCTCTACCTCTCCTTCTTCTTCCAGCCGCTCATGGTCGGAAGCTGGAGCGAGATGGTTCCGTTCGGCCTCTTCCCGCACCTCGACTGGACGTCGGCGTTCTCGATTCGCTACGGGAACCTGTACTACAACCCGTTCCACGCCCTGTCGATCGCGTTCCTGTACGGCTCCACGCTGCTCTTCGCCATGCACGGGGCCACGATCCTCGCGGTCTCCCGGTTGGGGGGCGAGCGTGAGATCGAACAGATCACCGACCGAGGCACCGCCTCGGAGCGTGCGGCGCTCTTCTGGCGCTGGACCATGGGCTGGAACGCCACCATGGAATCGATCCATCGCTGGGCGTGGTGGTTCGCGGTGCTCTGCACCTTCACGGGCGGCATCGGGATCCTCCTCACCGGCACGGTCGTCGACAACTGGTATCTGTGGGCGGTGAAGCACAAGGTCGCTCCGGCGTACCCCGCCCAGAATACGCTTTCGTCCGAAGACCTCGCCTTCCTCCGTGGTCGGTACCAGGGCGCAGCCCCGGATACCTTCCCGAACTACGCCGTCGTGGCGGCGCCGGTCGATTCGACGGCAGCTGTTCCGCTCGACTCGGCGGAGATCGCCCCGGTGGTCGATGCGAAGGCACTGTTCGACTCGCTCAACACGGCTGGTCGCGTTGCGATCCGGGCCATCTACTTCAACGCGGGGAGCGAACTCTCGCGTGCGGAGTCGAAAGCCCAGTACGACGAGATCGTCGCCTTCCTCGGACAACACCCGGACCTGAACGTGATCATCGAAGGTCACACGGACAGCACCGGCGTCGCCGAAGCGAACCAGACGCTCTCCGAGCAGCGTGCCGCGCATGTACGGCAACGTCTCATCACAGACTTCGGGGTGGACTCGACGCGCATCGCCGGGACGGCGGGCTTCGGCTCGACGCGCCCACGGGCCGCGAATGACACGCCGGAAGGACGTCGCCAGAACCGCCGCGTGGAGCTCGTGAAACCATGACGACACACGCCTCTTCGCCATCCGCCAACACGGAGGGACGCATGTCCCGCTCCTTGAGACTCGTGTCGTCGAGCCTCCTGTTAGGCACCGCCCTCGCCTCCCTCGCGGGATGCGACCTGGGCGGCAAGACCTCGGTGCAGCGTGGCTATCGCGGCACCGGGATGGAATACCTGGTCGACAATTCGCAGCACGCAGCCAAGGTGGCGGCGGTTACCATCCCCGCCGCCCTTCCGCCCGCGCCACCGGCCACGCCGGGACCGCTCCCGTGGAAGAACGTCCAGGTGCTCAACGATATCTCCGTCGCGGAACTCAACCGCACCATGATGTCGCTGACGCAATGGGTCACCGGCTCGCCGTCCAACTGCCAGTACTGTCACAACCTGAAGGACCTGGCGTCGGACACGCTCGAGAACGGCCAGTCGCTGTACACCAAGGTGGTCGCCCGGCGCATGCTGCAGATGACGCGGCAGATCAACGGGCAGTACTCCCAGCACGTCCTCAACACCGGTGTCACCTGCTACACGTGCCACCGTGGCAAGCCCGTCCCTGAAGGCGTGTGGTTCTACGGCAAGCAGACGGACTATCTCCGCCACTACCTCGATCGCGACGGCGCCCGCGTGGTGTCGCAGACCGAGGCGCCGAGCTCGGCCAACCGGTCCTCGGTCAAGCAGACGGAGTGGACGTATGCCCTGATGATCTCGCAGTCCAACTCGTTGGGCGTTGGGTGCACCTACTGCCACAACACCCGTCAGTTCTCGAGCTGGGAGCAGGCCCCGAAGCAGCGCGTCGTGGCCTACCACGGGATCATGATGGCTCGTGACATCAACACGAACTATCTGGCCCCGCTGCAGAGCGTCTTCCCGCAGGTCCGTAAGGGCCCGATGGGTGACGCGGCCAAGGTGCAGTGCAGCACCTGCCACCAGGGCGCCTACAAGCCGCTGTACGCCGCGCAGATGGTGAAGGACTACCCGGCCCTTTGGGGACGTCCCGCGTGGAATGGCGTTGCCTTCCCCACGCTCAACCTGACGCCGGTTCCGGCGGACACCGCCACGGCTCCCGCGGCGATGCCCACCGCCCCAGCGGCACCGGCAACCGCAGCACCGACGACCCCGAAGGCCAGTGGAGCGGCCCAATAGTCGTCGCCCGTTGGAGTAACACCCCGGTGCGCGGACGGAACCACTGACCCGCGCTGGGCATTGAAGCAGCAACGTGGCGTCCCGTTATCTCTCGATGGCGGGACGCTCGTTGCATTCGGGAGTCGCTCGTGAACAGCACGAGCGCGCTCCCGCGCACCGCCACCGCAGAAGGACTCGACGTCTTGGACGCCTCCATGGACGCCCCTGTGAACGGGCACGATCCGGCCGCCGAAGCGCGGGCGGAGTGGACCGAACACGATTCCATCGTCGCCGGCCTCACCTGGCGCGTCGCACAGGCAGGCACGGGACCGGTGACGCTGCTGCTCCACGGCACCGGCGGGAGCATTCACTCGTGGCAAGCACTCCTCCCCTGCCTCGCCCCGCACGTGCACCTCGTGGCCGTCGATCTCCCGGGACACGGACGCACCGGCTATCCGGGATTTGAGCGCCTCTCGCTCGTCGACATGGCGCAGCAGCTGCGCGACTTCCTGCGTGCCGAAGGGCTTGCCCCCGCGATCGTCGTCGGACACTCCGCCGGAGCGGCCATCATGTTGCAGCTGGCCGCGGACGGCGCTTTCCCACAGGAGACGCTGCTCGTCGGGATCAACGCCGCGCTGCACGCGCCACACCCCGCCGTGCAGGAGTTGATGCGCGGTTCGCTCGGCGCACTCTTTCGCTCGCGGCCGGCGCGCGCCTTCGTGCGCGGGGTCGGCACCTCCGCCACGCTCATCGAGATGCTCCTCTCCACGACGGGGTCCCGCCTCTCCAAGGAGCAGGAGGCGGCGTACGTGCAGACCTTCGCCGACCCTGAGCACGTGGAGGCCGCGTACGCCATGATGGCCAGTTGGGATCTCGCGCCACTCGTGGCCGCCCTCCCCCGCATCGCGCACGCCACGCTCTACATCACCGGCGATCGCGACACCTGGGTCCCCCCGGCGGCCGCACGTGACGCGTGCGCGCGCATGCCGCACGCGCGCGTGGCCTCCATCACCGGCGCCGGGCATCTCGTGCACGAGGAACGTCCGCAGGAAGTCGCCGCCCTCATTCTCGACGCCTATCGCCCCCCGCCCTCGGGCGCTCATTCCGCATCCTGAAGCCGCAAGGAGAAGAACCGTGTCCACACGCCGCCTGCCCGTCTACATCCTCGCCGACGTCTCCGGGTCGATGCAGGGGACCGCGATCGAGTCGGTGAAGTCCGGGATCGGCCAGCTGCATCGCGACCTCATGAGCGATCCGCAGTCGATCGAGAGCGCCTACCTCTCCATCATCACCTTCAGCGACTCGGCCATGCAGCTGGAGCCGCTCGTCGAAGTCTCCGCCTTCTCGCCCCCCGACCTCGTGGCGCGCGGACAGACCAACCTCGGCGATGCGCTGCGTCTCCTCCTCGACTGCTTCGATCGCGAGATCATGCGCACGACGCCAGAACAGAAGGGCGACTGGCGCCCGCTCGTCTTCCTGCTGAGCGACGGCGCCCCGACGGATGCCACGTGGACCCAGTATGCGCAGGAACTGCGCAATCGGCGCCCCGCCAACATCATCGCGGTCGCCTGCGGCGACCAGGCCGACACCGGCGTCCTCAAGCAGATCACCGAGATCGTGATCCAGATGCGCGACATGTCGCCCGATGCCTTCAAGGCCTTCTTCAAGTTCGTCTCCGCCTCGGTGAAGCAGACGAGCGCGAAGGTCGGTTCGCTCCCGGACGGCGCCGGCATCACGCTGCCGCCCCCGCCGCCGGGGATCACGATCGTCCCGTGAGCAGCATGCAGCCGGACGGCGCGTCGCCGGTTCCGCCGGCCGTCGCGGCAACGTGGCGCACGGTCGAACCGTCGACGGCCTGGCTCCCCGAGTCACTCGCCGACGCGTTGCCGTGGGGACGCGAGGTGGAGTATCGCGACACCGAGGCCCTCCAACGACTCGCAGCCGGCGGTTGGCAGCTCCTCGGTGTCTCGCACCGCGGGCGCGTGCACGCGCATGAGGGAACGCACCGCGAGGACGCGATGGCCGTCGTCGCGGGGACGCACGGCTTTGCCCTCGCCGCCTCCGATGGCGCCGGCTCGAGCCGCTGGTCGCGCGTGGCCGCGGCGTGCGTCTGCCGATGCATCGCGCGCGAGTCGGAACCGCTCCTGCATCAGGGACTCCCGGCGAGCGATGCGGCGTCGCGCCTGCAGCGCACGCTCACACGTGCCCTGCGGTGCGCGTGCGAAGAGCTGCATGACGGCGTCACCGCCGCCGGCGGCGCCGCACGCGACGTCCGCACGACCGCGCTGGCCGTCATTCTCGTCGACGGATGGCTGGCGTCCGTCCAGGTGGGCGACGGCGCGATCTTCAGCCTCACGCGCGACGGTCGCGTGTCGCGGCGCGGCACCGGCGACGCCGGGAGCTACTCGGGCGAGGTGGGCGCGTTCGTTCCCGAGGTCGACGACGCGTCGATCGAGGCGCGCATCGTCGTGACGCCACTTCCCGCATCACCCGACAATCGCCCAGAGGCGATCCTCCTGCTCACCGACGGCGTGGAGGATCCCTTCTATCCGGTGGAGCGACGCGGCGCGGAGATCGCGCGCCAGCTCTATCATGGCGTCAGCGCGCCCGCGGAGGGATTTCGCGCGCAGGCGGCGCATGGTCCCATCGTCGGGAGCGACGAGGCGCTGCCACGCCTGGCCCGGTGGATCGACTTCGAGCGTCGCGGGGAGAATGACGACCGCACGCTGGTCGGCGCCTTCCGCCTCCCTCCAGCATTCCTCGGCTAGGGCCGCGTGGGTCACGTCACCGCACGCCTCACGGACGGCGCCAGCTTCACGTTCGAGGACCGCGCGCTCAACCAGGGAGGCGAGAAGACGGTCTTCATGTCGCGCGACCGCCAGTCGGTGGTCGGCTTCTACCACGGGCGCCTCCCCGACCGACTCGAGCGCGTCCATCGACTGTCGCGCATCCTGACGCGCTACAATCCGACCGAGGGCGCGGCGGGCGCCTACTGGCGTCCGTACTTCTCGTGGCCCACCGGCGTGGTCGACGGCGGCGGCGTCCCGCCGTCGTTCCTGCGCGACCATGGCCTGTGCGAGCCGGCGTTAGGCGTGGTGACGCCGCTCTACCGCTCCTGCTTCTACTTCCTCGACCGCCATGGGAACCGGCAGGAGAAGGAGGTGAAGTGGTTCACCGCGCGGAAGGCGTACGCCCTGGTTCCCGAGGGCGAACGCGGCACCCTGCTCACCCGCCTGCAGGTCTGCACGCGCCTCGCGCGCGCGGTGCGCCGCATGCACTTCGCAGGGCTCGCCCACTCGGATCTCTCCAACAAGAACGTCCTCATCGACCCGCGGCACGGCGACGCCTGTGTCATCGACATCGATTCGCTCGTCGTCCCCGGCGTGGCCCCGCCGTCCGTGCTCGGCACCCCGGGATACATCGCCCCGGAAGTGCTGGGCGCGACGGCCTCGCCATCGATCGCGACCGACAAGCACGCCCTTGCGGTCCTGATCTACCAGATCCTCCTCAATCGGCACCCGCTCATGGGGCGGCGCGTGAACTCCACGCGCTCCGCGGAACAGGATGAGGTGCTGTCGATGGGGAGCAAGGCGCTCTTCATCGAGCACCCGAGCGATCGCAGCAATCCACCGCTCACCCCGATACGCGTCGCCTATCAGCGCCTTGGGCCGTTTCTCGCCCCGTTGGTGCAGCGTGCATTCGTCGATGCCCTGCACCACCCCGCGCGCCGCCCCGATGCGGCCGAGTGGGAGGTGGCCCTTTATCGCACGTTGCAGCTGGTGCACCCCTCGCCGAGCGGTCGCGACTGGGCAATCCTCGCCCCCGGGCTCCCTGCGGAGACGTTCGGCTCCGAACGACTCCCCACGCCGTACCCGGTCGCTCGCTTCCTCCGCGAGGGCGATCGCGGACTGATGGACGAAGGCCAGCGCCTCGTCATCTTCCATCACCTCACGCTGCACGCCTGGCACCTGCGGCACTCGATCCTCCCGGACGAGCACGCCGATCGCGCAGCGTTAGGCTACTTCGCATGGCACAATCACCGTTGGTGGCTGGTGAACACCAGCGGTGCGGCGATGCAGGTGCTCGGCGGCGATCCCGTGCCGCACGGCCAGGGCCTGGAGTTGCGTCCCGGCCTCGAGCTGCGCACGGGTGACGACGCGCAGGCGCGCGTCTTCCGCATCGAGTGGCAGCGGTAGCGGCCATGGACCCTCGTGCGCACGTGGCCCTCGCACTGGTGCGGCTGCACGCCGCCCCGCCGCCGCTCCCCGCGATCGGGACGCTGGCCTATCGCTCGCGCCTCCTCGACGAGACCGGGGGCGACTTCAAGCCACTCGTCGTCTTTCTGCTCCAACTGGCCGAAGCAGGGGTCCCCGAGCAGATCGCCGGAGCCGCACGCGACGGCGAAGCGTGGGAGGCGACGCACCGCCGCCTCGCGCTCGCCTGGGCGACCGATCACTACACCCAGCCGGACATGGCGCGCTGGGGCGTCGCCGCGTGGGGGGCCGCGCTGGGGCGCTGCCCAGTTCCGGATGCGCCGGTCCCCGAGCCACCGCTCGGCGAGCGCCCTGCGGCGAACGCGGTGCACGGCGCGCACCCTTCGGCGGCGCCCCGCCCGGCCGGCGCGCAGGCGCCGCGCGGCGCTGGAGCCCCCGCACCCACGGTCACTCGGGCGGCTGCCGCGCGGCCACACGCGTACCGCGCTCCGCCCTCCCCTGCGCGCGGGGGCTCGCGCCTAACGCTCAACCGCGCCGAGAAGCAGGCGCTCGCCTCGATCGCACTCACCGGCCTCGTGGCGGCCGCGCTCATCGCCATCATGGGGACCGACGACAACACGGGACAGGCTCGCGGATCGGCGCCCGCGCTCCCAGCCATCGCTGCAGAGTCGCCCGCATCGTCTCGATTGCCTGCGGACTTCGACTCGTCCGCGTCGCGCGTGCTCCCGCCACGTGCGTCACTCGACTCCAGCGCCATCGCGCGTCTTTCTCCCGCCGAAGGCGCCGCCTACCTGCGCGGCCCGTATCGAATCGTCGCACGGCGCCAGCGCGTCGTCGGCGACGACGGCTGCGACGCGCTGGCGACGACGATCCCGGCGCAGCAATGGGCCGTCGACACAATCGTCGTGGACGCCGCAACGCTCACCTTCCACCTCGTCACGCGCCCTGCGATCACGGGGCGGGTCGGCAGCGGCGGGAGCTTCGTGAGCCGGCCGACGATGACCACGAAGGACGGCACGCGCTCGAGCTACCAGTTGGAGGGGCAGCTCACGCCCTGGGGGTTCGAGGCGACCGGCACCACGCGGAGCGAATCGACGCTGCGGTGGCGGCGGACGCTGCGCTGCGAGTTCGTCGCCTCACTCAGCGGCCAGCACGTGCCATGAGCCACGAGGCGAAAAGGCGCGCGCCTTGCCCCCTGGCGTCGCCGCTGGCGCGTTCTGTCACGGATATGAGGCTCGGCGTCGTCCGCGGACATCGCGGCGTTCAGGTCGCTCGCAGCCGCGTCGCGCGAGGGTCAGCGCTTTCGGAGTAGTGCCTCGAGCGCGTTCGTCTGCGCTGAACCGAATCCGTTGAGCGCGTTGAATCGCGTCGATCCCTTGCGGCTCACGGTGAGTGCGCCGTCCTCGCGAAGCGCCAGCGTGAAGACCACCTGCAGCGAGGCGTCTCGCGGATCGACGTGCGTGCCGAGCCCGCGCACCATGGTGCGAAGGAAGCGCGCGCTGTCGGCCGTTCCGATCACCTGCAGCGTCTGCCCGGTGCGGGCGTCGAGCACGTCGACGCCACCGTTCGCACGATCGCGCAGCACGAGATCGCGCTGCGCGATGGGGGGCGATTTCGGGGCGACGTCCGCCTGCGAGCCGGTCCACGACGTGTATCCCGCAATGCAGAGCGTGAGGATGGCGAGGACCGCCATGGCACGCCCCACGGGCTTCGGCATGGCGAGATTTGGCCCCTCGGCGGGGGCGCCAGGCTCGCGCTCGAAGATGACGTTGGTCATCGCGCCATCGCTCCACCAACGGTGGCGAGCGCACCAACGGCCGGGGCTTCACCACCGGCGGCGCCGAGTTCGATCGCGAGACCATCCCGCGCGGCGTCGGCTGCAATGGCGCGGCTGAGTGCCTCGCCGACGCCCTTGGGATCCGCCAGCCCGCGCAGCTTGGGACGCGGATTGGCCAGGTGGCGCAGCGTCTCGACGTGCGGCCACAGGGCGATGTACGCCAGCTTCACCTTGGGCGACAGGCGCACCTGCACCTCCCCGGTGCCATCCGGGAAGACGCGCATTCCCGCTTCGTCGACCATTCGCAGGGGGACGTTGATGACGATCGGGAACGCGACGCCGGCGCGGAGTACAAGCCGCCGCGACGTGATGACGTATTCCGTCGTCTTGGCGATCTGCGAGGCATAGCCGCGAATGGCGACCCACACCACCGCCATCACGAGGAGCGGCGGGATGGCGAGCTTCACGACATCCCCAAACGAGTGTGTGCCGGAGGCGCTCACCACGACGCCGACCGCCAGCATGGCCAGGTAGACCAGCCATCCCCGCTCATGAATGACGTGGCGGGCCACTGCCCGCGGTTGGGGCGATCCGCTCCACAGGATCTCCTCACCCTCGGGCAGTGGTTCGTCGATGCCTTGAATCCAACGGCGACCGTCAGCCATGTGCGTTCTGGGCTCCTTCGACTCCCTGGCCTGCGAACTCTGCTATCGGGAACCGGCGCACACGTGCCGGCCCCGTCGTACGTGCATCACGAACGCTCAGATGAACGGCTCGGCGCGTTCCGGCGTGGCGTAGAGGTGCCCGCCCGCGTAGTACGCCATGATCTTCTCTTCCTCGAGCATCGTGATCTGGTCGTCACGCTTGGTGCCCGGCACGTCGGCGAACTGCGCGCCGGTGATGGCCTTCACCTTCACGTGATCGTTCCCCCACAGGCCGAAGTTGGGCCACTGCACGTACCCGACCGGCAGGAGCACCTGGCGCGTTCCGTTCGCCACCTGCACTTCGTAATAGCGCACCTGCGGTTCCGCGCGGTCGACCCAGATGTCGACGATCGTCCCGCCCACCTCGCCGTCGCATCCCTTGACCGGGAGGCCGCGCGGGTCCGGATCCTTCTCGAAGACCGTGTACTGCGGATTGAGCCGCATCGGGACGACCTTCGGCTTCCCGTGCGCCGTGAGGTCAGGGGTGTCCGCCCGCATCGCGTACGAGGCCGGGCCGACGCCGTCGAGCATCGGGTTACCCGTGGTGACAGGGATGTCCATTAGTGCGCCTCACCGTCGTAGGTCGGGTGGATGTAGGTCTTCGCCGGCGGGACCGCCGGCCAGCCATCCTTCAGCGTGCCATCCGGCTTCTCGAGCGGATACCCTTCGCGCTTGTCCTCGCGGTGCAGGTACCAGATGAGCCCAAAGAAGAAGAACCAGAACAAGTACAGCACGATCTGCGCGCCATCGATGTAATACATGAGACCTCCGGGTGGACCGCGGGTGAATCGTCGCTAGCTGGGAAGATCGACAAGACCGAAGCGCTCAGTCGGACGTTCCCGGCTGGACGCGGAGGCGCGGGCGAGTGGGCCAAGCGCGGCGAGCGTGGCCATCAGCGCCAGCACTTCGAGGACATACACGGAGTTGTAGCCCGTCAGGTCGCCGGCCCCGGCGACGCCGCCTGACGCGAGACGCGCAATCCCGTCCTTCATCGCTCCCGAGATCGCGAGCCCCAACCCTTCGCCTGAGGCAAACACCGCCCCCCAGGCCCCAAGGGCCATGCCATGTTGCGCCTCGTCCTTGAGCGCCATCGCGTACGACAGCGTCCCAACGCCGAACATCGCCTCGCCAAACCCGATGCCGAACGCTCCCACGCGGAACATCCACGACGCGTTGAAGCCCGACGACACCAGCACGAAGCAGAGCGCAAACATCCCCGAGACACCCCCGATCGCCGCCACACGAATCGGGTCAAAACCACTTTCGAGCAGGCGCGCCGACACGACGAACGACAGCACCGCCCCTAACGCCATGATACCCGTCAGCGCCGTGGTCTGCGAGACCGTCAGGTGCAGCACCTGCCCCCCGTACGGCTCCAGCAACACGTCCTGCAGGTTGAACGCGAAGAAGCCGAGCCCCACCGCCACTAGGAGGCGGACCACCTTCCCCCCGGCGACGAACGTTGCCCAGGCATCGCGGAAGAGCGGACGCCGCTCCCCTTTCTGGTACGGGACAATCCCGCGGCGCCGCGGTTCCTGCTTCCAGCACGAATATCCGTTGATGCAGACGCTCAGTAACGCCGAGCCCTGAATCACGCGAATCAAGCGAATTTCCGAGTACTCCGCCAGCACGACCCCGTAGACGAGCGCGCTCAGCACCACGCCGACCAGGAGCATGAGGTACATCAACGCGACCACGCGCGGCCGCTTCTCCTCGGCGGACAGGTCCGACGCCAACGCCAATCCCGCGGTCTGCGTCGTGTGACTCCCGATCCCCACCAGGAAGAACGCGAACCCCGCCCCCAGCGCGCCCAGGATCTTCGCGTTGGGGTGGAACGGGTCAGAGAGCACCAGGAGCGCGAACGGCATGATCGCCAACCCGCTCCACTGCAGCAGCGTCCCCATCCACAGGTACGGAACACGGCGCCACCCCATGATGGAGCGGTGCGTGTCCGACTTGAACCCGATCAGCGTCCGGAACGGCGCGATCAGCAGCGGAATCGCCGTGAAGATGGCGACCAGCACCGCTGGTACGTGCAGCTCCACGATCATGACGCGGTTCAGCGTCCCGAAAAACAACGTCTGCACCATCCCAACCGACAGCTGAAACATCGACAGCCGGAAGAACCGCGGCAGCGGCACATCCGCCGTGGCAATGTCCGCGAACGGCAGGAACCGGGGATCTATCCCCCCCCACCGCTTCCGCGCCTCGCTCAGCACACTCATCGATCGTCTCTACCAGACCGGCTGAAGCCGCACATTCGCCGGCAGTTCCTTGCGCCGCGGCGCCTGCAGGAACATCCGGACAAAGCACCATGCGTTCGACGCCTTCAGGCGCAATGCCGAGAACCCGCTGGCTGTCTCGAGCGCACGCGTGTTCTCCAACATCTGCCGAAGGTTGGCCCAAATCTTGGGGTTGTCCAAGTCAATGGTGTCGGGGAAAACCTGCTGCGAGATATCGTTCGTCAGCCGGATCACCCGGTCGTCGAACTCGTCGACGTTGATCCCCAACGCATTGAAGAAGTTCTGCCGCAGGTGGTCCCGGATGTACATCGTGGCGAAGACCGCCAGCAGGAAGAACCGGATCCACAGCTTGTTCACCCCCTGGAGGATCTGCGGGTTGGCCCGCATCAGCACGGCAAACGCCTCCCCGTGCCGGAACTCGTCGTTGCACCACCGTTCGAACCACTTGAAGATCGGGTGAAAGCGGTACTCCGGATGCTTCTCCAGGTGCCGGTAGATCGTGATGTACCGGGAATACCCGATCTTCTCCGACAGGTACGTCGCGAAGTAGATGTACTTCGGCTTGAAGTACGTGTACTTCTTGGCCTTCGTCAGGAACGACAGGTCAACCGCCACGTTGAAGTCGCTCAGCGTGTGGTTGATGAACCCGGCGTGGCGCCCCTCGTCGCGGCTCATGACGCCGAACAGGTCGCGCATGTCGGGATTCTTCACCCGCTTCTTGATCTCGGCGTACAGGATGCAGCCTGAGAACTCGGCGGTCACCGAGCTCACGAGGAAGTCGATGAAGGCGCGCCGCAGCGTCGGATCCCACGTCGAGAAGTCCATGTCGAACTCCTCGTTCCGCTTGAAGTGATCCTTGTTCGGGTCGCGCTTGAACTCCGCGATCAGTTCGTCCCACTGCGCGCGCATTGCGGAGATGTCGAGCCGGTCGATCTCGGCAAAATCGGTCGTGTAGAATCGCGGGTTCAGCGCGGCATCTTCCTGCGCGACACGCGTCGACTCGTTGACCGGAGGGGCGGTCTCAGTCGTGTACATGCGTCACCCCTCGAATCCGACTTCGTACAGATCCGTGATGTGCGACGTCCCCACGATCCGCGTCCAGAGACGGCGGGGGAGCGATGCACGCGCCACGGTCGCCTCGGATTCGTATCGCCGCACCTCGTTGAGGGCGATGTGGCTCGGGGCGTTGTGCACCAGGACCGCGTCTCCTTCGTTCGGATCGATGCCCTGCAGCTCCACATGGGCGTGGAAATGCTGCTGGGTCGCTTCGAGATCGATCGCACAAGGGACACGCACCGTGCGCCGCCACGCGAACCAACCGACGAGCGCGACTCCCGCCGCGCCGACGATCAGCCATCCGGTGGTGTTCATCTGCTCCTTCCTCCTTCGTGAACGGTGAGGGGGACCAACATCACCTGGCTCCCGTCGAGGCCAGGGATTCCGTACGAATGCACCGCAGCTCCAGCGCCTGCGACGTGTAGAAGCTCGAGGCGATCCGTTGCGTGCGCCCAATCTGCCAGCCGGCCAACGCGTCGCTATGCGAAAACCCTTCGCGCAGGCGCGATTCGCTCACGGGTTCGATCGCGGGCGCGCGGTCGCGCCGCGGAAAGGCGCGCCCCACCGCATGCATCACCGCCAGCATGGGCGTCCGGGGCGCAAACGTCACCACCATCGCCCGGCGCGTGCGCTCGGCCAGCTGTCCAAGCGCGCGCAGCATGTCGGGCGCCTGGTAGTGGATGAGCGAATCCATCGCCACGACGTAGTCGAACGTGCCGAGGGCCGGGTCGAGCATGTCGCCCAGCCGCAACTCCACGCGCCCCTTGAGCGCGCCCTGCTGCGCCAGGCGCGCCCGCGCCACTTCGAGCAGCGATCCCGCGAGGTCGACCGCCACGACGTCGGCACCGCGCGTGGCCAGCTCCATCGCCAGGACGCCTGGGCCGCACCCCGCGTCGAGGATGCGCATCCCCGTCAGGTCCTCGGGGAGCCACGCCAGCAGCGTTCTCCCCATCCGCTCGCGCCCGAGGCGCACCTTCTGGCGCACCCCGCTCACCGGCGCGTCCGACGTCAGCGCCGTCCACGCGCGCGACGCCGTCCGGTCGAAGTACTCCGCGATCCATGCCCGGCGGTCGCGATAGCTCTCGCTTCCCGCCGGGGTCACCGGGCGCGAGGAGGCGGGAGCGGAAGGAGCGTCGGGCGTGGGGGGCGAGGGGACCATCGTCGGGGACATCAGTCGTAGCCTAACAAGTCGAAGATGTCGCGGTCGCGAAGTGGCGCCGCCGTCAGCGGATCGGCGCCCGACATCATGTAACGCGCGAGCTTGAGATACTCCTGCTGCACCGCCACGATCTCCGGCGTCTCCTCCATCTCGAACAGCGTGCACTTCTTGAGGCGCGAGCGTCGGATGGCATCGAGGTCCGGAAGGTGGGCCAGCGTCTTGAGCCCCACCTTGTCGTTGAAGCGGTCGATCTGGTCGGTGTCCTTCGAGCGGTTGGCGACCACGCCGCCCAGGCGCACCGCGTAGTTCTTCGACTTGGCCTGGATGGCGGCGATGATGCGATTCATCGCGAAGATCGAGTCGAAGTCGTTCGCCGTGACGATGAGGGCGCGCTGCGCGTGCTGCAGCGGGGCGGCAAAGCCACCGCACACCACGTCACCCAGCACGTCGAAGATCACGACGTCGGTGTCCTCCAGCAGGTGGTGCTCCTTGAGGAGCTTCACCGTCTGTCCCACGACGTAGCCGCCACACCCGGTGCCCGCCGGCGGTCCGCCGGCCTCAACGCACATCACGCCGTTGTAGCCTTCGTAGACGAAGTCCTCCGGGCGCAGTTCCTCGCTGTGGAACTCCACCGACTCCAGCACGTCGATGACCGTCGGCACCATGCGCTTGGTCAACGTGAACGTGGAATCGTGCTTGGGGTCGCACCCGATCTGCAGCACGCGGTTGCCCAGCTTCGAGAACGCCACCGACAGGTTGGACGACGTCGTCGACTTCCCAATTCCGCCCTTGCCGTACACGGCGATGACAAGGGCACCCTCGATGCGTTGGCTCGGGTCCAGTTGCACCTGGACGCTCCCTTCCCCGTCCTCTCGCGTCGGGAGCACTCGTAGCGTGGTCGTCAACGTCCCTTCTCCTGCGCAATGGGCGGCTTCGCCCTGTTAGGCAGTAGCCGGGATGCCAGGGAGCATTCGGCGTCGTGCCTCTCCTTCCGTCCTGCTGGCCGGCGCCGCATCGCGCGCCGTCCATCCTGCTGTCCCGCCAATCCGTGCCGTCCCGCGCGACGCCACGCCCCTATCCTGCTGCGCGTGCGCCCGCTTCGTAACCCCGTCCGCTTCGCCGCCGTTCGCAATGATCGCCGGTCTCAGGCGTCCGCGTAGATCCCCTCCACGCGATCCTCCAGTTCCTCCGCCGCCGCGCGCAGCGCCGCCATCGTCTCGTCGTCCGGCGCCCAATAGCCGCGCTCCGTCGCCTCAATCAGACGCCCCGCCATTCCGGTAGCGGCCGTCAGGTTCATCGACGCCAACCGGTTCCGCATCTCCGGGTCGAGCACGAACGTCTTGGCCACGTCGCGATAGACCCACTCCGGGACCGCCTGCGCCGTCGCCGACCACCCTAAAGCGGTGGTGACGCGCGACGAGATGTTGCGCACCCCCTCGTAGCCCGACTTGAGCTGCGCCTCGTACCACTTGGGGTTCAGCGTGCGCGTCCGCGTCTCGAACGCCACCTGCTCGGCCAGCGAGCGCACCTTGCCGTCGGTCCCCGTGTGGTCGCCCACGTAGGTCACCGCCTGTCGCCCGCTCTCCTTCGTCATCAGCTTGCTCAACCCGCCCAGCGACTCGACGTACTGGTCGATATCCAGCATCCCGAGTTCGACCGAGTCGATGTTCTGGAAGGTCATCGACGCCTGCTTGAGCGAGGCCCGCAGGAGGTCGGGGCGCGCCTTCGCCCGCCCGTCCATCCCGTATGCGTAGCCCTTGTGCTTGGCGAACAGGTCGGCGAGTTCGTCCTCGCTCTTCCACGTCCCCGCATCGATCACGAGGTTCACGTTCGACCCGTAGGCGCCATCGTCGTTTCCAAAGACGCGCAGCGAAGCGGTCTCGAGGTTACACCCGGTCGCGCGCATCTGCTCGAGCGCGTGCTTGCGAATGAAGTTCTGCTCCACGGGCTCCTCCGCGGCGGCGGCGAGTTGCGCCGCCTCGGCCACCAGCCGGATCTGCAGCGGGAGCAGGTCGCGGAAGACGCCAGAGACGCTCGCCACCACGTCGATGCGCGGACGTCCCAGTTGCGCCAGCGGAATCAGTCGCGCCCCGGACAGGCGCCCCACGCTGTCGAACCGCGGGACGGCGCCGATCATCGCCAGCGCCTGCGCCAGCGGCGTCCCCTCGGACTTCATGTTGTCCGAGCCCCAGAGCACGAAGGCCACCGTTTCCGGGTAGCTGGCGTGATCCTGGTGATACCGCTTGAGCAGGAGTTCCGCGCGCGCACGCCCTTCCAGCACCGCCGCCGCGCTCGGCACGCGATACGGGTCGAACGCGTAGAGATTGCGCCCGGTGGGGAGGACCGTCGGCATGCGCAGCAGGTCGCCGCCGGGCGCCGGCGGAACGAAACGCCCGTCGAGCGCACGCAGCAGCCCCTCGATCTCGCCGTTCTCGCGCAGCAGCGCATCGATCTTCGCCAGCTCCTCGATGCACTTCGCGACCATCACCGGGCTTCCGTCAGCAGCAATCGTGTGCCGCGCCCACCCGTCGGACGCGAGGGCGTCGCGTGCCCACGCCGACGAGGACGTTCGCACCAGCTCATCCACGACCTTTTCCACGCCGCGTTCCGCTCGCTCGAGTTGCGGTCCGCCAGGATTGGGTCCGCCAATCGCCTCGACCAGCGACGGCAGCTCGAGGTCGGGGCGCGCCACGCGCGCCATCGCCATCAGCGTCTCGCGCCGTTCCTCGACCCCCATGACGTCGCCCACGACATGCAGCCCCGCCGGGATCAACGCCTTCTCCACCTCGGCCAGCTGCTCGCGCAGGCGGCGCACCGCCTCGTCCAGCTGTGCGTGCCACAACTCCTCAGGCACGCGGATCTCGACCGACGCCGCCTGCTCCTTCATGAGCGCCACGAGCGTGTCGCGTTCGGCCGCGTTCGCGTGGTCCGACTGGCGCCAGCGGTCGATCGTCGCCTTGAGATCGGTCAGTTCGCGATACAACCCGGCGTTTGTGATCGGTGGCGTCAGGTACGACACCAGCGTCGCCCCGCCCCGCCGCTTGGCCAGCGTCCCTTCCGAACAGTTGTTCGAGGCGTAGAGGTAGACGTTGGGGAGGTCGCCGATGAGGCGTTCCGGCCAGCACTCGTTGCTGAGCCCGACCTGCTTGCCCGGCATGAACTCGAGCGCGCCGTGCATCCCGAAGTGCAGCACCACGTCGGCGTCGAAATCCTCGCGCAGCCAACGGTAGTAGTTGTTGAACGCGTGCGTCGGGGCAAAGCTCCCCTCGAACAGGAGACGCATCGGGTCCCCTTCCCACCCGAACGCAGGCTGCACCCCTACAAAGACATTGCCGAAGCGCTCGCCCAGCACGAAGAGCGAGCGCCCGTCGGTCAGCTGGCGCCCCGGCGCAGGCCCCCACGCCGCCTCGATCTGCGACAGGTAGCGTTCGCGCTGCACGTGCGTGTCGACCGGGACGCGATCGTAGACATTGGCAGGGGAGCCATACACGGCCCGGTTCCCGTTGGTGATACGGTCGCGCAGCGCGTCGACGCTCTCCGGGAGGTCGACCCGGTACCCCGCTTCCTTGAGCGCCGCCAGCGTCTTCTGCAGCGACGAGAAGACGTCGAGATACGCCGCACTCCCCGTGTTGCCGACGTTGGGCGGGAAGTTGAAGACGGTGACGGCGACCTTCCGCTCCTCGCGGGGACGGGTGCGCAGCCGCACCAGGCGCGCCACGCGATCGGCCATCAGCTCGATTCTCTCAGGCAGCGGAACCACCCGCGATTCCCCATCGCTCCCCAGCGCTCCGCCCTTGCCGGCGATCACCATCGGCCCGGTCCCGCCGTCGAGCTCGGGGATCGCGACCTGCAACGTCGCCTGCAGCGGATTGAGCCCGCGCGGATCGGCGCGCCACCCCTCGGTGCTCTGGAACTCCAGGCTCTGCATCACGAGGTACGGCACGTCGAGCGCGATGAGCGTCTCGCGCGCCGCCGCTGCGTTGTTGTAGGCCGGGCCCCCGACCATCGAGAAGCCGGTGAGGTTCACCAGTGCGTCGATCGTCGGCTTGCCGTGCGCGTCGCGGAAGTACGCCTCCACCGCCGGGCGCGCATCGAGCGCCGAGGCGAAGGCCGGGATCACCGTCATCCCGCGCTGCTCGAGCGCGGCAATCGCCGCGTCGAAATGATCGCGGTTGCGCGCAAGGAGATAGGAGCGCCCCACGAGCAGACCGACGGTCCCCTTGTTCCCCTTTCGCGGGAGTGCCTTCACCGATTCCGTCATCCCCAGGTCGGGGAGCGACGGGTGGTAGACGCCGACCTCGGGATACTCGACCGGCGCGCCGACGCTGAGCGATCCCTTGAGCTTCGCACGCGCCCCACTCGCATACCGATTCACGAGCGCGCGAACCATGTTCGCGATGTTCGTGTCCGAACCCGCCAGCCAGTACTGGAGCGACAGCAGGTAATGGCGCAGGTCCTGCGCCGGCCCCGGCACGAACCGCAGCAACTGCGGAACGCGCTTGAGCATGGTCATCTGGCGCTCGCCGCTCGACTGCCCGTCGGTGCGCTCCCCGCGCAGCTTGCGCAGGATCGCCATCGGCGACCACGGGTGCGACTCCTTCGTCCCCGACGGGGCAAACTTCCCCATGCGCGTCAGCGCGCTCAACTCAGGGGCGCAGAGGAGTGCCACCACCATGTCGCACCGCTCGCGGCGCGCCTTCACCGCCTCCTGCACCACGGTCACCTGCTCTTCCTGGAAGAGCTGCGTCAGCGCGATGAAATCGGCAGTGGCGAGGTCTCGCTTGCACGCCTCGGCGGACGCCGGATCCACCGGCCAGTCCGATGCCACGTGCACGATCAGCTCCAACCCCGGAAGGTCGCGCGCCAGTGCGGCGCGTACGCGCGCCATCGTCCCCGCGAGGTGCGCATCGAGGGTGACGATGACGAAACGGACCGGTATGGCGGCGGTGGTCGACTTCATCGTCCGAAGTGTGCCTTGGCGTCGTAGAGCACGTCGACCGTGATGTCGCGGATGCCGCGCTGCCGGGCGTACGTCTCCGTGTTGCGACGCGCCTTGCCGCGCACGAAGAACGGGATCTTCCCCAGTTCCTTCTCCGCATCGGCCCCCCAACGAGGCACTGCAGGCGCGGCGCCTGCCGCCGCGGCATCGGCCAGCGGGGCGGTTGCTGCCGACGAGGAGAGCGACGCGGCTGCGCGGACTCCCGCTCCCACCGCGACGAACTCCTCCTCGTGTTCGTCGCCGGCCGCGGCGGTCGCGTCCGCGTGGAAGGAGAGGTGCTCCTCCACCGAAGGCGCGTCGGTCGCGGGAGGCGTTGCGGCTGTCGGCACGATCGGCGTTTCCGACCCCGGCTCGACGCCCGCCTTCGCCCCGGCCATCCCCGCCAGGTGCGACGGTGCGGCATCCCCGTGGAACTCGAAGTCCTCGCGGAACATCGTCAGCAGGTGTTCCTCGAGCCCCATCATCAGCGGATGGACCCACGTGTCGAAGAGGACGTTCGCCCCTTCCCACCCCATCTGCGGTGAGTAGCGGGCCGGAACGTCCTGCACATGGTTCGGCGCCGAGATCACCGCGCATGGCACGCCCAGCTTCTTGGCGATGTGCCGCTCCATCTGCGTGCCTAACACCAGCTCGGGCGCGGCCTCGCTGATCTTCTGCTCGACTTCCAGGTAGTCGTCGGAGACCAGCGCCTCGATGCCATACGTCTGCGCGGCGGTACGCACGTCGCGGGCGAACTCACGCGCATACGTCCCCATCCCTACGACGTTGAATCCCAGTTCGTCGCGCGCCACGCGCGCCGCCGCGATCACGTGCGTGGCGTCGCCAAAGATGTAGACCCGCTTGCCCGTGAGGTACGTCGCGTCGACCGACCGCGAGTACCAGGGCAGGCGCGACGCGCTCGCGTGCGCCACCGGCATCCCCTCGCGCTCATGGCGCAGCGCGTGACTCGTGTCGATCCCCGCCGCTTCGCCCACCGCACGAATGAAGTCGCGCGTCGCGCCCACGCCGATCGGCACGACGGTCACCATCGGCTGTCCGAACGTCTTCTTGAGCCACGTCGCCGCCGTCTGCGCCACCTCGGGATAGAGCACGACGTTGAAGTCCGCCTCGCCGAGCCGCGCAATGTCGTCCGGCGTGGCCCCTAACGGTGCGCAGACATGAACATCGACCCCGCACTCGTCCAGCAGCGCGCGAATCTCCTTCACGTCGTCACGGCAGTGGAACCCCAGCGACGTCGCGCCGAGCAGGTTGCAGCGCGGGCGCACGCCCCCCGGGCGCGGCGCCCGCTCGGTTCCCGGCGCCGGCGCCCGCTTGCCGGCCAGCGCCCGCACCAGGTGGTAGAACGTTTCGCTCGCCCCCCAATTCTCCTTCTTGGAGTACGCCGGAAGCTCGAGCGGGACTACGGGAATGGGGAGCGACAGCGAGGCCGCGAGCCCCCCGGGGTCGTCCTGGATCAACTCTGCGGTGCACGACGCCCCGACGATCATCGCCTTGGGGGCAAAGCGCTCGTACGCCTCCCGCACCGAGCGCTTGAACAGCTCGGCAGTGTCACCCCCCAGGTCGCGGGCCTGGAACGTCGTGTACGTGACCGGCGGGCGCTTGTCCTGCCGCTCGATCATCGTGAACAGCAGGTCGGCGTACGTGTCCCCCTGCGGGGCGTGCAGCACGTAGTGCAGGTCGCGCATCGACGTCGCGATGCGCATCGCACCCACATGCGGGGGCCCCTCGTACGTCCAAACCGTCAGCCGCATCCTATACCCTCAACATCGAGTTCCGCATGAGCGGTCGGGCAAAGAGTTCTGCAAGGTCGCCCGCCTGCTCGAATCCTTGTGTCGGGGAAAAGAGCAGTTCTATCGACCACTTTGTCCGAAGTCCTTCGGCTTCGAGCGGGTTCGCGAGGCCGAGCCCGCAGATCGTGAGATCCGGACGCGCCGCCCGGCAACGGTCCAGCTGCAGGTCGACGTCCTGTCCCTCGCTCAGCTGCACGCCGTCCGGCAGGAGCGCCAACTCTGGCTCCACCGACTGGCGGTCGAGGTACGGCGTCCCGACCTCCACCAACTCGGCCCCGCACTCGCGCGCGAGGAAGCGCGCCAGCGGGATCTCCAGCTGCGAGTCGGGGAAGAAGAAGATGCGCCGTCCGGCGAGCCATTCGCGGTACCGGGCGACAGCCGCCCGCCCGCGTGCCACCGCCGGCGCCACGACGTCGTCAACCTGCGCCGCGGAGATCCCGAACACCGAGGCCGCCGCCTGCAACCAAGCCGTCGTCCCTTCCACGCCCAGCGGCGACGGGGCAGCCAGCGGTCGCGCCCCGCGACGCACCAACGCACGCAGCGTGTCGCCGAGGAACGGCTGGGCGAGCAGGACGTGCGTGTTGCCCCCAACGCTCGGCAGCGCATCGGCGCGGCGTCCCGGGAGGAAGTCGACCGATCCCTTGAAGCCGAGCGCGCTGAAGACGCGCGCGAACTGGTCCTCGACCACGTCAGCCAGCGTGCCAACGACCAGGAGTCGTGGGGCGCTCCCCTCGTCGCGCGGGAGGTCGCGTACCATCGCCGTCAGGCATGCGTCCTCTCCCTGCGTGAAGGTCGTCTCGATCCCGCTTCCCGAGTAGTTCAGGATGCGCACCTCCCCCGCGTGTCGCACCGACAGGCGCTCGGCGGCGCGCGCCAGGTCGAGCTTGATGACTTCCGAGGGGCACGAGCCAACCAGGAAGAGCGTGGTGATGTCAGGACGCCGCGCGAGGAGCTGGTCGACGACGCGATCGAGCTCGTCGTTGCAGTCGGCGAGTCCCGCCAGGTCGCGCTCCTCGAGGATCGCCGTGGCAAAGCGCGGCTCGGCGAAGATCATCACGCCCGCCGCCGACTGCACGAGGTGCGAGCAGGTGCGCGACCCCACGACGAGGAAGAAGGCGTCCTGCATCTTCCGGTGCAGCCAGACGATGCTCGTTAGGCCGCAGAAGACCTCGCGCTGCCCGCGTTGGCGCAACACGGGCAGGCGGCGGTCGCCATCGGCACCCGGCGTGGCGGCCATCCCCCCGATTGCATCGCACGGCGCCAGCGAAGGTCCGCTCATCTAGCCCTCCCCACGCGTCACGGTCGACGTGCCGCTGGCGGCGTCGAGCCGTGCGCGACGCAGCTTCCAGACGAACTGCGCGGCGTTCACGGCATACGTCGCATACGCGACGAGCGCCACGACCATCAGCGTCTGAGTCGCCGTCCCCTTCCATAGAAGGGCGACGTACGCCGTGTGCAGGGCGATGACCCCCATGCTCACCACGTCTTCCCAGAAGAAGGGACGGGCAAAGAGATACTGCCCAAAGACGTCGTGCTCCCAAATCGCCCCCGTCACCATGATGGTGTAGAGCGTCAGCGTCTTGACGACAACAGAGACGTTGGCGGCGAAGGCCCCGTTCCCCGTGACGAGACACCGGAGGACGAGGGCGAGGGAAACGAGGAAGACGAGAAACTGGAACGCGGCGAGGACGCCTTGTACCACGGTCCACGGCGACGCATCACGGCGCGCCCGTTCCTCGGGGGTATACAGCGTCGAGGACGCCGCGGGGGAGTACGACTGGGGCAAGCTGTCCGCGCGCATGTCGCGTTTGATTGACAGTCGAGGGCGATTCTCTCGCTGGCACCGATACGATAGGTTGACACTCAGCAGTGGTCAATACACGTGACGTAAATGATCGTTGACAAATCCGGACCTCCATCCGAAGTTGTCTCGACATCCGTACTACTGTTAGTACGAGCCTTCCTACCCGAATGGAGCGGTTGCTCCTCGAGGTGGACATGCAGGAGCACGAGGCTCAGCGGGCGGCTGCGGATTTTCGCCGCCCCCATGACGCGGCCGCGCTCGATCGCACCATCGAGCGTGAGATCATTCCGCGGCTCCTGATGACCCACCGCACCGGGAGCGCAGTCCCGCGCCCGACGAGTGTCTCCACTGCTGGCGAGGTCGAGCAGCGCGCCTTCCGGCAGTTCCTGGAGGCAATTCGCGCCCCGAGTGACCAGATCTCCTCGGACCTCGTGCGAAGCCTCCTCGACGGTGGGCTCCCCCCTGACGTCATCATGATGGACCTGCTCGCCCCGGCCGCAGACACGCTGGGCGAGATGTGGTATCGCGATGAGTGCGGCTTCGTCGACGTCACGGTCGCCGTCGGGCGGCTCCAGCGCATTCTGCGCGAGCTCGGCCAGCGCCAGTCACTCGTTCCGGGCAATTTTGATTCGCCCGGCCGGATACTTGTTTCTTCTCTACCCGGTGAGCAACATACACTCGGCTTATATATAGTAGCCGAGTTCTTCTATTCGGACGGATGGGGGGTGATGATCGGCCCCCCGACCGAAGAGACGCCAACGCCTCAGCTCGTCGCGTCCGAATGGTTCGACGTCGTCGCGTTTTCGGTGTCGCGTGACGATGCGCTTCTGCCGCTGCGACACGAAATCGCGGCCACTCGTCGCAAATCGCTGAATCCCCGCGTCCGAATTCTCGTGGGCGGCCACGCCGTCAACGAGCACCGCGACGCGGTCAAGCTCTTGGGTGCTGACGCACGCGCCACCGATCCGCACGATGCGATTCGGGTCGCGCATCAACTTCTCGCGGAAGCTTCGCTCAGCAAATGAAGGACAGTTTGGGTTCCGCTTCGGGCCCTGGATTCACCGCACACGTGGCCTCGTGGTCGCCGCTCGATGCCGAGCGCACCGCCCAATTGGTCGCGGCCACGAGTGATGTCGCCCTGCTCGTCGACGACGGCGGGGTGATTCGGAACATCTCCATCTCCAGCAGCGATCCCGCGCTCGGCGTCGCTGATGGGTGGCTCGGCAAGCGGTTCGTCGATACGGTGACCTCCGAGACGAAGTCGAAGGCGGAGGCGCTCCTGCGTGACAGCGCCCTGCACGGCTTGTCCGCGCGGCGACAGCTCAACCACGTCAGCCCCGACGGAGCCGACCTCCCGATGGCTTACACCACCCTCCGCCTCGGCGAGAAGGGTGGGACCATAGCCGTCGGGCGCGACCTGCGTGCCATGTCGGCACTGCAGCATCGCCTGGTCGAGACGCAGCAGGAAATGGAGCGGTCGTACTGGCGCCTTCGCCACACGGAGACCCGCTACCGCCTCCTCTTCCACCACTCGGCGGAACCGGTCGTCGTGGTCGACTCCGCGACACGTCGCGTGGTCGACGCCAACGCCGCCGCAGGACGCTTCTACGGAACGTCGCCCGATCGCCTTCTAGGGAAGGCCTTCCCCTTCGACATCGAGGGAGAGTCGGCGCGTGAGCTGAACGAACTGCTCGTCACCGCTCGCATGTCGGGTCGGGTGAGCGAGACGGACGTTCGCATGGCAGACGGTCGTGAGGCGCGCGTCTCGGTCTCCTGCTTCCGGCAGGAATCGTCGACGCTGTACTTCGTCCGTCTGGTGAGCGCCGCCACTGCCCCGTCCACCGAGGACGAGCGGGCGCGGGCGATCACCACCAAGCTGCTCGAGGTGTCGCCGGACGGCTTTGCCACGACTGATCTCGACGGCACGCTCCTCAGTGTCAACCGGGCCTTCCTGGACCTTTGCCAGCTGTCATCGCCGGCTCAGGCGATCGGTCGCCCGCTGTCTGATTGGATTGGACGTCCTGGCGCCGACCTCCCGGTCATGCTCGCGACGCTCAAGCAGCACGGGGCCATCCGGCTCCTGCACACCTCGGCGCGTGGAGAGCACGGCACGGCCACCGAGGTTGAACTGTCGGCCGCGGGGGCGAGCGAGGGCGAAGTCCCCTGCATCGGCTTCGTCGTGCGTGACGTCGGGCGGCGGCTGACCGCGCCGCCGCAGGGAGCCCGCGACCTCACCCGAGCCGTCGAGCAACTGACGGATCTGGTTGGCCGCGTGTCGCTCCCCGAACTCCTGCGCGATACCGTCGATCTCGTCGAGCGCCACTTCATTGAAGCGGCGCTGGTCCTGACCGGCGATAACCGGACCGCTGCGGCGGAGCTTGTCGGACTGAGCCGACAGAGCCTCTACATCAAGTTGCGCCGGCACAAGCTGGTCCCGGCGGATACCGCAGAAGCCGAAGTAAGCGACTGAGGGAATAACCCGACCCGGCAGGGAGGGAATCCTCTTGCCGGGTCGTTCTGTATACCGTATGTCAATCAATGTTGACAGTTAGTACAGTCGAACAAAGATTACGAACGGGTGGTCGCTTGCAGTTGGGCGCCCTCTTGGAGCTCCTCAAACCGGTCACATGGTTTCCTCCCATGTGGGCGTTTTTGTGCGGAGCCGTGTCATCCGGCGTCCCGCTGTCGAGCCAGCGCGGAATCCTCTTGCTGGGCGTCCTCATCACCGGTCCGATGGTGTGCGGCTCCAGCCAGGTGGTGAACGACTGGTTCGATCGCGAGGTCGATTCACTGAACGAACCCAATCGCCCCATCCCGAGTGGTCGGGTTCCCGGGCGCCTGGGGCTTGTCTTTGCGATCCTGTGGACGCTTCTCTCGCTCGCTCTCGCCACGATTCTGGGACCGCTTGGCTTCGCCGCAACGGCGCTGGCCCTGCTCTCGGCGTGGGCGTACAGCGCTCCGCCCCTTCGCCTCAAGAAGAACGGCTGGTGGGGGAATCTGGCCGTCGGTCTCTCGTATGAGGGGCTGGCGTGGATCTGCGGCGCGGCCGTGCTGGTGGGCGGAACGACCCTCCCCTGGCCGATTCTGGCCACGGCGCTCTTCTACAGCCTTGGCGCGCACGGCATCATGACGCTCAACGACTTCAAGTCGGTGAAGGGCGACCGTGTCGCCGGCGTCCGGTCGCTTCCGGTGCAGCTCGGTGAGCAGCGCGCTGCGGTCGTCGCCTGCATCATCATGATCGTTGCCCAGTTGGTCGTCATCGGCATCGAGCTCCGGCTTGGGCTGCAGCTGCAGGCCGCGATCGTTGGGGCCCTCGTCGTGGTGCAGCTCCTCATGATGCGCCGCTTCCTGGCCGACGTGAGTGGGCGAGCGCTCTGGTACAGTGCGCTCGGCGTCCCCGTGTACGTGACCGGAATGATGGTCAGCGCCTTCGGTCTCCGTACGCTGGGCGGCGCATGACGGGCGTGCAGAGGACCTCCTGGTTGAACGTTGCGCGCTGCGGGCTGGCGCAGATGGCCATCGGGTCGGTGGCGGCCTTGATGACGTCGACGCTCAACCGCGTGATGGTCGTGGAGCTTTCGCTCCCCGCCACGATTCCCGGTCTCCTGGTGGCGTTGCACTTCCTCGTGCAGATGACGCGGTCGCGATTCGGCTACGAGTCCGACCGCCTGACGAGCCGGGCTCCGCTGATCATCGGCGGGAGCGCCGTCTTTGCGGCTGGCGGGATACTCGCCGCGCTCTCGATCTCCGTCGCCTCTGGGCAGCGCGCGCTGGGGCTCGCGATTGCCGTGGTGGCATTTACGCTGATCGGCCTTGGGATGAGTGCCTCGGGAACGGCGCTGCTCGCGCTGGTCGCCGAGCGGGTGGAACCTCGCCATCGCGGCGGGGCGGCGGCGCTCCTCTGGATCATGATGATCTTCGGGATTGCCGTGACGGCGGGGAGTGCCGGCAGTGCCTTGGATCCGTTCTCCATGTCGCGCCTCCTCGTCGTCACCGCCACGGTCTGCGGCATCGCCGTGCTGCTGTCGACGATCGGCGTGGCGGGGCTGGAGCGCCGCTGGCCGCGCCAGGCCACCGAGGCCTCGCGCCCGCTGGCCGAGGCGAAGTTTGCCGCCGCGTGGCGTTCGGTGTCGGGTGAGCCTGAGACGGTCCGTTTCGCGTTGTTTGTCTTCATCGCGATGCTCGCGTACTCGATGCAGGACCTCATCCTCGAGCCCTTCGCGGGGCGCGTCTTCGGGATGACGCCTGGCGAATCGACGCAGCTGTCGGGCTCGCAGCATGCCGGGGTGATGCTCGGGATGATGGTCTCCGCCGTGGTGAGCGCTCGCGTCGGCGCGTTGCGTGTCTGGGCCGCGGCGGGGTGCGCGGCGTCGGCCGCGGCTCTGGCGACGCTGGCGCTCCTCCCCGCAGGCGCTGGCCCGGACGCGCTGCGCGCGACCGTCTTCTCGCTCGGCGTGGCGAACGGCGTCTTCGCCGTTGGCGCGCTGGGCGCCATGATGGGGATGACGGCGGGGCCGAAGGGTGACGGCGTGGGGCTGCGGCTTGGCGTGTACGGCGCAGCGCAGGCACTCGCGTATGGCATCGGTGGCACGTTAGGCGGGATGGCGAGCGACGTGGCCATCCTCGCGCTCGGGCAGGTGCGGGCAGGATACACGGCGGTCTTCACGGCCGAGTCGCTCCTCTTCGTCGTCTCGGCCGTGCTGGCGGCGCGCATCGCGGCGCCCCAACGCGCAGGCGATGTCGATGCCTCGCACCGCGGCGAGGTCCTGTGGGCGTACCGTCAATGAAGTCGCGACTGCCCGTGACCGCATGGCAGTCGATGGCCCGGCGGGCTGGCCGGGTTCCCGGAACGGCGTGGCGGCTTGCGGCGCGAGAGCCCCTCGCGTCGCCGGGATTCGTAGAGATGCTGGAGGGTGGGTCATGACGATGGAACGGTTCGATGTCGTAGTGGTTGGCGGCGGTCCGGCAGGCGCAACGGCCTCCCACGAGTTGGCGGCGCGCGGGCTTTCCGTGCTGCTCCTCGACAAGGCTGGGCGCGTGAAGCCATGCGGCGGCGCGGTTCCGCCGCAGTTGCTGCGTGACTTCGACGTCCCCGAGTCGCTGATGGTCGCGCGCATCAAGAGCGCTCGCATCATCTCCCCCAAGAGGCGCTTCGTCGACATCCCGGTCGGCGACGGCTTCGTGGGGATGGTGGACCGCGACGTCTTCGACGAGTGGCTGCGCGAGCGCGCCGTGTCGGCCGGCGCAGTCCGTCGCACCGGCGTCTTCCAGACCATCGAGCGGACGGATGATGGCGAGGTCGTCATCAAGTACACCTCGGGACGGTCGCGCCACGACGAGACGTCGTATGTGAAGGCCCGCTACGTCGTGGGGGCCGACGGCGCGCTCTCCGCGGTCGCGCGCCAGGCCATCTCCGCCTCACAGGAAGTCGAACGGGTCACGGCGTACCACGAGATCATCGAGTCGCCCACGCGCGCCACGCACCCCGGCGTCGACTTCGATCCGACTCGCTGCGACGTCTACTACCGCGGCGCGCTGTCGCCGGACTTCTACGCCTGGATCTTCCCGCACGGCAAGACGACTAGCGTCGGGACGGGGACCTTCGAGCAGGGATTCGCGCTCAAGGGCGCGGTGGATGACTTGCGGAAGGAGACCGGGCTCGATGCGACGCGCACCATCCGCAAGGAAGGCGCGCCAATCCCGCTGCGCCCACTCTCCCGCTGGGACGACGGTCGCAACGTGGTCCTCGCGGGCGACGCCGCCGGCGTCGTCGCCCCGGCATCGGGCGAAGGGATCTTCTACGCCATGACGGGTGGCCGCGTCGCCGCGGATGCCGTCTACGCCTCGATCTCGACACGCAGCCCCAAGCACCTGGCGGAGGCGCGCAAGCACTTCATGTCGCAGCACGGACAGGTGTTCCGCGTCCTGCGCCTGATGCAGCACTACTGGTACAACGACGAAGGGCGTCGCGAGCGCTTCGTGGCCATTTGTCGCGACCAGGATGTGCAGCGCCTGACGTTCGACGCGTACATGAACAAGCGACTGGTGCGGGCCAAACCGCTCGCCCACCTCAAGATCTTCCTCAAGAACGTCGCGCACCTCACCGGCTTTGCGACGACCTGACGAGAACCATGTCTCTTACTCTCAGCCCTACCGTGGTCGCCACCCTGGTGGCCGTCGTGGTGGGGTTCGTGGGGGCGCGCGCCACGGTGCTGGATTCGTGGTATCGCGAACTCCGCAAGCCGTCGTGGCAACCGCCCGATTGGGCCTTCGGACCGGGCTGGACCACGATCTACATCTTCTGCGTCTGGTCGGTCTCCGTCTTCTGGCCTGCGGCCACCGAGTCCCAGCGGACGACGTACCTCCTGGCGTGGGGGGTGAACATCGCGCTCAACGTGTGGTGGAGTCTCCTGTTCTTTCGACAGAGGCGCCCCGACTGGGCACTGCGCGAAGTGGTGTTACTCTGGCTGTCGATAGCCAGCGTGGTTCTCGTGAGCTATCCGGCGTCGCCGCGTGCGGCGATGCTCCTGTTGCCGTACCTCCTGTGGGTGTCGTTCGCTTCGACGCTGAATGCTGCAGTCGTGAAGCTGAACGCCCCCTTCACACGGACGTGAACTGATGCTGATCTCACTCGCCGTCGATTACCGATTCGCGGATGTCAGCACTCGGGAGTTCTTCCACTTCAGCCCCGACCGGCTGGAGCGGCTCTATGCCAAGCTGGACCGGAAGGGGCGCGAAGAGATCGTGGCCGTCCAGACCTGCAACCGCAGCGAGCTGTATGTGTGGCAGCCGGTCGAGAGCGCGGAAGAACTGGACGAGGTGTACTGGCGTCTCGCGCGTCGCTGGATGGGATCGGCGACGGGGGCGCGACAGCTGCTGGGCGCCGCGCGGCGTCGGCAGGGGCGCGAGGCGGTCGAGCATCTCTTCCGGGTGGCCGCCGGTGTAGAATCGCAGGTGCTCGGCGATGGACAGCTGCTCGGGCAGCTGCGCGATGCGTATCGGCAGGCGGCGGTCCAGGGAGGTGCCCGTTCGGTCCTCCACCGCTTCTTCGAGCGTGCCTTGCACGTCGGGAAGCGCGTGCGTTCCGAGACCGGGCTCTCCAGCGGCCGGCACTCCGTGGGCGCCGAAGCGGCGGCGGTCGTTGCACGCCGGTTCGGCTCGTTAGGGGCGGCTCGCGTCGTCATCGTCGGATGTGGCAAGACGGGTGAGCGTGCGGCACGACAGCTCATCAAGCTCGGGGCGCGCGATCTCGTCCTCATCAACCGCACCATCGGGCGCGCCGAACAGTTGGCGCACGCCGTGCGCGGACGCGCCGCGCCGATCGAGGCGCTCTACGGGGAGCTTGCCCTCGCCGACGCCGCCGTCATCGCCACATCGGCCACCGCGCCAATCGTCGTGACGGAGCCGCTCGCGGCGGCCCGCCGTGACTCGCACACCGAGCGCGAGGCGCTCCTCCTCGTCGACCTCTCCATGCCGCGCAACGTCGAGCCCAGCGCGGCCGAGGAGTCGGGCGTGGTGATCGTCGACCTCGATGCGCTGCGCCCCGTCCTCGCGGCGGCCGAACGCGAACGCATGTCGAGCGTTCCCGAAGCCGAAGAGATCGTCCAGGACGAACTCGCCGACTTCATGTCGTGGGTGGCCGCCGCCTCGGCGCGCGAAGCCATTCGCCCGCTGCGCAAGGTGCTGGAAAACGTCTGCTACCGAGAGGTATCGTTCGCCTCGGGCGACGACGTCGCCCAGCGCACGGTGGAACGCATTGTCGCCAAGGTGCTGGCGCGTCCCATGATCGAACTGCGCGGCGCATTGCTGCGCGGCGAACAAGTGGACGCGCTCACCGGGTCACTGATGCGCCTCTTCGACCAGCCCGGGTACGCGGACCAGTCTCCACACGTGACGGCATCCGCGTCCTAGGACTGGACCAGTCCTCGCTCGCACCCCTCCCCCTCGATGGTTGCTGCACCGCAGTCGGTTCCTGCCACTCCCACAACTGACCTGACCACTCCCAAGCTCCTGGCCGCGGCGCGGCGGGAGAATGTTGGGCGTCCTCCGGTCTGGTTCATGCGCCAGGCGGGGCGCTACCTCCCGGAATACCGCGAGGTCCGCAAGAAGGCGGACTTCCTCACCATGGTCCGGACACCGGAGCTTGCCGCCGAAGTCACGGTGCAACCGGTGGACATCGTCGGCGTCGATGCCGCCATCATCTTCAGCGACATCCTGGTCGTCCCCGAAGCGATGGGGATGCACCTGGTCATGGATGAAGGGAGCGGCCCGCACTTCCCTGCCCCGGTGCGCACGCGCGAGGCGGTGCGCGCCCTCGCCGCGCCCGACGTGCGTGACACCATTGCCTACACGTTGGAAGCGATTCGCCTCACCAAGCGGATCCTCAACGGGCGCGTTCCGCTCATCGGCTTCGCAGGCGCACCATGGACGCTCGCCTCGTACATGATCGAGGGCGAGGGAACGAAGCACTTCCACGTGGTGAAGAAGTTCGTCTTCCGCGAGCCCGCGCTCGTGCACGACCTGCTGGAGCGCCTCACCGTGGTGATCGGCGACTTCCTCATCGCACAGGTGCACGCCGGCGCGGAGATCGTGCAGGTCTTCGATTCGTGGGGGAGCGCGCTGGCTCCGCACGAGTACGAGGAGTTTGCGCTGCGCTACGTGCGGCAGATCGTCGAGCGCGTGAAGCGCGAGACCGGCGTCCCGGTGATCACCTTCGCGCCGGGGACTGGGATGTCGCTGGAGCACGTGGCCGCGACGAGCGGCGCCGACGTCCTCGGCATCGACTGGCAGACACCGTCGAGCGTCGCACGCCGCATCGCCGAGGCGCACGGCAAGGCGACGCAGGGGCACCTGGATCCGGTCGCGCTCTTCGGGACGCCTGACGAGGTGCGCGCGCGCACGCAGCGCATGCTCGAGGCGATGTACTCACCGGGGTACATCACCAATCTGGGGCACGGGGTCCTCCCCGACACTCCAGTGGAGAATGCGAAGGCGTTCGTGCAGACGGTGAAGGAGTTCACGCCGCCCGCGTCGCGCTGACGACGGAGACCATGAGCACTCCCACCTCCGGTTCGCGGCCCACCACGCCGCTGAGCGGGCTCACCGAGTCGCGCCGGCGCGCGGCGCAGTGGACGATCGAGATCCACGACCAGCTCTCGGACTTCTTCACGCGCCTCGACGGCGGCGGTCGCTTCGTCGAGGATCGCTGGGAGCGCGACGGCGGGGGTGGTGGCGTCTCACGGGTGATGATCGACGGCACGACGTTCGAGAAGGGGGGCGTCAATCGATCGACGGTGTGGGGAAACCTCCCCATCGAGGCCGCCAAGCGGTTAGGCGGACGCTATCCCGCCGATGCGACGGGGCTGCAGTTCTTCGCCAGCGGGGTGAGCATCGTCATGCACCCGCGCAGCCCGATGGTCCCCACCGTGCATTTCAATGTGCGCTACTTCGAGATCTCCGGCGCCAACGGCGAGGTGCTCGACGCCTGGTATGGCGGGGGGACCGATCTCACACCGTACCAGCCGCAGTGGCGCGATGCGCGTGACTTTCATCTCGCGCTGTATCACATGTGCACGCGGCACCATCCGTCGCTCTATCCGCGCTTCAAGGCATGGTGCGATCGATACTTCGTGAACGCGCATCGCGGTGGCGAGGCACGCGGGGTGGGCGGGATCTTCTATGATCACGTGCGCCCTGGCGAGGATGAAAGCCGGCTCGATGGCGAGGGGTGGTTTGACTTCGCGCGCGGCGTCGCGCAGGCGCTGCAATCGGGCTACGCGCCCATCGTCGAACGTCATCGTCACGATGCGTACGGCGACCGCGAACTGCACTTCCAGCGCCTGCGCCGCGGGCGCTACGTCGAGTTCAACCTCGTGCACGACCGCGGGACGATCTTCGGGCTGCAGACGGGGGCGCGGATCGAGAGCGTCCTCATGAGCCTCCCGCCCGAGGCGCGATGGGACTACAACCCGACGTTCGAAGCCGGGTCGCCGGAGTCGGACTTCATGGAGATGCTGAAGCCGCGCGACTGGCTCACCGAACACATCCCGGACTGAGCGCGGGGACGTTCCGCCAGCCGCAAATGGCGCGCGGGAGCGCGCGGGAGCGCGCGGGAGCGCGCGGGAGCGCGCGGGAGCGCGCGGCGTCGCGCTAGAGCCTGACCTCGAAGCGACACGCCGCGCCGCCCACCGCCTCGCACGTCACCTCGCGCACGCGGGCATGGCGCGCGACGATCGTGCTCACCAGGTGCTCGACGGTGGCCGCGTAGTAGTGGCAGATGGGCGATGGCGCGGTCTGGCCGCGACACACGGGACACCCGCGCAGGGAGAACGTCGTGGTCCCCTCCCCGTCGCGCACCACCTCGAACTGTGCGCTCCCCGCGAACGTCCACGAGTTGCGCGTGATGGCCGAGAGGAGGAGACGCAGGCCGAGCCGCCGAGGCAGGATGCCGAGCACCCGCTGGGCGAGCCGCGGAATGCGCACGCGCAGCAGGTAGTCGCCAGTGCGGATTCCCGCCTCGCGCATGATCGCTTCGGCGTCGGCGACGGTGAAGTGTTCGGCCACCCCGCGCATGAGCGCCGTGACCTCGCGCTCGTCGACCATCTCCGTCGGGAGGTGATCGAGGCGCCACGGAGTGGCCGCGGTGAGGATCGCCGTGGCCTCTGTCGCCCCGACCCGATCGACGAGTGTGGCGGCGGTCTGGATGATCGCGTTCGGCCCGATGCGCGCGCCACCGGGCGCCGCCCCGTGTCCCGCTGGCGAACCAGCGGGCGACGAGCGGTGCTGCGGGGCGAGCGACGATGTCATATCGCGCGCGAGAAGCGCGGGGTATCGGCGGACGGTTCGGCCGGGAGATACGCGTCGAAGGCCATGCAGACGTTGCGCACGAAATAGCGCCCCAACGGCGTGACCCGCAGGCGCTCCGCGTCGATCGTGATCAGGCCATCCTCCTCGAGCGGGCGCAGGCGCTCCACGGCTTCGGCAATCGAGAACGGCACATCCGTCAGCGAGAGCTCGAGGTTGCACATCAGCTGCATGATCGTGGCGCGGCGCTGCACGTCGTCCTGGGACAGCTGGTGTCCGCGTACGATCGGGAGCTTCCCCGCATCCACCAGGTCGTGCCACTCCGCGAGCTTGGGGGCGCTCTGCGCGAAGGTATTGGCCACCTCGCTGATCCCGCTCATCCCGAAGGCGAGGAGGTGATCCGCCGGCATGACCGTGTAGCCCATGAAGTTCCGATGCAGCTTGCCGGCGCGCTGCGCCTCGGAGAGGGCGTCGTGCGTCTTGGCGAAGTGATCGAGCCCGATCCACTGGTAGCCCGACCCTTCGAAGGCGTTCACCGCGAGGCGGAACAGCGTGGAGCGCTCGATCGCCGACGGGAGGAGCGCCGGGTCGATGGCGCGCTGGTGCGGGCGCATCCACGGCACGTGCGCGTAGCCGAAGCAGGCAATGCGATCGGGCTGCAGGTCGATCACGTGCATCAGCGTGCGAACGAAGCGCGCCGGCGTCTGGAGCGGGAGCCCGTACATCACGTCGACGTTGAGCCCCGTGAAGCCGACATGGCGCGCCGTGTCGCAGGCGTCGCGCACGAGGGCGAGCGACTGCTTGCGCCCGATGACTTCCTGCACCTCGGGGTCGACGTCCTGGACGCCGAAGGAGATGCGGTTGAAGCCCATGGCGCGCAGCGCCGCGAGTTGCGTGCGCGACGCCTGCCGCGGATCGGCCTCGACGGACAGTTCGGCGTCTGGGGCGAAATCGAACCGCTTGCTGAAGATCTCGAAGGCTCGCCACAGCTGCGCTTCGCTGAGGTAGTTGGGCGTGCCGCCTCCCCAGTGCATCTGCGTGACCGTGCGGCGCCCGCCGATCTGCTCGAGTTGCATGTCGACTTCATGCTCGAGCGAGTCGAGGTACTTGTCGATCGTCTCGGCGCGACGCGTGACCGTCATGTTGCAGCCGCAGTACAGGCACTTCACCGCGCAAAACGGGAAGTGCACGTAGAGGGCGAGCGAATCGGTCGTGGCGATCGTGCGCAGCGCGTTCGCGTACTGCTCGGGCCCGAAGTCGGCGGACCAGGCGGGGACGGTTGGGTAGCTGGTATAGCGCGGCCCCGGACGGTCGTAACGCTCGATGAGTTCAATCGGGAGTTGCAGGGCATCCATGGGGCATCATCCTCTCGTGAACGATTCGGGCACCGGGAAGACCCCGGTGCCCGTCTCCCGGCCTGTGCCTCGCGGCACAGACTCAGGCAGGTGGTGCGGCGTTCGTGGTGCTGGCGGCGGCGCGTGGCACCGTGGTGGTCGCGATCACGTCTTCGAGCTGCTGGTCGCCCCCGCCGCAGGCCTTGGCGTCGCGGAGCACCGACTCGCGCTTCTTGCGGCCATCTCCGTTGCCGTTGCCGTTGCCATTGCCGTTGGTGCTTGCCGCTTCGGCCTTGCGGTGCGAGAGCTGTGCGAGTTCGCCCTGGGAGAGCACTTTCGACTCGTCGAAGCCGAAATCGATCTTCGTGGGCTGGCCCCAGTAGTTGATGCGCCCGAGGTCGTAGAAGCGGCGCCCGACGGCTCCCTTGAGGAAGGCCTTGAGGCACCCGCGGAGGTATTTCCGCTTGTAGGGATCGCGCGCCCACGGATACGAGAAGAGCGCCTTCTTGAAGTAGTAGCGCCGATAGTTGTGCAGCACGCCGCGCAGCACGTCGTCGCGCGTCATCGCATCGGGCTGGATGATCGGCGTCACGAAGTTGTACTTCGCGAAGTCGCGCACCTCGACCTTGCTCTCCAGCTCCTGGAAGAGGTCGGAGAACGGCCACGGCGTGTACATGTTCCAGTTCACCATGTCCGCTTCCCAGTCGATGGCCATCCGGTACGTCTCTTCGATGGTCTCCGACGTCTCGTTCTCGAGGCCGATGATGAACTGCGCCTCGGTCACCATCCCCGCGTTGTTGAGCAGGCGGATGGCCTTCTTGTTGTTCTCGATCGTCGTTTCCTTGTTGAACCGATCGAGCTTGAGCTGGGCCGCGGCCTCGGTCCCTAACGAGACGTGCACGAGCCCTGCCTTGCGGTAGTGCGGGAGGAGCTGCTCGTCACGGAGGATGTCGGTGACGCGCGTGTTGATCCCCCACTGCACCGGGAGCTTGCGCTCGATCATCGCATCGCACAAGGCGATGAACTTCTTGCGATTGATCGTGGGCTCCTCGTCCGCCAGGATGAAGAAGCCGACCTTGTGCTCCCTGACGAGCACCTCGATCTCGTCGACGAACTTGACGGGATCACGCGAGCGGTAGGTGCGCCAGAACTTCCACTGCGAGCAGAACGAGCAGGTGAACGGGCAGCCGCGGGCGAAGCTCGGGACGGCAACGCGCGCGTCGAGCGGGATGTAGATGTACTTGCTCCACTCGAGCATCCCCCAGTCCGGGGTCAGCGCGTCGAGCTCGCGAATGGGGGGATGCGACGGCGTCGCGACCACCTCTCCGTTCTCGCGATACGCGATGCCACGGACCGTGCTGCGCGTCTCCTCGATCTTCCCGAGGTCGATCTCGCGCATGAGGTTCACGACCACCTCTTCGCCCTCGCCGCGGACGACGTAATCGATCCACGGAGCCTCGGAGAGCACCTGCTGGTACATGAAGGTGCCGTGGATCCCGCCCAGCACCAGCGTGGCGCGCGGGAAGAGGCGGCGCATGTTCTTCAGCTGCTCCTGCGCCTTGTAGATCGCCGGCGTGATGGCAGTCGCCATGATCACGTCGTACGCCTTCCCCTTGACCATGGTCTCGAGCTGGGCGTCATCGATGTAGTTCGTCATCGCGTCGATGAACGTCACATCGCGGAACCCGGCGTTCTTCAACGCCCCGCTGATGTACGCCGCCCACGCCGGCGGCCAGTTGCCGGCGATCTCCGCGCCGCCCGAGTGATAGTTGGGATGTAGGAGAAGAATCCTCACCGTGCCTCCACAGCTGTTGGCGCAGACCGTCAGGAATTGTTGACAGTCCGAGGGTACCTCAGCCGGGAAGCCGACAACAGGAGGAAAAGGACTACACGTCGCGCGGCATTGCCCGACCGCATGGTCTTACCGGCGGCTCTCCGGGCCAATTCGGACTTCGCCAGCCGCAATTCCACGAATTGCGCGTCCGGCAATCTCCTGAAAATCGGCATCACGCCACACGAATCGACGGTCGCCATCACCATGGTACCGTTACACAGCATGTGGAAACGGCATTTCGCCGACGCAAAGAAAAGCGCCCGCGATCACATGGATCGCGGGCGCCAGACACAGCGTCACCACTCAGGACAGACGCATTCTCGCCGCCGTCCTGCCAGTAGCTGGGGCCGGATTCGAACCGGCGACCCCGGCATTATGAGTGCCGTGCTCTAACCACCTGAGCTACCCAGCCATCTCCCTGTGCCGTCTCGATGCCGCGCGACGGTCCAGCGGGACGGGAATTCTAACCACCTCGACGGCCCCGTCATAGGGGGAGCCACCCCGGCGACGCGTCGCGGCGCCCCCTCGCGGGGTTCGAGGCGCTCAAGACGAGGCGTGCTTCGGTCGAACATCACAAGGAGCGTCCCGCGCGCCCAGGGTTGTCCCCTGGGATCGACGCGTCGACTTCCCGATGTCCCCCGTCTGCCATGCAGCGCGCCGCCGCCCCGAAAGCGTCGCCGTCGAACGACCCGAAGGTGCAGTCGCTCGTCGAGGAGTTCCTCGCCGAAAAGCGAAAGGAACTCACCGAGGAGGCCTCAATGCAGCACCGCCCGCGCTCGCGTGCGGCGGTGATCGGCACGCTCGCATTCCTGTGCGCCGCTGCCTGGCTCGCCCCGTACCCGACCACGTCCCACTACACGCCCCCTGATCCCAAGGTGGAGCGCGCCAGCGGGCGCCTCATGCTGTTCCTGGCCGCGCAATCGGTCACGCACTTCCGGGCAACGCAGGGGCGGCTCCCCTCGACGCTGCGTGAGGCGGGGATCGATCGCTACGACATCAAGTACTTCCCTGCTGCCGAGGGGTCGTTCACGCTCAGCACCAAGGTGCTGGACCAGACGTACACCTACGACTCCAGCGCTCCCATTCAATCGATCCTCGGCCAAGCCGAGGACGTCATCTCGCAGACCGGGCACTGATGCGCACGCGACGACGCGGCTTCTCGATTCCGGAACTTCTTGTGGTGCTGACGATCCTCGGGATCGTCGTGCGACTGGGCTTCCCGCGCTACAACGAGCTACGGCGCCAGGCCGAGGCACGAGCCATCATCGGCGACGTGCAGGCGGTGCGTGTCGCGGCATACAACTACAACACCGAGCATCGGTCCTGGCCGTCGGAGGCGTCGCGCGGGAGCATTCCCGCGGAGTTGCAGCCGCTCCTCCCGCAGGGCTTCACGTTCCAGCGCGATCGCTGGACGATGGACTGGGAGGTGTGGCCGGGAGCTGGCAGCGGTTCGCCGTCGGCCAGCGTGGTTGGCGCGGCACCGCTCATCGCGCTTTCCGTCGACACTCCCGATACCCTCCTCACGAGTGCCCTGCGACAGGCAGCGCGCCTCGGCGTCCCGTATCTCGTCTCAGGGTCGCAGACCACCTTCCTGCTCGCCGGGTTCGGTGGCAGCTACTGACGGGTCGCGCGCCGACTTCGTGGCGGCGCAGCGGCGCGCGAGCGCACGGTCAGTCAGCAAGAGAAAACGCGGTCGGCGCCAGGGGCACCGACCGCGTTCAATTTCGTACGGAAGTAGCGGGGGCGGGATTTGAACCCGCGACCTTCGGGTTATGAGCCCGACGAGCTACCAGGCTGCTCCACCCCGCGTCAGGGAAGGCGGAATCTAGACGGGGGAAGGGTGAAGTCAAGGGAACGGTCTCGCTCGGTGACATCGTGTGAACCCTCGCGCACCGCTCCCCGAGTGCAGCCCATCTGCGCTTCCGTTTCCTTACTTCCGCCGCGAGTTCGCGCTGTCCGGCGGATCGAATCGGTAGATCAGCTCCTTGTCGCTCCGGACCATCCCGATCTCCTCGCGTGCGATGCGCTCCTGCAGCGCCGGGTCGGTGGCGATGCGCTTCTTGAGCGAGGTGAGGGAATCGACATCGTGCTGCAGCGAGTCGATCGTCTGGCGCAGGATCGCCTCGCGGTTCCGCTGGCGAAACAGGTCGGTGGTCGAGTACTCGCCACCCTGCACCGCGAAGTAGACGGCGAGGACGAGCCCGAGAGCGACGGCGAACCGTTTCAGCACGGCTCACCGCTGCCCGCAGGAGTGACGACCGACATGGGACGCGTCACAGCCCGTAGATCGCGCCGCCCGGATACTCGGCGATGTCGCCCAGCATCTCCTCGATGCGCAGGAGCTGGTTGTACTTCGCCACGCGATCGGTGCGCGAGGCGCTCCCGGTCTTGATCTGCCCGGCGCCGGTGCCGACGGCGAGGTCGGCGATGAAGGTGTCTTCCGTCTCGCCCGAGCGGTGCGAGATGATCGACAAATAGCCCGCAGCGCGCGCCATCTCGATCGCCTCGAGCGTCTCGGTCAGCGTCCCGATCTGGTTGACCTTGATGAGGATCGAGTTGCCGATCCCGTTCTCGATGCCCTTGGCGAGGCGTTCGGTGTTGGTCACGAACAGGTCATCGCCGACGAGCTGGCAGCGATCGCCTAACGTGGCCGTCAGCTGCGCCCATCCATCCCAGTCGTCCTCGGCCAGCCCGTCCTCGATGGAGACGATGGGATACTCCTCGAGCCACTTGGCGTAGAGCTCGACCATCCCCTTCGCGTCGCGCGTCCCCGCCCCGCTCTTCTTGAACGTGTACTTCTTCCCCTTCTTCTCGAACAGCTCGGACGCCGCGCAGTCGAGGGCGAGCGCGACCTGCTTCCCCGGCGCATACCCCGCCGCCTCGATCGCCTCGATGACGATCTTCAGCGCGTCCTCGTCGCTCTTGAGGTCCGGGGCGAAGCCGCCTTCGTCACCCACGCCGGTGCTGAGCTTGCGCTTCACCAGCACCTTCTTGAGCGAGTGGAAGACCTCGGCGCCCATGCGCAGCGCCTCGGCGAACGACTCGGCGCCGACGGGGACGATCATGTACTCCTGGAAGTCGACGGTGTTGGTCGAGTGCGCGCCGCCGTTGAGGATGTTCATGAGCGGGACGGGCATCGTGCGGGCCAGCGGGCCGCCCAGGTAGCGATAGAGCGGGAGCCCGCTCTCCACCGCGGCGGCGCGCGCCACGGCCATCGAGACGCCGAGGATCGCGTTCGCGCCCAGCTTTCCCTTGTTGGGGGTCCCGTCGAGGTCGATCATCGTGCGGTCGATCTCGACCTGCTCCGTCGGATCCATCCCGCGCAGCGCCGGCCCAATCGACTCGATGACGTTCTTCACCGCCGTCTGCACCCCCTTCCCGAGGTAGCGCTTGGCGTTCCCGTCGCGCAGCTCGAGCGCCTCGTGCTCCCCCGTCGACGCCCCCGACGGAACGGCGGCGCGGCCGGCGGCGCCGCTCTGCAGCGTCACGTCGACTTCGATGGTGGGATTGCCGCGGCTGTCGAGGATCTCGCGGGCGTGGATGTCGAGGATGGTGGACATATTCCTTGGGACGAGAAGACGGGAAGACGAGAAGACGAGAGAACTAGACAACCAGTGACTACGGCAACCTAACGGCGGGAGGACGGGCGTGCGGGGTCATTCAGCGACGCCGGCCGGGTCGGGCTCGACCGCGGGAGCGCTCTCGATCCCGTACAGGGTGCGCATCGCCTCTGCCATGCGATCCCAGACGAGTTGGGCGAGCTCGGTGCGCTGCTCGAAGGTGTAGCCGGCGGTCGGGATCTCCTCCAGGAAGTGCAGGTGAACGTCGCCCCCGCGCACTTTCCACGTCCCCTTGGGGTGCACGGGGAGCGTGCCGTAGACGATGGTGGGGACGATCGGGACGCCAGCTGCAATCGCCAGGACAAAGGGCCCCTTCTTGAACGGGCGCAGCGCGTACGAATCGCCACGCGTCCCTTCTGGCGCAACGATCACCGATGCGCCGGAGCGGATGATCGCCGCAGCGGTGTCGTACTGCGCGAAGGCGGCCTTCCGGTTCTGCCGTTCGATGAAGATCGTCCCAACCCGGCGCGCCGCCGGGCCAAAGATTGGAATCTTGAGCAGCTCGGCCTTCGCCACCCACTTGTTGCGCGGGACCACGCTCAGCATCGCGAAGACGTCGAACCAGCTCACGTGGTTCGCGACATAGATGCGCGACGACTTCCGGGGGATTCGATCGGCGTCGTGCAGGTGCAATCGCACCCCGCCGGCCCAGAGGATGGTCTTCGCCCACAGCCGCGGCGCCCAATCGAAGATCGAGCCATGGATATCGGGGCGCCCCAGGAGCGAGGCGAGAACGACGAGCCCCCCGAACGTGGGTGTGAAGAGCAGGAATGTCAGGCCGACGAGAAGCGCACGCATCACGCCGAAAAGTGATCGTACCCCGCACTGAGGTCAACGCGCTCCCCCGTCGTCCCCCGCACGCCCACGACTGCCGGCAGCTCGGCAACACGCGCGCGGCCGATCTCGCTCAACGGAAGGGCGAAGGTGCGCGCAAACTCATTCGCATCGATCGGATGCGGTGACGTCAGGACGAGTTCGTACTCTTCGCCGCCCCGCATGGCGTCCACCCAGGTGCAGCCTCGCATGACCGGGATCCGGTCGACGTCCACGCGCAGCTCGACCGCACTTGCCACCGCGAGGTGGCGCAGCTCGGAGACGAGGCCGTCGGAGATGTCGATCATCGCCCGGACCCCGTGCTGCGCCAGCCAGATCCCTTCTTGCAGGCGCGGACGTGGGCGGGCGAAGCGCTCGCGCGCGGCGGCGTCGGGCGGCGCTCCCCGCTCGAAGGCCCGCAACGCCGTGGCCGGGCCGCCGAGGACGCCGGTGACATAGACGAAGTCGCCGGGGCGCACGGCGTTCCGGTGCGTCGGGACCGCGGTCGACCCCATCACCGTCACGGTGATCGACAGCTCCGACGCACGCGTGATGTCCCCGCCGACGATCGGCGTACCGCTCACCCGCGCCGCCTCGCCGATGCCGTCCGCCAACGCCTCCACCGAGGAGATCCACGACTCCGGGAGGGCAAGGGCGACGACGAGTCCGCGCGGGGCCGACGCCATCGCGGCAAGATCGCTCAGGGCGGCCGCGGTAGCGCGGTATCCGATCTCCGCCGGGGAAAGCCACTCCCGCCGGAAGTGCACGCCGTCCACGGAGCTGTCGGTGCTGACGACCAGCTGTTCTCCGGGCGGGATGTCGAGCACCGCAGCGTCGTCGCCGACGCCGCTGGCCAGTGGCCCCCAACGAGCCAGCATGGCCCGGACGAGGTCGAACTCGCGCCCGGAGGCGAGGGAGATGTGCGGCACGGCGACTCGACTCGGTCAGGCGTCGCCGACCCGCGGAAGGCGGGCCAGGACGTCGGAGGGTTCGGGAGATGTAGGGCGCCACGCGTCGCCGATGGCGCGCACGACGTCATCGAGCACGACCCCGCGCACGGGGCGCCCGGCGTTGGCGACTTCGGCGGCCCGTCCGTGAATCCAGGCCGCGCATGCGGCGGCGGCGAAGGGATCGCCCCCCTGCGCGAGGAGCGTAGCCGCGATCCCCGCCAGGATGTCCCCGCTCCCGGCCGTCCCGAGCACGGGTGTCCCGGCGGCGCTCACCACCGACTCGCCATTGGGCGCGGTGATCACGCTGGGCACCCCCTTGAGCAGCACGGTGGCGTGCAGCGCGCGGGCCAGTCGCGCCCCGACTTCGAACCGTTCCGCGAGAACGCTGTCGAGATCGACGCCGATGAGGCGGGCGAACTCCAGCGGGTGAGGCGTGACGATCGCCGGTCGGGCGTCGAGGAGGTCACCGAGTGCCCCCTCGTCGCCGGCGAAGGCGTTGAGCGCGTCGGCGTCGAGGACGACCGGTCCGGTCCACGCGTCGAGCCACGCAGCCACGCGCTCGCGCGTCTCGTCACCACTCCCGAGCCCAGGACCGATGAGAAGGACGTGCGGCCAGGCAAGGAGCGGTGCATCGGGGGACGCAAGCGGCCAATCGACCGCCGTAGCCTCGACGACCGCGCCCTGCAGGGGGGCGACGCTCGCCGGGTGGACGCAGAGCCGCACCATCCCGATCCCCGAGCGCAGCGCCCCGCGCGCGGCGAGTGCGACCGCCCCTGCCATCCCCCGATCGCCGCCAACGATCAGGAGGCGACGACGCGTCCCCTTGTGTGCCTCGGCGGCGATTGGGGGCGTGCGCGTCGCCACCCACGCCGCATCCACCAACTCGGGCGCGCCATCGGGAAGCGCCGCGTGGGCGCCGAGCCCGATGTCGACCGCGACGATCTCCCCGCAAACGCTGCGGGCGAGGAGATGCCCTCGCTTCACCGTGCCGAAGGAGATCGTGAGGTCTGCCGGGACGACGCCGCGCGCCAGCTCACCGGTGGTGGCGTCGAGCCCGGTGGGGAGATCGAGTGCGACGACGAGCGCGCCGTGCGCACGCGCCGAAGCGATGCGCGCGGCCGAGTCGGCGATCGCACCGCGCAGCGGGCCCTGCGCCCCGGTGCCCAGCAGCGCATCGACGACGACGTCGACCGGTTCGTGTGGCACCCCTAACGATACCATGCCGACCGCCTCATCGCGCGCGGTCGCCGCGTCGGCGGTGCGTGGTTCGAGTGCCTGATCGACGTGGACCGACATGCCGGCGCGCGCCAGCGCGGCGGCGACGATCCACCCGTCGCCTCCATTGTTGCCGGGACCACAGCAGACGAGCGCGCGCCTCCCGCGGGCGGTCTCAAACCGCCCGAGGATGAGGTGCGCCGCGCCATGGCCGGCACGTCGCATCAATTGGATGGATGGGGTCCCAGCTGCGATCGCCGCCGCATCGCGGGCGACGGCTTGATCGGAGGTCACGACGCGGGGGGTCATGGAGCGTGTCGCGACCGGGAGAACGTGCGAGGGTTACTTGTGTGACTGCCCGACCGTGCGACCGAAGCTGATCTCGCCGTTATCGATGCGGATGTTGAAGCCACACTCCGGGTTGCTGCACACCCACGCCTTGTAGGTGATCGGCGCGCCATCGCGTCCGTAATCGCTGAGGGGGAGAAGAACACCCTTTTCGCACTTCTGGCAGTTCGGGAAATCCATGGGTTGGGTCACTACGCCTCCAAGCGCGTGAAAGAAACGTGTCGCGCTTCACGACACGAGATCACGCCAGATGAGCCGCGCTCCAGGGATACGCCTGCTCAAAGGCATGATCGAACTCGTACACGTCGACAAAGTCGAGGCGCGAATCGGTAGGCTGGCTCATCAGGAGCCCCAAATCCACCATCGTGAACACGATGTCACCGACATCCGCCGTCGCCCGCACGCCCCAGTGCTCGAGTACCAACCGCGCCATCACACCAAACTTTTCGAGGGCAAGATCACGAACCGCCGCCGCGAGCTCTCGCCCGTCGATATGACGACGTTCCGCAAGTCGCCCCTGCTGAAACTCCAGTGCCGCGAGCACGAAGAGGTACGCGTGCTCGTGGAACCGGGTCTCTCGAAGGCGAATCTGATCCCAGATCCCGTCTCGAAAAGCCAACTCCGCCACCCTCGCAGTTCTCCTGCGGAGTTCGCACCCCGCCAAACAGAAAGTCCGAGCAGATGGATAAAAATGCGGACGCGGAAGTAGGGACACAACCCACACGTCGTCCCTCTCACGCTGGAGTGTCGGCCCCCCCGTGCAGCCACTTGACGGCGCCCAACCGGGGTTCACCCCTCCATCCGCACTCGTCTCGCACACCGCGGGCAATCGACAGCGCGGTCGCTCGCTAGGCAAGAGCGCGCTAATGAAAAGCAGCACGCGACGAGGCCATCGCCTTGCTCCTGACGATATCCGGCGTGCCATCCACGCGTGCACCGTTCACCGGTGAAAACGTTCCCCCTTCGGCGCCGCGAGATGGCCTCTTCCCCACCGCACGTCATGTGCGCCAAGATGAGTCGTCGCTGACTCTCCACCTTCCTGACCTCGAGGTCGCCGTGCCTCTCCTTCCACGCCGCGCACATCGCTTCCCGAACCGGAGCACCACCCACGCTCGGCGTCACACGATCGCCGGTTCGGTACTCCTGCTCCTCGCGCTCGCGCCGATGGCACGCGGTCAGCAACGCCCCTCGGGCACGGACGCGCACGCGATGGGTGCGCTCCCGTGGCCGCCGGTCGCGACCTTCTCGATCCTCGGGTACGACCCGGAGACAGGCGAGGTCGGCGGAGCCGTGCAGTCGCGTGTCTTCTCAGTGGGGAACGGCGTGCTGTGGGCAGAAGCAGGCGTTGGCGTCGCCGCAACCCAGGCCATCGTCGACGTGAGCTATGGACCACAGGCACTCGCGCTCCTGCGCGCTGGCATGTCCCCCAAGGACGTGGTGCAGAAGGTGTGGGGCGACGACCCCGATCCCCGCCCAACCGACTGGACCAAGTTCGGGCGCCAGTTCGCGGTCATGAACGCGCAGGGCGAGGTGGCCGCGTATACCGGCCCCAAGGCCACCACGTGGGCCGGCGACCGCCAGGGACGCTACTGCTCCGCACAAGGGAACATCCTCGCCGGTGAAGCGGTGGTGACCTCGATGGTGAAGGCGTTCGAGGAGACCAAGGGGCACCTCTCGCTACGCCTGCTGGCGGCGCTCGAGGCGGGTCAGGCGGCGGGAGGCGACACGCGCGGGATGCAGTCCGCCGCGATGGTGATCGTGAAGAAGGGGGGCGGCGTGTGGCTCAACAACGACGTCGTCCTGCGCCTGCAGGTGGACGATGCGCCAGAACCGATCAAGGAACTGCGTCGCCTGGTGGAGAAGGCGGCCGAGCAGCGGGCGCGCATTCGTCGTTAGGCGCAACCCGCGCTCCCGCAGGGAATCACACCTGCGGGAGCAACTCACCGAGGATCGCCGTTGCCTCGTCCAGCGTGGCGAGGCGCGCGTCGTCCAGCCCCTCGAGTGCCACCTGCAGGCGGGCGATCCGTCGCGCGCGCCCCTCCTGCAGCAGTCGAATCCCGTCCGCGGTCGCCCGCACGCGCACGAGCCGCGCATCGCTCGCATCGCTCTCACGCGTCACAAGGCCGCGCCCCTCGAGCGCCGTGACCAGGCGTGTCATCGTGGGGGGCTTGACCTGTTCGGCGGCCGCCAGCTCACCGAGCGTCAACGGTCCGCCAAAGACCACGACCGAAAGCGCCGAAGCGCGCGGTCCGCTCAGCCCCGTGCGCCGGTCCTCCGTGCGCAGGCGCCGCAACAGATGAATCGCCGAGGAATGCAGCCGGTCGGCGACCCGCGCCGCTGATGAACGCCCCTGAGACGGCTCTCGCCGGGCATTGCTTGCCATGAATCCCTCCGACTGACATATTCGTTAGCAAAGCTAACAATCGTCGCCCGGCCGCGGAATCGCGGCGCCATACGTTGCCAGACCGAGACTCGGGCACCCAGCAGCCCCTTCACCGCCTCCACTCCGACCGGAGCGCCCATGAGCACCCCCTCGACCGTCATCACCCGACTCGGCCAGGTTGCCATTCCCGCCGCCGACCTCGCGCGCGCCATCGCCTTCTATCGCGACGTGCTCGGCCTTCGACTCCTGTTCGAGGCGCCGCCCAAGCTGGCATTCTTCGACTGCGGCGGCGTGCGCCTGATGATCTCCGAACCGGAAGGCGGCACCGCGTTCCAACCGGGGTCGATCCTGTACTACGTCGTCGACGACCTCAAGGGGACGCACGAGGCACTCGCTGCACGCGGGGTGCAGTTCCTTCACGGACCGCAGCTCGTCGCGCGCATGCCGGACCACGAGTTGTGGATGGCGTTCCTCCGCGACTCCGAAGGCAACACGGTCGGATTGATGAGCGAAGTGCGCCCCTGATGCGTCGACGCCGAACTCGCGGTGCACCTTGCCGCGGGCTCGGCGCACGCGCGAATCAGGTGCGGGACCGGGTGCGGGACCGGGCGCGGGACCGGGCGCGACCGCCCGGCCCGAAGGAGGGGTACGAAGGCAAGCCGCTCAGCTCGAGTGCGTCTCCACTCCGACAACGACCGGGATTCCGTGTCGCACGCTCTCGGTGACGACGCAGAAGTCCTCGAAGATCTCGAGACAGCGCTGCATGCGGTCCACGTCGCCTTCGGCAACTTCCGGGAAGAGCTCGACGTGCAGGCTTCCCACCCGTAGTCGCTTGCGCTCGTTGCGCACCAGCGTGCCGCGCGCCACCACGCGCAGCCCCTTGAGCTCGATGCGCGCCTTGCGCAAGCAGAACGCCAGCGACGACGCGAGGCACGAGGCCATGGCCGAGGCGAGCACACGCGACGGATTCGCGGCACTTCCCTCGCCCAGCGGCGGAGTCTCGTCGATGTGAAAGGCCTCGGCCCCCGGCATCTCGGGATCGACGGCGAAGCGATAGCCGCGATCGAGCGTGAGGGTCACGGCAAAGTCCCCTTCTCCCGCGGGGGAACCGGAGACGCTGGACGCGGTGGTGTCGGTGGGCGGTACGGCGTTGTCAGGAGTCATCGGGTACGTCGCTGTCCGTCAGCTGCATGTCTCGCGGTGCCGGGGAGGTGTCGGCGACCTGCCCGAACTTACGGGTGGCGCCAAGAGACGCCTAGAGGCGAGTGTGCGCGCTGTGCCTGACGACGCCCCCGGGAGCGCTCCCTCACGCGTCGCGCCCTGCGGCCGGGACATGCGCATGCAACCCCGGGATATCGTGACCGGGGAGGATGACGTTCCAGTAGATCCACTTGAACGCCATCTTGCCGAGGTGGTTGAGGTGGCTTTCCTGAAGGAGCGAGAGCGGGCCGAGCGACGGGAGCGGAAACTTTCCCGGATGAGGCGCTGACTCATAGGTGCTGTCGAGCAGGAGCGCCCTCTCGAAACCGGTCTCGACGAAACAGCTGTCGTGGCCATCAAACGACGCGCTCGGTGCCACCCCTTCTAGCACGCAGGCAACGTTCTCGTCGAGCACCGCGCCCTCGAAGTGCGCAACGGTCGCATCCTTCGACACGGGAAGATCCGTGGCATCGCCGATGGCGAAGACCGCCGGGTCGCTGAGGCTCTGCAACGTTCTGGGGTTGGTGCGCACGAATCCCGCTGCATCGCCTAGCGCCGGCGTGTTTCGCACAAAGCGCGCGCCGAGGTGTTGCGGGATGGTGACCAGCAGGTCGAAGGGGATGGCCTCATCATCCCACGAGAGGAGGAGCCGTGCCTGAGGATCGACGCACGCTGTCCGGAAGCCGGGCACGACGCGCACGCCCTTGTCCTCGAGCAGCGCGGCGAGGGTTGGGCGGCACGTGGACACGGCGATCGCCCCGTCGAAGGGCGTCACGAGGGTAAGGTCGACGTCGCCGCGCATGCCGCGCATCGTGAAGTACCAGTCCGCGAGGAAGGCGAACTCCAGCGGGGCGAGCGGCCCCTTGATCGGGGGATCGGCGACGTTGATGACCAGGTGTCCCCCGCGCCATGAGGCAAGCGTCGTGGCGAGCGCCGTGGCTCCGTCGATCGAGTAGAAGTCGAAGATGGTGGAGCGCCAAGCGGCGCCGAGCAGCCCCTCGGTTTCCTCAGGGGCCGGGATGGCTCCCGAGGCGACGATACAGACGTCGTAGCCGAGGCACTCGCCGTTGGCGAGGCGGACCTGCCGCGCATCCAGTTCGAGACGATCGATCGTCGCCACGCGCAGCGCCACCTGGTGGTGCAGCTGGGCGCGGCGAGGGCGCACGATCTCGTGTGCGCGATAGACGCCGAACGGGATGAACAGGAGTCCGGGCTGGTAGACATGCCGCTCGTTCTCGTCCACGACGGTGATGCTGCTCAGGCCCGCGTCGATCTCGGCCGCGAAGCGGCGACGGAGCCGGTTGGCGATGTTGCACCCTGCGGCGCCTCCCCCAAGGACGACGATACGAGTCATGTCCCCTCCTGCGCACGCGACAGCCGCGCAGCGACTGCGGCGATGGTCGATGCCAGCAAGATCGGCTGGCTGGCGGGGGCGAGCCATCGGGCGATGGGGGCAGCGATGTCGGGCGCGCGCCCACCCCCGCGCGGGGAGAAGTCGAGCCGTCGCGTGCGGGCGCCGTGCGGGCGCCGTGCGGGTGACGACGCCCCGCGCCGGCGCCCGTCCTGACCGTTGCGGCTCTGCTGTTGCGCATGGCCGCTTGCATCGTATGTGTTGAAAGTTGCCACTTGCGCTTTCGCAGGTGCGATGTAGGTAGGTAGCATATCCAACCGTCCGACCTTCCGGCACGCGCGACACGCGATCACTCCCCCCTCCTCGCGCTCGCCCCTTGCCCCTGCGTGAACCCCACGGATTCCCGGCCCGCGCGTGCACGACATGCCCGGCCGGATTAGAACCACCCAACAATTGCTCATGATCCAGGCGTCCGGCGTCGATGCTCCGGCCACCGCGTCCCGTTCGCGCGGTCGTGGCAGCCGGCGGCCGCCGATGGGGGTCGTTAGGTATTTCTACGGATGGCGCCGGGCGCGCCGCGCGGTATTGTACCTGACGGTCGGGAGCGCGATCGCCTGTGCCCCGCCCCGTCCCACCCGGATGCACGCCGTCACGGTGCCCGTGCGCGAGGTAGTGCAAGGCGAGGTGGCCGGTTCGGTTGCGGTCGACGGTGAGGTGCTGTCGCTGGTTGTGGACAGTGGATGGGTGCAGTATCGGGGCGGTGGCGGTGCGGATGGTGCGCCGCTGGACGAGGTCACGATGCGCGCGGTCGTGGCGATCGACTCGGCGGGACAACCGATTCCGCTGGGCGTGAGCGGGGCGGTGGCGGTCGCGGACGTCCTGCGTGCCGGCGAGCGTCGCGCGCTTCCGCGCACGACGCTGGCAGTTCCCCTCCCGCCGGGCGGGAGGCTGCGGGATTTGTGGCTGGCGGTGCAGTTTCGTGGCACGCTCCGTCCGGACGGTGCAGAGCCGAGCCTCGTGCTTGCGTTGGCGTGCAGCACGTCGAACGTGCTGGGCATGACGAAGCAGGCAAGGCAGCGCACCAGGCGGATGCAAGCCGGAGACGCCACGGTGTGCCGCATGTAGGGTGTACCTGACTTTAGCATGAACCCCGAGGGGATCGGGGAGCAGTGGCGGGATCCCCAGAAAGTTCTTGTTCCTCGCGGTAGGTCCCTCGCATTACATTGTTCCCGACGCTCCCAACCCCTCGGATGCGTCTCCCCCTCACTCCCAGCCTCGGAGTGCCGTATGCCTGGACGCAAGCGCGACACGCGGTTCTCGTCGCGGCGCCAACCTGCTCGTTATGCAGGCGCCGCCAATCGCAAGGGCAGTGACAACTTCGCGTCGAAGTTGACGGAGAAGGATGTCAGCAAGGCCCGTCAGATGCACAAGCGCGGCATGGCGCTGCACGAACTCGCCGAGAAGTTCGGCGTGCACGCTTCCACGATGTCGAGAGCGCTGCGCAAGCTCACGTTCCGGCACGTCAAGTAGGTGGCATCGGCGGTGACTGGGCGCCGCGGCCGCCGCCTGGCGAGCGCCGTGGCGATCTTCCTCACCGCCGTTGCCCTGCAGCGCGCCTGCACCCAACCGTGGGGGCGCGCTGCAGCGCCGGACGGAACCACCTACGAACTCTCTGCGGTCGGCCTCTCCCGCCTGGGCCGATCCGTGACGATGGCGCGCACCGACTGTCGCTGGTGGCCGCGCTACGGCGATCCCGCCCTCTGTGCCCCCGCCGCGAACGGCGCGGCCGCCTTCAGTGGTATTCGTCGCGCGTATCCGATGCTGCAGGTGGCGTTGTGGCTGTCGGTCCTCGCCCTCTTCCTGCAGGCGCTCCGCGTCCCGCGTAACCGATGGGTTCAGGCGATCGTCCCCGCGGCCGCCTGCGCGCTCTCGTGGAGTGCCATCCTCGCGCTCTCCCGCGGCGCCTCCAACGGGCTCGCCGCCCTCGCCGATGCTCCGCTTCACCTCTCGCGGCAGGGGTACTTCGGAGCGGTCGCCGCGGTGGCCCTCTCGGCCCTGAGCACGATCCTCGTCGTGGAGTCCTTCGACGAGCGCGCGCCGGCGCCGTAGCCCCAGCGCGTGCGCGGCGACCGGAGGGCTGGTCGCGCGACGGGGGCGCACGTGGCATCTTTGCACCGCGCCCGGCGCTGCGTGACCGGGCAATCCGCGGCCACCGCATCCGGTCCGGTCGCGCGGCTCACTCTTCGCCTCGCCACCCATCGCGACATGTCCATCGCGCGTTCCGCCCTTCTCCGCGCCTCGAAGTCCCAGTGGCTCGCCTCGCAGATGACGCAGCGCGCCTTTGCGCGCCGCGCCGTCAAGCGCTTCATGCCGGGCGAGAAGCTCTCCGACGCGCTCGATGCCGCGCAGCAGCTCGCCCCGGCCAGGATCGGGACCATCATCACGCGATTGGGCGAGACGCTCACCGGGGAGCGCAACACGGACGAGGTGCGCGACCACTACATCTCGGCGTTAGGCGAGATTGTCAGGCGTAAGCTCCCCACGCAGGCATCGGTCAAGCCGACGCAGCTCGGCCTCGACACCTCGGTCGACTACTGCGTGCAGCAGATCGCGCCGATCGCTGCCGCCGCGGCCGCCGAGGGACAGATCTTGTGGATCGACATGGAAGACTCGACCTACGTCGACCGCACGCTCGAACTGTACGAGAAGCTCAAGGCGAAGAACGACAAGGTCGGACTCTGCCTGCAGTCGTACCTCTTCCGCACCCCCAAGGACCTCGAGCGCCTGCTGGCGATCAACCCCGCCATCCGCCTGGTGAAGGGGGCGTACGCAGAGCCGGCCTCGGTCGCCTTCCCCGCCAAGGCCGACACCGACAAGGCGTACCTGGCGCTGGGGACGACGCTTCTCGAGGCTGCGGCCAAGGGGAGGGCCATCCCCGTCTTCGGGACGCACGACATGACGATCATCCAGCAACTGGTGGCGAAGGCCGCCGAGCTGGGGGTCGCCCCCGGGAAGTTCGAGATCCACATGCTGTACGGCATCCGCACCGCCGAGCAGCGCGACCTGGCATCGAAGGGGCACGCGGTGCGGTGCCTCATCAGCTACGGCAATAACTGGTTCCCGTGGTACATGCGCCGACTGGCCGAACGCCCGGCCAACGTCTGGTTCGTGGTGCGCAGCGCCTTCATGTGAGCGCGGGGCGCCGGCGCGCTTCGTGAAACGATCGAGGGGGACGCTCGCACGGCGGGCGTCCCCCTCGTCGTAACCGTCTCGTCGTGACCGCCGCGGCGCCGCTGATCCGCGCCGCGTCCGCTCAGCGATCGGGCTGCGGCGTCACACGCAGGTACGGTTTCTTCTTCACGAACCCCTTGGGGAAGCGGGTGGCCGCGTCCTCATCGGAGATGGTGTTGGCGATGATCACGTCATCCCCCTGCTGCCAATCCGCCGGGGTCGAGACCGCGAACGTCGCGGTGAGCTGCAACGAGTCGAGGGCGCGCAGGATCTCGTCGAAGTTGCGCCCGGTGCTCGCCGGGTAGGTCAGCGTGAGCTTGACCCGGTTGTTGGGCCCGATGATGAAGACCGACCGCACGGTGAGGGTGTCGGAGGCATTCGGGTGGATCATGTCGTACAGGGTGGCCACGGTCCGATCGGGGTCGGCGATCATCGGGAAGTTCACGACGTTCCCCGTCACGTCGGCGATGTCGCTCTCCCACCGGTGGTGCGAATCGATCGGATCGACGCTCAGCCCGATCACCTTCGTGTTCCGCTTCTCGAACTCCGGTATGAGCTTCGCCACCGCGCCCAGCTCCGTGGTGCAGACCGGGGTGAAGTCCTTGGGATGCGAGAACAGGATGGCCCACTTCCCCTCCTTCCACCGATGAAACTGGACGAGGCCCTGGGTGGTGTCGGCGGTGAAATCGGGGGCGAGGTCGCCTAGACGAATGGCCATGGGATACTCCTGTCGCGACGCGTGACCTGAGCTGTATCAGCGAGGTAGCGCGAGGGGGGCGCGCTTCCGCATTGTGATCTACGTACCAAAAAAACACCAGTGGGCGGAGATCGAGGTCCCAGCCTCGACATCCGCCCACCCTGTTTCGCGAAAACTCGACCGGCCGAACGAAGCCGCGTCAGGCGACCGTGACCGGCGACGGCGCCGGGTAGAGCGGGAAGTCGTCGGTGAGCGACTTGACCTGCGCCATCACGTCGGCGTGCACCGTGGCGGCATCGGCCGGAGCGGAGAGGACGGCGTCGATGAGCGAGGCGATCGCCTCCATCTCGGCCTCCTTCATCCCGCGCGTGGTGACCGCCGGTGTCCCGATGCGAATCCCGCTCGTGACGAACGGTGACTGCGTCTCACGCGGGACGGTGTTCTTGTTGACGGTGATTCCCGCCTTGTCGAGCGACTGCTCGGCGACCTTTCCCGTCAGCCCCTTGTTGCGCAGGTCGACGAGCATGAGGTGGTTGTCGGTCCCTCCCGACACGAGTTCATAGCCACGCCCCACGAGCGCATGGGCCAGCGCCTGCGCGTTCTTGACGATCTGCCCGCAGTAGTCAGTGAACGACGGGAGCAGCGCCTCGCGGAACGCCACCGCCTTGGCGGCGATGACGTGTTCCAGCGGGCCCCCCTGTGAACCCGGGAAGACCGCCTTGTCGATCGTTTTCGCATGCTCGGCCTTGCAGAGGATGAGCCCTCCGCGCGGGCCGCGCAGCGTCTTGTGCGTCGTCGATGTCACGACGTCGGCGAACGGGATCGGTGACGGATGATGCCCCGTCGCGACCAGCCCGGCGATGTGCGCCATGTCGACCATCAGATAGGCCCCGACCTCCTTCGCAATCTCGGCGAAGGCGGCGAAGTCGATCACGCGCGGGTACGCACTCGCGCCGGCGATGATCATCTTCGGGCGTTCGCGCCGCGCCACGTCGCGCAGCATGTCGTAGTCGATGTAGCCGGCGTCGGTCACTCCGTAGTGCACCGCGCGATACAGGAGCCCGGAGAAGTTGACCGGCGAGCCGTGCGTGAGGTGCCCCCCCTGCGAGAGGTCCTGCCCCAGCAGCGTGTCGCCCGGCTTGAGGAGCGCGAGACAGACCGCGCTGTTGGCCGAGGCCCCGGAATGCGGCTGCACGTTGGCGTGTTCGGCGCCAAACAGCAGCTTCACGCGATCGATCGCCAGCTGCTCCACCGCGTCGACGATCTCGCAGCCCCCGTAGTAGCGCTTCCCGGGAAGCCCCTCGGCGTACTTGTTGGTGAGCGGTGAACCCATCGCCTCGAGCACCGCGGGAGAGACGAAGTTCTCCGACGCGATCAGCTCCAGCCCTTCGGACTGCCGCTCGATCTCGCGATCGATGAGGCGGGCGATGTCAGGATCGGCGCCCCGCAGGGCATTCCCGGGTGGGCAACGGTCCCACGACTTCCACTCGCTCATGTCGACTCCGGCGAAGGTTCGATCTTCTCGACCCGGCGCTCGTGGCGCCCCCCTTCGAACGGGGTCTTGAGCCAGGTCTCGAGAATGGAATTGGCATCCTCCTCGGAAACGAAGCGCGCCGGGAGGACGAGGATGTTGGAATCGTTATGCTGGCGCGACAGCTCGGCGATCTCGGGGCTCCACGCGACCGCCGCGCGCACATGCGGATGGCGATTCGCCGCGTATGACATCCCGAGCCCCGTTCCGCAGAGCAGGATCCCGCGCTTCACCTCACCGTGCTCCACCCTGGACGCGACGGGGTGCGCATAGTCGGCATAGTCCGTCGACGCCGGCGAGTTCGTGCCGAGATCCTGAGGATCGTATCCCAACGCTCGCAGGCGCTCGACCAGCTTCTGCTTCATCTCGAAGCCCGCGTGGTCGGAGGCGATGGGGATCACTTCAGACATTTCTTTGGGAGAAGACGAGAGGACGAGAAGACGAGCGGACGAATGTGCGACGTTTGGTAAGCTAGCACTCGCGGGGGGGATGGCAGAGGGGGCGGGTTCGCCAACCTCCGCGCCCCCGCCCCCTCTCGTCTTCCGGTCTTCTCGTCCTCTCGTCCGCTAGCTCTTTCGTGGCCACTGCGGCCAGGTGCGGACGAGGCCACCCACGGCCTGCAGGCGGCGTTCGGCGAGACGGTCCGCCGCCTCGTAGGTCGGGATCCCCTGCTCGCGGGCGATCTCGAAGACGCCGAGCGTGGTGTCGTAGATCTCGTCGGCCTTTCGGAGGGCGCGCTGCGAGGTCCACCCCGCGAGTTCGCTGTAGACGTTGATCACGCCGCCGGCGTTCGCGACGAAGTCGGGGGCGTAGAGGATCCCCTTCTTCTCGAGTTCCGCCCCGTGCTTCTCGGCCAGAAGGAGCTGGTTGTTGGCGGCACCCGCGATGATCTCGACGCGCAGCTTGGGAATCGTGTCGTCGTTGATGATGCCACCCAGGGCACAGGGGGCGAAGATGTCGGCCTGTACGCTGTAGATCGCGTCCGAATCCACCGCGCGAGCGCCGCACTCGTCGACCACGCGCTTCACCCGGTTGGCATCGATGTCGGTGACGACGAGCTTGGCCTCGTGCGCTTGCAGCTCCTTGCAGAGGTAGTGGCCCACGTTGCCGAGCCCCTGCACCGCGATCGTCTTCCCGGCGACCGACTCCGACCCCCAGCGATGCTTGGCCGACGCCTGGATGGCGCGGAAGACGCCGCGGGCGGTCACGGGCGAGGGGTCGCCTGACTTGGTGGCGAGGCCGGCGACGTAGTCGGTCTCCATGTGGACGAAGTCCATGTCGGCGGTGCTGGTGCCGACGTCCTCGGCCGTCACGTAGCGGCCGCCTAACGACTCGACGAAGCGCCCGTGGGCGCGGAAGATCATCTCGCGCTTGGCGGTGCGGTTGTCGCCGATGATGACCGCCTTGCCGCCGCCGAGGTTGAGGCCGGCCACAGCGTTCTTGTAGGTCATCCCGCGTGCCAGGCGGAGGGCGTCGATGATCGCCTCCTCGTCGCTGCGATACTGCCAGAAGCGCGTCCCGCCGAGCGCGGGGCCGAGCGTGGTGTCGTGGATGGCGATGATGCCGCGATAGCCGGAGGACTTGTCGTGGCACACGACGAGTTGCTCGTGGCCCATGCCGGCTATGGTGTCGAAGAGGTTCATGAGAAGGAGGACGGGAGACGGGTGACGGGAGACAGGTCCTAGGACTTTGCGTAGAGCTCCCGGGCGATGACGATGCGTTGGATCTCGGACGTGCCTTCGTAGATCTCGGTAACCTTGGCGTCGCGGAAGAGACGTTCCACCGGGTAGTCCTTCACGTAGCCGTAGCCGCCGAAGATCTGGATGGCCTGGGTGGTGACCCACATGGCAGTCTCGGACGCCATGAGCTTGGACATGGAGCCGAACTGCGTGATGGGTTGGCCGCGGTCCTTCGCAGCTGCTGCGGCGTACAGCAAGGCGCGCGACGCCGCGACGCGCGTAGACATGTCGGCCAGCTTGAACTGGATGGCCTGGAACTCCTTGATGGGCTTCCCGAATTGCTTGCGCTCGGCCGCGTAGCGCACCGAGTGTTCGAGCGCGGCGCGGGCGATGCCGATGGACTGCGCCGAGATCCCCAGGCGCCCGTTGTCGAGCGACTGCATGGCGTAGACGAAGCCCATCCCTTCCGCTCCTAGGAGATTCTCGGCCGGGACGCGCATTTCATCAAAGACGAGTTGCGTGGTCGCCGAGCCACGAAGCCCCATCTTGTCCTCCTTCTTCCCCACGGAGAAGCCGGGGAGATCGGGGGTGACGATGAAGGTCGAGATCCCGCGCGCTCCCTTCCGGTCGTTGGGGGAGTCGGTACGCGCCATGGCGAGGATCACGTCGGCATGGCTTCCGGCACTCACCCACGCCTTCACCCCGGTGAGGACGTAGTGGTCGCCATCGCGCACCGCCTGGGTGCGCAGCGAGGCCGCGTCCGAACCGGCGTCTGGCTCGGAGAGTGCGAAGGCGCCGAGCCACTCGCCGCGCGCCATGGGACGCAGGTAGTGCTGCTTCTGCGCCTCGTTCCCGTAGCGCAGGAGCATCTGCGTGGGGAGCGAGTTGTGCACGCTCATGAGGACAGCGACCGAGGCGTCGACGGCCGCGATCTCCTCGAGCGCGACGAGATAGGTACAGGTGTCGAGCCCCAGCCCATCGTACGCCTCGGGGATCAGCATGCCGAGGAAGCCTAACGCGCCGAGCTTGCCGACGATGTCACGATCGAAGACCGCGTCGCGATCCCAGCGCTCACTGTGGGGCGCGAGCTCGGCGAGCGCGAAGTCGCGCGCGGCCTGCTGGATGGCGCGCTGTTCTTCGGAGAGGGGGATGAGGGCCCAACTCATGGGGGAGAAGACGAGAGGACGAGAAGACGAGAAGACGAGGGGGGCGCTGGAGACGGGCGGCGGGTTCCGTCTACGCTGCGTAGTTGTAGAAGCCGCGGCCGCTCTTTCGGCCGAGCCAGCCTGCGGCGACGTACTTCCGCAGCAGTGGGCAGGGGCGGTACTTGGAGTCGCCGAGTCCGTCGTGCAACACTTCGAGAATCGCCAGGCAGGTATCGAGGCCGATGAGGTCGGCCAGGGCGAGGGGGCCCATGGGGTGATTCATCCCGAGCTTCATCACGGTGTCGATCGCCTCGACCGTCCCCACCCCTTCCATCAACGCGAAGACGGCCTCGTTGATCATCGGGAGGAGGATGCGGTTGGCGACGAAGCCGGGGAAATCGTTCACCTCGACCGGCGTCTTGCCGACGGCCTTCGACAGCTCGAGGACGCGCTGCGTGGTCGCGTCACTCGTCGCGAGGCCACGGATGACCTCGACCAGCTGCATCACCGGGACCGGGTTCATGAAGTGCATCCCGATCACCTGCTCCGGACGCTTGGTCCTGGCGGCGATGTCGGTGATGGAGATGGAGCTGGTGTTGGTGGCGAGGATCGCGCCGGGCGCGGCCAGCCGGTCCATGTCGGCGAAGATGCGGTACTTGAGGTCGACGTTTTCCGTTGCGGCCTCGATGACCAGCGTCGCACCGGCGATGGCGGCGATGTCGCTGCTCGTCACCAGGCGCGCCAGCGTCGCCTCCTTGGCGGCGGCGTCGAGCGTCCCCTTCTTCACCTGCCGGTCGAGGTTCTTCTCGATCGTCGAGCGCCCGCGCGCCAGCGCGTCGGCCGAGACGTCGATCATCACCACCGGATAGCCGCTCTGGGCGAAGACGTGGGCAATCCCGTTCCCCATCTGCCCCGCGCCAATCACCGCAATCGAATCAGACATCGTCATTCCACTCCGTTCTCGTTATGCGTCGGTACGGCCGCCGCCCGCGCCCCGTTGGCCGGGACGATCGCGACGCCGCAACAGGAAGAGCATCGCCACCAGCATCCCCGCACCGGCGAACAGCCCGGCCTCGGGGCCCCACATCCCGCCGGTCGCCCAGTCGGGTCCCGCATCCACGGTGCGATAGTTCGGCGTTCCCATCCCCAGGCCGCTCACCGACGTGTGCATGACGCCGGCCATCACGAAGTTCCACGCCACGTGCGCCGACCACGCCGCGTACAGCGAACGCATCGCCACCACGATGCTCCCCAGGAAGATCCCGGCAAGCGTCACCAGCGCGATGGACTGGAACGTGGCGCCACGGTTCTCGAGGTGCATGAGCCCGAAGACCACGCTCGTCACGACGATGGCGACGCGCGCGCCGAAACGCTCGCGCAGGAGCGCCAGCGCGTAGCCGCGCGCGACGAGTTCCTCCCACAGCGCCGCCGGGGCAAGGAGCCCCAGCGTGAAGAAGGCCGAGGTGAGCAGGCTCCCCTCGGGCATCGGCTCGAGCTTGAGCCAGCCGATCGCCAGGAGCAACGCGCTGGGAACGCCGACCGCCGCCGCGCCTAACAACGCGCCTCCCCCCAGCGCCCGCCAGGTGAAGGCCGAGCGGTCGAGCATCACCTTGTGCCACCCGCCCGGTTCCGCCTGGCGGAAGGTCCACCAGTGCCCGATGAGCATCCCGATGGAGAGCGTGATGACGAAGGCGGGGAGGCGCACGCCCGTCGCCCCCTCGAGCAGCGCCGCCGCCGCGGGGATGATGGCGCGACACCCCAGCACCCCCACCGACGACGCGAGGACGAAGACGGCGAAGCGCCACCCCACCGAGACGCCGGGGCGCCCTCCGGGGCCCCCCGGCGCCGGCGTCGCGCGAAGCTCTCCCGAATCTGCCGAGGACATGAGCTCGCGTGGCGCCGTGGGTGGGCTAGCCGAGGCGGGTGACCGAGAGCGCTACCGCGTCGCCACCACCCAGGCAGAGCGTCGCGAGTCCGCGCGCCTTGCCGCGGTCCGCGAGCGCGTGCAGCAGCGTCACCAGGACGCGCGCCCCGCTGGCACCAATCGGGTGGCCGAGGGCGATCGCGCCGCCGTGCACATTGACGCGATCCCAGTCCCACCCTAACGCGTCGCCGTCCGCAATCGACTGCGAGGCGAAGGCCTCGTTGGCCTCGATGAGGTCATAGTCGCCGATCGACGACCCTTCCTTCTTCATCAGGTTGCCCACGGCATTGACCGGGGCGAAGAAGAGGTCGCGCGGGTCGACCGCACCGGTGGCGTAGGCGTCGATGCGCGCCAGCATCGGAAGGCCGTGCGCGCGGGCAAAGGCCTCCGACGTCACCACCAGCGCCGCGCCGCCGTCGTTGATCGACGACGCGTTGGCCGCCGTCACCGTGAGGTCGGTGGCGTCCTTGTCCGGGAAGGCGGGGCGGAGCTTGCCTAACGACTCGACCGATGAGTCCTTGCGCGGTCCCTCGTCCGCACTCACGATCGTCGCCCCCTTCTTCCCTGCGATCTCGACCGCGACGATCTCGGCGGCGAACTTCCCCCCCTCCTGCGCCGCCGCCGCCTTCAGGTGCGATTGCACCGCGAACTCGTCCTGCCGCTGCCGCGAGACGTTCGCCTTCCTCGCCGTGTACTCGGCGTGGCTCCCCATGTGCACGCCACAGAAGGCGCACCAGAGCCCGTCCTTGATCATCCCGTCGACGAGGGTCTGGTCGCCGATCTTCACCCCGCCACGATGGTTGTAGAGGTAGTGCGGAGCGTTGGACATTGACTCCTGCCCGCCGGCCACGACGACCTGGTGGTCACCGGCCTTGATCGACTGCGCGGCGAGCATGACCGCCTTGAGCCCCGAGCCGCAGACCTTGTTGATCGTGAGGGCCGAGACCGAGGTCGGGAGCCCCGACTTGATGAGCGCCTGACGGGCCGGGGCCTGCCCCGTTCCGCCCTGCAGCACGTGCCCCATGATGACTTCGTTCACCTGGTCGCCGGGAATACCGGAGCGCTTGACGGCTTCACGGATGGCGATGGCCCCGAGTTCTGGGGCGCTGAACGAGGCGAGGGCGCCGAGGTACTTCCCGATCGGCGTGCGCGTGGCCGCGACGATGACGGGGGTGCGCGATGTATCGGACATGGCGAAAGACGGCGGGAGTGAGTCCCTGCCCGAATGGGGAGGGAGCGCAGCTAAGCTAACCCGCCGCGCGTGACACGAACAACGGAGGCGGGAGTTGGATGGCGCCGTGGTAGTACCGGTTTCGCCGAGAACGGGGGCGAGCTCGCGTGGTAATCGTTTACAGCCTCGCCGCGCGGACAGCGCGCGTCGTCACCGGGCCGCCGCACACGCAGGTTGGTCGTCGCTCAGCGCAGGCGCAGCGTCACGCGGTGCGCCCCGCCCGCGCCGCGCATGTCCTCCCAGCCATAGTCGAGCGAGAGGCGGTCGAGCTGCACCCCTACACCGCCGGTGAAGGGGCGCTGCGCGCGCAGTTCCGGACGCCGTGCCCCGCCCCGCACCGTGACGCTCACCCCCTCGTACGGAACCCACGACATCTCGCCACCGCCGGTGGGAAAGACCTCGCCATCCTCGCGCACCGCTACGTTGACCGCCGCGCCGACATCGATCCACTTCCCCAGGTTCTTGCCACCGCCGGAGACGCCTAACGCGATGCGCGTGGGAAGCGTCCGCGAGTCCACGCGGTTGGGGAGGTCGCGCCCCATGTACTGCAGCACGAGCCCGGTGGTGAGTTGGCCAAAGAGGAGGTCCTTCGCGATGCCTACATCCAGCGACGGGCTCCCGCCACGCATCGACGCGGTGCGCGACTCGACGTAGCGCGCCGCCGCTCCCCAGCGAAGTCCCTTCCACGGGAGCGAGACGGCGACGGTGGTCGCCATGTTCGACGCGGGCACTCGCCCCTCGTCAGTGAGGACGTCACTACTGAGGTCGCGCCCCGCCACGTACTGCGGCGCATCGAGGAGCGCGACACCGACACCGACGCCGAGCATCCCGACGTTCATCACGGTCGCGAGATGCCCGGTCGAGGCACCACTGGCGTATCGTCCGAGCGAGAGCGACACCGCATTGCTCCCACCGACGAGCGCCGGGTTGCCAAACACCGATTCCACGTCGCGCGTGGCGGCGGTGAGTCCCCCCATGGCCAGCGTGCGTGCCGTGACCGGGAGCTGCAACAGGAGTGGGGCGTGGCGCTCGCGTTGCGCCTGCAGGGGTGCAGCGAGCACGAAGGACAATGCCGTCGCGGCGATCCCGAGCCCGATGTTCGGGTGGCGCTTCATCGCACACCTCCCGGGGCGGAGGTGCTCCATTCCGCGCCCAACCGCGCAAAGCCGACGTTATCCAGCCATACGGTGCCGGACTCGCTCCGGTCGAAGCGCCAACGCACACTCGTCAGGCGGCGCGCGTCGAAGCCGGGCGTCGCGCGCGCGAAGTCGGCGAGCGGGATGGTGTAGGTCTGCAGCACGATCTCGTAGGGGTTGGCGAAACGTTGCTTGTCGCGCCCGGCCCGACGGTAGACACCGATCGACAGCGGGCGCCGCGGGACGCCGTACGACGACAACGCCACGCGCGCCGTGTGCCCGTCTGCGTCGACCGCTTCGATACTGAGGTCGATCGGCGTTGAATCGGTGACAGCCTTTGTGGCGGGTTTGGCCGCGGGCTTCCGTGCGGACTTCGCCCCGCCCTGCTTCGCAGACGAATCCTTCGCCGTCGTGTCCTTCGCCGGCTGGCGCGGCCCGGGGCGCGCGTCGGTGGGAGCGAGCGAGAAGACGAGCGAACTCCCCTCGTCCACGCGCCACGCACTCCGCAGCGAATCGCCGAGCGTGACGGCATACGACGCCGGGCGTCCGCGCCTGGCCGTGTCGTCGCCTGCAATGCGGTTGTTCCAGCCGAGCAGCACCGCGTTGTGCCCCTGGTTGCTTCCGCGCCAGCGGAACGGAATCGGCGCCTCCTTCCACGTCGCGAGCGAGTCGCCGTCGAGCGAGACGCCGTGCACCGTCCCATGCGAGACGTCGACGTCTTCATCGAAGGTCGCTGCCGCGTGGAACGAGGCGTCCTCGAAACGGGTGATGTACATCGTCTTCGGGAGCCACCCGCCAGCTGCACGATGATCGCGGAACATCGGGAGGTACTCGCGCCGCTCGCGGAGCGTCGCCTCCAGGAAGGCGGTGATCGTCACCTCGGCAAAGCGTCGCTGGTCTGCCTCGGTGATCAAGCCGCGGATGTCGAGGTAGCGCGCACTGCGCGGACCGCCGTCGAGCGATCCCCAGACCGTGTTCCACTGCCCGTGGTTGGCGCGATAGACGTAGATCGCCGACTTGAACCACGCGCCGCCGTCGGGATAGCGCACGCGCTCGTACTGCGCCAGGCCGTTGAACGTCGACACGTCGCCGTCGTGCGAGCCGTGAATCAGCAGATAGTTGTAGTTCGTGACCGGCGTGGGCTTCTCGGCGGGGCGATACTGCCCGTCCACCGGGGCAATGGCCACCAGCGACTTGATGTCGAAGTTGAAGTCGAAGGTGACCGTCGCGTCGTCGGGATAGTGCGTCAGGCGATTGAAGGCGCCGGCCACGGCGACCGCCTCACCGCCGCGCGAATGCCCCATCAGGGCGATGCGCGTCATGTCGACCTTCCCCTTGAGCGGCGACCCGGTGGAGTCGTTGAAGCGGCGCCAGGCCTGCAGGTGCTTGAGGAGCATCCACCCGCGCGCATCGTTCTCGCCCTGCATCCACCCGTTGAGGAAGTTCTCGTCGACCGAGGCGAGGATGAAGCCGCGCGAGGCGAGGAGTTCCCCCAAATAGCGATAGCCGGGATCGGAGAAGTCCTTCATCCCGTGGTTGCCGTGCACGATGAGCACCAGCGGGAATGGACCGTCGCCGTCGGGATACCAGACGCGCCCGTTCACCGGGAGCTTGGTGAAGTCGAACCCCCAATAGTCCTTGCGGACCTTTCCCTGCTCAGGGTTCGGCGGGCCGGCGAGCTTGCTCCCGTCCACCGTCGCGGTCTTGAGCGTCACCGAGTCGCGATAGATCGCGCGACGCTTGTCGGTGCCGCTTCCATAGTACAGCGACCTGACCGCGTACGTCCCGCGCTGCGACGGATCGGGGGCGGCGATGGCTTGGCGCGACAGGACGACGTCCGAGTCGTCCTTCGTCAGCTTGAGCGGTGCGGCGAGGCAACCGGCCATGACGCCGCTAAGGGCGACGAGCGGGGCAAGCGAGGACAGCGAAGCGAGTCGCCGAGTGGCGAACGAAGTCCAGAGCGTCCGGCGATTCCAGGGCATCGGCAGGAGGTCGGGGTGCGGTCAACGTACTCCGACAGCCGAATGCGCGAAAAGGTGTGACCGACCGACGACGCCCCGTGTGCGACGCTTCGTCCCTCAGCGACTCAGAGCCACTCCAGCGTGGCGCGCGTCTTCTCGGTCACGACATTCCCGGTGTGGAAGGTCGACGCCGGCTCGAAGAGGACGACGTGCACCTCCTCGGCGGCGACCGGGCGATGCTCCACCCCGCGCGGGACGATGTAGAACTCCCCCTCGCGGATCGTGACGTCGCCGTCGCGTAGCTGCATCGTGAGCGCCCCCTTCATCACGAGGAAGAGTTCGTCCTCGTCGGAATGGAAGTGCCAGTCGAACTCCCCCAGCAGCTTGGCGACCTTCACGTGCTGCCCGTTGAGCTCCCCCACGATCCGCGGGTGCCAGTAGTCGGCAAAGCGGGAGAACTTCTCGGCGAGGTTGACGACCGGCATGGCGAGTGTCCCGGGCAAGGCGTTAGGCGGCGGCCCGCGCGGCGGCGCCGCGCGAGGCGAAGCGATAGAGCGGGTAGCTGCAGGCGATGAAGGCGACGCCGATGGCCGCGGTGCGCGGGTCGTTCGCGGTGAATCCGGCGAGAAGGGCGAGCGCCACCAGCAGGGAGAAGATCGTCGTCGCGGGGGCGCCGATCGCGCGGTACGGGCGCTGCAACTGCGGTTCGCGGGCGCGCAGCACCAGGAGCCCCACGTTGTTCGCCGCGTCCACCATGATCATCAGGAAGGCGGTGAGGGCAAAGAGGCGCTCGAAGGTCCCCGTCGCGGCAAGCGCGATGGCGACGGCGACGGTGACAATCGACGCCCCCACCGGCGTCCCGCCGCGGTTCACCGAACTGGCCTGGCGCACGAAGAGTCCGTCGCACGCCAGCGCGTACAGCGCACGCGGGGCGATCATCACCAGCGCGTTGACGATCCCGATCATCAGGAGGACGGAGAGGGCAGTCACGACCTGGTCGCTCGCGCCGCCAAAGACGCGCTGCATGGCGCTGGCAGCGGGGAGCTTCGTCGCCATGAACTCCCCCATCGGGAGGACGCGCAGGTAGGCGACGTTGACCGAGAGGTAGAGCGCCATCATCACCAGCACCGACGAAAGGAGCGCGCGCGGAACCGCGCGCCCAGGGTCCGTCTGCTCCTCGCCAAAGAAGGCGGCGGCGTACCACCCGCCATACGCGCCAATCACCAGCTGCAATGCGCCGGCGAAGGCGACGAGCGTGAATGGTTTCGTGGCCGACGCGGTCGCCGTCGCGTCGCTCGCCGCTGGTGCCGCCACGAAGCACAGTCCGACGAAGGCGACGAGGGCGAGCGCCTTGAGCAGCGCCACCCCTTCCTGCATCCGGCTCCCCGCCACCACGCCGCGCAGCTGCACGCCGAGGAGGACGGCGAGGGCGAGAAGCGCGACGAGCGGCTCGCGCCCCACCAGCGACGGCACGAGGCGCGCCACGAACTCACCCAGCGCCAGCGGGAGATACGCCGTCGCCACCACGAGCGAGAGCCAGTCGGACCACCCCACCACGAAGCCGCCGTACGGGCCAAAGGCGCGCCGCGCGAAGACGTACGGCCCGCCGGAGCGCGGGTGCGCCGCCGCCAGCTCCGACAGATTGTTGGCCTGCAGCAGGGCGTACGCCCCGCCTAACGTCCAGACGAGGAGGATGAGCCCGGGATGCGGGAGCGCCTCGGCGATGGCGCCGGGGGTGCGGAGGATGCCGACGCCGACTCCTCCCCCCACCGCCACCGCAATGCCGAACCCGACGCCGAGTACACGCAGCAGGGAACCGCGCGCACCCGCCATCGGCTAGGCCAGCTCCAGCGCGCGCGTCCGGATCTGCTCCTGCACGCGGGCGATGAAGTCGTCCACGGGGACGATGTCCTGCTTCTTCCCCTGCCCGCGCATGCGCACGGCGAGCGTCCCCTGCTCCGCCTCGCGCTTCCCCAGCACGGCCATGTACGGAACCTTCTGCAGCTCGGCCTCGCGGATGCGGTAGTTGAGCGTGTCGTTATGCGCGTCCATCGTGGCGCGGATCCCGGCGGCGCGCAGCTTGGCCGTCACCACCTCCGCCTGCGGGGCGAGGTCGTCGGTGATGGGGAGGATGCGCACCTGCTCCGGCGACAGCCAGACCGGGAAGGCGCCGGCGAAGTGCTCGATGAGGATCGCCATGAAGCGCTCGAACGAGCCGGAGACGGCGCGATGGATCACCACCGGACGGTGCGTGGTGTTGTCTTCCCCCGTGTACGACATGTCGAAGCGTTCCGGCGCCGCGTAGTCGAGCTGGATGGTCCCCAGCTGCCAGGCCCGCCCTAACGAGTCGGTGACGTCGAAGTCGATCTTGGGGCCGTAGAAGGCGCCGTCGCCGGGCTTGAACTCGTACGGCATCCCCGTCGAGTCGAGTGCCGCCCTGAGCGCCGCCTCGGCGCGATCCCACATCTCGTCCGAGCCGACGCGCATCGGCGGGCGCGTGGCGAACTTGAGCGTCGCCGTGAGCCCGAAGGTGCGGTAGTACCCCAGGATGAAGTGCAGCAGCCGGTGCACCTCCTCGGCGATCTGCGACTCCATCAGGAAGATGTGGCAGTCGTCCTGCTGGAACTGGCGCACGCGCGTGAGCCCGGAGAGCGCCCCGGTGATCTCGTTGCGGTGCAGCACGTCGTACGTGTTGTAGCGCAGCGGGAGCTCGCGGTACGAGTGCTTCTTGCTGTTGTACAGCAGGTAGTGCGAGGGGCAGTTCATCGGCTTGAGCGACATGTCGTGCTCCTCCGTCTCGGAGTTGAGCACGAGGAACATGTTCTCGCGGTACTTCCCCCAGTGTCCCGACTGCTCCCACAGCGCCTTGTTGTACAGGAGCGGGGTCTTGATCTCCTTGTAGTCGTCCTTTTGCAGCTCGCGGAGGAAGTCGTTGATCGTGTTGACGATCGTCGTCCCGCGCTCCGTCCAGAAGGCGGCCCCTGGTGCGAAGGGATGGAACAGGAACAGGTCGAGCGCCTTGCCCACCACGCGGTGGTCGCGGCGCTTGGCCTCCTCGAGGCGGAAGAGGTGCTGTTCGAGCTCCTCCTTCTTCCAGAAGGCGGTGGCGTAGATGCGCTGCAGCATCTGGCGCCGCTCGTCGCCGCGCCAGTAGGCGCCGGCCGTCGTGAGGAGCTTGAAGTGCTTGAGGTACGAGGTGTCGGGGACGTGCGGGCCGCGACACAGGTCGATGAACGGCCCGTCCGTGTACGTCGAGATCACCTCGCCCTCCGGGAGGTCGGCGATGCGCTCCAGCTTGAGCGGGTCGTCGGCGAAGCGCACGTTGGCCTCGGCGCGATCGACCTCCTCGCGCTGGAAGGGGAACTTGGCGGCGACGACCTTCCGCATCTCCGCCTCGAAGGCCTCGAGATCTTCCGGCGTGAACGGCTTCTCGACTTCGAAGTCGTAGTAGAACCCATCGTCGATGGCGGGACCGAAGCCGATCTTCGCGTCGGGGCGCAGGCGGCGGACCGCCGTGGCCAGGATGTGCGCGCCGGAGTGGCGCAGCACGGCGAGCGACTCGGCGTCCTTCTCCGTCAGCACCTTGAACGCCCCGCCCTTCCGGAGTGGCGTCATGAGGTCCTGCACCTCGCCATCCACCGTGACCGCGACGGCCGCACTCAAGAGGCGCGGTCCGATGGAAGCCACCACGTCGCGCGGCAGCGTGCCGGCGTCGACCTGGCGGACGTCGCCATTGGGGAGCGTGAGGGTCAGCGGTGCAGACATGAGGCGGAGTTCGAGACGAGGGTGAAGGCGTTGGAGGCGGAACTGCGATCGGCACGCCGCGCTTCGGATCCGGCGATGAACCTCGGCGTGCGACGCGGGGTACCGGGATCGTCGGCGCGAACCGAACGGGCTAGCGAATGCCGTCGATGAACGGTGTGATTCGCACCCCGTACCGGAACGCGAGGACCACGCCCGCCGCGATCGCGACGGCGAGAACCAGCCACGGAAGGAGTCGTGTGGCTGGCGACGCGTCGCGCGACGGTTCGGGGGGCGCAGATCGCATATTCACGACGCGCAAGTTATCGTACGACAGCAAGTTTGGGCTACAGGCCATCAGGCGGATCTCACGCATGGCGCGATACATCGAGGAAGACTCCGACTCCGGTCACACCGTGCTCATCACCGCGGGGGTCGTCGCGGGGCTGGTGGCGGGTGCATTGGTCGCGCAGCGGCTCGGCGGGTGGCGCGGATTGCGCCGCCTGCTCAAGGGGCGGCGCGCACCGTTGCTCAAGGTCATTCGCGCCGCACTCCCGTCGGGAACCCTCGGCTCGGTGCTCGACGCGGTGGGGATCGAGCGGATCGTGAGCGCGCTGCTGGGCGAGGCACGCGCGGGGCTCCGCGCGCAACTCGACGAGCGCACCGCCCGGCGCCGACAGGCGTTCGCCGGTGCGCGTCGCCGTCGCCCCGACCCCGATCTCGACGAGTTCGAGGTGGATGAGATCGAGCGGGCGGCCGCAGGGCTCGACGACGAGGACGATGGCGACCATGAGGCGCGCCGCGCGCACAGCCGTCGCGACGTGGACCTCGACGAGGACGACCTGGACGAAGGCGCCGAGGACGAGATCGTCGAGACGTTCGACCCGGAGGCTGTGGAGGCGGAAGTGCTCGCCGCCTTTAGGCGCCACCCGGTGCTTCGCCAGCGCGCGCTCGAGATCTCCGTCGACGACGACGGGGTCCTCGAACTCACGGGATGGGTGCGCGCCGAGCGCGAGCTACGCATCGCGCGCCGGGTCGCCGCGCGCGTGGACGGCGTGGAGCAGGTGATCGTCGACGTCGCGGTACGCGACCGCGCGAGCGTTCGCACGGGCGTCCGCGCGGGCGTGGCCGCCTCCGACGACGGCGACGACGACGAGGACGACGTAGCCAACGCCGACGACGCTACCGCCTGAGCGCCATCCCGATCGCACACGATCACGGAGGGCCGCCCCGGGTGGGCGGCCCCTTTACATTTCCTCCCATGTCGACCTCCGAACTTCCCCCGCAGTACGACCACGCGGCGACCGAGCGCGATCTCTACGCGCAGTGGCAGGACGCCGGCGTCTTTACCGCGCGCGCCGAGCGTTCGCGCCGCGCCGCGGGCGACCGCGCGCCGTACACCATCGTCATCCCGCCGCCGAACGTCACGGCGGTCCTGCACATGGGGCATGGCCTCAACAACACCGTGCAGGACGTCGTGATTCGGTGGCGCCGCATGTCCGGCGACGAGGCGCTCTGGGTCCCGGGCACCGACCACGCCGGGATCGCGACGCAGAACGTCGTGGAGAAGGCGCTGGCGAAGGAAGGCAAGACGCGCTTCGACCTCGGGCGCGACGCCTTCGTGGCGCGCACCGCGCAGCACGTGAACGAGACGGGGGGGACGATCCTGTCGCAGCTGCGCGCCATCGGCGCCTCGGCCGACTGGACGCGCACCGCCTACACGCTCTCGCCGCAGCTCTCGCGCGCCGTGCGCGAGGCGTTCGTGCGCCTCTTCGAGCGCGGGCTCATCTACCGCGGCCACCGCGTGATCCACTGGTGCCCCCGCTGCCTCACCTCGCTCTCCGACGAGGAGGCCGAGCACCACGACGCCAACGGGAAGCTGTACCACATCAGCTATCCCATCACGCAGGTCAACGCCAACGAGGCGCCGCGGTACATCGTGGTCGCCACCACGCGCCCGGAGACGATGCTGGGCGACGTGGCGGTGGCGGTGAACCCGAACGACGAGCGCTACCAGGACCTCATCGGGCGCACGGTGAAGCTCCCGATCGCCAACGTCGAGATCCCGATCATCGCCGACGACTACACCGATCCGGCCTTCGGTTCCGGCGCGGTGAAGATCACGCCGGCACACGACGCCAACGACTTCGAGGTCGGGCAGCGCCACTCGCTGGCGATGCCGGTGATTCTCACGCCGACGGGTGAGTTGCGCGAGGTGATGGATGCCGGCGGGCGCGTCCCCGAGGACATGACGGGGATGGACCGCTTCGCCGCGCGCGAGGAAATCGTGAAGCGCCTCGAGGCGCTGGGGCGCCTGGTGAAGATCGAGCCGCACGCGCACTCGGTGCGCCGCTGCTACCGGTGCGACACGGTGGTGGAGCCGCGCCTGTCGGAGCAGTGGTTCGTGAAGATGAAGCCGCTCGCCGAGCCGGCGTTGCGCGCCGTGCGCGAGAAGGAGATCCGCATCCTTCCCGAGCGCTGGGAAGCGGTCTACGTGAACTGGCTCGAGGGAATCCGCGACTGGAACATCTCGCGCCAGCTCTGGTGGGGGCATCGCGTCCCGGTCTGGTACTGTGACGCCTGCGGCAAGGTGACCGCCTCTCGCGAGGACGTGCAGCACTGCCCCGCCTGTTCGGGGGCCGTGCGCCAGGACGAGGACGTGCTCGACACCTGGTTCTCGTCCGGGTTGTGGCCCTTCTCCACGTTAGGCTGGCCGGACGACACGCCTGACCTCAAGGCGTTCTACCCCACCGACCTCCTCGTCACCGCCCCGGAGATCCTCTTCTTCTGGGTGGCGCGCATGATCATGACGGGCTTCGCCTTCATGGGCGAGGCGCCGTTCCACACGGTGTACCTGCACGGGACAGTGCGCGACACCAACCACGTGAAGATGTCCAAGTCGCTGGGGAACGGGATCGACCCCCTCGACGTGGTGGGGCTCTACGGCGCGGACGCTCTGCGCTATACGGTGGTCGCCGGGATGGGGCTCGGGGCCGACACGATCCTCGATCCCAAGGACCTCGAGCGCTCGTTTGCCCCTGGCCGCAACTTCGTCACGAAGCTGTGGAACATCGGGCGCTTCCTGCTCACCAACGTCGGCGACGACCACGTGCTGTCGCTCGACGCGATCCCGGTCAACGACTTCACCCGCGCGGACGCCTGGATCCTCGGGCGACTCAACGCCGCCATCGAGGCGTGCAACGCGGCGCTGGGGCCGGCTCGCCCAAATGGGACGCGTTGGAAGGACGAGGAGCGCTATATCGGACTCCGCCTCAACGAGTACACCGAGGCCGCGCGCAACTTCGTCTGGAACGAGCTCGCCGACTGGTACCTCGAGTCGGTGAAGGGGCGCCTCGCGACGCCGGGCGACGATCGCAACGTGGCGCGCGCGGTGCTGGTGTACGCCTTCGACCAGGCGCTGCGCCTCCTGCACCCCATCGTCCCCTTCGTGACCGAGGCGCTCTGGCAGAAGCTCCCGGTGCACGTGGACGGGACCTTCGTCTGCACGGCGGCGTGGCCCACCAGGCGCAACTATCCGGGACGCCCGGACGAGTTCGCGCGCGTGATCGAGGGCGTGTCAGCCGTGCGCCAGCTGCGCGGCGAGTACGGCATCACCCCGGGGAAGCAGCTCGAGGGCTTCGTGATCCCCGGCGCCGGCTCCAATGCGATCTTCACCGGCGAGGGGGCCCTCATCGAGCGGCTCACCCGCTGCGCGCTCACCGTCGCCGAGGCGGCCCCGGCCGGCGTGGCGGCACATCAGGTCCTCTCCGATGGTACAGAGATCGTGCTCCCACTGGCGGGAGCCATCGACCTCGAGAAGGAATGCGCGCGCCTGAAGGGCGAACTCGACGCACTGGAGAAGCAGCTGACGGGGCTCCGCGCCCGGCTGCAGAACGAGAACTTCATCGCCCGGGCCAAGCCCGACGTGGTGGAGGCGGAGCGTCGCAAGGAGCAGGAATGGACGACGCGTCGCGAGCAGCTCGCCAGCAAGGTGGCCGCGCTGTGCGGGTAGTCGCGCGCGTCGTCCCGCTCGCGGTGGTGGCCGGCGTGCTGGCATGCGCGTCGGCCAGCGTCCCGCCCGGCGGGCCGGAGACGTACGATCCCCCCAAGATCCTGCGGATGCGCCCCGACACGAATGCGGTCAACGTGCGTGGCGGGAGCATCGCCTTCGACTTCGACAAGGTCATCAACGAACGTCCGGCGGGGGCGAACAACCTGGCCGGGCTCTTCCTCATCTCGCCCAGCTACGGCGAGCCGAGCGTGTCGTGGCGCCGGGACTTCATCGCCGTGTCGCCCAAGGGGGGCTTCCGCCCCAACACGACCTACCGCGTGCGCATGCTCCCGGGGCTCACGGACCTCGAGGGGAACGTCGATTCCGTCACCCGCGAGTTTGTCTTCTCCACCGGGCCGGTGATCGCCAAGGCGCACATCCGCGGCAACATCTTCGACTGGCAGGGCGAGAAGCCGGGGATGCTGGCGCTCATCGAGGCCTTCCCGATTCCCACCTCCAAGGACTCGCTGCGCTACCTCACGCTGGCCGACTCGATGGGGCGCTTTGACCTCGCCAACCTCCCGGTCGGCGAGTACGTCCTGCGTGGCATCATCGACCAGAACAAGAACCGCCTCCTCGACCCGCGCGAGCTGTTCGACACGATGAAGGTCGCCGTCGTCGACTCCGCGCGGCGCGAGATCCTGGCCTATGTGCACGACACTATCGGGGTCGGCATCCAGACCGTGACGCTGATGGACTCGATGACGATCCGCTTGCAGCTGGACCGTGCGCTCGACACCGCGTTCGTCATCGATGCGTCTCGCTTCACGCTCAAGCAGAAGGACTCGAGCGTCGTGGCCATCGCGCGCACGCAGTCGCGGCAGGCGTACGACTACGAACTGGAGCAGGGACGGAAGACGAAGGCGATCCAGGATTCGGTGCGCCGCGCGGCAAAGGCCGACTCGCTGCGCGCCGACTCGGCGAAGGCCGACAGCGCCAAGGCCCCGAAGACACCGCCCCCTCCCACCAATCGCCGCGCCCTCCCGACGCGCCGCGCCCAGGTGGACTCGGCCGTCAACAGGCTCATGGGGCGTGACACGGTCACCAAGGAACCACCGCCCAAGCCGAGCAAGCCGTCGCCGGTGAACGAGGTGATCCTGACGACCGTGGCGCCGCTCAAGCCAGGGACGCAGTACCGCATCCGCGCGGTCGACCTTCCCTCGCTGTTGCGGCGCAAGCGTTCCTCGGAGCGCGTCTTCAGCACGCCCAAGCCCAAGGCCGACTCGACAAGGAAGGACGCGAAGGGCGGCGACAAGGCAAAGGGCGACACCGCGGCGGCGCGCGATACCTCGCCCGCAGGGACGGTCCCCGCGCGCCCGCCGCGCGACACCGTCAGCGCCGGCGACGCGTGGCTGCGCCGGCTCTTGCGTTAGGCACGCATGGGCGACGCGCGTCGGGCACTTCCCGCCATCGGTTCCCTCCTCGCCCGTGACGCGGTGCGGGCGCTGGGGGCGCACGCCCCTGCCGCGCTGCTCACCGAGGCGGCGCGGCGCGCGGTGGCCGATGTGCGCGAGGGACGCGCCGCAACCCCGGGGAACGATGGCGAGTGGGATGCCCGAATCGCGCGCGCCCTCTCCGACCTCGAGCGCCCGTCGCTGCGCCCGGTGTTCAACGCCACTGGCGTCGTCCTGCACACCAACCTCGGGCGCGCACCGTTGGCCCGCGTCGCGCTCGAGGCCATCGCCCGCACGGCGAGCGGCGCGTGCAACCTCGAGTACGAGGTGGACGAAGGGCGTCGCGGTTCGCGCTACGTGCACAGCGTCGCCCTGCTGCGTGAACTCACGGGCGCCGAAGACGCGATCGTCGTCAACAACTGCGCCGCCGCGCTCGTCCTCGCCCTCAACACCTTCGCCCGCGACCGCGAGGCGATCATCTCGCGTGGCGAACTGGTGGAGATCGGGGGCTCGTTTCGCGTCCCCGACATCATGGCGCGCAGCGGCGCCGTGCTGCGCGAAGTCGGGACGACCAACCGCACGCACGTCGATGATTACCGCGCCGCGTTAGGCGACCGGACCGGGGCGCTGGTCAAGGTCCACCGCTCCAACTTCGAGATCACCGGCTTCGTGGCCGAGGCCTCGCTGCGCGACCTCGCCCCCATCGCCGCCGAGCAGGAGATCCCGCTCCTGTACGACTTCGGGAGCGGTCTGATGACCGATCTATCTCCCTTTGGCCTCAGCGGCGAACCGCTGGCCGCCGACGCGGTGCGCGACGGCGCCACGCTCACCCTGATGAGCGGCGACAAGCTCCTCGGGGGACCGCAGGCGGGGATCATCGTCGGGAAGGCGGAGGCGGTGGCCGCCTGCCGCCGCAACCCGCTGTGCCGTGCGCTGCGCGTCGACAAGCTCACCCTCGCCGCGTTGGAAGCGACGCTGGCGCTCTATCGCGACCCGGCGCGCGCCGTGCGCGAGGTGCCGGCCCTGGCCATGCTCACCGCCCCGCTCGACGCCGTGCGCTCGCGGGCCGCGGCGTTAGGCGACGCGCTGCGCGCCGCGGGAATCACCAGCTGCAATACCGCCGTGGTGGACAGCATGGCCACCGTCGGCGGCGGCGCCTTCCCGTCGGCCCGCATCCCATCCGCCGCGCTGGCGCTCGAGGGCAACGCGGGCGCGCTCGACGCCGCGCTGCGCCACGGCGCCGCCGCGATCGTCGGACGCATCGAGCACGATCGCCTCCTCCTCGACCTCCGCTCCGTCCCCGCGTCGCTCGACCGCGCCCTGGCGGACGCGCTGTGCGCCACGCTCGCCGCGCTCGCCACGCTCGGCGCGCGCGCGGGGAGCGCCGCATGACGCGCCGCCCCGCCGCCTTCCTCGACCGCGACGGTACGCTCATCGAGGACGCGCACTACCTCGCCGATCCCGACGGCGTCCGCATCCTGCCGGATGTGGCGCAGCACCTCATCGCACTCAACGAGCGCGACCTCCTGGCCATCGTCGTCACCAACCAGAGCGGGATCGCGCAGGGGCTCCTGACCGAGGCGCAGTACGACGCGACGCGCCGTCGACTCACGCAGCTCCTCGCCGAGGCGGGGGCACGGCTCAACGACAGCTATCACTGCCCGCACCACCCGTCGGTCTCCGGGCCATGCGATTGTCGCAAGCCTGGGACGGGGATGTACCTGCGCGCCGCGCGCGACCACGCCATCGATCTCACGCGCTCGCTCTATGTCGGCGACCGGCGCCGCGACGTGGAGCCAGCGCTCGAACTGGGCGGGATCGGGATCCTCGTCCCGTCCCCCGCAACGCCGTTCAGCGAGGTCCACTGGGCACGCACGCATGCGCAGGTGGCGCACACGCTGGGCGAGGCGATCGACGGCTGGATCACCACAATCGGCGCCTGATTTCCACCTTACTCCGCGGGCGCCGCTTGCGTTAACATGCGGCGCCATGCGCAAGCAGATCGCGGTGCTCGCCTCAGGGGGCGGCTCGAACTTCCAGTCGATCCAGCAACACCTCGCCGCCCTCGGCGCCGAGCGCCCGGGCGAGATCGTCCTCGTCGCGTGCGACCGTGCCTCGGCCGGGGCGTTGGAGCGCGCCCGCGGACTCGGCATCGCGGCGGTGGCCATGGACCGCGAGCAGCGCACCAGCGGGATGCTCGCCCTCCTGGCGCGCCACGGCATCGACCTCGTCGTCCTCGCCGGCTACCTGCGCATGATTCCCGCCGAGGTGACGCGCGCCTATCGCGGACGCATCGTCAACATCCACCCCGCCCTGCTCCCCGCCTTTGGGGGGCCCGGGATGTACGGGCATCACGTGCACGAGGCGGTGGTCGCGCGCGGGGCGCGCATCACGGGGGCGACGGTGCACTTCGTCGACGAGGAGTACGACCACGGCCCGATCATCGCGCAGTGGCCTGTCCCCGTCTTCCCGGGTGACGATGCCGACACCGTCGCGCGGCGTGTCCTCGCCGTCGAGCATGCGCTCTTTCCGCGGGTGGTGCAGCAGCTCGCCGCCGGCGTCATCACGTTAGGCGACGACGGGCGCGTGCTCGGCGCTCCGGGGCACCTCGCTCCCACGCACTTCGCCCTGCGCGCCGACCCCGGCGCCGCGGCCGAGGGGATCAACGCCCTCCTCGGCTAGCGCGCGACGACCTCCGCATTCTCCGCCGATTTCATCCACGACTCTCCCGTCGTTTCTCCCATGCCTACCGCCCTGCTCTCCGTCTCCGACAAGTCCGGACTCGTCGATTTTGCCCGCGCCCTCGTGAACGCGGGGTGGGACCTGGTCTCCACCGGCGGGACCTCGCGCGCCCTGCGCGAGGCCGGCCTCGCGGTGCGCGACGTCTCCGACATCACGCAGTTCCCCGAGATGCTCGACGGGCGCGTGAAGACGTTGCACCCGGCGGTGCACGGCGGGCTCCTCGCCCGGCGCGACCTCCCCGAGCACATGGCAGCGATTGCCGAGCACAAGATCAACCCGATCGACCTCGTCTGCGTGAACCTCTATCCCTTCCGCGAGACGGCGGCCAAGCCCGGCGTGCATCCCGAGGAAGTGATCGAGAACATCGACATCGGCGGCCCGTCGATGCTGCGCTCGGCGGCGAAGAACTTCGCCGCGGTCTGGGTCGTCGTCGATCCGAGCGACTATGCCAAGGTCCTCGACGCCATCACGTCGGGGTACGACGACCAGGCGCTGCGCCGGCGCCTGGCGGAGAAGGTCTACGCGCACACTGCGGCGTACGACAGCGCCATCACCACCTGGTTCGCCCAGCAGCGCGGCGACCGCTTCCCCGACGTCGTCCCCATCGCCGTCACGCGCAAGCAGACGTTGCGCTACGGCGAGAACCCCGGGCAGGAGGCAGCGTTCTACATCGAGCGCGCCGGCGAGGGACTGGCGGGGCTCGTGCAGAAGGGGGGGAAGGAACTCTCGTTCAACAACTTCCTCGACCTCGAAGGGGCGCTCCTGGCCACGGACCCGTTCGCGGGGGAGCCCGCGTGCGCGATCATCAAGCACACCACGCCATGCGGATTGGCGACGGGGCGCGACGCGCTCGACGCCTACAAGAAAGCTCTGGCCTGTGACCCGGTCTCGGCCTTCGGGAGCGTGATCTCGTTCACCGTCCCGGTCGACGCCGAGACGGCGGAGGCGATCTCGTCGCTCTTCGTGGAGTGCATCGTCTCGCCGTCGTTCAGCGAGGAAGCGGTGGAGATCCTGGGGCGCAAGAAGAACCTGCGCCTGCTCGAGGGGACGGCGGCGTGGCGCGAGGGGTCGCTCGACTTCAAGCGCGTGCGCGGCGGTTTCCTGCTGCAGGACCGCCCCCCCGCTTCGTTAGGCATCGGCGACTGGAAGGTCGTCTCGCAACGCGCCCCGAGCGAGAAGGAACGCACCGACCTCCTCTTTGCCTGGCGCGCGGTGAGCGCGGTCAAGTCGAATGCCATCGTCCTGGCCCGCGACGGCGCCACGGTGGGGATCGGCGCCGGCCAGATGTCGCGCGTCGACGCCTCGTTCATGGCGGTCCACAAGGCCAGGACGCTCGGGCTCGAGACCAAGGGGACGGTGGTGGGGTCGGACGCCTTCTTCCCCTTCCGCGACTCGATCGATGTGGTGGTCGAGGCGGGGATCACGGCGATCGTGCAGCCCGGGGGGTCGGTGCGCGACGCGGAGGTCATTGCGGCCGCCGACGAGAAGGGGATCGCGATGGTCTTTACCGGCCAGAGGCTGTTCCGCCACTAGGGCTCCTTTCGGCGGTCTGGCCGGAGAAGACGAGAAGACGCGAAGACGAGGGGGGTGCGGGTGGGGGGGCTGGCTTCCACGGCTGGCGATCGGGGCGTATCCTTCGCGGCTGCATGAGGAGCGGAAATCCGTCGCCAACGGGCAACGCTCCCCCACTCGCCGTGTGCCCAAGAGACGAGGCCGCCGTTCCTCGTCTTCTCGTCCTCTCGTCTTCTCGTCTTCTAGATAGAGATTGATGTCCCAGACAGAGCTCGACTACCGACCGTCCTACCTCGCCGCGGCCATCGCCGGGGCCCTGGTATTCACGCTCTACATGCTCACGCTTGGTCCCTCGACGGCCATGTGGGACACGAGCGAGTACATCGCGGCGGCGTACATCCTCGGGCTCCCGCACCCGCCAGGGAACCCGTTCTTCGTCCTCCTCGGGCGCGTCTTCTCCATCCTCCCCATCGGCGGGAGCGTGGCGATGAAGGTAAACATCCTCGCCGCGCTGTGTTCCGCCTCGTCGGCGGCGATGTGGTTCCTCATCACCGAGCGCGTCCTGGTCTCGTGGTTCAACGAGCGGTGGCAGCGCATCGTCGGGGGCGGGCTGGCGGCGCTCATCGGGGCCACTGCGTTCACGGTCTGGTCGCAGTCGGTCGTCAACGAGAAGGTCTACACGGTCGCCCTCATCGGCGTCGCCGTCGTCGCCTGGCTCACGGTACGCTGGTGCGATGACCCGGACGGTCCCAAGGCGGACAAGCTCTTGGTCCTCATCGCCTACTTGCTTGGGCTCGGCTTCGCGAACCACATGGCGGGCTTCCTCGCCGCCCCGGCCGTCGCCTTCGCGGTCATGGTCCGCCGTCCCAAGACCATCCTCCGCTGGCAGCTGATCCTCGCCTGCATCGGCGCGGTCCTGTTCGGGATGACGCCGTTCGCCACGCAGCCCATCCGCGCCGCGCACTTCCCGGCCATCGCCGAAGGCGAGCCGACGGCGTGCACCACCGAACTCACGGCGAAGTGCACCTTCGACAAGGTCACGTGGGATCGCTTCGTCTACAACTTCAACCGAGGGCAGTACGGCGCCCCGGACCCCAACGACCCGAGCCGCGTCTATCCGGCCCAGGTCTCGATGTACTGGATGTACTTCAAGTGGCAGTGGTGGCGTGACCCGTACGGCGAGCACCAGACGCTGCAGGGGGTCCTCGCCGCGCTCTACCTGGTCCTCGGCCTCTTCGGCGGCTGGGTGCACTGGAAACGCGACCGCCAGTCGTTCTGGTTCTTCGGGCCGCTGATGTTCACGATGACGCTCGCGCTCATCAAGTACCTCAACTTCCGTTACGGCTACTCGCAGGCGCCGGAACTGGGGGATGCGGTCGAGCGAGAGGTCCGCGATCGAGATTACTTCTACCTCTGGAGCTTCTCGGCGTGGTCCGTCTGGGCGGCGCTGGGGCTGGCCTTCGTGTGGGAATCGGTCGCCGCGTTGTTAGGCAGCGAGGAGGTCAAGCTCGGCAAGGAGACGCTCGACCTGCCCAAGAAGCGCAGCTGGATGATGGCGACGCCGGTGCTGGCCATCGCCTGCTTCCCGCTGGTTGGCAACTGGAGCGCCGCGACGCGCAAGGGTGACGACACCACGGCCAAGTTCGCGCACGACCTCCTCAACTCGGTGGAACCGTACGGCGTCCTCGTGACCGTCGGCGACAACGACACCTTCCCGCTCTGGTATGCGCAGGAGGTCGAGGGGATCCGGCAGGACGTCGTCGTCGCCAACACCTCGCTCCTCAACACCGACTGGTACACGCGCCAGCTGATCCGTAACCCGGTGCGCGACTACGACGCGGCCAAGGGGCCGGCGATCTACAAGGACGGGAAGTGGACGAAGCCGTCCGGTCCGCCGGTGAAGATGACGTTGCAGCAGGCGGACTCGGTCCCGCTCTACTTCGAGCTCCCGGACACGGTGGTCTTCGAGGGTTATGGCCTGCGCACGAAGATCCCGCCGCGTGTCCTCACGCGCGCCGATTACTTCGTGCTGCAGATCGTCAAGGACAACCCGGGTCGCCCGATCTACTTCTCGCGCACCTCGGGGAGCTATGGGCGCGAACTCGGGCTCGACGAGTACCTCGTGACGCAGGGGCTGGCCCGCCGCCTCCTCAACCACGCGCCGATGGCCTCGAAGGACACGCTCCTCGTGCCGGGCGAAGGCTGGGTCGACGTGCAGCGCAGCAAGGCGCTGTGGGAGAACGTCTTCGAGGGGCAGCAGTCGTTCGTGCGGAAGGGCGGCTGGCCGGACAAGGCGTCGGTGGGCATTCCGGCGCTCTACGTGTCGACCGGCTTCATGATGCACGACGTCCTCAACGCGATCGGCGACCAGGACGGTGCGAACAAGGCGCTTGGCGCCGCCAAGCAAGTCGCGCAGTCGACGCGCATCGCCGAGTTCTTCAACTTCGACGCGCTGCAGCAGTCGGCGCCGACGCCAATGCAGGGCGATGTCAAACCTGCCGTCCCGTTGAATGTGGCGCCGAAGGAGACGACGAAGAAATAGGGGCGGGAGACGGGGGACGGGAGACGGGAGTGCGAACGGCGCCTAACGGCGCCGTTCGCGTTTCCGCGAGCTGCGCGCGGCCCCGCTGCGCGCACTCCCGCCTCCTGTTTCCTTATCGATTCCCTCCGCACCGCGCGCCGATCCCCGCCGCCCGCTGCACCATCGCCGCGCGCTTCAGCTGTTCATTCATTCCGTCGCGCGTGAACGTGAGGCGCGGGACAGGGGCCGCGAGTGCCTTGACGACCTTCCTGGCTTCCCGGCACTGCCCCGCCGCCGCTGCCGCTTCGGCTCGCGCGAGACGCACGTTGATCCACTCGCTGCGCGGATTGATCCCTCCCTCGACGCGCGAGAAGAAGCGGTCGGCGAACAGCGACTCGGCGTCGTCGAAGCGGCCGGCGGCCGCAAGGAGTCGCGCATACCGATAGACCAGCGCCGTCGGCATCCCCGCCCGGTCGGGGTAGCGATCGAGCTGCGCGGCGCGCTCAGCGACGGACTTGCCGGTCAGCTGCAATAGCGAGTCGTTGCCGACCCAGACCGCGGCATTCGCCGGCTCGGCGGTCGTCCCCTTGGCGAAGACGTCGGCGGCGAGCGCCGTGTTACCGGCGAGGAGGGCGGCGTAGCCCAGGTTGCGATAGAGCCCCGGAACGCCGGTGGGGCGATCGTTCACCACGTGCCCCCAGAGGTTGATCGCACGGTCGACTTCGCCGCGCTGCATGGCGAGCATCCCCAGCAGGTGGCGAACGGACGCATCGCGCGGGCGCAGGCGCTGCGCCCACTCCAGCACTTCGCGCTCGCGCGGACGGTTGGGGAAGACGTAGCCCAACGGTAGGGCAAGCGCGGCGTCGAGCGTCGCGGTCGGGGCCATCCCGGCGCGCTGCTCGGCAAAGGCGCGATAGAGCCAAACCATCGGGTGCCGGTTGGGGTGCGGGACCCCTGCCTCGTGCACTACGCGCGCGTCCTCGGGCCAGCGCGTCGCGAGGAGGGCGGCCGCCGCGGAGTCGGCGTGTGCGTCCAGCAGGGCGTCGGCGATGTCGAGGATGCGTTCGGCATCCCCCGCCAGGTGCACGTCGAGCGCGTTGTCGCCCCCCACCAGCTGGCGTCGGAGCCAGCGCGCCAGGTTGCTCGTCGGGAGCGCGGCGGCGTTGGCCCGCGCCACCTCGCGCACGGGGTCGCCGATCCCCTCCGCCGGGAATCGGCGACGGCCGCTCTGCCACGCCGCGATCAGCCGCATGTCGGCCAGCCGGGGCGACGCCGTGCGGCCTCGATCGAGGGCGAAGCGCCCTTCCCACTCCGTCGCGTCCTCGAGCGCCGGTGCGCCGCAACGCTGCAGGGCGAGCATGGCCGCTGGGCGCAGCGGGCCGAACTGGCGCGCCTGTTCGAAGTCGACGCGGGCGCGCGCGGTGTCGCCCATCGCCAGGCGGGCGAGCCCGCGATAGTAGGCGACCTCGTGATCGGCCGGCTGCAACGCCAGCGCCGCGGTCGCACGCTCCTCCCCCACGGCGTGGAAGCCGAGCGTGACCTCGAGGCGCGCCGTGGCGCGCAGGAGCGCGAGATCGCGCGGGTTGACGCCGATCCCTGCGCGATAGGCGCCTAACGCGCCGAGCATGTCGCCGTTGACCTCGCGCTCCTCCCCGTAGGAGAACCAATCGCCTTCGTGGCGGTCGCCGACGGCGGGCCACGTCGCCACGGGCTGTTTCCCGCGCCTGACGAGCGAATCGGGGAGGAAGTCGTAGACGCCCTCGGCCTGGCGCAGGAGGACGCGCTGCTGCGCGTCCTCCAGTGTGATGGTGGCCGGGGGGGCGCCGGCGGGGACGCGCGTGGAGAGGCGCACGACGGCGTCTGGGGTGAGCCCGCTCGTGCCCCGGGCCTCGGATGCGCCAGCGCCGGATGAGGGGCCCAGCGCCAGCGTAAGGCGCCCCCCTTGAACCGCGTGCGTCACCTGCACCGTGGCGCGAATCTCCACCGAGTCGCTGCCGACGGGGAGGCGCTCCAGGTGCAATGCCCCGTGCGGGTTCATGCGCGTGAGCCCACCGAGCGCGCGCAGCGGCATCCAGTACTCGTGAAACGAGACCTGGTCCTGCGGCTGCAAGAAGCCGTACGTCTCCTGGTCGCGGAAGAGCCCCGCCTGGATCTCGACGTAGGCGCTCGAGTCGTCGGAGAGCTGGCGTCGCCAATCGAGTGCGTCCGCGTCGACCCCCCAGCTCCAGATCTTCTTGGCGGGTAACTCCTCGGGCGGGGCGTAGTGCGCCACGCCGGCGTTGGTGCGCGGGTGCCAGATCCCCATGAACCCTTCCCGGCTCGCGTGCGCGAAGCGTGACACGGGGCCGTACACGTGGTTCTTCAGGACCGAGTTGTCGGTCCCCTTCGAGTCCACCGGCCACGTGTCGACGTCGGCGAAGCCGTGCGACGCGGTGAACTTCATCGGGTAGAGGATTTTCGTGTCGTCGAAGGCGCGCACCCCGGCGTTCGTCCACCAGTAGAAGCGCCGCCGCACGTCGCTCCGGTTGTAGAGCGTGGTGTACTGCTCCAACAGCGCGCTGCCGGGACGCAGCGTGAGCTCGACCGTCCACTGCATCCCGTACGGGCGATCGACGTTCCCCACCCAGACTGAGGCGCTCCCGTCCGACGACTCGCGCAGGGCGAAGTCGACCGGCGACGTCGTCATCCAGTTGTGCGAGACCGGGAAGTTGAACTCGACGCCGAACGCGGCCCACGAGCCTCGATAGGCGATGTTCGAGACCTTGATCGACGGGTTCGCGTAGAACATCTCCTGCCCGTTCACCTTGTCGGTGCAGGAGTACAGGTGCCCGCCCAGGTCGGGGAGGACGGAGCACTTGAGGTACTCGTTCTCCAGGAAGAGGGCGCGCCACGCACGCGGGCGGCGCCGATCGGTGAGGACGTCGCGGATGGTGTACGGATAGTTGGGACGCCCCGCCGGTTGGAGGAGGTCGAAGGGGGCGTTGGGGTCGGGGGCCCCTTCGTCGTACGTGGGGAGGGTGAGCGTCCCTTCCCAGGCGCGGACGCGCGCGGGCGGCTGTGCCAAGGCACGAGCGGGCAGAATGGCCGAGGCCAGCGCGACACACGCGACCAGGCGAGCGAAGCGCACGAGGGCAGTACGGGTCGTCATGGCGCGAGAAGATGCGGCGACCGGGAGCCCGCCGACAGCCCGCCCCGTTGCCCGGCGCCTCGCGCGTGGTGATACTCCGGTTGTCGGGAGGGCTGGCAGAATGGCTATTGCACCGGTCTTGAAAACCGGCGTCCGCAAGGACTTAGGGGTTCGAATCCCTTGCCCTCCGCTTCGAACGACGGCAACCGAACGCCACTCTGCGGGGTGGCGTTCGGTCGTTTGAGGCGCGGCGACTGACGGCCGGCCTCGTCGCGCTACAGCGCCTCCGTCGCTTCGATCTCCGCCTCGTCAATCGCGACCGCGTCGTCCCCGCGGTGGAGTCCGCCGAGTGGCGCCCCACGCCGGCCACGTTCTCCTTCGTCGATCCGGAAGCGGCGCACCAGTACCTCCAGTTCGGACGCCAGCCGCGCCATGTCCACCGCTGCGTGCTGCGTGCGGTCGTTCCCCGCGCTCGCCTCCTGCGTCGCTCGCGCGAGCTGCCCGATCGTCTCGGAGATGTTTCGGCTTTCTCCCGACACATCGCGCACTCGCGCCGCGATCTCCGACGTGGTCGTGGCCTGCGCCGCCACGGCGTCGGCGATCACCGACTGCAGCTGGTGGATGCGGCGCACGACCTCGGCGATCTCGCGAATCACGACCCCGGTCGCCCGCGCATCCGACTGCAGGGCGTCGACCGAGTCGCTGACGTCACGCGTCGCGTCGGCGGAACGCATCGCGAGCGACTTGACCTCGTTGGCCACCACCGCGAAGCCATCGCCTAACGCACCGGCATGCGCGGCCTCGATCGCGGCATTGATGGCCAGGAGGTTCGTTTGCTGAGCCACGGTGCGGATGACGTCGATGACCGACCCAATGCGCGCCGACGAGGCCTCGAGGCGCTGAATGGTCTCCAGGGCACCTGCGGCGGAGGCCACGGCGCGCTCCGCAACCCCCGCGGCTTCCTGCGCATTGTCGCCGATCGAGCGGATCTGCGCACTCACCGCCTCGGCTCCGCGATCGAGCTGTTGGACGCTGGACGCCACGCGTTCGGCCGACGCTGCGACGGTGCGCGACTGGGCGGCAGTCTCCGTCGTCGTGGCGCTCATCTCCTCGCTGACGGCGGCGAGTTGCTCGGAGGCGCCCGCCAGCCCCTCTGCGTTGCGGGCGAGCGTCGCAATACTCCCCTGCAGGTCGCGCAGGAAGCCATCGAGCGCATCGCCCACCTGGGCAATCGCGTCCCCGCCGTCGGTGGTCACGCGCCGCGTGAGGTCTCCGGAGGCCGCGGCGCTTACGACGATGAGGATCTCGTCCACCCGTCGTCTCAGCTCGCTTGCCTGTTGACGCTCACGCTCGGCGTGCGTCCGCGATTCCTCGGACGCGGTTTCGGCGCGCTGCATCGCTTCGCGTTGCGCCACGATGGCCACGTTCAGGGCGCGGCTCATGCGAGCCACCTCGTCCTGCCCCACCACCTCCACCTCATGGGAGAGATCCCCGTCCGCCACGCGTTCGAGGACGCGCACGGTCTTCTCCAGCGGATTGGTAATGGCACGCGCCGTGAGGACGCCGAGACCCAGCGAGAGCACGATCCCGACGCCCACCATGATCCAGAGTTCGGCGCGAGTGCTGGTCAGGAGTCGCTTGCTCGAGGCGATGGCCTGTTCGCCGAAGACCTCCTTGGACGCCGCGATCTCGGCGAGGAGGTCGCCGACCGCGCTCCCGAGCATCGTCGCTTCCGCCGCGGCCTCGCGTGCCGGCTCGGGGTGTGAAGCGGCGGCCAGCGACAGCGCGCGGTGTGCCGCCTGGAGGAACGGCGCGTGTGCGGCGCGCGCCTCCACCAGCTTGGCGCGGTACGTGGAGTCGGTCACCGTCGAGTCGGTCACGGCCAGGTTCGCCACGAACTCGGCATTGAAGCTGTCGACGATCTGCGACTGCAACGACACCTCCGCCGTGTCGTGCGCGACCATCGCCTGGTTCACCGCGTTGCTCATCGCGAGGATGTTGAGCGACGCCTGCTTGACCGCCGACACCCCGCGCAAGTCGCGGGTGTGCAGCGTGGTGATCACGCCATTGAGGCGTTCGACGCGGCGCACGGCGATGATCCCGACAGCCGCAAGAAAGACGGTCGCCAGAGCAGCCCCCACCACGACCTTCGTGGTCGTCCCAAAATTAGCCAGCCAACGCATCTTCATTCCTTGACTAGTGGTGGACCCGCGTCGCTGCTTGCACGTGCCGGCGCGTGCCTCCGGGCACCGTGCACCCCAATGCTTGAGTGTCGACCGCAATGCGGCCGGCTCAAGGTTGCATTGCAGCTGCATCATTACGCAGGCCCAATGAAGATCTCCTAAAACTCCAGAGCATGCGCCCGACACTAACCAATCGGGTGGCACTCGATGGTGGCGGGCGCGGCCCGGAGTTCCTTCACCTGTGAACGTGGAGCATGTATGCGATGGACAACTGGATGGTTGCCGCTGGCGGTTATCGGACTGAGTGCACTCGCCTCGGCGCCGCTGCGAGCGCAGGAAGACCTGCGCGTGTACGGCTACTTCTCGACGCGCCTTGAGAAGTCGTTGCAGGTGCCGGACTGGGACGGGAGCCGGGTGACGAAGAGCAGCGCGCCCAAGGAGTTCTCGCAGCCCTTCTTCAACGTGATGCTCCAGCAGCAGATCTCCCCGAAGTTCAGGGCCTACGTGAACCTCAACGGCGCCAAGGCGGGGACGATCGACGTGCGCAACATGTGGGGCGAGTATTCCGCCTCCAACGCCTTCAACGTCCGGGTCGGGAAGATCTACCGGAAGTTCGGCCTCTATAACGAGGTCCTCGACGCCGTCCCCACCTACTACGGCATCGAGCCGCCGGAGAGCTTCGACGCGGATCACCTCCTGATCTCGCGCACCACGGCCGCGATGGTCTACGGCTTCTGGACGCTAGGCAAGGGGCGCCTCAACTACTCGCTTTCGACCGACAACGGCGAAGGGCGCACGATCGACGGGACGCTCCCCGTCGGCTACGACGTCAACTACAGCTTCGGGCGCGGCAACTACACGATCGGCGTCTCCGGCTACACCTCCGGGGGCGCCACCGATTCCGACGTCCCCGTGGGGTCATCGTCGCCAAAGTCGGGCGTCCTCCCGTGGATGGCGCGCGACTCGTTCCGCGTCGCCAACGCCTACGCCGAGGTGAAGCGCGGGGCCTGGCTGTTGCAGCTGGAGTGGGCGCGCGCGGATCACAAGTCGTTGCGCGACGCCGCGTCGGTGGTGACGGTGGTGAAGAACGCCGGCGTCAACGTGGCGCAGCGCGCACGATTCCTCCGGAACCCCAGTGGCACCGTGGATGCCGCCAACGTCAGCGCCAGCGGCGACCACGTGATCCAGACCTGGTACGTGCGCTCCGGCTATTCGTTCGAGACACAGCGCGGCGAGGTGGCGCCGTACGTCCAGTGGGACGCGTACAAGAACCCGGAGACCATCGCCGCCAAGAAATACGGTGGTGACGACGAAGCCGGTGTCTCCGACGACGGCGCGTTCACCAAGGCGACGGCGGGCATCGTCTACCGCCCCATCCCGCAGGTGGCGCTCAAGATCGACTCGTCGCTCCACCGCTATCGCTTCTACGGGCAACGGGTGAGCTACCCCGAGCTCCGCCTCGACCTGTCGTACGCCTTCGGACTCTAACCAGACAGAGACCATCCATGCGCCGCATCAAGATCCTCGAGTCCGTGGGGCTCGCGACGTCCCTGCTGCTGGCCGCGCCGCTCTGGCGTGCCGCCCAGGCACAGATCGCGGTCATCGTCTCGAGCAGCCAGACGCAGTCCATCACCGCCGACCAGGCCGCCGAGATGTTCGGCGGGAGCGCCACCACCTGGCCGGACGGGAGCAAGGTGCAGATCGTCGAGCACGGCGACGTCGTCCTCACGCAGAAGTTCTACCTCAAGCTGGTGAAGAAGCCGACGACGATCGTCCGCGCCCAGTGGACGAAACTCGCCCTCTCCGGGCAGGCGCTCGCCCCGAAGAAGGGGGCCGACGCTGCGGCCGTGAAGGAGCTCGTGAAGAAGTCGCCGGGGGCGATCGGCTACATCGACGCCGCCGACCTCGACCCCTCCGTGAAGGAGGTCCTGCGCGTACCGTAGGCATCGCATGCCTGACGCCCCGGCGTTCCGTCGTCCGTCCGTTGACCTCCCCCCCACCCGGGACTAACATCCTCCCGGTCCGCGCTCATCTCCAACCGGGGGGTCGCGGGACAACGCACGACCTGGAGACGTGGCCGAGAGGCTGAAGGCACCGGTTTGCTAAACCGGCATACGGGGTCAACCTGTATCGAGGGTTCGAATCCCTCCGTCTCCGCTGAAAAACCGGGACATGAGACGGGAGACGGGAGACGGGAGTGTCTGCCGTCTCCCGTCTGCTGTTTGGCCCGCTGCGCACGCACCGTCGCACCGCGCGCCTCGCATCCCATGGAATTCCTGAGCCGACTCCTCGCGTGACCAATCCTCCGCGTCTTCGTTTTGCCCCGTCGCCGACGGGGTACCTCCATGTTGGCGGGGCGCGCACCGCGCTCTTCAACTGGCTCTATGCCCGCAAGACGGGTGGGAAGTTCCTCCTCCGCATCGAGGACACCGACCGGGCGCGCAGCACCGACGAGAGCACGCGGGCGATCTTCGAGGGAATGGAGTGGCTGGGGCTCGACTGGGATGAGGAGGTGGTCTTCCAGGGGGCCAACCTGGCGCGTCACCAGGCCGACGCGCATCGCCTCCTGGCGAGCGGCGCCGCCTACCGCGACTTCACCCCGGCCTCCGAGCTGGAGCGGCTGCGTGCCGAGGCCGAGGCGCGCGGCGAGATGTTCCGCTTCAACCCGGCGATGGCCGACCTCTCCCCCGCGGAGCTGCAGCTGCGCCTCGAGCGCGGCGACCCGTACACCATCCGCTTCCGCGTCCCCGAGGGGGCCACGGGGTGGAAGGACCTCGTGCACGGGCACATCGAGTTCCCCAACAAGGACATCGACGACTTCATCATCCTGCGCTCCGACGGGACGCCGATCTACAACCTTGCCGTCGTCTCCGACGACATCGCGATGGGGATCACGCTCGTCATGCGCGGCGACGACCACATCTCCAACACGCCGAAGCAGATCCTCCTCTATGAGGCGTTAGGCGCGCACCTCCCGACCTTCGCCCACCTGCCGATGATCCATGGCATGGACGGGAAGAAGCTCTCCAAGCGCCACGGTGCCACGGCGGTCGGCGACTATCGCGAGCTCGGGATCCTCCCCGACGCGATGTGCAACTTCCTCGCACTCCTCGGCTGGTCGCCCGGCGGCGACCGCGAGGTCATGACGCGGCAGGAGCTGATCGACTACTTCTCCGCCGATGGCCTCCTCAAGAAGGCCGCCGTCTTCGACATGAAGAAGCTCGAGTGGATGAACGGGCAGCACATGGCGCAGACGCCGCTCGACGCGCTGGATCCGTACCTGCGCCCCTTCATCGTCGAGGCCGGGCTGGCCACCGCCGACGAGCTGGCGTCGCGCACCGAGTGGTGGCACCGGCTGATGGAGCTGCTGCGCGTGCGCGCCCGCACGGTGAACGAGTTCGTCGCCCAGTGCCATCCGTACTTCCGCGACGACTTCGCCTATGATGCCGACGCCGCCGCCAAGCAGTGGAAGGATCCAGCTGCAACGGCGGACCTCCTGCGCGCGGTGCGTGACTGCCTGGCGGCGAGCGACTGGACCGCCGAGGCCATGGAAGCGGCGCTGCGCACGCTGGGCGAAGCGCGCGGCGTGGGAGCCGGGAAGATCTTCCAGCCAATGCGGGTGGCGCTGACCGGCGTCGCCGCGACGCCGGGGATCTTCGACGTCCTCCTCGCAATCGGTCGCGACCGGTCGCTGGCTCGACTGGACCGGGCCGTGACGCACCTCACGGGGAGCGCCGCCTAGCCGCCGTGCCCACGGCGTGCGCAGCGTCGGCGGTTGACGCGGCGCCCTCGCTGGTGCAACGTCGCTCCCCCGCGGTCTACCCCACACCGCGCTTCGCGCCTTCCAGCTCCGAATGAACGACCCGCTCTCGCCGCTCGAACGGCGCGTGTATCACTTCCTCCTGGACTTCCTGGCGGAGAACACCTTCCAGCCCAGCGTCCGCGAGATCGGCAAGCGATTCCGCATCAAGTCCACCAAGACGGTGGCCGAGGTGCTGCAGTCGCTCGCCGAGAAGGGATTCATCGAGCGCGAGGGGGCCCGATCCCGCGGCGTCCGAATCGTCGGATGGTCGTCGATGGGGCAGGTGCAACCGGTCCCGCTCTACGCGCGCGTCAACCCGGTCGAGCCGTACCTAACGGACGAGAACAGGGAGCGGTGGGTGGCGATGGACCGCAGCTTCGTCCCGTCGTCCGATGCCTTCTTCCTGCGCAACAGCGGCGAGGCGATGATGGCGCGCGGGGTGCACGACGGCGACTGGGTCCTCGTCGCGCCGTCCACGCGCGCTCGCGATGGCGACCTCGTGGCGGCGCGCGTGGGCCCGCACGTCCTCGTGCGCGTCGTGCAGCGGCAGGGGGCGGTCCTCTCCCTCAGCGCAACCAACGGTGAGTCGCGCGAGCTGTTCCTGGGCCCCAGCGACGACTTCTCCGTCCTCGGCGTCGTCACCGCGATCTTCAGGACCTGGCACGACGAACCCCCGGCGGTAGAGCCAGGGGCGTAAGGGCGGGACGGGAGACGGGAGTGCGGCTTCGCCGCGAGGGGGGCTACCGTTCCGAGATGGGTTTCGTTTCCGTCTTCTTCCGGTCCTCGGCTTCCTTGCGCTCCTTGTCCTTGCGGGCGCGGATCTTCTTCACCGCGGCGCGGAATTCTTCCTCGTTCATCGCCGCCTGGGCGCCGCGCATGATGTCGGCGCGCATCGCCGCGAGACGTGCCTGACGATCGTTCTCGATCGGATTCCCTTGCATCTGGTTGAGCGGGAGGAGCCCCAGGAGCGCGGTGGGAATCGAGAACTTGCCGAGCCGGATGAACTGCTGGTCGATGCCGTAGCGCTTGCCATCCTTGGTGCGATACGTCCAGTCGCCGCGCTCGAACTTGTTGGGCGCGTACGTATTGGCGAGCACCGAATCGCGATAGCGCATGATGCTCGTGACGACCGCCGAGTCGAGGCGCTCCTCGTCGGTCTTTGGCGCGTACTCGATCGCCGGCGCATTGGGCCAGAGGCGCGGATCGACATAGCCCGGCTGCAGCCCCTTCACCGCCCCGCGCCCGCTGGCGAGCGGCCCCGTGGCGGGGGTCCCGGCGTTCACATCGAAGCCGGCCCCCGGCGCCGGAATCCCGCTGGGAACCGTACTTGGCGCGACCAGCGGGACCGACGGGATCGCCGGGCCCGGAGGACCTTCTGCACCCGTCGTGCGACCGGCGCGCTCCTCACCCTCGACCGACGCGCGAGTCGAGGTGGGGTTCGGTGCCACGACGGTCGGCGGCACCGCGGTGGGCTTCACGGTGAGGTACGTCAGCCGCTCCTTCGGTTGCTCGAAGCGGTAGGTCGTGCTCGGCGTGAAGATGCGCTGGATCGCCCCCGTCGACTGCACCGCCTTGAAGATCGCCAGCACCGCCACCACGTGCACGACGACCGACACCAGCGTCACGCGCGCAGAGCGCGCCGCTGAAGTCGGGAGGTCGCGGTTGTGGCGGGGCTGGAGAGTCAGCATCGCAGGGCGGCTACGGAGTCGTCGATCAGTCTGATGTACTACTGCGCTCAGGCGCTGGTCGTTGGTAACCTCGAGGGGCCAACGGGTTTCCCCCGTTTCTTACCCCCGAACGGGGTTCCTGACCGTACTGACACCCACGATCTCGACCTCCACCACGTCGCCAGCGGCGAGCTTCCCCACGCCGGCCGGCGTCCCCGTGGCGAGGATGTCGCCCGGCTCGAGCGTCATCACGTGCGAGACGTAAGAGAGGAGGAACGGGACGGAGAAGACCATGTCCGACCCCTTCGCCCGTTGCCGTTCGACTCCGTTGACGCGCGTCACGACCTCGAGCGAGGCGAAGTCGAACGTTCCCGCCTTCGGGGTCCCGATCGCGCAAAACGTGTCGAACCCCTTGGCGCGGGTCCACTGTGAGTCCTTGAACTGCAGGTCACGCGCCGTGACGTCGTTCAGCGCCACGACCCCGGCGATGCCGGCGACCGCCTCGGCCTCCGATGCCTTGGTGAGCGTCTTCCCGATCACGATGGCAATCTCCCCCTCGAACTCGACGCGGTCCGACTGCGGCGGGAGAACGATCGCGTCACCATCACCGATGATGGCCGACGGTGGCTTGAGGAAGAAAAGCGGTTCGACCGGGACGTCGTTCCCAAGCTCCTTGGCGTGGTCGACGTAGTTGCGGCCGATGCAGACAATCTTGCTGGGGCGTGACATTGAAGGACGGACGGGAGACGGGAGTCGGAAGACGGGAGACGGGAGATGACTGCTGAAAACTACCGTCCTCCTACCGGTTTGGCTTGCCGGGGCGGGCGTAGAATCTCGTGATTTCGCGCGTCACCTCGGCCCAGGGGGCAATCAGGCGACGGGCGGGGGGGAGTCCCTCCACCATGTCGCGGCCGAAGGGCTTGGATTCGGCGCGGGAGTCCATGAGCAGCACGACGCCCTGATCGGTGGCGCTCCGGATCAGGCGGCCGAAGCCCTGCTTCAGGCGCAGGGCGGCGTGGGGGATCATGTACTCGCGGAAGGCGTCGCCGCCGCGCGCCTCGATCGCTTCGCAGTGGGCGGCGGTGAGCGGCTCGGTGGGGACCTTGAACGGGAGCTTGCTGAGCACCAGCGCGCGCAGCGGATCGCCGGGAACGTCGACCCCTTCCCAGAACGAGGCGGTCCCGAGGAGGATGGCGTGGCCGGCGTCGGTGAAACGACGCAGGAGCGCGCCGCGCTGGTCCTCGCCGTGGACCATGAGCGGGAAGCGTTGGTCGACGCCGCGCTCGCGCAGCACCTGCGCCGCCTCGCGCACGTCGCGATGCGAGGTGAAGAGCGCGAAGACGCCGCCGCCGGCGGCATACGCCACCTCGCTGATCGCGTCGACCACGGCGTCGAAGTGGGCGCGCGGGTCGACGTTAGGCGCGGGGATGTCGGTGGGGATGGCGAGGAGCGCCTGCGACGGGTAGTCGAAGGGCGAGGGGAAGGCCTGCGTCTCCGGCTCCACGTCGCTCTCAGTGAGGCCAAGCCGCGAGCGCACGAAGTCGAACTTCCCGTCGGTGGAGAGCGTGGCGCTGGTGACGATCGCCGTCTCCAGCCGCTTGAAGAGATCCTCGCGCAGGATGGGAGCGAGGTCGAGCGGGACGGAGGTGACGGCGAGGTTGCGCTCCTTGCCGCGCACCTCGAGCCAGCGCACCGTCTTGGCCTTTCCCGACGGGGAGAGCCCCTCGCGAAGCGCATTTCCCGCATTGTCGAGCCGCCGCGCCACTCCGCGCAACTCGCCCAGGAGCGGGGCGTGCGCCTCCAGCGCCTTCTCGTCCGTCTCCAGGCGCTCGCGCACCAGGCGCAGGTTGTCGCCTAACAAGGTGAGCTCGCGCAGCAGGTCCTCCAGCGCCGCGCCGAGTCCCGCCTTCCAGATGGGGTGCTCGGCGAAGGCATCCGTCAGCCGCATCACCGGCGCCTTGGCCTCGAGCATCAACCCGTCGAGGAGATCGAACACCACCCCGCCCTTCTCGCGCGCCGCCACCGCCGAGGGAAAGAGGCGGGCGTGCACGAGGTCGAGCGAGGCAACGCTCAGCAGGTCCTTGCGGGCACCGAGCCGCGCCGAGAGCGTGGGGAGGAGCCCCTTGCCGCGGCGCTCCAGCCGGCCAAAGAGGCGCTGCAGGGCGCGCCGTGTGGCGGTGGCCCCAAGGTGGGAGGCGGCCGCATCCTCGATGTGGTGCCCCTCGTCCACGACCAGGCGCGAGTACGGCGGGAGGACGGCGGCATCGTCCCACTTCTGCGAGGCGCGACGCACCGCGAGGTCCGCCAGGAGCAAGTGGTGGTTGACGACGATGACGTCGGCCTGCGCCGCCTGCCGCCGCGCGGCGAAGAGGAAGCAGCGGTCGAAGTGCGGACACTGCAGCCGCAGGCACAAGTCCGGCTCGGCGGCCACTTCGTCCCAGACTTCCGGGCGCGGCGGGGTGACGAGGTCGCTCAGCGAACCGTCGCCGGTGCGCTCGGCCCACTTGGCCAGCGCCTCCACGTCGGAAACCGCGCCGGTGTCGAAGAGCGTCGCGCCAGCCGCGCGCGCCAGCTCCAGCCGCAACAGGCAGATGTAGTTGTGCCACCCCTTGAGGAGGGCGAAGCGCACCGGCTGGTCGTCGAGGGCGCGCGCCAGGAACGGGAGGTCCTTCCCGACCAGCTGCTCCTGCAGGTTGATCGTGTTGGTCGAGACGACGGTGCGCTCCCCGTTCTGCGCCGCCCAGCGCAGCGCGGGAACGAGATAGCCTAACGACTTCCCGACTCCCGTCCCGGCCTCCAGGACCCCGATGCCACCGCCGTTGTAGAGACGTGCGATGGTGCGCGCATAGCCGCGCTGCGCCGTGCGATCCTCGAATCGCTGGTGCAGCCGGGCAATGGGGCCGGCCACGCCCAGCAGCTGGTCGACGGCGCGCGGATCGACGGGATGCTGCTTGCGCTCGCGCGGGACCTCGACGACGACGTAGACCTCGCTGGCGTCGTTGTCGGTGATGGCAAAGCCGACGCCTGCGTCGTGCATCCGCGCCGCAATCTCGAGGTCGGGCCCCGAAGGCTCAAGATTCCCCGACGGGTGGTTGTGCAGGAGAAGCTCGCCGCGCTGCGCAAAGCCGGGGAGCGCCAGCACCGACTTGATGTCCCCGCGCGCCACCACGCGCGCCGCGATGATGGTCTGGTGCTCGTCCACCGTGCCGACGAAGCAGACCTCGCGCCCGCCGGCGAGACGAATCGCCGCGCGCACGGCGGCAGCGGCGCTCGGCGCGATTCTCCCGTCCTGGTTGTCTGGCGGCGGCATGGGGGAAAGATAGAACTGGGACGGGAGACGGGGGACGGGAGACGAGAGTGCGCCTGCGGCGCGCGGGGATGCGCGCGCATGTCGCGGTTGCGCGCGAGATGGGGGGACGGGAGGTTGCGGCACCGGACGGCGACCCACGCACCGTCTCGCGCCCTCGCAAACGCGAACGGCGCCAAAGGCGCCGTTCGCAATCCCGTTTCCCGTCCCCCTCTAGGTCTTGAGCGGCTTCTTCTTCGCCGCCGGGAAGAGCACGTTGTTGAGAATCAGCCGATACCCGGGCGACGTCGGATGCAACGACAGGTCGGTGGGCGCTGCGCCAATGTTGTGCTGCGGATCCTCGGGGTCGTGCCCGCCGAGGTAGGTCCACGAGCCCTTGCCGTAGTCGCCATGGAGGTACTTCGCCCACGGCGCGCCATCCTCCTGCGCGAGGATGGTGACTCCCTGCTTGATGGTCCCCTTCGTGAACGACGTCGTGACGCCGTAGTAGTCAGGGATGACGGTGCGATGGTTCTGCACCAGCATCGACGAGACGGGGTCGAACTTGGCGGAGAACTGGAAGAGGGTGAACTGCCCCAGCGGCTGTCGGCGCCCGGGGACGTTGACCTGGTGCCCGTCGATGTCGCTCATCGAGTTCACGAAAGGCGACGGCTCGAGGTGCACGTCCTTGAAGGCGAAGGATCGATCCCAATCGAGCTTGCTGTCGGCCTGCTCGTCGACCGGGGTCCCGTCGGCAAACGAGCCGGCGATGTCGGTCTGGTGCGCGGCGATCGCGAGCGAGAGCGTCTCCGTCGCGCCGCACATCGCGAAGAGGAAGCCGCCGCGCTCCACAAACTGCCGCATCTTCTCGGCGACCGCCTTCTTCATCGCCGGGATGTTGTTGAACCCCAGCTTGCGTGCGCTGGCGAGGGCGCGCTCGCGCTGCTCGATGAACCAGGGCGTATCTCGGAAGCCGAGGTAGAGCTTGTTCTGCTGCCCCGTGAAGTCCTCGTGGTGCAGGTGCAACCAGTCGTACTTGGAGAGATCGCCCGCCATGACTTCTTCGTCATAGACGGACTGGAACTCGATCCCCGCGTACTGCAGGGCGAGTGTGACGGCGTCGTCCCACGGCGGCGACTTCGCGGGCTTGTAGATCGCCACCTTGGGGGCGCGTTCGAGCGAGATGGCGTCCATGTTGCCGGCCGCGATCTCGGCGCGGATCGCCGAGAGGCGCCCGTTCTCGATCTGCTCGAACGTGACCCCGTCGAGCGTGGCACGCTTCTTCAGCTCGGAGAGATCGGGAAGCAGATACGCGCCGCCGCGGTAGTTGATGAACCACTCCGCCTTGTTGCCGTCCTTGAGCGCATTGAAGACCAAGCCGTACGCCTTGAGGTGATTGGCCTGGTCGTCGTCCATCGGGACGAGGAGGTGCTGCGCGCGCGCGATGGCGGGAAATGCCAGCGACGCCAGCGCCGCGACGACAAACGAGATCGCGCTGATTCGCCGGCGCAACGCCATGAGGAGAGACCGCACGTTTGGCATCAAGGAATGGAGTCGAAGCCGTTGGCGGCTTCGTGGCTTCGTGTGAGTCGACGTACTCCGCGCAGGCACCACCCGCGGAGCGCGATGCGCGGACAAATGGATCCCCGCCTTCGCTGGGATGGTGGGCCAGGGGGCTGGACTGCCATCGGGCACCGCAACCGAATTCCTTCGCGGCTTCGCGGCTTCGCGTGAGAAGGTAGTTCCCAGCGCGAACACGACCGCCCGCTCACGCATCGCCCGCGCCACCTACGCGACCCGACGGCACGGTGCCGCGCGCCAGTTCGAGCTCGCGCCGCGCCTGCGGGACGAGCGCGCTCTGCGGATAGGTGAGGATCATGTGCTCGAGATGCGCGATCGCCCCCGCAGCGTCGCCGCGCCGGCGCAGCAGCCGCGCCCAATCGAGTTCCGCTTCCGCCGCCTCGGGCGCGTCGGCGTGCTGCTCCACGAGTGACTGCCAGAGCGCAACCGCGTGCGTCGAGTCCTTCGACGCGAGCGACAGGCGCGCCGCGACCAGGAGGAGGAACGGCTTCGCATCGGCGAGTTCCCCGGCCGTGGCCTCGAAGCGCTTCGCTGCGGCCGCGGTATCGCCCTTGGCCAACGCCAGGAAGGCTTCCCCCACCCCCGCTGCCTGCTCGGCGCGCGTGCGCGAGAGCAGCGCCATCGCGGTCACCACGTCGCGCGACATCTCGTCGGTGCGACGCAGCCCGCCGCGCGCGGTCTTGAGGTCCCCTTCGTAGAGCGCGAGCCAGGCTTCCACGCGCTCGTCCTCTTCCGTCCCGCCACCGCCAGCCGCAAGTGCCGCTTTCGCCTTGGCGAGGTCGCCGCTTCGGATCCACGCCCAGGCCAGCGAGCGTTGCGCCTGGCGAACACCCGACGGTCCGAGGACCGATGCGCGCGTCGCCAGCAGCTGCTCGATCGCCGGGCCACGCCCCAGCGCCGCGAGGACCCGCACCTGCAGGAGCGCCACCGAGCCGGCGGTGGCGCTGTCCGTCGACGCGGCAAGCGGCTCCAGGATCGCGAGCGCCGACGCCGCCTCGCCGCCATTGAGCGCCGCGGTCGCCCCGCGCACGCGCAACGACGCATCGCGCGGGCGCCGCGCCGCTGCCGCCGTGTAGGCATCGCGCGCCGTGAGCCACGCCTCGTTCCCCTCGGCCTCGCCGGCGTAGTCGATCCACGCCTGCACCACCGAGTCGGACACCGGGACCTGCGACAGCACCGACCACCCTTCGCGCGCCGAACGCCAGCGCGTTTCCAGCGAGGCCAGGATGCGCCGCGGCCCCAGCGTCACCGGCGCGGCCGCGAAAACCGTGCGGACGCTGTCGCGCAGCGAGTCCGGCGCCGGGAGCAACGCGAAGACCGCCGCCTGCTCCATGTACGGCATCGACTCGCTCGCCTCGCGCCAGCTCCGCGCCGATGGGAGCCACATGCCGAGCGCCGCCTGCATCTGCGCGAACTCGGCGGCCAGGTCGCGCGTCCCTCCCAACACCGCGACCGCGCCGCGCAGCACCGTATCGGCGGCCGCGGCGCGCCCCGCGTCGAGGAGGAGCCTCGCATACTCGCGGAACGGCGCCGGCTCACGCGGCGACAGCGTGACCCATTGGTTGAACGCCCCCTCCGCCTCGCGCTCGCGGCGCAGCCCGATGAGGGTCCGCAGCTGCACCGTGCGCAGCATCGGGTCGCGCGGACGCCTGACGAGGAGCGAATCGACCAGCGGCGCCAGTTCCGCGCTCCCGCCGACCATCGCATAGCAGCGCTCCATGCCGAGCACCGCCCCCACCGGATCCTCGCTCCCATCCAGCGCCTTGCGATAAAGCGGAATCGCCTCCCGGCACTTCCCCGCCCCCTCGAGATCGAGCGCCTGCACCAACGGCGAAGGCGGCCCCACCTTCCCCTCCTGCGCAAGTAAGGCAGTCGAGAAGAAAAGAACGAGGCAACTCACGATCACGCAGCCGCCGACGCCCGCGCGCAACGCCCCGCGCCCGCGCCCGCGCCCTCCGAACCCCCGTCTCCCGTCCCCCGTCACCCGTCCGCCCCTAAGGTTTCGCATTGATCCGCTTGAAGTACTCCAGCACCAGGCGCCGCTCCTCAGGCGTCAGGCCGCGCAGCTCGTTCCACGTGGGAGCGGTGAAGCGCGTGGCGTTCTTTCCGCTGGCGTTGTTCCCCTGCGGCGTGAAAGTCTCCGTCCCGGTCCACGGCTTCGCCTCACGCTTCCCCGTGTCCTCGCGCTGGTCCTCCTCGAGCAGGCGCCCGGCGTCCAGCATCTTGCGGAAGAGGCGCTGCTGACGCTCGAGCACCGCCGCGTCGAGGTTGGACGACTCGAGTTGCTGCGCGATCTGTCGCGCCTCGCGCGCCATCTCGTCGGAACGCCCGGTCTCGTCGCGATCGCCCTGCTCTTCGAGTTTGGCGGCGACCTCGCGCTGCTGCTTGGCCAGTTCGCGCGCCGCGTCCTGTCCCTGCTGGTCCATCTTCCCGCCCGACTTGGGCATCAGGTCCTGCGCCGCCGAGTTGAGCGCCTGCTGCTGCTTCTGCATCTGCTGCAGCTGCTCCAGCATCTCGGCGAAGCCGGTGGCCGACTCCGAGTTCTGCGTCCGCTCGCGGTCGCGCACCAGTGAAGCGCCCGCCTGGTTGAGCGACTCGCTCGCCTCGCGCATCGAGCTCGCCATCTGCTGTCCGCTCTGTGCCCGCTGCGTCTGCGCCGTCGCTTCCTCCACCTTGCGACGCGCATCGGACATCATGCGCATCGACCGCTGCGACAGGAGGTTCGACTTGGTCGATGCCTGCTGCAGCCGCTGCATCGCCTTGTCCACCCCCTGCTGCAGCGCGCTCTGCTGCGAGCGCAGCTCGCTGGGCGACGTCCCCTGCCGCGCCTGCTGCTCCAGGTTGTCCTGCTCGCGCGCCAGCTGCAACATCTCCTGGATGGCGCGATCCATCTCGCCGGTGAGCTCCTTCTTCCACTCGCTCACCTGCTGGTCGCGCGCCTTCCCGAGCTCGTTGGCCGCATCTTCCATCGCCTTGGCCGCCTGCTCTGCCGAGGCTTCGTTGCCCTGCTGGTTCCCGGCCTGGCCGCCTTTCTGGGCCTGCTGCCCCTGCTGTCCCTGCCCCTGCTGCTTGGAATCGTTGGACGACTGCCCGGGCTGCCCCTGCTGGCCGGGCTGCCCCTGCTGCTTTTCGCCGCCCTGCTGCTTCTGTCCTTGTTGCCCCTGCTGCCCCTGCTGCCCCTGTTGCCCTTGCTGGCCCTGCTTCTCACCGGCCTGCTGCTGCCCCTGCTGCCCGGGCTGCCCTTCCTTCTGCTCGCCCTGCTGCTGTTGTCCCTGCTGCTGTCCCTGCTTCTTCTGCTGCTCGCGCATGGCCTGCTGCAGCTTCTCCAGCGACTCATCGATCTTGTCGTTGGCTTCCTGCACGCGATCGGCGCCCGCGTCGGCCTTCTCCTTCTTGAGGCGTTCCTGCAGCTGCTTCACGTCCTCCTGCAGGTTCTTTGCGCGGTCTGACAGCTCCTTGGCCAGCTTCTCGGCCGCCTGCTTCTCCTGCTCCTGGTCGGCCTTGCGCAGCGAGTCCACGAGGTCGCGCTGCTTCTTGGCCAGGTCCTTGGCTTCGTCCTTCAGCGTCTGCATCTGCCCCTCGATGGCCGCGCGCTTGAGCATCTCGACCGACTTCTCGAGCTGCTCGCGCAGCTTCCGCTGCTGCTCGGCGAGGTCCTGCAGCGCCTTGCGCGACTCCTCGGGCGACATGCTCTGCGACGCCTGCTCCAGCTTGCGCAGCTTCTCCTGCAGCTCGGGGGTCAGCGCGTCGCGCAGGAGTTTCTGCGCCTCGCGGAGCCGCTCCTGCAGCGCGCTGTCCAGCGCCCCGGTCTGCTTGAGCTGCTGCTCCATCTGCTTGGCCGCCTGCTGGATCTGCTGCATGCGGTCGGCCAGCTGGCGCTGTTCCTTGGCGAACTGCTTGGCTTGCTCGGACGCCTCGTACGACATGGCGTCCTTCCCCCCCTTCTGCTGCTCGCGCTGACGCGCCTTGGCGGCATCGGCGGTGCGCTGGTTGAGCTGCTTTTGCGCGTTGGCCGTGGCCTGCGCCTGCGCCACCGCCGAGTCGGCGGCGTTGCGCAGCGCCTCGCGCTGCTCGCTCACACTCGGCAGGCGCAACGTCACGGCGGGGCTCTCCCCCACCTGCCGCCACGGTGAGGCGTCGGTGGCGATGGCGACGATCTTCATGGCGTCGCCCGGCGTGAGCTGCGACATGGCGAGCGTGAGCTGCCCCTGGAACTGCTCCCCCGTGGCGCCTCCCAGCGGGCGCACCAGCGACGAGCGCACGTCGCCGCGCCCGTTGGTGATGGTCACCCGCAACGCCGCGCTCGAGAGGCCATGGTCATCGGTGGCGAGGATCGAGACGCCGATCGTGTCGCGCTGGAGGACGAGCGTATCGCGCCCCGGGGCGAGGATCTCGACGCGCGGGGCAGAGTCGCCCTGCACTTCCAGCTGCAACGCAGGGGGAAGGTCCTCGATGGGTCCGCCGCGCCCCGTGGCCGCCCACGCGAACGTGCCGCCCGTGGCCGGTTGCCAGCGCCCGGTGAAGGAGCGCGCCGAGACGGCGAGCGCGGCGCTCGCCCCCTGTCCCGAGAGCGAGACCGCGGTGAGCTCGGTGGACGAGTGTCCCTCGATCTCCAGCACCGTCCCGCGCGGGATGCGCACCAGCTCGCCTAACGGGACCGACTCGGCCTTGCGCGCCAGGTAGCCCGGGAAGACCGCCTTGACCGTGATATCACCAATGAACGGACGATCGACGACGCGCACCGCCATCGTGTCGCTCGTGCTGCGCCCGTCGGTGGCGTAGAGCGCCAGGTCCGCGTCGAGCGGCCCTAACGTCACGATGCCGGAATCACCGGCGAGCGCCAGCGCGCTCGTGCGCCACGAGCTCCCCGTCACGCGCTGCGCCACCGTCACGAAGCGCCGCCCGGGGGCGCGCACCACCAGCTTCACCTTCTCGCCGCGCAGCACGGAGCGCGGTGCCTGGCTCAGCGTCACGCCGCCCAGGAGCGTCCCGTTCCAGGCCCGCACCGGGTGCAGGAGGGCGCGCCAGCCATCCGGCGCCGCCGACGCTGCCGTGACGAGGCCGAGGATCCCCACAGCCGCAACCCCCAGCCCGCCGGCCGCCTTGCGCGCCACCTGCTTGCGCAACCCGGGGGCGAGCGAGTCGCCGAAGCCGGAGAGCTTCCCGGCCACCTGCTCGGCGTTCAATCGCCCGAAGGCGCCGTGATCGGCCACTTCGAGCGCGACGCGCACCGCGCCGTCGCGCATCCGCCGCTCGGACTCCACCGCCCCGGCGATGCGCGTGATCGACGTCTCGTCGCTCAGGCGCCCGCGCACCCATCGCGCGGCGAGCCCGCCCGCCACGAGCGCCAGCCCCCAACCCAGGAACGGGGTGAGGCGAGGGAGCGAGAGCCAGCGCGCATCGCCTAACGTCAACGTCGCCGCGAGGAGGACCATCAACACGCCGGCGAGGACGAGGGCGACCCCGCCCGCCGTCAGCTGCCGCGCGACGCCACGGCGCTCGCGCTCCACCAGGTCGAATAACGTCATGAGACCGGCCGACTCGTCACGGCGTAGACAAAGAGGTTCACCCCCATCCGAAGCGCCGCCTCGTGCAGCTCGGGGGGATCGTTGTACGTCCCGACATCTTCCCACCCGTTCCCGATGTCGCTCTCGCTGGTGTAGTACACCGCGAGGCGATCACCAATGAAGATCCCGTAGCCGCGCGCCGGCTTGCCGTCGTGCTCGTGGATCTTCGGGACACCCTTCGGGAAGTCGTACACCACGTGATAGATCGGGTGCGACAGCGGGACGTCGACCAGCGGACGGTCGGGGAAGACGCGAGCGATCTCCTTCCGGAACGTCTCGTCGAGCCCGTAGTTGTCGTCCACGTGCAGGAAGCCGCCGCGCAGCAGCCACTCGCGCAGCCGCACCACGTCCTGGTCCGAGAACTTCACCGCGCCGTGCCCGGTCATGTGGAGGAAGGCGTAGTCGTACAGCTTGTCGTCGGCGAGCGTCACGCGCCCTTCTGTCGGTTCGACACGCAGCGACGTCCGTTCGTTGATCGCCTTGAGCAAGTTGGGGAGCGACGACGGGTTCGCGTACCAGTCGCCACCACCGTCGTACTGCAGCCGTGCGATCCCCAATCGCGCCGTCTCCGCCGACGCCGACGCCGCCGTCGTCGCGACGATGGCGCGCGGGACGTTCGGAGCCGGCGGAGCGAACGCCGTCAACGTGAGTACGAGGGCGAGGGATCGAACGAGGGGGCGACCGGTCATGCGTCCTCTGCGTGATGTGCGTCCTGCGCCAGCCGATAGGCAAGGTTGCGTGGTGCATCGTACCGCTCCGCGAGGGCACGGACGATCTCCTTCGTCGTCGCCCCTTCGCGACGCAACGCTCGCGCGGTCTCGCGCAGCGTCGCCTCGTCCAGCGCGACCGCTCCTGCCCCTTCCAGGAGCAGCACCACCTCGCCGCGCGGCGGGCGCTCGCGAACCGACTGCACGAGCTCGGCGACCGTCCCGCGACGGAACTCCTCGAACTTCTTCGTGAGTTCGCGCGCGATGACCGCCCGACGATGCTCGGCGTTTGGTCCCATCACCCGCACCAGGTCTTCGAGCGTGTCCCCCACGCGATTGGGTGACTCGTACAGTACGCCCGTGTGCGGTAGGGTGCTGAGCAATTCGAGCTGCGCGGCGCGCTCCTTTCCCTTCCGCGACAGGAAGCCGACAAAGGTGAAGGCATCGGTGGGGAGCCCGCAGGCGCTCAGCGCCGTGATCACCGCCGACGCGCCCGGGACGGGGACAACCGGCCGCCCCGCCTCGGCCGCCGCCTGCACCAGCCTCGCCCCGGGGTCGGAGACGAGTGGCGTACCGGCATCGGAGATGAGGGCCAGCGCTTCCCCTTCCGTCAGGCGCGCCAGCATCCGCGGCACCTCTCGTGCCTCGTTATGCTCGTGCAGCGACGCCACCGGCGTCTCGATCGCGAAGTGGTCGAGCAGCGGGCGCGAGTGGCGCGTGTCCTCGCACAGGATGAGCGAGACCCGTCGCAGCGTCTCGACGGCGCGATACGTCATGTCGCCCAGGTTGCCGATCGGCGTGGCGACGACGTACAGCGTCCCCGGCGCTACGATGGCGCGCGCCGCCCCCTCGCCTTCCTCCAGGGGAACGGCGGGGCGCTCGGGCGCCGCGGCCGCGGCAGAATCGGGTGGAGCCTCGGGGACGATGGTCACGCGCATAGAATATGGCGCCGCGCCACCCCCTCGCGACCCTGTCCGAAGGAGTGGGACGGCACGCGAACGGCCGGAGGGACATTGTCCCTCCGGCCGTTGATACCATCGGCACGCCTCGTCGTTCGGCTCAGCTTGCGATATCGTTGGCGCCGCGACGTGAACGGTGCGACGCGCCGTCGGTCCGCGGCGTCAGTTCGAGTGCTGCTTGAACTTCTGCTCGAGCGCAGGCTTCGGTGCGAAACCGATCACCTGGTCCACGATCTTCCCATCCTTGAAGAAGAGGATGGTCGGGATCGACCGCACGCCATACTTCATCGCCGTCTTGGGGCTCGCGTCGACGTCGAGCTTGGTCACCTTGACCTTGCCGGCGTACTCGGCGGCCAGCTGGTCGACGATGGGGCCCACCATACGGCACGGCCCGCACCACTCGGCCCAGAAGTCCACGACCGAGAGGCCGCTGGCCTGCTCGATCTCCGAGGCGAAGTTCGCGTCCGTGACCGCCATCGTGTTCGACATCGTGCATTCCTCCGCGGGGATCCAACCCCTTCTTGCGTCCGATTAACTTGTGCGCGCACCGACCCCTGCCGGAGCGCCGATTCCCAATGTCACATCACCAGTCATCCGACCCGACGCCCGGCCGTGCCTCCGACGGCGTGACGCGCGGGACGCGCATCGCGCACATCGGCATCGCCGTTCGCTCGCTCGCCGAGATCGTCCCGTTCTACCGCGACGTCCTCGGAATGCCCGAGACGCCGCTCGATGACGCCGACGGGGCCCGCATCGCGGGACTCGTCGCCGGGGAGTCACTCGTCGAACTGCTCGAAGCCGACTCTCCGGAATCGCCGATTGGCAAGTACGTCGCCAAGCGAGGCCCGGGGATTCACCACGTCTGCTTCAACGTGGACGACCTCGAGGGAACGCTCGATCGCTGCCGCGCCGCGGGGATTCGCCTCATCGACGAAACGCCGCGTCTCGGGGCGGAAGGCAAGCGGATCGCCTTCCTTCACCCCTCGGCAACTGCCGGTGTCCTGGTCGAACTGTCCGAGTACTAATCTAGCGTCTGCCGGAAGGGTTCCGCGCGCCGCCGATCTCGAAAGAAAACGGCGCGCCCCCGAAGAGGCGCGCCGTCTCGCGATCGCTCAGCGCTTGCAGAACTCCTTCATCGCCGTGATCCCGGCATCGCGCACATACCATCGATCCGAGGGACCCTTCACCACGGAAAAGTTCGGCGTCGCCGTCTTCTTGCCGCGCGTGATCTCGACCCTCACCAGGCGTTCGTCATTGGGGGCAGGTCCCTCCTCCACGATCCGGTACCGGTCGTGGTCGTAGCACCCCTGCATGATGATCTCGCGCTTCTCCAACTCGGTGCGCTCGAGCTGGTCGCGCGCCGGCCCTTTGTTGGTCCCCCACACCACCGACATCGCCTGCAGGTCCTGCGATTTCACTGCCGCGAGGAACGACTCGACCGCCAGACGCGGGGCGGCGGCGCCGGTCAGCGCGACACCGGGTGCCGGCTTGCGACCGCATGCCGCCAGCACGAGCGAAACCAGCACGATCCACTTCTTCACGCGATTCTCCCTGCCAGATTGCGAGCGAACGTAACCCGGCACCTCGCGCCGAGCAACGGTGTTGTACCGGGCGTACCCGCCGCGACAGGAGGCGTTCCGACATGAGCTCCACCCCATCGCCCGCCGAGGCGCGCTTTGCCCCCTATCAGCGCCTGTACATAAACATCGATCACGTCGCGACGATTCGTCAGGCACGCCGCACCGACGAACCGGACCCGGTAGCCGCCGCCGCGCTCTGCGAAGCCGCGGGCGCCGAGGGGATCACCGCACACCTGCGCGAAGATCGACGGCACATCCAGGACGACGACGTCGAGCGCCTCGCGCGTTCGGTGCGCACCGTCTTCAATCTCGAGATGGCTTGCACCGACGAGATGCTCGCCATCGCCGAACGGTTGCACCCGTTCCAGGTCACGCTCGTCCCCGAGAAGCGCGAGGAAGTCACCACCGAGGGCGGACTCGACGTCACGCACGATCCGCGTGCGCTCGAGCGTGCCATGGCGCGCATGCGAGCCGCCGGCATCCGATCGTCGCTCTTCATCGATCCGGACGAGACGATGGTGCGGCGTTCGCGAGAACTCGGGGCCGACGCGATCGAACTGCACACGGGGAGTTACGCGCATCACCCGGGCGATCCAGCGCTCGTCGCACCCCTCGCCCATGCCGCGGCACTCGGCCACGCCCTCGGGTTGCACGTGCACGCCGGCCATGGGCTCACCGTGCGCAACGTGACGCCGGTCGCCGCCATCCCGGAGATCGAGGAGCTCAACATCGGGCATACGATCGTGAGTCGTTCGGTCTTCGTCGGGATCGCCGAGGCCGTGCGCGAGATGCGCGTGGCGATGGATGCGGCACGTGCGTCCTTGCACAGGGCGCACACCTAGCCCACCGCGGGGCCTCAAGCCTAACTTCACCTCGCGCCAACCACCTCACTCGCGAATGACCGGATCGCCGGAACTCCTGGAGTTCTATCTCGTCGAAGCGACGGAATACCTCGACGCGCTGGATCAGCTCGTCGCCGGTACCAGCGGCCCGCCCGACGGTAACGCCTTCATTGCGACTGCGCGCGCCCTGCGCGGGTCGTCGTCGATGGCGAAGGTCGAACCGATCGAGAAGATCGCCAGCGCCATCGAGCAGATCGCGCACGGGGTTCGCGACGGCGAGATCCGGTGGACGGTCGACCTCTATCGGGTCCTGCGTCTCACGGTCGACGACCTGCGCTTCCTCGTGCGCGGGGTGCGCACGTGGGGCGAGCGCGAACTGGCGCGCGCCGAGGCGCGCCTCACCGACCTCCGGCGCTGCCTACCTAACGAAGAGCGACGCCCGGCCTCGCCCGACGCCGCGGCCACGGCGCCGGTCTTCATCGCCCTGCAATCGTCGGCCATCGCCGCCGAGCTCGACGCCTTCGTCGCCAATCCACGTCACAAGCGTGCGCTCGACGACGCGCTCACGCGCGCCCGCACGATGCGCGGCATCGCCGGGATCGCCGACTTTCCCCCGCTCGCCGACGTCGCCGACGCCATCGATCGCACCGCGAGGGCGCTGATGCCCGACGCGCCGCTCGCCGACGCCGAGATCGAACTCTTCCGCGCCGCCTCCGACGTGTTGCGCCAGACCTCGTCGCGCCTGCGCGATGGCGACTCGGTCGACCCCGGGGCGCCTGAGGTGGCCCGATTCGCGCACGCCGTGGCGCGCCTCGGCGCACCGGGGGGCGACGCCCCATCGCCCGACCGTGTCGTCGCCATCGACGAGCTGTTCTATGGTGACGCCGGGCCGCACATCGTGCAGCGCTCCGCGGCGCCGCCGAGTACGCGGTCCCAACGCTTCCGCGCCGAGGTCACCTCCCGCGCCGAGCATCTGCGCCGCCTCGTGAACGACGCCCGCCAGGTGCATGACGTGGCCGGGCGCGAGCGCGCCGAGCGCGCCCTGCGCATCGCGCTGCACGACATGGAGACCATCGCCGCCTCGTTCGATGTGCACCAGGTAGCGGCCTTCTTCGGCGAGACCGCGCGCGAGCGCGACCTCCTCGCCCCCTCGACGCTCGAGGCGCTGGACGCCGGCGCGCTCCTCCTCCTCGCACCCGGCGACTCGATCGATGAAATCGAACGGCGCCTCGCGGTACTCGAACGGTCGCGGCGCGACACCCCGGTGATCACTCCCGCGCAGCCGGGACACCACCACATCGGGACGCTCGACGTCACGCCCGCACCGGCCGCGAACTTCGCCCCGGCTCCCGTGGCACAGACGCCGGTCGCGCCGCTTCACCCCATTACTCCGATCGCGCCGCTGGCACCGATCCCGGAGTCGGTCGCCGCGCCCGTTGAGGCGCCCGCGCCAATTCGCATCCCGACACCGGTACCGGAGTTCGAGCTCCCGTCGGTCATGGCCCGGCCGGCGCCTCCCTCGGCGCCAGCGACGCCCTCGCTCTTCGAGGCCCCGACTCCGCCGCTCCCGCCCCCCATCATCCCGGTCGCGCACGCCTCGCCAGCAGCCGCCCCGCCACCGGCAGCAGCACCCTCCGCGGTTCGGCGCCCGCCGCCGACGCCCACCGGGCGTGAACTGCAGCAGTTCCTGCAGGCGGGGATCGCCGGCTTCAGTTCGCTCGAAGATGAACCGTTGAGCGAGCCCGCTCGTCTTGAGGAGGACGAAATCGTCCCCATCGAGTCGTTGTTGTATCGCGGGCAGACGGCCGTACGTCGCGCCATCGAGATTCGCGACGCCATGCGCAGCCGCGGGACGACCGACGACGCGTCCCTTCAGGAGATCTTCGATCTCCTCGACCTCGCGCAGGCAGAGTAGCAGTGGTTGCAATCCCGGAGGCTGCGGCTTCCGCGTTTCGCCCGGGTCGCGGCGCGCTCTCCGGAGTTGCAATCACCCAAAAGCGGAGACTTCCAGGATGAAGATCGGCTGGCGCGGTGCGCTCGGCTTTGTGCTGAGCGCGGCATTTCTGGTGTGGACCATGCGGGAGGTCTCCTTCGGCGAGGTCTGGACCGTCCTGCGTCACTCGAGTCTCCCGACCTTCATCCTCTCGGCCGTCGTCGCGACGCTGATCTTCCCGCTGCGCGCCTTGCGGTGGCGTGTCATCCTCGAGCCGATCGCACACGACATCTCGCTCGGCGCGCTGTGGCGCTCGACCGCGGTCGGAATGATGGTCAACAACGTCGTCCCGGCCCGCGCCGGCGAACTCGCGCGCGCCTACGCCCTCACGCGCGAGGACTCGCGCGTCAGCTTCGCCGCCGCCTTCGCCTCGCTCGCGGTCGACCGGATCTTCGACGCCGTCACCGTCGTGATCCTCCTGGTCGCCGCGATGTTCCTCTCCGACTTCCCCGACGGGACGACCATCAGCGGGCAGCCCGTCATCCGCATCGCGATTTTCGCCGGCGTGCTCGCAGTCGGGGCGCTCGGAGCGGTCGTGTCGATGGCGCTCTATCCGCGGCTCGTGCTCGCCGTGTTCGATGGTATCGTGGGACGAATCGCCCCGCGCTTCGTGGAGCGGGGGCGCCGGCTTCTCGAGTCGTTCATGTCGGGGCTCGGAGCGTTGCGGTCACCGTCGCGTTTCTTCCGCGTCCTCGGCTGGGCCATGGCGCTGTGGCTCGTGAACGGGCTCGCCTTCTGGCTCGGCTTCATTGCCGTCGGCATCCAGGCGCCGTACTTCGCCGCGCTCTTCCTCATGGGGGTCATCGCGATCGGTGTCGCGCTCCCCTCCTCGCCCGGTTTCTTCGGCGTCTTCGAGGCGGCGGCGTTGGCCGGGCTCACGCTGTACGGCGTTCCGGGAGATCTCGCCGTCAGCTGGGCGCTCGGCTTCCATCTCCTCGCGTTCCTCCCGATCACCCTCATCGGCCTCTTCTACTTCGGGAAGTTGGGGATGAAGTTCGGCGAACTCGGAGAGGCCGCCCCGCCCACGACGAAGGCCGAGGCGACCGCCTGAGGCGATGCGCGCCGCCACCGTCCTCGCCCAGGCCAAGATCAACCTCTTCCTGCGCGTCCTCGCGCGAGAGGTCAACGGGTACCACCAGCTCGAGACCCTCTTCTGTCGCCTGACGCTCGGCGACGAAGTGCGCGTGCGGCTCACCGACGCGGGGCGTTCGCTCGACTGCGCCGGGATCGCGATGCCTCCCGGGGGGCTCGGGCCCACGGAGAAGAACCTCGCCTGGCGCGCGGCGGTGGCGTTCATGGAGGCGACCGCGTGGAAGACCGGCTTCGCCATCGAGATCGAGAAGCGGATCCCGGTGGGCGGGGGCCTCGGCGGGGGAAGCGCGGACGCCGGCGGCGTGCTCCGGGCTCTGAACGCCCTGGCCCCAGCCCCGCTCTCCGCGCACCAGTTGCTGCGGCTGGGTGCGGTGCTCGGTGCCGACGTCCCGTTCCTCACGCAGGACGCCTCGCCGCTGGCGCTTGCCTGGGGGCGAGGCGACCGCCTCATGCCGCTCGCCCCGCTCCGCGAACGCCCCTGCATCCTCTTCGCGTTTTCGAGCGGGGTGTCGACGGCGGACGCCTATCGCTGGCTCACCGAGGAACCAGCATCCCCGGCCGGTGCCATCGCCTATCGGGACCAGCAGCTCTCCCGCTGGGAGGACGTCGAACTGATGGCATTCAACGAGTTCGAGCGCGTGGTCCTGCCGAGGCATCCGATCATCCGGCGAGTGATCGACGGGCTCCGGCATCCGCAGATCCGGGACGCGTTTCCAGTCGTGCTCATGAGCGGATCGGGGGCGACGGTCTTCGCGCTTCCGGCGCCACCATCGGATGTGGCGCAGGGAGGAGAACAACTTCGGGTCGACATCGGCATCGACCCGAGCCTACCGGGGGCGGACGATGCGATGGTTCTGGAAACCGCCACCGCGTCCCACGTTGAGCCGGTGCGGTTGGCCGACTAGCTTGCGGGGCTTGCGTGTTCCGTCGTGCCCTCGGGTTCGGCGGACCCGTGCTGCAGCGAGCTGGCCCTTCGTCCAATGGCAGGACATCAGACTTTGGATCTGAGAATGGTGGTTCGAATCCACCAGGGCCAATGCGCTTCGTTGACATAACTTACAGTCCCCACTAGGCTTAAAGGCTCTACGGCAATGGACCATCTGCCCGGCGTACTCCGCGGATTCAAGCTGATCTCCGGAAACGCCAACAGGGGGCTCGCTGAAGAGATCGCGCGCAACCTCGGGGTCGACCTCGCGAGAGTGACGGCCACGAAGTTCGCGGACGGCGAGATTTTCGTGCGAATCGATGAGAACATCCGCGGTGCGGATGTCTTCATCGTCCAACCGACCAACCCGCCAGCGGACAACATCATGGAGCTCTTGCTCCTGATGGACGCCGCCCGGCGCGCGTCGGCGGCGCGCATCACCTGCGTGATGCCGTATTACGGGTACTCGCGGCAGGACCGAAAGGACCAGCCTCGCGTCGCGATCGGCGCCAAGCTCATGGCGAACATGATCGAGAAGGCGGGGGCCGATCGGGTGCTCGGCTTGGATTTTCACCAACACCAGCTGCAAGGGTTCTTCGACAAGCCCGTCGATCACCTGTACGCGGCGCCGGTGCTGGTGAATCACTTCAAGAAGAAGCAGTTGGGGAACCTGGTCATCGTGGCGCCGGACGTCGGTTCGGCCAAGATGGCGCGAGGGTTCGCGAAGCGGCTCAACGCGACCCTGGCGATCATCGACAAGCGGCGCCCGACCGCCAATGTCTCCGAGGTGGTGAACGTCGTCGGTGAAGTCGAGGGGAAGGACTGCATCATCCCCGATGACATGATCGACACGGCAGGAACGGTGTCCGAGGCGGCGCGCGCCCTCAAGGCGTTAGGTGCCAACGACATCTACGTGTGCGCGACGCACGCGCTCCTCTCCGGCCCGGCCGTGGAGCGCCTGAAGAGTGCACCGATCACCGAGATCGTGGTGACAGACTCCATCGCCCTCGATCCGAGCAAGCTGTTCGACCGCCTGACGGTTCTCTCCGTCGGCGAGCTGTTGGCCAAGGCCATTCGCTTCACCCATAGCGAGCAGTCCGTGAGCTCGTTGTTCGACTAGCAGTCACTCCCGTCTCCCGTCTCCCGTCCACCGTCTGGTCTTATGGCAACTGCTTCCCTCTCCGCTTCTGCGCGCACCGGCACCGGCAAGGGTGTCGCCCGTACGCTGCGCCGTGACGGCCGCGTCCCGGCCGTCATCTACGGTCACGCGCGCGCGCCGCAGTCCCTCTCGGTGGACGCCCGTGAGCTCTCCCGCCTCCTCGAGAAGAACTCGGCGGAGACGACCGTCATCGAGCTCGCCGTCGACGGGACGATGTCTCGCACGCTGATCCGCGACATCCAGCGCCACCCGGTGAAGCGCGCGATCATCCACGTCGACTTCCAGGAGCTGGTGGCCGGCGAGAAGGTGCACGTGAACATCCCGCTCGTCATCGTCGGGACGTCGATCGGCGTGCGCCTCAACGCGGGGATCCTGACGCAGGTCATGTCGGAGCTCTCCTGCCGCGTCGACCCGGCGAACATCCCGAACCGCATCGAAGTCGACGTCACGAACGTCAACATCGGCGGCTCCGTGCACGTGAGCGACCTGTCGATCCCCGCCGGGGTCGAAGTCCAGTCCAATGCCAGCGACACCGTGCTGACGGTCAGCGCGCCGAAGACCGGCGACGAGACGCCTGCCGGTGGCGAGCCGTCGGCGGCGGAGCCGGAGCTCATCCGCAAGCCGAAGCCCGAGGAAGAGGGCGAGGCGAAGAAGTAAGCCGCCGTACCTTGTACCTCACGGCGTCCCGTTAGGCGATGAAGCTCATCGTCGGTCTCGGGAACCCGGGGCGCAAGTACGAAGGGACGCGTCACAACGTCGGCTGGTGGGCACTCGACCACCTGGCCGACGTTTGGCGTTTCTCCCCGTGGCGCGCCGAGGGCGACGCGCTGGTGGCCGACGGCGAGCGCGGCGACCAGAAGCTGCGCCTGGTCAAGCCGCAGACCTACATGAACCTGAGCGGCACCGCGCTGCGTCCCTACCTGCGGCGCCTCGAGTGGGAGGGGTTGCAGCATCTCCTCGTCCTCGTCGACGAGGTCGCGCTCCCCGTCGGGACGCTGCGACTGCGCGCGGCGGGGAGTGCCGGCGGCCACAACGGCCTCAAGTCGATCGAAGCGACGTTAGGCACACGCGAGTATGCGCGCCTGCGCCTCGGCGTCGGCCTCGCGTCCGGCGAGCGCCCCCCGGGTGACCTTGCCGACTTCGTGCTGGGGGAGTGCACGCCGGAAGAGCGCTCCGCGGTGCTGGGGTTGATGCCGAGGGTCGCGGAGTCGGTGGAGGTGTGGGCGGCCGCTGGGGTCGCGCGGGCGATGAACGTGGCGAACACTCTACGGGAAGACGAGAAGACGAGAGGACGAGAGGACGAGGGGTTACCTGGAGGGGGGGGCGAGGGGTGAGGGACGGGGGTGTGCCTTCGCAGTTCTGCCCGTTGGGGGGCGATTCGCGACCGTGCGGCGCAGGGCGACGAGCATCTTTGTCACCTCGTCGATGCGCGCCTCGAGAGTGGCGTGATCGCCGGGCGAGATGAGGTCGAGGTCGCGGGCCAGGAGGAGGTGGTAGTCGAGTTCGCGCGCTGAGCCGAGCGACTGCTGCAGGAATTGCGCGAACTGCGCGCTCGTCGAGCGCCCGCTCCCTTCGGCGATGTTCGCCGGGATCGACGACGCCGCCCGCCGCATCTGCCCCGCCAGGTACGACTGCCGCATGGAGTACAGAGGCGCCGTCACCCGAAAGACCCGGAGCGCCAATTCATGCGCCTTCCTCCACACGCTGAGCTTCTTGTAGATCGGCATTCGACAGCATAGCCGATCCGTTCTCCCTCCCCCGTACCAATCCATTTCGCTCACTACATTTCTGTTGCCCGCCGCGAGCCCCAACGTCTCGTCCTCTCGTCCTCTCGTCTTCTCGTCTTCTCATGTTACGGCTTGGAATCGTAGGCCTCCCCAACGTCGGCAAGTCGACGTTGTTCAATGCGCTCACGTCGGCGGCGGCCCAGGCCTCCAACTACCCGTTCTGCACGGTCGAGCCCAACGTCGGCATGGTCGAGGTCCCCGACCCGCGCCTCGACGCGCTCGCCGAGATCGTCAAGCCGAAGCGGACGCTCCCGGCGGTCGTGCAGTTCGTCGACATCGCGGGGCTCGTGAAGGGGGCATCGCAGGGTGAAGGGTTGGGAAACAAGTTCCTGACGAACATCCGCGAAACGGACGCAATCGTGCACGTGGTGCGCTGCTTCGAGGACGCCGACATCACGCACGTGATGGGCGGGGTCGATCCGGTGCGCGACCGTGAAGTGATCGAGTTCGAACTCGCCCTCTCCGACCTCGGCGTGGTGGAGAAGCGCCTCGACAAGGTGCAGCGCGCCGCGCGCACGGGGGACAAGGACGCGCAGCACGAGCTCCCGGTGCTGGAGTCAGCGCTCGAGCTCCTCAAGGAGGGGAAGGCGCTCTGGGAAGGGAAGCTGTCGAAGGAAGACAAGGCGGTCCTCGCCCCGCTCGCCCTGCTCACGGCGAAGCCGGTGCTCTACGCGGCGAACGTGACGGAGACGGAGCTGCACGGCGACGAAGGCAAGCACCTGACGGCGCTCCGGCAGGCGATCGCCTCCAGCGCGGAGGAGGCCGAGGTGGTCCCCTTCTCCGCCAAGATCGAGGCCGAGCTGGGCGAGCTCCCGCCGGAGGAGCGCAAGGAGTTCCTCGCCTCGTTAGGGCTGGAGTCGGCGGGGCTCGACCGCCTCATCCGCGCCGGCTATCACCTGTTAGGGTTGCAGACGTACTTCACCGCCGGCGAGCAGGAAGTGCGCGCCTGGACGATCCACCAGGGGGACACCGCGCCCAAGGCGGCCGGGGTGATCCACACCGACTTCGAGCGCGGCTTCATCCGCGCGGAGACGGTGTCGTTCGACGACTTCGTGCGCCTGGGCGGGTGGAAGGAGTCGCGCGAGAAGGGGGCGGTGCGCAGCGAGGGGAAGGAGTACATCGTGAAGGACGGCGACGTGATGCTGTTCCGGTTCAACGTCTGATCCCAACCCGGGGAGGGAGGCGTCGAACGGCTGGTCCCCCGGCTGCTACGGCGCGCCCGCCCCGCGCGTCGTATCGTGAGCGTCGCTTCGGATTTGTCCCGGGAGGGCTATGACGCGGCACATCGGTCATGACGGCGAGGGGATCGGTCGCGCAATGCGACGGGCGTGGCCGCTGGTTGCGGCGGCGGCGATTCTCGGGTGCGCCGACGAGCACTTTCCCACCGAGTCTCCGGCCAACGGCATCGCGGCGCAGATCGTGATGACGTCGGTCGCCCACCCGGGAGGGATCGAGCATCGCTGGGAGATGCGCGTCGACTCGGCGACCCAACGATTTTCCGTTCGCACGTGCGACGCCGGGCGCATCGCCGCCGCCTGCTCGCTGATACAGGTGCAACAGGAAGGCGCCGTTCTCTCCTCGATCCTGCAGAGGCTGTTCGAGGCGACGACGACCCCGGAGTTCCGGCGGCTGAGGGACAGCTACTCGCGCCCCGCGGGAGTCCTCCCGCCGGACGGCGGCTCGGCGTCGCTCGAGGTGGTGCGCAACGGGACACGCCGCATCATCACCTGGGAAGCCGGGGTGACGATCCCGCTCCCCATCACGCAGATCGACTGCATGCTACGCGCGGCGCGCGGAGACCTGATCCTCTGCGACTGACCGCAGCGACTGGCCGCGGCGCCCGAGCGAGCGGAACGCGCGACTAGGACTCGGCCGCGAGGGGCTCGAGGATGCGCTCGTCGTCCGACTTCGGGTTGTTGACGCGAAGCGTGATCGGGTACGCCTCCAGCCACTCGCTCGGGCACGGCTGCATGAGGTCGCGAAGCGCCGGGACCGGCGTCCGCGGGTCGAGCCAGGCCTCGTAGTGCTCCGGGGCGATGATGACGGGCATCCGGTCGTGGATGCGCGACATCAGGAGGTTGGCGTCGGTGGTGAGGATCGCGGTGCTCACGAGCCCCTCGGCCGAGCCGTCCTTCGGCTTCCAGTACTCCCAGAGGGCGCCCATGGCGAAGGGTTCGCCGCCGGCGCGGCGAATGGCGTGCGGTTGCTTCCGGGTCTGGCCGGGGACGACCTGCCACTCGTAGAAGACGTCGGCGGGGATGAGGCAGCGGCGGGCCTTCATCGCCCCGCGGAACGCAGGCTTCTCGAAGGCGGTGTCGCTCCGCGCGTTGGCCATGCGGTTCCCGATGTCGGGGTCCTTCGCCCAGCCGGGAACGAGCCCCCATCTGACGAGCGATCCTTCCCGCGCGCCGTCACGCTCGCGGACGACGAGGATCTCGCTCCCCGGGGCGATGTTGTACCGAGGGACGAGCGGAGGGAGCTCGGTGATGCCGAAGCGCTCGAGGTCGAGGCGCTCGGGTCGGGTGAGTCCAAAGCGTCCGCACATGGCGAGCGAATGTAACCCCTTGGTATTCAAGGAGAAACCCACTAGGTTCCGCGGACAACTCACCGGCGCCATGCCTGGCGCCCTGCCCCTCCCCCTGTTTCCGGCAACCAACGGGGGGCGGTCAACGACCAAAGGGAGGATTGCCGACCGTGTCTCGACAGTACGAGGCGGTATACATCTTCGACTCAGCGCTCGAAGATGCCGTCATCCAGGAAAAAATCGCCAAGCATCACGCCCTGCTGGGAACGACCGAGGAGATCAAGGTCGACCACTGGGGTCGCCGTCAGCTCGCCTACAAGATCGGGCGTCGCGAGACCGGCTACTACGTGCTGGCCCGCATCACGTGCGACCCGAAGACGCTCCCCGAGTTCGAGCGCGCGCTCAAGCTCGATGATGGCGTCATCCGCTACCTGATCACGCTCTACGAACACGAGCTCGGCGCGCCGCCGATCTCCGAAGAGGAGGCGGCGCTTGCCCGCCGCCGCGCCGAAGAAGACGACGAGGACGAGGACTAAGCCATGATGCGTCGCCAGACCAAGACCTGCCCCTTCTGCGAAGGGCGCGTGCACTACGTCGATTTCAAGGACGACCGCACGCTCGGCCGTTTCATCACGGATCACGGCAAGATCCTGCCCAGCCGCCTGTCGGGCGTCTGTGCGCGTCACCAGCGCCAGCTGGCGACGGCGATCAAGCGCGCGCGCTTCCTGGCGCTGATCCCGTACCAGCGCGGGCACGTCAGCGCCTAACGCTGACGTCTCGCACGCCACTCCTGACGCGACCGGGCGACGTCGGTGACCACTCCGCCACCCGTACCGGCCTCGATGCCGGTGCCGATGACGGCCCAGCAGGAGCGAGGATGGCTTCGCGTCATCTTCGCCCTCCTGCTGGCGCTGACGATTCCGCTCATCGCTGTCCTTCGTTTGCTCGTCCCGATCGAGCAGACGATGCTCCTCATCGCTCCGGCGATGGCGGTCTGTGCCCTCGTCGGGTGGATGAACGGCGGGCGGCTATGGCTCGCCATCATCTGGACCGGGTTGGCACTCTGGATCGTGTCGCTCGCGCGTCCCGGCGCCTTGCCGTTCGACGCACTGGCGCGGGGGTGGGGGACGATCCTCGCCGCCTCGTTCGGCGTGGTGAGTGCGGTGGCTCCGCGGCGCCCATTCCTCACGCGGGCGCTGTCCGCGACGGCCATGGCGATGGCGGTGGGGCTGGTGGTGATCGTCGCGCTCCGGATTCCTCCCGCGAGCGTGTCGCGTCACATCGGGGATGAGTTGTCGCGTCGCCTCGAGTCGGCGGAAGCCGAGTGGGGCACGCGGTCGACGTCACCGGAGTGGAAGGAACTGACGCAGCGCTACCCCGCGGCGTCGGCGATGGTGGAACAGGGACAGGCGCAACTGCGCCAGATCCCGCCGCTCACGTCGCAGTTCTTCCCGGCGCTGCTGGCAATGGAGTCGCTGGCGATGCTGGGGTTGGCCTGGTCGTTGTATCACCGGGCCAGTCGGACGCGCATCGGGGCGCCGCTCCGGGCCCTGAGCGAGTTCCGCTTCAACGACCAGCTGGTGTGGGGGTTCGTGCTGGGCGTGACCGTGCTCGTCGTCCCCACGCTGCAGGATGTACGGGGAGTCGGGCTCAACCTCCTGCTCTTCTTCGGCGTGCTCTACGCGCTGCGGGGGATGGGGGTGCTGGACTGGTTCCTCGCGCCGCGCGGCGTCGTGCGGCTGCTCTTTTTCATCGCGATTTTTCTCGCCTGGCCGGTGGTCAGCGTCTTCTCGCTGGGGCTCGGACTGGGTGATACGTGGATCGACTGGCGCGGGCGTGCACGCCCCGCCGCATAACGAGTGGAGCTGACCATGGAAGTCATCCTGCGACAGGCCGTCGAGAACCTCGGGCAGCCCGGCGACCTGGTGAAGGTCTCGTCCGGCTTTGCCCGCAACTACCTCCTCCCGCGCGGCGTCGCCGTGTCGGCGACCGAGGGGAACAAGAAGCGCATCGCCCAGGAGAAGGCCCGCCTCGAGGCGGCCGAAGCTTCGCGCCGGCAGTCGGCCGAGGAGTATGCGGCCAAGCTCGAGCAGGTCTCCCTGACCTTCTCGGCCCGCGTGGGCGAGGAAGGCAAGCTGTTCGGCTCCGTGACCGCGGCCGACATCGCGGCGCAGCTCGAGGCCCAGGGGCATCACATCGAGAAGCGCCAGATCGACCTGCACGAGCCCATCAAGGCGCTCGGCGTCTACCGCGTGCCGGTGAAGCTGCACGCGGACGTGAAGCCGGAAATCAAGGTGTGGGTGATCAAGCAGTAGAAGTGGAGAGGACGGGAAGACAAGAGGGGTGGCGCCGGCGACGGTGGCCACCCCTCTCGTCTTCCCGTCTTCTCGTCCTCTCGTCCTCTCGTCCTCTGCCCCCGTAGGGGGCCTCCGTCCCCCGCGTGTCGCTCTCGCGTGCTGCGCGCATTAAGCTACGGAGCGCCCGGATGGCCGGGTGTGGCGCTGGCGGAACCTTTCGCCGACGGCGTCGCTAGAACACGGACTACACTCGCCTCCCGCACTCCCCGCATGGCGCCCGCAGCCAAAGCCTCGACGTCCGCCGCACCGAAGTCTTCATCCAAGGGTTCCGCCGCATCGAAGCAAAGCGCGGCCAAGCGAAACGCCGCAGAGCAGAGCGCCGCGCTCGCGCAGCGGATTGGCGCGCTCTGCGAAGAGTTCAAGGCAAGCGACATCACGATCCTCTCCCTCAAGGGGGTGAGCGACATGACGGACTATTTCGTGATCGCCAGCGGGACGTCGGACACGCATGTGCGGAGCACGGCACAGCGGTTGGAGGACGAGCTGAAGCACGATGGACAGCGCCCGGCGCACACCGAAGGGATCGAACAGGGGCGCTGGGCCATTCTCGACTACGTGGATGTGGTGGTGCACCTGTTTCATCCGGCGATGCGGAGCTACTACCAGCTCGAACGGCTCTGGGGCGACGCGACCGTCGTCCCGCTCAAGGTTCAAGGAGCGAAGGCATGATGTGGCGCGCGACCACGCGTAGGACTTTGCGTTCGACCGTCCCCGCACTCGTGGGCAGCGCTGCGTGCGCGGCCGTCCTCGCCTCGCTGGTGCCGGTGCGGGCGGCCCAAGCGCAGCAGATGTACTTCGGGCAGAACCAGGTCCAGTTCGACAAGTTCCGCTGGAAGGTCCTGGAGACCGAGCACTTCCTCGTCCACTACTACCCGGAAGAGGAAGCGATCATCAAGGACGCGGCGCGGATGGCGGAGCGCTCGTACGGGCGCCTGTCGCGGATGCTGAACCACCAGTTCCGCGAGAAGAAGCCGCTGATCCTCTTCCGGTCGCGCACGGACTTCGGGCAGAACAACGTCACGGGGGACCTGGGCGAAGGGACGGGGGGCGTCACGGAGGCGCTGCGGCATCGCATCCTCCTCCCCTTCACCGGCGACTTCCGCTCGTTCGAGCACGTGCTGGCGCACGAGCTCACGCACGCCTTCCAGTACGACATCTTCGCCCGCGGCCGCGCCGGCGGCGGGCTGCAGACGCTCCAGCAGGTGCAACCGCCGCTCTGGTTCATGGAGGGGATGGCGGAGTACCTCTCGTTAGGCCCCGGCCACATCCTCACGCAGTCGTGGGTGCGCGACGCCTCGCTCAACGGGAACCTCCCGACGATCGAGCAGATGACCATGCGCCCGGACATGTTCTTCCCGTACCGCTACGGGGAGGCGCTGTGGGAGTACATCGGCGGGCGCTGGGGCGACGACGTGATCGGCGAGATCATGAACGCGGTCCCCAACGTGGGGATCGAGCGCGCCTTCAAGCGCGAGCTCGGCCTCTCGCTCGAGGAGCTGAGCGACGAGTGGCGCGAGGCGATGCAGGTGAAGCACCTCCCGCAGGTGGCCAACCTCGACCGCGCGCGGAAGTTCTCCGAGCCGCTGCTCAACGCGCGCAAGACCGGGGGGTTCTCGCAGCTCTTCATCGCCCCGGCGTTCTCCAACGACGGAAAGTACATCGCCTTCATCTCGCAGGGCTCCTTCCTGCGCGGCGAGGTCTTCCCCGACCTGTGGCTGGGCGACGGTGAGACCGGGAAGCGCATCAAGCGCCTCGTGAAGTCGGTGCTCAACCCGGACTTCGAGGAGTTGCGCCTGCTCTACTCGCAGAGCGCCTTCTCCCCGGACGGGCGGCAGCTCGCCTTCACCGCGCAGAAGGACGGCAAGGACGTCCTCTACCTGCTCGACGTGAAGCGCCGGAAGGTGGTGAAGACGTACGACAAGTTCGCCCTCGACGTCGTCATGTCGCCGGCGTGGAGCCCGGACGGGAAGCAGATCGTCTTCCAGGGCTACGACGACGGGATCAATGACCTCTTCATCGTGGACCTCGCCAGCGGCAAGCTGCGCCAGCTCACGAACGACAAGTTCGCCGAGATGCAGCCGCAGTGGTCGCCGGACGGGAAGACCATCGCCTTCGCCACGGACCGCACGCCGAAGTCGGATGCGGACGTCCTCAAGTTCGAGCAGTGGCAGATCGCGACGCTCGACCTCGCGTCGGGGCGCATCGAGACCATCCCCGGGCAGGATGGGCTCAACCTGAACCCGATGTGGGCGCCGGATGGCAAGTCACTCGCCTTCATCAGCGACCGCACGGGGATCCAGAACGTCTTCCTGTACGATTTCGACGCCAAGGATCACTTCCAGCTCACCAACGTGATCGGCGCGGTCAGCGCCATTACCGAGTACTCCCCCGCCATCACGTGGGCGCGCCAGGCGGATCGCCTCGCCTTCACGTACTACGAGAAGGGAGACTACACCGTCTGGTCGGTCGCGAACCCGCGTCGCTTCAAGACCAAGCCGTATCGTCCGGCGCCGCCCGTCGTCGCCGCTGCGGGCGCAGGAGCGGGCGCAGGAGCGGGCGCCGACTCGACGCGTCGCGTCGCCCAGGCCGCCGCCAACCCGGCCGCCGCCGACATGCTGCGGGCGATCGACGCCGCCGCCAAGGCGGGCGACAGCACGCGCGCCAACGACCGGCAGATCTCGGTCTATCGGTCGACGACGGGAATCCGCAACTCGTCGGAGACGCCGGGGGCCAACGAACGCTCGGGGAACGCGCCGGTCTCGGTGGCGCAGATCCTCGACAGCGCCTCGCTCGCCCTTCCCGACACCACGAAGTTCCGCACCTACGCCTACAAGCCGGGTCTCCAGCCCGAGTACATCTCGCGCCCGAGCATCGGCTACGCGCAGGACAACTTCGGGCGCGGGATCTTCGGCGGGACGGCGATCGTCCTCGGCGACATGCTCGGCAACAACCGCCTCATCGCCGCCGGCCAGGTCAACGGCCGCCTCAGCGAGGCGTACTTCTACGGCGCCTACATGAACATGGGGTCCCGGCTGCAGTACATGACCGGGGCGGCGCAGACGCCGTACTTCTTCCTCAACAACTACTCCGAGAACTACATCGGCGACGGCACGAACCGGACGATCCAGGAGCTCGAGATCGCCCGCTTCATCTTCCGGCAGGGCTTCGCCGTCGCCATGCGGCCGAGCAATCGTTTCACGCGCTGGGAGTACGGGCTCAACGCCAACAACGTCTCGCGCTCGATCGCCTACGTGCGCCGCGGCATCGACTATTCGAGCGGCTACGCCACGCAGTTCATCACCGATTCGGTCACGAACCTGGGGAGCTTGAGCTACGTGGGGCCGTACGCGGCCTACGTCTCGGACAACACGCTGTTCGGCTACACGGGGGCAATCTCCGGGCGGCGCTACCGCTTCCAGGTCGAACCGATGATCGGCGGGATGCAGTGGACGGAATACTCGGCGGACTACCGCCGCTACGTCCCGATCCTCTTCAACTTCCTGACGTTCGCCTTCCGCGCGCAAACGAACATGGCGATCGGGAAGGACGAGAACGTGGTGGCCCGCAAGTACATCGGGCGCCCCGACTTCGTGCGTGGCTACGATCGCGAGCAGTACTACTCGCAGTTCTGCGGCGGGGTGGTCGGTTCCGATGCCAACTGCTCGGCGACCGAGCTGCTGGGGACGCGCGTCGCCTTCGCGAACGTCGAGATGCGCTTCCCACTGGTCCGGAGATTCGACCTGGGGCTCCTCCCGATCTCGCTCCCGCCGGTGGACGGACTCGTCTTCTACGACGCAGGCGCCGCCTGGTCCAAGGGGCAGACGGTGTCGCTGAGCAAGCCGGACAACTACGACCAGGCCAACCAGCGGTACTTCCTGCGCTCCTACGGCGCCGGGATCCGCCTCAACCTCTTCGGCTTCGCGCTGCTGCGGTGGGACTATTCGATCCCGCTCGACCGCCCGAGCAAGAAGGGGTACTGGATGTGGACACTGGGGCAGTCGTTCTAGGGGCAGACGGGGGACGGGAGACGGGGGACGGGAGTGCAACGCGGCGCCGAGAGGCGCCGTGTTGCGTTTCGGTCGCCGACATCACGGCGCTCGTGTGACGTCGCGCGTGCGAAGCGCGCGCACGAGCGTCCCCCGTCTCCCGTATGCCCTTTTTCAAGTCTCCCATCCGCTCCCGTTCCGCCCTACCTTTCGCGCGTGCGAGTGCGCGCCTTCGTGGCGCTGGCGCTTACGGTGTGCGCGTGTGGTCGCGGTGATCGCGACGCCGCGCCCGGAGCGGCTGGCGCCCTCCCCTCCTCCGGGCCGGACCCGATCGTCGTGCGCCTGCCGCGCGACGGGGGGATCGTGCGCGCCTATCGCTATCCCTCGCTCGATTCGCTCATCTGGAAGTCGCAGCAGCCCGTGCCTGCGCTCGATCGCGTCATGGCGTTCGATGGCGAAAACGGGGTGCTCGCCTTTCTCGGGAGCGATGGCGCGCCGGGATGGCTCGACCTGCGCCTCGGGACGGCGCGCAACGCCTCGAGCACCGCGCTCACCTCCGTCGCCTCGGGCGATGGCTGGTCGATCTTCGGGGTGGACGAGAAGAACGCACTCGTCCGCCTAACGCCGAGCGGCGACTGGCAGGCGCCGGCGAGCGGCAAGGTGCGACGCCTCTTCCCGCTTGCCGACGGCACGCTCGTCGTGCTGCTCGACCGCGGGAGCAAGACGTACCTGCTGCGCTTGCACCCGCCGGATGAGACGGTCGGCGATTCGATCGAGGTCCCGCGCCCCGATCGCGCCGTGGTGACCCCGATGGGCGACCGCCTGTACCTCGGCGTGAAGCGCGAGCTGCTGAGCGTGCAACCGCGCGAGTTCGACGGCGTGGACAAGGTGAAGGCCGATGACGAGATCCTCGCGATTGCACCGACGCCGAGCGGCGACCGGATCTTCCTGGCCAACAAGGGCGGGCCGAAGCTCGAGGTGATGGACCGCTACGCCGAGGATATCGGGGGGGCGGTCAAGCTGCCTGGGCTCGTGACGGACATGCGCATGGACCCGATGGGGCGCTATCTCCTCGCGCGCCCCGTCTCGGGAGATTCGGCGTGGGTGGTGGCGATTGCCTCGGACGAGTTGGTGGGCACGGTCCGGAGCGCGTGGCGCGCCGACCTCCCCGCCGTCACGGTGGACGGCCTCGTCGCGACGGTGCGCGGCGCCGACGTCGCGTTCGTCGAACCGGCGAAGGGGACGGTGAAGCAGACGGTGGCGGGAGGGGCCAGCGACGTCTGGTTCTTCGCGCTGTGGAACGGGCTGCGACCGCGCGCGCGCGGCGTCGACGTCCCCGTGTCGTTCTCGTTAGGCGAGGCGGTGGCGGGCGACTCGGGCGCCGACTCGATCCGCCGTATCCCCGCGGCGAGTGGGGCGGCCGCGACGGCGGCTCCGGCCGACAGCACGCCAACCGCCGAGGTGCGCGAGGAGGCACCGCCGCCGGCCGCGACGCGCGACGCGTGGACGGTCTCCTTCGCCGCGGTCCTCTCGGAGGAGCGTGCCCGGGAGATCGCCGACGGGATCAGCGTGGACGGCCAGCGCCCACGCGTGGTGAAGGGCGAGACGGCGGGGACGACGGTGTTCCGTGTCATCTTCGGCCCCTACAACTCGAAAGCAGACGCCGAACGCATGGGGCGCGCGTCGAAGCACAATTACTGGGTGTACGAGGGGGTCCCCTGACCGCGCTCGACCTTCGCAACTACGAGGCGATGTGGGAGGCGGCCGGCGTGCGCGTGAACGCCGCCGTCGGGCCGCACGCGGCCGTCGCCGTCCTCGGCGACGATCCCGCCGCCACGGGCGCCGTCACGCTCGGCATCGCCAAGCTCCAGGCTCGCCAACGGCGCGTCTACATCTTCGACCTCCTGGGCGATGGACAGGGGATCGTCGCGGCGGATGACACCGAGGCGCACCCCGGCGTGAGCGACATGGTGCACTTCGGCGTCTCCCTCAAGAGGGCGGCCCGTCCGCACGGCGCGCGCCCCAACGTCTGGCTCGTGGCCGGCGGAACGGAATCCCCCCTGTCCGTCGACGTCCTGACCAGCCGTTGGTGGGAGGTCGTCACCGAGCAGGTACGGCGCGCCGACGCCCTCCTCCTGGTGGCCGCGCCGGCGATGGTCCCGACGATGGGGCAGATGGTGATGCATCTGGACGGGATCGTCCTGGTGGGAGACGCGATCTCTCCGAACCCTGCGGCTGCACTCCTCGGCGAGGTGCGGAGCGAGTCGGCGCTCCACACGCCGAGCGGGTCACCAGCAGTCCCATCGTTCGCAGGGCGTTTGGCCAAGCCGCCGCGCCCGCGCTGGCAGCTCCCCGTGGCCGCGCTGGCGGTGCTGGGTACCGCCGCTGCGCTCACCGCGCCGCGCTGGCGCCCGCTCGTGGGGCTGGGTAGCGCCATGAACGACCTTCCGCCGATTCCAGCGGCCGTCTCCGATTCGGTCTCGGCGGCGCCAGGGGCGACGACCGCGGTCCCGGTGGCGAATGAGGCGACGTTCAGCGTGGAGCTTCTCTTCACCAGTTCCAACCGCGACGCGCTCGACTTCGTGGCGCAGCACGGCGACTCGCTCCCCGCCACGACCTTCAGCCGGGTCGCCGTGGCTTCCGACAGCACGCCGTGGTTTCGATTGGTTTCCGGCGCCTTTGGAGACAGCGCCAGCGCCACGGCCTACCTTGCCTCGCTGCGCGACAACGGCCTCGTCCCCACTGGCGCCGGAAGCGTGGGACGCACACCGTTCGCCCTCCTTCTGGATTCCGCGACAACCGACGCCATGGCCCAACTTCGGGTGTCGGCCTTCCGGGGACGGGGGATCCCAGCCTATTCGCTGCGCGCTTCGGCCCAGGCTTGGCACGTGTATGCCGGCGCCTTCTCGACCGAGGGCGACGCGCAACCCCTCAAGTTGCAGCTCGACAGCCTGAACATTCAGTCGGCCCTCGTTATGCGGGCCGGGAGTACATCGTAGGTGCGTCTCTCCAAGCTCCAGATGCAGGGCTTCAAGTCGTTCGCGGACGCGACGACGATGACGTTCGACATGGGCGTCACCGCCATCGTCGGCCCCAACGGCTGCGGCAAGTCCAACGTGTCCGACGCCGTGCGTTGGGTCCTCGGCGAACAGCGCGCGCGCATCCTGCGCGGCTCCAAGATGGAAGAGGTGATCTTCCAGGGGTCGTCGGCGCGGCGCGCGGTGAACCTGGCCGAAGTGTCGCTGGTGTTCGAGAACGAGGACGGCGGGCTTCCGGTCCCCTTCCGCGAGGTGGTCATCACGCGCCGCCTGTCGCGCTCGGGGGAGAGCGACTACCTGCTGAACGGGGCGCCGTGTCGCCTGCGTGACATTCACGACCTGCTGCGCGGCACGGGCTTGGGCGCCGACTCCGGCATCGTGATCGAGTCGAAGATGATCGACGCCCTCCTCTCCGATCGCCCGGACGACCGGCGCGAACTGTTCGAGGAGGCAGCGGGAGTGGGGCTGTATCGCGATCGTCGTCGCAGCACCGAGCGTCGCCTCGAGGAGACGACGGTCGACCTGTCGCGCCTCGACGACCTCATCGGCGAGGTGCAGAGCCAGGTACGGTCGCTCGCCCGGCAGCGCAAGCGCGCCGAACGCCACGTGGAGCTGACGGAGCGCCGCTTCTCGGTGGAACTCACGCTGGCGTCGCGCGAGATGGCGGCGTGGCACCAGGAGTTGGGCGAGCTGGAGGAGAAGCTGGTCACCCTGCGCGAGTTTGCGCCTGGCGATGATACGCGGGTGCGCGACGCCGAGCTGGCGCGCAACGCTGCGCAGGAAGGGCGTGCGGGAGCCGAGGCGAGCCGCGGCGAACTGGCGCGACTCGCGCTGGCGCAGCAGAACAGCGTGCAATCGCTGCGTTCTGAGATTGCCGTGGCGGAGGAGCGCCAGCGCAACGCGCTGGAACGTCGCCAGCGTGCCGAGGAAGAGCGTCGCGAGGGCGAGGCGTTCGGCGAGCGCCTGAACGCCGATCGCGTGCGTGCCGCCGAGGACCTGGCGACGCTCGAAGCCGAGCTGTCGACGGCGCGCGAGGAACTGTCGGTGCACGCGCGCGACGAGGAAGCCGCTCGTCAGGCAGTGACCGGCGCGCGTGCCGCCGTGGAAGCCGCCGAGCGCACGGCGCGCGAGCTCCGTGAGCAGCAACGCCGCGTCGACCTCGATCGCGAGAGCGCGCAACGCGAGACGGCCGACCTGGAACAGCGCTCGACCGCGCTGGAAGTGGAGCGACTCCAACTCGCCGACGCCGCCGCGACGCTGGCGCGCGAGATCGAGGGCGCCGACGAGGCGATCGAGTTGGCCCGGGTGACGGTGGCCGCCGCCGTGACGGCGCTCGAGGAAGCGCGCGCGACCGCACGCGCCGCGCGCGAGCGCGATGCCGCGGCGCGCGCGGAACTGGGGCGCGCGGAGGACGCGAACACCGCCCTCGAGGGAAAGGTCAACGCGCTGGAGGGGCTGGAGCGCGAACGCGTGGGACTTGCCCCGGCCGCCGCACGGCTGCTGCGCGACAAGGAACGCTTTGGCGAAGGGGCCGTCCTGGGTCCGATCTCCGACTTCCTCTCGACGTCAGCCACGTCGGCGCTCCTCGTCGAGCGCTTCCTCGGGATGACGGTGCACGCGGTCGTGGTGCGCGATCATGCCGCCGCCGAAGCAGTGCGCGCCTGGCACACCAGCACCAACCCAGGCCCGCTCCTCCTCCTCCCGCTCGACGCGATGCCGGAGGCGAGCGCGAACGATGCGGGCGACCTCCTGCCGCAAGTGGAAGTCGCGGCCCCCGCCGCGGGGTGGGTGCGCAACCTGCTGGAGCGCGTGCGCGCGCTGGATGAAGGAACTGGCTTCGTCGATGCCCGAGGCGCCGTCTGGCTCCCCGGAACGACGGCTGGCCCCGGCCCGCTGCGTCGTCGCGCCGAGCTGTCGGCGTTGCGCGCCGAACTCGAAGCGGCCGCCGAGGGACGCAGGCTCGCCGCCGCCGCTGCCGAGGAAGCGCGACGCGCGCTGGCCGAGGCGGATGCCGCGGTGGCGATGGCCACAGAGTCGGCCAACCTGGCCAACGCCGAAGACCGCCGCGCCAACGACCTGCGCGCCGAGCTGGAACGCCGGCGGCTGCGTGGCGTGCGTGAGCTGGAGAACGCCGAAGGGCTCGCCCGCCGACTCGCCGAGCGCCAGGAAGAGCTGTCGGCGCGCCTGTCGTCGCTGGAAGTCCGCGCCGCCGAGTTGCACGAGACACTTGGCGTGCACGGCAACGACGCCGAGGCGCTGAGGGGGCAGCTGGCCGAGGCCGATCACGGCCTCGAGTCGGCGCGCGAACGTCGCGCCAACGGGCAGGTCGCGCTGGCGCAGTCGCAGGCGCGGTTGCAGGTGGCCACCGACCGCCTCACGCGGCTGGACCAGGAGCAGGAGAATGCGGCGCTGCGCCTGGCGTCGCTGCACAGCGAGCTGTCGACGCTGGCCGACTCGGACCGGTCGCTCGCCGAGCAGATGGCGGCGTGGCAGATGGACCTCGACGCACGCGTGGCCACGCTCAACGACGCCGAGGCGCGCCTGGCGGACGCCGAGCAGCAGGTGCGCGACGCCGACGCTGCGTTGCAGGCGGCGGATCACGCGCTCGACCTCGCACGCCGCGAGGCGCACGAGCACGAGTCGTCGCTGCACCACGCCGAGCTGCGCTTCACGGAGCTGTCGGGGCGTCGCGCGGCAATCAAGGAGCGGCTGGAAACCGAGTGGCGCCGCCCGCTCGAGGACCTGATGACGTCGTTCGAGGCGGTCGACGTCGATGACGAGACGTTGCGCGCCGAGGCCGAGGAGCTGCGCACGGAGCTGGAGAAGCTCGGGCCGGTCAACCCGCTCGCGGTGGAGGAGCATGAGGAGGAAGTGAAGCGCCTCGACTTCCTCACCACGCAGCGCAACGACCTGGCCGAGGCCAAGAACAAGTTGCAGCTGGCCATCCGCGAGATCGACACGACGGCGCGCGAGCTCTTCCTCGCGACGTTCGCGCAGGTCCGCGAGAACTTCCGCCAGATCTTCATGACGCTGTTCGGCGGCGGCGAGTGCGACCTGCGCCTCGAGAACCCGGAGTTGCCGCTCGACTGCGACATCGAGGTGCACGCGAGCCCGCGCGGCAAGCGCACGCAGCGCATCCACCTGCTGTCGAGCGGCGAGCGCGCCCTCGTGGCGCTCTCGCTCCTCTTCGGCATCTTCCTCACCAAGCCGTCGCCCTTCTGCCTGCTGGACGAAGTCGACGCCCCGCTCGATGACGCCAACATCGGGCGCTACGTGCGCATGCTCAACCAGTTCAAGGGGAAGACGCAGTTCATCGTCATCACGCACAACCCGCGCACCACGACCGAGGCGGCCGATGCCGTCTACGGCGTGACGATGCAGGAACCGGGTGTCTCGAGCCTGGTCAGCGTCCGGATGCGCGGCAACACCGTCGACGACAGCACTCCGGAAGACGGCGCCGCCGTGGCGTCCGCCGACAGCGAGGGCGAGGTCGCCGCGGCACCGGCCTAACGAGGTGCCCGGCAGGGCGGCGGTCTGGCCGTTGGTCGAAGGCCCCGGGCGCGCCACGCGCGCCCGGGGCCTCTCCCGTCTCCCGTCCCCCGTCTCCCGTCCGCAATGAAGCTCACCACCATCGGCACCGGAGCCGCGGCACCAGCGCCAGCGCGCGTGCAGTCCGCCACGCTCGTCGCCGACGACGAGGTGCGACTCCTCGTCGATTGCGGTGCGGGGGCCGTCTTCCGCATGGCGCAGCTGGGCATCGACTGGCGTACGATCACGCACCTCGCGCTCACGCACTTCCACGCCGACCACATCAACGACCTCCCCAACCTCCTCTACGCCTGGCGCTACGGAATGCTCCCGCCACGCGCGGAGCCCATCGAGATCGTGGGTCCGGTGGGGACGCAGGGACTGCTGGAGCGCATGGCCACGGTGTTCGGGGCCAACCTGCTCTCGACGCTCCCGATCGTCGTGCGCGAGCTCGAGACCGGGGGGCGGCTCACCCTTGCCCCGCACTGGGAAATCGAGCCCTTCAAGGTTCCACACACCAACGAGAGTGTGGCATATTCCGTCTCGGCGCGTGGGAGGCGGGTGGTGATTTCAGGCGACACCGGGTTCGACCCCGCGTTCGCCGGGTGGGCAGGCGGGTGCGATGCACTCGTGCTGGAGTGCTCCCTCCCTGATGCGCTGGCCATCCCGTCGCACCTGACCCCGCGGCAGTGTGGCGTCGTCGCCGGCGTGGCCCGCCCCGGGCTCCTCGCCCTCACGCATTTCTATCCTCCCGTGGAGGAGGTCGACATCCTCGGCCAGGTGGCCGAAGGGTTCGACGGGCGCGTCACCTGCGCCTACGACGGGTGGGTGCTCGACCTTCAGGAGATGTAATGCTCGTCGTCATGCACACCACCGCGACCCAGGCCGAGATCGAGGCCGTCTGTCGCGTGATCACCGACATGGGGTACTCCCCCGTTCCCATGCCCGGCGAGCAGCGCACCGCCATCGGCCTCGTGGGGAACGACGGGCGCGTCGACGACACGAATGTGATCGGCCTCCCTGGCGTGGCGCAGGTCATCCACGTCTCCCGCCCGTACAAGCAGGTGTCGCGCGAGTGGAAGCCGGACAACACGATCGTCCCCATCGCGCCAGGCGTGGCCTTTGGCGGGAACGCGATCGTCATCGTCGCCGGCCCCTGCTCCGTCGAGTCGGAGGAACAGATCCTCGCCGCCGCTCACGCCGTGCGTGCAGCTGGCGGAAGCGCGCTGCGCGGCGGTGCCTTCAAGCCACGCTCGTCGCCGTACTCGTTCCAGGGGATGGGCAAGCGCGGCCTCGAACTCCTCGCCCTCGCCCGCGCCGAGACCGGGCTCCCCGTCGTCACCGAGGCGATGGACGAAGCCGGCGCCGAGCTCGTGGCCGAGTACGCCGACTGCATCCAGATCGGCGCGCGCAACATGCAGAACTACTCGCTGCTCAAGGCGGCGGGGCGACTCGACAAGCCGGTCCTGCTCAAGCGCGGGATGGCGGCCACCATCACCGACCTCCTCCTAAGCGCCGAGTACATCCTGGCCGAGGGAAACTCGCAGGTGATCCTGTGCGAGCGCGGGCTGCGGTCGTTCGATACCGCGGCGCGCAACATGTTCGACCTCAATGCCGTCCCCATCGTCCAGAAGCAGTCGCACCTCCCCATCGTCGCCGATCCGAGTCACGGCACCGGGCTGCGCGACATGGTGATCCCGATGACGCGCGCCGCAGTGGCGGCCGGAGCCGACGGCATTCTCGTCGAGATGCATCCCAACCCGGATCGCGCCAAGTCCGACGGGGCGCAGTCGCTCTTCCCGGAGCAGTTTGCGCGGCTGATGCAGGAGGTACGTCACATCGCGCAGGCGATCGGGCGCGACGTGACACCGCCGCCGGGAACGTAAGCGCGATCGTTCGGTAGCAATACAGAGGGACAGTTCGCAGCACCCGGGCGGGGAGATTCCCCGCCCGACTCTTTCGCCCCATGACGATGACTGGTTCGCATCCCGTGTCCCGGTGGCTCGCGCTGGCGACGATTGTTGCCACGAGCGTCGGCGCCCTGACGCCCGCGCTCTCGGCACAGGACTCCGCTGGTGCGGCGATCGACCGCGCCGTCGAGGCCTACGCGAAGGTGAAGACGGCCCGCGCCTCGTTCGAGCAGGTGGTCACCAATCCGCTCACCGGCTCCAAGCTGCAGTCGCGGGGCGAGTTCGAGCAGGCGCGCCCGGACCGCTTCGCCTTCCGCTTTGCCGATCCCAAGGGCGACGTCATCGTCTCGGACGGGAAGTTCGTGTGGGTCTACCTCCCGAGCTCCACCCCCGGGCAGGTGATTCGCGCCCCGCTCACCTCGGACGTCGAGGGATCGATCGACCTCATCGGCGCCTTCTTCAGCAACCCGCGTGCGCGCTACACCGTGGGCGATGGCGGCGCTGCGACGTTAGGCGGTCGCGCGTCGCGCATCGTGACGCTCACGCCCAAGGGCAAGGGGAACAGCAGCTTCTCGCGGGCGAAGGTGTGGATCGACGCGGCCGACGGGACGCTCCGGCAGTTCGAGGCCGAGGAACTGAATGGTGTCGTGCGTCTCGTGAAGATCACCGCGTTCGACGCGAACGCGGCGGTGACCGAGGGGGCCTTCCGCTTCAAGCCACCGCGCGGCGTGCGGGTGGTGGACCAGTCGGAGATCCAGTAGCGGCGCGCGTGGACGCTCAGCGCGACGCGGTTCGCGGCGTCGCGCGGGAGAGGACCTCCTGCGGACCGCGGGCGCCGGCCACGAGGCGTCGCGCTTCCTGGATCACCTCATCGTCATTGATCGAACGTCGGGCCTCGGCCGCGGGGCCAAAGACGTAGCGCGAGACCTCGCGTGCGATGAGGTGCGAGACGATCGGCGCCGCCGCGTCGTAGATCTTGCGGTCGAACGTCAGACCGCGCGCCTGCATCACCGTCCAGAGCGCGTCGCGCATCTCGGGGGTGACGGTGAAGTCCGGCGACGACGGGGGCGACTGCTTCACGCTGAGGGCGTGCGCCGTGAGGGCGTCGCGGAACTCGGGGATGCGCTTGCCTAACGCACCGGCGAGCGCCAGCTCCTCCGGAGTCTGCACGGTGTCGCCCGCCACGACGTCGGGGATGATTCCCCCGCCACCCAGGATGGTGCGTCCCGCGTCAGACGTGAAATGCGGGCGATCGGCGTCGTCGGTGGTGTCACCATCCTCGCCCTTGCGCCGGTCGATCGAACGCCCCGAGGGCGTGTACCAGCGCGCGGTGGTGAGCTTGAGCGCCCCTCCGGTCGTGGTGGGGAAGAGCGATTGCGCGCTCCCCTTCCCGTACGTCGTGCGCCCCACCAGGAGCGCGCGATCGTGGTCCTGCAGCGCTCCCGCGACGATCTCCGACGCGCTGGCGCTGCCATCGTCGACCAGGACCACCAGCGGGAGGTTGGGCCAGCGTTGCAGCTGCGCGTCGGTGAAGGTCCCGTTGGCCTCCGGCGTGCGGCCGCGAATCGACACGATCGTCTTTCCCTTGTCGAGGAAGAGGTCGGCGACGCCGACCCCCTGCGCGAGCAGTCCGCCCAGGTTGCCGCGCAGGTCGAGCACGAGCGAGGTCATCCCAACGGTCGAGAGCGAATCGATCGCCCGCGACACTTCCAGCTGCGTGGAGTCGGAGAAGACGTCCACATCGACATAGCCAACGCCCCCCTCGAGGAGCGCCGTGCGGCGCACCGCCCGCCGATGGATCTCCCCGCGCGTGACGCGCACGGGAAACGGCGTCGTCGAACCGGCGCGCTCGATCACGAGGTCGATCGACGACCCGACCGGGCCTCGCAGGAGGGCGCGTACCTCGTCACCCGTGAGGTCACGCGTCCCCTTCCCGGCCACCTCGACCAGGCGGTCGCCGGTCTGCAGCCCCGCGCGCTCCGCCGGTCCGCCGGGGAGCGGCGCGAGGACCGTCGGCCATCCGTCGCGGATGTCGACCTGGATCCCGAGCCCGGTGTAGTTCCCGGTCGTGATCTCATTGAGGCGCTTGAGGCGTTCCGGCTTGAGATACAGCGAGTGCGGATCGCCCAGCTCATCCATCATCCCCACGAGCGCCTTGTCGAACAGGTCGGCGGTCGAGACCGAGTCGACGTAGTAGCGCCGGACGTGCTGGACCACCTGGTCGAAGAGGCGTTCCCCGTCCACCGGCCCATGGGTGCCGCTGCGCAGGCCGCGGCCGAGGAGCCACCCTCCAAACACGAGGGAGCTCCCCATCACCGCCATCACCACGAACAGGCGCGAACGCATCGGCATGGATTAGTGATGAGACCCGCGAACAGGGAGAAACGTTTCAGGGAGCATTGCCGCCAGCCGCTCCCAGATGCGTTCGGCCACCGCGTCCTCGCTCCCCTGGGCATCGATCCGTACGATGGGGCCGCACTCGGGGTGTCGCGCTTGCCAGTCGGCGACGGCGAACTCGCGGAAGGCCCGGGTCACACGGGCATGGAAGTCATCGCCGGAGCGCTCGATGCGATCGTGCTCGCCGCGGGCGCTGATGCGGGTGAAGCCCTCGCCATCCGGGAGGTCCAGGAGGACCGTGACGTCCGGGGCGAGCCCCTCGGTGGCGAATCCGTTGGCGGACTGCACCCCCGAGGCGTCGAGCCCGCGTCCGGCGATCTGGTACGCGTAGGTCGACAGGAAGAAGCGATCGAGGAGCACGACCTCGCCGCGCGCGATGGCGGGGCGCACGACGTCGTCGACGAGCTGGGCGCGCGACGCCATGAAGAGCAGCGCCTCGGCCCGCGGGACGATGTGCATGGCGGGGTCGAGGAGGAGGCGGCGGATTTCGTCGCCCACCGGCGTCCCCCCCGGTTCGCGCACCGTGCAGTGCGGGATGCCCGACAACTGCAGTCGCGCCGCGAGGCGACGCAGTTGCGTCGTCTTGCCGACGCCCTCCGCCCCCTCGAGCACCACCAGCGCGCCGCGCATCCCGCCCATCGTCAGGACAGCGTGATGATCTGGGACGTGGCGCCGGCCTTGATCCCTTCGGCGATCCAGTTGTTCACCTGCATCATCAGCTTGTCGAAGTTCTCCTGCGCGGCCACCGCGGCCTGGTAGGACGCGCTCCCCTGCACACGCCCGAGCAGCTCGTCCATCTCACGCTCCATCTCGGCCGTCGGCTCCTGTCCCCCCTCGATCATGCGCTGGGCGTTGGTGCGCAGCTCTTCCATGCGGCGGAGCATCGTCACCGAGTCCTTGTCGGCCCCGAGCCCGTCGTTGGCGCGCTTGAGCGCCTTGTACTGGTCACTCTGCCCGAGGAGACGGCCGAGCTCCTTCGCCTTTGAGTCAATCATCGTCAGGTCCATGCTGCGTGGCGCGAGGTACCCCGGGAGCGGGGAGCCATTCCCGTCCCGCAGGACGGCACGGTGCGGCGCCACGTGGGCCGCCCCGTTAGGCAGGCAATGTCGGATACATCCGGGTGGAGCAGGTGCGTCGCGTGCTGCCGGTGCGACGCGTACTGCAGGTGCAACGTGCCGCAGCATCGCCGCCAGGCGCCACGCATCATGACCGCCGCGTCGCGACGACGAATCGATCCCGCCCCGTGAGGTCGGCAACCACGCGCACGTCCTCGTAGCAGCCAGCGTCGCGCACCAGGTCGGCGAGGCGCCCGGCCCGGCGCGTGTCCGTCTCGAAGGCGAGCAGCCCGCCGGGGCGCAACAACGCCGCGCCGCCAGCCACGATCGCCCTCGAGACCGCCAATCCGTCCTCGGGACAGACGAGCGCCTGCGGCGGCTCCCAGTCCCGGACCGAAGACGGGAGTTCCCTCGCCTCGGCGAAGGCAATATACGGGGGATTGGAGACGATGACGTCGACCTGATTGGACAGGTCGTGCAACGGGGCGAGTGCGTCGCCCGCGCGGAACTCGATCGCGCCGCGAAGGGACGAGGCGCAACGCGTGGCATTGGCGCGCGCCACGGCCAGCGCGTCGTTCGAGATGTCCGTGGCGATCACCCGTGAGAAGGGCCCCTCGCTCGCCAGCGCCAACGCGATCGCTCCCGATCCGGTCCCCACGTCGATGGCGAAGCCACCGTCCCTCCCCTGCGGCGTCGCGAGGAGGACGTCGATCAGGTACTCCGTCTCCGGGCGCGGAATGAGCACGCGTTCGTCGACGCCGAGCAGGAGGTGTCGAAAAGGGGCCGTCCCCACCGCGTAGGCGAGTGGCGCCCCAGCGACGCGCCGCCCGGCGGCGGCGAGGATTCGCCGATGATCCGCACCCTCGAGGCGCGTCGCTGCGAAGGTCGACGGCCAATGACGAGGCTGCTCCACGGCGGCGGCCACCAAGTCGCGAGCCTCACGTTCGGCGTCATGCCCGAACGCCGCGCGCAGGGTGGCGGTCACCTGCGCCACGCACTCCGCGACCGTGACATTGATCCGGCCCGTGTCCTCCGGGCGCTCCTCGCGCACGGCGCCGCTCCCCACGCTACGCGGCGGAGTCGCCGGAGAGCTTCTCTTCCGTGTCGGCGAGACGCAACGCCTCGACCAGCTTGCCGATGTCGCCGTCGATCACCCGGGAGATGTCGTACAGGGTGAGGTTGATGCGATGGTCGGTGACGCGGCTCTGCGGGAAGTTGTAGGTGCGGATCTTCGCCGAACGGTCGCCGGTGCCGACCTGCGTCTTTCGCATGCGGGCGCGCTCCGACTGGATCTCGGAGAGGCGCTGGTCGAGGATGCGGGCCCGGAGGACCTCCATCGCTTTCGCCTTGTTCTGGATCTGCGAGCGCTGGTCCTGCTGCGACACGACGATGCCGGTCGGGAGGTGTGTGATGCGCACCGCGGAGTCGGTGGTGTTGACTCCCTGCCCCCCTGGTCCCGACGCACGATACACGTCGATGCGGAGATCCTTGTCGTCGATGGAGACGTCGACCTCTTCGGCCTCGGGGAGGACCGCAACGGTCGCGGCGGAGGTGTGGATGCGACCGGCCGCTTCGGTCGCGGGGACGCGCTGCACGCGATGCACGCCGGACTCCCAGCGCATGGCGCCGAAGGCACCATCGCCGATGACCTTGAACACCACTTCCTTGATCCCGCCGAGCGTCGCGTCGGAGTGCGACATGATCTCGATGCGCCAGCCGCCGTGGCGCTCGATGTAACGGGTGTACATGCGGTACAGGTCGGCCGCGAAGAGTGCCGCCTCGTCACCGCCCGTCCCGGCGCGGATTTCGACGATGGCGGGGCGATCGTCGAGCGGGTCGTGCGGGACGAGGAGCGGCTTGAGGTCCACGTCCATCTGTTCGAGGGCGTGCGCGAGCCGCTCGACCTCCGCGGTGGCCTCGGCGGCCATCTCGGGGTCGTCAATGGAAACGAGCTCGCGCGCCTGCGCGAGCTCGTCTTCGGTCTTGCGGATGCGGTTCGCCAGCTCGACCACCGCGCCGAGGCGCTGATGCTCGCGACCTAACGCTGCCAGCTTCTTCGAATCCTTGGCGGTCGCTGGGTCGGAGAGTTCACGCTCGACTTCGGCGGCGCGCGCAACGGCGTCCGCTAATCGGTCGCGGAGGCTCAGGCCGACTTCCCAGCGTACTTCTGGCGGAAGCGCTCAACGCGTCCCGCGGTGTCCACGAGCTTCTGCTTCCCGGTGAAGAACGGGTGGCAGTTGGAGCAGATATCGAGGTGGAGTTCGCCGATCGTCGAGCGCGTCTGCCAGGTGTTGCCGCAGGCACACTTCACGGTCGCGGTGGCGTACTCCGGATGGATGTCGGCTTTCACGGAGGCCTCTGGAGGAGCTGGTAAAGAGCTTGGAAATGTAGCGGATGTGGCGGTGGGGATTCAAGTTCTGGGGGGCGGAGATGAGACGGCAGACGGCAGACGGTGCGCGCGGCTTCGCCGCGCGCGCGGGGTGGGCGAGCGGGACGGCGTTGGGGGGCAGGTTCGGGGAATGGTCCGGGGCTGGTTCGGGGCCCGGCTCGCGCACCGGCTCGGGGCCGGGCTCTCGGCCCGGCTCTCGGCTCGATGCGGGGCCAGGTTCCGGTCCTCGCCTTCGGGGGCGCTCTAAGGCTCCCGTCTCCCGTCTCCCATCTCCCATCGATCGGCCAGCACCCTTGTGACTCCCGCCACAGACGCCGCGTGCGATTCCGGCAACCGTAAAGTCGTGGTTGGCAGTTGGCGCGCTTTCGCTCGTTTGGTGGCACCCACCGACCTGCCCGGTGTACCGGGCGTTGCGCTTGCGCTGAAGCACGGGGGACGGCGCACAGCGCCACTGTGACGGGACGTCCTGCGCGGCGTCCTACCTGTGACAGGGTGTTCGTCCACTCGATGTGCCGTGCCGTCCCCCTGACTCGCCACCGCCATGGCTCCCACGCTCGCGATCGACCCGACTCCGGCCGCAGCTTCGTTCTCGACTTCAGCACTACAGGCACCCCGGATGGATATCAGCAACTTCCTTCGCTCCATTCCGATCTTCTCCAAGCTCGACGACGCCGAACTCCAGCGCTTCGCCGAGCTCACGCGCGAGAAGAACTATCCGAAGGGGAGCGTGATCGTCTTCGAGGACGATCCCGGCGACTCGCTCTTCATCGTCCGTGACGGCCGCGTGAAGGTCGTCCTGATCGGCGAAGACGGGCGTGAAGTCATCCTCGGCGTCCTCGGTGTCGGCGAGCATTTCGGCGAACTGTCGCTCATCGATGATCAACCGCGTTCGGCGCACGTGATCGCGATGGAAGACACGAACCTCCTCGTGCTGCGTCGCGATGACTTCCGGCGCCGCGTGGAGGCCAACCCCGCCGTCGCCTGGTCGCTGCTCGTCGAGCTCGCGCGCCGCCTGCGGCGCGCCGACGCCAAGATCCACGGCCTCGCGCTGCTCGACGTTCCGGGGCGGATTGCCCGGCTCCTCCTCGACTTCGCCGAGGAAGGAGGAAAGGACACGATCGAGAAGCCGCTCACGCACCAGACCATCGCCCACATGATCGGGGCGAGCCGCGAGACGGTGTCGCGCACCATCCGCGACTTCCAGATCCAGGGGCTGATTCGCGTTGAGCGCCGGCGCATCTCGGTCGCCAACCGCCCCTCGCTCAAGCAACTCGCGCAGGCGCGCGTGTAATACCTCTGCGGCGCCCCGCTGCACGCGCGGGGCGCCCGAACGGACGGGAGGTCGAACGGACACCACGCCCACCCGGGTCGTCCAACGATCGCGTTCGCGCCACCGACCTCCCGTCTGCCGTCTCCCGTCGCCCGTCCCGATTTCACCCCACCCGCTGTCGTGATGCGAGTTCGCTTCTGGGGAACACGCGGTTCATGCCCCTCCCCCGGTCCTGCGACCGTGCGCTACGGTGGCAACACGACCTGCGTGGAGCTGCGGACCGACGACAACCACCTCGTCATCCTCGACGCTGGGACCGGCATTCGAGAGTTGGGTCGCTCGCTCGTGTCAGACGGGAGCGGTCGCCCCATCCGTGGCGAGATCTTCTTCTCGCACGCGCACTGGGACCACATCCAGGGGCTCCCCTTCTTCACCCCCACGTTCCAGGCAGGGAACCACTTCACCCTGTGGGGATCGCCGTCGCTCGAGCGCTCGCTCGAGGTCGTCCTGCGCCAGCAAATGAGCCCAGTCGTCTTCCCCGTCAACTTCGACCAGTTGAGCGCGCGGATGGAAGTGCGCACGCTCGCGGGCCCGCAGTATCATGGACCGGGTTACGAGATGCGGACGATCAACGTCCGCCACCCGGGGAGCGCGTTAGGCTTCCGCGTCTCGGCGAGTCACGACGCCAACCGCTCCGTCATCTTCATCCCCGACAACGAGCTCGACCCGTTCGGCGACCACGCCGACTCCGCCTCCTCGCGCGACGCCCTCGTCGAGTTCGCGCGCGGCGCCAAGGTTCTCATCCACGACGCGATGTACACGGGGACCGAGTACATGGAGCATCGCGGCTGGGGCCACTCCTCCTACCGCGACGCGGTCGACTTCGCCATTGCCGCCGAGGTGGAGACGCTCGTCCTGTTCCACCACGAGCCCGATCGTAGCGACGAAGCGCTCGACGAGATGCTCGCCCTCTGCCACAAGATGGTGCAGGAGCGAAACGGCCGCGTGCAGGTGATTGCAGCGGCCGAGGGGATGGAGCTGACGCTATAGCGCCCCGGGCGGAGCGGGGGGCGGCGGGAGGTCGCGGATGTCCCGCACGTCCTTCCGCCGTTGTTGCAGCTGCACCAGTACGACGCAGGCCAGCAGCAGGAGCGTCGCGCGCCACGCCCACCGATCGAGGATGCGGCCGCGCTCCACCTTGGCCGTGAACTCGGCGTCGCCGAGCGATCGGTACGACCCGTCGCGCAGGAAGCGCTGGTACGGCGTCTCCGTGCGCGAGTGATAGCGCCGACTCAGCAGGCTGCCGCGCAGCGCTGGCGCCCCCAGCGCCCGCCACCTCGCCTCGTGCCGCGTCCGCAGGTGATCGAGTACCGCGTTGGACTGGGATACCGAGGAGAAGATCAGCGCGGCGTCGATGATGCTCAGCACGACGACGAGCCAGGTCACGGGATCAACGGCGGAAGAGGTACATCATCTTGAGGAAGATCCCGTCGTTCTGCCGCCGCATGTCGGTGTCCGCGACGCGCCCCGGTGAGCGCCACCCATCGCCATAGCCGATGAACGCGGTCGTTCCCGGCGACGGCTCATACTGGATGAGCCAGTCGGTGCGCAGCGAGCGCGCGTCGCTGGCCGCGATCGCCACGCCGTTGCCGTCGACGAGGGGTGACATCGTGCCGCGCAGCCGCAACGCCTCCACGCGATCGGCGCGGTACTGCGACACCACACGGAAGAAGAGGGCACGCGTCGGCTGGTACTCGATCTTGAGGCGCGGGATCGTGCTGTGCGCATACTCGGAGCCGTCGACCGATCGCTGGATGCGAGAGTCGGTGAGCGTCGCCTCGATGCGCGTCCCCGCGGTGGGGCGCACCAGGATGGAGGCCGTCGCGCGGCGTTGCGTCCCCTCGATCCCCTCGACGAAGATCGGCACGGCGCCGCTGGAGAACGAGAGCGACCCGTTGACCTTGCCGAAGACCGGCGAGGTGACGGAGAGCGACGACGACCAGAGGTTGTCCAGGCGCACGCTGGGGTCCCACGGCGTGAGGTGACCCTCGATGTCGTAGGAGTAGACGCCGCCGGCCACGCTGCGATCGACCTGGAAGAAGTCGCGACTCAGCGACGGGCTGATGGTCCAGCCGCCGCGCAGCGTGATGAAGCCACTCGCCTCGTCCTGCCCTTCGAGCTGCGACGTCCTGTCGAGCGACCCGTACCGCCAATAGCGCGTGGGGCCGCCAAACAACGTCACGTTCTGGAAGAGTGATCCCGGCTTGCCTAGCCAGGCGAACCGGTTGAAGCCGTGCGCATACTGGTACCCCACGCGCGGGACGAAGCCGGCATCGCTCTCGAATCGGTCGCCAAAGCCCCGCAGCTGGTAGTTGAAGCCCCACGTTCGACCGGTGCGATCGAACTCGGCACGCCAGAGCGGCGCGGACTGCGTCTGGTTGTTCCGGGTCGTGATCGACTGGCCGAACTGCGTCTCGAAGTAGTAGAGCTTCCGGAAGACGAGGCGGTTGTCGGCCGCGATCACGGTATTGCTCTCGTCACGCCGACGACGATCGGTGAGGGTGAGTCCAGCGATCGAATTGCCGCCGTAATCGGCGCGCAGGCGTGCGATGTTGAAGAGCGCGTCCTTCCCCGGCACCTCGTCGAGTGCAGAGAGGAGGGCGAATCCGGTGCGGCCGAGCTTCCCCGTGAGCTTGGCGCCCGCGACCGGGTTCGCGATCTGCCGAGAGTAGACGAGCTGCCCCGGGGTGGCGAACAGCTCGATCCCCTCGAGGAAGAAGGGACGGCGTTCCGGGAGAAACAGGGTGAACCGCTCGTTGACCGTCACCAGCCCCGCATCGGACTCCACCTGCGAGAAGTCGGGGTTGATGGTCCCCTCGGCGGCAAACGACGGGAAGCCGAAGCGGAGGTTGACCCCGCCGTCGAACGTCCCATTGTCGCGCGAGAAGCGCCCGTCCGCGGCGCGCGCCCCGGACACCGCCTCGGTGATGAAGGGTTGGATGTCGGTGACGACGCCGCGCTCGACGTTCTCGATCCCCAGCAGGAGCCCCGACTGCGCGAGGAGCGACGAGGCGCCGCGCTGCGCATCGGTCCACGTGTCCTCGGCGCCCCGCCCTGGGATGTTGCGCACCACCTGGATCCCCCAGCGCTGCTCACCGTTGGGGAATCGGAGGCTCTTGAACGGAATCCGCATCTCCACCACGTAGCCGGACGCGGTCAGGCGCCCGCGCGTCTCGAAGCGAAAGTCCGGATTGAGGTCGACGCTCCCGCCGAACATGTTGCCGGCGCTCGCCGCCCCCTCGGTGCGCACGCCGTCCAGCTGGACGCCTAACGCGTTGGCGCCGAAGAAGAAGGCGCGGCGCCGGTCGTTGAACGTGTCGAGGTAGATCGTGACGCGGTCATCGTTGCTGATCTGGTCGCGCTTGGAGAGGGTGGCGCGCACGCTCCCCGAGTCGGACGTCGCGATGATGGCGAAGTAGATCGCCTGCGCCGAGTAGAGGACGCGGACCTCGGTCGGCTCGGCCGCCTCTCGCTGGTCGACCGGCTGGTACTGCCAGAAGCCGGTGAGGCGCGCCGCCCGCCCCCAGGCCGGCTCGTCGAGCGCGGCGTCGAGGATGATGGGTTCGTCGATGCGGGGGACGGTGACCTTCGGAGCCCCGCGCCCGGTGTATTCGCGCGACGACTGCGCCGCTGCGGCTGACGGCATCGCCGCCGCGAGGCACAGCGCGGCCGCGAGCAGGAAAGCGTTCGTTTGCATGGTCGGAAGGTAGCGTAGCGGGGATCGACCCGCTGTCAGGGCATGGTCAGCAGGTCACGTCCGCCGTCACGCCTCGCCCCACCCACCGCCACCGGGGGTGAGGACGCTGACGACGTCGCCCGACCGCAGCTCCAGCCGGCACTTGGCGGGGATCGGCTCGCCGTTGAGCAGGTTGAGCCCGGGGTGGCCGTTCTCGCCGCCCACCGCGCCTAACGGCGCGCGCCGCCGACGCTCGGTGACGAGCGTAACGGTGCACGGTTCGAGGACGCGATACCGGCGCACGACGCCATTCCCCCCGCGCTGCGCGCCCGCCCCGCCGGAGCCGCGGCGGACCGCATATTCGTCGATGCGAATGGGATACGCATGCTCCAGCGCTTCGATGGGGGTGTTGCGCGTGTTGCTCATCCCCACGTGCACCGCGTCGGGTCCGGGGCCGCGCGACGAGCCGCCCTGCCCTCCGCCTAACGTTTCGTAGAACGTCCAGCCGCGGCCGCCGAAGGTGATGTTGTTCATCGTTCCCTGCCCCTGCGCCGGGACGTCGACGCCGGCGTCGGCGAGCGCCGCGAACAGCGTGTCGGTGACTCGCTGCGACATCTCGACGTTGCCGGCCGCAACCGCCGCGGGCCACCGCGCGTTGATCGCCGTCCCCTCGGGGACGATGAGTTCGAGCGCACGCGCAATGCCATCGTTGGTGGGGACGTCGTCGTCGAGCAGCGTGCGCAGGACGAAGACGGCCGCAGCGCGCGTGACGGCGAACGGGGCATTGACGTTTCCCGCCACCATCGGCGACGTCCCGGTGAAGTCGAGCCGGAGGCGGTCGCCGAGCGCGGTGAGTGTCACCACGATCGGGATGTCGGCGTCGGTCACGCCGTCCCCCTCGAGCGCGTCGCGCGCGGTGCCACGCGCGTTACCCAACTGCGCAATGCGCGCGCGCGCGCGCCGCTCGGTATAGTCGAGCAGCGCATCGCACGCGCCCTCCACCACCGCTCCTCCCTCGCGCGCCCGCAGCGCCAGCCAGCCATCGCGCCCGGCCGCGCAGGCCGCGCGCTGCGCCCGCAGGTCGCCACGCCGCTCGTCGGGCGTGCGCACGTTGGCCAGGACCAGGCGCAGGACATCGTCCTGCCATTCCCCGTGCCGCGCGATGCGCACCGGCGGGACGATGATCCCCTCCTGCACCAGCTCCGTCGCACCGCGCGGCATCGATCCCGGCGAGATGCCGCCCACGTCCGCATGGTGCGCGCGCACCGCCGCGAAGCCAACGATGCGATCGCCCTCCGCAATGACCTCGATCATCGTGAGGTCGGGAAGATGCGATCCGCCGTGGTTGGGATCGTTGAGCAGGAAGACATCGCCGGCGCGCGGCTCGTGCGCGAGCACGGCGCGCACCGCCTCGGGCATCGCCCCCAGGTGCACCGGGATATGTGCCGCCTGCGCGATCATTCGCCCCGCCGCATCGAACAACGCCGACGACGCATCGCGTCGCTCACGAATGTTCGGCGACAGTGCCCCGCGTTCGAGCACGGTCCCCATCTCCTCGGCGATCATGGCGACCGCGTTGGAGAAGACCGTGAGGGCGAGAGGATCGAAGGACATGAAGGGCGGACGGGAGACGGGAGACGGGAGTGCGGGGGCGCGCGGGGCTAGGGAGCGACGTCCTGTTCCAGGAGCCAGCCGCCCATATCCAGCGCGCGGGCGCGCCAGTTGGCGGCGACGAGGAGCGTGGCGTCGGGGAGGGCGACGACGGTGGGGCCAGTGACCGTGGTGTCGAGGAGGCCGCCGTCGTCGACGAAAGTGCCCTCGCTCCAGCGGTTGGGGCCGCGGCGCTGGAGCAAGACGGGAGGCGCTTCCGTGGATGTGGTGCAACGCAGCGACACCATCTCGATCGGCGTCTCGAGGACGAAGCCGTAGCGCGCCAGGTGCGTGCGGGCGAAGCGCGTCGACACCACGTCGCCCGTCTCGCCCGGCGCCACGGCGACCTCGAGCTCATGCCCCTGCCCGCGATAGCGGATGCGGGCGACGAACTGCGGCGTCCCGCTCCCGCCGGCGCGCTGCTCGGCGACGCTCGCCAGTCGTGCGAGGTCCGCCGCGGACAGCACCTCGAGGGACGCCATCACGCTCACCATCCCGAGGCGTCGTTCGGGGGCGACCGCGAGGCCGAGTGCCGAGAGCACACCGGCGTGCGGCGGCACGAGGATGCGCGTCATGCCCAGCCGCTCGGCGAGGGCGCAGGCGTGCAGCGGCCCGCCGCCGCCGAAGGCGACGAGGACACAGCCCCGCGGGTCGACGCCGCGCTCGACGCTCACGCGCCGCAGGGCGCGCGCCATCTCGGCGTCCGCCGTGGCGATCATGGCCTGGGCGGTGCGCTCCACATCGGCGCCTAACGTGTCGGCGAGGCGCGCCACGGCAGCGCGGGCCCCGTCCGGGTCGAGCGTCACGTCGCGCGCCATGCGATCGGCGCGAATGTTCCCCAGCGCAACGTGCGCATCGGTGACCGTCGCCTGCGTCCCGCCGCGCCCGAAGGCGACGGGTCCCGGGAGGGCGCCCGCGCTGCGGGGGCCCACGCGAAGCGCCCCGCCGTCGTCGACCCACCCTAACGATCCACCACCGGCCGACACCGTCTCGACGAGGACGCGCGGGAGGGCGATCGGGACGCCAGCCACGCTCCCGCCGGCCTCCACCAGCGGTTCACCGTCGAGGATGAGCCCCACGTCGGCGCTCGTGCCGCCGATGTCGATCGACAGCGCACGATCGAAACCGGCGAGCCGCGCGACGAGCGCCGCGCCCGCCACGCCCCCCGCCGGCCCGGAGAGGGCGAGCGACGCCGCGTGGCGAGCCGCATCATGCGCCTCGCGCATCCCGCCACTCGACGAGACGACGCCGGGGGCGGGCATCCCCAGCGACGCGACGCGCCCCGTGAGGTTCTCGAGATAGCGCCGCACCCCGGGGCGCGCGTACGCCTCGCACGCCGTGGTCGCCGTGCGCTCGTATTCGCGGATCTCCGGCAGGACTTGCGACGAGCACACGACGTCGACGCCAGGCAGTCGCGCCGCGACTGCCTCCGCCAGTTGCAACTCGTGGCGCGCGTCGGCGTAGGCGTGCAGGAGCGCCACGGCGACGATGTCCGGCGCGAGCGCGGCCACCTGCTCGGCCACGCGACGTGCCTCGTCCTCGGTGAGAGGGCGCGCCTGCGTCCCCGGCTCGAGGCGTTCGTGCACCGCCACCACCTGCGACGCGTCGACCAAGGGCGTCGGGTGGTGCGCCGACAGGTCGTACAGCGACGCGCGCTCCTGGCGGCGAAGCTCGAGCAGGTCGGTCGCGCCGCTCGTCGCGCACAGCGCCACACGCGCGCCGCGCCGCTCGAGGAGCATGTTCGTCACGACCGTGGTCCCGTGCACGATGCGACGCACCGCCTCCGCGGCGGGGGCCTGCGTTCGCAAGGCGTCCTCGACGCCTACGCTCTGGTCGTGCGGCGTGGAGAGGACCTTCCCGGCGCACACCGCGCCATCCACGAGCGATACCGACACCAGGTCGGTGAAGGTCCCGCCCACGTCGATCCCGATGGAGTGGCTCATCCGCTTCGCCTCAACGGCGCGGCGCCGAGTGGGAGAGGCGCGCCAGGTGCTCGGCGTCTCGATTGGCCCGTTGCTGGGCGAGGTAGACGACGCGGAGGACGAGGAAGTACATCGCGAGGTTCACCGGCGCGGCGAAGGCGGCGATGGCGCGTGACGGTTGCCCCCACGGCGTCAGGGCGACGATCGCCCCAACGATGGAGAGCAGCGCGGTGGTGCGCACCAGCAGGAGGAGCCACTCGCGCCAGCGTCGCGCGGCCCCGGCGAACGGGAGGAGGAGCGCCACCGCGAGCCAGAGCGGGTTGATGAAGAAGAGGTTCTGGTTGGCGTGCGACGCGACGTGCTGCGTCACCGTCCACAGGAGGAAGAGGAGGAGTCCGAGCACGCCGGCGACGGATGCCCACGCCAGCGAGAGCGTCATCGCCCCGGCGCGCCCCGGGAGGCGGAAACCCACGAGATAGCAGACGACGGCGACGACGACCCCGAGCGCGAGCCCGCCCAGCGCGAGCGACGGGACGCTCATCAGCTCGGGGGTGCGCGACGCGGTGAACAGCTCCTGCTCCGACGCGACCAGGGGGACAAGTCGCCCCGTCGAGTCGGGAACGCGGATGTCGCGCAACCGGCGCTGGAACTCCATCGGGATGAACATCGCCTCCCACGCGGTGATGGGGCGATCGGTCGGGCGGCCGAGGGCGAGGTCGATCCCGGTCCGCGTCCAGAACATCCCGTCCATCAGCCGCAACGAGTGGTCGCGATACGTCATCGGCGTGACGACGGTGTCGGTGGCGCGCTTGATGGCCCCGCCGGTGATCATGTCGATCGCATCGCGCACGCGTGTGGAGCAGTTGTCGCGATAGTAGTCGTAGCGGTAGAACTTGTGCTCGTCCTGCGAGTTCCAGATGACGAAGCGGCGCAGCGAGTCCTTCTGTGCCGCGCTGAGGTTGAGGCGCTGGACGGTGACCGAGCGGTTGTCCTGCTGGTAGGCGAGCAACATCTGCGTGGCGTCGAACGGCGCCATCCAGTAGCGCATCTCGCCGCGCAGGAAGCGGGGGAGGAATCCCGGCTGTTCGAACGAGAACATCCCCCAGTTGAAGACCAGGTCGGTCCCCGTGCGCGTGTCGCGGATGCCTAACGCATTGTGCCCGAAGCGCTCCCAGAGCAGGTCGCCCTGCCCCATGGTCATCACGTAGACTTCGAGCTCGCTGCCGGGCGGGGCTTCCACCGGTTGGGCCGCCGTCGGCGCTACCGCCGGTGTCGCGGGGGGCTGCCCACGGGCCGCGGCCGGCGCCAGCGCGAGGGAGGTGGCCAGCAGGAGCGCGGCCAGGGGCCGCGCGAACGCCGTCCTCACAGGCGCACTTCCTTCCCTTCTTCGGCGGACTTGTAGGCCGCCTCGATCAGGCGGTGCACCAGGAGCTGGTCGGTCGGCGCTTCGTATTCCACTTCGCCGCGCACCGCGGAGACGAAATGCGCCAACTCGGCGCGGTACGACTGGATGAAGGCGCTCTCGCGCGCCGCGGCCCCCGTCGGCGAGACGTCGACCGGCTTGCCGTTGAGTTCCTTCACGACGCGCAGCGGCGCCAGGCGCGCGCTCCCGCGCGAGCAGAGTGTCTCGAACCACCAGCGCTCGTCCTCACCCACGTAGGCCCAGGAGAGGTCGAAGGAGAACGACGCCCCGTTGGCACACTCCACGGCGAGCATCGCCGACTCCTCCACGGCGTTTGCGCCGCGCGCGCGCTCGATGTGCGCCCACACGCGCGTGGGCGCGGGAAAGTCGCCCAGCCACATCGCGAGGTCGATGAGGGCAAAGCCTTGCTCGAAGAGCGCACCGCCACCCGCTTCCTGCCGCCGCAATCGCCACCCCTCGATCTTGCCGCGCGGGTGATAGGCACCGGCGCGCACGCCGGTGAGCTTGCCCAACTCGCCGCCGGTGAGGAAGCGGGCCAGCGCCTGCACATCCGACCGGAAGCGGTGGTTGTTGGCGACGAAGACCTTCCGGTTCCCGCGCGACGCCGCGGCGAGGATTCGATCAACCCCCTTGGCGGTGAGCGACAGCGGGCGCTCGCAGAGCACGTCGAGCCCGGCCGCCAGCAGCTGCAACACCTGCGGTTCATGCAGGTGGGACGGCGTGGTCACCACGGCGGCGTCGAGCTGGTCGTAGTCGAGCAGGTCGTCGATATCGTTGAAGGCGTCGGGAATCCCGAAGCGATCGGCGAGGGCGCGCGCCTTGGCGCGGTCGTTGTCACACAGGGCGACGACCTGGGCGCCGCGCAGCTTGGAAAGCACGGGGAGGTGCGCCATCTGCGAGATGGCACCGGCACCGACGACCGCAATGCGAACAGGGGAGACCATGAGTCCGGAGGACGGCGTTAGGCGTGCGGTTCGGCAGCGCAGCTCGCCGTCGGGACCCGCAGGCCCTGGGCGCACGTTCCGTGAGGCGCCGTCAGCGCAGGCGTTCGACCTCGGTGCCGGGATAGTACGCCGAGAGGATTGCGCGCGCATCGTATCCGGCCCGCGAGCGGCCGATCGCTCCCCATTGGCACATCCCGACGCCGTGACCGTTCCCCGTTCCCCGAAGCGTCAGCTGCATGAGCCGGCCGTCACGCCCAATCACCGGCTCGAGCGAAAAATAGGTCGAGTTCAGGATCTCGCCACGTGCATTGCGCAGCGTGGTCCGCAGGGCGGTTCCGGAGAGCCTGACGTTCCCGCCCTCCGTCTCGAGGACCAGCGTGGCCACGCGCCCCGAGCGCGTGCGCGCCTCGATGCGTGCGCCGCGGACCGCACCGCCGGCGACGAGCATCCCCGCCCCCTGGGCACGCACGTAGCGCTCGACCGCATCGTCCAGCGCACGCCGGTCGAAGCTCCGCTCCCAGTGAAAGCGCGGCGAGCGGTCGCACCAGGCGCCGCCTCCCTCCGCCGCGCTGCGCGCATCCGACACGCCGCGCAGCCAAGGCTCGTCGCGCACCCCGCTCCACGCCTCGGTCGGGGCGATGGTCTCGCCGCCGCACGTCGAGTGATACGGTGCGCGCACCACGCTCCCCTGCCACGTGAGGACCCACCCGGCGGTCGCCTCCACCGCGGCGTCGGCGATCGGGTGCTCCGCTTCCATCCCGCCGTAGACCTGGTCCCACGCATCGTCGGTGAGATCGAAGGGACGCCCCACCCCCTCCCGCATGCGCACCGCCGTATAGCTGCGCGCCGCGATGGCCTGCGCCTCCAGCGCCGCCGCTTCGTTAGGCGAACGGACGCCCAGTTCGAGCGGGACAACGCCCCGCAGGTATGACTCGAGCGGCACCCGGTTCACGACGAGGAGCGCCGTATCGACCGGCGCGAAGGCGAGGACGCCTCGATAGCGCTTCCCTTCCCACGTGACCGCCGATCCGGGCGCATCCGGCTCGAGCACGAGCGGCTCGTCGCTCCAGGCGGTGACGCGTGTCCCGCCGCCGACCACCGCACGTACGCGGCGGTTGCGCCGTTCCAGCACGAGATCGGGGGCGCCGCTGCCGCGGGCGTGCGTCCGCCCCCAGGCATCGCGCACGACCCAGGCGCCGGTGGCGCCGGGCGCCGCCTCGACCCCCGCGGAGCCGACGACAACCCGAACCTCGCGCCCCTGCACCACCGGCGCGGCGCGGCGCGCCGGGGGCGGCGTCGCGGCGCCAGCCGACCTCCCCAGCGTGAGGCAGCACACCAAGGCGAGGGAGAATCGGAGCGGACGACCGAAGGTGTGGACGGTGCGCGGCATGGCGGGGTGCGGGCGTTCGCCTAACGAACTCCTTCAGGGACGCCCCCCGTGGCGCACGCGTCACTTGGCCCTCGGACGGGCGACCAGCCCGCGGGCCCAGCAGGCTACCGTCCGAAGCTCCCCACGCTGCCGGGGGCGACCGGGAGGACACGCCCGGCCTTCGGCGTGGAGACCGCGGCGGGGGCATCCAGGACGCGCATCGCCGTGGCCGTGAAGTCGTAGTCGTCCACCACCTCATCGAGCCGAACCTGCAGGATCGTCCCGGGCGTCGCGGCGACGCCGTTGAGTGTGACCCACGTCACGCCGTCGATGTCGTCCCCCTGCGCCTCCAGACGTCCCTGCACCACCCCGGGGCGATCGCCGGCGCGGTCGACCAGGACGCGCGCCTCGCGCCCGATCCACGACTCGTAGCGCTCCGCCGTGATGAGGCGCTGCAGCTCCTGCACGCGCTCCAGGCGCTCGCGCTTCACCTCATCCGGCACATCATCCGCCATGTCGAACGCCCTGGTCCCTTCCTGCGGCGAATACGTGAAGGCGCCGACGCGCTCCAGCTGCGCCTCCTCCAGGAAGTCGAGGAGTTCCTGGAATTCGTCCTCGGTCTCCCCCGGGAATCCGACGATCACCGTCGTGCGGATCGCCACGCCGGGGATGCGCTCGCGCAACCGGCGGAGTGTCTCGCGCTGCTTCGCCTTGCGCTCGGGGCGCCGCATGCGCGCGAGGACCGCGTCGGCGGCGTGCTGCATCGGGATGTCGAGGTAGCGCACGATGCGCGGTTCGCGCGCGATGAGGTCGAGCATCGCCGGCGTGAGCCCGGCGCTGTAGATGTACAGGAGGCGATACCAGGGGATTGACGTCTCGTCGAGCAGCGCTTGCAACAGCGCCGGCAACCCCTGCCCGTCGCGGACGTCGCGCCCGTAGTGGGCGAGGTCCTGCGCCACCAGGTTCACCTCGCGCGCCCCCTGGGCCTCCAGCAGCTGCGCCTCTCGCACGACGTCGCCTAACGCGAATGACCGGTGCTTGCCGCGCATCAGCGGGATGGCGCAGAAGGCGCAGCCGTGGTCGCACCCCTCGCTGATCTTGAGGTAGCGCACGTGCGGCAGCTCGCCGGCATAGAGGCGCACGCCGGGATGATGCAGGAGCGGGGCATCGGAGAGCAGCCCGCGCGACTCGAGCTCGGGCACGAGACGATCGGCCTCCGCCGTCGACAGGAAGAGGTCGACCTCGGGGAGCGACTCGACCAGCTCCTCCTTGTGGCGCGTCACCATGCACCCGACGGCCGCCACGAGCTGGCAGCGCCCATCCTCCTTCTGGCGCGCGGCCTCGATGATCGCCTCCAGCGACTCCCGCTTGGCCGCATCGATGAAGCCGCACGTGTTCACGACGATCACGTCGGCGTCCTCCGCCGACGTCGTGCGCTCGGCGCCATGCGCCACCAGCTCGGCGATGGTGCGCTCGGAATCGACGGTGTTCTTGTCGCAGCCTAACGTGATGACGGAGAACTTCATCTCAAGAGCGGACGGGGGACGGGAGGCGGGGGACGGGAGGGCGCGAGTGGCGCGCGGGGCCAGCGAGCCCCCGTCCGATCCTCAGTACTCGCGAGAGCGATCGACTTCCCACTTGGTGCGCTCGCCCTTCTCGAAGGCGGCGAGGCACTCGAGGAAGCCGGCGGCGGCGCCCTCCACCGTCGTGAGGCCGGAGATGTGCGGGGAGACCATCACGCGGGTGTCCGGCCAGAGCGGCGAGTCGACAGGGAGCGGCTCGACTTCGAAGACGTCGAGCGCGGCCCCCTTGAGCCACCCCTGGTCGAGGGCCTCGGTGAGCGCCGATTCCTCGATCACCGCGCCGCGCCCCGCGTTGATCAGCACCGCGCCGCGGCACGCCGCCATCACGTCGCGGCTGATGAGCCGGCGCGTGGACGAGGTGAGCGGGAGGGTGACGACGAGCCAGTCGGCGATGGCGACCATGTCCTTGAGCGCCGAGACCTGCGCCATGGCGGCGAAGACCGACGAGTCGCCCTCGCCCGTGCGCGACACCCCATACACGCGGCAGCCGAGGGCGTTGAACAGGCGAGCGCACGCCGTGCCCACGTCACCCGTCCCGACGATCACCGCCTTGGTGCCGCGCATGAGGGTCAGGTCACGCGGCGCCCAACGGTGCAGGCGTTGGCACTGGGCGAGGTCGACCAGTTGCTGCGAGAAGGCGAGGGCGCGCGCCACCGCCCATTCGGCGATCATCGGGCCGAACGACTCGCTGCTGCGCGTCAGCATGATGTCGCGCGGGAGCTCCTCGGGGTACAGCCACGAGTCGACGCCGGCGCCGGTGCAGTGCACCCATCGGATGTTCCCCATCGTGGGGAGCGGGGGGCGCTTGAAGCCGACGTAGGCCTCCCCCCACGACAGGTCGGCGGGGGTGAGGTCGGTGAAGCGATTGCCGCGGATCTCGAGCTCGGGGCGCTGCGCGTGGAGCGCGGCGGCGAGCTCGGCGTGCGCGTTGGCGCCGATGACGATGCGACGCGGGGCAAACGCCCCCGAGACGGGCGACGACATGGGGGGACGGGGCGAGGCCGGGGGGCGGTGAACCAGCAGGCGGGCGGGGGCGCCCGTGCCTAACGGTAGTTGCCGAACTTGAGCTCGACGCCGAAGTCGGTGGAGCGCAGGAGGGCGATAGCCAGCTGCAAGTCGTCGCGCGACGGCGAGGAAACGCGGACCTGGTCGCCCTGGATCGCCGCCTGGACCTTCTTGAGCTTGGCGTCCTTGATGGCCGCGGAGACCTTCTTCGCGGTGTCGGAATCGAGCGACATCTTGAGCCCGATCTCCTTGCGCACCGTGTCGCCGCCGGCGTCCTTGGTGTCGCCGACGTCGAGGTTCTTCACCGGGACACCGCGCTTGATCAGCTTGCTCTGCAGGATGTCGAAGAGCGCGCGCATCCTGAAGTCGTCCTCGGCAGTGAGGACGAGCTTTCCATCGGTGCGGTTGAAGTCGATCGCCGCCTTCGACCCCTTGAAGTCGTAGCGGGTGGCGATCTCCTTCCCCGCCTGGTTCACGGCGTTGTCGACTTCCTGCAAGTCGACGCCGGTCGTGACGTCGAACGAATTGAGCTGGGCCATGGCGAGGGCGTCGTTCGGTGCAGCCAGTTCAGGGAGCGTGTCGGCGGGCCCCGGTCGGGGTGCCGATCACGACTCGCGCTCGGGGCGGAACGCCAGGTCGAAGGCGAGCCAGACGAGCTTCGAGATGGGATACAGGGCGATCGGGGCAACGGCCATCCCGACCGGGGCGCCGATCGAGATCCCGTCCCACGGGACCGTCGGCCACATCAACACCAGGATCGAGACGAAGATCCCGGCAAAGAGCAGTTCGGAGAGGATGAGGTTGAACATCATCCCGCCCAGGAAGTAGTCCGGCTCGCCGCGCTCCAACTGCCGAGTGCAGGCCCCGCACGCCGGGCGCATCCGGAACCAGTTCACGAGCACCGGCCCCTTGCCGCAGTGCGGGCAGCGCAGCGTGACCGCGCGTCCGAGGAGGACGAAGAGACGGGAGAAACCGGAGAAGGAGAGGTCGAGGTGCTCGTTGCCATCGCGCAGCGCCTCCGTCCCGGGCGCCGCCGCATCTCCCGTTCCCCGTCTCCCGTCTCCCGTCCGGAGGTCAGCCAAGGTACGACTCGAGGGCCCGCGCCCGCGACACGTGCCGCAGCCGCGACAGCGCCTTCTCCTTGATCTGGCGCACGCGCTCGCGCGTGATGCCCAACAACGAGCCGATCTGTTCCAGCGTCATCGGCTCCTCGCCGTCGAGCCCGAAGTAGAGGCGCAGGATCTTGGCCTCGCGCTCCTTGAGCGACGACAGCGCCTCCTCGATCGACTCCGTCAGCGCCTTCTCGAAGGTCTGCTCGTCGGGGGTCGGGTTCAGGTTGTCGGGGAGGTAGTCGAGGAGCTTGTTGTCCTCGCCTGGCGTGAGCGGGGCGTCCAGCGAGAGGTGCGCCTGCGAGATCGACATCGTCTTGGCGACTTCCTCTTCCGTGATGTCCATCCCTTCCGCGATCTCGGCGTGCGTCGCCTCGCGCCCGAGTTCCTGCAGCAGCGAGTTGGCGCGCTTGCCGATGCGGTGGAGCGTGCCGGCGCGGTTGAGCGGAACGCGCACGATGCGCGACTGCTCGGCCAGCGCCTGCAGGATCGCCTGGCGGATCCACCAGACCGCGTAGGAGATGAACTTGATCCCCTTGGTCTCGTCGAACTTATGGGCGGCGCGAATCAGGCCGAGGTTGCCCTCGTTGATGAGGTCCGAGAGCGAGACCCCCTGGTTCTGGTACTTCTTCGCGACCGAGACGACGAAGCGCAGGTTGGAGCGCACCAGCTTGTCGAGCGCGTCCTGGTCACCGGTACGGATCCGCTGCGCGAGGAGCACCTCCTCCTCCCGCGTGATGAGCGGATACGCGCTGATGTCGCGCAGGTACTGGTCGAGCGAGCCTTCGTCGAACGACGACTTCTTGGATGCGATACGTCCGGCAGCCACGTGGGCTCCTGGTGAACGGCGGTCCGGGAGACGCCAGGGCGTCAGCCGGAGTGTCTGGGGGAAGAACCGGGAATAGCGGGGCGAGACGTTGAAAAAACTAGCGTACGCGGTCGCCGAGTCGATGCCACCGGATGCGCGACAGGAAATCCAGGCGGGCCGACGAGTCGGGGACGTAGCTGTAATAGACCACCATGGGCTGCCCCCGCACCAGCGAGTCGGGGACAAATCCCCAGTACCGGGAATCGAGGGAGTTGTCGCGGTTGTCGCCGAGGACAAAGAGGTGCTGCTGGGGGACCACGAGCGGCCCCCAGTTGTTGCGCGACGGATGATAACCCATCGACGCCTCGGCGGTCTTCACGAGGTAGTCGCGCTGCCAGCGGAACTCCTCGCCAGCGGGATCGGCCCCGGGATCGGAGTGATGCACGTAGGACTCCTGCAACCGCACGCCGTTGCGGAAGAGGACCCCTTCTTCCATGCGCAGCGTGTCGCCGGGGACGCCGACCAGGCGCTTCACGAAGTTCTTCGACGGATCGACCGGCCACTGAAAGACGATCACGTCGCCGCGTTCCGGATGGCGCACCGCCGGGAGGCGCTTCCCGGTGAACGGGACCTCCGCGCCGTACACCATCTTGTTCACGAGGAGGAAGTCGCCGACCAGGAGCGTCCCTTCCATGCTCCCGCTGGGGATCTTGAACGCCTCGACGACAAAGGCGCGGATGACCAGGAAGAGGAGGACGGCGAGGATGAAGGATTTCGCCCACTCCGAGAAGATGCGGAGGATCTGCGGGCGCGACGTGTTGACGCGGTCCAGCGCCGCCGCGCGTTCCCACTCGGAGATGGTGCCGCGCCCCTCAGGGATGGCCGCGACGAGCGCCGCCGGGGTTCCCGCCGCGCTCCCTGCTCCGGTCGATGTCGTCGGTGCCGTGACACTCGCGCCCTGGATCATCGCACATCTCCTCGCCAGCTGAAACGCGCGCCCATCGCTTCCGCGACGGCGCGCACCTGCGCTGCGGCGGCCGTGGGCCACTGCAGCGTGACTACGGTGTGACGCCCTTCCGTCGCCACCCCGACTGCGCCGACGGGACTTCCCGCGCGTTCGAGCGCCGCGCGCAGGCGCGACGCCAGGTCGGGGATTCCAATGGCAGCGACCACCGCCACTCCGGTCGCGCCATCGACCGCCGCCTCACCCAACACCGGAGTTGCCGGCGTGTGACGTGGCGCACCAGCCGTGCGCGCCGCGAGGGCGCCTAACGTTCGATCGACGGCGTCCCCGATGACCTCCGGACGCACCGACCCCCGCGTGAGCTTGCGCGCCACGCGCTGGACCAGGTCGTCTCGATCAGAGGAGGACAGCACCATCGGAGTTCGGGGCAATTAACCCGCGGCCCGCTGAGGCCGCAACCGCACCACCAGTGGCGGGAAACCGGAGCGGGCGTGCCCCGGATTCCGCGCCAGCGCCTGTTCCTGTTCAGCCCGAGTACGTGTCGATCTGCGCCCGCTGCAGGGCACCGGAGTAATCCACGTAACAGACCTTGGTTTCCGAGTAGAACTCGTACACTTCCCACCCCCCTTCGCGGTGCCCGTTCCCGGTCTGCTTCACGCCGCCGAAGGGGAGGTGCGCCTCGGCGCCGATCGTGGGGGCGTTCACGTAGGTGATCCCGTTGTCCAACTCCGACATCGCGCGGAAGGCCAACTCCACGTTCCGTGTGTAGAGCGAGGACGAGAGTCCGTACTTCACGTCGTTGTTGACGGCGAAGGCCTCCTCGGGAGTCTCGACCTTGATCACCGAGAGCACCGGGCCAAAGATCTCTTCCTGCTCAAGGCGCGACCCGGCACGCACGTTGGTGAAGATCGTCGGCTGGAAGAAGTTCCCCTTGGCGAGCGCCCCCTCGGTGGCGCGCCGCCCTCCGATGACGAGGTGCGCCCCTTCGTCGATACCGATCTGCACGTAGCGCTCGACCTTCCGCAGTGACTCCTCGTGGATGAGCGGGCCGACGTCGGTCCCGGGCTGGCGCCCGTCGCCCAGTCGGAGCCCCTTCACCCGTTCGACGAGCATGTCCACCAGCCGGTCATGCACGCCGCTCTGGACGATGAGGCGCGACGTGGCGGTGCAGCGCTGCCCTGTCGTCCCGAACGCCCCCCAGAGCACGCCGTCGAGGGCGAGTTCGAGGTCGGCATCGTCGAGGACGATCTGGGCGTTCTTCCCCCCCATCTCCAGGGAGAGGCGCTTGTGCATCCGCCCGCAGATCTCGCCGACCTTGGAACCGGTCTCGGTCGAGCCGGTGAACGACACCAGGGGGACGTCGGGGTGCCGCACGATGGCGGCGCCGACCGTCTCGCCTACCCCATGCACCAGCTGGATCACCTCAGGAGGGAGCCCCGCCTCGAGCATGATCTCCACGAGGACGGTTCCGGTGTGCGGGACGTCCTCCGCCGGCTTGAAGACGCAGGCGTTCCCGCAGACCAGGGCCGGGAACATCTTCCAGGTCGGGATGGCCATCGGGAAGTTGAACGGCGTCACGATCCCGGCCACGCCGATCGGTCGCCGGAACGACATCGCCCACTTGTTGCGCAGTTCGCTGGGGACGGTGTGTCCGAAGAGGCGGCGCCCCTCCACGGCGGCGTAGTACGCGGTGTCGATTCCTTCCTGCACGTCGCCGCGCGTCTCGGCGAGCGGCTTCCCCATCTCGCGCGTCATCAGGTTCGCGAGTTCTTCCTTGCGGGCGGCGAGCAGGTCGCCCACGCGCCGCAGGACGTCACCGCGGAGGGGGGCTGGCGTCTTGCGCCAGATCTCGAAGCCGCGCTGCGCCGACTCGACGGCGCGCTCCACATCGTCGTGGCCGGAGAGCGGGAAGCGGCCGATCACGTCGGCGCGATCGGCGGGATTGACGTTCTCGAAGTAGTCACCGGTGGAGGGCACAACCCACTGACCGGCGATGAAGTTCTTGAAGACCGTAGTCATGCGAGAGGCAAGCGAGGGCAAACGGCGGGAACTTGCGAAAGCTAGCCGCAGCGCCCCGCTAGTTGCACATCCAGACCGTCGGGTGGTCGGGGGTCGGCTTGGCGTACCCCACGCGGGGGAGTACTTCCATCCCGGCCAGGACCAGCCCCCAGAGCACGAGCAGGAGCGAGAGCACGTGCCCCTTCGCGCTGCGGTGCCGCCAGGTCCACACCGACGTCCAGACCCCCGCGAGGGCGACGATCCCGGTGGCGCCGAGGTAGCCGAAGAGGCCCACACCGCAGCGCGCTTCGTATGGCCAGAACACCATGCCGACGCCGAGGGCAACCGCCAGCAACAGGCGCAACGCCACGCCGAGCGTGGAGGTAGAGGCCTGCTTGGCGACCGCTTCCACTCGCGCCTGTGGCGTCGGGGCCGACTTCGCGGGGAGGAGCGCTTCGTCGGAGATCGACTCGAGCTGCTTGTCGATCTTCTTGAGTTGTTCGTCCCAGTTGCTCATGAGAAGACGAGAGGACGGGAGGACGAGAAGACGAGGACGATCATCGTTCGCGCTCCAGGCCGTAGCGTTCGATCTTCTTGTACAGGTTGGAGCGTGGCATGTCGAGGGCGCGCGCGGTCTCGGAGACGTTCCACTCGAAGGCGCGCAGCTTGTGCAGCAGGTAGGCGCGCTCGGCGGCGTCCTTGAACGCCTCGAAGGTCTCGATGTCGAGGAGCGAGCCGAGGGAGGCGCCGTCGGCGTGACGGGTGCCGCTGAGGCGCGAGACGTCGGCGGCGGTAACGCGCGGTCCCGATGAGAGGATCAGGAGGCGTTCGATCGTGTTGCGCAGCTCGCGCACGTTGCCCGGCCACTCCATCTGCGACAATCCCTCGACGGCGCCGGCGTCCAGCGTGCGCGGCGGGGCACCATCGCGGCGGGAGAGGAGGTCGGTGAAGTGCTGGGCGAGCAGCGGGATGTCCTCCCGCCGCTCGCGCAGGGGCGGGACGTGCAGCGGGACGACGTTGAGGCGATAGTAGAGATCCTCCCGGAATCGGCCGGCCGCGATCTCCTCCTGCAAGTCCTTGTTTGTCGCGGCCAGGACGCGCACGTCGACCTGTACGCGCTTCGCGCCGCCGATGCGCGTGACCTCCCCGTCCTGCAGGACGCGCAGCACCTTGGCCTGCGCCGACGGCGACATGTCGCCGATTTCGTCGAGGAAGAGCGTCCCCTTGTCGGCCTGCTCGAACTTCCCGGCGCGATCCTGCACGGCCCCCGTGAACGACCCTTTCATGTGGCCGAACAGCTCGCTCTCGATCAGCTCCGACGGGATGGCGGCGCAGTTGACCTCGATGAACGGTTTCTGCAGGCGCGGGCTCAGGCGATGAATGGCGCGGGCGACGAGTTCCTTCCCCGTCCCGTTCTCCCCGGTGATGAGGACGCGCGCCGGCGTGGGGGCGACCTTCTCGATCTGCCCCATGAGCGTGCGGATGGCGAACGACTTCCCCACGATCTCGTAGCGCGACTCGATCGACGCGCGCAGCTGCGCATTCTCCTCCTGCAGCGAGAGGTGCTGCAGCGTGTTGCGCAGGAGGACAAGGATGCGATCGGTATCGAGTGGCTTCTCGAGGATGTCGTAGGCGCCGAGCTGCGTCGCCTCCACCGCTGTCTGGATGGTCGCGTGCCCGCTGATCATCACCACGACGGCCACCGGGTCCAACTGGCGAATGCGGCGGAGCGCCTCCAGCCCGTCCATCCCCGCCATCTTCACGTCGAGGAAGGTGAGTTGCGGACGCCACTTCTCGTACTCGGCGATGCCGTCGGCCGCGTTCGAGACGGCCTTGACGTCGTAGCCCTCGTACTCGAGGAGCTGGCCTAACGCGGCGCGAACGCCCTGCTCGTCGTCGACGATGAGGATGCGGCGGCTCATGGGACGTTCTTGTAGAGGGTGACGCGCCCCTTCCCTACGCGCACGTCGCCCACCGAGCGCGGAAGCGGGAAGGCGATGGCCCGCGGTGGGGTGCCGTCGGCGCGATCGTGCCGGTCGATCTGTCGCACCAGGGCGCTCAGCACCGGCGACGGGACGATGATCTCGTTGATGCGCACGTCCTGCACGGTGAAGAGTCCGCGCCCAGGCTCGGCCACCTCGATGGTCCCGGCGAGCGAGACGCGCTGGCGCGACTCGAGGTAGGAGGCGATGGGGCCGAGCGCATCGATCCCCCTGAACTCCGCGGGATCGAGCGTGGTGCGCAGCACCAGGCGATTCCCCTGCACTCCCGCCTCCACATCGCGCGACACCGCCGGGAGTCGGCGCCTGGCGTCGGCGAGCACCAGCGAGGCCGCCTCGGCGGCGGTGAGGTTGGCGAAGACCGGTCCCGACTTCCGGCCGAGCGACTCGACGACGTTTCGCGCCCGTTCGCGGCGGTCGTCGGAGACCCGATCGAAGTCTCCGGTCGTCGCCGGTCGCTCCCCGGTGATGGCGGGGAGCCAGCGGTCGCGCGTGACCCAGCCGCCCACGCTGAGGACCGCGACGAGGGTGAAGCAGCCGACCGTGCGAAGGCAGCCAAACATCCTAGGGGGCTCCGGGAATGCCGAGAGGAAAGCGTTCGAGGACGCGATACGTGGGGCCGCCGCGCGCCAGTGTGCTATGCACGAGGGCAACGTCGCGCACCGGGACCGTCCACGTGTCGCGCAGCGCGTTCACGGTGCGTTCGAGCGACGCCGCGTCGTTCGTCGCGAGCCCGTGCTCCACGCGTCCCAGGGTGATGTGGCCCCGAAAGGGGCGCGATTCTCGTTGGATGCCCAGCGGGAGGAGCGCGTCGTCGACCTGGCGGGCCATGGCAGCGAGTGGAGCGAGCGGATGCATGCCTAGCCATACGACGCGAGGGCGCCGGAAGTTTGGGAAGGCGCCCGCGCCGCGGATCGTAGCCTCGCACCCCGGCACACGAACCAGCGGCGACCGAAGCGCACCCTCCAGGCGCCGCTCATCACCATCAGCTCGTTCGCCGAGGAACTTCACGGTCAGGTGCAACAACTCCGGGCGCACCCAGCGCACGCCGGTGACCGTGGCGCGCACCTCGGCCGTCGCACGCCCGATCGACTCGCGCACGTCGTCAGGCAGGGTGACCGCCAGAAAGAGGCGCATCGACGGGTGAAGGCAATGGAGGGAGCGGGATCTCGAGGGCGACATGCGAATAGCCGGCGGCCAGCGCGGCCTGCACCACGGCGCGTCGCGTCGAGGCGTCGAGCGAGAGGGTGGCGTCGGTCGAGTGTGCCGGCGAGGGCGTCAACGGCTGCACCGTGGCGGCTGGTACCTCGTGATCGAGTGCGGGAGCGGACGTCACGGGAGGCGGGGTGGTCGGTGCCATCGGGACGAGGATGGCGAGGGCGCCCCGCTCCTCGACGCGCGCAGGCAGGAACATGGCGTCCAGCGAGGCCTGGAAGCGCCCCAGCGCAGCAGATGACGTGGCAGCGGCCTGCACCGCGGTTCCGGTGGAGACGGTCGCCGACTGCGCCGAACCCGCGGCGCTCCCCCGTTCGCCTGCGTTCGGCGCGCTCACGCCGACTCCCTGCCGGCTGCAACGCCCCCGAGGACGTTGAGTGATCCCGAGCGGAATCCCCTCAGGTCGATGGCCACGCGGGCGAAGCCGGCGGCGCGCACGGCACTCGCCAGCTGCACGGCGCGCGCCGGCTCGAGCCACGACTGGAGGACGCTCGCCGATAGCTCGACACGAGCGAGGTCGCCGTGGTAGCGCACGCGCATGTCACCCGTCACCCCCAGCGCGCGCAGCGCGGACTCGGCGCGCTCGACGCTCGCCAAGCGCTCGGGAGTGACCGAGGTCCCGTACGGAAGGCGCGACGAGAGGCACGGCGACGAGGGCTGCGACCAGGTCGGAATCCCTCGCCGCTGCGACAACAGGCGAATATCGGACTTGGTGAGTCCGAGTTCGGCCATGGGCGACAAGACGCCGTGCTCGCGCGCGGCGGCAGCACCCGGGCGGTAGTCGCCAAGGTCATCGGCGTTCGTGCCATCGACGACCACCGACAGTCCGCGAGCACGCGCGATGGGGGTGAGCACGTCCCACAGCTCGGTCTTGCAGTAGTAGCAGCGGTTGACCGGGTTGGCGGCGTAGCGCGGATCGTTCAGCTCATCGGTGTCGACCTCCAGCACGGGTATGCCGAACTGGTCGGCGACCCCGCGCGCGGTGGCCCACTGCACCGCGGGGTACGACGCACTGCGACCGATCACCGCCAGGACATGCTCGCGCCCCAGTACCTCGACGGCGAGCGCCGCGAGATAGGCCGAATCGACACCTCCCGAGAAACCGACGAGCGCGGAGCCGCGCGCGCGCAGCCAGTCGGCGAGCGACGCCTCGCGCGCCAGCGCGATCGCCTCGTGGGGCGACGATGTCGACGTCGATTCTGGGGCGACGCGCTCGCGGAGGGGGTGGGACATGCGGCAAAGTTACGCGACCTCCACACGCGCGGGCAGGTTGTCGTGCGTGCGAACGAACAGCGCCTCCGCGACGTGTGCGCGCTCGACGCGATCGTGCTCGTCGAGGTCGGCGATGGTGCGCGCGACCTTCAGCACGCGGTGATAGCCGCGCGCCGAGAGCGCCAGTCGTTCCGCCGAGTTCGCGAGGAGTGCGCGCGCGTCGTCGGCGATGGGGGTGTTGGCATCCAACCATCGACCGGCGACGTGCGCGTTGCACGTCACCCGCCGGAGCTTGCGATATCGATCCAACTGCCGAGCGCGCGCCGCTACCACGCGCGTGCGCACCGCGGCCGACGACTCGCCTTCGCTCCCCGCGCCGAGGGTCGCGATGGAGACTGCGGGGACATGCACCGTCATGTCGAGCCGATCGGCGAGCGGACCGGAGACACGACTCCGATGCCGGGCAACGTCGGCGCTGGAGCAAGTGCAGCGCAGCGAGGACGTCACCGCCGGATCGCCCGCCGTGGTCGACGACGTCGCCGCATGCCCCGCGTGCCCGCACGGGCAGGGGTTCATTGCCCCGACCAGAGCGAACTTGGCCGGAAAGGCCAGCGACTGCTGGGCGCGCGAGATGAGGACGCGTCCGTCCTCCATCGGTTGTCGCAGGGCGTCGAGGACGGAGCGCGGCATCTCCTGCAGTTCGTCGAGGAAGAGGACGCCGTGGTGAGCCAGGCTCACTTCCCCCGGGCGCGGGAGCGACCCGCCGCCGATGAGCGCGGCGACGGAGAGGGTGTGGTGCGGGGCGCGAAAGGGGCGTTCGGCGACGTAGCGACCGCGCGTCCGGAGGAGTCCGGCGACGGACTGCACGGCCATGACCTCGAGTGCCTCCGCCTCGCTCAGGGGTGGGAGAATCCCGGCCAGGCGGCGGGCGAGCATCGTCTTGCCCCCGCCAGGTGGGCCCACGAACAGGAGCGCGTGCCCCCCGGCGGCCGCAATCTCGAGCGCCCGCTTGGCGGATTCCTGTCCCACGACGTCGCGCAGGTCGAGCCGTTCGTCGCCCCCCAGCGGGCCGTCGGCGACAGCGTTCGCATCGCCGGGCGTTCCAGCGCCCCTCGCGGCGAGGGCGCGCCATCGTTCGCCGCCCTCGCGCAGGGCGACGACCAATTCTGCCAGCGACGCCGGCGCGACGCTCGGGAGCGTGGAGACGACGCGCGCCTCGCCAAGGTTGGCCGGGGGCACGATGAGTCTGAGGCGATCGTCCGATGCCGCATAGCGAGACGGGGCGAGGTGCAACGCAATGGGGACGACGCCGCGCACCCCGCGCAGCGACCCATCGAGCCCCAGTTCACCTAACGCGGCGATGCCGGCGACGGCGCCGGGGTCGAGCTGCCCGGTCGCGACCAGTACGCCGAGCGCGATCGGAAGGTCGAAGGCGGTGCCGTCCTTGCGTTGGTCCCCGGGGGCGAGGTTGATGGTGTAGCGCCTTGGCGGCACGAGGAAGCCGGCGTTGGTGAGCGCCGCGGCGACGCGCTCCTTCGCCTCCTTCACGGCCCCCGCCGCGAGGCCGACGATGGTCCACTGCGGGAGCCCCTGCGCCGCGTCCACTTCGACGGTGACGTCGTACGCCTCGACCCCGAGGACGGCGGCTGAACGAATGGCTGCGAGCATGGACGGACGATGGCGCTTGGGCTCCGCCGGGGACGTACCATTTTCACGCGCATGGTCGCATTTCCTTGCCGAGCGAGCCGCCGTTGCCGTCCCGCGCCGCGCCGGTACCTTACGCGGCGCGACGGACGGTGGCCGGTTCGACCGGCGCGGGCGCGGTTGGCCGCATGGTCGCCCGCACGGTCGCCCGCACGGAATCCCGTATGGTCGCCCGTACCTCTGGCCGCGCCGTCGCCCGCCTGACGCACGTTCCTCCCTCGTCCCCGCCGTCATGTCGATCCAGTACGTCGATCCTTCCCTTCCGCGCGTCATCGATGGCTGGCGCTCTCCGCGCCTTGGGCTCTCGATGCCGATCGTCTCGTACGGCTATGCCGGGATGCCGATCCTTCTCTTCCCGACGGCGGCGGCCGACTTCCTCGAGAACGAGCGCTTCTTCCTCGTGAAGGCGATCGAGAGCGCGCTCTTCGCGGGGCGTGTCCGGCTCTTCTCGATCGACAGCATCAACTCCTACGCCTGGATGGACAAGGAGACGCCGGTTCCCGAGAAGGCGCGGCGCCAGGCGCTGTACTCGGCCTACATCGAGGAAGAAGTCGTTCCCTACATTCGAAATGTCTGTCGCGACGGCGGGGCGCGCGCGCTCACGACGGGCGCATCGTTTGGCGCGTTTCACGCCGCCAACGCCTTCTTCCGGCGCCCCGACCTGTTTGGCGGGACCATCGCGATGTCGGGCTTCTACGACCTGGCCCCGAACTACCTGCACGGCTACCGCGACGACAACGTCTACTTCAACAACCCGATGTGGTACCTGCCGGGAGTCGAGGGGGCGGCGCTCGATCGCATGCGCCACGACGCGCGCATCGTGATCGTCTCCGGGCAGGGGGCGTACGAAGCGCCGGACGCCTCCAGGGCGCTCTCCGAGATGCTGCACGCCAAGGGGATCCCGCACTGGCTCGACCTGTGGGGGCACGACATCCGGCACGACTGGCCCGCGTGGCGACAGATGCTCCCGTATCACCTGTCGCAGATGGGGCTCTAGGCCGCGCGCGAATTGCAGCTGTCGGACGCTCTGGGCGCGTCCCCGCCGCCGGGTCAGTCGATGGCCGCCGCGACTTCCTCGTCGATCGAACGCGCCGTCGCCAGCCGCATCTCCGAACCGCGGATCATCCCGAGGAAGGCCTCGGCGATGGTGCCGTCGAACTCGGTCCCGACGCGCCGCTCGATGTAGGCGAGGATCGACGCGGTGTCCCACGCCACGCGATACGGGCGGTGCGTGCGCAGGGCGTCGAAGACGTCGCAGACGTGCACGAGGCGGCTCGCGTGGTGGCAGTCGCGCCGGGTGCAGCGCGTGGGATAGCCCCCCCCGTCGATCATGATGTGGTGCTCGAACGCCACGACGGCGCTCAGGTCGAGATGGCGGTCGGCCTCGAGGATCAGGCGCGCCCCCTCGACGGTGTGGGAGCGCATGAGGGCGAACTCCTCGTCGGTGAGCGCGCCCGGCTTGCGCAGCACCTCGGGCGGGATCTTCACCTTGCCCAGGTCGTGCAACAACCCCGCGACCCCGTAGCTCCGCACCTCGCGCGCCGACAATCCGAGACGTTCGGCCAGCGCCATCGCCAGCACCGAGACGTTGAGCGAGTGCGTCGTGGTGTACTGGTCGAATTCCTTGAGGCTCAGGAGCGGGATGAGTGCGCGCGCCGACCCGTGCATCGCACTGGTCAGCGACTGCACGACCGCCTCGGCTTCCGCCAGCGGCAACGTGCGATGCGCCAGGACCTCGTCGTGCATCCAGCTCACAACATCGGCTTCCTCCGAGAGATCGAGGCGCTGCGCCTCGTCCATCGCCTCTTCCAGTTCCTCGTCGCAGCCTTCGCCCACGACACCGACGGCACCGAAGCGAATGGGCGTCGTGCGCTGCGTCGTCATCGGCGCGAGCGGCTTGTCCTTCATCCCGGGGGCGAGGGCCACGCGACCCAGCAGCTCCTCGAGGAAGTCTCGGTACATCTCGAGGTCCACCGCCGTCTCGAACTCCATGCGCTGCACCCCAACGCTGGAGAATCGCTGGGCCCAGTCCCAGTCCGCCAGGTCGCGCAACGGGCGCTGGGCGTAGATCACCTCGCGTCCGAGGAACGAGAAGACCGGGGCGGGATCGATCGCCTGGAGCGTGCGCAGCCGGGCGAACGAGGCGTCGGCGGCGCGAGCGCGCGCCGGGTGCCCCTCGGCGTAGAGCGACATCTTGGCCAGCGCCTGCGCCAGCGACGTGAGGTACAGCGTGGCCTCGGTCATCCGGTGGCCCCCATTCCCGTGGTATCGGCGCGCGCGTGCGCGGCGCGGCGCATCGCGTCGTCGCGACTGCGTTTCGCCAGCTGCAAGGCCTGCTCGGCCCGCGAGTCGCCGCCGTGGTATTGCGCGAGGGCGCCGATGATCGCCAGCACCTCGCTGCTCGCCTTGCGCAGGCGAACGCCGCCCGAGAGCCAGCGTGTGGTCAGCACCTGCGACAGGAGCCATTCCAGCGTCTCGGCGCTCCGCACGCTGGCGATCGCGCGCACCATGCGCGCGCGCATCTCGCCCGCGAGCTGCGGCTCGTCGAAGCGTCGCATCAGGATGCGCGCCGCCTCGGGGGAGCATTGGCGCATCACCGCCGCCACAGCCATGCCCAGCGTGCGCTCGTCCGCGTCGATGAGGCCGAGTCGCGCCCCTTGCGTGCGCGTCTGGTCGTGCTTGAGGAGGTAGCGAATCGCCTCGCGCCGGACGTGGACGTCGGCGTGACGCGCGAGGGAGACCGGATCGACTCCTTCGGGCCAGCGATCGAGGCGGTCGAAGAGCGCCACCAGGTGGCGCAACGCGCGCGGGGGAAGGGTCGGAAAGACCGCCGACAGCGGGGGGAGCACGTCCTCGCCGAGTCGCGCCAGCAGCTCGACGATCCACGCCGCGTCGCTATCGCTGCGGCGAATCAGCGCCTGCAGCAACGGGTCGAGGGCGCGAAGGCCGAGGCGGTCGATCGCGTGCGAGAGCACCGGGACCTCGGGGCGGTCCGAGGCCAGCTGCTCGCGCAGCATCGCGTCGTTCAGGAGACGTCCCTCGAGCGAGTCGCGCGCATCCGACGGCGGGTACCGGAGCAGGCGCTCGAGCGTCGCGGCGACCCCTTCCCGCATCACGAGCCGGCCCAATGCGGCCTCGGTGCTGGGCGAGACCACCTGCGCGTCGAGGCTGATCTCGAGCATTCGCTCCGGTTCGCACGTGTCGCGATGGCGGTCGCGCGCGACGTGCGAGCCGTGCTGGGAGAGCTCCGTGAGCACCACGGTGTAGGTCTCGGGATTCGGGTCGTCGAGCGTCCAGTCGCGCAGCAGCCGACCAACCACGCGACGGAGCGCCTGGTCCATCTGGCGTGACCCGCTTTTCCCCCCAGACGCGCCCCGGGCGAGCTTCTGCAGGAGTCGCAGCATCGAGCCCGAGATCGGCGCGCCGTCCTGGGTGGCGGCGACGCGCACCAGGTCGACCACGGCCTGCCCCCCGAGGACGCGGGAAGCGCGGTGGAGGAGTGCCTTGCGCTTCGTCGTGTCGCCCCCCATGTCGAGAAGCATCGCGACCGTCTGCTCGCTGAGGAGCTCGATCAGCTGCGTCACCCGCTGGCGCAGGACCGTCGCCGCCGCCCCGCCGTGTTCGATCGTGTCGAGCGCCTGGCGCAGCGCGTCGAGGAGCGCGTCTCGCCCCCCGGGAGAGCCGGCGCGGGCCTCGAAGGCCTGCGCGAGCTCGACGGGCGACCGCAGCTCGCCCCCCCCGCCCCCCGCACCACCATCGCCGGCCAGCGCGGCCCGGGCGAGCGCGGTCCACACGACGTCCATGCGCGATCCCGCGGTCGTCGACTCGCCCCCCTCGCCTTCTGCCCCTCCGTCGAGCAGCGCCAGCTGGTTGAACGCGACCGGTACGACGTGGATGTGACTCCACTGCTCCACAACGTCCTGCGCCTGCGCCCCCAGTGCCTCGCCGCCACGACTGGTCGCGGCCGCCAGCCGCGCGACGAAGTCATCCAGTTCCGCCCGGGAGACCCCGGCAATGATCCGCACCCCCCCGAGCAGGTGGTCGTGCAGTCGCTCGGCGAGTTCGCTCATGAGCGGGTTGTGCGGGTCGGTCGACACCCCGTCGAGGATGAGGTGCGAGCGCCCGACGCCGATCGAGAGCTCCGGACGGGAGGCGAGGAGGCCGGTAAGGCGGTCCAGGACCCCCTCCACTGCCCCCTGCTGCATCGGGTGCCCTGCCGGGTAGATCCCGCGCTTGTGCACGGCCACGGCCAGCTCCTGCGCGAACTCTCGAAGTTCGGGCGGGAGCGCCTCGGACAGTGTGGGCGGGGCGACGGGGGTGGGATGCGTCATGGCGGGGTATCGGCCGCAGGCCGGCCGATAACAAAAAGACGATTGCCACGACCCTTCGTTACCGTCCGCCCACCAGACGCACTGTCTCTCCTCACCCGGTGCGCCTGACCGCCGTTCTCCGGGAATTCTCGGCAGCCGCAATGCCCTCCATGAGCGGCTGCCAACATCGGCGGCGACGCTACGGCTTCACAAAGAGCGCCGGAACGTTGCGCACCAATGTGTAGGCCCCCATCGCCGCCATCGCCAGCGCGACGAGCCAGCCGGCCACCGCTAGCAGCACCGGATGCCGGTACTCCCCGACGATGTCTCGCCGGCGCGCCGCGAGGAGCATCGCCCCCACCGAGATGGGGAGGATGAAGCCGTTGAGCGATCCAACGAGGACCAGCGTCTTGACTGGTTGCCCGATCAGGACGAAGGCCGCGGTGGAGACCGCGATAAAGGCGATGATGACGACCTCCGGGCGCCGGTCGACCGCGCGACTTGCGGAGCGCAGGAACGAGACCGAGGTGTACGCCGCCCCCACGACCGAGGTGATGGCCGCCGCCCACATCACGATCCCGAACATCCGGTATCCGAACGTCCCGGTGGCCAGCTTGAAGACCGATGCGGGCGGGTTGGCCGGGTCGAGCACCCCGCCGGCGCTGATCACACCCAACGCGGCGAGAAAGAGGAGCGTGCGCATGAGCGAGGCGATCCCGATGGCCTGCGCGGCGGACTTCGTCACCTCGCCAATGGCGGCGGGGCCGCCGACCCCTGCGTCGAGCAGGCGATGGGCCCCGGCAAAGGTGATGTACCCGCCCACCGTCCCCCCCACGAGCGTGACGATCGCGAAGACGTCGAGCTGCGTGGGCATCACCGTACGCACGACCGCCTCGCCGATTGGAGGTGCGGAGGCGATCGCGACGTAGATGGTCAGCCCCACCATGACGAAGCCGAGCCACTGGGCAAAGCGATCCATCACCTTCCCGGCTTCCTTGGCGAGGAAGAGGGCCACGGCGATGGCACCGCTCACCAGGGCTCCGGTCACCGTCGGGATGCCCAGAAGGACGTTGAGTCCCAGCCCGGCCCCCGCGACGTTGCCGATGTTGAAGGCGAGCCCTCCCGTCGCGACGAGCACGACCAGGAGTGTCCCGAGCCCCGGGAAGACGGCGTTGGCGACGTCCTGTGCTCGGCGATTAGCGGCGGCGATGACGCGCCAGGTCGTGAGCTGCGCTCCGAGATCGAGCAGGACGCTCATGAGGATGACGAAGCCGAACGAAGCCCCCAGCTTGGCGGTGAAGACCGCGGTCTGCGTGAGGAATCCCGGTCCGATCGCGGAGGTCGCCATGAGGAAAGCGGCTCCGACGAGGGCGCTTCGACGCGCGGCCGCGCGCCCGGTTCCGTGGTCCGCGGTCGTCGGCGCCGTAGCGCCTGGCGACGGGGGGGGCGACGGCGGGGCGTTGTGCGATTCGGGCACGGGGTGCTGGATGGAGGAGAGGGGTCGTCGGCGAGAAGATACGGCTGGGATCGTGTGCGGCTACCGCGCATCTCCAGTGGGCGGCGGCGCGTCGAGCGGCGCAGGCGCATGGGGTCGCGCCCCAGCGGCGGCGCGGCAGCTGCAACGCAGCGGCTGGGCGCACTGCCGCGCGCGTTTCGGGCGCGTCCTCCTGATTCGGACCGTTAGGACCGAACTCGTAGTTCCGATGGCGGCGATTCTCCTTTTCTGCTATATAGGCGCGGCTTTACAACGTAGAGCGTACGGATCGATTGACAGATGGAATGACATCCGCTGTAGGTCGTCACGCCGCACCCGCCGCATCCGATGACGTCGATAACACCCGAACCCCGCACGATGGCCCACGCAGGATCGTCGCAGTGGACCTATCTCACGAACCACGCGCACGTGCTCCTCGCGATCGCCCGTGACCACGATGTCCGGCTTCGCGAAATCGCCTCACAGGTAGGGATCACCGAACGGGCCGTCCAGAAGATCATCGCGGAGCTGGAGGACGCCGGCGCCCTCACCAAGTCGCGCGACGGCCGCCGCAATCACTACGAAGTGAACACCGAGGTCTCGCTCCGCCATCCGATGGAGGCGCACCGCACGCTCGACTCGCTGGTGCGCATGGTCCTCGAGGACGCCGCCGCCGCGTCGAACGACGTCGCATACATGGCGAACGGGAACGGAAACGGCCATGCGAACGGTCACGTCAACGGCATGACCAACGGGTTTGCGAACGGTCGCCTGCTCGGCGTGGCCAACGGCCATTCGAACGGCCATTCGAACGGCCACACCAACGGCCTCACCAACGGCCTCACCAACGGCCTCACCAACGGCCATGCGAACGGGTTGTCGTTCGGGAACTCCCTAACGAACGGTCACACCAACGGACATGCCAACGGGAACGGCAGCAGCAGCGGCCAGCTCTCGTAACCGACGGGGGGCGCCAGGAGAAGGATCGTACGGCCCTGACGCCCCCGTCAGCTGCACAACGCGTCGCGTGGCGGCCCTCGCCGCACAACTTCATCCCGGCGCGCCACGCCCCGCTCGTTGATCGGTGCCACCAGCGGCCCGCCGCGCCACACGCGAGCGGGCCGTCGCATTCCCCCGCATCGCCCCGAGAGCGCCGCGAGCGCCCCCTGAACGCCCCTTAGCGCCCGCCGCGCGCAGGTGCCGGCGCCGTGTCGGCGGCCGCGTCTGGCTCCGGCGTGAAATCCTCGCCAGGGTTGATGAAGCGGTCGACCTCGATCCCGTACTGGCGATCGTGCAACTCCTTGTAGCGCCCCGCCATCGCCATCAGCTCGGCGTGCGTCCCGCGCTCGATGATGCGCCCCTCCTCGATCACGAGGATCTGGTCGGCGCTCTCGATCGTCGAAAGTCGGTGGGCAATGACGAAGGTGGTGCGTCCCTTCCGCAACCGCTGCAACCCGTCGCGGATCATCGCCTCGCTCTCGCTGTCGAGCGACGAGGTCGCCTCGTCGAGGATGAGGATGCGCGGATCGGCCAGGATGGCGCGAGCGATCGCCACGCGTTGCCGCTGCCCGCCGGAGAGCTTGACCCCGCGCTCGCCGACAATGGTGTCGTACTTCTGCTCCCACGTCTCCACGAACTCGTCCACATGCGCAATGCGCGCGACGGCGCGAACCTCGTCATCCGTGGCATCGGGGCGCGCGTAGGCGATGTTGTCGCGAATGGTCCCATCGAACAGGAAGTTGTCCTGCATCACGACGCCCAGGTGGCTGCGGTACTCGTGCAGCTTGAGCGTGTCGAGGTCTTTCCCGTCGACGATGATCGTCCCCGCCTTGGCGCGGTTGAAGGCCATCACGAGGCCGATGAGCGTACTCTTCCCCGCCCCGCTCGAGCCGACGAGCGCCGTCGTGGAACCCGCAGGCGCCGCGAAGGAGATGTCACGCAGCACCGGCACGCCGTCGACGTACTCGAAGTCGACGTGCTTGAACTCGATGGCGCCGTTGAGGTCGGGAACCGGCGTCTTGGTCGCGTCGAGGGCATCCTCGGTCGCCATGTCGCGGATCTCGCGAATACGGTCGAGCCCTGCGAACGCCTCGGAGATCTGCGTCCCGATCGACGCGATGGAGACGAGCGGCGCCGCTACCAGCCCGATGAAGAAGATGTAGCGGACGAAGTCGCCTAACGTCATCTGCCCGCCGATGATGGCGCGCCCCCCCATGATCGTGAGGAGGACGCCGATCACGCCGACGATGGCGGTCGTCGCCGCCCCGACCGCGCTCGTCCCGGTGATCGTCGACCGCACGTTCTGGAAGAGCCGCTCCGCCCCCGTCGCGAAGACCTTCTCCTCGCGATCCTCGGCGGTGTACACCTTCACGATGCGCACGCCCCCGACGGTCTCCGTCAGCCGCCCGGTGACCTCGGCGTTGATGACGCTCCGCTCGCGAAAGATCGGACGCAGTCGCTTGAAGGCAATCGCCATCATCACGCCGAACCCTGCAAGCACCACGAGCGTGAGCGAGGTGAGCTGCCAGCTCGTGTAGAAGAGGACGCCGAGCGAGAGGAGTGCGGTGAGCAGTCCGCCCACCAGCTGCACGATCCCCGTCCCCACGAGGTTCCGGATCCCCTCCGCATCCGTCATGATGCGCGAGATCAGGACGCCGGTCTTGGTCGAATCGAAGAAGGAGACCGGGAGACGCAGGATATGGCGCTGCACGTCCACGCGCATGTCGGTGATCGCGCGCTGCGCGGCGATGCTCACCACCTGCGACAGTGCGAACGTCGTGATGGCCTGTACGATCGTCGCCCCACCCGTCGCCAGCGCCAACGGGAGGAGCAGGTCGACCCGATTCTGCGACAGGACGTTGTCGATGAGGTACTTCGAGCTCGCCGGCAGCACCAGGCCGGAGAGACGGTTGACGATCATCAACAGGAAGCCGATCGCGAGCGAACGCCGGTGCGTCCACATGAGCGCGCGGGTCTCGGCCCACGCGCGCGCGGTGTTCACTTTGGGCTTGCCTGGGGAAACCGGCGCCCGTCGGGCGGGCGCCGTCGAGCGAGGAGCGGAAGTCGTGTCGGCCATGTGGTGAGGCAAAGGTCGGGGTTTAAAGTAGCCTTTCGGAAGCCGCCTTGCGGTCGGTCGAACGAGGGACCCCAAGGCGTGCGGTCATCTGATCGGTTTCTTAGCGCGCCCCCCGCCGAAACTCCCCCGACGGCGCCCCGTAGGGCCGACAGTCCTTCGCGAGGGGAATCGTCCGATGTGGGTCTTGCTCAAGTCGTTGCTCGCCAAGTGGGCGATCCTGAAGCTCGTCCTCAAGGCCTTCGGGAGCCTGGGATGGCTCCTCCCGCTCGCGGTCCTGCTCAAGGCGCTGGGACTCCCGTTCCTCCTGATGCTGGCGCTGCTGGCGCTCCCCCTGCTCCTCGTGCTCGCCGTGATCGGGCTCCCCTTCCTGCTGGTCGCGATCGTCGGCGGCGGGCTCGTGACGCTGACGCTGTGGATCGTCTCCCTCGGCATCGCCGCGCTCAAGATCGCCATCCCGTTGGTGCTCGCGTACTGGGTGCTGCGCTGGATGTGGTCGCGCGGCGGCGACTCGACCGGCCCGCTTCCGCCATCCGCAGCGTCGACTCCCCCAGACGCTGCCTGACGAGTCGCGCGTAGGCTGAGCGCGTGCATCGGCGAGCGACACGGATGACGTCGCTCGCCGATGTGCGTCTGTATCGTTGGGAGCGCTAGGAGTTCCCCGAGTTGTTGGCGCCGCTTGGAAGCGCCACCTTGGTGACGCACTCCCTGTCGATCTGACGCCCACCGCCGTGTTCGAGTCGAATCCGCCGTCCGACGATCGCCCGTTTGCCACCCTCGAGAATCGCCCGCACAGCGTGGCGGAGCTCGCTCGCGCGGCGCGTTTCGCCATCACGTTGCAGCGCGTGGCCTCCGCGCTGGCGTCGACGCTGGAGCGCGACCAGGTGCTCGCGGCCATCATGCGGACGGCGCTCGACGCGCTCGGTGCGTCTGCCGGCGGGATTGCCGAACTCTCGGCGGACGGTGAATCGCTCTCGGTGATCGCCGCGGTGGGATACGACGAGTCGCTGTTGGCGCGCTTCTCGCGCGTTCCGGTGGCGAGCATCGACGCCGTCTTGCGACTCGTGCACGATCGCGTCCCGTACTACATCACCTCGCAGGCCGATCTCGAGCAGCTGGCCCCTGGCGTTGCCGCGATGTCGCGGCCGGCCGGGGCGCGTGCGGTCCTACCGCTGGCCACGTCGGATCGCTTCGTCGGTGTCCTCCTCCTGACGTTCGCCGAGGCGCGGGAGTTTGCACCTGACGAGCGCGAATTCCTCGAGGCGCTCGCGCACCAATGCGCGCTCGCCCTCGAGCGCTCGCAGCTGTTCGCCCGCGAGCGCGAGGCACGACGCACCTCCGAGGCAGCGATCGAGCGGCATCTCGCCTCGCTCGACCGCATGAGCGACCAGTACTTCGTCTGCGACGGCGAGTGGCGCTACGTCCAGATGAACCGCGCCATGCGCAGCTTCGTGCGGAACAGCGGCTTCGTCCCGGATCAGCTCCTGGGCCAGGTGATCTGGGAGGTCTTTCCGCGCCTGACGGGCGGGCCGATGCACGCCGCGATGCTGCGCGCGCGCGAGTCGCGCACCACCGTCCCCTTCATTGCCCGCGGGACGTACGCCGACTCTCACTACCAGGGCAACGCCTTCCCGCTGGGCGATGGCGTCGGTGTGCACGTCGTCGACATCACCGAACGGCGCCGGGCCGAGGAAGAAGTCACGCGCCTCACCGCCGCCCTCAAGCGACGCGTCGACGAGATGGAGGCGATGCTCAAGGTCATCCCGGTGGGCATCGGGATCGCCAACGATCCGCAGGGGACGGACATCACGACGAACCCGGCGATGGCGGCGTTGCTGCGCATCGCCCCCGGGGTCAACGCCTCCAAGTCAGGCCCGAACGCGGACACCCTCCCCTTCCGCGTCTTCCGCGATGGCATCGAGCTGTCGCCCGATGAATTGCCGATGCAACTGGCGGCACGGACGGGGCAAGCGATCCCCTACAACGAGCACGACATCGTCTTCGAGGACCAGACGCGCGTCACGCTCCTCGCCAGCGCCGCCCCTATCCTGGGCGACGAGGGACACGTGCGCGGCAGCGTCGGCGCCTTCGTCGACATCACCGCGCGCAAGCGTGCCGAGATCGCCTCGCGCGTCCTCGCCGAAGCGTCCGCCGCCTTCGCCTCCTCGCTCGACATCGGGCGCACCTTCTCGCTGCTCGCCCAGCGTGTGGTCCCCGAGATGGCGGACGTGTGCGTGATCTTCGTCGTGCGTGAATCGGGAAGCATCGGCGTGGTCGCGATGGAGTCGACCGATGTCACGATGTTCGAGACGCTGCAGGCCTTCGACCGCAAGCACCCCGTCGACGGCACGCCGACGCACCCGGTCTGGCATGCGCTCCGCGATGCCCGCTCGATCCTCGTCCCCAGCGTCAACGACGCCAGCATCGCCTCGATGCTCTCGGGCGAACAGTCGGTGATGCAGCTGGCGCGCGACACGGCCACCACCTCGCTCCTCATGGTCCCGATCGCGACGCGCGGGCGCGTGCTGGGGGCGATGGGGATGGGAACGCGCGGGATGCGTCGCCGCTTCGATCAGGGCGACCTCGCGCTCGCCGAGGAACTCGGACGGCGCGCCGCGATGACGCTCGACAACGCGATCCTGCTCGCGGCCGAACACCGCGCGCGCGACGAAGCCGAGGCGGCGCGCAACGAGTCCGAGCGCGCCAGCCGGGCCAAGAGCGACTTCCTCGCGATGATGTCGCACGAGTTGCGCACGCCGCTCAACGCGATCGCCGGTTATGCGGAGCTGATCGAGCTGGGGCTGCGCGGCCCGGTGACCGACGCACAGGTCGTGGACCTCCAGAAGATCCGCCAGAACCAGCGTCACCTGCTGGGACTCATCAACTCGGTGCTCAACTTCGCGCGCCTCGACGCGGGTCGTGTCATCTACGACATGGCGAACATCCCGGTCGCGGCCACGGTACGCGCCGTGGAGTCGCTCATCGAGCCGCAGCTGCGCGAACGACAGCTGGTCTATCAGCTGACGCCGTGCGATGCCACGATCACCGTGCGCGCCGACAGCGAGAAGCTGCAACAGATCCTGCTCAACCTGCTGGGGAACGCCGCAAAGTTCACGGCAGCCGGCGGTCGCATCGACGTCTCGTGCATCACGGAGTCGCGCTCGGTGCAGCTCAAGGTGCACGACACGGGGATCGGTATCCCTGCCGAGCAGTTCGAGCGCATCTTCGAACCGTTCGTGCAGGCCAACCGGTCGATTCGCACGTCGAAGGAAGGGGTTGGCCTGGGCCTGGCGATCTCGCGCGAACTCGCGCGTGGCATGGGCGGCGAGCTCACCGTCGAGAGTGAGGTGGGGGTGGGATCGACCTTCACCCTGACGCTGCCGCGCGGGCCGGACCGCACCCCGCTCACCTGACGCGTCCCGGCGGCGCGACCGACGTTAGGCGGCGCGTCCTTCGGCGCATCGGCCCCGGCCACCCCACGCGCGCCGGTCAGGCATCGCCGCCAGCCGCAACGGTGAGTCCCGCTGCGCGCCACGCCGCCTCCGCCGCCGCACGCCGTTCCGTGCGCACCAGCACCACGTCGGTGTCGTAGGTCGACACCGCCAGCAGCGGGATCCCGCCCGCCGCCAGCGGCGCGGCGATGGCCGCCATGATCCCCACGGCCGAGAAATCGAGCGGGCCACGCACGATCCACGCGATGAAGTCGCGCTCGGCGACCACCCCCGCCGGGACCAGGCGCGCCTCGCAGATGACCGACGTCTCGGCGCGTGTACGACTCACCGAGACGAACGCTCGCGACCACGTCGCCCAGTGCGGCCACCCGCTCCCGGCATCGAGTCGCGCCGCCGCGTACGTCGACGGCATTCGATCGAGCACGATCACGGGGGTGGGCGACTCCGGCGCCATCGAGGCGGCGCTCACTCGGCGCCCGCGCGCAGCCGCTCGATCTGGATCATGTGCCGCCGTTCGTGCCCGGCGATCATGAGGACCCACTCGTACAGGTTGAGCACCCCCAGCCGCGGATGGGGAAAGGTCACCGTGGCGAGCGCAAAGCCGTCCGCCTCGCGCGCCCACGCATGCAGCCCCTCGCGCGACTCGCGCAGCCGCGCGAGTGCCGTTTCGATGTCGGGGGCGTCGGTCGGCGTCACGAACTCCGGCGCTTCCAGCTTCCTCGTGCCGTAGGCCAAGTCCGTCGAGTCGAGCGCCCCGCGAAGCGACGACGTCTCCGTCTCGGGGCCCAGTCCCGCCTTCTTGGCGTCCTTGAGGGCGCGGAACATCGCCCGCACCGACGAGTGCTCCACGAGGTGCAGGTGCGCCAGCTGCTGTGACAGGCTCCACGCACCGTCGGCGCCGGGAGCGTGGGCGCGCCCGGCTGGGAAATCGGTGACCTGGGCCAGCAGGTCACGGCGCGTGCTTTCGGCGTACTCGACCAACTCAGCGAGTCTCGGATGCATGCCACGAGGGGGAGGGAGGGGATGCGGAACGTCAGCGGAATGTACGGCGCCTCTCACGCCGCGCGAGCGTCAGGGCCGCTGCGCAGTGTCCGAGCACCGTGCGGACTTCGCCGGCAAACGGACGCCATGGGGTGACAATCGGTGGTGCGCTGATACATCATCCACGTCGGCCCGTCGTGAGAGACGCCCCCCTCGTTCGCCTCGTCATGTCCGCGTTCGTCCCCAAGCTCGTCACCACGCTCAAGGAGTACGATCGCCGCCAGTTCGTCGCCGACCTCACGGCCGGGACGATTGTCGGGATCGTCGCCCTCCCGCTGGCCATCGCCTTCGCCATCGCCAGCGGCGTCACCCCGGAACGCGGGCTCTACACCGCGATCGTTGCCGGCTTCCTCATCTCGGCGCTCGGCGGGTCGCGCGTCCAGATCGGGGGGCCGACCGGGGCCTTCGTCGTCATCGTCTACGGGATCGTTCAGAAGTACGGTCTGGAGGGGCTCACCGTCGCCACGGTGATGGCCGGCGTGATCCTCGTGGCGATGGGCGTCGCACGGCTCGGAGCGATCATCAAGTTCATCCCCCAGCCGCTCATCACGGGATTCACGAGCGGGATCGCCGTCATCATCTTCACCGGCCAGGTGAAGGACTTCCTGGGCCTCAAGATGGGGAGCGTCCCCGCCGACTTCGTGGAGAAGCTCGGGGCGTACGCCGAACACATCGGGACCATCACCCCGGCGGCGGCAGCGGTCGCCGCGGTCGCGCTGGTGATCGTCGTCGGCTGGCCCAAGGTCTATCCGAAGATCCCGTCGCCGTTCGTGGCGCTCATCGTGACGACGGCGGCCGTGCACTTCCTGCACCTGCCGGTGGAGACGGTCGGCTCGCGCTTCGGTGAACTGGCGGCCTCGCTCCCCCGCCCCGTCGTGCCGCACCTGTCGTTCGCCGACGTGCAGCGCCTGGTGTCACCCGCCTTCACCATCGCCCTCCTCGGCGCCATCGAGTCGCTGCTGTCGGCGGTTGTGGCAGACGGGATGATCGGGACCCGTCATCGCTCGAACATGGAGTTGGTGGCGCAGGGGGTGGCGAACATCGTCTCGCCGATCTTCGGCGGCATTCCCGCGACGGGAGCGATCGCGCGCACCGCGACCAACGTGAAGAATGGCGGGCGCACTCCCGTCGCGGGCATCACGCACGCCGTGGTCCTCCTGCTCATCACGTTGTTCTTCGGCAAGCTGGCCGCACTCATCCCGATGGCCACGCTGGCGGCGATCCTCGTGGTGGTGGCGTACCACATGAGCGAGTGGCGCACCTTCCTGGACGAGCTGCGCGGCCCCAAGGCGGACGTGGCGGTGCTCCTCACGTCGTTCGTCCTCACCGTCGTCGTCGACCTCACGGTCGCCATCGAAGTGGGGATGGTGCTGGCGTCGTTCCTCTTCATGCACCGCATGGCCGAGGTGACCAATGTCAACGCGGTGACGCGCGAGCTGCGGCGCGAGGCGGCCGGCGACGACGAAGGCGACCCGAACGCCGTCAGCACGCACGACATCCCGGCGGGCGTCGACATCTACGAGATCAACGGGGCCTTCTTCTTTGGCGCGGCCGAGACGTTCAAGGACACGATCAACCAGGTGGCGCGCAAGCCGAAGGTGCTGATCATCCGCATGCGCAACGTCTCGCTCCTCGATGCCACCGGGCTGCGCGCGCTGCGCGACGTGGTGCATCGCAGCCGGCAGGACCGCACGCTCGTCCTCATCGCCGAGATCCACACCCAGCCGCTGGCGACGTTGGAGCGATCGCCGTTGCACGAGGAACTGGGCGACGAGGCGATCTACATGACGCTCGATGACGCCCTCGATCGTGCGCGGCACTACCTCAACGCGCGCACGCCGACACCGCCCACCGGAACGCCCGCGGCCGGCCACCGTTAGGCGGCCGGCCGCGATAGCGGCGCGTGCGGGTACCCGCTGCGCCGCGTCGGGGGAGGCTCAGATCCCGGGCGGCAGCGCGCGCCGGATGTCCTTCTGGCCGTTTGCGACGCCCAGGCCGACGCTGATGCCGAAGCCGAGCGCCGTCCCCGCGCCAACGATGGGAAGCAGGGCGACGACGGGACTGGCGAGCATGCAGGCGCCCAATCCTGCCAGGATCGGGGCGAACCCGGATTGGGCGGCGTCGACGTAGCGCAGGCGGTCGCGCACGAAGGCACGAGCCTGGGTGTACCCGATCACGGCGGCCGCGATGCTGGCGGCAAGTCCGAGCAGTCCGAACATGGGCGAATCCTCGAGTGGCGATGAAGCCGGTGTGCTGGATCGTACGATCATGCGTCCGCGCAAGTTTCGCCACGAAGGGCGCGTCCAGAATCCTGACACGCCACGGCGAAGGCCACGGCGGCGCGGTCAGGCAATGTTAGGTCGACCGCGCGGCACGCGCGACCTAGCTTGATGCGGCCGCTTCGCGGCGCGGCACCACCCCGCTCACGTCGAGCAGCGTCGCGCATCGTTTCCGCGCTCCCCCCACGCCCATGCTGGCAGCCGTCATCACACGCCCCGGCCCCGCCGAGGTGCTCGAACTTCGCGAGGTCCCCACGCCGGCCCCCGGGCCGCACGACGTCCTCGTGCGCGTGCACGCATCCGCACTCAACCGCGCAGACCTCGCCCAACGCGTTGGGCGCTACGCCGCACCGCCGGGCGTCCCGGCCGACATCCCGGGGCTGGAGTTTGCCGGGGAGATCGCCGCGACGGGAAGCGACGTCTCACGCTGGCGCAGCGGTGACCGCGTTTTTGGACTCGTGGGTGGCGGCGCGCACGCCGAGTACGTCGTGGTGCACGAACGAACCGTCGCGCGAATCCCGGACGCCCTCCCGTGGACGGAGGCCGCCGCCATTCCAGAGGCATTTCTCACCGCGTACGACGCGATGGTGACGCAGGGGGCGATGGGCGCGGGCGACTTCGTCCTCGTGCATGCGGTTGCCAGTGGTGTGGGGCTGGCGGCGGTGCAGGTGGCGCGAGCATGGGGCGCGCGCCCCTTCGGCACCACGCGGCGCGAGGACAAGCTCGCCGTCGCGCGGTCGTTAGGCATGGAGGACGGCATCGCCCTCCCCGACGCTCCCGCCCCGCTCGTCGAGGCGGTTAGGGCATGGAGCGGCGGGCACGGCGCCGACGTGGTGCTGGACCTGGTGGGGGGCGGCTACGTCGCTCCGAGCGTCGACGCCGCCGCCTTCAAGGGTCGCCTGATCCTGGTGGGCGCGGTGGGCGGGGCCGACGCACGCTTCGACGGACGGCAGGTCCTCTTCAAGCGGCTGCGGCTGCAAGGAACGGTGATGCGCTCCCGCTCGCTCCCCGAGCGCATCGCCGTGGCCGACACGTTCGCCGACGAGATCATCCCACGCCTCGAACGCGGCGAGCTGCGGCCGGTCATCGACACGGTCTATCCGCTCGCGCAGGTCGCAGACGCGCACCGGCGACTGGAGTCGAACGACACGACCGGGAAACTCATTCTCGAACTTCCGGCGCGATAACGGATCTCCGACGGATCTTGCGTCACGAGGCTTGGGTATTTATGCATTTACCATGCATAAGATCGCGCCTCGCCGCCGCCAGCCGTCTGCGGCCACCTCCACTCGTCCGTCGCGCCCGCATCTCAGCGCGACGTATCTCGTGCGCGGTGCCTGGGGTGCAGATGCCGCCGAGATCTACGAGTTGGTGGCGCACCATGCCGAGGCGGGGCTTGTCCTTCCCCGGAGCGCCGAGGAGATCGCCGCTGCCGTCGACGACTACGTCGTGGTCACCGACCGTCATGGGCGCGTGCTCGCCTGCGCGGCGCTGCTCGAGTACTCCCCGTCGCTCGGCGAGGTCGGTTCCGTGGTCGTCTCGCCGGACGCGCAGGGGCAGGGGCTCGGGAGCATGGCGGTGCGCGGCGTTGAGGCGATGGCGCGCCGACGCTCGATCGACGAGCTGTTCGCGGTCACACTCGCCGACGGCTTCTTCCATTCGCTGGGTTACGAGCGCTGCGCCATTGCACGCTACCCGGAAAAGCTCGCGCGATACGAAGCGCTGCAGGCGCGCGGCGTGCAGGTCGTGCCCAAGTCCTGCTTTCGCAAGTTGGCGAGCTGGGAGTAGGGCGTTACTTCGTCGGAATCGCCACGATGGCGATGCGGTCCCCCGCGGGTGATACGGCGAGTCGCGTGATCGAAGTAAGCCCCGCCCCCGCGAGATCGGCGACCTCGTCCCACGACACGGCCCCCTTGGGATCGGCGACGAAGAGCTTGCTCCCGCTTCCTGCCACGAGCCGACCGTCCGGGAGCCAGGCGTAGTCTTCCGTCCCCTTGGGGAGCTTGGCGATCGGTCGTGATTCGCGCGTCGCCACGTCGAGGTCCATCACGTACCAGTTCTCCTCGTACGCCTTGCTGACAAATGAGACGTGGTTGGTCCCGGGAATACGATGGAGCGATCGCCCCACGTTCACCATGACGGTGTCGGCGCGCCCGGTCGCGAGATCCCCAACGACGAGATTGGACGGCGTACCGAGCACGAACATGACGAGGTGTGTGTCGTCCGCCCATGCGTGGTAGCCGACGGGCTTGAGCGCAGGGAGGTAGACGCGCTCGGCGCCGGCGCCACGGCCGAGCGGAATGCGCCAGAGCCGCTGCGTCGAATCGCGCTCGACGCGAATGACCGAGAGGGCGCCACCGCCGGGGACTTCAGTCGCCGAGTATTCGCTCTCCGGCGCGGTCTGCGTGACGCGCGTGATGGCCCCGCTGGCGAGGGCGATGCGATAGATGTCTGCCTGGGCGTCGTCGCGAGTTGACGTGTAGAACAGCGCGCTGCCATCGCGCGAGAACGACGGTTGGTTGTCGTAGCCGGGGCGTGCGGTGAGGTTGCGAGGGGCTCCGACCGTGACGACGCCGCGCCCGCCACCTAACGACGCAAGGAAGATGTCGGGATCGCGCGCCGCGCCTTGCGCGCCTTGCGCGCCTTGCGCGTGTGCCGGCATCGCCCCCCACGCGACGGCAGCCGCCACCGAAATGATCGACGCGCGCCGACGTCGGACGGTGGGCCCACGCCGGAACGGGCGCGAGCGATCGAAAAGGCCGGGTCGGAGCATGTGAGGCGAGGTGTGGGAGATCATCGCGGAGGAGGTTAGCGCCGCGCGTTGCGGTGAGCCAGCACGGGGGCGCCAGGCCGGCGGTGACGGGTTGTGGAAGGTGGCGGGGGGTGCCACTTTCTGGCGCCCAGCGAGCCCCCGGCGCGCTGGCACATCCCCCCACCGATCTCCATCGCCCGCCCGGAGTGCTACGCATGCTCGGCATGATGCAGGAAGTGCCGCTGTCGATTCCGATGATGATTCGACGCGCCCGCGATCTCTTTCCCGACAAGACGGTCATCTCGCGCCGCCCGGACAAGAGCATCTCGCGCGCCACCTACGGCGAGGTGATCGCGCGCGCCGGGCGTCTCGCGCGCGGACTGCAGGGGCTCGGCCTCAATCCCGGGGACCGGGTGGCAACGCTGGCGTGGAACCACCAGCGTCACCTCGAGGCGTACTTCGCGATTCCCTCCGCGGGCTTCGTGATGCACACGCTCAACCTGCGGCTGCACCCAAGCGATCTCGCCTACATCGTGAATCACGCCGAGGACCAGGTCGTCCTGGTCGACCAGGTGCTGTGGCCGCTCTGGGAGAAGGTGGCGCCGCACGTGAAGGTGAAGCACGTGATCGTGATGACGGAGGGGGGCGAGGTCGCCGCCGGCACGCACGAGTACGAGGCGTTCATCGCCGCGGCCTCCAGCGAGCCGTTCCCCTTCGAGGACGTGGACGAGCGCCTGGCCTGTGCGATGTGCTACACCTCGGGGACGACGGGGCGCCCCAAGGGGGTGCTGTACTCGCATCGTTCCATCGTGCTGCACTCGTTCATGTCGATGGCGTCGGACGGCGCCGCCATCACGGAGCGCGACGTCATGATGCCGGTGGTCCCCATGTTCCACGTGAACGCGTGGGGCTTCCCGTACACGTGCGCCTTCATGGGCGCCGCGCAGGTGCACCCGGGGCCGCACCTCGATCCGCAGTCGCTGGTGGAGTTGATGGCGTCGGAGCGCGTGACGATGAGTGCCGGCGTTCCCACGATCTGGTTAGGCATCTTGCAGCTGCTGGACTCGCACCCGGGGAAGTACGACCTCTCGGCGCTCCGCATGACGCTGGTGGGTGGGGCGGCCCCGCCAGAGGCCATGATTCGCGGCTTCCAGCAGCGTCACGGCATCTTTGTCCAGCAGGGATGGGGGATGACCGAGACGGCCCCGATCGGATCGATCTCCAAGGTGTACAGCCGGCAGGACGGCATCCCGGAGCACGAGCGCTACCACCAACTGGCGAAGGCGGGCTTTCCCGTCCCGGGCTTCGAGATCCGCGCGCGCAGCGAGGACGGGCTGATTCCGTGGGACGGGAAGACGATGGGTGAACTGGAGGTGCGCGGGCCGTGGGTGGCGCGCGCCTACTACAAGCCGGAAGACCCGATCACGCAGTTCACCGACGACGGATGGTTCCGCACCGGCGACATCGTCACGCTCTCCCCTGACGGATGCATCACCATCACCGATCGTTCGAAGGACGTGATCAAGTCCGGCGGCGAGTGGGTGAGCTCGGTGGCGCTCGAGGGGGCGCTGATGGGACACGCCGAGGTGTTCGAGGCGGCGGTGGTCGGGCTCCCGCACCCGCGCTGGTCGGAGCGTCCCTTCGCGCTGGTCGTGCGCAAGCCGGGGATGGAAGTGGAGCAGCAGGCACTCAAGGCGTGGCTCGCCGACCGCTTCGCATCGTGGTGGGTTCCGGACGAGATCGTCTTCGTCGAGTCGCTCCCGAAGACGGGGACGGGGAAGGTGCAGAAGACGGTGCTTCGCGACCAGTACCGCGAGCGCTACGCGAGCACCGACGCGGCCTCGGCCGCCAGCAGCACGGCGGACGCCTAACGTCGGCGAGCACCCCGCGCCGCCCTGTACGGCACGGAGCCGCACGGAGCGGCACCCGCCGGTCGCCGCGGAACGCGCCGCCCTTCCATCCGGGAGGGCGGCGCGTCGTATCTTGCCAGACGTCGCCATGCGCCCCGACTCCGCCCCCCAGCCGCCCGTCCGTTCGTCCGACGCATTGCCGCGCCGCATCCTCCTCGTGGATGCCGACGCCTTTTTCGTCGCGGTCGCACGCATGGTCGACCCGGAGGGGGCAGGAAAGGCGAAGCTCCTCATCGTCGGCGGCGCACCCGGCTCGCGCGGCGTGGTGTGCTCGGCATCGTACGAAGCGCGACAGTTCGGCGTGCGATCGGCGATGCCGATTGCACGCGCGGTGCGCCTGTGTCCGCAGGCGATGTGCGTCCCGGTGCCACGCGGGGCGTGCGGGCGCAAGAGCCGCGAGATCTCGGCCGTGCTGCACCGCTTTGCCCCCGTGGTGCAGGCGGCGAGCATCGACGAGTGGTACCTCGACCTCTCCGGCACGGAGGCGCTCTACCGCGGCGCGCCGCTGGCCGAGGTGGCCCACCAGATCCGCGACGCCGTGCATGCCGCGACCGGGATCACCGTTTCGTTAGGCGGCGGGACCAACAAGCTCATTGCCAAGCTGGCCGTCGAGTTCGGGAAGCCCAAGCCCGGGAGCGCCGGCAACGGCGTGTTCGTGGTCGCGCCGGGTGCGGAAGGCGCCTTCATGGAGCAGGTGGCGCTCGGCGACATTCCCGGTGTGGGGCCGCGCCTGCGTGACCGGTTGGACGCGCTGGGTCTGCGCGCGGTGCGCGATGTCATCGGCGCCGGAATCCCTGCCCTGGAGCGCATGCTGGGAGAGCGGGCGGGGCGCTGGCTGCACGAGCGTGCGCGCGGCATCGGGAGCGTGGAGGTCGTCGCGCGCGAGCAGCCCAAGAGCGTGAGCCACGAGGACACCTTTCACGATGACGTGAACGACGACGCGGCGCTCGGGGTGGAACTGGTGCGCCTGGTGACGAAGGTGGCGTCGGACCTGCGCGCGAAGGAACTGTCGGCGCGCACGATCACCGTGAAGATCAAGGACGGCGACTTCCGCATCCGGAGCGCGAGCCGGACGCTGGCGTCGCCCGTGGTCGCCGACCGAGTGATTCTCGAGGTCGCGCGCGAGTTGCTGCTCAAGCTGCGGAACGCGCGGCGAACGCCGGCGCGCCTCCTTGGCGTGGGGCTTTCCGGGCTTGGCGAGGGGGAGGAGAGCGAGGACCAGCTGTCACTCTTTGGAGACGCGCCCGCGGCTACCACGCAGGAGACGGCGAAGGACCGGGCGCTGGCGACCGCGGTCGACACCCTACGGGCCCGATTCGGCGCCGATGCCATCGTCCCGGGGCGCCTGACGTCGAGCGGAGCGCGCACGGTGCGCGGTGCGCCGCAGGACGCACCGCAGCACGCAGCGCGAGGAGCGCCGCGCGACGCGTCGCGTCCGCCCGCGCCTAACGCTTCTCCGGCTGCGGAAGCCCCGCGCCCAGGGCGAGGGCCAGGCGCTCGACCGTCCGGTCGTTGAGGCTCAGGATCACCGCCGCCAAGTTGTTCGAGGTGACGAGCGTGGGAGGCGTGCGCCACGCGTGACGCGTTCCCTTCGGTGATGCGCTGACGCTGTCGAGCGCCGCCGTGTCGCGCTCGCGCGCGGCGGCGGACGGGTACAGAAAGACCTGCACCTCGTGTTCCGGGTTCCCGATCTCGTACGTGGTGCCGGTCACCGAGAAGAACGGGAGGGTCACCGCATCTGGCTTCTTCGTGAAGACGACGCCGGAATGCGTGAGGCGATCCTCGATCGCGCATGGCGTCCAGTCGCCCTCCATGAGGCAGGCAGGCCGGGCATCGGCCGTGGCTGCCGACGATGCCGACGCTCCAGGCGGTGCCGAGCCTCCCGCCGGAACGCCTGGCAGAGACCCATCCGGCGTCTTCGAGTCGGACGACGAACACGCAGCACCCGACAACGTGGCCAGCACGAGCGCGACGGACAGGGCGCGCGCGACGTGCGAGGAGAGAGGAGGCGTAGTCATGGCGGGAAGGTAGCGCCGCCGACCAGCGGCTGCACCCGCGCGTGCCCCTACCGCTCGTGCGCGGCCGTCGTTCATTTCCCGGACGACGAGCGCGGCGGGCATGGTCCCGCGTGTTCGTGCATCGCCGTGGCTCGGGGCCCGGCGACCGCATCCGCCTCACCCAGGGCACGGCACACCATGCGAGCAGACGAGATCGACTACCGGTTGATTGGCGACGACCTGCAGGGGGTCGTCATCACGCTCGACCCCGGCGAAGCAGTGGTCGCCGAGGCGGGCGCGATGATGTACATGCAGGACGGGATCACGATGGCCACCTCGCTCGACCAGACCGGGCGAGGCGGCGGGCTCTTTGACAAACTGATGCAAGCTGGCAAGCGCGTCCTCTCGGGCGACTCGTTCTTCGTCACCTGGTTCACCAACGCGGCGACGATACGGCGCGACGTGGCCTTCGCCGCGCCGTATCCCGGGAAGATCCAGCCGGTCGACCTCAAGACCTGGGGCGGGACGCTGATTGCGCAGAAGGACTCGTTCCTGTGCGGGGCGCGCGGCGTCGACGTCTCCATCGCCTTCACGCGACGTATTGGCGCCGGATTCTTCGGCGGCGAGGGGTTCATCCTGCAGAAGCTGGTCGGCGACGGACTCGTCTTCCTCCACGCCTCGGGAACGCTGCTCGAGGTCGACCTGGCGCCGGGCGAGCGCCTCCGCGTCGACACCGGCTGCCTGGTGGCGATGCAGCCAACGGTGCAGTACGACATCCAGATGGTCCCCGGGATCAAGACGGCGTTGTTTGGCGGCGAGGGCCTCTTCTTCATGCAGCTGACGGGGCCCGGCCGCGTCGTCCTGCAGACGCTTCCCTTCTCGCGCCTGGCGGACCGCATCATCGCGGCGGCGCCGCGCGCCGGCGGCGGGCGGCGAGAGGAGGGGTCAGTCCTCGGCGTCCTGGGCTCCGTGCTGGACGGTGATCGCTGATGCGCCGGCCCTCCCTCCTCGCCGCGACGGCGCTGGCCGCGGCCACGTTCGGCACGCCACTCGCCGCCCAGCAGAACTTCGACGCCGTCCAAGTCACGTCGCAGCAACTCGCGCCGCGCGTCTTCGCCCTGTTCGGCAGCGGTGGCAACATGGGACTCCTGGTCGGCGATGACGGCGCCGTCCTCATCGACGACCAGTACGCCCCGTTGAGCGACAAGATCAAGGCGGCGATCGCGAAGCTCACGGACAAGCCGGTGCGTTTCATCGTCAACACGCACCTGCACGGCGACCACACCGGCGGGAACGAAGCCTTCGGGAAGTCGGGCGCCGTCATCGTCGCGCACGACAACGTGCGCAAGCGTCTCAGCACCTCGCAGTTCTCGCAGCGATTCAACCGCACCACGCCGCCGTCGCCGTATGCGGCGCTCCCGGTGGTCACGTTCGCCGAGGACCTCACGTTGCACCTGGATGGCGACTCGATCCGGGTCGTGCACGTCCCGCCGGCGCACACGGACGGCGACGCCTTCATCTACTTTGCCAAGGCGAACGTCATCCACATGGGCGACACGTTCACCAACGGGAGTTACCCCTTCGTCGACGTCAGCAGCGGGGGGACGATCGACGGCTACCTCACCGCCGCCGATCGCGTGCTCGCCATCGCCAACGACCAGACCAGGATCATCCCTGGGCATGGCGCCGTGGCATCCAAGGCCGACCTGCAGGAGTTTCGGCGCGTGGTGGGGACGATTCGCGACCGCGTCGCGGCGATGGTGAAGCAGGGGAAGTCGCTCACCGAGGTCGCCGCGGCCAAGCCGACGGCCGAGTGGGATGCAACGTGGGGGAAGGGCTTCATGACGCCGGACGTCTTCCTCGACATCGTGTACAACGACGTCAAGTCGCGCGCCGGTTCGCGCTGAGCGAACGCTCGCCCAGTGTACCAGAACGCCCCGCCGATCGGCGGGGCGTTCTCGTCAGGCGGGGTGTGGAGGCGCGGGCGTCACCCGAGGACGCGTCCCCACCAGGTTTCGCCACGGCGCACCTCTCGCTCCATCTCCTCGACGGTCGCCAGCCATGCGGCCTTCATCACCCCCGCATCGCTGAACCGCTTGTTCGGCTCAGGGGCGAGCCCCTGCTTGATGAATCCCACGAGCGGCGGCGGGAGGAGTGACTCGTCGTAGCGCGCGCCGAGCTGCTGGGCGAGCAGCGCCTGCGCGTCGCGCCCATCAAACGGCGGCTTGCCGCAGATGACGTAGTAGACGATCGCCGCCACGCCGAAGCAGTCGACCGACGCCCCCTGCGCCTCGCCCAGCAGCTGCTCGGGGGCCGCGAAGACCGGGGTTCCCGTGGCGCCGGCCTGCTCATCCTCTCCCTTGGCAATGCCGAAGTCGGTGATGCGCCACCGGCGATAGCGATCGATCAGGACGTTCTCGGGCTTGAGGTCGCGGTGGATGATGCCGTTGGTGTGCGCAGCGTTGAGCGCGTCGAGGATCGCCTCGATCTGCGGGGCGATCTCCTCGAACGGGCGAGGGCCGGCGCGCGCCACGAGCTCGGCCACCGATCCCCCTTCGGCGAGCTCCATGGTGTACCACGTCACCTCGCCGCGCGCATCCCAGTCGTAGATGGGGATGATGGCCGGGTGCGCGAGCATCGCCGCCAGCCGCGCCTCGCGCCGAAAGCGCCCGACGGCGCGCTCGTCCTCGGCAACCGCCGGGTGCAACATCTTGAGCGCCACCTCGCGTTCGAGCGAGAGGTCGCGTGCGCGCCACACGGAGCCGAAGGTTCCCTTCCCCAGGAAGCCGAGGATCTCGTAGTCGTCGCCGACGGCCCAGCGCAGGCGCCCTTCCTCGCTCAGCGCCGAGGGGATCGCCGGCGCACTCACGAACATCGAACGCGTCCCGCTCACGCGCTCGAGCGCGCGCAGCATCGACGTGACGGAGCGATGGCGCAGCGTGGGATCAGGGACGAGCGCGTGGTCGATGATGTTCGCCAGCGCCTGCGGGCACTCGGGGCGCAGCAGGCGAAGGGGAGGCGCCTCGCGCGACGGCGGCATCTCCCCCGTGATGGCGAGGAAGCACGTCGCCGCCAGCTGCCACTGGTCCGAGGCGAGCGAGGGGACCCACTCCTCGTCCCACTCGGGGGGCATCGGCGTCCAGCGACGATCGGGGCGCAGCCCCGCGGGGACCTCGCCCTTGGGCATCGCCCACTGCCACCCTAACACCCAATAGCGCCCGGACGGCGACGCCCACACCACTTCCGGCGACATCCCGCCATGCGTCTGCCCCGAGTCGTGCAGGTAGGCGAGCGTGGACCCAACGGCGCGCAGCATCCGCATGATCGCCGGTATGTCCTCGGGACCCGTGCGGCGCACGCGGGCGCCAAGCGTTTCCGACGAGATCCAGCGGCGCAGGTAGCCGGGGCCGCGCTTGGTCGAGGTGTGCGGCGCCCAGTAGTGGTACGTGGTGGGAATGGCCGGATGGTTGCGGTGCGCGAGGTACCGCGCCTCGCGCGCCAGCCACCCGATGTGGGCCGCGTCCGGTGCGCTGACCAGGGAGAGCGAGCGGCCAAGCGCGTCGCGCACTTCCTGGTAGTGGCGGTACTCCATGTAGACCCCTTCGCTCCCCCAGGCCCACTCGGGGGGGAGTTCCCATTCGCGCAGGTGCGGCGGGAGTTCGTACGACACGCGGTTGGGCGTGTCGAGCGCATCGGGCGACGGGCGAACCGCCCGGACGCCATCGTACGGGGTCGCTGGCATGCGTGAAAGCTGTTACGGCGAGCGCGCCGGAACCAGCGTCACACGGACGATTGTCCCGCGCGTGTCGCCGGGTCCGATCTGGAGCGAGCCTCCCCAGGCGTCGACCAGGCGCTTGGAGATCGCCAACCCGAGCCCGCTCCCGCTGGTGCGCGTGGAGAAATGGGGCTCGAAGACGCGCGGGAGCGCGTCCGGAGCGATCCCGTCGCCGTCGTCCTCGACTTCGATGACCGTGTCGCTGGCGCCGCGCACGATGCGGGAGATGACGCGTCGGGCGTTGGCGTGCCGTGCGTTCTCGAGGAGGTTGAGGAGCACCTCCCGCAGCTCGTCGCCGTGCGACACCCCCCAGGCCGGCTCGTCCGCCTGCTCGAGGATCCACTCCACGCCCGAATCGCCCATGCGTTCGAGGGCGACGACGTCGCGCAGCACCGCTGCGACGTCGGTAGGGGCGCCGCGATCGCGCTCGCCGGGCGCCGTGCCGAACTTCGAGAAGGCGCGCGCGATCTCATCCAGCCGGTCGATCTCGGCCAGGATGCGCGAGACGTTGCGCTCGAGGATGGCGTCGAAGTCATCGCGCCGGTCGGCGCGCGCGCGGCGCAGGTGTTGCACGCCGAGCCGGATGGGAGTGAGCGGATTCTTGATCTCGTGCGCCACCTGGCGCGCCATCTCGCCCCAGGCGAAGACGCGCTGGGCGCGGGCGAGGTCGGTCACGTCGTCGAGGGTGACGACGACGCCGCCACCGCCAGCCGCAAGGCGCGTCAGGCGCACGCGCAGCTCGCGCCCGCGGTGCTCGAGGGAGAAGCCGGCATCCTCGCCCTGCGACGGGTCGCGCGCGAACGCCGTCAGCTGCACCTCGAGCGCCGGGATGCCGACCGCGGCCAGCGTCTCGCCCTGGGCCACCGTGCGCCCGAGGATGCGGTCGGCCTGGGCGTTGGCCAGCGTCACGCGCCCGTCCACGTCACAGGCGATGACGCCGGACGCCACGTTGCGCAGCACCGCTTCGGTGCGCCGCTGCGCGGCCTCCAGCGCCGCGCGCGAGGCCCCGAGGTCGGTGACCATCTGCCGGAAGGCGTCGTAGACGGGGCGGAACTCATACGGCGGGCGGGAACCGAGCGAGGGGAGCGCGGCGCGCCCGCCCGCCACGTCGATCGCCGCGTCGCGCAGCGCCCCGATGGGGGCCGCGAAGCCGCGCGCCACGAGTCCGCTGAGCCAGAGCGCCGCGAGCGCCCCCAGCGCCGTGGCGAAGGCGACGAGGACTCCCAGGTCGCTGCGCTGGCGTTCGAGCGTCTGCTCGCTGCGCCGCGCCGGCGCGGCCAGGATGATCCGTTCGGCCCGCGTGTCCATGAGGACGCGATAGCCCACGAGCGTGGTGATTCCGCCCACGGTGATGCGGCGGTTGGCCGCCACTTCGTCGCCTAACGCCACACCCTGTGCGGCGACCGGGTCGAGGTAGCGGCCCAGCGGGACGAGGGCGTCGTACAGTTCATCGCTCGAGCGCGTGAGGCGCCCGCCGTTGTAGAGGAAGAGCGGCGTGTCGAGGCGGTCCCCTTCCTGCGCCAGCCGCCCCAGGTCGCTCGTGGCGGCCACGGCGCGGAGCGTCTCGCGCACCAGGAGCTCGCGCGAGAGCTGATCCTCGTCTTGCAGCCGACGGTAGGTCCAGATGGCAAAGGCGGCGGCGGGGAGGATGAAGGCCACGAAGACCGCCGCCGTGAGGCGCGTGCGATACGAGGCGCGCCAGCGCCGCAGCCGGATGCGCGCCCAGCGCCAGAGCGCGCCGTCGGCGGCGGCGGCCAGCGTCCACAGGGCGATCACGATCAGCAGGTCGACGAGGACGAGGAGCGCGCCGCGTTGCACGAGCGCGTCGAGCGAGCGCAGCTCCACCTCCACGTGGGCGCGCACGAAGCCGCGCGCCCCACCCACGCGCCAGTCGCCATGCAGCTCATCCCCCAGGCGCAACCAGTGCGGCGATTCGTCGAGCTGCGCGTCGATCGCGAGCGAAGCCACCGCGAGGCGATACGGCGGCTCGACGATGGTGGGGGCATCCAGGCCGAGGAGCGAGGCGAAGGGGTCGTCGGCAATGAGGCGCGTGCGCGGCGAGACAACGACGGTGACCACGCGGTTCGAATCCACCGGGGCAGCCAGCACCAGCTGCACCCCCTGCCCCGACGACATCCCGCGAACGACGGCACGACCGTTGGCCAGTGCCTCGGCGACCGCGTCGCGCTCCCCTTCGGCGCGCCGATCGAAGTCGGCCACCACGAGTTCCGCGTCGGGGAGCTCGGAGCCCGCACTCCATGTCGCCAGCTCCATCGGGTTGCCCGATGCGGCGAGGTCGGAGGCGATGTAGAGTCGCAGGAGGTCGACACGCGTGCGTGGCGGCGTTCCGCGCTGCAACGCGTCGGCAAAGCGCATGAGCAGGCGCTCGGTCTCCGAGTCGGCGACCGTCAGCCCCTGCACGTCGCGCTCCGCCAGCCGCACGCGCTCGCGCGAGACGGAGCCCCACACGAGGGTGGCGGCTCCGCACGCGGCAACGAAGGAGGCGTGCAGGAAGTAGCCGCGCGTGCGCCGGGCGAGGGCCAGCGCGGCGAGCGACACGATCCACGCCGCGGGATACCACCCGGGCCAACGCCCCGGTGCGCTCCACAGCACCGGCGCGGCGATGGCCGCGATCGCGGCGAGCGTCGGGGCGACGACGGGCGGGACACCGCGCGTCGCCCCGAGCGCCAGTCGCCCGGCACGAACCATCGCCAGCAGCAACGCGGTGGCGACGAGGAAGAGCGCCACCTCCCAGGCCACCCAGAGCGTCGCGGGAATCCCGCGCGACGGCGGGGTGATCCCGCGCGACAGGTCGCGGAGCAGGAACGGCCCTAACGACGCGATCGCCACGACCACCAGCGGCGCCAGCCAGCGCGCCATTCCGCCGCTGCGCAGCCGTCGCACCGCGAAGACCGCCAGCACGGCGATCGCCCCCGCCAGCGCCAGCGCACCGACGCTCGCCGTGAAGGCCCCGCCGCTGGCCGAGTAGAAGTACGACGGGTCGAAGGCCGGGAGGCTGTTCGACAGCGACGAGAGCGGGAGTCGCCAGACGAGCGCAAGTGCCACGCCTAACGTGGCAAAGCGCTGCCACGCCGGCGCCGGGCGACGCCACGCCACCGCGAGGAGCGCCAGGAGCGCAGCGGCAAGCGCGATGGCGCCGCGCAGGCGCGTGCGCTCCTCCACGCGCAGGCGGGCCGGCCCCACCCCCAGGACCTCCGCCCTCACCCAGAGCGAAGGAACGACGCTCGCCGCCACCTGGTGGAACCCTTCACCCGACGCCCGCGCCAATGTCAGCGCGCCCACATCCTCACGCGCCGAAAGAATCCCCGCCATGCTCGGCGCCAGTCGATGCGCGGGCGGCGCCGCCGCGAGGACACGCATCATCACGGCGCGCCGACCGTCCCGCGCCGCCGTGGCGTACGCCACCGTGTAGAAATCGCTCCACGCCACACCAGCGGGGGCGGTGAGCGAGTCGACCACGATGCGCACGGGACCCATCCACGCGAGTTCGCGGTCTCCCTCGAAGACGACCGCGGACGTCTCACCGAGGGCGCGCGACGGGAGTTCATCCTCGAGACGGGCGAAGCGCGCCGACACGTCGGTGGGGATATCCAACGCGCGCGTCGCCGCCCCCTTCAACGTCTCGAGATCACTCGCCACCGCAGCGCCGAATGCTGCCTCTGCGCGCTCGGCCCGCTCTCCCTCGTACGCGGCCCAGTCAGTGTCGAGCCGATCGAAATCACGCAGTGCGATCCAGCCGTCGGCGGCGAACCAGGCCAGCGCCGCCACCGCGGCCAGCATCGGGAAGCGCCGCCTGCCGCCCGCGAACAGGACCAGGAGCAGGGAGACGGCGATGGCTCCCGACGTCGCGATGAGATATGGTTCGCCCCACGAGCGCAGCCACCACCCGCCAAGCGCAATGGCGCCGGCGGTGCTGGCCAACCACGCCAGGTTCGTCACCCGATCCGTCGGTGCCGATGGAGTGGTCGTGACGCGCTCAACCGATGCCGACGACATGCCCCCGGTCCCCACTGGGTACACCACCCCGCTTCGCCTCAAGGAACTCCGTCCCAACGACGTGGCGGAGGCGATCGAGCGCGATCCGCGCCTCCTGATCCCGGTCGGGACGTGCGAGCAGCACGGCCCCCACCTCCCGATGGGGGTCGACACGATCATCGTCGAGCGACTCGCCGACGATCTCTCGGCCGAGCTGCGAATCCTCCGCGCGCCAACAGTCGAGTACGGCGTGAACTCCGATCATGAGCGGGTGGTACCCGGCAATGCCACGCTTCGCCGCAAGACACTCCTGCGCGCGCTCAACGACCTCACCGATGCCTGGGAAGCCGGAGGCGTTCGCGAGTTCGTCTTCCTGACCGCCCATGGGCACGAGGGGCATCAGGAAGCGCTGTCGACGGTCATCACCAAGGGCGCGCGGGTGCGGGTGGTCGACATCCTCGCGATCAATCTCTCCGACCTGACGGTGAGCGGGCTGGGGCCCCTGCACGGCGACGAGGTCGACACCTCGCTCCTGCTGCACCTGGCCCCCGCGTTGGTGAAGATGGAACTGGCGCAGGACTATATGATCACCCCGGAGGCGCTCGGGCGATACCGTCGCCAGTCGCTCAGAGTCCCGCGCGGCAGCGCCGGCTCGATCGGGCGTCCGTCGGTCGCGAGCGCCGAGACCGGCAAGGCGATCTACGCCCGCATCTACTCCCGCATCCGCGACCGAATCCTCCTGGCCCCGCCCCCAGCCGACGACTGACCTCGGGTGACGGGCGACCGGGATGAACGGGTCTGTTCGATCGGGGTACTATCTTACTGCCATGATCACTCGACTTTTCGGGCTTCGCGCCCTGCGTCCCCTGCTGGCCGTCGCGGTACCGATCGCGTCGGCGGTGCTCCTCGCGCCGACGGTCTCGTCGGCGCAGAGCGCCCAGATCATCGACCAGGGGAGCTTCACGATCACCGTGGGGAACCTTCGCACCGGGCGCGAAGACTTCCGCATCGAGGGGACGCCGGGGGCCAGCGGCGCGCTCGAGTACGTGGCGCGCGCGACCGTCGTCTTCGGCGACAAGCGCCTGACCCCTGCCCTGCATTCCGACTCGCTCGGCGCCCCCTCCGACTACCAGGTCGAGAGCCGCGGCACCACCGCGGGCTCGGAGCGCTGGAGCGGGAAGATCACGCGCGGGCGGGTGAGCGCGCGCATCAACAACGCGCGCGGCGAGTCGGCCAAGGAGTACATCGTCACGGACGGCGCCCTCATCCTGGATGACGACGTCTTCCACCAGTACTTCTTCGTGGCGCGTCGCACCAATGCGGCGAGCGTGGCCATCGTCGTGCCGCGGCGGAACGCGCAGCTCGTCCTCAAGCTCTCGAACGCGGGAGCGGACCGGGTGACGATCGGGACCAAGGACGTCGACGCCCGCCACATCACACTCACGGAGCCGGGAGGCGACGTGCGCGAGCTGTGGATCGACGCGAAGGGGCGCGTGCTCAAGGTGGCGATCCCGTCGCGCAACCTCGTCGCGCTGCGCGACGATCCGCCGGCCCCGTAGGCGGTCGCGCGCGGGCGACGTGCACGACGCCAACCGACTGATGCTCGTCCGATATCCAACCCAACGCTCCGCGCCCCGCGGGGCGTTGTCGTTTGGGCGCGGGAAACGCGCGAGCAGCGCTCGCGATTTGTCGGGATTCCCTGAAACCCGACATTTTCCTGTGCCGTACAGCCAGCAGACTTCACCATCCCTTCGCTCCGGCATTCCATGCGACGATTGATCTGCACCCTGCTCTTCCTTGGCGCGGCGCCCCTGTCCCAGGCGGCGGCGCAGGCGCCCCAGGCGAGCGGTCCCGTGCTTACGCTCGACGAAGCGATCCGTCTGGCGGTCCGTAACAATCCCACGTACCTGCAGACGGGCTCGAACCGGCAGCGCGCCGCGGCGGCGCTGCGCGCGGCCAAGGGGCAGCTCCTTCCGTCGGTGCGGACCTCCTTTGGTTCCAGCTACCGCGAAGGGCGCCAGCAGTTCTTCGCCGGTCAGGCCTTCGGTTCCACCTCCGACGTCCTCTCGTCCAGCGCCGACGTGGGGGTCGACCTCGCGATCAGCGCCGCGACTTGGATGGCCCGCAAGCAGCAAGCGGCCAACCTCTCAGCGGCCGAGTCGGACATGTCGAGCGCCGAAGCGACGCTCCGCAGCAACGTGATGACGCAGTACCTGAGCGTGCTGCAGGCCCAGGCCCGCGCCGCCTTCCAGGACACGCTTCTCCGCTCCACGCAGGCGCAGCTCGAGTTGGCTCGCGCGCGGCAGCAGGTGGGGGCGGCAACCTCTCTCGACGTGCGTCGCGCCGAGGTACAGGTGGGACAGCAGCAGGTCGCCGTGCTCCGCGAGCGCAACGCGGTCGAGGTGGAGAAGCTCCGCCTCTTCCAGCAGATCGGCGTCGAGCAGCCGGCCGGGGTGACGCTCACCTCGCAGTTCGCGGTCGAGGAGCCGAAGCTCGAGTTGCAGGCGCTGCTGGGGCAGGCGCGCAGCGGAAACCCGGCCCTGCAGGCGCTGCGCTCGCGTGAGCGTGCCAGCGATATCCAGGTGTCGAGTGCGCGGTCGTCCTACTTCCCGTCGCTCTCGCTGAGCTCCGGCGTCAGCGGCTTCTCGCAGCAGCTGCGCAACATCGACGGGAGCATCAACGACGCCAGGGCGAGCGCGCTGGCCCAGCAGAAGTCCTGCCTCTCGCAGGACTCGCTGCGCCGCGGCGCCGGGCTCCCGAGCATCCTGCAGCAGTGCGGCGCCATCGTCTTCACCGATGCCATGGCCTCGGCGATGCGCGACGCGAACGCGCAGTTCCCCTTCAACATGACGCGCTCGCCGCTGCAGTTCTCGGCGCAGCTCTCGCTCCCCATCTTCGACGGCTTCACCCGTGAGCAGCGGATCCAGGAAGCGACCGCCAGCCGCAACGACGCGCGCTACCGGGTGCGCGACCAGGAGCTCAAGCTCACCGCCGACGTGACCTCGGCGCATCGCAACCTGGTCACCGCGTACCAGACCGTTCGCCTGCAGGAACAGAACACCGTGGCCGCGCGTGAGGCATTGGCGCTGGCGCAGGAGCGCTTCCGCGTGGGGGCCAATACCTTCGTGGACGTGACCCAGGCGCGCAGCGACTACGAGCGGGCCGAGACCGATCGCATCAACGCGATCTACGACTATCACAAGGCCTTCGCCGCGCTCGAATCCGCGGTGGGCCGCCCGCTTCGCTAACCGAGGACGAGTGCAATGAGTAAAGGCATGAAGTGGGGACTGGGGATCGTGGTCGTCGCGGCCGTCGGCGGTGGGTTCGCCGCCAAGGCCAGGAGCGGCGACAAGGCGACCGAGGTCCGCATGGAAACCGTGCAGAAGCGCGACCTCGTCGCCTCGGTGACTGCCAGCGGTCAGGTGCAACCCGTGACCAAGGTCGACGTCGCCGCCGACATCTCCGGGCGCATCGTGCGCCTGGCGGTGAAGGAAGGCGAGGTCGTGAAGAAGGGGCAGTTCCTCCTCGAGATCGACCCGGCGCAATACCAGGCCGCCGTGCAGCGCGCCGAGGCCGCCGTGGCATCGGCGAAGGCCTCGGCGGCGCAAGCCAAGGCCAACCTCCTGCAGGCGCAGCGCAACTACGAGCGCTCGATGGAGATCAGGAAGACCAACGCCACCCTCATCTCCGACGAGGCGCTGGAGCAGCTCAAGACCGCGGTCGAGGTGAATACCGCGCTGCTCGAGTCGGCCAACCAGAACGCCGACCAGTCGGCCGCGTCGCTCCGCGAGGCGCGTAGCAACCTGGCGCGCACCACGATCCTCGCCCCGATGTCGGGCAAGATCACGCGCCTCGCCGTGGAGCAGGGCGAAACGGCGGTCCCGGGGACGTTCAACAAGGACGCCGCCACCCTCCTCACCATCGCCGACCTCTCCGTCTTCGAAACGAAGGTGAAGGTCGACGAGACGGACGTCGCGCGCATCTCGCTGGGCGACTCGGCCGTGATCCAGATCGATGCCTTCCCGGATACGGTGTTCGTCGGCAAGGTGGTCGAGATCTCCAACAGCTCGGTGAAGGCGACCGCCGCGGCCTCCAGCAGCACGGAGCAGGCGATCGACTACGAGGTGAAGATCCGCCTGGTGAACCCGCCCGCCGAGACGCGCCCCGACTTCTCGGCCACCGCCAAGATCGTCACCGACACGCGCACGCAGGTCCTCACGATCCCGATCATCGCCCTCACCGTTCGTGAGAACGAGGAGCTGGCCGCCGACACCGCCGGCGCCCCGGGCCAGGCGAAGAAGAAGGAAGTCGGAAAGAAGGACGCCGAGGGGGTCTTCATCGTCGGCGCCGACAACAAAGTCACCTTCCGCCCCGTTAAGGTCGGGATCGCGGGCGACAAGTACTTCGAGGTCGTCAGCGGCGTGAAGGACGGCGAGAAAATCGTGGGTGGCACGTATCAGGCCATCCGCGAGTTGAAGGACGGGGCGTTGGTCAAGGAACCGAAGCCCGACAAGGACAAGAAGACCGAGACGGGAGCGAAGACGTGAGCGACATCCACGGCGGCGACGGGCGACTGAGCACGACGGGCGAGCACCCGCTCAGCTCGACGGCGGAACGGCAGGCGGTCGTGATGGCCCCCGGCGAGACACCGGGGAAGGACTGGGTCATCGTGACGCGCGGGCTCAAGCGGGAATACGACATGGGGGGCGAGGTCGTCCGCGCCCTCCGCGGTGTCGACCTCGCGATCCGGCGCAACGAGTACGTCGCCATCATGGGTCCGTCGGGCTCGGGAAAGTCGACGCTGATGAACCTCATCGGCTGCCTCGACACCCCGACCGCCGGCGAGTACTGGCTCAACGGGATGATGGTCTCGAAGATGAGCGACGACGAGCTCGCGCGCGTGCGCAACAAGGAGATCGGCTTCGTCTTCCAGACGTTCAACCTGCTCCCTCGCGCCACGGCCCTGCACAACGTCGAGCTCCCGCTGGTCTACGCGGGCGTCTCGTCCGACGAACGCAAGCGCCGCGCGAAGGCTGCGCTCGAGCAGGTGCAGCTCGAGACGCGCATGCACCACCGCCCCAACGAACTCTCCGGCGGCCAGCGCCAGCGCGTCGCCATCGCGCGCGCCCTCGTGAACAACCCCTCGATCCTCCTGGCCGACGAACCGACCGGTAACCTCGACTCGGCGACGTCGGAGGAGATCATGCGCGTCTTCGAGAACCTCGCCGATACCGGGCAGACCGTCATCATGGTCACGCACGAGCCGGACATCGCGGCGCATGCGCGTCGCGTGGTGGTGCTGCGCGACGGCGTGATCGCCAGCGACGATCGTCGCTCGGCGTTCAAGCAGTCGATGGGCATCCAGTAGTCCCGGCCGTTTCCTCGTACCCGTGCCGTTTTTCGAGGCAGTCCGGCTCGCGTTTGCCCAGATCCGCGTCCAGAAGCTGAAGAGCTTCTTCACCCTCCTCGGGGTGATGATCGGCGTCATGTTCCTCATCGCCGTCGTCAGCATCGTGGAGGGGATGAGTCGTTACGTGCAGGAGGACTTCGCCGGGGCGCTGTTGGGGGTGAACACCTTCACGCTTCGCCGCATGGGCGGGGAGTTCGGCGACCGGTCGGAGGCGGAGTGGCGCGAAATGCAGCGCCGGCCGCGGCTCTACAAGTCCGAAGTCGACGAAGTGCGCGCCGTCCTCCCCGCGGGGATGCTCTCGTCGATCGAGAACATGACCTTCGCCTACGCGTCGTCGCCGTTCGCGCGCCCCAAGCAGGTGCAAGCGGTGACCGCCGAGGAGACGTACTTCACCCTGAAGAAGTACAAGCTCACCTCCGGCCGCCCGTTCACCGCGCAGGAGGTGACGCTCGGCAGCAAGGTCGTCGTCATCGGATCGGAGGCGGCGGCGCACTTCTTCCCCGGCCTCGACCCGCTCGGACGCGAGCTTCGCATGGGCGGGACGAGCTTTCAGGTCATAGGCGTGGTCGAGCCACAGGGGTCGGTCTTCGGCTTCTCGCTCGACCGCCTCGCCATCGCCCCGTACACCTCGTCGCTGTCGCGCGTCACCAACCCGCGCGGCGACGTGCGCGCCTTCGTGGTGCAGTCGCCCAACCCGGTGATCCTCAACGAGGCCATGGAGGAAGTGCGCGCGCTGATGCGCGGCATTCGCCACCTGGGGCCCGGGCAGAAGGACAACTTCTCCGTCGAGTCGTCGGCGACGGCGATGCAGTTCTTCAATGAGCTCAAGGGTAAATTGATCGCCTTCGGCACCGCACTCCCCGCGATCGGGCTCATCGTCGGCGCCCTGGTGATCATGAACATCATGCTGGTGGCCGTCGCCGAGCGCACGCGCGAGATCGGGATCCGCAAGGCGTTAGGCGCGCGCCGCCGCGACATCATGCGCCAGTTCCTCGTGGAAGCGGCGTCGCTGAGCGTGCTGGGCGCCGCCATCGGCATCGGGCTGGGGATCGCCATCGCCAAGCTCATCGCCGCCGTCTCGCCGCTCCCGGCCGGCGTGGCCTACTGGTCGATCCCTGCCGCCGTCATCCTCGGCGCCGGGGTCGGGATCGTCGCCGGGATCTACCCCGCCAGCCGCGCCGCGCGGCTCGACCCCATCGCCGCCCTGCGCCAGGAATGAAGCCGACGTTCTCCGCCTCGTTGCAGGCCACCTTCGAAGGGATCGCCATTGCGCTCGACGCGATCCGCGCCAACAAGGTGCGCGCCGCGCTCACCATCCTCGGCGTCGCCGTCGGCGTCTTTGTCGTCGTCGCCATGGCCGCGACGATCCACGGGGTGACGCTTTCGTTCCAGTCGGACCTCGACGCGTTCGGCGGCGAGGCGTTCATGGTGCGCCGCAACGACGTGGGGATCAACGCCTGCGACGGCACCGAAGAGAACTGCCCCCAGTGGCGCTACCCGTCGATCACCATGGAAGAGTGGCGCGCCATCAAGGCGCTCCCCTCGGTTGGTGCCGCGTCGCCCTGGCTCTTCGGGAACGCCAGCATCCGCTACATGGACACGTCGTTCGAGTCGGTGAACCTCGAGGCGTACGGCGCCGAGTGGCTCACGACCGATGGCGGCGACATCTATCCCGGGCGCAACTACACCGAAAAGGAAGCGACCAACGCTGCCCCCGTCGCGATCCTCAACGACACGCTGGCCAAGAAGCTGTTCGGACAGTCGGACCCGATCGGGAAGCAGGTGATGATCGACGGACAGCAGTTCTCCGTCATCGGCATCTACCAGACGCGCGCCGGCTTCCTCAAGTCGATGGACGGGCGCGGCCCCGAGACCCCCAAGATCATCACCCCTGCCGAGACCGCACGCCGTCGCCTCAACGTGTGGATGCGCGGGATGATGGTGAACGTGAAGCCGCGCGCCGGCTTCTCGCGCGGCGAGGCGATGGACGAAGTCACGGCGACGATGCGCGCCATGCGCGGGCTGCACCCGTCGCAGAAGAACAACTTCTTCCTGGTGGGACAGGACAAGATCGCCGAGACCTTCAACAAGATCTTCGGCGCACTCTTCCTCGTCATGCTCGTCCTCTCCGCGGTGGGGCTGCTGGTGGGCGGCGTCGGGGTCGTGGCGATCATGATGATCTCGGTCACCGAACGCACCCGCGAGATCGGGGTGCGCAAGGCGCTGGGGGCGACACGGCGCACGATCCTCTGGCAGTTCCTGGTCGAGGGGGCCACGCTCACCAGCATCGGCGCTGCCGTGGGACTGATCGCTGGTGGCCTGCTGGCGATCGGCATTCGTTCCTGGACGTCGATCCCCGCCACCGTCCCCCTCCCCGCCATCATCGCCTCCCTCGTGGCCAGCGCGTTCACAGGGATCCTCTTCGGGATGGCGCCGGCTGCCCGCGCCGCCAACCTCGATCCCGTCGAGGCGCTCCGGTACGAATAGGGGGAGTCGAGGGGACGAGCGGGGGGGCGCTCGGGTGAGTCCCGCTTGCGGGGACCCACCTCCCCCCAATTGATTCACCAGAGAGGCACCTCCTCGTCCTCTCGCTCTCACGTCCTCTCGTCTCCTCCCCGAAGAGGGATGCTGTTCGCCGATGTGCTCGCGATGGCGCTCGCCCAGATTCGCGCCAACAAGCTGCGGTCCTTCTTCACGCTGCTCGGCATCATCGTCTCCGTCGCCTTCCTCGTGGCGGTCACGGCGATCATCCAGGGGATGAACGCGTTCGTGAAGGAGAACATCGCCGACGCGATGATCGGGGCGAACACGTTCCAGGTGCGCCGCACCCCCATCAACGTCGGGCGCATCAGCGACGACGAGATCTCCCGCATCAACCGGCGCCCCAAGATCACCCCGCGCGACGCGGATGCGGTGAAGGCCGCGATCCCGGAGGCGCAGGCAGTCTCCTTCCAGTCCGGGTGGCCGACGCCGCGCGTTGACCTGGTCTGGCGCAACCAGCGCATCGCCGACGTCATTCTCTTCGGCGTGACCGAGCAGTTCCAGCTGGTGCAGGACTACCGCGTCGAGGCCGGGCGCCCGCTCAGCGATCTCGACGTGGCGCAGCGCCGCCCGGTGATCGTGGTGGGGCACGACGTCGCAGAGGCGCTCTTTCCGGGGGTCACGGCCGTCGGTCGCACCGTGCGCGTGATGGGCGAGCAGTTCGAGATCGTCGGGGTCAACGCCGGGAAGGGGCGAGTCCTGGGGCAGTCGTTCGACACATACGCCCTCATGCCGACCACGCGATTCGAGATGCTCTACGGGCGGCGATCCACGACGGTGGTCAGCGTGAAGATGGAGAAGGCCGACGAGGTCGCGCCGGCGATGGCGCGCGCCGAGGAGGCGATGCGCGTGGCGCGCGGGCTGCGCCCGTCGGACGAGAACAACTTCTCGATCGAGACGTCGGACGCGCTGGTCGCCTTCTGGAAGACGCTCACCCGCCTCCTCTTCGCGATCATCCCCGCCATGGTGTCGATCGGCATCGTCGTGGGGGGGATCGTGATCATGAACATCATGCTGATGGCGGTGAGCGAGCGGACGCACGAGATCGGGATCCGGAAGGCAGTCGGCGCTCGCGCGCAGGACATCGAGCGGCAGTTCCTGTGGGAGGCGATCGTCCTCGCGACCTTTGGCGGGGTGATCGGAGTGGCGTCGGGGGCCGCGTTTGCGACGCTCATCGCCGCGGCCTCGCCGCTGCCGGCGCGCGTGACGGCGTGGTCGGTGGCGCTGTCGCTGGCGCTGGGGACGGGGGTGGGGATCATGTTCGGCGTCTATCCGGCGCGCCGCGCGGCGCGCCTGGACCCGATTGCCGCACTGCGCGCCGAGTAGCCGGATGCGCATCCTCGACCAGCTGCAAGAGAACGTCGGCATCGCCCTCGAGGCGATGCGCGCCGCCAAGCTGCGCGCCGGGCTCACGATCCTCGGCGTGGTGATCGGCGTGAGCTCGGTGATGTCGATGGCGACGATCGTGAACGGCATCCAGGGGCAGATCGTCTCGACGATCGAGAAGGCCGGGCCGCGCATCTTCTACGTATTCAAGGCGTACAACGAGATGCCGGTGAACCCGGACGCGGTCCCCGCCTGGATCCGCATCCGTCCCGACCTCCAACTGCGGGAAGCCGAACGCATCGCCGAACTCCCCGAGGTGCAGTACGCCGGCATGTGGGGGATCGTGCAGGGGCGGCTGGAATACGGCGAGGTGCGCACGCAGCCCAACCGCATCTACGGCGCCGACGACCACTTCACCGACATCATCGGCGGGGAGCTGGTGCTGGGGCGCTGGTTCTCGCGGCAGGAGCTGACCACGGGGGCCAACGTCACCGTGATCCCGGAGGACCTCGCGCGCGACATGTTCGGGCGACGCAACCCACTGGGGAACGTGATCCGTGTCGGCGGGCGCCCCGCGGAAGTCATCGGGCTCTATGCCCCGGCCGACAACATCTTCCAGCCGCCGGGCGTCTCGGTCTCCGCCATCATCCCGTTCCGCATGGCGGACCAGCAGTACGCGCTGGACAAGGGGAACGCCGTCTTCATCGCCGTGAAGGGGCGCGAGAGCGTCTCGGTCCCGGCGGTACAGGAAGCGGTGATGATCGCCCTGCGCGAGATGCGGCGCCTGCGCCCGGCCGACAAGAACAACTTCGACTTCGTGACGCAGGACCAGATCCTCCAGATCTTCAACCGGCTCACCGGCGCCTTCTTCCTCGTCATGGTGTCGCTGTCGTCGGTTGGGCTCCTCGTGGGCGGCATCGGGGTCATGGCGATCATGATGGTCTCGGTCACGTCGCGCACGCGCGAGATCGGGGTGCGAAAGGCGTTAGGCGCCACGCGCCGCGACATCATGCTGCAGTTCCTCTTCGAGGCGGCGACGCTCACCGGGATCGGGGGACTCATCGGGATCGTCTTCGGCCTCCTCTTCGGGCGACTCGCCTCGGGGATCATCGGCGCGTCGGCGCCGACGCCGATCGGGATCACCGTGATCGCCGTCCTCGTCTCCATCGCCATCGGCCTCGTCTTCGGCCTCATCCCCGCCCGCCGCGCTGCCATGCTCGATCCGGTGGAGGCGCTGCGCTACGAGTAGGGGCGTGCCGTCCCACGCGCGGGCGCCGGCCGAGGCCGTCGACCCCACCTGAGCGGGCCTCTAGATTCTCTCCCATGCCACTCGACCTCCTGGCGATCGTCGCGCATCCCGACGACGCGGAACTCACCTGCGGCGGGACGCTGATCAAGGCGTCGCGCGCCGGCCGGCGCACGGGGATCCTCGACCTCACCGCGGGGGAGATGGGGTCGCGCGGGACCCCCGAGCTGCGCGCCGCAGAGGCCGCGCGTGCCAACGAGATCCTCGGCGTCACCACGCGCGAGACGCTCGGACTCCCCGATTCGGGGATCACCAACACGCCGGAGACGCGGCGACTCGTGGCGCGCGCCCTTCGCCGGCTGCAGCCGCGCATCGTCATTGCGCCAGCCCCCGCCCCGTTCGGCCGCCATCCCGACCACCGCGTTGCGGCTGAGCTCATTCGCGACGCGACCTTCGTCGCGGGACTGCGCAAGCTCGAGGACGACCTCGCCCCGTTTCGCCCGCACAAGGTCGTGCACTGCATCACGTACCGCGAGGACTACCTCAAGCCGACCTTCGTCGTGGACATCAGCGACACGCTCGACGACAAGCTCGCCGCCATCCGCTGCTACCGGTCGCAGTTCGACGACGCCGTGCAGGCGGGCGAAGTCTATCCCAACGGCGAGCCGCTGTACGAGATCGTGCGGCACCAGGCGGCGCACTACGGCTCGCTCATCCGCACGCGCTACGGCGAGCCGTTCTACACGACCGAGACGATGCGCGTCGACGACCTCGTGACTCTCGACGTCTCGACGTTCTGACCGCATCATCGTCGCCAGCGAGCTGTTGCTCGCCGCGATGGTCCCTGCGCCACCTGCTTCCCCGCGGATAGCCCCCTCTCATGCCGATACCCGCCGTCCCGGACGGCCCGCATATCGACGGGACGCTCCACGACATCAGCATCCTCCTGCGCCCCGGAACTCCCGAGTGGCCGGGCGACACGCCGTTCGACTGCCTCTGGACGGCGCGCGTTGCCGAGGGGTCGAGCGTGAACCTGTCGTGCATCTCGGGCAGCCCGCACGTGGGGACGCACGCCGATGCCCCGTTGCACGTGCGCGATGGCTGGCCCGCCTCGCATGAACTCCCGCTCGACGCGTTCGTGGGTCGCTGCGTGGTGGTCGATGCGACGTTGCACGACGGCCCCATGCACTTTGCGCAGTTGGGGCTGGCGGACGACGCGCGCGTGGAGCGCCTCCTCCTCCAAACGGGGCGCTGCATCGCCGACGGCGCGTTTCCGCGCAGCTGGCCGGTGCTGACCACGCAGTGCGTCGATGTCCTGCTCAACCGTGGGCTTCGGCTCCTCGGCGTCGACTGTCCCTCGGTCGATGACCGGGAGAGCAAGGCGCTCGACGTGCACCACCGCGTCTTTGCCGGCGGGGCGTATGTGCTGGAGAACCTGGACCTCTCGCGCGTCCCCCCCGGGGAGTACGAACTCGTCGCCCTCCCGCTCCGCATCGACGGGCTGGACGCCGCCCCAGTGCGCGCCGCGCTGCGTGCGCTCCCCGCAACGCCGACGGCATGACGGCTCCGGCGATTCGCGTCTCCGGCCTGGTGCGCGACTTTCCCAAGGTGCGTGCACTCGACCGACTCACCTTCGAGGTTCCCCGGGGGATCGTCTTCGGCTTCCTGGGGCCTAACGGCGCGGGGAAGACGACGGTGATACGCGTCCTCCTCGGCCTCCTCGACCCCACGGAGGGGAGCACCGAGGTGTTTGGGCTGGACCCGCGACTGCACGGCGGCGAGGTCCGCGCGCAGGCCGGTGCGCTCCTCGAGCACAACGGCGTGTACGAACGGCTGTCGGCGCTGCAGAACCTCGACTTCTACGCGCGGGCGTGGCGCATGCCGGGGGGTGAGCGCCAGGCGCGCATCCGCGAGTTGCTGTCGCAGTTCGGGCTCTGGGACCGCCGCGACGAGCCGGTGGGCGGGTGGAGCCGCGGGATGAAGCAGAAGCTGGCCATCGCGCGTGCCGTCCTCCACCGCCCCCCGCTCGTCTTCCTCGACGAACCGACGGCCGGACTCGACCCCGTGGCATCGGCGTCGCTGCGCGACGACCTCGTGAAGCTCGCGCAGCAGGAAGGGGTCACGATCTTCCTGACGACGCACAACCTGGCCGAGGCGGAGCGGCTGTGTGCACTGGTCGGCGTGATCCGGAAGGGGCAACTGCTCGACTTCGGGGCGCCGCAGGCGCTGCGCGCCGCGCGCGGGGCCCCGGTCGTGCACGTCACGGGAACTGGGCTCGACGACGCCATCCTCGAGGCGCTGGCCTCGAGTCCGGTGGTGGCGGGAGTGGAACGCCGCGGCGATGGCATCGCCGTGCGCATTGCGCCTGACGGTGACGTCCCGACGATCGTCGCGTGGCTCGTCACCCACGGCGTGCGCATCGAGGAGGTGCGCCGCGACCGCGCGTCGTTCGAGGACGTCTTCCTCGAACTGGTCACCAGCGACACCCCGTCGGGCGACGGGAACGACCCCGGGCGCATGGAGGGTCGGCGATGATCCAGGACGTGCTGACGGTGACCCGCAAGGAATGGTTGGAGATCCTGGACCAGCTCCTGCGCTTCAAGCGCGGCGGGTGGTCGGTCCTGGTCGTCATCCTCTTCCTCGGCGTCATCTCGCCGTTGCAGCTGGGGGCGACGTGGCTCACCTCCCCGCTCATGTTCTTCTACTGGCCGCTCCTCACCACGAGCATGACGTCGACGCTCATCGCCGATTCGGTCGCCGGCGAGCGTGAGCGCCACACGCTCGAGACGCTCCTCGCCTCTCGACTCCCCGACGCGGCCATCGTGATGGGGAAGATCCTCGCGGCCGTGCTGTACGGCTTCACCTTCGCGTCGATCAACCTCGTCATCGGATGGATCGTGGTGAACGTGCGCCACTACGAGGGGCACCTCCTCACCATGCCGCTGACGCGCATCGCCGCCGTCTTCTCGCTCATTGCCGCGGGTTCGTTCTTCATCGCCGGGATCGGCGTCTTCGTCTCGCTCAAGGCGGCCACGGTGCGCCAGGCCCAGCAAACGTTCGGGATCATCATTCTCCTGCTCATGATGGCCCCCGTCCTCTTCGCGCAGTTGACCACCCCGGACTTCCAGATGCGCGTGCTGGCCGGCGTGGGAAAGCTGGGGATCGAGGCGCTCGCCTTCCGCATCGCCGCGGTGGTCGGGGCGATCGCGCTCGTGCTCGACGCCGCGGCAGTGCACCGCTTCAAGCGAGGGAAGCTGGTGCTGGACTGAGGCTGGGGCGGGACGGAAGACCTGCGTGGCCGCGCACGGAGCAGCCGGTCGCTTCGGGCGAGGGGACCGCGCATTCCCCTGGGGTACTGGCTCCCCTTCGATTGCGGTATTTTCCTCCGACCATGCGCATCCCCGTCTATCTCGATCACGCCGCCACCACTCCGGTTCGCCAGGAAGTGCTCGAGGCGATGCTCCCCTTCTTCGGCCCGCGATTCGGGAACCCTTCCAGCGTCCACAAGTGGGGGCGGGAGGCTCGGACGGCGCTCGATGAGGCACGGGAGCGCGTGGCGCACTCGCTCGGCGCCAACCCGGACGAGATCTGCTTCACGTCCGGCGGCACCGAAGGGGACAACCTCGCCATTCTGGGAAGCTGGCGCGCGCTTCGTTCCTCGCGCCCGGCGGTCGTCTCGACAACCATCGAGCACAAGGCCGTCCTGGCCGCAGTGCACGAAGTGGCGCACGAGGGGGGGGAGGAGCGGATGGTCGGCGTGGATCGCTCCGGTCTTGTCGTGCGCGATGCGTACGACGCGGCGATGGACGCCTCGGTGGCCCTGACCAGCGTGATGTGGGTGAACAACGAGATCGGCGTGGTGCAGGAGATGGCCCCGCTGGTCGAGCGCGCCAAGTCGGTCGGAGCGCTCTTCCACACCGATGCGGTTCAGGCCTTCGGGAAGGTCGCGATCGACGCGCGCACGATGCCGTTCGACTCGCTCACCATTTCCGGGCACAAGATCGGGGCGCCGAAGGGGATCGGGGCGATGTTCATCCGGCGCGGGACACCGCTGGTCCCGCTGATGTTCGGCGGCTCGCAGGATCGCGGGCGTCGCCCCGGGACCGAGAACGTCGCGATGGCGGTCGGACTCGCGCGCGCGGCCGAGTTGGCGGTCGAGGAGCGCGAAGCGTCGTGGGCGAAGCTGGAGGCGCTGCGTGACCGTCTCGAGGCGGCCTTTCTCGCGCGCATCCCGGACGCGCTCGTGCACGGGCGCGGGGCACCGCGCGCGCCGCACATCCTCAACCTCTCCGTCCCGGGAACGGACAGCGAGTCGCTCCTGATGGCGCTCGACCTGCAGGGGGTCGCCTGCTCTGCCGGCTCGGCGTGCCAGAGCGGGAGCGTGACGCCGTCGCACGTCCTGTCGGCGTTAGGCGTGGAGCCGCGCCTGGGCGCCGCCGCGGTGCGGATGTCGCTCGGCGCCCTGTCCACCGACGACGGGATCGCGCGCGTGGCGGAGCTCTTCCCCGCCCTGATCGACAAGGCCCGCCGACTCAGCGGACAAGTCGCCTGACGATGGCGGCGCGCGGGCGGGTACTCGTCGCAATGTCGGGGGGCGTCGATTCTTCGGTCGCCGCGGCGCTGCTGCACGCGCGGGGCTACGACGTCGTCGGGGCGACGATGAAGCTCTTCTGCTACGGCGATGAGGTCCCCGACAAGCCCTGCTGCTCGCTCGACTCGGTGAACGACGCCCGGCGCGTCTGCGAATCGTTGGGGATCCCGCACTACGTCCTCAACCTGGAGAGTGCCTTCGGGCACGATGTCGTGGACAACTTCGTGCAGGAGTACGCGGCGGGGCGCACCCCCATCCCCTGCGTGCGGTGCAACACCTTCACCAAGTTCCGCGACCTCCTGCGCAAGGCCGACGCGATCGACGCCGAGTGGATCGCCACCGGGCACTATGCGCGCATCGTGAACGGCGAACTGCACCGTGGCGTCGACCTGTCGAAGGACCAGACCTACTTCCTGTGGGGGATCGATCGCGCGGTGGTGCAGCGGATGCTCCTGCCGGTGGGGCACCAGACCAAGGCGGAGACGCGCGACGTGGCGCGCTCGTTAGGGTTGATCGTCGCCGACAAGGTCGAGTCGCAGGACATCTGCTTCGTCCCCGACGGCGATCATACGCGCATCATCCGCCAGCGACTCGGCGACGACGCGCCGGCCCTGGCGCGCGGCCCCATTCGCCTCGCCGACGGACGCGTGGTGGGAGAGCACGACGGCTACGCGCGCTACACCATCGGGCAGCGGCGCGGCGTCCCGGGGGGCTTTGCCGAGCCGATGTTCGTCATCGCCATCCACCCCACAGAGCGGGCGGTCGTGATCGGCCCGCGTGAGGCGCTGCTCGGGCGCGGCGTCGTCGCGCGCGAGGTGAACTGGCTGGTCGATCGGCCCAGCGTCGGGACCCGCGTAGCGGTCCAGGTGCGTCATCGCGCGCCGGCCGCGACAGGGGAGATCATTCGCCTCGACGGCGACGAGGTCGAACTGGCGCTCGACGAGCCGGTGTCGGCGATCACGCCGGGGCAGTCGCTGGTGCTGTACGAAGGCAGCCGAGTGTTAGGGGGTGGGTTCATCGAGCGCGCGGCGGGGATGCGCTCGGGGTTGCCGGTGCGGGCGGCCTGAGGCGCGCGCGCTGCAGTCGGGGAGTGCGAGGGGCCCGGCATCCGAGGATGCTGGGTCCTTTTCTTTGTTGACACGAATGGGGTGGAGGTGAGCGCATGGGTACGCTGAAGACCGGTTGACACAGAGCACGCCGAGGGGAAGCGCTGGGATGCGGGCCACCCGGGTGCATCTCCCCTCAGCAGACTCTGTGTTGAATATCTGGTGCGCCACACCCACCCTCACGCCCCCTCACCGCCGCAACGCCCCCACCCCGACATCGGGAAAGTCTCCGAAGATCCCGTCCACCCCAACCGCCGCGAACGCCCGCCACTCCGCCGCCGCGTCGCCGCGAAATCCCGGCGCCAGGTCACGCGTGTCCGACCGCATCGTCCACACGTGCACCAGCAACCCCGCCGCATGCGCGTTGCGGACCACGAACGTCGCCCGCGACGTGTCGCCCGCCGCCTCGCGCGAGAGCACCAGCCACTTGTGCGCCCCGATCGCGTCGGCGTATCGCGCAACGTCTCGCAGCCCCTCGGCGGTGATCATGTCGGCGTACGACGTCCTGCCGCCGGCAGCTGCAATGTCTGGCGGAACGCCGTCGAGGTTGATGAGCTGCACGAGCCGGATCGTCGTCCGCGACCGAAGGGCCTTGAGGTTGCCCACCTCGAACGACTGGATGAAGACCGCGTCGCCCTTCCCGCGAAAGCCGTGGCGCCCCAGCACGGCGAGCAGCGAGTCCTCGAGCGGCATCCCGATCGAGCGGAAGTAGGTCGGGTGCTTGGTCTCGGGATAGACGCCGATCGTGCGCCCCACCTCGCGCTCGCGCCGGCGCACGAGGGTCAGGATCTCGTCGAGCGTGGGCACCTCGAACTGACCATCCCACGCGCGCGAGCGCTGCGGCAACCGCTCGCGCGCCCGCAATGTCTTGAGTTCGGCCAGCGTGAAGTCCTCGGTGAACCACCCTTCCACCGACTCGCCATCGATCACCTTCGTCCGCTTGCGTTCGGGGAACTTCGCCGCGACGTCGGTCGTCCCGCCGATCTCGTTCTCATGCCGCGCGACGAGGACGCGGTCCCTCGTCATCACGACATCGGGTTCGATGAAGTCGGCCCCCATGTCGATCGCCAGCGCGTAGGCGGCCAGCGTGTGCTCCGGCCGATGCCCGCTCGCCCCGCGATGCGCGATGATGAGCGGACCTCGTCGCGCCTGCGAGGTGTCCCCGCCGCGCGCCGGCGCCGCCGCCCTCGCGCACCCCGCCAGCAGCAACGCCACTCCCACCGCCCCCACCCACCGGCTTCGCCGTTCGCTCCTCATCGCGCGCTCCTCGTCGTCACGTACCCCCAGACAATACGCCCCCTCCACGTCCCACGCACCCGCCGAAGCGAAAAGTGACCGGGCGCCGGCCCCCCCGGGGGGCCCCACTCCCGTCTCCCGTCTCCCGTCCTCCGTCCGCGCTCAGAACTTCAACCCTCCCGCCTCCGCAAACTCCCGAAGCAGCCGCTCCTGTTCCTCCGAGAGCTTGTCCGGGACAATGATGCTCGTCTCGACGATCAGGTCTCCCACCTGCCCTTCCTTCTCGATCCCCTGTGAACGGATGCGGAAGCGCTTCCCGCTCGGCGTCCCCGCCGGGATGCGGATGGTCACCTTCTTCCCGTCGAGCGTGCGCACGGAGATCTTCGTGCCTAACGTCGCCTGCGCGATGTTGAGCGGAACGGTGGCCAGCAGGTCGAGCCCCTCGCGCTTGTAGAAGCGGTCGGATTGCACCTGCAGCGTGATCACGAGGTCGCCCGCGGGGCCGCCGTTGGCCCCGCGCCCCCCCTGCCCCTTGAGCCGGATCTTCGTCCCGGTGTCGGCGCCGGGGGGGACGGTGATCAGGACCTTCTTCCGCGTCCGCACCTCGCCCGCTCCGTTGCAGGTGGCGCACCGTTCGCTGGGCACCTGCCCGCGCCCCATGCACATCGGACACGGACGATTCACGGCAAAGCCGCCCTGCCCAAACGAGATGGTGCCGCGCCCGTTGCACTCGGGGCAGCTCCGGATCGTCGCGCCGGGCGCCGCGCCGTTGCCGTTGCACGTGGCGCACTCTTCGTTGACCTCGAGCTCGATCGGGACCTTCCCGCCGCTCGCCGCCGTGCGGAACGGGACCTCCAGCGTCGTCTCGACCGATTGCCCCTGTTCCTGCGCGCGCTGGCGACCGCGAGTGCCGCCTCCCTGCTGCCCGCCGAAGATCGAGCCGAACAGGTCACCCAGTCCCCCAAGGCCGCCGACGTCGAAGTCCTGGAAGCGGAAGTCGGCGCCCCCGGGTGCCCCCGCCTGCCCGGTCTGCCCCGTCGTCCCGGGCCCGGGGCGCGGGCCGCCCGGACGCTGGCGAGTGCCCGGGGGAGGAAAGCCCCCGAAGGCGCCCAGCCGGCGCATGTCGTCGTACTGCTTGCGCTTCTCGGCGTCGCCGACGACCTGGTACGCCTCGGAGATCTCCTTGAAGCGGTCCGCCGCCTTCGGATCGTTGGGGTTCGCGTCCGGGTGGTACTTCTTGGCCAGGCGGCGGTACTGCTTCTTGATCTCCTCGGCCGCAGCGGTCGAGGAGACACCGAGCACCGCGTAGTAGTCCTTGGTGGGTGCCATGCGTGCCTAACGGCGGATCAACCGTTCCACTGCTTCACGACCACGCGCGCCGGGCGCAGCAACTGCCCCCGGAACACGAAGCCGAGCTGGTACACCTGCGCCACGAGATCATCCTCGTCGGGCGTGGCGGCGGCGACCGTGGTGATCGCCTCGTGCAACGCCGGGTCGAACTTGTGGTCGACCGGGTTCACCACCTCGAGACCGTGACCGGCCAGCGACTTGAAGAGCTTCTTCTCCACCATCGCGACGCCGTCGACCACCGTGCGCGCATCGGTCTTCTCCGGATCGACGTGCGCAAAGCGCATCACGTCATCGATGACGTCGATGAGCCCGGAGACGAGGTCGCCCTGTGCACGCCACCCGGCCTCCTGCCGCTCGCGCACCGCGCGCTTGCGGAAGTTGTCGTACTCGGCCGCGAGGCGAAGGTACTTGTCGCGCTGTTCGTCCATCGCGCGATGCAGATCCTCGTGCGAGGCGAGCGTCGCGGTGTCGCCCGCGGCGTTCTGCACCTCATGCTCACCAGCCGGTGCCTCCGGCTCCTGCGTCGCGCCCGGCTCGGGGCTCTGGGAATCGCTCATATGGTTCACGCCTACTCGGTTCTGGCCCAGTGGGTTTCACGCACGCCGCCCGCGCTCACCACGCCGTCCGGCGCACCCGGGAGTGGGGGCAGGAGGCGCGATGCCGCGCTCAGGCAATGCAGGCATTCGAAATCTCGACCGACGCCTACGGCTGGGGCAACGCCTGTGCCCGTTCTCGCGCGCCAGATCGGCAGTTCTCGGTGCCCGATCTCGCGCTACTCCGGGGTGAGTTCCCGGCGCACCAGGTCGAGCGCCGCCTGCGTGGCGCGGTAGCGGACCTCGCTCCGGTCGCCGATCAGCTTCCCGCCGAAGGTCCGAACCGTGCCGCGCAGGTCGACGGCAATCCAGACGGTGCCGACCGGCTTGTCGGCGCTCCCGCCCCCCGGCCCGGCCACCCCGGTGATGCCGACGCCGATGTCGGCGCCAAGCCGTTCGCGGACTCCGGACGCCATCGCCCGGGCCACCTCCTCGCTCACCGCCCCGACGCGCGCCAGCATCTCTCCGGGGACGCCGAGCGCCGCGCGCTTGACTGCGTTGTCGTAGGCGATGATGCCTCCCAGCAAGACGTCGCTGGCCCCGGCAATCGCCGTCAGGCGACCACCCAGGAGCCCGCCGGTGCAGCTCTCGGCCACCGCCAGTCGCAATCCGCGGGTGCGGCACAGCCCCAGCACGACCTCCGCCAGGTCGGTCGAGGCCTGGTCGGCGTAGACGTACCTCCCCACGCGCTCGGCCAGGACGGCGCACCCCGCGGCCAGGCGCGCGTCGGCCGCGTCGGGGGCCGCGCCTCGCACCGTCAGTCGCAAGTCGACCCCCTCCTGCCCGGGCAGGTAGGCGAGCGACATCCCATCCACGCCGCGCACCGCATCGCCCAGCAGCGTGGGGAGCTGCGATTCGGCCACGCCGGTCGTACGCACGGTCCGGGTTCGCACCACGGCGCGCGCATCGCCCAGTCGTTCGCGGATGATCGGGCGCAGCTCCTCGGCGAAGATTCCGCGCATCTCACGCGGCACGCCGGGGAGCATCGCCACCCACCGCCCGCGTTCATCCTCGAGGAAGATGGCCGGCGCCGTTCCGTGCCGATTGGTGAGGACGCGCGCCCCCTCCGGGATCATCACCTGCTGCCGGTTGGACTCGGGGAGCTCACCCGGGCGCCCCCGGTCGCGCCACAGCTGCTTGAGCGCCTCCCAGCGCCCCTCGTCGAAGACCATCGCCCGCCCGAACAGCTCGGCGATCGACGGCTTGGTCATGTCGTCGGCCGTTGGACCAAGCCCTCCGGTCGTGATCACCGCCCCCGAGCGATCGAGCGCATCACGCACCGCGGCGGCGATCATCGCGGCGTCGTCGCCCACCGACGCGCGCCGCACGATGCTCACACCGTCAGCCGCAAGTTCGCGCGCCAGCCAGGCGGCGTTGGTGTCGATGGTGAGGCCGAGCAGGAGCTCGTCGCCGATCGTGACGATTTCGAGATGCACGGAAGGGCCGACGGGAGACAGGAGACGGGAGTGGCGAACGCGGAGATCCTAACGAACGCGGCGCGGGACACGGCGCGCGGGGACTGCGTCGGGGCAACGGCAGTCGGGCACCGCGGGGAGCCTCCCGTCCAGCGTCCGGGCCCGGGAGTGCTGGACCGACACCTCGATCAGCGGGCGTGCTGCTGGTGGTTGCCGGGGCGCACGAGGAGGCCGCCGTAGCGCTGGAGGTACAGGTAGAGCGAGTACAGCGTGAGGAGTACCGCGCCGATCATCGAGACCACGCCGACGATCCCGTTGAACATCGCGAAGGCGTTCCACGCGCTTCCGGTCCACCGGTGCTCGACCGCGGCCGACGACGCCCAGAACCAGAAGAAGGCCGCACCCACCCACACCGACTGGAAGCCGGTCTTCCACTTGGCCGGCCCGATCGCCGAGATGACGACGCCTCGCTGCGCAGCAAACTGGCGGAAGAGCGTCATGAACAGTTCGCGCCCGAGGACGACGGCGATGATCCAGAAGGGGAGCCCCACCAGCCCCAGCGGCGTCACGAACGGATAGGCGACGCGCGCTCCCGAGAGCACCGGGCCGACGGTCTGCCCGGCGGCCCACGCGTCGGGCTTGGGGAGCGACGCCCAGAGCGCCGTGTCGCGGCAGAGCCAGTACATCGGGACCAGCGTCGCCAGGAGGAGCATCTTGTCGGCGAGCGGGTCGAGCAGCTTGCCGAGGTTGGTGACGAGGTTGCGGTCGCGCGCCAGCTTGCCGTCGACATAATCGGTCACCGCCGCGGCGACGAACAGGATCCACGCCGTCAGCCGCAACTGCCACCCGGCGTTGACCACCAGGGCAGCGATCAGCGGGGTGGAGGCGATGCGGGCGGCAGTGATCGCGTTCGGGAGATTCAGCACGGCGTGGGACGCGGGAGATACCGCGGGCAAGCAGGGGGCGCTACGACAACGCCTTCAGGACGAGTTTCGAGATCGCCTTCAACGTATCGAAAACACCGTCGCCCGTCACGGCTACCGCCTCGAAATAAGGGGCCCGTTCCACCCATTCGCCAGTCGGCAGCTGCTCGACGAGGTTCTCCCCGGCATGCCACGTGTCGGGAGTGATGCGCTGACGCGCCGGCTCCGTCACCTCCCACCCCGGATTCAGCGCCATCTGAAGCTCGGACAGCGGTGCCGCGTTGGGGAGGTCGCGCTTGTTGTACTGGATGACAAAGGGCATCCGCGTCAGGTCATAGCCGTACTCGGCCATGTTGTCATACAGGTTCTGCATCGACTCCTGGTTCGCCTCCATGCGGTCCACCTGCGAGTCCGCCACGAAGACGATCCCATCCACGCCCTTGAGGATGAGCTTTCGCGACGCGTTGTAGTACACCTGTCCGGGGACGGTGTAGAGGTGGAAGCGCGTCTTGAAGCCGCGAATGGTCCCCAGGTCGACGGGGAGGAAGTCGAAGAAGAGCGTGCGCTCGCTCTCGGTGGCCAGCGAGATGAGCTTGCCGCGCGTGCTGGGCGCAACCTTCTTGTAGACGTGCTCGAGATTCGTCGTCTTCCCGCCAAGCCCCGGCCCGTAGTACACGAGCTTGCAGTTGATCTCGCGCGAGGCGTAGTTGATCATCGACATCGCAGTCTCTCCGGGTCGCGCGCGTTACTGGAAGAGACGGTCGATCTCGTCATCGACATCGCCCAGCAGCGGTTGCCGCTGCGGATTGGACGGGTGCGAACGCTGCAGCGAGCGCTCGATGAGCCGCCCGAGTTCATCGACGATCGCGCGCATCTTGAGGCGTACCAGCCCGAGGGTGGTCCGGTTGTCGAAGAGCGCCACGAGGATCACGCGGCGCGCCACGTCCGCCAGCAGCATCGACTCCTTCTCCCCCTGGTGAAAGAGGGTGTTGAAGTCGCTCTCGCCGATGAGGCGCGCGAGCTGGTCGTTGGCCGAGAAGTCGGCCGCCGTCAGCGTCGCGAACGCGGTCACGTCGAAGGTGGGGCGGTCACCGGCGAAGGTCACCAGCTGTCCGCTCCGGTCGACCAGGAGGGCGCAGCGCGCGTTGCTGTCGAACAGGAAGCGCTGCAGCACCTGTGTGAGGGCGCTGAAGTCCTCTTCCGTGAACGACCAGCTCGAAGCTCCGATGGGCATGCGCATGTAGGACGACGGGAACGTGCGTTCGGGGAGGCGATGGGATCAGGTCAGGCGATCGAGCGTTGCGGCGCGGACGCGTCGGGACGCGTGCCGCTTCGCTCCGCCGCCAGCGTGGCGGCACGCGCCGCCGCCCCTTCGGCCGACCGCTCGATCGACCGGTCCAGCGACTGCTCCATCCGCCGCAGGATCCGGCGGGCGCGCCGCCGCAACTCCGGCGTGGTCTCCCACGCCAGGTATTCGCGCAGCAGCGTCACCGCCTGGTCGTCCTCCTGCGTGCGCAGGTAGCCCAGCGCGGCGAGTCGGCGCACCGGGTTGGCGCTGAACAAGTGTCGGCGATCGGCACGCTGCTGCCGGCTCCACAGCGCGAATCCCGCGAGGAAGCCCCCGATCACCCCGAGCGACATCAACGATCCTTTCCGCATTGCACCTGGTCTCGATTCCCTCAAGTCATCTCCCGACGTGCCGACAGCGCCTGTGCGATGGTGATCCCATCGGCATACTCCAGGTCGCCCCCCATCGGAAGGCCACGCGCGAGGCGCGTCACGCGCACCCCTGACGGCGCCAGCACCTGCTGGAGGTACAACGCCGTCGCATCGCCTTCCACACTCGGGTTCGTTGCCACGATCACTTCGCGTATCGCCCCACCGGTTACCCGGCGCTCGAGGGCCGTGATAGTCAGGTCCTCGGGTCCCATCCCATCCAGCGGCGAAATGCGCCCGCCGAGGACGTGATACCGCCCCCGGAATTCGCCGGCGCGCTCGATTGCGCCGATATCCGCTGCTTCTTCGACGGCGCAGATCACCCCAGCGTCACGTCTTGGGTCGCGGCAAATGGCGCATTCCGCCTCCTCGGTCAGGTTGAAGCACCGCGGACAGGGGTGAACGCGCTCGGCGAGCGTCTCCAGGGCGTGCGCCAGCCGGATGCTCCGCTCGCGCGGCTGCTTGAGGAGGTGATAGGTGAGTCGGAGCGCCGTCTTGCGCCCGATCCCGGGGAGCTTGGCCAGCTCGGCCGCGAGTTCGTCGATTGCCGACACCGTGGCGCGGGCGTCAGAACGGGAGCTTGAAGGGGAACGGGAGGTTGAGCCCCCCCGCCAGCTTCCCCATCTCGCCCTGCGCAAGCTCGTTCGCCTTCTTCTGGGCGTCGGCGACGGCAATCACGATGAGATCCTCGAGCATTTCCACGTCGGCGGGGTTCACCACCGTCGGGTCGAGGCGGACTTTCTTCACCGTCCCCTTCCCGTCCGCCTCCACGGCGACCATCCCGCCGCCCGAGGTCCCGGTCACGGAACGCTGCGCCAGTTCTTCCTGCATCTCCTGCATCTTGGACTGCATCTGCTGCGCCTGCTGCAGGATCTTGAAGATGTCGGCCATGTGTGTGAAACGCCTGTCCTGTCGTTGGTTACGTCGATGCGAGCTGCCAGACAACCGCCGCGACGACGGGAAGTCGGTCAGCCAATCAGGTCGAGATCGAGTTCGTCGATCGCTGCGGCCAGCACCGGGTCCTTCTTCCGCAGTGCCACGAGCGTTTCCGACTTGATCGACTCGGCGGTCATGCGGCGCGGGCCGGTGTCCTTGGCGTGCGTCGGTGGAAGGAGCTGTACACGCGACAGCCCCGGGATGTGCTGCGAGAGCGCGGCGGTCAGCTCCTTGGCCTTGGCCGCGAGGTTCTCGAACGCCCCGGACTCCTCCATCTGGAGCGAGATGACCCCCGACGAGGTGACCGCGGTCGGAATGGCTCGCTCGAGCAATGTCCCGACGATGGGGCGTTCGCGGCGGATTTCGGCCAGGATGTCGTCCCACCGCTCGACGAGGTGGTTGATGTCGAGCGACGCGATCGCCGGCGAACCACCGTTCGCGGCGGACGATGGTGACGGACGTCGCGCCGCAACCGGCTCGGAGCGCTCCGCCGCGAGGGACGGCGGGGCCATGGTGGCCGTCCCCCCCTGCTCCACTTCGAGCCCGGGCCCCGCCTCCATACGGGGAGGCGACGGGCGTTCGCTTCGGGCGGGCATCCCGCCACGCGACGGGGGGCCCTCGCCCGGCGGCGGAGGAATTCGTTCCTGCACGCGAGGGGTGTCGACCGGGGTCTCGCGACGGAGCTCCGGCCGCGGGATTCGCTCCGGCGGCGCCGAGGAATCGCTGGCCACGGGCGGGCCGGCGCGATAGCCGCCGCGAGATTCGCCACCACTCGGCGCGGGGCGCGCCCCGGGCTGCGGACGCGGGGCCGGCGCACCGCCGCCTCCGCCACCACCACCGCCTCCAACCTCACGCAGCACCGCCTCGAGGTCGAGCGTGCGGTCGAGCAGAGCGAAGCGCACGAGGAGCGTTTCGAGGAGGAGCTGCTGCTGCCCGCTGCGCCGGAAGCGCGGCTCCAACTCCGCCACCGCATTCAGCATGCGCAGCAGGTCGCCGGTTCCCAGCCGGTCCTTGCGCTCCACCAGCGCCTCGCGCGCCGCAGCGCTCACGTCGACGTCCTTTGCGCCTAACGCCAGCGCCAGCTGCGCGCGCAGGATGTCCCCCAGCCCGGCGAGGAACTGCCCCAGGTCGACCCCCAGCTCGACCAGCCGCCCCACCATCGTGAAGACGTCCCCTGCGCGCCGCTCGGCGATCACGTCGAGCAGCGCGATGTACTCGTCCTCGGCCACCAGCCCCAGGGCCTCACGCACGCGCAGCGCGGTGACGCCGCCGTCGCCTAACGCCAACACCTGGTCGGTGAGCGAGAGCGCGTCGCGCATCGAGCCGTCGGCCGCACGTGCGATCATCCCCAGCGCCTCCGGCTCTGCCGCCACCCCTTCCTCGGCGAGGACGGCGCCCACGCGCTCGCGAATGTCCCCCGGCCCCATGCGCCGGAAGTCGAAGCGTTGCAGCCGCGAGAGCACCGGCGCCGCGGCCTGCGCGATCTTCTGCGGTTCCGTGGTCGCAAAGACGAAGACGACGCGCGGCGGCGGTTCCTCGAGGATCTTGAGGAGCGCATTCCACGCCTCGCGCGTGAGCATGTGCGCCTCGTCGACGATGTAGACCTTGTAGCGCCCCTCACCGGACGGCGCGTACATCGCGCGCTCGCGCAGCTCGCGGGCGTCGTCGACGCCGCGGTTGGACGCCGCGTCGATCTCCACGACGTCGAGCGAGGCGCCGCCGCTCCAGATGCGCGTGCAGCTGCTGCATTCGCCGCACGGCTCGCCGTCGGCGCGCTTGTTCTCGCAGTTGAGCGCCATCGCGAGCACGCGCGCCAGCGTCGTCTTGCCCACGCCACGCGGCCCGCACAACAAGTAGCCGTGCGCCACGCGCCCGCGGGCAATCGCCCCCTTGAGCGTGTTGGAGACGTGCGACTGGACCGCGACGGTGGCGAAGTTGCGCGGGCGGTACTTGCGGGCGAGGGCGATCACTCGGGGGAAGACGAGAGGACGAGAAGACGAGAACCGCGCGATCGTGGCTAGCCCGCGGGGGCGGGCGACGCGCGCGCCGTCTGGCTCCTCCAAATTGGCCCCGGCGAGCGGATGGCGGGAGTGCTGCGCGACGTCGGGGGCACGAGTCGCCGGAAAAGAAAATCGCGCGGGGCTCTTACGAGCACCCGCGCGAATACTCCAGGTCTGACGAAGCAACGCTCGACATCGCGTACCGCTGCTACCTTCGGGGTCCTCACGGGGTTGGCGCGCTCACGCCCTCCGGGACCTGGAGCGACGAGAAGTCTAGTCGGGGAGCGTCGCCGCGACAACCGCGCGCGCCTCCCGCTTGCCCCACGCTACTTGGAGGGAACCGCCGGCCACTCGCTGGTATCGCCCAGCGCGCGCCACGCCTCATCGAGCCCGGAGAGGACCGCTTCGCCCGCCTCCTCGACCTGCGCCGTGGAGACGTCGAGATGCAGCACCGCCCGAATGCGCGTGGGCGTCCACACCCCCACCTTCACGCCGTACTCGGCCACGCGCCGTACCACGTCGTGCGCGGAGAGGCCGGGCGCCAGGTCGATCATCACGATGTTGCTGTCGGGCGGGACGATGGTCGCGGCGATGGCCCGGTCGACGATGAGCGAAAACTCGGTGGCGTGCTCGTGATCCTTGAGCAGGCGGTCGCGATTGTGGTTGACGCCGTAGAGCGCCCCGGCCGCGAGGATTCCGCTCTGCCGCATCACGCCACCCAGGCGCTTGCGATGCTCGTTGGCGCGTTCCATCACCTCGTCGGTCCCGACGAGTGCCGCACCGGCGGGAGCCCCCAGCCCCTTGGAGAACGAGACCATGACGGTGTCGGCGTAGCGCGCGAACTCGTGCAACGGCGTCCCCGACGCGGCGGAAGCGTTCCACAGCCGCGCGCCATCGAGGTGCACCGCGCAGCCGTGGTTGCGTGCCACGTCGTGCATGGCGCGGATCCCGGCCAGTGGCGTCACGAGTCCGCCGGCGCCGTTATGCGTGTTCTCCAGGCAGACCAGCGAGGCGCGCGGCGCGCTCGCGGACGGCGCGCGGAAGGCACGCTCGAGCGACTGCGCATCCATCATCGGCCCGTCGCCCTGCACCGTCCGCAGCTGCACGCCGGCGATCGCCGCGGCGCCGACCATCTCCCAGTCGTTGATATGGGAGCCGTAGTCGGCGTAGATCTCCGTCCCGCGTTCGGCCAGGGTCCAGATGGCACACTGGTTGGCCATCGTCCCCGACGGGAAGAAGAGCGCGCGCTCCTTTCCAAGGAGCTTGGCGACCGTTTCCTCCAGCTGGCGCGTCGTCGGGTCCCCGTCGAGGAAGTCGTCGCCGACCTCGGCCTCGGCGATCGCCCGCCGCATCTCGGGCGACGGTTTGGTGACGGTGTCTGAGCGGATATCGATGGTCATGGCGCGAACGCAAGTGTGATGGGCGTTACGCAAGATAGGGCAGAGGGCGAGAGGACGAGAAGACGAGAAGACGAGAAGACGACCGGAGTCAGCCTTCCAGCGTCTCCCGCTGCAGCCTTCGCACCCGTCGCAGCTCGTGCGCCTGCGACACCTCCCCCCCGATGATGAAGATCAGGGCGGCGTAGTACACCCAGAAGACCAGCGAGACGACCGCGTACACCGACCCGCTGTAGATCGATCCGGGGTCGAACGACTTCGTGTACGACGTCCAGAGGTTGCGCACGATCTCGAACATGAAGCTGGACGAGAGGGCGCCGACCAGCGCCTGCTGCCAGCGGATCCTGCGATTGGGGAGGTACTTGTAGAGCGCCCAGAACGTCGCGACGATGAAGACGAAGGCGATGACGCGCCCGATGGCGTATTCGAGCCCGCTCATCACGTCGGGACGGAAGCCGAGTTCGACGAGCAGCGCGCTCCCCCGCGTGCGGGCGAGCGCCATGTAGACGCTGAGCCCCATGTAGACCACAAGTAGCGTCGACGAGTAGACGGTCATCGTCACGTCGAACCACTTCCCGGCGATGATCCCGCGCCCGGTCTCGATGTCGAAGATCTCGGCGAGCACGGTGCGCAGCGAGCCGAAGAGGCGCGTCGAGAACCAGACGAAGGTGAAGGCGCCCCAGATGCCTAACGTGTTCCGGGCCTTCACGACCTCGGCCAGGATGCCGTGGATCGCCGGCTCGGGATTCTCGGCGTGCGGCGGGAGGAAACGATCGATGATCGTGCGCACCTCGGCCAGCGACGCGTCGGGGGAAAGGCCGAGGGCGAAGACGAGCCCGGACACGACGAGCAGGACGAACGGGACGGCCGCCAGGAGGATGTTGAAGGCAATCCCCCCGGCGAGGAAGAAGATGTCGTCCTCGGCGCTGTTGTTCCACACGCGCCGCGCGTAGTCGCGAAACGCGTCCCAGAATCGCGCGACGGCGCTCACCGGCGTCGTCACGACCTTCAGCACATCGAGCTCTGGGCTCGACGTCATCGTGCGAATGGCCGCCGGTGCGTGCGCGCGACCGATCAGCCGGCGGACGATTCCGCGTCGGAGCTCGCGCCGTCGTGCGACTTGCGCTGTGCGTCGGCGAGCCGGCGCTCGAGCTCCTGGCGGGCGTCACGCGCGGCGACGCGCCCTTCTTCCACGGCGCGTGACAGGTCGCGCCGCTTCTCGCGAATGGCGCGGCGGGTCTCGTCCAGCTTCTCCTCGTATCGTTCGCGCGCCCCGTCCACGACCCCGCGCGCCCGTTCCTTCGTGTCGTCTACGAGGAGCGAGGCGCGGTCGCGCAGGTCGTCGGCGCGATCACGCAGGTCGTGCGCATAGTCGTTGGCCATGCGCCGCACGCGCTTGGCGCGACGCCGGATCAGCTGGCGCGTTTCCTCCCCCGATTGCGGGGCGAAGAGGAGCGCGAGCCCGGCGCCGATCGCGATCCCCGCCAGGAGCGCCGTCACCGTCGAGCCGCCAGAGCGGCGCTCGATGATCACGCGATCGTCGTCCACGTCGTTGCGAGCCATGGGACCTCCTGGGCATCTGCCCGTTGGGGGGCTTCGAGCCGTTGTCTCGTCCGTTCGTGCCGGCGGCGGGGCACGCGCGCGTGCCCGCCGCCGCTTTCGTTCGCTAGTCGCTCAGCGAGGCGTCGTCCGGTGCCGCCTCCACCACGATGTGCCCGGGGGTTCCCGGCATCGGGCGGTGGATCGCCAGCGGCTTCACCGTCTGCTTCACGTGGGCCCTGGTCCCGCCGATCCCCAACTGCGTGAAGAGGAAGGCGAACTTCGCGTCGTACGCTGCGGCCAGTTTGGCCTTCGTGTCGGCGTCGAGGTTCCACAGCTCCTTCTTGAACGGGCCGAGCGCCTTTTTCCGCGTCTTGTAGTAGAACTGCTCGTCCGAGTCGGTCGCCTTGCGCTCGTCGGCGGCGTTGCCCCGCAGCCAGCCGTAGATCTCGTCCCGCAGCCCCGCCGGGAGGTGATCGTACAGCATGTTCTGGAAGTTGGTCGCGAGGTGGATCTCTCCCGTCTCGGTGCGCGGGAAGTGATGGAACGCCTCGTCGGGGAGCGTCGAGGCGCCGTGCTGCACCGCACCGCACATCCCGTAGTCGTCACGCGCAACCTTGGACAGGTCCTCGAGCGTCTTGAGGTCGAGCGACACCGCGGCAATCGAGCCGTCCGGCAGGACGATCCCGCCATGCGACGTTCCCGACTGCACCGAGATCTTCGACAGCCCGACGGCGCCAGGTGCAACCTGCGCCAGCGTGCGGTTGTAGCCGTCCATGAAGGCGCGGAGTTCCGGCACCGTGGAGTTCTCCGTCCCCACTTCGCCGATCTCGCCGCCGATGGAGATGGTCACCCCCTTCGGCTCCTGCGAGCGCACGTACGCCGTGATCGCCGCGCACTCCTCGTAGTTCTTGCGCTGCTGCTCGTCGAGCGTCGGGAAGGACAGGTCCACCAGCGTCGACGTGTCGACGTCGATGTTGTAGAAGCCGGCGGCGATCGCCTCGTCCGCCAGCTTCTTCACGTTGCTGACCTCGGCCACCGGATCGGCCGCGTACTTCTTGTGGTTCACCTGGAAGTGGTCGCCCTGGATGAAGATCGGGCCGCGGAACCCTTCGCGCAGCGCGGCCGCGATCAGGACCGCGACATACTCGGCCGGGCGCTGCTCGGTGTAGGCGATCTCGGAGCGTGCGATCTCGAGGATGAAGGCCCCGGCCTCCATCTGCTTTCCGACGCGGAAGATCGAGCGCGCCGTATCGTACGTCGCCCCGCGGATGTTCATCGCCGGGACGGTGAAGCCCCCCTTCACCTCACCGCGACCGCGCGCGGCGTACAGCTCGTGAATCGAGGCGGGGCGCACGCCGACCGCCTGCCCCAACTCCCACAGCAGCCAGCGCGCGTAGTCGCGCGCATCCGCCTCACCAAAGACCGCGTCGCGCACCACGCCATCGAGCTGTTCCGTCGCCAGCACCGAGGCGTCGTGCACGGTGATCGCGGAATCGACGCGCGTGACCGCGGCGCCAAGGGCACTATGGGCGATGATCGGTTCGGACATGGGCAATGGGTGTAAGGGATGAACGGCCTTCAGCTGCGACAAGATACCGCCGCCGTGCCGGTCCTGCATCGCGCGAGACCGGGACGCGACGACGGGGATTTCACCCAATCACGCGCCCTGGGTTGGAGCGCGGGAGCTGCTCGAACTCCTCCTTCGCCTTCTCGAAGCCGGGACGCCCCATCATCCCGTACGTGAAGCGCTTGCCGAGCTCCACGCCCGGCTGGTCGAAGGCGTTCACGCCGTAGAGCGCGCCAGCGTACGCCGTGGCAATCTCGAGGAACATCATGAGCGCCCCCAGATGCCACGGATCGACCTGGTCGAGCGTGAGGGTCATGCTCGGGCGCCCGCGCGTCGCCAGCGCACCGGCGGTGGCGCGCCGCTCGATGTTGAGCAGCTCCCACAGCGAGTGGCCGCCCAGGTACGCCAGATCGGGGACGTCGCCGTGCGCTCCGGGAATCGTCACGTCGCGCTCGGGAGTCTTCACCGCGAGGAAGGTCACCGTCTTGTCGACCGGCCCCTCCATGAACAGCTGTACCTGCGAATGCTGGTCGGTGGCCCCGAGCGCCGGGACAGGCGTGGGCCCCACGTGATCGCCCGCTCCGCGCACCTTGCCGAGTGACTCCGCCCACAGCTGGACGAACCAGGCCGCCATGTCGCGCAGCGGATCGGCGTAGGGCATGAGGACATGCACCGGCTTTCCCCCCTTGGTGTCGGCGAGCCACTGCAGCGTGGCGAAGACCCCCGCGGGGTTCGTCGCCAGATCCGACGACTTGCAGCGGTCGACCATGTCCCCTGCCCCGGCCAGCAGCGCCTCGATGTCGATCCCGATGAGCGCGGCGGGGAGCGTCCCGACCGGCGACAGCACGCTGAAGCGCCCGCCCACGTTGGCCGGGATGTCGAGTGCCGGGAGTCCTTCCGCATTCGCGATCGGGCGGAGCGCCCCCTTCTGCGGATCGGTGACGAAGGCGAGATGTTTCCGCAGCGGGAGTCCCGCTTCCTCCAGCTTGGCGCGCACGATGAGATACTGCGCCATCGTCTCGGCGGTCCCGCCAGACTTCGACACGACGAGGAACAGCGTCGACGCCAGCGCCACGCGTTCGAGAACCGCGGCGATCGTCACCGGGTCGACGTTGTCCAGCACGTGCAGCCGCGGACGCCCGTCGCGCGCCGTCTCGTCCAGCCCGTTCCACTGCGGCGGGCGTAGCGCGTTGCGCAACGCGATCGGCCCCAGCGCCGATCCACCGATCCCCAGCAGGACCACGTCGCGATAGGCACCGCGCACGCCGGCCACGTATTCCAGCACCTGCGTCGCGAGGTCACGCCGGCGCGGGAGGTCGAAGAAGCCAAGCTCCCCCGAGGCATGCCGCGCCGCCACCGACGCGTGCGCCGCCGCGAAGGCATCCTGCGCCCCCGCGAAGTCGGCAGGCGCAACGCCCCCCGACACGGCGTCGGCGAGCATGAAGGTATAGTCGAGCGAGAGAGACATCGTCGTCGCAGGTTGGCGCGTCGCGAGCGACGCGAATGGGCACGACACCGCCGCGTGAGTCAGCGCGCGGCCGGCAGCGTGCGTGTTGTCCTAGTCCTCCACGTCCACCGCCACCTACAGTTCCACCACCAGCCCGTCGTACGCGGGACGCACCGAGGGCGGCAACTCCGCCTCCAGCTCCGCGTGCGAAGTCTCGTGCGTGAGGTGAATGAGGTAGGTCCGTTCGGCTCCGATCTCGGCGGCCACCGCCACCGCTTCGCTGATGCTGAGGTGCGTGGGGTGCTCGCGGCGAAAGAGCGCGTTGAGCACCAGCACCTTCACTCCACGCAACCTCGCCACCGCCTCGGCCGGCACCGACTTGGCGTCGGTCACGAAGCCGAGCGCTCCCACGCGGAAGGCGAGCACGCGCATGCGCCCGTGCGGGAGCGCGATCGCCTCGACGCAGGCGTCGCCCACCTGCACCACGTCGCCGTCGCGAATGACCCGCCCTTCTCCCTCCGGCTTGGACGTCCCCGGCAGCGGACGCATCGTCGCGTCGAAGACGTACGGGAAGCGCACCGCCAGTCGCTGCAGCACCTCGGGCTCGGCGTACATCGGGAGCGGGTGATGCTGCCGCACGGTGATGGCGCGAATATCGTCGATCCCGTGGATGTGATCGGCGTGGTCGTGCGTGAAGAAGACCGCGTCGACGCTCCCGATCCCGGCGCTCACCAGCTGCAACCGAAGCTCGGGAGGCGTGTCGATGAGGAGACGCGTCCCGCCATCCGTCTCGATCACCGCCCCGATGCGCGTGCGGCGGTCGCGCGGATCGGTCGAGTGACAGACCGCGCAGCCGCAACCGATGATCGGGATGCCGAAGCTCGTGCCGGTTCCGAGGAAGGTCAGCTTCACAGCATTGGAATCTCGGCGACCGGCACGACGCGCGGCAGGTGGTGCATGCAGAACGGGCGCGCCAGTCGCGCGATCAGACCGTCTCGATCTTCAGCAGGTTGGTCGTCCCCGGGACGTCGAACGGCACCCCCGCGGTCACGATCACCTTGTCCCCCTCACGCGCCAGCCCGCGCTCGAGCAACGCCTCGCGCGCGCTCTGCAGCATCTTCTCGTACGTGTCGGCCGGAGGCACGAGGAGCGGCACCACCCCCCACACCAGCGCGAGCTGATTGTAGGTGCGCGGGACGTCGGTCAGCGCCAGGATCGGAACGCCAGGCCGGTGCGACGACACCATGCGCGCGCTGAAGCCGCTCTTGGTGAAGACGATGACGAGCGGCGTCCCCAGCATGCGGGCCGCGGTCACCACGGCGGCGGCGATCGTCTCCTCGGTGGTCGACGTCCCGATGCCGAAGCGGCGATCCTCGCGCTTGGGCGCCAGGTGATGCTGCTCGATCTCCGTGATGATGCGCTGCATCGCCTGCACGGCGAGCTTGGGATATGCCCCCGAGGCGGTCTCCGCCGACAGCATGACCGCGTCGGTCCCGTCGAGGATCGCGTTGGCCACGTCGCTCGCCTCGGCGCGCGTCGGGCGCGGGTTCTGGATCATCGACTCCAGCATCTGCGTCGCGGTGATCACCGGGCGCCCGAGCTGCCCCGCGAGCCGGATGATCCGCTTCTGCACGAGCGGCACCTCCTCGAAGGGGAGCTCCACGCCCAGGTCGCCGCGTGCGACCATCACCGCATCGGCGGAACGCAGGATCTCCTCGATATAGGTAAGCGCCGTATCCTTCTCGATCTTGGCGACGATGAGCATCCCGCGCGGGATCATCGAGCGCAGCTGCGTGATGTCCGCGGCGCGCCGGACGAACGAGAGGGCGATGAAGTCGAGCCCCTGCGCCGCGGCGAACTCGATGTCGGCGCGGTCCTTCTCGGTGATCGACGGTGCAGAGACCTCGACGCCCGGGAGGTTGAGCCCCTTGTTCTTCTTGATCGTCCCGCCGTGCACCACGCGCGCCTTGACTCGCGGCTTGTCCACATCGAGGACCACCAGTTCGATCAGCCCGTCGTCGACCAGGATGCGGTCGCCGGCCTTCACGTCGTTCGCGATGTCGTTGTACGTGACGGGGAGGTCGTCGCCCGACGCCAGATCCTCGAAGCAGAGGACGATGTCCTGCCCGTTCTCCACGCTGACCGGCGCCTTGAGGTCGCCCATGCGGATTCGGGGCCCCTGCAGGTCGCCGAGGATGGCGACCGGGCGACCGCGCTCGGCGGCCAGCTGCCGCACGAGGGCGATGGTCTTGGCGTGCGACTCGTGTGTCCCGTGCGAGAAGTTGATGCGGGCCACGTTGAGCCCCGCATCCATCAGCGCGCCGATCGATTCGGCGGTCGAGGTGGCAGGACCGAGGGTGCAGACGACCTTCGTGCGGGCGATGCGGATCGGGGTGGCCAAGGCGAATTCGGAGGGGAGGAGGGGAAAACGACGCCGACTGTAAACGTTTCCGAGGTCCAGCGCAGCTTCAATTAGCCGCCGTCCAACCCCTCCTCGCAAGGCTTTCGGTCCGGGAGTCCTAATGGAAAGGGGGCGCAGACCTCTGCGCCCCCCCCGCCCGCGTTCGCTTGGACGGGCGCTAGACCAGCGTCTTCCCCAGCGCGGCGGCCTTCTTCTCCAACCCCGCAATCAGCGTGTCGAACGACTTCTGGAAGGAGGCCAGACCGTCGGCGAGGAGCTTGTCGGTCACGTCCGTCATGTGAACGCCGGCCTGCTCCAGATCGTGGAAGACCTGCTCGGACGCCGTCCAATCCTGGTCCACGGTGCGCGCGGTCTCGCCGTGATCGCGGAAGGCATCGACCGTCGCCGGGGGCATCGTGTTGACGGTGTCGGGACCAATGAGCGTCTCGACGTAGAGCACATCGCGATACGCCGGATTCTTGGCGCTCGTGCTCGCCCACAGCGGGCGCTGCACCTGCGCGCCCGCAGCGGCCAGCTTCGCCCAGCGCTCCCCGGAGAACTTCTGCGTGAAGAGGCGATACGCGAGCTTCGCGTTGGCCACCGCCGCCTTCCCGCGCAGCGCGAGGATTCCGTCGCGCACCCCTTCGGGGGCGCTGGCCGCGATCGCGTCGAGGCGCTTGTCGATCTCGGAGTCCACGCGGCTCACGAAGAACGACGCCACCGAGGCGATCCCCGAGATCGGGTGCCCGGCCGCGAGGCGATCTTCGAGCCCGCCGAGATACGCCTCGATCACGCGCGCGTGCGCGTCGATCGAGAAGAGCAGCGTCACGTTGACGTTGATCCCGTCGGCGATGAGGCGCCGCACGGCGATCGCCCCCTCGGCCGTCCCCGGGACCTTCACCATCACGTTGGGGCGATCGACCGTCTTCCAGAGGCGGTGCGCCTCCTCGACCGTCGCCGCCGCATCGTTCGCCACACCGGGTGACACCTCGATCGAGACGTAGCCGTCGATCCCCTTCGTCGACGTGTAGGTCTCGGCGAAGATGTCACACGCCGCGCGCACGTCGTCGGTCTCGATCAGCTCGAACAGCTGCCACGGCGTGAGTTCACCGGTCACGGCGTCGATCTGTTCGTCGTACTCCTTTCCTTCGGCGAGCGCCTTCTCGAAGATCGTCGGGTTCGACGTCATCCCCATGAGGGCGTCGTCGCGAATGAGGCGCGCGAGCGCCCCGTTGCGGAGCATGGCGCGGTCGATGTAGTCGAGCCACACCGACTGGCCGGCGTCGTGGAGTTGGCGAAGACGGGACATTCGAAGAAGGCGGACGGGAGACGGGGGACGGGAGACGGGAGGTGATACGGCGGGCAATCTAGCGGACACGCGCTGCACATACCGACTCTGCGGCCACCCGAATGGGTTGGGGGAATCCCCGAAAAAACGACGCGCCCTGCGAGGGAATCGCCGGGCGCTCGTCAGTTCGTGTCTTCCAGCGCGCCTGTGCCCGGTCGAGCCGGGCACGGCGCCATCGTCGCGCGGTTACTTGGCCGACCACTCCACCGAGTGTGCCAGCGTCCCCCAGGCAAAGCGCAGCTCGCCCTTGGCCCCCTGGCTGGACGGAATGAGCTGGATCGTCAACGCCTCGACCGGATTGGTCAGCGTGGTGGACTTGAGCGGGACGCGGACGAGATCCTGCGCCGCGTCGTACTCCGTTCCCCACTCGCCGGTCTTCTTGTTCACGATGAGCTTCCAGCCCCCCTTCGTCGTCTCGGCGAAGAGCGTGTACGATCCCTTCGGAACCGTCTGGCCGCCAATGTCGAGGTCGACTTCGGTCGTGAACGACGTCGCCTCGTTGGCGCCGAGGCGCCACACCTTCCCGAGATCGTCGGCGAGGGCGCCAGCGACCACGCGGCCGCGAGCGACGGGGACGCCGTAATCGATGCTGAGCTTGAACGGCTTGGGAGCCGGCTGTCCCTGCACGCGCGGTGCGCTCAGCGTCACCGTGGTGGAGGCGCGCCCGCTCGGCGCAGCGCGGAGATTCCCCTGCGCGGCCAGCGGCGCAGCCGAAGCGAGCGTCAGCGCCAGCGTGGCGACGGGGGCGAGGGTGCGAAGACGGGTGGTGATCATGCGTGAGGACTCTGGAGTGTAGGATTCGGGGGGAAGCGCGGAGGAATCTCACCGACCGGATCCCCGCGGCGCAACCAACCATGGACTACCATCCGGCGCCATGCCCGGTTCCAATTCCGCACCCACCGCTGCCGCAGCCATCGCCGCCGAGGCTCGCCGTGCACTCGACGCCCTCGCCGATCCCGCCGTGCGCATCGGGGGCGAGCGTTACTTCAAGGGAGTCATCCCGTTCATCGGCGTGAAGGCGCCCATCGTCCGCACCGTCGCGCGAGACCTCGTCGCGGCACATCGCGCGGCCCAGATCGAGACGCTCGTGCTTGCGGCGCTCACCCTCCTCCGTCAGCCGCACATGGAGGAGAAGCAGGCCGGGATCCTGATGCTGGAGCGTCTCAAGCGTCGCTGGCCATCGACGATGCTGGACGACATTGACCGTGTCTTCGACGGGGCGACGAACGATTGGGCCACGTGTGATGCGATCGCCGGTCGCGTGCTCCACCCGATGATCGAGCGCGACGCAGCGGTCGCGACGCGCATGAAGCGCTGGAGCGCCGCCGCGCACCCATGGCGCCAACGCGCCGCCGCCGTCGCCTTCGTGAAGTCGGCGCGCCGCGGCGCGCACAACGCGACGATCCTCGCCATCTGTCACCGACTCGCGCAGCGCGACGACCGTTTCGTGCAACTCGGCATGGGGTGGGTCCTGCGCGAACTCTCCCTCGCCGACCGCGACGCCGTCGTCACGTTTCTCCAAACGCACGCCGCCACCATCCGCCGCGAAGCCCTCCGATACGCGATTGAGAAGATGCCGAAAAGGACGCAAGCCGAGTTGCTACGCCATCCCGCCTGACCGCCCGCGTGTCCTCTCGTCTTCCCGTCATCTCGTCTTCTCGTCTTCCCGGGCTGAGGCTTGCCCCGCGCCCCCACGCCCGCCATCCTAGCGCGACCCGCCGCACCTCCGCTCACTCGAGTTCCGCGATGCACCGACTTCCGCGATTCGCGCGCGCCACCTCCTTCGCGCTGCTCGCCTGTGCCCTCCCCCTCACCGCGCAGGCCCCCAAGGCCGCCAGACCCGATCCCCGCCTCGAGCGGCTCAAGGCCGAAGCGCTGACGAAGGTCGAGGAGCGCGCCACGCTGGTGCAACAGATCATCGACCAGATCTTCTCCTTCGGCGAACTCGGGATGCAGGAGTTCGAGACGTCGAAGTACCTCACCGGTCTCCTCGAGCAGAACGGCTTCGCGGTGGAGCGCGGGACAGCCGGGATCCCGACCGCCTGGGTCGCGACGTGGGGATCGGGCAAGCCGGTCATCTCGTTAGGCTCGGACATCGATGGCATCCCGCAATCGAACCAGAAGCCGGCGTTCGGCTTCCGCGAGCCTATCGTCGCCGGCGCCCCTGGGCACGGCGAGGGGCACAACTCCGGCCAGGCCGTCAACATCGCCGCCGCGCTCGTGGTGAAGGAGATCATGGCGCGCGAGAAGATCCCGGGGACGCTCAAGCTCTGGCCGGGCGTCGCCGAGGAGCAGGGTGCCGGGAAGGCGCACCTCGTGCGCGCCGGCGTCTTCACTGATGTCGACGTCACCCTCTTTACCCACGTCGGCGACAACCTCGCGGTGTCGTGGGGACAGTCGCCCGCGACGGCCAACGTCTCCGTGCAGTTCAAGTTCCGCGGGCAGACGGCGCACGCGGCCGGCGCCCCGTGGCGCGGGCGCTCGGCGCTCGACGCTGCGATGCTCATGGGGATGGCGTGGGAGCACCATCGCGAGCACATGGAGCCGCTGCAGCGCTCCCACTACGTCATCAAGGACGGCGGCGACCAGCCCAACGTCGTCCCGCAGACGGCGAACATCTGGTTCTACCTGCGCGAGCGCGACTTCGACCACGTGATGGAGATGTACAACGCGGCCAAGCGCATCGCCGAGGGGGCCGCGATGGCGACCGACACCAAGGTCGACTCTGTCCTCCTGCTCGGCTCCGCCTGGAGCGGGCACTTCAACAAGGCCGTCGCCGAAGCCGAGTACCAGAACATCAAGCGCGTCGGAATGCCCGCGTGGGACGCCAACGACCAGGCGCTCGCCAAGGGGATCCAGAAGGAACTCGGCGTGAAGGAGGAAGGACTTCGCGTGACCGGTGGTGAACTCATGCCGCCGATCGACCGGAGCCGCTTCACCGGCGGTTACTCGGACGACATCGGCGACGTCTCGTGGAACACGCCGACCGTCACCCTGAGCTATCCGTCGAACATCCCGGGGCTCCCCGGCCACAACTGGGCGAACGGGATCGCGATGGCGACGCCCATCGCGCACAAGGGGGCGCTGCAGGGGGCGAAGGTGCAGGCGCTCACACTGCTCGATCTCCTCCTCACGCCGAAGATCGTGGCCGACGCCTGGGACTACTTCAACAACGTCCAGACGAAGGAGACGAAGTACAAGTCGTTCCTCGGACCGAATGACGGCCCGCCGATCTGGCTCAACGCCGACATCATGGCGAGGTACCGCCCGCTGATGAAGCCGTTCTACTACGACCCCACGCGGTACAAGACGTACCTCGACCAGTTGGGGATCAAGTATCCGACGGTCAAGCCCGTCGCACAGTAAGCCATGTTCGTCACACCTCGAATGGAGCGTGGAATGAAGCGAGTGATTCGTTGGGGGACGCTGCTCGGGCTCGGCATTGCGCCGTTTGTCACGGCGGGAGCACAGGCGAAGGCGGCGAAGGGAGACCCGCGGCTCGAGAAGCTCAAGGCCGAGGCGCTCACGAAGGTCGAGGCGCGCGCCACCCTCATCCAGCAGATGATCGACCAGGTCTTCTCGTTCGGCGAACTGGGGATGCAGGAGGTCGAGACCTCCAAGTACCTCACCGGAATCCTCGAACAGAATGGCTTCGCGGTGGAGCGCGGGACGGCCGGGATGCCGACGGCATGGATTGCGAAGTGGGGCTCGGGGAAGCCGGTGATTTCGTTAGGCTCGGACATCGACGGGATCCCGCAGGCCAACCAGAAGCCGGCGTTCGCCTATCGCGACCCGATGCTCGCCGGCGCCCCCGGGCACGGCGAGGGGCACAACTCGGGGCAGGCGGTGAACATCGCCGCCGCGCTCGTCGTGAAGGAGATCATGGAGCGGGAGAAGATCCCGGGAACGCTCGTCCTGTGGCCCGGCGTCGCCGAGGAGCAGCTGGCGGGGAAGGCGCACCTCGTGCGCGCCGGCATCTTCAAGGACGTCGACGTCACGCTCTTCACGCACGTGGGGAACGAACTCGGCGTGGGCTGGGGGCGCTCCGGGTCGCAGGCGATGGTCTCCGCGATCTTCAAGTTCCGCGGCCAGACCGCACACGCCGCCGGCGCCCCGTGGCGCGGCAAGTCGGCGCTCGATGCGGTGATGCTCATGGCGCAGGGGTGGGAGTACAAGCGCGAGCACCTCGAGCCGCAGCAGCGCTCGCACTACATCATCCGCGACGGGGGCGACCAGCCTAACGTCGTCCCGCAGACGGCGAGCATCTGGTTCTATATCCGCGAACGCGACTACGAGCGCGTGATGCGGAACTTCGACGCCGCCAAGCGCATCGCGCAGGGCGCCGCGATGATGACCGACACCAAGCTCGATACCATCCAGATCGTCGGCTCGGCGTGGGACGTGCACTTCAACAAGGCGGTGGCCGAGGCGGCCTTCGCCAACATCAAGCGCGTGGGGCTCCCCAAGTGGGACGACAACGACCAGCTCCTCGCGCGCTCGCTGCAGAAGGAGATGGGGGTCCCCGATAGCGGCCTGGCCACCAGGATCGACTCGCTCGCCGCCCCGCCACCGGACGCCGTCGTCTTCGGGGGCTCCGACGACATCGGCGACATCTCGTGGAACGTTCCGACCATCACGCTCTCGTATCCGTCCAACATCCCCGGCACGCCGGGACATAACTGGGCCGACGCGATCGCGATGGCGACGCCGATCGCCCACAAGGGGGCCGTGGCCGGCGCCAAGGTCCAGGCGCTCACGGTGCTCGACATCCTCCTCACGCCGAAGATCGTCACCGACGCGTGGACGTACTTCAACACCGTGCAGACCAAGGACAAGAAGTACCAGTCGTTCCTTGGCCCGAACGACGGACCGCCGACCTTCCTCAACGAGGAGATCATGGCGAAGTGGCGCCCGCTGATGCGCAAGTACTACTTCGACCCGACGAAGTACAAGACGTACCTCGAGCAGCTCGGGTACAAGTATCCGACGCTGAAGCCCTCGATTCAGTAGGGCGGAAGACGAGAGGACGAGAAGACGGGAAGACGAAAGGGGCAGCGGCGCGGTGGCCGCTACCCCCTTTCTCTTCTTCCCAGCTCCGGACGGCGACGCTCACCGTCGACGGAGGCGATACACCACCACGAGCTCGACGTCGTCGGCGTCGCGTTGGACGCCGGCGACATAGTCCTCCCCGGCGTCGAGCGGGGCGAATCGCGCCGGGAGCTGCACGTCGGCGAGCCAGCGGCCGTCACGACCGAGGACGCTCCATCGTTGCGGCGCCGACCCCGTCGGGTGCAACTCGGCGGTCATCATTGCCGATCGGAGGTCGAAGGGGGCGATCCACAGCTCCCCTGCCCCGTTGCCGACCAGGCGGCCGTAGGCCGGAGCCGTTGCTGCGTACTGCGTGAGGCGCAGCATCTCCTTCACCTCGGCCAGTTGCGCCTTCGGCGCCGAACGCACGGCGCGCATCGTTTCCGCCTCGTAGAACGCACGCGCATCGGGTGGAAGCGGGGCGCGCGGGACGTCGCGTGTCGTGCGCGACACCAGGCGTCCCTTGCGATCGAAGCACTTCACCTCCCACACCACCGGATAGCCACCGCACGCACGATCGCCGGCCACGACGAGATACGACTGCGGGGCGAACTGCACCGGGAGTGGGGGCCCGCCCCCCGTTCGCACGACCTCGACTCCGGGGAGCGTGTCGATGATCCGCTGGTCGCTCCCGTCCGGCGACACCAGCCCGACCGTCATCGGCGCCAGGATGCGCGAACGCGTCAAGTCCGGCGGCTCGGGATAGCCGAAGGCCAGGAGCGTCCAGTCGGCGAAGTAGCTCCCCTGGAAGGCGAGCGCTCCCACGCGAAAGGCGGGGCGCGCCACCGAGCGCAGGAGCGATCCGTCAGGCGCAAAGACCTGCAGCCGGCCAGCGCGATCGACCGCCCCGACGGTGTCGGCGACGCGCACCAGCTTGAACAGCCCGTCGAACTCCCCCGGGCCGCGCCCCTTGCGTCCCAGTTTCCGGACGAAGTCTCCGGCCTGATCGAAGACGCGCAGCTCATTCGTGCTGGCGTCCGCCACCACGACACGCCCGTCGCCCAGCCGCACCACCCCCGCAACGTTGGAGAACGACGACGCTCCTTCGGCCTCGACGCCGCCGATCGAGAGCAGCGGCGTCGGTTCCAATCGCCATTCCGCCGCGCGGTCGCGCGCACCGTACCGGATGAGGCGCACCCCCGACGAATCGCGTACCTGCTGTGCGGCGCTTGTCTCCCGACCGAGCACCAGCAGAACTGCCAAGGCCGAGAACGCCCGCACCCCTGCTCCTCGCTCCCACATCGCCGCGCTCCGTCGTTCAGGGATCCCGCGCCGAGCCGAGTACCGACGCATCCTCGAATCGTCGCCCCCGCGCGTCCAGAGCAAGTCGGGGCAATTCGCATTACGAGTCGATTAGTTCACGCCCCTCCCCGCGCTCCCCCTCACCCAACGCCCCACCCCCAACGCCCCACCCCCCGCCCACGTATCCGCTTCATCCCCGACTTGCCCTCGCGCCCCTCCCCCCGCAACCTCCCCGCGTCCGCCGACTCTCGTCCTCTCGTCCTCTCGTCTTCTCCCCGAAGGAATGCCATGAGACTCCCCCGTTCGCTGCAGTCGCTCGCGCTCGCCGCCCTCACCCTCGCGCCCGCGCTCTCATCGGCGCAGAAGGCGCCCAAGCCCGACCCGCGTCTCGAGAAGCTCAAGGCCGAGGCGATCGCCAAGGTCGACGCCCGCGCCACGCTGGTGCAGCAGATGATCGACCAGATCTTCTCCTTCGGCGAACTCGGGATGCAGGAGTTCGAGACGTCGAAGTACCTCACCAACCTCCTCGAACAGAACGGCTTCACGGTCGAGCGCGGCGTCGCGGGGATGCCGACGGCCTTCGTCGCCACGTGGGGGTCGGGGAAGCCGGTCATCGCGTTAGGCTCGGACATCGACGGCATTCCGCAGTCCAACCAGAAGCCGGCCTACGGCTACTTCGAGGCGCTGGTCCCGGGGGCCCCGGGGCACGGCGAGGGGCACAACTCCGGGCAGGCGGTGAACATCGCCGCCGCGCTCGTGGTGAAGGAGATCATGGAGCGCGAGAAGATCCCCGGGACGCTCAAGATCTGGCCCGGCGTCGCCGAGGAGCAGGTGGCGGGAAAGGCGCACCTCGTGCGCGCCGGCGTCTTCAAGGACGTCGACGTCACGATGTTCACGCACGTCGGCAACAACCTCGGCGTCTCCTGGGGGCAGTCGGGGTCCAACGCGATCGTGACCGCGATGTTCAAGTTCCGCGGGCAGACCGCGCACGCCGCCGGCGCCCCGTGGCGCGGCAAGTCGGCGCTCGACGCGGTGATGCTCATGGGCCAGGGGTGGGAGTTCAAGCGTGAGCACCTCGAGCCGGCGCAGCGATCGCACTACGTGATCAAGGACGGCGGCGACCAGCCCAACGTCGTCCCGCAGACCGCGTCGATCTGGTTCTACATCCGCGAGCGCGACTACGACCGCGTGCAGGCCAACTTCGAGGCGGCCAAGCGCATCGCGCAGGGCGCGGCGATGATGACCGACACCAAGCTCGACACGGTCATGATCCTCGGCTCGGCGTGGAGCGGGCACTTCAACAAGGCGATCGCCCAGGCGACGCAGGCCAACATCCAGCGCGTCGGCAATCCCAAGTGGGACGCCAACGACATTGCCCTGGCCAAGGGGATCCAGCACGAGCTCAAGGTCAAGGAAGTGGGGCTGGAGACCGAGGTCGACTCGCTCGGCGGCCCGGTCGACCCGACCCGGTCGTTAGGCGGCGGCTCGGACGACATCGGCGACATCTCGTGGAACGTCCCGACGGTCACGCTGCGCTATCCGTCCAACATCCCGGGGCTCCCCGGCCACAACTGGGCCAACGGGATCTCGATGGCGACGCCGATCGCGCACAAGGGCGCCGTGGCCGGGGCCAAGGTGCAGGCGGCGACGCTCCTCGACATCCTCCTCACGCCGAAACTCGTCGCCGATGCCTGGGACTACTTCAACAACGTCCAGACGAAGACCCAGAAGTACAAGTCGTTCCTCGGCCCGAACGATGGCCCGCCGACCTGGCTCAATGAGGACATCATGGCGAAGTACCGCCCGCTGATGAAGCCGTACTACTACGACGCGTCGAAGTACAAGAGCTATCTCGAGCAGCTGGGGATCAAGTACCCGGTGGTGAAGCCGATCGCTCAGTAGAGAAGACGAGAGGACGAGAAGATGGGAGGACGAGAGGGCGCGCACTCCGGGCGGAGGCGCGCCCTCTTCGATTCGGTGCGGGCGGAGCGGCTACTTCTTGGGTGTGGTGCGGGTGGGGCGGGGTTTGGGTTTCGTGGCGCGCTTCGCCTTGGTTGCGCGCGTGGGCTTCGCAGCGCGCTTGGGCTTCGCGGCGCGCTTGGGCTTCGCAGCGCGCTTCGGCTTCGCTGGCGATGAGGGGCGCCGGGCGGCGGTGAGGCTCGCGGCGCCGCCCGAGGTGACGGGGGGCACTACGCCGACGCCCGGCGGGACGCTCGACGCGGCGGTCAACAGCGCCTCGTACTTCCGCGCCAGGGCGGCGATCGTCTCCGCCTGGTCGAGGCCATTGATGATCTTGCGGGCGTTCACGTAGTCGGCGGGGGCGCCGGCGGTGATGAAACGCGACAGCTTGGCCCCGGTAAACCACCCCTCGCGCATCCCCCGCGCCGCGATCCGGTAGGAGATCTCCGGCTCGAGCAGGTACTCCGGATGCTCGAGGAAGGTCGTGGGAGTGACCGTCACCGCCACGCCCCCCACCGTGAACACTTCACCTTTCAACTTCTGGGAGGCGTTCCGGTAGTTGTAATCCCAGGTGAGCTGGACGTAGCCGCGACCATAGTAACCGCTCGGCCAGTAGCGTTCCTGAAGGGTATACAGTTTCGGATTGCGCCCCGGGTCGGCGCGGACTTCCTTCACAGGAGCGAAGGTGCGTCCCGTCTCCCAGTGTACGGTGGCCAGGACGTACGCGAGTTCACGGTGGTTCGTGAACGCCGCGTCACGCTCGAATTGCTCGAGCAGGAAGGTGAGCCCTTGCTGACGTCCCGGGTTCAGCGCGACGCCGGTCGAAGCACTGAAGGCGCCGAAGAATCGTTGCCGATCGAAGGCGAACATGCGGTCTCCCGTCGAGAAGCTCCCAAACTGGCGCGTGGTCTCGCCGTTGGTGAGAGGTCGTCAATCGACACGGCGGACGCCGCACTCGCGTTCGCCATTCCTCCCCTAGTCCTCGACGATCTGCGCCAGCCGGTCCGAGTCCACCCGATACAGGAGCGCCGCCACGCGAACGGCGGGAAAAAGTGCCCGAAGGCGCGCTGCTTCGTCGACTACGAAGGTGATTGCGTCGCCGATGTAGTACCGGTGGGCGTAATCGTCGAAATGCTCGGCGGCGCTCTCCGGGGTCCATCCGGCGCGCTGCACCAGTCCCGCGATGAACGGCTCGCGCTTGGACAGGACGTGCGACATCCCGCACTCGGTGTGGGCGAGCAGGGCGATCGTGTCGACCCCTCCCACGGCGACGGCGTAGGCGACCTCGAACTCGCTGTCCCGCAGGTTGCCGCCCGCGGAGCGCAAGACGTACGCGAACTCGTTAGGAACAACCAACTCCTTGCGATGATCCATGCACATGGCTACAAGGAGTTGCGCGTGCCCGGTGGTGGGCGGCAGCGCGTCGCCGAGGTTGTGGTAGCGCAGGAGCGATTCGATCGGGGTGCCGCGATGCGCGGGGAGGATGTCGTCGGCACTCTCGACGGGAACGATCCGGTGCGTCATGCTATGGGCGGTGAAGGGTTCGGGGGGTCGCGAGGAGCAAACTGGCGAGCAGCCGCAAGGGGCGCCATTCGGACTTACGGTGCAAGGCGATAGTTCTCGGTGCAGGTGTGCCCCGCCCAAACGGGGGGTCACCATGACAATGTCAGGGAAAGCAGATTGTGGGTTCGCAACTCCGACTTTAGCCTGCTGCAATGACTGAACGCATTCGACTTCCGCAGATCATCCAGGGGGGGATGGGTATCGCCGTCTCCAACTGGCGCCTCGCGCGTGCCGTCGCGTCGGCGGGCCAACTCGGTGTCGTGTCGGGGACCGCGATCGACAGCGTCCTCGTACGTCGCCTGCAGGACGGCGATCCGTGCGGGAGCGTGCGTCGCGCGATGGCGAAGTTTCCCATCCCCGACGTCACGCAGCACGTCCTGAAACGCTTCTTCAAGCCCGAGGGGCGCGCCGCCGGGGAGCAGTACAAGCTCCTCCCGATGTACCGCCAGACGATGAACCCGCTGCGCCAGCAGATCACGATGCTCGCCTCGTTCGTGGAGGTGACGCTGGCCAAGGAGGGGCACGACGGCGTGGTGGGGATCAACCTCCTCACCAAGGTGCAGATGCCCAACCTCCCCACGCTCTACGGCGCGATGCTCGCCGGGGTCAACGTGGTGTTGATGGGTGCAGGGATCCCGCGTGACATCCCGGGGGCGCTGGACGCGATGGCGCAGCACGAGACGGCGACGATCAAGTTCGACGTCGAGGGGATGCCCTCGGGGCAGTCGACATCGCTCGCGTTCGACGCCAGGCTGCACAACCCGGAGGCGCAGGGGGCGCTGGAGCGACCGCTCTTCTTCCCGATCGTCTCCGCCGCATCGCTGGCGCAGAATCTCCAGCGCAAGGCGAACGGTCGCGTCGATGGCTTCGTGGTCGAAGGGCCGACAGCGGGAGGGCACAACGCTCCGCCCCGCGGTCCACTCAAGCTCTCCGACACCGGTGAGCCGATCTACGGTGAGCGCGACGTCGTGGACATGGCCGCGATGCGCGAACTCGGGCTGCCGTTCTGGCTCGCCGGCGGCTCGGGGTCTCCCGAAGGGCTCGAGATGGCGCTCGCGCAGGGCGCGGCCGGCATCCAGGTCGGAACGCTCTTCGCGTACAGCGAGGAAGGGGGCTTCACGCCAGAGATCAAGCAGGCGGTCCTGGCGGCCGCGGCTGACGATCGCCTCACCGTGCGCACAGACATCCGGGCCTCGCCCACTGGCTTCCCGTTCAAGCTCGCGATGGTGAACGGACTCCCGATCCTGCACACGCCGCGCAAGCGCGTCTGCGACCTTGGCTACCTCCGCTCCGCGCACCACGAGGAGGACGGACGCATCACCTACCGATGCGCAGCCGAACCGATCGACACCTACGTGGCCAAGGGCGGCGACGTCGCCGACACCGAGGGGCGCCAATGCCTGTGCAACGCCCTCATGGCCGACATCGGCCTCGGGCAGCAGCGCGAGGGCTATGTGGAGCCGCCGCTCGTGACGAGCGGGGACGACGTGGTGAACATCATGAAGTTCCTGCAGGGACGCGACTCGTACAACGCCGCGGACGCGATCGCTTACTTGCAGCGGCAGGCGCTGGTCCCGGCCTGATCATTCGCCCATACGAACGACTCGCGCCCGCCCTCGACGTTCTCGAGCGGCGGGCGCGAGTCGTTCGAGGGGACTCAGCGCGAGAACTCGCGCAACCGCACGTTCTCCATGACGCGCTCTCCCGGCGCGTCTTCGGCGGCGGCGGCCACCAGCGCCCGCGCGACCTGCCGCACGTGCACCGGCTTCCATCGCCCCGGGACGAGCCAGCCGAACATCGCCGCGATCCGCTCGCCGGGGCGTACCTCCTGGCGATCGCCGTCGAGCAGCGACGGGCGGGCGATGGTGAACGACCGGAAGGCGAGCGCGCGGATCGCGCCCTCGAGCTCACCCTTCACGCGATTGTAGAAGACACGCGACGCGGCGTCGGCGCCAAGCGCGCTGACGAGGAGGTAGTGACGCGCCCCCGCCGCGCGGGCCAGCCGCGCGAGCTGTAACGGGTAGTCGTGGTCGACACGCCGGAACGCCGCCTGCGACCCGGCCTGCTTGATGGTGGTGCCCAGGGCGCAGAAGACGTGATCCACGGCGACCAGCGTCGGCTCGCGCCGCGCCAACTCCTCCAGTGCCTCGAAGTCGGTCACGACCTCTCGCAGCTTCGGGTCGCGCCGATCCATCGCGAGCGGCCGCCTTACGAGCACGACAACCTCCGAGACGCCGGGATCTGCCAGCAGCAGCGCGAGCAGCTCGCGCCCCACCAGCCCAGTAGCCCCCGCCAGAAGCACGCGCCGAGCAGTCATGAGAGGAGAGTCCAAGGAGGGACGGGAAACGGGAAGTGGGAGCGAGTGGCGGAGATCGGTGAGAGCATAACACGCCGATGCATCACCAGCCCCCCCCGTACACCAATCTCCCCCACACACCACCGAACTCTCGTCCCCCCTCTCCCGTCCGCGGTTCCCCGTCCGTAGCGCCCAAGCACGCCCTCCGCCAGAATTCCCCCATGCAGCGATCCTTCTCCGCCACGGCCGAGCCCTCCTGGCAGGCGATCATCACCTCGCGACGTCCGTTGCTGTACGTGGGCGACGGCGACAGCTCGCTCGACCGTCCCCGTCACGTGCGCGCCGGATCGGGGCTGACCTGGGTGGGTGATCACCTCGCCGTTGTACAGGACGACACCAACTTCATCGCCCTCGTCTCGCCTGACGAGTGGAGCGCGCGTCGCGACGGCGCTCCGGCGCGCGCGCATGGCATCGCGCTCCCGGCCGGTCCGGCCGGCCGTCGGCAGTTCGACGACCTGCGCGGCAACAAGGGAGACAAGCTCGACCTCGAGGCCTGCGTGACGATCCCCGGCGCGACGGGGGGAACGGTCCTCGCCTTCGGCTCGGGGTCGAAGTCGGTGCGCGAGCGCGTGGTCCGGATCGAGGACGTGCTCTCCGAATCACCGCGCATCACGGTCATCGACGCCTCGCCGCTGTACGCCGCCTTGCGCCGTGACACCGCATTCGCGGGGAGCGACATGAACATCGAAGGAGTGATGCTGCACGGCGATGTGATGCGGCTGTTCGGGCGCGGCAACGGGGCGCCGCGCGACGGCGACGTGGCGCGCAACAGCACGTGCGATGTAGAAGCGGCGGCACTCGTGGCCTGGCTGAACCAACCGGCGGCGGGCACGCTCCCCGCCCTGCGCGACACGACGCAGTACCACCTGGGGGCGTTGCGCGGCGTGGCGTTAGGCTTCACCGACGCCTGCGCGCGCGGCACGCACGTGATGTTCCTCGCGGCGGCGGAAGCGTCGCCGGACGCCACGCGCGACGGGGAGGTCACGGGCTCGGTGCTCGGCGTGTTCCCGCGCAGCGGCGGCCCGGCGCGCTACGCCCCTATTTCGCGTCCCGGAGGTGCCCCGGTCGCCGAGAAGGTGGAAGGGGTCGCGCCGCACCCGACCGACGCGTCGCGCGTCTTCGTGGTGATCGACAGCGATGACGCCGCGCGGCCGTCCGAGTTGTGCGAGGTGCAGCTGGTCGGTGACTGGCGGGCCTGAAACGACGACCGCCGGAGCGAGGCGCCACGCACCGCCTGACGAGTGGCGCCGCCTTACGGCAGGCGCCACATCACCTTTCCGTCCGTACGCGGCAGCGCCAGGAGCCCGCGCTTTGCCGCGGGAAGCCCCTGCACCAGGAGGGCATGCAGGTCGTTGCGAAACGGCTCGGTGAAGAAGGGGTTGTGCCCCAGCGCATCGGTGGCGTCGTACGGGACCTCGATGGTCTCCACGCCGCGCGCGATGGTGGCGAAGCGCCCGCCCAGCCCGAGGCGCCGCTCGCCATTGCTCCCCCACGATGACCAGAGGGCAAAGTCGGCGCTCGCGGCGTAGACAGTCACGTCGGCGGCCCGGGCGCGGAGCGATGGCAGGAGTCGCGCGAGGAAGTCGTCGGCGGCGAGGTCTGGCGAGACGAGCACCACATGCCCCAGGCGAAGCGGTGCCCTCTGGCTGTCGAGCTGGCGCAGCGCCGCGGCGAAGACCTCGCTCCCCATGGAGTGGGCGATGATCGAGAGACGTCGCGATGGCGCCGACGCTTGCAGCTCACGGAGGAAGGCGGCGAGCGCCTTCCCGGACGCGCGCGCCTCCGCCTGGTCGTCACGATAGCTGGCCAGCAGCCCATCGGAGGGCCACGTGTACAGCACGACGCCCCCCGGATACTGCAGTTCCACCGCGAGCCGTGCGGCCCGCTCGGCGGCGCCAACGAACGCCGTGTTGTAGCCGTGGACGAAGAGGAGGAGGTCACCGGCGGTGGCCTGCGACATCGCCACGCCGAGGCGCGTGGCGAGCGTGAGCGAGTCGACCACTTCGAGGGCGCGGAAGGAGAGCCGCGCGGCGTCATCGCTGGCGAAGTTGCCGCGCACGCTGCGCACGAGCGGGGACCGCACCGACGCGCCGGCCCTTCGCCCCTCGCGCGCGGGGACGTTCACCGTCAGGACGCCGCGCACGAGCGAATCGCGCATCGACCCGTCGTACGCCGTCGTCGCCGTGCGCGGACGAGCGGGGCCACCACGGTTGGTGGCATAGGGGAGCATGACGGAGAGCGGAATCGAGTCCGCCGATGTCCAACGATCGACAACCGAAAAACGCGACGTCGCCGCCGCGGTCGCCGATCTCCCCGAGCGGTCGGTGCACGTCGCGAGGACGAGGTAGCTCCCCGGTTCGGGCATCAGTCGCAGCGACTGGCCGTCGCCGAGGAGTCGCCCGTCATCGGTGGACCAGCGCACCGTGGAGAGTGCGCCGTCCTCGCGATCGCGGCAGGTCGCGGTCAGCGCGAGCGTGGTCCCGTACGTCACCTCGCCGCTCGGCGCGTTGCCGCTGACGGTCAGCATTGGAGGGAAGCTGACCGCACTGTCGGCCGGGGTGAGGACGGGTGCGGGCGGCGGCGGCGGTGGCGCATGCCGTCCGCAGGCCACCGAAAGCGCGAGGAGCAGCGGGAGCGCACGGGACGTTCGTGCGAAGGGGCCGGCGCGGTGCCGGTTCGATGGGTGGCGCTGGAGGTCAGGCACGGACGACACGCAGGAGCGTATGACGCGGGACATGCGGGGAAGGTAGCGAGCCCCTGCGTCCATACCCCGACGGCGCGCTGTAGATTCCGCGGGGATTTCACGCCACGCCCATGACGACACCACCCACGCCGCGCCCCCTCCCGCTCCTGCGGGCCATGATCGACGCGCTCGATCGCGACCTGCTGCAGATCGTCGCGCGCCGCCAGTCGCTGGTCGCCGAGGTGGCGGCGACCAAGCGTGAGAGCGGGATCAAGATCCGCGATCCGCAGCGCGAGCACGACGTCCTCGCCGACCGCGCGCGCCTGGCCGACGAGTTGGGGCTCCCGCGCGGCGAGATCGAGTCGATCTTCCGCCTCCTCCTGCGCGCCTCGCGCGACCACCAGGCCGCGTTGCGCGCCGAGATCCCGCCTAACGAAGAACCCAGGACCGTGGCGATCATCGGGGGGAAGGGACGCATCGGCGCCCTCCTCGCCCGCCTCTTCGCCGACCTCGGGCACCGCATCCTGGTGGTCGACACTGACACGGCGCTCACCGCCCCCGCGGCGGCGGCGGCCGCCGACGTCACCGTGATCTCGGTCCCGATCGACATCACCGCGCAGGTCATCGCCGAAGTGGGACCGCACGTGCGCGACGACGCGCTACTGATGGACGTGACGTCGGTGAAGGAGGAGCCGGTCGCGGCGATGCTCGCCTCGACGCGGGCGAGCGTGGTGGGGACACACCCGATGTTCGGCCCCAGCGTGCACACGCTCCAGGGGCAGCGCGTGGTGCTCTGTCGCGCCCGCGGCGACGCGTGGGCCGACTGGGTCTCGCACACCTTCACCGCGCGCGGCCTCGTGATCACGGAGACGACGCCGCAGCAGCACGACCGGGCAATGTCCGTGGTGCAGGTGCTGAATCACTTCCAGACGCAGGTCCTCGGCCTCACGCTGGCGCGCGTCGGAATCCCGCTGGAAGAGTCGCTGCGCTTCACCTCACCGGCGTACCTGCTCGAGTTGTACGTCGCGGCGCGTCACTTTGCGCAGTCGCCGGAGCTCTACGGCCCGATCGAGATGCTGAACCCGCGCAGCGCCGAAGTCACCCGCGCCTTCGCTTCGACGGCGCGGGAACTCGGCGATGTGATCGCGCGCGGCGATCAGGCGGCGTTCTCGGCGATGTTCGACGAGGTGCGCGGCTTCTTCGGGGACTTCACCGATGAGGCGCTGGCGCAGTCGTCGTATCTCATCGATCGCATCGTCGAGCGGACCTAGCGACCAGGCGGTTGGGCGGGGAGTCGCGCGCGGGGTGGGTGCTGGCGACTGCGCGAGGGGGCGTGGCGCAGGAAGCTCGCGTTCAGGCGCGTGCATTCAACTCGTGCGCGCCCGAATTCCCCTCCCCTTCCCTGCCCCACGCTGCTCCCCCTCGAGCGCCACGCTGCCGTTGACGACAACCGCGGCAATGCCGACGGGGTACTGAAAGGGCTGCTCGTACGTCGCACGATCGGCGACGGTCGCCGGATCGAAGACGACGAGGTCGGCGGCCAGCCCGACCCTGATCAGGCCTCGATCGGTGAGGCCAAGGCGCGAGGCGGGGAGTGCCGACATCTTGCGGATGGCCTGCTCGAGCGTGAGCGCCTTGCGTTCGCGCACGTAGCGCCCGAGGACGCGCGGAAACGAGCCGAGCCCGCGCGGGTGCGGCGACCCGCGGCGCGTGGGGCCGTCGACGGCGTACGATCCACCGTCGCTGCACACCATTCCCATGGGGTGCGCGAGGATGCGATCGAGGTTTTCCTCGCTCATCGCGAAGCCGACCATGCCCACGTTGAGGGCGTTGCGACGCAACAGCGCCACCGTGACCTCGTACGGATCCATGCCTAACGACCTGGCGTAGGCGCCCAACCGCTTCCCCTCTGCGGCGCGGTCCTCGGCGGCGCGCACCGACGCGACGAGCACGTTGTCCCATCCGCCGATGAGTTCCACCTTGCCTAACGTCTCGACCCGGATGCGCGGCGCCGTGGCGGGATCGTCGAGGCGGCGGAGGAAGCCCTGCGAGCCCCCGTCGCGGCTCCACACCGGAAAGAGGTTGGTGAGCCCCGTCTGGTACGCGATGTAGGGGTAGCGGTCGAAGGCGACGTCGAGCCCTTGCGCCTTCTCGCGCTCGAGGCGGGCGAGGACCGTGTCGAGCTTGCCCCAGTTGCGCGGCCCTTGCGTCTTGAGGTGCGCGATCTGCAACGGGCACCCCGCCCCCTTCGCCACCGCGATCGACTCGTCGATGGCGTCGAGGAGGCGATCGTCCTCGTTGCGCATGTGCGTGGAATAGGGGAGCCGGCGCGCCGCCAGCGGGCGCGAGACGGCAATCAGCTCATCGAGGCGCGCGAAGGCGCCCGGCGTGTACTCCAACCCGCTCGACGCGCCGCAGGCGCCCTCGTCCAGCCCCTGCCTGACGAGCGCGGTCATGCGCGCGATCTCGTCCGGCGTCGCCGCGCGGTCGTCGTCCCCCACTACCTTCGCGCGCACGGTTCCCAACCCGATCATCGTCGCCGCGTTCACCGACGGCTGCAACGCGTCGACCGCGGCGAACCAGGCGGCAAACGACCCGTTCTCCGGGCCCGCGCCGGCGCTCGCGCCCTCACCCCAGGCGCGCGAACTCCCGTCCTGGCCGCCGACCATGGTCGTGATCCCCTGCCGCACCACCGACTCTGCCCGCGGATCGTCCCACAGGTTCCCTTCCCCGTGGGAGTGGATGTCGATGAAGCCGGGAGCGACGACGAGACCACGCGCGTCGATCTCGTGACGCCCCTTCTCGCGCACGCGGGGCTCGACGGCGACGATGCGGTCGCCACGCACGGCGACATCTCCCGCCCGTCCCGCCGCCCCCGAACCGTCATGCACGGTGCCGCCGCGAATGACCAGGTCGACATCGTCACGCCGAGTCCAGACCGCAGGCGCCGATGACCAGACCGCCGCGCCCCGCAACGTCGCCACGCCGAGCATCGCCCCTGCACCGCGCACGACAAAGTCGCGTCGCGTCGTCTCGCCCGTTGGCATCGCGCCGTCGCAGTCCGGAACGACGCGGTCGGATGAGAGCGGCGGCGAGGGAGACGCGTGATCGGGAGGAGCGGGACGCGATGGATTCGAGGACATGTGCGCAGGGGCGGCAGGCGTTGGCGCGGCGACCTTGCGCGGGACGCTACCCCCGCGCGAGGCACGAAGGAAGGGACGGCGCGCCGACTGGCCAATTCACGGCGCACGCGGCATCGTGACGTCGATGCCACGGCCGCGCGCGATCCCTGCGGCGCCTGGCGTGCCTTTCGTTCCAGAGGTACCCGACGTGACGGATACCTCGTGCCACCACCATCCACGCCGCTCATGCCCACGTCCAAGGCTGCCCAGCTCCCGCCCTCCATCCCCTCGCGCGCCGCGCTCGTGCGCATGCTCGACGAGGCCTTCCACGGCCCCGCGTGGCACGGCCCTGCGGTCAAGGTCGCCTTGCGGCGCGTGGATGCGGACACGGCCCTGTGGCGACCCGGACCCGGGCGCCCTAACGTCTGGGAGCAGGCGCTGCACATCGCGCTCGGGAAGCACATCGTCGCCCAACGCCTCGACCCGTCCACGCGGCGCCACTTCCCCGTCAAGCGCACGAGTTCGTGGTGGGCCCCCGCGCCGTCGCTCGATGACGCCGCTGCGCGTGCCAAGGCGTGGGCGCACGACCTCGCCCTCCTCGATCGCTGCCACGACGACCTCATCGCCACGCTGCGCCGCGTCCCGCTCCGCCGGTTGGGCGAACGCCAAGGCCCCCGCGGCGTGACACTCGGCCAGCAGGTCGCCGGGATGGTGATGCACGACGCGTATCACGCCGGGCAGGTCGCGCTCGTGTTGCGGCTGGCGGAGTCGGCCAGGGGGTAGCGCCTCCGCGGGCGAGCGGCCCGCGGGAGCGCCGTCGGTACCTCGCCTACCCCTGCTTCATCGCCCGGTCCAGGTGCGCCCGGTGGGTGCGGCTCACGCGCAGCTTGGTCCCATCCTTCAGGTACATGAGCTGGTCGCCGCCAAACCACGGTTGCAGCTCGCGAATCGCATCCATGGCCACGATGAGGCGCCGGTGGATGCGGACGAAGCGCCGCGGGTCGAGCTTCGCCTCGAACGAGGCGAGCGTGCCGCGCACCTCGATGCGCTCGGCGCCGGCGTGGAAGATCACGTAGTTCCCCGACGACTCCATCCACTGCACGTCCGCCAGGCGCACCACCATCGGCTGGTGGTTGCGCTGCGTGGCAATGTGATCGAGGTAGGCGGGCGTGGCGGTGGACGACTGCTCGACGGGGGCGTCGAGGACGGCGGGTTCCATGCTGTCGCTCATGGGACGTCGGAACTGAAGGGTGACAGGGCCGAGGGGTGCCTTGCCCTCCTACGATGGCCCTGTCAACCCGCGGACGTCCCGCTCCCGTGGACGAACCGTTCGTCCCCCGTGACGGACGGTATCGCTATCGAGCCGCGCCGAGCATGACGGGCTGAACCCACGCCTTCTTCCCGTTCGACTCGAGGACCACGGCCCGGACGTACCCTTCGTCCCCCTTGATGTCGTACACGGCCGGGTTCGCCGCCGACTCGGCCAGGACGCGCCCATCCTTCCCGATGAAGCGCGTGGTGTAGCGACTCCACGCATCGGGCTTGATGCGAATCGCGACGCGCTGCGCGGACCGTTGCACGTCCGCGAGTTCGACGCCGGTGGATGCGTAGAAGTCGCCGCGCTCCAGCGCGCCGATGACGTCGCGCGCGGAGAGGCGCGCCGCACGCACGACGACCCACCCGCGCCCCGGCCCCGCCGCGGACGGATCGCCCGGCCGCTTGAAGTGATGCGCGTCGTCAGTGGCAACGGCATACAGCAGCTTGCCTGACGAGAGAATCACGTCCCAGATCTCCTCGAGCCCGGGCATCCCGCCGCCACCGAGGTTGTTCACCATCGGGTGGCCATTGAAGACCTCGAACAGCCGGTCGTTCCTCACGCGCTGGATATCAGCGGCGGTGACCGCCCAACCGAAGTTGGGATGGTTGAGGTGCGGGAGCCCGTTGGCGGCGCGGATGGCGTCCACGTCACGCTGCAGCGCCTCGGCCATCGTCGCCCCACCCTGCGGCTTCACCAGCCGCTCGACGGCGAGTCCGTTGATATGCAGCGGCTTGCCGCCCACGGCGTCGGTGATCTCCTCTCCCGGAATGAGGAGATACTGCTCGTCGGCGCCGAACAGGGCGTTGAGCGCCGTGGGATCGGTGAGGAAGTTGTGGTCGCTCAGGATGAGGAACTGGTAGCCGTGTTCGCGATACCAGCGCGCGACGTCGTCAGGGGAAGAGTCGCCGTCCGAGTTGAGCGTGTGGGTGTGGGTGTTCCCCTTGTACCAGGAGAGCGCCGTCGCCGCCTGCGCCGCCGGTGTCGCCTGGGCGCGCACGACCGACGGCGCGAGGACCGCCATCGCGAGGGCCGCGATGGGGGAGATGCGTTGCAGCCGACGAAACTCCATGGTATCGCTCCTCAGGTTCGGGGGCGCGCGCCGCCCGTCCAACGCCGACGCGCCGCCAGCGCGACGAAAGCTACGGCCATCCCATCCATCGCGCCCACCACGAAGCGCCCGGCGACGACGGGGGTCCGGCGCGGATGCACGATCTGGCCGCGGCGCGGGGCGTTCCACAACCCCAGCAGGATGGCCATCGCGCCTAACGCGGCCCACGCCCGCCGCCGGTGGGGCGAGAGCAGCGCCGAGAGCGGTCCCCCCCCGGCCCGGACCTCGCGCGCCAGCCATGCCATCACGATCACCCCACCCGTCACGGTGCTCGCATGCTGGAAGACGTTGAACCACGGCACGTCCTGGCTGCCGATGGTGAACGCGGTCTCCCGCAGCAGCGGCCAGCGATCCGCGACCCACGTGTACCGATGGGTGAAGGCATCCCACGTCACGTGCGAGACGCTCCCGATGAACAGCGCCACGACACCGGTTCCCCACTCGACAGGACGACGGGGACGCGCCCCGACCGCGGGGAGCGCCACGAGGTCGCGCCCCGCCTCGCGCAGGAGCAGTTCCCACAGGAGCCAGGTCGCGAGCGCGACCGGTAGGCAGAAAACGATGAGCCCCCGTGCCGTATGACTGATCAGCGACAGGGGCTCCAGGCGAATGAGGTACTCGAAATCGGGCGCCATCGCGCCGATGGCGAACGGCGCCAGCGGGATCACCCCGCGTCGCACGAGTGGCCAGATGGGAAGGGCGGCGGCGGGGTGCGAGAGCGTGAACGGCACGCCCCCAAGCTACATCCCCTACCGCTTGACCTCGATCCCCTCGCGGGCGCGCACGGCCAGCGGCTCCGCAGCACCCGAGCCGAGCACGCGCGTCATGTAGCGCTGCCCCTCGCCGACCCGCTCCACCTCCACCGCGACGGCATCCATGGCCTGCTCGAGCCGGGACATACGTTCGTCCATTTCCCGGGAGATGGGGGCCGCAGCGGGCGCGCTGCCGCGCCGCCAGATGCGCCGCGCGATCGCGATGGAGATGGGGAGGATCATCGTCATCGCCAGGACGAACCCCATGACGATTACCTCCTCGGGCGGGCCGCCGCGCTGCGGAAAGTCGGGCATCACGGCTCCCGGCTGCGCCGCGGCGCGCGCGACCTGGTCGTTGGCGACACCGAGCTTCTTGTACATCTCGGTGATCTGCGCGTCGAGGTCGGTCAGGCGCGCCTCGAGCCCGACCTTGTCGGCACCGGAGACCTCGCCCTCGCGCAGACGCGACGCGATGGAGCGGCGCTTCTCCTCGAGCTGGCCGAGTTGGCGCTGCAACTCGTTCCGCTGCGCCTTCATCGCCTCGTACACGTCGTTGGCCGACGCGGTCGACGGGGCGGGCGTCGCGCCGCCGGCGACGGTCTGCCCCGCGATATCCGGCGCGGCCGGGAGCGTGGGCGGCGCGGGCGGAGTCGGTGGCGTGGGAATCTGAACCTGCTGCATGCGAGCCTCGAGTCTCGTCACGGGTCCCAACGGCGCCTGTGCACGGGCGCGGTCGGGGATACTAATGGGCGCGCTTGCACTACGGGGGAGGGGCGCGTGCGTTTCAGGCCCTGGTGGAGCGCGTCCCCACGGGGTGGGAGCGCAAGAAAGGCGGGCGCCACCATCGGCGCCCGCCTCGATCACCTCGCACGCCCCTGCGCAGCGCTCAGCGCCGCACCGGCCACGGCACCCCGCGGTTCTTGCCGGTCACGGGCGCCATTCCCTTGTAGGCGAACTTCTGCAGGCGCTTTCCCTCGTAGGTCTCGGTGGTATAGATGTTCCCCTTCGAGTCGGTCGCGATGGAATGGACCGCGAAGAACTGCCCGGGCTGACGCCCACCGTCACCGAAGCTGGTGAGGATCTCCAGCGACTTCCGCTCGATGATGTACACCTTCTCGTTCTTCCCGTCGGCCAGGTAGATGTACTTCTGCTCCTTGTCCTTCGAGAAGGCGATGTCCCAGACCGAGCCGTCGCCCAGCGTCCTGGGGGCGATGCGCACTTCCTTGACGAACTTGCCGTCCTTCTGGAAGACCTGGATGCGATCGTTAGGCCGGTCGCACACGTAGACCAACCCGTCGTTGCTCGGCTCGGCGCAGTGCACGGGGTTGCGGAACTGCTGCGCGAGCGGCGCATCGGGGTTGTAGGGGCCAAGGTTGGCGTCGTCCGGCTTGTTGCCGTAGGCCCCCCAGTAGCGCTTCACCGCCCCGCTGTTCATGTCGAGGACCGCGACGCGCTTGTTGCTGTAGCCATCGGAGACGTAGGCCTCGTTCGCGGCAGCGTCGAAGGAGATCTTCGCCACGCGCCCGAAGTGGTCGGTCGCGTTGGAGTTGGCCCCCTTCCCCGGGATCCCGATCTGCTGCAGGAGCTTCCCGTCGTGCGTGAACTTGAGGATGTGCGAGTCGCCGTTCCCGTTGCCGCCGATCCAGACGTTGTCCTTGCTGTCGATCGAGATGCCGTGATTGGACTCGGGCCAGACGTACCCGTCACCCGGCCCGCCCCACGCGTTGACCAGCTTGCCATCGGGAGCGAACTCGAGGACCGGCGGGGCCGCGACGCAGCAGTCCCCGCTCTTGGCGGCATCACCCTTCAGGACCTCCGTGCGGTCGTTCAACGTCTGCTGGCGGTGCACGACGAAGATGTGGTCGCGCGCATCGACGCCGACGCCGATCACCGACCCGAGCACCCAATGGTTAGGCAGCGGTTGCGGCCAGTAGGGATCGACCTCGAACGAGGGGGCCTGCACCGATGCTCCCTGCGCCGCCCCTTCCAGTGCCCGCTGCCCCGCGCCGAGCGCAACGATGGACGCGCCCAGTACCGTGGCCCCTAGCAGCTTGCGCGAACGGATCATATCCGGTCCGGCTCCTGTCGAGTTGCATTGGGTCGCCCCTGTCCCGCGCGATGGGGGCGTGTATGTTCGTCGGCGCGGCGAGCGGCGACCAACGTACCCCCGCGGTCGCCCGCTCGTCCAGACGCGCGAGTCACCCCAGCGGCCGGGGGGCGCGCTGCGTACTGACTCGTTGCGCGCATGAGCCTCCGACGCCCCTCACCGAGCCCTCGCTCGTCCCTCCGGATCTGGATCGCGACGCTGCTCGCCTTCGTCGTCGCGGTCGCCGTCGCGCGTCCGCTGCGGGCGCATGAAGTGCCGGCGCGTGTCACGGTGCAGCTCCTGGCCAAGGCCGAGTCCAATCGGTTGCGGCTGGCCGTGCGCGTCCCGCTGGAGTCGCTGCGCGACCTCGATCTTCCGCTCCTGCGTGGCGAGTACGTTGACGTCGCGCGACTGACCCCCCAACTCGCCGACGCCGCCACGCTCTGGATTGCGGGCTACCTCGAGCTGTACGAGGGGGATCGTCGCCTGGGGGCCCCGCGCATCACGGCAACGCGTCTCTCGCTCCCGAGCGATCGCTCGTTCGAGTCGTTCGATGGAGCGGTCGCGAACACCGCGGCGTCGCCGCTCCCCAACGACGTCGAGCTCCCGTGGCGCCAGGCGATGGTCGACCTCGTGCTCGACTACGCCATCGAGTCGCCTGCCTCGCACTTCTCCGTGCGCCCGCTCCTCGCGCACCTCGGCGTCTCCACCACCACCGTGCTGCGCTGGGTCGCGGCGGACGGAAGCGTGCGCGGCTACGAGTACCAGGGAAATCCCGGGCTCGTGCGGCTCGACCCGAGCGCGCTGCAGGCCGCGGCGCAGTTCGTCCGACTTGGATTCGCGCACATCCTGGGCGGGCTGGATCACCTCCTCTTCCTCCTCTGCCTCGTGATCCCGTTCCGGCGACTCCGCCCACTGGTCGCCGTCGTCACCGCCTTCACCGCGGCGCATTCGCTCACGCTGATCGCCTCGGCGTTAGGCATGGCGCCACGGGCCAACTGGTTTCCGCCGCTCATCGAGTTCCTCATCGCCCTCTCCATCGTGCTGATGGCGATCGAGAACATGCTGGGACCGCGCCTCGAGAAGCGGTGGCTCGTGGCGTTCGGCTTCGGGCTGGTGCACGGCTTCGGCTTCTCGTTCGCCCTGGGCGAGTCGCTCCAGTTTGCCGGCCGCCACTTGCTCGCGTCGTTGCTGGCGTTCAATGTCGGCGTGGAATTCGGGCAGCTGCTCGTGGTGGCGCTCGCGATCCCGGCCATCGCCTGGATCGTCCGGCGCCTTCCATCGGAGCGCTCGGCGATCGTCGTCGCCTCCGCCATCGTCGCGCACGAGGCGTGGCACTGGATGACCGCGCGCTTCGGCGTCCTGCGCGCGTACCACGTCACCTGGCCGGCCGTCGACCTGGCGCTGGCCGCCACCCTCGTCCGCTCGCTGATGCTCCTCCTGCTCATCGCCGCCGTCCTGTGGGGAGTCGCCGCCCTCGTGGCGCGACTGGTGAAGTCCCCTTCGCAGCCGGCAGGATGGACGATGGCAATCCTTGCGTGCGCGCTCGTGGCGGCGACGCCGCGTGGCGCGCGGGCGCAGGGCGAGATGCGCTCGACGCTCAAGGGGGTCTACACCGACGCACAGGCGGCGCGCGGCAAGGACATCTACGTCGGGACCTGCCGGGAGTGCCACACCCCGGCCTCGCACACCGGCGTCGTCTTCAAGAACAGCTGGGGGGGGAAGCTCATCGCCGACCTCCTCGCCTTCATGATGGAGAAGATGCCCAAGAACAATCCCGGGAGCCTGACCCCCGAGGAGTATGCGGACGTGACCGCGTACATCCTCAGCCTCAACGGCCTCCCCTCGGGCGACAACGAACTCCCCAACGACCAGGCCGCCGCCAAACGGATTCGCATCGAGACGACCGGGCGTTGAGCGCGAACGGCCACGATGAATTGCAGCTGACGAAGGACGCGGTTCCCCCTGGCAGGACCCTGACCCACATCGCACGAGGATCGAAACGACCATGAACCCACGATGGACCATGCGGCGCTCGTTCGGGACGGCGGCTGTCGTCGGCGGGGCGCTGCTCGCGGCGTCGCTCGCCCGCGTCGGCGAGACCAACGCCTCGCAAGGGAAGGCGCTCGTGCGCGGCAACGCCCCCGGCGAGTGGCGCTACTGGGGGGCCGACGCCTGGGGAACCCGCTACTCGGCGCTCGACCAGATCAACGCCAGCAACTTCGATTCGCTCAAGGTGGCGTGGACCTGGAACTCCGGCACCTTCGGGGCCGACGAGTACTATCGCACGACGCCGATCTACGCCAACGGGCGACTCTTCACCGTCGCGACCACGCGCCGCGTGACCACGGCGATCGATCCGGAGAGCGGAGAGACGTTGTGGATGTGGCGTCTCGATGAAGGGATCCGCTGGCAGAAGGCGCCGCGCCAGTTCGCCGGGCGCGGGCTCGCGTACTGGACCGACGGCAAGGAGGAGCGCGTCATCGTCATCACGCCGGGCTACCACCTGGCGTCGCTCGATGCCAGGACTGGCGTCCCCGATCCCAAGTTCGGGAAGAACGGGGTGGTCGACCTCATGGAGGGGCTGGGCTATCCGATGGCGCCGCTCGCCGTCGATGACTCCGGTCCGCTCATCATCTCCGACGCGGCCCCCGCACGAAAGGCGCGCCCCGGCGAGACGTGGAACGAGACCACGAAGACCGGCGCCGACGGCACCATCGGCATCGACCCCACCGAGGGACAAATCGCCAACAGCAGCCCGGCGGTGATCATGGGCGACGTGATCGTCCTCGGGAACTCGTCCATCCACGGCTACTATCCCATTCGCCTCAAGAACATCCATGGCTTCGTGCGCGGCTTCGACGTGCACACCGGGAAGCAGCTGTGGAAGTTCAACCTCATCCCGCAGCCGGGTGAGTACGGCGCCGACACGTGGAAGAACGGGACGAAGCTCGGGACGCCAGGCGTCGGCAAGGTCGACCCGTGGGCCACCTGGGCCTCGGACCCGGAGCTCGGCCTCGTCTACGTCCCGACCGGGATGCCGCTGATGGACGAATACGGCGGCCATCGCCCAGGGGCGAACCTGTACGGCAACTCGCTCGTCGCCATCGACGCCAGGACCGGACAGCGGAAGTGGCACTACCAGTTCGTGCACCACGACATCTGGGACTACGACACGCCGATGGCGCCTAACGTCCTCGACGTCACCGTCGACGGCAAGAAGCGCAAGATCGTCGCGCAGCCCACCAAGCAGGGGTGGCTGTACGTCCTCGACCGCGTGACCGGGGAACCCATCTGGCCAATCGTCGAGACACCAGTCCTCGCGAGCGAAGTCCCCGGCGAACAGTCGTGGCCAACGCAGCCCATCCCCACCAAGCCGGCGCCATACTCGCAACAGGGGTTGCTGGAGAGCGACCTGATCGACTACACGCCCGCCATCAAGGACTCGGCGCTCAAGCTGGCGAAGAAGTGCCGCATGGGTCCGTACTACATCCCGGGCCAGCCGGCCGACGGCGGGAAGAGCGGGTTGACCTGCTCGTGGTACAACCCCGGCGCGTCGGGGGGCGTGAACATCGACGGCGGCGGCGCGGTGGACCCGGAGACGGGGATGATCTACATCGGGTCGCAGACCGGGATGAGCACCATCACGCTGCAGAAGGATCCATGCTCGGAGTTCAACTACTCGTCGCCGCACGACGCTTGCGGCCTCCCGGGCGCCCTGCCGACTCCTCCAGGCTACAAGCCGAGGGAGGACCTGAAGGGTGATGGCTTCTCGGGGCGCGGCGGCTTCTCCAACATTGGCGGCATCTCCATCCTCAAGCCGAAGGAGTACGGCGGCGTCACTGCGTACGACCTCAACACCGGCGACAAGAAGTGGTGGATCCCTAACGGCGGCTGGTTGCAGCAGACCACCAAGGATCCGCTCTTCGAGGGCGTGAAGCTTCCGCCGGTCGGCGCTCGCGGCCAGGCGCAACTCATCACCACGAAGTCGCTCGTCATCTACGGCACCGGACGCAACGGCGCCATTCCTGGCCAGCCGCCGCAGCTCTTTGCCGTCGACAAGGCGACAGGGAAGCAGGTAGGTGCCGTGAAGATCCCCGCACGCACCACCGCCGTGCCCATGACGTTCCTCCACAAGGGGAAGCAGTACATCGTCTTTGCCTCGGGCGCCGGGACGAGCACGTCGCTGACGGCTCTGGCACTCAAGCGATAGAAGACGAGAAGACGAGTAGACGAGGAAGGGCGGCGAGCCACGCTGGCATCGCCGCCCTTCCTCGTCTTCTCGTCCTCCCGTCTTCCCGTCTCCTGCTGTCCTCAGGCCGCAAAGAGTTGCCGAAACGCCGCCACGAACCGCTCCATCTCCTGCGGCGTTCCCACGGAGACGCGGAGGTGCTGCGTCATCGGAGGGAAGGGGCGCCCGACGAGCACCCCCTTCGTCTTGAACTGTTCGATGACCGGGACCACTGGGCGCTTGATGGCGACCATGAAGAAGTTCCCCTCGGAGGGAATCACCTCGTAGCCCATCCCCTGCACCGCCTGCACCGTCTTCTTGCGCAGTTCATTGTTGAGCGTCTTCACGCGCGCCTGCCCGTCGGTGTCCTTCATGGCGGCGGCAGCGCCGTGCTTCACCAGGGCGTTGATGCTGGCGATCGAATGCGGTCGGAGCCGCGCAATCAGCGGTCGCGGGGCGATGGCATAGCCCAATCGCATCCCCGCCAACCCCGAGATCTTCGAGAAGGTGCGCGTCACGATCACGTTGCGCCCCTCGGCGACATACGGCAGCGACGTCGCGTATGCCGGGTCCTCCACGAAGTGGTGATACGCCTCGTCGATGAGGACGGGGACGTCCTCTGGGATCCCGTCGAGGAGCGCCTTCACGTCGCGCGCGCTCACGATGCGCCCGGTGGGATTGTTCGGGTTGCAGAGATACACGAGCCCCACGTCGCGCCAGTTCTGCCGCGTGGCGCGAATCATCGCCGGGATGTCCTGCGAGTAGTCGGCAAGCAGGGGCAACTGGATCGACTCGGCGTGCACCCCCGTTGCGTACTGGAACACGGTGTGGAAGGTCGGCTCGACGCCGATGACCTTCTTTCCCTCGCCAAGGAAGGCGAGCGAGGCGACGGAGAGCAGCTCGCCGGAGCCGGCGCCTAACAGGACCTGGTCGGGTGAGACGCCGTGGAATCGCGCGATCTCCTGCAGGATGTTGGCGTCCGGGTACGCGTAGCGATTCGAGTACTTGAACGCCGCCGTCATGGCCGCCATCACGACATCGGTGGGACCGTACGGGTTCTCGTTCGACGCCAGCTTGGCGTACGAGTCGTAGTCGTCAGCCGCAAACGGCCGCCCGTCGAATCGTGCCCCGTTCCGCTCCAGTACCTCCGCGGCCCGAGCCGCCGCTGGCGACAGCGCCAGCACCCCCGCCGCCGACGCCACCGCCCCCAGAAAGTCCCGCCGCGAAGACCCATTCATGCTCGATCCCTCCAGGTTTGGACTCGTCCTCTCGTCTTCTCGTCTTCTATTTCCTGACGTACCGCTTCAACGCCTTCGGCCCCACTTCGGCTCCATAGATCACGCCATTCCTGTCCACCGCCACGCCTTCTGCCGCCGAGGTGTTGTTCGAGTTCACGTCGGGATCCGGGATGAAGGCCTTCACGCTGCCGTCCTTCGCGCTCCCGATGCGGATCCCGCGCAGCCACGCCTTGCGTGACGGCTCGATGGAGCCGGACTCCGAATCGGCGACGTAGAGGATGTCGTTCTTGTCGATCGCGATCCCGCTGGCGCGCGAGAACTGCCACCACTCGTCGAGCCAGTTCCCCTCCTGGTCGAAGATCTGGATGCGGTTGTTGGAGCGGTCGCCGACGAAGAGGCGCCCGCGCGAGTCCATGGCCAGCGCGTGCGGCTGGTCGAACTCTCCCTTCCCCGTCCCCTTCTTCCCCCATGACTTCAGGAACTTGCCGTCAGGCGCAAACTTGAGAATGCGCGAGTTGTCCGCCCCATGCCCCTCGGCCACGAAGATCGAACCGTCGGGGGCGACCAGGACATCGTTCGGCTGCCAGAAGTAGTTGGGCTCCTTCCCGCCCCCGGGGGCGCCGAGCGCCATGAGGAGCTTGCCGTCCGGCGAGAACTTGAGGACCTGATGGCCGACGACCTTGGCCGGCGCCGGCGGCAGCGGCGCGTCCGCAGGCGCGCCACGCGGGCGCCGCGGAAGGTTGTCCTGTCCGTCGGTGACCCAGACATTCCCCTGTCGGTCGACGGTGATCCCGTGCGGCCAGGCGATGAGCCCTGCACCGAAGCTTTTGACGAGCTTCCCCGTCTTGTCGAACTTGAGGATCGGGTCGAGTGTCGACCCCACGCAGCTGTTCGTCCCGCAGCGTTCCCCGACCCACAGGCTCTCGCCGTCGATGTCCACCTCGACGGCGCTCGTCGACCCCCAGCTCCGCCCCTCGGGAAGCCTGGCCCAGCCGGCGACGGTCTGGTAGGGATTGGGGCGATCGTTGAGCGGGGCCATGTCCTTGCTCCCGCGCTCCTGCGCCGTGATCGGCGCCGTCAGCAGCAACGAGGCGCCGCCAAGGCATCCGACGACCCCGAGGACGGTACGACGAGCCTGGCGGCGTGAGGCGCGACGCGCCGCTCCGGCGCGCGTATCGACGGGGGACGGGGGCAGAGCGCGACGAACCAAGGGGGGACCCTCCACGAGTGGGACGTGCAGCGTTCGGAACCGCCGCAACTATAGGCCCCCTCGCCCAACTCCGCGAGTCGCCCGCGAACTCCCGTCCCCCGCCCCGCGTCTCCCGTGCGTCTCCCGTGCGTCGTCCTAGAGCGCCGCCGGCTCGTGCAGCCCGCGCGAGGACTCCCACACAACCGTCCCCTCCGCGACCCGCGCGTCGATGTCGCGCAAGGTCACGTCGCGCAGCGAGGCATCACCCGTCTCCCCCACGGCCGCGCGGAACGTCGACCATCCATTTCGCCCTTCTCGCTTGGTCGCGTACGCCGCGAGATCGGCGATGGCGATCGCCCCCTCCCAGCCAAGCCCGTCCGGGTTGCTGCGCGAGAACGGGAAGGCGGCGAAGCCGATCGACGCCGTGATCTTCAGCCGCTCCCCGCCACGCACGACCGTCTCCAGCGCCTCGATCTTGTGCCGGATGCGCTCGGCGAGTTCGGCCACGCTGTCCCGGTTGGTGAAGCGATAGGCGATCAGGAACGAGTCGCCACCCCAGCGCACCACGAGATCGGACTCGCGAACGACTGCCTTCAACTGGCGCGCCACGCTCTCCAGGACGCGATCCCCCGCCTCGTCTCCATACCGCTGGTTGATGAGGCGGAAGTGGTCGATGTCGACCATCAGGAAGACGATGTCGGCGTCGCGGACGACCGTGCCGACCGGGGCCGACAGGTGACGGCGCACCGCGGCCGACGCATCCGAAGGGATGACCTCCTGCACGTGCCGGCGATTCCACGCCCCCGTGAGCGGATCGGTGGCGCCCAGCGTCACCGTCAGCTGCTCCCGCTCGACGCGGCGGCGATAGGCCGACCAGAAGGTGAGGACGGCGAGCATCGCGGCGGCGAACAGGAAGGCGCGCTGGGTGTTCTGCTGCTCCTCGACCACGGCCTGGTCGCCTTCGACACGTGCCAGTCGCTCGACCTCGAGCTCGCGCCGCAGCACCGAGAGGCGCCGGGTGAGGATTGCGACCGAGTCGGGCGCCGCGGCGGGGCCCTCCGCGACCACGTTCAGCGAGGCGGCGTCGCCAGAGGCTGCCTGCGCGGCGAGTGGTGCTGCGAGGAATAGGACCGCGGCGCTGGGGACGAGGCGAAAGAAGCGGACACCGCGCATCGGACGAGGCTCGGGAGAGGCGTGCAGGTCGGGATCGGCGGTGCGTCACGCGAGACGCACCACTGGTTTGAGTCTCGACCCCTCGCCCCGGCCACTGTAGCGGCGGGCGCGGAGTCGCCCACCGGCCGCCGCGCGACGCCCGACCATGCCCTCGCCCTCGTCGATGGCACCGGCAAGGCGATGCCGGGCCTGACCGAGCGCTACGCCTCGAGCCTGGACGCGTAGGGGACGACTTCACCGGTCTCCACGACCCGGCGCAGCAGGCGCAAGTACATCGCCCAGCAGTACGACGACACGCGGAAATGCTCGCTCGCGTCACCCCAGCCGAGGTGCGCGAAGCGAACCGTCGTCACGCCATCCGCCTCCGCCAGCTCGAAGCGAACGCGCGTCCCCATCCAGTCGGGCATCGCGTCGGTGAAGGTCCACTCGAAGCGGACGCCAGGCTCGCACGCCGTGACGCGCGCCCGCCAGTCGTACCCGTCGCCGAAGAAGAGCCGCGACGTGGTGCCTAACGCGGCCGTCACGTCGCTCGCCAGTGACCACCAGGCATCGGGATGCACCACCGCGGCGAAGACCGTGGGAGCAGCGGCGCGGATGGGGAAGTCGTGGAGGATGGAGGACACCGGACGGGGGACGGGAGACGGGGGACGGGAGTGCGCGGCTGCGCCGCGCTGCCGTACGCTAGAGTCGGATCACCCAATGGGCGAGGGCGCGGCGCTACGCGCCTGACGAGTCGTCCCTCGCCCCACACCACGGCGGCGCACGGCGCCGCCACTCCCGTCTCCCGTCCCCCGTCTCCCGTCCGCCCCCCTGAATCCAACCGTTTGCGCCTTCGTATGTGTCCAAGGTCGGACGTCCCCTCACGCTTCCACCGACACACGTCATGCTGACGCTCAAGTACGCCTTCCGCACGCTGGCCAAGTCACCGTTCGTCACGTTGGTGGCGATCATCTCACTGGCCCTTGGCATCGGGGCGAATGCGGCGATCTACTCGCTCTTCAACCAGATGCTCCTGCGACCGCTCCCCGTTCCGGACGCGCAGCGCCTCGTGAACCTCGGCGCGCCCGGACCCAAGCCCGGTTCCACGTCGTGCAACCAGGCCGGCGACTGCGAGCAGGTCTTCTCCTACCAGATGTTCCGCGACCTGGAACGCGGGCAGAAGGTCCTGACGGGGCTGGCGGCACACGTCACCTTCGGGGCCAATCTCGCCTTTCGCGACCAGACCTTGAGCGGCGAGGGCGTCTTCGTCTCCGGGTCGTACTTCCCTACACTCGGGCTGCAGGCCGCGAAGGGGCGACTCCTTTCCCCCACCGACGACCAGAACATCGGCGGGCACCCGGTCGCCGTGCTGGGATACCGCTTCTGGGAGACGCAGCTCGGGAGCGATCCGTCCGTCATCGACCAACCCATCGTGGTCAACGGGCAGTCGCTCACCATCATCGGCATCGCTCCCAAGGACTTCCTCGGGACCACGCTCGGCGCCGAGCCGCGCGTGTACGTCCCGCTCACCATGCGCGGCCTCGTCTCCGGAAATCCCCGTGACTTCGAGCGGCGCACCGCGTACTGGGCCTACGTCTTTGGCCGACTCAAGCCCGGCGTATCGCTGGAGCAGGCGCGCACGGGACTCAACGCCGTCTACAAGCCGATCGTCACCGACGTCGAAGCCCCGCTGCAGGAGGACATGAGCGCCGCGACGCTGCAGCGCTTCAAGGCCAAGGAAATCACGGTGGAGAACGGGGCACGCGGTCAGAGCTCGATCCCGAGCAACTCCCGCACGCCGCTCCTCCTCCTCTTCTCCATCACGGGCATCGTCCTCCTCATCGCCTGCGCCAACATCGCCAACCTCCTCCTGGCGCGCGCGGCGAATCGTTCGCTCGAGATGGCGGTCCGCCTGTCGATCGGCGCGGCGCGTTGGCAGCTCCTCCGTCAGCTGCTCGCGGAATCGATCGTTCTCGCACTCATCGGCGGCGCCGCATCGTTGATGGTCGCGAAGTGGTCGCTGGGCGCCATGAAGGCCATGCTCCCCGGCGATGCCTCGGCATCGCTCACCTTTGGCATCGACACCGGGGTCGTCCTCTTCGCCGCGGGGACCGCCGTGGTGACCGGGCTTCTCTTCGGCCTCTTCCCCGCCATTCACTCGACACGCTCGGACCTCATCACGACAATCCGTTCCAACGCCGGGAACCTCTCGGGACACCGCGCCGCCACGCGCTTCCGCACATCGCTCGTGACGGCGCAGATCGCGCTGTCGATGTCGCTCCTCATCGCGGCGGGGCTCTTCATCCGTTCGCTCGACAACGTGAGCAAGGTCGATCTGGGGGTGAAGGTCGACAACGTCGCGACGTTCACCATCGCCCCGCGGCGCAACGGCTACACGCCGGTGCGGTCGGCGGCACTCTTCCAGCGGGTCGAGGAAGAGCTGGCGGCGCTCCCGGGGGCGAACTCGGTCTCGTCCGGACGGGTGCGCCTCCTCTCCGGCAGCAACTGGGGGAGCGGTGTCGCGGTCGAAGGGTTCGAGGCCAACTCCGACACCGACATCGACGCGAGCTTCAACGCGGTCGGGACCGCGTACCTCGCGACGTTAGGCATCCCGCTCCTCGCCGGCCGCGAGTTCACGCCGGCGGACCTGATCGGCACCCCGCGCGTCGCGATCGTCAACGAGGCATTCACCCGCAAGTTCAAGCTCGGGAAGGAGGCCATCGGCAAGCGCTTCTCGGACGACGGGCTGCGTGGCGAGAAGAACATCCAGATCGTGGGCGTCATGAAGGACGCCAAGTACTCGCAGGTGAAGGACGAGATTCCGCCCCAGTTCTTCCTCCCCTGGCGGCAGGACTCCACCGTCGGCGCGCTCAACTTCTACGTCCGCTCGGCGATGGCCCCCGAACAGCTCCTGCAGGCGATTCCCAAGGTCATCGCCAAGCTCGACCCCAACCTCCCGGTCGAGGACCTGCGCACCATGCCGCAGGTCGTGAAGGAGAACGTCTTCATGGACCGGATGATCTCGACACTCAGCGCCTCGTTCGCCGTCCTCGCCACGCTGCTCGCCGCAGTCGGGTTGTACGGGGTGCTCGCGTACACCGTCGCCCAGCGAACCCGCGAGATCGGCGTCCGCATGGCACTCGGCGCAGACGGCGGGCGCGTCCGGACAATGATCCTGCGCCAGGTGGGGGCGATGGTCGCGATCGGTGGGGTGATCGGCATCGCCGCGGCACTCGCGCTCGGACGCGGGGCACAATCGCTCCTCTTTGGCGTGAAGGGATTCGACGCGGTCTCCACCGTAGGCGGCGCGTTGCTCTTGACGGTTGTTGCCCTGGGAGCGGGCTACCTCCCCGCACTCAAGGCGTCGCAGGTGGATCCCATGCGCGCCCTGCGGTACGACTGAGCGCCCGCACCCATCGCCGACGCGGGGAGGTGACGCTACGCCGGTTGCACCGGATACGCGACCACCTCCCCGCTCAGCGTCTCTCCCCCGATGGTCACGTACAGCTGCCGGTCGGTGACCGAGAGGTCACACGTCACTCGCCGGTCGAGACGTGCCACGAGCGCCGCCAGCAGGTCGCCATCGATCACGTGCATCACGATCGACTCGGCGCGGTGGATGCGCTCCCCGGCATAGCCGCGCTGCAGGATGCGCGGGTCCTTGAAGGTGTAGATCGCGACGCGCGGCGCCGCCTTGCTCGCCTTGTGCAGGCGCGCCGCGTCCGGGGCCCCGACCTCGATCCACCCCTGCAGCGTCCCGGTCAGGTCGCGCACCACAACCGCGGGCTCGTCGGGCGTCGAGAGACCCTTGGAGAACTGGATGCCCTCGGTGTACTCCAGGCAGTAGGCGAGCACGCGCGTCCACAGGTATTCCTCCGTCTCTGACGGGTGACAGGCGACGCGCAGCGACAGCGTCTCGTACACGTGGCGATCGACGTCCGACAGGTTGATGTCGAACGTGTACATCGTGGCGGTGAGGGCCATGCTTGCCTAACGGGCGAGGAGGAACGGGGCGAGGTCGGCGCCGGAGATGGAAGATAGTGCGCCACACCGCCGGCTCGCCCCCGCCCGGGGACGCGGTCCGGACATGTTCCGCGTGCGCCTCCTCTGGCCGTTCCGATTGCGTACGACGACCTTCTCCGCATGCGCACCGTCGCCGCCTACCCCAACCATCGCGTGGCCCTCGCGCTCGTGGCGTTCGCTGCCGCCGGCGCGCTCGGGTGTGCGCACCGCGCCGCGCCGGCCGCCGCTCCCGCCACCCCTCCCGCCCCGGCATCGGCCCCCTCGCCGGCCCCCGCCGCGCAGAACCCGTCGCCGATGGTCGAGTCGACGCGCGCCCATGGCCGAGTCGCTCCACACGCACCGGGGACGCAGCGCATCACGCTCGATTCGCTCCTCCCGCGCCCGGTGGAGTTGCACCTCCCGGCGTGGGGCGCGCAACGCGACACCGTCGCCCTGCTGGTCCACTTCCTCGGCCCGGACTACATCGCCGTCGATGCCGCGAGGTGCGCCGACAGCACGATGCTCGTCGCCGTGGTCAACCTCGCCCCCGGATCATCAGCGTACGAACGACCGTTCAAGGGGACCGACGGCTGGCGCCGCCTCCTCGGCCGCGTCGTCGCCGAGGCGTCGCGCGCCCGCGGCCGGCCCGTGACGTTAGGCGACATCTACCTCAGCGCCTTCTCTGCCGGCAATGGCGCCGTGCGCGCCATTCTCGCCGACTCGCTCGCGACGCCCGCCGTGCGCGGCGCCGTGATCCTCGATGGCATCCACACCGGCTACCTTCCCGATCGACGCGTCCTCGCCGACAGCGGGACGCTCGATCCCGCCAACCTGCAGTCGATCGTTCGCTTCGCCGAACGTGCCATGCGCGACGAGGTGCGCCTGCTCGTGACGCACTCCGAGGTCTTTCCCGGGACCTTCGCCAGCACGACGGAAACCGCCGATTGGCTCCTGCGCACGCTGGGGCTCAGGCGGTCCGCGGTGCTGGCGTGGGGGCCCAACGGAATGCAGCAGCTCTCGCAGGCCCAGGCCGCATCGTTCACCCTCATGGGCTTCGCCGGCAACAGCGCTCCCGACCACCTCGATCACCTGCACGCACTTCCCGCCTGGCTGGCGCTCGTCGTCAAGCCGTCAGCTGCACGATGACGTCACCCGCCGGGGCCAGCGCACCACTCCCCCGCGCCATTGCCGTCGACTGGTCGGGAGCCGCGACGCGCGCCGATCGCAAGATCTGGCTCGCCGAGTGCGCGCGCGATCCGACCGCCGCAGCGGGGGTCCGTGTGCTGCGCCTGGAATCCGGGCGGTCGCGGGAGGAGGTCGTCGCGCATCTCGTCGACTGCGTCGCACGCGATGCCAATGTCGTCATCGGGCTCGACTTCTCCTTTTCGCTCCCTGCCTGGTTCCTCCAGGCGCAGGGCTGCCGCACGGCGGTCGACGGCTGGACGCTCGCCGCACGCGAGGGTGAACGCTGGCTCGCCGAGTGTCCGCCTCCTTTCTGGGGGCGCCCCGGAGTGCGTCGTCCCCTCCTCGACGGCGGCCGCAACGAGTTCCGCCAGACGGAGCGCCGCGTCCCGGCGGTCGGTGGCGTCCGTCCCAAGTCGACGTTGCAGGTCGGCGGCGCAGGTGCGGTGGGAACGGGGGCGATCCGAGGAATGCCGTGGCTGCGCACCCTGCGCGACGCCGGCTGTGCCATCTGGCCGTTCGACGCGCCGCGTCTGCCCGGGGCGGCGCTCGTCATCGAGCTCTATCCGCGTCTCCTCACCGGTCCGGTGGCGAAGCGCCGCGACGAGGCGCGTATCGCCGCGCTCCGCGAGCAGCACGCCGCGCTCCCCCACGCGATTCGACGCGCGGCCGCCGCCTCGGAGGACGCCTTCGATGCGCTCTGTTCGGCCGTTGGGATGGCGCGACGCGCCGAGTCGTTCGCGAAGCTGGCGCCGGCCACGGCGCTCCCGGAGCTGCTCGAGGGGGAGATCTGGGTCCCCTGACCCACGGACGGGTGTAGCGCAGCCGCCTCACGTCTTGTCAGCGGAGCGTCGGATTCGCATGCTCGGACGGATGAGCCGGTTCGCCCACTTCCTGCGCGTGTTTCCGTGCGGGGGTTCGTGCCGAGCCGGATCTCCGTAGATGCATGACGCGCACGCCGAGGCCCGGCGATTGCGAGCGGTCCCTCGTTCGTGGATTTCGAGTTGTCCGTTGGTGTCGCTGCACGTGGCGGCGACCCGTCCCGAGGTGTGAGTGCCGATCGGTACCCACGCCATTCACCTGGAGTGGCGCCACGATGTTCGTCAGGTTCCATCACCCCGGTACGACGCGCTCCCTTCCGCGCGCGCAGGCGCGCCCACTTGTGCGTGCGCTGGCTGCACTCACTGCGACCCTGCTGGTGACGGCGTGCGGTGGCGGTGGTGGCGATGGCGGTGGCGGCGTGACACCGCCTCCCCCGACGCGTACCCCCGCCTCGGTCACCTTTGACAATGGCGCGACGGTGTCCGGCACGGTCGCCACCGCCGTCTCGGGGACCATTTCGGTCACGGTGAAGGCCAGCGACAACCTTCCGCTCGCCAACACGAGCGTGACCTTCTCGGTCTCGTCAGGCACGATCAGTTCCGCGTCGGCGACCACCGATGCGAACGGAAAGGCCACCGCCGGAACCTGGACACTGGGCAACACCGCCGGGACGCAGACGCTGACGGCGACTGCGGGGTCGGTGAGTGCCCAGCTGTCGGCTACGGCGGCGGCAGGGGCACCGGCCTCGTTGGAGATCGTCACCGGACTTCCGGCGACGATCCGCGCGGGCGCCCCGATCGTACCGGCGCCGGTCGTGCGAACGAAGGACCAGTTCAACAACATCGTGAATCGCGCCGGGACCGTCGTGACCGCGGCCCTGCAGGCAGGGACCGGGACCTTGAGCGGGGCGACGGCGACCACGGACGCCAGCGGGAACGCCACGTTCAGCGCGTTGACGTTAGGCGGGCTGGTGAGCGAGGGGCCGCGCACCATCGGCTTCAGCACCACGGGAGCGCCCACCGTCACCGCCCCGCCGGTCGCCCTCGAGGCGGGGCTCACGGCGACCATCGCGCTGCAGAACGTCCCCGGCGTGGCCCGCGCCGGCGTCCCGATCGCGCCGGGGATCGTGGCGCGCCTGGTCGACGGCTTCGGCAACCCGATGACCCGCACCACCACCGTCACCGCGAGCGTCGCCTCGGGTGGCGGCGCGGTGAGCGGCGCGACGGCCACCACGAATGCGCAGGGGGACGCCACCTTCGCCACGCTCTCCATCGACGGCGTCACGGGGAATCGCACGCTGCGGTTCAGCGCCGACCAGGTGACGGCGTCGACCGGCACCATCGCGCTTGCGGCTGGCGACGCGGCCGAGCTGCGCGTCACGTCGCAACCGACGGTCGTGCAGAATACGCTCCCCTTCCCGTCCGCCGTGCAGGTGCGGGTGACCGATCGATTCGGCAACGGCGTGTCCGACGCGTCGCGCGGTGTCGCCGCTTCCATCGCTTCCGGCGGTGGCGTCCTGCTCGGCGCCACGTCGCAGACCGACGCGGTGGGCGTGGCCTCGTTCCCCGCCCTGCGCCTCATCGGCGCCGCGGGCCCTCGCACGCTGGCCTTCACCACCGCGGGGCTCACCAGCGCCACCTCGGCGGCGATCCAGCTCGACGCCGGCCCGCCGCGCTTCGTCGCCTTCTTCCAGCAACCGTCGGGGAGCATCACCGTCGGTGTCCCGCTCGTGCAGCAGCCCGCGTTGCAGCTGGCTGACACCTCGGGGAACATCGTGCGGACCGCCGGCGCCACCGTGCGCGCCACCCCGCTCGACGCCACGGGCGAGCTGCTCAACGACGTCGCGGTGACCGATGCCCAAGGCGTCGCGCGCTTCGAGCAGCTCACCTTCCTGTCCTCCACGGCGTTCCCGCCCCCCACCATGCGCCTGCGCTTCAGCAGTGGCTCCCAGGCGTCCGTGGTCACCGGGAACCTGACGCTGCAGAACGCGCCGGGGAGCGCGGTCCAGAGCATCCAGTACGGGACCAATTCGCAGCGGCTCTTCGTCCTCGACCCGGGGGCCACGCTCAACATCAGCGCCACGGCGCGCGACTTGTTAGGCAACGCGCTTCCGCAGGTCCCCATCGTCTACAACTCGGTGAACGCGAACGCCGCGTCGGTGCGTCCCACCGGGAACATCACCGGCGTCGCCGGCGGGAGCTCGTGGGTACGCGCCTTCGGCGCCGGCTCGCCCAACATCCGCGACTCGGTCTACATCACCGTTCCGCGGGACCCGACCGCCCCCGTCGTGACCACGACGCAGATCGCCCCGATCCCCGTGCGCAACGGGGTCACCGCCGGCTTCGACATCGTGCTCGACACGCGCACCACCACGGTGGGCGCCGCCACGATCCTCGTCGGGATCCCGAACGAACTGATCGCGAGCGTCAACGCCACGGCGCTGGTCGGGAACGTGACGCTTGGACTGGACGCCGGGCTCAACACGCTGCGCATCAGCCTCGCGGCCCCCAGCGGCTTGAGCGGGATCGTCCCCATCGTGCGCGTCACGATCACCTCCAACGCGCCGCTCGGGTTCCTGTTCAATCGCGAGATCACGATCAATCCGTACGAGATGTACGACACCAACCTGCAGAACCTCGCCCCGCGCAGCACCGGGGTGAACATCCCACTGGTGCCCTGACATGCCGTCCTCTCTCGCGATCTTCCGACGCGCCCTCCGAACCCCATGGTTGGCGCTTGCGTTGACGGCCGCCGTTGCCTGTGCCGACGAGCGGGCCAGCATCGCCCCGCCGCGCCCGGCCCCGATGCCGATCGCCGCCAACGCCTGGATCCTCGTGTCCGACACGCTGGCCCGCGCCGGTCATGAAGTCACCATCTCCGCCTTCGCCCGCGCCGACAGCGGCGGGGCGGTGGGGAGCTTCACGGCCCGCTTCCTCTACGACTCGTTGCAGCTGCAGCTCATCGGCCCGGACAGCGTCAGCGACGCCACCTTGCGCGCGGTGAACCCGGTGGTAGGCGAGTATCGCGTCGCAGGCGCCGCCGCGCGCGGCATCCCGGACGGGCTCCTCTTCCGCGTGCGGGCCCGCGTCATCGACCCGCGCGGCCTGCGCCGCCTGGGCCTCCTGCTCGACGAGCTCCACAGCGTCGCGCTCGCCGACCTCACGCCGCGCCTCACCGTGCAGGACACGCGCGCCGCGCTCTACTCGGGGATGCCGAACGTTCGCGTCGTCCCCGTCCCCAAGGTGCAGCCATGAGCCGACACGTTCCGCCCCGCACCGCGAGGCGCGCGCGCACGGTACCGCTGGCGATGCTCCTCATCGGGATCATGACCGCCAGCTGCACGTCGGGCGCCCGTCGCTCCAGTGCCGAGGGCGATCCACAAGCCAACAGCACCCCCGGCGCCACGGCAACAGGGAGCACGACGGGAACGACGAGCGCCGCCGGCGGCACGGGGACCATGACCGCCACCGACACGGCGAGCCAGTCGCCCTCCGCCGCCAGCTCCGCGGTTGCCCCCACGCTCTCCCGACTCACCCCCGACACCATCCGCCTGGGGCGCGGCGAGGCGCCGACGCTGACCCTCACGGGGAGCGGCTTCGTCGCCGGACACACCGGCGGGAGCGGCGGCTTCGCCGTGGGAGGCAACGCCATCCACGTCGGGCGCGCCACGTTCGACATGATCCCGGCCGACAGCGCGGGGCGGTCGATCCGCTTCGCGATGCCCCTGACCTACACCGACACAGCAGCGCGCGGGCGTCCCTCGAGCTTCGCGCCCGGCACCTTCTCCGTCTCGGTCACCACGCCGAACGGCACGAGCAACGCGCTCTCCCTGGTGATGATCCCATGACCCGTCTCCTCCTGCGGACCCTCCGCACCGACTGGACGCGCACCCCCGGAACGGCCGGCAGTGCTCGCGCTGCCGGCGCGCTCGCACCGCGCGCGGCGGCGCTCCTTGCCGTCCTCGCCGCCCTGCTGGGCGCCTCCGCCACCGGACTTCACGCGCAATCGCTCACCGCCAAGGACATGAAGGAAGGCGACGTGCGTGAGCGCCGGGCGTGGTGGGTGACCCAGCGCGCCAATGCCGACGGCCGTCTCCCGACCGACAAGGTCGCCGCCCTGCGCGAGTTCAAGATCTCGGCGCGCGCCGGCGCCTTCGCCCCCGCCATCGCCGGGTCGAGCGTTGCGGCTGGCGAGCGCTGGCAGCCGATGGGCCCCTCCGGCTTCATCAGCATGAACACGCGCTACTCCTCGTCCCCCATGCAGGACGAGGGACGATTCTCCACCGTGGCGCTCCATCCCACCGACGCGCGCGTGATGCTCGCCGGTGCCGGAGCCGCAGGTGTCTGGCGCACCGCCAATGGCGGCGCCTCCTGGCAGGCGCTCGGCGACAACGAGTGCTCCACCGCCATCGGTCACATCGTGATGGACCCGGTCGATCCGAACATCGTGTATGCCGGGACGGGCGAGACGTTCGACACCCAGGGCTACACCGACGGCTGCGGCATCCTCAAGTCGACGAACGGCGGGACGACGTGGACCCGCCTCGCCGCGACCATCCTTGCACCTGCCGGTGCCATCGGCGGGTTCGTGTACCACCTGGCGGTCGATCGCGCCACCGCCGGAACGGTCGCCAACACCACCGTGATGGCGGCCACCAACTTCGGCCTCCTGCGCTCCACCAACTCCGGACAGTCGTGGAGCATCGCGCTCCAGGGCTTCGTCACCGACGTGGTGCAGCATCCCACGCGTCCCGAGGTCTGGTACGCCGCCGTCGGCAACCTCTTCGGCGCCGCCGCGAATGGCGTCTACATCTCGACCAACAGTGGGGTCACCTGGACCCCCATCGCCCAGTCGCTGGGAACCCCCACGTCGCTCGGTCGCATCGCCCTGGCCGTCAGCCCGGCACGCCCAGGCTCGGTGTGGGCCATCATCGCCAACCCGTCCAATCGCGCCTTCCGCACCCTCGCCCGCTGGGACGAGTTCTCCGCGCAGTGGACGCTCCTCGCGGCCAGCGGAATCACCTTCCAGCAGCAGTATGACGAGGGGGACTTCGGCGAGCAGAGCGAATACAACCTCGTCGTCGCCGTCGATCCCATCGACGAGAACAAGATGATCATCGGCGGCGTGCGACTGTTCCGGTCGCGCGACGGCGGCAACACGTTCAACGTCATCGCCGGCAACGTGCACTCCGACTGGCACAGCGTCGTCTTCGACAGCAACGACTCGCGGCGCATCGTCGCCACGTGCGACGGCGGGATCTTCACCTCGACCGACGGCGGCACCAGCTGGCGTACCCTCAACAACGGGATCTCGGCCACGCAGTTCTATCCGGGAATCGCGGTGCACCCGACCAACCCCGCCGTCGTCGTCGGCGGGACCCAGGACAACGGGAGCATGATGTCCGGCGGCTCGATGTTCTGGTCGGGCGTGGGCTATGGCGACGGCGGCTACGCCATGATCGACTACACCAACCCCAACACCGTCCTCGTCTCATGGCAGGGCGGACAGCTGGGGAAGCTCGACGTGAACGCCCGCTCCATCACCTATATCCCGCCGCGCTTCGTCTTCCAGCCGCCGTTCATCACCCCCTTCGTGATGGACCCCAACAATCCGCGGCAGCTGTGGGCAGGCACGCGCGCCATCGAACGATCGCAGGATCTGGGCGCCAGCTGGATTGCCTTCAGCCCCACCGTCAGCGCGAACGTCAACGCGCTCGCCGTCGGGAAGGGGAACCCGCAGGTCATCTTCGCCGGGACCACCAACGGCTTCATCTTCTGGACGCCCAACGGTGGCACCAGCTGGTTTGGCGGCACCCAGGTGCAGCGCGCCGTCACCGACGTCGCCGCCGACCCGTTCGATACGCAACGCTTCGCGATCACGCACGGCGGCTACGGCCCGTTCAAGATCCTCCTCACGCCGGACGCCGGGACCAACTTCGCCAACCTCACGGGCAACCTCCCCGACATCCCCATCAACGCCTTCGCCTTCACCCCCACGCGCAATCGCTTCTTCGTGGGCACGGACCTTGGCGTCTTCGAGACCGTCGACGGCGGGGTGAGCTGGACGCTGACGCTCGGGCTTCCCTTCGTCGCCGTGACGGACCTGGTGTATCACGCTGCGTCCAATCGCCTGGTGGCGGGGACCTACGGGCGCGGTATCTGGTCGCTGCCGCTCACGAGTGAGCCGCCGGTCCTGCGCGGCGACGTGGATCGCAACGGCATTGTCAACGCGGCCGATGCGCTGCTCATCCAGCGGGGTCTCGCGGCGATCCCGCTCCCGTCGCCACTCACCGTCCTCCCGCATGGCGACGCCAACTGCAGCGGCGCGCTCGACGCCACCGACCCGCTCATCGTCCTGCGCTTTGCCGTCGGGCTGGGCACCCAAGGCACCTGCGTGAACAGCTCGCGCTGATCGACGCGCGATCACTCGTTCCCGCCCTCGCGCGAGGGCGACGAGTTCGGAACGGCGCGGGGCACCGTCCATTCGGGCGGTGCCCCGCGGTGCATCGGGGCGAACGCTCCAGTTGCCTCACGCGTTCTCCCCTGGCAGTTTTCGCGAGCCATCACCCCCACCCCCCCTCATGCGCCTCGACCGCCGCCCGCGCCCCCGCGCGCTGACGATCGTTCCCATGGCCGCGCTCCTCGCCGCGGCCGCTTCCCTCGTCACCCGCCCGATCGGCGCGCAGGACGCCAGCGCCACCGCGCGCACGACTGCGGACAGCACCTTCACCGACGCGCAGGCCGAGCGCGGGGCGCAGCTCTTCACACGCATCTGCCTCGAGTGCCACGCCCGCGAGGACATGCGCAACCCCGACTTCAAGGGGAAGTGGAGCGGCCAGACGACGTTCGACCTCTTCAAGAACATCAGCACCACCATGCCGGACAACAATCCGGGGATGCTGGCCGTGAACGAGTACGTCGATGTGGTCGCCTACATCCTCAAGCTCAACGGCGTCCCGTCAGGCAGCGCCGAGCTGGCGGCGGACTCCACGGCGATGCGGGCGGCGAAGATGAACCTGCCGGCGTCCGCGTCGGGCGCGGCGCTGGTGCAGCGCGTCGTGCCAGGCAGCGCTCCGCGCACGGCGTCGCCGGCGTGGCTCGCCTACGCGCACACGCGTCCCGCGACGCCGAACGCCCAGCCCCGCTAGCGCCTCAGCACGACTTGCACTTGTGCGAGTTCTTCGAGCCGAGCTTCTCCAGGAGCTTCACGGTCTCGACGAACGGCGGAATGCGCTGCACCGGACCGTTGGCCATGTCGGCGACGGTCTGCCCGCGCCTCGCCACCGCGTTGATATCGGCACCCTTGGCCATCAGGTACTCGATGAGCGCGTTGTCCCCGCGCGCGGCCGCGTGGTGCAGCGGGGTGAAGCCGTTGTGGTCGCGCGCATTCACGTCGGCGTGCACCTCTTCCACGAGGAACTTCACCGCCGGGATCCACGCGTCCGGGGCATGCCGGTGCGAGTTGGCGGCGTACCCTTCGCCGTACCCCACGCCGGACGCCGCGTGGATCGGATACACGCCGGGCCCTCCGACCGGGACCGGCGGGAGCCCCGACTCATCCTTGGACGGCCCATCCGCCGGGGCATCATCGCCGCGCAACCGCCCTGCCGGTTTCTTCGTCGGGATGTTCGGGTCGGCGCCATTCGCCAGCAGGAGCTTCATCGCCGGGATGTCGAGCCCGTACGCCGCCCGCCAGAACGGTGTCGCCCCCTCGGTGTTCACGCCTAACAAGTCGAAGTTGTAGGACATGAACCAGAGGTGCTTGTTGAGCCGCGCGTTCACGTCGGCGCCACCCTTGATCAGCGCCTCCATCAGCTGCAGGTGCGTCGCCTGCTGCTGGTACTGTGCGGTCGGCTGCGGATAGAGCGACTTGGGGGCCCACTGCACGTTGATGGTCGCGTAGAGCGGCGTCGTCCCCGCATCGCTGGCCAGCGTCGCCTTGGCCCCCTGTCCCAGCAGGTACATCGCCAGGTCGAACTGCCCGTTGATCGTCGCCATCAGGAGCGGCGAGGTGTGGTCCCCCGCGCTCACCTGGTTCACGTCGGCCCCCGCCTCGAGCAGGACCTTCGTCGCCTCGACGTTCCCCTGGCGCACCGCGAAGAGGAGCGGGGTCAGCCCACCCGACTTCCCGACCAATTCACCGTAGGAGAGCGACCGGTTCTCCGCCGCATTGCGCGCCGAGTCGGATGCGGCAGGCGCCGCCGGCTTTGCATCGGTGGCGGGCGTCGCGCCCCTCGTGGCCGGCGCCTCGCCCTTGGTCGCGGGCGCCGTGCCCTTCGCAGCGGCCGCAATCGGCGCCGGCGTCCCTTTCTTCGCCGTATCCGCCGCCACCTTCGCGCCGTTAGGCGTGGACGCCGCGGCGGCGGGCGCAACGCCCGCACTCGCCGTGACCGTCCCTGCCGGCTTGGGCGGCTGCTCTGCCGCGCGCAGCGCCGCGAACTTCTTCATGCGCAGCGTCATCGCCGCGCGCTGCGCCTTCTCCTCGGCCGCCATGTCGGTGACCTTCGACGTTGCCTTGATGTCCGCGCCGGCCGCGAGCAGCGCGCGGATCGCCGGCACCCGGTTCGCCGCCGCCGCCCACATCAGCGGCGTCTGCGCGAACGCGACGTCGCGCGCGTCGACCGTCGCCTTGTGCTCCAGCAACTCGCGGATCACCGTCGTGTCGCCGATCTCCGCCGCCAGGTGCAGCGCCGTCGCCCCACCGGACGCCGTCCCCGCGTTCGCGTCCGCTCCGGCATCGAGGAGGACCGCGACGGTGGAGGCTCGCCCGGCACGTGCCGCGAGGTGCAACGGGAGATAGGCCCCGTTGCGCGTGACGGCATCCAGCCGCGCCCCGGCGGCGATCAGCATCCGCGCCGACGAAGCATCGCCATGTGACGCCGCCCAATGCAGCGCCGTCATCCCGTCGCCCTGCGCCGCGTTGACGTCCGCCCCTTCGCGAATGAGCGCCCGCACGCGCGACGAATCCCGCCGCATCGCCGCATCGGCCACCGGCGCCTCCACCCCGCCGTCGAAGGCACGCCGCGCCGAGTGGACCCCAACCCGGGCCCATGCATCCTCCGTGGTGAACGCCGTCCCGGCGCCATGGTCCTGCACCAGCACCAGCCCGATCGCGCCAAGGGCCGCGACCGCGCCTAACGCGCTCCCGAGCGCCACGCCGCGCCTACGCATGCGTCCGCAGGTTGAGCGCCCCCGTCGAGTCGCCGAATTCCTTCACGTCGTCCAGCCCGAGCGAGTGCAGCATGGTCAGCATCGCATTCGCCATCGGCGTGCCATCGGGCGCGATGATGTGCTGGTTCCCCGCCAGCTGCCCGTTCGCCTTCCCCATCAGGAGGAGCGGGCACCGGCGATGGTTGTGCAGGTTGGAGTCGCCCATCGGCGACCCGTACACGATCATCGTCTTGTCCAGCATGTTCGCCTCCCCTTCCTGGATGCCCTTCAGCTTGTCCAGGAAGTAGGGGAGCATCGCCACGTGATATTTGTTGATGAGGTGGAAGTCCTTCACCCCCTTCTCCGTCCCACCATGGTGCGACGCCGGGTGGAACGGCTTGTCGGTCCCGCTCTCGGGATATGTCCGCGACGACCCGTCGCGCCCCATCTTGAACGAGAAGACGCGCGTGATGTCGGCCGCGAAGGCCAGCGCCTGGATGTCGAACATCAGCTGTACGTGCTCGGCGAACGAGTCCGGGACCCCTGCCGGCGCCTCCGGAAGTTCGCGCACCTCGCCCGACGTGTTGCGTGCCTCGATGCGCTGGATGCGCCGTTCCACCTCGCGGATGTCCTCGAGGTACCGGTCCAGCCGGTGGTTGTCGTCGGGCCCAAGCATTCGCTGCAGCGACGTCATCTCGCTGGCCACGAAGTCGAGGATCGAGCGACGCGAACGGCGGCGTGCGGCGCGCTCCTCGCTCGTTCCCCCCACGCCGAACAGCTTCTCGAACGCCACGCGCGGGTCGCGGATCACCGGGAGCGGCTCCGTCGCCGACGCCCACGAGATCGAGTCGGTGTAGACGCAGGCATAGCCGTACGCGCACCCACCCGCCTGGTCCACCGGCTCGATGCAGAGCTGCATCGACGGGATCGGCGTGTCCTGGCCGAAGCGCTGCGCATAGAGCTGGTCGAGCGACGTCCCTACGCGCACATCCGACCCCTCGGTCTGGCGCGGGTGCATCTGCGTGAGAAAGACCGCGCTCGACCGGAAGTGATCGCCGCCGATCTCCTTCGGGATGACGGGCTCCGCCTGCCGCACGTCCGTATTGGAGACGATCGTCAGGTAGTCGCGGTACTTCTCCAGCGACCCCAGCGCCGTCGGCGCGAGGTCGAACTGCGCCCCCGCCGCGGCCGGCGACCAGAGGTTGAGCTTCGCCCCCAACTCGTTGCACCCGGCGGCACCGTGCACCATCTCGATCGCCACCAGCCGCGTGCGGTCGGCCGCGGCCCCGCTCCGCAGCGCGCGTCCCGCCGGGACCATCGCGTCGAGGAACGGGAGGGCGACGGTCGCCCCCATGCTGTGCAGGAAGGTCCGGCGCGGTAACGGCTTGCCGCTCAGGAATCGCATGTCGCTATCGTCTCCGAAGGACGGTCGCTCGTGAGGAATGGAGGGTCGAATCAGTTCGTGCGGGCGCCGGCCGAGGCCACGGACACGCGCCGCGCCCGGAAGGCGTCGCTCGCGACCACCCCGGCGACAAACTCTGCGACGCGGTACCCCTTCGCCGAGGCATCGTTGGTGATGCGACGGATCGCCGGCATGTCGTAGTACTCCATGCGCCTCCCCGTCGCGTAGGCCATCAGGTTGAGCGCGAAGGTGCGCATCAGCGGCACCGGACGCTTGATGATCGCGGCCTGCAGCTGTGCCGGCGTGGAGACCGGTGTCCCGTCGTAGAAGTCGCCGCGGGTGTCGAGCGGCATCCCGTTCTCGCGAATGCGCCAGCGCCCCGTCACGTCGAAGTTGTCCAGCGCCAAGCCGATCGGGTCCATGAACAGGTGGCACGAGCGACACGTCGGATTGGCACGATGCATCTCCATCCGCTCGCGCGTGGTGAGCATGCGCCCCTCCTTCGCGTCCTTCGTCTCCTCGAGGTCGGGAACCCCGGGCGGCGGTGGTGGCGGCGGCGAGCCTAACAAGACCTCCATCACCCACTTGCCGCGCAGCACCGGCGATGTGCGGTTGGCCACCGACGTCAGCGTCAGCACGCTCCCGTGCCCGAGTATCCCGACGCGCGTGCTGTCCGGGTACGCCACCTTCCGGAACTCCGCCCCGGTCACCCCGGCAATGCCGTAGTGACGCGCCAGGCTCTCGTTCAGGTAGGTGTAGTTCGCGGTGTACAGGTCGAGGACGCTCTTGTTCTCCCGCACCAACTCGGAAAAGAAGAGCTCCGTCTCGTGCCGCATGTCGTCGGCGAGCTGCGCGTGATAGTCGGGGAACTGCAGCGCGTCCGGGTGCACCTTGTCCAAGTCCTGCAGGCGCAACCACTGCGCGGCAAATCGCGTCGCGAGCGACGCCGAGCGCGGATCGGCGAGCATCCGCCGCGCCTGCGCCTGCACTCCGGCTGGCGTTGCCAGCGCCCCACGCTTTGCCGCCGCGATCAACGGCGCATCGGGGGGCGTTCCCCACAGGAAGAAGGAGAGGCGCGACGCCAGGTCGAGGTCGGAGACGGCCACCTTGTCCCCCGCCTTCGCCGTCGACGGCTTCTCCTCCACGCGGAAGATGAAATGTGGCGACGAGAGCAACGCCTCCAGCGCAAAGCGGATCCCTCCTTCGAAGCCCGCCCCCTTTGCCCCCTCATCGTAGAACTTGAGCAGCCCCTGCACGTCGTTTGCCGCCATCGGACGGCGATATGCCACCGAGCCTAACGATGTGAGGATCCGCTGCGCGCACGGACGCGCCTCCTCGGCGCTCAGCGGGCGGCAGGAGAAGATCCGGCGGCGCGACGGCGTCTCCGACACCCCCGTCGGATGATAGGGCCCCAGCACCGTGACGTCCCGCAGGTGGGGGAGGATCGTGATCCCGCCGTCGGCGCCAATCTGTGTGTCGGCGATCGAGTGCCCGATCGGCGCAATGAGGTCGTTGACCGGTCCCTCGAAGGTGCGCACGAAGGCCGCCGATAGGAGCTGCGGCCCGGCGCGCACGCGAATCGGCGGCGTCTTGATCTCCATCCCGTTCGGGTCGGCCTGCGACATCCATCGGTCAATGTCGAGCAGCGCGACGCGCTCCCCGTTCAGCGCCACCTCCAGCTTCTCGTCGAACGGCGCCGCCGATCCATAGAGCTGACCGGTGGGGATGTTGTGCAGCGTGAGGGCGAAGACGTACTCGCCGTCGGCCGGAAAGGTGTGCGTCACGACGGTACCGCCGCGCGTCCCCGCCGGCGCCCCCTCCACGTGCTCCACCTGCGAGGCGAGGCGCGGGATCTTGTACGTGGCCGACGTCGGGTTGGCCTTGGGATCACCGACCGCGAGGCGTGAGATCTCGGATGCTGCGTCGAGGTAGGCGTCGAGCGTCGTGGCCGACGGCATCTGCACGTCGGCGATGTTGTCGAAGTTGGCCGACTTGGTGTCGAGCGGGAGCCACTTCCCCGGGTCGACCTCGAGCGACAACAACTGCCTGATCGATTGCGCGTACTCGGCGCGGTTCAGGCGCTGGAACGTGCGGACGCCCGGCTCCGGCTTGAGGGCGGCTCGCGTGTCGACCAACCGCTCGAGCGTCGCCTGCAGCACCTGCAGCGTGTCACCCTTGGGGCGGGCGCGCCCCGGCGGGGGCATCATCCCCACCTGCAGCTTCCCGATGATCTTCTCGGTGAGTTCGGCGTTGCTGGCCGCCTGCGCCACGTCGAACCCTTCCAGCACCAGATTCCCGACTTTCCGCTGCTGCGAGTGGCACCCAGTGCAGGTCTTCTTCACCACCTGCGACAGCGCCTCGTTGGCGATGACCGTCGACCCGTCACGCGATGCGCGCGGCGCCGCGTGGGGAAAGGTCCGTGCGCCAACGGGGCGTGCCGTAAGCGCTTGTGCCTGCAAAGCTTCGGTGGAACCGGCGGCGAGCGCCACGAACCCGGTCGCTACCGCGACAGCCAGTGCCTTCATTCGCGATCCTCGGTGAGGTCGTGCCGATGTCCCCCAATCCCACCCCGGGGCCGAGCCGCGCTAAGGTCGGCCCGCCGATGCCGACTGGCAAGTGTCACAGCCGTATCGGACGCGCCCTCTTTGCATACAATAGAGGGCGTCCTGTAAAGCGGTTCAACGCGACGACCAATCGAAACGTTGTGACGAGCCGAAGGATTTCCCCGCGCCTCCGATCTCCCGTCTCCCGTCCCTCCCCGCATGCTCCTCCGTCTTCGCCGAGCCCTTCTCCTCCTCCAACTCGCCGCCGCCCCGGCCGCGGCGCAGTCGCACTTGAACCCGTTGGTCGACCTTCTCGCGGCGAAGAAGCCAGTCTTTGGCCTCTATGCCCCGAGCAACCGTCGCCCTCCGGTCCGCCCGGGAGCACCCACCGCCCCAGAGGCCCCGCCCAAGTCCGCCGCCGAACTGGCGCGGGAGGCCCTGGGACAGCCGGGGAGCGACTACATCTTCGACGGAGCGATGGAGCACGACTACGACGCCGGACTCGCCTCGTTCACGGAGTTCGCGAAGGGATTCTGGAGTGCATCTCCATTCACCACCGCGGGGGCTCGGCGCATCACGCACCCCCTGGTGGTGAAGACGCCGGAGATCGCCCCTGACCCGGCGAAAGCAAGGGAACGTATCGCCCAGCAGCTCAATCTCGGCGTGAGCACCATCGTCTTCGTCGGCGTGGAGAGCGCCGACGAGGTGAAGCAGGGGCTCGCGATGATGCGATTCCCCGCGGCGGGAGGAACGCGCGAGAATGACGTCGGCGCCGCGCCGAAGCTCTGGGGACTCTCAGAAGCCGCCTACCGCGCGAAGGCCGACCTGTGGCCGCTCAACCCCAAGGGCGAGCTCGTCAACTGGACCATCGTCGAGAGCAAGGCGGGACTGGCGAAGGTTCGCGAGATCGCCGCGGTGAAGGGGATCGGCGTCCTCTTCCCCGGGGCGGGGACACTGCGCGGCGTCTTCACCACGACCGATGCCGCCGGCAAGCGATCGTTTGACGAAGCCGGGTGGGAGGCGGCGATCCAGCAGGTCCTCGCCGCCTGCAAGGAGTTCAATGTCCCCTGTGGCTATCCAGCGGGATTGAACGACATCGAACTCCGCATGAAGCAGGGGTTCAGCGTCTTCGTGATCGGGTGGGGAGAGAACGGCTTCAAGACGGTCGAACTGGGGCGGAAGGTCGCGGGGCGGGCGGCGACGAATGCGGAGGAATGGCGGTAGGGCGGACGGGAGACGGGAGACGGGAGTGCGCGGCGCCTAAAGGCGCCGCGCGTGCGCCTGAGCGCGAGATGAGCGCATGGAATTGGACCTGAGTCCACTCGCGGGCATGCGAAAACGGCGGCGTGGTGAAGTCTTTGCACGATCTTGCGGCATCGGTCCGAGACTCCTTACGGCATCGCGCGTGCGCGATGCCTAGACTCGCGCCGCTCTGTGTCGACGCGCCCGCGTCGATGCCGCCGTTCTCCTGCGTTTCTCGTGACGACGATCCCACTCACTGCCGACTGCCTGGCAGTCGCCGCGCTCCTGTTGCACCTCGATCATCACGCCAGCCGCGCGGAATCACCGTATCGCATTGGTCGTGAGCCGAGCGTGAACTGGGAGCAGGCCAACGAGGTGTGCCGACTCCTGGAGTTGGCAGGACTGGCGACCATCGAACGGATCGACGACGCGCTGCACGTCTCGCTCACGCCGCAGGCGGCGAATCGCCTGCGCCCTGGCTCCGGCGACGGGGCGGCGCTGCGAAACGCGCTCCTGAACGCGCTCGCCTCAGGGGCGCGCGGCGGGTGTCTCTCGATCCTCAACGCGATCGTCGGGCAGTACGACTGAGCGCCGTCTGTACGCCCGCCTAACGCGCGGCGATGCTACTGCCCGAGGAAGCCACGGATCTGCCGCACCGCGTAGTCGACCTTCAGGTCGAACGCGCGCTTCCCGAGCTCCCGCGACGAACGCCGCGCGTCGCCGGTGATCCCGTTGTTCTTCCGCGGTGTGTTGGGATCTTCCGGGGCGCGCGGCTGGCCGGGGGCCGGCACGGGATCGCCTAACGCGTCCTTCATGAGCGCCGGGCGCACCCACTCGTCGCCCCCCAGGTACCACATCTCCGACGTGTCGCTGATCGCCGCGTGCCCGCCGGACGGGTAGCCGTTGTCGGCGAGCCACTGGTTGAAGTCCCCCTGCGCCTTGGCATACGTCTCGTCGCAGTAGTAGACGTGAATCCCTTGCCCGGCATACTTCGCGTCGAGCGTCTTCGCGACCTCGGCGTACACCGTGGGCTGCCCGCCGCCGTGATCGCCCATGAGGATCACGTTCCTGAATCCCGAAACGATCGCCTGCTCGGCGATCCGCTCCAGGATCGCCGAGAGAATCTCCGGGGTGATCCCGATCGTCCCCGGGAGCTGCGCGCTGGCGTTGTTGGGGGTGTACGGGAGGACCGGCATCGCGATGGCATTCCCGAGTTTGAGTGCAATCGCCTTGACCGTCGCACGCGCCATCATGTTGTGCCCGCCGTTCGCGTTCTGCGGGCCGCGCTGCTCCGTCCCTCCGGTGTAGAAGAGCGCCGTCGTCTTCCCCGCGGCCAGCGCCTCCTTCACCTCCGCCCACGTCATCTTCTCGAACTCGACGAGCGGTTCCTTCGCCGACGCCGCCGGGGCGACCTCGGCACCGGAGTCCGACGCCACGCGGTAGGCATCGGCGAGGGTGTCGCGAGCGGCCGGCGCCTGCGCCGTGGCGATCGAGGTCGACGCGATCAGCGCCGCGATGGTGGAGGAAAGCACGCGCATGGACACCCCTCGGAGACGGGAGAAGGAAATCGGACCCGAACGCGCCGCCAATTGACCCTCCGCCCCCTCCCGCCGCCACCCGCCCCCGCGCACTTTCCCGCGATCCTCGCACGGGCCTCGCATTCGCCGACGCGCAACGCGCGTCGGCACTCCCGTCTCCCGCCTCCCCTCTCCGTCCCCCGTCCGCCGCATGCCCCTGACCGTCGCGACGACCCCCTTCTCCGGCCAGACCCCCGGCACCTCCGGCCTCCGCAAGAAGGTCACCGTCTTCCAGCAGCCGCACTACCTGGAGAACTTCGTCCAGGCGACGTTCGACGCCGTGCAGCTGCCGGAGGCCGCCACGCTGGTGGTCGGGGGGGACGGGCGATACTACAACCGCGAAGCGATCCAGGTCGTCCTGAAGATGGCCGCCGCGAACGGGGTGGCGCGCGCAATCGTCGGGAAGGACGGGATCCTCTCCACCCCAGCCGCGTCGCACCTCATCCGCAAGCGCCGGGCGGACGGCGGTGTGATCCTCTCCGCCAGCCACAATCCCGGCGGTCCGGACGGTGACTTCGGGATCAAGTTCAACATGGCGAACGGAGGCCCGGCTCCCGAGAAGGTGACGGGCGCCATCGCCGCCCGCACGCTGGCCCTCACCGAGTACCGCCTCGAGGAGGCCCCCGACGTCCCGTTAGGCACGCTTGGCGTGCACCAGGTCGGCGCGCTAGCCGTCGAGGTGATCGACCCGGTGGCCGACTACGCCGAGCTGATGGAGTCGCTGTTCGACTTCCCCGCCATCCGGGGGATGCTCTCCGGGGGGACGTTCCGCATGCGCTTCGACGCGATGCACGCCGTCACCGGGCCGTACGCGCAGGAGATCCTCGAGCGCCGCCTGGGCGCCCCCGCGGGGACCGTCATCAACGGGACGCCGCTCCCCGATTTCGGCCAGGGGCACCCCGACCCCAACCTCACCTACGCGCACGACCTGGTGGAGGAGCTGTTCGGCGCCGACGCGCCGGACTTCGGCGCCGCCAGCGATGGAGACGGCGACCGCAACATGATCCTGGGACGACGCTTTTTCGTCACGCCCAGCGACTCGCTCGCCATCCTCGCGGCGAATGCGACGCTCGCACCGGGGTACCGCAGCGGGATCGCCGGAGTCGCGCGCTCCATGCCTACCAGCGGTGCAAGCGACCGCGTCGCTGCCGCGTTAGGCATCGCCTCGTTCGAGACACCCACCGGCTGGAAGTTCTTCGGCAACCTCCTCGACGCCGGCACGGTCACCCTCTGTGGCGAGGAGTCGTTCGGGACCGGCTCCAACCACGTGCGCGAGAAGGACGGGGTCTGGGCGGTGCTCTTCTGGCTCAACATCCTCGCGGCACGCGGCGAGTCGGTCGAGTCGATCGTCCGCGCACACTGGGGCCGGTTCGGGCGCAACTACTACACGCGCCACGACTACGAAGAGGTCGACGCAGCGGCGGCCAAGGCGATCGTCGACACGGCCAGGTCGGAAGGAACCCGTCTCATCGGGACCGCGCTCGCCGGCGACGTGCTCGCCCTGGTCGACGATTTCGCCTACCACGACCCCGTCGACGGGAGCACGAGCGCCAATCAGGGGCTTCGGCTCCTCTTCGCCAGCGGTGCCCGGATCGTCTTTCGACTGTCGGGAACCGGAACGGCAGGGGCGACGCTTCGCCTCTATGTGGAGTCGTACGAGTCCGACCGTAGCCGGCAGGACATGGACGCGCAGGTCGCGCTGAGCGCCTATCTCGAAGCAGCGCTCAAAGTCAGCCGCCTCAGGGAGTTGAGTGGGCGCGAGGGGCCGACCGTGGTGACGTAACGTAACCTGCGTCCGATCAGCTTAGGACTCGATTCCGGACTGGGATTCCTATTTCGGGAACCGCGCTGTACATTCGGTGCACGAACCGAAAGTGCAGAATTCCCGGTCGCACGGACCGTCGTCGCTGTACTCGATTCACGGTCCCGAGACTGCCCTCATGTTCTGACGAGGCCGATTCGTGTCCGACAAGCATCCAAAACCCGCGCGCCCCCTCAAGGCAGACGGAAAGGAAGGCCCGAAGCGCAGCCGCCGGGCCGACAAGAGCCAGCGCCAGGCGAGCCAGCGCACGACGCCGCGGATCATCGTCGCGGCCCAGGAAAGCGGGCGCGACCTTGCAGCGCTCCGTGCGCAAGTCACCGCCACGATCCTCGACATCATCGCGCGCCGATATCTGCCACCTGCGCCAAACGGCGAGCCAGCCTAGGCTCGCCGCCCCTCCAGCGCCACCCTCCCGTACCGCACCCACGGCCGCCTCGCGAAGATTGGCGACCGTGAGGAGCGGAGCGGGGCGCGTGCCGACGGCTCCGTAGGCCGGGACCAGGAGACGGCAGTACTACGCGCCCTCGAAATCGTCGAGGCGCCCCCAGCCGCGGCCGAGCGTCGCCTGCCCCGAGGGGATGCGGACGCGCGCCCAACGCACCACAACAGCGACGCGAGCGGTGGCGCTGCCGACGACGAGTGCCGAGCCCGCGACGTGGCCGGCGCCTAGGGCGACGCCGGCCACGCAGGCGACGCCCTAGGCGGGGGATATGACGCGGAGGGATGAGGTGTGCGCCGCACCGGAAGGTGCGCTAGCATTCGCACTGCCTGGACTGCCTCTCGCCACTGAGGGGCGCCACGACGCGATGCCAGCCACGCATGTCTCCCGACGACCCTTTGCCGCACGACGCCGCCCGCTCGCTGCTTCAGCGTCACCCGCTGCACATCATCTTCAAGCACTCGCCTTACTGCGGGCGCTCGGTGAGCGCCGAGGAGCAGGTGCAGCGCTACTTGGCGCGTCCGGGCGCGGTGCCGGTGGCGACGGTGCACGTCTTTGACCAGCGCGCACTCTCCGACGCGCTCGAGACGGTGACTGGGATCCGGCACGAGTCGCCGCAGGCACTGGTCGTGCGCGACGGCACGGTGCAGTGGCACGCGTCGCATCGCCGAGTCACGGACGAGGCGCTCGCAGCGGCGGTGGCTGAAGCCGCACAACGCGGCATCGACGGCTGAGCGTTCGAGACGCTCCCCCGAGCCGACGACGGGTCCAACTCCGCGGTGACACCATCCGCGTCATGAGTCGGCGGCGCGTGCGACCCGCTCCACGGCGGTGGCGAGCGTCTCCGCCGTGAAGGGCTTGGGCAGGAAGGTCGCGCCCGGCCAGTCCTCCGGTCGCCACTCCTGCTCGCTGTAGCCGGACATGAAGACGAGCGGTACGCGGTCGTTCGACGCCCGCACGGCGCGAGCGAGCTCAAAGCCCCCCAGGCGCGGCATGCGCACATCGGTGATGACGAGGTGGACGTCGCCCGCGACGCCCGGCCAACGATCGAGTGCATCGCGACCGTCAACGGCCGGGACGACGGTATGTCCAAGGCGCTGCAGCATCGACGTCCCGACACGGCGCACCCACTCGTCGTCCTCGACGAGCAGGATGGTGAGCGGACGCGGCGCGGCCGCGGCACCGGACGGTTCGGCCGGCGACGCGACTCCCTCGGCGACGAGCGGCAGCACGACTGTGATGCGACTGCCCTTCCCGGGTGCAGAGTCGACGGTGATCGCCCCGCCGAGCGACCTTACGATGCCGTACACGGTGGCGAGTCCGAGCCCCGTGCCTCGCCCAATGTCCTTGGTGGTGAAGAACGGCTCGAAGATGTGCGCCACCGTCTCCGGATCCATGCCGTGCCCGGTGTCCGAGAAGACGAGGCGGACATAGCGCCCGCTCGGCAGCGTTTCGAAGTCGGGTGAGGGTGCCCCCCCCGCCACGACGGTGTGTTCGACCACGCCAGCCGCAATGCGCAGCGTCCCTCCCACCCCGAGGGTCCCGTGACGCGCGGTGAGCATCGCATCGCGCGCATTCGTCGCCAGGTTGAACACGATCTGCTCGAGTTGGCCAGCGTCGCTCAGCACATAGGCATCGCCGACCTTGGAGCGCACTTCAAGTGTGATCTCCTCGCTGAGCAGCCGTCCCAGCAGCTTCTCACACTCGTGCAGGACGTTCCCCACGTGCACCGGCGCCTGCGGGGCCGCTCCCTTTCGACTGAATGTGAGCAGCTGACGGACGAGCGTGGCGGCGCGCGCGGCGGCGCTGCGCACATCGCCGAGGGCACCTTTCACCCCCGCCGGCACGTGCGTACCGTCCTGCAACTCTGCCTCCGCCAGCCCCACCCCGCCCGAGATGACGGTGAGCAGGTTGTTGAAGTCGTGCGCGATGCCGCCCGCCAGCTGGCCGAGCGCCTTGAGCTTCTCGGCGTGTCGCAGTCGCTCCTCGAGCTGGCGCGTGGCGGTGGTATCCTCGAAGGCGATCACCATGCGTCGCAGGCGCCCCCCGAGGTCGCGCACTGCGGTTCCGTGCGCCTCGACCACGGCATACGAGCCATCGCCACGCCGCAACCGTAGCGATTCGTGCCATGTGCCATCGGCCGCGGCCGTGGCAATAAAGGCACGCACACTCGTCAGGACACGCTCGCGATCCTGCGGATGGATGCGGTCCATCCACCACGCCGCCGATCGGGCGGCCCCACCCGGATCGTCTCCAAACAGCGATGACATCCCGGCCCCGGCCAGCACTTCGCGCGTCTCAGCATTCCACTCGCAGATCACGTCGCGGGTGGCGCGCGCGGCGAGCATGTATCGCTCCTCGCTCGCGCGCAGCGCCTCCTCGCGCCGCATCCGCTCGCGCTCCTGCTGCGTGATGTCGGTGACGGCCGTGACCGCGCCGACCACCTGCCCCATCGCGTCGCGTAGCGGCGCCGCGTGGTGGAGAATGATCGCCCGCTCCCCGTCGAAGCGCTCGATCTCCAATTGCTCCCCGTTGCACGTCTCACCACGCGTGAGCGCGCGCGACATGGCCCACTCGTCGGCCTGCACGCGCTGACCGGTGGAGGGCCACCACGCCTTGTACCGATCGTACTCCGCCATCGCGGCGACGTCCTCGCGCCCGCCCCATATCTCCGTGAGGCGGTTGTTCTCGAAGACCGGCCTCCCGATCGCGTTCGCGACGGAGACGCCGACCGGAAGCGTGTCGAGGATATTGCGATAGTACGCCTCGCGCTGCGCCAGCAGCACGCGCGCCTCGCGGTACTCGGTGACATCGGTGACCGTCCCAAGCATCCGCAGCGGGCGCCCTTCGGCGTCGCGCGCGACGATGCGCCCGCGCCCCAGCATCCACCGCCACGAGCCGTCCGACTGGCGTGCACGATACTCCGAGGCGTAGACCGCCGTCTCTCCCCGCGCATGTGCGGCAACGGTCGCCTGCACCTGCCCCTGATCCTCGGGATGCACCATCTGCGCCCACTCGAACGACGTCGGCGCTGGTCGCATCGGCGGGAGCCCATGGAGCCTGTTCCACTGCGGGCTGACGTAGCCATGGTCCGTGGTCATGTCCCACTCCCACACGCCGTCCTGCACGGCGTCCAGCGCCGTCACCAAACGATCCTCAGCGACACCTCGCTCGATCTCCGCCATGGCCAACGTGGCGAGATCCTCCACCACCGCCCGATCATCGGACGTCCAATGGTGCGCTCGCAGGTCCATGGCACAGCAGGCACCCAGGGCGATTCCTTCGCGCGTGACCAGCGGCACGCCGATGTATGCCTGCACCTGCAATCGGCGCATCGTCTCGCTGGCGGTGAGCGAAGACGTCGTGGCATCGCCCACCACGAGCGCCTGACCCGAAGCCACGACGTGCTGACAGACGGCTACCGAGAGCGGCGTCTCGCGCGCGCCGTCGTTCCACGCGTCGGGCGCCGACAGCCCGAGGAAACGCTGCCCGCTCGGCAGTATGAGCGAGACGGCGGCGATGGGGGCGTCGAGCAGGCGGGCGATCATCCGCGCCAATCGGTCGAGGACTGGGTTCGCGCGGTGGTGCGCCGCCTCGACGGCGGAGAGGGTCGTGAGGCGCTCCGGCGCATCGAGCGCGATCGGGACCGCACGACGCGCATGGGGATCGGCCTCGCGTGGCTCCTCGTCGGCACGCGAGGCCGGCGCTCCCGTCTCTCGCGTGTCTCGCGTGGGTGCGCCGTCCTTCCCAACCGGATCGTGCCTGTCGATCGTCATGACGTTCCTTTGAGCGCGTGGGGGCATCCCTCGCCCCGCTCGCGGTGCGCCGCGGCCCCGCGTGCTGCCCTCCCCTTCACCCTAGGGATTGGCAGACAGCACCGCAAGTATCGGCAAGGTCTGGTGAGTGTTGCACGCGTGCGGTGAATCGCTGTCACCCATGAGAAGACGCCAAGACCTCCCGTCCCCGCCTTTACTAAAGCGGCCTAACGAATCGTGCTTTGCGGACTGCCGTCCGATACTGGGGAAGAGCCGCGTGCTGCAGGGTCCCATCGCGCCAGCGGGATCCTGCGCCGCGTCTCTCCGACCCTGGTGCTGCGTCCCCGCATGGCCCCGCGCATGACTCCCGCGACGTCCACCCCCGCCTACTCGCCCGCACGGCATGACCTGACGCCTGCACCGTTCGCGCATCCCTCGGGATCGATCGCCGCGCGAGTGCGCGAACTCACCGCGCTCCTGGCGCAGGCGTCGGATGCCCTGATGATCGGTGATGCGAACGGTCGCATCACGTGGGTGAATGCCGCGTGGGAGGCGATGACGGGATACACGCTGCAACAGATCGTCGGGCGCAAGGCGTCCTCGCTCTTGCGGCGCGGCGATGTGGATCCGGAGACGGCACGGGCGATTCGCGTCGCCGTGCGCGAGGGGCTCGCCTTCGAAGGGGAACTTCGGAACTATCGCGCCAATGGCTCGCCCTTCTGGACGCGCCTCCGCCTCACGCCGGTCCGGGACGACCAGGGGGTGCTGCAGTCATTCATCTGCGTGAAGCACGACATCACCGCGCAGCGTTCGCGCGAGGCACAGACGCGCGCGTTGATCCAGCACGCGGCGACGGTGATCATCGGGTTGCATCCCGACGGGACGATCTTCGAGTGGAACGACGCCGCCGCCACGTTGTTCGGCGCCGCACGCGACGAGGTGCTGGGGCGCGAATTCGCCGGTCAGTTCGTGCGCGAGCACGAGCGGCAGCAGGTGCGGCGGGCGTTCGCCCGAGTGCTCGCGGGGGATTCGCTCCTCGGCGTCGAGCAATGCCTGCGCAGTCGGTCCGGGCGCGAGGTTCGCGTACGGTGGAATGTCTCGACCTTTTCCACTGCCGCGGGCGAGGTTGCCGGCCTCATCGCCGTCGGCGACGACGTCACGGAGCGCGTTGCCGCGCAGGAGCGATTCCGGGTCCTCTACGAGCGCTCCTCCGACCCGCACCTGTTCTTCGCCGAGCACATCGTCGACTGCAACGAGGCGACCGTGCGAATGCTGCGGGCTCCCAACCGTGAAGCACTCATCGGGATGCACCCCGCGCAACTCTCGCCCCCGGTGCAGCCGGACGGCGAGGCGTCGGCCCCCAAGGCACACCGCATGATCGAGCAGGCGCATGCCAACGGACATCACCGCTTCGACTGGCTGCACCGCCGCCTCGACGGGACCGACGTCCTCGTCGAGGTGAGCCTCTCGAGTGTCACGCTCGACGGTCGTCCAACGCTCCTCGCGGTGTGGCGCGACCTCACGGAGCGAGTGCGCGCCGAGGCCGCACTCCGTCGCGAACGTGCGCGCCTGGTGGACGCCATCGAGCTGCTCGACTCGGGGTTCGCGATGTTCGACGACGAGCATCGCCTGCTCGTGTGCAATCGCGCGTTTGTCTTCGACCGCCCGGAGTGGGATGCGCTGGCGCGCCCGGGCGTGCCGCTGCACGAACTCCTCGAGGCGACGCTCGTCGATGGCAAGGTCCCGGAGACCGGCGAATCCGGGGAGTCGTGGATCGCACGCGCCGTGGAGCGGCATCGCGGCGAGGGCGAGACGCACGTGCAGGTCGTGGGAGATCGCACGCTGCGCATCACGGTCCAGCCCACCAGCGATGGCGGGAGCGTCGCGCTTGCGACGGATATCTCCCCGCTGATGGCCGTGCAACGCTCCCTCGAACAGGCGCGCGACGCGGCCGACGACGCCAATCGGGCCAAGAGCGACTTCCTGGCCCGGATGAGCCACGAACTGCGCACCCCGCTCAACGCCATCATCGGCTTCACTCGCATCATCGCCCGCAGTCGCGACACATCGCTTCCCGAGCGCGAGCGCGAGTTCCTGTCGCGCGTCGAGGCCAACGGGCTGCGACTGCTCACGCTCGTCAACGACATCCTCGACCTCGCGAAGGTCGAAGCGGGGCGCCTCGACGTGCACCGCGCCCCCACCGACATCGGCGCGCTGGTCTCCGAGACGGTGGCGCAGTGCGAGGGATACCCGCGTCGTCCCGACGTCGCGCTCCGCGCCGAGGTTCCGGGCGCACCGGCGATGCTCGTCACCGATGGCGCCAAGCTGCGGCAGGTACTGGTGAACCTGATCAGCAACGCCCTCAAATTCACGGAACGCGGCGAGGTGGTGGTGCGCGTGGTGACAAATACCGCGCAACGACCGCTGCTGGTCGAGGTGCACGACACGGGTCGCGGCATCCCGCGGCAACGACTCAGCGCGATCTTCGAGGCCTTCGAGCAGGCCGACGCCACGACAGGGCGCGACTACGGCGGGACTGGGCTTGGGCTCTCCATTTCGCGGGCACTCTGCCTGGCGCTCGGGGCGCGACTCTCGGTCGACAGCACGCCCGGGGTGGGGTCGACGTTCCGCGTCGTGCTCCCGGCCGCGTAACACCACTCGGCGACTTCCGTCGATTGGTGTCGCGAAGCCGCCGATTCGTGACGCGAGGCGCACGAGTCCGCGGGCGAGCGAGTAGGCTCCGGCGGGTGCCGATCGAGTGCACGCACTGTCCCCTCATCCCGGAGCGCTCATGTCCATCGCTCACCAACTTCTCCTGATCGTCCGCGAGGCGCGTCGAGCGACCGCCCGCTTGCTTCTGCCTGCCCCCTTGCTCGCCACGCTCCTCGCCGCGCGCCCGGCGAGCGCCGGTGCGCAGGGGTCGTGGCGCCAGCACGCCGACCTTGCTCGCGCCCGTGAGGCGACCGACTCCTTCGCCGTGGTGGTGCAGGGCAAGACAACCGGTTGGCAGCGTCTCGTCTGGGCATCCGAACGGACCGCCAATCGCGCGGCAATCACGCTGTGGAGCATGCCAGCGGCGGCCGCCGCGTCCACGGCCCCCGCCTGGATCCTGTCCGACGAGATCGCACTGGGCGGCGTGCAGCAGCGCTCCGAGGTGCGACTCGCGCCGTCGCTGACTGAGCTGGGGTTGCGCCAGCACGGCGCGATGCGCGGCACCGAGATGCGGATCGCACTCGATCGCGAGGGCAACCGACTCAAGGGGACGGCACTGACGCCGAGCGGGGGAGCGAATGCGGTGCCGATGGACGTGGCGGTCCCGGACGACGTCGTGGATGACAACGCGCTCTCGGTCATCATTCCCCTCATCGCGTGGGGCGAGGACGTCACCTTCACGATCCCCGTGATCAGCAGCGGCAAGGGGACGATCGAGTCGTTCACCGCGTCGGTCAGCGGTAAACGAACGACGACCGTGCCGGCCGGGACGTTCGAGACGTGGCGCGTCTCGTTGGTCGGCCCCAAGTACGCGCTCGACGCCGACGTCACCACCGCCCCGCCCTATCGCGTGGTCCGCTTCGGGCCTCGTGGCATGCCGATGGAATCGCAGCTGGTGAAGTGACGACGAGTGACGACTGTGGTGCTCGCGCCGCGACGGTCCGCGGCGCAGCATTCCTCGCATGACCTCGCGCTCCGTCCCGCCGCCAACCTTCGACCGCCCGGCCTGGGGGTGGATCGCGCTCACCGTGGTCACCTGCGCCCTTTTCGGCGTGGCGCCGCAGGCGCACGCGTTCGAGGTGATCGGCGTGCGGGATCCGGTGCGCACGGCGCTGCGCTGGCAAGGAGGTGTCGCCGTCTTCTGGACGCTGGCCGCGGTTCCGTTGGCGCGACGCTGGTCGCTCGCCGATCGTGAGGGGCGTGCGCTGGTGGGGTTGATCCTCCTCACCCTCGTGGTCAGTGTTGCCTCCGGATGGTTAGGGTGGGCGCTGCTCGACCCGCGGGGGGCGTACCCGCGAGGCGTGATGGTGGGGGAAATGGTGAGCGGTGCACTCCCCACGCATGCGCTCACCGCCGCGATGCTGTCGCTGGTCGGGAGCTGGACCAACGGGCGACGCCAGCGCGCCCGCGCCACCGATCGCGAGGCGCTGCTCACGGCGCACGCGACACGCGCTGAGCTGGATGCGCTTCGCGAGCGGATGCAGCCGCACTTCGTCCTCAATGCGCTCAACACCGTGGCGGCGCTTGCGCGACGCGGGGACGGCGACGCGGCGGGCGAGGCCGCGGCCGACCTGGGAGAGATCCTCCAGTTCTCGTTGACGGCCACCGGCGACGTCGTCGCCTTCGACACGGAGCGCGCCATCGTCGAGCGGTACCTCGCCATCGAACAGGCGCGCTTCGGCGAGCGACTGCGCGTGACGTGGGAAATCGCCCCGGAGGTGCACACGACGCACATTCCCGCACTCTCGTGGCAACCGTTGGTGGAGAACGCGATTCGTCACGGCATCGCGCGACGGACGTCGCCGGGAGCGCTTCGCCTCTCCGCGTGGCGCGACGCGACGCACGTGCACCTCGTCGTCGATGCCGACGGGCCTAACGACGGATCAGCAGTCGGCGTGACGCCATCGACGGACCCTGCGTTTGGTGGCTTGGGGCTCGGCGAGGCCACGCTCGATCGCCGTCTCTCGCTACTCTATGGAGCAGGCGCCTCGATCGTCCGCCAAGCACGCGACGGTGGGACGCGCGCCGAGGTGCGCATTCCGCTCCAACTCCCGGCGTCGCCTTCGACCTCGGCGGAACAGGCTCACCCATGACGCTGCGCGTCGTGCTCGCCGAGGATGAGCCGCTCGCCGCGGCGGCGCTCGCGCACGAACTCACCCGACTGGGGTGCACCGTCGTCGCGGTGACCGGAACGGGTGACGCGGCGATCGAGGCATGCCTCGCGCACCGCCCGGCGCTCTGCATCACCGACGTGGCCATGCCGGGGCGCGATGGCCTCGCGGTGGCGCGCGCCCTCCGCGCCGCCGCACCCGACATCCGCGTCGTGTTCGTCACGGCGCACCCGCAGTACGCCGTCGACGCCTTCGCGGAAGAGGTCATCGACTTCGTCCCGAAGCCGGTGCGTCGCGCGCGACTCGCCGATGCGCTTGCCCGCGTGCAGCGCTCGGTGGCGAGCGGCGCGGAAGAGCCGCGCCTGGTCGTGGGCGAGCGCGGGGCGATGCACGTGCTCGCCGTTCGCGACCTCGAGTGGGTGCAGGCCGATGGCGCGACGCTCTGGCTGCACACGGCGCACCGCGCCTGGGCGCTACGCGAGCGCATGGGAGAAATGGAAGCCCGTCTCGCGCCACACGGCTTCGTGCGTGTGCATCGCTCGTCGCTGGTCCGCGTGAGTGCCATCGCGTCGCTGGGGTCCGGCGACGACGGCGAGCACCTGCTGGTGCTGCGATCGGGCGCCAAGGTGCGTGTCGCGCGCGATCGTGTCATTGCGGTGCGCGAGGCGATCGGGACGCTCGCGCCGAGGCCGGCATCGGGGGAACGGTAGCCACCTCGTCTGCGAGATTCTGCTGGCGTTCTGCGCGCCCGGAGGGAGAATTGGAGGCCCCCTCACCACACCGCCCATGCCTCGTCGCGCCCCCTCCGTGCGCGAGGTCCACGCGGCCGGCCCCGGCGCCCGGCGCCTCGGGCTCGCACTGCTTGCCGCGTTAGGCACCTCCCGCATCGTTCCCGCCCAGACGCACCGCCCCTCCGCTCCCGCCACCCCACCGCACGCGCGCGCCACCGCGCACGCAACACTCGGCGCCGTGCACTTCGCCACATCGTGTGCCCCGGCGGTGCGTACCGATTTCGATCGCGGTGTGGCCCTCCTGCACTCGTTCGAGTTCGGCACCGCGATCGCGACCTTCTCGCGCGTTCTCGAGACGGACTCCACCTGCGCGATGGCACAGTGGGGGATCGCGATGAGCCGCTGGACCAACCCGATGGCACCAGGAACCCGCAGCGCGGCCGCGCTGGCCCCCGGGGCCGCCGCGACGCAGCACGCACGCGACCTCGCGTCGCACGCCACGCCGCGCGAGCGCGCCTACATCGACGCCGTCGCGTTGCTCTACGATCGCGCCGACCAGCGCGACCAGGCGACGCGGCTCGCCGACTACGAACGCGCCATGGCCGCGCTCGCACGGCGGTTCCCCGCCGACACCGAGGCCGCGATCTTCCACGCCGTCTCGCTCATCGCCTCGGCGCCACCGACCGACAAGACGTACGCCCGTCAGTTGCAAGCTGCCAGGGTCCTGGAGGCGATCTGGGCCCGGCAACCCGATCACCCGGGGATCACGCACTACCTCATCCATGCGTACGATGTGCCGGCGCTGGCCGGCCGCGCACGCCGCGCCGCCGAGCGATACGCCGGGCTCGCGCCGGATGCCGCACACGCGCTCCACATGCCGTCGCACACCTTCACGCGTGTCGGGATGTGGGAGCCCTCCATCGAGACCAACCTTCGTTCGGCAAACGCCGCGCGCGCGAGCGGGGCCACCGCCGAGCTGCTGCATGCCTACGACTACGCCGCGTACGCCTACCTGCAGCGACGACAGTTCGGCCCGGCCAAGGCGCTCGTCGACTCGTTGCCGGCAATCGCCGCGCGCTTCGATCCCAATGCCGTCACCGGGGCCGCCCCAGGATCCGCTGGCGTCTTCGCCCTCGCGGCGATCCCGGCTCGTTATGCGTTGGAACGACGCGAGTGGCAGGAGGCCGCGGCGCTGGTCCCCGCACCAAGCGCCTTCCCCTGGACGGAGGCGATGACGTACTTCGCGCGCGCACTGGGCGCGGCGCACCGGCACGCCCTCGACGACGCGCGCGCCGCCATCGACTCGCTCGATGCGATCCATCGCCGCCTGACGAGCGCCGAGCCATACTGGGCGGAACAGGTGGCGATCCAGTCGCTGGGAGGGCAAGCATGGCTCGCCCTTGCCGAAGGGCGCAACGACGATGCCGAGCGCCTGATGCGCGAGGCCGCCGATCGCGAGGATGCCACCGAGAAAGCAGCGGTGACGCCGGGACCGTTGGCGCCCGCGCGCGAGCTGCTCGGCGACCTCCTGCTCGAACTGCAAAAGCCTCGTGAGGCGTTGGTCGCCTATCGCACGGCGTTGCGGCACGAGCCACAACGTTTCCATGCGACGCGGGGGGCGCGGCGTGCAGCGGCAATGATTGGAACCCAGACGAAACAGGCCTTCTAGAGATCGGCGACGACCGCAACCGATGCGGGGAGGGAGAGCGAAACGACGTCGGTCCGGGACATGGTGCTGCTCCGGAGTGGGGAGGCGTGAAGGACGCGGCGCGTGGGGGCGTCGCGCGCCAAGCGCAGGACGCGCCCTCGAGCGGGCACGCGCCTGCCGGTCACTCCCCTCGCAGGATCTCCATCGGGTCGACGCGCGCGGCCGACCACGCCGGGATCAGGCAGGCGATCGTCGCGGCGCCGAGAAAGATCGTTCCCCCAGTCATGATGATCGCCGGATCGCCCGGCGCGACGTCATAGAGCAGGGCGCGGAGGATGCCGGACCCTCCAACGGCCGCCGCGGCGCCTAACGCCAGCCCGAGGGACGGCCACCGCAGCCCGTCTGCCAGGACCATCGCCATCACGCGTCCGCTCGTGGCTCCGTGCGCCACGCGGATGGCAACGTCGTGCCGGCGCTGCGCCATCGCGTGCGAGACGACGGCCCACGTGCCGCACGCTGCGAGGAAGAGCGCCAGGGCGGCGAGGATCGTCGACCCGCGGGCCGCGGCGCGGGACGTGGTGCGCGAGGCGGCAACGATTTCCGTGAGCGGCCGCACATGGCGCAGCGGGAGATCGGGAGCCACGCGCCCCACCGCGGCGCGGATCTCGTCTTCGAAGGCCCTCGGCTCGCCCTGCACGCGCACGAAGTAGACGCGCCAGCCGTACGTGAACTGCGCATACGGTGTGTAGAACGAGGCGCGCGTACGCTCGCCGAGCGGCGAGTCGTACGTCACGTCGCCCGCGACGCCCACGATCTCGGCGCTGGAATCGGGGGAGGTGAGCGTGCTGCCATCGAACCAGACGTGCTGGCCGATGGCGTCGCCGGCGGGGAAGTAGGTGCGCGCCGCCGATTCGCTGATGATGACGACGCGTGGCGCGCCGGCGCGATCCATGGGCGTAAACGGGCGCCCGGACCTCAACGGAATGCCTAACGCCGAGAAGTGTTCGGGTCCCACGTAGTGCCGCAGCACCATCGGGGTGCCGGTGCGCCCGTCGTCGGGGCGACCCAGCACGTGCAATCCGGTCCGCGCGCTCCCCGCCAGGGGGGCGCCGCCGTCCACGCTCGCGGCCACGACGCCGGGAACTCGCCGCACCTCGTCGAGCACGCGATCGATGAAACCGGGGGCCGCCGCCGGCGGGACGCGAAGCTCCGACGGCTGCAGCTCGAAGGTGATCACGTGCGACGGGTCGGCACCGATGTCGACCTGTTGCAGCCGGCGGTAACTCTGCAGCAACTGGCCGGCCCCCGCCAGCAGGAGCATGGCGAGCGCCCCTTCCACGACGAGGATTGCCGCGGGAAGCCCCGGGCGACGCCGCGAGAGGCCACTCGATGGTGCCCCGCGCCCTCCCTCGCGCAGGTGCTCGAGCGATGCGTGCCGGAGCGCCCACCACGCCGGCAGTGCCCCAACCGCCAGCAGCGCGACGACCGTCGTCAGGCACCACCACGCGACGAGTCGGCCATCGAACGTCACGGCCGAATGGGGAGCAAGCGTTGCACGCCCGAGTCGCGCGAGGGGATCGACGGACCCGAGGAGACGCAGGGCGAGCGCGATCGCTGCCAGCGCCACGAGCGACGCGGCGCTCACCAGCACGAACCCGTCGCCGGCGTGCGCCAGCCACAGGCGGCGTCGCGGCGCCCCGATCGCGAGGGCGACCGCGGTTTCACGCCGTCGCGCCACCGCACGCCCCAGTTGGAGGGCGATGAGGTTGGCGAGCGTCAGCGCGAACAGCAACCCCGCACCGCCCACCAGGACAGGGACGGCACGGCGTGCCTCGCGTCGGACGCGCGCCGAGCCTAACGGCTCTGCCGTCCCGCTCACGATGAGATCGGGAGCGGCATCGTCCGTCGGCTGCACGCGTTGCGCCGCGACGGCGAGCTGCGCGATCTCTCGCCGGACATCCCCCAGCGAACGACCGGACCGCACGCGCGCGAGGAGGGTGATGAAGTCCTGCGGCGTCGTGAGGTACTCGGGATAGGTCAGCATCGGGGCCAGCGCGATGGGAATCCACAGCGCGGCGTCCCCGGACAGGCCGCGGAACTCGGTGGGCATGATCCCGATGACGGTCAAGGGCTGCCCGTTGAGCGTGACCGTCGCCCCGAGGGACGCATCCTCCCCGCGAAGACGCAGGTGATGCGCGAGCGCTGCCGAAAGGACGACGATGGGTCGGGCCGCGCCGGCGAGCTCCTCGTCAGGCGCAAAGACGCGCCCCATGGCCGGCGACGCGCGCAGCAGCGCGAAGTAGTCGCGCGACACGACCTCCCCTGCCACCACCTCGGGTTCGGCGCGTCCGGTCAGCGTGAGCGCGATGGGATTCCACGGCGTGACCTGCTCGACGGTGCGCGCCCACTCCCGCACGTGCTGCAGCCGAGGGTACGACCAACGCGCGGTGACCGCCCCTTCGCGCGGGCTCGTATAGCGCGTGGACAGCACGACCAGCGAATCCGCGCCCGCGAACGGGAGGGGCCGCCAGAGCGCGGCGTCGGCGATGGCCCAGGCGACCGCGCAGAGCGCGATGCCGATCGCCCCGGTCGCGATGGCGGCGACGTTCGAACCGGGCTCGCGCGCGAGGCGCCGTATCGAACGACCGAACTGTGAACGAAGGGATGGCATGCCCCTTGGATGCCGGAGACCGGGGGAACGTGTAGAGGGAGTGCGAGAGGAGGAAGGCTCCCCCGTTCGGGGCATTCCCTCCCGTTGCGACGGTGGATAGTCTCCCCGAATGACGTCCCCCTCCCCTTCCCCCTCCCTGTCGTCGCCCGCTGCCCCTGCGCAGGAGCAGCCTGAGGAAGACCTCGGCTTCGGCCACGTCGCCGCGCAGAACGTGCGTGGTCGCTTCATCAACCGCGATGGGACGCCGCATTCGCACAAGTACGGCCTGGGGCCGCAGCGCGCGGAGCGACTCTATCGTCACGCGCTCGCTGCGCCATGGCCCGGCTTCCTGCTGTGGACCGTAGGGGGCGTCCTCCTCCTGAACGGGGTCTTTGCGATCACCTATGTGTCGTTAGGTGACGCCGCCATTGGCGGGAGCGACGTGCTGGGACTCTCCGACCCATTCCTCCGCGCCCTCGCCTTCTCCGTGGGGGTCTTCTCGACGGTGGGGACGGGGCCCATGCATGCGGTGGGGACCGCGGCCAACTGGCTGGCGATCGGAGAATCGCTCTTTGGCCCCATGACACTCCTCGGGATCGGCGGCGTCGCGATCGCGCGCCTTACGCGCCCCCGCATGCGCCTCGAGTTCAGCGAGTCGGCGATCGTCGCCCCGTACGAAGGGGGGCGCGGGCTGATGTTCCGCATGGTGAACGTCTCCCCGGGTGAGCTGAACTCCGTCAAGGTGCGCGTGAGCCTGATCCGCTTCGAGCTCATCGACGGCAAGCGCGAACGCAACTTCCACCTCCTCGAACTCGAGCGCGACTCGGTGGAGCTGTTCACGATGCACTGGACCGTCGTGCATCCCATCACCGCGACGTCCCCGCTGGCCGGGATCACGCCCGAGCAACTCGCCGCCGACCAGGCGGAGGTCGTCATCCAGGTGACGGCGAACGAGGAGACGTTCGCCACGCGCGTCACGGCGCGCACCTCCTACACATGGGAAGAAGTGCGCTGGGATGCGAAGTTCGCCTCGATCTTCAGCGCCGCGCCGGACGGCGTCATCGCCATCGACGTGGAGCGCCTGAGTCGCACCGAACCGCTGCCCGAGGGGAGCACCTCGCGTCCGGCGTCGCTGGAGTCCGGGAGCACCTGACGGGCCTGCGCCGGGATGGGCGACGGTCGCCTAACGACGGTCGCCCATCCCGGCGCGCATCGCGTCGAGGTCGAGCTCGTGCTCGAGCTCGCGCAGCACCTCGTCCGAGATCGCCCCCTCGTTGCGCAGGCGCACGAGCATGCGGCGCTCCGCGGCGATGACGCCGGCGCGCAGCCGCCGCCGCCCTTCGGAGGCGCCTCCGTGGTGGTTGTGCGCGCGCCCCCGATCGCGAAGTTCCTGGCGCAGCGCCTCCACATCGGCCGGGTCGGCCCACGGCTCGCGGGCCAGGTCCTCCAGCGCCTCGCCCCCGCGACGCAACGCCTCGCGGCGCGCCAGGCGCTCCTCCTCGTGGTGCCCGTGTTCCGGCGCGAACCGGAACAGGCGGATGATCGGGTCGAGGGTGAGCCCCTGCACCACGAGCGTGAGGAGGATGACGATCATCGTGATGACGATGAGCTCCGCGCGCCGCGGGAAGGGCGTCCCGCCAGCCACAACGGCGGGAAGGGCGAGCGCGGAGGCCAGCGAGACGATGCCGCGCATGCTCGTCCACGCCACGAGGAAGACCGCCCGTGGATTGGGGAGCGGGTCGCGACGCCGCACGTCGGCGCTGAGCCAACGCGGGAGCCAGGTGGCCAGCGGAACCCAGGCGAGGCGCACGCCGATCGCCACGACGCCGAGGATGAGCCCGGCCCAGACCACGGCGCCTAACGTGCCGGCCGGGACGTCGTGCAGCAGTTGCCGCACGTTGAGCCCGAGGAGGACGAAGATGAGGGCGTTGAGGAGGAAGACGACGAGGTCCCACACCGCTCCCGACAGGACGCGCGACATCGGGGCCACCGCGGTGGAGTAGTGCTGCCGCACGTACAGCCCGCCGGCGACGCAGGCGAGGACCGCCGACACGTGGATCGTCTCGGCGGCGAACCACGCCACGTACGGCGCGGTGAGGGTGAGGACGGTCTCGGCGAGTGCGTCGCGCGTCCAGCGCGCGGCGCGGATGACCAGCCAGCCGACCAACAGCCCGATGCACGCACCGACGCCGGCGTCGACGAAGAAGCGGACGATCGATTCCCCCAGCGAGAAGGCCCCGGTGACCGCCGCGGCGATGGCCGTGCGATAGAGGACGAGCGCCGAGGCGTCGTTGACCAGGCTCTCCCCCTCGAGGATCACGATGACACGCCGCGGGACGGGGAGGCGTGAGACCACGGCGGCGGCGGCGACCGCATCGGGGGGCGAGACGATCGCGCCTAACGCCACGGCCGCCGCCCAGGGGAGGTCGGGGAGGAGCCAGCGCGCCACGAGCGCGATGGCGGCCGTCGTCGCGAGGACCAGCCCCACCGCGAGGAGGGCGATGGGACGCCGGTTGGCCTTGAACTCCCGCAACGAGGTGAAGTACGCCGCCGCCCACAGGATCGGCGGGAGGAAGACGAAGAAGACGATCTCCGGATCGAGCGGCGGAAGCGTCGTCCCCGGAATGAAGCCGATCGCCACCCCCGCCAGCACCTGGAGGATGGGCGACGGGATGGGAAGGCGGCGGGCGAGCGCCGTGAGCGTGATGACGAGCGCCGCGAAGGCGATCGCGAAGATGACCGGCGGGAAATGCGGCATGAGGGGGCGTTAGGCGACCAACTGCCGCGACGTTAACCCGGCGTCCGCCCCGGGGAAAGCCACCTGATCAGGGGACGCGAACGGGCGGGACTCGTTCGGCCGGACGGGCGTCCACCGCGGTCAGGGGGACGGCAGACCAATCGACGCCGTCGCGCACGCCAGTCCAGATCTCCAGGGGACCAAGCAGCGCCTGCGTCTTGACCGCATTCCCGGAATAGTGAATGCGGGCCGATGTGCGAAGGACGGTGGGGGCTTGGGAGATGAACACCGCGCGTCCGTCGATGGCGATCCCGCAGCGACCGTCCGGGAAGAGCTGCAGGCGCACACGCGCCAGGCGCCCGTCCACGATGGAGGCCGGGAGCGGGATGTTTCTCGGATGAAGGCCATCCGCGACCGTCATCTTGTCGACCTTGCTGATCCCCTCACCGGCGGGGAGCGCGAGGCTGCAGGCAGAGAGGATATCGGAACTCGAACGAATGATCCCGTTCCGACGGTCGGCAGACGACACGCTGTCCACATCGACCGGTCCGGCGAGGCCGAACTGCACCTGTTGCCACTGGAGCCTGGTGAGCCGCAGCGACACGTCGGCCTCTACGGACAAGCCCTTCGCAACCGCAAAGACCTGGCGGCTCAGCACCCCGGATGAGAACGACCCGTCGCCATTCACGTTGAGCATGGGGCCCGTCGGCCGCTGGACCACCACCGGCCGCGGCGTTCCATAGTCGAACCAGCGCGTCGCCCACGTGCTGTCCCACGGCTCGCGCGCGACGGCCGCGGACAGGCCCGGCTGCACCGCCACGTCCAGCGCCGCGGTGCGCCAGCCCGGGAGCGTCGCGTGCACGCGGGCCCGTCCGGGGCGCCGCGGCCCAGCGACCCCCGTGAGTGAGTCGATCGTGAGGATGGCAGGGTCATCGGAGTGCCATCGCACGCGCGCCAACCGATCGCTGAGGTGGTTGCCCATGATGGCGCGCGCGACGAACTGGTGCGGTACGCCGACGACCGGTGCTGAGATGCCGAAGTGGATGGAGAGGGCGCTGATGGGCGCTCGTCGACCAAGCGAGGTGAACGCCACACGCGCGCCCGAGAAGTCGGGCGGAATCGTGATGGGGCGCGCTTCCGATTCGCGCCCGAGAGGCATGACGAACCAGGTGCCCGGTCCGTAGCCGAGACGCTCACATCGGCATGCCAGCCAGTTGCCGTCGGGCGAGAGCACCGGATCCTCGTCCATCTCCAGCCCGATGGGACGCACGGTTGCATCGCGCGTGTCCGCCACGACAACGGCGCGACGTCCGTCACGCTCGCTCATCGCGAGCAGGCGGTCGTCGTCGATCCATCCCAATAGCCCGGTAGTTCCCAACCACGTCTCCGGGCAGGCGAGGTCGCTGCCATCCGGGTTCACCACGCAGAGGCGATACGCGTCGTTCACCCAACTGCGCCGGAGGAACGCGATGCGATCGCCGGCGCGCGACCAGCGCGGAAATGCATCGGTTTCCTCGCCCTTGGTCACGGCCGTCGTCGTCCCATCCTCCAGCGAGACGATCGCGATGTCGTAGTGCGAATCCTCGTTCCAGCGTCCGGTGGAGACGGCGGCGCGCCTTCCATCCGGGGAGACGTCGCCCAGCAGGTCGTCGCCCTTGGCGAAGGTGACGCGGCGGCGCGCCCCCGCCTTCTCGACAAACACGTCGATGATGCCAGAGTCGCCGGTGCTTTGCGAGGTGACCCACGTCCCGCGCTGGGTCGGGATCTCGATCATCGGCCAACCGACCCACGGATCGCGCACGCGCTCCGTCGCCGCATCACGCAACTCAATGGGGCGCCCCGGCACCCACTCCGAGAGCACAATCGGGACGCGATACGACCGCTGTGAGTTCGCCCCGCCGCCAACGACCAGCAGCTCGGCCACGGGACTGGGCGCCGGTGTGGGCGCCGCGCGCAGCAACGCGAAGGCCGACGGGAGCCCAACGACCGTAAGCGCCAGGGCCGCCACGGCGACGATGCGTCGAGTGGACGTGAGTCCGAGGCGCACGTGCCATGGCAGCGCGTGAACGAGATCGTGCACGACCGCGCCGCGCGCCTGCCGCCCGAGCAGTTCCTCGGCCAGCGCCGCGTTGGTGCGGGAATCGCCGAGGGCGCGCATCCGCCGCACAAACGATCCAAAGAGTGCGCGCAATGGCGCCGTGTCGTCGCTCGCGACCAGGTGCTGGGCGGCGCGCCGCATGGTCGACAGGTCGCCGTCACCGGACTGCCAGAGCGCCCGTCCGATGGCGACGTGCGCCGCCCGCTGCGACTCATCGCTGGCGCGCTCGAGGACGGCGCCGGCGATCTCGTCGTGCGCCACCCCCCACGCCACTCCCTGCGCCGCCTCACCGCGGGCGACGAAGCCGCGCTCCTCGAGCGAGGCCAGGTCGCCGCGCGGCGTGGCGTCGCGCCCGGCCGCGGCGCCTAACAACGCCTCCGCCACGGGGCTCCCCGCCACGGCGAGCAGGACCAGGATCCACCGCTGCTCGCGCGTGAGGAGCTCGAGCCGGCGGGCCAGCGCCCCGCCGGCCCGCAGCGTGGCGAAGAGCGCATCGGGATCCGGCGCGTGCCACTCCCCGTCGGCGGGGTGGAGCAGCTCCCGCTCGCGCAGCAGCTGCAACGTCTCCAGCAGGTGCAACGGGGACCCCCCGGTTGAACGCCAGAGGTCGTGCACGAAGGCCGCCGCCCACGGCGCGTTCCCCCGGGTCCCCAACGACGCGATGCTCTCCAGCAGCTCGCCGCACTGCGTGTCGGACAGCGCGGGAAGCTCCACCGTGCGGGCCTCGGTGCCGTCCAACCGCCCCTCCAGCACCGGACGCCCCGCCGTCACGACGAGCACCCGCATCGACGGCGTGCGGTTGGCCAGCTGTCCCAGCACCCGCCGAGACTCGGCATCCATCCAGTGCACGTCGTCGATGAGCACGACCAACGCCTGCTCCTCGCTCACGACGCCCGCGAGTTCGATCAGCGCCTGCGTCCGACGGCGCATCGCCTCGCTCCCGGCGCTGCGGTCGGCTACCACGGAGAAGTAGTTGGACATCCCCGGGGCCATGGCTACGAGGACCGACGCGCTCTCCGGGGAGATCCCCCGCGCCCCGCCTAACGCCCCCATCGCCAGCGCCAGCTCGCTGGCCGCGCTGTAGGGGATGTCGCGCGACCCCATGTCGCACCGCACCGGGATCACGCGGACGCGGGCGCCGCGCAGGCGCGCCGCCACGTCCCCCAGGAGTCGCGACTTCCCCAACCCGGCCCCCGCCCGCACGTGCACGTGCGCCCCGCGTCCGCGCTGCGTCTGCGCCGCGGCATCGAGCAGCACCGCGAACTCGCGCTCGCGCCCCACCAGCTGCACGGTGAACGCGCGCGCGTCCCTCTCGCCCGCCGCATCGGTCCCCTCCCCCTTTCGCGCCACCCGGATCAGGGCGCGCGTTGCGGGCTCGAGTTCCCCCTCCTCGTGTGCCACCAGCCGCTCGAGCGCGTCGCTCTCGACGTGCGCCTGCGTCCACTCCTGCGCCGCAATGAGCGATTCGAGGACGAGGCGCCACGCCCCCTGCGACGAGGGCTCGACGTCGCGCGCGCGTCGCGCCCGCGCGAAGGCGTCGCGAGACTTCCCGCGCCGCAGCAGGTCGCGCACGCTGGCTTCGGCGGCCCGGAAATACAGGGAGCGCAATCGGCGCCTCTCGACATCGGCCCACGCCTCGAAATCGGCGCCACCGGGCGCCGCGAAATCGGGGAGGAAATCGCCGACGTAGGTCGCGAGGACCGCGTCGTGATCGTTCGAGGCGGCGCGCTCGAGCAGGGCGTCGCGATCGACGGCGATGGCGTCGGTGACGGAGAGCTGCTCCGGCGTCGCGACGAGCACCCCGTCGCCGAGCCGCTTCTTGATGTACCAGATGGTCTGCCGCAACGCGTGCTTGGCGGCGTCAGGTTCCAGGTCGGCCCAGAGGAGGTCGACCAACTGCTCGCGGCGCGCCTGACGACCGGGGACGGATGCGAGGTAGGCCAGCAGTGCGACCGGCTTTCCCCCGTCGAGCAATGCACGCGTCGCCCCGCCCTCAGAAGCAGACTCAACCGACGGCAGCACCCGCGCCCCGCCAAGCGTCTGCAACGTCAGGCGAGGTGCGTGCGGGGGGGCAAGTTGTTGCTCGGCAGGCATCTGACGATGACGTGACGCTGAGGGATGACATTCTCGCATCGAACGTCATCGATCGGTCGGCGCCGAGGGCTTCGAGCGTGGCAGCGAGAAGCTAGGGTTGCGAAGTGGTTGAGGTAAGGCGTCGTCGGTCGAGAGCCTCCGAGTGGCAAAAGCCGCTCGGAGGCTCGTTCTTTATGAGAGATACCCAACCATCGTGGAGCGGCAGCGCCACGGCGGACCTAGCGCGCGAAAGTCTCGGCGGTTACATCGACGCGTACCCCTCACCCGCCTTCGTTCCCATTCTGCCGCGCGTAGAAGCTGCCGGCGACCACGTCGCCGACTCGTCGCGTGCGCCGGCCCTCGGCCTGGCGGCGCTCTTCGTCGCCTTCCTCGCCGCGCACCAGGCGGGGCTTCGTGTCATCACCCCGGTCTCGCCGCTCTCCCCGGTTTGGCCCCCCGCCGGCGTCGCGCTGGGAGCCTTCCTCCTGCTGCAGCGCGCGTCGTGGCCGAGGGCGGCGGGCGTCCTCGTGGCAGCGATGGCCGTGTCCAACGCGCTCTCCGGGGTGCGCATGTGGGTCGGGCTCGCCTACTTCGGGGCGAGCCTCCTGGAGCTGGCGGTGGCGCTGTGGATCGCTGGCCTCGTCGCGGGTCCGCAGGTCACGTTCCGCCGGGCGCGGGACACCTTCGCCCTCCTCCTCGCCGCCATGGCAGGGAGCGCGGCGGGCGGGGTCATCGCCGCGGGGATCGCTTCCTTCGCGTCGGGCGCCCCGTTTCCGCGGAGCTTCGGGACGTGGTGGACGGCAGACGTCCTGGGAATGGTCCTCCTCACACCGCTCGTGGTGGCGTGGGCGCGCGGTCGGGTGCCGTTGCGGCGGGTTCCGCCAGCACGCCTCGTGGAAGGGGTGGCGTTCCTCGCCTTCTGGAGCTGGTCCTCGTTTCACGTCTTTCGTGGCGACCTGACGATCGGGTGGATCCGCCCGCATCCCTACATGCTGGCCTCGCTGCTGACGTGGGCCGCCTTCCGCCTCGGCATTCGCGGGGTGACCGCGGCCATGGCCACGGTAGCCGTGGTCGCCATCGGCGTCGTGCTGAACGGGAGCGAGCGCTTCCCGTTAGGCGACGGCTCGCTCGCCGCCCACCTGTTCATGGTGCAGGTCTTCCTGGTGATCATCGGGATCACGGGACTCCTCCTGGCCTCGGCGCTGGCCGAAGGGCAGTCGGCAAGCGACCGGGCGCAGGACACGACCGATCACCTGCGACGGGCCAATCGCGCGCTGCGCACCATCTGGTCGTGTCACGAGGTGCTCGTGCGCGCCGCCAGCGAGCGCGAGCTGCTGCAGGAAGTCTGTCGCGTCATTGTCCAGGAAGGGGGGTTCTCGCTGGCGTGGGTGGGGCACCCCGAGCACGATGCGGAGCGGCGGGTGCGACCGGTGGCCCACCACGGCTACCAGGAGGGGTACCTCGAATCTCTGGATATCCGATGGAGCGACAGCGAGCGCGGGCGAGGTCCCACCGGGATCGCGATTCGCAGCAAGCGCCCCGTCATCTGCCACGACATCCTGACCGATCCCACGATGGGGCCGTGGCGCGCCGATGCGGTGAAGCACGGCTACCGGGCGTTTGCCTGTGTTCCGCTGGTGCACGACGGGACGGTGCTCGGCACGCTCTCCGTCTACGCCCCCGACGGCGGCGCCTTCGATGACGAGGAGATGCGCCTGTTGTGCGAGCTGGCCGACGAACTCGCCTTCGGGCTCACCGCGATGCGCGTGCGGGCCCAGCGGGCGCTGGCCGAGCAGGCGCTCGCCGCCAGCGAGGCGCGCTTTCGCCAGTTGGCCGAGAACATCCGGGAGATCTTCTGGATGCTCGACGCCCGCACCGGTGAGGTCATCTACATTTCCCCGAACACGGAGCGGATCCTCGGTGTCCCGGCCGAGGCGTTCCTCGCCGATCCGAGCCTGGGGCCGACGCTCATTCATGCGGACGACCGTCGCCGAGTGACAGAGGGGCTGGCCGGCGTGGCAGCTGGCGGCGAGTTCGACGAGCAGTATCGCACGCTGCACCCCGACGGGAGCGTGCGCTGGATCCACGCCCGCGCCTTTCCCGTCCGGAACGACGACGGAGTGGTGGCGCGCGTGGTCGGTGTGTCGGACGACATCACGGAACGACGGCGCATCGAGGAGCAGCTGCGCCAGGTGCAGAAGCTCGAGGCGATCGGCCAGCTGGCGGGGGGCGTCGCCCACGACTTCAACAACATCCTGGGCGCCATCCTCATCCAGACCGGGCTCGCACAGGCGATGCCCGGGCTGAGCGGCGAGGCGCGCGAGATCATGGTCGACATCGAGTCGTCGGCGCAGCGCGCGGCGAACCTCACGCGCCAGCTCCTCCTCTTCTCCCGCAAGCAGGTGATGCAGCCGCGCGAGGTGGAGCTCAACGACCTCGTGGCGACGCTCGCCCGCATGCTGCGCCGCGTCGTGCCCGAGGATGTGCAGCTGCAACTCAAGATGCATCCGCGCTCGCTGCCCGTCGTTGGCGATCCGGGGATGCTGGAGCAGGTCGTGATGAACCTGACGGTGAACGCGCGCGACGCCATGCCCACGGGCGGGTTGCTGGTCATCGAGACCTACGCGCGCGACCTCGCGGCCGACGACGTACGCGCCTTTCCGGGGGTCGCGCCGGGGCGGTTCCACGGCGTGAGCGTGCGCGACACGGGGACGGGGATCGCCCCCGAGGTGCGCCCTCACATCTTCGACCCGTTCTTCACCACCAAGGCGGTCGGCAAGGGGACGGGGCTGGGCTTGGCGACGGCGTTCGGCATCGTGCAGCAACATCGCGGCGTCCTCTTCGTGCACTCGGCGCTTGGCGTGGGCTCGACGTTCGAGATCCTGATCCCTGCGGCGGCAAGCGCGCGCTCGGCGCTCGAGCTCCCCGCCCCGCTGCCGACGTCTCCGGCGCACGGCGAGGCGACCATACTCCTCGTCGAGGACGACGCGTCGCTGCGAGCGGTACTGCGCCGCGTTCTGGAGGAGGACGGCTACCGTGTCCACACGGCGCGCAGCGGACTCGAGGCGCTGCGCGAATGGCCGAACTACGTCCCGATGCCGGACCTGCTCTTCACCGACATGGTCATGCCCGACGGCGTCGGCGGTGCGGAGCTGGCCGAGCAACTGCGGGAGCGCCTGCCCTCGCTGCGCGTGATCTACAGCAGCGGGTACGATCCGGAGATCGGGCTGCATCGCACGCTGCTCGAGCCCGGCGTGAACTTCCTCCAGAAGCCCGCCACGCCGCGCGCCATCACCGAGATCGTGTCGCGCATGCTCGCCCGGAGCGACGTCATCGCCGATTGAGGGGCGAAATGAAGGACGAATGACGCGCGTCTGACGACGCCGACGACCTTTCAGCTCGTCAGGCAGCTCCGTATTGCGCGATACGGCAGCGCGTGGGAAGCTCCCCCGCGTGACGACGCCGTCCCCAACCTCACTTCCCGAATCGCGGACCGTGGTCCTTCACACGCTCGGCACCGTCGAACTGCGGGAAGCGGAAACGGACACGCTGCTCCTCGGACTCGGGAAGCCGCTGGCGCTGCTGATCTTCCTGTCCGCGGCCCCCGGGCGCACGGCGTCGCGATCGCTCCTGATCTCGCTGCTCTGGTCGGATCTGGAGAGCGACGCGGCCAAGCACGCGCTGCGCCAAACCATCTGGTACATCCGCCGGAAGGTGGGACGCGAGCTCCTCGTCGCGAACGGCGACACCCTGCAACTGATCCCCGAGGTCCGCGTCGATCGCGATGCCCTCCTCTCGGCCTCGAGCGCCGGACAGCATGCCGAGGTGGTCGCGCGGTACACCGGGGCGTTCGTCCCCAACTTCGCCACGCCGGGGGGGAACGGCTTCGAGGACTGGTGCGCGCTGGAGCGTCGCCGCTTGCTGCAGGTCTTTCGACATGCGGCCGAGTCGACGATCACCGAGCAGCTGGCCAGGGGACAGGCACGCTCGGCGGTCGAGCTGGCGCGACGCCTGCGCGACCAGGACCCATATGACGAGAGCGGATGGCGCTTGCTGCTCGAGGCATGCACGTCGGCGAACGACGCGCTGGCGGCACGCGCGGAGGGCGAGGCGCTGGCGCAGCTCGCCGAGCGCGAGGAGCTGCAGCTCGAACCAGCGACGCGCGCCCTGCTCCGGCTCGCGCGCTCCGCGCCGGGAGACCGCAACGGCTCAACGGGCGCGCCGCAAACGCCACTGCAGGCGGGAGCGCTCGTGGGGCGCGAGGTCGTATTCTCCCAATTGCTGGCCGCGTGGGAGCATGTGAGGGATGGCGGACGGCGACGCATCCACATCACCGGGCGCGCCGGGCTGGGGAAGTCGCGCCTGCTGCGCGACCTGGAGGCCAGGTTGCGGGCGATGCGGGCCAAGGTGGCCGTGGTCGGCGGAACGTACGGGGCGCGCGATGTCGCCTTTTCCCTCGCGGGCGAGCTTGCAGCGGCACTGGCGCGACTGCCTGGTCGCCAGGCGGTGGCCGCGGCGACAGCCGCCACCCTGGTGGAGTTGAATCCGTCGCTGTCGACCTGGTTCGAGACGCTCCCGCGCGCGTCGTCGCGCGAGGATTTGCTTCGCGCGCGCACGCAAGCGATGCGCGAACTCGCGCTGGCGGTGGCGTTCGAGCATCCGGTCGCGATCCTGATCGACGACCTGCACTGGGCGGACGAGCCGTCGTTGGCGCTGCTGGGGGCGCTGGCCGACGGGCTAGGCGAGGCGCGCGTGCTGTTGGTGACGACCGGGCGGACCGAGGCGCGGCAGGTGGCAGTCGCGACGCACACCGAGACGCGCCACGTCACGCTGGAACCGTTGACGGTCGCGCAGGTCGAGGAGTTGGTGCTGTCGATCGCCGCGCTCCCCACCGAGGGGTGGGGGAGTCTGTTCTCCGGGGAGCTGTGGCGTACGTCGCGTGGCTCGCCGCTGCTGGCGCTGGAGACATTGCAGCTGCTGGAGGAGCGCGGCGTGCTGGAGCGCGTGGATGGCGCGTGGCGCTCGCAGGCGCCGGACGCCCTCCTGGCCGACCTTCGGGCCGGCGATGCGCTGCGCGGGCGACTGGAGGACCTGGAGCGTGGTGACAAGTGGCTGATCACGCTCCTCGCCGCCGCGGGGGCGCCGCTCGAGGAGGCCACGTTGATCGAGGCGAGCGAGCGCCCGGGCGATGAAGTGCGCGACCGCTTGCGGTGGTTGGAGTCGCGCGGGGTGGTGGTCGCGGTTGACGGTGCATGGCGCATGGGGCACGACGAGATCGGCGACGAAGTGCTGCGCATCGCCAACGTGGACGGCATCGCGCGCGCCGCGGCGCGCATCGGTGCGGCGATGCTGGCCCGCGACGCGGGTGACGAGCGCGGGATGCGACGCGCGGCGCAGCTGCTACGGACCGCTGGCGACGACGCGTCGCGCGGCGAGGTCTTTCGGCGGTTCGCGCGCCGGCGATTCGCCATGGGCGATCGCCGCCCGCTGGAGGCGCTGGCGACGGAGCTGTTTGGCCCTACCACGCGAGAGCAGGAGGTGCGGGCGGTGGTGCGCGCCGCGCCCTTGAGCTGGCGGCTCGGCCTGGTCTCCGGATTGCGGCTGGCGAGTGCCACGCTCGGCGCCGTCGTGCTGCTTGCCATCGGCGCCTTCGTGGCGACGCGGCGCCCTGCCCCGCCGCCTCCCGATGCCGTGATGGGATTGGCGATTGTCACGCCCGAGGGGCACGTGACGTTCCAGCAGGTCGAGCTGCGCGAAGACGGGTGGCGCCCGCTGGAGCCGTTGCAGCCCGCCGCGTGGCCCGTGATTCCACCGTTCGACGTGGAATCGTCCAGCGGCTTCGAGGTCATCAAGCGCCCGGGGCACGACGAGATCATCACGTCGCAGGCGATCAGCGACTCGGGGGTGATCGATCTCTTCCTGTACGGACGCCGGGGCTTCATTCGCCGTGTGGCCTCGCGCCCCGGCGACGACGGGGTGCCGCGCTTTGCACCGCGCGGCGACCGCCTCGTGTTCAACACCGCGCGATGGGACACGCTGAGCCACTACGACCTGGCGCTCTACGACTTCGCCACGGACTCGGTCACGCAGCTGACGGAGGGGTGGCCCACCGACGACCAGCCTGCCTGGAATCCGAGCGGAACGCGCATTGCCTACAGCCGGGAACACTGGGGGGAGCGCCCGTTCGAGTTGTGCGTACGCGAGATGGCCAGCGGAAGCACGACCTGTCGCACCTTTGCAGGTGCAAACACCGGCTACGTCGCCGCGTGGCTCGATGATGACCGGCTCGCGATTGTCCTCGTGACGGAAAGCGGTCGCGGCCTGCACGCGCTGCAGTGGTCGACGGGTGACCGCGTGGTGCTGAAGGACGGTGTGGTCGCGTTCTCAGGCGTGAGCCCGGACGGACGGTGGGCCGCCTGCGAGTGCGAAGCGCTCACCGACGGATCCACGCGCCTCATGGTCTTCCCGGTCCGCGCGTCGACGCTCGTGCGTCCGCTCGCGCTGGACGGTGTGCCGCCGGGAAGTGTGGTGAAGACGTTCTGGATCAGCAGCCAGGCCTCCGTCGAGCTGCAGGCCGATCGCGTGCACATCACCGGTCCATCGGCGGTCCCGCCCGGGGTCCCCGTGCGGCTGCGCGCCGCACTTGCCGATGCGAGCGGACGGCCGCTGACCTATCAGGGGGCGCTACGCTGGAGGCTCTCCGACGCCATGGCCGGACGCGTCGACTCACTGAGCGGAGAACTCGTGCTCACCGGTCGGCGGCCGCGGGTCGTCGTGCACGCGACTTCGGGCCCCACCGCGCGCGATTCGCTCACCATCACGCTCGCGCCCTTCGCCAGCACGCCGCGGTTTGTCGAGACATGGGCAGACACGGCGCTCGGCGGGTGGTATCCATTCGGCTCGCCATCTCCCGGCGTGGAGTCAACGGTGCGCGGCCCTGCGCTGCGGAATAACGGTGAGGGGTCGTTCGAGAGCGGCGTGGTGTCGCGCCGAACCTTCGATGCCACGAATGGCCTCGCGGTCGAAGCGGTGCTCTCGGGAGCCATCACGCGCATCCAGTGGCAGGCGATCCACCTCGACGTTCTCGCCAACGTCGATTCGATGACGTACCTGCGGGCGCGCGGAAAGAACGTCTCGCCAAGCCCGTCGATGTCGTCGCTCATCTGCGCGATGGGCTACGGCCTGGAGGGGCGGTGGCAGGGATTCAGCCCCCTCCTCACGGCCTTCAGCAGATCGGAGGGGTTGGTGGTCACCCCCCAACAGGATGCCTTCTTCAAGGGGGCGCCGGCCACGTTCCTCGTACAGGTCTTTCCCGATGGGCGCTGCGGCGTGGCGCTCGACGGCGTCCCCCTCGGAATCTTCAGCAGTCCGAGCGCGCTCTCGCGCACGTCGCGCGTGCGCATCAGCGGCAACTCGTACGACACCGACATGCGTGCTGGACGCGTCCGCGTCTACGAGGGGGTGCTCGGCGGCATCGACTGGACGAGCGTACGCGCGGCAGCGCGCTGACCGACGCACTGCGAGGCATGTGGCGACTCAGGCGCCGCGCCGTCGTTCCTCGGTGTTATCCGTAGTGCCGCGCCCCCCACCCCGCCAGCCATCCCACCGCCGCGGCGATCAGCGCCCCGCCGAAGACGGCGACGACCACCTGCGCCACCATGTGCTTCTCGGTCGGTGACTTCCCCGGACCGAGGCGCCAGGCGATCGCCCAGCCTAACGTCGATTCGGCAACCCCCACCATCGCCGCCGCCATCCCCGGGCTCGCCGTGGGCGACGTGCGCTGCGCGAACCACCCCGTCGCCGCATAGAGGGCCACGGAGCCAACCATCGCCCATTTGTACTTGAAGCCGGCGTACTTCGAGGCGAGCGCCGCCAGTGTGTCCATGACGACGATGGTCACCATCCCGGCGACGATGACCCCGAGCTGCCCGAAGCGGAGCACTGTTTGCATGGGAGTACACAGCGCCGCCGCGCGCCCCTCGTCAATGGTCGAGTTCGCGCGTCGTCGCGGCGAGAATCCCCGCTTGCGGGCTCGTCCTGTGCGCCACGTCGCATTTCGTCCCAACGGGTGGCGGTTATCGTGAAGGGCGTTCTGTCGTCCTTCTCGGAACCCACGGCCACTCCCCGATGCCCGAGCGTGTGAGCGAACCGCTGCCGCCAGCTGCTGCGACGACGGACCAGGAGGATCTTGTCCTCCCCGCCCCGATCGTCCCCCCCGAGTCGCGGCGCGCCTTCCTCGGGCGAGGCGCCGCGGCCGTCGCGGCCTCCGCCCTCGCCGGCTCGGTCGCCTCGGCCGCGGCCCCCCGCGAGGCCCAGGCACAGTCGCGCGCTCCCTACGGGGCGCTCATCGAGCGCCTTGGGCAGCGCGCCGAGTGGAAGGACCTCGACCTGCGCCTGCTGCGCCGCATCACCATGGGGATGACCGGCGCCGACGTCACCGCGATCAAGGCGCTCGGCTTCGACCGGTATCTCGAGGAGCAGCTCAACCCGGGGACGATCGACGACTCCGCCGCCGACACGCGCATCCGCTCACGATACCCGCAGTTCTATTACACGCAGGCGGAGCTCCTCGCCCGGGACTCGACCTACTGGCAGGACGTGGTGGGGCCGGCCAACCGGGCGATCGTGGAACGCGCCGCCTTCTCCCGCCGCCAGCTGCAGGAGCGGATGACGGAGTTCTGGAGCGACCACTTCAACATCGCGCAGGCCACGCCGCGCCTCGTCGACTACCGTGACGTCGTGCAGCAGCACGCGTTAGGCAACTTCGGCGACATGGTGCGCGCCTCGATGCGCTCCCCCGCCATGCTCCTCTACCTGGACCAGGTGTGGAGCACGAAGTGGGGGGTGAACGAGAACTACGCCCGCGAGCTGATGGAGCTCCACACCGTGGGGTGGAACGGCGGCTACACCCAGACCGACGTCCACGAGTTCGCGCGGGTCCTCACCGGGTGGACGATCGACAACAACCGCAACTTCCTGTACCGCGCCGACTATCACGACTTCAACGCGAAGACGGTGATGGGGATGACCTTCCCGGCACGCACACCGGCAGGGGGGACGGCGGGAATGGACGAGGCGATGAACTTCGCCGAGTACCTCATCGCACACCCGGCCACCGCGCGCTTCATCGCCACCAAGCTGCTCAAATGGTTCCTGCGCCCTGACCCGAGCGCGGCCCAGGTGAATGCGGTCGCTGCGGCGTACACCAGCACGCACGGCGACATCAAGGCGATGCTGCGCGTGATCCTCACGCCGAACAACCTCGCGAATGCGCCAGCCAAGCTGAAGCGCCCGTTCCACTACTATGTCTCCGCCTTGCGGGCGACCGGAGTCTCGGTGGACCCGTGGACCGACTGGAGCAACTGGGAAGGGATCGGCGGGGCGCTGTGGGACCTCGCGCACCAGACGTTCCAGTGGCTCACCCCGGACGGCTACCCCGATCGCGCCGAATACTGGGCGGGACTGATGGTGAACCGCTGGAACGCCGTCTCGTCGATCGTCGGCAACTGGGGACAGCTGGGGCAGTACCCGCGCTTCACCGCAAGCACCTTCATGGCCACGCCGACGGCCGCCGGGATCGTCGCCGAGATCAACCGTCGCATGTTCGGCGGCGAGATGACGGCGACGCTCGCCGCCGAGCTCACGAAGTGGCTCCAGGTGAACCCCGCGAGCCAGAGCCGCGTCCAGTCGGCGGTCTACTATGCCGCCTGCTCTCCCGAGTTCCAGTACTACTGAGCCTCGCCCCCACATCCCCATGACGCATCACTCGGACGATTGCGGGTGCCAGGAGTACCGCGAACTCTCCCGCCGCGGCTTCGTGACCGCGGCCGGCTTGCAGGTGGCGGCACTGGCGATCCCTGCCGAAGTCCCGGCGTGGCTCCCGCAGGTGCAATACGCCGCCAGCGCCAACTCGTCGCGCGACGTGCTGGTCTCGGTCTTCATGCGCGGTGGTGCCGACGGGCTCACGCTCGTCGCGCCGTTCGGTGACCCGGAGTACTACCGGGGGCGCCCGAGCATCGCCGTCCCGCGCCCGGACTCGACGTCGCCCGTGCGCGGCACCGCGCTCGACAACTTCTTCATGCTCCCGCCGGGGATGACGGCGCTGTACCCGGCGTACCTCGCGAACCAGCTGCTGGTGGTGCACGCGACCGGACAGAAGGCGACGAACTCGCGCTCGCACTTCGAGGCGGAGCGGTACCTCGAATCGGGCAAGCCGGCCGACTACAGCATCGCCACGGGGTGGCTGGCACGACACCTCATGACGGCGACGCCTGCGGTGGCCAACGCGCCGCTGCGGGGGATCTCGCTCTCTTGGGGGGGGACGCGCCTCACGCTGACCGGCGCCCCGAAGACGCTCCCCATCCCGGACCCGGCCAACTACCGCCACCTGGCTCCGGACGCCTCGGTCCTCGACCGGCTGTACGCGACGGGATGGGCGCCGGTGCGCGACTCGGCCAAGGATGCGCTGCGCACCGTCTCGCTGCTGCAGGGAATCGGCTTCTCTCGTTATGCACCGGCCAACGGCGCCGTCTATCCCAACACCGACTTCGGGAAGGGGCTGCGCTCGCTGGCGGCGATCATCAAGGCCGATGCCGGGGTGGAAGCCGCGCACATCGACATCGGCGGGTGGGACACGCACGCCAACCAGGGCCCCACCAACGGGCAGATGCACACCCTGATGTCCGACTTCGCGGGGTCGCTGGGCGCGTTCTGGGCCGATGTCTGCCAGGGGGCCGCCAGCCACAACGTGACCGTCGTCGCCGTCTCGGAATTCGGTCGCAACGCGCGCGAGAACGGCTCGCAAGGCACCGACCACGGGCGGGCGAGCGTGGCGTTCTTCATGGGACAGGGGATCGCGGGCGGGCGCGTCCTCTCGCAGTGGCCCGGGCTCGATCGCTCGGTCCTCGAGGACGGGCAGGACCTCAAGGTCACGATCGACCATCGTGACCTCCTCGCCGAGGTCGTGAAGTACCGGCTCGGCAATCCCAACGTGGCGGCAATCTTCCCGAACTATGTCCCCGTCGACCGCGGCGTGACGACCTCGGGCCCCGCCGCCACCGTGACGGTCCGCCAGCCGCAACTGCAGGTCAAGCCCGCGCAGCCGTCCCGGAAGAAGTAATCATGGCGGCGCGGCCCCACCGCGCCGCACTCCCGTTCCCCGTCTCCCGTCTCCCGTCCGTCCTTCCATGTCTCGCCGCCTGCTCACGACTGCTTGTCTCTTCCTTCTCGCCGCCTGTCGCGGCCCCGCCGGACCGATGGGACCGCAGGGGCCGGCCGGACAGAACGGAGCGACCGGACCCGCCGGGGCGACCGGCCCAACCGGCGCGACCGGGCCGCAAGGCGCCACCGGACCGCAGGGAGCAACCGGGCCACAGGGACCGGCCGGGCCCACCGGGCCCACGGGTCCAGCCGCCAATCGCATGCAGGCGACCGGACGCTTCGACGCGACCGGGACCTTCACCATGCCGCTCCCCGCAAGCGCCGTCGCCAACGGACAACTCCCGATCATCGCCTGCTACGTGAGCACCAACCAGCAGACGTGGATCTCGGTGGCCCAGGTCCCGGTGTCCGCGAGCGACACCTACTGCGGCGTGACCGGAATCGGGACGTCGTCGCCCGGAGTGACGCTGATCAACGGGCTCGTGAACGACTACTACTACATCGTCGCCATCTGGTAGTCGCCGCGTGTCGTTGGATGCCGCACCGCACGCCGTCGCCGTGCGCCTGACGAGTCGCTTCGCGCGCATCATGCGCGCGCCGGGCCGGGCGCGCGCCGTCGTGTGCTTCGCACCGGCACTCGCCGCGATGCTGACGGCGGCACTCGCCGCGATGCTCACGGCGACGCTCGTCGCGTGCGGCGGCGACGGCGGCGGAGGGCCGGCACCACCGGCCCTCGCCATCACGACCGCGACCGCACTCCCCGACGGAACCGTTGGCACGGCGTACGACATGACGCTCTCGGCCACCGGCGGATCGGGGAGCTACGTGTGGGAGGTGACCACGCCTCCCCTCCCCGGTGGGCTCGCCCTGGAGCCCACCGGCCGCCTGCATGGGACGCCGACCGACAGCGGGGCCCACAGCTTCTCGCTGCGCGTGGCCAGCGGGAGCGCAACGCGCACGGCGCCGTTCCAGCTGCGCGTCGCCCCGCCGCCGTTGCAGCTGCTCCCGGCAACGCTCCCCGACGCGACGTTAGGCTCGCCCTACGTCCAGTTCCTCGACGTCACCGGAGGATCGGGGCCGGTGCAGTGGGCGCTGGCCAGCGGCGCACCACCGGCCGGCATCGCGCTCTCCGCCGCCGGGCTCCTCGCCGGGACGCCCTCCACGCTCGGCAGTGCGGCCTTCCGCGTGCGCGCCACGCGCGGCGCGCTGACCGCCGAACGCGACTACTCGATCCTCGTGGCGCCGGCGCCGCTCTCGATTCGCACGTCGTCGCTCCCCGACGCCAAGGTCGGCGAGGCGTACAGCGCACAACTCGACGCCGTGGGCGGGAGCGGAGGGAACATCTGGAGCGTGAGCGCCGGCGCGCTGCCCGGCGGATTGCAGCTCACGGCGGCCGGCGCAGTCGACGGCACGCCGACGGTCGCCGGCGACTTCGCCTTCACCGCGCGCGTCTCCAGCGGCGCGCAGCAGGCCACGCGCCCCCTCACGCTCACCGTGGCCCCCGCCGGCTATCCGTCCACGGCGACCGTCACGATGCCGGCCAACGTCTTCGTCCCGTTCCTCGTCCAGCTGGCGCGCGGCGGCACGGTGACGTGGGTCTTCGGGAGCGAGGCGCACAACGTCATCTTCGCACCAACGGCGGGGGCGCCGGCCGACATCAACATCGTCACCAATGTCTCGATCGCCCGCACCTTCCCAACCGTGGGGAACTTCCGCTACGACTGCACGATCCACCCGGGGATGAACGGCGTCGTCGAGGTGAAGCCGTAGCGGAGCGCCCCACCGGCAGGCGAAGGGCTACTTCACCCGCTTCCCGGTCACGGGCGAGGGCTCGGGCGCCTCTGGCATCGCGGCCATGTCGCGCTTGAGTGTCCCCGTCAGCGCATCGCCCTCGGCACGCAGCACCCAGGTGAGCACCACGTCGCGCGTCGACTCCTCGCCATTCATGTTGATGCGGACCGACTGCTTCTGCGTGAAGACGGCAGAGTCACCCGACACGCGCCCGCCGAACGTGGCCGGCGGCGGGACCGACCCGTCGGGGCGCGCCCCCACGGTCAGCGTCGCCAGCAGCGAGTCGCCAGACGATTGCAGCTGCAACCGTCCCTCGCCCATCAGGCGCGTGACCTCGCCGTTCTCGTTGCGGCGACCGCGCTCGTAGGTGACGGTCCACGTCCCAACGAGCGGATGGGACGATTGCGCCGTCAACGGGCGCGCAACCGGGAGCAGGAAAAGGGCAGCCAGCGCAAACGCGGCGAGCGCCGAGCGCGGGAAGAAGCTTGGCATGAGACGAGGCTCCAGAGGGTTGAGGGGATCACGCACACTCGGGAGGTTCGACACATGTAGGGCGGCGAGGGTTGCCGTCCAATGCTCCACCGCAGTCGGACGGACGCACGCGGGCCGCGCCTAACCACGCGGGCTGGCTCGCCCTCAGGTCGCCGCCCGCCGCCCCATCTCGCGGTCATGCCACCGCGACAACAGCAGCAGCGCGAGCGTCGACCCAAGGAGCGCATACCACATGTCGGATTGCGTATCCCACACGTACCCCTGGGTCCCGAGGAACTCGTCGGCTCCCTGCCCCAGTGCCAGCGCCGCCCCCCACTCCACCAGCTCGTAGCAGGCGCTGATCGCCATCGCCACGCACACGCACAGGAACGCCAGCATCTTCTTCCCGTTCACGTGCCGCCCGCGCCACAGCACCTCGCGCGCGACCATCGCCGGCACGAAGCCCTGCGCGAAGTGCCCGATCTTGTCGTACGGATTGCGACTCGTGCCAAGGACCTCCTGCATCCAGAAGCCGAGCGGGACGCGGGCGTATGTATACGCGCCCCCCACGAGCAGGATGGTGGCGTGCAGGAAGATCAGCACGTACAGCAACCGCGTGAGGGGAAAGCGGCGATACGTCAGCGCCATCACCGGAGCGGCGATGAAGATCGGCGCCACCTCCATGATCCAGGTGCTGCGCTCGTACGGCGCGATTCCCGACCACGTCAGGAGCGCCGCCAGGACCAATGCCAGGGTGAGGACGAGGGAACGATCGTTCATGCAGGAGGAGGGGTTCGTGGTGAACGCGGCGGCGCAACGGGCATCGGCGTCACGTCGTCGTCCGGAAGTTGGTGGCGGAACGCCCCCGGAGCCAGTTGATTCCCCCGCATGTCCAACAACACCCTCCTGCCGCTGCGCGCCGTCCTGTGGGACGTCGACGGGACGATCGCCGAGACCGAACGCGACGGGCATCGCGTCGCCTTCAATCGCGCCTTCGAACGGCATGGAATCCCGTGGCGCTGGAGCGTGGAGCACTACGGCGAGTTGCTCGCCATTGCCGGCGGTCGCGAGCGCGCCTTGCATGACATGGAGTCGCGCCCCGATGCCCCCGCGACCGCGGGGGAACGCGAGGCGCTCGCGCGCGCGCTGCACGCGACCAAGAACGCCGAGTACGCTCGCATCCTGGCGCTGGGAGAGATCGTCCTCCGCCCCGGCGTGCGCGAACTCATGGAGGAGTGCCGCACGCGTGGGTTGCGCATGGGGATCACGACGACGACGAGCCGCGAGAACATCGACGCCCTCCTCTCGCGCCAACTCTCCCCCGAATGGCGCGGCATGTTCGACGTCGTCCTCGCGGGCGAGGACGTCTCGCGCAAGAAGCCTGATCCCGAGGTCTACGAGCGAGCGTTGCAGCTGATGGACCTCGCCCCGCAGGATGCCGTTGCCCTCGAGGACTCCCCGGCCGGCGTTGCCGCCGCTCGCGGTGCGCACATCCCGGTCGTCGTGGCGCGCAGCGTCTACTTCACCAACGTCCCCCTCGACGGGGCGCTCGCCATCGGCCCCAGCCTTGGGGCGCGCGAGGGATGGTCACCCCCGATGTGCGCAGAGGTCCCCCGCGCTGGCGTCGGTGTCGACGACCTCGTCACCTGGCTGCGACTGGGCGCCTGACCACGCCTAACCACGCGGGACAACGCAGGACAACGCGGGACAACGCAGGACAACGCAGGACAACGCGGGACAACGCGGGACAACGCGGGACAACGCGGGACGAACCGTTGTCCCGTCCGGTCGACCGATGAGTTCAGGGGGCGCCGCGGGTCTAAACAAGTGCGTCACGAACGACTAATACTCGTGGGGGCCGCGGCCCCCGCGCTCGCACGGCACGCGTCACGCCCCCTCCGTGAGCTTCCCGATGCCACTCGCCGACCTTCGCTTCGCCCTGCGCTCGCTCTCGCGAGCCCGTGGATTCTCGCTCACCGTCATCCTCACGCTCGCGCTGGGGATCGGTGCCAACACCGCCATCTTCAGCGTGGTGCGCGGCGTCCTCCTCAAGCCGCTGCCGCATCGTGACGGCGAACGCCTCGTCTATCTCCGGCAGAGCATCTCGGGACCGGGGGGCGACAACATCCGCTTCTCCGTCCCGGAGATCCTCGACTTCCGCAACGGAGCCAGGACGCTGAAGGGGATCGCCGAGTACTCGGGAGTCCTGCTCACGCTGCAGGGCGAGCGCGACGCGGTGCGCATGCAGGTCGGGCTCGTCACCGGCAACTACTTCAATGTGATGGGGCTCTCCCCCATCCTTGGGCGCGCGCTCAACGATGGCGATGACGGCACGGGTGTTCCCCCCGTCGTCGTCCTCACGTACGAGTACTGGCAGCGTCGCTTCCTCGGTGATTCCAGCATCGTCGGCAAGACGATCCGCATCGACGGACGCGCGGTGGAAGTCGTCGGCGTGCTGCAGCCGGCGCCGACCTTCCCCGAGCGCATGGACGCCCTGATGAACATGGTCATCAGCGAGCACCACACGAGCGCGATGATGGTGCACGGGCGCACGCATCGCATGACCGACATGATCGCGCGCCTGGCGCCGAACACCACGCTCGAGCAGGCGCGCACCGAGGTCGCGACCATCCGCACGCGGGTCGAGAAGGAGTTCCCCGAGTCCTACGACGCGGCGTCGCACTTCAAGGTGGAGGTCCTCCCCTTCGTCGACGTCCTCGGCGAGCGCGCGCGCCTCACGCTCTGGCTCCTCATGGGCGCCGCCGCCTTCGTGATGATCATCTCGGCGGCCAACGTGGCGAATCTCTCGCTGATGCGCGGCGTGCGGCGCGAACACGAACTCACCGTGCGCGCGGCGTTAGGCGCCGGTTCGGCGCGCCTGCGCCGCCTCCTCCTCGTGGAGAACCTCGTCCTCGCCCTTGTGGGGGCGGTGCTGGGACTCGTCATCGCCTACGGCGGGGTGCGCCTCCTCGCCGCCTTCGCCGAACGCTATTCGCCGCGCGCCAACGAGATCTCGATCGACGGTGTGGTCCTCGCCTTCACGCTGGCGCTCACGCTCGTCGTCGCCATCCTCACCTCCTTCGCCCCGCGACTGGCCGCCGAGGGAAAGCTCGGCGCGCTCATCGCGGCGGGGGGAACGCGGTCGAGCGGGAGCGCAGCGCGGCAGCGACTGCAGCGTTCGCTCGTCGTCGCGCAGGTCGCCGTCTCCGTCGTGCTCCTGACGGGGGCCGGGTTGCTCACGCGCACCATGTTGCAGCTGTCGGAGGTGAAGTCCGGGCTCGCCGCGGAGGACGTGCTGACGATGGAGGTGCCGCTCTTCGGCGCCGGGCGCAGCGACGCCGATACCAAGGCGTTGTACTCGCGCATGCGCGACGCCGTGCTGGGGATCCCCGGGGTGAAGCAGGTGGGGGTCGGGTCGACGATGCCGCTGCGTTCGACGCCATTCCAGCTCGACGTGAAGGGCGAGGGGCGCACGCTGGCCTCGGGCGAACCGCAGCCCCGCGCCGAGTTGCGCACCGCCGATCCGGACTACTTCAAGGCCGGCGGGATCCCGCTCCTCAAGGGACGCGAGTTCACCTCGACCGACCGCGACTCGTCGCAGAAGGTCGTGGTGATCAACCAGACGTTGGCCGAGTACCTGTTTCCGGGGCTCGACCCCATCGGGCGGCGCGTGGCGTGGACAGGCGAGGTCCTCAAGTTCATCGGCATGAGCGGTGAGTGGCGCACGGTCGTCGGCGTCGTGGGCGACACGCGCGACGGCGGCCTCGATGCGCCGCCGCGCAACGTCGTCTTCGAGCCGTTCACGCAGGAGATGGCGTACGCGGGCGGTCTCGTCATCCGGGGAGCGTCGGACCCAGCCCTGCTCGCCAGCGCCGCCACGCGCGCCGTGCGTGCGATCGTCCCGTCGGACCCGATCGAGCACGTGATGACGATCGGCGAGATCAAGGAAGAGAGCGTCGCCCCGCGCCGCCTCAACGCCGTGCTCGTGTCGTCGTTCGGCATCCTGGCGGTCCTGATTGCCGCCGTGGGGATCGCCGGCGTCCTCGCCTTCTCCGTGAGCGCCCGCACGAACGAGATCGGGATCCGCATGAGCCTCGGCGCCGACGGCGGACGCGTGCAGCGCATGATCCTCGCCGAGGGAGGCGTCCTGCTCGCCGCCGGGATCGCGTTAGGCGTGACGGCCGCCGTCATCGTGAGCCGCCTCATCCGCGGGCTCCTGTTCGGCGTCACGCCGTACGATCCCGTCACGCTGCTGGCCGTGGGGATCGCGATGGTGGCGGTTGGCGTCGCGGCGTGCTGGATCCCGGCGGCGCGGGCGGCGCGCATCGAGCCGATCGTGGCGATGCGGGGGTAAGCGGTCCACCGCCGACCTACGCGCACGCTGCGAGGACTCAACCTTCCCAGCTTCGCTGGGAAGGTGGGTCTGCGGCGGGAGAAGAAGCGCGAGGACTGGGGAGCGTCACGCCCCTGCAGTCCTCCGTGTGCCTCCGTGCAGCCTCCGTGTGCCTCCGTGTCCTGCTTTCCCCCGCTACCGCTTGCGCAGCGCCTCGCGAATCGCCGGCTCCACCAGCGACGCCATCACGCGATAGCCCGCCTCGTTCGGGTGCACACCGTCGTAGGCGAGCTCCGCCTTCATCCCCTGCCGCGCATCGGCCATCGGGGTGTGATAGTCGAGATAGACCGCGCCACGACTCGCCGCGTATCGCTTCATCCACGCGTTGAGCGCGACGATCTTCGGCGCGGGCTGGAGCCCCGGCTTCCACGGATAGTCCCATACCGGGAGCACCGACGACAGCACGACCTTGATCCCGTTCGCCTGCGCCACCTCGGTCATCGACGAAAGGTTGTCCTCGATCATCTCCAGCGTCGAGGGGCCGGTGTTGCCGGCAATGTCGTTGGTCCCGGCGAGGATCACCACGACGGCTGGCTTGAGTGCCACGACGTCCTGCCGAAAACGTACCAGCATCTGCGGCGTCGTCTGCCCGCTGATGCCGCGCCCTACATACGGCTTGCCGGGGAAGAGCGACGCGAAGAGCGGGGCCCACCCCTCGGTGATCGAGTTCCCCATGAAGACGACGCGCGGCTCACCGGCCTTCGGCGCGCCGAGCGCGGCGTTCTCGTCCCGATACCGGGCGAGGTTCGCCCAGTCGTTTCGAAGGCGTTCTTCCTCGGTCATCTTGCGTGACGCGTTGGGTGGCGTTGCCTGCCCCCCGGCCATGGCCGGCGGCGCGAGCAGGACAAGGCAGAGGACGGCGCGGACGAGTCGCATGGCTATCTGCATGAAGGGCAAGGAGATACGGGATACTCGCACGGGTCGGATGCCGACGGGACTGGCGGCTGCAACGTCCGGTGAACCCCGCGCCGCCCCGCACGCGTAATATCTCCCGAGAGCAACCCAACCCCATGTTCTCCACCTGCATCTTCTGCAACAAACCGCTCGGCCGCAACGAGTCGATCGAGACCTTCCCCGTGGGCGAGCGCCTCGCCTTCGACCCCGCCCGCGGGCGACTCTGGGTCGTCTGCCGCGCCTGCGAGCGGTGGAACCTCTCCCCGCTGGAGGAGCGCTGGGAGGCGATCGAGGAGGCCGAGCGCCTCTATCGTGACACGCGCCGCCGCGTCTCGACCGACAACATCGGCCTCGCCAAGCTCGCCGCAGGGACGACGCTGGTTCGCATCGGCGAACCGCAGCGCCCGGAGTTCGCGGCGTGGCGCTACGGCGACCAATTCGGGCGTCGCCGCAATCGCCAGCTCCTGATCGCCGGGGGCGGCGTGGCCGCGCTTGCCGGGATCATCGCCGGCGGCGCCGCGGCGGGAGTGGCCATTGGCGGCTTCGGCTACCTGTGGGCCCAGGCCGGGCGCTTCGTGATCCACGGTTCGCCGCAGACCGTCGTCGCGCGTGTGCGCACGAACCACAACGGCGTCGTCGACGTGCGGCGACGCCACCTGGCCGAGTCGTCGATCAACCCGGCGAGCGATGGTTCGCTCGAGTTGCACCTGCGCTTCAAGAACGGGGCGGAGTCGTTCACCGGCCCGGAGGCGGAGCGCGTGGCGTCGATCATCCTCCCCAAGGTCAACCGTTTTGGCGGGAAGAAGCAGGACGTGGCCGACGCCGTCCAGCAGATCGAGTCGTCCGGCAACTCCGAACGATTCCTCCGCGACGCCAGCCGCCAGGCGCAAGGACTGATCGCCTCGATGACGGCAGGCGTGTCACCCCGCAAGGCGCGGTCGCGGCAACAGCAGTTCAACAAGTACGGGCTCTTCTCACTCCCCGCGCCGCAGCGACTGGCGCTGGAGATGGCCTTGCATGAGGAGGCGGAGCGCCGCGCACTGGAAGGAGAGCTGGCGCAACTGGAGCAGGCGTGGAGGGACGCCGAGGAGGTCGCGGCCATCGCCGACAACCTCCTGGTGCCGGCCTCGGTCGACGAGGAATACAAGCGACTCAAGGGCGAGCGGTAACGCTCACTCCTCGTGGACGACCACGCACCCCTTGCCGCGCTGCTTGGCGGAGTAGAGGGCGCGGTCGGCGCGCGCCGTGAGTTCGGGGAGCGAGTGGTGCGAGCCGGCATTCAGGGCGACGCCGACACTGGCGCCCACGTGGACCTCCGTCCCCGCCACGGCGATCGGCTGCGAGCAGGCGACGATGATCTTGTTGGCCAGGGCGATGGCGCCGGCGCGATCGGAGACGCCCATCTGCACGACGGCGAACTCGTCGCCCCCGAGGCGGGCGACGAGGTCATCGTGCCGGACGAGATTCGCGAGCCGGCGCGAGATCACGCGCAGCACCTCGTCACCGGCCGCATGCCCGTAGGCGTCGTTCACCGGCTTGAAGCGGTCGAGGTCGATGTAGTGAAACGCCATGCCGCCGCCAGCGCGTCGCCGGTCGAGCACGGGGCGCTCGAAGGCCGCCTGCAGGCGCCGCCGGTTGGGGAGCTCGGTGAGCGCGTCGGTCTCCGCGTCGTGTCGCAGGTTCTCGAGGCGCGCACGCTCCGTGAGGTCCTGCAGGGCGCCGACGACCACGACCCCGTGCCCCACCTCGCGCTCCCGTACCGCGGCGCGCAGCGCGACGCGAAAGAGCTCGCCATCCAGCCTGATGCCGTCGACCTGGATGTCGAAGGTCGAACCCACGCTCCGTGACTGCGCCATCGCGCGCACCTTCTCGCGATCCTCCGTGGCAAAGCGCGCCAGGAACTGGTGCAGCGAGGAGGGGACCTCGGTGTGGTGCACCACATGGAAGATCGGGGCGAACATCTCATCGAAGGCCAGCAGGTCCTCGTCGGGATCGTACTCCCACGCGGTGACCGCCGCGATGCGTTGCAGGTGACGGAAACGATCCTCGAGATCGTGCAGCCGCTCCAGTTCCTGCCGTGCGCGCACCAGCTCCCAGATGCGGCGACCGACGAGCTGCACCGTCGCCACGTCCTCGTCATCGTACGGCTCTTCCTTGTTCCCCACCCCGATGAGCAGCCGCACGCGCCCCCCCTCCTCGATGGGGACCCCCAGGTGCCGCCGGAGCGCAACGTGCCCCTTCGGGAGGCCGCGCCGGTTGGTCGCCGCGTCGTAGTCGTTATGCACGACGGTGGCGCGCGTCCGCACGCTGTCCGCCCAGATCCCGGCGTCTGCCACCGGATAGTGTCGGTCGTAGACCGCCGTGCAGATGCGCAGCGTATCCGACGACCACGTCCCCAACTCGATGGTCTGTTCGTCGGCGTTGAGGAAGTGCAGGTACGCGATCGTGCTCCGCGTGGCCCGCTGGGCCACGTTCGCGCCAGTGCGGATGATCTCGCGCTGCGTGCATTCCCATCCGATGGCCGCAAGCTCCGCCATCGCTTCCAGGCGGTCACTGCTGCGATGATGGGGAGTGGCGTCGGAGAGCGTCATGGAGCGCGGGCGCCGAGGTAGGGGGATTCCAATGAGAAGTTTCGTCAGCAGCGCATGGTCCTGAACATCGGGGTTCCACCGCAATACGCGCCTCGCACGCCTGACGAGGGTTCGGCGCGTCGCACATCCGGGGTTGCCACACCTCCAAGCTGAACGCAGCATGAAGAGGGCACGCGCTCCCTCCTTTTCTCGCTCACTCCCGCCAGATGCCGCTCTCCTCACTGCGTGCGCGACCGCACGTCGCCACGGTCGCGCTCGTTCGTCGCACGCACGCCGTGGCTTGCCGCTCAGCCCTGCTAGTCGCCCTGCTCCTGTCGCTGGCGCCCCCCGTCGCCCACCCGCTGGCCGCGCAGGCGGCGACCGCCCGGCCTGCGCAAGCCGCTGGCCTCCCTCGGCCCTCCCGCGCCAGGTCGGCCAGCGAATCGCGCACCTGGGTCGACATCCTCATCACCGGTGGCGCCGTGATCACGATGGACCCGGAACGGCGCGTCCTCGACGACGGCGCCGTGGCGATCGCCGGCGACCGCATCGTGGCGGTGGGGCCAACGGCCGAGGTCAGCGCACGCTTCCGCGGCCGTCAGGTCATCGATGCGCGGCGCAAGATCGTGATGCCCGGCCTCATCGACGGCCACGGGCATGCCGGGCACGCGCTCACCAAGTCGTTAGGTGCCGACAGCGACGACTGGTACCCCGCCGTGGAGAAGATCTACGCCCGTGCCAGTTCGCTCGACTTCTGGCGCGCCGAGGCGTATCTCGCCGGCCTGGAGAAGGTCCGCTTCGGGGTCACCACCTCGCTGTCGTTCCTCGGCGGTGGCGAGATGATCATGCGGACCGATGACCCGGCGTACGGCGACGCCTACCTGCAGGCGATCAACCAGCTCGGGCTCCGCTACTTCCTCGCGGTGGGGCCGCGCCGCGGGCCATACCCCAACACCTACGTGCAGTGGAGCGGCAACACGGCGCGCGATGTCCCGGTCTCGTTCGAGCGACACCTCGAGGTCTCCGAAGCGCTGATCCGGAAGTGGAACGGCGCAGGTGACGGCCGACTGCACCTCGCGCTCGCCTTCCCCACGCACCATCCGGAGACGACGCCGCTCACCGATAGCGAGCGGACCGCGCTCACGGCGCAGGCGCGCGCCACGCGCGCGCTATCGAAGAAGTACGGGCTTCTCTTCACGCAGGACGGGCACTCGCGCGGCTCCGTGCAGTTTGCCAACGACGTCTTCGACATCCTCGGACCAGACGCCGTCCTCTCGCACGCCACGGGAATGACCGACGAGGAGGTGAAGATCGTCGCGCGCACCGGGACCAGGATCGTCCACAACCCCAGCGCCAATGCCGCCATTCGCGAGCGCTTCACACTCCTCGAACTGCTCGACGCCGGCGCCACCGTGATGCTCGGCTCGGACGGCGTGGCCCCCGATCGCTCGTTCGACATGTTCCGCCACATGTTCCAGGCGATGCGCTACCATCGCTTCTACTACCACGACAGCAAGGTCCTCCCCGCGGGGAAGGTGCTGGAGATGGTGACGGTCGACGCGGCGAGGGCCTTGGGGCTGGAGAAGGAGATCGGGTCGCTCGAGGTTGGCAAGAAGGGCGACGTGATCCTGGTCGACTGGATGCGCCCGCATCTCGCGCCGATGAACATGCCGCTCTACCGCATCGCCTACTTCGCCAACGGCAACGATGTGAGCACCGTCCTGGTGAACGGCAAGATCCTGATGCGCGACCGGAAGGTGCTGACGGTGGACGAGGCGAAGGTGGTGCTCGATGCCGATCGCGAGGCGACGCTCGCCATCAAGCGCGCCGGGCTCGATTCGCTCCTCGCGACCCCCAAGGGATTCTGGGGACGGACGCGTCTCCCCTAACGAGCAAGACGCCGCATCGCGGGGGCGTCAGCGCGCGCTGGCGCTCCCGTCTTCGTGGCCATCGCGGTCGATCATCATCGCCCCACGCCCGCTCCCCCAGAAGCGATATGCCCTTCCGGCCGGCTCCGGGTTCGGGAAGAGGCGTGACGCGTCGGCGCCACGATACAGCACGCCGCCTTGCATCACCCGGTCGATGCGCCGCGAGTTCCGGATGTCGTCGAGCGGGTTGGCGTCGAGGATCACGAGGTCGGCCACCTTCCCCGGCTCGATCGAGCCCAGGTCGCGATCGAGCCCCAGGTACCGCGCGCTCCGGATCGTGGCGGCGGCGATCGCCTCGGCGGGCGAGAAGCCGCCGCGGACGAAAAGCTCCAGCTCCCAGTGCTTGTCGAGGCCGTGCATCTGCCCGTGCCCGCTCCCCTGCAACGACACGCCGGCCGCCGCCAGCTTCCGTATCTCGCGCGACATGTCCTCCGCCCAGTGGTCGTCCTCGAAGTAGTGCGTGGGGCGGCGGAAGCGCACCAGCTCGTCCTTGCTGAAGAACGTCAGGAGCTTGGGATCCTCCCACAGCCGCTCGGACTGATGGAAGAGCTGCTCGCCGGCTGGCCCGTTGTAGCTGACGATGAGCGTCGGGGTGTTTCCCGCCTTCGTCGCCGACCAGAGGCGGATGACATCGCCGTACAGCGGCGTGAGGCCGACGGTGTGCTCCAAGCCGCTGATGCCATCCATCAGCATCGTCCAGTCCATCTGGAAGTCGACCGCCGTCTCGGCAACCACGTTGACGCCCAGGCGCCGCGCGGCGTCGTACAGCTGCATGCGTGCCGAGCGGTTGAACTGCACGTAGTCCTTGAGCGCCGTGGCGCCGTAGTCCCGGTTGGAGGCCACCACCTCATCCGCCTCCTCCTGCGAACGGATGGGGCGATAGAGCTTGGGGCGGAACGTGCGCAGGCCGTAGATGGGGGCGCCAACGGTGAGCAGCCGCGCACCGTGGATGAGCCCCGCGCGCTGCAGGTCGCTCACCGCGATGTCCTTGAGGTTGTTCCCGTACACCTCGTACATCGTCGTGGTGCCGTAGGCGAGGTTGGCCAACAACCCCTGGTGCTGCTGTTCGATGACGTTGAGGGTGGAGCCGTCGGGGGAGTAGTGCGCGTGCGCGTCGATCATCCCCGGCATCACCGTCTTGCCGCGCAGGTCGAAGACGGTCGCCCCGGCGGGCACGTCTGCGCCGACCCCCACCGACACGATGCGGCTGCGCTCGATCACGATGGTCGCGTCCTCGAGGACGCGGCCGGTCCCATCCTGGGTGATCACCCGTGCATGGGTGAGCGCGATCGACCCGTTAGGCTCGGCGAGGTCGAAGTCGACCCCGAGCGCGGTGCGGCGGGCGCTTGTGACCTGTCGCGCGAGCATCTCGGCAACCGGCTTTTCATACAGCGCCGCCCCGCGCGTCCAGCTCAACGTGGTGCCATCGGCGCTCCAACGCATGTTCTCGCCGTCCGCCGTGTCCACACGGCGGGTGGCTCCGAGTCCGTCGTGCGCGCTGATCGTGACACGCTTCCCAGCGAACGACGCTGGAGCAATCCACGACTTGGTGTACTCGCGAAAGGCGATCCACTGGCCGTCGGGCGAGCGCGAGGCGGACACGGCGTGCGGGAGCGCGTACAGCGTCTCCTTGTCGCTCCCGTCGCGTCGGACCGAGCGCAGGAAGAGCGTGTCGCGCTCCATCTCGCTCACGTACAGCGTCTCGGCGTTCGCCGAGAAGGTGATGGAAGGCGGGCGCCGGGCGCCGAGCGGGTTGGTGTTGAGCCAAGGCACCGACGTGACCACGCGCTCTGCGCGATCGCCTCCGACGACGACGAGATCGAAGCGATCCTGCTCCTCCAGCGACTGGCCGCGCCCGAGCGCCGTGCTCCCCCGCAGGAAGGCGACCGTCTTGCCGTCGCGAGCGACGCTCACCGACCCGTACTGCGCCGGCACCGTCGTCAGGCGGCGCGCCGCGCCTCCTTGGCCGTTCGGGAGGAGCGGGAGCGCCCAGACGCTCCCGAGCGAGTCGTCGCTCCATGAGGCGTAGTACACGGTCCTCGTCGCCGCCGCGTAGGCCGGACTGGACTCGAAGCTCGCGCTGCGCGTGAGGTTGATCGCCGAACCGTCGCCCTTGAGCCAGAGGTCGCCCAACGATTCGAAGAGGACGCCCTGCTCCGTTCGCTCAGCCCATCGTGTCGCGCGCGACGTCGCCTTTCCGCTCGTTGGGACCGCGATGGGAAACCTGATGGTCTCGGCGAGGACGCGCTTCACCGGGGCGCGGAACGGAATGTCGCGCACGGCGCCATCGGCCACACTCACCTGGTGCAGCTGGCCGCCCCAGGCCACGACGATCGCCCGCGAGTCCGGCGTCCACGCGTAGTTGGAGTAGATGCCAAACGTCGTCCCCGATCCCGACTCCATGCGATCGCGATCGAGCACGTGCAGCGTGCGCTCGCGCTGCGAGCGCAGGTCGTGCAGGACGAGAACCGTCTGCTTGTCGTCGCGATGGACGTAGGCGAGCCACGTGCCGTCAGGTGAGACGACGGGATCGCCTGCACCGCCGGGACGCTCGATGTAGGTGGCAAGCTCGCCCGTGCGCAAGTCGTAGGTCTTGAGGCGCAGGCCGACCTGATACAGCGGTCCGCCAGGCTCCGAGAAGTAGACCTTGCCGTTGGTGGGATGTTCGCTGAAGTGCGTGGGGTTGTTGAAGGTCCCGTTCTGCGTGATCTCCTGCCGCGACCCCAGCCGATCGATGCGCCACCCCGCGCCTCGTGCACCAAGATCCTGGGTGGAGAGGTACATGAACCTGCCGTCGCGCGACCACGACCCCTGATAGGCGCGCATGTCGAACCGCGTGACCTGTTCGAGCGAATCGGTGCCGCGCCGCAGCAGCCACAGCTCCTCCTTCCCCGAGCGGTCGGAGGTGAAGAGGATCGAACGACCGTCTGGCGAGTAGCGCGGGAGATGGTTGAAGGAGCGCCCATGCGTGAGCGGCGTGGCCTCTCCCCCGCCGATCGGCATCTCGTACAGGTGCCCGAGCAGGTCGAAGACAATCGTACGTCCGTCCGGTGCAACATCGACGCTCATCCACGTCCCTTCCGTCGCGGTGAAGTCGAGCGTATGCGTGGGACCGCGCACCGAATCCACCTGGAACGGCGCCCCCTGCGCCTGCGCAGGTTGCGAAGGCAACAGGGCGAGTGACGCGACGACGGCGAGCGCGCGCGAAGCACGCGTCCATGCGGCGCGCGCTGGGGCGAACGAGGAGTGCGGATGCGGCAACGGCATGCGACGAGCGCTCCGAGGTGGGAGGAGACCTTCGAAGTTCAGCTGGGAGGCGTCGCCGCCACTGCGCGACGGCGACGTCGCTATTCAGCGGCGCCGACGATGATGCGGCGACGTTCGACCTGGGAAAACGCGGTGCGGGCGCGTGCGCCGACGATCCATGCCACCCCTCCGAGGGCGATCCAGATCGCGAGCATGACTGGCTCGAGCGGGAGCTTCCCGTTGGCGTCGGCCCACGGTTGGTAGAGGGAGAGCCCCAGCGCGAAGACCGAACCGGCGATGGCGACGGCGATCGTCGGCATCCCGCCTGGAACGCGATACGGGCGCGGGGCATCCGGGCGGCTGCGGCGGAGCTTCACCACCCCGTAGCAGGTGAGGACGTACGCGATCGCGAGACAGGTGGACGACGAGTTCACGATGGGGAGGATCGCGTTGCGCCCGAGCAGCGTGACCAGGGTCGCCGCGCCGCCGGTGAAGAGGACGCCATTGCCCGGCGAGCCAAAGACCGGGTGCACCTCGCCCAGCCACGACGCGATGAACCGCGATCGCCCCATGGCGAACAGCATGCGCGACCCGCACACCATCATCGCGTTCCAGGTGGAGAGGAGCGACAGGAGCGCGGTGAGCAGGACGACCTTCCCCAGCACCGCCGAGCCTAACGCCTTCTCGAAGGCGGTCGCGGCAGGGATGTTCATCGACATCAGCTCCTGCCAGGGCACGGTCATGGACGCCGAGAGGACCACGGCGGTCTTGAAGACGATCCCGACGATGATGGAGAGGACGATCATCCGCCCCACCACGCGGTAGCTGGTCGCGCTCGACTTCTCCTCCATCATCACGGGGATGACGTTGAAGCCGCCAAACCAGTACGACGCCGTCATGAAGAGGGCGAGGACCCCCGGCCAGATGGAGCCGCTCTCCGATCGCTGGAAGTACGGCTGCAGGTTGGCGACGTCGCCGCGTACGATGCCGGCGAGGACAAAGGCGGTCGCCATGATGAGGAGGACGACGACGAGCGCATCCTGCGCGCGCCCCGATCCCTTCACGCCGCGGTAGTTGAGCCAGGTGAGTCCGGCCATTCCCGCGAGCCCTAACGCGAGCGTCCCGGCGTGCACCTCGGTCCCCAGGGATCGATAGAGGACCGGCCCCTCGATTCCCGGGATGAGCGCGGTGAGGATCCACCCGATCGAGATGGCCTGGAAGCCCGCGACCACCACATAGACGAAGGCAAGGAGCCATCCCACCAGGAAGCCCGTGCGCTCGCCGTACAGCTCGTAGGCGAAGGCCATCTCCCCGCCCGACGCCGGGATGAGCGCCGTCACTTCCGCGTAGCAGAAGCCGATGAGGATCATCGAGACGCCGCCAGCCGCAAGTCCGGCGATGGCGCCGAGGGGGCCCGCTTGCCGGAGCCAGTCGCCGAGGACGACCGCCCACCCCACACCGACCACGGCGCCAAAGGCGAAGGCGAAGAACTGGAAGGCGCCGACGTCGCGCTTGAGGTGGCTCACGGGCAGGCGGGGTCGAGGGAGGGCCCGGCGGAGGACGCGCGAATCTGTGGGGCGGGTGCCCCGCGCGTCAGTAGGACGTGGGAACGGACGATAGCCCGAGCATCGCGCGCGCCTGCGCCGGCGAGGCAACCTCGCGCCCCAGCTCGTGCGCCAGCCGCACCGTGCGGGCGACCAACTGCGCGTTGCTCGCCGCCAGCTCGCCGCGGCGATAGTAGATGTTGTCCTCCAGCCCGACGCGCACGTGCCCGCCCAGCAGGATGGCGAAGGTTGTCATCGGCAGCTGGTGCGGCCCGATGCCGCTGGTGAGCCAGACCGTCCCGTCGGGGAACTCGCGTACCAGGTTGATCACGTTCTCGGGCGTGGCCCAACTCGACGTCTGGTAGCCCATCACGGTCTGGATCCAGTACGGCGCCTCGATGAGCCCCTGCTGGATGAGGTCACGCATCACCCACGAACCGCCACTGTGATAGGTCTCCATCTCCGGCTTCACGCCGTGCTCCTTCATCCGCGCCGCGAACTGCGAGACGAGCTTGTACGAGAAGGGGACGCACTCGTCGTACGTGATCTCGCCGTGCGGATCGGGGAGCGTGTCCGGGCGCGCCTTGAGCCGGAACTTGCTCATGTCCGGCGTGAGGTTGAGCGAGGCCACTTCGGGGCGCGCCGGGAGGCATTGCAGCCGCTCCTCCATCGTCATCCCGGGCCCGCCGCCGGTCGTGTTGTTGATGATGATCTCGGGGCAGCGCTGGCGGATCCGCGTGTTGACGTCGAGCCATGTCTCGGTCGTCGTCGCCGGGCGCGTGGGGAACTTCGGGTCGCGCGCATGCACGTGCACCATCGACGCGCCGGCGTCGTACGCATCACCCACCGACTCGGCGATCTCCTCGGAGGACTCGGGGAGCGCGGGATTCGACTCCTTCCCCTGGATCCCGCCATTGCAGGCGCAGACAATGATGAGCGGGGGCATCTTGCCCACGCGTTCGAGGTACTCGTAGGTGTCGGCGTAGCGCCAGATGACGGTCATGGGACGGGAGACGGGGGACGGGAGTTCGGAAAGCGTTAGGCGGGGAACATCAGGGCGATGCGTGCGCTCGCTTGAGCGCGACCAGCTGTGTCACCAGGCGGTCGCGCCAGGCGGCGAGGTCGGCGGTGCTCGCGCCCTCGACCATCGCATCGGTCGCGGCGCCGAGTCGCTCGATCAGTGCCGCGTCGAGCGTGGGAGTCGGGGCGAGGTCGTTCATCAGGCGGGTGATCGAGCCGCCGAAGCGCCCGAAGTAGTCGCGCACGCCGCCGTCGGCGTTGGTGTTCGCCACGCCGAACGGCCCCATGAGCGCCCAGCGCAACCCGAGGCCGTCGCGCACCACGGCATCCACCTCGTCGACGCCGGCCACGCCGCTCTCCACGAGCGCGATCGCCTCGCGCAGGAGCGCGACCTGCAACCGGTTGAGCAGGAATCCAGGGACAAAGCGCCGCAGCGGCACCGGAACCTGGCCAACCGCGCGCAGCATCTCGAGTGTGCGCCCTCTCGTGACCTCGCTGGTTGCTGCCCCACCAAGGACCTCGACCGCCGGAATCACGTGCGGCGGATTCACGGGATGGGCAACGATACAACGGTGCCCCCCGGAGAGGTCGCGCGCGATCTCGGTCATGTCGAGCGCCGAGGTGCTGGACGCGATGATCGCCTCCGGCGGGGCCGCGGCGTCGAGGGCGGAGAAGAGGGCACGCTTGACCTCCAGCACCTCCGGTCCGCTCTCCTGCACCCAGACTGCCCCGCGCACCGCCTGCGCCAGCGCGTCGTGCCCGGTGACGAGCGCGGAGGGTTGCCCGTCGCGCGCGCACTCGGCGGCATGCCACGCGAGGGCGGTCGCCACCGCGACGGGATTCTGGTCCCAGACGCGCACCGGGTGGCCGGCCCGGGTGAAAACGCGGATCCAGCTGCGCCCGATCACCCCGCTCCCGACGATGGCCACGTGCGGTTTCGGGGGAGTGGCGTTAGGCGCTCCCCCCTCGTGCGTGCGCAGTCCCATCACCGACCCTCCGTTTCGTAGCCGACGTAGAGCAGCTGGCGCACGCCGTCGCGTGCCCCCTTGGCGTCGTGTCGCTTGAGCGCCTTGAGGAGACGCTCGTGGGCCGCGCGCGAGGAGCCGAAGAAGTTGCGCGCCGTGAGCGGCCGGCTGCGGGCCCGCTCCATGAGCACCGGACCGATGCGCAGCCACATCTGCTCGATGCAGCGCACGAGCGGCGGGAGGCGCGACGCTGCGTAGATGCGGAAGTGGAACGTCATGTTGGCGACGAGACACGCCGCCGCATCGCCCCGATCGGCGGCAGCGACCACGCGCTGAAATGTTTCCTCGACCTCCAGCAGCTCGGCGGCGGTGATGCGCCGCGCCGCGAGCGCGGCCGCCTCGCCCTCCAGCAGCATGCGCGTCTCGTACAACGTCTCCAGCTCGGCGCGCTCCATCCGCGCCGTGCGCACTCCCATGTTCGCCGTGCCTTCCAAGACGCCTTCCGCGGCGAGTCGCTGCAGCGCCTCACGCACCGGCGTGACGCCGATACCCAGCGCCTCGCTCACGGCACGCACCGGAATCGCCTCGCCGGGGGGAAAGGTGCCCTGCATCAGCATCTGCCGGAGCTGTTGGTAAGCCGACTCGCCAAGCGTCGGCGGGGACGGCGAGGTCGGGGAGCCGACGGCCGGTGCCACGACGCGCCTCCCGCGAGGTCCCCCCGCCCGCCCCTCGGGTTGCGGTGTGGAGGGGCGCGAACGCGGTCGCGCCGATTTGATAGAGGGGGGCATGATTTTACAAAATACGCCCGGGACGTTCGACGGCAAGAAGTGTCACGACAGATGCCGCATATCGCGCGTCGGGTGACAGCGCCTTTCTGCGCCTACATCTTGTTGGAAGCCGCCGCGCTCATCCCGGCACTGACTCGTCCCCTACCCTGCGCTGCTGGAGGTCCCATGCGTCGCCCCACGCTCGCCGTCTCGACCGCATTCGCCGCCGCCCTGCTCGTGGGCGTCCCGTCCCTCGCGCGCGCGCAGTCGGGAGAGGCGCTCGTCAAGGAACTCGGCGCCTCCACCGCAGTCCCCAATCCGACCTTTCCCGCGGACAAGTCGCTCACCTATCGCATCGCCTGGAACGTGACCGATGCGCCGGAAAAGCCTGCGGAGATCGCCCCCGGCTTTCGCCGCCCGGCCAACTTCCTCACGATGACCGACGCCGAAGGGGTGCCGCGCGCGCAGGTCCACCTCGCCATCATCGTCTACGGGCCGGCGGCCAAGTCGCTCCAGCGCAACGAGTACTACAAGGCGGCAGCCGGTGCCGACAACGCCAGCATTCCCCTGCTGGAGGCGCTGAACCAGGCGGGAGTGCAGGTCATCGTGTGCGGACAGGCGCTGGCGCACCTCAAGATCGGGCGCGAGCAACTGCTCCCGTTCGTGAAGGTGGCCACGTCCGCCACGATGGCGCGGGCGACACTGGCGGCGCAGGGGTACTCGACCTTCGCGCAGTAGCGCAGTAGCGCAGTAGCGCAGCAGCGCAGTAGCGCAGTAGCGAACGAGGCGCGCGCGTCCCGGCCACGCCCCTCGGGGGGCGACGCGTGGCGCGTCCTACTGCACCACGAAGACCACCGCCGTACGCCCCGGCACCGTGAATCGCCCGGTGGCCCGCTCCACGCGCGCCGTCGCCGCGCGACGGTCGGCGGCGTGCGCCGCGCGGTGCACGGGGTGCAGCGTCCAGCGCTTTCCCGCCTCGTCAGGCAGCGCGAGCGACTTCTCGTCAGGCGCGACGTTGACGAGATACAGCACCTCGCGATAGCGCGCCCCCGGATAGCCCGCGCCATCGAGGTGCCCGACCAGGACGGTCGGGTCCTGCGACGGCCCCGTGTTCTCGAAACGGAGCCTCGCCCGCACGTCGGCCGAGGTCCGCATCCGGAACAGCGTGGAACTCGACCGGATGCGCAGCAGGTCCAGCGCGGCATCGCGCGTCCAGCGGATGTCGGCCGGGCGCGGCGCGATCGACGTGTCGGCCAGCACGGGACGCATCACCGACCAATCGCCCTCGTTGCGATGCGCCGGCGGAAGGCCGGCACCGAAGCCGTTGTTCGTCAGGCTCCAGTCGAGACGGTTGAACCAGTCCCCCGAGTCGAATGAGTCCTTGTCGAGCGACTTGGAGCGGAGGATCTCGATCCCGGCGTGCAGGTAGGCGATGCCCTGGCTCAGCGCCACGAAGGCGATCCCCAGCACCTGCGCGCGCGCGCGTTCCGCGCGCGACGTCCCGCGCGGGAGGCGCAGCGCGTTGAGGTCGAACAGGGTGAGGTTGTCGTGATTCTCCACATAGTTCACGACCTCGCCCGGCTCCTGCGCGTAGCCAGCCGGCTGCCCGGCGTAGTCATATGCGGAGAGAGGGCGCGTGACGCCGTCGCTCCCTTGCAGCTGCACGTCGCGCAGCGTCCCCGCGAGCCCGATGCGCGCCAGGTCCGCGCTTCGCCGCAGCTCCGCGCGACGATCGCGCGGCTCGGCGCTTCCGTTGGGGGCATACTGCAGCCCGTTGAGCAGCCCCTGGTTCTGCACCAGCGCCATTCCGCCGTCGCAGCACCCGCCCCCGCGCAGCGCATCGCGCCCCCGGTCGCTGAACGTGGCGATCCCGCTGCCACCTAACGACCGCTGCGACGCCTGCACGAAGCGCGCGCCGTCGGCCACCTCGCCGAAATTCCACCCCTCCCCAAGGAGTGGGATGTGCCGTCCACTCGCCGCGTTCACGGCGCGTTGCAGCGCTTCCATCGCCGCGCGCGGCTGGTGCCCCATGAGGTCGAACCGGAACGAGTCGATGCGATAGTGCCTCGCCCACGTCGCCGCCGACTCCGCCATCAGCTTCGCCATCATGCGATGCTCGGTGGCGGTGTTCTCGCAGCAGGTGGAGTGCGCAATCTTCCCGTCGCCATCGAGGCGGTGATAGTAGCCGGGAACGATGCGATCGAGCACCGCCCGCGCGTCCTGCCCCGCCGCGAAGGTGTGGTTGTAGACCACGTCCATCCCGACGCGCAGCCCCGCGTCGTGCAGCGACTGCACCATCGCCCGGAACTCGCGCGTGCGCGCGAAGGGGTCGGCCGCGTCGGTGGCGTAGCTCCCTTCCGGCGCGGTGTAGTGCCAGGGATCGTATCCCCAGTTGAAGCAGTCGCGATCGCGCACGGCGCCTACCGCCCGCTGCTGTTCCTCGGAGTTTGGGGGAGCCGATGCCGGGACTTCCGGCGTGACGCATCCTTGCTCGGGGATGGTCGAGAGATCGTACGTGGGGAGAAGATGGATGTCGGTGATCCCGGCCGCCCGTAAGGCGCGGAGGTGGCGCATCCCCGCCGACCGAGGCTCGGTGAAGGCGAGGTACTTCCCGCGCCACGCGGCGCGCACGCTGGCGTCGCTTGCCGAGAAGTCGCGGATGTGCAGCTCGTAGACCGTGAGGTCGGTCGGCGCCGCGAGCGCCGGCGGGCGGCGGGCGCCACGCCAACCGACGGGTTGCGCCGCTGGGTCGTCGAGCGAGAGGAAGACGCTGGCCGCGGAGTTGGCGGTGAGCGCCACCGCATACGGGTCGGTGACGCGATTGCGCACCACCCCGGCGCCCGGAACAAAGACGTCCACCGCGTAGTGATACGCCGCGCCTCGCACGTCGCCGGTCGCGCGCCCGCGCCACGTCCCGGTGAGGGAGTCGAGCACGAGCGCCACCGCGGCGGTGGCTCCGCGCGAACCATTCGGTGAGATGCAGAGCGTCACCGCCCGCGCGGTCGGCGCCCAGACGGCAACCTGCGCCCCCTGCCGTCCGTTCGCGGCGAGCGTTGCGCCGAGGTCGGGGACGCTCCCAGCGGCGGAGTAGAGGTCGTCCAGGGCGCCGGGGAGCTGGATCCCGGTCGCGGCAAGGACGCGCCCTTCCGCGTCCTCGCGTACCAGGAGGAGTTGGTCGCGCAGCCGCGCCGCCTGCGTGGACCGCGTGGCCGGCGTGGCCGGCGTTGGGACGCTCAGCGTTAGGCGCGCGCCCGCCGGGACGAAGGCGAAGCGCGTCGCGACGTCGGCGGGGAGCGCGGCAGCATCCGCGTCGAGCGCGATGCGTTCATCGCTCCCCTGCACCGGGCGCCCGGCTTCGGCACGAAGGGCCGCCGTCTGCGAGCGATAGACGGCGTATCGACCGTCGGCCGGCGCGCCGGGCCATTGCAGCTGTGTGGCCGTGAGCCAGTAGGCGCGCGCCGTGGCGTCGCTGGTGGCGGCGCGGACGAGGGTGTCCGCGGCGGATGCCGGGCATGCACGCGTCGGTGCCTGCGCCGTGGCAGGAGTGGGGAGGAGAAACGTCGCGACCGCGAGGACAGGGAGCAGTGCCAGCGGTCGCGCGACGGGAACGCGTGAGGGAGCGTGGGCGAATCGCACCCTCACATGGTACGATGAGCGCTAGCGCTCGCCAAGCGTGACTTCGCCGGCCGACGTCTTGCGGCTGACCCCGAGGAGCCAGGAGCGAAGCTGAATCACGCTTGGCCACATCGCGGGATCCTTCGCGAGATCCCGGTCCTCGTCGACGTCGTCGGCGATTCGGTACAGCTGCGGCGCGGCCTTCATCGGCTCCACATAGTGCAACCCATCGAGTACGAGCGACCGAAACGTCTTCGAGGTCTTGCCGTCGTCGTTCTGCAGTTCGGAGTAAATCGGGCTCACCGCTCCTCCGCCCTGCCACTGCGACGCCAGCGACAGTCCGGGCAATGCGCTGCTGTCCGCCCCCGACAGGTCCACGATGGTCGCCGCGAGGTCACGGAGGGAGACCGGCGTCGCGACCCGCGTGCCGGCCGGCACACGCGCCGGTGCAACGATCAGCAGCGGCACCTCGAGCAGCTGCCGATACAGCGAGTTGCCGTGGTCAAAGACGCCGTGCCTCCCGAACTGCTCGCCGTGGTCCGCCGTCACGACGAGGATCGTGTTTTCCCACACGCCGCGCGAGCGCAGCGACGCCACCAGGCGACCGATCTCCGCATCGGCGGAGAGGATCGACTCGTCATACGCGGCCCGCTCCGCCTCCAACTCGTGGGGGAGCATACGATCCCTGTACCGGCGCGACCCCGGGCCAAATCCTGCGTGCCCGATGAGCCAGTTCTTTCTCGCGGTGTCCGGGCCGAAGCGACCCCGGTATGGCGCCTTCGGGAGATACGGCTCGTGGGCCTCCATGTAGTTCAGGAATGCAAAGAACGGTCGTCGCGATTCGGTCCCCGCATCCAACCACGAGAGGAAACGGCGGTTGACCTCGTCGGCTCGCACGCGCCCCGGGTCATCGTGGTAGCCCAGGACACGGCGCACGCGTTCCATGCGGCTGACCCGCGTCGAGAGCGAGGTGCTCAGCACCGCCTGCCCGATCGTAAGCCCGCGGTCGCGGAAGCGAGAAAAGCCGCGTCCGATCCCTGCGGCTTGGCTCGCGAAATAGACGTTGGCGGAGAAGCCACCGGTGCGATACCCGCGTCCCGCCAGGACCTCGGCCAGCGTGGGGTACGTCGCGTCGAGGGGGGCGTACAGGTTCGTCTTCAGCTCGCTCGGATACCGCCCGGTCATGATGCTGGCGTGCGACGGGAGCGTCCACGGCGCGGTGGCCCATGCGTGCTCGAAGAGGACGCCGTCCCTGGCGAGCGAGTCGAGCGCCGGGGTGTTCTCGCGCCCGTAGCCGTACAGGTGCAACGAGCGCGCGCGCACCGTGTCGAGGATGAGCAGCACGACGTTCGGCGCCCCGGCCTCCGCCGATGGCAAGGTGGCGAGCGAACGCCGCTCGCCCCACGCGCGCCCGCCAACTGCAACGCTGGCGGCGGCGAACACCATGGCGGCGACCGCCGGGAGGGCACGACGCGCCAGCGCCTCGAGCTTCCGCGGGGTGCGGAGCGCCCATCGCGAAACCTGCACACCCACGCCCGCTGCCAGCATGAGGACGCCGAACAGGTGTAACTGGTCGAAGAGGAAGAGCAACCCGGCCACACCCGCGGCGACGGCGCCGACGATGGCGGCACGCGCGGCGGTCGGCGCGCCCAACCATCGGACGCTCAACCACGCCGCGCCGGCGATGCCCGGAAAGACCACGGCGTAGATGAGCGGGCCCATCCACCAGCCGTCGGGTCCTATCGTCAGCTGCATGCCATGGCTCGGCAGCGCGCGCAACCAGCGCACGACCAGCTCGAGCTCGCTCGTCAGGAGACCGACGGCAAGGGCCAGCTGAAGGCAGGTCCATAGGCTGACGGCCGTCCGTTCATTCGGCGCATCAAGCGCGCTGGACGAGTCGGGCATGGGCGCGTTCTCGCGGAGGTCATCCGCTGCTCGATGGCGACCCGGGAGGTGCCGCCCCGGCAACGGCGACCTACACTATCGCAACATGTCGCCGCATCCCTGTGACGAATATCACAGGAGACGCGAGCGCCACGCTCGAGGCCGCCCGCCAGACGCAACGCCCTGCGGTCCCCCCTCACCCTACCTCGCCCGGCTTCGCCCTACTTCGCCCCTCCGCCGATCGCCCGCGCGCGCGCCTCGAGCTTCGCCGCGTCATCGCCGCGCCCAAGCGTGCGCAGCAACGCCGCGTACTCGGTGAGCACTTCCTTGACACCCGGCGATTCAAGCCCAAGCGCCTTCTCGCGGATGAACAGCGCGCGCTGGTAGTGCCCTTCCGCCTCACGAGTCCGCCCCGCATCGCGCAGGACATTGCCAAGGTCGAGCTCGGCAGTGGCGACGCTCGGATGATCGGGGGCCACGCGCTTCCCCAGGATCTCCAGCGCGCGCTGCAGGCGCTGTTCCGCCTGCGGGTACCGTTTCCGCTTCCAGTCGATCTCGCCGAGGTTGATGTTGATCGACGCGATGTTCTGGTGCTCCGGCCCCAGCGAGGTCGAGAGCGCGGCCTCCGCGCGCTCGTAGTACTGCGCCGCCTCGTCGTACCGCTGCAGGCCGTAGTACACGACGCCCAGGTTGCTCAGCGTCCGCCCCACGTCGGGGTGATCGGCCCCCGCCGCGCGCTCGATCATGGTCAGCGCGCGACGATACACCGGCTCCGCCTCTGCATAACGAGCCTGGGCCAGGTAGCTCCCGGCCAAATTGCGCAGCAGGCGCGCGAAGTCGACGTCGTCGCCCCCCTTCGCCGCCGATCGAATCGCCACCCCGCGCGTGAGGAGCGACTCCGCCTCGGCAAAGCGCCCGCGCGTGATATACATCCCGCCAAGCCCGTTGAGGAGCGGGACGAGCGAGGTGTCCCCGGTCCCGTGCGCCGCCTCAGCGCCCGACAGCGAGACCTTGTAGAGCGACTCGGCGACGGCGAAGCGCCCCTGCTGCTGCGCCAGCCGCGCGAGCTCGTATCGCGCCGACTGCGCCGACGGCGTGTCGCCCGCTCCACTGCCACCGACACCGCGGCGGCCGATCGAGTCGCGAATGGCCAGTGCGTGCTCGAGCAGAGGCTGCGCCTGCGTCAGGAGCCCCATCTCGCGGTAGACCGTCCCCATCGTCTCCATCATCTGCGCCTGCACCGCGGGCTGTCCCGCCAGTTCGGTCCCGATCCGTTCGGCGCCGCGGTCGAGGATCTCGCGTGCGGTCACCGTGTTGCCGCGCGCCTCGCTGGGGTCCGACGTGCGGAAGAGCCCGGTGAGGAACGAGGCGACCTGGCGCGACGTCTCGGCCTCACGTCGGGCGAGCGCCTCGGCGCGTCGTGCGCGCACGAGGGCGATGGAGGCCACGGCCAGCCCCGCGACGAGCGCAACGCTGACGACCGCTGCCGCGCCGACCATGACGCGATTGCGCCTGGCGAATCGCGACGCGCGATACCAGGCCGACGGCGGGCGCGCCGTGACCGGCTCGAGGTTGAGGAATCGCTGGAGGTCGCTGGCAATCCCGTTGACCGTCTCGTAGCGGCGCGCGCGATCGGGATCGAGCGCCTTCATCACGATCCAGTCGACGTCCCCGCGCAGCTCGCGCTGCAGCCCGCGCACGTCGGTGCGGCGGTCCGAGGAGACCGAGACGGCCTTCTGCCCCAGCGTCTGCACCTTGGCGCTGGGGGTGCTGACCCGCGCGTCGCGCCCCGCCAGCTGCACCATGAAGGCGGGGTACCCCATCTCGGTGGGGTCGAGCGGGAGCTTCCCCACCAGGAGCTCGTACAGGACCACCCCTAACGAGTAGACGTCCGTGCGCGTGTCGACGTCGAGGGCGCTGGGGTCGGCCTGCTCGGGGCTCATGTAGGCCGGCGTCCCGATCGCCTGCCCCACCTCGGTGAGGAGCGTGCGCTCGGTGAGCGGGGTCGAGAGCGCCTTGGCGATGCCGAAGTCGATGACCTTGGGGACGGGCTGGCCGTCCTGCAGCATCACCAGGATGTTCGTCGGCTTGAGGTCGCGGTGAATGACCCCCTTCTGGTGCGCGTGCTGGACCGCGTGGCACACCTCGATGAAGAGCGTGAGGCGCTCGCGCGTCGGGAGCCGGTTCGTGTCGCAGAAGTCGGTGATGGGAATCCCCTTCACCAGCTCCATCACGAAGTACGGGCGTCCATCCGCCGTCACCCCGCCATCGAGCACCTTGGCGATGCTCGGGTGCTCCATCACGGCGAGCGCTTGCCGTTCGGCGTCGAAGCGGGCGACGACTTCGTCGGTGTCCATCCCCGCCTTGATCACCTTGAGCGCCACGCGGCGCCGCACCGGCTCCAGCTGTTCCGCCTCGTACACCAGTCCCATCCCGCCCTGCCCCAGCAGCTGCAGGATGCGATAGGGGCCGATGCGCTCCCCTAACGCCGCGGTGCCGCCGGCGGTCGCCTGGCGCCCCGTCACGACAACCCGGCGCCTGGCGTGGCGACGACCCCGCGCACGTGCCGACGCATCAATTGACGATGATGTCCGGGTCGATCACGACCTCGCGCACCCCTTCGCCCGGGATGCGGCACTGCAGCGTGACGTTGTAGCCGTAGGTCCCTCGCGTCCGCGCGCCGCGGGCGCGCGCCGACGTTCCCCCGCGCGACGGATTGCCGGCGAACGGCCACTGCTGCGCGTCGTCCTTCAGCGAGATGACAATCGAGTCGGAGGCGACCTGTCCGGTCATGCGCCATTCGACGTCGTCGCCGACGGAGACGGTCACGCGCGGCGGCGTCACGAAGGCTTCGCGATTGCCGGCGGGGCAGTGGACCATCACTTGCGCCGTCCTCGCCTGGTGGGTGCCCGCGGCGGTGAGCGCGGTGGTCGCGGCGGTTGCCGCGACGAGGCTGGCGACGATGAACGGGAGGCGTGTCATGCGCGGGTGGGAGGGGGGTAGTCGCAACGACCGCCACGACGGCGGCGTCGCGCGACGCGGCACGAGGCCCGTCGGGGATCCCTTTCGTGGGGTGACGGGCTCATTCATTGTGTAGGGCGTCGCTGCGGTTGTCAAACGGGCGGACGCTCGGTCACCTGGAGTCCGCCTTTCATCACGCGCCGAAGCCCCGTCCCGGCGCATGCGTCTATCGTCAGGTGGCCCGTCGGTCCTGGATACGCGACCCACGGAGCGACCCGCGTCCACCCGCACCGGGAGCATCGCATGCCGCGCATCACCGAGGACTTCCGGCAGGACCTGCGCAGCGGGTGGCGCACGCTGCGCCGCACGCCCGCCCTGAGCACCGTCCTGCTGCTGACGATGGCGTTAGGCATCGGCGCGACGGCGGCGCTCGCCACGGTCTTCCACGCGATCCTCCTGCGCCCGCTCCCGTACCGGGAGGAGGGAACCCTCGTCCAGCTGCATGCCGTCGAGGCCAAGGTCCGGGCCCCGATGGGACAGGTCAGCCCGCGCGCATTCCTGCGCCTGCGTGAGGCGTCGCGCACCCTCGAGAGCGTCGCCGGCATCGCGTGGGGCGAGGCCGAGCTCACGGAAGGCGGCACCCCGGAGCGTGTCCCTGGGGCGCGGGTCAGCGCCAACCTGCTCCCCCTCCTCGGGGTGCGTCCCGCCCTGGGGCAGTGGTTTCCGCCAGCCTCCGACTCGACGGGGAGCGAGCCGGTGGTCGTGCTGAGCGATGCCTTCTGGAGCCGCCGGTTCGCGCGCGATTCGTCCGTCGTCGGTCGCCTGCTCGACGTCAACGGGACGCGACGTCGTATCATCGGGATCATGGGCCCCGACTTCGTCCCGCCGCTCATGATGCGGGCGCAGCTCCTCATCCCCCTCGACCTCACCAGTGTGCTGGCGGACGGGGAACGATCGCACAAGTTCCGGTTCGTGCAGGCCATTGCGCGCGTCCGGCCGGGAACCTCCAACCGCGCGCTGCAGGACGACCTCGACGCCGTGCTCGCCTCGCTGTCGCGCGAGCGTCCCGACGCGTATGCAGGGCTTGGGCTGGAGCCGGTCACGCTCCGGGAGGAGATGACGGGAACAGTGCGCGCCCCGCTGCTCGCGCTCGTCGGCGCCTCGATCCTGCTCCTGCTCATCACGTGCGCCAATGTCACCAGCGTCTGGCTGGCCCGCGGCGTCGCGCGGCGCGACGAATTCTCCGTGCGCATCGCGCTGGGCGCCGGGAGCCGTCGCCTGGTCCGCCAGCTGCTCACGGAGTCGCTCTTCGTCTCGCTGCTCGGCGGCGGTGCCGGGCTCGCCGTGGCGATCGGCGGACTCGCGATGCTGCGGACCATTGGGGCACAGGCGCTCCCCCCTGGCTTCTCGGTCACGGCAGGCCTCCCGGTCCTCCTCGTCGCCTTCGGCGCCAGCCTCCTCTGCGGACTTGGGTTCGGGTCGATTCCCGCCCTGGTGGCGCGGCGGCTCGGGGTACAGGGCGTGACGATGGGGGGAATGCGCGGTACCGAAGGGGGCGGCCGCCTGCGCCTGCGCCGGGCCCTCGTCGCGGCGCAGGTTTCGCTCTCGCTCGCACTCCTGGTCGGCTCAGGCCTCCTCGCGCGCACCCTGCAACGCCTGATGACGCTCGACCTCGGCTATCGCACCGAGCGCGTCGCGACGTTCAGCATCGCCCTGCCCGACCAACGCTATGCGACCGCCGAGCGGCAGGACGCCTTCTTCGCCACGCTGTTCGAGCGCCTGGCGGCGATTCCCGGGGTGCACGACGTGGGCCTCACCTCCGTCCTCCCGATGCAGGGGAGCGCTGGGGCGTCGCTCGTCATCGAGGGACGTCCGTTCGCTGGCGATCGCCCCCCCGAGGTGCGCTATGGCACCATGAGCGATGGCTACCTCCGCGTCCTGGGGATCCCCGTGGTGCGTGGCCGGTCCTTTGCACCTGGCGATGAGAGCCCCGATGTGCGCGCCGTCGTGGTGAGTGCATCCGCGGCCCGGAAGTTCTGGGGAACCAGCGACCCGATCGGCGCGCGCGTGCGACTCGGCCCCGACCCAAGGGAGCCCTGGAGCACGGTGGTCGGCGTCGTGGGCGACGTCGTGCTGGGGGCGTCCGGCGAGGTGCAGCCCGCCGTGTTCACGTCCATGCGATACGATCGCTGGGGGGGCGGGGACGTCGTCGTGTCGTACGCCGGCGACCATCCCCCGATGCGCGAACTCCGCGCCGCGGTCGCGGCGATCGACCCGCTCCTTCCCGTCCAGGACCTGCGCACGCTCGACGAACTGCATCGGGCGGTCCTCGCCGATCGGCGCCTGCCGTTGCAGCTGGTGAGCGCCTTTGCCGTCCTCGCGGTCCTCCTCGTCGCGCTGGGGCTCTACGGCGTGGGCACCAACCAGGTCGAGGCACGGCGACGTGAGCTGGGCGTGCGCCTCGCGCTGGGCGCCACCCGGGCCGGCATCCTGCGCCTTGTCCTTGGCGATGGCCTTCGAACGGTCGCCGTTGGCATCGCGACAGGCGTCCCGCTCGCCCTCATGCTCACCGGTCGCATCCAGTCGATCCTCTACGGGGTGCGCCCCAACGATCCACTCGTGATCACCGGCGTGGTCCTGCTGCTCTCCTCGGTTGGGGTGCTGGCCGCCTTCGTCCCCGCGCGCCGTGCAACGCGCGTGGATCCGGCGGTCGCATTGCGGGGGGAGTGAGCGCTATCGGCGAGCCCCGCGCGCCCCCCCGCCCCGCACGAACGTCACCTCGGGAAACGCCGGCGAGGGTGCGTCGAGCAAGGGGGCGCGTACCCCCCGCAGGTGCTGGTCGAAGAACGCCACCGTGTACGCCGTGATGATCGCATGCGCGCGCGCAGGCTCCAGCGCCGCCGAATCGCGCGGGAAGAAGAGCGGGAGATCGGAGAAGTTCCCGTGCTCGGTGCGCGCGATGCGCAGGTCGTACACCACGCCGGTCGCGGCCGCGCGGAACTTCGCATCCCACGCCTCCACGGTCTTCATCTGGTCATCGACGATCCCGTGCTGCTCCGCCGGGACTCCCCGCTTGGGATCACCCCCGCCGTGCATGAGCATGACGGGCCTGGCCGCGCCCCGTACGCGCCCCAGGCCGAACAACTGCCCGTCCTGATCGACCGCCGCCTTGATCCGTGCATCGCGAATCGCCAGGTCGACTGCGGCCGCACCTCCGAAGGACCAGCCAAAGGCACCGATCCTTCCCAGGTCGAGTCTCCCCTTGAGCGGCGACGCGCCGTCACGATCCAGCAGTTCAACCCGGTCGAGCGCGAACTGCGCGTCGGCGATCCACATGGGGAAGAGGACCTGCTCGAGGTAGTCCCAGCTGGCCAGCGCATCCTGACGCAGGTCGACGTTCGTCGGCACCGGAAAGCCTAACGTGTCTCCCTTGAAGGTGTAGCCGTCCGACATCGATGTGCTCTGGTCGAAGCCGAGGTGGTCGACGCTCACGATCACGTAGCCACGCGAGGCCAGCTCCTCGAACTCGAACGTGGCGGCGAAGCGGCTCCACCCGCCGCCGTGATTGTACAGCAGCACCGGGAAGCGCTCGGCGCCAGCTGCAACCGGAGCGTGCAACACCGCGTGCGTCGTGACGTGCGTCGCGCCGTGGATCGGGGACTCCGCTGCAAACTCCTCGGGCCGCAGCACATACGGGGCAAACGGAGCGCCAGTTGCCCGGGCGGGGTACCAGACGCGCACCGGGACGCGACGCGTGTCACTGGTGTCCTTCGTCAACCGCTCGGGACGCGCCGCGTCGATCCACAGCGTATCGAACACCCCGATCGCGTAGCGACCGGTGGGTGCCGGGAAGAGATCCGCCGGCACCTTGGGCGCTCCCTGCGCCTTGCTGTGAGCAGGCGCAACGAGGGACGCAATGATGCCGAAGATGGACGCGATCCGGGCAAGAACACGAGAGGAGAGCATGGAGCGAGCGGACGGAGGACACACCGCGCAACGAGCACCCAGCCCAACATGCCGTCGAAACGGGATTGCGGTTAGGGGTCGTCGCGCCGTCGCTATCGGGCGAGAGGATCCGGCCGCAGCTGGAAGTGGAAGACCTTGCTCGTCTGCCCGGCTCCACCCTCCATATGGAAGGGGGCGCGGGTGGAGATCGTGGCCCAGAGCCCGCGCCCCTTCCACCCGCCCCTGGGGTCGTCGATGCGCCCGTCGAGCCACTTGGTGTAGAAGCCCACCGGGTACGGGACCCGCAGCACGACCCACTTCCCGTCCTTGAGGACCAGGAGCCCTTCGGATGCATTTCCAGTGTTGATCGGGACGTTGCGCCCGAGGCCGAAGGTGTCGAACTGATCGACCCACGTGTAGTACGATCCCTCGACGCTGCCGTCGTCGGTGACCCCCTGGAACTGCGGCATCGGCTCCCGGTAGAACGTCCACCCTTCCGGGCAGTGCTGCCCAGTCGCAGCGGGGCCGTTGAGCGCCCCCTTGCACTTCCGCCGGTCGAACGACGCCATGTGCCCGCTCGCCATCGCCGCCCAGAAGACGCCGTCGCGATCGACGTCACCACCGCGCGGGGAGTAGCCGGCGACCGGCTTCCCGTCCTTCATCGGCGGCTCGAAGACTTCGGCGAGTGCGGTGGCCGGCGGGTTCGCCCCCGGCGTCAACCTGACCAGTGCGCCCGGATAGCCGAGCGACGTTCCCCAGATCGAGCCGTCCGGTGCCGGGGCGACGGAGTACAGCCCGGCATTCACCCGCTTGTCCTTCGTCGGGTCGACGGGACGCGTCGGCTCCACGTAGTCGTCGCGCTTCCCGTTGCCGTTGGTGTCGAGGATCAGCGCCGTCCATCCCTGCGACGCCTGCTCGTCGCCGGTGGCATCGAACTTCTTCGTGTCGAGCCAACCGACGACCGGCCCGCCCCCGCTCGTCCACAAGGTGTTGTTCGCATCCTCGGCAAACATCAGGTGATGGGTGCCGAAGCAGGTGCTGATGTGCGTGAGCTTCTTCGTCGTCGGATCGTACATCGCCAGGTGGCGCCCGCTGCGCTGCACCGGGAACAGCTTCGCGGACGGATGCGACGAACCCGCCTTGCACCAGTCGGGATTGTCGGACGGGCGCACCGCCGAGGTGATCCAGATGCGACCGCGCGCATCCATCATCGGGTTGTGCACGTTGTTCTTCGACGTCCAGATCGGCTCCGTCCCCCAGTAGGGCGACGGCTGGTCCGAGTCCTGGTTGGACGCGGGGGGCGTGGCCGGGTCACGCACGGTGAGCGGGACTCGGCTCGAGGAGTTCGTCGTCGGATCGAGGACCGGGAGATAGTCGGCGCTGAGTTCGAGCGCGCCGTACATCTTCCCGAATGCGTTCACCGTCGGGCGGCGACGGTCGGTGGAGACGAGGTCGTGCAGGTAGGCCCTGGGATCGGCCCAATCCCATTGCGTGATGACGACGTTGCGCTCGATCCCGGCCGGGCGCGGCGGCGCCGGCGGGACCTCGCCAGCCGCAATGCGCGACGTCCAGTCGCCGAACATCGCGAAGGCACGTGATGCCCCCATCGACTGCACGGTGTTGAACATCTGTCCCCCCGCCTGCCCCGAGCGCACACGCCGCGCCCACGCCTCCGCGTGCGACGCGAAGGTGCCGAGCTGCGGCGGAATCGTCCGCGTCCCCTTGGTGCCGAGCTGGTGACACGCCGTGCACCCTCCGGACTTGATCAGCCGGATCCACTGCGACTGGTCCTTCAGGAACGGATCGATTCCGTTCCCCTCGGGCCCTGTCCCCGGGAACTCCTCCTTTCCGGGGACGCGAAGCAACGAGTACCAATAGCCCGCCGGATAGTACTCGGCAGCGGCGCGCGCGTTAGGCGCGGGAACCGCCTTCAGGTCGAGCTGCTGTCCCGGCTTGGCGCGCGACTTCGGCGAGTCGACGAGGCCATACCCGCGCACCCATACCTCGTAGCTGGCAGCCGGAAGGTCGGGGATGAGGTAGCGCCCGCGGTCGTCGGTCACGACGATCTTCGCCAGCCGCGTGGGGAGGTCGCGCGTTTCGGCGATGACCCACACGCCGGCCTCGGCGCCCGACGGACCGGTGACCGTCCCGGCGATGTCGTCGCGATCGATGCGCACGGGTTGCGCGCTCGCGGCGCGAGGGGTGCGCCCGGCGGCGGCGACCAGCAGGACGACGGCGCAGGAGGAGAATCCGCGCGCGAACGGGCGATTCGACATGGCGACGACCTCGCAATCGGGCGAGTGGCGACGGGACCGGCGAGCGCGCCACGTTGGCGCGCGGGACCGTCTCGCGTCAAGCAATGCACGACTCGTCCCGGATCGACGAGCGCGCGCGCCGCGACATCGCTCCCCTCCCCCACGTCGCCTTGCCTGAAACCGATCCCGCATTTATTCGTACTTCCAGAAATAATACGGGAGCGCAGATGGCACTCGGGGACCTGGAACAGCTGGTGATGCTGGCGCTGCTGCGCCTGGGCGACGATGGCTTCGGCGCGGCGGTGCAGCGCGAGATCGCCGAGCGGTCGGAGCGTGACGTGACGTTAGGTGCGGTCTACACGGCGCTTGCCAGGCTGGAGGAGAAGGGGTTCGTCGCCTCGTATGTGGGCGACCCGCTCCCGCAGCGTGGCGGGCGCCGCCGGCGGCACTTCGCAGTCCGCCCCGAGGGGCGGGCGGCCATCGCCGAGGCGTGGCGCGCGATGAAGGCGCTGTCGCGCGGCCTGTCGACGCAGCTCGAGGGGTGATGCCGTCCCCGCCGCGTCTCGCCATGTGGCTCCTCGAGCATCGCGTCCCGGAACACGAGCGCGAGTATCTCGTGGGCGACCTGGTCGAGGCCTTTCACGAGACGTGTGCTGTCGAGGGGCCCAGCCGGGCACGGCGCCGCTTCTGGCGCGAAGCCATCGCGGCCTCGATCCGCCCGCACGACGACCCTAACGCGATCCCCTTCACGCGAGGCCTCATGTCGGACATCGGCTTCGACCTCTCGCTCGCCGCCCGGCGGCTGCGTCGGTCACCCGGCTTCACCCTCACGGCGTCGTTGACACTCGCACTCGGCGTCGGCGCCGCGTCTGCCATCACCGCCATCGCCCGGCCGGCGCTGTGGGGGGCCCTCCCCTTCCGCGAGGCCGATCGCATCGTGACGCTGCGCGAGGGCGTGCAGCCGGGCGTCGCCAGTCGTGTGGGATACCTCACGATCGACGACATCCGCCGTGAAAGCACCACGCTCGCCAAGGTCGCCGCGGTCCGCGACTGGTCGCCGACGTTGAGCGATGGGAACCAGGCGGTGCGACTCTCCGGCCTCGCGGTCTCGGCGGACTTCCTCGACGCCATGGGTGTCGGGGTCGCGGAGGGGCGCCCCTTCGCCCCCGAGGAAGATCGCCCGGGCTCGGCGACCGTCGTCCTGCTGACGCACGGCGCCTGGCTCCAGCACTTCGGGGGCGACTCCTCCATCGTGGGACGCATCGTTCGGCTCAGCGACATCGAGCATCGCGTGGTCGGGATCCTTCCCGCGTCCTTCGAGAGCGTGCTGCGCCCGGGCGCCGAGATTGTGCGGCCGCTCGCCTACACCGACACGTCGGGCTCCGCCTGCCGCGACTGCCGTCACCTGCAAGCGATCGCCCGGCTCAAGGACGGGGTCCCGCTCGAGACGGCGCGCCAGGAGATCGATGGACTGTTCCTGAAGATGCGCGAGGCGTACCCGGACAAGTACGGGAAGACCCGGCTCATCGTCACGCCGCTCCGAGACCAGATGGTGGAGCAGACGCGCGGGCCGCTGCTCGCCTTGCTGGGAGCTGCGGCACTCCTGCTGCTCATCGCGCTCGCCAACGCGACGAACCTCTTCCTGGCTCGCGGCGTGCGGCGCGGCACCGAGGCGACGATTCGCGCCGCGCTCGGCGCCAACCGCTGGCGCCTGGCGCGCAGCACGCTGCTGGAGGCGCTCCTCGTTTCCGCGTTAGGCGGCCTGTTCGGCTTCGCGCTGGCGCATGCCGCGCTTGGCGGATTGCTCGCGCTCGCCCCGTCGTCGCTGCCGCGCCTGGACCAGGTGAGGCTGGACGCGCCAATGATCGGCTTCGTCATCGGGCTCGTCTTCCTGCTCGGCGCGATCAGCGGCCTGTTTCCCGCCTTCTTCATGCACGACGCGCGGCTCCGCGACCGTCTCGCCTCGTCGTCACGCTCCGTGGCGCGCGGCGGTCACGACCTGGTGCGACGCTCGCTCGTGGTCTCGGAGCTGGCACTCGCGCTCCTCCTCCTGTTCGGCGCGGGGATCCTCGTGCAGAGCGTGCAGCGCCTCCTCGCGGTCGACGTGGGCTTCGCCACCGATGACCGCCTGGCGTTCTCCCTGAGTGCCACGGGGACGCGCTTCGAGTCCGATGATGTCGTCCGCCAACTCTGGCGCGACGTATTGCAACGGGTGAGTGCGATTCCGGGGGTGACGTCGGCCACGATGACGTCGCAGCTCCCGCTCTCCAGCGACTTCGACACGTGGGGGGCGCACTGGGAGCGCACCGCGAGCGACGCCGGGAGCGCCGGCGGGACCGACGGCGACGTCTTCCGATTCGCGGTGACGCCAGAGTACGCGCGCACCATGGGGCTTCATCTGGTGGCGGGGCGTTTTCTCGAGCCGGGGGACGTGACCGGGGGCGACAACGCCGTCGTCATCAACGAGGCGCTTGCCCAGCGGCGCTTCGGCGACCGCAGCCCGTTAGGCGAGCGCCTCCGCATCGGTCCGCCTGATGCCGCGCTGCGCACGGTCGTGGGCGTGGTGAGCGACGTGCGGCATCCATCGCTGGACCTCGGGATTCCGCCGCAACTCTACCTCCCCATCGACCAGAATGCCTTCGCCGATGCCTTCGTGCGCCTGGTGGTGCAGTCGTCCACCGAGCCGGACGCCCTCATTCGGCAGGTTCGCGAGGCGGTGCGTTCGGTGAATTCCGCCGTCCCGGTCGGCGAGGTGACGTCGCTCTCTGCCCTGGTCGACCGGGCCTCGTCGCAACGGCGGTTCGCCGAGCGTCTCTTCCGTTCGTTCGCCCTGGCGGCGCTGGCGCTGGCGGCCGTGGGAATCTTCGGTGTCTTCTCCGGGATGGTGGGGGAGCGCGTGCGGGAGATCGGGGTGCGGTCGGCGTTAGGAGCGACGCGCGAGCAGATCCTCGGCCACTTCCTCTCGCAGGGGAGCGGGCTGGCGGTGGCGGGGATCGCGATCGGCGTCGTGGGGGCGTCGCTCCTGGGCGAGGCGTTGCGCCCGCTCGTCTACGGCATCTCGCCGCGCGACCCCGTCACGATCTCCGTCGTGGCGCTCGCCCTCGGCGTGGTGGCGCTGGCGTCGACGATGGGGCCCGCGTGGCGCGCGTCGCGAATCGAGGCGATGGAGGCGTTGAGAAGCGAGTAGAGCAGGCGGGAGACGGGGGACGGGAGTGACGAAGGGGGGGAGCGTCGAAGACGCTCCCCCCCTTCGTCGGAGGCGCTCAGCGTTCGTCAGGGCGGCAATCGCTGCCGTCTTAACGTCACGGGTGGAGCATCGTCTCCTCAAGTGAACGGCGGGCGATGCTCGCCAGCTGCACCGGGCCCGGTGAGGCGAAGGAAGCGATCGGCGGCGGCGCGCGGAGGGCGCGCCGCGGCCGGCGCCCTGGATGGCATTCACCTACACCACCTCACCGGAGGGACCCATGCAGCTCCTGCGATTCCATCGCGTCGTAGCGATTCCCGCCGCCCTCGTGGCGATCGCAACCGTCACCGCCTGCGGCACCGACTCGTCCACCGCGCCGCAGCTGACGGCGGCCGCCAACGCGGCCATCAACGCCGACGTGGCGACCGTCACGTCGGAGACGGTCGGACAGGATGTGGAACTGATGCGCGGCCCGGGCGGACAGTACGCGCTCGGCCTAAGCGCCGACCGCGGCTCGTTCGAATGCACGCAGGCCGGGCGGGACGGCCTCACGGTCGTCCGCATCTGCACCTACAAGGATGCCGCGGGCAACGTGCAGTCGGCCTACGACTCGCTCACCACCGCGTCGGTCTCCGTCCGCGCCAACGTCAGCGGCACCCTCGATCGTGGCAACGTGAGCATGACAGTGGACCGGACCGCCGAGTTCACCGTCTCCGGGCTGGCGGGGAAGGAGACGCAGGCCACGTGGAACGGCGCCGGCCAGGGGACGATCTCCCGCGTCCGCACCAAGGAGAATGGGGAGACGCGCCAGTACGACATGACGTTCACGGTCACGCGGACCAACGTTGTCATCCCCGTGCCGCGCACGCCGACGAGCTGGCCCATCTCGGGGACGGTGCACAAGCTCTACACGATCACGATCACCGGTGGCCCCAACGACGGAAAGAAGGTCACGCGCGACGTGGTGATCACCTTCAACGGGACCAACCTTCCCACCGCGACCATCAACGGTGAGCCGTGGGAGCTGGACCTGTCCACGCGCGGGCGTCGCAGGAAGTAGCGCGACACCCGCACGTGGCGAGGGCGAGCGCCGGGGGGTCTAGACGCCTCCCGGCTGCTTGCTGGCCTGGGATCCGCTCTTCGACATCCCCTTCGAGCCGTTCCGCGACGCGCTCCCGCCGCCGCCGATCGGGTCCCCCGGCGGCAGCTGCAACGACGGCCCCGGAATCACCTGCTCGGCGCGATGCTCCCAGCGGCGGATGTCGGCCAGCGCCGCCGACTGCTGCGCCGTGCGGGCGTTGACGTCGACGCGCTCCAGGCGGAGCGCGAGCTTTCCGAGCCGGTCCGTGAGGATGGTCCGCGCGTCGGGAGAGACGTCGGCGCGGCTCCCCATCCGCATCAGCTGGTCGATGACGACGCGCTGCGTGGTGCGCAGCACCTGGGCGCGGTACTTGTCGCTCGGCATCGGGGCGTCCCACGTGACGGCGACCAGGCGGTCGATCACTTCCTCGAGCGTGGGATAGTCGCCCATGCTCCCGTACGACACCAACCGCGCCATGCGCGCCGGGTGGAGGAGCTCTCCCACCGTGAACGCAGCCGACGCCTCGACAGCTGCAAGCGGATCGAACAGGACGTCGCTGCGCCGCGCGAACGACTCTCCCTCCTCGTACCGGTCCGCCGGGGGCGGGATCATCTTCACGATGCGATCGGGGAGCGCGAGGAACTCGACCGAGAGGGTGCCGAGGATCGTTTCCAGCGCCCGTCGCTGCTCGGCGCCCGGGATGATCGAGACGGGCGCCTGCCCGTCGCCGCGAATCGCGTTGGTGTAGTCAGCGCCGCCCAGCGACTGCACCGCCGCGCGCAGCTGGAAGCGGTGGTGCATGTAGAGCGGGAGGAGCGCGAACTCGAGCTTGGAAATCGGCTCGCCCGGGCGGATCACCTCGGGGCCAAACCTGGAAAGCCCGATCTGCCGGATGCGCATCTCCTCGATGAGCTGGTCCACGAGGTTGGAGCCGTTGTCCCACACCGACGCGTACTGGTGGCCGGCGCCGATGAAGTTGTTGTTGATGTACCCCACGTAGCGCAGCCCGCGCTTGACCCCCGCGTCGGCGATCTCGCGCAGCGCCTTGGCCTCATCGGTGCCGGCCGGGAAGTCCTGGTACAGCCAGGTGACGGAGAGCTTGTCGTAGTCGCCGATGCCGACGGCGTAGGCGGTGGAGAGGTCGATCCCCCCTTGCGGCGTGACGCGCGGGAGCGGGGCCGGGTAGTCCATCACCGTGGAGCGATTCTGCGCGCTCCCGATGTAGTTGTGCGGGAAGCCTAACGTATGCCCCACCTCGTGCGCGGCGAGCTGCCGCACGCGCGCCAGCGCCATCTGCAGCGCGTCGCCCTTGTCGGCGACGGCGGCGAGGTACTCGATGCTCGGTGCATCCTCGAACTCGGCGTCGTCATCGCCGTCGCCGGAACCGAACGGGGGAACCATCCCCACACCGTGCAGGTAGTCCTGCCGCAGGCGGAGCGAGCCGAGGTTCACGTTGCCGCGCAGGATCTCGCCGGTGCGCGGATCCTCCACCGTGGCGCCGTACGAGTAGCCGCGCGTCCGGCGGTGGCTCCAGTGAATCATGTTGTAGCGGATGTCGTCCGGGTCGGCGCTGTCGGGGAGGACGGCGACGCGGAAGGCGTTGATGTACCCCGCCGCCTCGAACGCCTGGTTCCACCAGCTCGTCCCCTCCAGCACCGCGCTGCGCACCGGCTCCGGGATCCCCGGGTCGACGTAGTACGTGATGGGGGTGACCGGTTCCGACTTTGCGGCTGACGGATTCTTCTTCTTGAGGCGGAAGCGCGAGGCAAAGTGCCGGAAGACGTCCTGGTCCACCGGCTGCGCGAAGTCCATCACGTCCGGGCCGTTGACGCCGATGCGCGGATCCGAGAAACGCGGCGTGAAGCCTGCCTCGGGGAGGGCGATGAAGGAGTGGTGCTCGCGCAGCGTCACCGCCTCGCCCGTCGCCGCCACCCCCTGGACCAGCCCGCCCGGGTTGCTGCTGGTGAAGGTGAGGAGCGCCTCGACCTCGGTGTTCCTGGGGAACGACTTGATTGCCGCCGGATAGAGGGTGCTGCGCGACGCATCGAGCGAGAAGGCGCCCTGCCCTGTCCGCGCCAGCGTCTGGATCACGCCGCGGGCATCGCGAAGGAAGAACGCGGTCGCATCCACGAGGACGCTGTTCCCCGTTTGGGCGACCACGTCGAAGCCCCAGTGCACCGACGGTGCGAAGGCGTCGCGCACCGCCTCGACCTCCTTCGGGTTGGTGCTGTTGCGCGCCTGGAAGCGGTAGTTGGGCTCGAGGAGGAGGACGCGTGGGCCGGTCTTCTTCGCGGTGAGGACGTACGTCCCGCCCAGCTGCCCGCGATCGATCCCCACCGGGTTGCTTCCGAGCCCCGATGCCATCGAGACCTGGTAGAGGAACTCGGTGTCGAGCCGGTCGATCGCCCAGAAGAGCTTCGCCGTCCCTTCGTCCCAGTACAGGGTGAAGAAGCCGGGCATCGCCTTCATCCCGGCCGTCTTCTCGGCGATGGAGGGGACGGGCTTGGCCTGCGCGCCGAGCGGCGCCCGCGGCATGAGGAGCAGGAGCGCGGTGGCGGCGAACAACGCCGCCAGCTGCACGGCACGGGTCACACGATGATGCATGAGGACGGGACCGGGAGGTCGAGGTGAAGGAAGCGAGTGGAGCGTGTCAGGCGATGTGCGCCGCGACGTGCATCAGCGCGCCGGAGGCGGAGCGATTCGCGCCATCAGCGCCGCTTGCGCCTGATGCATCGCCGGCGGATGCGCCGACTGCAGCGATGCGAAGCGCCATCCGCTGGCATCGTGACGCACCACGCCATGCTGTACGCCCGGGAGCGGCGTCACGGTGCCCGACGTATCGGTCACCGACTCCGTGTATAGCGCCGTGAACGCGGCGACGCCCGGCGCCAGTGGCGTGATGATGGTCTTCCCGAACGTCAACTGCGTGTGGTCGATGAATGGCGGAACGGACACGACCTCCTCGGCCGGGACGAGCGAGTCGACCGTCTGCACGAGGACCGGGGCGTCAGGGGCGAGGTCGGTCGACATCACGATATCGGGGGCATAGAAGCGGGCGACCGCCTCACGCGCGCGCTTCCCGACCGGCGGCGCGCTCATGTCGGCGGCGTAGGCGCGCAGGAATTCCTGCACGCTGTCTCGCATCGCCGTCGCGTGCGCGGGCTCGAGCGTTGCGGCGGCCTTGGGTGACTGGCAGGCGCCAACCAGGGTGAGCGCGCCCAGCGCGCCGAGGAAGGTGCGGAATCGGAGTTTCATGTCGGAGTCCTAACGAGTTGGCGTCGACGCACCGCGCCCGGCGCGCGCGCGCAGCACGGGCAGCATCCCTTGCTCCACCAGCACGGGCGGCTTGCGCGCCCGCGTCGCCTGCTCCCACGCGTAGGCGTAGCCGAGCAGCTCCGCGTCGCGCCATGGGCGCGTCGCGATCTCGAGGTCGAACGGCAGTCCATTCACGTACCACCCCGCCGGCACGACGATGGCCGGGACGCCGATCATGTTCACCCAGCTCGTCGCCGAGTGCGGCCCCTCGCTCAACCGCCCGTCCTGCGCCATCGTCTCGTCAGGCGGTGGCATCTGGATGGCCGGGTACACGTAACCATCGAGCCTGAGCCGGTCCATCGTCGCGAGGTACTCGCCCAGCATGGCGCGGCGCGGCCCGTGATACATCCGCTCCGCGTCCGGGTCGGTGGCCAGGACCCGCTGGGGGATCCGCACGCCGCCGAAGGTGTTGAAGTGCGCCTCGGTTCCGCCTGACGAGACGAAGATCGTCCCGCGCGTCACCCGCTGGTACTCGTCGACCGAGTGATAGCCGGCCGGACCAAAGCCGGCGAGGAAGCGATCGGTCCCGTCGCGCATGTAGGCGTACGTCGCCACGCGCGACGCGGACTTGGCAAACGCGGGCGGGAGGACCGTGTTGTCCATCACCACTTCGGCCCCGGCACGCGTGAGCGCGGCGATGGCCTTGAGGAAGAGCGCGCTGGTCTCCCGATGCAACGGGATGCGCGCCGCTTCACGCAGTTTGTCCGCCTCGGCATCGGGGACGGCGTACGGAATGCCGTGGAAGGGGATCCCCTCGCCCGTCATGATGAAGGACGGCACCCCGAAACGCTTCCCCCTCAGGGAGCCGGGCTGCAGGCCGCCCTCATACGGCAGCCCCCTCGCCGAATCCGAGGCCAGGCGCGTGACCGGATCGAGCGAATCGGGACCCGCCATCACCGAGAGGGCGATCGCCGCATCGGTCACCGTGCGGGCGATGGGACCGGTGTTGTCGAGGAGCCAGTCGAGCGGAGCGATCCCCGCGATGCTGACCAGCCCGCGCGTCGGAAAGACACCGACGAGGGCGCTCGTCGCCGCGGGCATGCGGATCGAGTTGCCGGTGTCGGTCCCGTTCCCCAGGACCGCCATGTTCGCGGCGACCGCCGTGACGACGCCGCCTGACGAGCCGCCGGGGGAGAAGCGTACGTCGTATGCGTTGCCGGTGCGCCCGAATGAGCTGCTGCGGTTGGTGTCGCTGTTGGCCAGGTCGGGCATGTTGGCCAACCCGACGATGATGGCCCCCGCCGCGCGGAAGCGGGCGACGATTGTCGCGTCCTTCGGCGCGAGCAGCTCCGCGCCCGGCCGGGTGAAACCTTCCCACCCCGCCGTGGTGATCTCGCCCTGCACGCTGGTGTTGGCCTTGATGACGATCGGGACGCCCCACAGCGGGCCGCGCTTCACGTCACCCTTGGCCGCTTCGGCGTCGAGGCGTGCGGCCTGGGCAAGTGCCGACTCGCGCAGCACCGTCTCGATCGCCCCGTACACGCCGTTGTAGCGATCGATGCGATCGAGGTGCCACTGCACCACCTGCGTGACCGTGTACTTCCTGTCGGCGTAAAGCTTCTGCAGCGCCGGAACGGTGACGTCGAGCAGGTCGCGATCGATCGGGCGATCCGGAACGGCGCCAGTGGCCGAGGCGGCGGCTGAGCCAGCACTCGCCGTGTCATTGGCGTTAGGCGCTCCCGTGCACGCGGCGGCCGCGAGCAGGGCAAGCGTCAGGGGGATCGCGGAGGAGCGGCGCACGCCGAGCGCGGGGCGCGACGACGTGGCCGCGCCATGGCGGATTCGAGGCCGTTGCATGCGCAGACGTTATCGCGACACGGGGCGCCCCGCCATACGGCAGAGCGCCCCGCTCGCTCACACCCGCGCCCCCGTTCCTGAGCGATGCGGCTGAGAATCGCCGCCGCGGCGTCAGCTCCCGCACTCCCCCACGGTCAGCGTGGAACTCGCGCCCGCGCTCGTCTCCGTCGCTGTGGCGCTCGGCGCGGCCTCGGTGGAGACGCCCTTGGGCAGCGTGTAGAGCGACGAGCGGTTCAGGTTTCCATCCGGATTGGTCAGGATGTCGAGGCACGCCACGAGGTCGGAGTGCACCTGCACCATCGGCGTCGTCCAGTAGTAGCGCGACCCGATCGCGTGCAGGTAGAGCACGAGCCCACCATCGGAGCGCATGGCGGCCGGTCGCACCGTGATCTGGCTCTTCGAGTTCCCGCCGACCATGCCGAGGCGAACGCGCGAGGTGACGCCCGACGACGTGAGCGCGTACACGTTGACGTCGAAGAAGCCGCTGTTGCGGATGTAGAGCGTGATGGGACCGCCGACGGCTTCCGGCGCCTGCCGGTTGCCGCGATGGCACCCCGCGCCGAGGGTGACCGCTGCGAGGAGCGCCACCCCCAGGGCGGCGCGTCGTGCCGTACGCATATCGCCTGCTCGTGGACGATGATGCGATGGTACCCCGCCGTGCGAACGGGTTCCGCCGTCCCGTGGATCTTTGCGCATCGGTGTCTTGCGCGTCGCCGTCATTCGGTGCTTAGTGATCCCCGCATCATCGCCGGTCCGCCGGGGTCCCCTGCCCCGGCGCCTCCCCCTCACCGGAACTCCGATGCCTCGCACCGTCCTCCGCCTTGCCGGCGGGAGCGTTGGGGTGCTCGTCGTGGCTGCCACGCTCTTCGTGGCTTCGCGCCAGCACCTTACCTTCGACGCCCCGTATCCCGCCGTCGTCGCCTCCACCGACACCGCGATTGTCGCGCGCGGGCACTACATCGTTCGCACCCTCGCCCCGTGCGCCGCATGCCACGGCGCCGCCGCGACGCGCGAGGGATTCTTCCGCGGGGACGACGTCCCGCTCGTGGGCGGCTTCGTGTTCGACATCCCCCCGGGGGAGTTCTACTCGCGAAACCTCACCCCCGACTCCGCGACCGGGCTCGGGGCGGTGAGCGACCGGGCGATCGCCCGCGCCCTGCGGTACGGCGTGGGGCACGACGGACGCGCGCTCCTCCCCTTCATGGAGATGCAGGGGCTCGCCGACGACGACCTGCAGGCCGTGGTCTCGTACCTTCGCACGATGCCCGCGGTGCATAACGAGGTGCCGCCCCATCACTTCAACGTGATGGGAAAGGTCGTGAAGGCGACGGTGCTCGCGAAGCCGGTCGGCCCCGCGTCGCCGCCACCGCCAGTCGCGCCGCGCGGCGCGACGCTCGAGACCGGGCGCTACCTGGTGGAATCCGTCTCGTTATGCTGGGCGTGCCACACGGAGCGCAGCCAGATGACGGGCGAGCTCACCGGGCCGCGCTTCGGCGGCGCCAAGTCGTTCACCGAATCGGACGACCCCACGCATCGCTGGTCGCCCCCCAACATCACGAGCGACAAGGAGACGGGGCGGCTCGGCGCGTGGACGGAGGACCAGTTCGTCGCGCGCTTCCGGGAAGGGCGCAGGATCCCCCGCTCGCCCATGCCGTGGCAGGCGTTCCAGCGCATGCACGAGGACGACCTGCGGGCGATCTATCGCTACCTCATGAGCGTCCCGGCAGTGAAGAACGATGTCGGGCCGCCGGTGTCGGAGGTCGCGCCCAAGGGTTAGGTTGGCGGCCCGATCGTCGATGGGCCGCCATCCACACCCTTCTCCCCTCCGGAGGGTTGCCTGCACGAGCACGTCGAGAATGCGCTCCGGTCGCTCGTCGCCGACGACGGCGACCGCGAGCGCCTGTTGCACGAGCTGACTGTCGACGTCATCCCGCCGGGCGGCGTCATTCGCACCGTGGGCGAGACGGTGCGCGACCTCCTCGTCGTCGAGTGCGGCGTCGTCGAAGTCGAAACGCCTGGCGAGCCGCCGCGCTGGGGGACGCGGGGCGCCGTCATCGGGATGGCCGAGTCGCTGCTCGGGGCCCCGTCACCGTCGAGCGTAACGGCGATTCGCCATTCGCGCGTGGCACGTGTCCCGGCGCGCGCCGTATGGGAGCAGGGCGGCGGGGCGACTGGCGCGTTCGCCCTCTCGCAGCTCACGCGGGTGAGCACCCTCGCACAGGCACGCGACGAAGGGCTGCACACCGTCCCCCCTGACCCGCTCGTGATCGCCGTCATCCTCGAGTCGCTCGATGACGTGCGCGCGACGCAGCTGGCCTCGTTGCTTGAGGAGGCGGTCGCCGGGATCGAGGGGAGCCGCCTGGTGCGCCTCACCAACGCCGCGGCAGACGCCTCCATTCCACTCGCCGACGAGTTGGCCGCCTGCGAGGCGGGTGCGGCGACGGTGGTCTACCTCGTCACAGCAGCAACGGGGGCCCGCGGCGCTGCGGTCACCGCCCACGCCGATCGCGTCGTCCTCGTGCAACCACTCCTCGCCAGCGCCCCCGGCTCACCGGCGCGCGACGTCGCCTGCGACGGCACAGCGCGGCGTCATACGGAGGTGGTCTACGTGGAGAGCGGCGCGCAGTCGACCGCCGAGTCAACGCGACGGATGCGGGCCCCCGCGCACGTGAAGCGCACGCACCTCCTCCCCGAGCCGTCGGCGGCGCGCCTCGAGTTGCTCCTGGCGGGGATTCGCTCGGCGGCGCGGGCGCACGACACGCTGCGCGACTTCGAGGTCTTCGCCGAGCTCACCCCCGCCGAGCTGGCGTGGGTGCAGCGCGCGTTGCGCTGGGACCGTGTCGACGGGGGGAACGTCCTCGTGCGCCAGGGAGAGCGGAGCGAGGCGCTCTGGCTCCTGCGCGCCGGGCGCCTCGAGGTGGTGCGGGAGACCAGCGGACGGCAGCAGCACCTCGCCACGCTCGGCCCGGGCTCGGTGGTTGGTGAGGCAGCGCTGTTGGCCGGCGTGCCGCAGGGCGAATCGGTGCGCGCCGTGCGCGACAGCACCGTGGCCCGGCTGGAGCGCGAACACGTCCTGTCGTTGATGGAGCGCTCGGTCGGCTTCGCGCGGGTGATGGCGCGCGTCATCGCCCGCGACGTCGCCACGCGCTCCTTTGGCGAGGGCGACCCGGGGGTCAAGCGCGGGCGCACGATCTCCATCATCCCGCTCGCCGAGCCTGGACGCGTGCGGGCCTTCGCCGCGCAACTCGCCCAGGCGATGGGCGACGCGGGTTCCGACACGACGGTGGTCGACACCGCGCGCCTCGACCTTGCGTTAGGCGCGCAGGCATCGACGACGCGGCGCGGCGACGTGGGCGACGCCGAGATCATCGCCTGGCTCAATCGGTTGGAGGAGCAGCACGAGACCGTCCTCCTCGTGTGCGGCGGCGAGGTCGACTCCTGGGCGCGGCGCGCGGTGCGGCAGAGCGATGCGCTCCTGTTCGTGGCCGACGCCACCGCCTCGCCGGCGCGGCGCCCGGTGGAAGGGGGACTGCTCGCCGTCCCCACGGTCGCCGCCGCGCCTCGCGGCGCAGGGAACGATGGTGCGACGGGAGACGCGAACGGCGCCACGGCCTTCGCCGGCGCCTGCCACCTGGTCCTGTTGCAGCCGGCGGGAATCAGCGAGGCGCGCGGGACGGCTGCGTGGCTGGCCGAGCGCGCGTCGCACACGCACCACCACCTGCGCGAGGGGGCGCGCGAGGACCTTGACCGCCTCGCGCGCCGCCTCACGGGGCGCGCCGTCGCCATCGCCTTCAGCGGGGCGGCCTCGCGCGCGCCGGCGCACTTCGGCGCGGTGCGCGCCATGCGCGAACACGGACTTCCCGTCGACGCCATGGCGGGGAGCAGCTCCGGCGCCGGCGTCGCCGCGCTCCTCGCCTGCGGATGGTCGTACGAGGCGACGCTGTCGCACGCACTGCGCATCATCAAGGACGGGATCCCGACCCTCAAGCAGTTCCAGCCGCCCTACACCGCGCTCACCAGCGGGAAGGAGGCGGGGGAGGTCCTGCAGGCCGTCTTTGGGGAGCGGCAGCTGGAAGACCAGCTCATCCCGGTGACGATCACCGCGGTCGACATCCGGCGTCATCGCCTCGCGCTGTACCGGCGCGGCCCCATCTGGAAGTTGCTGCGTGCCTCGGGATCGCTCCCCCTCCTCTGGCCCCCCGTCTGGCACGAGGAAGAACTCCTGGTCGACGGGGCGATCCTCAACTACCTCCCGATGGATGTCTTCGGCGAGGAGGTCGCCTTCGGCCTGACGATCGGGAGCAACCTCGAGATTTCGTCCAAGCCGGGCGAGCCGGCCTTTGCGAAGTCGATGCGCTACGGGACGTCGATGAGCGGATGGCGATACCTGTGGCGACGCCTGACGGGGAAGAAGAAGCCGCGCCCCCCAGGCATCGTGGAGATCCTCTACCACGCCATGGCCATCCCGAGCTTCCACCAGCAGGCGGCGATGGAGCGTTTGGGGGAGCGGGAGAACGTCTGCATCCTCACGCCGCCGTTAGGCAACTTCGGGCTGTTCGGGGCGGACGCGGAGGTGGGGAAGCAGCTGGAGCGGGAGACGCACGCGTATGCGCGCGAGGCGCTGGCGCCTGTGGCGGCGCGATGGCGGGAGAGGAGCGGGCGCCGGTAGTGGGCGCCGGTAGCGGGCGCCGGTAGCGGGCGCCGGTAGCGGGCGCCGCCAGCGGGCTCCCCTCCCCTACTCCCCCGACTCGCTCGCGAAGTCGCGCGTCATCTCCACCATCGTGCGCCGGAACCCCGCACGCGCAAACAGCCGCTGCGCCTCCGCATTCCGCTCCGCCGTCGAGAGGACGATCTGCGAGACGCCGCGCGCGCGCAGCGTGTCGATCGCCGCGGTGAGGAGCTGCTCCCCCACGCCGCGCCGACGGAACTCCGGCGCGACGAGGATGTCCTGCAGCACGCCGGCCGGTCCGCGCAGCGACATGTAGTCGTACCCCTCATCGGTGGCGTAGACGTAGCCGATCACGTCGCCGTGGTCGTCGGCGACGAGGACGATCGACTTGGGATCGTCGAGCTGGCGGATGAGGAAGTTCGCGTAGTCGGCCGGCGTCCGCTCGCGCGTGGGGATGAAACGTCGCTCGTCAAAGTCGTGATGCTCGTCGACGAGGAGTGCCCCCAGTCGGCCGAGGCGCGGGAGGTCGGCGCGGACGGCGGGGCGGATGGTGATGTCGCTCGGGGCGTTAGGCGTCATGGTGGCGCACTCCCTCGGTTGGCGTCAACGATGCCCGTGCTCGTCAGGCACGTCGGCGGCGACGGTGGCACGCGCCCCCGCACGGGCGCGCACGGCCGTCGCGATTCCCATGACGTAGGTGTTGCGGTCGGGGCGGGCGAGGGCGGGCATGGGGCCGTGGGCTGGTGAACCGGCAGAGCGAGCAGCAGAGCGAGCGGCGAAGCAAGCGGCCGGGTGGCGACAGTGAAAGGTGACCGTTCGGCAACAGCTCGCACAACCGGGACGACGCCCCGTCCCATCGTCCAAACCATCGCCCCCCCACGCCTGTCCGACGGAGGAGCCCGTCGCCGCCCCTACTCGCTCCCTCCCGATGCGCGACCTCCGTTACGCCCTCCGCACGCTACGCACGACGCCGTTCGTCAACGCCGTCGCGATCCTCTCGCTGGCACTCGGCATCGGCGCCAACGCCGCGATCTATTCCTTGTTCGACCAGATGCTCCTCCGCCCGCTCCCCGTGGCACACCCCGAGGAGCTGGTGAACCTCCAACTCCCCGGCCCCATCCAGGGGAGCGACTCGTGCAACCAGTCAGGGTGCGGCGACGGGTTGATCTGGAGCTATCCGATGTTTCGCGACCTCGAGCGCGCGAACACGAGTGGCCCCACCAGCGCGCTGGCCGGGATTGCCGCGCACCGCATCTTCGGCGCGAGCATCGCCCTCGGCGACGAGCCCACGGTGGGGGACGGGATCTACGTGACCGGCGGCTTCTTCTCCACCCTCGGGCTTCAGCCAGCCGCGGGGCGCCTCATCCAGCCCAAGGACAACGAGCCCGGCGCCGACAACATGGTGGCGGTGATCAGCCATCGGTTCTGGCAGGACCGTTTCCAGGGGAAGCCGGACGCACTCGGCCAGGTCCTCCGCCTCAACGGTCGCTCGTTCACGATCATCGGCGTCGCCCCCGAGGGCTTCGACGGGCCGACGTTAGGCTCGCGCCCCCTCGCCTACATCCCCATGCAGTCGCGCATCTGGGTCGGCGACTACAAGGGGCTGGAGAACCGGCGCGACTACTGGGTCTACGTCTTCGGGCGGCGGAAGGCCACCGTGACGATGGAGGCGACGAAGGCGTCGCTCGACCGCATCATCGCCCCCATCCTCACCGATGTCGAGGCGCCGCTCCAGCAGTCGATCAGCGAGGCGACGCTGGCCCGCTTCAAGGCCAAGCGCGTCGTGCTGGAGCCCGGGGCACGCGGGATGAGCTCGATGCAGGGCGAGGCGAAGACCCCGCTCACGATGCTCTTCTCGATCACCGCCGTCGTCCTCCTCATCGCCTGCGCCAACATCGCCAACCTCCTCCTCGCCCGCGGCGCCAACCGCGCCACGGAGATGGGGGTCCGCCTCGCCCTCGGCGCCTCGCGCCAGCGCCTCGTCAGGCAACTCCTGGTCGAGTCGCTCGTCCTCGCGGCACTCGGCGGTTTGGTGTCGCCGCTCGTGGCGCGCTGGACGCTGCAGGGGATCGCCGCCATGCTCCCGCCCGAGGGGGCGGCGACGCTCGCCTTCACGTTGCAGCTCCCGGTCCTCCTCTTCGCCGGGGCGCTCGCCGTGGCGACCGGCTTCCTCTTCGGCCTCTTCCCGGCGCTGCATTCCACGCGCGCCGACCTCATCTCATCCATCCGCGCCGGCGCCGGCCAGATCGCCGGCGGCGTCGCCTCGCGCTTCCGCACCGGGCTCGCCGTCGCCCAGATCGCCCTCTCCACCGCCCTCCTCGTCTCGGCGGGGCTCTTCCTCAAGAGCCTCGTCAACGTGAGCCGCGTGGACCTCGGCATCCGCGTCGACAGCGTGGCGACGTTCAGCGTGTCGCCGTTACGCGTGGGATACGACACGCTGCGCGCCAAGGTGCTCTATGCGCGCATCGAGGAGGAGTTGCGCGCCATGCCCGGCGTCACGGGCGTCACGTCGTCGATGGTCCCGCTCCTCTCCGGCGACAGCTGGGGGAACGACGTGCGCGTGCAGGGCTTCGAGTGCCTCCCGGACACCGACTGCAACTCTCGCTACAATGCGATTGGTGCCGGCTACTTCGGGATGATCGGGGCGCGCCTCACGTCGGGACGCGATTTCGCGCCGAGCGACCAGTACGGCGCCGGCAAGGTCGCGATCGTGAACGAGGCATTCGCCGAGAAGTTCAAGCTGGGGCGCGACGCCGTGGGGAAGTTCATGGGGCGCTCGGGCGGCAACGACTCGCTCGGAATCCAGATCGTCGGCCTCGTGCCTAACGTCGCCTACAACGACGCCAAGCGCGCGCCCCAGCCAGTCTTCTACCTGCCGTGGCAGCAGCAGGGGATCATCGGGCAGATGTACTTCTACGCCCGCTCGCGCCTCCCCACGGAGCAGCTCGTGGCCGGCATCCGCCCGATGCTCAAGCGGATCGATCCCGCGCTCCCCGTGCAGGACCTCAAGACGATGCCGCAGCAGCTGCGGGAGAACGTCTTCCTCGACCGGATGATCTCCATCCTGTCGGCCGCCTTTGCCTGCCTCGCGACGCTGCTTGCCGCGGTGGGGTTGTATGGCGTGCTCGCCTACTCCGTCTCGCAGCGCACGCGGGAGATCGGCGTGCGCATGGCGTTAGGCGCCGATCGCGCGCGCGTGCAGGGGATGATCCTGCGCCAGGTGGCGATCATGGCCGGCGTCGGGGCGACGATCGGGGCGTTGGGGGCGCTGGGGATCGGGCGGGCGGCGCGCTCGCTCCTCTACGGGCTGGACGGGCACGACCCGTGGGTCTTCGGCGCTGCCGTGTTGCTGCTGGGCGTCGTGGCGCTGGGGGCCGGGTGGGTGCCGGCGCTGCGCGCAAGCCGGACGCAGCCGATGCGGGCGTTGCGGTACGACTGAAGGGCGGACGAGAGACGGGAGACGAAGGAAGGGAGTTCGGTTGGCGACGGTTTGAGTGAACGCTACCCCCGCGCGAAGACTGGCTGCCCGTGCGCGTCAACCTGACCCTGCGTAACCCTGCGTTCTCTGCGGTGAAAGCTCTTGTTCTTCCAGCGCCCGCGCGCAGGTCTTCTCACCGCAGAGAACGCAGAGGACGCGGAGGACACTCGTGTCAATGCGAGATGCGTCGCCGAACGATGCCGAATCAGAGTCGATGGAACGCATGCTGGCGCAGCTTCCGGACACGGCGCGGGTGGCGATGCGCCGAAAACTGGGGATGCAGTGACTCACCGGGCGCGGACGGCGAGCCGCCCATCTCCGTGGGCCGCGACACCAGGTCCCTGATCGTCGCGCATTCGGTGTAGCCGGGCCATCATGGCCTTTGCCAATTCACGCTCGCCAAGCCGCGCGAGCAGTCGAGCCCGGGCTTCCGTCGCGCTCCCGAGGTACGCGATCTCGCCGATCGCGCCCTGGCCTAGCGATTCGAACCAGGAAAGTGCCTCGTCCTCGCGGCCCATCGCCGCGAGCAACGTCGCCCTGAGGTACCGCTCCCGGGAAAAGGACGAGACTTCTGTCCGGTCGTAGAGCGGAATGGACGGGTTGATGGACTCCAGGAGCCGGAGGGCCATCACGGTGTCGCGTGCGGCGAGTGCGAGGCGAGCACGCAGCGCAATCGAGAGCGCGCCAGCGAGGGCGCGCTCCACCGTATCGCCCGGCTGCTGGCGCAATGCCTCGGCCTCGCGACGCACCGCTGACGTGTCACCGAGCCGCATGTCGAGCAATCCGACCACGTAGCCGAGGTACTTCGGCCCGGCCAACTCGAAGTTGCGGTGACGTTCGTGCTCGACGCCACGCTCCCGGCGTGCGGCGTCGCTCGCAAGCAGGAGCGAGTCTCGCAACGCGGTGAGCGCCCCCCGCGGCGGCACCGCGGCGCTCGGCACCTCGATCAGGAGGGCTCGTTGGCCGAGTATCCACGCCGCGGGAGGATTCGGAATCGACTGCAAGGCACGATCCGCCAAATCGCTCTGCCCGCGTGCCACCTGAATTCGCGCCAGCAGGAGCGCGCCGGTGCGCTGCATCTCGTCGGTGTGAGGAGCGCGGACGAGGAGCGACGCGATCTCGGCCGCTCCCCGCAGGTTGATGGCGTACTGGGAAGCCGAGAGAGCCAGCGGAAGCACATCGCCGGCGCCGAGTGGGCGCAACGAGTCGACAAGTCGGCGCGTGTATCGAGGGTCCGCGACGACCAGATGGCGGAACGAGTCGAGCTGTCGCGACAGGTCACGCCTTCCGACTGAGTCCGCCGTGGCGATGATCGAGTCGAGCGCGAGACGATCGTGATAGCTCCCGGCGATGCGTGCGAGGTGCGTCAACGCCTCCCCTCTCGACGGATCGAGTCGGAACGCCGCGCGAAACGCGGTCACCGCGCCTGCGATCGCGCGCCCGCGGTACGGTCCGGAATGAAACTGCACCTCGCCGAGCTGATACCAGGACTCAGCGTCGCCCGGATAGAGCTTGACCGTTTCCCGCAGGAGGAGTTCCGCCTCGTCGATTGCCCCATGTCGCCAATGGTATCCGGCCTCGACGACCTTGCGATCGTGCATCGAGAGGCACGCGCGGTGTCGATAGGCGCGATCGATGGCCTGCAGCATCAGGACGCCGTTCCCGATCCAGTCGGCGGCCTCGCTGAGGCGATAGCTGGCGAGCGAAAAGGCGCTGTCGTGCGCCAACGCCTGCTGATAGGCGTCCACCGCAGCGGCGTGACGTCCATCTCGCATCAGACGTTCGGCCACGATGAAGGCGCGGAGCGCGGGGAGCGACGCGGTCGAGCGGGCAGCGGACCCCTCACCGTTGGCGACGGGCATTCCATTCTGTGCGACGATAGCGAAGGCGAGCGAGTCCACCAGGGCAAAGAGCTTCCCTTCCTGCCCGCGCACCGACGCAATGAAGCGCTCGTTCGCGCCTGACGTACCGCTGGCGCTGTGGACGACCGCGTCGAGTTGCAGTGTGCCGTCCGCCGATCGCGTCAGGCGCGCCACGAGCTCTTCCGGAATGACGCGTCGCGACAGGCTCGTATCGGAAACGGCCGTCGCGAGCGCCGACAGACTCCCGACGTCGGATGCGTGCACGACACGCAGCCCGGGGACGCCATCGAGACTCACCGCGAGGAGTCGCGACACCGCCTCGGCCAGCTCGCCCTCCGACCGTCCACCGGACGTGGCGATCGATCGGAGCACGAACACGCGCTCCCCGCTCACACCCGCCTTCCCTCTTCTCTCGGCGCGTCCTCCCGTCTCGCCCCAGAGCACCGTGGCCGCTGCGAAGACGGTGCCTATTTCAACCAGGCGCCGCCACCAGGAAGGCGTGAGCTTCCCTGCCCAAGCGGCGGGCACGCGCGCGACCGTCGGCGCCACGCCGTGAGTCGGCGCGTGTACAGGGTCGTGTGCCTCGAGGGCGGGCGCCTGTCTCTCTTCGTCCCCTTGGGGGTCCAAGGGATCGCCCCCTGGCCGATCGCATTCAAGACGTGCCTGCTCGAGCAACGTCGCGAACGACGCCGGCGGCTCCACGTCCAGTTCACGGCGCACGCGCCGTGCGAAGTCCGCTCCGAACCGGACGGCCCCAATCCGATCACCGAGGGCGAGATGGTTGCGTATGCGTCCTTCGGCTGCCTCGATATCGAGCGGCATTCCGTCGGTTGCCCGCAGCCACCGTCGCTGCGTCTCCGCGGCGGCAAGTCCCCCGCGACGGGCCGACTCGAGCAGGAGCCGCCGATGGAGCGCGGCCAGTGCGGCGCGCTGCCGGTCGATCCAGTGCTCGAGTTCCGCCGAGACCTTCACCGGGACCCCATCGAGGAACGGGCCCGCGTATGCAGCGATCGCCGGCTCCGTTTCGTCCCTGCGTGCCAGCTCCTCGAACTCGAGCGAATCGACGGACAGCGTCGCGAGGTCGAGTCGGAGCTCTGCGCTCCCCTGCACGACGTCACCGGCCGCGCGCCGAATCGCGTACAGCGTCTGTCGCAGGACCTGCGCCGCGTGCTCGGCGTCGCTCTCCGGCCAGAACCACGACTTCAGGCGTTCCCGGGAGACGCCCTTGGCACCGGCGCGCGAGAGGACCCCAAGGACCAGGAGCGCCTTCGGCCCCAACCCGTCGACCCGCCCCCCAGTCTCGCCGCGATCGAGCGAAAGTCCGCCGAGTGTCACCAAACGCAGCATCACCGTCAACCTAAGCGTCAAATGAAGGGGAGCAAGAGTTCCTGACGCCAAACTCACGCACCCCGTGACGCCAACCGGCGAGTGTGCGGCTCCCTCGTTCAGGAGATTCGTACCATGACGGCATGCCTTACGAGCGCGCGTTTACGTCCGGAGACTCGGCGCGCGCTTCCACGCCCGTTCGTTCGTGTCGCCGTCGGCGTGGCCTGCACCCTCGCGGCGAGTGGCTGCGGAGCTCCCGACCGTACCGTCGCCCCGCAGCCGCCGCTCCGGTCTCCCACGTCCCATTCCATCTCGGACGCGGTGCACGGCAACGGGAACGCGCGCTTCTACTTCCTGCCGCCCATGGTCCCCGCCCCGTCCCCCACCGGGACGTTCGACGCGTCGCTGAGCCCCGTCGTCGAGGTCTGCGAATGGAGCGGCACCTGCAGCGTGACGGTCGCGCGCTTCACGACGGCAGGAACTCCGGCAAGTGCCAGCATCCGTGTCGATACCACGGCGCAGCAGTACATCGTGAACTGGGACACGAAGGCGTGCCTCTCCGGGCCGTGCACGCTCGATCCCCTGAAGACGTACCGCCTGCGGGTCACCGCGGCGGGCGTAGAACTCGGCTACGCCGACCTCGATGTGGTGTCGAATGGCGCGCAGCTCAAGCACGTGCAAACCGGCGAATACATCGGATTGGTGGATGGACGCACGCTTCCGGTGAAGTTCAGGATCGAGCAGGGGATTGTTGGAACGGTCCGCGTGATTCCAAATCCCGCCTCGGTCGAAGTCGGTCGAACGACTCCGCTGAGTGCCGTGATCGAGGACCTGCACGGGGCGCCGCTCACGGGGCGAACCGTGAGCTGGTCGAGTGCTTCGGCGACTGTCGCCGTGGTCTCGGGCGCGGGAGTCGTCACCGGCGCCTCGCTCGGCTGCACGACGATAACGGCGACGGTTGAAGGGGTGAGCGGGAACACGGCCCTATGTGTGACGGCACCACCCGTAATCGACGTGAACTCCACCTACCTGTGGCGTACATCCGTCTCCGGCACCTCGAACCCGATGCTCGCCCAGTGGAGCGACGGGACGATTCTCGTCGCCTCGCTGTGTTGTGGATCCACGTTCAATGTCACGTCGCCAAGCCCAGGGGTCGTAACGAAGACACCGTTCGCTCACCTGGGCAATCGACCCACGATCTGGATACCGCCCTCCGGCCCGTACGCCGAGATCGAGTTGAGTCACTACGACCGCATTCGGGCACAGACTCGTGCCAATACGACGGTGTGGGATAACACGGACTTCGGGTGCTGCGGCGTGGGACCGTTCCCAGCACCCATCGATCCGGCCACTGGCATCCTCTTTCGCCACAGCCGGCGCGTGGAACTCGACCTGCGCACGGGCCTTCACGTGTATGCCTACAACGACCTGGGCGACATCTATCACGACATCTACACGACGCCGGACTACATCTGGGAGGTGCGCTACCACAGCACGACCGTCTACAAGCGCTCGCGCAACAGCACGGCGGTCGTTGCGATGTCCGGCCTCCCATCCAACCATACTGATCCCTCAAAGATGGCGGGGGCGCTCACGGCCGATCAGGGCTACGTCCACGTCACGCCAGACGGCGGTGGCACTTTGCTCCACTTTGCGCCGTCGGGGCTCGCGTGGACGCGCAGCGTCCCCGGGCTGACCGCGCCGGTCATCTCGGGAGAAGATCTCGTGATCCTCGGCGCCGCGACGGGAAGTGCATCAGAGGTGCGCGCCTATCGTCTCTCGGACGGGGCTCTGGCCTGGTCGGTCCCCACGGCCGGTGCGGTGAAAGACCTCATTGTCGGCGATCGTGGCAATCTGTACGTCCTGCTCTCGAACCAGATGATGGTGCTCGCCCAAAGCGACGGATCGCTCCGGCAGTCGTACATCAACCTTCCGTCGTCCACCGAACTGCTGTTGTCGCGTGGGACAATGTACGTCCTGGGCCCAAGTGAGCTCCTGGCGCTCACGGTCGACTCCTATGCCTACGCCGCCACGTCACCGTGGCCCGTGCGCTTCGGGGACAACCAGCGCACGACGAACTTACCGGCATCTCGGGTTCGTTAGGCGTAGACTCCCGTCGGGCGGTCCAGATGGCTACTCGCCGCTCATCTACGCGCAACGCCACACCACCTCTGCGAAACTCTGCGTTCTCTGCGGTGAAAAAACACACGCGATCGACAGTCAGTCACGCGCGGGTGTTTGCTCACCGCAGAGAACGCAGAGGACGCAGAGGGCGCTCGCGAGGGGGTGAGTGTCGATGCGGCGGGACCTCCACTCAGAATCGAAGGACTCGCACCTCCCGCACCTGCGCGATCCCCCGCAGCTGCTCCTGCACCGCCTCCGGCACCATCTGGTCCACCCCGACGATCGCGATCGCGTCCTCGCCCTGGCCCCGGCGCCCCAGGTGGAACGTCGCGATGTTGATGTGGGCCTCACCCAGGATCCGGCCTAACGCACCGATGAAGCCGGGGGAGTCGGAGTTGTTCACGTAGAGCATGATGGGAAGGAACGCCGCTTCCAGCGCCATCTCCTTCACCCCCACCAGGCGCGGCGCCCCGGCGACGACCGTTCCGCTCACGCGCCGCCACTCGCCGCCGGCGCGCACGCCGATGTGGATCAGCGACTCGTACGACACCGCGCTGTCCTGCTTCGACTCGGTGAGCGGTGTCCCCTTCTCCTTCAGGACGGCCGGGGCCGAGACCATGTTCACGTCGGGGATCAGCGGGCGCATGATCCCGGTGAGGACGGCCGCGGTGAGGGGACGCGTGTTCAGGCGCGCGACCTCGCCCTCGTAGGCGATCTCGATCGCCTCCGGCCCGGTATCGGCCAGCGCGCCGACGAACATCCCCAGCTTCTCCGCCAGCGCGACGAACGGCGCGAGGCGCGGCGCCTCCTCGGCGGACATCGACGGGAGGTTGAGCGCATTCACCACCGCGCCGTGCAGGAGGTAGTCGCTGATCTGTTCCGCCACCTGCAACGCCACCTTCTCCTGCGCCTCCACCGTGCTCGCCCCCAGATGCGGCGTCGCGAGGAAGTTGCGCGCGCCGAACAGGACGTTCTCGCGCGCCGGTTCCTTGCCGAAGACGTCGCACGCCGCACCCGCCACATGCCCGCTGTCGAGCGCGGCGCGCAGCGCCACTTCATCCACGAGCCCGCCGCGGGCGGCGTTGACGATGATGACGCCGCGCTTCATGCGCGCGATGGCGTCGGCATCGATGAGGTTGCGCGTCTTGTCGGTGAGCGGGGTGTGCAACGTGATGGCGTCGGCGCGCCGAAGCAGCTCGTCCAGATCGACCTTCTCCACGCCTAGCGCGACCGCCCGTTCCGGCGAGAGGAATGGGTCGAAGGCAATGACCTTCATCCGGATCCCCAGCGCACGCTCGGCGACCAGCGCCCCGATGTTGCCGCAGCCAATGACCCCCAGCGTCTTGCCGTGGAGCTCGATCCCCATGAAGCGCTCCTTCTCCCACTTCCCGGCCTGCGTGGAGGCATTGGCCTCCCCCAGCTGGCGGGCGGCCGCGAAGAGGAGGGCGATCGCGTGCTCGGCGGTCGTGATGCTGTTGCCGAACGGGGTGTTCATCACCACGATGCCGCGCGCGCTGGCGGCGGGGATGTCGATGTTGTCGACACCGATCCCGGCGCGCCCGACGACGCGGAGCCGCGTCGCCGCCGCGATGACGTCCTTGTCGGCCTTGGTCGCCGAGCGGATCGCGAGCCCGTCGTAGTCGCCGATGATTTCCAGCAGCGCCGCCTTGGCGAGGCCGACCTTCACGTCGACGTCGATGCCGCGCGCACGGAAGATGTCGATGGCGGCAGGGCTCAACTCGTCGGCGATGAGTACGCGCGGCATTCGAGGACGCTCTCCTTCCCCGGGGGGCGGGGATGTCAGGGGACGCTACATGTGTCGCGGACTTCGCGAATGACGGCGTTACCCGAGCGCTTCGACGCACCGGTCGAAGGCCCAGTCCAGCCACGGCGTGAGGGCGGCCACGTCCTCCTTGTCGATCGTGGCACCGCACCAGATGCGGAGCCCGGGCGGCGCCGAGCGGTAGGAGGCAGCGTCGAGCGCGACCCCTTCCTTCTCGAGACGCGACGATAGCGCCTTGGCAAAGTCGGCCTGTTTCGCCTCGTCGAGCCCCGTCACGCGCGGGTCGACGACCTTGAGGCAGACGCTGGTGTTGCTCCTGGCGGCGGGCGACTCGGCGAGGAACTCGACCCACGAGGTGCGCGCCACCCAGTCGGCGATGACCTGGGCGTTGGCGTCGGCACGCGCGTGCAGCCCCGCGAGCCCGCCGATCGATTCTCCCCAGCGCAGCGCGTCGAGGTAGTCCTCGGTGGCGAGCATCGACGGCGTGTTGATCGTCGCCCCCTCGAACAGCTCTTCATCCAGCTTTCCCTTCTTCACCATCCGGAAGATCTTCGGCAACGGACGGTTGGGAGACCACGTCTCGAGCCGCTCCACGGCGCGCGGCGAGAGGATGAGCATCCCGTGCGCCCCTTCGCCGCCTAACACCTTCTGCCACGAGAACGTCACGACGTCGCACTTGTCCCAGGCGATCGGCTGGGCGAAGGCGGCGCTCGTGGCGTCGTTGATCGTGATTCCCTCTCGGTCGGCCGGGATCCAGTCGAAGTCGGGGATGCGAACGCCCGACGTCGTCCCATTCTGCGTGAAGACGATGTCGGCGTCGCGCCGGGCCAGCGAGAAATCGGGGAGCGCTCCGTACGGGCGCCCCAGGTGCACGCTCGCATCGGCGAGTTTGAGCTGCTTGACCACGTCGGTCACCCACTCCTCGCCAAACGACTCCCAGGCGAAGAGGTCGACGGGACGCGGCCCAAGCATCGACCAGAGCGCCATCTCGACCGCCCCCGTGTCGCTCGCCGGGACGATCCCGACGCGGAAGCCTGCCGGGACCTCGAGGAGTGCCCGCGTTCGATCGATCGCCTCCTTGAGCTTCGCCTTTCCCGGCTTGGAGCGATGCGAGCGTCCGAGCAGCGCCCCTTCGAGCGCGGCAAGCGTCCAGCCCGGGCGCTTACGCGTGGGGCCTGAAGAGAATCGCGGATCGGCAGGACGGACGGCGGGAGTCGCGTTCGACATGATCGGGCTCGGAGGCTGAAGACTGCGTGGGCGAGGAGAAGCTCCGCCCCGAACGGGGAGATGGCAATGCGGGAAGTCCCGTACGCGCAGCCGAATTGCCGGATCTCACGCCGTTCTCGCTCTCTTGACAGTCCCACGGGAGACGGGCAGTCTCGCCGAGCCTCTCGCCCATCCCGCGCATCCGAACCCCCGCGCATGCTCCGGTCACTTCGCCGTTCCCTCCTGCTCCTCGTCGCCTCTGCGTCGGCCATGCGCGCACAGGTCGCGACGCCTCGCGCCGACTCGGAAGCCCAAACGCTCTGGTACCGCGCCGCTGCCGCCAGCTGGAACGAGGCGCTCCCGATCGGGAATGGGCGACTGGGCGCGATGGTGTTCGGCGGCGTGGACGTGGAGCATCTGCAGCTCAATGAAGAGACGCTGTGGACGGGAGGGCCATACGATCCCGTGGTGAAAGGAGCGTCGCAGGCACTTCCCGAGATCCGCCGCCTCCTCTTTGCCGGCGAGATCGCGAAGGCGCACGACCTCTTTGGGCGCCGCATGATGGGAGTGCCGTACGAGCAGATGAAGTATCAGTCGCTGGGCGACCTCCTCCTCACCTTCCCCAGCCGACGCACGGTCACCGACTATCGGCGCGCGCTCGATCTCGACGCCGCGGTGTCGCGCGTGACGTACCGCGCCGACGGCGTGCAATACACGCGCGAGACGTTCGTCAGCGCCGTGGACCAGGTGCTCGTCATGCGCCTCACCGCCGATCGCCCCGGGGCAATCACCGTAGCTGCGGAGCTGCGCGGCACCCGCAACCCGGCGCACTCCAACTACGGGACCGACTACTTCCAGATGGATGGCGTCCCCCCCGATGGCTTGCGCCTGACGGGGAAGAACTCGGACTACCTCGGGGTCGCCGGGCGGCTTCGCTACGAGGGGCAGCTCGTCGCCCGCGCCGCCGGCGGGGCGATGGCGGTCGACTACCGCACGCTGCGGGTGACAGGGGCCGACACGGTCGTCTTCCTCTTCGCCGCCGCCACCAACTTCGTGAACTATCGCGACGTAAGCGGTGACCCCTCGGCGCGCGTACGCGCCACGCTGGCGGCGGTTCGGGAGAAGTCGTACGACGCGCTCCTGCACGACCACCTGTCCGAGTATCGCGGCTGGTATCGCCGAGTCGCCCTGTCGTTAGGTGGGACGAACGCCGACGTGCTCGCGCTCCCCACCAATGAGCGCATCGCCCGACTCGCCACGCACCCCGACCCTGCGCTCGCCGCGCTCTACTACCAGTTCGGGCGCTACCTCCTGATCAGCAGCTCGCGCCCCGGGACGCAGGCCGCCAACCTGCAGGGGATCTGGAACGACAACCCCAACCCATGGTGGGACTCCAAGTACACGATCAACATCAACCTCCCGATGAACTACTGGCCCGCCGAGAGCGGGAACCTGGGCGAATTGGTGGAGCCGCTGCAACGACTCGTACGTGACGTCGCGGAGGTAGGATCGGCAACCGCGCGCGAGCACTGGGGGGCGCGCGGGTGGGTAGTGCACCAGAACACCGATCTCTGGCGGGCGACGGCGCCGATGGACGGCCCGTCGTGGGGAGCGTGGCCAGTCGGCGGGGCCTGGCTCATGACGAACCTCTTCGAGCACTATCGCTACTCCGCCAATGAGGAAGACCTGCGCGCCATCTATCCGCTGCTGCGCGACCAGGTGCGTTTCCTCCTCGACATCCTCGTCGAGCACCCGCAGCGGAAGTGGCTCGTCACCGCGCCGTCCAACTCGCCCGAGAACTTCCCCGCCTGGCCCGGCAACGGGGAGTTCTTCGACGAGGTGAGCGGCATAACGCTTACCGCACGCACCATGGCGGCGGGCCCGACCATGGACATGCAGATCATCCGCGAGGTACTCGCCGAGTTCGACGAGGCGGCGACCCACCTACACGTGGACAGCGCGCTCGTGGCCGAGTCGCGGGCCGCGCGCCAGCGCCTGGCGCCGAACCAGGTGGGGAAGCACGGACAGCTGCAAGAGTGGCTCGACGACTGGGACGAGATCGAGCCGCAGCACCGGCACCTGTCGCCACTCTGGGGGCTCTACCCGGGGCGCGAGATCACCCCCGACGCGTCGCCGACGTTCGCCCGCGCCGCCGAGGTGACGCTCGACCGCCGCGGCACCGGTGGATGCGGCTGGTCGTACGCCTGGAAGATGGGGCTCCGGGCGCGCCTCTTCGAGGGGGACAGCGCCTGGGCGCAGTTCCGGGCGTTGCTGGGGCGATCCTCGCTGCCGTCCCTGGTCTCGTTATGCGGCAAGGCGTTCCAGGTCGACGGCAACTTCGGCGCAACGGCGGCAATCGCCGAGATGCTGCTGCAGTCGCACGACGGGACGGTTCACCTGCTCCCTGCCCTTCCGTCCGACTGGACGAGCGGCGACGTGCGCGGACTGCGGGCGCGCGGAGGCCTCGAGGTCGACCTCGCGTGGTCGTCCGGGCGCCTGACGAAGGCCACGCTTCGTGCCACGCGCCCTGGGCGCGTGGTGCTGCGGACCTCTGCCCCCGTCCGCGTTCATCGCCAGGGCAAACGCGTGGCCGTGCAACGGCTTGGCGCGCAGGTGGTCGCGTTCGAGGGGGTGGCAGGTGCAGTCTACGAAGTGCTGCCAGGACATTGACGCCGATTGTCCGCTTCTCGCTGCTCCCCTCTGCGACCTCTGCGTTCTCTGCGGTGAAAGCACTTCCGCGCACGACTGTCGGAGGCGCGCGGGTGTTTTTTCACCGCGGAGAACGCAGAGTTTCGCAGAGTAGACCCTGCGCGCGAGGACTCTTCGCGGCTTCGCGCCTTCGCGTGAGATGCTGTTTCTCTTCCGCTCGCGCAACGCCTGAACGCGCCGCACGCTAGCCCTCGCCGCGCTCGCGCCATGGGATGAGCCACGCCCGCGCCGCGAGGTCGTCGCGGACGTGTGCCAGGTGCCGAGCTTCGAGCGCGGCGCGCGCGGCGAGCAATGGGTGTTGCGTCCCACTTGCCGCGAGACTCGCATTCACGACCCAGCCAAACGGCGCGATGCCCGCCCGCGCGAGATCGGCCTGGAGGCGCTCCGCCTCGTGCACCGGCGTCGACTCGGCGAGCGTGACGAGGAGCATCTTCGTGTAGCGACCGTCGCGGAGGCGCGGCAGGAGGTCGCGCACCGCGTCGGGGATGTGTGCTCCCGCGGTCCGCGCCACCTCGCGGTGGTAGCTCTCGGCCGCGTCGAGGAGGAGAAGCGTGTGCCCGGTCGGGGCGGTGTCGAGGACGACGAAGCCATCCGCTGCCTCGGCGACAGTGCGAGCGAAGGCGCGGAAGACAGCGATCTCCTCCGTGCACGGCGAGCGCAGGTCCTCCTCGAGCAGCGCGCGCTCGTCAGGCGTCAGGCCGCCTTCGCTCGCGGCGGCCGCTTCCGCAGATGCGACGACCTCGGCGGAGTAGCGCGCCGTCTCGGCGGTGGGGTCGATGCGGGAGACGGCGAGCGTCGCGGGGCGGTCGCCGCCTACCGCGGCCTCGACGTGCGCCGCGGGGTCGGTGGTCGACAGGTGCACGCGATGCCCGCGCGCGGCGAGGGCACGGGCGAGCGAGGCGGCGAGCGTCGTCTTTCCGACGCCCCCTTTTCCCATCGTCATCACGACGCCGCGCGCATCGGACGCGATCGAGTCCACGAGCGCGTCGAAGGTGCCGAATCCGGCGGTGACGCTAGGCGATGGCGAGGCGTGCAAGCCGTTGGCACTGAGCGTCGCGTGCGCCGCGACCGCGGGCGGCGCGACGAGCGCGCGCAGGGCGTCGAGCCCGGTGAGGTCGTGCGCGACGAGCGCAACGAGCGTCGTCGGCAGGTCGCGCAGCGCGCCGGGCATGGCATCGAGCGCCGCACGCTGTCGCGCGCGCCAGGCGGCAGAGACGGCATCGGGCTCCCCTTCATCGTCCGGCAGCACGCCGTTGACGACGAGTCGCTGATGGCGCACGCCTAACGCCGCCAGCTCCGCGCCGGCGCGGGCGGCCTCGCGCAGCGCGCTCTGCTCGGCGCGGCTCACGAGGAGGACAGTGGTGCGCGCGGCGTCAGCGAGGGCGGCGACCGTCGCCTGGTACTGCGTCTTGTGCTGCTCGAGCCCCGCCAACGGCCCCAGGCAGCTCGCGCCGCCGCTCGACGTGGTGAGGAAGCCGCTCCACGCCGAGGGGAGCGAGAGGAGGCGCAGCGTGTGCCCGGTGGGAGCGGTGTCGAAGATGACGTGGTCGAAGCGCGCCTCGATGGAGGGATCGGCGAGGAGGGCCGTGAATTCATTGAAGGCGGCAATCTCCACCGTGCACGCGCCGGAGAACTGCTCCTCCATCCCCTTGAGCGCCGTTTCGGGGAGGACGCCGCGGTACGGGGCGACCATGCGCTCGCGATAGGCGGCAGCGGCGGCCACCGGATCGATGTTCATGATCCAGAGCGATGGAACGCCCGGCACCGGCGTCGGGACCGACTCGGCGCGCATCCCGAAGACGTCGTCCAGGTTGCTCGCCGGATCGGTGCTGACAATGACGGTGCGCAGCCCTTGCTCCGCCAGATGCAATGCGGAGGCGCTGGCGATGGTCGTCTTCCCGACGCCCCCCTTCCCGGTGAAGAAGAGGAAGCGCGTCGTGTCGGCGAGCCAGGCGGGGGGCGCCGTGTGTGAGGGGGCAACGGCAGTCATGGCGATGCTCCCGTCAGCAGCAACCCGAGCCCGGCGTGCAGCACCCGCTGGACGACGCGCCCGAGGACGCGCCCGAGGACGCGCCAGAGGACGCGCCCTCGCCCGCTGCAGCGGAGGGTGCCGCGACCGGCGCGAGCGCCGAGAGCAGCTCGTCGCGCGTGGGGTAGCGCCCGTGGGAGAGCACGACGTCGTTCACGATCACGGCGGGGAGCGCCTGATCGCCAAAGGCCTGCAGCAATCCGCTCACGCGCGCGTGCGCGACGAAGGCCTGCGGCTCCTGGGCGAGCCCGGCGCGCATGACGCGGACCCCCTTGGCCGTGAGCCAGCGGAGGTCGCGGGCAATCTGGAGGAGCGCCGGGTCGACGCCGGGGCCACAGACGCCGGTGGGGCAGCACATGGCGGGATCGAAGACCTCGACCGTGCCGGAGAGGACGGTGACGTCGGGAGCGCTTCCGGGGGCGCTTGAATCGGATAAGCCAGCGATGACCTGCGTGGCATTCGACGCGGTCTGCGGGGGCGCGAGCGGGTCGGAGATGGGGAGGGAGCGCGCCATGGGGACTCTATAGGAAGGGGTGTCGCGCACCGGTACGAGAGCGAGACCGGTCGCGGGAGACTCGCCGTTGACTGAAGTATCGACCGATCGAATATTCCATGCGTGAAGCCATATATGAATACCCTCGACGCCGAGTGCTCCGTCGGCGATTCCCCGACATGCTGCGACGTCGCGCCAGTGGCGCTGGGGCGAGCCGGTGCCGGAGGCGATGCAGCGCCCCTCGCGGAGGCCGTCGCGGGCTCCGGCTCGACCCTCGACAGCGCCGACGCCCTCTTCAAGGGGTTCGCCGACCCCACGCGGCTCCGGATCCTCAACGTGCTCGCCGCGGGGGAGCTGTGCGTCTGTGACATCGTCGAGATCCTCGAGTTGGTGCAGCCGACCGTGTCGCGTCACCTGGCGTACCTGCGGCGCAGCGGGCTGGTGACGGCGACGCGCGACCGCAAGTTCGCCCACTACCGACTGGCGCCGGCGCGGGACGCGGTGCACCAGACGCTCGTTGGCTGTGTCGCCGCCTGCTTCCGCGGCATTCCGTCGTTGGACGCCGAGCGTGCCGCGGCGGCGGTGCGCGTCACCGAGCGTCGTCAGGCGCCCTGCAACTGACGGCGTAGGGCTCGCCTGGGGCTCGCGCCCTCATCTCGCACCACACCATCATGCGCTACGCGCTCCTCTCCGACATCCACGCCAACCTGCACGCGCTCGACGCGGTGCTCGCCGACCTCGACGCGCGCGGTGACGTCGACGCGACGTATCACCTGGGCGACCTGGTGGGCTATTCCGCCTTTCCCAACGAGGTCATCGCGCGCCTGCGGGAGCGTGGCATCGCCGGCATCGCGGGCAACTACGACTCGACGGTCGCCACCGACTACAAGCACTGCGGCTGCAAGTCGGAGACGCCGCGGCAGGAGGAGCTGGCGCACATCTCGTATGAGTTCACGCGCCGCACGGTGACGCCGGCCAACAAGCGCTGGCTGGCCGGGCTCCCCTTCTCGCTCGACCTCCGACCGTTAGGCGGTCACACCGCCGGCCCGCGCCTCGTCCTCGTGCACGGGACGCCAACGCTCAACACGCTCTACTGGACCGAGGATCGTCCGGACGACTTCTGCCTCAAGATGGCCGCCGTCGTTGGGCTCAAGTCGGGGGATGCGATCGCGTTCGGGCACACGCACAAGCCGTGGCATCGCGTGGTGGAGGGGATCCACTTCATCAACACGGGGAGTGTCGGGCGGCCCAAGGACGGCGATGCGCGTGCGGGGTACGTGCTGGTGGAGCTCGGCGAAGGCGAGGGGCGCGTGACACACGTGCGCGTGGCGTACGACGTGGAGGGGGCGACGAGGGCGGTTCAGGCGGCGGGACTGCCGGAGGACTTTGTGGACTTCCTGCGGAGCGGGGGGAAGGCAGCGCCGGTGAGGGCACAGGCCGACTAGCGCTTTGCCCTGACACCGTTTCGCCCGGTGAGTGCTACTCTACAGCTGCCCTCACCCACACGGACATGGATCTCGACCTCCTGGTGCAGCAAGCCGCGCAGGCCATCGACGCGGGCGATGACGCCGCCGTCATTCGTACGGTCGAGGCACTCGGCGCCAACGCCGAGCAGTACGCCCCGGCGGTGTGGCAGGTGGCGCGCTACTACGCCTACAAGGAAGCGTACGGCGAAGCGGCCGAGTTCTTCCGGCGCGCGGTGACGCTCGACCCACGACTGTCCTCGGTCGCATTCCGCGTGGGAGCGCACACCATCACGCTGCGCGACGTCGCAGGCTCCACCATGCCGGCGCTCGTGCTGGAAGAGCTCGGGACGGGGATGTACGGGCTGCGCGAACGCACCTTTGCACCTGGCGACGTCATCATCGACGTGGGGGCGCACATCGGCGTCGTGTCGATCCTGGTGGCCAAGCGCTTTCCCGAGGCGCGCGTCTACGCCTACGAGCCGGCGTCGAGCAACTTCGCGATGCTGCAGGCCAACCTCGCGGCCAACGGCGTGCGCAACGTTGTTGCGGTGCAGGCGGCGGTGGCGGGAGAGCCGGGAACGCTGGAGTTGGCCTGGTCGCCGTCGCAGACCGCCGGCGCGACGGTCGCGCAGTCCGCCGAGAAGCGCGAGGCGCTGCGGGGCGAGGGGTGGCGCACCGAGAGCGTGAGGTGCGTGACGTTGGACGAGGTCTTTGCCACGCACGGGATCGAGCGCTGCGCCTTCCTCAAGCTCGACTGCGAAGGGGCCGAGTGGGGGATCGTGCAGCGTGCCGCTGCGATCGAACGCGTCACGGCGATGGCAATGGAGCTGCACATCCCGATGTCTCGCCAAGCGGAAGGAGTGCCGGCGCTGCAGCAGGCGTTCATCGACATCCTGATGTCGCGCTCGCCGCGCCCGGAGACGGTGGTGTCGTCGACGGTGTGGTCGCGGTTTGATTGACCGCTGGGACGGGAGACGGGGGACGGGAGACGGGAGACTGGTTCGGGGTCAGGTTCGCAACCTGACCCCAACTGCTCCCCCATCTGCTCCGCGACGCCTGCGGGCGGTCAGGGTCTCCTCTGCGTAACTCTGCGTTCTCTGCGGTAGAAGACTCCAAGCGCTCCACCGAGCGTGTCGCGACTGCTTTTTCACCGCAGAGAACGCAGAGTGACGCAGAGAGTTCGGGAGAGCACCCGCGCATGCGGCGTGCTTTCCGCGCTTCCCGAGACCACGGCTGGGGGCTGCGCCGCAACACCAGCTGCAACCCCGCGGTGACCGGAGCCTTGGGCGTCTCGATGGGGTTCGACCACGGGAACACGAGCGTCCGCGTCAGCACGACCTCGGTCGCCCCCTTGGGGAAACGCCCCTTCATGACACGCCACTCGTCGAGCGAGGCGAGCTGTTCATGATCTCGAACTGGAGCTCCACAGGACGCGACTCGAGTTCGAACGGCTCCTTGGCCAGCCACTCGGCGGCCCATCGCGTGGGTGTGCGCCGGTAGCTCACGTCGCACCGGATGAAGAAGCGCGGCGCCTCGAAGCCGAACCTTTCCTGCTCATAGTCGAACTGCAGGACGCCTGAGCGCACTTCTGCCTTCGCACCGGCCGCGTCCTTCGCCGGGCAGCTGTAGCGCGCCCCGTCGAGCCCTATGCTCTTCGGCGTCCCGATGGGACCCAGGTCGCTGCCGCTGTCGTTCGCGCTCATCTCGATGGGCTGCGCACCGTTGGCGTTCCACGTTTCATCGCCCAGCAGCAAGTCGCACGCGTTGCGCGGAGCTGACGGTAGGCGTTCGCGGGCGGCGCACCTCGCTGGTTCCGCTCGCCACGCCACCTCCCGCCGAGCCCGTCACCCGCAACGTGTGACCGGATTTTGCATGAAAGCGCGCCATTGCTGGTCATCACATCACGATCGTTCATCTCACGCAGTCGGGAGGAGGGGCTCATGGCCAAGGGACGCACTGTGGAGTTCGAGGGCGACGTCGGGACGAGCGGCGTCATCAACCAGGACTTGCCGCAACCTGGGCAGTACATCGGGCGGCGCATCATCCAGATCGCCGATATCTCGACGAAGTACTGGCTCGCGGAAGCCTCATCGCTCGGGACGCCGTGGAGCGAGGCGCTCGGACTCACGCGCGCCGAATCGGGGATGTGGGAAATTGCCAAGCCGGAGAAGCTGACCTCGACCTGGTTCGCAAGGCGGCGCAAGATCCCGCGCAGCAGCTCGGTGCGCACAATGCAGCTGGCGGAAGCGCAGATCAACCAGAGTGCACGCGAGGCGATGCTGCAACAGGGGTCACTGGCCTCGTGGGTGCGCTCGCGCGGTCGCGGCACCACAGCGGCCAAGGTGTACGACTACGACTCCTCCACCGGCAACACGACGCCCAACACCTCGTCGGGCACTCCGGACAAGCCGGACAATCCCAAGGGGGGGAACGGCGGGACGGTCGATGACGAGACCAACGACTTCCACGAGAGCATCGGTGAGCTGCTCGACGGCGTCATCCAGGTACCGGCGCCGACGTGGGGCGGCGCGACCAGCTCCACCCCCATCGACGTCGAGGAGCCGCCCGTCCCTGCCCTGTTCCTCGTGCAGGTCATCGGGATCAGCGCCTTCCTGGGCGAGTACGGGCTCGGGAAGACGGTGAAGACGTTCACGCTCCTCCCGGGCGAGACGACGACGATCTCGACGCGCACCTGGCGGGCCACCGAGGAGTCGGTCGCGCTCGCCTCGTCGATCATCGACTCCTACACGGAGAGTGCCGCCGATCGCTTCGCCGAGACGGTGATGACGGAGACGACCGACACGGCGACGCAGGAGAAGACGGAGAACTGGCACGCCGAGGCCGAGGTGAAGGGATCGTTCGGATTCGGATCGGCGTCCGTATCGGGGGGCGGCGGCGGCGAGTACTCGTCATCGACGGAAGAATTCGCCAAGTCGGTCGACGAAGCGGTCTCCGAGCACTCGGCGGAGTCGTCGGCGCAGCGCGAGAACACCGTCACCTCCAACTCGGAACGGTCGGAGTCGACGGAGGACGAGGAGGTGATCGAGCGCACCATCACCAACATCAACGTTGGGCGCGTCCTCAACTTCACCTTCCGCGAACTCAACCAGGTGTACCTCACGCGCACGCACCTCAAGGAAGTGCGCATCGCCTTCTCCAACGGCAACTCGGGGAGCTGGCGCGAGGAGCCGGTGTCGAACATGCGCAAGCTGGTGGCCGAGGTGATCGACCCGCAGTACGTCGACAGCGTGTGCCAGGACCTGCTGCGCACCATCGCGGTCGCCTTCGACAAGGACGGGCTCCCCGTCCCTGTCCTCGACCAGGTGGTGCTCTCCAACTGTGGCCGGACCGCCACGGTGACCGATGCCACGCCGGGAAAGCAGTGCCAGTACACCGCGCCTACCGAGGATGGGACGCTGTACTACCGATTCAAGCGCGGCCCGTTAGGCCAGCCGACCGACGATCCCTATCGAGTGGACGGCGTGCTGCTCAAGGAGCGTTCGGTGATCATGTCGACCGATAGCGTCGTGGTGGAATCGCTGCTCGGCGTGAACTCGTCGCTCGACGCGTACTCCACCGCGTTGCAGAACGAGGCAATCCGGGAGAAGAAGCTGGCCAACGATCGGGAGCAGCTGGCGCACGCGATCGTGACGGCGAAGGATGCCGAGGCCGCAGCGGTGTATGCGCAGGTGTACGCCCCCGGCGCCGACGAGGTGGTGACGCCATGACGCCACAGCCGGCGACGCCCGATACTGCGCTGCAGGTGCCTGCCACGCCGGTCACCCCGTTGCCGAACGCGGCAACGGGGAAGGCGAACCAGGTGCTGGCGGCGGGGGCGACGGCGCCGAAGAAGCGGAAAGGGGGGCGGATCCTCGTCACCACCAGCGAGTTCCGCGCGGTGGCCGAAGCGCTCTATCTGCAGACGCAGGGGGTCCCGCCTGACGAGGTGCGACTGGTGACGTCCGCGGAGGCGTTACGCGACGTGCTCGCCGAGTACTCGTCCGTCGACCACCTGTCGATCCTGATCCACATGGTGGAGGACGAGCTGCTCTTCGACACCAAGCAGCTTTCGCTCTCGCAGACGCAGACGGTGCTGGACGGCTCCGTTCCACCGATCGCGCGCTGGTCGTTCGATGGATGCGGGATCGGGCGCGGGACGTCGTCGCTCTACGCCTTCGCCGAGCACTTTGGCGTCGCGCGCATGGAGGGATGGACGCACTACCATCACATCGAGCCCTGGGGGAAGACGGTCACCGGTCCGGTGAGCGCCGCGCAGATCGCGGGGATCCACACCGAAGTGGAGCGTGCCGCAAACTTCCTCGCGAAGGGCGATGCGGGCGCGACGTACACAGCGAGCGAGATCGAGGCGTCGCTGCAGCAGGGGACGTCGGTGCAGCTCGAGAGCGAGTTCTTCACGTACAACTACGAATCGTCGATGGTCTTCGCCGACGTGCTCAACGATCCACGGTGGGTCGATGCGGTCACGGGGCAGCCGGTCTTGCAGCCGTGGACGGCGGTGCGGCATCCATCGGAGGGGTGGTACCCGCGCGCGGCGGCGGTCACGCGCGTGGTGTCGTCGCAGGCGGAGGCGAGCGCTTTCGAGACGTTCTTCCAGAGCGATCCCCGGCTATATCGCGTGGTGATCATCCCGCCGGTGGCGACGCCATGACATGTCGCGTGTGACGACAGTGCGTGGCCCGTTCGCCGACATTGCTCTGCGTCCTCTGCGTTCTCTGCGGTGAAAAAACACCCGAACACGACTCACGGTCGCGCGCGGAGTTCTTTTCACCGCAGAGAACGCAGAGTTACGCAGAGTGATGAGGTGCGAAGGGCAACGGGAGCGATAGGGGGTCGGGCAGGCGTGATGTACGATCCTTGACTAGAGATCTCGACGGCGGTACACGGCAAACGCTGCGCCGACAAACAGCACGACGTAGGCAAGTCCTGCGATGACGAGCCCGCTCGTCGCGACGTCGAGGGATTGCCCGGCCTTGAGCGGGACGACGCCGTAGCGGACGGGCTCCCAGAGCGACTTGAAGACGGCGTTGGGAGCGAAGCGTCCTGCCAGCGCGGCGGCGGGGCCGAGAGCGCCGGCCATCTGGCCGAGGATCTGCTCGACGATGAAGTAGAGAAAAAAGGCGCCGATCGCCGAGCCTGACGAGCGGATGGTGATGCCGAAGAGGAAGCCGAGAGAGGCCCAGCCGAGGAGGCCGATGGCGGCGCCGCCCATCAGCGCAGCGTCGGCGGGGCGCAGCAGCGCGCTGTTTGTCGCGAGGGCGCCCTTGGCGATGGTGCCGGCGAGGGCGAAGCCGCCGCCGATGAGGAAGGTGACGACGAAGAAGAAGAGGGCGACGCCGGGGAGGAGCGTGAGCTTGGCGCCGAAGAACTCCTCCTTGGAGAGGCCGTCGATGACGTTCTGGCGCGCGGTGCGCCAGGTGAACTCGCTGCTCACGAGGAGGATCAGGACGGCGGCCGCGAAGAACGCGGCCATGACGCCGGGTCCGCCGAAGATCTCGCCCCAGGCGCCGGGGAGGGTGAGCGCGCGCCCCTGCTTGCGCATCCCCTGCGAGAACATGGAGCCGAAGATGAGCGTCATGAGCCCGGTGAAGACGAGCGTCGCGACCCAGAATGCCTTGCGACGGCGCGTCTTGATGAACTCGTTGCGGAGGAGGATCGCGGTTCTCATGCGGCACCTCGCGTTGCCGTGACGGTGAGGTCGTGCAGGGACGTCGCGTCGTCACGGGTGAGGTCGATGAAGGCTTCCTCGAGGGAGAGGCGCTGGGGCGCGAGCACACTCACGTAGACCCCCTCCCCCGCCAACCACCGATTGAGCGACGCCGAGTCGTCGTCTTGCAGCTGGACGAGCACCGCGCCGTCCCGCGTTCGCACGCTCTCGGCCTTTGGATAGCGCTGCGCCGCCCGCTGCAGCGTCTCGACGTCCCCGCCGCGCAACTCGACCACCATCGCGGTGTTGAGCAGCTCCTGCACGCTCGCCTGCCGCACGATGCGCCCCTTGCGCAGGATCGCCACGTGCGTGCAGGTGCGCTCCACTTCGTTGAGGAGATGCGACGAGACGAAGACCGTCTTGCCACGCGCGCCGAGCGCCACGATAAGTTCGCGAATCTCGCGCATCCCGTCGGGGTCGAGCCCGTTGGCCGGTTCGTCGAGGATGACGAGTTGCGGATTGCCGAGCAGCGTGGCCGCTATGGCGAGGCGTTGCTTCATCCCCAGCGAATACCCCTCGAACTTGTCCTTGCGGCGCTGGAGGAGCCCGACGAGTTCGAGCGTCTCCTCGATCCCCTTCTGCGCGACCCCCTTGAGGTTGGCGACAATCCGCAGGTTGTCCCACCCGCTGAGATACGGATAGAAGTTCGGCGTCTCGAGCGTGGCGCCGATCTGCTGGCGAGCGGCGTGGAGTCCGTCGCGCCCGGAACGCCCGAGGAGGTGCACCTCGCCAGACGACGGGGTGATGATCCCGAGGAGCATCCCGATGGTCGTCGTCTTCCCGCTTCCGTTAGGGCCGAGGAAGCCGAAGACCTGGCCGGATTCGACGGAGAAGGAGATGGCGTCGACGGCGAGGACGTCACGGTAGCGCTTTGTGAGGGCGCGGGTCTCGATGACGGGCATGCGAGGGGGGTGGAGGATGGCGACAGGACGGAGGGGGGTGGGGGAAGGTTTCGAGCGCTCGGATCCTCGCGATGCTCGAAGCCCCCACGGAACCCAGTGCCCCTCTGCTCAGATGGACGGCCGCCATGCGAGGTCGCCGAGCGTCGGAGCGCAATTGTAAGGCCTCATCGAGCAAGACTTTAGGCCGCGTAGTAACCGTCGAAATCCCGCGTACCCCTTGCAAAAAGGGCATTTCCGCGGGGTTAAGTAGAGGGGTGTGTGATCGAAAAACCTCGGGAGGAGCACGTTGGCGCGTCGAAGGGCCCGCGTTCCTGGGCGCCGCCTTCGGACGCGACGGTGCAGCCTAACCAGGACGTGATGCCTGCCAGCGAGGGCGCGACGTCCGGTGGCCAGCTTCCAGAGCGCTGCGACCGACACGCGACGCGTGGTGGAGAACTCACGACGCCCGGCGGGCCGGGTAGCGTGCGGGGGCGCCAGCCCATCCGGCAGGCGCGCCGAGTGACGCTGCAGGCGAGCCAAGCGACGCTGCAGGCGCGCCAAACGACGCTGCAGGCGTGCCGAGCGACGCTGCAGGCGCGCCAAGTGACGTTGCAGGCGCGACAAGGTGACGCTGCGGATGCATCAAACGACGCCGTAGTCGCGCGAAGCCACACGGCGATCGGCCCAAACAGCGAGGCGCCGCGCCTTAGGGGCACGGCGCGCTGGCCAACACACGATCGGACTCGGCGACGCCGGCGAGCGGCACCGCCACAGCGCGATTCTCGCAACCCAACACGCCATGTCCCAGGCACAGAAGACGCGGCGGGCCGGCCGCTCCGCTCTGCCCGCTGAAACACCGAGAGGGCGTGTAGGCGTACGGCTCCTGCTCGAGTGCAAGGCGGCGTTGCAGCCGCGCGTCGTCGCGAGGGGTGCGCGCCGCATGGCGAGGGGCGCGCGCCACGTGGCGAGGGGGCGCGGCAGGGCGGCGGCGCCGCGACGCGACGCAACGCCGCTCCCCCGCCGGGAGACGCTGCGCGATGATCGGGCGAGTGCGCTCGCCAGACGCAACACGCGGCGTCGCTTCTGCGACGACACGGTAGGGTCGCCACACGACGCGGCACCGGGGCCACGCGACGCCGCACGACGTCTCGAAGCGAATGCGACACGACTCATCTGCCCGTGCAGGACGCACGCGGGCACTGCGTTCCACCTTGCGTCCATCACCCTTCAGTCAGGAGACCCGACCATGCAGTATCGAACCAAGCAGGGCCTGCAGACGTTGCGTCACGCGCACGCCTTCCTGACGCAACGCGACTTCACAGTAGCGCTGGGAGACCTCACGGCGCACGTCACGGCGCTCGGCCACATCGTGGCGCAGCTGGAAGGGCATGCCACGGAGCAGGCGGCCCGCGCCAGCGCCGGACTGACCACGACGGACCGCAAGCGCACCACAGCGCGTGCGCTGCGACGCGAGTACCTGCGTCCGATCGCGCAGGTGGCGACCCGCCTGTTTGCCAACGATCCGGAGCTTCGCACGTCGTTCGCCAAGCCGCTCCCGCGCGATGAGGAAGGGTTGTTGCAGGTTGCGAATGCCTTCGCGGAGCACGCCGAGGAGTACAAGGCGCGCTTCATCGATCGCGGGTTGGCCCCCGACTTCGTGGAGCGGCTCCGCCGGGTGATCGCCGAGTACCGGGAGCGCTTGATCGATCGCGGCCTGCACGGAGCGAGTCGGGTGAAGGCGACCGCCGGGATACTCGAGGAGATGGAACGCGGACGCGACCTTGTGCGGCTGGTGGACATGATGCTGGCGCCGCGATTGGAGGACGAACCCGAGATCTTTGCAGAATGGAAGTCGGTCTCGCGTTTCACGCGGCAGGCGAGACCGAACACGCCGTCCGTCGAGGGGGGAGCGCCAACGGCCGTCGTCGCGTTCCCAACGATCGTGCGACAGGACGATCAGAATTCGCAGGCGGCGTAGCGGCGTGACTCGATCCTGATCTGAGCAGTACGCCAGTTCTGTGACGAGCGAACGGTCGGGGGCCCGAACGCGGGATCCCGACCGTTCGTCTTCTCTCCCACCGTCGCTGGCGACGGCCCGTAGCGCCCCACTACCCCAGCGCCTCTCCGATCACGGTCGCCACCTCCAACGCCAGCCCCTCCCCCGCCCCCTCCGGCCACCACTCCAGCCGATCCATCACGATCTCCGGCCGCTCGTCGCCTCGCCGCCATCGCTCGATGCACCACGCATCCGGATCGACAATCCAGTACTCGTCGACGCGCTCTTCCATATAGATGCGGCGCTTGATACCGCGGTCGCGGCGGGCGGTGGAGGGAGAGATCACCTCGATCGCGAGGAGGAGTCGCTGCGCGTCGGCGAATGAGCGCGGGCGCCGGCCGTCGGGTGCACGCGGGACGACGAAGACGTCGGGGATCAGCAGCCGGCGCGGTGAAAACTCGACGTCCGCCGGGGCGACGATCGATTCGCCAAGCGCGTGGGCGCGCAGGTACGGCGCGAGGAGATCCCGAATCGCCAAGGCGAGGCGTTGGTGATTCCATGACGGCGATGGCACGATCACCAGCTCGCCGTCGAGGAGCTCGTAGCGCGTGCCGTCGTCGGGCAGGGCCGCGACCATCGCGGCGGTCCATTCGGTCGCCATGCGTTGAGGGTACGCCATCTCGGCTTGCTCCCGCAAGAGTGCATGGGGCGAGCCTAACGCGCGTCGGGCGTGGGAGCGTCATCATTTCAGTGCGGACAGGGGCGTGAGGTTGCGCGTTGGGAGGGCGTTGGCGCGCGATGCGCGGAGGTCAAGGGCGGTCTCACACGAAGACACGAAGGCGCGAAGGGGTGGGCACCTCGGCTGGCGGCGACGTCGCGTGGGGCGATCGGGGAGCTGGGGAGTGCGTGGCGGATTGGGGGGGTTGGGGGTACTTTCGGCGGCTCAACTTCCATTCCCTGACATGCGCGCACGACTCCTGATCTCGGCTCTCCTCTTCCTGGGGCTCGGCACTACCCTCCCCGCACAGACGCCGGTCTCCGTTTCCGGCACCGATCGGTTCCTGCTCAAGGCCAAGAGCAATGGCGTCGAGTACCGCGTCGACGTTTCGCTGCCTCAGGGGCTGGATACGATGAGCGTGCGGCCGCCGGTCTTTGTCATCACCGACGCGAACCTGGCCTTCGCGACGCTGCATGAGACGACGACGATGCTGGGGGTCAGCGGGGAGATGTCGCCGGTGATCGTGGTGGGGGTGGGGTATCCCGAGACGGATGGTCGGGGCTACACGCCTGCCTATGCCGCCAGCCGCACGAGGGACTACACGCCGACCAATGCGGGGGCGATGCCGGGCGGGGGCGGAAGCGCGGCCTTCCTGGCCTTCCTCAAGGACGAGCTGGTGCCGATGATGGAGGCCAAGTATCGCGCCGATCCGACTCGGCGCGGGCTCGGGGGACACTCGTTAGGTGGACTGTTCGCGACCTACGCGCTGCTGCACGAACCGGGGTTCTTCTCGCGCTACTGGATCGGGTCGCCGTCGCTGTGGTGGGACAACCAGCTCCCGTTCTCCTGGGTGCCGGTCACGAAGAAGGGGGCGACGCAGCCGCATGGACGGGCGTATGTCACGGTCGGCGCGAAGGAGAGTTCGGTGATGGTGGCACCCGCGAAGCGGATGGCGACTGAGCTCACGCGGAGCTTCCCCGCGCTCCGTGTGGCGTCGCAAGTGTATCCGGACGAGAGCCATGGCTCGGTGGTGGGCGGAGCGCTCAGCCGAGCGATGCGATTCCTGTATGGCGACTTCGGACGGCCGACCGTGACGCTGCCGGTGGCCGCGCGCGCGGAGTATTCGGGAGAATGGACGTCGCCGGCGTTCACCATCCACCTCAAGCCCGCCGGGACCGGGGTGCAGCTGGCGCTCGCCTTCTCGGGGCAGATCCTCACCGACACGCTCTACGCGGCGTCGCGAGACACCCTCTTCTCCGCGGGTGCGGCAGCGTCGCAATTCGTGGCGGTGCGCGACGCGACCGGGAAGATCACGGCGCTCAAGGGGAGGCTGCTCGGCCCGACGATGGAGTACGTGCGGGGGAAGAAGTGAGGCCCGTGCTGATACCGCGGCCGCACGCGTGAGTTGGACGAATGCGGGCTCTCCTTCTTCACCATCCCTACACCTACCCCCGGTTCGAGCAGGACTTCGTCGATCGCGTCGCCGAGTTGCCCGAGTTCGAGGTCGCTGCGGCTGACTTGAATGCGCTGGACGCGGGGGTGCTGGCGGCGAGCGATCGCGCGGTGGTGCTCTCGCAGTACGATGCCGTCGTCGTCTTCGTCGCCTTCAAGCGGCTGCGCGCGGCGCCGACGCTGGCGTGGGACGGCTTCTCAGGGCTCCGCGTCCTGATGGATCACGACGTGATCCAGAACTACAGCACGATCTTCGACGCGTCGCTCAACGGCGAGTGGCCTGCGGTCTTCCGGCGGCATCGCTTCGACGCGATGGTGACGTCGGGGCGCGCGATCCAGGCGCGCCTTGCAGGTGACGGGATCGCCGCCGATTGGGTCCCCAAGGGATTCGAGCCGGCGCGCTTCCCCACGCGCGACGGGCGGCGCTCCGGGATCGCCACGTATGGGAGCGCCTACACCTGCCGCCGGGTGGCGGAGCGCGCGCTGCACGACGCGCACATCCCGCTCACGCGCATCGACACGACGTCGTACGTGCAGCTGGGGGGGCGGTTGAACCAGTTCCTGGGGTGCCTGGCGATCTCCTCCGAGCTCGACGGGCTTCCCGAGGGGCGCGCGGCGCTCGAGCAGTCCCTTGCACGTTCGCGCGAGCGCTCACTCGCGCGCGACGTGCCGATGCGCCCGGGGCTGGAGCCGATGGCCAAGTTCTTCGAGGGGGCCGGGGCGGGCTGCTGCCCCATCGCCGACGCGATGGACGACCTCGACGCGCTCGGCTTTCGCGACGGGGAGACGTGCCTCACGTTTCGTTCGCACGCCGAACTCGTCGAGAAGCTGCGGGGGGCGGTGAATGCCCCCACGACGCTCGCGGCGATGGGGGCGGCGGCCGCGGCGCTGGCGCGATCGGGGCACACGTGGGCGCACCGCGCCCAGGCGCTGCGCGACGTCATCAGTCGCCGACTCGCGCGCCCCTCGCCGTGAACTGACCGCTGCACCTGATGCTGGACTTCATCCGACACCGGCTCCTCCCCATCTGGCGGCTCTCCGAGCGGCAACTCGCGCTCGTGCCACTCGTCGTGCTCCTCGGCCTCACCGCCGCGGCGCTCGAGGGATTGGGGATCGGGCTCGTGATCCCCCTGCTGGCGGTGGTGACCGGCGCTGCGAACATCGGCGGGTCGGGAGTGGCCACGTGGCTACGGAACTTCGCGGGAGGGATGGAACCGTCGGCGCGCATCGGGATCATCGCCCTGGTGATGTTCGCGCTCATCCTCCTCAAGAACCTCCTCGCCGCCGCCAACGCCGCGCTCTCCTCCTACATCTGCGGGCAGGCGGGGCATCGCATCCGCACCGAGATCGCCAATCGTCTCCTCGTCGCCCACTATCCCTTCATCCGCGACCAGGAGCCGGGGGCGCTGATGAACATCTTCGCCAACGAGTCGTGGCGCGCGGCCGATGCGGTGAACGCGACGCTCAACGTCCTGGTGAATGCGTGCGCGGCGGTGATCCTCTACGGCTTCCTGCTCGCGCTGTCGTGGCAGCTGGCGCTGATCATCAGCGTGGCGCTGGTCTTCATGCTGGTGGTGCACGGCTACCTGGCCAAACGACTGCGTGCGCCCAGCCGCCTGGTGAGCGCCGAGAGCGGGAAGCTGTCGGCGCGCATGCTCGACATCATCCACGCGGCGCAGCTCATCCGCCTGTTCAACGCGGAGTCGCGCGAGCAGCACCGCTTCGATACGGCGTCGGACACGGTGCGCGCCGGGGTGCTGCGCCTCCAGACGCGCTCGGCGCTCCTGCCGCCGTTGAGCGAGATCCTCTTCGCGGGGGTCTTCCTCGTCATCATCGTGTCGGCGTGGCGCTGGGGGTTCAGCTTTCCCCTCGTGGCCACCTTCATGGTGCTGCTGCACCGCCTGCAGCCCTATGTGCGGAACCTCCAGGCCAGCTGGGGGCAGCTGTGGGGGTGGAGCGGTGCGCTGGAAGCGGTAGCGCAGCTGCTGGAGCGCGACGTGACGTCTGCGGCGCCAAAGGGGAGCGTCACGTACGCGCCGCTTGCCACAGCGATCACCTTCGACCGCGTGACGTTTTCCTACGACACGGTGGCGCGCACCGCCGACGTGCTGCGCGAGGCGAGTTTCGTGATCCCAGCGCGCCAGGCCACTGGGTTCATCGGGCGCTCCGGGGCCGGGAAGACGACGATCGTGCAGCTGCTCACGCGGCTGGTGGCGCCGAGCGAGGGAGAGATTCGCGTGGACGACGTGTCGCTGCGCGACATCGAGCCCACGAGCTGGCGCGGGCGCATCGCGGTGGCGAGCCAGGACCTGGAGCTGGTGAACGCGACGGTGTTCGAGAACATCGCCTACGCCAGGCCTAACGCCCCTCAATCCGAAGTCGAACGCGCAGCGCGGCTGGCGGAGGCGCACGACTTCATCGCCGAGTTGCCGAAGGGATATGCCACGCTGATCGGCGCCGGCGCGACGCGCCTCTCGGCGGGGCAACGGCAGCGCATCGCCCTGGCGCGCGCGATCCTGTGCGAGCCGGAGATCCTGGTGCTCGACGAGGCGACGAACGCGGTCGATGGCGTGTCGGAGACGGCGATCCTGGAGACCATCAAGGCGCGCTCCGGGCGCTCGACGACGCTCCTCATCAGCCATCATCACCGGACGATTTCGGTGTGCGACCGCGTGGTGGTGCTCAACGACGGGCGCGTGGCGGCGCAGGCCGACTGGGCGTCGGTGCAGCACCTCCCGATGGAGGAGTTGTACGCGTTGGGGTCGGGCACCGATGCGTGAGCCGGCATGATTCCCAGCTGGGGTCCTCCGTGGACCGGTGCGCGTCGCCACCGGATCCTCGCGCTGATCGCAGTGCGCAACGGGATGCGCTACCTCCCCGGCTTCCTGCGCAACGTGGCGCCGCAAGTGGACGGGATCGTGGCGCTGGACGACGGCTCGACCGACGGCAGCGCCGAGTTGTTAGGCGCTCACGCAGCGGTGCTCGAGCTGGTGCGGAACCCGGTCGATCGTCCCGGGTGGGATGAGGTCGGCAATCACCGGGCGCTCATTGCCGCGGCGTTGCGGCACACGGGCGACTGGGTGATCTGCCTGGATGCCGACGAGCGGTTGGAGGATGGCTTCCGCGCGCGCGCCGAGCGTGTGATCGCACGAGGGAATCTCCTCGGCTACTCGGCGTATGCCGTGCGGCTGCGCGAGCTGTGGGATGCTCGCGGGCAGTATCGCGCGGACGGGATCTGGGGACGGAAGATGATCGCGCGTTTCTTTCGCCTGCGCGCCGACCACGAGTTCGACCCTCGCGAGCTGCACGCCCATAAAGCGCCGATGCAGGGGCTGCGCAACGGGCGCTTTCCCACCACCGACCTCACGATCTATCACCTCGCGATGCTCGAAGCCAAGGATCGCGAGGCGCGGCGGGCGCGGTATGAGCAGGCCGATCCGGACAACCGATGGCAGCGGATTGGCTACGCGTA
>JAXLXW010000005.1:0-425900 GCA_046327755.1 Gemmatimonadaceae bacterium
TCTCCCGTTCCCCGTCCCCCGTCCGCCCCTATCTCTTCTTTCGCGCCTTCGCGACCGCGACCCCGGCGGCGGCCAGCCCCGCGACGACCGCGGCGCCCACGACGGCCTTCTTGATCGCCTTCTTCTTCTTGTCGCGCCCGGTGACCTTGTCGGCCACCTTGGTCGCCAGCGCCTTGGCCCCCTTCTCGGCCTTTGCGACGCCCTTCGTGACCGCCTTCTTCACCGACTTCTCGACCGCCTGCTCCTTCTTGAGGACTGCCTTCTTTGCCTTCTGCGCTGTCTTTGCGAGCGATGCCATGCAGTCAGCCTCCCGGTAGGTCGTTTGCGCCGCGGGCGCCATGAACGCCGTGAGCGCCGCGATCGGCGCACGTCGAATCATACACCTAACGTACCGATCTGTCCCGTCGATAGCGGGATTACGGGCGTTTCCTGTCGGTGGTGTCCTTCATCTTCGACGTGTCGGCCATGCGCCCGTGTTGCATCCCTCGCATGGTGCCCATGCCACCCATGGTCCCCATGGTCGAGTCGCTCTCGGAGAGCGACCACACGTAAGCGGCCGCTGCCTGTAGTTGGCTGTCGGGGAGTGGAAGCGGCGCCATGAGCCCGAAGCGCTCGATCGCCATCGCCGGCATCAGCGACTTCTCCTTGGCCGGTGCCTTGATCCAGGCCACGATGCGCGCCAGCGCCTTCTCACGATCCCCCTGGTGCATCATGCGGTAGCGGCGCGACACGTGCGCGAGCGGCGGCGCCAGCTTGGGTGGCGGCTGCTCCGTGTGGCAGGCAACGCAGACCGTGGAGACGAGCTGCTTCCCCTGGGCAAGCTGCGACGCGCGCGCTGAGTCGCCCTGTGCCCTCAGCGGTGTCGCGCCGAAGAAGATCGCGCTCCCTGTAAGGAGCAGGATCATGGGCCACGCGCGGATGGTGCGGGGAGTGTGGTGCTGGGCCTCGTGGTGCTGGGCCTCGTGGTGCAGGGCATCGCCAGGCATCGTCCCTCCAGTGGCACCGGTCGATTTATATAACTCTGTAGTTATGTAAGAACGGAGCGGCGCGGCGGGTGTCGGTGATTCCCTCGCGGGGTGTCGCCGTACCCCGCGCCGCGGACGCTCCGCCAACCTCGCTCCGCCAGCGGCGCTCCATCGCGATCGCGTGTCCGGTTGCGACGCACCGTGCGCTAAGCACCCCGCTAATCGCCCCCCGCCACCTTCTCCCCCACATCAACGCCCCCTCAGCGAGCTCGAGCCCTTCACTCGATGCCGCGGGCGTGAACCTCATAGCGGGAGTCAGTCGCATGTTGCGGACATGGTGGGGTACCGCGTCGCGGTACGGATGGCAGTACGGGGTGCGCATTGGGATGGTCCTGGCCCTCACCGCCGCGATGGCCTGCGGCGACAGCGAGACGGCGGCACCGGCGCCGCTCCCGGCCCCCGTGGCCACGGTCGACGTGGCGCCGACACACGTCTCGATCTTCGAGGGAGGCGTGGTCGCGCTCGTCGCCACGCCGCGCGATGCCAGCAACCGGCCGCTCGAGCGCGCCGTGACGTGGAGCTCATCCAACGCCGACATCGCCACGGTGGCCGCGAACGGCGCCGTCACCGGGCTGGCGGCCGGACAGGTCACGATCACGGCGACCAGTGAAGGAAAGCAGGGTGCGGCGGTGGTCGACGTGGCGCGCATCCCCGTCGCCGAGGTGCGCCTCAGCGCCGACGACGAGGTGCCGCTGCCGTGGAACGGGACGACGCAGCTCACGGCGACGGCGTTCGACGCCCAGGGGATGGCGCTCCCCGGACGCGCCGTCACGTGGCAGTCGAGCCGTCCCGCCGTGGTCGCGGTTGCGGCTGACGGCACACTGCAGGCGCGCGGACAGGGGACAGCCAACGTCACCGCCACCATCGAGGGAAAGGTCGCCACGGTGGGGGTGCGCGTCGCCCCGGTCCCCGTGAAGACCATCACGATCGACGCCGATCTCGACGGGATGGAACCGGGCGAGACCGCGTTTGCCGGCGTCGCGCTCGTCGGTGAGAACGACCTCCCCATCCAGCGCATCGTGACGTGGAGCTCCAGCGCCCCCGCGATCGCCACCGTCGAGGCCAACAATCCGATGCTGGCCGCGGTTCAGGCGCTCGGCGCCGGGCGCGTCACCATCACCGCCACGGTCGACGGCAAGAACGCGTCGTACACCTTCACCGTCGCGCCGCGCCCGGCCTTCGACCTCCTCTACGCGCGCACCCCGGCCAACGCGACCACGTCGGAGCTCTACACGCTCGCGCTCGACGGGAGCAACGCCGCGCCGGTGCGCCTCAACGCCGGCAACGTCTCGCGCGATCCGTCTCCCTCGCCCGACGGTGGCCGTCTCGTCTTCGCCGTGGGGCAGGTGAATCCCACCACCGGGATGCCGCAGCACGACCTCTATGTCGTCCGTCGCGACGGACTCGGGATGCAGCGCCTGACGAGTGACGACGGCTACGAGACGCAGCCGCAGTGGAGCCCCGACGGCACGCTGATCCTCTTCCGCATCGCGGCCAACGACGTCGAACGCGCGAACCTTGCCGTCATTCGCCCCGATGGCACCGGGCGTCGCATCCTCACCGCCGGCATCCCCGCCACGATGACGGACATCAGCAGCCCGGCGTGGTCGCAGGACGGCGCGCGCATCGCCTTCATCGGCGCCGTCAACGGGCAGCACAAGGTCTGGGTGATGAACGCCGACGGGAGCAACGCGCACCAGGTGACCACCGACGCCGGCTTCGACAGCGACCCCACCTGGTCACCCGACGGGACAACCATCGCCTTCACCCGGTGGAACACGGCCACCCCGGACACGCACGGCGAGGACCTGATGCTCGTGGACGTCGCCTCGGGCGCGGTGCAACGCCTCGCCCTCCCGGGCGACCAGCGCGCCCCGGCCTGGGCCCCCGATGGCCAGCACATCGCCTTCTCCGGGACCACGCTCGCCGGCCGCGGCGTGGCGAACCTCTACACCATGCGCCCGGATGGCACCGGCGTCCGCCTGCGCACGGTGAACCCGGCGTGGAGCGGGGCGTACGCCCCGGCGTGGATTCGCCGGTAGCTCCCGCGCGCCAAACCTGCGCTGGCGGTGGCCGCATGGCCGCATGGCCGCCGCCGGCGCCGCTGCCGCAGGCGTCTCGTCTTCCGGCTACTCGACGATGACCGCCTCGATCACCTGCGGCCCGGGCGTCGCATACGAACGCCGCAGCGCCTCGCCCAACGCCTCCGCAGTCGTCACCTGCACCGCCGGAACGCCGAGGGAACCCGCCAGCTGCACGAAGTCGATGGGCGGCGTCGAGAGATCGGTGAGGGAACGCCCGCGCGCCGCATCGGTCAGCTGCAACCGCATCAACTCGTACTCCAGGATGCGATAGCGGCGGTTGGCCAGCACGATCGTCGTCACGTCCGTGCCTTCGCGCGCCAGCGACCACAGCGCCTGCGGCGTGTACATCGCGCTCCCGTCGGCCTGCAGGTTCACCACGCGCCGCCCGGGGCACGCGAGCGCGGCACCCAGCGCCATCGGCATCCCGAGCCCCAGCGCCCCACCGGTGAGGTCGAGCCAGTCATGGGGCGCCGCCCCCACCGTGGCGGCCAACGACGGAAAGCGATTCGTGATCGCCTCGTCGCAGACGATCGCCCCCTCGGGAAGCGTCGCCGCCAGCGTCTGGGCGAACGTGGCCGGGGTGATGGCACCGCTGGCCACGGGCGGGACGGCGCGCGGCACGCGCAGCGCTTGTGCGCTCCCCGCCCCGCACGCGACCACCAGCGCGTCGAGCGCCGCCGTGACATCGTCGCCCCCACTGGCCAGCACATGCACGGTGCATCCCTCCGGCACCAGGCGCCCCGGCAGCCCCGGATAGGCGAAGAACGCCACCGGCGCGGGGGCGTCGACGAGGATGAGATGCTTCACCCCCGCGAGGAGCTGCAGCACCATCTCCGGGAAATACGGAAGGCGCTCGGTGGCCACGCTCCCAGCGCCGCGCGGGGCGATGGCCGAGAAAGGCGCACTGCACAGTTTGGCCCCGGTCGCGGCGGCCACGCGCCCGGCGCGCTCCGCATTGGCCGGCTGCACCGCTCGTCCGCCCAGCAGGAGCACCGCCGGCTCACCGGAACGCAGTGCCTGCGCCACGCCATCGATGCTTGCGGCTGACGGGGCGGCGGCGCGAACGCCGAATGTCCGGGCCGCCGCCCGCAGCGCCTCCTCTCCGGCCGCATCCTCCACGGATCCCCACGCCGCATCCGCCGGGACGATGAGCGTCGCGATCGCCCCCGGTGGCCCCATCGACGCCTGGACGGCGCGCGCCCCGGCATCGGCCATCGCCTCGGGCGTGGGCACTGACTCCACCCACGCCGACGAAGCACGCGCGAGCGCCGGAAGGTCGCTGTGCAACGGGGGATCGTTGGCCAGGTGATACGTCGCATGGTCGCCGACGATGTTCACCACCGGCGTCGCCGAACGCCGCGCGTTATGCAGGTTGGCGAGGGCGTTCGCCAACCCAGGCCCCAGGTGGAGCAGCGTGCTCGCCGGCCGCCCGGTCATCCGCCCCCATCCGTCGGCCGCCCCGCTCGCCACCCCCTCGTGCAACGTGAGGATCGCCCGCATGCCGGGCGCGGCATCGAGCGCCTTGACCAGGTGCATTTCCGACGTGCCCGGGTTGGCCAGGCACAGCTCGACGCCCGCCTGGGCGAGGGAGCGCATGAGGAGATCGGCGCCGCGCATTTCTGGGAGAAGACGAGAGGTCGGGACGGCGAGAAGGCGAGTGGGGGTATGCTACGGGGCGAAGGGGGGTGGCGATAGCGGCGGACGGAGGACGTCCCGGGCGCGGGCTTGTCATCTGCCGTCTAGGCGAGCGGTGCTAGCGTCGCCGCGATCGTGCCACCATCGGCCGCCGCGTCACGAGACGCGAGCGCCAGGCGGCGATGGAACGCCCAGCCCTCGACCGTGTGACTCCCGACGCTTCCCTTCTCACCCCGGCCTCGGCACCGCGCATCGCCATGGTGTCCGAGTACTACTACCCGCACCTGGGTGGCGTGACCGAGCATGTCCACTACCTCTCGCGTGAACTGCGGCACATGGGGTGTCACGTCGACATCGTCACCTCGACCATCGACGCGGCCGACGTGCGCGCGCACGTCATCCGCGTGGGGCGCTCGCTCCCCATCCGCTGCAACGCCTCCATGGCGCGACTCACCATGGCGTGGCGCCTCCGCGACCGGTTGCGCGCGCTCTTCCGCGAGCGTCGGTACGATCTCGTGCACGTGCACTGTCCGCTCGCGCCGACGCTCCCCATGGCGGCCATCGACGCAGCGCAGGTCCCGGTGGTCGGAACCTTCCACACCTGGTTCCCCAGCTCGCGCGCCTACGAACGGGGACGCCGCTTCTTCCAGCGCCGGCTCGACAAGCTCGATCTCGCCGTCGCCGTCTCGCCAGCTGCAGCGGAGGCGCACGCGCGCTACTTCGACGCCGAGTGGGAGATCATCCCCAACGGCATCGACACGCACGAGTTCCGTCCCGGGCTGCCGCGACCGGCATGCATTCCCGCCGACATCCCCACCATCCTCTTCGTCGGGCGCTTCGACCCGCGCAACGAACTGGGGCTGCTCATCGAGGCCCTCCCGCTCGTGCAGCGCGCCCTCCCGCTGGCGCGACTGGTCATCGTTGGCGACGGCGCGTTAGGCCGGCACTATCGCGCACTGGCCGGCGACAATCCGGCGATTCACTTCGCGGGGGCGCTCACCACCGAACGCGCCGCGTACTACGCCGCCGCCACGGTGTACGCCTGCCCCACCACGCGCGCCTCGTTCGGCGTCACGCTGCTCGAGGCGATGGCAGCGGGGACGCCGATCGTCTGCACCGACCTCCCCGGCTTTCGGAGCGTCGTGACACCGGGACGCGAGGCCATCATGCACCCGCCCCGCGACGTCGGCGCCCTCGCCCAGGCGCTCGTGCACGTACTGCGCGATCACTCGCTTCGCGCGCGCCTCACGGCGCACGGACTGCGGCGCGCGCACGACTTCCGCTGGTCGGTCGTCGCCACGCAGGTGCTCGACGCCTATGCACGCGCTGGCTGCAACATCGGTGTGGAGCAGGTGGCATGACGCTCTCGCTCGCGCCACTGGAAGCGTTCGCCTCGTTCACTCCGCTCGCCCTTGTCGGCGCGGGGAGCTACGCCGCCTTCCACCGCAACAGCAACCTCTTTGGTCGCGTCCTGTCACGACTGCCGGGTGGCGGGATGCGCCTCGCCCTCACCTTCGACGACGGCCCCAACGCCGACGCGACCCCGCGGATCCTCGACGTGCTCGCCGATCACGGCGTCCCCGCGACCTTCTTCCTCCTGGGACGGCACGTGGAGCGATGGCCCGCACTCGTGCGCCGCGTCGTCGCCGAGGGACACCTGGTGGCGAACCACGGCTACGCCCACCGGCGCCTGCACCTCGCCGGCCCCGGCCGTGCCGCCGCCGACCTCACTGCCGGCACGCGCGCCATCGTCGATGCCTGTGGCGTCGCGCCCCGCCATTTTCGCGCCCCGCACGGCTTCCGTTCTCCCTTCGTGGCCCCCGCCGCGCGCCGCCTCGGGCAGCGCTGCGTGGGATGGTCACTCGGCGTCTGGGATAGCGATCGCCCCGGTGCAGATGAGATCGCACGTCGCACCATCGACGGCGTGCGGCAGGGGAGCATCGTCCTCCTGCATGACGGCGACGGCTACAATCCCGTGGGTGATCGCACACAGACCGCGGGCGCCCTCCGGCGCATCATTCCCGAACTCCTGGCGCGCGGCTACGCCTTCGAGGCCCTTCCCGTGTAAGATCCCGTCGATCGATCCACCGCTGTTGCCGCACTCCCCTCGTTCGCTGCGAACCCTGTCGTCATGCCAGTGCCCCTGCCCGTCGTGATCCCGGCAGTCCTGCCCGTGCTCGTCCCGCTCCTGATGGCCCCCGTCGCGCAGCAGGGACGTGTCCCCGACTCGCTCCGCGTCCCCATCCTCGTCTATCACAACATCCAATCGGCCGTCGAAGGGCGAGCCGTGCGCGGCGCCGACCTCACCATGCGTCCCGAGGTCTTCGCGGCGCAGATGCAGTTTCTCAAGGACCACCAGATCCCGGTCGTCTCCTTCACTGCGCTGGTCGAGGCGCTGGAAGGGAAGCGCACGCTCCCGCCCAAGTCCGTCGTGATCACCTTTGATGACGGGCGCGTCAACCAGTTGCATAGCGCCGTCCCCGTCCTCAGGAAGCTCGGCTTCACCGCGACGTTCTTCCCGTTCACGCACGCGATGGACCGCAACCCGCGCTACTTCACGTGGGCGCAGCTCCGCGAGCTGCAACAGGGCGGCTTCACCATCGGATCCCACACGTCACTGCACGTGCGTGTGGACAAGATGAAGGACGCCAAGCAGATGCACGAGGAGGTCACCGGGAGCCGCGAGGCGCTGCAGAAGAACCTCGGCACCAGCGCCACTGAGTACTTCTCCTATCCCTTCGGTGTCCTCGCGCCGCAGGGCGACTCGGCGGTGCGGGCGGCGGGCTATCGCGCGGCGCGTGCGTACACCGGCGGGCCGTGGAACTCGATCCACAACCGGTGGCGCCTCAAGGCCGTCCCGATGACCGAGAACATGAAGCGCTTCGCCCAGGTCGTCGACCCGGAGAGTCCCGAGGCACGCGCCGCCGCCAAGCCGCGGGCGAAGAATGCCACGCACCCCGCCGCACGGCGCCCCGTCCGCCCGACGGGTCGGCGTTAGGCTCGGCAGGTGCACGCGCGGCGATCGGCCGACGTGCGCACGCACGACGCCCCTCGCCGGAACGGCCGGCGAGGGGCGTCGTGCTGCAGGGTCCTGCGGGGTGCTACAGGGTGCTACAGGGTGCTGCCGCGATTGCAGCTGACGAGCACGCGCGTCACGGGCAGACTGGGCGGCCGCGCGGGAGCGCCATCGTGCACGTCTTGGTGTCGCCATTGATCGTGATCACCACCTTGGCCGTGGCGCTTCCGTCGTACGTGATCACTTCCTTGCGCGAGGCGGTGGTGGCCGCCGAGCCCGCGAAGGTGACCGACGCATTCATCACGCGGATCACCGTGCCGGCCGTCGGATAGGTCGGCTTGCCGTCGACGATCGGAACCTCGACCCCCTTGCTCGTGTCGGCCGCGACACGCTTGGCGGTGAAGTTCCCCTTGCTCGACGTCCCGGTGGTCGATTCTTCGCCCTGCGACGTCCCGTTCACCGTGCGCTTGGTGCTCCCGGTGGCGAGCCCGGTCACCGTGCGGTCGCTGGAGTGGTTGAGCGTCGTGTTCGCGGTGAGCACCGTCGTCGAGTCACCAATCAGGTGCCCGAAGTGCGGCGGCCCCTTGCGCCCTTCCCACGACCCCCGGGTGGAGTCGCGCACGAAGGAGATCGTCCCGGCCACGGTCGACTTCACCTGCACCGAGTTGGTCGTCGCCGTGTCCAGGGCTGACTGCACCGTCCCCGCCGCGTTCTTGTACTGGATCTGCTGGTTGAACGTGATGCCGTTGTTGGTGACGGGGGTGCAGACAAACCACCCCGTGCCGGCGTTGAACGCCCCTTCGCACGTCTTGGCGCCGCCGAACCTTCCGCCGAACGGACCACGACGGCCGCCTCCGGCCATCGAGGCGTTGGCCGCGATGCCGCCCGCAAAGGCATCACCGAGCCCGCCGCCCATCAACCCCTCACGCCCAAAGCCATGTCCGCCCGGGCCAGGGAGCCAGAGCGAGGCCATGCCATCGGCGTCGCCGCCGTATGTTGATGCGTTGTTGCTGAAGCCGACCGGGACGGTGCTGAACGCCGCCGTCAGCGACTGGTTGATCGTCGGACTCTGCGAGCCCGTACCGAGGAAATCGGCACACGCCGCCACGCCAAGCAGCACAGCGGCTGCCGCGGCGACTCGTACCGGTCGTGCAGATGAAACGGTGGGGTGGATCATGGGGTGGAGTCTCCTGGTGCAGGGTGTCGTACCGGGGTGGGGGATACGCCGGTCCCTGCCCAATGGACACGCCTCCGGTACAAGACCCCCACAAACACGCGAGGCGCTGCAATCATCGCAGCGCCTCGCAGCTTTCTCGCGCTGCGCCAGCGTCGTACCGCGCGAGCGTCGTACCGAGCGTCGTACCGAGCGTCGAGCGCTCGCCAGCGGCTAGATCGCCGTCACGGTGAAGTTGGCCGCCGGGAGGCTCCCGCTTGTCGCCTTCACGGTGTAGGTCCCCGGTGTCGCCCCCACGGTCAGCGTGATGGTTGCCAGCCCGGCGGTGTTGCTCGTGCTCGTTGCCGCGCTCAGCGTCCCGCCGGAGCTCGTGACCTCCCACGACACGGTCGCGTTGGAGACCGCGTTCCCGTACTGGTCGGTCACCTTCACCACGAGCCCGACCCCGGCGTTCACGAGTGCCGCCGCGTTGTCCCCCGCGAACTTCACCAATCCGGATGCCGGCCCGGCGACAATGGTCTGCGTGAACTTGAGCCCGGCGAGCGATCCCACGGTCGCCGTCACCTCGGCCTTCCCCGCCACTTGCCCGGCATTGAAGGAAATCGAGGCCTGCCCGTTCACGTCCGTCAGGCTCGTCGACGACGGGAGCGTCCCGCTCGTCCCTGTCTCCAGCGACCACGTCACCGTCTGCCCGAGCATCGGCGACCCGTTCTGCGCCAGCACTTTCACCACCATTGGCGCGGCGAGCGACGTCCCGGCCGCCACCGACTGCGAGTCGCCGCTGACGCGGGTCATCTTTGCGGGGATGGACGGGGAATTGGCGTCGCTCCCGTTGCACGCCACGGCGGCGGCCACGAGCAGGAAAGTCGCAGGGATCCAGCGGGTGGCCCGAGACGGGCGAGGGGTGCGGAGTACGGTCATGGCAGGAAGATGGTCCGGCAGGCAACGGTGGCGGCCCACCCCCCCGCCACTGCGGGGAGTCGAGCCGCCACCATAAACATAAGTCGAGGGGACGCTACATGACCGTCCCGGGCTTCTTCTTCCCGATGACCCCCTCGACCTTGCTGGCCTGCAGGAGCTTGTTGAACGCCGCGATGTCGACCGTCTCGATCTGGTCCACCTCGCTCCGGAGCGCACTCCACAGCTTCTCCAGTTCAGCCAGCCGCTCTTTGACCCCCTGCGTCAGCACTGGGTTCCCTTCCAGCTGGCCGAGCAGGAAGCCGTACTGCCCGTTGATCCCGTTGGCGTAGTTGATGATGTCCTGCCCGTTCGAGGCCTTGGTGGTCAGCTTGGGATCGGCCGCCTCGAGCTTCTTCGTGATCGTCCCGCCCATCGCCGCAATCGCCTTGGCGCTGTCGGCGTCCTTGGTACGCGTCACGAATCCTTGCACCTGCGTCTTGAGGTCGCGCACGCGCAGCACGGCGTCGTGAATCTCCCCGATGCGCGAGACCAGCAGGTTGGCCACCGAGTCGCGCTCCGCGAGCTGCGGCATCGGCGTCACGCGCCGCGGATCCTGCTGCACCTCGAACGTCTGCGACTGCGTGGTGCTGCCAACGGTTAGGCGCACGGTGTACGTCCCCGGCAGCACTTGGGCCCCGGCTCCCGGTGCCCCGAAGAGGAGGACGCCCGGCAATTGCGTCGGCGCCGGACGGCGGAGATCCCACGCGAACACGTTGTAGCCGGCCTTGGGCGCGAGTCGCGCCGGTCCCTGCCCTTCCTTGTTGGAGTAGGAACGCATCACCGTTCCCTTCGCGTCGAGGAACTCGAGGCGTACCGCGGTCGCGCTGTCGGGCGCGCTCCCCAATCGATAGTACACCACGGCTCCGCTCGGCGGATTGCGTCCGACCATCGAATTGCCACCACCGCCAAAGCCACCGCCGCCCCCGGTCAGGCGCGCCAGTCGCGGCTTGTAGAGGTGTACCGGCGCCGTGGCGAGCGAGTCGGCGTACTGACGGATCACCGACAAGTCGTCGAGGATCCAGAAGGCGCGCCCCTCGGTCGAGGCGATGAGGTCCCCATGCCGCACCTCGAGGTCCGTCACCGGGACAACCGGGAGATTGCCCGAGAAGAGCTGCCACTTCGCACCGCCGTCGAAGGAGATGTAGACCGCGGTCTCGGTCCCGGCGTAGAGCAGTCCCTTGCGCTCCGGATCCTCGCGGACGACGCGCACCGGCTCACCCGCGCGCAGCCCGTTCACCAGTAGCGCCCACGTCTTCCCGTAATCCGTCGAACGATAGACGAGCGGCGCCGGATCGCCCATACGGTCTCGGCGGTACGCGACATACACCGTCGCCGCATCGTGCGGCGAGACTTCGAGCTCGTTCACCATCCCGTCGCCGGCGGTGGGGGGCGTGATGTTGGTCCACGTCGCCCCGCCGTCTCTCGTCAGCTGCACGACACCGTCGTCGCTCCCGGTGTAGAGCGTCTTTGCGTCGTGCGGCGATTCCTCGATCACGAAGATCGCACCGTAGACCTCGCCGCCCGCTCCTTCGTTCGTGATGGGGCCGCCCCCCCATCCCTGGCGCGTCTTGTCGTTCTTCGTCAGGTCGCCCGACACCGAAGCCCACGACTGCCCGCGATCGCGGGAGCGGAAGAGGACGTTGCCGCCGTGGTAGATGACGTTCTCGTCATGCTGCGAGACGAGGATCGGCGCCGTCCAGTTGAAGCGGTAGCGCGTCTTGTTGGTCGGCTCCGTGAGGTTCATCTCCGGGTACGCCATGATGTCGCGCGACAACCCGGTCTCCTGGTCCAGCTCGTCGATGAGCCCCTGGTAGCAGCCGCCGTACACATACCGGGAACGCTTCCCGCTCACGCCGATGTTGGCGCTCTCGCACCCCGGGCCGTTGCGCCACTCGCGCTCCGTGATCATGAAGCCGTCGGAACGCGACTGGATGATCACCGACGAGTTGTCCTGCTGCCCCGAGTACAGCTTGTACGGATAGTCGTCGTCGACCGTCACGTGATAGAACTGCGCCGTCGGCTGGTTGTCCTGCGTGCTCCAGCTCTTCCCGCCGTCGAGCGAGACCGACGCGCCGCCGTCGTTGGCGTTGATCAGGTAGTTCGAGTTCTGCGGGTTGATCCACAGCCCGTGGTTGTCGCCGTGCATCGCGTTCACCACGGCGAACGTCTTTCCGCCGTCGATCGACTTGAGCACCGGCGCGTTCATGATCCACACGACGTCCGCATTCTGCGGATCGGCGATGACGTCCATGTAGTACCACGAGCGCGTCTGGATCAGGCGATCCTCGCTCAACAGGCGCCACGTCTTCCCGGCGTCGTCGCTCCGATAGAGCCCGCCCTTCTCCGCTTCGACGATGGCGTACACGCGCTCGGAGTTGGCCGGCGAGACCGCGACGTCGAGGTTCCCCATCAGCTTCGGGAGCCCCTCGGTGAGGCGCGTCCACGTGTCACCGCCGTCGGTCGTCTTCCAGATCCCACTCCCCGCGCCGCCGGAGCGCACCATCCACGGCGTGCGCTGGTGATCCCACATCGCCACATAGATGATGCGCGGGTTATTCGGATCCATCGACATCCCCGCCGCGCCGCTTGTCCCGTTCTCTCCCTTGAGCACGAGCGTCCAGTTCTTCCCGCCGTCGGTCGAGCGGTAGACGCCACGCTCCGCCGTCCCCTTCCAGCGGTCACCCTGCGCCGCGACGTAAACGATGTCCGGATTGTTCGGGTGCACCGCGACGCGCGAGATCTGCTTCGTCGCAGCGAGGCCGACGTTCACCCACGTCTTTCCCTGGTCGGTGCTCTTGTAGACGCCGTCGCCGTACGTCGACGACTGCCCACGAATCGCATGCTCGCCGGATCCGACATAGATGACGTTCGGATCGCTCGGTGCCACCGCGATCGCCCCGACCGTGCTCGTCGTGAAGAAGCCGTCGGAGATGTTGCGCCACGACAGCCCGGCGTTGTCGGTGCGCCAGACACCACCGCCGGTGTAGCCGGCGAAGTAGGTCAGCGGCATCGACGGGATCCCGGCGACGGCGTTGGCGCGACCGCCGCGCATCGGCCCCACGTTACGCCACGAGATCGCCTTGAAGACCGAGGAGTCGAAGCGCGTGGGGGCAGCGGCGGCGACGGTCGCTGTCGGTGCGGCCCCCTTCCCTTTTCCCGCCCCAGCCTGGGCGTGGAGAACGGAGGACGCCACGGCGATGCTGACGCATCCGGTGGCGAGGGCCATCGTACGGAACGGGCGTGCAGTGGACATCTGGGGCGGGCGTGACAGGGTGGAGTCGGGCGGGGAGAGGCGCCTCCCGCGTGCGTACGCACCACGCGGAGCGAGCGCTCGGGGGAAATGATAACGCCACCCGTGGCTCGCGGCGTCACCGCCGGTCGAGTCGCGCCCTGTATCGGCCTGCGGCCCGCGCCTAACGACTCGAGGGCGATGACGCCGGTGCCGTCAGCCACCGTCACCGGCGATGAGACCGCAGCGCGCCGGGCGCAATCCAGGCTCCAGCGCTTCGGTCCACACGAACCTCCGATCCCGCACGACGCCGAGGAGGCGTTCGGCGGTTCTTGAAGGCGCCCTCCCGCGGGCCACTGCGTTGTGGTGTGGAACGTCCCGCCCGGACGCAGGTCGATCTCGCACCCGACCGCCATCCACGCGTGGGGACGGAACCTTGGCATCGGGTGTTGCGGTTCGATCCCCGCCTTCCATGTCAACGCCGTGGGTACGTCGACCACGCACTCGAACGTCGAGTCAATTTCGGAGTTGATGATGCGCGTCGTGGCGTGGCGGGTTAGGAGGTCGTAACCATCCGACTTGCAAGGCGTTGTGACCCCGCGGGAAACACATGATTGCCTCCGGGCCCCGGATTGTCGCGAGCCGCCTCCTAAAGACGGGACAATCACACCACAATCGGTCGGGGCGCCGCTGACACCCGCCGGCGCCTCCGCGCCGCTCCTTCTAATGAGGTGCGCCCGACGCGCATCCGTCACAGAAATCGTTTCCACCGGTCGTCCCAAGGTGCCGTCATGACCACCGCCGCCGCTGCCCCGAAATACGTCTACGTCTTTGGCCACGCCCGCACCGAGGGCGCCGCCTCCATGAAGAACCTCCTCGGCGGCAAGGGGGCCAACCTCGCCGAGATGTGCCGGCTCGGCATCCCGGTCCCCTCGGGCTTCACCATCAGCACCGAGGCCTGCACGGTGTACTCCGAGCAGGGCAAGGCCGCGGCGCTCGCCCTCATCGAAGCCGAGGTGAAAGCCGGCGTCGCCTTCGTCGAACAGGAGATGGGACGCACCTTCGGCAACTCGGCCGATCCGTTGCTCCTGTCGGTGCGTTCCGGCGCCCGCGCGTCGATGCCGGGGATGATGGACACCATCCTCAACCTCGGCCTCAACGACGAGGCCGTGGAGGGACTCGCCGCCAAGTCCGGCAATCCGCGCTTTGCCTGGGATTCGTACCGCCGCTTCGTGCAGATGTACGGCGACGTCGTGATGGGGCTCAAGCCCGTCTCGAAGGAAGACCACGACCCCTTCGAGGTCATCATCGACATGATGAAGGAGAAGAAGGGGGTCTCGCTCGACACCGACCTCGATGCCGACGACCTCAAGGAGCTCGTCGCCCGCTTCAAGGCACTCATCCGCGCACGCATCGGGCGCGACTTCCCGGCCGATCCGTGGGAGCAGCTGTGGGGGGCGGTCGTCGCCGTCTTCGAGAGCTGGAACAACGACCGCGCGCGTGTCTACCGCGAGCTCAACGACATCCCGGCGTCGTGGGGGACGGCGGTCAACGTGCAGGCGATGGTCTTCGGCAACCTCGGGAACTCGAGTGCCACGGGCGTCGCCTTCACGCGCGATGCGGGCACCGGCGAGGACTTGTTCAACGGAGAGTTCCTCGTCAACGCTCAGGGCGAGGACGTCGTCGCCGGCATCCGCACCCCGCAGCAGATCTCCCTCATCGGCTCGCGCCGCTGGGCCGAGCTGGCGCGCGTGGGCGAGGACGAGCGCAAGGCGAAGTACCCCTCGCTCGAGGAGCTGATGCCCGAGCTGTACCAGCAGCTCATCACCTGCGAACACAACCTGGAGAACCATTTCCGCGACATGCAGGACCTGGAGTTCACCATCCAGGAAGGGAAGCTGTGGATGCTCCAGACGCGCAACGGCAAGCGCACCGGCGCCGCCATGGTGCGCATCGCGATGGAGATGCTGCAGCAGGGGATGATCGACGAGAAGACGGCGCTGGGGCGGGTGGTGCCGGAACGGCTCAACGACCTCCTGCATCCCATCTTTGACGACAAGGCGCGTCGCGCCGCCAAGGCGATCGCCCGCGGCCTCCCCGCGTCGCCCGGCGCGGCGAGCGGACAGGTCGTCTTCTTCGCCGACGAAGCGGAGGAGTGGGCCAAGCAGGGGAAGGCCGTCATCCTCGTCAGGCAGGAGACATCGCCCGAGGACTTGCGCGGCATGAACGTCGCCAAGGGGATCCTCACCGCCCGCGGCGGGATGACGTCGCACGCCGCCGTGGTGGCGCGCGGGATGGGGAAGTGCTGCGTCTCCGGCGCCGGCGCCGTGCACGTCGACTACAAGGCGCGCACCATGACCATCGACGGGACCGAGTACGCGGAAGGCGAGTGGATCTCCCTCGACGGCTCGACGGGTGAAGTCTTCGCCGGCGCCATCGCCACCAAGGACGCCGAGCTGTCGGGCGACTTCGGCAAGTTGATGCAGCTGACGGACAAGTACCGGCGCCTCGAGGTGCGCACCAACGCCGACACCCCCGACGAAGCCGCGCAGGCGCGCACCTTTGGCGCGACCGGCATCGGGCTCTGCCGCACCGAGCACATGTTCTTCGAGGGCGATCGCATCGTCGCCGTGCGCGAGATGATCCTCGCCGATGACGAAGCCGGCAGGCGCAAGGCGCTGGCCAAGCTCCTCCCCATGCAGCGCAGCGACTTCGAGGGGCTCTTCCGCGAGATGAGCGGACACCCCGTCACCATCCGCCTTCTCGACCCGCCGCTGCACGAGTTCGTCCCGCACGACGACGCCGGACAGAAGGTGATGGCCGCCGACATGAAGGTCTCGGTCGGCAAGATCAAGATGCGCGTCGAGGAGCTGCACGAGTTCAACCCGATGCTCGGCCACCGCGGCTGCCGCCTGGGGATCACTTATCCGGAGATCACCGAGATGCAGGCGCGCGCCATCTTCGAGGCGGCGCTCGATGCCAAGTCGAAGGGGTTCGATCCCAAGGTCGAGATCATGGTCCCGCTCGTGGGAACGGTCCGCGAGTTCAACGCGCAGGCGGCGGTCATCCGCAACGTCGCGACGCAGGTCTTCGCCGAGCGCGGCGAGTCGCTGCACTACATGGTGGGGACGATGATCGAGACGCCGCGCGCCGCCCTCGTCGCCGACTCGATCGGCAAGCAGGCCGAGTTCTTCTCGTTCGGCACCAACGACCTCACGCAGATGACCATGGGCTTCTCGCGCGACGACGCCGGGAAGTTCCTCCCCATTTACCTCGAGCGCGGGATGTACGAGCACGACCCCTTCCGCTCGATCGACCAGAAGGGGGTGGGGCTCCTGGTGGAGTCGGCGGTGCAGAAGGGGAAGGCGGTGCGGCCAACGCTCGAGGTGGGTGTGTGCGGCGAGCACGGGGGCGACCCGTCGTCGGTCGCCTTCTTCCACCGGGCAGGGCTGGACTACGTGAGCTGTTCACCGTTCCGGGTGCCCATCGCGCGACTGGCGGCGGCGCAGGCGGCGATCGAGGGGTAGCCGCGCGGTCGCACGCAGGAGAGCAGAGTTGGGGTCAGGTTCGGGGTCAGGTTCGGGGTCTGACCCCAAGCCGACCCCAAGTCGACCCACCCCAACGCCGCCCGAGGCTCCGCCCCCGATGCGGCGCGTCCTCGTGCCCGGCACTGTCCCGATGCGCGCCGGGCGTCCGTGACCTAGACTCTCCCTCATGACCGACGCCGCCACCGTCACTGCCCCTGGGGGCGCTGACCACCGCCCCCACCTTGCCTCGCCGGACGAGAACCCCTCCTTCATCAAGGGGCTCTTCCTCGGCGAGATCCGCGAGGAGATGGTCTTTCCCTTTCCGACGCTCTCCGCCGACGAGAAGGAGTCGCTCGACGCCATCCTCGATGCCTTCCGCTCCTTCGCGAAGGACCACATCGACATGAAGCGGCACGACCACGACGGCCGCTTCCCGGACGAGATGCGCGAGGGATTCCACGCGTTAGGCCTCATGGGGCTCAACATCCCCGAGGCGTACGGCGGCTTCGGTGCCTCGGCCAAGGTCTTCAATCGGGTGTTCGGCGAGATCGGCGCCACCGATCCGGCGCTCGCCGTCTACTTCGGCGCGCACCAGTCCATCGGCTGCAAGGGGATCGTCCTCTTCGGCACCGAGGAGCAGAAGCAGGAATACCTCCCACGCTGCGCCTCCGGCGAGATGGTCGCCGCCTTCTGCCTCACCGAGCCGGGCTCCGGCTCCGACGCGCAGGCGATGAAGACGACCGCCGTCCCCACCGCGGACGGCGATGCCTACGTCCTCAACGGCACCAAGATCTGGATCTCGAACGCGGGCTACGCTGGGCTCTTCACCGTCTTCGCCAAGGTCCCGATCGAGGTCGATGGCAAGAAGAAGGAGCGCGTCACCGCCTTCATCGTCGAGCGCGACACCCCCGGCATCTCACTCGGCAAGCTCGAGGAGAAGATGGGGATCAAGGCCTCCGACACGCGCTCGGTGATCTTCGAGAACGTGCGCGTGCCGGCTGCCAACCGTTTGGGCGACGTGGGACAGGGGTTCAAGATCGCGCTCGAGATCCTCAACTCCGGGCGCCTCGGCCTGGCCGCCGGCTCGGCGCGCGGGACACGGCAGATCATGAACGAGGCGATCGCCTACGCGAAGCAGCGCGAGCAGTTCGGGCGCCCCATCGCCTCGTTCGAGATGCTGCGCCGCAAGATCGCGCTGGCTGCCGCCGAGTGCTATGCGGCCGATGCCGCGTGGATCCTCACGGCGGGGATGGTGGATCGCGGGGGCGTCGACTTCTCCCTGGAGACCGCCGCCTGCAAGGTCTTCAATTCCGAGATGGCCTACCGCGCCTCCAACGAAGGATTGCAGATGGCGGGCGGGATGGGGTATTCCAAGGAGTTCCCCTTCGAGCAAAGCGTGCGTGACTCCCGCATCATGCTCATCTTCGAGGGGACCAACGAGATCCTGCGAGCCCTCGTGGCCCTCATGGGGCTGCAGCAACCGGGCGAGCGGCTCAAGGCGCTGGGAAAGGCCCTGCAGGATCCCATCAACGGCTTCGGCGCCATCTCGTCGTACCTCGCCGGGCGCGCCCGCAGCTCACTCAACAAGCCGGACTTCACCAGGGTGCACCCCGCACTGAGTGAGGAGGCGGAGCTGGTGTCCGGGCAGATCCATGCCCTGGCACGCGCGGTGGAGTCGGTGCTGCGCAAGCACGGCAAGGCCATCATCGAGCGCCAGTACGTGCAGGAGCGCCTGGCCAATGCCGCGATCGACCTCTACCTGAGCATCGCGGCGCTCTCGCGCTGCACCGCCGAGCTGGAAGGGGTGAACGGGAACGTTGAGCGGGTCGCGAACGAGGTGGACTGCACGCGCGTCTTCGTGCACGCCGCGTATCGCCGCACGCGACGCGCCCTCAAGGCGTTGCGCATCAACCAGGACGCGCGCATCGACGCGATCGCGACGCGGGCGGTCGACCTCGTCGACCTGGCCCCGCCTGCACCAACGGATCGTTAGGCTCGGCGGATGGAACCGCCCGATCCTCCCGCACCTGCACCAGCCGAGGCGCGCCTCCCGGCCGCGGGTGGCGAACGACCGGTGGTTACTGGCGTGGCGACCTCACGGCGAGACGATGGCGCCACCGCGTTGCGCTGGGATTGGTCCCCGCTCTGGATCGCCCTCGTCTACGCCGTCCTCGGCATCCTGTGGATCGTCTGGTCCGACGCCGCCGTGCTGGCGATTGTGCGCGATCAGGAAGCACTGACGCGTCTGCAGACCTACAAGGGGTGGTTCTACGTCATCGCCAGCGCCGCGCTGCTCTTCTTCCTGGTGCGCCGGCGGGTCAACGCCCTCAACGCCGCCATTGCCGCCCAGCAGGTGACCGCGCGCGAGCGCGAGCGGCTCGTGACGATCCTCGAGGCCACCACCGACCTCGTATGCGTGATCAACCCGGACAGCTCGCTGCGCTACCTCAACGCGGCGGGGCGCCGTCTGCTGGGGATCGGTCCCCAGGAACCGCTTGATCGTTTCCACTCCGCGCAGTTCCTCGCCCCCTCCGAGTCGGGGCGGCGCCTCGACGTGCAGCTGCTCGCGGGGAGTGCGGGGGTGCTGGAGCTCGAGCGGGAGCTCGTGCGGCTGGACGGGAGCACCGTGCAGGTGTCGCAGGTACTCCTGGTGCACAAGGATGCCAGCGGTGGCGTGGAGTTCATCTCGACCATCGCCCGCGACATCACCGAGCAACGCCGGCAGGAGGGCGCGCTCCGCCAGGCGCAAAAGATGGAAGCGGTGGGCCGGCTGGCCGGCGGCGTCGCCCACGACTTCAACAACCTGCTCACCGTCATCCTCAACTGCGGCGAATCGCTGGCGCGCTCGCTCCCCGCGTCGGACGAGCGGCGCGAGGAAGCGAGCGAAGTCGTGCAGGCGGCGCAGCGCGCTGCCCGTCTCACGCGGCAACTGCTCGCCTTCTCCCGGCAACAGGTACTCGAGGCACGCACCGTCGACGTCAACACGGTCGTGCGCAACCTGCTGGTGATGTTGCGGCGTCTGGTGGGCGACAACGTCCAAATCCTCGATCGCCTGGCCCCGGCCACGCCGCCCATCCTCGTCGACCCTAACCAGCTGGAGCAGGTATTGGTGAACCTGGTCGTCAACGCCCGCGATGCCATGCCGCGCGGCGGGACGATCACGATCCGCACAGTAGACGCGCACGTGGGGGAGAAGCGCGTGGCAGTGCTCGAGGTGAGGGACACCGGCGTCGGGATGGACGAGGCAACGCGTGCCCGCATCTTCGAACCGTTCTTCACGACCAAGGAGATGGGACACGGGACCGGGCTGGGGCTGGCCACGGTGGCAGGGATCGTGGAGCAATCAGGCGGCGAGATCGCCGTCGAGAGCTCCCCCGGGCAAGGCTCGACCTTCCGGGTGCGCTTTCCCGCCGTTGCGGCCGACGATTCCGATTCCAGGGCGGCTTCGCACGCCGCGGCCTCGTCCGAGGGCGGGACCGCAACGCCCGACGCAGCGGCGCATCGATGCCGTATCGTCGTGGTGGAAGATCAGGATGCGGTGCGACAGATGACGGCGCGTATGCTGCTCGCCGACGGGTACGAGGTGGTGCAGGCGCGCTCGGCCGAGGATGCGCTCCGTACCGTCAACGACGGCCGGGACGTGGCCTTGATCCTCACCGACGTGGAGATGCCCGGGATGGGAGGGGGGGCGATGGCGCGCCTCCTCGAACGCGACGATCGACGGATCCCGGTCCTCTTCATGTCCGGTTACACGAACGATTCGCTACTGCGTCGCGGTGCGCTCCCCGCGAACGCCTCGTTCCTCCCCAAGCCCTTCACGCAGGACGCCCTGCGGGCGGCGGTCCGCAGTGCCATGCGCCCGGCGATCGGGGACTAGCGCGTCACGAACGCGACGACTCGCGGCGCGGTCTCCCGCGCGCCTCCCGCGTCTCCTCCGACGCGTCGCTCCCCATCCCCACCCGCTCCCCCGGCGGATCCGGCACCATCCCCGACCGTCACACGCGGCGGCACAGCGGTAAGTCCGGACGCGGTCGTCGGGGAAGTCTTGGAAAACCTACCCGACAGAGTGGGGTCGCCCCTCCCCTCTTGCCCCCCTCCCTGCGGAGGGGTCCGAGCGCGACGAAACGAGGGTCGATACACTTGTGAAAAGTTTCACAAGCATCACAGGACTCGACCCTCTCAGCCTCTCGTCATCATGTCGTACGCCATCCGCCTCAACGAAACCCCGCACGCGACCTTCGACTCCGAGCAGGCGGCCCGCCGCGCCGTCCGCGAGCTCTTCGGCCCCTGCGAGCTCGCCGACTCGGATTCCAACGTCATGTTCTGGCCCTCCGTCTCGGCTCGCGGCCATGTCATGGTCGAGATCAAGCGCGTCGCGCAGGCCCGCTAAGCAGCTCGGCGAGCAACTCGCCGAACCGCAGCTCGCACACCCGCTGACCCGTTGACGATCCCCCGCCGTGGCCCCGCCGGCCACGGCGGCCACGGCGGCCACGCCAAGCTTGTGCGCCCTGCGCGCCCTGAAGGCGCCCTGGAGGCGCCTAACGACGACGCCGCGGCTCGCGAAGGAGGCGGCCCGGGCGCTATCATCCAGCACCGCGTCGCGTTCGCCTCCCCCACGTCCCAACTCCCGTGCGCGTCCTGTTCGCCGAGGATGATCGTCAGTTGCGCGAGTCCGTCGCCCGCGGACTGCGCGAAGCATCGTACGTGGTCGACCTGGCCGCCAACGGAACCGAGGCGCTGGCGCTGGCGGGGCAGCACACCTACGACGCGGTCATCCTCGACATCCTGATGGCGGGGGCGAGCGGGCTCGAGGTATGCAAGGCGATCCGCGCCGCGGGCAACTCCGTCCCCATCCTCATGCTCACCGCGCTCGACGCGATCGAGCAGCGCATCACCGGACTCGACGCGGGAGCCGACGACTACCTCACCAAGCCCTTCGACTTCGGCGAGTTGCTGGCGCGCCTGCGCGCCCTCACCCGGCGGCGCGGTGAGGTCCTCTCCCCCGAGCTCGTCATCGGCGATCTCGTCATCGACACGACGCGCCACGAGGTGCGGCGCGGCGCGCGGCAGATCCCGCTCACCACGAAGGAGTTCACCTTCCTGCACCACCTCGCCCGCCATGCCGGGCGCGTGGTCAGTCGCGCCGAGTTGATGGAGCATGTGTGGGAGGACAAGAGCAACGCGTACTCCAACATCATCGACGTCTACGCGAGCCGATTGCGCCGCAAGCTGGAGGAGGGGGACGAGACCCCACTGGTCGTGACGCTGCGCGGGACGGGGTTCATGCTGAACGTTCCTGGGGCAGGGGCGCGCAGCGATCGCGCGCGCAGCTGAGGGCCGGCGTTCATGCGCTGGTGGCCGACGTCGCTTCGCGCGCGGCTCACGCTCTGGTTCACCGTCGTCCTCGGCGTTCCGCTCGTCGCCTTCGCGATCGCCTCGTACGTGGTGTTCGACCGCACGCTCCTCGCGCGCACCGATCACTTCGTCGATGACGCGCTCTCCGCGTTCGCGCGCGAACTGGCGAACGAGCGGCGCATGGCGCCGACCAACGAAGCCGCGGCGCGCACGACTGTCCACGAGGTGCGGTTCTCACAGCTGCAGATCGCCATCGCCGACTCGACGGGGCGCTCGCTCGCCGCGAGCGGGTCGGACGACGACGCCGCAGCCCGCGCCGCGGGGCTCCCCTCGTTCGACACCTCCCGCGCACTGGCCGCCGCGCGCGGGGTGAGCGCGGACGCCCCGCGCCTCGTGACGCTCGCCGGTCCCGGGGGGACGTGGCGCGTCCATGCGCGCATCGTGACGGTGGCGGGCGAGCCATTGCTCCTGGCGGGCATTGCCCCGTTGCGCGACATCGAGGACGTGCTGGCGCGCATCCGGCGCGCCTTCCTGGTCGCGATCCCGTTGCTGCTGGCGGCGGCGGCAGCGGGCGGCTTCTTCATGGCGCGCCGCTCGCTGTCGCCCGTGGCCGTCATGGGAACGCGCGCCGCTGCCATCACCGACGCCAACCTCCACGAGCGCCTCCCCGTCGTCACGCCGCACGACGAACTGGGCGGGCTGGCCGTCGTCATCAACTCGCTGCTCGACCGCCTGGAGCGCGCCTTTGCCCAGCAGCGGCGCTTCATGGCCGATGCCTCGCACGAATTGCGCACGCCGGCCGCGATCCTCCACACCGAGGCGCAGGTCACGCTCGCACGCGAGCATCGCACCGAGGGCGAGTACCGCGAGTCGATGACGGTGATGCAGCAGGCCGCCGCGCGCCTCACGCGCATCGTGGATGACCTCTTCCTCCTGGCACGCGCCGACGCCGGCCATCTCGTGGCTCGCATGCGGGACATCTACCTGGACGAGGTGGTGCACGACGTGACGCGTGCTGCACGCCCGTTGGGCGAGCGACGCGGCGTGCGCGTGGAGCTGCAGCCGGTGGTCGACGCCCCGTTCCACGGTGACGCCGACTTGCTGGGGCGCCTTCTCCTCAACCTGCTGGACAACGCCATCAAGTTCTCGGTGGGCGGCGGGACCGTCTCCGTCGCCCTGGCCCGACACGACGGCGGCGCCGAGGTCGCCGGCGGCGGCCGCGGCGCGCGCTATGAGATCCGCGTCGTCGACGATGGCCCGGGAATTCCTCCCGAGGTGCAGGAGCGCGTCTTCGAGCGCTTCTTCCGCGGCGACCCGGCGCGCGGGCGCGTGGAACCCACGGAGACGAGCGGTGCGGGGCTCGGGCTCGCCATCTCACGCCGCATCGCCGAGGCGCACGGTGGCACGTTGCAGCTGGTGGCGTCGCGCCCGGGACGCACCGAGTTCTGCCTTACCCTCCCCGCCACGGTGCCCGCACCGCCCTCGGCACCGCCCTCGGCGCCGCACCCCGCGCGGCTCCCTGCCTAACGCAGCCGGACGCGCAGCGCACGCAGCGCCGCCATCCGTTCGTCGCGCCATGCCACCCGCTGCGGCAGCCCGTCCAGCGGAAGTTGCGCGCGCATGGCGTGGTCCAGCATCGTGACGATCTCGGGGGTCACCACCGGCTCGGTCGCCCCCCGTTCGCGCGCCACCTGGTCGAACATGAAGCCGTAGCGCGACAGGTAGTCGGCGATGCCGCCGGGGGCGTTGAGGTCGACACCCTGCAGCGGCCCTAACCATGCCCAGCGCAACCCGAAACCGTCCCGTATCAACGCATCGACGTCGGCGGGCGACATGATCCCATCGCGCACTACGCCGAACATCTCGGTGAGGAGCGCCCCCTGCAGGCGGTTCATCACGAAGCCCGGACGCTCGCCGTTCACCCGCACCGGGACCTGCCCCACCGCCCGCATCGTCGCGAATGCCTGCGCCACGACTCCCTCGTCCGTGAAGGGCGCCGGCACCATCTCTACCACCGGAATCAGGTGCGGTGGCGTGGCGGGGTGCGCGACGAGCACGCGCCCGCGCCGCGGGAGCTCGGCGGCGAAACGCGATGCCCCGATCGATGAGGTCGAACTCGCCAGGATGGCGTCGGCACTCGCCTGCGCATCGAGTTCCGCGAAGAGCGCGCCCTTCACCGCCACGTCCTCCTCCACGGACTCCTGCACCCACTCCGCCCCATGCAGCGCATCGTGTAGCGAGGGACACACGTCGATTCGCGACAGGATCTCGGCAGGTGCAACGTCGGGGGCTATCGCGCGGGCGGCCGATGCCGCCTGCCGTACCCGCTCGTGCAGCGAGGCGCGCACCGCGGCGTGGCGTGCGAAGACACGCACCTCCCACCCGGCGCGCGCAAAGACCAGCGCCCACGAACTCCCGATGATTCCCGCCCCCACGATGGCCACACGCCGCGTTCCGGCGTGCGACGCAGCTTGCGTAGCTGCTTGCGCAGCGCCCTGCGTAGCGCCCTGCGATGAACGAACGTCCGACATGTACCGTCTCCTGAAGAACGAGGTGCCCGAGCGGCGTCGCCCGGTCAACTTCGCCAAGTCGCGTGCGGGAGACCAGCGATCCGCCGAGTCGAGGTGCGCCCCTCAGACGGGAAGGAGCGCATCGGCGATCGCGGCGATCTCCGCCGCCACCCGCCACGCCTCGGCGAGTTCGGCCAGTTCGCCATCGAGCGCCCGGCGCTCCGACTCCTCATGCGCCGCCATCTCAAGCGCCAGGCGATCGACCAGGGGAATGTCGAGGAGCGCGGTTGCCGGCTCGCTCCCGATGCCGCCGTTTCCCCAGAACGTCCGCCCCGTGAGGGCGAAGGCGAGCCGCTCCGCCGCCGAGGTTGCATGCGCCGACGTCGCGACGCACGGCACTCGAGGGGCGACCGTCTCCGTTGTCGCGAGCGAAGCGGCATCTCGCCCCCAGTTGGTGCGAAGGGCGATCGAGAGGACACGGTTGAAGTAGGAGTCTTCCTGCGCGCTCTCGTCGACCTTTCGCACCGCCTGCTCGAGCAACTCGCGCGAGATCCCGCCGCCGTGTTCCGACCCGTTGACCACCGACAGCAGGCGGGCGGCGAGGCGCACCCCGGCGTCACCGGCCACGGTGAGCACCCCGTGGTCGTGCGGAAGGTGCAACGCCCACGGCTGTCCTGGCGCAGGACGGGAGAGCCCCGCCACCAGCAGGTGACGGTGTCGTACCACGGCGAGCGGACGGTCCGTCGATGCGGGCGCGCCCGCGAGTGCGGGAGGCGCGAGGCGCTGCTCACGCATGCGGTCATCCGTCAGCTGCACGACGTCGAGGACGCGATCACCTCGCCAGCGAGCGAGGACGCGCGAGGCCATGGCGCGCGAGTCACGAGGGAGGCGACCGCGCGGTCCCGCCCCCGCGTGCCACGCGGCGCGCGGGAGCACGGCCAGGAGGCGACTCGCGGCGTGCACACCGCCCTCCGTGACGCGCCGCACGAGTGTTCGCGGTTGCACGAGCCGTCGCCCGTAACGCCAGGCCGCGAGCTCGGGGCGCAGCGCCGGGCCGACCCGCACGAGCTCGAGATCGTCCGCCAGCCACGCGAGCCCGATGTTGCCTGACGAGCATCGCAGCGTGGTGTGCCGCACGCGCCGCTCGCACTCGTCGGTCACCTCCCAGCGCTCCGCCATCGGTGCGAGGTTCCAGCGCGCGCACTGCGGGCAGATGACCCAGACACACCCGCGGGCAGGATCATAGGCCACGCGACGCCCCACGGAGCAACTCTCGAGGAGCGTGTTCTGGCCGAGCGACTGGTAGCAGAACGTGCAGGTCGTGTACACGCGAAGGCGCCGGTCTGGACGGAGAAAGGCGGAGCGCGTCCATGAACCGTCGAGCGTACCGCACCTTCGTCGACTGCGACAGGGAGGCGTGACCAGCCGTGTGCCTGGCGTTTCGACTGGCCCCACGCCACCCCTGAAGCTTTTCGTGGCTCGCTCCGCCGCGTGTGGATGACCACGCTGAGAATGCGCCCGCGGCTCACGCAGTGCGCGCGGGCCGTTATCGCACGAGCGCGACACGAAAGGTGAGTGACTCATAATCAGTCGCCGCGTCAGGCGTTTGCGGACTGCCTTGTGTCGACACTTCCAGTAGGGTGCCTCGTTACCGCGAGGTCACACGCGCTCCGACACGAGCACGTGTGATCGCGCGCGCGCATTTCCAGAGGCATGCGACGTCATGCATCACTTGCTGTGAGAGGTTCGATGGGTTGGTATCCTGCATGAGTGACGAGGCTTCGGTCGATCGCATCGGGACGGTGCTGGCGCGGAGTCTTCCCGCCGGGGCGCATGTCGGTGAAGTACTCGACGCGGCGATGGACGGGATCCTCATCGTCGACTCTGCGCGCCGCATCGCCTTCGCCAACCGCTCCGCAGGGCGCATCTTCGGGCACCCTCCCGAAGCGATGCTCGGCCAACCGCTCGACTTCCTCGTCCCTCCCACCGCGCGCCACCTGCACGATCGCCAGGTCGGGCATTTCCTCGAGGACGGCCGCAGTGAACGCGGGCACCGCGCCGGTTTCGTCACCGGCGTGCACGCCGACGGACACGAACTCGCGCTCGACGTGACCATCAGTCGCATCCACGCGTGGCAGCGCGGCGCCGCGGTCGCCGTCATCCGTGACGCCTCCGATCGCCTGGCGCAGGAGCAGGCGCTGCGCGAGCGCGACCTGCGCTTCCGGCTCGTCGCGCAGGCCTCCGGCGATGTGCTGTACGAATGGCGGCGTGGCGCCGGCATCACGTGGTTTGGTGATGCCCTGACGCGCGTGCTGGGACACGACCCGGCGGTCGCGTGCACCTCGGCCTGGTGGCAGGAACACATCCATCCCGACGACCGGGCCCGCGTCCTCGCGAGCCTCATGGACTTCCACACGTCGGGGCGCGCGGAGTGGAGCGAGGAGTATCGCTTCCGCTGCCGCGACGGGGCCTACGCCGCGCTCATCAACCGGTCGACGTCGTCGCGGGACGACCGGGGGCGCGTCGACCGCACGGTGGGCGCGCTGATGAACGTGACCGCGCTGCGCGCCGCCGAGGATGCGCGACTGACGCTGGAGACGCAGCTGCAACAGGCGCAGAAGATGGAAGCGATCGGCCGCCTGGCGGGTGGCGTGGCGCACGACTTCAACAACCTCCTCACCGTCATCATCGGCAACATCGCCCTCGTGCAGGGCGGGCTGGGGCGCGGCGAATCGGTCACCAGCGAGATCGACGAGACGATGAGCGCCGCCCGTCGCGCGGCCGACCTGACGAAGCAGCTGCTGGCCTTCGCGCGCCGTCAGGTGGTGACGCCGCGCGTCGTGGAACTGAACGACGCCGCACAGCAGGGACTGCGCCTCGTGCAGCGCCTCATCGGCGAGCGCATCACCGTCGACTGGTCGCCGGCGACCGCGCCCCTCCACGTGCGCATCGACCCGACACAGTTCGAACTCCTCCTCGTCAACCTCGCCGTCAACGCGCGCGACGCGATGCCGACGGGCGGGACACTATCCGTGCAGCTGACGGAAGCGGCGCCGGAGGAGCTGGCCACCCTCGCCTCCCTGCATACGCCCATCGATCGCCGGTCGCGCTACGCGCGCTGCGAGGTGCGCGACAGCGGCTCCGGCATCCCCGCGGACGCGCTCCCGCACATCTTCGAGCCCTTCTTCACGACGAAGGGGCAGGGGAAGGGGACCGGACTCGGCCTCAGCATCTGCTACGGGATCGCGCAGCAGGCGGGGGGACACATTCGCGCGAAGTCGCGCCCCGGCGACGGCACCTCGTTCATCCTCTACCTCCCGCTCACAGATGGGCCGGAGCGGATCGAGCCCACCGCGGCAGTACCGGCGAGGATGCGCGGGCATGAGACGATCCTGCTGGTGGAGGATGAACCGGGGATCCTCTCCCTCTTCTCCACCGTCCTCCGGCGGAATGGCTACGTGGTGCTGGAGGCGTCATCGGCCGAGGAAGCGCTGGTGATTGCCGAGGCGCATGGGCGTGCCGTGGACCTCCTCGTGTCCGACGTCGCGCTGCCGCGCGCGAGCGGGGTGGCGCTGGCGCAGGAACTGCGCGCGCGTGCGCTGACGTCGCGAACGCTCTTTGTCTCGGGACACGCGGAGGCGCTGCTGCATGCTGGCGACGGCGAACTCCCCGGCAAGGCCGCCTTCCTGCACAAACCGCTCACCGGTGACGCCCTCGTCGCCAAGGTGCGCGAGCTGCTCGACCAGCCGCCGCCGACGCCGTAGTCGCTGGCGAGCCGCCAGACGCTCGAGTGAGGCATCGGGTCGCGGTTGCCAGCGACCCGATGGCGTGCCAACGTTGCCGCGCCGTCGGGCGTTGCCCCAGCACGGTCCTGGCGCTCGACACGCCGTCTCTCACTCGCACTGCCCTATGCTCCCGTTGCGTCCACTTCTCCTCGTCGCCGCCCCGGCGCTCGCGGCGCTCGCCCTCCCTCCCACCGGGACGCCGCCTGTGCGCAGCCCATCGGCAGCGCCAGCGACGGCACTCGATTCCTCCCTCAAGGCGGGCTACCGCTGGCGCAACATCGGCCCGGATCGCGGCGGCCGCTCGATCGCGGTGAGCGGCGTGAAGGGGCGCCCCAATGAGGGATACTTCGGGGCGGTTGGCGGCGGGCTGTGGAAGACGACGGACGCCGGCGAGAACTGGATGCCGGTCACCGATGGGCTCATCACCGCGGCCTCGGTCGGTGCGGTCGCCGTGAGCGAATCGAATCCCGACATCGTCTTCATCGGCACGGGCGAGACGTGCATTCGCGGCAACATCATGCCCGGCGACGGCGTCTATCGCTCGCGCGACGGCGGGAAGACGTGGACGCACGTCGGCTTCAAGGAGTCGCACGGGATCTCGAAGATCCGCATCCATCCCACCAACCCCGACATCATCTACGTCGCGTCGTTCGGCAAGTTCTCGGTGCCGAGCGAGGAACGCGGCGTCTTCAAGAGCAGCGACGGCGGCACGACGTGGAAGCGCGTCCTCTTCCGCGACGACAAGACAGGCGCCATCGACATCTCGATCGACCGCAACAACCCCAACGTGCTGTACGCGTCGCTCTGGGAGGCGTACCGCAAGGAATACCAGATGTCGTCAGGCGGCCCGGGGAGCGGGCTGTTCAAGAGCACCGATGGCGGCGAGACGTGGACCGAGATCACGCGCAACCAGGGGATGCCCGCCGGACTCGTGGGGCGCATCGGCGTCGCCGTCTCGGGGGCCAACTCGAGCCGCGTCTATGCCCTGGTCGAGAACGAGAAGGGGGGGCTCTTCAGCAGCAACGACGCCGGTGCCACGTGGACACTGGTGAACGACAAGCGCGACATCCGGCAGCGAGCCTTCTATTACACGCACGTCTTCGCCGATCCGAAGAACGCCGACGTCGTCTACATGCAGAACACGTCGATGTTCCGCTCGACCGACGGCGGCAAGACGATGAAGGCGATCGACAACGGGACGCACGGCGACTTCCACGACCTGTGGATCGACCCCGATGCCCCCGACCACCTGGTGGTGGGGAACGATGGTGGTGGTGCCGTCAGCAGCAACACGGGCGGCAAGTGGACGGCCCAGGACTACCCGACCGAGCAGTTCTACCACGCCATCACCACGGCGCACACCGTCTACCACGTCTGCGGCTCGCAGCAGGACAACTCGACGCTCTGCACCCCCTTCAACTGGAACGCGGCCGCCTTCGGGCTGGGCGGCGGCGGGCGGCGCGGCGGCGGGGGCGGGGGTGCCAGCGACACGACACGGCGCGACATCACGTTAGGCGGGATGGCGGTGTCGTACGTCGCCGGCGGGGGCGAACCGGGCTACATCGGCGCCGACCCGCTCGACCCTGACCTCTTCTATTCGGGGACCAACAACGGCGCCTACGTCGACAAGTTCAACCGCCGGCTGCAAACGTCGCGCGAGGTGAACCCCTACCCGTGGTTCTATTCGGGAGAGCCCAGCAAGGAGATCAAGGAGCGCTGGCAGTGGACCTTCCCGATCCTCTTTTCGAAGGTCGACCCGAAGCTCCTCTTCGTCTCGTCGCAGCGCCTATGGGCCACGCGCGACGGCGGCAAGACGTGGATGCGCCTCTCCGGCGACCTCACGCGCCATGCCCCCGAGACGCAGGAAAAATCGGGTGGCCCGATCACCGGCGACATGAACGGTCCCGAAGTCTACGGCGTGATCTTCTCCGTCGGCCCGGGCAAGAAGGACGTCAACGTCATCTGGACGGGGAGCGACGACGGCCTGGTGCACGTGACGCGCGACTTCGGGAAGACGTGGAGCAACGTCACCCCGAAGGACATGCCCGACTTCGGGCGCGTCTCGCAGATCGACGCCTCGAACTTCTCGTCAGGCACCGCCTACATCTCGGTGCGCAAGCCACTCCTCAACGACTTCTCGCCGTACATCTTCAAGACGACCGACTACGGCAAGAGCTGGACGAAGATCGTGAACGGGATACGCGCCGACGCCTACGTGCACGCGGTGCGTGAGGACCCGACGCGCGCGGGGCTCCTCTACGCGGCCACGCAGCACGGTGTCTACATCTCGTATGACGACGGGGCCAACTGGGAGAGCCTGTCGCTCAACATGCCGGACGTCCCGGTCTCCGACCTCATTGTCGAGAAGAACGAGCTGGTCATCGCCACGCACGGGCGCGGCTTCTGGGTGCTCGACAACATCGCCCCGCTGCGGCAGTCAACGCCGGCCATCACCGCCAGCGACGCCCACCTCTTCACGCCGCCCACGCTCGTGCGCTCGGGCCCCGGGATCGTCCTCAGCTGGTGGCTCAAGGCGCCGTACAAGACGGCACGGCTCGACATCCTCGACTCGACCGGCGTCGCGCTCCGCACCTTCGAGCCCGATACCACCAAGCCCGACTCGACGCGACCGCCCTCGGGGGGCTTCGAACGCAACCGGCGCACGTACCTCCCCAAGGGGACCGGGCTCCAGCGCCTCCTGTGGGACGGGCGCGCCGAGGGGATCTCGTCGTTCCCCGGGATGATCCTCTGGGGGGCAGGGACCAACGGCCCCGCCCTGCCACCGGGACGGTACACCGTGCGCCTCACCGTCGACGGGACGAAGCTCTCCGCCCCGCTCTCCGTCAGGCGCAATCCGTGGATCACCGACGTCACCGATGCCGACCTCGTGGCGCAGTACAAGTTCGGCAAGCTGGTGCGCGACAAGGCGACCGAAGCCAACGACGCGATCATCGCGATCCGTCGCGTGAAGACGCAACTCGACGATCGCACCAAGCGCGCGAGCGCCGATGCGGCGCTCAAGTCCGCCGGCGAGACGTTGCGCACCAACGCCAGCGGCGTGGAGGAGAGCGTCTATCAGGTGCGGAACCAGAGCGGACAGGACCCGCTCAACTTCCCCATCAAGGTCAACAACCGCCTGGCGAACCTCCTCGCCATGAGCGAGCGCGGCGACGGGCGCCCCACCACCAACATGCCGGAGATCTTCGGGATCCTCACCACGGAACTCAAGGGCTACACCACGAAGCTCGAGCAGGTGTGGAAGGTCGACCTGGCTGCGGTCAACAAGGAGCTCGCGCGCCTCAACCTCCCGGCGATCGACCCCAACTGTCCGAAGGCCGAAGGGTGCGGCGTGGTGCCGTGAGCTGACGGCGCCGGCTGCGGACCATGGACGACGGGCGGTGCTCCCACGGGAGCGCCGCCCGTCGTCGCGATGCGGGGTGGACCTCGGTGGCGCCTAACGATCGTCGAGTCGTTCGAGCGAGACACGCGTCGCCGTGCACACCGCCGACCCATCCGCGCGTCCTGCCGCGCGCCCCTCCACCCGCGCGCGCTGCCACGTGCGCAGCGCCGCACTCGCGTCGCTGTGCGCGAGCACCACCGGGACCGCGACCCCGTACAGCGCCTGCGCCACCATCGCCCCCAGCGCGAGGATCGGATCGGAGCGCTCCAGGACGATCGCCGCCGGCGCCGCGCCGGCGCGCACCAACTCGGCGAGCACGCTCGAGCTGGAGCTCGACCCACGCCCGCCCGGCATCAGGAGCACCGTGCCCGCGATCGAAGCCCCGTGCTGCGGGTGGTGCGTATCGATGATGACGCCGGTCTCCTCGTCGACCCCGCCCCAGAAGCTGAGCGGCTCATCCAACACCAACACTTCGCCGTCGGCGACGCCTGCGACGGCAACCGACGCGGAGAGTTCGTGAGGCGTCGTGTCGTTCGCGTCGTCGCCGGTCTCGCGTGTCTCCGCAGGTGATGCACTCGATGCGTGCGCGTCGCCACCGCCGTTCCGCACGCGCGTCTCGACCGGCGGCGCATCCCAGACACCGTCGTCCCGCCACAAGTCCCCCAGTACCGCCGACTCGACGCACTCCTCCAGGCTCCCGAAGACCACCTGATATCCCAGGTTGTTGGGCGCATACCACGCCCACTTCGCCGAGTTGGTCATCACGGCGCCCGGGCGCCCGGTGAGGACAGGCGAGAGGTACGTGCAGGTGTCGGTGACCACCTGCACTCCCTGCGCGCGCAACGCGTCACCCCACCCTTCCCGGTCGAGTCGCGCGAGGATGTCGCGACCGGTCGAGACGAAGAACTCGACGCGTTCGTGCACGCGCCGCCCCGCCAGCAGCGAGCGCAGTTGCGTGAACTCGTCATAAGAGAAGTGCGGTGTCCCGATGCTCACCGCGCCTAACGCCGTTTCCCCGGTGGACGTCAGGTCGCGCACGGCGGCACGGAAGTCGTCCGGGCCCAGGTCGAGCACGTGCACAGGAGCGCGCCCGCCAAAGGCCGCGCGACGCGTCGGCGCCTCCGGCGTCACCCCTACCATGTGGAACATCGCCACCGCCCCGCTCGAGGCGGCGGCGGCGCCGAGCGCCTTGAGGTGATCCTCGCTGGCGAACGGGACGCCGTCGATCACCGGGATCGCCGTGCCGGCGCGCAGGCCGACGAGATGCCCCAGCGCCGCGAAGAAGGCGTCGCGCGCCATCGCCCGCTCGGCGATGCCGCGCACGCGTACCAGCACGCGCCCCAGTCGTCCCTCGTCGGTGTGCAGCCCCACCTCGGGGACCATCCCCACGACCGCCGCACACAGGTCGATGAAGTCGCCGTAGCGCTCCGTGCGCGCCCCCAGCACCGAGTTGGCGAAGACGATCGCATTCGACTCGGCCCAGGCGATCTGCTCCCCGAAGTTAGGGCGCTCGGCGAGCTGGTACGGGGCACACGTCCAGGTCTGGCGACAGCCCAGGGCGGCGTACTCGCGCATCATCGCGCGCCCCGCCTCGACAATCTCCGGCCGGCCGCGGAAGAGCTGAGGATGCAGGAGGTCGATCGCCCCCACGTTCAGCGTCGTCGGGACGGTGACCGTCGCCCCCGACCGGACCATCGCCCGCACGAAGTCGAGCGAGGCCGGGCCGTGGTACAGGCACCCGTCGATGTGCGCGCGCGTGATCGGGATCAAACGGCGCGAGCCGACGAATGCGGCGTAGCGCTCGAGGATCGCCCGCGCGAGGTCGCGCACCGGAGGCGCCGTGCCGGCGGGCTGTCGGGGAGTGGTTGGGGTCGACACGGCGCGAGATATGTCCCGCGCGCGGCAGTTGGGGAAGGCGCTGAAACCGGAACCGTGGCGCTCCGTATGATCATTTCGATCATAGTACGCCACCCGCCGACGTGCCCGACACCGCTGCCATGCCGTCCGATCCTCGTGCCCTCCTCCCCCTCAAGCCCGCCGACCTCGTCCTCCTCCTCGCGCTGTCAGAGGAGGAACGACACGGCTACGCGCTCGCTCGCGAGATCGCCGATCGCACCGACGGGCTGATCGCGCTCGAGCCGGGGAACCTGTACCGCATCATCCGTCGCCTGGAGGAGGAGGGGCTCGTCGCCCCGTCCGCGCGACGTGCCGCGGGCGATGGGGACGATGAACGGCGGCGCTACTATCGCCTGACCACGTTGGGTGGGCAGGTGGCGGCGTTGGAGGTGCAGCGCCTGCGGTCGCTCGTTGCCTCGAAGGCGGCGCGCGCCCTCCCAGCGGTTGGCGCCACCGCATGACGCCTCGCGCCGCCGCCTCCGTCCGTTCGCTGGGCGAACGCCTCTATGGCGCGCTGCTCTGGCTCCTGCCGCGTCACTTTCGACAGCGCTATGGCGAGGAGATGCGCGACTTCCTGCATGACGCACTCCGCGAGGCCCGCGCCAGCGGTGGCTCGTTAGGGTCGCTGGCGGTCTGGTGGCATGCCATCCCCGACCTGTTGCATACCGCCGCGTACGAGCATCTCGCGCTCCTCATCCGTCCCGCGCACCTCCCGCCCCATCCTCACACGGACCGCATGTCGACCCTTCTCCTGAGCGACGCCCGCTTCGCGCTGCGCGCCTTCCGCAGGCACCCGGTCTTCTTCGGCGTCGCCATGCTCGTCCTCGCCCTGGGGACGGGGGCGGTGAGCACCATCTTTTCCGTCGCCAACGCCGTCGTCCTGCGCCCGGTCCCGGGCGTGCGCGACGCGTCGCACGTGGTGGAGGTCGGGCGCACGCGCCCGTCGGGCGAGGGGTCGCTCACGGCATCATATCCCTACTTCGACTACCTGCGTGCCCGCTCCCGATCGTTGGAGGGCGTGGCCGCGTGGGGGATGACGCTGGTCAACGTCGGTACGGGTGGGCAGGGAATCTCCGGACTTGGCAATGCCGTCAGCGGCAACTACTTCGCCGTCCTTGGAGTGCAACCGGCACTTGGGCGCTTCTTCGCAGGGAGCGATGATCGCGCGCTCTCCCGTGACCCGGTGGTCGTGGTGAGCCATGCCTTCTGGCAGCGACACCTGGGGGGTGACAGCACCGTCATCGGACGGGCGCTTCGCCTGAACGGTCGCACCTTCACCGTGCTGGGGGTGGCGCCGGCGCGCTTCAGCGGGGTGTACCCGGCGTTGCGCACCGACGTCTGGATCCCGCTCGACTTCCGCACGCAGCTGCGCGGCAATCCGTCCACGCTGGACGATGCCGGCGCTTCCTGGATGCAACTGGTCGGGCGACTGGCCCCGGCGCACTCCGTGGCGCAGGCGCGCGAGGAGCTCAGCGCGCTCACCGCACAGTACGTGGCGGCCAACGGCGCAGCGGAAGCGAACCGCACCAATGAGTACTCGGCCGCCGACGTCGACCCCATCGCCGGCGTCCCAGCCGGAGTTGCCAGCAGCTTCACGTCCTTCTTCGCCGTGCTCCTGGTCATCGCCGCGCTCGTCCTGATGATCGCCAGCATGAACGTGGCCTCGATGCTCCTGTCGCGCGCCGCCGCGCGCCGCCGCGAGATGGCGATGCGCATGGCGCTCGGCGCGGCGCGCCGCCGCCTCGTCCGACAGCTGCTGGTGGAGACGTTGCTCCTCTTCGCCATCGGCGGGGGGGTGGGGATCGTGGTGGCCTTCTGGGGGACGCAGCTGCTGCAACAGCTCCCGCTCCCCGAGAGCATTCCCCCGCTCAACCTCAACTTCACGCCGGACCTGCGCGTCCTCGCGGTGACCATCGGCGCTTCGCTCCTCACCGGGCTCGTCTTCGGGCTCTCCCCCGCGTATCAGGGTACGCGGACCGACGTGCAGGCAGCCATGCGGAGCGACTCGGCCGGCGCCGGGCGCCGGCGTTCGCGCCTCCGTGATGGCCTCATCGTGGCGCAGATTGCCATGTCACTCCTCCTCCTCTCGTCGGCCGGGCTCTTCGTCCGGGCGTTAGGCAAGGGGCGCGCGGTCGACCCGGGCTTCTCGGTGGACAACGTCCTGGTGGCCACGGTCGACGTGGAAAGCGCGGGCTACGACGACACCAGGGCGCGCGCCTTCTTCCGTGCGCTGCGCGATCGCCTCGCCGCCATTCCGGTGATGAAGAACGTCGGGGCCGGGCGCCTGCTTCCGCTCTCGATGTCCAACTCCGGGATCGACATCGCCCTCGCGTCATATGCCCCGCCCAACGGGCGTGCCGGTGACGCCTTCGGGGTCAACAGCAATACCGTCGACGCCGGCTACTTCGACGCATTGCGGCTGCCGATCCTGCAAGGGCGCAACTTCAACGACCGCGACGACGAGCACGCGCCGCAGGTGGCGATCGTGAACGAGACGTTCGCGCGCCGCTTCTTCCCGCAGGGGAGCGCCATCGGGCAGACGTTCAGGCGCGACTCGCTCATGGTCACCATCGTCGGTGTCACGCGCGACTCGAAGTTCCTCTCGCTCGACGAGTCCGCCGCACCGTTCGTCTACCTTCCGTTCGCGCAGCAGTGGCGCTCCGCGACCACCTTCCTCCTGCATTACGACGGACCCGCCGAGGCGGTCTCTGCGGCGCTGCTGCGTGAGATGGCGACGCTCGACCCCTCGCTCCCGCCCCCGCGCGTGAGTTCGCTCCGCGAATCGACGGCGATCGTCCTCCTTCCACAGCGGGTGGCAGCCGGCGTTTCCGGCGCGCTGGGCCTCATCGGGCTCCTGCTTGCCGCCGTTGGTCTCTACGGACTCCTCTCGTTCTCCACCACGCAGCGCACCCGCGAGATTGGCGTGCGCATCGCGCTCGGCGCCTCGCGCGGTGGGATCGTGCGCATGGTGCTGGGCGAAGGGCTGCGGCTGGTCGGGTTCGGGATGATGGCGGGCTTCGCCCTGGCGCTGTTCGCGACACGCGCCTTGCGCCCGTTCCTGTTCGGCCTCGACCCGATGGATCCGATCACCTTCGGGGCCATCGGTGTGATCCTCCTCGGCGTCGCGGTGATCGCGACGGTGATCCCGGCGGCGCGCGCTGCCGGGATCGATCCCTCATGGTCGATGCGGGAGGAGTAGCGGCGACCGGTGTGGAAATGCGCCTGTCGTCAGGCCGCGCCCGTGGTGCGTACGTGCCGCCGCCAGCGCCACGCGGCGGCACCACCGGTGAGCCCCAGCGCTGCCAGGAGTTGTGCCGGCAGATGCAACGCCGGTTCGCCGGCGAAGCGAGCGCCGATTCCCCACAGGGCCCACGCCACCACGATCGGAAAGAGCCAGAGCCCGCGCGTCGACACCATCGCCAGCCCCAGGACCGTCGCCACTGCCATCATCACCACGGCCCAGGTCGACTCGGCAATCCCGAATCCGCCCCATCCCACCACGTGCGCGTACTGGAAGGTGTTGGCGATGATCGCCACCGAGATCCACGCCAGGTAGATCGCGAACGGATACGCCACGCACCATCGTCCCGCGGCACTGGTGCCATCGGCGATGGGTTGCACGCGGACGGCAATCACAACCAGCGTGACCAGCAACGCGGCCATCACCAGCATTGCGGTGCCGAAATGTGAGAACGAGAAGGCGGTGACCCACGCGATGTTGAGCGCGCTGCTCACGAGCCACCACCCTCCCACGCGCCGCTCCGCCTCACGCGCCCCCGCTCCCGGCAACGCCTGGTAGATCGTGAACGCGGTGAGCGCGAGATAGATCACGCTCCAGATGGCAAAGACGTAGTCGGCCGGGAGGAAGTCGGAGCGATAGCGATTGGCGATCACGCCGATCGACTCGCCGCTCATCGCCCCCGAGCCTGCGGCGCCATTGGCCGCGAGGAGAACGACGAGCGTGATGACGTTGATGATGCGCCAGCCAGCGCGCGGGGTGTCCGGTGGGTTCGTGCGTGCGTGCATGCGGGATGTGAAGGGGACGTGTCGACCTCGTCGGTCAACGTGCGATCGTCTCCTTCGGGTCCCGTTGATTTCGGCGACGCCGGCGATCGCCGATGGGCTACGCGCCTCGCGCCCCGCCGCCCACGAGGAGGGTCTCGACGAAACGCCGGTCACTCGGCGCCAGCGCCAGCGCGGCCAGCTCGTCAGGCATCCCCCACGTGAGCGCCGTGTGCTCGAGGCAGGTCGGCTCTCCCTCGATGGTGACCGGGATGAAGGCGATGTGATACGGCGAACCGTGGTCGTGCACGCCGAGCAGTTCGTCGCCCACATGCGTCACGCTGACAGCGAGCTCCTCTTGCAGCTCACGGGCAGCCGCCTGGGCGTCGCTCTCGCCGGGCTCGAGCTTTCCCCCGGGGAATTCCCACAGCCCGCCGTGCCGCTTGTGCGCCGGACGCTGGCACACGAGGTAGCGCCCGTCGCGCGCGATCACCGCCGCGAGGACGCGGATCGTCGCCGTCACTTCGCGGCGCTGACCTCGCTCCACGGCGCGCAGCGCGGCGGCGACGGAACGCCGCGAGGCGCCGGCTCGGTGCGCGGAAGCGTGTCGGCCACCGCCATCAGCTCGACGTCGAAGACGAGCGTGGCCTTTGGCGGGATCACCGGCGGGCGTCCATTCTCGCCGTACGCCAGCTGGTACGGGATGATGAGTCGGCGCGTGCCGCCGACCCGCATTCCCTCGAAGCCGGCGTCCCACCCGGCTATCACCTGTCGCCCGCCCTGTGCGAAGGCGATTGGCGTGCGCGGTTGCCCGTTCGGCATCGTGTCGCGCGACGAGTCGAACTTCGTCCCGTTGGTGAGCCACCCCGTGTAGTGTGCGTACACGCAGGCGCGGGCTCGCATCGCGACTCCTCCGCCAGGCACAATGTCGAGCGACTTGAGGGCGAACGCCACCGCGGGCGTACCGCTCACTGGAGGGATCGGAGCCGGCAGTCGCGGCTCGCGGTGCCACAGGCACCCGGTCGTCGCGAGGACGACCGGGGCCAGGCACAGGGTGCGAGTCATCACGCCACGGTTACCCATGTCGGTCGTGGCTTCGTTCGTATTGCAGCTGCGCGTGCGTCCGCTCCGCGGCCTGTCCGGCGTCCCGTTTCTTCGCAGCACGCATCGCCAGGTCGCTCGTGGTGGATGACTTGACCGCAGGGAGCGAGAGCAGCTTTTCCAGTGTTGCGCTGCCGCACGCGGTGCACACCGGCTCCTGTCCCTTGAGGACCAGCGCCTCGAAGGCGTGGCCGCAGGCTGTGCACTTGTAGTCGAAGAGGGGCACGCGGGCGTTCCCGGGCTACTTCGAGAGCCCGAAGCCGCTTACCGTCAGCTCGACGTTGTGGCTCACGCGGATGCCATACACACCATCCAGCGACTTGAGCTTGTCACCGGCGACGACGTCGAACTTGTCGAAGGTGTGCACGACCGTCCCGTTGATCACGCACGACGGCTTGCCACCCTTCACCGTCCACCCGATCTCGTTCGTCGAGGCGCCGGTGGCGTCGGCCTGCTTGAGCGCGGGCGACTTCTCGAGGTTCACGAGTGTCTGCACGGCCGAGCCGTGGAACGTCTTGATCGAGTACGTCCCGTTCCCATACGCGATGCAGTACATCAGCGTCTCGGTCTCTCCCTCGAGATCGTTGCCGCCGATGAAGATCCCGTACGAGTGCGGGTGACTGGCCGTCATCTTGTGTTCCTTGAAGGTCGCCTTGACGGTGTAGTCCCCCGACGCGGTGTTCGCCGGGTTGTAATAGAAGGCGGCCGGGCCGATCGAGAGGCGAAGGTCCTGCCCCTCCTGCGCAAACTTGGAATCGTTGATCGTCTTCCCCTGCCCGGCAGGACGACGGTCGATGCGCCCCTTCCAGCCGGCGGCGGCAATCCCGCCCTTTACCGAACGATCGGCGTCCTGCGCGTGGACGGTCGTGGAGGCCACGAGAGCGGCGAGAGCCAGGATCGAGTAACGCATGTGTGCTCCGGTTGCGTGGTGAGGCCCACATTGTCGCAGCGGCGACGCCGAGACACAAGCAACGAAGGGACAGAGCGATCCGGCGGACCCTCCGGGCGTCCATCACCGCCGGCGCGCCGCGCGTGACGAACCGGTATTGACTTCTCGCGTTCAGTGTTGAAAAATCAGCAAAGCTGAAATTTCAGCACGCCTGAGACTCTCCGGATGCCCGCGACATGACCAAGCCCACCACCTCCGCTGACCTCACCCGCCGCGAGCGACAGGTCATGGACATTCTCCACCGCCGCGGCCCCTCCACGGTGAGTGAGATCATGGACGACCTTCCGGATCCACCCACCTACTCAGCGGTGCGCTCGATCCTTCGCATCCTGGGGGAGAAGTCGCTGGTGCAGTACCGCGAGGACGGCCCCCGCTACGTCTATCTCCCCACGGCGCCCGCCGACGAATCGCGCGACACGGCACTCGCCCACGTGGTCGAGACGTATTTCGCTGGCTCGACGGAGCAGGCCATCACGGCGCTCCTGCGACTGAGCGACGCCGAGGTGAGCGAGGAGGAGATCGAGCAGCTACGCGCGCGCATTCGCGCCGCCCGCGCCGGAGGGCGTTAGCCATGGTCCCGACCCTCTCCCCCGAAACGCTCGCCCTCCTCGTCCTGCTCGGGAAGGCAACGCTGGTCCTGGTCGTCGCCTTCGCCGGCGCCACGCTTCTCGAGCGTGCCCCCGCCGGGGCGCGGCACCTGCTCTGGCTCTCCACGCTCGGCGCAATCCTCTTCCTCCCCGCGCTCTCGACGTGGAGTCCGTTGCGACTGGCGGTGCTCCCGGCTGCGTGGCTCGCGCCATCGGCCACGACACTCGCCGCAACGCCGTCCGCGGGATTGCCCGCTGCAGGTGGTGAAGCAATCGGCACGCCGGCGTTCCCCACACCCCGCGCCTCGTCCCCCCGCGAGCCCGGTTCAGTCGACTCCGGCGGCCGGCAGCTGCAGCCTCCTGTCGCCAGCGAACCCGGGGGCGCGGGATGGCGCCCGACGATGTGGCAGCTGCTCCTCGGCGCCTGGGGTGCGGTCGCGCTCATCCTCGGTGCGTGGCTCGCCCTCGGCTTCCTGAGCGTCCGTCGCATCGTGCGGCGCGCGACGCCGCTTACGGAGCGCGAATGGTCCGCACCGCTGTATGACATCGCCGATCGACTGGGCGTCGAGCGCACGCCACGACTCGTGCGCAGCGCAGATGTGAAGATGCCTTTCGCCGCCGGCCTCCTCTCGCCGACCGTCGTCCTTCCTGCCGAGTGTGACACGTGGGACGAGGCGCGCCGCCGCGCCGTGCTCCTGCACGAACTCGCCCACATCGCCCGCAACGACCTGTTAGGGCACACGCTCGGGCGCATCGCCTGTGCGCTCTATTGGTTCCACCCGCTCGTCTGGCGCGCCGCGCGCCGCCTGCGCCTCGAGAGCGAGCGTGCGTGCGACGACCTCGCCCTCTCTTGCGGCGTGCGCCCCTCGTCGTACGCCGAGCATCTGCTGGACATCGTCACCAGTGTTCGCCAACCGCTCACCCCAGTCACCGCGATTCCCATGGCCGACCGCAAGGAGTTCGAAGGACGCATGCTGGCCATTCTCGACCCCGACGTGCGGCGCCAGGGATCGCGGCGGCAATCGCTCGTCGTCGTCGCCGGCTTGCTCGGCGTAGCAGCGTTCGTGGGTGGGACGACCCCCACGGCGGCCCGTGCCGCCACGGCGTCGATCGCCTCCCAGGAGACGACAACGCCTAACGGCGAGGGCGTGGTTCCCCTCGGCGACACCGCCAACTCCCTCGCTGTCGCGATGTCGCTGCAGGCGCAGGATTCCGGTGTCCGTCGACACGCGGCTGGCACGCCCGACGCTGCACGCCGTACGGCGTCCATCGACTCTTCTGACGTGATCACCGCAATCCTCGGCGCCGCAGCCAGCACGGCGTCGACACAGGATCGTGCCTCGGTGCAGGAGCGCAACGATGATCGCCCAACGCTGCTGATGCAGGTGCTGCGCACCGACACCAGCGCGAGCATCCGTCGCACGGCCGCGTGGGGACTTTCGCGCTACGCCGAGCGTTCCGAGGTCGCAGCGGCCCTCGCCCAGGCCTTGCGTGCCGACAAGGATCGCCACGTGCGTGAAATGTCGGCGTGGGCGCTTGGGGATGGCGAGGACGTCCCCGCTGCGCGTGCGGCGCTGCTCGCGGCGCTCTCGGGAGACAGCGACGCCGAGGTGCGAGAGTCGGCGGCGTGGGCCCTGGGACAAACGACCGATAGCGATGCCTCGCCCGAGGTCGACGCCGCGCTCGCCAAGGGGCTGGGCGACTCGTCGCCGGGCGTGCGCGCCATCGCGATGTGGGCCATCGGGCGCGTGGGAGAGGGGAAAGTCCCCACCGCCGTCCTCGAATCCCTCGGCGATCGTGACCGTCAGGTGCGCCTGATGGCGGCGTGGGTCCTGTTCCGCCGCGAGGATGCGGCGGCGGTCCCAGCCATCGAGCGCGCACTCGGGAAGGAGGAGGATAGCCACGTGCGCGTCGCGCTCATTCGTGCGTTGGGTGCGCTGGGTGAGGGCTCTGCCCCCGCACTCGCCCGCCTGCTCGACTCGCCCGACCGTGACGTTCGCGCCGCCGTCGTCGCGGCCCTCGCCGGGCGCAACGGTGGCCCGTGGCCCATGCCCATGCCGCGCCCCCGCCCCTTCCCCTGAGGAGCGTGAGCAGGCGCTGAGCGCCGCGTCATCGCGCGTGCGCCCAGCGCCTTCTCCATCACTACACGTGCTGAAAAATCAACCGTCGGCCTTCACCCGAATCGCCATGCTCAAGCTTCCCCTCATTTTCGCGTTAGGTGCCGTTGCCGGTGGCGGCGTTGCCACCACTCGCAGCCACGCGGCGAGCGCGCCGCCGGTCTCAGGCGCGGCGGCCTTTGCCGTCACCTCGAGCGGTATCCTCGCGCCCGTCCCCGGCGCTGCGGCGACGCGCCCGATCATGGATGTGCGCGGATTGCTCGCCGCGCTGCACGGACTGCCGGGCGTCGTCTGCGGGCTGGCCGCCGAAGCCGCTTCCGGCTGGGGTGGCGGCTCGTGGATGAACGCACCCGCACCGCCGCTCGGCCCTGACGCCTCGGCGCGTACCATGCGCTTTCCGCGCGCCCGTCTCACGCCGGCCGAGATCCGCATGGTGCTCGACTCCATCGCCTCGCCGGATGCGTGCGTGCGTGAACTCTCGGTGCGCCTCGTGGGGCGCATCGACCGGGAGTTCGTCGAGGCGCCGCTGCGCGAGCGGCTCGCCGCGTCGAACGCCGTCGCCACGCGCGAAGCGGCAGCGCTCGCCCTGGGTCTCGTCGAGGCGAAGGGCTCCATCGACGCGCTGCAGCGCCTGTTGAACGAGGAGAGCGACGGCCTGCGCGCCAACGCTGTCTGGGCCCTCGGGCGCCTCGACGACAAGCGGGTAGCCCCCGCCGTGCGGCGCGCGCTGCGCGACGAGGCCGACCTGGTGCGCGACGCCGCGGCATCGGCGTTGGGCATGCTGGAGGACGATGACGCGGTGGACGAACTCCTGCGCGTCCTCCGCACCGACAAGGTCGTCCGCGTGCGTCGCACCGCCGCGTGGGCACTGGGCAACCTCGAACAGAAGCGCGCCGGTGCAGGGCTCGTCGCAGCGTTAGGCTCGGAGTCGGACGACGACGTGCGCGAGACCATCGTCTGGGCGATTGGCAACATCGAGGCGACGGAAGCGGCCCCCGCGCTGACCGATGTCCTGCGGAAGGACCGGCAGGGCGACGTGCGCGAGATGGCGGCGTGGGCCCTGGGCGAGCTCGAAAGCGCCTCGGCTGCCGACGCGTTAGGCGAGGCGGCCGGGAACGACGCCGAGGCGTCGGTGCGCGCCACGGCGGCGTGGGCCCTGGGCCAGCTGGAGCTGCAGCAGGCACCGGCTGGACTCATCAAGGCCGTCACCGACAAGGATGCGGAGGTGCGCACACGCGCCGCGTGGGCGCTGTCGGAGATCCGTGACGCGCATGCGATCAACGCGCTGCGCTCGGCGCTCAAGGGCGAGAGCGCTCCGACGGCTCGCAAGGCACAGATCCGCGCGCTCGTCCTGTCGGGGGAGAAGTCCGAGGCCTTCTTCAAGGAGCTGCTGACGTCGGACGATCCCGAGGTGCGCGAGGCGGCGGTCGGCGGGATGGCGGGGCAGCGCATGCATCCGTGGCCGTGGCCCATGCCGAGACCGCGGCCGTTTCCGGAGTAGGGGCGCGCGGCACGCACGCAGAGGTGAGAACGGGGTCAGGGCAGGGGGGCGTCACTCGCGTGGCGCCCCCCTTGCTCCTCACGTAACGTGAGGCCCTACGCTTCTCCCATGGCCATGACACCTCCCGTCTCGCCGCGCCCTTCGTCTCGCTCGACCCGCCAGTCCGAGCCAAACCGACCCGTCGACTCCTGGAAGGTCGGGGAGCTCGCCCGCCGGACCGGCCTCACGGTGCGCGCGCTGCACCACTACGACGAGATTGGGCTCCTCACCCCTTCGGGGCGCACGCCGGCCGGGCACCGGATCTACACCCGCGCCGACGTGGTACGGCTGCAGCAGGTGCAGTCGCTGCGCCTGATGGGGCTCCCGCTGGACGAGGTGAAGCGCCTGCTCGACGGGGCAGCGCTTTCGCCACGACGCGTGATCGACCTGCACCTGGCCAAGCTGCAGGACCAGATCGCCGCGCAGACCCGACTGGTCGAGCGCCTCACCGCGCTCGCCACGCAACTGGACCAGGCGGAGGGCGTCTCGATGGACGACCTCTGCCGCATGATCGAGGCAATGACGACCATGGAGAAGTACTTCACCCCCGAGCAACTCGAGACGCTGCGCCAGCGCCGTGAGGGGATCGGCGAGGACCGCATTCAGCAGGTGCAAGACGAGTGGGCCTACCTCATCCCCGCTGTGCGCGAGAAGATGGCGGCCGGCGTGGCCCCCGAGTCACCCGAGGTACTGGCCCTCGCCAGGCGCTGGATGGCACTCGTGCAGGAGTTCACCGGCGGCGACGCCGCGATCGGAAAGGCGGTGATGGCGATGTACCAGCACGAAGGCGATACGCTGAAGCAGCAGATGGGGGGCGATCGCGTCCCGACGTCGGAGATGTTTGCCTACATCGGGAAAGCGAACGCCGCGATCAGGGCGCAGGGCCCGTCGCAGGGCTAGGCGCCGAGCGCCTTTCCCCGGTCGGCGCACTCGCGGCACCCCCGCGAGTGCGCGCGCCGGGGAGATCGCGAGGGCACGGGCGATGGCCGGCAGGAGCACGTCCGGCGCGATCGGCTTCGACACGAAGGGGCGCGTCACGTCGAGCATCCCCTCGCGCGTCAGCAGCGACTCGGGATACGCGGACATGAGGATCACCGGAAGCGACGGTTGCCAGCGCGCCAGGTTCTCCGACAACGCCCGCCCATTCATCACCGGCATCACCACGTCGGTGAGCACGAGGTCGACGGCGACGCCGCGGACCTCGAGTTCGGCGAGCGCCTCTTCGCCGTTGATCGCCTCCTCGACGCGATAGCCAGCGCTCTCCAGCATGCGCACGAGGACGAAGCGCGCCTCGGGCATGTCGTCCACCACGAGGATCACCTCGCCCGTCCCGCGCGGGAGGTCATCGAGCGGCAGCGCCTCCGTCGTCTCGGTGACGCTCCCCTGCGATCGCGGGAGGAGGATCTCGAAGCTGGTCCCCGCCCCTTCCACCGACGTCACGCCGATGTGGCCCCCGAACTGGCGCGCAACGCCGTAGCACGCCGAGAGGCCGAGCCCCGTGCCCCTCCCGAACTCCTTCGTCGTGAAGAAGGGTTCGAAGATCTGTCCCAGCAAACGCTCGGGAATCCCCACGCCGGTGTCGCGCACCGTCAGCCGCACAAAGTCCCCCGCCTCCAACCCCTCGTACGCGCGTACCTGCTCCGCATCGAGCGTGACCCCCGCGGTCTCGAGCGTCAGCGTCCCGCCGTGCGGCATCGCGTCGCTGGCGTTGACGCAGAGGTTGACGAGCAGGAGCTCGACCTGCGCGCGATCGACCCAGACGTGCCACAGCGGGCGCTGGAGCTTGAGCTCGACGGCGATCCCGCTCTCCATCAAGTGGGAGAGCATCGAGGTCGACTCGGTGAGCGTGGCGTTGAGGTCCAGGTGCACCGGACGCGCCGGACGACGACGCGCGAACGTGAGCAACTCGGTCGTCAAGCGGGCGGACTTGCTCGCCGCCGCCGTGATGCGCTCGATGTCGGCCCGGTCGTCCGCATCCTGCAGGCGCGCACGCAGCAAGGCGGCGTGGCCGATGACGACCGTGAGCTGGTTGTTGAGGTCGTGCGCGACGCCTCCCGCCAGCCGCCCGATGCTCTCCATGCGCTGTGCCGCCTGCAGCGCCCGCTCCGCCCGTTGTCGCTCAGCGCTCTCACGCTTTAGGTCCCGGTGGGACGCGCGCAATCGCGCGTGCTCACGCGCGAGGAGTTGCCGCAAGCGCATGACACGCGCGTTCACGAACATCACGCGCCCCAGGATCGACGACGCGATGGCCCACACGAGCCAGCGGTCCGTCGCCGTCGCCACTGGCAGGCGGATCTGGGCGCCATTCCGCCACATCACGCCCCCCGCCGCCACTGAGACGAGCGCCCACGTCCAGGCGAACTGCCGCGTGGACATCGCGATCGCCGCAAAGGCGGCGATGATGATCATGGCGCCGAGGAAGAGCGGCCCGATCGCCGGAACCGTGGCCAGGAAGCCAAGCTGCAATGCGTACCCGAAGGCGACCTGCCAGACCGTCAGGTTGGCGTCCGTCGATCGCAGGTTCCAGCCGCGCCAGAACGCGACGCCGAACGCCCCGCACGCCGCCCAGGCGATCGCCAGGTAGCGAAGTGCATCTCCCCCGTCGACCACGCCGCTCGGGACGAAGCTCGCGATCCACACCCCGTCCAGCGTGTAGCTGGCGGCCGCGAGCGCGAGCACCGCGAGGCGCTCGCGCTGCATGCGCTCGACCGATTGATCGGTGGGGAGGAATCGGCTTTCCGGGACGGTCATCGGGGCGCGCACGAATGGCCGCTCCACAGTATCGCAGGGGGCGGCGTCTGCCTATGGCAAGAAGGCATCAGTGCTCGGGACATTCGCAGCCACCTCTCAACAGCCACCCCTCAACTCGCCGGGCGATCCTGCGCCCGGCCGCCGGCCGCCAGGTGCTCGTTCAAGTAGCGCTGCAGCAAGGAGTAGATGTGCTGCGTCGTCCCGGGCCCCTCGTAGATTCCGTGCGAGCGATTGGGATACGCCATCATGTCGAACGGCTTGCCGAGCTGAATGAGGCGGTTCACGAGACGTTCGGTTCCCTGGTAGTGCACGTTGTCGTCCCCGCTCCCGTGCACGATGAGGAGCTTTCCCTTCAACCCCTCGGCGTGGTGGATCGCGGAGCCGGCCTGGTAGCCGGCCGCGTTCTCCTGCGGGAGCCCCATGTAGCGCTCCTGGTAGATCGTGTCGTACAGGCGCTGGTCCGGCACCGGCGCCACCGACATCCCCACCTTGAACACGTCGGGCTCGCGGAACATCGCGTTGAGCGTGTTGGTCCCGCCCCCGCTCCACCCCCAGATCGCCACCCGGCTGGTGTCCACGAACGCGTGCGTGGCCGCGTAGGCGCGCAGCGCGCCGGCCTGCTCGGCCGCTGTCGTCTTCCCCACCGCCCCGTAGATCCCCTTCCGCCAGGCGCGTCCCTTGGGTGACGGCGTCCCGCGCGTGTCGAACGACATCACCAGGTACCCCTGGTCGGCGATCATGCGATGGAAGAGCGCCGTGTTGCCCCCCCAACGATCGGCAGCGGTCATCCCGGCGGGTTCGCCGTAGATATGCACCAGCACCGGGTAGCGCTTCGAGGGGTCGAAGTCGCGCGGGCGCATTACGTAACCGTCCACCGGGAGCCCCTGCGCCGTGGTCACGGTGAAGAACTCGGTGGCCAGGGCGCCTAACGTCTTGAGCCTGGCACGGAGCGCCGCGTTGTCCTCGAGCACGCGCACCACCTCGTGGCTCGGGAGCCGGACGATCTCGGTGCGCGGCGGCTCGTCGTAGCGCGACACGGTATGCAGCGCCCAGCGCCCGTCCGGAGAGATGTCGTAGCGGTGCGTTCCCGGCTGGTCCGCCGGCGTCACGCGCGTCGCCTTCCCGCCCGCCAGCGGGACGCGGTACAGGTAGTTGTGGATCGCGTCCCCCGGGGAGGCCATCACGTAGAGGATCCCCGCCTTCTCGTCCATCCCCTCCAGCGACACGTCGAAGTCCCCGGGCGTGAGCAGGGTGGTCGCCCCGGTCTTGCGGCTGACGGTATAGAGATGGCGCCACCCGTCGCGTTCGCTCTCCACGATCGCGAGCGCCCCCGCCTTCCCGCCGGCAACCCAGCGCGGCTCCTGCACCAGCACCCACGCGCTGTCCGTATCGGTCCAAAGGACGTTCCCGCGTCCGCTCGCCGCATCGCCGACCCAGAAGTCGTTGCGGTTCTGCTGGCGGTTGAGGTGCTGCACGAGCACCGAGGCCGAGTCGAGCCACTGCACCTGCCCGATGTAGCTCGCCGCCGTGTCGCCGACGACGTCCATCCAGGTGACCGCGCCGCCGGTCGGTGCCACCACGCCTAACGTCACGCGGGAGTTGGTCGTCCCTGCCTTGGGGTAGGGGATCGCCGTCGTGTACGGGTAGAGCGAGTCGGTGTCGTTGATGAGCAGGAAGTCGCGGACGGCCGAGGCGTCGAAGTGCCAGAAGAGCAGACGCCTCGAGTCCGGGCTCCACTGGAAGGCCTGGCGGATCCCCAGTTCTTCCTCGTACACCCAATCCGATGTGCCGTTGATGCTGGTGCGCGACCCGTCGCGCGTCAGGCGCGTGATCGCCCCGGTCGCCAGCTCCTCCGCGTACATGTCGTGGTCGCGCACATAGGCCACCCACCGTCCGTCCGGCGAGAAGGTGGCGAACATCAGCGTCGAAGGCGCCGCGTCGCCTCCGAGCTTCTTGAGCGTCCCCGCGGTGCGATCGAGCACCCAGTAGTCACCGCGCGTGTTGTAGCGCCACACCCGCTTGGTGTTGGTGAAGAGGAGGAGCTTGCTGTTGTCGTCCGACCAGGCGAACGCATCGTAGGCGAGCGGCGTGGTTGCACCTGCCGGTGTCAACTGTGCGGCCGTGACCAGGACGGTGCGCGCATCGGTCGCCGTCTCGTGGCGCACGATCTCGCGCCCGGCGCCGCTCGCCGCGGGCTCCACGGTGAGGAAGGCCCTTCCCCCTTCGATCCAGCGCAGCTGACCGACGCCTCGCGCGTTGAACTCGCCGGAGAAGACACGTTGAACGGTCAGGGCGCCAGGCGCCTGGGCCTGCGCGACGTGCGCCCTCGCGAGGCACGCGGTGCCGAGAAGAAGAGCGGAGAAAACTGCGGCGCGGGTCGAGGGGCGAGGCATGGCGGAGGCGCGCGGTGGGTGAACGTCCATGGCGTCTCACGCGAGGCTGTGAAGACGCGAAGACGCGAAGACGCGAGCGGGGCAGCGGATCGGATTGGCCGTTGCGTAATCTGCAGGGCGAGCCTGCGTTGACCAGACCGACCGTGGGGCGCAGCTTCTGCCCCTCCTCCCATCCCGAGTTCGACCATGCGCCACCTGCCGCGGCCAACACGCGCATTGCTCGCCGTGTTCCTCCCCGCGATGCCACTCCTCGCACAGGCACCGGTGGTCCCTTCCGCACCGGGCACCGTCGACTACCAGCGCGCCGAGCAGATGCTCAGCTGGAATGCGCTCCGACACGTCACGGGGGACCAGGTCCTGCCGACCTTCTTTCGCGACTCCACGCGCTTCTGGTATCGCGTGATGACACCGCGGGGCGCCGAGTTCGTGACGGTCACGCCGACCACCGGCCAGCGCACGGTGCTGTTCGACAACGCGCGCCTCGCGGCGTCGCTCGCGCGCGCCGCCGACACGGCGGTCGCCGGCGAACGACTGCCCTTCGCTGCCCTCACCTTTGCTGACGAGGGGCGTGACGACACGCGCATCGTCGTGCGCCTCGGGACGCGTGCGTACACGTGCGAGCTGGCGTCGTACGCCTGCGTGAAGGGTGACACGCTCCCCGACCGCGGCCGCTACGTGCGCTCGCCCGACGAGCAGTGGGACGCCTTCGCCTCGGGGCACAACCTCTGGGTACGCAAGGTGGGGGCGAAGGACTCGGTGCAGCTGACGACTGACGGAGTCGCGGAGTGGAGCTACGGCGTGGGCGCCGATCTCCCGACCCGCCTCCGCCTCAAGTTCCCCAATCCACCGCAGGTGACCTGGTCGCCCGACTCCAGGCGCCTCGCCGTCTGGCGCATCGACGAGCGCGGGGTGCAGAAGTTCCACCTCTACTCGTCGACCACGTCGCGTCCGACGCACTACGAGTATCCCTACGCGCTGCCGGGCGACTCCATCGTCCCGATGGTCGACCTGTACGTGGTGGATGTGGCCCAGCCGGCGAGTCGCCGTATCGAGGGGTCGCGGCAGCCGATGATGTCGTTCTTCGCCTTCGGGGCAAGGACGGTGCAGTGGTCGGCCGCGTCGGATCGCGTCTACTTCACCCACGTGGACCGCGGCCCCAAGCACGTGCAGCTGCTGGTCGTGGACGCGGGCGGCACGGCACCTCGACGGATCATCGCCGACAGCAGCAAGACGTACGTGATCGGCTCGGTCGACCTCTTCATGGGGGCCACCAACTGGAAGCCGCTCCGCAACGGTGACGTCCTGTGGTTCTCGGAACGCGACGGCTGGGGGCACCTCTACCACGTCGCGAGTGATGGCGCCATCAAGCACCAGGTCACCAGCGGTGACTGGGTCGTGACGTCGGTCGTCGGCGTGGACGAGGCCCTCGGTCGCGTCTACTTCACGGCCCGCGGACGCGAAGCCGGGCGCCACGCCGAGTACGACTTCCTCTACTCGGCCGCCCTGGACGGGAGCGCGCTAACCCTGCTGACGCCGGAAGACGGCACGCACGCCATCACCACCGTCCCCGGCAACCGGTACTTCGTCGACACCTACTCGCGCGTCGACGCCCCCCCGGTCACCGTGCTGCGCGGCGCCGACGGGCGCGTGATCCGTGACCTGGAGCGCGCCGACGTGTCGGCGCTGCGCGCCACCGGCTGGCGCCCGGGCGAGGTCTTCCGCGCCAAGGCGCGCGACGGCGTCACCGACATCACGGGCGTGCTCTACAAGCCGTCGAACTTCGACTCCACGAAGCGCTACCCTGTCATCGACCACATCTACCCCGGGCCGCTCATCTCCCCGGTGTCGCACGCCTTCTACCCCACCCGCGCCGCCTTCTCGTACTCGGCGTTCGGGCAGGTGCAGGCGCTGGCCGAGCTGGGCTTCATCGTGGTCGAGATCGACGCGTTAGGCAACACCGCGCGCAACAAGTCGCTCTACACCTCCTGGTACGGCAACCTTGGCGACAACGGGATCCCCGACCACGTCACCGCCATCAAGCAGCTCGGCGCCCGCCATCGTTGGATGGACGTCGGACGCGTCGGGATCTACGGGCATTCGGGGGGCGGCTTCTCCTCCACGGACGCGATGCTGCGCTACCCCGACTTCTACTCGGTCGCCGTCTCCACGTCGGGGAATCACGACAACCGTACCTATTACAATGGCTGGGGTGAGCGTTTCCAGGGGCTTCTCGTGCGCGACACGGTGCGCGGCACCGACAACTACGCGTCGGCTGCCAACAAGACTCTTGCCGCCAACCTGAAGGGGAAGCTCTTCCTGATCCACGGCGACATGGACGACAACGTGCATCCGGCGCACACGCTGGCGCTCGTCGATGCGCTGGTGAAGGCCAACAAGCGCTTCGATCTCCTGATCCTCCCGGATGCCAACCACGAGCTGACGGACCACCCGTACGTCATCCGGCGGACGTGGGACTTCTTCGTGGAGAACCTGCTGGGCGCGCGGGGGCCGAGCGATTTCACCATCGGGCCGCGACCGATGCCGTAGCGATGCGAGGTCGCCGACCCGGGGTCGAGGTACGCCCTGCTCTGATGCAATCGGGGACCCCGATCGGGGACCGATCGGGGTCAGGTACCGAACCTGACCCCACCCCGCCCCCCCCGCACCCCGCCTACCGCAGGTACGCCAGCCAGAACCCCAGCGGAATCAGCGCTCCCGCCGCCGTCAGCCACCCCCCGCGCCCGCTGATCCCGTACCTCCCCTTGAGGACGAAGAGCCCGGTGATCGCCAGGAGGATCAGCGACAGCGCGTAGAGATCGGCCACATAGGTCCACGCGCGCTTGGGCTCGTTGAGGTGCAGTTGGTTGAGCTCGTGGAGCACGCGCCGCGGGACGTTTGACTCGATGAGCACCTTCCCTGTGGGGAGGTCCACGCTGTACACCTGCTCGCCATAGAACAGCTGCAACGTCTGCGGGTCGGGCTGGTAGCTCGAACGCGGTGGCGCGGCAAGCGCGAGCCTCGCGAGGGCCGTGTCGACCATCGCCGGACCGGCGTCGAGGGCGATCGGTGCGATGGTCGTGGTGCGCTTGGTGACCCGGTAGTTCGGGTTCCAGTCCGCGATGTGGTTGACCGCGAGCCCCGAGACGCCGTACGCAATCGTCAGAGCGACGGCGAGATAGCCGACGTCGCGGTGGAGGACGATGCTCAGCCGGCGCCACGACCAGCGCGGACCGCGTGTACGGTCCCCTCGCTGGTCGTCCACGGAATTCGTCACTACCTGACCCGCGCTCCCTCTCCCGACAGCTGCACGTCGGTTACTGGTCCCTTTACCTTCGCCGAGTCAAAGGCGGCGAGCGTTCCGCGCTCCTTGGCCACCTCGCGCGCCTGCGCGATGGCCTGTTCGCGCGTGAGCGTCCGCACCTTCACGACCCCCTCGGCCTGCACGGTCCTGCCGCGTGCTTCCTGCGGGAACGTCATCACGCCGTCGTCAACCTTGAAGCGCAGCGACTCGAACGCCTTGTCGCTGGCGATGCGGATCCAGCAGCCGCGCTCCTCGCAGACCTCAATGATCAGTCCCTCGACCAGGACGCGCTTCCCTTCGTAGGCCTTGGGATCCTTGAGGATCGAGGAGATCGGCGTGACGTCCCTGAGCGTGAGCGCCTTGCCATAGTCCTTCGACTGGGCGAAGGCCGTGGCGGCGGTGATCGCACTGAAGGCGAGCGCGAGAGCGGAGACTCGGAGAGCGTGCATGGACGGGGGGATGAACGGACACGAACGTGCGCGACGCGGCGCGAACCGATGCGGGGGGCCACGACTGGCCCTTCCATTCAGTATGCCGCCCAATCATGCAAGCGGCTGTCATCGATCATCCGACGCCGACGGTGCGGCAGGGCGGACGGTTGGCGAGTGAGGAACGAGGGGGGCCCGTCACCCGCTCTGGCCGCGAACCTGACCCCCGACTTGACCCCGCTACACCCGCCTGAGCGCCAGCACCCCGTTCTGCCCCCCAAACCCAAACGAGTTCGACAGCGCGGCGTCCACCCGCACCGCGCGCGCCACGTTCGGCACCACGTCGAGCGGGATCTCCTCGTCCGGCGTCTCGTAGTTGATGGTCGGCGGGATGATCCCGTGCTTGATGGTCAGCGCGGTCGCCGCCGCCTCGATCGCTCCCGCGGCGCCTAACGTGTGGCCGATCATCGACTTGATCGAGCTCACCAGTGGCGGCGCGTCGCCGAACACCTTGAGGATCGCCTTGCATTCACTGCGGTCGTTGGCCGGCGTCGAGGTGCCGTGTGCGTTGACGTACTGCACATCGCCCGGCACCATCCCCGCGTCGGCCAGCGCGAGCTGCATCGCCTTGGTGGTCCACGACGCCTCGGGGTCGGGCTGCGCCAGGCCGAAGGCATCCGCGGTGGCGCCGAAGCCCGCGACCTCGCAGATCGGCTCCACGCCGCGTGCCAGCGCGTGCTCCAGCGTCTCCATCACCAGGATCCCCGCCCCCTCGCCCATCACGAAGCCGTCGCGCGTCTTGTCGAACGGGCGGCTCGCCCTGGCCGGCGCGTCGTTGCGCTTGGACAGCGCCCCCATCGCCACGTAGCCATTGAGGACGAACGGCGTGATGGTCGATTCCACCCCGCCGGCCAGCATCACGTCCGCCTGCCCGGTGCGCAGGAGCATGAGCGCCATCCCGATGGAATGCGCACCCGTCGCACACGCCGACAGCGCCGCGAAGTTGGGGCCGTGGATGCCTAACGCGATGGCCACGTTCCCCGCCGGCATGTTGGGGATGACCTTCGGGACGCAGAACGGCGAGATCGCCTTCGCCCCACGCTGCAGGAACTCCCCGTGGTTCTCCTCCAGCGTGTTGAAGTCCCCCGCGGCTGCCCCCACGCAACAGCCAACGCGCGTGGTGTCGAACGAGGCGAGGTCGAGCTTCGCATCCTGCACGGCCTGCATCGCCGCCACGACCGCCATCTGCGAGTTGCGTCCCATGCGCCCCGCCAGCTTTCGGTTCATGTACGCCAGCGGATCGAAGTCGCGGCACTCGGCGGCGATCTGCGTCGCGTACGGCGTGGCGTCGAAGGCAGCGATGGTCCCACCGCCGGGAGTGCCGGCGGTCAGGGCGTTCCAGAACGACTCGCGCCCCGACCCGATGGGGGTCACGACGCCGATGCCGGTGATGACGATGCGGGGGAAGGCGGGCATGGACTCTTGGGATGACAGCTTGGCTGTCGAATAATCGCCGAGCGCGCGGGCGACTGTCCATCGGACCACACCCCATGCTGGGGAACGGCTCGCGACTCCCCGGGATTCCATCCACGCCTCCCCGCGCGCCCCCCTACCCGTCATATTCCGACGACGCCCGTCCGGATTTCCCGCCGGCGTCTCGTGCGTCTATTCCCTGATGCTCCGCCGACTCACCGCCCTTGCCGCCGCCCTCCCGCTCTTCCTGCTGACCATGCAGGGGGGGTCGATGGCGTGCCTGCCGGGGTCGGTCGCTCCCACGAGCTCGGCGCCGGCTCTCACGGCGGCTGCCAAGAGCGTCGCGCACACCGCCGGCGACATGACGGCAATGCACCACGGCATGGCAATGGGGGACGGTCGCTCGACCAATGAGTCGCGCGCCTCAGACGCGGCCGCACCCGCGTCGCCGTCCGACCAGCATCAGGCGCCCTGCCCCGACCGCCACTCGCTCGGAAGCTGCGCCTCGATGCCGAGCTGCGCGACGATCGCCGCCCTCCCGGTTGCCGATGGCCCGACGAGGCTCGCCGCGGAGCACGCGGTGGTCGCGGCCATTCCGCTCGCCGCCCCCCGCGCCTGGGGCGCCGCCCCCGAACTCCCCCCTCCGAGAGCCTGACCTTCCACTCGGAGTGTGCCCGCTCGCGACCGTCGCGCTGACTGCGCGGTGACGATTCGCGAGACCGTGGCGCACCCGGGCCTGTCGCGCGCCTGCCGTTAGGCGCGCCGGCGCCGTGGCCCATTGCCCGGCGCGACCCTGGGAGGACTCGCATCCATGCTTCATTCCCCTCGCACTCGGGGGTCGTTCGTCATCGTCGCCGGCGCCACGCTGGCGACTCTCGCGACACTCGCACCGTCCGCGCGCGCCCTCGCACAGGACGCCGCGACCACGCCGCGAACCGGTGATGCCACCTCACCGACGCCCGGCGCCACGGTGGAGCCCCTCGCCGACTTCTACGCCCTCGCCCTGCGCGCCAACCCGCGCATCGCTGCCGCGCAGGCGCTCGCCCGCGCCGCACAGGCGCGCATCCCCGGCGCGCGGCGCCCCAGCGATCCGCAGCTGCAGATCGGCTTCATGAACTACACCCTCCCCGGGCTGACTCCCATGGACCCACTGGGGATGGTGCAGCTGCAACTCATGCAGATGCTCCCGTTGGGGAACAAGCTCGCCCTCGCCGGCAAGTCGGCAGAGGCGCAGGCGGCGGCGCTCGCGGCGCGCGTAGACGAGGTCGCGTGGGAGCTGCGCGCGCAGGTGGCCATGGCCTACTACGACCTGGCCGCCACCGACCGCTCGCTCGCCAGTGCGCGGACCTCGCTCCGGCTGCTGCGTGACATCGCCACCACATCCGAGGCGATGTACCGCGTGGGCGAGGGACGACAGGCCGACGTCCTCCGCGCCCGCGTCGAGATCGCCCGCATGGTCGAGGACACCCTCCGCATGCAGGCGATGCGCGAGACGATGCGCGCGCGCCTCAACGCCCTCGTCGACCGCGAGAGCGACACCGATGTGGTCGCCGCCTTCCCGCGCTTTCCCGATTCACTCCCCACTCGCCCGTGGCTCGACTCCGTTGCCAGCGCGGCGCGTCCCATGGTGCGCGCCGGGCTCGAGCAGCTCCGCGCCGCCGAGGCAGGCGAGCGACTCGCCCGCAAGGAGCTCATCCCCGACGTGCAGCTGGGTGTCCAGTACGGGCAGCGCAGCGCCAGCGGGATGGAGGGCGGGCGATCGACCGAGCGCATGGGGAGCCTGATGATCGGCGCCTCGATCCCGGTCTTCGCGCGCTCTCGCCAGCTGCAAATGCGGGAGGAGGCACTCGCCATGCGCCAGATGGCGCAGGCGGATGTTGCCAGCATGCGTCTCGAGACGCGCGGTAAGGTGGGCGAGTCCTTCGCCGCGCTCCAGCGCGCGCGCCGGCTTCAGCAGCTGTACCGCACCGAGATCCTCCCGCAGGCCGAAGCCGCGGTGACCTCCGCCCTCGCCGCGTATCGCGCCGGAAGCGTCGACTTCATGACGTTGCTCGACAACCAGATGAACGTGAACCGCTACCGGCAGGAACTCGCCACGCTCGACGCCGAGCAGGGAAAGGCGTGGGCCGAGCTGGAGATGCTCGCCGGCCGCTCCCTCATCGACGCCGCCTCCACGCAAGGCGCCGCACCGGGAGGGTCCCGATGAGCGACCACCTCCCCAACCACGAGCAGCCGCACGCGGCGCACACCGCGCATACCGCGCACACCGCGCACGCCCCCTCTCACGCTTCCACCGACGCACCCGGAGCGTCGCCCATGTCGACCGACCTTCGCCCCGCCACCGCTTCGCCGCTGCGTCTCGCCTTCTACGGCGCCATCCTTCTCGCCGCCGTGCTCGGCGTGTACGCCGCCACGCGCGGCACGCAAGCGCCGCCGGCAGCTGCAAGTGGTCACGATCACGCCGCGATGTCAGGCGGCGCCGGTGCCGGCGCCACCGCCAAGCCCGTCTCGCTCGGCGACGACCAGGCGCGGCGCATCGGTGTCACCTACGCCGTCGCCACCGTGGGGCCGCTTGCCAAGGAGGTCCGCACCGTCGGGCAGCTCACCTTCGACGAGACGCGCCTGCAGGCCATCTCACCCAAGATCGACGGCTGGGTGGAGCGCCTCTTCGTCAACAGCACGGGGCAACCGGTCGCGGTGGGGCAACCGCTCCTCACGATCTATGCACCCATGCTCGTGCAGGCGCAGGAAGAACTCCTCCTCGCGAAGAAGCTCGAGCAGGAGATGTCGTCGGCCGGCAGCGAGGCGCGCGGCGGCTCCACCTCGCTTCTCGAGTCGGCGCGACGGCGTCTCGCCTTCCTCGACATCCCCGAGCGCGAGATCGCCGAGATCGAGCGCAGCGGCCAGGTGCGCCGCACGCTCACGCTCTACTCCCCCGCCGGCGGCTACGTCCTGGAGAAGAACCTCGTCCCCGGACAGCGCATCATGGCGGGCGAGGCGCTCTATCGCATTGCCGACCTGCGCTCGGTCTGGGTCGAGGGGGAGGTCTTCGAGCAGGATCTTGCCGACGTGCGCGTGGGGCAGATGGTGCACGCCGAGTTCTCCGCGCTTCCGGGCGAGCACCGCATGGGAACGATCTCGTTCATCTATCCCACCATCAGCGCCGAGACCCGCACCGCTCGCGTGCGCGTCGCCCTCGCCAACCAGGACCTTCGGCTCAAGCCGGGGATGTACGCGACGTTGCGCATCGTTGGGGCCTCGCGCGACCGCGTCCTCACCGTCCCGCGCGACGCCGTCCTCTCCACCGGCGAGCGCCACGTCGTCTTCGTGCGCGAGGCCAACGGCACGCTTGCCCCGCACGAGGTCTCCATCGGCGCCGCCAACGACGACCGCATCGAGATCCTGCGCGGCATCACCGAAGGTGAGTCGGTCGTCGCCTCGGCGACCTTCCTCGTGGACGCCGAGTCCAACCTGGGGAAGGCGTTAGGCGGCATGGGCGACATGCCGGGGATGGAGATGAACACCCCGGTCGAGAAGCTCCCCATGCAGGAGACGGGGAAGGGGGCGCGCGCGCCGGCCCCCAAGCGTGACTCCATGCCACCCATGCCCGGCATGAAGCACGACGAGCATGCCGGCCACAAGATGCCGTAAGGAGCCGCGACCATGCTCAAGCGCATCATCCACTGGTCGGTGACCAACCCGCTCCTCGTCGTCCTGCTCACACTGGCCGCGGCAATCGGCGGTGTGGTCGCCGTGCAGCGCACACCGCTCGAGGCGCTCCCCGACCTCTCCGATGTGCAAGTGATCGTGCAGGCCGACTACAACGAGCAGGCCCCACGCATCGTCGAGGACCAGGTCACGTACCCCATCGCCGCCGAGATGCTGAAGGTCCCCGGGGCGAAGACGGTGCGCGGCTACTCGTTCTTCGGCGTCTCGTTCGTGTACATCATCTTCGCAGACGGCACCGACATCTACTGGGCGCGGAGCCGCGTCCTCGAGTACCTCAATGGGATCCAGGGGAAGCTCCCCGCCACCGTCTCTCCCACGTTAGGCCCTGACGCCACCGGGCTCGGGTGGGTCTTCCAGTACGCGCTCGAGGACACGACCGGGCGCCTCAACCTCGCCGAGTTGCGCAGCGTGCAGGACTGGTACCTGCGCTACGCCCTCACTGCCGTCCCCGGCGTCTCGGAGGTCGCGAGCGTCGGCGGCTTCGAGAAGCAGTACCAGGTCGACATCGACCCCGCGAAGCTCCTCGCCTACGGCATCCCCGTCACCCGCGTGATGGCGGCGCTGCAATCCGCCAACAGTGACGTGGGCGCGATGACGATGGAGCTCTCGGAGCGCGAGTACATGGTGCGCGGCCTCGGCTACCTCAAGTCGCTCGCCGACATCGAGAACGTCGTCGTGGGGGCAACCGCCGCCGGGACGCCGATTCGCGTCGCCGAAGTCGCGCGCGTGAGCGTGGGGCCCGCGATCCGTCGCGGCATCGCCGATCTCGACGGGCGTGGCGATGCCGTCGGCGGCATTGTCGTGATGCGCTTTGGCGAGAATGCGCTCGCCACCATCGCGCGCGTGAAGGCCAAGCTCACCGAGGTGCAGCAGGGGCTCCCCGCCGGCGTCGTGGTGCGTCCGGTGTACGACCGCAGTGACCTCATCGAGCGCGCCATCGAGACACTCAAGGGGAAGCTTCTCGAGGAGTCGCTCATCGTCGCCCTCGTCTGCGTGGTCTTCCTCCTGCACGCCCAGTCGGCGCTCGTCGCCATCCTCACCCTGCCCATCGGGATCCTCATGGCCTTTCTCGCCATGCGGCTGGGCGGGGTCGGCGCCGATATCATGTCGTTAGGTGGCATCGCCATCGCCATCGGTGCCATGATCGACGCGGCGATCGTGATGATCGAGAACCTGCACAAGCACCTCGAACGCGCCGCGGCCGACGACGGGAGTGGACACTTCTCCACGCGCCACCTCACCACCGCCGATCGCTGGCGCCTGGTGGTGGAGAGCGCGCAGGAAGTCGGGCCGGCCCTTTTCTTCTCGCTCCTGATCATCACCGTCTCCTTCCTCCCTGTCTTCGCGCTCGAGGGACAGGAAGGGCGGATGTTCAAGCCGCTCGCCTTCACCAAGACGTTTGCGATGGCCTCGGCGTCGCTTCTCTCGGTGACGCTCGTCCCGGTGGCGATGGCGCTCCTGGTGCGCGGGCGCCTCTATCGTGAGCGCGCCAACCCCCTCAACCGCCTTCTCATCCGGCTGTATCGCCCGGTGATCGACATGGTGTTGCGGCACCGTGGCCCCGTGATTGTCGCCAGCGCGCTGGTCGTCATCGTCACCTGGATTCCGTGGACGCGGCTCGGCAGCGAGTTCATGCCCCCGCTCGACGAGGGGACGATCCTGTACATGCCGACCACGCTCCCCGGCATCCCGATCGCCCGCGCGCGCGAGATCATGCGCCAGCAGGACGCGATCCTCGCCACCTTCCCCGAGGTGGCGCATGTGTGGGGGAAGGCCGGGCGCGCCAACACCGCGACCGATCCGGCCGGGCTCGACATGTTCGAGACGACCGTCTCGCTCAAGCCGGAATCCGAGTGGCGCCCCGGGATGACGTTCGACCGTCTCACCGCCGCCATGGACTCTGCCGTTAGGCTCCCCGGGATCACCAACGCCTGGACGATGCCCATCAAGGGGCGCATCGACATGCTGGCGACGGGGATCCGCACGCCGGTCGGCATCAAGGTCTTCGGGCCGGACCTGGCGGAATTGGAACGGATCGGGCGCGCGGTCGAACAAGCCGTGCAGATGATCCCGGGGACTCGCAGCGTCTTCGCCGAGCGTGCCGTCTCGGGCTACTATCTCGACATCGACATCGATCGCGCCGCGGCGGCACGCCACGGCGTGAACGTCACCGACGTGCAGACCGTGATTGCCACCGCGATCGGCGGGATGACGATCACGCAGACCGTCGAGGGCCGCGAGCGTTACGGCGTGCGCGTGCGCTATCCACAGGAGTTGCGCGACACACCGGAGCGGCTGGCGTCTGTGCTCGTCCCAGTGAACCACGACGCAGGCGGCGGCGCGGCGTCTGCCAGCGGTGCTGCCATGTCCGCCAGCGTTCGGCCGGTGGCCGGCGGCGCCCCCGCGCCGATGCCTGCACTCCCCGGTGCGATGAGTGCCCAGGTGGCGCAGGTTCCGCTCGGCCAGCTCGCCACCATCAAGCAGGTCGCCGGCCCCATGGTGGTACGCACCGAAGGGGCGATGCCGACCGCGTGGGTCTACGTCGACGTGGCGGGGCGCGACATCGGCGGGTACGTCCGTGAGGCGCAACGCATGGTGCGCGACATGGTCACGCTCCCGCCGGGCTATCACCTCGTGTGGAGCGGGCAGTACGAGTACATGGAGCGGGCCAAGGAGACGATGCGCATCGTCATCCCGGCCACGCTCGCCATCATCTTCTTCCTCCTCTACTTCAACTTCCGCAACGTGGGCGAGACGCTGATCGTGATGCTCTCGCTCCCCTTCGGGATCGTTGGGGGGATCTGGCTCACCTGGTGGCTCGGCTACGCATGGTCCGTCGCCGTCGCCATCGGCTTCATTGCCCTGGCCGGCGTGGCCGCCGAGACGGGGGTGGTGATGCTGATCTACCTGGACCACGCCTGGGATGAGCTGCGCCGGCGCGTGGAGCACCCGACGCTGCGCGACCTCTACGTCGCCGTCGTGGAAGGTGCGGTCGAGCGCGTGCGCCCGAAGATGATGACCGTCACCGCGATCATGGCCGGCCTCCTCCCGATTCTCTGGGGGAACGGGACCGGTGCCAGCGTCATGAAGCGCATCGCGGCACCGATGGTGGGAGGGATGGTGTCGAGCACCGTGCTGACGCTCATCGTGATTCCCGCCGTGTGGTCATTGTGGAAGGAACGCGAGGTGGCGTGAGCGGGTGCGTCTCGGCGCCGGAAAAGCTCGACACAGAGTAGCTGTGTTGAAAGTCAAGCGGTGGCGGCCTGTGTCGGCTGCCACCGTTGCTGCGTTTTCAGCATCGCGTTGATGATCGTGAGGAGCCGGCGGATGCAGGCGGTGAGCGCCAGCTTCGCGGGTTTGCCCGCCGCCCGCAGACGCTGATAGCAGGCGCGCAGCACCGGATTGCAGCGAATCCCGCTGATGACCGCCATGTACAACGCCGCCCGCACGGGCGCGCGGCCTCCCCAACACGTGCGCCGCCCGCGCAGGGTCCCGGAGTCGCGCGCCAGCGGGGCCACGCCGACCAGCGCCGCGATCTCGCGCCGGGTCAGGCGTCCGAGTTCCGGCAACTGGGCGATCAGGCAGCGCGCCGTTTGGGGGCCCACGCCCGGCACGCTCCGCAGCAACGCCTCCTGCGCCCGCCACACCGGACTCCGGCGCAACCACTGGCCGATGTCGTCATCCGCCTCCGCCAACGCGCGCTCCAGGGTCCGCATCACGCGCTGCAGACTCGGCCGCACGCTCCGCCGCGCCACCGCGAGGCGGTTCTTCTCCGCCGTGAGCATCTCCACCAACTGGCGCCGGCGCTCGAGCAGCGCGCGCAACTCCAGCAGCGCGTCGTCCGGGAGCGGACGCGGCGTCGGCCGCACCACGGCCGCAAACTGCGCGAGTACCGCCGCGTCGAGCCGGTCGGTCTTCGCCAATTGCCCCGTGCTCCGCGCGAAGTCGCGCACCTGGCGGGGATTCACCACGACCACCGGCAGCCCGGCCGCCGCCAAGGCGCTGGTGACCGCCTGGTGGTACACGCCGGTCGCTTCGAGCACGATCACCGCCGGGTGCAACGCGTCCAGGGCCGCCACGAGCGCCGCGATCCCCCCGGCCGCATTCTCGGCCTGCCAGCCCCGTCCTCCATGCACCGCCACGTCCAGCGTCGTCGCACTCACGTCGATCCCCACCGCTCGCTCGCCTGCCGCCTGTGTGTCGGTCGCTGCCATCGCGCGTCGGCCTCCGCCCGCGTTGAGAGGATCCCCCGCGGATCGCGCACGCCCCGCCTTGCGAGATGCGGGCTCCCCACGCCGTCGGGCGTGCGGGCCCCGGTAGCTGTTCGGGCTCTCGGCGATCGCGGCGACGGCGCTCCCACTCTGTGACGGGCTCGGGTCACCGCCCGGCCCCGGTTCACCACGCGCGAGCTGCCGCCGCCTTGAGCCTACACCACGCTTGCGAACCTTCAATGGAGACATACAAGGTTCACGGAGGCAGCACAGAGGGCACGGAGGAGGGCGGCGCGGGGCGTGACTTCCGTCAGCACGCCACCTCATGTCTCCCTGTCGTCCTCTGAGGACTTCCGTCCTGCCTCCGTGACCTCTGTGTCAGGCTCTTCGCGTCATCGCGCGCGCACGGCGACCTCACACACTAACCACCCGCAGCCACCATCTCCCGTCCCACTTCCGCCACGACCGCCACCAGCGCGTCCACATCCCCCATCGTCATCGCCGTCGACGTCACGAACATCCCCCGCGACGCGCACACCACGCCACGTTCCAGCAGCGCCAGGTGAAAGAAGCGCGTCCGCTCGCTGTCCCCGCGCTGGGCATCGCGATAGTCGCGCACCGGCCCCCGGCAGAAGTGCACGTGCCCCAGCGACCCGCTCCCGGTGACACACGCCTCCACACCCGCCGCATCGAGCGCCCGCTGCAGACCGACTCGCATCGCCGAGCCTAACGCGTCGAGGTGCACCTGCGCCTCTTCGGTGAGCAGCGCCAGCGCCGCCAGTCCGGCCGCCATCGTCACCGCGTTTCCGTTGAACGTTCCGGAGTGGCTCACCGTCCCGCGCGCGCGGGGGTCGAACGTGGCCATGACGTCGGCGCGTCCCCCGAACGCCCCCACCGGAAGTCCGCCCCCGATGATCTTGGCGATCGTCGTCAGGTCGGGAGTGATGCCGTACACGGACTGCGCCCCACCCCTCGCCAGCCGCAACGTGATGATCTCGTCGAAGATCATCAACACGCCGCACTCGGCGGTCACCGCGCGCGCGCCGGCGAGGAACGCCGGCTCCGCCGGGATCACCCCCGCTGCCGTCAGGTGCGGCTCGATGATCACCGCCGCCAGTTCGTGCGCATGCGCGCGCACCGTCCGCTCGAGCGTGGCAAGGTCGTTGTAGGGCACCACCAGCACGTCGCCCACCACGCCGTCGGGAACGCCGGGCCCCTGCCCCGTCCCCTGCGGATACGGCGCCGCGTCGACGCCAACGTTGACGCTCACCTGCGCCACGTCCGCCGAGCCGTGATAGCCCCCCTCCATCTTCAGCACCTTCGACTTCCCGGTGAAGGCGCGCGCCGCGCGAATCGCCCCCATCACCGCTTCCGTCCCCGAGTTGCAGAAGCGCAGCCGCTCCATCGACGGGACTCGGCGGCGGATCTCTTCCGCCAGTTGCAATGCCGGTTCGCCCGGGAAGGGGAACGCCGTCCCCCGCGCCGCCTGCGCCGCGATCGCCGCCGTGATGTACGGGTGCGCGTGCCCGTGGATCAGCGAGGTGAAGTTCCCCAGGAAGTCGAGATACGCGTTGCCGTCGACATCCCACAGGCGCGCCCCCTCGCCGCGCGCCATGAACGGCGGGTACGGGAGGAAGAAGGTCCCGGTGCGTGTGTCGCCGCCGGGGAACGATTCGATCGCCTGCGCGTAGAGCGCCTCGGAGCGTGGCGTGCGAGCGGTGTAGCGCGCCTGCAGGCGGGCGAGCGCAGGGGCGAGGCGCGGGGACGTCGCCTCGCGAGCGGGTGCGGAGGTCGTGGCCATGCCGCAAAGTGCGGCGTCGCGCGCCGCTTGGCGAACCTGGCGCTTGCCCGAGGGCTACGCCCCCGCGGCGACCTCCACCGCGTCCGATCCGCCGCTCCCCGACGCGCCGCCCACCCCTGCCCGCGCCATGCGTCGGCGCTGCTGCGCGCGGAGCTGGAGGCGGAGCGCCCGCATCACGAGGAGCTGGAGCTTCTCCGAGACCTCGCCCATGCGTGCGGCCAACTTCGTCGCCTCGGCCAGCTGTGCCTGCGCCGAGAACGAGTAGTCCGCCCGCTCCCGCGGCGTCGTCGCGACTCCGGTCCCAAGGGTCACGACATCCGACCAGAGGGCGACATAGTCCGGCGGCGCCAGCTGCGTCATCTCCGTCAGCAACATCAGGAAGTCCATCGGATCTGGCTCCGCGTCGCCAAGGAACGCCGCGGCCAGCGGTTCCGCCAGCGGATGCGGATCCTTGGGCACGGGTGTTCCCGACAGGGCGGCGGACGAGATCGGAGAGGACATCGAGGAGAGGAAGCGCGCGGGCGATTCAATCCTGGCCAGCGCCAACAGCTATTCCGGAGCGTGCGACCGAGGGGGCGGGAGAGCGTCGGTCGCGCGCGGGGTTCTCCCTCAGTATCGGCACGACGAGCCCCGTTAGGCATCGCGGCGACGATCGGCGGCCGAGCGCGGCGAGCCTCCCCATGAGCCGCCTCTCATCTTCTCGTGCCCGAGAGGAGGCGGCGGCGACCGACGCGCTGCGCTAGAAGGTGAGGGAGGGGAGGAGGCGCTTTCCGGCCTTGAGGAACGAGCGGAACGCGCCGCGCGCGTCCTTGCCGCGCGTCTCCTCCGCCGCGGTTTCCTGTTCTTCGGCCAGCGCCGACTTCCACGCTGCACTCCACGCATCGCGCATCTCGGCAGTCGTGGCGAAGCGATCGACGGGCTTGAAGGCCAGCCCGCGCGTGAGCCAGGCGCGCACCGGCTCCGGAACGCGCGCCGCCCAGCGCGCTTCCCAGTCGATCCCCTGTTCCTGCCGCCACAACTGCAGCTCGGGATCGTGCGCCACGAACGGGAGGTGGCCGGTGAGCGCGAAGAAGGTCACGGCCGTCAGCGCGAATCGATCGACCCCTTCATCCTGCGGCGTCCCACGCAGCTGCTCCGGGGCGGCGAAGGCGAGCGTTCCCGCTGCCCCGCTCTCCCCTGGCGCCGCCGCGATGCCGAAGTCGGCCAGGTTCCAGTGCCCGCTCTTGTCGAGGAGGATGTTCTCGGGCTTGAGGTCGCGGTGCACCACCCCCGCCGCGTGCGCCGATGCGATCGCGTCCAGCAGCGCATCGAGCTCTGGTCCAACTTCGGACAGCGGGAGCGCCCCGTGCGTCGTCGTGCGCGCGGCCAGCGACCCCCCCGGGTTGAGCGGCATCGTGAAGTACGCCACCCCCTGACGCTCGGCGAATTCCAGGACCGGGATGATGCGCGGGTGCGCCAGCGACGCCAGCACGCGCGCCTCGCGGCGCAGTCGCGACACGGCCGCCTGGTCCTGCGCGATCTCCGGATGCAGGGCCTTGAGCGCGACCTCGCGGTTCAGCGCGAGGTCGCGCGCGCGCCACACCGATCCCGACGCGCCGCGCCCCAGCTGTTCGAGCAACTCGTAGTCGAGCCCAGTGGCCGAGCGCAGGAGCGCCTCCTGGCGCGCCATCGCGGTCTCCCCATCGCCGGGGAGGTCGAGCGTGGGGCGCGACAGGGCGAGCCCAGCGAGCGACGACTCCCCCCCGATCGCGCGATCCAGCACCTGCAGGAGCGTCGCCACCGACGGAAAGCGCGACGCCGGGTCGATCGCCACCGCGCGACGCAGCACCTCGCGCACCGAGCGCGGGACGTGCGTGTGGGCCTCCAGCGCGCCTAACGCTTCGGTGCCGTCGTCGCTCCACGTGACCCCCGTGAGCGCGGCGATGACCAGCGCCCCCAGCTGGAACTGGTCGGTCGCGGGAGTCGGGCGCCACCACATGCCGCCAGCCGCAACCTCGTCACGCCACTCCGGTGCCGCCACCGTCCATTGCAGCGAGGGGAGCTTCCCAGGGGGGAGCGCGGCCGGCGGGAGCGCCCAGTGCCACCCCACGAGGTAGTGCTCGCCCAGGCGCGACATCCACGACGCCTGTCCATTGAGCGACCCGTGCGTCTCGCCACGGTCGTGCAGCATCGCCAGACAGGCGCCGATCGAGCGCAGGCGCGTCATCGCCTGTTCGATCGAGTCGGGGCCGTGCGTCTGCAGCTGCATGGCCAGCGAGACCCCGTCGATCCAGTGTCGCACGTACCCCGGGCCGCGCGGGGCGACCTCGTTGCGCGGCCAGTAGACGTAGGTCGTGGGGATCACCTTGTGCCGGCGGTTCCCCAACAGGCGTGCCTCCGCCGTCAGCCAGTCCCAATGGGCCTCGTCTGGTGCCGTGACCAGCGACAGCGTGCGTCCGAGCGGGTCGATGACCTGCTGCGTGTGGCGATGGTGCCCGATCCAGACCCCGTCTGTCCCCCACGCCCACTCGCGCGGAAGCTGCCAGTCCTGGAGATGGGCGGGGCGCTCGGTGGTGGTGCGGTACGGGGAGAGGTCCGCGGAAATGTCCGGGGCGCCGAGGTCAGCCGTTCCACCCGGCGGGGGAGCCGGGGTCGCGAGGGTCAGGGCGGCTGCTGTCGGCTGATCTGCGTCGGTCATCACCGGGTTAGACGAGCGGGGGGTGATGGACGATACCCGGGTGAAATAGGGGTGTTGTGTCGGGGAATTCGGAGAGGATCGTTGGCATCGGCGGGAGCGACCTCGACCACACGCCCCCGGTTGCTCAGGCCAACCCCATGAACAGGTAGTCCATCCCCCAGGTGGGAGTCACGCCGCCCTGGCGAACCAGCATGGCCAGCTGCGCATAGTGGCGAACGCCGTGGAGGAACAGGTGCACGAGGATCGTCCGCCGCGAGGCGCGCAGGACGCCGGCGCTGCGCGTCTGGAAGTCGAGCACCTCCTCCCAGTCCACGTCGGTGCGCGCCAGGACCTCCCGCAGCAATCCCGCCGCGCGCTCGTGCGTGGCGAAGAGTGCCGCGACGTCGCCGCGTGGGAGCGACTCGTACGTTGAGGCCTCCAGTCCAGCCAACCGTTCCGCGTACCGCAGCTCGGCGGCGACGATGTGCAGCACCACGTCGTGCACGGTCTCGCTCTCGCGTACATCGCAGGGAATCGCGAGCGCCTCAGGGTGGGCCGTCAGGAGGGCGCGCCAGCCGGCATGGGTGCGCTCGGACCAGGCGAAGAGTTCGTCCACGGATAGGGCGAGCATGGCAAGAAGGGAGTGGGGGATGAGGGCCGGAATTGGCCTCGGAGCACGGGGGCGTCTCTGCAGCTACTCCTCGAGCCGATCGCGAGTTTCCCGCCCTGGGCCAGAACCTGACCTCTCCGCTGACCCCAGCGCTGACCCCGACTCTGATCCCGACGCTGATCCCGGACATGTCCTCGTCACCTCCCCGCGCCCGCCCTTCCGCGTGGGGCGGCGCCCCATCGAGGGAGACGAGACTCATCAGGATGCCGTTCTCCTCCCCCGTCGCTGGCACGGCGACGCATTGCAGCTGGCCGATCCGCTCCCTTCAGTAGCGAATTGCGTACTGCACCTTCACCAACAGCTGGTTCGACGCGAGCCCCCACCGACGGTCGAGGCGTCGCGTCGGATCGGTCACGAGCCCCAGGTCGATCGGGCGTCCCGTCTCGGGGTCGATGTCGTGCCGCAGGTTGTGGTTGTACACGATGAACAGGTCGCCTAACGGGGAGAACGTCCATCGCAGGCGCGAGTTGGCCCCGAACGTGTCGCTGGCGTTGTCATACTGCAGGTAGCTGTTCACCTGCAGGTTGGGCGAGGCGTTGACGCGCAGGCGCGTCCCGATCAGGTCCTGCGTGAAGTCGCCCTGCGGCAGGCGCCCCAGGTTGCGCGTCGCATTCAGCTCGACGATGAACAGCGGCGACGGCTTCCAGGCGCTGGTCAGCTGCAACTCGTGCAACCGCCCCGAGTAGAATCGCCCGCTCCACCACGTCGCCTGCGCGCTCAACCGACGCTTGGGGGCCAGGCCCCCTTCCAGGCGATAGCGCACCCAGTGGTACGACCCGGGCGGGATCACGACCCCGGGGGCGATCTCGAACGGCGCCACCAGGCGCTCCCCGGTGGGGTTCGCATTGAACTCGAAGCGATCGCCGCTCTCGAGGCGCCAGTTCACCGGGGCAAAGAAGAGGCGGTAGCTCTCCCACCGTCCATCGAGGTCGCCCACCAGGGTGAGGAAGAGTTCGTGCAGCATCTGGCGCACGTCGAGTCCGAGGACGTCGCGTTGCGGGCGCGGCTGATAGGTGACGCTCAGGTTCATCGCCTGCACCCCGGGTCGCGGCACGAAGCCTAACGACGGATCGAACGCCTCGCCCACCCGGCGGAACGTGAGCGAGACATCGAACAGGTCGTTCGGATAGGCGAGCTTCCCCCCGACGGCACTGCGCCCGCCGGGCTCCATCCCCTCGCGCCCCATTGCCACCCCCCACACCCCCGCCAGGAAGTTGCGGTTCCCGAACAGGCGCGACGTCTGGTACGTCCCATCCACCCCCGCCGTCCAGCTTCCGGCGCGCCCGAGTGGATCACCCACCGTCGCGATGACGCCGAGGCTCGATTCGCGGAGCGCGTTCTGTCGCCATCGCACGACCCCCATCGTTCCTTCGGTCGATGGGAGCGTGAGGGTATCGCTCCCCTCGATCGCTCCCGTGTGGAGCAGGAGTGCCCCGAAATTCGCGCCGCGCCCGCGCCCGCTCACCTTCACCCCTCCCTGGATCGGGATCGGGTTCCCCTCGTACAACCCGATGCGCCGACTGAAGAAGGGGCGGATGTCGTCCCCTGTCCCCAGGCCGAAGTCGAAGATGTCGGCTCCCTGCAGGAAGAAGGTCCGCTTCTCGGGGAAGACGAGCGGGAAGCGCGTCAGGTTGGTGCGCCGCGTATCGACCTCGGTCTCGGCGAAGTCGGTGTTGACCGTCAGCGCAGCCAGCACGTTTGCGCCTAGCGTCTTGGTCACGTCGAGCGACGCGTCGTGCGTCTCCGCCACGCCGGCCTTCGGCGCCGGAACGCCGATCCCCTCCGTCACCGACGGCCGCACACTCAGCCCCATGCCGAGGACAAACGACGGAAGGTTGGTGAGCTCCCCCGCGCGAAAGGTCTGGGTGACCTTGAAGTTGCGCTCGGGGCTCGCCCACCGGTCGGTCTCCAGCGCGCGCTGGATGCGGCGCTGCACGTTGAACCCCCACGTCGTGATCCCTTCCTTGAACTGCAGGCTCTGCAGCGGGATCCGGATCTCCGCACTCCAACCCGTCGCGGTGCGCGCCGTTGCCGCCTCCCACACGGCGTCCCAGTTCGCGTTCTCGCTCTCGCCCTGCCCGGACACCAGCGCGTCGTAGCGCGCGCCGTGCGCATTGATGGCAAACACGTAGCCGGAGCGCCCGTCGCGATACGTGTCGAGGACGATCTTGAGGTGATCCTCGTTGGAAAGATTCGCGTCGCGCTCGCGTGCGAAGCTCACCACGCGCACCGGTTCGGCATAGTCCGCACGAATCCCGACGAGGAGCGTCGTCGCATTTGCCGCCACGCGCACGACGGTGCGCCCCGATGGCGTGCTCCCCTGCACCGGCTCGAGTTGCGTGAGGTCGCCGATGGAATCGGCGCTCGCCCAGAACGACTCGTCGAGACGACCATCGAGGTGCACGACGCCGGAGAGTGCGCCGGCCCGCAACGATGCACCGGGCCCTGCGGACGGTGCCCCTTGCGCGTGAGACGACGCGGAGAACGCGACCGCGAGCGCGCCGGCCAGCATGACGATGGCGACGATCGACGACACGTCCGGTCGTGTGTGCGGGAAGCGGCGCGCGAAGATCACGCCCGCCAACCTACCCTCGTTCAGCGCGCGGCGTCCACCGCGCTCCGCAACCCCGCCAGCACCTCGGCGAGTGGGCCATCGGCCCAGAAATGCACGTAGTAGATGCGGGGATTCTCGCCCACCAGGTGCGAGTGGAATGCGGTCGTCGTGATCCCGTGCGTGGCCAGCGCGCTCACCAGCGCATCGACGTGCGATTCACCCACCGCGAAATCCCCAGTCGCCACGGCGCGCGATGCATCGACCTGCTGGATGTTCACCGGGCTGCCATAGGCCAGCGCGGGGACCAGCGGCTTGCCGTGCATCACTACGGGCCCCTGCACGAGCATGAACGACAGCTGTGCCACGTTTCCGGCAGCGCGCCCCGTCGCCCCCATCGTTCGGAAGACGAGCGCCGTGTCGATGGTGACCGGTGCCGGCGCGCCAACGACGACCGGACGCGGCGCCCCGGTGAGCGCGACAACGCGATCGAGGCGCGCCGCAAGCGCGAGCGCCTGGCCCTCACCATGGAAGTGCACGTACGTGATGCTGGGGCTCTCCCCCGCGAGGTGGTTGTGCACCGACGTCACGGCCAGGTCCTGCCGCGCCAACTCGGCGAGCACCGGCTTGAGTTCCGACGCGGTCACCACCAGGTCGCCCATCAGCGTGGCGTCCCCCGCGTCGCCACTGAAGCCGGCCCATCCGCCTAACGCCAGCATCGGCGAGACCGTCACGTCGCCCATGCGCAGCGTGACATCGCGGCGGGGGAAGTTGTAGCGGTGGTAGCCCCCGGTGGCGACCTCCGGGGTCTTGAGGATGGATGCCACGTCTCGCCAGGAGCCGGTGGCCTCCTGCGCCGCGAGCGCGCTGGGCGCGAAGCCCGTCACGCCCCCCAGCACGAGGGCCGTGACGGCAACCGTCACGGCCGATGCGCACGCGCTGGGGCGGGGCCGCATCGTGACGCTCGCCCTCAGGCCGCTTCGGACGCCTGGACCTCGGGGGCGATGTCGACGACGGCCGCCATCGGCACCTCGACTTCCACTTCGGCGCTGATCGCCGCTCCCCCCTTCTTCTTGAGGAAGGCTGGCGGCTTGAAGGCGGCGCGCTCCTCTTCCGTCAGACGCAACGTTACGCGCGCCCCGACGGCCACGCGCTTCGCATGTTCCACATCCTGCAGGGCGCGGATGCGCGCGTCGGCCATCCGGTTCTGCAGGTGGCGCTGCGTCTCCCATCCCTTGGAGATCCCCGTCGGCAAGCCGAGCAGCTGGTCGAACTCGTCGGGGGTGACGCCGAGCGCCTCGCGCACTCGGCGAATCTCCTGGTGCGTGAGCAGGCCGTGCGTCTCGCGGATCGCCGACATCGTCGCGAGGTAGTCGCCTTCCACCTGATCCGGCGCTCGGCGTTCCAGTTCGCACTTGCTGCAGCGCAACACGCGCCGCTCCACCGTGGCCGTCAACCCGACCATGGATTCGGTCTTGCTGATCGTGGTGCTGGTGAAGACGCCGCCGCACCCGTTGTGACGGTCGGCGACGGGGACAAATGACGGATTGGAGGCGGCCTGTTGGGCCAGGAGCGCAAGCGGATCGGTCATCGCGCGTGGGGTGAAGGGATACCGGCCGCATGTTGCAGCTGTCGGCCAGCGGTCGCGCCCCATCGTCATCGTGTGCCCTTGGGCGCGCACCACGGCCCACAAGCTAATGCACGCACGCGAAAGCGCGCCCCCTCACGTCACACGCATCGTGCGATCATCGCACTTGTCCACATGGTGTGTTCTCCACATGGCGTGCAGCGTGCTCAACCCGGGATGTGCGCGCTCTTATCTCCGCTGCCTTACGAGTGCGCCAACCGATCGCGCCGCGCCATCAGCTGCTCGATCGCGTCGGCCAGGTGCTCCTCGGTGATGTTGTACGCCCCGCGCTCCACACGCAGCCGGTGCGCCCCGATCATCACGTCGGCGGCGCGGAACCCCTCCGGCACCTCGAACTTGTAGCACGCGAGTTCGACGAGGAGCCCGTTGGGGTCGCGCAGGTAGATCGAGTTCATGAAGCCGCGATCGCGCTCGTAGAACTCGATGCCGTGGTCGCGCAGCCGAGGCGGCGCCATCGCGAAGGTTGCGCGTGAGACGTTGAAGGCGATGTGGTCCACGCTCCCCACCTCGCGCGGCGCCTTCCGCCTCGCATCCTCGCGCGTCTCGTTGGTGAAGACCGTCAGGAGCCGCCCGTCGCCCGGGTCGAAGTAGAGGTGGCTCTCCTCCGGGTTTCCCAGGTTAGGCTGCTCGAAGATGAAGGGCATGCCGAGCACCCCTTCCCAGAAGTCGATGGCGCTCCGGCGCGTGGAGCCGACGATCGTGATGTGGTGCACGCCCTGAACCTGGATCCTTGGCATGGCGACGCCCTCCCGAGGGGTGAGATGGTACGCGCTCGACGGCCAACATGCCCGCAGGGGTGCGCGCGCGGCAAGCGCTGGCGCATTGCGCACCGCGCCGACCGCGCCCACCATTGCCCCATGACGCACCTCACGTCGCTCCGCGCCGCCGTCACGCTCGGTGTCGTCGCCCTCTCGCTTCGTCACCTCGCCTCTGGTGATGCGCAGGCCCCCGCGACGATCACGGTGTCGCGGAACGTGCAGGTCAGTGCCGTCCGCCCCGCGTCGCCCTTCAACGAGGTTGTCGTGGCCGCGCACCCCCGCGACCCGTCGCGCCTCATGGCCTGCGCCATGCTCGAGCCCGGGGCCAACCGGAGCGTGAAGTCCGCGGCGTGGGTCTCCACCGACAGCGGGCGCACCTGGTCGCCGCCGACCGTCACCACCACGCACTGGGCCAACGATCCGACCTGTGCGTGGGACGCTACGGGGGCGGCGTACTTTCTTCACAAGGTGAACGAGGGCGCGCCGACGCCGGCCGGCGCCGTCAACTCCGACTTCGACTATCTCGGCGTCGAGCACACGCGCGACGACGGTCGGCACTGGACGCCGCTCCATCGCGGACCGCAAACCAACGATCGCCCCTTCATGGCGATCGACGTGACGAGCGGTGCGCTGTACGTCGCCTACAACGGGCATGTGCACGGCGAGCGCGGCACGCACCAGAACGAGGATTTCCGCAACACGGTCGCCCTCATGCGCTCCACCGATCGCGGCGTCACCTTCGCGGCGCCGGCGCAGCGCGCCCTCATCGACCAGACGGCGAGCACCGGCATCAACGCCGGGATGGACGGCATCGTCGTCCTCCCCGATCGCTCCGTCGCGGTGCTCTACACGCGGATGACGCTCGCCCAGCCTGGCGGCACCAATCGCCCCTCCGCGACCGGGAAGCCGATCGTCACGCAATCGACGCTCATGCTCGTACGTTCGCGCGATGGCGCGCTCACGCTCGACCCGCCGCACGTCGTCGCGAACGTCACCAGCGGCTACAACCTCCCGCATGCGCGCGGGATCACGGGAACGCTGGCCGTCGATGCGAGCACTGGCCCGCATCGCGGACGGCTCTTCGCCGCATGGGCCGACTTCGCGACGGGGCGCGGCGAGATTCTCATCACCTGGTCGGACGATGCGGGCGCCACATGGTCCGCGCCGCGCCCCGTCAACGACGACAGCGGCGCGCGAGGATCGAATGGCGGCCCGGACCACTCGATGGCCACCGTGGCGGTCAATCGCGAGGGCATCGTTGGCGTGCTGTGGTACGACCGCCGTGAGTTCCCCGCCGGCGACGGCTATCGCCCGCGATTCGCCGCTTCATACGATGGCGGCGTCACGTGGAGCGCGAGCGTCGCGGTGGCCACGGCGCCCAGTGCCGCCAGCGCCCAGCGCGGTCCCGACTACCTCGCGAACGGGGGCGACACGGCGGGGCTTGCCGCCTCCGCCGATGGACGATTCCACGCCGCGTGGATCGACAACCGGACAGGGGTGCAACAGGTGTGGACCTCTGCCATCACCGTACGCCCCGCGCCGCGCTGAGGATCGTTGGAAACCCGACGCTCCCCCCGTCATGGCAGGCGCGTCTGTCTCGCCAAAGATGGCCGGAGGTGGCATGTTGATCGCCGCATGCGCGACTTCGCCTCCCTCGCCCACGCCCGGCACGGGCGCGCCCCTCGCGCGCACACCGTCGCGCACACCGTCGCGCACGCATGACCGGGCGCGCATGACCGACATCCGCCCCCAGCTGCAAGCGGCGTTAGGCGACGTCTACGCCCTCGATCGCGAGTTCGGCGGGAGCGGACGCTCGCGCATCTTCCTCGCCACCGAGATCCGCCTCGGGCGCGTCGTCGTGATCAAGGTCGTCGCCCCGGAAGAAGGGAGCGAGCTCTTTGCCGATCGCTTCGCCCGCGAGGTGAAGTTCGCCTCGCGCCTGCAGCATGCGAACATCGTCCCGCTCCTCGGCGCCGGCGTGGCCGGCACGCTCGCCTATTACACGATGCCCTATGTGGAAGGGCCGTCGCTGCGGGCGCGCATGGCCGGCGGCGAACGCATCGCACTGCCGGAAGCGACGCAGATCCTGCGCGATGTGGCCAACGCCCTCGCCTACGCACACGACCAGGGGGTGGTCCATCGCGACCTGCGCCCCGAGCACATCCTCCTCGCGGAAGGTGCGGCACTCGTCACCGACTTCGGCATCGCGAAGGCAATGAGCGCCTCGCACACGATGGAGATCAACACCGAGTCGCTCACCACCACGAGCGAGACGCTCACCTCGGCGGGGAGCGCGTATGGCGCCCCGGCCTACATGTCCCCCGAGCAGGCAGCGGGGAGCGTGGTGGATGCGCGCTCCGATCTCTATGCGTGGGGGGTGACGGCCTACGAGGTCCTGGCCGGCGCGCACCCATTCGCCGAGTGCACGACGCCGCAGGCACTGATGGCGGCGCACCTCACCGAGCGCCCGGTGCCGCTGCGCGAGCGCAACCCGCAGGTGCCGAAGGCGATGGCCGACGTGGTGATGCGCTGCCTCGAAAAGGACGCCGATTCCCGCCCGGACACTGCGGATGAAGTGCTTGTCGCCATCGACGGTGCACGTGCAGCGCCTGCGGCCCCCTCCGCGGCATCGGATGGGCGAAAGCGTCGCACCACGCGCGAAGTGAAGGTCGTGGATGAAGGCGACGCCGGCGAAGCGCGTGAGGCGCGCGAGGCAAACGATGCGATCACGCGTCGCATGGGCGTCGCCGCGGCGTTGCTCATCCTCGCGCTCCTGGTGTGGGGATGGTTCTCGCGCGACGCGGCGCGGCGGGCGCCCGCTCCGCCGGCCCCCCCCCCTTCGGCGACGTCGCCCGCGCCCGCCTCGCCCGCGACGCCCCCGCCTCCCCAGTGACGATGCCTGACGAGTCCCTTTCCCGCCGCGATTTCGGCAAGCGCCTGGGCGCCGCCGCGCTCACGGCGAGGCTCGCCGACCTGTCCACGCCCGGCGAGCCTGCCGACGCCGCTGGTCATGGCGCGAGCGGCAGCGCGAGCAGCAGCGCGAGCAGCGGCGCGACTGACGAACTCTGCACCCTCTCCGCGGTCGACCTCGCCGCGCGCATCCGTCGCAAGGACGTCTCGGCGCGCGAGGTCCTCGACGCGCATCTCGCGCGCATCGCGCGGGTGAACCCGCAGGTGAACGCCATCGTCACCCTCGTCCCGGAGATGGCGCAGCGCTGGGCCAGCGAAGCCGACGAGCGGCAGGCGCGCGGCGAGCCGCTGGGTGTCCTGCACGGACTCCCGGTGGCGCACAAGGACCTCGTCGACACCGCCGGGATCCGCACCACGCGCGGGTCGCCGCTCTTCGCGAACAACGTCCCCACCGCCGACGCGCTCATCGTCCGCCGCATCCGCGCCGCCGGCGCCATCACGTTAGGCAAGACGAACACGCCGGAGTTCGGCGCCGGCTCCAACACCTTCAACGCGGTCTTCGGCGCCACGCGCAACGGCTTCGACCGGACGCGCACCGTTGGCGGCTCGAGCGGTGGTGCAGCGTGTGCCCTCAACTGCCAACTCGTCCCCATCGCCGACGGGAGCGACACCGGCGGTTCGCTGCGCAACCCAGCCGCGTGGAACAACGTCGTCGGATTGCGCCCCTCGCCGGGACGCGTCCCCGATGACGACGGCTCGTGGTCACCGCTCTCCACGTCGGGACCGATGGCGCGCACCGTTGCCGACGTCGCGCTCTTCCTCAGCGCAATCACCGGCCACCATCACCCGGATCCGATCTCACTCGCGGACGACCCGGCGATCTTCCGCGCCCCGCTCGAGCGATCGCACAAGGGGGTGCGCGTTGCCTGGTTCACGTCGATGGGGGGCATCCCCTTCGAGCCCGAGATCACGCGCGTGGTGCACGCACAGCGCCAGCACTTCCTCGACCTGGGATGCATCGTCGAGGACGCCGAGCCGTCGTTCGATGGCATCGACGAGGCCTTCCCCATCCTGCGGCACCTGACGTTCCACGCCAACTACGCCAAGCTGGCGCAGGAGAATCCGTCCGCCTTCAAGGAGACGGTGAAGTGGGAGATTGCAGAAGCGGAGCGGTTGCGGTCGTCGGATGTGGCGCGCGCGACCGCACGGCAGGCGCGCTTCTATCGCGAGATCCACCAATTCTTCTCGAAGTACGACTATTTCGTCTGTCCCGTCACGCAGGTCGAGCCGTTCGACCTCGGCACCGAGTATCCCACCGTGGTAAACGGAGTGCGGATGCCGACATACATCGACTGGATGCGCTCGTGCTGGTACGTCACGATGACGGCGTGTCCTGCCATCTCGGTCCCGGCGGGGTTCAGCGCGCGCGGGCTGCCGGTTGGGCTGCAGATCGTGGGGCAGCACCGGAACGACTGGGGGGTGCTGCAGGTCGCGCACGCCTTCGAGCAGGCGACGCAGCACGGGAAGCGCCGACCGGAGGTCTGACGCCCGCGGGCTCGATGTTCGGGCATGCAAAGGTTTGGCGAAGGGTACAGCGTCGTGGTTGAGAGCGCGTAGTCATGTTTTATTAATGATCACGAGCCGCCTCCGGGCTCGTCCGCGTCCGACCATCTCTTCGCAGGCAGCGCGACATGCGGCCGACTCTCCCTCACCTCCTGGCGCTCGGGCGGAACGGCTCGCGACGCCCATCCGCCATCCGCGCGCATGCGCGTTTCCGCGGGCATGCGCGTTTCCGCGGGCTCTCGCCCCTCCGCGTGCTCGCGTTCGCGGTCGCGGGATGTGTCGGCGCATTGGCGAGTGCGCCGCGCGTCGCACGCGCGCAGGGCGCGCAGGGCACGCAGGGCACGCAGGGCACGCAGGGCACGCAGGGCGCTCACGGCACGCGGGGCGCACCGCCCGCCGGCCCGGTGAAGCGCGTGTCGCTCGCCCGGGAGGTGGTCGGCAAGGAACCGGTGTCGTTCATCCCCATGGTCGGCAACTGGGTCGTTGCATCTGACGAAGGACAGAAGGTCATCCTCGTCGACGGACGCGCCTGGAAGAAGGGGCAGCCGGCGGGTGGGCTCGCCGACAAGGCGCGCGCCATCTACGGCGCCCGCCACGAGGAGTTCATCGACAACGTGAAGGCCTTCGCCTACTTCCCCATCGCGGTGGCGAAGGACATCCCCGACTTCACCGCCGGCGAGATCTCGCTCCGTTTCAAGATGATTGCCGGCACGCTCGACCGGTGCGCCGGGATCCTCTTCGACGTGAAGCCCAACGGCGACTACCTCGCGGTGCGCTTCAACGGCACCGAGGACAACGTCGTCCTCTGGACCTTCAACGAAGGCAAGCGCGCGTTTGTCAAACGCGGGACGGAGAGCTTCCCGCTCGAACTGGGGACCTGGCACGAACTCAAGGCCGTCGTGCGCGGGACGGACTTCACGGCCTACCTCGACGGCAAGCTGGTCCTCGAGCAGGCGCTCAAGGCCCCCGTCAGCGGCAAGGTGGGGCTCTGGTCCAAGACCGACAGCATGTCGGAGTTCGCCGACTTCACCGTTACCCCGGCCGCCACGGTGAAGCCATGAGCCGCCGCATCCGCCTCCGTGACGGCGCGTGCACCGCGCTCTGTGTCGCCCTGCTCGCCAGCACCGCCCAGGCCCAGCGAACAGCCCCGGGGGGAAAGGGGGCGCCGAGCGTGCGTTGCACGGTCGACACCTCCGCCGAGTGGTTCCGCAAGCAGCGCGCGTGGAGCGATGAGTCGCGCCACGATTGGTCCAACGATGGACTGCGCACCGCCCTCCTCGGCGCCACCGGCCTCGGGAGCGCCGCGGATGCCGGCGCCCTCCCGGGTTTCGAGATCGTTGGCGAGAGCGGCGCGAACGGCGGTGACGCCGTGGCGCAGGCAAGGATGCTGGACTCGCTGCGCACCCTCGCAAAGAACCGGCAATCGCCGTGGCCGGTGCGCTCGGTCGTCGGCCCCGCCGGCGTGCGCGCCGTGTGGCTCCTCGCCGCGCGCGACTCGATCCTCGCGCGCACCGTGCTGCACCGGATGATGGAAGCGGGCCCTGACGAGTCGCCCCCCGCCGCTGTCGCCACGCTCGAGGATCGCCTGCGCCTGCAGCAGGGGCGCAAGCAGATCTACGGCACCCAGCTCGTCCGCACTGCGAATGGAGGGCTGGAGCCGGCCCCCATGGAAGACCCGGCCCGCGTCGACCTGAGGCGTGACGCAGCCGGACTCCCCCCAATCGCCCAGGCGCTCTGCGCCGCCCGCGCCTCCAGCTCGCACTGATTTCGATGGCCCCCTCTCGTGTTCCATCGCTGCTCACCGCAGCGACCGCCGCGTCATGCCTGCTCCCTGGCCTCCTCGCCGCCCAGGAGACGGCGACGCTGCGCGGTACCATCACGGCCAGCACGACGCACGCCCCCCTGGCCGACGCCCGCGTCGAGATTGCTTCACCGCCGCGTCTCGCCGTCAGCGGAAGCGATGGCCGCTACCAGCTTCGCGCGCTCCCGAGCGGGCACTATCAGGTCCTCGTCACGGCGATCGGCTATGCGTCGCTCCGCCGCGAGGTCGACGTGAAGCCTGGCGAGAGTGCCACGCTCGACCTCGCGCTCTCCCCCGGCTCCATCCTGCTCTCCAGCGTCGTCACCACCGCGACGCGCACGCCGGAGGAAGCCCGCCGTGTCGCCACCACGGTCAACGTCCTCACGCCACAGCACATCGAGACGACCGCCGCCCGCGAGTCGCAGGACCTCCTGCGCGAAATCCCCGGCGTCGAGCTCCCTCGCACTTCGTCGTTAGTCGGCGGCACCGCGCAGATCGTCTCCATCCGCGGCGTCGACGAGGGGCGCACCGCCGTCCTCTTCGACGGCATCCCCGTCAACGATGCCTGGGGCGAGTGGATCGACTGGGGGCGCGTCCCCAAGGGAATGCTCGACCGCGTCGAGGTGCTCGAGGGCGGGCAGTCGGCGCTCTACGGCAACGGCGCCATGGGCGGCGTCATCTCCTTCTTCTCGCGTCCCATGACCCCGGGGAGCGTGCGCCTCTCACTCGACGGCGGGGAACGCGGCGGCCAGCACGTCTCCGCCGCCGTCGGCATCCCACTCGTCGGACCCCTCTCCGCGACGGTGAGCGGCGACTACCAGTCGGGTGGCGGCTACACCCTTCTCGACCCCGCCAAGCGCGGACGCATCGACCAGCGCTCCGAGATCATCCAGCGCAACACGTACGTCCGCCTGAGCTACGCCCCCTCGGCGCGTTTCAACGCCTTCGCCACGGGTCACCTCTTTGGCGACAACCGACACACGGGCACCCCGCTCTCCTACCAGGACCGCCAGCAGCAACACCTGGACGCGGGGCTCAACTGGGCGACCGACCGCGCCGGCCTGCTGGCCCTCCGTGCCTGGGACGGGCGGCAGGACGAGCACCAGCGCAGTGCCGCCATCCGCAGCAACTCGTCCACCTGCTCCGTCACGTCCACTGCCGCCCGGCATTGCGAGGACAGCAGTGTCACGGCCGACATCCCAAGCCACGACTGGGGCGGCTCGGCCACGTGGACGCGTGCCCTCCCCATGAAGTACGTCGAGTCGTTCAGCACCGGTGCCGACTACCGGCACTACAACGGCGCCTACGATGAGCTCAACTTCAACACCACCTGCCCCGGGGCCAACTGCGGAAAGCAGGTGCGCAAGGTCTGGTCGGGCGGTGACCAGGCGCTGAGCGGCGTCTTCGTGCAGGCGATCGCTGCCCCCGCGACGCCGCTCCGCATCGAACTCAGCGCGCGCATCGACCACTGGACCAACGCCAACGGGCAGTCGGTCGACGCCGCGGCCGGCACCACGCGCTATGCCGACAGCAGCAAGGCCGCCTTCTCGCCGCGCGTCGGCGCCCGGTACCAGGTCACCCCCACGCTCGCCATCCACAGCGCCTACTACGAAGCGTTCCGCGCTCCCAACCTGGCCGAACTCTATCGCAAGCAGATCAGCAATACCTCCATCACCCTCCCCAATCCGTACCTCAAGCCGGAGAAGGCGCAGGGGCGCGAAGTCGGGCTGCAGTGGCAGCCCGCGCACTGGATCGAGATGAAGGGGACGTGGTACGTCGCCAACTATCGCGACTTCAACGTCCCCGTCACCCTCAGCACCACCGGCGGCGTCACCACGCGCCAGCGCCTCAACGTCACCCGCACGCGCTCCAAGGGGGGCGAGGCCTACGTCGCGCTGCGCCCGCTCCCCTCGCTCTTCCTGAGCGGGAGCGTGAACTACGACGACGCCCGTATCGCCGCCGGCCCGACCGGCACCGTCGTCGGTGCGCACGTGAATCGCGTCCCGTCGCCCAAGCAGGTGGTGCGCGCCACGTGGACGTCGTCGCGTCTCGGCACGTACACCGCGATCTGGCGTCACGAGGGGCACACGACCACGTTGCAGGGCGCCTGGCTCGACCCGTTCACCGTCGTCGACTTGCAGGCCAACCGCGAGATCGTGCGCGGGCTCTCCGGCTTCGTCGCCCTCGAGAACGTCACCAACGAGCAGTACCAGGTGAATCTCTCCGGGACCGGCGCCAACACGCTCATCTCGTACGGCATGCCGCGCACCCTGCGCGCCGGCATGACCCTGCACCGCGACTGATGCCCGACGTCACCCACCGCCTCGTCGTCCGCGCGCTGCGCAAGCGATTCGGTCCGGTCGAGGCGGTGCGTGACGCCTCCTTCGATGTGCGCCCGGGCGAGGTCGTCGGCCTCCTGGGGCCTAACGGGGCCGGCAAGAGCACGATCCTCGAGTGCCTCGCCGGCCTCCTCCCCGCCGATCACGGCGAAGTGGTCGTCGACGGCGTTGCACTCGAGGCCGAGGCGCGCCGCACGGCGATGTTCTATCTCCCCGACGGCCTCGTCCCGTGGGGCGACGAGCGGGCCGCCGATCTGCTCGATGGCTTTGCCGACCTGTGGAATGTCGACGATCGCCGTCGCGACGCCTGGAATCGTGGCGCGGCCACATCGCTCGGGGTCGACACCCTCGCGCGGCGCCGCATCGGCGAACTGTCCAAGGGACAGCGCAAGCGACTGCTCGTCGCCCTCGCCCTTCTCGTCCCGCGACCGCTCGTACTCATGGACGAGCCGTTCGACGGCTTCGACCTGCGCCAGGTGCGCGAGACGATCGCCCTCTTTCGGCAGGAAGTGCGCGACGGGCGCTCGCTCCTCCTGTCCATCCACGCCATGCGCGACGCGGAGCGCACGTGCGACCGCCTGGTGCTGGTGAGCGACGGCCGCACGTGCGCCGAGGGAGCGTTAGGCACGCTACGCGAACAGGCGGGGCTCCCGGCGGGCGACCTCGAGGATGTCTTCCTCGCGCTGACATGAGGACCAGCGCCCCATGTCGCCCCTGATCTCGCCCGCCGTGTCTCCCTCGCGCTCGACGTCCACCGCGCCCACCTGGCGTGCGCTCCGTGCGCTGGCTCGCCGTGACGGGCGTGAACTCTGGTCCTCCCGCGCGGCACTCCTCTTCTTCGTCATGATGGGGCCGTTGGTGGGACACGCCTTCATCACGGCGGTGCGGGCCTACGCCGAGGTGAGCGGCGCGGCGGGAGGGCCCGCGGCGCTTGCGCAGGGACTCTCACCGCTCGACGGGATCGTCGTTCCCACGTTTGGCGCCTACGCCCTGTCCGCGGCGCTGCTGTTTCCGTTCGTCGTCATTCGACTCGTCGCGACCGAGAAGGAGAGTGGCGCGTGGCGCCTGGCGCTGCAGGCGCCGGTCGGCGTCGGCGTGCAGCTGGCGGTGAAAGGGGGCGTGCTCCTTGCCGCCTGGGTGGTCTCGTGGCTCCCGGGGTGCCTCGCGCTCGCCCTCTGGTCGTCGTACGGCGGGCACCTTGCGGCGCCGGAAGTGGCGACGGTGCTCGCCGGGCACCTGTGGCGCGGGCTGCTCGTGATCGGGGTGGGCGCCCTGGCGGCTGCCGTCACCGACGGGGCGGCCAGCGCCGCGGTCGTCGCGTTGGCGTGCACGTTAGGCGGATGGGCGCTCGACTTCGCCGCGCAGGTGAACGGCGGCGTCCTGCAGGCCGTGGCACGCTTCACCCCCGATGCGGCGCTACGCCCCTTCGAGCGCGGAGAACTGCGGGGCGACGTGACGGCCGTCGCGGTGATTGTCGCGTGCGGGCTCCTCGCCCTCGCCGCCGCCTGGTGGCATCCGGGGCGCGCGATGCCGCGCCGCCTCGCGCGCGGTGGGGCCGTCCTTCTCGTCACGACGCTCGCCGCCGTCGCAGGAGCCCGCTGGCCTGGCAGCATCGACACCAGCGAGGATCGCCGCAACTCGTTCGCCCGTGGCGACGAGCGCGCGCTGTCGACCATCGGCGCGCCATTGCACGTGACGGTGCATCTCGCGCCGGAAGATCCGCGCCTCGCAGACCTCGAGCGAGGCGTCCTCCGCAAGTTGCAACGCAGCATGCGCCACGTCGTCGTCGACTACGCTGCCACCACATCGACCGGGCTCTTCGAACGCCCGCGCGGCACCTACGGCGAGATCTGGTACGAGCTGGGCGGCAAGCGCGTGATGCAGCGCTCGTCGATCGAACGCGTGGTGCTGGAGACGATCTACGCGCTGGCCGGTGTGAGCGCGCCACCGGTTGAGGAAGGCGCCGCGTACACCGGGTACCCGCTGCGCGCGGCTCCCCTGGGCGCCGCGTGGCTCTTCTACCTGCTCTGGCCGACGCTGGTGATCGCACTCTGGTGGTGGCGGCGCACGCGATAGCCGGGGCAGCCTGCGCGGCGCAGGCAGCAGTGACCACATCGGACGGTGGGACCACGCGGCGTCGTTGACGGCGCGGGTGGCAACGGGCACTTTCGCGCGACGCGACATCGCCTCGCACGGGCTCGCCGTGCCCCCCGCCACTCCCGACATGACGCGCCCTTCTCGTCTCTGCTCGTTGGCGCTTTCACGCCTCCTGCTCGCCGTCGTGTGCTTGCTCGCCGCGCGCAGCGCTCCCGCGCAGGCGCCGACGGCGTGGAACGTCGAGACTCCCACTGGCCCGTCGAAGACGATCGCCTTCGACGCCACGGAGGGGACGTGGATGTCGCTCTCGATCGCCCCGGATGGTCGCACGCTCCTCTTCGACCTCCTCGGCCATGTCTATGAGATGCCGATCGAGGGCGGCGCGGCCAAACGCCTGACGAGCGGGCGCTCGTGGAACCTCTTCCCGCGCTATTCGCCGGATGGGCGCACGATTGCCTTCTCCTCCGACCGCGCCGGCGCCTTCGACATCTGGACGCTCGACCGGGCGACGGGCGCGTTGGAGCGTGTGTCGCGCGCAGCGACGGGGCGCAGCGAGAACTACTATCGCCCCACGTGGTCCATCGACGGTCGCGCCGTCTATGCCACGGTCGAAGGAGACGGCGTCCCCAACCAGCTCGTCGCGCTCGACCGCCAGGGCGGGAAGCAGCGCCTGGTCGAGGGGGGCAACGTCCTCGGAGGCGCCGTTGCCGAACCCGATGGGAGCGGGCTCCTGTTCGAACGGCGCGACGCACCACTGTATGCGTTTGCCTTCAACCCGTACGTGACCCCCACCAGTGGCGTGCGCATCGATCGTTACGATCGTCGCACCGGCGAGCTGGTGACGCGCGTTGCGCGCCCCGGCGGCGCATTCGCCCCGGCTCTTTCGCCTAACGGACGCGAGCTCGCGTACCTGCATCGCGCCATCGACGAGACCGTCCTCATCGTGCGCGATCTCGTCACCGGTCGCGAGCGCACGCTCGCCCGCGGCGTCGACCGTGACCGGCAGCAAGGCTCGTCGACGTACGGCCCCGCCCCCGCGATGGCCTGGCACCCGAACGGTACGCTCCTCTTCATCGCCTTCGGCGGGAAGATCCATCGCATCGACACGTCCTCTGGCGTCGATACGCCGGTTCCGTTCACGGCGCGCGTGGAGCGCGAGGCGTCGGAGACGATTCGCTTCCGCCATGAGGAGCCGGTCGAACGCTCCACGACGCGCGCGCACCGCTGGGGAACGCGCATCGCTGCCGGCGTCCTCTACGAGGCGCTGGGCGACCTGTGGATCACGGACGGGCGCGCCGCTCCACGCAATGTGACGCGCTCCGCGATGCTGGAGACCTCCCCCATTGGCGACCCGAAGAGCGGCGCCCTCTACTTCGCCGGATGGACCGACGATTCACTCGGCGCCGTCTATCGCAAGGCCTCGCTCGACGCCCCCGCGTTGCGCCTGACGAGCGTCCCGGCGCAGTACGGATCGCTCGCCCTCGCCCCGGATGGTGTGCACCTCGCCTACGTGCGCGGCGCCCCCGGACTCGCGGGTGGGACGTGGCTCTCCAACGAGACCGAGTTCGACCTCATCGTCCGCGACACCGACGGGACCGAGCGCCGTGTCGCCGGTATCAGCGGACATGCGCTCGAGTATGCGAACATCGCGGGGAAGATTCCGCCGTCGGTGATGTGGCAGGCGGACGGCAAGGCGCTCTACTTCTCCGAGTTCGAGGGAGAGAACCTCGTCCTCAAGCGCATTGCGCCTGACGGTACCGGCGAGACGGTGCTCTACGCGCTCCCCAACGCCGTCGCCGTCGTGCCGTCGCCCGACCTGTCGTGGCTCGCCGTGCGCGAGTACCAGCGCAGCTACCTCATCCCGTGGAGCTTCGCCGGCAAGACGGTGACGCTCTCGCCCTTCGACGGGACGGGGGCCGCGTTGCGCATCGACGCCGAGGATGGGGGCTACCTCACCTGGTCGCCCGACTCGCGGAGCATCGCCTGGACGCGCGCCCGCGGCTTCTACGAGAAGTCGGTGGACGACATCGTCGCCGAGTCGCGCACGCCGCGTCCTGCAGCATCGGCGACCGGTGGCGTCGCCGCCTCGTGGACCGGCCCACGCGTCCCCGGATCCACGGCGCGCCGCACCGAACTGGGGATCGACTATGCCATCGATCGTAACACGACGCCGATTGCCCTCACCGGCGCGCGCGTCGTGACGATGAACGCGCGGCGCGACGTCCTCGAGCGGGCCACCATCGTCCTCGTCGGCGGAAGGATTGTCGCGTTAGGCACGGACGTCGCCATTCCCGCCGGCGCCAAGGTCCTCGACCTCGCCGGCGCCACCATCATCCCCGGACTTATCGACGCCCACGCGCACCCGCACATCGAGCAGTCGACGTTGCATGTGATCGAGCAGCAACCGACGTACTTCTCGGCGCCGCTCGCGTATGGCGTCACCACCATGGTCGAGGTGTACGGCAACGAGTACCGCGACGCGTGGCTCAATGAGAGGATCCGCACCGGGCAGATGGTGGGGCCGCGCTACTTCACCACCGGCTCCGTCATCTACGGCGGGCGCGCCGGCGCGCGGCGCCTCATGTATCGCCCCATCGCCACGCTCGACGACGCACGAGAGCAATTGCGCTGGAACCGCGACTACGGCGCCATCGCCGTGAAGGACTACGTGCAGGACATCCGGCTGCGCCGTTCGCTCACCGTCACCGCGGCGCGCGAGTTGGGGCTCAACGTCGTCTCCGAGTCGGCCGCCGACCCGCAGATGAACTTCACGCAGCTCCTGGACGGGATCACCGGGCTCGAGCACTCCATGGGGCACCACCCGTTCTATGGCGACGTGGTGACCTTCTGGGGAAAGACCGGCGCCGGAATGACGCCGACCCTCCTCGTCGGCTACAACGTCGCCATGGGCGAGGGGTGGTACCACCAGCAGTCGAAGCTGTGGGAAGACCCCAAGCTCACGCGCTTCATCACCCCCGAACAGCTCATGCGCGTGCGCTCGCCCACGAAGCTCTGGCCCGAGGACATGACGGTGTGGGCGATGGGGGCCGAGCTGCGCAAGCTCTATCGCAACGGGACCTCGTTGCAGCTGGGCGCGCACGGCCAGATGTTCGGGATCGACGCCCACTGGGAGCTCGACCTCTTCAAGCGCAGCGGCTTCACCCCGCAGGAGATCCTCGAGATCGCCACTATCCGCGGCGCAACGCAGCATGGCCTCGACGCGCAGCTTGGTTCGCTCGAAGTCGGCAAGCTCGCCGACCTCGTCGTCCTCGACGCCAACCCGCTGGACGACATCGGCAACGCCTCGAAGATCCGTTACGTGATGAAGAACGGCCTCCTGTTCAGCGGCGCCGACGCCTCGCGCGTGTGGCCCGACCCAAGGCCGTTAGGCAAGCCGTACTTCGTGGGGCGGTGAGTAGTCCGTGCGATCCGCGGTGAGTGGCCGGCCTCAACTTCCGCGCAGCGACTCCGTGTACGTGCGGCCGCTCCCGTCGCGCGCTTCCACGTGCCACTCGCGCGCCCCGGGTGACGCGGCGGCGTAGAAGAGGTGGTTGGTGATCATCGGTTCCACCCAGGGGCGTCGCGCAGGAAGCGCGTCGCCCCTGTGCAACTTCACGGCAAGCGGATCGAAGCCGCGCCGGCGCGACATCAACCCTCGTGGCTGGCCGTCCTCGAACCAGCGCACCGTCCACGACGGATCCCAGTCCCACACGTTCGCCACGAGGTCGCCAGGGGCCGTGGTATCCGACCCCGGCGCGTAGAGGCGCAGTTGATGGTGTGCGTCCTGCCCCGTCGCCTTGTATCGCCACGTGACGCGTTCCCCCTCCAAGTCGTAGACGCCGTAACCGTTCGGCGTCCCGTCGAAGCAGATGTCGCCACTCCACCACGCGCCGCACACCGCCCCTGCCACGTGCTCGTGAATTGTCCCGTGGGTGCGGTGTTCGCTCTCGTGCGTGTGTCCGGCAATGATGTGGGCGCGATGCCTCTCCAACAGCCGATACAGCGCCTCGCGATTGGTGAGGGAGGTGCCGACGCCCGGCGCGCTCGCCCCCTCGCGTTCGTACTGCGAGCTGACCACGGGAATGTGCAGGAAGACGATCACGGTGCGCCCCGGTTCCACATGGGCGAGGTCCTGTCGCACCCACTCGAGCTGCTCCGCAGTGAGGTAGCCGATGTACCCCGCCCCGTGCCAGAAGACGTCGTTCAGCACGAGGTAGTGCACCTGGCCAACGTCGAACGAGAGGTTCGGCGGGCCGAAGTGGCGCTGGAACGTCGCCGTCGACCCTTCGGTGGTTCGTGCGGTGTAGTCCAGGTCGTGGTTGCCGACCACCTGGGCGAACGGAATCCCCATGCGCGACACGGCACGCTCGTACTCGGGGAGAAGCTCCAGGTGGTCGAACATGAGGTCGCCGCATCCCACGCCGAAGACGCTCCGATCGCCTAACGCCGAGCGTGTTGCCAACACATCGGGCACGGTCTCGGCGTGGAAGCGCGCCATCTCGAAGTCGTTCTCGGTCTGCGGGTCGGCGAGGACGAGGAAGCTGTGGTGTTCGTCGCTCGCCGGGCGCGCCGCCAGCTCGAACTGGTGCGTCAACTCGGTCCCCGTGGGCGGAAGCGGCGTGTGCAGCTGCAACGTGCCGTTCCCGCTCGTGGGGAGGGCGAAACCGGGCGGCGGACAGACGGTGAGGTAACCCTGCGTGCTCATCGTGACGAAGTCGAAGCGACCCTCGGCGTCGACCGGGACAACGGTGAGGCCATCACTCACACGCGCGCCGCGCACCGGCCGCCGACCGGACATGACACGGCCCCGGACCCGCAGCACACGTCCTTCGGGACGCGCGGTCGGGAGTGGCCGATACGGATCGGCCAGGATGACGTCGGGCAGTGACAGCGCGACGCCGGCACCGGCGAGGCGCACCAGGAACTCACGGCGAGAGGTCATGGCGTCACGAGACCGGCTTCGCCCCAAACTTCCCGAACCAGCTCTGCATGTACAGCATCGTCCGCATCCAGTTCGACGGACGCGACTCGGTGCCGTGCCACTCCTCCTCGAAGCGCAGCATCGTCGTCGGCACGCCCAGGAGCTTGAGCGCCGAGTAGAGTTCTTCCGACTGGGGGATCGGCGTGCGCATGTCGAGCACCCCCGTCATGAAGAGCGTCGGCGTCTTCACCTTCCCCGCGTGGAAGACCGGCGACTTCTCCAGCCACTCGTTGGGTGACTCCCAGAACGGGCGATTGAAGAACGAGTGCGCGAACAGCGGAACGTCGGAACCCCCGGCCATGCTCGTCCAGTTGGTGATGGGGCAGCGCACCGCGGCGCCGGCAAAGCGCGTCGTGTGTGTGATGACCCAACTGGTGAGGATGCCGCCGCCGCTGCACCCGGAGACGTAGAGCTGCGACGCATCGACGTAGCCGCGCCCCACCACCGTGTCGACGCCGGCCATCAGGTCGTCGAAGTCGGGGCCGGGATAGTTCTTGTCGATCGCCGTCATGAAGGCGTTGCCGTACCCCGTCGAGCCGCGCGGGTTGGTGTAGAGGACGACGAATCCCGCGCCGGCGAAGGCGTGCCACATCGGGTCGAAGTTCACTCCGTACATCCCCTGCGGCCCGCCATGGATCTCGAGGAGCATCGGGTACTTTCGCGCTCGGTCGAAGTTGGGGGGCTTCACGATCCACCCTTGCACCTTGGTCCCGCCGCTCGACGTGTACCACACCTCCTCCACGCTCCCCAGCTGCTTGTCGGCGGTGAAGTCGGCGTTGATGTCGGTGATGCGCGTGACCTCTGCTCCCTTGGGGCCGAGCGTGATGCGCGCCACCTCGGACGGATGCGCCACGTCGGAAATCGTCCCGATGAACGTCCCCGTCGTACTGCGATTGCCAAGGATGATCTGCTGCGAACCGTTGGTCACCTGACGCACGGCGCCGCCGCCCAGCGGGGCGAACACGACGTTGCGCGCCCCGCGATCGTCCGGTGCGAAGTACAACCCGCTCCCATCCGGCGCCCAGAGCAGCGCGCCCATCCCGAACATCGCCGGGTCGCGATCGAGCGACGGCGTGATCTCGCGCGTGTTGGAACCGTCGATGTTCATCACGTACAGTGACGTGGTGCGCATCGTCATCTTCGTGGGGCCATGCCCGACGTAGGCGACCAGCTTCCCGTCGGGTGACACGACCGGCTTGAGCCACATCCCCGGCGCCGCCGTGAGGAGCTTCGCCTCGCCCCCCATCGCGCTCACGGAGTAGATCACGCCGGCGTGCAGCAGCGTGTCGGCCACCGCCGGACGCATCCCTTCGAACAGGATCGTCTTGCCATCCGGCGTCCAGTCCCAGTTCCCCGGGCCGAAGGCGATCCCGTCGTAGCTCGCCCCCACGCCTAACGTCGATGGCGTCACCTGGCGCAGCGTCCCGCCGTCGGCCGGGACGGTGAAGAGCTGCCGCGTGCCGCCACGCGCGAAGCCCGAGCGATCGGTCCGATAATGCAGTTGGTCGACCACGCGCGGCGGCGCGACCCACTTGGCGTTAGGCGGCGACGACGGGAGTTCGACGTTCCACGGCGTTTCGCTCGGGACGAACATGATGAAGCCGAGCGACTTGCCATCGGGCGACCACTTGAGCATTGCCGGTGCCTCGCTCACGCGCGTCACCTGGCTCGTCGCCCCCTCGGCGTCCATCCACCGCACGAAGAGTTGCGGCCCCTTGGGGTTCTCCCCCATCGCGATGTAGGCGAGTCGCGTTCCATCGGGGCTCCACACCGGGTTCGACCCTTCGGCGAGGAAGCGATGCTTCGTCCCGTCGCTGTTCATGATCCACAGCGCCCCGGTCCACGTGTCGTTGACCTTGTCGATGTAGCCGCGCGTGTAGACCACCTGCTTGCCGTCCGGCGAGAGCTGCGGATCCCCCGCCTGTTCGAGGTCGAGGTAGTCGGCGACGCGCATCGGGCGCACGCGCTGCGCCGGGAGGTCGGCCGCGAGGAAGGCCGACGCCGCGAGCAGTGACGTCCCGACGAATCGCGAGACGCGCTGCCGTGCATGGAGGTAGTGCATGAGAGTCCGGGGAGGTGGGAGACGACCGAGCCGCACAATCATGCAGCGCCTGCCCCGGCTGCGCATGGGGGCGCATGGGGGCGCATGGGGGCGCATGGGGTCAGGTTCGGAACCTGACCCCAAACCTCCCCCAAACCTCCCGTCGGTCGGCTCGACGTCGCCTACACTGTCCGCGCCACCAACGACCCACTCCCGCCCCGCGCCAGTCGCGCGAAGACCACCCCCGCAATCACCCCGTACACCACGTGCCCCATCAGGCTCGGCAGCGCTGCCACGATCGCCGCGCCATTCCACTGCGAGCCGAGTCCCATCCCCATCAGCAACGGCATCATCGTCAGCGGCCCAAGCACCCACCACGCCATTCCGTACGCCGCCCCGGCCCCCGCGCCTCGCATCCGGTTGGTGACGAGTCCGCCGAGCAGCACGCCGAAGCCAGCCCCGATCATCGCGCTGATCATCAGGTGTGTTGCGAACCCCACCATCGCCGACTGCGCTCCCATCATCCCGGCGATCTTTGACAGCATCCCCATCATGCCCATCATCATCCCGAATGGGATCCCTCCGGCGACCCCCGCCAGGGCCCCGAAGCGCGCACGCTGCAGCATTAGACGTCCTCCCGTTGGTTTCCACGGCGCGTTCGACCATTCGATCGTGCGCCGATGGGAGGTATTGGCGGAACCGGCGCTGGCATTACACCACGCTTTCGACAGATTGCGCGCGTGCCCCACGGCTCCCCTTCGCCGGACAACGTCGACGCCATTCGGCGACGTGACCCCGAGACGCTCGAGCACATCGCCCGCGAGCACTTCCCGTTGCTCCTGCGAAGCGCGCGCGCGTCGGGACTCGGCGACGCGGATGCGCGCGATGCGGTGCAGGACGCCCTGCTCACCTTCCTCGATCGTGCCCCCGACTTCGACGGGCGCGCCCCAGTCGGCAAGTGGCTGCTCGGCATCCTCTATAAGAAGTGCCAGGAGCGGCGCCGTGCCGTCGCGCGTGACCGGCAGGCGACGGATCTGGAAGAGAGCGGCGGGAGCGCCGAACCACGACGATTCGACGCCGACGGTCGCTGGCTCCGTGCGCCGCTCTCTCCGGAGGCCTACACCGCCACCGGGCAGGCGATGGACTGGCTGCAGCAGTGCCTCGACGCGCTCCCCGAGCGCCGCCGCCTCGTCTTCCATCTGCGCGACGTGGAGCAACTGGAGACCGACGAGATATGTAAGATCATGGAGATGTCCCCCAATACCCTGGGGGTGCTCCTCTTCCGCACCCGCAACGCCTTGCGCGAATGTCTCGAGGCGAAGGGGCTCCGACGAGCGAACGATGCTACGCTGTGAGGAAGTCGCCCATCTGATCGGCAGCGACGAGTTGGAGCAGGCGCCGCTTGCACGCCGCGTCGCCCTGCGCATGCACCTGGCGATGTGCAAGCAGTGCCAGGCGTACGCGGATTCCCTCAAGGAGATTGCCCGTACTGCCCGCCGCCTCGCCCAACGCGACGACGACACGCTCAGCGCGCAGGACGAGGCTGTGCTCGACGCGTTCGCGCAGCGGGTCCGTTCGGGCGACGGGAAACCGGTGGAGTAGTAACTCGTCCCCCCGCGCGGCGAACGCGCCCCACTCCCGTCCCCCGTCTCCCGTCCTATTTCACCCCATCGAGCAGGAGATACCGCCCCCGCGGCTCCGCCTCCCCTTTCGACGCCACGTCGATCCGCATCCGCCAGGCCTTTCCGTCCGCGTCGAGCGCTCCCTTCGGCCACGCCGGCAGCCCCGCCCCGTTGGGATCGCCGGTGGCGATGAAGTTCGCGAAGTACCCCATCAACGTGGCCGAGACCTTCTCGTCATCCGCGGTCCAGGCGAAGACCCTGTTGAGCGCGAGGTTCCCCATCGCGTACTCGATCTCCGCCGAGTGCACCGCACCGGTCGGGAGCGCCCCACCGTTGGAGCTGGCCGTCGGCGCGGGGCGCGGGTGGGCGTAGAAGTAGCGATAGGTGGGCGCGCCGCTTCGCGCGTGCTCGTCGAGCCATTTCCACGTCCCGTACCCGATGAACTGGTCGCCGGCGAGGTCGGTCAGCGACTGCATGGCCTCGGCGTCGCTCCCGATCGGGTATACACGCGCCGCCTCGTCGGCCCGGGGACCGAAGACGCGCGCGAGGATCGACCGCGCGCTGTCCGTCGTTGGGGCGGTGCGCGTCAGCCCGCGCCACGACGACTCTTCCGAGTTCCACCCGGCGAGCAGCGCGACCTTGGCCTGCCGCCCGGCCGCCAGCGTCTCGCGCGGCGACTCGGTGATGAACCACCCATCGACGATCGGCCAGAACCCCTGCGAACCCGGGCGCGCCCCGCTCGCCAGCAGCTCCATCGCCGACAGCGCGCGCAGCTCGGCCAGCGACGACACGCCTAACGATTTCGCGTACACCGCCCCCGCGCGCTCCGCGTCGGCCAGCGGCATCCCCGTCAGGAAGGCCCCGCTCTCCCCGATCGCCCGCGCGAAGAGCCCGCGCGAGCGCGGCGAGACCATCTGCGCGCTCACCGAGAAGGAGCCGGCCGACTCCCCGGCGATGGTCACCTGCGCCGGGTCGCCACCGAAGGCGGCGATGCTCGCCCGTACCCAGCGCAGCGCCGCCCATTGGTCCATCAGCCCGTAGTTCCCCGACGCCTTGTTCGGCGACTCGGCGGTGAGCTCCGGATGCGCCAGAAAGCCGAAGACTCCCAGCCGGTAGCTCAGCGTCACGACCACGATCCCGCGGCGCGCCATGCTCTCGCCATCGTAGCGAGGCTCCGACCCATCGCCCGCCTGGAATCCGCCCCCGTAGAAGTACACCAGCACGGGTCGTCGCGTCGAGGACGTTGCAGCTGCCGGCTGCCACACGTTGAGGTAGAGGCAGTCCTCGCTCACCCCGCTGTTGCGGAACACCATGTCGTCGAAGACGCGCCGCTGCATGCATTGCGCCGCGAAGCGATCCGCCGCGCGCACGCCGCCCCACCTGGCCACCGGCTGCGGCTCCCGCCACCGGAGCGCCCCCACCGGCGGCGCCGCGAACGGAATCCCCCGAAAGACGCGTACTCCGCTCGGTGCCACGACGCCGCGCACCGCCCCGTCTCGGATGCGCACGACCGGCGCCGACGACTCCCGCGCCGCCTGCGCCCCCGGCTGCGCCCCCGCCGGTGCCGTCGCTGGTGTCGTTGCGACCAACGCCGCGACGACACCTATCCGCCATGACCTAACCACCGCCTTCATGCGTGCCCCCATGAACCGACATGCCGTTGAACGACCATCGTCCTCACAGATCCGTCCTCAACTTCCAGATCTCCGGAAACAGCACCGTGTCCAGCATCTTCCGCAGGTACCCCACCCCGCTTGTCCCCCCGGTCCCGCGCTTGAAGCCGATCACGCGCTCCACCGTCGTCACGTGCCGGAAACGCCAGAGCCGGAACGCATCCTCGAGATCGGTCAGCTCCTCGCCCAGCTGGTAGAGCTCCCAGTACTTCGATGGGTCGCGATAGACCACCAACCACGCCGCCTCCACGTCATCGCTGGCAACGTAGCGCCTGGTCCAGTCGCGCTCGATGTGACTCTGCGGCACCGCGATCCCACGGCGCGACAGCAGCCGCAACGACTCGTCATACAGCGACGGCGCGCGGAAGGCCGCGTCCACCTTGGCCAGGATGTCGGGACGGTGCGCGTGCGGTCGAAGCATCGCCGCGTTCTTGTTCCCCATCATGAACTCGATGCAGCGGTACTGCCAACTCTGGAAGCCGCTCGAGTTCGCGAGGTAGGGGCGGATCGCCGAGTACTCAGGGGGCGTCATCGTTGCCAGCACGTCCCACGCATGGACGAGTTGCTCCATGATCTTGCTCACCCGCGCCAGCATCTTGAACGCACTCCCCAGTTCGTCCTTCGCGATGCATCCCACCGCCCCCGACAGCTCGTGCAGCATCAGCTTCATCCAGAGCTCACTCGTCTGGTGCTGGATGATGAAGAGCAGCTCGTTGTGGTCGGGCGACAGCGGATGCTGCGCGTTGAGCACCGGGTCCAGCTGCAAGTAGTCGCCATAGGTCATGTCGCGACTGAAGTCGAGCTTGGCCCCTTCCGAGACGACAATCATCTCCCCGTCGTCGACCGTCGTCCCGTCGTTCCCCGTGGCGTCACCCGGCGCCGCACCGTGCGCCGACGCGACGTCCGCCGCGTCCGGCTCGTCCCCTTCGTGATGATACGGACAGGTCATGTGACCGCCCCTTGCTGGTGAAAGCGTGGATCTCGCCATTCGCCGCTCGTGAGCACCTGGTGCAGCTGCTCGACGGCATCCCAGACATCGACGAAGCGAGTGTACAGCGGCGTGAACCCAAATCGCAGGATATCCGGCGCCCGGAAGTCGCCGATCACCCCGCGCGCGATGAGCGCCTGCATGATGGCGTAGCCCCCATCCGCGCGCGCGAACGACACCTGGCTCCCGCGTTCGCCCTCGGCGCGCGGCGTCACCAGCGAGAGCCCGTGCCCGGCGCAGCGCCCCTCGACGAGGCGCAGGAAGGCATCCGTCAGCTGCACCGACTTGGTGCGCAGTGCCGCCATCCCCCCCAACGGCACGGCGGCACGCAGCGTGTCGACACCACAGGCCAGCGCCGTGAGCGACAGCACCGGAGGCGTCCCGCAGGCAAATCGCGCAATGCCGGGCGCAGGACGATAGTCCGGCGTGAAGGCGAACGGCGCCGCGTGCCCAAACCACCCCGACAGCGGCTGCCAGAGCCCCTCGCGCTCCATCGTCGCGAGATGGCGCCCGCTTACCCAGAGGAAGGCCGGCGCCCCGGGCCCTCCATTGAGGTACTTGTAGCCGCACCCCACGGCGAAGTCGGCACCAGCCCCCGTCAGGTCGACCGGGACCGCCCCCGCGGAATGCGCCAGGTCCCAGATCGTGAGCGCGCCGCACGCATGCGCCGCCGCCGTCACCGCGACCATGTCATGCATGCGTCCGGTGCGGTAGTTCACGTGCGTCAGCATCAGCACCGCCAGCCGCTCGTCGCAGTGCGCCAGCACGTCGCCAGGTTCTACCAGCTGCAACGTGAAGCCGTGCTGCCGGCACAGCGACTCGGCGATGTAGAGATCGGTCGGAAAGTTCGTGCGCTCGGAGACGATCGTTCGCCGGTCCGCGGAGCCTTGCGAGCGCACCAGCGCCATCGCGCTGCTCAGCACCTTGTACAGGTTGGCCGAGGTCGAGTCGCCCACGAGCGTCTCGTCCGCCGCCCCGCCGATGAGCGTGGCGATGTCGGCGGCGACACGCTGGGGCAGCGTCACCCACCCCGCCGTGTTCCAGCTGCGGATGAGCCCAATCCCCCACTCCTCCCGCACCGCCTGCTGCACCCGCGCCGCGGTTGCCACCGGAAGCGCGCCGAGCGAGTTCCCGTCGAGGTAGATCACCCCGTCGGGAATCGTGAACTGATCGCGAAGCGGGGCGAGCGGATCGCGTGCGTCGAGCGCGAGGGCGTTGGAACGGTCGTGCATGCGGTGGGGCCTTGGGCGAGGGAGCGGTCTCGGCCCCGAAACTTACAGGACATCCGCATCGCCCGCACGCCGGTGTCCAGCGCCACGGGGGCGTCCGGCTTCCTGCGTTCGTCGGTGCACGCGACGCCGCAAGGCGCGCGGGGAGAGCGACATCTTCCGCGTGCCCAGTACGACGTCTCGCGCTCAGCGCCGCACGCCCTCGACCACCTGGATCACCCGTTCGTACGCTGCCGGCTCGTTAGGCCCTGCCGGCACCCGCAGGCGAAATGTCCCCGCCGACCGCGGCGTGAAGAGGACGTCGAACGTCTCCCCCACCGCGAGCAGGCGCGTCGCCGCCCCAACCGTCACCTGCTCGCGCGGCAGCTCCCACCCATCCTTCGCCACCACACGCCACTCGGCCAGCGTCGTGTCGCGTCGCAGCTCGAAGACGACCGGGTCGGCCAGGGCGATGTTGATGAAGCGCAGGCGCAACGTTCGACCGACCGGCGTCGTGAACGGCGCCTCGCCCGTTGTGCCGTTCACCACGACGCTTCCCGTGTGCCGTGACGCGTCGATGGCGGCGGTGAACATCAGGTCGCGCGACGGATCCCAGCGCGCCCCCGGCTCCAGCACCACCAGCGGCCCATAGAGCCCCGACGCCAGCTGGTCGATGTCGTTGAGGTGCGTGTGGTAGATGAACGTCCCGGCGCGCCTGAGCGTGAGGTGCGCCGTGAACGACTCGCCAGGCGCAATCGGCGGCGCGAGCTTCCGGGTGTCGCCGCTCCACCCCGCCACACCGTCGGAGAAGCTCTCCAGTTCGAGCCCGTGCCAGTGGATCGCCGTGGGCTGCATAAGGCGGTTGTGCACGGTGATGTCCGTCGGCTGTCCGCGGGTCAGCACCAACAGCTGGCCACTCGGTGTCACCGAGTCCGGCGGCGACGACGCACCGGCACTCGTCGGCCGGATCGTGATCGGCGCCAACGGGAACGAGTCGCGCTTGACCCCCGACACGACCTCCAGTGATAGCCGCCGCACGTTGCGTCGCGCGTCGGCAGCCGACGCTCCCTCGCGCGGCCGCACGAGCACCCCCATCACCAACCCCGCCATGTGCTGTCGAGGATCGACCGAGTGCGCGTCGTGCCCGTCGGGCTTGGCGTCGAGACGCGCATCGGCAATCACGTGGAAGGCGAGATGACAGTGGAAGAGCCAGTTCCCCGCCGTCTGCGGCGACCACGTGACCGCCATCGTCGACCGCGGCATCATCAGCTCCGTCACCACCATCCGTTGGTGCGTCGGGCCAAGCAGCGTGTCCCGCACGCCGTCGCCCACCGCGTCCACGCGGAAGTACGCCCCATGGAGATGCATCGGATGGATGCGCAGCGTCGTGTTCACGACGCGCCATCGCAACGTGTCTCCCACCGTCGCGTCGACGCGCTCGGTCGCCGGCCACGACTTGCCATTGATCGCCAGTGCGGAGCGCACCGTGCTGTCGCGCTGTAGCGCGGTCCAGATGTTGAGGACGAAGATGCGATCATCGGTACGTGCCCCCGGTGCATCCACCACGATCGCCCCTGCCAGCTGTTCGGTCTCCGAGACCCCGTCGGTGCGATTGAGCGTCGAGCGCGCCGCGTAGAAGAACGTCCCCGCCTGCGACGCCACAAAGTCGAAGTCGCGGCTCCCGCCCGGGGCAACGCGCACGCGCGCCGTGTCCGTCACGGGGGCGATTCCCGGACCGAGCAGGGCGATCGTCGAGTCGGCGAGCCCGTTGGCCACCGTGAGACGGATGCGCGTCCCCAGCGGGACGCGCACGAGCGGTCCCGGGATCGACGGCGCCTTTCCCTCTTCGGCAAACACGGGAATGTCGGCGCAGGGGCCGCTGTCCGACTCGGGGTACCAGCGCGCCATCACGACGCGCAGGCGAAGGGTCAGCACGCCATTCACGAGCGTGCCGGCCGGGGTGCGATTGTCGTTCGCGACGACGGTGGGAAGGGGGCCCTGTGCCTGGGACGGGGAGGGGACGAGCGCCAGGAATTGCAGGGCCCCCCACGTCGCGAGCAGGATTCGGTGCATGCGCACGCTCCCGCGGAGGGGGCGACGGGATCGTCGCGGCGCTACGGTAGCGCTCGGTGCTATCGATCGCTAGGGGTTCGTTGCGATTCCAACGAAGCGCCTACCGATCGATCCGCGCCTGCGCCGCCGCCGGATACCGCTCCCCCTGCACGGCGATCGCCGACGACGCGCGGTCGATCTCCGCCAGCTCGTCGGCCGTGAAGGTGACGTCGGCGCCGCCGATGTTCTCCTCCAGTCGGTGCCGCTTCGTCGTTCCCGGGATGGGGACGATCCACGATCGCTGCGCCAGCACCCAGCCCAGCGCCACCTGCGCCGGCGTGACGCCCTTTGCCGCCGCGATGCGCACCACCAGGTCGATCATCGCCTGGTTCGCCGCCCGGTTCTCCGGCGTGAAGCGCGGTACGACGTTCCGGAAGTCGTTCGGGGTGAACGTCGTCGTGGCGTCGATCGTCCCCGTCAGGAACCCCTTGCCTAACGGCGAAAACGGGACGAAGCCGATCCCCAGCTCCTCCAGCACCGGGAGGATCGCCTCCTCCGGTTCGCGCCACCACAGCGAGTACTCGCTCTGCAGCGCCGTCACCGGCTGCACCGCGTGCGCGCGCCGGATGTTGCGTACCCCGCATTCCGAGAGGCCGAAGTGCTTCACCTTCCCTTCGGCGATGAGGTCGCGCACCGCCCCCGCCACCTCCTCCATCGGAACGTTGGGGTCGACGCGATGCTGGTAATAGAGGTCGATGACGTCGGTGCGCAGCCGGCGCAGCGAGTCTTCCGTCATGTGGCGGATCTGCGCGGGACGCGAGTTGAGCCCAGACTCCTTCCCGGCGTCATCGAACTGGAAACCGAACTTGGTGGCGATCACGACCTGATCACGGACCGGGGCCAGCGCCTCGCCCACGACCTCCTCGTTCACGAACGGGCCGTAGATCTGCGCGGTGTCGAAGAAGGTCACCCCGCGCTCGACGGCGGCGCGGATGAGGGCAATCGCCTCCGACCTCTCGGTCGGCAGGCCGTAGCTCATGCTGAGCCCCATGCAGCCGTAGCCGATGGCGGAAACCTGAAGTCCGTGCCCGAGGGTGCGCGTCTGCATGGGGATGGTGTGCGAAGGGGAGTGCCGTGCGGGTCGCTCGTAGGGCCCTGCGGTGTATGTGTCGCGCCGCCGTCAGTTCTCGGCCCCCTGATACTCGTCGTCCGAGACGTGCTCGAGCCAGCGGACGGCCGAGCCGTCGAGCGATTCCTGGATCGCGAGGTGCGACATCGCGGCGTGCGGCGAGGCGCCGTGCCAGTGCTTCTCGTCAGGTGCGAACCAGACCACGTCGCCTGGACGGATCTCCTCCACCGGCCCTCCCTCTCGCTGCACGCGCCCGCTCCCGCTGGTGACGATCAGGAGCTGGCCGAGCGGGTGCGTGTGCCACGCCGTGCGCGCCCCCGGCTCGAAGGTGACCGCATTCGCCGCCGTGCGCGACGGCGCGGTGACCTGGTGCATCGGGTCGATGCGGACCGTGCCCGTGAACCAGTCGCTTGGTCCCTTGGCGGATGGCGTCGTGCCGGCGCGAACGATGTGCATGGCGGAGGGGATTGAGGATGGGCGACGGGCGATCGGGCGAAGCGGGAGAAGTGGCTACTCGACGTGCGGCGGCGCCGTGTCGCGCTGCCGACGTGACGCGACCGCACGCGCCAGCGTGTGCAGCACCGGGACCGTGTCGGCAAAGCCGATGCACGCGTCGGTGATCGAGACGCCGCGTCGCAGCGGCTGACCGGGGACCAGCGCCTGCTTCCCCTCCTCGAGGTGGCTCTCGATCATCACGCCGATGATCTGCCGGTCGCCAGCCGCAACGCGCGCCGCCAGCTCGCCCGCGATCGGGACCTGGCGGCGGTACTGCTTCTCGCTGTTGCCGTGCGAAACGTCGACCATCACCTGCTCGCGCAGCCCGGCCGCGCGCAGCGTCGCGCAACACGCCGCCACGATCGCCGCATCGTAGTTGGGGCGCGTGCCGCCGCGCAGGATCACGTGGCACTCCTCGTTCCCCTTTGTCTCGAAGATCGCCGCCACCCCCATCTTCGTCATCCCCATGAAGGCATGCGGCGAGCGGGCGGCGAGGATCGCGTCGGCCGCAACCTTCACGCTCCCGTCCGTCCCGTTCTTGAAGCCCACCGGGCAGCTGAGCCCCGAGGCGAGCTGGCGGTGACTCTGGCTCTCCGTCGTGCGCGCGCCGATCGCCCCCCACGACACCAGGTCGGAGATGTACTGCGGGCTCAGGAGGTCGAGGTACTCCGTCCCCGTCGGCATCCCTAACGAGTCCAGCTCCACCAGCAACCGGCGCGCCCGCTCCAGCCCTTCGTTGATGGCGAACGTCCCGTCGAGGTGCGGGTCGTTGATGTAGCCCTTCCACCCGACCGTCGTGCGGGGCTTCTCGAAGTACGCGCGCATGACGATCACCAGGTCGTCGCCCACCTCGTCCGCCACGCCCTTGAGGCGCTGGCCGTACTCCAGCGCCTGCTCGTGATCGTGGATCGAGCAGGGCCCCACGACGACGAGGAGCCGGTCGTCGCGCCCATGCAGGATGTCGGCGATCGCCGCGCGCGTCCGCCCCACGAGCGCGAGCGTCTCGTCGCGCACCGTGACGCGTTCCTGCAGCAGCGCCGGCACCACCAGGGGGCGGATCGCGCTGATGCGGAGGTCGTCGGTGCGGGGCGGGCCGGCAGTGCCCGCGGGGAGGGAGGGGTCGTGACCAGGCAGCGTCGAGTCGGGTGAGGGCATGTGCACGAGACGGAGCGCGAACGGAACCGGCCCCATCGGGAATCAGGGTCGATGACGCCGCGTGCAAGATACATGGATGCACCGCGCACCCGGCCGCTGTCACCGCTCGACCGCCCCTCCCCTGAGGCGGGCGGCGCGCGACGACGGCACGGAGACCGCTTGGCGTCCTGGCTCCGTCGTGCGCCGCCGCGCCGGTCCCGCGGGTCCCGCGGGTCCCGCGATGCGGCCGGAATGTCGACACGCGACTCGGTGATTTCACCTTGCGTTCATGCACGTGTCATCTGCGCATCGTTGGGGCCGGCTTCGTTACATAACCAACCAGACATATGAGCATATGAGAGATTGGTCACAGCATGAGGTGCAGGTGACGGAGTACTCTGCGTCCGTCAACCATGCTCACCTCACGCTTCACGCTCCCGCCCATGCACAAGACCCGACATTCGCTGGTCGCGGTGCTGGCCCCCCTGATGCTCGTCGCCGCACTCGCTGCCTGCGCCGACGTGGACCCCGCGGTGCCTAACGCGCGCGCCGCCGCGATGCCAACCGCCCCGCAGGCCGCCACCGTCGCCGCCACCGCCCTCCCCGGCCGCACCCTCGCTGCCAACTGCTTCCAATGCCACGGCACCAATGGCGTCGCCGGCGAGCTCAAGATCGCCGGCGAGAGCGCGTCCGAGATCATCAGTGAACTCAACGAGATGCGCGCCGAGAGCCCGCGGCGGAACATCATGAACGTCCACGCTCAGGCATACACCCCCGCTGAGATCTCCCTCATCGCCGACTTCTTCTCCAAACAGTGAGACGGACCATGGAACGCCGCACTTTCCTGCAGGGGTTGGGCATGGCGGGGCTCGGCTTCACCGCCTTTCGCTCCGCGCTCGCGCAAGGCGCCATCGCACCCCTTGGCGCCACCGGTCGCGTCGTCGTGGTCGGCGGCGGCATGGGAGGGACCACCGTCGCCAAGTTCCTCCGTCTCTGGGGCGGCACCGGACTCGATGTCACGCTCGTCGAACCGAACGCGACGTACTACTCCAACATCTTCAGCAACATGGTGCTCACGGGTGAGCGCTCGCTGAGCCAGCTCGGCTTCAGCTACACCGCCCTCACCAGCAAGTACGGCGTCAAGGTCATGGCCGCATCGGTCATCGCCATCGACCCCGTCGGGCGCAATGTCGCCCTCTCCAATGGCACCACCCTCCCCTACGATCGACTCGTCCTCTCCCCCGGCATCGACTTCGAACCGCTCCCTATCAGCGGCTCGGCGACCAACCAGGCGAAGGTCGTCCATGCGTGGAAGGCCGGCGCACAGACGACGTCGCTCAAGGCGCAGATCCAGTCGATGACGAAGGCCGACACCTTCATCCTCACCATCCCACCCAAGCCGTATCGCTGCCCGCCCGGACCGTACGAGCGCGCGTGCGTCGTCGCCGACTACCTCAAGCGCGTGAAGGGAGGCGGCAGGGTCGTCATCCTCGATGCCAACAACGGCATCCAGGCGGAGGTGCAGAACTTCACCAAGGCCTTCACCGTCACGCACAAGAACGTCATCACCTACGTCCCGAATGCCGTCGTGACCGCCATCGACGCGGATACGATGACCGTCAACACCGCAAGTGCCGGGTGCTTCAAGGGCAAGGTGATCAACGCGATTCCCACGCACAAAGCCGGGGGGCTCATCACGGGCTCAGGGATCGGGCTTGCCAACGCCCCGGGTCCGAACAACGCCCCCAACAAGTTCGCGGGCGTCGATGTCCTGACGTACGAGTCGACGGCCGTCCCCTTCGTGCACATTCTCGGTGATGCATCGGCGACCACGCAGCCCAAGGCCGGCCACATCGCCAACGCGGAAGCCAAGGTGTGCGCCGATGCGATCATCCAGCTGATGAGCGGCGGCACCGTGAACCCGGCGCCGATGACCAACTCGTCGTGCTTCACCCCCATTACGCGCACCACGGCCTCCTGGCTGTCGGTCGTGTACCGGTACGATGCGCTGTCGCGCACCATGGTCCCCACGGGGAGCGGGGTCACCGAATCGCTCGATGCCACCAGCGAGAACTACGAGGACATGCTGAAGTGGTTCACGAACCTGATGTCCGACACGTTCAAGTGATTGAGACGACGTCGCGCCCCCCATGACGCGACGGCTGCATGGTGTGCTGCGGGAGGAGCCCGGCGCAGAGCCGGGCTCCTCTCGCGTCGCGACCGAATCCGATGATTGCGCAGTGCTGGACGGAAGGGCACACTCCCGCCGCACCTCCCGGGACACGCCCCTTTTCGCCCAACCACGCCCGCCATGCTCCTCGCCCCCCTCGCTCCACTGGCCTTCCTGCTCGCCGCACTCCCCCTCCAGCAGCGCGACTCGCTCGACTTCCTCGTCTGGAACCACGGACGCCGCGCCGGCGAGATGCAGGTCGTGCGGACGCCGGGCGCGACAGGAACCGGCGACGAATCGGTCGCCGTGCGCTACCTCCACATCGACCGCCAGCGCGGCCCGCGCATCGAGGCCACGTATCGCCTGCGCGACGGTCGCCCGGTCTGGGGTGAGATCCGCAGTGGCGGCGCGCAGGCGGCGTCGGTCGACATTTCGGGGAAGCCCATCCCCCTCGCCGCGTCGTTCTTCGAGCTCGGCGCGGGCAACGTACGCAGCTGGAGCGAGGGTGACACCACAGCCACGCCCGCCCCCGCCGGCGCCTGGTATCGCCCGACCGCGACGACTCCCTTCGACGACGCCGCCCTGGCCGCCTGGCTCCTTCGCCAGCCGCAACGCCAGGGGAATGTCGTCCCCACCGCCACGGCGCGCGTGGAGATCGCGGCGGAAACCGCGGTGCAACTGGGCGGGCGCCAGGAGAGGGTGCAGCTGGCGGCCATCCACGGCGTCGACCTCACCCCGACGCTCGTCTGGATCGACGGGCACGGCGCGCTCTTCGCCACCAGCGCCGGCTGGTTCATCGCGGTCCGCCGCGGCGCCGAGGACGCGCTGCCCGAGCTGCGCCGCCTCGAACTGGCGTGGCTCGACCGGCGCGATGCCGCCATCGCCGCACAGTTCGCCCCCAAACCGGCGGCAGCGATCATCATCCGCAACGGCGACCTCTTCGACAGCCAGACAGGTCTCGTGCGCCCGCGCACCAGCGTCGTCATCACCGGCGAGCGCATCACCGCCGTCGGCCCCGCCGACTCGATCAAGGCCCCCGCCGGCGCCACCGTCATCGACGCCACCGGCAAGACCGTCATCCCCGGGATGTGGGACATGCACACCCACGCCTTCCAGGGAAGCCCGGACGGGATGTTGCAGCTCGCGGCCGGGATCACCACCATCCGCGACATGGCGGCAGACCTCGACGTCGCCACCTCGCGCCGCGACCGCGCCGACCGCGGGACGCTGCTCGGCCCCCGCATGCTCCTCGCCGGCTTCATGGAAGGGCCGGGGAAGTGGGCCGGCCCGACGGGGGTCCTCGTGCGCACCGAGGACGAGGCACGCGCCATCGTCGCGCGTTACGACTCGTTAGGGTACCGGCAGGTCAAGCTCTACAACCTCGTCCACCCCGACCTCGTCCCGGTCATCGCCGCCGAAGCGCACGCCCGCGGCATGCGACTGAGCGGACACATCCCGCGCGGGATGACCGTCCAGGCGGCGGTGCGCACCGGCTACGACGAGGTGCAACACGGCGCCTTCCTCTTCTCCACCTTCTTCCAGGACTCGCTCTACTACCCGCGCATGCGCGCGTACTCCGAGGTGGCCGCCACCGTGGCGCCCACCTTCAACGTCGACGGGCCGGAGGTCACCGCCCTCATCGGCTTCCTGCGCGAGCGCGGCACCGTGTACGACGGGACGTTCAACATCTGGCAGGATCGCTCGCGCCTCCTCCCCGACGGCACCGATGCGGTCTTCGGCCCCACCATTGACTGGCTCCCTCCCATCATGCAGCGCGGGCTGCGGGCGGGGGGCGGCGGTTCGTCGGAAAGTGTGGCGCGTGCGCAGGCGGCATCGGCCAACTACCGTCGCATGCTCAAGCGCCTCTACGATGCCGGCGTGACGCTCGTCGCCGGGACCGACAACGTCGCCGGCCTCTCGTTCCATGGAGAGCTCGAGATCTACGAGCGCGCCGGGATCCCCGCGCCTAACGTCCTGCAGATCGCCACGCTCACGTCGGCGCAGGTGATGGGACAGGAGAAGGACTACGGAAGCGTCGCTGTGGGGAAAGTCGCCGACCTGGCCATCGTCGCCGGGAAGCCGGCCGAGCGCATCAGCGACCTCAGGAAGACGGAAATCGTCGTGCGCGCCGGGCGCGTGTATCGCAGCCGGGAGCTGTACACCGGGGTCGGGGTGACGGTGCGCTGACGGTGCGGTGAAGTGGCGGCGACGGCGCGGTGCTGCGAGCGCAGCAACCGCGCTGTAGCTTGACCGCGCAGCTCCGGCCCAACGATCGCCTTCACCCGTACCGGTGCCCCCATGGCGAACGAGACTCCAAGCGGCGCAAGCATGAGCGATCGCCTCACCCGGTGGATCGGCATCACCGGCTCGCTCGTGACCGTCGTGCTCACGGGATGGAACGCCTACACCAAGACGCAGATCGACCAACGCGAAGCCGCGCTCAAGTCGCTCGAGCTGTCGCTCAAGGAACGGAGCGCCGGGCTCGAGGAGTCGCGTGAGCGCGTCGATCGCTACAAGTGGGTCCTCGGCCTCTTTCCTGACTTGGTCGCGACAGACGAGCGCAAGCGGAACTTCACCGTGAGCCTCATCCGCCTCGCGCTCACCAAGGACGAGGCAGCGCAGATGTTCACGGGACTCCAGGCGTCATCCGACACGGGGCTCCGCGCCATCGGCCAGAGCACCGTCGCTGCGATCGCCGCCGAACCCATCGCCGAACTCGTTGCGCAGATGAACGCCGACACCCCGGAGGCGCGCAAGCGTGCGGTGGCCGAGCTGGAGCGACGCTACGCGTCGTCGTCGCAGGCCATCACGCTCACGCTCCGCACCTTCGACGTCGACATGATCGGGCGACTGTCGCCGAGTGCGGTGATCAACGGGCTGTACTTCCTGGCCAACACTGAGCCGGCGGCGTGGACCAGCGCGCAGGTCGCGTCGGCGCGTCAGGCCATGGCGCGCATCGAGGGGCGAGGGGCGGGGGCGCAGACGAGTGCAGCGCTGGGGCAGCTGCGGACGCGCCTCGCCCAGGTTGCCGCTTCCCGGGATCAGAGCCCCTGATCCCGTAGCAATCCCCCCGCCTGCATCGCATCATTGCCGCCCATCCTCCCCTCCCCAGCGGCCCCGATGCTCACCGCCTTCCTCGCCCTCGCCCTCCAGCAGCCCACGGCCCAACCGCCGCGCTCCGTCGACGCCGACACGCGCGACTGGTGGACGCTCACCAGCGTCCTCTCCGCCGATTCCATGGAAGGGCGCGACACCGGTTCGCCCGGCTACCAGCGCGCCGCCGACGTCGTCGCCTCACGCCTCGCCAAGGCCGGAGTCAAGCCGCTCGGCGACAACGGCACCTGGTTCCAGTCGGTCCCCATGGAAGAGGTGCGCATCACCCACGCCAGCATCCGCGTGGGCGACCGCCCCCTCGCCTTCCTGCGCGAGATCACCACCTCCACCGCCGTCCCCGATTCGCTCGACGCCCCACTCGCCTATCGCGGCTACTGCGGCGCCGGCGCGTTAGGCGACGTGCGCGGCAAGCTCGTCGTCTGCCACGCGACGCGGCGCAGCGGGCTGCCCAGTGACCTGGACCGCCGCGCGGCGCTGGTCGCCGCCGGTGCCGCAGGAATCCTCGCCATCGCCGACCCCGGCTTCACGATCGAGCCGCCGCGCTGGCCCTTCGCGTACGTGCGCAGCATCTCGCTCGCCTCGTCGCCGACCGCATCGCCCGCCCCGCCACGCGCCGGCCTCACCGCCCTCACCCTCAACGCCGCCGCGCTCGCCACCGTCATCGCCGGGACTGGACGCAACGCCGACTCGCTGATCGCCGCGGGAAGCAGCGGCGCTCCGCTTCCGTCGTTCGACATCCCCGACCGTTTGCGCGCCACCTTCGCCACGGCGCGCCGCACCCTCGCCTCGCCTAACGTCGTCGGTATCCTCCCAGGAACCGACCCTGCGAGGTCTGCCGAGGCCATTGTCCTCACCGCCCACCTCGACGGTTACGGCTACGGCGAACCGGTCAACGGCGACTCGCTCTACAACGGAACGCTCGACGACGCCGCCTATGCCGCGCTCATCGTGCGACTCGCCGAACGGCGCGCGGGCAAGGGATTCCGCCGCCCCGTCATCATTGCCATCGTCACCGGCGAGGAGAAGGGGCTCCTCGGCTCCCGCTGGTTTGTCTCGCACCTCCCGATCCCGAAGGAGCAGCTGGCGGGGAACATCAACCTCGACCAGCTCCGTCCCCTCTTCCCCCTCGACCTCCTCACCGTCCACGCGCTCGACGACACCTCGCTGGGCGACGACGCGCGCGCCGTCGCCGCGTCGCTCGGCGTGCAGGTGCAACACGACCCGGAACCCGAGCGCAACCTCCTGCGACGCTCCGATCACTGGACGTTCCTGCAGGCCGGCATCCCCGCCACCAACTTCGTCTTCGGCTATCGCCCGGGGACCGAGAGCGAGCGCATCTATCGCCGCTGGTATCGCGAGGGCTACCACACCCCCGCCGATGACCTCAACCAGCGCATCGACTGGACGGCGGCTGCGAAGTTCAATGCGTTCTATTATGGACTGGTGGAGCGCGTCGCGGATGCGGAGCGCGCACCGACCTGGAAGGAGGGGAGCGCGCTGAGGGGGGCGCGCTGAGGGGGGCGCGCTGAGGGGGGCGCGCTGAGGGAGGCGCGCTGAGGGAGGCGCGCGGAAGCGAGGGCGCTCGCGAGCGTCGCGGAACCTCCGGTCGTCCGCCCGGGTTCACTCCGCGACCACTCTTCCGTCCCCCCTCTCCCGCGTCTTCATGCGCATCGCAGTCATCGGCAGCGGCAACGTCGGCGGCACCCTCGGCCGCCGCTGGGCAACGCTCGGGCACGACGTGGTCTTCGGCGTGCGCGACCCCCAACGCGGCGCTGCAGCAGTCAAGGGCGCCGAAGCCGGCGACGGCGCCCTTCCCGCGCGCGCCCGCATCGCCACCCCTGCAGAGGCCGTGCGCGGCGCCGATGGATGGCGCGCGGACGTCGTCCTCGTCGCCACGCCATGGCCGGCCGTTCCGTCCGCGCTTGCCGAACTCGGGCCGGGCGCGCTCGACGGCGTCACGCTCCTCGACGCCACCAACCCGTTAGGCGCTGGCCTCCGACTGGAGGCGGGACCGAACGGCGCTTCCGGCGCCGAGCAGGTGCAAGCGCTGGCGCCGACCGCCCGGGTGGTGAAGGTCTTCAACACCACCGGCTTCGACAACATGCGCGACCCGGTCTACGAAGGACGCGCGTCGGTCATGTTCTACGCCGGCGACGACGCGGCGGCGAAGCACGTCGCGCACCAGCTGGCGACCGACCTGGGCTTCGATGCGGTCGATGCGGGGCCCCTCGTCCGAGCGCGTGAACTCGAGCACCTCGCGGTGCTCTGGATCTCGCTCGCCATGGGCATTGGCGGGACGCCTGGCCACGGGCGGAGCATCGCGTTCCGGTTGATGCGGCGCGGGTAGTAGGGCGCGCGTGGCAGGCCACGCGTATCGGAAGGGTGACTGACCGCGTCGCCGACGAGCGATGACGCGACGGCACCCATTCGGAGATCGGCACCTGACCCTGCGTCGGAACGCTGAGACCGCGCATGGTAGGCGACACCCCCGCCAAGGGCGGCCATCGGCCAGTGCTGGGTCCCGCTCACTCGTCCCTTCGCTGTCATCCGCTGTTAATGCAGCACCGAGTTCATTCCCCGCCACGCTCGTGGCGACCGAAGGGCGCGTCGCCGTCACACACGCCCCCCATCCATGCACGCACGCCCCCTCCACGCGACCCTCGCGGTACTCGCCGCGCTCGCCGCCCCCGCCCTCCTCCAAGGGTGCCGCAAGGCCCCCGTCGCCGAGGAAGCCGCCCCCTCCCGCTACCTCGCCACCCGTCCCATCGCCATCGACACGTCGTACGAGAAACAGTACGTCGCCCAGATCCGGTCGGTCCGGAACATCGAGGTCCGTTCCCAGGAGAAGGGCTTCCTGGACGAGATCCCCGTCGACGAAGGGCGCACGGTCCGCGCCGGCCAGCTCCTCTTCCGCATCCAGCCCAAGGTCTACGAGGCCGAGCTGCAGGCGGCCGACGCCGAGGTGCGCACCGCGGAGATCGAGCTCGAAAACACCAGGGCGCTCGCCGCCAAGAACATCGTCTCGAAGAACGAACAGGCGATGGCCCAGGCGAAGCTCGACAAGGCACGAGCTGAGCGCGCCCAGGCGCAGCTCCACCTCGCCTTCACCGAGATCCGCGCTCCGTTCGACGGCGTGCTCGACCGGATTCCGAAGAAGCTCGGCACGCTGGTCGAGGAGGGCGAGCTGCTCACGACGCTCTCCGACAATTCCCGCGTCTACGCCTACTTCAATCTGTCCGAGCCGGAGTACCTCGCCTACAAGCGGAATGCCGCGGAACACGGGGCGCAGAAGGTTGCGCTCGTCCTAGCCGACAACTCGCGCTTCCCGCACACCGGAACAGTGGAGACGGTCGAGGGGGAGTTCGACCATGAGACCGGGAACATCGCCTTCCGCGCCACCTTCCCGAACCCCGATCGCCTCCTCAAGAACGGCGAGACCGGCAAGGTCCTCCTCACGGTGCCCTATCGCAGCGCGCTCGTGATCCCGCAGAAGGCAACCTTCGAATTGCAGGACCGCACCTACGTCTTCGTGATCGACGCGCAGAACAAGGTCCACGCGCGCCTCATCACCGTCCTGGGCCGGCTCCCCGATCTCTACGTCGTCGGGAACGGGCTCACCGCCGACGACCGCATCCTTCTCGAGGGAGTGCAGAAGGTGAAGGACGATGACACCGTCCAGTTCGACCTCAAGGAGCCGCGCGAGGTGATCGCCAAGCTCCGCCTCAAGGCGGAGTAGTCATGCTGAATCGCTTCATCCAGCGACCGATCCTCTCGATCGTCGTCTCGCTCCTCATCGTCTTCCTCGGATTGCTGGCCTACGGGAACCTCCCCGTCACGCAGTTCCCGAGCATCTCGCCGCCCAAGGTCACGGTGATCGCCGACTACCCGGGGGCCAACAACGAACTCCTCATCAAGGCGGTCGTCATCCCGCTCGAGCGCGCCATCAACGGCGCCCCGGGACTCAAGTACATCGCCTCCGACGCCGGCAACGACGGCGAGGCCAACATCCAGGCGGTCTTCAACCTCGGCACCGACCCGAACGCCGCAACACTCGCCGTCCAGAATCGCGTCGCGTCGGTCGTCAACAAGCTCCCGCCGATCGTCGTCCGCGAAGGCGTCAAGATTTCGCGCGAGGAGCCCAACATGCTCCTCTACATCAACGTCTACAGCGACGACCCGCAGGCCGACCAGAAGTTCCTGTACAACTTCGCCGACATCAACCTCCTCTCCGAACTCAAGCGCGTCGACGGCGTCGGCTTCGCCGACATCCTCGGCAATCGCGAGTACGCCATGCGCATCTGGCTCAAGCCCGATCGCATGCTCGCCTTCAAGATCTCCGCCGATGAGGTCATGGAGGCGCTCGCCGCGCAGAGCCTCGAGGCGTCACCCGGCAAGACCGGCGAAAGCTCCGGCAAGCGCTCGCAGTCGTTCGAGTACGTCCTCAAGTACCCGGGGCGCTTCACCACCAGGGAGGAGTACGAAAACGTCGTCATCCGGGCCAGCGCCAATGGCGAGTTGTTGCACCTGAAGGACATCGCCGACGTGGAGTTCGGCACGTCGATGTACGACATCTACTCCACCCTCAACGGAAAGCCGTCAGCGGCCATCGTCCTCAAGCAGTCGTATGGCAGCAACGCCAGCGAGGTCATCGCCAACGTCAAGACGCGCCTCAAGGAGATCGAGGCGTCGTCGTTCCCCAAGGGGATGCACTACGAGATCTCCTACGACGTCTCCCGCTTCCTCGATGCCTCCATCGAGAAGGTCCTCCACACCCTCGTCGAAGCCTTCCTCCTCGTCGGACTCGTCGTCTTCCTCTTCCTGGGCGATTGGCGTTCCACGCTCATCCCGGCCTTCGCCGTCCCGGTCTCGCTCATCGGGACCTTCGCCTTCATGCAGTTCTTCGGGATCTCCCTCAACCTCATCACCCTCTTCGCGCTCGTGCTGGCGATCGGCATCGTCGTCGACAACGCCATCGTCGTCATCGAGGCCGTGCACGCGATCATGGAGAGCGAGGGGCTCTCGCCGCTGGAGGCGACGCGCAAGGCCATCGGGCAGATCGCCGGCGCCATCGTCGCCATCACCTTCGTCATGGCCGCGGTCTTCATCCCGGTCGGCTTCCTCCCCGGCCCGGTCGGCGTCTTCTACCGGCAGTTCTCCATCACGATGGACACCGCGATCATCCTCTCCGGTGTCGTCGCCCTCACGCTCACCCCGGCACTCTGTGCCATGCTCCTGCGCCCGCACGCGCACGGCGAGCGCCGCTCGCCGGTGGGGCGCTTCCTCGACGCCTTCAACCGCTGGTTCGGTACCACACAGAGCCGCTACGTCCGCCTCCTCTCGGGCATCGCCTCGCGGCGTGTCGTGACCTTTGGCGCACTCGCTGGTTTGTGCGCCGCCACCTGGCTCACCGCGCGCACCGTGCACGCCGGCTTCATCCCCAACGAGGACCAGGGGATGTTCTACGCCATCGTGCAAACGCCGCCCGGGTCCACGCTCGAGCGCACCAACGAAATCGTCGCGCGCCTGCAGAAAGTCGCCGAGGGAGTCGACGGCGTCGCCTCCGTTTCGGCGCTCGCCGGCTACGAGATCCTTACCGAGGGGACCGGCGCCAACAGTGGTACCTGCCTCGTGAACCTCAAGGACTGGAGCGATCGCAAGCACTCCGCCGAGGAGATCATGGCGGAGCTGGAGAAGGAGGCCGAGGGGATCTCGGGCGCCAACATCGAGTTCTTCCTCCCGCCGGCGCTTCCCGGCTACGGCGCCGCCGGCGGCTTCGAGTTGCGCCTGTTGGACAAGGCCGGCTCCGGCGACTACCAGGCGATGGAGCGCGTCAACAGTGACTTCGTGAAGGCGCTCTCGCAGCGCAAGGAACTCTCGTCCGTCTTCTCGTTCTACAGCGCGTCGTTCCCGCAGTATCTCATGCGCATCGACAACGAACTGGCGCAGCAGAAGGGGGTCACGCCGGAGAACGCGCTCAACACCCTCTCCACCTTGCTGGGGAGCAACTACGAGATCTCGTTCATCAAGTTCGACCGGCAGTACAAGGTCATCGTGCAGGCGGCCCCCGAGTACCGCGCGATGCCTGACGACATCCTCAAGCTGTACGTGAAGAACAACCGCGACGAGATGGTCCCCTTCTCGGCGTTCATGCACATGGAGAAGGTGTACGGCCTCTCCGAGATCACGCGCCACAACATGTCCAACTCGTCGGAGATCAGCGGCGCCGCCACGGCGGGCTACAGCTCTGGCGAGGCCATCAAGGTCGTGTCGGAGGTCGCGCGCACCACCCTGCCCCGCGGCTTCGACATCGACTGGGCCGGCATCTCGCTCGACGAGGTGCGCCAGGGGAACCAGGCCATCTGGATCTTCCTCATCTCGTTAGGCTTCGTCTACCTCATCCTGTCGGCGCAGTACGAGTCGTTCCTCCTCCCGCTCGCCGTCATCCTCTCGCTCCCGGCGGGCGTCCTCGGCGCCTTCCTCTTCCTCCTCCTCACGGGGCTCGAGAACAACATCTACGCCCAGGTGGCCATGGTCATGCTCATCGGCCTCCTCGGGAAGAACGCGGTCCTCATCGTGGAATTCGCCTCGCTCAAGCACAGCCAGGGGGCGTCCGTGCGCGACGCCACCATCGAGGGGGCCCGGACGCGATTCCGCCCCATCCTCATGACGTCGTTCGCCTTCATCGCCGGCCTCGTTCCGCTCATGTTCGCCACCGGACCGGGGAAGATCGGCAACCGCACCATCGGCACCGCAGCGTTCGGGGGGATGCTCCTCGGCACCTTGCTCGGCGTCATCCTCATTCCGGGCTTGTACTACGCCGTCGCTCGCCTCTCCGAGCGGCATCCCATGATCGCCGGCGAGAACGAGACCCCGCTCACCGAGGGAGCCCGTTGATGCGCGCCCTCCCTTCCATCCACGTGCTGGGCGCACTCGCGCTGGCAGTCGTCGCCGGCTGCCGCGTCCCCGCCGTCGCCCCGGATCCCGCCCCTCACCCCATGCCGGCCTCCTTCGCCCTAAGCGGAGACAGCGCTGCCGGCGGCGCGGGGACCGGCGACTCCACCACCATCGCCGACATCGGCTGGCGACAGTACTTCGCCGATAGCACGCTCCTCGCACTGATCGACACCGCGGTCCACAACAACACTGAACTCCTGTCGACGCTGGCCGAAGTGGAGATGTCGCGCCACGAACTCCTCGCCGCGCGGGGGCGCCTGATCCCGCAGCTGGCTGGCGTCGCGGGGCTCGGACTCGACAAGGCCGCGCGCTACACCTCCACTGGCGCCGGCGACGCGTCGACCGACATGACGCCCGGAAAGCGCGTCCCGGAGGTCCTCCCCGACCTCACCATAGGGTTCGTCGCCGGCTGGGAGGCCGACATCCGCGGCAAGCTTCGCAGCCAGAAGGGGGCCGCGCTTGCCCGCTACCTCGCCACGGTCGAGGGGAACCGCTACGTGATGACGGGACTCGTCGCCGAAGTGGCCAACACCTACTACGAGCTCACCGCGCTCGACCAGAAGCTCGCCATCATCCAGCAGGCCATCGCCCTGCAGCAGCGCGAGCTCGAGGTCGTGCGCGTGCAGAAGGACGCGGCCGTCGTCACCGAGCTCGCCGTGAGGCAGTTCGAGGCGCTCCTGTTCGATGCGCGCGGGATGGAGTACGAGGTCCGGCAGCAGATCCGCGAGGCCGAGGCGCGCATGAACCTCCTGCTCGCCCGCTTCCCGCAGCCCGTCCCGCGCGCCGCGACCATTGCGGCTGGCGGCACATCCGGCGGACGCGCCCTCGGCTCCGGCCGACCGTCGCAGCTCCTGCGCAACCGCCCGGACATTCGCGCCGCCGAACTGCAGCTGACGGCCGCGCGCCTCGACGTGAAGGCCGCGCGCGCCGAGCTCTTTCCCGAGGTCACCCTCTCCGGTGCAGTGGGTTTGCAGGCGTTCAAGCCAAAGTACCTGTTCACGACGCCGGAGTCCGTGGCGTGGACGCTGGCCGGCGACCTCCTCGTCCCCCTCTTCAACCGAAGGGGCATCAAGGCCGAGATCGGAATCGCCTCCGCCAACCAGAAGAAGGCGCTGTACGCCTATCGACAGCGCATGCTCGATGGATTCACCGAGGTGGCGACACTCGTCTCGGCGCTCGACAACCTCGACAGCCTCAGCACGTTCAAGGCGCAGCGCGCCGAGGCGCTTGATCGGTCGACCGAGATCGCGAGTGATCTATTCAATGCGGCGCGGGCCAACTATCTGGAGGTCCTCACCGCGCAGCGCGATGCGATCGACGCGAAGCTGGAGGTCGTGGAGACACGGCTCCGGCAGCAGGTGGCGGCGACGAGCCTGTATCGGGCGTTAGGCGGGGGGTGGCGGTAGGGTACGGCGCGTGCTCGTGGTCTGGTCGGAGGTCCGGCTCGCAACCGGGCCCCGACCTGACCTTCTCGCACGTGTGAGGTCGCGGATTCTGCGGATGATGCTCGGTCACGGCATTCCTTCTCGCTTCCGTCAGACTCACCGCGTGCTCTTGACACGCCCTCACGAGCACGATAGCCTGCGGGTACAATCGAAACGCCCCGTGGTCATTTGCCGCCTATTGCCGCCACGTAAAACAAGGTGCTAAAACGCGAATGCCCGGCGGCGTGCCGGGCTTTTTTGTTTTAGCGACCTCGCGGGCCTCATCTCACGCGAGATTGCCATGTCGACCCTGTTCGCGCCGCTTCCCCGCTCCATCGACAGTTCCGCCCCTGCCTCCTCGACCACGCCACCGGTCGCCGTCAGGGGCACGGCGCTCGCCAGCCGCACGCGAGCCGTGCGCGTCGGCATCGAAACCGAGACGCAGCACGGCGCCGTCATCCCCCCCATCCACCTGTCGTCGACCTTCGCGTTCGCCGCCTTCAACCAGAAGCGCGAGTACGACTACACGCGGAGCGGCAATCCCACGCGCTCCCTCCTCGCCAGGGCGCTGGCCGACCTCGAGGGCGGCGCGCACGCCGTCGTGACCTCCACCGGGATGTCCGCCGTGCATCTCATGCTGCAACTCCTCTCGCCCGGCGATCTCGTCCTCTGCGCCCACGACTGCTACGGCGGAACACACCGCCTCCTGCGATCGCTGTCGGCGCGCGGCCACTTCACCGTCGAGTTCGTCGACCTCACCGCCCCCGATGCCGCGGAGCGCATCACGCACCGCGCGCCGCGACTGGTCTGGATCGAGACGCCCAGCAATCCGCTGCTCCAGATCACCGACATTGCGCGCACCTGCGCCGCGGCCCATGCCGTCGGTGCCCTCGCGGCGGTCGACAACACCTTCCTCTCCCCCGCCCTCCAGCACCCCATCGCGCTCGGCGCCGACCTCGTGGTCCACTCCACCACGAAATACCTCAACGGGCACAGCGACATCGTGGGCGGCGCCGTGATCGCAGCCGACGCCGCCGTCGGCGAGTCGCTCGAGTGGTGGGCCAACTGCCTCGGCATCACCGGGGCACCGTTCGACTCGTACCTCACCCTTCGCGGCATCCGCACGCTCTTTCCGCGCGTCGCGCAGCATGAGGCAAATGCGCGGCAGCTCGTTGAGTGTCTAACGAACCACCCCGCCGTCGCGCGTGTGCTCTACCCGGGGCTGCCGTCCCATCCGGGGCACGCGCTCGCCGCGTCCCAGCAGGACGGGTTCGGCGCCATGCTCAGCTTCGAGCTGCACGGAGGCGTGACCGCCGTCGAGACCCTCACGCAGCACCTGCGATGTTTCACCCTCGCCGAGTCGCTGGGCGGCGTTGAGAGCCTCATCGCACATCCGGCCACCATGACGCACGCGTCCATGGACCCTGCCGAGCGCGCCACCGCCGGCATCACCGACGCCCTGCTGCGCGTGTCCGTGGGGATCGAGGACGGCGACGACCTGGCGGCCGATCTCACCGCCGCGCTCGACACCACGCTCCCCTGATTAGTCCGCGCCCCGAGGCACCCCGTACAGCGGCAGCACCACGTAGCTGTACACGATGCACCCGGCGCAGAAGTCCAGGAGCGATTCGAGCAGGGCGAAGAGCACGAGGACCACGGCGAGTCCGGTCGACACCCCCGGCGCGAGGGGCGCCGCGGCGAGGATCCCCAAGGCGAAGACGAGACCCACGCGCGCTGCAAAGAGTTTGGGTGCGCGGTCGATCGGGCGCGGGACCCCGTGCCCTGCGACGATCGCCTGGGCGATGGCCCGCAAGAGGGACCGGCGCCCCGTGCCGAAAGCGCGCACCGCGAAGTCGACGAGCAGGAACGCCGGAATGACGAGCCATCGCGTCGCGAGGAAGAGCAACGCCAGCAGCGCCACCTGTCCGGCGACGATTCGGACGACGCGCGAGTCGGTGCGCTCGTCGGAGATGGGACAGACGATTTCCCGGAACATCGCCACCGCGCCCCCGTATCGTGTGGGTTGTCGCGCGGCCGCAGTATCGCGCGCGACGCAGGCATTGGGCAAGGGCACGTGCCCGTGACGCTTCTCCGTGACTATTCACGGGTAACATCATGCGCTGGCATGCGGCGACGGAGTTGTTGCAGCTGGCAAGTCCCGCCCTTGCCGCCATCGTCGATGGCGCACTATGATGCGGGCATGCCGCGCCAGTCGTTGCCCCACACGCGTCGTCGACTGCACGGACGCTCACCGAGTGAGGCGCGAGCCACCTAACGATGAAAGAGCAGCTGCCCCGTCAGGCAGCCACGTGTCGTCGAGAGGCCCGCTCACCAGCACCTACTGGCAGCGGGCTTCTCGCGTTGGCCAGTGAACACCTACCAAAGAGAGGCTGCACATGTGGTCATCCGCCAGCTCCACCGTAGGGGCACGTCGACTCGTCGCGCGCATCGCCGCCGCCAGCGGCGTCCTCACCCTCATCGCGGTCACGCCGCTCGTCGCGTCCTCGCAGGGTGCCCCCGCCGCCACCACGCGCCCCGACGATCGCTACGTCGTCGAGTACTACTACAAGGTCAGGTGGGGCTTCCAGAACGAGTTCATCGCGCTTTTCAAGAAGAACCACCTTCCCCTCCTCCTCGGTCGCGTGCAGAAGGGGACCATCGTCGAAGTGACCGCCGTTGCACCGCGCTACCACTCCAGCGAGGAGGGGCGCTGGGACTACCGCGTGACCATCGTCTTCCCGTCACTCGCCGCCGCGCATCTCGGCGAGTCGGTCACCGAGGACGACAAGCGCCGCCTCTTTCCCGACAGCGCGCTCTACGCGCGCGAGGAGCATCGTCGCTTCGAGATCCTCGAGGCGCACTGGGACACGCCACTGGTCCCGGTGGACCTCAAGCCGTAGCCGCACTCCGCACGCGGGGGCGTCGTCATCGCGACGTCGCGTGGTGAACGCCGCCCCCGAATCGCTGCACGATCCACTCCCCCACCAGCGCCATCGCCGCGGGCGCGAACGTCTCCGCGATCCCCTCGTACTCCCCGACCGCTCCCGTCGTCGCCGTCTGGAAGAAGTGGTTGAGCCCGGGGAGCTCCCGCACCGTCGCGTCCGGGTTGCGCCTGAGCGCCGCCCGGATCGCCGCGAGGTTCTCCGCCGCCGGCACCTGCACGTCGAGCGACCCGCCAATCGCGAGCACCGGCACGCGCAGCCGCGCGAGCGCCGGCGCCGGATCATACGCCAGGAAGTAGCGCATCCAACGACTCGTCCACTGACCCACCAGCGGATCGCGCTCCCCCGACGTCACGCCGAGTGTCGTCAGGCGCTCGTCGGTCAGCAGCTTGCGGACGCGCGCGACAGCATCCGTCGAGTCCTTCGACGCAGCGACCGCGTGCACGATGTCACGCAGCACCGGCTCCCGACGGTCGAGGTCCGCGACTGACATTCCCTGCGTCACCCCCATCATCCGGCTCTGCGCGAGCATCAGCCGCTCGGTGCGTGTCCCCGGTCCTGCCAGGAGGATGACGAAGGCGACGCCACGGTCCTCGACGGCCGCCAGCGGCGCGACCATCCCTCCCTCGCTGTGCCCGGCGAGCCCGATGCGCCGCGCATCGATCTCCGGACGTGACGCGAGATAGCGCACCGCTGCTCGCGCATCCGTGGCGAAGTCGACGGAGGTCGCACTGCCGAACTGCCCGGTGGACTTGGCGAAGCCGCGATCGTCGTAGCGCAGCACCGCGATGCCGCGTCGCGTGAGGGCATCCGCCAGGACCGCAAACGGCTTGTGCCCGAAGATCGTCTCGTCGCGATCCTGCGCCCCGGACCCGGTGATGAGGACCACCGCCGGAAACGGCCCCGCACCATCCGGGAGCGTGAGCGTCCCGGCCAGCGTGACCTTCGCGTCGTTCGGGTTGGCGAACGACACCTCCTCGGCGAGGTACCCGTTAGGCACCACCGGCCACTGCGTGCGTGCGCGCAGGGGCGTCGTCGCGGAGTCACGGGCAAAGCGTACCTGCACGACCGGTTGCCCTTCGCGCGCCCATGTCCCGGACATCGCTGTCACGGCGGGGTCCAGCGTCGCGTTGTAGCGCACCCCGCTCAGCGGAACGTGGAAGCGTACGCTGTCGCCGCTGCGTCCGAAGTCGTCGACCTGCATCCCCATCGCCATCATGTCCGGCGAGTCCAGCGAGGCGCGCGACCCGTAGGGCGTGGACCAGACGTGGAGGATGAGTCGCAGCGCCGCCGCACCCCGCTGCAGCGTGGCGCGCCATACCCCCTCCATTCCCTCGACGGCGCCCGTCGACGGAGGGGCGCCGCGCACGAGCACCAGCGGCAGCTGTGCGCCCTGCCGATACGTCCCGCTCCATGACTGCGTCCCGTCGTTCCACGCGGCGTCGACCGTTGCCCCGATCGAGGGAATCGCGAAGGTGAGGTGCCGGCCGGCCAGCACGACCTGGTCGAGCGGCATCGCGCCGGGGCCCTGGTCGATACTCTCCACCTCGCCCGTGCGCCCCCCGCCCGGGCCTTCACGAAAAGTGAAGACCAGCGTGAGCCGAGCCCCCGGCGTGGACAGCACGCCATGCCAGACTCCGTTCACGTTAGGCTGCGCGAGAGCGATCGCGGGGACCGTCGACAGGGACGCCACGCCCGCCGCCGCGACGATGAAGCGCACGGCATGACCGGCCGTGCGCCTCCACGACGTGGCGCGCGTCACGGGCGCGGGGTGCGCGGGGTGCGCGCCGCGGCGCTGACCCAGCGCACCGTCACCAGCAGCACCGCGCTCCCCAGCGCCGTCGCCGCGACGACGTTGGCGTGGGCCTGCGGGGCAACGAGCCAGGCGAGCGTGTACGCCATACCGCCTAACGTGATGCTCCAGGCCGTGAAGCGGCGCACCGCCTGCTCCACCACGGGATCGAGGCGCATCGCGCCGAGGGGAGGCAGCTGCTTCGCCGCGGCATTGCCGTAGTAGGTCGCCAGCGCCCCTGTTGCCGCTCCGACCAGGCGCTGCATCGCGTCAGCGGGGAGGTAGGCGGGCGAGAGGGTGTTGGCGATCGCCGAGAGCGCGAGGAACGCCGCCGCGAGGGACAGCGCCCGCCTGATCGGTCGGCGTTCCTGGTCGGACTGGGGCATGGTCATGGGTGATGGGCGCGCGGGGGCGCGACGGCGGACTCGGGCTGCTTGCGGGTCACCGCGAGGCCGAAAACGTCTGCGAAGCCCAGAAGCGCCTCCTCCAGCACCGACATGCGCAGCCGGTACGTGATCGAGCGCCCATGCTTCTCCGCAGCGATGAGGTCGGCGTTGACCAGGACTGCGAAGTGCGCCGACATGGTCGGTTTCGACACGTCGAAGTGCTCGGCGAGCTCTCCGGCCGTCATGGGACGCTGCTGCAGGAGCTGCAGCACCTTGCGCCGAGTGGGGTCAGCGAGGGCCTTGAAGACCTGGGACATGTTCGATTATTAGCTATTCATCGAACAATTGTCAACTTACCCCACATGGCATCTGCGCCGCGAATCCTTCAGAGCTCACCCCCGCGGCAACAAATCCTGCAGAAAGAACGCCGCCAACTCCGACCGACCTCCGATCCCCGACTTCTCGTAGATCGACACCGCATGCTGCCGCACCGTCCGCTCGCTCCGCCCCGTGCGCGCCGCGATCTGCTTGTGTCCGTGCCCCTGCAATAGAAGGAAGGCGATCTCCCGCTCCGTCGGCGTGAGCCCCCACGCCGCGAATTGGGCGTCCACCGCGCGCCCAAACCCCGCGCGCTCCGCCTCCGCACTCTGTCGCCACGCCGCCTGCTCCGCCTGACGGTCGGCCAGCGACCGCGACGCCGCCGCGAGCGCCGCCCGCGTCTCATGCAGGTCGCGCGCGGCCGTCCACCACCCGCGCCACAGGATCACCGCGCTCGTCAGGCTCACGAGGATGATCCCCACCTCGAACGCCACGTGCAACGAGAAGTACGTCTCCGGCCGGTCGAGCACGAGGTCGGTCACCCCGCCCACCACCACCAGCGCCAGGATCCCCATCAGCACCGGGACCAGCCGGCGGCTCGTCGCCTCCCCCGCCTCATCGTGCCACTCGTCGTGGGATTCGTCCGACGACTCTCGAGGAGGGATGTCCGGTGCGTTCGGCGACGTCATGGGGGCGGAAACTGGACAGGATGACCGATGAAGGACCTCCGGCAAATGTCGGAGGGACACCTGCGCCCCGCCATCGGCACACCTGCCGGATCGATCCAGGGGCGAGACATGGCGAAACATACCGTCGACGACACACCGGGACCGCTGCCGCCATCGCCGATGGTCGCCAGACGATCGCCCGTCCATCGACCGGAGCCTGCCATGCTTGCCTCGATCCTCCCCAACCCGCTGCACCCGGCGATCGTGCACCTCCCGATCGCTCTCTCCCTCATCCTCCCCCTCGTCGCCGCCGGCGCCCTGTGGGCCGTCCGCACCGGCGCCCGCCCCATGCGTGCCTGGGGGGTCGCCATCGCCTTCTTCGCCGCTCTCACCCTCAGTTCCTGGCTCGCGGTCGAGACCGGCGAGCAGACGGGCGAGCGCGTCGAGCGCGCCATTGGTGAGGCACCGGTCGAGACGCACGAGGAAGCCGCCGAGGCCTTTCTCGTCCTATCGCTCGGCGTCCTCGTCGTCGCCCTCGCCGGGCTTCGCGACGGACGTATCGGCCAGGGGGCTCGCGCCCTCGGCACTGTCGGCGCCCTCGCCCTGGTCGCCGCCGGGTTCAACGTCGGCCACTCCGGTGGCGCACTCGTCTACCAGCACGGCGCCGCGTCGGTCTACGCCGGCAACGTCGGCAACACCGCCAACCCTACTGCCAGCCCTAACGAGACGACGACCGAGGTGAGTACCGGCTCGGTGCGCGAGCGCGACGAGGACGAGGAGGACGAGAAGTGAGTGCGTCCCCGGCGCTCGTCCCCGCGTCGGTCCTCCCCGTCGATGCCACGCGCGTGCGCCTGCTCGCGCGCGGCATCGTCGTCGCGGAGCCCGGCCGCTGCGTGCAATGCGGCATCTGCAGCCACAACTGCCCGCGCGGGATCGACGTCCGGGCCATCGCCCGCGAAGGGCTCGCGGTGACCGATCCGCGCTGCCTCCAGTGCGGGAGCTGCGTCGCCCGCTGCCCGCGCGGGACCCTCTCCTTTCAGGTGCTGCGCACCCGGCCATGATGCATCACGTCCTTGTCGGTTCCGGCATTGCGTCGTTGAGCGCCGCGGAGTCCATCCGCCGCGCCGATCCCTCGGCGCGCATCACCGTCGTCTCCACGGAATCCGACCCCTTCTACTCGCGCCCGGGGCTCGCCTACGTCCTGACCAAGGATGTGGCCGAGTCGCAGCTCGCCATCCGCAGCGACGCCGAACTCACCGCATTGCGCCTGGAGCGCATGCAGGGGCGCGCGCGTCGCATCTTTCCACAAGAGAAATCGTTGCAGCTGGAAGACGGGCGCCAGCTCCCCTACGATCGCCTCCTCATCGCCACCGGCGCCGCCTCCATCCGCGCCGACTTCCCCGGCGCCTCACTCGACGGCGTTGTCCACCTCGACGACCTCGCCGAGGCGCGTCAGATGACGCGCCGCATGGCCACGGCACGCGCCGGCGTCGTGGTCGGTGGCGGAAGCACCGCCCTCGAACTCGTCGACGGCTTCCACGCGCACGCCCTCGACACGCACTACCTCATGCGCGGCGAACGCTACTGGGCCAAGGTCTTTGACCCGGTGGAATCGGCGATCGTCGAGGCGCGCCTCATGATGAACGGCGTCACGCTGCATCGCTTCGCCAGCGTGACCGAGGCGGTCGGCGAACAGGGGCGCCTAACGGGGGTGCGCACCTCCAGCGGCGCCTTCATCCCCTGCGACCTCCTCGCCGTCGCCATCGGCATCCGCCCGCGCCTCGAGCTCGCGACCGCCTCTGGAATCGAGGTCGGGCGCGGGATCATCACCAACGAATTCCTCGAGACGAGCCTCCCCGACGTCTACGCCGCCGGCGACGTCGCGCAGGTGTACGATCCCGTCCTGCGCACCGCAGAGTTGGACACTCTCTGGGCCAGCGCGCTGCAGCAGGGACGCGTCGCCGGGATGAACATGAGCGGCACGCGCGTCGCGCTGCGCAAGCGCGTCCCCCTCAACGTCACCAAGGTCGGCGGCGTCACCGTCACCATCGTCGGTGCCGTCGGCGGCGCCCCCGATCCCGACCTCCTCACCCTCACCCGCGGACAGAGCGAGCGCTGGGTCACCGACCCCAATGCCTGGAGCGTCGGCGGCGCGCGACTCGGCGACCGCCTGCGCGTGATGATCAGCGGGCACGTCATCGTCGGCGCCGTCGTCATGGGAGATCAACATCTCTCGCGCACCCTCGCCCACCTCATCGGCGAGGAGGTCGACATCTCCCCGCTGCGCCCCGCGCTCGACGCCTCGCCCGACCAGGATCCTGAGAAGGCGATGGACCTGCTGCTCGACTTCTGCCACGCCCACGTGAACGACCATGCCGCGCGTCACTGACGAAGCGGTCGGCGGCCTCACCGCCGGCGCCCTCGCCACCCTCGCCTTCTGGTTCTGGCGCGATGCCGGCGTGCGCTGGGCCAGCACCCTCCCCGGCCACCTCTTCGGCATTCTGGGATTTGTCCTCATGCTGTGGGCCGGCTTCGGCTACACCGCCCGCAAGCGGAGCGCGTCGCCAGGTGCACAGTCGATGCAGGCCGCCATGCAGCTGCACATCGTCGCCGGCCTCCTGGGGCCGTACCTCGTCATCCTCCACTCCGGCCTCGCCTTCCACGGCGTCGCCGGCGTCCTCACCCTCCTCATGGTCCTCGTCGTCGCCAGCGGCGTGGTGGGGCGCGCCGTCGTCGCCGCGCTCCCCGCGCACGTCGAACTCGCCGACCCCGTGCGCGCCGCCCTGCTCGACGCCGAGCTGGCACGCCTCGAGACTCGTCAGGCAGAGCTGGCGCGCGAGGGAGGCGACGCCACCGCGCGCGACGCCGTGCGCCGCGAGATCGCCTCCGTGCGCCACGAGCAGGAACTGCGGCGCGCCGAGTGGATGCAGGTGGGCGGGGCCGCCGTCGCGCGCCGCGCCGTGAGCGTCTGGTGGCTGCTGCACGTCCCCGTGAGCGCCGCCCTCTGGGTCCTCGCCCTCGTGCACATCGTGGCGACCCTGTACTTCGTCACCCTCTCGGCGTAGTCGCACCATGCCGCTCCACGCCATCTCCCGCCTCAGCCTCTCGCTCGCCGCCATCGCCCTGGCCGGCGTCGGCATCGCCTACACTGTTGCCGGCGGATCGATGTGGTCGCCCGGCGCGCTGCATGCCGGCGACAGCACCGTCGTTAGGCTCGGAGGCGTCGAGAGCCACGCCCAGCTCGTGGGCAAGTGCGGCGCCTGCCACGCCACCGTGGGGAGCACCCGCCCCATGGCCGCGCGCTGCCTCGAGTGCCACACCGACATCCGCGACGAGTTCACCGACAGCACCGCCATGCACGGCGCCCTCGCCGACGTGCGCGCCTGCATGACCTGCCACACCGAGCACCTCGGCGCCACCGCCTCGCTCACCCGCATGGACGGCTCGCCGGCCACGCACGCCAAGCTCGGCTTCCCGCTCGACGGCGCGCACCAGGACACGCCGTGCGCCAAGTGCCACACCCGCCCCGCCAGCGGCAACCGCTTCGTGCGCGCGCCCAAGACGTGCATCGGCTGCCACCAGCAGGACGACAAGCACGATGGCGAACTGGGGACCGACTGCGCCTCCTGCCACTCGACGTCGACCTGGGAGGGAGCGCGCTTCGCGCACGACGACTTCCCGCTCGATCACGGCGGCGAGGGGCGCATCCCCTGCAAGACGTGCCACGAGGACGCGTCCAACTACAAGTCGTACACCTGCATGGGGTGCCACGAGCACAGCCCGCAACGCGTCGCCGCCGAGCATCGGGGCGAGGTGGACACCACCGACCTGCGGGATTGCGTGCGCTGCCATGCCGGGGGGCGCGAGCACGGCGAGGAGGGCGAGCACGAGGGACGGCGGCGGCGGCGCGAGCGGTGAGCCCAAGGTTCGGGGTCAGGTTCGCAACCTGACCCCGACTCTGACCCCAGCGTGCGTCACCCCCTAGAATTGCCCTGCCGCACGCGCACCCCACGCGCACCGCTCGCCGCATCGCATCGCCGCGCCTCACCGCGCCTCACCGCCATCGCCCACGTTGCGCCACGCCACCACACCGCGCTCGATGCTCCTCCCCGTCGCGCTCATCGCGCTGGCGATGGTCTCCGTCCAGATCGGTGCCGCCCTCGCCAAGGGGATGTTCGCCACCGTCGGCGCGCTCGGCACCGTGGCGCTCCGCGTCTCGCTCGCGGCCGTGATGCTGGTGAGCGTCCTTCGCCCGTGGCGCACCAGGCGCAGCGCCAAGTCGTGGCGCGCGCTCGTGGTGTATGGCGTTGCCGTCGCCGGGATGAACGGCTTCTTCTACACGTCGCTCCGCACCATCCCACTCGGCGTCTCCACCGCCATCGAGTTCACCGGCCCGCTCGCCGTCGCCATCCTCGCCTCCCACCGCGCCATCGACTTCGTGTGGGTCGCGCTCGCCGTCGGCGGCCTTCTGGCACTCCTCCCCATCGGCACCAGCGCCGGGATCGATCCCGTCGGGGCGAGCTACGCCATCGCCGGCGGCGTGTGCTGGGCACTCTATATCGTCTTCGGCCGCAAGGTCGGCACCGAGCACGGACTGGAGACCACCGCCATCGGGATGGCCATCGCCGCCGCCCTGGTCTTCCCCGTCGGCGTCGCCGATGCGGGGATGGCGCTCTTCTCGTGGCGGCTGCTCCCCACTGCGCTCGCCATCGCCCTCCTGTCGAGCGCCATTCCCTACACGCTGGAGATGTATGCGCTCCCGCGCGTCCCGGCCAAGACGTTCGGGACCTTGATGAGCGTGGAGCCGGCGATCAGCGCGGTGGTGGGGCTCACGATCTTGGGCGAGCAGCTGACGGCGCGTCAGTGGGCCGGGCTGGGCGCGATCGTGTTGACGTCAGTGGGGACGACGGTGACGGCGGCGCAGGGAGCGGAGCCGGCGCCGCAGGGGACGGATCCGATGGTGGGGGACTTGGGGGTGAACGACGAGGGTGACGGAGTGCAGGCCTAACCCGCTGATGGCGGAGCAGGGTGAAATGGCGCGTGCGACAGGGCGCGATTTGCTGCCAGCCCCGCTGGGCAGTCGGCGGCGCACACTACCCGAGTCGTGTCGAGGCTGTTCGGGCAACGCGCCAAGTGGTCCAAAGACGGGGAGCATTGCCCGGGCTCGTGCCCCTAACCTACCGTCTGGGCCCGTTTCCGGGGTGCAGCTCCCCGATCGTAACGCAGCGCTGACCGACCCCTGCGCGACGCCGTCCGATTGCGTTGCAGAGCGGACCAGCGACAGCGCACGCCGGTCAGGCGGCTGCGCACATCGTGCATTTCACGCCGGCCACCGGCCCTCCAACTGACAACAGCGGGCGACAGACGCCGTGTCACCCCTCCATGGCATACGGCGCACGCGGAGGACGCGCGTGTGCGCCTGCTCGACCTCATGCTCGCCCCGCGGCTGGCCAAGGAGCCCGACCAGATCGCCGAGTGGCGCAGCATCGCGCGCTTCCTGCGCGGCGCGACCGTGAGCGAACCGGAGAAGGAGCTCCCTCCCACGAGCGAGCCGGCGGCGGGCACCACGCCGACTGCTGACCGCGTCGCTGCCTAACGCGTCAACCGCAGGAGCACGTGAACCACGCGGGGTCAGTGTCATCGCGCAGCTGCTGGGATGACGCTGACCCCATCTCGTCCTGCCCCACGTCCATCAGCATCCACCTCTTTATAGAAGGAGCGCGACATGCCCAGAAACGCCCGCAGCACCAGCAGCCGCACCAGCAACATCGGCAGCGGTCGCACCCCCCGCCGCAACGTGCACGTCGTCCCAACCCTGGCCGGCCGCCCGCTCCGCGTGCGATTTGTCGCCAGAGTCGCCGGGGCCCGAGACTCGCTCATCGAACCCACCACGCAGCGGGCCGCCATCGCCGCCGCCATGGCCGAGGCCAAGCGGCGCCGGTGTGAGGTCGTGATCCACCGCGCCAACGGCCGGATCCGCGACACCGACAGCTACGGCAACGACTCGCCGCGGGTGCGAGACACCAAGCACTAGCGGTGGCGGGGGAGTTGGGGGGGAGTTGGGGTCAGGTTCGCAACCTGACCCCAACTCCGACGGCACTTCGCCTTTGGCTTGTCACTGTGGCAGAAGACAAGTGGATTGTGTGTGAAAGGACAATCACACACCGTGTGAGAGGTTAGACACGCCGCGAGTCGGAGGCCCTCTGCAGCGTCCACTCGCTCAAGGGCGCGCTCCGCCAGGTGTTCGAATGCCCACCTACACTCCCCGAATCGTCGACGCAGAAATCGACGAGCTCATGAGCGGCCTCGCCGCCGTCGCGATCGAGGGAGCAAAGGGGGTCGGCAAGACCGCCTCCGCCGTGCGCCGAGCGAAGACCGTGTATCGCTTGGACGAGGAGACGCAGCGGCAGCTCGTCAGCGCCAGCCCGGCGGTCGCGCTCAAGTCGTCCCCGCCGGTCTTGCTCGATGAGTGGCAGCGCCTCCCCCTGGTCTGGGACGCCGTCCGGCGGGCCGTCGATGAGGGGGCGGGTCGTCTCGGGACGAATGCGCCCCATGTCGCTCGCCGAACGCGAGCTCGAGTCGACCTTACCCAATACGCCACGGAGATCGTCGCGTCCGGATTTCCAGGGATCAGGGGTCTGCAGGGGCGCGCGCGACGTGCACAGCTCGACGGCTATCTCGAACGCGTGGTGAACCGCGACTTCCACGAAGCGGGGCACGCCGTTCGGAAGCCGGACGCCCTCAGGCGCTGGATGACCGCCTATGCCGCCGCGAGCGCGACGACTACCCCAATGACGAAGTTCCGCGACGCAGCGACGAGTGGCGACGGACAGTCGGCGACCGAGCCGACAATCCTCTCGTATCGCGACGTGCTGGAGCGACTCTACGTCCTCGATCCTCTGCCCGGGTGGATGCCATCTCGCAATCACCTGGCGCGACTCGTCCAGGCGCCGCGACACCATCTCGCTGATCCCGCGCTCGCCGCGTGACGGCACACTCTTCGGGCAACTCTTCGAGTCGCTCGTGACCCTCTCGGTACGCGTGTACGCCCAGGCCGCCGAGGCGCACGTGCGCCATCTGCGCGTACAGGACGGGCGACACGAAGTCGACCTGATTGTCGAACGCGGCGACCATCGGGTGCTTGCTATCGAGGTCAAGCTCAGTGCCTCCGTCGATGACCACGACGTACGGCACCTCCTGTGGCTCGAGGAGCAGCTGGGCGACGACCTGTTGGACGCGGTGATCGTGACGACGGGGGAACAGGCGTATCGCAGAGCGGACGGTGTGGCGGTGGTGCCGGCGGCGTTGCTCGGGGCATGACATCCTTCCATACCGTCGCAAGTCCGTATTGACGAACGCGACCGTACCTCTGGCAACAGCATGTCTAGCTGCAACCCTGCCTTTCATGCCTAGTCAGCTTCCCCGCCCTCCCCTATCTTCGCCGCAGCACTGACCTGCGGGGTGCGTGTGGAGCGGGAGGGGCGATCGTCGCGCGACCTGGATGCCGAGCAGCAGAGCGCCATCACGGCGCGCCTGCGCGTTGCCATCGGCACCAACTATACGATCGAGCGCGAAATCGGACGCGGAGGGATGGCCACCGTGCACCTCGCGCGCGACCTGCGCCACCAGCGCGAGGTCGCCCTCAAGGTGCTCGACCCCGCCTTGGGCGCCGCCGTCGGGGCACCGCGCTTTCGTCGAGAGATCACCCTCGCCGCGCAGCTGCAACACCCACACATCGTCCCCGTCTTCGATTCCGGTGAGACGGCCGATGCCGACCTGTGGTATACGATGCCCTTCGTGGCCGGCGAGTCGCTGCGCGCCCGGCTCCGTCGCGAACGGCGCCTCTCGCTCCCCGTGGTGCAGGCGCTCGCACGGCAGGTCGCCTCGGCGCTCGACTATGCACACCGCCGCGGGACCGTGCACCGCGACATCAAGCCGGAGAACGTCCTCCTCAACGAGGATGGCGACGCCCTGGTCGCCGACTTCGGCATTGCGCGCGATGTGGCGCACCCAAGCGACGGGCGACTGACGGCCACTGGTCTCTCCCTGGGTACGCCGGGCTACATGAGCCCGGAACAGATCGCGGGGGAGCGCGAGGTCGACGGCCGCACCGATCAGTATGCCCTCGGCTGCCTTGTATATGAGGCGCTCACGGGGCGCCCGCCGTTCGAAGGACCGACCGCGCAAGCAGTGATCGCGAAGCACGCGGCGGCGCCGGTGCCATTGCTGCGAGCCGAACGTCCGTCGTTGCCGGCGAGCGTGGAAGAGGCGGTGGCGCGTGCGATGGCCAAGGCGCCTAACGATCGATTTCCGTCGGCGGGAGCGTTCGCCGAGGCGCTGGGCTACACGGAGAGCACGACGCCTGTCGCCCGCGAGGCATCGGCGATGTCGAGCGAGCGCGGACGCGAGCCGTTGCTGCGCCGCGAGCGGGGTGTGTGGATCACCGCCGCGGCGGTCGTCGCCCTCGTGCTCGGCGCCGGGGCGTGGTGGTGGCGAACTCGTGAGGCAGCCGTTGCGGCCGTGCCGGAGTTCGATCCGGAACGCGTGGCGGTAACGGCGTTTCAGAACCGAAGCGGTGATCCCACGCTCGACCAGGTCGTGCACGAGTTCGAGGAGGCTATTGTGCAGGGGATCGCGCAGACGGCCGACATCGACATGGTCGCCGCGAGCGTGGTGCGTGACCAGGAGCGCCGACTCGCCGGCGTGGGCGGCAGCAGCGCGACGCCGGTCGGTGTGCCTAACGCCGATGCGCTGGGAAAGGCACTGGGTGCCGGTGTGATCGTCGGCGGGAGTGTGTCGCGCGGTAACGGGGATTCCGTCGTGGTGCAGGCCACGCTCACCGATGGGCGCACGGGGCGACTCTTGTCGGCGGTGAGTCCGATGGGGGCGCCACGCAGCGCCATCGGAGACGTCACTGCCGCGATACGCGACCGCGTGCGTGGTGGCGTGGCGATGGTGCGGTACTTTGGACGCGACGCCTTGGCGGGGCGCGAGCCGCCACTGCATAGCGCTGTGTGGGAACTATGGGCCGCCGAGCGTTTCGCCAATCGTGGCGATCCGGAGCCGAGGACCGAGATGCGGCACCTCGAACGAGCCATCCAGATCGACTCGGGCCTCTTGCTCGCTCGTATCAATGCGGCGCGAATGTACGCGCAGTTCGGCGGCATTGCGGGCATCGCGGCGGGGCAGGGCGATTCTGCATTTCAGAGTCTCGAGGCGACCGCAAACCGAATGACCTCTTATGAAACGACGTTGCTCGCCTTGACGCGCGCCTTCCTTCGGGAAGACAGCCCCGGCCAGATCAACGCGGTGAAGCGCGCACTGGCCGCCGACTCGACGACGAGGATGGCCCTCCTCCTTCCGTGGAGGTTCCTGGGTGCCAATCGGATGCAGGAGTATCTCGACATCCGACGCGTGCTCGCGCAGAGCGCCTCCCCCAGAGTGCGGCAAATCGCTGGGAACTCAGGCCAGTGGCTCTGGGACGCCATCGCACACCACCTGCTAGGGAATCACGCAGAAGAGCTCTCCCTCGCGCGGAACGCTCGGAAGGAGAGTCCGAGCAGCATCATGCATCTCGGCTTTGAAGCCATCGCCCTTGCGGCCCTGGATTCGCTCCCCGCGCTCGACGTTCGTCTGACCGAAGCGCTCTCGCTTCCGATGGATAAGTCGGACGGGCACGACCTGTGCGAATGCAAGACCGCCGGCAGCCTCATCGCAACGGCGGCAGCCGAGCTCGAAGTGCATGGCAACGCGCCTGCGGCGCGTGCGTTGTACGAGCGTTCACTGGCGTGGTATCGCTCCCCGAGCGCCGCGATTGCTGTGAGAGAGCGGCTGAGTGGCACGGCGCTGGTACTCGTAGCGCTGGAACGCTGGGATGAGCTGACGGCGGTCGTGGATTCGCTGGTCAGTACTCGAGTCGGGCCGGACGATCCGACCGCCAATTATGCGGCGTCAGACGACGTTGCGTGGAGGGGAGTTGCCTCCGCCCATCGTGGCGACCATGCCGCAGCGACACGCGCGCTGGGCGAGCTGGCTCGCCGTGCACGCGTGGTGGCATCGGATGGCACAGAGCGAAGCGATAACGCCGTGTTGTTCCTCGCCGCGATGGTCGATGCGTCCCTTGGCAGACGCGATGCGGCCGTCGCGCGGCTTCGTGTGGCGCTACCGTCGATCGGTGAACCGATGTTCCTGCTCGCTGTGCATCGGTGGCCGCTCTTTCGATCACTCCACGGCTATCCCCCGTTTGAGGCGCTCATGCGTCCGCAGTAGCGCAGACGCGCGCGCTACCGCCGCCCCGCTTTCTTCATCTTGATGACCACGACGCCGTTCGCACCGCGCGAACCGTACAGCGTCAGGCTCGCCGGGTCCTTGAGCACCTTGATCGACTCGATGTCGTACGGGTTGATGCCCTGCAGGCTCCCCGTTGGGGATGGCTGCAGCGGCACGCCGTCGATGACGAACAGCGGGGCATCGCTGCCATGCATCGACGTCGAGCCGCGCACGCGCACCAGGAGACCGCCGTCATCGGCCCGTGCGACGGTGACGCCCGCGATTCGCCCGCGCAGCAGTTGCTCGATCGGCGTGTTGGGGTTCTGGTCGATGTCCGCTGCCGTCACCGTCGAACTGGACTCGGGTGACGGCGCAGCGCCTCTCGCCCCCTTCGTGCCCGCTGTCCCCTTGGCGCCACCGCTGGCGCATGCCGCAAGCAGGGCGACCGCGGTCAACGCGAACAGGCGGATGTATCCGGTTTGGCTGGTCATGGCAGTTGGAGTTTGCAGAGAAGCTACGTCGGATGAATGCGTGAAGCGACATCCCGTCATGTCGAACCCGTCAGCGCTGGGATCACCGCGGGGGATCAACGCGTCGGATGAGGCGGCTCCCCCCGCACGCACGCTCCCCTATCACGACTCAGGCTCATGTCTTCCTACGCTCGCCCCGTTCGCGTCGCACGCACCGCGGCCGTCACACTGCATCTGATCGTTGGCGCCACGGCGAGCGTCGGGGCCCAGGCGCCGCAGCGCTTCCCGCTCGTCGCCATCGGCGCCCTCCGGCCGCACAACGTGACCGCCGCACCGGTCACGCTCTCCGGCAAGCGCGGCGTGCGGCTGACGGTTGCCGACAGTGCCCGCCGCCGCATCGCACAGCTCCCCATCGACCAGCAGTCGCAACTCGAGACCTTCGCCGTGCTCGCGGGCACCGACTTCTCCAGCGGCGTCATCGAGGCCGAGGTCGCCGGTCAACCGGCCCCCGATGCCCCCGCCGGCGCTCGCGGCTTTGTCGGCATTGCCTTTCGCGTGCAGCCTGATCTCGCCACCTACGACGCCTTCTACCTCCGCCCCACCAACGGCCGCGCCGACGACCAGGAGCGGCGCAACCACTCGGCGCAGTACATCTCACATCCGGCGTTCACGTGGGACCGCATGCGCCGCGAGACGCCGAGCCGCTACGAGTCGTATGTCGACCTCGTCCCCGGCACCTGGACCAAGATCCGCATCGAGGTCCGCGGCGACTCGGCGCGGTTGTTTGTGCACGGGCAGGCACAACCGACGCTTGTCGTGAATGACGTGAAGACGGGGAAGGATGCGCGCGGTGCCGTGGCCCTCTGGATCAACCCGGGGACCATCGCGCACTTTCGCGACGTGCGGATCGTATCGCGGCATTGACCGCACGGTCGCCCGCCGCGAGCGTGCAGGTGCGCGAGCAGGGCAGCACGTGCCGCGGATCTCCCCCTACGGCGTCACCTTCACCTCCACCTCGATCCCGAAGAAGCGCGTGGCGTACAGGTTCTGCCGATACGTGATCGCCGACTGCGACTGCGCGCAGCCGCCATCCAGCCCCATGCGCCATTCCGTGCCGGCATCCTGCACGTCGGTGAGCCCGCTTCCCGTGGCGGCTGTCCACGACTTGGCGAACTGCGTGCCGTAGCCCCCTGGATCGTTGAAGTGGTGTGCGGTCAGGTCGTACTTCTTCGGCGACGGCGTCACCTTCGGGGCATAGAGATACGCATAGACGCACGCCCCGCCTCCCGATGGCACGGTCTCGACCGCAAAGCGGCCGACGTACGTGTCCTTCCCGACTTCGATGTACGCGTCGGCTTCGCCGATCTTGGTGTCGACGTAGCTGATGGTCGGATTGAGGAACGTGCCGCCGATCACCCGCGTGTGCGAATAGAACGCCACGTGCAGCTGGTCCCCGCGCACGGGCGTCTTCTTCTGCGACGCCGCGCCCCACGACGCGTAGGCGAAGGTGTTGTTCGTCGTCTTGGTGAGGGGCCCGGCGACCGGCATGAAGTCGCCCGCGTTGCGCGTCGTGTCCACCATGTACAGCAGTTGCCCCTGGTAGAGCGCGCCGCTCTTGTCACGCACCTCGGCCTTCACCGTCTTGTGGTCGTCGAAGTTCGCCAGCTGCGTCCATGGATTGAGTGCGAAGGAGAGTCCGAGGTTGGAGTTCACCTTCACCGACACCTTGCCCAGCGTGACGATCCGCCCTATCCCGGCCCACGGCGCCGAGATGGTGCACTCGACCATGTCGATATCGCCGTCGGGAATGATGGGCGTCGTCGCCGTGTACTGGGCATCGGCCAGGTTGGCCGCCCAGCTCAACGATCCGTTGCTCCCCGTGGTCTTCCAGTCGTATTGGAAGCTGCCGGCGATGCCGGTCGTGTCGTCGTCGGTCACGGTCAGCGTCACCGAGCGCTGGACGTAGTTCACCGATCCCGGGCTCGGAGTAACGGAAAAGGTCGGGTTGTAGACGTACGTGCCGACGGTGCTGAATCCGGGGGTCTTGCCGCTGATGGTGTGCGCCACCGTGTCGACTGAGATGTTGGTGAGCGCGGACCACTGCGTGCCGTTCCACCGCTGCAGGCCGAGGCGCTTGCGGGTCCCCCACGGCGGGAGCGTGGTGGGGTCGTACTTGAGGGTGACGGTGACAGGTGTCGGGAAGGTGATGCCGTCGGGACCGAGCTTGTAGAAGGTCGTGGCGGGGAAGACGCCGCTCGCAGGCGTCGCCGCCGGCTGTGTCGACGTCTCCACGGTGATCGACGTCCCGCCCGGCACTGCCCCGGCCGGGAAGTCGAGCGTGAGATCGCCTCCCAGCGCCACGACCGTCCCTCCACTCGCCGTGACGTAGCCTCCCTCGTTCACGGTGATCACGGCCGACGCGGACTTCGTCTCGCTGGTGGCCGTGACCGTCGTCGTCCCCTTGGACACTCCCGTCATCAGTCCGTTGCTGCTGACGGTTGCCACGCTGGCCACGCTGCTCGTCCAGGTCACCGCGCGCCCGGCGAGCGTGGCCCCGCTGGCGTCCTTCGTGATGGCCGTCAGCTGCATCGTTTCGTTGGGCACCAGCGTTGCGGTGGCGTGGTCCAGCGTCACGGTGGCCACCGGCGGCGCCACGGTGACGGTCGCGGCCGCACTCTTCCCTTCGCTCGTCGCGGTGATCGTCGTCGTGCCTACCGTCACCGCGGTCACGAGCCCCGTCGTCGACACGGTCGCCACTCCCGGGGCGCTGCTGCTCCACGCGACCGCACGCCCGGCAAGCGCCCCCCCACCGGCCTCTCGCGGTGTGGCCGTCAGTTGCAACGTTCCCGCCGGCGCGAGGGTGGCCGTCGTGACGTCCAGTGACACGCTGGCCACCGGCGCCAGCACGGTGATGACCGCCGACCCGCTCTTCCCCTCGCTGGTGGCCGTGATCGTGGCGCTTCCCGCTGTCACCGCTGTCACCAGTCCCGACGTGGAGACCGACGCCACGCCCGAAGCACTGCTGCTCCAGTCGATCGTGCGACCGGCGAGCGCGTTCCCGCTGGCGTCCCGGGCGGTCGCCGTCAGCTGCGAGGTCTGCGCCGGAAGGAGTTGCGCGGCGTCTGGCGTCACAGTGACCGATGCGACGGACGCCGCGGGTGGCGGGGTCGGTCCCGCGGATTCGCTCCCGCCGCCGCAGGCGGATGCGAAAATTGCAGCTGTAACAGCGACGATCCGGCGCATGGGGTCCCTCCTGGGTTCCGCGGTCGCTGCGGGCAGCGACGCTCGAGTGAGCACATCCACGACGGGGACAGCCGGAGGGGGTGCCGTCCGCAGCGACGCGGCGGCGACGGCGTGTTCTTCCTGGCGCTCGGAGTGCGCGCAGTCGCGTTCGGGCGCGCGTCGGTCGAACCGTCCTTACTGACTCAAGCGCAGGATCACGCCGACGAAGCTCAACTGGTCCGGAGCCAGCGATCGGCTGCGCGCCTCGACAGAACTGGAAGGACCTGGGCCGGATTACGCCGCGGGCGTGAGGGGCGGGTCTGCTTCGTGGCCGTTGATCGACTGTGGTGCGTGTGGAACCCGCGTACGGGATGCCGCCGTCAACGCGAACGCGCCGGGCTTTCGCCCGGCGCGCGTCACTCATCGTGCATGTGGTAGTCACTCGTGGCCGGTTGTCACCGCAGTGGCGAGGAGACGTCGTCGTCGCCATCGCGAAGGCATGCGCCCTCCTCCCGTCAGGCGGCAACGGTGTCCGCGACCAACGCCTCCAGCTTGTCGAACGACCCCGTCCACCCCATCGTCATCCCTCCGCGCTCCGCGACGAACGCCGCGATCTCTGCTGCCGTCGACGCCTGATCGGGCTGCCACCGGATCGTCACGCGCGTCCGCGACGGACCTTCCGCGGTGAGCAGCACCGTTGTGTGCATGTACGCCGGCCACGTCGGCGCCCCCGGGTGCCGTGACAGCTTCTCTTCCGCGTCTGTGAAGCACTGCGTGTACGTCAGCAGGTGCGGCCGTTCGATGCGCTGGTAGGCGATCTTTCCGTACATCGTGAACTGGCCGTTGCCCATCGAGAAGAAGCCGTCGCCCCCGCTGCGGACGTCGACGCGCTTGAACGCCATCGTCATCCCCGTCGGCGGGAGCCACTGCGCGAAGTGCTCCGGCTTGGTCCACAGGTCGAACATCAGCTCGATCGGGGCGTCGAAGCTGCGGTTGATCACGAACACCTCGGTGTTCGACTGCTGCTTCTCGAGGAACTCGGCCAGGCGATCCCACGTCCCGTTGCCGCCCGCCGCCTTCACGAAGGCGCGCGTCTGCGCCGCCTCCTCGGCGGTGGCCAGCACCATACGCATGTCGAGCTCCGTCTTCCCCCCTAAATCGGTGAAGATGGCCGTGACGCGGAACATCGGCTTCGCATCCGCGTCCGACGCCCCGTGGTCGTACACCAGCTTGGCACGCGGCACCACTTCGTGATAGCGCGTGAAGTTCGGCCAGTCCTTCCCGTCGGGGCCGTGCATCGTGTAGACCCAGGTGCCGCCGGGGCGCAGGTCTTTGCTGTGCGTCGTTAGGGAGAAGCCGCGCGGTCCCCACCACTTCCCCACGTGTTCCTCCCTGGTCCACGCGTCCCACACCAGCGAGACCGGGGCGTCGTACACGCGCGTGATGCGCAGCTCGTTGGCGGCTTCGTAAGGGCTAGCGGTCTGGCTCATGAGAGGGGTCCTGGGAGGGGTCCGGGTTGGTGGAAGCGGTGAGTGTCTTCAGGTAGTCGCCGAGTCGGTCGAGGCTCGCTTCCATGTGGGCGCGGTACTCGTGCATCCACGCATCCACATCGCGCAGCGGCGCCGCATTGAGCGTGCATGGCCGCCACTGCGCCTCCCGCCCCTTGGTCACGAGCCCCGCCTTCTCCAGCACCTTGAGGTGCTTGGTCACGGCGGGGAGCGTCATGCGCCCGAGGAACGGCTCGGCGAGCTGCCCGACGCTGGCATCCCCCTCCCGCAGGCGGGCCAAGATCGCCCGTCGCGTCGGGTCGGCGAGCGCCGAGAAGGTGAGGGAGAGCGTGTCAGGCATGATTTATCGCTTGGTTAATTAACCTGTCGGTATAATATACGACGGCGTGATCCGCGCAAGTCGCCCCGCGCGCGCGCCGTGGCGGGCGCCGTGGCGGGCGCCGCGGCGGGCGCCGGTCGCGCTTTCCACATTGCGTACAACACCCTGAAATGCCGGAGGATAGGGGCGGAACTCGCACCGCCGACGACCACGCGCCGTACCATTCGGATGCCGCGAGAATCCGGATCGGGAGCCGCGCGATCTCACCTTGCATGGGCCTTCGCCCCCGGAATGCGTAGCGAGTCGTGCGGTGGCGAGGCGGCGCCCGTGACGCCGACGTGAGACGCCCCGCCGCCGTCAGCGTCCTCTCATCACCGGCGCTGCACCACGGGCAGCTCGAGCACCGACGCCCCTCCCCCGCCGCGATGAATGGTCAGCGTGGGTGGCGTCCCCGTCGCCGGGACCCGCTCGAGCGCGGTGCTGTCCGCGCCGGCGATCGCGAGGCGGAGCCGATGCCCCGCCTTCACGACCACGGAGGTCGGCAGGATGCGAATGCGCACTCGCTCGCGCCGCCCCGGGCGCATGGGGGCGGCATCGCCGCGAGCGAACGAGTGGTACGGGGCCACACCGAACACACTGTCGCGCCCGAGCTTCCGGTGGATGAGCCGCAGCCCGCCCTCGGTGAGGTAGCGGTTCTGCCCCGACGGATCGACGTCCTCGAGATACACCAGCAGCGCCCCATCCTCGTGCGTCGAGCTCACCAAGAGATCGATCGTGGGCGAGCCGGCGATGTGCATGTCCTCGGCGAGCGGCGGCGTCGTGTACGTCAGCATGCGCGCGTCCATCGCCCCGCGGTCGTGGAGCCTCAGCACTGGGCGCCCCATCTGCGTCGCCCACCGGCTGTTGACTCGTGTGTTGGTCCCGAAGTCGACGACGTACCGGTCCGCGCCTTGCTTCGGCGACGCGCGCGGCGCGAGCACACCGCGGTCCCCAGGATAGAAGCGACGGATCGTCGCCCCCGCGGGGGGCCATCGCGACGTCTCGCGGTACGACTCGGCGCCTAACGTGTAGTAGCGGATCGCCGGCCACGCGTCGACGCCGTTGCGCATCCCCTTGAGGTACCGGTCGAAGAACTGCACCCGCATCTGCGCCAGCTCGCCCAGGCTCGGCGTCGCCGGCACCGGTGTGTCCGTCACGGTGAACGGGCTCGCGTTGGTGAGCCCGCCGTGCGCCGAGGCCAGGATCACGACCTTCTGCGGGTTGCGGAAGTTGCGGAAGCGATCGAGCGCCGATTCGGCCGTGGCGGCATCGAACCAGCTCGCGAACACGAGCATCGGCACCTTCGACCGCTGGATCTCGGCGCGCCATCGCGTGGGGCCCAGGTCGGCGTAGCCCACGCCGAGGTAGCGGTCGTCGTGGTATTCGCTCTGGTGCGCCCACGCGGCGACATCCGGGTTGCGCGCGTGCTCGCGAACGGCGGCCGCCACGAGCGCACCCGACGAATCCGCGTCGACTCGGTACACCGTGGCGCCCATCACGGCGCGGTCGTTCCGGTCCAGCGCCGAGACGAATCCTCCCCACTCGTCGATGAAGGTCGTCGCGAGCCCATAGGGACGCACGGGGCTCGTATAGATGTCCCAGTCGGACCATCCCGGCACGACTGCCTTCACCGCCGGATGCCCGGCGGCAGTGAGCAGCTCGGCAGTCGTCCCCGAATACGACGTGCCGTACGCGCCGACGCTCCCGCTCGACCACGACTGCTTCGTCACCCACTCCACGACGTCCCAGCCATCCTTCACCTCCTGCGGCCCATACTCCCCCGGCCGCGTCCCGAACGACGCGCCGCTCCCGCGCGCATCGACCTTCACGACCGCGTAGCCGTTGCGAAGGAACTCGAGGTCGAGCGCGCCGAGCGACCGGCGGCGAGCCCCCGTCGTCGGATCCTCCGCCGCACGCCAGTAGCGCGTGATCTCGAGCAGCGCCGGCAGGCGCTGGCCTGCCTGCCGATTGGCCGGCAGGTGCACGTCCACCGCGATGCGCGTTCCGTCGCGCATCGTGACGTACTCGGACGTCGTGACGACCTCCGCAGGCGGTGCTGAGGCGCCCCCCTGCGCGATCAACGGCGCAATCGGTGCGGCCAGCAGTGCCGCCAGTGCGACCTTCACGAACAGCATGTCTCCCCCTTGTTAGGCCACGGCGCGTTGGTACACGCGCAGGAAGTTCCCGCCCAACACCTTCGCGACGTCCGACTCCTCGTAGCCGCGCCGCAGCAACCCCTCCGTGATCCGCGGATAGTCGCTCACGCTGTCGAGCCCTAACGGCGTCGGCACCGCCCCCGAATCGAGGTCGCTCCCGATCCCCACGTGGTCGATCCCCGCGACCTGCACCGCGTGGTCGATGTGCTCCAGGATCCGCTCGAAGGGCGGGCGCGGGAGGCGCACCGACCAGAAGTTCCGGAGCCGTTCGTCCGCATAGGCGTCGAGCCCGTCCGGGTCGAGCGGAGGCGGACTGTTGAGCATCGCGAGCAGGTCCACCGAGCGGCGTCCCATCTCGTCGTTGTACGCCTGATCGAGGAACTGCGAATAGAAGTTGATCCCGATCACTCCATCGGCGTCGGCGATCAGGCGCAGCATCTCATCGGACAGATTGCGCGGATGGTTCGAGATCGCCTTGCACGACGAGTGCGACGCGATGACCGGTGCGTCGGAGGTGTCGAGCACCGCGCGGACGCAGTCGTCCGAGACGTGCGAGACGTCGACGAGCATGCGCAGCCGGTTCATCTCGCGGATCACCTCGCGGCCGAACGGCGAGAGCCCGCCGCACCGCGGCGCGTCGGTCGATGAATCGGCCCACGCGAGCGATGCCGAGTGCGTGAGCGTCATCGTCGTTGCGCCGAGCCGGTGGAAGGTGCGCAGCAGTGCGAGGTCGTCCTGGATCGCGAGCCCTCCCTCGATCGCCAGGATCGCCGCGAGCTTTCCTTCCGCGCGCAGCCGCGCCACGTTGGCCGCGCTCCGCGCCAGCGCGACGCGGTCGGCGTTCCGCTCGAGCAGCAGGTGAAAGGCGTCGATCTGCTGCAACGCCCTCCGCGCCGCGTGGTGCCGTCCGTACACGGTATCTACCCACACGGCGAACACCTGGACGTCCACTCCTCCCTCCCGCCATCGCACCAGGTCCGCCTGCCCCTCGGTGCTCACGCCGAGGTCCTCCCCCGCGAGCGCACGCAGGAGGCTGTCCATGTGCGCATCCCACACGAGCGCGCGATCATGCAGCGCCCGGGCGCGCGATGACGGCTCCGGAGTGTCTGCGTCGCCACTTGTTCGCGACATCATCACGTACCCTCGCGTTGTACGGTGCACAGCGTGCGGCTCGCCGCATGCCGAAGCGGCTTGGGGGCTCGCCCGAAGAGGGCGCGATACCAGAGCACGGACAGGAACTCCGCCAGCGCCTCGTCGGAAGGAGCGGTATCGCGCAACAGGCGACGTGTGTCGGCAGAGGGGGCGAGGAGCATCGTGCGCGCCACGTCGTCCATCATCCCGCCGAGCGCATGCACCGCCAGCCGCACCGCGTTGAGCCGTGCGTCGCCGATGCGCGCGTTGCGCACGATCGAGCGGGCCACGTGTTCGTACCACTCGACATTGAGCCGTTCGGCCCGGCGCCGGAACGACGGCACTTGATCCCCGAGCTGCAACAGGCATCGCACGAGACCGGCGTTCACGCGCGCCGACGCGACAAACGCGAGGTTGGCGGAATAGATCGCCTCGAAGCGCGTGGCAGCAGGCGCAACCGGTTCCGCCAGTCGCACCGTCGTCTGCACGAAATCACTCAGGACATCGACCGTGATCGCTTCGCGATTCGGGAAGTACTGATAGAAGGCGGCCGGCGAGACGCCCGCGCGCGCGCAGATGTCGCTGACCCGCAGCCGGGTGTATCCACGCGCGTCGAGCGCCTCCGCCGCTGCCACGCGCAGCCGGTCCCGCGTGCGCGCCCCCTTTCGGCGCGTCGTGTCCCCCTCGAGCGCCTCGCGGAGCACCTCCGCGTACGGGCGCACCGCCGAGGGGGCGCGTACACGGCGACGGGACGCAGCAGAAGGAGGCATGGCCCGATTCTACCCCGACTCCCGCTGCGGCGACAGAGGTGGTTGTGCAAAACTGACAGGCGTGTCAGGTTTGGTTTTCCACTCACTCGAGGAACCATGGCGACTGATCGCCCCTCTCTCGGACTCGAACTCCTCGCGGTAGGCGACCGGCTGCCCCCGTCCAACTGGGTGACGGTCACGCAGGAGATGGTCAACAGCTTTGGTGCGGCCACCCTCGACAACGATCCCATGCATGTCGATCCGGCGTGGGCGGCGCGTGGCCCGTTCGGCGGCACCATCGCCTTCGGGTTCCTCTCGCTCAGCCTGCTGACGGCGCTCCTGCATCAGGCGATGGGAACGACGTCCGAGCGATATGACCCCTCGCTTGGCTACTTCCTCAACTACGGCTTCGATCGGGCGCGGCTCATCTCGCCCGTCCCCGTCGGATCGCGCGTGCGCGGAGTGTTCACGGTGGCCGAGATCCGGCACGACTCGGAGGAGCGACGCATCGTGAAGCTCATCGCGACGATCGAGCGCGAAGGCGGCGAGCGCCCCGCGGTCTACGCGGAGTGGCTGGCGTGCTGGGTCCCTCCGGCGGCCGCGTAGTGGAGTACCGGCGTGGGCGCTTCGGCTCGCGCACCGCGACGTCGTCCGCGCGGCGAATCGGGACCACATGAGCGAGCCGTCGCTGCGACGCATCAGCGAGTTTGTCCGCTGGCACGCCGAACGAACCCCACACGTGGAGGCGTGCGTGCTGGGGACGCTTCGAATCACGTATGCGGAGCTCCACGCGCGCGTGGAGGCCACGGCGCGAGCGCTCATTGCCGCTGGCGTGCAGGCCGGGGACCGGGTCGCCACGCTCGCCACGCCGCACCCCGACTACTGGGTGACCTTCCTGGCCACCGTGTCGATCGGCGCGCTGTGGGTGGGGCTCAATCCTCGCTATCGCACCGGCGAACTCACCTACGTCGTCGGTGATGCCGACCCGGTGGTGCTCTTCACGCGCACCCGGGTCGGCGAGCGCCACTACGACGACGAGATTGCCGCCATGCGCGCGGCGGCGCCATCGCTCCGGCAGGTGGTGATCCTCGATGACGGGACGGTCGATTCCGCCAGCTGCACTCTCACGTCCTTCATCGCGAGGGGCGCAGCGGTCTCCGTCGAAACGCTCACCGCAGCGCGCATCCCGACGGCCAAGCGCGAACCCTGCCTGATCGTCTACACATCGGGTTCCACCGGGCGCCCGAAGGGGGCCGTGCTCCATCACCTCGGCATCGTGCGCTTCAGCGAGGCGCAGACGCGTGTCTGGCCGCTCACCGAGACGCGCTTCCTCAACTACTTCCCGATCAACCACATCGGCTGCGTGATCGATGTCTCCTGCCCAGTACTCGTCGCGGGTGGAACGATCGTCTTCATGGAGCAGTTTGCGCCTGCCGAGTCGTTGGCACTCATGCAGGCCGAGCGCATCACCGGCTGGATGTCGGTGCCGGCGGTCTTCCAGCAGCAGCTGGCGCTCCCCGACTTCGCGGCGTACGACCTGTCCGCCGTGCAGCTCGTGGTGTGGGAGGGGGCGGCGATGCCGATCGAGATGATCCGACAGCTGCACGCGCTCGTGCCGCGCCTCGCGACGAACTACGGAATGACCGAAACCACGAGCGCGATCACCGTGCTGCCGCCAACCGACGACGTCGATTTGCTGGCGACCAGCGTGGGGCGCGCGTACGACGGCGTGGAGATCCGGCTCGTCGATGAGCACGACCGGCCGGTGGCGCAGGGGGAGCCTGGCGAAGTGCTCGTGCGGTCGCTGTACACCACGCTCGCTTACTGGCGCCGGCCGGAGGCAACCGCAGCTGCCTTCACCGCCGATGGCTTCTTTCGCACGGGAGACGTGGCGCTCCAGCGCCCCGATGGCCAGTATCGCATCGTCGGTCGCCTCAAGGAGATGTACAAGTCGGGAGGCTACAACGTCTATCCGCGTGAGATCGAAGAGGTGATCGCCTCGCATCCCGACGTCCGGATTGCGGCCGTGGTCAGTCGCCCCGATCCACGCTGGGACGAAGTCGGCATCGCGTACGTGGTCGCCGACGGGGCGTTGACAGCGCCGGCGCTGGACGCGTTCTGTCGCGAGCGGCTGGCCAACTACAAGGTCCCGAAGGCGTTCGAGTTCGTCGAGGCGTTGCCGCTGCTGCCCATCGGCAAGGTGGACAAGGTGGCGCTCGCGCGCCGTGCGCGGGGGGAGTAGGGACGGCGCCTGACGAGCCGGCGCATCAGCCCGGGGGCGTCGCGCCCATGAGATGGCGCACGAGGTAATCCCAGCGCCTGCGCGTGACGTACGGAGCGAACGCACCTGGGCCATGGGGCGTGTTCGGCAGGTAGATGAGGTCGACGTCCTTGTCCGCTCTCATCAGCGCATCCATCACCTGGAGCACGGAGCCAGGCGGCACGTTTTCGTCCAGCTCGCCCATGATGACGAGCAGGTGCCCCTTGAACCGTTGCACCTGTTGGCGGCTATCGAGCACGTTCCAGTTCTTCGCCACCTCGCTGGGCGTGGGGCGCACGTCGCTGCCGTCGCTGTACACCGGCCGGCCATGGTGTGCCGTGAAGTGATAGTCGTTCATGAAGCTCTGCAGGGCCCCCGGCGGCACCGTGGCGACGCCCACCTTGTAGAAGTCCGGGAACTCCAGGACGCCACGCCAGGTGCTCCATCCCCCGTACGAGCCCCCGGTGAGGCCAACACGCGTCGTGTCGATGAAAGGGTACCGCCGAGCCAGGGCCTTGATCGCGGCGACGTGATCATCCAGGCCGTTCACGTTCAGGCGACCAAAGATGCTGTGCGTGAAGGCGCGCGAACGGTACGTCGTCCCCTTGCCATCGATGATCACGCTGACGAATCCCAGCGCGGCGAATGATGCGGCGCCCTGGGTGGTGACCCCCTGCGGGAAGTTGTGGGGGACGACCGCGGTCAGCGGGCTCGCGTACTGCGCATCCACCACCGCGTACCGGCGCGTCGAGTCGAACGCGGTCGGTCGGTAGAGCACACCGTAGATGTCCTCGGTGCCATCGGCACTCCTGACGACGAAGGGCTCCGGCACCCGATAGCCGGTGGCGAACAGCGCGCTCGCATCCGCCTTCTCCACGATCGCCACCAGCGTGCCGTCCACCTTCCGCACCGCCGTCTGCGTCGGCTCCGTGACCGTCGAGTAGTTGTACACGACGTACCTGCCGCTCGGCGAGACGACGCTGTAGCCCTCCGCGCCGTCGATCGAGAGCACGTCGTTGTACGGGCTCGTGATCGTGTGATCGCCCTTCTCCGGTGACAGGAGCGTCAACCCGGTACCGTCGAAGTTCACGCGGTACAGGTAGCGGAAGTAGGCGTCACCCCCTTCGCGCCCCGCTCCCGTGAAGAAGAGCTGCTGCTTCGCCTCGTCCACCGCCACGAGATCGCGGACCAGCCAGTTCCCCTTCGTGATCTGGTTCCTGAGCCGCCCCGTCTCGCCATCGTACAGGTACAGATGCCCCCAGCCGTCGCGTTGCGACCACCAGATGACCTGCTTGCCACCGGCCGTCACCTGCACGTTCGGCGGATTGTAGGTGGTGCTGTTCAGGTCCGCCCGCAGCGCACCGTAGTCCTTGGCGCGCTCCTCGATCACCGTGCGCACCCGCCCCGTCGTGATGTCGGCGTCGAACAAGTAGGCCGATTCCATGTTGTCGCCGAATGCGGCCGCGTAGAGGTGCTTGTTGTCCGGACTCCACCAGGTCTTGCGCGTGGCCAGCATGTCCTGCTGCAGCACGAGGAGCTTGTCGTAGGGAAATGCGAGCGTCGTCGCCTTCCCCGTCGCCGCGTCGATGGCGACCCATTCAGCGGTCGCCGGCTTCTCTCCCGTCAGCGCGATGCGCACCATGTGGAGCTTGGGCCGGAAGCTGCCGTCCTCCGGCACCGTCTCGACATACGGGTAGTCGGCCACGTGCCGCTGATCGACGCGGGGCACCAGGATGGTGCGCGAGTCTGGAGACCATGAGGTCTCGAGCGGCGCCAGGCGGCGCCCCGCGGCGACTTGGCGCTCGCGCGGAATCGCCGCCGCCTTCCATCCGCCCGGGTAGATCCCGTACCCGTAGTTCGCCCCTTGGCCCTCCGTCGTCAGCTGCCGCTCCTGACCCGTCTGCATGTCGCGCAGCCAGAGATTCCCCTCCGTCGTGAACACACCCGTGCGGCCGTCGGGGGAGACGATCACCCCCTCGACCGCCTCGGCCGTGGTGACCGGTGAGCACGCGGCGGCCGACCCGAGGCGGCAGTCGTACTGCTCATCCACGCCCGTGAAGAACCGCCCGTTGCGCGTGAGCGCCACTCCCGCAGACGGCGGCGCCGGGATGGAGATCCGAACGCTCCCACCACCCTCCGCGAACACCAAGTTCGTGATCGGCAGCTCCGTCGCCTGCAGTGTTCGTGTACTCGCCTGCGAGAGCGCTCGCGCGATGGCGGCATGATCGAACGCCGGTCGCTTGCGCCCCGTGGCGGCGTCGACGATCACGTAGTCGTGCCCCTGCGTCAGGTCGCGCCGATACCAGAACGCATCGGTGCCGCCGATCCAGTGCGGCAGCACGAACCCGTTCTTGATGAGCGTGTTGTCGCGCAGCAGCGCGTTCGCCCGGTCGTAGTCCGTCCGGGTCACCTGCGGTGCTCGCGGTGCCTCCGGTGCCTGCGCTCCCGTACCGTCAGGTGCAAGGATGGCTGCGGACAGGAGCGTCGACCGCACGAGGGGCGCACGCAGGAACGACAGGGGCATGAGACGCGCGGGTGGAAGGTGGCCGTGATGGCGACGAGCGAACCAGCGGCGGGACGCGACGCCAGTACCGTGCAACTCGCCACCCCCAACGTGCAGCGCACCGAACGGAACTGGCAATTGATGTCGGCGGCAGCGGGAGCGGTTGTGCGCCCGCCGGCAGGTGGCGCGTACCTGAACCCCCGTCGGTAGGGCGAGAGGGTGCCCAACGTCTCACGCTTGAGCCGCCTCACACGGGCAGTCGTGGCGACCATCGGCACCGTGCTTCCAGGCGTCTGCGACGGTCATCAGCGGAAGTTGAGGGAGGTGCCCTCAAACCCCGCGCCCCCCCAACACAGCAACGGGCCGCCGAAATCGCTTCGGCGGCCCGTTCGCGTAACGCGTTGTCTTTGCTGATTTTCCAGACCATGGCTAGGGACGGAATCGAACCGCCGACACGCGGATTTTCAGTCCGCTGCTCTACCAACTGAGCTACCTAGCCGCACTTCGCTTCCTCGCCGACCAGAACCCGTCCACAAGGAAGACCGGGGAATGTAAACGCCCCTACCCCCCCAACTCCACCCCCTTGAGGTACCGGATGCTCGCCCCCAGCGCCTCCTTCGGGTTCGCCACCAGGTCCTGCTCCACGAGGTAGTGCTGCACCCCCACACGCTTGGCCGCCGAGAGGATCTTCGGCAGTGCCAGCACCCCGTTCCCCGCCGTCGTCATCTTCGGGAAGAGCGCCATCCATTGGCTCGCATCGCCGCCGTCCCCGGCAAAGCGCACCCGCTCGCTCATGTCCTTGATGTGCAGCAGGCGGTAGAGCTTCGGGTACGTGGTGAGCAGCTCGACCGGGTCGGCACCGCCGGCCGTGGTCCAGAAGAGGTCCATCTCTGCCGCGAACACCGCCGCGTCCACGCGGTCGAGCAGCACGCGCAGCGGGATCTCCCCCTCCATCGGCGCCAAGCCGTACCCATGGTTGTGGTAGAGCACCTTGAAGCCGTACGGCTTGGCCTTCGCCCCCATTTCGTTGAAGCGGTCGGCCATCCGCTTGTAGTCATCGAGCGTCTTGCGATAGGGCGCCGGGATGTTGCTGATGCCGAGGTACTGCAGCCCCAGCGCCTGCGCCGCCTCGCCCACCTGCTCGGGACGTGCCAGCAGCGACGCGAGCTCGATGTGCGCGGACGCGGCCGTGAGCCCGTGCGTGTCCAGCAGCGCACGGAACTCCTTCGGCGTGCGCCCGTACGTCCCGCTCGCGGTGAAGCCGAGCCGCGCTCCCATCGCCTTCCAGCTCTCGATCGCCTCGGGCGTACTGAAGCCATACGGGCCGTACAGCTCCACCTCGCGGTAGCCCAACCCCGCCAGCATCGCCAGCGTCCCGTCCAGGTCCTGCTCCAGCAACTTGGGCAACGAGAAGAGCTGCACACCGACCGTCGTCAGGCGGTCGGCGCGGTACGACTGGCTGCCTAACGGCGACGCGTTCGCGTCGCGCGACGCCGACCAAACCGCCGCGCCGGCCCCCAGGGCCGCGCTCCCCATCGCCAGGAACTCTCGTCTGTCCATCGCCATCAGTCCGTCGTTTGGTGTCGCCTGCGGTCAGGGCGCGGACGTCGCCGTCCCGTCGAGGACTTCGCGCACGCGCTTGGTGAGTGTAGCCGGCACGTACGGCTTCTGCAGGAAGTGGATCCCCTCCTCCAGTACCCCCTGGTGCACGATGGCGTTGCGCGTGTAGCCGGAGGCGAACAGCACCTTCATCGCCGGCCGCTCCACCACCAGCTGCGCCGCCAGCTCCTTGCCTCCCAATCGCGGCATCACCACGTCGGTCACCAGGATGTGAATCACCCCGGCGTGGGCGCGCGCCACCTGCAACGCGTCCACGCCATCATGCGCCTCGAGCACGGTGAACCCCTGGCCGCGCAGCGCGCGCACGGCGATGGCCCGCACCGCCTCGTCGTCCTCCACCAGCAACACGGTCTCGTGCCCGCGCTGTGGCGCTTCCGGCGCAGCAGGGGTCAAGTCGCTAGGCGTCCCCGCCACGCGCGGCAGGTAGATCTTGAACGTGGCACCGCGGTGCGGCTCGGAGTACGCCCAGATGTGGCCCCCGGCCTGCTTCACGATCCCGTAGCACGTCGCCAGCCCCAATCCGGTCCCGCTCCCGCTGGGCTTCGTGGTGTAGAACGGCTCGAACACCATCGGCAACACATGCGGCGCGATCCCGGTCCCGCTGTCACTCACCGCCAGCATCACGTACTCGCCCGGCGTGACGTCGGCGTGCGCCTCGGCGTAGCCCTCGTCGAGCACGACGTTCCCCGTCTCGATCGTCAGCGTCCCGCCGTCGGGCATCGCATCGCGCGCGTTCACGGCGAGGTTCACCAGCACCTGCTCCATCTGCGCCGGATCGACGCGCACCGGCCAGAGCCCCGGCGCCAGCATGGTTTGCAGCTGCACGTGCTCGCCGATCAGGCGTCGCAGCATCCGGTCCACCTGACCGGTGAGTGTGTTGAGGTCGACGACCCGGGGTTCGATCACCTGTCGCCGCGCAAAGGCCAGCAGCTGCGACGTGAGCTCGGAGGCGCGCGCCCCCGCCTGCTCGATGGCCGCGAGATCCTCGTCCGCTTGCGAGGGATCCTGCCGCGCGAAGGCCGCGTGGCTCAGGATCGCGGTCAGGATGTTGTTGAAGTCATGCGCCACCCCGCCCGCCAGCCGACCAATGCTCTCCAATCGTTGCGACTGCAGCAGCTGCGCTTCCAACGTGTGCCGCATCGTCTCGTCGGTCGCCACGCCGGCAATGCGCGTCACCTCGCCCGCAGCGTTCCTCACCGGGAACGACCGATCGGAGATCCAGCGGATCTCGCCGTCCGGGCGCACGATCCGGTAGTCGGCGCGGAACCCCAGGCGATCGTCCTGGAACGACTCGATCACCCGCTGTCGGTCATCAGGGTGAATCGCGTCGATCCAGAGCGACGGCTGCGCGTAGAGCTGGTCTGGCGTATAGCCCCAGATCGACCAGAATCCCGGGCTCACGTAGTTCACCCCGACCGCCCCCGGGGTCGAGAGGTAGAAGACGGCGTCGACGTTCTCCGCCAGCTCGCGGAAGCGCTCCTCGCTCTCCAGCAGCGCGCCCTCCATGCGGCGGCGCTCCGTGACGTCGACCACGAGCGTCAGCCGCCCGGTGTGCTCCCCGTCGACCAGGAGTTCGCGCACGATCAGCTCGACCCACCGGACCTCACCGTTCGGGTGCAGGAGTCGAATCGTCGTCGTGAACCCCCCGGCCGCCCGGTGCTTCGGATCCTGGATGGTTTCGCGGAAGCTCGGCAGGTCCTCGGGATGGATCGAGACACTCCACTTCTCTCCCCGCAATCCGTCGGTGGAGTACCCCCCAATGCGCTGCGTCGCCGGGTTCGAGTACACGACATGGTGCGCCGCATCGCTGAGCACGATCCCGATGGGCGACGACTCCGCGATGGTGCGGAAGCGCAGTTCCGTCGCGCGCAGCGCGCGCTCCGCCTCGACCTGCGCCGTGCGCTCCTCGACAAAGACTGCAACGCCCGGCGCGCCATCGACGGTGATCGGGAGATACGACGCGTTCCAGTGCCGCGTCACCCCCGGCTGCAACGGCGTCTCGCCGGAGAGCGGGATGTCGCGCACCGCATCACCGGCGAGGACGCGCGCGAAGATCGGCTCCACGTGCGGTGCGATCGCTGGCAGCACCTCGCGCAACGTGCGTCCGACGTGCGCCTCGATCGGCAATCCGTTGATGGATGCGAGCACGGCGTTCACGCGCACGAAGCGCAGCGACGCGTCGTGCACCGCCATGCCGATCGGCGACGCCTCGAACACCGCTTCCAGCAACGGATCCCGACTCGATGGTGTGGTCACGTGTTGCGCCTGGCGTTCGTTCCCGGCAGCGCGGCATGCGCCTTCGTTCGTGCGCGCAGTCGCGCACAGCGGCCGCTGTGCGCCGGCCGCTGTGCGCCGGCCGAGCACGCCTGAAATAGCACCGAAGCAGCGCGACGTCCACAACGGACCGCCCCCTTCGGGTCGCGGAACGCCCCTCGCCACTCCCGCCACACACATGGAGCCGCCAGCTTGCGCGCTTCGGGTTCAACCAAACCGTCATATGCCAACACTGCTTCGCATCCTCCACAATTGGCGCCGTCCGCTGCCGCGCGTCGCGCCCCTTGCCACCGCCGTACTCGCGGTCGGGGCGCTGGCCGCCGCCCCGCTCGCCGCGCAGCCGTCTCCCTCGGCGCCACGTCCCGCGCCGCGCCTCCACGTCCCCGTCACCGTCGACACTCTCCCCAACGGCCTCACCCTCATCGTCCACGAGGATCACTCGGTCCCCACCGTCGCCACCAACGTCTGGTTCCACGTCGGGTCGGGAGACGAGAAGCCGGGGCGCACCGGCTTCGCGCACCTCTTCGAGCACCTGATGTTCATGGGCTCCGAGCACGCCCCGTATCCGCAGTTCGACCGCCTCCTGGAGTCGGCCGGGGCGAGCAACAACGGGACGACCAACAACGATCGCACCGCCTACTACGAGTGGGGTCCGCGGCACTCGCTCCCCCTCATGCTCTGGCTCGAAGCCGACCGCATGGGGTGGCTCCTCCCCACGATGGATGGCGCCAAGGTCGATGCGCAGCGCGAGGTCGTGAAGAACGAGCGGCGCGAGGGGGTCGAGAACCAGCCGTACGGGGTCGTCGAGGACATCGGCGCCCCGGCGATGTACCCAAAGGATCATCCATACTCGTGGCCGGTGATCGGGTCGATGGCCGACCTCTCCGCCGCCTCGCTCGAGGACACGAAGGAGTTCTTCCGGAAGTACTACGCTCCCAACAACGCCGTCATCGTCGTCGCCGGTGACGTGAAGCCCGACTCGGTACGCGCGCTCGTGCGGCAGCTCTTCGCCGACATCCCGCGCGGCCCCGCCATCACCCGCCCCACGCCCGCGCCGATCGTCCCGCGCGACACGGTGATCGTGGCCGAGGACCGCGTGCAGCTCCCGCGAGTGTACCTGTCGTGGCACGCCGTCCCGCGCTGGCACCCCGACGACGCCGCGCTCGAGGTCACGCAGTACCTCCTGAGCGGCGCGCGCAACGCGCGCCTGACGAGTGCCGTGGTCTACGAGCAGGAGCTGGCCCGCGACATCTACGCCCAGAATGATGCCAAGAAGCTCGCCGGCGACTTCACCGTCGTCGCCACGGCGCGCCCCGGCAAGGCGCTCAACGTCGTGCGCGACGCGATCGACCGCGAGCTGGTGCGCTTGGCCACCGACGGCCCCACCGACCGTGAGCTGCAACAGGCGCGCAACGCGCTCGAGTCGCAGTTCCTCAACCGCCTCGAGTTCGTGAACGCCAAGGCCGAGCAGCTCAACGAGTACTACTACTTCACCGGGACGGCGGACGCCTTCCAGCGTGACCTGGACCGCATGCAGGGGGTCACCGCCGCCGACGTGAAGCGCGTGGTGAACCAGTACCTGCGCGCCCCGCGCGTCACGGTCAGCATCGTCCCCACCGGCAAGAAGGCGCTCGCCGCAACCGCCGGAGGTGCGCAGTGAGCCGCGCCATCTTCTCGCGCCACGCGCCGCTCTCGCGCCACGCGCCGCTCTCGCGCCACGCGGCCACCGCCGTCGGCGCCACCCTGTTCGCCGTCGCATCCGCGACGGCACCCGCGCATGCCCAGCCCGCGGTGCGCGAGCATCCGCCCGCGTTAGGCTCGCCCGCCCCGCTCACCGTCCCCTCCATCCGCCACGCGCGCCTCGCGAACGGCATTGCCCTCAGCGTCGTCGAGCAGCACGAGCTGCCGCTCGTGCAGCTCATCGTCGCCTTCCCCGGCGGCTCGCGACTGGACGGGAACGCCGCCGGGATTGCCGCCTTCACCGCCAACATGCTCGACGAAGGGGCCGGCACGCGCGACGCCGCCACGCTCCAGTCCGAGCTGGCCTTCCTCGGCGCGTCGCTCCAGACCGGCGCCGACTGGGACCGCATCACCGTCTCGCTCAAGGTCCCGGTGCGCTCGCTCGCCCCGGCGCTCGACCTCCTGGCCGACGTGCTCCGCCGCCCCACCTTCCCAGCCGCCGACGTCAAGCGGCAGCGCGACTTGCGGCTGACGGCGATCCTGCAGCAGCGCGACCAGCCCAACGCCCTCGCCGACCTCGCCTTCAACGCCACGCTCTTCCCCGCCGGCCACCCCTACCACCGGAATGCCGGCGGCGACTCGGCGTCGGTCGCGGCCTTCGACAGCGCCACGGTGCGCGCCTTCTATGACAAGGCGCTCCGCCCCGAGCGCGCGCACGTCGTCGTCGTGGGCGACATCGATGAATCCCGCGCGCGCGCCGAGCTGCAACAACGGTTGGGAGACTGGCGCGGCGCCGGGGTCGCCGGGCTCGCCGCGGTCACGCCGACCATCACCACCGCGCCGCGTCGCGAGGCGCACACGCGCGTCTACCTCGTCGACAAGCCGGGGGCCGCGCAGTCGGTCATCGCCATCGGCTGGCCCGGCGTCGATCGCCTCTCCCCCGACTACGCCCCGCTGATGGTGATGAACACCCTCCTCGGCGGCTCGTTCTCGTCGCGCCTCAACTCCAACCTGCGCGAAGCCAAGGGCTTCACCTATGGTGCCTCTTCGCGCTTCACCTTCCGCAAGGTTCCGGGGCCGTTCATCGCCTCGGCCGCGGTGCGCACCAACGTCACCGACTCCTCGCTCGTCGAGTTCTTCAAGGAGCTGCGCACCATCCGCGACCAGCCCGTCGCTGGCGACGAGCTGCAACGCGCCAAGGCCTATGTCGAGCTGGGGCTGCCCGGGTCGCTGGAGAGCACGTCGCAGGTGGCAGGGTCGATCGCGCAGCTCGCCGTATACGACCTCCCCCTCACCGAACTCTCGGCCTACGCCACCAAGGTTCGGCGCGTGACGGTCGCCGACGTGCAGCGTGTGGCCAGGCAGTACCTCGTCCCCGACCAGGCATCGGTCATCGTCGTGGGCGACCTCAAGAGCGTGCGCTCATCGATCGAGGCGCTCAAGCTGGGCGAGATCGTCGTCCTCGACCTCGCCTCGATCACGCGTTGAGGGCGAGCCGGGGGCCGCGCCGCACGGCGCAGCCCCCGGCCAGGCTGGCGATGCCGACTACGGCTTGGTCCCGTGGTCGACCGTGATGATCGACTTGAGCCCGCCGCGCACGTTGAAGTCCCCCACCACACGCATCCAGCGCGGCTTCGACTTCTCGACCAGGTCGTCGAGGATCCGGTTCACCACGCGCTCGTAGAAGATCCCGTCGTTCCTGAAGCTCCAGAGGTAGAGCTTGAGGCTCTTGAGCTCCAGGCAGAGCTCGTCCGGGACGTACGAGATGTTGATCGTCGCGAAGTCCGGCGCCCCCCCCTTGAGCAGCGCCAGCTCGGCCGCGTCCGTCTCGATCCCGCCGATCGGGCAGAGCGACGTGAACTCCGGCGTCGTCATGAAGATTTCGTAGTTCCGCCCCGGGTACGGGTTCGGAAATGTCTCCAGCAGTTCGGGTTGCGGCATGCGGCGAAAGGTGATCTTCTCCCCGGTCACGGGGTAGTACTACGCACCCCCGCACGGACACGGTGACCGATCGGCCGCGCCTCGCGCCCCCAATTGGGCGTCGCGACTGGCTCGTCCGAATCCCGGGCGTGACGATTCCACGATGGCGTACGTCCCTGCTATGGACACGCGACCAATTCACCCGTAGGTTGGTTTTCAGGTTGGCGCTCGTTGCGCCGGCCGCTGCCGACGCGAGAACGGCGCGACGGCACTCGCCCCCCGGTACTGCCGGGGGGCTCTTTTTTGCCCCCACTCAACTCCCGAAAATGCGAAGGGCCGCCACGCGGGCGGCCCTCGTTGTTTCCACGTCGATCGCTCCGTGACTGGCTACGAGCCGTCGCGCAGCTCCCGTGACATCTCCTCCAGCATCCGCTTCTCGTCGGCGCTCAGGCTCTCGATTCCCTGCTGCGAGATCTTGTCGAGCACGAGGTCGATGTCGCTCATCCGCTTGACCCCCTTGGCGCCGAGCGGGGGCGACTGCGGCGCCGGGCGACGCGACACCGCGGCATTGCTGCGGGCGATGATGTCGTCGATCTCGTTCCCCTTCTCTCGCGCCCGCGGCATGGAGCGCGGAATGGCGCGCGGCGTCTCGTCGGGGATGTCGGTCGCCGGCGTCACGCGCTGCTTGAAGCGATCGATCCCGCCGCTCCCCGACGCGGTGCGCAGGTAGAGCCACCCCGCCGCGAGCCCGCCCAGGTGCGCCAGGTAGGCGACGCCGCCCCCCTGCCCCTCGGACATCCCGCCGATGAGGTTGAGCGCCACCATCAGCGCCACCATCCACTTCACCTTGAGCGGGACCACGCCGAAGAGGAGGACCTCGTCGTCGGGCCAGCGCGTCGCGTAGGCCAGCGTCACCCCGAGCACTGCGGCGGAGGCGCCGATGAGGAGCGACTCGCGCGCGAACAGCAGGTGGAAGAACCACCCGCCGAGCCCGCAGAGCACGTAGTAGCGCGTGAACTCCCCGGCGCTCCACGCATGCTCCACGCGCGGGCCGAAGATGTAGAGCGTGTACATGTTGAGGGCGAGGTGCCAGAAGCCCCCGTGCACGAACATGTACGTCCCGATGGTCCACCACGAGCGCGACAGGTCGTCGGCCGAGAAGCCGAGCGCCGGCAGCATGTTCTGCGAACCAACGACCGTCAGCTGCAGGAAGTAGATCGCGACGTTGATCGCGATCAACCACTGCACCGCCTTCGTTAGGCGCGGATAGTCGGTGTCGTCGGAGTAGGTGAGGCCCATCGGGGTGGTGCGACGAACGGCAATCGCGAAGGTCGTGGCGGCGTGCCCGGGCCTCCGCGCGAACTCTCTCCAGTATATCTATCGCGGGGAGGCGGCGACTGTTCCGGCCGCGTTCCCGTCTGCTCCCAGACTGCTCCCACTCTCCCTACGCGAGGGCTACCGCAGTGTTGCGGGACCGCTCAGCCGAAGGGAGATCTGCACGTCGGCGTGGTGCCCCATGGCGTGCTCGAGCAGCACCGCCCACCGCCGGTCCAGCACCCCGCGCTCCGTCGCCGGGCCCGGGTGGATCAGGAGGCGCACCCCCTCGCTCGCGGCATGCGCTTTTTCGACGATCTGTAAGTAATCGGCGTCACTGGCCTCATCCGTCCCGCCAATGACCACAGCATGCGCGCATCCCACCCGCGCCGCCGCCCGAACCGTCTCCATTGCCCGCTCCACCGTGGCCTCCGCCGCCGGCGCGTCGAGCGACACCTGGACGAGCGAGAGATAAGGGTGCAGGACGGCGATTGCCTCGGGGCGCTGCCCGTCGGTGTCGGCCACCACCGGCGTCTTGGTCGCTAGCGTCTGCAGTGCCGCCTCGAGGAATTCAGCATTCCCCAGCGCGTCCCGCCCCGAAATGCAGACCGAGTGCACCGGCGAACGGCTCAACCCGCGCCCCACCTCACGCGCCAGCGCGTCCGACGTGTACATCGTCGCCGTTTCGGCTGGCCCGGCGAACTTGATCAGGAGCTGCCGGCGCCCGGCCCACAGGCCGTGACGCTGGATGCCGATCGGAATCCCCGCGAGTGCCGCTGCCAGTACGGGTCGTGTTCCCATGCGTCCTGATGATCCTCACCGAGTGAAGCGCGTCGCGATCGGCGCCGACATGCGCGCAGCGATTCGCGATGCGATCGATCCTGTCCTGTCCTGCGGCCCCCGAATCCGAGAACCCGTGGTGCTACCGTTTGGTCACTGCCAGCCGCGCGATGCGATCGCACAGCGCCGGGAACGAGACCCCCGCCGCCGCGGCCGCCTGCGGAATGAGGCTCGTCTCCGTCATCCCGGGGAGCGTGTTCGCCTCGAGGCAGTAGAACGCCCCCTCCGGCGTCATGCGGAAATCGATCCGCGCGCACCCCCCGAGCTTTAACGCGCCAAAGGCAAGCTTCGCTAGACGCTGGACTTCCGCCGTTTGTTCCGGCGTCAGGTCGGCCGGGAAGATCTCCTGCGCCATCCCCGGCGTGTACTTGCACTCGTAGTCGTACAACTCCTTCACCGGGATGATCTCCCCCACCGGGAGCGCCTCGCCGCCGAGGATCCCCACGGTGAGTTCGCGCCCCGGGACGAACGCCTCCAGCATGACTTCGTCGTCGTGCCGGAACGCCTCCTCGATCGCCCCCGGGAGTTCGGCCGGGTCCTTCACCAGCGAGAGCCCCACGGTCGACCCCTGCTTGCTCGGCTTGACGATGACCGGGAAGCCGAGCCGCTCGCGGACCGTCTCGATGGAGGCCGGCGCCATCATCCAGTCCGCCGTGGGGACCCCCGCCGCCCGGAAGAGATGCTTGGACAGATCCTTGTCCATCGCCAGCGCGCTCGCGAGGTGCCCGCTCCCCGTGTACGGAATCCCGGTGAGGTCGAGCAGCGCCTGGATCGTCCCGTCCTCGCCCGTCCCGCCATGCAGCGCGAGGAAGATGACGTCGGTCTCGCCGACGTGGTCGATGGACGACGGGAGCTGCCGATTGAGCCGCACCAGCGCCTGCACGTCGGGAGGAACGGTCTTCACGACGCGCCCCCCCTCGAGCATCGCCTGTTCGTCCGCTGCACTGAGCGCCCCCCGCGCCGTGTCCACCACGCGCACGTCATGCCCGGCCGCGCGCAGCGCACCCGCCACGCGCAACCCCGACGCCAGCGACACATCCCGCTCGGAGGAAGTCCCCCCCATGAGCACCGTCACTCGCATCCGCGCCTCCGAACTCCCGTCCCCCGTCTCCCGTCTCCCGTCCGCTCGTTCATTTCGCCATGAGGTACTGCAGCAAGTCGCCGCGTGTCACGATCCCCGCCAGCTGCCCGTGCGACTGCACCAGCACCGCGGGGTTTGTCTTCGAGAGGAGCTTGGCCACGTTGTCGGCCGGCGTGTTCACGTCGATCATCGGGAAGGGTGGGTCCATCACATCCCCCACCGTGGCGTCGAGCAGCTTGGGATTATCCAGCGCGCGCGCCGACAGGGTGTGCTCGTTGACGGACCCCACACACGTGCTCCCGTCCATCACCGGGAGCTGCGACACGTCATGCAGTGACATCAGCCGCAACGCTTGCCGCACCGGCGCCCCTGGTGCCGTGCTCACCATCACCGGCGCGCCGCCCGGCTTCACGTTGATCACCTGCGCAATGGTCGCCTTGTCCGCCTCCAGGAGCTGGTTCTCGCGCATCCACTCGTCGTTGTAGAGCTTCGAGAGGTAGCGCTCCCCGGTGTCGCAGAGGAAGGTGACGACGAGGGCGTTGGGGTCGTTGATGCGGCGCGCGACATTGAGCGCCGCGTGCGCGATGAGCCCCGCCGAGCCGCCGACGAAGAGCCCTTCTTCCCGCGTGAGGCGCCGCGCCATCGAAAAGGCGTCCTTGTCGCTGACGGTGATGAACTCGTCGATCACCCCCATGTCGAGCGTCCCCGGGACCTTGTCCTGCCCGATCCCTTCCACCTTGTACGGCGCCCCTTCCGGCTTCCCCTGCCCCGGCGAGCGCCACGTCTCAGCCAGGATTGATCCCTGTGGATCGCCGGCGATGATCTGGATCTTCGGGTTCTTCGACTTGAGGTAGCGCCCCACGCCGGTCAGCGTTCCGCCGGTTCCCGCGGCGCCGACGAAATGCGTGATGCGCCCCTCGGTCTGCTCCCACAGCTCGGGCCCAGTCGTTTCCTCGTGCGCCTGAGGGTTGGCCTCGTTGTAGAACTGGTTGGCCAGCACCGCGTTCGGCGTCTCGGCGGCGATGCGTCGCGCCATCATCACGTAGTTGTCCGGATGATCCGGCGGAACCGCCGTCGGCGTGATGATCACCTCGGCCCCAAAGGCCTTGAGCAATCGCACCTTCTCCTGCGACATCTTGTCGGGCATCGTGAAGATGCAGCGATACCCCTTGAGCGCCGCGGCGAGGGCAAGCCCGATCCCCGTGTTGCCGCTCGTCCCTTCAACGATCACCCCGCCCGGCTTGAGCCTTCCCTCACGCTCGGCCTGTTCGATGATCGGGAGCCCGATGCGGTCCTTCACCGAGCCGCCGGGGTTGAAGAACTCCGCCTTGCCGTACACCGGCGTGCGGATCGCGCGCGTGACGCGCGTGAGGTGGATGAGCGGCGTCCACCCGATCGTCTCCAGCACCGACTCGAAGACCTGGCGGTTGCGGGGGACGCGGCTGGAGAGCTGCGCGATGCTCGAGGCTTGAGAGGGAGCTGAGGCGAGATCGGTCACGGGAGGGGCCGGGAGGAAGGCCTAACGCTTGACAGCGGGAGAGTCCGCCGCGGCGGGCGCCGCAGGTTCGGCCGGGGCCCCGCTGTCCCCCGGCATCGGGGGACCGTTGGGGACACGGAACTTGATCGGGAAGAGCACCGGGAAGGGGATCGCCTTCCCGTCGCGGTACGCGGGACGGAAGAGGAGCGACGGCGCCCCCTCCAGTGCGGAACTGTCGAAGGCGGCGAGCTTGGCGTGCTCGTGGACCTTCGTCGATTCCGGCACCGGACGCCCGAACTCGTCCAGGTACAGCTGCAACGTGACGTTGTCCTGGACCCCTTCGATGTACGGGGCCACCGGGTACTTGAACGGGAGCGAGTCGCCGATGAACACCGGGAGCGAGTCCGCCGTCGCCACCTGCGGCGCCGCTCCCTTCGCACCCTTGCCGCACGCCGTCGCCACCAAGGCGACGGCGAACATCGACACCACGGAGGCCAGCGAGGCGCGGCCGTTGTGCCGGGACGCCGGATGAATGAGCGGAATGCGAGCGGTGGGCGTCACGTCAGCTGGAGACAAGGGCAAGGGAGAGCATCGGTCGAACCGAAAGGGCACGTCGGGCGAAATCTACCGTCACTCGCTAGGCATCCCTAGCCAGCCGCGACAGCTCGTCGAGGAGCTTCATCGCCTCAAGCGGCGTCATCTGGTTCACATCCACCTGCTTGAGCCTGAGCACCGCCGGATGCGGCTCGGCGGCGAAGAGGGACAACTGCGGTGTCGCCACCCCCCCTCTCGACTTCTCGTCCTCTCGTCTTCTCGTCTTCTCCCCCGAGAGTCCTGCCACCAACGCCTCCCCCTCGAGCAGCTTCAACACTTCCCGCGCCCGCTGGATCACGGCCTTGGGCAGTCCCGCCAGCCTCCCCACCTCGATCCCGTACGACCGATCGGCGCCACCCGGCTGCAGTCGGTGAAGGAAGAGCACCTGCTCCCCCACCTCGCGCACCGCGACGTTGAAGTTGCGCGCCGCCGGAAGCTCGTCGGTGAGTTGCGTCAGCTCGTGATAGTGCGTGGCGAAGACCGTCTTGGCCCCGGTCGTGTCGTGCAGGTGCTCGCTCACCGCCCACGCGATTGACACTCCATCGTACGTCGACGTCCCGCGCCCGATCTCATCCAGCAGCACCAGCGACCGCTTGGTCGCCGTGTGCAGGATGGCGCTCGTCTCCGCCATCTCGACCATGAAGGTCGACTGCCCGCGCACGAGGTTGTCACTCGCCCCCACGCGCGTGAAGATGCGGTCGATGATCCCGATCGTCGCCTTCGCCGCCGGGACGAACGACCCCACCTGCGCAATCAGCGCGATGAGCCCGATCTGGCGCAGGATCGTGGACTTGCCCGCCATGTTGGGGCCGGTGAGGATGATCATCCGCCCGGTATCCGACAGCTGCACATCGTTGGGGATGAACTTGTCGCGCGGCATCATCCGCTCCACCACCGGGTGGCGCCCGCCGATGACGTCCAGCTCGAAGCCGTTCGTGATCTCCGGACGCACGTAGCGCTCGGTCGCCGCCACCTCGGCCAGCGTCGCCAGCACGTCCAGCTGTGCCACCAGCGCCGCCGCCCCTTGCAGCCGGCGAATCGCCCCGCCCACGCGCGTGCGCAGCGCCTCGAACAGCTCGCGCTCGCGCACCTCGATACGCTCGGTCGCCGTCAGGACCTTCTCCTCGTACTCCTTGAGCGCCGGCGTCACATAGCGCTCGGCGCCGGTGAGCGTCTGCCGGCGCTGGTAGTCGTCGGGGATCAGGTGCCGGTTGGCGTTGGTGATCTCGATGAAGTACCCGAAGACGCGGTTGTAGCCCACCTTGAGCGAGGCGATCCCCGTCCGCTCGCGCTCGGCCGCCTGGATGTTGGCGATGGCATCGCGCCCGCCATCGCGAAGTGCCCGCAGCTCGTCCAGCGAGGCATCGACGCCAGGGCGAATCGCATCCTCATCACCGATCGCCACCGGTGGGCGGTCCACCAGCGCGGCCGAGATCTCCTCGGCGAGATCCGCGCACGAGTCCCAACGTCCGGCGATGTCGCCCAGCGCGCCGTAATCCGTGAGGTGGGCCATGGCCGCGACCACACGCGGGAGCTGCGCCAGCGAAACGCCTAACGCTCCCAGCTCGCGCGGCGTGGCGCGCCCGGCCGCCGCCTTGCTCGCCAGCCGCTCCACGTCCCGCACGCCGTCGAGCGCGTCACGCAACGCCCCGCGTGCGAGCGAGTCGCCCACCAGCGCCCCCACCGCATCCAACCGCGCGTCGATCGCCCCCTTCTCCAGCAGCGGCGCCAGCAGCCACTGCCGGAGCAGTCGCGCCCCCATTGGCGTCTGCGTGCGGTCGAAGACGCCAAGGAGGGTCCCGGCACGCTCGGCCGCAGCGCGCCCGTTGGGGTGGTCGCTCTCACCGCGCAGCGACTCGACGAGCTCGAGATTGCGGCGCGTCATCTCGTCCAGCGGCATCACCCCGCCCGCGCGCTCCAGCGTCGGGCGCGACAGGTGCGGAACCCCCGCCGGCTGCAACTCGCGCACGTACTTGAGCAGCGCGCCGCCCGCCCCCACCGCCGCCGCCGCGTCGCCCCCCACGCCAAAGCCTTCCAGCGAGTGCACGCCGAAGTGCCGCGCCAGCTCCTCGCGCGCCAGGTCCGGATCGAACTCCCACCCGTCGCGCTCCGTCACCAGCGCTCCGTCGGCATGCAGCTCTCCCGCCGCCGCTCCCACCAACGAGGTGCCGCGCGCCACCAGCACCTCGCTCGGGGCAAAGCGCGCCAACGCCGCGCCGGCGTCGCGCGCCGGCGCGATCACCAGGTGGAAGGCCCCCGTCGAGACGTCGGCAGCTGCAATGCCGAAGGTGTCGCCGTCGCGGTGCACCGCGCAGAGGAAGTTGTTGCGCGTGACATCCAGCAGGTCGTCGGCAAAGGCCGCTCCTGGCGTGATTGTCTCCACCACTTCGCGCCGCACGATCCCCTTGGCCAGCTTGGGATCCTCCACCTGCTCGCAGATGGCGACGCGGAACCCCTGCTGCACCAGGCGGCGCAGGTAGTCGTTGACCGCCTTGACGGGAACGCCCGCCAGCGGGACGTCGGAGGCACCGCCATTGTTGCGGCTGGTGAGCGTGAGGCCCAGCACCCGCGATGCCACTTCGGCGTCCTCGAAGAACATCTCGTAGAAGTCGCCCATCCGGAACAGCAGGATCGCCTCCTGGTGGCGAGCCTTGATGTCCCGGTACTGCTGCATCAGCGGCGTTCCGTCGCGACTCATCGGCGGCTCATCAGCGGTTCATTGCGGCTCGGCCTCGACGACCATCCCGTTCAACCGCGACCCCTTCATGCGCGCCAGCGCGGCATCGGCCTCCTCACGCGTCGCGTAGCGCCCCACGCGCACACGGAACGGCGCCTTGGTTCCCCACACGCGCGCCTCGTAACCGCGCTGCTGCAGCACGTCCCGCAACGCCTCGGCGTCACGCTGCTTGGGAAAGGCCGCCACCTGCACCGTGAACACCTTGCCCGGCACCGCGGCGGCGGCACTGTCGGCGGCGGCACTGTCGGCGGCCGCGCGTTCCGCGCGTTCAGCTGCAATGCGCTCCCTCTCGAGGCGCGCCCGTTCCTTGCGCTCAGCTTCCACCCGCGCCTTCTCGGCGCGCGCCGCTTCTGCTCGTTCCTTCGCCTTCTCCCTGGCGGTCTTCGGCTTGGCCTTCGCGCCGGCGTCCTTCGCGTCCTTGGTGTCTTTCGCCCCCTTGGCCGCGGCGGTCGCGTCGGCCGCGGTGGCCGTCGTATCGGCCGGCGTCGCGGCTGCGAGCGCTCCTGCGCTGCACCGCTGGCGGTAGTAGTCGATCTGGTTCACCAGTTCGACGTCATCGGCCGAGACGCGCGCGCGCGACGTGGCTAACGACTGGCAGCCGTGCGGCAGGTCGCCATCCTCGATCGCCAGCCGCCCCGCCCAGAACGCGGCCTTCGAGGCCTGGCTCCCGTCGGGATGCTCGCGCACCAGGCGTTCGAAGTTGCGGCGTGCCCCCGGGCGATCGCCACGCGCCAGCTTGAGCTGCGCCACCATCATTGTGGCATCCTCGGCGCGCGGTGACAGCGCGTACTCCACGCTCACGCGCAGGTAGTCACGCTCCGCCTCCACCGCACTCGACGAGGCGAAGGCGCGCGCGTAGAGCGCCTCCACATACGCCGCGCTCCCCTCGGGTGTCGCTTGCACCAACGAGTCAGCGTACGCGCGGGCACCCTCGCGATCGCCTCCGTTCACCATTCGCTGCACGCGCGACAGGATGGCGCTGGGCGGCGCGTCGGTGCGCTGTCCGTGCGCCGTGTTCGGCACGAGCAGGGCCAGCGAGGCGAGGGCGACGAGTGCGGCGTTAACACCGCGTCTCCACGCCGTCATCGCGGAGACGTGTCGCGATGCAGGCAATGCAGGCAATGCAGGCAATGCATCCGGTGCTTCACCGCGCGCGGTGCGCGGCGAATCCACTCGGGCATCGCCGCGTACGACGTGGACGAGCGAAGGGGAGGAGGAGGAGAGCCGCTTCATGACGTGCGAGGTCGCTCGGGATCGCGGTGGACGCCTAGGCTGCGCTAGGCCGAGTGGGGGGGCGCGAAGCGCGTTGGGGGAGCGATGCGCGTTAGGCGGCGCTGCGCCGCGCCGGCGCACACATCGCGCACACCAGCGAGGCCAGCATCTGGTCGTCCGACGAGAGCTTGGTGTCCTTGGCCGCGCGATCGGCGGCGAGCAGCGCCGCCAGGGCGCGGTCGATGCTCGGGGCGTCCCAGCGGGCCACGTTGCGTTTCCAGCAGTCGGTCGCCTCGCTCCACGAGCGCATGGGATAGGCGCCGGTTTCCTTCAACAAGCCAAACAGCTCGCTCCCCAACCGCGCCTCGGACACGCCGCGGTCGCGCGCCTGTCGCGCCCACCCGATGGCGAGCGTCTGGACGCTGAGGGCGATGATGATCGGGACCAACCCCGATTTCGGCAGCTGCAACACATGCTCGATCATCGCCAGCGCCCCCGCCGCATCGCGCGCCGCCACGCGGTCCAGGAAGTCGCCCAGCGACTCGCCGTGCCGCACACCGACCACCGCGGCAACCGCCGCTTCGTCGATCGTCGCCCCCTGCGTGTACGAGACGAGCTTGTCGACTTCCGAGGCCATCTGCCCCGCGTCGCTCCCTACCGACTCGAACAGGAGCGACACTGCGCGCTCGGTCATCGTCACGCCGTGCACCTCCTGCGCGTGCCGCGACACCCACTCCATCAGCTCCTGGTCGCGCAGCACCGGGAACGGCAACGACACCACGCCGTGGTCCAGCCCTTTCTCCGGCTTGGCGCCGGCAGGCGCAACGAGGAGGAGCACCGTGTCGCGCGAGGGGCGTGTGAGGTAGCGCTCGAGCACCGCGCGCGCGTCCTTCTTGAGCGCCGGCACGTCGCGCAGCACCACCACGCGGCGGTCCGCCATCATGGGGAGCGTGTTCACCGCCGACGCCAACTGCTCCGGCGTCACCTCGGCGCCGCGCAGGAGGTCGAAGTTGAAGTCGCGCGTGGCCGGGTCCACGGCGCCGGCAACCAGCTCGCGCACCGCGCTCTCCTTCCGGTACTCGTCGTCGCCGTGGAAGAAGTACGCCGGCTCGAAGGCCTTGCTCACGATCGCCTTCCGCAGCTCGCGGAGCCCCTGGGCACTCATGGTGGCCCAATATAGCGCGCCGGCTGCCCCCCTTCCTTCGCGGCGCCCACGCCGAGGCTGACGATCCTCACGCTGGTGGGCTGCGCTTGCCGCCCCGTATCGCGCGCCTAGTGCGCCTGCCCCTCGCCCGCGTAGCTCACGGCGCGAACCGCGGTGCCGCGGCGCCGCCCGGCATAGCGCGATGACGCTTCTTCCATCATCAGCAGCGCCGGCCACACCGCCATCCCCGTCGAGACCGACGTCACGAAGGCAGGAGGCGCCACCGGGAGGGTGGCGTTCACCCCCAATGGCGCCCCATTCGGCCGATACACCACGCTCGGGAGGCGAGCGACGTTTACCGCTTCGCTCGTCGCTACCGCTCCATCGCGCATGACGACGGCGAACAGCCCCAACGCGACGACCCCGATCGACATCGACAGGAAGCCGCTCATCCCCGGCCCGCGGAATAGCGGCGCGGGAGCCAACTGGCGACGGCGTTCGTCCTCGAGCCGCTTCGCCAACCGCGACGAGAAGTCGGCCGACGGCTGGATGGTCGGGAGGTTGTTTCGGATCAGGAGGAGGCTGCGCCGCACGTCGCGATCCAGCCGCGCGCACGCGTCGCACTCATTCCGGTGTCGTTCCATGCGCACCACGTCCACCCCGGGGAGGGTGTCATCGACAAAGGCGAGGTGTTGGCGGCGGAACGACCTGCAATCCATGACGCGGAGAACCGTGTAGGCTGGCGACGGGGGGAGGGTACCCACTGGACCGAATCGGGTTCCCATTTTGCACACGGCGTGCACCAAATGCTAGCGCTCGCCGTACTGAAAGACGAAGGGCCCCCCACGTTGTTTCCGTGGAAGGGCCCCGCGTCCGCGCAGACGCCCGGCCGGCCGTCGCCGTCGACTACCGCAGCCCTGGGCTGATGATCGCCGCGAAGGCGTTGCGCGCCCGGTTCAGCCGCGACTTCACGGTTCCCAGGTTGCAGTCGGTGATCTCGGCGATCTCCTCGTACGACTTTCCTTCGAGCTCGCGCAGCACGAACACCTGGCGATGGTGCTCGGGCAGTCGCTCCACCGACAGCTCCACCAGCTCGCGCAGGTGGCGCTTGCGATAGAGGTCGTCCGGACGGGACGCCGGGTCCTCGAACTGCAGCGGACGATCCTCGTCCTGCCAGTTCTTCCGGATGGCCTGGAAGAGCACGAGCGGGTTCCGCGAGCGGTTGCGCAGTTCGTTCTTGGCCAGGTTCGACGCGATGGTGTAGATCCACGTCGAGAACTTCTTCGACCGGTCGAAGCGATGCAGGTGGCGGTACACGCGGATGAACACCTCCTGAACGAGGTCCTCCGCCCGCTCGCGATCACCGATGGTCCGGTAGATGAAGTTCAGCAGGCGCGTCTGGTAGCGATCGACCAGCTCCTGGAAGGCGCGCTCCTCGCCGGTGAGGAAGGCGCTGACCACCGCACCGTCATCCACCTGTCGGAGCTGCTCCCTGACCGCGTGTCCCGCGGGAAGGTGCGCCGATTGGAGTGCCGAGTCAGCCATGGTGCGTCTCCTCTGGTCTCGCTGGTTGGTCGCGTGCATCCGGACCTATGGGGCGTTAGACGCCCCGAGGTCCTGTTCCGGTAAGGGCACGCCGCGTGCCCAACCACCCCGCCACAGTGACAGGGACGATAACTACATATTTTGCTTGTAGTTACAGTGTCCCACGTCACGTTACGTCCCCGCGACGTTCGTCGCCCCGTCCTCTGGGGATGACATCTCGCTGTTCCTGAATACAGGACAGTCGCCCCGATCCGGATCCCCTACGCGCCCAGCCCTTTCCCGAGCTTTCCCGTGCTTTCCCGAGCTCAGCGGCCGCAGCGAAACCCCGCGGCGTACAGAATGGCCACGATGGTCTTGCCGTCGACCACCTCTCCCTGCTCGATGAGCCGGAGGACTTCCGAGAGCGGTCGCGTGACCACCTCGATGAACTCGTCGGCCTCCAGCTGGCTCTCTCCCATGGCGAGCCCTGTCGCCATGAAGAGGTGGATCTTTTCGTCGGTGAAGCCGGGCGTGGTGTAGATCGTGATCAGGTGTTCGACACGCTCAGCCGTGCAACCCGTTTCCTCCAGGAGTTCGCGAACGGCACACGCCAGCGGCGTCTCTCCTGGATCCAACCGCCCGGCCGGTATCTCGTAGATGAAGCGCTCCGCCGCGTACCGGTACTGGCGGATGAGGAGGAGCTGCGGGTCCTCCCCGCGCGGATCGCTGGCAAAGGGGAGAACTGCCGAGGCCCCAGGGTGGCGAATCATCTCCAGCTCGCCGACCGTCCCGTTGGGGAAGCGGACCCGGTCGAGGTCGACGTTGAGGACGCGTCCGTTGTAGGCGCGCACCGAGTCCACGCGCGGGGAATCCTGCGTGGAGTGACCGGCGGAGCCGACCGCAGGCTGGTTGGTAAGGCCGCTCATTTTAGTCTCTCTTCAATACGAAATAGTCACACCACGCGACACTGGGCACGTCAAGAACTCCGCGTGGGGTCACGCGTCGAGCCGCGTCCCGGTCGCGTCGTACGTGTGCACCGGACCCAGGGCGAGCGATTCCAGCTGCCCGCGCACCGCCGACGGGTCACCCACCGCCACGACCTGCATCCGCGCCGGGTCCAGGTGTAACTGCGCCACACGCAGTACGTCGTCCGCCGTGACCGCCGCGATGCGCGCGCGGTAGCTGTCGAAGTAGTCCGGCGGGAGGGCAAAGCCGGCGCGTGTCGCCAGCGCCCCGGCGATGGCTGCCGATGTCTCGAACCGAATGGGGAAGACGCCGGTGAGGTAGTCCACCGCCAGCGACAGTTCGCTGGCGCTCACCCGGTCACTGCGCATGCGATCGATCTCGTTCAGGATCTCGGTGATGGCCGCCCCCGTCACGTCGCTGCGCACCGCTGTCGATGCCTCGAACAGCGACGCGTAGCGGCGCCAGTCGAACTGCGAGAAGGCGCCGTACGTATAGGCGTGCGCCTCGCGCAGGTTGAGGTTGATGCGGGAGTTGAAGAGCCCTCCCAGGATGGCGTTCATCACCGTGAGCGCATGGAAGTCGCGATGCGCGCGCGGGACCGACGGGTGCCCGACGCGCAGCTCCGACTGCGGGGCGTCGCCCTTCGCCACGAGATGGACCGCGCGCCCGGTCGTGGCAGCGCCGACATCGACCGCCGGCGCCACCTCGCCGTCGCGCCGCCACGAGCCCAGCATCTCGTCCGCCAGCTGCATGACGCGCGTCACGTCCACGTCCCCCACGACAATCAGCCGACTGCGCGCCGGGACGATGTAGCGCGCATGGTGCGCGACCACCTCGTGCCGCGTGAGCCGCGACACCCCGGCCTCGTCGCCTGCATCGCCGGCGGCGTAGCGGCTCGCCGGGACGAAACAGAAGCGCGCGAACATGTCGTCGGCCAATCCGCGGGGCTCGGCACGCTGCTGCAGCAGCTCCGCCAGCTGCTCCTCGCGCAGGCGATCGACCTCCGCCTCGGGAAACGACGGGTCGCGCAGCACCTCGGCCAGCAGCTGCAACGCACCAGGGAGCTGCGCCGCCAGCACCGTCGTGCTGCACTCCGCGTGCGTCCACGTCACCCCCGTGTCGAGCGAACCGCCCAGTTGCTCGAACGTCTCGGCCAGGGCGACCGCATCACGCGACCGCGTCCCTTCGGCCAGCGCCTCCGCCGTGAGGTTCGCCGTGCCGGCAGCCGCAACGTGGTCGCATTCCGCCCCCGCGTCCGCCATCAGCAGCACGGTCGCGAGCGGGAGGCGCCGCAGCGGAACCACGAGAACCTCGAGGCCGTTGGCGAAGCGCTGCGATTCCACTGCGGGGAAAGCGTACGGGCGCGCGACCCCAGCCGCCGGACGCCCACCAGTCGTCGACTCGCTCATGCGCCCACCTCCACCCCCGCCCGCTCTCCCGCGCCATCCCCCGCGTCCGCGCCCGCGGTCGTTCCGTCGTCGTCGCCACGCGGGACATAGAGCAGCGAGGCGCGATTGTCGCGCCCGAGGCGCGCGCGCGCCAGGCGGTTCACTTCGTCCACCGTGACCTGCTGGAAGCGCTCGACGTGCGTGTTGGCCAGATTCGGGTCGCCGAAATACGTAGCAAATTGAGACAATTTGTCGGCCCGCCCCTGTGCGGACTGCAGCGACGACACCAGGTCCGTACAGATCATGGCGACGGCTCGCGACAGCTCCGCCGCCGTCACCCCCTCCGCCTGCATGATGTCCAGTACCTCTCCCACAGCCGCCTCAAGGGCCTCGCCGGGGACCCCCGGACGCCCCGTGATGTCGATGATCAGGAGGTCGCTCCCCTTGGCCAGGTCGAAGGTGAAGACCGACACGGCACTCGCCAGCTGGCGCTCGCGCACGAGCTGCTGATAGAGCCGACTCCCCCGACCCAACCCCAGGACGCCCCCTGCCACCGACGCCGGGAAATACGCGTCGTCGCCCAGCACCGGGCTTCGCAGCGCCAGGAAGAGGCGCGGCACCATCACGTCGTCGGCCACCACCTCGCGGCGCCACTCGCCAAAGATCGGCGGTACCGACATGTCGGGGAGCGGCGGGCGTCCGTTGCCGCGTGGAATGGCGCCGAAGTGCGCCTCCACCAGCGCCCTCGCCTCGGCGGCGTCGAAGTCCCCAACGATCGACAGCACCGCATTGTCTGGCGTGTAGAATGTGCGGAAGAAGTCAGCGACATCCTCGAGCGTCGCGTCGCTCAGGTGTTCCATCGACCCGATGAGCGAATGGTGGAACGGATGCTCGGGTGGGAAGGTCAGCGCCGGAAGGCGTTCCCACCACGTCCCGTACGGCTGGTTGTCCACCGACCACCGGCGCTCGTTCTTCACAACGTCCCGCTGCGTGTCGAGTTTCTCCTGCGTCATCGCCGGCAGGAGCCGAGCCATGCGATCGGCCTCCAGCCACAACGCCAGCGAGAGCTGGTTCGACGGTAGCGTCTCGTAGTAGTTGGTCCGCTCCAGCCACGTCGAACCGTTGAGCGTGCCGCCGGCTCGCTGCACCAGCTCGAAGTGCTCGTTGGCCGCCACGTGCTCGGACCCCTGGAAGAGCATGTGCTCGAAGAGGTGCGCGAACCCGGTGCGCTCCGGGCGCTCGTTCGCACTCCCCACGTGGTACCAGAGGTTCACCGCGACGATGGGCGCCGTGTGATCCTCCGATAGCGTCACGCGCAGTCCGTTCGACAGTGTGTACGTCTCGATGGGTAGCTGCATGGATCGGTCGGAAGGGTGGCGTTGCGCAACGGAAGCTTGCCCCTGGGGTGCGCCGTCGGCCGCAACGCCTCAGCGTGCGGCGCGGGATGCCCCGATGGGGATCGTGAGCCCGTACAGCGCCACGGGATTGAAGCGGTCCGTCTTCCCGCTCGTGGGGTCTTCGTTCGGCGTCATCAACTGGTTCACCATCGCGTACAGCCGCAACCGAGAGAAGCCGGGGCCCAGGTCGCGCAACACCTTGCGACCCACGTACACCTGTAGCGCGGCTTCCGCCACGATGTCGCGGCCGTAGATCTGGCTGTTCCGAGCCCCGCCGCCTCCGTAGCTGTACGTGAGGTAGACCGGAAACTGCACGTCGAACCACCCGCCGGTCCGCTGCACCGACACGCCTGGGAAAACGTTGCCGATGAAGACGACCGGTGTGTTCGTGCTGCGCGGCGTCACCCCCGACGTCCCGTAGGGCGTCACGCTCGCCCCCACGATGAGCGTCCACCACTTTGACGACGAGGGGACGAGCGTCGCGAAGCGCAGGTTGAAGCCGCTCGTTGCCGGATACCCGGTCGGGGCCGACATGAAGTCGGCCGTCAACATCCCCGGCTGCAACAACAGCTCGGGCGTCCGGCGCTCGCGCGACGCGCGCTCCGTCAACGTCGTGTCGCCGCCGGTCACTTGCGCCTGTGCTGGACGTCCCGCGGCAAGGGTACCGATGCCAACGAAAGCCACCATCGCGCACGACCGCCGCAGGGCGCGCGTCGCCACGCACCCGTCACCGCGCGGTGTGCGCCGACTCCGCCCCTTACGTCCGGTCATCGACAGGTTCATCGGTGGGTCGTCTTGCTTTACCTAGTTTGACATCGCCGGCGTCAGCACCAGCAATGCCGTCAGCGGCACCTTCAGCGACTCCGACAGGATATACCCGATCGACTCCATCCGGTTGGCGGATATGGGGCTCGTCAACGTCGGCGAGGGGACGGCATGCAGGCGGTGGCGCCACGCCAGGATCTGCAGCCGCATCATGTGAAACGGGTCCGAGACGAGGATCACGTCCTTGATCGCCCGCGTGCTGGCCAGCCTTGCCACGCCACCCAGCGACTCCGCCGTGCTGCGCCCCTGATTCTCCATCAGCATCGCGGTGTCGGGAACGCCGCGCCGCAGCAGGTACACGCGCCCGACCGCCGCCTCGCTCGTGGTGTCACCCGATCCCTTGCCGCCGGTCAGGATCACCCGCGGCGCCAGGCCGCGCTTCCATAGCGAGAGCGCGTGGTCCAGGCGTGCGCGCAGCACCGGGGAGGGGCGCCCGTCATACTGCGCCGCGCCGAGCACGACGATCGCGTCCGACGCGCGCGCCGCATCGCGCGTCCCCCACAACAGGACGCCGCCGAGCGACATCAACCACGCCACCACCAGGAGGCGTGCCCCCGTCAGGGCCATGCGTCGATTCGTCCATGCGGCGGAACCCATCGCGCGAACAATAAGCCCGCGCCATCCCGCGTGGATAGTCGCGCCGGCCTGTCGCTCGATCCACCGGCCAGCCCAGCCAGCCCGGTCGGCCAGCGCACCACGCTGAAGCGCGCCGCGCCTCAGCGCGCCAAGCTCAGAAGCGACAACCAGAAGACGTCGAACGAGACGCGGGCGCTGCGATCGGGTTGTCTCCATGCCCACAGGACCAGTCCGTCGCGGAAGGCCAACTCACTCGCCGCGATCATCGCCGTAGGGAGTCGCGGCGACAGGTCCAGCAGCTGGAAGACGCGAGCAACTGTCTGCTCGGCGCGCGCCTGACGCTGCGTCGCCGATTCCTCGAGGGCGCGACGCGTCTCGTCCCCGCGCTCCTGCGACAGCTCGATCAAGACGCGCAGTTCGCCGTCCCGGATCTCCGCCTCGAGCCATCGCCAGAAGTCCTCCAGCACAGAGCTCGCGGTCGACTGCACGAGGGCGTTGGCCTCTCGGTCCAGCAGACGCGCGGTAAGCCAGCGAATCGCCGTCGCCAGCAAGTGCGCCTTGTCACGGTAGTGGTACAGGACGAGCGCCTTCGACACCGCAGCCTCTTCCGCAATGGCTTGCAGCGAGAGCGCCGCCCCGCCATCGCGCGCCGCGCAGCGCAGCGTGGCGTGCAACAGTCGTTCGCGCGCTTCACTCGCGCGCACGTCCTGGCGTTTGGTGGCAGGCATCGACGGGTGCGGGAGCGTCGGTCAGACGTGCGCGCGCTCGTCGAGCGCCGGCACCACGACGTGGAATCCGTCCGCACGTAGCGTCTCCGCAAAGGCATCCTGCGCCTCGGTTTCGCCGTGCACGAGAAAGACCGTGCGTGGCCCGCTCCCCGTCCCCCTGACGTGATGGATCCACTCGCGAAGGTCGGTGCGGTCGCCGTGTGCGCTGTACCCGTTCAGCACCTCCACCTGTGCACGCAGCGGCACCTCATCGCCGAACACCTTGATCACCGCCTGCTTCTCGAGAATGCGCCGCCCCAGCGTGTGCTGCGCCATGAAGCCGACGATGAGGATCGTGTTGCGCGGATCGTCCGCTCCGTTGAGCAGGTGGTGCAGGATACGCCCGGACTCCGCCATCCCCGACGCGGCGATCACCACCATCGGACCGCGCATCGCGTTCAGGGCCTTCGATTCCTCGGTGTCCCGCGTGTATCGCACCAGGTCGAAGCGGAACAGGTTCGACGCTTCCTGCACCATCCGCTCCGAGCGATCGAAGATGTCGGGGTGCATCTCGAAGACCGACGTCGCATCGATGGCGAGCGGCGAGTCGATGAAGATCGGGATCTCGGGGATCTTCCCGGCGCGCGCCAGCGCGTGGAGCTCGTACACCAGCTCCTGCGTGCGCCCCACCGCGAAGGCCGGGATGAGGAGCTTGCCGCCGCGTTTCGCCGTCTGGCTCACGATCGCCGCGAGGCGAGACTGCGCATCCTCGAACGCCGGGTGGTCGCGGTTCCCGTACGTCGACTCCATGATCACGACGTCCGCGCCGACCGGCGGATCCGGGTCGCGGATGATCGGGAGCCCGGAGCGTCCGATGTCGCCGGAGAAGACCAGGCGCGTTGTCTTCCCCCCTTCGGTGCAGTCGAGGATGACCGACGCCGATCCAAGGATGTGGCCCGCCTCGACGAAGGTGAGCTGGACGCCGGGCAGGATCTCGACCCGCTTCTTGAAAGGGACGGAGATCATGTTCTCCACCGTGCGCGCCGCATCACGCACCGTATACAGCGGGTCCGCGTGTTCCTTGTTGTGGCGGCTTAGGTGCTCGGCATCCTTTTCCTGGATGTGCGCGGCGTCGGCGAGCATGATCGCGCACAGGTCGCGCGTGGCCGGCGTGCACCAGATCGTCTTCTCATACCCCTCGCGGAGCAGGAGGGGGAGGCGCCCCGAGTGATCGATATGCGCGTGCGAGAGGACAACGGCGTCCAGCTCCTCCACGTTAAACGGGAGGCGTCGGTTCTTCGCCTCCGACTCGGCGCGTCGCCCCTGGAACAGGCCAAAGTCGAGCGCCAGCATCTTGCCGTTCACCCGGACGATGTGACACGACCCGGTGACCTCGCGGGCGGCCCCTGCAAACTGGATCTCCACGGATGCGCTCTCGCTCTCCCTGGTGCTGGTGCCGCCAACGGACGACACGACTGCGCATGGCGCGCGCCGTCTTCTGCGGTGCGCGCGAAATTAGTACCTTGGCCGCCATGCACACCACCCCTGCCGGCCCGACGCCATCGCCCGCCGGGCATCCATCGCTCACGATCGTCAGGCATCCGCTCATCCAGCATAAGCTCACGCTGATGCGCGATCGCCGAACGCCCAAGAAGATCTTCAAGGAACTCGTCGACGAAATCGCGATGCTCATGGCCTACGAGGCGACGGCAGCGCTGTCGCTCGACGAGATCGTCGTGCAGACACCGCTCGAACAGGCCACCGGGTGGCAAGTGAGCGGCAAGAAGCTCACGCTCGTCCCCATCCTTCGCGCGGGGCTCGGGATGGTGGAAGGGATCCTTCGCCTGGTCCCGTCCGCGCGCGTGGGACACATCGGGTTGTATCGCGATCACGACACGCTCGAACCGGTCGACTACTACTTCAAGGTCCCAGGCGACGCCGCGGAGCGCGATTTCTTCCTCCTCGATCCGATGCTCGCCACCGGCGGCAGCGCCGTCTCCGCGATCGACTCACTCAAGCGCACCGGCGCCACGCGCATCCGCTTTCTGTGCTTGGTCGCGGCCCCCGAAGGTGTCGCGCGCGTCCACGACGCGCACCCCGATGTCCCCATCTACTGCGCGTCGCTCGATCGCGAACTCAACGCGCACGGCTACATCCTGCCCGGGCTCGGCGACGCAGGCGACCGCCTCTTCGGCACGCGCTGACCTTCTAGCTCCCACACGCGCGGCGCGTCGGCCACGCGCGCGCCACGTGCCTCCCTCGCGCCACGTGCCTCCCTCGCGCCACGTGCCTCGCTCGCAATGGCGCGCGCCAACAGCCCGTCGAGTGCCCTCGCGCGTCTCTCGCGTCTCCAGCGCCACAGTGCTTCGTCCGTTGCTCGGACTCACAGCAGCTGGCGACCGCTGGGAAAACCGTCTCTTGTTCGCAAACACGAGCATTACTACATTCCGCCCGATTCCGGGATCCGCTGCGCCGAGCCACCCGCGCCTTGGTCGTTGATGCTCATCAATCTGCTGCCGGACTTCTTCGCAGTCCTGAACAGCACCGATCGAGTCGCCGCCTACCAGCAGTACTTCGACGCACACCGCGCCAGGCTCTCGGCGTACTGGCACAACTACGTCTTCGACCCGGACAGCGAACACTTCCTCGAAGTCGTTCGCATGACGGCGCAGGCAGATCGCTCCGACCTGCGCGCCATGCTCGAGCGCACCGACGTGGTCGCGCTCGCACGCGAGACGGAGGCGCGGTGCGCCGAGTTGTTAGGCACCGACGTTGACCTGGACGTCGTCCTCATGGTCGGTGTCGGTGGCGCCAACGCTGGCGAACTCGTCGTCGCAGGGCGGGGTGTCGCCTTTGTCTGTCTCGAGCACTTCACCGGAATCGCCAACCCCGAAACGCAAGGGCTGGGGCTCGATCCCGAGCTGATTCCCCTCTGGCTCGCCCACGAAATCGCACACGTCGTGCGCTATACGTCGCCAGCCAGCCGCAGTGAAATGCGACAGCTTATCGACGAAGCCGACGGCTATTACTCCTACTGGGAATCGGGGCGCCGTGCGTCGGTGCGCGAACTCGTCATCAACGAGGGGCTCGCCGTCAGCGTCGCGCGACTCGTGAGCCCCGGACATGCCGCGTGGGAGTACTACGGCTACGGGCGTCGCCAGTACCAGCGCGTGCGCGAACTCGAGTCGCACATCACGCGTGCCATCACGCAGGAGTTCGATCACCACGCGCTGGGGCTGCGCCTGCGCTATCTCATGGGCGGCACCAGCGACGATGCCCGCACCGTCGATCGCATCGTCATCCCGGAACGCGCCGGCTACTTCATTGGCGCTCGCATGGTGGAGGCTGCCATCGAGCAGCGCGGGATCGCGTGGGCAATCCGCGCCTCGGCAGAGGAGATCGCCGAAGTCGCGCGCATCGCGAGCGTTTCGGCCTGATGCATCGCGCCCGGGCATTGCCCGGGTGCACGGCGCTCCAATCGCTCGGCGTTACTTCCCCACGCAGAAGGATCGGAAGACGCGGTCGAGCACGTCGTCCACATCGACGCTCCCGATCAGTTCATCCAGGGCATGCGTGGCGCTCCTGATGTGAACGGCCGCGACCGACGCCGGCGCCATCGGCGTGCGCCACATCGTCAGGAAGCGATCGATCTCGTCGTGTGCCTCCTGCAGCGCCACACGGTGTCGCTCGCGCGTGAGCACCGGCAACTCGGGGTGTACGTCGCCGACGTAGCGCTCCAGCACCGCATGCACCTCGCTCAACAGCCGGTCGAGCCCGTCGCGCTGCAACGCGCTCACGGCGACGGTCGCGTCCACCCCATCCATCGCTGGAGCGTCCGGTACAGCGCTCGCATCAGTCGCAGCGCCTCCCTCCTGCAGCGCCAGATCGGCCTTGGTGAACACCGCGATGCGCGGCGCGGGCCCAAGCGCATCCACGTGTGATAGCGCGTCTCTCAGGGCAGCAGCGGTCTCCCCGCACACCAGCACGACGTGCGCATCACGGATGTGCCGCTCGCTGATCTCGATCCCGAGTCGCTCGACGACATCGCGCGTCTCGCGCAGCCCCGCGGTATCCACCAGGCGCAGCGGCCAGCGTCCAGACTCCACGCGTGCCTCAATGGCATCGCGCGTTGTCCCCGGTACCTCGGTGACGATCGCCCGTGCCTCGCCAAGGAGCGCGTTGAACAGCGAAGACTTCCCCGCGTTCGGGGCCCCGGCGATCACCACCACAGCGCCGTCACGTGCAATCTCGCCGAGCGGAACCGTGGTCAAGAGGCGTGCAACGCCGGCGCGCGCCTCTCGGGCCGCCGCCGTGATCGTCTCTCGTGCGATCGGGCCATCGTCTTCCTCCGGAAAGTCGATGTCGTAGGCCAGCAGCGCCTCGACGTGCAACATGCGCTCACGCAGCTCACGCAGCGTGCGCGTCAGCCCGCCGTCGAGCTGCCGCACCGCGGCGCGGCGCAGTGCGTGAGTGCGCGCATCGACCAGGTCGGCGATCGCCTCGGCCTGCAGGAGGTCGAGCTTCCCGTTCAGGACCGCGCGCTGAGTGAATTCCCCGGGCTCCGCGCTCCGTGCTCCCTGACGTGCCAACGCCTCGAGGATGGCGGAAGACACCGCGACACCGCCGTGACAGGCGATCTCCACCATCGGCTCGCCCGTGTACGATCGCGGGGCGTCAAAGCGCGTGACCATCGCCTGGTCGATCACGCTGTCATCGCGATCGTCCCTCACCACACAGCGCGTCACCACGCGCGGGAGGGTGGGCCACGGCGTCACCAGGCGGGCCGCCAGTTGATGCGCATCACCCCCGCTCAGTCGGACGATGGCGATCGCGCCGCGTCCCGCGGGGGTGCTCAGCGCAGCGATGGTGTCATCACGGACCAGCATCGGCGCTCCACTCGTGCTTGAAGGTCAGGCGCGCGCACCGTGAGCGGGCGCGCGCCATGTGGGGGTTAACCTTTCTTTCCTCCGCTGCCACTCATCTTGCCTCGCTCGTTGGCAATCAACCACTGCTGCGGCAGCGCGGCGATGTTCTGGATCGCGTAGTAGAGGTTGAGCCCCGAGGCGAAGTTCGCGAAGAGGAACGTCATCATCACGGGGAAGATGTAGAGCATCATCTTCGCCTGCGGATTGGGGGGCGAGTTGCGCATCCCCACCCACGACAGCACGAACATCGATACCCCCATCAACAGCGGGACGATGTAGAACGGATCCTTGATCGAGATGTCCGCCAGCCACAGGAACGGGACGCCACGGAATTCGATCGTGTTCTGGAAGACGAAGAAGAGCGCGAACAACACCGGCATCGGCAGGAGCATCGGCAGGCACCCGGCAAAGGTGCTGAAGGGGCTCATGTCGTGCTCCTTGTACACGCGCATCATCTCCGACTGCATCTTCTGCGGGTCGGCCTTGTAGCGCTTCTGGATGTCGTTCAGCTCAGGCTGGATGCGCTGCATCTTCATGCTCGTACGCATCGCCCCATGGTTGAGCGGCCAGAGGATGAGGCGCACCGCCACACCGAAGATGACCAGGAGCCAGCCGTAGTCGAGCTTGAGCGTCCCGCGCATCCAGAGCAGGATCTTCATCACGAGCGTCGCAAAGGGCTGCACCACGCCCTGCAGCCAGCCGCCATACGGATTCGAGTTCTCGAACTCGCGACCCAGCGCCTGCAGGCGCTTGTACTGCTGCGGCCCCGTGTACAACTCGAACCGGAACGTCCCGTTGTTGAGACGCGTGACAACAGTTCCTGTGGCCGACGTCGCACGCTTGGTCGTTCGCGGCCCGCCGACGGCAACCGCTTCCGCGAAGGTGTCGTCGCTCTCGCTCCCCAGCAGCCCGACGATGAAGTACTTCGACTTGGCAGCGGCCCAGACCAGCGGCCCTTGCACCAGATGGCGTTCACCGGGATCCAGCTTGCCAAACGGAACCCCCTCGGCACCGCGTGCGCGTGGCTTCAACGCGAACGCGAAGTGGTTCTGGTCGTCGAGCGAATCCGCTTCGAATGAGTGGAACGTGTTCGGGAGATCGACGAGGACAAAGCGCGCCGGCTGCCCGCTCGCGTCCACGCCGACTGATCCTTCCACCCGTGCCAGGAAGGAGTCCGGAACGATCGTGTACTTGAGGGAGAGGGCACGCCCGTTCGCGGTTCCCTTGTAGTCGAGCACCGTCGCGCCGCTGCTCGCCGTGGAGCGCTCCACCGTGAACGGCACGGTCGCCAGTGCCACTGTATCCGTCGCCCCGAGGACGCGATAGGAAATGAGCGAGCGCCCAGTGCCAGATGTGATGGTGACGTTCTGGTTCACCTTATCCAGCGCGCGGTAACTCGGCAGGCGTACCGACATCGGCGCGGCGCCGAGGTTGCTGAACACGTACTCTGCCACCGCGCCGCTCACAGTCGTCGACTCGGGCTTCACCGCGCCGGTCGAGTCGGTTCCTGTCGGCGCCCCCGCTTGGGCTGCGGCTGGCGCTGGACCGATGGTGTTTCCCGGCGGCGAAGCGGATTGGCTGGCCTGCGTGGCAGCCACCGCATTCGTTCCGCCGGTCTTGGTTGTTCCAGCGACTGGCTTGGCCGCACCCTTCGTCATCGACGACGGAAAGAGCTTCGGCGTGATGAAGATGACGAGCGCGACGAGCGACAGCGCCAGGATCGTGCGTTTATCCATCGCAGCGAGATCTGATCAGGGCACGGGATCGAATCCGCCCGGGTGCAGCGGATGACAGCGAGCTATGCGCTTCGCCGCCAGGAGGGAACCGCGAACGGCGCCGTGCTTCTGCAGCGCTTCGATCGCGTATTGTGAGCACGACGGGTAGAACCGGCACACAGCGGGAAGCAGCGGGCCTATGAACATCTGATAGATGCGCACCAGGGCGATGACCACATGTCGCATCACGCGCCCCCTTGAGGTGGCGGTGGAACCTCGCCGCTGTCTTGCACAGGCGGTGTACCTCCCGGCGCCTCCAGCCTGCGTTGCAGCTTGGTGACGACCAGCTCCATTTCCCCCTGCAATTGGGCGAATTCCAGCCGATACGCCGACCGTTGCGCCCAGATGACGAGGTCCCACGGAACGCCTAACGGCAGCATATGTACTCGTACGAGCTCGCGCAGGCGCCGTTTCAGCAGGTTCCGGTCGACGGCCGAGTGCCCGTACCGCGGCACCACCACGCCCACCCGCAAGCGCGCGTGAGGGGAAGCGCTCACCCGAACCAGTAGTGCGCTCGTTCGGAGAGCCTTCCCCTCTAGTCGTATGCGCTCGAGGTCGGCACCGCGCGTGATTCTGCTCGCGCGGGCAAACCGGCGGTTACTAGGCGGCCGCGTACTTCGACGGCAGCTTAACCGTCAACCGCTTGCGCCCCTTCTTACGGCGGCGGCTCAGAACCTCGCGCCCCCACTTCGTATCCATGCGGGTGCGGAATCCATGCTTGCGAATCCGGCGCTTGTTCCGCGGACGATACGTCGGCTTGCCCATTCCTATCTCCGAAAGCTACTGAAAATCGTGGCGAAAGAAGGCGAAGGATAGAGGCTTACGCCATGTATGTCAACGGGTTAGCCGTTGCTCGCTTTCGCGAGGAATTGACTTTTCCACAGGCCGTACCTACGTTCGGCCGCCCGACCTTTTCCACATGGTCATGGATCTCTCGGCCGACCAAGCCTGGCAGCGCCTGCTCGACTACGTCAAGCGAGACATGGCGGAACAAACGTTCCGTACATGGCTCGAACCCGCTGTACCTGTTGAACTTACAAAGAACAAATTGACCGTAAGGGTCGCCGATCAGTTCGCAGCCGACTGGAACGAATCCAAGTTCAGCACGCTGCTCGACTCGATCGCGCCTATGGTGCTCGGTCACCCCTGCCATGTCGTTTTCCTCGCGGATGAGGAACGCCAGCAGCGTCCACAGATGGATCTGTTCTCACAGACCGGCGCACCAGTTCAGCCCAAGGGATCTTCCGGCCAGCTGCGCGTTCATACGCCACCAATTCTTTCAGCTCGCTACACCTTCGACCAGTTCGTCATCGGCAAGTCGAACGAAGTAGCTGCGGCGGCAGCTCATGCGGTTTCTCAGGCTCCAGGACGCGTCTACAACCCGCTCTTTATCTACGGCGCAAGTGGTGTTGGAAAGACCCACTTGATGCAGGCAGTCGCGCATGAACTCCTCGGACGGGATCCCGCGCTTCGCGTCATCAACATGGGCGCTGAGCAGTTCACCAATGAGTACATCAACGCCATTCAAACGCGGTCGACCAATGAGTTTCGACGTCGCTTTCGCGAATGCGATCTCTTACTCATCGATGATGTTCACTTCCTGAAGGGAAAAGAGGCCACGCAGGAAGAGTTTTTCCACACATTCAACACCCTCTACGAGAACGGCCGGCAGATCATCATGACCTCCGACCGTCCGCCATCAGAGATCCCAGGAATCGAGGCTCGACTCGTTACACGATTCCAGTGGGGAATGGTCGCCGATATCGAGCTTCCAGATCTTGAGCTTCGAATCGCAATTCTGCGCAAGAAGTCCGAGGTTGATCAGCTCCAACAAACCATACCGGACGAAGTTGTACGTTTTTTGGCTGAGCACATTCGCTCCAGCGTCCGGGAACTTGAAGGAGCTGTTATCAGACTACTTGCCTACTCCTCACTTCGCCGAAAGGACATCACGATCGCGCTGACCCAGGAAGCGCTTCGAGATAAGCTGCGACGAGAAGACAATGGCACGTTGAGCGAGCTTACTCCAATTACGCCAGAACGCATCCAAGACATTGTCGCATCTGAATGGGGAGTGACAGCTGATGGCCTGCGCTCAAAGACCCGAACAAAAACGCTGACTATACCCCGTCAAGCAGCCATGCTACTGTGTCGTGAGTTGCTTGGTTTGCAACTTGTTGAAATCGGACATCGATTTGGTGGAAGGGACCATTCAACTGTTATCCACAGTCTCGAGCGTGCAGAAGATCTTTCTGCAAATGATTCGACATTTCAGGCACGAATTCAGCAAGCAAAACGACGGTTAATGTCGTAGTCCACATTGATCCACGCTTGATAACAATTGATCTACATCAATCGATTGCTCTTAACTACAAGTTGCTGAACAACTTACCTACTTCACCACGGTTCTCCCCAGATTATACTGGTTCTACTAGATCTTCTCTCTTCTAAACCTCTATATAGTTCCAACCCTCACTTTCCACTCACCGAGTCCAGAAATGCGCCTCACCATCAGTCGTGAGAAGCTCCAGGAAGCTCTCACAGCTGTCGCTGCCGCAGTTCCAACAAAGACAACTCTCCCTGTTCTTGGGAATCTTCTTCTCGAGACAACAGAGAAGGGGCTGCGTCTTTCCGGAACTGATCTGGACATTGGGGTGAGTACGGAAGTACTCGCTGATGTCGAATCACCTGGCGCCATCACGGTGCCGGCGAAAAAGCTGAGTGAGATTGTACGAGAGCTTCCTCCAGCTCCCGTAAAGCTTGCAGCGGCGGGTGAACAACGAATTACGCTCGAATGTGGCCGGTCTCGGTTCAAGCTTCTTGGACTACCACGGGATGAGTTTCCGGCATTTCCAACGGTTGATTTCAGCCGGTCCTGGCGTGTGAAGTCTGGAGATGTTCAGAAACTGATTTCACACACTGCATTCGCAGTATCGACAGAAGAAAGCCGTCCGATCCTGAATGGTGTTCTGTGGGAAGTTCGTGAGAAGGAAACGCGGATGGTTGCAACAAACGGCCATCGACTCGCGAAGATGGAAATCCCGTATAGTGGGTCACTGACGGGTGACTTCATCATTCCTCCTAAAGCGCTAGAGCAAGTTCGGCGACTCTTCCCAGCCGATGAGGAACTTGAGGTTGCTCGAGGGGAGAACCACCTCGCTTTCAGATCTCCCTTCACGGCGGTATTCACGCGGTTGATTGAAGGACCATATCCCAACTACGATCAGGTTATTCCGCGAGATAACAACCGCGTCGCGACGATCGATAAGACAGCATTACAGAGTGCCCTGAAGCGCATGTCTGTCGTTGCGTCGGATCAGACGCATCGTGTGAAACTCTCCTTCAATCTGGCCCTGCTGAAATTCTCCGTGGCAACACCAGATCTAGGAGAAGGCCAGGATGAACTGCCCATTCGTTATGATGGTGATCCGATCGATATCGGATTCAATGGGATGTATCTGCTGGAAATCCTGCGCTATATGCCGACGGAAGAGATCAAGTTCACCTTCAAGGAACCCGAACGTGCGGCAACGCTCGAACCAGAAGGCTGGCAGGAACCTGGCAAGTACCTCTGTCTGGTGATGCCACTCCGTCTCGTTGATTAGCCAGGTCGCCTGACTAACGATGCTGCCTCGTGAGGATGAGTTCTGTTTCCTGCGTAAAGCTCTGTTTACGGCGTGAGCTTTGGTAATTCGACGTCGATACTGTGCGCAGGGTAAGCTCTTCAAAGAGGATGGCACCCGCAGAATCTGGTCGAGCCAGGAATGTGGCGGCTATCGTTCCAGTTCCGCTCATGGGGAGTGCACGACCACTATCGCTTGAGAACGATCCAGTAGCTGCGATATGGGGTGATGGAAAGGCTCCAACACGCGCCCTTTCCTGCTGCGACTGTGTTGTGAGAACTGTCCTGAACCTGACGCCTGCCTGACAGTAGCTGTATGCGAGCGAGTCACCTATTGCGGGTGGCTCGCTTGTCATATTGAGAATTGCGCGCAACCACGTTGCGGATAGCAGTTGGGAAGCAAGGGATGCGGTCGGTTCACAGGATGCCTGTGAGGAATCAGAAGGGACCACAACCACTCCGGACGCAAGAGACGCCCCGGTGATGATCGGTGTTCGCACCCGTGTTCCAAGTTCTGGCACAACGGAACGTTGCATCGGAAGCCGGTATCCCGAGTCGGACTGAAGTCGCAACGTCACTTGACCTTCGGACCCAACGACGAGCTGAACTTTCAGGCTCTCCTGAAGGACAAGCGTGTCAGCCGTTGGTGTCCCTGACTGCGGAAGTTCCTGTGTTATGATCGTGGCATGTGCATGATAGCGCGCCTCTTCCGGTCGCAGGATCCTCCGTACCGGGACAGCAAGTGGCACGACGGTGTCGCGAGGCAGTGGCTGCGGTTCTACTTGCACCTGCCGGGGAGGAACCCCTGACGTACACGCAGCCAACAATCCCATTGATGCGAGCCATGCCAGCCGAGTAGTGCTGGCGGGGGGCTTCGGCAATGAGAGGGATCCTCGCTTCCACCGGCGAGCGAATTGAGGAAGGAGCGTCAGATACATGCAGGCCTGTAAGCCGGGTTCTGTCGGATCTGGGATCCGGATGATCATTCCTCTCGGCACGATGTCACCATCGCACTCTAGCAGCCAACCCGCGGCGTCTTGATCGAGAAGGACTGTCTCTCGCCGCCTATTTGGCCTTGCTCCGACTGGGGTTTACCGTGCCATTCCTGTTACCAGGAACGCGGTGGGCTCTTACCCCACCTTTTCACCCTTACCGCTGCATCAGATGCATCGGCGGTTTGTTTTCTGTGGCACTTTCCGTCGCAGCATGCGCTACGCCCAGGCGTTACCTGGCAGTCTGTCCAAGGAGCCCGGACTTTCCTCGGCGAAGCTGGTTGCCCAGTCTCGACGCGATCATCCGGCCTGCATGTACCTGACGCCTGCAATATAACGGTACTGGGATAGGTGACGGTGGAATCAAAACAACAGCACCTCGTGCACCGAATCACATGCTCCATGTGACGGAGACGTGACGCCCCGTCGTACCCTTTCCTCTGACCTTACGACGGAAGGCGCGGAATGGGAATCCAATGGCGGGATGCAGGATGGCCGGGAGGAGGCGCCGAAGGCGGGTATGGAGGCGGTGTCGCTCGTGTGGCAACCATGCTGACTCCAGACGAACGTCTTCGTGTCGATGCCGTGGCCAACGGCGTCATCCACGCAGTACACCGCGATTGTGTGGATGACCTGCGGAGAGATCTTCGTTCCCAGCGCGTTCGTGCGCTCATCGTGTCGACGTCCATGTGTCACGGCGTCCAGATGACCGGAGTTGCGCGCATGGTGCGCGAGTTCCCTCGTGTTCCCACGGTCGCGCTGCTTTCGGAGTTCGACCGTGCAACCGTGAGGACGGTACTTTCACTGGGGCAGTGCGGCATTCGCACCCTGATCGACGTTCGCGAGCCGAACGGATGGAGGGAGTTGCGTGCCGTATTGCTCAATGAGCGGACGTCGGATGTTCAGCGGCTCGCAATGTCACGGCTCGCGCTGGATCTTGCCCAAGCGCCCGCTGGAACGCGCCGCTTCTTTGACAGTCTGTTTGCGCACGCATCGCGCACGCCGACCATTCGCCAGTTTGCCCGCTCGCTCCAGATCATTCCCGGGACACTGATGAGCCGCTTCTATCGGGCTCACTTGCCACCACCCAAACGGTATCTCGCCTTTGCGCGCCTCACCTGTGCGGCGCGGTTATTTGAGAATCCCGGCGTCTCGGTCTCGAGCGTGTCGGATCAGCTCTGCTACTCGTCACCGCAGAGTTTCAGTCGCCATGTGCGTTCGATCCTGGGGATGAGCGCAATCCAGTTTCGTGTACGCTACGACTGCGAAGGGATGCTCGACTCCTTCCGGGAAGAGCTTGTCCTTCGACATCTGGCGGTGTGGCGCGCGTTCGATCCGTTTGGCCACACGGCGCGATCGATCGGCATTCGAAAGTCCGAGAATCGGCGACGGTTCGTCTCGTTTCCCGAGCCTGATCCGATCCTCCGTAGCGTGGCGGAGGAGTTAGGTGGCGGGGAGCAGCGGAAGGATCTCGGCTGCCCGGGCGAGTGAGACCACGGAGAGTCCCTGTGCTTCGATGGCTTCGCGTCCTCCTTCCTCGCGATCAACGAGCGCAAGGACGCCGAGGACTTGCGCACCGTGCTGCCGAAGGACTTCGACTGCCTTGAGGGCGGATCCACCCGTGGTGATGACGTCCTCAACCACTACCACACGATCTCCCTCACGGTAGGGCCCCTCGACCTGACGCCCGGCGCCATGCGCCTTCGCTTCCTTGCGCACGGTGAAGGCACGCACCGGTCGCGCCGTCGAAGCACTGGCAAGGGAGATCGCGTACGCGATCGGGTCGGCGCCAAGTGTGAGCCCGCCGATGGCGTCGACATCCGCGCCAAACGCGCGCCGGGCGGTTTCGAGGCCGAGCGGGCCGATGAGGGCGAGCCCCTCGGGGCTCATCGTCGTTAGGCGTGCGTCGATGTACAGGTTCGACGTCCGCCCCGAGGACAGAACGAAATGGCCACGGCGCGCCGAGCGTTCGGCGAGCAGGGCCACCAGCTGCTCTTGTGGTCGCATGTGTGAAAACGTCCGGGCTACCGGCGAAACAAGCCCTTCATCTTGGAGAAGAGTCCCGATTCCTCCTGCTGCGGCTCAGCTGGCGCTGCAGCTGCGAGGAGCGCCTCGTGCAGCTCACGGGCAAAGACCAGGATGTCGGGGTACCGATCGGTCGGTTGGCGTGACAGCGCGCGCATGAGCACGGATTCGACCCGCGGGCCAAAATCGAGGTTGGCGCGGGCCTTGTTGAGCGCGATCGGAGGCTGTGACAGGAGCTGCGTGAACATCTCGCGCGGGCTCTTCGCGAGATACGGGAGCGTCCCCGTCAGGAGGAAGTAGGCAATCGTTGCGAGCGAGTACTGGTCAGCGGCGGGGGTGACCAGCTCGCCCGACAACGCTTCTGGGGCGACGTACATCAGGGTCCCGACGAAGTAGCCGGCCCTCGTGAGACGCTCGTCCTGTCGTGTGTCGGTGGCCGCCGCGATCCCGAAGTCGAGGAGCTTCGTGGCCCCCGATTCGGGATCGTACATCGCATTGTCGGGTTTCAGGTCGCGATGCACGATGCCCGAATCATGCGCGGCCTTCACGGCCTCCCCGATGCTCAGGATGATGCGCGCGACTTCGTCCCGCGGGAGGGGAGCGTGGTCCTTGGCGTACCGCTCGAGCAGCTCGCCGGCCGCCCATTCGATGACCAAGTAGTGGTATCCCTCGGCCTCCCCTGTCTCAATCGTGCGGATGACATTGGGGTGAATGACGCGTTTACCGAACTCGGCTTCGCGGTTGAAGCGCGCGACGGCGGTTTTCTCCTGTCGGAGCTTGTCGCGCAGCACCTTGAAGGCCACCTGGCCGTTCTGTGGGTGCTCGGCGCGATAGACGACAGAAGTGCCGCCCTCCCCGACGAGGCTCTTCAGCGTGTAGCCGGCGATCGTCCGCCCGACAAGATTCTCCTTGGACACGGCGCCGAACCTAATGGTCCCCCAGTAGGGCAGCAAGCAATGCGCGAGATTCCCCCAGACTCCTATCTTCCGGCGTCCTCCTGGGCGTCATTCTCTCCTGCCCGCGCGTCCGGCGCGGCCTGGGTTCCTATGCGTTCGATCCTCCTTCTGTTCGTCGCGCTGGTCTCGCTTGCGGGGTGTGCCTCAGGGAAGGGGGCGACTCCTGGAAAGGGGCCAGCTCCCGCCCCCGCTCCCGCCGGTCCCGCGGTAGGAGGGCCGGTGTCCAACCGCCGCATTCCGACACAGCCGGATCCCGTGACGCTGTATCGCCGGCTGGGGCTCCTCGCCGAAGGTGGTGAGACCCCGTTCGTCGGAGCTTTGGCGTTCCTCGCCGGGCGCACGAACGACTCGACGGTCATGGTGCTCACGGTCTCTCTGGCCAATCGCTCACTGCGGTTTGCTCGGGAGGGGGATCGCTATCGTGCTTCGTACAACGTGGGGCTGGAGATCAAGCGCGGGACGACGGTGGTGCACGACATCAACTCCAAGGAGTCCGTACGCGTGCTGGTCTTCCGGGAGACACAGCGGACGGACGAGAGCGTGCTTTTTCGCCAGATCATCACGCTCGCGCCGGGGATGTACGACTTGCGCCTCACGGTGCGTGACGATTCCGTCGCGCGCGGGAGCGCGATCGAGGCGACCGTTGGGGTGCCGAGACTCGTCGATGGCTCCATCTCCTCGCCGATCGCTTTCTACGAGGCCACTCCGCGCACCACGCTCGATTCGCTCCCGCGCTTCATCGCGACGCCGCGGAGCACCACGGTGTTCGGGCGCGACTCCATTCTCCCGATCTATGTCGAGGGGTACGGGAGTGGATCGACGTTTCCGGTGCGCATTTCGGTGCGCCCCGACGGTGCGAACACGGTGCTGTGGAGCGACTCACTGGCGTTGACGCGCCGTGGGAATCTGTTCTCCGGCACGTTCAACGTGCCGTTGGCAAAGCTGGGGGTCGGCGTGATGTCGGTTGGGGTCTCGCGGGCCGGGAGTGTCGACACGCTGCGGGCGCCGGTGTTCATCGCGTTTGGCGAGGATCTGCCGGTCGCGACGTTCAACGAGATGCTCGACTATCTCCGATACTTCGTGAGCTCGTCGCGCTTGTCGGCGATGCGGGATGCCGCGCCGGACCAGCGTGCAGCGCTCTGGGCGGCCTTCATCCGGGAGACCGACCCGGTACCGCAAACGCCGCAGCACGAGGGGCTTCGCGACTACTTCAACCGCATCGCGCAGGCAAACGCACGTTTCCGTGAGGAGGGGGCGGCCGGGTGGCTTACCGACCGCGGGCGGGCCTTCGTCGCCCTCGGCCCTCCAGACCAGATCATCGAACCCAACCTGGCCGACATGAACCAGCGAGGGCGCAGCCAGATCTGGGAGTACCGGCAGCATCGTCTGCAGATCGTCTTCATCGACCAGACGGGATTCGGTCGTTGGCGGATGACGATCAGCTCGGAGACGGAGTTCGAGAGCGTGGTGCGGAGAGTCCTTCCGTAAGCTTGGTCAGTCCAATCTCAAGAAGGTTGGTATCTTATTGTTCTTCAATGCCTTCTCTTGACATATCAGAACGGCGGTCCTAAATACGGCGGCGCCAAGGATCTGGGCTCTCAGTCCAGCTCGCGTGCGTTCTGATACCTGCAGGAGGCAATTCGTATGGCTAAGGGGAAGGTGAAGTGGTTCAATGATGCCAAGGGCTTCGGCTTCATCGAACAGGAATCTGGAGAGGACGTCTTCGTCCACTTCTCCGCGATCCAGATGGACGGCTTCAAGACCCTCGCCGAGGGGCAGATGGTCGAGTTCGAAGTCGAGAGCGGTGCCAAGGGACTCCACGCGAGCAGCGTTACCCGAGCGTAAGGACGTCACGCACCCCTAGCGCGCCTCCCTCGCGCGCTCGCTCCTCCCATGCACAAGGCCGCCTGCGTTCGAACGGACGGGCGGCCTTGTCGCATCTCGCCGCCTGACTGCCGAGCTTCGCTCCCGCGGCCCCCCTCGTAGCTCCCCGCAGCGCGGTCGGGCAGCGAATGACGGCGCGCGGCGCTAGAGTTGTGCGTGCCTTGTGCAGGGGATCCGTCGCACGGCCCCGCTGAACCTCACCTCCTTTCCCCTGGTCGCGTGCCGCCCGTCACTCCGCCGACCTCACCGACGCTCTTCCTGATCGATGGGTATGCGCTGATCTATCGCGCCTTCTTCGCCCTGCTCTCGCGTCCGTTGACGACAGCACGTGGCGAGAACACCTCCGCGGCGTGGGGGGTGGTCAACTTCCTGCAGCGACTCGTCGCCAAGCACCGTCCCGAGTACATCGGATGGGTGCACGACTCTGGGCGGTCGTTCCGGCACGAGATGTATCCGGCCTACAAGGCGACACGTGAGAAGCTGACGGAGGAGCTGCAGGCCGACTTCGACACCGGGGTGGAGCGCATCAAGGAATTGCTGGAGGCGTTTCGGGTTCCGGTGCTCGCCGTGAACGGCTACGAAGCGGACGACGTCATCGGGACGCTGGCAGCGCAGGGGGCGGCGCAGGGCGTCAACGTCGTCATCGTCTCGGGCGACAAGGACTTCCAGCAGCTCGTTAGGCCCGGGGTGTGGCTCCTCAACCCGGGGCGCGGCGGTCCGGCATCGGTGGATGAGCAGTGGGTGGGGATGGAGAACGCCGACGAACGTCTGGGTGTGGCGCCGCAGTTCGTGATCGACTACCTCGCCTTGGTGGGCGACACGTCGGACAACGTGCCCGGGGTTCCGGGGATCGGCGAGAAGACCGCGAAGGAGTTGGTGGAGGCTTTCGGGCACCTGGAGTCGATCCTCGAGCACGCGGCGGAGGTGACCAAGAAGCGGCCGCGCGAGGCGCTGCTGGCCAACAGCGAACAGGCGCTCCTGTCGAAGGATCTCGTCACGATTCGCGACACGGTCCCGATCACGCTCGACCTTCCGGCGTTGCAGCGACGTACGTCCGATACGTCGCGACTGCGGCAGCTCTACAACGAGCTGGAGTTCACCTCGCTGCTGAAGGACCTCGAGGGTGAGGTTCCCGCCGAGCGCGCGAAGGCCGCTCGTCAGGTGCAATACTCGGTGGTCGACACCACGGAGGCGCTGGCGTCGCTGGTGTCGACGCTTCGCGAGGCGAAGCGCTTCGCCTTCGACACCGAGACGGTCGCCGAACCGGGGAGCCCGACCAAGGTGGATCCACTGCGGTCGCGTCTGGTCTCCATTTCCATCGCGACGGGTGCGGGCGTGGGGTACTACCTCCCGTTTGCACACCGGGAGTGGGTGCCGGAGCAAGGAGCGCTCGCCCTCGATCTTGGCGGAGAGGCTACGGCCGGTGGCAAGGGGAAGGGGGCCGGCGCCAGTGCGCGCGGACCAGACGGTGACAGCATTGCAGCGCGCGCCCTCGCGGGCGGCCCGACCCCGGTGCAGAACCTCCCGCCGCTCCTGAGCGACGAGTTGCGCGACTTCCGCGCGGTACTGGAGGATCCGGCGATCGCCAAGGTGGGGCAGAACGCCAAGTTTGACCTGCTGGTGTTGCGCACCGCGGGGGTGACCGTGCGCGGGATCGATTTCGACACGATGCTGGCCAGCTACGTGCTCGATCCCGGGCGTCGGTCGCACTCGCTCGACCTGCTGGCGTCCGAGTTCCTTGATCACACGATGATCTCGTATGAGGCGCTGTGCGGGAAGGGGAAGCAGGAGCTCCCGTTCGACGTGGTCCCGATCGAGTGCGCGCGTGACTACTCGTGTGAGGATGCCGACGTGACGTGGCAGCTGCACGAGCTGTTCGCCCCTCAGCTGGAGCATATGGGGATGAAGCCGCTCTTCCACGAGATCGAGATGCCGCTCGTGGCGGTGCTGGCCGACATGGAGCTGGCGGGCGTCTCCATCGACGTCGCCTGGTTCCACTCCCTGAAGACCCGCTTCGCGCGCGAGCGCGAGCGCGTGGAACAGGAGATCTATGTCGAGGCAGGTGAGCAGTTCAACATCAACTCCAACCCGCAGCTGCGCGCCATCCTGTTCGAGAAATTGCAGCTGCCGGTCAAGAAGAAGACGGCGACCGGTCCCTCGACCGACGCGAGCGTCCTGCAGGAGCTGGCCGATGAGGGGCATACGCTCCCCACGCTGCTGATGGAGTATCGTGAGCTGGCCAAGCTCGAGTCGACGTACCTGGATACGCTGCCCGCACTCATCCACCCGCGCGACGGGCGGCTGCACACATCATTCAACCAGACGGTGGCGGCGACCGGGCGGCTCTCGTCGAGCGATCCGAACCTGCAGAACATCCCGATTCGCCGGGAACTGGGGCGCGACATCCGGCGCGGCTTCGTGCCGCAGGCGGGTTGGAAGTTCGTTGGCGCCGACTACTCGCAGATCGAGTTGCGGCTGCTGGCGCACCTGTCGCACGACCCGGCGTTCGTGCAGGCCTTCCAGTCGGGCGGTGACATCCACAAGGAGACTGCCGCCATCATCTTCGGTGTCCCGTTAGGCGAGGTGACGTCCGAGATGCGAGCCCGCGCCAAGACGATCAACTTCGCGACCATCTACGGGCAGGGGGCGCACGCGCTGTCGCGCCAGCTCAAGATCGCCAACGCCGAGGCAAAGGCGTTCATCGCGACGTACTTCGAACGCTTCCGCGGCGTGCGCGAGTACCTGGACCGCATGGTGGACACGGCGAAGACCAACGGGTACGTGGAGACCATCTTCCACCGGCGCCGCTACATCCCCGAACTCAAGGACCGCAACTTCAACATTCGCGCGTTTGGGGAGCGCGTCGCCACCAACGCCCCCATCCAGGGATCCGCTGCTGACCTGATCAAGATCGCCATGATCCGGATCCACGAGGCGTTGCAGTCCTCGGGGCTGCAGGCGCGCATGCTGTTGCAGGTGCATGACGAACTGGTCTTCGAGTGCCCAACCGCAGAGGTGGAGGCGCTCACCGCCCTCGTGCGCGACCGGATGGAGTCGGCGGCCCAGCTCGACGTCCCGCTGCTGGTCGAGGTGGGGGTCGGCGACAACTGGCTGGACACCAAATAGGAGCGACCTGGCGCACGGACGCGGCTTGCATCCTGCCCGAGTTGCGGCGAAACGACGGACCGGCGCGTTGTGTGCGTGACGTCACAAGGGGTTCGTAAGTCCATGTAGTGCAACCCCTTGGTTCTGGCGGACCGGCGCGGCCCCGGCATTGCCTTGTCAGCGGCCAGTCCTCCCCCGCCCGGGGGCCCGATTCACGGCACGCACGCCAGCCTGCACGCCCGCTCGACGATTCAGGTGCGCCCTATGCGCCACACACACTCGCTCTCCGCCGTTGCGCGACGCCGCTCGCGTCGAGGTTTCACGCTCATCGAGCTCCTGATCGTCGTCGTGATCATCGGGGTGCTCGCGGCGATCGCTGTCCCCAAGTTCCAGAACACCAAGGGGAAAGCCAACCTCGCTGCGCTCAAGTCGGACCTGCGCAACCTCGCGACCGCTGAAGAGGCGTACTTCTACCAGAACGGAACGTACACCTCCAACCTGGTCGCGCTGAACCTCCTACCCTCGCCAGGGGTGACGTTCACGTTCGGCTCGGTTACCGGCGGGGGCTGGTCCGCGAAGGTCACCCACCCGCAGGCCTACCCGATCGAATGCGGGCTGTTCATGGGGGGCGTCCCCGCCTTCTCGCCGGCCATCGTGGAAGGTGTGATCAACTGCCAGTAACGTCCCGCTCGACGTCGCTGCATCCGAACGCCGGTCGCCTCCCGCTGGGGAGGGGCCGGCGTTCTGATTATCGTTGGCACGGATGCCGTCCGCCGACCTCGATTCCGACCTTCCTCCCCCCGACGCCGAGCGGCGAGCGCCGCCCAGCGCGCCCGTGACCGCCCGTGGTGCCATGCAGCATGTGCGCGTGGTGGCCGACGCGGTGGAGTTGACTTACGTGGAGTTTGAGTATCGGCGCGACGGGATGATCCATGCGATGGAGGGCGGGCTTTGGATGCATCGCCACGTGTGGAGGGGGCGCCCGATGGCGCACCTCGTCTCAACCGATCGCAACCTGCTCCTCGCCTACGGCGCCGCGGTCGGGCTGCCAGCGGAGCGTCTGCAGTTCAAGCCGCTCAAGGATCCTCGCACCACCGAGCGGCGAGAGGCCTGGCACTGGGATCTCGTGGGGCGCTTTCTCCCGCCGCCACCGGCTGTCGACGACTAGGATTCCCGACAGTCCTGCCTCGACGCGGGCTATCGCAGCGCGGCGTCCAGACGGCGAGCCTCGGCGCGCAGGTCGCTCGCCTCGCGCAGCAGCACGCCCCGTAGCGCGCGGTCGCCGCGCAACGTCACGTAGGCACCGGCCCGTCGTCGTGCGCGCCGCAGTCGGTCGCTCAGCCAGAAGTCGAGTGACGCTGCCGGCGGGAGCGAGATCAGGTAGGCGAGCGCCCACCACGCGCCGTGGTGATGTCCGATGAAGAGCGCGACGAGCAGGTAGAACGCGATCACCAGGACCAGCCCCGCCACCAACGTGTGCATGGCCGGCTCGTCCGGATTCCTCGACGAAACCCTGCCGACCCAGCGGGCGATGGTGATGGGGATCCAGTGGTTGATGCGCCCCCACAACGCCACCGGCGCCGCGGTGATCGCAATCGCGCCCTCACGCAGGGCGAACCAGCTTCCCGCGACGAGCGATATCGACATCCACAAGTCGTTGACCGGGATCTCCGCGGCACGCATGCGGGCGCGAAAGGCGTCCAGCCGAGTGAGGAAGGCGTCAGCCTGCGCCACCGTCTCGCCGGGGGCGGCGGGGAGGAGCTGACGTGCCGCCTCGAGTCGCTTCGCGATGCGCACGGCGTCCGAGAGCGGGGCGTCCGGCGCATGCAGCGGTCGCACGCGATCGAGCAACTGGTTGAGGAGTGCTGAGACTTCGAGCACCTGACCGGCGGCGTCGTGATCCCGGAAGTTGAGCGTCACGCGTCGCAGCCCCTCGTCGATGCGCGCGGTAAGTGTCCCCACGTCGTGCGGTGTTGGGGCAACAAGGTCGTCGGATCTCACCGGCATCCCGACCTGAATGGCGACGCGTGTTCGCGGGGCTCCCTTCCGTTCGAACGTGAGCCCGACCGGGATGATCGGAACGGGGGCGAGGCCACGCTCTGCACGAGCGAGGAGTGCGAGCCGCGCGCATCCGGTCTTGAGCGGTGCGAGTTCGGGCTCGCTATGGCTCTTTCCCTCGGGGAAGATGAGGACGACTTCGCCGGCGGCGAGCGCGTCGAGAATGGCGGCGAACGATTCGGCGTTACGCCCTTCGGCCACCACACCGTCACCGCGCTGGCGCTCGTCGCTGACTCGACGGAGCGGAATGATTCCCACCGCGCGAACGAGCATGCGTGTGATGGGATGCTCGAGCAGCGTTGCTTTCGCCGTCAGCCGCACCGGGCGCGCAAGGGCGGTCCCGATGAGGAGGGCGTCGACCAGGGCATTCCAGTGGTTGGCAGCGACGATTGCCGCCCCCGTCGATGGAATGCGCTCGATCCCCTCCACTTCGATGCGCCGGTAGTACCAGCGCACCGCGATCGCCGCGAGGGCACGCAGGAAGCGGTAGAGCATCCGGGTGTTCGTTAGGCGTCGCGGGGCGGCATCGTCAGGCGGTGCCGTTGGGGCGCACGAGGTCACGCTCGGCGTCGCGCGCCATCTGGCGCCCCTCGGCCACATTGACGCGGGCGAGGATGGCCGCGCCCACTGCGAAGAAGATGATGACGCCGAGGATCGCGTTGCGGCTGCTCCCTGTCATCGCGATCGTGATCGAGAACAGGAGCGGCCCGAATATCGACGAGAACTTCTCGAAGACGGAGTAGAAGCCGAAGAACTCCCCCGACTTGTGCGCCGGAATCAGCGACGCGAAGAGCGAACGGGAGAGCGCCTGCGTGCCACCCTGCACCATCCCCACCAGGAAGGCGAGCAGGTAGAAGTCCTGTGCCGTCTTCATGAAGTACCCGGTCACGCTGATGGCAGCGTAGGCCAGGAGCCCGAGGAAGACCGACGGCTTCGCCCCGATGCGATCGGCGAGCATCCCGAAGAGGAAGGCGAAGGGAATGCCGACGAACTGGACGATGAGGATGGCGACCGTGAGGGCACTCGACGGGATCTTCAACTCGGTGCCGTACGCCGTGGCCATGCGAATGATCGTCTGGATCCCGTCGTTGTAGATCAGGAAGGCCAGCAGCATAAGGAAGGCGTGCTTGAAGGTGCGCAGCTCGCGCACGGTCTCGCCCATCCGGCGAAATGGCGTGACGAAGAGATTGATCCCGGTGCTGGCTTCGTCGGGCTCCATGGTGCGCGCCGGCTCGCGCACGCGGCGCAGGATCGGGAGCGAGAAGACGAGCCACCACACCGCCACGGAGACGAAGGCGAGTCGAGCCGGGAGTGTCTTCTGCTCGGGCGTCGCCCCGTCGCCGTGCGGGAGACCGAAGGCCTGCGGGGCCAGGATCCAGGCGAGGTTGAGGGCGAGGAGCACGCCTCCCCCCACGTAGCCTAACGCGTATCCCGCGCTCGAGACGCGGTCCATCTCGTCCGGGCGGCACAGGTGCGGGAGGAGCGCCTCGTAGAAGACGACGCTCGCCGTGGCTCCGACGGTTGCGAGGATGTAGAGCGTGGAGGCGAGGATGTAGTCGCCGCGCTGGATGAAGTACATCCCGCCGCACGCTGCCACGCCGAGCAGCATGAAGATGGCGAGCATGCGTTTCTTGGCGGCTGCCACATCGGAGATGGCACCCAGCACTGGCGACGCGATGGCGACCAGGATCGAGGCGATGGTGTTGGCGTTTGCCCAGGCTTGCGTGCCGCGACTGCCCGGGAGGTCTGCCGCGGCGACGGACACGAAGTAGATCTGGAAGACGGCCACCTGGATGGTGGTCTGGAACGACGACACGGCCCAATCGTACATGGCCCACGCCCGCAGGTCGGGGCGGTCGAGTCCCACCTTGGCGAGCAGCGAACGCCTGCCCGGGGGCAATGGACTGGCGGGCGCGGCGACGGTGGTGTCGTCTGGCGTCATGGCGTGAGGGGGATGGCAGTTCTGAGCCGCGCGCGTGAATCCGGGCGCACTTGGTTGACGCGCCTCCGGCACCGCACAGATTTCGCTGCATGGTGCGTCGCCTGGGGCGGAGCGTGACACGGCGGCAGCGTGCGACGGCGAGTTGCGCGCTGCTGCGCGCCTCTCTTGGTGCGCTGTCGTTGCTGCTGTTCGTCGCGTGCGACAAGCCTGCGCCGACGCCGGGCAACGATACGGCGACGGTGCCCCCCCCGCCACCTCAGGCCGGCGTCACGCCGACACCATCGGCCGACGCGCCGTGGGACTCGGCGGGCGGGGCGGTCTTCCTTGCCATCGGCCCCAACGCCACGACCGCCGCCGTCATCTTCCCGGGATTGGCCAGCGACGCTGACGTGGAGTCGACCACGCTGGACGCCCGCCCGTACCAGGGCAGTGCCTTCGACCTCGTGGCGAACGGCCGCGTGGTGAGCCAGGCAACGGTGGCGAGCGTCGTTCCGCTCGATGCGCCGGAAGAGTGCTCGGGGTGGCCGCTCGTGCAGCTGTCGGATGTTGGCGCGGATACGGCGTCGCGCTCCTGGGTGGTCGGCTTCCAGCGCGGGCGCATGCTCCCGATCGCCTACGATTCGATCGCGGCGCTCCCCTCCGCCGACTCGTCGCGCCTTGCGATGGAGGTGGCGCGCCTTGCCTCTGGCTTGCCCAACGACACCGTCTCGTCGCTTCGCGGCATCCCCTATCAGGTCCGGCGCGCCTATCGCTTTGTCCTGGCGCCCGGAGTGGAGGGACTGGTCGCCGAGGTGCTGCGCACCCTCAACCAGGAAGCGAATCCCACGCAGGAGCATCTCCTGGTGGTGGCGGAACGCGATAGCCTGAGTCGCGGGCGGTGGGACGTCTCGTACAGTGAGCGTGCAGCTGGCGGGGAGGAGTTGCTCGAGTCGAGCGAGCTGCTCGCGATCGGGCGCTACGCGCCAACGCGCGACGCCGTGGTCCTGCTGGCGCGCTATGTCGGGGATGGGGTGGTGTACGCCCTGCTCGAACGCACAGGTTCGCGCCGCTGGCGCCTGCGCTGGACCAGTCCGTACGTCGGTTGCTAGGCGTCGCGCGACATGTTTCGTGGCGCCCGCTCGTCGGCGCCATCTCCTGCGCGTAACGTCAGGATCACGACTTCCGGCCGCGTTCCAAAGCGCAGCGGGATCTGCGCGCCCACACCGCTCGAGACAAGCAGCGGGACGTACGGATTGGGGATCCAGCCGGAGGCGTGGTGCCTGGTGCAGATCTCCGATCGCGTGATGGGTGCCCCGATGCCCGGCAGGACCACCTGACCACCGTGCGTGTGCCCGGACAGCACGAGCGCCACGCCGGGGTGCACGCAGTGCGGGAGCGCATCCGGGTGATGCGAGAGGATGATGGTGGGCGTGGCGCCGTCCACCAAGGCGGCCACGGACGCGTCGGTGACATCGCCCTCCCAGAAGTCGTGGATCCCCACCAGGTGCAACGCGCCGTCGCGATGGCGGAGTTCGAGGCGTGCATCGCGCAGGACGCGCACCCCGAGCGAGGCGAGCCAATGCTCGGTCTCATCGGCGCCGCCGTAGTGGTCGTGGTTGCCGATCACGGCAACGACGCCGTCATGGGCGCGCAGGCGCGCGAGGACTGGTGACAGGTCCGCGTGCATGCGCAGGTACGAGCGACGCCACCACGAGCGCAGGAACCCCTCGGAGGTGCCGTAGTCGCCGAGGAGCGCGACGAGGTCGGGAGACTGCGAGTTGGCGTAGGCGACGGCGCGCTCGGCGCGCGCCAGGGGTTGCTGCGGGCCGTGGTGAAAGTCGCTGAGGATCGCGATGCGGTAGCCGTCGAACGACGGCGCGAGTCCGTGGATGGTGAACTCCCGGACCGTGAGCCGCAGGTCGCCTGGGGCCACCACGATCGCGTGGTAGGCGATGCCAGCGACGATCAAGGCGGCCACTATGGAGAGGACGGCGACCAGCACGACCATCGGGGTCAGAACACGCCGAGTTCGCGACGTCCCAGCGCGTGGGGTGCGCGCCCGCGTGACGTCCCGGCCGCGAGCACCACGAGGGTGAGGGCGTACGGGAGCGCGAGGAAGAGTTGATACGGCAGTTGACTTCCGGTCGACTGGAAGAGGAACTGCAGCGCGGTCGCGGCCCCGAAGAGGAGCGCGGCGAGCGCCACACCGACCGGGCGCCAGCGCCCCAGGGCAACGATCGCGATGGCGATGAAGCCGCGACCGGCGGACATCCCTTCGGTGAAGGTCCCCACCTGCGCGAGCACCAGCGACGCGCCGGCCAGCCCGCCTAACGCGCCGGCGGCCAGCACTGCAAACCCCTGGACGCGGGCCGGTCGAATACCGGCGGCCTCCGCGGCTTCGGGATGCTCTCCCACGGCGCGCACCGCCAGTCCCGCGTGCGTGCGATAGAGGAACCACCAGACGCCCGCCACCAGCGCGTACAGTGCGTACGTGACGGCGGCCTGGTGAAAGAGCGCCTGCCCCACAAGCGGAATGCGGGAGAGCCCCGGAATGGCCAATGGACGCATCGTGGGAATGGTCAACGCGGCCCCCGTCGTCCCGAACACGGCGCGATAGAGCGTGCCGGTGAGTCCGATGGCGCCTAACGTGATCGCCGTTCCGGTGATGATCTGGTCGGTGCGCAGCCACGCCACGAAGGCGGCGAAGACGAGCGCGACGAGCATGCCGGCCGCCATCCCTCCCGCAACGCCGGCGCTGACGCTCCCGGCACTGGCCCCCACGACCGCGCCGAAGCAGCCGGCAATGATGACGCCTTCCAGCCCCACGTTGATCACGCCGGCGCGTTCGGAGATCGTCTCGCCAAGCGCGGCGAGGGCGAGTGGCGTCGCCGTGCGCACGGTCGCCTCGAGGAATGGCGCGAGCGTGTCGCTCATACCCCCACCTCGGCGGGACGTGTGGCGCGACGCGCGAGGGCGGCGCGCGCCCCAACGATGGCCAGGATGATGAGCGCCTCCACCACGCTGACGAGCACCAACGGCACCCCGGCCTCGCGCTGCATGGCAGCGGCGCCGGCTTCGAGCGCGCCGAGGAAGGCCCCGCTGACCAGCACGAGCCCCGGGTGCAATCCGGCGAGGAGGGCGACGGCGATCGCGGTGTAGCCGTACCCTGGTGAGATGTTCTCGTAGAGCGCGTATGTGACGCCGGTCAATTCCACGCCCCCTGCAAGCCCTGCCAGCGCGCCGCTCACGAGAAAGGCGCGAAAGCGAACCGAGGCAATATCCACACGGCCGGCGCTGGCGGCGGCTTCGGCGTTCGCCCCAACCACGCGCAGCCGGAAGCCGGCCGCCGTGTTACGCACGACGTACCAGCTCGCGAGCGCCGCGACGATGGCCAGCGCAAATCCGACGTGGAGGCGGGTACCCGGGATGAGCATGGGGAGGTGCGCCCACGCCGGAATGGACGACGATTGCGGGTACACACGCGTTGGCTCCTGCAGCGGTCCGCGCACGAGATAGCCCACCGTGTTGAGCGCGACGAAGTTCATCATGATCGTGCTGATGACCTCGAGCACGCCGAATCGTCGCCGGAGCCACGCCGGGATGGCGGCCCAGGCGGCGCCCGCCACGGCCGCCGCGGCGAGCGCCAAGGGCACTGCGATCACGCCGATGCCCTGGCCGACCCCCAGCACCACAGCGGACGCTGCGGCGGCACCCGCCAGCAGCTGGCCCTCGGCGCCGATGTTCAGGATCCCGCCATGAAAGGCGATGGCGACGGCCAGCCCAGTAAGGATGAGCGGCGTGGCGCGTACCAGCGATGCCGAGAAAATGGCGTACGAGCTCCCGGCTGCCCCGCGCACGAGGGCGGTCAGGGCCGTTGGGACGTCGAACCCGCCAGCCGCAATAGCGATGGCAAGCAGGGCCACGATGGCGGCGGCGAGCGCGAGGGCGAGCAGGAGGGAGCCGGCCATCGCCGGCAGGCGCCGCGGTGTCGCGACGGCCATGCTACGGGCGGCGCCGGAAGATGCGGTACTCCACGACGCCGGTGTCGCACACCGTGCGCGCCTCGGAGTATGGGATGGCGAAGTAGGTGTAGGCGCGTACGGTCGCTGCACCGCCGTTGCATCTGGCGGTACTGTCGACGCGGATCACGCGGAGCGCCTGCACGAGGCCAAGGCGCTCCAACGGATGATCCCAGAGCGAGAGCGCCGTGACCTTGGCCTGTTGCGCGAAGGCGCGCGAACCGGCGGGCACCAGGTCCAGGCCGTCGCCGATCACCCAGCGCGGCACTGCGGCGCCGAGCGTGAGGACCAACACTTTCCAGCCGATGCTGATGCCGACGAGGATCATCCACGGCTTGACCCGCCGCGCCGCCCGCTTGGGCTGCGCGACCGATGGCAAGGAATGGGGCGTCGGCGCGGACATGATGCTTGATATTACTCGAATGACCTGAACACGAGCCAAGGGGACGTCACACCGCAGGATACAGGCGATCCCCCGGTATGGCGCTGAAGCCGGCGATGCCGAACGGCGTTCCCGGACGCACCGGCCCCGTGTCAGGTACGGGCCGGAGCCGCGATCCGTCAGCGGTCGCGCGCGCGCTCCGCCCTCGCCAACCGCTCCAGCGGACGCAAGCGCGCCATCGCCACTATTCCAAGTATCGGTCCTAGGGCCAGCGGGAGGAACGCACGCTCCCATCCCCAGGTGCGCGCCCAGACCGGTACAAGGCGGATGGTCACCGTCGTGAGAAGGAAGCCTGTGGCCGTCTGGACCGTGACAGCAGTGCCGACATAGCGCGGTGGAGAGAACTCGGTGACCGCCGCCGAGAATTGCGCCGAATCGGCGACGACCGCGGCGCCCCAGACGAGCGAGATGACAATCGGGACCCACGCTGGCGCCCCGAGCGACGGGCCGATCAGAATCGCGCACGTCGCACTGATGGCCATGGCGATGATGGTGATCGAACTTCGATCAACCGCGTCGGCGAGCCGCCCTGCGAGTACCGACCCGACTGCCCCTGCACCGATGGAGGCGAAGGCAACGGACGGCGCTACCCAGAAGCTCAAGTCGTACCGACCCGACGCGGCGCTCCAGAAGGGGCCGATCGCGCTCCACATGGCGTAGAGCTCCCACATGTGACCGAGGTATCCCAGTGAGGCCAGACGTGCCCCCCGACTTCGAACGACCTCGCCAATCGCACGAGGGTCGAAGGGTGCTGATGGAGATTGATGGGGTCCCTCCTCGACGTAGAGGAGAAAAATCAATGCGCCGCCAACGGCACATGTCGACGCCAATATCACCAGAGTACGCCACGCACTGGCGGGAACGACGACCGCCAGAAGGTGTGGCATCGCGGAACCAAGGGTAGTCCCGCCAACCAAGGCACCGATCGCAGTACCGCGACGAGTGGTGGTCCACCCCGCCGCCAGCTTGATCCCGGGTGGGTAGACGCCAGAGAGCGAGACGCCGACGAGGAGCCGGAGGATGACTGCGCCCTCGTATCCCACCCCCGGGAGAGCGAGCGCCGCCGTCGCCGCTGCTGCAGCAATCGAACACCAACCGGCGAGTCGCGCCGGTCGAAGACGATCGGCCAGGAGCGTGGCGGCGCTGACGACGGATCCTGCGACGAAGCCAAGCTGGACACCGAGGGTCAGCCAGATGCCGCCGCCTCCTCCAGAAGGTCCCGCTCCCGCGGCAATCCACTCGCCAACCATCGCCTGCGCGACCACCGTGGCGCTGAACCAGGGTGACATGCCGAGTACGACGGCCGCGAGGAGAATCGCGAGCTGAGGAATCGCGCGGGGAAATGCGTGCGCCGAGGAGGGGGAACGGGCGCTCACAACTCTGTGAAGGAGGGAGAGGAGTGGGTGGGTCCGCGCGGGATCAGCGGGTGGTTTAGTGGATGGTTCAGCGGATGGGCCAGCGGAAGCTCAGCTGGGGGTCACGAAGCGCCGAGCATTGCCCGAGCGACCTCGTCGCGTGACGGTGGATCGATCGTGCGGACGTGTCCCGCGTGGATCACAACGACTCGATCTGCGAGCGCCAGCACTTCATCGAGATCGCTTGAGTATACCACGACGGCACTACCTGTCTCGCGAGCGCTACGTAACTGGCTTTGTACTGCTGCAGTTGCCCGTATGTCCAGACCGCGCGTGGGGTTCTCGGCGATCACCAGCGCCGGTCCGTCGGCGAGCTCGCGACCCAAGACGAACTTCTGCTGGTTGCCCCCGGAGAGCTCTCGACCCAGTGAGTGGCCTCCCGAAGTGCGAACGTCGAACTCGCTGAGCACTTGGTCGCAGTCGGCCGCGACGCGCGTCCAGTCGATCACCCCTCGCCGATCAGAGAGGCTCCGTAGCGCCAGGTTCTCAACCAGTGTCATGTCCAGTACCATCGCGTCCCGGTGACGATCCTCGGGAATGAAGGCGACACGTTCGGGTAGCGTCACCGATCCGGCGGATGGGGAAAGCCGCCCCGCCAGAACGCGTAGGAACTCACGCTGCCCTGCTCCCTCGACTGCGGCGACACCGATTATCTCGCCACGTCGCACCTCGAGCGACGCTGCGCGGAGTGCTTCCTTTCCGCGGTCGCTGCGCACGTGCACCTGCCGCAGCTCGGCGACCACGACCGGGGACTCCCATTGCGCGACCGTGCCGGCGTGCGAGGGCTGCTCGCCAGCGCGGGAGAGGTCGCTGGCGCCCTCGGCTCCGATGAGCGCCGCGACGAGCGCCCCCTCGTCGAGCGCCGTCGCGGTACCGGTGAGTACCGTGGCGCCCCGCCGCAGCACCGTGACGTCATCGGCGATGGCAAGCGCCTCTCGCAGCTTGTGCGTGATGAGGACGACGGTGTTTCCCTCATCGCGATAGCGCCGCACCCACCGCATGAGGTCCTCGGCCTCAGTCGGCGCGAGGACGGCGGTCGGTTCATCGAGTATGAGGAGCCGCGCCTCCCGTGCGAGCGCCTTCACGATCTCGAGGCGCTGTTGCGCGCCGACCGGGAGATCGGCCACCAGCGCGGCAGGATCGAGGACGAGCCCAGTGCGCTGACCAAGGGCGCGCACGCGTTCGGCCGCCTGCCGCGGGTCGAAGCGCCCGCGCATGCCTAACGCGACATTCTCCGCGACCGACATCGCGGGGACGAGCGTGAAGTGCTGGTGCACCATTCCCACGCCGCGCGCGATCGCATCAGCACTCGAACGGAGCGTCGCGATGTCTCCAAAGATTCGCAGCGAGCCGGCGTCAGCGCGCAGCATCCCGTAGGCGGCACGCATCAACGTGGTCTTGCCGGCGCCGTTCTCGCCGAGGAGCGCGTGCACGGTCCCTTCCCGCACGCGGAGTGTAGCGCCCGCGAGTGCCTCGACGGTGCCGAAGCGCTTGCGGATTGCCTCCAGCTCAAGCGCTGGGTTCACGAGCCCGTCGGGAGGTACAGGAAGGTGGCGGGGATCCCGAACTGGGCGGACACCGCGCCTGCGAGCGCGCGGACGCCTAACGTCTCCGTGGCGTAGTGGCCAGCGTAGATGATGACGACGCCCGCTTCCGGCGCGTCGACGGTGGTGTGGTGCGGCCCCTCGCCCACGATGAGCGTGTCGATGCCGCGCTGCTGCGCCTCCCGAATCTCGCGCGACCCCGCGCCCGCCCCCGTCAGCACTGCCCATCGCCTGGTCAGGCGATCGCCGTCGCTCCACGCGGAGGCTCGTGCCGCGCCCCCCAACGCGCTCGCGAAGCGATCCGCGCGCGCGAGAAGCTCGCGCGTCGCGACGTCGCTCTCCCCGGCGACACCGATTGGGACGCCCTCGTACGCACCGAAGCGGTCGGTCGGCTCCAGGCCCAGCTCGCGTGCCAGTGAGGCGTTGTTGCCATGCACCAGATGGGCGTCCAGCGGGAGGTGCGTGCCATAGACGGCGATGTCGTGCGACATGAGGAGGCGGAGCCGCTCGTAACTCGTGCCCACGAGTCGTTGCGCGCCCCCCCAGAACATGCCGTGATGCAGGATGAGGAAGTTGGCGTCCGCTTCGATGGCGGCGTCGATGGTGCGACGCGAGAAATCCACCGCTGCCGCGACCCGGCGTACAGGGCCGCTGTTATCGAGCTGCAGTCCGTTGAGGGCCCCGGGATAGTCAGGGAAGCCGCGCGACGACAGCTCGTCATCGAGCCAGCTTGCGAGTTGGCTGGCGGTGGACATCGTCACGACCCCTTTGGAAAGGGGCGACCTGGCTCGATCCTGATGGAGCCAGCGGTAATGCCGGCCCTTACCGAATCGACGGCCTTGAGCGCCGACTCCGGAATCCTCGACTTCAGCGCTTCATTGAGCTCGAGTCGTACCGCATCGACTTTCGATCCCATCGCGACGACCCGCGGCTTGAACGTCCCGGCCTGAATCTCCCGCGCAACCATCAGGAAAGCGTGCGGAACGTCGACGACGACGCTGGCGACCGTCACCTCGGGCGCCACCGCGTTCTGGTTGGAGTTGGAGCCAAAGACCAATGCCTTCCGCGACTCGCGTGCGGCTTGGAAGACCCCGAGACCAGCGGCGTCGGCGTTCTGGAAAAGCACGTCGGCCCTTCGCGAAATCTGGGCGAGCGCCTGCTCCTTTCCCGCGCTCGCGTCCTCCCAGGAACCGATATAGGAGATGAGCAGAGTCACGTTCGGGTTGACCGACTTCGCGCCGTCTTCGAAGGCCTTGAAGGAATCACGTACCGGGGGGAGTTCAGTCCCGCCGATAGCGCCGATCACATTGGTCTTGGTCAGAGCGCCAGCGAGCATCCCCGCCATGTACGACGGTTCTTCGAAGGCGAAGCGAATGCCGGCGAGGTTAGGGCCGCTCGTGTTGCCTGAAGTGGTCACGAAGGTGGTGCGGGGGAACTCCGGGGCGACACGAGCGGCGGCGTCCTGGAATTCGAAGCCGTGTCCGAAGACGAGCGTGTATCCTTGCGCCCCATACTGCCGAAAGTTTTCCTCGAACTCGGCTGGCGTCTTCGTCTGGATGTGAGATACCGACGCGCCGAGGGAGTCGCGGATGCGCATCAGCCCGGCATACGCGGAGCCGTTCCACGACTGATCCGAGATGGGACCGGGGGTGAGCAGGGCGACTTTCATCGCGGATGCAGCTCCCCCGGAGTCGACGCCTCCCTTCTCCTTGGCGCCTCCGCAGGCGGCGAGCGTGAGCGCGACCGCCGTGTTGAAGACGATGTGGAAGAGTGTGGAGAACCGTGTCGCCTTCACTGCCAGCTCCTCTCGTGGATGTTTGGCGCCCGCAGGTGTAGGCCCTGGGGTGGTGTGATGCTCGCGGCCGATGCGGCGGGATACGACTGGGGAGCGATGTCTCCCTACGAGCGGCCGCGCCGGGCTGGAGCGACCCAGCCTAGCCCTCGGCGACCAAGCCCATGGTGGGAGTTCCGGCGGGGGTGAGCCGCGTGCTCATGGCGTGCTCTCCCATGCGAACGCTGCCGTTGATGACGCCGCCCTCGTACACCACCATGCTCTTGGTCAGGATGTCACCCTCGACGGACGACGACCCCTGGATCTCAACACGTTCGGTGGCGAGAACGTTGCCGACGACCGATCCGCCGAGGACGGCCTCGACGGCATGCACGTCGCCGTGAATCGTGCCGCTCTTGCCGAGGAGGAGTTGACGCGCGCCGCGCACCGAGCCCTCCACGACGCCTTCGACCTTGATGGTCCCGTTGCTCTCGATGTCACCGATGACACGCATTCCGCTTCCGATCACGGAGATGGACGGTTCGGCGCTGCCGGATTCGAGTCGGGTGGCCGGGCGATCGCCGGCGGGCTTGTTGAAGATGGCCATGGGACGGGGGAAGGCGTTTGGGGGGGCGTTAGGCGTCGTCGAGCGAACGGCCGAGAATGGTCTCGAGCAGGCGATGGAGGTCGTCGGCGGAATAGAAGCGAATGGCGATGTCGCCCTTGGCGTCGCCCTCGACCGAGATGCGGACATCGGTCTGGAGGTGACGGCGCAGGAGTTCCGTCAGGCGGCGGAGTTCGGCGGAGTGACTGTCGCGAGCGCGCTCGGGCGCGGGGCGCCCCGCCTTGGGGCGTGCGTCGGCGGCGCGCGCTTCTTGGGCGATGCGTTCGGCTTCGCGAACCGAGAGGCCGCGCTCGACGATCTGCCTGGCCGTGTCGAGCATGAGGCGCTCACTGGGCATCGCGAGCAGGGCGCGGGCATGGCCTAACGAGATCTGCCCGTCGCGCAGGAGGCGCTTGATGCCATCCGGCAGCTGCAAGACGCGGAGCAGGTTGGCGACGGTGGAGCGGTCCTTGCCGACGGCGTCGGCGACCTGCTGCTGCGTCAGGGAGAATTCGTCGAGGAGGCGCTGGAAGCCGAGCGCTTCGTCGAGTGGATTGAGGTCGGATCGCTGGAGGTTCTCGATGAGCGCGAGCGTGAGCATCTCACGGTCATCGAGCGCCTTGACGATCGCGGGGATCTCGGACCATCCGAGGCGTGTGGCCGCGCGGAATCGACGCTCGCCGGCGACGAGTTCGAAGCCTCCGTCGGGGCGCTCTCGCACGGTGACGGGTTGGAGGAGCCCACTCGCGCGGATTGAGTTCTCGAGATCCGTCAGCTCCTCCGGCTTGAACTCGCGTCGCGGCTGGAAGGGGTTTGGGCGAATCTGCGCAACGGGAATCGATCGGAACGGTCCCTGGACTGGCGAGGCGTCTGGGGAAGCCGGAGCCCCCGCGGCCGTTGGTGAGCCGGCGGCGGCGATCAGGGCTTCGAGCCCTCGACCAAGGCGACGAGGTTTGTCCGTCATGGAGGCATCGAGGGCCATGTGGAAAACGCGAGGGGCTGATTGAGCGGTGGTCGGGTGCGTCCTACGGAGTGTGCTGCGTGGCCTGAGAAGAAACAAACGTTCCCATGCGCTGTATAACCTCTTTTGCTGCGCTGAGATACGCCACAGCTCCTACGGACCCTACATCGTAGACAATGATGGGCTTGCCGAATGACGGCGCTTCGGCGAGTCGAACGTTGCGGGGAATGACAGCGTCGAAGACCTTGGCGCCGAAGTATGCCCTGGCATCGGTCGCGACTTGCCGCGAGAGGTTGAGGCGGGCGTCGTACATCGTCAGGAGCACGCCATCTACTACGAGGTGCTCATTGAGGGCGCGCTGAACCAGCTGAATGGTGTTCAGCAGTTGGCTCAAACCCTCGAGAGCGTAGTACTCGCACTGAAGGGGGATGAGCACACCGTCGGCGGCCGCGAGCATATTGACGGTGATGAGGCCCAGCGACGGGGGGCAGTCGATCAGGATGAAGTCGTATTCGTCCCGCACCTGGTGAAGCGCGCGACGCATGGCGTGTTCGCGCTGTTCGACCTCCACGAGTTCGATTTCCGCGGCGGCGAGATCGGCGGTCGCGGGCATCAGGTCGAGTTTCTTGAACTGTACGCCAGAGAGGATCGAATCACGCGTCGGCGCCAGGGCCAGCAAGGCGTCGTAGGTCGTCCGCCGAATGGCGCTGCGATCGATGCCGAGACCACTCGTGGCGTTTCCCTGCGGATCCGCATCTACCACGAGAGTCCGTTGCTCGGCGGCGGCGAGCGCGGCCGCCAAGTTCACGGCGGAGGTAGTCTTACCGACGCCCCCCTTCTGGTTGGCGACGGCGATGATTCTTGCCACGAGAGCGAGTTGCCGAGGGTTGGCGTCAGGAGGCGGTGGGGCGGGCAATATCGCCTTCCCTCTGCCGAGGTGCCAGTTGTTTCACGTGAAACCTCGAAGGGGCCCAGACTCGCTCCATGACCGGAGTGCGGGGGGGAGAAACGCGAGGTCCGTCGGCAGTATCGGTTCTGATTCGCGTCGCGTCGGCGCCGATTCTCCGGAGACTATCGACGGCGCGAGATGCCGTCGGCCCGTTCACGTCTGTCGCAAGGACGTTTGTGCAGAGGTCGCATTCGCCGCGAAGGCGAATTCCACACCGCGTACATGTCTCTCGTGTGTCAGACCGCGAGAACGGACCCGTGCGCCCACTGTTCCACGTGAAACACCGTGACAGACGGGCATCGCCGTTCCCGATGGTGCCATGCAACCGGCACTTACGACGACTGTCCACTGCACGTCTCCGAACGGCAGGAATGTGAGTCGCTGGCTCGCAATTGTAAGCAAGAAAAAGGGGCCCGCACCTCCGTGCGAGCCCTCGCCGCTGCAGGCAGGTCGTGCGCTCCCCTACTGCTTCCCGCTAACGAAGAGCCAGCGCGTCGTGACGACTACCGTCACCTTCTGCTCTCCAACCACCACCGGGGTCTCGGGTGCAGCGTCGGCCATGGCGCGGTAAGCCGCACCTGTGACCATCACTTCCTGAAGGCCGGGACGCGGGAAGCCAGCATCGTTCACTGAGATCTCGATCGGGGCACCGATGGAACCGCCTGCCGCCCGCGCCATCACCTCGGCGTCGGCCTTGGCACGCGCGACCGCGTTCTCCAATGCTGTACGCCGGATACTCTCGTACTTCGTCGAGTAGTAGCGAAGTCCGCCGACAGCGTTAGCGCCCGCACCCAGCGCGGCATCGATGAGCGTCCCTACCTGCTCGAGCTTTCGCACGTCCACGACGACGCTGTTTCGAGCGATGTATCCCAGGATCTTCCGCTGTCCGTTGTTCTCGTACTTCTCATTCGGCGACACCGAGTAGCCGCTTGTCGTGATCTGCTCTGCGAGCACTCCCTGCGACCTGAGCGCCGCGATCACCGCTGTTTGCGTGCGGGCATTCTCGACACCAGCGCTGGCGGCGTTAGGCGATCTCGTTTCCACGGAGAAGTAGATCACCCCCCTATCTGGTATAACAGTCGCCTCGCCCATTCCGGTGGCGATGATTTGAGAAGGAGAAGTCAGCGCCGCCTGCGATGCAGCGATGCCGGGTGTCAGGGCGAGCATCCCTGCGAGGAGTGGCGCGAGAAGCACGTTGACTTCCGGAGATGCGTGATTGCTCATTTTAGTCTCCATGTGATACTATATCGACCGAACGACAGCCGCAGCACGGCGGTCGAGGGTCGGTGAGAAACGCAGCATTGGCACCGCAGTATGTATCGCGGCGTGTGTGGAGGCCCAAATCGCCGAGCCCAGGACAGGCGCGACGGGCGTCGAACATCCGTGCCTCCCATGGTACGCCCGGAAGGGGCGTTCGGTCCGCGCGCGGTCAGTCGACGCAGCGCACTGCCCCGCTCTCTCGTCTGGGGCCTACGACCTGCGTGCTATCGCGCGGCGCCTGCCGCCGGTCGGGGGAGTTGCAGCGGAAGCGCGGACTGCCAGTCGGCAGCTAGTGAGTCGGAAGAGAGGAGCTCCAGGCGCAACGGAGCACCTGCCTCGCTCGACTCGGGGCGGAGAAGATAGATGGGGCGACCGGGATGCTCGCGCAGCAGAACGGTGTCGCGCGCATGGAGGTCTCGCACGAAGAGGTTGCTCCCGTGCGGTTGGGCCAGCGTTGCCGTGGCGAGCGTGAAGCCGGCGCGATCCTCGAGGACGCGCCTTGCACACCGCTGTGCGTAGTTGCTCCCGGGGAGCGAACGCAGGGTGCGATCGGGCGTCAACGTCCCCTTCTCCAGTCGAGCCGAGTCGCCGGTGAGCGATTGCAGCTGTCGAAGCGCTGCCGTGTCGCGAATCCCCGCACGCTCCAGTCGCTCGATGGCGCCGTCGAGTGCGCACGCGTCGACCGCGCGGTAGATCGACTCCGTCTCGGTGCGCGGGATGCCGAGCGCCCACATGCGGGCGATCAGCTGCGAACCCCACGCTTCGCGCACGACGACGATGGCATTCCGTACGCCGCGCGCCTGTGCGAGCGAGTCGTAGTCGATGCGCATGGGGAGATAGCCCGTGCGATACTCGAGGGCTCGGTACGGAATGCTCATGAACAGCGCGATGAGCGTCGCGACGGCAAGGCCGAATCCCACGGCGCGGTGCAGGAGCTCTCGCCCCGGCAACCGTTCGCGCAGCACCGAGGGGAGACGCGCGCTCCACAAGACGAGCGCCGGCACAAGCACCAGGAAGTAGCGCGGGCCGAGGTAGATGCCGTCTCCCCAGTACGCGAAGTACAGGACGACGATGGTGGCGAAGGTCGCGAGGAAGTAGCGATCGAATCGTTCGAGACGAGGTATCGCGAGCATCGCCGCGATGGGGACGACCAACGATGGAATCGGAAGTTCGAAGAGCGCCGACTGCAGCCGCAGGAAGTAGAGGTTGATGAGTTCGAGGCCGCGCACCGGCGTGTGTGGTGCCCCCCACGGAGAGGCGTGGAAGCCTACGCCATGGTTCTTTCCCCAGAGCATCTCCATCGGGAAGGTGAGCGCGTGCCCTGTGACCTGTGCGTTGTACCAGAGCACGCCCCCGAGAGGGGCGGCGATGGCAGCACCGGCCGCGATGAGTTCCGAGACGCGTGATGGCTGCCGCGCCGCGCGCCAGAGCATCCAGAGGCCCGCGGGCACGGCGAACGCGATCGCATCCATCGGGCGGATCGCGGCGGGGAGACCGAGCATGAAGCCGGCGAGTGCGGCCCATCCGGGGTGTGGGCGGTCATCCTCGGTCTGTCTCGCGAGTGCATACATCGCCACGAGCAGCGCCGTCATCACTGGGACGTGGTTCATGAACGAACCGGCGAGGAAGGCGACGAACGGGGAGAAGGCGAAGAGCAGCGTTGCCGCGAGCGCCACGCCGGGGCGCGGTTCGATGCGCCGACTCAAACCCCAGAACGCAATGGCGGAGATAGCCGCGAGCAAGGGATGGACCGCCCAGGGGATCCCGGCGGCGACGCCGGGGGCGAGGACGAGTGGGCCACCCGGGGGAAAGTGCGTGAAGTACTTCCCTCCGAAGTCGATCACGTGGAGGGCGCTGGTGAACTCCGGGTAGCGCGGTGGCTCGAGCCAGAGTTTCCCCTGCAGGAAGATCCTGGCGTTGAATACGGCGTCGATCTCATCGATGAGGAGCGGACGGCCGGCGAGGACCCAGCGTGCGACGGCGAGGTACACGGCGAGCGAAGCGCCGAAGAGCACACTCCCTGTGCGGAGCGGGCGCGCGTGTGCAGTTCGGATCAGACCGTCGAAGAGCCCAGGGCGCCAAAGTGCGGTTCGCCGCGAGAGGATGGCGAGGACGGCGGCACACCCCACGACGATGAGCGAGCCGTTGAGCCACTCGCTCGCGACCTGATGGTAGTTCTCGAACTGGTGCCCCCCGGCGATCCAGTTGGCGAACGGGAAGAAGCCGAGCCCCGCCATGAGAAGCGCCGCCCCCCGCATGCCAGCAATCGCGAGTTTGTGCGATGCGCGTTCGTCTCGGTCCGGGGTGCGGTTGACCGTGGGCATCGCGGGCGCGTCGGGCGTTGCGAGGGCGGAAACTGGCATGGAGTTGGGGCGCGACCCACCGAGGGGCAGGCCTCCTCAGGACGCCGCGTTCCCCTTGCTCGCAACGCGGCGATGGCGCTCGACTTCGAGGACGAGATTCTGCAGGTCGTTGGGCGAGACGCCAGGAATGCTCGCTGCCTGTGCGAGGGAGCGCGGACGCTGGTGGGCGAACTTCTGCCGCGCCTCGAACGAGACAGACTGCATCGACTCGTAAGGCAGGTCGGTCTCGAGGGCGAAGTGTCCCATGCGCCGGAGCTTGTCGGCCTGCACGCGCTCCCGCTCGAAGTAGCCGGCGTACTTGATCTCGAGCTCGGTGGTGATGACGGCATCGAGCGCGATGTCGTTGCCGACGCCGGTGAGCGCGAACAGCTCGCGGAGCTGCACCTCCTGCCGGCGGGCGAGCTCGAGCACCTTCTGCGAGTGCGGGATGGGGGTGCTCCCCAGGAGCGCGAGGCGCTCGTTCACCTGCTCCGGGCGAATGCTGGTCTCCGCCGCCAGGCGCATGGCGCGGTCCTCGTCCTCCAGGCGCCGGGCGACGGTCGCAGCCTCCTCCTTATTGTAGAGCGCACGCTCGATAGCCACGGGTGCGAGGCGGCGCAGGGCATTGTCCTGTCGCACCGTGAGGCGAAACTCCGAGCGCGACGTGAAGAGCCGGTACGGTTCGTCGACGCCGCGGTGGACGAGGTCGTCGACGAGGACGCCGATGTAGGACGTTTCGCGTCCGAGGTGGAATGGCGCGCGACCCAGCGCCGCGGTCGCGGCGTTGAGGCCGGCAACCACCCCCTGCCCCGCAGCCTCTTCGTACCCTGTCGTCCCGTTGACCTGACCGGCGAAATAGAGGCCGGCGACCGCCTTCACCTGCAGCGTCTGGTCGAGCTGGGTCGGCGGGAAGTAGTCATACTCGATGGCGTAACCGGCGCGGGTCATCCGGACGTGCTCGAGCCCCGGGATGGTGCGCAGCACCTCGAGTTGCACGGCAGCCGGGAGCGAGGTCGACATCCCGTTCACGTAGAGCTCGGTGGTGTCGAGCCCCTCGGGTTCGAGGAAGACCTGGTGTCGCTCGGCGGTCGGAAACTTGACGATCTTGTCCTCGACGGACGGGCAGTAGCGAGGGCCACGCGAGGCGATGGCGCCACCGTACATCGCCGACTTCCCGATATTCTCCTCGATGATGCGCTTTCCCGGCTCGCCCAGGTGGGTAATCCAGCACTCCATCTGGTCCGGATGTCTAGTGCCGCTTTGGTGCCGTCGTGGAGTCGTCCAGAAGTGAGACCATGAGTAGTCGAACTGGTCGACTTCGCTGGCCTGGCGTTCGAGCGAATCAAAGCGGACGCTGCGCCCGTCGATGCGTGGGGGAGTCCCCGTCTTGAAGCGCGCCACCTCGAGTCCGCAGCGATCGAGCTGTTCGGCGAGGTGAAGGGCGGCCCCTTCGCCCGCGCGCCCGCCGGCGATCCTTGTCTCGGTGCCGATGTGGATGCGGCCGCGGAGGAAGGTGCCGGCGGTGATCACCACTGCCTTGGCGCCGAACCGCCGTCCCTCCAGCGTCTCGACGCCGTGGACCGTTCGCCCGTCGTGATCCAGCAGGAGGCGGGCGACCGTTCCCTGAATCGTGTGGAGCGAGGGGTGTTGTTCGAGGAGGGTGCGGACCGCTCGGCGATAGAGCCCGCGATCGCACTGCGCGCGCGGTGCCCAGACAGCGGCCCCCTTTCCGCGATTGAGCATCCGGAACTGGAGCATCGCGAGGTCGGTGGCGCGGGCCATGATGCCGCCCAGCGCGTCGACCTCGCGCACAACCGTTCCCTTGGCGACCCCGCCGATGGCCGGATTGCACGACATCTGGCCGATCGTCTCGAGTGCGCTCGTGACGAGGGCAACGCTCGCGCCGGCGCGGGCGGCGGCGACGGCCGCTTCGGTGCCGGCGTGACCGGCCCCGACGACGATGACATCGAAGTCGTGCTCGTTGACAGGGCTCATCTTGGACAAGCTACCGGGCGTCTCGCGAATGGTCGACGGTTTGCGGGCAGCGCCGAGCAACGGCCGGCGGGCGACCGCTGGTGCGAATCGTTCCGATCCATAGTCCCGCTTACTCCCGCGCGAGCGGCGCGTTAGCCTGCGCCGCTGACCTCCACGAGACTCGACTCATGCCACTCTTTCTTCCCGCCGGACATCCGGCCCTGGTGATTCGCAAGGAAGCGTTCGAACGCAGCGGGATCTCGCGGGCTGCCATCGATGAACGCCTGGGGCTCACCGTCGACGAATTCCGCGTGGAAGGGGAGCTGGTGTGCGTGGGCCCCATTCCGGAGGATGACGCGATGCAGGATCTCATCGCCGACCTCGAGGAGGCGGGACTCGCCTACTTCGAGGACTTCTTCGAACTCACCGGCAACTGGCCCGACTGGCTGGGCGTGCACGTCATGTCACGTCGCTTGGCGTAGGGCTGCCACGCGGCGGCGGGGGCGCGACCGACGTGCGCGGACGCCTAACGCTGCCCGGAGTAGTGGCGCTCGGGAGTGGGCTCGGAGAGCGGGCCGCGTCTCAGGAGCCCGTGCCAGCCACACTCGATGCACCAGCTCTTGCGGAACCACCGAAGGACGTGGTCGTACAGGAGCGACTCGACGCGGAGCGTCGGGTGGTCGCAGTTGGGGCAGCGATCTCCCGGCGGGAGGATGACGAGGAACGCGACCGTCGCCACGAGCAAGCGGAGGATCATGAGTCCTCCGAAGAAGGCGATGAAGAGCGCGGCGTCACTCACAGGCGCAGAAGACGAGAGGACTGGTGGACGAGAAGTCGAGGGATGTCGGCGCTGATGCCGGAGGTGCTGCTATCCTAACGCTCCGATGACGGGGGCTCCATAGCGGGGGCTCGACGCGACTGCTCCGGACGTGCAGCGAGCTGGGCGCTGGCGAAGTCGGCGATGCGGCGCTCCATGTAGTACGACGTGCGCGCCGGGTGGCGGCCCTCAACGAAGCCCACGTGTCCGCCGTGTGCGGGGAATTCGAGGTGGAGCGAGGGGTTCTGCTGGGCGATGCGCTCGACCTCGTGCAGGATCTCGGGCGGGTGAAAGGGGTCGTCGCGTGCGCTGAGCAGGAGCGTCGGGACGCGGACGGCGTGCAGGTACCGGATCGACGACGAGCGGTAGTAGTAATCGGCGGCGTCTTCGAACCCGTGGACGACCGATGTGAAGGCGTCGTCGAAGGCCCAGAGCGAGTTGGCGGCCGCGACGCGTGCCGGGTCGGCGATGCCGGGGTGCTGCCGGATCTTCTCGAGGGCCTTGGCCTTGAGCGTCTTGAGGAAGTTCCAGGCGTAGACGCGGGCGAAGCCGCTGTCGATGTGGGCGCAGGAGCGCGCGAGGTCGAACGGGGTGGAGACGGCGACGGCGGCGGCGACGTGGGGTGCGATTGTCGCCCCTCGTTCGCCCAGCCACTTGAGCAGGACGTTGGCGCCTAACGAAACGCCAGCCAGCACGAGCGGGGCACGCGGGCGCTCGTCGAGCAGCCGCTCGATGGTGAACTGCAGGTCGGTCGTCTCACCGGAATGGTAGGAGCGCGCGGCCCGATTGGGCTCGCCGTTGCAGGAGCGAAAGAGCAGGAGGTTGGCCTGCCACCCGTGCCGTTGCGCCTCACGGAGCGTGCCGGCGGCGTAGTGGGACCGAAGCGTCCCCTCCAGCCCGTGGAGGAGGAGGAAGGTGGGCGCGTCGTCGGGTGCCGTCGTGCGCACGACATCGACGATGTCGCCGTCGGGGGTGTCCCAGCGCTCGACGCGGGCCTCGAGGGGCGGCCGGGATCGAAAGAACTTCCCCCACATGGTGCTGACATGCGGGTTGGAGAGCCACCACGCCGGGTGATAGCTGCTGTGGAGCGCGTTTGGGAGAGACGGTTCAGTCACGCGAGTCGCCGTGCGGGCCTCTGGGCGTCGGCAAGGTACATCCTGCCCCAGCGTAACGATCCGGCCCACCGCGCCAAAGGTCCGCTGGCTGGAGGAGCGCCACTCGGCCCTGTTAGACTCCCCGGCATGATCGAGGTCCAAATCTTCGGCACCAAGAAGAGCGCTGACACCCGAAAGGCGCTGCGGTTCTTTGCCGAGCGCCGCATCAAGACGCACTTCGTCGACCTGAACGAACGGGCGGCGTCGCTGGGCGAGCTGAAGCGATTTGCGCAGAAGTTCGGGGTCGAGGCGCTCATCGACCGGGAGTCGAAGCGCTTCCAGGAGCTTGGGCTTGGCGTGGCGCGGTACTCGGACGATCGCTGGCTGGAGAAGCTGGCCGACGAGCCACTGATGCTGCGCGTGCCGCTGGCGCGTTGTCAGCACAAGCTGACCGTGGGGCTGGCCGAAGCGACGTGGAAGGAGTGGGCGGGTTGACGCAGTTCTCCTTCAACAGCGTCGGCGTCTCCTTCGGCGCAACCCCGATCCTTCGCGACCTCACGTTCACGGTTGGCGAGGGAGAAAAGTGGGGGGTGATCGGGCGCAACGGCTCGGGGAAGACGACGCTCTTCCGGATGCTCACCGGGGAGCAGCGCCCCACCGTCGGGACGATCGCCAAGACGCCGGGGCTCCGCATCGCCGTGCTCGACCAGCATCGCGAGTTCCCGGGCGCCACCACGGTGTGGGGCGCGGTGGCCGACGCTTTCCGCGAGTTGATTGACCTCGAGGGCGACCTCGCGCGGCAGGCCGACGCGCTTGCCCATGCGGGGGACAGCGTCAGCGAGCAGCAACTCAGGCGCTACGCGCGTGACCTGGAGCGTTTCGAGCACGAGGGGGGCTACTCCTACGTCTCGCGTGTCGACGCGGTGCTCGCGGGGCTCGGCTTCGATCCCGCGCAGGCGCGCCACGAGGCGCTGTCGCACCTGAGTGGCGGCGAGCGTGGACGCGTGGCGCTGGCGCGCCAGCTGGTGATCCCGGCCGACGTCATGCTGCTGGACGAGCCGACGAACCACCTGGACCTGGAGACGACGCGCTGGCTGGAGGAGTACCTGCGCGAGACGCGCGAGACGGTGCTGGTGATCTCACACGACCGCGCCTTCCTGGACCGTATCGTCGACCACGTGTTGCACCTGGAGGATCTCTCGGCGACGGCGTACGACGGCGGCTACGCGCACTTCGTGACGCAGCGCGCCGAGCGGCGGCTCTCGCAACAGCGCGCCTTCGACAAACAATCGAAGGCCATCGCGAAGGAAGAGGACTACATCCGGCGCAACATCGCGGGCACGAACACGAAGCAGGCGAAGGGGCGGCGCAAACGGCTGGCGTGGCTCCCGCGCCTGAGTGCCCCGCCCGACGACGAGTCGGCGATGGCGGTGCGCTTCCCGCCAGGTGAGCGCGGCGGGGACCAGGTGGCGGTGTTCGATCACGCCACGGTGGCGATCGGCGAACGCGTCCTGCTGCGCGATTTCACGGAATGGATTCGCCGCGGGGACGTGATTGGCTTGATCGGGCCGAACGGCACGGGGAAGTCGACCTTGCTCAAGGCGCTCTTCGGCGAGCGAGCGCTGGCCTCGGGCGAGATCAAGATGGGGGGCGGGACCAAGGCGGCGATGTACCGGCAGGACTTCGCCAACGTCCCGCGGCACAAGTCGCTGTACGACATCATTGGCGACATGCGCCCGATGTGGGAGCGCGGCACGATCCAGGGGCATCTGGGGATGGTCCAGTTCTCGGGCGACGAGGTGATGCGCACCGCCTCGTCGCTCTCGGGGGGTGAGCTCGCGCGCGTGGCGCTGGCGATGATGATGCTGGAGGAGGCCAACCTGCTGGTCTTCGACGAGCCGACGAACCACCTCGACGTGGAATCGATCGAGCAACTCGAGGATGCGATCGAGCGCTTCACTGGGACGGTGGTCCTCGTGAGCCACGACCGCGAGTTGCTGCGCAAGCTGGTGACGCGCGTGTGGGAGCTTCGCGACACGAAGATTCGCGTCTTCGACGGGGACTTCGCCGAGTTCGAGGAGCAGCGAGAACGCGAGGCGACGGCACGCGCGACGCGTGAATCGGCGGCGGCCGCGGAGCGGAAGGCGCAGGAGAAGGCCGAGGCGAGAAAGCGCACCGAGACCGACTCCAAGCGGCGCGGGAACGCGCGCGATATCCGGCGCGCGGCGGAACGGGCGGAGGAGCGGGTGACGTTACTGGAACAGAAGGTGTCCGAACTCGACGCAGCGCTGGCCGATGCGTCGCTGTACACTCGTCCGGACGGACACGCGCAGGCCACGACGTTGTCGCGTGAGCTCGACGAGACCAAAGTCGCGCTGGCGGACGCCATGCAGGCGTGGGAAGAAGCGCTGTCGGCGGCCGAAGCACTGGACGCGTCCTAGCTCGATGATGCCGCTCGCCATCACCCGCTGACCCAGGGTACTGCCATCAATCCCGAACTGTGGGCATGGGGCGGATTCCTCGCCTTTGTGCTCCTCGTCCTCGCGATCGACCTCGGCGTCCTGAACAAGGAGGCGCATGTCGTCTCCATCAAGGAGGCGCTGCGTTTCACCGTGGCCGTGGCGTTCCTCGCGGCCTGCTTCGGGGTGCTCGTGTACTTCCTCTACGAGCACCACTGGCTCGGGCTGGGGACGCACGTCGACAAGCTCGACGGGCTGATGAACAACGGGCGGCTGGCGGCGGTGAAGTTCTTCACGGGGTACGTGATCGAACTCTCGCTGTCGGCCGACAACGTCTTCGTCATCGCGATGATCTTCCAGTACATGCGCGTGCCGGCGCTGTACCAGCATCGCGTCCTGTTCTGGGGGATCCTCGGGGCGCTGGTGATGCGCGGCTCGATGATCCTGTTAGGCGCCTCGCTCATCGCGCGGTATCACTGGATCCTCTACCTCTTCGGCGCGTTCCTGGTGTACACGGCGGCCAAGATGCTGCTGGCGAAGGAAGAGGAGGAAGGCGAGACGCCGGGCGACGGCGTCGTGTTGCGACTCCTGCGGCGCGCCTTCCCCATCACGCCGACCTATCACGAGCAGCACTTCGCCGTGCGGCAGGCGGGAAAGTGGGTCCTGACGCCGCTGGCCGTGGCGCTGGTGCTGGTGGAGACAACGGACCTGATCTTCGCCGTCGACTCCATTCCCGCGATCTTCGCAATCACGACCGATCCGTTCCTCGTCTTCACGAGCAACGTCTTCGCGATCCTCGGGCTCCGCTCGCTCTACTTCGCGCTGGCGGGGGCGATCGAGAAGTTCCGCTACCTCAAGGTCTCGCTGGCGGCGATCCTCGGGCTGGTCGGGGTGAAGATGCTGGTGGCCGACCTGCTCAAGGACTACCTGGGGCCGAACTTCAACTTCTGGCTCCTGGGGATGGTCGCGGCGATTCTCGCAGCGGGGGTCGCCGCGTCGTGGTGGCGTGCGGAGCGCGATGGCGCTGGGCGCGAGGAGATGCCGTCGGACTGAAGGGAGAAGACGAGAGGACGAGCAGACGGGAAGACGAAGGCGTTATCCGGCGGGGAGGGCCATTCGTTCGATGAGCGCCGCGAAGCGGGGCTCTCCGCGGAGATGGTCCATCAACGGGTTCACGTTGAGGTAGACGACCCATCCCCTGCGCTCGGCGTGGGCGCGTTCGAGCCAGTCGAGGGTGCGCGCATGGTCGCCGGAGGCCATGTAGGCGGTGGCGATCGAGGTGGAGGAGATGTACTCGCGTGCGGCGCGGGCCTCGAGCGACGCGCGCAATGTCGAGGCCTCGTCGTGCAGTCCGGCGCGGTCCAGGGCGTAGGCGAGCGTTCCCTGCGTGAGCGTGCCGGCACCAGGCATCGCGATCGCCTCGCGGAGCGTGGCGACGGCTTCCTGCGCGCGTCCCTCGACGGCGAGCGAGAGCCCGAGAATCCGATACGATTCCTCGGACGTGGGATTCATCTCGATGGCCCGCTCGAGGTGGTAGCGCGCGCGGTCAAATCGGCGTGCGTAGTAGTACAGCCATCCCACCGTACGGCGGATCGACACGGAGGCGGGGTCGAGCTCCTGCGCGGTGTGTCCCTCGACCAACCCCTCGTCCAGTCGACCAACGGCGGCCAGGAAGAAGGCGTACCACTGGTGCGCGGTGGGATAGCGCGGATCGAGTTCCAGGGCTCGCCGGAACTCGCTGCGCGCGGTCTCGAACTCCCAGAAGTAGATGAAGAGCGCCCAGCCGAGCGAGGTGTGCGCTTCGGCCAGTCCCTCGTCGATGTCGAGCGCCTTGCGCGCGTAGCGCACCGCGCGCTCGAGCCCCTCGCTGGAGGGCACGCTGCGATAGTCGACGTGGAGCGCGTAGGCGTCGGCAAGCCCCGTGTAGGCCAGTGCGTAGGCCGGGTCTTCGGCGATGGCGCGCTCGAAGTGGTCGATGGCATCGTGCGTGGCGGCATCGGTCCGCTGGTTCATCGCCCACCGTCCGCGCAGGTAGTGGCCGTAGGCGGCGACGCTCTCCGTGCCGCGCTTGGGCGCGGGGTCGCCGATGTCGGCGAGCCAGGTGGCGCGCAGCGTGGTCACGATCGTACGCGCCAGCTCATCCTGCACCGTGAACACGTCTTGCAGCTCGCGGTCGTAGCGCTGCGACCAGAGCAGGCGGCCATCGTCGGTCGCGGTGAGCTGCGCCGTGACACGCAGGCGGTCGCCCTGGCGGCGCACGCTTCCCTCGAGCACCACGGTGGCGCCGAGCATGGCACCAATGGCGCGCACGTCGAGCGATCGTCCCTTGAGCGCGAAGACCGAGGTGCGTGATGCGACGCGCAGCGTGCGCACCTTGGACAGCGCGTCGATGATCTCGTCGGTGATGCCGTCGCTCAGGTACTCGTTGGCGGCATCGGGCGAGGCGTTGACGAAGGGGAGGACGGCAATGCTGTGGGTGGCGCGCCGCGCGAGTTGTGGTGCGCTGTCGCTGCGGCGCGCGTCGTCGACGGCGTTGGCGATCGCCTCGACAAAAGCGCCCGCCGAGGGAAAACGCTGTGCGGCATCCTTGGCCAGCGCACGCGTCACGGCGGCGTCGACACCGGCGGGAACCTCGGGGCGCCGCGTGCGCAGCGGAGGCGGCGCCTCCGTGATATGACGCGCCATCAGGCGACGCGCCGACGATCCGCTGAAAGGGGGTTCTCCCGCCAGCGCCTCGTAGATCACGCAGGCCAGGCTGTACACGTCGCTCGCGACGCCAATGTCACGCTCCCCGGCCGCCTGCTCGGGACTCATGTACGCCGGCGTGCCCAGCGCGAGCCCCGCCGTGGTGACTGCGGTCGCGGGGGAGACGGATCGTTCCTCGCAGATCGCCTCGAAGGCGCGCGCGACGCCGAAGTCGGTGAGGAGCGCCATGCCGTCGGCGAAGAGGATGTTCTCCGGTTTGACGTCGCGATGGATGAAGCCCGCGCGGTGCGCGTGATCGAGCGCGGCGCCGAGCTCGCGGGCGATGCGCAGGGTGTCATCGAGCGAGAGGCGCGGCTCGCGCTGCAGGCGATCGCGCAGCGAGCCACCGCGCACGTACGGTGTCACGTAGTACAGCAGCCCGTCCGCCTCGCCCGAGTCGATGAGGGGCACGACGTGCGGATGCGCGAGCTGGGCGACGATCCCGATCTCCCGAAGGAACCGCTCGGTGCCCAACGACGCCGCGATCTCGGGGTGCAGCACCTTGATCGCCACCTGTCGGCGGTGCTTCCGCTCCTCGGCGAGGTAGACCCGCGCCATGCCGCCGCGCCCGAGCTCGCGCTCGAGCTGATAGCGCGCGCGGAGTGTCGGGGCGGCGTCGAGGATCGAATCTTCCACGAGAGGACGAGAGAACGAGTGGGGACTCGCGAGGCTACGGCTGCACCTGCGCGCCTTGGGCGAGGAAGTCGACGGCAACGCTGGACATCAGGCGCACGCCGACGGGGAGTGCCTACTTGTCGGCGAAAAAGAGTGGTGAGTGATTGGCGGCGACTGTCCGCGGGTCCTTGTCAGCGGGAGTGACGCCCAGGGAGAAGAAGAAGCCGGGGACCCTCTCGAGGTAGCGCGAGAAGTCCTCGCCCGCGGTGCCGGGGCGTGTCTCGGTGGTCCTGTCGGCGCCAACGACGCGCTGCAGCGACGGCACCATGCGCCGGGCGAGCGCCGGGGTGTTCACGGTGACTGGGTAACCGAGCTCGATCTTGACGTCGGCGGTGGCGCCGGCGCTCTGGGCGATGAGTTCGGCGGTGCGCTTCATCCGCTGGTGGATCTCGGTGCGCATCCCGGGGTCGAGCGTGCGGATCGTCCCGATCATCCAGGCGCTGTCGGGGATGATGTTCTCCCGGAGCCCGGAGTGGAAAGCGCCGACGGTCAGGATGGCGGGAGCGGTGGTGAGGTCCGACTGGCGGCTAATGATCGTCTGCAGGCCCAGCACGATCTGCGAGCCGACGACGATGGGATCGACGCCCGCGGCAGGGTAGGCGCCGTGCGTCTGCTTGCCGTGCACCACGATGCGGAAGATGTCGCCAGCCGCGGCGGTGGCCCCGGGGCGCCACGAGACGCCGCCTAACGGGCCGGGGCCGACGTGCAGGCCGAAGATCGCATCGACCTTGGGATTCTCGAGCACCCCTGCCTCGATCATCGGGCCCGCGCCGCCGACCGGCGGTGCCTCCTCGGCCGGCTGGAAGATGAACTTCACGGTGCCGGGGAGCTGCGCCTTCATCCCCGCGAGCACCTCGGCCGTTCCCATCAGGATGGCGACGTGGTTGTCGTGACCGCAGGCGTGCATCACCCCCGTCTCCTGGCCGTTGTACACCGCGCGCACGGTGCTCTTGAACGGAAGGTCGACGAGTTCGGTCACGGGGAGGGCGTCCATGTCGGCGCGCAGCGCCACCACCGGGCCCGGCTTGCCCCCGCGCAGGATGCCGACCACGCCGTTTCCGCCGACACCGGACTGGACCTCGAGCCCCAGCGACTTGAGGTGGTCGGCGACGAGCTTGGCCGTCCGCGTTTCCTGGAAGGAGAGCTCGGGGTGCTGGTGAATGTCGCGGCGCCAGGCGACCACCTTCGCCTCGATCTCGACCGCTTTCTTGTCGATTGCCGTGTGGAGCGCCGTGAGATTGGCGCCCTGCGCGTGTGCCCGCGATGGCGTCGCGGCGATCAGGGAGACGAGCGCCGCGACCGCGGCGAGGGGCGATCGCAAGGTTGGGCGAAACGGGCGGGACCGACGAGGATGGCGCATCGGGCTGGGATCGGGAGTGGAGATCGGCGTGGAGAGGCCGAAGAATGTCGCGGCGTCGCGAGCACCGCGAGCCACGTTCCCACGGTGCCACCTTGCCGAGGCCGCGCAGGGGGACGATTCTCGTCGCGCGCGGCCGCCGCCGTGAGCGCCGATCATCCACCACTCTCTCCGACCGCCACGATGCTCGCTCGTCTTCGAATCCCGCTCGCTGCGATTCTGCTCCTGTGTCCCTCCGTGGCGCGGGCGACCTGGTCGGTGATCGCCGTCGATCGCGCGACCGGGCGGCTGGTCGTCTCGTCGGCGACGTGCGTTCCACAGGCCGGGTTTGCACGCTTTCCCGCCAAGGGACTGATGGACGTGCAGGCGATCATCGCCCCCGGGTTCGGTGTCGCGGCGGCACAGGCTGGGGTCGATCGCACGCGTGCGAACCAGTCACTGATTTTCGCCGAGCTGGCGAAGGGGACGCACCCGTCAGCCATCCTCTCGATGCTCATGGCCGACACGCTCATCCAGACGCGCCAGTTCGGCATCGTCGACCTGCAGGGGCGCTTTGCGGGCTTCTCTGGCGCGAAGAACGGGGTGGCGAGCAACAGCGTGCAGGGACAGGTGGCCGGGACGGAGATCTACTATTCCATCCAGGGAAACATCCTCGCCTCGTACGCGGTGGTGCAGAACGCGGTGCAGGCGCTCGAACGCACGAAGGGGACGCTGGAAGATCGCGTGATGGCGGCGATGGAGGCGGCGGACGCTGCCGGCGGCGACAAGCGCTGCAGCTGCGCGAGCCAACCCATGCCGCAGACCAAGGCGGCCTGCACCTCACGCACGGCGCACGTGGCGTATCTCGTCGCGGCCGACTCGTCGTCGACCAACGGCGCGTCGTTCAACGACGGGACGTACCGGATGTCCCTCAACGTCACCGACGAGAACACGACGCCGGAGGAGGATCCCAACCCGGTGAAGACGTTGCGGCGACGGTATGACGCGTGGAAGCGCGACGGGGGGCGACCGTAAGGCGGGAACGAGTGCTCGTGGAGCGGACCGGCACTGCCCTACCCCGCGCCCGATGCCGCGATCGCCTCGAGTTCCTCCCATCGCGCCATTGCAGCTGACGCCTCCTCGTCGATCGCCGTGAGTCGTGCCTTGGCCGCACTCACGGCGGCGCCGTCGCGCAGGAACGCCGGGTCGCCAAGCGCCGCGAAGAGCGACGTCCTCTCCTGCTCGAGCGCGTCGATGCGATCGGGAAGCTCGTCCAGTTCCTTCTGCTCGCGGAACGAGAGCTTGCGCGGCTTGTCCTTCTTGCGAGGGGCGGGCGATGGCGTCGCGACGGACGCCGCCTTCGGTTCGGCGATGATCGTCGGCGCCGGACGCTGTCGCACCCAGTCGCTGTAGCCACCGGCGTACTCGCCCACCGTCCCCTTCCCCTCCATCACCAGCGTGCTGGTGACCACGTGGTCGAGGAACTCGCGGTCGTGGCTCACCAGGAGGAGCGTCCCGCTGTACTCGAGAAGGAGTTCCTCCAGCAGGTCGAGCGTCTCGATGTCGAGGTCGTTGGTGGGCTCGTCCATCGCCAGCACGTTGAACGAGCGCGTGAAGAGACGCGCCAGCAGCAGGCGATTCCGCTCGCCGCCTGACAGGGCGCGCACGGGAGTCCGTGCCCGGTCCGGCGTGAAGAGGAAGTCCTGCAGGTAGCCGTGCACATGCTTCCGCCCGCTCGCCAGCTGCACCCACTCGGCGCCATCGGCGATCGAGTCGAAGACCGAACGCTCCGGATCGAGCGTGTCCCGCAGCTGGTCGAAGTAGGCAATCTCGAGCCCCGTCCCGTGACGGATGCTCCCCGCCAGTGGTTCGAGCTCACCCAACAGGAGTCGGAGGAGCGTCGTCTTTCCGGAGCCGTTCGGGCCGATGAAGCCCACGCGGTCACCGCGCATGATGGTGGTCGAGAAGCCGCGCACGATCTCGCGCGCCCCGTGGGAGAAGGCGACGTCGCGCGCCTCGATCACCAGGCGTCCGGAGCGCTCGCTCTCCTGGGCGGCCAGCCTCACCGTCCCCACGCGCTCGCGCCGCGCGGTGCGCTCCACGCGCATGGCCTCGAGCGCGCGCACGCGCCCCTCGTTGCGCGTGCGGCGCGCCTGGATGCCGGTGCGGATCCACTTCTCCTCGATCGCCAGCTTGCGGTCGAACTCGTCCCACGCTTTCTGTTCGGCGGCCAGTGCTTCCTCCTTGCGCACGAGGTACGTGTCGTAGTCCCGCCCCCAGTCGACGAGCTTTCCGCGGTCGAGTTCGAGGATGCGCGTCGCCAGCCGGCGCAGGAAGGCGCGGTCGTGGGTGACGAAGAGGAGGGTGATCCCGGTCTCGATGAGGTAGCCCTCCATCCACTCGATCGCGTCGATGTCGAGATGGTTGGTCGGCTCGTCCAGCAGGAGGACGTCGGGCTGCCTGACGAGTGCGCGGGCGAGGAGTGCCTGACGCTTGCGTCCGCCGGACGCGCGGTCGAAGGCGATGTCGGGATCGAGCCCCAGGTGCGCGAGGACGGTTTCGACCCGCGTGTGCAGTCGCCAGCCATTGGCCGCGTCGATCGCATGGTGCAGCCGGTCGAGCGCCTTGAGGTTCGACTGGGAGGGGTCGACACCGACCCGCAGCGAGGCCTCGTGATAGCGCGAGAGGAGGCGCCCGTCCTCGCCCAAGCCCTCTGCGACCACGTCGTAGATCGTCCCGTGCACTCCGTCCGGGATGTCCTGCTCCAGGCGCGCCACCGTGACGCCGCCCTGACGGACGATCTCTCCAGCGTCGGGGAGTATCGAGCCATCCAGCAGCTTCATCAGCGTGCTCTTCCCCGCCCCGTTGCGTCCTACCAGCGAGACGCGCTCGCCGCGCTCGATGGAGAAGGAGGCGCCGTCGAGGACGGCGGGGCCGCCGAACGCGATGGTGAGCTGCTGAATGGAGAGGAGCGACACTGCCGAGGTGGGAGGTGGAGGGCGAGAGGCGATGCGCGACGGACGATCGTGCGGTGACCACCGCCGTCGCGCGCGGGACGAAGGATAACGACACGGCGCGTCCGATCGGCCGGTTGCCCCCTGCATCGTGGGTGCGTTGCTTTAGGAGGCAGACCGGGCCCCGCGCGCCCCGCCCGTCGCCCACGGCACTCCTTCTCGCACTCCGATCCGGCCTCACGTGCATCCCTCCATCCAGCTCCCGCCCATTCCGCGCATCGCCACTCGCGCGCAGGAGACCGAGCCGTTCTACGCTGTCGCGATCTACGGCGAAGCGATGGAGATGATCCGTACGGGGAAGGACGTGCGGCTGATGTGCGTGGGCGAACCGGATTTTCCCACCCCTGAGCGCGTGGTCAACGCTGCCGTCGAGGCGATGCGGCGCGGCGAGACGCGCTATACCATCCCCGCCGGCATCCCCGAACTGCGTGCGGCCATCTCGCGGCACTACTCCACGCGCTACGGCGTCTCGGTTCCGGCGGAGCGCATCCTCGTGACGTCAGGGGCATCGGGGGCGCTGACGATGGCCTTTGGGGTGCTGGCCAATCCAGGGGACGAGTTCCTGATGGCCGACCCGGGCTACCCGTCCAACCGCGCGCTGCTCACCTTCTGCGGCGCCAAGGCCCGTCATGTCCCCGTCGGAGCGGCGGAGCGCTTTCAGCTGACGGCGGAGCTCGTGGATCGCCACTGGAGCGACACGACGCGCGGCGTGCTGGCGGCGTCGCCGGCCAACCCGACGGGGACCACGATCCCCGACGACGAACTGCGCGCCATCCACGAGGTGGTGCGCGAGCGCGGCGGGACGCTCATCGTCGACGAGATCTATCACGGCCTCACGTACGACGCGCACCCGCAGACCGCGGCAGCGTTAGGCGATGACGTCTTCGTGGTGAACTCGTTTTCCAAGTACTACAGCATGACGGGCTGGCGCCTTGGATGGATGGTTATCCCCGAGCCGTACTTCGAGGCCACGCTGCGGATGTCGCAGCACATGTTCATCTCGGCGGCGGCGCCGTCGCAGTGGGCTGGCGTGGCGGCGATGGAGCCGGAAAGCACGGCGATCTACGAGGCGCAACGCGCCGAGCTCAAGGTTCGGCGCGACTACGTGGTGCCGGCGCTCGACGCGATCGGGCTTGCCGTCGCCTGCAAGCCGGACGGGGCGTTCTACGTGTACGCCGACTGCAGCGCGTTCTCGCACGACGCATGGAACTTCACGCGTGAGCTGCTGCACGAGACCGGGGTCGCCCTCACGCCAGGGCGTGACTTCGGGTCGCACCGGGCCAACGACTTCCTGCGTTTCGCCTACACTGCGCCGGTCCCACAGCTCAAGGCGGCGCTGGAGCACATGGGGCCCTTCCTGGACCGGAAGCGCCGCTAGAATTCCCCGATGAAGCCGACCTCGGGTTGCAACTGCTCTCCGAACTTCTCGGCCACCGCGTGCTGGGCGTGTGCAATGAGCGCGCGCACGTCGGCGGCCGTCGCGTGGCCGAGGTTCACCATGATGTTGGCGTGAATGTGCGAGATCTGCGCCCCGCCGATCCGGAACCCCTTGAGCCCGCACTGATCGATCAGGCGCCCGGCGCCGACCCCCTCGATCTTCTGGAAGATCGAGCCGGCGCTGGGATGAATCTCGAGCCAGGGGTGCCGCGCCCCGCGCCAGCTCAGGTTCTCCTGCAGGATGCGATGCATCGTGAACGGGTCGCCGGGCGTTAGGCGAAAGGTGACGGCGAGTGCCACCTCGCCCGAGGAGTGCAGCCGCGAGGTGTCGTAGCCGAATGCCATGGCGTCACGATCGACGATCACCCGCTCCCCCGTCCCGGTGAGCAACTCGACCGACTCCACCACCTCGGCGATGTACATCGTGCGCGCCCGCTCCGGGGCCGGCGACAGGAAGTGCAGGTTCTGCCAGACGGCGCCGCCCACCGTGCTGGGGATGCCGATGTAGTGCTCGAGCCCCGACAGCCCGCGCTCGATCGCCACGAAGATCAGGTCGCGGATCGTCGTCCCGCTCTCCGCCCAGAGGGTCGTGTCGTCCAGGAAACGGTGGCCGCGCGCCGCGTTCCGGATCACCACACCGCGAAAGCCCCGGTCACCGACGAGAATGTTGGCCCCGAGCCCGAGCACGAAGTACGGCGTGTCGGTGCGGCGGGCGAGCATCACCGCCTCTGCCAGATCGTCCGCAGTGGTGGCATCGTACAGCACGTCGGCGGGACCGCCGATCCTGAACGTGGTGTATGGAGCGAGCGGCTCGTTCGCGCGCAAGCGCTCGGCCGCGAGTCGTCCACGCGCCGCCTCGACGAACGCAGCGATGGCCGCAGGCGTTTGAGTCATAGTGCTGGGAAAGAAAGCCGCGGCGGGATTCCCCCGCCAGCGGCGCTCGTCAGCTGAGGACGTGATGCCCTTACCGATTGCCAGCTCGAACATGCTCCGTGAACGACCGGGCGAGAGGACCCGAGTGAAGGCCTTCCCTCGTCGTCTCGTCCTCTCGTCCTCTCATCTTCTGCGTGCCGCATCGCTCTTCGCGCTCGCCCTGGCGCCGCACGCGCTACTCGCGCCGCGCGCCCACGCCCAGCGCGCGAGCCTCGAGAAGTGGATCCACCAGAAGGTGCTGGCCAACGGGATGGAGATCATCGTGGCCGAGAACCACGGGGTCCCGCTGGCGACCGTGGAGATCAACGTGCGCAACGGATCGTTCACGCAACCGCCGGGCTACGAAGGGCTCGCGCACATGTACGAGCACATGTTCTTCAAGGCCAACGCGCAGTTGCCGCTCCCCGACCAGTTCATCGACCGCGCGTCGGAGCTCGGCGCCGTCTTCAACGGGACGACGCAGGAAGAACGCGTCAACTACTACATGACGCTCCCCAAGGACTCGCTCGAGGGAGCCATGCGCCTCATCGCGGCCGCGCTGCGGGAGCCGAAGTTCCTGCGGGAGGAGCTGGAACGGGAGCGGCAGGTCGTGCTGGGCGAGTACGATCGCAACGAGGCGTCGCCCTTCTTCGCCCTGCAGGAGGCCATCGGGAAGCGCACCTATCCCGGGCAATGGAGCCGCAAGAACATCATCGGCGAGCGTCCCGTGCTGCAGAGCGTGGGGCCCGAGAAGATGCGTGAGATCCAGAAGAAGTACTACGTGCCCAACAACTCGGCGCTCATCGTCGCCGGTGACGTGGACCCGGCGCGCGTCTTTCAGCTGGCGGAGGAGGTCTTCGGCGACTGGAAGAAGGGAGACGACCCGTTCGTGAAGGATCCCATCCCCCCCATCCCGGCGCTCACGGCGAACGAAGCGGTGATCGTCGAGCAGCCGGTCAACGCCGTCACGGTCATGATCCAGTGGCAGGGGCCCAGCGTGCGGAAGGACGCGGCGGGGACGTATGCCGCCGACGTCTTCAGCGACGCACTGAATCAGCCGGTGTCGCCGTTGCAGCAGCGCCTCGTCGACACGGGACTCTTCCAGTCGGTTGGCGTGAACTACTACACGCTGGACCAGAAGGGGCCCATCTCGGTCATGGGGCAGACGACGCCTGAGCAACTGAAGGACGCACTCGCGGCGCTCGATCGCGAGATCAGCAAGTTCGGCGACGCCGGCTACATCACGCCGGAGCAGCTGGCCAATGTGAAGGCCGAGCGCGCGGTGAGCACCGCCTACGGCGAGGACCGTGCGAGCGGCTTTGCCCACACGTTAGGCTTCTGGTGGGCGGTCTCCGGGCTGGAGTACTACATGGGCTACATCGACGGGATGGCGAAGCAGTCGCTCGTCGACCTGCAGGGCTATGCGCGGAAGTACATCGTCGGGAAGCCGAGGATCGTGGGGGTGCTGATCGATCCCGAGGCGCGCAAGCGGATCAACCTGAAGGAGAGCGACTTGCTGCCGAAGGTGGTGCAATGAGCAAGGCGCCGAAGACGAGAGGACGAGAGGACGAGACGACGAGAAGGAACGGTCCGCATCGCGCGCTCGAGCTCGCGCGTCGCCCCGCGCTCCGCCGCTGCCTTGCCCGCCCGATGCTTGCCGCGCTACTCGTGGCAATCTGGTCCCCCGTCGCCGTCAGGGCGCAGGTGCCGCCGCGTGTTGCGGCTGACGGTACGGTCGCCGCGGACACCGGGACGGTCACGTACGAGACCGGCGGCATACGCGTCATCCAGCGGCAGACGGCGGGCGACATCGCGGTGGCCAACCTGTACCTGCTGGGCGGGACGCGGCAGGTGACGTGGGCCAACGTGGGGATCGAGCCGTTCTTCCTCGAGGCGACCGAGCGCGGCACGCGGAGCTATCCCAAGGATCGATTGCGTCGCCTGATGTCGCGACTCGGCACGGGAATCGTCACCGACGCCGATCCCGACTGGACGGTGCTCGGCATTCGCGCCACGCGGACCACCTTCGACAGCACCTGGGCGATCTTCGCCTCGCGGCTCATGCAGCCGACGCTCGACACCGCAGAGGTCGAACTCGTCAGGCGCCAGTTCCTGCTGGGGGTGAGCCAGCGACAGGACTCGCCCGACGCCCTGCTGGAGTACCTCGCCGACTCGGTGGCCTTCGCCGGACATCCGTACGCGATACCTCCCGCCGGGACCGAGGCCTCGCTGTCGCGCATCACGGTCGCCGACCTGCGCGCCTTCCAGCGCGAGCAGGTCGTGAAGTCGCGCATGCTGCTGGTCGTTGTTGGGGATATTCCACGGGCGAAGGTCGAACGCCTGGTGGGGCTCACCCTCGCGAAGCTCCCGGCGGGGTCGTACAGCTGGACGCTGCCGGACACGCTGCCGCGCACCAAGGCCACGTCGTACGCCGTCGACCGTTCGCTCCCCACGAACTACATCATGGGACGCTATGCGGGGCCGCGCGGCGGGAGCAAGGACTACTACGCACTGCGCATCACGGCGGCCGTGCTGGCGGGACAGCTCTTTGGCGAGATTCGCTCGAGGCGCAACCTGACCTATGCGGTAGACGCGCCGTTCGTGGAGCGCGCCGTTGCGGCCGGCGGATTCTACGTGACCACCGTCCAACCGGAACTCACCGTCGACCTCATGCGCCAGCAGCTCGCGGCCGTGCGTACCGGGATGATCAACGAGGAAGCGCTGGGCCGGCTCGTGCAGCAGTTCCTGACCCAGTTCTACCTCGACAACGAATCGAACACGCAGCAGGCCGACTTCCTCGCCCGCTCGTACCTGTTCGAGGGAGACATCCGCGCGGTGGCGCGCTTCGAACAGCAGCTGCGGAGCGTGACGCCCCTCGACATACAGCGTGCAGCCCAGCGCTACATCCGCGACGTGCGGTGGGTGTACGTGGGCGAGGCGAAGAAGGCGCCGACGCGGTCGTTCGAGAAGTTCTGACCGGCGGGATGGGAGACGGGAGTGCAAACGGCGCCTCGCGGCGCCGTTTGCGATTCCCTTCACCAGCGACTTACGCGGCCGGCTTCACGATCTCGACTTCGAGGGCGATCTTCACGTCCTGCGCGACGACGAGGCCACCGGTCTCGAGGGCGGCGTTCCAGTGAAGCCCGTAGTCAAAACGGTTGATCTTGCCAGCGGCGCTGAAGCCCGCGCGGTCCATCCCCCACGGGTCGCGCAGCACGCCGTTCGACTCGCCCGAAAGCACGACTTCCTTGGTCGTGCCGCGGATCGTCAGGTCACCGATGATGTCGAAGTCGTTCCCGCCCTTCGGCACGATGCGCGTGCTCTTGAAGGTGATGGTCGGGTGGTTCGCGGCGTCGAAGAAGTCGGCCGACTTGAGGTGGTTGTCGCGATCCGTCTGCTTGGTGTCGATGGAGTCGACGGCGATCTCGACGTTGACCGTGGCGGTGGCCAGATTCTGGCCATCGAACTCGACGGTCCCCTTCACGTCGGAAAACCGCCCCTTGGTGGTGGCGACCATCATGTGACGAACCGCGAACTCGACGTGGGTATGCGAAGCGTCGATCGACCAGGTCGAGAGCTGGGAGGTGGCGGGAGCGGTCATGGCAGGAATCCTCAACGAGTGATAAAGTGGTAGTAGAAGAACGACTTCTGATCTCTCTGGTTCAGATGGGTCTGTTGACCCATTGCGCTCTCAGATGAGTAGCTTACTTTCTGTGAGTAAGGGTAAGCACGGTTAGTTCTTCTGTCAAGTAACTTCTTTTGCGTAAGTGAGGCGCTATGTCGGAACCCCACCCGATCGCGCTCTGTCCCCGATTCCACCGTGCCGTCGAACTCATCGGCAAGCGCTGGACGGGGGCCATTCTCAGGATCCTTCTCGGCGGGCGCACGCGCTTCAACGCCATTGCCGCCGCCATTCCCGACATGAGCGACCGCATGCTCGCCGAGCGACTGCGCGAACTCGAGCACGAAGGGCTCATCGAGCGCATCGTCGTGCCGGAGACCCCTGTGCGTGTCGAGTACGAGCTGACCGATAAGGGGCGCGGTCTCGACGAGGCCTTCTGCGCGCTGGCGCGATGGGCGGAGAAGTTCGGGGAGGCGCCGGTGGAAGCGGGAAGCGTCTAGGAAGAAGGGACGGGAGACGGGTATGACAAGCGGCGCCAATCGGCGCCGCTTGTCGTTTCCGATCGGTCGTGTTCGATCGCTCTCGTCGTGGGGGTACTGCTTCAGCGAGCGCAGGCTCGGCGACACCTGGGAGTCCTGCGCTCACCAGTCCACACGACCGCCTGGAGTGACCGCGACGGTCCAGGGTTCGACCATCCCGGTGAAGGGCGTTGCGACTAACCGGCTGCCTCCGGGGTTGCCTCGATCGCCAACGCTCCGGGGCGCGCGCTTCCAAACGAGAGGCGCTTGGCTGCTTCACGGCGCAGCAGCCAGACCGCGAACAGCGCGTGGGCGCTGCTGGCAATCACCGAGACGTACCACAACTGCGTGAGCGAGAAGGCGGGACGCTGCGCGATCCACAGGGCAGGAACGACGAACAGGACGAGGCGCACGGCGCTGCTGATCACGGTGGGCACGGTGTTGCCCATGGCCTGGAACATCCCCGAGCAGGTGAAGACGACTCCCGAGGCAATGAAGTTGAACGAGATCACCGAGAGGAATTCGGCAGCGGTCGCGACGACGACCGGGTCAGCGGAAAACCAGTGCACGAGCCAGTCCGGGCGCCAACGGCAGACGAGCGTGAGCGTGAACATGATCGCACTGCCGATCTTCACCGCCTCGATGAAGGTGCGACGCGCACGTTCAGGGAGCCCGGCGCCGAGGTTCTGGCCGGCGATGGGTGCCGCGGCGAAGGCGACCGCCATCCCGGGAAGGAAGATCGCCTGCAGCACGCGCGAACCCACGCCGTATCCCGCCTGCGCTGCGGAGCCGAAGTTCCGGATGATCCAGTAGTTCACCGCCATCGACAGGAACATGAGCAGGAACTCGGCGCCGGCCGGCACGCCGATGCGCAGCATGCGCCACCAGACCTCGAGCCGCGGCCGGAAGAGGGCCGCGTCGAAATGGACAAACTTCTCGATGCGCCGGAAGTACACGGTGAGGAGGACGACGCCCACCAGCACCGAGATGGTGCTGGCCAACCCCGCGCCGGCCACGCCTAACGGGTATCCGGTCCCCCAGCCCGCGATGAGGATCGGGGCGAGCGCTGCGTTCAGGACGACGGTGAGCATCTGCAGCACCATCGTCGGCTTGGCGATTCCGCTTCCGCGGAGCGCCGATCCCATGGAGATGAGGGCGAACTGCATCGCGAGCGCGGGCAGGAAGCCGTACAGATAGGCCTTGCCGGCAGCCACGGTCGCCGCGTCGGCGGCGACCGTGCGCAGATAGGCACCGGAGAAGGGAAAGCCCAGTCCGAGTGTGGCCGCTGCAGCGAGTGCCGCCATGACGAGACTCTGGTTGAAGACCAGCGTGGCGTCGTCGCGATCCTTGCGCCCGGCCGCGTGCGAGATCAGCACCATCGTCCCCACGCCCAGGACCTGCGTGAGCGCGATGACGATGAACTGGAGGTTTCCGGCAGCCGCAACTCCGGCGATCGCGGCATCGCCAAGACGGCCGACGAAGTACAGGTCGACGAAGTAATACGCGGTCTGGAAGAGCATCCCGATCGCCAGCGGCGCCGCCATGCGCACGATGTGTCGCGGGATCGAGCCCTGCGTGAGATCCTGCATGAAATGCCTAGGGCGAGGAAGGGGAAGGCGACGAGGGGAAGGCAGCACTCGCAACCTGCCGTGCATGGTCGCGCAGGTCGCGTGGCCACGACTCGGTCAGTCCGGCGAATCGCTCGCCGTCGCCTGCAAAGAGCGCGCGGAGCGCCTCCTCGTAGTGCGGCTGATTGCCGAGCGTGGCTGACATGAAGCGGTACGCCGACTCCTGAGCTTCGCGCACGCGGTCCCGCTCGGCGTTCGTGTTGCGCGCCAGCTCGACGAGCCGGCGCAGCGTCGCAGACGCACCGCCCGGCTGCGAGGCGAGCCATTCCCAGTGGCGCGGGAGGAGGGTGACCTCGCGCGCGACCACGCCCAGTCGCGGACGCCCGGGTCCGCGCGGTGGCTCAGCGTCGCTGGCGACCATCATCGTCGCGACGTCCGGATCGGAACTGCCCGCCGCTGTGCGCGGGTCGACCTCGAGCTGCTCGCTCGTGCGGGCGTCGAAGACGAGAATGCCGCCCTGCTGCCCGCCGGATTGCGTGGCGCGGACCGACTCGGATACACGCTCGAACGAGCCGGATGCCACCAGCCGATCGCCCTCGAAGGCGACTACGACCCGATCTGTGGCCGCTGAAGAGTGAGACGCGGGGAGAGCAGGGGGGGACATGCGGAGCACCTTGGTATCGGGAGGGCGAATTCTACCCGGATCAATATCGATAAGTCAATATCACCCGGATGAAATGAATCCACAAAGCCGAGCCATGAGGCGGCGAGGAGTGGTTGGCTCCGCTCCCGATCGAGGAGCCAGCGGGTTCAGCGCGCCGGCGCACCGATCGGGGCACGGAACCGAGCGCTTGGTTCTCCCCGTTCTCTCCCAGTTGCCCGCCTCGGAGCGCCCGGGGGGCTTCCATCACCCACGGTTCGCTCGACGACCATGCTGATTTTCCGCGCCGCGCCTGCCGCGGCGCTTCTCTTGTGTGCGGTCCTGACCCCGGTCCGCGCGAGTCAGGCCCAGCGGCCTGGCGTCCGCGCGGCGACTGCGCAGCCAGGGCTCATCTCAGGACGCGTCCATGATGTGGTCACGGAAGAACCGCTCGAGGGGGTTACGATTCGCGTCGTCGGGCAGGATGCCGCGACACAATCCGACGTCGATGGGCGCTTCACGCTCGTCAACGTGCGCCCCGGCATCGTGCAGTTGGAGGCGCGGCGTCTCGGGTACGCCCCCCTGCTGCGGGGCGACGTGGCCGTGAGCGCCGGCAAGCCGGTGGTCGTCGCGCTCGCGCTGGTGCGCCTCGACGTCCGGCTGCAGGGGGTGACGGTCCGACCGTCGCCGTTCGCGTCTCAGTCGCCAGCCGCAACGCCCGTCTCGACGACCTCCCTCACGTCCGAGGAGCTGCGCCGAACACCGGGTGCTTCGGAGGATGTCGTGCAGGCGCTCTCGATCGCCCCGGGGGTCGCGACGACGACGGCGGGGCGCAACGACCTGTTCGTGCGCGGCGGCGCGGCGTACGAGAACCTCTTCGTGGTCGACAACGTCGAGGTCCCGAACATCAACCACTTCGGGACCCAGGGGAACACCGGCGGTCCGCTCTCGCTCCTCAACATCCGCTTCATCGACAACGCGTCGCTGTCGGCCGGCGGCTTCGGCGTACGCTACGGCGACCGTCTGTCGTCATCGACCGTCCTCACGCTGCGCGACGGGAATCGCGAGCGCGTCTCGGGCGAGCTGAACCTTGCCGCGTCTCAGTATGGGGCGATCGTCGAGGGGCCCATCGGCGCGAAGTCGTCGTTCCTCTTCAACGTGCGCCAGAGCTACCTCGACCTCCTCTTCAAGGCGCTCGGTCAGTCCTTCATTCCGAGCTACACGGACGCCGTGTTCAAGGCGACGTGGCGGCCGGGGGCGCGCGACGCGATCTCGTTCCTGACGATCGGCGCGATCGACCGCGTGAGCTTCACGAACGACGACGCCGAGCAGCGCGCGGACAACTCGCGCATCCTCGCGCCGTCGCAGCGGCAGTACTTCTCGGGGCTCACATGGAAGCGCCTCTTCGCGAACGGCGTCGCCACCACGACGCTCGGGCGCACCTGGACGCGCTACCGCACGGCGCAGTTCGACTCGCTTGTCCCACCCCGCAAGATCTTCGAGGCCAACACCTCGGAAGGCGAGAACTCGCTTCGGACCGACGTGACATGGCAACCGCGTCCATCGCTCGAACTCGACGCGGGGAACATCGCCAAGCTCGCCAGTTCCCTCCGCTATGACGTGACGGTCCCGGGCGTCCTGCGCGTCGATGCCGGCGGCAGCCCACGCGCCCTGCGTGTCGACACGTCCTTCACGGCGTTCCGCAATGCCACGTACCTTCAGGCGGCCTGGCAGGCGACGCCGCACTTGCGGCTGACGGCTGGCGTGCGTGGCGACTTCTACGATTTCCTCCCCGATGCGTTCGCGCTCTCGCCGCGCGCCAGCGCCACGTTCGCCATGGGCGACGCATCGACCGTGACGCTCTCCGTCGGGCGTTACCACCAACCGCCGCCATTCATCTGGCTGGTCGGCGATCCCTCCAATCGCCAGACCCTCGCCCCACTGCAGGCGGATCAGGCAGTGATCGGTTATCAGCGTCTCCTCGGGAGCGAGTGGCGCTGGCAGCTCGAGGGGTACACGAAGCGGTACGGGCAGTACGCGGCGCGCACCTTCCGGCCGAATGCGGTGTTGCAGCCGTCGGGCTTCGACGACGCCTTCACGGACATTCCGTTTGGACTGGAGCCGCTCGCCTCCCGAGGGCGCGGACGTGTGTCGGGCGTGGAGTTCCTGCTCCAGAAGAAGCTCGGCGCCACCCCCGTGTACGGCGTGGCCAGCGTGAGCTACAACCGCACGTCATTCAGCGGGCTCGATGGCACGTGGACGCGCGGCGCGTTCGACACGCCCGTGGTGGCGAATGTCGTGGCCGGATGGCGACCCGGAACGCGCTGGGAATTCAGTGGGCGCCTACGGGCATCCAGCGGGCTCCCGGTCACGCCGTTCATCGAACGAGGATCGCAGGCAGGAACGCTCGACTTCGGGCGATACAACGGCGAACGACTCCCCGCCTTCCTGTCGATCGATACCCGCGTCGATCGCCGCTGGCGCGTGGGGCGCACGCAGCTGGTGACCTTCCTCGACATCCAGAACGCGAACGGACGAGAGAACGTGACGGGGCTCCAGTGGGACCCGCGGGAGCAACGCGTCGATCGATCGGTCGGGCTCAAGGTCCTGCCGACGATCGGCATCAACTGGGAGTTCTGATCGGCGAGCGTTCGGATTGCTGGCGAGCGTTGGCTGGCGCGCTGCTGCTAGCGCACGATGAAGCGTCGCCCGACGTCGTCGTAGCGGAAGCGAGCACGTACCGCCTCGAAGGCGCGTACGACGGCGATGCGACGTGACGATTCGGTGTACGTCGCGCCGGCGAGGGCGCGCACCTGCAGGTCGTACGTGGTGGCGTAGGCGACGTCGCGCAGCACGCGCGCCGTTCCCCCGCCAAGGTGCGATCCAATCACTCCGCTGATCACGCGAAGCACGGCGGCCGCGACCTCGCGCACGATGCTGTGTCGCGCCTGCTGCTGCACTCGCCCGGCCAACGAGGCATCCGGCGTCATCATCGCGGTCGAATCACCTAACGGCGCGCCGGTGAGAGGATCCTTCCAGTGTACGCGCACCTCCGCGCCGTGCACGGTGACGGCCGCGATACTCGCCGCGATGCGCTCGTAGGTGACCGGGACGTCGTGCGCCGGCGGCACGGCAGTCACGGCGGGGAGAATGGTTGTTGACACGGGGGCTCCGGAGGAGGGTCTCCCGGAGTTACGCGTGACGTCTCACCTTCGAATGGGGCGGTTGACCTATCGAGCGAACATGAGACCGACGCGCGTCCGCTCCAGCGTGGGCGTCACCCGCCAGGCCAGCAGGCGCCGGTCAATCGCATTGCGGGGATGCGCGCGGGCGACTCGCGTCACCACGCTACCGGCGAGCGTGCCTAACGCGGCGCCCGCCACCACGTCGCTCGCCCAGTGCCGGTTGTGGTAGAGACGCGATGCGCCAACCATGGTGGCGCCGGCATACAACAGCGGGACCGCGATGCGCGCGCTCCCAGGCGCCGTGGCACGCCACTCGACCGCGAGGGCGCTCGCCGTCGCGAAGGCGGCCGAGGTGTGACCGGAGGGCATCGACGTGTACCCCTGCTCTCGCCCCCGCCAAAGCGCGAAATCGCCCGGTGTGCGCCCGTCGCTCAGCGACGGCCTCGCTCGCCCCGCCACGAACTTCCCCGCCGAGGTCAAGAACCCGGTGACGACAATCGCCTCCGTCACGTGCAGCCCGGCGGCGGCCATGACCGGACGGTGCAGGGCACGTCCGATGGCGTACGCGCCGATCCCTCCGACCAGCACACCGGGCTGCCCCACCGTCCGAAAGAGCGCGGCCGTGGTGTGCAGCGTGCCGTTGTCCTGTACCGACGGCTGGCGGAAGGCGCGCGCGATCCCGCGGTCGTTGTGATAGGCCACCACGGCCCCGGCGACGAAGGCCGAGAGCGCGACGGCATCCGGCCGACCCAGGATCTTGCCGTCAGATGCAACCACCCGGTCGTGCACCGTCGACGACTCGCGGAGCGAATCCGGCCGCGACTGGGCCGTTACGGCGGCCGGCATCACCCACAGCGCGACAGTGGCGAGCAGTCCCCGTCCCGGCGACCGGTGAAACACGCGACGCAGTGACATCAGCGGACGATGCCACGCGCGGCCCCCGTTCGCCATTAGCTTCCGTGTCATGATCCGACTCCTCTGCGCCGATGTCGACGGCACACTGGTCGGCGCGAGAGGCGCCGTGCACCCTGAAGTCTGGCCAGCCGTCGAGCGAGCCCGCGCCGCGGGGATCCGTCTCGCGCTCTGCTCAGGGCGCCCGGCCTTCGGCATCACGCGGGAGTACGCCGAGCGCTTCGCGCCGGAGGGATGGCACATCTTCCAGAACGGTGCGAGCGTTGTGCACTTTCCGGATGGCCGCACGCACTCGGTGCGCGTCACGCCGGAGCAGGCCGCCTTCCTGCGCCAACGTGCGCGGGTGACCGGCTTCACCCTCGAGTTCTACGGCGACCTCGATTACGCCGTCGAGGACGACGACGTCTACACGCACCAACACGCCGCCCTGCTCGGCGTCCCCTTCCGCTCCCGCCCGCTGGCGACCTTCGACCAGCCGATCGTTCGAGCACAGTGGATGGTACGCAAGACGCAGCATGATGCGGTGCTGGCCGAGTCATGCGAGGGGCTGGAACTGTGGCCCTCGACCTCGCCCCTCATGCCGGACACCCTCTTCGTTGGCATCCTCCCGCGCGGGACCAACAAGGGCACGGGCGTGCAAGCGCTGGCCGACGAGTACGGCATTCCACTCGACGAGATCATGTTCGTCGGCGATGCCTGGAACGACATGCCGGCGTTGCAGCTGGTGGGGCATCCAGTGGCGATGGCGAATGCCGAACCGGAAGCGATCGCGATCGCGCGACACGTGGTGGGACACGTGGACGACGGCGGGCTCGCCGAGGCGCTCGATCTCGCCGTGCGGATCCGCGAGGAGGCGTGATGGCGCGACGGCGCCTCGACCGGTGGCTGCTCCAGTCCGTCGCACTGCTGCTGACGGTGGGCTGCGCGCGCGGGGGGGCGCGCGACGCACCGGCCGTCGTGCCCGCGGGAGTTGCACGGAGCTGGGTGACGATGCCCGATCGCTCGCAGTTGCTCGCGCGGCAGCCAGACGTCACCTGGCGCTCGCTCGATGTCACGCCCGACACACAGGGCGTGGTGGGGATCGCCGTCGACACCACGCAGCGCTTCCAGGCGATCGCTGGCTTCGGCGCCGCGCTGACCGACGCATCGGCGTGGGTGCTCTCGCATCACCTCACGGCGCCGCAACGCGCCGCACTCCTGCGGGAGCTCTTCTCCGAGGAGGACGGCATCGGGCTCGGGATGGTCCGCGTCACGATAGGGGCGTCCGACTTCTCGCGTTCGCACTACACCTTCGACGATGTGGCGCCGGGGATGCGCGACGACGCCCTCGCGCACTTCTCGATGGAGCCGCACCGCGCGGAGGTCATCCCGGTCCTGCGCGCGATTCGCGCGTTGCAACCGGCGGCGCAGGTGATGGCCACGCCGTGGAGCGCGCCTGCCTGGATGAAATCGACGGAGTCGCTGTACAAGGGGACGTTGCGGGACGATGCGTACCCGGTGTTCGCCGAGTACCTCGCACGCGCCCTCGAGGGGTACGCACGGGAGGGAGTGCCGGTGGACTACCTCAGCGTGCAGAACGAGCCCCAGCATGAACCGGACGACTACCCCGGGATGCGATTCGACCCATCGCAGCGTGCGCGCTTCATCGGACAGCACCTCGGCCCACTCCTCCAACGTCGTGGCATCCGGACGCAGCTGCTCGACTGGGACCACAACTGGGACGCACCGGAGTCGCCGTTAGGCGTCCTGGCCGACACCTTGGCGCGTCGCTTCGTGTCGGGGGTGGCGTGGCACTGCTATGCGGGCGATGTCGCGGCGCAATCGCGCGTGCACGACGCGCATCCGGACAAGGACACCTGGTTCAGCGAATGCTCGGGCGGTGCGTGGGCCCCTAACTTCGGGGACAACCTGCGGTGGAATGTGCGCACGCTCATCATCGGCGCCACACGGCACTGGGCGCGCGGGGTGATGCTCTGGAATCTGGCGCTCGACGAGCGGCACGGCCCGCACGCCGGCGGCTGCAACGACTGCCGTGGCGTCGTCACGGTCGAAGCCAGCACGGGCACCGTGACGCGCAACGAAGAATACTACTCCCTGGCGCACGCCGCCCGCTTCGTCCGCCGCGGCGCCCGCCGGGTGGCATCGACCAGCGGTGCGGGAGACGTCGAGACGGTGGCGTTCCACAACCCCGATGGATCGAAGGTCCTCATTGCCGTGAACGTGTCCGACACGGCGCGACGCATCGCCATTGTCGCGGGCGCTCGTCGCGCGGTGCTTCCGCTCCCAGCGGGGGCGGTGTCGACGATTGTATGGCAGTGACCGCCCAGCACCCTCTCCCTTTCGACCGACTCCGAGACGCCGTCGCATGACACTCACCCTGCCGACTCCAATCGTCACCACCGCATGGCTCGCCGCGCACCTGGGCGCCCCGGGGCTGCGGATCGTCGATGCCAGCGCGTATCTCGCGGCGGCTGGCCGCAACGCGCGCGCCGAGTATGAGGTGCGGCACATCGAAGGCGCCGTCTTCGCCGACATCGATTGGCTGAGCGACGAGACGTCATCGCTCCCTCACACCTGGCCCTCGGCGGAGCAGTTCTCGGCGCGGATCGGCAGCCTGGGGATCGGCGATGCCGATGCGGTGGTGGTGTACGACGCGTCGGGGCAGAACTTCAGCGCGCCGCGGCTCTGGTTCATGCTGCGTGCGTTTGGGCACGAGCGCGTGGCGGTCCTGAATGGCGGGCTCACGCGATGGCTGCTCGACGGACGCCCCGTGACGGCAGCGGCGACAACGGTGGTCCCGGCCACGTTCACGGCGCGCCTGGACCCGTCGTGCGTGCGCGATGCCGCGTGGGTGACGGGGAACATCGCGAGTGGCGCTGAGCAGGTGGTCGATGCCCGGTCAGCCGGGCGATTCCAGGCGATAGAGCCGGAGCCGCGCGCCGGTATTCGCGGCGGCCACATTCCCGGGAGCCGCAACATTCACTACGCGACGCTGGTGAACGACGACGGGACGTTGCGCACGATGGATGAGCTGCGGACCATCGCCCACGACGCTGGTGTCGATCCCACCCGCCCTGTGGTGTGCAGCTGCGGCTCAGGGCTCACCGCGTGCGCCGTGCTCCTTGCGATGGACGTACTGGGGGCGCGGGAGCTCGCGCTGTACGACGGGAGCTGGACGGAATGGGGCGGGCGCACCGACACGCCGGTGGAGACGGGGCCGGCGCGTTAGGCGCGGCGCGCAGGGCCACGAGCAGCTTCACGACGCGACCTGCGCACTACTTCGCGCGCGCCTCCAGCACTCGTGCGACGTCGTCGACGGTGACGCCGATGGCGGCGAGCGCGACGAGCGTGTGATAGATGACGTCGCCACCTTCCTCGACGGCACGCGTGCGATCTTCGTCGGTGCAGGCGACGGCGAGTTCCACCGCTTCCTCGCCCAGCTTCTTGAGCCGGAGATTGCGGTCGGTCAGGAGACGCTGGGTGTAGGACGCCTTGACGCCCTCCGGAAGTGGGAGCGCGCCCTGGCGTGCCGCGATCGTGGCGCCAAGCCGGGAGAAGGTGCCGTGGGTGAGGTGCGGGACGATGGGTGAGCCTGATTCGGTACGACGCGCGTCGGAATGATGAGGGAGGGGAAGGGGAGCGGACGTAGATTCTCTACTCGGGGGGGGCCCCCCAGCCGCCAGGTCCGCACCGCCGATCGCCGGCGCCCCCACCCCGAAGCAGTCGTACGCCCCGGTATGACACGCGGGCCCCGCGGGCTGCACGAGCGCGAGAACGGCGTCCGCGTCGCAATCCGCATGCAACGAGACCACCCGCTGCACGTTGCCGCTCGTCGCCCCCTTGTGCCACAGGCCGCGGGAGCGCGAGTGGTAGTGCATCTCCCCCGTCGCCAGCGTCCGCTCCATGGCCTCGCGGTCGGCGCGCGCGACCATCAGGACTGCGCGCGTTGCGGCGTCCTGGCAGACGACGGTCACGAAGCCGCCGCCTTTCGCGAAGTCGAGCGTGTCGAGATCAAGCATGGGTGGATGCGATGGCGTGGTGGGTGACCTCCGGAATGCCCAACGCGGAACGGAAGGCGTGCGCCAGCGCGGCATTGCTCGCCACCCCGTCACCGCCATCCACCGCGCCCCCGCCGCGCCAGTCGGTGTACACGCCACCCGCCTCGGTGATGATGGGGATGAGCGACGCCGCATCCCACGGACTGAGCTTGTCGTCCAGCATCAACTCGGCGCGCCCGGTCGCGACCTGCACGTAGCCGTAGCAATCCCCCCACGTCCGCGCGACCGCAACCGTGCCAGCCAATGCCTGCCAGCGCACGTGGCGATGCGGATTGTACGGAAAGCGCGCATCGGTGACGAGAATCGTCGCCTCGGCGAGCGACGCGACTGGCGACACGGTACACCGCGCGCCGTTGTACCAGCACCCTTCGCCAACGGCAGCGGCCACCATCTCGTCGACCGCCGGACAATAGATCGACCCGGCCAGCACGTTGTCTCCTTCCGACACCGCGATCATCGTCCCCCACAGCGGGACGCCGCGCACGAAGGTCTTGGTGCCATCGATCGGATCAATGAACCAGCGCCGCCCCCCGGAGTCGCCACTGAAGCCAAACTCCTCACCGAGAACGGCATCATTCGGAAAGCGCGCCGCAATCCAGGTGCGCGCTGCTTCCTCCGCCGTCTTGTCCGCGATGGTGACCGGACTGCCGTCCCCCTTCGCCTCCACCGCCAGCGACGACTTGAAGTAGCGCATCGCGACCGTCCCGGCTACGCGCGCCACCTCGGTCACCGCCTCGAGCAGCAATGAGTGTGCGCTCACGCCGTGCCTCCTCCCGTCTTCTCGCACACGCCACGCGTCGCGATCCCCGCCGCCGCCATCGCCCCCTTCAACGCCGCGACGGTCGTCACGCCATCGTGGAGGATTCCGGCAACGAGGGCGGCGTCGGCGCCACCCGCCGTCAGCGCTTCACAGACGTGCCCGGCGTTCCCCGCTCCGCCAGATGCAATCACCGGTACCGAGACCGCGTCGCTGATGGCCCGCGTGAGCGCGAGGTCGTAACCGCTGCGCACGCCGTCGCGATCGATGCTCGTCAGCAGGATCTCCCCCGCGCCACGGCGCTCGCACTCCTGCGCCCACCGGATGGCCTCCAGCGCGGTCGGCACCTTCCCCCCTTTCACGAAGACACGATACGTCCCATCGATCATCGCCGCATCGATGCTCGCCACCACGCATTGCGCGCCAAAGCGGTGCGACGCCTCGGTGAGCACCTCCGGGCGCTCGACCGCAGACGTGTTGAGCGAGACCTTGTCGGCACCAGCGCGCAGTGCGCGCGCCACGTCGTCGGCCGAACGAATGCCGCCGCCGATGGTGAGCGGGATGAACAGTCGCTCCGCGGTGCGACGCGCGAGTTCCAGCAGCGTCGCCCGCTCTTCCGCACTCGCCGAGATGTCGAGGTACACGATCTCGTCGGCCCCTTCGTGCTCGTAGCGCTCGGCCAGCGCCACCGGGTCGCCCACGTCGCGGAGCGATTCGAAGTTGACCCCCTTCACCACGCGTCCCCCCTTCACGTCCAGGCAGACGATGAGCCGCCGCGTGAGCATCAGCGCTTCCCTCGCGACTCGGTTCGCCCTTCGTCGCGCGCGTCGGCGCCCGCGTCGCGCCTGAGCGACACGCTCCCCTTCGTGGAGAAGACGCCGCCGCTGTCGATGAGCGCATCGCGGATCGCGAGGCCAAGCGCCTTGAACGCTCCCTCGATGATGTGATGCCGGTCGCGTCCGCGAATGACTCCCAGGTGCAACGTGCACCCGGCATGCTCGGCGAACGAGCGCATGAAGTGATCGTACAGGGTGCTGGGGAGTGGCCCCTCGTAGTAGAAGCGCCCCCCCACGTCGATGGCGCAGGCGACGAGCGCCTCGTCCATCGGGATCACGCGATAGCCGTAGCGCGCGGCGGTCTCAGGGACGGCTCCCTTGAAGGCGGCACCGACGGCGATCGCGACATCCTCGATGATGTGGTGCCGCAGGTCGCCGCGCGCGTGCACGGAGAGCCCGAGCCCTGCATACCGGGCCCACGTCAGCAGCATGTGATCGAGGAAGGGGACGCTCGTGTCCACCGTCACCTCGCCCCCGCCTCGCGTGACGGTCACGCGAATCGTCGTCTCGCGCGTCTCGCGCTCCACCGTGCTCATTGCTTCGTCTCCTGTATGGCCACGCTTACGTCGTGCTCACGCCACGCTCACGCCACGCTCACGCCACGAACTCGTCCACAATGGCGCGCGGGTCGATCGCGCCGGTATACAATGCCATCCCGATCACGGCACCCGCGACGCCGCGATCCTGCAGCGCGTGGAGGTCTCCCACGGTGCCAACCCCGCCCGCGGCATAGACGGGGAACTCAGCCGCATCCACGACATCTTCCATCAACGGAAGGTCAGTGCCTTGCAGCTGACCTTCGCGATGAACGGCGGTCACGAGCAATGCGGCCAGCGGGAGCGTGCGCATCTCCTCCACCATGTCGATCACGTTCCGCGGCAAGGTACGCTGCCACCCGCGCGTGACGACCTTCCGGTCGCGCACGTCCGCCGCGACGATGATCTCGCCCGGGTTGTCGTTGGCGAGCTCGGCGAGCCAATCGAGGTCTTCGAGCGCGCGCGTCCCCACGATCGCGAAGCGCGCCCCCTCGTCGAGGATCTCGTCGACCGACTCCGACGTGCGCAATCCGCCGCCCACCTGCACGTCGGCTCCCCCCTCGCGCACGATCTCGCGCACAATGGCCAGGTTGCTCCCCTTGCCTAACGCGGCGTCGAGGTCCACCACGTGCAGGCGCGCGAACCCATGACGGATCCACTCGCGCGCCACCGCGACCGGGTCGTCGAGGCGCACACGCTCCTGCGCGTACTCGCCGCCCACCAGCTGCACGCACTTGCCCTCGCGCAGGTCCACCGCCGGGATCGCGATCATCCGAGCATCTCCTTCAGGAAAGCATGAACGAACGCCACGCCGGCGCTCGAGGACTTCTCCGGGTGGAACTGCACGCCCACGGTGCGTCCGACCCGCACCGATGCCGGGAAGCGATCCCCCTCGTGCGTGCTCCACGACGTCACGCACGCGACGTCGCGCGGCCGGCAGATGAACGAATTCGCATAGTACACGTCGCGGAGTCCCGAATGCTCGAACAGCGGGTCGGTCGGCGCGTCCGCCGTGTTCCACCCGATCTGCGGAAGGCGTACGGCGTCGATCCGCTCCACGCGTCCGGGAATCACGCCGAGCCCCACCCCTGGCCCTTCGTCGCTGTCGTCGAGCAGCAACTGCATGCCCAGGCAGATGCCGAGGCAGGGGAGGCCGCCCCGCAGGGCGTCTCGCATCGGCGCCAGCCCCGGTGCCAAACGCTCGGCAGCCGGGGTGAATGCGCCGACGCCCGGCAGGAGCAGCACGTCGGTCTCGACCGCCCGCACGGGGTCGACCTCGATGACCGGCTCGATGCCGAACGACGCCACCGCCTTGGCCAGCGAGTGGAGGTTGCCGGCTCCGTAGTCGAAGATCGTGATGCGCTGGCGAAGGGGCTCAGGCATCGGCGCGCTCCCCGGTCCCCAGCGGACGAACCACGTGCGGCAGGATCTCGAGCAGCGCAGCGAGCACGCGCTGCATCACGGGCCAGTCGGCCATGCTGATGCGCAGCGCGTCGCCGATTCCGGGGAGTTCCACGAAGTGACGCACCAGGATCCCGCGATCGCGCAGCGCGCCCTGTGCCGCGCGCGCATCGTCGACGGGGAGGAGGACGAAGTTCGCAGCGCTGGGGAGCGGTGCGAATCCCTCCCCTCGCAGCGCGGCCGTGAAGCGCTCCCTCGCCTCCACGACTCGCGCCACGTTCTGTCGCACCCACGCCAGGTCCTCCGTCACGGCGGCGAGCGCCGCCCGTTCGCCTAACGCCGTCACCGTGAACGGACCGCGCGCCTTCTCCAGCTCGGCGATGAGTGCTCGCGCCCCCACGGCAAAGCCGATGCGCATCCCCGCCAAGCCGAAGGCCTTCGAGAAGGTGCGGAAGACCAGCGAGCGACCGTGCGCCGGCGCGTCGCCGGCCAGGTTGCTCCCGGCGAACTCGGCATACGCCTCGTCCACGAAGACGAGCCCGGGCGCCTTTGCCAGCAGGTGATCCAGCGACGCCTTCGCGACGGGGAGCCCCGTCGGGTTGTTCGGCGTGCAGACGTAGGTGATGGGGGCCTGCGCGGCGACGAGTGCCTCCGCATCGGCGTCGAAGCGTGGCGTGAGCGGGACCGGGACCGGCGTGAGCGAGTTGGTCGCCGCGAAGACGCGCGCCATCACGAACGTCGGGTCCATGTACGCCACGCGGTCGCCGGGCTCACCCAGCGCGCGGAATGCGCATCCCATGATCTCGTCCGACCCGCACCCGACCATGATCTCGTCAGGCGCAACGCCGACGTACGCGGCGATCCCCTCGCGGAGGGCGCGCGAGTACGTACTGGGATACTGCGCCAACCGGTCGCCCACGCCCGCTGCGATCGCGCGCAGCGCGGCGGGGGGCGCCCCGAAGGGCGAAGTGTTGTCGGCCAGCGTGATCTCGCATGGCGTGGGATCGACGTCGTACGCGCGCAGCGTCTCGTACGCGCGGCGCGGCGACCAGGCGCCGGCGCTCACGTTGTCCCTCCGGCGCGCCCCCACGCCCTCGCGGCGCGGGCGTGCCCGTCGAGCCCCTCGGCGTCGGCAAAGGCGCCCACGTCGGCAGCCAGGCGCGCCGCGGCATCGGGCGTCACGCGCTGGTACGTCGTCCAGCGGATGAAGTCGAGCGTCGACAGCCCCGAATACGACCGCGCGAGCCCGTTGGTGGGAAGCGTGTGGTTGGCCCCGGTCATGTAGTCGCCGAACGAGACCGATGCCGACGTGCCCATGAAGATCGTCCCCTGGTTGCGAAGGGCGGGGAGCACGAGACCCGGATCGTCCACCGCCAGCAGCAAGTGCTCCGCGGCGTACGCGTTGGCCAGGCGCACCGCCTCCTCCAGCGTGTCCACCGAGAGCACGCCTCCGTTTGCCTCCAGCGCCTGGCGGATGATCGCCGAGCGACCATAGCCGCCGACCATCGTCTCGAGGGCCGTCTCGATCTTCGCGGCGATGTCGTCGCCCACCGCGACTGCGACGACGCACGCCATCGGGTCGTGTTCCGCCTGCGCCAGGATCTCGCGCGCCACCTGCCCGATGTCGGCCGAGCCATCGGCGATCACGAGCAGTTCGCTCGGCCCGGCAGGCGAGTCGATCGCGCACGCCTTGGCCACCTGCACCTTGGCCTCGGTCACCCACGCGTTCCCCGGCCCCACGATGCGGTCGACGCGCGGGACGCTCTGCGTCCCATACGCCATGGCGGCGATGGCGCCGGCACCGCCCAACGCAAAGACCTTGTCGACCTTGGCGATGGCACATGCCGCCAGCACCGCGGGCGAGGGGAGTCCGTTGCTCCCCGGCGGCGAGCACAGCACGATCTCGCCGACACCGGCCACGCGCGCCGGGATCACCCCCATCAGCACCGAGGAGGGATATGCGGCCCGCCCACCCGGGGCGTAGACCCCCACCGAGCCTAACGGGTCGGGGCGGCGACCGACGGTGATCCCCGGCTCGGTCTCGACTTCGGTCGCGCTCGGGAGGAAGGCTCGGTGTGCTGCCTCGATGTTCCGGGCCGAGCGCTCCATGGCCGCGCGAACGGCCGGTTCGAGCGCATCGAGCGCCTTCGTCCACTCGCTCTTCGGGACGTCGAGCCGCTTGAGCGTGACATGATCGTACTCGCGCGCCAGCGACTTGAGCACGGAGTCGCCGTCGTGCCGCACGGCGTCGATGATGGCCGAGACCGTGTCGCGCATGACGTCGTTGTCCGCCGTCCCGCGATCGATCAGCGCCTTGAAGGACTCCGGCGTGAGCGACCTGGCGGCGCCGCGAAAGCGCAGCGGGAGCGAACCGTTGCTGGCACTCGTGCTCACGGCATCAACCTCTCGATACGGGTCACCAGGATCCCCTCCGCGCCTAACGTCTTGAGCGAGGCGATCGTCCGGTAGATGGTGGCGGCGGGGACGACGGCGTGCACCGCCACGTGGCTCCCGCCATTCATGATGTCGATCACCGTCGGGCCGTTGAGCCCGGGGATCACCTCCTTCACCTGAGGGAGCGCCTCACGCGGGACGTTCGCCATCAGGTAGCGCTGTCCACGCGCGCGCAGCACCGACTCCAGCGCCGACGTCAGCTCGGAGAGCGCCTGTCCCTTCGCGGGGTTCCGTTCCGCGGCCCCAGGGGCGGCGATGAGACGCGCCGTCGACGTCATCACGGTTTGGACTTCGCGGAGCCCGTTCACCTTGAGCGTCGAGCCTGTGGAGGTGAGGTCGACGACGATGTCGGCGATCCCGAGGTGCGGGGCGATCTCCGCCGCCCCGCTCACCGGCACCACTTCCACGCCGACGGCGTGCCGGTCGAAGAAGGCGCGCGTGATGCGCGGAAAGACCGTCGCCACGCGCGAGCCGGGCGGGAGATCGCCCACCGCCCGGACGGGCGACTCGTCGCGCACGGCCACCACCAGGCGGCACTTCCCGAAGCCAAGGTCCAGGCGTGAGTCGAGCGGTCGCTCCGACTCGCACACCAGGTCCCACCCGGTCACGCCGGCGTCGGCCGCACCATCGGCGACGAACTCGGGGATGTCCTGCGCCCTGACGAAGAGCGCTTCGAATTCCCCGCCCAGCGAGGCGGTGAGGGCGCGGTCCCCCTGTGCGCGGACCTCGAGCCCCGCGTCATTGAAGAGCTCGCGGGCTTCCTCGGCGAGCCGCCCTTTGTTGGGCAAGGCAATCTTGAGCATGTTGCGAAGGTCGTGGGACTGGAGAACGAGAAGGTCGGACAAACAAAAAGGCCCGTCCACTGGGGACGGGCCTCGGCGTCTTGTGCGCCGCTGGCGATGTGACTGCCAACTACCGCACGCGAACGACGCCCAGACCCGTCGGGGTATGGCCGTGATGCGCGTGATGGTGATGGGTCGCCGTGCGAAGCATGGGCGGAACGTAGTCCGCGTGACCGGGAGCGTCAACTCGATCGTCTCGTACAGGTCGGCGGGGGCACCGGCCCAAGGTCCGCTTCGCTGGCGTGCGCTCACCATATTTCGAGATCACTCATCGGCAGCATTGCATGCGATGCACACTCTTCGCCCTTCCGGTTCTCGTCCTGTCAGCTGCATGTGGCGGCAAGGAACCCAAGCTGGACGTCCCTGACGCCGCGCCAGGGGCAAGCGCCGCCGCCACGACCGACCCGGCCAGTCCCGCGGCCACGCTCCCCGGCGCCACACCGGCTGCTGGGCCCAGTGCCACCCCCGCGCCCGTGGCGGGGCGCATTCTCGAGGTGAAGATGATCGGCGACGCCAAGGGATACCGGTTCGAGCCCGCGCGCATCGTGGCGAAGCCAGGCGATGGGATCCGTTTCGTGGTCGTCTCCGGGGAGCCGCATGAAGTAGCCTTCGACCTCGACCGCGTGCCGCCCGAGACCCGCCTGCAATTGGTGGCGAACATGCCCAACGGCACGAATGGACACTCGCCGCTCCTCGCGGTCCCGAGCGAGGCGTGGATGGTCTCACTCACCGGGCTCAAGCCGGGGATCTATCCCTTCGTCTCGACCCCGCGCCTTCCACAGGGGATGAAGGGCGAGATCGAGATTCGGTAGTCCTGCCAGAAACCGCGCCGGAAGCCCCGTCCGCCACCGCGCCTGATGCATAAGTCGGGTACCTATTCGCGCACCGCCCTCGCCACGCGCCGTTTCCGGTTCATCCCGAGAGCGGCGTGGATGGGGGCGCGCGCGCGGAACGTCCTCCAGCGGCCATGGCGTCTCATCGGCGTCGGCTCCGGGGTCTTCGTCGGAGTGCTCCTCGCGTATCTCTTCCTCCCCGCGGGGGCGCAGGGGGTCGTCAACCTCGTGGCCCCCGACCGCGTCGAGCGCCGCGACACGACGATCCTCATCTCCCGGGAACTCGCCACGAGGGTTCGACTCGCTGCTGCCGACAGCGCCCTGGCGCAGATGCGGGCCGTGAACGCCGCGCAGCGTGCCGCACCGTCTTCCACGCCCGCCCCGACGACGTACTCCGCCGCCCGCGATTCGCTCACCGAACTCGCGGCGTCGCTCGGGGCGTTGCTGCAGCGCGCCGAGAACGCGCCACTCCCCGAGACGTTTCGCGCGCTCGCGAACTCCGCGGCGCTTCGAGGCGACGCTCGCGTGCGTGCGCTGGTGGACTCGCTCACCGAGGTCCAGCGGGAGCGGGACGACCTCGGGAGCGGGGTGACGGTCGACCCCGTCTTCGTGGCGCTCACGACGCAGGTCAACGACTTCGGCCGTCGCATCGCGATCATCGGGCAATCAAGACTGGCCGCGCTCACTCGTCAGGCACTGGCTCTTGACCGCCCGGCCACGGCGATCGGCGACAGTGCGTCGAACGCGACCGACTCGCTTGGCGCCGTCTCCGGAGGCACCCTTCCGGACTCCCTGCCCATCCTCGCCGCCCGGCAAGCCGCCTGGAGCGCGTACGATGGTGCCCGGCGATCGCTGGAGGGGGCGCGCGCCGCCAATGCGCGCGTCGACTCGGTCGCCACGCGAGAGCGCGAGCGGACGCAGCTCGCCCCGCTCGCCATTCTGGTCGCCGCGGCGCTCGTGATCGCCACCGTCCTCACCTTCGCGCTGGCCCTGTTCGATGAGATGCAGAGCCCGCGCGTGGCGGACGCCGTGGAGGCCGAGCGACTCACCGCGCTTCGCGTGCTTGGGGTTGCCCGTCGGCGCTCGATCGTCCCTCCCGAGCGCGCGCGCCGTGCCGCCGACCGTCAGATCCCGGCGGTTCTCGACCCGACCTTCGACGCGTACCGTGTGGTCGCGTGGCACCTCGCGTCGCAGTGGCCCAAGGACGGCATCATCACGGTGACGGGCGACGATGCGAACGTGGCGGCGATCGTCGCCGCCAACCTCGCGGCGGTGCTGGCCAACGATGCGCGGGTCACACTGTTGATTGATGCCGAGTTGGCGAAGGAGCCGGTGCGCCAGCTGCTGGGCCTCCCGCAGTCGCCGGGGTTGTCGGCTGTGGTGGAAAACAAGCGGAAGTGGTCGGAGGCGCTCGTCCCGGTCCCCGTAGGACGTGGCCGGTCGATGGACGTGTTGCCGGCGGGGGGGCGATCGTCCCCCCTCGGTCCCGCCGAGTCGCAGGCGCTCGTGGGCGAGGTGCAACGCGCGGCGCGCCGCTACGACGCCACGATCGTGGTGACCACGCTCCCCACGGCCAAACGATTCCGTGCCGGTGACGACGTGGTGGTGTGCGCCGTGCAGACGCGCACGCGTCTCGCGACGCTCGCCCGCACGGTCGCGTCGCTCATCGACGAGGGCGCACGGGTGCGTGGCGTCGTCCTCTGGGATGGCGCCACGCCCGCCGTTCCCAAGGGGGGCGCGCAGCGGGCGCCGACGGCGGCCTAGCGCCCACTTTCGACCATCCACCTCGCATCGGCCATCGCCCGCAGATAGCTTTCTCGCCCGGGCGCGTTGCCCGGGTGTCGTATCCCCGGTGTCCCGCCACCGGAGTCTCCCCCGGTGTCACACGCCTCGCATGACCGTCATCGGCTACTCCGACCGCATCAACCACGCGCTGGCCTTCGCGGCCAAGCACCACGACCAGCAGGTGCGCAAGGGGACGCGACTCCCCTACCTCACGCACCCCGCCAACGTGGCCATCATCCTGACGCGCTATGGGCAGGACGATGAGACCGTGATCAGCGGGATCCTCCACGACGTCATCGAAGACACCGTACGCGAGGCGTACTCGCGCGAGATGCTGGAGTCGCGCATCCGCGACAAGTTTGGCGCGGCGGTGCTCGAGACGGTGCTGCAGGTGACCCACCGCCACGTCGATGACGACGGCGTGGAGCTCTCGCCCACCGATCGGAAGGCCGACTACCTCGAGCGGCTCGCGCAGGCGTCGGAGCGCGCCCGATGGGTGTGTGCCGCCGACAAACTTCATAATGCCAGCACGATCCTCGCCGACGTGCGGCGCACCGTCGATCCCGACTCGGTGTGGGGGCGCTTCAAGGCCGGCAAGGAGGGGACGGTGCGTTGGTACCGTGACGTGCACGACCGCCTCGCATCGTTAGGCTTCGCCGCGCCCATCCTGGGCGAACTCGCCAGGGTCGTGGCCGAACTGGAAGCGATCGCCCGGCAGTAACGACCAGGACGGGCGTCGGCGGACCTCCGCGCGCCCGGCGGCGCCCCACCGAGCCCTACGGCGCCGCCACTCCCGTCCGCTGTTCATACCGCTGCGCCACGTAGTCTTCGAGGATCACGAGGAACTCCTCGACGATGCGGTCGCCCTTGAGCGTCGTGCGCAACCTTCCGTCGACGTAGACCGGCGCCTTGGGCTCCTCGAACGTCCCAGGAAGCGAGATCCCGATGTTGGCGTGCTTCGACTCGCCGGGACCGTTCACGACGCATCCCATCACCGCGACCTTCATCTCCTCCACCCCCGGACGCGTGGCGCGCCAGACCGGCATCTGCTCGCGCAGGTACGTCTGGATGTCCTCCGCCATGTGCTGGAAGAAGGTCGACGTCGTCCGCCCGCATCCAGGGCACGACGTCACCTGCGGCGTGAACGATCGCAACCCTAACGACTGCAGGATCTGCTGCGCGACCTGCACCTCCTCCGTCCGGTCGCCGTTCGGCTTGGGGGTGAGTGAGACGCGAATCGTGTCGCCGATCCCCTCGGCCAGGAGGATCGAGAGTCCTGCCGTGCTGGCGATGATTCCCTTGCTTCCCAGCCCGGCCTCGGTCAGTCCCAGGTGCAACGGGTAGTCGCAGCGCGTCGCCAGTCGGCGGTACGTCTCCACCAGGTCCTGCACCTGCGACACCTTGGCCGAGATGACGATCTGGTCGTGTCGCAGCCCCACCTCCTCGGCCAACGCGGCCGAACGGAGCGCGCTCTCCAGCATGGCGTCGATGTAGACGTCACGCGCGTCGCGCGGCTCGGCGGCCGTCGCGTTGGCGTCCATCATCTCCGTCAACAAGTCCTGGTCCAACGATCCCCAGTTGACACCGATGCGCACCGGCCGGTCGTTCGCGACCGCCACCTCGACGATCGACCGGAAGTTCTCGTCGCGCCGCTTGCTTCCGACGTTGCCCGGGTTGATGCGGTACTTCGCGAGCGCCTGCGCACAGTCCGGGTACTTGGTGAGGAGGAGGTGGCCGTTGTAGTGGAAGTCACCGACGATCGGGACCGTCACCCCCATGTCGTGCAGCCGGCGGACGATCTCGGGGACCGCCTGGGCCGCTTCCTCGTTGTTCACGGTCACTCGCACGATCTGCGAGCCCGCCTTGGCCAGGGCGGCCACCTGCCCGGCCGTCGAGGCGGCGTCGGCCGTGTCGGTGTTGGTCATCGACTGCACCACGACCGGATGCGGGGCTCCGACGAGCACCCCCCCGATCGACGCCACCGCCGTCTTCCTGCGCGCTGCAAACGTCACTCTGTCTGATCCTCCAAGGATGGGACTAAGTTAAGGACCGACGGTTCTCCCGTCTCCCGCCTCCATCTTCCCGACCGACGATGCCCGATCCCGAGATTCCCGAGCGCGGCTACACCACGAAGGATGTCGCCGAAGTCGAGGCGCCCAAGAAGAAGAGCTTCGTCCGCCGGCATTGGGGAAAGCTCGCCCTCACGGCCCTCGTCGGCATCCCGACTGCCGTGCAGTTCGCGCGCTCGTATGCCGCACTGGCGTTCACCTATTCCAGCGGCGATCGCATCGGCTACGTACAGAAGCTCTCCCGCAAGGGTTGGGTCTGCAAAACGTGGGAAGGGGAGCTGCAGATCTCCAACATCCCCGGGAGCGCCCCCGTCCTCTTCTACTTCACGGTGCGCAGCGATTCGGTGGCGAAGGCGATCCAGGGGGCCGAAGGGCGGCAGGTCGCACTGAGCTTCGAGCAGCATCCGGGAATCCCGCTCTCGTGCTTCGGCGACACGGAGTACTTCATCAGCGGAGTTCGAGTCGTGAACCCGCAGCCCGGTTTCCCGGCCGCGTCCCCGGCGACCCCTTCGACGCCAGCGGTGCCCGTGGATTCACCCCCGTCGGCCGCAACTCCGGTTCCCCCAGTCCAAAAGTAGGAACCAGGTCGCATGTTTTCGTCTCGCCTGGCGGCGGGGCGAGAACGCGCGTAGGGCTCCGCGAGGCGCATCCACCAGAAACCGTCTTGGTTTTGCATACAGCATTGTTCAGCTAGCCGGGGGGGCGTATATTCGGCGCGCTCGAACGCCCCTAGGGACCGGTTGGTTCCCGGTGCGTTGTCCTTCCACTGCGGAGGGAAGGCGCTCATCGAGCGGAATGTCCGCTGTATGGCTTTTGCCTGGGTCGGCGTCTCTGCGCTGCTCGGCAAGCTTACCTCAGGAGTGCAGTATGCGTACGACCGGCAAGGTGAAGTGGTTCAACGACGCCAAGGGGTTTGGCTTCATTACCCCGGACAACGGATCCAAGGATTGCTTCGTGCACTACAGCTCGATCCAGGGCACGGGCTTCAAGTCGCTCGCCGAGGGCGACTCCGTTGAGTTCGAGATCACGCAGGGCGAAAAGGGCCCGGCGGCCGAGGGCGTCGTCAAGATCGGCTGAGGTCTCCCGGAACCACCCAGCCTAACGGCAGGGCGAAGGCCAGCAGGGCGTCCCGCGAGGGGCGCCCTGTTTCGTTTCGTCCCGGGGCGCGTTCTTCCGTCGCGCGCCGACGTGCCCGGCACGAGATTGCGGCGTTCGCCTTCCGCGTCCTTCAGCATCCTTCGCATGCGACACGTCACCATGCGCTCCCTGCCAGTCATCGCACTCTTCCTCGCCGCGCCCCTCGCCGCGCCCCTCGCGGCGCAACAGCAAACGCCCCCGCCCGGCGCACCGCCTAACGCCGCGCAGGCGCAACCCGGCCAGGGGCAGGCGGGGCAGCCCCCGCGCCGCGGCCCGCGTCCGTATGCGCAGGTCATCACCGACAAGGCGGTGACGGATGCTGGAGGCATCACCGTCCATCGCGTCGACGATCGCTGGTTCTTCGAGCTCCCCGACTCCCTGCTGGGGCGCGACTTCCTCCTCGTGACCCGCGTGGCGGGTGTGCCGTCGAACTTCGGCGGCTTCATCTCTGCCGGCATGTCCACCGGCGAACGCGTGGTGCGATGGGAGCGGTTGGGCGATCGCCTCCTGCTGCGCACGATCGAGTTTGATGCCGTGGCGGATGACACGCTCCCCATCGCGCGCTCCGTCGCGGTCAACAACGTGGGACCCATCCTTGCCGCGTTTCCCATCGCCGCCTTCACGCGCGACAGCGCGAGCAAGGTTGTCGACGTGACGGACTTCTTCGCCGGCGACACGCCGGCCTTGAGCGGCCTGTCGGCGGCGCAGCGGCGCACGTACCAGGTGCGTCGCCTCGATCCGGCGCGCTCGTTCATCGACGCCGTGCGCTCGTACCCGCTGAACGTCGAGGTGCGCCACACGCAGACCTTCGACGCCGCCGAGCCGCCGAGCGAGCGAGACGCCGGCTCCATCTCCCTCGCCATGTCGCAGTCGATCGTCCTCCTCCCCAAGGTGCCCATGCGCCCGCGCTATGCGGATGCGCGCGTCGGCTTCTTCACGGTGGAGCGCGTGAACTACGGACTCGATGAGCAGAAGGCCGCGTCGCAGGAGTTCATTCGCCGCTGGCGCCTCGAGCCCAAGGACCCGGCAGCCTACGCGCGCGGCGAACTCGTCGAGCCGGTGAAGCCCATCACGTACTACATCGACCCGGCCACGCCGGCGCGCTGGCGTCGCTACGTGAAGGAGGGCGTGGAGGCCTGGCAGAAGCCGTTCGAGAAGGCGGGCTTCCGGAACGCCATCATCGCCAAGGACCCGCCGAGCAAGGCGGAGGATCCGGAGTGGGACCCCGAGGACATCCGCTACTCCGTGGTGCGGTGGACGGCGTCGCTCGTGCGCAACGCCATGGGGCCCAGCACCAGCGATCCGCGCACCGGCGAGATCATCGAGAGCGACATCGTCTGGTACCACAACCACATGCGCTCGTATCGCAACCGCCTGATGATCGAGACGGGAGTCGCCAACCCGGCGGCGCGCTCCCTGGAGATCCCGGAGGATCTCATGGGCGAGACGATGCGGCAGGTGATCACGCATGAGGTGGGGCACGCCATCGGCCTCCCGCACAACATGATTGCGTCGTCATCCTTCCCGGTGGATTCGCTCCGCAAGCCGTCGTTTGCCAGTGTCTATGGCGTCTCGGCGACCATCATGGACTACGCCCGCCAGAACTACGTGGCGCAACCCGGCGACGGACTGCAGCCCAAGGACTTCGTGCGGCGCCTTGGCCCCTTCGACGACTTCGTCATCAACTGGGGATACCGGGTCCTGCCGCAGGCGCCCACGCCGGAGGCAGAACGCCCGACGCTCAACGGGTGGGTGATCAACCAGCGCGGGCCGTTCCCGTATCGCTACTCCTCGCAGTTCCTCACCGGCATCGATCCGCGCTCGCAGACGGAAGACGTGGGGGACGATCCGGTAAGGGCGGGCGGCTATGCGATCGCCAACATGAAGCAGCTTGTCCCCCAGCTCGTGCGCTGGACGACGCGACCGGGCGAGGACTACGGCGACCTGGCCGAGCTCTATGGCGAGACGCTGGGCATGTGGTCGCTCTACATGGGGCACGTGACGTCGGTGATCGGCGGGGTCGAAGTCGACAGCAAGGTGAGCGAGCAGCCCGGGGCCGTGTACCGTCCGGTGTCGAAGGCGCGGCAGAAGGGAGCGCTCGCCTTCCTCGGGGAGCAGGTGCTGCGGACGCCGGCGTGGCTGGAGCCGACGGACATCGTCTCGCGCGTCGGCCCGCAAGCAGGAAACGCGTCGCTGGCGGCGCGGCAGGGAGCGGTGGTGGCGCAGCTGCTCGATGCGCGGCGGCTCGACCGGTTGGCGCTGGGCGAATCGATGCTCGACGCGGCGAGCGCCTATCCGCCGGCGGAGTACCTCGGTGATGTGCGGCGTGCGCTGCTGGGCGGCGGCGCGCCGCTCGACGGCAATCGCCGCCAGCTGCAGCGCGTCTACCTCGAGCGCCTCGAATCGCTGCTCTCACCACCGCCGGCACCGGCGGCCAATCCGTTCGGCGGCGGCTTCGGCGGTCCGCTGCCGCCCCTTCTCGCGGCGCCGAACGTGCGTCGCAGCGACCTCGCGGCGCTGGCGCGCGCCGAGTTGCGCGCTGTGCGCGAGGCGGCGCGCCGCAGCGCGGCGACCTCGGTCGGTGTCGCCCGGGCACATTGGTTCGATCTTGCCGATCGTGTCGACGAGATCCTGGAGCGACAGAAGGGGAAGTAGCGGGTTCACCACGGGCAGGCCGACAGCCGCAAACTGCCGCACGCTGCCACAAGCTGCCGCACCGTCGCGACCCTCGCGGTGCGGCAGCCATACGCGCTCGGATCGACACCGCACGATGGATCCCACGCGGCGCCAAATTGGATGCGGCCCGACGGCGTCACGATGAAGAGGTCGGGCGCTGGCGGCGCATCGCAATGCACCGCTAGGTCGATTCACCCATCCGAAGCGCGCCGACGACTCCGTAGGCTGTTGGCGAACGGACGTTGCATCGCATCATCGACGTCGATGGTGCGCACCGTCTTCGACCATACACATGCGGCGCGCGTATCGCGTCCCCGCCGCGCCTTCGGAGCCCACCATGCTCTCCGCCAGACCATCCACGCTCCCTGCGTCGCGTGCGCGACGACCGCTCGACGCGCACCGCTCGCCCGACCTGCGTCGCCTGCGCGCCATCGCGCTCCTGGCGACCGGGACCCTCGTGCTGCTCGTTCTCTCGCCGCGCACGGGCGGTGCACAGATCAGTGCCTTGGCTCGCAAGGCGGCTGCCAAGGCGGCGAAGCAGGCAGCCGGCATGGGAGGCGTTGGAAGCGACGCACCCACCTTCGACGAGCACCTGCTCGAGCTCACGGACGCGCGCGTTCAGGCGGTGATCGCTGGCGAGCAGGCCGCCCAGCGCACCACCGCGCCCGACGGGACGACACGTGCGCAGCTCGTGGCCCGCGCCGGCGCCGACAACGAACGACGCAATGCCCTCCTTGAGACCCGGGACAATGACCTGCGCCGCTTCGACGATGACACGCGACGGGTGGCCATGTGCACGGAATCGGTGCTCGATTCGCTGACGCGCGCGCATAACGAGTCCATGGCGCGCAAGGCACAGGCGCTCGCGACGAGTGCCGATCCGATGGCCTCCAGGCTCATGCAGGAGGTGATGCAGGCGACGATGGAGTCACAGCGCCTCGCGGCGGCAGGCGACACGGCAGGGGCGATGGCGGTGCAGCGGGCACTCATGAGGAAGCAGGGGATCGATCCCGCGCGCGATTCGACGGTGGCCACCGCCCGCTGCGGCAAGGCGCCGGCCAAGGCGCCCTGGCACCGTCAGGCGGACTCGCTGCTCACGTCGGCCAACGCCGCCCTGCGCATGGCCCAGGACATCGATCAACGCTCGGCGTCGACCGGTGCGAAGGTGGCCGGGATGACCACACAGCAGTTCGCCCTTGCCCGCGAACGTGTGCACGCCTTCGCCAGCAGCAACGGGAATCCGCCTCCCGCCTGGCGCTTCTCGCCCGGTGAGCGCACGGTGCTGCTCGCACACCTGTCGCGACTCAAGGCGATCACCTCATGACGTCGGCGCATCGGCGCAGCGGAGCGACGCCGCTGGCGTGGGCGGCGAGTGTCTTCGTGGTGTTCTCGCTCGCCGTCGCCGGCAGCGCGGCGGGCGCCCATGCTGCGCAGGGATTGCGCCTGACGGACGCTGCCGGCGGCACGGCCGAGTGGTGGCGGCCCGATAGTGCGCCGGCGCACTGGCGCGCGCCGGGACTTCTCGCCAAGCGGGCATCGTGGCGACGGGCCTCGGAGGGCGTGGAGTGGGCGGAACTCCCGGTGAGCGGCGCCGGCGAGGCGAGCGCGATTCGGTTGGTCGCGCTCCGGCTCGATCCGCGTCGACTCGCCTTCGCCCTCCGGTGGGGGATTGAGGCGAAGAGCGGTCGACCGTCCTGGACGCTGGCCGATGCGCCACACGATGCCACGGTGGCGTTCAACGCCGGAATGTTCGTCGACGCCCTGCCGTGGGGATGGGTGGTCTCGCGAGGTGCGGAGCTGCTCCCGCCGGGTCGCGCCCCGCTCGCCTCCGCCGTGGTCGTGCGTCGCGATGGCACGCTCGCCATGCCCGCGGGAGACGCGCTCGACGCCCTCCGCGCGAGCGGCGACGTGCTGGAGGCGTTCCAGAGCTATCCCACGCTCCTCACGGGCGATGGCGACGTGCCACGTGCGCTGCGCGAAGGCGAGGCGATCGACCGCACGCATCGCGATGCGCGCCTCGCCTTTGGGCTCGATCGCGACGGGCGTGCGCTCCTCGTCCTCACGCGACTCGACCTGGGGTTCGCACCGCTCGAGCGTCTTCCCGTCGGCCTGACCGTCCCCGAAATGGCGGCGGTGATGGGATCGCTCGGCGCACAGCGCGCCGTCCTGCTCGACGGGGGCATTTCCGCACAGGTGCAACTGCGCGAGGCAAACGGCACGCACCGCGCCTGGCGTGGCTCGCGTGCCGTCCCCCTCGCGCTCGTCGTGCGCGGTCGTTAGGCGCCGGACTCCGGGGCTCGCGGCGTCGCGTCGCCTCGTGCCGTACGTCGGTGAACTACTGCTTGGCTGGCGGGACGATCACGCCATCCACGACGTGCACCATGCCGTTCGACCCGCGCACCGAGGCGATGATCTTCGCGCCCTCGATCGTGATATCGCTGCCGGCCTTCTTCACTGTCACCGACCCGCCGTCGGCCATGCCCAGCGTCATGCCGTCCGTGAGATCGGCGACGTCGTAGACCGAGGTGGTCACGTGGTGCTGCAGCACACCCCGCAGCTTGTCGATGTTCTCCGGCTTGAGCAGTTCCTCGACCGTCCCCTTCGGGAGCTTGTCGAACGCCGCATTGGTCGGGGCGAACACGGTGAACGGCCCAGCGTTGGCGAGGGCGTTGACCAGGTCGGCCGCCTTGAGGGCAGCGACCAGGGTGGTGTGGTCCTTCGATCCGACGGCGATCTTGACGACGTCCTTCTGGGACTCGTTGTCCTCGACGTTGGCCTGCCCGACGGCGGGTCCGGCGTCGGGGGTGGCGGCAGCAGCGGGGGCGCCGCCTTCCTCCGAACCGGAGGAGCATGCGAGGGGGAGGAAGGCCGCGAGGACGAGCGGGAGGAGGGAACGGGGGCGCATAAGACCGAGCCTGTAGGCAGGAATGCCGCAGAAACACTGCGGCTTTAGGGCGCGTGATTGATGCACCGCTCGTGCGGGATTGGGCGTCAGGGGGCGTCCCTGCGTTCCGTGAGTGAAATGCGGAAGGACAAAGGCAGGGATTCCCGCACTTGCCGGGGCCGCCAACCAGACCGCCGCGGGCAGTCGTGGCGCCGCCGTTCCCCACCTGCGGTCGCGCGCGCCGCCGGCTCCGCCACCGGCCCCGCAACCGACCTCGGCAGGCGCACACCGTAGTTGGAGTCCACGCAGGACCATACCGTCGCGTTCGCTCGCGTGATGATGCAGCTGGCGAACCCATCGACGGTGATCCAGTGCCGCTCGCGTGGCGCACCGGTCGCGATATCTTGACGTCGGGCGGGCGCACAGGGCGCCGGCGTGGGCCGCAAGATGGGAGGTCGGGCGATGCGAGTGGTGCAGCGGTGTGTGGCCGGCGTGGTGTTGTTGGGAAGTGTGATCGGTGCCGCTCCCCTTGGCGCGCAGCGGTTGGGGCCGGAGCCGAAGGCGCGACGCGGAACGTTCGCCGCCGACAGCAACGATGCGATTGCGATCTACAACAACGGCCTGCAGCTGATCGATCGCGATCCACAGAAGGCCGCAGACGCCTTCTACTGGGCCGCACGTCTCAACCCGACGTATGCCGATCCGCTCTACGGACGCTACGCCGCCCTCCTCCTGAAGGACCAGGGATTGCTGCGACGATGGCTGCAGCGGAATGATCGCGCGCCGGCCAAGGACATGCGGCAGCTCGACTCACTCGTCCTACGCGCCCTGACGATTAATCCCTTTCTCTTCCGTCGCTTCGACAAGTCGATCTTCAATGCGGCGATCCGCGCGGAGATCTCGCGCTCTGCCAACGCGACGCAAGTGAATGGAGCGGAGCTGGACTTCGCCATCCAGGGCTACCTCAACAGCGGAGGCGCGGGCGTGCAGGGGTGGATGGCCTACAACGAGGGTCGCCTGACCGACGCCCTGACCCTCCTCGCCACCGCCGAGAAGGGGACCAAGCGCAAGGCCAACTTGCGCATCGATCGAGGGCGCATCTTCGGCCAGCGCGGTGAGGCCGATAGTGCCATCGCCCAGTTCCAGGCGGCGCTCACGGAGATGCGCACCCGCGACGAGAAGGAGTTGGTCGTCCTCTATAACTCGAAGGCGATGCTCGAGCACTCGATCGGCACGCTGCTCGAGGGGCGCGACGACGTGGCGGGGGCGCGCGACGCGTACGGTCGCGCGCTCCAGGAGGACCTCGCCTTCTATCCAGCGCACGTGCGCAACGGACTCCTCTCCCTCGGGCGAAGCGACACCGCGACGGCGCTCAACGAGCTCGAACTCGCGGCGCAGGTTGCAGCGGACGATCCCTACGTGCACTACACGTACGGCTACGTCCTGGCGTATTCGCAACGCTTCGACCAGGCACTGGACGAACTGAATCGCGCCGCGACGCTCGAGCCGCTCTACGCGATGCCGCACGCCATGATCGCCCGCATCTGGGAAGTCAAGCACGACGCCACCAAGGCGGCGCAAGCACTGGAGCGATTCCTCTCCCTGGCGAGCCAGCGCGATCCCCAGCGCCCTGCCATGCAGGCGAAGCTGGCGGAAATGAAGGAGTTCCTGAAGCCGGACAACTGAGGGATGCGACACGTCACGCCCACCGCCGGGCGCGTGCGACCCGTGATCGTCGCCATGGCGAGTCTGCTGGTGCTCACGCGCCCTCCCGCGGCGTCCGCTCAGGATTCGCTGCGTACGCCCACGCGCCCGCGCACGACAGCTGAGGACCTGCAGCTGTTCAGCCAGGTCTTCAACCAGCTGCGCGTCAACCATCCGGACTCGCTCGACCCGCACCTGCTCATCATGGCGGCGGTTCGCGGCATGGTGCGCGCTGCCGATCCGCACTCGTATGTCATGACGGCGGTGCGCCTCTCGCCCGAGTTGGAGGAGCTGCAACGGAAGGGGAAGCTCACACCGCTCCCAGTGGCATTCACCTTCGTGGGCGGGAGCCCCGTAGTGGCGTCCATCGCGCCAGGGACAAAAGCGGCACAGCAGGACATCGTCGTCGGAGACGAGCTGGTGGCGGTCGACGGCCGCGACGTGACGGCCGAATCGAGCGAGGAGTTGGACCTCGTCCTGAGCGGGGCCCCCGGAAGCGCCGCCACTCTCACGATCGAGCGACGGCGCACCGATGGAACGCGTGCTCGGCTGGAGCGACGCATCGTGCGACAACACGTCGACGACCAGACAGCGGTGCCCGTGGCCATGATGCTCGAGCCGACCACCGGGTACGTGCGCGTCACCACCTTCGCCAACGAGAAGGTGGCTGACGACCTGCACAATGCCCTCGGACGACTGGAGGGCCGTGGGATGAAGCGCCTCATCCTCGACCTGCGCGACAATGGCGGCGGCATCGTCTCGCAGGCCGCGAAGATCGCCGGGGAATTCCTCCCGGCGGGCGCCGTGGTCTACACCGCAGCCGGTCGCAAGAAGGAAATCATCGACACAGGACGCGTGAAGCGCTCGTTCTGGCGATCCGAACGTCGTTATCCAATCGTCGTCATGGTGAACCAAGGCACGGCAAGCGCCTCGGAACTCGTGGCAGGCGCGCTGCAGGACCACGACCGTGCACTGATCGTTGGACGTCCGACCTTTGGCAAGGCGCTGCTCATGCAGGGGCTTCCACTCTCCGACGGCTCCCTCATGATGCTCGTCGTCGGCCAGGTGCGCACGCCATGCGGGCGCGTCGTCCAGCGGGCCTATCGTGCCCTCACCACCCGCAACTACTATCGCCTGGCCGGCGAGGCGCGGGACACGGTCGGGCGCGCGCTGTGCAAGACCGACACCGGACGCGTGGTCTATGGTGGTGGCGGGATCTTCCCGGATATCGAACTTCCAACGCCGAACGATCTTCCCACGTGGATGTCACGCCTCAATGAGGCCGACGTCTGGCTCGAGTGGCTCGGCAGCTTCCTCCCTGGCGAGGGGGCGCGCCTGACGACGCTCGAGGCTTTTCTGGCCGACGATCACCCATCGGCGACTGCGATCGCCTCCTTTCGCGCGATTGCAGCTCGTCACCAGATCGACATTCCGGGCGACGCGGATGAGCGATTGTGGCGCGCGATGCGACGCGTGATCGCCGGGGCGAAATGGGGCGAGGGTGGCGCACTCACGGTGCGGGCGTACGCCGATCCGCAGGTACGCTCCGCGATCGAGAGCTTCACCCGCGCCGCGTTGCTGCTGGGTCCCGAACACGAGGGGTGAGACGGAACGGCCTTCCGTCGAGGAAGGCCGTTCAATCGACGCACCCGGTGCTGCGAGTGCCTAACCGGCCAGTGCCGCCCGTGCCCGCGCGATCTGCGCCTTCACCGCATTGGGGCCCGTTCCGCCCTCGACCTCGCGTCGCGCCAGCGACCGATCGGGCGACAGTGCGTCGTAGACGTCGTCGCCGAACGCCACGTGCGCCTGCGCGTACGCCGAGCGCGGGAGCGCATGCAACTCGAGTCCCGTCGCCTCGCTGGCACGGACCACGGCGCCGACCGCCTTGTGCGCCTCGCGAAAGGGAACCCCCTTCTCGACGAGATAGTCGGCCAGGTCGGTGGCCATCATCGCGCTCGACACCGCTGCGCGCATGCGTACCGCGTCGAAGGTGAGCTCGGCCACCGCGCCGGCCACGGCCGGGAGGACGAGCAGCATCGTGTCGACGGCGCCGAACATGGCCCGCTTGTCGTCCTGCAGGTCCTTGTTGTAGCCGCTGGGCAATCCCTTGAGCGTGCCCAACAACGATACCAGGTCGCCCAGCAGGCGCCCCGCCGAGCCGCGCGTGATCTCCAGTGCGTCGGGGTTCCGCTTCTGCGGCATCATGCTCGACCCGGTGCTGTAGCCGTCGCCGAACTTCACAAAGGCGAACTCGCTCGAACCGAAGAGGATGAGGTCCTCCGCCAGCTTCGAGAGGTGGGTGGCCATCATCGTGCAGGTGAAGACGATCTCGACGCAGAAGTCCCGATCGGCGACGGCGTCGATCGAGTTGGGCGATACCGTCTCGAAGCCCAGTGCGTCGCGCAGGAAGTCGCGCGGCACGGGGAAGGCGCAGCCGGCCACAGCACCCGAGCCTAACGGGAGCGTCGCCGTATGGCGCGCCGCGACGGCCAGGCGCTGGCGATCCCGCTCGAGCGGCCAGAAGTGCGAGAGCATCCAGTGCGCCGCCGACACCGGGATGGCGCGCTGCATGTGCGTGTACGCCGGGACGATCGCCCCCTGCAACGACTCCGCCTGCGTGATGAAGACCTCCTGGACCTCACGCAGCGCGACGTCGAGGCGCGCACAGGCATCCATGGCCCAGAGTCGCGAGGCGGTCGCCACCTGATCGTTGCGCGAGCGCCCGGTATGGAGCTTCGATGCCGGAGCGCCCGCCTCCTCGTGCAGGAGGCGGTCGATCATGGTGTGGATGTCCTCGTCCGAGTCTATCGGCGACTCACCGGCCGCCAGGCGCGCGGCAACCCGGTCAAGTCCGATGCCGATCGCGCTCGCCTCGTCCTCCGTCAGGACGCCGGCCCGGGCGAGCGCGAGTGCCCAGGCCTTCGAAAGCTTCACGTCGAAGGGCCACAGCCGGAAATCGACGCCGATGGAGCGGTTGACCGCGTCCATGATCGCTGCCGACTTGGCGTTGAAGCGACCGCCCCAGAGGCGGTGACCGCCGCCAGCCGCTGGAGCCGCTTCCCCCGCAGGGGGAACTGCCGAGGTGCCGGCGGACCGCGTCTCCGCGCTCACGCGGCCACGGGCGCAGTGCGCGTCGCCCCCTTCATCAATCGCTGAACCTCGTGATACCGGCCTGACCGGGAAATGGCGATCAAATCAGCAAGCCCGCCGGACAAGGCAAGGGCGATGGTCTGCATGGTTAGCTCAACAAATGGGATATTCTACCACAAACTCTGCATAATCTACCAGCACGGAGACGCGAGTCAATCGAGGCAAGCGGTGTGCGAAGCCTAGGCTTCCGCGGAGAGCTTCTCGATGCGCTTGTGCAGGCGCTCGCGAGCGTCATTCGATCGGCAGATGATGAGCACCGTGTTCTCGCCACCGATGGTGCCCACGACCTCGCTCCACCCAGCCGAGTCAATCGCCTCCGCGACGGGCTGCGCTCCTCCGTAAATCGTCTTCACCACCAGCAACTCGCTCACGCCGTCGACCGAATCGACGAACTGCGGGAGGACGTCCTCGACAAGCGTCCGCTCCTCCTCGCCGGCGAGCGACTCGGGCGAGGCGTAGCGCGGCCCCTCCGTTGTCGGGATGCGGACGAGGCGCATCTCGCGAAGGTCGCGCGACAGCGTCGACTGCGTCACGTCCCAGCCGCGTTCCTTGAGCAGCTGGCGCAGCTCCTCCTGGCTTCCCACCGGCTGTGCGGCAACGAGTTCGCGAATGGCGGCGTGGCGGTCGCGTTTGTTCACGAAATGGCGGGGTGAAGGGTGCGCCGCAGATTTAGCACCCCCTGGGCGCCACAACCACCCCCGCGCGACCCAGCGCTCGGCACGATCTCACCGATTGACATGCGGTGAGTGAGTAAGTATGCATTATGTGTGCATAGAATTCCCGTCGGTGTCTTCGGGGCGAGCGGATATGCAGGGCGCGAGCTCTGCCGTCTGGTCAACGCCCATCCTCAGTTCGAACTGGCCTACGCGACCGCGAACGCGCAGCGCGGCGAGCGCGCGCTTCTGGGCGGGCGTGAGGTCACCTTCGTGGCGCCCGACGACGCGCCCGTCAAGGACGCGGAGCTCGTCTTCAGCGCCCTCCCGCACGGGGCATCGGCCGCGTGGATTGCCCGCGCCCGAGACGAAGGGGTTCGCGCCATCGACCTCTCGAGCGACCTTCGCCCAGGCCATAGCGCGCAGCACGTGCCGTACGGCCTCACGGAGGTTGCGCGAGAAGAGCTGAGAGGCGCCGAGGTCATCGCCAATCCCGGGTGCTACCCGACGGCGATCCTGCTGTCGCTCGTCCCGCTGCTCGATCGCGGCCTGATTGCGACCGGGTCCACCGTGGTCGTGGACGCGGCGAGCGGCGTGACCGGTGCCGGAAACTCGCCCAAGCCGGAACTGCTCTTCGGTGAGGTGACCGAGAACTACCGTGCCTACGGTGTCGGGAACGAGCACCGTCACCTGCCGGAGATGCGCTCGCTCGTCGCCCGGTACGAACGCGACGTCGATCTCCTCTTCACGCCGCATCTGCTGCCGGTGGCGCGCGGGATCCTGGCCACCGTCACGGTGCAGCTGACCGAGGAACTGGACCAACCGCTCGCACTCTGGCACGAACACTACGCGGGCGAGCGCTTCATCGAGATCACCGACCAGCTGCCGGCGCTGCGCGATGTGGTACATCGCAACGCGGTGCGCATCACGGTACGCAAGGCCGCGGGGCTCCGTCGGCCGACGCTCATTCTCCTGTCGGCCATCGACAACCTGATGAAGGGCGCGGCCGGACAGGCACTGCAGAACGCGAACGTGTCACTCGGGCTTCCCGAGGCGATGGGGCTCCCCCTGTGAGTCACGCCTCCCCCACACGCGTCATCAAGCTGGGCGGTCGGGCGCAGGGCGATCCGGCGCTCCCGGCGGCAATCGCCAACGCGGTGCGTGCCGGAGCGCGCGTCGTCGTGGTGCATGGCGGCGGAGACGAGGTCACGCAGCTGCAACGCCAAATGGGGATCGAGCCCACCTTCCACAACGGGCGCCGTGTGACGACCGAGGGCGACCTCGCCCTCGTTCGGATGGTCCTGTCGGGGCTGGTGAACAAGCGCCTGGTGGGTGCCTTTGCCGGTGCCGGCGTCAAGGCGGTCGGTATCTCCGGAGAGGACGGCGGGCTCCTTACGTGCCGCCTGTTCGGTGACGGCGTCCTCGGCGTCGTGGGCGAACCCGATGTCGTCGAACCGTCCGTGCTCACGGCGCTTCTCGACCGCGGCTTCACGCCGGTGGTCTCCCCGCTCGGCCGGTTCGCCGATGGCCAGGGGTGCAACGTGAACGGCGATGACGCGGCGGCCGCGATTGCCGTCGCGTTAGGCGCCGACGAACTCCTCCTCGTGGCCGACGTCCCCGGCGTCCTCGACGCGAAGGGGGCGCGCATCCCGCAACTGGATGGTGACGGGATGTCGGCGCTGATCGCGAGCGGCGCGGCGAAAGGAGGGATGATCGCCAAGCTGGAGTCGGCGCGCCTCACGCTCGATCGTGGCGTGGCCCGGGTCCGCATCGGCGACTTCGCCGCGATCGGTGATGCGTCGGCCGGCACCACGCTCCATCTCGCCGAAGCCGAGCGACGATCGCGGTAGCGCACAGACAACTGGCGGGGGCGGCAGGTGCTCCACGCTGGTGTCTCGCCGCTCCTCGTGCCCTCGTAAGGCTCGCTCCGCCTCGTCTCCTCGTCTTCCCGTTCTCTCGTCTCCTGATTCCGAGGTCCCCATGGCTACCACCCTCGCCACCACTGTCACTGAGTCGCTGCTTCCGGTCTACAAGCGCGCACCGATGGAATTGGTGCGAGGTGAAGGGGTCGAGCTGATCGATGCCGATGGCAAGCGCTACCTGGACTTCACGAGTGGCATCGCGGTCAATGCGCTGGGCTACGGTGATGCGGGGCTGACCGACGCGATCAAGCGCGCGGCGGACGGACTGATCCACACGTCGAACCTCTTTCGGACGCAGCCGGGCGAAGTGCTGGCCGACAAGCTCGTGGGTTCGTCGTTCGCCGATCGCGTCTTCTTCTGCAACTCAGGGGCAGAGGCAAACGAGGGGGCATTCAAGTTCGCGCGTCGCTGGGCGCGAGCGATCGGCGGGCCGGCCAAGCATGAGATCTTCTCGCTGCGCGGGGCGTTTCACGGGCGCCTCTTTGGCACCGTCGCCGCCACCGACCGCCCGCAGTACCGCATGCCCTTCCGCCCGCTGGCCGGGGGCATCTCGATTCTCGAACGCGATCTCGACGATCTCGACATCTCGCTCAATTCGGAGACGACGGCGGCGCTGATCCTCGAGCCGATCCAGGGCGAAGGCGGTGTGCGGGTTCTCGAACCCGAGTTCGTGCGCGCGGTGCGCCAGCTGACACGGGAACGTCGCATTGCACTCATCTTCGACGAGATCCAGTGCGGGCTTGGGCGTACCGGGCACCTGTATGCCTATGAACGGTTAGGGGTCACGCCGGACATCCTTACCCTGGCCAAGCCGATCGCGGCCGGGCTCCCGATGGGAGCGATTCTCGCGACCAATGACGTGGCCTCGGCGATGCAGCCCGGTGACCATGGGACGACGTTCGGCGGCGGGCCATTCGTTGCGTCGGTGGCGTTGCACGTGTTCGACCGTCTCTCGGACCCGCAGATGTTGGCGCATGTGCGTGAGATGGGGGCGTGGTTCTCCGACCAGCTGCACGGCATCGCGTCGCGCACCGGGAAGATTCGCGCCATCCGAGGGGCGGGGCTCATGTGGGGCGTTGACGCCGTCGAGCCCGCGGGGGAGATCATCGCGCGGGCGCGCGAGGCGGGGCTGCTGCTGGTCTCGGCCGGCGAGCACACCGTCCGCATCCTGCCGCCGCTCGTCATCACGCAGGACGACCTCGGACGCGGCCTGGCCATTCTCGAGCAGGTACTGTCCGCCTAACGTTCCTCGCCGGTTGCAGGACGGACGACGCGGGGCGCGACCGTCACGTCGCGCCCCGCGCTTGTAGCTGGCGGTTGCCCAGTGGTCGCGACGCGCTCAGCCGACCACCCGATCGAGATCGGCGCGGCCTGTACCTCGCGGCAGTACGCCCGTCCCGCCTTGATCGAGAGGCGCTGCAGCCGAGCCTCGACGAATCCCTCGACACGGCCAAGCCGCATGCGCCACCCGATCCCGCCCGCGCAGGTCAGCGCGTTGGCCGTGAAATCGTCGCCAGCGGTGGCGTCGGTGGTTCGCACGCGGGCGAGCCCCACGGCGCCGACGAGATAGTTCCCACCCGCCACTGGCAACTCGAGGTTCGCCAGCGCCGAGAGGCGCGTGGTGTGTCGAGAGGTGCTCGCGATGTCGCGCAACGCGACCTCCGCGCCGGCGCGCTGCGCGTGCCCCGCAACCCGTCGCAACGCACGAAGCGCCGACGGGCTCGCGGCCAGCGGATCGACGCTGCCGGCGCCAGTGCTCTCGATTCCGAAGCGAGCGACGCCGATTTCCGGACGGAGGCGCACGCGCTGGCTGGCGAGGCGGACGAGGAGGGACGCCGATCCCTGCGTCCCTTGTCCGTGTACGTCACCGAAGGCTCCGGTCGGCACGGCAACCCCGCCCCCGAACGGCGGGTGCGAACGGCCGTTCGCTCCGCTGGGCGTGCCCTGCGGAGGCACCGAGCCCACTAACGGACACGAATGCTGAAGCGAGCACGAGGAGGCGCGTGTGGGTGGCTCGCAGGACGCGAACGCGACTGACGATGTGCCGCAGACCAGGCCAGTGCGTATTCATAACGCTGTGACAAAGGTGATGCGCCCGCGCGTGCGCGGACGAGGCACCACGTGCAGAATGTACGAACGCCCGACGGGACGTCACCACGCCGGGGATGTACATTCTGCGTCGCCCTAGCCGACTTCACGCCATGCGCCGACACGTCCTCGCGCTCGCCCTCGCCTCGCTTCCCTTCGCTGCGCGCGGGGTCACGGGTCAGGCGCCGTCCAAGCCGTTTCGCCCGACGCTCGTCGTGCACCTGGCGGTGGACCAGCTGCGCCCCGATTACCTCGAGCTCTATCGGGCACAGTTCACCGGCGGACTGGCCCGATTGATGGGCGGCGGCGCCTACTTCCCGAACGGGTACCAGGACCACGGCATCACCGAGACCGCGCCGGGGCACTCGACCATGATGTCGGGGCGCTTCCCGCGCGGCACCGGGATCGTTGCGAACGACGCCGGCGTGCTCGATCCGCAGATGCCGCTCATCGGAACCCCTGGCGACCCGGCGTCACCGTACCGCTTTCGCGGCACCGTGCTGGGCGACTGGCTGCGCTTCAACGACGTGCGCTCGCGCCTCGTCTCGGTGTCGCGCAAGGATCGCTCGGCGATTCTTCCGTTAGGCAGGGCAAAGGGGGAGGCGTACTGGTACGCCCCCAGGTCAGGCTTCTTCACAACCAGTCGCTACTACGCCGACACGCTCCCGGAGTGGGTCCAGCGCTTCAACGCGCGCCGCCTCCCGCAGGCGCAGTTCGGCACCACATGGGATCTGCTCCTCCCGCCGTCGGCGTATCCCGAGGCGGACAGCGTGGTCGCGGAGTCGAAGGGGAAGGACTTTACCTTTCCGCATCGTGTCCCGACCGACCCGGCCATCGCCAACGAGGGATTGAAGGACTTCCCGGTCATGGACCAGATCCTGGCCGCGCTGGCACTCGAGGCCGTGAACGTGCGCGAGCTCGGCAAGGATCCGACGCGCACCGACTTCCTTTCCGTCTCGTTCTCCACGACGGACGCCATCGGCCATCGCTATGGTCCCGATTCGCGCGAGATCCACGACCAGATCGTGCGCCTCGATCGCACGCTCGGCGTCTTCCTCGATTCGCTCTACAAGCTACGCGACTCGTCATCGGTCATCCTCTCGCTGACCGCCGACCACGGCGTGGCGCCCTTTCCCGGTAAGGACCTCGTGACGCGCTACCGGACGACGCCGGCCGGCCGCTTCAACCCGCGCCCGGCGGTGAGCGCCCTCTCCGAGTCGCTCCTCAAGGCTGGGGTGGATCAGGCGGGCTTCCTGTGGGACATGGGGGTCCTCTACCTCGACCCGGTGTACTTCGCGCGGGCGCGGGTGAACCGCGACTCCGTCGCGCGCGCGTTCGCTCGCGCGATGTCAAAGGTCGACGGCGTCCTCCGCGCGGACGTCTACGCGGACCTGGTGAAGCGCGGCCTCAAGGCGGACGACATCACGCGCCGTTGGTTGCAGATGTTCCCCGAGGACGTACCGGTGGCGGTGGTGGTGACGATGCGGCCGTTCTGGTACTGGCAGTTCCAGGTGGACGCGCTGCACGGCACGCCGCACGAGTACGATGCACGTGTCCCCGTCATCTTCTACGGCGCCGGCATCAAGCCCGGGCGCCACGAGGACAAGGTGCGAGTGGTCGACATCGCGCCCACGCTGGCGGCGGCGCTCTCCATCCGCCCGATGGAGAAGCTCGACGGCCGGGTCCTGACGGCGGTCCTTCGTTAGGCATGGCGATCCGGCGTCGCCCCGCGGTCCAGCGCGCCTTTGACGAGGTCCGCTTCGGGGCGACGCGCATCCTGAACGTCCGCGACGCCCTCCTCACGGGGGCGGAGGCCGTCCGCCGCGTGGAGGGGTGGATTCGCGCCAAGCAGGTCGAGCACGCCGACGAGGTGCTCGTCATCACCGGTCGCGGGAACCAGAGTGTCGGACAGATCGCCGTCGTGCGCGAGGAGGTGCGCAAGCTCCTCAATCGCCTGCGCCGCGCCGGCGTGGTGTCGGCGATCAACGAACACACGCCGGGATCGTTCGCGGTCTCCCTCGCTCCCCTGCGCGCGATGTTCGATGCCCCGCCTCGCTCGCGCGACGGCCACGCGGGGCGTCAGCGTCACCCGCCGCGCAACAATCCGCAGGCACTGGCCGGCCTTGGCGAGGAGACGCTGGCGTTGTTGCGACGCGTCGCGATGCACTCGCTTGACTCGTTAGGAATGCCGGACCCCGACGAGCCCTTCATCCAAGGCGAGATGGAGCGCAAGTTCTCGCTCCTCGCGCGCGCCCTCGGAACTGCCCCGTCGGAGGCCGCGCTGCGAACGGCAATCGCCCGCGCCCTTGCCGAATACGAAGACGCCGACTGACGCGGCGCGTGCCTCGCGCCGCATTGTTCGAGGTCGGCACTCACTCCCCGCATCCAATGCCCATGTCCGTGCGCCGTCGTCCATTGCCGAGATCCCGCCCTGCCCTCGTGGCGTTCGCGGCGCTCTCGTGGTTCCTCGTCTCTGCGGAGCGCCCGCTCACGGCCCAGGGAGTCACCGGCTTCTCGCGCGCCAACGGTGAGCGCCAGCGCCAGCTGGAGCGCGCGGCGGTCGCAGTCCCGGCGCCCGCGCGCGCGTCGGCTCACTCGCGCGCCCTCTCGGCCGAGCCGCATGTCGCCGGAACCGCCGGGCAGGCCCGGACCCGCGATTACGTGATCGAGCAGATGAAGGCGCTGGGGATGGAGACGGAGGTCCGCAGCTACGACATCTGGATGCCCCACCCGACGAGCGTTCGCGCTTGGCGCGTGGACGGCGAGGCCCGTGAGCTCGACCTGCGAGAAGGGAGCGTGCCCGGCGATTCCACGCTAGGCACCACCGGCGAAGTGCTTCCCATCAACGGCTACGCGGGGAGCGGCGACGTCACGGGCGAGGTGGTCTTCGTGAACTACGGGCTCATCGAGGACTATGAGCAGCTGGCGCGCCTCGGCGTCTCGGTGCGCGGCAAGGTCGCCGTTGCGCGCTACGGACGGTCGTTCCGCGGGATCAAGGCGCGCGAGGCGGAGAAGAACGGCGCCGTGGCGCTCATCATCTACTCCGATCCGCAAGACGATGGCTACGTGCGCGGCGATGTCTATCCGGAGGGACCGATGCGCCCTCCGCAGGGGATCCAGCGGGGCGGCGTGGCCAATGGGAACGGCGACCCGACCACGCCCGGTTGGGCGAGCCGCGCCGGCGCCACGCGCATTGCAGCTGCCGACGCGAACGTCCCGCACATCCCGGTCGTGCCGATGGGGTACGGGAACGCGGCGCTGCTGCTCAAGGACGTGCGCGGAACGCCGATCCCGCAGGGATGGCAGGGAGCGCTCCCTTTCCGCTATCACGTAGGCCCGGGACCGGTGAAGGCGCGCATCGCAATCACGACCGACACGGCAACGCGTCCGCTCAAGACCATCTGGAACACGTTCGGCATCATTCGCGGGCGTGAGCTGCCGGACGAGATGGTGATCGTCGGGGCGCACCGCGACTCCTGGGGACCGGGCGCCGCCGACAACATCAGTGGCACGGTGAGCGTCCTCGAGGCAGCGCGCGCCACGATGGAGCTGGTGAAGAAGGGCGAGCGGCCGCGTCGCACGATGGTGTTCGCCACGTGGGACGCCGAGGAGTGGGGACTGATCGGGTCGACGGAGTACGTCGAGGACGACTCGCTTCGGCTCCTGCGTGGCGCGGTGGGCTACCTCAACCAGGACGTCTCGGCACAGGGCAGCGCGTTTGGCGGCGGCGGTTCGCCCAGCCTGCGTGCGCTCTTGCGCGACGTCGTGAAGCAGATCGACGACCCGCGCGGCGGGAGCGTGTATGACCAATGGCGGGCTGCCGCCAAGCTGGCGAGCGACACGTTGGAGCCGCCGATGGGTGATCCGGGCGGCGGCTCGGACTTCGCGGGCTTCTACAATCACCTCGGGATCCCGCACGCCGACTGGGGGTTCGGTGGCGGCGGCGGGGTGTATCACTCCGCGTACGATTCGTACGCGTGGATGAGCCGCTTTGGTGACCCTGGCTTCACGTACCACGCAATGGCGGCTCGCGTCGGGGCGGCCATGATGCTGCGCCTCGCCAACGCGGACGTGCTCCCCTACGACTATGTCGAGTACGCGCGCACGATGCGCCGGTACCTCCCCTCACTGGAGCGCGCGATTGCAGCTGCCGGCGGCGGTGTGGACGTGGCGCCGCTCGCCGCGGCGTTCGCGGGCATGGAGACCTCGGCGCGCCGCTTCGAGACGGCGCGTGACGCGGCGTTGGCGGGGACTTCAAGCGGCGTGCCGGCGCCTGCGACGTTGCGCGCCGCCAACGCGGCGCTGCTCGGCGTCGAGCGTGCGCTCACGCGCCCGGAGGGACTGCGGAGCCGACCGTGGTTCCGGAACCTGATCTACGCTGCCGACGAGGACAACGGCTACGCCACGATCGTCTTCCCGTCGATCAGCGAGGCCTTGCGACGCAGCGACCGCGCGCTCGCGCAAGCGGAACTGGCCGACCTCGCCGCGCGATTCGATGCCGCCAGCCGCAAGCTCGACGAGGCGCGCACGGCGCTGGCGGGAGGCGCACGGTAGGTGCAGGCAGGCGCACGTTAGGCGCGCCCCGACGCCTTCGGCCGGGCCTCCCTGGCCTACCAGGGTGCGGTGGGGGCGCGCAGGACGACGATCGCCAGCACGACGATCAGCGCCATCACGACGATCACTGCCGCCACGAACCGCAGGAGCGAACCGAGCGGATATGCCGGGCGTGGCGGCGGAACCTCGCGCGCGACGATGCGCGGCGGCCGCGTGTCCCGCTGCCGCTGCGCGTGCTGTCGCAGCTTTGCCAGCGCTTCGTCGCCGGCCATCAGGTCGGACAACGTGGCCGATCGGGGTGAGAGCACCGGCAGCTCCACTGGGGCGACCGCCACAGGGGCGGGCTCCACCGCTGCGGGCGTCTCGGGTGCGAGCGTCTCGGGAGCGAGCGTCTCGGGTGCGAGCGTCTCGGGAGCGAGCGCCTCGGGAGCGAGCGTCTCGGGAGCGAGCGCCTCGGGAGCGAGCGCCTCGGGAGCGAGCGCCTCCGGTGGCTCCGGATCGGGCAACGGGGTGCCCGGTTCCACGGCTACCGGGAGCGGGATCTCCGACTCGGCGACTGGTGCTTCCCCAATCGCACGCACTCCAACCGGCGTGTGCCGGATGTAGGCACGCGGGAGCGTCTTGCCCCCGGTTTGCGCACGCGGATGCGCGCTCGAGCGCGAAAGGTGGAATCGTTGCGGAGTGCCGCGACGCGGTCGCACCTCTGGCGTCTCTGGCACCGCTCGCACTTCCGGCTCGACGGCGACAGGCTCGACAACCGGGGCATCGGACGTTGCGGGCGCTTCTTTGGAGGATGCGGAATCGACAGGAGGCGGAGCCTGCCGCTCGAGTGACGGGAGCATCCCGAGTTCCGCATACGTCCCAGCGCTGACGGCGTTCGGATGGAGCTCGGGCGCCGAAAGCGCCGGGTTTCGCGCGATGGTCGCAGCCGGAGCGCGGACCGACGGAGGCGCGCCTGGCGGCGATGGAAGCACCGATCGAGTGGTGCGTGACTCGGATACTCGATCGGCGAGAGCCGGTGCGGCGCCTCGAGAATCCGAGAGCGGCCGATCCTCAGACGCCCGATGACTCGAGCGGCGGCCCACATCGTCGACTCGATCGTCGCTCGATGATCGTCCGGCCGTGTGAGCACCAGGAGCGATTGGCGTGGGAGACGGCGCCTGCGCGACCACCGGAGCGCTCACTGCGGGCGCCGTCTCGGTCGCCGCCTCGGCGGTCGGCGAGAACGCGGGCATGGCGGTGGGCGGTGTGATGGCGATGCGCCGCCGCTCGCCTCGTTCCTCGCTGCGGGCGCGCGCTTCCGCGATGGGAGAGGCGCCGGGGAGGCGAATCGTCTCCGCCGTCACGCGCCCCCCACGCCCGGCATGAATCCCCTTCTCGGGCGGTTCAGGGCGCGCGGATGGATCGGTCGGCGCCACGTCCACCTGCACTTCAATCTCCAGATCGATCACCGGAGTGGGGGCACGTGGCGGCTCGAGCGCGAGGATCTCGTCGCGCCCGGACGGTCCCCAGTGATCCCCCGAGGGCGGCCCACCACAACAGGTGCAGGCCAGGCGCGGTGACACGTCGATCAGCACGTTCTCGCCGCCGAGAAGGAGTTCGGCGAGCTCGGTCGAGAAGGCGTCGTCAGTGATCGTGACCAGGCGACGGTCCGGCGCGCGCGTTTCGAGCGCCTTCGGTGCCGGACATCCCCCAGGAAGGGAGAAGTGGCGGCGCCGGTCCGGAGGAAGGACCGAGTCGAAGACCGCCGGCTGCCGTGTGAGCGACACGCCGCGATTGACCAGCAGACGCAAGAAGTCGTGCGCCCCGATCCGTGTGTCGATCGAGTCGTCGCGGCTGCTCGGGCACCCCCCGATCATCGTGACACGCAGCAGCGCTCCAGGTTGCAGGGCGCGCAGGTAGCGGGCGGTGGCTATCGCCGGGGAGACGACCGAGATCAGGTACGGGGCCAGCTCGTTCCCTGCCGACAAGAGGCGCGCGCGAAGTGTCGGACACGCGCAAAAGATGGCGGGCGCACTCCCACGTGCCGCAATCGCGCGAAGGGTATGCTCGGCCAGCACCTCCTCTCCCCAGCTGACGGGCACGACGAGGTCGTACCCACACGCGAGGATCGCGTGGGCCAGCTGCATCGGACGCGCCGGGAGTGCTGCGAGCACGGCGTCGTTGCCGACAATTGCGACTTCGAATGGTCGCGGTGGGGTGTCGACCGTGGCGCGGGGCGACATCAGGGCGGGAGAGACTGCGAGACGAGCTCAGCGTTTTAGAAAGGAAGGAGAAAATGCAGAGACTGTCCAGACAAGTCGCCCGGTATATTCTGCCCATGTGCTCGCTTCGGCTCCGGCGTGTCGGTCGGGCACGAGGAACCGATTTACCCGCTCTGCGCTTTGATCGTCGGGTTCGGCGCGCAGCTCCTCGTCGGGGAATGGCGCGTAACCTCAAGATTCGCATGCGCTTGCGCGGTTTGACCCGTGCGCGCGCTGGCGCGTGACTCCCTGAGCAACATGCCGGATTCCCCTCATCCCTCCGGCGCCGCCCCTCCCGCATGGGAGGGCGTGCGCGAACTGCACCCCGCGGTCCTCGCCTCGCGACTGGCGTCGGGAGACGCGCTGACCGTGGTTGACGTGCGCGAGACGTGGGAGTGGTCTCGCGTCCACCTCGAAGGCGCGCAGCACATCCCGTTAGGTGACTTCACCACCGCCACGGCGTCGCTCGACCCCCGTGGCGAGGTCGTGCTGGTCTGCCATCATGGGATGCGCTCGCTGGCGGCGGCGCGCTACTTGGTGCAATGCGGCTTCGAACGGGTATGGAACCTGTCGGGTGGGATCGATCGCTACGCAGCGGAAGTAGATCCTTCCCTCCCCCGCTACTGAGTCGCGCGACGCATGGCGGAGCCGTCGATCGCGATGGGCGCGACCATCGCGGTATTGGTGGCTGGGGCGACCGGGCTCGCCGTTAGGCAGCGAGGGGTTCGACGCGCAATCCTCGCGCGGGATGCGGCATGGCGTCGAGCACATCCCCCCGGTCCCGACGGAATCGTCGATGGCGCAGGAGCCATCGCGCTCGATGCCCCGGGGTCGCGCGCCTGCCTTCTCCTGCACGGCTTTGGTGACACGCCGCAATCGCTGGCGCGGCTGGCGCAGGCACTCCACGCTGGCGGCTGGACGGTGCGCGTTCCGCTCCTTCCTGGCCACGGGCGCACGCTCGCCGCCTTTGGCCGGACCAATGCGCGCGACTGGGAGGTGGCGGCACGGCAGGCGTACACGGCGCTCGTCGCGACACACGCCACGGTGGCGCTGGTTGGCCTCTCGATGGGTGGGGCGCTCGCCGCGTGCATTGCGGCTGACGGACGGGCGCCGTCGGCGCTCGTGCTGCTTGCGCCGTACCTCCGGGTGTCGCGCAAGGCGCGACTGCTCACCGCCGCGTGGCCCGCGTGGTCGCTCGCGCGCCCCTGGGTTCCCGGCGTTCCGGAAGCGGCCATCCACGATCCCGAGGCGCGGCGTGCGTCGTTAGGCTACGGAGGCGCGACGCCGCGCCTCCTGCGCGAGCTCCGCCGCGTGGTCGACGCCGCCGCCGAGGCCTCCACGCGCCTGACGTCCCCGACGCTGGTCATCTTTTCGACCAACGACTACCGCATCCCCACGGCGACGGCGCGCGTGGCGTTCGACAGGCTGGGCTCCCTGGTGAAGGAACTGCAGTGGGTCGAGCGCTCCGGCCATGTCATCACGGCCGACCATGACGCGGACGCCGTCGCCACACAGGTCCAGCGCTGGCTCGACCGCTGGTAGCCCCCCGGGCGACCCGGTTCCCGCCCACCTCCCCCTGCACATCGGCACCTCGGCCCGACCAGCCCCGTTGCGCGCGGCGGCGCATACGCCCGAGCGCCCAGGACGTCAGTGTGGCGAAACGCCGCGGTGCCCTGCGCACCGCTTTCATGACGTCGCCCGCGAACCGGGGCGCGGCAGTATCGGCATTACCTCCGCCGAACTGAAGCGTCTGGAGCTCAACGGGTTAGGACACGCACATCGAGCGACGCTCGGCATGTCATGCTTCGAGACATTCACGGCCACGCCTCGGGAACGGATCGGCCAGAACTCGAAGAAGTGTGGTGTTTTGCGGTATCACAATCGCGGAGGGAGCAGCAACCGTCAAGAAAATTGGCACTGTGCAAAGTCGTGACGGGCGACACGATCGCTCGTCGAATCGACGGACAGCTGCAAGCCCGGCGGGCCGGACGACAAGCGCCGTATCCCGGATCGATCCGACTCCTGCTCGCGTCCGTTCACGCACCGCCGACTTCGCGCCATACCTGCTCCTTCAGTCTCCTCCGTCCAGGGCTTCCATCATGCGCACCCTCCCAACCGCCTTCGTCGCTCGCTCGCTCCGCCGTGCCGCCATCCTGCTCGCCATCACCGCTGGCGCGGCACAGGCGCAGTCTGGCCTCCTGTCCAATACGGCCACGGTCACGATCAACGCCACCAAGCAGGCCGCCCTCTCGATCGCCATCAACTCGGGCGGTACGCAAACGATGAGCAACCTCAGTGACAACGCTGTCAACAGCTTTGCCACGCCGGTGAACATCACCACAACCTGGGACATCAACCCGTCGGCGGCGTCGGTCGCCTTGGTCGGCTACTTCAGCAGCCCGACGCAGGCGCTGGCCAACGGCACCGACTACATCGCGTCGTCGCTTGTGAAGGGGCGCATCGGGACGAGCGGCGTGTTCAACCCCTTCAGCGGTGCCGTCGTGACGGGCGGCGCCAGCTCGGTCGGTGTCGCGGGCGGCACGCTCTCGCTCTTCTCGCAGGCGATCACCGGCGCCAACAAGAAGTCGAGCCGCACCGATGACCTGTACCTGCAGATCGACCTCACGGGCCAGTCGGTCACGGCCGGCACGTACACCGGGACGCTCAACCTCCGCGCCATCACGCAGTAGCGGCGCACTCGCGCGCTTGCTGTGCCCCCAGGGCGCGGCGAGCGCGCCAACGGCGTCCCGTTCGCCCTCTCGCGTTCCTCTCCGTCCCATGCGCAACGTCCGCGTTCTCTTCCTCCCCCGATTGGCGGCCTTCCTCACGGTGGCCGGCGCGGCGGAGCTCACGCCCAATGCCGCCCATGCGCAGACCGTGCGACCGGCCGTCGTCGAGTACCCGGTGCAGGGACGCGGTCGGTTCGAACTGGTGAACGAGACGCTCTTTCCTCTCACCGTCGTGCTCGAGCCCCGCGGCTTCTCCGTCGACGAGCAGGGGAACCTCACCGACCTACCGCTTGACACGGCCAACGTCGACTTGCGCCTCTCGGCGATGTCGTTCCGGATTCCGCCGTTAGGCACCTACACCGTCTCGTACGAGGCGCGGGCCCGGCAGCTCCCGGCCTGGTTCATGGTCCTGGCGGCGATGACCGGGGCGCGCACCAACACGGGGCTCAATGTCCGCCTCGAGCTGCCGCACGTCGTCTACCTGCTGCAGAAGGAGCCGCTGGCTCGGACCGCCGTGTCAGTGCGCGCGTTCGATTTCGACAGCGCGGGGCGCAAGGCGGTCCTCGAGCTCGAGAACACGAGTGATGCCCTCGGGCGAGTGCTCGCCTCCGAGCTGAGCGTTGACGGGAAGCACGGTGCCCCCTTCGGCGGCTTCCCGCTCTTCCCGCGCAGCCGTCGCCGGGTCGAGGTGCCGTGGGATGGGGCCGAGCCGCCAGATCGCGTCGCGCTGCGCTTTGCGCGCTTCACCCTCGACGAGCGCCGTCCGGCGATCGCCGCCACCGAGCGCCGCACCGGCGCCCAGCGTTAGGCACGCGTTCCGATGCGCCGCGTCGCGCGCGTCACCACCCTCCTCGGCGGCTGGCGTATTCGCCTGGCGGCGGTGGCCTGGGGCGTGAGCATCGTCGTGGCGCCCGGTCGCGCTGCGAAGGCGCAGGTGAGCACGGTGGCCACCGCGACGCCCGCGCTGTCGCCGGTCGGGCTCTGGCAGACGGCGGCTGCGGCATCCGGGCCTGCCGCGACCGCCAACACGATTTCGCTGCGCATCAACAGCGGTGCGATCCAGAACCTTCCGTCGATCGTCGACAACGCGATCAACGGCTTCGCGTCGCCGGTGAGCATCACCACCCAGTGGGACCTCTCGAGCCTCATCGGCTTCGTCGACCTGGTCGGCTACTTCGCGACCCCAACCGCGGCACTCGCGGCGCCAAGTGCCACGCTCCCGTCGAGCCGGGTGCTCGGTCGCATGACCAGCGGGCGCGCCACGACGTTCACCGGCTTCACCGGCAGCGCCGTGAACGGGGTCGGGACGGCAGGGGCGTCGTTGCACCTGTTCCGCCAACTCGTCATCGCTCCCTTCAACGGTATCGGCCAGCGCACCGACGATCTCGAGTTGCAGCTGGACCTGCGCGGGCTGCTGAACCTCCCGGCCGGGACCTACAGCGGGACGCTCACGCTGCGGGCGATCGCGTACTGACGGCCATGACTCCCCGCCGTTCCCTCGTGCGCGTGGTCGCCGCCCTCGGGGCGGTGCTCGTGGCCGCCGCTCGCCCGGCGGGCGCGCAGGTGTTCCAGTTGCAGGGCGGGGGGTCGTCGCTGTTCGAGGGCTATGGCGGCGTCGTGAACATGTGGGGCAACGGCTACGAGGCATCGTTAGGCGTCGGCTACCTCGACGGCCTGCGCCTCGGGTGGTCGGCGCGTCGCCTCCTCGGTGGGCGCGACACGCTCCGCCTCGGGAACGATGCCCTCCCCTTCGTGCTGGAGACCGACGTGTTCGGCGGTGGAAGCGCCATCCTGGCCCAGGGCGCCTCGGTGCAGCGGCGGCGCGGGCGCACCACGGTGCAGGCGTTTGCCGGTGCGAGCGCGAACGCCGTGGCGGCCCCGTACTTCGCCTCCAACACCCCGTCGCGGGCGATGGCGTATGTGCGCACCACCTACGACATCCGCCGCTCGCTGGCTGTCGTCGGACACGCCGTGGCCACCAACCGGCAAACGTTGCTGGGGACGCTTCGCTGGACGCCAGCGTTAGGCGTGACGGCCAGCGCCACCGCCGGTCTCGGCAGCGACCGCCCGTATGGCGCCGCGTCCATCGACGCGCGCACCGCCCGACTCGACGTGAAAGGCGTGTACGCGGCGATGTCCGACGGCTTCCGGCGCGCCTCAGCCCCGATGCCGCTCCAGAGCGAGCTCGAACGAGAGAACGTCCTCGTCACCTGGCGCGCCACGCAAGCGCTCACGCTCTCTGTCGGACGCCAGCACTTCCGGCAGGACTCCGCGTTCCAGGGCCTCCCGCAACGCGCGACGCTCAACCAGGTGTCGGCCAATGCGCGCATCCTCGGTGCGACGCTCTCCACCGGCCTCTTCTCGTCACAGGCGGGAGGGTTCCGCAACCTGAGCTCGTCGTTCAGCGCTCGTCGCGACCTCACCTCACGGCTGCAAGCCGAGCTGTACCTGCTCCAGGTGTGGCGCCCCACGCCGTCACGCGTGACGACGCCGGTCCTTCTCCTCCGCGAGAATGTCTCGCCGCGCCTCTCCCTCCTGCAGGTCATCACGCGCGAGCGAGGGCGCACCGCCGTGAGCTTCGGCGGCACGGTCACGACCGGGCTCACCTCCCTGTCGCTCGACTATCAGGTGGCTCACTCGCCGTACCTGACGCGCAATCCGTTCGTGCAGTCGATTGGCCTCAACGCGCGCGTGCAGCTTGGCAGCTACGGCTTCACCCTGGGCAGCTTCATCACCCCCGACGGCAAGGTGCACTACTCCGCACAGGGGAGCACCTTTGTCTATCGTGGCATGGGGACCGTGATGGGTCCCTTGGCGGGGAACCCCGGCGGACGCGTCGATCGCTTCGTGCTCAACGGGCGCGTGGTGGATGAGGCGGGGACCCCCGTGGAGGGAGCTGCAGTGGAGGTGGGCGGGGAAGTCGTGTACACCGACTCCCGCGGACGCTTCTTCGTGCGTCGCCCCGCGGCCACGGCGCTGGCGGTGCGCGTCGTGCTCGACGACTTCCTGGTGGCGGGGAGGTTTGAGGTTGTGCAGGCACCGCGCGCCGTGACACCGGTACGCGACGATCGCGCCGCACCGGTCACGATCGTCGTGCGCCGCGTCCCCGTCGGTCGCTAGCTGCTAATGACGAAGACGTTGTTCACTGCTTCGTAGCGAGCCGCTGGAGTGGGGTGAGGAACTTGAGCGCGGTGTGCCGCCGCTCGGCGTTGTAGAAACGAAGGTAGGTTGCGAGGGCGCGGGTGCGATAGCTCGACCGTCCGTAGGCCTGCGCGTACGCCCACTCGTGGAGCAATGTACGGATGAAGCGCTCGGCCTTCCCGTTGGTCTGCGGACGGTACGGCCGGGTGAAGTAGTGCCGGATCCGAAAGCGGCGGCAGCAGGCCGCGAGCGCGGTGCTCCGGTAGTTGCCGCCGTTGTCCGTGAGGAGCCGGCGGACCGTGATGCCGTGCGCCGCGTACCAGGCCACCACACGTGCGAGGAAGCCGACCGTCGTCTCCGCCTGTTCGTCCGCCAGCACCTCGGCGTAGCCCACGCGCGTGCAGTCGTCGATGGCGACGTGCACGTACTCCCAGCCGATCCCGCGCACGCGCGTCGTGCGGTCGCCGTGCATGCGATGCCCCACCCGGCCGATCTTCCCCAGCTTCTTCACGTCGAGGTGCACTAGGGTCCCGGGGCGCCGCCGCTCGTAGCGCTGGATGGGCCGCACGGGCTCGAGGCGGGTCAGGCGATTGAGCCCGTGCCGGCGCAGAAAGGAGACCACCGTGCTGACCTTGAGCGTGTAGTGCTGGGCGATGCGGAGCGAGCTCCAGCGCTTGTGCCGGCTGCGCAGGATCTGCCGGCGTTGATGCCGCGGGAGCTGGCGCGCGAGGCGCCGGGGGCGCGAGGAGCGATCCGCGAGCACCTCGGGCGACACCACCCCCGCGGCGTGCGCGCGGTCCTCCCATTTCTTCAGCGTGCGCGGCGTGATGCCGCAGCCGCGGGCGACGACGGCGCGTGGCTCTCCCGCGGCCACGCGCGCGACCGCGAGGGATCGCCCCCGCGGGGTACACCGTGCATTCTTGTGGACGTTCACTGAGCCCTCTGGCCGTTGCCGGTTGCGTGTCTCGACAACCCCAGCTTGCTCTGCTACGGCTCAGTGAACAACCTCTTCGTCAACTACAGCTAGCGCCCACACCATCGGCGCCGGATGCCCGGCCGCCTAACGTCGATCCGGGACGATCAAGGCGACGCCCTGCTCCACCTGGCCGTCAGCTGCCTCGGTCGGGGCCACGCGGAGTCGTATGCGCCACGTGCCGGCGTCGAGCGGCGCGCCTCCCAACGACACGAGGCGAAGCACGACCGCGCCGTCGCGCGAGGTCGGCGCGGTCGAGACCCATTCCTCGCGCAGGGGAACGAGCCCCCCGTCGGCGCTGCGTAACGAGAGGGTGCCAGCGGTCCCTCCCGGCTGCTCCAGCCGCGCCGCGACAAGCAGTGCGCCCCCATGGACCGTGGGCAGTGGAACTCGGAAGTCGGCGACCGCGGCCCCTACCCACTCCGCGATCACTGCCCCCTCCACGGTGCCGCGCGCGCGCGGCGGCGCTGTCACGCGCAGCGTGACGGCCATTTCGCGCGAGCGTAGCCCCTGGGCGATGGCCAGACGCGGCAGGATGAGCGCGAGCGCCAGGGTGCCTAACGCGATGATCCACCAGCGTCGCGCGTCGTCCCATGAGGCGGCACGTGCGCCGCGTCGTCCGCGCTGCCCGCGTTGCTGTCCCGTACGCGGCGGCACGCGCCGCCCGCGCGCGCCCGCAATGGGAATTCCGGCGCCGGGCCCCCCGCTCCACGATGCATGTCGGTCCATACCCCTGATTCTCGGTCGAGCCGGGGGGAGAACTTGACTGAGGGGGGCCAAGTCGGGCAGGGCGGGGTGCTGCGCCTCTCCGGTTGGTTGGCGGGGGTCCCCACGATCCTTACATTCCCGGTTCGCCGCCCTGGGGTCGCAATGCTCCAGACGGTGCGCGGGCGGAGCGCCACGCGCCCGCCGCGCCGCGACGGCGTCCCCACCCGAGGTTGCCATGCCCGACATCTCCTGTTCCCGCTGCGGCCAGACGCGCGCCGGCTTCGAGCGCGCTCCTTTTCCGGGCGCCATCGGCTCACGCATCCAAGCCGAGACCTGCCAGAACTGCTGGGGCGACTGGCTCAAGCAGCAGACGATGCTGATCAATCACTACGGACTCAACGTGATGGACCCGCAGGCCCGCTCGTTCCTCACCAAGAACATGCAGGCGTTCCTGTTCAAGGCGGGGCAGGGCGAGGACGTCGACACGACAAAGAAGGGTACCATCGAGTGGTAGCACTGCGAGCCGCGACCGGCGTTGTGCGCGCGACATCGCGTGGCGTGACGCGGTCGGTCTCGCGCTTGGTCTCGCGCTCGGTCTCGCGCGCGGTCTCCCTCGCTTGGTGGCCGTTGCTTCTGGCGGGATGTGGGGGAGGGCAGGGGCCAACCCCGGCGCCGCGCACGGACCCTCGTCCCGCGTCGCTCCCGGTAGCACCTGCCGCTGCACCAGCGACGCGTGAGGCGCCGGCGCCCGTTCCCGCCACGAGCCAGGTCTCGCCAGCTGCAGGTACGCACCCGGTGCGCGAAGGGGAGGGACTCGCGGCACTGTCACCGCCGCAACGAACGACTGCCGAGCGCGCCGACGTTGCCTGGGCCGACTCGGTCCTCCTGACGCTCACGCTCCGCGACAGGGTCGCGCAGCTCGTGTGGCCGTGGATCCTCGGCGACTATGTCGCCGAGTCCACCGCCGAATGGCGCCGGATCACGAAGCTCGTGGCCGAGCAGCACGTAGGTGGCGTCATCGTCTCCGTCGGGTCGCCGACCGACGTGGCGGTGAAGCTCAACGCGCTGCAACGCCAGAGCGCCCTCCCGCTCCTCGTGAGTGCGGACCTCGAGACGGGGGCCGGGTTCCGCTTCCGTGGTGCCTACTTCCTGCCGAATGCCATCGAACTCGGCGGGGCGACGACGTTCCCTTGGCAGATGGCGCTTGGTGCGATCGGCGACACCGCGCTGGCCTACGACGTCGGACGGGTCACGGCGACGGAATCGCGCGCGCTGGGGATCCACGTGGCCTACGGTCCGGTGCTCGACGTCAACAACAACCCGGCTAACCCTGTCATCGGCTCTCGCTCGTTCAGCGAGGACGCGGGGCTGGCGGCGCGCCTCGGATCGGCGATGGTGCGCGGGATCCAGGAGCACGGGATGCTCGCCACCGGAAAGCACTTTCCCGGGCACGGCGACACCGAGACCAACTCACATCTCGCGTTGGCCTCCGTCACCGCGTCACGCGCGCGGCTGGATTCCGTCGAGTTGGTTCCGTTCAAGGCGGCGATCGCCTCGGGGATCGGCGCGATCATGACGTTCCACGGCTTCCTGCCCGCACTCGACTCGACCCCTGTCCCGGCCACGCTCTCGCCGGCGGTGATGACGACGTTGCTGCGTGGCGAGCTCGGGTTCGACGGATTGCTCGTCTCCGACGCGATGGACATGGCGGGGGTGGTGCAGCGCTTCGGAGCCGCGGAGGCGGCGAAGCGCGCGATCGCCGCCGGGAACGATGTCCTCCTCATGCCCGCCGACGTGGCGTCTACCATCGAGGCCGTGGTCGCCGGTGTTGCCGAAGGGCGCTACGACGAAGGGCGCATCGACGCGTCGGTTCGGCGGGTGCTCGCCCTCAAGCACCGCTTCGACCTGCCGAGTCGGCGCACCGTCGATGTCGAGCGGGTGCGCGCCATCGTCGGAAGCGAGGCGAACCAGCGTGTCGCCGACGCCGTGGCGACGCAGGGTTTCGTCCTCGCGAAGGACTCGTTGCAGCTGGTACCGCTGCGCGCCGGCGCGCGACGCCTTCGGGTGCTTTCCGTGACGTACGCGCGTCGCAGTGATCTGGGCGCCGGGGTCGCCTTCAACAGCGAGATGCGGAGCGGTGGACAGGGGGTGCGCACGGCGTTCGTGAATGCAGATGACGCTGTCCCGGATTTTTCCGACGTGCTGGCGCAGTCCAAGTCCGTCGATGTGGTTGTGCTGGGGTCGTACGTAAACATCACCTCCGAGTCCGCGACGGCGAGCGCACCGCGGGCGTTCGCCGATTTCGTGACGCGCCTGCAGCGACAGCGGGCGAAGGTGGTTCTCGTTTCGTACGGCACGCCGTACCTGCTGATGCAGGTGCCGTCGATTGGATCGTACGCGATCGCGTGGGGCGGGAGTGCCGCGTCGCAGCGCGCGTCCGCGCGAGCGTTGTTGGGACATGCGCCCATCACGGCGCGACTCCCCATCTCCATACCGCCGTTGCTCTCGATTGGTGCAGGCGAACGGCGTGATGTCGCGCGTTGACTCGGCACGTGGCCACTCGTACAATGCGCGGCGCGGGCCGATCGCGTCGTGGTGTCTTCACCCCTTGACTTTAGTTTCGCATCGGCACTAATTCGCGCAGTCATGCGCGACCGGATCTCCGCCGCACCAAGCTCGTCACCGCGCGCGCCGGGACGACGCCCTTCGTTCTCCATCGACGTCGTCCTCTTCACTCCCCGCGGCAAGCAGCTGGCGGTGCTCTGCGAGCGCGCGGGCGATCCGCGGGCGCGTGAGCGCTGGCAGCTGCCAGCAGGGTGGGTCGAAGGGGACGAGACGATGGCGAGCGCGGCGCGGCGCCTGGCCACCGCCTCGGTGGGCGCTGAGCCGACCTGGATGGCGCAGGTCGGGGCGTTCGCCGATGGACTCGTGCACCCGTCCGAGGCGGAGCTGAGCGTTGCCTTCGTCGCGGTCGTACCGGCGGCCCGGCTCGAGCGCCCGAGTGGTGACACGGCCTGGTTCAGTGTCAATGAGCCGCCCACTCTCCCGCCCCGACATCGGGCGATGCTGGACGCCGCCGTCGCGTCACTTCGCGCGCGCGTCGACGACGCGCCGATCGCCTTTCGCCTGCTCCCGGAGCTCTTCACGCTTACTGAGTTGCAGGCGATGTACGAGCTGCTGCTCGGCCGGCGATTGCACAAGGCGTCGTTTCGAAGGGCGTTGCAGGCGGCCGATCTGGTCGAAGCGACGGAGGAATGGCGGAGCGAGGGGCGAGGGCGCCCGGCGCAGTACTTCCGATTCGCGGCGCGACGCCGGGCCGAGGGACCACGCGCGGTCCGATTCGACTTGTTGTAGGCGCGGTGTCGGCATTTTCGCGCGCCGGCGCATTTCGGGCGCCGACGGGCCGATACTCAAGCGCAGGGCGGGAGTCATCACCGAGCCGTGATGCAGACGCGGCTGTTTCCTGACGCGGCGTTACGGGAACTCGACTTGACCGTCCCTAGTATTAGTTGCAAAGTGTCAATTACACATCCTGCGCAGGAGAGCTCCCGTGCTCGCCTACCTCGAAGCCCTGTGTAACGCCCTGAAAGGGAGAGACGCGCTCGCGATCGCGGCGTTGCTCCGGCACCCGCTGGCGTCGGCACTTCCGGCGCAGGTCGTGGAAGAAGCAGAGCGCATCGCCGCCGCCGCGTCCGGGAGCGACTTCATTGCGCCGATTCACGCCTTCCGGCTGTACCACCAGACGGCACATCTCCTCGGCGTGTGCACCGATCCAGCGACTCGGCGCCGTCTGGCGGGCAGCGGCCGCCCGGTGATGCCAACGAGTGTCCCGAGCGCCACGTTGGGCGAGGCAGAGCGCGCGCCGCAGATCGAGCTGCCGCTCCGGATCGCGGTCGCCTAGCGTCAACGTCACCAACGGGCGCGGCCACCACCAGGCGCAAGAGAAGAAGGGCCCTCGCCAGCAGCGAGGGCCCTTGTCGCGATGGTGGAGCTGTCGTTACGCGTGAGAGGGAGCGCCGATTCCCGTTCGCTAGAACTTCGCGGTGCCGTCGCCACGCAGGCGCAGGAGTGCCTTCGCAATCGCCACGTTGTCCTGGGCGATGCGCAGGAGTTCCCCGAACACGCTCTGACTGCTACGTCCTTCGGCGCGCGCGATCACTGGCGGCTCGTGTCCGTCCCGACGCGTCGGATCGGTGCGGCGCTCCACCGTGATATGGGCGCGGTGCGTCTCGGTGTCGTGCAGCGATTCCTCCTCCACGTGGACATAGCCACCGCCGGGGAGCTCTCGCTGGTAGAGGATTATCGAATCGTTGATCGGCACGTCTTCAACAGGCCTCGACGACTTCGGTTCTCGATCGACGGGACGGCATCATCGCACAGGCGCGCCCGCTCCGTGTGATGACTCGCGTCTTCGCTAGGGACGATCCCGTCGCGGTACCGGTCACCGCTGACAAGCGGCCAGCGAGCGACCTCGGTTCCTGGAGGTACACGCGAGCGACCGCAAAGTTGGGGCTGTCGGCGGTAGCGTGCTGAGACGCAGGTCGCAAAGAAAACGGTCCCGGTGCGCATCGCGCACCGGGACCGTCCCTCCTCGATCGTGGCTCAGACCTTCAGGACGTCAGCGGCCTGCGGCCCCTTCTGCCCTTGAACGATCTCGAACTCGACCTTGTCTCCCTCCGCAAGGGACTTGAAGCCGGGCTGGTTGATCGCGCTGAAGTGCACAAACACATCAGGACCGCCCTCGCGCGAAATGAAGCCGAAGCCCTTCGCGTCGTTGAACCACTTGACCGTGCCAGTAATGCGTGCCATGGAACCGTTCCTCTTCCCCTGCGGGGTGAAACTGTGGAGCGGATCGACAGGAACAACGCCCTCGCGTTCACACCTGCCGATCGGGATGCGGAAGCTGGCACCTCTGCCAAACCTTCCGCGAAAAAAACTCGCGCACTCGTTGCCGACCGAGTGCGCGAGCACCTGCGATCGATCAACTTCTAACTAATCCCGACTAAGCTGCTCCCGCAATATAGCGGGCCGTTCGTCCACACGCAGTACACGTCAACGTCACATGAGAGCGCGGGGCAGGCGGGAAGTGATCGGGAGACCTTTCGATGGAGCCACTGCACGACGGACAACTGAGGGGCTCACCTGTTCGATCGCTGGCAATGAGATGCAGTGCCTGCGCCGGGTTGTATGTCGCCGGCCGTGGCTTTCTCATGAGACCTCCTGGACAGTAACGAGTCACGCGTGCGGTTGCGGCAAAGCCGCCACCGTGAGGAAGCTAACCGCCAAAGGCCGCAAATCAAAGCTGCACATCTATTTGCAGCCTAGAACGGCCAGTCGGCAGCAGAATCACCGCTCTCCGTTGCTTCGAACGGCCGCCCCGGACGCTGACGAAGTACGGGGACGTTCCCCGATAGCAGCGTTCGTGCGGCCTGTCATAACAACGCGCGCAGACTCGCAAGTGTTGTACGTAATCGCAGGAATTCGGTTCCACCAGAAATGATTCCCGAGACCGGTTACAGATGACACCGCTTTCGGGAGTCGTGGGGCGTCGTTCGCATTGCCGACACCGAGGAACCAGCGGTAGGCGTTACTCCCAACCGTGCGGGCGGCGCCAGAGCCGCCGCCCCACTCGCCACGGGCGACGCTCGCTGACGTCTCCGTCGCCAAAGTGCTCGTCCTCCGCCAGCGACTCGGAGACGTCGTTTCCCTTCGCCGACGTCTCGTCCGCCCAGTGCAGCAGTTCGGCCTCCACCGTCATGGGCTGCACCGGACTTCCGAATTCCAGTGAGCCGTGATGCGACAGGATCAGGTGCTGCAGCTCGAGCCGCTGTGAGGCGCTGATCTCGTCCAGCGGCACGTCGCGCAGGCGGTCCTGCAGCATGAAGGCGCCGAGCACCACGTGCCCCAGCAGCGATCCCTCGGGAGTGTGGGCGAACCCGGTTGGGGTGACCGCGTACGCGCGCACCTTGCCGATGTCGTGCAGGAGGGACCCGACGACCACAAGGTCCACATGAGCGCGCATCACGCGCGCGGCGGTGCGCGCGATGGTCGCCACTTCGGTCACATGCAGGAGCAGGCCGCCCACCGCTGCGTGGTGCCCGGCGACTGATCCTGGCGTCTTCTCTAGCTCCAGGCGGAAGGCGTCGTCTCCGTAGAACAGGTCCACGGCCCTCCGCAGGGCGATCGAGCGAATATCGGCACGGGCGCGATCCACCCAGTCCCACAGCGAGTCGGCGGACATCGAGACGCGCGGGAGGAAGTGCTCGGCGCGCACCAGGGCGTCGGGGATGACGCGCAGCGGGGCGGTGAGGCGGACCTGTCGTTTGCCGTGAAAGACCGCCACCTCTCCGATGGCCTGCACGACCTTGCCCATGTCGGCACCGGCGGCCCAATCGAGCTGGTTGTTCCAGATGGGCGCGGTGCCGAGTCGGCCGGTCGCGTTGCCCAGCGTCAGTAGGACGAACGGGTCACCGTTGGCGAGTCGCTTCTCCTCGCGTTCGACGACGAGAAACTCGTGCTGCACGCGATCGCCGATGGCTGCGCGCGCGATGTCGAAGACTGATGCGGCCATGCCGATGGACGGAAGCGAGTGTACTGGCGCCGGTTCAGCCAAGGAAGACGATATCACCGTCTTCGTCGAGTCCCATCTCCGACTCGAGGCCGCAGATGCCGCACACGCGCTTCACGACCCACACGGCCTGCAGCGCCTTGAATTGCGCTTCGCTGGCTGCCCGGACCTGCACCTTCTTGTAGTTGTACTCGCGGCAATGCGAGCAGTCGTGCGCGCGTGCGATGACCTCTGCGCGTTCCTTCGAGATCGGGTTCAAGCGACTCTACTGGTTGGACGGATCGGCTGGGCCGGCACCGAGCGCGCGCGGCGCCGACGCGGTGCCCGGCTTCGCCGCGCTGTCACCTGCGCCCTTGGCGTTCAACAGCTCACGCAGTCCGCCTAACGCGCCAAGGACGCCCGTCGCCTCGGCGGGGAGGAAGATCGTGGATCCCTTGCCTTGGGCGATGGACGGGAGCGCCTCGAGGTACTTCTGCCCCAGGAGGTACGTGGACGCCTGGCCCTCGGGGAGCGACTCGGCGATGCGACGGATCGCCTCCGACTCGGCGTTTGCCATTGCGAGCCTCGCCTCCGCTTGTCCCTGCGCGCGGAGCACCGCGGCGTCCTTCTCGCCCTGGGCGCGGAGCACCTGCGATTCGCGCACGCCTTCGGCCTCGAGGATCGCGGCACGCTTGGTGGCCTCGGCGTTGGTCACCGCCGCGCGACGCTCGCGCTCCGCGCGCATCTGCAGCTCCATCGACTGCTGGATGTCGCGCGGCGGCTCGATCGACTGCAGCTCGACGCGGGTCACGTCGACGCCCCATCCAATCGACGCGTCCTCGATGACCTCGCGCATGCGCTTGTTGATGATGTCGCGCGATGTGAGCGTCGCATCCAGCTCCATCTCGCCCACGATGTTGCGCAGTGTGGTCCGCGTGAGCGTTTCAATCGCGTACGGGAGGTTCTGCACCGAGTAGGTCGCCTTCTGCGGATCGGCAATGCGGTAATAGACCACCGCGTCGATGTCGATCGTCACGTTGTCCTTCGTGATGACCGGCTGCGACGGGAAGTTGAGGACCTGCTCGCGCAGGTCGATCCGGGCCGTTGCGCGCGACGTGATCTTGCGAACTCCCCCCACGTCGCTCTCCAGATATCGCACGTCGAGTTCCTTGGGGCGTTCGAGGATCGGGATGAGGATGTTGAGTCCCGATCGGGCAACGCGGTGGAAGCGTCCCAGACGCTCGATGACCATCACCTCGGCCTGGCCGATGATCTTGAATGACCGGAACAGGATGTAGGCGGCCGCTGCCGCGAAGATCAGCGGGACGTACTGCATGGCGCTCTCCGGTGGGATTCGAGTCCGTGGATGTTAGGGGGGCCCGGGGGGAGAGTCGAGGGGCGCGGTGATCGCGGCACCCCCTTGCGCGCGGGACTCGTCGCCCGCGAAACGAAACCGGGCCCTCGCTTTCGAGGGCCCGGCGATGCCTTGCGCGCAGAACGGCTAACGGCTCACCACGTCCAATCCGCGATGTAGAGGTTGGTCTCGGTCGCCAGCTTGGAGTGCCGGTTGGAGGCCCAGAGCAACTTCTTCCCGTCGGGCGAGAACATCGGGAAGCCATCGAAGACCGGGGTGAAGGTGACCTGCTCGACCTGGTCGCGCCCCGCCTTGGTGGCGTTGGCGTCGACGAGGTAGAGGTCGAAGTTGCCGCTGCGCGGCGCGACGTGGTTGGTGGCGAAGATGATCTTCTTGCCATCGGGGGTCCACGACGGGCCGAAGTTGGCGCCGCCCAGCGCGGTGACCTGTCGTTGGTCGCTTCCGTCGGCGTTCATCACGAAGAGCTCGACTCGGCTGGGACGGATCATCTTCCGCGCGAGCAGCGCCTTGTAGTCCGCCAGCTGCGCCGAGTCGGCGGGGTGATGGGCACGGTACACGATCTTGGTCCCGTCGGGCGACCACCATGGTCCGCCGTCATAGCCCGGCGTGTGGGTGAGGCGCTTCACGTTCGTGCCGTCGACGTTCATCGTGTAGATCTCGAGATCGCCGTCCTTGAGCGAGGTGAAGACGATGCGCTTGCCGTCGGGGGAGAGCACCCCTTCGGCGGTGTACACGTCGTAGTTGGTGAGGCGCTTGAGACCCGTGCCGTCGCGGTTGACCGTGTAGATGTCGAACGGGTCGAGGGGCCAGACGTAGCCGGCGGAGGGGTCTGGCTTGGGCGGGCAGAGGGAGTCGTGCGCGTGCGAGGAGCCGAAGAAGAGGCGCTTGCCGTCGGGGAGGAACCACCCGCACGTCGTCTTCCCGTTGCCGTTGGAGACGCGTCGCACATCGGCGCCGTCGGCGCGCATGACGTACTGCTGGTCGCAGGTACGGCCCTCGCGCGACGACTGGAAGGTGATCCACTGCCCGTCGCGGCTGAAATACGCCTCGGCGTTCTCGCCGCCGTCGGTGAGCTGGCGAATGTTGGAGAGGTGTCGCTCGCCCTGGGCCGGCAGAACCGTCTCGTTAGGGGCCGGTGTGTGGGCGATGGCGGGCGCCTCGCCGCCAGATGCCGCGCCGCCGCGGGCGCAGGCGCCGACGGCCAGGAACGTCATGGCCGCGAAGAGGGGTCGGAGTCGTGTCATGGCGGCAGAATCTACTGGCGCTTCCCGGGATAGTCGACGGCGGCGGACTCGCCTGGTGCGAGCCCGCCGCCGTCTGCGGTCGATGACCGTTTGGTCCCCGTTACCTCCGCCTTACTTGCGCGAGAACTGCGGGGCGAGTGCGAAGAGATCCTTCTGGTTCTGCCCCTTGCGCAGGATCTCCAGTGCCTTCTGCAGCTGGACGTCATCGTCGAGGGAGCGACGGCGCGCCGTCGAATCACCAAAGGCAAGGCGCGCGACGCGCTGCTCGAGCATGCGATCGATCTGTGACTGCGCGCCGTCGAACAGCTTGCGGTCGACGGTCACTCCCTTCTTCGCCAGGCGGTTGTACAGCTCGTCGCGCCACGCCGGGGCGACGGCGAAGTTCGGGTTCCCCTTCACCTGGTCCTTCAGTTCCATCGCGTAGTCGTAGGTCGTGACATAGATGTCCTGCGACTTGGACGCCGTGGCCCGGAGGAAGGACTGTTCGGCCGACGTGAACGTGTCGGGGCGCACGATCACGTCCGGGGTGATGGCGCCGCCGCCGTACACGACGCGGCCCGCATCAGACTTGTAGGTGGGGCGCGCCTTGCGCGCCGAATCGCTCTCCAGCGAGTCGGGGTGCACCTCGAGGAATTGACCGTCTGGCGTGAGTTTCCGTTCCTTCTGGATGGTGCGCCCGCTGGGTGTGTACCACTTGCCGGTGGTGATCTTGAGGGCGTAGCCGCCGTCGAGATTGAAGAGCGTCTGGACGAGCCCCTTCCCGAACGACGTGGTGCCGAGGATGAGGGCGCGATCGTGGTCCTGCAGCGCCCCGGCGACGATCTCCGACGCGGAGGCCGTGTACTGGTCGGTGAGGATGACCAGCGGCACGTCGGGGGCGATTGGCTTCTCGCGCGCCGTGTACGACTGGTTCTCCTGGTTGCGCCCGCGCACCGATGCCAACTCTGCGCCCTGCGGCAGGAAAAGATTGGAGATGGCGAGCGACTGATCGAGGAAGCCGCCGCCGTTGCCGCGCAGGTCGAGAATGAGCCCCTTGGCGCCGTCCTGGATGAGGAGCTTGCGAACGGCTGCCGCGACTTCCTGGGTGGACGACTCGTTGAAGCCCTGCAGCGGGATGTAGCCGATCTTGTCGAAGGTGATGGCGTACGGGACGGCCGGGACGCGGATCACGGCGCGCGTGAACGACGACTTGATGGGCTCGAGCACCCCCGGGCGTGCAAACGAGACCGACACCTTGGAGCCTGGAGTGCCGCGCAGCGAATCGGCGATGCGCGCGGACGACCATCCGCGCGTCGACAACGTGTCGATGGCGACGAACATGTCGCCTTCCCGAACCCCGGCGGCTTCGGCGGGGGTGTGCGGGAAGACCTTCGACACGACGACGCCCTTGTTGGGTTGCTCCTCGATCTGGAGTCCCAACCCGCCGTAGCGACCGGCGGTGGTCGTGTTGAACTGCGTGAGCTGGCGCGGCGAGAAAAGCTCGGAGTAGGGGTCCTGCAGTTGCGAGACGAGGCCGCGGGCGGCCTTCTCGTACAGGAGCGCCGTGTCCACCGAGTCCACGTAGCGGCTTTCGACGAGGTCCAGGACCTGACCGAAGAGGCGCCCTCCATCGAGCGATGCGCGCTCCTGCACGACAAACGCTCCAGCCGCGAGCGGGATGAGCACGGCGCCGAGGATGGCGAGCTTCCGATTCATGAGAAGACGGGAAGACGGGGAGACGGGAAGACGAGAGAACGGCTCTCTCTATCTACCAACAACGGGCCCACTTGGGTTCCGCGTGGAGGAAATCTGCGTGCGGGCATTCTGCCCCGGACCTACTACGGACGGGTCCAAGCTATACGCGTCACTGGTCCTGCTCGCTCGACCGGCGATGAGCAGCGACTCAGTTGGGACGAACGGCGAGCACGTAGTCGACGAACCACTGTTTCCGGATCTGGTGGACCTTGGCATCACGCACGATGCCGGCGGTCTGGAGCATCTCGTGCGCCGGCTGGAGGACGCGCTGCAGGTGCGAGGGATAGCGCTGCACGAGCGGGACCTGCTCGGCGAGCGCCTCCAGCTCGATGCGCCAGGTGACGGTGTCGTCGGCGCGGGCGACTTCGAGCAGGCGATAGAGTCGGCGCGCCACCGGTGACGAGAGCCCCTGGTAGAGCTGGGGCGAGAGCGTGGTGGTGTGCCCCTCGCCGATGTTCGCGCGCAGGAGCGGCGAGAGCGTGACTCGCGCGTCGCCCGGCTCCGAGGCGGTGAAGGTCGGAAAGAGTGCGAGTTGCTCGCGATCGGCGGTGCGGCGGCGATCGATGGAGACGGCGGAGAGGATCGAGAAGCGTCCCTCGAGCGCGGCACCGGTCGTGGCGCTCCAGTAGGCGCCGTACGACTCCAGCGAGGTGCGCTCCAGGCGGTTGAGCGCGGCGCGCAGCTGTTCGTACGTCCGCCCGTCGGCGCGTCGGCCAATGGAGCGGAGGAAGGCGTGCAGCGTGAACGTGACCGCGCCGTCGGCCGGCGACCCCGCATCGAGGAAGCGTCGGCAGATCTCGACGTAGACGTCCTGGTCGAACGTCCCCGGGAGGCGATCGCCGGGCGACGGCAGGACGCGCCAGCGTCCGCCTGCCGGTGGCGTGTACAGGATCGTCGTCTCCTCCGCCGAGTCGCTGAGGCGGAAGAGGGGGAGCGCCTCGAGCGCGCGATCGAGGAAGACGGCACGCCCAGGGGGACGCCGCGGATGCGACGGGCGCGGAGGCTGGTGGAAGGCAGGGTCCCCTGGCACGACGTCCTAACGAGTGGTGGGTTCGGGAGAGCGTGCGGTGTGGCGGCGGCGCATGGCGCGAAGCGGTTCCCTCATCCGAGCTGCACGAGCTGCCCCGTCACCGGACCGGCGGCGGGCGAGCAGAGAAAGGTCACCCAGTCGGCGACGGTTTCGCGTTCCACGTACGAGGCGGCGGCGCCCATCGTGGCGACGTTGGCATCGGTGCGGATGGCGGTGGGCGCGAGCGCATTGGCGCGCACCCCGCGGGGGCGCTCCTCGGCGGCGACGGCGCGCATGAGCGCGACGACCCCCGCCTTCGCCGCGCCGTAGGCGGCGATCCCCTCGAGCGAACCGCCAGGCGCAACGGCGGCCGAGGCGAAGTAGACGATGCTCCCGCGCCCGGTGCGCAGCGCGGGAAGGAACGCCCGCGTGGTCGCGTAGGCCGTGGCCAGGTTGATGGCGAGCATGCGCTCCCACTGGGTCGGGTCGCTCTCGCCCACGGGACCAACGGCCCCGAAGCCTCCGGCGAGGCAGGCGAGTGCGGCGGCCCCGCCGGGGTGCCGGATGGCCAGCTGCGCTGCCACCGTGCCTAACGAAACATGATCGGTGAGGTCGCACCCCCAGGCGGTGGCGGAGATGCCCACGGCGCGGAGCTCGGCGGCACGCGCCTCGGCCTCGCCGGCATCGCGATCGAGGAGCGCGAGGGCGGCTCCGCGCTCGCCAAAGGCGCGGGCGACGGTCTCGCCCACCTGCCCGCGACGCGCCACGCCGGTCAGGACGGCCAGGCGGCCGTCGAACCGGTAGTCGACGCGGAGCGGGAGCGGGGACGTCACCGTGCCTCCACCCTGCCTAACGCGATACGCACCGCCTCACGCAGCGCAACGATGGCGTCCTCGCGGGCGACGGCCGAATCGTCGCGCAGGTGCAACTCGACGCCGTCGGCCACCGGGACGCGGCGCCAGGAGACGATGGGATCGGTGTCGTGCCGTGCCGCCTGCTGCACGCCCACCATGAGGACCGCCGCCAGCGATTGCGCCACGCGCCGCTCGAGTGCGTCGCCCGTGACCTCGCGCATGTCCTTGCGGATGGTCTCGAGCGACATCCCCTCGCGCTGGCGCATCTTGATGGCCAGCAGCTGCAAGAAGTGCCGGTAGTTGTACGTCGCCGAGGTGCCCAGCCCCTCGGGGCGATCCATCAGCTTGTTGGCGACGTAGAAGCGCACGGCGCGCGCCGATGGGGCGGCGCGCGCCGATGCATTCGTGGGACGCACCCCCGCCGCATCGACGAGCGAGGCGACGTGGGCTGCGAGCCCGCGGGCATTCCACGGGGCATGACGCGCGTGCGCGCGCAGTAACGCGACAGGAGACTCCGCCATGGGCGAAGATTACCCCGGCTCCGGGCACCGGCGCCAGCACGACGCCACTCTTTGCCTGCCATCACGAGTGCAACGCCGATGACGCGCGCGTTGCACCACACCGCGGAAGCCGACGCCCGCGTCGCGTCAGCTCGAGGGGTTCTCCTCGGCGGCGATTGCGGCGGCGTTGGGAAAGAACGACGAAGGGATGCCGTGCTTGGCGGCGACCGAGGCGATGGTCTCGAGGTCGACCGGCTTCTCGAGGAAGTACGTGGCGCCGAGCCGTTGCGACGCGAGGCGATTGTCCTGATCGGGGAACGCGGTGAGCGCGATGACGACCGCCTCCGGTGACAGGAGTCCCGCGGCCGCCATGACCTGGAGCCCGCCATCGCGCTTTCCGCCCAGCCGGATGTTGCACAGGATCAGCTGGTACGGCTCGACGGCCAGCGCCTTCTTGGCCTCATCGAGCGTTGCGACGCGCGTCACGCGGGTCCCGTCGATCTCGAAGAGTTCGGCGAGGGTGTCGCGGATGTTCAGCTCATCTTCGACGATAAGGACGTTGCAGGCCATGGTGGAGAAGACGAGAGGACGAGAGGACGAGAGGATGAGTAGACGGGGGGACGGGCGTGTCCAAGTGCGAGCGGTAAACTCCGGAGGAGCCGGGTGTGGTTCCGAGAAGGCGACATGCATCGCCCCGATGCACGGCACCGCCTCAGGAGGCGATGCCGGGGAGGGTGATGGTCACCGTGGTGCCGTGTTCGGGGGACGATTCCAAACTAATCTCGCCATCGTGCTCCTCCACGATCCGCTGGCAGATGGCGAGGCCGATGCCTGTGCCACCGGGCTTGTTGGAGTAGAAGATCTCGAAGACGCGGGCGATCACGTCGGCGGGGACGACCGGGCCGCCGTTGGTGAGGCGGCAGCGCCAAGCGCCGTTGGCGATCACCGAGGTCTGGAGGACCAGGTCGCTCCCTTCGGGGGCGTGATCGACGGCGTTGACCAGGACGTTGAGAAAGACCTGCGCGAGTTGCTCGGGATCGATGCGGCACGAGATCGCCTGCGCCGGGCGCGTGCGCGACAAGGCGAGGGCGCGCGATTCCAGGAGGGCGCGCTGCCCCTCGATGAGGTCGTCCCAGACGGCGTCGGGGTCGCCCGGGGTGAGGACGATGGGTTTGGGGCGGCCGAACTCGAGGAGCGAGGTGACCATGCGATTGAGGCGGTCGACCTCGCGCAGGATGCGTCCGACGTTCTTCTCGACGACGGGGTCGTCCTTGGATCGGAAGCGGAGGAGCTGGGCTGCGGACGAGATGCCGAAGAGCGGATTGCGCAGCTCGTGCGCGACGCCGGTGGCCACCTCGCCGATCGCTTCGAGACGGCGCTTGTGCCCGACGCGCTGCACGAGGCGCGCGCGCTCGATGGCGACGGCGGTTTGCGCCGCGAGCGTGGCGAGGACGCGCTGGGCCTCTTCGGATTCGTGGCGTGAGGGTTCGGCGTCGATGCGGATCGTCATGGCGCCGATGGTGCGTTCGCCGGCGTACATCGGGGCGGCCAGTTCGAGGCCGGCGTGGGTGGCGTGCACGACGACGTCGACCTTCTCGATCGCGGCGTGCGCGAGCGGCGTGAGCCGGATATCGAGCGCTGGTCCGGTCTCCTCGTAGCCCACGCAGTATGGGCGATCGAGTCCGCGATCGTGTTCGTGGGCGATGTGCACGGCGAACGCCTCTGCTTTTACGGCGCGCCGCAGCTGGTGCCCGACTTCCTGAAACAGGCGATCGAGGTCGATGGTGCGCGAGAGCGCGAGCCCCGTGTCGATGAGCGCTTCGCGCGAGCGGTGACTGGGGGTGATGTCGACCGTGGAGAGGACGTAGCCCGTGACCCGGTGGATCTCGTCATGGAGTGGCGTGATCTGCATGAGGAAGATGCGCTCTTCCTCAGGGGATGAGCACGGGAACTCCCAGCTTACGCGGGGGGCCTTGCCCGAGCGGAGCAGTTCCATCGCGCCTTGCAGCTGGTCGCGATAGGAGGCGTCGGTGATGGAGTGCCACAGCGAGTGGCCGCAGACGGAAGCCTCGGGGGCGAGGTCGGGGGCGCCGTTGTCGCGCGCGAACTGCGACCAGGTGCGGTTGGCGCTGGTGATGTGCCCCTCGAGGTCGATCGTGTAGATCGTCAGCGGGAGGGCATCGAGGACCTGACGGGCGAAATCCGACATGCGACAGCGCGAGAGGGGAGGAACGACGCGGGGCGCATCGACGATCGACGCGCCCCGCGGGGAAGAGCGGAGAGTGACGGGCTAGCGCTTCTTGCCCTTCTGGGCGCCCTTCTTGGGAGCGGACTTCTTGGCGCCCTTCTTCGGGGCGGCCTTCACGACCTTCTTGGCCGGTGCCGGCTTCTTGGCTGCTCCTTTCTTGGGAGCGGCCTTCTTCGGCGCAGGCTTCGCGACCTTCTTGGCGGCCTTCTTTGGAGCGGCCTTCTTGGCGGGGGCCTTCTTGGCACCCTTCGCCGCTGGGGCAGCCTTGGCCGGTGCCGGTTTGGCCGCCTTCGCCGGAGCCTTTGCGGCCGGCTTGGCCGCAGGCTTGGCCGCCGGCTTGGCGGGCGCCTTTGCCGGAGCCTTCGCCGGTGCTGCTGCCTTCTTGGGTGCAGCGGCCGGCTTCGGTTCCTCGGCCTTCTTGGCAGGTGCGGGGGCCGGCTTCTCCGCCTTGGCTGGTGCCGCCTTCTTGGCCGGTGCGGGCTTCGCGGCCTTTACCGGTTCAGGGGCCGGGGGGGCGGGCGGTGCGCTCTCGGCGGCGGGGGGCGGCGGCGGGGCAGGGGGCTTCGGCTTCGGCGGGCGACCACGGCGAGCGGGCGCCCCGAAGACGACTTCCTCTTCTTCCTCGACCTCGACTTCGTCCTCGACGTCGTCGTCGCTCAGGACGTCCGCGTCCTCTTCGTCCTCGAGCGCGGCTTCCTCGGGCTCGTCCCACAACCCGCCGTCGCGAGAAGAGGAGCCACCCCAGCCGTCGTCATCATCGTCATCATCGTCAAACGAAGACGAGCCGCCGTACCCGATATCGTCCTCGTCGTCGTCAGAGAACTTCAGCGTCTCGTCCCACGCCTCGCCACGCGGCATGAATGCCTCCTGCTATGTAGTGATCGACGGTCCATGTGCCAACGGCGGGCGGGCATCGTGCTGCGACGGTCCGGGGGACATCCCCGTCAAGTCACGGTCACCGGCGCACCATCGCCGAGGAGCGACCGTGCGGCCGCTCGCTATGGGAACTTCCTTTTACAATCGAGGGCTGTCGGCGTCAAGCGGGAAATCAACGCGGACTCTCCGCCTCGCCTCGCATGACGCTTTGCACGCGAACAAGCGCGCCGTGCGTGGGACGCGCGTTCGCGTGCGTTGCAACCGCTCGTGCTGGATCGGTTCAGTCGGCGGTGAGCCCGAGCACGCGCCGTTCGGCGACCACGGTCTGCAGCGCGGCGTACACCGCCGGGTCGAGGAGACCGCCCGCGTGCGCGGCGAGATAGTCCACCGTGTCCTCGATCGACATGGCCGGCCGATAGGCGCGCCGCGAGGTGAGCGCAATGAAGGCGTCGGCGCAGCAGAGGATGCGGCCACCTAACGAAATCTGCTCGCCCATCGCGCCGCGCGGATAGCCGGTGCCATCCCAGTGTTCATGGTGGTCGCGCACGAAGTCCAGCACCTCACGCAGCTGCGTGAGCGACGACAGGATCTCCAGCCCCACACGCACGTGGTCCTTCACGTGCTCGTACTCCTCGGGGCTGAGCGCGCCCGGCTTGTTCTGGACCGATTCGCGCAGGGCGATCTTCCCGACGTCATGCAGGCGAGCGGCGACGGCGACCTGCTCCACCTGTGCGGCGTCGAGCGACATCGCCTCGGCGATGGCGCGGGCCAGCGCGCTCACGCGAATGGACGTCCCCGACAGGAAGGGATCCTTGGCCTCGTGCATCGCCACCAGGTGGGCGATGGAATCGATGGCCGACGCCACGACGGTCGTGCGCTCGCGCTCCAGCTCGGCGGTGCGGCGCGCGACCTCGGCATCAATCAACCGTTCGACATTGCGCTGCTCGACGGCGAGGTCACGGCGGTGTGCGACGCGCTCGATCGCGGCCAGCAGGTCCTGCAGGTCGACCGGCTTGGTGAGGTACTCCATCGCCCCGACGGCGATCGACTCCGTCGCCGTCGGAACATCGTTGACCGCGCTCAGCATGATGACGGCGAGGTCGGGATGGAGGGCGCGTGCCTTGGGGACGAGATCGAGCCCAGACATTCCCGGCATCCGGATGTCGCACAGCATCAGCGAGAAGCGCCCCTCCTGCAGGAGCGCGAGCGCCGCATCACCCGACTCCGCCGTTTCGGCGTCGAATCCGCGCGACCGGAGAAACTTGGAAAGCGCTAACCGGATCGTCTCCTCGTCGTCGACGACGAGGAGACGCCGGGTTTCCGGGCCACCGATGATGCGGTTGCTGAGGGCGCCGCTGCGTGCGGATTCACTCATGACGGGTGAGCGGAGGGGAGCGGGGCTCCCGAGGCCGGAAGATAGATGCGGAAGAGGGAGCCGGATCCGAGTTGGCTCTCCACCGAGATGGTTCCGCCGTGTGCCTGCACGATGCCATACGACACACTGAGGCCTAGCCCGGTTCCTTGTCCAGCGGGTTTTGTCGTGAAGAACGGTTCAAAGATGCGTTGCCGCGTTTCCTCCGCCATCCCGGACCCCGTGTCGGAGACCGTGAGGACGACGCCCTGGTCGAAAGCTTCGGTTCGGACCGTCAATTGCTTGACGCTCGAGCGCTGCATGGCGTATTCGGCATTCACCACGAGGTTCAGGAGGACCTGTTGCAGCCGCTGGTCGTCGCCGTGGACGCGGGGGATGTCCGGGGCGAGCGCCACGGAGACGTCCACCTCGGCGCTCCGCAACGAGTAGTTGCGGAGGCGTAGGGTGAGCTCGATGATCTCGTTGAGGTCCACGGGCGAGCGCGTGGGGCCTGGCTTGCGCGAGAAGATGAGCAGGTCGCGAATCACGCCGACGGCGCGATCGGCCTCGCGCTTGATGAGGCGCACCGAGTCCCGCTGCTCGCGCGTGATCGAGTCCTCGAGCAGGAGCTGGGCGAAGGCCGAGATGCCGGTGAGGGGGTTGTTGAGCTCGTGGGCGACGCCGGCGACCAGCTCGCCTAACGCGGCGAGCTTCTCGCTCTGGCGCAGCTGCTCCTCCATGCGGCGCTCGTCGGTGAGGTTGCGGACGTTCATCACCTGCCCCACCGGGGCACCGCCGTCATCGCGGATGTAGCTGAGCATGACCGAGGCGGGGAACTCGGAGCGGTCGCGGCGGCGGTGCACGTGCTCGGCCAGCCAGACGCTCGTCGAGGGGGCGAGTCCCAGCCCGCCCACCGCGGCACCGACCGATCCGTGGCCCACGCGCCGGGCGGGGACGGCGGAAGCGACGAGCGTGTCGAAGGTGAGCGCGACGAGTTCCTCGCTGCTGTAGCCGTACTCGCGCGCCGCGGCAGGGTTGGCGTACCAGACACGCCGGTCGAGCCCGAGCACGAACACCGGCTGGTCCATCGTGGCGAGGGCGGTGGCCAGCATGCGCTCGCGCTCGCGCCGCTTGCGTTCCTCTTCCCCGAGGAGGAGGACGTCGGCGGCGAGTGCCACGTGGGCGGCCAGGCGGCCCAACGATTCGACTTGCCCCTGGCGAACGCGTGCCCCGGCGACCGGGACACTCCACATCACGCCGAGCAGCTGGTCCTTGGCGATGAGCGGGACCACGACGGCGCCTTCCGGAATGACGTCGTGCTCCCGGATGGTGGCGAGCGCGTCGTGCGTAGGGGTGATGACGGTCGCGTGCGACCCGATGAGGCGCGCGGCGCTCTCGCGCCCCGGAATGGCGCGCTGTTCGAGCGCGGTGAGTGCCCCGATCGCGCTGACGTAGGTGAGGGTCTCGCCGCCGTCACCCATGAGCGCCAGCGCCTTGCCCGTCGACGGGACCACGGAGTCGACGGCGGCGAGGATCTGGCGCCCCGACTCGTGCGGGGAGTTGGCGAAGAGCGCGGCGCGGGCGATGGTGGCCGCCGCTTCGGCAACGGAGCGAGCCTGCCGCTCGGCGTCGAAGAGGCGCGCGTTCTCGATCGCGGCGCCGGCCTGGCGCGCGATGAGCGAGAGCATGGCCGCGTCTTCCTCATTGAAGATGCCGCCTTCGTCGCCCTGCACGACGAGCACGCCGAGGACGTCCTCTCCATGCACGATAGGGACGGCGACTTCGGCCTTCGCGTGCGAGCGCCCGGCGCGTCCGGCGACGACTTCGGACCAGGAGCGGATTGGCGCGTTGCTGATGTGGGCGTCGCCGTCGCGCAGGGCGAGTGACGCGCCGCAGTCGGCGACCGGGACGCTGGGGAGCGCGGAGGCGCCGGTGCTCACCCCGTCGACGACGATGAGTTGCGGGAGGAAGTGGGTGCGCCCCGGGTTCGCGAGCAGGAGCGCGAAGACTGAGATGCGCGGAATGGAGGTGCGCGCAGCCCGGTGCACCTCGCCATAGACGTCGCCGAGTTCGGTGCGGGAGATGGCTTGTTGCACCTGTGCGACCGCAGCGAGGCGCGTGGCGCGACGTTCGAGGTCCTCGAGGAGCCCGGCGTTGCGCAGGGCGATGGCGACGTGCGTGGCGAAGTCGCGCAGGAGTTCGATCTCCGCCTCGTCGGGGTTGCGGCGCTGGTACCAGCGCATCACGAGGAGGCCGCGCACCACGCGATCCACGACGAGCGGGAGGAAGGCGATGGCCGAGACCCCGGCCAGGCGCAATCCGCGCAGCGGCTCGGACAGCTCCTCCTCGGAGAGGGCGTGCAAGTCGGGGAGGATGGAGTTCTCCCCGCTCTCGAGCGCCCAACCTGGACGCCCCGTGAAGACCTTGGGGGCGATGTCGGCCACCTGTTCGGTCCCCAGCCCGCGCGAGTGCTGGACCGCGGCGGTGCGCCGCTCGACGTCCACCGAGTAAACGGTGAAGCCATCGGCGCCGAGCTGCTGCTTGGCGACGCGCTCGATCCCGTCGAAGACATTGTCCGACGCCAGGACGGAAGCGAGGGTGCGCCCCGTGGCGGCGAGGATCTCGGCGTGCCGCGTGGTGCGCGCGGCGGCGCGGTAGAGGCGGGCGTTCTCGACCGCGACGGCAGCGTGCGACGCCAGCGCCTGCAGGAGCTGTTCGTCGTGCTCGTTGAAGTCGCGCAGTGCATTGCCGTAGACCAGCACCGTGCCGATGGCGCGATCGCCCACGAGGAGGGGGGCCGCCACGGCGTTCGGGGCGACGTCGCTGAGCAACTCGGTGGACTGCTCCCAGCGAGGGAAGAGCCGCAGGTCGGTGGTGCGCACGGGCAGTCGGCGCCGCAGCGCCTCGCCGCTGAAGACGCCCTGCGTGGGGAGGATACCCATGAAGCGCCCGATGGCGTGTCCCGCGGCGCCAACGATCCGCAGCGACTCCCCGTCGACCACGGTGACCGTGGCGCCCGCGCCGTGCAGGAGGTCGGCCGCGTGCTGCGCGATGAGGGTGAAGACGCGCTCCAGCTCGAGCGACTGGTTGAGGTGCTTCACCACGTCGGCGAGTGCGGTTGCCTCGCGGGCACTTCGGCGCTCGCGCTCGAGGAGGCGTTCATTGCGCACCGCGGGAGAGCCCAGCTCGGCGACGCGCTGGAGGAGCGACGCATCGGCCTCGTCGAACGCGTCGCGCGGGCTGTTCACGGCGAGCAGGACGCCGAAGGCGGTCCCGCCCGCAATCAGGGGGGCAGAAGCAACCTGGCGAATCCCCAGCGTGCGGTGCAGGGCGCTGCCGAGCGCAGCCTCCTGCGCGATGTCGTTGGCGATGACGACGCGACTCTCCTGCAAGGTGCGCAGCGCGATGGATGGCTCGAGCCGACTGCGCTCGCCTCGCATCCCGGCGAGGATGCCCACGGCCGCGTCCACTCGAAAGGAGCCGTCCTCGAGCGAGGAGACCAGGCATCCCTCGACGCCCAGGAGCGAGACAATGCTTTCCGCGAGCACCGACGCCGCCTCGTCGCTACTCTCGGCGGCGACGGCGAGCCGTCGCGCGACGGCCAGCAGTTCGGCCGCATCCAGCGACGGGGCGCGAGACTCGACACGAGACGTGTGCGACACGGAGGTGACGCTCCGGATGGATCGTGAGAGATCGGGGACGACACCGCCTGACGAGTACCGCGGACGAGCGAGTGATCGAACAGTCGCTCGAACACTTGGTCAGACGCCCGGTCGAGCGGACGTCTGACGAAGTGACTACTTGATGGTGCGCGCTTCCTGTAACGCGGCGTCGATGTCGCCCTGGTGCCGCGTGTACTCCTCGATCGACTTGGCGCGCTCGGTCTTCTCGCTCGCGGCAACCTTCTTCATGAACTTTGCGTAGCCGGCCTTGTCGTTCTTGAGCTGGGCAACGCGGGCGCTGAGGATGAGCCCCAGCAGGTGATCCGGGTTGTTGGCGAGGATGGCGTCGGCTTCCTTCTGTGCCGTGGCGAGGTCGCCCGCCATCTCGGACATGCGCCCGTGGTCGTACTTGAGGTCATCGTCGAGGGGGCCCAACAGCTCGTACGCCTGCGACGCCATCGTCGCGAAGAACGAGGCGGAGTCGCCCTTCCCTTCGGAGGCGAGGCGCATGACGCGATCGTAGAGGCGGTCGGCGCGTTCGCGCGGCGACATCGACGAGATATCGGGGGCGCGAACGGCGCCGCCGCCTCCCGCCGGAATGTCGAAGGGATTTGCGGCACCTCCAGCGCCACCGGCAGCACCGCTGCCATCGAGCGAGGTGTTCGCGCCCATGGTCGTCGGCGCGCCGTCGCGCTGCTGCACGGCGATGACGATCACCAGTCCGAGGACGGCGACGATGCCGATCGCCCAGGGCAGGACGCTCCGCGACTGCGGGGTCTCTGCGGCAGCGGCCGCCCCGCGCGCGCGTGGGGCGCCCACCCCGCCGGATCCCCCGGCCTGTGCGCCGCAGCTATGGCAGAACTTGGCGCCCGGGGTGAGCGGGGCCTGGCAGGAGGCGCAGGTGACGCCCTGCAGTGCGGCGCCGCACTCGGCGCAGAACTTTCCTCGGGACACGGTCCCGCACGACGGGCAGGAGGTGCCGGCATTGGAGGCTTTCGACATGCGGAGAAGATAGGGGGCGGGGAATGCGTGACGGGAGAGCGCGCTTTCCAAGGACGTGCGCGTCGAGGGAAGGGGGGCGCGTCCGTTGAGGGGGGCGGGGGGAGGCCCTAACGTTCGGTCTCCGCCGGATTTCTTTCCTCGATCTTCGTCACCATGCGCCACGCCCTGGCCGGTGCCACCGCCTCGGACATCCTCAAGCTCGCCGCCGACCAGGGGGTGAAGTTCCTCCGCCTCCAGTTCACCGACATCCTCGGCGTGAACAAGAATGTCGAGATCCCGCGCTCGCAGTTCGAGAAGGCGCTGGCCGGCGACATCCTGTTCGATGGCTCGTCGATCGAGGGGTTCGTGCGCATCGAGGAATCCGACATGCTCCTCGTCCCCGACCTGTCGACCTTCCTCGTCTTCCCGTGGGGGGAGCCGGACAGCAAGGTGGCGCGACTCATCTGCGACATTCACATGCCCGACGGGACGCCGTTTGCCGGCGACCCGCGCGCGGTGCTCAAGCGCCAGATCGCGCTCGCGGCCTCGCGCGGCTATGTGATGAATGCGGGGATGGAAGCGGAGTTCTTCATGTTCAAGCCGGGGCAGGAGGGGCAGCCGGCCACGGTGACGCACGATGTGGGAAGCTACTTCGACATGGCGCCGGCCGACCTGGGCGAAGACGCGCGCCGCGCGATCGTGTCGACGCTCGAGCAGATGGGGTTCGAAGTGGAGGCGGCCCATCACGAAGTGGCGCACGGGCAGCACGAGATCGACTTTCGCTACGCTGACGCACTGACCACGGCGGATAGCATCGCGACGTTCCGCTTCGTGGTGAAGTACGTCGCCGGACGCTTCGGGCTCACGGCGTCGTTCATGCCCAAGCCGATCTTCGGGCAGAACGGGAGCGGGATGCACACGCACCAGTCGCTCTTCTCCGAGGGGAAGAACGCCTTCTTCGCCCCGGACGCGAAGTGGCAGCTGAGCGACGTGGCCCTCCATTACATCGGCGGGCTCCTGCGCCACGCGCGCGGCTTCTGCGCGATCACCAACCCGCTGGTGAACTCGTACAAGCGACTGGTGCCGGGGTACGAGGCGCCGGTGAACGTGGCGTGGTCGATGCGCAACCGGTCACCGCTCATCCGCGTGCCAGAGCGGCGCGGGACGGGGACGCGCGTCGAGGTGCGCATGCCGGACCCGTCGGCCAACCCCTACCTTGCGCTTGCCGTGATGCTGGCGGCGGGGCTGGATGGCGTGGCAACCAACGCCGATTATCGCGAGCCGGTGGACACCAACATCTTCGAGATGTCGTTCCGCGAGAAGCGGCGCCTGCGCATCGACGACCTCCCGCTGGACCTCAACGAGGCCTGCGATGAGCTGGAGAAGGACGACGTGATCCTCGATGCGTTAGGCGAGCACGTGGCGCGTCACTTCCTGCAGGCCAAGCGCGAGGAGTGGCGGGAGTACATCACGCAGGTGCACCAGTGGGAACTGGAGCGCTACCTGCTCAAGTACTAGCGCACGCACGCGTGACCCCGCCGGGCGCGCGACCTTGCCGCCCGCCGGTGAGGGTTCGCCCCACGGCGGCGTCCGAGCTTCCCCGAAATCACGTGGAGCGCGAATCCTTCGGGCAATCCGCAGTCTCTCTGTCGTCGACGCGCCGATCGGCGCACGCGCACCGACCCCTCCACCTGCGGAGCCTCCCATGTCCGTCGCTACCCTGTTCGCCCGCAACGAAGGCACTGCCGACCGCGCGCTGCGCGTGGCCCTCGGCCTCGTCCTCCTCGCGCTCGCCGCGACCGGGCGTGGGACGTGGGGCTACCTGGGCGTCGTGCCGCTGCTGACTGGGCTCATCGGAAGCTGCCCGCTGTACTCGATCGTGGGCATCAACACCTGTTCGATCCGCAAGTGACCGACGCCGTCGGCGGCGCACCGCGCCGCGACGAAGGGGATGCGACGTTCGCGAGCGCGTCCCCAACCGGCGCCGACGCTGCGGAGTCGGATGATGCGCGGTTGTTGCAACTGACGGCTGGCGGCGACGACGTCGCGTTCGCGCGATTCGTCGAGCGGCACCAGGGGGGCGTGTGGCGGCGTGCGCTGGCGCTCTCGGGACAGACCGCCGACGCCGAGGACCTGCTGCAGGAGACCTTCCTCGCCGCGTGGCGCCATGCAGCGAGTTTTCGCGGCGGGCCCTCCGCGAGCGCTCGTGCCTGGCTCCTCACCATCGCGCACCATGCGTGGCAGCGCATGGGGCGGCGCAGCGTGCCGGTGATCGCGGTGGCGGAAGAGGAGTCGCTCGAGTCACTCGCACTGCGCGCTGGCTGGGGGAGCGATGACGCCGACGACGACCGCCGCGCCACGGTCCAGGAGGCGTTGTCACGCCTGACCCCCGACGACCGGCAGTTGCTGCTGTTGCGCGACGTGGAGGAATTGGGAGGCGAGGAGGTCGCGGCGTTGCTGGGGCTCTCCCTTGCCGCCATGAAGAGCCGGCTGCACCGGGCCCGTTTGCGGCTGGCGGCAGCCTACGAGGAGGTGCGACGTGCGTCCGCTTGATTCGCGAGACCCGTTGGTGTCGCTCGACACGGTGGTCGCCGGCATGAGTTGTCGCGAGGTGCTCCACCGGCTGAACGACTTCCTCGACGGCGACCTGGCGCCGGAGGAGGTGGGGCGCGTGACGGCCCACCTGGCCGGGTGCCACACGTGCGAGCAGTTCGGAGGGCGGGTGGGCGCGTTGATCGCCACGCTGCGCCAGGCGCCGACCGTGGTCGCCGTCGAGGTTCCGCCAGCTGCCGCGGCCCGGTTACGCGAACGGCTCGCCGCACAACGTCGCTGACGCATGACGCCTTGCAACCGGCACCACCGTGGTGCCCTTCACCTGAACGGAGTCTGATCGATGAAACGCCTTGTGATCCTTGCGACCGCGGCCCTCGCCCTGACCGCCACGTCGGCGCAGGCGCAGCAGCGCCTCACCAGCGGCGTGCAGCTGACCGCCACCTCCGCAGCCCCCCTCGTGCGTGCGTCGTCGCAACCGGCGACGGACCTCCGCCTTGATGCTGCGACGGCGCTCCCCGCCCCGGCCAACGCCCCGGCCAACGCCCCGGCCAACGCGCCGGCGGCGAGCGGTTTCGCCAAGAGCGGCTTCGCGCAGTTCATGGCGACGCCCGCGGGGCGCGTACTGCGCGTGGTGGCCGGCGCCGGGATGATCGCTGGTGGCATCTCCATGGACAGCAACGGCGGCAATGCGCTGGCCGTCGTTGGGGCCGTCCCGCTTTCGGCGGGGCTGTTCGACATCTGTTGGCTGAGCCCCATCTTCGGCGGGCCGCTGAAGGGGAAGGACATCCGCGCCGCGAAGTAGGCACGGCGGACGCGGCAAGCAAACGCCGTGCGCCTGGCAGGGGCGTCCGGCGGGTGGGAACGGCGGTCGCGCGGAGAGGATCCGTGCGGCCGCCGTCTCGCGTGTGCCAGCCGCCGGTCAGTGCGTGGACGGCGAGGCGGCCAGTGCGGTCGACGCGAACCATGCAGCGCCCGCCGCAAGGGCGAGGGTCGCGAGCAGCGGCCACGCGCCGCCGCGTTGCAGGTGGCGGAACGCATCCCGTGCCCGTGACGCGGCGCCCGCCGCATGTCCGCGCACCCACACCAGCGCGGCCACCTGCGCGCAGGCGATGCCAACCGCCGTCCAGTAAAGGACAAACCAGCACATGGACGGCCCGGCGCTCCCGAATCCCGCGCCAGCTGTCCACGTGTAGGGCGGCAGGTTGCCGAATCGCAGGAGCGCGGGGAGCGCGAGCGACCGCTCCATCGCGATGGCCAGCACCCATCCCAGGATGAGCGCGACGTGCCCTGCCACCTTGTGCTGCAGGACGGCGTGGACGAGGAGCGACAGGAGGGTCAGTTGGACGAGGAACGGCACGACGAGCCCGCCGATCCACGTCACCGCGAGCGCGAGCGACATCCCTTCGACGTGCCGGGTGACACCGATCCCCCACGCGCCCGCGACCAGGGGGACGCTGAGCAGCAACTCGGCACCTACGATGCCAAGCACCTTCCCGGCGACCAGCGCACCGGTCGGTGGCGGTGCGGCATCGTGCATGGCATCGATGCGCACATCGCGCTCGCGCCACACGAGTTCGCCGGCGTAGATGGTGGCGATCAGGATGAAGAAGACCCGCACGTGCGCCTCAACGCCAGCGAGCAGCGCGCCGGCATCAGCTGCCGTTCCCGCAATCCGCCACGCGTTGCCGAGCGCGTTGAGCGCACCCAGCGTGGCGAGGGTGAGGAAGCCCCGCTCGCGAATCGTCCAACGGAACGTCCAACGACCGGTCAGGAGGGCGGCGCGCAACGGGCGAGTCGTCGCGGCGGCGCTCGGCACGTCACGCGGCGGTGCGTGACGCGGCGGTGTGCCATTCTGCGCGGCATCACGCTGAGGCTCGGCAGTGCGAGCGGCGACCACTTCCATGCGGTAGTGGTGCGCCATCCAGACGAGCGCCGCGGCCGCCCCCGCGAGCCAAAGGGCGCGGTTGGCCAGCAGGGTCGCATGGAATGGGATCGGCCCGGCGGCGCGTGCGTCGGCATCCCACGCACGCGTCGCCCATTCCAGCGCGGCGTTCCCGAACGGATCGAGAAGGGCGCCGACCTCCGTGCCGTCGCGGACGAGCGCGACGCCGGTGGTCCAGCAGGCCACGAGCGCGATGCCCAGGAGGAGGATCGTCATGAAGCTCCGCCCCATGGCTCCCGCGGCGAAGAAAAGCGCGCTGACCACCAGCACGTTCGGCACGACGAGCATCAGCAGCGGGCGCACATAGGACGAGAGCACGAACGGCTGCAGCGAACCCGGTGCCACCCACGGCATCATCGTCCCCGCCACGAGCCCCACCGGGATCGCGGCATATACCGCGAACATGACGGCCAAGGCGCCCGCCCATCGCCCCCACAGGTAGTCGCGACGCGACAGTGGCGTGGCGAAGAGCAACTCCTGCTGTCGCGTGGCCACGTCCCGCATGACCGCCGTGGCGGTGATCATCGTCGTGATGACCTGGCCGAAGGCCGTCACGCCGGCCATGGCCTGGGCCAGTGCCCACGGCGCGTTCTTGGGCAGCGCCCCGCGTCCTGTGACCAGTTCGACGGCTCCCGACGCGGTGTAGCCGAACGTCAGGAGGAAGAAGACCGCGACGTAGAGCCAGGTGAGGAACTCGCCCCCCTGCAGTGTGGCCTCGAAGCGCGCCACCTCCCGCCACCGCGAGCGGGTCACGATTCCCATGCGTCACGCATCGTCGGCGCGCGGGCCAACGGTCGCGAAGTAGGCGTCTTCGAGTGTGGGCTCCGCGGGAACGCAGCGTGCATCGGGCGCGACGTCGGCCACGAGATGCACCACGCGCCGCGCCCCGCGTCGACGCACGGCGATGATCATGTGGTCGCGCCGCAGCATCGCCACCTCGTCGTCCGATTGCACCTGGCGATGCCACAGGCGTCCGGCCAGCGCCTCGATCAGCACGTCCGGGCTCCCCTGTGCCACCACACGGCCGCGGTCCAGGATCGCCAGCGCAGGGCAGAGGGCGTGCACGTCTTCCACGAGATGCGTCGAGAGCACCACCACGGCGCGGTCGCCGCACTCGGCCAGGATGTCGTACAACCGGTGACGCTCGCCCGGGTCGAGTCCCGCCGTGGGCTCGTCGAGGACGAGGAGGCGCGGCTCGCCGCAGAGGGCGATCGCCACGCCGAGACGCTGTCGCATCCCGCCGGAGAGCGTGCCGGCCGGGCGCTGCCGCGCCTCCCAGAGGTTCACGCGCTGCAGCAGCTGGGCGACCACGTCGCGTCGCGCGGTGCCATCGTAGCCCTTGAGTGCCGCGAAGTGCGCCAGCGTCTCCTGCACCGGAACGTTTGCGTGAAAGCCGAAGTCCTGCGGGAGGTAGCCCAGCGACGCCCGGATCGCCGACGGGTCGTGCTGCGCGTCGAGCCCGTCCAGCAGCACGGTCCCCGCGTCGGGGCGCTGCAAGGTGACGACGATGCGCATCAGCGTCGACTTGCCCGCGCCGTTGGGGCCGAGGAGGCCGAACATCCCCGGCGGGATGTCGAGCGAGACCCCGTCGAGGGCACGCACCCCGGACGCATACGTGCACGACACTCCGCGCAGCTGCAGCGTCACGGGCGCCTAACGGGGATAGGGGTAGCCGCGCGCCAGCAACGCCGCCAGCCGCCGGTCGTGGCCATAGATGTCGGGGTAGAAGCGCATGTCGCCGCTTCGCTCGGCGATCGCGGTGCCGTACAGGATGAGCACGGGGATGTGCTCGGTGATGGGCACCTCGAGCGGCGTACGGCGCGCCATGGCCGAGTCGAGTGCCTGCTGCGTCCACTCGGGGCGATCGCGAAGGACCCAGCGGGCGAGCTCCACCGGTTGCGACAGGCGGATGCAGCCATGGCTGACGTCACGCCGCGTGCGCGCGAAAGCCTGCTGCACCGGGGTGTCGTGCATGTAGACGTTGTGGGGGTTGGGAAAGAGGAACTTCACCCGGCCCAGGGCATTGTCGCGCCCCGGGAGCTGGCGCACCCGCACCGACGTGCCGATGGCGGCGATGTTGGCGGCAGTGGCAGGGAGGACGCGATCGCCACTGCCTAACAACACATAGTGGTGGCGTGCCAGGTAGCCGGGGGCGCGCAGCGCCGGCGGCCGGATCTCCTTGCGCGCGATGCTCGTCGGCACTTCCCAATACGGCGAGAAGTGCAGGACGCGCAGCTCGTTCATGAAGATCGGCGTCTTGTGGTCGAACGCCTTTCCCACCACGACATCCATGCTGAACAGGTCGGTGGAGTCGGGGGTGAGGTGATCGAAGACGTGCAGCCGGAACTCGGGGATGTTGACGATGAGCACCCGCCCCGCGAACGCATGCGGGAGCCAACGCCAACGCTCGAGCGAAAGCTCGATCTTCGCGATGCGCTCTGCCATGCGCGTGCGAGGGGCGCCCGTCGTGCTGTCGCGCGCGAGCTCGCGCTGGCGTGCCAGCTGTGCCTTGAGCAGGCGATAGTGCAGCAGCGGCGGTTCGGCGGCGGTGAAGACGGCGGTGGGATCGGTGCCGTCGGCCATCTCGCGCATCGCATCTGCCACGTCGTAGTCGTAGCGCGGGATGCGGTACTCCTCGTGCACGTCGCGTGGATTGACGCGCCCCCACTGCAGGGTGGCGAGAACGCGCGCCACGGCGACGCTGAGCGTGGCCTCGAATCGCGCGCCGTCGCCCGCTGTGGCGCGCCGTTCGGCGAGCGCCTTGCCGAGTGAATCGAGGAGTGCGGCGTCGTAGTCGGCCGCACGCAGCCCCACCGTCTCGACGAGGGTGAGGTAGCGGACGGTGGCCAGGGCGGTGGCGGTCGGTCGCGCTTCGCGCAGCCAGAGGGGGCGCCACGCCGCACTGTCATAGAGCTGCATGAGGTCGTCGCGCACGTCGCCTAGTCGTGGCCAACGTGCCCCCGGGAGGCGACCGGACGCGAGCGCGGCACGCAGCAACGCCGTCGACGCGGAGTCCGCCGTGACGGACCTGGCAGGGGTGCCCGGCGTCGCCTGCGCCCGCGCCCAACGTGGCATCGCGAGCGTGAGGCACATGCCGGTGAGCAGGCCGGCTCGCACCCCTGCCCGCACACAAGCTCCCGCGCGCACGGTCAGGGCAATGCCTGCCGACGCCAGCGCGATGCAGGGACGACCGACGGCGCGACGCATCCGCGCAGGGCCACCCACGGCCAGGTGAAGGAGCATGGCTGAACCCTATCGCCCCGCAGGGGGGAGGCAAAGGCCGCGATGGCGCGTCCGGCGACCGGTGCTGTGGGGGCGCTGTGCCGAGGTGTGCCGACGCGCCGCCGGTGCCAGATTTCGCACATGTCGACCATCGACCTCGTGGTACTCCCCGCGCAGATCCGTGCCGCGCGCGAGCGGCTGCGCGACCATGTGCGGCAGACGCCGTTCGACCTGAGCCTGCCATTGAGCGAGCGCCTGCAGGGCGAGGTGCGCCTCAAGGGCGAACACCTGCAGCATACCGGGTCGTTCAAGGCGCGTGGGGCGTTGCACAAGGTCCTGTGCCTAACGCCGGATGCGCGGGGGCGCGGGGTGGTCGCGGCGTCGTCCGGCAACCACGGGGCGGGGCTGGCGTGGGGATGTCGCCTGGTGGGCGTTCGCGCGGTCATCTACGTCCCGGAACAGGCCTCGCCGGCCAAGGTGGCGATGATCCGGCGCTACGGCGCCGAGGTCCGCTTTTTCGGCACCGACGGCCTGGACACCGAGGAGCACGCGCGCGCCGTCGCGGAGCGGGAGGGGATGACATACGTATCGCCGTACAACGACCTCGAGGTCGTGTGCGGGCAAGGGACGATCGGCGTGGAGATGACGGAGCAACTCCCCGCCGGCGAGAGACTCGACACGGTGATCGTGAGTGTCGGCGGTGGTGGGCTCATCGGAGGGATCGCCGCGGCGCTCAAGGCCGTGATGCCGAACGTGCGGGTGATTGGCGCCCTCCCGTCCAATTCACCGGTGATGGCGGAATCGGTGGCGGCGGGGGCGATCGTGCAGCGCGAGTCGTACCCCACCCTCTCCGACGGAACGGCAGGAGGAATCGAGGCGGGGGCGATCACCTTTCCGGCGTGCCAGGCCCTGGTCGACGAGTGGGTGCTGGTGAGCGAGGCGGAGATCGCCGCGGCGATGCGCCGGTTCGTCGAGGAGCATCACCAACTCATCGAGGGGGCGGCGGGAGTGGCGCTCGCCGCGCTGGAGGTTGTTGCGGCTGCCGGCGGCGCGCGCGGGTTGGCCGGGCAGCGCGTGGGCGTCGTCCTGTGCGGCGCCAACATAACGTCCGAAAAGCTGGTGGACGTCCTGCGCGCGCCCTGACACGCGCCCCGCCCCGCCCCGCGCCCCGCGCCGCCCGTGCCAGAAACGGCCACTGGCGGCGCGCGACCAATCGGCGTTAGGCGCAGGACTCCTGGTCCCAGGCCGGCGTCGGTTGCGGCACCTGGCGGACGAGGGGCACGCCGCCACGTGCGACACGATCTGGTGTTGCCGGATCATCGCGGGACACGATCGCGAGCCCCTCCCTCGGTGAGGTGGCGGCGCCTGTCGGAATGTTGAGGGGCGCCGTCGTGCCGGACGAAACGTTCATGCCCCTCGACACGGTCGGCGGGACGACATCCGCTCGGAAGTCACCAAGGGGGATGCCTGCGGGGTCGCCGCGCGGGATCGCCATGGCGAACCCGCGCTCTCCCGAAACCCGGGGCGCCGCCGGCGCGACCACGATGAGCGTGAGGGAGTCCTGCTTCGCGGTGATCCCCGTCCCCGAGGCGGTCACCGTCACGGTGGCCGCGCCGAGCGTGGCGCCAGCCCCAACGGTGAGCGAGACGACCGCCGAGTCACCAAGCGTGGTGGCGGCGGTCGCCGTGATTCCAGTGGGAAGTCCGGCGACGGCGAAGCGCACGCTATCGGTGAAGTTGGTCCGCGTGAGGAGCACCCGGAACGTGGTGTCGCGCCCCTGGGTCACGGTGAGCGAATCGCCAGCGATGGCCAGCGCGATCGCTGGCGGCGCAACGACGACCGTCAGATGCAACGTGTCGGCACGCTCGGGGCGTCCGGAGGAGTTGCCCCGCACGACGACGGCATAGTCGCCTGGCGTGGCGGTGGTGCCGACGCCGAGGGTGAGCGCCGTGGTGTCGCCGGCCACGATGGCCTGGCCGAGCGTGGCGGTGATCCCGGTAGGGAGCGAGTCGACGGTGAGGGCGACCGCAGCGGTGAAGCCCGAGTCCCTCGTCAGGCGCACGAGCGAGGCTCCCGTCTGTCCCTGTCCGAGGCGCGCCGAGTCGGGGACGAGGGCGAGTGCGAAGCCTGGACGCTTGGTGACGGTGATGGCGACGGTGTCGCTACGCGCCGTGAGCCCCGTCGCCGACGCGGTGAGGATCGCCGCATACGGCCCGGGGGCGACCAGTGTCCCGACGCGAAAGGTGACGGACGAACTGTCGCCGGCGAGCGTGGGGGTCGCGACGGCGGCGACGATGGAGTCCGGCAGTCCGGTGACGGCGAGGGAGACGGCGCCGGCAAAGCCACCCACGCGCGTGATGCGGGCGAGCGAGATCGAAACGGATCCCTGCTCGATGCTGATGGCGTCCGGGGCGGCGGCCAGGGTGAACGACGGGGCTGCGGTGACGGTGATGGTGGCGGTCGTGGACTGGTCTGGCATCCCGGTGGACTTGGCCCGCACGGTGACCGGGTAGTCGCCAGGCGCAACGGACGATGCGGCGGTGATGGTGAGGGTGCTGCTGGTGGCCGTGCCGGCGACGGTGTCGGACGAGAAGGTGCCGGTCAGCCCGGCTTGCGCGCTCTCGAACGAGAGGGCGACCGGGAGGGTGAAGGGGGCGACGCGGGTGATGGTGGCGGTGATGGTCCCGGTGGCGCCATGCACGATGCTGCTCGCCGTGGGGTCGATGGTCAGGGTGAAGGAGCCGGTGGGTCGTGTCGCGTTGCCGCCGTCGTCGCCGCACGCGGCGGCGAGCACGACGGCGGCGCTGATGGCGAGGGCGAGCAGGGCAGGCCGGGCAGGCCGTGCGGGCCGGCGGTTGCGCCTGGCCGCGGGGTGGTCGAGCTTGCCTAACGCGCCAGGGTGGGGCGTGGAGCCGGTGGTGCGCATGACAGGTCCTCCCTCCGGGTGGATGACCGCACGACGCGTGCGGCCGGAGGAAGTAGCCATGGGGGCGCGCTGCGCCCTGCGGTGCACGTCACAATCCGCACGCATCGACGCGACTTTCGTTAGGCAGAGTCCGGTCCGGCATGGCCGCGCCTGCCTAACGCCGTGCGCTGGCGCACGCTCCCGCTGCGACCTGCGCGATGTCGCGGCCGCCACCCGCACGCAAGCCGTGACAGGTCGCCCCACACGCGGACGGGCCCGCCCGCGCATCGCGCGGACGGGCCCGTGGTTCCTCGTCTTCCCGACTTGTGCCCGTCTCAGACGGGGAAGAGCATCTCGCGGTACTTCGGCAACGGCCAGTAGTCGTCACCAACGATGAGCTCGAGCGCATCGCTGGCGGCACGCGCCTCCGCCATGCGGTCCGCCCCCTCCGTCGTGAGCAACGCGGCGCAGGCGTCCAGCTCCTCGTGCATCGCTTCGGCCTTGTCGATCACCTTGGCGATCGCGTCGCGCTTCCCCTTGAGCTGCTTGGCCAGCGCCCCGATCTCGTTGGCACGCTCGACCTGCGGAACCTCCTTGATCCCGGCCGCCTTCGCCTGCGCGGCGTTCGCGGCCAGCGATCCCTGGAAGGCGTAGACCGCGGGAAGCACGAGCGTGTCGATGATCTCCTTGATCGTGTGCAACTCGATCAGCATGTCCTTCACGTAGCGCTCCACGCGGACGTGGTAGCGCGACTCGAGCTCCTCCTTGGTGAGGATGCCAAGCGAGGTGATGACGTCCTTCGTCCGCTTCGTCGTGAGCTGCTTGAGCGCCTCGGGAGCGCGGCGAAGGTTCGGGAGGCCGCGCTTGGCGGCTTCCACGACCCACGCCTCGGAGTAGTTGTTCCCCTCGAAGCGGATGTTCTTCGTCTCGCGGAAGACCTTGCGCACGACCTTCATCACGGCGTCGTCGATCGACTTCGTGAGCTTCTTCTCCGCCTTGATGTCGTCGATGATCTCCGTGACGGCGTCGGCAACGGCAGTGTTGACGAGCGTGACCGGGAAGGCGATCGACTGCGAGCCGCCCACCGCACGGAACTCGAACTTGTTCCCCGTGAAGGCGAACGGCGAGGTGCGGTTGCGGTCGGTGTTGTCCTTCTCGATCTCGGGGAGCTTGTTGACCCCTAACGACAAGAGCTGCTGCTCGGCGCTCTTGGTCGCCACCTTGCCGCTGGCGATGTCCTCGATGACGCGCGTGAGCATGTCGCCCATGAAGACCGAGATGATCGCCGGCGGCGCCTCGTTGGCGCCCAGGCGATGCTCGTTCCCCGACGTGGCGATGCCGGCGCGCAGGAGCCCGGCGTGCTTGTGCACGCCCTTGAGCACCGCCGCCAGGAAGACGAGGAAGCGGATGTTCTGGTGCGGCGTCTTCCCCGGCTTGAGCAGGTTGATGCCGTTCAGCTCGTTCTCCGAGGTGATCGCCATCGCCCAGTTGCAGTGCTTCCCCGAACCGTTGACCCCGGCGAACGGCTTCTCGTGCACGATCGCCTGCAGCCCGTGCCGCAGCGCCACGCGGCGCAGCACCGACATCACCAGCTGGTTATGGTCGACCGCGAGGTCGGTCTCCTCGTACATCGGCGCCATCTCGAACTGGCACGGCGCCACCTCGTTGTGCCGCGTCACGATCGGCACGCCCAGCTTGTACAGCTCGTGCTCCACCTCGGCAATGCAGGCCTGGATGCGCTCCGGGATCCCCCCGAAGTAGTGATCCTCGAGCTGCTGCCCGCGCGGCGGCGGCGCCCCGATCAGCGTCCGGTTGGCCATGACCAGGTCAGGACGCAGCGCGAAGTGCGTGCGGTCGATGAGGAAGTACTCCTGCTCGGGGCCGAGGGTCGTGTACACGCGCTGCACGCCCTTGTCGCCGAGAAGGGAGAGCAGCTCGATCGCCTTCGCCGAGAGGATGTCCGACGAGCGGAGCAGCGGCGTCATCTCGTCCAGCGCCTCACCGTTGTAGCCGATGAAGACCGACGGGATGCAGAGCGTGCGGACGTTCCCCGACTCGATGATGAAGACGGGCGAGGCCGGATTCCACGCGGTGTAGCCGCGCGCTTCCCACGTCGCGCGCAGCCCGCCCGACGGGAACGACGACGCGTCCGGCTCCGACTGGATGAGCTGCGATGCCGAGAACTGCTCGATCGGCTGCTGGTTCTCGTCGAAGGTCAGGAAGGCGTCGTGCTTCTCGGCGGTGAGTCCCGTCTGCGGCTGGAACCAGTGCGTGAAGTGCGTGGCGCCACGCGACACGGCCCAGTCACGGATCGCCTGGGCAACGGTCGGGGCGATGTCGGCGTCGAGCTTCTTCCCCAGGCGGATCGACGCGCTGAGCTTGGCGAAGACGTCCTTGGGCAGCTTCGAGCGCATCTGCTTGGCGCCGAAGGTATTGATGCCGAAGAACTCCGAGACGCTGGCCTTGTCGCCCGAGGGCGACGGCGCCGGCTTGGCACCGCGCGTGGCGATCGCCGCGAGGGCGGCCTTGCGCGCGCTGTGGTTCGAGCTGGACATGGGGATCGAGAAGGGACGAAGGTGGGACGACGAAGAGGCGAAGTCGGGGACCGCAGGCAGTACGCAATCGACGAACGGGCGAGAAGCATGCCGTTCGGTCAAGGTGCAACGTCAGTCGTGCAAATTCTGCACGATTTGTAAAGCGATGCGCCCGAAATAAAGCGAAGACCCCCAGTCCAATGCAATCGGGCGTGCAGATTCCGCACGGATTGGTGAACGAGGAGTCCGGCGTCAACGCGGGCGTGCCCGCGCAGGTCGCAGCCGGTCTATAAACCGAAGATCGATCGCACCCGGTCGCCCAACGCCTTGGGAGTAAACGGCTTGGGAAGGAAGGCCGCCCCGCGCGGGAGCCGCGACGCCTCGCCGGTCGCCATGGTCGACGCCCCCGACGAGAAGAGGATGCGAACATCAGGGCGCGCGGCCACGATGCAGCTTGCCAGCTCGACCCCGCTCAGCCCCGGCATCATCACGTCGGTCACCAGCAGGTCCGCGACCGACGGGTCGCGGGAAACGAGCGCCAGCGCCTCGTCGGCGTCCGCGGCCTCCGACACGCGATACCCCTCGCGGCGCAGCGTGCGCGCGGCAATGCGCCGCACGACCTCCTCGTCATCCACCACCAGGACCGAGCGCGTGTACGCCGGAACGTTGAGCGCGCGCGCGGGAGACTCGGCGAGAGTCGGGAGGTAGAGCGCGACTGTCGTCCCCTCGCCAGGACGCGAGTCGCAGGTCACGTATCCTCCCATCTGTGCCGTAGCGCCAAAGACGAGCGACAACCCGAGCCCTTCGCGCCCGCGGGTCGAGTAGAGCGGCTCGAAGCAGCGTTCGAGCGTCGACGCCTCCATGCCATGCCCCGTGTCGTGTACCTCGAGGCAGGCGTAGCGCCCGGGGCGCATGACCGCATGCACCGCGCGGCGCGGCGTGACGCAGTCGAAGGCACGTGCCACGATGCGCAACTCGCCGCCATCACTCATCGCGTCGCGCGCGTTGCGCACCAGGTGCAGGATCGACGCCTCCAGCTGCGACAGGTCGATCACTCCCTGGCCGGCGTTGGGGGCGAGGTCGAGGACGAGGCGCACGCGCTCGCCAGCGACCCGGTGTACGGTGGTCTCGAGCGCGGCGATCGCGCGCGCGATGTCGATGCGCTGCGGTGCGGCCGTGCGCGACTGCGCGGTGCGCGACAGCTCGCGCGTGAGCACCGCCGCGCGCTCCGCCGCTTCACGAATCGTCTCCACGTCGCCGCGCACCCGGTCGCGTGGCGCGAGTTCACTCGCGATCAAGTCGGCTGACCCAGAGATCGCCGTCAGCAACTCCGAGAACTCGTGCGAGAGGGCGAGTGCCATGCGTCCGACGCGTTCGAGCGAGCGCGCCTCGCGCAGCGACGACTCCAACGCCCGCTCGGCTCCGAGGTCGCGCAGTTGCGCCCATCGCCACCCCGGCGGTACCCCGCACTCGATCGCGCGGATGGTGACGGCAACCGCGTGCGCGCTGGTGCCCTCGATCTCGCCCTCGGTGCTCCAGCTCCCCCCCGCACCCACGGCGCCATCCAGGACGATGCGCTCGCGCGTGGCGCTGCCGAACAGCGCGAGGAACTCGCCGCCGTCACGACACGCGCCGCTCGCCTCGATCAGCCGGGACGCGCTCGCGTTGTGCCACTGCACCCGCCACCACTCGTCGACGACGAAGACGGCGTCGTCGAGCGCGTCGGCGATCGCGCGAAAGACGGAATCGGCGGGGTATGGAGGAGCGGACATCCTTGGGGATACGCGCAGTGGGTGAGTCAGGCAACACGAATGGGCGCCACTCGCCGCCGCTCACGTTCGCGCTGTGCGATCCGACCCATCGTTCGACCCGGCTCGTTAGGACCTCACCATCGCACGGCCGCCGCGTCCGGTCACCCATTACCTTCCTGACATGTCGTCCGACGCATCACCCGGCGCCGAGCCGGGGTCCTCGCCCGACAGTTCGCTCCCCCCGTCTCGTAATGCGCGCAGGGACGCCCGGTCCACCGGCACCGGGCCCTTCACGTCGTGGGGACGACGGCTCATGCTCGGGCTCTTCGCCTTCGCAGGGCTCGTGGCGCTCGCCAAGGCGGTCAGTGTCGTGCGTGAGCTGGTGCGCGGTGGTGATGGCGGGACGCTCTCGATCGGCCCCGGCGACCTGCCACCGATCCCCGACCTCCCGACCTCCGCGAGCCTGGCGCTTCCCGACTCGTTCGGCGGCCACAGCGGGGCCCTCCACTTCCGCGCCCTCACCGCCGCCGAGGCGCTGGCGATCCCCGGCTTTGTGCAGCGGTACGGCGAGCGTGCGCTCAAGCAGCCCGCTGTGCACCTCACGTCGCTTGGCGCGGACTCCGTCCCCTTCGCCCTCATCGTCCTGCGTCCGTTCGGGAGCAAGCGCGGCGATGTGCTGAACGGCTACCGGCTGGGACGATGGCCGGCCGAGCGCTGGATCATGGCGCGCAACTATTTCAATCCGGACGGTTTCGTGGAGGTCACGCCGGACAACGTCACGTTGCGGCTGTCGGATCACTTCACGCTGGGCGACTTCCTCACGCACGACCAGCGGAGCACGTGGCCCAAGTATGTCGTGCTCGAGGAGAAGCTGATCGACAAGCTCGAGCTCGTGCTCGCCGACCTGGCGGCGCACGGGATACCGACTGGGCACGTGGTGGTCCTCTCCGGCTTCCGTGCGCCGTACTACAATGATCGCGGCGTGGGCGAAGGGATGGCGCGGGCGTCGCGCCACCAGTTTGGCGATGCGGCCGACCTGATCATCGACGACGACGGCAACGGGCGCATGGACGATCTCAACCGCGACGGGGTGGTCGACCTGCGTGACATCGCGGCGATCATCGCGGCGATCGCACGGGTGGAGAAGGCGCACCCCGACCTGGTGGGTGGGCTGGGGACGTACCAGGCGACGGGGCCGAGCGGCCCGTTCGCCCACATCGACGTGCGCGGAACAAGTGCGCGCTGGGAGAGCGGGTGGTGGAAACGGCGCTCGTGACACAGGCGCCGTAGCGCCTTGGGGCGCTGCCACGTTCGGCCATGGCGTCCACGCCTCCGCCGAGTAGGATCAAGGCGACTCGCGCATGACACCGAGCGCTTCCGCACTTCCCACACGCCCATGCCCGCCCTGTCCTTCGCGCTGCAACTGCTCGCCATCACGCACGCCACCGTCATCGACCCCGACGTGGCGACGCCACGTCGCGACATGACGATCCTGGTGCGGTCGACGCGCGTCGAGCGTGTGGCGCCGAGCGCGACGTTCAGGATACCGGCCGGTACGCAGGTGATCGACGCCACGGGGAAGTACGTGATCCCGGGGATGTGGGACATGCACGTGCATAACGACTTCTCGGGGGGGCGCGCGCTGCTGCCGCTCTACATTGCGCACGGCGTGACCGGCGTGCGCGACATGAACGGCCGGCTGCCCAACCTGCGGGCTTTCCAGCGCGACATCGCCGCCGGGACGCTCGTGGGGCCGCGCATGGTGGTGTCGGGGCCGTATCTCGTGGGGCGCGCGCTTCCGCCGGCCTTCGGGATGGAGCACTTCGTCGTCACCGACTCCGCAAGCGCCGTGCGCGGGGTCGACACGCTGGCGGCGCTAGGCGTGGACTTCATCAAGGTCCACAACTGGATCCCCGCATCGGCGGCGCGCGTGATCGCGGCCGAGGCCAAGCGTCGCAAGCTCGCGTACGCCGGGCACGTGGCGCTCCCGCGCACTCCGGTAGAGGCGGCGCAGCAGGGGCAGCGCTCGCAGGAACACCTGTACGCCTTCGTGAACCAGTGCTCGTCGGCCGATTCGGCGATCATTGCCGGCGGGGCGCCGATCCAGCGCTTCATCATGGGGGAGTGCACCTCGGCCTCGCAGGCGACGGTCTATGCGGCGCTGGCGAAGACGCGGCGCTGGGTGACGCCGACGCTCATCGTGCAGGAGGCGCTCGCGACGATGCGTCCCACGATCGTCGCCGGGGACAGCACGGCGCAGTTCTACAACGACACGCTGATGCGACGCGTCGCGCTGGAGATGGAGCTCCCCCCCGATCCGCCGGCGCCGATGGTGGCGGCGGGGGGCAAGCTGTTCGAGAAGCGGCTGGCGCTCGTGCGCGGACTGCATCTGGCGGGCGTTCCCCTGTTGGGCGGGACGGATGCACCGCTCGCGGCCGGCGGGCCGGGGAAGGGGTTGGTGGCGGAATTGCAGCTGCTGGTGAAGGCGGGGCTGTCGCCGCGCGCCGCGCTCCGCACCGTGACCACGGAGCCGGCGCGCTACTTCGCGACGGACTCGATCGGCGCGGTGTCACCCGGGCACCTCGCCGACCTTGTCATCCTCGACGCCAACCCACTCATCGACATCGGGAACGTGGCGCGCATCCACACGGTCGTGGCGAATGGGCGCCCGTTCGATGGCACAGCCCGGCAGGCGCTGATCGACGGGGCGCGGCGCGCGGCCCGCGGGCCGGGGCGCTAAGTCCCGGTTCGTTCGCGTGATGCGCGCGGCGCTCTTTGCCCCCTGCTTCGTCGACCAGCTGACTCCCGGCGTCGCCATTGCCGCCGTCCAGCTGCTGGAGCGCCTGGGTGTCGACGTCGCGCTCCCCGACGGCGCCGCGTGTTGCGGGCAACCACCGGCGAACGCGGGCGACGCGCGCGCGGGCGACGCGGCGTTGCAGCGCTTCGTCGAGACGTTCGCCCCGTTCACGCACACGATCGTCCTCTCGGGGAGCTGCACCACGCACGTGCGGCAGCACGCCGGTGGCATTGCGAACGCGGGGGCGCTGGTCGCGAAGAAGACGTACGAGTTCTGCGAGTTCCTGCACGACGTGATAGGCCTCGAGCGCGTGCGCGCCCTCGGTGCATCCGACACGCGCCGTGTCGCCGTGCACATCGGATGTCACGCGCTGCGCGGTTTGCAACTGGCGACCCCGAGCGAGCGCGTGCTCCCGGCCGTGGACAAGGTCCGGGCGATCCTCGGGACGGTGCGTGGCCTCACGGTCGCGCCGCTGCAGCGCCCGGACGAGTGCTGCGGCTTTGGCGGGAGCTTCAGCGTGGGCGAACCCGCGGTGTCGCTGCGCATGGGACGCGACCGCCTGGCCGACATGCGCGCCGGCGGGGCCGACGCGGTGGTGTCCACCGACGCGTCGTGCATGTTGCACCTGTCGGGTATCGAACGCGCCGCCGGGGGGACGCTCCCCATGCTGCACGTGGCGCAGCTCCTGGCGGCCGCGTCGGGGCTTGGGGAAGGGTGACGTGAGCGCGTCGCGCATTGCCACCCGTTCGCTCCCGATCCTCGACGCCCACGGTGCCGTGGATCACGCCGCGGGGGCCGCGGCCTTCACCGCCGACGTCGAGCGCACCACCTGGCACGACGGGGCGCTCTGGTTCGTGCGCGAGAAGCGCGACCGTGGCGCGGCGAGCGTGCCGGAGTGGGAGCGACTTCGCGACCTCGCCTCGTCGATCAAGACGCACACCCTCGCGCGACTCGACGAGTACCTCACGCAGTTCGAGCGCCGCGCCACGGCCCGCGGAATCCACGTGCACTGGGCGCGTGACGGCGCCGAGCATAACGAGATCGTGCTCGGCATCCTCGCCGCGCGTGGCGTTCGGCGCATGGTCAAGTCGAAGTCGATGCTGACCGAGGAGTGCGGACTCAATGCGCACCTGGAACGGCATGGGATCGAGGTCGTCGACACGGACCTGGGCGAGCGGATCGTGCAACTGCGCGACGAGCCGCCGTCGCACATCGTGATGCCCGCCATCCACCTCAAGAAGGAGGAGATCGGCGAGACCTTCCACGAGGTACTCGGCACCCCAGCGGGGCTCGCCGATCCCGATGCACTCACCGCCGCCGCGCGCCGCCACCTGCGCGAGCGCTTCCTGGGCGCGGAGGCGGCGATGACCGGGGTGAACTTCGCGATCGCCGAGACGGGAGGCGTCGTCGTCATCACCAATGAAGGCAACGCCGACCTGGGGACAGCGCTCGCGCCCGTATACATCGCGTCGATGGGGATCGAGAAGCTCATTCCGCGCGCCGCCGACCTGGGGGTCTTCCTGCGCCTGCTCGCCCGCAGCGCGACCGGCCAGGCGAGCAGCGTGTACGCCTCGCACATGCACGGTCCGCGTCCCGGGCAGGCAATGCACATCGTCCTGGTCGACAATGGGCGCAGCACGCAGTTGGGGCGCGGCGACTTCTGGGGCTCGCTCAAGTGCATCCGGTGCGCGGCGTGCCTCAATACCTGTCCCGTCTATCGCCGCTCGGGGGGGTACAGCTACGGCTCGACGGTCCCCGGTCCCATCGGGTCGGTGCTGACGCCAGGGCTCGACCTGCAGAAATACGCGGCGCTCCCGTTTGCCAGCACGCTGTGCGGATCGTGCAGCGCGGTGTGCCCGGTGAAGGTCGACCTCGACCAGCAGCTGTATCGCTGGCGCCAGCAGGTGATCGCGGCGGGGTACGCGCCCCCGTTCAAGCGCTGGTCGCTCCGACGCCTGGGCGAGGTGCTGGCAGACCCCGCCCTATTGCAACTGGCGGGTCGCGTCGCGCGCGGCGTGTTGCGCGTGGTGCCGCGCCGCCTGGCGCTGCGCCTCTCGGACGCATGGGGACCGGCACGCGCCCTCCCGGAGCCGCCGCGCGGGAGCTTCCGCGACTGGGTGCGCACCAACCGCCCGGGGCGACGATGAGCGCACGCGACGAGATCCTGCGCGCGGTGCGCGCGGCCCGGCACGCGACCTTTGGGGCGGAAGTCCCGCCCCTTCCATCCCTCCCAACGGAAGGCGAGTGGCCTGGCGCAGCCGACCATGCGCGCCCCACGCGCGCGGCGCTGGTGGAGCGCTTCACGGCCTCGGCGCAGGGCGCGGCGGCCCGGGTGGTGCGCACGAATCGCTCGGGGCTTTCCTCGCTCGTGTCGTCCGTCCTCGAGTCGTTGCACCTGCCGAGTGACCACGGGCGCGCGCCCGCGGTCCTGTCGATGGTGGATGGCGTGGCGAGCACCATGACGATCCCCGAAGATCCGCACGACCTCGCGTCGCTTGACCTCTTCGTCTGCGAGGGGGTGCTGGGGGTTGCGGAGAGCTCGGCGATCTGGCTCCCCACCTCGCGCCTGGGGCAACGGGCGGCGCTCGTGCTCGCCACCGAGGTCGTCGTCGTGCTCGAGACGTCGGCGATCGTCGCCGACCTGAACGCCGCCTACGCCGCTGTCGATGTCGGCCGGGAGGCATTCGGGCTCTTCCTCGCCGGACCGTCCAAGACCGCCGACATCGAGCAGTCGCTGGTGATCGGGGCGCACGGCGCCAAGGGACTCACCGTCGCACTCGTCGACGGCTGACCGACGTCCGACCGACGTCCGACCGACGTCCGACCGACCTCCGCGACGCGCGGCGGATGCGCGCGCCGGTTCGCGGGATGGCTAGAGCAGTTCCTTCAGCCGCGCGAGGTCGACGTTCCCGCCGCAGATGATCGGGACAACCGTTGCATCTGACGGCACCGCGAGCCGCCCCGTGAGCAGCGGAACGATCGCTGCCGCCCCCGCTGCCTCGGGGAGGAGCTTGCAGCGTTCCATCAGCACCTTCATCGCCTCGACGATTGCCTCGTCAGGCACCACGAACCACTCGTCCACGAAGGCCTGGCAGTGCGCGAAGCTGCGCACGCCGGCGAACGGCGCCGCGAGACCGTCGGCGATCGTGCTGAGCTGCGCCATCCGCTGCGGCGATCCCGCGGCGAGGGAGCGGGTCATCACGTCGGCACCCGCAGGTTCGACGCCGATCACGCGCACCGACGGCTTCACCTGCTTGATCGCCGCGGCCACGCCGGAGATGAGCCCGCCGCCGCCGCAGGCGATGATGACGGTGCTGACATCGGGGATCTGCTCGAGGATCTCGAGCCCAACCGTCCCTTGCCCGGCAATCACGCGCAGGTCGTCGAAGGGATGGACGAGGGTCAGCCCGCGCTCGCGTTGCAGCTCCAACGCGGTCGCCAGCAGGTCGCCGGAGGTCTGGATGACGTTCCCGCCGTATCCCCTGGTCGCGGCGACCTTGGATGGGACGGCGGTCGCGGGCATGACGATGGTCGCGGCGACGCCGAACTGCCGTGCCCCCCACGCCAACGCCTGCGCGTGATTCCCCGCCGAGAGCGAGATGACGCCGCGGGCGCGCTCGTCCTCCGTGAGCTGCCGCAGCGTGTTGATCACCCCGCGGACCTTGAACGACCCCGTCTTCTGGAAGAGTTCGAGCTTGAGGACGACGCGAGCACCAGCGCGCTCGCCGATGTAGGCCGACCCCGCCACGGGCGTGCGATGGACGTACGAGGCGATCGCGGTCTGCGCCTCGAGAATGGCGTCGATGGGGACGAGCGAAGAGGGCGTCGGGGCGGAGGCAGCGGTGGTGGTCGTCATGCGGCGAATCTACCTGACGAACTGCCCGCCAGAAGGCGCCGCGCGCACCCGTGGGACACGTCTCCCCGCTCAGCGCGCGAGGGATGTGACGGGATCGCCCCTGCTCCGTCACCTTGAGGACGGCGAGACGCCCCCCTAGCTTCCGCCATCCGACGGTGCCGTAGCCAAGTGGTAAGGCAGCGGTCTGCAAAACCGCTATTCGCCGGTTCGATTCCGGCCGGCACCTCTCGATCGAGTACCCGCGCGCGCGTCTCGTGGCCTTCGCCGCGAGGCGCGCGTGGCGTTTGGGCTCGCCCCGTTCCCCTGCGGCGTCGTCGCGCCTCCCTCGGTCCTCACCCGACGCAGTGTCCTGATCGTTCCGTGCGTGCCCTGACCCTTCGAGCCGGCCCCGAGGCGATGCGCCTCATCCGCGAGCGCGGGCTCCGCGCGGCCGACATCGACGTCATTCCCGGCGCATCGGGCGGGGCCAAGTGGCTGGCGATCGCCGGGCTCGATCGCTTCCTCTTCGGGTCCTTCCTGGCCGAGCCACGCACGCGACCGCTGCACCTGATCGGGTCGTCGATCGGGAGTTGGCGCATGGCCTGCCTTGGGCAGCGTGACCCGGTCGCGGCGCTCGCCCGTGGACATCACGCCTACATCTACGAGCAGCGCTACACGAAAAAGCCGTCGACACACGAGGTCACCCAGGTCCTCACGCGCTGCCTCTCCCTCATCCTCGGCCCCACCGGGACCGACGAGATCCTCTCCCACCCGTGGGCGCGCCAGCACATCATCACGGCGCAGGGGCGCGGGCTGGCGGCGAGCGAGCGCCGATTGCTCCTGACGGCCGGGATTGCGTTCGCCGCGGCCGGCAATCTCGTCAGCCGCAAGTCGCTCGCGCTCCAGCTCAGGCGCTTCATCTTTCACTCGGCGGGTGACCGCTCGCCCTTTCGGTCGCTCTCCGACCTCCCCACCGAGCACGTCACGCTCACGCGCGAGAACCTCCTGCCCGCACTCACGGCATCTGGGTCGATCCCGCTCCTCATGGAAGCGGTGAAGATCCCGGGGACGCCGCGCGGCGTGCACTGGGATGGCGGGGTGCTCGACTATCACCTCGACCTGGATTTCGGTCCGGGCGAAGGACTCGTGCTGTATCCGCACTTCTACAGTCACGTGGTTCCCGGCTGGTTCGACAAATCGTTGCGCTGGCGCCGGGCCGGCGGTGCGAACTTCCGTCGTGCGCTCCTCATCGCGCCCAGCGACGACTTCGTGCGTGCGCTCCCCCGCGGCAAGATTCCCGACCGCAAGGACTTCTACGCGATGGACGACGCGACCCGCCAGACCACGTGGCAACGCGTGGTCGACGAAAGCGAACGGTTGGGCGACGAGTTGGCCGAGCTGGTCAGGACGGGAGACATTGCCGCCCGCCTCCAACCCTGGTGAGACGCAAACGGCGCCGCACGGCGCCGTTTGCACACCCGTCTCCCGTCGCCCCTCCGCTCTCCCGCCTAACGCGCGACCTTGACCCCCGTCAGCATCCCCAGCGCCCCCAGCGTCGTCTGCGCGGCGTTCAGCCCCAGGCGGAAGTCCTTGTCGCTGAACGTGGCGTAGCGATCGGTCGGCTGGTGCCAGTGCGGATTCCAGCCGGCGCCGGTATGCGCGCCGCGCTCGTTCTCGCGCAGTGAAATCGACGCGATGATGTCCTGGAAGGGGCCCGAGTCGGTATTGGTCATGTGCGGCCCCACCGTGGCGGGGTAGTCGGTGGCGTACTTCTCGTTCGCCGAGTGGAAGAACCAGGCGAGTTTCGCCGACTGCTCCGCCATCTTCGAGTTGGACTGGAACTCCACGTTCACGTCGGCCTCGGGGCGCTGCTCGGGGTTGAGCGTCCCGTCCGCGCGCGGCATCCCGTGATCCCAGAGCATCATGTCGTGCTGGATCATCCCCAGCCACTTGGGCTCAGGGTATTTCCCGGAGCCGGCTGGCTCCTCCTTCCCCTGCAGTGCCTGCCGTTGCGCGACATATGTCCGCGCGCCGTTGAGTCCCGTCTCCTCGTTGTTCCACAGCGCGAAACGAATGGTGCGCTCGGTCGTGACGCCGGGCATCGAAAAGACGCGCGCCAGTTCCATCACCAGCGCTGTCCCCGAACCGTCGTCGTTGGCGGCCTCGCCCCAGCCGATCCCGTCCATGTGCGCGCCAACGATGTACATCTCGTCGGGATGCACCGTCCCCACCTTGGTGCAATAGACGTTTTGTCTTGCCCCAGGGACGCTCGCCTCGGCGTTGAGGGCGCGCAGGCGCGCGTCGGGCTGGGCGAGCGAGTCGTTGTTGACGCCGGTGCGCGCGCGGTTGCCGCGCAAGCGTGACCCGCCCTGTCCAAAGCGAGGCGGCGTGGCTGGGCGCTGCCCGGGAGCGGCGCCCGCCGGGCGCTGTGCCGGCGGCGGCGGCGTGAAGTCGTAGGTCATGCGCTCCGGCGTGCAGCCGTAGCTCTTGAGCTGCGCCTCGATCCAGTCGAGTGCGGCGCGATTGCGCGCCGTCCCCTGGCGTCGGTCGCCGAACTCGGTGAGCCCCTTGATGGTCGCCTTGTAGCGCTCCAGGTCGAGCTGGCTCACGAGAAAGGCGACGGGGTCGGTCGAGTCGGCCGCCGTCCCCTGCGCGGCGGCCGGTGTGGCGAGCGCCGAGGAAGCCAGGAGCGATGCGACAAGACACGTCGTGGCGCGGACGGTGAGGAGTCGAGTGGGCACGTGGCGCAGGGGGAAGGGAGTGGCGGTGACGAAGCTGTCGTTCCAGTACGGGGAAGCGGCGCGCCGCGCTGCACGCCGCGCTGCACGACGCGCCTCGCCGTCGGCGCCTCGAGGCACGCGCCGCCTGCCCAGGTATTCGCGCGCACCGCCAAACCGTCACGCTGACCAGCCGGTGCGCGCAGCACGCACTACTGCACCAGAAGTGTCATCGCCACCGTTCGCGTGATGGATCCACTCGTTCCCCGCAGCTGGAGGATGTGGACCCCCGCGCGGACGAGGGGGCTGGCGTACACATTGATGGTCGCGCTGTTACCGGTGGTTTGCACCGGCGTGAAGTTGACCGCGTAGTTGCTCGGATCATCCGTGATCGCCGAGAGCGTCACCGCGCCGGTGAACCCGCCGCTGCGGAACAGGGAGAGCGAGATTGGGGTGAACGAACCGCGGGGGAGGGTGAGTGTAGTCGGTGACGGGCTGAGCGAGAAGTCAGGGGTGCTCGACGGCGTCACCGTCACCGTCGCCGTCGCGGTGGGGAGGATTGCACCGAGGACCACCGTGACGGCGATGGGATACGTGCCCGGCACTCCACCGATCACGTGCAGGGTGGCTGTGTCGCCGAGTGTGAAGCTTGGTGTGACCCACGCGTTGCCTCCCGCGGGAAGGCCAGCGACCCGCAGCTCGAGATAGCGCCCGATCGCTGAGCCCGTCCGCGTCAGCCGCACGGGCACCAGGGTCGTGCTCCCCTGCGCGATCGACACGTTAGGCGTGAGCAGCTGGATCGTGACCAGGGGAGGCGGCGGCGTGGGCACCACGAGCGTGACTGGCGCGGTCCGGGTCAGGGCGCCCGCAACTCCGCGCACGGAGAGCGGATAGCTCCCCGGTGGGACGCTCGCGCCCACCGTCAGCGTCACCATGCTGGAGGTCCCCGTGACGCTTGCCGGGTTCGCCGCCGCCGTGACGCCCGCCGGGAGTCCGGTCACGTCGATGGCGACGGCCCCCGGCTGACCGGTGCGCTGGATGGCCACGGTCGCTTGTCCGCTCGCTCCCGCGGCGATCGTCACAGTGGACGGCGTCACGGCGAGCAGGAAGTCCGCGGGAGTGGTCACGCCGAGTGTGACCGTCGCCTGTCGGACGAGGCTCCCGGCAGTTCCGGTGATGTCGATGGTGTAGCTGCCGTCGGGAGTGGACGCCGAAGTGGCGAGGGTGAGTTGCGCGCTACCGCTCGTGAGGCTTGGCGGTGCGAACGATGCGGCGACCCCAGGCGGGAGTGACCCTGCGCTGAGCGCGATCGGTCCCAGTCCGACCTGCGTCACGGTGATGGACAGCGTCACGGCCGCCGAACCGCCAGGTGCAACGTCGACACGGGCCGGCGTCGCGACGATGGTGAAGTCCGGCGGCACGGGAGCGGCCTGCACGTCGACCAGAAAGGTCGCGGTGTCGGCCGACGCCCCGCCGGTGGCGTACAGGCGCGTGAGGTATCGTCCCGTGGCCGCGCCCTGCGGGATTGCCAGCGAAAGGGTAGAAGTGCTCGAGGACGTGGCGGGCGGGGCAAAGGTCGCCGTGCTCCCGACGGGAAGCGTCGCGGGATCGACCGAGAAGGTGACAGGCGCGGCGAAGCCGGGAGCCCGCGCGACCGCGACGGCGATGTCGCGCGAGGTGCCGACCTCCATGCTCTGCGAGTTGACCCCCGAGAGGCGGAATGGCCGCAGCACTTCGCCGGTGATCGGCGCCGTCCCAACCGCCGCCGCACTTCCTCCAGTGCTGGTCGCGATCACATCGAACAGAAAGAGCCCCGGCGACGCCGTGGGCGCGGCGGACAGCGTCAGGGTCGACGTCCCGCTCCCGCTCACGCTCGTCGGGGCAAACGAGGCGGAGACACCGCTGGGGAGGGAGCCGCCCAGCGAGAGCGCGGCGCCGGTCGGCCCCCCTGAGAGCGCGACAGTGACCGCCGCGGTAACGGTGGAACCGGGGACCACGTCGAGCTTCAACGGCGATGCGCTGACCGACACGACCGGAGCCGCCACCTGAGCCGCCGGGGAGTTTCGGCACGACCCCGGGGACAGGAAACAGAACAGAAAGCACGACGAGAGGTTCACGACCATGATCGCGAGCAGCGCGACACGCGCGAGGCGGACGGCCCACAGCATGAGTGCACTCCTTGAAACAGACGGAAGTCGAGAGACGAGCGCCCCCCGGTCGTTGCACGCTCGCACGACAGCGTTTGTATCACCGGCATCTGTCCTCCCCGCGGCGCGCGCCGGCAGGTGTCGCGCTCTGGCCCCTCCGCGTTGGCGCCCGGTACCTTCACCCGATGCTGCCTGCGGAGCGCCGCCTGACATCTTGCCGTACTGACGGGCCAGCCGGGTGGTCCCCGGGCAGCCCGCGTCGCGGTGCTGGATGCGGCGTTGTGGCGAGCGAGCGCGGCAGGTGGCATCCTGTTTGGGCTTGCGTGCGCCGTTGTTGGGAGGCGCTCCGGGCGCCTGCATTCCACACACTCGCGCTCCCGTCGCTCACGCTCCTGTTGACGCTGGACGGCGATCCGGCGCGCGCGGCCATAGGCGCCGTTCATCGTCACGCAACACAGGAACCCATCGAGGCTTCGGCGCGTGAGCTCGCTGCCGCGGCACTGGCGGCCGCGGAACGCGGACGGCTTGCCGAGTGGGGGGCGCCGTGGCAGCAGCGCCTCGCGCGCAATCCCGGCGACCGACGCGCGCGCTTCGCGGTGGCGACGCGCGACCGGCTGGCGTACGCGCTGACGGCTGCCACCGCGCACTTCGCGCGACTGGCGCCGGAAGGCGCCCAGGAGCCGCCGTCGATCGTCCACGATCCCGGCGGCATCACCCGTCAGGCGCAATACTGGCGCGCCGTGCTCACCGTGCAGGGCGGGCGACACGATGAGGCGATCCCGGTGATCGTCGCCCTGGAGCGCGCCGCGCTTGCGGCTGGCGACACGCTGACGGCGCTCGACGCGCTGCTCCTGCGGGCGGCCGCCGTCCTGCGTCGTGATGGCCCGATGGCCGCCGCGCCGCTTCTGGCACGCGGCGACTCGATGCGCTGGGGAGGAGATCCCGCGCTGCAGGTGGCGGCGCGCTGTCGGTGGGCGGCGGTGCTCTCCCGGCGGGGGGCGCGCGAGGAAGCCCGCCACGCCGCCCGCGATGGCATGGCGCGCGCCACTGACGCGGGGTGGTTGCGTCTGGCGGCATCCTGCCGCTTCACCCTGGCCACGGAGTTCGCACGCAGCGGGTTGAGCGACTCGGTGGCGGCCCACCTGGTCCCGGCGATGGCCGCCCAGCGTGCCACCGGCGACCTCGGTGGGCTCGCGTCGTCCAGCCAGTGGGCGGGCTTCTACAGTTCCACGCTGGGTCACTTCACCGTCGCGCAACGCTACCAGCGCGAAGCGTGGGACCTGGCCGTACGCGCACAGGTGGCCGATGCCGCCGCCTGGACCGCGCTCAATCGTGCCGCCCTGGCTCTCGCCTTTCGCGACGCCACCCGCACGGCGATCTGGCTTCCGCGTGCCGATTCGCTGATGCGACGGCTCGACGACCCGGCGGGGCGCGTCGAAGTCGCCCGGCTGCAGGCGCGGCACTCCCTTGCGCTGGGCGACACGAGCGCGAGCCGCGCCGCGCTCGCGACCGCGAGTCGCCTGGCCGTGCAACTGGGGGATCCGCAATTGCAGCTGTCGGTGTTGGCGTCCCAACGCGCTGCGGCCATGCGCGCCGGCGCACTCGACGAGGCGGCGGGGCTCGTGCGCGAGGAAGCCACGCTGATCGATCGCTATGCACTGGGCGGGTGGCGCCTGTCGCTCGGCGTGGCGCGGGGTGAGCTGGCCCTGCGGCAGGGGGATGCCCTCGGCGCCCGGCGGCAGTTGCAGCGCGCCGCCGACCAGCTGCATCCCAGCCAGCATCATTTCCGCTACGCGATCGAGGGACAGTTGGCGCTCACGTACGCCCTCGAGGGCGATGGGCGCGCCGCGGCGCGCCTGGCGAGGACGGCCGCCGAGACGTTCGATACCTGGCGCGCTTCGCTGGCCGACAGCACGCTGCGACTCCTCACGGTGCAGGCGGTCGAGGGCGACCGCTGGTATCACGCGATGCTCGAGGCGCGCCTGGTAGCACTCGGGGAGGTGGAGACAGCCTTCCTCCTGGCCGAGCGGCGCCGCGCCCGTGAGCTGCAAGAGCACCTCCTCGTCACGGCCGCGTGGCAGGGAGATCGGGCGGGCGACGTGCGCGGTCCGGCGCCGCGCGTCCCCGCCGACCGTGTGCCCCCTCTCCCCCTGACGGTCGACGCCCTCCAGCGTGCCCTCCCCGACGCCCGCACTGCGGTCGTCACCCTCACGCTTGGCATCGGTAGTGCGCCCGGGCTCGCCTTCGTCCTCACGCGCGACACCCTGGCGGCCTTCGCCCTGCCGCCCCGCGAGATCGTCGCACCACAGGTCCGGCGCCTCGTCGCGCAACTAGAGGCCTCCCGCCCCGACGGCGGCGCGTCGCGGCGGCTGGGTGACCTCCTCCTCGCGCCGGTGCTGCCACTGTTGCAGCTGACGGGGAGTTCTCGCGTCATCTTCGTCCCCGAAGGGGTGTTGCATCGCGTGCCGCTCGACGCCCTCGCCCTGCCCGACGGGCGTCCCTTCCTGTCAATGTTCGAGACGGCCGTGCTCCCCGCGGTTGGGGTCCTCGCGACCCTGCGCGAGCGCGACACGCGCCGCGAACGCACACGCCTCGAGGCGGGCGTCGCGGCCGGTACACCGGCAGTCCTTGTGTTGGCCGATCCGGCCGATCCGTCCACGACGGCGAGCGAGGACGCCCCGTTTGCCTCGTCCGGCGTGGGCCGTGACCGCGCCCGGCTCCCGCGCCTGCCGGGCGCCCGGGACGAGGCCCGTCGGCTGCAACATTCCTTCCCTGGCGCCGAGCTCCGGTTCGGCCAGGCGGCGAACGAGGGCTTCGTGCGGGCGCACGCCCAGCGATTCGACGTGCTGCACTTCGCCACCCACGCGGTGGTCGACGAGTGGTCGGGCGCCGCCGCGGCGCTCCGTCTGGCCCCCGCACCCGACTCCGCTGATGGATGGCTCGATGCCGGTGAGATCAGCGCCCTGCGGCTGCGCGCGTCACTCGTTGTCCTCTCGGCGTGTCGCACGATCGGCGGCGAGGTGCTGGCCGGCGAGGGGGTGCGCGGACTCACCGGGGCTTTCCTCGAGGCCGGCGTCCCGCGTGTCGTGGCGACGGCCTGGCTAGTGCGGGACCGCGAACTGGCGCCCCTGCTCGGCGACTTCTACGACGCGCTTGCCCGTGGGATCTCGTACGGCGCCGCCCTGCGCGTCGCGCGCCTCCGCGCCCGCTCGCGTGGCGCGCCAGCCGCCACGTGGGCCGGCTTCACTCTCGTCGGCGACCCCACCGGCACTCTCACCGGCGCCCTCACGGCGCCGGCGAACCGGTAGGCGAGCCGAGTCGCACCCGAACCAACGGGGAGCGACGCTCGTTGCCGTCGCCCCGCTCGGCGCGAACCATCCAGTCAAAGGTTTCGGCGCGCCGCAGCGCCGCCCCCTCGGCGTCGGAGAGCACGAGCGCTGTATCGCGCACCGTGCGAGATAGCAGGAGCACTCCGAGACTGTCGAACGCCTCGACGACGTACACCACGTCCGCACCACCAACGGCGCTGCCTCCCTCCGCGCGCCAGACGAAAGCGCGCGGTCCCTCCGCCACGGCCACGGTGCCCCGCGGCGTCACGATCACCACGGCACTGTCGCCGTTTCGAATCACCGTCGACTCCTCCTCCGCCGGCAATGCATCGCGACCTGCACGGCGCTGCCACCAGGTGCCGCCAAGGGCAACCGCGACCAACACGGTTGCGGCCATTGCCCATCCTGCGGCGCCCCATGATCGCGCGGCACGCCCCGGCGTTTGGCGCGCGACGGACGGTACCTGATGAGACCGCAACATCGGGGGCGCCTCCCCGTTCTCCACGTGCTGCGCGTCGCGCTCGGCGCGCGCGAGCGTGCGAAGGAGCTCGAACTCCGGGAGGCAGTACTGGCACTGGAGCACATGATCGAATGCGCCGAGCGCGGTCGCCCCCTCGCCCTGCGCCAGCTGCGCCAAGACCTCCGGCACCGGACAATCCGGTCGCGCTGCGTCCCCGTTCGGTCCGGCGTCGCGCTCGTCGATACCGCGTGCGTTCAGGTGCGCCAAGTACGCCCGGCGCATGTCGTCGTCGCTCATTCACCCTCCGGCCAGCGGTACCCCATGTGGGCAAGGCGTTCCCGTAAGTCGTCCATCCCGCGATAGAGAAGGTTGCGCACCCGTCCGTCGTCCCATCCCAGCAGGCGACCGATCTCGTCGCGCGGATATCCCGTCAGGTGCAATCTCACCACCACTCGCCGTGACTCGACCATGGTCGACAGCGCACGCGCGATCGCCGCGCCCAAGTCACCCATCATGGCGCGCGCATCAGCGGCCGTTGCCGCGGGGGCGGCGGCATTCGCTGCCTCCTCGAGCGGGAGGGGACGCGTCGCTCGGCGCCGCTGCCGCAGCAAGTCCACTGCGGCGGCCATCGCGGTCCGATATACGTATGACGTCGGGAGCCGACCGATGTCCTCACCTCCGGGGTGCGCGCGCCAGATGCGGATGCGCACCTCCTGCAGCAGGGCGTCGATCTCGGGCGGCGTCAGGGCGTGCCGTCCGCCGATGGCGCGCACCATCTGCCCGAGGCGCTCCAGAAGCGCATCGAGCAGTGGCGTGGTGTCTTGGGCGCCGTCTGGCGTGGATGGGGAGTGCACGGTCCAACCGTACGAAGCGAGACCGCCCTCCGCCAGCCGCTAGATCGGGGGGCGGCCCGCGACGGTCCGCGCTAGCGGGCCAGGCGCTCTACCTGAAGCGCATGCCGCTCCGCATGGCGCACGACAACGAGCGCCGCGTCGCCAAAGTTGAGGCGTAGCCACCGGGCGTACGGCGACGACATGCGCACCCGTCGCCAGTCGATGGTCGCTCCGCGTTCCATCGCCACGCTCAGTCGCTCGAACGACTGCAACAGGGCGTCGAAGACAGCGTCGCGAGGCGTCGTCGCCGGAACGATCGCAGCGGGCGCGCGCGTGCGCCGCTCCGACTCCATCGCCCGGACGAGCAGCCAGCCGCCGAGTGAGGCGCGCCAGCGACGCTGCGAACGCAGCGTGTGTCCTGTTCCCAGCGCGCGTTCCATCGCGCCGAGATAGTCGGCGTTGGCGAGGCACAGGTGTTCGAGGATCTCATCGACGCACCATCCGCCGTCAGGTGGACGCGTCGCGCGCTGCGCCGGCGTGAGTGGCGTAACGCCGGCGGTTAGGCGCTCCTCCAGCCGCTGGAGGGCCTCCCGCAACTCGGCGGCGAGTGTGTCCTGTTTCATGGGAGTGACCACTGCGCGACGACGCGATCGGCGACCGCGTCCACCGGATACTCGCCTGGGCTGAGCGCGAAGTGCTGGCACATCCCGTCGATTTGCGCGAACAGCGCACGGGCATCGAGCTCGGGCGAGGGAGAGCCGGCATCGGCGAGATAGCCACACAGCGTCCCGACAATCGCATCGGTCCACTCGCCGAGCACCGGGGAGAGCGCCGCGATCACCGCGGGCTGCGTGCGTGCGGCATATCCCAAGCGCCAGAAATCGCGATGCTCCCGCACGAGTTGCACACTCGCGCGCACCAGGGCGCCGATGCGTTCGTCGGGCGGGACCGACTCGGCCATGGCAAACGAGAGCCGAACCTGCGACATGCTCTGCTCGAAGAGTGCACGCAGCAGCGCCTCCTTCCCCGCGAAGTGTGAGTACAGGAGCCCCGTCGCGACACCAGCCTCCCGTGCGATGGCGCGCACCGTGGTGTCGCCGTAGCCATCGCGCGCGAAGAGGGCGAGGGCGGCGTCGAGGAGCTTCCCGCGTGTGGCGGCCCGCAGCGATTCGTTCTGGAGGAGTGTTCGGGGCATTTTTGAATGAACGAACGTTCAATCAAAAAAACCGCGGCGCCCGACATTTCGCAAGGAATCCCCGCACGGACGGCCGGGACCGACTAGCTTGAGGGATGCCCAAGACCAAAGCCGCGGCCTCGGCCGCCCCTGCCGTCGCGCAGCCGACTTCCTTCACGTTCATCGAGAACGAGCGCACCTACACCTGCGTGCGTGAGGGGCTGCGTGGGGCCCATGACGATCCGTGGTGGTGGTTCTCGGTCTCGAGCGACGATCGTCACCGCTACGCGCCGTTCCGGGCAGAGCCGGGTGACACCGAGGCGACCGTGCGTCCTCGCGTCGTCGCCTACTACGAGGATCTCCTCGTGCGCCGCTCGGCGCCCGCCGAACCGCGCTGGCGCGGTCGCGGCCAGGGGAACGCGCAGAAGCCCGCGGCTCCCGCCGCCCCGGCGGCGGCTCCGGCAGAGTCCGAGCTCGAGGAGCTCAGCTGAGGGCGCGCGCGGCGACCGATCGCGCCCTCCGCGATCGGTGAGCCGCTGCGGCCGCCACTTCACTTCCGGAAACGCAGCGCGGCCGCCCTCCCACGGGCGGCCGCGTCGTCGTTTGGACCGGTCGCGCGTCGGCTCTCGCTAGCCGAGGATGGGTGGGAGCCCCATCGCTCCGACTCCTTGCGCGTCGCCGGTGACGATGCGGCGGTGGTAGTCGAGCTGCCCGATGTGATAGGCCAGGTGCGTCGCCAGGTGCAACAACCCCCTGTGGATCGGGATTGACGCCGGGCCGACCTGCATCGACTCGCCGAGCCGATCGGCGGGACACGACTGCATGGCGAGCGTCACCTCGGCGATCGTGATGTGAATCAGCGCCGCCAGTTCTGCGCGTGACGTGCCCCGCGTGGAGAACTCGGCGTCGCGATCGCGCACGTAGCCGGAGTGCCCGAGTCCCGCGCCGATGAAGTGCCGCATGTTGCCGCACAGGTGCAGGACGAGCGTCCCGCCGGCGTTAGGCGCTCCGGCCGGCGCCGCCCACACCGAGGCGTCATCGGGATAGGCCAGCACCTCGGCCCGCAGCGTGTTGAGCTCGCGCGCGAAGACCAGCGCCAGGTCATGCAACAAGGTGGCGCTCATGGCTGCTTCCCCCCCGTGCGATCGAGGCCCGCGAGGACGACGTGCGCCGTGGTAGGCTGTCCCGCAGTGCTCACGAACTCCACCGTTCCCGCGGTCTCCAGCAGCTCGAAGCGCGAGGCGCTCTGCGGGACGAGTTCGAAGGCGACCTTGTGCCCGAAGGGATTGATGAAGAGGCGATTCCCGCGCCGCGTGACCTTCGCCACCGGGGCAGTACCGCTCGCGTACGTCCCGACGTACGACTCGAGGAGCTTCAACGGAACGGCAACCGTGCTCTTCGCGACCTTCGGCCCCTTCTCATCCGACGGCAGGTCGGGGAGCGGGCGCACCCAGATGTTGCGATAGCGGACCGGGTGATCGTGGTCCTGCAGCGTGATCGGCAATTCGTCAGGGTGCTTCGCGTAGGGCTCGAAGTGCAGCCAGCTCGTCCCGCCCCACAGCTCAGCGGCGTCCTGCACCAGCACGCCGTTATGCAGCACCGTCACGCGCGCGGGGGACACGAGCGCTCCCGTCGCTGCGAAGCGCGGGCGCCGGAAGACGATGTCATAGACCTGCCACTCGCCGGCAGGGCGCGAGGCATTCACGAGCGGCGGGTGCTGGCCGTAGAGGGCGCCGGCCTGACCATCGGCGTACGTCGTGTTGCCGTACGAGTCGAGCACCTGCACCTCGTACTTCCCCATGATGATGACGCCGCTGTTGCCGCGATCCTGCCCTGACCCCACCGGGGGCGTTGGCGTCGCCCACTCGATATGCAGCTGCATGTCGCCGAAGGCGCGCGCGCTGGTGACCGAGCCGGCGCGCGGAACCGTCTGCATGACGCCGTCCTTGACCACCCACTTGGCGGGTGAGCCGTCGTCTGCCTTCCATTCGGCGAGCGACTGGCCGTCGAAGAGGACGATGGCGTCGCTGGGCGGCGCCCCGACGCTCGCGCCAGGCGTGACGACGCGGGGACGCGGCCGTTCGAGGTCATGGATCTTCCAGCCGCGCGACGCACCCTGCGCGCCTGCCATCTGGGGAAGGGCGAGGGCGGTGGCCGTTAGGCACGCCGCGGCTGCAACGGAGGCACGGGTTCGACGACGCATGGGCGCTCGGGCACTTCGGGAAGGTGCGCACGACGCGAGTGCCGTGCGCAACACATCCTAAGCAACGAACGCGCGCCCATGCGCGCAAGACAGCCAGGCGCGAAACGGCCGCCCTCTGACGGGCGGCCGTCCGCTCGAACGTGGCGCTACCGGCGCTACGCGAGAGACCTACTGCGCCGCCTGCTTCATCACCAGCCCGTCGATGGCAATGCGGTACTCCTTGGCGGTGGCGTTGTAGGCGATGGAGTACGAGGCCGGATAGCCCCCCGTCTTCGCCACCTTGGCCGGCAGGTTCACCGCGTACGAATAGCCCCCGTCCTTCGTCTTGGACGACTCGATGAACGCCTTCGTGATCATCGGCTCCACGAAGATGAACTTCCCGTCGTACGATCCGTAGATGAAGGTGCGCGTGAACATGTGGTTGTTAGGCGGCGGCTGCAGCTCGGGCGACGACGTGTCGAGCCAGTGCATCCCCATCAGCGGCACCGCGGCGTTGGCTGGCGGAACGTTGGCCAGCACCGACCCCGCCACGAAGCCGGCCGGCACATACTCGGCCCCGGGGAAGATCCCGGACTTGGCCCCGAACTGCGGGTTGGTCGGGACGATCTGGTCGCGTTCGGCCGGGGTGATCTGGAAGAAGTGGAAGTCGAAGTGCGGGTGCGTGTAGACCTGGTCGGGCTCGTGTCCCGCCGGGTTCCAGTCGAGCATGATGTGGTTGTAGCCGGTCGTCGCCGCCTCGGTGGGGAGGGCGAGCGAGAGCATGGCGGCCGAGGGCATCCCCGGCATCGGGGTCTGCGGGAGGCTCCCCATGGCCGTCTCCGAGATGGCCACGCCTAACGACTTCGGCGCGCCGCTGGCGTCGAGGACCACGTAGGAGCGCGCCGTCCCCGTACCGAGCGCCTGCGACGGGCCGTAGATGAAACGGGAGGCGGGGGACGTGCTGTCGTCGCCGCATGCCGCGGCGGCCGTCACAAGCGTGGCAACCACGGCGGCACGCGCCAGTCGCGTGGCGCCGAAGGACATCGTCAAGAAGGACATGGGACCATCACCTGAAGAGGGGGAGAGATCGCGTGGCATTTCGCTGCGGACGGATGATGCCAATCCCGCGAGGCGCACGAATGGGTGGATTGACCCCCCGCCATTGCCGGTGCGCGCTAAGCCGTCGCAAGGGCCCCTCGCCGGCCCCCCTCGCCATTGCCCGCCATATCCTGTTGTTTTGGGAGACGCACCCTTGCCAATACTCTCCATGAACAAGCGCGACTTCCTTCGCACGCTCGGCGGCACCCTCGGTGGCTCCCTGATGGGCGCTTCGCTCGGACGCGCTGCCCTTGGCGCGTACTTCAGCGACGAACAACTCGCTCGTTATGCAGCGCTGCCGGACGCCGCGCTCGCCGAAGACGAGGCCTTCTGGGCGAAGATCCGCGCCGGTTTCAAGCTCACGGACGCGTACATCAACCTGGAGAACGGCTTCTTCTGCCTGCAGCCGCAGGAGGTGCTCGAAGCGCTCATCGCGCACGTGCGCGACATCAATCTCGAGGCCTCGCACTACATGCGCACGCGCCAGGGCGACGACAAGCTCGCCGTCCGTACGCGGCTCGCCGGGATGGCCGGATGCTCGCCGGAAGAACTCATCATCACGCGCAATACCACCGAGTCGCTCGATACCGTCGTCGCCGGCTACGACTGGAAAGCCGGCGAGGAGGCGGTGATGGCCGAGCAGGACTACGGCGCGATGCTCGACCAGTTCAAGCTGCAGGCACGGCGCTACAAGATGGTGAACCGGGTGATCTCGCTCCCGATGGATCCGAGATCGGATGACGAGGTGGTGCAGGTGTACGCCAACGCCATCACGCCACGCACGCGCCTCCTGATGGTGTGCCACATGGTGAACATCACTGGGCACGTCCTCCCTGTGCGCAAGATCGCCGAGATGGCCCACGCCAAGGGGGTCGACGTGATGGTCGATGGAGCGCACGCCTTCGCCCACCTCGACTTCCGCATTCCCGACCTGGGGGTCGAGTACTATGGGGCGTCGCTCCACAAGTGGTTGGCCACCCCGTTAGGCGCCGGGATCCTCTACGTGCGGCGCGACAAGATCGCCGGGCTCTGGCCCATCTACGGCGACGCGGGGCCGGCCGACGACGACATCCGAAAGCTCAACCACACCGGGACGCACCCGGTGCACACCGATCTCGCGATCAACAACGCCATTGACTACCACCTCGCGATTGGCGCGGCGCGCAAGGAAGCGCGACTGCGCTACCTGCAGAACTACTGGGTGTCGAGGGTGCGCGGGACGCCGAACATCATCCTCAACACGCCGAGCGATCCTCGGCGTTCGTGCGCCATCGCCAACGTGGGGGTGAAGGGGATCAAACCCGGCGACCTGATGGACATCCTCCTGAAGAAGTACCGCATCTGGACCGTGGCCATCGACGGCGCCGGTGTGCATGGCGTCCGAGTGACGCCGCACCTGTTCACGAGCACCGCAGAACTGGACGCCTTCGTGAAGGCGCTGGGAGAGCTGGCGGCGTAGGGAGGGGCGCGACGGTTGTGGGCGATGCTAGCTTGCGCGGTGTTGCCCGCACGCCACTCACCTGCACTGGCCCGCCCATGACCCGATTCGCCTATTTCGGCAAGCAGATCGTCCCGATTGCCGACGCCAAGGTCAGCGTGATGACCCACGCCTTCAACTACGGCACCGGCGTCTTTGGCGGGTTGCGCGGCTATTGGAATGCGGAGGAGGAGCAGCTCTTCGTCTTTCGCCCGCTGGACCACTTCAAGCGCTTCCTCAACTCGGCGTCGCTGCTGCGCATGCAGCTCGACTACACGCCGCAGTCGCTCACCGATATCACCACCGAGCTGCTGCGGACGGAAGGGTGGCGGGAGAACTGCTACATTCGCCCGCTCGCCTACAAGTCGAGCGAGACCATCGCCGTGCGCCTCAACGCGCTCGACGACGCGGTCACGATCTTCTCCCTCCCGTTCGGGGCCTACACCTCGAACGAGACCGGGACGCACGTGGCATTCTCCGCATGGCGCCGCGTGGAGGACAACGCCATCCCCGCGCGTGGCAAGATTGCCGGTGCCTACGTGAACTCGGCGCTCAGCTCCACCGACGTGCGGCTGGCGGGGTACGACGAGGCGCTCGTGCTCAACGAGGACGGCCACGTCTCGGAGATGAGCGTCGCGAACTTCTTCATCGTCCGCGATGGGGTGGCCATCACGCCCCCCGTGCAGAGCAACGTCCTCGAGGGGATCGTCCGTCGCTCTGTCATCCAGCTCCTGCGCGATGAACTCGGCGTGACCGTCGTCGAGCGCAACATCGATCGCAGCGAGGTCTACATCGCCGACGAAGCCTTCATGTGCGGGACCGGTGTGCAGATCTGCGCGATCACCAGGATCGAGCACCGCAATGTGAGCGATGGGGCCATGGGGCCGGTGACCGGCAAGCTCCGGTCGCTCTTCTTCGACGTCGTGGCGGGAAAGGTCGCGAAGTATCGCAACTGGCTGGCGCCGGTCTATCGCTGAGCGGGCGCCGCGCCTGCCGCTCATGCGGCAGGCGCTGACGCGTCAGGCGCGGTCGTCCAGGTCGCAGTGCAGCTTGTGAAAGAAACGATGCACCACCGGCGAGAGCGTGATGCCGGCGACGAGGATCACGGCGAGCCCGGAGTAGAGGGCGAACATCCCGGCGAACAGCTTGCCGCCCGTGGTGTGCAGCTCGCCCACCGGCCCCATCCCGCCCAGCAGCATCGAGGCATTGAGGAAGGCGTCGATCCACGGCATCCCCTCGAAACCGTGGTAGCCCAGCATCCCCACCGCGAGCGACAGGGCGACGATGACGCCCCCCACACCGGTGGAGTAGGCCAGTCGCTGGTAGAACTCGCGACGCGGAATCAGCGGCTGCGATCGATGCTCAAACACGGCGATCCCTCCGGCGGTCTCGTCCAGCGCCCGCGCCCCTGCTCGTTCCCTATCCAGCGCCCCCGCGCACGCGCTTCCAGTCCAGCCAGACCAGCACGGTGAACGTCGTCATCGTCACCGCCGAGATGGCGCACCACGGGCAGAACGTCTTCATGAGGATGAACTCCGCGTACTTGAGGCGGAGCGTGAAGAGAAACGCCGGATAGACGAGCCCCATGAGGGCGAGCGTCGGCCACCGCTCGCCCGCCAGGCGCTCCTGAGTGCCGATGATGGCGACGATGAGGATGAGTGTGTAGCCCACCGCGCCAATGAGCGCGACGTCGACGCCGAGGAACCACCCCCACGACGAGAGCTGCACCGTCTCGCAGCCGTGTCCGGCGCCGCAGGCCAGCGCCCCCATATAGCCCAACTTCCAGAGATGGAGGTAGAGCGCCACCCCGGCGTTGAACAGGGCGGCGACCGCCATCACCTGGCGAATCGTGGGCGCGGCGGCGGACACGCCGGTGTCGTCAACGCCCTCGGCGCTATCGAATTCGGTCATGACGGTCGAACGGGACTCGGAAGACATCGGAACGGGAGAAAGCTACTACCTCGGGTACCGCCAACGTGACGATCACGACCCGGGGCGTGACGACTGGCACGGGACTTCCCACGTGGCGACGCACCTATGACGAACTTCGCGACTCGCCGCCCTCGTTTCCACCGCACGGCCATCCGAACTGTCGCTCGGACGCTCGCCGGTGTCGCCATTCTCGCCAGCACCGTCGCGTGTACGTCGGGGGGCGGGATGTTCGAGCCGTCAGAACGACTGACCCCGGCGGTGAAAGCGACGCTCGACTCGCTGATGCTCGACGAGTGGGGAGCCCAGGCGCGGTACGCCCGGGTGTTGCAGGACTTCGGCAGCGTGTCGCCCTTCACGACGCTGCGCGCCGCGACCAACCGCCGGGTGAACGTCCTCGAAAAGACGTACCTCGAGCTCGCGGAATTTCCCCCGGCCAATCCGTATCGCGCCATCGGCAGCGGTTCGCTGTCGGCACAGACCTCCCAGGCGGCGGCCGGATCGTACGAGTCGCGGGCGCAGGCATGCGAGGTATCGGTCACGCTCGAGCAGGAAACGGTTGACCGCTACGCCCGACTCCTGGGCGCCGCCCCCCCGCGCATCGTCGCCTTGGCGGCCAAGGAAAACCGCACGCTCGCGCTCGAGTCCGCGATCCCGGCCGCCCAGCGCTGCAAGTAGGAACGTCCGCGTCGGCACGAGGGGGAAAAAGAAGAAGACGAGAGCACGAGTCCAAACCTCGTCCTCTCGTCTTCTCGTCTTCTAGTTGTCCGACGTGGTTGCCGCCTTCGGCGTCGAGTCCTCGAGCGTCTTCAGCACATCCTGCCACTTGAAGCCGCCCTTGCCGAGGATCCAGTGGTCCATCCACGCCTTCTCGGCCACCGACTTGAGGAGCTGGTTGCGGGGGTCGGGGATGCCGTGCGTGTTGCCGGGGTACACGAACAGCTCCGTCGGGACGCCGAGCTTGCGCAGCGCCATGTGCAGCTCCTCGCTCTGCGGGCGCGGGACGCGCGGATCGCCGTCGACGACGTGGATCATCGTCGGCGTCTTGGCATTCTTGATGTAGCGAATCGGCGACTGCTTCCAGTATGGCTCGAAGTCCTCGTACGGGAGCTTGTTGCCCAGGTAGTGCATGCGCACGTCCTGCATGTCGCTCTGCGCGTACATCGAGATCCAGTTGGCGGTGCCGGCGCCTGACGACGCGGCCTTGAAGCGCGTGGTGTGCGTGATGGTCCAGTTGGTCCAGTGCCCGCCGGCGCTCCACCCCAGCACCCCCATCTTGTCGCCATCCACCATCCCGTCGGCGATCAGCTTGTCGACGCCGGTGATGATGTCCTCGTAGCCCTTCTTGAAGTAGTCGTTGACGATCCCCCACTTGTGGGCCTCGCCGTAGTTAGTCGAGCCACGATAGTTGGGCTTGAGGACCATGTAGCCGTCGCCGGCATAGGCCTGGGCGCCATAGCCGCCGTTGAAGCCGAGCACGTCGGCCGACTGCGGCCCGCCGTGGATGGCGACGATGAGCGGATAGCGCTTGCCCGGCGTGTAGCCGACCGGCTTCACGAGGATGCCGCACGTCTCCTTCTTGTCGACCGACTTCCAGCAGACCTCCTCTTCCTCGCCTAACAAGAGGTTGGCCACCTGCGGGTTGGCGTTGGTGACCTGCTTCCACGCCCCCTTGTTGGCCAGGTCGTCGACCTTGTCGACGACGTAGTGGACGGTGGGCGTCTTCGGGTCGGTGTACTGGACGAGGATCTTCCCGGACTCGTCGTCCTTCTGCGCGCCAAGCGCCGCGCGATAGCTCGTGAGCTGCTTGACGGTGTTGCCGGCGACGTCGAGGGCCAGGACCTGGTTGGTCGCCTTCACGCCGTCGTTGAAGTAGATCGTCTTCGAGTCGTCGGACCACCAGCCGATGGTCACGTCGCCGTCGTAGCTGGCGCCGAGCTTCTTCCACTGGCCGTTGGTCGCGGCGATGTCGCGCACGTAGACCTTGTTGGCGCGGAAGTAGACGAAGTCGTCGGAGGCCGAGAAGGCGATCGTCTTGCCGTCAGGCGCAAACGAGAGGTTCGACTCCGAGATCCCCTGGTTGTTCGTGAGGCGTTCGAGCGCGCCGGACCCGAGGTTCAGCAGGTAGAGATCGCCGTGGTTCCCGCCCTCCATGGTCGTGCGCGCATAGCGGTCGTTGGGGAGGGCGCGGATGCCGGCCCACTTGCCGTCGTCGGAGAGCGAGTAGCCTTCGACGGAGAAGGCATCGCCGCTCGTCAGGCGCTTCTCGCTCCCCGTGGCGACGTCGATGACCCAGAGGTGGTTGAGCGGGATGTCCTGGTTGCGGATGCGGACATCGAACTTCTTCTCCATCCGCTCCTTGTTGGCCTTGTCGACGGAGTCGGGGGCGGTGAAGAAGATGCGTGTGCCGTCATCGGAGAAGCGCCACGACCCGACGGGGGTCGCGTGCTTCGAGAGGGGGCGCGCCTTGGCGGTGTCGATCCCCGCCGTGGGGAGGAGCCAGAGCTGCTGCTCGTCGTTCTTTCCTGCGCTGAAGACGAGCCACTTCCCGTCCTTGGAGAAGGCGAAGGCGCCGACGCCGTCCTTGGCGTCGGTGATGCGCTGCGCCTCGCCGCCATCGGGGTGCATGTAGTAGAGCTGCTGCGTGGCCGCGCCGTTGGCGGCGTCGCGGTTGCTGCTGAAGACAAAGAACGACCCGTCGGTCGACCATCGCGGGGCGTTCTCGTTCTTGTCCTTGGTGAAGGTCAGCTGGCGCGTGCTGGGGAGCCCCTCGCGCACGTTGACGACGAAGACGTCGGTGTACCGTTTCGCCTCCTTCCAGTTTGGGACGGAGAGCGCGTACAGCATGCGGCTCCCGTCGGGCGAGAGGGCGGGGGACCCCGCCTGCCGCAGGAGCTGCTGGTCCAGGAACGTCATGGGGCGCGGCGCCTGCGCCGCGAGCGAGGCCAGTGGCGCGCCTAACGCCACGAGCGAGAGGACAGACGAACGAACGGTCGGCATCGGCGGGTGCTCCGGACGAGGGTGGGGCGATGGGACGCCCTATTCTACGGCGCGGAGGCGGCGGGTGCTGGGGGGCACGGGGGACGGGAGACGGGAGTGCGCGCGCCCCATGGGCGCGCGCTGGGGGCGCGCGGGCTGCGAGCGCGATGCCGCAGGGTGCTCGGCGCGCCGTCCGTCGACGCACCGTTCGCCTGCTGTGCCCGTCCCCCCTACCCCGTCCCCCGTCCCTCCCAACACCCGGAGCCGGACGCACGCGCTCCCGGAATCGACTCGCCCCATCTCAAGGCGCGCGACCCGAAGACCGCAGGAAGCGCCGGAGACCCCTTCCGTCCCCGGCGCCCCGTCCCGCCCATGCCCGACCTCTTCGCGGCTTCGCGTGAGCATCCCTCAGCTGAAGCGTCGCGCATAGTCCGGCGCAGCGCCCGCCAAGCCCAGCACCCGCCCCGCGGGAGCGCCCGTCGTCGAATGCCTAACGCCGACGCCCCCCGCGCCCGCGTCCGCCGATGATGATCGGATAGCTGATCGCCGGCGTGTAGTAGTACGGCCGCCACCCCCATCCGGCGTATCCGTAGTACGAAAAGCCCCACGGGTCATAGAACGGATACGGCATCCCGTAGGCAGACGCCCGCTGCGGCTTGTTGGTTGCCACCTCCAGCGGATTCACCGTCACGGACGCGTTTCCCTGCACATCCTTGCAGGATCGTCGCTCCTTGACCGCCTTGGCGATCAACTTGCCGTCCATCCACAGTTCCATCGCCGACTTGGCCTTGGACTGCAGCTCGACGGACTCGCGCGCGCCGAGCGCGAGCCTGGTGTGCTCGGTTCCCTTCTCCAGTCCGTACTCCAGGTCGATCGGCTTGGTGCCGTCGTTCCGGATGACGAAGCGGTCGTCGCAGAGGTAGCCGAAGGTGATCTGCGCTGCGTCGGCAATCGGCGTGCGCGCCACCTCGGTGATCTGCGCGCGGAGTGGGGCACGAGGCGACAGGCTGCCCACGAGCACAGCCAGCGTCGCCATGGCCAGTCTGGTACGGCGTTCCACGATTCCTCCCCGGTCTGGTGGCCGTCGCGATGCCAACGAACGCTGGCAGCCGCGTCGGCCTCTACATCGCTTCGACACGGGAAGGCGCGCGCCCCCCTGACGGCGCCTGCTGCAACGCGAGTCGTTAGGTGCGTGTGCGTCCGCGGGTGGCCTAACGACAAAAGGATGCCTGAAGGGCATCCCCTGTGTGCATACAGCACCAGCACTCCCCGCTGGGACGGGGTGCGCGCTTTCGGAGTGGAACCCCGCCAGCTGCCGGATGTTCCGCACGTCGCGCGCACGCATCCGCGTTCCGCGCACCCGCCCTCCGCGCACCCGCCCTCCAGCGCGAGTGCCCCGTCACGCAACCGGACCTACGCGCGCGTCACCTGCGCAAGCAGCTCGCGGAGTGCCGCCACCACGGCGTCCGCACGCTCGGCGGCCATGAAGCTGTGCGATGCATCGGGAAGGACGCGCTCCGATCCCCGCGGGACCGACGAAGCGATGAAGGCGTTGAGGCGCGCCTTGCCATCGATCACCTCCTGCTGCAGCGCATCGGGCATGAAGAAGCGCGCGCCGGCATCGAGGGCGCGCGCGGTCAGCACCACCAGCGGCACGTCCGGGAGCGGTGGCGCCTTCGCCAACTGCGCATATAGCGCGTGCGCGTTGGACGACTCGAGGAGTCCCGTGCGCCACCGCTTGGTGTGGTACTCGATGGCGGCGTCGCGAATAGACGGCGGATATGCGGCGAACTTCTCCGCGAAGAGCGCCGCAAACGCCTGCAGCACCTCGACGGGCGGGACCCATTCCGCCGGACCGTCGCCGGCCGCCGATGCCGACTCGGCGGCCGCGGCCGCGGCGGCAATCGCCGGTGGTTCGTAGGCGGGATAGTCCTGATGCGCCGGATCGAGGAGGAGGAGGGCGCAGACCCTCTCGGGAAAGCGCCGCGCGAAGTGCTGCGCGTAGCCACCTCCCAGCGAGTGACCGACCAGCATCACCGAAGACGCTCCCCCCGACTCACCGTCGAGCGCGTCCAGCGCGCTGAGCAACGCGAGCAGTTCGTCGGTGACCTGGTCGGCGGTGCGCGGGAGGGGGGCGTCGTCGCTCCACCCGGTGCCGGCTCGGTCGTACAGGATGCTGGTCGACAGGGCGCTGGCCCCTTCGAAAGCCGCCCAGTAGTCGATCCCGATGGTCCCCGCGCCGGGAAGAAAGACGATCGCCGGACGCTCACTACCCCTTCGATGCACCAGAAGGCGCCGGTCGCCAACCGACACGAACTCCCCGACGGGAGGTCTGCAAAGCGCAGTCTCACTTCGATTTGGCGATTCAGGCATAGGGCAGGAGTCGAGGGGGGTGACGGGCAGCGGAGTCCAGAAGTGCAATTAGTATCAATTTTGAGAATGTTAGCATCCGTGAGATCTTCTGTCCATGGACGCCGTCGACCTCCTGATCCACCCGGCCCGAATCCGGATCGTCTACGCCCTCGCCGGCTCGCGCGCGCTCACCAGCGCGCAGCTTCAGGAGCGTATCCCGCAGGTCCCCAAGGCCACGCTGTATCGCCACATCGCCGTGCTCACCCAGCATGGGGTGCTCGAAGTGGTAGGCGAGCGCCGGGTGCGCGGCGCCGTCGAGCGAACCTATCGATTGCGACACGACCGCACGTTGGTCACGGTCGAGGAGTCGGCGCGTATGTCGCCGGACGATCATCGGCGATCGTTCAGCGCTGCGATGGCGGCCATCCTCGCCGAGTTCAACGCCTATCTCGACGCCCCCGGGGCAGCACCGGTGCACGACGCGGTGGGCTATCGCCACTTCACGCTCTGGCTGGGCGAAGACGAGAAGGCACGCGCTATCTCGGAGATGCAGGCGCTGCTGGTCGAACTGGCCAAGCTCCCGCCTGCCCCAGGGCGACGCGCCCACCTGCTAAGCACAATCTTCTTCCCGCTCGCCGGCAACGACGGCACGCCCTCCTGAGCGCGCCAGCGCGCCCCACCGACACACGACGGAGACGCGCGATCCAGAAAACACTGCGGGGACCTGCATCGCCCGCGCGATGCAGATCCCCGAGGAGTCCTGTCTTTCGCCATCACCGTCGCCGTCCGGTGTCATCCGGCCGGCGATGGTTCGTTAGGCCTTCCGGTCGATGCAGCCGGTGTACTTCTGGTTGTTCCGCTCGGCCTGCGGCACCGGGAGGGTGACGTCGGGGCCGTACGCCGCGTTCTTGCGCGGGTTGAGCCCGCCCTCGCCGGGGAAGACCTGCGCGGCGGTGAAGCCATGCTGGCGAATCATGCGGCGCAGGTCACCCAGGCGCTGGCCGCGCCCGAACGTCCAGAACGCCCGTTCACGGAACAGCAGCTGCAACCGCGCCGCCTGCGTCCCCGGGTCGGTGAGCGGCGCCATCCCCGAGATGGTCAACGCGCCAAGCGCCGTGGGACCGGTGCGCAGGTCGTTGAGCGTCGTGAGCCACGCCGAACCGCCGGCCACCAGCTGCGACTCCGCCAGCGCCAACTGCGCGTCGACGTAGTTGGCCACCGGCACGGGCGAGTTGAAGGCCGGGAAGACATCCTGCCGGTCGTACGGCGTCACGCCGTCGAAGCCGAAGCGGAAAGCCGCCGGCTTCGTCGTCGGAACGCGCGGGTCCTTGGCCGAGACGAACGGCATCGCGTTGACGATGCGCCCGCCCTGCGAGTCGGCCGAGTCCTGCACGGTGTAGCGACGCGCGGAGGTGGCCAGCCCCCAGATCAGGTTGTCTTCCGTCCCCTGCTGGCTGGACCAGGTGAGGTTGAAGGAGAACGTCTTGGGGATGCCGGCCACCGCCTGCCCGGCTTCGGCGAACTTGCCGGTCGCCAGGAGCGCGCGCGCGCGTCCCACCTGCGCCGAGTACTTCACGCGCAGCGAGAGCGAGTCGGTAGCGCTGCCGACGGCGACGAGCGCCGAGTCGAACGAGGCGAGCGCGATGTTGAACGCGGCCGGTCCGTCGATCGCGGTGTTGATGTCCGGGCTTCCCGTGGAGAGATCGGCGTACGGCTGCCCGTTGCAGAAGTCGAGCGCCGACTGCAGCTCGGCGTATCCCTTGAGGAAGAACATCTCGCCGATCTTCCCCTTCGCATTCGGCTGGAAGGTCTGCAGCGCCTTGGCGGCGTTGTACGCCTGGACGCGCGTGCGATGGATCTGCCGATAGGCGACGGTGACGAGCGAGTTCTCCTCGGTCACGTTGCGCTGGTCGGTCTCGTCGCGCTGCGTGAAGGTGTCGGCCGACTTCCATTCATCGACGAGGAGCCCGCCGTAGAACCACGAGCTTTCGTCGAGGGCGGTCATGTACTTGAAGACCTTGATCGTCCCGACGCGGAGCCCTTCGGCGCCGTCGGCGGAGTTGAGGTCTCCCGGGGAGATGATGTCGGGATCGGTGACGCCGAGCAGGCGATCGCGCGAGCACGCGCCGGTCGCGACGACCGATGCGGCGAGGGCCAGGGCCCCGGCGACTGCCCGATAGCGAGTAGTGTATCGGATCATGTGAGTAGTCACCTCGCGCAGGTCAGAACGCGACGTTGAGTCGAAGGATGAAGTAGGACGGGACCGGCATGGCCTGGAAGTCGCTCGGGAGCGACGACGTCGAGCCGACGTCGGAGTTGCTCTCCGGGTCGAGCCCGCTGTAATCGGTCCAGAGCTTCAGGTTGCGCGCGGCGAAGTTGAGTGACACGTCCTTGGCGCCCCATGCGCGCTGCGTCCACGCCTTGGGGATGAGCCAGTTGGCGGAGAGCTCGCGGAAGCGGACGAAGTCGGCCTTCTCCATGTAGCCGGCCTGGGTGCGCGACGCATGCTCGCGCACGGCCACGGCGCGCGCCTGCTGCCACAGCGGGGCGGTCTTGTCATACGCGCCGAAGCAGTTGTTGCGGCTGCCGCAGCGAATGCGCTCCGTCCCGTTGAGGAGGTAGTGCCCGCCCTTGTAGTCGAACAGCGCGGTCACGCGCAGCTGCTTCCTGAAGAACTCGAGGCTGTTGGTGAAGACCGCCTCGTAGCGCGGGATCGAGTAGCCGACGAAGGTCGAGGAATCATCGACGACGATCTCGCCGAGCGTCAGGATGCCGTCCTTGTTGGCGTCGGCATAGCTGCGGATCTTGCGCTGCCAGTACCCGAAGAGCGGGTAGCCCGGCTGGTTGCGCGTGGTGGTGCCGACCTGCGGGGCGAGCGGGCGCCCCTGCGCATCCTTGCCTAACGTGACGAGCTCGTTGTCATTGGTCGAGCCGTTGATCGAGGCGTTCCACGTGACGTGACGGCTGTCGACGACGAGGGCGTTGAGGAGGACCTCGAGGCCGTTGTTGCGCACCGACCCCAGGTTCGCGCGCTGCGACGAGTTGCCGGTGCCCAGTGACGGCGGGACCACGGCGCCGACGAGGGCGTCCTTGGTGAGCTTGCGGTAGTACGTCATCTCGAGCGTGACGCGGTCCTGGAACCAGCGGGAGTCGAAGCCTCCCTCGAACTCGGTGGCACGCTCCGGCTTGAGGACGTCGTTGCCGAGCGAGGTGAAGGTGACGCCAGGCTGGTCGAGCGCGGCGACGCTGGACGTCGTCGGCGAGTAGTAGCGCAACGCGTCGTTGGCGCCGGGCTGCACGCCGGAGGCGCCATACGCCGAGCGCAGGCGGAACTGCGTGAGGACCGACGACTTCGGGAACCACGCCTCGTCCGACAGCACGTACGAGGCGCTGAACTTCGGGTAGTAGACGCGCTGGAAGTTCGTGCCGAAGGCGCTGTTCTGGTCGGAGCGCACGGCGGCGGTGAGGAAGAGGCGGTCGCGCAGCGAGACCTGCTCTTCGACAAAGACGCCGAACGTCTTGTTACGGTCGTACGATGCGTCGGCCGACTTGGTGGCGCCGCCGTTGAGCGTGGTGGCCCCCGGCGTGAGGTTGGACGCGCCGGCCCCGTTGCGGTCGAAGGTGTTGTTCACCCACTGCGTCCCGACCGAGGTACGCGACTGGACGGAGGGGAACGGGGTGAAGTTCGCGGTGGCGATGCCGTTGGCGGTGATGGTGCGGAAGTTCGTGCGGTCGTCCTGCACGAAGCCCTGGCGCACCGTGCCGACGTCGGCGCACGTGCCGCGGCGGCAGAGTTCCTGGTCGATGCGGCCGATGAAGTCGACGCCGGCGTCCGCGCGAACCGCGAGCCAGCTCAGCGGGCGGTAGTTGACGTTCGACGCGCCCATGTAGCGGTTGATGTACTGATTCACTTCCATCTGGAACGACTCGGCCGGCGTGCTGGCGCGGTAGCCGTGCAGGTCGTAGCCGATGGTGCTGATGCGACCGCGCTCGTAGCCGGGACCGCCGAAGGCGTTGGAGAGGAGGCCGTAGGCGTTGTTGTCGTTCTGCGGGAGGCGGTTGGCCAGCGTGATGTAGCCGGACGAGAACTGCGCGTCGAGCTTGGGGCTGAGCGCGGCGTCGAGGTTGGCGCGGAACGTCCCGCGCTTGAGCGCGTTCGGCGTGGCCCACTCGTCGCGGATCTTCACGTTGAGCGTGTCGAGGCGCTGCCTGTCGAAGTCCGGGATCTTGAGGATCCCTTCCTCGTTCTCGTACTGCCCCGACACGAAGAAGCGCAGCTGCTGGAGACCGCCCGAGACCTGCAGCCCGCCCACCTGGCGGTTGCCCGTTCCCAGCGGCGTCGTGCGGGCGTTGTCGAAGAGGTTGAACTTCGACAGCGAGTCGGCGATGCAGAGTCCCGAGGAGACCTGCGTGAGCGACGTGTTGGAGCAGTTGCGCGTGGTGCCGGCCGGGGCGTGCCCCCAGAGCGTGTACGCCGTGGGCCAGGTGTTGCGGTCCTGGATGATCCCCTGTTCGCCGAAGACGTTGTAGCGCGTCTGGCCGGCGCGACCGCGCTTGGTGGTGATGACGATGACGCCGTTGGAGGCGTCGGTGCCGTACAGCGTTGCTGCTGACGGGCCCTTCACGATCTCGATGCTCTCGATCTCGCTCGGGTTGATGTCGTTGGCGCGGCTCTGCGCGGCGCCGCCGGTGAAGATGTTGCCGGAGATCGACCCGTTGTCGGAGCGCATGCGCACCCCGTCGATCACGTAGATCGGGTCGTTCACCAGCGAGATGGAGTTGACGCCGCGGATGCGGATGCGCGCGCCCACGCCCGTCGCGTTGCCGGGCATGACCTGCACGCCGGGCGACTGGGCGACCAGGAGCGACGCCACGTCGGTGACGGGGGCGGTGGCGGTGCGCTCGGTGACGTTGACCGAGGTCACCGAGTTGCCGAGTTCGACACGGCGCTGCTCGCCGGTGGCGGTCGTCACGACCTCGGCGAGGCGGATGATCGCTGCCGTCATGTCGAAGTCGACCGTGAGCGACTGCCCCGCGGTGACGGTGATCGGCTTCTTCTGTTCGGTGTAGCCTACGCGAAGGACGCGCAGGTCGTACGTGCCGGCGGGGACGTTGCGCAGCGTGTAGCGCCCGTCCGCACCGGTCGATGTGAAGAGCTGCGTCCCGACGACGATCACGCGGGACTCCGGCAGCACTTCGCCGGAACCTTGCGCCGCCACCCTGCCGGTGATGGTCGCGCCTTGTGCCAGCGCGCGTCCGCTCACGAGGGTGAGGAGCGCCGATGCGGCGAGGAGAGCGCGCACCGACGCTCGCACCTGACCGAGGACACCCATGGTGGATCTCCAGTGCGAGAAGAGAGAAGGGGGACGGCCAGGACAGGCCCCTCTCATCACCGCGTGGACGCTCGCACCGAACCGCCCGATCGGGTGGGGAGAGTCGCGCGAAGTTAGGATGCTGCTTCTCGCACGGAAAGGACGAGCAACGGCACAGAAAACGCTAATGTCAGGTGAAGGCGCACGCGCTGCGCTGGAACGCCGGACACGGTGCCGTGTATAGAGAAATGCGACGAGCGCTTCGCGCGCTGCCAGCCGAGTTCTTCTCTTCCCCTTTCTGACTCGTCTGTCGGGTCGCGAACGCACGCGCCACGGGGCCGGCTCATTGTCCGGCCCCGTGTTGCGTTCGCCCGCCGCCGTGCCGCCGTGCCGCCGTGCCGCCGTGCCGCCGCACGGCCGCGCGGGTGGTGATGTGGGCGCCGTGCCCGTACGTTGCGGTCGGTTCAGCGCCTCGAACGCCCCACCCGCCAGCCCGGCACCACGCGCCCCGCCATGTCGCGCTCCATGCTTCGCCTCGCTTTCCTCGCCTCGGTTGCAGCTGCCGGGGTAGCGTTCGCCTCGACTCCGGTGGCTGCCCAGCGCGTCCCGCGCGTCCCGCGCGTCCCGCGTGTTCCGCGCGCCGACCTCCTCATTCGCGGCGGAACGGTCATCGATGGGACGGGGAGCGCCGCGCGCGTCGCCGACGTCGCCATCCAGGGGGATTCCATCACCTTCGTGGGCGATGCCCGCCGCGCTGGCATCCGCGCCACACGCGAGATCGACGCGCAGGGGCTCATCGTCGCTCCCGGCTTCATCGATCCGCACACCCACACCTACGGCGACCTGCAGAGCGCCAGCGCTGAGCGGCGCGGCAATGCCGCCTACCTCATGCAGGGGGTGACGACCGTCATCACCGGGAACGATGGGGGCGGTCCAGTCAACATCGCCGACACCTTCACCACGTGGGAACAGCAGGGGATCGGGACGAACGCGGCCCTCTACGTGGGCTTCGGGACCGTGCGCGGGAACGTACTGGGCGCCGGCTCCGGCGCGCCTAACGCCGAGCAGCTCGCGCGCATGAAGGCGATGGTGGCCAAGGGGGTCGACGAAGGCGCACTGGGGCTCAGCACCGGGCTGTACTACGCCCCGCAGAGCTACGCCAGGACCGACGAGGTGATCGAGCTCGCGCGCGAGGCGGCGCGCCGCGGCGGCGTCTACGATTCGCACCTGCGCGACGAGAGCTCGTACACCGTGGGGCTGATGGGGGCGGTGCAGGAGATCCTGCAGATCGGGAAGGAGGCGGGGCTCCCGGTCCACATCGCCCACATCAAGGCACTCGGCGTCGACGTGTGGGGGCAGAGTGACAGCGTGATCGCGCTCGTGAAGCGTGCGCAGGACGCTGGGCAGGTCGTCACCGCGGACCAATACCCGTACACCGCGAGCGGGACGGCCGTGGGGGCGTCGCTCCTTCCGCGATGGGCCGAAGCGGGCGGGCGCGACTCGTTGCGGGCGCGCATTCGCAATCCGGAGCAGCGCGACCGTCTGGTGGCGGCGATGACCGACAACATGCGCCGGCGCGGCGGGGCGGCGTCGCTCCTCATCACTGGCGGACGCGATCGCAACATCGTGGGCAAGACGCTCGACCAGATCGCCAGGGAGCGCAACGCCGACCCGATCCTCACCGCCATCGACATCATCATGAACGGTGATGCGGGCGTGGCGTCGTTCAACATGAACGAGGATGACATCGCGCGCTTCATGCGTGAGCCGTGGGTCTTCACCGGCTCCGACGGATCGGACGGACACCCGCGCAAGTACGGGACGTACCCGCGCAAGCTGCACGACTACGTGCTGGGCAAGCACGTCATCACGCTGGAGCAGATGGTGCAGCGGTCGTCCTATGAAGTGGCCAAGTCGTTAGGCCTCGGCAAGCGCGGGGCGCTGCAGCCGGGATGGAAGGGCGACGTGATCGTGATGGATACGGCGCGCGTGGCCGAGCGGGCCACGTACGAGCACCCCGAGCGGCTGGCGGAGGGGATGCAGTACGTGGTGGTGAACGGGACGCTTGCGGTGCGCGAGGGGAAGCCGACGGGAGCGCTCGCCGGGAAGGGGGTGCGGCGCGTCGCGCGGTGAGGCCTTCGATGCGTCGTCACGCGTTAGGCGTCGTCGCCCTGGTGTCCGCCCTTGCGCTCGCGCTGGTGCCGGGTCGCGCCGGCGCCCAGGTGCCGCTCTACACGGCACTCACCTCCCAGCAGAACCCACGCGGGCTGCACTGGGAGCGCCTCGACACGCCGCACTTCACGATCGTCTTCCCGGATTCCATGGACCGCGAGGCGCAACGCGCCGCGAACCTCCTGGAGCGCGCCTACGATCCGCTGACCAAGACGCTCGCCAGCAAGCCGGAGCGCATCCCCGTGGTGCTGAACAACACGTCGATGACGTCGAACGCCTTCGTCGCGTGGGGGCCGCGGCGGACCAAGTGGTACGCGCTTCCCACGACGACGGTCGACGACATGGGGCCCGTCGAGTGGTACTCGCTGCTCGCGGTGCACGAGGGGCGGCACATCGTGCAGGAACGGGCCGTGCGCACGGGGATCGTCGGGCTGATGTCGCGGCTGTTCGGAGAGAACACGACCGCCTTCCTGGGGGGGCAGCTCTATTTCCCCTCGTGGTTCTGGGAAGGCGACGCCGTGGGGAGTGAGACGGCGCTGTCGAATGCGGGACGCGGACGCCAGCCGCGGTTCGGCGAGCGCATTCGTGCCTTGGCACAGGCGGGGGAGACGTACGAGTACTACCCGGCGTGGCTGGGGACGTATCGCACCTTTTATCCCGACTGGTACGAGCACGGCTACCTGCTCACGACGCACGTGCGGCGCGTGTACGGGGACTCAGCCTGGCGACGCGTGATCCGGCGCGCGGCGCGCAATCCCATCGCGCCGATGGCGCTGGGGATGGCGCTGAAGAAGGAAACCGGGCGTTCACTGGTGCAGCTGCATCGCGACGCGATCGCGGCGTTCGATTCCACATGGCGTGCGCAACGCGATTCGCTGACCATCACGCCGGCCACGGTGCACGCCCTGTCCCGCGCCGACTACCACGAGTTCACGCTCCCGCAGTACGCCGGCGACGGGAGCCTGGTGGCCCTCTCCGCCGACCTCGACGCGCCGCGGCGCCTGGTGCGCATCCGTGGCGGCAAGGTCGAGGTGCTGCATCGGACGATTGGGCTCTTCGGCGACCTGCAGTTCCACGTGCGGGGCAATACGGTCGTGTGGAGCGAGTACGCGGCGTCGCCGCGATGGGGCGAGGAGAGCTTCCTCGTCATCAAGACGCTCGACCTCGAAACGAAGCAGGTCCGGCAGCTCACGCGGCGATCGCGCTACTACGCCCCGGCGCTCTCGCCCGACGGGACGCGCCTGGTCGCGGTCGACTTCTCGCGCTCGCGGCGGGCGACGATGGTGGTCCTCGACGCGGCGACCGGTCGGGAGCTGCAACGGTTCCCGAACGAGGCGGGGCACTTCCTCGTCACCCCTTCCTGGAGCGAGGATGGGGCCTCGGTGCTCGTCGTCGCCGTGGATGCCTCGCGCGGCAACGCCCTGGTGCGCGTTCCGCTGGACGCTTCCGCCACCTCGCCAGACACGCTGATCGGCTTCACGCACGAGGCGATCTCGCGCCCGGTGGTGCAGGGGGGGCGTGTGTACTTCGGGTCGCCTCGCTCGGGACTCGACAACATCTTCGCGCTCGACCTCGCGACGCGCACCATCGCCCAGGTGACGTCGCGTCCGCTGGGCGCCACGTGGCCGGCGGTTTCGCCCGACGGCCGACGCCTGGCCTTCAGCGACTACTCGCTCCGCGGCTACGACGTCGCGGAGATGTCGCTCGACCCGACCCGTTTCACCCCGGTGGCGTGGGGGGAGCGACACGCGTCGCCCTTCGCCGATGTGCTGACCCGCCAGGAGCAACGGGGAAGCATCCTTGATTCGCTGCCGACCGTGACCTGGCCCACGCGCCCCTTCACCGGATGGGCGCGCGCCTTCGACTTCCACTCGCGCTCGCTCATCTCCATGAGCGACGGGATCAACACCGCGCTGCTCGCCGAGTCGCGCAACCTGCTCAACACCTTCGCGGTGACACTCGGGCCGAGCTTCAACGTGAACGAGCGCACGCTGTCGTTCGAGGGCGGGGCGAGCTATGGCGCGTTGCCCGTCCTGGTGGACCTGGCGGGGCGCGTGGGGTCGCGCGCGTCGACCTTTGTCGACAGCACGGACGCGGTGCAGCCGTACACGTGGCGTGAGCAGTCATTCGCCGCGTCGCTGCGCCTTCCGCTCACAAGGCTCAACGGGCAGGTGCGGCAGTCGTTGGTGGCCACGGCAACGCTGGGGCGCACCAGCATCAGCGACCAGCCGATCGTCTTCCGCAACACGAACAACAACGGCGACTTCACCAGCGCGACGTATGCGCTGTCGGCGTCGCAGGTGCGGAGTGCCGCGTATCGCGACCTGTTCCCGGTGGGGGCGGCGGCCTTCCTCGCGTACCGTCACACACCGTCGCCGTCGGAGTACACGTCGCACCAGGCCACGGGGAGCGCGTCGTTGTACCTGCCGGGGGTGTGGCGTCACCACGCGCTGGTGCTCGACGTGGGTCGCGAGGACCAGCGCCCTACCAACTACCGGTTCGCGTCGCTCGTGCGCTTCCCGCGCGGGTACGCGTCCCGCTTTCACGAAACGCTGACGCGCGCCGGCGCCACGTATCACCTGCCGCTCGCCTATCCCGACCTGGCACTCGGCAACTGGCTGTACTTCCGCCGGGTGCAAGGCAACGTCTTTGGCGATGTGGGGCGCGGGAGCGACCGTGCCGGGGGGCACGCCGTCGACTATCGCTCGGTGGGGGGCGAGGTGACGGTGGAGGTGTCGCCGCTGGGGATGCGGACGAGCGCGTGGGTGGGCGTACGGATGAGCCAGCGCCTGACGGGCGACCGGCGATCGCTGACGGAGACGGTAGTGGTGCTGCGGTGACGGCGGTGACGGCGGTGACGGCGGTGACGGCGGTGACGGCGGTGACGGCGGGCCCCCCCCGCATCGAATCTACGCCCCCACCGCGCACCTACCGCATCATTTCATTCCGTACGTCATCCTCACGATGCCCCCCGCGAGGTGACGTTCACCGCACGCCCGGTCGTGCGTCTCACCGCACGCTGAACGCGAAGACCGTCCGCGACCGGAAGGCGCGCCCAGGGCGCACGATGGTGCCCGGGAAGTCGGGTTGGTTCGGTGCGTCGGGGAAGTGCTGCGTCTCCAGGCAGACGCCGGCGTGCGCGTCGTAGCGTCGCCCCCCCTTCCCGATCGCGGAGCCGTCGAGCCAGTTGCCCGTGTAGAGCTGCACGCCGGGCTCCGTCGTGTGCACCTCGAGCGTGCGCCCGCTCAGCGGGTCGTGCAGCGTGGCGGCGTGCCGGAGCGCCCCGCGGCGCGCCGGCGAATCGAGGACGTAGTTGTGGTCGTATCCGCGTCCGAATTGCAGCTGCATGTGCGGCTCGGCGATTCGCGCCCCGAGGCGTGTCGGCGAGCGGAAGTCGAACGGCGTTCCGTCGACCGGGGCCAGTTCGCCCGTCGGGATCAGCGTGGCGTCGACCGGCGTGTAGCAAGCGGCGTACAGCTGCAACACGTGGTCCAGGACGTCGTCGCGCCGCGTCCCCGCCAGGTTCCAATACGTGTGCTGCGACGGGTTGATCGGCGTGGCCTTGGTGGTCGTTGCCACGTAGTCGATCGTGAGGCGGTCGTCCTCGCCTAGGAGGTAGCGCACCGCGAAGTGCACCTCCCCGGGGTACCCCTCGTCGCCGTCGGGACTGACGAGGGTAAGCCGCACGCCAACGCCTTCGGCGCCCTGCACCGCGCGCGCCGCGTACACGTGCTTGTCGAAGCCCACCACACCGCCGTGCAGGTGATTCGGGGCGTTGTTCGTCGCCAGCTGATAGGTGACGCCGTCCAGCGAGAAGCGGCCGTTGGCGATACGGTTGCCGAAGCGCCCCGTCACGGCACCGAAGTACGGCGATCGCGTGAGGTACCCATCGACGTCGGTCATCCCGAGCACGATGTCGTCCATCGTTCCGTCGCGCCCCGCCACGCGGATCGAGGCGATGATCGCGCCTAACGTGAGCACGGTGACCGCCGTCCCGCGCGTGTTCACGAGTTCGTACGCGTGCACCACCGCCCCCGTCGGCATGTGCCCCCACACACGACGAGATACGCGCGCGCGACCGCCGTCTGGCGGGGACTGGGAGGATGGGTTGGCAGCCGTCATAAGTTCGTATGGAAGTGAGTCACGCGGTCGCGCCCGGATTCTGGGCGCGCAGCCCTCACCCGACAAGTGCGCCGTCTCTCTCAGCCTCCTCGCGCGCCCCCCTGCGCTCTGCCCCCGCTCCCCCCATCTTCCCCCTCGTCTTCTCGTCCTGTCGTCTTCTCGATCTCTCCGCGAGCGATGTCCATCGTCCGTCCCGCCTCCCACTACGACGAGGCGTACTTCAACAAGTGGTACCGCCACCCCAGGCACCGGGTGAAGTCGCCCACCGACATCGAGCGCCAGCTGCGCTTCATCGTCTCGGCCGCGGAATACCTCTTCGAGCGGCCCGTGCGAAAGGTCCTCGATGTGGGGGCGGGAGAGGGGAACTGGTCGGTCCCGCTCAAGAAGATCCGTCCCGGGGCGCGCTACTACGGCGTCGATGCGAGCGAGTACGCGGTGGCGCGCTACGGCAGGAGACGCAACATTCGTTTAGGCACCTTCGGCGCGGTGGGCGAGATCGGGCTCCCGGACGACTTCGACCTCGTGCTGTGCTGCGGCGTCATGAACTACGTCGCGCCCAAGGAGTTGGCGACCGGGCTCAAGGCGCTCGCCGACCTGTGCCCAGGCGCCGCCTACTTCGAGGTCTTCTCCAGCGCCGATGACGCCACGGGCGACTTCAAGCGAGAAGAGGCGCGCACCCCTGCATTCTGGCGCACCCTCTTCCGCCGGAACGGCTGGACCGCGCTCGGGATGCACCTCTACCTGCCGACGCCGATCAAAGGAGTAGCCGCGGCGCTGGAGCGGGCGCGTGACTGAGTCCTGAGAAGACGAGAAGACGAAAGGCCTAACGGCCTAACGGGACTTCTCGCGGAGCGCCGGAAGCAGCATCTCCAGGACCCAGGCGTTGCCGGGTTGAAGGTCGAGCGCCCTTGCGTAGGCGGCTTTGGCCTGCTCAGTCTTGCCCTCCTTCATGTAGACCTGGCCGAGCCACCCCCACGCCTCGGCGTGCCCCCACCAGGGAGCCGGTGGTGTGGGGGCGTCGGCGGCGAAGAGCGCGAGGGCCTTCCGGAGGCTCGCCTCGGCCTTCTCGGTGCTCCCGCCGAAGAGCTTGGGGCGATACAGATCGGAGACGCCCTTGAGCATCCAGACGCGCGGGTTGTCCGGGCCGGCGGCGAGCGCGGCGTCGAGCAGGCGCGAGGTCTTCGCCCCCAGGCGCATCCCGGCCAGTGGCCCGCCTAACCCGATCAGCTGTCCCACCACCGCCGACTGCAATGCCGGCGTCTCGGGCCATGGGAGTGACTCGGCCGATCGCGCGAGCGCACGCTCTGCTTCCTCGAAGCGTGACTTGGCGCGCGCCGCGTCGCGACCAGTCGTCGCGATGAAGCTCCCCTCGCGATAGAGGAGGAAGCCGCGATAGTGCAGGAGCACCGCATCACCCGGGCGTTGGGCGAGCGCGCCGTCGACCAAGGCGAGCGCGCGCTCGTAGTCGGCCGGCTTGCTGGCGATGAGCGCCCGGTCGATCGAGGCGCGCAGCGAGTCGAAGGGGAGGGACGATGCGGACAGCGTCGCGCGCGTCGCCGAGACGGCGGTGGAGGCTGCGCTCGTGGAGGGAGAGGTCACCGGGCGTGTGGGTTGGGCGACTGCCTGACGAGTGCTCGCGACGAGCACCATGACGCACGCGATCCGTGGGCAGAAGCGTCGTCCCGACCTCGCCAGCGCGCACATTCTCGCGAACCACGTCGTACACACCTTCGCCTGCGCCATCACGAACGCCTCCACAACGCCTCCACAACGCCTCTCCAGCGTCTCCACGCACACTCACCTCGAAACGCGCACCCGCTCGTGCCGCCTATCCCGCCGCCTATCCCGCCGCCAGTCGCTGGCGGACCCACCGCGCGGCGCGCGTGCGACGCGTGTCCCACACGTCATCCCGATACTCCGCGATGCGCGACGCCGCGTGATCGAGGACGCGGGCGACGTCACCGGTGGAGAATTGATGGAACGGCATGAAGGGGAACGGATGGTCGCGCACGCGGTCGCGAAAAGTGGCAATCGCAGGATACTCGGCGCTCAGTCGCGGCGCGAGTCGGAGGGCGGAGCGCATCAGGTCGCGCTTGGGGGCGTCGTCGCCGAAGGCGTAGGCCAGGTAGCGCGACTCGACGAGGTTCCAGAAGGCCTGGGTGTCCTCGCGTTCGTCGATGGCGTCGTACTCCAGCGCGGTGCACAGCAGCCCCCACATCACGTGGTCCTCGCGTCCACGCATGTTCCGCGTCGGCGATTCGGGGGCCTTCTCCCAGTGGCGCAGGTAGGCGCCGTTCATGGCGTAGCCGGTCGGGAAACCGCTCCGCCACATGCGCAGGTTGAATTCGGTCCACTCCCCCCAGAACTCGCGGCGCGGGTTGAAGCCGCCGATGTCGAGGAAGAGGCGGCGGTACCCCGCCACGAGCATCCCCTGCACCGGCATGAAGCGGAAGCCGTGCAGGTCGATGCGCGGCGTGGCCCGCCGCGGCTTGAAGCGGCGATCCGTGTCCTCCACCAGCGACTGCACTCCGACGATCCCCACCGGAAGGCGACGCAGCTGCTCCTCCAGCACCCCCAGCAGGTCGCCGTGCACCGTGAGGTCGTCGTCGATGAAGGCGAGGAGCGGCGTCTTGCAGTGGTTGAGCTGCTGGATGCGCCCGCTGCCGATCGTTGGACGTTGGGTGTTGAAGTGCACATTCACCGCGAGGCCGCGCGGTGCCTTGCGCAGGCGCCGTACGACTTCGTGCGGGCGCTCGCGCGTGTCCCAGTTGTACACCACGTCAACCACGGTGCCTCGCGGCAGCCGGGCCTCGCCCAGCGATTCCAGCAGCTGCAACAGGTACGGCTCGCGCTTGGGGATGGTGAGCACGCTCAGCGTCCAGCGTGGGGGCGTCCGGACGAGTGGGAGCATCAGGCCTCCTGCAGGGTGGTCAATCGATGCAGCACGTCACGCCAGCCCGCGATGCCGGCGGTGGAAACGCACTCGACGTTCGGAAGGTCGCGCAGCGCGGGGAGCCAGCTGCCATCCTCGCGCCGCATGGCGAAGCGGAGGTCGGCCGCCAGGAGGAGCGACGTATCGTTGTCGCCATCCCCGACCGCGGCCACCGCTGCGTAACGCACGCCGAGTTGATTCATCTGCGCTCGCAGCGCCCGGGCGCCGTCTCCCTTCTCGACCCGACCGGTGACCGCGAGCCACGAGCCGCCGGACGAGACGAAGAGGCCCCGGACTCGCAGGTACTGGACCAGGGGATCGAGCGAGTGCCACGCGGCACCGGCGACGGGGCGCACGAGGACGGAGTGACGCCGATCGGTCGTCGCGTCGAGGTCACGCTGGTCCACGTATCGAACGTCGAGCGCGTGTGCCGCCTGCTGAACGGCCTCTCGCAGACGATCCGCCGGGATGCCGAGCGGAAGGACGCACCACTCCCGATCGTCGATGAGCTCGCGAGGGCCGGCGTCGTGCAGCCGATCGTCCCAAGGCAAGGCCACCACGGCGCCATTCTCGGCCACCACGGGGGCCGTGATCCCCAAGTCGCGCTGGTTGCGTGAGAGCTCGAGCACGGTCCGACTGGAGGCGAGCACGAGGAGGACGCGATCGGCGAGCGGCGCGAGGTCATCCCGTGTCACCGCGTATCGCCCGGCGCCGTCCAGCAGCGTTCCATCCACGTCGGAGAAGAGGAGCACGGGGGGCATCAGGAACCATACCCGCGCAACGGTTCGAGGTTGCCTTCACCTTGCACCGACGATGCACCGTCGGCGGCAGCGCGCGTACGGGCGGCGTGACAGATCGCGCGATACCACTCCCCCGACCGCTTCAGCGTGCGGCGCTGCGTCGCGAAGTCCACGTGCACGATGCCGAACCGCGGGCGATATCCGGAGGCCCACTCGAAGTTGTCGTACAGGCTCCACGCATGATAGCTGCGCACGTCGGCGCCAGCGGCGATGGCGTCGGCGACCGCGAGGAGGTGCCCCTGGTGATAGTGCACGCGCCCATCGTCGTGCACGATGCCGTCTGCGGCCGGATGCTCGTCGAAGGCGCAGCCGCTCTCGCACACCTCGAGCGGAATGCGCCCGTACGTGCGTGTCACATTCACGAGCACGTCATGCAACGCGCGCGGCCAGATCTCCCATCCCATCGCCGTCCGATGTCCTTCGCTGCGCCCGAAGGCACTCTCGATGCGAAGCACGCGTGTCGATGCCGTGGTGAAGTCGGCGTGCGCGCCGGTGGTGCGCTCGTCCGACAGCACGTCGAACAGGAAGTACGGAAGGTCGGGGCGATTGTCGCCGCCACTGCTCACCACGAGCCGGTAGTAGGTATTCACCCCAACGAAGTCGAGCGGCACGCGCATCCGCCCATCGTCGCCCGGCTCCATGGCCAGCGCTTCGAGCGGTATGCTGTCGAGGAACGGTTGGGGATACTGCCCTGTCATCAATGGCCCGAGAAACAGGTGATTGAAGACAGCGTCGGCGTACCGCGTCGCTTGCTGATCGCTTGGCGAGTCGGTGGCCGCCTCGCACGGTGCGAGGGCGAAGACGGAGCCCACCCGAAGGTCGCGGCGCTCGCTCTTCACGGCGCGGAAGCCGTCGGCGTGCGCCATCGTGATCACGTGCACCGCGCGCAGGAAGTCGCGCAGGCTCTGTCGTCCGGGGGCATACCGTCCCAGGAGGTAGCCGCGCGAGGCGAAGATGAACGGCTCGTTGAACAGCGACCAGTCGCGCACGCGGTCGCCGAGGGCGCGCGCGACTCGTGCGGCATAATCGACGAAGCGCGCGGCGGTGTCGCGCGCGGCCCACCCGCCGGCGTCCTCGAGTGCCTGCGGGAGGTCCCAGTGGTACAGCGTGGGGAAGGGGCGGATCCCGCGCGCCAGCAGCCCGTCGACCAGGCGGTCGTAGAAGTCGAGTCCGGCGGGGTTCACCGCCCCGCTTCCGCTCGGTTGGATGCGGGGCCACGCGATCGAGAATCGGTAGCTTCCCACTCCAAGTCGGCGCAGCAGCGCGAGGTCCTCCTCGAGCCGATGGTAGTGGTCGCATGCGACGGCGGCCGTCTCCGCGCGTTCGATCGCGCCGGGACGCTCCGCGAAGCTGTCCCAGATGGATCGCCCACGCCCGTCAGCTTCGAGCGCCCCCTCGATCTGGTACGCCGAGGTCGCCACGCCCCAGAGGAAATCGCGGGGAAACCGCGCGACCGTCGCGTCCACGTGAGTCGCCATCACCCATGCAACGTACGCCGCTGCCGGGAGGGTCGGAACCCCTTGTGTATCCAACCGATCCCGGCCGCTGCGCGCCCTCATCGCGCGCGCACACCTTCGACCCTACGACGCGGCGCTTGAGTCGCGTCCGTCGGGCACGAAGGCGGCGTGTGGAGGCGCCGTGGGGATCGTCGGCGATTCGAAGGCCGGGGGAGGGGCATGCAGGAGGAATCCCGGGATCATCGTATTGATGATCGTGAACACCACCAGCGCGCCGTACAAAGCGTCGGAGAGCGCGAATCGATCGCGCAGGATGCCGCCAATGACGAGCGTGAAGACGAGTGTCGGGACGAGCGCCAGCCCCACGCGGGCTCCGCGCCCCCAGTCATTCCGGAGCGACACGCGTCGATGGAGCGCAACAACGCCGACCTTGAGCGGCACCAGCATCAACGTGAATGCGATGCCAAGTCCGACGGCGGAGGAGGTGAACGACTCGCGCTGGAGCGCGACTCCCGCCTTGAAGAAGTAGAACGGAATGAAGAACGAGGCGAAGAGCTGGACGCCCGCCAGGAGTTTCTCCGAGCTCAGGGCGGGCAACTCCTGTCGCACGCGAACGGCGCTCACCCCAACGACGAAGGCGCCGACCAGGTAGTACACCCCCAACGTGCGGGTGATGTAGGCGCAGATGAGCGCGACGAGGATCAGAAACGTGAACTCGGCGTCTGGCGCATAGGGCGCGATGACGCGCGCGAAGAGCCGGAAGACCACCGGGAGCACGATGATCATCGCGCCCAGCGCCAGCAGCGATACCCCGAGCCGCGCGGCGCTCGACGACTGCACGACAAACAGGAGGATGACGAGGGCGACGATCTCCGTGGCGATCGCCTTCGACTTCACCCAGAACTGCCCCAGCTTGTCGAGGCCGAAGCTGGGGAGCGAGTCGAGGATGAAGCCGGTGGACGGGGTCAAGAGGGCCAGGGCGTACAGCATCGCCGCCCGTGGCTCGAGGTCGAGCGCTGACGCGCAGAGCACGCTGCCAGCGGCAAGCATCACGACCTGGATCACGACGTGCTGCGTGAGGACCGTGATTCCCTCGCGCAGCTCGTGCAGCTCCACCTCCAACCCTGCGAAGAGGAAGAGCGCCACAATGCCGAAGATCGAGAACAGCTGCACCGTGTCGTCGTGCTGGAACAGGCCGAACTCCATCCCGGCCACCGCGCCCAACCCGAGCGCGACGATCGCTGCGGGAAGGCGAAATCGCTGCAGGACGCGAGGGACGATGAAGAGCCCGATGACCAGCAATCCGTAGATGGCCTCGGGCGAGTCGAAGAGCGCTGTCATGGGGCGCTGAGCGGATGCGGTGCGAATCGACGCAACCCCGTATCACTCGCGACACGCACCGCGAACCGCAACCCTTGCAGTTCCAAGCGACACCCTACCCCCTCAAACGAAGCGCGCCCGCGGCATCGCCGCGGACGCACTCCCGTCTCCCGTCCCCCGTCCGTTCGTCAGACTGCGTCCGACAGCGACGTGAAGTTGAAGTCCCGCGCCTTCACCGCGGGCACCACCACCGCCCCGCCCGCTTCGGTCCCCGCCAGCCGTTCCGGCCGGCCCAGCGCCTCGACGTTGTTGAGCATGAAGAGCGGGGAGTCGTTGAAGCGGAAGTTCTTCACCGCCTTCGTGATCTTCCCGTTCTCGATGAGGAAGGTCCCGTCGCGCGTGAGCCCGGTGTAGAGAATCGTGCGCGGGTCCACCTCGCGCAGGTACCAGAGACGCGTGACCAGGATCCCGCGCGGCGTCGAGGCAATGAGGTCGTCGATCGACGCGTTGCCGCCGCTCATCAGGAACGACGTCGGGGCCCCGGTCGGCTGCACCCCCTTCTTTTTCGCCCAGAAGCGCGAGTAGTACAGCGTCTTGAGCACGCCGTCCTTGATGAACTCCTGCCGCCCCAGCGGCAGCCCGTCGCCATCGTAGGGCTGTGCGCGCACCATGGGGTCGAACGGATCGGCGTAGATGTTGATGCGCGCGTCGAGGATCTTCTCCCCGATCTTGGTCCCGCCCCCCGGCTTCACGAAGGGGGAGCGCCCCTCGTCGGTGGCGCGCGCGTCGGCGTAGAAGCCGATGAGCTGGCACAGGTCGCCCACCGCCTGCGGCTCCATGATCACGGTGTAGCGCCCGGGCTCGATGGCGACGGGGTTGCGCGAGGCGCGCGCCTTCTCGATCGCGCGCTTGCTCACCCCTTCATAGTCGACCAGGCGCGCGTCGTTATGCTCGGCGCCGGCCCAGCCGGAGCCGGTGCCATCCTTGGTGCGCACCGTGAGCGTGTAGTTGCTGCTGGTGGCGCGATGATAGGCGAAGAGCCCCGCGCTGGTGCCGAAAGCGGAGAAGTAGGCGCGGTTCTCGAGGTAACCGGCGGCGGTGAGGTCGTTGGCGGCCCGGCACGGGGCGAGCGCGGTGAGGGCGATCCTCGCCCGCTCCTCCGCCGACATGTTGGCCACCGAGGGGAAGTACGCCTCCACGGGCTGGTACTGCTGCGGCGGGAGCTGCGGCATCGATTCGGGGTCGTCAGGCGCAAGTCGGGCGAGCTTCTCCGACTTCTCCACGGCGCCCCTGAGCGCCTCGTCGGTCACCTCGTTGGTGGTGACGACCGCGTGCTTGGCGCCGAAGTAGCTCTGCACCCCCACCTGGAAGTCGCTCACGCCGCCGGCGGTCGACATCTGGTTGTCGGCGAAGCGCACGTTGGTCGTGGTGCCGCCGAAGATCTGCACCTCGACCGCCTCGGCCTTCGAGAACTTCTTGATGCGCTCGACGAGGGCCTGCGCCTCGTCACGTGACATGATCGCGTCGTTTGGGGCGATGGTCCCGTCGCGGTCGTAGAGCCGTGCCGGCGCGGTGACCACTTCACTGAAGTTGTTGCGTCGCATGTTGTGCTCAGGTAGGGGGTCAGGCCTTGCGACCGGTGTTGATCACGTTGACGTTGCGGAAGCGCGCGGGGACGGAGCCGTGGCTCACGGCGTTCACCTGTCCCGGTTGCCCCTTCCCGTCGAAGAACGATCCCCACACCTCGTACGACTTCTTCCCGCCGATCATGTCCATCGCGTTCCAGAAGTCCGGCGTGCGGATCTGGTAGGCGACGTCCTTGAGGAGCCCGACGACCTTCCCCCCCTTGATCTCGTAGGCGAGCTGCCCGCCGAACTGCGCGTTATAGCGCTGCTGGTCGATGGAGAACGACCCGTCGCCCACGATCGCGATCCCCTTGTCGGTGGCGGCGATGAGGTCCTCGAACGACTGCTCCTTCTCTCCAGGCAGCAGCGACACGTTGGGCATGCGCTGGAACTGCACGCTGCTCCAGTTGTCGGCGTAGGAGCAGCCGTGCGAGCGGGCCTCCCTCCCTTGCGCCTTGTACCACCAGTCGAGCCACGCCGCCTGCTCGCGCGTGGTCTGGTAGTCGTTGACCTTCCCGTGCTTGATGATCAGGAACTCGTCAGGCGCCACGCCCTCGTCGTCGTAGCCCACGGTGGCGAGCGCGCCGGGCTGCGAGCGATCGCCCTGGATGTTCATGAACTCGGGGCCGTACTTGAACTTCCCCAGCATGTCGCTGGGCGGCGACACGAACGACGTCCCGGCGTAGTTGGCCTCGTACCCCATCGCGCGATCGAGCTCGGTGGGGTGCGCGATCGACTCGTGGATCGTCAGCCACAAGTGCGACGGGTGCAGCACCAGGTCGTAGCGCCCCACCTCGACCGGCTTCGCCTTGAGCTTCTGGCTCGCCTCGTCCCCCCACTTGGCGGCGTTCTGCACCAGGTTCTGCTGCAGCACCCACTCCCACCCGCGCCCCACCGGGGGCATGGTGTTGCCGCGGTTCTGGAAGTCGCTGAAGTCGGGGCTCACCGCGGTGAACTGCTGCTGGATCGCGCTCTGCACGATGGTCTGCGCGATCACCGAGCCGTCGGTGTTGGCGTAGTTGCGCTCCTGCTTGCGGAAGAAGAAGGCGCTGAAGACGAACTTCACGTTGGGCGCCTTCATCCCCGCCGCATTTGCCTTGATGAGGAGGTCGGCCTTCTCCTCGACCGGGATCGTCCAGGGGTCGATCTCGTAGGCGTTCTTCCAGCTCGCGTTCGGCACCGCCGGCGCGGGGGCCAGCGTGATCATCCGGTCGCGCGCCACGCGGTTGGCCTTGGCGATCGCCGCCGCCTCCTTCGCCGCCGCCGCGACCCCCGCCTTGGTGAGGTCGCGCGAGGCGGCGAATCCCCATGTTCCGTCGACCAGCGCGCGCACGCCGATTCCGATGGAGTCGGTGTCGACGACGTTGATGATCTGCTGCTCGCGCGTCACCACGAAGTTCTGCAGGTAGCGCCCGATGCGGGCGTCGGCATACGAGGCGCCGGCCATCTTGGCGGCGTTGAGCGCCTCCATCAGGAGCTCCTTCACCACCGCGTCCATTTCCGGCGCGGTTGCCACGTGGCGCACGCGGGGAATCGCGGCGTCGGCCGTGCGCATCGCCCCCGAGAGGGCGAGCGCACCGGCCGCCACGCCGCCGGTCTTCAGGAAGTCACGTCTCGAAGTCATGAGCGGGATTCGGGTTGGTCGTCCACGCGGCCACCGGGCGGGTGGCCGCCACCCCCCGGGCCCCCCCGGGGTGCGTTCATCCTCACCAACCTACGGCGCCCCCCGGCGCGAAGTGCCAATCCAATGGGATGAGGCGTCGCTCGCAGGGACCAACGCCCCAGCAGGGAGAAAGTCCCCGGTGGGCTGTCCCGTTTGGCCGCTGACCTCGGTAGCTTTCGCGGTTCCCCTCCCGTCGTCCAAGCCGCACCGCTTCGTGCCGATCCCCAAGAAAGTCGCCGTCACCTTCTCCCCGCCGCTCCGTGCCAAGGGAGACGCCATCGTGCGCGCCCGCAAGGTCCAGGTCGACCACGCCGATGCGGCGGTGGTGCGCGCCACGATCCCCGGCGTCGAGCCGTTGCACCTGTCAATCCGCGCCATCCCCGGCGACCGGCTCGAACTGCATTGCAGCTGCTCGTATGCGGAGGAATACGGCAACTGCGAGCACATGTGGGCGGCGCTCGTCACCTGCGACCGCGCGGGGCAGCTCCCCCACACGCCGGACGAGTCGTACCACGCCGAGGCGCGCGCCGCACGCGAGGCCGAGGAGCGCGAGCTGGAACGCCGCCGCGAGATCGAACGCCAGGCGGCCCGCGAGGCCGAGGAAGCGCGCCAGCGCGACCTCGCCGCGCGACAGCCGGAACCGGAGCACCCGGCCATTCGTGCCCAGCGCCCGGCCGACCCGCGCCCTTGGGTGCAGCAGCTGCGCGCCCTGGCCCCGCTCATGGCGCCGGCCACCGACGCCCAGAAGCGCGAGAGCAGCGCCTTCCCCGAGGGGAAGCGCATCGCCTACATCGTCGACATCCCGCTCACCTTCGAGCGGCAGGAGGGGCTCCTCGTCGAGCTCGCGATGCAGTCGCTGCAGAAGAACGGCGAGTGGGGAGCGCCGCGCCAGTTCCGCCTCACGCGTGCCCAGTGGCTCTCGGCGCCCGAGCTCGTCGATCGCGAAGTCGCGCAGCTCCTGCTGGGCGCGCAACCCGAGTTCGGGCACTACGCCCCCGGGAGCAGCACGCGCCGCTTCATCCTGGCCGCCGCCGCCTTCGAGACGACGCTCAAGCGCATGTGCGACTCGGGGCGCGCCTTCGTGCGCCCGACGCCCAAGGCCGAGGAACTCGTCGCGCTGGGATGGGACGACGGCGATCCGTGGGAATTGCGGCTGGCGGTGGTTCCCGTGGAGCGCCAGCCGGGCGAGACGAGCGACGAGCACGTCGACGACCACTGGACGCGCGGCTACCGCCTGGAAGGGCACCTCGCGCGCGGCGAGGAGGTCATGCTCCTCGGCGAACCGATCCTCTTCATGCGCGAGTCGCTCCTCATCGCCCGCGGCAAGGCGGCGCGCTGGATCGACCACGGCGCCTTTGACCTCGTCCCCGCGCTGCGCAGCGACACGCGCGTCGAGGTGGCGACGCGCGAGGCGGAAGAGCTCGTGGCCGAACTGCACGCCCTCCCGCACCTCCCGCCGCTGGAACTCCCCACCGAGTTGCAGCTGTCGACGCACGAGGGGGCGCCGCTTCCGCGCCTCGCCCTGCGCCCCGTCCCGCGCACCCCGTGGAGCCCGGCCAAGTTCGAGGGACAGCTCGCCTTCGACTACGACGGCGACGTGGTGGCCGAGGACGCCGCCTCGGCCGCGCTCTTCCAGGGCGACGAACGCCGCATCGTCAGGCGCAACCGAGGTGCCGAGGAGAATTTCGCCCGCCGCCTGGAGCAGGCCGGCTTCCGCTGGGAGTACGATTACGCCCAGGCGCGCTACGTGCGCCGCCTCAACGAGTCGCGCGGCGAGGACGTCGCCTTCGAGCTCTCTCGCGAGGGATGGCTCGTCGAGTTCGACGGACGCCTGTTGCGCCCGGCGGGCGACCTCTCGGTCTCCGTCACCTCAGGGATCGATTGGTTCGACCTGGGAGCGTCGCTCGCCTTCGGCAACGGCGTCAGCGCGTCGCTCCCCGAGCTGCTCGCCGCGCTCCGTCGTGGCGACCGCACCGTGAAGCTGAGCGACGACTCGCTCGGGATGCTCGACGGCGAGTGGCTGGAGAAGTCGGGCTTCCTTGCGGCTGCCGGGACGATGGTCGGCGGCAACCTCCGCTTCTCCGCCAAGCAGCTCGGCGTCCTCGACGTCCTCCTCAGCGCCCTTCCGCCAGCCGACACCGACGCCGCCTTCGAACACGCGCGCCAGCAGTTGCTGCGCTTCGAAGGGGTGCACCCCGCCGAGGCGCCGCCCAACTTCGTGGGAACGCTGCGCCCCTACCAGAAGGACGGACTCGGCTGGCTCTACTTCCTGCGCGACTTCGGCTTCGGCGGCTGCCTGGCCGACGACATGGGGTTGGGCAAGACGGTGCAGGTCCTCGCGCTGCTCGACAAGCGGCGCGAGGAGAAGGCCGGCCCCTCGCTCGTCGTGGTCCCGCGCTCGCTCGTCTTCAACTGGGAACAGGAAGCGGCGCGCTTCACCCCCAAGCTGCGCCTCCTCGTGCACGGCGGCCCCGATCGCAAGCGCACGGCGGCGCACCTGGCGGACTACGACCTCATCATCACCACGTACGGCACGCTGCGCCGCGACGTCGCGATGCTGCGCGAGCTGGAGTTCGACTACGCCATCCTCGACGAGGCGCAGGCGATCAAGAACGCCGGCACCGAGGGGGCCAAGGCGGCGCGCCTCATTCGTGCGCGCCACCGCCTGGCGATGACCGGTACGCCGATCGAGAATCGCCTGGCCGAGCTCTGGTCGTTGCTCGAGTTCCTGAACCCCGGGATGCTCGGCAAGGCGTCGGTCTTCGGCTCACTCGTCAGGCGCCTCGACTCGCCGGGGAACGCCGAGGAGCGCGAGGAAGCGCGCACGCTGCTGGCGCGCGCGGTGCGCCCGTACATCCTGCGCCGCACCAAGGCGCAGGTGGCGCCGGAGCTTCCCGAGCGGTTGGAGCAGACGCTCGTCGTCGATCTCTCGCCCAAGGAGCGCGCGCTCTACAACGAGCTGCGCGATCACTACCGCAATTCGCTGTTGGGGCGCATCGAGCAGCAGGGGCTGGGGCGCAGCAAGATGCACGTCCTGGAGGCGCTCCTGCGCCTGCGCCAGGCGGCGTGCCACCCCGGCCTCGTCGATCCGGCGCGTCGCGCCGATTCGAGCAGCAAGATCGACATGCTCCTCACGCGCGTGGCCGAGGCCACCGCCGAAGACCACAAGGTGCTCGTCTTCTCGCAGTTCACCTCGCTCCTCTCCATCGTGCGCTCGCAGATGGACCTGCAAGGGGTGCGCTACGCCTACCTCGACGGGGAGACCAAGGACCGGCAGCATGTCGTCGCCGAGTTCCAGGAGGATCCCGACTGCAAGGTTTTCCTCGTCTCCCTCAAGGCGGGTGGCGTTGGGCTCAACCTCACGGCGGCCGAGTACGTGTACCTCCTGGACCCGTGGTGGAATCCTGCGGTCGAGGCGCAGGCCATCGACCGTGCGCACCGCATCGGGCAGACGCGCCGCGTCTTTGCCCAGCGCCTCATTGCCCGCGACACGGTGGAGGAGAAGGTGCTGGCGCTGCAGGAGACCAAGCGCGACCTGGCCGACGCCATCATCCGGGCCGACAACTCGGTGGTGGCGAGTCTTGGGAGGGAAGAGCTGGAGTTGTTGTTGAGCTGAGTCGGCCGGGAAGCGCGCCCCGGCGAATGGCGCTGGCGCATTGGGCGTCCGCGGCTCAAACTCAGGGGCCCACCGACCGCTGGTCCGCCCTTCGGGAGTCTCCATGAGCACCGCCCCTGACACGCCGGCAGCCGCCGCTGCGATCACCCTCACCGTCAACGGCGTCTCGCGCACGTTCGACGGCGATCCCACCATGCCGTTGCTCTGGTTCCTGCGCGACGAGTTGCAGCTGACCGGGACCAAGTACGGCTGCGGCATCGCCCAGTGCGGCGCCTGCACCGTGCACGTCGACGGCACGCCGGCGCGCGCCTGCACGCGGCGCATGCAGACGCTGCAGGGGGCGAGCGTCGTCACCATCGAGGGGCTCAACACCACCGGGTCGCACCCGGTGCAGGAGGCGTGGCGCGCCCTCGACGTCCCGCAGTGCGGCTTCTGCCAGAGCGGGCAGATCATGCAGGCCGTCAACCTGCTCAAGAACACCCCCCACCCCACCGACGCCGACATCGATGCCGCGATGAACGGGCACATCTGCCGGTGCGGGACCTATCCACGCATTCGCGCCGCGATCAAGGCGGCGGCGGAGAAGCGGTCATGAGCGCGCGCGACTACCTGCCGTGGATGTCGCCCGCGGCGACCGATGGAACGCACGACCACACGGTGGACGCCGGGCGTCGCGACCTCGTCAAGCTGCTCGGCGTGGGCGGCTTGCTCTTCGCCGCAGGTCCCTTCGGCATTCGCCGGTTGGAGGCGGCGGAACGACTCCTCACGGGGGGGGCGGCCGCCGAGCCGTGGGAGGCGCACGCGTACATCAAGCTGGGCGAGGACGGGATTGTCACCCTCGTCTGCCATCGCTCGGAGATGGGGCAGGGGATCCGCACGACGATGCCAATGATCCTCGCCGATGAGATGGAGGCCAACTGGGCGAACTGCCGAGTGGAGCAGGCGGTGGGCGATGAGCCCAAGTACGGGAGCCAGAACACCGACGGCTCGACGTCGATCCGCGACTTCCTCTCCAAGTACCGCGAGGCCGGCTCCACCGTGCGCGCCCTGCTGGAGGACGCCGCGGCCAAGGAGTGGGGGGTGAGCGCGAGCGAGGTGAAGGCGGCGAACGGCGAGGTGGTGCACACGGCAAGCGGGCGCAAGAAGGCGTTCGGCGCCCTCGTGGCCACGGCACGCGCCCTCCCGATGCCGGCCAAGGAGCGCGTGCGCATCAAGACCAAGGCCGAGCGTCGCTGGGAAGGGAAGGGGATCACGTCGATCGACCTCAAGCCGATGACGACGGGGACGGCGACCTATGCCGCCGACGTCGTCCTTCCGGGGATGAAGGTCGCCGTGATCGCACGCCCCGCCGTGTGGGGCGGCAAGGTCGTGAGCGTCGACGACAGCGCGGCGCTCAAGGTGCCGGGGGTGGAGAAGGTGATCCGCCTCCCCGACGGGCCGATGCCCGGCGCCTTCCTCCCGTTAGGCGGCGTGGCCGTGGTGGCGAAGAACACCTGGGCCGCGATGAAGGGGCGCGACGCGCTCAAGGTCACGTGGGACGATGGTCCCAACAAGGCCTACGACTCGGTGTCGTACAAGGCGGCGCTGATGGAGTCGGTGCGCAAGCCGGGGAAGGCGGGGCGCACCAACGGCGATGCGACCGCCGTCCTCGCCTCCGCCAGCCGCAAGCTCAGCGCCGAGTACTACGTGCCGCACCTCTCGCACGCGCAGATGGAGCCGGTGGCGGCGATCGCGAAGGTGGAGGGGGGGAAGGTCGAAGCCTGGGCCTGCACGCAGTCGCCCATGGACACGCGCAAGACGCTGGCCGAGTTCCTCAAGGTGGACCTGGCCAACATCACGGTGCACGTGACGCTGCTGGGGGGCGGCTTCGGGCGGAAGTCCAAGCCTGACTACGTGTGCGAAGCGGCCTATCTCGCCCGCGAGGTGGGCGCCCCGGTGCGCGTGCAGTGGACGCGCGAGGACGACCTGCGCCATTCGTACTATCACAGCGTCGCTGCGCACCGCCTCGAGGCGGCGCTCGACTCGTCAGGCAAGGTCACCGCGTGGCTCCACCGCTCGGCGTATCCGGCCATCAGCGCTACCTTTGCGCCGAATGTCCCGGGCCCCGAGGCCGATGAACTGACGAACGGGGCGAGCGACATCCCCTTCGACATCCCCAACATGAGCGTCGAGGCGTGCCCCGCCGTGGCCATGGCGCGCATCGGGTGGTATCGCTCCGTCAACGCCATCCACCACGGCTTCGCCATCGGCTCGTTTGTCGATGAGCTGGCGCGCGCCGCCAAGCAGGACACCGGCGACTTCCTGTTGCAGCTGATGGGGAGCGACCGGCAGGTGGACCTCTCCAAGGCGGGGCTCGTGGCCCCGGCCAGCAACTACGGCGCCACCTGGGCCGACCATCCGCTCGATACCGCGCGCGCCAAGCGCCTGGTGCAGATCGTGATGGACAAGAGCGGGTGGAAGGGGGCCAAGCTCCCGCGCGGCAAGGGGCGCGGGATCGCGATCCACCGCTCGTTCCTGTCGTACGTGGCGATGGTCGTCGAGGTCGAGGTGCTCCCCGACGGGACGGTCCTCGTCCCCAAGGCCACGGTCGCCGTCGACGCCGGCTTCGTCGCCAACCCCGATCGTGCGAAGTCGCAGATGGAGGGGGCGCTCATCATGGCGATGAGCAACACGCTCTATAGCGAGGTGTCGTTCGCGCAGGGGAAGGTGGTGCAATCCAACTTCCGCGACTACCAGGTCACGCGCATGAAGGCGGCGCCGCGCGTGGTCGACGTGCACCTGGTGGAGAGCGAGGGACTCCCGGGCGGGATCGGCGAGCCCGGCGTGCCGCCGGCGGGCGGGGCGATCGCGAATGCGATCTTCGCCGCGACCGGCGTGCGCGTGCGCGAGCTCCCCGTGGGGAAGCAGCTGGCGGGGTGGCAGACGCGGGCGACGACCAACGAGGATTGATGACTGTCGTTCCGCCGCATCCGGCACCACGTCCACCGCAGCAGCGATGATCTCGTTCGAACCGATCGGCGTCGTGCGCTCTCCCTTCGCGACCATGGAGCAGGTCCCGAAGGGGCTCGGCGCCAAGCACGTGACCGAGGGCGAGCTCGTGCTGCGCCCCGAGCTCGAGGCAGGGCTGACAGACATCGAGGGCTTTTCGCACCTCTACGTCCTCTGGGTCTTCGACCGCATCGAAGGCTACTCGCTGATGTCGCGGGCGCGCGCTGACGGCAAGCCGCACGGCGTCTTCGCCACGCGCATGCCGGCGCGCCCCAATCCCATCGGGCTCACCGTCGTCGAGCTGCTCGGGCGCGACGGGGCGACGCTCAAGGTGCGTGGCGTCGACATGCTCGACGGCTCGCCGATCCTCGACATCAAGCCGTACCAGTCCAGCATCCCCATCGAGCAGGTGCGGCGGGGGTGGTTGGCGGATGCGGAGCGCATGAAGGCATCGGGCGGATAGCCCGGACGCCCCCGACGTACGGCATCCCTAACGAGCGACCCATCCATGAACGCTGCTCGAGACTCGGAACGTCCCGTCGCGCGCGCTCACCGGACCGCGCTCCTCGTTGCCACGACGACGCTCCTCGCACCGCTCGCGGCCTCGCCATTCGCTACGCCGCCGCTCCATGCGCAGCAATCGGCGCGGACGGGGGGCGGGCCTGCGTCCGCGACGCGCCAGGCGGCACCACACGCGCCTGCGAATGCACCCTCGCCGCCTCCCCCGCGGCGCCACCGCCTCATGCCCTCGCCCTCCACCGTCGCCTACGGCTACTACTGGGCCGATGCCGCGCCGGCGCTGCGCGTTGCATCTGGCGACGAGATCACGATCGGGACGCTCCTTACGTCGACCCCGGCGCGACTCGAAGCGGCCGGCGTGAGGCCGGAGGACGTGGAACCATCGCTGCGCGCCATCGTCGATAGCGTGAAGGATCGTGGCCCCGGCGGCCACATTCTCACCGGACCGATCTACGTGGAAGGGGCCGAGCCGGGTGACGTGCTCGAGGTGCGCCTCAAGAAGATCGACCTCGCCATTCCCTACGCCTACAACGCCTTCGGCCCCACCAGCGGCTTCATCCCCGAGGACTTCCCCACTCGGCAGATGAAGATCATCCCGCTCGACAAGCGGGCGATGATGGCGCACTTCGCGCCGGGGATCGACATCCCGCTCAAGCCCTTCTTCGGGAGCATCGGCGTGGCACCGCCAGCCGCAATCGGCCGCGTGAGCAGCGCCCCGCCGCACATGCACGCCGGCAATCTCGACAACAAGGAACTCGTCGCGGGGACCACGCTCTACATTCCGGTGCACGTGCCGGGGGCGTTGCTGCAGCTGGGCGACGGCCACGCGGGGCAGGGCGATGGCGAGGTCGACATCACGGCGCTGGAGACGTCGCTCGTGGGGGTCATCGACGTCTTCGTGCGCAAGGACATGTCGCTCACCTGGCCGCGCGGCGAGACGCCGACGCACTGGATCGCCATGGGGGCCGACAAGGACCTCGTGACGGCGACCAAGACGGCGCTTCGTCAGGCCATCGACTTCCTCGCGCGCGAAAAGGGGCTGTCACGTGAGGAGGCCTACATGCTCGCCAGCGTCGCCTGCGATGTCCGCATCACGCAGCTCGTCGACGGCAACGTGGGAGCGCACGTGATGATTCCCAAGGCGATCTTCACCACCAAGCGCGATTCTCGGCAACCAACCCACTGAGCCATGCAGATCACCCTCACCAGCCTCCTCGTCGACGACCAGGACAAGGCACTCGCCTTCTACACCGACATCATCGGCTTCCAGAAGAAGCACGACATTCCCATGGGCGCCTTCCGCTGGCTCACCGTCACCTCGCCCGAGGGCGCGCATGGCGTCGAACTCGTCCTCGAGCCGATGGCCTTTCCCCCGGCGCGCGACTTCCAGAAGGCGCTCTATGACGCCGGGATCCCCGCCACGGCCTTCATGACCGCCGACATCGCCAGCGAGTTCGAGCGCCTCAAGGCCAAAGGGGTGGTCTTCCGAGGGGAGCCGCAGCACTACGGCGTGATCACCGCGGTCGTCTTTGATGACACCTGCGGAAACCTGATCAACCTCGTGCAGCCAGCGACCTCGGCGTAGGCGATCCGCGGCACCCTTCGTGGTGCGGATCGCGTCACGACATACGGGCGGTGCGCACTTCGCGCGCGGTGTGGAGATGGGCGGCCGGGCCGATACTCAGGTCATGGGGCGTCCGCTCGCCCCCAGTTGCCTGCGTCCCTCACCCACCGCCCGATGGCGCGCTGCCCCTACACCTGGGTCCGCTCGTTCTTCACCACCAAGAGCGCCGCTCCCGGCGCCCCCGCGCAGAACCTCATGGTGCGGGTGATGCGCGACGGCGAGGAGCGCGTGAGCGTGGCGCTCCCCGCCAAGAGCGCGCGCTGGCTCATCGAGGTGATGCCGGACGACGTGGTGGAGAAGGTCCGCGCCGAGGAGATCCCGATCGACGCCATCATGGCCGACCTGCAGCAGCAGGGAGAGCTCTACCCGCGCCCGATCTTTACGCTCAGCGAGTCCAACCGGCAGGTCGAGGTCTGGCTGGAGTAGGGCGCGGCGCCGATCGGCGTTAGGCGGACGCCAGCACGTACACGTTCCACGGCGACAACCGCTCCTCGTTGACCCAGGTGCACGGATCGGCCGCAGTGCCGAGCGGGCGATGCAGGCGCTGCACCGCGAGCCCGGCCCGCCGATAGACCTCCTCATAGTCAGCCTCGCTCCAGAAGACGTCGTCCACCGGGCGATGGTCGTCGGTGTCGAGGATGACGGTGCGCACGATGTCGCCGGTCCGCGCGCCTCGGTTTCCCGGAAAGTCCTTGGTGGAGAACGACGCCCACTCGTGCTCGTACAGCGTGGGCGACGAGACGAGGTTGATGATGTGTCCCCCGGGGCGCAGTGCTGCGCGCATGGCCGTGAAGAGCGCCACCTTCCGCTCCCACCCGGGAATGTTGTCGAAGGTGAAGGCGCAGAGTATCAGGTCCACCGACCCCGCCGCGATCCCCGTGAACTCGCCGTCGGCAACCAGTCGGTAGTCTCCAGCCGGGTCGAGGCGGCGCGCCTGCGCCAGCATCTCGGGCGAGATGTCGACGCCGATGACGTGGAAGCCGAGCCGGGCGAGGAATCGCGTCGAGCGCCCGGCGCCGCATCCGAAGTCGAGCGCCACCAGACCCGTGGTGACGTCCCCGATGAGGGCCGGGATGTCGCGAAAGGCCAGGTAGTAGCTCCCCGGAAAGTCGAGGCGGGCGTACGCATCAGCGCGCCGGTCGTCGGCGTAGGAGTTGGCGAACGCGGGATTCATGGCATGCTGGGCGGCGAGTGGGTCCCGAGGAACGTAGACTGAAATCGGTCGCCACAAACGAGCCAATTGGCGATAGTTCCAGCAGTCCAATTCTGGGGCCGTTGCCGTGCTCCTCCTCGACATCGATCGCCACTCCCCAATCCCGGCTTACCGGCAGCTGTTGAACCATGTGGCTCGCCTGGTCGCCGAGGGGTCGCTCGCGCCCGGGATGCGCCTCCCGCCCACGCGGCAGCTGGCGGCGGCGCTCGGGGTGCATCGTACCACGGTAGTGCGCGCCTATCGCGAGCTGTGCGCGCAAGGCGTGCTGGCGTCGCGACCGGGATCGTACACCACCGTTAGGCGGCGCTGGCGCGACCCGGCGCCCGGACGCCGGAACCCGGCACCCGACGAGGCGGCGAGCGTGCAGTCCGTGGCGCCGCAACACCCCTCACGCGCGGCGGGCGCCGCGCCGCCAGCAGCGTCCCGCCTCCGCGCGCACGGCGCGCTGGCCCGCATCGACTTCGCCACGCACATCCCCGACCCCACGCTGGAACCGCACCGCGACCTGCACCGTGCGGTGAAGCGCGTCCTGGCCGGCAGCGGCGTGGAGCGGCTGAGCCAGTACGGCGACGCGCAGGGCGAGCCCGACCTTCGCCTCGCCATAGCGCGCCGCATGGCGCGGCACGGAGTCGCCGTTGCGCCTGACGAGATCCTCGTCACCGCCGGGGCGCAGCACGCCCTCGACCTCATCCTACGCTGGCGCATCGCGCCCGGGAACGCCGTCGCGATCGAGTCGCCGGGATACGGGATGGCGCTCCAGCTCCTGCGGCAGCACCGCGCGCGCATCGTTCCGGTCCCGATGGCGGCCGGCGGGCTCGATCTCGCGCGACTCGAGCGCGCGCTGGCCGTGCATCGCCCATCGCTCCTCTACACGATGCCCAACTTCCACAACCCCACCGGGATCACCACCAGCGCGGCGCATCGCGAAGCGCTCCTGGCGCTGTGCGAGCGCCACCGGACGCGCATCGTGGAGGACGGCTTCGACGAGGAGCTCGACTACGCGGGCCCTGCGGCACTTCCCATCAAGGCGATCGACCTGCACGGCGTGGTGCTCTACCTGGGGACGTTGTCCAAGCTCGTCTACCCGGGGCTCCGCATCGGGTGGATCGCCGCCGCGCGCACCGCGATCGCCCCGCTGACCGCGCTCAATCACGTGACCTCGCTGGGCGGGGCGGTGCTCAACCAGGCCGTCGCCGCGCAGCTGCTGCGCAGCACCGCCTTCGACGTGCACCTGCGCCGCGTCCATCGCACGTATCAGCGTCGCCTGCGCGCGATGTTCGACGGGCTCGCCTCGCATCTCCCGCGCGTGAGCGTGGCGCTCCCCGCCAAGAGCGCGCGCTGGCTCATCGAGGTGATGCCCGACGACGTGGTGGAGAAAGTCCGCGCCGAGGAGATCCCGATCGACGCCATCATGGCCGACCTGCAGCAGCAGGGAGAACTCTACCCGCGCCCGATCTTTTCGCTCAGCGAGTCGAACCGGCAGGTGGAGGTGTGGCTGGAGTAGGGGAGGCCATGCGGGACGTTGGACGCGTGAAGTGTCCGAGGCCACGCGCCTAACGCGACGTGACCCGCACCCCCACCTGCGCGCGCTTGCGGGTGAAGAACCCCTCGTGCTGCGAGAGGTCGCCCGCCCACGTCAGCGCGAGGTGCGGCGTCACCGGGAGCGCGCCCCACGCGCCCACGCTCCGCACGGGCGCCACCAGCGGCCCCGTCGCCACCAGCGCCTCCACCTCCTTCCCCACCGATCCCTGCAGCGTGAACGAGCCGCGATCGCCAAAGAAGTACGCGTAGCGTGCGCTGTGCGTGACCACCGGATCGAGTTTCGCCAGCTGCACGGGCGTCGCGGTGTACGACAGCATCGAGTTTCCCCAGTACTTCTCCACCGCCGCCGAGCCGCCGCGCACGTCGTTGTCGTCGTAGCGGCGCAGCGCCCCGCGCAGGTTGAGCCCCCAGCTCCCGGGGAGCGCGAGATGCAGCTGCGCCGCTCCGCCCTGCCTGGGAACCATGAGGTGCGTATCGCTCGCTTCGCCCTCCACCCCCACGGTGATCCAGCGCCCGAGCGCCATTGACAACTCAGCCGTGGCGCGCCGGTCCTCCATGCCAAAGCGCTGCAGCCGCTCGGCGCTCACGCCCACTCCGGCGCGGTTGCTCGCGCTGTAGCGCAGCGACGCCCCCTGGTCCTGCCACGCCGAGACGCCGTTGGTGAGCGCGTCGCGCCCGGCGCGTGCCTCGACGGTGACCACGTTGCGCCACGGGTCCTGCGCGGCGAGCGGAACGGCGACGAGCGAGGCGGCGGTGAGCAGCGACGACGTGGCCAGGACGAGCGGGCGAAGAGTGCGCGACATGGAGAGGTGGGAAGGGGTCAGGCGACGGCGGTCGTCGGACGATCGGTGGTGGGAGGCGTGGGGGCAGACGATGCCGCGGCGGCACCGTTAGGCGGCGCCGCCCCTGCCGGGGGCTTGGCGAAGCCGCGGCGCTCCATGCGCCCCCAGTCGGTGCGCCCGCGCAGGAACTTCCACAGTCCGCGCAGGCGCCAGACGACGGTGAGCTGCCGGTAGCCAAACGATTCGAGGATGAGGAACCAGACCAGGCGCACGCGATCGCTGAAGCGCGTGTAGCGCGGGAAGCTCCACTCCTCCAGCAGCAGCGCGTACATCGAGAGCACCGCGCCGATGCCGTACGCCATGAGGAAGAAGAGGACCGCGAACGACGCGTTGAGGAGCCCCACGGCGACGCCGAGGACGAGCCCGATCCATCCCAACAGCTCGACGACAGGGGCGAGCAGCTCGACGAAGACGAAGTAGGGAAAGCACCACATCCCCACCACGCCGTACCTGGGATTGAACAGCATGCGGCGGTGACGCCAGAGCACGTCGGAAAGCCCGCGGTGCCAGCGGTCGCGCTGCCGGTTGAGGACGCGCAGCGACTCCGGGCACTCGGTCCACGCGACGGCGTCGGGGACGAAGAGGATGCGGTGCGCGCGCTTGGCCTCGTACGCCTGGCGCCGCAGCTTGAGGACGAGCTCCATGTCCTCGCCCACGGTGTCGTGCGTGTAGCCGCCAGCCGCAATCACGGCGTCGCGGCGGAAGAGGCCGAAGGCGCCGGAGATGATGAGGTTCCCGCCGACGAGGTTCCACCCCAGACGCCCGAACATGAAGGCGCGGAAGTACTCGACCACCTGCACGCCGGCGACGAAGGTCCTGGGCGCGCGCGGGTCGGTGACGCGCCCGGTGGCGATGGTGGAGCCGTTGGCGATGCGGATGGTCCCCCCCGCCGCCAGGATGTCATGGTAGTTGAGGAAGGGGCGCGCCAGGCGCTGCAACGCGTCGGCGTCGACGATGGTGTCGGCGTCGATGACGCAGACCAGGTCGCCCGTGGCCAGGTTGAGCCCCACGTTGAGCGCATCGGCCTTCCCCCCGTTCACCTTGTCGACGACGAGGAGGTTGGGGTGCGAGCGCGAGCGATAGAGCCCGCGCACCGGCTTGGTCTCGATGCGCTTCCACACGATGGTGTGGATCGGCACCAGCTCGAAGCGCTCCTTGAGCACGTCCAGCGTGCGATCGGGCGACCCGTCGTTGATGACGACGAGTTCGAGGTTGGCATAGTGCAGCGCGAGGAGCGCCGTGACGCTCTCGGCGATCGTCGCTTCCTCGTTGTAGGCCGGCGCCAGGATGCTGATGCTGGGCGTCACCGCCGACCCCATGATGCGCGAGCGCGACTCGCCGCGGATGCGCAGCACATGCATCACCAGCTCCCACGTGGCACACGTGACGAGCAGGATGTACGAGAGGTTGATGGCGATGAAATAGATGAGGATCGCGAAGTCGAGCGACGCCAGCACGCGCGCCACGACCGGTGCGATCGCCGCGGTGAAGCCGCCGAGGTGGCCGGCGAGCGTGAGCAGCCCGCGCATCAGCGAGTCGGCCAATCCGCTCATACCGTCACCTGCAGGTAGACCGACTCGGGGAGGTCGAGCACCTGGCGCGCCATGTCGGCGGCGAACGGGTTCTCGGCGCCCAGCGCGCGGCGCAGCGTGAGCATCCCCGCCCCGCCCATGCGGCGCAGCGCCAGCGCGCTCTCGCGGCGCACCGGCCACGACGTGTCGCCCAGCAGTCGCAGCAACGCCGTGCAGGCGGTCCACGCCCCCAGCTCGCCTAACGCGCGGGCGGCGGCGGCGCGCACGGCCGGGGCGTCGTCGTCGAGCTGCCGCGTGAGCGCCTCGACGGCGCGCTCGCCCCCCAGCACGCCCAGCACCGCGGCGGCGCGCGCGCGAATCTCCCCCTGCGGGTGCGCCGCCAAGGCGAGCGTGGGGTCGAGGAGCTCGGGCTGCCCCAGCCCGCGCGCCACCGAGAGCGCGTCGGCCAACCCGGGGCGATCGGGATCAGCCAGGAAGCGTCGCAGCGCCGTCGCCGCCGGGCGCCCCAGCCGCAACAGCGAGTCCTGCACGGTGAAGCGACACAGGCGCGCCGGGTCGGCCAGGCGCGACACGAGCTCGTCGATGATCGCCTCGTCGTCGCGCCCGGCGGCCCACACAAAGGCTTGTGCGCGCACCACGGCGCTGCGGTCGCGTAACAGCGGGCGCATGACCGGGGCATCGTGGTCGAGGGCGGTGAGGACACGTGCCCCCGCCAGCCGATTCCACCACCAGAGCGAGGCGCACATCGACACCGCGCGCTGCGTGACGCCGGCGCGATGGCCTAACGAGGTGAGGCGCTCCCGCCCGCTCCCGGTGAGCGCGCCGCCAAACTCGTGCACCAGCTCCTGCTGCACCGTCCACGGCAGGCGCGCGAAGGTCGCCACGCCGGCGTCGTCGATGGTGCCGCCGGCAATCGCGCGCGCCAGCACCTCGCGCCCCGTGGTGCACAGGCGCTCGTGCCGCGCGCGGCGCCAGCGCGCCAGCGCCGCGCTGGTGGCCAGCGCCACGGCAAAGACAATCGTGAGCGTGAGCTCGAGATACGCCAAGTAGTAGGAGACCTGGTAGAGGAGCGACTCCTTCATGCGCGCATCGCCCTCCGGATGCGCTCGGCCAGCACCGGGACGCTGAACGGCTTGGGGACGTAGTCGAAGGCGCCCAGCTCGAAGGCCTGCACCGTCTCGGCCTCGGTGGAACGCGACGACAGCACGATCACGCGCGTGTGGCGCAGGACGTCCTGCTCGCCCAGCGAGCGGAGGAGGGCGAGCCCGTCGAGCTCCGGGAGGTTGACCTCCATCAGGATGAGGCGGGCGCGGATCTCCGGGCGCTCGCCTAACAAGGCACTCGCCGCCTCCTGCCCGCTGCGCAGCCAGCGCACCTCGTATTGCCGGCTCTGCAGCGCGTGCACGAGGAGCGTGGCCACGGCGGCGTCGTCCTCGACCAGGAGGACGTCGACGCGTCCCGTGGCGCGGGCGTGCGGGTCGCTGGCGACGCCGAGGACCTCGGTGGACGAAGCCCCCCCGCCGGAGAGGAGGGCCGCGTCGGCCGCGTCGTGCAGCGAGCGCACGTCGCCCGCGTCCTCGGGAAAGGTGGCGATGCCGGCGCTGCAGGTGAAGGCCAGCGTTGCGCCTGACGGTGCCGGAAAGCGCCGCGTGCGCAGCGCCGTCATGATCTCCCGCACGCGCGTCGAGGCGTTGGCGGCGTTGGCATCGAACAGCCCGATCACGAACTGGTTGGGCCCCCACTGCGAGATCACGTCCTCGGCGCGGAACGACTGCTGCAGCAGCTGGCTGAAGGCGAGCGACGCGGCGTCCACCGCCGACTGCCCCACGCGCTGCACCGCCTCGGCGTAGGCGTCGAGGCGCATCGTGATGAGCGTGACTTCGTGCCGATGCCGTCGCGCGAGCTGCAGGAAGCGATCGATGTCGCGCTCCGCCTTGCGGCGCCCGGCGAGCCCGGTGATCGCATTGACCTCGTGCGGGCGACGCGCCTGACGCGAGCGGCGCAGGCGATTCTGCACGCGCGGCACGAGGTCGCCCTGCTGCACCGGCTTGCGCACGACATCGTCCGTGCCGGCCGGATACGCCTCGCGCACGAACGGGGATTCGTCGGCCGTGGCGAGGAGGATGACCGGGAGCTCGCGCCAGCGCGGGTCGGCGCGCAGCGCGCGGATGAGGTCGACCCCGCTCACCGCCGTCGTCCCCGCCATCGTGGCGGCGGTGACGACCGCGTCGGGCTGCACCGACTCCAGTGTCTCCCAGAAGGCCATCGGGTCGCCCAGGGGGAGGACGCGCATCCCCCCCTGCTCGAGCATGAGCGTCGTCGCCTGCAAGGCGTAGGGATCGCCTTCGACGACGAGGATCGACGGTTGCCCCAGGTCGCGCGCGGCGATGGCGGTGGAGGCGCGTTCGAGGATCATCGCCGGCGGCTGTCCCGGGAGGAGCGGGCCGGAGGCGCCCGCGCGCGCGATGGCCAGGCGCACCGACATGGTGTCGTGCGGCGTGACGACGAGCGCGGGGATGGCCAGGCGCGTGCCTAACGCGTCGAGAAGTGCGACGAGCGCCTCGGCGTCGTCGTCCTCGGTCTCGATGATGATCGCGTCCGGTGCTTCCTCGGCGACGGCGTGCGCCCCATCGGCGAGTGCGCGCGCGACCACCTCGAGCCCCATCGAGATCCCCTCGGCGACGAACTGGTCGCCGCGCGCGGCGCTCCCGAGCAGGAGGACCCGTGACGGGAGCGTGCCGTCAGCCGCAACCGCGAGCGTGGCGCTGGGGCGCTCGAGTTCGCGGCGCAATGCCAGCACCTGGTCGGCGAGGCGCATGGCCAGCGGGCGGGCGAGCGTATGGCGCGACGAGAACGACTGCTCGAGCGCGCGCGCGAGGCGCGAGCCGCCGCGCATCCCGAAGCTCCCCACCGTTCCGGCAAGCGAGTGCGCCTCGGACTCGGCGAGCTCGCGCAGCTCTTCGTCGAGCTCTCCGTCCATGAGCGCGAGCACGGCGCGTTCGAGCACCTCGACGCGTCGCAGGTGGCGTTCGCGCAGGCGCGACCAGACTTCGGCGGCCTGCTGGCCGCGGACGGCGGTGAAGAGCGGAGCCGGGCCGATCACACGCGTGCCCCCCTAACACGCGGCGGCAGGAGGCGGAACCGCCACGGGACGCGACGACCGATGTGCACGAGCCCCCAACCCCCAACGCGAGGCTGGCGCTCCATCGGCGCGATCGATCGTGTGCGTGTGTACGTCCGGCCCATCCTGTCTCGGGTCGACGTTCGCTCGGTCGTAACGGGAAATGACCCCGTCCCGACCGCGCGTGGCGGGCCCTTCGACCGGCCGCGGCGAATTCTGCCGCCACCCCGGTGAGCGCCCTCCAATCGTCTCAGCTACAAGGACTTAGGATGGGCTCATGCGTCACGCCGCCGCGCGTCAGGCGGCAACTCCTGCCGCCCTCCTCGCCGGCGTCGCGCGAGCGCCGGTTGTGGCGCGGAGGCGCCGAGTGTGTGATCCGACGCACAGGGGAGGGGTTCGCGACCGCGAAGATCGCAAACGCATGTTCCGACGATGTGGCCGAATCCCTCGCTGGGGCAGTCCCAGAATGACCGATCTTCCGTCGTTGTGTCCGCGCGCGAGCGAAGGCGGCTAAGTGCTTCGTGTGAATGATCTTGTGGCACGTCACCTGCCTTGATGTGTCGCCAGTCACGCACCCGCTGCATCACTCGCTTCGCTCCCGCCGCATCACTCCCCTTCATCGATAGAACGCCGTCATGTTCACCACCGCCCGCCTTCGCCGCCTCGCTCCGCTCGCGATCCTCATTGCCGTCACGTCGATCCTCACCGCCTGCTCGGCCGACATGACGGGGCCCAGCGCCAAGCGCCGTTCCGGATACATCACGACCTCGGCGAGCGTCGAGTCGGCTCCGGCGTCGGGTACCGGGACGTCGAAGCCGGACTCCTCGGCGAACGCACCGATCAACACGCCGACTACCAAGAAGTCCGGGAAGGGCAACAAGACGCTTTCGTCCGGCTACAACGTCCCGGCGCTCTGATAGGAACGGCCACCGGAGCGGCAACCCAAGCAGCACTGTCGCGCCTCCTTCCCCCTGGCGCGCCCTCCTCGCCGGCGAGCGGATCACTCCGCTCGCCGGCGAAGTCGTTCCGGGAGGCAGCGCCGTCGGTCACTCGGAGGGCCCATCGGACGGCCGATCGGCGGGACAATCGGCGGAACGGGATCCCGTCAGCTGCAGCGTGGCTGTTGCGACCCCCCACCGCGTGTGTGAGTTCCCACACACTCTCGCCCGCGTGGGGAAGCACCGATCACCAGGGCAGCAAAGACACGCTGACCGAGCGCCGTGAAATCCCGATCCCATTCCGACCGAAGGCCAGTCGAAATGACCGAGGCGCGGTAATGGTTCTAAGTGATTGTTTCTCAATGCGTTATGGCACGCTAACTGCCCTAGGCTCTTCGCAGCTGGCAGTCGCAGGTCGCTTCACCACTCACCTTACTACGTCCATGTCGAACAGCCGCCGCTTCCTTCGCCTCGTCCCCCTCGCCGCCGTCCTCGTCATCACGTCGTTGGTGAGTGCGTGCTCGTCCGACCTTACCGGCCCCACGGCCAAGCGTCGCTCGGGATACATCACCACGTCGGCGGCGGTTCAGGCGCTCTCGACGGACCTGAAGTCCGGAACGACCACAACGGGCGGGACCACCGGGACCGGGACGACGTCGACCGGGATCAAGAAGGCGGCGCCTGCTGACACCAGCAGCCTCTCCTCCGGCTACAACGTCCCCGCGCTCTGATCGCTCGAGCTCGATGGAGCCTCTCGCGATAGCGCGGGACGCACGACTGCACGCGTAAGGAAGCGCCCCCTCCCCCTGGGCGCCTGGAAGCCGCCGATGACGGAGCGATCCGCCGCCGGCGGCTTCTGTCGTCTGCGGGGACGCGAGCGTCAGCGACTCGCCAGCGCCGCGACCGAAGCGAAACGGCGTCTCGTCCGCGCGGACTCTTGCCCCGGTCCTCAACTGCCTGCAAGGTCGGAGATGCCAACCCGCCCGTTGCCCAGACCGGAGCTCTCCTCGTGAACACGCGCCGCCAGTTTCTCATCCAGGCCCCGATCGGACTCCTTGGCGTCGCCTCCGCATGTCGCGGTGAGGAGCAAGGCGCCGCCTCCGCCGCTTCGGGCGGGGTGCCATCGACGCCGGGCGCGCCGGTCGCGTTCGGGACCGCGCCGGTGGTCGGCCCCGAGGTCACCGCGACGACCTTCGCCGAGGCGGCGAAGCTCGCGCAGGTCACGCATCGCGACGACGAACGGGCGATGATGGCCGAGAGCTGGCGTCGGACGCTCGCCTCCACGATGGAGCGGCGCAGCGGGCCGCGAACGGTCACGCTCCCCGCGGAGCTGTCGCCGGCCAGCACGTGGCGCCCGGCGCAGGCGGTGGGCGCCACGCCACCGGCACGCGGGCGCTTCGTGCGCGCGTCGAATGATCCCGGTGCGCTCCCGGCGAGTGACGACGACATCGCCTTTGCCCCGCTCACGTCGCTCTCGCGCTGGATCGAGCGGCGCCAACTCACGTCATTGCGGCTGACGGAGATCTACCTGGCGCGTATCGCCCGTCACGACGCGCGGCTGCGCTGCATCATCACCCTCACTGCCGATCAGGCCCGCGCCCAGGCCAAGGCCGCGGATGCCGAGATCGCGGCGGGGCGCTATCGCGGCGCGCTGCACGGGATCCCATTCGGGGTGAAGGACCTCCTCGACACGGCGGGGATCGCGACAACCTACGGCGCCGAACCGTTCCGCGACCGCGTTCCCACGCGCGATTCGGCGGTGGTGGCGCGGTTGCAGCAGGCGGGGGCGGTCCTCATCGCCAAGCTCTCGCTCGGCGCCTTGGCGCTCAACGACATCTGGTTCGGCGGGCAGACGATGAACCCATGGCTCCTCGAGGAAGGGGCGTCGGGGTCGAGCGCCGGCCCGGGAGCTGCAACGGCGGCCGGGCTCGTCGGCTTCTCCATCGGGAGCGAGACCGGCGGCAGCATCGTGAGCCCCAGCATGCGATGCGGCGTGACCGGCTTGCGCCCGACGTTCGGGCGCGTCCCGCGAACCGGGGCGATGACGCTCTGCTGGTCGCTCGACAAGCTGGGACCGATGACGCGCGGTGTCGAAGACGCGATGCTCATCCTGCAGGCGATCAACGGTGCGGATGCCGGCGACGTGTCCAGCGTGGAGGTGCCGCTCGACTACGACGCGGCCCTCCCGGTGAGGGGGCTCAAGGTCGGGATCTTCCCGGCATGGATGCAGGAGGCGCCGGCGACGGAGGTCGATCGGCAGGCGGTGGAATCGCTGCGGACGCTTGGACTCGTCCCGGTAGAACTCACCTGGCCCGACATCCCGCACAACGCGCTGATGAACATCCTCTTCAGCGAAGGGGCAGCGGCGTTCGAGGAACTCACGCTCTCGGGCAAGGACCGCACGCTCAAGTCGCAGGTCCCCGATGCGTGGCCGAATCTCTTCCGCATGGCACGCTTCCTCTCGGCGGTCGACTTCGTCCAGGCCGATCGCCTGCGCCGCCGCTTTGCGCACGAACTGGCGACGATGTTCGAGAAGGTCGACCTCCTGGTCGTCCCGTCGCTGCGCGACGAGGCGCTCACCGTCACCAACTTCACTGGCCAGCCCTCGCTCACCCTGCGCACCGGCTTCGTGAACGTTGCAACCGCGCGCAGCGACTGGGCTCCCGACCCCCGCAACCCGCTCCCGACGTTCACCCCGCCGCGCCGCGTCCCTCACGGCGTCACCCTCATCGGCCGCCTCTTCGATGAAGGAACGATCATGCGAGTCGGCACCGCCCTCGAACGCGTCTCCCACGCCGCCACCGACCGCCCCCCGGGATTCTAACCGCCGCCTTCCCTCGTCTTCTCGCCTTCTCGTCCTCTCGTCTTCTGCTCTTAAGCGGTTGGTCGATACCGTTCCCGCAGCAACGCCTGGTGATGCAGCTCATGCCCGGCGATGAGGTACGCGAGGGCAACGCCGGTGATGTGCCCCGTTCCGACGTTGAGGCGGAACTCGAACGCCTCGGCGGATGCGCTGTCGACGAGCGCGACGGTCGCGCTGCGCACCGCGCTGAATTCGTGCACGACGTCGGCGAGTGATCGATGCTCGAACTGCCCGGCGGGGACGTAGGCGTTGTGGTCGAAGCCGGGGAGGAGCGTCGCGTCGGCGCGCAGGGCGCGCAGCAGCCGGTAGCTGAGGACGCGCTCGCAGTCGCTCAGGTGCCCGATGGTCTCACGTACGCTCCACTTGCCGGGGGCGTAGCGCAGGTCGGCACGCGCTTCGCCAAAGTCGCTGGCCAACGCGCGCGTGATCTCCGCGTTGTCACGCAACAGCGCGGCGAAGTCGGCGACCGTGGGGACGAGGGCGATTTCGGCGGACAGGACGGCGGCGTGCTCACTGGCCAGCGGCCGGCGCAGTTGCGGCATGATCCCCTCCGTGAGGTCGAGCGTTCTCCAGTTTCGCGTCGTTAGCGACCGCGCGAGCGCATGGCCGCGACGTACATCCGCGCGTACACGTGCGCTGCGTGCGACCACGAGTTGTCCTCGCGCATGCCGCGCTCCCGCAGCAACGCCCATCCGTCACGATTGCGATACGCCTGCAGCGCGCGCCAGATGGCGCCGCCAAAGTGATAGGCCTCAAACGGGTGAAAGCGGAAGCCGTTCCCCTCGAACCCTTCGCGCACCGTGTCGTTGAGGCCACCGGTGGCGCGCACGATTGGGACGCTCCCGTAGCGCAGCGCGATCATCTGTCCCAGCCCGCATGGCTCGAAGCGCGACGGCATCAGGAACATGTCGCTCCCCGCGTAAATGCGCTGCGCCAGCGATGCGTCGAAGGCGGTGCGCACGAAGACACGCTCCGGATGCTCGGCCGCATACCGACGGAAGACCCCTTCCAGGTGCGGATGGCCGGAGCCAAGGAGGACGAGCTGTGCGTCCGTGTCGCGCAGGAGCCAGGGGAGGACCGCCTCGAGCAGGTCGAACCCCTTCTGGTCGACGAGTCGCGAGACGACGCCGAGGAGCGGGAGGTCGGCGTTGACGGGGAGCTTCGTCTCGCGCTGGAGCGCCGCCTTGCACGTGGCCTTGCCGGCGACGCTGTCGGCGCGGTACGGGGCGGCGAGGTTGGGGTCGGTGAACGGGTCGAAGACCATCGTGTCGATCCCGTTGAGGATCCCCACCATGCGGTCGCGCCGCGAGCGCAGGACGCCGTCGAGCCCCTCGCCGTACTCCGGCGTCATGATCTCCTCGGCGTACGTCGGGCTCACCGTGCTGATGATGTCGCTGTGCACGATGCCGCGCGCCATGAAGTTGAAGGCGCCGTAGAAACGTCCCCCTAACGCGTCCTCCAGCGATCCCCACTCGCCGAGCCCCGCCAACCCCATCGTCGACGACGGGGCGAAGCCCTGATAGGCCAGGTTATGGATCGTGAAGACGGTGGCGATGTGGCCGAAGGTGTAGGCGAGTGTGGTCCGCAGGTAATTGGGGACCAGGGCGGCATGCCAGTCGTGGCAGTGCACGACGTCGGGCTGCCACCCCTCGACCTCGCGCAGGTGCTGCAGCAGGTCAAGGACGCCGCGGGCAAACAGGAGAAAGCGGCGATGGTCGTCGTTCTCCCCGTAGATCGCGCTGCGTTCGAAGGCGGCGGGGATGTCGAGGAGATAGGTCGGCGCGCTCCCGGCGCGCAGTCGCCAGACTCGCTGTTCCTCGGCCCGCTCGCCAATGGGGAGGAACGACGCGGCGACGGGGCCGTCCATCTCCACGCCCTTCTCGCGCAGCGCGCGGTACCGTGGCATCGCGACGCGCACGTCGTGACCGATGGCGCGCAGGGCGGCGGGGAGGGCGCCGGCGACGTCGGCCAGCCCGCCGGTCTTGATCAAGGGGTCGACTTCCGCGGCGACAAAGAGGACATTCATGCACGTACGGTACGATGCGCCAGCCCGTGGTGCAAAGTCCCGATCGCCAGCAAGGCCCCCACGCCGTCCCCGAACGCCCCGCACCCATGACCGCCCCGTATCGTCCTGGCTCCATCGGCCGTAACACGATGGCCTACGTCCTTGCCGGGGGGCGCGGCTCGCGCCTGTACGAACTCACCGACCGGCGTGCCAAGCCGGCGGTCTTCTTCGGTGGCAAGGCGCGCATCATCGACTTCGCCCTCTCCAACGCGCTCAATTCCGGCATCCGCCGCATCGGCGTGGCCACGCAGTACAAGGCGCACTCGCTCATCCGCCACCTGCAACGCGGCTGGAACTTCCTGCGCCCCGAGCGCAACGAGTCGTTCGACATCCTCCCGGCGTCGCAGCGCGTGAGCGAGACGGCGTGGTACGAGGGGACGGCCGACGCGGTCTACCAGAACATGGACATCATCGAGGCCTATCACCCGGAGTACATGGTGATCCTCGCCGGTGACCACATCTACAAGATGGACTACGAGCGCATGCTCCAGCAGCACGTCGACCAGGGAGCCGACGTGACGGTGGGGGTGCTCGAGGTGCCGCGCATGGAGGCGACCGGCTTTGGCGTGATGCATGTCGACGCCGAGGATCGCATCGTCCACTTCCTCGAGAAGCCAAAGGACCCGCCGGGGATTCCCGGCAATCCGGAGATGGCACTGGCAAGCATGGGGATCTACGTCTTCCGGACGACGTTCCTCTTCGAGTTGCTGCGTCGCGATGCCGCCATGGAGGGCTCGAGCCGCGACTTCGGGAAGGACATCATCCCGTATGTCGTGGAGCACGGCAAGGCGATCGCCCATCGCTTCAGCCAGTCGTGCGTGAAGTCGGCGCACGAGGTGGAAGCGTACTGGCGCGACGTCGGGACGATCGACGCCTATTGGGAGGCGAACGTCGACCTCACCACGGTGGTCCCGTCGCTCGACCTCTACGACGAGCAGTGGCCCATCTGGACGTACGCCGAGGTGACCCCGCCGGCCAAGTTCGTGCATAACGAGGAAGGGCGACGTGGGCTCGCGCTCAATTCGCTCGTCTCCGGCGGGTGCATCGTGTCGGGGGCGTCGTTGCACAAGACGCTGCTGCACACGGGGTGCAAGGTGCACTCGTACGCGCAGCTCGACGGCGCGGTGGTGCAACCGTACGTGGAGATCGGGCGCGGGGCGCGGCTGCGCAACGTGGTGGTCGACCGCGGGGTCCAGATACCGCCGGGGATGGTCGTGGGCGAAGACCCGCAGGACGATGCGCGTCGCTTCCGCCGGACCGAGAAGGGGACGGTCTTGATTACGCAGCCGATGTTGGATGCCCTCAAATAGGCAGAGGACGAGAAGACGAGAGGACGAGGGGCGCGGGCGACGAAGCCGGCGCCCCTCGGTGCGTCCTGGGCGTGCGTGCCTACCGTCCCGGGATGGTGATGCGGAGGTTGGCTTCGTTCACCGGCGGAGTGCCGCCTAACGGGACGAAGTGCAGCACGACGCGCGCGGTGTCGAAGTAGGCGGCGCCGGTGATGTGCCGCGGGTACTTGGGGGCGCTGGCGAGGGCGACGACGGTGGCGCTCGCGGTGTCGATGAAGGGGCCGGCGTTCGCGCCGCCCGCCAGTCGGTGCACGGTCACGCTGTAGAAACCGTTGTCATCCCCGTCCAGCCGCGGCGACGAGCAGTTGCAGGCGTCGCCCAGCCGCACCAGCCCTTCGATGCTGTCGAGGGCAAGCCCCTTGGGATCGGTGATGCGCCCGAAGACGTAGGCGCAGCCGATGGCGTTGGGGTAGCGTGCGGTGGCGGCGCATCGCCCGGAGACCGACGATGTTCCGTCATCGCTGCAGGCCATGAAGGTGGCGCACGCAGCGACAGCGGCGGGGCCGAGGGTCGCCCTAACGTGCCGGTGCCAGCGCATGGATGCGGATCTCGCGCACGCGCGGTGCGTCGCCCGCGGCCGACAGCGCAAGGGTGCGGGCGCTCCCCGAGGGGAAGAAGAGCTCGGACATCACCGTCTCGCCGTCCTGCGCAAACAGCTCGAGCGAGGCGGCGTCGAGCAGGAGGCGGAGCGTGACCTCGCCGTTCACCACGCGTAGGGGCGCGGTGTGCGTGGCCGCGAACTCCTTGTGAAAGGCGACGTCGCCGGAGTGCGCACGATCAATCGTCAGGCGGCGACTGGCCGGGTCGATGGCGATGGTGAGCCCCTCGCGGGTGCCGGTCGACAGTTGCAACGTCACCGGCGTGCGCGGCGTCACGCTCCCGAGTGTGAGTTCCATGTCGAGCAGCGGCGGGAGGTCGCGCTGCTGCTCGAGCCACGCCGCGGCCTGCGCAAAGCTCCCTCCCATGAAGCGACGCGGGGGGCCGGTCCGCAGCGACTCCAGCTCGCGCACCGGGCGTTGCACCAGGCGGAGCCCGTCGGCGCTGGGGCGCAACGTGAGCGACCGCGCCACCGTCATCCCGCTCCGCCACGGCGAGGTGGGGACCTGCTGCGCGTACGTCCAGTTGCTCATCCACCCCAGCCAGACGCGTCGCCCGTCCGAGGCGGGGACGTCGTTCCACGAGACCCCCGCGTAGAAGTCGGAGCCGTAGTCGGCCCAGCGCGGGGTGCGCGCATCGCCCTCGGCCACGAAACGCGTCCCGTCGAAGGTGCCGACGAAGTACTGCGTGCCCGAGCCGCCCGCCGGGGCACCGGGGTTCATGTTGACGACGAGGACCCAGCGCGTGCCGCCTCCCTCGACCGGGACTTCGAAGAGGTCGGGGCACTCCCAGATCCCGTCCGTGGAGCCCGCGGGGCCGAACGTACTGGCGAGCGTCCACTTCCTGAGGTCACTCGACGTGTAGAACTGCACCGTGTGCTCGGGCGACAGCACGACCGCCATCACCCAGCGCGACGTGGCGGCGTGCCAGAACACCTTGGGGTCGCGGAAGTCGGCCTTCTTGAGGTCCAACACGGGATTGCCCGCGTACTTGGACCAGGTGCGCCCGCGATCGTTGCTGTAGGCGATGCGCTGGTCCTGCCGTCCGTCGCGGTGCCCGGTGTAGATCGCAACCATGGGCGGTTTTCCATTCTTCCCGAAGCCGCTGCTGTTCTTCCAGTCGATCACCGCACTGCCCGAGAAGACCATGATCCCCCCTTCCTCGGGGAGCGCGACGGGGAGGTGCTGCCAGCGCACGAGATCCTTCGACACCGCGTGCCCCCAGCTCATGTGCCCCCACGTGTTGCCGAACGGGTTGAACTGGTAGAAGAGGTGCCACTCCCCATCGTAGAAGACCATTCCGTTGGGGTCGTTCATCCAGTTCGTCGCCGGCGTGAAGTGATACTGCGGGCGGTGGGGTTCCGCCTGGGCGGCGAGCGAGACGGGTAGCAGGAGCGAGGTCAGCGCGACGGCACGGACGGCATGCCCCAGTGCGGCGGCGGTGAGGAGGCGCCTCACGAGACCACCCCCAGCTGCTTCTGGATCTCTTCGAGCGGGACCCCCTTGGTCTCCGGGACCATCGTGAAGACCCACAGCAGGTGCAACGCCATCATCCCGCAGAAGAAGAGGAAGATGTAGCCCGGCGCCATGAGCTTGACCATCGACGGGAAGACGGTGGTGAGGAGGGCGGCGAAGACCCAGTGCGTCGCGCTCCCCAACGTTTGTCCGCTGGCGCGGTGCTGGTTGGGGAAGATCTCCGAGATCAGGACCCAGATCACCGTCCCCTGTCCCACGGCGTGCGCGGCGATGAAGCCGAAGATGCAGGCCGGGACGATGCTGAAGTGCTCCGTGAAGAACGCCCACGAGCACAGCCCTAACGAGGCGAGGTAGCCGAACGACCCGATGTACAGCAGGGTGCGCCGCCCCAACCGGTCGATGAGCCACAGCCCGACGAAGGTGAAGACGAGGTTGGTGATCCCGATCCCCACCGACTGCAGGAGCGCGGCGCGTTGCCCCAGCCCCGTGAGCTCGAAGATGCGCGGGGCGAAGTAGAGGATGGCGTTGATTCCCGAGAGCTGGTTGAAGAATGCCACCAGGAAGGCGAGGAGGATCGGGAGCCGCAGTCGCCGCGACCAGAAGCCCTGCGTGCTGTGCTGCTCGGCCGCCCCTCGCACGATGGTGTCGGCGTGGGCCTCCAGTTGGGCCGGCGTTGCCTCCGGCTCGATGAGCTTGAGCGTGGCCAGCCCCCGCGCGCGGTCGCCCTTGCGCGTGAGGAGCCAGCGCGGGCTCTCGGGGATCCCGAGGCACATCACCGTATAGATGATGGATGGGACGGCGGCGACGCCGAGCATCCAGCGCCAGGCGTTGTCGCCGATGCCGGAGAGCGCGGCGTTCGACGCGAAGGCGACGACGATCCCGAAGACGATGTTGAACTGGAACATCCCGGCCAGACGGCCGCGGTGCCCCGCCGGGGCGATTTCGGAGATGTAGAGCGGCGCCGCGATGGTCGAGATCCCGATGCCGATTCCGCCCAGGAAGCGGGCGAGGATGAAGACCCCGACGTTCCAGGCGAAGCCGCAGCCAATCGCCGAGATGATGTAGAGGACGCCGATCCAGGTCAGCGTCTGCTTGCGACCGAACTGATCGGTGGGCCACCCGCCGATGAGCGAGCCGAGGACCGTTCCATAGAGCGCGGCCCCCATCGCCAGCCCGTGCATCCCCGCGCTCAGCCCCCACAGCGACTGGATGGTCTGCTCGGCGCCGGAGATGACGACCGTGTCGAAGCCGAAGAGGAAGCCGGCGAGTGCGGAGGTGACAGACCAGGCGAGGAGACGCCCGCTGAGGCGAGGGGCGCCAGCGGTCGTGGCGGCGTTGGCGGTGGAAGCGATGTTCACGGGTGCGGCGAATTGCTGGTGAATCAAGACCTGTTTTGACGCTGCCGAACATGCGCAATTCCAACGCGTCGCGGGAGGAGCGCCTGCGACCCGGGTTGGGCCGCCTGCTGTCGCGCGTTGCACGTTGGGTCGCGAACGCCCAACGGGATCGCCAATTGGACCGAACGTTCCGGAGGGGACCCGATTCACGTGTAAGGGTCTTCACCTAACCGGATCGAGCAACGCGTCCTACCTTGGCTGGGCGGATTGCCCTTCGCCGTCCCAAACGGCGTCGGTGGTAATCTCGAACCAGCACGCAGGGGCGATGATGCAAGCAACCGCCGGTGGGTCGACAAGAGACGGTGCAGCCGCGGGCCTGACAGGGAGTGCGCTGTCGGGCGACTGGCGGAAGAACCCGGTCGTGCGGACGGTGCTCTCGTCGCTCTTCATGCTGCTGATGCTGGCGGCGGCGCACCTGCTGATGGTCGTGGTCAACTTCGCCGAGCACAAGATCGCCCGCCCGTCGCCCGCAGCCGGTAGCCCGGCGCGGATGTTCACCGACGTCACGCTCCCCGAGGAGATCGCGGCGGCGCTCAAGAAGACCACGAAGCCGGATGAGCAGCGCGTGCTCTCCGCGGCGTTGGCCGACGTGCGCGCTGGGAAGGAGATCGAACTGCGCACGCTCCCCGTGACGCCGTTCCTTGCACAGGCCACGATGGTGCTGGTGGCGCTTGGCGGGTTGCTCATGTGGGCGACGTCGCGCCTCAAGAGCGATGCGGCCCAGTCGATCGTGGGGATCTTTGCCGGTAACCTGATCTGGACCGGGGGAATCGAGTACGGGCTGACGATGGCGGCACGCACGTTAGGCGTGGCCAAGTCGGTCACCGTGATGGATGGGCAGGTGGTGGCGATCTACGGCGAGTACGTCCTCCTCAAGTACACGTGGGGGGCGCTGGTCCTCGTGATGGCCTACCTGATGTTCCTCGAGGCGTCGCGTTGTCCGCTCGCCCTCTGGTGGCGTCGACACGTCCCGACCATGCGCGGGGCGATCGCCACGGGGAAGATCGACAACTACGGCCCGCGCTCGGCGTTCCAGTACGCCACGACGGTCTGGGGCTTCTACCTCATCCTGCTGTGGGCGTACGACGAGGACGTCTTCGGCGTACACTCGATCTTCACCAATGCACTCCTCTTCGCCTCGGTCGCGGGCTCGCTGTACTGCGTCTGGCGCCTGTACCAGTTCAAGGGGTGGGGGCCGTCGATCCGCTTTGCGGTGGGGGCGATGATCGTCGTGTGGACGCCGATCGAGATCCTCGGAAAGTGGGGCGTCTTCCGTGCGCCGTGGATCCTGCTGCAATCGTCGTCGTTCCTCCTCTTCTTTGGCGGACTGGCGCTGGGGACGTGGTGGCTGTGGCGGGCGCAACGCCGCAAGGCCGTGCTGACCGACGTGGATGGCCCGCCGCCGGTGATCGCGGTAGAGCCGGCCCCGAGCCGCGCGAGTCGCGCGCGCGCGGCGTCGCGCACCCGTCCGTCGCCGGGGAGCCCGGCGCCGATTCCGGCCGCGTACGCCGCTAGCTCACGCGATCGTCAGGGATAATCGTTCCGGATGCCATTCCATCTCCTCGCCGACGCCCCGGAGCGGGAAGTCTTCCCCGGGCACGTCGGGCGATTCGTGCACACCGAACGGATGACGTTCGCCTTCTGGCGCATCGCCCAGGGGTCGCAGCTTCCCGCACACTCGCACCCGCACGAGCAGGTGGCGCACGTGCTGCGCGGGGAGTACGAGCTCACCATCGACGGCGTGGCGCACCGGTGTGTGCCCGGGACACTCGCCGTGGTGCCACCTAACGCGGTGCACTTCGGGCGGGCGATCACCGACTGCGAGATCCTCGACGTCTTTGCGCCGGTGCGCGAGGACTATCGCTGAGCGAGAGCGGGTGGGAGGGGGAGAGCTGGGGAAGAGCTGGGGTCAGGTTCGGAACCTGACCCCACCTACGACCCCACGTACCACCCCAAGCGCTAGCCTTGCGCCGGTTGCTGCACCAGCAGCTGCGCCAGAACCCCGTTCGTCCACCCGAAGCCATCCTGCACGGCATACTCCCCGCCGCCGGCGACGCGCCCCGGGTGCTCGACGTCGTACTTCTCCAGGAAGTGACCGGTCTGGCGGTAGATGCTCGTGTTGGCGTCGATCCATCGCCGTGCGCCCTCATTCGCCAGTTCGCTGAAGCCGTAGCGGCGCAGCCCCTCGAAGACAATCCATTGCAGCGGCGCCCATCCGTTGGGGGCGTCCCACTGCTGGCCGGTGTTCTCGAGCGTCGTTACCCAACCGCCGGGGCGCAGGAACTCCGCACCGAGTCGCTCGGCAACGCGTTGCGCCTGCGCGTCGGTCGCGAGGCCAAAGAAGAGCGGCCACATCCCGGCGAGCGTGCGGATCCCGGTGGTTCGATCGCTCGCGTGGTGCAGGTCGCAGAAGAAGCCGAGTGAGTCGTCAAAGAAGCGGGACTGGAGCAGTGCCTTCCGCTTCGCCGCACGCTCGCGGAAGCTCGACGTCCCCGCGGCGTCGCCGCCGCGCTCACGAATCCCGGCGAGCACGCCCTCGAGATGGCAGAGGATGCTGTTGAGGTCCACGGGAAGGAGTGACGTCGTGCGGATCGAGGCGAACGCGCGCGTCTCGTCGAACCAGCGCGAACTGAAGTCCCACCCTGACTCGCACGCCGCCCTCAGGTCGCGGAACAGGTCGGTTGCATCGCGCGTCGTCTCAGCCGCCAGCTCGAGATCTTCCGCGTAGCTCTCCTGGCGCGGTTCCGCGGCATCGTCCCAGTAGCGGTTGAGGACGACGTCACCGACGCGCACGACGCGGCGTGACGATGCGCCGGGGGCGAGCGACTCGGCGCCCGCCATCCAGAACGCATACTCACGTTCGAGCTGCGCGCCGTATCGGTCGACGATGGCGGCGTCTCCAGTCGCAGACGCCAACAGCTCCACCATCAGGACGAAGAGCGGCGGCTGCGAGCGGGTGCCGTAGTACGTGCGCGTCCCGTTGGGGATGAAGCCGATGCGATCGATGAGCGATGCGAAGTTCGCGACCATCTCCCGCAGGAGTTCGTGCTCTCCCGAGACGGCGAGGCCGAGCATCGTGAAGTAGCTGTCCCAGTAGTACAACTCGCGAAAGCGACCGCCCGGCACGACGTAGCGGTGGGGGAGCGCGAGGAGCGACGCGAAGGGGAGCTCGCGATCCGCCGGACGCACGAGCTGGCCCCAGAGCCGGTCCACCTGCGCACGCACGTCGTCGGCAGGTGCAATCCCGCTCGATGCGGGCGCGACCTCGGGGACGTCGAACTGCGCGCGCACGAAGGCGCCAAGGTCGAAGCCCGGCTGCTCACGCTCGGCGCGGTACTGACGCACGATGGCGTCGGGCGCGTGGCGCGGCACGGCATCGACGAAGGTCTTGGAATCGTGGAACACGCGTCCGCGCTGCACGGCCTCGAACAGCTCGCCGAACAGCTCACGGGGCGACCGCCCGGCGCTCATGCCGGCTGTGCGACGGTGCTCGTCGCGCTCGCCGCAATGGCCGACTGCCGCTTGAGCTGGTACAGCGCCAGCGTGAGGCAGGTGATGGGGCCTAACGAGAAATAGAACGCCGTCGTCCCGCCGAAGTGCTGGAAGAGCTGCCCGGTGATGAGCGATCCCGTGGTTCCGCCGAGCGCCGAGAAGACGACGATGAGCCCGGCCATGGGGGCGTGCTGCCGGAGCGGGAGCGCCGTGAGGATGACCGAGTTGATCGCTGGATAGATGGGCGAGAGACACAGCCCGATGAGCGGGAAGACGAACGCCGCCAGTGGCGCACTTCCCCAGGTGGAGATCTCAGCCGTTCCGACGTTGTTCGCGAGCGGGAGCGCGACCAGGACCAGCGTGGCGGCGATGACGAGGCTCGCGACGAGCACCGCGAACCAGTTGAAACGCCGCAGCACGATCCCCGCTGCGAAGCGCCCCAGCGCGGTGGAGGCGGCGAGGATGCTCGCCATCTGGATGCTGAGCGACGGCGAGAGGTGCAGGATGCGGCTGTTGAACGTGGGGAGCCACGACATGATGCTCTGCTCGATCAGGACGTAGAGAAACGCGCTGATGATGAAGACGAGCACCAGGGGGCGTGCGCACAGCCGGATCATCTCCGCGAAGTCCGCCGCGAGCGGCCGCGCCTCGGCGGGGTGCACGCTGCTCTCGTCGAGGCGCGCCATGGACAGCAGGAGGAGCGCGGCGAAGGAGAGCGCCGCGAGCGCGTAGTAGACGTTGAGCCACCGCGTCGACGTCGCCTCGGTGTCGGAAACGAAGGCGCTGAAGATGAAATACCCCGAGAGGATGCCAACCATGAAGAACGACTCGATGAAGTTCATGAAGGAGGCATGATCCTCCTTGGTGCGCGTCACGAGTCCGAGGGCGGCGAAGACCGAGACCTTGGTGAGCGCGAAGCCCACGCCGGTCGCGGCGAAGAGCGCCTTGGTCATCCAGAAGGCGGGGAGCTGCGGCATCAGCAGGCATGCGACCGCGACCAGGGCGAGCGCGATCTGCATGCTGCGCTTGTATCCGATGCGCGTCAGGAACGACGCGATGAGGAACGAGGTGATCGCGATCGGGAGGTCCTTGAACGCCTCGAGGACGCTGGCCTGTGCGGCCGAGACGCCGTAGCTGTTCTGTACCTGCAGGATCACGGTCCCGACGCTGTTGAGCAGGATCGCGAAGACGAAGTAGTTGATGAACAGCGAGATCTTGACGAGCCACTGGTTCATGTGGCGGAGGGGCGGGAGGTGAGGGAGAGTTGGGGCAGCGATGGGGTCAGCGCTGGGGTCAGGTTCGGGGTCAGGTTCGGGGTCAGACCCCGAACCTGACCCCAATCCGATGCTTACACGGCTTTGGCAATCGCCGACGCCGTCCGCAGCCCCACCGCGACGAACGTCAGCGTTCCGTTGCAGCACGACGCGCTCGGCTGCGTGGGCGCGCCGCCCACCCAGAGGTTCTCGTGATCGTGTGCGCGCCCCCACCCGTCGACCACGCTGGTCATCGGGTCGTTGCCGGCGCGACAGCCACCGGTGGGGTGTTCCTGCCCGATGTCGTTGGAGTTGCTCACCAGCGAGATCACCTCGCCGCCTCCTGCCTTGGCCATGCGGCGGAAGAGGTTGCGCAGCTCCTCTTCCTGCCACGGGCGCAGCGCCTCGCTCTCCGGCGCATCCCTGAAGGTGATGTGCGGCATCGGGTCGCCCCACCGGTTCTTGCGCGAGTCGTCGAGGACGAACTTGCTCTCCCGGTCGGGGAGGACGTCGTAGTAGGCGCGCACGCGCGCGGTGGCTCCCTTCGCGCGCTGCTTCCAGTCGGCGAGCAGCGCATCCCCCAACAACAGGTTGCCGGCGTCATCCCGCAGGCGCGCTTCGCGCCCAACGCTCGATTCCCAGATGCGCAGGTCGTGGCGCAGGTACTTCCCGCCCGGATAGCTCGCGCGCTGGAATTGCTTGCTCACCAGCGAGTGCTGCGCGTTGAGCCCCGGATAGAGCTCGAGCGGGAGCGAGATCTGCCCGCCGATGTTGCGGTGCCCGGCGAGGTACTTCCCCACCAGCCCGCTGCGATTGGCGAGGCCATTGGGATGCGCCGAGTTGCGCGAGAGCAGGAGGAGATGCGGCGACCAGATGAAGCCCGCGGCGAGGACGAAGGTCTTCCCTTCGATCGTGACCTCTTCACCGCTGGCGTCGGTGCGGTTGCCGGTGGCGCGCACGATGCGCCCGGTCCTGGGGTCGGCGACGAGGCGCCGCACGAGCGTCTCGGTGACGAGGGTGACCTTCTTCGCCTTCACCAACGCGTCCCACGTGAAATCGGGGGAGTACTTTGCCCCTGACGGACAGACGGGATAGCACGTATCGCAGCGCTGGCACTGCGCGCGCCCCTGATACGGGACGGTGGCCTTGGCCGAGGGGCAGCTCCAGCTGGCGATGCCGGCCTTGGTGGCCCAGAGTTGCAGCTGCTGGAGGTTGTAGTTGACGGGGATGGGCGGGAGCGGATACGGCTTTCCGCGCGGGTCGATCGCCGGCGGCCCCTGCTCGCCGGCGATCCCCATGCGCTCCTCGGCTTCCTGATAGAAGGGGTCGAGATCGTCGTACGTGTACGCCCAGTCGGTGCCGATCCCGTACAGCGACCTGGTCGTGAAGTCCTCCGGCGAGTAGCGCGGTGTCACCCCGCCCCAGTGCATCGCCAGCCCGCCGACGTGCATGTTGGGGGAGAAGCCGTACGTCACGCCGAACGCGTTCTGGTCATCCAGGTGGTCGCGCGACCACGGGTTCTCGCCATAGGCCAGGAATCGCTTGCGCGCCGCGGTGCGCTCGGCGAACGAGGTGCTCTCCTTGCCCGCCTCGATGACGACGATGGAGCGCGTGGTGTGCTCGGCGAGGTGTGCCGCCATGTTGGCGGCGGTGATCCCGCTCCCGATGATGACGATGTCGCCGCCGATGGTCTTCATGCGGCCCCCCCGGCCAGCGGGAGCGGCTTTCGTTCCACACCTTGCAGCTGCCGGCAGCGGTCGCGGGCGACCTTGGCGCCAAGGGCGAGGTCCCAGGCGTCGGGGCTGTTGGTCCAGTGGGCGAGGAGGGCAAGGGCGATGTGCGGCGCGCCTAACGCGTCTGGGATCGAGGCGCCGCCCTGTGGCGCAAGCGCCGCGGTGACGACGGCGCGTCGCCCCTCGGCATCGAGTTCGGCGAAGGAGCGCTGCCGCGTGCGCCGCGCGAGGAGGTCGAGCCCCTCGAGTTGGGCGCGCCACCCTGGTGCAGGGTCCGGGGGGAGGTAGCGGATGTCGGCGTAGCCGTAGCCGTGCATCTCCTCGGCGACCGGCACGTACTCGTCGACCCAGGCGACGAAGGCGTCGACGGCGGCCTTCCGGCCGGCGGCACCGAGCGCGGCGGGAAGGAGGACCTCGCCCAGGGCGTCGAGCGTACGACGGTCGAAGCCCGTGGCGCGCGCCGCGCCTGCAGCGGCCGGTGCTTCGTTCGTCCCCTTCGGATCGGACGGGGTGCAGGCGACCACGCCGGCGGTGGACGCCGCGACCGTGGTGGCGGCGACCTTCCCTGCGACCTTGAGGAAGGCGCGGCGCGAGGGGGTGGGCAGTCTCGATTCGTCGGACACGAGGGGCGGGGCGAGTTCGAGGCGGTGATGGCTCGGGTGCTACCGTGCGAGGGGCGTACGGGCGGGAACATCGCGTGGCGACCGAACGGCGTCGAGTAGGTGCGCGACGCCGTTGCCCGCTGCAGCTTCAGGCGCATGAGCACAGGGTACGGCGGGACGTTCCGAGGAACGTTGTTCAAGTATGCGGGCGCGGGGGGGTGGCACTTCGTGGAGGTGCCCGAGCGCCTGGCGCCTCCGGTGACGCACGCGTGGGGGCGCACGCCGGTGGTCGCCACCGTGGACGGGAGCACATGGGAGACCAGCGTCTGGCGCGGAAAGGATGGGCGGACCCTGCTGGCCGTGCCGGCCAAGGTGCGTGGCGCCAAGGGCGATGGCGATCGTGTGCAGGTCGCGATCGAGTTCCGGGCGTTGTAGCGCGGGGGCGATCGCTCCGCGAAGCCTCCGACGGGGCGCAGCGCCGGAGCATGGTTGTCCAGTCCGAACGTGCCTGACGAGCGCGCGGCGGTCGCCCGATAAAATAGCTGCGCCTTAGTGGCAACAATATGACGGTCGTTCATGAAGCGGCCGCTGCGCTCTCCGTCGGAACCCGTTCGCGGGGCCCGCGCATCGGCGTCCCTCTCGCGGAAGCCGCACGCATGAAGAACCCCGTCGAAGTTGCCGGCGCGCTGGGCATCACCCCCGAGATGGTGCAGGCGCGACTCGAGGCCATCGGACTCGACGCGGCGGCGTTCGCGCACCTGCGCACGGCAGCGCACGCGGCGGCCGGAACGGCCGATGCTTTCCTCGACGCGCTGTATGCCCGCCTGCTGGAGTATCCCGAGACGGCGGCGCTCCTCTCCACCGAGGAGCAGGTGCAACGCCTCAAGGCCCATCAGCACCACTACCTCCGCGAACTGTTCGAGTTGGACGTCGACTGGGCGTACGTCCTGCGACGGCTGTGGATCGGCGTCGTGCACCACCGGGTGCGCCTCCTCCCGCAGTGGTACCTGACGACCTACTCGCACTTCGTGTGCGACCATCTCGACCCGATCGTCCGGTCGGCCGAAAGCCGTGCGGAAGCCCGCGCCCAGGCGCTGGCCATGATCAAGAAGATCTTCTTCGACGCCTCGCTCGCGCTGGACTCGTATGGACGCAATGAGGAGAGTGCGCAGTGGACCGCGGCGCGCGGCCTGGCGGAGTCGAGCGATGCGGCCGCGGGTTTGCCGCACACCGTCTTGTCCTCCGAACGTCGACCGAGTCCGGCGACCACGTCCGGTTATTCGCGGATCCGCCTGACGAGCGAGAACACGCTGGAGCGGCGGCGCTTCATCGGCTTGACCGACGACGACATTGCGACGCTGCGCTCGCTGCAGCCGCTGGTGGCCAGGCACACGACGCGCATCCTCGACGAGTTCTACGCCTTCCATGCGCATTCGATGGAGACGCGCGTCCTGGTCCCCCCGCCGATGGTCGACCGTCTCAAGCACCAGGTAGGGGCGTACTGGATGGAGCTGTGCGACGGGACGTTCGACCGTCCGTACGCGGCCTCGCGCATGCGCATCGGGGTGATCCACGAGAAGGTGGGATTGCAGCTGCAGTGGTACATGGCCGGCCTGGCCCGGCAGACGGATGGCTTCCTGCGCGCCATCGCCGAGGAGCTTCCCGATCCGGTGCCGGCGATGCGGGCCCTGGTGCGCGCCGTCTTCTTCGACCTCTCGTTCATCATCGACGCGTACATGGAGTCGCGCGCCGACTCGCTGCTGCGCGCCGACGGTTATGCCGCGCAGCTCGTAGCCGGGCTCGCGTCCGCGGTGGCCGTGCTCGACGCGTCCGACCGGCTCATCTCGGCCAACCGCACGCTGGTCTCGGTCGTGGCGGGCGATCCGGCGGTGCTGTACCTCATGCCGGTCGACCGGGCCATCCCGATTCCCGAGGTCAGCGCCCTCGTGGCGCGCGTGCGAGCAGGGGACGGAATGCGCCTGGCTGGCTTCGGAGCGTTAGGGGGGCGGCGCTACCGCATCACGGCGATGTCGCTCGCCGGAGCGGAGGGCGTCGCCGGCTCGGTGGCGGTGGTGCTGGACGATGTCACGGAGCTCGTGCGCATCGGCGGCGAGATCGACCGGCAGGCCGACCACTTCGAGCAGCTGGCGGACGCGGTGGGGTCGGTGCTGTGGGAGGTGGAGAGCGCGTCGTGGACCATCGTGGCGATCAACCGCGCGGCGGTGACGTTGACCGGGTATCGCGACGTGCACTTCCTGGGACGCCCGCTCGCCTGGATCGAGCGCATCGTCGAGGACGATCGTGAGTCGTTCATGCGACACGCCAACGCGCTGGCGGCAGGTGAGCAGTGCGAGGTAGAGTATCGCCTGCGACATGCCGACGGGCGCGAGATCTGGGTGCGGTCGCGGATGGCGCGTGCGCGCGAGGCGGGCGAGGCACGCCTCATCGCGTCGACGACGGACATCACCGCCACGCGCCGCGCCGAGGCGTTGCGACTGGAGGCGATCGCCAAGATGGCGGGGGGCGTCGCGCACATCGTCAACAACTCGCTGACCGGGGTGCTGGGCGGCATCGAGTTGCATGCGCACGGAACCGGCGGGATGGAGCGTGCTCCGCTCTTGCAGGAAGCGGTGCGTTCGACCCAGAAGGCGGGGCGCATGGCGGCGCAACTCCTGACCTTCGCCGGCCGGCAGATGCTCAAGCCGCTCCCGCTCTCGCTCTCCAGGGAGTGCGCGGCGGCGATGCCGCTGCTGCAGGCGATGCTTGGACCATCGGTGCGCATCGTGACGTCGCTGGAAGAATCGCTGTGGCCGTGCCGCGCCGATCGCGACATGCTGGTGACGTCGCTCGAGTGCCTCGCGGCGAACGCCCGGCAGGCGATGGGGGCCAACGGGGAGTTCCGCATCACCACGCGCAACGTGGCGGGTCACACGCTGCCCGCCGCGGACCGCGGGCACGGACGCGATTGGGTGGAACTGGAGGTCTCCGACACCGGCGAAGGGATGACCGAGCAGGTCAAACAACGGGCGATCGAGCCGTTCTTCACGACGCGATCGATCGCCGAGTCGGCGGAGCTGGGGCTGAGCATGGTGTACGGCTTCGTCACACAGAGCGGTGGCGAGGTGCACATCGACAGCACGCCGCAGGTCGGGACGCGCGTGACGCTCCGCCTGCCGCGTCTTGGCGTGAGCACGACGCCCGAGACGCTGTCGCGCCGCCCGGCCGTGCTCCTCGTCGAGGACGACCCGGGGATCCGACGCCTGACGACGGCGATGATCACCCTCCTCGGTTACGAAGTGCATGAGACTGGCCTTGTGGAGGAGGCGCGCGCGCTCGCGCTGACCGTTCGCCCGCAGGTGCTGGTGACCGACATCGTGCTGGGGCAGGGGACCGATGGGGTGACACTCGCCGCCGAATTGGCGCGGACCGATCCATCGTTGTCGGTGATCCTGGTGAGCGGCTACAGCGAGTCGCAGTTCGACATGAGCGCCCTGCCGGAGGGCTTCCAGTTCCTGGCGAAGCCGTTCTCGGTGGGGGCGTTGCAGAAGTGCCTGACGGCGGTGATGTCGCGCGGGTGATGCGGCTGGCCGGGTGGTGACACCCTGCGTGGGGCCGGGCAAAGGTGAGGCGCGCCCGCTCGTCCCCGTATCGTCCCGCTCGTCCCGCGGTGCTGTGCGACGTGGCGGCACGGCGCAAGCTTCGGTGCTCCCCCTCGCTGGAGCCCACCGTGTCGCGTTCTCGCTCTCTTCGCCATCTGCTGTTCGCCGGAACTGGCCTGCTGGTCGCTGCCTCGTTCGCTCGCGGCGAGCGGGCGCGCGCGCAGAAGCCAGCGCCGCGCGCTGACGCGGAGTGGCGCGCCTACGGCGGCGACGCGCGCGGGCAGCGCTACTCGCCGCTGGCGCAGGTTCATCGCGGCAACGTGGCCTCGCTGCGCCCGGTGTGGACGGCGCACACGGGTGACCTCTCGCACCCCAAGGGCGACCAGGGAAACGCGAGCGGGTGCGGCAAGTGTCACACCGGCGACTCGAAGTTCGAGGCGACACCGCTCGCGGTACGCGGGACGCTCTATCTCTCCACGCCGCTCAATCGCGTCCTGGCGCTCGATCCGACGACCGGGCGCGAACGGTGGCGTTTCGATCCGCATCTCGCCCTCAACATCGATCGGAACGAAGGGTTCGTCTCGCGTGGCGTCTCGTACTGGGAAGATGCACGTGTGGCGTCGGGGGCGTGTGCGCGTCGCATCTTCAGCGCGACCGTCGACGCCCGTCTCTTCGCGCTCGACGCAGCGTCGGGTGAACGCTGCCGGTCGTTTGGGGACAGCGGCGTCGTGCGGCTCGACCGTGGGGTGGGGACCGTGCAGGTGGGGCAGTATGGGGTGACGTCGCCGCCGGTCGTGATTGGCGACGTGGTCGTGGTGGGATCGGCGATCGGCGACAATCGCCGCGTGGACCTGGAGCGTGGGACGGTGCGCGCCTTCGACGCCCGCACGGGCGTGCTGCGCTGGGCCTTCGACCCGATTCCGCGCACCGCGGCGAGCCCCGCCTATGCCAGCTGGTCACCGGCAGCCGCAACCCGCACGGGGGCGGCGAACGCGTGGGCACCGCTCTCGGCCGACACGGCGCGCGGGCTCGTCTTCATTCCCACGGGATCGGCGTCCCCGGACTTCTACGGCGGCGAGCGACTCGGCGACAATCGATACGCCAACTCGGTTGTCGCGCTCGACGCGGCGACCGGGCGCATGCGCTGGCACTTCCAGGTCGTGCATCACGACCTATGGGACTACGACGTCGCGGCCCAGCCGACGCTGGTCGACATCGACCGCGCCGGACGCCGCGTTCCGGCGGTCATCGTCGCGACCAAGATGGGCTTCATCCACATCCTCGATCGCACGACCGGGGCGCCGATCTTCCCGGTGGACGAGCGACCGGTCCCGACCAGCGACGTTCCCGGCGAGCGCGCTGCGCCCACGCAACCGTTTCCGCGCGTGGACGCCCTGCGCCTCAATCCGACGCGCATCACCGAGTCCGACCTCTGGGGCCCGACCCCTAACGATCGCGCCGCCTGCCTGGCCCAGTTTCGCCAGCTGCGCCATGGCGAGATCTTCACGCCGCCCAGTGTGCAGGGGACGCTTGCCTTCCCGGCGTATCCCGGCGGGGTGAACTGGGGCGGGGTGACCGTCGATCCGGAGCGTCAGCTGCTCCTCGTGAACACGATGCGACTCGCCGCGTGGGTGAAGCTCGTGCCGCGCACCCCGGGGTCCACGAGCGGGAACCAGCTCGGGACGCCGTATCACATGGAACGCGCGGTATGGGCCGGGCCGAGCGGGCTGCCGTGCCAGAAGGGGCCATGGGGGATGCTGACGGCGATCGACCTGCGGACGGGGACTGTGAAATGGGAGCGTCCGATTGGGGGGCTTCCGCCCGGCAAGGCGCTGCCGGCGCAGGTGGCGTCGTGGGGCTCGCCCAACTTCGGCGGCTCGCTGGCCACGGCGGGAGGGCTCATCTTCATCGCGGCGGGGATGGACGAGCGACTGCGCGCGATCGACATCGAGACCGGGCGCGATGTGTGGAGTGCCAGGCTCCCCGCCGGAGGACAAGCGACTCCCATGACGTACGCGATCGGCGGCAAGCAATACATCGTGATAGCGGCCGGGGGGCATGGCAGCCTCGGCACAACGCTCGGCGACCAGGTGGTCGCCTTCGCGCTCCCGTGAGCCGCGCCTCCGACGTGGCCGACACGCCATCACCTCGAGCCGAACCGTCGCGACCGGCAACGGGGAGCGGCACGTTGGCTGAGGCGAGCCACGTTCCCGCGCGGGCAGTCTGGCCGCTGGTCGGCGCGATCGCGGTGGGGATGCTGGCGCTTCGGCTGGCGTTTGCGGTGACGGAACTTCGCGCGCAGGACCACGCGGCGGCGCTCGTTCCCGTCGTCTTCGAGGAGGTCGTCGGCGCGGTGGTGTCGCTGCCGTACGTGTGGGGAGCCATCGCGATCCTGCGCCGATGGCCGCTCACGCGCACGACGCCCACGGCGTGGACGTTGCGGCTGGCGGCGTTCTTCGCGGTGGCAAGCGCGCTCCACGCGCCGCTCCTCTTCGCCATCCGCGCCGCGGCGGCCGACGTCCTGTCCCTCGAAGGCTACGCGGCGGTCCCCACCGTGGCCGCCTGGGTCAATGAGGCGATCAACGACATCCTCCCGATGTTGGCGACGATTGCCGGGATGACCGCCGCCGAGTACGTGCTGGAGGGGCGGGAGCGCGAGCGCCGCGCCTTCGCGCTGCAGCGCTCGCTGCTGGAGGCCGAGCTCCGCAACGTGCGGTTGCAGCTGCAGCCGCACTTCCTCTTCAACGCGCTCAACACCATCTCGGCGACCATGTACGAGGATCCGGCCGCCGCCGACGCCTTGCTCACCGGGTTGAGCGAGCTGCTCCGGGCGTCGCTGCAGTCCACGGAGGCGCAGGAGGTCCCGCTGCGCGACGAGCTAGCGCTGGTGGAGCAGTATGTCCGGCTGATGCAGGCGCGCTTTCCCTCTGCGTTGCGATGGGAGGTGCACCTCGAGCCGGAGGCCGCGGATGTGCTGGTGCCGTCCATGTCGCTCCAGCCGATCGTGGAGAACGCGGTGCGCCACGGGGCGCTCGCGACGCGGGGGCATGGCGTGGTGCAGCTGACGGCGCGCCTGGTTCCCGGTGATGGCGACGGGCGCGAGGCGGCATCGCTCGAGCTGTGCGTGCATGACGACGGCCCGGGCGTCCAGGTCGGGCGTGATCCGTTGTCGAGTGGCACCGGGCTCTCGGCCACGGTGCGCCGGATCGCGTTGTTGCACGGCAGCTCGGGAGAGTTGGAGGCGCGCAACGCACCCGGCGGCGGCTTCGACGTGACCTTGCGCCTTCCAGCGCGGCGCGGGGGGTCGCCTTCCGGCGGCGCACGAAGCGGTGTGCCGGCCACGCCGGCCACAGCGCCCGCGGGGCGCGCATGATGCGCGAGGCGTCGTCGCACGCGCCCGCGGCGCTCACCGCGCTCATCGTCGACGACGAGGCGCCGGCGCGTCGTCGCCTCGTGCGAATGCTGGGCGAGATCACCGGCGTCGAGGTGGTGGGAGAGGCCGAGTCGGGCGATGACGCCGTCGTGCAGATCGCCGAGCTCGAGCCGGACGTCGTCTTCCTCGACATCCAGATGCCGGGGCTCAACGGATTCGGCGTGATCCAGGCGGTGGGCGTGGAGGAGATGCCGCTCGTCGTCTTCGTCACCGCCTTCGACGAGCATGCGGTGGCGGCGTTCGAGGTGCGGGCGTTGGACTACCTGCTCAAGCCGGTGGCGCCGCAGCGACTGGCCGGTGCGGTGGCACGTGCGCGCGAGATCCTCTCCGCGCCACACGGATCCGAGTCGGGACGTCAGGCAGAGGCGATCGCGTCGCTGGCGCGCGTGGAGGCGCCGCCGCTCACGCGCGTGCTGGTGCACGGTGAACGCGGCGCGCAGCTGCTGCTGGTCGACGCGATCGATCTTGCGCGCGCGGAGCGCAACTACGTCGCGCTCCACACATCGCAGGGGACGTTCAAGGTGCGCGGGACGATCGGCGCGCTGGCGGAGCGACTTGATCCGGCGCGCTTCCTGCGCGTGAACCGCTCCGACATCGTGCGCCTCGACGCCATCCGTGAGCTGCAACCGTGGTCGCACGGCGACTACCGCATTGTCCTGGGCGACGGGCGGGCGCTCCTGTGGAGCCGGCGGTATCGCGCGCAGCAGGCGTCGACGTTCGAGCTGGGGTAGTCGTTGGTGAGAAGCGGGGACAGGAGGTTCCCGCGTGCCGCGTCGCGGGTGCATGTTGAGCGACCTCCTCACCCTACGTCATGACCGCCATCCTCCGTGCTCGTCCCGTACGTCGACGCTCCCTGCGTCTGGGGTACCTCGTCGCGCTTCCTGGCGTCATCGTTGCGATGCGAGCGGCGCCAACGGCGGCGCAAGGCGCGTCTCCCGTGCATGCGACGGCGCGTGCCGACTGGATGATCGCCCCCTTCACCAAGCCGCGCGCGGTCAACCCGATCCTCTCACCGAGCGCGACGTCGTCCTTTCGTTCGCCGATGGGTGATGCCGAGGTGCGGTGGGAGGAGTTCGCCACATTCAACCCGGCGGCAGTGGTCCGTGACGGGAAGGTCTATCTCCTCTACCGCGCCGAGGACGCCACCGGTGCATCGATCATCGGCGGCCACACGTCGCGCCTGGGGTTGGCCGAGAGCCGCGACGGGCTGCGCTTCACGCGGCATCCCGCCCCCGTGCTGTATCCCGATCGCGACGCGCAGCAGGCGAACGAGTGGCCGGGCGGGGTGGAGGACCCGCGGCTCGTCGAATCGGACGATGGGCGCTACATCCTGACCTACACCCAGTGGAATCGTGAGGTGCCGCGCCTGGCGGTTGCGACGTCGCGCGACCTGGTGCACTGGGAGAAGCACGGCCCGGCCTTTGCCGCTGCAGCTGGCGGGAAGTACCTCGCGACCGAGAGCAAGTCGGGCGCGATCCTCGCGCGGCTGGTGGGCGATCGACTCGTGGCGGCGCGGGTCAACGGGAAGTTCTGGATGTACTACAACGTCCCGCACGTGCTGCTTGCGACCTCGGACGACCTGGTGCACTGGACACCGCTGGAAGATGCCGACGGCAAGGCGCTGCGCGTCCTGTCGCCGCGCCCCGGCTACTTCGATTCGTGGCTCGTGGAGGCGGGGCCACCACCGCTCCTCACTGCGCGCGGGATCGTGATGCTCTACAACGCCGGGAACGACCAGCGCGTCGGCGATCCGTCGATCCCTTCGCGCACGTACACGGCCGGCCAGGCGCTCTTCGACGCAACGAACCCGCTCAAGCTCCTCGACCGGACCGCCACGCCCTTCCTGCGCCCCACCGAGCCGTACGAGAAGACGGGGCAGTACGTCGAGGGGACGACCTTCGTGGAGGCGCTGGTGCGCTTCAAGGGGCGATGGCTGCTGTACTATGGCACCGCCGACTCGCGCGTGGGCGTGGCGACGTCGTCGGCACCCGTGAGGCGTTAGGCGACAGGCCCCACGCGCGTCCCTACCAGAGCCGGACGTTGCGCGCCATCGCCGTCGCCAGGAAGACGGCGAGCATGATGGCGTAGGTCTCCCACGCCGAGATCTGGGCCATGCGGGGCGCCGGCCGCACGTCGATGGCCTCCCCGCGTTGCTGCTGGCGGCGCCACCGGATGAGGGTCACCATCACCCACATCTCGACGGCCCCGACGACGATGACCAGGGCCAGCTTGGCGACGAAGAACGGCTGGTGCAGGTAGTACCCGGTCCCCTTCTCGAAGCCGAAGAAGGCGCGGGCAATGCCGGTGGGGTACCAGAGTAGCGCGGCGATTCCGTACCAGTTGTCGTGCGTGAAGATGCGGGAGAGCGTCTCCCGGTCGTCGCCGCTCCTGAGCCGCTTGAGGGCGCGTCCGCGCGCCCAGACGCTCTCCATCCCGATGCCGAGGGCGAGCAGGTGAAAGGCGGCGAGGAGCCAGCGGATGGTCATGCAGGCGAGGAAGCGCGATGAGGAAGCGGGACCACTGAAGGCGTGTGGTTCTGGCAGCGTATGCCGCCGTCGAAACGCCGTCAATCGCGCCGGAGATGCGGCGTCGGGTTGGACGCATTGGGCGTGAGCGCGACGCTCCAACCGTTCGACCCGTAAGCGTCCCACACCTTTGCCGCACACTGGCCACGCGCTCGCCACGCGACGCCGCAACACGTCGCGGTCCGGCTAGGACCATTCGGTCCGCATCACCTGATCACCGCCTGACTTGCCCCACCCGATACGTTAGATCATGCTTGCAGGTAGCACCCTTTGGAGCCCCACGCGATGGCCGCAACCGATGTCACCGATCCGCGATACTACCACAAAGTCGTGGATTGCCAGTGGGCCTGTCCGGCCCACACCAATGTCCCCGGATATCTCCGGCTGATTGGCCAGGGCCGGTACGACGATTCCTACCTCCTCAATCGCCAGTCGAACGTCTTTCCCGGCATCCTCGGCCGGACGTGTGACCGCCCCTGCGAGCCGGCGTGCCGGCGAGGGCGCGTCGAGGAAAAGCCGGTCGCGATCTGCCGACTGAAGCGCGTCGCCGCCGACCACCGCGGGGACATCCGCGACCGCCTGCCGAAGGCCCCCGAGCAGAAGAACGGGAAGCGCGTCGCCTGTATCGGCGCCGGGCCGTCGTCGCTGACGGTCGCCAACGACCTCCTTCCGCTCGGCTACGACGTCACGATCTACGAGCAGCACGCCGAGCCCGGCGGGCTGATGCGGATCAACATCCCGTCGTTCCGTCTCCCCAACAGCGTGCTGGACGAGGAGTGCGGCTACATCATCGACATGGGCGCCCACATGCGCTACGGGACCAAGGTCTCGTCGCTCAAGGGGGTGCTCGATGAAGGGTACGACGCGGTCTTCATCGGGAGCGGGGCGCCGAAGGGGAAGGAACTCGACATCCCCGGGCGCTGGGACGCGCCGTCGAACATCCACATCGGCATCGAGTGGCTCGCCAACATCCACTTCGGTCACCTGACGAGCATCGGCAAGCGCGTGGTCATCATCGGCGTGGGGAACACGGCGATGGACTGCTGCCGCACGGCCAAGCGCGTGGGGGCGACGGACGTGAAGGTCGTCGCGCGCCGCGGACGCAAGCACTTCAAGGCGTCGCCGTGGGAGCTGGAGGACGCCGAGGAAGAGCAGGTGCAGATCATCGAGAACCACGCCCCCAAGCGCTTCGTTCTCGAGGACGGGAAGCTGGTGGGGCTGGAGTTCGAGCAGCTGCAATGGACGGAGGACGCCAGCGGGAAGCAGTCATCGACGGTCACCGGTACGACGATCATCCCGTGCGACGACGTGATCCTCGCCATCGGGCAGGACAACGCCTTTCCGTGGATCGAGCGTGACATCGGCGTGGAGTTCGATGCGCGCGGGATGCCCAAGGTGGACAAGGCGACGCACCAGAGCACGCACCCGAAGGTCTTCTTCGGCGGCGATGCCGCCTGGGGGCCGGAGAACATCATCTGGGCGGTCGCGCACGGGCACCAGGCGGCGATCTCGATCGACCTGCAGTGTTTCGGCAAGCCGGTGAGCGAGCGCCCGCCGGTGGGGATGACGCTGGTGAGCGCCAAGCTCGGCATGCACGCCTGGGCGTACGAGAACGAGTACGAAACGGCGAAGCGCCAGAAGATGCAGCACGAGGAGCTGGTCAAGCGCTTCAGCGACATCGACGTCGAGGTCGAGCTGGGCTTCACTCCCGAACAGGCGGCCCGCGAGGTGGCCCGCTGTCTCAACTGCGACGTGCAGACACACTTCACGTCGTCGCTGTGCATCGAGTGCGACGCCTGCGTCGACATCTGCCCGACCAACTGCCTGACGATCACCCCGAACGGTACCGACGAGGCGGAGTTGCGCACGCGCCTCTCGGCCCCGGCGCTCAACCTCGCGCAGGACCTCTACGTCTCCGTCGCCCTCCCGCAGACCAAGCGCGTGATGGTCAAGGACGAGGATGTCTGCCTGCACTGCGGCCTCTGCGCCGAGCGGTGCCCGACGGCCGCATGGGACATGCGGACGTTCGACCTCAAGAACGCCTATGCCGGGCAGGTGGCCCGATGAGTGGAATCAACGACTTCGCCTTCAAGATGGGGACGGTCAACGGGACCGGGTCGGCCAGCGCCAACTCGCTCCTGATGCAGGCCATCTTCCGCATGGGGATCCCGGTCACGGGGAAGAACATCTTCCCCTCCAACATCCAGGGGCTTCCGACCTGGTACGAGATCCGGGTGAGCAAGGACGGCTACACCGCCCGCCCGTCGGAAGTGGACCTCGTGGTCGCGCTCAACCAGTCGACGTACGCGCGCGACGTGAAGACGGTGCGCCCCGGCGGCTACCTGCTCTACGACTCGTCGTGGCCGATGGACGCCGAGCTGCTGCGCGACGACATCACCGTGCTGGGGGTGCCGTTCGGGCGGATGTGCATCGAGACGTTCGAGAAGGACCGCGACCGCACGCTGCTGCGCAACATCGCGTATGCCGGCGCGCTGGCCGCCCTCCTCAACATCGACATGGACGTCGTCGAAGGGATGCTGAACGAGAAGTTCGGCAAGAAGCAGCGCCTGCTCGAGGCCAACCACACGGCGATCCACCTCGGCTATGACTACGCCAAGGCGCACCTTCCGTGTCCGCTCCCGTTCCATCTGGAGAAGATGGACAAGACGGGCGATTCCATCCTGATGGACGGGAACACCGCCAGCGCGTTAGGCGCGGTCTTCGCCGGCGCGACGGTGGGGGCATGGTATCCCATCACGCCGGCGACGGCGCTCATGGAGGCGTTCAAGGCCTTCTGTGAAGCGTATCGCGTGGATCCCGAGACCAAGCTGCATCGCTACGCCATCCTGCAAGCCGAGGACGAGCTGGCGGCGGCGGGGATCGTGATCGGCGCAGGGTGGGCCGGCGCGCGCTCGTTCACCAACACGTCGGGCCCTGGCATCTCGCTGATGCAGGAGTTCATCGGGCTCGCGTACTACACCGACATCCCGGCGGTCTTCTTCGACGTGCAGCGCTGCGGCCCGGCGACAGGGATGCCGACGCGCACGCAGCAGGCCGACCTGATGTCGCTGGCGTACGCGTCGCACGGCGACACCAAGCACATCGTCATCTTCCCTGCCGACCCGCGCGAGTGCTTCGAGATGGCGGTGCAGGCGTTCGACCTGGCCGAGCGATTCCAGACGCCCGTCTTCGTGGCGTCGGACCTCGACATCGGAATGAACGACTGGATGGTGAAGCGCTTCGAATGGGACGACACCTATCGCCCCGATCGCGGCAAGGTGCTCGACGCCGAGGCCTTGAAGAAGATCGAACGCTTCTCGCGCTACCTGGACGTGGACGGCGACGGGATCGCCGCACGCACGCTGCCGGGCGTTGGAGGAAAGGGCGCCTACTTCGTGCGCGGCTCCGGGCACGACAAGCACGCGGCCTACACCGAGGACTCGGACGCGTACCTCGAGCTGGTCGACCGCCTCAAGCGGAAGATCGACGGGGCGGCGAACGCGGTGCCGGCGCCGGTTGTCACGCGGCATGCGGGGGCCGACATCGGGCTCATCACCATCGGCAGCTGCGATGCCGCGGTGCGCGAGGCGGCCGACATCCTGGCTGCGCAGGGGACGCCGGTGAACGTGATGCGCATCCGTGGTTTCCCGTTCTCGCACGAGGTCAGCGACTTCATCGCGCAGCACGGGCGCGTCTTCGTCATCGAACAGAACCGCGACGCGCAGCTGCGCGCGCTCCTCACCATCGAGCTCGGGGTCCCGCGCGACAGCATGATCGCGGTCCTCGACTACGGCGGCATGCCGCTGACCCCCAAGGTCGTCGTCGATGCCGTCGCGTCCCACCTTGCCGGAGTCTCCGCATGACGTCCATTGCCAAGCCTCCTGTCCGCCACAAGAGCTCGCGTACCAACGGGCTCGGGCTCACGATCCGCGACTACGAAGGGGCGATGTCGACGCTGTGCGCCGGGTGCGGGCACGACTCGGTGACGGCGGCGCTCATCCTCGCGGCGTGGGAAATGGACCTCGAGCCGCATCGCGTCGGCAAGATGTCCGGGATCGGCTGCTCGTCCAAGACGACCGCGTACTTCATGAAGCAGTCGCACGGCTTCAACTCCGTGCACGGGCGCATGCCGTCGGTGACGAGCGGCGCCGCCGCGGCCAACCGCGCGCTGACCTACATCGGGATTTCCGGCGACGGCGACTCGTTGTCGATCGGGCTCGGGCAGCTGTCGCACGCGATCCGTCGCAACGTGAACATGCTGTACGTGCTGGAGAACAACGGCGTGTACGGCCTCACCAAGGGGCAGTTCTCGGCGTCGGCCGACATCGGCTCCATCAGCAAGAAGGGGGAGGCCAACGAGCAGTCGCCGATCGATCCCATCCTCCTGGCGCTCACGCTGGGAGCAACGTTCGCGGCGCGTTCGTTCTCCGGCGACAAGAAGCAGCTCGTCCCGATCCTCAAGGCGGCCATCGCGCACAAGGGGTTCGCCATCGTCGACGTGATCTCACCGTGCGTCTCGTTCAACGACCACGAGGGATCGACCAAGAGCTACGCCCACACGCGCGACCAGTCGGTCGAGGCGGTGGTCGCCGATTACCTCCCGGGCGACTTCGTCCCGCTCACGCGCGAGATCACCGTCTCCGACACGGAAGAGGAGATCCGCGTGGTGCAGCTGCACGACGGGGCGAGCGTGCGGTTGCGCGCGACGGCACCGGACTACGATCCGACCAATCGCGAGTCGGCGTATGCCCACGTGCGCGAGTGCCAGCAGCGCGGCGAGATCGCCACGGGGCTGCTCTTCGTCGACGATGAGCACGGGCGCGAGATGCACGACATCCTGCGCACCGTGCCGGAGCCGCTGGTCGACGTGCCGTTCGAGCAGCTGTGCCCGGGCAAGGCGGCGCTGGACAAGCTGATGACGCGGTATCGGTAGCCGCTACCAGCGGCATCCATCGCGAGCGAGCTGTGACCTGTGCATGCGAGGGGCGTGACGCAACGGCGTCACGCCCCTCGTGCCTAACGGGCCGTGTCGCCGGCGCCGAGCAGTTCCGCCGCGACGGCGCGCACGTCCTCCACGCATGCTTCCAGGCGCTCGGCGTGCGTACGGAAGCCGAGCACGCAGATGCGCGCGAGGACGCGACCGTCGATCGTGCATCCCGTGATCATCACGCGCCCGCGTGCCGTCACGCGCTCCATGAGCGCGGTCGTGGCTGCGTTCTCGGCGTCGCGCGTAGGGAGTGACGCGCCTTCGAGGTGGAAGGCGAAGGCCGAGAGTTGCGGCCAGGCGTCCATCACGACCCCAGGGATGCGGGCAATGGCGTCGGCTCCCCAGAGGGCGAGCGCGCGCTTTTCCTCGAGGGCGGCGCGATAGGTGGCGGCGCCGACCAGCTTGAGCGTGAGCCAGACGCGCAGTCCCGGGTATCCGCGCGACAGTTCGGGGCCGTACTGCGCTGGATCGTAGAACGCCTGCTGGTTCTCGGGGAGGTAGCCGGCCGACGCGGCGTGCACCTGACGGAGCGCCTCGCCGTCGCGTACGAGCAGCGCGCCGGTGCCATAGGGGAGAAAGAGCCCCTTGTGCGGATCGAGCGTGATGGAGTCGGCGCGCGGGAGTCCGCGCAGCAGCGGCTGCATCGACGGTACGAGGTGAAAGCAGGCGCCGTAGGCGCCGTCGACGTGATGCCAGAGCCCTTCGCGCGCGGCGATGTCGGCGACGGCGTCGAGCGGATCGACCGCGCCGGTGTTTGTGGTCCCGGCTGACGAGACGACCATGAACGGGCGGAGCCCGGTGCGCCGATCGGCGGCGACCGCGTCGTCGAGCGCGTCGGGGCGCAGGCGAAACTCGCCGTCGACCGGAAGGTGGCGCACGCGGTCGGGGAGGATCCCGGCCAGGCGCGCCGACTTGGCGACGCTGTGATGCGACTGGTCGGAGGTGTAGAGCACGCCCTCGCGCAGCGCGTCGCCGAGGAGCCGCTCGCGCGCGCAGAGGATCGCATTGAACGTCGCCATCGATCCGCCCGGCGTGAAGACGCCAGCGCTGGCCGCCGGGTAGTGCATCGCGTCGCAGAGCCAGCGCAGGGCGTTCGCCTCGAGTTGCACGAGCCCCGGGGCGGCAACCCAGACGCCGGTGTAGCGATTCACGGCATTGGCGATGTAGTCTGCCAGTGCCGCAGGATAGAGTCCGCCGCCCGGGATGTAGGCGAGGTAGCCGGGCGAGATGGTGTTGAACGAGCGCGGTACCAGCTCGTCGAAGATGAGATCGAGCAGCGGGGCGAGTGTGCCCGGTGCTTCGGGGACTGGCTCCTGGAGTGCGCGGCAGAGTTCCTCTATCCCCGTGTAGTCACCACGCGCTGGCGCCGAGTCGAGGGACTCGATGTGGCGTGCGGCGCGTTCGACGACTTCGCTCCCCATCCGTCGCATGACGTCGGGCGGGAAGTCGAGCGGGACCGGCGGGACCGGGCAGCGATCGCCCGTGGCGAGTGTGGCGAGCGCGTTGGGCGACGCGACATGCGGCGAGGAATCGGGTGCGAGTGCCATACGAAGAAGTTACGGCGCTCGCTCCGACGCGCATCGGCGCGCCCCCGACGTGTCGTGGCACGGCGGCGGGCAGCGTCTCGCCGACGGTCGCCGACGCCGGCGTGCGGTGGGCACTGGCGCCGGCGACCGTCAGTGCCACGTCGCTACCGTACCCAGCGCAGCGATGGCATGCCGAGGAGTCCCGGCCGGTCGCGGGGATCGACCCGCAGACGGTCGCCGCGCCCCCCAAAGCGATAGCTCGCGCCCGAGACCGGGCCGCGGACGGCGTGCGCACCCTCGCCCACGTACTCGAAGACGATGGGGGTGGTGGCGTCGGCGCGAGGGGCGGTCGCGCTCGCATGAAGGACAGAGGGGGGACTGGCGCCTGCGAGGGCGACGGCGCGTGCCGCCGCCCGATTCCTTCCACAGCACATAGGCCTTCTCCGTTTAGGGTGATTCGCCCGCGTGGCCGGGAGCGTCCCAGACCGCGTCTGGCAGTTGTTGGACTGTGTTGGTTGCGTCGTGCGACGTGCGCCGCTCGGGAACCAGGCGTTCGACGAGGATGGCGCCACCGGAGAGGGCGAGCCAGGCGACGCCGCGCGCCGCCCAGCTCGACCCCACCCAGTACGCCATTGGGAAGGCGACCCACATGGAGCTGCAATAGAAGCAGTCCATGACATCGCCAAGGAAGCCGTTCCCCGCCGCCTGGCGGAGGCGGGCCACGACGTTCCATGGCCCGTCCTCCGCCGTGATGAGGTGCGTCACCCGCCAGGTCGCCAGGATTCCGGCGAAGAGGAGGAGTGGGCTCATCGCGCCCCTCGATCGTGCAACGGACGACGTGCTGAACCGCGCGCGCGCCAGGTCACAGCGACACCTGGAACGAGCGCTCGCTGAGGTTGCGGTGCACGAAGTTGTGGTCGCAGCTCACGATGGTGCGCTTGTAGGCCCGCAGCTCGAGCTGGTAGCAGCAGCTCTCCGGAAATGCAGTGGCCGCCGGAATCGAGAGCCGTATCGCACCGCCGGCCCATGTGGGCGCCGCGGCGTTCTGCGGGAACGAACGCGCGGCCACGTAGTCCGGCCCCACCTGCGCGGCGGCGGGGACGGGTGGGGCGCCGCCTGGGAGCGGCGTCAGCGTTCCGCCTAACGCAATGAGGTCCCGCGCCAGGTTCTCCCCGTACGTGGCGATGAGCGAATAGAAGGCCAGGTGTCCCTGCGCGTCGTGGGCCACGAAGTCCACTTCGAGCACGTCGCCCGCCGCCAGCCGCACGTCGCCGCACGGGCCGATGGTGGTGTGGCCGCCGCCGGAATGCACGATGCGCGCGTCGAGGATGTCGGTGTTGGGCTCGTTGGTGCACGAGTGCGTCGTCCCGCCGCCGCAGGGGTTGTTGGCAGGCCCCGGTGCCGGGAAGGTCGACTGGTTGTCGGTGCGGATCGTGATGTGCGCCTCGGTGGTCGAGTCGCACACGTTCAGGACGCGCCGGTTGGAGAGGACTCCGCCCGACTCGTTGTAGCCGACGACGCGCAGCGTGTAGGTGCCGTCGGAGAAGGTGGGGGCGGTGAGCCACGGGACGATCAGGTCGATGTTGGTCCCGAGCCAGACCTTGTTCGACCCCCAGTCGAGCGGGGTGTGCGTGGCCTCGTAGTGCTCCACCGTCTCATACACGTGGTGCCCGTCGACCGGGACCTGCGCGCTGAATGGCGCGTACGCGCTGGTGTTGGCCACGAAGTCCCAGTACTGCCGGGAGAACGAGCCTAACGCCGGCGCCGGTACCAGGAGCCACGTCACGCCGTCCGTCGAGTACTCGATCTCGTAGTAGTCGACGCCGGTGAGGCACTGCGCCGTGCCGCGGATGTCGACCTCTCCCGCGAACGGTGCGTCGCCACGATTGTCGATGAGGGTGGGGTGCGCGTATCCCACGGGCGCGGCCGTGGCTCCCGGATTGCCGCCGATGTCGTCGAGGTCGACGGTGCAGGCGTCGGCGATGGCGAGGCACTCCCCTTCGAGGCACCCGAGGCGCGGGATGCAGCAGGCGTTGTCGCTGGCGGTCAGCGTCACGTTCGACACCTGCGCGATGTTCCACCGCGCGTCGAACCACCCTTCGTTCACGATCACTTGCTCCACGCCGCCGCAGTTCTGCGTGGCGCGGAAGACGATGTCCGGCGTGCAGTCCCACCACGGCTGCCACGGATGCCACGGCCAGAGGCGCAGTGCATCGAGGGCGGGGATCGCGGGGAGCTGCGTGACCAGCTGCGAACGCAGCGAGTCGAGCGCTGCCGGGTCGAGCACGGACGTGCGCGTGGCGGCGCGAGTGACCGCGCCACGCGTCGCGATCGCCGTGGCGGGAGCGCGGGTCGTCCGCACGAAGGACGTCGCGGCCGCATTCCCCAGCAGCGGCTGGAAGACGGAGGCGTCAGGTGACGGATCGGGGAGCGGGATGCGTGGAATGCGCGGGTCACGCTGCAGCGCCCCGGCGATGAGGTCGGCGAGCCTGGGTTCCACGTACCAGCGACGCAGCCGCCACCACCACCACGGCCACCACCCGCAGCACCAGCGGAAGGTGAGCGTGAAGGCGCCGTTCGCGTCGGTGGTCGCGCACCCCACCTGCTGCCGGCTCCACCACCACCACCACGCGTCGACGTCGTAGGCGCAGACGACGGCGCCCGGGACCGGGCTCCCGTCGGCGCAGAGGAGGCGCCCGTGGATGGTGAAGGTGCGGCACCATCGCAGCCACCAGGACCAGTAGAACGGGGTGATGCGGATGGCGGGGAGCACCACGTCGTCGCGCCCGCGGAGACGCCGGCGCGGAACGTCGACGCCGATGGTCTGCAGCCCCAGCAGCTCGTCGTCGCTTGCGTCTGGCGGGCCCACCACCACGCGGAGTCCCGTCATCTTGTCGTCCAGGTCGAAGGCGGCCTGGGCCTGTCCCTTCTTGTCGAACGTGACGGTCTGTGCCGTCACCGGCGTGTCGCCGGTCGCCAGCAGCACCTTCACCGGCTGCTTAGGGTCGAGTCCCTCGACACCGGATGCGTCGAGGGGGATGGTCAGTCGTGCCATGTCGTCCTCCAGGTGGATGGTCTCCGCGCGGATGACGAGGATGTGGGAGCTGTCAATCGTTAGGAAACTCGGGCGACTACGAGTGAGCGCCAGCCTCGAGCGCACCTCCCTAACGAGTTTCGTGCGCCACGTCACCACGGGGTGGCCGTGCCCGCTGCAAAGGGACGGCAAAGGCGACCGCAACCGAGCGGCGCACGTGGCCGCCTGGGGGGCTCGACAGCAGGGGTCCGGTGCGCGATTGTCCGTCACGGCGGATCGGGCGCGCGGTCGCAGGTCCCCTCCCGCAGCCATTGCCGCCAGGTCTCTGCCCGCTCGCCGCCGCTACTCGCCGCTCGCTGCTCGCCGCTCGCCGCTCGCTGCTCGCCGCGCAACGCCACGCTCTACGTCTCACCCACCCTGACGCTCGCATGTCTCGACTCACCGCCGCCCACCTCCTCCCCGTCGCACTCGTCCCGATGCTCGTGGCCGCCACGGCACCGCGCCTCGACGACCCGCCCCCGATCCGCGGCTTCAGCGCGGCGTCGTCCCGGGTGCAACGCGAGTGGGAGGCCAAGTATCGCGCCATCCCCGACCCCAGCCGGATGCGCGAGGCGATGCGTCGCCTCGCCGCACGTCCGCACCACCTGGGCTCGCCCTACGGGAAGGAGAATGCCGAGTGGCTCCGGGCGCAGTTCGAGTCCTATGGATGGGAGGCCAAGCTCGAACGCTTCGACGTCCTCTTCCCCACCCCCAAGGTCCGCGTCCTCGAACTCGTAGGGCCCACGACGTTCAAGGCGAAACTCGAGGAGCCGGTGCTCAAGGAGGACCCGACCACCGGGCAGCGCGCCGAGCAGCTCCCGACGTACAACGCCTACTCCGGCGACGGCGACGTCACCGCCCCGCTCGTCTACGTGAACTACGGCGTCCCGGCCGACTACGAGGAGCTCGAACGGCGCGGGATCTCGGTGAAGGGGGCCATCGTCATCGCGCGCTACGGCGGCTCGTGGCGCGGGATCAAGCCCAAGGTCGCGTACGAGCACGGCGCCGTGGGCGCCCTGATCTACTCCGACCCCAAGGACGACGGCTACGCCGAGGGGGAGACGTATCCCAACGGCCCCTTCCGCCCCAAGGACGGCGTGCAGCGCGGCTCGGTGCTCGACATGCCGACGTACCCGGGCGACCCGCTGACCCCCGGCATCGGTGCGACGGCCAACGCCAAGCGCCTCGACCGGCAGGACGCGATCACGATCATGAAGATCCCGGTCCTCCCGATCTCGTACGCCGATGCGCAGCCGCTGCTCGCCGCGCTCTCCGGCCCGGTGGCCCCCGCCTCGTGGCGTGGCGGGCTCCCGCTCACCTATCGCCTGGGGCCCGGCGCGGCCAAGGTGCACCTCAAGCTGGAGTTCGACTGGAAGATCACCCCGCTCTACAACGTCATCGCCACGCTCAAGGGCTCGGAACTGCCTGACGAGTGGGTGATGCGCGGCAATCACCACGACGGATGGGTGAACGGCGCCGAGGACCCGATCTCGGGGATGGTGGCCGAGCTGGAGGAGGCGCGAGCGTTAGGCGAGCTGGTGAAGCAGGGATGGCGCCCCAAGCGCACGATCATCTACGCCGCATGGGACGGCGAGGAGCCGTCGCTCCTCGGCTCCACGGAGTGGGTCGAGGAACACATGACCGACATGCGCGCCAAGGGAGTCTTCTACCTCAACACCGACGGCAACGGGCGTGGCTTCTTCGGGGCCGCCGGCTCGCACGCGCTGGAGCGCTTCGTGACCGAGGTGGCCGGTGAGGTGATGGACCCCGAGGCGAACGTCTCCATCCTGCAGCGCCTGCGCGCGGCGGCAATCATGCAGGGCGACGCGGAGGCGCGCACGCGCCGCGACATCCGGCTCGAGGCGCTGGGCTCCGGCTCGGACTTCACCCCGTTCCTGCAGCACGCAGGCGTCCCGACGCTCAACATCGGTTTCGGTGGCGAGGACGGCGGCGGGATCTATCACTCGATCTACGACACCTTCACCTGGTACACGCGCTTCAGCGACACGTCGTTCGTGTACGGGCGCGCCCTGGCGCAGACGGCGGGAATGATGGTGATGCGCGTGGCCAACGCCGACGTCCTCCCGGCGGAGTTCGGCGGGCTGTCGGCCACGGCGTCGCGCTACCTGGGCGAGGTCACGTCGCTGCGCGAGCGGACGGCCAGGGAGATCGAGGAGCTGAACCGCCGCATCGCCGAGGGGACGTACGCGGCGGTGAACGACCCGCGGCGCCCGCTGCAGGCGCCCAAGGCGCAGGAGCCCGCGCCACACCTCAACTTCGCCCCCATCCAGAACGCAGTGGATTCGCTCCAGCGCTCCGCGACGCGGTACGAGAACGCCTACGGTAACGTGGTGAGCGGGGCGGCGACGCAGGCGGCGTTAGGCAAGGTGAACGCACTGCTGCGACAGAGCGACCAGGCG
>JAXLXW010000006.1:0-330587 GCA_046327755.1 Gemmatimonadaceae bacterium
GACGGTGACGAGGCGCTCCGGCAGGTGCAATCACTGTTCGACACGATGTCGCCCGAGAAGGTACAGCGCCACCGCACGGGCTCTCCGGAGACCGACGAGCAGCGCGCGATGGTGCGCGGCTGGCATCGGCACGACGGGGGGCGCGCTCGCGCGCTGGAGCTGGACGACGTGCGCGACCGCCACCACGGCGCCCTTCTCGGACTCGCTGTGGGCGACGCGCTCGGCACCACGCTCGAGTTCACCTCGCCGGGCGAGTTCACCCCGATCACCGACATGGTCGGCGGCGGCCCGTTCCGCCTGGCCCCCGGTCAATGGACGGACGACACGTCGATGGCGTTGTGCCTGGCGGAGAGCCTCGCGGTGTGTGGCGGCTTTGATGCGTTTGACCAGATGACGCGCTACGTGCGCTGGTGGCGCGAGGGGCACTGGTCGTCGACCGGGCGCTGCTTCGACATCGGCGGGACGACGAGCGGGGCGCTGCGCCGCTTCACGCAGCACGGTGATCCCTACGCCGGCGACACGCACGACATGGCGTCGGGGAACGGCTCGCTGATGCGCCTGGCGCCGATCCCGATGTACTTCCGCGCCGACGCCGAGCGTGCCATCGCCTTCGCGGCCGACAGCTCGCGCACGACCCATGGTGGCGCCGCCGCGGTCGACGCGTGCCGCTACTTCGCGGGGCTGGTGCTCGGCGCGATGGCGGGCGTGTCAAAGGGCGAGTTGCTGTCCGATCACTACACGCCGGTTGCCGGCGCGTGGGATCGCGCGCCGCTGCATGATGCAGTCGCCGAGGTCGCGGCGGGCTCGTTCCGGCGCAAGTCGCCGCCGGCGATCACCGGCGGGCGCGGTTACGTGATCGACACGCTGGAGGCGGCGCTGTGGGCCTTTGCCACGACGGACGACTTTGCGTCCGGGGCACTGGCTGCCGTCAACCTCGGCGGCGACGCCGACACGACGGGGGCGGTGTACGGGCAGATTGCGGGGGCGTTCTATGGAAAGCGTGGGATCCCGGCGGCGTGGCTGGAGCGCGTGGCGAAGCGCGCCGAGATCGAGGAGCTGGCGCGCCGGTTGTACTGAACCTTTCATCGAACCGCCCCCTATGCGCATCGACAGCCCGAACAGTCCACCGAACGAACTACTCTGCGTCCTCTGCGTTCTCTGCGGTGAAAAAAGACCCTCGTGCGACTGGTAGTCGTGCGCGGGGTTTTTTTCACCGCAGAGAACGCAGAGTTACGCAGAGTGGGTGAGGCGTGGGGGGCTTGGGGGATTCGATACGTCGCTGAGGACTTTGCCTCCTTCCTCTGTGCTGCTCCGTACAACTCCGTGTCGAGCGTTCGCTCGCAGCACGCTTGACCAAGACCGCCCGAGCCCGCACCTCTAGAGGACCATGCGCCCCGTCACTCGCTGCGTCCTCGCCCTGTCACTGGCTCTGAGCCCGGCGTTGTTGCGCGCCCAGGCAACCGCCAGCCGCACCGCGCTGCCATCGCTGAACGCCGCGCCTCGCCTCCTCTTCATTGGTACGCGCCCCGAGGACGAGGACAACGCACTCATCGCCTGGGCCTCGCTCGGGCGCCACATCGAGACGGCGTTCCTCTCGGTCACGCGCGGCGAGGACACGCCCAACCTGGCCGGGCTCGAGCACCAGGCGCCGCTGGCGGTGGTGCGGACGGCGGAGCTGCTTGCCGAGCGACGGCGCGATAGCGCGCGGCAGTACTTCACGCGCGCCTATGACTTTGGCGCGACGCGTCTCGACTCGGTCGCGGCGCGCGAGTGGCCGGGGGACACGCTGCTGCGCGAGGTGGTCGCCGTCGTCCGCGCCTTTCGCCCGCACGCGATCGTCGCCCTCACGGCGAGCGACGACCCGCGCGATGCCACGCGCCGCCTCACGGCCCGCCTCGCGGCGGCGGCATTCGCCGAGTCGGGGGATACGGCGCGATGGCCGACGCCGCGCACCGGGCGGCTGCCGGAGTGGACGGTGGGGCGGCTCTACACGCTGGTACGCGACAGCGCGACGAGTGGGAGCGGGGCGCGCCTGGTCACGGTGAACGTGGGTGAGTTTGACCGCGTGGCGGGGCGAAGCTTCGCCGAGCAGGGGAGTGACATCCGCCAGCTGCAGCGCACGCTTGGCGCGCCGGTTGTGGCGCCAGTGGGGCCGCTGGTGCGAACGCTTCGGCTGGACAGCACGCGCGTCGGCGACGGTTCGGCGCTGTTTGGGGCGATGGACACGACGTGGACGCGCTTCACCGAGCTGCCTGACGAGGCGCGCGTCCAGCTCGACTCGTTGCGACTGGAGATCGCCGCGGCCGAAGCGCTCGGCCGGATCTCTGGGGTGGCGCCTGTCCAGTCGGACTCGCTGGCCGCACGTCTTGCGCGCGTGGCGGCGCGCACGAGCGCGGTGCGCATCGAGCTCGGCTGCCGCGACGAGTCCGGCGTCCCCACCTGCCCGGGCATCACGGGCGACCTGGCCGTGGTGCTTGCCACGGTGCGCGAGCGCGCGACGCACGGGATGCTCGCCGCGGCCGGGCTCACGATCGAGGGGACGGTCGAGCGCCCGCTGGTGGCGGCTGGCGATTCGGTGCGTGCGACCGTGACGCTGTACAACGGCGGCGGGGCGCCGATAACGATCGCCCGCGTCGCCCCGTTCCATGGCACAACGGTCACCGTCCTGGCGCGCGAGGCTTCGCGGGTGCTCCTCCCCGACTCCGTCATGCAGCTGACGGGGTGGGTGCGCGTGGCGACGCCGGCCTATCACTGGTGGCAGGTGGACGGGCTGCAGTACGGGACCTCGCTGCACGCGCGGCGCGTGCGCGGACGGGTGAGCGACATCGGGCCGCTCATCGCCGGCGAGGACCGCATCCGCACGAGCGGGGTCGAGGCGACCGTGAAGCTCGGCGGGGTCGAGGTTCCGCTCATCATCACCCCGCTCGCCCATCGCACCGAGACCACGCCGCGCGGCGACGCCGATCGTCCGCTGGCCGGCGTCCCCGCCACGTCGGTCCTGCTCGACCGCCTGACCGACTACGTGCGCGCCAACACGCCGGTCGATCGCCTGATCCGCGTCTACGTGCGCTCGGCGCGCTCATCCCCCGACACGCTGGTCGTGCAGCTGCGCCCCCCCGCAGGGCTCACCGCCGACTCGACCACGCGCACGGTGGCGCTCCCGCCCTTCGGGAACCGCACGCTGTTCTACCGCCTGCGCGGGATGATGCGCCCCGGCTCCGACTCGGTGAGCGTGATGGCGCAGTCACTCGTCAGGCGTGTGCGCGAAATCTCCCCCGGGGTGACGAGCGTCGATTCCTCCTACCCGGTCCGACTCGGCACCGTCACGAGAGAGTACCCGCACATCCCGGCGCAGCAGTTCGTGCGGTTCGCGCGCAACCGCCTGTCATCGGTGGAGCTGCGTGTTCCGCCGCGCCTGAACGTGGCCTATGTCCGCGGCCCCTCGGACCTCCGCCTCTCGCTCGCCTCGCTCAACCTCCCGTTGCAGCTGATGGAGCCGTCGCTCCTCGCGGCGATCGACCTCTCCTCGTTCAGCACCGTCCTGATCGGCACCGGCGCCCTCGCCGGCGACGCGATGTCGGCGACCGTCCCGGCGCTGCAGCGCTTCGTCGAATCTGGGGGCACCCTCGTCCTGCTCGGCGGCGGCGCCGACGCGGCGCGCAATGCGCTGCTCCCCTATCCCATCACCTTCGACTCGCTCCCGCGTCGAGTGCGCGACATCCGACGTCCCGTGCAGCTGACCGACCCGCGCGCACGGTTGCTGTCGTGGCCGAATGTCATCACGGCGGCCGACTTCACCGGCTGGGAAGGCGAGTACGCCAACAACGTCCCCGCGGCATTCGACAGCCGCTATGCCACGATGCTCTCCGTCGGCGACGCCGGCGAAGACCCAAGCACCGGCGCCATCCTCGCTACCCGCGTCGGCAGGGGACGCGTCATCTTCACCGCCCTCTCGCTCGAAGGACAGATAGAAGCAGCGGTCCCGGGCGCAGCCCGCCTCCTGGTCAACCTCCTCGCCGCCGGTCTCGCACCATAGCCTAACGCCCTCCTCTGCGTAACTCTGCGTTCTCTGCGGTAAAAAAGCCACCCGCGCGCGATGGCCCGAAGACCAAGATCTTTCACCGCAGAGAACGCAGAGTTACGCAGAGTCAGCCGTTGGCGAGGCGCTTGATGCCGTTGCGGAGGGAGGGGGTGTGGAAGTTCAGCAGTAGGCCGACGGGGTAGTTGTTGAGCTTCAGGTAGGACAACAGTTGGGCGGTGTGGATGGGGAGGAACTTGGTCACGGTCTTGATCTCCACGACGATCTGTTCCTCGACGAGGAGATCGAGTCGGTAGCCCACCTCCAGTTCAACCCCATCATACCGAACCGGGACCGATACCTGCGTCCTCACCTGCATCCCCCGCATCCGAAGCTCGTGCGCGAGGCACGCCTCATACGCCCCCTCGAGCAAACCCGGCCCCAGCACCCCATGCACCCGCATCGCCGCATCCACAACAATCCCCGTCTCCGCTCTCAATTCCTCGCTCCTCACGACTCCCCCTCTGCGTAACTCTGCGTTCTCTGCGGTTAAAGATCTTGACCTTCCTCGCGTACACACTACCGCCAGCCGTCACGTCAGCGTCACGTCGGACTTGGCGCGCGGGAAGATCTTCACCGCAGAGAACGCAGAGGTCGCAGAGTAGGCAGGAGCGCACGGGCGACCGTAGTCGCCGAGATGCAACGAGCGCCGGCCAGGACCTCGGTCGGCGCTCGAGCGAACGAAGCAAAACCTGAACCCCTCTAGGGGACGACGCCGCGCGGGGTGGGGGTGATGACGTGCTCGGTGCCGGCGAGGAGCGTGTTGATCTTGCCGACGCGAATGCTGATGATCTGGTCGAGCCGCCCCTGCGCCACGTCGGATTCTTCCTTCAGTTCGTTGGAGCGGAGTTGCTCGCCCGCCGTGACCGGCCACTGCGTGCGCGAGACGGAGCCGCTCACTGATTGCACCTCTTCGCGGAGGCGCGGGTATTGGCGGTAGCCGAGTCCGGGGAGTGGGCGCGCGAGGACGGAATCGCGGAAGTGGCGAAGGTCCTTGATCGTGCTGTCCACTTCGGCCAGCACCGCCGGTGTGTTCTGCCCGCGCGGCGCGCGGCGCAGCGTGGACTGGAGGTTGGTGAGCTGCGAGAGGATGTCGTCCGTGTTGGCGATGACGCGGTTCACGCGCTGGCTCAGGCGCTCCAGCGTGATCGCGGCGTCGTGCTGTGCCGCCACCTGCGTCGGCGTCATCTCGATCCGCGGGTCGTTGCGCACCGTCACCGGCTTGGTGTAGCGCTTTCCGTTCACCACCAGCGTCACCTGATACGTCCCGGGAAGGACCGCCGTCCCGGCGGGGCCACGGAAGAAGTTCTCCTCGTCGCCCCCGCCGCCGCCCCCTGCCTCGCTGTCGCGCAGGTCGGCCGCACGGCGCTGTTCGCGCAGGGCGGCGAGCGAGGTGTCCTGCGCTGGGCGTGTTGCAGCTGCGGCGCCCGCGCCGCGCCCACCGCCGCCCCCGCCCCCTGAGAGGTCGGTCCCGCGCAGGTCCCACGTCATGCGCTGCACGCCGGCCTCGTCGCGCACCCGGCGATAGCGGCGCACGACTTCGCCCTTGCTGTCAGCAATCTCGAGGTTGACCTCACCCGCAGGCTGCGCCTTGAGCCAGTAGGAGATCATCGCCCCGTTTGGCGGGTTCTCGCCGGCCCAGATGCGGGCGCCGAGGTTGCCGTCGCGCGACCACGAGGTCCAGTTGGTCGCCGGGCGGATGTCGAAGAGCGCCGCGTCGTCCGCCTGTGCCGCCGCCAGCTGCTGCAGCGGGGTGAGGTCGTCGAGGATGTAGAGCCCGCGCCCGTGCGTGGCGAGGATCAGGTCGTTGTCGCGCGGGTGGATCTGCATGTCACGCACCGGGACCGCGGGGAGCTTGCCGCGGATCGAGACCCAGTGCACCCCGCGATCCCACGTCGCCCAGACTCCGGCTTCGGTGCCGGCGTAGAGGACGTTGCGGTTGCGCGGATCCTCGCGGATCACGTGGCTCCACCAGGCGCGGTCCGGGAGGTCGCCGCGGATGCTCTTCCACGTCTTCCCGTAGTCCGTCGTCATGTAGAAGTACGGGGCGTAGTCGTCGTCCTGGTGATGGTCGGCGCTCACGTACGCCGTCCCGGCGTCGAAGTGCGACGCCTCCACCGTGGCGATCCAGGCGTTAGGCTTGAGCCCGGGGACGTTCACGAAGGTGCTTGTCCACGTCTTCCCGCCGTCGCGCGTCACCTGCACCAGCCCGTCGTCCGACCCGGTCCAGATCACGTTCGGGTCGACCGGCGACGGGGCGATGCTGAGGAGCGTGGTGTGGAACTCCGCGGCGGTGTTGTCGGTCACGATCTCGCCGCCGGACGACTGCTGCTTCTTTGGATCATTGGAGGTGAGGTCGGGGGAGATCACCTCCCAGCTCAACCCGTAGTCCTTCGAGCGGAAGAGGACGTTCCCGCCGAAGTAGACCGTCCCCGGGTTCTGCGGCGAGAGGACGATCGGCGAGTTCCAGTTGAAGCGGTACTTGTGCGAGAGCATGGCGTCGCCGACCGAGCCGACGCGGTTGGGATACGGGTAGATGTTCTTGCGGACGCCGCTCCGCGTGTCGGTGAGGGTGATCATCCCCCCCTGCGCGTCGGCGAAGACGAGCCACGGCTTGTCGAGCACCGGGACGCCGAAGAAGCCGTCGCCGCCCGCGACCGTCGCCCAGTCGGCCGGGCGGATCCCCTGCCCGGAGAGCGAGTTGCTCGGCCCGCACCACGTCCCGTTGTCCTGCAGGCCGCCGCAGACATGATACGGCTCCTGCAAGTCGTAGTTGATGTGGTAGAACTGCGTGAACGGGAAGGTGTTCACCACCTCGAAGTTCAAACCGCCGTCGCGGCTCACCTGCCACCCGCCGTCGCTCCCGCTGAGGACGTAGCGCGGGTCGACCGGATCGATCCACATCGCCTGGTGGTCGCCGTGGATCCCGCGGGCAATCGTGCGGAAGTTGCGCCCGCCGTCCTCCGACAGGTACAACGAGCCGGAGAGGGAGAAGATCTTGTTCGGGTTCTTCGGGTCGACGCGGATGTCGGCGTAGTAGAAGGGGCGGAAGTTGATGTTGGGGTCGCGGTTCACCGTCGTCCACGTCCTCCCTGCGTCGTCACTTCGCCAGAGCTCTCCTTCGTCCTTGGTCTCGCTGATGACGTAGACGATGTTCGCATCGCTTGGCGCCACCGCGACGCCGATGCGGTCCATCGCCTTGCGCGGAAGGCCGCGATACTTGTCGGGCCCCGAGAGCGCTTCCCACGTCGCGCCGCCATCGACCGACTTGTAGACCCCCGTCTTGCCGCTCCCGGAGGCGAGGTACCACGCCCAGCGGTGATACGTGTACATCCCCGCGTAGAGGACGTTGCTGTTGTCTGCGTTGGCCGACAGGTCGGAGCAGGAGGTCTGTGTGTCGAGGAAGAGGACGCGCTTCCAGGAGGCGCCGCCGTCTGTCGTCTTGTAGACCCCGCGTTCCTCGCTCGCTCCCCATTCGCGTCCCAGGACGCAGGCGTAGACGATGTCCGGGTTCTTCGCGTCGATGACGAGGCGGGCGATCTTGTCCGACTTCTCGAGCCCGATCCGCTTCCAGTGCGCGCCGCCGTCGATCGACTTGTACATCCCGTCGCCCACCGACGCGTTGTTGCGCGGATTCCCCTCGCCCGTGCCGACGTAGACGATGTTCGGGTCACTCGGCGCCACCGCAATCGCGCCGATGGAGGTGACTCCCTGGTCGTCGAAGATCGGCGTGAACGTCGTCCCGCCGTTGGTCGTCTTGATGATCCCGCCATTGGCGCCGGCGACGTAGTACGTCAGCGGATCCCCCGGGACGCCGGTCACTACCGAAATGCGCCCCGCATTGTTGATCGGCCCCACCGAGCGCCAGTCGAGGCGGGCGAGCTGTTCGTTGAAGGGTTGCTGGGCGTTGGCGATGCCCGCGCCCAGTGCGCTGGTCGCCACAGCTGCAATCAGGAGTCGCGTCGTGCTGTGCGAGCGGGGCGCGCGAGGCGCGCGCAGCCAGGGGGAGGGAAGTGCGCGTAGCGTCATGGTGACGCGTCTCCAGGTGCGGAGGGTGAACGGAGCGGAGAGGCAGAGAGTACCCCCGCGCTCGGGACCTCGGGAGGATTACGGCCGCGGCGAGCGAACCGCTGCCGCCTTGACGCCTTCGCGTGAGACGATCTTCCTCACCCCCCCGCCCCCGCTTGCGCACGACGCATCGACAGATGGATCCCAGCCTTCGCCGGGATGGTGGACGGGGGGCCGGAATGGTGGACGAGGGGGCCGGAGTGGTGCTTGAAGTCTCTACACGTCCCTCCCGTGGCGCCGCGCACCGGGCGCCGACGCGAGGTCTGCGAAGAGCGTTTACCGCAGAGAACGCAGGGTTACGCAGAGTGCACACCAGCGCACGGGCAACGAGCCGTCCGCGGCGGAAAGAGGGTCTACTCTGCGTAATCCTGCGTTCTCTGCGGTGAATGGCTCCTTGGCTCACTCGGCCGGAAGTCACCGCCCGCACACAACGCACCGACACATGGATCCCAGCCTGCGCTGGGAGGGTGGGCGAGAACGGCGCCCGTTACTCCGGCGGTCGCTGGAACACCGGCCGCGGCATCTCGATCATCTGGTAGTCCGCCGGCGGCTCCTCGTTGAGGAGGTACTTCACGAGGTAGTCCCACCGCTTGCGGATGTGGAAGGTGGGGAGCCCGTGCGGCGCGTCGGGGAAGATCATCAGGTCGAAGTTGGCCTTGTTCGCCTTGATGAGCGCGTCGACCAGCTTGAGCGTGTTGGCCAGGTGCACGTTGTTGTCCATGTCGCCGTGCATCAGCAGCAGGTGCCCCTTGAGGTTCCGCGCCATGGTGTAGTTGGCGGACGAGTCGTACGACGCCTTGTTGTACGGCCCCTGATAGCGCCCCGCCCAGTACCAGGCGTAGGTGTCGGGGTGGTGGTTGCCGGAGCCGGAGACCGCGACCTTGTAGAAGTCGGGGTAGCGGAGGATGGCGTCGGTGGAGGCGAGCCCGCCGCCGGAGTGGCCGAAGATCCCGATGCGATCCATGTCGATCCAGCGGTGAGCCGCCCCCAACTGCCGGATGCCGGCGATGTGGTCCGGGATCCCGTTGTCGACCATGTTGCGGTAGTAGAAGTCGTGGAACGCCTTGGAGCGTCGCGGCGTCCCCTGGTGGTCGATCTGGACGACAATGAAGCCGAGTTCGGCCAGCGCCTGCGGCTCACCCGTGCCGGACCATCCCCAGCGCCCGACGCTCCCCACCTGCGGCCCCGGGTAGATGTGGTCGAGGATGGGGTAACTCCTGGTCGAGTCGAAGGTGCTGGGCTTGTACATGAGCCCCCACAGGTCGGTGACGCCGTCGCGCGCCTTGACCTTGATGATCTCCGGCGGGCGCCAGCCAACGTTGCGCAGCAGCTCGATGTCGCCGCGCTGCAGCTCCATGATCACCTTGCCGTCGGTCGCCGAACGGAGCGTGATGACCGGCGCCTTGTCGATCTCGGTGTGCGTGTCGATGAAGTACGGCCCCTTGGGCGTGAAGGTGATCCCGTGGTCGCCGGCTTCCGGCGTGAGCGGGGTCGTCCCGCTCCCGTCGGCGTTCACGCGGTAGAGGTGCGAGTAGTACAGGAAGTCGGACCCCTTCCCCCACGCGGTGAAGTAGACGGCCGGTGGCGTTAGGCGGGTCGCCGAGTCGACGCGGAAGAGGCGATCGACGACGTAGCTCCCGCTCTCGACCTGGTTCTTGAGGGTGCCGTCGGCACCGAAGCGATAGAGGTGTCCCCAGCCGTCGCGCTCGGACCACCAGATGAGGTCATCGCTCCCCTTGGCGATGTCCCAGTTCTCCTGCCCGAAGGAGTGCGACAGCTCGACCCAGGTGGCGGTGGAGTCGCGCGTGATGGTCTTCGTCTCCCCGGTCCTGGCGTCGACGAGGAGCGCCGAGATGCGCGACGGGCCGCGGTTGGCGCTCAGCATGTAGAAATGATCGCCGGCGCGGTTCCAGAAGGTGCGTGCGCTGGCGGTGGTCTGCGGGACGGGGGCGTCCTTGGCGCGCACATTGGTGCGATCGATGATGTCGATCGCATGCACGACGTGCGTGGGGACGATCGAGTCGCTGGGGACGGCGTAGTGGTAGCTCTTGTCGACCGGTTGGTCACCGGTGGAGGAGTACATCGGGTAGATGCGCGTTCCCCGATAGTCGTCGCGCGCGACGGTGAAGCGGCGCGAATCCGGGGTCCAGTTGAGCGGGACGCGCGTCGGTCGTGGCTTGGCCGTGTCGGCGGCGACGTCGCGCTCCGTGTTGCCGTAGGCGAAGAGTCGCTCGCCGTCGGTGGTGAGGGCGATGGAGCCCTTGGGGAGCGGGATCGAGTCGTTGCGAGCGGCTGCGCCGCGCCCGGGGCGCGCCGCGGCCCCATTCTTCTTCGTGGTATCGGCGCGCGCCTTCCGCACCGAGTCGGCCGCCGTGTAGGCGTCGGAATCGGAGAGGGCGGCCGGGCGCAGGTAGAGGTTGTAGCGCCACTGGAAGACGTCCCACTTCCGGTCGGGCGATCGGTTGGCCCACGTGGGGCCGTTCTTCAGCGTGCGCTTGAGCGCCCAGTCGACCGAGTCCTGCGCGGTGCAATTGTAGCTGGCGGGGTCGCAGCGGAAGACCTTGTGATGGAAGACGAGCTCGATCGCCTTGCCGCTGTCGACCGCGGTGAAGGCTGGGAAGCGCTCCGGGTCGAGGATCGTGTCGCCGGCGACGGAGAGGACCGCCGCTAGCCGCGCATGGTCGAAGTAGACGCGTCGCGTGGCGCGCGCCGGGTCCACCAGGTAGATGGTGCCGCGGTCGTTCTTCCCGGTTGACGTGTAGAGGAAGCGGACGCTGTCCTCGAGCCAGACCGGGGTGACCGTCGCCCCGAGGACGTAGGCCCCGGCGGTTCGAATGACATCGGCGCGGTGGTAGTCGGGGCGCTGCGCGGAGAGCGCGAGCGGTGCCATCAGGAGCGCGGCGGATAGCGCGATGGGCGGTCGCATCGTGGGGCGGGGTGGGAGGAAGGCGCCAGCGTGACGATCCTGCCCCGGAACGCGCGACTGGGGCGTGACGTTGACGCAGATCCCCCGCCCGAAGGCTCCTCCCCTCGAGGAACACGGGATTCCACACAAGCATGCCCGGCGCCGGAGCGCCGCCTCTCACCCATCGAGCCGTACCAACTCTGCGAAACTCTGCGTTCTCTGCGGTGAAAAAACACCCGCACACGACTCACAGTCGCGCGCGGGTGCTATTTCACCGCAGAGAACGCAGAGGTCGCAGAGGAGGTCAGGCGATGCGCGGACGGTCGGGGAAGATGCGGGCGGTGTCGGTGGCGCCGTGGGTGCGGAGCAGGGGGACGAGCACGTCGCGATAGTCGGTCGTTACGGCGAGGTCGCCTGGTCCGTCGAGCCACTCGCGCTCGAGCCCGGGCCAGCGCGCGCGCACCGTCCCGCCCTGCGCGCCTGCTCCCATCACGAACATCACGCTCGCCCGCCCATGGTCGGTGCCTAACGAAGCATTCTCGGCGACTCGCCGGCCGAACTCGGTCATCACCACCACCGTCACGTGCGCCATCTCGGCGGGGCCCAGGTCCGTGTGGAAGGCGTGCAGCCCGAGCGCCAGGCGGTCCATGAGCGGGTCGAGCAGGGCGCCCTGCGTGAAGTGCGAGTCCCACCCTCCGAGGTCCACCGTCGCCACCGCGAGCCCCACGCGCCCCCTGATGAGTCGCGCCACCTCGGCCAGGTCGCGGCCGAAGTCGTCGCCCGGATAGGCGGCGCCGTGCGCGGGCGCGTGCGGTGTGCCACGCAGCTGGGCCACGCGGCGCAGCGCCGAGAGCGTGTCGCGTGCCGCGGGAGCAAGCCGCCCACCTAACGCGGATGATGCGCCGGCGTAGAGTGTGTCGAGCGCGCCGAGCATGGCGTGGTCGTCGGCGTCGAGCGCGAAGTCGTCGAGCGAGCGGAGGACCGCCACCGATGGTGCGCCGCGCAGCGACTCGGGGAACGACTCGCCGATGGCGACGGCGGAGAGGGCGGTGGGGGCGTTCCCGTCGCGCACGCGGAGGAAGCGCCCCAGCCACCCGCCCCCGGACGTGCCGCCGTGCTCCATGAGGTCCTGCGCCTCGAAGTGGGAGCGCGTGGTGTCGTCGGACCCCACGGCGTGCACGATGCCGAGCGCGCCGTCGCGGAAGAGCGGGGCCAGCGGGGCCAGGCGCGGGTGGAGGGCGAATCGGTCGTCCAAGCGGATGGACTCGGCGTGCGTCACCCCGATGGTGGGGCGCGCCACGTGATAGGCGTCGTCGCCGACGGGAGGGACGAGCGCGAGCCCGTCGGCGCCTCCGCGCAGGAAGATCACGACCAGGGTGCGGCGGTCGTCGCCGTTGCCGGTGCTCCAGGTGGTGGGCATGTGTCGGCGCGTTCGTTAGGCAAGCTGGAAGCCGGGCGACGAGAGGGCGAGCGCGAGGCGGTGGCGCACCCCGCGCCCGGCGTGCAGCTCCGCGTCGGTGGGGCGTCGCCCCAGGAGGTGGGCAAAGAGCGCGGCGTCGCCGCCCGCGCTTGAGGCGAGTCGCGCCGCGTCGATGCGCGTCCCGTCGATGCGGCCGCGCACGAGCGCCGTGGCGAACTGCCAACGCCAGAGCAACGTCCCCAGCCACGGCGTCGCCTCGTCCGGATAGCCGTCGGGGGTCGGGTACTGGAAGGGGACTTCGCCCAGCCGTTCGAGCCAGGGGACGAGCGGGCGTGCGTCGTCGATGGTGGCGTCGGTGGCGCGGAGCGCACTGGCGACAAAGTGGAACGGGCGCTTGAAGCGCGTCCCGCGTGCCGCCGCGAACTCCGAGGTCGCGAAGAGCGTGCGCAGCGTCGGCGCGATCTCGCCCCCCGTTGCCGCGAAGGTGCGGGCCACCGCATCAACGGCGGCGGCGGGCGGATCGTCGGCGATGAAGTGGCGGCAGAGCTTCGTGGCGATGAAGCGCGCGCACGAGGGGTGCGCGACGACGACCTGCAGCAGCTCGTCCACGTCGCGCGCCCCGCGCCCGGCGGGGATCACCTGCCCCAGGACGACCTTCTCCCCGTCGTCATGCGCATCGGCGTGAAACTCGACGCGCCCGATCCCGAAGGTCGACTCCCCCTTGGAGCGCACCGTCCATCCGGTGAGCGCTCGTGCGACTTCCATCACGTCGCGCTGCGTGTAGCCGCCATGCACGCCTAACGTGTGCAGCTCGAGGAGTTCGCGCGCGTAGTTCTCGTTGGGGCGTTCGTCGGGCGAGCGGCGCCGGTTCACGCGCCCGTCGAGGTACCAGAGCATGGCCGGGTGCAGGACGACGGCGCGCAGCAGTTCGGGGAAGCGGCCGAGGGCGTGCGGGTGGAGGACGTCGCGGGCGAAGGCCGGGGTGAGCCAGCGGCAGTCACCCTTGGAGAGGTCGATGTTGAAGTGATCGGCCCAGAAACCGGTCATCACCGCGTGCAGCTGGCGGTCGGCGTACACGGCGCGCAGCAGCGTTCCGGCGGCGAGCGACTCGCGCAGCAGCGCCGGCTGGAACTCGAACAGTTCGCCCACCGGCTCGGCGAGGACCTCGAGGCGGCGCACGGCACGCTCGGCACCCGCGTCGTGTGCGCGCGGTGCGAGTTGCTCGTCGAGGTGGCGGGCGATCGCTTCGCGCGGCGTCGCGCCCAGCGCGCGGACGCGCGCATGGTCACCAGGGCGCGCGCCGTAGGTGACGCGTGCGAGGAGGTGCGCGACGTCGTCGACCTCGCCGCTGGTTGGCGGCTGGAACGGCGCGGCATCGGTGTCGCCCCACAGGGCGCGCCAGTCACCCGCGTCGTTGCAGCTCGCGAGGGCCGCGGAGGCCGCCAGCGCGCCCCCCGCCTGGAGGAAGCGCCGGCGCGTGGTCACGCGGCGCTCACCAGCTCGATCGGCGTCGTGCCGCGCCTGGTGCGCATCGCCAGCACCGAGGCGCCACACCCGCTGAGGAGCACCCACGGGAGGACGACGAACCACCCAACGACGGGGAGCAGGAAGGTCAGCGCGAGCACCGCGCCGCCACGCAGCGAGCGGCGCCAGGGGGATCGCGTGTCGTCGACATGCAGGAGCCCGCGCCCCACGCGCTCGGAGAGCCCGGCCGACCCGGCGAGTCCGAGGACGAACGGCACGCCGGCCAGCACCGCACCGATCACCTTGAGCCCGCCGTTAGGCGCCCCGTTGAGCATCGCGGCGCCGAGCAGGAGCAAGGGGAGGGAGACCGCGAGGCCGACGAGCGTGATGCGCCCCGGGCGCAGCCCGTACGCCGTGCGCGCGCGGTCGACGAGGACCGGAAAGAGGGCGGCCGACACCAGCCAGTAGCTGACGATGACGACGAGCGTCCCGAGGACCAGGAGGACGTACTTGAGGACGTCGGCCATGATCATGCGTCCCTCCAGCCGCAACGTGCGGCGCGTGGGTGTGGGCATACCTACGACGTGCAGGCGCGACAGGTTTCCGGGTTGCGCGACTGCGCTCTGATGGCGGCGCGCGCGCCGGCCTGTCAGTGGGTGAACTGGCGTCGCATTCCATAGGACAGCGCCCACCCGGTGACGATCCACGGACTTGGCGGCCTTGCGTGAGGCCGATCTCACTCGAGCACACGCCACCGCGCCGCGACACGAGTATCTTTCCCCAGCGGCTCCACCCGAATCGCTCCCACCGATACCGACATGTCCTCCGAGAACGCGACCATCATCTGGACCCACATCGACGAGGCGCCCGCGCTGGCGACCTTCTCGCTCCTCCCCATCGTCCAGGCCTTCACCGCCGGCTCCGGGGTCTCGATCGAGACGCGCGACATCTCGTTGGCCGGGCGCATCCTCGCCAACTTCCCGGACGCCCTGACGCCGGAGCAGCGCGTCGCGGACCACCTCGCCGCCCTCGGTGAGCTGGCCACGACCCCCGACGCCAACATCATCAAGCTCCCCAACATCTCGGCGTCGATCCCGCAGCTCAAGGAAGCGATCGCCGAGCTGCAGTCGCAGGGCTTCGCCGTCCCCAACTATCCAGAGGCGCCGGCCTCCGACGAGGAAAAGGCGATCGCCGCGCGTTACGCCAAGGTGCTGGGCTCGGCGGTGAACCCGGTGCTGCGCGAAGGGAACTCCGACCGCCGCGCCCCGCTCTCGGTCAAGGCGTTTGCGCAGAAGAACCCGCATAAGCTGGGCGCCTGGTCGAAGGAATCGAAGTCACACGTCGCGCACATGACCGAGGGCGACTTCTATGGCAGCGAGAACTCGATCACCCTCCCGGCGGCGACGAGCGCCCGCATCGAGTTCGTGGCGGGCGACGGGACGACGACGGTGCTCAAGAAGGGGATCAAGCTCGAGGCCGGGGAGATCCTCGACACGGCGGTGATGCGCGCCAAGTCGCTGCGCGCCTTCTTCGCCAGGGAGATTGCCGACGCCAAGGCCAGCGAGCTGCTCCTGTCGCTGCACCTCAAGGCGACGATGATGAAGGTCTCGGACCCGGTGATGTTCGGGCACGCGGTGACGGTCTTCTTCGAGGACCTCTTCGCGAAGCACGCCGAGACGTTCAAGGCGTTAGGCGTGAACCCGCGGAACGGGCTGGGCGACGTCTACGCGAAGATCGCTGCACTCCCGGAGGCGGAGCGCCACGCCATCGAGGCCGACATCGCCGCCACCTACGCCACGCGACCGGCGCTGGCGATGGTCGACTCCGACAAGGGGATCACCAACCTGCACGTCCCCAACGACGTGATCATCGACGCCTCGATGCCGGTGGTGGTGCGCGACAGCGGGAAGATGTGGGGGCCGGACGGGAAGCTGCACGACACCAAGGCGCTCGTCCCCGACCGTTGCTACGCCGAGCTGTATCAGGCGGTCTTCGACGACTGCCGCGAGCACGGCGCGTATGACCCGCGCACGATGGGCGACGTCCCGAACGTCGGGCTCATGGCGCAGAAGGCGGAAGAGTACGGCTCGCACGACAAGACGTTCATCGCGACGGGCGCCGGCGCGATTCGCGTCGTCGACGAGCAGTCCGGCGCGACGCTGTTGCAGCAGACGGTGGAGGAAGGGGACATCTTCCGCGGCTGCCAGACGAAGGACCTCCCAATCCGCGACTGGGTGAAGCTCGCGGTGCGCCGAGCCCGCGCCACCGGGGCGCCGGCAGTCTTCTGGCTCGATCGCAACCGGGCGCACGACGCGCAGGTGATCGCCAAGGTCGAGACGTATCTCAAGGATCACGACACCACCGGGCTCGACATCCGGATCCTGTCGCCGGTCGACGCGATGAAGCTGTCGCTGGCGCGCATCCGCGAGGGGAAGGACACGATCTCGGTGACCGGGAACGTCCTCCGCGACTACCTCACGGATCTCTTCCCGATCCTCGAGATCGGGACCTCGGCCAAGATGCTGTCGATCGTCCCGCTGCTGGCGGGCGGCGGCCTGTTCGAGACTGGCGCCGGCGGCTCGGCCCCCAAGCACGTGCAGCAGTTCCAGGAGGAGGGCTACCTCCGCTGGGACTCGCTCGGCGAGTTTTCGGCGTTAGGCGCGTCGCTCGAGCACGTGGCGCTGACCACGGGCAACGCCAAGGCCGGCGTCCTGGCCGACACGCTCGACCAGGCGATCGGGAAGTTCCTCGACACCAACAAGTCGCCGGCGCGGAAGGTCGGCGAGATCGACAACCGCGGTTCGCACTTCTACCTCGCGCTCTACTGGGCCCAGGCGCTCGCCGCGCAGGACAAGGACGCCGAGCTCAAGGCCCGCTTTGCCCCCGTGGCGAAGGCGCTCACCGAGCACGAGGCGACCATCAACGCCGAGCTGATCGCGGCCCAGGGGAAGCCGGTCGACATGGGAGGCTACTACCACCCCGACCCCGCCAAGACCGGCGCCGCCATGCGCCCGAGCGCGACCTTCAACGCGGTGATCGATGGGTTGTTGAAGTAGGGCAATCACCCCTTCGCGCCAAAGGTCAACGGCACGCCGCCTCTTGGCGCGCCGTTGACCTTTCGATTTCCTCCGCGAACCTCTGTGAGTCCTCCGTGCACCTCTGTGTCGAGCTTCTCCAGGCCGCCGCGTGCATGTCACCAAGAAGCATGACACGGAGGTCCACAGAGGGTTCACGGAGGTTCACTGAGGGGCCTATGTCAGCGGCGTACCAGGTCGCGGAGTGCGTCCGGTGTGAGGTCGAGGAGGACGCGTTGGATGGTGCCCTGGTGGATGCGGGCGCCCCAGCGGCCGTTGCCGCCGAGGATGATGACGGTGGGGGCGTCGGCGGCTTGGGCGAGTTCGGGGGCGTCTTCGGGCATTGCGCCTGCCGGGGCGACGACGACGTGGACCGCGGTGGCTGGCGAGGCGGGGGCGTCGGCGGATTGTTCCTGACGGGCACGCCACGCCGCGACGTCGACCACCTCGAACTCGGGCTCGAGGAGGTGGCGCACGAGGTCTCGCAGCAGCGGCGGAGCGGAGTGCAGCACGACGGTGCCTGTGGTCATCCCACATGGGGGGTGTGGACAGGCAACGGTTACGCGGGCAGCACCCGCGCCGCATGAATCCTTGGGATGATTAGGGGTTCAACCCACCGTCCATCGGGCGGCGTGACCCGGTCAGGCGGTCTTCCACCGCCGCAGCGCCGCCGCCGCCTCGCCACGCCGCTGCACGCCGAGCTTGTGCAGGATGTGGTGCATGTGGTTCTTCACCGTCGCCATCTCGATGTGCAGGCGGCTGGCGATCTCCTTGTTGGACATCCCGGAGTCCACCAGCTGCACGATCTCGCGCTCGCGATGGCTGAGCGCCCCCACGCCCTCGGCCTGGCCGGCGCGCACCGTCGCCAGGCGGCGCGCCAGCGCCGCGGCCAATCGCGGCGGGCAGTGCAACTCGCCGCGCAGCGCGGCATCGGTGGCCGCCATCAGCTCCTCCATCGACCCGTCGTGCGAGACGTAGCCGCGCACCCCGCACTCGGCGAGCGTCACCTGCGAAGCCACGTCGTCCGGCGAGACCGCGATCGCGATCACCGCGCGCACCGCGGCGTGGCGCTCGAGGCGGCGGGCGAGGGCGGGGGCGTCCGGCATCCCGGCATCGAGGAGCACGACGCGCGCGGCGCCGTCGTCGAGCGCGCCTAACGCCTGGTCGCCCGTCGCGGCCACATGCAGCATCGGCGCCGCGTCACGGCGCGCGAGCAGCTCGGCGATCCCGTCGCGCAGCAGGCGGATGGGCGAGATCACCAGGACGCCCGCCGGTCCAGCCGCTGGGCTGGCACTGGGGCGCGGGTCGGGGAGGAGTGAACGGCGTTGCATCTGACGGGCGCAGCGTGAGGGGCGTTGCGGGTCGAACCACCGGGAAGCGAGCATACGCCACGCGCGCAAGGCTGTCCACCGTGTGGCGCGCGGGCCACAGAGAGCCTACAGCGACAATGCAAGACGGGCTCGGCCATTCGACGCGTGACGCGCATGTGACGCCCGTGTGACCCACCGCACACTCGCGGCTCGGGCTGGTCCCCTAATGAGCCGAAAGGTTCATGCGCACCGCGCACGACCGCGGACATGATCTCCCCTCGGTTCTCCCCCGAGGCACGCCCGTGTCCCTGCTGGAACTCCGCACGCGACTCAACGCGTCGGAGATCGTGTCGTCGTTCACGACCGATCTCCGCGGGGCCAACACGTCCCTCGGTGGCGTTTCCACGCCGGTCGACGCGAATGGCGTCCGCGATATCGCGAGTTCCGCCTCCGTCGACCTCTCGTCGCTCGCACGCGTCGCCGAGCGCATCGCCGCCGAGCTCGGCGCCTCGAAGATCGGACTCCCCGACCCGGGGGCCATCGTCAGGCAGGTCGAGACGCTCGTCGCCCTGCTGGAGGAAATCGACCTCCGCAGCATCGACGGTGCGGTGCGTGGACTCCTGGACCAGGCGCGCACGGCGATCTCCGCCAACGGCGGCTCGCGCGTCGACGTCCTCCTCGAGCAGCTCTCGGCGACGCTTGGCGCATCGCCCCAGGGGCGACAGGTGATGGGACTCCTCTCCCGCATCCTGTCGCTGCTCGGCGGCGACTCCAAGTACATCGACGATTTCAAGGCGCTCCTCCCAGCCGCGTTGTCGATCCTCCGTGCGCTGGGCGGGCTCATGCGCGTGGAGAGTGCGCTCGCCGAAGGGGAGCGGCTCGCGCGACTCCTGCGCGCGCAGCTCTCGCGTGACGAGACGTTGACCGAGCTGCAGATGGTGCAGGCGTCGCTCGACTACGCGGTCGATCGACTGCGCGCCGCCGCCACCGATGCGTCGGTGCTCGAGGAAGCAGAGCGCGCCGGCTTCGATGCGCTGGCCCGCGTCGACCTCGCGCGCGAGTCGGTGGCACGACGCTTCGCCTTTGCCGAGTCGACGCTGCTGCACGCCGATCTCGACAACATCCTGGCCGAGGTGCGCGCGGGGCTGGCGGACGCGCAGGGCGTCGACCTCGTGGCGGCGGGGCGCTCGGTGGGGGCGATGGTCGATCGCCTCATGCCCGCGCTCTCCATCCCGCTTCCACCCGCGCCGGCCGACTCGTTCGACGCCGTGCTGCGCATGGTGGAAAAGGAAGTGCAGGGGCTGGCGGCCAAGATCGAGTCGCTCGACATGGCAAAGGTCGGGGCGCCGGTGGCCGGGCTGATGGAGAAGGTGTCGGCGCCGATCCACGAGCTCCAGCAGTTGAGCGACCAGCTGGTGCACGCGGCCGATCAGGCGACGCGCCAAGTGACGACGCTGGTGCAGTCGCTCCCCACCGCCGACCTCGCCGACGCGATCAACGCCGCGACGGCGCCGATCCGCGACGCGATGCAGGCGATGGGCGACGCGATCGCCGCCATCGAGTCGGGGCTGGGGACGGCGGCCACCTCGGCGACGACGGCGCTCAACGCCGCCGAGACGGCGGTGAATGCGGCGATGGCGGCCCTGCAATCGCTGGTTGGGGACGCGGCGGCCTTTGTCGAGCAGATCGGCGTCGATCGCGCCATCGGCGAGCTGCAGGAAAAGCTGCGCGAGGTGGCGGCCGTGATGGAGCAGGCGGCCGTGGCGCCGTACTTCAACACCGCGGAAGAGGCGATCGACACCACGGCGTCGGTGCTGGAGAACGTCCCGGTGATGCTCCTGCCTGACGACATCAAGGAGGAGTTCGACGCCCTCGTCGAGCCGATCCGTTCGCTCAACATCGACGCGGCGGCGAGCGAGGTGGAGTCGTGGTTCGAGCTGCAGGAAGACGGGACGCTCCCCTTCGCCCAACCGGTCGAGGCGGCGATGGCCGAGGTGCAGGAGGCGCTGGAGACGCTCCTCAGCGAGCTCGATGCCCTGCATCCCTCGAAGCTCGCCCCGGCGATCGACGCCGAGCTGGCGCCGGTGCGCGACCGGGCGTCGCGGCTCGACCTGACGGGGGTGCTTGCCCCGGTGGACGAGGCGCTCGCCTCGCTCAAGGGGCGGCTGGACGGGGTGGACCCGGCAGCGGCGCTGGCGCCGGTGAGCGCGGTGATCGCCGAGGCGGCGTCGAAGCTGGACGCGCTGAACCCGGACGCACTCATCGCCCCGCTGCAGGCGCGCGTGGTGGACGTGCGCGAGGCGGTGATCACCACGCTCAAGCTCGACGTGGCGTCCAAGTCGTTAGGCGACCTCGAGCGCGAGGCGGTCCGGCTCATCAACCTCCTCGACCCGGCGCGCCTGGAGCCGATGATCGCCAACGGCTTCGACGTGGCGAAGGTCGAGCTGGCGCGCCTCGACTCGGCGACGATGGGGGCGTGGGGGAGCGTGGTGGTCAGTGCGCTGCTGAGCGGCGACGGGAGCCGGCGCCGCCCCACGAGCTGGGCGACCGTGTTCGATGCGATGAGCGGGAAGGACGGTGGCGTGACGCCGCGACTCACGGCGCGCGCGCGTGCGATCGGGAGCGCGGTGGACGACGCGATCGCCACGACGACGGCGGTCGACCTCGGCGCCACGACGCTCGCGGTGACGCGCGGGTTGCGCGACATGGCGGCCGCGCTCGCCGCGCTCCCCGCGGGGGCGCCGATTCGCGTGGCGCTCGACGGCGCCGTGTCGCGGCGCGGGACGGACGGCGGCTTTGGCGCGCTGGAGGAGAACCGCGCGCGCTTCTCCACCGAGCTGGGGGGCGCGCATGCACCGGCGGCCGCGCTGTTGCAGCTGGAGCTCTCGCGCGTGGATGTGACGGCGGCGGCGATCACGGCGGCCGCGAGGCCGATCGCCCGCCTCCGCGACCAGCTCCTCGGCTTCCTGCGGCAGCTGGGGATCAAGCGCGTGGGCGATGGCATCGGCGCGATCCTCACCGAGGTGCTGGAGGTGGCGAGCCCGCAGCGCCTCGCGGGGATCGTCGTCCCGATCTTCACCGCGGTGCGCGGGCGTGCCACGGCGCTGCTGGCCTCGGTCGTCGATCCCATCAAGCAGGCCATCGACGACCTCATCGCCCTCCTGCGCTCGCTCGACCTCGTGCGCCTCACGCAGGGGGTGAAGGACGTGATCAACGCGGGAAAGCAGCAGATCCTCGCGCTCGACCCCGCGACGCTCCTCGCCCCCACGCTGGGCGCCTTCACCACGCTCAAGCAGGAGTTGCAGGCGTTCGATCCGCTGGCGGCGGTGCGCAGCATCCTCGATGCGCTCAAGGGACTCATCGCGCGCCTCATCGGGACGCCGCAGGCGCCGGGGACGCTGAGCGCGCAGCGCATCCTGGCGCCCGCGTCCGAGCTGTTCGACGCGATCATCGCCAAGCTGCGCGCGCTCGATGTGGAGCCGTTGCTGCGCCCGCTGCTCGACGCATTGACGCGCCTGGCGCAGGACATCCACGACGGCGTGGACGGGCTGCGCGGCGGGTTGAAGCGGCTGCAGGAGGCGATCCCGTCGACCGACGGGCTCGGCGTGGGTGTGTCCGTCGACATCGGCTTCTGACGGAGGATCGCGATGCCTGCCATCCTCACCCACAAGGCGATCATGATCCTCGCGCGCGAACGCGTGCGCGACATCCGCGATCGCCTGCTGTGGAAGAAGATCGCGAGCGGCCCGCTGACCGATCTCGAGCTGCGCGTGCTGCGACTGTCGTCGCTGACCTTCCTCATCATGTCGGACGCCGACGACCGGCCGGCGGTCGACCCGTCGCTTCCGAGCGACCCGGCGTGGCCGGCGGGGTTCGGGCAGGGGGTGTCTCGTTATGCCGTGATGGGGTCGATGGGGCCCGACATTCCCGGGCTGGCGGCGATCGTCGCGCCGGGACAGGAGACCTGGTTCGACACCATCCACAAGGGGACGCCGGACAGCAACCGCGAGCCGACCAACTCGCGCGCGACCGACATGTCGCTGGAGTTCTACCGGCGCGCGAGCCTGGCGCTCACCAATCGCCCGACCGATGGGCCCGATGCCGCGCGCGCCTACCAGCGCGACCTCAACCGGATCCGGGCCTATATCCTCGGCCACGTCACGCACATCGCCGGCGACGTGCTCGCCCACCCGTTCATCAACGACGTCGAGTGGCATGTGCCGTCGCGCGAGACGGTGAAGCTGTTCAACGCCATCCGCCTCACCGAGCTGCGCAAGTTCGGGCACGACAAGGTGGAGGGATCGCTCGACAGCCAGGTGGCGCGGAGCTTCTACAATCGCCCCGGGCCGCGCGACGGGCAGCCATGGAGCGCGTGGTGGCCGACGCTGGACGAGGTGCCCCCCGAGCTGTTCACCGGCTATGCGGAGGCCTTCGACATCACCTACAGGTCCGGAGCCGCACGGGCCAAGGGGCTGGGCGGCTTCGAGGATGAGATCAAGAAGTTCTCGCTCATCCCCCCCGACGCGGACTTCTTCCGCGACGGCTATCGCACGCTCCACCACGCGGGCGTCGGCCTGATGTACGACTGGGGATACGGGCACTGGCTCGGCTTCCTCTCGGTGGCGATCCTCCCGTTGCTGGCGACGATGCCGCTCGCCTTCGCCCTGGCGCGCGGGAAGAAGGTCTTCGAGACGAGCATCCCCAACGCGGGAGAGCGGGCGGCGTTCGAGGTCTTCACGCTGCCCTTGGCGATGAACTGCATCACGCCGCTGGCCGTGGGGATCCTGGCGGCGGGGAAGACGTGGCGCGGCGCCGAGGGGGAGCTGACGTCGGGGCTGATTGGTGCGGGCTTCTCGACGTTCACGGGTTTGTTCGCGCTTCCCTTCTTCTTCGTGGATGCGGACATCGGCGCGGGGTGGCGCTGGATTCTCCTCTTTGCGCTTCCCGCGGCGTACGGCTTCGCGATGTCCATAGTGTCGCTGGTGCAGGCGCTCAAGGGGGAGAGCCGGCGCAGCAAGCTGCCGCTCATCTTCGCCCTCCCGTTCCTCATCGCCGGGGCGCTCGCGCTCCTGCTGCTCCTCTTCGCCGAGTTGATCGGGAACGAGGCGAGCGAGGATGCGGGGAAGGTGCTGTGGATCGTCTTCTCGGCGATCATCGGCGTCGTGGCGCTGATTGCACTGTTCGCGCTGCCGGCAACGCTGCGAGACGTGAAGATCCCCGAGAAGCCGGCGCCGTTCCCCGCGCTGCGGCCGCACCACGTGCGCTTGTTTGACCGTTCGTCGCTGTATGAGCTGGACGGGCAGCAGGACGCCACCGTGAAGGAGGCGCACTTCCCCAGCGGCGTGCGCCCGCTGGTCAAGCTGTGGTGGACGGGGGCGGGCAAGCTCTTCGTCCGCTCGCGCCGCACGCACCTGGAGGTGGTGACGGCGATCGACGGGAGTGCGCCGGTGATCGTCCCGGCGCCGATCACGCCGATGACGCTCCAGCAGCTGGCGACGTATCTCCCCGCGGCGTTCGCCTCGCGCGGCTTCAACGGGCTCCAGTGTGCGCTCGTCATCCCTGAAGACCAGAAGGTGAGCCTGCCGCCAGGCGCAACGTTCGCCGACATGGGCGACCTCAAGCAGCGCGACGAGGGGGATGCGCCGGAGTCGGTGCTGAGCAGCGCCGCGGCCGACTTCGCCGAGCTCACGGGGGCCAACGACGACGACAGCGTGAAGCTCTTCCACGCCCCCAAGCGCGCGCAGGCGGTGCGCTTCGATCGCTTCGGTCCCGCGCCGTTCGACCCGCGCGAGTCCGAGACGGTGCGCGGACCGGGGACGGTGACGGGGGACGGGAACCGCTTGAGCGGGCTCGGGACGTCGTTCCGCTTCTTCTTCGCCGAAGGGGACCGGATCGTCATCAACGGCAACGTGCGTATCGTGACGCGCATCGAGTCCGACCTGGCGATGGTGATCTCGTCCGCGTTCTCGCCGCAGCCTAACGGTGCGACGTACGAACGGCTGGGGCAGGGAGACGAGATCGGGCGCGGCTACACGTTCGAGGCGCGCCCGCACGAGACGCGCGACCGCGGCGACTCGATCATGGAGCTGGCGGGGGACCTGGGCGCGATCATGGCGATGGGGGCGGCGTCGCACACGCTCGACGCGATCGAGGCGCGCGTCGACGGCTTCGATCGCATGACGTTGCAGGGCGGCGCCGCCATCCCGCAGGGATCGCTGACCAAGGTCACGCGCACCTTCCGCAACTGGTCGCTCGACCGCCGGTTGGTGGACGAGTGGCGCGAGATCGTGACCGGCGGGGCGCCGGTGCCGCCGACGGCCAGCGTGGGCGAGACCATCCTGCGCCAGCAGGGATGGATCCCGGCGATGCGGAAGTGGCTGCGCGTGGTCGACGACACGACGGTGAGCGCGTCCGACGCGGCGTTGCACAGTGCGGGGGCGAACGAGCCGACCAACCTCGAACTGTCGCAAGCGATCGCGACGCTCTTCGACATGCCGGCGCCGAGCGTCGTGGTGGGGGCGCCATGAGCGACCAGGAATACGATCCGTTCGCCCCGCGGGAGGACGAGGACGCGCGCGAGGAGCGCGCCGGCGAGATCGCGCGCCATTTCGGGACGACCCCGAACGGGCTGTCCGGGGTGACCGAGGCGGCGCGGCGCGCGGCGGTGACCGGGACGCCGGATGCCAACGCCACCCCGTGGGTCCCGTTAGGCCCGCGCAACGTGGGGGGAGCGATCCGCTGCGTGGCGTTCCGCCAGCCCACGGCGAGCGAGCTGGCGCAGAAGCTCCCGTTGCATCTGGCGGCAGGTTCGGCACAGGGCGGGCTGTGGATCTCGCGGACGAGCGGGTATCGCTGGGAGCAGGCCGGGCTCCCCGACATCGTGGGGGCGGTGGGGGCGGTGGCGTGGTCGGCCGCCGACCGGCGCGTGCTGTATGTCGGGACGGGCGACCTCCCGCTCCCGTACCCGGGAGGGATCGGCTTCTTCCGGTCGGAGGACGGCGGGGCGTCGTTCACGCGGCTGGTCACCGACAGCGGCGGGAATGGTGCGGCGGCGCACTATCTCAAGATTGCCATCGACCCTAACGATGCGCGTCGCGCATGGATCGCGTCGGACACCGGGCTGTGGCGGCTGGATGGGAATTCGTTCTCCGCCGAGGCGATCACCGGCGTCGCCGCGGGGAGCACGGTGACCGACGTCGCCCTCGCGGCTGATCCGGCGAACAACAACCAGTACTTCCTCCTCGTGGGGATCCAGGGGATCGGGACCGCGGTGGGGACGTGGGATCGTCGCAACCGTCGCATGACGGGGTGGCGGGTGACGACCGCCGGTGCGGTGGGGACGCCATGGCCGGCGGCCGTGGGAATCGTGCGCGTGGCGTGGGGGCTCACGAACCCCGTGCCGACCGCGCACGCGATCCTGCAGGACATGACCCCGGTGGGGGCCCCGCCCGCGGCGGTCAACCGGCCGACGCCGCTCTTCACGTCGGCGAACCTCGGGGTGGGCTGGGCCTCGGTCGCTGGTGCCAACTCGCCGGAGCCCGGCACGCGCATCGCGTGGTACGCGTTGTCGCTGGCGGTGAACCCGCTCAACCCGGCGATGGTGATCGCGGGGTCGACCGACCTGTTCCGCACCACCGACGGTGGGGCGACGCCGTGGACGCGGATCATGGATTGGACGCGCTACGACAACGGCGACCACGCGCAGCATGCCGATCACCATGCGACGGTCTTCGAGCCGGGATCGACGCGCGTCTGGGTCTGCAACGACGGCGGGATGTCGACCACGGACAACATCGGCGCAGCGGCTCCCGTCTGGCGCAAGCGGAGCTACGGCGTGGTGGCGGCGCAGCTGTTCGACATCACGTCGCACCGGACCTTCCCGGGGCTGTGCGGCGGGGGGATGCAGGACAACGGGACCTTCGTGTCGTATGGCGGGCCGTCGTGGTACTCGGTCGATGGTGGCGATGGTGGGGCGATGGGTTGGCACCCCACGAGTCCGTACCGGATGTACTCCTCGTGGCAGGGCTCCGCCGATCGGGTCGACGTGTCGACCTTCAGTGTCGCGGCCTTCCACATCATTCCGTTGGTAGACATCGCGCCACCGAACAACCAGTTCGCGCCATACCACGAGACGCAGGCGATCCAGGCGCCGAGCAACTTCTTCGTGCGCGCCCTCGCCACGCACCCGACCACGCCGGACCTCGTGCTGTACGGGTCGAGCGGGGTGCTCCAGTTCACGAGCGATGGCTTCAACATCGCGACGGCGAACACGGGGATCCCCGCCGCGTCGAACGTGACGACCGTCGCCTTCTCTCCCGACGGCAATCACGTGTGGGGCGGCACCGATGCCGGGGAGGTCGTGCACCTGGCGGGGGCGCTCCCCTCGAGCGTTGGCGGCGGCGTGGTGGGGCCGGCGTGGAACCGCGTGCTGCCGAACGCCGCCTTCCCGATCGCGGGCTTCCCGATCACGGCAATCGCCGCGCATCCGGCCAACGCGAACGTCGTCGTCGTCACGACGGCGCTGAACGGCGCGGGGAACGCCCGGGTGCTCCTCACGCACGACGCCGGCGCAAACTGGCATCGCATCGACAGCGGCCTCCCAGCGAGCCCGTACCTCTCGGCTGCGTGGGACCCGGCGAGCCAGACCACGCTCTTCGTCGGGACCGCGGCCGGCGCCTACGTGGCGCGCGACCTTCCGGCGGTGGGGACCTTGGCGCCGGGCGCGGCAGTGAACCCGACGTGGCGCACCTTCAACCAGGGGCTCCCGCTCGTCCCCATCACCGACCTCGAGACGCACCCGGTCACGCAGACGCTTCGCTGCGCGACGTTGGGGCGCGGGGCGTTCGAGGCCTCGCTCGCCGGGGTGACGCCCGCCGCGTTCCAGTTCCCGTCCGTGCGACTCGTGATCCGCAATCACGCCGGTGATGACGGGCGCCCGTACGTGGCGGCCAACACGTTAGGCGCCGACCCGCGCGTGGGGATCGCCGCTCGCCCGCCGGTGGGGGCGCCAGCGCCCGCGGCACCGGCCACTCCCGCCGGCCCCGTCGACGTCACGCACGCCATCGACATCCGCATCGACTCGCCGCGCTTCCAGCGCTCGGAAGCGTGGAACTTCGGCGAGCAGATCGACGGCGCCGAGTTCGACGAGGTGCTCGTCCCCGACCGGGCGCTCGTCGGCGACCAGAACATCGTCTATGTGCAGGTGCAGAACCGCGGGACCTCGGCCGCGAACAACGTCGACGTGCACCTCTACTACGCCGATGCGGGGAACCCGATCGCCGTCCCGGCGATCGACGCGGCCTTCAACTTTCCCGGCACCCCCGGCGCGGGCTCGCCGTGGACCAAGGCCGACATGATCACCGAGGGGGACCTGCGCCCCGGTGAGCCCCACGTCGTCGCCTTCCGCGTGATCCCGAAGCTGGAGATCACGACCAACATCGCCTTCCTCGCCATCGCCACGAGCGGGCAGGATGCGCTGGCCAACGTGCCGGCGGGGGCGGTCGACGCCTTCGTGCGAGGCGAGCGGCGTGCCGCGTTGCACGTGGCGGGAGTGGATCGCGACACGATCCTCATCCGCGACGTGACGTCGGACCGCGGTGAGCGCGGAGGGGTGGCCTGGGGGGGGCGAAGCCCCGACATCATCGTGCGGCAGGCGCAGGTGCCCGCGGCAAACCTCGCCGCCGAATTCGCCGACCTCACCGACGCGCACGCGGGCGACGTGGCGCACGGCGGGAACAACTTCGTCTACGTGCGCGTGACCAACCGCACGCAGCAGGTCATCCCGCGCAGCGTGGTGCGTCTCTTCCTCGTGTCGCGCACGGCGCTGGGAATCCCCGGCCCCGACGGCGCCAACTGGCGCGAGATGCTCCCCACCGCGACGCTGACGAACATCGCCGCCGGTGGATGGGCGGTGGCGGAGTTCCCGATGAACTTCGCGGCGGGGCCGGCGAACGATCCCGACCCGGACAACGCGGTGGGGCAGAAGGGGATCATCCTCGTCGCCATGGCCAACGTGACCGACGCGGCGGGGACGACGGTGCTCGACCCGTTCCCCGACTTCGCCGACATCACGGGGATCGACGGCTTCTGGCGCTTCTTCAATGGCGGCGCGTTAGGCAACAACGCCGCCATGCGCGCCCTCCCCTTCACGCCGTGAGCGAGGTGTCATGCGCATCCGGCCGATGATCGGGGGGTGGTCCCCGCCCAGCATCACCCGCATCCGCGCCTCCGAGGCGCGGCGCCTCGTCACGCTCGAGGTGCCGGGGCTCTCCGGCGACCTGCACCAGGACCTGGGGCGCGGGGCGCTGGTGATCGAGATCGAGGGGTCGCTCAACGGCGACGACGCGCGCGACACCTTCCTCAAGGACGTGCGCGAGAAGTACCTCGCCGGTGCCCCGGTGGACTTTGTCGCCGACATCGCCAAGGAGAGCGAGCTCGAACAGGTCTGGATCGAGGCGCTGGCCTTCGAGGAGTCGGCCGATGCCCCCGACGCCTTCTTCTATCGCATCGTCCTGCGCGAGTACACCGAGCCCCCCGAGCCGCCGGCGCCGGCGAGCGACTTCGGCTCGGCGTTGGGCGCGGAGCTCGACGCGCTCGCCGCACTCGGCCTCGACGCCCTCGACCTCCCGGCAATGGTCGACACGCTCCCCGAGGTGGGAGATGTCGTGGCCCCCATCAAGCCGGGGGCCGACGCGCTCAAGTCGGCGTTAGGCGGGTTGGGCGACGTGCTGTCGCCCCTCAAGTCGCTCTTTGGAGGTGGGTGAGATGGCCGAACTCGCCTTCCTCGACGCGGTGACCAGCTATCTCGCCGCCACGCCGCTCACCCCGGTCGTCGCCGCGGCGCGCATCGGCGTGACGGAGCCGTTCGTCGGCGGCGACCTGCCGAGCGTCGTGCTGTCGCTCGACGCCACCGAGCGGCGTCGCGTGGGGCTCGGCGATCGGGGAGAGCTGATGCGCGGGGCGCTCCCCGTCGCAACGTCGGTCGATCTCGCCAACCCGCGCCTCTCGACCGATCCGCAGTTCATCCTGCTGAGCGGCGATCGCCTCACGCTGATCATGCCGCACGGCGGGCAGGTGCGCGCCGATGGGAGCGAGGGGGCGCTGGCCAACGTCGACCTCATCGTGCGGCTCGGGGCGACGACCTTCACCGTCGTCCCGGGGGCGCCGCAGGGGGGGGAAGTGCGCGCCGACCCGCTCACGGGGACGCTGGTGTTCGGCGCCGCGCTCCCCAACGCCGGCACGTTGCAGCTGCAGTACTTCCTGGGGGAGTGGGAGCGGCGCACGGAGCGCATCGTGGGCCTGTTGCGCGCGGAGTGCTGCGCGGCCACGGCGGGCGACGCACAGTTGCTGGCGGCCTCGGTGGTGCGGCGACTGCTGGATCCGGCGGCGCGCGACGAGATCCAGCTCCTCCTCGACCTGTCGCTCACGTCGCTGGGGGCGGCGGTGCATCGCCCGCCCATCGCCGACGTCCCCCCGCCGCAGCAGGCGGCGGCGCACTTCCGTCGTGCCGCGACCTTCGCCTTCGAATACCAGCACCTCATCGATCGCGCCGACTCGTCAGGCGGGGTGATCCGGCGCATCCCGGTCCGCACGCGCCTCGAGGCCGTCACCACCGACCGCGCGACGGGAGCCATCCTGCGCGATGTCCTCACCGTCCCCGGCTGATGCCACCTAGACCCGCCGACTCACTCGCGCGACGCGCTCCGCGTCGCACCGCACCCTCACCACCCACGCACCACACGGCACGCCCTGGCCACAAGGAGATGACATGAGCGAGACAATCACCGAGACGATCCTCCCGGGCACGTACATCGACGTGCGAGCCGAAGGGTTGATAGGCGTGGGAGGGATCGCGACTGGCAACGTCGGCATCGTCGGGACGGCGCAGCGTGGCCCGCTGGGGCAGGTGGTCACGCTGGGGAGCTACAGCGAGGTGCTCGACACGTTCGGCGCTGCCGACCGGTGGCCCGACACGGCCAACGCGCAGGCCGCGGCGCTCACCCTCACGCGCGCCTGCCAGCAGCTGTTCGCCGGCGGTGCTTCCACCGTCCTCGCCGTCCGCATCGACGGGGCCGGGATGGACGCCGCAGAGTGGACCATCGCCGATGCGGCTGGCGGCAACAACCCGCCGGCGCTCTTCACGCTCACCGCCACGTCCAAGGGAACCTGGGCCAACAGCGTGGTCGTGACGGTCACCGACGCGCAGGGCGAGCCGGCGACGATCACCTTCACCCGCGGGCGCGAGAAGGAGACGTTCAGCGGCGCCGGCGCCGGCGAGCTGGCGGCGGCGATCAACGCCACGTCGCGCATCGCCACGGCAGGGGCGGTCGCGGCTGGCGACGTGGCCAAGCGCCCGCGTGCCGGCACCGTGGCGGCGTCCAAGGCGGGGGCGGGGAACGGCAACCCCGCGACGGCGACCACCATCGCTGACGCGCTCGCCCTCCTCGAAGGGCAGACGGTCAACATCGTCGTGGTGGCGGGGGAAGGGCCGGCGACGGCGTCGGCGCCGCTCCTCGCCCACCTCGAAGCGACCGAGAACGCCGCGCACGAACGCATCGGCGTGTTAGGCGCGTCGGCGGGGGATGCCAACACGGTCAACAGCGAGGCGACGTCGCTGCGCAACGGGCGACTCGTCTTCGTCGCCCCGGCCATCCGCGCCGACGATCCGGCGCGCGCCGGCGAGAAGTCGACGGTGGTGACGCTGCCGCCACCCTATACGGCCGCCCTCGTCGCCGGGAAGATGGCGGCGCTGGCCCCGCACATCTCGCTCACCAACAAGGACCTTCCGGTCGCCGGGCTCGTCCCCGAGTACACGCGCGCCCAGCTCAAGGGGCTCGTGAACTCGCGCGTCCTCGCGGTCAAGAAGGACCTGGGCTTCCGCATCGTGAAGGGGATCAGCACCGACGACGGCCCGTTCAAGCAGGTGAGCGTGCGCCGCATCGTCGACTTCGCGAAGGAAGGGGTGCGTCGCGGGAGCAACCCGTACATCGGGCGCCTCAACAACTCGCGCGTGCGCGCCGCACTCAAGGCAACGCTCGACGGCTTCCTGTCGGGGATGGTGCTCGATGAGATGCTGACGGGCTACACGCTCACGGTCACCGCCACGCGATCGCAGGAGATCAATGGCGAGGCGATCGTGACGATGACGTTGCAGCCGACGTTCTCGATCGATGTCATCAAGGTCATCATGAACCTTCAATAGCCAAACGGAGCATCGCACATGGCCACCACCGTGTACCACGGCGCCGACGGGACGATCTCCGTGGCGTTCGAAAACGGCCCCGCCGGAGACGCCGCGAAGAAGGTGTCGGACACCTTCTCGCTCACCCCGGTCGGGCGCTGCACTGGCGTCACCATCAAGGTCACCAACGACGTGAAGGCGTTCCACGAACTGGGACAGCGCTTCGCCACCGACCTGCGCCCCGGGAACATCAACGTCACGGGGAGCATCCAGCGCGCCTACGTGAACGGCGCCCTGCTGCGCCTCATGCTGGGCGATGCCGCCGACGCGCGCCCGGCCGGCGCCTTCGTGGGACCGTCGTTCAACCTGAGCGTGGAGCTCAAGAACCCGGCCGATCCCGACAATCCCGCCAGCGTGACGGTGATGGGGGTGCAGCTGAGTGCGTGGAACTACTCGCTGCCGGAAGATGACTTCGTGATGGAGAACGTCGACTTCCGCGCGCTGTGGGTGAAGACGGACGAGAAGAAGGCGAGCTGACGATGGCCCGCCGACTGTCGGCCAGCGACCTGCTGGCGTCGAGCGAGACGACGTTCACGGTGGAGATCCCGGGGGCGCTGTTCGGTCGCACGCCGGCCTCCGCCGGCCACACCAACGACGACGTGCCGGCGGGCGAGGTGGTGCTGCGTCCGCTGCAGGTGCGCGACGTGGACCGTGCGGTGCGTGCCGCGCGCGAGCAGCGCGTCCTCACCAGCGTCCTGATGGTGCAGCAGGCGCTGGTCTCGCCGGCGATGACGGTGGAGCAGGTGGCATCGCTCCCCGCCGGCGTGGCGCAGTACCTCACCGAGCAGGTCAACGCCATCAGCGGGCTCGCTGTCGATGGTGACGACCTGGAGGAGGCCGTGCGCGCCCCGCTGGCCAAGGCGTGCTTCATCCTGGCGCGCGAGTTCGGGTGGACGCCCAACGAGTGCGCCGAGCTTACGGTGGGGCAGGTGTTGCTGTACCTCGAGATGCTGTCGCGCGAAGAGCGCCCGGTGGCGACGGCATGAGTCGCGCACCGCTCCCCTCGCTTCGTTCCCTCTTCGCATCAGGGGGAGGGCCGCTGGCGCTCGTCCGCAAGGATGAGGCGTTGGCCGAGCGGCTCGTGCGCATCGCGCGGGATGACATCCCGGCGATCGTGGAGCAGGGAGCGCGCGCGGCGCAGGTCCTCACGGAAGTCCCGAACATCGGACAGTTCCTCTCGTCACTCGATGTGCATGCCAACGAGTCGAGCGACGCGAAGCACGACGAGCGGGGCAGCTCGCCGCGCCGGCCGCCATCGCGCACGACGCAGCACGACGACGAACGTGCGAGGGGCCGCACCGCACCCTCGCGGCACGACGCGGAGCGCTGGCCGTCCCGGGAGAAGCGCTCGGCGATGCTGAGCCCGGACTTCGTCGAGGCGATCAAGGCAGCCGTATCGCCGTCCAAGGAGCGCGTCAAGCAGCAGGACGCCAAGGACGCCGATCGCATCGCGAAGATCGTACGCGAGGTGCAGGCGGCGATCGCCGCAAGCCGTGTCACTGTCGGCAAGGCGCCAGCCGTCAGGCGCAAGCCGGACGTCATCGGCGCCGCGCGCAGCGTGGCGAGCGAAGTCGCCAAGTCGGCGGCAGGGGTCGCGCGCATCCTTTCGCAGTTCGACAAGGGCAGCTCGCCCTCCCGGAAAGCCAAGGAAGGAGAACGACAGGCGACGCGCGACCAGGCCACCAGGCGCGGCGACGCGCGTGAAGCGGTCGCCTCGATCGATGCGATGATGACGCTCGTGCGCCGGCTCGAGCATCGCGGTTCCAAGGAGTACGACGCCCGTCGCCACAAGGTGCTCGAGACGCGGCAAGGCGCGAGCGAGGAGTACGTGCGCGAACGGCGCGGGGCCGCCGGCGGCGGCGCCAGTTCGCACGGCGCAGCATCCTCGCGCGGAGCCGAGCGCAGCGGCGCGCGCCCGGGCTCGGCGCACGGTGCCGAGCAGCACAGCGTCCCCATGCCGGCCATGAGCGAGGCCATCGCGCCGACCGGCGGCTTCCGCGGACTCGCCCAGTGGGCGGCCGAGCAATCGGGAGACGCCGATCTGTCGACGGCGATCGAGCGGAACGACGGCGTTCGCGCCCCCATGCTGCAGCAGCTGCACGCTTCGCGGCGTGGGTGGACGCTCAGTGGCGACGAGCTCGCCTTGTCGCTCGACGGCGCGGCACGCAACGAGGGGCTCGACCTGGACGAGGTGGCGTCATGACGATCCGTCACCCGGTCGCCAAGCTCACTTCAGGAAGCCGTTCGCTCACCACGGCGGAAGGGGGCGTGGCCCTCATCGAGGCGCGCCTTGCGTCTGGCGGCGAGCACGACGCCATGCGCGCGGTCCTGTGGTCGACGTCCAAGCTGGCCAACCTCGCCCCGGGCGATCCGTTCTCCCTCGCCATCGGCGACCGCGAGGCGCTCGCCGACGTCTCGGCGGGCGAGGTGACGCGCGCCGAGGTGCGGGAAGGGTACGTGGTGATTGATGCGCTGGCCCATACGGCCAAGCTGTCGCGCGACCGTCGCTCGCAGAGCTGGGAGGACCAGACCATCGGCGACATCGTGCGAGACATGCTGGGCTCCGTGCAGGTGGACGAGATTGATGCGTCGCTCCGTCTCCCCTGGTTTGCGGTGGACGTGCAGCGCACGATCTGGTCGCACCTGCGCGAGCTGGCGTCGGTGGTTGGCGCCGAGGTGGGATCGAGCGCCAACGGTGGCGTGCGATTCGTCCCGGTGAACGCTGCGCCCAACGTGCACACGCTGCGTCGCGGCGCCGATCTCGTACAGTGGCAGCTGGCGGGGTATGCGCAGCCGGACGCCCGCGGCGCGCGGGCCTACGGTGCGGCGAGCGAGTCAGGCTCGGCGCAATGGCACTGGCTGCGCGGCGACTCGGCAGGGGGCACCGGCGGCGCGATCGCCAATGCGCTCGCTGGGGCGTTGCGCACGCTCGATGCGGCCGATGCCGTTGCCGCCGCGCGCCAGCAACGGCGCACGCGACGCACCATGCAGGGGGTCGTCATCACCTCGGGGTCGCCGACGGTTCGCCCGGGCGACGTGGTCACGCTCGACGGCGTCGATGGTGCTCCCACCAAGCGCTGGCGCGTGCGCACGGTGACGCACCGCCTGGACGGCTCGCGCGGCCTTGCCACCACGCTGGGCGTGGAAGGAGCGGCGGCATGACGTCACCGCTGGCCACCATGCGCGCCCTCGTGCGCGAGGAGCACGACCGTCGTCGCTTTCCCGAGTTGGGGATCGTGACGCAGGTCTTTGCCAAGGGGGACGAAGGGGGGAAGGAGAACCACCAGGTGGGGATCAAGCTCCCGGCGAGCGACGTGGAGCTGCTGCGCGCACCGGTCGCCGTGGGGCGGCTCGGGCTCGCCGCGCTCCCGCGCGTGGGCGACATGGTGCTCGTCGTCTTCATCAACGGCGACATCAACTCCCCCATCGTCGTCGGGTCGCTGTACGACTACCAGCAGCACCCGCCCAAGGCGACGGGCGATGAAGTCGTGTACCAGGTGCCGGACGCCGCCGCGTCCGGCGTGCGGCGCGTGCACGTGGAGCTGCCGAGTGGTGCCACGCTCACGATGGACGACGACAAGCTCGCCATCGTGTACGGGAGCACCAAGCTCGAGATGAACCGTGACGGGAGCGTCGACATCGAGTCGTCGACCTCCGTCTCGATCAAGAGCAGTTCGGACCTCACGCTCGAGGCGCAGGGGAACATCACGATCTCGGCGCAACAGAACCTCGACCTCAAGGGGTTGCAGGTGAATGCACAGGCGCAGGCCGCAGCGTCGCTGAAAGGGGCGCAGATCTCGCTGGCCGGCGTGACCCAGTTCTCCCCCGCCTGACGATGCCCGGACCTCCCGTCTCCATCGGATGCAGCGTCATCGTCTCGCCCGGACTCGCCGGGCCGCCGGACAGCGGCGTGCTGCTCGTCGTCCCGCAGGGGGCGGTGACAGCGGGTGGGATGCCGCTGGCCGTGGTCGGGTCGATCTGCCAGATGGTGAACTCGGTGACGGGGGCGCCGTATCCCCTGCCCATTGCATCTGGCGGGTCCACGGGCGTCACGATCAACGGGATGGGGATCCTGCGGATGGGCGACGTGATCCAGGCCGGGCCGGGGATGCTGACGCTCCTTGGTCCACCGGCTGCACCCTACATCACTGATACGGGGGCCTGATGACCGGACCCACGCGATTCGACCGATTCACGCAGCAGGTGGGGCGCGACCTGCGCCTCGACTTCGCCCAGCACGGCGGCTTCTACGAGGACGCCGACCTTGGCGCCGGGCGCAGCAGCTCGCGCGCCTTCGATACCGACGTCTCGCTCGTGGAGGGGCTTCCGGCCTTCGAGCAGGCGATCGCGATGCGCCTCAAGACGCGGCGCGGCGAGCTGGCGCCGTTAGGCCACCCGGACTACGGCTCGCGCCATCACGAACTCATGGGCGAGCCCAACACGCAGCGCACACGCGACCTGATCAAGCTCTACGTCCTGCAGGCGCTGCGCGACGAGCCGCGCATCCGCCGGGTGCAGTCGTGCGAGGTGGCGGCTGAGCACGCGCCCCCGCGCGAGACCGTGCGCATCACGCTCGTGGTCGAGGTCATCGACTCGCCGGTCCCGCTCAACCTCGTGATTCCCTTCTCGCTGGGAGTCTCCCTGTGAGTTACGCCCAGGAACCGTACGCCCAGTTTGTCGACGACCTGCTCACCGCGCTCACCGGTGGCGTGGCGCGCGAACAGTTTGTCTTCGATCCCGACGGGGGGACGTATCGGCTGGAGCCGGCGTCGCCGCTCCTCCCGTCCACGGTGCGCATCGTCGGCCAGCACGAGGGGGCCTTCACCGCCTTCGAGCGCGACCGCGACTGGACGCTCGCGGTCGACGACGTCGTGCAGTGGCGCGCCCGCCCGGACGGGACGCCAGCGGCCAATGCGCTCTGGCCCGATGGCGGGACGCTCTTCTTCGTCAACTATGACGTCACGCCGGTCGCGGGGGCCTTCCCACTCCTCACCGATCGCAACCCGGGGAGCGTGACGCGCCTCCTGGCCGAGAGCTTCGCGCGCGAGTTTGCCGTCCTCTCTCGGCAGTTGGAGGGGGTGTACGAGTCGGGCTTCATCGACACCGCCACGGGGCGCGACCTGGACCAGCTCGTCGCGCTCGTCGGCGTCACGCGCCTCACGCGGTCGGCGGCGGTGGGTTCCGTGGTGTTTGCGCGATCGACGCCGGCGGCCGCCGACATCACGATCGAGGCGGGGACGCGACTGTCGAGCGCACAACCGCCAGCCGCAACGTTCGAGACCTCCGCGACGTGCGTGCTGCGCCGCGGGACGCTGAGCGTCGAGGCGCCGATTCGAGCCCTGGTGAATGGGAACGATGGCGTGGTCGCGGCGCGCGCCATCACCGTCATCAATCGTCCCATCTTCGGCATTGACCAGGCGTGGAACCCACAGGGGACGCGCCTCACGGGAGAGGACGAGACCGATGCCGCGTTGCGCGCCCGCGCCAAGCGCGCCTTGCAGTTCGCCGGACGCGCGACCACGGGATCGATGTTGGGCGCGCTGGCCAACGTGCCGCAGGTGCGCGAGAAGGATGTGCGCGTCGCGGAGGATCCGCTGGCGAGTCCCGGCGTGGTGACGGTGAAGGTCGCCGTCCCACTGTCGCAGGACGATCGCAATCGTGCGGTCGAGCTCATCGAGCAGACGCGCCCCGTGGGAGTGCGCGTGCAGCACAACCTCGACGTGGACGCCGGTGCCGGTGCCACCGTGGAAGTCGGGGCCAATCCCGACAACGACACGAGCGTCGAGGACGCTGACCTGCTGGATGCCTCGGGCGAGACGCTCGTCGCGGCAGGGAAGCTCTTCTATCCCGTCGCGGTGAAGGCGGTCGTGGTTCCCGCGTCGGCGCTGTTGAGCGCGACCGATCGGAACGACCTCAAGACGCGCGCGATCGCGGCGATCCAGGACACCATCGCCGAGTGCGGCATTGGCGAGGCGGTGATCTACAATCGCCTCGTGGAGCGACTGATGGCGATCGAGGGGGTCCTCGATGTGACACTCGACCTGTGGGCCAACGTCGAGAACGCGGTGATTCCGAGCCATCGCAACCTCATTCCGCCTGCCACGTTGCGCCCGACGGTGCTGGAGAGCGAAGGGGGAATGGTGGCGGTGGATGTGGGGGCGCGCCTCGTTGCCCTCGACCTGCGGGTGAAGATCGAGCTCAAGGGGGCCGGCCTGCTCGGCAATGTCGCGACGAATCTCGAGGACGCGCGCGTGCAGGTTGCCGGGCAGCTGCGCGCCGAGGTCGACGCGGTGACGTCGCTCTCGGTGGCGGAGCTGATGAAGCTCGTCGTCGACTCCGAGTTCTATGCGGTGACCGGGTTGGAGTTCACGATGGAATACGTGGACGCCGGCGTGCGCCTCCACACCACATTCACCACGGCGTCGCCCGCGGTGGCGGTGTCGTCACTCGAGCGGTTGTGGGTGCGTACCGTTCGCCTGCTGGAGGATGCGTGAGCGCGACGGGTGAGGTGCTGACCTCGCGCGGCCGGGCGATCCTCGGGCGCTTCCCCGTCCACCTCGACGTGGAGCGTGGGGGGAAGCAGCTCTCGCACGTGGTCGAGGCGTTAGGCGCGCCGTTCGACCCGATGGCCAGCCAGCTGGCGCGGGTACGCAACGCGCGCCGTCTGGACTACGCCGCGGCGCTGCGCGACCTGGCGTTGCTGGGGGCGCTGCACGGCGTGGACGAGCGCGACCTCGGGATGGTGTACGCCAAGGCCGAGCAGCTCGCCGAGCTGGTGACGACGGTGTCCGCGGCGATTCCGGCGGGGGGCGACGCGTTGCGAAGCGCGGCGCTGGCGTTGCTCGACGCGCTCGACGTGGCCGGTGGCGACGAACGACTCGCTGCGCTTGCCCCGGCGGGGGCGCCGGCCGACCCGCCTGACGAGCAGGCGGCGGCGCGTGCGCTGCTGGACGGTGTGGCACCGCTCATCGGATTCGACGCGGTGCTCGAGGCGACGCGCCGGCGCTTGCGCGACATCTGCGACCTGCACGGGAGCGGCAACGGAACGGTGCGCGCACTGCTCATGGCAACGCTCTCCGTGCTCGACGTGGAGCCGGACGCAGACTACAACGCCACGGTGAAGGACGCGCTGCGCGCCGCCAATCGCACGGAAGACCTCGACCTCAACATCCGCGACGAGTTCTTCCACTCGGCCGATCACTTCTGGCACTCGTCGTACGTGCGCCCGTCGGCGCCGCTGGTCGTATCCATTGGCGTCACGCTCCCGCCGGCGCCGGTGACGATGGGGGAGGATGAGGCGCTCGTCGTGCTGTCGCAGCGCACGGGGGTGCCTGTGGGGACGATCCTGGCGCGCGCGGCGACGTTAGGCGTTGCCTCGCCGGCGCCGGAGACGCGCGTCGCCTTCGAAGTGGCGGACGACATCGGGGCCGCCGAGGGGTTTGGGGTGCAGCGCAAGCGCCGCGGGTTGCTCACGCTGACCGGGGCGATCGATCGTGCGTCGCTGGCACGACGGCTTGGCGCGCCCGATGCGCGGGTGGCGCGAGCGCTCACCGCGCTGCTGTCGCTCGCCAGTGCGCCCAACACGATGCTCACGCCGCAGCAGGCGGCGGTCGTCGCCCGCAAGTGGGGGATGTCGGTGGCGCTGCAGCCCGAGCCGCGGCACGAGGCGGTGGGGCTGGAAGAGAACCCGCTCAAGCGGCAGCGCATCCCGTCCATCGACTGCGAGCATGGGCGGTTGTTCACCGTGCGGCGTCGTGGCTTCGGTCGGCAGACGCTGCGCGTCCAGGTGGACGGCATCGAGACGCTCACCGTCGGCCCGATGTTCGTCAATCGTGACGAAGGGCGCGGCGTCGTCTTCAACGGCGAGGTCCCCGCCGGGTCGCAGCTGATGGTGACCGAGGAGGGGCGCGTCTTCCTCGATGGGGCCGACCAGACGTCGCGCGCGTCGTCATGGGAGGGGGCGTGCTTCGCCGACGCTGCCAACCCCGGCAAGCGCGACTTCGTCTTCGACGGGCTCAAGGTGCCGGCGCGGACTCGTGCCCGCTTTGCCACGTTTGTCCCGGCGGGGTCGCTCGATCGCGAGGGCGTGGTGCCGCATGCCCCGCTCTCGCTCACCATGCCGGGAATCAACATCGGCGAGACGCGCTTTGCCTTCTTCGTGCAGCAGGCGCACCTCGCGCATCGCGGGACGCCCCCAGAGCTCGACCTGCTCTCGACGCCGCGGATGTTCATCGGCTTCGCCGACCAGAGCACGTTCGCCGGCTCCGACACCCCGGGTTCGCCCTCACCGGAGGATCCACCGGTCGGTCGCGTGACGCTCTCGTGGCTGGAGCACGAGGGGTACGTGGTGCGTGTCCTGATTCCCTCGCGTTTTCGCGCCCTCGACGGCGACGAGCCCGGCGTGCTGGCGCGCGTGCGCGCCGCGCTCGAGCGCGTGCGACCGGCGGGGGTCGAGCTGCGCGTGGAGTACGCCGACGATCGCTGGACGCTGGGACAGGGAACGGTGACCGACCCGACGACCGTGCTCGACGACAATCCCAACGACCTGCTGCAGGGGGGGACGCGACTCTGGTCTCCCGACGAGCTGTAACACGCCTTCGCACGCCACGCCTTCGACCGACGCCCATTCGGAGTGCACGCCATGGAACTCAAGCCTTTCGTCCGCACCCTCGTTCGCCCCGGCCAGCCGCTCACCGCGCAGGGGTGGAACGACCTGGTGAACGGCATCGACAACGTGCACACCTTCCTGCGTGCGACGCTGCACGTGGTCTCGGTGCGCATCACCAACACCGGGCTCGACGCGCGCGAGGTGCGCGTGACGGCGGTGCGCAGCGACCGTCCGCCCGTGGAAGGGGTGCGCCCCACCGATGCCAGCGGGGCGCACACCCTCACCGGGCTCGAGGCGGGGGCGTGGACGATCGTCGCCATCGCCGCGGGGTTCCGGCCGGCGACCCAGGCGGTCACCATCGCCGACGAGGGGAACACCGACATCGCGCTCGCGCTCGAGGCATCGGCCCGCGCGATGCCCGACCTCTTCGGCCTCACGCTCAACGATGCCATCGCCGCGTTGCAGGTGACGGGGATCCCCCTCACGCGGCTGCTCGACTTCGAGGGGAGCGACTACGCCCCGGCCAATCCCGGGCGCGAGCAGCTCACGCAGCCGGTGCTGGCGCAATCGCCGGTGGCGGGGTCGCTCCTCGACAGCGCGGCGACCAGTCGTGGCGCCGCCGTCGTCATCGCCGTACCGGCACAGCTCGAGTCGGTGGTCGAGGTGCCGTCGCTCGCCGGCCTCACGCAGGACGAAGCGAAGAAGGTCCTCGAAGACCTCGGCCTGCGCCTGGGCAAGGTCACCGTCCTCCAGCCGCGCTCCTAACGACTCTCCAGGGAAACCAACCATGACGAGCCCCTTCCGACTGAACCCGATCAAGACGGCCGCCATCGATGCCGCGGCGCTGGCGGCGGCCTCCCCGGCGACCTTCGCCGCGGCGCGCCCCGAGATCTCCAAGGTCGTCGACCTCGAGGCGACGACGACGAAGGCGACGATCGTGCGCGGCACCGAGTCGGTGGAGACGCCGGCGATCAACATCACGCGCGCCACGGGAATCCTCGACGCCTTCATCCCCATCCCGCGCGTCGGCATCCCGCGCGGCGTGAAGCAGAGCATCGCCCCGGGAACGCTCGTGGCGCGCGGGACCTCGATCGACATCGAGTTCCTCGCCCCCGACCTGGTGCAGCTCGGCCTGTTCGAGGGGGTGCATGCCGACCTGCGTGCGCGCACGGTCCCAGCCGTTGCGACGCTTCTCGACGATCCCGAGGTTGCCTCGGCGATCAGGAAGGACACGGCCACGCTCACCGCGGCCGAGCGTCAGAACGTCTCGGTCAAGCTCGCGGCCGCCGGGGTTACGGTGGACGACACCGCCGCCGACAAGTCGTTAGGTGCGGCGTTGGTGGGACTCAAGTCGGCGCTCGCCTTCCGGTAGGAACATGGCAGAGGCCGTCGAGACGGGGATCATCACCGGCCAGGTGGCGATCCTCCTGCCGATCTTCGGGTTCCCGCCGTCGGTGACCAACGGCGGGGCCGTGGTGTCGCAGACGCTCGCGCTTCCGCGCAACGGCGTGCTGACGTCGCTCCCCGTGCAGCTGCAGGTGCTGCGCGCCGAGTGGTTCTCCGCCACCGACGTGGCGCAGGTGCGCGACGGCGGGAGCCCGGCAACGGGGAAGCGCGCGCTGGTGGTGGACTTCGGCACGGCGCGCACGGTCGCGGCGGTCGCGTCGTCCTCGTTCACGACGGCGGCGATCACGTCGGTCCAGCGCTGGCTGGGGGCGGCCTTCGACACGACCCCGCTCCCGTTGCAGGCCGGGCTGTTCGGCGGCGCGACCACGTTCGCCTCCGAGGTGCGAAGCGAACGCCTCCTCATCACGTGCACCGCCTCGTCGTTCGCGGCGGCGCGCGATGCCCTGGCGGTGCAGCTGCCGGAGATCCCCGCCGACCTGGAGCTGCGCATCGACGGCGGGGCGCCGGTGTGGACGTCGGCTGGGGCGGTCACTACGGGGACGCTCCCCGACGGGACGCCGCCATTGCGGCTGGCGGCAACGGGGACGGCCAACGGGACGCAACGGTGGCGGAGCGTGGCCGCCTCGGGGAACAGCGCCCCCGCATCCTTCCTCCAGGAACTCGATCTCGCGGCCCCGCTCAACGCGCTCATCGGCAATCCGGACGCGCCGAATGGCGAGATGCGCGAGGTCAACCTCTCACTCTCGTCACGCATCCCCGGGGCGATCGCCCTCACGCCGCCAGCCAACCTCACCCCACTCCTGCAGCATCGCACGCGCGTCATCATCGGCGCACCGGACGGGCAGCGCACCGTCGCCTTCACCACCGAAGGATTGCAGGCGATCCCGCTGCCCTTGCCGTCGTGGGCGGGCGTGGCACTCGGCGCGACGTGCACGGTCGTCGGCAGCTGCGACGGGAGCCGCGTCATTCCGCCGTTCGGCTCGGACGCCGCGCCGGTGGCGGCGACCGCAAACGGAACGGCCGCATCGTCTCCCCTCGCGGAGCTCGTCCTCGATGGGGCGCGTTCCCTTGCGCTCGCCATCACCAGCACGCAGGGGCTCCTCACGCTGTCGGGGGTGCGTGTCCCGCTCATTCCCGACGTCGGCGGGTGCGAGGTGCGGGTCGTCCTCCTCGCGCACGACGAGGGGACCATGGCTCCCGCCGCGCCGATCGATGGCGGGACGGGGAAGCCGGTCACCGTCGAGCCAAGCAGTGATGGCGGGGAGCAGTGGGTCACGCTGCCGCTGCAGTCGCCCTACACGTTGAAGGAAGGCGCGATCCTGTACGCCGCGCTCCACCTGCTGCGCGGGGCGGCGACGATGGCGGTGGCGGTCGATGTCCCGTACGTCGTCCCGGCGGACCGCGCGACCGGCGAGGAATGGCCGGCCGCGAGCGACTTCGCCCTCCCATTCCGCGGACCGCCGGTCGGCCCGTGGGAACTGATCCCGGCGGCGCCGGATCTCGCGACGTTCCGGGGGCGGCTGCGCCTGATGGGGGCGGCGTCGAACGACCGCCCCATCGCCCCCGTGCGCGTCGCCCTCGGGCGCGTCCCCGGCGCGGCCGATGGGGTGACGCCGAGCGCGAAGGGAGTCGCGGTGCAGCTGACGGCACCATCCCAGTCGAACGGAACGCTCCAACTCGTCGCCCTCACGCCGTGCACGCTCACCGTGCGCGACGTCGTCCTCACTGTCACGGCTCGAGTCTGACCTATGGCCACCGACGCGCGCGCGCAATTCCTCGATGGGCTCCGTGTCACGTCGGAGCACCTGACGCACCTGCAGGATCGCCTGTACGAGGCCATCCACGACCTGCGCACCACGGTGGGGCTCGGGCGCGTGGGGTGGGGGTTCCGCGTGAGCGCCGACGCCAACGGCGTGCACGTGGAGCCGGGCGTCGCGTTTGCGCCTGACGGTTCGCGCCTCTCGCTGGAGGCGCCGGCCACCTTCCCCCTCCCGGCCGATGGCGTGCATCGCGTGCGACTGGCGGTGACGGCGAGCGACCGCGAGGCGCTCCGACTCGACGGGACGCCGACGCTCATCCTCACCACGACCGACGTCGTCGTCGAGCCCGACTCCGCCGATCCGGTCGCGGCAAGCGCCCTGGTCGTGGCCCAACTCACGATTGCCGGTGGCAACGCCACGGTGGCGCAGGACGAGGCGCGCTTCGTGGCGGTGGGCGGGCACTCGCACAGCGGCGACTTTGTCCAGGACGCCGAGGGGCGCTGGCACTTCGATGGAGTGCGTCTGTCGCCGCAGGCCGGGCAGGGGCCCAAGGGGGATCCGGGGCCGGTGGGGCCCGCGGGGGCGTTGGGCCCTGCCGGCCCCGCAGGACCTGCCGGGCCTCAGGGCGAAGCGGGACCCGCCGGACCGCCAGGACCGGAAGGGCCGACGGGTCCTGCTGGCGCGCAGGGTCCGGTCGGCCCGGCCGGCGGAACGCAGGGGATTCCCGGTCCGGAAGGTCCCGCCGGCCCCCAGGGTCCTGTCGGAGCTGACGGCCCCGCGGGTCCCGCTGGCCCTCCGGGTGTGCAAGGGCCGGCCGGTGACGTGGGACCGCCGGGGCCCGCCGGGATTCAGGGGCCCGCCGGCCCCGCAGGTAATGAAGGACCCGCGGGGCCGGCCGGCCCTCCGGGGCCGATTGGCGCCGACGGTCCCGCCGGTCCCGCTGGTCCTCCGGGGCCAATCGGGCTCCCGGGCCCCATCGGTCCCGCGGGGCCCGCGGGTGTGCAGGGCGACGTCGGCGTCGCGGGAGTCGCGGGGCCCCCCGGTCCTCCGGGGCCCGCCGGTCCCGTGGGGCCGCGCGGTCCCGACGGCGTCGCGGGCAACGACGGCGCGCAGGGACCTCCCGGCCCGGCCGGGCCGGAGGGGGCGCAGGGACAACCCGGGATTCAGGGAGCCGTAGGGGCCGACGGTCCGCCGGGGCCAGCAGGACCTCCAGGGCCGGAGGGTCCGCCCGGGCCCGTTGGGCCGCAGGGTGTTCCGGGGCGCGATGGCGCCGTGGGGCCGATCGGTCCGCCGGGGGCGCAGGGGATCCAAGGGGAGCAGGGTGTCCCCGGTCCCGCCGGGCCACCGGGGGCGGCCGGGTTACAGGGCGTTCCGGGGAACGACGGCCCCATCGGGCCGCCGGGCCCACCGGGGCCGACAGGTGCAACCGGGGCCGACGGCGCGGTGGGGCCGCAGGGGGCACAGGGACCACCAGGGCCAGGGCTGGAGAGCCTCGACCTGACGGTGATTCGCGCGACGTCGTGGAAGCACGACGACACGGTCCCCGCCGACGTGGCGCTGCAGATGCTCGACGACATCTCGGTCACCTTCAACCGCTCGATGGAGACGAGCATCGTGAAGGCGCAGCCGCCGGTGGTGCACGTCTGGTATGAGCGCTTCGATGCGAACAACACGCCGCAGCAGCTGATCGTCCTGCAGGGAAAGCTCGTCTACTCGGCGCGCATCATCCGCTGGTCGTCGCTGCACGCCGCGTCCGACATGATGCGCATCATGAAGGGGGCGATGGGGCGCTATCTCATCCGTGTGCACTGCAGCTACCTGCTCGACCTCAACAAGAAGCCGATCTCGTCGACGCCGGACTTCATCACCTCGACGGGATTCCCGCCGTGGCCGGGTGGGGTGTTCGAGAGCTGGTTCTTCGCGAAGGGCTAGCCTAACGCCGCACCGCACGCGACTCCCACCCGTTCACCATGCGCTTGATCCCGTCGCGCAGGTGAGCGGTGTGGAAGTTGATGAGGAGGCCGATGCGGCGGTGCGAAAGGCGGAGGTAGGTGAGGAGTTGGGCCTCATGGATGGGGATGATCTTGGCGACGCTCTTCACTTCGACCACGATGTCGTGCTCGACGAGGAGGTCGACTCGGTAGCCTACTTCGAGTTGCACTCCGTCATACAGGACCGGGATCGGAACTTGCGAGCGTGCCGAGAGTCCACGCCGGCGCAGTTCGTGCTCGAGGCACGCCAGGTACGTCGCCTCGAGAAGTCCAGGTCCTAGAACCGAATGCACCTTCATCGCCGCCTCGATCACCGGGCGCGACGCATCCCACATCACACGATCACCCATTCCCGTGTCCTCCGTTCCTCCGTGAGTCCCCCGTGTTGAAAAACCCGAGCGCAGACGCTCGGCTCACACAACGCTATTCAGGCGCGTCACGTCAGTGTCACGTGGCAGGGTGAGGAGCGCGGGAGCTCTAACACGGGGGACACACGGAGACACGGAGGTTCACGGAGGAGTGCGCGCTACGGCTTCTTCCCTTCCAGTTCGTCGGCGATGCGGGTGGCGTCGTAGATGGAGCGGAGCGCGGTGGTGATGGCGCGCGAGTGGACGCTGACGCTGCGGGCGACGGCGTCGGTGAAGAGGAAGTTGTTGGGGAGGCTCTCGATGTTGCCGTCGAAGATGAGCCCCACGACCTCGCCGGCGCGGTTCACGACCGGACTCCCCGAGTTGCCGCCGATGATGTCGTTGGTGCTGGCGAAGTCGAGCGGCGCCGAGAGGTCGAGGCGGGCACGGCGCTCCTGCCAGCGCCCCGGGAGGGCAAACGGCGGCTTGCCGTCGAACTCGGCGGCGCGGGCGTACAGGCCGTAGAACGAGGTCTTGTACGGCGCCACGGTCCCGTTCATCGGGTAGCCCTTCACGATCCCGTCCGAGATGCGCAGGGTGAAGGTTGCATCTGGCGGGAGCATCGTCCCGTAGGCGGCGTAGATCGCCTGCCCGACCTTCTCCGCGTTGGCGCTCAGTGTCGCCGTGAGGGCGAGGGTGCGCACGACGTGGGCGCGGTTGAGCGGGTCGATGGCCTTCGCCAGCACGACCATGGGGTCGGTGCTCGCCGCGATCGCGGCGGCGCCTCCGTCGACGAGCGCCTTGCGCGCCGCCGGGTCCTTCATCTTTGTCGCGGCGAACAACGCCTGCACCGCCGCGGCGGGGCTCCGGTCGCCCATCGCGGCGACGACGAACGGATCGGTGCGCCCTAACGAGGCGAGCGCGGCCTCCCACTGCATGGTGAGGAGCGCTTCCTCCTGCGCCAGGTCGAAGGGGATCGGGCGGCCGGCGTTCGCCTTCACGCCGGCAATGGCGTTGCCGCGCATCGCCGGCAGGCGCAGCGAGTCGGCCTTGGCCTCCTCGACCGGGAGCCGAACGATCGACAGGACGAGCCCAAGCAGCTGCGAGCCGGCGGCACCGTGGAAGCGGGCCTCCTTCGCGAAGCTCGCCCGCTCGGCGTTGGCGGCGGCGATCGCGTCCCACGCCCCGCCGAACTTCGTGCGCGTCTCCGTACTGGCGTTGATGCGCCCGCGGAAGTCGCGCTCGAACGCGGCCTTCTTCGCCATCAGCGTGCTGTCGAGCAACCCGCTCCGGTAGCCGGTGACGGCCTTGATGGAGTTGGCAAGCGAGAAGATGGCGTCCTGGTACTTCTTCTTCTCCTCGGCGCCGCCAGCCGCAACCATGCGCTCGAACACCGCCTTCTGGCGCGCGAGCTGGTCGAGCTGGTTGGGATACTGCACGTCGCGCAGGTATTGCAGCTGCGCCACCGTGTTGAGGCGCCCCGTCGTCCCCGGGTTGCCGACCACGAAGATCACCTCGTCTTCCTGCGCCCCATTGGCGCTCCACTTGAGGTAGTGCTGCGCCTTGAGCGGGGCGTCGTTCTCGTAGATGCGAAGGAGCGTGAGGTCGAGGTCGTAGCGCGGGAAGGTGAAGTTGTCCGGATCACCACCGTAGAAGGCGATCCCTTCCTCCGGTGCCATCACCAATCGCAGGTCGGTCCACCGCTTGAAGCGATACAGCGAGTAGCGCCCGCCCTGGTAGAACGACACCACCTGGCAGGTGAGCCCGGTCTTCGATTGGCACTCCTGCTGGATGGCGGTGACGATCGCCGTGCGTTGCTCGGCCTGTCCCTTGGCATCGGGGGCGGTCAACGCTCCCTGCACGCGCGCCGTCACGTCCTCGATGGATTGCAGCTGGTCGGCCGTCATCCCACGGCACTTCTTCTCGTCCGTGAGCGCGGCGGCGACGAAGCCCGTCTCGATGTAGTTGGAGTCGCGCGCCGACGACTCGGTGGTGCAGGCACGGGCGCAGTGATGGTTCGTCATCACCAACCCATCGGGCGAGACGACTGACGCCGAGCAGCCGGGAATGCGCACGGCCGACAGGCGGACGTGGTCGAGCCAGTCCTGCGAGGCGGTGAAGTTGTAGCGTGCCTTCCAGTAGGCGAGCGGCGGCGCGTCGAACGTCCACATCGTCCCGAAGTCCTTGAGCGGTGATTCCGGGGTGATGTTGAGCGGTGCCGCCGCGGCGCTGGTGGGCGGCGTGACGGCCTGCGTCGTCGTGCTGGCGGCGCGTGAGCAGGCAGTGAGCGTGGCCGCGGCAAGTGCGGCCGCGGCGAGCGTGGTGGCGATCGCGGCGCGGCGGCGCACAGGGAGCGGGGACGCGACGGCGAGCGACAGGCGGATCGAGTGGCGTGACATAGGTGACAGCCCTTCCGAAGGGAACGAGGGACCCGGCGACGAAAGCGAGTCGCCGAACCCGACGCAATCGGGAAGCCCCCCACGCCCGCAGCCCCCCGGTGCGGCCTCGCTCGCCGGTCACCGGTCACCGGTCGCCCCAAGTCGCTAGTCGGTGTGTCGCCAGCTCCCTGCCAGGCGAGGCGTTTCCGTGGGCTGTGGCGAGCCGCCGTCCGGCTCCTCGGTCAGGGCGCAGAGGTCGATCACGCCCAGCGACTCGATCGTGGTGCCGACCGGGAGGATGACCGTCGCCACGCCGTCCGGGTTCGTGTTGAACGTCCCCATCGACACCGGGGCGTGCCCCTTGGCGATGGCCCAGAGCTGGTACGTCCGTCCGCGCCGTGCGGCGGGGATGTCGAACGCCGTCACCACGAATCGATGCTGCTCGTGGTTCCAGAAGACGCGGGCCACGGTGCGCTCGCCGCCCGACGCGCTGAGGGAGACCACGTGCACGCGCGGGCCCCGCAGCGAGGCCAGCAGCGAGTCGCGATCACCGAGGGCACGGCGCAGCGCAGCGGCGTCGGCGCGGGCCAGCTGCTCTCCCTCGTTGGACTTGCGCCAGAGCGCACCCAGTGCGGCGGCGACGACCAGCGATGCCGCCGCCAGCCAGGACGCGGCAGACCGCCACGGCGCGGCACTCCGCCGCGGCACGAGCGTCCGCGGCTCGGCCTTGGCGTCCTGCAGCTTTGCCATCACGCGATCCTGCAACCCGGCGGGAGCGGCGACCGGCTCGGTGGCGTGCATGAGAAGCCCCGCGACCTCGCGGTACTCCTGCACCGCGAGCCGGCACTCGGCGCATCGCACGAGATGTGCGTCGAACGCAGTGCGCTCGGTGGCGTCGAGCGCATCGAGCGCGTACGCGGCGGCGAGCTCGAGCCACTGCTCGTGCGACATGGTCCCTTCCGCGTCGCGGCTCATGCCAGTCCCTCGCGAAGGAGTGGACCGAGTTGCGCACGCAGCAGCTTCATTGCCGCGAGCGTCCGCGTCTTCACCGTGCCCAACGGCATGGCGAGCCGTGTGGCGATCTCGCTCTGGGAGAGCCCGCCGAAATACGCCAGCTCGATCACCGCGCGCTGTGGCTCGGGGAGCGACTGGAGCGCCGCGGCCACCAGCGCTCGCGCTTCCTTCTGTTCGGCGAGGCGGTCTGGGGTCGGGGAGGAGGAGGCCTCCTGCGAAGCGCTCACGGGTGCGGACTCCGATTCCTGGCTGATGTACTTCCCCTGGCGAACGCGCGCGCGCAGCCGATCGAGCGCGCGACTGCGCGCGATCACGCCGAGCCAGGATGAGACGCTGGAGCGAGTCGGATCGAACGAGGCGGCGGTGCGCCACGCCTGCATGAACGCGTCCGCCGCGATCTCCTCGGCATCGGCCTCGTCACGCACGATGGTGCGGGCGAGGGCGAAGACGAGCGAACCGTGTCGCGCGACCAGTTCCTGCATGGCGCGCTCGTCGCCTGCAGCCATCCGTTGGAGTATGGCACGATCCGCGAACGCCTCTCCCGTACCCTCTCCAGGTGCGGGGAGAATCGGACGCGCCGACGTCACGTCCCGCCGGTCGACGTCACCCACTACGACGTCCATGCTGGCACCCGTGCCAAGGGCAGGGGCGAACGGTGGGCGTACGGCGGGCGATCGGGTCGCGGCATTCGCGTCGTTGAGGCGCGTGCGGAAGCGTTCGGTCGTTCAGACGGGGGATTCTGCAGCACGTACGTCGTCAACGCCACAATCGGATTGCCGCGCGCCGAACTCGGCAGCCGCTGCCCGCCGGGAGCGCTCGCGGCGAGGGACGGACGACGTGCGCCGGCAATCCGCCGTACCGGTTGGCGTCGTACGAGGTGGCGTCAGCGGGCGGCGGCGCCACCCGCCGCCGGTCGCCTCCCAACACGCGTTCCCCCTCGCCCGATGTCTGACGCCATTCCGTTCATTGAACTCGGCTTCCGGCACATCGTCGCGCGCGACGCGGCCGACCACCTGCTCTTCCTGCTTGCCCTGGCGGCGATCTACCGCCGAACGGAGTGGCGTGCGCTGGTGTGGGTCGCGACCGCGTTCACGGCGGGGCACTCCCTGACGCTGGTGCTCTCGGTGACGGGGCTGCTGGTCCTTCCTCGCGCGTTGGTCGAGTTCCTCATCCCCGTGACGATCGTCCTCACGGGGCTCGAGAACGTCGCGCGGCGCGCCCGCATTGCATCTGGCGGTGCGACGCGGCATCGCCCAATTGCCGCGGCGGTGTTCGGGCTCGTGCACGGCGCCGGGTTCGCGGACTACCTGCGGAGCCTCTTCGTCGACCGCATCGCCTGGCCGCTATTTGGCTTCAACGTCGGGATCGAGATGGGGCAGTTGCTCGTCCTCCTGCTGGCCTTCCTCGCCTTCGCGATCGTCGACCGGACGTTGGCGCGCGCTCCCGTGACGGCGATTCGTCGCGCGCCGTTCCAGGCACGCCTGGTCGGTGTCTCGGCCGCGGTGAGCGCGGTGGCGGCGACGTGGGCGTGGGCGCGCTGGCCGTGATCGCTCGTCGCGCTCCGCGCGCACCGCGCGCTCCGTGTGCACCGCGCGCACGCGCGCTCTCGCGCTGCGTCGCGCTCCTGACGCTCTTCACGCTGCTGGCCCTGCTGCCGCGCGGCGCCCGCGCACACGTGATCCACACCACCTACACCTTGATTGCTGTCGGTGCCGGCGGGCGCACCGTCACCGTCAGCATTCGCGCCTTCGCGGACGACTTCTCCGCCGCGGCGGCGCGCCTCGCGCGAAAGCCAGCGCCGCGAGACTCGAGCGTGTCGGCGACGGACGCGGACGCGTACCTGCGCGCGCACTTCGGGCTCGACGGGATCCGCCTGGTCTCGTGCGGCGTACGGCGCGCCGGCGATGCCTACCTCCTCTGCCTTCGCGGGACGCTGGCGCCAGGCGCATCGCTGCGCGTGCGCAATCGCCTCCTCATGGAGGTGCACGAGGACCAGGTGAACATCGTGCAGCTGCAGGGCGCCGGGCGCCAGCGCACGCAGCTGTTCACGCGCGCCACGCCCGTGACGGACCTCGAAATTCGTTAGGCTCGCGGGCATCGCCACGCCGCCGCAATCCGATCGGGGGCTCGCGTCGTACTCCACGTGACCCTTTCATCGTACTGGAGGTGCCATGCTGTCTTTCACCCGCGGGAGCGCCCGTCGCGCATCTGCCATCGCCGCCGGCGCCGTCGTCGCCGCCGTTGCGGCTGCCGGAGTCGTCCGGGCGTCCGATCACCAGGACACGCCCACCGTCGAGCTCAGCCCGAGCTTCGACATCAACGATGTCTATGCCTTTCCCTCCCCCGTGAAGGGGCGGACGGTGCTCGCCGTGAGCACCTCGTCACCCATCACGCCCGCGGGGACGGCAAAGGCCACCTTCGGGACGCGCAACAAGGAGCTGTACCAGATCAAGGTCGACAACAACGGCGATGCAATCGAGGACCTCGTCTTCCAGCTCACCTTCACCGGAACGGCCGGCAACCAGCGCGTCACGCTGCGCGGCCCCGCCAAGCCCAACGAGACGGGGACCGCCAACACGCTGCTGCGTGGCGAACCGACGCTCGCTGGCCCCGTGAACGTGCAGCTCGGCAAGGCCAACGGGATCCAGCTCTTCGCCGGTCCGCGCGACGACCCGTTCTTCCTCGACCTCGAGTACTTCTTCCGCATCGTGCCGGACCGCAAGCCGGTCGGCGGCCCACTCTCGCTGCTCCCGCAGACGCCGAGTGCGACCTCGTTCCGAGCCGCCGGGCAAGCGCAGGACTACATCAAGGGATTCAACGATCTCGCGATCGTCCTCGAACTCCCCACCAGCATGCTCGTGGCCAACCCCGGGAGCCCCAGCCGCTTTGGCGTGTGGGCCACCACGAGCCGCCCCCGCACGCGCTCGTGAGCCCCACGAACGTCCTTCCACTTCTCACTGGAGCACCGACTCGTGCCACGCTTTCCCCTGCGCCCCGTTGCCCTGGGGCTCGTACTCGCCTCGCTGGCTCTCGCCGGCTGCAACGATACCGAGACCACCGGGCTGGTCCCATCCGATGCGTCGAACGGCGAGATGTTCGACGACGCCGCCACCTATGACCAGGTGGAGTTCCTCGCCAATCCGCTGGTCGCCGAAGTGACCGTCGTGAAGGCCAACCACGATGGCTACAACCAGACGATGCCCTACACCTCCAGTCTCTATCGCGCCGAGACGGAGACGTTCATCCGGAGCTTTGGCCGCTCGGCCACGCTGGCCACTACGCTGGGCAGTGTGCTGTATCCGGACATGCTCATCGTCGACCCGACGAAGGAGCCGTCGAGCGCGGGGTGGCTCTCGTGGGCCCTCGCCAGTGGATGGGGTGGCCGCAAGCTCTCCGACGACGTTGTCGACCTCGGGCTGAGCGCCATCTTCTCGACCTTCCTCGATCCCAACAACGCGTTCTGCGCGCCGTTCACGCTCCCGCTGTGCACCGACAACATCGGGGCAAACGACCGGACCTTCCTCCCGTCGTTCCCCTACCTCGCCACCCCCAACCGAAGCTGACGCGACACGGGCGAACCGTCGCGCCACCGCTCGGTGCGGCGGTTCGTCCGCGGAGCGCGATCACGCGGAGCGTCGCGCATGTCTCCTGTTTCCCGTCGTTGGCGTCTGGTGGCCACATCCGCCCTGGCAGTGCTCGCGTCGGCGTGGGTCGCCGGGCGTGCGCTGCAGATGCGTGGAGCCGGCACGGCGCGAGCACGCATGCCGGCCCCCGCGATGCAGCAGGCGAACGGCGAGATCGCCATGGCGCGCGACTCGGCGCTGCGCGATGCCGACATCGCGTTCTACGAGCGGCGCGTCGCCGCGGACTCCGAGAGCGCCGCCGACATCGCGGCCCTGGGCGCGATGTACCTCGCGCGCGGTAGGGCCACCGGGTCGTTGGGCGACGTGGAGCGCGCGGAACGCCTCGCGAAGGCATCGCTCGTTCGCCGAACGGCGCGCAACGCGGCGAGCTACCAGCTGCTCGCCTCCGCCCTGCTGGCCCGACACGCGTTCCCTGAGGCGCGCGTTGCCGCGGAACGCGCGGTCGCCCTCTCACCGGGCGAGATGGGGCCGTTGGCGCAGCTCGCCGAGGTCGAGCTCGAGCTCGGCGACTACGACCAGGCAAGCCGGCACTTCCGGTCGATTCACGTCGGGCGCGAGCAGTTCACGGTGGCGGCGCGCGTGGCGCGCTGGCACGAGATCATGGGGCGCGTCGATTCGGCACGCGCGCTCCTGACGCGCGCGGCGCAGGACGCCGAGCATCGCGAGGATCTCCCCCGCGATCAGGTGGCGTGGTTCCACGCTCGGCTCGGCGACCTCGAACTGCGCAGCGGTCGCGTCGTGGCCGCCGACAAGGTGCTGCGCCATGCGTTGCTCCTGGCCCCGTCGGATCCGCACGTCCTTGGCGCGATGGCGAACGTGGCGTTGCAGCGCGGTGCACTGGCCGAGGCGATGGACTACGGCGAACGCGCGACGTCAACCCTCCTCGACCCAACGACGCTCGGGACGATGAGCGAGGCGTACCAGCGCATGGGTGACACGGCGCGCGCCGCGCAGGCTGCCCAGGCGATGCGCACCGCCGCGCTCACGCAGCCCGGTGCGATTCATCGGGCATGGGGGCACTTCCTGCTCGACCACGGGACGCCGCGCGATGCGCGCGAGGTGCTGGCCCGGGTGCGCGCGGAGCTTGGCACGCGCCGCGACGTGTACGGCTTTGACCTCGAGGCGTGGGCGCTGCACCGCCTCGGGCGCGACGATGAGGCGCGCCAGGCGATGCGGCGGGCGCTGTCGCAGGGCACGCGTGATGTACTGCTCACGCGCCATGCCGAGGCGATCGGAGTGCCGCCGGTGTGGTGAACGCGAGCGCGGAGGAGCAGTCGCCGCGGTGTTACAGGTCGCTCGCGCCGTCCAGCGCCATCCCCACCTGCTCGACCGCGGCCTGCCCCGGCGGCGTGAGGCGCCCCTTCCGCAGGAAGTCGGCGATGTCCTCGGCGGGCATCGGCTTGGCGAACAGGTAGCCCTGTGCCTGCGTGCACCCTAACGAGGAGATCCACGCCAGCGCCCCACCCGTCTCCACCCCTTCGGCCGTCGTCACGCAGCCGAGTCGCTTGGCCATCAGCGTCACCGCCTCGATGATCGCGCCGCGGTGCTCGATGGAGGCGCCGCCGGCCACGAACGACCGGTCGATCTTGATCTTCGTGACCGGGTAGGTCGTGAGGTGGTTGAGCGACGAGAAGCCGGTCCCGAAGTCGTCGAGCGCGATCCCGATTCCCATCGCGCGCATGTCGGTGAGGAGCTTGATCGTCCCGGCATCGTGCGACAGGAAGAGCGCCTCGGTGATCTCGAACTCCAGGCGATGCGCCGGGAGCCCCGAGCTGTGCAGGGCGTCGCGCACCGTCGAGAGCAGCGTGGGGCGCCCCAGCTGCGCCGGCGAGAGGTTCACCGCAACGTGCAGGTGCGCGGGCCAGTGCGCCGCGTGCTCGCACGCCTCGCGCACGATCCAGTCGCCTAACGGGGCAATGAGCCCGGACGACTCGGCGATGGGGACGAAGGCGTCCGGCGCCAGGAGGCCGCGCGTGGGATGCTGCCACCGCACCAGCGCCTCGAAGGCGACGGTGTGCCCCGTGACCAGGTCGATGATGGGGTGGTAGTGCAGGAGGAACTCGTTGCGCACGAGGGCGAGCGTGAGGTCCTCCTTGATCGCACGCAGCTCCTCGGCCTCGGCGAGCATGAGCGACGAGTAGCGCGTCGCCGTCCCGCGCCCGTTGTCCTTCGACCGGTACAGCGCGAGGTCGGCGTTGCGGATCAGCGTATCGACGGTGTCGCCATCCTCAGGGCCGAAGGCGATGCCGACCGACGCGCCCACCGTGACGCGTGTCCCCTGGATCGTGTAGGCGCGTGCCACGCGCGCGATGACCGACTCGGCGTGCGCCTGGACCTCCTGCGCCGTGGCACTGCCCCAGTAGAGAATCCCGAACTCGTCGCCCCCGAGGCGGCCGACGGCGATCGTCGCTCCCTCGATCGCGCGCAGCTCGGCGGCCACTTCGCGCAGGAGGTCGTCGCCGGCGGGGTGCCCGAGGGTGTCATTCACTGTCTTGAAGTGATCGAGGTCGACGCAGGCGATCGCCATCGCCTCGCCGCGACGGCGCGACTCGATGAGCGCCTCCGCGGCGCGCGTGCGGAAGGCGGAGCGGTTGCGCAACCCGGTGAGGATGTCGGTCTGCGCCATCCACGCGATCTCCTCACGGGCGCGGCGCACATCGGTGCTGTCCGATCCCACGCCGCGCCAGCCGGCAATCGCTCGTTGGTCATCGAGGATCGGCGAGGCGCCGATCGACCACCAGCGCGTCTCGCCGGCGACGATCGCCGCCACTTCCACATCGCGGAACGGGTTCCCCGAGGTCAGTCGCTCCCCCAGGCGTTGGCGGCTCACCGCGTCGAGCAGGTCGAGGAAGGGGCGCCCGACGAGCGAACCGTCGCGCGCCGCGCTCACTTCGGCGAAGCGCGCCGAGTGCTCGGTGATGGTGAAGTCGCCATCGAGCTCGAAGAGCCAGTCGGAGCCGTTCTGGTCAAACTCCGCCAGGAGCAAGTCGATCACCTGCCCGCGCTCGCGCAGGTCGTATTCCGCCATGAGGCGATCGACGAAGAGTCGCGACGTCGCGCGCGCGCTCACGTAGACGATGGCACCGTAGGCCGCGAGCAGTCCCATCATCGGGAGGCGGTAGGGCGAGTGCGACAACGCGAGCGCGCTGAAGGCACCGACCGAGAGCACACCGATGTACGCCCCCGAGGCCGGCGGGACAGTGGCAAGGACGAACCCGCCGGCGCAGAGCATCCCCGTCACGACGGTCCCCAGGACGAGTTGCGCCTCGGCGTCCACGAAGGGGAACCACGCCACCGCCACGACGGCCCACAGCGATGCGAGGACGCCTGCATGCATCGCCGCCCGTCGGAAGGCGCGCTCGGATGCGCGCGGTCGCGGGGCGCGACGCTTTCCTTCGTACCAGGCGCGCGACCCGAAGACGACGACGGCGAGGATCGCCGACATCCAGAGCGCGATCGCACGATGACTGACCTGGTCGGCGATGGTGTTCGCCACCAACCCCGCGTTCACCACGTTCACCAGCATCGTGAGCGGAGTGAAACGGAACACCTCGTGGAGCTGCGCCGCACGAATCCGCCCCGCGACGTCCTCGTTGGGAGAACGATTGGGCGGTTCGATCGCGTCGATCGCGGAGCGAGGCGTCAGGACGGTCACGCCGGCGTCGAGCGGTCGGTCGGGGACGCGGCCGATCCCCGGGCGCACTGCTGTTGGCGCCAGAGTCGACGGAGAAGGGCCGATCGATCGGTCATGACACGAAGTCTCGGAGAATCAGCTCCGAGGCTGGAGCGCAGAAGTGGTGAGAAAAGGCTCAAAATCGCGGCCGGTATCTACCGGTGAATTCACACGATGCCGACAGCCGAGGGACGAGCAGCGCGTGACCCGGGTTACGCGCATGACACGCGGTGTCACGGACGCTCGAAGAAGCATCGGAATCCCGGTCCGACCACGGCGACGGCCGAGTCGATGCGCGCCGACGCATGGCGCCCGCGCCACACCGCAGACGGTCAGTCCCCCCGGCGATAGTATTGCCAGTGTCACCGGCGCCGGATCTCGACGCTGCGTGATCGAGCGTCCCCCCGTCGCCCGAGCCGAAATCGCCCCGAATGCTGCGCCTCGTCACCGCGCCCCATCTCACCCCGCTCCTCGACGATCTCGCCAACGGGATGGCGCGCTCGCCGCTCGCGCCGCGGGAGGACGAGGTGATCGTGGTGCAGTCGCAGGGGATGCGTCGGTGGATCACGCTGCAGTTGGCCGACCGCTTCGGCTGTGCCGGCGGGATGGAACTCCCGTTTCCGGCGACCTTCGTGCGAGAACTCGCGCGGACGGTGCTGGCCGAGCACGGGGGGCGGGACGCGCACGATCCGTTCGCGCGCGACGTCCTCACCTGGCGTCTGGATGCGGCGCTGGACGAAGTGCGAACGCACCCGTCACCCGACTTCGCTCCCCTGCGGACGTACCTCGCCAGCGCCGACCAGCGGACGCGCTTCGGCTTCGCCGCGCAGGTCGCGGCCCGGTTCGACGATTACCAGATGTTCCGTTCCGATATCCTCGTGCGCTGGGAGGCGGGGGATGACGACGGGGTGACGAACGGGCGATGGCAGGGGGCGCTTTGGCGCCTGCTGCGCGAGCAGAGCGGAACCGACGCCCCCCACACCGGGACGCGGCTGCAACGGCTGATCGAGACGCTGGGGGGAGCGGTGCCCCGCGGCGACGGGCACGGGCTCCCGGCGCGGGTGACGGTCTTCGGCGTGAGCGCGCTCCCCCCGCTCTTCATCGATCTCCTGGCCGCCTTGGCACGCCACGTTCCCGTCACGGTGTACACGGCGGCGCTGGGACATGACGCGTTGCACCCGCTGGCCGCAGCCTATGGGGCGCAGTCGCGCGAGTTCGTGGCGCTGCTGGAGGGGCGCGGGGCGGTGGTGGACCGGCTGGGGGCCACTCCGTCAGGTGCATCGCTCCTGCGCACGCTGCAACGCGAGCTTGCGGCGGGCGATGCCGGCACCACGCCGCTTACGCTCTCGACGAGCGACGACTCGCTGCGCGTGCACGACGCACACGGCGAGCTGCGCCAGCTGGAGGTGGTGCGCGACCAGCTGCTCGCGGCGCTCGCCGCCGATGAGACGTTGCGCCCGCACGACCTCCTCCTCCTCGTCCCCGATGCGGCGGAGTGGGCCCCATCGGTCGACGCCGTCTTCGGCGTGTCGTCGCACGACGCGCCGCGCATCCCGTATCGCGTGGCGGACCGCCCGCTGCGCCGCGCGCAGCCCGCCGCCGAGGCGTTCGCCCGGCTCCTTGCCCTCGAAGGGGGGCGGCTGGAACGCAGCGCGGTGCTCGGGCTCCTCTCGCTTCCACTCGTCAGGCAGGGCGCGGGGCTCGCGGCGGGCGACGTGGACTGGATCGAGTCGGTGCTGGAGCGCGCGAACATCCGCTGGGGATACGACGGCGACGCGCGCGCGCGCCTCGGCTTCCCGCGCTACGAGGACGCCAGCTGGCGCGCCGGGCTCGATCGCCTCTTGCTAGGCATCGCCGTGGGACGCATCGACGACGAAGTCCTGTCGCTCCTTCCCGAGGCGGGCGACCTCCTGGGTGAACCGGAACTCCTCGCCGACTTCGCCCGCTGGGTCGACGACCTTGCCGCGACGCTCGCACTGTGGCGCAACGACCAGACGCTTGCCGACTGGACGGCGACGCTCCTCGGCGCCGTGGAACGATTCCTTGCGGCTGACGACGCGTACGAGCAGCAGATGGTGGGGGCCGTGGCGGCGACCATCCGGCGGCTCCTCTCGCTCGGCGAGGTCGCAGGCTACGACAGGACGGTCCCCTTCGCCGTGGTGCGCGACTGGTTGGAGACGGAGCTCGACGACGAAGGGTTCGGGACGGGCTTCCTGCAGGGTGGGATGACGGTCGCCGCGCTCAAGCCCATGCGCTCGCTCCCCTTCCGCGTGATCGCGATGGTCGGGCTCGACGACGGCGTCTTTCCGCGGCGCGACCGGCGCTCGGCCTTCGACCTGCTGGAGCAGGAGCGACGCCCCGGCGATCGCGACCTGCGCAGTGACGACCGGCAGCTCTTCCTCGACACGCTGATGGCAGCGGGCGATCGCCTCATCCTCGCCTATGGAGGGCGCGCCGTCAGCGACAACTCGGTGCGCGCGCCGAGCGTGGTGATCGATGAGTTGCTCGATCACGTCGCGCGGCGGGCCCTGCGCGATCCCGGCGATGGCAGCGACGACGTGGCGCGGCGCGCCCTCGTCGTGCGGCACCCGTTGCAGCCGTTCTCGGCCGAGTACTTCGGGGCGGGGAAGGATCCGCGCCTCTTCTCCTACTCGCGGGAGCAGGCCGGGGCGGCGCGGGCGCTGGCCAACCGATTGGAGGATGAGCCTCCGTTCGTCGTGGGAGAGATCGAACCGGTGGACGGGGAAGGGGGCGTGCCCTTCACCCTCACGCTCAGGGACCTCACCGACTGCTGGACCAATCCGTCGAGGTTCTTCTGCACGCGGACGTTGCGCGTCTTCCTGGGCCACGAGCTCGACGAAGGAGCGGACGAGGAGACGTTCGCGCCGGGCTACATGGAGCAGGGGGGAATCCGTGCGCGCATGCTGACGGCGGCGCTGGCGGGAACGCGCGATGACGCGGGCGAACAGCGGCGGTTGATCGCGGACGGGTCGCTTCCGCCTAACGAGCTCGGCAAGGCATGGCACGGCGCGCTGTGGAGCGACGTGGCGCTGGTGATGGCGGCCGTCCCCAATGATGCCCGCGCGGAGGCGATCCCCATCACGATCGACGGCGACGGGTGGCGGCTCACCGGCCGCATCGATGGCGTGCGGGGGGCGGCGCGCTACGCCGTTCGCGCCGGGCGCCGCGCGGCCGAGCATGTGCTGCGCGCGTGGGTGGAACACCTGGCGATGCTGGCCGCGCGCGCGCACGGCGAGTTGAAGCTCCCCGAGACGACCGTCATGGTGTGGCGCGAGTCGGACAAGGCACGCACCGCGAGGTTTGGCCCGGTGTCGGCCCCGGCGGAGAAGCTTGCGGCGCTTGTGGCCGTCGCGCGCGAGGGGTTGCGGCGGCCGCTCCCCTTCTTCGCCCAGGCCGGGCAGGCGTGGGTCTCGGCCACCTTCGTGCAGGCGTCGACGCCGAAGGCGAAGGGGAAGAAGGGGGGCGGTGCGCCAGCCAGGACGCCCAAGGAACCAAAGGACCCGCGCGACGAGGCGGCGCGATCGTACGACGCGCAACCGTCCGACTACTCGTCAGGCGGCGACGCGCACGATGATTACGTGGCCCTCTGCTTCCGCGGCGTCGATCCGATGGAGGAGCAGTGGGACGAGTTCGAATCGCTCGCCCGGCGGCTCTTCGAGGGGTGGGACGAGGCACATGGAGGGGAGGGATGACGCCGCACGTGCACGCGCCGTTCAGCGCGCTCGACGTCTCGCTCGACCCCGGCATCACCCTCGTCGAGGCGAGCGCCGGCACCGGGAAGACGTTCGCCATCACGCGCCTGCTCCTCCGCCTCCTGCTCGAGCGCAAGGTCGACTCGCTGTCGCGCATCCTCGTCGTCACCTTCACCGAGAAGGCGACGCAGGAGCTCGTCACGCGCATTCGCACGACATTGCGCGACGCCGAGCAGGTGTGGAGCGACGCGCCACCCGCGCGCACCACCCGCAACGCTGACCTGTTTGTGCTCAGGGAGACGCATGGCGCCGACGGCGGTGCGATCATCGCCGATGCGATGCGTTCGCTCGACGACCTCGCGGTCTTCACCATTCACGGCTTCTGCCAGCGTGTGTTGGGCGAGAGCGCGCTCGAGTCGCGCATCCCCTTCCGCACGACCTTCATCGAGGACGACACCGAACCGTTCGGGCGCTCGGCGCGCGACTGGGCGCGCAAGCGATTGATCAACAACGCGGCGGACGCCGCGCTCGTCGTCGACAACGGGAAGCCGTTCGAGCCGTGGGTGCGCAGCCTGGTGATTCCATACCGCCGGCACGAGAAGACGCGCATCGCGCTCGAAGCGGCCGATCGCGGGCAGGGGCTGCTGGCGCACTTCACGTCGGTCGTGCACGAGTCGTTCGAGGAGGAGAAGCGGCGCCGTCACCTGCGCGGCTTCGACGACCTGCTGCGCACGGTGAAGGACGTCCTCACCGAGGAGGGGAGCGACGGGGCGCTGGCGCAGCGCATCCGGTCGCGCTTCGGGGCAGCGCTCATCGACGAGTTCCAGGACACGGACCGCACGCAGTACCCGATCTTCTCCACGGCGTTTGCGGGGTGCCCGCTCTTCCTCATCGGCGATCCCAAGCAGTCGATCTATCGCTTTCGCGGCGCCGACATCCGTGCCTACCTCCGCGCTGCGAATGACGCGTCGCGCCGCTTCACGCTCTTGCAGAACTACCGTTCGAGCGATGCGTACGTGCGTGCGGTCGAGGCGCTCTTCACGCGGATGCCGCAGCCGTTCAGGGTGCCCGAGGACGAGATCGACTTCCCGCGCGTGACGGCGGCGACGACGCCGGCTCCGCCGGGGACGATGGCGAGCGACGGGCGCGCCGCGCTGGAGTGGTGGTGGGTCGACGGGAGCCATGGAAGCCGTGGCTACGCCTCGAAGGAGAAGGGAGCCGAGATCATCCACGGCGAGATTGCCCACGAGATCGTGCAGCTGCAACAGCGCGGCGTGCCGTACGGGAAGATGGCGGTCCTGGTGCGCTACAATCGCAGCGCGCGCGCCCTCAAGCGCGTGCTGGACCGGGCGCGCATCCCGGCGGTGATCGGCGGCGACGAGGACGTGCTGGCGTCGGTGGAAGCCGACGAGATCGTGCGCGTGGCCACGGCGATCGCCAATCCCGGCGACGGTGCCGCGGTTCGCTCGGCGCTCGCCACGCGCCTGTGGGGGAGCGATGCGCGCGAGGTGGCGTCGATGCTGCGCCCCGAGCAGGAGATGGCCTGGCAGGCGCTGGTCGAGCGCCTAACGGTCGCGCGCGAGGCCTGGCGCGCGCGCGGCTTCGCGGTGGCGATGGGTGAGCTGCTCGCCGAGCGCGACATGTCGGCGCGCCTCCTCGCCCTCCCGGACGGCGAGCGCCGCATGACCAACGTGCGCCACGTGATCGAGCTGCTGCACGACGAGTGGGCCGAGGACGCCGTCCCCCCTGAGGGATTCGCCGCATGGATGGCGCGCGAGCGCACCGTCCCCAACACGCCGGGGCGTCGCGAACTGCGATTGGAGACCGACAGCGCCGCCGTGCAGCTCCTCACCGTGCACAAGGCCAAGGGGCTGGAGTTCGATGTCGTCTTCTGTCCCGAGCTGTGGGACCGCAAGGCGGAGAAGGAGGTCGCCTTCAAGGTGACCCCGGCCAGCGTGGTGGAGGGCGAGGACGGGATCCTCGACCTGGGCGGGACCGAGCATGATCGCCGGCTGGACGCGCAAGCGCGTGAGATGGATGAGGAGGAGTTGCGCCTGGCGTACGTGGCGCTCACGCGCGCCATCCATCGCTGCTACGTGGTGTTTGGGGAGATCGGACAGCCGGGAAACAAGGCGGTGCACGCCTCGGCGAGCAGCGAATCGGCGCTCGGCTGGCTGCTGCGGGATGCCGAGACGGGGACGGCCAACCGCGTCACGCTGCAGGCGCTGGCGGCGGCGAGCGGCGGGACGATGGCGATGCGCGAGATCGGCGACGCCGTACGGAATCCGCTGGCGCCTGAAGTGCCTGCCGCGGGGGGCGTCCCGCAGCCGCGAACGTTGCAGCTGGCGCCGCGCCAGCTGGCGACGTGGCAGCTCACGTCGTTCACCGGCCTGGTGGCGGACGCCCACAGCGACGAGGGGCGCGACGTCGCCGACCCGCTCCTGGTGCGTGCCGAACCGGTCGAGCGGCGCGCGACCACCGGATTCCGCGCCTTTCCTGCGGGACGCGTGGGGGGCATCGCGCTGCACGACGTCTTCGAGTCGCTCGACTTTGCCCGCACGAGTGAACCGCGCACCCGCGAGATGGTGCAGCGAACGCTCGGGCGGCACGGGATCCTGGAGGACGTCGACACGGCGGAACCGCGCGTCGACGACGTCATGGGGATGCTCGAGACCGTATGCCGCGCGCCGGTCCCCGGCGGCGGCTTCGCGCTGGCCGAGATTCCGGTGCGCGCCGGGGTGCGCGAGTGGCGCTTCGACCTCTCGGTGGCGTCGGCGTCGGTCCGTCGAGTCGCCGACGCGCTGGCGGTGCACGGCAGTGCGCATGCGCGCGCCTATGTTCCCATCCTGCGCACGCTGCGAGATTCCGCCGTCGGCGGCTACCTGAGCGGCGTGATCGACCTCGCCTTCGAGCACGAGGGGCGGTGGTGGGTGATGGACTGGAAGTCGAACCATCTTGGCGATGACGATGATGACTACGCCCCTGCGGCGCTCTCCAACGCGATGATGCAGGCGCACTATACCTTGCAGTATCATCTCTATTGCCTGGCGCTGCACCGGCACCTGCGGGTGCGGCAGCGCGACTACGACCCGGCGCGGCATTGGGGGGGCGTGGCCTACGTCTTCTTGCGCGGCGTGGATGGTGTGAGCGACCGCGGGTGGTTCCGCGATGCACCGACGCCGGCGCTGCTCGACGCGCTGGACGGCGCGCTGGGGAGGCGCCCATGACGCCGCGCGAGGCGATGGGCGCGTCGTCCGTGCCGTCCGTGCCGTCCGAGGGAGTGGATGGGATCGACGGGTCGGTGGCCGCCTTCGAGGTGCGCGACCTCCTGGCGGCGCTCCATTCGGAGCGGGCGCTGGAGTCGATCGATGTGCAGCTGGCGGAGATGTGCGTGCGGCGCGGCGAGGTGGGGGAGGAGGCGCTGGCCGTCGCGCTGGCCGCGGCGCTTGTCTCGCGCGCACGACGGGAGGGGCACAGCGCGCTCACGCTCGAACAGCTCGCGCGCCAGGCGCGCAGTGCCGTGCAGCTGGTCGTGAGCGCCGTGGAGGATGCCGGTGCCCCGGTCCCCGAGGGGCTCCCCGCGGGCGACGACGCGTGGTGGGGCGACGTCCTCGCGCGCTCGCGCGTGGTGAGCGACGGCGTCACGCCGCCCGTGGTCCCGCTCGTCCTGCGCGATGGCGTGCTGCAGTTCCGCCGCTACTTCGACGCGGAGCAGCGCATTGCGCAGCACGTGCAGCGCCTGGTGACGCTGGGGGTCGAGCGCGGCGCTGATGCCTTCTCGATCATCACCGGCGGCCCTGGGACCGGAAAGACGACGCGCGTGGCGAAGATGCTGGTCGACTGGGCGCGCCAGGGGCGCGGGATGCGCGTCGCCCTCGCGGCCCCCACAGGGAAGGCGGCGGCGCGCCTCACCGACTCCATTCGCCAGCGGCTCGACGCCATCGAGCGCGAGACGGGGACGCGCGCCCCGTTCCCCGGCGAGGCGCGCACGCTGCATCGCTTGTTAGGCTATCACCCGCAGCACGACACCTTCCGCTTCAACGCCACCGATCCGCTCGACGACGACCTCGTGATCGTCGACGAGGCATCGATGGTGGATGTGCTCCTCCTCGACGCCCTCCTGCGTGCGCTCAAGCCCGGCGCGCGCCTCATGCTCGTCGGTGACCACAACCAGCTGGCCTCGGTCGATGCGGGAGATGTGCTCGGCGCCCTCTGTCGTTCTGCGTTCGCCGAGCCGGACGGGAGTGCGCTGCGTCGCTCGGTTGACCTCCTCACGCACTCGTGGCGCTTCGAGCGGCACCCGGCCATCGGGACGCTCGCCGCAGCGATCCTTGCCGGCGACGCCGAGCACGTGCTGCAAACGTTGGGCGGCGACGCGCAGGGCGAGGCGCAGTGGCGCGCGCCGGCGGCGGACACCGATGCGCTGGTGGCGCCGCTCGTGCCCAACCTCGAGCGTTGCCTCGCGGCGACGACGCCGGGTGAGTTGCTCGACGCGCTCGACGCCTTCCGCATCCTGGCGCCCGAGCGCGAAGGGCGGCTCGGCGTGAGCGGGATCAATGCCGCCGTCGAGCGCTGGCTCCTCACGCGCGGCCACTCCGTGAAGGATCACTGGTACCACCGGCGCCCCGTGCTGGTGACCGCCAACGACTACACCACCGGCGTCTTCAACGGGGACATCGGCGTGGTGTGGCGCGACGACGAGCGCGGGCGCGCGATGGTGCACTTCCGCGCCAACGACGGCACGATCCGGGGCCTCGCCCCCACGCGCCTCCCGGCCTGCGAGACGGCGTGGGCCATGACGGTGCACAAGTCGCAAGGGTCGGAGTTCGACGACGTGATGGTCGTCGTGCCGGACTACGAGAGCCGCGTCATGAGTCGCGAGCTGCTGTACACGGCGGCGACGCGAGCACGGCAGAGCGTCACCCTGGTGGGAAGCCACGCGGCGATTCGCGCCGCCGTCCTGCGGACGACGGGGCGCACCAGCGGGTTGGAGGCGCGCATGGCCGACGCCCGGCGCGCGACACCGGTTCATCACACACAGCGATAGGCGGCGATGCGGGAGGCAGGGCGGTGACCAGGGAGACGCTGTCACACGGGGACGACGAAGACGTGCCGGAGGGGAGCCCAAACCCCAAGCTGCAGCGCTGGGTCGACCTCGTGGCGTCGCTGCTGGCCCGCAATTATCCCGCGACATTCTCGCAGCTGGCTGCGGACGTGCCGGCGTACGTCAATGAACTCGCGGAGATCGATCGCCTGCCGGCGGGCGCGGAGCGTACGCGGCGCCGCGACTCGCTCAAGCGCGAGTTCGAGCGGGACAAGGATGAACTCAAGCGATTCGGGATCCCTATCGTTGCCGTGGCGGACGAGGACGGGAACCCCGGAGGGGCGTACCGTCTCGAGCGGCGCAACTTCTACCTCCCGTATCTCTGCTGTGCCGTCCCGGATGCGCCGCCGGTCGTCCCCTCTCGGGTGGATGCATACGGCTATCACGCGCTCGCCTCGCTGACGTTCGAGGCCGACGAGTTGCAGGCCGTCGTGGACGCGGCGGCGCGCGTGCGCACGCTCGGCGATCCCATGCTCGCGTTGGAGGTGGAAGGGGCGATGCGCAAGCTCGCGATCGACCTCCCCCTCGATGCGATGGAGCCGTCACCCGGCGAGGCGCATATCGTGGCGCCGCGGACCCGCCCCGACGCGGCGACGTTTGACGCGTTAGGCGGTGCGTTGCGCCGGCGCAAGCGCGTGTCGTTCGGTTACCACGCGATGAGCACCGACCGAACCGAGCAGCGGACGGTCGAGCCGTACGGACTCTTCTTCGTCAACGGGCACTGGTACCTGGCCGGGCGCGACAGCGTGCGCGACGAGCTGCGCAACTTCCGCCTCAACCGGATGTCGGGGGTCACGGTGAGCGGTGCCAGGCCGCAGAGCGCCGACTACGAGATACCGGCGACGTTCCGCCTGCGCGAGCATGCACGTTCACGTCACGCCTGGGAGCTTGGCGACGGCGATGCCCTGGCGGTGGACGTCGCCTTCCGCGGTGAGTCGGGGCCGACGGTGGCCGCGATGAAACTGGGGCACGACGTGCCCGGCGTCAGTGACCAGCGGCGGTTCAATGTCAGGCGCGCCGATGTCTTTGCGCGCTGGCTCCTGTCGTTCGCGGGCGAACTCGCCCCCACCACCCCTGCGTCCATGGTCGAGGCCTTCCGCGCCCTCGCGCGCGAGACGCGGACGCTCTATGAACGGCCGGCGCCGGACCCGCTCCCGGCACCAGCGGCACGGCCGCCAGCTGCAGCCGGACGCCGGGCGCGCGCGGGCGAATCGTGGAGCGCGACCGGGGCGTCGGCGCAGTTCCGGCGCATCCTCCTCCTGGTTCCGCAGATCGCCAACGGCGAGGAGCACGATGTGGCGGAGGTTGCGCAGCGCCTCGGGACGACGGTCGAGGTGCTGCAGCAGGACCTCTTCTCCCTCGTGACCCGGTATGACGCGCCGGCCGGCTTCCTCGACGGCGTGTCGGCGTATGTCGAGAACGGACGCGTCTCGGCGCGTTCCGACCATTTCCTGCGCCCCATGCGGCTCACCGTGCCTGAACTGTGCGCGCTGGAGTTGGGACTCGCAGTCCTGCGCACGCAGCGCCCGCCTGATGAGCGTGGAGCCCTCGACCGCGCGCGCGAGCGATTGCGCCAGGTGATCGCGAAGCTCCCCTCCGACATCATCCCCGACGGCGTCCACGGCGCATCGCTCGGAGAGGCGGCGCACACCGAGCACCTGGCGGCGGTCCGCCGTGCCCTGCGCGACCAGCGCAAGCTCCGGCTCGTGTACCGCAGGTCGGGGAGCGAGACGCCCGGGGAGCGCGTGATCCACCCGTACATGCTCGTGGCGAGCAGCGGGGCGCTGTACGTGATCGCCCACTGCGAGCGATCGAACGACATCCGGGTCTTCCGCCTCGACCGCATCGAGTCGGCCTCGGTCGACGAGGCATCGTTCGAGCGACCGCAGGACATCGATGTCGAGCGCGTCCTCATGGACGGCCGCGTGCTGCAGCACGATGGCCAGCGCGCGATGCGCATCCGCTACTCGCCGCGCATCGCCCGTTGGATTGCCGAGCGCGAACACCGCGAGCTCGACCTCGACGGTTCGCTCGTGTTGGATCATCCCTTGGCCGACGAGTCGTGGGGGGTGCGCCATGTGCTGCAGTACGGCCCCGACGCCGAGCTGGTCGCGCCGCCCGAGATGCGCGAAGTGCTGCGCGAGACGCTCGCGGCACTTTCGGCGTAGGCTGTCAGAGGGCGGTCCTAGCTTCTCCACCGACGGCGGCGGGTGGAGGGGCGGGAAGTGCGGGGCGGGGCCGGTGCGGTTCCCCTCCATCCGTCGTGTCGTCGAGGGCGCGAACGAGAAAACGCCCCCGGTGCCGCATCGTGCCGACACCGGAGGCGCCTCCCCCGTACGGATCGTCCAGGCGCTCGCTGCGGAAGCCTAACGCTTGCTGACCAGCGTCTTCTTCACCCACCCCTCGGCCGCCGATCCCTGCACCTTGAGGTAGCCGTCCTTCTCCTCGCCGAGGAAGACCAGCTCGTCTCCCTTCTTGAGCGCGGCGGCGGCCTTGGCCCCATCCTCCGGCATCGCGAGGAGCTTGATGTTGTCGATCTTCGGCGTGAGGACGTCGCCTTCGTTGTAGGTCGCGCCGGTCTTGACCTGGTCGCCCTCCAGTCCCGTCGCCTTGAAGCGATCGGCGCGCTTCATCAGGGCGTCATCGGCGGTCACCTGGTCGACGATGTTGTTGAAGTTGTCCAGGTAGCTCGCGGCGATGACCTTGCCCTCGGCCGTGTTGGAGTAGGCGCCGACGCCCACCACGGCGCCGGCGAAGCCTAACGCGCCCAGGCTGAAGTTGGTCTTCTTCGCCTTCCCCTCGGCGGCCGCCACCTGGATGGACGTGCGGGCGTCGGCGATGAGGATCGAGGTCTGCGCTTCCTTGAACTTCACGCCACCGCCCACGATGCCTGCGGCGCGGCGCCCCAGCAGTCCGCCGGCCACGCCGCCGATCCCGCCCGCGTTGTTGTCGCTGATCTGCACCGCGGGCGTGAGGATGAAGTCAGCGGCCTTCATCTGGCCGCCCCCCATGTTGGCGTCCTGCTGCATCTCACCCGAGCGGGCGAGGGCGCGCTCCTGCTGCATGTTCTGCATCGCGACTCCGCGCTCCACGATCAGGAAGCACTTGGAGTTCTGCACCATGATCCGAATCAGCGCCGCGGGCGAGCCGAGCGAGTAGCGCTGCAGCATCATCATGTATTGCTGCTGCGGCTCGACGATGGCGAGCGTCCCGATCGGCTTGGTGCACTTCTTCAACTCGTCCTTGTTGTCCTGCGCGCGCGCGCTGGTCGTGAGCGTCGTCATCGCGACGAGCGCGCCGGGCACCGCGCATCGGGCGACGGCGCGCGGCGTGGTGGTGGGGAGGAGGGGCATGGGACGCGGGGGAGAGGGGGAGGGGAGGGGGAGGAGTGCGCCCGTATTCCGGCGCGTCTCGCAATGCGCGAAACGGTGGCGCCAACGATCACGCCGCCCACACGGCCTCTGGCGTTCCCCGGATCTGCGGGCGAGGTTGGGGCGTCATGGATGGGGAGCACTCCTCCCATTCGCCGTCGTCGCGTTGCTGCAACGCCTCGAGCCCTCGCCCACCCCTCATGAGCGATCGAGAGCGTCCACTCGGTTCGTCCCAGTCGCCGGACCCTGCGCCGGCGCCCGCACGCCTGCCGCCTGACGAGGATCGTCGCGCACTCGATGCCGTCTTCAGCGAGGCATACGAGGAGCTGCGCCGGCTCGCCGCGCGGGTGCGCGAGGGGGATCCCAGCGCGACACTGAGTCCCACTGCGCTCGTGAACGAGGCGTGGCTGAAGCTCGCCGACTCGCCCCACGTGGCTCGCACCTCGCGCCTGCACTTCAAGCGCATCGCCGCGCGTGCCATGCGGCAGGTGCTGATCGAGGCGGCGCGCCGCCGGCAGGCCGAGAAGCGCGGCGGAGGGAGCGCCTTCGTCACGTTCGAGGACTCGATGGATGCCGCCGGCGAGATGCCGACCGCCGCTGACGAACTCCTCGCGCTCGACGAGGCACTCGACCGGCTCTCGATGCTCAGCCCCCGCCAGTCGACGCTGGTGGAGGCACGCTTCTTCGGCGGTCTCGAGCTGAAGGAAGCAGCCGCCCTGCTCGAGATCTCCGAGGCGACCGCCGTGCGCGACTGGCGCACCGCGCGCGCCTGGCTGGCCACCGAACTCCGCTCGGGGCGTTAGGCGCCGGTTGCGGCGCGGGAGGGACAATGGACGCTGAGCGTTGGCACGTGGTCCAGGAACTCTTCCATCGCGTGGCCGACCTCGCGCCCGAGGCACGGCAGCCGATCCTCGACGACGCCTGCCGCGGCGACGGCGCGCTGCGCGCGGAAGTCGATCGCCTGCTTGCGGCTGACGCACGGGAGGGGACGCTCCTCGACGCCGATGTTGCACACGTCGCCGACGCCCTGATCGGCGGCGCCGACGGGGAGGCGCGACTCCCCGACATCCGCTGCGGCCCGTATCGCCTGCTACGAATGCTTGGGGAAGGGGGCATGGGGGTGGTGTACCTCGCCCGCCGCGACGACCTGGGGAGTGACGCCGCGGTGAAGCTCCTGCGCGACGCGTGGGCGTCTCGCGCGCGACGCGAACGATTCGTCGCTGAACAACGCACCCTCGCGCAGTTGCATCACCCGGCCATCGCCCATCTCTACGACGCCGGCGCGCTCCCCGACGGGACGCCCTGGATCGCGATGGAGTACGTCGAGGGGGAAACGCTCACCGAGTACTGTGCGCAGCGCCAGCTTCCGCTGCGTGAGCGCCTGCGGTTGCTGCGGGCGGTGGCCGAGGCGGTGTTCTACGCGCACCAGCAGCTGGTGATCCACCGCGACCTCAAGCCGTCCAACATCCTGGTGCGCGCCGACGGGACGGTGAAGCTCGTCGACTTCGGGATCGCCAAGCAGCTGGAGCCGGACGACGCTCCGGCCGACGTCACGCGCACCGGGCTGCGCCTCATGACGCCGGCCTACGCCGCGCCGGAGCAGGTGCTGGGGATGCGCGTCGGCGTGCAGGCCGACGTCTATTCGTTAGGCGTGCTGCTGTACGAGCTCCTCGCTGGTGCGGTCCCCTTTGACCTCTCGGGGCGAACGCCGCGCGAGGCGGAGGTGCTCATCACCGCGTCGGAGCCGGTGCGCCCGTCGTCGCGCGTGCGGCGCGGCGGCGACACGGCGGCTCGCGCGCTCCCGCCCGTTTCAGCGCGCGACGCCGAGTGGGACGACCTCGACGTCCTCGTCCTCACGGCGATGCACAAGGATCCGTCGCGGCGCTATCGTTCCGTCGACGCCTTCCTGCGCGACCTCGACCACTTCCTGGCCAGCGAGCCACTGGACGCGCGCGGCGACTCGCTCGGCTATCGCCTCGCGACCTTCGTCAGGCGCAACGCACGCGGGGTCGCCGTGTCCGCCGCCGTCGTCGTCGCGATTGTCGGGCTCACGACGTTCTACACGATCCGCCTGGCACAGGCGCGCGATCGCGCCCTCGCCGAGTCGGTGCGCACACAGCGCATCCAGCGATTCATCACGACGCTCTTCCAGGGAGGCGACGAAGCGGCGGGGCCCGCCGAGAGCCTGCGCGTCGCGACCCTCCTCGACCAGGGGGTCGCCGATGCGCGCGCCCTCGACCTCGAGCCGCGCGTGCAGGCCGACCTCTACGAGACGCTGGGCGGGATCTACGCCCAGATGGGGGTCCTGGATCGCGCCGATTCGCTCCTCGCCACGGGGCTCGCCCAGTGGCAGCGTATTGCCGGCGCACGGAGCGAGGAGGCGGCGCGGGCCATGGTACGACTGGGCGACCTGCGCACCTCGCAAGCGCGATACGACGAGGGTGAACGCCTGATCGGCGATGGCCTTCGCACGCTGGAGGGAGGCGGCGCCGGTGACGGCAGCGTGGTGCGCGACCCGGTCGTCGAGGCGCGCGTTGCGTTAGGCAGGGCCTTCACCGAGCGCGGAGAGCATGCGCGCGCCATCGCCACCCTCGATTCGCTCGTCGCGTCGCTGCGGCAGTCGCGCGCCGAACCACGCGTGGTGCACGAAGCGCTCGGCGAACTGGCCAACGCCGAGTTCTACGCCGGCAACTACGACAACGCCGATTCGCTCAACCGCCAGGTCCTTGCCCTGACGAGGATGCTCTTCGGTGCACGCCACCCGCGGGTGGCCGAGGACCTGATGAACCTCGGCGCCACCGAGCAGGAGCGGGGCAACTACGCGGCGTCCGAGTCGCTCTTCCGGCAGGCGCTCGACATCTCCACCGCGTTCTACGGCGGCGAGCACTATCGCACCGCGGGCAACCTCACCTACCTCGGACGCTCCCTCCTCGTGCAGAACCGGTACGACGAGGCACGCGTCCCGTTCGAGAAGGCGCTTGCCATCCGCGAACGCGTCTTTGGCCCGTCGCATCCGTTCGTCGCCAATACGCTCAACGAGCTGGGGAGCCTGGCGCTCAGGCAGGAGCGGTACGACGACGCGGTCACGATCTTCACCCGCGTGCGCGACATCTACCTGCGCGCCTATCCCGGGAAGAACTTCCGCACCGGCGTGGCGATCGGCAACATGGCGGACGCGTATCTCTACCAGAAGAAGTACGCACTGGCCGAACCGATGTACCGGCAGGCGCTGGAGCACTACATCGCGTCGCAGGGGCCCGATCACCTCAACACCGGGATCGGCTACATCAAGTTGGGGCGCGTCCTGATGCGCAGCGGGCGCTTCCGCGAGGCCATTCCCGAGTCCGAGCGCGGATACGGCATCGTGCAGAAGATCACCGCGCCCAACGTGAGCTTCCTGCAGGCGGCGCGCCTCGACCTTTCGCTGGCGCTCGACTCGTTAGGGCGGCGCGACGAGGCGGCGAAGTGGCGCGCCGAGCGCGAACAATACCTCCCGAAGGCCAGCAAGTAGCCGTGGCGACGCGCGCCCGGGGTGCCGTCGTGCACATCCCGGACGCGTCCCCCGCCGCCACACCGCCCGTACGCGCTACTTGCCGCTACCGAGCCCGAACGTCACGCCGAGGTTGAGCGTCGACGCGCCCGCCCCGACATCGCCATACAGCGCGAGGCGCGGCTTCACGAAGTAGCGAAGTCCCGCACGCCCGATGAAGTAGATGCCGCTGGAGTAGTCGCCCGCGAAGTCGGTGCTCACGCTGCTGTTCCCCAACCCCAGGCCGAGGAAAGGATCGAGCTTGGGGTTGCCCTTCACGTCAAAGTGATAGTTGGCCGTGACGCCGATGTTGAGGTAGCGAAAATCGTAGTCGGTGCCGACGTAGCGATTGTTGTAATTCCAGATGTCGACGCTGGCCTGGATGCCGATGGTGCCGTTGCCGAGATCGGGGAGCCGCTTGATCGCGCGCTCGAATCGCCCGCCGAAAGCGATCCCCGCCTCACCGATCCCGCCCAGACCTACGGTCGGGCCGAGGTCCATGTAGCCGGGAGCAAATGTCGAGCTGGCTGCGCCCTTGGCTTGCGCGGCGGCCAACGAAGGGCTCGCGCCGAGCGCGGCGAGCGACAGTGCGGCAACGACGACGGCGGCGCGCGACCGCTGCGCGCGACGGGTGAAGCGAGTGACGAGGCTTGGCATGGAGAACTCCTGCGCTTTGGGGGAGGGACGGTCGTGCGGGTGCACGACTCCCTATGCGCAGGAGCGCCGCGCCAACGATCATCGCGGCGCGGAACTGGTCGGTCGGATCTCCGTAGCCGCTCTTCGGGGCGCAGCGCCCACTATTCCGCGAAAAGCGACGCGAGGTCGATGCAGAACGGCGCCCCGCCGTCCGTCGGCTGCCATGTGAGCGTTCCTTCCTCGATCTGCGGGAAGGTGTCCTCGGGGCGCCAGACTTCGGCACGCCGCTGGTCCGCGTCGATGAGCCAGTAGAGTGGAACGCGCATCTCCTGGTAGAGGCGCCGCTTGGTGAAGCGGTCGTAGCGCGCCGTGGTGGGACTCAGTACCTCGATGACGAGCGAGAGCTGCTCGATCTCGAGCCAATCTCGGACGCGTCCGAATCGCGATGGAACGACGAAGAGGTCCGGCTGGACGAGGATGTCGGGGAGCCCGCCCCACGAGATGTCGGCAGGGGACATGAGCACCTCGCCGTCACGGTGCGCTTCCAGATAGCGGGCGAGCGCGACCAGCAGGCGCGCGATTGTGCGCTGATGCCGCGCCCACGGCGCCGGGCTCACCAGCAGCTCCCCGTGCACGAGTTCGTATCGGTTCCCGTCCTCCGGAAACGCGAGCACTTCCTCCCTCGTGTAGTACCGATCCAGCGCGGCGGGCATGGACATACGATCTGCTCGGCTCGACCGAGGGCGCAAGGGTGGAGGGTGGGCGGCATGTAGCACTCTCGCGCGAAGCGATTCGTGCCCCTTCATCATTTCACTGCCGTTCGTGCCGAGAGTCGAATTGTTGATGTTTCGATCGGCGCGTTCATGCAATTGTCAGGATTGACGCCCAGCGCTGGATCGTATGAGAACGTCGCGCCCCACCGCTGCGTACTTCTCCCAGCCGCCATAGAATCCCCCTCATCTCTCAAACCCCAACCCCAGGGTCCGATGTCTTCGTTCGTTCGCAGCCCCGGCAGATCGTGGCGTGACGCGTCGTTCGCGGTTGCGCTTGCTGCCTCCACGTTCGCCGCGGGATCGGCGTCGCTCGCGGCGCAGGCCCGGCCGGCCGGCGTGCGCGCGCAGGTCGCGCCCGCACCCACGGCACCGATGGTGGTCGACACGGCGCTCTTCACCGCGCTGCGCTGGCGCGAAGTCGGGCCGGCGCGCGGCGGACGTTCGGTCGCCGTCGCCGGATCGGCGCAGCGTCCGCTCGAGTACTGGATGGGGACGACCGGCGGCGGGGTCTACAAAACCACAGATGGCGGGATGAACTGGCAGGCCGTCACCGACCGCTACTTTGGCGGGACCATCGGCGCCATCACGGTCGATCCGCTCAACCCGGACGTCGTCTGGGTCGGCGGTGGCGAGACCGACATCCGCGGCAACACGTCGCACGGCGACGGGCTGTGGAAGACGACCGACGGCGGGCGCACCTGGCAGATGCTCGGCTTCCGCGACGAGCACATCTCGACCATCCGCATCCATCCGACAAATCCGAGTGTCGCCTACATCGGCGTGTTTGGAGATGTCTTCAAGGCGACGCCGAACCGCGGCGTCTACAAGACCACCGACGGCGGGAAGACGTTCAACAAGGTCTTCTTCACCAGCGACTCGGCGGGCGTGGTCGACATCGCGATGGACGTGACCAACCCCGAGGTGCTGTACGTGGCGATGTGGCAGGCGTGGCGCTCGCCGTGGGGGATGTCGTCAGGCGGCGTGCACTCCGGGATCTACAAGACGACCGACGGCGGCGCGAGCTGGACGAACCTCGTGAAGGAGGCGAAGGGGCTTCCGCAGGGACTCATCGGCAAGGTGGGGCTCGCGGTGTCGCCGGTGAATCCGCAGCTGGTGTGGGCCCTCATCGAGGCCGATTCGGGGGGCGTCTACAAGTCGAATGATGGCGGCGCGACGTGGAAGTACATCAACCGCGAGCGCAAGCTGCGCCAGCGCGCCTGGTACTACTCGCAGATCTACGCCGACACCAAGGACACCAACATCGTCTACGGGCTCAACGTCGGCTTCTTCCGTTCCAACGACGGGGGGAAGACGTTCCCGGCGTCGATCAACCCGCCGCACGGCGACAACCACGACCTGTGGATCGCGCCGAACGACAACCAGCGCATGGTGCAGGGAAATGACGGCGGGGCGAACGTGAGCTTCACCGCCGGGCGCACGTGGACGCCGCAATCGTTCCCGACGGCGCAGTTCTACCACGTGACGACGACCAACGAGTGGCCGTACAAGATCTGCGGCGCGCAGCAGGACAACTCGACGCTCTGCGGCCCGTCGCGCAAGCAGGGGTCGATCGACATCAGCGATTGGTACGACGCCGGCGGCTGCGAGTCGGGATACATCGCGGCGCACCCGCTCAAGCCGAACGTCACCTTCGCCGGATGCTACGGCGGCAACCTCGATCGCAAGGACCGCGAGACCGACTTCACGCGCGACGTGACGGTATACCCGCGCAACCCGATGGGGCACTCGTCGGAAGACATCAAGATCCGCTTCAATTGGACCTTCCCGATCGTCTTCTCGCGCCACAACCCCAACGTGCTGTATGCCGGCGGCTCGCGCCTGTTCCGCTCCAACAACGAAGGGGAGAGCTGGACGCCGGTGTCGCCGGAGCTGGCGCGCAAGGACCCGCGGACGATGGGCCCGTCGGGCGGGCCGATCACGAAGGACCAGACCGGCGTGGAGACGTACGGCGTCGTCTTCGCTTTCGACGAGTCGCCGGTGACGCCGGGGCTCCTGTGGGCCGGGACCGACGACGGGCTGGTCTGGATCTCGAAGAACAACGGCGTGACGTGGGACAACGTGACGCCGAAGGACATCGGCGACTTCACGCGCATCAGCATCATCGAGCCGTCGCGCTACGCGGCGGGGACGGCCTATGTCGCTGCCAATCGTTACGCGTTAGGCGACAAGCAGCCGATCTTCTACAAGACGACCGACTACGGCAAGACGTGGGTCAAGATCATCAACGGGATCAAGCCCGATCACTTCGCGCGCACCATCCGCGAGGATCCCGTGCGGCGCGGCCTCCTCTTCGCCGGGACCGAGCGCGGCGTCTACGTCTCGTTCGACGACGGGCAGGACTGGCAGTGGCTGCAGAAGAACCTCCCGCTCGTTCCCGTGCACGACCTCACGATCCGTGACAACGACGTCATTCTCGCCACGCACGGTCGGTCGTTCTGGGTGATGGACGACATCTCGCCCCTGCGGCAGTACAGCGCCGACATCGCGCAGAAGGGGGCGCACCTGTTCAAGCCGGTCGACGCCTATCGCACGCAGTGGAGCGGCGGGGGCGGCGGTGGTGGCGGACGCGGTGGCGCGACCGTGGGGGCCAACCCGCAGTCGGGGGCCGTCGTCTACTACATGCTCAAGACGCCCAACCAGAAGGTCACGCTCGACTTCATGGACGCGAAGGGTGAGGTGATCCAGTCGTTCACGAGCGACATGGATCCCGACGCGGCGGCCGACTCGGTCCGCCAGGAGCAAGCGCGGGCCGCGCGCGTTGACTCGCTGGTGAAGGCCGGCGCTTCGCGTGACAGCGCGATGCGCGTGGTGCGCGCGGTGGCGGCGCCAGGTGGTGGCGGCGGTGGTGGCTTCGGTGGGCCGGCGCGCCGTCCGCGCGTCTCCAATCGGGCGGGGCTCAACACCTTTGCCTGGAACCTGCGCTATCCGGACGCCGTCACCTTCGACAACCTCATCATGTGGGCCGGCACCACGACGGGGCCGGTCGCCCCGCCGGGGACCTACGCGGTGAAGCTCACCGCCGGCGGTGAGAGCCAGGTGCAACGCTTCCTCGTGAAGAAGGACCCGCGCGGCACCGCGACCGATGCCGACCTGCAGGAGCAGTTCCGTCTCCTCATCGCCATCCGCGACAAGACCACGGAGGCGAACAATGCCATCCGCATGGTGCGCAACATGCGCTGGAACGTGAACGATCGCACCGGCAAGCTCACCGGCGACAAGGCGGGCGAGTTCAAGTCGATCGCCACGTCGATGATGGGGGAGCTGACGTCGGCCGAGCAGGAGGTCTACCAGACGAAGAACGAGTCCAACCAGGACCCGCTCAACTTCCCCATCAAGCTCAACAACGAGATTGCCGGCGTGGCAACCTTCGTGGGGCAGGGGGAGTACCGCCCCACCAAGCAGGCCTACCAGGTCTTCGACGAGCTCAAGGTCGAACTCGACAAGCAGCTCAAGGCACTCAAGTCGTCGATGGACACCAACCTCCCCAAGCTCAACGCGATCCTGCGCGCCGCGGGGCTGGAGGAGCTCAAGCCGAGCACCGAGGAGATCAAGGCGAACAAGCCGAACGTCGTCTCGTAGGATCGGACGGGAGACGGGAGACGAGACGTGGGGCGCGGCCGGGGGCCGCGCCCCACTTGGCGTTAGGCGGTCAGCGTACGTGGAGTGCCGAGGCGTAGCGGCGTTGGGCGGCTTCGCACGTGGCCCAGACGTCGGCGGGGATCGAGGTGCGGGCGATGCGTTCCATCGCGGATTGGAGCGAACCGAAGGGCTCGGGTTGCCACGCGCCCACGACCGCGACGCGACCACGCTCGCGCAGCGTGATGTGCGGACTGCGCCCACCGACCGGTATGTCTCGCTCCGAAACCGGTCCCGGGGCGTCGCGCAGCTGCACGGCCAGCGTGGCCAGGATGCGAACGGTGGAGTCGGGGACGCTGAATTCCTGGAAAACCGCGAGCGAGTCCTCCTGGCCGTAGCCTGGCCAGTAGGTGAGCCTGGCCGCGCCGCTGCGGTCGATGCGGAGGGTGTAGTCGTAGTGGAATTCCGGCGCGAGTGAACCGGTCCCGCTCGAGATCTCCACCGCGAAACCATCGGGGACGGTCATTGCGGCTGCCGGAGGATGCTCGACGAGCCATCCCTCCCAGTCCGCGGGAGGAGGGGCGCAGCAGACGCGTTGCGACTGCCGGTAGAGCCACCACCCGCCAAGGGCAGTGAGGAGCGCCGTGCCGGCAATGAGGAGCGGGCGGGAACGGGTCAGCGGGAGCATGGGTTGACTCGCAGCACGTGAGGAAAGGGGGGCGATGACGCGGCGCGGGCGCAGCACGCACGCGCTCTCCTTTCACGCGAGGAGTGACGCTGCGCTGGCTCACCCGCCACGCGGTGAGCCAGTATCGGGTCCTCCTGCGCGTAGTGAGGCGAACCCACTGGAGTCGCGCCATGCCCGCGCATGCCCCCACGTCGCCCCTCGACCTCCTGGCGCAGTTGACGCCGTCCGAGGTGGCCCTCGCCTTCGCCGATCGGTTCCTCCCCGCGACCTCCGAGAAACAGCTCTGGGGTTATCTCGTGATGACTTCAGGGCGCTACGTGAACTCGCCGAACCTGGCCGCGTTCATGGCCGAGGTGGTGGTGGGCGCTCTCGTCGAACGGGGCGACGCGGCCCTGCTGGAGCGCCCCACGCGCTTCCTTCTCTGGTCGCGGTCACGGCCGGCGCTCCAACTCTCCGCGGCAGCCGCGTCCGGCAACCGCTGGCCCGTCGATTCGCCGGAAGGACGCGTGCTGGAGTGGTTGCGTGCCCAGCGCGATCATGCCGCGCACCTCCTGCGCGATGTCCTGGCGGAGGGGCTGATCGGGGATCCCAACGATGCGGCGCACCGCGCGCCGCTCGACGTGGGACTGCGCGGCATGGCACGCCTCCACCTGACGGCGGTGGCGCATCGGAGCACGATGCGAATCGTGCGCTACGACGAGGTGACCGTCGACCAGGCACGCGTGGCTGTGCTGTCGCGTGCGAGCGATGCCGACGTCACCGCATGCCTGGCGGGGCACCGTGCCCTCTCGGCGAACGAGCGTGCGCGGATTCGCCGCGCCTGGACGAGCGCCGCCGCGCTGAAGTGCCCCCACGGATACTGAGGCGACGGATCCGTGATCGCGATTCGGTGCCTGCTGGCGAGGTGACTGGCTACCGCGTCACCCCTTGGCGGCGCGGGACGCCGTTCCGTACCGCTGCGTGAGGTATCCGACTATCAACCCGACCAGCGACCCGGGGATCAGGATCTCCCACAGGTACACCTTGCCGGTTTCCGGGTTGGTGCCGAGCGCGAAGGGGAGGGCGAAGAGCGCCCCCATCGCGAGACCGAAGACCACGCCGTACGCGAGGTTGTTCACCTTCTTCGCAAACCAGCCGATCAGCACCCCGGCGACGAGCCCCTTCCCCATCGAACCGGTGACGATCATCGCGATCTGCGGGGCGACTTCGGGGGCGGAGACGAGGGCGGTGAGTCCATCCACGACGCCGAGGACGCCGCCGGCGAGGAGACCGAGGAGGGGCTTGTTCATGAGAAGACGAGAGGACTAGGAGACGGGAAGACGAGGGGACTCTCGGTCATTAGGCGTACTGCGGGGGGGCCATTACGGTCAACGTTTTACCGCCGCGCTACACGCCCCGCCAGAGGAGGATGGTGAGGCGGACGATGGCGTACGTGAGCAGGAGGAGGATCAGCGGGCGGTTGCGGGCGTAAAAGCGCGCGGCGCGCTCCAGCACGTTCTCCCGGTAGGCCTCCACCGGCTCGGCGTCGAGCCAGCGGCGCACGTCGGCGGCGAGCGCGCTCGCCGTGGGATAGCGGTCGGACGCATCGCTCGCGGTCGCGCGCGCCGCGATGGCAGCCAGCGGGCGCGGGATGTCGTCGCTCCCGGCCGTCAGCAGCTCGCGGAGGATGGCGCCGAGGCCGTAGACGTCGGTGCGCGCATCGGCATCGCGCGCGGCGCCGGCGGCCAGCTCGGGGGCCATGAAGCCCGGCGTCCCCACGACGACGCCGTCGCGGGTCCCCTCGGTCATGGCATCGCCGTGCACGTCGTTGCCCGCGTGCCGAAGGGATGCGGCTGGCGGCGCGGCGTCTCCCGCGTCATCCGCGTCATCCGCGTCATCCGCGTCATCCGCGGGGGCGTTCGACAGCAGCTTGGCGACCCCCCAGTCGACCACCATCACCTCGCCATAGTCGCCCACCATGACGTTGCGCGGCGTGAGGTCGCGGTGGATGACGCCGCGCGCGTTGGCGAAGGCGACGGCATCGCAGACGCGCAGGAAGAGGCGCAGCAGCTCCCCGCGCCCGGTGGCGGCGGCATGCTGCGCCAGGTTTGTCCCACGCACCAGGCGCATCACGTAGAACGGGCGACCGTCGGCCAGCGTGCCGACGTCGTGCACGGCGACGATCCCGGGGTGCTCGAGGCGCGCCAGCACGCGCGCCTCGCGCGCCAGGCGCTCCAGCACCGCGTCGTCAGCGTGGAAGGCCACCACCTTGAGCGCCACCTCGCGCCCCAGCTGCCGATCGACGGCGCGGTAGACGACCCCCATCCCGCCGCGTCCGATTGCCTCGTGCACCTCGTAGCGCTCGCCGGCATCGGGGTGCTCGAACGCCTGTTGCAGGTGACGGACGGCGGCGTCGCTGAGCGGCTTCACGTCACCTCCACGCCCAGCAGCGCGCGCGCCTCCTCGCGGAACTCCTCCTCGCTCGCGGTGAGGGCGCGCAGCGTGGCCAGGACATGCGCGCGGAGCTTGCGCCGGGCCCAGTTGAGGTAGTTCGTGACCTGCGTGACGGGGATGCCGAAGCGTGCCGCGATCTCCGCGTATCCCGGGCGCTCGATGGCGTCGGCCCCCTCCACGTCATAGGCGACGAAGACCTCGTAGGTGACCGACCGTCCCGCCGCGTCGCATTCCAGCCGCAACGCCTCCAGCGCGCGGGCAAAGACGCTGCGCACCCACTCACGCTCGAAGAGCGCCTCGACCTCGGCGTCGCCCGCGGGGGCGTGCTGCGCGGCGTCGAGCGAGACGTGCGTGGCGCCGCCCCCTCGCTTGAGGCGCTGCGCCCCCTCGTGGGCGGTGCTCGCGTACGCCATCACGCAGCTGCGCAGGAAGGTGCGGAACCGCCCCTTTCCCCGATCGTAGCGTTGCAGCCAGTCACGCTCGAAGGCATGGGCGAGGAAGTCATGCGCGAGATCCTCGGCGTCGCCGACGTCCAATCGCCAGCGGAGCCTGAGGACCGCGATGATCGGCGCGCGATAGACGCGCGCCACATCCTCCGTCGCGCGCGCGCGCGTGGCGGCGTCGTCGCTGCGCAGGGCGGAAACGATGGAGTAGCGAGTGTCGGGAAAGAGCGGCACGCCGGAAAGGTGGAGCCGCTGACGCCTCCTGACGAGACGCCGACGGTGGCGAACCCCAGCCGCGCTAGGCGGCGTCGTAGGCCGCCCGCAGCCACGCGATCAGCTCTCCATCGACCTGCTGTGGCGCGTCGAGCTTCACCCGGTGCGTGACCATGCCGTTCCAGCTTCCCGCCGCTTCGAGCCGCCCGGCGGGCGGCACGCCTTTCAGCTTGATCCCGACGTCGAAGCGCGTCTTGGTCGACGGATGCAGCGTGGCGAACTGTGTCTTCCGCCGAAGCGAGAGGTAGCCCTTCTTGGGCGCCTGCTCGATGTCGCTCCCGAAGGCGGTGATGGCGCGCATGAGGGCATCGAAGATCGGGCGCAAGGCGGCACGGTCACCGGCGAACATCTCGCCCACGAGATCATCGCCCGCCTGCAGCTTCGAGCCGCTGTCGGACTTGAGCGTCATGTGCGCGATGAGGTTCGCGTAGCCGTGCGTCACCCCGTGCTCGCCCTTGAGCCAGGTGAGCAGCTCTCCGTGCTTTGCCTTCCCGGTTGCCTTGGCAAGCGCGATCCACGTGTCGAGCGACTTCCCGGTCTTCTCGGGGAGCGAGGCGATCATGTTGGCAGTCTGTTCTTCTGGCGAGGTGGCCATGCGCGCTCCAGGAAATGGGGGTGCCCACGCATTAGGTGTGGCGGTTGCCGTCCATTTTGCCGCGTCCCCTCGCCGTTGTCACGCACGCCAACGCTACACCTTCGACGTCTGCCCCTCGCCGGCTATTTCAATTCCAACTTTCCCTGCGGCCGCAGCCCCACCACCCGCCAGCCGCCGCCACCACGCTGCAGCTCGGCGGTGAAGCGGGCGCTCCTCCGACGGTTGGCACCGAACGGCGAGCGGACGTTGACGCTGGCGTCGAACTCCGCCGTGGCGCGCGCGCCGTGCAGGCGCACCTCCGGCGCGCCGCTGACGCTCATCGAGATGCGCCCTTCACGCATCAGCGCCCCCCACTGTTCCTGCACGCCGCCATCGAGGAGCGATGCCGCCGCGGTGTTGCCGCCACTCAGCATGCTCGCCGCACTCCCGATGGCGTCGCGAATTGCATCTTCCGCGGCCGACGCGCTCTCCGCGACGTCCGTTCTCGGCGCCTCGACGCGCGGCGGCGGGGGATCGCTCTTCACGGGATCGGTGGGCGCCACGGGGCTCGGCGACTCGCCGCGCTGAGGGGGCGGCTGTTCGACGCCACTCCCCTTGCCGCCGCTCGGACGATCGCGCGGCGGCGTTGGGGCACCGGTCGGCGGGGATGGCGAACGATCGACAGGCCCGGGGCTGACGCTCCCTCCCGGAGCCGGCGGGTTGATGATCAGCGACGCGGCGTCCTCGCCACGCGTCGCAGGGGCAACCGGCGTGATCGCGTTCGACGCAACCGCCGTCGTGCTGCTGTCGACCACGCGCACGGTGGCGCTGTCCGGACGCATCGGCGGCTGGTCCGCCTCGTGGGCAGGCGTGCGGAACATGCGCACGCCAAGGCCAGCCGCCACCACGACCGCGGCTACGGTGGCGTAGGTGCGCCAGTCGCCCTTCCATCCTGCCGATGCCGACTGCAGCTGACGGGATGATTCGGCCGTGCGGAAGGCGTCGGCGGCGGACCCCGCGTCGTGGGCCAGCCGCGTCGCATGTGGCGCGGCCACAGGCGCATCGTCCACGAGGCGAGTTGCCGGGGCGCTGGGCGCGGGCTGTGCCGGCGACTCGTCGGCGAGGCGTGTCTCGGGATAGGCGCGTCGCGCCTCCGGATACGCGGGGCGCGCCGGATCGCTGGGGGGCGAGGGGGCGAGACGCGTCTCCGCGGGCGCTGGCGTCCGTCGCGAGGGCAGGGTGTCGAGCCCCGCCACGGCGAGCAGCTCGTCGCGAAAGGCGAGCGCGTTGGAGAAGCGATCGTCGCGCCGCTTGGCCATTGCCCGCCCGATGATCGCGTCGACCGCGGGCGGCACGTCGGCGACCACCGAACTTGCAGCTGGCGGTGGATCGTTGAGCTGCTTCATCATCAGCCCGTAGTCCGAGTCGGCCTCGAACGCCATGCGCCCGGTGACCAGCTCGAACAGGACCGCTCCCACGGCGTACAGGTCGGTGCGCCCGTCGACTTCCTCGCCACGCAGCTGCTCGGGAGCCATGTACATCGGCGTCCCCACGGCGTGCCCCACTTGCGTCTGGCGGGACTTCCCCATGAGCCGCGCGATGCCGAAGTCCATGACCTTCACCGCGCCGTTGTTGGCCAGCATGATGTTGGCCGGCTTGATGTCGCGGTGCACGACTCCCTTGTCGTGTGCGTGGTCGAGCGCGTCGAGCACCGCGGCGCACAGCTCGCACGCACGCCCCCACGCGATGCGTCCCGAACGCTGGACGATGGCCTCCAGCGTGTCGCCGCGCACGTACTCCATGATCATCAGCAACGACTCGCCGTGGCGCTCGAGCCCGTGCAACGTCGCGATGCGCGGATGGTTGAGGCGCGCGAGTGCCACGGCCTCCAGGCGAAAGCGTTCGATGAGGGCCGCGTTGCGCGCCAACTCCGGGCGCAGGACCTTGATGGCGACTTCGCGATCGAGCATCTCGTCCACCGCTCGATACACGGCCCCCATCCCGCCATCGCCGAGCTTCTCGACAACGCGATAGTTGCCGACGGTAGTCCCGATCATTGGGGGATCTCCACGCCGCGCGTCTCCTTGACGCGGCTCGCCGGGGCGTCGCCGGCGGTGCCCTCGCTGCTGGAGCCGCTCGCGCTGCCGGCATGGCCGGCATCGCCGCTGTTCATCGCCAGGATGGCCACCGAGATGTTGTCATGCCCGCCCGCCTCGCGCGCCAGCGTCACCAGGCGGTCGCAGGCGACCTGCGGATGCACGTCGCGCGCAGTGCCCAGGAGGACGTCATCGCCCACCAGGTCGTACAGCCCGTCGCTGCACAGCAGGAATCGGTCGCCCGGGAGGACGGCGAACGGCTGCGGCCACCCCGTCACCTGCACGTCGCGATGGCTCCCGAGTGCACGCGAAATGACGTTCTTGTCCGGATGGTGGCGCGCTTCCTCGCGCGTGATCACCCCCTGCCTGACGAGCTGCATGACGGCGGAGTGATCCTCGGTCATCAGGAAGATCTCCCCGGCGCGAATGAGGTAGAGGCGCGAGTCCCCCACGTGCGCGCTGTACGCCAGGCCGCCGCGCAGGATGAGCGCGGTGGCGGTCGTCCCCATCCCCTTGAGCTTGTGGTTGCGATCCGCGGCGTCGAAGATCGCACGATTGGCGGCCTGCAGCGCCCTGGGCAACAGGACGAGCGGGTCGCCATCCTCCTCCTCGAAGCGCTTCACGATCGTCTCCACCGCGAGGCGCGACGCGATCTCCCCGGCCTCGTGCCCCCCCATCCCGTCACAGACGACCGCGAGGAGCCCGTGCCGCGCCAGTGACTCCGGCGTGGTGGGGCGGATGATGCGGGCGCAGTCCTCGTTGATCTCGCGCACGCACCCCGGGTCGCTCGACAGCCCGGCCTCGATGCGCAACTCGGGCGCGTGCGCGCCGTTCAGGCGACTGAGCTCGGTCGTGGGACGCACGCTCGATGCGGCGGTCGCCGCCGACGCTGCCGGCGATCGGAAGAAGAGCTTGTCGAAGAAGGACATCGGGTGCCTGATGGACGCGAGTGAGGCGGTTCGTCGTTAGGGGCGCCGGCAGCCGGTGAGGCTCTCGATGGTCTCCTGCATCCCCTCCTCGAGGCGCAGCGGGCGGCGCAGGTCGTCGCATCCCGCACGGCGCAGCATGAGCTGGACTTCGGTTCCCACCGGGGCCGTCCACCGGTACGGCGTCGTCCCGACGCGCACGTTGTCGAGGTACACGTCGGCCGTCCCCTCCAACACGCGGATGATCAGCGGGCGACGGCTCACCGAATCGGCGAGCGATTGCAGTCCGCCCGTCGCACCCTGACGGCCGGCGTCACGCTCGCCGGCGGGTGTGATCGGCGGCCGCACAGCGGAGTCGCCGCTCTCGCGTCCCCCCGCCCCCGCGTTCTCGTGCACGGAGGCGACGGCGACCGTGTCCGGAACGACAGGGCCGCTGCCCAGCGTGGCGGTCCCCGATCCCGAGGGCGGTCCCTCGGACTCGTCAGGCGAGCGCACGCTCCACGCGAAGAAGGCGATCGCCGCAATCACCAGCGCCCCCGACAGTGCCAGGCGCCACTCGCGGGCGAGTGTCGTCGCCACTTCGCCACTCGTGCGCAGCAGGTCGCGGGGGACCACGCTCCCCAATCCACCGAGACCGCCGAGCGCGCCGAGCGACGGCACGTGCCCCGGCGTCTTCTCGCCCGACTGCAGGGCGCGCAGGTCGGTGAGGAGCGCCTCGGCGGTCGCATAACGATCGTCCGGCCGCACCTTGAGGCAGCGCGCGATGACGCGATCGACCTCGCGCGGAATGTCGGGGCGGTGCTCACTCGCCGGGGTGAAGCTCCCGCGCAGGATCTTCTCCCCGATGAATCCCTCGGCGCCGCTCTCGAACGGGAGGCGTCCGGTGATCATCTCGTAGAACAGGACCCCCAGCGCCCAGATGTCGGAGCGCGGCTCGGCGCGCCCGGTGCGCAGCTGCTCGGGAGCCAGCGACATGAGCGTTCCCACCACGTTCCCGGTGCTCGTCAGGCGCGGCGTGGCGTCGCCGACGGCGATCCCGAAGTCGAGGAGCTTCACCGCGCCCAGTGCGTCGACCTTGACGTTGTTCGTCTTCAGGTCGCGGTGCACGATGCCGCGCTGGTGGATGTAGCTGACGGCGTCGGCGAGCGCGGCGAAGATGCGGATCGCGTCGGCCAGCGGGAGGGGACCGCGCGTGCGGATGAGCTGTTCCAGCGTCTCGCCGTCCACGTACTCCATCACCAGGCACGGCGCCCCGTTGACCTCGAGGAACTCGTACATCTGGGAGATCGCGGGATGCGACAGCGCCTGGAGGATGCGCGCTTCGTTGCGAAAGCGTTCGAGGGCGCGAGGGGCGGCCGCGGTGTTGAGCACCTTGGCCGCCGCCACGCGCCCCGTGGCACGATGGGCCACCCGATAGACCGTCCCCATGCCGCCGGCCCCGATGTAGTCGACCACCCGGTACGGGCCGATCGAGCTGTGCATGGGAAGTCCGGCGGTCATGGGGAGGTCCGGCGAGGGCTCGGTTGCAGCTGTCGGATCTAGCGCCCGTTGGTCGGGTCGCCGATGCGGAGGAGTTCCATCGCGTAGCGGATCGGGATCGCGAACGAGATCTGGGCGTCCATCGTCTTGCCCGCGAAGTAGATCCCGATCACCGCCCCCGTGGCGTCGAACATCGGGCCGCCACTGTTGCCGCCACCCGTCGAGTTGATCGTCAGCTGGTACGTGTCGCCGCTCGGCGCAAAGGTCATGAAGCCGTCGCGCACTTCCGCATCGGCGGCGCGCAGGATCTTCCCGATGTTCCCCGTCGACAGCGTCGGCATCGGCAGGACGCGCTGTTGCACCTCACGGTTGAACATGTCGCGCGACTTGATGAGCGTGATCACCTCGTCCGAGACGCCAGGATACCCCATCACCGTCACCGCGTCGCCCTGCTTGGTCTGGTCGTAGGTGTCGACCATGTTGACGTACTGCAGCGTGGGTGGCGCGTCGACCTTGATGAGCGCGACGTCGTGGCGCTGCGACGGGCGGACGTTCTGCGCCTCGAACGGCGTCGGGTCCTTCGGGAAGCGCACCATCAGGTACTCGACGCGCGCCTGGAAGTCGCCGATGTCCCCCTTGGGGCCGGCCTGCTTGGTCTCCGACGGGATCCACTGCTGCGGCGGCCGCGTGAGCACCGGGCTCCCCGACGCATCGAGCAGCACGCCACCGGTGCGCGGGTTGATGACCGGCCCCACGTCGCCCTGCGAGTCGAAGCGATACCACGTCTGCCAGTTGTACGCCACGTGGCGGTTCGTGATGATGAAGCCGTTGGACGTCACCACGAAGCCCGAGCCACGCGAGCTCACGCCGATCGGGCGCCCCGAGTTCTGGTCGAGCGTGAGCGCCGGCTCGATCCCGTTGTCGACCTGCACGTACGCCGGAAGCCCCTCGCGCCCGTTGTCGATGATCGGGTGGAAGCGCCCATCCTTTCCCCGGTAGCGGTTGGCGATCACGCGGTGATAGACCTGCCCGCCCGTCTCGCGATAGGTGAGCTTCCAGCTGAAGTCGACCTGCACCACCGCGGCGCCGAACTTCTCGGCGATCTCCGACGGTTGCAGCTGCTTGGAGAGCTCGCCGGCGCGCCCCAGCTTCTCGTCGAGCGCGGCCAGCCCCGCCTGCTGCGCCTTGGTCACGCTGTCCTTCGTGGCATTGATGGCCACGCTGGCCTTCCGCTCGGCCTCGCGCGCCTTCTCGTCGGAGACCTTCTTGGCGTAGCCGGCCGCCGCGACCACCAGCAGCAACGCCGCCGCGCCAACCATCATCGTGTTGCGGTTGGACTTGGCCTTGGTCTCACCGATCATCCGCTCGACCGTCGCCTTGCCGATGGCGTTAGGCGCCGGCGCCGCATGCCCGGCGCTCGCCGAGGCGGCCGCGCCCGACCCCTGTGCCACCCCGCTCACGCGCGTCTCGTTCACCCCCTGCACCGTCGCCCCCACCGGACCCGCCACTCCCAGCCGCGTCGCCTTGACGTAAATGGCCGGGAGCGGGTCGAGGTCGAACTGCAGCTCCGGGCCGCCTGCGCCCAGCTGGATCACGTCGCCCGGCTGCAACGGCATCTCCCCAACCACGCGCAGCTTGTTGAGGAAGGTCCCGTTGCGCGAGTTGAGGTCCTGCAGCTTGAAGCGATACGGATCGGCCGCGTCCTTCGAGATCCGCGCATGCTGCCGCCCCACCAGGTCGTCCTTCTCGGGGTCAAAGCGGATGGTCGAGTTCGGGTCGCGCCCGATGGTGAGCTCGGCGAACTGCTGCAACGGGAACTCCTCGAGCTGCGAAGCCTTGGAGCCCTTGAGGTGGCGAAGGATGACGCGTTCCATGGTGAAGTCTCCTGGGGAGGAACCGGGGTCGGGGACCTGCGGATCGCGGCGTGGGCCGCTTGGTGCTCACCAGGACACGCGCACCTCGGGCGCGATTCGGCTCATGCACGAGAAGACGAGAAGACGAGAGGGACCGTCCGTCGGCGCCGAGTGTCAGCGCTCCAGGTCGGGCTTCTCGTCCTCTCGTCCTCTCTTCGTGTGAAGTGTGGTGGCTATTCCGACTTCTGGCGCCACTCCCGCGCTGCGGATGCGCGTCCGGTCTTCTCCATCACCTCCGCCAGGCGCCGTGCGGTCGCCTTGGTCGGGCCGGCGTCCGCGCCGCGCGACTCCACGAGCGCGGCGTAGGCCCGCCGCAGCATCCCCTCGCCCTCGGCCACCCGGCCGTTCATCGCCAGGTGGTGCCCCAACACGCTCTCCGACGAGGCGATCGCCCAATGGTCGGGAGGGAGGAACTTCCGGCGGATTGCCAGCGAGCGTCGGAAGGCGGAGTCGGCACCGGCCGGCCTCCCGAGCGCCGCGAGGGCGAGGCCGAGGTTCTGCAGGGCGACCGCGGCCTGCGGGTTGGCTTCCGGCATGGCAGCGCCGATCTGGTTCACCACCTCGCGCGCCACCGGCTCGGCGATGTCCCATCGCTTGGCTCCCACCAGGACCACCGCGCGCTGCGACACGGCGCGCAGGTACTCCGGGTGCGCCGCCCCGACGGTCGCGCGGAGGACATTCATCGACAGCACCGCGGTCGAATCGGCCTCGGCGTACCGATGCTGGCTCTCGTAGACGCTGGAGAGGTTTCGCATGGCGGCGCCGAATGTCACCGAGGCACGTCCATGGATGCGCTCTTCGGCCGCCACGGCCTCCACGGCGAGCGACTCGGCGCGCGCCAGGTCTCCCTGGTACTGGTACGAGACCGAGAGGTTCACGAGCGTGAAGGGGAGTGCCTCCATCGAGGCTGAGTCGTGACTGACGCGGCGGATGTCCGCTGCCGCCAGTTTGTACTTCATCGCCTCCTCGATGCGCCCCTGCTGCTCGATGTAGCGCGCCACGTTGTCGTAGGCGGTGGCGAGTTCGCTGGGCTGGCGCGGGACCAGCGCACGCTGGATGGCGACCATCTCGTGCCCGATCTTCTCGGCCTCCGCAAAGTCGCCGCGCGCCTCGGCGAGCGCTGCCAGGTAGGAGAGCGACATGCTGGTGCGCGAGTCGACCGTGCCGAACTCGCGGCGACGCAACGCGACGGCCCGCTCGATGTGCACCTTGGCCGAGTCGTAGAGCCCAAGCTCGGTGTACGTCTGCCCGATGGTGTGACGGATCTGCGCCTCCACTTCGGGGGCGAGATGCTGTCCCTCGACATCTCTCGCCGCCTGCGACAGCACCTGCGCCACCGTCACCTCACGCCCTGCATTTCCCGGGTCGACCGCGGCGAGCATCGACGACAGAAAGGCGTTGACCTGTTGCACCTTGGCACGTTCCAGCTCCGCGACGCGTGCCTGGCGAGTCGTGGCAATCACGCCGCCGACCAGCGACAGCGCTGCAATCACGCCACCTACCACTTCGACGCGCCGGCGGCGGAGGAACTTGCCGAGGCGGTAGCCGAGGGTGTCGCGGCGGGCGGCGACGGGGAGGCCGTCGAGGTGCCGGCGCAGATCCTCGCCCAGCTGCTCGGCACTTCCGTAGCGGCGCGCCGGCTCCTTGCGCAGCGCCTGCTGCACGATCGCGTCGAGATCGCCGCGCAGCCGCCGCCGCAGGCGCTCCGCACTCCCCTCGCCAAAGGTGGCCGCCGCGCTGGCCGTGACGAGCGCCGAGGGGAGCGGGGCCGGCTCCTCGCAGATGCGCTGCTGCCACTCGGCAAAGAGCTGCCCGTCGAAGGTGAAGGGGCGGGCGCCGGCGAGGAGCTCGCAGGCAATGACGCCGCAGGAGTAGAGATCGCTCGAGGGGGCCACGGGGAGGCCGCGGACCTGCTCGGGACTGGCGTAGTCCGGGGTGAAGGCGTGGAGCCCGCCCTGGGTCGGGGGGAGCTGGTCGGGCCCCTCGCCCTCGCGGAGGAGGCGGGCGATGCCGAAGTCGAGGAGTTTGACGGTGCCGTCGGCGGTGACGAGGATGTTGCCGGGCTTGAGGTCGCGGTGGACGACGAGGTGCTGGTGGGCGTGCTGGACGGCGGCGAGGACCTGGCGGAGGAGCAGGAGGCGCTGGGGGACGTCGAGGCGGCGCTGGGCGGCGTAGGAGGTGATGGGGACGCCGTCGACGAACTCCATGACGATGTAGGGCTGGCCGTCCGGGGTGACGCCGCCGTCGAGGAGGGCGGCGATGTTGGGGTGGTTGAGGGAGGCGAGGATCTGGCGTTCGTAGCGGAAGCGGCGGATGGCGAGGTCGCCGGCGAGGCCGCGGCGGAGGAACTTGAGGGCGACGCGTTTCTGGAACTGGTCGTCGGCGCGGACGCCTTCGTAGACGGCGCCCATGCCGCCGTAGCCGAGGAGGCGGGTGAGCGCGTACGCCCCGATCCGACGCCCCACGGCCGCTTCATCATCCCGCTCGGCGGCGGCGTCGGCCAGGACACTGCCTAACGGGCGGTCCCACGTGTCGCTCCCGCGCTCGAGGGCGGCGAGGAGGCTGGCGACCTCGCCGTGGAGCGTGGGGTCGTCGGCGCAGTGGCCGGCGAGGAAGGCGGCGCGCTCCGCGGTGGGGACCTCCAGCGCCGCGTCGAACAGCTCCCGGATCCGCACCAGCCGCGTCGGCGTCATTCCTGGCTGCGACGTCATGCGAGACGCTCCGTCATCCCCTGGCACGCCATACCTTGGCGTCCGCGGTGCGCCCGAGCTTCTCCATCAGCTCCGCCAGCCGCACCGCGACGCGCTGCGTGACCGGATTGTCGGCCCCGCGCGAGGCGACGAGCTTCGCGTACGCGGCGGCCAGCATCTGCTCCGCCTCCGCGTTGCGCCCGACGAGCCCCAGGTGATAGCCGTACACCGCCTCCGACGACGCGATCGCCCAGTGGTCCGGCGGCATGTACTTCCGGCGAATCGCCAGCGAGCGTGCGAGCGCCGTGTCGGCGGCCGCGTGCCGCTTGAGCGAGTCGAGCGCGAGCCCGAGTGCCTGCAGCACCGATGCGGACGATGGCTCTCCCTCGTGCATCCCCGCCCCGATCTCGGGGACGACGCGCCGCGCCGCGTCGATCGTCCCCTGCATGTCGTTGGCCATGTAGCGCATCTGTGCCAGCAGGCTCACGGCGCGCAGGTACTCGGTGTGGTGCACCCCCACGCTCGCCTCGAGGACGCGAATGGACTCGTGGATGAGCGAGTCGCCTTCGGCGTGCGCCCCCATCTGGTCACGCAGGTCGGCATAGCCGCGCAGCAGGCTTCCGTAGTTAGGGCCCTTGCGACCGTGCACGCTGGCCTCGACCGTCAGCGCCTCGCGCATCAGCGTATCGGCCTTCTCCCGCTCCCCGCGATACATGTAGGCCACCGCGAGGTTGTTGAGCGTGTACGGGAGCGACACGCGCGTGGCCGAATCGTTGGAGGCGCGACGCAGCGCGATCGATTGCAGCTTGATCGACAACGCCTCGTCGAGTCGCCCGCGGTGCTCCACCATGCGCGCCAGGTTGTCCAGCGCCGTCGCCATCTCGCTCGGCTTCTGCTGGCTGCGCGGCATGCGGCGCTGCTGCGAGACATTGACCTTCGCGAGCGACTCCGCCTCGGCAAACGCGCCGCGCGCCTCGGCCAGTGCCACCAGGTACGAGTAGGTCTGCGCCGAGCGCTGGTCCAGCTCACCATACGACCGCTCACGCAGGGCGTAGGCGCGACGGATGTGATCCTCCGCTTCCTTGTAGATCCCCAGCCCGTAGAACGTCTGCCCGATGGTGTGTTGCAGCTCGCCCTCGATCTCGGGATCGAGCTTCTGCTTCCCGATGTCCTCCACCGCCCGGTCGAGCACCTGCGCCACGGTCACATCGCGCCCGCTGTAGCCCGGATCGACCGCCGAGAGCATCGTGGAGAGAAACTCGTTCACCTGCTCCATCTTCTTGCGTTCCAACTCCGCTCGCCGCGTCTGCCGCGTGGCGGCGACCACCCCTCCAACGAGCGACAGCGCCACGACGAGCGTCGCCGCCACTTCGACGCGCCGGCGGCGGAGGAACTTGCCGAGGCGGTAGCCGAGGGTGTCGCGGCGGGCGGCGACGGGGAGGCCGTCGAGATGGCGGCGCAGATCCTCGCCCAGCTGCTCGGCACTTCCGTAGCGGCGCGCCGGCTCCTTGCGCAGCGCCTGCTGCACGATCGCGTCGAGATCGCCGCGCAGCCGCCGCCGCAGGCGCTCCGCACTCCCCTCGCCAAAGGTGGCCGCCGCGCTGGCCGTGACGAGCGCCGAGGGGAGCGGGGCCGGCTCCTCGCAGATGCGCTGCTGCCACTCGGCAAAGAGCTGCCCGTCGAAGGTGAAGGGGCGGGCGCCGGCGAGGAGCTCGCAGGCAATGACGCCGCAGGAGTAGAGATCGCTCGAGGGGGCCACGGGGAGGCCGCGGACCTGCTCGGGACTGGCGTAGTCCGGGGTGAAGGCGTGGAGCCCGCCCTGGGTCGGGGGGAGCTGGTCGGGCCCCTCGCCCTCGCGGAGGAGGCGGGCGATGCCGAAGTCGAGGAGTTTGACGGTGCCGTCGGCGGTGACGAGGATGTTGCCGGGCTTGAGGTCGCGGTGGACGACGAGGTGCTGGTGGGCGTGCTGGACGGCGGCGAGGACCTGGCGGAGGAGCAGGAGGCGCTGGGGGACGTCGAGGCGGCGCTGGGCGGCGTAGGAGGTGATGGGGACGCCGTCGACGAACTCCATGACGATGTAGGGCTGGCCGTCCGGGGTGACGCCGCCGTCGAGGAGGGCGGCGATGTTGGGGTGGTTGAGGGAGGCGAGGATCTGGCGTTCGTAGCGGAAGCGGCGGATGGCGAGGTCGCCGGCGAGGCCGCGGCGGAGGAACTTGAGGGCGACGCGTTTCTGGAACTGGTCGTCGGCGCGGACGCCTTCGTAGACGGCGCCCATGCCGCCGTAGCCGAGGAGGCGGGTGAGCGCGTACGCGCCGATCCGACGCCCCACGGCCGCCTCATCATCCCGCTCGGCGGCGGCGTCGGCCAGGACACTGCCTAACGGGCGGTCCCACGTGTCGCTCCCGCGCTCGAGGGCGGCGAGGAGGCTGGCGACCTCGCCGTGGAGCGTGGGGTCGTCGGCGCAGTGGCCGGCGAGGAAGGCGGCGCGCTCCGCGGTGGGGACCTCCAGCGCCGCGTCGAACAGCTCCCGGATCCGCACCAGCCGCGTCGGCGTGATCGGCGTCGGAGGGGCGGACGATGGCGATGCCACTCCCGGCGTCTCGCCCACGCGTTGGCTCACGCGCCGTCCATCTCCCGCTGCAGGAAGGCGCGCGCGAAGGTCCAGTCGCGCTTCACCGTCGCTGGGGAGATGCCGATCGATTCCGCCACCTGCTCGATGTCCAACCCGCCGAAGTAGCGCAGCTCGACGACCTTGGCCTGGCGTGGGTCGAGCGCGGCCAGCTTGAGCAGAGCGTCGTCGAGCGCAATGAGGTCCACCGAACGCTGCGGTGCCTCGGCCACCGATTCATCGAGCGTCACGCGCTCGCCCCCTTCGCGCTTGGTGGCGCGCTTGCGGCGCGCGTGGTCCACCAGGATGCGTCGCATCGCCTGCGCGGCGATCCCGAAGAAGTGCGACCGGTTCTGCCACGACGCGTTCCGCTGGTCGACCAGGCGCATGTACGCCTCGTGGACGAGCGCCGTCGGCTGCAACGTGTGATCGGCGCGCTCGTTGCGCATGTAGTGCACCGCCAGGTCGTGCAGCTCCGAGTAGACGAGCGGGACGAGCTGGTCCGAGGCGCCCTCGCGCCCGTGCTGCAGGTCGAGCAGGAGGCGCGTGACGTCGTGCGTGCGCCCTCCGCTGGCCGGAGTCGACGCGTGGGGCGTCTCGGGGGAGGGAGGAGAAGGAATGGAGGGAGTCACGGCGCGAGCACGGGTGGATGGGTGCCCTCGAGGACGTGGCACGAAGCGGGCCAGTCGGTACCAATCCTCCGCTTCGGCCCGCTACCTGACAAGCGCAGTCGCCGAACTGAACGGCTCATCGGTGCCCGTCACCGGAAGGCGCCCGCGCCGGCGCACTGGGCATGAGCCGAATTCCCGGGCCGCCGCGCGTGTGGGGGTGAAGACCCATCGGACCACGGTCTCCACGCACCACCGTTGCCTCGCGCGCCGCGCGCCACGACACCGCGCTGGTCGCACTTCTCCGACACCCCTTTCGCCCCCGGGTCAACACCATGCCTCCCATGCACTTCGCCCAGTCCGTGATCCGCCCGACCTCTGCGCGCGCCGTGCTCGCCGCCCTCGCCGCTGCTGCTCTCATCCTCATCGCAACCCCCGCGAGCGCCAACGCCCAGTCGGCGCAGCGCTACTCCGTGCAGGCATCGGGGATCTTCGTCGGCACCTTCGGCGAGGCGTATGATGGTCTCAAGAGCGGCGCCGGGATCGAGGCGCAGTTCCGGATTACCCCCGGCGCCTGGTCGTACGGCTTCGGGTTGCAGGGCTCGTCCCACAAGTTCGATGACGCCACGCTCGGCAACGAAACCGTTACCCTGGCGGGGCTCTTCTTCGAACCGCGTCGCGTTCTCGACGTCGGCAGTTCGCAGTTTGCCCCATACGTGTCGGCGCGCCTCGCGTTTCTTCAGCAGTCGCTCGATCTCGATATGAACGGGACCACCGTGTCGGCGACGGCAAGCGGCGCGCAGGTCAACGGCGGCGGCGGCGTCCTGATCCGTCTTTCGCCCAAGGTGAACCTGGACCTCGGCGCGACCTATGGCCTCATCAAGTTCAGCGACATCGAGGTCGACGTCTCCGGGCTCGGAAAGACGAAGATCGAAGGCTCCAGTGGCAATGGGAGCAACCTGGTGTTGCGCGCCGGCCTGGCGATCGGACTCAAGTAGGAGAGGACGAGAGGACGAGAGGACGACCCTCGGGCGAAGCACTCGGAAGCGCTCCACGCCGAACTCGTCCTCTCGTCTGCTGCACTCTTTACATGGCGGCCTTGTCGCGCCGGTGCTGCTGATACCAACTCATCATGTAGAGTTGCGTGCGCAGGAAGTTGCTCGGCTTCGAACTCGTCCCGTGGTACTCGCCCTGGAAGCGAAGGAGCGCCGTCGGTACGCCGCGCTGCTTGAGCGCCTGGTAGAACTCTTCCGACTGCGACATCGGCGTGCGCAGGTCGAGCTCACCCGTCATGATCACCGTCGGCGTCGTCACCTTGCCGACGTACATCAGGGGCGACTGGTCGAGCCATGGCTTCGGATCTTCCCAGTACGGCTTCTCGAACCAGCCGTTGGTGAAGTACGGAACGTCGGCGTTTCCGGCGAAGGAGATCCAGTTCATCACCGGGCACCGCACCGCCGCACCGGCGAATCGGTTCGTGTGCCCCACGATCCACGCCGAGAGGACACCGCCACCGCTGCACCCTCCGACGTACATGCGGGACGTGTCGATGTAGCCGCGCCCCACTACCGTATCGACGGCGGCCATCAGGTCTTCGTAGTCGACGCCGGGATAGCGCTTGCTGATCGCCCGGCCGAAATCGGTGCCGTACCCGGTGGAGCCGCGCGGATTCGTGTACAGCACCACGTAGCCGTTGGCGGCGAAGTTCTGGTACATGTAGCTGAAGCCGACGCCGTACATCCCGTGCGGGCCGCCGTGGATCTCCATGATCATCGGCCACTTCTTCGACGCGTCGAAGTTGGGGGGCTTCACGATCCACCCCTGCACCTTGGTCCCGCCGGTCGATGTGAGCCACACCTCCTCGGTCGATGCCAGCCGCTTGTTGCCCAGGATGTCGGCGTTGACACTCGTCAGGCGCGAGACCTTCTGCGGCGTCGCCAGCGCGAAGGTCACGACGTCCCCCGGTTCCGTCGGCGTCGAGCGCACCGCGGCGACGACGCCGTTCTTTGCGATCGACGAAACGGCGAGCATCTGCGCCCCCTGGCTGAGCTGGCGCACCGCACCGGCCACGCTGGCAAAGAAGAGTTGCGAGGAGCCGCGATCCTGCACGTTGACGTAGACGCCGCTGTTGTCCCCCGCCCAGAAGATCTCCCCCATGTCGCGGTCGAGCGTCCCGGAGATCTTCTTCATCCCCGAGCCGTCGCGCTTCATGAGGTAGAGCTCGGACGTGTGATAGGTGTCGTCGGTGTAGGGATAGCCGCTGAAGGCGATCCACTCCCCGTTAGGCGACACGACCGGGTTGGACCAGCTCCCGCGCTGCGACGTGAGCTTCTTCATCGCCCCCGTCGCCACGTCCACGACGTTGATGTCGGAGTCGCGGTAGTTCTTGTCGGACTCGTTGCTCATCAACCCGTCGAAGACGATCGACGCGCCGTCGGCCGACCAGCTCCACCCTACGGAGCCGGGCTGTCCGTCGAAGCGCGAGCCGGCGTTCCAGTCGCCCTTCGTCAGCTGCCGCGCCGTCCCGCCGTCCGCCGGGACGACGAAGAGGTGCACGAAGCCCTGGTCCAGGAAGCCGCGCCGGTCGGCGCGGTAGTGCACCGTGTTGACGTAGCGCGGCGCCGGCGTCCACTGCGCCCCCGGCGGCGCCGCCGGCATGTCGATCGCCCAGCTTTCGGCCTTTGGGGTGAACATCGCGAAGCCGATCCACTTCCCGTCCGGCGACCATGCGAGGTCGCCCGGTGCGCGCTCCACGCGCGTCACCTGCGACGTCGCCCCCTCGGCGTTCATCCACCGCACGAAGATCTGCGCGCCGCCAGGCTGTCCCTCGCCGATGTAGGCGATGCGCGTCCCGTCGGGCGACCAGACGGCGTCGCCACCGCGCGCGAGGAAGCGGTTCTCCGAGCCGTCGGCGTTCATGATCCACAGCGCCGACTCGAACGAGTCCTTCTGCTTGTCGACCGACCGCCGCGTGTAGATGATCCGTGCCCCGTCAGGTGAAACCTGCGGCGCGCCAACGTTCTCGAAGTCGAGGTAGTGATTGACCGTCAGGAGCGTGTCGACCGCCTTCTCCTGGGCGGGAAGGACGGGAGCCGCCAGCACGAGCACCGCCGCCGGCAGCGCACACATGACACGAGCGAACCGCATCGGAACCATCCGGGTGTGGGGACGGCAGATCTTACGGGAAAGAGCGGGGGACGAGAAGACGAGAAGGCGAGTCCACCGTCGAACGCCCCCCCTCGTCCTCTCGTCTTCTCACCCCGAAAGGGTGCCCCGCCAGCGGATCTCCCGCGCCCGCTCCAGGTCCTCCAGGAACATCGCCTCGGCTTGCTCGCCCAGCGTGGCGTCCTCGATCACCGCGTCGAGTTCGTAGTTGATCGCCACGCCCAGGACGTTGAAGTCGGTCGAGCCCACGCGCACCCAGCGCCCATCGACCACGTTGGTCTTGGCGTGCATCATCTCGCCGCGCCATTCCCAGATGCGCACGCCGTGCTTGAAGAGGCGCGAGTAGAACGGGGCGATGATGGTGCGGAGCCACGGGTGATCGTAGCGCGACGGGACGAGGATGCGCACGTCCACGCCGTCGCGCGCCGCGCCGGCCAGCGCCTCCACCATCCCCAGCGACGGCGCGAAGTAGGCGCTGGCGATCCAGATGGTGCGCTCCGCGCCTAACGCCTGCATCTGCAACGCGCGCGAGACGCGCATGCGCCCCGGCTCTCCCTCGATGATCCCCACCAGCGATGGCGGATCCACCTGCGGGTCGAGGTGCGAGGCGCTGGGGCGGCGGATGAGGCGCAGCCCCTTGGGGCGCCCCAGGTGCGCGCGCGCCCACATCCGCTCGAACGACTCGTGCATGTCCACCGCCGCCGGCCCGGCGATGCGCACCGCGGTGTCGCGCCACGGGGCGCGCTTTCGGCGCAGCACGCCGTGCTTCCACTCCTTCCCGATCCCGATCCCCCCGGTCACCGCCACCGCACCGTCCGCCACGACCAGCTTGCGATGGTCGCGCGGCAGGACTCCACCCCAACGATGGAAACCCGGCGGCGAAAAGAGCTTCACTGTCACGCCGAACGTCGCCATCTCCCTGAAGAAGCGCATCGGCGTCCCCATGCGCCCCACCCAGTCCACGAGCACCCGCACCTCGACGCCGCGCATTGCCGCCTCGATCAGCGCCTCCTTGAAGCGCACCCCGACCTCGTCGTCGCGGAAGATGTACCCCTCGAAGTCGACGCGCGCGGTTGCCTCGCCGATCGCCGCGAGCATCGCGTCGAACGTCGCCGGCCCATCCTTGAGCAGGTGCACGCGATTGTCGGCCGAGACGTCGGCGGCAGCGATGCGCCAGAGCCCGCGCGCGAAGGTGCGCGTGCGCGCCGCCGTTGGCAGGAGCGGGGCAGGGGCGCTCGCCGGCGGGAGCGGCTCCAGCTCCAGCGGGGGCGGCGCCTCCTCCCGCGGGTCGTTCACCGCTCGTACTCGCGCGCCATCCCCTGCCGCAGCGCCACGCGCGCCAGCAGCGCACCGATGGATAGCGTCAGCGCGACCATGAGCATGAGGAACCCGGTCTGGATCGCGCGGTTCACGTTCTGGTCCACCAACGATCCAAAGCTCAGGAACCCGATCGTCCCCGGCACCAGGAGCACCGTCGCCGGCTGCTGCAACACGGCGTACGGCAGGCGCAGGCGCCGCGCCAGCAGGATGCTCGCCGCCGTCGCCGTGAACGCCCCGACAAAGGCGCCCGCGTTGGAGCCGAGCAGGATCCCCCCGCCATACGCCACCAGCGACGTGATCACGCAGATCAACATGATCCAGGGCGCGTCGCGCCGCCGCGCGTTGAACAGGTGCGTCATCGAGAGCCCCGCCACCAGCGGCGACAGGACGCGGATCCACGCCGGGAGGTTGGTGGCGGCCGGGAGGATCAGGCGCGCCTTTTCATTCGACGCCACGGCCTGCTGCCCCACCACCACTCCAACCACCAGCAGCAGGAGTGTGACCACACCGGCCAGGAAGCGCCCCGACCCCGCCGTCCAGTGCCCCTGCGCCAACTCGCTCATCGACACCGTCAGCCGCCACCCCGGCAGGAGGATCACCAGCGAGGCCACCAGCACCGGGACGGGGCGGATGTCGGCGATGTTCAGGCGGTCGAAGCCGAACGCGGCCCCCGACGCCATCGCCGCCAGCAGCACGGTCGCCAGCGGCATCAACGTCTCGCGTCCGGCCACCAGGTGCAAGACCGCGCCCACCGTCGCCCCCAGCAGCGCGACCAGCCCCATCTCCGACAGGTCGGCGCGCAACAGGAGCGCCGCCGAGGCGCTGAGCAGCGCCCCCGCGAGCGTATCGAGCAGGATGCTCGACTGCGCGCGCCACCCCAGCAGCGTCGTCAGGCGTTCGGCGGCGTCGCGCGGGGTGATCTCGTCCTTCGCCACGCGCTCCAGCACACGGTGCAGCGCCACGGCGCGCGTGAAGTCGGGGCTCGACGCGCGCACACGAATCACCTCGGTCCAGCGCCTCCCCCCCTTGGACAACGTCAGGAAGATCGCCGTCGCGGTCGCGGTGCAATCGGCGGTGAAGCCCAGGTGACGCGCGAGGTATTCCAGCCCCTCCTCCGTTCGTGCCGGGATCTCGTCCACGGCGGCGTAGGCGCGTGCGGCGAGCGTCACGAACTGGACCGCGTCCTCATCCGTGGTCGGGGCCGCGGAGGGCGGGGCCTCGTACAGCGCCGTCAGCGACAGGTTCGGCGTCGCCTGCTCGGAGGTGATCGAAGCGCTCGGAATGGCGCTCATGAGGGCGCGGGTGAGGGGCACTGCCAGCGGCCGACGGCCTCCGCACCTTAAGTTGTCGCGAAGCCCCCGTGAAGGGGGACCGACTGGGCGCGTCACCGACTTGCGACGCCCCCCTAGACCGGGCGATATACCTCCCATGCTTTCCATTGACCTGACCGGCAAGCGCGCCCTCGTGGCGGGCGTCGCCGACGACAACGGATTCGGCTTCGCGATTGCCAAGGCCATGGCCGAGGCCGGCGCGGAGATCGTGGTCGCCACCTGGCCCCCCGCGCTCAACATCTTCCGCAACCTCCTCGACCGCGGAAAGATCGACGACTCGCGGCGACTCTCCAGCGGCGAGCTGCTCCAGTTCAAGCGGATCTACCCGCTCGACGCCGCCTACGACACGCTCGACGACGCCCCCGAGGACATCCGCACCAGCAAGCGGTACAAGGACGTCGGCGACTTCTCGATCACGGGGATGGCCAACGCCATCGCCGCCGACTTCGGCCAGGGCGGGATCGACGTCGTCGTCCACTCCCTCGCCAACGGCCCCGAGGTCCGCAAGGCGCTGGTCGACACGTCGCGCGCTGGCTACCTGGCCGCGGTCGGCACCAGCGCCTACTCGCTGGTCTCGATGGTGCGCACCCTGGGCCCGCTCATGAATCCGGGCGGATCGGTCCTCTCGCTCTCGTACCTGGCCGCCGAGCGCGTGGTGCGCGGCTACGGCGGCGGGATGTCCACCGCCAAGGCCGCGCTCGAGGCCGACACGCGCCAGCTCTCCTTCGAGGCCGGGCGTCGCTGGGGAATTCGCGTCAACACCATCTCGGCCGGCCCGCTCGCCTCGCGCGCGGCCAGCGCCATCGGGATCGTCGAGAAGATGGTGAGCTACTACCGCCTCAACGCGCCGCTCACCGACGACCTGCAGGCCATTGAAGTCGGGCACGCCGCCGCCTTCCTCGCCTCGCCGCTGGCCAGCGGGATCACCGGCGCCACGGTCTACGTCGACAAGGGCTTCCACGCCATGGGGATGGCGGTCGCCATTCCGCAGTGGATGAAGGACGAGGAGGAAGAACTGCGCGCCGAAGCCGAGGCGCGCGCCGCGGGCGAGGCGACCGCGCCGGCCGCCAGCTGAACGCAGCTGAACGCAGCTGAACGCAATCGACCGCGTCGACGCTCACTACGCGAACACCCGGCAGCGCCCATCGGCGCTGCCGGGTGTTTGTCTTGCGAGCCACGCCATCACCGCCTGACGAGCCTCACCGCTTGCGCACCGCCGACGAATCGGGGACGAAGGTGAAGGGGAGTTGCACCACCTGCTGCACCGGCTGTCCCTTGCGTACCGCGGGATAGAAGGCCTGGTCCTTCAGCGACAGGCGCACCGACTCGACGAAGCCGGGGTGCGTTGTCGTCACCACGTTGAACGTATCGAGGTTCACCGCCCCCTTGGCGTCGACCACGAACTCGGCCAGCACACGCCCCGGCACCATGCTGTTGTAGAGCGAATCGGGGTAGATCGGGCGTTGTAGCCGCGTGGAGTCGACGCGCGCCTGCTGGTCCACCTGGTCGGGGGTGAAGACGGAAAGCTGTTGCACGGCCTGTGCGATCTCGGCCGCGGGCGAGAGGTCCCCCTTCTTCCGCTTCTTCGGGCGTAGCTCGCCCTGCTTGGACCAGAGGAGGATTGTCCCGCAGGCGCTGGAGATCGAGCGGTTCCCCTGGTACTCGGCCGGGACCGACGCGGCGCCGCTGTAGATCTCGATCCCCTCGAAGGAGCGCGGATCCACCGAGTCGAGGTCGAACTCGCCGGCGTAGAGCGGCGAGCCATCGAGCCAGGTGAGCGGGGCGCAGCGGGCCCCGCGGAAGCGCACCTGGTTGTTGAAGCCGCGCGTATCGACGCGCACCCCCGGAATCATGCGGAACAGGTCCGTCATGTTGGCCGGGTTGCGCTTGTCGACCTGCTCGCGCGTGAAGAAGTGCCCGTGCCCCCGTGACATGCGCTGATAGAAGCCAGCCATTCGCCCGGTGATCTCGCGCCGTCCGGTGATCACCACGGGGGTGAGCGCCACCACGACGCGCCGGAGAATGAACTCGGCGTTGATGGTCGTCCCCGCCAGGACGTTGACGGTCGACGACTCGGGGAGGAATCCGATGCGTCGCACGTGGATCGTCAGCGGCCCGGCGCTCGCCTTGGCGAAGAGGAACTCGCCCCCTGCGCCGCTTTCGCCGTGGATATCGACCCCCTTCACCGACACCTGCGCCCCTTCGACGGCGGTGCCGCTCGAGTCCCGCACGACCCCCTTGATGCCGCCGGTCCCGACTTCCCCCTTCTGGGCCGCGGCGGGGAGCGCCGTTAGGCAGGTGAGCAGGGCGGCAACGACAACGGCGCGCTGGCCGGAATCGGGGCGCGATGGGCGAGTGTACATCACGACATGAACCTCCCCCGCCGGGGCGGGTGCGCGTGGCATCCAGGGGGTGATGGCCAGCAGGCGACAGATATCGTACCCTTCCGGCGGAAGAAAAGCACTACCCCGCCTTCGACTGTTCCCGCGCCCGGCGGCCGTGGGACTCGCCTCACGTACCCAATTCCAACATGTCCTCCCCAGTGCGCACCGTTCGAGGGATGATCCGAGTCTCCCCCGTGGTCGCGGCGTTCGCGATCGCGGCGTGCACCAGTCGCCCCGCCTCGCGGCTCGCCCCGGACCGGGGCCCGTACGACGTGGTCATCGAGAACGGGCGCATCGTCGACGGGAGCGGCAACCCATGGTTCGCCGGCGACCTCGCCATCCGCGGTGACCGGATCGCGGCGATCACCATCGCCGGCGGGCTGCGCAACGCGACCGCCCGCGAGCGCATCGACGCGCGCAACCGTGTGGTGGCTCCGGGCTTCATCGACATCCAGGCGCACTCGTGGGACGCCCTCATGTGGGGCGACGGGCGCGTCCTCTCCAAGGTCACGCAGGGAGTCACCAGCGAGATCCTGGGCGAGGCCACGACGCCGGCCCCGTCCAACGACCGGGTCGACTCGCTCGCCGAGTCGAATGCCACGCCGCAGCGCGCCGCCATGGAGCGGCGCTATCGCGGAGCTCGCGGCTTCGGCATGTGGCTCTCCGACATGGAGAAGAACGGCATCTCCGTCAACGCCGGGTCGTACCTCGGTGCCACCACGGTGCGCGGCTACGTGATGGGGCAGGCGACCGGCGCCCCCAACCCGGCCCAGCTCGACACCATGCGCGCGGTGGTCCGCGACGCCATGCGCAACGGCGCCTTCGGCATCTCGAGCGCCCTCATTTACCCGCCCGGGTCGTACGCCAGCACGCAGGAGTTAGTCGAGATGGCGAAGGCGATGGCTCCCTTCCAGGGGGAGTACATCACCCACATGCGCTCGGAGGACGACTCGCTCTTCGAGGCGATGGACGAGGCCTTCCGCATCGGGCGCGAGGGGGGCGTGCGCGTCGACATCTATCACCTCAAGGCGTCGAACCGCCGCAACTGGGGCAAGGCCCCCGCCATGGTCGCCAAGATCGACTCGGCGCGTGCCTCCGGCCTCGACGTCGCCGCCACGATGTACCCCTACCCGTTCTCCGGCAACAACCTCGGCGAGTGCTTCCCCGACTGGGCCGCCGAGAACGGGAAGCTGATGGACAACCTGCGGAATGCGGACACACGCGCGCGCATCGTGCGCGAGATGACCGACATGAACGGCGCACCGCTCTGCCAGCGCGAGGGGCCCGGCGCCTACATGATCGGCGGCTTCACCAGGCCGGAGCACAAGCCCTATGAGGGGAAATACCTCGCCGACATCGCCACCGCGATGAACCGCCCGTGGCCCGACGCCGTCATCGAACTCATCCTCTCCGAAGGGCACGACCTCGACAAGATCAACTTCACGATGTCCGAGGAGAACGTGCGCATGCAGCTCAAGTCGCCGTGGGTCTCCATCGGCACCGATGCGGGGGGCGTCGATCCCGACAGCACCACCATCGTCGTGCATCCGCGCTCGTACGGGACGTATCCCCGCATCCTGGGGCAGTACGTGCGCGAGCAGAAGCTCCTCACCCTGGAGGATGCGGTGCGGCGCATGAGCGGCGCGGTGGCCTCGCGCCTCGCGCTGCGCGATCGCGGCCTCCTGCGCGAAGGGCTCTTCGCCGACGTCGTCATCTTCGATCCTGCCACCATCATCGATCGCGCGACGCCGCAGAAACCGCATCAACTCTCGGTGGGCGTCGAGCAGGTGTGGGTGAACGGGGTTCGTGTTCTCCGCGACGGGCGCCACACCAACGCCAAGCCGGGGCGCGCGCTGCGCGGCCCCGGGTGGGATGGCACCGTCGTCCGATAATCGAACCCTCCGCTTCGCTCCTTCTCACCGTGATCAAGAAACTGCTCGCCGTCGTCGCCCTGGCCGTCGCGGCCCTCGGCGCCTTTGGAAGTTGGCGCGCGACGCGCCTCGTCCCGCGTCCCCCGGCACCACTCGCCCCCGACGCCGGCATCGCCAACGCGACCGTCTCCGTCGATCGCATGCGCGAGGCGGTGCGCTTCCCGACCATCTCCGTTCAGGACTCCGCGCAGTGGGATGCGCGTCCCTTCCTCGCCTTCCACGATTGGCTCCGCACCGCCTACCCGCGCGTCGACTCGGCGCTCACCCGCGAGGTCGTGAACGGCTACTCGCTGCTCTACACCTGGAAAGGGAGTGACACCACGCGAGCCCCGATCCTCCTCACCGGGCACTTCGACGTCGTCCCGGTCGAGCCCGGGACCGAGTCGATGTGGACGCACCAGCCGTTCGCCGGCGATACCGCCGACGGTTTCCTGTGGGGGCGCGGTTCCACGGACGACAAGTCGTCGGTGATCGGGATCCTCGAAGGGGTCGATCTCCTCGTGTCGCAGGGCTTCACTCCCACCCGCACCGTCCTCCTCGCCTTTGGCCACGACGAGGAGGTCGGCGGCTATCACGGCGCCGGCGAGATCGCCAAGCTCCTGCAGCAGCGCTACGGCAAGGTGGCCTTTCTCGTCGACGAGGGAGGGATCATCACAGACGGCGTCGTCCCCGGCGTCAAGCGACGGATCGCGATGATCGGCGTCGCCGAGAAGTCGTCCATGTCGATCGAGTTGTCCGTGACCGGCGCGGGGGGCCACTCCTCCATGCCCCCGGAACACACGGCGCTGGGCACCCTCGCCAGGGCGCTCACGCGCCTCGAGGACGAGCAGATGCCGGCGCGCCTTACCCCGGCCACGCAAGCCTTCCTCACCAACGTGGCATCCGAGGGCTCGTTCGCGATGCGCTTTGCCTTCGCCAACATCGGCGCCACGCGCCCCCTCATCGTCCGCGGGCTCGTCGCCAATCCCCAGACGGCGTCGGTGGTCCGCACCACCACCGCGGTCACCATGGCCAGCGGGAGCCCGAAGGAGAACGTCCTCCCCATCCGGGCCACCGCGGTGGTCAACTTCCGCATCCTCCCTGGCGACTCGGTCAAGGGGGTACTGGCCCACGTCGCGCGCGTGGTGGGGGACACGACGGTGAAGGTCCGCCAGCTGGGCGCGGCGCGCGAACCATCGCCCGTGACGCCGTTCGACACCCCGGAGTACGCGACGCTCGAGAAGTCGATCGCCCAGCTCTATCCCGACGCGCTCGCCACCCCGTATCTCCTCGGGGCCGCGACGGATACGCGTCACTACGAGGGGCTCACGCGGAACATCTTCCGCTTCATGCCGTCCGTTGCCACCCCGGCGCTCATCGCGGGGGCCCACGGGACAAATGAGCGGGCCCCGCTAGCGGACTTCGCGCACGGGATCAAATTCTGGGCGCAGTTGATCCGGAACGCCCAATAGCCGCCCTCCGGCCCTTACTTTGCTGAGTGGTAAGGGCTCCCGCCTGAACTGCCCCAACCCGACGTCGCCCCGCCGGCACTCGCTCCCCGTGCCCGCCCCCCTCGTCTTCTCGTCTTCCCGTCCTCTCGTCTTCTCCCGTAAGAGTGGCCAAGCTCTGCCCCCAATGCGGTAAGGAGTACAGCGACGACGATCGGTTCTGCACGATCGACGGCGCGGCGTTGATCGCGTCCGGTGGTGGCGCCAACTCGCTGATCGGGACGGTGCTCGCCGACCGCTACCTCGTGCAGGAGCGGCTCGGCGAAGGTGGGATGGGCGAGGTGTACCTGGCGGAGCACGTGCGCATCAAGCGCAAGGTGGCGGTCAAGCTCATGCGCTCGTGGATGGTCGGCGATCCGGTGGCGGTGTCGCGCTTCCATCGCGAGGCGGAGAACGCGTCGCAGATCTCCCATCCGAACGTCGCCCAGGTCTACGACTTCGGCGAGACGTCGGACGGGATGATCTACCTGGCGATGGAGTTCGTGCCCGGCGAGCCGCTGTCGTCGATCCTCGACCGCGAGGGGCGTCTGCACACCGTGCGTGCCGTGGAAATCATCCGGCAGACGTCGGAAGCGCTGGTCGCCGCGCACGGGATGGGGATCCTGCATCGCGATCTCAAGCCCGACAACGTGATGATCGCCCGGACGCGCGCCGGGACCGACCTGGTCAAGCTGGTCGACTTCGGGATCGCGCGCGTCATGAGTCGCGGGACGCAGCAGTTCACGTCCACCGGCATGATCGTCGGCACGCCGGACTACATGAGCCCGGAGCAGCTGACGGGGGACGCGCTCGACGAGCGCTCGGACCTGTACGCCCTCGCGCTCATCGCCTTCCGCGTCCTCACGGGCGAGGGGGCATTCAAGGCGAACGCAGCCGGCGACGCGCTCATGGCGCGCATGCTGGGCAAGCCGCGTGCGCTGGCCGAAGTGCTCCCCGACGTGGCCTGGCCCTCGGGACTGCAGGCGGCGTTCGACCGGGCGCTGAGCGCCGACCCGGCGGCTCGTTATGCAGACGCGATGGAGTTCGTCGCCGAGCTCGACGCCGCGGTGAGCGAGATGCCGCTGACGGAAGAGGATCAGGCCTATCTCCTCCTCCTCTCGCAGCGCATGGCGACGCCGAGCCGCGGCGGGATGGCGATCGACACCTCGACGCCGGTGCGCTCGATGTCGGCGGTGCGCAGCTCGCTCAACCCGACGCCGACGTCGGGGCAGCGCTCGGTGAGCGTGGTGACGCCGCCGAGCGAGTCGCAGGCGTTGCCACGCCCGACGCTCCCGCCGACGGTGGCGACGCCGGCGGCGACGCCGGCTGCAACGCCCGGCGCGTCGGGCGACGGCGATTCCGGCGAGGGGGCGGCGCGCACCGCCGAGACCGTCGCATCCCGCGCCGCCGAACCTGCGCCGGGCGTGACCAAGGGGACGCCGACGGTGAAGGTGCGTCACGCGGCATCGACCACTCCGCTCCCCGCGATCAGCGACCTTGGCGGCTCGGTGGTCAACGCCCCGGCGGGCGACGCCTCGTCGGGAGACGCCCCGGCGAAGGGAGGAGGCGGAAGGATGGGGATGCTTGCCGCCGCGGCGTTAGGCATCGTGGTCCTCGGCTTCGCCGCCACCAAGTTGATGGGGGGGAAGGCGGAGCCTGCGCCGGCGGTCACCGCTGCCACGGACTCCGTCGCCAGCGACGCGGCGCCGGCCGCGAGCGACAGCGCGCCCGCTGCGACGCTTCCGGCCGCGGCGGGTACGGACAGCGAGTACGTGCAGCGCGCCCGAAGCGGCGTCCTCTTCGTGACGTCGTCGGCCGGGCGCGGGAGTGCCTTCCTCGTCGACTCATCGGGCATCTTCCTCACCGCGGCGTCACTCGTCCCCGCGGACCAGCGCGTCGACGTCTTCATCGACGGCGAACACTCGGTGAAGGCGAACGTCGCGTCGATCGACAGCGCCAATGGCGTCGCCGCACTCGTGGTCTCGCCGCGACGCTGCCGGCGCTGCCGCACGCTGGACGTGGGGCGGCGCGACACCGCGACCACGGCGGCGGCGGTCGGCGACTCGCTCCTCGCGCTCCGCGTCGTGGGGCGCAGCAGCGTGACGCAGCAATCGGTGGTTGTCGCCAAGGTGAACGGCACCTCGCTCGGCGCCGCGGGGGCGGTCGGCAATGCGGCGTTAGGGGCCCCGGTCCTCAACCCCAGGACCGGGGGCGTGGCCGGGATCGTCACCCGCCGCAAGGGGGCCACCGCCATCGTCGGCGCCGGCGCACTGCGTGCCCTCCTGGCCACGGCGCGTAGCGCGGCGGCGGGGATCACCCCGGACACCACGCTCACCCGCTCGTGGCCCGCGCGCCCCGTGCCGTCAGATGCAATCGCGGCGGCCGAGGCGGGGAACGTCGACCTCCAGCAGTACCGCGTGACGCAGGGCGGCTTCGACATCCTCGCCATGACGCCGCAGGTCCTGGCCTGGCGCATGGCCAGGTCGGCGCCGGCGCCATCCGACAACCCGTTCGACATCGGGGCCAAGACCCCAGCCGGTCCCCCCGACCCGCTCCTCGAGTGGAGGGCGTGGCGCGACTACCGCGAGGAACGGCGCGCCGTCGTCGTCCTCGAGATCGCCCCCGACAAGGCTGCCTATCCGCAGCGCCCCGACAAGCCGCTCGACGCCAAGAAGGGTGACTTCTACTCGATGACGATCACGCGCGACGGAACGCCGCTCGTCCCGCTGGAGAGCCAGACCATACATGCCGTCGGCAACCCGGACGCGTACAAGCGCGACAAGAAGGCGGTGCCGAATGCCGGCGTCTACGTCTTCCATCCGGCCGACTTCGCCAACGCTGCGGCGTCGTACCAGGTGCAGGTGGTCGATGCGGACCAGAAGCGTCGCGTGACGGTGGCGCTCACGCCGGCCATGCTGCAGGCGATCGCGAGGGACCTCGGGGGCTGGCTCAAGTAGCCCCCGCGATGTGCGTGAGGCACGGCGCCCGTCGGCGCGCCTCACGCCTCCTCGATTCGCGCGTGCTACGCGGTCGCCAAGGCCTCGCTCGCCACGCGCGCGCACTCCGCCAGCACCGCGGCCCCCACCATGATCGAACCGTCCGCGGCGTAGAAGCGCGGCGAGTGCGCCGCGATCGACGCCCCCCCGGGCTCGCGTGCCCCGATGCGCAGGAAGCACCCCGGGATCTTCTCCATGTAGAAGGCGAAATCCTCGCCCCCCATGTTGGTGATCCCGAACGGGACGACGGCGTGCTCGCCCAACACCGTGGTCGCCGCCTGCCGCGCCCACGCGGCCTCGCGCACGGGGTTCACGATCGGCGGCGTCCCCAGTTCGAGCGCCACCTCGGCGCGCACGCCGTACGCCTCGCCGACCTGGGTGGCCAGGCGCGTGACCTCCTCGCCCAGGCGACGCCGCGTGACCGGGTCCATCGCCCGCAACGTGCCGGTGAGTGTTGCAGTCTCGGGGATGACGTTCGACGCAACCCCGGCGTGGACGCTCCCCACGGTGCAAACGGCTGGGGCGGCGGGGTCGAGTCGGCGGGCGACGATCGTCTGCAGCGCGGTGATGACCGCCGCGGCGGCGACGACGGCATCGGCCGACTCGTGCGGACGGGCACCGTGCGCCCCGCGCCCCACCAGCGTGATGCTGAAGCTGTCGGCCGAGGCGGCCAACGGCCCCGGCTCGGCGATGACCTGCCCCACGTCGAACCGCCGGTCGACATGGCCGCCGAAGATCGCCGCGACGCCGTCCAGCGCGCCGCTGGCGAGGATGGCGGGGGCGCCGGCGCCGACTTCTTCCGCCGGCTGCAAGACGACGAGGACATCGCCACGCGCCGGGTGACGCACGAGGTCCATCGCGGCCCCGATGGCCCAGGTGGCGTGCACGTCGTGCCCGCAGGCGTGCATCACCCCCGGAACCGCCGACGCGTAGTCGAGTCCGGTCTCCTCATGGATCGGGAGGGCGTCGATGTCGCCGCGCACGGCGACGACCGGCGCGCCGGGGTCGCGCCCCTTGAAGCGGGCCACGATCCCGGTGTTGGCCACACGCGTCACCGCACCGCCTAACGACTCGACGACGGCAGCGAGCCGGTCGGACGTCGCGTACTCCTTCCACGACAGTTCCGGGTGGCGGTGCAGCTCGCGGCGGAGGGCCACGAGGCGCACCAGTTCGTCGTGCGTGAAGCGCTCGCGGGCCGGCGCCGGGGCGTCGAGGTAGATCGGGACGCCGGTGGTCGGCGTGCTGATCACGACCCGCGAATTACTCACCCAGGCGCTCCAGGCGCACGGTGAGGTCGTCGATGCGGTCCATGTCGACCGTGACTCCGATGCCGGGGCGGTCGAGCGGGACCGTCACGTAGCCGTCGGGCGACATCGTCCACTCCGGCGTGACGACGTCGCGCGCCCAGTAGCGCGCACTGGGGCTCACGTCGCCCGGCTTCTGGAAGTTGGGGAGCGAGGCGAGCGCCACGTTGTAGGCGCGCCCGATCCCGCTCTCCAGCATCCCGCCGCACCAGACCGGGATCCCCTTCGACTCGCAGAAGTCGTGGATCGCGAGCGACGGGCCGAAGCCCCCCACGCGCCCCGGCTTGATGTTGATGATGCGTCCCGCGTCGAGCGTCACCATGTCCTGCGCGCGGGCCAGCGAGGTGATCGACTCGTCCAGGCAGACCGGCGTCTTGAGGCGGCGTTGCAGCTCGGCGTGCCGGACGATGTCCTCCCAGTCGAGCGGCTGCTCGAACATCATGAGGTTCAGGTCGTCCATCGCCACGAGGGCGTCGGCCGTCTCGAGCGTGTAGGCGTTGTTGGCGTCGGCCATGATCGGGGCGTCGGGGAAGGTCTCGCGCACGGCGCGCACGTACTCGACGTCCTTCCCCGGCTTGATCTTGATCTTGATCTTGCGGTACCCCTCGGCCAGGGCGGCGCGCGCCTTCTCGACCAGCTTGTCGGGTGACGCCTGGATGCCTAACGAAATCCCGACCGGGATGCGGTCGCGCGTCCCCCCGATGAGGCGGGCCAGCGGGATCTGCAGCCGCTCGGCCTCGACCCCCCACATCCCCATCTCCACCCCCGCCTTGGCCATGTTGTGCCCGCGGAAGTCCTGCTCCAGCACCGCGTGCACGTCGCCCGGAGCGGCGAAGCTCTTGCCTAGGACGCGCGGCGCCACCCACTTGGTGATCGCCAGCCACGCCGTATCGATCGTCTCCGAGGTGTAGTTGGGGGTGTCGTCGGCGACCATCTCGCTCCAGGCCGTGGCGCCGCTCGCGTCGCGCAGCTCGAGGAGGCAGATGCGGCGCGCGGTCATCGTGCCGGAGGAGATCTGGAACGGCTCGCGCAGCGGGAGCCCGATTTCACGAAGGGTGATGCTGGTCAGCTGCAACATGCGTGGTCGGACGGGGGGACGAGTGAATGGGAGGCGGAACGTGCTAAGCCGAGGCTTCGAGGACGTAGTAGGGGTAGGCGCCGCCCTGGGCTCGGACGAACCGGACGACCTTGAGGCCGCGGGCGAAGTGCGCGCCGAAGGCCGCGCGGACGCTCAATCGCCACCGCATGGCATCGTCGCCCCCGGCGCCCTGGACGGCCACCAGGTCGTGCGGGACCTGCACGCGCACCGCGCGCCCCGAGGCGTCGGCTGCAAAGGCGGGAAGTCCGTCGCCGGCCAGCGGGTTCGCCAGCGGCAGGTCACCGTCACCCGGCCGCACGGCATCGCTCCCCGGCGTCGGAGTGTACGGCTCCATGAGCTCCCACGCATACACGAAGCGGTCCGTCGGCAGCTCGCCGTGCAAGGTGCTCCCCGTATTGGCGCCGTAGATGTTCTCGACGTACTCCACGGGGCGCGCCCCCAGGCGGTTGATGTTGAAGTGTGCGTTGCGCGCCACCAATGGGTCGGCGGTCCAGAGCATTGTTTGGACGCCAAGGGAAATGCACCTTTCCCGCTGGTAGTGCTTGAGCCGGTCGCCGATGTGGCGCCCGCGCGCCTCCTCTCGCACCGCCAGCATGTCGGACCAGTGCGCCGGACGCCCGTCGCGAATGCCCGTCATGCCGAAGACAAAGCCGATCATGCGTCCGTTACAGTCGAACGCGCCGGCGGTGACACCGCCGATCTTCTGCGAGACACGAAGGATCGCCCCGGGAACGCGTTCCGAGAAGCCGCGCCCCCACGTCTCCTCCTGCAGGTCCACGCACTCGGTGTACTCCTCGAGCGTGGTGAGGTCGCGGATCGTAACGGTGTCGAGAGGGTTGGACATGCGGGGATCGTTGGGGCCGGTGCTCTTGCGTCCCTTCCACAAGAGTCATAGAGTCAGGAGTCGAACGCAATTGTATACAAAATTGGTCCGCGAGAGAAGAGCCGGTTTCTGCCGCACGGGGGAGGGCGCCTGATGGCCGCGACGATGAAGGGTGCCCCGCAGCGGGCGGCACGTCCCGAACTGGTCTACCGGAAGCTGCGCGAACTCATCGTGCGGGGACAACTCGCCCCAGGGACGCGCATCGTCGAGACCGACGTCGCGCAGCGCCTCGGCGTCTCCCGAACCCCAGTGCGGGGCGCCCTCCAGCGCCTCCAGCAGGAAGGGTACATCCTCGACTCGCCGGCTCTGCAGCAGTCGCGACCCACCGTCGCCCCGCTCACGCGCGAGGACGCGCGGGAGCTCTTCTCGATCGTCGCGGAACTCGAGGGACTGGCCGCACGGTTCGCCGCGCAGCGCCCCGCCGCCGAGCGTGAAAAGCTGGTCGCGGACCTCACGTCCATCAACGAGCAGTTCCGCAAGGCCGCCGACGCCAAGCAGCAGAACCACAACCGACTCTGGGAACTCGACGAGAAGTTCCATCGCCGGTACGTCGAGGTCGGGGCCGGTCCCCGTCTTCTCGCCCTGCACGACGCCGTGAAGCCGCAGGCCGAGCGCTACGAACGCATCTACGTCTCCCTCCTGTCGCGCGACCTCACGCCCTCGGTCGCCGAGCACGTCACCATCATCAAGGCCATCAAGACGGGCAACGCCGACGTGGCGCAGTCATCGGTGCAGACCAACTGGCGCAACGCCGCCGATCGCCTCGGGAGCGTGATCACGAACGTGGGCGAGCGCGGCCAGTGGTGAGGACGTGTTGCGCGTGAAGACGCGGCACCACTGATCGATCACGACGGTCACCCGAACGACGCACGCATGACAGGCGCCGCTCCTCCGCACGACTCTCTCCCGGCGCCCAGCGTGGGGCACCTGGTGCGCCAGGCGGCCGCGCGATTCGGGACGCGGGACCTGCTCCGCTTTGGCGAGGTGCGTCTCTCGTTCGAACAGGTCGAGCGACGCACGAACCAGCTGGCCAACGTCCTCCGCGCGCAGGGCGTCAGCCGCGGCGATCGCGTCGCCCTGATGCTCCCCAATGGTGTCGACTTTCCCCTCGCCTGGTTGGCCATCGCCAAGGCAGGCGCGGTGATGGTCCCCCTCAACGTGCAGTACCGCGCGCACGACCTCGCCTACACGTTAGGCAACTCGGGGACCTCGGTCGTGCTCGCGGACCCTGCATTCGCCCCCCTGTTGCGCGAGGTCGCGCCGGCGCTTCCCGCGCTCCGCGCCCTCGTCGACGTGCCAGCGGGGGCGGCCGATGGGCGAGGGGAGAGCGCGATTGCAGCTGACGTACGCGCCGCACGCGCCGACCTCGACCTCGGCGACATCGGCCCGGCTGACCTGCTCAACATCCAGTACACCTCCGGGACTACGGGCGCCCCCAAGGGGTGCATGCTCTCCCACGAGTACTGGCTCCGGCTCGCCGAGCGGTCGGTGCGCTTCTCGGGAGTCGGCGAAGACGACGTGGCCCTCACGGCGCAGCCGTTCTACTACATGGATCCGCAGTGGAACGTGGGGATGGCGCTCGTTGCCGGCTGCTCCCTCGTCATCCTCCCGCGATTCTCGGCGTCGACCTTCTGGAAGACCGTGAAGGAGACGGGGACCACCTTCTTCTACGTGCTGGGGACGATGCCGGTGTATCTCCTGAAGCAGCCCCCCGACCCCGAGGTCGAGCGCGGGCACCGCGTGCGCTACGTCGCGTGCTCCGGGATCGTCCCCCAGCTGCACGCCGAGTTCGAGGCGCGCTGGGGGGTGCCGTGGCGCGAGGCCTTCGGGATGACGGAGACGGGCGTCGACCTCTTCGTCCCGGTTGAGGATGCGACGTGCGTGGGGAGTGGCGCCGCGGGTCGCCCCGTCGATGGCAAGGAGGCGCGGGTGGTCGACGTCGATGGTCGCCCGTTAGGCGACGACGCCGTCGGCGAACTGTGCGTGCGCGGGACCGGGATGATGCTGGGCTACTGGAACAACCCGGGCGCCACCGCCGAGCGGATCCGCGATGGGTGGTTGCACACCGGCGACCTGGCCTATCGCGACGCCAAGGGATACTACCACATCGTCGGGCGGCTCAAGGACATGATCCGTCGCACCGGGGAGAACATCTCCGCGGTGGAGGTGGAGGGGGTGCTGGCGCAGCACCCGGCGGTGCGCGGCGCGGCGGTGGTCCCCGTCGCGGACGAACTGCGAGGGGAGGAGGTGAAGGCGTTCATTCAGCTGCAACCCGGGCGCGAGGGGACCGATCCGAGCGCGATCGTCGACTTCGCCCGGGAGCAGCTCGCCGCCTTCAAGGTGCCGCGCTTCATCGAGTACGTCGACGACCTGCCGCGCACGCCATCCGAGAAGGTGGCGAAGCACGAGTTACTGGCCCGCACGAGCGACCAGCGCCGTGGCGCGTGGGACGCCACCACCGGAACCTGGGGATGAACGACTCCTTCCAGTTCGACCGCCACGACGGCGTCCTCACCGTCACCTTCAATCGTCCCGAGCGCCTCAACGCCTTCCGGCGCGTCGAGTATCATCGCTTCCGCGACCTGCTGGGGGACTTTGAGCAGGATGCGTCGGTGCGCGTCGTTGTCCTCACGGGGAGTGGTCGCGGCTTCTGCGCCGGGGAGGACCTCAAGGAGCTCGAGGCGACGAGCGACGAGAGCGATGGCGGGCTCGCGCGCGAGAACGTCCTGGTGCTGCAGGACATCACGCGACGCATCGTGCGCAGCGAACACGTGTACCTGGCGGCGGTGAACGGCGTGGCGGCGGGATTCGGTGCGGAAGTCGCCTGCGCCTGTGATGTGCGGCTGGCGGGTGAGGGAGCGCGCTTCCTCTTTCCCGAGGTCAAGCGCGGTCTCTTCATCACCAACGGCATCTCGTGGAGCCTGCCGCGCCTGGTCGGCGACAACTGGGCGGCGTCGCTCCTCCTCACCGGTGACAGCATCGACGCGCAGGTGGCGAAGCGCATCGGCCTCGTGACCGAGGTGATCGCCAACGACTCGCTGGTCCCGGTTGCGCAGGCGATGGCGGCGGGGATCGCCGCGGCGGCACCGACCGCGGTGACGCACACCAAGCGCATCCTGCGCGGCGACGTGGACGGACTGGAGCGCGCCCTCCAGACCGAGGTGGAATACCTCGACCGCGTGATCGCCAGCGGCGAGTACCGCGAGGGGGCCCGCGCCTTCGTGGAGAAGCGTCCGCCCCGCTACGCCCGTTAGGCGCGCATGCACGAACGCCGCATCGGGCTCTGGGGGGCCGTGGCCACGCTCGTTGGCTACGTCATTGGCGCGTCGATCTTCGTCCTCCCGGCGGAGTTGCTGCCGTCGGCCGGCGCCGGGGTGATCCTGTCGTACGTGATTGCGGCGATCCCTGCGATCTTCACGTGCGTGGCGGGGGCCGTGGTGGGCAACGCCTTTCCCGTGTCGGGGGCGTCGTACGTCGGGGTGCGCGAGGCGATATCCCCCTTCTTTGCCTTCCTCACCGCCTGGTTGATCGTCTGCGCCGGCGCGATCGGGGCGGCGCTGGTGGCGTACGGCTTTGCCGACTACGTCGCCTTCTTCTGGCCGGGGATCGACGCCCGCACGTGCGCGCTCGGCGTCGTCGTCGCCTTCGTCCTGCTGAACCTCACGCCGGTCAGCGTGACCGTCGCGGCGCAGGCGGCGATGGTCGTCTTCTTCGCGGTGGTGCTGGCCGCCTTTGCGGCTGGCGGTTTCTTCGCGGGCGACCCGGGGCGTCTCTCCCCGATGGTGCCGCACGGCTGGTCGCCCGTGCTCACGGGTGCAGTGGCGGCCTACTTCAGCTACGCCGGGCTGCAGGTCCTCATCGAGGTGGGCGGCGAGATCAAGGACCCGGGGCGCACGATCCCGCGCGCATTGGCCATCTCGTTCGCCGTCGTCCTCGCGCTGTACCTTCTCTTCGTCATCGCCATCGTCCTGCTGAGTGACACGTCTGCGCCTGCGAACGCGAGCGCGCTGGTCGGGCGCATCGCCGAAGAGCACTTCGGGACCGGCTTCGCGCGCGCCGTCGTGGTGAGTGCGCTGCTCGCCGCCGCCACGTCGGTGAACGGGATCTTCTTCACGCAGGCGCGCGACGTGCGCGCCCTGGCGCTCGACGGGCGCTTCCCGCGCATCCTCGCCAGGGAGCAGGGGGGGATCCCGCGCCCGGCGGTGCTCGCGCTGGGTGGGGCATCGCTCGTCGCCACGGCGGCCGGCGCGTCGATTCGCGAGTATGCGATCCTCACGGCGATGTGCATGATGACGGTGCAGGCAATGCTCGGGTTGTCGGCGTTGCGCCTGCCGACGAAGGCGCCGGAGGCGTGGCAGCAGTCGCCCTTCAAGCCCTCGCCCCCGGTGCTGGCGTTCTTCGCCTGGGGGCTCATCGTCATCTCGCTGGCCTTCTTCGTACTCGCCGTGGCGCAGAGCCCGGGGAGCCTGCTGACATGGGCCGGCGCATTGGTCGCCGGCGTCGTGCTGTATCGGGTCCAGAACACTCCGCGCGTGGAGGGAGCATGAGGACGATCGTTCGAATGGCACTGGTGGTGGGGAGCGCGGTCGCCGCGCTGCCCTGGTCGGCACAGGGGCAGGCGCGTGCGCAGGACCGGCGGAAGTGGCTGGCCCCCAATCAGGTCACCTCCGACGACCCGCGTCGCGTCCCGATGCCGGCCACACCTCGCGGACCGGACGGGACCCTCGTGTTGCGCGGCGGACGCGTGTTGGACGGGACGGGATCGCCGGCGCGTGCGGCGACCGTGGTCATCACGCGCAACCGCATCACGAAGGTGCTGGCACCGAACGACACCGACTGGCCCAGGGACGCGCGCGTCGTCGACGTCAGCGGGAAGACCGTGCTCCCCGGGCTCATCGACCTGCACACGCACCTGTCGTACTTCGACCCGCCGTACTCCACCTCGGAACAGCCGAGCGATCCGGACGGGACACTGCGTGCGGTGCAGCGCCTGCGCTTCTTCATCGAGAGCGGGATCACGAGCGTGCGCGACGTCGCCTCGGAAGGGGACGTGACCTTCCGCCTGAAGGAGTGGGTGGGGCGAAATGACATCGTGGGGCCGCGCATCTTCGCCGCCGGCCAGCTGATCACCGCGCCAGGCGGCCACGGGTCGGAGGGGGCGCTGGAGGTGAACAGCACCGGCTCCATTCGGACGGTGACCGGTGCGGACCAGTGGCGCGATGCGGTGCGCGACATGTTCCGGCGCGGTGCCGACGTCATCAAGATCGCCTCGCACTTCTCGGTCGATGAGGTGAAGGCCGCCGTGGACGAGGCGCACGCGCTCGGGCTCAAGGTCACGTGCGACTGCGAGACGTTCTACATCGAGCGCGCCGTCGATGCCGGCGTGGACATGATCGAGCATCCCCTGCCGCGTACCGACGACGTGATCCGGAAGATGGCGGAGCGGAAGGTGGAGGCCGATCCCACCGTCTACGTCTACACCATCCTCTTCGCGGCTTCGGGGGGCGGGTACTTCGCGTCGACCTCGCGCCGCTTCAACTTCAACGACTCGCTCAATCTCGACGTGCTGCGGCGCATGCGGCGCGCGGGCGTGAAGCTGGGGGTGGGGACCGACCTCGTCGTCGACTGGTTCCGCCAGCTGCCGATGCCGTACATCAACGAGCTGAAGTACTTCACCGCGGCGGGGTACACGCCGCTCGAGGCGCTGGTCGCCGCGACAAAGACAAACGCCGAGTTGCTGGACATGGACGACAAGCTCGGGACGCTCGAAGCGGGGAAGCTCGCTGACGTGCTGGTGGTCAACGGGCGTCCGGACGAGCGCCTCGACGACCTCGCGAAGGTGGAGATGGTGATTCGCGATGGCTGGGTCGTGGTGGACGGCGGTCGTGTGACGATTCCGCGTCATGCCGCCAAGCCTGGGCCGCCGCCGTTCGGCGTGAAGTAGCCGCCATCTCAGAGGGGATCGCCATCGCGCCGAAGGCCACGGGACGACGACACGCGCCTGGGGCACCTCATGCGGAAGAAGATCGCGATTGGGGTTGTGGGGTCGATCCTGGGACTCGTGGCCGGGGGGTGACGACGTGGTGTACGGTGAGCGTCGCGGTGAGGGCGCGAAGCTTCTCCCGTACACCAGTGCCCCGTTCGCCACGGCTGTCGAGATCACCGGACTCCCGGTGGTCTGGCTGCGTGGCGCGTCGACGCACGTCGATGGGGCGTTCTTCGCGTACCTGGAGGATGTTGCCCCTGACGGCCGGGTGGCGTACGTGACCGAAGGGGTGCTGCGCGGGCGGCATCGGAGGGTGTCGTCGGCTCCGCCGGGGCGCTAGCGGCGGGGTTCGACGGGCGCCCCGCCGGCGGGCGGCGGCGGGGGCCGCTGGCGGGGGTCGCTGGCGGGGGCCCGACGTTGCGTGCGGCACGCGAAATTGTATACAATTGAGGCTCCTCCCTCCCCCGGATATCGCCGCATGGCTGCGCGCGCCCAGCTTCGCCCCCCAGATGTCCTGCCGCTCCGTTCCGGAGCCGCTCCTTCCCATCGCTCGCTCGCCGCGCTTGCGCTGCTGGGGCTCGCCACCGCGGCGTGCCGCACGGCCCCCGCGCCGGCACCGTCGGTCGCCCCCGCTGTCTCGGCGCAGGCTTCGCGCGAGGCGCTCGACGCCAAGGCACGACTGGGCGGCGCCGACTACGACGTGATCATCCGCAACGGGCGGGTGATCGATGGTATGGGGAATCCCTGGATCCTGGCCGACGTCGGGATCATCGGCGGGAAGTTCGCCAGGATCGGGAAGATCACAGGGCGTGGCGTCAAGGAGATCGACGCCAAGGGGCTGTACGTCTCGCCGGGGTGGATCGACATGATGGACCAGTCCGGCGGTGTGCTGCCGCGCAACGGGTTGGCGCAGAACAAGCTGTTGCAGGGGGTGACGACGGCGATCGGCGGCGAGGGTGGCTTCCCGGTTCCGGCGTCGCGCATTGGCGACTACTTCGCCAACCTGGAGAAGCAAGGGATCAGCATCAACTTCGGCAACTACTACTCGGCCACGCAGGCGCGCGTGGCGGTCCTGCAGTCGTTCAACCGCGCGCCTAACGCCGCAGAGCTCGACCGGATGCGCGCCAGCATGGACACGGCGATGCGCGCCGGGGCGATGGGGATGACGACGGCGCTCATCTATCCTCCCAGCTCGTACAGCACCACCGAGGAGTTGGTTGAGCTGGCGAAGGTCGCGGCGAAGTACGGTGGGACGTATGCCTCGCACATCCGCGGCGAGGGGGCGGAGGTCGTGCAGTCGGTGCGCGAGCTCATCCGCATCGCCGAGGAAGGGGGGCTCCCGGGCGAAGTCTTTCACCTGAAGGTGGCGTACCGCCCTGGGTGGGGGATCCTGATGGACTCGATCCGGCAGGCAGTGGAGTCGGCGCGCGCGCGCAATGTCGACGTCGCGGCCGATCTCTACGTCTACACTGCCGGAGGAACGGGGCTCGAGGCGACGATCCCCTCATGGGCGGCAGACGGCGGGCGCGACTCGCTGCGCAAGCGATTGGCCGATCCGGCAATCCGTGCGCGGCTCAAGCGCGAAGTGCAGACCGGATCGCCGGGATGGTGGAACATCATCGAGGCCGCCGGCGGGTGGGACGGCGTGGTGCTCGTGAACGCGCAGAACCCGGCGAACGCGAAGTACCAGCAGAAGACCATCGCCCAGATCGCGAAGGAGATGGGGAAGGAACCGGCCGACGCCGCGTGGGACCTCGTGCTGGAGGGGAGCGGGCGCGTGATGGCGATCTACCACATGATGAGCGAGCAGGACATCGAGACCGCGCTTCGGTTCCCGTGGACGAGCATCGGGAGCGACGCGGGGGCGGCGCTCGCCCCGGGCTCGGTGGACCAGACGGGGCTGCCGCACCCGCGCATGTATGGCAACGCGGTGCGCGTGGTCTCTCGTTATGCGCGCGACCGGAAGGTCCTGTCGCTGGAGGAGGCGATTCGCAAGCAGACCTCGTGGCCCGCAACGCGCATGCGGCTGGCGGGGCGCGGGTCGATCAAGGAGGGGAACTGGGCCGACGTGACGATCTTCGACCTGGCGACCCTCGACGACAAGGCAACGTACGACGCCCCGATCGCGACGCCGACGGGGATCGCGTACGTCCTCGTCAACGGCGTAGTGACGGTGGAGCAGGGGAAGCACACGGGCGTTCGCGCCGGGCACGTGCTGTACGGCCCGGGGCGCGGGCGCTGACTCTAGCACCAGGGGGACGGAATGATCACGGCACGTGGGAGGTCGCGGGTGGGGAGTGCAGCGCTGCGCGTCGGGGTGGCCATGCTCCTCGGCACCATCGTCAGCACGAACGCCACGGCGCAGAAGGGAAAGGCCGGCGGCGACGCCGCTCGTTATACAAGGCTCGACGCGTACGTGGCGGCGACGATGAAGGCATGGAAGGTCCCGGGGGTCGCGCTGGCGATCGTGAAGGACGATTCCATCGTCTACGCCAAGGGGTACGGGACGCGGACGGTGGGGAAGGACGAGACGGTCGACGCGAACACCATCTTCGCCATCGGCTCCTCGTCCAAGGCGTTCACCGCGGCGCTGGTGGCGATGGCGGTCGACGAGGGGAAGATGAAGTGGGACGAGAAGGTCACGGCGTACCTTCCCGGCTTCGCGATGTACGACAACTACGCGTCGCGTGAGCTCACGGTGCGCGACGCGCTGTCGCACCGCAGTGGCCTCTCGCGCGGCGACTTTGCGTGGTACATCGGGGGCTTTGACCGGAGCGATCTCCTGCGCCGCGTGCGGTACCTGGCGCCGAGCTGGTCGTTCCGATCGACCTTCGGCTACCAGAACCTGATGTACCTGGCGGCGGGCGAGGCGGTGGCCGCGGCGGAGCGCAGCTCGTGGGACGACCAGGTGCGCACGAAGATCTTCGCGCCGCTGGGGATGACGTCGTCGTCGACGTCGGTGACGGCGCTCGCCGGTCGCCCCAACGTGGCGACGCCGCACTACCTGCTCAACGACACGTTGCTCACTGCGCCGTACAAGAACATCGACAACATCGCTCCTGCCGGTTCGATCAACTCCAGCGTGCGCGACATGGCGCAGTGGCTGCGCTTGCAGCTGGGGCGCGGGAAGTACGCGGGGAAGCAGCTGATCACGTCGGGGAACCATGGCGACATGTGGCAGCCCAACACCCACATCCGCCTCGAAGGGCCCACGGGGCGCTTCCTGGCGCCGGGGGCGAACCTCGCGTCCTACGGGATGGGGTGGTTCCTGCAGGACTTCAACGGGCGCCTCGCCGTGCATCACGGCGGCAACATCGACGGGATGTCGGCGATGGTGGCCATGCTGCCCGACGAGAAGCTCGGCGTGGTGGTCCTGACGAACCTCAACGGAACGCCGGCGCCGGAGTCGATCTTCCCGTACGTCTTCGACCTCTACACCCGCGACACGCCGCGGGACTGGAACGCCGAGTACCAGAAGATGCTCGGCCCCCTGACCGACGCGGGGAAGAAGGCCGAAGAGGCGATGGAGAAGGCACGGGTCGCCGGGACCAAGCCGTCGCTCGAGCTGGCGAAGTATGCCGGGACGTACAACGACTCGCTCTACGGCGACGTGGTGGTCACGGCGCGCGAGGGCGGGCTGCGCTTCCAGTTCGGGCGCTTTGGCGGGACGCTGGAGCACTGGAACTACGACTCCTTCCGCGTCCTGCTCGACAACAAGACGTTAGGCAAGCCGATGGCGACGTTCGTCATCGACGCGGCGGGGAAGCCGTCGGAGGTGAAGCTCGACATCGCCCCGGAGGCGAAGTTCCGCTTCGCCCCGCCCGCGGCCGACACCAGGCCCGCCGTGACGCTCACCGAGGAGCAGCTGCAAGCGCTGGTGGGGACGTACAAGCCGGACCAGATGCCGTTCGAGGTCCAGGTGCAGATCGTGGGAGGGGCGCTCAAGATGACCGTTCCGGGACAGCCGACGTACACGTTGGTCGCAGTGACGCCGACGCGCTTCCGCCTCACCGGGCCGCCGGGGATTCCCGATGGCTTCTTCGTCGACTTCGACGTGACGAACGGGACGGCGACGGGCGCGACGCTCGTGCAGCCGGCACCGCAGCCGTCGCTCAAGCTCAAGAAGCAGTAGCGGTGCGGGACGGGCGGCGCGCGGTGCGCCGCCCGCTTCGCGTCTTCAACGTCCGACCATCCATGACCAACACATTCTCCCGCGCAGCGCTCGGCGCCGTGCTGATGGCCACCGCGACGAGTGTCGCCATCGCCCAGAAGCCGGCGCCCCGTGGCGTTCCGGCCGACTTCGACGCGACCGTCGCCAAGGCAATGGCGACCTTCAAGATCCCGGGGCTGTCGGTCGCCGTCGTGAAGAACGATTCGGTGATCTTCGCCAAGGGGTATGGCGTGCGGCGGCTGGGCGCGCCGGAGCCCGTCACCCCCAACACGCTGTTCGCCGTGGGATCGACATCCAAGGCGTTCACCGTCGCGCTGCTGCAGATGCTCCAGCAGGAGGGGAAGCTCAATCTCGACGATCCGGCGACGAAATACCTCCCCTCGCTGCAGATGTACGATCCGTACGTCACGCGCGAACTCACCGTGCGCGACCTCGTCACGCACCGCAGCGGGCTCCCCACCGCGAACGCGGTGTGGTACGGGACGCCGTACTCGCGCGAGGAGGTGCTGCGACGCGTACGCTATCGCAAGCCGACGGCGTCGTTCCGTTCGCTCTGGCAGTACCAGAACGAGATGTTCCTGGCGGCCGGGCAGGTGGTGGCCGCGGTCGACGGGCGCAGCTGGGACGATGCGGTGAAGGCGCGGATCTTTGCGCCGTTAGGGATGAACGCGACGGGGACCACGGTCCGCGTCCTGGCCTCCATGCCGGACGTCGCGCAGCCGCACATGGAGCACAATGGAACGGTGGGGATCATCCCCTATCGCAACATCGACAACATCGCCCCCGCCGGCTCGATCAACTCCAGCGCGCGAGACATGGCGCAGTGGATCCGATTCCAGCTGGCCAAGGGGAAGTGGAACGGGACGCAGCTGCTGAATGCCGCGGCGTTCGACGATGCGCGTCGCCCGATCATGCCGATCCCGGCCAACCCATTCGGCGATCTGACGACGCCGGGGGCGCAGCTGCACACCTACGGCATGGCCTGGATGTCGTACGTGTGGAACGGGCGCGTGGTGGTGGAGCATTCGGGGGGGATCGACGGAATGACGGCGGAGGTCGCGCTCGTCCCCGAAGAGAACCTTGGCCTCGTCGTGCTCGCCAACCTCTCGACCGTTGCGCCGCAGGTGCTCCAGAACTACCTGCTGGATGGCTTCTTCGGCCGGCCGAAGCGCGATTGGATCGGCGAGGTGGCGGACAAGTTCGCGAAGCTCGAGGGGCAGGCGAAGGAGGCAGCGGACAAGGCGGAACGAGAACGGGTGAAGGACTCGCGTCCGACGCTCGCCTTGTCGGCGTACGCCGGGACGTACTCCGATTCGTTGTATGGCGACGTCGTGGTGCGCGAGGCCAACGGCGGGCTGCAGCTCACGTTCCTCGGCAACCGTGAGGCAAGGCTCGAACACTGGCAGTACGACACGTTCCGCGCGGTGTGGGACGACGTCATCCTCGACAAGACGATGGTGCAGTTCTTCCTGAACGAAGCGGGAAGCGTCGAGCGCCTGCGCATCGGGATGTTCGGCGGCGAGACGGGGGAGTTCGCGCGGCGGACCGCCCCGTAGTCGGCACGAGGTGCCGCGGTCGGCACGAGGTGCCGCGGTCGGCACAGGATGCACGACGTTGCAGCTGCGATGATCGAGCGCCCCGGTTCCGCTGAGGAACCGGGGCGCTTTCGCCTTGCACCGAGCCGACGCTAGGCGAAGAGGCCCACCTGTCCCCCCGTATGCCAGAACATCACGGTCTCCCCATCACGGAAGCTGCCCGCGCGGGCATAGGCGATGAGCCCGGCAAGCGCCTTGGCGGTGTACCAGTGATCGGTGAAGAGCGCTTCGGTGCGCGCGGCGAGCGACTGCGCCTCACGCGAAGCCTCGCTCGGCATGCCGTAGCCGTCGCCGACGAATGCGGCGTCGGCTTCGAAGCGCGCGTCGATGCCGAGCGCGCCCTTCGGGAGGTGGAGCAGCTCCTCGATGCCGGCGCCGATGCCGGACACCACGTGCGCGATCTCCGCCACCGGATCGTCAGCGCTGATCCCGATGACGCGCGTCCGGAGCCCGAACAGGGCGCAGCCGGCCAGGAGACCGGCCTGCGTTCCGCCTGACGAGGTGGCGTGGACGATGACGTCGGGGACGATCCCCTGGCGGGCGATCTCGCCCACACCGAGGGCGAGGCCGAGCGCGCCGAGCGGGGTCGAGGCCCCTAACGGGATGACGAGCGGCTTGCGTCCCTCCGCGCGCAGTCGCTCGGCGAGCGCCGCCATCCCCGGCGTTCGATCGGTGCGCTGTGCGACGTAGGTGACGTGCGCGCCGAGTAGCTGGTCGAGGAGGGCATTGCCACTCAGGCGATCGGGTGGCGTCCCGTTGGCGACGATGTGGCAGGCCATGCCGAGTCGGGCGGCGGTGGCTGCTGTGGCGCGGCAATGATTGGATTGCACGCCGCCGCACGTGATGAGCGTGTCGATGCCGTCGCGTTGCGCCTGGGCCGCGACGAGTCCGAGCTTGCGAACCTTGTTGCCGCCGAAGCCGAAGGGGAGCGCGTCGTCGCGCTTGATGACGAGGCGGGCGCCCATGCCGATAGCGTCGCGCAGCCTGTGCGCGTCGTCGACGGGCGTGGGGAGCGCGCCGAGCGCGATGTGCGGGAGGGCGAGCAGTCGGTCGCGGGCGGCGGAGAGTGACATGGGGAAGGGCGGACGGGAGACGGGAGACGGGAGTCGGGAGACGGGAGACGGGAGACGGGAGACGGGAGACGGGCGCTGAGGGAGCGCTCCTGGTGCTGCCTGGCGGCGGGGCCCCCCCCCGAAAACAAGATGCCCCCCCGCACGCTCCCCTGCATCATCATTTCACCTCGCATAGTGCGTTAATCGCAGCGTCAGCCCGGCGCGTGCAGCTTGCACGCCATCCTCCAGGCGGAGCGTCGCATGCGATACTCGACCGCTGGGCGCATGCGATCGTTGCGCCCCCTCGCGGTGCTGGGGCGGCGCGCGAGGCGCGAGGCACTCGCCACCGCCACAGCCTGCGCGGCCGGCGTCGCCGTCGGCTGCAACAGCCCGCACCCGGGACTCGTGCCGCACGACGCGCTGCTGCGCGACGCCCCCGTGACCCTCTATCCCGCGGCGGACCGCACGAAGCCGCCGCGCGCCATCATCTTCTTCTTCGGGAACGACGTCGGCTTCTGGCAACCGCACCAGGCGCTGGCCTGGTCACTGCGCGGGGAACAGTTCGCCGTGGCGGGCTTCGACATGCGACGGTTCCTGCGCGCGCTCCCCGAGGATGCCAAGGCGCGCGACTCGGTCGCCGCCGCGCGCCTCTGGCGCTACATCGAGGCGGCACGGCGCGAGCTGGCCGGCGCGCCACCGTCGGCAGCGCCACGGTCGGCAGCGCCACGGTCGGCCGCGCCACTGTCGGCCGCGACGGAACCGACACTTGCCGCGTCACCACGCAGCGTCCCGTTGATCCTTGCGGGGCACTCGATCGGGAGCGAGGTGGCGCTGTGGGCTGCCGCGCACCTTCCGCTCGACCACCTGGATGGTGTGCTGGCGATGTCGCCCGGGAACCGCTCCCACCTCGCGATCTCGGCGTCCGACCTGCTGATGACGTCCGAGCCCACTGGGCCGGGAAGCTTTTCAGTCGCCGAGCAGGTGTCGGCGCTCGGCGCGCGCGTACGCGTGGCGATCGTTCGAGGTGGGCGCGACAAGCTCGCGGACGCCGATCCCGCCCTGCTTGCGGCTGGCGGGGCGATGGCGCGGCGCTGGGTCGTCCCGTTCTCCGGGCACTCCCTCAAGTCGCAGCTCCTGGGGCCGCACTTCGTCCTGGACGCACTCGACTGGCTGCTGGCGCCGGGGGCCGGAGGGAGCCAAGCGATCCCGTGTGCCGAGTCGGCACCGCGCGTCGACGGGCGGCACCCGTCCCCCTGAGCTGTCGCTCTCCGCCGGGCGTCGCTGTGCATGGTGCGATGGACGGCTATCATTCCTGTCGCACTCCTTCACGTCATTTCGCGCCGCCTTCGCGTGTCTTCCTCGATCGACGCCGAACTCTCCGACAAGTGGCGACGAGGCCCCGGGATCTTCGTCGTCATCGATGCCCGGGGCCCCGCCGGCGAGACCATCCACGCCATCCAGCACCGCTACGATCCCAAGCTCGCCAACTATCTCCCGCCGCACCTGACGCTGGCGGGGTCGTCGGGGGTGGGGCCGATCGATCCCAAGACGCCGCGCGAGCGGCTGCTCGAGGTCATGCAGGAGATCGCCGCGACCACACCGCCGATGGAGCTCGCCTTCCTGGCGCCCATCCGCTTCATGCAGACGGACATCATCGTCCTCCCCGTCGACCATCACGGTCCGCTCCGGGAGCTGCATGCGCGCATCGCAACCAGCGGGTTGTCGTTCCAGCCGGCACGCTTCGCCTTCACGCCGCACGTGACGCTCTCCTTCTTCCGTACGCTCACCCCCGTGCAGCGCCGCGAGCTGCTCGCCGTGCGCCTGGAGGACCCGCTCGTGGTGGACCACATCCGCTGTTCGCTCACCGACGAGCCGCTCCCGCCGCGCGGGCTGTTCGAGCTCCGCCTCACCGGGACGCCGGCAGGAGCGCGTTAGGGATGACGACCTCGGGCTCGCTCGACGCCTTTAGCGCCTCGCCGGAATTTCAATCGCTCGCCGCGGACGCGACGCTTGAGGCGGCGCATCGCCTGGTGGACCTGGCGGTGGAGTACCTCGCCACCGCGGGGGCGGGAGAAGGCGCGGTGTCACGCGGGACACCGCCCATGCAGCTGGCGGAACGCTTCGACACCGCACTCCCGTGGAACGGCGTCCCGCTCGATGCGGTGGCGCAGCGCCTGCGCGACGACGTGATGGCCGAGGCCAACCGGCTCACGCACCCGATGTATGCCGGGCACCAGGTGTCGCCGCCGCTCCCCGTCGCCATCTGGACCGAGGCGGTGATCTCGGCGCTCAACAACTCGCAGGCGGTGCGCGAGATGTCGCCGGCCGGGACGATGGTGGAACGCCAGGTCATCCGCTGGATGTGCACGCTGGCAGGCTTCGGTGCAGCTGGCGGTGGCACCTTCACCTCGGGCGGGACCGAGGCGACGCTCACCGCGCTGCTGGCGGCGCGCGGGCGCGCCCTGCCGCATGCGTGGGAGGAAGGGGTCGGTGGCGACCCGCCCGTCGTCCTGTGCGGCGCGCACGCGCACTACGCGGTGAGCCGCGCCGTCGGGATCATGGGCTTCGGCGTGCGGCAGGCGATCATCGTCCCCTCCGACGGCTATCGCATGGACGCGCGCCAGGTGGCGCCGATGCTGGCGCGCCTGCGCGACGAAGGGCGCCGCGTCCTCGCCGTCGTGGCGACGGCCGGGAGCACGGCGACGGGCGCGTTCGACGACCTGGCCACGATCGCCGACGCTTGTGAATCGCACGGCACCTGGTTGCACGTTGATGCGGCGCATGGCGGGTCGGCGCTCTTTTCGGCGCGGCATGGCGATCGCCTGCGCGGCATCGCGCGCGTCGATTCGCTCGCGTGGGACCCGCACAAGATGATGCTGATGCCGCTCGCTGCCGGGATGGTCCTGGTGCGCGACGCGGCGGTGCTGGACCGCGCGTTTGCCCAGTCGGCGCCGTACCTCTTTCACCAGACGCAGGGAGCACCGGTGCTGGACCTCGGGCCTCGCTCGCTCCAGTGCTCGCGTCGGGGCGACGTGCTCAAGGTGTGGGCGTCGATCCTGCGCTATGGGCAGTCGGGGATCGCCGCCTTCTACGACTACCTGTGCGACCTCACGGCCGAGTTCCACCGCATGGTGGCGGCGCACCCGCGCTTCGAAGCGTTGCACCTGCCGGAGACGAACATCCTATGCTTCCGCTTCACCGGCGGGCTGGAGGGCGGCGTCGAGGCGTCGAGGCTCGACGAGTGCAATCGCGAGCTACGCGAGCGCTACAACGCGTCTGGCGCCGGTTGGATAACGGCGACGCTGCTCAACGGCCGCCGCGTCCTCCGGGTGACGATCATCAACCCCCGCACCACCCGCGAGCACCTGGCGCGGATGCTGGAAGGGCTGGACGCGATCGGCACGTCGCTGATCGCGCAGTCGCGCCCTACAGCGCCTTCCTGATCGCGGCCTCGATGTCCTGGTCGCCGCCAGCGCCGGCGTAGACGATCTTCCCCGCCTTGTTCACGACGATCACGGTCGACGTGGCCTTCACGCCGTAGACGGCGTCGGCTTCGCCCTTGCGATCGTACAGCGTCTCCACGTCGAAGCCATGCTTCTCCATGTGGAGCTTCACGCGCTGCGGCGACTGGTTGAACGAGACGGCGAGCCCGAGGAACTTCACCTGCTGCCCGTACTTCTTCTTGGCCGCCATCACCTTGGGTTCGAGCGCCTTGCAGTTCTCGCACCAGGTGGCCCATACCTCGATCAACAGCGGCGACTTCCCGATGTAGGAGGCGAGGTTGGCCGGCTTGCCGTCGAGCGTCTCGACCTTGAGGTCGGGAAGCACCGAGCCTAACGGGAGGTCGATCGCGTATTGTGCGTGCACGCCGGAGGGCGCGGCGACGAGCGCCGTGGCCACCACCGCTGCCCCGAACCACGCACGCGAGCGACGACCAAGCGTCGAGAGTCGAGCGATCATATCAGCAGCTGCCCCATCTTCACGAGGTAGTACTCGGCCACGCCGAGCATCACGAGCCCGAACAGCTTCTTCACCGTCACCATCCACATCCCCGCCCGCGGCAGGCGCGACAGGGCGCCTGACGAGATCCCGACCACGACCAGCAGCGAACACATCCCGAGCGAGAAGGCGAACAAGTAGAGGAAGCCCAGGAGTGCGCTTTTCGTTTCGGTGACCCAGGTGAGGACGGCGATCATCACCGGGGCCGAGCAGGGAGCGGCGACCAGCCCCGACATGGCCCCCATCGCGAAGGCGCCGCCGAATCTCCCCCCGGTCCCGGTCGTTGCCGCGCGTTGGACGAGAAACGACGGGAGCCGCACCGGGACGACGTCGAACATCGAGAGCGCGGCCAGGACCAGGACGTTCGCCATCGCGAAGTAGAGCCACGGGTTCGTGCTCACCCGCCCGAACATCGTCCCCGACAATCCCGCGAACAGCCCGAGCCCCGCGTACACCAGCGAGAGCCCCAGCACATAGGTCAGGCTGAGAAGGAGCGGGCGCGCGCCCGCCTTTCTGCCCGCCGTTCCATCGGTCGCCTGGCCACCGACGATTGCCGCAGTGATCGGGATCATCGGGTAGATGCACGGCGTGAGCGACGTCAGCACCCCCGCCACGAAGAGGAGCGGGAGTGCGGTGACCGGGGAGCCCGAGAGACGCTGCGCGATGGTCGAGAAATCCATACGAGGGATGAAGCTAACCCTCGGCCGGAAGGTTTCTCGTCATGATGCGCGGGCCACACGCCTCGCCCCGCGCCAATCGCAACCAGCACAGCTGGCGCGCGCGCGGCCGCTGCTACGGCAGCCCGGCTGGAGGCACGACGGCGGGGGCCGGACGATCGAGGATGGAGCGCACGCGTCGCGCCAGCGCTTCCGGGGCGAACGGCTTCTCCAGCAGCTCCATCCCCGGGTCGAACGTTCCCGACTGCAGGAAGGCATTCTCCGTGTAGCCGGACACGTAGAGCACGCGCAGCTCCGGGCGTCGCTTGCGCATCTCCTTCACCAGGGCGAGCCCGCTCATGCGCGGGAGGACGATGTCGGAGACGACCATCGCGATCCGTTCCTCCTCCGCCCTGAAGACATTGAGCGCCGACTCCGCCGAACGCGCCTCGAGGACGTGATAGCCGTGACGCGTGAGGGCGCCGGTCGAGACACGCCGTACGCGATCGTCATCCTCGACCACGAGAATCGTCTCGTTCCCGCTCAGGCGTGTGGCGACCTCGGATGTGGTGCGCGGGGCGATGGCGTCCTCGCCGGTGGCGCGGGGGAGATAGACCTTGAACGTGCTCCCCTTCCCGGGTTCGCTGTACACCCAGATGTGGCCGCCCGACTGGCGGATGATGCCGTAGCTCGTGGCGAGGCCCAACCCGGTCCCCTTGTCGCGCTCCTTCGTGGAGAAGAAGGGCTCGAAGATGCGCGCCATCGTCGTGGCATCCATCCCGATGCCCGAGTCGGTGATGGCGATCATGACGTGTTCGCCGGTGTTCGCATGGACGTGCGTCTCGGCGTAGGCCTCATCGAGGAAGACGTTGGCCGTCTCGATGGTCAGCAGCCCACCGCTTGGCATCGCGTCGCGGGCGTTCACCACGAGGTTCATGATGACCTGCTCGAGCTGTCCCGGATCGACGACGACGGCGGCGACGTCGTCGTCGAGGAACGTCTGCACCTCGACGTCCTCGCCCAGGACACGGGCGAGCATCTTCTGCAGGTTGCGCAGGATCTCGTTGACGCTGACGAGTTGCGGCTGCAGCACCTGTCGGCGCGAGAAGGCGAGGAGCTGGCGGGTGAGGGCGGCGGCGCGGTCGGCCGCCTGGAGGATCTGCTCGATGTCGTCGCGCGCTCGGCTCGAGGGGAGCTGGTCGTCGAGGGCAAACGAGGCAAAGCCGCGGATCGCGGTGAGGAGATTGTTGAAGTCGTGGGCCACGCCGCCGGCCAGGCGGCCGACCTCCTCCATGCGCTGGGCGATCGCCAGCTGCTCGCTCACCGCCTGTTCGGTCGTGACGTCGGCGAGTGAGCCGATGATCCGGTCGATCTTGCCATCGCGTCGGGCGACGATGATGCGGCTCTCGACCGAGGCGTAGCTCCCGTCGCCGCGCTGGAAGCGGAACGGGACGGTGATCGACTCGAGATTCGAGGTGTAGACCTGCTGTTGCACCTCATTGACGCGCGCCGCGTCCTCGGGGTGGATGCGCGAGCGGAACCACTCGCGTGTGGGCGTCACCTCGTCGTGCGAGAAGTGGAACAGGTCATACATCGCCTGCGTCAACTCCATCGTATCGGTCGCCGCATTCCACTCCCAGAGCGCCTCCTTCGTCACCCCGGCCAGGAGGCGATGCCGTTCCTCGGCGATGCGCAATGCGTCGAAGGCATGCACGCGCTCGGTCACGTCGATCGCCTGCACCATGCGGCAGCGGCGCCCTTCGACTTCGACGTCGTGGGCGTGGATGTCGGCGAGCACCACCGTGCCATCCTTGCGCCGGTGGCGGAAGATCCCCGAGTGGTGCGTTCCCTGGCCGACGTTCCGGACGGCCGACATGACCCGCTCGCGATCCTCGGGCGGGCGAATGTCGAGGATGCTCATCGCCAGGAACTCGTCGCGCGAGTAACCGTACGCCGCGATTGCCGCAGGGTTTACGTCGATGAAGCGCAGCGTCTCGACGTCGAAGACCCAGAGCGGGAGGGGATTGCCCTCGAAGCTGTTGCGGTACCGCTTCTCCGATTCCTCGAGCAGCGAGAGCGCGGACGTGCTCAGTTCGAGCTCCCGCTTGAGATCATTTACCAGCTGCGCGTTGTGAATGGCGAACGCGGCGCGCTGGGCGATGTCGGCGACGAGCAAGGCGTCGTCGGCCGTGTACATGCGCGCCCCGCGGAGCGAGACGACTTGCATCATGCCCAGGACCGCACCATGCGCGCGCAGCGGGGCGAAGATGATCGAAAACGGGATCGCGTTCCGGAAGAACTCGTCGCGTCCCGGAGTCGATGGCGGGAAGAGGTAGTCTCCGGCCGAGTGGATCTGGGCGACGAACGGCTCGCCTCGCTCCATGATGTCGCGAATTGCGCGATCGCTCGCGGAGAGCCCGGATTCGCGGGTCATCTCGCTGGGTGGCGCGGGCGAGTAGGACTCCGACACCGCGAACGCGACGCGACGAAACGCACCGTGCTCGAGCAGGTCGATGGAAGCCGCCTGAGCGATCGCCGGGACGAAGACCTCGACCACGCTGTGGAGTGTGGCCTCCAGGTCGATGCCCGCGGCGAAGAGCGACGTCATCTTCGCCAGAAGGGCAAGGCGCTCGTGGCCGCTGTGGGCTTCCGGTTGATCCGAGTGGGACATGCCGGCGTAACGCGAAGGGAAACGCGCCTCGATGGCCGGGCGTGTCGCCGCCGGTGATGCACCGGCTGCGCCAATGGGCACGCGTCCGCCGCGCCCTGCCATCGCCTTTCAAATATCGGACGACATGGAGCCTCGGCCAGTACCGGCGACGAAGCTCCTTGCGGGATTTTCCCGATGTCCGCGGCGGCTACCCGCCTCGCTTAGATTCCCGCCACTGCATTCCGTTCGTCCCGGCTCCCATCCCCCGCTTCCGATCCCGTACATGGCTCCGCAGTTCATCTACGTCATGAAGGCGCTGACCAAGGTGGTCCCGCCTCAGCGCGTCATCCTCAACGACATCTGGCTCTCGTTCTATCCCGGGGCCAAGATCGGCGTCCTGGGGAGCAACGGGGCGGGGAAGTCGTCGCTCCTGCGCATCATGGCCGGCGTGGACAAGGACTGGAACGGCGAGGCGTGGGCGGCGCAGGGGACCAAGATCGGCTACCTCCCGCAGGAGCCGCAGCTCGACCCCACGCTCACGGTGCAGGGGAACGTCGAGCTCGCAGTGAAGGCGCAGCGCGACCTCCTCACGCGCTTCAACGACATCTCGATGAAGTTCGCCGAGCCGATGAGCGACGACGAGATGCAGAAGCTCCTCGACGAGCAGGCCAAGGTGCAGGACAAGATCGACCACCTCGACCTGTGGAACCTCGACAACAAGATCGAGGTGGCGATGGACGCGCTGCGACTCCCGCCGGCCGACGCCGACGTGACGACGCTCTCCGGCGGAGAGAAGCGTCGCGTCGCGCTCTGCCGCGTCCTGCTCGAGCAGCCGGACATGCTCCTCCTCGACGAGCCGACGAACCATCTGGACGCCGAGAGCGTGGCGTGGCTGGAGCACTTCCTCGCCGACTTCGCCGGGACCGTCGTAGCGATCACGCACGATCGCTACTTCCTCGACAACGTCGCCAAGTGGATCCTCGAACTCGACCGCGGGAGTGGCTTCCCATACGAGGGGAACTACACGCAGTGGCTCGAGCAGAAGAAGACGCGCCTGGCGCAGGAGGAGAAGTCGGCCAGCATGCGCCAGAAGACGCTCGAGCGCGAGTTGGAGTGGGTGCGCATGGCGCCGCGCGCGCGGCAGGCGAAGAACAAGGCGCGCCTGCAGGCCTACGAGGAGATGGCGAGCGAGGCGGCGCAGGAGCGCGTGACGCAGCATGAGATCGTCATCCCGCCGGCGCCGCGGTTAGGCAACGACGTCGTCGTCGCCGACAAGATCAAGAAGTCGTTCGGCGACAAGCTCCTGTTCGAGAACGTGAGCTTCTCGCTCCCGCGCGGCGGGATCGTGGGGATCATCGGGCCGAACGGCGCGGGGAAGACCACGCTCTTCCGCATGATCACCGGCTCGGAGACGCCGGACGAGGGGACGCTCAAGCTGGGCGAGACGGTCCAGGTCTCCTACGGCGACCAGACGCGCACGCTGGATGGCGCGCGCACGGTGTGGGACGAGATCTCGGGCGGTCGCGAGATGATCCCGGTGGGGAAGAAGGAAATGAACTCGCGCGCCTACGTCGGCTCGTTCGGCTTCAAGGGGAGCGACCAGCAGAAGCTCGTGGCCAACATGTCGGGCGGGGAACGCAACCGGTTGCACCTGGCGAAGACGCTGATGACCGGCGGCAACCTCCTCCTCCTCGACGAACCCACCAACGACCTGGATGTCGACACGTTGCGCGCGCTGGAAGACGCGCTGCTCGACTTCGCCGGCTGCGCGGTGGTCATCTCCCACGACCGCTGGTTCCTGGACCGCATCGCTACGCACATCCTGGCGTTCGAGGGGAACTCGGAGGTGGTCTGGTTCGAAGGGAACTACGGCGCCTACATCGAGGACCTCAAGAAGCGCAAAGGCCCGGATGCCGACCAGCCGCACCGGATCGCCTACCGGAAGCTGGTCCGCGGCTGACGCTGCGGCGTCGCCTGCCCCACTCAGGTTCAGCGGCCGGATCGCCCTTCGCGGCGGTCCGGCCGCGTCGTTTCCCTCCGCGCCTGTCAGGGGGCGCGCGCCGGATTGCGGGGACCGTCCGACAGTACGACTGTTACGCGCCCCTACCTTTGCATCGTCTTAACGGGACGCCGTCGGTCCGGGGGCATGCGCCGGGTCGGTCGCGCGTGCACGCGCGCCGTTCCCGCGCGCCGTTCCCTGAGCGCAACCCTTTGGTACATCACACTTTTCTCGATCGCCTCCTCGGACGACACCTCCTTCCGGTTCGGGAAGGAGCGCTCGCCGTGCTCGGGTACCACCGGGTGGGCGATCCGGCGTGCACGCCGTGGGATCCGGCCCTCATTACCGCCACAGCGGAGGAGTTGGATCGGCATGTCCGCTACCTCAAGCGGGTGCACGGGATCGTGGGGAGCGAGGAAGCGCTGCAGTTGCTGATGGGGCGCCGGTCCGGGCGGCGGGGGGGAGTGCCGCCCGTCCTCCTGACCTTTGACGACGGGTATCTCGACAACTACACGACCGCCTATCCGGTCCTCGCGGCGCATGGGGTGAGCGCGATCTTCTTCCTGGTCGCGGACTACCTGCGCGGGGTGACGGTCCCGTGGTGGGATGCGATCGCCTGGATGTGCCAGCAGGCGCGGGGAGGCGAGGCGCTCGACACCGTGGCGCGGTGCGCCGCGCGCGACGAGGCGGCGGCACTCATCGCCGAGTACAAGTCGCTCGATGCCAAGGCGGCGCAGGCGATGTTCGACGAACTCCCCGCGCGACTGGGCGTCGCGCTCCCCACGATGCGTTGCGACCTCTTCCTGACGGTCGCGCAGGCGCGGGAGATGGTGCGGGGCGGGATGACGATCGGGGGGCACACGCGCACGCACCCGATCCTCGCCAGGCTCTCCCGTGAGCAGCAACGCGACGAGCTGTGCGGGGGCAAGGCGTGGTTGGAGGAGGCGGTGGGTTGCCAGGTCACGACGTTGGCCTACCCGGTCGGCTCACCGGACGCCTTCAACGAGGCGACGAGGGGCGAGGCGCGGCGCGCGGGCTTCCGTGCCTGCTTCTCCTATCACGGCGGGATCAACGACCTCGCGCGCACCGACCTCCACGACGTGAAGCGAATCCCGGTCTACTTCGGCGTGCCGGACGACGACCTGGTGCGCCCCGACTAGCCGCCTCACCGCGCGGAGCCCGGCGTGCGCCGTTTGGCGCGCTTGCGCGGACCGTTGGACCAGCCGACTTGCGTCCCGACGAGCTGCCCGAGGGTGGAGGCGACGGAGACTCCGACATCGGCGGCCAGCATCAGCACGGCGGAGAGCCCGAACATGGGAACGTTGGGTTCGCGGGCGTGCCAGAGCGCGGCGAGGGCGCTCATGCCTGGCGCAATGAGATAGGCGGCGGGGAGCCAGAGCGGGAGCATCCCGGCGGCTGCCATCACGACGGCGAGCACCAGCACGAGGCGATCGAAGTAGCCGGCCACGACGAAGAGCTGCTCGATGCCGTGCGCCGCCGGCGCGCTCTGGAGGATCCCACGCCCCCAGCGGGTGCGTTGCGCGAAGAACGCCCCGAGGTGCTCCACCACATCCTCGCGCACCTCGGCCTCGCGCACCCAGCGCAGCCTCCACCCGTTGTTGAGCAGCGCCATCGAGAGGTCGATGTCCTCCGACATGCGCCCGATGGGAAAGCCCCCGGCCTGGTCGAGCGCCGTGCGGCGAACGGCGAAGACGACGCCGATGATCGACGGATTGAGCCGGAGCCGATCCTTTCCGGCGAGGATGACGAGGTGATGCGTCCACCGCTCGAGTGCCGCATAACGAGCGACGAGGCTCGCGCCGGCATTGCCGGGCGAGGGGTAGCCGGTGGCGGCGCCGACGCGCGCGTCGTCGAACGCACCGGACAGCGCCTGCAGCACGCCTGGTGTGGGGACGCTATCGGCGTCGAAGACGACGACGAGGTCGGTCGACGGGGCGTGTTCGAGCGCCACCTCGAGCGCCCCGCCCTTGCCGGCCGACTGCGGAAGCTCGATGGCCATGGCCTGCGGGCGTCGCGCGGCCCACGCTTGCATGCGCGCCGCGGTGTCGTCCGAGGACCCGTCGGAGACGAGGACCACGTGCACCAGATGCAGCGGGTAGTCGAGCCGATCGATCGCGTCCAGCAGTGCATCGACGTGCGGCCCTTCGTTGCGCCCGGCGACGAGGATCGCCACCGAGCGCTTCGTGTTGCGCCCGCCGGCTCGTCGCGGCAGCAACGACGCGACGATGAGGAGGTAGCGCCGCACGAGGAAGATCCCCAGCAACGTGACCACGGCCCACTGCGCAATGCCAATCAGTATGCTCATGTCCCGACCCATCCTCCCACGAACGATGCCCCCACGTCCACGTCGCACATCCCCCGTTCACCCTAATCCGTGATAGCGGGCAATGATCGCCTTTGGCTTGCCACTACCGAGCAACTCGCCCTTGTCGAGCAGGATCGCACGACTGCAGAACTCGGCGATGACTTCCGGCGAGTGGTTGACGAGGAGGATCGTGCGTCCCGCCGCCGCGAGCTCGCGCACCCGGTCCAGGCAGCGCGCCTGGAACGCCTCGTCGCCCACCGCGAGGACCTCGTCGAGCAGGTAGATGTCGCGATCGAGGTGCGCGGCCACGGAGAAGGCGAGGCGCATGCGCATCCCGCTCGAGTACGTCTTCACCGGGGCGTCGAGCACGTCACCAACGCCGGCGAAGTCGACGATCTCGTCGACGCGCCGCGCGATGTCGTCCAGGCGCATGCCGAGGATCGTCCCGTTGAGGAAGATGTTGTCGCGACCGCTGAGTTCATGGTGGAAGCCGGCGCCGACCTCGAGCAGCGGGGCCACGGTCCCGCGCACGGTGACGGACCCCTCGGTGGGGCGCGTCACGCGCGAGAGCATGCGCAGGAGCACCGACTTGCCGGCGCCGTTGCGCCCGACGATCCCCAGGATCTCGCCCGGCGAGACGGTGAACGAAACGTTGCGGAGCACCCACGTGTGCCCGCCGGCGCTGCGTCCCTCGCCCAGCACCGCGGCCTTGAGCATGCGCAGCGGCGAGCGCATCGCGCGCTCCAGCGCCTCGTGCGCGCGCACGGGGCCGTGCGCGCTGGCCGGATAGCGCTTGCCGAGCGTGCGCACCACGAGGGCGTAGTCGCGCTGGCTCACAGGCTGTCTCCAATCAGGTCCTGTTCGCGCAGGACGAACCAGAAGCCGGAGACCAGGAGGACTAGCGACATCGCGACCGACACCCACACCGCCCCTGGGAGCGATTCGCCGGGCTGTCCAAACAGCGCCCAGCGGAACCCCTCGACCATCCCCGTCATCGGGTTGAGCCCGGCGAGCAGGTGATAGCGCTCGGGGATCGCGCGCATCGGGTACGAGATGGGCGTGGCGAAGAAGAGGAGTTGGGTGACGAAGGGGAGCATGTTCCCCACGTCGCGGTACCGCACGTTGAGCACCGCCAGCCACAGCCCCAGCCCGAGCGAGGCCCCGACAGCGAGGAAGACAAACAACGGAATGGTGAGCGCGGCAAGCGACGGCATCACGCCGAAGTAGACCATGAAGAGCGGGACGAGCACCGCGGCGGTGAGGAAGTCCACCAGCCCGCCCAACACCGCCGCCAGCGGCAACACGGCGCGCGGGAAGTAGACCTTGTCGAGCAGGTACTCGTGCGACAGGATGCTGTGGGTGGCCTGCGTGAGTCCGTGTGTGAAGTAGGTCCACGGTACCAGCCCGCTGATGAGGAAGAGCGGGTACGGGACGCGCTCGCCGGTCACGCCGAACAGGCGCGCGAAGCCGACCAGCACCGCCATCGTGAGAAGCGGCTGCACCACGGCCCATGCCGCCCCCACCGCCGTCGTGCGATACCGCAGCTTGATGTCGCGCAGCGTGAGCAGGAGGATCAGGTCGCGAAAGCGCCACAGCTCGCGCAGCGAGTCGGCCAGCGGCGTGCGGCGATCGTCGATCACCGTCTCCTCTGCCGGGGCGACGGCGGGCATGGCCGGCGGGGTGCGCACGCGCGTACTCATGCGTCGCCGATCGCCGCGTGGTAGTGGGCGAGCATGTCCGGAATCACCGCGCCCTCGTGATATCGGCTGGAGTGGAACCGGGCGAGCGCGGCGCTCGCCAGCTGTGCGCGCAGGACGTCGTCCGTCGAGACGCGTTGCATGGCCTCGGCCAGCGCCGTCACATCGTCAGGTGCAATCAGCAGTGCGTGCTCGCCGTCGCGCAGCAACTCCGGGATCCCCCCCACCCGCGTGGCGATGATGGCCTTGCGATGGGCCATCGCCTCCACCAGCGAGACGGGAAGCCCCTCCGTGCGCGAGGCGAGCACGACGCCGCCGGCCGCGTGCAGCACTGCGGACAACGCCTCCTGCTGCAGCATCCCCACGAACTGCACGCGATGGGTGATGCCGAGCTCGCGCGCGAGCGCCTGCAGCGCCTTCCGCTCGCCCCCTTCCCCGGCGAGGACCACCTCGTACTCAGGGCTGCGCGCCACGCACTGCGCGAGCGCCCGCAGAAGGACGTCGATCCCCTTGTGCCGCTCGAGGCGCGCGACGCACACCCATCGGAAGGGCGAATAGGCGTCCGGATTGGGCGGGAGCGACTCCTGTACGATGTGGTGCGAGAGGGCGATCGGTCGCGGCGCCGGCAGCACCGACTGCAGCGAGGCGCAGGCGTGCGTCGACACGCTCGAGAGGACGCCGGCCTTCATCGCGAGTTCGGGGGCGATCGCCTCCCACGGGCCCCCCATGTCGGCGATGGCGACATGCTCGGTGTACATGCTGGGAATCCCGCGCCGCTCCGCCCATTCCAGGAGCCACGCCTGCCCCAGGCGCGAACCATGCACATGCACCACGTCCGGCATTCCATCGTTGGCCGCCACGCGCTCCATCTCGGCGACGAGCGCGGCGCTCAGCAGGTCGCCCTCGGTGAGGCGATCGAGCCCCTCGTAGCGTCGCCACGCCATCAGCCGACGCACGACGGCGTGGCGATGCATCGCGCGTCGCCACGCATTGACGCGCGCGCGCCGCTCCGACGGGGCATGCACCCGCACGCCGTGCCGCTCCATCTGCTCGCGGTACGTGTTGGTCGGCGGGAGCGGCATCTCGCTGAAGTAGTCGACGCGCACGCCGGAGCGCACCAGCGCGCAGGCGAGCTCGCAGATGTGCCGCTCCATCCCGCCCAGCGTGTCCATCCACCAGCTGACCAGGAAGACGCGCTGGATCCCGGGCACGGGGACAACGGCGCGCAGCCCCTGGTCGCCCAGCGCCTCGACGAGCGGTGCACACAGCTGCTCGACCGTCTCCACCTTGTCGTGGTACTCGACGACGGCACCGGGCTGGGTGTCGTGCAGTGTGGCGTTGAACTCGTCGAGCGGGGGCAGGGCCCAGTCGCGCGTGACGACGGTGCTGGGCCAGTCGCGACGCTGCCGGTCGGCGGGATCGAGCTGCATGCGCACCGACTCGGGGATCGAGAAGCCGAGTTCGTCGAGCAGGCGCTGGAAGTCGGCATGCCGCTCGCCGCCCGTGTCGAGGTACGGGAAGCGGAACCACTTCCCGGGGCGCGCGACGCCGGCGCTGGCGTACAAGGCGTCGATGCGCTCCTCCGTGCCGAGGATCTCCGCGCGCGCCGCCCCGACGGTGATCTCCGAGAAGCTGGGGTGGGAGAACGAGTGGTTGCCTAACGCAAAGCCGCGCCGGATGGCGTCGACCAGGGATGCCTCGCGCCCCGCGACCTCGCACCCCAGGATGAAGAGGACGGCCCGGTGCCCACCCGCTTCGAGCGTGTCGAGCATGCGCGTCGTCGCCGGCGACGGCCCGTCGTCGATCACCAGCGTCACGTCCCCGCCCACGGCCTGCGCCACGTCGCTCATGCGGGCTTGGGGTTCCCGAGGTAGCGGTCGACGTGCCAGCGTTGCGCAAGGGCATCGGCGACGGCCGCTGGGAGGAAGGCGTTGAGGAGCGGGGCGCCCCACATGTAGTACCCCGGGTTGCGCAGCGGGCGCGGGTCGACGAGCAGGGCGCGCCACATCCACCACCGCGAGGCCCAATGGCGCCGGCGCCAGTACTCGCCCAGCGACATGTTGAGGTAGAGGTTGTGCCGCGCCCGCCGGGCCTCCGGCCCGCCGTCCGTCGGCTGCAACTCACGCAGGTGCTTGCGCATCACTTCGAGCCACGGCTCGGCCGCCTCCTCCCAGCTGGCCGCCGTGTTACCGGGGTGCGTGCGATGCAGGACGAGCGGTTCGGGGACCGTCACCACGCGCCCTCCCTTGGCGATGCGCCACAGCACGTCCCAATCCTCGAAGTTCGACAGTCGCGGGTCGAACCCCCCGCTCGCGTCGAGCGCCTCGCGGCGCACGACCGCTGCGGAGGTGTAGAGGCGGCTCCACGTCTCGGTGATGCCGCCGTAATCGTAGCCGCGCTCCAGCGCGCGCGCGAACTCGTGGGCCAGCAGCTCGGCGTCCCGCTCGAGCGGCTTCCCCTCCGAGTCGATCTTCCCCACCCAGCAGTGGACCAGGACGACGGCGGGATCGCGGAAGTGCTCCACCTGGCGCGACAGCTTGTCGGGGAGCCAGAGGTCGTCGGAGTCGAGGAAGGCGACGAGTTCACCGCGCGCCATCTCCCAACCCACGTTGCGCGCCGTCGACCGCCCCACGTTCTGCGGAAGGCGCACCAACCGGACGCGCTCCCCGAACGTCGCCTCGACGAGATCGGCGGAGCCATCGGTCGATCCGTCGTCGATGACGAGCACCTCGACGTCCGGGTGGCGCTGCGCGAGCACACTCTCGACCGTCCCGACGATGTAGCGACGTCGGTTGAATAGCGGAATCACCACACTGACCAGCGTCATCCCCGAATACCGCCTCTCGCCTCCAGGGCATCCGCATAGGTCGCCATTGTCTCGTCGGCGAGGAGCTGCTCGCCTCCCGTGCGCCCGTCGATGGTCGGGACGCGTCGCCGGGCGGCGACGGCGAGCGCGAACGACAGCATCGAGTCGCTGGCCAGTTCGTCGATCGCGTCGGCGATGGTTGCCGGGTCTTCCTGCACCACCAGCGCGCTCGCGCGATGCTCGAGCGGCAGTTGCGAGACGGCGCCGCCCAGGATGAGCGGGACGCCGTTGGCGACGACGTAGGCGCCAATGAGCGCGGCGCACGGGACGCGCGGGGAGAGGAAGACGATGTCGGCGGTTGCCAGCGCGTCGCGCGAGATCCCGGCCAGGTGGGTCGCCGTCGTGGCCCGGCTCGCGGCTGGCGGAGGTTCGATCACGAGGGCGTTGAGCGTGTGTTGGTGCGCCCGGCTGCGGGCCAGCGCATCCTCGACGCGGGCGCGCTCCTCGGCGTCGCCCACCAGCGCCACCAGCCGCACCTCCTCTTCCGCGTCGCGCGGGGCCTGCAGTGCGTGCGGGGCGGCGGCGGGAAGCGTGAGCGCCGGCTCGTTTCCGCTGGAGAGCGCCAGCACGGGGGTGTGGAGCACCCCGCCGAGGAGGCGCGCCGTTTCCGGGTGTGTCGACGTGAGGACGACGGTGCCCTGTGCGCCTTCCAGGTCTGCCGCGTTAGGCGTCGGCGCATCGAGCCACGCGTCCGGCCCTGCATGCTCCGTGTAGACCACCGGGATGCCGACCGCGCGCCCCCACGTGCCGACGGCGGCGAGCCCCAGGCGCCAGCCGTGCACGTGCACCACGCTCGGGCGCCCTTCGCGCACGCGCTCCGCGAGCATGGCCATGAGATTGAGCCCTGCGTTGACCGCCGCGCTCCGAATCCCGCCGCGCCGGCGGTTGCGCAGCGACCAGCGCACGCGATCCATCGCCGCGCGCGCCACGGCACGCCCGCGCGCCAACGGCGACCCCACGCGCACGTCGACTCCGGCTGCTTCCAGTTCGGTCACGAGCCGGCGCGAGGGGGCGCGCACGGACGAGGCGAGGACCGTCACCGACACTTTGCGGCTGGCGAGTTGCAGCGCCAGCGTCCGCATGTGGTCGATCATCGCCCCTTCGCCATGCAGGCTCCAGGTCACGAGGCAGACCGAGCGCACCCGCTCGGCGGCCCCGTCGAAGGCGGGCTCGGCGAGGGGGGCGCGATGCGCGCGGCGCGCGGCGGCGCGGTAGAGCTCCACCGATTCGGCGAAAACGTCGTCCGCGCTCCAGCCGCCGTCCTGCCAGGCCTGACGCGCCGTGTTCCCCAGGCGCGCGACGAGCGCGCGGTCATTCGACAGCTGCAACAACGCGTCGGCCAGCTGGTCCGGACGCTCGGGATCGACGAGGAGCCCCGTCTCGCCGTCGCGTACCACCTCGGCGTTGCCCCCGCTCCGTGTTGCGACGACGGCCCGTCCGCACGCCATGGCCTCGACCAATGCCACGGGGAGCCCCTCGCCGCGCGACGGGAGGACGACGACGTCGGCATCGCGCATGAGCGTGCTCACCCACGCCGGGGCGACGGCACCCATGAAGTGGATGTCCCTGAGCCCCAGGGCGTACGCGAGCTCGCCGAGGCGCTGCCGCTCCGGGCCGTCACCGGCAATCGTAAGTTGGAGGTCGGCGCCGGCGCCCCGGGCGCGCGCCACGGCGTGCAGGAGGACGTCGATCCCCTTGTACGGCTTGAGGCGTGCTGCGCACAGGAGGTGCAGCGGACCGTCGCAGGCCGGCGTTCGCACCGGTCCTGCATCCTCCACGACGTGCCGCACGACCGCGACCGGGACATCGTCGCCCAAGGTGGCGTGCAGGCTGTCGCGCGAGCGCTCGGAGACGCAAGCAATCACCCCCGCGTGCTCGCGCACGACCGCTACCGAGGCGGCGTCGCGCGGCCCCCCCCACTCATCGAGCGTCACGTGCTCGGTGTACACCGTGGGGATTCCGCGCGCGGTGGCCCATTGCAGCACCCACCACTGCCCAAGGCGCGAGCCGTGCACGTGCACCACCTCGGGGCGCGCGGCGTCGGCGGCGGCATCGAGCCGGGCGAACAGGTCCTGCGTGACCGGGTGATAGCGGCGCTGCGCAAGCACCGCCTCAACCTCCGGCGGCGTGGGACGCGCACCGGATGGGAGCCGTTCGCCAAACGACCGAAGCCCGGACATCACGCGCGCGGCGCCGGACCAGACCGGTGCCAGCGGGAGCTGCCCCACCGCGTTTGCGGCTCCGGCGGCCAACCCCGCCCCGCTCACCGCGATCCCGGCGTCGCGCAGCCGGCGCACATACGCGTTGGCACCGGATACGGGAACTTCGGAGAAGACCAGCACCTCGGTGCCGCGGCGTGCGAAGGCGAGCGACAGCTCCGTGAGGTGGTGCTCCAGCCCCCCGAACTGGTCGAACCCCCACACCACCTGGAAGATGCGAGACGGAAAGCGCGGCATCAGGAGGTGCGCTCCCGTCGCCCCAGGAGACGACCGAGGGTGCGCGTGCCGGCCTGCCACACGCGCGCCGCCAGCGGCTGGGGCGTCTCCGGAACCGACTCGCCCAGATGCGCGAGGTGCGTGACCGGCCAGTACTCAGGCGGGCGATTGACCCCGTTCTCCACCCACTCCTTGGAGGGGTTGTTCAGGTTGATCACCGACGGCTGGACGCCGGGGTCGATCAGGAGCGGGGAGGCGGCGAAGGCCTTGATGGCGCGCGACTTCACCACGTCCATGTAGACGCGATCGACCGCGTTGCTCACCGGGACCAGCGCCCGGTGGAATGTTGCGGCTCCCGAGGCGCTCAACGCGTACGCCGCCCCGCCCTGCGGCACCCACGGCACCACGGTGCGCGGCGAGAGGCGCCGCACGCGGTGCTCGATGTCGAAGCAGCGGTAGAGGTACCAGGCCTCCCAGTCTCGCGGGAGGTCACGGTAGGCCGCCTGAAAGCGCCCGCGCCACGTCGCTGGGTCGCCCGACAGCTCGACGTCGTCCTCGAGGACGAGCGCCGAACGCCATCCCCGGTCCAGGATGTCCTGCAACACCAACGCATGACTCACGGCACATCCAATCTCCCCCTCGAAGCACCCCGCGGAGAACCGCGAGAGGTCGGTCGACAACACCCCTCGCCGTTGCAGCGCTTCCATCCCCTCGGCGCCAAGCGCCCGGCCGTCCACCGCCGAAAAACGGATGACGTTCGGGAGCCCCGCCAACGCCGTGATCCGCTGGGCGTGCGCCCAGCGATCCACCGAACGGTCCAGATTGATTACATACGTCGCGTCAAACATGCGTCAGCTGCGCAGCGATGGGATGGAACGGACATCGCTGGCGGCCACCGCAAGCTCCTCGAAGATCGCCAGCTGCCGCTCGGCGATGTCGTCCCAGTCGTACGACCGCTCGACGAGCGCGCGCGCCGTGCGGGCGATGGCGCGGCGACGCTCCGCGTCCCGGACCAAACCGCCAATGGCATCCGCCATCGCGCTCGCCGAATCGGCCAACACGATATCGGTACCGTCTGACACCTCGAGCCCCTCGGCGCCCAAGGTCGTCGATACCACGACGCGCCCGAGGGCCATCGACTCCAGGATCTTGAGCCGCGTCCCGCCACCAGCTCGCAGCGGCACCACGGCGAGGCTCGCGCGCGAGTAGTACGGCACGACGTCCGGGACCTCCCCCATCACGAAAACGCCGGGGGCAGCCAGCGCCAGCACGTCCGCCGGGGGGAACTTCCCCACGATCCACACCTCGAGATCCGGGATCGTGGCGCGAAGGCGCGGCAGGATCTCGCGCACGAGCCAGATGGCGGCGTCCGCACACGGTCGGTAGGCCATCGATCCGACGAAGAGGATCGACGGACGCCCCCCGTGCTCGGGGAGCGGCTGCAGCGCGCGGGTGTCGACGCCATTGGGGACGACATCGATGGGGAGCGCGGCGTCACGCGCCAGGAGGGTGCGCCGATCGTCCTCGGACACCGCGATGATGCGATCGAACTCGCGCGCGATGCGCGGCTCGTAGTGCCACATCCAGCGCGCGTTCCACCGCTTCATGGCGCGCCGGCTGGCCGATGGCTCGATGGCGGCGATGCGGAGGTCCTGGGCGAAATGCACGTTGTGCAGCGTCAGGACCTTGAGCGGTCGCCGTCCCGGGGCGATGGAGCGGAGGTACGGGGTGAGGATCGTCTCCTCGACGTGCAGGAGGTCGTACTCCCCACGCTGCACGAGCTGGTGCAACGCGGGGGACTGATACTGCGCGGTCTCCGGGGGAATGCCGCGAAGCGCCTGGCGAATGCCCGGGAGCGCATGTCGGCGCAACGACCCGGGGCGGACCAAGCCCCCGATTGTCCGGATCCCCATGCCCGTCAGCGCGTCCGCGCTCTCCTGGTCCCGTTCGTCCCAGAAATGACAGCCCAACGTCACGTCGTGACGCCGGGCGACTCTCGAGAGGAGGTTGAGGATTCGCAGGTGAATGCCGCCACGCGCCGGATACGGCGTGATGTTGGCGAGCGACAGGATGCGCATGAGCCCGTCCAGTCGCAGTTCCCGTGCCGTGATCTAGATCACAAACAACATGCGAAACGGACCGTCTGCCATCGGGATTTCGGGGGGTACCGCAGGGGGAGAACTCTCGAATTCGCACCCTGACACGTGCTGCGCCCCTGCGGCCGCAAGCGAATAGCAGCTGTACTGAGTCCGGATTCCGGATGCGAGACAGGCGAAGTGCCGAAAGGCCGCGACAATCCGCCAGCTGCGACTGAGACAAACGTTGCGCGGTAGCGACAGGGGGCGGCGATATGGGCTGTGGAGACGGCGCCTCGCCGTCTCGTCACATGCCGCCAGAAGCAACTCCTTCGATCGTCCCAGCACCGGTGCTGGCGTGCGGCACGACAGCGACGCTCATGGGAGCGTGGTGCAGCACTCCGCGCGAAATCGAGGCGTTCCACAGGCGCTCGAAGCCGTGCCGCTGGTGCGAGCCGACGACGAGCAGGTCGGCGTGTTCGCGCCGCGACCAGTCGACCAGCGCGCGATCGACTCGTCCCATGTTGGGCTCCAGTTGCAACGAAACGGCGCGCTCGGGGAGGACGTCGCGGGATCGGCGCGCCATGTCGCTCGTGAGGGCGTCGAGGGTCGCCGGAAGGAGCTCCAGGCCCGCCCCTTCGCCGGCCGCGCCATGGCGCTCATTCTCGAAGGCGGGGTGCACGATCCAGCACGCCGAGAGTCGGACGTCGCCGAGCGAGGCGAGCCATCCCGCCCAGGCGAGTGCATCGCGTGCCGAGGCGCCGGCGTCGAAGGCAACGGCGACGCGCAGCGGGGCGCGGCGCGCGTTCCACTCGCGCCAGGGGGCGCCGTCGCGCACGACGATCACGGGGCGCGGCGACGCCATGCTGACGCGCTCGGCCACGCTCCCCAGGAGGAGACGCTCCAGCGCGGAGTGTCCCAGCGCCCCGAGGACGAGGAGTGCGACGTCCGGGTGCCGGGCGCGCTGGAGGAGGGCCTCGTCGGCGCCGCGCGCGTCGAGCGAACCGTCAGCCGCAATGCCGCGCTCCTGCGCGGCCCGGACGGCGTGCGCGAGCTGTTCGCCCAGTTGTGCGTGGCGCGTCGTGGCATCGCGCAGCCCGTGCGACGTGTCGGGGAGCGCCGCCAGCTGCAGGTGGTGCCCTTCGGCGTGCACCAGCGACAATGCACACGGTACGCGCTGCGCGATGGAGATCGCCGCGTCCACGGCCCCCGCGGCCGCTGGCGAGAAGTCGGTTCCACACAGGATCGACATGAGGGGCCTCGCGGTGTCGACGCGTCAGCGGTGCGTGGGCATCCGGACCAGGACCGGGACGGTGGCGCCCCGGACGACCTTGTCGGCCACGCTGCCTAACAAGAGGCGTCCCGCCCCCCGTCGTGCGTGCGTGGTCATGGCGATCAGCGATGCGCCCGCCTCGTGCGCGCCGGCGAGGATCGCTTCCGCCGGGCTGGCGTGGACGGGGATCTGCACCTGCACCTCGACGCCTCGTGCACGCAGCTGCTCGGCCACGCGGCCAAGCCGTTGCACCGCCGCGTCACGCCGCTCGTAGACGAGGTCGCCCGCGTCCTCGACCGTCGGTTCGCCCGCGCCCACGATCTCGAGCGCCGATGGCGGGGGGAGCCATCGCGGCGGGACCACGACGTGCACGAGGTGCACGCGCGCCGACGTCCCGGCGACGGCCAGCACGTCGGCGAGGATCTCCTCGCTCACCTTTCCCTCGTCGAGGGGGACGACCACGTCCGTGAACAGCGGTGCGTCGGCGGTCGGCACGACGGCGGTCTCCTCGCGCAGCAGGAGGACGGGTACGCTGGAGAGGCGGAGCACGCCGTCGGCGACACTCCCCAGCCAGGCGCGGCTCACTCCGGTGCGCCCGTGCGTCGTCATCACGATGACGTCATACTCGCCTTCGCGCGCGAAGTGCGCGATGCGCTCAGCCGCGTCGCCATAGAGCAGCGTGAGAGACGGCGCGAGATCGGGGGCGAGGGCGAGGAGCTGCTGCCGCATGGCGGCGGCGTAGCGTTCCGTCTCCGCGTAGAGGTCGTGGTCGAAGCGACGGTCGGTGACCGGCGCGCCGCTGACCTGGACCACGGCGGGCGGAGGGGTTAGAACGACGACGGCTTCGAGTCGCGCCCCCGGCGACCGGCGCGCGAGGGCAATCGCGGTGTGTAGCGCGGTCTCGGCCAGGGCCGAGCCGTCGAGTGGGACCAGAAGGGCACGCATGACGACTTCTCCGGTAGCGGAGCGCTGCCGTGCGGCGGGAGGGCATCGTGCCGCCCATCGCGCGGCACCGCTCTACAGATGGAGAGCGGGACCGGGAAAGACAACCGCGGGACGTGGCGCTTCGTGGGGGAATCCCCCGACACCCGCGGCGTGTGTGACCGCGTCAGGCGCGGGTCACCGCGTCACGCGCGGGTCACCGCGTCAGGCGCGGTCGAGGTACTCGCGTGCCAGCCAGAACCCGGCAAACGTCCCCGACAGGGCGAGAAGCGCGCTGGCCATCGCGTAGGTCGTCGCCTTGGCCACGTGTCCCGTCTCGAGGAGCACGGCTGTTTCGTAGCTGTAGGTCGAGAACGTGGTGAAGCCGCCGCAGAAGCCGACGGTCAGCAAGGCGCGCATCGCGGGGGAGAAGTCGGCCGATGCCATCGCCACGCGCATCAGGAAGCCGAGGAGGAGCGCGCCGGAGACGTTGATGACGAATGTCCCCCACGGAAAGGCACCGGGCTCACGCGACTGCAGCAGCGCGCCAAGCGCGAAGCGGGCCACGCTCCCGATCGCGCCGCCAAGGGCGACGTAGGCGACTACGCGCATCGCCGGATGGGCGGAATTGCAGCTGCCGATGTCATGCGAGTCATCGCGGAACGTTGCACTACGGCGCCGATTCGTGGAAGGTCACGCTCGTCTCGCGCTCCAGCGTCCAGCGCATCCCCCACGAGTCCTCGAACAGGATGAGCGGCGCCCCGTTGGCGTCGTACAGGATCGAGCGTCCGCGCTCGCGCCCCACGCGCTCGATCGCCTCCGTCGGGCCGGTGACCCAGCGCGGATAGCGTCCGGCGATCTTCTCCAGGCGGCAGCGCACGCCGTACTCGTGCTCGAGTCGGTGCAGCATCACGTCGAACTGCAGCATCCCCACCGCGCCGATGAGCGGCGTGGGGCCGGAGACTTCGGTGGGTGAAGTGAAGAAGACCTGCGCCGCCCCCTCCTCCGTCAGCTGCCGCAGCCCGGCGTCGAGCTGCTTGCGCTTCATCGGGTCGATGAGGACGACGCGCGCGAAGTGCTCGGGAGGGAAGCGCGGGATCCCGGTGAACTCGGGATTGCCTTCCTCGGCCAGTGTATCGCCGATGCGGAGGTTCCCGCGGTCGATCACGCCGATCACGTCGCCGGGCCACGCCTCCTCGACGGCCGTGCGCTCGCGCGCCATGAACTGCTGCGGCGCCGACAGCCGCACCTTCTTCCCCGTGCGCACCTGGGTGACCTCGAGCCCGGCGGTGAATCGTCCCGAACAGATGCGCACGAAGGCCACCCGGTCGCGATGGCGCGGGTCCATGTTCGCCTGGATCTTGAAGACAAAGCCCGTGAAGGTGGGCGAGGCGGGTTCGATGGGACCGGTCGTACTCTCGCGCGGGAGCGGGGGCGGGGCGAGTTCGAGGAACTCACGCAGGAAGGGCTCGACGCCGAAGTTGGTCAGCGCGCTCCCGAAGAAGACGGGAGAGAGCTCGCCGCGCATCACCGCGTCGCGATCGAACGGATGCCCCGCCGCGTCGAGCAGCTCGATGTCGTGCAGGAGCTGGGCGTACGGTCCATCCCCGACGCGATCGCGTGTCCCCGGTGCGTGCAGCGCCAGCCGCTCGGCCGGCGCCTTGTGCGAGCCGTGGTGCTCGTCCTTCCCGAAGAGGTGGACCTGGTCCAGGCGACGATCATACACGCCGACGAAGGCGTTCCCGTTGAAGATGGGCCAGGTGATCGGGTGACAGTTGATCCCGAGGTCCGCCTCGACGTCGCTCACCAGCTTGAGCGAGTCCTCGCCGACGCGATCGCACTTGTTGACGAAGGTGAAGATCGGCGTCCGCCGCTTCTTGCAGACCTCGAAGAGCTGCCGGGTGCGCTCCTCGACCCCCTTGCGGTTGTCGAGGAGCATGACGGCGCTGTCGGCGGCGACGAGGGTGCGATACGTATCCTCAGAGAAGTCCTCGTGTCCCGGCGTGTCGAGGAGGTTCACCGCGAAGCCGTCGTACTCGAACTGCATCACGCTGGACGTCACCGAGATGCCGCGTTCCTGCTCCAGCTTCATCCAGTCCGACGTCGCGTGCCGCTCGGCGCGGCGCGACTTGACGGCGCCGGCCAGGTGGATGGCGCCGCCGTAGAGGAGGAGCTTCTCCGTGAGCGTCGTCTTCCCGGCGTCGGGGTGGGAGATGATCGCGAAGGTGCGCCGGTTGGCGACGGCGCGCTCGAGCTCGGAGGGGACGGCGGTGGTCATCCCGAAGAATACACAGACAGAAGACGAGAGGACGAGACGACGAGGGCGCGGGGCGGACGGTCGGAGGGGGCTGGGGGCGGGGAGCGCGGGGTGCGGGGACTTCGGCGGGTCCTTCGCCTCCCGCGCTTTCCCCAACTCGCGCGTATTATCTGCCGAGGTCCGGTTCGGGGCCTGCCACAGCAACGCTGGAGTTCCCATGGCACATACGGTGGTCCGCTTTCATTCCTGGCGCACGGCGATCCTCGCGATCGCGGGTGTGCCGAGCCTTGTCCTCGCGCAGCAGGGCGACCCCGGCTGGCAGCCGCGTGAGGTCCTGACAAAGGAGACCTATGTCGCGCCGCCTTCGGCGATCGCGCGACTCGTCACGGCGCCGCGCCAGAACCAGGGGCCGTTGAGCGAGCTCTCGCCCGACCGGAAGTTCTTCCTGCGGACGATCACCGACGGCTTGCCGACGGTGCAGGTGTTCGGGAAGCCGCACTACTACTTCGCCGGGCTGCAAGTTGACTGGCAGGGGAACCGGTCCCGCGCGCTGACCAACCGCGGCGCGACGTCGCTGGCGCTGGTGGAGGCGACGACCGGGAAGGTGCGCACGATCGACGCGCCCAAGGGGGCGACGATCACCTCGCCGGCGTGGTCGCCGGACGGCTCCCGCATCGCCTACCTCGCCGGCTTCGACAACGCGACCAAACTGTATGTAGCCGACGTCGCCACCGGGAAGTCGCGTCCGCTGGGGGCGGGGAACCTGCTGGCGACGCTGGTGACCGCTCCCGAGTGGTCGGGCGACGGGACCAAGGTGTACGCGGTCTACGTCCCTGAGGCGCGCGGCGCCGAGCCCAAGCGGCCGGCGATCGAGACCGGGCCGTTGGTGCGCATCTCCGACGCCGAGAAGAACAAGACGCGGACCTACGCCTCGCTCCTGCGCGACCCGTTCGAGCGGGACCTGATGAAGTACTACGTCACAGGGCAGCTGGCGGCCGTGGACGCGAAGACCGGCGCCGCGACGAAGATCGGCGCCCCGTCGATGATCGCGGGGATCGATCCGTCGCCGGACGGGAAGTACGTGCGCGTGACGCGGATGGATGAGCCGTTCTCCTACATCGTGCAGTACACCAACTTCGCGCAGCGAGAAGAGCTGTGGGACGCGGCGGGGAAGGTCGTGGCGACGCTCGTCGTGCGCCCGCTGCGTGAGGGGGACACGCCGGTGGCCGACGGGCCGGTGGCGTCGCAGGCGAGCGATACCGCCAGGCGCAACATCGGCTGGCTCCCCAACGGGGCGGGGCTCTACTTCCTCAAGCAGGACCCGGCGCCGGTGCGCGGGGCGGGGAGCGACACGGCAGCGGGCGAAGCGCCGCGTGGTCCGGGCGCCAATGGCCCGCGTCGCAAGGACAAGCTCTTCACCTGGGCGGCGCCGTACGCCGCGGGGACGGAGAAGAGTGTCTTCGAGAGCGACAACCGCATGAGCGGCGTGCTCTTCACCGAGGACGCCAAGATGGTCTTCGTCGCCGAGAACGCGCAGAACACCGGCACCGTGTACGCGGTCAACTTCGATGAGCCGGGGAAGAAGTACACGCTGTGGCGCCTGCGCGGGATCACGGCGAGCGTCGGCCGGCGCGGCGGCTTCTTCGGTGGCGGCGGGCGCGGCGGGGCGGGCGACGATTCGCTCACCTTCTACCAGAACCCGGGCGACCTGATGGTCAAGCGCGGGAAGCTGGGCGTCGACGTGGCGCTCGTGTCGAACGACGGCGCGAACGCGTACCTCGAGGGGACGCGCTATTTCAAGGACTGGCAGTCGCAGGCACCGCGCGGCTTCGTCGACAAGGTCGAGATCAAGACGGCGAAGAAGTCGCGCCTCTTCGAAGGGGCCGCCGACACCTTCGACAACGTGGTCACGGCGCTCGACGACGACTTCAAGCAGGCGGTGATCACGCGCGAGTCGCCGACGATGGTCCCCAACACCTACGTGCGCGACATGGCGTCGGGGCAGTACACGGCCATCACCAACAACACCGACCTCACGCCGGAGTTCACCAGCGCCGTGCGCAAGCGCGTGCAGGTGACGCGTGCGGACGGGATCACCTTCATGGTGAACGTGACGCTCCCCGCCGGCTACGTGGCCGGGACGCGCCTCCCCGGGCTGCTCTGGATCTATCCGTACGAGTACACCGACCAGGCCGGCTACGACCGTACCCTACGCACCGAGAACATCAACCGCTTCCCGCAGGCCGGGCCGCGCACGATCGAGTACATGGTGACGCAGGGGTACGCGGTGGCGAACTTCTCGCCGCCGGTGATCGGCGCCGCCGGTCGCATGAACGACAACTACGTCACCGACCTCCAGAAGAACCTCTCGGCGATCATCGACGAGCTGGATCGCCAGCAGCTCATCGATCGCACCAAGCTCGCGATCGGCGGCCACAGCTACGGCGCCTTCACGACGGTCAACGCGCTCGTGCACACGCCGTACTTCAAGGCGGGGATTGCCGGCGACGGGATGTACAACCGCACGCTCACGCCGAGCGGCTTCCAGAGCGAGCGCCGCGACTTCTGGGAAGGGCAGCAGACGTATCTCGAGATGTCGCCCTTCCTCAAGGCGGACCAGCTCACCGGCGCGCTGTTGATGTACCACTCGATCGAGGACCAGAATGTCGGGACCGCGCCGATCTCGTCGGAGCGCCTGATGCATGCGCTCGAGGGGCTGGGCAAGACGGCCTCGCTCTACATGTACCCGTATGAAGACCACGGCCCCGCCACCAAGGAGACGTTGCTCGACCAGTGGGCGCGGTGGACGGCGTGGCTCGACGTGTATGTGAAGCAGGGCGAGAAGAAGCCGGTGAAGGGGCAGAAGCCAGTCTCATAGGGGCAGACGGGAGACGGGAGTGCGGGCGGCGCCCTCGGCGCCGCCCGCCTTGTTTCATCTACGAGCTGCAAACGGGCGACCCCGCGGCGCAGCCGCGAACTCCCGTCTCCCGTCTCCCGTCCGCCCTACAGTGCCCCCGCCTCGGCACCCTCCAGCATCCGCACGATCGACCCCTCCGGCACCGGGCGCGAGTAGCACGACCCCTGCCCGAGTTCGCACCCCAGCGCCTGCAGCGCGACGCGCTGCGCCTCGACGTCGACGCCCTCGGCGATGGTCGAGAGGTTGAGCGCCCTGCCTAACGCCACGATGGTGCGGGCCAGCGCGGTCTGCGACCCGCCGCGGGCCACTCCCTGCACGAAGCTCCGGTCGATCTTGAGCATGTCGACGGCGAGCCCCTGCAGGTACCCGAGCGACGACGCCCCCATTCCGAAGTCGTCGACGATGAAGCGAATCCCGAGGTGGTGCAGCCGTTGCATCTGGTCGCGCGCGGCGGCCGAGGCGCGCGTGAGTGCGTCCTCGGTCACTTCGAACAGGAGCGACGACGCGGGGAAGCCGGACGAGGCCAGGGCGCGCTGGACCTGGGCGACGAACGTCGCAGATTGCAACTGGCGGAGCGAGACCTTGAGCGTCAGCGTCAGCGGGCGCTCCTCACCCACGCGGTCACCCGGGACGGTGGGCCACTGCGCTACCGCGGTGCAGGCGCGCGCCAGCAGCCATTCGCCGATGTCGACCACCAGCCCGCTCTCCTCGGCGAGCGGTTGCCACACCGCGGGTGCGACAGTCCCGCGCCGCGGATGCTCCCAGCGCACCGTGGCCTCCACGCCGCGCAGCGATCCGGTGTCGAGTTCGCAGATCGGCTGGAACAACAGCTGCAATGCACCGGAGGCCACCGCCTCGCGCAGCTCCCCTTCCATCTGCCGGCGCGACCGCTCCTCCTCGTGCATCGACGATTCGAAGATCACCCAGCACGACTTTCCCGCCGTCTTGGCGCGATAGAGCGCGACGTCGGCTTCGTGCAGCAGGACGTCGACCAGGTCGCGATGACGCTCCGGACTCCCGCTCACGCCTGTCGCCGCTTCGGCGCGCTCCCCGGGATGGCCGAAGGCGATCCCGATGCTCGTCCCGATCCCCACTTGGCGGTCGCCGATGGTGATGGGCTGCGACACCGAGCGCAGGATGCGGTCGGCAACGACCACCGCGTGCGCGTCGTCCGGGACGTGCTCGAGCAGCACCGCGAACTCGTCGCCGCCGAGGCGTGCCACGAGGTCACTGCCGCGCGTGGCGTTCAGGAGGCGATCGGAGACGGTCTGCAGCACGCGGTCGCCGGCGGCGTGGCCGAGCGTGTCGTTGACCTCCTTGAATCCGTCGAGGTCCAGGGCGAGCACGGCGATTCGCTGGGGGTCCTCGCGCTCCAGCGACTGCGACACACGCGCGCGAAAACGCCGCCGGTTCGCCAGCCCGGTGAGCCCGTCGTGGTGCGCCTGGTGCGAGAGCGCCTCCCGCGACGACCGGAGTTCCTCCACGAGAAGGATGTTGCGCAGCGCGGTCGCGGCCAGGGCGGCCAGCGCCTCGAACACGGCGACGTCCGCGGGGCCGTACGCGTTGGCGCCGATGCTGCACACGGCCAGCACGCCCACCACGTCGTGCCCGACGATGACGGGGGTGCGCATCATCGTCCCGGTGGCCGGCGCTGCCTCGCTCTCCGTCGGGCCGCACGCATCGGGGGAGACGCACGACTGCCGCTCGTCGATCACCCGTCGCAGGTCGCCGCGCGCCGGTATGGGGCGTGACACGTCGTCCTCGGCCGAGTCGCCGAGAAAGCGGATGGAGCCGGCACGCTGGTCCACCAGGGCGAGCGCGAACTTCTGCATGTGGAGCACGTCGGCGCATGCCTGTCGCAGCACGTCGCGCAGCGCCCGCGCCGAATCGGTGGCCAGGACGCCGGCGGCCGCCCGGGCCACCGCCGACATGCGCTCGGCCATCTGCGTCGCCTCGAGGCGCGCCACGCGCATTGACTCCTCGGCGCGGGCGCGCTCCTCGACTTCATCCTCGAGCGAGCGAACCGCGGCCCCCAGCTTCTCTGCCGTCACATTGAAGCTCACGCCGAGGAAGCCGACGTCGTCCAGGGCGCGCGTGGGGAGTCGCACGGAGAAGTCGCCCTCGGCCAGCGCGGCCAGCGCGCGTCGCGCCCGCCGTACGCGAAAGACGTAGCGAATCGGCGTCTGCATCGACAGCCACGAGATCGCTCCCATCAGGAACGTCTCGAGGAGGATGTGGGCGATCGAGTACGTCTGCGAGAACAGCCGCTCGCCGAAGAGGTGCGCGATCGGGTACACCGTGCAGCTGAGCAGGAGCTGCAACCGCGCGGCCCGCGGGTGCCCCATCGCGTAACCGGCGACCGACAACACGAGGAAGGGGATCACGAGGTGCCCCTCGTGACCAAACGACGCGACGATGAGCCCGAACATGATCGCGTCGAGCACCTGCATCCCCCACAGGTGCCGCTCGTTCGTCGCGCCGCGGCGATTCCAGCTCCGGACCAGCTCGTTCACGAGCAGCATCAGGATGGAGTCGACGACCAGGAACTGCCACGGTCCCGGCAGGACGTCGAACGCGAAATCGGTGATCCCGACCGCGAGCGCGAGCACGACGAGCCGGAACCGCACCTGGGTGGCGCGGTTCAGGAGTTCACGCTGGAAGATGCTCTGCTCGCGCGCGATCAGGTCGTGCGCGGAGACGGAGTCGGCGTGGAAGTCGAAGCGCGGCAATGCGGGCCGAACGACATGGACGAGGGCCTGGCGAGGCTCGGCGAACGGAGGGATGCGACACCCCCATGAGGACGAGTGTCGGCGTTCCCGAAGCGTGACTCCACCCTGATCGCATTGGAGCACCCCCATGCCTTCCCGGGGCCGGCCGCCGGTCGGCGGGGGGGGGGCACCAGCGCGAGCGGCGACGATCTTCCCCGCGGCTTTTCAACGTGGCGGTTGTCTCCCGTGCCACCGTCTGGCAAAGTCCGCTGGACAACGCTCCTTTCGCCGCCCGCGTAGCACCACTGAGCCCTCCAGGCCGGGACGCGTGCGCGGTAGGTGGAGGAGCAGCCTTCCGAATCCTCCCCACTCCATGCACCTCTTCCCACGAGCCATGCGCTCGACCGGTCGGGCGTTGCCGCCGATTTCGACGGCGAGCGACCCACGCCCGCCGGTGCTGAACTTCGCGTGCATTTCCGGGGCGCTCCTGATCGCCGGCTGCGCATCCTCGCCGCCGCACGCGGTCGGAGGGCTGCCAAGCACGAGCGCGTCCCCGGGGCGCGTCTGGTCGCCGCCGCCGGCCGCCGTCTCGCCCATCGCCGCCGGCGAGCGATCGACGCCGGGGCGTGCGCCCGCCATTCCCGCCGACGTGCTGTCGCGGATGCAGCAGCTGACGCTCACCGACGTGGTCGACCTCGCGCTTGGTAACTCGCCGGTCACCCGGACGAGTTGGGCGCAGGCGCGCGCCGCGGCCGCGGCCTATGGTTCCGCCAAGGGGCGATGGTTCCCCACCGTCACCGGCGACGTGAACGGCGGGCCGTCGCGCGCCATCTCCGCCAATCCGGCGCGCCTCCCGGCCAACCGCACCACCTGGGTTCCGTCGGTCTCGCTTCAGTACCTCCTGTTCGATTTCGGAGCGAGAGGGGGGGCCTCGTCGGCGGCGCGAGAAGGGCTGTTCGCTGCCGACTTCACCCACAACGCGCAGGTGCAGGCGGTCATCCTGGCGACGCAGCAGGCGTACTTCGCCTTCCAGTCGGCACGCGGGGGACTGGCGGCGGCACAGGCGAACGTGGAGACCGCGCGCGAGAACCTCGCCGCCGCCGACCGTCGGCACGAGGTCGGCCTGGCGACCATCGCGGACGTGCTGCAGGCGCGCACCGCGATGGCGCAGGCAGAACTCGCGGCGCAGGGGGCCGATGGCGCGCTGCAGGGGGCGCGCGCGACGCTGGCCGCGTCGATGGGGCTGGAAGCCAACCGCCCCTTCGAGATCGCCAGCGACACGACACCGGTGCCGTTAGGCACGGTGGCCGAGTCCGTGGACTCGCTCATCGCGCGCGCCGAGCGTGAACGCCCTGACCTGGCCGCGGCGCGCGCGCTGGCGCGCCAGGGCGAGGCGCAGGTGCGTGTGGCGCGCTCGGCGACGCTCCCCAGCCTCACGATGGGGAGTGCGGCGGGGCGCAGCCTCTCCAACGCCCCGGCGCTCGAAGGGCAGACGTACTCGCTCACGCTTGGCTTCTCCATTCCGATCTTCAGCGGACTTGCCCGGCAGTACGACGTCGTCGTGGCGCGCGAGAACGCGGCGGCGTCGGCGGCGCGCGCCGAGCAGGCGCGACTGCTCGCGGCGGCGCAGGTCTACACCTCGTACCACACGCTTCGCACCGCCACGCAGCGCGTGGCGACGTCGTCGCGACTCCTCGCCAGTGCGACGCAGTCGGAGCAGGTGGCGCGCGGCCGGTACGCCGAAGGCGTGGGGAGCATGCTCGATGTCCTTGCCGCACAGCAGGCGCTGGCCGACGCACGCGCGCAGGCAGTGACCGCGCGCTGGTCCTGGTTCTCCTCGCTGGCCCAGTTGGCGCGCGACGCTGGTGCCCTCTCTCCGACTGGCGCTCCGGCGCTCCGTCTCTCGTCCGACTCCACTGGTGGCTTGCCGCGATGACGCTCCCTGGACTTCCTGATTCGTTGCTTTCCCGACCTGCAATGGCGGGCGTCTTCCTGCTGGCGGCGGTGGCGTGCAGCAAGCCCGCGGCGCCCACCAAACCACCGGTTGCCGTCTCCGTCGCCACCTCGGCGCGCGGCGAAGCGCCGTACCTGGTGACGGCCAACGGCCTCGTGGAGCCGATGCAATCGGTGTCGGTGCAGTCGCAGGTTGGGGGCGTGCTCCTGCGCGTGCACTTCCGGGAGGGCGACGAGGTGCAGGTGGGGCAGCTCCTCTTCACGATCGATCCCCGCCCGTACGAGGCGGCGCTGCGCCAGGCGGAGGCGGTGCTGGCGCGCGACCAGGCGCAGGCGGAGAACGCACGGCGCGACTCGTCGCGCTTCGCGGCGTTGGTGCAGAAGGACTACGTGACGCGGGCGCAGGCCGATCAGGCCGCGGCGAATGCGACGGCGCTCGCCGCCGTGGTCGAGGCCGATCGCGCGGCGGTGTCCAATGCGAAGTTCAACCTGGACAACGCGACGATCCGCGCACCGATTGCCGGCAAGACCGGCGCGCTCCTGGTGCGCGAGGGGAACCTCGTCCGCCCCGGGGCGGCGCCGCCGCTGGTGGTCATCAACCAGATTCGACCCATCCTCGTGCGCTTTTCCGTCCCCGAGCGCGAGTTCCCGCAGGTCCAGCGCTACGCCAGCAAGGGGGAGCTGCCGGTGCGCGTGCGCTACGCCCCAAACGAGGCAAAGCCGGAAGCGCCGGTGGCCGGGACGCTCAGCTTCCTCGACAACGAAGTCGACACGACCACGGGAACGGTCACGCTCAAGGGGCGGTTCGCCAATGAGGATCGTCGCCTCTGGCCAGGGGAGTTCGTCCGCGTCGAGCTCGAGCTCTTCACGGAGTCGGGGGCCGTGCTCGTGCCGAGCCAGGCGGTGCAGACCGGGCAGGACGGCGCCTTCGTCTTCGTCGTCGACGGCGAGAAGAAGGCCGTCATGAAGCCCGTCACGCCGGGGCGGCAGGTGGGCGACTACACCGTGATCGAACGCGGGCTCGACGCGGGCGAACGCATCGTGACGGACGGGCAGGGGAAGCTCGCGCCGGGCTCGAAGGTGGACATCAAGGACGAGTCGGGCGGGAAGGGGGCCGGCAAGGGAGTCGAGAAGGGTGCCGAGAAGGGTGTTGAAAAGGGGGCGGAGCCGGCAGCCGCTCCCGCCAAGGGAGGTGGCACGCCATGAACTTCACGGCCCTGTTCATCCGGCGTCCGGTCATGACCACGCTGGTCATGGTCGCGATCCTGGCGTTCGGGACGATGTCGTACCGCCAACTCGCGGTGAGCGACCTCCCCAACGTCGACTATCCCACGCTCACCGTCAGCGCCTCGCTCCCCGGAGCCAGTCCCGAGACGATGGCGTCGGCCGTGGCAACGCCGCTGGAGAAGCAGTTCACGACGATCGCCGGGATCGACAACATGGTGAGCTCGTCGTCGTTAGGTGGGACGACGATCACCATCCAGTTCACCCTCGACCGCAGCATCGACGCCGCCGCGCAGGACGTGCAGGCGGCGATCTCCAAGACGCTGCGCGAACTCCCGCCGGGGATCGTCCCCCCCTCGCTGCAGAAGACCAACCCGGCGGACGAGCCGTTCCTCTACCTCAACCTGCGGTCCAAGTCGTTGCCGCTGTCGGCGCTCGACGAGTACGGGCAGACCGTCCTCGGGCAGCGCATCTCGACCATCAGCGGCGTGGCGCAGGTGATCATCTACGGGACGCAGAAGTACGCGGCCCGCATCCAGGTCGACCCGCGGGCCCTGGCTTCGCGCGGGATCGGGATCGACGAGGTGGCGAGCGCCGTGTCGCAGGGGAACGTCAACCTCCCCACCGGCGTACTGTGGGGGCCCAACCGGGCCTACACGGTGAAAGCCGACGGGCAGCTGGAGAACGCGGCGCAGTTCGGCGACCTCGTCGTCGCTTACCGCAACGGGAACCCGGTGCGCCTGCGCGACGTGGGGCACGTGAAGGATGACGTGCAGAACAACCGCGTCGCCGCCTGGTTCAACGACACGCGCTCGGTCACGCTCGCGGTGCAGAAGCAGCCCGGGACCAACACCGTGGCGGTGGCCGAGAAGGTGAACGCCCTCCTTCCCACGCTCCGCGCGCAGATGCCCGCGTCGGTCGAGATCGAGACCTTCTTCGACCGCTCGGAGGGGATTCGCTCGTCCGTGGCCGACGTGAAGTTCACGCTCGTCCTCACCCTCACGCTCGTCGTGATGGTGATCTTCCTCTTCCTGCGAAACCTCCCGGCGACCGTCATCCCCTCGCTCGCGCTCCCGATGTCGCTCGTCGGGACGTTCGCGGTGATGTGGAGCCTCAACTACAGTCTCGACAACCTGTCGTTGATGGCGCTCACCCTCGCGGTGGGCTTCGTGGTGGACGACGCGATCGTGATGCTGGAGAACATCGTCCGACACATGGAGATGGGAAAGAAGCCGATGCAGGCGGCGCTCGACGGCGCCAAGGAGATCGGCTTCACCATCCTGTCGATGACGATCTCGCTCACCGCCGTCTTCATCCCGCTCCTTTTCATGAGCGGGATCGTCGGGCGGCTCTTCCACGAGTTCGCCGTCACGATCGCAGCGGCCATTCTCGTCTCGGGCTTCGTCTCGCTCACACTCACGCCGATGCTGTGCGCCCGCTTCCTCAAGGGGGGGCACCACAGCGAGCAGGAGATCCACAACCCGCTCTTCGACGCCTTCGAGCGCGGCTACGAGCGCGTGCTCGGCTTTTACGAGCGCACGCTGCGTTGGGCGATGCAGCATCGTCGCACGGTCATGGCCTTCTCGCTCGCCACGCTCGTCGCGACCGTCGCGCTCTTCCAGCTCGTTCCCAAGGGCTTCATCCCCAGCGAGGACACGGGGCGCATCCGCGCCTCGACCGAGGCGGCGCAGGGAACGTCGTTCGCCGACATGGTGGAGCACCAGAAGCGCGCCGCCGAGCGGGTGCGGCAGAACCCGTACGTCGACGCCGTCCTCTCGAACATCGGGACCGGCTCCGGCAACTCGGCGGGGCTCCCCAACCAGGGGCGCCTCACCGTGCGGCTCAAGCCGCGTGACCAACGACCGAGTGCCGACGAGATGGTGCGCATCCTGTCCAAGGAGACCGCCGACATTCCCGGGATCTCGGTCTACTGGCAGAACACGCCGATCATCCAGCTGGGCGGTCGCACGGCGAAGGCGCTGTACCAGTACACGCTGCAGGGGGCGGACCTCGACGTGCTCTATCCGGCGGCGCAGGCAATGGAAGCGAAGATGCGCACCCTCCCCGGGCTCACCGACATCTCCACCGACCTGCAGATCCGCAACCCGCAGGCGACCATCGCGATCGACCGTGACCACGCGTCGCGCCTGGGCGTGACCGCGGAGCAGATCGAGCAGGCGCTGTACAACGCGTATGGGTCGCGGCAGGTCTCGACCATCTACACGCCGAACAACCAGTACTGGGTCATCCTCGAGCTCCTCCCGGAGTACCAGACGGACCTCAGCGCGCTCGACCTGTTGTATGTGCGCTCCAAGAGCGGCGTCCTCGTCCCGCTCTCGACCGTCACGCGCACCGACCGCAGCATCGGGCCGCAGCTGGTGAACCACACCGGGCAGATCCCGTCGGTCACGCTGTCGTTCAACCTCCGCGAGGGGGCCTCGTTAGGGCAGGCCGTGACCGAGGTGGAGGGCGCGGCACGCGAGATCCTCCCCGAGGGGATCAGCACCGGCTTCGCCGGCGCTGCGCAGGCCTTCCAGGACACGCAACGCGGGCTGGGGATGCTCTTCCTCGTCGCGATCTTCGTCATCTACGTGGTGCTGGGGATCCTGTACGAGTCGTTCATCCACCCCATCACGATCCTCTCGGGGATCCCGTTCGCGACGTTCGGCGCCTTCATCGCGTTGCTCCTGACGAAGACGGAGCTGAGCGTGTATGCCTGGGTGGGCGTGATCCTCCTGGTCGGGCTCGTGAAGAAGAACGCGATCATGATGATCGACTTCGCGCAGGAGGCCGAGCACAAGGATGGGAAGAACGCCTTCGAGGCGATCTTCGAGGCGTGCATGGTGCGCTTCCGCCCCATCAGCATGACGACGATGGCCGCACTGGTCGGGACACTCCCCATCGCGTTAGGCCATGGCGCCGGCGCCGAGTCGCGTCGCCCGCTGGGGATCGCGGTGGTGGGCGGGCTCGCCTTCTCGCAGCTCGTGACGCTGTACGTGACCCCGGTGATCTATACCTACTTCGACGACTTCACCGGCCGCATGCGCCGCCGCAAGCGCACGGAGGAGACGGAGCAGGTCGAGGAGCAGTCTCCCCCGCCGGTGCTGCGCCCCGTCGCCGGCACCCCCGCCGCCGCCTCGCTCATCGCACCGCAGCAAGGCTAGCCGCACGGCCCCCCCCCCGGAAACGCAGAACGGCGCCGCAAGGCGCCGTTCTGCACTCCCGTCTCCCGTCTCCCCTCTCCCGTCCGCTCTTAAGTCCCCGTCCCGAACTGCTTGGTGTACTTGATCACCAGCGAGCGCGATCGCGGCCGCTGCCAGCTGAAGAACGAGTCGGCGAGTTCGCCGTCGTTGAAGACGACAAACAACCCGGTGCCGGCGGTGTTGAGCCAGCCAAGCCGCAGGTTGGCCGTCCACACCTTCTGCTGGTTGTTGAACTGCGTGAGCGACTGGAGGAAGATGCGCGGGGTGAAGAAGTACGCCCCCTTGATCCCGATCAGCGAGCGCGTGAACGCGCCCTCGTCGAGCTTCACGTCCTGGTAGTCGAGGAGGAGCGACGAGGAGATCGTGGCCCCCTTGCGGGCGGTGACGGTAAGCGTACCGCCGTTGCGCGTCCCGGTATAGAAGGGGCCGAAGTCGCCACGCAGCACCATCGAGAGTGCCGAGCTCGGGTCGGTCGACCAGTCGAGCCCCAGCGACGACCAGTCGTAGCCGCCGGGCTGCAGGATCACGTTGTCGGCGATCGCGAACGGCGCCTGCAACCCTTCGTGATACGCATTGAATTCGGGGCCGAAGCGCCCGCCGTTCGAGAACTCGATCTCCGTGAAGTCGACGTGGTACTGCGCACTCTGGAAGAAGCCATCGGTGCCATAGTAGCCGCGATAGGTGAGGTGTGGGTTCCACTGGCGGAACCACGCCCACTCCTTCTTCCGTACGTAGCGCATCAACCCCACCTCGTAGTAGCGATACCCGGGGGTGCGGCTCAGGAAGCCGACCTCAGGGTTGAAGTCCTCGCCGATCTGCAGGAAGCGGATGTTGTTGTTCCAGTCTCGCGTGGTGTAGCCGGCGCGCGCGCTGTAGCCAAGGTCGTCGCCGGTCTTCCCCGGCGTCTGCGTCCCGGCCCCCCACCAGTCGATGGTCCAGGCGTCGCCGAGCCCGATGCGTCCGTCGAGCCCGATGGTTCGGTTGTAGCTGCCGGAGCTGTCGGTCGACTGGCGCTGCACGCCGATCACGCCGATCCGCGAACGACGCGAGACTTCACGGAGCGCCCGCAGCACGGTGTACGACTGCCCCGACACCGTCCCTGCCGGCGACTCATCGGTGAAGATCTGCATCGCGCCCACCGTGGTGCTCCCCACGCGCCCCGTGAGGCGACCCCCGCCGACGATCGGGACCGGCGTCCCGTTGTCGATCCCGATGCGTCGGCTGAAGAAGAGATCGACCGCCTGCGGCGTCCCCGCCGAGAAGACGCCCGCGTTCTCCAGGAAGAAGGGGCGCTTCTCGGGAAAGAAGAGAGGGAAGCGCGTGAGGTTCGTGCGCTGCTCGTCGACCTCCACCTGCGCGAAGTCGGTGTTGTACGTGAGGTCGAGCGTCAGGCTCGGCGTCAGCCCGTACTTCAGGTCGACCCCCCACTCGGTGGGATACTTGGCCTTCGTCTGCGTGGCATAGTCGCGCGTCGCCGACGTGAGCAGGTACGGTGTCGCCGTCGCTACGCGACGCACCGGAACGCTGAGCCCCTCGAGCGTCCCCGCCAGCGACATGCGGTACAGGTTGAACTGCCGCGGGATGAACGACCAGAACGACTCCTCGTTCTTTCGCCGGATCATGCGCGCGATGTTGAGCCCCCACGTCTGCATCGCCGCGCCGCCGTAGCGGAGCGTGGAGAAGGGGATGCGGAACTCGGCGTACCACCCCAGCGAGTCGCTGGACGTCGCGACCTTCCAGCTTCCGTCCCAGTTGAGGTTGAACCCTCCCATCGAGCCGGACTGCGCGCGCGTCTGCCCTGTTTGCGTGACGCCGCCCCCTTCGCCCTCGCGTATGATCTGCCCGTCGTATTCGACGCCGGCCGGTGTCGTCGCGAAGAGGAAGCCGTTCTGCCGATCGTGGTAGGTATCGAAGGTGATCGCGATGTAGTCGCTGTTGGTCAGCGTCACGTCGCGCACCTTCTCGCCGGGGACGATGGCGCCCGGCTCCCGGTCGTACATCCACGCGCCGATATACAGCGCCTCGCCGTCGGTGAGGATGCGGACCTCCGTCCGCTCACTCGCCGGCGCCCCTTCGTTCTGCTCGCGTTGCACGAAGCCGCGGAACGGCTCGCCGTCGCGCCATTCCGCATCATCCAGCCGTCCGTCGAGCACCGGAGCTTTCGTGATGAGGTGCGCCTGGCCGCTGCGGGGGGCACGCAGTGCGCGATTCCCGCTTGGCGTCGTCATCTCCTGCGCGGCGAGGGTGGTGGCGAGCGGCGCGAGGCAAGCGAACGAGGCCACGAGCCACGCACGCCGACGGAAAGCGCCCGGGGCCGGAAGCGCTCCGAGCGATTGAAAGGGCAAGCGCATTGACGGGACGAAGGGAGAGGAAAGGACGGAGTACTCCCGACTTTACGCGACGGGAAGGCGCGATGCTGGGCTGCCGGCCACCAGCATGAGCGGGGAATCCAGAACGGCGCGAAGGGCGTCCATCCGCGCGGTGCCAAGCTGTCGCCGCGGCGTCCCCGATGGAAGGCACGCCTCACGGGAAATGGCCCGCCCTCCTCGGCATTTCTTTTCAACGAGCACAATCCTCTCGCCGGACGGCGGGGGCTAGCTTGGCCTCGAACGGTCGCCCCGCCGGGCGATCGCCATCGACGCTCAGTGTTGAGGTCATGTCGCGTCCCTCTCTCGTTTCGTGCGCCGTGCGGGCCGCGTCTGCGCTCGCGGTGATTCTCAACGCATGGTTCCCCCTCGCGGCGTTGCCGCTCCTCCCCGCGCCGCTCACGGCGCAACAAGGTGCCGCGACGGTCACGGTGCGCGTGACCGCCGAAGGGGTGCCGCTGGAGAATGCGATCATCCGGTCGGGCACGCGGGGCGCCGCCACCAACAGCGTCGGGCTCGCGCGGCTCGCGCTCCCGGCGGGGGCGGCGACGGTGCGAGTCGCGCGTCTCGGGTATCGCCCGGATTCGGTCGCGCTCGTGGTGCGCGCGGGTCACGATACCACGCTCGCCTTCGCGCTCGCGCCGGCAGCGGAGGAACTGGAGGCGGTCGTCGTCACCTCCGCGCGCGGTTCCAAGCGCCTCGAGGAGGAACCGACGCGCATCGAGGTATTGAGCGGCGAGGACGTCGCCGAGAAGACCGAGATGCGCCCCAACGACCTGCGGAACTTCCTCTCCGAGATGGCGGGGATCCGCGTGCAGCAGACGTCGGCGGGGAGCGGGGCGTCCGCGGTGCGCATGCAGGGGCTGCGCCCGCGCTACACGTTGCTCCTGGCGGACGGACTCCCCCTGTATGGCGGGATGGGTGGGGGCGGGCTCGACTTGTTGCAGCTGCCGCCTGCGGACCTGCGGCAGGTCGAGGTGATGAAGGGGCCGGCGTCGGCGCTCTACGGCGCCTCGGCGCTCGGCGGGACCATCAACCTCGTGTCGAAGCGCCCCGCGCACGAGAGCGACCTGCTGCTGCAGGGAACCAGCCGGGGTGGGAGCAACGCACTGGGGTGGTGGTCTCGCAAGGTGAACGACGGCTTCGGGATGACCGCGGTCGTCGGCGCCCACACGCAGGCGCGCACCGACATGGACGGGGACGGGTGGGCCGACCTGCCCGGGTACCGACGCGTGGAAGCACGGCCCCGGCTCTTCTTCGACGGCAAGGATGGCAGTTCACTCTTCGTCACCGCGGGGACGACGCTCGAGGATCGCACGGGAGGGTTTGTCACCGGGAAGCGTGCACCGGACGGAAGCGTCTACGGCGAAACGAGCGATACGCGCCGTGGCGACGTCGGCGTCGTCGCCCATCGCCTGCTGGGGCATCGCACGCTCGTGCAGCTGCGCGGGGCAGGGAATGTGGATCGAAAGGCGCGCACCTTTGGTGACGCGTCGGAGCACGTGCAGCGCTCGACTGGCTTCGGCGAGCTGTCGCTCTCGACCAACCTCGGGCGACACGACCTCGTGGCGGGCGCCGCACTGCAGCGCGATGCGGCTGCCGTGGATGAGCAGGGGGCGCTCGACTTCACCTTCGTCACGACGTCGGTGTTCGCGCAGGATGTGTGGCGTATGGCGCGATCGCTGGCGTTCACCCTCAGCACGCGCGCCGATCACCACTCGCGCTACGGCGACCAGTTCTCGCCACGGGCGTCGCTGCTGTATTCGTTTCGTGGGAGCTGGTCGATCCGGGCGTCGGCAACGCGCGGCTTCTATGCCCCGACGCCGTTCGTCGAGGAGACCGACGCCATCGGCGTGCGCGGCGTGCGCGGCTTTGGGGCGTTGCGCGCGGAGACGGCAACCTACGGCTCGCTCGACCTGAACGGGAAGGAAGGGCCGGTCGAGTTGAATGCCACGCTCTTCACGTCGCGCGTCGAGCATCCGGTGGTCGCGACATCGGTGACCGGCGGGGTGTCACTCGCCAACGCCGCGTCGACATCGACGGCGCGGGGCATCGAGGCATTCGCGATCTACAACCTCGCGCCGATTCTCTTCACGGCGCTCTACACGTACACCGACGCCCTCGAACCGACGCTGGCGACCGGAAGCGCGCGGCGTTGGGCTCCGTACGCGCCGCGACACACCTGGGGACTCGACGCCACCTGGGAGGATCCCGCACGCGGGACGTGGATCGCGCTGGAAGGGTTCTACACCGGCAAGCAATCGTTGGACGAGAACCCGTACCGCACGGTTGGTGCGCCGTACGTGAACGTCGGCTTCCTGGCCACGCAGCGCGTCGGGCGCTACAAGCTCTTCGTCAACGTGGAGAACCTGACCGACCGGAGGCAGGGCGGTTGGGATCCGGTCGTCCTCTCATCGCGTGCAGCCGACGGACGCTGGACGGTGCGCCCGTGGGCGCCGATCGACGGGCGCATCTTCAGCGCCGGGATTCGCATCGCCGGACGCGACCCGGACGACCGCTGACGTCCGGATCGGGCGATGCGCACGCGTGCTTCGGCTCGCCCGCCCTCGCTCGACAGGTCGCCCTCGCGCCGCTACGATGCTGTGGCGCGACGCGCGCGATCGCATGCGACCGGGCGCGTGCATCTCCGCTTCGCTGCCGATCCGTTCCGCTGCAGGACCATGCCCCCTTCCGACGCACGCCCCCTCACCGACCTCGCCGAACTCGCCCCGGTCGCCCGCGACCTCGTCGAACGCGAACTCGAGCGACGCATTCCGGACGAACACACCACGATCCGCTTCCATCGCGAGTGGAGCGGCGGTTGGCGCGTTCGCGTCGAGGTCGGGCGGCCGCCGCGCGGAAAGCTCGACTTCGTCCTCTTCGAGATCTCGGACGACGCGATCGTTGCCCTGCCGCACCCCATGCCCGACGCATGGAATGATGCGAGCGGAGTTGAAGCGTCCGACGGGAGTCGCTGGAGCTGGAACGACGAGGGATTCCCGGCTCGCGTGATTTGACGCGTTCGCCGGCGCGGTGCAGGTTGCCAGCGCCCGCACCGTCCGAGGATCCCGATGTTCGTGCTTCGTCGTTTGCTGGTCGCCCGCACGGCGGCCGTGGTGCTCTGCGCCATCAACGCATCGCACGCGTCCGCGCAGTCCGCGTCACGCTTGCGCGTCTCGGTCGCGCTTCCGCGCACGATCCCCAACGGGCTCCCCGCGGGCGCAACGGGGCTCGACGGCCGGTTGCTCGTCGTCTTCTCCGTCGACTCGGGGGCCGAGCCACGATTCCAGGTGGGATCCCACGCCAGCACGCAGCCGGCCTTCGCCATCGACGTCACCGGGTGGAAGCCGGGTGAACTGCGCACCATCGACGGGGCGGCCTTCGGCTTCCCGGTCAAGTCGTTAGGTGCGCTCCCCAAAGGCACCTACCGCGTGCAGGCCATCCTCAATCGCTACGAGACCTTCGTCCGCGGCGACGGCCACACGGTCTCGCTCCCCCCGGACCAGGGAGAGGGGCAGCATTGGAGCAGCAAGCCGGGCAACCTGTACTCCGCCGTGCGCACGGTGACCATCGATCCGTCTGCCAGCACCGACGTGCGCCTGACGATCGACCAGCTCATCCCGCCGATCCCGCCCTTCCAGGAGACGCCGTACGTGAAGTACGTGCGCATCCGCAGCGAGCGGCTGTCGCGCTTCTGGGGGCGCGACATGTACCTCGCCGCCTTCGTCACGCTCCCGGACGGATTCGACACGCACCCCAACGCGCGCTACCCGCTGGCCATCAACCATGGCCACTTCTCGACCGTCCCCGACAACTGGCGTGAGACGCCTCCCGATCCCGGCCTCAAGCCCGACTACAGCGAGCGATTCTCCCTTGCCGGCTACAACCGCATCGTGCAGGAGTATTCGTACCAGCTCTTCAAGGATTGGACGGCGCCGGGCTTCCCGCGCTTCCTCCTCGTGCAGATCCAGCATCCCACACCATTCTTCGACGATTCGTACGCCGTCAACTCGGCCAACAACGGCCCGTACGGCGACGCCATCCAGTACGAACTCCTCCCCGAGATCGAGAGGCGCTTCCGCGGGTTAGGGGCCGGGTGGGCACGCTTCACCTTCGGCGGGTCGACCGGCGGGTGGGAATCGATGGCCGTGCAGATGTTCTACCCCGAGGAGTACAACGGTGCGTGGATCGCCTGCCCCGATCCGATCGACTTCCGGCACTACACCGTCGTCAACGTCTACAGCGATACCAACGCGTACTACTTCCCGTCGCGATGGAAGCGCACGCCGCGACCCGGGCTGCGCAACTATCTGGGGCACGTGACGATGACGCTGCAGGAAGCGAACGAATACGAGTACCTCGCCGGGACGCACGGCCGCTCCGGCGACCAGTGGGACGTCTGGGAGAGCGTCTTCTCGCCCGTGGGGAGCGACGGCTACCCGCGCCGCATCTGGGACAAGCTCACCGGCAAGATCGACCCGGTGACAGCGGCGTACTGGAAGGAGCACTACGACCTTTCCTGGATCCTGCAGCGCGACTGGGCGACCCTCGGCCCCAAGCTCAAGGGAAAGCTCCGCCTCTTCGTCGGCGACATGGACAACTACTACCTCAACAACGCCGTCTACGAGGTCGACAAGTTCCTCAAGTCGAAGCCCGAGTCGGAAGCAGTGGTCGACTACGGCGATCGCGCCGAGCACTGCTGGAACGGCGATCACATGCGTGCCAACGCGTACTCACGCCTGCGCTACACGCAGATGGTCCTCCCCTGGGCGGTCGAGCGGATGCTGCGCACGGCGCCACCGGGAGCGGACCTGAAAAGCTGGCGGTACTGAGGGGACGCTGGACGAAAAACGCGCGTTCGACTCGCAGGCGTCGTCTGTGTCCGCGCGACATGTGCATGATGCGCGGGAAGCGCGACAGTCCCGTCTCTTTGCGTTTCCTTTACGCCAGGCGTCTGTAAGGTCTTTGGGAGCAAGCACTTGTGCTTCGCATGTGGAGCATTGTGTGGCATCGACGACGACCACCGTCTGATGAACGCCACATGAATCCTCCATGAATCTGGGAAGAGCCCCGCCATTCCGGAACTTTCGTCTGCTTCTTACGCTGGCCTCGCGATTGCTAGATGAACGGCCGTCATGTGTGATGCACGTCACGCTTGATTCGCCGGACGGTCCCGATCGCGCGACTCGGACGGCGCACGCCTGCCAATCTCCGCCTGAGTACGACGAGGCCCCCCATGCTCCTGTTCTCTTTACGATCCTCCGCTCGCACGATCGCAGTTGCCGCGACCGTTCTCGCGCTCGTCGCGTGTAGCGACGAGCGCCCCCTCGAACCCGTCGCACCCCTTTCTCCAGACGCGCCCGTCGCCGCTTCGCAAGCGACGACCAGCGGCAACCAAGTCCGCATGGTCGAGCTGGGCAACATGATCTTCGACGATCCGGACCTTTCACTGCGCCGCAACCAGTCGTGTGCCTCCTGTCACGATCCCAAATTCGGCTTCACGGCGCCGAGCTCCATCATCAACGCGACTGGGAGCGTCATGCCGGGATCGGTCCCGACGCGGTTCGGGAATCGTCGCCCGCCGAGCGCGGCGTACGCGGCCTTCGCCCCGGTGCTTCATTTCGACGACGAGGACGGCGCGTGGGTCGGCGGCAACTTCTGGGATGGACGCGCCACGGGTGCGCGTCTCGGAAATCCCTCCGCGGAACAGGCGTTAGGCCCCTTCCTGAACTCGGTGGAGATGGCGCTGCCGGACGCCGCTTGCGTCATCTACCGCATCACGCACTCGAAGTATGCGGGTCTCTGGCGCGCGACGTGGGGCAACTCGGTCGGGTCGATCTCCTTCCCGTCGGCCCGCGCCATGGAAGAGCTTTGCGGTCGCGAGGGCACGGTTGTCCCGCTCTCTCCTGCGGACCGTCGGCAGTTGATGCAGGAGTACGATCGCGTCGGGATGAGCATTGCGGCATTCGAAGCGTCGCCGCGAGTGAGCGCCTTCAGCTCGAAGTTCGATCAGGTCCTGCGTGGCGGTGCGCGCTTCACGCAGGACGAGCGGGCCGGTCTGGCGCTCTTCAACGGGAAGGCCAATTGTGCCGCCTGTCACCCGATTGATGGTGAGCGTGCACTGCTGACTGACTTCACCTTCGACAACCTCGGCGTGCCCGCGAATCCTGAGAACCCCGCAACCATCGGCGGGGGGTTCAGGGACTTGGGGCTCGGCGGCTTCATGCGCGACGGCTCGCTCTACGGCGCGCAGAAGGTCCCGACCCTTCGCAACCTGGACAAGCGTCCCACGCCGGTGATGGTCAAGTCGTTCATGCACAACGGCATCTTCAAGAGCCTCGAGCAAGTCGTGCACTTCTATAACACGCGCGACGTGCTTCCGCGGTGCGCCGCCGGGATCCGCCCGAGCGATCCCCGATTCGGCACCACGTGCTGGCCGCGCCCGGAAGTGGCGGACAACGTGAACACCGACGAGCTGGGAAACCTCGGCCTCACGCCGGTCGAAGAACGGCAGCTCGTGCGGTTCCTGCGCACGTTCAGCGACCGGTAGCCACTGACCCCTGGTCACGCCAACGCGGCGGCGGGCAGCAGGCTCGCCGCCGCAACCGCGCGTCGAGGCGTGGGCGGGCGATCGCGTCGGAGCTGATCATTACCTGGAGGCACCCGCGCCTAACGCGCCGCGCTCGGCCCGCGCCTTGATCCCCAGCAGCATCCCGCGCTCCATGATGAAGTGCGCGGGCTCGAACAGGTACAAGCCGAGCGCGGCGAACGGGACAGCGCCTAACGACGGACGCCCCTCGCCGCGGGTGTGCACCACGAGGCGGCTCGTCGAGTCGTCGAGGGGCGTCACCACGAAGCTCCCCCAGTTCTCCAGCGTCATGGCATGCGGTGGATCCCAGTGGGTGATCCGCCACCCGAGATCGCGCCCGAAGCGGCCGCCGAGGTAGTCGGGCTGGGTCGCCCGCACCAGGTCGCCCACCGATCGCTGTTGCCACCCCGCGACCAGCGAGTCGGCGTTGCGGATGTCGTCGCCAAACGCGCGCTCCAACCAGTCGTAGCTGTAGAAGCCACCGCGGTCCTGCCCCACCTGCGACATCCATTGCCACACCACCGGCGCCGGCGCGTGGATCGTGACGCCGTGGTCCATGCGGTACATCGCAGGCTCGTCGCTGGAGAGCCCCGGCACCGCCACCGCGCGCTCGGCAGCGCTCGTCCCCCACGACATGTGCCAGGGGCGCAGCACGATCAACAGCGCCGTGACGCCGAGCGCGACGGCGGCGAGCGAGTTGCCGAGGCGACTCCGCCAAGGCGCACGCTCCGGAACGGCCTCGTACTCCGCGGTGGTGAACGTGGGCGTGTGAATCTCGGGGTGCGCGCAACATGCCCAGCGATGCACCAGCGCGCTGAAGAGGATGCCGAGCGCGAGGCCAAGGAACGACCAGAGGCCGATCCCCGCCAGGCGCAAGAGGACGGCCGAAGCGACGGTCGCCGCGATGGTGAGGCCGAGGGCGAGTTCGCGCAGTCGTTCCACGCCAAGCAGCGCGAACGCCGCGGCGAGGAAGCCGACCATCGAAACGAGCCAGCAGGGGGTGACGATCCACGCCGTGGCGCGCCCCGCAGCCCACATGCCGGCGCCGGCATGGGCGAGTCCGTGCAGGAGAAGGCCCAACGCGATCAGACGTGGATGCAGCGCGCGCATGACCGCAGCGTGCGCCAATGGCAGGCGCCCTGTCAATCCTCGGAGGGTGGCGGTGCACGCGAACGGTGCGCGCGAACGGTGCCCGCGGACGAGCCGACGCTCATCACGGGGGGACGCGAAACAGGGAGCAAGCGCGAGCGCCTGCTCCCTGTCCCTCCGGATCACGACGAGGAACCACCGGCCCCGCGTGCCCGACTCATGGATCCTATCGACTTTTCCAGATGCGACCGAAGGTGCCGAACAAGCCACCTGGGGAGGGGCCGCATCAGAGCCGCCGCGTACAAAAAACCTGCTATGAGGTACGACGTTTCGCCAGCGGAGATGTGTGCGCCTTCACTCTCTCTTAGTGACTTAACGTCAAGGGTCCTTCGACATCCAACCGAGTGAGGTTCACACCACACCCTATCGCCGACGCGCCGTGCGCGCTCGCGATTGTATTCGGAGGAGATATGAAGTCGACGACTCGCCACTTGCCTGCCACCACGCGAGCGATGCTGCTCGCCGCCGCCATGACCATTGCCGCGACGCAGGTCGCCGCGGCGCAAACCGCCGACTCCACCCAGCCACCGCCGCGTGGCCCGGGGATGCGCGGGGGGATGGGACCCGGACGCGGGATGGGGCCAGGCGCTGGCATGCGCGCCCGAGGCCCGATGGGTCCCGATTTCGCCGGCCCGGGGCAACGCGGCAGGGGAGCGCCGGGGCTGCCCGCCGGCGGCATGGGACCTGGGCCGCGTGCGCTTCTGCGCGGGATCACCCTCTCGGTCGAACAGGAGAAGGCGCTGCGTGCATCGCAGGCCCGACACCTGCTCGAGGCCAAGCCGCTCCGCATCGAGATGCTCTCGGCGAGCACCGACCAGCAGCTCGCGCGCCTGAATGGCGACCAGAAGGCGCTGGACGCCGCTACGGCGCGGGTGACCGCCGCGCGCTCCAAGCTCGATTCGCTGCGTGACAAGCGCTCGCCGGTCGAGGCGCTGCGGAGTGTGCTGACTCCTGATCAGCAGAAGATCCTGGACAAGAACCTGTCCGATGCGCCCCTCGGCGGGCGCGGTTTCGGGCCAGGGCGGGGGATGCGGCCGGACGGCTTCGGGCCGCAGGGCGGGATGCGCTTCCGCGACGGCGCCGCTCCGCGCGGCTTCCGCAACGGGCCGCCCCCGCGCCGTCCGGCGGGCGACGATCTCGATGACGAGGACTCGGTGGACGACGTCGACATCCCGATTCGATAGGTCGCAGGCGAAGCGCGTACTCGTCTCGTCTCACATCGGGGCCACTCGCACAGGGTGGCCCCGAACGTTTTCCGGTCACACGGGATATGCTACGCATCATGCCGGATCGCTCCTCCGACGACGTACCAGACGCTCCTGCACCGCCGCCCGCGCCGTCCGCCGGGGCTCCCGCGTCGTGGCGGCGGTGGTTCTCCCTGTGGAACGTCGTCACCCTGGTCATCGTGCTGTGGGCGCTGCCGCGCCTCATCCCGCACCTCGGCGCGGTCGTGGGCGTGCGCTCGGGCGACGCCCGCCGGCCGTCGTTCGCGGTGACGACGCTCGATGGCCAGCCGGTGGGAGAGGCGTCGCTGCGTGGGAAGGTGGTGCTGGTCAACTTCTGGGCGACCTGGTGTGGCCCCTGCCGCGTTGAGATGCCGCTGCTCGAGCAGATGTACCAGCGGCATCGCGACCGTGGCTTCGTCCTCCTGGGGCTCAGTGTCGATCGTGCGGGAGAGCAGGCGGTGCGCGACTACGTGCGCTCGCGCGGCGTGACGTACCCGGTGGCGGTGGTCGGGGCGCGTGAGGAGGGAGCGTTCGGCGGGGTGCGCGGCTACCCGACCTCGTTCCTCTTGGGGCGCGATGGCGTGGTGCGTCATGCCGTCATCGGCCCGCTCGCTCCCGCCTCGCTCGAGCTGGCCGTTCGCCGCCTCCTCGACGAGTCGCCGCCTAACGCGCGGTAGGTCGTCGAGCCGCTCCCTCCGACGTCCTTTCGAGGGCACCGAGGCGCCCTCCACGCTGACGCGGCGCCTTCCGCAACGCCTGCTGGGGCTGCACCGTAGCAGGAGGAGCCATCACCCCCCGCTTCCGCCCTCTCATGCGACGTCCCGCCACTGCCGCCCCACTCGTGCACGCCGCGCTCGCTGCCCTCGCGACGTTCTCCCTCGCCGCGCTCACGCCGAGCATTGCCCAGGCGCAGCGCGCCACGGCCGCGGCGCCGCCCTTCGCCCTCGACCAGCTCACGCGCTATCCGTTCCCGTCGGAACTCACCGCGGCGGCGCGTGCGAACCGCGTCGTCTGGGCGTTCAACGAGGACGGGGTGCGCAACCTCTATGTCGCCGAGGGGCCCGATTTCGTGGCGCGCCGCCTCACCAACTACACCAGCGACGACGGGCAGGAACTCACCTCGGTGCAGCTGACGGATGACGGGCGGACCGTCGTCTACGTCCGTGGCGGCGACCACGGCTCCAACTTCGACGACATCCTCCCGGTCAACCCGCTCGGCCTGCCGCAGCCGGTGCGGGTGCAGGTGTGGAGCGTCCCGTTCGAGGGAGGCGAGCCCAAGTCGTTAGGTGAGGGCGATTCACCGGTCGTCTCGCCGCGCGGCGATGTCGTCGCCTTCGAGCGCGACAACCAGGTGTGGATCGCACCCGTCGACGGCTCGACGCCGGCACGGCGCCTCTTCACGGCGCGCGGCAACAACGGCGACCCGCAGTGGTCGCCCGACGGCAGCCAGCTCGCCTTCACGTCGAACCGGGGCGATCACGCCTTCATCGGGATCTACCGCGCCCCGGACGCTCCAATCACCTACCTGGCGCCGTCGACGAATCGCGATGGAAGTCCGCGCTGGTCGCCGGACGGCAGGCGTCTCGTCTTCGTGCGGCGCCCGGGGGCGGGCGGGGCGGCACAGAACGTCCTCGAGCAGCGTCCCACCGAGTGGGCGCTCTACACTGCCGATGCGGCGACGGGTGAGGCGCGCCTCCTCTGGACGTCGCCGAAGACGTTGCGCGGTTCGGTCCCCAACACGCATGGCGGGACCAACCTGCACTGGGCGGCGGGGGGGCGCATCGTCTTCCTCTCGTACATGGACGGGTGGCCGCACCTTTACTCCATCGCCGAGTCGGGGGGCGATCCGCTCCTGCTGACGCCGGGCAACTACATGGCGGAGTACGTTCGCCTCTCGCCGGACGGCAAGACGCTCGTCTTCGCGGCGAACGCCGGGAACACGCCGGATGATCTCCATCGCCGTCACGTCGTCGCCGTCCCGGTCGACAAGGCGGCGCCGCGCGTCGTCACGCCGGGAACGGGGCTCGAGTGGACCCCCGTGGTGCTCGGCGACGGCGCGACGCTGGCCTATGTCGGGGCGACGGCCCAGCGCCCGCCGCTTCCTGCCGTCATCCCGTTAGGCGGCGGGACCGCACGCACCCTCGCCGCCGATCGCGTCCCCGCCGACTTCCCCACCGCGCAGCTCATCACGCCCAAGGCCGTCAGCTACACCAGCGAGGATGGCGTCCTGGTGCATGCGCAGCTCTTCGACGCCGGTGCGCCCGCGCGCGGCGGGGCCACGACGCGACGGCCGGCCATCGTCTACGTGCACGGCGGCCCGCCGCGGCAGATGCTGCTGGGGTGGCACTACTCCGACTACTACACGAACGCCTACGCCATGAACCAGTACCTGGCGTCGCGCGGGTACGTGGTCCTCTCCGTCAACTACCGGCTCGGCATCGGCTACGGCTACGAGTTCCACCAACCGCCGAATGCCGGGGCGCGCGGCGCCAGCGAGTACCTCGACGTGAAGGCGGCGGCGCTCTACCTGCGCACGCTCCCGCAGGTGGACGGTGCGAAGATCGGGATCTACGGCGGGTCGTACGGTGGCTACCTCACCGCGCTGGCGCTCGGTCGCAACTCCGACCTCTTCGCCGCGGGGGTCGATATCCACGGCGTGCACGACATGTCGGCATCGACCTCGGGAGCCGGCACCGCGCTCGCCGCGGCGATGAGCGGGGCCAACCGGTTCGAGCCCACCGATCGCGACAAGGCGGTGGAGGTCTCGTGGCAGTCGTCTCCGGTTTCGAGCGTGAAGACGTGGAAGTCGCCCGTCCTCCTGATCCACGGCGACGACGACCGCAACGTGCGCTTCTCGCAGACGGTGGACCTGGCGCGGCGACTCGCGGCGCAGGGGGTCGAGTACGAGGAGATGATCATCGTCGACGATACGCACCACTGGATGCGTCACGCCAACCAGCGGCGAGTGAACGCGGCGATCGCCGCCTACTTCGATCGCAAGCTCAAGGGAGCGGTGCAGTAGCGCTGCCGTCGGCGCGGCGGGCGCGCGGCAGCGCCCGCCGCGACCGCCGTACGACTTGATCACGGCGTCCATCCCCTTCACGAAGACGTCCGTGGGGAGCGCCCCGGGGATCACTTCGCCGTTGATGAAGAAGGTTGGCGTCCCGCGCACCATCAGCGTGCGCGCCAGGACGTTGTTGCGCGCCAACTGCTCGCTCGCCCCCTTTCCCTTCATGCATGCGGTGAACTTCGCGATGTCCAGCTTCACCTGCTGCGCGTAGCTGAACATCTGGCCGCGCGGATCGCCGGCCTTCATCCACTCCTTCCGCTTGTCGTACAGCACGTCGTGCATCGGAAAGAATCGCCCCTGCTCGGCGGCGCAGATCGAGGCTTCCGCCGCGTGCCCCGAGTTGGGGAAGGTGCCGAGCGTGAAGGGGACGAACTTCCAATAGACGCGCCCCTTGTTGATGTAGAGTGAGTCGAAGACCGGGAGCGTCTCGCGGAAGAACTTCTCGCAGTAGCCGCACCCGAAGTCGGCGAACTCCACGACCCAGACATCCGCCGAAGGGTTCCCCCGCTGGTAGCCCACGCCGTCGAGTGCGAGGGTGCGATCTCCCGCCTTGACGAGCATGCGGGACACCATCTGTCCTTCGACAGTCGTCGTGGCGAGCGAGAGCGCGACGATGGCGCCCAGGACGGCATGGATCGCGGCGCGCCGTGACATATGCGGGGAGCGCAGCTGGAGGCGCGTGCCGAGGCGCCGGGCGAGCGGGCGTGGGAGGAGCGTCATGGTATCCTCAAGCTAGCGGGGAGCGACACCGGCGGAATGGGGGTGGCGGGTGCGCGCGCCCGTTCCCGTGACGGCGGGCGCGAGCGGAGTGGGTGGCCGCGAGTCGGGGGAGCGAAATGGTGGCCCATCGTGTTCATTCCAGTGGATCCCAACCACGAGGGCGAACGTGCAGGGCACGTCACGGCTTGCGACGTTAGGCGGCGGGTGCTTCTGGTGCCTTGAGGCGGTCTACCAGGAGGTCGATGGCGTCACGGCGATCGTCTCCGGGTATGCCGGCGGGCACGTCGCGAACCCGACATACGAACAGGTGTGCGACAAGAAGACCGGCCACGCCGAGGTGGTGCAACTCACCTATGACCCGGCGCGTGTGTCCTATCGGGCGCTGCTCGAGGTCTTCTTCGCGATCCACGACCCAACGACGCCGGACCAGCAGGGGAACGACATCGGTCCGCAGTACCGCTCCGTGATCTTCACGCACGACGACGAGCAGGCACGCGAGGCGCAGGCGATCATCGACGAACTGGCGACGGAGCAGGTCTTTCCCTCGCCGATCGTCACGGAGGTGCGCCCGCTCCCCGTGTTCTATCCGGCCGAAGCCTACCACCAGGACTACTTCCGGCAGCACGCGCGACAGCCGTACTGCGCCTTCGTCATCGCCCCCAAGCTGGCCAAGTTCCGGAAGCGGTTTGCGAAGTGAGCGAGCGATGACGCGATCGCGCTACGATGAGAGCGCGAGGCGCTCGCTCTCCCGGAGTGCGATGGCGGTCGTATTGTAGGCGATCCCCGCCGCCAGCATCTCCTGCTGGTTCCAGAGCCAGAGCGGGTCGATCACGATGGGGCGCGCCATGAGGCGCCGCACGCGCGTGAAGTCGGTGGCGCGGATGGCTGGGAGGTCGCACAGCACGACCAGCGCGTCGGCACCCGCCAGCGCCGCCATGGGCGAGTCCGAGAGGTCGGCCAGGTTGCCTAACGCGTAACGCACCGCATCGTGGATGCCCGGGGCATGGACCACTACGTGCGCCCCCGACGAAAGCAGGGCACGCGCGACCTGCAGTCCCAGCGTGTCGTGGTCACCCTCGTCATCGCCCCTCCCGGCGAGCCCCCACACCGCGATGCGCTTGCCGTCGAGGTCATCGCCGATTGCGCCGTGCAGCCGCTGCAGGATGCTCTCCAGGGTACGCGGGACCTGCTCGATCGCGGCGGCCACCGACCACGGCGCACACCCCCACGCCGTCGAGAGTTCGGCCATCGCCCGCGCGTCGCGCAGGTCGCCGGCCGCGGGTGAGGCGCGCATCGCCGCGCCGAGCGCCAGCGAATGCCACTCGCCAGCCGCAACCGACTCCAGCTCGCGCAGCACCTCGGCGATGTTGGCCCCCCCCTCCTCGCAGAAGTTCGCCACCTCACGCGCCAGCGACTGCACCACCACCTGCATCGACGCGGCCGCGTAGCGCATCGCTTCGGCGCTGCGTTCGCTCACGGTCACCAGCGCACTCCCCTGGCGCACGAACGGGGCGTACAGCTTTCGCAGCACGCGCAGGGCGTGCTCGCTGTTGCCACCCACGACAATCCGCTCCGGCGTGAGTGCCTGGTGCAACGTCGTGCGGCGCAGGTGCATCGACGGGAGGGTGACGACGTCGAAATCGCGCCCGGCCCGGCGCCCCTCCTCCTCGAGGATCGTCCGGATCAGCTGCGTCCCCCCCGGCCGCAACGTCCCGGCCACGCCCACCACCGTGTACGGTCGCACGAGTGACGCCAGGCGACCGGCCATCGTGGCCCACGCCGACATGTCCGTCACGCCGTCGTTGTTCGTCGGCGACGGGAGCGCGAGGACGATCACCTCGGCGCCGCGAACGCCGTCCGACAGGCTTGCACTGAACTCCAGCCGCAGCTCCTCTGCATTGCGCCGTACGGCCTCCGTCAGCTCCGGCTCGTGCGGATGGAGAATGCCCTCGCGCAGCCTGGCGATACGATTGCGATCCGAATCGACGACGGTGACGGAATGACCAACTTCGGACAGCGAGGCCGCGGTGACCAGCCCGGTGTGGCCGGTTCCGATGATGGCGACTTTCATGTCGAGCTCCTGGGGGTCCCGTTTCCCCTAAGCAAGCGGCGCGGCACTTCACTCACCGCCGACTTTCGACCGACGGTGCCAGTCGCTCGACGAATGCCCCGCAGACGGCGACGAACGCGGGCGTCCGCCGACCGACCCGCTCCACCCCCCCGCGCGGTGCACCTGCGGGGCGTCGCCGCCCCGCGGGCCCGGTGGTGGCTGCGCCCGCGCGCGTGCCCTGCCGACACTACAGGGGGGCACCGACTCGCGCGCGCGGCGAGCGCGCGCGGCGAGCGCGTGCGGCGAGCGCGTGCGGGCGACGCGCGCCACCCGGAGCATCGCGCCCCACCACCGCCAGACACGACGCCACCACCCGTGCACGATCCGGTCAACTTCCGACTCCAGGTTCTGATCGCCAGCCTGAACGAGGCGGTGCTCGTCGAGGATGAGCGCCGTCTCATCTCGCTCACGAACCGCGCCTTCTGCCAGATGTTCGGCATCCCCGCGCCGCCGGAAGCGTTGATCGGGATGGACTGCTCGCGGGCCGCCGAGGAGTCGAAGGGGCACTTCCTCGATCCCGAGGCGTTCGTGGTGCGCGTGCAGGCGATCCTCGCGGCACGCGAGGTCGTGATTGGCGATCGGTTGGAGATGGTGGATGGCCGCGTCCTCGAGCGCGACTACGTCCCGGTCTTCCAGGACGGCGGGTATCTCGGGCACCTGTGGAAGTACCGCGACATCACCGCGCAGGTGCGGAACGAGGAGAAGCTGCGCGAGGCGATGCACGTCGCCGAACACTCGGCGCGAGCCAAGGAGCGCTTCCTCGCCAACATGAGCCACGAGATCCGGACGCCGCTCAACGCGGTGATCGGGACCGCGCACCTCCTGGCCTCGACGCCGCTCGACGGGTTGCAGCAGCGCTATGTCGATGCGATCCGGTACTCCGCCGATACGCTGCTCTCCCTCATCAACGACATCCTCGACCTCACGAAGATCGGGACCGGCAACCTCGTCTTCGAGTCGATCCCCTTCCGGCTGCGGGAACTGGTCACCTCCGCCGCCGAAGGGTTGCGCACCACGGCGTCGGCCAAGGGGCTGTCGTTGCAGCTGGAGCTGGATGCGGCGCTGCCGGCAGTGGTGCAGGGCGATCCCACCCGCCTCACGCAGGTCCTCCTCAACCTGCTGTCCAACGCCGTCAAGTTCACGGAGCGTGGCAGCGTCACGCTGGCCGCGCGCGTGGCCGCGGCGGACGGCGAGCGGCGCGTCCTCGAGTTTCGCGTGCGCGACACCGGGATCGGGATTGCCCCGCACAACCGCGAGTCCATCTTCGACCGCTTCACGCAGGAGCGTGGCGACACCACGCGCCGCTACGGCGGCACCGGGTTGGGGCTCGCCATCGTGCGCGAGCTCGTCACGCGCCAGGGAGGCGATGTGCGCGTGGAGAGCGAGGTGGGGGCGGGGAGCACCTTCATCGTCACGCTTCCCGTGCAGCTGGCGGAAATGCCGCCGCTCTCGGCGAGCAGCGCGGGTGGCGGAGAGGTCGTCGACCTGTCGGGCGTGCGCGTCTTCCTGGTCGAGGACAATGCGCTCAACCAGTTCGTCGCCACACAGCTCCTCTCGCGCGCCGGTGCAACGATCGAGGTGGCGGACAACGGCCTCCACGCGATCGAGCGGCTGCGCACCGACCGCGCCTTCGACGTGATCCTGATGGACATCCAGATGCCCGAGATGGACGGATTCGAGGCGACGCGGCGCATCCGGCGCGACCTGGGCATCGCGGGGCGCGATCTCCCGATCCTCGCCCTCACGGCGTCGGCGCTGGTGGAGCAACGGGCCAAGGCGGTCGAGGTGGGGATGGACGACTTCGTGATGAAGCCGTTCGACCCCGACGACCTCAAACGACGAATTGCGAGCGCCGTCTGGCGCGCCCGCAAGGCCCGTGAGCTCGCCCAGGGCGACGGGTCGCCGGCGCATGGCGCCGGCGGCGCCGAGCACGATGCGCCACCGACGGACGAGTCGACCGCGATCGACTTCTCGGTGCTCGAAGCGCAAACGCTCGGGCAGCCGGAGTTCACCGTCGAGATGATCGACGTCTTCCTCGAGAACATGCCGCCGCAGTGGGCCGCGGTGCGCGCTGCGGCGGCAGTGATGGATCGCCCGGCGCTGCATGCGGCCGCCCACAAGCTCAAGTCGGCGAGCGCGGTGGTGGGGGCGCAGTCCCTGCGAGACACCTTGGAGACGCTGGAGGAGTTGGCACCGTCGGCGTCGGAGCCGCAGGTCGCGGTCCTCGTCCACGAGGCGTTGGTACAAGGCGACGCCGTGCGGCGCTCGCTCCTGCATGCGCGCGCACGGTACGCCGGGCAGTGTGGGGACGACGGAGCGGGAACGACATGACGCGAACCGTCGCCTCGCCCCCGGCCGCACTGCGCGCCCTCGTGGTCGACGACGACCCCGTGTCGCGCGCCCTCCTCGCGCGCTACATCGGGCAGCACGACGCGTTGCAGCTCGCGGCATCGTGCGAATCCGCGCTCGCGGCAGTTCCCCTTCTCCGCGCGGGCGAGGTGGACGTCGTCTTCCTCGACGTGGAGATGCCGGAGATGTCCGGGCTCGAGCTCGTGCGCGCCCTCGACGCCTGTCCCGCCATCGTCCTGGTCACCGGCAAGGCGCACTACGCCGTCGAGGCGTTCGCCGTCGCCGTCACCGACTATCTCCTCAAGCCAGTGCAGTACCCACGCTTCCTGCAGGCCGTCGAACGCGTGGTGCGCCAGCGCCAGCAGGAAATCGCCCCCGCGCGTCCCGCCCCCGTCGCGGCCCGCCGCCCCGATGTGGAGACGCGCGATGTGCTCTTCGCGCGCATCGACGGGCGACTCGTACGCATCCCCCTGGCCGAGGTGCACTGGGTCGAGGCCAAGGGCGACTACGTCCTCCTTCACGCCCCCAAGCGGCGCTACATGGTGCACGCGACCATGAAGACGATGGAGGAACGGTTGCCGCCGGGCGACTTCGTCAGGGTGCACCGATCGCACATCGTCCGCGTTGATCGTATCGTCGACCTCGAGGACACCACGATCGTCGTGGAACGCGAGGTCATTCCGGTGGGGGCATCGTATCGCGAAGGATTGATGTCGCGCCTGAATACGCTCTAATGATCCGACGCAGGAACCGGCCGGCGGCTGCGGCCGTTGGCTCGGCAGGCTACGTGCGCGTCAGACAGTCCACACGCGCAGCATCGTCGATGTAACCCGCGTCACCTCGCGCTCGTCACTCGTCTTGGGCGGAGGGCCGGGATCGGTCGCACACATGAAGATCCTCTCATCGTCGGTCGCATCGACGACGGCCAACACAAACGCCCGATCGCGCGTTGGACTGGCGAGGCTGCTTCGCCGGCGACTCCCATGGTGATGACGACGGGCAGCCCTACGGAGGCAAGTGTGGCGCAGGCGAACGAGGGGGTGGGAGCGCAGGCGCAGCGCGAGCAGCGCGAGCAGCGCGAGCAGCGCGAGCAGCGCGAGCAGCGCGAGCAGCGGGCCCCGCGAGACGGCGGGCCGTCGCCCGAGCATGCCCACCTGCGCGAACTGCGCCGCATGCTGCAATCCGCCGTTGGTGGCGGCTCGCTCGGCGATGTCCTCTCGCGCGTCGCGGAGTGGGTCGAACGGGTCAGCCCGGGATCCGTCTGCTCCGTCCTGCTCCTCGATGAGTCGCGCACGCGCCTGCGTCACGCGGCGGCGCCGTCCCTCCCCATGGCGTATGTGCGCCTCATCGACGGCATCGAGATCGGGCAGGGCCAGGGGTCGTGCGGCACCGCCGCCTACACGGGGAACCCAGTCATCGTCTCGGACATCGAGACCGATTCGCTCTGGGAGAACTACCGCGCGCTCGCCGCGCCCTTCCACCTCCGGGCCTGCTGGTCGCATCCGATCACGGGGGCGAGCGGCGAGGTGCTCGGTACCTTCGCCGTCTACCGCCGGCAGCCGGCCACGCCATCGGACGACGAGTGGGAACTGCTCGTCGACGCGTCGCACATCACCGCGCTCCTCATCGAGCGGTCGCGCGCCGAGCAGGCGCGGGTCGAGCACGAGCGCAACCTGCGCTCCATCGTCGAGAACGCCCTCGACTACATCCTGCGGCTCGACGCCGACGGGCGCTTCACCTACATCAACCCAGCGGCGCTCCACCGCATGGGTCGATCGCTCGAGAGCGTTGTCGGCCGCCGCTTCTCCGAGCTGGGATTCTCGCCGGGCGTCGCGGAAGCGTTCATCGCGCACTTCGATGAAGTCATTCGCACGCGCGCGCCACTGCGCAGCGAATTCGCCCTCCCGATCCCCGGTCGCGACATCTGGTTCGACGCCGTCCTCGCCCCGATCATCGATGAGGCCGGGGCGCTCACGGGCGTCGTGATGATCGTTCGCGATGTCACGGAGCGACGCCTGGGCCAGGAGGCACTGCGTCGCTCCGAGGAGCGGCTCCGCCTCCTCTTCGAACGCTCCGAGCGCGCGATCGCCCTCCTCGACCTCGACGGGCGCGTCCGCGATGTCGGGGACCGCGCGACCGCCTCGACCACGATCCCGCGCGACGAGATGCTCGGTGTCCACTTCTGGGAGCTCTCGCCCTTCGCTTCCACCGCGGAGGCACAGGAAGTCCTGCGCCGCTCCATTCATGAAGCAGCGGCGGGGCAGTCATCGAGGGGGAACATTACCTACCGCGGAGCAGCGGGCGAGACGCGCTACGGGTGGTTCCAGGTCCATCCCATTCACGACGCCGAGGGGCGCGTGGCCGAGCTCCTCCTCGAAGGGAGCGACGTCACCGCGATGCGCGAGCTGGAAGTGCGCGTGCGTCAATCGGAGAAGATGGAGTCGCTGGGGCGCCTCGCCGGCGGGATCGCCCACGACTTCAACAACATCCTGGCGGCGATCCTCGGCTACGGCGAGCTCCTCCTCGCCGACGCTGTCCCCGGGACCGAATCGCACGAAGGATTGCACCACATCGTTGCGTCGTCGCGTCGCGCGCGCGACCTCGTGCGGCAGATCCTCACCTTCAGCCGCAAGGCCGAGATCGCCCATCAACCCGTGAACCTCGCGGCGGTCGTGACGGATGGGCTGCGCCTCCTGCGGGCCTCGCTGCCGTCGAGCATCGAGTTGCACGAACGCATTCCGGAACGCCCGTTGGTCGTGATGGGCGATGCGTCGCAGCTCTCACAGGTCATCCTCAACCTCGGCGCCAACGCCGAGTACGAGCTGCGGAAGGCGGGGGAGGGCGTGCTCAACGTCTCGCTCGACTGGAAGGCGCTCGACGAAATGCAGGCGAGTGCCTTCGGCGTGCACGCGGGGCCCTACGCGCACCTCGTTGTGCGCGACAGCGGCCGTGGGATCCCGCCGGAAGTGCTCCCCAAGATCTTCGAGCCCTTCTTCACGACCAAGCCGTTAGGCGAAGGGACCGGGATGGGGCTCGCCGTGGTGCACGGCATCATGGTCGCGCATGGCGGCGGGGTGCGTGTCTCCAGCTCTGCCGCGGGTACGACCTTCGACCTCGTCTTCCCCGTGGTCAGCACGCCGGCCGACACGCCCGTGCAGCGCCCGGAGTCGACCGCGCGCGGGTCGGGGTGCGTCCTCGTCGTCGACGACGAGGCGGCGATCGTGAACCTCCTGCGACGCGTCCTGCCGCGGCGCGGCTTCGACGTGGTGTGCATGACGTCACCCCTCGACGCCCTCGAGGCGTTCCGCGCCGAGCCGCAGCGCTTCGACATCGTCGTCACCGACCGCACCATGCCGCGCATGACCGGCGAAGCGCTCGCCGACGCCGTGCACACGCTGCGCCCCGACCTCCCGATCGTGATCACCAGCGGGCAGGGGAGCCCGACCGACGAGGAGGAGCGCGAGGGGTTCACGGTGTTCCTCGCCAAGCCGTTCGATGTCGGGGACCTCATGTCGGCCATCGAGCGCGCACGGCATCGCGTCGCGCACTGACCGCGCGGCGCCGGTGCGGGGCAAGCGCCGCGCGGAATTGCCAGTGGTGCGTGGCGTGCCTAACGCCTTTGCTCCGTCTCCTCGGCACGACAGAAGTCCGCCAGCGCGCGCCACAGCGCGTCGTGCCGCCGTGAGGCCATCGCGAAGTCGCGCTCCTGGGCGCTCCCCTTCGACTTGAGGAGCGGTACCAGTGCGCGGCGGTCGCGCGGGGACCACTGCTTCACCTGGTCGAGGACGAGCCCGATGATGGGCCCCACGCGCTGGAGCCCGAAGCGTGTCTCCGCGTCGCTCGACCGCCACTGTCGCAGGCCGATCGCGCGCGCCACGGCGTCGAGCGTGGCATCGCGCCGGTCGAGGCGCCTGACCGATTCCGGCGTGGCGAGCGTGCGCGTCACCGCACGCGCGAGTGTCACCAGCCATCGCTCCTCGAACAGCGCCGTCTCGCCCGATCCGGGGAGTTCCAGGACGAGGTCACCCGCGGCGAGACGGCGCAACGCGGCCAGCGACGTCCGATGGGCGCGATTCGTCGCGCGGTGTGCGCGCTCCTGCGTGGCGAGCGCCTCCACGCGAGGATCCACCGGGCGGAAGCCCAGCCGATCGTAGAACCAGAACGCGCCGCTGGCCAGCGCCTCGTCGTTCCCCGCTCCGAACTGGTAGGGATTCACGATGAAGCGCGTCACGCCGAACAGCGTGCGGAAGGCGCGCAGCGCCTGCGCGAAGAGCATCGCCGCCTCCGCGTGACGGAACGCGTCGAAGACGTTCACCCCGGTGTTGGCCTGCGCCGCCAGCGGCGTGACGCCGCCGTATCCCACCGGGACGCCGTTGGAGAAGAGGACGTAGCCGTAGTTCACCTCGAGCGTGAGCCGGTCATCGCGCGCCGCGCCGATGAGGCACAACTGCGCCCCCTCGCCGAGGTCGGCGCACCAGATCTCGTCGAGGTTGGCGTAGGTGATCGCGTGCACCTCGCGGCAGCGCGAGGCGAGCGCCGCCCGCGAGGCGTCCAGCCACCGCTGGGCGTCAGCCCCGCCTAAGCGTGTGATGCCGGCGAGTGGCGTCGCGATGTGCGACACCGGGTCAGCGGGCGCTGCGCGCATCGAGGTGCGGAACGTCGGCACCACGCCCGCGACGGCGTTCCCCGAGATGGAACGGGCCGGCGACAGGCGCCAGCGCACCGGCAGCTCGAGCCCTTCGTACATCAGGCGAACGACCGCTGGATCCGGCGCCCCCGCGGGGCGGCGCGACCCGTCGGTGGCGTCGGTGGCGTCGGTCGACGTCGTACCGGCGTGTGCGTCCCGCGCGAGCCACGCCAGGGCGCCGTCGCGTGTCCCCCCGCGCGCCAGGGCGAGCCAGTCGCGCGTCGACAGTTCCCCCGAGTCGAACGCATCGGCCTCGGCCTGCGTGAGCGACAGCCTGAGGAGCGGGTCGAGCCGTTCGGGCGTTTCCACATCGTCCCACGCGATCTCCGCTGCTTCGCCGCTGTTCACCAGCCAGCGTGCGATCCCGAAGGCGAAGGCGTGTTGCGTTGTCGACCCGGCAATGCCGCTGTCGTCCAGGGCGCGACGCTGCCGTGCGGGGAGCGCGCGCACCCGTCGCGCGGTGTGTGCGAGCGCGCGGACCGCCATCGTCTGTACGCGCAGGTTGTCGGGAAAGGCGCGCAGGAAGAGGAGGTCGTCGTGATACGCGGCGAGGGGACGACGCGCGCGCGGCGGCCGGCGCTCGAGCGCCGCGAGCAGCGCGAGCTTCTCCGTCGTCGCCTCGACGCCGTAGCGATGACGAATCGCGTGCAACCGCTCGAGTGCGCTTTCCCGGTGTGACGGTACGGATGGCGCGGCAGGGCGTGAAGCTGCGGACGATGCACGTCCCGGCGCTGCGGATGACCTGGCCATGCCGATGGGAGCCTCACGAGTGGGATCGGAGCCTCCAACCTGCAGGTTATGGTGAGCGACGGCGTCCGAGAGTACCGCCCCGATGCGTAGGGGAAGGGACGAGTTGCGCCAAAGGGCGGGGGGCGGCCATTATTCGGCGTCCGCCGCGACGTGCTCGCGCAAGCGAGGGCGAGGCCGGGCTGTCTTGGGGTGTAGCTTAGTTGGCAGAGCGCCTGACTGTTAATCAGGAGGTCGCTGGTTCGAATCCAGCCGCCCCAGTTGTCATCCACACGTTGAAACGCCGAACGCCCGCGACCAACTGGTCGCGGGCGTTCGGCTTGTGAGGGCAACCGCGTCGGCGCGCTCGTGCCGCCTACAACGTCACGAAGTCGATGGTGAAGCGGCTCCCCTCGCCCGGCGCCGAATGCAGGTGCAGCCGGAAGCCCATCAGCTCGCACAGCTGCCGCGCGATGGCCAGCCCCAGCCCGGTCCCGCCGAAGCGGCGCGCGGTCGTGGTATCCCCCTGCTCGAACGGCTCGAAGATCGTGGACTGCACCTCGAGCGGGATGCCGATCCCGCTGTCTTGCACCTCGAGCGCGGTTGGTTCGCCGCGGGCGTCGGCGCGGACGCGCACCACCACGCCGCCGGCCAACGTGAACTTGAGGGCGTTGCCCAACAGGTTGATGAGGACCTGGCGCAGCCGGTCGGCGTCGGCGATGACCGGCCGCAGGTCGTCCGGCAACTCGGTCGTCAGCTGCAGGTTGCGCACATGCGCCTGGTCGGCGAGCTGTCCCGCCGTCTCCAGCACCAGGGCGCGCAGGTCCACCGGGAGGCGTCGCACGCTGACGCGCCCTGCCTCCACCTGCGACAGGTCGAGGATCTCGTTGATGATGGTGAGCAGGTGCGTCCCGTTGGCCCGGATGCGCTCGAGGAAGGCGCTGTCCGCATGCTCGGCGTCGCCGCTCGCCCGGCGCCGCGACAGGAGGAGGGTGGCAAAGCCGATGACCGAGTTGAGCGGCGTCCGCAGCTCGTGGCTCATGCGCGCCAGGAAGGCGCTCTTGGCCCGGCTCGCGAGCTCCGCGGCGTCCTTGGCGGCACGCAGCACCTGCTCGGCTTGCACCTGACGGGTAATGTCGGTGAACGTCGTCACGACGGCGGAGGGGAGCGGGGCGCCACGCTCGATGACAGGGGTGCTGTTGACGTTGATCCAGGTCAGCGTCCCGTCGGGCTTGTATACCCCCATCACCGTCCCCCACACCGAGCGCCCCGTGCGGAGCGTCTGCATGGCGGGATGCTCGTCGCTCGGAAAGGGAGATCCGTCCCCGCGCACCGTCCTCCAGCGCGGGTCGTTCGAGCTGCGCCCGGACATCTCGTCGCCGGAAAGCCCGAGGATCTCCTCCGCCCGCGGATTCCAGCCGCGGATCGTCCCGTCGGCATGCTGGACCACCACCCCTTCACTCATCGCTCCCACCACCTGCCGCACGTCCAGCGACGCGAAGCGATCAAGGCCGCCCGTGGTGCGAGTGGGTGCGGCGAGAGTCATGTGCGGTCGAACGGGAAGAGAGTCTTCGGTGAGTGCCCTCCAATAGTCTCGGTCCCGAATCGAGAAAGCTTGACGGGACACTCGACGGCAGAACCCGGAGGGAGGATCTTCCCCCCTCCGCGCCGTCGCCACACTGCCCGCCACACCGCCCTTCACACCGCCCGCCAACGTGCAGATCTCCCGCCCCGTCTTCGCCTCGCGCGCCCTTCACGTTTGCCGTCTGACGGTCGCGTGCGTCGCGCTGGCCGTTGCTGCGCTCGCCGCCGCCTCGCAGCCGGCCGACGCCCAGGCGCCGCGTACCGTCGCCGAGGGGGTGCCGATCGCCCTGCGGGCGCAGCGCCTGATCGTCGGTGACGGGACGACGATCGACCAGCCGGTCGTGGTGGTGCAAGGCGAGCGCATCGTGGCGGTCGGAACCGCAGCGACGGTTCAGCTCCCGCGCGGTGCCCGCATCATCGATCTCTCCGGGCACACGCTCCTCCCCGGCCTCATCGACTCGCACACGCACATCAACTCGTCGGACAACGACGGCGGGGACATGGCGGTGCTGAAGGAGACGGGCGCGCACGCCGCCATTTACGGCGTCGTGAACGCGAAGAAGACGCTCGACGCCGGCTTCACCACCATTCGCGACGTCGGGGCGACGAACTACGCCGACATCGCGCTGCGCGACCTCATCGCGAAGGGGGTCGTCCCCGGGCCGCGCATCTACGCCGCTGGGCCGTCGCTCGGGATCACGGGCGGGCACGCCGACGTGAACGGCTGGAGCCCGCTCATCGACATTCCCGGCACCGGGATGATCGTCGACGGTGTCGACGCCATGCGGAAGGCGGTGCGCCAGAACGTCAAGTACGGGAGCGACCACATCAAGATCACCGCCACCGGCGGCATTCTGTCGGTAGGGGATGCGGTGGATCACGCGCAATACTCGGAAGAGGAACTGCGCGCGGCGGTCGAGGAGGCGACGCGCCTGGGGCGCAAGGTGGCCATGCATGCCCATGGTGCGCAGGGGATCGTCACGGCGGTGCGCGCCGGCGCGGCGTCGATCGAGCACGGTTCGCTGATCGACGACGCCGGGATCGCCCTCATGAGGGAGAAGGGGACGTACCTCGTCCCCACGCTCATCATCCTCGAGGAGATCGTGCGTGACGGCGAGAAGAAGGGGGTCCCCGCCAACTCGATCGCCAAGGCGCGGGCCATCGAGGGGGAGCGGCGCGTGCGCCTGCACAAGGCCTTCCAGGCCGGCGTGAAGTTCGCCTTCGGGACCGACGCCACGGGCGACATCCACGGGCGCAATGCGCAGGAGTTTGCCCTCATGATCGACCAGTTGGGCGCGACCCCGATGCAGGCGATCCAGACGGCGACGTCGGGCGCCGCGGCGCTCATCGGCGTCGAACGCGACCTCGGGACGATCACGGCCGGGAAGCTCGCCGACCTCATCGCCGTCGCCGGCGACCCGCTCGCCGACGTGCGGCGCCTGGAGTCGGTCGACTTCGTGATGAAGGGCGGCGCGGTGCACAAGGCGCCGGCGACGGTGCCGGCGCGTTAGGCGGTCGCCCTCCGGGACGCAGGGCGCGCGGTTGCTAGCGTGCCGGCGTCCCCCGCGTCGCGGCGCGCTTCACCTCGATGGCGCGCGCGATGTCGAGGCGGATCGTTCCCGAGGCGTCGGCCTGCACGTGGATCGCGTCGCGCCGAGCCCGCACCGTCACGTCCTTCACCTTGTCGAGGGCGGCCACCAGGGAAACCCCCTCGGCCAGGTTCCGGTTCATCCCGCGCTCGGCGCGCGTGCGCAGTTGGTCCAGGTGCCCCTGCAACGGGAAACGCGCGTTCTGGCGCAGCAGGTCGCGGATCTGGTTGTCTCCCAGGAAGGCCAGCCCCTTCACGAACAGCGACGTCGTGCGCAGGTCGTAGCCCAGGTCGGGAATCAGGAGCTGGTCGGCCGTGTTGTCGTAGCGCGGCGTCCCGGTGAGGTAGACGAGCCCGCGCGCCGCGCCGTCGAAGCGCACGCCTAACGCCACGCGCCCGCCGCCGATGCCGGACAGCGCCACGTCGCGCAGCGTGATGCTGCGCTTGGCCCAGGTGAGCGTCTTGCCGACGAGGGCGCGTCGCAGCAAGCCGGTGGCCACGTCGTAGCCGAACGTTCCTTCCAGCGCGACGCGCATCCCGCGCCCCTTGAGCGCTCCCTTGCTGAGCGGCGGGAGCGGCGTGAACAGCTCGAAGTCGTTGGGGCGGTTGCCGGTGGCGATGCGCGGCGCCGCCTCCAGCCGCAACGAGGCGACCGCGACGCCGCTGTCCACGCGAACCCCCCCGAGCTGCACGCGCTTGGGATTGATCGTGAGGTAGATCGAGTCGGTGAGGCGGATGGGACGCGAGATGTCGCGCCACCATCGCTCGAAGCGCGTGCGCGTCTGCACCCCGGCGAGCGCCCGGTCGAGCGTCCGCACTTCCTTCTCCAGCGCGTCGCGCGTCGCCTTCATCACGCGATCGGTGACGTCCACCCGGAAGATCGTGACGGCGCACTTGTCGCGTGACTCGGTGCTGTATGGCGCCACTCGCGCCACGCGCGACTTCGCCGTCAGCTGCCACGACTCCTGCAGCGCCAGCGTGCTCTCCAGCCGCACGCGCGTCCGCGGCTTCGGGACGTTCCCCGTCCCGCACGCGGCACTGATCTCCGGGCCGATCGGTGGCTTGTACCACCCGCGCCCTTCGTACTCCACGACGCTGGAGACCGTCACGCGCTGCGAGTCGACGGCGATCACGAAGGGGGAGCGCCGTGCGGCGTACGCCACATGCATGCGCTTGTTGCTGGCCACGTCGAGCCGCTGCGTGATGTCGCCGAAGTTCCGAGGGACCGCCCGTTCGAGCGCGACCAACGCCGGCTCGAGTTCGTACCGGATCTCCGACTCCACGATCGAGGGCGCGAGCACAACCAGTGTGTCGGCCGCGTCCTCGCTCACGTCGGGGGGCGGGGCGTCGATGTCGAGTGCACGGTTGCACGCGGCGGTTGCGATCACCCCCAGCACGCCGACGCTTCGAACCAGCGAGCGTCGGCGGCTCACCAGGACGCCCGAACGGCATCCGCGCGCCACGCCACCACGCGAAACGCCGCCTCGCGATGCGGTGCCGAGCCGTCCCTCGCCACGCTGCTGGCGACCCCTTCTACCGCGACTCATGTTCATCGGCATGAACGCTATCGCGCGCCCGCAGACTGTCGAGCCCCTCGCACGAGCGGGGAGACCCGCCGTGCCCAGCACGCGCCATGTGCCGATCATTGCCGAGATGTTCGCCGTGCTGGCGGTACTCCTCGTCACGTCGGGGCGCGCGGGAGCGCAAGTTGTTCCGCCAGTCGAGCCGCTCTGCCCCGCCGGGGTTGCCCCGTTCGCCTCGCCCCTGTGCGCCGAGCTCGTCCCTACCCCTGACCTGCTGGACGTCAACGGAATGCTCGAGCTGCGCGCGGTCCGCTCCCCGTTCGGCGTTGCGGTGACCGCCGACGGGCGGCTGCGCCATCGCCTGGTGGCGCGCATCGCCGGCCTCCCGGCGGCGTCATCGTTAGGTCGTTACGTGACGTATGTGGCGTGGGGCTACGACGTCACGATGGCAGGCGGGCGGCGGCTCGCGGTCGTTGGCAACGGGGAGTTCGACCTCGGCGAGCTCCCATGGGAGCGCTTTCGGGTCGTGGTGAGCGCAGAGCCCTCATCCAATGTCCGGACACGCCAGGGACGTCTCGTCCTGCGCGCGACGTCGCCTGCCGCGCTCCTCCTCGCGCATCGCGATGCCATGGGAGCGATGAACAGCAGCGCTGGCGTCGCCGCTCCTGCGTCGGCGACGGAATCGCCGCACGCCGAGCACGGGCACCACGCCGGGGGCTGGCCCGCACCACCGGACGATCCACGCATCGCCGCGGCGCCGATGGCGCATCCGTCCCCCAGCACCGCCCCCTGGCGCCCGGACACCACGGGTGGCGACGTGCGCGATGCCAGCGCGCGTCGCGTGGTCGACCTGCGCGACGGTGACACATTGCGGCTGACGGCTGGCTTCGTCCGCCGCACGATCGGCTCGCGCACCTTTGTCATGTACGGCTACAACGGCCAGTATCCGGGGCCGCTCATCCGCGTCCGCCAGGGTGCCGAGGTCGTCGTCAGCTTCCGCAACGCGATCGACCTTCCGTCGACGATTCACTGGCACGGGCTCCGGCTCGACAACCGATTCGACGGTGTCCCCGGCGTCACGCAGGCGCCGGTTGCTCCTGGCGACTCGTTCACCTACCGCCTGCGCTTTCCCGACGCCGGGATCTACTGGTACCACCCCCACGTGCGCGAGGACATCCAGCAGGAGCTTGGCCTCTACGGCAACCTCCTCGTGTCGCGGCGCGCGCGGGCGCGCGTCCCCGTGCACCAGGAGGAGATCCTCGCCCTCGACGACTTCCTCGCCGGACGCGATGGCGCCTATCCCTTCGGCGCCGATGCCCCGTCACACGCCCTCATGGGGCGCTTCGGCAACCTCCTTCTCGTCAACGGCGAGCCGTCGTATCGATTGCAGCTGTCGAAGGGGAGCGTCGTCCGGTTCTACTTCACCAACGTCGCCAACGCCCGCATCTTCAACCTCCGCATTCCCGGGGCGCGCCTCAAGCTCGTCGGCTCCGACCTGGGCGACCTCGAACGGGAGGAGTGGGTCGAATCGGTCGTCATCGCGCCGGCCGAGCGCTACATCGTCGAGGCTCGCTTCGACACGCCGGGGAGCTACGCGATGGTGAACAGCGTGCAGTGGCTCGACCACATGCGCGGCTCCGTGCGCCCGGTCGTCGACACGATGGGGACGATCACGGTGAGCGAGACGGCGGTGCGCCCCGACCTGCGCGCGCCGTTCGCACGGCTGCGCACCAACCGCGACGTGCAGGCCGAAGTCGCCCCCTTCCGTCGCCACTTCGCGCGCCCGGTCGACCACACCCTCACGCTCGGCATGCGCACGGCCGGACTCTCGCCGGCCATGGTCGCCATGCTCGTCGGCGTCGCCGTCCCGCTCGACTGGAACGACGCCATGCCGATGATGAATGCCCCGCTCAGCGGAAAGGACGTCACCTGGACGCTCACGGACGAGTCCGGGCGCGAGAACATGGACATTCACTGGCGTTTCCGCGTGGGCGACATCGTGCGCATCCGCCTGCGCAACGATCCAGCCGCCACCCACGCCATGGCGCACCCGATCCACTTTCACGGCCAGCGCTTCCTCGTGGCCTCGCGCAACGGCGTCCCCAACGACAATCTCGTCTGGAAGGACACCGCCGTCCTCCCCGCGGGAGAGACGATGGACCTCATCCTCGAGCTCTCCAACCCCGGCGATTGGATGTTTCACTGCCACATCGCCGAGCACCTGGGGACCGGGATGATGGGACTGATGAGTGTCACACGATAGCTCGCCGAATCCTCCCCCCTCACGGCACATCCCATGCGATTCCCGCCCCTCGTGGTCAGCGCGCTCCTCGTGGCCACAAACGCTGCGCTGCAGGCGCAACCCGCACCACGCACCCTCGCCCCTAACGTGCGCCAGTTCGTCGCCATCGATGCCCCGGTCGTCGCCCTGACGAACGTGCGCCTCGTCGACGGCACCGGCGCCCCGGCGCGTGACGGGCAGGTCATCGTCATCGAAGGGGCGACGATTCGCGCCGTGGGTCCCGCGGCGTCGACCCCCGTCCCGGCTGGCGCGCGCGTCGTCGATCTCGCCGGACAGGTGGTGATGCCGGGGATCGTCGGGCTGCACGACCACATGTACTACTCGTCGGCAGCGGGCGGCTCGATGAAGATGATGCTGCAGTCGTACCCGAAGCTCTTCCTCGGCGCCGGCATCACCACGATTCGCACCGCCGGGAGCACCGACTCGTACCAGGAACTCAATCTCCGCGCGGCGATCGAGAAGGGGCTCGCCGTGGGCCCCGAGCTGTTCGTCACCGGCCCCTATCTCCAGGGCCCCGGCGTCGGGCCGGGCCCCATGCACCCGGTCAACGGCCCCGAGGACGCGCGGCGCATGGTGCGCTACTGGGCCGAGGAGGGGGTGACGTGGTTCAAGGCGTACACGCAGATCTCGCGCGCCGACCTCGGCGCCGCGATCGACGAGGCGCACAAGCACGGCGTGAAGGTCACGGCGCATCTCTGCTCGGTGGGGTATCGCGAGGCGGTGGCGTTAGGCATCGACAACCTCGAGCACGGCCTCTTCGCCAACACCGAGTTCTATCGCAACAAGCAGCCCGATGCCTGTCCCACCGTGGGCGACTCGATGATCTTCGCCGATGTCCGCCCCGACAACCCGGACGTGAAGCGCACGATCGACGAGATGATCCGCCACGGCGTCTCCCTCACCTCGACGCTCGCCGTGTACGAGACCGCGACGCCGAGTCGAGTGAAGGAAGACCCGCGCGTCCTCGAGGCGCTCATCCCCGATGCCGCCGCCGCGGTGAAGAAGTGGTACGACGCCGCGCCAGGCGCCAAGGACGCCCCGTCCCGCGAGGTGCTGCGCAAGACGATGGAGTTCGAGCGCGCCTTCGCCAAGGCCGGCGGGCTCCTCGCCGCCGGCTCGGACCCGTGCTGCCTGCATGTCATCGCCGGCTACGGCGACCAGCGCAACTTCGAGCTCCTGGTCGAGGCGGGCTTCACCCCGGAAGAGGCGGTGCAGGTGATGACGCTCAACGGGGCGCGCGTCCTCGGGATCGACCGGCGCGTGGGGAGCATCGCCCCCGGCAAGCAGGCCGACCTCGTCGTCGTCGCCGGCGATCCCACGCGCAACCCCGCCGACATCCGGAAAGTCGTCACGGTCTTCCGGCAGGGGGTCGGCTACGACTCGGCGAAGCTCATCGCCGCCATCAAGGGACAGGTCGGGCTCAAGTAGCCGGCCGTCGACGGGCCGCGATCCCGCGCGGTCGCAGCCCGTCGACCGTGAGCCGCACTGCACCCCTTGTTGAGAATTGATTATCATTACGGCGATGCCCGCCGAACGACAGACCCGCCAGCGCGCCGCCGTGCGCGGCGCCCTCGAAGCCACGCTGGTACCCATGCGGGCGCAGGACGTGCGCGCGGCCGCTGCCCGGCGCGCCCCTGGGATCGGGCTGGCGACCGTCTACCGCACGCTACGGTCCCTGATCGAGGCGGGCGAGGTCGCCCTCGTGACCCTCCCCGGCGAAACGCCCCGCTACGAGCTGGCGCACCTGCACCATCACCATCACTTCCACTGCCGCGCCTGCGGTGGCGTCTTCGAGGTGGAAGGGTGCCCGGGAGATCTCGCCGCGCTCGCCCCTGCCGGATTTGCAGTTGACGGGCACGAGGTGGTCCTGTACGGGCGTTGCGCCCGGTGCGCCGGATGAGTGGCCGCGGTGCGGTCTGGGGGGCGTCGCTGGCCGCCGTCTTCGTGGCGAGTGCCATCCCGCTGTTCGCCACCTGGTTCCTGGCGAGTCGCCCGGCGCTCACGTCGCGGTTGGTCCCGCGCCTGATCATGATCGCGGCGGGAGCGCTGCTCGGCGCCGCGGCCTTTCACCTCATCCCGGAGTCACTCGATCGCGTGGCGTCGGGACAGGTGTGGCTCCTGACCGGGGCCGGCGTCGCGGCGCTGGCCCTGCTCGAGCGGGGGATTCACGCCATGGAGCGCCCCTCGACCGTATCCGGATCGGCGCCGCACGAGACGCTGGGACATCGGTCGCACCTGATGCCGCTGGGGATCGTCAGCGACGCCCTCCACAACACCATCGACGGCGCGCTCGTCGCGACTGCCTTCATGACGAACCCGTCGCTTGGCGCCTTTGCCGGTGCGGCGATCGCCCTGCATGAGCTCCCGCGCGAGTTGGGAACGTTCGCCCTGTGTGTGGACGGCGGGATGACTCCGCGACGGGCGATCCTGATCAATGCGGCGACCGGGGTGCTCGCCCTCCTCGGCGCGGTGATCGCCCTGGCGGTCGGGGTCGACGCCCGTCGATTCGGCGAGCTGCTCCTGCCGTTCGCGGCGGGGAACTTCATCTACCTGGCGGGGGCGATCCTCATCGCGCAGCGCCGCGAGTCGCGGGCCGGCACCGTGGTGATGCGTGCGGCACTCGTGGTGGCGGGGGTCGCCATGACGGCTATCCTGCGGGGGCAGCACTGACGCATGCCCTCTCGCCCGATTGACCGCGCCCGGGCAACCGGCGAGACTCGGAATTCCCCCGCGCGCCGCGCATCGTCCGGTGCCGCGCGCGGCGCGATGCCGCGAGACCACTCCCTTCCGACGTCACCCATGATTGCCCGACTGTCCCGTTCGTTCCCCGTGGTCTCGCTGCTTGTCCTTGGTGCCTGTGCGCGCGCTGGCGGGGCGAGGATTGCGCCGGCGCCCGCTCCGGAGAGTCGGTACGTCGCCTCGGCCTCCGGGCGCGATGTGGGGTTGGAGGGAGTGCTCCAGCGGGCCGCTGCGGCCGACGTGGTCTTCCTGGGTGAACAGCACGACGATCCGGCGACGCATCGTGCGGAGCTGTCGGTCCTCGCGGCGTTCGGGAGCGGGACGCGTCCGGTGATCCTTTCGCTGGAGATGTTCGAGCGCGACGTGCAGGGCGTGCTGGACGACTACCTGGCCGGGAAGATCGGCGAGGGCGAGTTCCTCGCGAAGTCGCGCCCGTGGGAGCGCTACACCACCGACTACCGCGGCATGGTGGAGTTGGCCAAGGCGCGCGGGTGGACGGTCGTCGCGTCCAACGTTCCGCGCCGCCACGCAAGCACCGTCAGCCGCAAGGGACTGGCGGCCGTCGACTCGCTCCCCGCCGCCGAGCGTGGACAGGTGGCACGGGAGCTCATCTGCCCGCGCAACGACGATTACTACACGCGCTTTGCCGACACGATGAAGGGGCACAGCGCTGGTGGGGGCCCCGCCACCGCAGCGGACTCGGCGATGATGCGCAGCATGACCGACCGCTTCTACGAGGCGCAGTGCGTGAAGGACGAGACGATGGCCGAATCGATTGTCGCGGCGCTCGCGGCGGCGCCGAAGGACGCGCTCCTCCTGCACGTCGATGGTGCCTTCCACTCGGACTACGGGCTGGGAACGGCGGCGCGTGTGCGCCGGCGCAATCCCGGGGCGCGCGTCCTCGTCCTGAGCGCGGTGCCGGTCGATACGGTGGCCAAGGCCAACGCGGCGACGTTCGCCAAGCGCGGCGACATCGTCATCCTGACGAAGAAGCCACCCGTCGCGCCCGCAGCGCCGGCCAAGTAGGCAGCCGACGTCGCTACATTGCCGATCGCGTATCACGCCGCCCTTCGCGCCCTCACATGTTCCTGCTCGTCATCCGACACGCCATCGCTGAAGATCGCGACGCGTTTGCCCGCGGCGGGGCGAGCGACGACGAGCGCCCGTTGACCGCGTTCGGCAAGCGGCGCATGCGGCGCAACGCCACGGGACTGCGCCGCGTGGCGCCGCAGGTGGACGTGCTCGCGGCGTCGCCGCTGGTGCGCGCGCAGCAGACGGCGCGCCTCGTGGCCGACGCGTATCGCGTGCGCGACATCCAGACGGTGGAGGCGTTGCGTCCCGATGCGGCGCCGCGCGACCTGTTCGCGTGGCTGGTGCGGCAGCCGTCAGATGCAACGGTTGCCGTGGTGGGGCACGAACCGCACGTGGGGCGCCTCGTGAGCTGGTGCCTGGCCGGCGTCGATGACTCGGCGATCGTCTTCAAGAAGGGCGGGGCCGCGTTGATCGAGTTCGCGATGAAACCCGCGGCGCGAAAGGGGCGGCTGCACTGGCTCCTGACCCCCGCCCAACTGCGCGCACTGGCGGAGTAGGCGTGGCGACCTTCCCCGCGACCATCCTCGACGACGATGAAGCGCGCGCCGTGCGCCTCGTGGCGCTCGCGCTCCTGAGCGACGCCGCAGCGCAGCGTGAGCGACTCACGCAGCCCGACGATCCGGAGGCCTTGCACGACTTCCGGGTCGCCGTGCGCCGACTGCGCTCATGGCTGCGCGCCCACGAGGCGACGCTGGGGCGCAGCGCACCGGCGCGCGCGGCGAAGTGGCTGCGCCGACTGGCCAGCGCGACCAACCATGCGCGCGACGCCGAGGTGTTCGCCGATTGGCTGGCCGGGGAGAAGGCGAACCTCACGGAGCGACAGCGTTCGGGGGCCACGTGGCTCATCAAGCGGCTCGAGGCATTGGGCGCCGCAGCCGACGCCGAGGTGATGAGCGAAGTCGCGCGCGACTTCGAGCGTTCGCGCGAGCTGCTGGAGGAGCGACTGCCGCACTTCCGCCTGCGGATGCACGTGCACGATGGGGCGCGCGTGACCACCTTCGCGGCGGCGATGGCGGTGATGGTGCGCTCGCACGCCGCGCAGTTGCGGCGGCGGCTGGAGACGGTGCGCAGCGTGCACGACGACGAGGCGGCCCACCGGGCACGCATTGCCGGCAAGCGGCTGCGGTACCTGCTGGAGCCGATCGTCCCGCACGTCCCCGGCGGGAGCGAGGTGCTCGCCCGCCTCAAGCGGCTGCAGGATGCGTTAGGCGACTTCCACGATGCGCACGCCTGGCAGCTGGTGGTGGCCGATGCCGTGGAGCGCGCCGCCCGCGAGGAGGCCCGTACCTTCGCGGCGCGCATGGCCGAGGACGAGGCACCGGGCGATGGCGGGAAGGCGGCGCGCCCCGCCTCCCGTTCCCGCAACCCCCGCCCCGGGATGATGGCGATCATCGCCCACATCCAGGAGCGTGCACGCACGACGTTCGAGGCCGTGCAGCGCGACTGGATCGGTGAGGCAGCCGCCCCGCTCTTCGACGGCGTCGAGGCGATCGCCCGTGCGCTCGACGAACGAGCGCGCAGCGGGCTGGAGATCGAGCGGAAGTACCTCCTGCGTGCCATGCCGCAGCCGATGCCCGAGGCGACGATCAAGGAGATCGAGCAGGGCTACCTCCCCGGGGAGCGCCTCATCGAGCGGGTGCGCCGCGTGCGCGTGGGCGACCGCGAGCGCTACTACCGCACGGTGAAGTTGGGGACGGGGTTGGTGCGCACCGAGGTCGAGGAGGAGTGTTCGCGCGACGTCTTCGACGTGCTCTGGCCCCTCACCGAGGGGAAGCGCGTGCGCAAGCGGCGTCATGTTGTGGCTGACGGTGCGCTCAACTGGGAGGTGGACGAGTTCACCGATCGCGACCTGGTGCTGGCCGAGATCGAGCTGCCGGCGGCGGGGATCACGACGGAGTTCCCGGCGTGGCTCATGTCGCAGGTCGAGCGCGACGTGACCGACGACCCGGCGTACGTGAACGCCAACCTTGCCTCCTGACCGGACGCGGGACGGCGTGCGCGTCTTCGTCGTCACCAACGACTTCCTGCCGCGCGTGGGCGGGATCAACGACTACGTCGCGCAGCTCTTCCGCCGCTTCCCGGCGGGGTCCGTCACGATCTTCTCCTCGACGTACCGCGGTGCGGCGGAGCACGACCGCACGTACCCGCAGGAGGTCGTCCGGCTCGCCACCGAGATGATGCTTCCCACGCCGGGGGTCCGCCGCCAGCTGCATGCCGCGTTGCGCGAACGGCGCCCCGACGTGGTCCTGTTCGGCGCGTTGTGGCCGCTGGGGCACATGGGGCCAGCCGTCAGCCGCAAGCTCGACATCCCGTACGGCGGCTTCTCGCACGGGCTCGAGCTCACCGGGGCCCTCGTCCCCGGCTTGCTGTCGCACATCGGGCGCCGCGCCATGCTCCTCACCGCCGTCAGCGACTGGGCGCGACGCAAGCTGGAGCCGGCGTTCGCGCATCCCATGCAACTCCTCCCCTCGGGGATCGATACCGGGCACTTCCATCCTGGCGTCTCCGACGCGCTGGTGCGCGAACGGCATGCGCTGGGCGACGCCCCCGTGATCTGCTGCGTCTCGCGCCTGGTGGCGCGCAAGGGACAGGACATGCTCATTCGCGCCCTGCCGCGACTGTCGCAGGCCGTTCCCGGGGTGCGCCTCCTCATCGTCGGGAGCGGTCCGTACGACGGCGCGCTGCGCACGCTCGCGAAGGAGAGCGGGGTGAGCGAACGCGTCACGTTCACCGGCGCCGTTCCCTACGCCGAGCTCCCCTCGTACTTCCGCGCCGGCGACGTCTTCGCCATGCCGTGCCGCTCGCGCCTTGGCGGGTTGGACATCGAGGCGTTAGGCGCCGTCTTCCTCCAGGGGCAGGCCGTGGGGCGCCCGGTCGTGGTGGGAGATTCCGGCGGTGCCCCCGAGGCGGTGCGCGACGGCGAGACGGGCGTCGTGGTCGATCCGGAGCGCCCCGACTCCATCGCCGACGCCATCATCCCCCTCCTGCTCGACCCGGCGCGCGCCGCTCGCATGGGGAGCGCCGGCGCCGCGTGGGTGCACGACGCGTGGACATGGGACGCGATGGTCGGTCGGCTGCAACACCACCTGCGCGAGTCACTCACCCGCGGGTCACTCGCCCGCGAGGCCGTCGCCCGCTAGGGCGCGCCACGCGCCACGCGCTACGCGGGAGTCGCGTCAGGCGAACGCCGCGGTGGGCGTGCAACGCCTGCGCGCCACTCCTCCCAGCGGGATCAGGCCCCGGCGAGGACCGGGACGCGACGTTGCACGCCGGACAGCCGTTCGTAGACGAGTTCCAGTTCGTCGATGATGTGCTCCCACGCGTACGCCTGCGCACGCTGCGCCCCGTTCGCGCCCAGCCGCGCGCGCTCCTCGGGGTGGTCCAGCAGGTGCGCGATGCCCTCCGCCAGCGCGTCGGCGTTGGACGGGGCCACCAGCACTGACTCGCGCCCGTTGCGCGCCACGTCGCGGTAGCCGGGAATGTTGCTCGCGACGACCGGGAGCCCGGCCGCCATCGCCTCCACCAGCACGATGCCGAACGACTCGGCCCCGGTGGCTGGCGAGACGAAGATGTCCGACGCGCGATGGTACGTGGGGAGCGCTTCGTACGTCACCTTCCCCTTCATGTGCACGCGCCCGCGCAACTCCTTCGGCACTTCCTTGATCGCATCGCGCTGCGGGCCGTCTCCCACGACGATGAGCGAAACGTCGGGATAGCGGTGCGCGAGCTTGATGAAGGCGCGCATCGCGAACGGGAGTCCCTTGCGCGGGTCGAGGCGGCCGACGAACAGGAGCTTGCGCCCGGCGGGGACGTCGCGCGCCGGCGCCGCGTCGGCGAACCGCTCCACCTCGATCCCGTTGGGGAGGATCTTCACGTCGCCCTTCCCCATGCGCCCCTTCGCCGAGTGCCGCGCGGCCTGGCTCACGGCGATGCGCTGGTGCACGCGATTCCACGTGGGGCGCAGCAACGGGGCAATCGCCGTGTAGATGCGCCCCTCGGGTGACTCGCGCGGATAGTACGAGTGAAACGTCCCCACGACCGGCGCCGGTGCGTGCTTGGTCGCCGCGAGCCCGATGGCCGGGGCGAACGGCTCGTGCACGTGCACGATGTCGGGCGAGAAGCCGCGCATCTGCGCCGCGAGCTCGCGCATCGTGCTCGGCGAAAACGAGATCTGGGCGGTGGAGCCGTTCGACCAGGTCGTGAAGGTGCGGCCGACGATGTGGACGTGTTCGTGGCGTCCCGGCGCCTCGCCCGGTGCCAGCACCAGCACTTCGTGCCCGCGCTCCTGCAGGTGCTTCGTCAATTGCCGTATGTGGATCTGCACCCCACCGGGGGCGTCCCAACTGTACGGGGAGACCTGGATGATCCGCATGCGATCTATGAAGAGTGGGGGGCGCGAAACCGGGTCGTGAACAGGCGGAGTGCCTTATCCCTGCGGCGAGCGACGTCGTTCGGCGGCCAGCGTGAGCTGCCCCGCGACGCCGCTCGTGAGGACTACGAGCCCCACGCCCGATAGTGCCAGGCGATATGGCTCGTCGACCCCGAGCAGGCCGAGCAGGTAGATCGTCCCCCCAACCGTGAGCGCCGACAGCATGAAGACGCCAGCGAGGATGAGGTCCTTCGTCGAGAAGACCAGCGCCCGCGCCGTCGGCGGAGCGCTTTCGTGCAACAGCGTATCCTGCGACACCATGACAGGTGCAAGCAACGCCCCGCCCAGAAATGCCACCGGGGCAAAGATCGCGAACGAGAAGAAGACCCCGCCCACGAGCATCAGGAGGCCGATGATCGAGTTCCCCACCAGGATGGTGCGGCGCTTGTCCCAGCGGGAGCCGATCGTCCCCACCAGCAGCGAGCCAACAATCATCCCGGCCCCCAGGATCCCCCCGAGGTAACCTACTCCCTTTGTGCCGCGCCCCATCACCGTCTGCACGGAGTACGTCATCGCGACATATACCGTGCTCGCAAAGAGGGAGAGCGCCACCAGCGTCCCGAAGACGAAGCGGAGGGCGCGATCGTGCCGGATGACGGAGAGGGTGCGGACCACATCTCCTAGGACGGTCCCGAACGACCGACTTACCCGGAAGTCCGCTGGTGCGGCGGCGGGCAGTGTCGCCTCGGGCGCCTCATGGTGCTCTGCGCGCGTGCGAGGGGATGCGCCGCCGCTGCGTCCCAGCGCCACGATGCCCAGCAAGGTCAGGACGGAGATCAGGTACGACGTCGCGTCAAGGTAGAAGCCGGCGGCGTAGTCGCTCCACCCGAACTGGTGCCAGAATGCCAAGCCGATGATGACGCCGCCCACGATTCCCAGGACGGTGGCAAAGCGCCCCACGAAGGTGAGCGCCGCATTGGCGGGGAGGAGGTGCGCGCGCGGCACCAACTCGGGAATGAGCGCCATCTTCGCCGCATTGAAGAAGACGCCGAGGAGAAAGACGAGGAAGGCGATGATGTAGACGGGCCAGAGGGCGCCGGTCGCCGCGAAGAGCGCCGGGATGATCGCCACCAGCAGCGTGCGCAGCGCGTCGCAGGCGATCATGACGGTGCGCTTGTTCCAGCGATCCACCATCGCCCCGGCCACCGGTCCAAAGAGGACCACGGGTGCGGTGAAGACGACGGAGAGCTTGGCGAGTTCGAGCCCGCCCGCGTTGGTCGCCGCGCCCGCGCCGACGAGGGCGATGAGCGCCATGTGATGGAGCTTGTCGCCCAGCTGCGAGACGGTCTGCCCGGTGACCAGGAAAGCGAAGCGCGGGCGCGCGAGGACCGTGGCAATGGTCGCCGGGGCGTCAGGCGGCTGATCCTGGTCCCGCGACGGGCGCGTGTCCCCCTCCGCGCCCCACGCCGGCCGCGCCGCGTGCGACGCGACCGACGGATCGTCGGTGCCGAGGACGAGCTCAGTTTCGGGGGGAAGCGTCACGCCGGGCCCATTCGGGTTGGAAGACGTACCACTGATCGGGGTGGGACTGCACCGCACTCGCCAGCGAGGATGCGATGCGGCGGGTGAGCCGCACGCGATCTCCGGGTCCGTCTCCTGTCCCCGACGCGACGATCGGGGGTTCTATCTGCACTATGTATCGCGTCGCCCCCGTGGGGTTCCGTGCAATGTGACCAATGATGATCGGGGCCCCCGTCGACAGCGCGAGCACCGCGGGGCCCGCGGGCACGCGCCGTTCCCCGCCTGCAAATGGAACCGCGATCCCCTCGTTCCCTTCGCCAACCACGCGGTCGGCGAGGAGCACGACGATCTGTCCTTCCTTGAGCAGGCGCAGGACCGGGCGAATCCCTGCATTGCGGGAGAGCAGCTTCAACCCCGTCGCTTGCCTATACAGCGCCAGCGCGGCGTTGGTGTCAGGATCCAGGTCCTCCACCATGGCGTGCACGGGATACCCCGCCAGGGCCATCCAGGCTCCCGCGAGCTCGTAGGGACCGAGGTGGGCGGTGACGGCGATGACCCCGCGACCCATCGCCAACGCGGTGTCCATGTGCTCTTGACCGTGGACTTCGACCAGCGACGCGAAATCCCCCGCGCGCAGCGTCGGGAGGCGATACAGGTCCACCGCGGCCTCGGCCAGGTTCATCATCGTGCGCCGGGCCGATCGCCGCTGCTCCGCCGCGGACGCCGTCGGCTGCAGGAACTGCTGGTTCTCGAGCAGCGTGCGGCGCCGTACGCTGGCCACCGCGAAGCCCACGGCCCCGGCGGCGCGCGCCAACGCCCGAACAGGCGCCGCGGGCACGACACCCAGCAGACGCACGGCCGCACGCACCAGGGGAGCGGAGGGGATCATGCCGCCAAAGATGCCCCCCCGGTTCGGAGGGCGGCACTCCGGATTCAACCCGTCGCGTGTGCGGTCACCCGACGGGCGGTCAGTCGGCGGGTGCTCCCCCCTCCGTGGCGTCCTTCCGGAACTTCGCCCAGTCGATCTTCAACTTTCGCATGCGCGCCCGCAGCGTGTGCGGATTCACGCGAAGGAGCGCCGCCGTCCCGCCACGCCCTTCGATCCGCCCGCCGGTCGCTTTGAGCGCACGCTCGATGTGCCGCGCCATCGCCTGATCCAGCGGCAGGATGGTGGGGTCCTCCATGGCGACCTCCGGTGCCTTCTCCCCCGGTTCGGTCGGAACCGGAGTTCCCAGCGCGGCCGCCAGCCGCAGTCGCTTGCCATCACCCAGGATGGCGGCGCGTTCGATGACTGCCGCGAGTTCGCGAACGTTTCCGGGCCACGAATACGACAGGAGCAGCTCGATATCGTCCGAAGTCAGCACGAGTGCGCTCCCCCCCAGTCGCGTACCGGCGCGAGCGGCAAAGTGCGACGCGAGGGCGGGAATATCCTCGGGGCGCGAGCGGAGGGGAGGGATCTCGATGGGGAAGACGCTCAGGCGGTACCAGAGATCCTCGCGAAACGTCCCCTGCGACACCATGTCGCGCAGGTTCCGATGCGTCGCGGCGACGATGCGCACATCCACGCGGTGCGCGCGCTGCGCGCCGACCCGCTCGAAGACGCCATCCTGCAGGATGCGGAGGAGGCGAACCTGCGCCGCGAGCGGCAACTCCGCGATCTCGTCGAGAAAGAGCGTCCCGCCGTCGGCGCGTTCGAACCACCCCTTCCGCGTCTGGATGGCGCCGGTGAACGACCCCTTCTCGTGGCCGAACAGCTCGGAGTCAATGAGACCCGCCGGAATGGCGCCGCAATTCACGCGCACGATCGGTCCGCTCGACCGGCGCGAACGGGCATGAATTGCCCGCGCCACGACCTCCTTCCCCGACCCCGTTTCGCCCAGCAGGAGGACCGGGGCGTCGGTGGGCGCCACCTGCTCCACGCGCAGCATCACGTCGCGAAGCCCGCTCTCGGAGCCGACGATCGTCCCCGAGACCTCATCGCGATCGAGACGCTGGAGCAGGGCGCGCCGATCGGCCTCGAGCGCCTCGCGGAGGCGGTGCTCGTGCTCGCGTTCGTCCTCCAGACGGAGCGCCGTCCCCAGCGGCGGCGCGAGCTGGCCGAGCAGCTCGGCGTGGCTCGTATCCAGGACTCCGGAGTTGCGGGCGACGAGGACGACGAAGCCCATGGCGCGATCGCCCTCGGCGAGCGGGGCGATCGCCATCGCGCGCCAGCTTCCTTCAGGGGCGAAGAGGCGCGTCGCCTCATCGACGTGCTCGGAGGTGACGAGGAGCGGAGCCCCCTCCCGCTGGAGGGCGCGCAGGGTCTCGGTGACGGCCGCCGAGATGTCACGTGTGGCTGGTGCGGGGCGCGGACCTGGGCGAACAGCGCTCGCGGCGACCGACTCGAGGCGGTCGCTGTCGCGGGCGAGGCGCCAGATCGCGAGGGTGTCCGCGCGAACGGCGCGGGCCAGCATGGCGGCGACGCGGTCGACACACTCGTCGAGTGCGGCGGAGTCGGTGGCGGCGCGCCACACGTCGACCACGAGCTGGTACTGCAGCGGGAGTTCGCTCATTCGATGCCGTGACATGTCACGGCCTTGTGGGAAGTCTACGAAATATGACGGGCCAATCCGTGAATGATCACGGTCGTGTGTCGCGCCTCCTCCACGAGAGAACCGCTAAGTCGTTGAACGACAGTCGCTAAGCTCGATTCGGCCCAGAAGGAACGCTCTCTGCTAGGACAAGAGTGGTGCCGACGGGGATCTCGAGAGGCTCGGGGCACTCGCCTTGCTCGGGAGAGCACTGACCGGCGGATCATCGCCCACTGGGTTGCGTCACCGTTCACCGACTCCGGAATCGTCCCATGACCCCTCGCCGCCTCCAGCCCACACGCCACGCGGCGCACACGCTGCTGACCGCGCCGGACTTCAACATCGTGGCAATGCGACACGCTGGCAGTGGTCGCTCCATGGCTGACGAGGGGCGTGACACGGCACCGGGTGGTGCGGCACCGCTCGATGGTCGGACGGACAACGGGGCCGTTGCCGCTTCGGACGTCAGTCGCAACCCATCGGCGTGACGTGCGCGGCCCGCGCCGCCCCCCCCTGACACACGAGAAGGCCGCCGGGAGCGAATCGCTCCCGGCGGCCTTCTTTCTTCGATCGCGGCGCATGCGCGCGTCGCTGCGCCTCCTCGACGTTACCGCACCAGTGCCAGCGGCGCGGAAACGCGGAGTGAGACGTTGCGCCCCTGGGCGAGGGCGAACCCCTTCTGGGTGTCCAGGAAGTCGCGATACGGCGTGTCGAACAGGTTGGTGGCCTCCACGTGCACGTCCAGCACCTGCGTGCCTAACGTGACGCGTCCGCCAACGCCGGCCTCGACGACGGAGTAGGCCGGCGTCGACGAGATCCCGTACCCGGCGGGGTTCGCGTCGAACTCGGCGAACGGCTCCGTCTTCCCCGCGATGCGCTTGGCCCAGCTGTGGCGCGCCCCCACGCGGACGTACGGCCCCTTCACCATCGCCAGCGGCTTCGGCGTCCAGCGAAGCGAGCCGCGCACCTGGTCGGCCGGCATCAGCGGGAGCGACTCGCCGGTGCTGCGGTTCTCGCTCCGCAGCGCGGTGTAGCTCCCCTCGAGGACGAGGCGCGGCAGGAGCTCGACTTCGCTCCCCGCCTCGATCCCGCGGATGACCGCGTCGGTCTGGAGGTTCCGGTAGACGATGCGCGTGGTCCCGTTCACCACCTTCGTGCGCCCGGTGTTCTCCATGTAGATGTAGTCGCGCACGCCGTTGCGATACGCGGTGACGGTCGCACTGGCACGCGCCCCCTGGTAGCGGATCGCGCTCTCCACGCTCAGCGAGCGTTCGGGGCTGAGCGTCGGGTTCCCCTCCAACCATCCGAAGGCGGGACGGTTCTCGTCGGTGTAGAGGTCCTGCACGGCGGGGGCGCGGAAGCCGGAGTTGACGCTCGTCGTCCAGGTGAGGGCGCTCGTCAGCCGCAATCCTGCGCCGAGCGAGCCGTTGAAGACCGAGAACGAACGATGGAGGGCCGCGTCCTGCTGGGCGGCGGGGAGCGCCTGCACCAGCGTCCCCATGCGGGCATCCTGCTGGCGCGTGTCGTAGCGGGCCCCGGCGGAGAGCGTCAGGCGAGGCAGGCGGTACTCTTCGAAGGCGAACGCCGCGAGGTTGCCGATGCGCGACGACGGCTCGATGCGCGACAGGCGCGTCACGCCGCGCTGGTGCTGGTACTCGACGCCGAGCTTCCCGGCCACGCCGCGCACGGCGGGGTGCTCCGCCTCCACGCGCGCCGTCGTGACGGTGCGCGAGAGGTCCTGGTCCCACGTGGCGGTGGCGCGTGCCTCCTCGAACGTCTTGGCAGCGCTCGCGGCGCGCTGGATGCGCAGCAGCTGCCGCGTGAGCGATGGCTTCACGACCACCGGTCCGCGGAGGATCGTCCCGCGGAGCCGCAGTTCGTGGTTGGCCATCGCCACGCCGGCCGGCTTGCCGTTCGCGTTCGGGAAGTTGTTCAGTCCCTCGAAGCCATCGTACAGCAGTTGCAGCTGTCCCCACGCCCCCGAACCGCCCAGCTGCCCGTACTGCGCGCGCTGGTCGTAGTTGGAGTAGCGCAGCTCGCCGGTGTAGAGCGGATCGCCCTTCTGCTGGGTGACGGTGTAGGGGAGCGCGTCGGCAGTGTGGAAATTGTCGGCCACGCGGCGGCTGGCGCCGGCGCGAAATCCCAGCCCGGCCGGGAGCGCCCCGCTGAGTTCACCGTTGGCGTACCGCTCCCGATTGTTGGAGAAGTACTGCGTCTCGACGAGCGCATCGAGTCGCTGGCCCCCCGACTCGGCGCGCGGGAGCGGCTTGGGAAGGAAGTTGATCGCCCCGCCCATCGCACTGGAGCCGTACAGCACGCTCGCCGGCCCGCGGATCACCTCGACGCGATCCACCGAGCCGAAGGCGATCGGCGGTGTCCAGCGGCTCGTCCCCTGGAAGCTCTCCACCGGGACGCCGTCGCGCGTGAGTCGCACCTGTCCCTGGCTCATCCCGCGCAGCACCGGGTTCCCCGCCATGGGCCCCGTGGTGATGGTCGAGACCCCGGGGACGCGCTCCAGCGTCTTACCTAACGAGGCGGAGGTGATCGTCTTGAGCTTCTCGGGATCGATCGCCGCCACGTCGAGCGGCGTCGTGGGGTCGCTCGCCGTGGCGGCGCCGGTCACCACGACCGGGACGAGCGTCACCGTCGCGGGCTCGAGGTGCACGTCGAGCGCAGTCTCCCGTCCTGCCGTCAGCTGCACCGTCTGCGTGGACGGACGGTGCCCGATGGCCCGCACCACCACGACCACTGGTGCCGCCGGCAGGTTGGCGAAGCGGAAGCGCCCATTGGCGTCGGTGACCGCGGTGCGCTCGAGCACCGGAAGGAGGACGTACGCCTCGGGGTGAGGTGCCCCCAGCTCGTCGCGCACGATGCCGGTCAGCGTTGACCGTGCGCCGGGGGCCGCGCCTGGCGCCTGCCGCACGGCTGGGCGCTGCTGTGCCGGTGCAGGGCTCGCCAACAGCAGCGTCCCGAGTGCCAACTGAATTCCCATGTGCGCGCGCATACCGTACTCCTCGTACCGTGCCAGATGTCGTGGTGCTGCCTGACTCTGGACTGGGGAGGTGGCAGGGCACGTGCCCTACATCGTGCCTGTTGCAACTCGTTGCCCAGCAACAATTTGGGCAAAACGCTGCGGTGCGCTAACCACAGGTGGCCGTGCTGGGCGCTGGCAGACGAACGACCACATGTCACGGCCATGCCATTTGCTGGCGCGCGACGAGCTCAGTTGGCGGGTGCGCCGGGCGGCGTGACCGAACGAGGCGTGAAGGAGATCGGCGTCCGCCGCCCGGCCACCAGTTGGCGAATCGCGGCGGCGAAGCGACGAGGCGCGGAAGGATGCAGTCGCAGGAAGAGGTCGGGCTCGACGAGCTCGAGTTCCATGAGCATCAGCGTCCCGTTCACCTCGCAGGCATCGACGCGCGCATACAGCCACGGCCGCGGGATGTGCGTGAGCACCGCTTCCCCCTGCGCGATGAGCGCGGCGCGCGGAACGTCGGCCTCCGCAGAGCCGCCGAAGTCGTGCTGCACGCGAAACTCCCCCTCGCGCGATCGCTTGCGCACGGCGTGGCTGAACTGCCCGGAGAAGAAGACCAGCGACCACTCCCCGTGCTCGACCACCTCGGGGATGAAGGGCTGCACCAGCACGTCGCGCTCGCTGAGCAGCTGCGCGAAGCTCCCCTCGTGGGCGGCGTGGTCGCCCGACGCGACGCGCGCGGTGCGATAGCCCGACGCCGAGATGGACGGCTTGTACACGACCTCGTCCCACCCCGTCTCGGCGAGCACATCGACCAGCGTCAGCGGAGTCGCGCGATCGAGGATCACCGTGGGAACCGTCTCCACGCCGCGCTCGGAGAGGTCCAGCAGGTAGCGCTTGTCCATGTTCCAGCGCAGCAGCGACGCCGGATTCCAGATGGGGATCCCGAGGGCATCGATGTGGGCGAGCCACCCTTCGAAGTCGTCGGGGCGCAGGTGGTAGTCCCAGGTGGAACGCACGACGATGCCGTCGTAGCGCGCCCAGTCGACCAGGGGCGAATCCCACACCGCGCTCTCCACCGAGACGCCCTGCTGGCGCAGTTCGCCCACCGCGAGACGATCGTCGTCGCTCAGCTGCGGGAGGGCGCGGAAGGTGACGAACGCGAGGCGCATCGAGGGGCGAGCGGGGGGGAGGAGCCTAACGACTGGTCAGCGCCGCGACGGATCGGGGTTCAGGCGGGCGATGCCGCGCTGCGCCTCGGCAACATAGGGCTGCAGCGCGGGATCCGCATGGCGCCATGCGTTGGCCACGTACAGGTAGGCGTCCACGGCCTTGGGGCGCACGCCCAGCCGCTCGTTGACGCGCCCGCGTTCCAGCATCCACAGCACCCGTAGCGAGGGCCACGCGATGACATCCTGGTCGAGCAGCGCGGCGGCCTCGCGGTCGCGATGGCGCGCGGAGAGGAGGAAGGCGAGGGGGAGGCGCGCCTCCCAGCACCACCCGGCGCACGCCGAGTCGGCAAAGGTCAGCGCGGCGATCGCCGTCGCGGAGTCGCCGCGCGCCAGGGCGCGCAGCCCGGGGACCAGGAGCGTCGGGAAGTTCGCCAGCTTGCCGTTCGCCGCCAGCTGCATGGCGCGCTCCAGGCGCGCCCCGTCGCCGCTGAGCGACCAGTAGATGGCCGCAGCCGAGAGGCGCCCCGCGGCCTTGGGGAGTGTGGCGTTGGCCAGCCAGCGGTCGAAGATCAGCGAGGCGCTGTCGGGCGGGATGGCGCGCAGCAATGCGCCTTCCAGCACGGGGAGCGACTGCGACGAGTCGGCGACGGTGAGCGCCTGCGCCACGTGCCCGCGCATGAGGAGCGTGGAGGTGTACGCCGCACGCGCCTCGGGGGCCATCGCCGCGGGGGCGCGCCCGGCCTGCACAGCGTCGTACAGCGCCCGCGACATGAAGACCTGCGTCTCCGCCGAGTCCATGAGCGGGACGAGCATCCCAAACGCCGATTGCAGCACCTCGGGGCCGGCGTTGGCCACCACGGAATCGTTGGCGGGCGAACGGCGGCTCCGCCCGTCCATGAGGTCCTGCACCAGGCGCACGCTGCGACCGTGCACGTCGTGCGGCCCGAGGGCGAGGTAGGCGCGCGCCGAGCGACGCATCGTCGCCTGGTCCTGGTCCTGCGCGGCGAGTTCGAGGTGGTGGATGTAGGCCGGGGCGAAGGCCGAATCGAGGGCGATCGCGCGTTCGAAGGCGTCGCGCGCGGTGCGCAGCGTGCTCTGCGACGGGAAGGCGAAGCGGGTGAAGTGGTAGTGGACGTCGCCGTACTTGAACCACATCTCCGGGTCGTCGGGAAATCGGCGGATCCCGTCGTCGAGGAGGGCGGTGACGCGCCGGATGAGCGTGACCTGCCCGGGCATCGGCTTGGGTCCCGTCAGTTGCAACGCGGCGAAGATCGAGTCGGCCGCGACCAGCAGCGACTCGCGCGGCGCGAGGCCGCGGTTGAGCGCGCCGGCGCGGATGGCGTAGCGATAGCCTTCGTGCGACAGCTCCAGCTGCGGCGTGAGGCGCCACCCCATCGCGTTGCTCAGGTGCCGGAGCGCCGGCGCAAAGGTCGAGTCGAGGGCGACGGAGCGCTGGTAGTGCGCCGACGCCGAGTCCCAGTCGCTGCGTCGATACGCCTGCTCGCCCTGCAAGTACGCCTTGAGCGCGGGGAGCGAGAGCGATCCCAGCGACGCCAGGCGCGTCGCACCGATGGCGCGCGTCCGTCCCAGCTCGCGCAGGATCGCCATCGACAACGAATCGGCCAGCCGGTCCATGCGCGCGCTCTCGTCGCGCCACTGCACGTCGGTGCTGCGCCCCGAGGCGATCTCGACGATCGTGGCGCGCGCCTGCACCGAATCCTTCCCCGAGGGAACGAGCGATCCGTAAATCGCGATCCCGGCGCGCGTGCGCTCGGCGAGGGCGCGCGCACCGCGCTGGTCCATGCGCTCGGGGACGCGGCGGAGCACGATCGATGGTGGGACGGCGCGCAGCGGTCCCGCACCATCGAGGTTGTTCGCCAGCAGGTCGACCAATCCCTCGCGCCACACGCCGAGGTCGCTCCCCAGCGCCTCGAAGGGAGCGATGGCGACGAGGTTGGGGTTGGCGCGCACCGGTGCCTCGCGCCCCGACACCAGGAAGAATGCGGCCGCTGCGAGCGCGGCGATGACGGCGCCGCCGGCCATCCATGCGCCACGTCGCGACGGGCGCGCCGCGTGCGGGCGCGCGTACGCCATTGCCAGCGCCGTGCAGAAGTCGTCGGCGCGCTGGTAGCGCTCGCCGGGGTCCTTGCGCAGTGCCACGCCTAACGCGTCGGCGAGCGCGCGCGGCACGTCGCTCCGCAGCGCCTGCACCGGCGTCGGGGTCTGGTTGAGGTGCGCCGACATCACCGCCATCGGCGAATCGCCGGCGAACGGCGGCTTCCCCGTCACCATCTCGTAGCCGATGACCGCCAGCGAATAGAGGTCCGAGCGCCCGTCGATCACCGCGTCACCCGCGGCCTGCTCCGGCGACATGTAGCCGGGCGTGCCGATCGCCAATCCCCCCTCCGTCAGCCGCAAGGCGTCCGCGTGCCCGGCCACCGGCGCCTCGCGCGACAGGACCGACGAGATCCCGAAGTCGGCGAGGATTGCGTGGCCATCCGAGAGGAGGACGTTCTCCGGCTTCAGGTCGCGATGGACGATCCCCTTCTCGTGGGCGAAGGCCAGCGCGCTCCCCAGCTCCGAAAGGATGCGCACCGCGTCGTCGATGGGGAGCTTCCCCTCGCGGCGCAGGCGGTGGCGCAGCGACTCTCCCTCGATGTACGGCGTGATGAAGTAGAGGAGCCCGCCATTGGTCCCGGTGCTCAGCACGGGGAGGATGTGCGGATGCTGCCCCAGCTGCGCCGTGACCTGGAACTCGCGCCGGAAGCGCGCCGCGAGGACCTCGCTCGTCAATTCGGGAGCGAGCAGCTTGATCACCACCTCCCGGTCGAGCGCGACCTCGGTGGCCAGGTAGACGCGACTCATGCCGCCCCCGCCGAGCTCGCGCTCGACGCGGTACCCGCTACCCACGGCGGCCTGAATGCGCTCCTGCAGTTCGTTCACGGGGGGTGATGAAGGGGACGAGCAAGCTAACGGAGCAGCACGCCGGTGCTATTCCGAAACGCGAGAGAGGTTCCGGAAGCAGTATTCTTTCACCAGTATTCTCCCGCAACGAGATGTACACGTTGCCATCTCGCGCCATCGGCCGCGCCTTCGTGCCCCCGGCCTCGCTCCCCATCTCCCGTCGCATGGGTCTCGAAACCAACTGCACACTCGAGCGCGCTCGTCGAAAGACGGTGGGGCGTGCGCTGCTCGAGACCGACCACATCGCGTTTCGGGGGAAGACGAAGAGCGAGAAGTTCCTGCTCGCCGACGTGGCGCGCGTGGAGGTGCAGGGCAATGCGCTGGTGCTCGATCATGCAGACGGCCCCGCGCTCCTGCACCTCGCCGAGGGGATGGCGGCCAAGTGGCTGGCGAAGATCCGCAACCCGCGCACCCTCATCGACAAGCTCGGGATCACCGAGGAGAGCAAGGTCGTCGTCCTCGGCGTCGACGACGCCGACTTCCTCGAGCAGCTCACCCGCAAGGTCGGTCGCTACAAGACGGCGCCAGCGCCGGGGACGGACGTCATCGTGTTCGGGGCGGAGTCGGTTCTCGCCCTCGGGCGGCTGCCTGAGCTCAAGGCGACACTCGTCCCGAACGGCGCCATCTGGGTCGTGCACGTCAAGGGAAAGGACGCGACGCTCAAGGACGTGGAGGTCTTCGCGGCAGGGCGCAGCGCCGGCCTGGTGGACAACAAGGTCGCCTCGTTCTCCGCGACGCATACCGCCGAGCGTCTCGTGATCCCTCGAGCCGAACGCTGATCACTCCGCGCTGATCAGTGAGCACCGAGCGCTGAGCGCGCAGCAGTGGGGATGATGAAACGCCCGGATGCGATGAGCATCCGGGCGTCTGTCGTTCCGGGCCGCGTCTGTTACGGCGAGACCGGCGTTCCGGCCCCTGGCGTTGGTCCGCTCACGGCGCCGCACGAGATGTCGCCGGAGGGCGTCCCCGTCGCCGTGGTCCGACCGACCGACATCGAGCACTGGATACCGGCCATGTTGAGATGGCGCGCCGTGGCGTCGAAGCCGACGTACGGGTCGGAGACCGAGATGTTGACGCGGATGTCGCTCGTGGAGCGCCAGTCGAGCTGCGTGGTGTCGGTGGTGTAGCTGTGGTTCTCGGCCCAGAAGCCCTCCTGCGCGATGCGGAGTTCCGCGAGGTCGGCCTTGAGCGCGCCGAGGTACGCCTTCTCGCGCAGCTGCCGGTACCGCGGGACGGCGATGGCGGAGATGACGCCGAAGACGGCCATGGCGACGAGGATCTCGACGAAGGTGAAACCAGATCGGCGGGTCATGGGGAACTCCGTGGGCGCAGGGAACGACCGGCGTTCGGTCGCCCCCCCCAAAAAGCAGGACCGATGCCAAACGTGATCTGGCGCACAGGTATTGGACGAGTGGAATGGTGGCTTGGCGTGGCCGCCGCGAGTGACCGCGGCTCGTTCTGCGCATCCAGTACGCCGGCACTTGGACAGATAAGGCGCTCATGTACATGCACTTGTGCGCCGTACGCGGAACGTCCGTTTGCGCAGGACAGCCGCTGAATCCGCGCCGCGATCGCCGCATCCGGCCGTGAAGGACAAAGCGCATCCGGCGCTGTACGGCGGTGGCGACCGTCACGCGCGCGCCACAATCCGTCACGCCGGGCACTCGCCACAGACTCGAATGATCCGGTAAGGAGCGCCGGAACCGGTCGTTTCGTCCCGCTGCGATCCAACCCTTCCGGGCACGTCGCGCTGTCCGAGATGGGTCGAACGACCGATTCGCGCCGTGCCCGCCGATGAGATTCTCCCGAGACCGTGGTCTGACGACGTTGAAACCTCCGCGGGGAGCTTCTCGTTACATGCAAGTGCTTGCTTGCGCACTGGGATATATTCCCGGTCCACGTTTACGACTTTCCATGGACAATCGAGAGAAGCTCCTGATCGCCGCGAGTCGCGTCTACGCCGAGGTGGGATTTCGAGGGGCGACGACGCGACGGATCGCCGAGGAGGCGGGGGTGAATGAAGTCACCCTCTTCCGCCTCTTCGGATCCAAGGCGCAGCTCCTGGCCGAGGCGATCACCTGTCACGATCCGATGGGATCGGTCCTCCTCCCTGTGGAGCCGGCCGACCCGATGCGCGAACTGACCGAGTGGAGCGAGGGGCACCTCGTCGCCATTCGCGAGATGCGCGGAATGATCCGCAAGACGATGGCCGACCTGGAGGAGCACCCCGAGATGGGGCCGCACCTCTGCAACGGCCAGACGCCGCACTTCAACCGGCTCACGTCGTACGCCACGCGGCTGGTCGAGATGCACGGCGGCGCACCGGGCGACGTCGATGTCCTCACGGCGTGCTCGATGTTGTTCAGCGCGGTCTTCGCCGATGCGATGTCGCGCGAGGTGGTTCCCAATGTGTACCCCCAGCCCGATCGCGAGGCGGCGATGCGGTACGTCCGCGTCTTCCTTCGCGCGCTCGGCGTTCCTGTCCCGGCGTCGACGACCGTTCCGTCGGCGTCCGGGGCAGCGCACGACTGTCCTGCTCACACGCCTCTCGCTGCGCGGCATCACAGCAACGGAAGCGAGGCCGCCTGACATGCCCTTCGACTCGTCACCTATCCATATGAAGTCCGTGCACCTGGTCCTCGCGGCGATCCTGGCCACGGCGCTCGTGGCGCCTGCCGCTCGCGCACAGGGACCGCGAACCCTTTCGCTCGAGGATGCGCTGCGCATGTCGCAGGCGGCGAGCGAGGCACTGCGCATCGCGCAGGCCGGCGTGAAGCGCGCGCAGGGGCAGCAGATGCAGGCGCGTTCGGCGTACCTGCCGCAGATCAACGGAACGGCGGGGTACACCCGCACGCTCGCCACGCAGTTCTCCGTCTTCCAGTCGTCTGCGCCCACACCGGGGCCCGACGTGCCGCCGGCGCCGCCGCGCGACACCACGACCTACTTCCAGCCGTGCACGCGCTACCTGGCGCCGGCAGGGGCAACCGATGCGCAGCGCATCGCAGCGCTCGAGCTGTACACGCGTTGCGCCTCGGGTGGGGGCGGGATCGACTTCTCTCGCGCCGGCTTCGGTGCCAAGAACCAGTACCAGCTGGCGGCGAATGGCTCGCTCACGCTGTGGAACGCCGGGCGCAACCAGGCGCAGGTGCGGGCCGCCACGGCGGGGCGCCGTTCGGCAGACATCGAGCTCTCGTCGCAGCGCGCCAAGCTCGCGCTCGACGTGACCGAGGCGTACTACGACGCCGTGCTGGCAGACCGCCTGGTGGCGATCGCCGAGTCGTCGCTGGTCACCACCGAGGTGACGCTCAAGCAGACGTCGCTCGCGCGCCAGGTGGGGAACCAGTCGGAGTTCGAGTTGCTGCGCGCGCGGGTCACGCGCGACAACCAGGTCCCGGTGGTGCTGCAGCGTCGCACCGACCGCGACCTGGCCTTCCTGCGCCTCAAGCAGTTGCTCAACCTGCCGTATGGCCAGGCGTTGCAACTGACGAGCGACATCAACGAGCCGGCCGACGTGCGCGAGGCGCGGAACGCCTCCAACACCGGGAGCGCGCTCGACGCGTCGATCGACACCAGCACGTCGAGCCGTGCCCCGGTGCGCCAGCTGGATGAGGCGCTCAAGGCACAGGAAGCGCAGCTGACGATCGCCCGGCGCGAGTGGCTCCCGACGATCAGCGTGACCTCGGCGTACAGCCGCGTCGCCTTCGGTGCCGGGGGGGTCCCGGCCTGGGGAAACTGGCTCAACAACTGGAATGTCGCGCTGGGGGCGTCGTTCCCGCTCTTCACGGGCGGGCGGCTGCGCGGGGCGGCGATGGTGGCCGAGGCGAGCGTGGAGGAGAGCCGCGCGCGGCTCGACCAGACGCGCGAGCTGGCCGCGCTCGACGCGGCGCAGACCATCGCCCAGCTGCAACAGGCGGAGGCGGCGCTGGCCGCCAGCGTGGGGACGGCGGAGCAGGCCACGCGCGCCTTCACCATCGCCAACGTGCGCTACCAGGAGGGGCTCTCGACGCAGCTCGAGCTCTCCGAGTCGCGCCTCAACCTGGACCAGGCCCGCATCAACCGGGCGCAGGCCGCGCGCAACCTGCAGGTGGCGCGCATGCGGCTGGCGCTCCTGAAGGACTTGCCGTTAGGCACCGGCGCCTCGTTCGGCACCGGCGCATCCGCGGCCGCTGGCGCCGGTGGCGCCGCCGGGATGTCCGGCGCGGGCGCCGTGGGTGGCGCCGCGCAGGGCACCCGCATCACGACCTCGCAGGCATCGACCTCACAGATTCCTCAATAAGTGGAGACCGTTCCTCCCATGTCCGTCATACCTAATCGTTCGATGCCGCGTCTCATCATCCCCGCGCTGCTCCTCGTCGGTGCCGCGTGCGGCGGCAAGGAAGCCGATGCCAAGGGGAAGGGCGACGCCGCGAACGCGGCCGCCGCTCCTGCGCCCACGGCCGTGAGCGCCGAAAACCTGGCCATCGTCACGCTCGAGAAGATCTCGTCGGGGCCGGCGCTCTCCGGCTCGCTGGCCGCCGAGCGCGAAGCGACGGTGCGCGCGCAGCTGTCGGGGCCCATCCTGTCCACGCACGCCGACCAGGGGAGCCGTGTCGGTGCCGGGACGCTCCTCGCGCGCATCGACGATCGCACGGTGCGCGACCAGTTCCTCGGGGCGCGCTCCGGTGTCACCACGGCGCAGTCGGCAGCCGACATCGCGGCGCGTGAATTGTCGCGCGCCCAGAAGCTCGCCGAGGCCGGCGCCATCGCCGAGCGCGACCTCGAGGCGGCGCGTCGCGCCAACCTCGCCGCGCAGTCGCAGCTCGACGACGCCAAGGCGCGCCTGACGCTCGCCCAGAAGCAGGTCGATGACGCGCAGGTGCGCGCGCCGTTCGCCGGGGTCGTGAGCGTGCGCTCGGTCTCGGCCGGCGACGTCGTGCAGCCGGGCGGGGCGCTCTTCACCGTGATCGACCCCCGCAGCATGCGGCTGGAGGCGAATGTCCCGGCGGCGCAGCTGTCGGCCATCCGCATCGGCTCGCCCGTGTCGTTCAGCGTCACGGGCTATCCGGGCAAGACGTTCCAGGGGAAGGTGACGCGGATCAATCCCGCGGCCGATCCCAGCACGGGGCAGGTGCGCATCGTCGCCTCGATCCCCAACGACCGCAATGCGCTCGTGGCCGGCTTGTTCGCCGAAGGGCGTGCACAGTCGGAGTCGCGCGAGGCGCCGGTGGTGGTCGCGAACGCCGTGGACGTTCGCGGCGTTCGTCCGTGGGTGCTCCGCCTCAAGGGGGGGCGTGCCGAGAAGGTCGAGATCGAGCTCGGGCTCAAGGACGAGGCGACCGAGAAGTACGAAGTGCTCAAGGGGGTGACGACCGGTGACACGCTCCTGGTGGGGGCGGCGCAGGGGATCACGCCGGGGACGCCGGTGCGGGTGAGTGCGCCGAACGATGCGGCTGTTACCAAGAATTAGGCGGGGATACCTATGCTGATCTCGGATTTTGCGATCAAGCGACCCATGATCACCATCGTCTCGATGGTGGCATTGGTCGCGTTCGGGCTGGTCGCGCTGCTCAAGCTGCAGACCGACGAGTTCCCGGACGTGGCGCCACCGTTCGTGTCGGTGGGGCTGATCTATCCCGGCGCCTCGCCTGACGGCGTGGAGAGCGAGATCCTCGACCCGGTCGAGGAGGCGATCTCCTCGATCGCCGGGGTGAAGCACGTGAACGGCCGCGCCGAAGACGGCTTCGGCTTCATCATGGTCGAGTTCAACTTCGGGAAGCCGCTGACCGAGGCGACGCAGGACATTCGCGACGCCATCAGCGGGATCCGCCAGGACCTCCCGGCGGAACTCGAGGAGCCGATCATCAAGAAGTTCAACGACACCGACCTGCCGATCGTGTCGCTGGCGCTCAACTCGTCGACGTTGTCGACGGCGGAGCTGACGCGCATCGCCGACCCTGGAATCACGCGCGAGTTGCGCTCGATCTCCGGCGTGGCCGAGGTGACGGTTCCCGGCAAGCTCGAGCGCGAGCTGACCGTGGAACTCAAGCCCGAGGCGTTGCAGGCGTCGGGAGTGGCGGTGTCGCAGGTGGTGGCGGCGTTGCAGCTGCAGAACCTCGCGGCCCCGGTGGGGAACGTGAAGGGGGCGCTGGACGAGAAGTCGATCCGCCTCAAGGGGCGCCTGGTCGAGCCGCGCGAGTTCGAGCAGATCGTCATCACCGAGCGCAACGGGCAGTTGGTGCGCCTGGGACAGGTGGCGACGGTGAAGGACGCGACCGAAGAGCAGCGCACGCTGGCGCTCTTCACCGACAGCCTGGGACGCACCAAGGAGTCGGTGGGGATCAACGTCAAGAAGTCGAAGGGCTACAGCACCACCGACGTGGCGCAGCAGGTCATCGCCCGCATCAAGAACCTGGAGAAGACGCTCCCGCCGGGGACGCAGATCGACATCATCAAGAATGCCGGCGTCAACGTCACCAACTCCGTGCGCAACGTGCAGGAGACGCTCGTCGAGGGGGCGTTGCTCACGGTGCTCGTCGTCTTCCTCTTCCTCAACTCGTGGCGCTCGACGGTCATCACGGGGCTCGCGCTCCCGGTGTCGGTGCTCGCCTCGTTCATCGCCGTGTGGACGCTGGGATTCAACCTGGAGACGATGTCGCTGCTGGGGCTCTCGCTCGCCATCGGCATCCTCATCGACGACGCCATCGTGGTGCGCGAGAACATCGTGCGACACGTGGAGATGGGAAAAGACCACTACACGGCGGCACGTGAAGGGACGGACGAGATCGGGCTCGCCGTCGCGGCAACGACCTTCTCCATCCTCGCCGTCTTCGTCCCCATCGCCTTCATGCCCGGGATGAGCGGACAGTGGTTCAAGCCGTTCGCGCTGACGATCGCCTGTTCGGTGCTCGTCTCGCTCTTCGTGTCGTTCTCGCTCGACCCGATGCTCTCGGCGTACTGGCCCGATCCGCATCTCGAGGAGCACCAGAAGAGCGCGCTGACCAAGGCGCTCGACAAGTTCAACCTGTGGTTCAACAAGCTGTCGGGGCGCTATCGCCGCGTGATCGCGTGGGCGCTCGACCATCGCTGGTCGGTGGTGGCGATCTCGGTCGGGACGTTCATCTTCGCGCTGGCGATGCCGGCGATCAAGATCGGGAACCGCACGCTCGTCGGGACGCAGTTCTTCCCGAGCGACGACAACGCCGAGTTCAACGTGAAGGTCGAGACGCCGCCGGGGTCCAACCTGGATTACACGCGGCTCAAGACCGAGGAAGTCGTGCGCGTCATTGCGCGGCACAAGGACGTGGTGCGCTACTCGATGTCGTCGCTCGGCGCCGAGGGGAGTTCGGCGGTCGACCTGAGTGCCATCTATGTGAAGATGGTGCCCAAGGACAAGCGCACGATCGGCGTCGAGGCCTTCTGCAACCAGCTGCGCGACGAGCTGGCGTCGGTGGGCGGGGCGAACATCTCCGTCTATGCAACGGACTGGGGTGGCGGACGCAAGCAGGTGGCGATCGAGATGCGCTCCAACGATGCGGCGAAGCTGGCCGACGCCTCGCAGCGCTCGCTCGCCGCCGTGCGTGCGGTGCCGAACGCCGTCGACGTGTCGCTCTCGTCCAAGGGGCAGAAGCCCGAGCTGAGCGTGGAGCTCAACCGCGGATTGGCCGGCTCGTTAGGGCTCACCGTGGGGCAGATTGCGCAGTCGTTGCGCCCGGCCTTTGCCGGGATCGACGCCGGCGACTGGCAGGACCCGAGCGGCGAGATGCGCGACGTGGTCGTGCGGCTGGCGCCGGAATCGCGTCGCCGGGCATCGGACCTGCGCCAGCTCCCGCTGGTGGTCCCGGGGCCTGACGGCGCGCCGAGCACCCTCCCGCTGGGGCAGGTGGCGCAGATCGAGGAAGGGGTTGGCCCGGCGGTCATCAACCATCTCGACCGCGATCGCGTGGTGAACGTGGAGTTCAACGTGGCCGGGCGGTCGGTGGGCGAGGTCTCAGCCGACGCGCAGGCGGCCATCGCCGCACTCAACCTGGGGTCGGACATCAAGGTCACGCTCGGGGCCGAGGCGCAGCAGCAGAGCGAGCTGTTCGGGCAGATCTTCCTGGCGCTCGGCACGGCGATCCTGCTGATGTACCTCATCCTCGTCATGCAGTTCGGGTCGTTCCTCGATCCGCTGGCGATCATGATGTCGTTGCCGCTGTCGCTGATTGGCGTGATGCTGGGACTCGCCGTCTCGAACAACACCATCAACCTGATGTCGCTCATCGGCGTCATCCTGCTGATGGGGATCGTGGCCAAGAACGCGATCCTGCTCATCGATTTCTCCAAGTGGGCACGTGAGCAACAGGGGCTGCCGCTGCGCGAGGCGCTGATCGAGGCCGGCGCGATTCGCCTGCGTCCGATCCTGATGACGACGTTCGCGCTCATCGCGGGGATGCTCCCCATCGCGCTCGGGCGTGGCGAGGGGTCGCAGTTCCGCGCGCCGTTAGGCGTGGCGGTGATCGGCGGCGTGATCACGTCGACGCTCCTCACGCTCGTCGCGATCCCGACGTTCTACGAGATCCTGGACGAGATGCGCGGCTTCTTCTCCCGCATCTTCGGCTTCCGCGTGTCGCAGCAGACGGCGGAGCACCCGGTGGCCGGGGCGGCGCCGGTGGCCGGGGACTAGGGGCGGACGGGAGACGGGAGACGGGAACGCCCCCGGCCGCATCGCGGCCGGGGGCGTTCCCTTTGGCGGCGGGGGCGGGAAACGACTCCTGGGGTATGCTGGGGGGTCGTGGAAACCCGCACGGTGGGGGGCGCGGTTTCGACTTGTCGGGAGCGGTGATGTGCTCTCTTTTCATGTGTCCGCGTGTCCGGCGGCCCGACAGCTGCCGGCGATGCGATCCACCCGTGCCTTGAGGTCAGCCATGCAGCTGCAGTGCCCCGTTCTGCCCCCGCGTCCCCCGTTTGCCTCGCGCCGCACTCGAATCGAACTGGTGTTGCGCCGGGCGGTGGCCTTCTTCGCCGTTCTCTCTGCCGGCGCGTATCTGGCGGCGTGCGGCGGTGGCGGCGAGGGCGGCGGAGGAGGGGGCGAAGGGGGCGGGGGGGCGAGCGGAGCGGCGGCCAAGGCCGAGGGACGGACGGAGCCTGCGACGACAGCGGCCGCCGGGCCGCACGGCGGGATGCTCGTCCCGATCGGTGGCGGGGCCTACCACCTCGAATTCGTCGTCGACACGGCGGAGACGGCGGTCTTCGCGCACGTGCTGGATGCCACCGGACGCACGCCGGTGCGGGTGGCGCAGCCCCGGATCGACCTCAAGATGCTCGACCTCGTGGAAGGGAATGTGGAGGTCTTCCTGGTGCTGGCGGCCAAGCCGGACCTCAAGGCCGGCGAGAAGGAGGGGGATACCCCGACCTTCCTTGGATTCGCCCCCGAACTCAAGGGACGCGGCCACTTCCGCGCCGTGGTGCAACGCGTCGAGGTTGGAGGAAAGGTCTACACCGACATCCCGGTCACGTATCCCGCCGCGGCGCGTCCCTAGGGTGTCATCCGCCGTGCCGCTGCCGTCTGCCTGATGCTGCCCGTCCCGCCTGCCCTCATCGACGTCCTGTCGCTCACCGCGTTGAGCGAGCGCTGGGCGTACCTGACGTTAGGCGTGTCGTCCCTCGTGACGGAGGAGCTGGCGCCGCTGCTGGGGGGCTTTGCGGCGGAGCAGGGGCACCTGCGCTTCGTGGCGGTCGTGCTGGCCTGCGCGACCGGGGTGTTCGTCCTCTCGTCGGCGTGCTACCTGCTGGGGCGCTGGCGGGCGGCGTGGGTGCGCCTCAAGCTGCGCAACTCGCCGCCGCTCGTGCGCAAGGTGCTGAGCGCGATGCGGTGGAACCCGTGGCGCAGCACCTTCATTTCGCGCTTTGTCTTCGGGGGGCGCATCGCCTTGCCGCTGGCGTGCGGCGCTGCGCACGTCCCGCCGTGGATCTTCTTCACCGGGACCGCCATCGCGTCGCTGGTGTGGGCGGCGCTGCTGGCGGGGATGGGGTGGGCCTTTGGCGAGGCGGCGGTGCTGGTCGTGGGCGAGGTGCGGAAATTCGAGGGGCCGGTGGCGGTGCTCCTCGTTGCGCTGGGGGCGGGGGGTTGGTGGTGGCTGCGGAAGCGACAGCAGCGACCGCCGGCGCAGGTGCGGGACGGGGCGTAGCGCTCCGCGCAGCCCGCGGCGTTAGGCGTCCGGCCCCCGCCCCAACGCCCGCGTCACCGCATCGTACAGCTGGTCCGGCAGGAACGGCTTGGCCAGGACCACCGTCGCCCCCAGGTCACCCGCTGAGTCGAGCGCGAGGAACGACGCGCGCGAGTCGCCCCCGGAAACCGCGACGATCGGCAACCCCGGGTCGCGCGCGCGGAACGCCATGATCGCCTCGATGCCGTCCACATTCGGCATGTAGAGGTCGGTCACCACGACATCGGGACGCTCGCGCTCCCACACCTCCAACCCCTCCGCGCCGTCACGCGCGACCACCACGTCGTGCCCCTTGGACCGCAGGGCGCGCGACATGAGTGCACGCAGCGCTTCGTCGTCCTCGATGACCAGGATCTTTGCCATGCCAATGAAAAGCGTCAAACGTTGACGTCGCCGTTCACGTGCGAACGGCCACGTGCCTGTCGCAATCTACACGACCGAACCGGGTCAAGCGCCACGCTGACGCCCGAGCACGATGAATGATTCCCAACCGCAGCGGCGCGCGCCGCTACCCTGCGTCGGTCGCCGCGACCGGGAACTCGTCGGTCTTGAGCGTCGCGCGCGCTGGAGGGCCCGAGGCCCCGAACGACACGATGAGCGCCACCGCCCCCACGATGATGGCAGAGGCGATGAGCATGCGCAGCGTCAGCGTCTCGCCCGCGAAGGCCCACCCGAGGAGCACCGCGACGACCGGGTTCACATAGGCGTAGGTGGAGACGCGGGCCGGCGTCGACACGGTGAGGAGGTACATGTACGCCGAGAAGGCGATGAGCGACCCGAAGGTCAACAGGTAAAGAAACGACCACCAGGCGATGGCGGGGGTCTCGCGCCACACCCAGCCGTCCCACTGCCCGGTAAGCGCCGAGACGACGGAGAGGATCGCCCCGCCGCAGATCATCTGCATCCCGCTCAGGAGCTGCGGCGAGGCGGGGCGCGGCGCCGTCCGCGCGTAGAGCGACCCGGCGGCCCACACCGCCGTCCCTCCGATGATCGCCGCGGCGCCGCCAAGGTTCACGCCGCCGCTCGCGCGCCCGCCCCCTCCCACGAGGTTGCCGAGCCCGACCAGGATCCCCAATCCCACCAAGCCAAGCACGAGCCCGGCCAGAACCCCTACATGCGGCCGCCGCTCGCGATGCGCGAGCCACTCGAACAGCACCATCCAGCACGGCGTGACGGCGACGAGGAGCGAGGCGACCCCCGAGGGGATGAGCCGTTCGGACCAGGCGACGCCCGCGTTGGATGTCATGAGCATCACGCCGACGATGGCCGCCGAGCGCCAGTGGATCCCACGCGGCGGCTCGGCGCCGCGCAGACGGCCGTAGGCGTAGAGGATGAGCCCCGCGAGGAGGAACCGCGCCCCCGCCATCCCTAACGGTGGAATGAAGGCGACGGCGTACTTGATGAAGAGGTACGTCGACCCCCACAGGAGGTACACCGCGGCGAAGGCCGCGACGATCGTCGCTCGCGAGTGGTGCGCGTGATGCGCGTGATGTGGGTGATGTGCGTTGCCGGTCATCGCCACCGGAAGATGCGCAGCGCGACCACGAAGCACGTCACCAGCCAGGCGCCCATGATCGCCAGCTCGCCGCTCACCGCGGCGAAGCCTCCCCCCTGCAGCATGTTGAGGCGCATGGCGTCCACCACCGCGGTGAGCGGGAGTGCCTGCACCAGCGGCTGCACCGCATCGGGGAAGTTGGTGGCGGCAAAGAAGACGCCGGAGCCGACCCACATGGGGAGCATGATGAAGTTCATCAGCCCCGAAGCCCCCTCGAGCGTGCGCGGGCGCGCGGCGACCAGGAGGCCCAGCGCGCCAAAGGTCAGCGTCCCCATCACGCAGATGACGGCGAAGGTAGGGAGCGGCCCGCGCATGGGGACCTTGAAGACGAGCGCGCCGAACGTGACGATGAAGACGACCTCCACCACCATCATCGCCAGGCGCATGAGGAGGAAGGAGAGGAGGTACTGGGCGCGCGACATCGGGGTGGCGAGGAGCCGCTTGAGGAGCTTCTTGCGCCGCGCATCGACGATGCCGAAGCCGAGCCCCCAGATCCCGCCCCCCATGAGGTTCATTGCGAGGAGTCCAGGGAGGACAAAATCGATGTAGCGCGAGCCGCGTTCGCTCACCAGCGTCTCGCGCACCGCCACGGGGTCGCGACGCCCAGCCGCCTGCTGCAACGCGCGATCGACGAGCAGTCGTGCCGTGCGCGCCTCGGCACGCGCATCGTCGTAGCGGTACTCGGCCGTGGCGCTGTCGCGCGGGACGACGACGAGCGCCACGCGCCCAATGCGGAGCGCCGTGGCGGCGGCGGTGTCGTCCAGCGCCTCCACCACCAGCGACGAGTCGCGCGACAGCGCGGTGCGCAGCGCGTCGGCGCCGGGGGCGCTGGCCAGCACCGCGACCTTGGCCACCTCCGCCGGGCGCGAGCGGAAGGCGATCCCCAGCCCCGAGGCGAGAAGGATCGGGAAGACGAAGCTCCAGAACACCGCTTCCGGCTCGCGGAGGAACTCGCGGAAGCGGGCCAGCGTGAGCTGCAACAACGGCGACAGTGAACCGTCGCGCGCGGAGGATGGCGGCGTGGCGTCCGGCGGAGTCGTTGCGCCGGTCGGTGCGGGCGGGGCGCTCATCGTCATGGGTGGGTCACGCCTCGCGCAGGTGACGTCCGGTGAGCGAGACGAAGACGTCCTCGAGCGTGGGCGAGTGCGTGCGCAGCTCGGTGAGCCGGAACGCGTGCCGCGCAATGAGGGCGAGGAGTGCGGGGATCGTCTCGTGCGCGGCGGCGACCTGCAGCGTGTGGATGGCGCCGTCGCTGCGGGCGCGGATCACTCCGGGGAGTGCCGCCAGCTCGTCGGGCGGCAGCGTCTCCCCATCGCCCACGGCGCACTCCACCACCTGCTCCGCGCCTAACGACCGGATGAGCTCGCGCGGGGTGCCGAGGGCGATGACCTGCCCGCGGTCGACGATGGCGATGCGGTCGCAGAGGCGCTCCGCTTCGTCCATGTAGTGCGTGGTGAGCATGATCGTCGTCCCGGCGGCGCGCAGCCGTTCCACCAGCTCCCACAGCTGGCGTCGCGACTGCGGGTCGAGCCCGGTCGTCGGTTCGTCGAGGAAGACGAGCGCTGGGTCGCCGGCCAGCGCGCAGGCGACCGAAAGGCGCTGCTTCTGCCCGCCGGACAGCGTGCTCACGCGGGCATTGGCCTTCTCCTCCAGCTGCACGCGGGCGATCACCTCGGCGACCGACGGCCCGCTGCGGTAGAACGACCGGAAGAGGCGCACCGTCTCGGCGACCGTGAGCTTGTCGGCGAACTGCGTTTCCTGCAGCTGCACGCCGAGGCGCTGGCGCAGGGCGTCTTCGTCGGTGGCCCAGCGCAGGCCGAGGACGATCACGTCGCCGCCGTCGGCGTCGAGGATCCCCTCGCAGATCTCGATGGTCGTCGTCTTGCCGGCGCCGTTGGGGCCCAGGAGGCCGAAGCACTCGCCGGCGCGCACCTGGAGGTCGAGCCCGTTGACCGCGACGACGTCGCCGTAGCGCTTGTGGAGGGCGCGGACGTCGAGGGCGAGGGGGGCGGGGGGCATGGGGGGAACCATAGCGCGGGAGCAAGAAGACGAGAAGACGAGGGGACGCGAGGACGAAAAGACAGGAACAGTCCCTGCTGTCGGGAAACGCGCCACTCCCGCGCCTCGTAGGTTGTAGCAGATTCTCGCGGGATAGTCGGCGCCGTTGGATCGCGCCTGGCCGCCCGCAGCGTGTCCACCTCACCCCCCGCACGTGAACGGCAAGCCGCTCAACCACGAACTCTCGCGCCTCCTCGATCGCGGCGTGGCGCAGGGGATCATCGACGAGGGGCAGCGCGACAGGCTCCGGGCGCTCGCCCTCGGCGACAGTCCGGCGCAGACCGTGACCGCCGCGCCGAGCGCGACTAGTGCGCCAAGCGCGACCAGCGCGACCAGCGCGCTCTCCGTCGTGACGGTCGCGTATGCATTGGGCGCGCTCCTCGTCCTCTTCGCGTGCGGCTGGTTCCTCGTCGACCGGTGGGCGCGACTGGGGCCGTGGGGAGTGCTGGGCGTGGCGCTGCTGTACGGCGGTGTCCTGCTCGCCGCGGAGCGATGGCTGCGGGGGCGCGGCTTCACCCTGGCAGCGGACATCTGTGCTGCCCTCGTCGTCTCGCTCAGCCCGCTCGTCGCCTGGCCGTTCCTCTCCCTCAGCGGGCGGTGGCCCGACCCCCCGCGCCACGACCCCGTCACGGGCGATCCGCTGCTCCGCGACACGGCCTGGATGGCGTGGCAGTGGCTCATCCTCGAGCTCGTGATGCTCCTGACGGCGCTCGCCACCCTGCGGCGGCGCGCCATGGTCACGGTGACATGGCCGCTGGCCGGGGCGCTGGCGGGGGCCGCGTTGCACCTGTCGATCATCGCCCGCTCCTTCGGCGGCTCGAATGCCTCGGAGCAATGGATGATCCTCGCCGGCGGCTTCGCGATCCTCCTCGTCGCCGAGCGGGTGGAACGCTGGCAGCGCGGCCCGCAGCGCCGAGATGCCGCGGCGGTTGCGGCTGACGGAGCGGAACGGCGCGCGGGCCCGGGCGACTACGCCAACGCGTTCTGGGTCATCGGGCTCGCGGGGACCACGCTGGGCTACATGGTCCTCTGGCTGCGCGCCGACGACAGCGCCTGGCGCCACCTCCTCCTCCCCACGGCGCTCGGACTGGTCGCACTCTCGCTCTACGTCCGTCGGCGCACGGTCCTCCTCTTCGGGGTGCTCGGCGTCATCGGCTACCTGGGCTTCCTGGCGCAGCATGTCTTCCGCGAGTTCATCTCCTTCCCGATCCTCCTCGCCGGGCTGGGGATCCTCGTCATCCTCGCGACCGTCTGGACGCAGACGCGCTTCCCGGCACTCGTGGACCGCCTGGAGGCGCGGCGCGGGAGCGACGAACGTCCCTTCCCGTGGAGCGGGGCCATGGCGGCGCTCCCCATCGGCGTGGCGCTCGCGATGTCCACGCTCTCCTATCCCGACGTGCGGGAGGAGCGCGAGCAGGAGGCCTTCCGGCAGCGCCTGCACATCCTGCGCACGCACAGTGGCTCGCTGGCACGACAGGCGTCACGAAACATTCGCCCCCCGGGATCGTAGAACCTCGCACCGTTCCCTGCCCCCGGAGTTCGTCGCATGCTCGCTGCCCTCTCGCTCGTCATCGCCTTCCAGGAAGTCTCCGTGCGCATCGGCGCACCCAGCGAGAAGGCGCGAGCCGACAGCATCAAGCAGCAGGCGATTCGCGACTCCATCCGGTACTCGGCGATGGAACGGCGCCTGGACCGCGAGAAGCGCCCGGTGCGCCGCATTGCGGTGACACCCGAGCTCGAGAACTCGGCCTTCCTCGATCCGCTCGCTCGTCAGTTGCTGCTGCGCGCGCGCGATGCTCGCATGCGGCTCGACTCGGCGCTCCTCTCGTACGACGCCACGTCGTACCAACGGATGTCGGTCGGGATGGGCTTCCGCGCCATCGGGCGCGACCGTCTCCTCTTCCGCACCGAGAACGTCTCGCGCGTGCGTTGGTCGCGAAAAGGGGGCGTCTTCGTCGACCTCAAGGGGGCGCGTTCGGTCTTCCCCATGGCCGAAAAGGAAGCGGGAGAGGTGGACATGGACGAGATCTCGCCGATCCCGTACTACCCGGGGCGCGACGCGCTCTGGATCGGGGGGAGCGAAGCGCGCGCCGAGGTGGACGAGCGCGAACTCGTGCACCCGCTCGCCATTGGCGCGGAGGCGTACTACCGATACGCAACCGGCGACTCGCTCACCATCACGCTCCCCGACGGACGCGGCATTCGCCTGCGCGAGCTGCGCATCGAGCCGCGCCGCCCCGAGTGGAAGCTCTCGGTAGGGTCGTTCTGGTTCGACGTGGAGAGCGGGCAGCTGGTGCGCGCCGCCTATCGACTCGCCGTCCCGATCGATATCTGGGGGGTGGTGGATGAGGAGTTGAAGCGGGAGAAGGAGGAGGCCAAGCGCACCGGCAACAAGCCCGACGACGAGGACGAGCCCCCCGGTTGGGTGAAGGGGATGCTCTCGCCGATGCAGGCGCAACTCGAGGCCGTCACGATCGACTACGGCCTCTACGGCGGGCGCTTCTGGCTGCCGCGCGCGCAGTACGCCGAGGGGTGGGCGCGCGCCTCATTCATGCGCATCCCGTTCAAGATGGAGGAAGGGTTCAAGTACGCGAGCGTGAACGGCACCGATTCGATGCCGTCGGTCCCGGAGATGATGACGCGCCGCCAGCTGCGCGACTCGCTGTTCGGCGATTCGCTCCCGTGGGGGCAGCTCACGCCGGAGCAGCGCAAGTTCCGCATCGGGAAGTTGGTCGAGGCCGACTCGGTGCGTCGCCAGCGACTCGCGGCCAAGCGCAAGGACGACTGCGCGAGCACGGGCTTCTACACGCGCGTCGACACGCGCGGCGAGTCCAACCTCGCGACGGCGGTGCGCCTCCCGTGCGACAGCACGGTGCTGGCGAAGTCGAAGGACCTTCCCGAGTCGATCTACGAGCCGGGTGAGCAGCTGTTCGGCCTCACCGAACGCGATGCCTTGCTCAAGGAGCTCGACTTCTCGCTGCAGCCGGTGTGGGCGCCGATGCCGGTGCGGTTGAACTACGGCCTGGGTTGGACGCGCTACAATCGTGTCGAGGGGCTGTCCCTCGGGGCGCAGGCGACGGAGCAGCTGGGGCGTGGCTTCTCGTGGGACGCCACGGCGCGACTTGGCATGGCCGACCTGGTGCCCAACGTCGAGTTGGGGGTGGCGCGCACGAACGGACGCACGACCTGGCGCGTGGGCGGCTACCACAAGCTGGCGGTGGCCAACGACGACTGGGGGGCTCCGCTCTCGTTCGGGGCGTCGCTCGGCGCGCTGTTCTACGGGCGCGACGAGGGGTATTACTATCGCGCCACCGGATTGCAGCTGACGAACGGACTCAATCGCGGTGGCGCCACCACCACGCGCCTCTTTGTCGAGCGCCAGGGCGACGTGGCCAACGAGACGCGCTTCAACCTGTCGCGCGCCCTCGGCGGCGGGAGCGAGTTCCTCCCCAACATCACGGCAACCGACGCCACCGTGGCGGGGCTCGCACTCCGCGATCAGCGCTCGGCGGGGCTCGACCCCAAGGGGTGGCGCCTCCTCACCGACGCGCGCCTGGAAGGGGGATGGACCTCGTTCGACAGCGCGACGTCGTCCGTCTCACGCGCGTACGGGCGTGTGGCGGGCGAGGCGACGCTCAGCAAGGGGTTCGGCGATCGCCTCGCGGCCTCGATCACCACGGGGGCGGGCGTCAGCCGCAACGCGCCGCTCCCGCAGCGCGCCTTTTACCTCGGCGGGGCGCAGACGGTGCGCGGGCAGCTGCTTGGCACGGCGGCAGGCGAGGCGTTCTGGCTCACGCGCGGCGAACTCGCGCTCTCGACGCGCGCCGTGCGTCCGGTGCTCTTCGCTGACCTGGGGTGGGCGGGGCGTCGCGAGGACTGGCAGCACCCCGGCCGTCCCATCAGCGGCGCCGGCCTCGGTTGGTCTGTCCTCGACGGGCTCATTCGCATGGACCTGTCACGCGGCATCTACCCGCGGCAGCGCATGCGACTCGATCTGTATGTGGAGGCTCGCTTCTAGACACGGGAATGATGCGCGGAGGTGACGCCGCGCACTTGCCCGATGTTCAGAAGTTTCTCACATTGCGCGCGCGCAATCACCTCGGCGCGTTAGGTGGGTCACTCCAGTGGCGGAGCACCTGCACCATGTGGGAAGACTTCAAGAAGTTCCTCGAGAAGGCGAACGTCGTCGGGTTGGCGATGGCGGTCATCGTGGGCGGGGCGGCCGGGTCGCTCGTGAAGGCGATGAGCGACGACTTCATCATGCCGCTCGTGGGCGCGGCGACGGCGCCGACCGATGGTGACTGGCGCAAGTGGACCCTCGACGTGGGGACGATCAAGTTCGGTGTCGGGGACTTCCTGGGGACGTTCCTCAACTTCGCGATCATCTCTTTCGTGGCGTGGCAGGTCGGCAAGCTCTTCATCAAGCCCGAGCCCCCCGCGCCCCCTGCACCGGCCACCAAGGCGTGCCAGTACTGCCTGAGCACGATCCCCGCCGCGGCGACTCGTTGCGGACACTGCACCTCGCAGCTCTAGGACAGGCGATCCGCGAGGACGCCGAGCCCTCGCCCTGAGACGTCAAACGGCGCGCCCGCGGGCGCGCCGTTTTCGTCTCTCGTCTGCCCGCGTCAGCGACGTCCGGGGCCGAAGTGCAGGGAGCCGACCGCGAGGAAGATCTCACGGAGAAAGGTGAGCAGGCAGCCGATGAGCGACATCGTGGCGACGATGAAGAGCGCCGCCACCGCGCCTCGCACGTCGAAGGCGAAGTACGCGCCGAGGAAGAGGATGGCGATGACGACGCACACGAGGAGTGCCGACGTCGTGCCGAGGCTGATCGCCACGTTCACCACCTTGGCGCGTCGCGAAAGCACTGCCAGCTCGGTGCGCATCTCGCGCGTTTCCCCGTCGTCGGCGGCGTGGAAGTGTTCCTCGAGAACGCGGCCGCGATCGATGATGCGCGCCAGGCGATTGGTGAGGACGTTGAGCAGCGTCGCGACGCCCGTGAGGAGAAAGACGGGGGCGACCGCGAGCTGGATGACGTGGACGATGTCCGAGATGACGGGGGTGGACTCCTGCATCGTGTGCCTGCGTCTCCTGCGTAGCGTGCGTATCGTGCGCCGGGAGTCGTCGCCTACAGCCGGATCGTTCCCGACGCGACGTGCACCGCCGCCCCGCCCACGCGCACGGCAGTGATCGTGCCGTCCTGCTTGTCGCAGCTCACGTGGAGCAGCGAGGGGCGTCCCATCTCGTAGCCCTGCTCCACGATCCAGCGCAGCGTCCCGGTCACCGCCCGGTCGCGCATGCCGAGATAGCCGCCTAACGCCGCGCACGCCGAGCCGGTGGCGGGGTCCTCGGGGACCGACTCGCCGGGGGCGAACATGCGGGCGCGCACCTGGTGCGCGGCGTCCTCGGCGTCCAGGGCGAAGACCATCACCATGTGGGCCGGCGTGCGCGACAGTGCGGCCTCCCACAGGTCGAGCTTGAGGCGGGCGCGGCGCACGGCGTCGCGGCTGCGCAGCGGGACGAAGGTGAAGGGGAGCCCGCACGACACCGCCTGCGGGTGAAAGGCGCCGCCGACGAGGTCGTCCGTGCCTAACGACAGCATCGGCGCCAGCACGTCGGGCGGCGGGACAGGGGGGAGGACCTCAGGGAGCTTGGCCACCGACAGCTCCGCGAAGTCGGGGACGCCGTTCGTGGCGCGGATGGTGACCGACACTGGCCCCACCCCTTCCTCGAAGACGATCCGGGTCTCGTCGCCATGCAGCGGGATCTCGCCGGTCTCGGCCAGGACCAGCGCCGTCCCCACCGTCGGGTGCCCGGCGAACGGGACCTCCCCTCCCGGGGTGAAGATCCGCACGCGCCGCGTGTGCGACGCGTTGTCCGGCGGGAGGACGAAGGTCGACTCGGAGTAGTTGAACTCGCGGGCGATGGCGTGCATCTCCGCGGTGGAGAGCCCGCGCGCGTCGGTGAGGACGGCCAGCTGGTTGCCGCCGAAGCGCGTCGACGTGAAGACGTCGGTGGTGTGGAAGGCGTAGGAGCGAAGCGACATCGGCGCTACTTCCAGAGCGAAGGGTGAATCAGCGGTTGTGCCTCGGAGCCGAAACAGGTCCACCCGACCCAGTCGACGACGAAGGTGGGGGGGATGGTGACGGTGTCGCGGCGCGCCGAGGCGAGCGCGGTGGCATCGGCGAAGTTCCGCAGGTAGGCGACCTGGCGCGCGTCGGCGGCCGGCTTCGGGGCGTCGGTCGCCACGACGCTGTCGCGCACAGGGCCGACAGCTGCAAAGTACCTCGCCACCATCGGGTAGCCGTTCCAGCTGGTGTCCGTGGTGGCGAGCCAGACGCGCGGGCGACCGCGCAACGAGTCCACCTGAGCCAGGTACGGGCGCGGGTCGCCGTTGTAGCAACGCCCGTAGAGCACCGGGACGTCGGTGTGCGACGCCAGCGCCCAGTACCAGCGGAACGGCTTGGCGATGGAGTGATGCACGAAGACGTCGTCGCCGTCACGCACCGTCGCGGCGAGCGCCTCGACCTGCGGCCGCGTGTTGTCGGCCCAGGCCGGGGGCGGGTTGCCCGCCACCACGCGCGCCGCAGGAAGGATGGCCGCCATCGCGACCACGGCGGCGGGGACTGCCGCCGGCAGCTGCACGCGCGCCGCCAGGTGGCGCGGCAGCGCAGCCACCGCGTCCGCGCCGATCGCCGTGAGGAGGAAGAGTGCGGGGAGGATGAAGAGCGTGACGCGCCCGCCGATGGGATAGCGATGCGCCATGGTCAGCGCGACCGACACCGCGAGCGGGGCGAGGAGCACCGCCAGCTGCCGCCGGCTGCGGCGCGCCAGCACGAGCGTCCCCAGGAGGAAGAGGGCTCCGTACAGCTTGGGGAGATGTCGCGTCCACCCGCCCGACATCGGGGCGAAGGCCGCGTCGCGAAGGGCGTTCCAGAGCCACGCCGCCGTTCCCGCCGGGCGCAACGGCCAGCGTGGGTAGGTGTACTCCCAGAACTTGGTCATGTAGGCGGCCAGCTCGGCGGGCGTCATGGCCAGCGTCCACGCCGAGGTCGCGAGGGCGGTCGCGCCCCACGGGAGGAGGAGCGGCGTCAGCTGCAACGCACGCCGCACACCGCCGCGCCCTAGTGCGTCGACGGCGAGCACCGCGCCCAGCGCCGTGGCGGCGAAGGCCCCCGCCTGCGAGCAGAGGATCGCCAGCGCCCCGAGGAACCCGGCCCGCCACGCGGGGGGCTCCTCCGACTCGACCGTGGTGAGCGCCAGGTGCACGAGCCCCAGCACGACCGCGACGTCGCTCCCGTACTGCTTGAGCTGCGTGCCGTAGAAGAGAAAGTCCCACGCCGTGGCCAGCCACAGCACGGCGAGCACCGGGGCAATCCCGCCGCTCACGCGGTGCGCGAGCCGCGCCCCGAGCACGACCGCGACCATCGAGGCGAGCAGCGGGAGGAGCCGGAGCGAGAACTCCGACGGGCCCAGCAGGTGCAACGCCCCCCACTCGATCGCCAGCCACCCCGGCGGGGCCATCTGGGCGTAGTCGAGGGGGCGCGTCAGCAGCTCCCCCAACGACCGGCTACGCAGGTTGAGCGCAATCGCCGCCTCGTCCGTGTGGAGCGAGAGGCGACCGAGGTACTGCAGGATGAGGAGGAGGGCAGCGAGCGCGGTGGCCGCGATTGTTGCCACCGCGCTCGTCCGGTCCGGACGCGACGCGCGCGGCGCCGCCGACCCCGAGGGGGCGACAGCGCCGCGCGACGCGCCAGGCATTGCGGCTGGACCCGGTGAACGGATCGCCGTGCGGCGCTACTCGGCGCCCATGAACGGATACTGGTACGTCGTGGGCGGGACGAAGGTCTCCTTGATCGAGCGCGGGCTCACCCAGCGCAGGAGGTTGAGCTTCGAGCCGGCCTTGTCGTTCGTCCCCGAGGCGCGCGAGCCGCCGAACGGCTGCTGCCCGACGACGGCGCCGGTGCACTTGTCGTTGATGTAGAAGTTCCCCGCCGCATTGCGCAGCGTGACGAGCGCCTCGCGCACCGCCTGCCGGTCGTTGGAGAAGACGGCACCGGTGAGGCCGTACGGCGACGTGCGGTCGACCGTCTCGAGCGTCTCGTGCCACTTGTTGTCGTCGTACACGAAGACCGACAGGACGGGGCCGAAGATCTCCTCGCACATGGTGCGGTAGTCGGCCGAGGGGGCCTCGATCACCGTCGGCTCGATGAAGTAGCCCTCGTCGCCGCGCGCTCCGCCACCTGCAACGATCTTCGCGTTCTGCTTCGCGTCGGCCAGGTAGCTCGAGATCTTGTCGAACGCCTTCTTGTCGATGACGGCGCCCATGAAGTTGCGGAAGTCACGCGTGTCGCCCATGCGGATGTCGGCGATCATCGCCACCATCGCCTCCTTCACCGCGGGCCACTGGGACTTGGGCACATACGCACGCGAGGCGGCCGAGCACTTCTGCCCCTGGTACTCGAAGGCGCCGCGCACGAGCCCGACGGCGAACGCCTGCGCGTCGGCCGAGGGGTGCATGAGCATGAAATCCTTGCCGCCGGTCTCGCCCACGATGCGCGGGTACGAGCGGTAGCTCGACATGTTCGACCCGATCGTCTTCCACATCGAGTTGAAGACACCGGTGCTCCCCGTGAAGTGCACGCCGGCGAGGTCGCGGTGCGTCAGGACCTTGTCGCTGATCATCACCGAGTCGCCCGGGACGAAGTTGATCACTCCCGGCGGAAGCCCGGCTTCCTCGAGGATCTTCATGATGTAATAGCCGGAGAGCACCGCCGTCGCCGCGGGCTTCCAGAAGACGCCGTTCCCCATCAGCGCCGGCGAGCCAGCGAGGTTGCCGCCGATGGCGGTGAAGTTGAACGGCGAGATCGCGTAGACGAATCCCTCCAGCGCGCGATAGTCGCTCTGGTTCCACACGCCGGGTGACGACAGCGGCTGCTCGTGATAGATCTCCTGCGCGTACTGCGCGTTGAAGCGCCAGAAGTCGGCGAGTTCGCAGGCCGCGTCGATCTCCGACTGGAAGACCGTCTTGGACTGGTTGAGCATCGTCGACGCGTTGATCGTGTCGCGCCACGGGCCGGCCAGGAGGTCGGCGGCGCGCAGGAAGACGGCGGCGCGATCCTCCCAGTTCCACTGCGACCACTCGCGCTGCGCCTCGACCGCCGACTTGATGGCAAGGTCCACCTGCGCCGGGTTGGCCTTGTGGAAGTCGGCCAGGATGTGCGCGTGCTTGTGCGGCATCACGGAGTGGCCCATGTCACCCGTGGTGAACGGCTTGCCGCCGATGATGACGGGGATCTCGATGCGCTCCTCGGCCATCGACGCGAGGCGCTTCTTGAGCGAGGCGCGCTCCGGGGAGCCCGGGGCGTAGGAACGGACGGGCTCGTTGACGGCGGGCGGGATGCGCCGGACACCGTTGAAGCCGGCTGCGCCTGGGCGCAGGGCGGAGTCGCTCATGGGAACCTTGAGGGCGGTGGAAAGGTCTTTATGGGGTTGCCGCCGGGCGCGGCGCCAGCGCGCCGGTGTCGCCGCGTGGTGGGATGGCGCGCGGTAACCCGGGCGGGGGCAAGATAGTCCCGGTCAAAATGGGGCGCCAACGCGAGGCGGTAGGGATCGCGGGACCCCTTGGGTGTCTGGTAGGTTGTCCTCTCTTGTTTCCCCTCGCGCGAGGCGTGGAATGCGTGCACTTCGGTTGTCGGCGATCGTGGGACTGGTGGCGTCGGTGTTGGCGGCGGGATGCGGCGGAGACTCGTCCGGGCCGCCGGCCGTGAAGTTCGTGGCGGTGTCGTCGCTCGCCTCGCAGGTGGAGGTCGGGGCGACGGTGCAGTTCACCGCCACGGCGAAGGATGGTAAGGGAAACACGCTCTCCGGGCGCACGGTGACGTGGAGCTCGAGCGCTCCCACGGTGGCATCGGTCGACGGCGCCGGCGTGGTGACCGGCGTGACGCCCGGCGCGGCGACCATCACCGCCACCTCCGAAGGGGCGAGCGGAACGGGAGCGATCACCGTGCTGCAGGTCCCCGTGGCCAGCGTCGTGATCGACAACCGCACGCCTGCCGTTAGGCAGGGGGGGACGGCGCAACTCAATGCCCTCACCCTCGACGCCATCGGGCGCACGCTCTCCGGCCGCGCGATCACCTGGTCGAGCGCCCTCCCCGCGACCGCGTCGGTGACGCAGCAGGGGCTCGTGACCGGTGTGCTGGCCGGGACCACCTACATCCGCGCCACGAGCGAAGGGAAGACGGACTCGGTGCGCTTCCTCGTCCGGTCGCTCAACGCGCCGACCATCGCCGGCGTGGCACCGGCGAGCTGGACGCCCGGCGCCGCGGCGACGATCAACGGGACCAACTTCGCCCCTGACCTCGTCAACAACGTCGTGCGCGTGAATGGCGTGCAGGCGACGGTGACCGCCGCCACGGCCACGGCGATCTCGTTCATCGTGCCGCCGGCCACCGCGCTCCCCTGCACGCCGACCGGCCCTGTCCCGATCTCGGTCTCGGTTGCCGGAGACTCCATCGCCGCACAGGCGGTGCTCTCGATGGCCACGCAGCGCACGCTCGCCGTCGGCGAGTCGATGCTGCTGACGGGGGCGGCGGAGGTCGGCTGCAATGAATTCCCCGCCACCAGCGGGACGTACGTCGTGACCGCGTTCAACTACGGCACGACGTCGACCGCCTCGGCAAGCTTCCAGCTCGTCGGAGCCGCGCTCGCCGCGTCGTCGTCGGCGCTGCTCAAGCCGGCCACGACCTACGCCCTCGGGGCGCAGGCGACGCCGACCGCGGGGCCGCTCGCCACCGTGGCGGCCGCCTCGCGCGACCAGCGCCTCGCCATCGGGCATGCGGCCGCGCTGCAGTCGTCGATCGATTTCATGCGCGCGCACCCCAACCAGCGCGCCGCCATGCAGGCCAAGCGTGCGCGCGACCGTGCGGCATACGCGCGCGCCGGCGTCAACTACAGCACCGTGGTGAACGAGCCACCCGCCGTCGGGACGAAGTTCTGGAAGCGCATGATGAAGACCTTCGGCAACTACAGCACCTACGACTCGGTGCGCGTGCGCGTCGTGTACGTGGGGCCGAAGCTGATCATCATGGAGGACTCGCTGTCGCCGCTCGCCGGGACGATGGATAGCGAGTTCCAGGCGATCGGGACCGAGTTCGACCGCGACATGTTCGGCTACCTGTCCAACTTCGGTGACCCGCTCGTCCTCGACCCCGAGTACGACAACAACGGGCGCGTCATCGCCGTCTTTTCCAAGAAGGTGAACGACTACACCATCGGGAGCGGCGGATCGCTCCTCGGCTTCGTGACGTCGTGCGACTTCTCGCCGCAGAGCTATCCCCCCAACCAGTCGTTTGCCTGTCCGCCGAGCAACGAGGGGGAGTACTTCTACGCCTTCGTGCCGAATCCCAGCGCCACGGGGAACGGCAACTGGTCGCTGGCCGACTGGCGCCACTACGTGCGCGGAACGCTCCTCCACGAGTTCAAGCACGTGGTGATGTTCGCCGAGCGCATCTACCGCGACGCGCAGTCGGGTGAGGCTGGGTGGCTCGAGGAGGCGACGGCACAGCAGGCCACCGAGCTGTGGGCGCGCAAGCTGTATGGCAACAAGGGTCAGCGTGCCGACATCCAGTGGAGCGACGGCATCATCTGCGACTACGTCCGTCCCCCCGACACGCGCTTCGGCTGCACCGATCCGGTCGAGGCCATCGGCCATCACATGGGCTTCCTCTACCGCCACTACGCGTCCAACGAGTCCAAGTCGATCATCAACAGCAGCGACAACGTGATCTACGGGTCGTCGTGGCTCTTCGCTCGCTGGGTGACCGACACGTACGGCGGGCCGGACGAGGGAGTCTTCCTGCGGTCGCTGGTGCAGCAGCAGAACGACGTCGGGATCACGAACCTGCAGAACCGCACGGGGAAGTCGTGGGCCGAGATGATGGGCTACTTCTCGCTCGCCGCTGCGTCGGACAATTACCCGGGCGGGACGATCAGCGATCCGCGCGCGCGCATCACGAGCTGGAACACGCGCGACATCTTCTCGAACATGAGTGCGTCGCTGCGCTACAGCGACGGCTCGGCTGCCTTCCCGCGTGCGTGGCCCATCAACGTGCGCGCCACGTCGTTCGGGACCTTCCCGTCCACGACGGCGAACGTCTTCTCCCTCCCTGGCGGCGGCTTCGCGGTCTGGGAGCTGTCGGGCGCGCAGACGCTCCCGCAGGCGCTGGGGATTCGCAACCTCACGGGGGGCGCCCCGCCGGCGAACGTGGGGATGGGGATTGTGCGAGTGAAGTAAGGGCGGACGGGAGACGGGAGACGGGAGTGCCGATGCGCGGTGCGCATCGGCGCTTTCCTTTTTCACCGCCGGCGCAGAGCTTCCGAATGCGCACCGCACGCACCGCACGCACCGCACGCACCATGCGCGGCGCAGCCGCGCACTCCCGTCTCCTGTCTCCCGTCTCCCGTCCGCCCCTCTCATGTCTCATTTCTTCGGCGCCCACACCATCGGCACCGGCGGCCCCCACATGGCCGCGGCGCGCGCCGGCGCTGCCGGGATGCGCGCGCTTCAGATCTTTAGTGGCATGCCGCAGTTCTACAACGAGAAGGCGAGCGTGAAGCCTGAGAAGGCGGCGCGCTTCACCGCGGCGTTGGCGGCAGCGGGGATCGAGAAGCGGCACTGCATCGTGCACGCGGCCTATGTCCTCAATACCGCGTCGCCGGAGCCGGAGAAGTACGAACGTGCAAAGCTCGGTCTCGCCAAGGAGCTCGAGCGCACCACCACCTACGGCATCCTCGGCTTCTGCTTCCACCCGGGCTCGGCCGGGCAGAGCGATCCCGCGGGGGCGGTCGAGCGCGTGGGCGATGCGATGGCGTTTGCGTTGGCGCAGGTGCCCGACAGCTCGCGCATTCTCATCGAGAACACCGCGGGGGCGGGACGTACGATGGGGCGAACACCGCAGGAGATCGCGGGGATGCTCGCCCGCATCCCCGCCGAGTCGCGTGCGCGCGCCGGATACGGGCTCGACACCTGCCACCTCTTCGCCAGCGGACACGACTTCCACAGCGCGCCAGGGAAGGCGACGGAGCTCCTCGATCGCTTCTGCGACGTCATCGGCGAGGCGCCGTCGTTCCTGCACCTGAACGACTCGGAGGGCGACTTCGCCTCGAACAAGGATCGGCACGCCCTCATTGGCGAAGGGAAGATCGGCGTCGACGCATTCCGCTGGCTCCTGCAGGACCGGCGCACGCAGGAGATCCCGCTCATCCTCGAGACGCCGCAGGAGAACCCGGACATCGCCGAGGGGGACGAGTCGGCTGATCCCTGGGACGTGCGGATGATCGCCCTGCTGCAGTCGCTGGTGGCCTAACGAAGTCTTGATGGCGCGCGGGGGCGCGGGCCGCAGCGGTGGGATGTGCGGGAGGGCGGGGCCGGTGCAGCTTACAGTGCCCCCTCGCCTTCCTTCACCTGACCCGACGATGCACGCCATGCCGCACCACCGTTCGCGTCCGACCGCCATCGCTCACACGGTGGCGACCGCCGTCGCCCTCCTCGCCTCGCTGGGCGCCGCGCGCGCCGGCGCACAGGGCGCTGCGAAGGGCGAGGCACTCCTGCTCATCAGGGGAACCGACACCATCGCCGTGGAGCGCCTGCAGCGCACGCGCGAGCGGCTGGAGTCGGAGATGCTCATCAAGGGCGCCAACATGCGCGTCCACATCCGCGTCGACACCGACGCCAGCGGCGGCGCGACGCACCTGTCCAACGCGGCGCGCATGGCGACCGCCGATGTCAACAGCCCGCCGATGCAGCAGGCCGAGGTGCGCTTCACCGGCGACAGCGTCATCGCCGACCTCTCCGGGGGAGGGCGGAGCGTGACGCAGCGCTTCGCCACGCAGCGCGGGGCCGTCCCGTACCTCAACCCGTCGTTTGCGATGGTCGAGCTGATCGTGCAGCGCGCGCGCGCGATCGGCGGGGATTCGGTGGAGGTCCCCGTGTGGAACCTGCAGGGCGGGACGACGGCGATGTTGCGCGTCGTGCGTCGCGGCGGTGACACCGTCGTCGTCTCGCTGGGGAACGTGCCGGCGTACCTCGTCGTCGACGCGAACGGCGCGATCACCTCCGGGTCGATCCCGTCGCAGGGCATCGCCATCGTGCGCACGCACTCGGCGGGGGCGGCGATGGCGGTCGAGAAGCCCGACTACTCCGCACCGGCCGGCGCCCCCTACACAGCGGAAGATGTGACCGTCCCCACGCCGAAGGGGCACACGCTCGCCGGCACGCTCACCCTTCCCAAGGGGCGCGCGGGCAAGGTGCCCGCCGTGGTGACCATCACCGGGAGCGGTCCCGAAGATCGTGACGAAGCGATCGGCATCGTGAAGGGATACCGCCCCTTCCGCCAGGTCGCCGACACGCTGGGACGTCACGGCATCGCCGTGTTGCGGCTGGACGATCGCGGCTTTGGTGGCTCCACTGGGAATCACGCAGCCGCAACGAGCGCCGATTTCGCCGATGACATTCGCGCCGCGCTCGCCTACCTGCGCTCGCGCCCGGAGATCGATGGGACGCGGCTCGCGCTGGTCGGACACAGCGAAGGCGGACTCATCGCGCCGATGGTGGCGGCCACGGACAAGTCGCTGCGCGGGATCGTCCTGATGGCCGGCCCCTCGCTCACCGGGCGCACCATCCTGCGCTACCAGTTCGGCAACTCGATCAAGCGTGACACGTCGTACAAGGGGGCGCGTCGCGATTCGGCGCTCAAGACGGTCGACACGATGATCGATTCGCTCACCGCGACCTCACCCTGGCTCAAGTTCTTCGTCGACTACGATCCGCTGACGACGGCGCCCAAGGTGCAGGTGCCAACGCTCATCCTGCAGGGGGAGACCGACCAGCAGGTGACGCCGGAGCAGGCCGCCGCACTCGAGCAGGCCATTCGCGCCGGCGGGAATCGCCGCGTCACGCGACGCATGTTCGCGCAGGCGAACCACCTCTTCGCGCAGGACCCGGATGGCAATCCCGCGAACTACGCCGCACTCCCGCAGCCGCGGGTGCGGAGCGACGTGCTCGCGGCGCTCGTCATCTGGCTGCAGGAGCAGTTGCGCTGAGGTGGTGCATCTGAGTTTTCCCCATGACGTACACGTGACGTCGTGCAGTGCGTGAGTCATTCCCAAGGTGAGCCGCGGGCAATGTGACCGGGCAGATCGTGCGCGGCGCAGGGAGTACGAGGGCGTCACGCACTGGGGACGGCGGTGTGGAAACGGCGTTTCTCCTAGGAGAAACGCCGTTTTTCACTGGGGCGCCGCGTGACGTGCGACACGTCGGCACGTCGGAGGCGAGGCGTTTTTCACTGGGGAAAACGCGATTTTCCTAGGAGAAATGCGATGTCACGCATGGTGCGGCACGTGCGCATTCGCGTGTTCTCCTAGGGAAAAACGCGATTTTCATAGGGAGCGAGATGCACTTCCCTATTGCGTCTCTCCGGTTCGCTCTTAGTTTTTGCCGCGAAGAATTCGTGGTTTCCACCGGGGGAATTCACGTTTCCATCACTCAGGAGTCGAACGATGGCCGCTAAGAAGAAGGCCGCTGCGAAGAAGGCCGCGCCGAAGAAGGCTGCTGCGAAGAAGGCTGCTCCGAAGAAGGCCGCCGCGAAGAAGGCGCCTGCGAAGAAGGCTGCGAAGCGCAAGCCGAATCCGGCGTTCATGGCGCCGATGACGCCGAGCGCGGAACTCGCCGCGGTGATCGGCCCGAAGCCGCGTCCGCGTTCGCAGGTCGCCAAGGACCTGTGGGCGTACATCCACAAGAACGGTCTGCAGGACTCGAAGGTGAAGCGCAACATCAATCCGGACGATGCGCTCGGAAAGGTGTTCGGCGCCAAGAAGACGATCGACATGTTCAAGATGACGGCGCTCGTCAACAAGCACCTCAAGAAGTAAGCGCCGCATCCCGCGGGTTTCGAAAGGCGCGTCTCTCCCGAGGCGCGCCTTTCGCGCGTCTGGAACCCGCGGGCGTCCCCGACGTAGTTAGATTCACCGCTCCCCTTCCTCCCGCACGCGTACCCGCATGGCCAAGAAGTCATCCAAGCCCAGCAACGTCGTCGCCCAGTCGCGCAAGAAGTCGAGCGGCGCGGGTCTCTCGAGGGGCGTGCTCTGGGAGAACGTGAAGGGGATCGGCGGCGCCGTCCTGCTCTTCCTCTTCATCCGCGCCTTCTTCTTCGAGGCGTACCGCATCCCCTCGGGGAGCATGATCCCGTCGATGCTCGTCGGTGATTGGCTCTTCGTGAACAAGCTGCGCTTCGGCCCCAACATCCCGTTCACGAGCGTCAACCTCCCGGGCTACGCCGAGCCGGCGCGCTACGACATCGCGGTCTTCGTCTCGCCGCCGCAGGTCGACCAGCCGTGGGATCCGACGCCGACGCTCGTGAAGCGCATCGTGGGAATGCCCGGCGATACGCTCTACATGCGCGACGCGAAGCTTTTCGTGAACGGGATCGAGCAGCGGCAGGGCTACGGTGCGACGTCGGAAGTGGGCGACCCCAACGAGGTGTCGCCGCTCTTCGACTGGCAGAAGGAGGTCGGGCTCAAGGCCTCGCGCTTCGGTCCCGCGCCGGCGCAGCCCACGCACGACAACTGGGGGCCGCTCGTCGTGCCGTCGGCGCACTACTTCATGATGGGCGACAACCGCTACAACTCGAAGGACTCGCGCTACTGGGGACTCGTTCCGCGCGAGAACATCCGCGGGCGTCCGCTCTTCGTGTACTACTCGTGGGATCCGGATTCTCCCAGCGCGCTCCCCGGCATCACCGCGATTCGGTGGGGACGGTTGGGGCACTGGATCAAGTAGAACGGGACGGGAGACGGGGGACGGGAGTGGGGCCGCGCGAGCGCGGCCCCTTTTGCTTGGGCGCGCGATGCGGGTGCGCCCTTCCGCACGAGCGTTCGTGTGACGCAACGTTGTCGGGGCGCGCGCCGGGGGGCGTGCGCGATGACACCGAGGCGAACGAGAGCGGACATGGCGGGACAGCGCAGGTGGATCCTCGCGGGCGTGATGGCGCTCGCGGCGTCGGAGGCGATTGCGTGGCGCGGGCGTACGGTCGACGAGCAGCGGCTGCGGGTGCCGGGGCTCACCGCTCCCGTGGAGGTGCGGCGCGATCGCTGGGGCGTCCCGCACATCTACGCGAAGAACACCGCTGACCTCTTCTTCGCCCAGGGGTTCGTCGCGGCGCAGGATCGCCTCTTCCAGATGGAGATGTGGCGGCGTGCGGGTGAAGGACGGCTCGCCGAGGTGCTCGGCCCGGCCGCCGTGGAGCGCGACCGCTTCGCGCGCACCTTCCGCTATCGCGGCGACATGGCGAAGGAGTGGGCCGCATATGCGCCCGACGCCAAGGCGATCGTCACCGCCTTCGTGCGCGGCGTGAATGCCTACATCGCGATGGCAGGCGACTCGCTCCCTCCCGAGTTCGCCCTCCTCGGCTTCCGCCCGGAACCGTGGACCCCCGAGGTCCCGCTGGCCCGGGCGACAGGGCTCTCCGGTGTTTCCAACGCCTCGTCCGAGGTGCTGCGCGCCGAACTCGTCGCCAAGCTCGGCGCCGCGCGCGTCGACGCGTTGCTCCCGGCGGACCCGGCGCGCACGCTCGACCCGGTGAGCGGGCTCGACCTCTCGGGAATCAGCGCTGCCTCGTTAGGGGGATTCGGGTCGGCCTTCGCCGACGTCGCCTACAACCGCATCGAGGGGTCGAACAACTGGACGGTGAGCGGTCGCAAGACAGCGACGGGAAAGCCGATCCTCGCCAACGATCCGCATCGCGTCATCACGAACCCCGCGGTGCGCTACCTGACGCACCTCGTCGCCCCGGGATGGAACGTGATCGGGGCCGGGGAGCCGGCGTCGCCGGGGGTCTCGATCGGGCACAACGATCGCATCGCCTTCGGGCTTACCGTGGTGGGAATGGATCAGCAGGACGTGTACGTGGAGACGCTCGGCGCGTGCCCGGCTGCCGCGGGTTCCCTCGACTGCTATCGCCACAACGGCCGCTGGCGCCCGATTGAAACGCACCGCGAAACGATCCGCATCAAGGGCGAGACGCCGCGCACGGTCACGCTCCGCTTCACCGTCCACGGCCCGCTCCTCTCCGTCGACAGCACCCGCAAGCGCGGCATCGCCCTTCGCTCGATCCATACCGAACCGGGCACCGCCTCGTATCTCGCCTCGCTCTCGCTCGATCGCGCCCGCAATTGGGATGAGTTCCAGCAGGCGATGACTCGCTGGCTCATGCCAAGCGAGAACATGATCTACGCCGATGTCGACGGAAACATCGGCTGGGTCGCCGGCGGCATCATGCCCAGGCGCACATGGAGCGGGCTCCTCCCCGTTCCCGGCGACGGGTCGCACGAGTGGAACGGCTTCGTCCCCGGGATGGAACTCCCGCGTGCCTTCAATCCCGCCGACGGCTTCATCGCCACGGCGAACCACAACATCCTCCCCCCCGGCTATCCCGTCCCGCTCTCCTACGAGTGGGCCTCACGCTATCGCATCGACCGCGTGCAGGAAGTGCTGCGACAGCCGCGCCTCTTCTCCATCGACGACTTCCGCCAGCTGCAGCACGACGACCGTTCCAAGCTCGCCGAGGCGCTCGTCCCGCACCTCATCGACGCCGCCAGGCGACAGGGGGCCGATGCGCGCCCCGAGCTGCGCCTCCTTGCCGAGTGGAACCTCCACATGTCGCGCGACCAGGTGGCTCCCACGCTCTTCTCGGCGTGGGCCCCGGCCGTGTATCGACGTGCGATCACGCGCGCCCTCGCCGACGCCCCAGACGTTGCCCGCACGCTCGCCGTGCGCGCCGAGTACGAGTGGCTGGAGGGCGTCCTCGCGCAGCCTGGCAGCGCGGCGACCGACTCGCTCCTGCTCGGCGCACTCGACGATGCCACCGCGGACCTCACTCGCCGCTTCGGTGCCGATCGTGCCAAGTGGCGCTACGGCGACATTCACCAGGCGATCTTCCGCCACCCGCTCACCGCGAAGTACGACCTCCCGCCGGCGTCCCGCGGTGGCGATGCCAACACCGTGTATGCCACCGGCGGGCGCGACTACAAGCAGAACGCCGGCGCCTCGTTCCGCGAGATCATCGACCTCGCCAACTTCGATCGTTCGGTCGTCACCAACGTCCCCGGCCAATCGGCCGACCCGCGCAGCCGCCACTACGGTGACCTGCTCCCGCTGTGGGCCAGGGATGAGTATTTCCCCCTGGTCTACTCCCGCGACCGCGTGGAACAGGAAACCGAGCAACTCCTCTGGCTCGAACCGAAGCCCTCGAAGCGGTCGCCCTGACGACGCCCCGCGTCGTCACTCCCGTCTCCCGTCTCCCGTCCGTCTTCTCTCTCGCCCCCACTGGCTCCATGAATCGCCCACTCGCAATGCTCACCCTGTTCGCCGTCATCGCCCTCGCCGCCTGCTCGCAGGCCAAGCCGACCCCGGCCCCCGCGCCGGCCAACACGTCGACGACGGAGAACGGCGTCACCTGGCACACGCCGTACGGCAAGCCGACGCGCCCCTTCTCCCCCGCCGTGCAGGTTGGGAACCTCCTCTTCCTGGCCGGGCAGGTCGGGACCTCGGCCAACGCGCAGGGGGGTGTCGTCCCCGGCGGCATCCAGGCCGAGACGCGGCAAACCATGCTGAACATCAAGGACGTGCTGGAGAAGAGCGGGTCGTCGCTCGACCGCGTGGTGAAGTGCACCGTCTTCATGGCCGACATGCGCGAGTGGGACGCGATGAACGAGGTCTACGCGACCTTCTTCCCGCGCAACAAGCCGGCGAGGAGCGCGTTCGGTGCCAACGGGCTCGCGCTCAGCGCCCGCGTGGAGATCGAGTGCATCGCGGCGGTGCCGTGAGCACGGGACGTCGCATGCGCGCGTTGCACCTCACGACGGTGGCGGCGCTCGCCCTGGGCGCCGCCCTCGCGGGCGCGCCGGCGCCCGCTGCGGCGCAGGGAGGCACCGCCCCGCGGAACGCGGCCCGGGGCAAGGTCGATACGCTCACCTTCTGGTCCCAGGCGTTAGGCACGCGCAAGCGCGCCCTGGTCTGGCTCCCGCCCAGCTACGGCACTGAGCCGGCGCGGCGCTACCCGTCGGTCTACTACCTCCACGGCATGTGGGGGAGCGAGATCGACTGGACGTCGCAGGGCAGGCTCGACATCACGCTCGACTCGATGGTGGCCGCCGGGCTCCCGGAGATGATCGTCGTGATGCCCGACGGCGACGACGGCTGGTACTCCACGTGGAACCGCCTCCTCGACATCTCGGTGTGCAAGGCGTCGTTCAAGCCGCGCCCCGGCGATGACACGGAGGCCACCTACTGCGTCCCCTGGCCGCACTACGACGACTACATCGCGCACGACCTCGTCTCGACCATCGACGCCCGGTACCGCACCGTGGCCGCGCGCGCGCAGCGCGCCATCGCGGGCTTGAGCATGGGGGGCTTCGGCGCGCTGTCGATGGCGTTGCAGTATCCCGACGTCTTCCGCGCCGCGGCGTCGCACTCCGGCGTCGTCTCGCCGATGTACAATGGTTCCCACCCGTTCGACGGCACACCGAGCTACGCGGCCACCGATTCCGCCATCAAGGCAAGCTGGGGCGATCGCTTCTGGCCCATCGTGGGGCCGGTCTTCGGCAACGACATCGCGGGGTGGCAGGCGCGCGACCCCTTCCGCCGGGTGCAACAGCTGCTGGCGACCAACCCGTCGCTCGTCCCCGCCATCTTCCTCGACTGCGGGACCGAGGACGGCCTCGTGGACCAGAACCGCGCGCTGCGCGCCGAACTCACGCGCGTCGGGCGTCCTCCGCAGTACGCCGAGTGGCCGGGGCAGCACGACTGGCCGTACTGGCGTGTGCACGCGCGAGAGAGCCTGGCCTGGTTGGCGCAGCAGGTCACGCGCAAGGAGCGCTGAGCGCAGGCCCCAGCTGGAGCGCGCGATGGCACGAATGTCGCCACGTGGTGTGAGACGTGGCTGCCTGACGACTGTCGAGCCTTCTCCCGCGGCGGTTCGACGCCCGTAGGGTGACGCAGAGTGCGACACACCATGTCGCGTTTCGCGTCACCTGCCGCCGCGCTCACACGCATGGCGTGACGCACATCGCAACCGTGCGATGCTGCGCTGTCGCACTCCCGGTTCGCGGGGTAGGTTCCAGACATGCCTCCGTTCTTCCCCCAGGTCACCGGCACCTTCCGGCTCGAGGAGCCGCCGGCATTCCGCCGTTTCTCGATGTCGGTCATCGAGATGGGGCTGGTGACGGGCGTGGTGCTTCGCCTGTTCTGGGCGGTGGTGCTCACGCAGGGGCCTAACGATTCGCTGGTCTTCGCCGGCCTGATGTTCGCCCTGCGTCTCGTCATGCTCTTCGCGATGGCGGCGTTGCACCTGGGGAACTTCACGCTGCGCCACTGGCTCTGGCGTGCCCCGCTCTTTGCGGTGATCGAGGCGGCCGCCGAGTCGCTGACCTCGCTCGCCCTCATCGCGCTGCACCGCGAACCCATCGGCTCGGCGCGCGCCACCTACGCCGACTGGCCAGGGATGGCCACCTCCACGCTCTTCTGGCGCGTCGCCGCGGTGGCGGCCTTCGCCCTCGTCCTCGCCGGCGTCGTCCAGCTCGTCCGCACGCAGCTGGTCAAGCGCGCACACCGCGGCCATACCCTGGATGCGGTGCATCACGAGGCGACGCATCCACAGCAGCCATAGCGCAAGACGAGAAGACGAGAAGACGAGAGGACGAGAGGACGAGAGGACGAGAACACGTCCCTCGGGCGCGACACCGGCGCTCGAGGGTTTTCCTTTTCCCGGCGAGTCATAGCTTCCCGAAGGTCGCATCGCGTCTTCTCGTCCTCTCGTCCTCTCGTCTTCCATGCTCTACTCAAGGTTGGGCTCCACGGGTCTCGTCGTCTCCCGCATCGCCCTTGGCTGCATGAGCTACGGCAGCCGTCAGTGGAGGAATTGGGTCCTCGAGGAGGACGAGGCGCAGCCGTTCTTTCGGCGTGCGGTCGAACTCGGGATCAACTTCTTCGACACGGCAGACGTCTACTCGCTTGGCGTGAGCGAGGAGATCACGGGACGGGCGCTGCGCGAGTACGCGCGGCTCGACGAAGTCGTCATCGCGACCAAGGTGCGCCTCAAGATGGGGGACGGTCCCAACCGCATAGGACTCTCCCGCAAGCACATCGTCCAGTCGTGCGAGGCCTCGCTGCGCCGGCTTGGCGTCGAGCGCATCGACCTGTACCAGATTCACCGCCACCACGCCGAGACGCCGGTGGAGGAGACGCTCGCCGCGCTCGACCAGCTGGTGCGGCAGGGGAAGGTCCTCTACCTCGGTGCCAGCTCGATGTACGCGTGGCAGCTGATGAAGGCGCTATCGATCTCCGAGCGAAACGGGTGGGCGAAGTTCGTCAGCATGCAGAACCACTACAACCTCGTCTACCGCGAGGAGGAGCGAGAGATGATCCCGCTCTGCCAGGACCAGGGGCTGGGGGTGATCCCGTGGTCGCCGCTGGCGCGCGGCTTGTTAGGCGGGAAGCGGCAACGCGGCGCGCACGGGATGTCGCTGCGCGACGACGGCGACGGTGTGCTCGCCGACCAGTTGTACGATCATCCCGCCGACTGGGACGTCGTCGACGCGACGGTCCGCGTGGCCGACCGTCGTGGCGTCCAACCGGCACAGGTCGCCCTCGCCTGGCTCCTCTCCCGCCCGGCGGTGACCGCGCCGATCGTCGGGACGACGAAGCTCGAACAGCTCGAGGCCGCTGTCGCCGCGGTCGACCTGCAGCTCACCCCCGAGGAGTGCGCCGAACTGGAAGCCCCCTACCAGCCGCACCCCGTACGCGGGTGGCTGGACGGGGGATTGGTCCTCACCGCGCAGAAGCACCGCTAGACGGGAGAACGCTCCCGCGCACATTGAAGCAGCCGCGAGCGGCGCATGCGCCGCTCACACTCCCGTCTCCCGTCTCCCGTCTCCCGTCTCCCGTCCATGCAGCATCGCCTCGTCCTCGCCGCCCTCGCCTTGAGCGCCGTCGCCGCGCCCGCGCAAGAGCGCCCCTTCGGCACGCTCCGCGACCAGGCCGCAACCCAGCAGCGCTGGCTCGAACAGCGCATGACCACCGTCCTCCCCAAGCTGATGCGTGCCCACGGCATCGACCTCTGGGTCGTCCCGATGCGCGAGTACAACGAGGACCCCGTCTTCTCGTCCATCGTCTCGCCGACGACGTTCGCGGCGCGGCGGCGCACGATCTACGTCTTCTTCGACAAGTGCGCGGCAGCAGGGACGGCCGATCCCGGCGACGGCTCCTGCGTCGAGCGCCTGGCGTTAGGCGGAACGTCGCAGGGGGGCGTCTACAAGGCCTACACGGCCAGGAAGGTGATCGACAACGCCGCCGGCGGGCGCAACGCCGAGCTGTGGGGGGACCAGCAGTGGCTCCTCCTCAAGGAGGTCCTCGAGGAGCGAAACCCCAAGGTCATCGGGATCGACGTCTCGCGCACGCACGCCTTCTCCGACGGCCTCTCCGCCGGTGAGCTGGAGGGGATGAGCGCGATGATCGGGAAGAAGTGGACCGCCCGCTTCAAGCGCGCCGAGGAGCTGCCGTTGCAGCTGATTGCCTCGCGCCTCCCCGAGGAGGAAGTGGTGTACGGCCGGATGACGGAGCTCGTGCACTCGCTCATCGCCCGCATGTTCTCCAACGAGGCCATCACCCCCGGGGTGACGCGCACCGACGACCTGGTCTGGTGGTGGCGCCAGCACGTGAACGACCTCGGGCTCGGCACCTGGTTCCAGCCGTCCGTGTCCATCCAGCGGCAGGGGGCAACGGCGGCATCGTTAGGCGCGAACCCCGTCATCCTCCCCGGCGACGTGCTGCACTGCGACGTGGGGATCACCGCCATGCGCCTCAATACCGACACGCAGCACAACGCCTACGTCCTCAAGGACGGCGAGGTCGCCCCCCCGCCGGGGCTGCAGAAGGCGCTCACCAACTCGAACCGCTTCCAGGACATCCTGTTCGAGGAGACGCGCCCCGCGCGCACCGGGAACGAGGTCCTCCGCGCCACGCGCGCCAAGCTCGCCAGCGAAGGGATCGAGGGGACGATGTACTCGCACCCCATCGGGATGCACGGCCACGGCGCCGGCCCGATCTTCGGGCTCTGGGACTACCAGGAAGGGGTCCCCGGGCGCGGCGACGCCAAGGTCATCCCGTCGATGTGGTTCTCCTCGGAACTCCAGACCACGTCGCCGGTTCCTGAGTGGGGAGGGCAGAAGGTGAGCATCGCGCAGGAGGAAGATTTCATCCTCGGCGCCGACGGCAAGCCGCGCTGGGCCTTCAAGCGGCAGTCGCAGTACCACCTCGTCAAGCCCAAGGTGGGAGCCTGACCTCGACGGGGGCGCGGCGTCGCCGCCCCCCCGACACCTCTCACTACTGATATATTGCCCGGAGTACGACCAGCACCCCGCAGTCGTTGTCAGGGTGCCCCTCAGCCGAAGAGTCAGCCGTGAGAAAGGAAAGCAAGCGTCTCATCGTCGTTGGTGACCGCGTCCTCGTGAAGTCCGAGGAGGGCGAGGAGCGCACGAAGGTCGGGCTCTATCTCCCGTCGACCGCGATCGACTCGCAGGCCGTTCAGGGCGGGAAGATCGTGGCCACCGGCCCAGGCCTTCCAATGCCCGACCTGGCGGACTCCAGCGACGAACCGTGGCGGCAGATCACCGGGTCGCAGCGCGAGACGCGGTTCGTTCCCATGCAAGCCCGCGGCGGCGACTACGCCCTGTTCTTCAGGAAGGCCGCCGTCGAGATCACGTTCGAGAACGAGCGCTACCTCGTCGTCCCCCAGAGCGCCATCCTCGCGCTGGTCCGCGACGAGATCGAATTCGACGACGAGTGATTGCGAGCGCGTACGCGCTCGCCCTCCCGTCTCCCGTCCCCAGTCTCCCGCCTGCCGTCATGTCGCTTCCCCGCCTGATGTACGACGAGCGCCTCGTGGCGCCCATTCGTGAAGACCTCACCCGCGTTGGATTCACCGAGTTGCGCACCAGCGCCGACGTCGACGCCGCGCTGACGAACGCCACCGGGACCACGCTCTGCGTCGTGAACTCGGTCTGCGGGTGCTCGGCGCGCATGGCGCGCCCCGCCGTGCGGCACGCGCTGGAGCAGGCCAAGGCCAGGCCCGATCGCCTGACCACGGTCTTTGCCGGTCAGGACGCCGAGGCGACGGAGCGCGCCCGGTCGTACTTCGTCGGGTATCCGCCGTCGTCGCCGTCGATCGGGCTGCTCAAGGACGGGAAGCTCGTCTACTTCATGGAGCGCTGGCAGATCGAGAGCCGCGATGCCGAGGCGATCGCGGCCGATCTCGTGGCGGCGTTCGAGACGCACTGCTCGCCGGCGCAGTAGTCGGCGACCGACGCGCTCAATCGAACGAGCGCCCACCTCTCCTTCCCCGATCGTTCGCCGGTCTCCCTGACGGCCGGTGGATTCCGTCCGCGATGGTCATCACGCTGTACGCAGACCGCCGCACGCTCGACATCGCCGACATTGCCGGACGCCTCGCGCGCGCCCTCGCGCCGCGGCTCCCCGCCCCGGGCGCCGTGGTGGCGACCACCACGCCCGGGGCCGGGCATGCGCACCACCGTCTCGACGGTGTCCCCTATGCCGCCTTCCCCCCCGGCGCCACGCCGGCGGAGATCGTCTCCGACCTTCACCGGTTGGCGGCGCAGTATCCCGTGACGCTCGTCGCCTGGTCGGGGGCGCCCACCGAGCAGGCGCTGGCCGCCTGCGACAGCTCGCAGCGGGTCATTCTCGTGAGCGACCCCTCGGTGGCGTCGATTCGCGCCACGCAGCGCGCCCTCAAGCTCTGCTCGTCGTTAGGCTACGATGCCGGGAAGGTCTGCGTCGTCCTGCACGGCTTCGACGCCGACGGCGCGCTGGGGCCGCGCGACGCCGCGGGGGTCCTCAAGCGCGAGATCTTCTGGGTCCTCCCCGGCACGCGCGACGGCGAGCGCGACGCGGCGTTCGAGGGGCTCGCCGATCGGTTGAGCCAACAGGCACTCTCCGGTTAACGGCGAGCGCCCGCCGGCTCGCCGGGCGACCGTGCGGCCGGGCACCGGCGCGGCGCCCCGCGGCTACCCGTGCCCGCTCATCCCCGGTTCGATCCCGCGCGCGCCGACCTTCTGCAGGAAGATCTGGTGCAGCGAGGGGGAGATGCGCTCGAAGCGGTCGATCGAGGCGCCGGCCTCCACCAGGCGGCGCAGCAGCTGCTGCCCGTCGCCCCCCGGGGCGAGCTCGATCTCGAAGAAGCGCGACGAATCGTCGACGCGCGCCACCAGCGACGCATCGGACAGGACGGCGTCGATTGCCGGCGTCGAGGCACCCGCCAGTTGCAATGCGAGGTGCCCGGCCCCGTGCTCCGCCTTGACCGCGCTCACTGCGCCGTCCAGGACCTTCTCCCCGCGCGCTATGATGCACACCGCGTCGCACATCCGCTCCGCGTTGTCCATCAGGTGCGTGGAGAAGATGACGGTCTTCCCGCGACGCTTGAGGTCGACCACGGTGTCCTTGAGCCCCTGCGCGTTGATCGGGTCCAGCCCGCTGAACGGCTCGTCGAGGATCACGAGGTCGGGGTCGTGCAGCAACGTCCCGATGAACTGCACCTTCTGCTGCATCCCGCGCGACAGCTCGTCCACCTTCGCCAACCCCCAGTCCTTCGCCGCGGTCTTGAGGTCGAGTCGCTCCAGCCACTGGTCGATACGCGCGTCCGCTTCCTTGCCGCCGATGCCCTTCAACTCGGCGAGGAAGCGCAGCAGGCGGCGCACCTGCATCTTCTTGTACAGCCCGCGCTCCTCCGGGAGGTATCCCACGCGGTCCAGCACTCCCTTCGCCGTGCTGGGGACGCCGTTGATCAGCACCGTCCCCTCATCCGGGGCAATGATGTTGAGGAGCATGCGGATCGTCGTCGTCTTGCCCGCGCCGTTGGGTCCCAGCAGGCCGTACACCGTCCCCTTTGGCACCTCGAGCGAGAGCGATCGCACGGCGACGTGCCCTTCGTAGCGTTTCACGATCGAGCGCAACTCGACGGCGTGCATGAAGCCTCAGAGGACGAGAAGACGGGAGGACGAGCAGACGGGGACGTGCGCAATGGAGGCGAATATACCGCCGGGGTCGTGGGGATAGCGGGGGCGGGGGGGAGGGGGTGAGATTCGGCGGCATGATCGTGCGACTCCGCCGCCACAGGTCCCCGAACCGCTGATGGGTGATCGGCGGCTGCCCGTCCTCAGCACCATCCTCGCGGCGCTGGTCGCGTCGGGGCTCCTCCTCTTCCTGGTCGCGCCGGTCGGTGAGCTCGTGGTGCGCGGCGGGGGCGAAGGGATCCGGCGCCTGGGGAGCGACGCCGAACTGCGCGCGTCGCTCCTTCTCACCGGCGGGGCGGCGACGGCGGCGACGCTGATCGGCGTCGTCATGGGGACGCCGCTCGCGTATCTCCTGGCGCGGCGCCGATTCCCGGGACGTGCGGTGCTGGCGGCGCTGCTCGACCTTCCGCTCGTGATCCCGCACCCGGTGGCGGGGATCGCCCTCCTTCTCCTCCTCGGTCGCGACAGCGCGGTCGGGCAGGCCTTGCTCCTGGCGGGGCTGCGCGTGGTAGGCGCCCCGCTGGGCATCGTCTGCGCCATGCTCTTCGTGTCGGCGCCGCTCTACGTGAGCGGGGCGCGCGAGGCCTTTGCTCGTGTCGACCTGCGGTACGAGGCGGTGGCGCGCACCCTGGGCGACCCGGCCGTGCGCGTCTTCCGGCGCATCACCCTCCCGCTGGCGCGGCGCGGACTGCTCGCCTCGGCGGTCATCATGTGGGCGCGCGCGGTCAGCGAGTTCGGGGCGATCGTCATCCTCACGTACAACCCGAAGACGGTCGGCGTGCTGAGCTACGACCGCTTCACCACCTACGGCCTGGGCGAGGCGATCCCGGTGGCCGCGGTCCTCGTCCTCATCGCCCTCGTCCCGTTGGCGCTGCTGCGCGCGCTGCGCGGAGACCGTGAGCTGCACGCCGGGGGGATGGAGTGATCGCAGCGCGCGAGCTCGCCGCCCGACAGGGGGGCTTTCGCCTGAGCGGCATCTCGTTCACCGTACCCACCGGAGAGTACGGGGTCGTGATCGGCCCCGCCGGTTCGGGAAAGACGACGCTGCTCGAGACGATCGCCGGGATCGTCCCGGCGACCGGTGGAGAGTTGCAGCTGGACGGGAGCGACGCGCGCACCCTCGTGCCGGAGCGGCGTCGCGTGGGGCTCGTCTACCAGCACGGCTACCTCTTTCCGCACCTCTCGGTGCAGGACAACATCGCCTACGGCGCCAGCGATGCGGGGGCGGTGGACGAGGTCGTGCGCCGCTTCGACCTGGCGGGGCTTCGTCATCGCGACGTCGTGAGCCTGAGCGGTGGCGAGCGGCAGCTGGTGGCCATCGCGCGTGCCCTCGCCGTACGCCCGCGCATCCTCCTCCTCGACGAGCCCTTCAGCGCCCTCGACCCCGGGCGGCGCGCCCGCACGCGCCGCGAAGTGCGCGCGATACACCGCGAGTGGGGGCTCACCGTCCTGCAGGTGACGCACGACTTCGCCGAGGCCGGGCTGCTGGGCAACGTCGCCATCCTCCTCGACAAGGGGCGCGTGCTGCAGGCCGGTCCGCCCGAGGAGGTCTTTCGTCGCCCCGCATCGCCGTACATCGCCGAATTCCTTGGCGCCGAGAACGTGCTGGCGGGGACGGCGCGCGTGTTGGAGGATGTGGCCCCCGACTGGGTGGATGGCGTGCCGCCGGCGCTTTCGGGCGAGCATCACGCCATCGAGTTCACGAGTGACGGGCTCACGCTGTACACCGTTGGGGTCGCCCCGGCGGCCGGGACATCGTACGCGGTGATCCGGGCCGAGGAGGTGATCGTTACACGAACGCCAGCGCCGTCATCGGCGCGCAACAGCTTTCGCGGCGTCGTGCGCGAGGTCGCACTCCTGGGGGCGTACGCCCGCGTGACGCTCGATGTCGGCGGCGTGTTGCTGGTGGCGGCACTGACGGCGCGATCGGTTCATGAACTGGAACTGAATGACGGGGTAGAGGTGTGGGCGACCTTCAAGGCGATGGCGGTACACCTGTGCTGACTGTGCGGGAACCTCCGGGTGCGCCGATGCCCCGGAGTGGTGTACTGTAGGGAAGGACGACCGCGGCGTGGCGGGCGGTCGCGTGTCGCCGTGACGTAGGCGACCCCGTATCGCGCGGCGTGCGCGCGGTTGCGGGGGGCCACGCCGGGTGATGCGCGGACGCGGAGGGATGCGCTCCTCCAGCTGCAACGCGGGATTCGTTAGGTGTGCGTCGTGCCTGGCGGGCGGGCCGGGCAGGCGCGAGGGCACGCAGGCGCTTGGGCATGTAGGCACGCGGGCGTTGGAGACGGCTGAGGCGCGGCGTGCGCGCGGTGCGTGCGGAGGCAGTGGTGTGGTGACGACTGCGGAGCCGGAAGGCGCCGCCCACGGGAGCACGACGTGATTACCGCCCCAGAGACACAACAGGCGTTGCTGGAGCTGCTCCTGCGCGAGGCGCAGGCGATCAGCGAGCACGTGCTGCGCTTTGCGGCCAACCTCTCGCCTCAGCAGCTCAGCTGGGCGCCTCCGGACAAGGGGTGGTCCATCGCACAGGTCTTCGAGCACCTGTGCATCGTCTTCGATTCCTACCTGGAGCGCATCGAGGAATTCCTCGATGGCAAGGAGCTCCCGTTGCGCGAGGACGGGGCCGACGTCCCGTGGGCGCCGCGATTCGCAGGGGGATTCCTCGTCCGCTCACTCACCTCGCCGCGGAAGGTCGCGGCGCCGCGGAAGTACCGCGTGGGACATCGCGTGCGCTCGCGCGTGATCGAGGAGTTCCAGGCCCGACACCGTCGCCTCGAGGCGGCGATCAAGCGCGCCGAGCCGTTGGACTGGCGCGCCTGCCGTCTCGGGTCGCCGATGGCGTCGGTGATCCGCCTCAACCTCGGCGATGCCTTTCTGGTGGCCGTGGTGCACGCGCAGCGCCACCTGGGGCAGGTGGAGCGGTTGTGCGCGGCGATGGCGGCACCGCCACCGCTCCCCGCCGTTTAGGGAGTCGCGACCAGCGCGTCGAGCGCGTCCTTCCCGATCACCGGGTTCCAGCGCAGCAGTTCGTACTGCGCAATCCCGCGCTGCCAGAAGGGGTCGCCGTCGCGCACGGCATCGAGCGCCTCCTGCGTTCCCTGGTCGGGGAGGTTGAGGAGGAGCGCCCCGCCGTAGCGCGGGTCAAACGGTCCGGAGGCGACGAGCGTCCCGCGCTCCTGGAGCGTGCGCAGGTAGGCGCGATGGTCGTCGGTGTTGGCGACGACGTCCTCGAGCGGGCGACGGTAGCGGATGATGGCGAGTGCGAAGGCCATGCGCGGGCGGTTTCGGCAGGGGTCAGGTAGGGACGAGTGGTGAGCGGCGCTCGGGGCGGAGTCTACAGTGGGACTTCCGGGGGCGCCATCGACTGGGGTTACCCCCAGTGTCTGGCATTTTGAGCCTGACATATCATCTCGCTACTCCTGCCGGCCTGCGCATCCGCGTGGTGCGGGCTGGTCTTCCTACAACGCGTGACAACCAAGAGCCATCATGGCCAATCCTCCTCTTCAGCCCGGGCGCGACCATGCGATCAGCGCCGCCGAAGCGGCCGACATGACGCGCCGCCATCGTTCCCAAGTGACCGTCTCCGGGGCCCGCAAGGCCGAGGAAGGGTCGCTCGGCGGGATGTTCAGCAAGAAGGCGATCCTCGCGCTGCTCAGCCGCCCGGACGCCGAGTTCCTGCGGTACTATCATGCGCGCGATGCGAAGGGGCAGCGGACGGTGGTGCTCGTTGCAGCCGACGCCAATGGCAGTGACCTGCTCGATGGGTCGATGACATCACTCGACAATCACTACCCGTGCCCGCCCTATTGCCCCACGGAGGCGAGCGCGCTGCGGGGCTAGCGCCCGCGCCGTAGTCCGCCGCTTCACGCCAGATCCATCGCGCCAGCACCGTTGCATCCGCGCACGGTGCTGGCGCGATGCGTGTCACGCGCCTAACCATTCTCCTGAAACCATCAACACGCGAGGACTGACATGGCTATCCGAAAGCAGGGCGGGAAGTCGAAGGGAAAGGGACGTGGTAAGCGCCCCTCCACACGGGCGCTTCCGCCGCAGGAGTCACAGCGGATCACGCTCGCGGCGGCGGTCGAACTGACGCAGCGCTATCGCAAGGCAGCTCCGGCGTCCGAACACGCGGGGTTCTTCTGGGCGGAAGGACTCAAAGCGATCCTCGAGCAACCGGGATGCGTCGGCATCCGCTATTACCACGGCCTGACCGCGGAGGGCGCCTATTCCCCCGTCATCGTCGGCGTTGATGAGAAGGGGAACGACATCACCGCGCCCACCAAGGGACGCCGCGCGGCAGCGGCAGCGAGTGGCGGCGCCGTCCTGTTGGACAACCATTATCCGTGTCCGCCGTACTGTCCCACTGATTCGCCGCTGCTCTAGGTCGGGGGTCCCTCCCGGAGACGAAGCGACTTCCTGTGTCCATCATCGACTGGATTCCGGCGACGCTCGCCGTCTTCGCGCAGCTTCTCCCGTCGCTTGCAGTCGCGGGGCGATGGAAGCAGTCGACGGACGCCAGGCGATGGATCGCCATCTGGTGCGTCTTCTTCTTCGTTTCCGATTTCATTCAGCTCGCCATCTCGAGGTCGAGCGGTAGCAACCTGTGGTACTTCACGATCGCCGAGCCAGTCGAGGACGCCATGCTCCTCTGGGCGTTCTCGTATTGGCAGGTGAAACCGCTCGCGCGGATTGCTGTTCGCGTGGCGATACCGGTCATATTCGTCGCCTACGTGTCGCTGGTCTTTGCGGCTGGCGAGCAGGACACGTTCAAAGCGATCAGTCACCCGTTTCGCGCGTTGGTTCTTCTTCTCTGGACGGCGTTTACCCTCCTGTCCAACCTGGCGCACCGTCCGGAAGGGGTGTGGGGACGTGACTGGCTCTGGACGACGCTGGGGGTCATGCTGTATTTCGGACTCTTCGCCGCGATTGACCCGATCGTCGCGGCGATGGATCCGACAGACCTGCGCGCCATGCTGTTGGTCTACAACGCCCGCGCGTTCGGCGACGTGGTCGCTTTCGTCCTGATCTGGAGAGGAATGCGGTGCCCGCTTCCCATCAGCTCGTCTGGATCTACATAGCGGCCGCCATGGCGGTGGGGGTGGTCCTCGCCGCCCTCGCTGCCGCGATGTTCATCTACCAGCGCTACAACATCAAGCTCCACCAGAGCTACGCCAAGAAACTCCTGGAGGCGCACGAGGACGAGCGCGCCTGGGTGGCTCGTGAGGTGCACGACGACGCCCTGCAGCGAGTCGCCATGCTCCAGCACGAACTCAGCGAATGGGACTCCGGTGAGTTCTCGTCCTCCGACGGCCCCAAGGCGACCTCGGTGCGCGTCGAGGCGTTGCGCGACGAGCTGCAGGACCTCGGTGTCATGCTCCGTCGTGTCGCCCACCGGTTGCATCCGGCGATCATCGACCAGGCCGGGCTCATCCCCGCCCTCAACCAGCTGTCCTCCGACGTCGAGCGCTCGTCGGGGATAGAGATCGAGACGCAGTTCGAAGACAATGGCGAGGCGGCGCGCCTGTCCCGTGAACGCGCGCTGATGCTCTACCGTATTGCCCAGGAAGCGTTGCGAAACGTCGTGAAGCACTCGGGGGCCAAGCGCGCCCGCGTGAAGACCCGCACCTCACACGGAGCGATTGAGATCACCGTCCAGGACTTCGGGCGTGGCTTCGAGTCGACCGACCCGGCCAAGAGCGCCGGCTTGGGACTCATCTCCATGGCCGAACGCACCCGCCTGGCCGAGGGAGAGTTCGACATACGCTCCACCCCCGGCGAGGGGACCATCGTTCGAGCCTCCGTACCCGTGAACGAGTAGGGGACATCCATGCGCCGCACCCCAGTCATGATCTGCGACGACCACCCGTTGATGAGCCACGGGCTTCGGTCGCTCCTCAAGCCGAACTACTTCGTCGTCGGGGTGGTGAACGACGGGCGCGAGGTCCTCACCGAGATCGGGAAGCACCAGCCGGAGATTCTCCTCCTCGATCTCTCGATGCCCCACCGCAACGGGCTCGAGCTCCTCCCCGAGATCACTGCCGCCTATCCCGCGCTCAAGGTCCTGATCGTCACGATGCACGTCGACCGGGCGTTGGCCGACCTCGCGATCCAGAAAGGGGCCCACGGCTTCATCCCCAAGGAAGCGTCGGCCGAGGAGCTCAACTCGGCGATCGAGCACGTCCTCGCCGGCAAGTCGTTCATCTCCCCGCGCGTCCCGCGCCGCTCGTACCGCGATGCGACCGCGGTGCAGCACCCGGCCCTCGACCGGCTTACCCCGCGCCACCTGCAGATCCTTCGCCTGATCGGCGACGGAAAGTCGAGCACCGACATCGCCGAGATCCTTGGCGTCTCCCCCCGCACCGTCGAGTTCCATCGCGCCAGCATCCGGAAGGCGCTGGGAATAACGACGGAGTGGGGGCTGATGCGCTTTGCCATCATGCTGCCACCAGAGGGTCAGGCGGAAGACACGGAGAACGAACGCGCCGTTTCGTTGGAACCTCAAGTGATGGATGAGGTGGACGAGTCGGTCGCGAAGGGGGCGCCTCCTGCGCCGCCGCGCCCGGACGCCGGCGCGCGATGAGGGAGGGCGCCGGCGCTTGATCGGCGCGCAAGAGACGGGGTGAAAGGGGGGTGGCCCAGCCGGCCGCCCCCCTTTTCCAGACCGTGCAACGGACTGGGGTTGCTACGAGTGTACAGCCCTCCTGGGTGATCCTAACGTGATTCCCATGAGCCACTCGTCGCTCCTGATCCTCGAGCCGCCGTACCAGATGGCGCGCCGGATGCACGACCAGACCCCGGAATTGGGGTCGGTCGCGCTGCTAGACACGGTCGAGCGCCGTCCGACGACGAACGACGTGAAGGCGCAGATGGACGTCGCCCCGTGGTGCCCGCTCTGCCTCCTGGCGAGCGAGGAATCGGGGATGCGCTCCACGCGTCGCCTCCCGCGCACCTGCGTGGTGTTCGGCTTGGACGACGCCGAAGGGGCTTCGGCGATCCTGCGCGCGGTCGCGGCTCGCCCGCGACCGACGCCGAGTGACCTGGTCGACTGGATCGTGCGCCGCACGCGCGCGGCCACACTGTCGCGCACCCTGGCCGACCTCTTCACACGCCCGGCGCTGCGCCGCAACGAGGTCACGTTCCTCCCCTACAGCGTTCGCGAGCAGCTTCGTCTGCTCGGCGACTGGGGGGCGTTGGAATGGCAGCGGGCGGCGGCATTGGCCGACCTCGCGTCGGATCGGACCTCAGTCAACCGGCTCCTGTCGGCGGACGAGCCGAACGCCGCGGAGCTGCGCCGTTGGATCCACGAGATGTATGGGATGAGCGAGCGCGACTTCCAGGCGCGCTATGGCTGGGAATGGGTGCTCGAGGCGTCGCTGCGGCGGTCGGGCTTCTTCGATCGCAAGTCGAAGGCAGTTCGCGCGCTGCATCCGTATCGCGTCGTCGCTCCCTCGGGCGACGTCTGGGGGGGCGGGGAGTCGGAGGAGGGGTTCGCCGAGCGTCGGGCGACGGCGTGATACCGCGCTGGTGATCGGTGGGGCGAGTACCCAGGGGGGTGCTCGCGCTGGAGATGGATGGGGTGACGTGGGATGTGAACGGGGAAGGGGTGGGGCGGAGAGAGCGGGTGGGGCGGAGTGGTGGTCGGGATGTGGGGCGGAGGAGTGGGGTGGTGAGGGTGGTGGAAGCAGCCGGCGAACCCGCGCGCCGGTTGCTCCCCCTGGGGGGACACGCACGACGTGCCGGCACCGAACACGTTTCCGTGTGGTGCGGAGCGGTTGTGAGTGGGGGCAAGCTTGTTGTGCGGGTGGGGCAGGGACGGGTTATGACAGCAAGCCGGTGCCGCGCACGTTGTGCACTTCCGGCTGACAACTGATTGGTAGTGGACTCGGAGCGGTCCCGAACGCGGCGGCTTGCAGTGATGCCGACCAGCGAGCGGGGCTTTCGCGCGTCCGGGAGGGGCGGATGCCGAAGCGATTCGCTTCCGACTGTGGTGCGCTCGTTCCGGACTGCCCCGAATTCGTCGCGGAGTGCGGGGTGATCGTTTGTGACTGCGGCGCCCGCGTCGCGGTGTGTGGAACGCTCGTTCCCGACTGCCCTGCGATCGTTACGGAGCGCGGGACGCTCGTTCCGGACTGCGGCCACGTCGTTGCGGAGTTCGGGAGGCTCGTTCCGGACTGCGGCCACTTCGTAGCGGAGTGCGGGACGCTCGTTCCCGACCGTGGCGCCCTCGTCGCGGAGTGCGGGGCGCTCGCTCCCGACTGCGGCGCCCTCGTCGCGGAGTGCGGGACGCTCGTTGGCGACTGTCGCGCCTTCGTCGCGGAGTGCGGCAGGATCGTTCCGGACTACGGCTCGCGTGTTCCCGACTACGGCGCCCTCGTCGCGGAGTGCGGGGCGCTCGTTCTCGACTGCCGCGCGATCGTTGCGGAGTGCGGGGCGCTCGTTCCGGACTCCGGCCACTTCGTCGCGGAGTGCGGGACGAGCGCTCCCGACTGTCGCTCTCACGTCGCGGAGTGAGGAACGCTCGTTCCCGACTGCCGCGCGATCGTTGCGGAGTGCGGCACGATCGTTCCCGACTGCTGCGACTTCGTTGCGGAGTACCTCACGAGCGCCCCCGACTGCGGCGCTTTCGTCACGGAGTGCGACACGAGCGTCCCCGACTGCGGCGCTTTCGTCGCGGAGTTCGGCACGAGCGTCCCCGAACGTCGCGCGATCGTCCTCGACTCGGGCGCGGAAGTTCGTGACTGCGGCGCGCGATCAGCGCGCGCGCGCCTTCCCGCTCTCCAGCGCTTCCTTCATCGCGTGCCACGACAGCGATGCGCACTTCACGCGCGCCGGGAAGCGCGCGACCCCGGCGAAGACCTTCAGCTTCCCGAGCATGGGGTCGGTCCCCGGTGACGCATAATGCCCGGTCACCATCGCGTGGAACTGCTCGAAGGTCGACTCGGCCTCGGCGACGGTCTTTCCCTTCACCGCCTGCGTCATCATCGACGCCGACGCCTTGGAGATGGCGCATCCCGTGCCAACGAACGAGACCTCGCTGATGCGATCGCCGTCGAGCTTGAGCCAGACGGTGACTTCGTCGCCGCACATCGGGTTGCGCCCGTCGGCCCGCTCGCTGGGGGGGGACAGCTCACCCCAGTTGCGCGGGTTGCGATTGTGCTCGAGGATGACGTCCTGGTAGAGGTTGCCGAGATCCATCGTCAGGCGAAGACGGAGCGCACGTGGTGGAGGGCCTGCACGAGCGTGTCGACCTCCTCGCGCGTGTTGTACAGGTAGAACGAGGCGCGCGCGGTGGCTGGCACTCCATATCGCCGCATCAGCGGCTGCGCGCAATGGTGACCGGCCCGAATCGCGATCCCGAAGCCGTCGAGGATCGTCCCGATGTCGTGCGGATGGGCGCAGTCCATGGTGAACGAGAGAACGCCGGCCTTCTCGGCGGCCGTGCCGATGAGGCGGACGCCCGGGATCTCGCGCACCTGCTCGGTGGCGTAGGCGAGCAGTTCGTGCTCGTGCGCCGCGACGGCGTCGAGCCCCACCTGTTCCAGGTACTCGAAGGCATGGCGATAGGCGACGACATCGCCAATGGAGGGCGTCCCGGCCTCGAACTTGGAGGGGAGCCTGGCGTACGTCGTCCGCTCGAAGGAGACGTAGTCGATCATGTCGCCCCCGCCCATGTACGGCGGGAGCTTGTCGAGCCACGCTTCCTTTCCGTACAGGATCGACGCCCCCGTGGGGCCGAGCATCTTGTGGCCGGAGCAGGCGAAGAAGTCGCAGTCGATGGCCTGGAGGTCGACGTGCGCGTGCGGCGCCGACTGCGCCCCGTCAATGAAGACCGCGGCCCCGACTTCGTGCGCCAGGCGCACGACCTCGGCGACGGGGTTGATCGTGCCTAACGCGTTAGAGATGTGGACGACGCTGACGAGCTTCGTGCGCTCGTTCAGGAGCGCGCGATACGCCGCCATGTCCAGCTCCCCGGCCTCGGTGACGGGGATGACCTTGAGCACCGCTCCGGTCCGCTCGCAGGCCATCTGCCAGGGGACGATGTTGGAGTGGTGCTCCATGGTGGAGACGATGATCTCGTCACCGGCCGTGAGGACGCCCTGCGCGAACGACGACGCCACGAGGTTGATCCCCTCGGTGGCGCCGCGCGTGAAGATCATCTCGTGGGCGTGCCTCGCGTTGAAGAAGCGGCGCGCGGTCTCACGCGTGAGGTCGTAGAGTTCGGTGGCCTTCTCGCTGAGGTAGTGCACCCCGCGATGGATGTTCCCGTTCTCGCGCTCGTAGTAGTGCGCGAGGGCATCGATCACGGCGCGCGGCTTCTGCGAGGTTGCGGCGTTGTCGAGGTAGACCAACGGCTTGCCGCGCACTTCCATGGCGAGGATGGGGAAGTCCTCGCGGATCTTCGCGACGTCCAGGGGAGGGCGCGCCAGTTGTGTGGACATCAGAACCGTCCCATTTCAGGCTTCATGGCGAGAGGCTCGCGTCACGGCGTGCGGCGAGCGAGGAGGCGCTGAGAAGTTCATTCACCGCAGAGAACGCAGAGGTCGCAGAGTTGCGGGTGCGCGCAGGCGACGTCTGTCTCTCGACACGCGCGGGGAGGTCTCTGATTGCTCGCCACCACTACTCTGCGTAACCCTGCGTTCTCTGCGGTGAAAGCTCTTGTGCTTCCCAGGAAAGTTCGAACAGCAACAACTGCTCTAGCCCCGGAGCCACGAGGAACGCGAGACTACAGGTATCGTTGCAACGTGAGCCGCTCGAGATCTTCCTTGAGCGGTTCGAGCTCGATCGTCTCCAGCACTTCGGCCGCGAAGGCGTAGGTGAGGAGGCGACGCGTGGTGTCGGCGTTGACGCCCCGGCTCTTCATGTAGAAAGCGGAGATCTCGTCGAGCTTGCCGACCGTCGCGCCGTGGGTGCACTTCACGTCGTCGGCGAAGATCTCGAGCTGCGGCTTGGTGTCGATGCGCGCCTTGTCCGACAGGAGGAGCGTCTTGTTCGTCTGCTTGCCGTCGGTCTTCTGGGCGATGGGGCGGACGTAGACCTTGCCGTTGAAGACGCCGTGCGAGGTGCCGTCGAGGATCCCCTTGTACATCTCGCGCGAGTAGCAGTTGGGCTCCGCGTGCTCGATGCGCGTCTGGTGGTCGCAGGTCTGGTCGCCGTCGAGCATGTAGAGCCCATTCAGCGTCGCCCCGCACCCTTCGCCGGCGAGGATGGTGTAGATGTTGGTGCGCGACAGTTCGGCGCCGGTGGCGAAGGAGAACGAGACGTAGTGCGAGTCGCGTCCCTGCGTCGTCTCGACGTGCCCGACGTGATACGCCTTGCGCCCTTCGCGCTGCAGCCGGTAGTGGTGCAGCGTGCTCCCGTCGGCGAGGACGCACTCCGTGACGCTGTTGGTGAGGTAACGCGCATCGCCTATCGAAACATACTGCTCGACGATCGTCGCCCTGGCGTGACGCTCCATCACGACGAGGTTGCGCGGGTAGGCCACGCCCCCCTCGGCGCTGCCATCGGTGACGAAGAGGAGGTGGATCGGCGTGGTGACCTCGGTGTCCTTCGCCACGTGCAACACCGCGCCGTCGCGCATCAGCGCCGTGTTGAGCGCGGTGAAGGCGAAGGCCTGGCTGTCGAACTCGGCCAGCTTCCCCAGGTGCTGCTCGAGGAGCGTGGGTTCCTCGTGCAGCGCCGAGGCGAGCGACAGGATGCGAACGCCGTCGGGGAGGGCGTCGACGCGGGAGAGCGCCGGCGCATAGCGCCCGTTCACGAAAACCAACGTCGGCCACTCGGCGTGCCCGACGAGGTACGGGACGAGGTCGGCCGAGGTGACGCTGCCTGACGAGTGCGCCATCGGGGCAAACGACGACTCGGTGATTGCAGCGGGCGAGGTGAAGTGCCAGTCCTCGTTCTTCGTCGTCGGGAAGCCGTACTGCTCAAACGCGGCAAGCGCGCGCTCGCGCAGCGGAGCGAGCCAGGCCGGCCCCTCGGCGGGAATGGTCGCGAAGTGCTCGCGATAGGGTGCCGTGCTCACCTTAACCTCCCACCGCCGCCGGCTCGTCGAGCAGCCAGTCATAGCCCTTGGCCTCGAGCTCGAGCGCGAGTTCCTTGCCGCCCGACTTCACAATGCGCCCGTTGGCCAGGACGTGGACGAAGTCGGGGACGATGTACTCGAGGAGGCGCTGGTAGTGCGTGACGACAATGGTCGCCGAGTCCGGGCGCTTGAGCTTGTTGACGCCGTTGGCGACGATGCGCAGCGCGTCGATGTCGAGCCCGGAGTCGGTCTCGTCGAGGATCGCGAGCTTGGGCTCGAGCACCGCCATCTGCAGGATCTCGTTGCGCTTCTTCTCGCCGCCGGAGAAGCCGGTGTTGACCGAGCGCTGGAGCATCGCCTCGTCCATCTCGACCAGCTTGAGCTTCTCCGTCATGACGTCGAGGAAGTCCATGGGATCGACCTCCTCCTTCCCGTTCGCCTTGCGCACTTCGTTGTACGCCGTGCGGAGGAAGTAGGCGTTGGAGACGCCGGGGATCTCAATCGGATACTGGAACGCCAGGAAGACGCCGGCATGGGCGCGCTCCTCTGGCTCCATCTCGAGGAGATCCTTGCCTTCGTATTCGACGCTACCGCCCGTGACTTCGTAGCCGGGGTGGCCGGCGAGCACCTGGGCGAGCGTCGACTTCCCGGAACCGTTGGGGCCCATGATGGCGTGCACTTCGCCAGCGTTCACGGTCAGGCTGATGCCCTTCAGGATCTCCTTGTCGGCGACTGTAGCGCGCAGATTCTTGATGACGAGCATTGGGGTTTGTCTTGGGAGATGAAGATCAAGGGCTTCTCACCGCAGAGAACGCGGAGGTACGCAGAGGCGATGGTGCGTGGAAGCGGACGATGGCGCTTGTTGCCTCAGTACGTCTCCACGCGACTCCGACTGACTTCGCGTGATTCGGCGTTCTCTGCGTTCTCTGCGGTGAAAGGCTCTTCGTGGTGTGCTGGAATCGCGGCGACTACCCGACGGACCCTTCGAGCGTGATGCCGAGGAGCTGTTGTGCTTCGAGCGCGAACTCCATGGGCAATTCCTTGAAGACCTCGCGGCAGAAGCCGGAGACGATCATCGACACCGCCTGCTCGGCGGACATGCCGCGCTGCTTGAGGTAGAAGATCTGGTCCTCGCCGATCTTCGACGTGCTGGCCTCGTGCTCGATGGTCGCGGAGTTGTTCTGCGCCTCGATGTACGGGAAGGTGTGCGCGCCGCAGGCGTTGCCGATGAGCATCGAGTCGCACTGCGTGTAGTTGCGTGCGTTCTCCGCCTTGGGCATCACCTTCACCTGGCCGCGGTAGGAGTTCTGCCCCTTCCCGGCGGAGATCCCCTTGGAGACGATGTTCGACTTCGTGTTGCGGCCGATGTGGATCATCTTGGTCCCCGTGTCGGCCTGCTGCATGTTGTTGACGACCGCGACCGAGTAGAACTCGCCGGTCGAGTTGTCGCCCTGCAGGATGACGCTGGGGTACTTCCAGGTGATCGCCGAGCCGGTCTCCACCTGCGTCCACGAGATCTTGCTGTTGGTGAACGCCTTGCCGCGCTTGGTGACGAAGTTGTAGATGCCTCCCTTACCCTCCTCGTCGCCAGCGTACCAGTTCTGCACGGTCGAGTACTTCACCGTCGCGTTATCGAGGGCGACGATCTCCACCACGGCGGCGTGCAGCTGGTTGGTCGAGCGCTTGGGGGCGGTGCACCCTTCGAGGTAGCTCACGTAGGCCCCTTCGTCGGCCACAATCAGCGTGCGCTCGAACTGCCCCGTGTCGGCGGCGTTGATGCGGAAGTACGTCGACAGCTCCATGGGACAGCGCACCCCCTTGGGGATGTAGACGAAGGAGCCGTCCGAGAAGACCGCCGAGTTGAGGGCGGCGAAGTAGTTGTCGCTGTAGGGGACGACCGAGCCCAGGTACTTCTCGATGAGATCGGGGTGCTCGCGCACCGCCTCGCCGAAGGAGCAGAAGATGATCCCGTGCTTCTTCAGCTCTTCCTTGTAGGTGGTGCCGACCGAGACCGAGTCGAAGACGGCGTCGACGGCCACGCCGGCGAGCAACTTCTGCTCGTGGAGCGGGATGCCGAGCTTGTCGTACGTCTCCTTGATCTTGGGGTCGAGCTCGTCCAGGCTGCCTAACGGCTTGGCTGTCCGCGGCGCGGAGTAGTACGAGATCCCCTGGTAGTCGATGCTGGGATACGTGACGTTGGGCCAGTGCGGCTCCGTCATCTGCTGCCAGCGGCGGAACGCCTTGAGGCGCCACTCGAGGAGGAAGGGGGGCTCGTTCTTCTTGGCCGAGATGAGGCGCACGACGTCTTCGCTGAGCCCCGGCGGGATCGTGTCGGTCGCGATGTCGGTCGTGAAGCCGTACTGGTATTCTTTCGATACCAGTTGGTCGATGGCGGAACTCATGGCATCTCCTGCAGTGCAGGCTGGAGCGTGGGTGGAAGGGCCCGCGCGGAGGCGAGTTGTACGAAGGTCGTGACGCCGGCTGCGTGGTCTTCGCCAGGCGACGCAGCGGTCAACGGCATGGTCGACGGGGCATCTGCCGCCGCAGCGTTTTCGGTCGGTGCGGACGGGTGGATGCAGTACTCGCAGCAGTTGGCGCCGGCGGCGATATGAGTCTGCCGGGTCACGCTGGTGCCGAGCACTTCGGCCAGAAAGCGCTCTTCGGCGACGCAGATCTCCGGGAAGCGCTCGATCACCGCGCGGATGGCGCAGTTGTGCTCGCGCAGCGTGGCCGTGTCTCCCGGCGACGCCTCGGCCATGTAGCCGAGGGAGGTGAGGAGCTGGGCCAGGCGCTGCGCTCTTTCGTTTAATGGAAGGCGGGCCAGTTCCGGTTTCGCCTTTTCGGCGATGTCGGCCCACCGTTTCCTGAAGAGTTCGACGACGCCGTCGGATCCCATCTGCTGCCGGACGAGCTCGAGGACTTCGTTGAGGGCCGAATCGTAGGCGCGCGGGAAGAGGCGTTCGCCGTCGTCGGTGAGGGAGTAGGCGAAGACCGGTCCGCCTACGCCTCGGATTTCGCGCTGGTACCGGACGAGTCCCTCGGCCTCGAGTTCCTTGAGATGCCGGCGGAGGGCATTGGGCGTGACCCCGAAATGCGCGCCAAGTTCTTTGGCGGTGAGGGGTTGGGCCTTCTTGAGGGCGACGAGAACGTCGCCGCGGAGGCCGCGGTAGCCGGGGGGCGAAGAGGGGGCGAATCCAGCCATGGGGGAGTGAAGATGGGCGGATTCGGGAAATAAGTCAACGAAAGTGTGTGTGGATTATCCACTAGCCTGAGCGTTGGACCCAGCGCCAGACCTCGGGGAGCGACGCCCGCTTGCCGTACATCAGAATGCCGGTTCGATAGACTCGCGCTGCGACAACGATGGCCAGGTAGGACGCGGCCAGGAGCAGGAGGATCGAGAGTGCGATGTCCCACGGCGCGACCTCCACCGCCGTCATGCGCAATGGCATCATGATAGGCGCTGTGAACGGGATCCATGCGAGCACCTTGGCCAGAGTCCCCTCGGGGGCGCTCAGGACCGGCTGAAGGAACATGATTCCCCCCACCAGCAGGAGCACGACGGGGAGTTGTGCCTGCTGCGCTTCCTGCTCGGTGCTGGTCATCGCGCCGACCGCGGCAAAGAGCGCGGCGTACAGGATGTAGCCGAGAAGGAAGTAGAGCACGAGCGAGATCACCATCCCCACCGAGATGGGGGGGATGCCGATGAGCGGCATTGCTCCGACCCCAAGCAGGGAAAGGAGCTGTGCGCGGTACTTCGCCATCAGGAGCGACGCGGAGAGCCAGATGATCATCTGCGTGAGCCCTACCGCTCCCACGCCCAGCACCTTTCCGGCCAGGAGATGTCCGGGGCGCACGCTGGCCACGATCACCTCCGCCACGCGCGTCTGCTTCTCCTCCATCACGCTGCGCAGCACGTTCTGGCCGTAGAGCAGGATCGTGAAGTAGAGCAGCATCGAGACGGTGATCGCGAAGAGGAGCGACAGGCGTCCCGAGCCGCCACTCTCCCCGCTCGCTGTCAGGCGATCCGCCTTGAGGTTGAATCGCAGCTTACTGATGCGTTCGGCGGTGGACGACTCCACCCCGGCGGCCTCCATCTGCGCCGTCAGCAGCTGGCGCTGCACCGTGTTGCGCAGCTGTTCCATGTCTGCGATCGCTGTGGCGTTCACGCCGGTGTAACGTGCGCTCCCCGAGACAAGGATGTTGGCCGGGAGGACGAGGTAGCCGCGCAGCTCCTTCGACGTCACCGCCGCGCGTGCTCGCCGCTCCGCGTCAGGGAGCGTTGCAGCTGTGGCCTGTTCGACCTGCGTGGCGGACGGGTTTCCGGTGATCCCGCCGCCCAGTTCGTAAGCGACCAGCTGGCCCAGGTTGGTCCCCGTCGCATCGAGGATGCGGATGCGTGCGGCGTCCGCGGCGGCCTTGGTGCGTTGCCCCAGGTACGAGGGGAGGAACATCAGCGATCCGAACAGCAGCGGCCCGAAGAGCGTCGCGATGACGAACCACCGCGTGCGAACGCGCTCGAGGTATTCCCGCTTGATGACGGCCCACAGAACTCGCATGACGCGCCTGGTCGACGGTGAGAACGGAGCACAGAGCGAATGAGACGCTTAGGGTGTGTAAGCTACATCACGAAAACGTTTTCCAGGAGCGTTGCCCCGCCCCGATACACCCACACATCGCGGGGTTCCCCGAGTATACAGCCGTTTGGCGCACGCCGATCTTCTCTTCCGTGAGCACCAGCACCGCCGCTCCGCACCACACGGATCGCTGCCACGCTACACGCCAGCTCACGAATAGTCGCCGGCGCGCCGGCGCCCAGCGCCGGCCAGGTGCCGACGACTATTCGTGAGATGGCGCCTCGGCAAGGCTGGACCGCTCTCCACCGCGCGAACGACACACGCCCCTCCGATCACGCGAGCACGCACATGTCGACCGTCCACGAACGCTTCGCTTCTTCGTCCTGCACCGTGACCGACACGATGGATCCCACGGACCCCATCGACCCTGTCGATGATGTCGACGGCGTTGCGCGGTTCGAGTCGCTGCACCCTCGGCCGCGGCGCGTCATGCTCCAGCATCGCCCCTCGCTCAACCCCACCATCGCGCCACTCGGCGTCGAACGACGCATCTCCGTGCGCCACGTCGGCGACGAAGCGGTCTGCGTGCGCGGCAAGGGGACGGGGCGCGAGTACGTCTTCGCCGTCGGCGAAGTGCGCGACATTCCGCTCTCGGATGCGCGCCACCTCGTCACGGAAGACAACTTCGCCTTCGTCGGCGGACGGTAGTTCGAGAAGACGAGCAGGCGAGAGGACGAGGAGCTAGCGAGTCCTTACTCGATCTCGACCGCCAGCACGCGCGCGCCGAGCGCGCGCAGGACGCCGGATAGCCCGCCTTCCGTCGTCATCAGTTCGCGCCACAGGTCGCGCACGGCGTAGAGCGGAAAGCCTAACGCACCGTGCACTGCCCCCGCCGCCAGCGGCAGGCCGCGCCGTGTGGCCTCGGTGATCATCCCGCGCAGCATCTGTGGATTCACCGCGTGCGACTCGATGGGGAGCACGAGCGCCGCGCCCACCGGGGCGTTGGCGAACTGCATCAGCCCCAGCCGCATCGCACTCAGGTCGTCGCGCTCCGAGCGCGGGAGCCGGAAGCCGCGCCCCGGTGCGGCGATGCGCGGCGATCCGTCGTGCACGACCACGATGGGGATGGCCCCCAGCAGGGCGGCGTTGGCGATGAGCACGTCGAGGTGATCGTCGGCGCACTGCGCCCGCTCGGGATCGCGTTCGAGCCCGGTGGCGACGATGAGGACGCCGAGCGGGGGCGGGACGTCGAGGTGCGACATGCCTAACGCCCCTCGAGGAAGGCGATGGCGCGCGACAGCGCGGCGCTCGCGACGTCGACCTTGTAGCCGTTGTGCGCCAGCGGACGCGCGTCGTACAGGGCGCGTACCCCCAGCGTCTCGATGTCGTCGTCGCTCAACCCACCGCTCCCCACGTCCTCCTCGATGGAGTCGGTCACGCGCCAGGGGCGCGGCGCCACCCCGCCCAGCACCAGGCGCACCTCGCCATCGGTGCGCTTGATGGCGGCGACGGAGACGAGGGCGAACTCGAACGCCCCGCGCTGCATCACCTTGTCGAAGCGCTGTCGCCCGCCGCGCGACACGGCGGGGATGGTGACCGCCGTGACGATTTCGCCAGCTGCAAGCTCCGTCTCGCTCCCCTCGGGGCGCGCGGCGCGGGTGTACAGCTCGGCGATGGGAAGATCGCGCGCGCCGTTGGCGCCGGCCACGTGCACCGTCGCCTCCAACGCAGTGAGCGCGACGGCGGGGTCCGATGGGTGCACGGCGAAGCAGGGGCCGCCCCCCAGGATGCTGTGGTAGTGGTTCTCCCCCACCTCGGCGCGGCAGCTGTCGCCGCCGTTCTTGTGGCAGGAGAAGCCATGGCGGAAGTACCAGCAGCGCGGGCGCTGGCACAGGTTCCCCCCAAGCGTCCCCATGGTGCGGATCTGCGCCGAGCCGACGGCGGCACAGCTCTCGGCGAGGCAGGGGAAGGCGTCGCGCAGCCCGGCATCGCGCGCGAGGCGGGCCAGGGGGGCCGACGCCCCGATGGTCACGGCCCCGTCCGCGTGCCAGGTGATGTCGCTCGACGTGGCGACGCGCCGCAGGTCGACGAGCACTTCGGGGATGACGAGCGACTCGCGCAGCTGCGGAAGGAGGTCGGTCCCACCGCCCATGGGGAGGGCCCCCGGTGCCTGCAGCTGGGCGACGGCGTCGTCCAGTGTGGTGGGGCGGCTGTAGTGCATCGCGGCCATGCGTGATGAGGTCGAGATCGGAGTTTCAAGGCGACCCGACGGTCACTAAGTTCCCGTCGACATGTCGCCGATGGTGCAGCTGCACGTTCCCACCCCACCCACCGTGCCCGCCCCGACGCGGCGCCCCGTCCCGGCCGCGTTAGGCAACGCCGTTCCGGCCGGCCGCGTTCGCGCGCAGAGCGGGGGGCGACTATGGCAAACGTCGCGCGCGCTGGCCGTGACGTTCACCGCGGTGTTCACGGTCGCCCTCGCCGCCTGCCAGGCGAAGCCTGCCGAAACGCCGCCGGCGAATGATACTGCGTCGACCCCACCGCTGGCGGGCGCGCAGGCAGCGGACTCTGCCTCGACCGGTGGAGCGCCAGGCGTCGCGAACACCAACCCGGTGCCTGCGTCGACGAGCGCCGGCGTGTCGCAGGGGGTTCATCTCGCCCCGCTCGCCGACACCATCGCCCAACGTCTCGTCTTCGCCTCGCTGGTGCAGGACTGGTTCGTGGCGGCGGCGCGGAACCGGAAGCTCGTGGTGGACCTGGGGCGCATCGACATCGACCTCAAGAAGGACCCGGCGCGCCTTGCCGCCTTCGTGCACGCGGCGCGCGCCACGTCGCCGTTCAAGCAGGGGATGCCGCTCTCGCTGCACGGGCCATGGGGGCAGGCAGAAGCGACGATCGGAGATTTTGAGGCGTACAGCGGGCGCATCGTCGGGACGCTGCAGAGCACGCCGCTCGTCGATTCGATCGCGCGGGTGACCGACCCGCTCGTGGTCGCGGCGCATCGCCCGGGAGGGCGCGCCCCTGCCGACAGCGTGTCGGCGGGGACGTCGGGCGATGGCGGCGCCGCGCCGTGCGACCGCGCGGTCGATTCAGCCTTCGTCGCGCGCCTCAAGGTCATCGCGCGCGAAGCGGAGGATTCGCTCCGTGCCTCGACCGACCAGCCGTTGTACGAGCGGCTGAAGAAGTCGCTGCGGGCGCGACGCAGCATGGCGCAGGGGTGCTTCGGCGAGGCGCGCGGCGTGGTGGTCGTGACGCTGTATGCGGGCGACTACGAGTGGGTGCGCGAGCGCGTCCTGCTGGTCGGCGCCGGTGCCCCGCGCAAGGCGACGATCCGCGACCTGCGCTTCCGCGCGCACGAGGTGCTCCACGCCCTCGACGCCGATGGTGATGGGATCGACGACCTCGCGGCGCGCGCCTGGACGCCGCGCGGCGGCGGGACGGCGATCCTCGCCTTCACCCCGGGCACGGCGCGCTTCGAGCGCCTGGCGCAGGGCTTCGCGTGGGAGCGGTGAGGCGCGCGCGAAGGGACGCCTAACGCATCAACGAGCGGAAGCGAAGCAGGACGTACCCCTCCTCGTCGTCGGCGGTGCGCCGATCGTAGTCGATCCAGATGTCGGTCGGGAAGCCGTAGCGCGGGTCGTAGCTCGTGTCGACCTCGTATGCACGCGTGTCGATGGCGTCCTGCACGAGTGCGAAGAGGCCGCCGATGGTGGGGTAGAGGTAGTTCATCGACGACGGGATGGGCGTCGAGGTGCCGTCGATTTCCCGCGCGACGACACGATCGCCCTGCACGGTGACACGAACGGCCACGCCGCCCAGGCCGCAGTAGCAGTCGCGACGCACGACATACTCGTAGTCGGTGATGTACTGCGCCGTCCACGTCCGGCGGGCCCACGTGAGGTCGCGCTGCTCGTTGTAGAGTCGCCCCCCGGGGCCGGTGATGTCGTCGCACCCCGCCGCCCCAAGCGCGAGGAGGGTGACGGCAACCATCGAGGGGAGGCGAGTGGCGGCACGACGCCAGGCGAATGTGCGTGTCGGCGACGACGATGACGGGAACATGTGGACCTCCACGTGCGACGAAACGTTGGGGGGAGTTTGTCTGCGAGCGCCCTTGCGTGGTGCTGCGTACGAATGAATCGTGCCGTCGTGGCGCTCTTCCTCCTTCCCAGTGACACGCACGTCGGCGCCCTGCGCGATGTCTCGCGCGCTGGACGTGTCGGTGGCCGCGCAGCGGGACAGGTGCAAGGCCGTTCGTTGGTACGACGCGTGTCGCGCGACGGCGTAGCAGGGGCGGCAGCGGCGCACCGGACGCGAACCGCGCGATGGCTCGTCGCGGTTGGCTGTTCGTTTCTCGCCGCGTGCGCCCCCGGCCTCCGCCCCCTCCCCGGTCCGGCCGATCCGGCGCCGGACCCGATGGAACTCCCGCTCCCCGCCAACCCGGCAACCGCCGGCGCCCCCTCCGCCGACCTCGCGACGCTCCTGCGCGCCAAGCGCCTGATGGTCCCCGTCGCCGGGATCGCCCCGGAAAAGGTCCCCGACACCTTCACGGCGCGCCGCGGGGAGCGCATCCACTCGGCGCTCGACATCATGGCGGCGCGCGGGACCCCCGTGCTGAGCGCCGACGCCGGGAGGGTCTTCAAGGTCCGGTCGAACAACCTGGGGGGGCTTACGGTGTACGCGATCGACCCCTCGGAGCGCTTCGTCTACTACTACGCCCATCTGGATCGCTACGTCGAGGGGCTGGCCGAGGGGCAGGCGCTGCAACCGGGGGACGTGATCGGCTACGTTGGTACCACCGGGAATGCGCCGCCCAATGCGCCGCATCTCCACTTCCAGGTGCTCGTGTACCGCGGGAACGGGCGCTGGTGGGACGGCGACCCGCTGAACCCGCGCCCTTACCTCGCCCGGGCCGGGCGGATCCGCACACCATCATGAAGGGAAAGGAACGCGCGGAGCTGCGCGCCGAGGCGCACCATCTCGACCCGATGATCCACATCGGGCACCAGGGGCTGAGCGACACCGCGCTCGGCGCGCTGGACGACGCGCTGCGCACGCATGAGCTGGTGAAGGTGGCGCTGGCGCGCACGCTGGAGGAGTCGCCCAAGGCGCTGGCCGCCCAGATGGCGGAAGCGTTAGGCGCCGACATCATCCAGACCATCGGGCGCAAGGTGACGCTGTACCGGCACAACCCCGAGCTCTGGCGGGAGCCGCGCAAGCTGCCGCCGTGGAAGGGGTAGCGCGGCTCAGAACATCATCTTGAACCAGTGCGCCAGCCGGACGGCGCGCCCCGGGCGTGGCGGTAGGAGCGCGTTCAGCTCCGCCGTCGACTGGATCCACTTCGTCTGTCCGATGATGGAGATGAGGTCGAGGTAGGGGATCACCGCCGGCCACTGCGAGAGGATGATGGCGACCTCGCCGTCCATGGCGAAGCTGCGCTCGTTCTGGTTGTGGGAGCCCAGGATGGTGTAGAAGACCACCCGCTCGCGCTGCGCGGCGGTGAGTGAGGCAAACCAGCGCTGCATCTCGTCACCGCCGACGTCGATGAGCGCGTTGGGATATTCGCGGAACGAGGCGACGGCGGCCGGGCGCAGTTGCACCTGCGCCATGCGACCGGCGACGAACTCGCGCGTCATCTCCACCCATTCGTAGCGCCCCAGCGCGCTCCACGCCTCGCGCGAGGCGAAGAAGTTGGCCTTGAGATGGAGCTTCGAGCCACCGTCGGCCTCGAAGTCCGGGGTGGTATCGCGCAGCGCGGGGAGCGAATCGAGCGCGTTGGCGAGCGAGTCGAGCCCAGGGTAGACCTCCGGGGGATAGGCGAAGAGGTCGCGCAGCCACGGTTCGCGCTGCAGCGTGCGCCGCACCGCGCGCACCTTGCCCGGGATGTCGGTGATGCGGTACTCCGAGGCGTAGATCCCCACGCGGAGCAGTCCGCCGCTGGCCGCGATCTCCGGGGCGAGGGCGTCCGACGCCTGGAGGAGGCTCCACATCAATTCGCGCGAGCGGACCATCGACCCGAAGGCGCGCGCCGGCGCGTTGGCAAACGACGGGGAGATGACAAGGACACGCGCCCCGCCCAGTGTCGCGCCTAACAAGGCCGACCCCCAGAATGGCGCGTTCCACAGCGAGTCGGGAACCTTGATGACCGACCCGGCCGGCATGCAGGTGTAGAGGATGGCCTTGGCGAGGTTCACCATCTTGTCGTCGAAGCCCGTTCCATTGAGCAGGGCGACGGCGCGCAACGTGCGCGGATGCCCGTCGGTGAAGCGGGCGACCTGCGCGTCGTAGTCCAGGGCGCGGGGACGCGGGAGGAGCGCGGGCGGGAGGTCGCGCTCGGCGATCCCCTGCTTGAGGAAGAGGTCGCGTGCCGCGTCCTTGAGGGCGAGCGTCACCGGACCACGCACCAGGAGGCCGCGATCCTCCCATGCGGTGTTGGCGTAGTGCTCGCCGACACCGGCGCCGCTGAAGATCGCCTCGCCGCGATAGAGGTCGTCCTCGGTGAGGTCGTAGAAGACGAGCTTGCGGTGGTCGCGCATCCAGTTGTCCTGGACCGGGAACCACTTGGCGACGCGCCAGCTCCAGAAGGTCGGATCGGCGGCGTTGGTGATGCTGACGTGGACCTTGATCAGGTTGCGCATCCAGCCGTCGCCGTACTGGCGGCGTTGCGCCTGCAGCAGCGTGGACCGGGCGATGGCGGCGCGCAGCGAGTCCTGCGCCGCCCCCAGTGAATCCTCCCAGGCCTCGTATCCCGCGGGGAGTTGCAGCTGTCGGAAGAGCGGATCCTCGAGGAGGTCGAGGAAGAGGCGCGAGCGGTTGGCCGCGTAGAACCACTCGTCGAGGACGATCAGGTAGACCGGGAAGCGCCCGGTGCTGTCGTACTCGCGCACCCGTGCGACCATGGCGGCCAGGTAGCTGCGCAGCACGTGGCGATACGTCATCTCGTCGGGGTGCTTGCGGTCGTCGACGCCGCGGATGTCGTGCACCCAGAGGACGTGGTAGTCGCGCGCGGCGCGGATGGTCCGGCTCAGCTGGTACTGGAACTGCTCGTTGATGACGTACGAGACGCTGTTCCCGTCCGTGAACGGCTCGCGCGTGGCACGGGCGATGAGGGCGTCGAGTTCGTCCTGCGTGTCGTGCTCCTCCGGGAGGAGCGCCAGCTGCAACGGGAGCCACACATAGCGCGAGGCCTCGACCTCTCGCGACGCGGCGGCCCGCACCTCCTCGACCGTCTCCAGCACCTGCGTGAACGTCGCCAGCACGGCGTCCGTTGCGCGATGCGGGAGTCCGGACTCGACCACCAGCCACTCCGCGAAGCTCCCGCGCGCCAGCACTGCGTACTCGCGCGTGGTGTCCTCGTCCTTCTCCTGCCCGATCAGGCGGTCGTAGGGGAGGAGGACTTCATCGAGCAGCACCTGGCGGGCGCGTCGCGCGACCCGGCGCGCCGCTTCCGCGGTCGGCAACGGGGCGCTCCCGCCCGCGCGATCGAGGGCGCGCGCGAAGGCCAGCTCCATCGCGGCGTGGAAGCGACGAGTCTCGCGCTCGATCACGCTGCCGCTGTCGCCCGCCGTGTCACGCGCCGCCCGCGCCACCGCCGCCTTGAGCGTGTCGAGCCGCGCGAGCACCTGCGCGTCGCCCGCGCGTCCGGCGCGATGGTCGATCCAGGGGAGACACAACCGCTGGATGTCGAGCGCGGCGTCGCGCATCACGCCCAGCGAGGCGCGGATGGCGAGCGAGTCGGCAGGGAGCGCGATGCGTGGCGGTCGCTTGGCGAGCAGGCGCGTCTTGTCGTCCTTGGGGCGGGTGCTCCCGAGCGGGATGCGACGGGCGATCGGCTTCTCGACGCCCACCATGAAGGCGCGTCCCGACGTCGGTTCGAAGTCGATGCGCAGCTGGCTCCCATCATGGAAGATCCCGCCGCGACGCACCGGATGCTCGAAGGTGTAGAACGTGTGCAGCTGACGGTCCCCGACGTCGAAGTCGAGACCGGCCCCCATGCGCAGGAATGGGGAGAAGAACGAGATGCGCGCCCCGTTGCGCGTGCGCGTGTCGCGCGATCCGGCGTAGCCTTCGAGCTTGATGCCGCCGAGTTCGAGGACGGGGTAGAGGAGGTCGCGATAGAGGCTGGCGCGCGCCTCGGTCACGGCGGCTTCGTCGCCCGGCTGGGTGCGCACGCCGGTGGCGGCACCCAGGGACCATTGCCACTTGACCGGCTGGCCGAGCGAGACGGTGGTGCCGCCGTCGGAGGGGAGGCGCCGCTGCGCGGGGAGCGTGCGCGTCGACAAGATCGACCCGAGCGCCACCACGCCCAGCCACGTCGCGAGATTCGCGACGACCAACCGAATGCCTCGACGCACACCTACCTCCCGCAAGCCTGTCCCCCCTGGCGATCCTGCCGGGGAGCGCCAGTGCCCTCCCATGTAGGGCTGCGTGACCGCGACCGGCAATCGGCACCGCGACGCGGATGCGTCGGCGGTTCTCGGACGTGCGTGGCGGGGGTGAGGCGCAGCGCGAAGGAGGCGCTGGACTACTTCCGGCTGAACGACCGACCAGGGGTGAGCGCTGGGCGGAAGGCGTCGCACGACGCGCTCGCGTCGTCCGCCATCGGCAGGGCCTCCCTCGCCAGACGCCACTCTCCATCGGGTGTCGTCGAGCCGGTGCCGAGGGTGAGGCGACACATCGGCGAGCGCTGGCGCCCCACGACGAAGCCCAGGTCGAAGAGGATCCCGCAGGCCCGCTTGACGGAGTGATGCGTCCCAAACTTTCGCGTGAACCATCCTTCGCTCGTCCGCGCGTTCGACGCGTCGATGGTCTCGAGCCCCGGGCGCAGGAGCGGCTGCGCGTTGCGGCGCCCGGCGCGATCGCTCCCGTGGATCTGGCGCGAGACGCGGAGCACGCGGTCGCGCTCCGAGGCATAGAGGACGAGGCGCTGGGTGAGCGGTCGCAGCGCGGGGACGAGGGAGTCGGCGAAGCGCGACGCCTCCACGTCGGGGGCGATGAAGGCAATGGCGCGCAGCGGCGCGGCGCGCAGCGTCCGCTGCAGCGAGTCGTCGCTCGTCAGCCCTTCGCCCAGGAGCTGTCCGCCGAGTGAGTGGGCGAGCAGGACGGTCTGTGCCGGCGGGAGGCCGGCCAGGAGGCGCCGGGTGGCCGTGACAAACGACGGGATGCTCGCCGCGGCGGCGGCCGAGTCGTCGTGGTAGGCGCTGGTGAGGAGCGCCCCGCGCCGTGGCGGTCCGATCCCGCTCCCCCGCGACGGCCAGCAGAAGACGATCCAGGGCGCGCGCGCGCCGGCGCGATGGCGCGCGGTGGCGGTGTGCGTCCACGCCTCGCGCAGCGAGGTCCCGAAGCCATGCACGTAGAGGACCGCGTAGTCGTCCGGGGCGGGGGTGGCGCGCAGGCGCTCGGCGATCGCCTGGCCGAACGTCTCTTCCGTCAGCTGCACCGAATCGATCACGGTGCTGGGCGGGGAGCCGCCCGGCGGGACGCCCCGCCCGCCACGGTCGAACACCACGAAGCCGTAGGCGAGCACCTGCGCCGGTCGTGTTCGTTCGCGCCGGCCGTCCCGCCCTCGCGCCGAGATGTACCAGATGGTGTCGGTCGTCCCGGCGGGGAGCGTCGCCGGCGAGGGCGCGGGTGTGCCGGCGCAGGCGCCGGCGATCGAGCCGGCGAGGAGCGCGCCCAGGGCAGCGCCTAACGCCCGCCCCGGCGCCCCGCGAGACGACGCACGGTGCGACGTCTCGTCGCGTGACGTCGCGCCGCGCGGGCTCGCGCGACGCGGGCTCGCGCGACGCGGGCTCGCGCCGCGCGCTACCCCTCGCGCAGCGCCGTGAGGATGCGCCATGGCGTCAGCGGGAGTTCGCGCACCTCGATGCCTAACGCGTCGGCCACGGCGTTGGCGATCGCCGGGGCCACGGGGATGATCGGCGGCTCGGCGAGCCCGCGCGCCCCGAGGTGGTTGGCGAGCGTGTCGCTCCCCTCCACGCAGAAGGCGTCAAGCGCCGGCAGGTCGGCGATGGTGGGGATCTTGTAGTCGTGGAACGACGGGTTCACCGGGCGCCCCGAGTGCGGGTCGAGATGCCGTTCCTCGAACAGGGCGAAGCCCATCCCCTGCAGGATCCCGCCGTTGAGTTGCGACTCGGCGAGCATCGGGTTGATGATGCGCCCCGCGTCGTGTGCGGCCACGATGCGCAGTACGCGCACGACGCCGGTCTCGACGTCGACCTCGACCTCGGCGAAGTGCGCGCCAAACGACATGAGACCAACGTCGGCGGGGTTGGGGCCGCGCGATCCCTGTCCCATGATCATGACGTTGCCGAGCTTGCGCGTGACCTCGGCGAAGCCCATGCGGCGCGCGCCGTCGCGGGTGGTGATGATGGAGTCGCGGGCGACGAGGTCGTCGACGTGGCACTCCAGCATCTCGCTTGCCGCCTCGAGGAGCTTCTGCTTCGCTTCCTCGGCGGCGGCGCGGACCGCCGGACCGACGGAGGCGGTCGTCATCGACCCCCACGAATTGCCGGCGTACGGGGTGCGCTCGGTGTCGCCAAGGATGACGCGGACGTCGGCGAGGCGCGCACCTAACGACTCGGCGGCCACCTGGGCCAGGACGGTGCGCGAGCCGGTGCCGAGGTCCTGCGTTCCGCTGAGGACGTCGACGGAGGCGTCGTTGTTGAGGCGGACGGTGGCGTAGGCGGGGGGGCCGCCGCCGGCGCCCCAGACGCAGGCGGCCAAGCCGACGCCGCGGCGGCGGGCGCGGGGGGGCCCCCCCAACAACACGTTCGCCCCGCCGCCCCCGTTCGACGTGACCGAATCCTTCCGCTCTGTACCATTTCCTTCACCGCCGTCTGCCGCCGCTCCCGCCGCTCCCGCCGTTCCCCACCCAAAGCGCCGCGCCCCCTCCTCATAGCACCGCCGCAGCCCGTTGGCCGAGTAGGGACGGTCCGCCGACTCGTCGCGTTCGGCGAAGTTCGTCAGGCGGAGCGCCAGCGGGTCGAGCCCGAGTTCACGCGCCAGGACGTCCATCGTCCGCTCGAGGGCGAACGCTCCCTCCACATGCCCCGGGGCGCGGAAGGCCATCATCGGCTGCGTGTTCACGTAGGCGAACGTCTCGTGCGTGCGCACGTTGGGGCACGAGTACATCTCGCGGAAGATCGCCGCCGGCCCCCCTTCCCATCCCGTGGCGCCTAACGCCACTTCCGACACCACGTCGATGGCGACCAGGCGCCCGTCGCGCCGCGCGCCTAACGTCACCACCTGCCGCGACGGGGCACGGTGCCCGCCGTCGAGCTGCTCCTCGTCGCGCTCGAAGACACAGCGCACGGCGCGTCCGGTGCGGCGGGCGAGGAGGGCGGCGGCGAAGGTGTACGTCCCCGCGTTGTTCTTCCCGCCAAAGCCGCCCCCCATGTAGTCCTTGATCACCCGCACGTGCGACTTGGGGAGCGCCAACTCCTTTGCCAGCTCGTCGCGGACGCGGAAGACCCCCTGCGTCGACTCCCACACCGTGAGGCGATCGCCGTCCCACTCGGCGACCGCGGCGTGCGGTTCCAGCGGCGAGTGGAGCTGCGACGGCGTGCGGTACTCCCGCGTGACCACGACATCGGCCGTGGCCAGCGCCGCGACGACGTCGCCCCGCTCGACGACGAACGGGGAGCCGCGCATGACGTTGGCGTTGCCACCGCGCACGCTGGGCGCATCGGAAGCGGTCGCCGCTTCGAAGCTGATGGCGAAAGGGGCCGCCTCGTAGGTCACGCGGATTGCCTTGGCCGCCGCGAGGGCCTGCTCGCGCGACTCGGCGCAGACCGCGGCGACCGGCTGTCCGGGATACGTGACCGACGCCCCCAGGAATGGGAGCCCGCCGGCGCGGATGGCGCGGGGGAGGTCGGCGCCGGTGAGGAGGTCGATGACGCCCGGCAGCTGCAATGCGGCGGCGACATCGATCGACGTCACCGTCCCGCGGGCGATCGGGGCGCGCACGAAGGCGGCGTGCAGCATCCCCGGGCGCTGGATGTCCGTGGTGAACGTCGCGCGCCCGGTGACCTTCTCGCGTGCATCGACGCGCGGGACGCGTTGTCCAACGATCGACAGCGAGGCGTCGTCGCCCCACGGCGCCGGGTCGTGCGCCGGGAGCTCGACGACCTTCACCTCGCGCCGCCCTTCCACCTCGACCACGGTCGAGACGAAGCGCCGCCCCTGGCGTTCGTTAGGCTCGCTCATGTGCCGGTCCGCGTGTCGGCTGGCGCGCTCACGGTCGAGTCGTGGATGGGGGCGCTGGCACGCATGGCCTGCGCGGCCGAGTGGATGGCGCGCACGATTCCCGGATAGGTCCCGCAGCGGCACAGGTTTCCCGCCATCGCCTCGCGAATCGCGTCGTCGTCGGGCGACGCGTCGCGCGCCAGCAGGGCGGCGGCCGACATCAGTTGCCCGGCCGTGCAGAACCCGCACTGCACCGCGTCGTGCGCGATGAACGCCTCCTGCAGCGGATGCAGCACCTGGCCGGCGGCCAACCCCTCGACCGTCGTCACCGACTCCCCGTCGCAGGCCTGGGTGAGCGTGAGGCAGGCGCAGACCGGCTCCCCGTTCAGGAGGACGGTGCAGGCGCCGCACTCGCCGCGGTCGCACCCCTGCTTGGTCCCGGTGAGGAAGAGGCGCTCGCGGAGCGTCGTGAGAAGGCTCTCGAGGGGCTCGGGCGACAGCTCGCGCGCCCGGCCGTTGATGGTCACACGCATGTGCGTCTATCTGGTGTGCCGCGGGGGCGATGTCCAGCGTCTATTGTCCGCCGCGCGGACCGCATATACTTGTCAGTCCGCCTGTACCATCGGCCTACCTACCGGCTCAACCATCTGGGATCATGCCGTACGTCATCACCGAAGCCTGCATTGGCACGAAGGACAAGGCCTGCGTGGATGTCTGCCCCGTGGACTGCATCTACGAAGGGGAGCAGCAGCTGTTCATCCACCCCGACGAGTGCATCGACTGCGGCGCCTGCGAGCCGGAGTGCCCGGTGACGGCGATCTTCCCCGAGGAAGACGTCCCGGCCAACCAGCGGCAGTACATCCAGATCAACCGCGACGTCTTCAAGAGCGCGAACCCGCCGGGTCGCCCGACCCGCTGACGCCCTCCCCCAGCAGGACCGGGCGGAACGCCAAGCCGTCCCGCCCGGAGCGCCGGCACCCCGTGACCAGATATTCCCACGGCTGAGATGCTGCGCGCCATCACCCTGGACTACTGGGACACGCTCTACCAAGGCGCCTCCGAGCCCGTCCGCGTTGCGCGGCGGCGGGAGGCGCTGTTTGGCATGGTCCGGGGGCTCGGCCACTCCATCGACCGCGCGGATTTCGACCGCCTCTACCTCGCGTCGGCAGAGGCAGCGATGCGCTGGTGGCGCGACGAACAGCGCGGCTACCAGACCGCCGAGCGGATCCGTTGGATGCTCGAGCAGCTGGGGATCGAGCGCCCGGATGACTGCGAGCACGTGGCGGCCGCGGTCGAGACGGTTGACCGGACGCTCCTCGAACTCCCGCCCCCCTTTCTCGACGGCGCGCGGGAACTGCTGGAGCGGCTCTCCGAGCGCTACGCCCTCGCCATCATCTCCGATACCGGCTTCGCGAGCGGGCGCGCGCAGGACCTGGTGCTGGAGCAGGACGGCGTCCGCGGCTATTTCGCGGCGACGGTGTACTCCATGGACATCGGCCACGCCAAGCCACGCCCCGAGATCTTTCACGCCGCGCTCGGTGCGTTAGGCGTGGAGCCGCACGAGGCGCTGCACGTGGGCGACATCGAGCGCACCGACGTGGCGGGGGCGCTGGGGGTGGGGATGCGCGCGGTGCGCCTGGACGCGATCCGCGACAGCGGGGAGACGCGTGCGGAGCATGTGGCGCGGTCGCTGGGGGAGTTGACGGAGTACCTGCTGGGCTAGGCGCGCGATCGCCCGACTCCCGCCTGCTCTTCTTCTCAGGAGAGCGAGAGTCTCGCCAGAAACTCGGTGAGGACGTGATTGACGGCGGCTGGCCGCTCGACGTTTGCCACATGCCCCGCGCCGGCGATGACTTCGAGGGTGCTCGAGCGAATGCCGGCGTGCAGGAGCATGGCCTCGCTGGGCGGCGTGAGGGCGTCGTCCTCGCCGACGACGATGAGGGTGGGGACGTCGATGGTGCCTAACGTCGAGGTCGAATCGGGGCGATCGCGGAGGGCGCCGAGGGCGCCGATGACGCCGTCGACCGGGGCGCTTTCCAGCATGCGGTGAACGTCGTCGACGACCTCGGGGCACTTCTCGCGTGTCTTCTTGCCGACCATCCCGGTGATCATCGCGTCGGCAATGGCGGCGCTCCCGCGCTCCCTCGCCGTGGCGATCATCTGGTCTCGGCGCTCGCGGGCCTCGGGGGCGTCGGCGCCGGCCCGCGTGTCCATGAGGACGAGGCCGCGGACGCGGGCGCGGTGGCGCCGCCAGAAGGCCAGGGCGACGTAGCCCCCCATGGAGAGCCCGCAGATCACGGCCCGCTCCACCTTGAGGGCGTCGAGGAGCGCCGCCACGTCGTCGGCGTACTGCTCGACGGAGTAGGGCGGGGCGACGGTGCTCTCGCCGAAGCCGCGGAGATCGAGGGCGATGCACCGGGCGCGGTCCATGAGCGCCCCCATCTGCGCCGACCAGAGCCCGCGGTGATGCGGGAAGCCGTGGATGAAGACGATCGCGTCGCCCTGCCCCGCGTCGTCGTAGCCGATCTCGACCCCGTCGCAATACGCGATCATCGGAAGGCGTTGGGGGTAAGGGGTGGGGCGGGGGGGCACGCCGGGAGGGGCTAACATGGGCCCCGGCGCCGCCGTGGTCGAGGGGAATCGCTGGACGCCCCGTGCCGTCGATTCCCCGAACGTTCCGGCCATCTCCCCGATGCCGGTCGCGGGTGATGGGGGGACGGGCCCGGCGGCCCGTGCTACATTACGAAATCGCCCTGATCTTCCGGCCGAGTGCGGCCGAATCTGGTCGGCGGCGCCCTGCGGGGAGTCGCCCGGCCTGCCAGACGTGTACGAGACCCAGTGACCGCTTCACGGAAATCCGATCCATCGCGCCCGCTGTTCCTCGACTCCCCCGAGGCCGCGGAGCATTTCCTGTCGTCGATCGAGTCGACGCGGGTCGTGGCCATCGACACGGAGGGTGCGAGCTTCCATCGGTACGTCGACCGGATCTACCTGTTGCAGCTGTCGACCGATGCGCATCACGCCATCCTCGATCCGCTCAAGGTCGATTCGCCGTCGCGCCTCGGCACGTTGCTCGAGTCGCGCGACGTGGAGGTCGTCTTCCACGATGCGGACTACGACCTGCGCCTGCTGCACCAGGACTACGGGTGGCGCGTCACGAACATCTTCGACACGCGCATCGCGGCGCAGTTGCTGGGGATCAAGGCGTTCGGGCTCGCCGCGCTGCTCGACCAGTACTTCGGCGTGAAGCTCGACAAGAAGCACCAGCGCGCCGACTGGTCGATGCGCCCGCTCACCCCCGACATGCTCGACTACGCCGCGCAGGACACGATGCACCTGCTGGGGCTGCGCGAGCGGCTGCGCGACACGCTGGAGCAGAAGGGGCGCTGGGCGTGGGCGCGGGAGGAGTTCTCGCGGCTCGAAGGGACGCAGTGGCCCAGCGAGGACGAGGGGACGGCCTTCCTGCGCCTCAAGGGGGCCCGCGACCTGTCGCGGCGCGAGCTGGCGTTGCTGCGCGAACTCGTCGCCTGGCGCGACGGCGTGGCGAAGACGCTCGACCGCAGCACCTTCCGCGTGGTGACCAACGAAGTGTTGCTGGAGCTGGCGCGCCGCTCGCCGCGCACGATGGAGGAGCTGCGCGGCGTGAAGGGCATCGGGCGCGGGATCCTGGAGAACCGCGGGCACGAGCTGCTCGACGCGTGCGCCCGCGGGCGTGCCGTCCCCGATGGTGAGCTCCCACGCTTTCCCAAGGCGCCGCGCTGGGAGCGCGACCCGCACTTCGACGATCGCGTGGCGCGGCTCAAGCGCGTGCGCGACGAAGCGGCGGCCGACCTCGACCTCGATCCCGGCGTGCTGTGCGCCCGTGATCGCCTGGAGGCGGTGGCGCGCGCCAAGCCGCGCCACCTCGACGAGCTGCGCGAGATCCCCGAGCTGCGCCAGTGGCAGGTGGAGCTCCTGGGCCCGGCGTTCGTGAAGGCGCTGCGCGACATCCCGAACGGCGGAAAGGAGGAGAAGGAAAGCTCCGACGACGCCACCTCACCGTATCGGGATGGTTGAGCGGGGGGCACGGCGTGCCACCCTCGCGGCGCTCTCCCTGGTCGCAGTCGTCGCGGGAGCGGGAGGGCCAGCGGTGGCGCTCGGGCAGCAGGGCGACCGTGGCGACCAGGGTGTCCAGGGTGAGCGGAGTGCGCCGGCGCGCGGGCTCCCGTACGCGGCGTTAGGCAGCGACCCCCTCGCCGACACCATTGCCCCGCCGCTGGCGCGCGAGTTTCGCGCGGTGTGGGTCGCCTCGGTCTCCAACATCGACTGGCCGTCGCGCCCCGGGCTCCCCGTGGACTCGCAGAAGGTCGAGCTCCTCCGCCTGCTCGACGTCGCGGAGGCGGTTCACCTCAACGCGATCATCCTGCAGGTGCGGCCGGCGGGGGACGCGTTGTACCAGTCGCGGCTGGAGCCGTGGTCGTACTTCCTCACGGGGCAGCAGGGGAGAGCGCCGCAACCGATGTGGGACCCCCTCGCCTTCGCGGTGACGGAGGCGCACCGGCGGGGGATGGAGCTGCACGCCTGGTTCAACCCGTATCGCGCCGGCCACCCGGCCGACACGACGCGCACCAAGTCGCCGTTGCACCTGTCGAGGACCAACCCGGCGGTGGTGCACCCCTATGGCCCCTTCACCTGGATGGATCCGGGGGAACCGGTCGTGCGGAAGAAGACGGTCGACGTGGTGCTGGACGTGGTGCGCCGCTACGACATCGACGGCGTGCACATCGACGACTACTTCTACCCGTACCCGGAGCGGACGCGGCGTGGGCGGGAGATCCCGTTCCCCGACGAGCGCTCGTGGCGCGCGTACAAGTCTCGCGAGGGGACGCTGGCGCGCGACGACTGGCGCCGGCAGAACGTCGACCAGCTGGTGGAGGAGCTGTACACCGCCATCAAGCGCGCCAAGCCGTGGGTCAAGTTCGGCATTTCACCGTTTGGGATCTGGCGCCCGGGGTTTCCCGAGTCCGTGCGGGGCTTCGACGCCTACGACCGCCTCTACGCCGACTCGCGCAAGTGGCTGATGGAAGGGTGGGTCGACTACTGGACCCCGCAGCTCTACTGGAAGCTCTCGGCGCCGCAGCAGTCGTATCGCGAGCTGCTGGCCTGGTGGCGCACGCAGAACCATGAGGGGCGCAACATCTGGCCGGGGAACTACACATCCCGGTCGTCCGCCAGGCGCAATGCGCCCTGGTCGGTGGGCGAGCTGCTCGACCAGGTCCAGGAGACCCGCGCCCAGCTCTCCCCCAACAGCGGCAACGTCCACTTCAGCATGGACGCCTTCCTCGTGGACCGCGACTCGATGAACGCGCGCCTGGCCAACGGGCTCTACGCCCCGCCGGCGCTCGTCCCGCCGTCGCCGTGGCTGGCCAGCGGCGTCCCCGATGCGCCAGTAGTGGTCCGCGTCCCGCAGCCGAGGATGGTGGAGCTCGACATCACGCGCCGCGACGCCCCGCTGGTCGAGGCACCGCCTCCGGGCGCCCGCCGCCCGCCGGCGACCCCCGCTCCCCGCGCTCCCGTCGATCGCACCGCCGTCCCCGGCTATTCCACCGTGTCGCACGTGCGCGAGCCGCACTGGTGGGTGGTGCGCGCTCGTTATGCGGACGGCTGGTACGCGCGCATCATCCCCGCCTCGGAGCGCAGCGTGCGCTTGCCGCTCGATGCCAACGACGCGCCGCCCGCGGTCATTGCGGTGAGCGCGGTCGATCACGCAGGCGTCGAGTCGCTCGCCGCTGTCGTTCGGTAGGTCGTCGCCACAGGCGAGCAGGGGCGTGCAGCCCCCGGCAAACACAAGAGGGACACCCCACCCGGAGTGTCCCTCTCGTCTTCCCGTCTTCTCGTCCTCTCGTCTTCTGCCCCTTCAGAACCCGAGGTACGCCCGCACCCGCGGTTCGATCCGCTCCGGCGTCCACGGGGGACTCCAGACGAGGTTCACCGCGACGGCGCCGACGCCCTCGATGGTCTTCAGCTGGCGCTCGGCGTCGCCCATGATCTCGGGACCGCTGGGGCAGCCGGGGGACGTGAGCGACATGTCGATCGAGATGTCGTTGCCGCTCACGGCGATGTCGTAGACGAGCCCGAGGTCGAGGATGTTCAGGTTGAGCTCCGGATCCTTGACCTTGCGCAGCGCCAGCTTGACCTGGTCGGTGGTCAGCGTCGACTCAGCGCCGGGCGCCGCACCGTCCGCCCCGCCCACGGAGGGGGCGCTGGCCGTGGAGGCGGGAGCGGGCGGTGCGGAGGGAAGTTGCTGCTCGGGCTGCTCGGGCGAGTCGAAGTCTGCGACGTCCACGGAGGCGCTCTCGTACATCGGTAATCCTCGCATGCTGCCTACCAAGATCAGCGCGAGGGGCTATTCCGATCAAGGCGTTCGGGAAAAATCAGGGAAAAAGAAAGAGCCGCCGGCGAGGGCGGCTCGGTCTGTCGGGCGTGACGTCGGTTCAGCGGCCGCCGGCGCTCACCGAGGAGCGCTTGGCAGCCGGGCGCGGACGCTGCGAACTGGCCGTCCGGGCTTTCGTGGCGGCTCCCCTCGACGAGCGCACGCTCGCGGTCGGTCGAGCCTTTGCCTTGGAAGCCTTCGACGACTTGGCGGAGCTCCTTGCCTTGGCGCTCGAGCTCCGGGCCTTCGAAGACGTAGTCCTGGCGCTGCGCGACTTGCTGGCCTTCACCGTCTTGGACGAACGCGACGACTTGGCCTTGGCGCTGCGACGCGAGTGGCGCGAGCGACGGACCGCCTTGTTCCACCCGTCGGCGCGATCGGCGCGGAACGAGGCGGGCATGTTCAGGATCTGGTCGGTGTCCTCGACCGAGAGGGCGGCGGCGTCGGCCAGGTCGGCGCGGACGTCGGCGATGACCTTGGCGGGACGTCGCGCGCGGGCGGCGTGCACGCGGTTGGTCAGGAGGACGACGAACATCTGCCGGTCCGGGTCGATCCAGATCGAGGTCCCGGTGAAGCCGGTGTGTCCGTAGGCGGCCGAGGTGAGGTACTCGCCCGAACCGCCCTGTCCCTCTGCGGTGTCCCAGCCGAGGGCGCGGGTACCAGCGGAGCGGCGCGTGAAGAGGGCGACCGTGCTATCGGAGAAGATACGGACGTCGTCGTACACGCCGCCGTTGAGCATCATCTGGGCGAAGACGGCGAGGTCGGCGGCGGTAGAGAAGAGTCCGGCGTGACCCGCGACGCCTCCCAGCGCGAAGGCGTTCTCGTCGTGCACCTCGCCCTTGAGGGGATATCCGCGGGGCGGGGCGACCTCGGTCGGGGCGATGCGGTAACGGACGGAATCGGGCGGGTTATAGAACGTGTCGTTCATGCCGAGCGGCTTGAAGACGCGTTCGGCGAGGAACTTGTCGAGCCGCAGTCCGGCGACGGACTCGGCGACCCACCCCAGCATGTCGGCGCCGAGGTCGGAATACTCGTAGCACGCGCCCGGCTGGCAGTACAGTGGCGTGTTGATGACGATCTGCTTCGCCTCGGCGGGCGAGGAGGTCATGCGCCAGAGTTCGCGTCCGGCGGGGAGGCCGGAGCGATGGGTGAGCAGGTGACGGACCGTCACCTGATCCTTCATCCCGCCGGAGAACTCGGGGATGTAGCGCGAGACGGGGGCGTCGAGATCGAGGCGCCCTTCGTCGTACAGGATCATGATCGCCGTCGTCGTCCCGATGACTTTGGAGAGCGAGGCGAGATCGTAGATGGTGCGATCGGCGTTGACGTCGGGCGATTCGGAGGTCCACCCGAGGTGACCGAAGCCCTTCTGCATGACGGCGGCGCCGCGGCGCCCGATCACCACGGAGGCGCCGGGGTATCCACCTGCCGTGATCCCGCGCCGTACAACGCGGTCGATGGTCGCCAGGCGTTCCGCAGACATGCCCATGGCACGCGGCGACCGCACGGGGAGCTTCTCCGTGACGGCGGCGAGCACGAGGGCGAGGGCCAGATGGGCGACCAAGGGACAACTCCTACATCGAAGGGCTATCGCATCGACGAGTCGAATCGCGATAGGTATCGGACCGCAAAGGCTACACCAACAGCGCCTCGCGGTTCATATCGACAATAAAAAGATGTCTAGGTTGTTGCAAGGTAGAGAGATGGACTTCTCTACCTCATGTACGTTCTCTTTTGAGAGCTGTTTCGGACGGCGGGCAGGCTGGACGACAACGCGCAAACTGCGTCCTTTGCTGGAGACGAAAACCCCCGATCGGGTGGGTCAATTCCTCTCTCTTGAAGGCGGAAAATCCCAGCGATTCCGACGGACGCGGGTAAACCCACCCGGCGGTGGGACGTGACGAAGCAGGTAGAGTTCCCGGAACGCCATGGCCACCGACAATTCCCTCATCCAGCGCGCCATCGACGGAGATGAGCGGGCGATGCGACAGCTCTGGTCGCAACACGCCCCGCACATCGACGCGGTCGTTCGTCGCCTGGTGGGAAATGCGGACGATGCGGTGGACATCGCGCAGGAAGTGTGGATCCAGATCTTCCGGGCACTTCCCACATACCGTGGCGATTCGCAGTTCGGCACGTGGGCGCACCGGATTGCCGTGAACCGCACGTTGAACGCGCTGCGCCGCACGCGGCGCCTGGCGAAGCTCGAGACCGACATCGACGAAGACACGGCGTCGGTGGATCATGGGAGCGATCGCGCGCTGCTGGCGCAGACGATCGAGGAGGCGGCGTCGCGGCTCTCGCCCGGCGCCCGCACCGTCTTCCTGATGCACGACGTGGAGGGTTACACGCACGAGGAGATCGCCGCCGAGTTGGGGATCACGCCCGGCGGGAGCAAGTCGCAACTTTTCAAGGCGCGCGCGCGGCTGCGGAAGATGCTGTCGCACGTCATCGATGGATTCAGGGCTGACACGGACCGGGAACATGCTGCACCTGCCTATTGAACGGCTGGCCGAGCTGGTCGACGGGGGCGCGACGCCCGCGGAGCGCGAGCACCTCGTCGCCTGCGTGAGCTGCACGCGCGAGTTGGAGGCGTACCGCCGCCTCGTGGTGATGGCCGACGACGAGCGGCGTCGCATCGCCCCACCGCTCACGGAGTGGAACGCGTTAGGCGACCGGCTGCGGGCGGAGGGGTTGGTGAAGGCGCCGGCGGCGACCGCGGTGCAGGGGACGGTCACCCGTGGCCGTCGCTTCGGCTCGGTGGTGGACGTCGCGCGACGCGCGGCGGCGGTCGTGGTGCTGGTGGGCGGCGGGGCCGTGCTGGGGCGCATGAGCACGGGGATGGAGGTCGTGGAGGCGGTGGCGCTGCGCGGCGGCGCCGGCGCGCTGGTCGACTCGTCGGTGAGCGGGCCGGCATCGGCTGGCATGGCGCCATCCAACGTCATCCCGGCGTCGAACCCGGGGAGCGACTTCGGCACGTCGCAGGATGCGCTCGCGGCGCTGGACCAGGCGCAACGGCAGTACGAGCAGGCGGCGGCCTGGCTGGCGACGCATGACACGTCGTCGTCGGAGGCGGCGCCGGAGCAGTATCGCACCCGCCTGGCCGCGCTCGACCGCACCGCGCAGACCATGCAGCAGGCGATGCGCGATGCGCCGTCCGATCCGTACATCAACCAGTACTACCTGGCGACGCTGAGCGCCCGCGAACAGACGCTGCGCCGACTGGGGACCACGCTCCCGGTGGGCAACAAGCTGGGGAGCTTCTGATGACGCGACCGCTCGTCTCCCACCGTTCGACCTCCTTCAGGGCCGGGGGGCGCTGGCGCCGTCTGGCGCCGGCGGTCTGGCTGCTGGTGGCGACGCCGCTGGTGGCAGCGCCGCGCGTGGTCGAGGGGCAGCAGCGCCGCGTGACGGTGCGCGACAACGCGCGTGGGGCAACGCGCGAGGCCGCGCGTGAAGAGTCGCCGTTCGAGCAGGAAGTCGACCGCCTGGTGCAGGAACTGCTGGAGCGCAAGCGCGTGTCGCTGGCGATCCTCGGCAACGTGCAGGAATTGCAGCTGGCGCTGCGGTCGCCCAACCTGGCGGAGCAGGCGCGCGCGCAGGTGCAGGTGTCGTTGAAGAAGATGCGGACGCAGCTCGCCTCGCTGGAGAACGACGGGACGCGCATCCAGCGGCGGCTGAGCGACATCTGCGCCGCGGCCAAGCCGGAGGGGTGGGTCGGGATCTACTACTCGGCCGATGCGAGCGCGTATCGCGACGACGACGGGCGGCTCGTGATGCGGTTCGTCGACTATCCCGAGATCGAGTCGGTCGATCCGGGATCGCCGGCCGACAAGGCAGGGGTGCGCGGCGGCGATCGCATCCTCGCGATGTCGGGGCGCGACCTGCGCGATGCGCAGATCGACTTCACGCCGCTCCTCAAGCCGGGGACGCGCATCCCGTTCAAGGTGCGACGCGGGATGGAGACGAAGGTGCTGACGGTGACGGTCGAGCCGCGCCCGGGCGACTTTGCCTCGCCGTGCCCATGGATCGACGAGCGCATCGCGGCGGCGTTTGCCCCGATGCAGCAGCTGACGTTCACGATCACGTCGGACGAGTCGGCCGCGGCGCCGTCCGGGCAGGCGCGCATCGTGGTGCAACGCGGGCAGGTCCCTGCCGCGACGACGGTGAGTCCCTCGGCCCCGACGTCGCCGACGCCTCCAACGCCGGTCGTCGCGACGGTCCCGTCGCCCCCGGCGGCTCCGTCGCCGCCGCTTCCACCGCTTCCGCCGATCGCCGGCGTGTCGAGCGCGTCGACGGTGGTCTTTGCCGGCGCGCAGTTCGTGGCCGTGGGGGCGGAACTGGCCGAGGCGTTAGGCGTGGAGCGCGGGCTCCTCGTGGTGACGGCGGGGCGCGGGTCGCCTGCCGAGCGCTCGGGGCTGCGGGCCGGGGACGTCGTCCTTGCCGTCGACGGGGAGCCGCTGGCGTCGCCGCTCACCTTCCTGCAGGCGGTGGAGGAATCGCGCGACCGCGAGCTCAGGTTGCAGCTGCTGCGTCGCCGCAAGCCGATGACGACGACGCTGAAGTGGTAGGGGCTGATCCTCACGCCGGTTGAACGACGACGCGGGCCGCTCGCGACATGCGAAGCGGCCCGCGTTCGTTTGCGGAGGGGGGCGCGCCGCCCCGTCGCCTAACGATCCTCGCCCTGGCGCTCGCGCACCGGGCCCGGTGGCAACATGTAGAGGAGCTGTGCGGTGGCGCGGTCGGCGGGGGAGAGCGTCTTGACCCGCACGCGCGGCGTCATGATCGACGTCGTGTCCGTGGTGTGGTCGAGGCCGATGAGGTGCCCCACTTCGTGCAGTGCGATCGCGCGCGTGGCGGCGGTGTCGAGGACCTCACCGGTGCGATGGTGCACGGCCAGGACGATGTTGGCCTCCAGGATCGTCCAGCGGTCGTCGTGCGACCAGAGCGTCTTGCCGGAGATCGGCTCGCTGAAGCGGTCGATCCAGGTGACGCGCACGTCGGCGGAGGCCGAGTCGAGGACGAAGGAGAAGTTGAGCGGGACCCCCGCCTCGCCCCACTCGATGAAGGCGTCGCGGACGAGCGGGATCGCGGTCGGCGTCCAGTCACGGAGCCGGGCGATGGGCTGGATCCAGATGCGCAGCGGCTGTCCGGCGCGATCGGGCCAGCGTGCGAGCGCCGAGTCATGCGCGGCGAGGACCTCGCCGATGTAGGTGCCGGCCCCCGAGAGCTCGAGGCGCGTGCGCACGTCGACGAGCGAGCGATCGTTGTTGACCGGAGGCGCGCCGCTACCCTTCCGCACTCGCCGGTTAGGGCGCGGTGACTCGTCCTCGACCGGGATCGTTGACGCGTTTGCGCCAGCCGAGCCCACGACGTGACGCTCCCCCACCTGGCCGCGCATGGCGTAGGCCTCCACGCCGACGAAGCCGGCGAGGGACGTGAGGGTGATGGCGAAGACGAGATCCAGACGCTTCATGATGACCGGCGAGTGCTGCGCGTGCGGCGTGAGCGCAGGAGCCTACGCGCCGCCGAGGAACTGTTCAACCTGGCCGAAGAACGCTTCCGGCTGTTCCCAGAAGGGCATGTGCCCCGCCTGTGGAATGATCGAAAGTCGGGCATTCGGCAAGAGGGCGACGAGCTCCCGTGCCACCGAGGGTGGGAGAAGATCGTCGGCCCCGTGAAGGACGAGCGCTTCCACTTGCACGGCACGTACCAAGGGCGTCCAGTCGTATCCCTCGCGTCGGAGGCGGGCAGCGACGGCCCCCCCGGTACGCGACTCACTGCGAGGCGGGACAAAGAGTTGCGCCATTTCCGGGTCGGCGAACCAGGCGGGGTAGATCGCCCGGGAGTAGGCGGATTGTGCCGCTGGGTCGCCCGTGAGGAGCGTCACCGGGTCGATGTGCTGCAACACTGCACGCTGTGGCGCCGCAAGCCTGGCCAGGGCGGCGTCGTGCAAGTGGGGGAGCCAGCTCTCGCTGCGCGGGCCGACGGCGTCGACGAGGACCAGCTTCCGCACGCCCGCCTGATCCTGCCCGGCGCCGAGAAGGGCGATCCCACCGCCCCATGAGTGCCCGAGGACATCCCAGCGGCGGTAGCCAAGGGCCGTGCGCAGTGCGGCGAGGTCGCCGGCATCGTGTTCGAGGCGCGCCGCCTGCACCCCGGGCGGGGCGCTGCTCTCGCCGCGTCCGCGCTGGTCATAGAAGATGAGTTGCCGGCGCTGCGCGAGCGGGGAGAGCGCCGGCCAGAGGAGCTTGTGCGAGAAGAGCAACCCGCCGTTGACGCAGACGAGCGGCGTGGCGCCGTGGACTTCGGGCGTGGTGAAGACGGCGAAGTCGAGCCCGCGCGCTGCAACGCGTGTGTGGTGCAGGCGTGGCGCGTGCGGGAGCGAGCGTCGGAAGGCGATGAAGCGTTCGCGTGAGGTGCTGGCCACGGACATGTGAGGCGTGAGGCGTCGATCGCGATGGACGAGACCCCTATCGCTTGATTGCAGGGCGCGGTATACTCGCCGCGCCTTGCACCGCAGGACGATCCCCCCTCTCCCACCGTGCCGGCGCCGCGTCCCGCATGCCGCGCTGGTTCGTCCATCGCTGAATATAGGGCATGCCTCCCACCGCACCGCTGCTGGACGTGCGCAACCTGGAGGTGGTGTACAGTGACGTGATCCTCGTGCTGCGCGGGATCTCGTTGCGCGTCGACACCGGCTCCGTCGTCGCCCTGCTGGGAGCGAACGGCGCGGGGAAGACGACGCTCCTCCGGGCGATCACCGGGCTGCTCGACGTGCATCGCGGCGACGTGACCAAGGGGGAGATCGCGATCGACGGGGAGGCGGTGCACCGTCGCTCGCCCGCGTCCATCGTGCGGCGCGGGATCGCGCAGGTGATGGAGGGGCGACGCATCTTCCCCGAGCTGTCGGTGGAGGACAACCTCGTCGCCGGGGCGTTCACGGTCGGCGATGCTGCGGTTCGTCGGGCCCGACGCGACGCGATGTTCGTCCGCTTTCCCGTGTTGGCCACCCGGCGACAGGCGATCGCGGGCTACCTCTCCGGTGGCGAGCAGCAGATGCTGGCGATCGCGCGTGCCCTCATGTCGGCGCCTCGCCTCCTCCTTCTCGACGAGCCATCGCTCGGCCTCGCCCCGCGCATGGTGGCGCAGGTGGGAGAGATCATCCAGCAGGTGCATGCCGACGGGACGGCGGTCCTGCTGGTGGAGCAGAACGCGGCGATGGCGTTAGGGGTGTCGTCGTTCGCCTACGTGCTGGAGCACGGGAAGATCGTGAAGGAGGGGACGAGCGAGGCGCTGCGTCGCGACCAGGACATTCGCGAGTTCTACCTCGGAATGGGTGAGGCGACGCGCAGCTCGTTCCGCGACGTGAAGACGTACCGGCGCAAGAAGCGGTGGAGCGCATGAGCGCCCCCGGTGCGGGCGACGATCCGCTGCTCGCCTTCGATCGGGTGACGCTCACGTTCGGCGGGGTCACCGCGCTGTCGGAGGTCTCGTTCGACGTGCGCGTGGGTGAGCTGTTCGCCGTCATCGGGCCCAACGGGGCGGGGAAGACGTCGATCTTCAACTGCCTGAGCGGGGTGTACCGGCCGACGTCCGGCGAGATCCGGTTCCAGGGGGCGCGCATCGACCGCATGTCCCCCGTGGCGATCGCGCGACGCGGCGTGGCGCGCACCTTCCAGAACCTCGCGCTCTTCAATGACCTCACGGTGCTGGACAACGTGATGCTCGGGCGGCACCACCGCATGACGACGGGCTATCTCGCGGCGGCGCTCTGGCTCGGGAAGGCGAAGCGCGAGGAGCTGGCGCATCGCGCGCACTGCGAGACGATCCTCGAGCTGCTGGAGCTGGAGTCGTATCGGTTCGCGCATGTGGCGACGCTTCCGTACGGCGTGCGGAAGCGCCTCGAGCTGGCGCGCGCGCTCGCGATGGAGCCGACGCTCCTCCTCCTCGACGAACCGGTGGCGGGGATGAACCAGGAGGAGAGCGAGGACATGGCGCGCTTCATCCTCGAGATCCGTCGCGCACTGGGAGTGGCGGTGCTCCTGGTGGAGCACGACATGCACCTGGTGATGGACCTGGCCGACCGGGTGCTCGCGCTCGACTTCGGGCGCGTGCTGCGGGTGGGGACGCCGGCGGAGGTGCGCGGCGATGCGGCGGTGGTCGAGGCCTATCTCGGGGGGGCGGCATGACGGCGACCTTGCTGGCCGAGTCCGATCCGTCAGATGCAACGCTGCGGGCCGGCGTGCGAAGCGGCCCGGCGACGTTGTTGCAGCAGGCGGGACGCCTGGGCGATCGCGTGGCGATGCGCCACAAGGACCTCGGGATCTGGCGCGAGTACAGCTGGCGGGCGTACGCCGAGTGGGTCGCGGTGCAGGCGCGCGCCTTCGAGGCGCTGGGGGTGGAGCCGGGCGATCGCGTGGCGATCCTCGCCGACAACCGCCCGGAATGGGTGGTGGCCGACCTCGCGATCCAGTCGCTGGGCGCGATCTCGGTGGGGCTGTACGCGACGTCACCGGCCGCCGAGATCGAGTACGTCCTGGAGCACTCGGGGGCGGTGGTGTGCGTGGCGGAGGACGAGGAGCAGTGTGACAAGGTGCTGGCGGTGCGCGAGCGGCTCCCTGCGCTGCGGCGTGTCGTCGTCCTCGAGCCGCGCGGCGTATACGCGCTCGGCGTCGACCCGTTCCTGATGACGCGCGAGACGTTCGAGGCGTTAGGCCACGGCGCGACGGTGGCGGCGCTTGCCGAACGTGTGCGACGGATCGAGCCGTCGGCGGTGGCGATCCTCGTCTACACGTCGGGGACGACCGGGCCGCCGAAGGGGGCAATGATCACGCACGCCAACCTGGATGCCGCGACGACCGCGATCCTCTCGGCGCTGCGCTGGGAGGAGGGCGAGGAGATCCTCTCCTACCTCCCGCTCTGCCACATCCTGGAGCGACTGCTCTCCACGGTGCTCTCGCTGCGCAGCGCCGTCACCGTGAACTTCGGCGGCGGCGGCGAATCGCTCGTGCAGGACCTGCGCGAGGTGCAGCCACACCGATTCGTCGGCGTCCCGCGCGTGTGGGAGAAGATGCTGGCGTCGGTCGAGATCCGGATGCAGGACGCCTCGTGGCTCAAGCGGGTGAACTACCGCGCCTGGCTCTCGGTGGGGCAGCGGCTGGCGCGGAAGCGGATCGCGGGAGAGGCGTTCACACCGCTCGATCACCTGCGGTATGCCCTGGGCTGGCTCTGCCTGTATCGCCCGCTGCGCGAGCGACTGGGGCTGGTGCGGGTGAAGTCGGCGGGGAGTGGCGCTGCCCCCATCGCCCCCGCCGTGCTCGAGTTCTTCTGGGCGATCGGAGTCACGGTGTGCGAGGGGTACGGGATGACCGAGAACACCGCGATCGCGACGTTCAATCGCCCGGAACAGGTGCGCATCGGCAAGGTCGGGCAGAGCTACGCGGGGTGCGAGCTCCGCATCGCCGACGACGGCGAGATCCTCACGCGCAGTGCGGGGACGTTCGCCGGCTACTATCGCAACGACGAAGCGACGCGCGCCGCGATCGACCCCGACGGCTGGTTGCACACCGGTGACGTGGGGACGCTCGACGAGGAAGGGTTCCTGCAGGTCACCGATCGCAAGAAGGACATCCTGATTACCGCCGGCGGCAAGAACGTCTCGCCGTCGTGGATCGAGAATGCCCTCAAGGTCTCGCCGTACGTGCGCGAGGCGATCGTCGTCGGCGACCGGCGGAAGTACCTCGTGGCGCTGATCGGCATCGAATACGACACGGTGGGGAACTGGGCGACGCAGCAGCGCGTGGCCTTCACCACGTACGCCGACCTCTCGTCGCGGCCGGAAGTGGTGCAGCTGATCGACGCGTGGGTCCAGCAGGTGAATGCGACGCTCGCGCCGGTGGAGCAGGTGAAGCGATTCACGCTCCTGCCCAAGGAGCTCGACCACGAGGAGGGAGAGCTCACGGCGACGCAGAAGGTGAAGCGCAAGGCGATCGCCGCCCAGTTCCACGACGTGATCGAGGCGATGTACCGGTGAGCGACCTCCTCCAGTACCTCGTGGCAGGGATCTCGCTCGGCGCGGTGTACGCGCTGGTGAGCATCGGCTTCGTGACGATCTACAAGTCGACCGGGGTGATCAACTTCGCGCAGGGCGGCTTCGTGGTGTTAGGGGCCTTCGTGGCGCACGAGCTGCGCGTGGTGCGCGGGATGCCCTTCTGGGTGGCGGTGTCGGGGGCGATGCTGGCGATGGCGTTGCTCGGTGCGCTGCTGGAGCGGGTCATCCTGCGGCCGCTCGTGGGGAAGCCGACGTTCTCGGTGACGATGGTCTCGCTCGGCCTCCTCATCATCCTGGAGCAGGTGGGGAGTGCGACGTGGGGGTATGACCCCGTGCTCGTCGGCGACCCGTGGGGGATCACGACGGTGTCGATCGGATCGGTGATGGTGAAGGTTGCCGACCTGTGGACGATCGCGGCGGCGGCCGTTGTCCTCGCGGCGCTGTGGAGCTTCTTCACGTACTCCGTGCGCGGTGTGGCGATGCGGGCCACGGCGAACGATGCCGAGGCGGCGCTGGCGCAGGGGATCGGGGCCGGTGCCGTGTATGGCGTGGCGTGGGCGCTCGCGGCGGCGATTGCCGGCCTGGCGGGCGTCCTCCTCGCGACGGGTTCGCGCGGCGTCGACATCACGCTGGGCGCCATCGCGTTGCGTGCCTTCCCCGCGATGATCCTGGGCGGGCTCGATTCGCCGAGCGGCGCGGTTGCGGGCGGGTTGATCATCGGCGTGACGGAGGTTCTGGCCGCGGGATACCTCACACCTCACGCGCCGTGGCTCGGCGCCAACGTGCACGTGGTGGCGCCGTACCTCGTGATGCTCCTCGTGCTGGTGGTGCGGCCGTACGGCATCGCCGGGACGGCGGAGGTGCGTCGCGTATGACCCGGGAGAGGGACGAATGCTGAGTCGCGCGGCCGGGGCGCACCCGAACCTGACGCGCACGTACGCCGACGACGTGCGCCTCTTCCGCTCGCGCCTGGCGCGGCTGTCGATGGCGGGGCTGGGGGTGGCGCTTCTCGCGGCGCCATTCGCCATGAGCGACTTCTGGATCTCGGTGCTCATCTACGCCGCGATCGCCACGGTGGGGGCGCTCGGCCTCAACCTCCTCTCCGGCTACACGGGGCAGGCGTCGCTCGGCCACGCCTTCTTCCTGGGCGTGGGCGCGTACAGCGCGGCGTGGCTCACGCGCACGCTGGCGCTCCCGTTTCCGCTGTGGCTCGTTGGGGCGGGAATCATCGGCGGCATCATCGGCGGCGTCGCCGGCCCGTTCGCGCTGCGATTGCGCGGGAACTACCTGGTGATGGTGACGCTCGCGCTGGTGGTGCTGGGGCAGCACGTCTTCGAGAACTGGACGTCGGTCACGGGCGGACTGACCGGCGTCCCGGTGCGGGCGAGCGTGTCGCTGCTCGGGCTCGACTTCGCCCGGTTGCCGATGCCATTCGCCGACGCGCCGCTCTCGCGCAATCATGGCTGGTTCTACCTCACGTGGGGGGTGGCGGCGCTGCTCGCGCTCCTGGCCAGGAACATCGTGCGCACGCGTCCCGGGCGTGCGATGCAGGCCATTCGCGACCGCGACGTGGCGGCCGAGGTGATCAGCGTGAGCCTGGTGCAGTACAAGGTGGGGGCGTTCGTGGTGTCGAGCGGCTACGCCGCGGTGGCGGGGGCGCTGTACGCGGGGTACGCGCGCTACGTGAGCCCGCTCGACTTCGGGCTGGCGCTCTCCATCCAGTACATCGCGATGATCGTGGTGGGCGGAATGGGGACGATCCACGGATCGATCCTCGGCGCGTTGTTCCTGACGGCGGTCCCGCGACTCATCGAGAGCGTGGCGCCTTCGCTCTCGTTCCTCGCCGCGGCCGGGGACGGGAAGGGGATCACCGTCTTCACCGTCAACCAGATGGTCTTCGGCGCGCTGATCATCGCCTTCCTGCTGTTCGAACCGCGCGGGCTGTCGGGGATCTGGCTCCGCGTGAAGCTCTACTTCAAGGCCTGGCCGTTCTCCTACTGAGGCGGCGTTCGTCTGCACGTCACTCCCTCTCCCGCTTGGAGGAACCCGATGCGTTTCACGTTCCGGTGGTCGTCGACTCGACGGTGCGGTGCTGCGGTGCTGGTGTTGTCTGCACTGGGGACGGCGTGCGGCGGTGGGGGCGAGTCGGCCAATGGGGGCGGTGCATCCGCGGGCGGGGGGGCGAGCAACCCGGGGATCGTGGGAGACACGATTGCGTTAGGTGTCCTGGTGCCGCTGAGCGATGCCGTGGCACTCATCGGGAAGCCGATCCTGACGGGGGCGGAGATCGCCGTGGCGCAGCGCAACGCCGAGGGGGGAGTCGGCGGGAAATACCCGATGAAGCTCCTTGCCGAGGACGTGACGTATGCCAACCCGTCCACCTCGGTGCAGAAGTACAACAAGCTGCGCGACCACGTGGCGGGCTTCGCGTTCATCCTCGGGACCGATCACGTCAACGTGACGCTCCCCTTGCTGGAGGAGGACACGCTGCTGGCGGTGCCCAGCACGATGGACGCGGAGTGGGTCCGCGAGCCGCAACTGGTGAGCGCGCTGGCGCCCTATCAGGTGGAAGTGATCAACGGCGTGGAGTACTGGGTGACGAAAGGAGGCGGCAAGGGGAAGTCGTTATGCACCCTGGCGATGTCCACCGGGTACGGGGCGGCAGGTGAGGAGGGGGCGGCGTTCGCGGCGAAGCAGCTGGGGATCTCCATCACGGCGTCGGCGAAGTTCAAGCCGGGCGACCAGGACTACGTCGCGCCCATCACGCAGCTCAAGAACGCCAGGTGCGACGCGGTGGTGCTGGTGTCGCTCCCTTCCGAGACGGGGAAGATCCTGGGGACGGCGGCCCAGCTGCAATTCGCGCCGCGCTGGATCGGGACGGGGCCGTCGTGGCACGTGGTGCTCGGCCAATCGCCGGTTGCGGCGTATGCCAAGGAGCACCTGTGGGTCGTCGCGGACTGGCCGGTGTGGGGGGACACGACGGTGGCAGGGATGGCGCGCTTCATGGCGGCTCAGCAGAAGTTCGCCCCCGCCCAGAAGCCAGACGGGTACGTCCTGGCCGGCTACGTCTTCGCGAGCTCGATGCTCGCGGTGCTCGAAGAGGCGGCGAAGCATGGCGACATGAGTCGCACCGCGATTGCGAAGGCGCTGACCACGCTCGGGACCGTGTCGAACGGCGGGCTCACCGGCGACTATCACTACGGCCCCATCGAGACGCGGGAGCCACCGAGGGTGGTGTCGATCCTGGTCCCTGAGCCCGCGATCCCGGGTGGATTCGGAATGGTCGAGCGAGGCTACACCGCGGCCTCCGCCACCGCATTCAAGATCGAGAAACGGCGGTAACTTCCGCACACACGCCACCACCCACCGATCGATGGACCGCCGAGACTTTCTCCTCACGTCGCTCGCACTCCCGGCACTGCCGGGGCTCGTGGCACACGGCGCGCGATTCGTTGCGCGCCCGCGCTTCGGCTGCGCCGCCATCACGTGGGGTGGGCGCGACGACGTCGCCATCGACGAGATCGCGGCGCTTGGCTACCGCGGGATCCAGCTCCGCACCGCGGCATTCGATCGGTGGGGCGCCACGCCGCAGGCGCTCCGCGAGCTGCTGGCGGTCCGCGCCCTCACCTTCGTCGCATTCTCCAGCGGGACGCTGCGGCTCGACCCCGCCACGTTCGAGGACGACATGGCGCTCCACACGAAGCACGCGCGCTTCGTGCAGGCGTGCGGCGGGACCTTCCTGCAGGTGGTGGACGAGCGTCCGCGCGGACGCGCACCGACGGCGAGCGACTTCGCGGCGATGGCAAGGCGACTCTCCGCGCTTGGGAGTCGCGTGGCCGACCTTGGCGTCACGCTGGTCTACCACAACCACATGGGGGCGCTTGGGCAGGGGCCCGACGAAGTGGAGGCGGTGCTCGCGGCGAGCGATGCGCGTCAAGTGCGACTGCTCCTGGATATCGCGCACTACCAGCAGGGAGGAGGCGACCCGGTGGCGGCGGTACGTCGTTATGCAGATCGCATCGCCTTCCTGCACCTCAAGGACGTGCACCGCCTTGCGCCGGCCGACGCGGGAAAGCCGGCGTACCGGTTCGTGGAGCTCGGACGCGGAGAGGTGGACGTGAAGGGAGTGCTCTCGGCGCTGGCAGGAATCGGCTACGACGGCTGGGGGATCGTCGAGCTGGATGCGGTGACCGATCCGTCGCTCACGCCGCGCGCCTGCGCGCAACGATCGAAGGACTTCCTGGCTTCGGCCGGCTATCCGCTCTGACGTGCGGAGGACCTGATGGAGCGACGCGCCCTTCTGCAGTGGTTGGTGGCGACCGGCGGGTTGGCCGCGATGCATCGCCTCTCGGCACAGGATCTCGACGCGTTAGGCGCGGAGGGGCATGCCCGGGCCGCCATCGGCGGCGCACCGCCTGCCGCGCTCACCGCCCAGGAGTCGCGCACCATCGCGGCGGTTGCGGAATGCATCATCCCGCGCACCGAGACGCCGGGAGCGACCGATGCCCGGGTGGCCGACTTCGTTGGCGTGATGCTCCGCGATTGGTATCCCGCGTCCGACGCCGTGCGGTTACGGGGAGGGCTCGCGACGCTCGACGCGACGAGCCGCGCGCGATTCGGCGCAGCCTTCGCCGAGGTGAGCGTGGCGCAGCAGGTGCAGCTCGCGCAGCAGTTCGATGACGAGGTGACGGCGCTGCGCCGCAGCGCCGACGGGCGCGCCGACGGACACTGGTTCGCGATGCTCAAGTACCTCACGGTGTGGGGATATTGCACCTCGGAGGTGGCGATGCGCGATGTCTTCCACAACATCGAGCGCCCGATGCGATACGACGGCGCGGCGCCGGTGCGAGGTGACGCATGAGCGCGCGCGCACAGCAGGGGCGCGACTTCGACGCGATCGTCGTCGGGTCGGGGCTCACCGGCGGAATGGCGGCGAAGGAGCTGTGCGAGCTGGGGCTCCGCACGCTCGTCCTCGAAGCGGGGCGCCCGGTCGATCCGCGCAAGGACTACGTCGAGCACAAGCGACCGTACGAGTTCGCGTTCCGCGGGTTGGGCGATCGGCGTTACGTCGAGGAGCGCCAGCAGGTGCAACGACGCTCGGTGTCGTTCGACGAAGGGTCGCACCGCTTCTGGACCGACGACGTCGACAACCCGTACACCACGTCGCGCGAGCGTCCCTTCGACTGGCTGCGCGCGCGGCAGGTGGGGGGGAAGTCGATCATCTGGGGGCGGCAGGTCTACCGCTGGAGCGACCTCGATTTCGAGGCCAACCTGCGCGATGGCGTCGCCATCGACTGGCCGATTCGTTATGCAGACATCGCCCCGTGGTACGATCGCGTCGAGCGCCTCATCGGCGTCTCGGGGCTGGCGGAGGGGCTCCCCCATCTCCCCGACATGCAGTTCATGCCGGCGATGCCGTTCAACATCGCCGAGCAGCACGTGCGCGAGCGCATCGCCGCCCGGTTCAAGGGCGAGCGGATGATGACGATCGGGCGCGTCGCGGTCATCACGGAAAACCTTCCGGGGCGACGAGCCTGTCACTACTGCGGGCCGTGTCATCGCGGGTGCATGACACGCTCCTACTTCTCGGCGCTCAACTCCACGCTGCCGGTGGCTGAGGCGACGGGGAAGATGACGCTGCGCCCCTGGAGCGTAGTGCGGTCGCTGACCTTCGACCCAACGCGGAAACGCATCTCGGCGGTGAACGTCGTCGACGCGCAGACCGGCGAGGAACTCTCCTACACGGCGCGCGTCGTCTTCCTCTGCGCCTCGGCATTGGAGAGTGCGCGCATCCTGCTCAATTCCGCGTCGCGCGACTTTCCCAACGGGCTCGCCAACGGGAGCGATCAGGTCGGGCGCAACGTGATGGACCACATCAAGTGGGGGGGCGCGACCGGGACGTTCGACGAGTGGGGGGACACGCGCGTCATCGGCAATCGCCCCAACGGGATCTACGTCCCGCGCTTCCGCAACGTGACGACGAAGCACGCGGCGTTCATCCGCGGCTACGGCTTCCAGGGGGGCGCCGGGCGCTCCGAGTGGGGCGGGGCGCACCTGCGCCCCGGGATCGGCGCCGAGTTCAAGGCGCGGCTCACCGAGCTGGGGCCGTGGACGATGAACTTCGGCGGCTTCGGCGAGATGCTCCCCAATCCGCAGAACCGTGCGATGCTGCACCCGAGCCTGAAGGACAAGTGGGGGATCCCGTCGCTGCACGTGGAGGCGTCGTGGGGGGCGAACGAACTGGCGATCCACCGCGAGATGGGGGTCACCGCGAGCGAACTGCTCGAAGCGTCGGGGGCGCGCGACATCCGTCCGCGTACAGACGGACCGAGCACCGTGGGAAACGCGAACCACGAGATGGGGACGGCGCGCATGGGGCGCGACCCGAAGACCTCGGTGCTCAACGCGCACAACCAGGCGTGGGAAGTCCCGAACCTCTTCGTCACGGATGGGGCGTGCATGACGTCGAGCGGGTGCCAGAACCCATCGCTCACGTACCTGGCGCTGACGGCGCGGGCGGCGCACTACGCGGTGGAGGGGCTCAAGCGGCGGGAGCTGTAGCCGGCGGCAGGACGCCCACCGGTTGTAGCTGGCGGTGTGGCGCGCGCCCGCTCAGCGGGGGGCGCGCAACGTCGTCATCCGCACGGTGTCCAGCACGACGACGGCGTCCATCGTCGTCCTCGGCACGAAGGGCTGTCGCCACGCGTGGATGCGCGTGAGCCACGGAGCGCGCAAGCGCGCCGAGACGGCTGGGAGGCGGTCGGCCGTGCGCAGGTCGAGCCACCAGTTCCCCCCGCGAACCGTCGCGAGCGCCCCCTCGAACGAGCTGAGGTCCTGCAACACGTCGCCCAACCCGACGTAGGCGTCCGACGACGTGCCGATCGATCGCATCGCGTCTCCCAGGTCGTGGCGCAGGCGCTGCCCCATCATGACCATCGGCGGCCCCATCGCCGGGAAGTCGAGGGGGACGTTGAGGGCGTGGCCGTTGTGGGCGAACACGACCAGCTTCCCGCCAAGGCCCTGCTGCTGCAGCGCCCACTTGGTGTTCTCGGCCATGACGGAGTCGCGCAGCCGGATGGTGCGCGTCGCGCGTGGCCCTTCCGTCCCCGAGGTCATGAACGCTTCCTCCAGCCGCAACGCCGCCCAGGCATGTCGCGCCGCCATCGCGACGGCGGCGGGCGAGGTGGCGCGCGCGTACCGCGCTGAGTCGCGGGCCAGCGACTGCGCCAGCGCCACGAGGGCCGCATGCAGCGCACGCCGCTCGTCAGGCGTGTACGAGGGGTAGCTCCCGACGGTGAAGCGCGAGCGAAACGGCGCGAGCGCGGCACGATGGCGCTGCGCCGCCGCGGGATCGAGGCTTGCGATGAGGGCTAGCGCCGCATCGAACGCTGCGGGGCCTCCCATGTCCGCCTCACCCACCCCGCTCTGGTCGATGCCGTAGAAGTGCACGCGGTGACGCGCGGTCTGGTTGTGCTCGCGCAGCCAGAGCACCAGTGCGCGATTCTCCGGGAGGCGCGAGAACCCGTACGAGATCCCGGCATCGAGGATGGAGTCGATCGAGGCGACCGCTCCCGCTCCCTGGATGAATCGGTCGATCGCCTCTCCCTCCGTGAATCCCGACTCGATCGCCACGCCGGTGAAGCCCAGCTGCGTGACCGCGTAGCGGATGGCGTGGTTGCGGAAGGCGAGCGGCTCGTGCCCGAGGTGGATGGTCTCGCCGAGCGCGAGGAGGCGCGCGCGCCCGATGAACGGGCCCAGCCAGGCGTAGCTGCTGTCGGCGTACGGCGCATCCATCGATGGCAGGGGGCGCGCCGTGGCGGCGAACCAAGTTGCCAGCGCGGGGTCCATCGGGATGATCGGGCGGCGCTGCGCCGCTCCCTCGCGCCCGAGGGCGAGCGACGCGATGGCGACGAGTGCGAGGAGTCGGAGCGGGCGGCGCATCACGGGCGCGGTGGGACGGTCACGCTCTCGCGCGGCCAGGTGCCGTCGAGGAACGCACGCAGCGCGCCTAACGTGACGTCCGGCTTTTCGTAGTGCGGCCAGTGCCCAACGCCGCGGATGACCAGGAGGCGTGCCGACGGTGCGAGCGCCACCCACTCCTCGCTCCCTCCCAGCGGCGGGTTGTCGAGTTCCCCATGCACGACGAGGAGCGGGGCGCGCAGCTTCGGCAGCTCGGCGCGATAGTCGAAGCGTCCGAGCTTCGCGAGCAGGCGCGGGACGAAGTCGTTGTAGCGCGACGGCCACTCGTTGGGCGAGTCGCAGACATCCGGGGCGCGCGACCACTGCGTGGAGTCGACCCAGTTGGTGCGCAGCGCAAGGCGTGCCTGCTCGCGGCACAGCGCGCGCTCGTCGCTGGCGAAGTCCCCCCGCTTCTCGCGCGCCGCGAGTTGGGCCATCGCCGCGGTGTCGACCTTGCGTGCGGCATTCGCGCGCATCCCGCTCCACCACGGCTCCCAGCGCGGCCCAACCGGCGTGAGCAGGATGAGCCGCGTCACCCGCTCCGGGTGCCGCACCGCGTACAGCACCGGCGCCAGCGCGCCGCCGGACCACCCGAGGAGCGCGACCGAGTCGGCGCCGACCGCGGTGCGGACGGCGTCGATGTCCTCGGCGTCGAACTCCGCGATCCCCATCTTCGTCGGCGGCACCGAGTCAGTCTTTCCCCGTCCGCGAATGTCGTAGTAGACCACGCGACGCCCCGGCGTGGCGAGGGTGTCGAGGGCGCGGCCGAAGTAGTTCGCCGCGTTGACGAGCAACGTCTGTCGCCCCTCGCCGACGACGCGATACCACAGGCGCACGCTGTCCGGTGTGAGGGCGTAGCCCTCACGCTCCGCGCGTAAGGCAGCAGGGGCGAGACTCGTCGAGTCGCGCGCGGCCTCCGGTTGCGACGCGCACCCCGCGAGCAGCGCGAGGCCGGCAATGATCCACCGCGTCATCCTCCCTCGACGAGCCGCTTGAGTGCCTCGAGTTCGCGCTGGAAGCGTGCTCCCTCCCTGGCGGCCTGCGCGCGATCATCGGCGGCGACGTCGGCGGCGGTGCGTCCCGCCGCGAGTTCCGGCGGCAGGCGCGACTCGCCATACACATCGTAGCGTACGATGGTGCCGCCTCCACTGGGGACCAGGGAGAAGGAGGCAAAGCCGATGAGCGTCCCGTCGGACGCGATCAGCTTGATCGTGCGGCGCACTCCCGCGACGAGCTCGACGTTCTGCACGAAGTACTCGGCGCTGTCGGGATGCTGGACCGTCACGGCGGCGAACAACTCGCCGACCGCTCCCGCCGTCCCGGCGCGGTGCACCAGCGCGTTCCCCTTCTTCCACGCCGAGGGATCGACGATGCGGGGCCAGATGTCCGCCGCGGGGCGCGCGATCGTGATCTCGTTATGCGTGATGAGCGTGGAGGCGAGTCGTTGCTGCGCGCGCGCCGGCGCTGCGGCGGCCATGAGGGCGGCGACGATCGCGATGGGTCGTGCCGTGGCGGGTCGCATGGGCCGGGCCGGGCGAGCGTGGGGTTGCGGCTGACCGCCGCGGGCGCGTGGATGCCGGGGGAGAACTACCGGTCGATGGCGTGCCCGTCAATCCGCGCGGCGGTGCGCGGGCGCCACGCGCCCCCCGCGCCTGCCGCGCCTCGACCGAGCGATTGCGGCGTCCGGCCCCGCGCGTGAGTTTCTCGCACCATCGCGCCGGACCGGCGGCTCGCTATCCATCTGTGGGACGGAGAATCCCATCGCACGGACGGCACGGGCGACGCATGTCGCCGTGGAGGCGATGAATCGGCGGGAGTTGCAGGGTCCAACAGCATCACGATCGTCGTTGCCGCCCCCTCGCGGTGACGGCGACACACCAGCCGTCACTTCCGCGCACTGCCACATGTCCCAGGCTCCCGTGTCTCCGTTTGCCCGCGTTGCAACTGTCGCCGCTGGCATCGCGATCCTCGCCCTGCTCTCGCTGCACGTCCTGCGCGCCGACCTGTCGCCGGCCACGCACATGATCAGCGAGTACGCCGTGGGGGATCACGGCAGGGTGATGACGCTCTGCTTCTACGCCTTTGCCATCGCCTCGCTCGCGCTGCTGGGGGCGCTCGTCACGCGGGTGCGCGGCGCGGTGGGGTGGCTCGGCCTGATCGCGCTGCTGGTGACCGCGGCTGGGCTGGCGATTGGCGGTCACTTCCCGATGGATCCCACCACCAACGATCCGGCGCGCATGTCGCACGCCGGGCAGATGCACGGGGTGGGGTTCATGCTGGGCGTGCCGGGGGAGTTGCTGGCGGTCCTCCTGCTCACGTTGCACCTGCGCAAGCAACCGGGGTTTAAGGGCGGGGCGCTGGCACTGCTGGCGGCGGCCACGTGGCTCAGCGTGGTGGTGATGGTGCCGATGTTGATGAAGGGCGGGGCGTTCGGGATCCCGAACCGGACGTTCATGCTCGCCTACGGGGCGTGGGCGATCGTCGTAGCGCGGGGGTGTCGCGAGACGGCCTGACGCCGGGGCCCGCGCCAGCATGCCGGTGCAGGGGCTCTGTAGGTCGGGGCGGGCGGTTGGCCGTGCATCCAGTCGCCGAGGAGATCACCCTCGCCGGGCGCATGACGAGGTCGTATCGTTCGGCTCGCTGCCGCCTCCCCTTCGACTCGCATGTCCTCGACCCTCGACGTCCTCGCCGCCAGCCTGGCCGACCGCTACCGCCTCGAGCGCGAACTCGGCGCCGGCGGGATGGCGACCGTGTACCGGGCCCGCGACCTCCGCCACGAACGCGACGTCGCCCTCAAGGTGCTGCGCGCGGACGTGGGCGAGGCGCTCGGGCGCGACCGCTTCCTGCGCGAGATCCGCCTCGCGGCGTCGCTGACGCACCCGCACATCCTCCCGCTGCACGACTCCGGCGACGCGGGCGGCACGCTCTGGTTCACGATGCCGCTGATGAGCGGCGAGACGCTGCGCGACCGGCTGGCCACGCTCGGGCGACTCCCCGTCGACGACGCCATGCGCCTCGCCGGCGAGGTGGCCGACGCGCTCGACTACGCGCATCGCCGCGACATCGTGCATCGCGACATCAAGCCGGAGAACATCCTGCTCCACGAGGGGCACGCGGTGGTCGCCGACTTCGGCATCGGCAAGGCGCTCGCCGCCGCCACCGAACACGCCACGCTGCACACGCAGGTCGGCGTGACCGTGGGGACGCCGGCGTACATGAGCCCCGAGCAGGCGGCGGGCGAGGAGGTGGACGGGCGCAGCGACCTCTTCGCGTTAGGCTGCGTCCTGTACGAGATGCTCACCGGCGAGGTGGCCTTCAGCGGCCCCACGGTGCAGGCGACGATCGCGCGCCGCTTCGTGCACACGCCGCCGCCAGTGCACACGCTGCGTCCGGACGTCCCCCCCGCGCTGGCGCAGCTCGTCGATCGCCTGCTCGCCAAGGCCGTGGACGAGCGCGTGTCGAGCGGTGCGCACGTCGTGCAGTCGCTGCGCACCCCCGTCGCCACGCCGGTCGCCACCCCGGCGGCCGGAGCGCACACCGAACGATCGGTGGTCGTCCTCCCCTTCGTGAACGTGAGCCCCGACGCCGACACGGAGTACTTCAGCGACGGCCTCACCGACGAACTCATCACCGACCTCTCGCGCGTCCAGGCGCTGCGCGTCATCTCGCGCACCACCGCCATGCAGTACAAGGGGAGCACCCAGTCGCTGCGCGAGATCGGTACGGCGGTCGGCGTGCGCTGGGCGCTCACGGGGAGCGTGCGCCGCGCGGGGAACGCGCTCCGCATCAGCGCGCAGCTCGTCGACGTGCAGCGCGACGAGCCGCGATGGGCGGAGAAGTACAGCGGCACGCTGGACGACGTCTTCGACGTGCAGGAGCGCGTGTCGCGCGCCATCGTCGATGCGCTCGACGTCGCCCTCTCGCCGCAGGAAAGTGCGCAGCTCGCCGCCCGCCCGCTGCAGGACGTGCGAGCCTTCGAGCTCTATCTCAAGGCCCGCGAGGCGCTCGGTGCCTACGACGTCGCGCGTGCGGCGCCGCTGATCGCCCGCGCGGTCGAGATCGCGGGGCGCGTCCCGGTGCTGCGCGCCCTCGAGGCGATGAGCGGCATCATGCAGCTGCGCACGGGTGCCTCGCGCGACGCCGCACTCATCGCATCCATCGAGCGCGAGGCGCGCGCCCTCATCGTCGAGGCCCCCGACTTCGCGCAGGGACACGCCCTGCTCGGCTACCTCGCCTACGAGATCGGCGACCAGGTCACCGCGGTGACCTCGCTGCGCCGCGCGCTGGCGCTGGATCCCGCCGACGGCGACATCCGCTTCTTCCTCGGGATCTCAGTCGCCGCGGCCGGCCCACCGGACACGCGCGCCGCCCTCGCGTGGCTCGCCAGCGATCCCCTCTCCCCGCTGGCGAACGTCCTGGTGGCAGCGAACACGTGGTGGACCGGGCGCTTTGCCGAGGGGCTCCCCTACATCGAGGCAGCGGTCCGACTCGCCCCCGGCGGGCTGATCTTCCACTGGGGGCTCGGCCATCACCTTGCCCTGCTCGGCCGCTACGAGGAGTCGGCGCGTCACGCCGCCTGGCTCGCGGAGCATGCGCCGCACTTCCCGTACACGCCGACGCTGCAAGGGCTCCTGGCGGCCGCGGCGGGGCGAGCGGCGGAGGCGCGCGCGACGCTGGCGACGATCGACGAGTCGCCGCTCGACGGACATCACATCTTCCATCTCGCCGAGTCCTACGCCATGGCGGGGGCCGCCGAGAAGGCGGTCGAGCTCCTCGATCGTGCGGTGACGCTGGGGTTCTACGGCGTCAGTGAGTTCTGCGAGCGGATCTCGCCCTTCTTCGGCGGCATTCGGGGGCGCGACGACTTCGCGCGCGCGATGGCACGCGCGCGGGGGCGCGCGGCGGAGTTCACGGCGGCGGTGGGGTGAGCGGCGCGATGCTGGAACGTCTCTCCGCCGCCCTCGCCAACCGCTACCGCCTCGAGCGCGAACTCGGGACGGGCGGCATGGCCACCGTCTACCTCGCGCGCGATCTCAAGCACGACCGCGACGTCGCCCTCAAGGTCATGCACCCCGAGCTGGCGGAGTCGTTAGGTGCGGAGCGCTTCCTGCGCGAGATCCGCCTCGCGGCACGGCTCGCGCACCCGCACATCCTCCCCCTCTTCGACTCGGGCGACACGGGAGGCGCGCTGTGGTACGCAATGCCGGTGGTGACGGGGGAATCGCTGCGTGACCGGCTCGACCGGGCGCGACAGCTCCCGGTGGCGGAGGCGGTGCGCATCGTGGCCGAGGTGGCGATGGCGCTCGACTACGCGCACCGGCAGGGGATCGTGCACCGCGACATCAAGCCCGAGAACATCCTGCTCCAGGACGGGCTCGCGCTGGTGGCCGACTTCGGGATCGGGCGGGCGCTCGGCGACGCGAATGGCGAGACGGTGACGCAGCTGGGGGTGAGCGTCGGGACGCCAGCCTACATGTCACCCGAGCAAGCGGTAGGCGAGGCGCTCGACGGGCGCAGCGACCTGTACGCGTTAGGCTGCGTCCTGTACGAGTGCCTGGTGGGGGAGCCGCCGTTCACCGGACCCAGCGTGCAAGCGGTGATCGCCAAGCGCTTCGTACAGACGCCGGCGGACGTGCAGGCGCTGCGCGAGGGGGTGCCGCGCCCGGTTGCGGCGGCACTCCAGCGGGCACTCCAGCGACTCGCGATCGATCGCTTCGAGACGGGAGGCGCCTTCGCCGAGGCGCTGCGCCTGGAGGCGCCTGCCGTGGCCGCCACCGCGAACGCGCCGCCCGACGGGTCGCTGGCGGTGCTGGCCTTCGAGAACCTTGGCGGCGAGCGCGACAAGGACTACCTGGGCGACAGCATCGCCGAGGAGATCATCAACGCCCTCAGCACGGTGGAGGGACTGCGCGTCGCGGCCCGCACGTCGTCGTTTGCCTTCAAGGGGAAGCGCGAGGACCTGCGCGTGATGGGTGAGCGCCTGGGGGTGCGTCACGTGCTGGAGGGTAGCATACGGACCGCCGGCACTCGGATGCGGCTGACGGCGCAGCTTGTGGATTCCACCGACGGCTATCGCCTCTGGTCCGAGCGCTACGATCGTGACCTCACGGACATCTTCGCGGTGCAGGACGAGATTGCGGTGGCGATCGCGCAGAAGCTGGCCGGGACGATCCTGGTGCGCGAAGCGCGCAACGAGGCGGACCCCGCGCTGATCGAGGCGGTGGAACTCGTCGCGCGAGGGCGGGCGCTGGCCGACCGGCGCGGGCGCGAGGTCCTCGCGGCCATCGCCTGCTACGAGCGAGCCATCGCCCGGGTGCCCGACTTCGCCGCGGCATACGCAGCGCTCGGCGACGCAGAGCGCGTCAGCGCGCAGTACGGGCTGCTCCCGTTCCTCGACACGGTGGCGCGTGCCCGGCGTTCGCTCGAACATGCGCTCCAGATCGATCCGGAGAATGCCGCGGCCTGCGCGAGCCTCGCGCTCGTCACCGCGCACTTCGACCAGGCGTACGAGAGGGCGACGCCGCTCTTCCAACGCGCGCTGGCGCTCGACCCGCGAATGGCCGCCTTCCGGGTGCTGTACGCCGCGTGGGACCTCGCGCTCTACCGGAACGATGCACCGCGTGCGATCCAGGAGGTGCAACGCGCCGTCGCCGACGATCCGGTGAACGTCTTCGTGGCCGCCAACGCCGGCTTCACGTACGCCGTGATCGGCGACCGGGAGGGAGCGGTGCGCGAGTCGGCGCGCGCGCTGGCGATCGATCCCACGGCAGTCATCGCCCACTTCTCCCGTGTCTGGTCGCTCTACGGCGTGGGCGAGTATGCGATGGCGCGTGAGGCCGCCGAGTACGGGATGTCGATAATCGGCCGACAGTCGCTCATCCTCCAGCTGCTGCCCGACATCTTCCGTCGACTCGGCGATGACGCGAGGGCGAGCGCGGCATGGCGGGAACTCGCGGCGCGCGCCGAGTGCTCGTACGTCCCGCACTTCGCGCTTGCCTCCGCCGCGCTCGGGGTCGGTCGCCTCGACGACGCGTTGGAGCACTCGATCCGCTCGGCGCACGCACGTGACTACCTGGCGCCGTTCTATCTCCGGGATCCGTGGCGCGCCGGATTGTCGGTGCATCCGAGGTGGCCGGAGTTCCTGCACGCGATGGGGGTGGCGTGAGGATGCTCCGCGCCCTCCGAGCCGCCTCGGCCGACGCCCGACCGCGACTGGCCGCCGGCATGCGCCACGCCCAGCTTCCTCCGCGACACTTCCCCACGCCATGATCATCATCGGACTCACCGGGCGGAACGCCTCGGGCAAGACCACGGCTGCCAACCTCCTCGCCACGCGAGGCTTCACCTGCGTCTCACTCTCCGACGTCATCCGCGAGGAGGCAAAGGTGCGCGGGCTGTCGGAGGGGCGCGAGAACATGATCGCGCTCGGCAACGAGCTGCGCGAACGCCACGGGCCCGGCGCGCTGGCGGAGCTGACGGTGGCGCGCATGCAGCCCGACCGCAACTACGCCGTGGACAGCATCCGACACCCGGCCGAGGTGATGGCGCTCAAGCGCGCCGGGGGCGGCTCGTTCTCGCTCTTCCACGTCTTCGCCCCGCTCGAGGCGCGCTTCGCGCGGGCGCTGGCGCGGCGCCGCGAAGGGGACGCCGACACGCTGGAGTCGTTCATCCGGCAGGAAGAGCGCGAGTTCGCCAGCAGCAACGCCGCGGCGCAGCAGCTGCTGGAGACCGAGCGGCTCGCCGACCGCCGCATCGACAACGACGGGTCGCTGGAGGACTTCGCCGCCCGCCTCACGAAGACGCTCGGCGAGCTGGAGGTGTCGTTCGCGCGCCCGTCGTGGGACCAGTACTTCATGGACATCGCGCGCACCGTCGCCGCGCGCTCCAACTGCATGAAGCGACAGGTCGCGGCGGTGATCGTCTCGGACCGGCGCATCATCAGCACCGGCTACAACGGGACGCCGCGCGGCGTGAAGAACTGCAACGAGGGCGGGTGCCCCAGGTGCAACGGCTTCAGCGAGAGCGGGCGCAACCTCGAGGAGTGCCTCTGCTCGCACGGCGAGGAGAACGCGATCGTCCAGGCGTCGTACCACGGGATCGCCATCCGCGACGCGACGCTGTACACGACGTACTCGCCCTGCCTGATGTGCAGCAAGATGATCATCAACGCCGGGATCCGGCGCGTGGTCTACAACGAGGCGTACCCGCTGAACGACACCGCCACGGCCATGCTGCGCGAGGCGGGGGTGGACCTCGTGAAGCTCAAGATGTGAGCGCGGCGGGCGGCGCGGCGTCGGCCCGCGTCGCCGGAGGATGAAGCCGCTCCAATGCGCGCCCCGCGCCGCGCTCACCTCCCGTCTCCCCGCTGCCGAGAATCAAGGGCAGCCCCATGCGTGTCCTCGCGCCTTCCCGCCGATGCCGCGCGTCGTGGCGCGCCGTGGCGTGGCTCGGCGCGCTCGCGCTCGCCCTGGCACCCGCGCCCACGCCAGCCCAACCCGCGCCCCTCGCGGCTCGCCTGGCGTCGGTGCAGGACGCGGCCGCCCATCGCCCGGCGGCAGCGCTCGAGGCGCTGCAGCAGCTGCGGAAGGACCCGCTCCTGCGCCGGGACCTCAGCGCGCGACTCGCCACTGACGAAGTCGAGTGCCGTGTCCTCACCGACCTCGACGTCGATCGGGCGATCGCGGTCGCCGACGCGGGGCTCGCGCTGGCGGGGGCCAACCCGACGGGCCCTGCGCGTGAGCCCTGGCTGCGGCTGCGCGCCTGCCGCGCGGGGATGCTCGCCGAGGCGGGGGGCGCCGCGGCAGCGGCGGGCGAATTCGACGCGCTGCTCGCGCTGACGGCCGCCGACTCGGCGTCGCCAGCGTCAGCGCTCGCGCGGCTCGAGCGCGGCGTCGTCCGCTCGCGCACAGGGGAGTACGAGCGCGGACAGGAAGACCTACAGAAGGCGTGCGCCATCCTGGCCAGGACCGGGATGCCACGCGACCAGCAACTCTGTCTCGGGCACCTCGCCAACCACTATCGGCGCGTCGGCGACTACGACGAGGCGCTGCGCCTCCTGCAGCCGCTGCGCGACAGCGCCCAGCGTGCCGGCGAGACCTACGACGAGTCGATCTATCTCTACGGCATCGCGCAGACGCTGACCGTGCTCTCGCGCACGGCGGAGGCGTTGGCCGCGTTCCGCGACGTGGCGACGCTGAACGCGCGCCTCGGCGACACGCTGGGCGTGAGCTACGCCGAGTTCTCGATGGCGCGCATCTACCTGGCCTCGAACCGGGCGCGTGAGGCGGCGGCGCTGCTCGAGCGCGCGCGCGGCCGCGTGGATCCCACGGCCGACCCGCGCCACCTCGACGACGTGGACATGGTGCGCGCGGAGGCGCTCGTCGCGCTCGGGCAACCGGCGCCGGCCACGCTGATCCTGCGCAACGTCGAGGCACGGGTGCGCGCCCGCCGCAGCCCACCTGTGCTGGAGCACTGGCTCCGGGCCTACGCGGCGGCCGCGAGCGCGGCGGGGCAATGGCGCGAGGCGTACCAGTCGCTCGCGGAGGCGCAACGCATCGAGGACCAGCTCTCGGCGCAGCGCCGCTCGGAGCAGGCGGCGCGGCTGCGTGCGCAGTTCAATCGCGCGCGCGACGCCGAGGAGCTGTCGACACTGCGTACGCTCAACGAGCAGGGGCGGCAGCTGCGGCGCACGCAGGGGGTGGCGCTGGCGCTCTTCGTCGTCTTGCTGCTGGCGGCAGTCGCGCTGGTGGTGCGCAAGGTGCTGCAGGCACGGCGGCTGCACGCCCTCGCCTCGACCGATGAACTCACCGGCGTCGCCAACCGGCGCGCGCTGACCATCTGGCTGGAGGAGGAGTTCGCGCGGACGCGTTCCGCCGGCGACGGGATGGCGGTGCTCATGATCGACGTCGATCACTTCAAGCGCGTCAACGACAGTCGCGGGCACGCGATGGGCGACATGGTGCTCAAGCAGCTCGCACGCACGCTGCAGGAGCGGCTGCGCGACGGAGACCGGCTCGGGCGCATGGGGGGTGAGGAGTTCGTGGTGATCCTCCCGCGCACGACGGAGGCGGAGGCGCGCGGCGTCGCCGAACGGATGCGCTTCGCCGTGGCGGCCTCGCCGCTGTGGCACCCGCAGGGCGATATCGCGATCACCGTGAGCATCGGCGTGGCGACCGCCCACGGGGCGGAGCAGGCGGAGGCGGTGCTGTCGCGCGCCGACGTCGCGCTCTATCGCGCCAAGGCGGCGGGGCGCGACCGCGTGGTGGTGCATGACGCGGATGCCGGGGCGGGAGCGACCCCTCACGCCGCACGGCGTACGCCGCCGACGCCCCCTGCCGCGATCAAGAGCGACGCTACCGCTGCGTAGCGGCGTTGCGAACCGCCGCGTAGCGGCGATGCGAACCGCCGCACAGCGGCGTTGCGAACCGCCGCGAGGTGCGTGACGAGTGGCGTGCGGGGCGTACAACGCCTTAGGTTCGGCGACATGACGTTGCAGACGGTCGCCCTCTACGCCGCCCTGGCCGCCGCTGCCGCGGGGCTGGGGCCGATCCTCTCCCGCGTGCAGGGGCCCGAGGATCGCTTCGTGGGGTTGGCGAACGCGCTGGCCGCCGGGATGATGCTCGGCCTCGCCTATCCGCTGACCCGCGAGGGCTTCGACCTCGAGACGGTGCAGGCGACGGTGGGGGCCGCGGTGGCGGTGGTGGCGCTCTTCCTGGTGCACGTCTGGTTCAACCTGGATGGCGGCCCGTCGCTCCCGCCGCTCCGCGCGCTGATCGGCGCGTCGATCCACTCGGCGCCGGAAGGGCTGGCGTTAGGCGTGGCGGCGGCGGTGGACCCCCGATTCGGCGTGGTGGTGGCGCTCACCCTCGCGCTGCACAACGTGGGCGAGGGGATTGCGCTCTCCTCCTACCTGGTGCGCCGCGAGAAGCGCGTGCGCGCGGTGGCGGCGGCAGCGCTTTCCAACCTGCCGCAGTTTGCCATGGCGGCGGGTGGGTTCGCCCTCGCCAGCGCGCACCCCGGGCTGCGGCCGTCGCTGTTAGGCGCCGCGGCTGGGTCGCTGGTCTATCTCTCCCTGGCCGACCTCCTCCCCAGCGGCTATCGCGGCACGGGGAGAACGGCGATCAGCATCGTGGTGATCGCCGCGACGAGCATGGTCGCCTTCGCCGAGGCGATGCGATGAGCGGCGTGTCCAGCTGGCTGCAGGCGCACCCGGTGGTCTTCGTCTTCTGGTACGCGCTCCTCACGGCGCTGGCCACGGCGTTAGGCGCGATCCCGTTCGCCTTCATCAAGTCGGTGTCGCAGCGCGTGGTGGGATACTCCAACGCGCTGGCGGCGGGGCTGATGCTCGGCGCGTCGTTCGGGCTCATCGTGGAGGGGGCGCGCGAGCGCGGCGGGGCGACGCTGGTCGGCGTCATCCTCGGCGTCGTCTTCATGCTGGTGGTGCAACGCTTCCTGGGCGGGCACGAGGGGGAGACCGAGTTTCTCGGTGCCAAGGGGGTGGGGGCGAAGAAGATGCTCCTCATCATCGCGGTGATGACGGTGCACTCGTTTGCCGAAGGGGCCGCAGTGGGGGTGTCGTTCGGGGGCGGCGTCTCGCTGGCGACGGCGATCACGCTCGCGGTCGCGGTGCACAACATCCCCGAGGGGTTGGCCATCAGCGCCGTGATGCGCCCGCAGGGGGCGTCGATCCTCTCCTGCGCTTGGTGGTCGTTCTTCTCGTCCATCCCGCAACCGCTCGCCGCAGTCCCGGCCTTCCTCTTCGTCGAGAAGTTCGCGGCGACGCTCCCCTATGGGCTTGGCTTCGCCGCGGGGGCAATGATCTTCATGGTGCTGGTGGAACTCCTCCCCGAGGCGTACGAGCAGGAGTCGTCGCGCGGGATCGCGGCGGCGGCGACGCTGTCGATGCTGGGGATGGTGGCGGTCCAGCGCTTTCTATAGGAGCGCTCGGGCGGGCCTTTCGGGCCCGCCGCTTTCTATAGGAGCGCTCGGGCGGGCCGTTCGGGCCCGCCGCTCTCTATAGGAGCGCTCGGGCGGGCCGTTCGGGCCCGCCGCGAGCAGGTCGCGCGTTGCTCGGCGCGTTGCGCGGCGCGCCGAGGTTACCGCCTAACGCAGCTTCGCCCGTTCGTACTGCTTGGGCCAGCTGATCTCCTGCTTGAGTTCGTGCGCCGCCTGGAGCGGCCAGCGCGGATGGCGCAGAAGCTCGCGCGCCATCAGCACCAGGTCTGCGTCGCCGTTCTCCACCACCTGCTGCGCCTGCTGCGGCGTGGTGATGAGCCCCACCGCCCCCGTGGCGATCCCCGCTTCGTGTCGGATGCGTCGCGCGAACGGGACCTGGTAGCCCGGGGCGACCGGGATCTTCTGCGCCGCCGACAGCCCGCCTGACGAGCAGTCGATCAGGTCGACCCCGCGAGACGCCAGCTCGCGCGCCAGCTGCACCGTGTCGTCCGCGTCCCACCCGTTGGGCACCCAATCGGTCGACGAGAGCCGGATGAACAGCGGCAGCTCGGCGGGCCATACCTCACGCACCGCGGCGACCACCTCGTGGGTGAGGCGCACGCGATTCTCGAACGAGCCGCCGTACTCGTCGTCACGCTGGTTGGCGAGCGGCGACATGAACTCGTGCAGCAGGTAGCCGTGCGCGGCGTGGACCTCGATCACCTGGAAGCCGGCCTGCAGCGCGCGACGCGCTCCGTCACGAAAGGCGTCGATCACCCGACGAATCCCGTCGCGGGTGAGGGCGTGCGGCATCGGGTAGTTGTCGGCGAAGGCAATGGCGCTCGGCGCCACGACGTCGTCCCATCCCCCGTCGCCAGGCGCAACGCGCCCACCCCCTTCCCACGGCCGCGCCGTGCTCGCCTTGCGCCCGGCATGCGCGAGTTGGACCCCGCTGGCCGTCCCGTGGGCGTGCAGGAAGTCGTTGATGCGCCGCAGGGCGGGGATGTGGGCGTCGTCCCAGATCCCCAGGTCGTGCGGCGAGATGCGCCCCTCGGGCGTGACCGCCGTCGCCTCGGTGAGGACCAGCCCGGCCCCGCCTACCGCGAAGGCGCCGAGGTGGACCAGGTGCCAGTCGTTGGCGTGGCCATCCGTGCTCGAGTACTGGCACATCGGTGAGACGACGACGCGGTTGCGGAGCGTGACACCGCGAAACGAGATCGGGGAGAAGAGCATGCGAGCGGAACGGTCGACGGAAAGCATGAGGCGCGGCAGGCGCGGCAGGCGCGTGACGGCGAGGCGCGGTGGAGAAACCCGACGCCGACAATCTACCGCCGATGCGAGTTGCCGCCTTCGGATAAGCGCCCCGCTAATCGACCGGTCTCACGTTTCGCCCATCGAGTGAAGTCGAGGGGAGCATAGGGCGTAAGACCCATGTCCCCCTCCCCGCCTGCGGGTAGCCTGCCGGATGGGACGACGATGGACGATGAAATCTCGGGAGACTGGCGATGTCGATACACGGGCTGATGCGGGCGATGATGGGGAAGCTGCTGGTGGCGATCGCCACCACGCTGGTGGCAATGGCGACGACGGGGTGCGCGACGGCGGGGAGCACCTTCCAGAGCGGGGTTGGCGACCGCTACCTCGAGCATCCGCCGTGGGTGGCGGGGCGCGACGTGGCGGTGACCGGCGTCGGCGGACGGCTGGGGCACCTCCCCGTCGTCTTCCAGCGCGGGGCCACGCAGCCGGTGCACTTCGAGCCGCGCGTGGCTGAGGGGGCGCCGGCAAGCGTCCTGGTGAGCGAGATCGATGCGTACCTCGATTCGCTCCTCGTGGCGAGCCGTGTGTCAGTCCGGCTGGTCGAAGGGGGGCAGGTCTCGGCCGTCGCCTCGGAGGCGATGTCGCAGCCGCCGGACGTGCAGTTCGGCTGCCAGACGGAGAACGGCGTTCCGTGGGGTGATTGTGTCGTCCCCGGGGGCGGGGCGCTCGGACGCGGGAAGCAGCAGATGCGTCTCGCCGTCGCTCGCCCGTCGGCGCAGTGGATCGCGTGGATGGGTGACGTGATGCAGGCGCAGCAGGTGGAGGCGGCGCTGGTGATGACGTTGGAGATCGGGCAGTACCAGATGCGCCAGCGCGGCATCCTGGGGAAGAAGGAGGTCGAGTTGGGGACGGGGCACACCGCGGACGTGCCGTGGGTCTCCTCGCTGGAGACGCCGGTGATGGTGTTGCAACTGACGGGAGCGCTCGTGGGGCGCGACGGGAAGGCGATTCGGGTCGGGAGCGAGGGGTTCGCGGTGCGCCGCACGCGGTTGCTGGTGAGCGCGCTGGGGGCGCAGGAACTCTTCGGCGACGAGGACATGAGCAAGGCGCGCACGGCCCGCCGGGACGACCTCCCCGGCGCACCGCTGGCCTGGCAGGTGGCGGTGCGGCACCTGGCGGCGCAGCTCACGGGGCGTCGCGAGCTGGCGCCGTAGCGCGAGCACTGCCACCACAGACGCAACGAGCCCCCGCCGGAGTGGCGGGGGCTCGTCGTGCCTAACGGGGCGCGCGTCAGCGCTTCTTGCGGCGCGACGTCGGGGCGGGGGACTCGTGGCCCTCGGCGGAGGTCGCATCCTTCGACTTCCCACCCTTCCTGCCCTTGGGCGCGGCCGGCTTCGCGTCGGTTGGCTCGGCGGCCTTCTCGGGCGCCATCGCCTTCGTCGACCGCTTGGCGGCCGGGCGCTTCGCCTTGGGCGACTTGGCCGGCGTCGGCACCGCGAGTTCGGTCTCGGTGTGCACGACCTCTGCCTCGGGGACAAAGGCCAGCGCCTCGTGCGGGGTGCTGGTATCCATCACCGGGGCCTCGACGACGTGCTCGACCTCATCGGGGGGGACGAGATCGGCGCGCGCCGGCTCGCCGGACTCCAGCGCATCGAGCGCATCGCTCACGCTCACGCGCCCCAGCGCGTCGAGCACATCGGCGGCGCCGAGCGACTCGTCAGGCACTGCGGCGGCCGTGCGCGCGTCGAGCGCGTCGAGCGCGTCGACGCCGTCCACGTCAGGGAGCGCGCCGGCCTCCTCCTCGAAGTCGATCGCCGCCGACGGGAGCGGGACCATGCGGAAGAAGGAGATCGACAGCGGCGGAAGCGACAGCGTCACCGAACGCGCACGCCCGTGCACCGACTCCGGCTCGGTGAAGACGCCGCCGAGGTTCCCCCAGCCGGTGCCGCCGTACATCGTCGCGTCGCTGTTGAGGATCTCGTCCCAGCGCAGCGATTCGGGAACGCCGACCTTGTGCCCCACGCGCGGGACGGGGGTGAAGTTGCACACGCACAGAATCGCCCGCGACCTGTCCTTGTTGTAGCGAAGGAAGGAGACGATGCTCTGCTCAGCGTCGTTGCAGTCCACCCACTCGAAGCCGGCCGGATCGTTGTCCAACTCGTGCATCGCCGGCTCGTCGCGATAGAGCGCGTTGAGGTCGGCGACCCACTGCTGGATCCCGCGATGCTCGTCGAACTGCAGCAGGTGCCAGTCGATGGAGGCGTCGTGGTTCCACTCGCGGTACTGCCCCAGCTCGCACCCCATGAAGAGGAACTTCTTCCCCGTCTGCCCCCACTGGTACCCGAGCAGGGCGCGCAGGTTGGCGCGCTTCTGCCAGTTGTCGCCCGCCATCTTGTTGATGAGCGACCCCTTTCCGTGCACCACCTCGTCGTGCGAGATGGGAAGGACGTAGTTCTCCGAGAAGGCGTACATCATCCGGAAGGTGATCTTCTGGTGATGGTAGCTCCGGTGGATCGGGTCCTTCGCGAAGTAGTCGAGGGTGTCGTGCATCCACCCCATGTCCCACTTCATCCCGAACCCTAACCCGCCGATGTAGACGGGCTTGGTGACCATCGGCCACGCGGTGGAATCCTCGGCGATGGTCTCGGTGTCCGGGTGCTCGCGGTAGACCGACTCGTTGAGGCGCTGCAGGAAGTGGATCGCCTCGAGGTTCTCGCGCCCGCCGTACTGGTTGGCGATCCACTCGCCGTCCTTGCGCGAGAAGTCGAGGTAGAGCATCGAGGCGACCGCGTCGACGCGCAGCCCGTCGGCATGGAACATCTCCAGCCAGAAGACGGCGTTGGAGCGCAGGAAGTTCTGCACCTCATAGCGCCCGTAGTTGAAGATGTAGCTCCCCCAGTCGGGCTGGTGTCCCTTGCGCGGGTCCTCGTGCTCGTAGAGGTGCGTCCCGTCGAAGTACGACAGCCCGTGCGCATCCGTGGGGAAGTGCGACGGGACCCAGTCGAAGATCACGCCGATGCCGCGCTGGTGCAGCGTGTCGACGAGGTACATGAGGTCCTGCGGGGTCCCGTAGCGCGAGGTGGCGGCGAAGTAGCCGCACACCTGGTAGCCCCACGACCCGTAGAACGGGTGCTCCATCACCGGCATCAGCTCCACGTGCGTGAAGCCCATGCGCGTGACGTAGTCGGCGAGGAGCGGGGCGATCTCGCGATAGGTGAGCGAGCGGTTCCCCTCCTCGGGGACGCGCGCCCACGATCCCAGGTGCACCTCGTAGATCGACATCGGGCCGTTCATCGCGCGCTTCTTGGCGCGCTCGGCCATCCAGTCGCCGTCGTTCCACGTGTAGTCCATGTTCCACACGATGGACGCCGTCTGCGGGGCGACTTCGGCGTGATAGCCGTACGGGTCCGACTTGTCGACGCGGTAGCCGCCGGTGCGGCCCGCGATGTGGTACTTGTAGTGCGTTCCGTGCCCGACGCCGGCGATCCACACCTCCCAGATCCCGGAGGTGCCGTGCAGGCGCATGGGGTGCGCGGTGCGGTTCCAGGCGTTGAAGTCGCCCATGACGGCGACCGATGCGGCGTTAGGCGCCCAGACGGCGAAGTACGTTCCCTCCACGCCGTCGGCGACGTGCGGGTGGGCGCCGAGGACGTAGTGGGCGTGGTCGAGCGTGCCCTCGTTGAAGAAGTGGACGACGGTGTCGTCCAGGAGCGATATGTCGTGACGGGCGGCGTGCGCGGTCATGCGTCCATGCGAAAGGGGGAGCGGCGCGGCAGCGTCAACGGTTTGCGCGCCGGCGCCGGTCTCCTAACGTACCGGGTTCCGCGCCTCCCACGCCAGCGTTTACAACTGTGTTGACGTGTCAAGCTCGCGTGCCGGTCCTGTAAAGGTGCGAGCGCCACGACGCGATCCACATACGAAAAGACGCAGGGGGCACTAATGCTCCCCTGCGTCTCGGCGTCGTGCGATGGGTGAGGCGACGCTACTTCATCGCCGCCAGCTTGCGCACCGACTCGGCCAGCGCCTGCACCTTGGGGCCGTTGTTGGCCAGCGCCGACTCGTACTCGAGCGTCGCGGCCAGCTTGTTGAGCGCGGTGCGCCGCGCCGCCGGCCTGGCGATCTCGGCCTCGGAGAGGACGCGCGACGCATCGGCGACCTTGTCCGCCGCCATCCCGTTGTCGCGCTTCAACTGGTCCAGGTAGGCGCGCGACACCGCGTACGACGCCGGCCAGGTGAAGCGCGGCTGCATCTGCGGGTTGAAGTCGCCGAGCATGACCAGGTTCGCGGCGTCGAGTTCGTTCTGCGTGAGGAACTCGCTCGGCTTCAGCTGCAACACGTCGAGACCGCGGGCGATCTCCGAGCCGTAGATGTAGCCGTTGTACCAGTAGGCCGACCAGTAACCGCCGAGCATGAGCTTGTCGCCCAGCGGGCCGCGATCGAAGAAGGCGATCTCCTTCGGGTTGTGCGGGTTGGTGAAGTCGAGCACCGAGATCCCGCCCTGGTACCACGCCTGCACCATGATGTCGCGCCCCGGAACCGGGACGAGCGACCCGTTGTGCGCCACGCAATTCTCCTGCGCCGTCTGCGCGGCGGGGAGCTTGTAGTAGCCGGCCGGGCGGAGCTTGCGGTCCTTGCTGAGCGTGAAGGTCGCATTGGCCCCCCACGTCGGACGATCGGTGTCGCGGCAGCGTGCCCCCACACCGCCCCCCCACTCATCGGTGAAGAGGAGGCGGTCGGCGTTGTTGCTGAAGGTGGCCGAGTGCCAGTAGGCGAAGTTGGGATCGCTCACCTCGCCGATGCGGCGCGGCGCGGCGGGGTTCTTCACGTCGAGCAGGATCCCGTTCCCCGAGCAGGCGCCGGCGGCCAGGCCAAACGCCGGGAAGATCGTGATGTCATGACACTGGTCCGTCGTCGACGTCTCCTGGGTCCCTTCGCCGTGCGTCCCGCCCTTCCACAGGCCGGCCACGTTCCCCTGCGCGTCGGCAAAGATGCGCGGCGCATTCACCACCTTGGCATCCTTGGGCGAGGCGAGGGGGACCTGGATGATCTCGATGCGGAAGTAGGACGTGTTGGGATCCTTCTCGGGCGGGAGCCCCGAGCAGCCGGGGAGTTCGCCCGGGTTGCGCACCGGCGACGTCCCCTGCACGTACACGTAGACGTTCTTCTTGTCGTCAGGCGGGACGTAGAGCGTGTGCGTGTGCGAGCCGCGACACGTCTGCACCGCGGCGAGCTGCTTGGGGGCGCCGATGTTGGAGATGTCGAAGATGCGCACGCCGACGAAGCGGTCGCGGCTCAGCGTGTCGGTGACCGGCGTATCGCCGCAGTCGATGCGCGCCGTGGGCTGCTCGACCGACATGAAGAGGAGGTTCCCGTACACCGACACGTCGCCCTGCCCGCCGGGGCACGGATACGTGGTGAGGACCTTCGGGTTGCGCGGGTCGACGATGTCCCACACCTGGATGCCGTGGTAGCCGCCTTGAAAGGCGTACCGGCGGCTGAAGGCGAGGTCGGAGTTGGCGAAGGCGAAGTCGCCCGGGTCGGCGGGATTGGAGAACCCCCCGGCCTTGGAGCGATGGGCCACGAGTTCCATGTGGCGAATCGCCTCGCCGGCGTCCTGCACCCCTGCCTTGAGGCCCACGCGCGGATCATCCTGTGCGGAGGCGACGCGCACGGCGGACGACAGCGCGAGGGCCAGCGCGGCGGGGAGGGCGATGCGGAACGAACGGGTCGTGAACATGCGCGCGTACGGGTTCGAGACTGGGCAACCGGGGGGCAAGCTACTCCCCCCGGGAGTGAAGCAGAACCGCGCCGGCAAGGCGCGGCATTCGCGAACGACGTGATACCCGCGAGCTGTCGCCGCGGTGCGCGGGGAACGATCATTCGAGGGATAGGTGGACCATGTTGCACCCGACCGTCGGAGATCTGTGGTGAAGCCCACACATTCCCAACCTCGCGACGTACGACTTTCGCGACGCGACTTTCTCGGGGCGAGCGCACTCGCCGCCATCGGCGTGGCGTCGTGGCCCGGCCGTGCGTCGGGGACCGGGCCGGAGGGCTCCGATGCATGGGAGCTCTACGTCGGGACCTACACCAGCAACACGGCGAGCCGCGGCATCTATCGGCTCGAGGTGGACAAGGCGACGGGCACGTTCGCGAACGTGACGCTGGTCGCCGAGTGTCCCGATCCATCGTATCTCGCCCTCTCGCCCGACCGCCGCCGGCTGGTGGCGGTGAATGAACTCCTGTCATACGAGGGGAAGGGGGCGGGGGCGCTCACGACCTACGCGCGCGATGCGGCGACCGGCGCGTTGACCAAGCTCAACGAGCGCAGCACGCTGGGCGGCGCGCCGTGCTACGTCGCCTTCGACACGGGTGGGGCGCACGTCCTGGTGGCGAACTACGTCGGCGGCAACGTCGCGGCGTTCCCGGTGGGGGAGCAGGGGGCGGGTGCGTCGACCGCCTTCGTGCAGCACGAAGGCTCGGGTCCCAACCGCGCGCGACAGGCGGGGCCGCACGCGCACTGCATCCTGGTCGACCCGCGCGGGGCGTTCGCCCTCGCCACCGATCTCGGGACGGACGCGATCGAGGTCTACCGCTACGATGCGGCCGGCGGGCGACTCCTCCCGGCGCCGGGGCGGCGCACGGCGCTCGCTCCCGGGGCGGGGCCGCGCCACCTGGCGTTTGCGCCTGACGGGCGCACCCTGTACGTCGTGAACGAACTCGACTCGACGCTCGTCGCCTTCTCGTACAGCGCGACCACGGCCATCGGAGCGCAGCGACAGGTGATCGGGACGCGTCCGCCGGCGGCGACCGGGAACAACTTCCCCGCCGACCTCCATGTGCATCCGACGGGGCGCGCGGTCTACGTCTCCAATCGTGGCGACAACACCATCGCCGTCTTCTCGGTGGCGCCGGGGAGCGGGCGTCTCGCCCTCGTGCAGACCGTCCCGAGCGGGGGGGATTGGCCGCGCAACTTCGCGCTCGACCCGTCGGGGCGCTTCCTCCTGGTGGCGCACCAGCGCTCGCACGCGATCACGAGCTTCGCGGTCGACGCTGCTTCCGGGCGCCTGACGCGCACCGGTGCCGAGGCGAACGTCCCGGCGCCGGTCTGTCTCGCCTTCTCGGCCTGACGCCGCCCCGTCACGGGCGCGGCAGCGACGCCAGCAGCGCGCGCATGCGGGCGATCTCGGCGCGCTGGTCGGCGTCGATGTCGGAGGCGAATTCGTACAGTTGCGGCTGGCGTGCGGCCCCCGGCTGGGCGAGCAGGGCGCGCACCATCGTCAGCGCGCCCTGGTGGTGCTTGATCATCCCCTCGAGAAAGAGGCGGTCGAACGCGGGGCCGCTGGCGGCGGCGAGCGCCTGCATCTCGCCGGGCGAGAGCATGCCCGGCATGAGCGAGTCGCTGGCCGCGGGGGCGCCGTGGCCGGCGTGCTGGGCGGCGGGCGCGTGCGCAGCGCCGGTGCGACCGGCGGAATCGGCGACAACGCCGACAGCGCCGACAGCGCCGACAGCGCCGACAGCGCCGACAGCGCCGACAGGTGCGCCGTGATCGCGGAGCCACTGCTGCATCATGGCGATCTCGTCGCGTTGGGAGACCGTGATGCGCTCGCCCAGCAGGTGCAACGCCTGGCGCTGGGTGCGTGTCGGGATGAGGGCCGACATCTCCACGGCCTGCGCGTGGTGATGGATCATCCCCTGAATGAAGGCGATGTCGGCGGGTGAGGCGGTCGCGCGCGCGTGCGCGAGGGAGCGCGTGGCGGTCGAATCCTGGGCGCTGGCCCGGGGTGCCGCGCTGGCGAGCGCTGCGGCTGCGAGGGCGAGACGCCAGCCGGCGATCGAGTGGAGTTGCATGTTGCGCCGTCCGCTGCAGGGAGAAGGATGCACCGCCAGGCCCGGCCAGAGACTGTCGCGTCCCCGGCGGCGGTGCGGGCAAGCTACCACGCCGGGCGGGGGAGGGGAGTCGGGAAAGCGGTGCAACGGAATACGTACCCTGCAGTTCGCCTGATGCTCCCTGTGTCCGTACGCGCTGCCCGCTTCGTTCGGTCGATCCTAACGATTCAATGCCTGATCCGCACCACGACATCGACGCGCTCCGGATTCCAGACACCGGCGTTGGCGCGTACAGCAGCCGTCCGTCAGGCGAAATTGCCACTGGCGCTTCGCGACCGTCACCGGCATGGTTGTGCGTGGCGTGCTGCGCGAACCTGCGCCGTGGCGATCACCCAGCGGAGACGAGGCGGCGGTGACTCGGGGCGACGGGGAGGATCCAGGGGGGACGGCGGAGCTGCCATGGGCCGAGCCAGCTGGCGCTTCGAGCGCCTCCGGTGATGCGGGCGACCCCTTCGGGACGGTGGACGACGAGGCCGTGGTCCGCCGCTACAACCCCGACGTGGCGGCGCTTCGCGCCGAGGCGCACGACTATCGCCGCGCGCTGCAACGCCTGTCGGCGGTGAGCGAGGTGACCGCGGGCATCGTGCACGATGTGCGCAATGCGCTGCACGTGTCACTCTTTCAGTCGAGCTACCTCGAGGGCGTCCTCGAGAGCCCCGAACTCGCGGAGTCCGCGCGCTCGATCCATCAGGCATCGGTGCATGCCGAACGCCTGCTGTGCGACCTGCTCTCGCTCGCCCGAGGCCGCAATGCGCGCGTGTCGGTCGTGGACACTGTCGAGATGCTCGCGCGCTGCCGACGTCTCGTGGAGCATGTGGCCCGGCGGCAGGTGGACTGCGCGTTTCACGCCGATCGCGGCGTGTGGCGCGTGGCGGTCGAGCCGCATCAACTCGAGGCGGCGATCATCAACCTGAGCGCGAATGCGCGCGACGCGATGCCGGACGGCGGGCACCTCGTGGTGACGGCGCGCAATGTCGCGCGCGGGTCGGGCGAGCTTCCGACGTCGCTTCCCGACGACGACTACGTGGCGTTCGTGGTGCAGGACACCGGGACGGGGATGTCCGCGGAGGTGCTGGCGCGCGCCACCGAACCGTTCTTCACGACCAAGGCGCACGACCACGGGACGGGGATCGGCCTGTCGATGGTGCAGTCGTTTGCGCAGCGGCACGGCGGAGCGTTCCTCCTGGAGAGCGCCCTCGGTCGCGGGACGTCGGCGAGGATCCTGCTGCCTCGAGCGGCCGATCCCGTCACCGCAGACGAGCAGTGTCGGCCGAGCGTGCAGGAGGCGCTGGCGCGCGTGCGGGCGCGGCTCACGACGTCGTGGATGCTGGCGGTGCTGGACGCGTGGCGGGGCGCCTGTCCATACGACGGCTTCCCGCGCCCCTTCACCCTCGAGTCCGCGATCGAGGAGGTGCTCGACGTGACCGTGGTGCTCGCCGTCGACGACACGAGGGCGCCGCCGGCGTTGCACCTGCAGCGCCTTGGCGACACGCTGGCGCGCTTGCGGCAGGTGCCGGTGAACGATCCGCGCCCCGTCGACCCGTCGTTCATCACGGTGGCGCGATACCAGGAGGCGCTGCGCCTCGGCGTGCCGCTCTACGAGCGTGTGCAGGGCGTCGTGCGCGACGGTCACCCGGTCACGTTCGAGCGACTCATCCTCCCCGTCGCCACGGACGGGCGGCGCGTCAGCCACCTGTACGGGGTGATGGCGATCCCGGCCGTGGCACGCGAGGCGAGGGCGCCCTTCGCCTGATCACCCGCGCATCATCGACACATCCAGCGCACGGGTGCTGCGTGCGGCAGGCGATGTGTAGGGAGTGCGGGAACGGCGAGGCTGCGGCACGCCGACACGATGGTCCGAGCGGCGCCGATTGCGGGGGGGCGCCGATCGCGTATGGTGGAGGCGAGCGTCGGTGACAGTGTGCCATCGTCGAACGGCGCGGCGCGGTACCGTCTTCCTGGCGCATACCGGAGTGTGTGGTCGTGCGGTGCGTATCCTGCGCTCGCTCCCTTGCCTCGCTGCTCTGCCTGGTCGTCGCCGCCTGCCGTGACGACGGCACCGGGAGCGGACCGGCCCCCCCCGTCCCCAATCGCATCCTGTTCACCACGATGCGCAACGGCAAGCCGGACGTGTACATCATGCACGCCGACGGCACCGAGGTGCGCGCCATCACCGCCGATCCCGCGACCGACCAGAGCGCCGACCTCACGCACCACGACGTCTTCGTGGTCTTCATGTCCACGCGCGCCGGCGGCGTGTATCAGCTGTTCCGTATCGCGACGACGGGACGCGC
>JAXLXW010000007.1:0-307172 GCA_046327755.1 Gemmatimonadaceae bacterium
CACGGGGCTCAACCGGATCGTGTGGGATCTCCGTCATGCGACGCTACCGGGTGTGCCCGGCCTGCACATGGAAGCGAACTACCGTGGGCACAAGGCGACGCCGGGATCGTATCGCTTCGCGCTAAACATGGGGAGCAAGAGCGTCACGACCGAGGGGGCGATCCTCGCGAACCCGCTGGTCGCGACGGATGCCGCGGGCTACGCGGAGTACGATGCCTTCATGTCGGCGATGGAGCGCGAATTCACGCTGATGCACGAGACGGTGAACCGGCTGAACCCGATGCAGGAGCGGCTGACGGCAGTGCTCGCGGAGCTGCCAGCTGGCAACGCATACGCCGCCATCAGGCGCGAGGGCGAGGCGCTCCTTGCGAAGCTCAAGACGTGGGACGAGGAGATGGTCCAGCGCCGCACGAAGGTCTACGACGACGTGGAGAACTTCCCGCAGAAGTTCACCGCGCATTACATCTTCCTCCTGAACCAGATGGAGAGCGAGCGCCCGCAGGTGAACCAGCCCGCGAAGGACCGTCGGGTGGAACTCGACAAGACGTGGGCGGCGCTCAAGGCGCGGGCCGAGGCGATGGTGAACGAGGACATTCCGGCGCTGGACCGGAAGCTGTCGGACGCGGGGATCGGGGCGATTGGGAAGACGCTGAAGCCGAGGGTGGTGCAGGAGTAGTCGTGCACCACGCGTGCCGCACGCGCGGGGGTTTGAGTCTGTGTGTGGCGGCACACAAACTGCCGAGTGCTGGGGGAGGGCGTGACCGCAGCGCCGCTGGCGAAATCAGGGCAACGTGCACAAACCATCCGGAGTCCACTGCATGGCACTGTGTGCGTCGACTGCAAGCCGAGCGGTCTCTCTCTCGCTCTTCCTCGCCCTGACAACGGCCACGGCGCACGCCCAGGACCCCGCAAGCACCAGGATCAACGAGTACGTGCGCGCCGAAATGACGCGCCGCCAGATTCCCGGACTGGCACTCCAGGTCCTGAGGAATCACCGACTCGTCCTCGCCGCCAACTATGGGGTGGAAGACCAGGCACTGCAGACCCCCGTAACGGAGCGCACCGCGTTCGAAGTCGCCTCGCTCACCAAGCAGTTCACCGCCGCCGCCGTGCTTCGCCTCGCCGAACGAGGGATGCTGGCGGTGACGGACCCGCTGTCGAAGTACCTCCCCGACCTGCCGCCAGCGTGGCAACCCATCACGATCCAGCAGCTCATGTCCCATACCTCGGGGCTGCGGGACGATTGGGACGAATCCGACGACTTCTTCACCGCCAGGACGTCCGCCGGTGACTATCTCGAGGCGCTCAAGGCCTCGCCGCTGAAGTTTGCCCCGGGGTCGGACTGGAGCTACAGCTGTGGCCCGTTTGTCCTTGGCCTGTTGATCGAGCGCCTGACGGGGGTGACGTACGCAGAGTACATGCGCACGTCCTTCTTCGAACCGCTCGGCATGGCCTCGTCCGCCGTCAACGACAGCGCCGAACATGCGCCCGGTCGAGCGTCGGGCTACGTGGCTCGCGACGGCGCACTGCAGCCGGGGCGGCGCCTCCCCCTGGCCGCCCGGGCGCGCGCCGATGTGGGCATACGCACCACGGCGCACGATCTCGCGCTGTGGCTGTCAGCGCTGGATGACCCGTCCCTGCTGACGGAGGCCAGCCGCCGCCTCATGTTCACTCCCGCTCGACTCAACAATGGCGACGTGGTGGCCCACGGCTTTGGCTGGTTCATCACGCCGTTTCGCGGGCACACGGAGATCGCGCACGGCGGCGCCTTTCGGACCGGCTTCAGCGCGTACGTGGCGCGGTATCCCGACGACAGCCTAACGATCATCCTGCTCACCAACCAGTTCAGGGCGCGCCCGTCCGAGATGGTCCGCGCCATCGCCTCGTTCTACAACGCGGACTACCGCCCCATCGCGACCATGCACAGCCGGCCAGGCCGGCGCGGGGCCCGCACGGTAGTCGCCACCCGCGTCCTGAACGCGCTCAGGGATGGCAAGCGCACGACCGAGCTGCTGCCGGACGTTGGTCGCCTGGGAGGGTGGTCGAGGGCCGAGCTTCGCGAGGAGTTGGCGCAGGCCACGGCGCCCGTCCTGATCGACTGTCAGGACCTCGCGAGAGGGCAGGCGACAGCGTTCGGAACGGCGCTCGTCGCCAATTGCTTCTTCCGCACGGCGGGCGACCGGCCGAGATACTGGACGATGAGCTTCACGGCCAGCGGCCGAGTGGCGTACGTCGAACTCGAGCAGTGAGGGCGCGCGGTCGCGCTCGCGCCACACGTGGGACCGACACATACTTCCACGCCCCTCCCGCATCGTACCGCGAACAAGATCCGCGAGCACCTCTCGCCCGACCCGCCGCATGCATAGCGACACCGACGCCATCCGCACCCAATCCGAGCGCTCCCCCCACAAGGAGCACTCCGTCCCGGTCTACCTCACCTCGTCCTTCGTCTTCGACGACGCCGAGGAGATGCGGGCCGCGTTCGCCGACGAGATCGAACGCAACATCTACTCCCGCTTCACCAACCCCAACGTCACCGAGTTCGTCGACAAGATGTGCCGCCTCGAGGGCGCCGAGGCCGGCTACGCCACGGCGACGGGGATGGCGGCGGTCTATGCCACCTTCGCGGGGCTGCTCGGCGTCGGCGACCACATCGTCTCGGGGCGCGCGATCTTCGGGTCGACGCACACGATCCTCACCAAGATCCTCCCGCGCTTCGGGATCACGTACACGTACGTCGACGTCGCCGATGGGATCGACGGCTGGGCGGCGGCGATCACGCCAGCCACGCGGATGATCTACGTGGAGACGCCGACCAACCCGGGGCTCGAGATCGCCGACCTGGATGCGCTCGGCGCGCTGGCGGCGGAGCGGGGCGTGCTCCTCGTGGTCGACAACTGCATGGCGACGCCGGTGCTGCAGCAGCCCATCAGGCATGGGGCGCACCTCTCGGTGCACTCGGCGACCAAGTTCATCGACGGGCAGGGGCGCGTGATGGGGGGCGTGGTGGTCGGGCGCAAGGACCTCATCCAGCAGATCTACACCTTCTGCCGCAGCACGGGGCCCGCGCTCTCGCCGTTCAACGCGTGGGTGCTGTCCAAGAGCCTGGAGACGCTCTCGCTGCGCATGGAGCGCCACGCAGTGAACGCGCTCGCCGTTGCACAACACCTGGAAAGCAGCACGGACCTGGAGCAGGTGCGCTATCCCTTCCTCCCCTCGCACCCGCAGTACGACGTCGCGCGCCGGCAGATGTCGGCGGGGGGCGGGCTGGTGGCCTTCACGGTGAAGGGTGGCATCGACCGGGGGCGGCGCTTCCTCAACGCGCTCCGCCTCTGCTCGCTGACGGCGAACCTGGGCGATACGCGGACCATCGCGACGCATCCGGCATCCACGACGCACGCCAAGCTCAGCGAAGCCGAACGCCAGGCGGTGGGGATCACGCCGGGGCTGGTGCGGGTCTCCGTCGGCCTGGAGGCGATACAGGACGTGATTGCGGATCTCGACCAGGCGCTGCTCGCGTCCCGGTAGCCGATCCCCATCACCGCATCACCGCATCACCGCATCACCGCATCACCGCATCACGCCATCACGGTGCGTCGCCGCGCTTGAGGAGGCCGAGCGGGTCCTCGGGGTCCACGCCGACGTCGAAGACCTTGTCGCGGTCGCGGTGGGTGAGCTTGTAGACGGCGCCGAGCCAGTTGTTGAAGAACGCCTTGCCGCTGTCGCCCCAGGTGTTGTCCAGGAGCTGCACGACCTCCTGCTCCGGAAAGTTGGGGAGCGGCGCACCGGATGCATGGGCCGCGCGCGCCGCATCCCACCAGCGCTCGATGACGGCGGCGGCTGCGTCGGAGATGTAGTGCTCGGGGTAGGGCGGAACGTCGGCCCGCTCCCCCGCAAACCAGCGGTTCGCCTCGCGGATGTACTCCTTGAGGAGGGAGTTGATGTCGTACTCCGGGTGCCCCTGGAAGTAGACGACGCGGAACTGGTCGGCGCTCACCGCCAGGTGCACACCCCCTTCCGCACTCTCGGCCAGCACCGTGAGTCCCGCCCGCTCGAAGTGCGCGCGGTCGATGTCGTTGTTGCGGGAATGCGGGACGTTGAAGCGCGTGTTGACGTCGCGCAGCAGCGGGTGCCCCGGCTTGGTCACGCGGTGGTCGTACACCCCCCACCGCTTGCTCGGGAGCAGGACGCGGTCGATTCCGTGGAAGTGCTTGAGCAGCGAGTGTGTGGCGAGGCACGAACAGAGGACCGACGTCACGTGCTTGGACGCCCACTCGACCACTTCCTCCAGCGGCTCCCAGAACGGCTCCTCGTCGAGCGCCGGGTTGGCGACGTTGGCGCCGGTGATGATGAGCGCATCCAGCCCCTCGGCGCGCAGCGCGTCGAACGTGGTGTAGTGCCGCTCGATGTAGGCGCGCGTCTCCGCGTTGCGCTCGATGCCGGGGACCGTGAAGAGGTGCACGTACATCTGCACGATCTTGTTGGAGTTCCCCACCATGCGCAGGAACTGCCGCTCGGTCACGCGGAGCGCCGCGTCGGGCATCATGTTCAGGAGCCCGATGTGCAGCTCGCGGATGTCCTGGTGCAGCGCCCCGTCGAGCGACAGCACCTCATGGCCGGCGTGGCGCAGGTCGTCGAAGGACGGGAGCGAGGAATGTGCGACTAAGGGCATGGCTGCAGTCAGCGTCTATCGGGTGGCGAGGCTATCACGCGAAGATGATTCGCGCCGGGCGCAGGGCAAGGGGAACTCCTCCGCCCTGCGCTACGCGTCAGGCGGCCCCGACACGACGATGACCGCCGTTAGGCGTGCGGTACGCGACGCGGAGCCGGCCCGACGTTCAGCTCATCGCCCCCCGAGCCGCCCCGACAGCCAGTCCACCACCACGCCGATCACCGCCGGCTCCACCCGCGGCTCCAAGCGGGCATAGCCCCCAGGAAAGCCCAGCGAGTCGCGAATGAAGAGGTGGTTGAGTCCGGGGAAGACGCGCAGCGTGATGTCCGAGTTCCCCCCGGCCACGAGCGCGGCGGCGATCTTGGGTGCGTTGTCGGGGACCGCCTGCTGGTCGGTCCCCCCGTTGAGGATGAGGACCGGCATCCGGACCTTGCGCAGCGTGGCGGCGGGATCGTAGTCGAGGATGAAGTCGTACCACCGGCTGCTGCGCCTGAGCGAGTCGATCTGCGCGGGAATGGTGGCCAGCGCCGAGTCGAGCCGCAGGCCGGTGAGGGTGGAGTCGTGCCGGATCCAGTTGGCGAGCTGGAACTCGAGGATTGGCCGCGCGCCAACGGCCGGACCGGCGAGGAGGACGATGCCCCGCAGCGCCGGCTCGCGCGCCGCGACGATCGGCGCCACGTAGCCCCCTTCACTGTGACCGACCACCCCGAGCCGGCGACCGTCGATCTCCGGGCGGGTCCGGAGGTAGGCGAGACCGGCCTGGACGTCGGCGGCGAAGTCTTCGGTCGTGGCCGTGTCGAAGTTGCCTTGCGAGGCGCCGACCCCTCGGTCGTCCATGCGCAGGACTGCGATGCCGCGCCGCGCCAGCGAGTCGGCGAGGGTCCGGAACAGCCGGTATCGCTTGCCCGGCGCGAGGTCGATCCCCTCGTCGCGATCCTGCGGCCCGCTCCCGGTCGACGTCACGACGGCGGCCACCGGGTGGGCGCGACTCGCACCGATCGGCAGCGTGAGCGTGCCGGCCAGCGCAAAGCCGCCAGGAGTCGGCACGGTGACGGTGATGGCGCGATACGGTGCCCCCGGTGGCGCCGCATAGGCCGATGCCGGGAGACGGACCGGCGGCGGCGGGCCGGGGGGCTGAGCCGCGAGCGAAGCAGCATTCGCCGCCAGAATGAGGACAGTCGTGGCGGCGAGCAGGGGGGCTAGGGGGTGGCGACGCATAGGTCGGGGCTCCGTTGTCGAGGGGATCGGGGGTGCGGCGCGCCGCAACCTACAGTGTAGGTGTGATGCTACCTACAGTGTAGGTGTTCGTCAAGTCGCTCGCGCCCGCTCACCGTGCGGATACCTTTCCCCGATGCGCCGCCAACCGCTCTCCCGCTCCCGGATCCTCGCCGCCGCCATCGCCATGGCCGACCGCGACGGGCTGGACGAGGTGACGCTGCGCCGCCTGGCCGCCGAGCTCGACGTGCACGTCACCTCGCTCTACAACCATGTCGCCACCCGCGACGCGGTGGTGGAGGGGATGGTCGAGACGCTCGTCGAGGAGGCCGCCTTCCCGGTCGAGCCGCTCCCCTGGGAGACGTGGATTCGCCAGATCGCGGCGTCGATGCGCGCGGTGGCGGTCAACCACCCCGGCGCGTCGGCGGCCTTCTTTCGGCAACCGGGAAAGGGGATGGCGGCGGCCGCGACCGTCGAGTGCGGGCTGGCCGCCTTCGAGGAGGCGGGACTCCTCCCGCAGGAGGCGTACGAGGCGACGCGGGCGACATTCCTCACCGTCCTCGGCCTCACCGCCGATGAACTGGCGCGTCACGCACGTGGCGGAACGGTCGATGAGGGGGACTTCGAAACGCTGGTCGCCGAGCAGTTCCCGCGCGCGCGACGGCTGGGGGGGATGGTGAACACGATCGACCGGTGGCGCTTCCTGGTCGACGCCCTGGTCGCCGGGATCGGCGTCCGCGTGGCCGAAGGGGCGCGCGCGACGTAGCGACGGCGCTACGCGACTATTCCGCGCGACGACCCCGCGCGAACGCCTGCCTCAGCCTGCCCGTGCGCGATTCACCCCAACCCCATCCCGCGCCCCGGCATACAGCGTCGCCGTCAGCAACCCCAGCGCCCCCGCCTGGTGCAGCGCCGCCACCGGAATCGGGACGTGGAGGAGCAACGTCGCGACGCCCAGCGACACCTGCACCACCCCCGCCAGCTGCACAAGGCTCCACGCCCGCCGCGCCGCGGCATCGCTCGCCGCCGCCCGCCGCCGCCACGCATACCACAGCGCGACCGCCAGCGTGAGGAGCGCCAGCGTGCGGTGATGGAACTGCACCGCTGCTGGGTTCTCGAACCAGTTGCGCCACATCGGTGTCAGGTCGCCGTACGTCGGCGGGACCACGCTCCCCCCCATCAGCGGGAAGGTGTTGTAGACCAGCCCCGCATCGAGCCCGGCCACGAAGCCGCCGGTGAGGATGACGACGAAGACCAGCGTCGAGAGGGCGAGGGCGCCGCCGTTAGGCTCGGTGTGGTCGATGGCGACGGTGTCGCCTTCATTCGACGGATGCAGCCGGAAGGCGGTCCACGCCGCCACGACGTAGATGACAATCGCCAGCGCCAGGTGCGCCGTTAGGCGGTACTGCGACACCGACGTCCGCTCCGACAGCCCGCTCTGCACCATGTACCAACCCATCGCCCCCTGCAGCGTGACGAGGAGCGGGAGGTTGGCCATGCGCAGCCGCAGCGAGGGGCGAATGCGCCCGCGCAACAGGAGGTAGAAGAACGGGATGGCGATGACGAGCCCCACCAGGCGCGCCACCAAACGATGCGCCCACTCCCAGAAGAAGAGCGACTTGAACTTGGCGAGCGTGATCCCGGCGTGGACGGTCTGCGCCTCGGGGATCTGCTGGTACTGCTCGAACGCATGCTGCCACGCCGACTCGGAGAGCGGCGGGAGGACGCCGGTGATGGGCTTCCAGACGGTGATCGACAGCCCGCTCTCCGTGAGGCGCGTGATGCCGCCGACCACGAGGACGGCGATCACGGAGAGCATGGTGGCGTACAGCCATCGCCTAACGGCTCGGTCGTTGGCGGCGGAGGGGACGTAGGTCACGTCGATGTCTTCAACGATGGTCGTGCGCCACGGCGCGTGCGAGATACCGGGCGCGGAGTCGAGCGATGGAGCGAGCGCGCTGTCGAGCGCGCTGTCGAGCGCGGAATCCATCGTGGGGCGGAGCGAGGTCATGGACTCGCACTCCCGGTCCGCGCCACGAGCGTGCGGCGCGTGCCATCGTAGGTGACGAGGACGACGCGCCCTGCCCCAAGTGTAATCGTGGTGTCGAGCGAAAGGCGCGCGGGGATCGACTCAGCGGCTCGGCGGGCACGTTCCTCCCGTTCCCGCCCCTCGCGCTCGCCGAGCACGGTGTCGGACTCGACGTCCGAGCGCGCCGGGGTGCCCGCCACGCCGGTGGTCCCGGCGACCGAGTCCTGCGCGGTGGCGGTGGCCGAGTCCAGGCGGGCGAGCGTCACCTGCAGGCGACGCTCGCCGGGGGGGAGGGGGTGCTCGCGCAGGACGTGCATGGGGCGGTCGTGGCGCAGCCCGTCGCCCTGCACGGTGTCACTGACGGCGGCCGCACCATCAACCGTCAGTTGCAAGAGATAGCGGGCGAAGCGCCCCTCGCACTCGAAGCGGAGGCGCATGTGCGCGGGGCGCGCCTCCAACTCCTCATCCGAAAGGCGCCGGCAATGCTCGACGCGCTCGGGGCGCGCGCTCCACGACAGGCGCACCCACGCCGTGTCGCCGCGCGCGTCGCTGGTGGGGATGAACGAGGCGCCGCGTAGCGCAACGAGGAAGAGCGCGGTGGCCGCTGCGACAGCGGCCACGCGGGCAGGGGCGGGGGAGGCACTCATCGCCCCTCCTTGGCCGCCGCCTGCGGCACGGGCTCGCACACCACGTCCGCGTCGCCCAGTTCCTCCGGCGACAGGACGCCTAACGGGACGAGCGACTGACGGAACTCCCGGAACGCGGTGAGCGTCGCGGCGAGGTCGCCGACCACCATGGTCGCCGTGGTCACGCGGCGCCGATCGACGCGCGCCTGCAGCTCGGCCTCACGCTCGTGATAGAGTCGCGCCTCGAGCCACCGTGGTCCCTCGCGCCCGCGGCAGTCGCGCGGCGGGCACGAGAAGATGATCACCCCGGCCGCCCCGCCGCGCAGCGCCAGCTCCACCACCGACGAGTGCAGGTTGCCGCTGCACGGAACCCCTTGCACCACTGCCCCCTCGCGGCGCAGCGCGTCGAGCTGCCCCGGCGCCGCGTTCTCGCAGCAGATGGCCAGCACCTGCGGCAGTGAGGTGACGTGCAGGACGTCGCGCGCCAGCAGGCGGATGTCGGAAAGCTGGTCGCGCCCCGTTCGCAGCGCGGGGCCCACCCCCATCGGGGCGCATGAACCGGCGCAGATGCCGCAGCTCACGCATAACGCGGGGTCGACGTGCGCCACGAGCGTGGGGCGGTCGTCGTCGCGCTTCTGCATCGTGATGGCTTCCCACGGGCAGTCCTGCGGGCACTGGTTGCACCCGGTGCACAGGCGCGGATCGACCACGCTCGGCGCGTAGGCCCCTTCGCGCGTTCGGCGCGTGAAGCGCGGCACCAGGAGCGCGAGCACCAGCGTACCGATCGCCCCGCTCCACGCCCCCCACACCGGAAGCTTCGCGGCGAGCGGGAGCCAAAAGGCGTAGAACAGATTGAGCGGGACCTTGGTGGGGACGACGAACGGATCGGCGCGCGGCGGGAGCGGGGCGGGGAGGAGGAGCGCCAGCGCGACGAGCGCCCCGATCATCCCCCACAGCAGCGGACGTGGCGGGAGGAGCGTGGGGCGCGCGATGCGCGAGACGTGGAGCCAGATCCCCGCGCCGGCGCCGAGGGGGAGGGCGACGTGCAGGAAGAGGTTGAGGAAGAAGAAGGCCGAGGGGATGGGGCGATCGCCGGCGAAGGTGCGCGACACCGGCTCCGAGAGGACGGGGAGCGCATCGAAGAGGCGTGCGCCAGCAAGGGCGAGTTGGGCCCCGAAGGTGTCCCACACCATCACGAAGCCGGTCCACCCGCTCGTGAAGAGGAGGAGGAAGAGGATGACGCCGGAGCTCCAGGCCAGGGTGCGTGGCCCCCAGCTGCGCGCCTGCGCGAAGAGGCGGATGATGTGCGCCACGACGGCGACCACCAGGGCATCGGAGGCGAAGCGGTGCACGCCGCGCATCCACCGCCCGATGAACGGGTCGTCCTGCAGTCGGGCCACCGACTCCCACGGTGCGCTCACTCTATAGAAGATGAGCAGGTAGAGCCCGGAGACGATGAGGACGGTGAGGAGGGCGACGGCGACGGCGCCGCTCTGGTGCAGCGGGTTGTAGCGCCAGCCGAGCAGGCGGTGGCACGCGCTGTCGAGGGCGCGGACGAGGCGGAGGGCGGGGCGTTCGAGCGACCGCATGCCAGCAGGGCGAGGGGACCGGGACTCCGCCGCGGCCGACGGTGCCGGCGCGGGGCGAAGTCCCTCTTGCGGCGAGTTTATCATATTCACATGATAAATGCAACGCGCGCCGGCCCTGCCGATGCCGCCGTCGCGCTGCGCGAGCCGCACCCGCTGCACGAGCCGCACCCGCTGAACCTGTCGAACCCGCCGAATCCGCATGCCGCTGAGCAGCACCACGCAGTACGCCTTGCGCGCCGTTCTCTATGTAGCCGAGCATGGGGCCAACGATCCTGTGCCGGTCGATGCCATTGCCGCCGACCTGCGCGTCCCGCGCAACTACCTCTCCAAGACGCTGCACGCCCTCGCCCAGGCGGGGGTGCTGACGTCCGGGCGCGGGCCGCGCGGGGGCTTTCGACTCGCTCGCGCCGCGCGCGACCTGACGTTGGGCGACATCGCCGCTCCGTTCGATGACGTCGAGGAGCGGAAGTGCATCCTTGGCCGCGCCAGTTGCGGCTGGAAGAACCCCTGCTCGGCGCATCCGCGCTGGGAGGCGATCTCCAAGGCACAGCAGGAGTTCTTCCGCAAGACGACCATCGCCGACCTGCTGGGCGAGATCGCCGGGCAGCCAGCGATGGCGCCGGCGCACGACATCGCGTCGCACGAGCAGCGCGTGCCGTCGCGCGGCCCCACGGCCGGGGCGCGCTCCGCGGCGAAGCAGTCGGCATCGAAACGGTCGCCGGCTGCCAAGAAGTCTCCGGCCACGCGCACGCGTCGTGGCTAATCCCTGCCGTACCACCTTCCTCCCAGAGGCTCCCCGTGTCCGATCGCGCGTCACCGCCTGACGAGTCGCCGCCCCTCATGCAGCGGCTCTTCGACAACATGTTCCTGCTGTTGGCGCTTGGGATCGTCGTGATGTTCGTGGTCTACACCGGGTGGGGGATGTGGGAGATCATGTCGATGCCGAAAGCCACCTTACCGTGAGGGGAACATGCTGACCAAGGTTCATAGCGGACTGGATGCGGTCCCCGGTATCTGGTGGAAGCCGGCGCACAAGACCGAGAAGGTGTGGGTGGCGATTGCCTTTGCGTGGTGCATGGTGCTGTTCGCCATGATGCCGCTCTGGCACTGGCGCGGCGGGCAGAACCCGTCGGGGATCCGGCGCAAGGTGGAGCCGCGCGCCTTCTATGCGCGCACGCAGGAGTTTGCCAAGCAGTACACGGTGGGGACCGATCGCGGCCTCCCCATCGTGCAGCCACCGGCGGGGAGCGACGTCTACATGACGGCGATGACCTTCCAGTGGTATCCCATCCTGCAGCTCACGCAGGGAGAGACGTACCGTTTGCACCTGTCGGCACTGGACGTGAACCACGGCTTCAGCCTGTACCCGCTGAACGTGAACTTCCAGATCGTCCCCGGCTACGACTACGCGCTCGAGGTCACGCCGACCGCGTCGGGTGACTTCCGCATCATCTGCAACGAGTTCTGCGGCATCGGCCACCACACGATGGTGGGACGCGTGATCGTCCTCGACAAAGCGGGGGCCAAGGTCAGCGACAACGCCAACGCCCGCGTGGGCAACGGAGCTACCCCAGGAGCGACCCCAGGAGCCACCCCATGAGCGCATCGCTGGCAGTATCCGGCGCGGCCGACGCGTTCCGTACCTGCGCGTTCACCGGCCGCCGCATCCATCGTCAGGCAGAGGCGCTGGTGAAGGCCAACGCCGTCGTTGCCGTCGTCGCGCTCCTGGTCGGCGCGATCGCGGCGCTCCTGCTCGTGCTCACGCGCTGGCAGGCGGTGCACCTCCTTCCCGCGGTGTGGTACTACCGCATCCTGGGGGTGCACGGGATGAACATGCTCATCTTCTTCATCATCTACTTCGAGATGGCGGTGCTCTGGTTCACCTCGACCGCGCTGCTCAACGCGCGGCCGGCCAACCCAAAACTGGGATGGGTGAACTTCGGGCTCATGCTCACTGGGTCGCTGATGGTGGAGTGGATGCAGTGGAGCGGACGGGCCGACGTCCTCTTCACCTCGTACCCGCCGCTCAAGGCACATCCGCTCTACTACCTGGGGATCATCCTCTTCGCGGTGGGCGCGCTGCTGGTCGTGGCGCAGTTCTTCGCCACGCTCGTCATCGCCAAGCGCGAGAAGACGTACGAAGGGTCGCTCCCGCTCGTGGTCTACGGCGCGGTGACGGCGGCGATCATCGCCGTCATCACCCTCCTGCACGGCGCCATCATCTACATCCCCACCTTCCTCTGGTCCATCGGCGTCATCGCGTCGGTCGATCCGCAGATCTACCGCATGATCTGGTGGGGGCTGGGCCACTCGTCGCAGCAGATCAACGTCGCGGCGATGGTCGCCGTCTGGTACATGCTCTCGGCGCTCACGGTCGGCGGCGTGGTGCTCAACGAAAAGGTGTCACGCTCGGCGTTCGTGCTCTACGTCCTCTTCATCTCGATGGCGTCGGCACACCATCTCCTGGTGGACCCGGGGTTCGGTCCGGCCTGGAAGGTGGTGAACACCTCGTACTTCATGTACATGGCGGTGCTGGCGTCGATGATCCACGGCTTCACCGTCCCCGCGGGGATGGAGCTCGGGATGCGACTGCGCGGCTTCTCACAGGGGCTGTTCGGATGGCTCCGCCGAGCACCGTGGGGCGACCCCGGCTTCTCAGGGATGGTCTTCTCCGTCGTCGTCTTCGGCTTTGTCGGCGGGATCACCGGCGTCACCATCGGGACCGAGCAGATCAACATCATCGCCCACAACACGATGCGCATCCCGGGGCACTTCCATGCCACGGTGGTGAGCGGCACGGCGATGGCCTTCATGGCGGCGACGTACTACCTCCTCCCGCTCGTCTTCCGTCGCAAGGTCGCCTTCTGGGGAGCGGCGAAGATCCAGCCGTATCTCTTCTCGTTAGGGATGCTCCTTCTGTCGATGGGGATGACCTTCGCCGGCTCGTTCGGCGTCCCGCGGCGGCACTGGGACATCTCCTTCTCGCAGGCGCCGTTCAGCGTGCAGTTCAACCCGGCGGTCGACCTCGTCCTCGCCGTCATGGGGATCGGCGGGATCATGGCGGTGACTGGGGCGCTGCTCTTCATCGCCATCGCGGTGAAGTCGGTCTTCTTCGGCGAACCGCTGGGGGAGATTGTCCCAGGGCGCGCCGTGGCCGGGATCCCGCAGGGGCTCACCAATCCCCCGGTGCACGCCCCCAACGTGGATGAGATCAACGAGCGGCTGCACCGCGAAGCCACCGGCATCTGGGGGCCCACCCCGGGCACGGCGGCGCTGGTCGGCGTCTTCCTCGCGGCGTTTGTCGTGTACTACTTCACCAACTGGAAGCTCTTGAGCGTGCTGTGGAAGGTCGGCTAGCCACACTCGAACCATCGACCGTGGAACCCCACGCCCGGGAGCGGACCCCCGGGCGCGGGATCGCGGTCATGACGCTGGCGCTCATCCTGGCAATCACGGCCGGGTGGTGGGCGCTGGCGCTGATGCCGCTCGCCGACGCCACCCCCGCCTGGGTGATGCGCACGCGGGCGGCTTGCTTTGGATCGGTAGGCTCGGGGCTCCCGTCGGCCGGCGGATGGGTCCTCCTCATCGGCGAACCGATCGGGATGATGGGGACGCTGGTCGCCATCTGGGGGAAGGCGCTGTGGAACGACCTCGCCTGGCTCGCCTCGCGCGGCTGGGGCAAGCTGGCGATCGCCTCGGCGTTAGGCGCCGTGGGGTGGGGGAACGTCCTCGCGGCGCAGCGCGTGCTGGGTTCGCTCGACGCGGCGGCGCCCGCCGCCTTCGACGTGAACGCGGCGGCGCAGCCGGTGCCGCGCCTCGACGTCGCCGCGCCCGCCCTGGTGCTCACCGACCAGACTGGCGCACGCTTCGACCTCGCCCAGTGGAAGGGACGGGCAGTCATCGTCACTTTCGCCTTCGCGCACTGCGCCGATGTCTGCCCCACGCTGGTGCACCAGCTGCGCGAGGCGCGGGCGTCGGCACCGGCTGCGCCGCCGACGCCTGGTGAGGCGAACAGTGCACGCGTCCCGATCGTTGTCGTGACGCTCGATCCGTGGCGCGACGTCCCCGAGCGGCTGCCGCACATCGCGCAGCAATGGGAGATGGACGCCGGCGACAAGGTGCTGAGCGGGAGCGTGGCCGAGGTGACCACGGTGCTCGATGGATGGGGGGTGGGGCGCGCGCGCGATGGCGACACGGGGGACATCTCGCATGCCGCCGTCGCCTTCCTCGTCGGTGCGAACGGGCGCCTGGTGGCGCGACTCGATGGCGGGATCGACCGCATGCGCGAGCTGCTGGCTGAACCCTAAGCGTCGCGTGTCGGCAGTTCCCGCGTCAACGGCCAACGGCCCTCGTTTCCTCCTCCCGGGCGAACACTTCGCTGCGGCGCTGGTCTTTCTCGTCCTCGCCGCGCTGGGAGCTGTCTGGCAAGCGCCGATGCTGGCGATTGGCGGCTACACGGCACACCAGGTGCTCGCCGTCGTCCACTGCATCACGCTGGGGTGGTTCACGACGTCGATCATGGGGGCGATGTACCAGTTCCTCCCCGTCGCGGTCGGCGTTCCCATCGCCTCGGAGCGGCTCGGGCACGCGAGCTTCGCCTGCTACACACCGGGGGTGCTGGCCTTCACGGCGGGGCTGGCGTTCGAACAGCCAGCGTTGCTGCTGGCGGGAGTGGTCGCGCTGGCGGTCGGGGCGACGCTCTTTATCGCCAACGCCGGCCTCACGCTCCGCCGAGCGACGACGCGCGACACGCTGTGGTGGGCGCTGGCGTGGGCGCTGGTCTTCCTCGTGGTGACGCTGATCCTCGGCGCCGCGCTCAGCGCCAACCTGCGCCTCGCCTTCCTGGGGGCGGCGCGCCCCATCGCGCTCGGCGCGCACCTGCACATCGCCCTCGCCGGGTGGGTCCTGCTGTCGATCATTGGGGTGTCGCAGCGACTCTTCCCGATGTTCCTGCTCAGTCATGGCGGGACGGATCGTTATGCGCGCTGGGCCGTGCGACTCACCGCCGCGGGGTCCGGTGCGCTCTCGCTGCTGCACCACGTCCCCGTCGTCGGGCGATGGCTCCCGGCCATCCTCATTGCCGGCGGGCTCGCCGCCTTCCTGGCCCAGGTGCGCGAGTACTACGCCCATCGCTTCCGCAAGGCGCTGGACGTGGGGATGCGACTCTCGGCGATGTCGCTTGGCGGGCTCGGGTTGGCGCTCCCCTTCGCGCTGCTCACCGTCGCCGGCACTGCGCCGCCGCGCGTGCAGGTGGCGTACGTCGCGCTGGTGCTCACGAGCGTGAGCGCCTTCGTCGCCGCGCACTACTACAAGATCGTCCCCTTTCTCGTGTGGAATCATCGCTTCGGCCCGCTGGCCGGGACGCGGCCGCTCCCCCGCGTTGGCGAACTCTACTCGACGCAGGCGGCCTGGGCCTCCGCATCGCTCTACGCCAGCGGGAGTGTCCTCCTCGTCCTCAGCGCCGCGCTCGGCGTTACGTTAGGCGTCCGCGCGGGGGCCGCCCTCTTTGCCGCAGGCGCGCTGGTGACCAGCATTCAGATGGTGGCGCTCTTCCGGAGACATCCATGATCGACCGTACACCCACCGCGCTCGAGCAGGGAGTGCTCGATGCCCTCTCCACCGTCATCGATCCCGAGGTGGGGCTCGACGTGCTGACGATGGGGCTCGTCTACGGCGTGACCGTTGCTGCTGACGGCGCCGTGGATGTGACCTACACCCTCACGACCCAACACTGCCCCATGGGGGCACACATCACGTCCGGGATCGTCCAGGCGGTCTCGCGCGTCCCCGGCGTCACGCGCGTCGATCCCACGCTGGTGTGGGAGCCGCCCTGGCATCCGGGGTTGATACAGGAGGATCAGGAATGAATCTGTTGCGAGACGACCTGCCGCTGGCGCTGCAGGTGGTGGACCCGGCGAAAGTCGTCGAGTGCGACGTGCGCGAAGACTTGCGCCACGGTCGCGAACCCTTTGCCCGACTCATGGCGGCGCGCGGTGAAGTGCAGGAGGGCGGGGCGCTCTCGGTTCGTGCGATCTTCGAACCGGCACCGCTGTACACGGTGATGGCCAAGCACGGCCTGGCGCACCACACCGAACAGCTGGCGCCTGACGATTGGGTGATCTGGTTCTATCGCGCCGTCCCCGTGATCGACGTGCGCGGAATGGAGCCGCCGGAGCCGCTGTCGTACACGTTGGCCGCGCTGCGCGATCTCCCGGACGGGGTGTCGCTGGTGCAGGTGAACGTGCGCGTCCCGATGATGCTCCTCCCGCGCCTGGACGAGCAGGGCTTCTCGTACGATGTGCAGAAGCTCGCCGAGGACCGCGTGCACGTCTTCATCCGGCGCAAGGGCTCCGCGCCCGCGCAGGCCTAACGACTCATCTTCCCACGCCACGACATGTCCTCACTCGATCGCCCCCTCGACGGGGAAGCACTCGTCCTCGACCTCGCGCACGAACACGCGCAGATGCAGGCGCTGCTCCCCGACAAGCACGGCCGCACCGCGCGCACCATCCTCAAGAGCGGGGCGCTGCGCCTCACGCTCATTTCCCTCGCCCCCGGCGGCATCCTTCCCGAGCACTCGGCGGCCGGCCCCATCACGGTCCAACCCATCGAGGGGACGATGCACTTCACCGTCGACGACACCGGCTACGACCTGGGGCCCGGCTCGATCGTGAGCGTTGGGGCGCACGTGCGCCACGCCGTGACCAGCGCGACGGGGGTGACCTTCCTCCTCACGGTGGCGATGCCGGAGTCCGGCGCGGCGCCAAGGTAGGCTCTCCTCGCCGGGGGGCGCGAGGGACCGGAGGGGGCGCATGGATCGCGAGGCGGCACGCACGGGTACAGATTTCCTCCCTCACCCGTTCGGACCCCCTCATGCGTCTCGCGCTCCCTCGCGCCGCCACGGCGGTTGCTCTTTCGTCACTGCTCGTCCCTGCGCTCCTCGCCGCCCAAGGGCCGCCGGGGCGTTCCGGCACGCCGATCCAGCCGGGTGAACACTGCCCTCCGGGGATGACCGAGGTGCGTCCGCGCAACTGCCAGGCGCCGACGATGCCGGCGCCGAGCATCCTGGATTACCGGCCGCGCAACACGCTCAAGACCGTGGAGCACAAGGTGCCGAAGGCGAAGTTCCCCGCCATCGACTACCACGGGCATCCCACGTCGCAGCTGTCGTCGCCGGAAGGGTTGAACGCGCTCGGCGATGACCTCGACGCGCTCAACGTGCGGGTGATGGTCGCCGCCAACAACGTCTCGGGAGAATCGCTCAAGCGGCAGGTGGCGCTGGTGCAGGCGTCGCCACGCATGAAGGACCGCGTGCGCATCCTCACCGGGATCGACTTCCGCAACGTGGGGCCCGGGTGGGCGGAGAAGGCGGTGGCGCAGCTGGAGGGCGACGTTGCAGCTGGCGCGGTGGGCGTGGGGGAGATCGGGAAGGGGCTGGGGCTGTCGACGAAGAAAGCGGATGGCTCGCGCCTGTCGATTGACGATCCGGCGCTCGACCCGGTGTGGCAGGCGGCGGCGCGCCTCAAGGTCCCCGTCTTCATCCACACGGCCGACCCGCAGGAGTTCTGGGAGACGATCGACTACAACAACGAGCGCTGGCTCGAGCTGGCGCTCTTCCCCGGGCGCCGCTATCCCGCCGATCAGTATCCGTCGTTCGAGACGCTGATGACGGAGCGCGACAACATGATCAAGCGCAACCCGAAGACGACCTTCGTGATCGCGCACATGGGGTGGCACGCCAACGATCTCGAGCGGCTGGGGAAGATGTTCGACGCCAATCCCAACCTTCTCACCGAGGTGGGAGCGGTGCTGTACGACATCGGGCGCCAGCCGCGCGCCGCGCACGACTTCTTCATCAAGTACCAGGACCGCATCCTCTTCGGGAAGGACTCGTTCCAGCCCGAGGAGTATCCGTACTACTGGCGCGTCTTCGAGACGCGCGACGACTACTTCGACTACTACCGCCCGTACCACGCCTTCTGGAAGCTGTACGGGATCGACCTCCCGGACGCGGTGCTGAAGAAGGTCTACTTCGGGAACGCGCTGCGGATCACGGGGGGGATTCCGCAGGGAGGGTGGCCGAAATAGCGCGCATCGCGCTCGATCAGCGCGTCATGCGCGGTGGTCGGCGGGTCGGGGGCGCTGCGGAGGCGCCCCCGGCGTCGTTTTGGGGGAGCCGGGTTCGTGCGGAACGGAGGCCTCTTCTTGACACATCGCCCGGTCGCCCGCATACTTTGTTCGCGCGGCAAACAAAGCCCGGGCGCCGCTCGTCAGGGGGTTTTCTCCCCGCCCCGGAGTCTCCGCATCCTTTCGGAGCGAACCGATGTCCCCGCTGTTCCCGCGAACGTCCGCTCGCCACCTCGCGGCCCTGCTCGGCGCCGCCCTCTCGGCTTCCGCCTGCAGCCGCGACCTCGACACGCTGGAACCGGCGGCCTTCCCGACGCTGAGCGCCGTCTTCAGCGACAACTTCGTCGCGACCTCGTTCCAGGCCTTCGGCGGCTCCAAGCTCGACGCGGTGCAGATCGATGCGGAGACGCGGCTGCGCGGGAGCGCCGCCCTCAAGGTGACCGTCCCGGGGCCCGGGGATGCGACGGGCGGGTATGCGGGAGGAGCCTTCGTGGCCAATGTCCCGCGCGACCTCACGGGCTACAACGCCCTGACCTTCTGGGCCAAGGGGAGCATCGCCGGCAAGATCGACGTGGTCGGCCTGGGGAACGACAACACCGGGACGTCGCAGTTCACGGCGCAGGTCGCCGGGTTGCAACTGACGACCACGTGGCGGAAGTACGTCATCCCGATTCCGCTGGCGTCGAAGCTCGAGCGTGAGCGCGGCGCCTTCTTCTTTGCCGAAGGGCCGGAGAACGGGGCGGGCTACACGATCTGGTTCGACGAGATCCAGTTCGAGAACGTCGCCACCGTCGGCAACGCGCGCCCGGCCATCGCGTCGGCAACGATCAACGACGAGGTGGGGGCGAGCTTCAAGGTCACCGGGACGACCGTCACCTTCGGCACCGGCGGGAGCGACGTGACCGTCGAGGCGTCGCCGGCGTACTTCACCTTCCGTTCGTCGAACGAAGCCGTGGCCAGGGTTGCGGCTGACGGATCGATCCAGGTGGTCGGCGCGGGGACGTCGACCGTGACCGCGACGCTCGGCGCGACGACCGCCAGCGGTTCGGTCGCGCTCACCGCGGCCGCCCCGCCCAGCGCCGCGGCCCCGACCCCCACGCGCCCGGCGGCCGACGTGATCTCGCTCTTCAGCAACGCCTACACCAACACCACCGTCGACACCTGGTCGGCGTCGTGGGACCAGGCCGATGTGGCCGACGTGCAGGTGGGAGGGAACGCCGCCAAGAAGTACACCAAGCTCGCCTTCGCCGGGATCGAGTTCACCTCGAAGCCGGTCAATGCGTCGGCGATGACGCTCCTCCACGTTGACTTGTGGACGCAGGATGCCGCGGCGTTCCGGGTGAAGCTCGTCGACTTCGGTGCCAACGGCGTCTTTGGCGGCGGCGACGACTCGGAGCACGAAGTCACGCTGACGCGGACCACCACGCCTGCACTCGCCACCGGCGCCTGGAACTCGCTCGACATTCCGATGTCCGCGTTCACGGGGCTCACCGGGAGGACGAACATCGCCCAGATGATCATCTCCGGGTCGAGCCCGACCATCTACGTCGACAACATCTACTTCTACAAGGTCCCCGTCCCGACGTCGCCGCCCACACCGGCCCCGACGCCCACGGCACCGGCGGGGAATGTCATCTCGCTCTACAGCAACGCCTATCCCAACGCGCAGGTCGACACCTGGTCGGCCCCGTGGGACCAGGCCGACGTGGCCGACGTGCAGGTGACGGGGAACGACATGAAGAAGTACTCGAACGTGGTCTTCGCCGGGATCGAGTTCACCTCGAAGCCGATCGACGCCACCGCGATGACGAGCTTCCACATGGACCTGTGGACGCCTGACGCGACCGCGCTCCCCAAGTCGTTCCGCATCAAGCTCGTCGACTTCGGCGCGAACGGGACGTTCGACGGCGGCGACGACTCGGAGCACGAGTTCACGGTCAATGCCTCGTCCACCCCGCCGCTCGCGACCGGGAGCTGGGTCGGCATCGACATCCCGCTCGCCGCCTTCACCGGCCTCAAGGCGCGCGCGCACCTGGCGCAGATGATCCTGGTCGGCGACCTCAAGACCTTCTTCATCGACAACGTCTACTTCTCGACGACCGCCACGCTCACGGCACCGGTCACCGCGGCTCCCGCTCCCACGTGGGCGGCGAGCAACGTGATCTCGCTGTTCAGCAACGCCTACACGAACGTCACGGTCGACACGTGGTCCGCTGGGTGGGATGCGGCCGACCTGGCCGACGTGAAGGTGGCCGGCGACGACGTCAAGAAGTACACAAACCTCGTCTTCGCGGGGATCGAGTTCACCTCGGCGCCCATCAACGCGACGGCGATGACGCACTTCTCGTTCGACTACTGGACCCCCGATCCCACCGACGCGCCCAAGGTCTTCAAGGTCAAGCTGGTCGACTTCGGCGCGAACGGGGCATTCGGCGGTGGCGACGACGTGGAGCACGAGCTCTTCCTGAGCCGTACCAGCACCCCGTCGCTCGTCACCGGCAACTGGGTCCGCTTCGACATCCTGCTCACCGCGTTCGCCGGGCTCACGACAAAGGCACACCTCGCACAATTGATCATTTCGGGCGACACTCCCACGGTCTACGTCGACAACGTGCTGCTGCACAAGTGACTTCGACCCGGAGGGCGGCATGTCCGAACAGCCGCGGAGAGCGAAGGTGACGGAAGTCGTTCAGCCCGACGCAGCGGCATGGCGCGCCGAGGTGGGGCGTCCGGTCCCGCTGGCCGACTCGGTCCTGCGATTGATCTGGGAGGAACGGGCCGTCTCGCGCGCGGACATCGCGCGCCGGACCGGGCTCTCGCGCTCGACCGTATCGGAGATCGTCTCCGAGCTGCTGGCGACCGGCTTGGTGGGCGAAGCGGGTGAAGGCGCCTCGAGCGGCGGGCGCCCCCCGATCGTCCTCGAGTTTCGCGACGATGCGTGTGTCATCCTCGGGGTGGACATGGGGGCGACGCACGTCTCGGTGGCGCTCACCGACCTGCGGGGACGTGTCCTGGCCTGGGAGAGTCGGCCGTGGCCGGTGCGGACCGATCCCGAGGGGACGCGGGCGCTGATCGCCGAGCAGTGCGGCAGCTGTCTCGCGCGATGGGGAGGCGATGTGACGCGACTGGTCGGGATCGGGATTGCGGTGCCGTGTCCGGTGGATCCGCGGAACCAGGATCGCTTCTCCACGCACGTGTTGCCGGCCTGGCAGGGGCGGGCGGGGTTCGAGTCGTTAGGCGCGCGATATGGCGTCCCGATCCTCATCGACAACGACGCCAACCTGGGCGCCGTGGCCGAGCGGTGGTGGGGAGCGGGGCGCGGCTTCGACGACTTCACGTACATCAAGGTGGCGACCGGCGTCGGCGCCGGGCACATGGTGGGCGGCCGCATCGCACGCGGGGCGAGCGGCGTGGCCGGGGAGATCGGGCACATGGCGATCGACCTCTCCGGCGACACGTGCGACTGCGGCAACCGCGGCTGCCTGCAGACCTTCGTTGGAGCCCGGTCGCTGGTGAACCGGGCGCGCAAGCTCCTCGCCGAGTATCCCTCGAGCGTGCTGCATCGCGCGGAGCTGACGATCGACGCCGTCGAGGACGCGGCGCTCGCGGGCGATCCGTTGGCGATCCGCGTGATCAGCGACGCGGCGGAATACCTGGGGATCGCGATTGCCGGCGTCCTCAACCTCATGAATCCGGGGGCGGTGATCATCGGGGGCGGCATCGCCCGGTTGGGCGAGCGCCTCCTGCGTCCCCTGCGCGAGACGGTGCTGCGCCGGACCTTCGTGAGTTCGGTGGCGGCATCGGAGATCATCACCAGCGCCCTCGGCCCCCGAGCCATCGCCATCGGGGCAGCCACGCTTGTCCTCGAGGCCGCGCTCAACGACCCGCGGCTCTTTCCTTCCGTCGGCGCACGGTAGCGCGCCGTTCACGCACCTCACCCGGCTGGCCCATGAATCGACGCATCGCACTTCTCTCCCTTTCATTGGCCGCCGTGCTGGGATGCAGCACCGAACCCGACGGACCGTGGGTGCTGGCGTGGGAGGACGATTTCTCGGGCGCCGCCGGCGCCCTGCCAAACCAGTCCAACTGGCGCTTCGACGTCGGGACCGACTGGGGGAACGCCCAGCTGGAGTACGACACCGACCGGGCCAGCAACGCCTCGCTCGATGGCGCCGGGCACCTGCAGATCACGGCGCGGCAGGAGTCGTTCCAGGGACGGGGCTACACCTCGGCGCGCATCACGACGCAGGGGAAGCAGGAGTTCAGGTACGGTCGCTTCGAGGCGCGCATCAAGATGCCGTCGGGGCGCGGGATCTGGCCCGCCTTCTGGTTGTTAGGGGCCAACGAGGATGTCGTTGGCTGGCCGCAGGCGGGGGAGATCGACATCATGGAATACCGCGGGCAGGAGCCGAGCATCGTCCACGGCTCGCTGCACGGCCCCGGCTACTCGGGCGGCAACGCCTTCACGCGCCCCTTCGTGCTCGACGCCGGGCGCTTCGACGGCGACTACCATGACTTCACCGTCGAATGGGACGACGACCAGATCAAGTGGAAGGTCGACGGCAAGACCTACCATGAGATCAAGCGCAGCTATGTCCCCGGCACGTGGGTCTTCGACCATCCCTTCTACATCATCCTGAACCTCGCCGTGGGTGGTGGTTACGTCGGTCCGCCGGATGGGTCGACGACCTTCCCGCAGTCGATGCTGGTGGACTGGGTCCGCGTGTACCGCCGCTGATGAGCCTCTCGACGCGGGTCGGCGCGCTCATCAAGACGGCCATCGCGGCCTGGCATGCGCGCATCGGATCGAAGGAGGCCACCAAGTCGTTCACGCACTTCGAGACGAAGCCTGAGGACCGGATCTCGTTCCCGAAGAAGCTGGCCTACGGGATGGGGGCGTTCGTCAACAACCTGCTGGCGGCGGCGATCGGGGGGATGATCGTCGTCCTCAACCTTGGGCTGGGGATGAACCCGGCGCTGGTGGGGCTGCTCGGCGCGCTCCCGCGGCTGACCGACGCGCTCATCGACCCGCTGATGGGGTTCATCTCCGACAACACGCGATCGCGGTGGGGGCGCCGGCGTCCGTACATCTTCATCGGCGCGATCGTCTCGGGGATCACCTACGCCCTCCTGTGGCAGCTGCCGGCGGGGCGAAGCGAGACGTTCTACGCCACGTACTTCCTGGTCGGCTCGATCGTGTTCTACATCGGCTACACGATCTTCGCCGCGCCGTGGGTCGCATTAGGCTACGAACTCACCCCCGACTACCACGAGCGCACGCGCCTCATGGGGGTGCAGAACTTCATCGGGCAGCTGGCGTACGTCGTGTCGCCGTGGTTCCTCTGGATCATGAACCGGAAGGAGTGGTTCCCGTCCACGATGGAGGGGGCGAAGGGGTTGGCGATCGCGATCGGGGTCCTGACCATCGCCGTGGGCATCGTCCCGGCACTCGTGCTGCGGGAGCGCTTCCAGCACGCCGCGGACACGGCAGGCGAGGGAGGGCAGAAGGCCGGCGGGTGGGAGGCGGTGAAGCGGAACGTCGCCGAGTTCCTCCATGGCTTCAAGACGACCCTCAAGTCGCGCCCCTTCCTGAAGCTGTGCACCGCGACGTTCCTGGTGTTCAACAGCTTCATCATGATCTCGTCGTTCCAGTTGTACGTCATCATCTACTACGTCTTCCGCGGCGACCAGGAGATGGGGGCGCGGTACTCGGGATACGCCGGGACGGTCGGCGCCGTGTCGACGTTCGTCGTCATCTTCTTCGTCACCTGGCTGGCGACGAAGATCGGGAAGCGGCGCGCCTTCTTCATCTCGACGGGGATCTCGGTTGTCGGCTACATCCTCAAGTGGTTCTGCTACAGCCCCGAGCACCCGCTCCTGATCCTGCTACCGGTCCCGCTCCTCTCGTTTGGTCTCGGCGGGCTCTTCACGCTGATGGGGTCGATGATCGCCGACGTGGTCGACGTCGACGAACTGGAAACGCGGCAGCGGCGCGAGGGGATCTTCGGGGCGATCTACTGGTGGGTGGTGAAGCTTGGCATGGCGGCCGCGCTCGCCGGCGGCGGCTACCTGCTCAACGCTACCGGCTTTGACGTGGCGCGGGCGGGGGAGCAGGGCGCGCGGACGATCACGCTGCTTCGCCTGTTCGACGCGGGGATCCCGGCGCTCGCGTCGGCCATCGCGATGTGGATCTTCACCAGCTACCACATCACCGAGGAACGGGCGCACGAGGTACGCGCGGAGTTGGAGCGGCGGCGGGGGGCGGCGGCGGTCGGTGCCTGACGAGACAGCGCAGCTGGCCCGCGAGCGCGCCGGGCCAGCTGCACCTCGACGTCTCTTCGCTGCCTAACGCCCAGCTCCGTAGGTGAGTCCATGGCCGCGGGGATACAGCGCCTCGCGGCTGCGCGCCTCGGCGGTGGCGCCATCCACCGTCGCCGGCCACGCGAACGACAGCGCTCCCTGGAAGTCGAACGCGCCGAACAGTACGTCGGCCACCCCCGCCCCTTCCGAGCCTGGGAGCCACGCCGCCACGAAGGCCGCCGACTCCGCCAGCTCCGCATTCACCACCAGCGGGCGCCCCGACACCAGCACCGTCACCACCGGGATCCCCTTCGCCCGGATGGCGCGAATGGTCGCCAGGTCTTCCGGGTGCAACGCCGCGAGTTCGAGCGAGTCACCATACGGTGCGAGCCGGAGGTTCTTTCCTCCGAAGGCAGAGCCAGCGCCGATCGTCTCCACGCCGCGCAGGTCGCCCATTCCTTCGGCGTACGGATGCTCGCCGATCACCACGATCGCGACGTCGTGCGTCGCCGCGTCGGCGGCCGAGCCGTCGACGCTGAGCGTCGCGTCAGGTGCAACGGCGCGGATCCCCTCCCAGATCGACGTCCCGCCGTGGATGAAGCCGTTCCCCGACGTCCCCTGCCACGCGACGGTGAAGCCGCCGCACTGGTGCCCGCGGTTGTCGGCGTTGCGCCCGGCGACCAGGAGGCGAGCCCCGGGCGCGAGTGGGAGGATTCCTCCCTCGTTCTTGAGCAGGACGAGCGACTTGCGCACCGCCTCGCGCGCCACGGCGCGATGCTCGGCTGCGCCGAGGCAGGTGCGCTGCGACCAGTAGCGCTCGGCCGGGCGCGGGCGCTCGAACAGCCCGTAGCGATGCTTCACCCACAGGATGCGGCGCACGGCGTCGTCGATGCGCGCCACGGGGATGGCCCCCTCGGCGACGAGTCGCTTCAGGTGCGCCAGGCAGGCGCGCCACTCGACCGACACCATCAGCATGTCCACACCCGCGTTGACGGCCCTCGCGATCGCGGTGGCGTAGTCCGGGTCGAGGTAGTCGACGCCATCCCAGTCGGAGATGACGAACCCCTCGAAGCCGAGTCGTCCCTTGAGGACGTCGGTGAGCAGGTAGCGGTGCCCGTGGCACTTGTCGCCGTTCCAGCTGTTGAACGACGCCATCACCGTGAGAACTCCCGCGTCGAGTGCCGGGAGGTACGGGGCGATGTGGAGCTTCGTGAGCTCGTCCTCGCCGACGATGGTGTTCCCCTGGTCGTAGCCATGCTCCGTGCCGCCGTCGCCGACCCAGTGCTTGGCGCAGGCCACGACGCCGTCGCGTCCAAGCTCCGCCTGCAGTCCGCGCACGAACGGCGCCGCATAACGAGCGACCAGCGCCGGGTCCTCGGAGTAGCTCTCGTACGTGCGCCCCCATCGCAGGTCGCGAGCGACGGCGAGGGTGGGGGCAAAGGTCCACTCGACGCCCGTCGCGAGGATCTCGCGCGCGGTCGCCTGGGCAATGCGCTCGAGCAGGTCTGGGTCGTTGGCGGCGCCCAGCCCGATGTTGTGGGGGAAGACGGTGGCGCCGAGGACGTTGGCGTGCCCGTGGATGGCATCGACGCCGTACAGGAGCGGGATCGGGACACGTCCGTCGCCGTCGCTCATCGACGCGGCCCAGTAGGCGTCGTTCATCGCGATCCAGTCGGCGGGGCGATTGTCGCCCGGGCACGAGCCGCCGCCGCTGAGGATGGAGCCGATGTGGTGCGCCCTGACGTCGTCGGGCGAGGCGGCCATGCGCTCCGGCTGCATCATCTGGCCCAGCTTCTGATCGAGCGTCATGCGCGACAGCAGGGCATCGACGCGCGCGGCGATGGTCCGGGAATCGGTGGGGGTGGTCATGTCTCGATCGTGAGGGATCACGCAGTGGGTGACGTGGTCGTCGGGGCCGGGACGGTGAGCACGAACTCGGCGTGGAGCGACGCCGTGGAGTCGCCGCCGATCCAGGCGTGGAAGCGCCCGGGTTCGGCCGCCAGCTGCATGTTGCGTCCGTGGAATGCGAGGTCGCGCGCCCACAGGGTGAACGAGACCGTGCGCCGTTCGCCCGGGGCCAGGGAGAGCTTCTGGAATCCCTTGAGCTCGCGCACGGGGCGCGTGACGCTCCCCACGAGGTCGCGCACGTAGAGCTGCACGACCTCGGTTCCCTCGCGCTCGCCGGTGTTGACGACATCGGCGCCGAGCGTGATGGACTCGTCCATGGCGAACTCGTAGGCGCTGGCGCGCACGTTCTCGTAGGCAAACGTCGTGTAGGAGAGCCCGTGGCCGAACGGCCACAGCGGCGTCCAGTGCACGTCGAGGTGGAACGACGTGTTCCCCACCGAGAGCTGCGGGGCGCGCGGCTCGATGTCGTCGATGTGGATGAACGTGGCCGGCGTCGGCGGCTTGCCGCCGTGCTTCTGCGCGTAGTAGATGGGGACCTGCCCCGTCACGCGCGGGAAGGTGACGGGGAGCTTCCCTGAGGGAGAGGCGATGCCGAAGAGGAGGTCGGCGATCGCCTCGCCCCCCATGCACCCGGGGTGCCACACACACAGGATGGCGTGGCATTTGTGTGCCACGCGCTCGAGGGCGAGCGCCCGTCCGGCCATGAGCACCAGGACGATCGGCTTCCCCGTGGCGGCGATGGCGTCGATGAGCGCGTCCTGTGCCCCGGGGAGTGTGATGTCGGCGCGGCAGTGCGCCTCGCCGGAGAGGATGGCCTCCTCGCCCAGCGCGAGCACGACGACGTCCGACTGCTCGGCAGCTGCAATGGCGCCTGCGAAGCCACTGGTGTCGTGGCTGCGGGTCGTGGGCAGGGCGCGCGCGTGGTGCACCGCCACGCGGTCGCCGGCGAGCGCGCGGATGGCGGGGAGGAGCGGGCGACTGAGCTGCGCGTCGCCGTCGAAGATCCAGGTCCCGAGCTGCTCGTACGGGTCGTCGGCCAGCGGACCGATGACGGCGATGGCGCCCAATGCGTCGCGCGAGAGCGGGAGCGTGTGGTGGTCGTTCTTGAGGAGCACCGCCGACTCGAGTGCCGCTGCGCGTGCCGCCGCCAGGTGCTCGTCGGCTCCGGGCGGCAGGAAGCGGGCGGCATCGGTGTACGGCTGCTCGAAGAGCCCGAGGCGGAACTTGGTGCGCAGGATGTTGGCGACCATCGCGTCCACCTGCGCCAGCGGCACCTCCCCGTCGCGCACGAGTGCGGCGAGGTGATGCGCGTAGGTGTGGCTCGCCATCTCCATGTCGACGCCGGCGTTGGCCGCCGCGCGCGCCGAGCCGCGGTCGTCCTCGGTGAGGCCGTGGACCGCCAGCTGCCGAATCGAGTCCCAGTCGCTCACCACGAAGCCGTCGAACCCCCACTCGTCTCGCAGCACCTGCTTGAGGAGCCAGGCGTTCCCCGTGGCGGGGATGCCATTGAGGTCGCTGAACGACGTCATGAGCGTCATGGCCCCGGCGTCGATCGCCGCCTTGAACGGCGGGAGGTGGACGTTGCGCAGGTCGTGCTCGGGGATGCTCGTGGTCGCGTAGTCGCGCCCGCTCTCGCTGGCGCCGTAGCCGGCGAAGTGCTTCGCGCAGGCGGCGAGTCGGGCGGGGGGGGCGGGCTCGGGGTCGCCTTCCTGGAAGCCTTCCACCATCGCGGCGCCGAGGACCGCCGAGAGGTAGGGATCCTCGCCTAACGACTCGGCGACCCGCCCCCAGCGCGGGTCGCGGGCGATGTCGAGCATGGGGGCGAAGGTCCAGTTGACCCCGGCACTCGCCGCCTCGCGCGCGGCCACGCGCGCCCCCTCGCGTACCAGCGCGGGGTTCCAGCTCGCTGCCTGTCCCAAGGGAATCGGGAAGACGGTGCGGAAGCCGTGGATCACGTCGCGCCCCACGAGGAGGGGGATCCCGAGGCGGCTCTCCTCCACTGCGATGCGTTGCAGCTCGTTGACCGTGGGCGCGTGGACTTCGTTGATCACAGCCCCCACGCGCCCGTCACGGATAGCCTGGCGCAGGTGGTCGGGGACGTGTCCCCCGCCGGATTGCACCTGCGCCAGCTGCCCGATCTTCTCCTCGAGCGTCATGCGGGCGAGCAGGTCGCCCACGCGACGCTCGAGCATCTCGTTACCAGCCAACGGTCACGTACGAGCGGATCTCCCACTCGCGCCCCGTCTTGGCCGGGGCGGTGGGGTCGCAGGCCAGCGACCCCGTGGCGTCAGGGACGCGCTCCGGGCAGTAACGCGGCGAGAAGCGGTCGAGCGTGCGCCAGGTGCCGCGCAGGCCGAAGCGCGTGCCGGGGACGTTGAACCAGCTCGGGAGCCCCAGGAAGTACGAGAGGTCGCCCATGAGCTGCGTGGGATACGTGAGGTTGAAGTCGCGATGGTAGTCGAACGGCCCCCAGTCGTTGAACTTGGCCGCGGCCGCGACCTTCACCTGCCCAGTCGCCAGGCGCAAGTCACCGCCGTAGCGCTTGATGAGGCGCGCGCTGTTCCCGTTGGGCTGCGCTGTTCCCCAGAAGCCGTTGGCGATGAAGCGGAGCGACGGCGACACGCGCGAGACGACGCGGCTCCGCACTTCCCACAGGTCCTTGGCCGGCGGGGCGCCGGGGAAGGCGAAGAAGGTGCGCCCGTCGGCCAGGATGCCGATGGCGGCGTCCTGCGTGGTGGGATAGTGGCGATAGATGTAGCCGACGTTGAAGGCGAGGCGCGCATCCTCGCGGGTGTCGTTGTCCCACTGGTACATGTACGTCGCGGGCGTCGGGTCGTACGAGATGAGGAGCTCGCCGGCCGTCTGCTCGCGGTTGCCGCGCACCACGAACGGGTCCTCGAGGATGTTGCGCGGGCGCCCCGGCGCCGGGACGTCGGCCGGGACCGGCCCGACGATCGGTTTCTGCCACAGGAAGTTCGGGGCGATCTGGAACTTGCCGACGGCGTAGGTGAAGCCGGTGAGCGCGTTCCACTGGTTGCCGCTCCCGCTGTCCTTGAGCCCCCACCCGGTGAAGGTCATGGTCGCCGTCGGGCCGCCGTCAGCCACAACGCCCATCGCCGCCCCCTGCGCGTACCAGTTCCAGCGCCCGCGCGAGTACGAGACCTTGGCCTTGGTCCCGAAGGCGTCGGAATCCTCGAGCTTGTCCTGCAGCATGCGGTAGTTGCCAGGCCCGCCATCGGCGATCTGGAAGACGCGCCCGACGCGCGTGTTTCCACCCCAGATGCCCCCCCATTCGAGCGTGGCCGCACCCACGTCCTTCTCCAGGTGCAACGTGGCGGTGCGCACCTGCGGCTGCGGAATGGCGAACGACGACGACGTCTGCCCCTGCCGGGCGATGTCCTCCTGGTACACGGTCGTCACCTGGACGCCTCCCAGCTGGCGACGGTACTTGGCCAGCACCGAAGGGTTGGCTCCCCACCACAGCTCAGGCCCCGCCGCGATCTTGAGCCCGTCGAGCGCGCGCTTGCCGGTGAACTCGAAGCCCAGCGGGGCCTCGCCGTTGTAGATGTCGATGTTGGGACCGTAGTTGGCCTCGCGATACAGCCCGAAGAAGTCCCCCTCGTACCCCCAGTGGTAGTGCCCCGTGCGATAGAAGCCGTCCAGGCGGAAGTTGCGCTCGTCCCACGCGAGGCTCGCGCGATAGACCTTGAGTCGCTCGATGCTGTTGTCCTGGTAGCTCGAACCGTCGGCCTGGAGGAGCGTGCGCGAACGCCCGCGGTTCTCGTAGAAGATCTCGTCGATCGGGTTGTCGGGGACCTTGCCGAGCATGTTGAGCGAGAGCGTCGCCGACACGTTCTGCGCCGGGTTCGCCGTGAGCTCGGCGAAGTACGACTCCATCCGGTCGAAGCCGGTGAAGGCGGGGCGTGCCGTGGCGCTGCGCGTCCGCGACGATGGTGTCGAAAGGCGGTCGCCTCCCGTGCTGAACGTCGTGAACTCGAGCCGCATCCCGCTCACGCGTACGCGATCGGTGGCGTTGGAGCCTAACGCGGCGCCGTCGCCGCGGGCCTTGAGCGCCATCTCGGCGGCGCTGATCGCGCCGAAGTGCGAGCGGATCGCCGCGACGGTCGTCGCCGCGCCGTATGGATCGAGCGTGTACGCGCGCTGCAGCGCGTAGAAGGCGGCGCGCGGGAAGAGCTGGAAGTGGCCGCGGAAGTCGGCCGGCCCCTTGGCCACGACCCCCCACCACTCCTCGTTCATGTTGTTCTCGCCCTTCACATAGTCCTCGGCGTAGGCGGCGTTGGCCCACCCCGCGTCCGTGTCATGGATGTCGAGCCGCTCCTCCTGCTTCACCTTCCACCACCCGTCGCTCCACTGGAAGGTGAAGCCGCCGATCGCGTTCCCCGCCCCTCCCTTGCCGCTCGACTGGCGGTAGATCTCCTCCCACTGCGCCAGGAGGTAGCTCGCCTGCGTCTGCTGGTCTTCCCGCATCTCCTTCGCGTTGTAGGCGTCGGCGCCGAACTCGGTGAACATGAGGGGGACGCCGAGCGTTGCCTTCACGCGCTGGAAGGCATCGCCGAACGACTTGCCGCGGTAGACGTTGGAGCCGAAGACGTCGAGCCCCTTGACCTCCTGGGCGATGATGTCGAGGTACTGCAGGTCGCCGTTGGCCATCGCCACCGGGTGCTCGGCATCGCGCGCCTTGATGGCGCGGATCGTCTCGCCGAAGAGCGAATAGAGATAGCGCGCCTTGGCGGCATCGCGTTCGCCGACCGGGAGCTGCTCGGTCTCGGCTGACTTCCAGACCAGGCCGTAGTTGTTCTCGTTGCCGAGGAGCCACATCAGGACCCCCGGCGTCCCCTTGAACTGGTCCACCAGCGCGGTGACCTCGGCGATGATCGCGGCGCGGGCCTTGGGGTCGGAGTAATCGGTGTTGGCCGAGTAGGCGCCGTTGACCGTGACGCCGTAGCGCCCCATTGCGTGATTCAGGACGGTGAAGATCCCGTACTGTTCATAGATGTAGCGCACCCACTTGGGGGGGACGCCGGCGTACTGCCGGATCGCGTTTACCCCCATGCTCTTGAGGAGCGACATCTCCCGGTCGAGCGCCGTCTTGATGAAGTCGTCGGGCTGCCCCCAGAAGTTGTAGGCGTAGTTCTGCCCGATGGGGAAGTAGTCCCAGTTCATCCCGAGGACCATGAAGTCGCGCCCATCGACCTGCAGGCGCGAGCCGGCGGCGTCGGAGACGACCTGCACTCGCTGCGCGAGCGGCGCCTGAAAGGGGAGGGAAGTCAGCGCGGCGGCGATCGTCGCGGCGAACCAGCGCCGGCCCGGACGCCGGACGACGGAGGAGCGAGTCGGACCCATGCGAGCCTCTTCTTGGTGGCGAACGGGACTCGGGACCCGTTCGCCAGTCCATACTTTGTTCGAGTGCAGAACAAAGTCGTGTGCACGGGCGATCGTGTCAAGAGAGAAGCGGGGGGGTGGGGGCGCGTGGAGCGATGGGTGGGGCGCTGGTGCGAATGACCCTGTCGGGTGAGGACCCGCCCCCTAGAATTGATTCATGCATCGCCCGGTATGGATTCGCTTCCTCACGTTGCTGTGGGGGGTCTGGTTCACCACCGCGCTCACGGAGCCGGCGGGGATCCTCGCGTGCGCGACGCATGGCAGTGCCGCGGCGACGTCGCACGCCGGCGCGCCGCTCTCGCCCCCGGCGTCGCGCGCGACGCAGGACGCGCACGCGGCGCATGCGGCGCACGCACAGCATGTACAGCAGGCTGCCCGTGGCGCCGTCGCTGCTCAGGGCTCCGCTGACCTCGCATCGAGCGCGTCGTCGCCCTCCGTCCCCTCGGGCGACGCGCCGCACGGCTGCTGCACGTGCCTGGGGCAGTGCTGCACCGCCGCGCCGGTCACGACCCCCGCGGTGGTCGAGGTGGCCATCGCGCGCCTGGTGCAGGTGGACGCGGTGGCGCCGGTGGTGCAGCGCGCCGAGCGGCCGGCGAGGCGCGACCATACCCTCCCGTTCGCGAACGGTCCCCCGATCGTCGCCTGAGTCCATCCGCCCCCCGGTGCGCGCCTAACGCGGCATCGGCGCGCCGGCGGACCGCTCCCACATCCTCAGGTGACGACGATCGATCCCGGCGACAGCCGGGGATCGTGCGGACGCGTGCACGCGGCATGCGCAGTCCGCCGCATCCCGCTGTCCCGCGCGATGCGATGTCGTCCGCTCCCCTCATCTGCCGGATCGACCTCGATCATGCGTCCCTTCCAGCTTGCCCCTACCGTGAGCGTCGCGCTTGTGCTGCTCGTCAGCGGCGCGCGCGACCTCGATGCCCAACGCGCCACCCCCACCGCGCGCGACAGCGCAGCCGTGAACGACACGGCGACCACGCTCGCCGGCGTGCGCGTGACCGCCGAGCGCGACACCAGGCCGGCCATCACGCGCCTCACCCTCCCCGTGACGGCGAGCATCAGCGCGCTGCGGGTGCGCGAGACGGTCAACCTCGTCGACACTCCAGACGCGGTGAAGTACCTCCCCAGCGTCTTCATCCGGAAGCGCAACAACGGCGACACGCAGGCGGTGATGGCGACGCGCACGTGGGGGGTGAGTTCGAGCGCCCGCTCGCTCATCTACGCCGACGGCGTCCCGCTCACCGCGCTCATTGCCAACAACAACACCATCGGCGGCCCGCGCTGGGGTCTCGTGGCGCCGGAAGAGATTGCGCGTATCGACATGATGTACGGCCCATTCTCCGCGGCGTACGCCGGGAACTCGATGGGGGCGGTCATGGAGATCACGACCCGCATGCCGGAGCGCTTCGAGGGGAGCGTGACGCAGACGCAGGCGTGGCAGGCGTTCTCCCTCTACGGCACCGACCGCACCTTCGGCACGACGCAGACCTCGGCGCGCCTCGGCGATCGATTCGGCAAGTTCTCGTTTGTCGTGAGCGGCAACTACCAGGACTCGCACTCGCAGCCGCTGACGTATGTCACGAGTGCGACCTTCCCCGCCAACACGACCGGCGGGATCGCGGGACTCAACAAGCTCAACGCGACCGCGAACATCCTGGGCGCCTCGGGGCTGCTGCACACGCAGATGACCAACGCCAAGGTGAAGCTCGCCTACGACCTCTCGCCCAGCGTGCGCGCAGCGTACACGTACGGATGGTGGGAGAACGACGCCGACGCCGGTGTCGACAGCTACCTGCAGCGCGCGGGGAGCGCGACCTTTGCCGGGCAGTCCGGCTTCGCCAGCGGCAACTATTCCTTGCTGCAGCGCCACAGCTCGCAGTCGCTCTCCGTGCGCAGCGACACGCGCCGCGACTGGGACTTCGAGGTAGTGGGGACGCGCTACGACATGGGCACCGACCGGCAGCGCTTCCCCACCTCGGCGTCGGCGACGGGGACGACGTTTGGATCCGCGGGGCGCGTGGCGGTGCTGACCGGAACAGCGTGGCAGACGCTCGACCTCAAGGGGACCTGGCACCGCGGCGGGCTCGGCGCGGCGCACACGGTGTCCTTTGGTGCGCACCACGACCGCTACGAGCTGGTGAACCCGACGTATACGACGGCTGATTGGACCCGCGGGGGGCCCTACACCGGCGTTGCCACGCGTGGCGACGGAAAGACGCGCACCAACGCGCTCTGGGCGCAGGACGCCTGGCAGCTGGCGCCGGCGTTGCGCCTGACGATAGGCGGGCGGTGGGAGTCGTGGCGCGGCTTCGACGGCGTGAACGTCAACGGGGCCACCACGGTGCAGCAGCCGACGGTCGAGGCGACGAAGTTCTCCCCCAAGGCTTCGCTGGCCTGGAACGGGGCGCGCGACTGGACGGTGACGGCATCGCTCGGCAAGGCGTATCGCTTTGCGACGGCCGCCGAGTTGTACCAGCTGGTGACGACCGGGACGACGTTCACCTCGCCCGACCCGAACCTCAAGCCGGATAACGTGCTGGCGAGTGAGCTGCGTGTGGAGCGGCAGTTCCCGCGCGGGCGCGTGCAGCTGGCGCTGTTCAACGACGACGTGCACGACGCGATCATCTCGCAGTTCAAGCCACTCGTCCCCGGGTCGGCGACGCTCTATTCGTACGTCTCCAACGTGGATCGCGTGCGGTCGCGCGGTGCGGAGCTGGCGCTCAATGGGCGCGACCTCCTCGTGCGCGGGCTCGAGCTGTCGGGGAGCGTGACCTACCTCAACGCGCGCACCCTCGCCACGTCCGGGCGCGCCAGCGCGACCGCGCCGGCCACTGCGGCGATCGGGAAGCACCTCCCCAACATCCCGGACTGGCGCGCCAACTTCGTTGCGACATACCGCCCGGGGGAGCGCGTGGGGGTGACGCTGGCCGGGCGCTACAGCGGGCCGCTCTGGACCACGCTCGACAACGCCGACGTGAACCCCAACACGTACCAGGGCTTCAGCGGCTGGTTCGTGGCCGACGCCATCGCCAACGTGCGCGTGACGCACAACGTGCACGCCACGTTAGGCATCGACAACCTGCTCAACCGCAAGTACTTCCTCTTCCATCCGTTCCCGCAGCGAACCCTCAGCACGAGCCTGCGCTATGCCTATTGACCTGATGCCGTCGGGGGGAGTCTCGCGCACGTCCACGCGCGCGTTCACGCGCACCATGCGCCCGTGGACAATGCTCGTCGTGGCGTTGGTGGCGATGGGCGCGCGCGATGTTGCGGCGCAGTCGCGCGCGGGCGTCGCCTCGCTGTCGGTGGACGGGCGATCGAGCGACAACGTGTCGATCGCGGCGAACGGACGGTTTGTCGCCGTGTCGTGGTCGGCCGCCACCACGGGGGTGGTCGACATCTACGCCGCGGCGAGTCGCGACGGCGGGGCGACGTTCAGCGCGCCGGTGCGCGTCAACGACACGCCGGGGCGGGCGCGCGTGAACGGCGAGATGCCGCCGCGCGTCGCCCTCGTCCCGCGCGCGGTGGGCGACCCCGAGGTGGTGGTCGTCTGGACCAACAAGGAAGAGAAGGATTGGCGACTGCTCGTCGCCCGCTCGACCGACGGCGCGCGGAGCTTCGGCGCCACCGCGCTCGTTCCCGGGAGCGAAACAGGGGGGAGTCGCGGGTGGGAGTCGGTCACGGTGGATGCCGCGGGACGCGTCGTCGTCGCCTGGCTCGACCATCGCGAACTCGAGACGGTCGCGCGCACGTCGGCCAAGCGCGCGAAGAGAGACAGCAGCACCACGACGGCGACGAAGTCGGCGAACACCCCGATGACGCACGCGCACGCGTCGCCCGGTGACGAGATGTCGGAATCCGAGCGCATGGCGGGGCACTCGCAGCTCTACGCCACCACGCTCGGCGGCGTCGCGCCGCGCCCGATCGCGCGCAGCGTCTGCTACTGCTGCAAGACCTCGATGACGACGTCGGGGCGCGACGTGTACGTCGTCTGGCGACACGTCTTTCCCGGCAACCAGCGCGACATCGCGATCGCCGCGTCGCGAGACGGCGGCGTGCGATTCGGCGAGCCGACCCGCGTGAGCAACGACCAGTGGGTCTTCGATGGTTGCCCGGACAACGGACCCGCAGTCGCCGTCGACGGCGCGAAGCGCGTGCACGTGGCGTGGGTGACGCCGGAAGCGGGGGGCGATCCGTCGAAGATGGTGCTCTACTACTCGACCTCCAGCGACGCCCGCACCTTTGCCCCTCGACAGCGCGTTCCGGCGACCGGGTTGCCGGGGCACGCGCAATTGGCCGCGGAGCCGGGCGGGGAGGTGCTGCTCGCGTGGGACGAGATCGGCGGCGGCGTTCGCCGCGTGAAGCTCGCGCGCGTACGCGCCGGAAGCGGGGGCTCGGCGAGCATCGCTGCCGTCGCGGCGCCGAATGGAGGGGACGGGCGGAGTCCCGCACTCGCGACGTCGGCGGCCGGGGCGCTGATGGCATGGGTGACGACGCCGCAGGGCGGGGCGAGCACGATCGCGGTAGCGCGCGTGCGGTAGCGCACCTGCGGTAGCGCGCGGCCGTTGTGGCGGGGGCGAATCGGGTAGCGTGGCGGGCGCCGCGGAACAATGTTCTGCGGCGCCCGCGCCGTTGGCGGGGCGGCTGCCTCGGATGCTGCCACAGATGCTGCCACTGATGAAGCCGCACGTGCTCCCGGCCGTGCTGCTGCGATTCACTCCCCCACGAGTCGTTCGATGACGCTTTCCTCCCGCTCTCCTTCGTTGCTGCGCGCGGCGCGCATGGCGACCGCCGTCGCGCTCGCGCTCCCCGTGCTTCCTGCGCTCGCGAGCGCCCAGGCGCCGGCACGCCCCGCCAGCCGCGCCCCGCTCCCCCTCGAGGAGGGGCGTCACCTGCGCTTCACGGCCAACAAGGGGTCGTGGATGTCGGTCGACGTGAGCCCGGACGGGCAGCGACTCGTCGTCGACCTCCTGGGCGATCTCTACACCATCCCCATCACCGGCGGCGCGGCGACGCGCCTGACGAGCGGGATGGCGCACGACGCCCAGCCGCGCTGGAGCCCCGACGGGAAGCGCATCGCCTTCATCAGCGATCGCAGCGGGGGGAACAACCTCTGGGTGATCGCGGCCGACGGGCGCGACACGTTGCAGCTGTCGAAGACGACCGACGACATGTTCGTCTCGCCGGAGTGGACACCGGACGGGAAGTACGTCGCGGTGACGCGCTCGGTGCAGGGGGCGCCCAAGATCTTCCTCTACCACGTAGACGGCGGGGCGGGGATCCAGGTCATCCGCGAACCGGCGGCGCAGTCGGCGTTAGGCGCCGCCTTCTCCCCCGACGGGCGCACGCTCTGGTACGCCACGCGCCAGGGGGTCTTCTCGTACAACCAGATCTTCCCGTCGTATCAGCTCGCCGCGTACGACCGCGAGCTTGGGACGGTGACGACGATGACGTCGCGCTACGGCGCCGCCTTCCGCCCCGCGATCTCTCCCGACGGGAAGCTCCTCGCCTACGGCTCGCGCTACGAGAACAAGACCGGGCTGCGCCTGCGCGACCTCGCCTCCGGTGAGGAGCGCTGGCTCGCCTACCCCATCCAGCGCGACAACCAGGAGGCGATGCTGGAGATCGACGCGCTCCCGGGCTACGACTTCACCCCGGACAGCAAGGCGGTGGTGATCTCCTACGGCGGCGAGATCTGGCGCGTCCCGGTCGACGGGAGCGCGGCGACGAAGATCCCCTTCACGATCGACGTCGACGTGGCAATTGGCCCCGAGGTGAAGTTCCAGTATACCATCGAGGACACGCCGACCATCATCGCCACGCAGATCCGCGACGGCGTCCCCTCTCCGGACGGAAAGCGCTACGCCTTCTCGGCGTTAGGCGATCTCTATGTCATGGACTTGCCGAGCGGGGAGCCGCGCAAGGTCGCGGGGGCCGCCGAGGGAGAGTTCCATCCGGCGTGGTCCCCCGATGGACTCTGGATTGCCTATGTCACGTGGACCAACGACGGGGGGCACATCTACAAGATGCGCGCCGATGGACGCGGCCAGCCGGTGCGCCTCACGCGCGAGCCGGCGACGTACTACGGCACGCAGTGGTCGCCCGACGGTGCGCGCATCGTCGCCATGCAGGCCGACGCGCGCGAACTGCGCGAGACGCTGCAGCGCTTCGGAGGCGGACAGTCGGCGCGCTTTGTCTGGGTCCCCGCCGAGGGCGGGGCCGTCACGCGCATCCGCGATGCGGGGACGCTGGGCGAGCCGCACTTCACGAGCGACGCGACGCGCATCTTTGCCTATGGCGGGAGCGACGGGCTCGTCTCGTTCCGCTGGGATGGGACGGATCTCCGCGCGCACGTGAAGGTGACGGGGGCGGCCGCCCCCGGCGGCGGCCCCGCGCCTAACGCCGGCTCGGTGCGCATGGCCCCCAGGGGCGACCTCGCCCTGGCGCAGGTCGGCTCCGACTTCTATGCGGTGACGGTGCCGCTGGTCGGCGGGCAGGTCCCGACGATCTCGGTCGCCACGCCGGAGAGCGCGCCGACCCCGGTGCGCCGACTCTCCGACATCGGCGGCGAGTTCCCGGCGTGGCAGGCGAACGGGCGCGTGGTGCACTGGTCGATCGGGAACGCGCTCGTCACCTACGACCTGGATCGGGCCAAGGCCTTCGACGATTCCGTGCGCGCGGCGCGACGTGCGGCCGCGGCGCCGGCGACCCCGGGCGACACGACGCGCCGCGCCACGCCGCGCGACACGACGACGGCGACCTACAAGCCGACTGAAGTGCGCGTGAACGTCGTCGGCCAGCGCGACATCCCGCGCGGCACCGTGGTGCTGCGTGGCGGCAAGGCGATCACCATGAAGGGGAACGAGGTCGTGGAGGACGCCGACGTCGTGGTGCGCGACAACCGCATCGTCGCCGTGGGCAAACGCGGGAGCGTGGAAGTCCCGCAGGGGGCGCGCATCATCGACGTGACAGGGAAGACGATCATCCCCGGCTTCGTCGACACGCACGCGCACTTCCGCCACTCGCCGGACATCCACACGGTGCAGCCGTGGGCGCTGCTGGCCAACCTCGCCTACGGCGTGACCACGACGCGCGACCCGCAGACGGGCACCACCGACGTCCTGAGCTACGCCGACCGCGTGACGACGGGGGACCTGGTGGGGCCGCGCATCTATTCCACCGGGCCCGGCGTCTTTGCCGGCGAGCGCCTGCGCTCGCTCGAGCAGACGCGCAACGTCCTCAAGCGCTACAGCGACTACTACCACACCAACACGCTCAAGATGTACGGGGCCGGCAATCGCCAGGTGCGGCAGTGGATCATGATGGCGGCGAGGGAGCTGCGCCTCATGCCGACCACCGAAGCGGGGCTCGCCTTCCGCACCAACATCACGATGGCGCTCGACGGTTACAGCGGCGTCGAGCACAACCTCCCCATCACCCCGCTCTACGACGACGTCATCAAGCTCTTCGCCGCGTCGGGGACGGTCTCCACGCCGACGCTCCTCGTGACGTACGGCGGGCCGTGGGTGGAGAACTACTACTACACCAAGGAAAACCCCAACAAGGATCCCAAGCTGCGCCGCTTCACCCCGGACGACGATCTCGATTCCAAGACGCGGCGCCGCGGGCAGGGCGCCGGTGGCTCGCCCGGCCCCGCCGGCTGGTTCCTCGACGAGGAGTACGACTTCACCGAGCACGCGAAGGTCATCCGCGACCTCCTTGCGGCTGGCGGCAAGGCCGGCATCGGGTCGCACGGACAGCTGCAAGGGCTCGGCTACCACTGGGAGCTGTGGACCGTTGCCTCGGGAGGCATCACCAACCACGACGCGCTGCGCGTGGCGACGATCATGGGGGCCGAGGCGCTGGGGCTGGAGAAGGACCTGGGGTCGCTCGAGCCCGGAAAGCTCGCCGACCTCCTCGTCCTCGACGGCGATCCGCTGGCCAACATCCGCAACTCGAACACCATCCGTCAGGTGATGCGCAACGGGCGGCTGTACAACGGCGACACGCTCGATGAGGTGTGGCCGCGGCAGCGGACCTTGCCGCCGCAGCCTTGGCGCCAGCCGGCGCCGGCGGTGAACGCGGGAGTGCGGTAGGTCACACGCGAAGCGCTTGCACCTGTGACGTGCGAAGTCGCCGGTTCGTCGACTGGCAGACTTCGCACTGGACAGGTGACATGGACGCCGACGCGCCGCGCAAGGACATTCCGCTCCCCGAACTCGTCGCGTACGCGCTGCGACAGGGCATCGCGCAGGTGCAGGCGGTGGGAAGCCCGCTCAATCCGTTCTTCCTGGACGAGGCGGGCAACGTCTACTTCCTCTTCGACGGCGGGAAGGGGATCGACCCGATGGCGATGGCGCTGCAGGCCATCCAGGAAAAGGCGCCGAATATCCGTCGCGCCGTCCTCATCGTCGATTCGCGCATCGCCTTCGCCGACGGCAAGAAGTGGGACGCGATCGTCGCCATGGGATGCGAACGCGAGGGCGGCGACGGCGCCGTCTTCGCGCAGCGCTACGTCCCCAAGGGGCTGTTCCGCAAGTTCCGCGTCGAGGGAGAGCAGGAAGAGGTGGCCGGCTGCCGCAACTTCATCGAGGCAGCGCTGGCGCCGGTGTAGAGGCGCCGGGGGGAGTGTCGCGACGCGCGCAACGGAGTAGCGGCGCGACCCGCGCGGGGCTAACTCACGGGACGCGCCCACGTCCAGCCCTCGTCCCATGAACCCCGCCAAGGTCAACCGCAAGTCGCTGCACGCCTTCACCGACCTTCCCAACGTCGGCAAGGCATTCGCCGAGGACCTGCGCCTGCTGGGCTTCACCGCCCCGGCGCAGCTCAAGGGGCAGGATCCGATGCTCCTCTACGACCGGCTGTGCGAACTCACGCGCACCCGCCAGGATCCGTGCGTCCTCGACACGCTGATGAGCATCACCCGCTTCATGGACGGAGGACGCGCGCGCCCGTGGTGGGACTACACCGACGAGCGCAAGCAGCTGATGGCGGCGCGGAACACGTCACGCACCGCCTAACGTGTCGCCTCGCGCATGGGCGTCAGCACCGTTCGCACGCCGGTGAGCGCCCCGCTCCAGAGCGACGGCTGCTCCGGGTCGGCGAAGACGGTGGCGAAGTCGGCCGGGGCAAAGGCGCGCTCCAGGCGCGCCGCATAGGTGTCGCGCAGGACGCGGAGGTAGTGCGCGACGTCGTAGTCGCGGGGGTCCGGCGGCGCGACCTCGTCGGCATCGTACTCGCGCACCACGCCGCCGTAGCCAGTCGCGGTGCGATAGACGCGCACGCGCTCCCCGGTGCTCCATGTGCTGCGCCCGCTGGCGATCATCGCCTCGTAGGTGAGTTCGCGCCGTTTCTCGCGAATCGCGAGGTACTGCGCGGGCGACTTGGTGAGGCGCACCCGCGACGAGACCTCGAGCGTCGAGTAGGCGCGCTCGTGCAGCTTGCGCACCGTCCCCACATACTCGGCGCGCACCCCGTCGATGTCGCCGCGCAGCAGCGCCCCAATGGCGCGCGCCAGAAAGTCGTTGGCGAACGGCTCGGCGCGGCTGGAGCGAAAGGCAACGCCGCGCAGCAGGAGGCGCCCGTCGTAGGTGAGAAGGGCGTAGTTCTTCGGTTCGTGCGACAGCATCGCTGCGTAGCGCCCCTCGAACTCGAGCTGCACCAGCGGCGGGAGCAGCGCCGCCACCTCGGCCACCACGCGCCGCTCGTCGGCTTCGCTCCACGCCGGCGGGACGGCGAAGTAGACGCCGTCGGTGTCGGCCTCCAGAAGCGTGACGCCGCGCGCGGCGAGTTCGCGGCAGAGGAGGTCGAGCAGCTCACGCCCGCGCCGGGTGACTTCGTTGGCGGCGCGCACGTCGGCAAAGCGCGTGAGGCCGCCGCCAGCCGCAAGGTATCCGTAGGCGGAGTTCACCACGATCTTCATCGCCGCCGAGATAGCCTCCTGTCCAAAGCGTTCGCCGGAGCCGGCGGGGTGGCGCCGCGCCTCGGCCTTGGCGGCGAGTCGTTGCGTGACCAGCCCGTCGACGAGGGCGAGGAGCGCCTGCAGGTGATCGCGCCGCGGGCCGATGCGATAGGCGCGCATGAGCGATGGATAGAGCGAGGCGACGTCGGCCTTCACCACGCGATGCGCCACACCGGCGGCGAACAGGTGCAATGCGGCTCCCGTGTGCTCGATGGCGGGGGCCGGCGCGTGCGCGGGGAGCGCGACGCCTGCGCGCAGGTAGGCGCGCACGAGGAGCGGATCGATCACGCCGGTCGCGGCGCCGGCGTCGGCCAGGCGCTCGTAGCGGCGCGGCGCCATGCGGGCGAGGGCGAAGGCGGCGCCCCCCAGCACGCGCGACAACCCCGCGACCTCCTCCACGTCGGAGGTGGCGTAGCGGCGCACCCGCTCGGGATCGCGCTGGTAGACGGTGAAGATGCGGTCGCCGCGGATCTCCACGCGGTCGTCGCGCGCGAGGCCGAAGTGGCGCGCCACCACCTTGAGCCCGTGCCCTGGGAGGTCGCGCGCCGAGAAGTCGTGGCGGCGCACTGCATCGAGTGTGTCGATGAGTTCGCGACCGGGGATTATGTAGCGCACACGGCGCGCCGAATCGTCGCCGGCGAGGACGCCGCGCATCGCAGCGCGTTCGCGCAACCCCGGGCGTCCGATGCGCCCTAACGCGAGCGGAACGCCGAGCCGTCGCGCGCGCTCGCGCAGGAAGGGGAGGTCGAAGCCGTGCAGGTTGTGGTTCTCGATGACGTCGGGATCGGCGCGCACGATCGTCGCGACGAGGGCGCGGATGAGCGCCGCCTCTCCGGCGTCATCCACGGTGGGCGCCTCGAGCAGCTCGACCCGTCCGTCCGGGTGCCGCACCGCCACCAGGAAGATGCGGTCGCGCGTGGCGTCGAGCCCCGTGGTCTCGAGGTCGAACTGCAGCCGTTGCAGCTGATCGAAGGAGAGGTCGCGAAAGTAGGTGCGCCCGGTGGCGACGAGATACTGCTCCTCCGGCGGGAGGACGAGCACCTCATGGTCGCCGAGCGCGCGGATGTGGCGCGGGCGTGCCCCGAGGCGACGTGCGGCGCCTTGCAGCACCGCGTTGGTGATGGTGGGGAGGTCGCGGGCGCGCACGAGATAGCGCAGTTCGCCCGTTCCCTCCAGCTCGCGCCAGGTCACGCTCGACGGATCGCGCGCTCCTCCCTGGCCGGCGGGGACGAGGGCGCGCCCCAGGTGCTGCAGGTCGTCCAGCCGCGCGAGCAGGATCCATGGGCGGAAGCGCACGTGCTCGCGGAGCAGCACCCCGTCCTGTGGACTGCGCCGCCAGAGCGCGACGCGCCCGCTGGTGTCGCCCCACACCGAGACGATCCCCGGCGACGGGTCCCACCCCCAGAGCCATTCGTCCTGCGCGGGCTGCGACACGGAGCCTGACGTCTCGCGCGCGTCAGCGCGCGGCGCGGGTGGCGGGGGTGGCCGCGCGCGCACGACGGCGCGGCTTCCATCCCAGCATCAACCCTAACCGCCTGACGAGCAACCAGACCCCCGTGAAGGCAGCGATCGTCCCGCCGAGCATGGGAATGAGCGTGACGATGTCCCACAGGGGGCGCCGGTTGTTGAGCGCCGGGAGGTCGAAGGTGTGCAGCGCGTCGCGCCACCACCGCCATTGGCGCGACGACGCGTTCACCACGCCCAGCGGGAGCCCGGTGCGCGGGTCGAGATAGAGCGCACTGTGCGCGGTGTCCGTCAGCTGCACGCGCACCACGGGAAGGTCCACCCCGCGCCCGTGCCCGGCGTAGTAGTAGTCATCGTAGGCGGCGAGTGGTGTCACGCTGGCGATCGACACCTCCGCGCCCGCGGCGCGTTGCGCCATGGCGCGCAACGCCGAATCGGGGAGCACCCCGCGCGTCGCCCCCGTCACGGCGTCGACGAATGCCGAGGTATCCGTCAGGTGCACGACGAAGCCCGGCACCCCTCCCGCCCACTGGAGGTCGACGGCGCGCACCGGGCCGCGGGAGCCGGTGATGCGCTGCGCCGAGGCGATCGCCGTGCGCTCGTCGACCGCGATCAGTCGCGCGTCGCCGGTGGATTGCGCGCGGTCCATCATCGCCCGCGGCGGCGAAAGCCCGGGGCCCAGCATCTCCAGCACCCCGGTGAAGGTCCACGCCAGGACGAGGAGGCCGAAGACGACCCCCGAGACGTGATGCCACTGGCTCACGCCGCGATAACCGCTCGCCTGCCAGTTGCCGCGCCGCCGGTGCGGGAAGAGCTGCCAGAGCCCCAGCACGATCCCGGTGAGCGCGATGAGGCAGGCGATGGCGGGGAGGAGGTAGTTGCTCCACGTCCACGCAGTGCGATGGTCGTGCAGCCACTGGAAGTAGAGCCAGTGCGGGACGGCGCCGATCCACGTGGTGATGCGCGCCTGCGTGGTGATGATCCCGAAGAGGCGCCCGCTGCGGCGCGACACGTAGGCCGACGTCGACGCCACGTCGCCGAAGTCGACGCGCCACGCCGGGAAGTCGCGCTCGTACTCGCCGGCCATCATGAAATGATCGCCGCGGGTCAGCGAGTCGCTCCCGGTCACCGCACCTAACGACAGCAGCGCTTCCTGCGCCGCTCGCCGCGCCTCGGCGGCGGTCACCGGGAAGTGCACCGCGCCGGCGCGACCATCGACCAGGAGCGCCGGCTCGTGGTGTCCCCCGCGCTGGCGCCACAGTTCGTACATCGGGCGCCCGTTCCACTGTTGCAGCCGCCCGCCCGCCAGGTCGCCGGGGGGGATCCCCAGCTCGGGGTGCGCCTCCAGATACGCGCGCCCCGCCTCCCACGCCGCGCCGAAGCCCGCCAGCGAATCGGTCCCCAGCACCAGCGGCGGGCGCATCGCCAGCTGCTCGTCGTGCGTGGGGGAGGGCCACGGGTAGTACATCAGCGCGATCCCGCTCACGAACCAGGCAAGGACCAGGAGCCCGAGGACGATCCCGATCCAGCGATGCGTGAGATAGGTGAGGCGCTTGAGGTTCATCGGACGGTGCGCGGCGTGCCTAACGCACCCGGGCGGCGATCGCGGCGCCCAGCTCGACCGTCGTGGCGCGCCCGCCAAGGTCCGGCGTACGGGGCGCCGTGGTGTCGGCGAGGACGCGCTCGATGGCAGCGACGATCTCGGCCGCCGCCTCGAAGTGCCCCAGGTGCTCGAACATCAATGCCCCCGACCAGATCATCCCGATCGGGTTGGCGATCCCGCGCCCCGCGATGTCGGGGGCCGATCCGTGCACCGGCTCGAACAGCGACGGGAAGCGGCGCTCGGGATTGATGTTCGCGCTCGGCGCGATCCCGATGGTACCGGTGCAGGCGGGGCCCAGGTCGGAGAGGATGTCGCCGAACAGGTTGCTGGCCACCACCACGTCGAACCAGTCGGGGTGGAGGACGAAGTTTGCGGTGAGGATGTCGATGTGGTACTTGTCGACGCGCACCCCGGGATAGTCGGCGGCGATTGCCGCGATGCGCTCGTCCCAGTACGGCATCGTGATCGAGATCCCGTTGCTCTTGGTCGCCGAAGTGAGGTGGCGGCGCGGGCGTCGTGCGGCGAGCTCGAAGGCGTAGCGCGCCACGCGATCGACGCCGATGCGCGTCATCACCGTCTCCTGCATCACCACTTCGCGCTCGGTCCCCGCAAAGAGGCGCCCGCCGACGTTGGAGTATTCGCCCTCGGTGTTCTCGCGCACGACATAGAAGTCGATGTCGCCAGGCGCGCGCCCCGCCAGCGGCGAAGGGACGCCGGGCATCAGGCGGCACGGGCGCAGGTTCACGTACTGGTCGAACTCGCGCCGAAACTTGAGGAGAGAACCCCAGAGCGAGATGTGATCGGGGACCGTGGCGGGCCACCCCACGGCGCCGAAGAAGATCGCGTCCAGCGGGGACAGCTGCGCATGCCAGTCATCCGGCATCATCGCGCCGTGCTCGGCGTACCAGGCGCAGCTCGCCCACGGCTTGTGCTCCCACGTGATGGTGATGCCGTGGCGACGGGCGACCGCGTCGACCACGCGGATTCCCTCGGGGAGGACTTCCGTGCCGATCCCGTCTCCGGCGATGGCGGCGATGCGATACGAGGGGCTCACGAGGCGATGCGCAGTGCTCGGGTCTGGGTCGTAACCTACAAGTGCCGTGCGAGATTTCGCGGCGTAAGCAGCCGAATGGTCAAGTCTTACGCGATCCTGGCCGATACATCCAAGGAGCAGCCTCCTTCCTGCCCCCACGCACCATGCGCTCCTTCGCCACCCTATCGCTCAGGGCGAAGCTCCTCGCCGCCTTCGGCGGAATCCTCGCCCTGACGAGCGTCCTCGGCGCCGTTTCGATCTACGGCCTCTCGTCCACCAGCGGCGAGCTGACCGCGATCTCCAGCAACTGGATGCCGACCGTCCGCGAAATCATAACGTTTCGCGCCGTCACTGCCGAGGTCCGCTCGCTGCAGTATCAGTACCTCGCGGCGGGCGACATGACGGCGATGGCGACGATCGACGCGAATCTCTCCAAGCGCATCGCCGAGTTCGAACGGGAGAAGAAGGAGTTCGAGGCGGTGGTCGACAATGACCAGGAGCGCAAGGACTTCGACGACTTCCAGCAGCGCTGGACCGCCTACGTTCGCAACTGGCTCACCATCGCCCCGCTTCCATTGCAGGGGCAAGGCGAGGTGGCCGCGGCCCGGATGCGCACCGAGTCGCTCCCGCTGTACGAGGCGATGCAAGTGTCGCTGACGAAGTTGGTGGCGGACGCGGAGAACGGAGCGGCCGCCGCGGCGACCGCCGGCTCCACGATCGCGCGCCGCTCGCGCCTCCTCGTCTTCGGCGTGCTGGCGGCGGTCATTGTCCTCGGGCTGGGCGTGGCGATTGCCTTCGCGGCGCACCTGTCGCGTGGGGTGCGCGCCATCGCCGACCGGACCAACGAGGTGCAATCGTCGCTCATCGCCGAGATGCGGCGCGGGCTCGAGGCCATGTCGCAGGGCGACCTCCACGAGGTGACGGTCGCCGAGGTCCCGCCGCTCGCGGTGGCGACCGAAGATGAGATAGGGGCGCTGGCCCGTTCGGTGAACCAGATGATTGCCGACGCCAGCGAAACGGCGACCGCCTTCACCCGTACGCAGGAGATGGTGCGGCACCTGGTGGAGGAGACGCAGCAACTGGCGACCGCCGCGCAGCGTGGCGAGCTCGACTCGCGGCGCGACGCGTCGCAGTACGAAGGGGCGTTCCGCGACCTGGTGCAAGGGATGAACGCCACGCTCGATGCGGTGGCGACGCCGATCGGTGAGGCGCGCGACGTCCTCAACGCCGTCGCCGCGCGCAACCTCACGGTGCGCGTGCAGGGCGACTACCAGGGGGCGTACGGCGAAATCAAGGCGTCGGTGAACAGCGCGCTCGACAACCTGTCGGAGACGTTGTCGCAGATCGATGCCGCGGCGGAGCAAGTAGCGTCCGCTGGGAGCGAGGTGTCGTGCGCCTCGCAGTCGCTGGCCTCGGGGGCCAGCCAGCAGGCGGCATCGCTGGAAGAGGTGGGTGCCAACGTCGCGACGATTCTCTCCATGACGCAGCAGAGCGCGCGCAACGCCAGCGAGGCGAGCGCACTGGCGCGCAACGCGCGGACGCGTGCCGAGGAAGGGCGCGAGCGGATGGGGCGCCTCACGCTGGCCATCAACGAGATTCGCCAGGGGTCGCAGGAGACGTCGAAGATCGTGAAGTCGATCGAGGAGATCGCCTTCCAGACCAACCTCCTGGCGCTCAACGCCGCGGTCGAGGCGGCGCGTGCCGGCGATGCGGGGCGCGGCTTTGCCGTCGTTGCCGACGAAGTCCGCAACCTCGCCGTGCGCGCGGGCGAGGCGTCGCGTTCGACGGCGTCGCTCATCGAGCAGGGGATGCGGAGCGCGGAACATGGCGGGCAGCTGCACGAGGAGGTGCTGCAGAGCCTCGACGCGATTCACGCCGAGGTGGTGAAGGTCGCCAACGTCACGGTCGAGATCTCGGCGACCACCGAGCAGCAGGCCGACGGCGTGCAGCAGATCAACAGCTCGGTGAGCCAGATCAACCTGGTGACGCAGCAGGTGGCGGCGAGCTCCGAGGAGTCGGCGAGCGCGGCGACCGAGCTGGAGAGCCAGGCGCGAACGATGCGGGAGACGGTGATGCAGTTCACCATCGCCAAGGGGCGCGCCTCGTCAGGCACGGGGCCCGAGGCTGGGCGTGGCGCGGAGCCATCCAGGGCGCCCGTGGTTGTCGCCTCGCGCGGCGCGGAGCTGAACGTCAAGCGTGCGCGGCCGCCGAGGTCGCCGCGTCAGCCCGCCGTGGCCGCGCCGTCGAAGGGCGCAGCGCCATCCAAGGGCGCAGCGCCGTCAAAGGGACAGCCTGCGCCACGCAGTGTTGCAGCCGCAACGCCTCGCCCCGCGGCGCCCCTCGCCGCCGCGTCACCTCAGCCGCCAGCCAAGCCGTCACCCGGAGCGGCGCGCAAGTCGGCGGCCGAGGAGTTGATCCCGCTCGACGACGACTTCGGGATCCTGTCGGACTTCTAGCCGCGTACCTGTCGCCCTAGTACGACCAGCGCGCGCCGTCCTCACCGGGGGGCGCGTGCTTCTTCACGTGCGCCCCCATCTGCCGCACCATCTCGGTCCAGGGGAAGGCGTGCCACGAGTGCCCCTTGGCGGGGCGGCCGTAAGTGAACGGGATCTCCTTGCCCGGCGTCGCGTTCTTGAGGAAGCTCTCGAAGCGATAGACGGCAAGGTTGAGGTAGAAATCGTCCATGTCGCCGGCGAAGAAGTGCAGCTTGTGCGCCACCTTGGGGCCTAACGACGCCCAATTGCGCTCGGCGAAATCGCGCAGGTCGTAGCCGTTGTCGCGATAGTACGTCGCCACCTCTCGGTCGATCGTCCCCGTGAGCTTGTTCCAGAGCGGCTTGGGATAGCCGTCGGCGTCCGACGGGCCATAGATCGCTTCCCATCCCTCGAGCTGGTAGTTCGCGCGCCCGCGCGTCCCCAGCACCTCCTCGAAGAGCGAGAGCTGGCGCAGCGTCCACTGCACCTGCCCCTCGGGGGAGCGCCGGAAGGGGCGCTCGGTGGTGGTGAACATCGTGTTGGGGACGACGAAGGCGTTGGTGTCGGCGTAGATGTCGACCAGCTGGTAGCGGCGGAAGTCGATGGGGTCGGGTTGCAGCACCCAGGCGCCGCCGAAGAAGTCGGGGTACTTCAGCTGCAACGCGAGCGTCTGCCACCCGCCGGTCGATGCTCCTTCGGCGAGCCGCGCGTACGGCTTCCCGATCATCCGGAACTGGCGCTCGAGCTCGGGGATGATCTCCTCGACCATCGCATCGCCGTAGGGGCCGTTGTTGGCCGAGTTGACCGAGTAGCCGTCGAGGAAGAAGGGGGTCGCCTGCTCGAACGAGACGGCGATGACGCGGGGGAAGGCATCGCCGTTCCACGCCTTGTAGAAGTCGAAGCCGGTCTCGACGCCGGTAACCGGGTTGAGCTGCCCCAGGCCGCGCACGCGCGTGGAGTCCGTGGTGAAACCGAACGGGACGCTGTGCCCGAAGGTGTAGACGGTGGGATAGCGCGCCTCCGGATGCTCGGCGTACCCCTTGGGGAGGAGGACGGTGGCGTGGAAGTAGACGGGGTATCCCCAAAACGCCGAGAGCTTGCGCGACTGGATGCGGACGTGCTTGACCCAGTCGGTGTCGGCGGGGCGCGGTTGGGCGGTGATGACCTTGTCGAGCGCGAACGAGACCGTCCCGCCGTTGCCGACGTGCACGCGCTGCACCCCGCTGTACAGGTTGCCGGGGGCGATCTGCATCACCTGCTGCGTTCCGTCGTTGATGTGCAGCCAGGGGTGCTTGCCGTCGGCGCGCGTCACGCGCGTGTAGACGTCGACGATGGCCTGCGCGAAGTAGTCGCCGGGCGGGAGCGAGGCGAGCGGGAACGGATAGCCCAGCGCGCGGGTGTCGACGACGGCGCGTTGGCCGGCGGGGAGCTGGTCGAGGTCGATGGCGAAGATCGCCGGCCCCTGCGGCGAGATGAGCATGCGCGGTTCGGGCGACTCCGCCTTGGCCACGACGACGATGAGGCGCCCAGTGAGCGGCTCGGCGCGGGTGGCGGCGTTCACCGAGACCTCGAAGCGCGGCGGCTGGGCGGTCGCCGCCGGTGCAGCGAGCGCAAACGACACGAGCGCGGCCAGCGCGAGGTGCGTGGGCCGGGTGCTGCGGCTGGACATGGGGAGCCTAACGGGTGGCGAGGATCTGCAACGCGCGCACCAGGCGGTCGGCGTCGGCAGGGGTGCTGTAGAGGGCGGGGGTGACGCGCACGCAGTCGCCCTTGGCGATCCCGGTGCGTGCGAAGGTGAAGATCCCGAACTCGTCGAGGAGGGTGCGGGTGAGCGCGTTGTTCGACTCGCGGTCGCCCCGCCCCTTGATTCGGAAGGCGGTGAGCGCGCCTACCATGCGCGGGTCATCCGGTGTGAGGACATCGACGCCGGCGATCGCGCGCGCGGGAACGGCCCAGCGGTCGCGAAGGAAGCGCAGCCGCGCCGACTTGTGCTCGATCCCGATCGACGCCTGGAAGTCGAGCGCGGCGGGAATCGTCATGACGGTGGCGAAGTGTGTCGTCCCGGTGTGGATGCGGGAGCCGATGTTGGCGAGCGGGAAGCTCTCGTCGGCGTGCGCGCGATCGATGCGATCGAGCTTGTCGGCGCGGATGTAGAGCGCGCCGGCGCCGACCGGCGCCCCGATCCACTTGTGCAGGTTGATCCCCACGAAGTCGGCGCCGAGGTCGGCGAGCGAGAAGGGGACCTGCCCGAAGGAATGCGCGGCATCGACCACCACGTCGACACCGCGCGCGTGCGCCAGCGCCGTGATCTCCTTCACCGGGATGATGAGCCCCGTCTTGTTGTTGCAGTGCGTGAGGAGGAGGAGGCGCGTGCGCGGGTTGGCGTCGAGCGCCGCCGTGTACGCGGCGATGACGGTGTCGAAGGTGGCCGGCTCCGGGATGTCGAGCTTCGCGACGGCGGCCCCCGTGCGCTGCGCAAGGGCGTTCATCGCCCACTGCATCGCGTTGTAGTCGAGGTCCGCGTAGAGCACGGTGTCGCCCGCCTTGACGCGGTTGTACTGCCCGATGAGCGCCTGCAACGCTTCGGTGGCTCCGCGCGTGAGGGCGAGTTCGTTGGGCCCGGCACCCGCCGCCGCGGCCACCTGGTCGCGCGCGGCGACGAAGAGCTTGGGATACTCGCGGCGCGCGAAGTACGAACTGGCGCGGTTCACCTGGTCGATGGCCTGGTGATACGCGGCCAGCACCGGCGCTGCCATCATCCCGAAGTAGCCCGCCTCGAGGTTCACCGGGGCGTCGAGGATGCGATAGCGCGCCGCGACCTTGCGCCAGTACGCCTCGTCCTTCGCCGTCTCCGACGGGTTACCTGTTGGAGGCGCGAGCGGCGTCTCGAGGAGCGCGCGCGCCTCCTCGGCGTCGAGCGGCGCCGTGTCGAGCGGAGCAGCGGAGAGTGAACCGACCGTAGTGACGGCGGCGACCGAGGCCGCCGAGAGGACGGCGGCGTCACGCACGAAATCGCGGCGAGTAGTCATCGGGAGAACATGGAGGAGCGGCATTCGCGCGACTAGACGTCGCTGCCTCCACCCACATATTCGACCGGCGATTCACCCCTCTCCTCGACTTCGAACCCCCATGCGCCTCGACCTTCGAACGTTCATCCTCTGCGCGGTCGCGACCGGCGCGTTCGTCTCGTCCCCGGCGGCGGCGCAGCGCGCCACGCGGGGCCCGGGCGCACGGCTCGCGGCGCGCATCGACTCGATCATGCAGGCACAGATCGCCAGCGGACAGGTGGTCGGCGCCTCGATCGCCGTCGTGCGCGGCCGCGACACGATCGCCGTGAAGGGGTACGGCAAGGCGAACCTCGAGCTCGGCGTCGCCACCCCGCCTAACGCCATCTACGAGATCGGCTCGGTGACCAAGCAGTTCACCGGCGCCGCCGTGATGCAGCTGGTGGAGCAGGGGAAGCTCTCGCTCGACGACGACATCGGGCAGTGGGTCCCCCAGTTCAACACCAAGGGGCGCAAGATCGCGCTGCGCCGCCTGCTCGATCACACGTCGGGGATCCGCGGCTACACCGAGATCCCCGAGGCGCGGACCTTCCTCCCGCTCGCCCTCTCCAGGGACACGCTGCTGCGCATCATCGAGAAGTGGCCCTACGACTTCGAGCCCGGCGAGGAACAGATCTACAACAACTCGGCCTTCTTCCTCATGGGGCTCGTGATCGAGAAGGCGAGCGGGATGCCGTACGCCGAGTACGTGCAGCAGAAGCTCTTTGCCCCGGCGGGAATGACGGCGTCGCACTACTGCAGCGAGGTCGACGTGCGCCCCAACAAGACGAGCGGCTACGATTGGGGGGGCAGCAAGGGTCCCATCCAGAAGCGCCCGCTGAGCCACGTCTGGCCCTACGCCGCCGGCTCGTTATGCAGCACGGCGCACGACCTCGTAGCCTGGAACGAGGCGCTGCACCGCACGCGCACGATCCTCGGCGCCGCCGCCTACCAGCAGATGATTGCCCCCGACACACTCAACGACGGCTATCGCGTCGGCTATGCGCGCGGGCTCTCCTTCACCCCGGTCATCGGGCGCAAGGCGATCCACCATGGCGGCGGGATCAACGGGTGGACGTCGGAGAACCTCTACTTCCCCGACGAATCGCTGAGCGTCGTCGTGCTCTACAACGTCTCCGGCCCTAAGGGCCCCGCCGAACCTGCCGAGGCGATTGCCGAGGCGGTGCTGGGCGCCGTGCCGGTGAAGGCGCGGCCGGTGGACGGTGACGTCAATCGATTCGCCGGGACGTACACGGGGCGCGGTCGCGGTGCGCCGCAGTCGCTCACCGTCAGCGTCGAGAACGGCATCGTCTCCGCCCCCTTCCGCGGCGCCAAGCGCACCCTGACCTATGTCGGCAACAACACCTTCACGTGGAGCGGCGTCCGCTTTGCCTTCCGAGACAGCGCCGGCACGACCATCGCCGTCCGCGTCGACGGCGGCTCGCAGAACAACACGCTCAAGCGGAAGTAGCCGCAGGCCGCTCCGACGCGAGTTGTCCTGCAGTCCTCCGTGTCTCCGTGTCCCCCGTGGTGAAAGATCTTCAACACGGAGACACGGAGGCACGGAGGAACTGCTCCGCGACGACCGGTGCGATGTGCACCAGCAGTCCACTCGGCCGGTACGTTGTATATGAACGTTCGTCGTCCCGTGTTTCATTGTCCGGCAGCTTCGCCTCTCATGATCTCGATGCGCCTCACTCCTCGATTCGGCGCGCTCGCCGCGCTGTCCCTCGCTCTCACGCTCTGGTCCCCGTCGGCGGCGCGCGCGCAGGAGCGCCCGTTCATCGGCGTGCGCGTCGACCAGGATCGTAACAAGGTCCTGCTCGAGGTCACCCCGGATCGCATCGGGAAGGACTTCCTCCACCAGACCGTCCTTGCGACCGGCGGGGGCGTGGGGGCGCTGGGGCTCGATCGCGGGCAGACGGGGGGGAGTTCGGTGGTGCGCCTCGAGCGGCGCGGCAAGCGCCTCGTCCTGGTGCGCGACAACTGGAGCGTGCGCGCGCTGGGGGCGAGCGAGGCGGGGGAGCGCGCGGCGAAGGAGGCGTTCCCGACGTCGGTCATCGCCGCCTTCCCGATCGAAGGCGAAGCCAACGGGGTGCTCACCGTCGATGCGACGTCGTTGTTCCTGGCGGACACGTACGGCATCGCCGAGTCGATCCGCCGGGCGCAAGGGGGCAACGCGCGCGTCGATGCCAATCGGTCGTGGATCGATGCGTCGCGCACGAAGGCCTTCCCGATCAACACCGAGATCCACGCCGTCCTCACCTTCGGCGTCGACAACCCCGGGATGGTGCTGCGCCGCGCGGCACCGGAGGCGCAGTCGCCGACGTTCGAGCTGCATCACTCGCTCGTCGCCCTCCCCGAGGCCAACGGGTGGCGACCGCGCGATGCCGATCCGCGCGCCGGCTTCTTCGGCCCGCGCTTCTTCGACTTCGCGCAGACGTACGAAGGGACGTACGGCGATGGCTACATCAATCGCTGGCGCCTGGTCCCGAAGGATCCCGCGGCCTACCAGCGCGGTGAGCTCGTCGAGCCGGTGAAGCCAATCGTCTACTACCTCGACCCGGGCATCCCCGAGCCGTATCGCACGGCGCTGCGCGAAGGGGGGAACTGGTGGGGGAAGATCTTCGAGGGGGCAGGGTTCAAGAACGCCTTCAGCGTGCGTGACCTCCCGGCGGGGGCCGATCCCATGGACGCGCGCTACACGATGATGTACTGGATCCACCGCAACGGTCCCGGCCCCAGCGTTGGTCCGTCGCTCAGCGACCCGCGCACCGGCGAGATCCTGCGCACCGTCGTCCGCATGGACGCGTGGCGCTCGCTCATCGACTACAACATCTATGCAGGGCTCCTCCCCGCGGCGGGGCCCAACGGGCTCAACGTCAGCGCCGACGCCTTCGCGATGTCGCGCCGCCGCCAGCATGCGGCGCACGAGATCGGGCACACGCTCGGCCTGTCGCACAACTACATCGCGGGGTCGCAGGGGCGAACGAGCGTGATGGCGTATCCCTTCCCGCTCATCTCCCTCGACGCCAAGGGGAACCTCGACCTGTCCAAGGCCTACGCTCCCTTTGCCGGTGCGTGGGACTCGCTGGCCATCAAGTACGGCTATCGCTGGTACCCGGATGAAGGAGCCGAGCGCGCCGGGTTGGCGAAGACGATCAAGGAGATGCTCGATCGCAACGTGCGCTTCGTCGCCGACCAGGACGCCGGCGCCGAGGGGTCGATCCCGGAGGTCACGCGCTGGGTGGAAGGGAAGACGATGTTCGACGCCGTCGAACGCACGAGCGCGGTGCGCAGGCTCCTCATCGACAAGTTCGACGAGCGCGCCATCAAGCCGGGCGAGCCGATGTACCTCCTCAACATGCGCTTCACGCACGTCTACCTGCACCACCGCTATTCGCTGGAAGGGGTGATCAAGTACATCGGCGGGATGGACTTCCGCTACGCGATGCGCGGCGACGGGCAGGAGCCGACGACCATCCTCCCCGGGGCGCTGCAGCGCAAGGCGTTAGGCATGGCGCTCGACGCCCTGGAGCCGGCGGCGCTCGCCGTCCCCGAGCGCGTGATGAAGCTCATCCCCCCCGTCCCCTTCGGCGGCGACGAGTCGATGGCCTGGATGGAGTCGGCCACCGGAGGCGGCTTCGACGAGATCTCGCTCGCCGGCGGGCTGGCGACGGAGGTGATCGAGGGGATCATGCATCGCGAGCGGCTGGCGCGCCTGGCGCAGTTCAGCATGCGCGACTCGACCATGCCCTCCGTCCAGGAAGTGTTCATGCGTGTGGTCGAGCGGACGTGGGGGGCACCGCTCGTCGATGACGCGAACGCACAGGCGTTGCGGCGCACGGTGCAGCGTGTGGTGCTCAACACGCTCCTCGACCGGGCGAGCGACAAACAGGCGCTTGCCGAAGTGCGGCAGGCGGCGGAGTGGACCCTCTCCCAGCTCGACACGCTACTGACGCCGCAGCTCACCACCTCCACCCTCGCCGACGACGCGCAGCGCGCCAGCGCCCGGCGCGAGATTGCCCGCTACTTCGCCGGCGAGGACGACCCCGCGACGCGTTCGCGCTTCCGGGTGATTCCACTCCCGTGGCCGTGATGCGCCGGACCGCAGCGAGGGTGAGTGCGATGCTCGCCCTCGCGGGGGCGGTCGCAGGAGTGATGTCGGTGCCGGCGCGCGCCGACGCGCAGCGCGCGACCCCGGCCGCGATCGACACCGCGGCGGCACCTCCCGCGTCCCCCGAGTTCAAGTCACCCCAGGCCGCCGCGGCGTTGGGAATGATGCCGGGCGTCGGGCACATCTACGCGGGCGAAATCAACCGCGGATGGCTCCTCATGGCGGCGTATTGGACCGGCTACTTCATCATCCGCGGGGGGCGCACCGACACGGTGGGGAAGGTGGGCGGCGTGATGGTGGTAGGCGGATGGCTCTTCGGCGTCGTGGATGGCGCGAACGCCGCGCGGCGCACCAACGCGCGCCTGCGGCGTTTGCGGGCAACGACGGCGCCGAGCGACACGACGTCGGCGCGCGACGAAGCCGCTATCCCTTCTTCTCCTCGCAGTTGAACATCCACGACACGCCGTAGCGGTCGACCACGGCGCCGAAGAGGGCTCCCCACGGCGCCGCGATGAGCGGCTGCACCGTCTTGCCACCGTCGGCCAGGACACCGAAGGCGCGATGCGCCTGCGCCGAGTCATCCAGCTGCAACGCGACGTTGACCGCTCCCTCCGTCGGCACCGAGCCGTGCCCGGGGCCGTCGCTCAGCATCACCACCGCGCCCCCCACCTGCAGCACGGCGTGCATCACGTTGTCGCGCAGCGCCTCGGGGCAGTTGGGGTTGTTGTCGCCAAAGCGCTGCAGCGCGGTGACCGACGCGTCGAGCGCGGTGCGGTAATGGGCAATCGCCTCGTCGGCGCGGCCGTTGAGGATGAGGTACGGGGTGGCGGCGTGGATGGTCATGGCTCGGTCGGAGGAGGGGGCGCGAGAGGTCGTGCTGCTTGGACGGTCGCGGAGGCGTGAACTCATCGGTCGCGTTCGCGAACCGTCCCGGCCGTGCGCTGACGCTACCGCGCCGCTCAAAGCCGCGGAACCACGCCTCGCACCACGCCCCGCGCCACGGACGCGGCTGATGCCCGGATGCGCGCGACGTCGAGCACCGCCTGCGTGCCAGGCGGTACGTCCCGCTCGACGGCTTCCATCAGGGCACGAACCATCTGGGCGAGCGAGACTAGCCCCAAGCGGGTCGCGCCGTCACGTAGCGACGGGACGAGCGACGCGACCGCGTACAACGGGATGAGCAGAGCCGGCCACCGATGCCCTGGCCCCATGACGTACCACGGGCGCAGGACGACGGCGCCGAGCCCGGCGGCACGAATGAGCCGCTCGCCCTCGCGGCGTGCCTCGATGTAGGCGTGCATCACCGGCGCTGGATGGGCCACGCTGAGGTAGACCAGGTGGGCGGCGCGCGCGTCGGCCATCGCATCCACGGTTGCGCGGATCGACGCCAGGTCGACGCGTACGAACTCCGCCGCCTTCCGCGGGCTGGGGTGCGGCGTGCCGACCAGGTGCACGACCACATCACCGGGGCGAAGCGCCGCGCGCACCGACTCGGCGTCGAGCGCGTCGCCCACCACCGCGAGCGCTCCAGGTGCAACGCGACCGCGCGACCCCTCGCGCACGAGGACGCGCACCCGATGCCCGCGCCGCACGAGGGCCTCGCTGAGCGCGCGTCCGATGTACCCCGTGCCGCCAGTCAGCAGGACATCGCGCATGCCGGATTGCGAGTGGGTGGAGGGACGGAGCTGGGCCTCCCGGATTACGACGCGAGCCGTGCGCCCGGATTTCGCAGATGCCGCACGCATCCGTGACCGCGTCGTGACCCGACGTTTGCCGGGCTGTCGCGAGCGGCGGGCATCGTGGTCGTGCACGGGCGAGACGTTCACCCGCCCGCCGGTTTCACCCCCCGCGCCGCGCGCTTGCGAGTGGCAGAGGGGGACGTTCGCGTTACACGGACGAGACCATTCCGTTACATGGTAACGGCACCTTCCGCCCGTCACCGGTTGCACCACACCTCGGGACGGCGAAGGAGCTCGTCACCATGCGATTCAGGACATCCGGGCGCGCGCTCGCAGGCAGCGCCGCCCTTCTCACGTTGATCATTGCGCACCCGCACTCAGCGGCGGCGCAGGACACGCCGCGCGGCGGCGGCGCCGACAGCGCGAAGGCGCCGCCGAAGGCCCAGGCCGCCCCCGCGCTCCCCTTCGACTTCTCGGGAGTCATCTACACCAACTTCCAGAAGGGAGGGCTCAAGGGGGCGCGCGCGCAGGACCGCTTCGACCTCGAGCGCGCGTATCTCACGTTGCGCGGCAATGCCGGCGAGCACGTGAGCTGGCGCATCACCGCCGACGTCTACCAGCAGCGCGACACGGTCGCCTCCTCGTTCTACCGCGGGTGGGCCCTGCGGGCCAAGTACGCCTACGTGCAGTGGGACTACCTGCGCCCCAAGGGAGATGCGCTCAAGGCGAATGTGCGGCTGGGGCTCGTCCATACGGTGATGATCGATCACGAGGAGAGCGCCGGCGACCACGGTGCCTGGCCGCGCGGGATCTCGCAGGTGGCGGTCGAGCAGCAGGGCTACTTCTCCTCGTCGGACGACGGGATCGCGACGACGCTCACCCTTCCCCACAATGCGGGGGAGTTCTATGCGACGATCACCAACGGGACCGGCTACGGCTCGCGCGAGGTGGATCGCTTCAAGGACTACGCGGCGCGCCTCACGCTCACCCCGCTGGCGCGCACGAGCGGGTACTGGAAGGGGCTCGACATCTCGCCGTGGATCTCGATCGGCAACCGGGCCTCGGACTTCGCCGACCGTGACCACGGCACGGTGAAGCGCGTGGACGAGGGGCGCCGGCGCGATCGCTACGGGCTGATGCTCATCGCCAAGGACCCCCGCCTGACGTTAGGCGCGCACATGGCACGCCGGATCGACGTGGTGGAGAGCGCCGACACGCTGCGCGCCACGACGCCGGCCACCACGGAGCGAACGGGGAACGTCACCTCGGTGTACGCGCAGCTGCACCCCTTCGCCTTTGCGCATGGCGGGGTGCACCTCCCCATCGCCCTCCTCCTGCGCGCCGACGACGTGAAGCCCGATCGTACCGCCGACCCGTACCAGCGCTTCTACGTCGCCGGCCTCACGTGGGAGCTCAACCGGAAGACGTCGGTCACCTTCGACTACCAGACGCAGGAGCCGAAGCACGGGAGCCGAGCCCCCGACCTCAAGACGTACTTCGTCCACGTCATCGCGAACTTCTAGCAGCGAGGAGCGGAGCAACGTTGCGGGCGCCGGGGACTCCGGCGCCCGCTGTTGTTTCCTACAGCGTTGGCCGCCGCGCGTGGAAGTCGGTGGCCTGCTGGAACTGGTGCGCGACGGAGAGGATGCGATCGTCGGCGTAGAGCGCGCCGATGATCGTGGCGCAGATGGGCTGCGGGTTGAGCGTGGGGGCAGGCTGCGTCGTGTCGGCCGCTGCGCGCTGTCCAAATTGCTGTGCCGGCGGGACGTCGAACTTGTAGGGGAAGACGACGCAGGGATGCCCGGTCTGCGCGTTGGCGGCGACGTCGGCCATGGGGGCGGCGATGAACATGTCGAGGTCGCGCATGAACTCCCCCCACTTCACGATCATCGCGTAGCGCCGGCGTTGCACCTGGAGGAAGTCGAAGCCGCGCGTGCGGCGCCCGTTGACGAAGCGCGGGTTCCAGTCGGCCGGCGCCATGGGGTTGGCGGGAGCGGCGTTAGGCGCTGGCGTCGCCGCGGCCCCTGGAGCGGCCGGCGGCGGCAGCGGCGGGAGGTTGTCGAGGTCGAGCCCCGTCTCCTTCGCCTTGCGCTGCACGTAGGCGTCGAAGGCGGCGGCGTACTCCACGCCCAGCCCGCCCCCCTGCATCCCCGGAATACTCGGCCGCGCCCCGATCTCGCGCGGGTTCATCCCCAGCTCGCGCAGCTTCGCCACCAGCTCCTTGGGCGCATTGGGATCCACGCCGATGCGCAGCGCCCCCAGCTTCACCGCGCGATCGAACTGGAACGGCGTCGTCACCGTCGATGGATCCTTCTCGTCGACACCGTGCAGGACGTTGAAGACCATCGCGCAGTCCTCGGCGGTGCGCGCCATCGGCCCCACACGATCCTGCGACCAGGCCAGCACCATCCCGCCGTGGCGCGAGACTCGGCCAAAGGTCGGGCGCAGCGCGGTGAGGCCGCAGCGTACCGCCGGCGAGACGATCGATCCCTGCGTCTCCGTCCCGATGGCGAAGGCGACGCACCCCGCAGCGACGGCCGATGACGGGCCGGCCGACGACCCGCTCGACCCCTGCGACAGGTTCCACGGGTTGTTGGTGCGCCCGCCAAACCACCAGTCGTTCTGCGCGAAGAGCCCGGTCGAGAGCTTCGCGACCAGAACCGCCCCCGCCTCACGCAGCCTGACGACGATCTCCGCATCCTCGTCGATGATGCGATCCTTGAAGTCGGCGGCTCCCCAGGTGGTCGGCACTCCCTTGGTGGAGAAGAGGTCCTTCACGCCGTACGGAAGGCCGTGCAGCGCGCTGCGCCACTTGCCGGCGGCAATCTCCGCGTCGGCGCGCCGCGCCTCGGCGCGCGCCTGCTCCGCCATCAGCGTCACGACGCAGTTGAGCGTCGGGTTGAGGCGCTCCAGGCGCGCCAGGTAGAGTTCCGTCAGTTGCAATGACGTCACCTTGCGCGCGCGCAGCAGCGCGGCGAGCCGGTGCGCGGGGAGGAAGGCCAGCTCCTCCGGCGAGGTCGGCACCGTTCCCGACCACTTGGGCACGTCGAACGTCGCCCGGTCGAACGCCGCGCGCCCGCGTTCGCGCGCCAGCCGCTCCATCAACACCCCCGTCCCCGCCGGGTACGGCTGGAACTGCAGCGCCGGCGCCTCGCCGTTCCCCAGCGGCAGGGGCGGCTGCGGCGGTTGTTGCTGCTGGCGGATGCGCGCGGCGTCGGCGCTCGCGCCCTGGGCGCGCAGGACGCGCGCGCTCCCCAGCGTCCCCGCCGCCGCCGTCACGAGCGAGACGAACATGAAGTGGCGCCGGTCGATCTCGCGCCCGCCGGCCCACTCTCCCGCGGCCGCGTGCGAGCCCGCGAAGGCGTCCAATCCGTAGTCGGCGGCGGCCAGTTCGGCCTCCATCTCCTCGAGCAGTTCGTCAGGCGTCGACATCGATCGTTCTCCAGAAGGTGCAGCTGGCGACATGGTCGCAGGGTCACGAAGCGCGCCCCGCGTGACATGTCCGCAAGGCAGCGCGCCCGCACAATGTGCGCCCCCCCGCGCCCCAACGCCACGCGCCGCCCGCCCCCGCACGCTCCCGAGAACATCCCCGCGCCTTCGCACGCCACCCCCAACCCCGCGCCCCCCGAACTCCCGTCTCCCGTCCCCGAACGCAGTGAGGGCGACGCCGCACCTCGCAGCATCGCCCTCCACTTCTCGCGTTACGCCGGCCCTTCGTCCCGCTACGGCCGAATGCTCACCCCGACGCTGAACATCAAGTCCGACTGCCGCTGCGTTTGCGCAGTGATGCCGCGGATCGGGAGCTTCGCCTGGTCGAACGAACTGGGGAGGTACCGCACCTCGGCGCTGATCTCCAACGGGCCGCTCCCTACACCGCGAAAGCCGACGCCGATGTCGGCGGTCGGGCGCCACTGGTTCTCGGCGTCGGTGAGGTCGAACGAGTATCCCTTGAAACCACCGCCGAGTCGCAGCGTGGGATGGAAGTTCTTCCCCAGCGGGGCGCTCAGCATGACGCCCGCGGTCCCGCCCATCACCGTGACCTGGTCGGACGGTCCGGTGGTGGTGGGTCGGATCGCGGTGCCGAGGGTGATGCGGCTGAAGCCCATGCTCCCGTTGGCGTACACGGCACCGTACTCGGACAAGAGGTACTGGACATCGACGGCGAAGCTGGGTCCGGCGCCGAGTCGAGTGTCCTTGCCGTCGGCGCCGATGATGATCGCCGAGCGGGGGACATAGGCCCCGGTGGACGCCGTGATCCGCCAGATCTCCTCGCCGATGCGTCGTTCGGTCGTCGGTGCCTGCGCCACGGCGTCCGATGCGACGAGGGCTGCGCCGGCCACGCCTGCCAGGATGGTCAGGGCGAGGCGCGCCGTCATGCTCGATTCACGTCTCATGGAGGAGGTCATCAATTGAAGGTGATCGCCGCGGTGGTCGCCGTGGTGAGGCCGGCACCGGTGACGGAGAAGGTGCGTGCGCCGACCGCTCCCGTGACGTTGACCGTGAAGGTGGCGACGCCCGACGCGTTGGTGACCGCGGTAAGCGTCCCGTTGAGTGTCCCGCCGCCCGACGCGATGGCGATGGTGAGGGTGATGCCGGCCTTGGGCGCCGCCGCGGCCGCCGCGTCACGCAACTGCACGGTCACCGTGAAGTCCGTGGCCAGCGTGATGGGGCCGGTGGGGACGCTCGTCAGGTCGATGTCGGTGATGCTCTGCGCCGTGAAGGTCACCGGGTTGCCGGTGATCCCAGCGCCGGTCACCGTCGCCGTGACGGTGTTGGGCGAGGCGGCGCCTAACGTCCAGCTCCCGACCGTGGCATCGCCGGCGCCGTCGGTCACCTGTGTCAGTCCGGTCAGCGTCCCGCCTCCCGCCGTGACGGCAAAGGTCACCGTTGCCCCGCTCACCACGTTGCCGAGTGCGTCCGTCACCCGGACCGTCGGGCGGTTGGCGACGGCCGTTCCCTGCACGGCCACTTCGTTGTTCCCCGAGACCACGACCACGCTCGCTGGTGCCCCGGCGACCGCTGACGCCGCGAAGGTCACGCTCGGGAGCCCGGTGGCGCTGGCGACGACCGTGTTGCTCCCGGTCGTGTTGCCCAGCGTCCACGAGGTTACCGTGGCGACGCCGCTGGCATTGGTGGTGGCCGGCGAGCCGGCGACGGCGCCGCCGCCCGCGGTCACGGTGAAGGTCACCGCCACACCCGAGACCGGATTCCCCGCGAGGTCGCGCACGACGACGCTGGGCGGTTGGGCGACGGTCGCGCCGGCCGCGGCGCTCTGCGAGATGGACGAGTTGGCGACCATCGACACCGCGCGTCCCGGATCGCCGACGGCGGTGAAGGTCACCGACGCGACGTTAGGCGTCGAGGCCGTGAGCGTGTTGGTCCCCGGCGTATCGCCCAGGAACCATCCCCCCACTTCGGCCGTTCCGGTGGCGTCGGTCACCTGACGACCGCCGACCACGCTCCCGCCGCCGGAGGCGACGGTGAAGGTGACGACGGCGCCGGCGACGGCGTTCCCCAGCGCGTCGCGCACGATGACCGACGGCGGGATGCTGACCGGGCGCGTGGTCTGCGCGCGCTGGTTGTTCCCGGCGGCGATCGTCATCTGCGAGGCGGCCCCCGCGGTGGCGGTGGCGCTGAAGACGACCGGGGTGAGCCCGGTGACGGTGGCCGTCAGCTGCTGTGTCCCGGCCACCGGCCCCAGCGTCCAGCTGGTCACAGTGGCGAGCCCCTGGGCGTTGGTGGCTGCCGACTGCGGCGCGACCGTTCCATTCCCCGAGGTGATGCTGAACGACACCTGCGCGCCGGCGACGGGATTGCCTCCCGCGTCGGTCACGCGCACGCTGGGTGGCGTCCCGACGGCGGTCCCCACGCGTGCCGACTGCGTGGTGGCGGTGGCGGCGCTCACCAGCGCGGCGGGCCCCGCCGTGGCGGTGGCGGTGAAGAGGACGGGGTTGTTGGTCACCCCGCTCTCCTCGACGCGCGCGGTGAGCGTCTGCGTACCGGCGGTGGCGCCGAGGACCCAGCTCCCTACCGTGGCGACTCCCTGCGCATTGGTCCGCACGAAGCCGTTCGTCACGCGTCCACCGCCAGATGCAACAGCAAACGTCACCGCGACCCCCTCGACCGCGTTGCCGTTGGCGTCGTTGACGCGCACGGCGGGGGGGAGGGTCACGGCGGTGTTGGCGGCAGCCGTTTGGTTGTCACCCGTCACGCCGCTCACCGATCCCGGGCGCGAGGCGACGCCGCTGGCGGCGATCGTCGTGCTCGCTGTCCCCGAGGCGACGGTGAGCACGTTGTTCCCCGCCGTCTTCCCCAGCGTCCATGTCGTGCTGGCGAGCCCGTTGGCGTCGGTCGTGGCGTTGGCCGGCGAGACGGTCCCGGCGCCGGTGGTGACGGTGAAGGTGACGGCCGCACCGGGGAGCGGCTGGTTGTCGCTCCCCAGGACGCGCACCTGCACCGGGGCGGCGAGCGCCTGTCCCGCGACCCCTACCTGTCCGTTGCCGGACACCGAGGCCACCGTGCCGGCGGCCAGCGGTTCGTTGACGGTGGTCTCGCCGCACGCCGCCAGCAGCGCCAACTGGGTGGCAACGATGACGGCGGCGAGCGGTGCTCGTGCGGCTCGCCACAGCGGCGAGCGTCGGTCGACGGGCGACCGGAATCGACGGTGCAAGGCTGGCATGGCTCCCCAGGATCCGCGTGAGGGTGGCACTAACGAGCGGATGATGCGACGGATGTGGCGTTGCGACCGTGCTCGACGTCACGCCCGCGCGTTGCACGATACACAACGCGCGGGCGTGAAACCAGCGAGGGAATCGTCAGGCAGCGTCAGGCAGCGTCAGGCAGCGTCAGGCAGCGTCAGGCAGTGCCCGTCGTCAGGCAGTGGCCGGCGTCGCCAGGCCTCGTCAGGCATGGACCCCTGGCGCTCGGCGGCGCCGCGCGCGGCGCGTGGCCTTGCTCGTTATGGTCGCGCTTGCCATCGCCCTGAACGGCTGCCGCCAGCCGCAGCGCGCCGCCGTCGCCCCTGCGCTACGGCGCCACGCGTTCGAAGCGGATGTTCTGCACCCGGTTGGCGTCGAGACGGAAGCCTGGCGACTTTCCCTTCACCGGCGCGTCGAACGTCAGCGTCAGCAACCCCCCCGCAACGTAGGTGCGCGCCGGTTCGAGCGACGCGAGCGGGACCGGCGCCGCACGCGGGCGCGTGAGCTGAAGCGTGCCGTCGGCGCCGACCGCTATCTGATACACGGCACCCATCAGCTCCGGACTCGCATAGCGTCCCGCGATCGCTGCGTGCTCCTGCGGACGCGCCGCCCCTGCCTTGCGCGGGGCGCTCGACTCCTCGCCCGCCGTCGCGCTGCGCGCCGAGGGCGCGCCAAGCGATGCGCGCAGCACGACGTCGGCCATGTGCAGGGCGAGATGCGACGTGTTGGTGGTGCTGCGGTTGCACAGCATCGCGAACGACGTGTGCTGGTCCGGGAAGCGGAGCAGCGCCGCGCGATAGCCGCCGGTGGAGCCGGTGTGCTCCACCAGCCGCTGCCCGCGATAGCTCCCCACGGTGATCCCGAAGGCGTAGTTGTTGGGCGCGCCCGAGGTCAGCGGCTCCACCTGGTGCATCAGCTCGAGGAACTCACGCCCCCCCACTTTCCCGGTGTAGAAGTTCTCGTCCCACTTCTGCAGGTCGGCCAGCGAGGTCACGATCCCGCCCTGCCCCACGATGTCGTTGTTCCACACGTCGATCTTCCACCGCTCGCTCCCCCCGCCCACGGGCGAGTACGCCATCGCGCGACCGGCCACGACCTCGGTGTGGTCGTCGAGGAAGAGCGTCTCCTGCATGCCTAACGGCTGGAAGATCGCCGAGTCGGCAAAGCGGCGCAGCGACTGCCCGGTGATGCGCTGCACGATCACCCCCAGCGTCAGGTAGCCGGTGTTGCTGTAGCGATACTCGGCGCCCGGCGGGAAGTTGAGCCCCTTCTGCCGGGCGGCGAGGGCGAGCATGTCCTGCGAGGTGTAGCCGTCGTCGTAGCGCACCCCGGCCAGCCCCACCAATTCCCAGAAGTCGCGCAGCCCGCTGGTGTGGTGCACCAGGTGCCGCACCAGCACCGGAGTGGGCGTGGGATTCATCTCGGGGACGTAGCGCCGCACGTCGTCGTCGAGCGAGAGCTTCCCCGCACGCACGAGCAGGGCGATGGACGCGGCGGTGAACTGCTTGGAGACCGACCCGACGGTGAAGCGCGTCGCCGCCGTGATCGAGACGTCGTGCGTGAGGTTGGCGAAGCCGTAGCCGCGCGCGAAGGCAACCGCGCCGTTCTGGTAGACCCCCACCGCACAGCCGGGAGCGCCCGCGTGCGACATTGGGGTGAAGAGCGAGTCGATCGCCGCGGCGTCGGCCGGCGTGAGGCGCGAGGGGGGAGACTGGGCCGGGAGGAGCGGCGCGGCGGTCGCCAGCAGGGCGGCGGCGATGAATCGAGGCAGATGGCGCATGGAACTCGGCGGGCGAGCGGGGGGACGACGGCGGAGGCGTGTGGGTGTCGTAGCGCCCGCGAAAGTCGCGCGTGGCCGGACTGGGCGGTAGAGTGGGAGCGGAACCGTGCACGTCGGGCGACCGCCGGTGGTGAGGGCGGACGATGCGGCGCGTGGACCCGCTGCGCCGCAGCCGAGTGACCCACCGCGAACACACGCCCCCCGAAACGAGCAGCGCCCCACCCGGCATGGCCAGGTGGGGCGCTTGTTCCTGCAATGCGGGTGCGCTTCCGTGCGAACGCGCCGCGACGCTGCCGGTGACTACTTGCTCCAGGGCGGGACGACGTTGTTGCTGCGCGCGTACGCGATCATCTGCCCCAGGTGCTCGTGCAGGTGCGTCACGGTGAGCACCATCGCGCGCATCCGCGACCAATCCTGCCCGAAGAACTTGATCGTCTCGGAAGCGTTGGCGTCGGTGGTGAGCCCCATTGCCTGGTGCAGGTGCTTGTACGAGGCTTCGAGCTCGGCCACGACCTGCGCCTTGGAGAGGGCGCGCTTCTCATACGTCCCCACCGAGGCCATGTCGCTCGTGATGCCGCTCGCCTCAGGCGCCGGCTTCCCCATGGCGATGGGGATGAAGTAGTTGTCCGAGGCGACGTGCAGCAGGACCTCGCGCACGGAACGCGTCCCGGCGCTCGGGCGCCAGTCGTAGGCGCTCTCGGGGATGGCGTTGGCGAGGCCGATCATCTTGCGCTGCGCCTCGTTGACGTCGCGGTGCATCTCTCCCATCCAGCTCGGGGCACTCGGCGCGCCTTGTGCCTGCAGGGCGACGAACGGGGCGGCGCTGGCCAGCGCGAGGGCGAGGGCGAACGGACGGATCTTCATGGGGCACTCCAATGGTGAGGGGACCGACGGAGTCAGGCGTGCCACGGCCGGGCGAATGGCGCCGGCGGCTGTGCGGAGAATAAGGTGGCGCCCGCGAATGGTGAGCGGGAGCCCTGAGGGGCGAATGGGGGGTGCGACGTGATCAGCCGCCCATCACCCCCATCGGCGTCCCCGACGGGTCGGTAAAGTAGCCGAACGTGGCCATCCCCGGGACGACGGTCGGCGCCCCGCGGCGGACGCCGCCGGCCTGTTCCACGTCGCGCAGCGCCTGCTCGACGCTGGCAACGTAGATGTAGGGGAGCGCGCGCGTGCTCGGCGTATGCGACTGCCAGATGCCGGTGATCCCGGCTCCCGGGTCAAAGGCGGTCGAGTGCGGCAGCGTCGGAATCGCGCGCCACCCGAACGCGTTGGCGAAGAAGGCGGCGGTGGCGTCCAGGTCGCTGGCGTGCATCTCGATGCTGCAGACCGTCCCGTCGCCCGGGCGAGGGTTGGCACCGACCGGGATCGGGACTTGCGGCACCGCGCCGGGGGGGATGTTGCTCGTTAGGCCGTACACCGTCCCCGACGGGTCGGCGAAGCGGACGATGCGCCCGCCGAGCGGGACTTCATACGGATCGGCCACCCGCGTGCCGCCTCGGGCCAGGACGTCGGCGAGCGCCTGTTCCACATCCGCCACTTGCAGGAGAGGGACGGTCGGTGACTCGTCGCCCGCGTCATACCGCCGGAGCACGACTGCCGGGCCGGTCGGCACGAACGACACCGCGACGGATTCGGTGAGGCGACGCATGCGCCATCCGAAGGCGGCATTATAGAAGCGCCGGGAAGCCTCGAAGTCGCGCGCCGGCAGCACGACCACCGAGATCGGGTGGTGCACGCCGTTGGGAGGTTGGTCGAGGGGGGAGGAGGACAGGGCAGCGGCTCCAGCTGAGGGGCGAGATGGCGCGCTCCGTGCGGCCCCGAGCGGGGCGGTGGGCCATGCAAACTGTCGCGTGGTGCGGTACTCGCACCAGAGGCGCGGGACGTCGCGGTCGCGATTAACGCGGGTTGCTCCTGCGACGTCGAACGGGGCATGACGCTACGTCCCACGCTCGCATTGCGGCTCCTCGTCGCCGTCCTCGCCGGCACGTTGCTCCTCGCCAGCACGGCGGACGCGCAGTTCCGCCGTCGGGGCGGCCGGCTGCGTGACCGGCTGCGTGATCGCGGCGCCGACCAGTCTCGCACCAAGGGTGAGCGTGAGGCGCTGCAGCACGGGGGGCGCACGCGCACCTATCTCGTGCGTGTCCCGGAGGATGTCGCCAGGCGCAACGATCCGGTCCCGCTCGTCCTCGTGCTGCACGGCGGCGGGGGGAACGCGGACAACGCCGAGCGGATGTTCGGCTGGACGGAGAAGGGGCGGCGCGAGGGGTTCATCGTGGCCTATCCCGAGGGGACTGGGCGCGGCCGCGTCGCGATGTACACGTGGAACGCCGGGCACTGCTGCGGCTTCGCGATGCAGAACGAGGTGGACGACGCCGGCTTCATCGACGCGCTGATCACGCAGCTGCAACGGCAGTATCCCATCGATCCGTCTCGCATCTACGTCACCGGGATGTCGAACGGCGGGATGATGTCGCACCGGCTGGGAATCGCGCTGTCGCATCGTGTCGCGGCGATCGCCCCTGTCGTGGGCGCCGTCTTCGGCGACGAGGCCCCTCCGACGTCGCCGGTCTCGGCGATCGTCTTCAACGGAATGCTCGACACGTCGGTCCCGTACGCGGGCGGGCCGGGGGGCGGGATCGGGGCGCGGGCCTGGGATGGGACTCCCACAAAGCCGGCGTTGCAGCAGGGGACATTCTGGGCGGGGGCCAATCACTGCGCCGGCGCGCCGCGCACCGAAGATCGTGGGAACGTGGTCGTGACGACCTACGACTGCCCATCCTCGCGCGGTGTGGTGCTGTATGCCCTGAAGAACGGCGGCCACGCCTGGCCGGGCGGGAAGCGAGGGACGCCGATGGGCGATGACCCGGGGAGTGCAATCGACGCGACGGCGATCATCTGGGACTTCTTCGCGGCGCATCCGAAGCGCTGAGCGGGGGCGCCTCCGGCGAGCGCCGGATCGCGCGGGCGAAGGGAAGGGGTATGAGGCTGGCGCCCCCCGCGATTGCGTAGCAGCGTGTTCCATCGACTGCGCGTACTCGTGGAATGAGCGTCGCCCGCACCACGGCGTCGGCGCCCATCCGTCCCCCCGCACCACACATCGCGATGCGCCTCATCCATCGGTTGGCATTCCCGCTCCTCATGCTGGGCGCGCTCGCCGCGCGTGCGTCGGCACAGGCGACTGGCCAGGTCGCGCTGGAATTCGAGAAGCTCCACTTCCGCTCCATCGGCCCCGCCACGATGTCCGGCCGCATCGCCGATGTCGCCGTCTACGAGGCCAACCCGGCCATCTATTACGTGGGGACGGCACACGGCGGCGTCTGGAAGACGACGAGCAACGGCGCCACGTACGAGCCGCTCTTTCAGGACCAGGGATTGATCGCGATCGGCGACGTCGCCGTCTCGCAGATCAACCCCGACCTGGTCTGGGTGGGGGCCGGCGAGTCGAACAACCGCCAGAGCACGTCGTGGGGGGGCGGGGTCTACAAGTCGACAGATGGCGGCAAGACGTTCGCACTGATGGGGCTGGCCAACTCGAAGCACATCAACCGCATCGTCATCCATCCCGCCAACAACGACATCGTCTACGTCGCCGCCACCGGGCCGCTCTTCGGCCCCGGCGGCGAGCGCGGGATCTACAAGACGATGGACGGCGGCAAGACGTGGAAGCAGGTGCTCACGCTCGACGACGACACCGGGGCGAACGACCTCGCGATCTCGCTCTCGGAGCCGAACGTGCTCTATGCGTCGTCGTACCAGCGGCGCCGCACGGCGTGCTGCATGAACGGCGGCGGCCCCGGGAGCGCGGTCTGGCGCTCGACCGACGGCGGCGAGACGTGGACGAAGCTCACGGGCAACGGGCTCCCCTCCGGGCCGTTGGGGCGCATAGCGGTCGACATCTTCCGGCAGAGCTCGCGTGTGGTGTACGCACTCATCGAGGGGCCTAACGCGGGCGGCCCCGGGGCGAATGCGGAAGGCGCGCCCGGTGCCGCACCGACGCCCGCCGGCGGTGGCCGTCAGGGGCAACAGCAGGGGGCGACCGGGGTCTATCGTTCCGACGATGGCGGGCAGACGTGGCGCAAGATGAGCGCGACCAACCCGCGCCCGATGTACTTCTCGCAGCTGCGCATCGACCCCACCTCCCCCGAGCGCATCTACCTCGGTGGTGTCGGGCTGCACATGTCGATTGACGGCGGGCGCACCTTCGAGACCGATGCGGCGCTCGTCACCCACGACGACGTGCACGCGATCTGGATCAATCCGTCGAATCCCAACCACGTCCTCATCGGCAACGACGGCGGGCTCGCCGTCTCGTACGACATGAGCCGCACGTGGACCTTCATCCCCAACCTCCCCGTCGGGCTTTTCTATCACGTCGGCTACGACATGGAGATCCCGTACAACATCTGCGGCGGGATGCAGGACAACTACAACTGGTGCGGCCCGTCGGCGTCGCGCCTGTCGCGCGGGATCGTGAACTACGACTGGTTCCAGATCCTAGGGGGCGACGGCTTTGTCGCCATTCCCGACCTGCGCGACTCGAAGATCGTCTACACCGAGTCGCAGGACGGGAACATCATCCGGCGCAACGTGAAGACGGGGGAGTCGCGCTCGATCCGCCCCACGGCGTTCAACGTCGTCAACGCGAAGAAGGGGGAGCAGTTCCGCTTCCACTGGGACACGCCGCTGATGCACTCGCCGAACGACGCGGGGACGCTCCTGGTGGCGGCCAACCGCGTCTTCAGGTCGCGCGACCGCGGTGACTCGTGGGAGGCGATCTCTCCCGACCTGACGAAGAACGTCCCGCGCGATTCCATCGTCACGATGGGGCTCAAGGGGAAGGACATCACCATCGCCAAGAACGACGGGATCTCGCAGTGGCCGGCGATCGTCGCGCTCGCCGAGTCGCCTCGTCAGGCAGGGGTGTACTACGCGGGGACCGATGATGGCGTGGTGCAGGTCTCGCGCGATGGCGGGCGGTCGTGGCAGGACGTCACGAAGAACCTCCCCGGCTTCCCAGCTGGCGATGCCTTCGTCTCGAAGCTCGTTCCGTCGCGCTTCGACGCGGCGACCGTGTATGTGTCGGTCGACAACCATCGGTTGAACGACTACGCGCCGTATCTCTGGGTGAGCACCGACTTCGGCGCGACGTTCCGCGCCATCACCAACGGGCTCGCCGGCGAGAACGTGCGCACCGTGACCGAGGACACGCGCAACCGCGACGTGCTCTACCTCGGGACCGAGACGGGGATCTTCCTCTCGCTCGATCGCGGGGCGAGCTGGCGGCGACTCAAGGGCAACTTCCCCACCGTGCGCGTGGACGAACTCACCATCCATCCGCGCGACAACGCACTGCTGGTGGCGACGCACGGGCGTGCGCTCTGGGTGCTGGACCACCTGGAGCCGATCCAGGAGTTCAACGCGATCAGGGGGAAGGGGAGCCAGCTCGTGACGCCCGGCTTCACGCTGCAGTGGCGCGCCAAGGACGATCGCAACGACGAGTTCTGGGGGCACCAGTTCTTCACCGGCGAAAATCCGCCGCTCGAAGCCGTGATCCCGATGTGGCTCGACGCGCCGCTCACCAATGGCGTGCTGCGCATCGCCGACGCGGGGGGGCGGACCGTGCGCGAGCTTCCGATTCCCGCCAGCCGCAACACTGCGGGGTTGCAGATGATGTGCTGGGACCAGCGCGTGGAGCCGATCACGCCACTGCCGGCGCGGCGCCCGGGTGGCGGTGTCGGTGGCCCCGGCGGCCCCGGCGGTCCTGGTAGCCCGGGTGGGCGCGGACAGCCGGCCGTCCCCAGCGTTCCGCAGCAGCTGCCGCCAGTGGGGTACAAGGCCGAGAGCCCGTGCCCGCCGGCCGACACGACGGCGGCGGGGGGCGGTGGTGGCGGCGGATTCTTCGGGGGGAACAACAACCTCGGGCCGCTCGTCGTCCCGGGGACGTATTCCGTCTCGCTGGTCGCCGACGGCAAGGTGCTCGACCGCAAGCCCTTGCAGCTCACGATGGACCCGATGGTGCAGCTGACGGGTGGTGACCGGGTGCGCTACAACGCGATCGTCAGCGATCTGCACGCCTTGCACCGGCGCGGGACCGACGCCGCGCGCCCGCTCGTGACGCTCTTCGACGAAGTACAGCGCACCGCCCCCAAGGTCGACTCGAGCGCGGCCCCCGCCGCCGTGAAGAAGGAGTGGAGCGACTTCCGGCAGCAGTTCGACTCGGTCCGCGCACGCTTCGGCGTTCCCGCGGCGGCCGGCGGCGGTTTTGGCGGCGGCGGTGCAGCGGCGCAGGCGGCCGCGGCCGCGAACGTCCTCGGGCGCGTGGCCGGGCTCAAGGGGCAGCTGCAAGGGATCTGGGAGCTCCCGACCGCCGGCACCATGCGGCAGGTGACCAATGTGCGCGCCGAGTTGGAGTCGGCAATGCGCGACGCGTCGGCGGTGCTGGTGCGGGCGCGCGCGGTGGCGCGGTCGCTGGCGGCCAGCGGGGTGACGATGAACGTCCCGAACTGAGAAGGGCGGACGGGGGACGGGAGACGGGGGACGAGAGTGGCGCCCGGCATTTGCGGGGCGCCGGTTCGTATCGGGGCGATGCAGGGTGGGATTGGGGTGTTACAGGCAAGTTCTTAGCGGCATTTCGTGGAGCTGTCGTAAATTCAGCTGCAACATGGGGATACGGCGTCGGCTCGGCGATGCATTGGTGAGGCATGCCGAGTGCTTGGAGGGGACGCACTGGCGCGGACGAGACGCGAATGGCGCGAACTCGGGACGTCAGCCCCTCACGACAGGAGTGCTCCATGTCCCTGCGCGTCCACCTGGTGACCGCTTCGCTGGCGCTGTGCGTCGTCGCCGCCGCCTGCAGCAACGAATCAACCACCCCGCTTGCCCCTGACGTGCTGCTCGCGAAGAGCGGCTCCGCGCCCAGCGGTGGTGGTGGTGGCGGCGGTGGCGGCGGCGGAGGCGGCGGAGGCGGCGGCGGTGGAAGCACCGACAGCACGGGGACGACGAATCCTGCGCTCCCGCCGGTGGCGCCGTCGTACACCGCGAAGATCACCAAGATGGGGGTGGTGCCGTCGGGCTTCTATTATGGATCGCCGACTGACTGGGAGGTCGGTGGCTATCACTTCGCCGCAGGCTACGCCACGAACTACAAGCCGGTGAACGGGCCCATCGTCGTTGGCGCGTGCGTGAGCGTGACGTTCTACGACATCCCGGGCGACCGCTTCATGACGGAGATGAAGACCCTCGCCTCGTCCAAGTGCCAATAGGCGTGGCACGCTGACGGTACCAGGAGCGGGAGGTGGCGATCACGCCATCTCCCGCTTCCTGTGAGGGCCGGAGGGCGCGGTGTTTGACAGTGGCGGCTGGCGGCGCGATGATCTCTCACAATCAGGGGAGGGACTGCATGGCCGCCAGGAAGACGACCGCGAAGCCGAAGCCTGCCGCGAAGAAGCTCGCGGCGAAGAAGCTCGCGGCGAAGAAGCTCGCGGCGAAGAAGCTCGCGGCGAAGAAGCCGACCGCGAAGAAGGCTGTTGCGAAGAAGTCTGCTGCGAAAGCGCCCGCGGCGAACAAGGCCTCGGCCAACAAGACGACCGCCACCTCGGCGAGTGTGGACACGCACCTCGCCGCCATCAAGGACGCCGGCAGGCGCAACGACTGCGCCGCGCTGTGCGCCCTCATGGCAATGGCAACGAAGTATCCGCCGCAGATGTGGGGGTCGGCGATCGTTGGGTTCGGGAGCTACCACTATCGCTACGATAGCGGGCGAGAAGGCGACTTCCTCCTGGTCGGCTTCTCCTCGCGCGCCAGCGAGATTGCGCTCTACGGCCTGCGCGCCGCGCCGAACGCCGATGCGCTCCTCGCGAAGCTGGGGAAGCACAAGGAGGCGAAGGGTTGCGTCTACGTGAAGGCAATGGCCGACGTGGACGCGAAGGTCCTCGAGCAGCTGGTCGCCGCGGCCGCGGTGGCGAAGAAGAAGGAGGACGTGGGGGCGTCGAAGTAACGCGTTGACGTAGCGCGCCGACGTCGCGTGTTACGGCCGGCTGAACACGGCGCCGTGCGCGATTCCCTTCGTAGTGCCCCCGTGCGGCCACGTCTTGTCATCGAGGAAGAAGCCCGGCTCCGCCTTCCCCGCCTCGCGGAAACGCGTGTCGAGCGCGATCTGTCCCGTGGTGGAGTCGAAGCGGGCGAGGACCACACGATGTTGCAGGGCATCGTATCCCGTCACCACGACGCGGCGCGTGTCGGGGGAGACGGAGAGCCAGTGCACTTCGTCCTTCGCGCCTAACGCCATCCGGCTCACCTCGCGCGGCCTGGCGGGGTCGGCGATGTCGAGCACGACGACCGCGCTCAGCGCCGGCACCGTCACCAGGTAGTAGTGCCCGACGATGGCGGGGATGGCGCAGTACGTCCCCTTCTTCTGCGGGAAGGTGGAGACGAGCGTTCCCGACGGATGGTCGCTGTCGAGCCCCGACAGCAGGTAGAGCCCGCAGTTGAAGGTGGAGACGAGCAGTGTCTTCCCATCGGCCATCAGGCGCGGCTCCGCGGTGAGGTGTCCCTCGTTCCCCGCCGGGCCGTCGGGGAGCGTGAACGACTTCAGGAGCGTGAGGTCCGACAGGCGCCACAGCTGCAACGTGTTGGACGCGGGGTCGTCCTGGTGCATGTCGGTCGACGTCGTGAGGATGCGATCGAACGCCGGAATGACGGCGGCGCTGTAGGTGCGCAGCCCCGCGCTCGCCCCCGGGTAGTCGGCAGAAGCCGAGCGGACGACCGCTCCCGCCGGCGTCAGTTCGGCCAGCCCGCCGGTCCGCATCCCCCTTGCCCCGTGCGTCATCTGGAACGTCGCGAGGACGTTGCCGCTGGGCAGTCGGACGAACGTGTGCGGATGCGAGAGCCCGTTCACGTCGCCGAACTGCGACACGATGCGCGGCGCGTCGGGGGTCGAGAGGTCGAAGATGAAGCTCTGGCCGCCGTTGAAGCCGTTGGCGAAGAGCTGGCGGTCGCCCGCGAGCGAGTGCTCGGTGTGATGCGGGTCGTTCTTCCGCCCCGGCACCGGGAGCGTCGTCACGAGCGACCCGTAGCGCGCCGTGTCGCCGGGTGCGCCATCGGTCACGTCGACCACGGCGAGGAAGTCGGGCTGCGCCGAGTCGGCGGCGGCGGTCCAGAGGTAGAGGAACTGACGGTCGGCGGTACTGGAACCGGCCGCAGGCGCCGCTGCGCCCACCTCCTTCTCCCGAGACGGCGGCTGCGAGCAGGCGGTGAGGAGGGTGAGGGCCACCAACATCCCCACGGGTGTACGGACGAGCGGCGAGGGGAGTCTGCGGCGCGTGCGGTCGCGCGGTGCAGGGCCGGGAGTGGCGGTCGACATGAGGGAGGGGGAGGGGGATCGCCGGACCATGGGGCGCCAGACGTTACTCCCCGGTAGCTGGCGAGGCCAGCCGCTTAACAGGGGGCCCTGCAGGCCGCCTAACAGGGAGTTCACCCAGCTGGTCAACACACCAGTCGGCCCTCCGCTCACGACGTCGGGCGAGACGTCGGGCGAGAGGTAGTGCGAGAGGTAGTGCGAGGTGGCGCGCGCGGTGGCCGCTGGTGGCCTGCGACGTGCGCTGGCACACCGCGCAGCAGCTGACGGAGGCGGCAAGATCGTCCGCCCCTTGTATCCGACTCGCGGCGCGGGCATTCTGCGCTCTCGTTGGCACCTCGAGCTACACCCGCATGACGCGCTGGACCACGCCCCTCCGTCGTTCCTTCTCGATCCGCCTGCGAGCCTCGGTCGGCTCCCGGCACTCTGTGCGCACGCGCGCCGCATGCCTGGCGCTGGCGGGGGTTGTGGTGGGGGGGATGGGCGCTTGCGGTGACTCGTCCACAGGGAGCGGCTCCGTGGTCGCCCGCGTCACCGCGACGCCCTCGCAGCTCACCGTCCTGGTCGACGAGTCGAAGGGGATCACGGCGCGCGCCTTCGACGCGGTTGGGAACCCGCTGTCGCGACCGCTCTTCTGGTCCGTCTCGAACCCCAGCGTCGTCACGGTCACGCAGGGCGGGGTGGTCACCGGCGTTTCGTCGGGGACGGCGCAGGTCGCGGCAAGCGCCGGGGGAAAGTCCGTCATCGTCCCGGTCACCGTAGCCCCCCGCGCCGTCGCCCTCGTGCGCCTCACGCCGGCCACCTCGACGATTCGCGTCGGGGCGAACACCGCGCTCACCGCGCAGCTCCTCGACTCCACCGGCGCCACGCTCGTCGGGCCCACCGTGGCGTGGTCCACCTCGGCGGCGACCGTTGCGACCGTCAGCGGTACCGGCGTCGTGACGGGCGTGACGCCCGGGAGCGTGACGATCACGGCGCGCGCGGGGAGTGTGAGCGGGACGGCGGTGGTGGAGGTGCAGGCGATCCCCGTCGCCTCGGTCGTGGTCACGCCGACGACGGCGACCATCCTCGACGGTGCCACGCTCACGCTGGCGGCGTCGCCGCGCGACTCGGCGGGGCGCACGCTCACCGGGCGCACGGTGACCTGGGCGTCGAGCGCCAACGCCGTCGCGAGCGTCTCGTCCAACGGCGTTGTGCTCGCCGTCGCGCCGGGAACGGCGACGATCACCGCGGCGAGCGAAGGGAAGACGGCGACGTCGTCCGTCACCGTCGCCCCGGTCCCGGTGGCCTCGGTCACCGTGAGCCCGGCGACGGCCAACCTGAACGTCGGACAGACGCTGACGCTCGCCGCGCGCGTCGCCGATTCCACCGGGGCGGTGCTCAACGGCCGCGCGGTCGCGTGGGTCTCGAACCGCACGACGGTGGCGACCGTCAACGCGACCACCGGGGTCGTGACCGCGGTCGCCACGGGGACGGCGACCATCACGGCGACCAGCGGCGGCAAGAGCGGGACGTCGACCATCACGGTGGCGGTGGTCCCGGTCGCCACGGTCCAGGTGACGCCCGCCAACGCCACGATGCTCCCCGGGGAGACGTTGCGCCTGACGGCGCGCACCCTCGATGCGAAGGGCGTGGTGCTCACGGGGCGCCCGGTGGCCTGGATTGCCGGGGCGCCGGCGATTGCCAGCATCGACACCACGGGGCTCGTCACCGCCGTCGCCGTCGGCTCGTCGGTCATCGTCGCCTCGAGCGAGGGGGCGCGCACGAGCGTCCCGATCACCGTCGTCCCGGTCACGGTCGCCAGGGTCACCGTGTCGCCGGCCAGCCGCTCGCTCGAGGTCACCAAGGCGTTGCAGCTGACCGCGAGCATCACCGACATCCGCGGCCGGGCGATTCCCGGGAAGGTCGCGACGTGGACGTCGAGCAATCCCAATGTCGCCACGGTCTCCTCCACGGGGCGCGTGCAGACCGTGGCGCTCGGCACGGCGACCATCACCGCGACGTGCGACGGCCAGAGCGGGACGTCGGTCATCACCGTCACGCCGATCAACGTCGCCACCATCGCCGTGGTCCCCGCCACGGCGACGCTGCTGGCCGGGCAGGGGCTGAGCCTCTCGTTGCAACTGGCGGATTCACTTGGCCGCCCGCTGACCACCGCGGGCCGCACCATCACCTGGCGGTCGGCGGCCCCGGCCATCGCCACCGTCGACTCCGTCGGGCAGGTGACGGCGATCGCCCCGGGGGTAGTGGACGTCTCGGCGACGACCAACGGCAAGACCGGCACGGCAACGCTCACCGTGCTGGACGTCCCCGTTGCCCTGGTGGGCGTGACCCCGCCCAGCGCGCAGGTGCAGGAAGGGACGTCATTGCAACTGACGGCCACACCGTATGACGGTGGCGGTGCCGTGATCCCGCGGCGGACCGCCACCTGGCGCTCGAGCGACCCGACGCTCGTGTCGGTCGACAGCACGGGGCGGGTCACCGCGCGTGCCGAGGGGACGGCGTCCATCACCGCCACCATCGGCGGGACGCAGGGGAGCGCCTCGGTCACCGTGACGCCCGTCCCCGTCACGAGCATCACGATCGCCCCGGCCACGCCCACGGTCGCCGCTGGCGCGTCGTTGCAGCTGCAGGCGACGCTCTATGGCCCCACGCCGGGGGTCCCGCTCTCACCGGTTGGGCGCACCATCACGTGGTCGGTGAGCGGGGCGGCGGTCACCGTCTCGCCAAATGGCGTGGTGACGGGCGTGTCCCCGGGGACGGCGACCGTGACGGTGACGGCGGCGTCGTCCGGTCAGTTCTCGTCGGCCACCGCCAGCGTCGTCGTCACGGTGAAGTAGCAGGGCGCGCGCATCGCCGACCACGGCGACGCGCGCAGCCCCGGCTACGGCGCCGCCTGTGCCAGCCACCCTCCGGTGAAGCCGGCGCGCCGCAACCCGCGCACGATGTACGGATTGCGCCGCATCGTGCGCCACACCAGGTCGCTCCGGTAGTTCTCGATCATCGCGACGATCGGCCCCTGGTCGATGCCGAGGTAGTCGCCGTCGATCCACGCCACCCCGGGGACGACGTGCCCGTGCCGAAGCGGCACCGCGAGCTGCAACGTGGGATTGAAGGCGTCGAGGAAGCCGTAGCGCTGGAAGAGGTGGTCGCCGTAGCGCTCGCGCATGGCGCGAACGGCCGGCATGACCACTTCCGGGGCAAAGGGAAACGAGCCGGCCGCCGCCGTCGGGGCCAGTGTCCCGTCGTCGCGGATCCCGGTGGCCGCCGCGCCGCGCGCCCAGTACGTGTGGAACTCGATGCGTCGCCCGTCGACGGTGAGCGTGGAGTCGAGCGGGCCGTCGGACGCGGTGAGCCCCCAGATGTCGGCGCCGTAGTCCTTGAAGCGCGACGGGTTGGCGATCGCGTACGCACGCTGCGACAGCACCGCACGCCGCGAGTTCTCGAAGTAGTCGATCCCGCGCGCGCGCATGTACGCGTCCTGGATCCCGCGGAAGTCGATCCACAGGTGCGAGTACTGGTGCCCGAACAACGGCTCGAAGTTGACGTGAGACTGGCCGTGGAAGCTGGCCCACGGATTGGTGCGGGTGTACGCCTCCCACGCTGCGGCATCGACCGGGTAAGTCGGCGAGCCTAACGCCAGCACGTACAGCAGCATCGACTCGTCGTACCCCTTCCAGTCGCTGATCGAGAAGCCGTCCTCGGGGCGCCAGCGATGGTTCACCAGCGGCGAGCGTGGCTGGATCCACGTCCACTCCACGCGTCGGTACAGTGAATCGGCGTATGCGCGGATCGATGCCTCGCCGGGGACGTCACGATCGTAGTACGACTGGCAGAACAGGACGCCCCCCAGCAGGAGCGCGGTGTCGATCGTCGACAGCTCGACGGTGGCGAAGCGCGTCCCGTCCTGCATGTCGAGAAAGTGATAGAAGAAGCCGCGATAGCCGGTCATCCCGCGCGCGGCGGTTCCCTGCGGCGCACGCCAGAACCACTGCAGCGTGGCCAGCGTGCGCTGCACGGCCTCGTCTCGCGTGATCCAGCCGCGTTCCACGCCGACCGGATACGCGGTGAGCGCGAAGCCGACCGCCGCAATCGAGGCGAACGACGGCGTGGGCCAGCGATCGGGGGTGAGCCCGGTGCGCGCGTCGCTCCGCTCCCAGAAGAAGTCGAAGGTGCGCCGCTGCACCGTGTCGAGCAGCGCCGCGTCCGGGGCGGAAAGCGTGAACGGCCGCGCCGGGGCAACCCCGGACGCGACCGTGCACCGGACGGTCACCAGCGCCAGCCCGAGGGCCAGCGCTGGTGCCATCCACTGCCTAACGCCTGACCTGCGGAACCAGGCCATAGCGCAGCCCCACCTGCAACCGACGGCCGAGCGCGGCGCAGTTGGGCTTGTTGTAGTTCGCATTCGCGCTCCCGCTCGTCGGGAAGATCGTGGCATCGTAGCAGCCGAAGTTGCGCGAGTTGAGTGAGTTGTACAGGTCGGCCGAGATCGACACGCGCTGCCCGCCGCGCACGACGAATCCCTTCTCGAGCCGGAAGTCGAGGTTCTGGTTGTTGAAGACGTGCCCCACGCCCAGGAAGGCGCGCGTCGGCGGCTGGTACACATACGTCTTCTCGGTGAACTGCCCCCACCCGGCGCTGGCGTCGGTGGCGCTCGAGGCAATCCCCGTCCCCAGGTTCACCACGCCGCTCAGCATGAAGTCGGCCGGGAGGCGCACGATGGCGTTGGCGACCAGTTGATGCCGCTGGTCCCCCGGGGTCACGCGCTTCGGACGATCGGCGACGGTGGTGTACCGGTCGTCGAAACCCCAGAACAGGTCGGTGCTCTGTCCCTGCTCCTGCATCTTGGCCAGCGTGTAGGCGAGCGAGCCGCCCCACCGCGATCCGGCCAGCGGCTTCGAGACTTGCAGCTGCATGGCGTCGTACCACGTCTTCACGCGGTCGTCGGCGGCAAAGATGGTGTTGTAGTTCGGGGCAAAGCCCCCCCACGGCGACACGCGGATGAAGTTCATCCCGTTGAAGCCGCGCAGCGCGTTGTACGAGACGGTGAGCTGGTAGTCGCCCAGCGCCTGGCGCACGCCGGCGCTGAACTGGTTGGTCCGCGGCGGCTTGAGGTCGTTCTTCACGAGGAAGACCTCCGGGGCCGTGGCAAAGCCCAGCGTGCGCAGCTGCGCCGGATCCTCGTACTTGCTGTTCCACACGGCGCAGTTGAACTCGTTGGCGCCGCAGCTGTCCTTGAAGTTGATGGTCAGCTGGCGGAACTGCCGGCGGAATTGCTCGTCGAACAGCGTGTTCCAGTAGTTGCGGTCGTAATAGATGCCGAAGCCGCCAAAGACGACGGTGCGCCCGTCACCCTTGAGGTCGTACGAGAAGCCGAGGCGCGGCTGGATGGCACCGAGGTAGATCGGGCGATCGCTGCGGCCGGTGGTGATGAAGTTCTCGATCCCGCCGAGGTCGTTGATGGGGCGGCGAACGACCGTCCCGCTCGCGGTGGGCTGCCCCACCGTCATCTGCGGCGCCAGGAGGCGCAGCGAGTCGGCGAGCGCCTTCGGCGTGACGTAGGAGTTGTTGATCCCGTTGGTCTCGATGTCCCAGCGAACGCCGGCGTTGATCGTGAACTTCGGGGTCACGGTCCAGTCATCCTGCAGGTACGCCCCGAACTGCACGTTGTCGGTGGAGATCTTCGGGTTGCCGAAGCCGAACGCCGCCTGGTACGGACGGAGGTAGTTCTCGTCCGAGCGATAGCGGAGCACCGGCGTGGTGTAGAAGAAGTCCTTGATCCCCTCGTAGCCGAGGAAGTCGACCGAGGCCCCGCCCTTGACGACGTGGTCGCCCGCCAGCTGCATGCCGGAGCGCGTCACGTCGTTGCGCAGCGAGATGCGGTTCTGCGTGAACTCCTGCCGCCCTTCGCGCCCGCCGATGCGGATGATCCCGGCGTAGTCGCGCCCGATGAGCTCGGGGTTCTTGGGGCGCGGGTTCCAGATGAAGTTCTGGACGTTCACCTGCGCCTCGTTGAGCCACTTGTCACCCGCGTAGCGCCAGTTGGCGACGCCGGTGAGCGTCTTGATGGCAACATCCTCGGCCGACTGGTAGCTCGTCTGCCCGCCGAAGCCGCGGAAGTCGTTCTCCGTGCGGACATTGAGCGAGGCGTCGACCGTGCTGCGCGACGACTTGAGCCAGGTGAGCTTGCCGAAGCCCAGGTGCTCGCGGAACTCGGAGGTGAAGGCACCGGTGTATTGCGCCGGATTGAGCCCCGTCGGGGCCTGCGCCGCGTTGCCGCCCAGCGTGACGTACTGGGGCTCGTCGCGGAAGTTGAGCTCGTAGGTGCCGAAGAAGAAGAGCTTGTCCTTGGCGATGGGGCCGCCTAACGAACCGCCGGCCTGCAACCGCTCGTAGCGCGAGCGTGGCGCGGCGTTGATGACCTCGATCGGGTTGCGGGCCACGTAGGCCTTCCCGATCCCGTAGCCGAAGAGCTCCCCTTCCCAGGTGTTGGTCCCCGAGCGCGTCGTGGCCGTGATGATGGCGCTCGACGCCTTCTGGTACTCGGCCTTGTAGTTCTGCGTGATGACGCGGAACTCCTGCACCGCCGCCTGCGGGAACGGGTTCCCCTTGGAGGCGTCCTGCCCCACGACGCCGCCGCGCAGCACGTCGTTCTTGTACGTGGCGCCGTCGACGAAGATGTTCACCGCCTCGGCCGGCTGCCCGCCCGCGGCGAGGAACTTGTCCGAGTTGTTCACCGCGGTGGCGGTGATCCCCGGGACGAGCTTGGCGATGTCGAGGAAGTTGCGCTCGAAGTTGGGAAGGTTCTCGATCTGCTGGCGCGAGACGTTGGTCCCGATCTCCGACGAGCGCGCCGTCTCGGTCGCGGCGGACGAGAGGATGCGGACGCCGGCGATCTGCGTCGCGGTCTGCGCGAGCTGGAGGTCGAGGGTGAGGACCTCGCCGATGCCGACGGTGACGGCGCGCGTCTGCGCGCTGTAGCCGAGGCGGCGGACCTGCAGGTCGTAGCGGGCGGGACGAAGCCCCGCGAGGTTGTAGAAGCCGTTGCTGTTGGTGGTGGCGATGCGTTCGGCGCCGATGGCGGCGTTGCGGGCGATGATCTGCGCGTCACCGATGGCGTTGCCGGCCGAGTCGCGCACGTAGCCGCGAATGGCGCCGGTGGTGGTCTGGGCGTGCGCCGGTGATGCCAACGCGCCGGCGGCGAGGGCGCACCCGGCGAGCGTTGCGAGCGTTGCGAGCGTGGCGAGCGTGGCGCGGATGCGCCGCTCGCGTCCAGGACGTGCGAATGTCACGATCTCCTCCTCTGGTTGGGGGAACCATCCAGGTGTCGGTCGTTGCAGATGGTGCGATTCACGCGTGCGTCGCCAGCGTGTCATCGGTCCACCGGTGGACGGTGTCACCGTGAGCTGCAATCCTGTCGCGCTGTGGCGCACGCGGAGGGGGCCCCGAACATGGGGGCGCGCGCGACGGGAAGACAGATGCAAACACCTGACACCCCGCGCGGCGAGTTGCCTAACGGTAGAGGTTGGATAGGCAAGCGACGGGGAGCCGGGCCGGACCGTGTGCCTCGCCTAACGGTTCGCCCCGGCCGGCCCCCGCCGCCGAGCCGGCCGCTAGCGGTGGCGAGCCCGTGCGCCGGGCTCGGCTGCTTGTGGGGAGCGCGGAGGGGGCGCATTGTTCGCCGGTCACCCGTTGTCCCTTCACCGCCCCCGCCATGATGCCGTCCATCGCGCGCTCGCCACGTGCCTCGTCGAACGCTGCCGCCCTCGTGCTCGCCTCACTGGTGATGTGTTGGCCGGTCGCGCACGCGTCCGCGCAGCAACGGCGGGAGCAGGCGGCGACCGCAGCCTCGCGCGACGGCGCTCCGCGTGGTGGCGCACCGCGCGTTGGTCCACCCCGCGGAACGGTGATTGTCGTCGGTGGCGGGACGATGGGGCCGGAGATCTATCGCGCCTTCATTGATGCGGCGGGGGGGAACGAGTCGTTGCTGGTGACGGTCCCCAATGCGGGGGGCGGCGACGCCTACCCGCAGGACGGCCCCAGCACGCGCGGGTGGAAGCAGGCGGGGGCGACCAGGGTGCACACCTACTTCACCAAGGACCGCACCGTCGCCGACGCCGACTCCTTCGTCGCGGTGCTGCAGCGCGCCGGCGGCGTCTGGTTCGAGGGAGGGCGCCAGTTCCGCCTGGTGGACGCGTACGGCGGGACGAAGAGCGAGGCGGCGTTCAACGCGGTCCTCGCGCGCGGCGGCGTCGTGGGCGGCTCATCGGCGGGGGCGTCGATCCTCGGCGACTTCCTCGTCCGTGGAGCGCCGTCGAACAACAACTTCATCATGGACTACCCGGGGTACCAGAAGGGCTTCGCCTACCTCAAGGAGGTCGGCATCGACCAGCACGTCGTGGCGCGCGAGCGCCTGGCCGACCTCGCCGACTCCATCATCCCGCGCTATCCGCAGCTGCTCGGCATCTCCGAGGACGAGGGGACGGCCTGGGTGATTCGCGGCGACACGGGGACCATCATCGGGCGCAGCAAGGCGTTTGTGTACAACGGCCGCGACGCGAACGACGCGGGGAAGCCGTTCCTCACGCTCTTCCCGGGCGATGTCTACGACCTCGGCGCACGGCGCGTGATGCGGCGTGCCTACGAAGGGAGCGCCGTCACGCCAGCGTTCCTGGACGCGCTGTTTGCCCCGTATCGCGATGCCGCCAAGGGCGGCGCCACGGTCCTGGTCGCGCAGGATGGCAAGGTCCTGGCCGATCGCGCCTACGGCATCGCCCCGCAACCGAGGTACATGCCGGAGACGACGGTGCCGCAGTTCGCGTTAGGCGAGATGTCGGCGATCTTCACCGCCGTCTGCGAGCAGCTCCCCGAGCCGCCGGCGCGCGCGCGCCCCGCCACCGACAGCGCCGCGCCCCCTGCGGCGTCCGCGCCGCGCGCCGCGCAGGCCGCGCAGGGCGCGATGACCCCGCTGCAACGCTGTGTCTCGCAGCGCGCGGCCACCCCCGTCGGCTTGCACAAGACGACGGCCAACGAGGCGGGGGAGGTGCAGTCCAGCGTCGACGAGCTGTATCGCGTCTCGCTGGGGCTGGAGCATCCGCCGACCTATGCGCGCAACGCGGCCAGCGACGGCGCGCCGCGCGAGCCGATCGATGGGGGGCGCGGCTGGGCCGCCGACCAGTACGCGGGCGCCACTCGCTACCGCGCCTTTGCGGCGGCGGGAGGGAAGCGGGGCGCCTGGGTGCGCATCCCGTCGCGGCGCAGCACGATCATCATCCTGACCAATGATGCGTCGGCCGACGCCGCCGGCATGGCGGACTCGATCGCCGACAAGCTGCTGGGGCGATCGCGGTAAGCAAGCGCGCTGAGCGAACACGCGGGAGGCCGGACTCCCAGCGCGGCGAAGCCGCGATCGCCCCGGGCGGGGGCGCCGGCACGGGGTGATGCGACCGCCGGTCTCGTTGCAGCGAAGGCCACGGTTGACCCGTGGCGATACAGCCGGTGCAATGCGGCGATGCAACGGCAGGGAGCGGGACGAGGTCACGGAATCGGTAACCCGTTCCGGCGTAGTGACTTGCCGCGCGTCGCCCGCCGGACGCGCTTCTTGCTTCTGACGAGGGGAACACCGGCGCTCCACGCGCCGCGCCACCACTCATCAGGAGCGCCCCGCCATGCAGTTGAGAATCACGACCCTCGCCGCCGTCCTCATGGCGGGCACCTTCGCGGTTGCCTGCTCCGACGCGTCATCGCCCACGTCCCCGATGACGTCGTCCCAGCTGGAGCCGCTCGCCGCCAAGGGCTCGAGCGGCGGTGGTGGCGGCGGTGGCGGCGGAGGTGGTGGCGGAGACGGTGGTGGCGGAGGCGGCGGCGGCGCGACCGTCGGGAAGATCCGCCGCGCCTCGGCCGGCGCAGTCTGCGACGCCGGCTCGAGCATTGGCATCACGATCGACAAGGGCTTCGCCGATCGCGCCGACGTCACGATGGCGATGACCGCATCGCCCACGCCGACGGGGCCGGCGATTCCGCCGAGCACCTTCCCCCAGACGTCGTTAGGCGGCGCCTGGGCCTTCCGCATCACCGAGCCGTCGACCGGCTTCTCGCTGATGCAGTTCTCGACCACGATGGGGCTGGTGACGACGAGCGTGCAGATCACCAACCTCACGCGGACGGTGACCCCTGGGGTGCACACCTTCTCCTTCGTCGCCGAGAACCACCAGAGCGACGGCATCACCGACTTCTTCACGCTGATGGCGCTTCCGGTGCACGAGACGTGCACGGCGACCATCACGCTCATCGCCGACTGACGTCACGACTCCGCCTTCCCAACCCCTCATCCGGAGTTCGTGCATGTCGCTCGCGTCCACGTACCGCCCGATCGCGGCGTCAAGGTTCGTCGCGCTCGCCACACTTACCGTCAGCGCATTCCTCACCGGGTGCGCTGACGACCAGGGGCCGTCTGCTCGCGCGTTGGCGCCGGTGTCTGCCAACCCGGTGGTCATTCCGTATGTCCCCGGCGATCTCTCCACGTCGCTCACCGCCAGTGGTCCGCTGACCAACGGGAGCGTCTCGCAGTTCAACGTCACCATCACCAATGCGGGGACGCAGTCGTACACCGACACCGTCTTCACCTGGGTGATGATCCCGGCGGGGATGAAGCGTCAGGTGGACGCCCCCGTTCCCGGTGCCAACCCGCGCATTCAATGTGAGACCTACCGGGGGACCAATGGCGGGCTGACGCAGTCGCAGTTCAGCGACTGGTGCCGCATCTGGTACACCACCGGAGTTGCAGCTGGCCAGTCGGTCACGGCGATCGTCCCGGTGAAGCTCCTCGCCGAGGGCGACTTCCGGACGACGGCGGGGACGCAGGTGAAGCAGTTCTATACCTACGTCGCGCTGGACCAGGTGTGGGCCAACGTGCACGTCGCCCCGACGACGAAGGTGGGCGGTGGTGGCGGTGGTGGCGGTGGTGGCGGCGGAACCGGCTCGCCCGACCTGCAGGCGGGCGCCAAGTCGAGCACGGAATCTCCCGCTCCCGGGTCGACCTTCACGCTCACATTCACCGCGAGGAATGTCGGGAAGGTCGACGCGGAGAACCCGGTCTTCACCGCCACCCTCCCGGCGGGCATGACGGCGCTCGCGACCACGTACGACTTCGGCAGCTGCACCGTGTCAGGTGCGCTCGTCAGCTGCACCACCACCCACCCGGTGGTGCCCGGTGCCACGGCGGTCGCGACCGTGACGTTGGCCGCTCCGTCCGTCGCGGGAGCGTACTCGACCACGAGTGCATGGTCGACCTCCAATGGTGACGCCAACCCGAGCGACAACAGCGCCGCGATCAGCGTCACCGTGAAGTAGTCGGCGTTCCATCCCCCTCACCCCGGACTCCGCCATGATCCATTTACGCTCCGCGGTCGTCATCGCCGTGGTGGCGACCATCGCCACCGCCTGTTCCGATGCAACGTCGCCTGCCACGGGGCCGGCCGTCGTGCACGCCACGGATGTGCTCCTGGCCAAGGGAGCCGGAGGTGGTGGCGGCGGCGGGGGCGGCGGCGGAGGCGGTGGCGGGACGCCGGGCGATACCTTCGCGCCCTCGATTACCTACACCGAGACTGCCTGCCCCATCCCGGCGACGATTCGCGCCGACTACCTGGACATCTACCACTGCGCGCTCGGCAAGTTCACCTCGAAGCCTCGCGACTTCGTCCTTCGGGTGAGCGGCCACACCACCCTCGCGGCCGGGACGTTGCGCGAGATCCGCGCGACGTCGGCCATCACCTTGCCGTGCGGGATCACCGCATCCGTCGGGCGGTGGTTGGAGTCGGCGTCGGCCGTCATCTCGCCGGCGGGGTCGCCCAACACGCTCTACTCCGAGTCGGACAAGATTCCCGACACCTGCCCCTGACCACGGGAATGGTGAAGGGCGCCAGCGGTCGTCGACGGGGGAGTCGGCGGCCGCTGGTTGCGTTCGGGCGCTAGCTTACCGGCGCCGCGACATCGCGCGTGTCACCCCGATCATGCGTCACCCCGCCACCCCGCCCGTGATCCCCTTTCGCCCGGCCGCCGTCATCTGCGACATGGACGGCCTCCTCGTCGACAGTGAACGCCTCGAACGCCGCGTGTGGCAGCTGGCGGCGCGCGACCACGGCGTCGAGATGAGCGACGAGCGCTTCGCAACCTTCATCGGCCACCCGATCGACGAGTGCGAACGGATGCTCGCCGGCTACTACGGCGACGCGCTCGATATCGCCGCCTATCGTGACACGTGCCACCGGCACATGCGCACCATCGTCGACGCCGAGGGGGTGCCGCTGCGTCCTGGGGCCGCCGCGTGGCTCGACTTCGTGGCGGCGCTGGCGATCCCATTGGGTGTGGCGACGTCGAGCGGACCGGCGCTCGTGCAGGAGCGCCTCGGCTCGCAGCTGCACCGCTTCCATGCGGTGGTCACGCGCGCCGACGTGGCGCGCGGCAAGCCCGATCCCGACCTCTACCTCGAGGCAGCGTCACGACTCGGCGCCGATCCCGCCTCGTGCCTCGCGCTGGAGGACTCGCCCACCGGGGCGCGGGCGGCGATGGCGGCGGCGATGCCCGTCCTCATCGTCCCCGACATGGTGCATCCGCCCGCGCAGATCGCGCGCCAGGCCGCGGGGGTGTATGCGTCGCTCGACGCGGTGCGCGAGGCGGCGGCGCGCGCCTGGGTCCGTTGAGCGCGATGCGCTCCTGCTGGCGCACCCGAGCCGGGGCGCGTGAGGCCGCGTCGCGCGTTAGGTAGTGGCACGCGTTAGGCCGCGGCACGCGTTAGGCCGCGGCGCGCGCTACCGCGCCCCGATCCAGTAGCTGATCTTCACCACCACGAAGTTGTCGCCGTCGGCGCGCACCGCGTCCCACAGGTCGTTGGGGCGCACCAGGTTCCCGCTGAGCAGTTGCCCGCCGCGGTTCTGCTGCCAGACGAAGAAGGCGGTGCTCCCCGGGAGCCACTCCCACCGCAGCACCAGGTTGGAGCGGAACGAGAGGCGCTGGAAGTCGAGCGCCGGGAGCGCGATCATCGACGTGCCATCGGTCACCGTCAGGCTGCCGTCCGCCTTGCGCGAGACCGACGTCCCGCTTCCCTGCGCGCCGTACACGCGCAACGAGTCGCTGCGGGGCGATGGCACCTCGCCGAAGCCATGGAAGCGCCCGCTCGCCGCGAACGGCTCGGCGTACCCTTCGACGGTGAAGTTGGGGGTGAGCGCGTAGTTCACGCGGAAGCGCGCCGAGAGGGTGCTGCGCTCCACCGCGGCAAAGATGTAGCGCTGGCCGTACGTGGCGGCGCTCCCGCCGCTGCGCGTGGCGACGTACTGCCGCGCATCGACGGAGCGCGAGTAGGTGGGATCGACCGACGCCTGCCACTGCGGGGCCGGGCGCGTGGCGATGCCGGTGCTCAGGTCCCAGCGCCACCCGTTGAAGGCGTCGTGGTAGTACTCGGTCCGCGCGTTCCACGTGGTGGGCATGTTGGCCCGCGACGTCACTTGCCCCAGCACGGAGTAGCCGGCGGGCGTCCCGATGAGCGGGCCGCCGCGCGTGAGGTCGTCCGACAGCGACGGGACGTACAGCGTCCCGCGGGCATTGAGGCGGAGGAACGAATGCAGCGTCACCTGCGCCGTCTGGTTGAAGCGCAGGTACTGGCGCACGCCGCCGTAATTCCAACCAGCCACGGCCGACGTCCCGAACTGGTAGAAGCGGACGTACCGGTTGGGCTTCGTGTCGCGGAGCTGGATGTCGGCGTTGAAGTCGATGTCGTCGGCGGAACGCATCTGCCCGGCGTCGTTGATCTCGAAGCCGGGGGTGCGCGTGGAGAGCTGGATCCCGCCTAACGTGTAGCGACCGGCGTTCTTGTCCAGGCGGAGCGACGCGGTGGCGCCGCTCAGCGCGGTGCGCGTGGAGTCGTAGCGCACATAGTCCTGGTCGGGGCGCTGGAAGAAGTGCGCGCTATTGCGCTGGAGCCGGGCGAGCGCCGGGGCGTCACCGCTCACGCGGCTCCCCCCGACCCAGCCGGTCACCTCATACATCCCTTGCTTGTAGCGGAGCTTCCAGTCGACGCCGCCGGCCACCGCGTCGCGCACGAGGAGCGACGCCAGCCCGCCGCGCTGGTCGAGGGCGTGGTTCATCGTCGTGAACGACATCCCGACGTTCGACTGCTGCTTCCCGAACTCCTGCTGCAGCCGCAGCACGCCGAAGCGCGACGGTGGTTCGACGGCGATGCGTGCGAACGAGTCGTTCGCGACGTGATAGGTGCGGGCGAACTCGCGCGGCGTCACGGCAGCGAGCGCGCCGAGGGAGAGGCCGCGCGCGAGGCGCCCGGTGACCTTGGCCGCCGTGGTGATGGTGGTGTTGGTCGGCGAGTCGACGAAGTCGTCCGCCACGAGCCCGCGCGGCGGGGCGCCGATGCGTCGCGAGTAGAACCAGGTGGGGCGCCCGATGAAGCTTTGCCCGCGCCCGGTGAGGAGTTCGTTCCCCTCCACGAAGAAGGGGCGCCGCTCCTCGAACACCTGCTCGAACGCGGTGAGGTTCACGACGGCGGGGTCGGCCTCGACCTGCCCGAAGTCGGGGTTGATGGTGGCGTCGAGCGAGAGGTTGGGGCCGAGCCCCACCTTGAGGTCGGCACCGGCCCGCGCGCCGAATCGGTCGTCGAACGGGTTGCGCGCGTCGACGTGCGAGCGCGCCGTGACCTCGGTGGCGACGTAGGGGAGGAGCTCGATGCGGCGCGTGGGGGGGATCCCCTCGATCCCTTCCAGTCGCCCGAAGCGCGACGCGTATCCCGCCGCATCCACGGGGATCAGCACCCATTGCAGCCGCTCCGCCTTGTCGGCGATGTAGCGCGTCAGCTGCAACCCCCACACCTGCTGCGCCGTGGCGTTGTAGCGCACCTGCGAGAAGGGGATGCGAAGCTCCGCCGTCCACCCGGCGCTGTCGACGCGGGCGCGGGCCACCCAGATGGGATCGTACTGCGGCTCGCGTCCCGAGTCTTCGCTGTCCTGGGCATGATAGGCATCGCCACGCACCCCGCCTGACGAGATGGAGAAGGCGTACGCCGTGCGACGGTCGAGATATGGATCGAGCGAGACGGTGAAGACCTCGGCGTCGCTCTCTCCATCCCGGCGCGTGACGGAGCGGCGGATCGCCTGCGGGTCCGGGCGCATGAGGCGCGCCCCGACATAGAGCGCGCCGTCGTCGTACAGGATGCGGACCTCGGTCGCGACCGTTGGGGCGTCGCCCTCGATCGGGACCTTCTGCACGAAGTCGCGGATGGGGGGGGCGCTCTCCCACGCCGCCTCGTCCAGGGCGCCGTCGATGTGCGGTGCCGCCCCCTTGAGGCGCACGGCGCGTGCGACGTGTGTGGCGGGGTCGGTGAAGCGCGACAGGTCGCGCGTCGCGGCATTGCCTTGCGCCTGTAACGGGCGCGGGACCATCGCTGCGGTGCAGGCAAGGGCGAGCGCGTGTGCGATGAGCGGGCGCAAGGCGCGCGTCGTGCGGTTCGTCATGTCGCGAGGTGATGGAAGCACGCCTCAATCTCCCGCCGGAACGTGCGCGAGGGAACGCCGGGCGTGACGAAACGCACGAGGAGCGGCATGTGCTGTCCCGCTGGCGCGCGGCGCGGTACAATTGCCCGCCGCTCGTCCCCCTCGCTTCGTCACATCGCTCGATGACGGAAGACCGTCCGCTCGTCCGTTCCCTCGGCCTCCTGCAGGCGATCGCGCTCAACATGAGCAACATCGTCGGGGTGGGGCCGTTCATCACCATCCCGCTCATCATTGCGGCGATGGGGGGGCCGCAGTGCATGCTGGGGTGGGTGCTGGGAGCAGTGCTCGCCCTCGCCGACGGGCTGGTGTGGAGCGAACTCTCGGCGGCGATCCCGGAGACCGGCGGGACCTACGCCTACCTCAAGGAGGCGTTCCGCGGGACATCGCTGGGTGGCGTGCTCCCCTTCCTCTTCATCTGGCAGTTTGTCCTGAGCGGGCCGCTGGAGATCGCCTCGGGGTACATCGGCTTCGCGCAGTACGCCGGCTACTTCTTTCCGTCGATGGGGACGTGGGGGGCGCGGGGCATCTGCGTGCTCGTGGGGGCCCTCACCATCGCGCTCATCTACCGGCGCATCGCCTCGGTGGGGAAGCTGATGGTGGTGCTGTGGAGCGGGATGATGCTGACCGTCCTCGTCGTGATCGCGAGCGGGCTCACCCACTTCGACGCGTCGATCGCCTTCGACTTTCCACCCGATGCCTTCACCTTCTCGCGCGGCTTCGCGGCGGGGTTGGGCTCGGCGATGCTGATCGCGATGTACGACTTCATGGGCTACTACGACATCTGCTACGTGGCCGGCGAGGTGCGCGACCCGCAGCGGGTGATCCCGCGCGCGGTGCTCTGGTCGGTGGTCGCGGTCTCGGCGCTCTACGCGCTCATGAACCTGTCGCTGATTGCCGTGGTCCCGTGGCGGGAGGCGATGAAGTCGACGTACATCGTGACCGACTTCATGCAGCAGCTCTACGGCAAGCGTGCCGCCTCTGCGGTGACGCTGCTGGTGCTGTGGACGGCGCTGGCATCGGTGCTCGCCCTCTTGTTGGGGTACAGCCGCATTGCCTTTGCCGCCGCACAGCAGGGAGACTTCTTTCGTCCGTTTGCCGCGGTGCACCCGACGGGGCGCTTCCCGCACGTCGCAGTGCTGGTGCTGGGCGGGCTGTCGATCGCCTTTTCCTTCTTCACCCTGGGCGACGTGATCTCGGCGCTCCTCACGTCGCGCATCCTGGTGCAGTTCATGGGGCAGGTGGTCGCGTTGCACCTGCTGCGCCGGCGCCCCGGCTTCGTCCTCCCCTTCCGGATGTGGTTCTACCCGCTCCCGTCGCTCGTGGCGTTGCTGGGATGGAGCTACATCTTCGCGACGAGCGGTGCGCGCTTCATCGCCTTCGGGGTGGTCACGCTGGCGGTGGGAGGCGTGGCGTACGTGCTGCGCGAGCGGATGCTGCGTCCTGTCGTGCGCTGAGACCGTCGCGGGCGCGCCTCGCGCGGCGCGCTACCGCGCGTCGAAGACGTAGCGATAGACGTTGGTGTCGCGCGGGGTAAAGCCGAGCCGCAGGTAGAGGCGATTGGCTGCCTCGCGCGACGGGCGCGACGTGAGGTCCACGGCGGGAGCGCCCTGCGCCTTCGCCAGCCGCAACGCCTCCTGTGTGAGCGCCGCCCCTATCCCGCTGCCGCGCGCCCCAGCGTCCACCACCACGTCGTCGATCGTGGCGCGCAGCCCCGTCGGGATGCGCTGGCAGGAGAGCGTCAGCATCCCCACGATGCGCCCGCACTGCGCGCGGTCGCGCGCCACCAGCAGCGTCGTGCCGCCCTGCGCGAGCATTGCGTGCAGGTGCTCACGCGTCGGGATCGCGGCGTCGGGCGCGAGCTGCGGAATGAGGCGCTCGAACGCGGCGAGCAGCTCGCCTTCGGTCTCCGGCGCTGGGGCGGTGATGGCGGTGAGGGCGATGGTTGCAGGCATCGCCCGCAATCATCACCCCAGATACCGCGCCACCGCCATCCCCCCGGCCCCGATCGCGAGCATCACCAGCGAAGTGGCACTCGCCCAGGCGTTGCGACGCCGCACCACGGCCAGCTCCTGGGCAATGGCGGCGCGCTGCTCCTCGGCGACCTTGAGCAGCGATTGCGCGAGTTGCGCCATGCGATCCTGCGTGGGGCGCAGGACGAGCATGGCGAAGAAGAAGCCGACGATCGCCGTGGCGCCGGCGAAGCTGAAGGCCAGGCCGTGCGGCGTGGCGAAGTACGACGCCGTGAAGCCTCCCGAGGTGAGCCACATGAGTCGCAGCCCGGAGGCGATCGTCAGCAGCGCGACGGTGGGCATGAAGGCGACGAGGCGTCGCGCCTTGAGTTGCGCCATCACCGGCCCGGCGTTGGGCCCCGACGCGGCGAGCGCCGGGCCGAGGAAGACGGTGAGGAACAGTGCGGAACCTGCCCACGAGATTCCGCCCAGCACGTGGACGAGACGGAGGGCGACGAGTTCGGAGTGCATGGCCGGAGGGGGCACGAGACGAGTCGAACGACCTGACTCGAAGCTGGCGGCGCGCGCCGCGCGCCACATGGGACGGATGACCCACCAGTGGCCTGCGTGCGTTTGCGTCTCATCCCCGGCACCGGTATGCTAGCGCTCGACAACGGACGTGAAGTGGCAGCCCCCTCACCGTTGGAGGTACCGCATGGCGCACGTCGCACTCACCAGCGACCGGCGTGGGACGATCTTCGCGATCGACCACCTGGGGCGGCTGTTCCGGAACCGGCACGTCACCGGGAGCCGGCGCGCCTCGTTGATGCACAACGGCGTTGGTGTCGAGGTGGGGAGCGGGTGGAACGGGGTGCGCCAGTTTGCGGCGGTGCCGGTCGGCGATGGCGTGGTACTCGCGGGGATCGACCGCGGGCAGTCGCTGGTGGTGGCCCTTGCGCCCGCCGGCGCGGCGGACGAGTGGAGCACCGTCACGCCTCCCGTCGCCGCTCCGGCCGTGGCGCCGCGTAGCGGATATGCCGCAGGCGCTGCAGCACCGCGCCTGCATTCCGTCTTTGCCGGCGGCGGGGCGCTGTACATGGTGACGCGTGACGGGGCGCTCCTGCGGCAGCGCTTCAGCACCCCGACGCCCGGTGCGTCGTCACCGCTCAGCATCCTCTCTGGCGTCGCGGCGGGAGCGGTGGAGACCCTCGAGCCCGCCGGGTGGGGGGGCGCGATGCTCACCTTCGCGGACGACGCCGGGACGTTCTTCGACATCACGACCAACGGGACGCTGCGCTGCCAGGTGGCCGGTGCAAACGGCGCACCGGCCAGCGGCGCGTGGCAGGTGCTGGCGCATGGGTGGGTGCGCTATCCGCACGTGATGGCCGCCGGGGATGGTCACCTCTACGCCATCGGGAGCGAGGGGGCGGTGGAGGTGCATCCGTACGAGCGCGCGAGCGACGGCAAGGTGCAGCTGACGGTCGACAACCCGCGGACCACCGTGGGCGACGCGCACATCCTGTGGGGGGGCAACGCCTCCGACGTCGAAGGGTACTGCTGGCCGTTGACCCAGGTGCCTGGCGGGACGATCGACTTCAAGGCAGGGGTGCGCCTGAGCAACCCGCCGGACGGCGTCCTGATGGACCCTGCCGAACCGGTGATGTTCACGGTCGAGTTCCGCCGCCTGCGTCGCATGAAGGGCGGGGTGGAGGGCGTCTACGACGACGTGAAGATCCCGGCGTCGACGCCGTACACCGCCCCTCGTTATGCGCTCAACGCGGACTACCTCGAGCACGGCGCCGGGTGGGAGACGACCTTCTCCCTCACGATCCCCGACCTCCCGGCGGACGACCCGGGGCACTGGGGATCGGGGATCTACGCCGCGCGTTGCACCGACAGCCAGGGGCGCGACTACTACATCTCATTCGTCGTGCGCCCCAAGGACGTGCGTCGCCAGTTCGCCGTCCTCGCCAACACCAACACCTGGAACACCTACAACATGTGGGGCGGCTACGGGAAGTACTCGCACACCTACCCGGTCCCCGAGACGCTCCCCTTCTTCCGCCCCAACCCCTCCCTCACTCCCGACATTGCGCTCGCGAAGCCGGGTGGTGGGAACGTGGGCCTCTCGGTCCTCGCGAACTCGTGCCACCTGCTGCGCGGCGAACTGTGGGTCCTGGGGTGGCTCGAGGACCAGGGGGCGCCGTACGCCGTCGACGTCTACACCGACCAGGACATGCATGACGGCATCCCGGGACTCGGCGTCGACGGCGCGCCGAACTACCGCGCCCTCATCCTCAACACGCACCCCGAATACTGGTCGCGCGCGATGTACGACCACGCCAAGGCATACCTCGCCCGCGGCGGGAGCATCCTCTACCTCGGCGGGAACGGTGTGTACGAGGAAGTCGTCCCGAGCGACGACCAGCGTCACCTTGCCATCTTCCCCGGCGTCGATCGCCGCAAGCTTCCGCCGTCGCTCACCAACGAGCAGATCCGCCTGTATTCGCTCACCCGCACGCCGTATGTAGGGCGCCCGGAGCACGCGCTCTTCGGCGTCGGCTTCCTCAACTGCTCGCAGCCCACCGGTGCCGCAGGGCAGCCGTTCATCCTCGAGCAGGACCCCACGGCGCCGGACGCCAATCCGGTCCTCGCCGGTGTCACGCTCAAGAAGGGGGATGCGATGGGAAAGGCGAGCGTCGACGTGGGCCAGACGGACTCGAACGGCGTCATCCAGACGTTCCACGCCAATGGGTGGGAGATCGACATGCGCGGCTTCGGGACGCCGTGGCAGGCGTACGCCACCAACGCGCGTCTCGCGTTCGGTACGCCTCCCAGTGGCGAGATGCTCAGCTATCGGACGGACCAGGGAGGCGTCATCTTCGCGGCGGCGTCGCTCAACTTCGGCGGCGCGATGGTCCTCGACGCGAACCTCGCGCGCATCGTGCGCAATGCCCTCGACCTCTGCCCGCCGTGCTGACGCGCGTGGCGCCCACCGGACCGCGTGACCACGCCTCCTGACGTTCCGCTTTCCGATGCGAGCGACGACGCGCGCCTGCGCGCCGCGCTCGCCGATCGATACGACATCCAGGGGGTCGTGGGCGTCGGAGGGATGGCGACGGTCTACCGCGCCCTCGACCGCAAGCACAATCGCACGGTCGCGATCAAGGTCCTGCCGAGCGCGCTGTCCCTTGCCGTCGGCACCGATCGTTTCTTGCGCGAGATCGCGATCCTGGCGGCGCTGCAGCACCCGCGCATCCTCGCGCTGTACGACTCCGGAAGCGCCGACGGTCTCCTGTACTACGTGATGCCCTTCGTGGAGGGCGAGTCGGTACGCCGACGGCTGCAGCGCGACGGATCCATTCCCGTCGCCGAGGCAATGGTTATCGCGCAGGGAGTGGCGAGTGCGCTCGCCTACGCGCACGCCCGCGGCATCGTGCACCGCGACATCAAGCCGGACAACGTCCTGCTCAGCGCCGGTGAGACGGTGGTTGCCGATTTCGGCATCGCGCGCGTCCTGGCCCATTCGCAGGACGCACGGCTGACCGGCTCGGGACTCACCCTCGGCACGCCCGCGTACATGAGCCCCGAGCAGGTGACGGGCGAGGCGGACGTCGACGCGCGCAGCGACATCTACAGCCTGGGGTGCCTGCTGTATGAAATGATCGCTGGGCGCCCGCCGTACGCCGCGCCCACGACCGAGCGGATCCTCCTGCAGCACATCGCCGCCCCGATTCCGCAGCTTGCCGCGTTGCAGCCGTCGATCCCTGTCGAGGTGGATCGCGTGGTGCAGCGCGCCCTGGCCAAGTCGCCCGATGAGCGCTTCGCGACCGCGTCGGCGATGATGGATGCACTGTCGCGCACCTTCAGTGGTGCGCAGGCCATCCCCGTGGTGACCGGCGCCACCTCGCCGGCGACGCGTGGCTCGGCTGGGGGCGACTGGCGGCGCTGGGGGGCGTGGCTCGCGGGAGGCGTCGTCGTGCTCGTGGCGGCGTTGCTCCTGACGAAGGTTCCGCGGCGCGCGTCCGTTGCGATGGATGCCTCGGCGATCGCCGTCCTCCCCTTCCGCGTCTCGGGCGATTCGTCGCTCGCCTACCTGCGCGAGGGGATGGTCGACCTGCTCACGACGCAGCTCGGGTCGACCGAGGAGATGCACCCGCTCGACTCGCGCACGGTGCTGGCGGCGTGGCGGCGGTCGGTGGCGCCCGGGACCGACCCGTCGACCGAGGAGGCGCAGCGACTCGTCGCCGGGCTCGGTGGCGGGCGGCTCGTGCTGGGTGAGGTGATAGGCACCGGCGCCAGCGTGACCATTGCGGCCCGCATCGTGGGCGTCGACGGTGCCAAGCGCTCCGAGGCATCGGTGCAGGGGGCTTCCGACAGTTTGTCTGTCCTGGTCGATCGCCTCACGTCGCAGCTGCTGGCCCGCAGCGCTGGCGAACCGACGCGCCGCCTCGCCGAGCTCACCTCCACCTCGCTCCCCGCGGTGCGCGCCTATCTCGAGGGGCGCGCCGCCTTCCGGCGCGGTGAGTTGGGGCGTGCAGTGGATCGCTTCACCGAGGCCTTGTCGAACGATTCCACCTTCGCCCTCGCGGCGTTGGGGATGGCATCGGCGGGGGCGTGGTCGCAGCAGGCGGCGCAATCGGCAGCGCTCGCACGCGGGCTGCGCACCGGATATGCCCTGCGCGATCGTCTCTCCGCGCGCGATCGACTCCTCTTCGAGGCGTACGTCCTTCCCAGCGCCACCGTCCCCTTCACCGCGGCGCAGCAGATGGCCGCGTGGCAGCGCGCGGTGGAGCGTGCGCCCGAGAGCGCCGAGGCGCAGTTCGAGTACGGCGACCGCCTCTATCACAGCGGCCCGGTGTTGAGTGTGACCAACGCCAACGCCGCGGCGCACGGCGCGTTCGCACGGGCGCTGGCGCTCGATTCGACCTATGTCGCGCCCCTCGCGCACCTGGTCGAACTCGCCGCTCGCGCGGGCGATCGCGCGCAGGCGCGCACGCTCAACGCGCTCTACGCGAACGAAGCCGCGGTCGCCGACTTGGGCCCGTACGTGCGATGGCGCGTGGCGCTGACGCTGGACGATCGCGCGACGCTCGACTCCATCCGCCGCGCACTCCCGCGACTGCGCGTTCCTGTCCTCAACCGGATGATCGGCTACGGCCAAGGTGACGGCGTCTCGCTCGCCGATGTCGACCGGGCGGCAGCCGAGCTGCGCCGCCGCCTCGACGATGGATCGGTGGAGCAGACGAACGTGCGCCCCGGGCTCACGCTGCACGCCTGGGCGATGAACCGCGGCCGGCGCGCCGACGCGGCGCACGCGATCGACGCGCTGCGCGCCGAATCGTCGGACGCGCCGGGAAGCTCGATCGTCTACCTCGATGTCGACCAGCTTCCCGTCCTCGACGCACTGTTCTGGGATGGCGACTCGACCGCGGCCGTCGCCGCGGTGGCGCGCCTGCAGCGCTTTGTGGCTGGCGGGCGCCCGGTTGATGGCGGCGGTCGCGCGCGCTACGACACCGATGCCTGCGTCGTGGGGCTGTGGCAACTCTCCACCGGCGATCTCGCCGGCCTCTCCGCGTCACTCGTGCAGCTGCGCGCCGGTGCGGCGGGGCGCGACTCGGCCGTCGTCCACGGAGCCGACGCACGCTTCTGCACCCTCATGCTCGAGGCGATGCGCGCGGTGCGCCAGTCGTCGGCGCAGGCGCCAGCGCTCGTCGCGCAACTCGACACGGCGGTGCAGCAGGGGCCGTACATCTTCGGCACCGACTTCGGCAACCTCGTCGTCGCGCGGCTGCTCGAGCAACAGGGCGACGTGGCAGGCGCGCTGCGCGCCGTGCGCCGTCGCCCGTACGACTGGGATACCGTCTCGCTCTACCTCACCACGTACTTGCGCGAGGAGTCGCGCCTGGCCGCGCAAGCCGGCGACCAGGCCGGGGCAAGGCGCGCGAACGAGCGATACCTGGCGCTGCGCGCTCCCACCGCGGCGCGTTCCTAGCGTTGCACCTTCCTATCGCATCACCCCGTTGAGGAGCGACTCGAGGTTGCTCCCCGCGGCGAGCGACCGGATGCGCGACTCCACGCGCGGGAAGACGGTGTTCGCCTCGCCCTGGAAGCGGGCGAAGAGCGCCTTGAGGTCGGCGGCGCCGAGCGAGCGTCCCTGGGCGTAGTACTGCTCGGCGGCGTGCCCGAGCGCGTACGTGGTGGCGAACGTGACGGTGACGCCGGCGGCGGCCCCGGTCGCCGAGCCTAACAAGCCGCCCAGCAACCCGCGCCCCACGCTCCCCAGCACGCCGCGCACCACCCCTTCCAGCGCGTGCCCCATCGCCCCGATCCCGAGGACCGCAACGAGGTCCTTGGCCTGCGCCATGTCGAACTGCTGCCCGTGGCGCTGCCCGATCTGGTAGACCATGCGCAGTTGCAACGGAAGGATCGCCATCGCCGCGAAGCGATGCGGCAAGAGCTCCGCGGCGCCGGCCAGCATCGCCTGGTCGAGGATGAAGGTGTCGAGGTCGCTCGCCATCCCCTGCGCGGGCGGGGTCGACGCCGCCTGCGCGGCCGCGCCCATCGTGGCGGCCGCATCTGCCGATGGCGCCACGGCCCCCAGCTCGCGCGACAGCGCGGCAAGGAACGCCGACTCCTGCGCGTTAGGCGCTCCGTCGGAATGGCAGACTGCGGCGGCCACGTCGTACGCCGCCACGCGCGCCTCGTCGCTCGACAGCCGGTGCGCGAGCTGCGCCACGTCGCCGCCGCCGTTCATCACCCCGTGCAGCATCGGGTCGTCCTCGGAGAGGCCAAGGTGCTCCGCCGCCGAGATGATGCTCACGCGTTCTTCCTGGCCCAGCGAGCCGTCAGCGTTGGCGGCGAGGGCGGCGAGGGCGATGATGGTGTGGGCGTCCTGGGGCGTCATGGCGTGCACTCCGACGGCATGGGAATGGGCCGGCGCACGCGATGCGCCGGCCCTTCTATCATACGCGTCTCTCGACGCCGTGTGTCAGGGAGTCGCCCCCAACCCCTGACCGGTCGGGCGTCCCGGTGCGAGACGAAAAGGCGGCCGACAGGCGCAGGATGGCCCGGCGCTGCATGATCACCGACTCATCTTGATGCGCTGCATGGGGCGGTTCGGCGAGACGTAGGCACTCACCAGGCTCTCGCTGCCGTCGCCCCCGATGGCGGCGACGCCGAAGACGTAGTCGTCGATCGAGACGTTAGGCAGGGCAAACTGTGTCACGTTCCCCACCACCTGCGAACGCTGCCAGTCGTTGGCCCACGCGTCGCGCCAGTAGATCCGGTACGCCACGGCCCCGCTCGATGCGCTCCACCGCAGGTCGGCATCGTACCCCGACTGCCCGCGCCCGATGAGCGGCTGGCCGCGATCGCCGAGGACGCCGGGCGCTGGTGGCGCGAGCGCGACCGAGGCGGCGCCGGCGGCATTCACCCGGGCGTTCTGCGCGAGATACGTGAAGTCCATCCCCTCGATCTTGTCGTCCGCCGAGTGCTGGCGGCGGTAGTTCTCGTTCGCCTCGCGGAAGACGACGGCAGGGAAGTTGTTCGCGGTGAAGGACGAGTGGTCGCTCCCGCGCCCGAAGCGATCCTCGCGAGCCATGAGGCGGATGGTGTGCGACGGGACGTAGACCGCGGCGACGCGGGCGATGTAGCGCGCCAGCGACCGCGACATCGAGTCCTCGGGGCCTAACGAATAGATCTTCACGCTCTCGGCGTCGACGATCCCGCTCCCCCCCACCGACGAGCCCACGATGTCGTTGTTGAAGTTGGCCTCGACCACCCCCTTCGCATCGGCGAGCGACTGCGCGTGCGCCATCGAGCCGATGAGCCCCTGTTCCTCCGCCGCCCACGTGATGAAGACGAGCGTGGCGTCGAAGTCGATCCCGCTCTCGGCGAAGACGCGCGCCAGCTCCATCGTGAGCGCCGTCCCGCTCCCGTCGTCGTTGGCGCCGGGGGCGTCGACGTCGTGGTTGGGCTGCCCGCCGCTCCCCGCCGCCATCGCGCCGCGCAGGTTCACCGTGTCATAGTGCCCGCTGATGTAGACGCGGCGTGGCGACTTGCCGGGGAGGATTGCCACGACGTTGACCACGTCCACGTCGCGCGTGATGCGCCCGCCCTGCGCCACCGGGTGGCGGTCGAACGCGACCTGCAGTTTGGGCGACGAGCGCTTGAACTCCTCATAGATCCACCGACGCGCGGCGCCGATCCCGCGTGTGGCCGAGAGCGTGTCGGAGAGCGTCGAGCGCGTCCCGAACGACTCCAGCTTGGCGACGATGGCGCGCAGCCGATCGGGGGAGACCGAGGCGACGAGCTTCTGGATGCGCGGATCGGCGTCGGGGCGCGGGGCGCCCTGCGCGGGCGCGATCGCGGGGAGGGCTAGCAGCGCTAGCAGCGCTAGCAACGCGCTGCCGGCGGCGAGCGCGACACGCGACGCAACGGACCGGGGGGATGACATCGGCATGGGCGGCGACGGTAAGGGGAGAGGGGCGACCCTCATCAACGCACCATCTCCCCGCGCCGCTGACGGGGCGCGGATCCCCCCTCCCGCCCCGTCGCCAAGCGGGAAGTGCTCCCCTACCCGTCGACGCCGAGTTTCGCGTAGTAGTCGGCGACCTGCTGCGCCGACCCGGGACGCGTGTACACATCGGGGAGACGCGACTCGACGACACGCGCGACCACCTCGGCCACCTCCTCGGCGCTCTGCGAGAAGGGGAGGGCACGAGAGTCCGGCCCGCCATGCAGCGCGTTGACGCCGAACTCGGTCCGCACGACCCCTGGTGAAACGATCGAAAACTCGATCCCCGGGTGCGTCTCCTGCACTTCGGCGCGGAAGCTCGCGGTGAGGGCGTTGAGGAAGTGCTTGGCGCCGCAATACGCGGAGCGGAAGGTGGCGAGCGGGATGCGGCCGAGCATCGACGACACGTTGATGACGTGCCCGGTGCCGCGCTCCTTGAAGTGCGGGAGGATGGCCTGCATCCCGTACAGCGCCGTCTTCACGTTGACGCGCATGACGTCGTCGATGTCGTCGTCGGTCAGTTGCGACGGTGCGCGCGTGATCCCCTGGCCGACGTTGTTTACCCAGACGTCGATGTGGCCGAAGGCGGCGAGGCCGCGCGTGATGACGCGGAAGACCTCGCTGCGCTCGGTCATGTCGGCGGCGATGGCGAAGACGGCGGCGCCATGCGGGCGCGTCACCGATTCGAGGACTTCCTTGCGCCTGGCGACCGCGATGACGCGATGCCCCTGGCTGGCGAGGCGGTGCGTGGCGGCTGCGCCGATGCCGGCGCTGGCCCCCGTGATGACGACGACGCGTGAAGAGTTCGGGACGGTCATGAGAACAGGAATCGGGCGGCGGGCGGCGCGGGAGACGGCCGCCGTCCCCAAACGTGACGGGGTGGCGGGGCTCCGACAACGCGCGATTCCCTGACGCGCACGCCGTGCACCTCTGGCGGCGGAGGGGCGTCGCGCGACACGTTAGCGGCGCCCTTGCGCGCCCTCCCCTCGCGCCGCGCCACCCTCCGCGCCCGCTCCCAGACCTCCGCCCATGCGCTCCAGCCCCATCAGGACCTGTCTCGTCCTCGCGCTCGTGGTCGCCGCTACGCCGCACGTTGAACTGCGCGCCCAACCGCGGCCACTCGCCCCAGTCGACCTCTTCTCCATCGAGACCGCCGCCGATCCGCAGATCTCGCCCGACGGCCAGTGGATCGCCTACGCGCGCAACTGGAACGACGCGATGACGGACAAGCAGTACAGCAACATCTGGCTGGTGAAGAGCGATGGGAGCGGGCACCGCCCGGTGACGTCCGGCAAGACACACGACGGGTCGCCGCGCTGGTCGCCCGATGGGACGCGCCTGGCGTACGTCTCCGACAAGGGGGGGAGCGCGCAGCTCTACGTGCGGTGGAACGACACGGGCGAGTCCGTGGCGATCACGAGCGGCGCCATTCCGCCCTCGGGGCTGGTCTGGTCGCCCGACGGGAGCCGGATCGCCTTTTCGCAGTTTGTCCCCGCCGCGCCGCTCGTGGTCGGGACGCCGCTGGCGCCTCCGCCAGGGGCCACGTGGCAGCCGCCGCCCAAGTACACCGACGCGCTCGTCTTCCGCTTCGATGGTGTGGGGGAGGTCCCCGTCGGCTACACGCACCTCTTCGTCATCCGTGCCGACGGCGGCGCACCGCGTCAGGTGACGAAGGGGAACTTCAACCATGGCGGCGTCTTCGGTGGCGGCGGTATCGCCTGGACCCCGGATGGCACGGAGCTCATCGCCGCCTCGCGTCGCCGCGACAACCCCGACCTCGAGCTCATCGAGGCCGACCTGTACGCATTCAACGTGAACGACGGGACGATGCGGCAGCTCACCGATCGCCTGGGTCCGGACGGTGAGCCCGCCGTTTCACCTGACGGGAAGCTCATCGCCTACACCGGCTTCGACGAGAAGCACCTCGGCTACCAGAACCAGTTGCTCTACGTCATGAACCGTGACGGCTCGGGGAAGCGCGCGATTTCCTCGAAGTTCGACGGAAGCGTGGGCTCGCCGACGTGGAGCGCGGACGGCAAGGGGCTCTACGTGCAGTACGACGTGCAGGGCGACACCAAGGTCGGCTACCTCACGCTCGACGGCGCGCTGCGCCCGGTGGCGGAGCACATGGGGATGGGGACGATGGCCTACGGCGGCGGGAGCTATTCCGTCTCCCGCTCGGGGACGGTCGCCTTCACCCTCTCGACGCCGGGCGTGCCGTCGAACGTGGCCGTGACGGCTTCGGCGCCCGGCGCAACGGCGCGTTCGGTGACCACTCTCAACGCCGAGCTCCTCGCCAGCCGCACGCTGGGCTCGGTGGAGGAGCTGTGGTGGGAGTCGTCCAAGGACAAGCGGAAGGTGCAGGGGTGGATCATCAAGCCCCCGGGCTTCGACGCGAAGAAGAAGTACCCGCTCATCCTCGAGATCCACGGCGGGCCGTTCGCCAACTACGGCGCGCGTTTCGACGACGAGAAGCAGCTGATGGCGGCCAACGGCTTCGTGGTGCTCTACACCAACCCGCGCGGGAGCACGAGCTACGGCGAGGAGTTCGCCAACCTCATTCACCATGCATATCCCGGCGACGACTTCTACGACCTCAACTCCGGCGTGGATGCGGTGATCGCCAAGGGGTACATCGACGAGAAGAACCTCTTCGTGACCGGGGGGAGCGGGGGCGGCGTGCTCACCGCCTGGATGATCGGGCATACCGATCGCTTCCGCGCCGCGCTCGCCTTCTATCCCGTGATCAACTGGGAATCGTTCTCCCTCACCGCCGACATGGCGCCGCTCTCGGTGAAGAACTGGTTCCCCGGCTTTCCGTGGGACAACCGGGAGAACTACGAGAAGCGCTCGCTGCTGAGCGTGGTGAAGAACGTGAAGACACCGACGCTGATCATGACGGGCGAGGAGGACTTCCGCACGCCGATGTCGGAGAGCGAGCAGTACTACAAGGCGCTCAAGATGCGCGGCGTGGAGTCGGTGCTGGTGCGCGTTCCCGGGGAGCCGCACGGCATCCGGCGCTATCCCAGCCACGCGGCGGCCAAGCTGACGACGCTGCAGGGGTGGTTCGAGAAGCACAAGGCGCCACTGCAATAGGCGATGCCCATGGATCGTCGCGACTTCCTCACGCTGGGAGCGGCCGGGCTGGCCGGCCGCTCCATCCTGGGGCGTTGGCCCTCGTCCGCGCCGGGAATTGCGGCTGGCGGAATGGTCGATGCCCCCGTGGCCGACCGCATGCAGTGGTGGCGTGACGCCCGGTTCGGGATGTTCATTCACCTCGGGCTCTACTCCGGCCCGGGCGGTGAATGGAACGGGAAGTTCGTCGGTTCGCACGAGTGGATCCGCAACAACGCCAAGATCCCCCACGACGAGTACATCCAGCTCGCCAACAGCTGGAACCCCAGCGCCCTCGACGCCGACGCGATCGTGCGCATGGCCAAGGCGGCGGGGCAGAAGTATGTCGTCGTCACCACCAAGCACCACGAGGGGTTCGCGCTCTGGCCGTCGGCGGTGAGCGACTACGACGTGATGGCGACGCCGTACAAGCGCGACATCCTGCGCGCCTTCGCCGATGCGTGCCGCACGCACGGGCTCAAGCTCGGCTGGTACTACTCCATCATGGACTGGTACCATCCCGACTACCTCCCGCGCCGAGATTGGGAACGCCGCGACGCGTCGGCCGCCGACTTCTCGCGCTACGTGCGCTTCATGCACGCCCAGCTGCGCGAACTCCTCACCAACTACGGCGAGGTGAGCGTCCTCTGGTTCGACGGGCAGTGGGAGAAGACGTGGAGTCACGCCCTGGCCAGGGAGACGGTCGCGCTGTGCCGGACGCTGCAGCCCAACGTCATCATCAACAACCGCGTCGACGTCGCCGCGCCGGGCGGCGATGACCGCACGCGCGGCGACGGCAACGCGGGCGACTACAGCACGCCGGAGTTGGAGGTCCCCGCGCGCGGGCTCCCGGGGCAGGATTGGGAGTCGTGCATGACGATGAACGACAACTGGGGCTTCGCCAAGGACGACAGCAACTGGAAATCGCCAGCGAAGCTCATCGGGCTCCTCGTGGAGACCGCGAGCAAGGGTGGAAACCTCCTCCTCAACATCGGCCCCGACGGCATGGGGCGCGTCCCGCAGCCGAGTGTCGACGGACTGGCGGCGGTGGGGAAGTGGATGGCGGTGAACGGTGACGCCATCTACCGAAGCACGGCCTCGATCGTCGATACGCCGGCTTGCCGCACGACCACGCAGGGGCAGTACATCAACGTCCTCGTCGAGCAGTGGCAGCCGGGAGAGCTCGTCCTTCCGGGCGTCTGGGCGACGCCGCGACGCGCCTGGCTCCTGGCGGATGAAGGGACGCGCATCCCGTTAGGCGCGGGCGACGACGGGGTCGTGCTGACGCTCCCCGATCGGGCCCCGGATCCGATCTGCTCCGTGGTGCGCGTGGAATTCGATCGCGACGTCCGCGCCGGCTGACGCGGACGTCGAAACACCACCGCGTGCTGCCACTGCGCGCCGCTACCGCCAGAGCGTGATCACCTGCTCCGCGATGCGTCCCAGCGTGGACTCCAACTCGAAGAAGTCTCCGGTATTCTGGTTGGTGAAGACGCTCACGATCGCCGGCCCCCCCTCGTAGAAGATGATCCCCACGTCGTTGCCGGCGATGGGCGGCCAGTCACCGGTCTTGTGCGCGACCGACGCCCGGTACTGGATGCGCTGTGGAAGGCGCGACGCGTAGAACTGCCGCCGCAGCATCCCGATCATCACGTCGCTCGACAGCTTCGACGCGTACTTGGCGTTGAGGATCCCCTCCAGCAGCGTCGCCATCTCGCGCGCGGTGGTGCGCCCCAGCCATCGCGTGGAATCACCCTCGAGCGTGAAGCTCCGCTCGGACGACTTCGCGTCGTTCGGGAAGCCGCGCTCGTACACCTCGCGATCGGTCATCGTCGCGTTCTTCGCATCGGCGCGAATCCAGACCTCGCGAAAGAGGTCGCCGGTCGTGCGATTGAGCCGCGTTTCGCGAAAACCCAGCTGCGCCAGCATCGTGTTCACCCGCGCGAGCCCCACGGTGCGGATCATGATGTCCGTCGCCGTGTTGTCGCTGGTGATGATCATCTGCTCGATGAGGTCGCGATACGTCGGGTTGAGCCCTGCGTCGAACGTCTGGATCAACCCGCTCCCGCGGCGCAGGTCCTCCGGACGAATCAGGTAGCGGTCGGTGAGCTTGAGCTTCCCACCCTCGACGTCGCGGAACGCCTGCAGCATCACGGCGATCTTGATCACGCTCAGCGTGTTCATCGGCACGTCGGCGCGCAGCTCGATCGTTCGCCCCGATGGGAGGTGCTTGGCGAAGATGGAGCTCTTCGCCGAGAGCGAGTTGAGCGCCTGCGTGACGTATGACTGCAGGTTGCCCTGCGCGTGCGCAGGGGCAACGGTCACGAGGAGTCCGGCGGCGACGGCGGCGGCGAATGAGCGGATCCGCATCATGGCGAGCAGGGCGTGGGCGAACCTTCGAGATTCACAGTTCCGCGGCGCGACGCGTGAGCGCCACCTTGTCGACCTTCCCGATCGGGAGGAGCGGTAACTCGTCGCAGAGGACGAACGACTTCGGGAGCTTGTAGTTCGCGAGGCGCGTGCGACAGTACTCGGCGAGCGCGCCTGCCGTAAGCCCGGCCTTGGCGACCACGAAGGCGACACCGACCTCGTCCCACAGGGGGTCGGGGCGCGCCACCACGGCGGCCATGATCACGTCAGCGTGCGAGTGGATCACGTCTTCCACCTCGCGCGGATAGACGTTGTACCCGCCCGACTTGTACATCTCCTTGAGACGCCCCACGAGGCGATAGCGTCCATCCGCGCGCTGCTCGGCGACGTCACCCGTGCGGAAGAAGCCGTCGCTGGTGAAGGCGGCGGCGGTGGCTTCGGGGCGCCGCCAGTAGCCGAGGAGGTTGTAGATCGAGCGCACCTGCACTTCGCCGGGGTGACCAAGGGCGACGACGGCGCCGTCCTCGCCGACGAGCCGGATCTCCACCCCCGGAAATGCGTGCCCCACCGTGTTGGCCAGGATGTCGAGGTCATCCGTCGGCTCGACGATGGTGATGGCGCTCGTCGTCTCTGTCATTCCGTAGTTGGTCGCCAGGCGCGGACAGATGCCTCGCAACCGCTCGATCACCTCGACGGGCATCGCCGCCCCCTCCCAGATGATCAGCTCGATCCCCGAGAGGTCGTAGTCGGCGAAGTTCGGGAGGGCGAGCTGCATCTGGAAGACGGTCGGGACGGAGCCCAGGCAGTTGACGTGCTCGCGCACCGTGAGGTCGAGCGCCCCGTCCGGCGAGAACTGCTCCAGGAAGACGAGACAGCCGCCAGCCGCAAGCGTCGGCACCGAGACGTCGATGACGCAGCCGACGTGGTTGATGGGGAGGTAGTTGAGGAATCGCTGGTTGCGGAGCGGCCAGCAGCGGTTCTGCTCGAGCGAGAAGGCGACGATCCCCGTGTGATGGAGCAGCGCCCCCTTGGGGCGCCCGGTGGAGCCCGAGGTGTACACGAGGAGGCACGCCTCGCGTCCCTCGCCGGCACTGCGGGCCGCCGCCAGTGCCTCGTCGGGCACGTCACGTCCCGACGCCTCGAACGCATGCCCGGACTCGTACGCGCCCGTCGCGATCGCGGCTTCTTCGTCGAGGGAGACCACGCGCGCGATCGATGGCGCCGCGCGTCGCATCGCCGCGATCTCGTCATCGTAACGGCGAGATCCAACCTGCGTGCGGGCGAACAGCACGCTCGGCTCGGCGTCGCCGACGACGTACGCCAGCTCATCGACGCGGTAGCGCGGGTTGAGCCCCAGCCAGATCCCGCCGATCGACGCGGTGGCGAGAAAGGTGACCCAGAAGTCGAGGCTGGGCGGGGCGAGCGTCGCGACGCGGTCGCCCCGCTGGACGCCGCTTCGCAGCAGCGCGCGCGCCGTCGCATCAACCCGCCGCTGCAGCTCGGCGTACGTCACGCGCACTTCTCCGCAGACGGCCGCTTCGGCGTTAGGCGTGTGCGCCGCGTACCAGTCGATCCACTCGCTGAGCCGCGCCACGACCGGCGACGCAGGCACGGCAGCGTCGGCGCGGAGTGGGGCGGTCATGCCGTCTCGGGCGGGACCCACATGGAGAGCCACTCGGCGACCAGCGCTGGGCGCTCGCTCCCCTCGATCTCCACCGTCACCTGCCAGGTGAGGATGGAGCGATCCTTCGCGTCCACGCGGCGCTCCCCGGCGCGGAAGGTGCCGCGGATGCGCGCCCCCGCCGGGACCGGCGTCACGAGGCGCACGCGGTCGAAGCCGTAGTTGAGGTAGTACCCCTGCGTGGGATCGTGGCGCTGCGGATCGGTCCCCAGCACGCCGTGCAGCATGTGCGTGAGGAGGGAGATCGTGAGGAAGCCGAAGGCGATGGTCCCCCTGAACGGCCCCTTGGCGGCCCACGCCGGATCGACGTGCATCGGATCGAGGTCGTGCGTCACCTCGCCGAAGGTCGAGATCATCTCCTGCGTGACGGTGATCCAGGGGGAGCTGCCGAGTTCGCGACCAGGGATGAAGTTCGCGAGGAAGGCGGGATTGGTCATGAGTGGGGGCTGGGGCAGGAGCGGGGGAGGAAACGTGCACGTCGATGGGATCGGTCGCAACGTGATGCACTCCCCTTACCCGCGCCGACCGCCGGCATAGGTTGAGCGCGACCCTTCACGCACGGCGAGGCCCCGATGGATCGGCGCACCTTCCTGCAGGCCACCGCGGTCCCGATCGGCGCCGGTGCGCTTTCGACGCTCGTTCCCGATTCGCTCGCGGCAATTCCCACCGACGATTCGGGGCAGCGCCCCTCCGTGGTGGTGATCGGCGCCGGTGCCTTCGGCGTCTGGGCGGCGTTGCACCTGCGCGAACGCGCTCACGCGGTGACGCTCATCGACGCCTACGGCCCCGGGAGTTCGCGCGCCACTTCGGGCGACGAGACGCGGCAGCTTCGCGTGGGCTACGGCGATCGCGAGCTGTACGCGCGCATGGCGCAGCGTGCCTACGCCGCCTGGCGCGCGCGCGAGTCCGAGTTCGGCGTCTCGCTCATGGTGGAGGCCGGGCGCCTCGAACTCTCCCCGGACTGGACGCCCGCGCTCCGCGCGACCTACGCCATGCTCGGCAAGCTCGGCGTCCCCGTCGAGTCGCTCACCCCTGACGAGATGCGACGGCGCTGGCCGCAGATCAACGTCGATGGGATGGGGCTGGGTGTGCTGGAGCCGACCGCCGCCGTGCTCCGAGCGAAGCAATCGATCATCGCCGCCGGTAGTGCCTTCGCGCGGAAAGGAGGGCGGCTCGTCGTGCAGCGTGCGCGCCCCGGGCGGGCCGACGGCCGGCGCCTCGTGGATGTCGAGCTGGCGTCGGGCGAACGCGTCAGCGCCGAACGCTTCGTCTTTGCCTGCGGCCCCTGGCTCCCCAAGCTCTTCCCGCAGTTGTTAGGCACGAAGATCAAGGTCCCGGGGCGCGAGGTCTTCTACTTCGGCGTCCCGTCCGGCGACACGCGCTTCAACGTGGGGAGCATGCCCAACTTCTCGGAGGACGGCTACTACGGCTTCCCGAGCCTCGACGGGCGCGGCGTGAAGGTCTGTCCCACGACGGGGCCCATCACCTTCGATCCCGACACCGACGAGCGCATGGTGACGCCGCACGAGTTGCGTCGCGCACGGGCCTATCTCGCGCGCCGCTTCCCCGCGCTCGCGAACCAGCCGATCACCGAGACGCGGGTCTGCCAGCTGGAGAACACCGCCGACGAGCACTTCATCATCGACTGGCACCCGGAGTGGGAGAACGTCCTCATCGCCGGCGGCGGATCGGGACACGCCTTCAAGCACGGGCCAGTGCTGGGGGAGTACGTGGGGGAGCGGGCGGTGGGCGGGACGACCGACCCCGCCTTCGACGCCATGGTCCGCCTCGCCGACTAACGATGGCGGGCGCCACTGCCCGATGTGGTCGTGTTGTCAGGGGACCCCGTGCGCCCGCGTGTTCACTCCCCGACGACGCCAACGTGCCCCGCGCGCCCCTCGCGCGGGCGTGCCTGGTGCCACAGCGAGCGGTGAGCAGGGTATGTCGGGAGATCATCAGGATTTCGGCGGGTTGCATGAGGATTTGCGGCTGACGGGTGTCTCCCTGGGACGGCGTGATATCCTGCGCCTCGCGCTCGGGGCCGGGGTGCTGCAGGTGCTGGGATGCGGGGGCGACATCACCGGGACGACGAGCGGCGCGAACAACGGATCCAGCAGCAACGGCAACAACGCCACGTGCAGCACGATCCCATCCGAGACCGCGGGGCCGTACCCGGGAGACGGCTCGAACGGTCCCAACGTGCTGGGGCTGAGCGGCGTGGTGCGGCAGGACATCCGCTCCAGCTTCGGCGGGTTGAGCGGGACGGCCGCCGGGGTCCCGCTCACCGTCAACCTCACCCTCGTCTCGACCGCGGCCTCATGTGCCGCGTTGGCGGGGCGCGCGATCTACCTCTGGCACTGCGATCGCGGCGGGCTCTACTCGCTCTACTCGGCGGGGGCGACCAACCAGAACTACCTGCGTGGCGTGCAGGTGACCGACGATGCCGGCAAGGTCTCGTTCACCAGCATCTTCCCCGGATGTTATGCAGGGCGCTGGCCGCACATCCACTTCGAGATCTATCCGAGCCTGACGGCCGCCACGGCGCAGTCCAACGTGACGAAGATCTCGCAGCTCGCCTTTCCCAAGGCGGCGTGCGACGCGGTGTACGCCACCAGCGGCTACCAGGCCTCGATCACCAACCTCGCCGGCGTCTCGCTGGCGACCGACAACGTCTTCTCCGATGGGGCCACGTTGCAGCTCGCGACGATGACCGGCGACGCCACCGCCGGCTACACCGCCGCGTTGCAGGTGTCGATCTAGTCGCGCACGGCGCGCGAGCGGTCGGACGCGTGCGCGGCGTCCCGCGTGATGGCGAGCGTCAACACCACCGCGAGCCCCAGCGCGACGGCGAGTGCGTACAGCCCCATCGTCGCCTCGCCCGTCGCATCGGTCACCGCCCCGATCATGTAGGGACTCACGAAGCCCGACAGGTTGCCGAACGAGTTCACCGCCGCGATCCCCGCCGCGGCCGACGCACCGCGCAGGTACGTGGTGGGGAAGGTCCAGAAGATCGGCGGGATGGAGAGAATCCCCGCCGCCGCTACGCTGAAGGCGATCATCCCGAGCACGGGATCGGTGCGGGAGAGCCCCGCCGCGACCAGACCGGCGGCACCGGTCACCGCGCTCGCGACCAGGTGCCACCGCCGTTCGCCACGACGGTCCGAGCTGCGTCCCACCAGCACCATGGTCACCGCCGCCACCGCGTACGGAATCGCGCTCAGCACCCCGACGCGCCACGGCTCGGCGATGCCTAACGTGCGGATGAGCTGCGGGAGCCAGAACGACAGCCCGTAGAGCCCCAGCACCGAGAGGAAGTAGAGCAGCCCCAGCGCCAGCACGCGCCCATCGCGCAGCGTGGCCCACACATGCGGGTGCTCGACGCCGGACGGCTCCGCGCGCAGGCGCGCCTGCAGGAGCGCCTTCTCGTCGTCCGACAGCCAGCGCGCCCCCTCCACGCTGTCGTCGAGGTAGAACCAGGTGGCGATCCCCAGCGCGATGGCGGGGAGCGCCTCGAGCAGGAAGAGCCACTGCCACCCCGCCCACCCGTTGCGCCCGGCGAGCCCGCTCAGGATCCCGCCCGACAGCGGCCCCCCGATCACTCCCGAAACCGCGACCGCCGTCATGAAGAGCGCCATGATGCGCGCGCGATACGCGGCCGGATACCACAGCGTGAGATAGACGACGATCCCGGGAAAGAAGCCCGCCTCCGCGACGCCCAGCAGGAAGCGCAGCGCGTAGAACGCGGTGGCGTTGGGCACAAACATCGTCGCCGCGGAGAGCACCCCCCACGTGACCATGATGCGGGCGATCCACCGCCGCGCCCCGGTGCGATGCAGGATCAGGTTGCTCGGTACCTCGAAGAGGAAATAGCCGATGAAGAAGATCCCCGCGCCGATGCCGTAGGCGGTCTCGCTCATCCCCAGGTCGCCCAGCATCTGCAGCTTGGCGAAACCGACGTTCACGCGGTCCAGGTACGCTACGACGTAGCAGGCGAAGAGGAACGGGATCAGGCGCCAGGTGACGCGGGCGTAGGCTCGGCGTTCGAGGGAATCCATCAGGCTCGGGAGGGGGCGAGGCTGGGTGGTGAGTGGCGCGCGGCGGAAACTGCCTAACGTCGCCGCGCGATCGCCTCGCGCAGCCCTGGGATGTAGTCGGCGCCGGCGTCGAGCTGCACGCTGGAGCCGTCGAGTGCGTTCCCGAGTGGCGCGGCGCGCCCGCCGAGGCAGCGGGCGAGGAACTGCTCGCCAATGGCCCAGAAGGAGAACGAGTTGGCAGGGCGCAGCAGCCCGTGTCCCTCGTCGCCGTACACGGCGTACACCACGGGAACGCCGGCGCGCTGCATGGCGGCGACGACCGTATCGGACTGGTACTTGGGAACGCGCGAGTCGTTGCTCCCCTGGCCGATGAAGACGGGGTGCCTCGTATTGGCCGCGAAGTTGATGGGCGAGCGCGAACGCAGGAATGCGCGCCCCTCGGCGGTGCGCGGATCGCCGATCACCTGTGACATGCGGTCGACGTTCCAATGGGGCATGAAGCGCTCGAGGTTGGAAGGACCGACGAGGGAGATTCCGCACGCGAAGCGCTCCGGCGTCATCGTCATCCCCACGAGCGTCTCGTAGCCGCCGTATGAACCGCCCACGATCGCCACGCGCCCGGGGGCGGTGATGCGCTTGCCGATCGCCCAGTCCACCTGTTGCAGGACGTCGGTGTGCATCTTCCCGCCCCACTCCATGTTCTGCGCGTTCATGAACGCCTTGCCGAAACCCGCCGAGCCTCGATAGTTGACGTAGAGCACGGCATAGCCGCGATTGGCCAGCCAGTGCACGAAGGGGCCGTAGGCCCACTGCGCGCGCTCGTCGCTGGGGCCGCCGTGCACGAGGACGATCGTCGGCTGCGGCGCGTTGGGGATTCCATCACCGTCCCGGTCGCTCCAGGGCGGCAGGAGATAGTACGAGACGAAGCGCAGCCCGTCCGGCGTGGTGACCTCGTACGGGTGCAGCGGTGAGAGGGGGAGCCCGGCGAGCGCTGGCGTTCCCACGAAGAGCGGCGTCACGCGCCCCGAGGGACGGTCGTAGAGGACGAACGACGTTGGGGCGTCCGAGTGCATGTACTGCACGACCCACGTCGACAGGTCGGCGCTGCGGGAGAGGACCTTCAGGTCGCCGCCATCCACCGTGGCGAGGCGCGCCAGGTCCGGCGCGATCGACGTGTCGACGGCGTGCCAGGTGGCACGTGTCCACATCGACGCGTAGGCCTGCAGCGTGTAGGTGGTCGGGTGGTAGAGCACACCCGCGATGTCGCTCTCGCGACTCTCGGCCAGCGTCGTCCGCTGGCCATTCTCGAGGTCGAGTGCGACCAGCGCCGTGAGGTCGCGTCCCTCGGTGTCGAACAGGTAGAGGTGGCGATTGTCGCGATCGATCCCCCACGCCTGCAGGTACGCGGTGGCGTTGATCGCCGGCGCATCGTCGGGGCCGATGTCCCACAGCAGGGCCCAGCCTCCGTCGCTCGTCGGACGGTAGAGGTCGAGCGTGCCGTCAGGCGCAATCGCGAGACCGACGCGCGGGCGAAGCTGGTGGTCGGGGATCACCGCCACCATGCGGTCGTTGCGCAGGATGAGCGTGCGCTCGCCGGTCGTGAGGTTCAGGCGGTATAAATCGGGGATCCACGGGGAGCGATCCTTCACGCCGATCGCCGCCATGTTGGGGTCGTGCTCGTCGAACGACAGGAACGACACCTCCTTGCCCGGGATCGGGGTGAGGTTGCGTTCCTCGCGCGTGGCGATGTCGACCACGTGCAGGTTCCACTTCTCGTTGCCGTTGTTGTCCTGCGGAAAGAGGAGGCGGCGTGAATCGAGGGTCCAGCGATAGAGGACGTTCCCGCTCACATCGAACGGCTGCAGCCCGCGTCCTGTCCGCGACGTGACGGCGCGCGCGGCTGCGATCGAATCGACCGGCGCCACGAAGAGGTTCATCGCCCCATCCACCGGTCGCAGGAAGGAGATCCATCGACCGTCGGGACTCACCTGCGGCGCGAGGTTGGTGGCCGGGGCCAGCAGCAGCTGCAACGGGAGGAGCTCGGCAGGGGACGGTGTGCTCGCGGGGGCCGGCGAGCGCATGCACCCGGCAACGATCACCAGCGCGAACGCGGTGGCGATCGACCGCGCACGGTGCCGGGGGGGCCGCTCGGGATGGACGTTGGCGCGAGATGGGGGCATGGCGGGCGAAGACGTGCGGGCGGCTGGCGGCTGGCGGCTGGCGGCAGGCGGCGGGCGCGACGGAGCGCGCCACAACTTCGCCCCTCCATGCGGCGGCGGATAGGTGAGGACGGGCGAGGGGGCCTCGCGGCGCGAACCGCAGCGGTATCACCGCGGCGTCAGCGCGTGGCGAATCGACGTTCGCTTCTTCCCGGCGGGTGGGGCGCTCGGTAGCGTATCGCCCGCGGTGTACCACGCGATCCGGCGAACCTTCCCGGCGCGCCCCGCTCGCGTCACCCGCTGCCCACTCCAGCTCACTCCTGCTCACTCCTGCCCACGCACGCCCGACATGCGTATGCGCCCGCCCACGCCACGTCACTTCCGTGCCGCCTTCGTCGCCGGACTCGCCACCAACCTCGTTGCCTGCAGCGGTGGCGGCGGAGGTGACGGGACGCGCGCCACGGCGCTCAGCTACGGCAACGTCGACGCGCAACGCCTCCTCGCCGCCGATTCACAGCCGGGACAGTGGATGTCGCTCGGGCGCACCTTCAAGGCTGAGCGCTTCTCTCCGCTCACGCAGCTGAACGACACCAACGCCACGCGCCTCGGCTTCGCGTGGGAGTACAGTGCACGCACGCATCGCGGACGCGTGGAGCACGGGCAGGAGGCGACGCCGATCGTGGTCGACGGCGTGCTGTACGCCTCCGGGCCGTGGGGGACCGTGTACGCCGTCGACGCGCGCACCGGCGCCGAGAAGTGGCGCTACGATCCCGAGGTGGACGGCAGCTACAATCGCCGCGCCTGCTGCGACGTAGTGAGTCGCGGGCTCGCCGTGTGGAAGGGGCGCATCTACGTCGCGACGATCGACGGCTACATGGTGGCGCTCGACGCCGCGACGGGGCAGGAGATCTGGAAGAAGGACACCTTCATCGATCGCGACTCGCGCTTCTACACGATTACCGGCGCGCCGCAGGTGGCGGGCAACGTCGTGGTGATCGGCAACAGTGGCGCCGAGTTCGGCGTGCGCGGGTATGTCACCGCGTACGACCTCGCGAGCGGCGCAGAGAAGTGGCGCTTCTTCACCGTCCCGGGCGACCCGGCGAAGGGACCGCCGGAGAACAAGGCGATGGAGGCCGCGCTCAAGACGTGGGGCCCCAAGACCGACTGGGCGTCGGGGCTCGGCGGGACGGTGTGGGGGGAGATGGCCTACGACCCCGAGCTCAACCTGCTGTATGTCGGGACGGGGAACAGCACGCCCTACTCCGGCTGGCATCGCGATCCGTCGCGCGGCGACAACCTCTATCTCGTCTCTATCCTCGCCATCAATCCCGACAATGGCGAGTTGAAGTGGCACTACCAGCAGGTGCCGTGGGAGCTGTGGGACTACACGGCGACAGCGAACATCATCCTCGCCGACCTTACGATCGACGGGCGCCCGCGCAAGGTCCTGATGCAGGCGCCCAAGAACGGCGTCTACTACGTCCTCGATCGCGCCACGGGGGCGTTCATCTCGGGGAAGCCGTTCGTCTTCGCCAACTGGCTCACGGGCTTCGATTCCGCGGGGCGCCCCAGGCTCAACCCGGCGGCGGTGTACGAGAAGGCCCCGGCGATGGTCTTCCCCACCCAGGCTGGGGGGCACAACTGGCAGCCCATGGCCTACAGTCCGAAAACAGGGCTCGCCTACATCCCGGCGCGCTTCCAGGGGATGCTCATGCTGGGCGAGCCGACGTACAAGTGGAGCAAGGGGCGCGCGAACATGGGGGCGGGGGCGCTGCTGGGCGATGTGCGCGACCAGGTGGGGCCGGAGCTTCGCGCGCTGTACGACGGGGCGATGAAGAAGAATCCGTCGCTCCCCTCGCCCGCGACGCAGGAAGTGCTGATGGCGTGGGATCCGGTGACGCAGACCGAGAAGTGGCGCGTCCCGATCGGTGACATGGAGTGGTCCGGAGGCGGCGTGCTGACCACGGCGGGGAACCTGGTGATCCAGGGGACATCGTCCGGGCATCTGGTGGTGTATCGCGCCGACAACGGGAAGAAGCTGCACGACATCGACGTGGGGACGGGGATCATGGCCGCGCCCATCGCCTACGAAGTCGATGGTGCACAGTACGTCGCGGTGCTCGCCGGCTTCGGTGGCGCGCTGGCCCCGGCGTACCCCAAGAACTCCGCGCCGTACGCCTACCAGAACTACGGGCGCATCCTCGCCTTCAAGCTCGGCGGGGGGGCGGTGCCGCTCCCGCCAAAGCACTCGCCAGCCGCAACGCCGGAGCCGCCCACGCTCGCCTTCTACTCCGATTCGCTCGCCGATCGCGGGGCGGCGCTCTTCGGGACCACCTGCGCCTTTTGCCACGCCGGGCGCGGCGAGAAGCAGCTCAGCGCGTACCCTGACCTGCATCACCTCACGCCGCAGGTACACGCGGCCTTCGATTCCATCGTGACGGGCGGGAAGCTCAAGGCCAACGGGATGTCGAGCTTCGCCGACATCTTCTCGCCGGCGGATGTCCAGGCGATCCACGCGCACGTGCTGCGCGAGCAGCGTCGCCTGTGGGAGGAGGAGCGTGCGGCGGCCGGTGCGGTGAAGGGCGCCGCGCCGCGCATGGGGGTTCCGCACTGATGCGCACGTATCTCACGAGGCATTCGAGGCATATCGCTATGACCGAAACCCGTGCCGTCGCCGTTCGCCTCTTCGCGAGCGTCGCGACCATCGCCACGTCTGCGCTCGCGACCACGCCGGTGTGGGGGCAGACGGGCGCCACCACGCCCCCGCCAGCCGCCATCGATTCGATCTTCGCCCGCTACGACCACACCAACACGCCGGGGTGCGCGCTCGGGGTCTATCGCGACGAGCGCCTGGTGTACGGGCGTGGTTACGGCATGGCGGAGCTGAACCAGGGCGTACCCATCGGGACGGGGACGGTCTTCTACATCGCCTCGACATCCAAGCAGTTCACGGCGGCGAGCATTGCGCTCCTCGCTGAGGAAGGGAAGCTCGCACTCACCGACCCGGTGCGGAAATGGGTCCCCGAGCTCCCCGCGTACGCGCAGCCCATCACGATCGCCAACCTCGTGCACCATACGAGCGGGATCCGTGACTACCTGGGACTGTGGGCGATGTCCGGGCGCAGCGTCGCGGATGAGGTGCCGCAAGAGATGGCGCTCGACCTCATCGCTCGGCAGCGCGCGCTCGACTTCGCGCCGGGGACGCGCTACTCGTACTCGAACTCGGGCTACCTCCTGCTGGCCGAGATCGTGAAGCGCGCGAGCGGCAAGTCGCTGCGAGACTTCACCACCGAGCGGATCTTCGCCCCGCTTGGCATGTCGAGCACGCAGTTCCACGACGACAACACGCGCATCGTGGCGCGGCGCGCCGAGGGGTATCAGCCCGACGGTCGTGGCAGCTTTCGGATCGTGCGCACCTCCTTCGCACTGGTGGGCGACGGTGGACTGCTCACGACCGTCGAGGACCTGCTGAAGTGGGACGCCAACTTCTACCACAACCGGCTGGGGAAGGGCGACCCCGCGCTCATCGCACAGCTCGTGACGCCCGAGCCCGCGCCGCTCGCGAACGGGAAGGCGCAGACGTACGCCTTCGGCTTGATGCCGGGGAACTACCGCGGGCTCCCGATCGTGGAGCACGGCGGCGCCTTCATCGGCTTCCGCGCGCAGCTGCTGCGCTTCCCGGGTGAACACCTCTCGATCGCCGTCCTCTGCAACGACTATACGGCGCAGCCCGAGGCGATGGCGCGGCAGGTCGCGGATCGCTTCCTCGCCACGCGCTTCGCCGCCGTCGCGCCGTCGGCACCGGCAGCTGCACCGGGAGCGTCGGCTCCTCCCGCAGTCACGCCCGCCACCGAGGTCCTCGATCGCTGGGTGGGGCGCTACGAAGTGCTTCCCGGCATCGTGGCGACGATCGCCCGCGAGGGGGCGGCGCTGTCGATGACGCTCATGGGGCAGCGCCTCCCGCTGCGCGCCACCTCCGACTCGACGTTCGTCGCCCCGACCTCGCCTGAACCGGCGACCTTCGCGCGTACGACGGGGGGCGTCACGATGCTCGTTCCGCAGTTCGACATGCCGGCTCCCGCACCGCGACTCGCGCCGTTGGAGGCGCTGGCACCGGCAGGTGCGGCGGCGTACACCGGCCGCTACACCAGTACGGAGCTCGACACCTGGGGGACCATCCGCACCGAGGGGAGTGCGTTGCAGCTGCGCTTGCGATACGGCGACTGGATGGTGCTCGACCCCGTGGCGCGCGACGTCTACACCGTGCGCGGCGCCGGCGCTCGTGTCGCCTTCACGCGCGACGCTCGCGGCTCGATTCGCGGCTTCCACGTGAGCGCGGCGCGCACGAACAACCTCGTCTTCGAGCGTGATCGCTCATGAACTTCGATGAACGGCACGTGAACGGTGTGAGCACTCTAATTGAAAAGTCGTGAGGATCGACTAGCGAGTACCAACGCGTGCGTGGCAGTATTGCCTCGATCCAAACAAAGCCGTAGAGAGTCGTTATGCACGCACAGAGACCCGGAGCGTCCTTCTCCGGATCGCACGTTACCGCTCCTGTCGGATCGCCTGTCGATGATCGCTCGGCGCCGCGCCCCGTTCACTGCATCCTGGAAGGGAAATACGGCCGGCTGCGGCCGATCGAGCCGGCACGCGACGCCGAGCGGCTCTATCGACTTTCGCACGGCGAGACGCGTCAGGCGTTGTGGGCCTATCTCTCCAGCGGCCCCTTCGCCACGCCCTCCGATTTCGAGGGGCACGTCTCCAGCATCGCCGCTTCCACCACCGACACGGTGTACTGGGCGATTGCCGACGCGACCGACGCCGCCGTTGGATGGCTCTCGCTCATGCGCATCGAGCCGCGCCACCGCGTGATTGAAGTCGGCAACATCCTGTACACGCCACTCCTGCAGCGCACGCGCCTGGCAACCGAGGCGCAGTTCCTCATCGCGCGCCACGTCTTCGAGGACCTGGGCTACCGGCGATTCGAGTGGAAGTGCAACGACCTCAACGCGCCTTCGCGCCGCGCCGCCGTGCGCTTCGGCTTCTCGTACGAAGGGCGCTTCCGCCAGCACATGATCATCAAGGGGCGCAATCGCGACACGGCGTGGTACGCGATGCTCGACCACGAGTGGCCCGAGTGCAAGGCGAACTACGAGCGCTGGCTCGCCCCCGGCAACTTCGATGAGAACGGGCGACAACGGACCAAGCTGAACCCCATCCTGTCGTAGCGGGGCGCGCGGGAGTATCGTCGCACACCTCGTCCCATACTCCGGAGCCCCTCGATGTCGCGACTCTTCGTTGTCCCTGCGTTGCTGGTTGCCTTCGTCGCCGGCAGTCGCCTCTCCAGTGGCGCAGCGCCGGCGCCCGCTTCTGCTTCGCGCAACACCGCGGCAGCAGCAACCGCGGCGCCTCGCGTCTTCGAGATCCGCACCTACACCACCTTTCCCGGCCGCCTCGACGCGCTCAACGCGCGCTTCCGCAACCACACCATGCGGATCTTCGAGAAGCACGGGATGATGAACATCGGCTACTGGATCCCGCAGGACGCACCGCGCAAGGACAACACGCTCATCTACATCATCGCCCACGAAAGCCGTGCGCAGGCCGAGAAGAACTGGGACGCCTTCGGCAAGGATCCCGAGTGGTCGCGCGTCGCGGCGGAGTCGGAGAAGGATGGGAAGATCGTCGAGAAGATCGAGAGCGTCTTCGTGAACGCGACCGACTACTCGCCGATCAAGTGACAGCGGCGGGAGAGCGGTTCGCTCTCCCGCCCGCGCCTCTCAGCCCGCGCCCGCGATCCCGGGGCGTTGCAGCCGCAACGTGTGGCACCTACCGCGGCCGCTTGGTCGTGATCACGATCACGCCATTGGCGCCGCGCCCTCCGTACAGCGCGGTCTCGGCGGGATTCCGGAGCACGTCGATACGGGCGATCGTCGACGGTTCGATGATGTCGAGGCCGCGACGGGGATCGACCTCCAATTCACGCTGGCATGGCGACGCCTGACCGCCGGTCATTGCGGCTGAGGGGTATCGACACAGATCCACTCGCCGGCACGTGTCGCACAAACGCAACGAGGGGGCCTCCGCGGCCCCCTCGTCGTCTCTGCATGCCTAACAGTCAGCCCCGGCGTTCCTACATCGTCGTAAACCGCCCCAGGTACTTCCGCACCCGCTCCAGCGCATCGCGCAGCTCGACGGCCAGCTCCTTCCCCAGCTTCGCCTGCTCGCCGGTCGGCGCCGAGTTTCCCTGGCCAACGTTCCGCAGCAGCGCGCCGATGCGCTCGCTGATGCGCGGGCCCCCGGTCCACTGCGGCGCCGTCGCCGGCTTGGCCAGGATGTCGAGCAGCGTGTCCACCTGCGCGATTTCCCCGGCGAGGAGCTTCGCCGCCGCCGCCCCCGATCCCTCGGGAATCGCCAGCGCCGCGCGACGCTTGGCCTCCAGCTCCGCCTTGCGCCCGTCGAGCGCGCGCAGCGTGTCGTTGGCCAGCGAGAGCAGGTCGCGCAGTTCGTTCGCCACCACGAACTGCTGCTTGAGTGCGTCGAGCGTGGTGTTCGACGTCGGGTCGACGCGCACGTTCACCGGCTGCTCCAGCACCTCGCTCCCCACCGTCAGCCGCACGACGTAGCGGCCCGGCAGAGCCCGCGGCCCACTCGGCGCGCCGAACAGCCGCGCCGCCATCTCCTCGAAGTCCTCCGTCCCGCTGCTGGGCGCTGCGGCGCGGCGCGGACGCGCCGGCTCGTAGCCCAGGTCCCACGACGTCGTGTTGATCCCCGCCTCACGCGGGACGCGGGCGAGGGTGCGCACGACCTTGTTGTCGCCGTCGAGGATCTCGAGCTTCACCGGCGTCTCCGGCGCGGGACGCGTGCGCAGCGAATAGCGGATGATCGCGCCATAGGGCGGGTTGGGCCCCATGAAGAGCGCGTTGCCGAGCGATCCCTTGTTCTGCTTGGTGGCGAAGCGCGTGGCCGTGCGCATGGCAAAGAGGTGCGCCGGCTTCGCCGCTGCGGCGGCGAGCTCCTGGATCGCCGAGGCGTCGTCGAGGATCCAGACGCCGCGCCCGTGCGTGGCGACGATGAGGTCGTTCTCGCGCTTGTGCACCAGCACCTCGTGCACCGGGACCACCGGAAGGTTGCCGCCTAACCGGAACCAGTCGTTCCCCCCGGTCACGCTCACGAAGAGCCCCGTCTCCGTCCCCGCGTAGAGCACCTGTGGATTCTTCGGGTCCTCGCGCAGCACCTGGAGATACGCTCCCTCGGGGAGGTTGCCGGCGATGCTCGTCCACGTCGCGCCGCAGTCCGTCGTCCTGAAGGCGTACGGCTTGAGGTCGTCCATGAACTTGCGCTCGAACGTCGCGTAGGCGGTGCAGGCCGCCGTGCGGCTCGCCTCGATGTGCGACACGACCGCCTCCGGCCCCACGCCGGGGACGTTCTTGTCGACGCGCGTCCAGGTGGCGCCGTCGTCCTTCGTCACCTGCAGGTTCCCGTCATCGAGCCCCGCCCAGATGATCCCCTTCTGCACGGGAGACTCGGCGATGGAGTACATCGTGTTGTAGAACTCGGCCGTGGTGGCCTCGAGCATCGCCGGGCCGCCGGCCCAGCCGTGACGCGTGGTGTCGTTCTTGGAGAGGTCCGGCGAGATCGCCTGCCACGTCGCGCCGAAGTCCTTCGAGCGGAAGATGACCTGCGAGCCGAAGTAGATCGTCTTCGCGTCGTGCGGCGAGGCGACGATGGGGGCGTTCCAGTTGAAGCGGTACTTGAGGTCGTTCACCGGGCCGCCGTCGTTGCGGCGCGGCTGCGGCGAGATGTCTTCCTGCTCCCGCGTCTTCATCTGCGTGCGGAAGATCATCCCCCCCTGGCTGTCGGTGATGATCCAGTCCGGGTCGTCGGGGTGCGACGTCTGGTAGTAGCCGTCGCCGTACGAGACCAGGTTCCAGTCGTCGACCAGGATGCCTAACGGGTCACGGGTGCGGCTGGGGCCAAGCCAGTTGCCGTTGTCCTGCAGGCCCCCGCCCACGTAGTAGAACGGCTCGCGGTTGTCGGCGTGCAGCTGGTAGAACTGCGCCAGCGCGAACTGGTTGGGGAAGCGCCACGTCTCGCCGCGGTCGCGCGACTCGGCGATCCCGCCGTCGTTGGTGTTCCAGATGCGCGACGGGTCGGTGGGGTCGATCCAGAGCGAGTGATGGTCGCCGTGCACCGTCACCGCGATGGGGCGGAAGTTGCGCCCGCCGTCGATGGAGACCGAGAGGTTGCAGGCGATCGAGTAGACGCGGTCGGCGTTCTGCGGATCGACGCGCAGGTCGGAGTAGTAGTAGCCGCGGCAGATGGTGCGCGCGTCGTCGCTCGTCTTGGTCCACGTCTCGCCGTAGTTGTCGCTGCGAAAGACGAAGCCCTGCTGCGACTCGGTGATGGCGTAGACGACGTTCGGCGACGACGGGGCGACCTTCACCCCGACGCGCCCCAGCAGCTTGGGCAGCCCGCCGCCGAGCTTCTTCCACGTCGCGCCGCCGTCGACCGACTTGAAGATGCCGCCGTCCTCGGAGCCGGAGGTGAACGTCCACTGCTTGCGGTCGAAGCGCCACATCACCGCGTAGACGATGTTGGGGTTGTTCGGGTCGACGTCGAGGTCGGCGCACCCGTGCTTGTCGTCGACGTAGAGCGCCTTGGTCCATGTGGCGCCGGCATCGTGCGAGACAAAAACGCCGCGTTCGGGGCTCGGCCCCGCCATGTGTCCCGTGGCGCAGGCGAAGACGGTGCGCGGGTCGTTGGGGCTCACCTCCACGCGCGCGATGTGCCGCGTGTCGCCCAGCCCGATGAAGCGCCACGAACGTCCGCCGTCGGTCGACTTGTACATCCCGCGCCCGAACGAGACCGAGTTGCGCAGGTTGGCCTCGCCGGTGCCGACGTAGATCACGTCGGGGTTCCCGGGTTCGAGGGCGAGGTCGCCGATGGAGAGCGTCGGCTGCTTGTCGAAGAGCGGGGCCCAGGTGGTGCCGCCGTTGGTCGTCTTCCAGACGCCGCCGGCCGCGGTCCCGACGTAGACGATGTCCGGGTTGCCCGGGACCCCTTCGACGTCGGTCGAGCGCCCCATCATGTTGGCGGGGCCGATGTTGCGGAACGTGAGGCGGGCGAGGGCGGTGGTGTCGACGGCCGCTTTCGTGGCAACCGGCGTCGCCGGCGCACGTTGCGCGTGCAACGCGAGCGCGGGGAATGCGGTCGCGACGGCGAGACTGACGCCGCGCGCGAGTCGCGACGTGTGCATGAGACGGAAGTGGGATCGCATGGGACGCTGGGAGATCGGGAAGGCGACAGACTGCGACGATGCCCGGCGCGTGACGCCGTCGCAAGTCTCAATACGCGCAGGCACACGATGGTCGCTGCGCGATCCCCGCGTTATCGTGCGTTCACCCTTCAACCCTGAACATTGGATGAACGCCGCCGAGCGTCACGACTTCGCCGTTCGATACACCGCCGCCTGGTGCAGCCAGGACCCCGAATCGGTCGCCGCCTTCTACACCCCCGACGGCGTCATTGCGATCAATGGTGGCACACCGAGCGTCGGGCGCGCCGCGGTCGCCGAGTCGGCGCGCGGCTTCATGACGGCATTCCCCGATCTCGTCGTCGAACTGGACGGGCTCGAGATCGACGGGGAACGCGCCGTGTACCGCTGGACGCTGCACGGCACCAACACCGGCCCCGGGGGGACTGGGCGGTGCGTGCGCGTGAGCGGGTCGGAGACGTGGACCTTCGGTGCCGGCGGGCTCGTGGCCGATTCGACCGGCACCTTCGACGTGGCGGACTACGAGCGGCAGCTACGCGGCGAGGGGTAGCTGCTACTGCACCGCCTTGCTCGCCATCGGCGGGTTCTTCCCCCCGTCGGCGATGAACTGCTTCATGCGCGCCTCCAGCACCGGGAGCGGGACCGAGCCTAACGCGAGGATGGCGTCGTGGAAGGCGCGCTGGTCGAACTTGTCCCCCAGCGCCGCCTCGGCCTCGCGCCGGTGCCGGCGGATCTGCATCTCCCCCAGCTTGTAGGACAGCGCCTGCCCCGGCCACGCGATGTAGCGGTCGATTTCCGTCGTCACTTCGTGCTCGGAGAGCGGGGCGTTGTCCTTGAGGAAGTCGATCGCCTGCTGGCGCGTCCACCCAAACTTGTGGATGCCGGTGTCGATCACCAGGCGGGAGGCGCGCCACATCTCGTATGTCAGGCGCCCGAAGTCCTCGTACGGCGTCTCGTAGATCCCCATCACCGTCCCGAGCCACTCGGTGTAGAGCCCCCACCCCTCGCCGTAACCGCTGAAGTACGTCTGGTTGCGGAACTCGGGGCGCGGCGGCCCTTCCAGCGCCAGCGCCGCCTGGAACGAATGTCCCGGCGTGCACTCGTGCAGCGTGAGCGGCGGGATGGTGTAGAGCGGGCGCGCCGGGAGGTTGTACGTGTTCATCATGCACGCATCCAGGCCACCACGCCCGCCGGTGTAGATCGGCGCCAGCTCCGGCGGGACGGGGACGATCCCGTGGCGATAGCGTGGGAGGTAGCCGATCGTCTCCTTGAGCTTGAAGTCGGCCTTCTTCGCAATGTAGGCCGAGTAGGCGAGCAGCTCGCGCGGCGTCTTGGCGTAGAATTGCGGATCGGTGCGGAGGAACTGGAAGAACTCGGCCATCGATCCGGTGAAGCCGGTCTTCGCCTTCACCGCTTCCATCTCGGCGCGGATGCGCGCGACTTCGGCCTTCCCCTGCTCGTGGATCTGCTCCGCGGTGAGCGTGAGCGTCGTGTACTCCTCGATCTGCGACTGGTAGAACGCCTCGCCGTCGGGGAGCGACGTGGCGGCGAGCGTGGTGCGTGCCTTGGCGAGGTACTCCTCGCGCATGAAGGTGAGGAGTGTGGCGTAGGCCGGCGCGACAAGGTCGCGAATCACCTGCTGTGCCTCGTTGCGCAGCGCGGCGCGCGTCGAGTCGGGAATCGTCGGCGGAAGCTGCGCGAAGGGGACGTAGAGCGGGTTGGTGGTATCTGCCTTCGTGTAGGGGACGATCGTGAGGTCGCGCCCCTCGACCGCCACGCGCGGAACGGTGTACCCGCGCGCCAACCCGGCGCGCATGTTCACCGTCTGGTCGGCGAAGTAGCGCGGCACGTCGCGCAGCCGCGTGAGGAACTTGCGATAGTCCTCGACGCGCGCGAAGCCGCGGCGCGGGGTGAACTCGCTCCAGAAGAAGGTGTCGCTGTTGAACGGCGCCTCGTACGTCTTGAAGCGCACGTCGTTGGCCAGCGCCTTCACCGAGGTGTGGAAGACCGCGGCGTTGATCTGCTCTTCAGGCGAGAGGCGCCCGAAGGGGATCGAGTCGTATTGGGCGAGCACCCGCGTCCAGTACGCGAGCCGCGCCGCTTGCGCCTGGGCGTCGACGCGCGGGAAGGTGTCCTTCCCCCGCCCAAACTCCTGCTGCCGCCACTCCCACTCCGCCGTGTACAGCTTGCGGAGCCGAGCATCCGCCGTGCCGCGCGCCACCTGCGCGTGCGCGAGCACAGGAGCGAGCACGAGTGAGAGCGCAGCGTATGAGCGACCGATGACGCCACTCGTCAGCTTCTGCATGACACGACTCCGAACTGGTGGAGAACTGCGACGGGGGATGATGCACTACTTCCTGAAGAACCGCACGTACTTCACCACCAACCCCCCATTCTGCGGCTTCATGAGATCGAATGACCGCTCGAACAACGTCGGCCAGACCGAGTTCCACACGATGAAGAGATCCGAGCCCGGTGACTGCGTCCAGCGCATGCGCGCATTGAGCGCGGCGCGGTCCGAACGGTCGTCGGCCTGGGCGAAGGCGGTGAACGTCAAGCGCGGCGACACGGCGTAGTCGCCGCGGAAGCGGATCGTGTTCGCCACGAAGGCGCCGGCCGGGAGCGAGATGTCGTTGCGCTCGTACTCCAGCGAGAACTCGAGGTGCGGCTGCTGGCGGAGCTTCCCCACGAACGAGAGATCGTTGCGGTTGCCGTCGTAGAAGGCGCCCGTCGACGCGGTGGCCTCGATGGCCCACGTGCGCACGTTCGAGCCGGTGTACTTCACCTCGGCGCGGTTCCACCAGTAGCCGCCGGCGGGGACGGCGATCCCCGGGGCGATCTCGAAGTCGACGTCGGGAGCGTCGAAGCGGCGGATCGCGTTCAGCTCCACGCGGTCGCCGCTCTGGAACTGGATCCCCAACGGGCGCACGCTGAAGTTGGCGTTGTCCATGGCGCGCACTCCGGTGCTCCCGCTCCCGTCGCGCCAGACGACGTCGTAGTTGAGGAAGTTGAAGTCGAACTTGCGCACGAGGCGCGAGTGCCTGGGGCGCGGCTGGATGCTCGTCGACCCGCCCCAGCGGTAGATCCCCCGCTGCTGCACGAAGCCTAACGCCGGGTTGTAGCCGGCCTCGACGCGGTCGAAGCGCGTGACGATGTCGGCGCGGTCGTTGGGGTAGTCGATGACGAAGCGGTAGTGCGCGCCCGGGGTGGCGCCGGTGCTGTCGCGGCTCCACGCGGCGTTCCCCATGAAGATCAGGTTGTTGCCGTTGACCACGAACGGGAGGTTGTAGTCCAACCCGCCGGCGAGAGAGCCCGGGCGCGCCGGCCGGTCGCTCAGCGTTGCTATTGCGCCGACATAGCCGCGCTTGAAGACGTCGCGCCGAGCACGCGCCACGAAGTCGCGCGCATCCTCGTTGCCGCTGGTGGCGGCCGCGAGCAGCCCCACGACGTACTTCCCCACGCGCCCCTGCATGCGCGCGCCGGCGGGAATCGTCACCGGCGTCCCGCCGCTCCCCAGCCCGATGCGGCGCGAGTAGAACATCTGCGTCTGCTGCTCGCGCCCGAACGAGAAGGTCGCCGCCCCTTCGGTGAAGAAGGTGCGCCGCTCCGGGAAGAAGAGCGGGAAGCGCGTGAGGTTCACGATCTGCCGATCGACTTCGGATTGCGCGAAGTCGGGGCGGAAGGTGAGGTCGGCGGTGAGCGTCGCAGTGACCGGGACCTTCACGTCGAGCCCCATGTCGCCGCGCTGCAGCGCCTCGGCGGTCACCGAGTCCGAGCCGTCGCCACGAAAGAAGCGCTCCGGCGGTCGCGCCTCGCCCAGGACATACGGACGGAACTCGGCGATTGCACGTGGCGGGAGGTGGTCGAGCCCATCGATCGCCCCCTCGCGCTCGAGGAAGCGCAACCCCTCGGTGCGACGCCAGGCGCGCCAGAGGATCTCCTCGTTGGTGCGCGGGAGGAAGCGACGGAAGAGCATCCCCATCGACTGCACGTCCTTGGGGTAGCGCAGCGTCGCCCACGGGATGAGCATCTCGGCCGTCCACCCCTCGGCGGTGATCTGCGTGCGCGCGTCCCAGATCCCGTCCCACTCCTCGTTTCCGTTCTCGTTGTCGATGTGCTCGCCGTCCCACATCGCCCCGTTGGAATTGGTGCGGAAGTAGAAGGCGCTGCGACGGTCGGAGAGCCCGTCGATCATCATGCTCACGTAATCGTCCGAGCGGAGCGCGGCGTCGCGGCGCAGCTGCGTGCGTCGGATCGTGGCCGGGTCGTGGTCGTAGCACCACCACCCGATCGCCAACCCGTTAGGCGTGGCGAGGAGGCGGACCACCGTACGCACCGACGGCGGCCCCCCTTCGGTCGGTTCCTTCTGCCGGAAGTCGGTGATCGAATCGGCGCGCGCCCAGTCGGCTTCGTCCAGCGTGCCGTCGAGCCGTATCGCCTCCTTCGTGCGATAGGCGCGCGGGTGGGCGCTCGAGTCGGGGGCGGCCTGGGGCGATGCGTGAGACGGAGCGCCGGCCATCGCCATGGCGAAGGTGACCAGGGCGACACGTGCGGCGAGCGGGACGGGAAGCATGGCGCACAATCTATCCGGCCGCGCGAGGGGGGATCTCGTGCAGGTGACGAGGCGGTGCGCGAGGTCGGTGCTGGTGTCGCACGCTGCCGCGCGCGTGCAGATTCGCCCGATGCCCATCCGACTCCTCAGCGAAGACGACGCCCGGCGCCTCATCACGCCGTCGCAGGCCATCGCCGCCTGCCGCGACGCCTATGCGCGCCTGGCCGAAGGGCGCGCCGAGCTCCCCGACGTGATCACGCTCGAGGTGAAGGAGCGGCATGGCGAGGTGCACGCCAAGGGGGGGTACCTGCACGGGACCCCGCGTTTTTCCATCAAGGTCGCGACGGGGTTCTACCAGAACCCGTCGCTCGGCCTCCCCAGCACGTCGGGGGCGGTGTGGGTCTTCAGTGCGGTGACCGGGGTGCTGGAGGCGATGATCCTCGACAACGGGTGGCTCACCGAGTTGCGCACCGGCGCCGCTGGCGCGGTCGCCGCCGATGTGCTCGCGCGCCGCGAGGTGGAGACGGTGGGGATCGTGGGGGCGGGGATGCAGGCGCGCTATCAACTGGAGGCGCTGCTGCAGGTGCGCACGCCGCGCCGGATCCTCGTCGCCAGCCGCAACGCGTCGCGCGCGGCCGCCTACGCCGCCGAGATGTCGGAGCGCGTGGGGCGCAGCATCGAGGTGGTGCCGTCGGTCGAGGCGCTGGTGCGCGCCGCGGACTGCATCGTCACCACCACGCCGTCGGACACGCCCATTGTGCAGGTCGCGTGGGTGCAGCCGGGGACGCACATCACGGCGATGGGGTCGGACATGGCGCACAAGCGCGAGCTCGACCCGCGCTTGTTAGGCAGGGCGACGGTCGTGGTGGATCGCCTGTCGCAGTGCCTCACGCAGGGGGAGCTGCACCACGCCGTACTGGCGGGGGCCATGCGCGCCGAGGACGTGCGGGGAGAACTCGGCGAAGTCATCATCGGGCGCGTCGCCGGTCGCACGCGCGACGACGAGATTACCATCGCCGACCAGACGGGGGTGGGGGTGCTGGACGCCGCGGTGGCGAACGTCGTGGCGGAGCGAGCGGAGCGCGAAGGGGTAGGGCGTTACGTCGAGTGAACCCTCGCCGCTGACACGCCGGCGCGTAACTTCGAACCGGAGCACTCTCTCCGCGCCCTCGACTCTCCCGTCTCCCGTCCCCGATGGCCTATCTCCAGGATCTCTACCCCGAGGATTACTCGCACTGTCACGGGTGCGGGCGGCTCAATCCGCACGGGCTGCACATCAAGAGCCGGTGGGACGACGGCGAGACCGTCTGCCACTTCACCCCGGGGGCGCATCACATCGCCCTCCCGGGCTACGTCTATGGCGGGCTGATCGCCTCGCTGGTGGACTGTCACTCGATTGCCGCGGGGGCGGCGGCGGCGATGGCGGCTGGGGGAGCGCGCCCCGGGCGCGACGAGACGCCGCGCTTCGTGACCGGGTCGCTGCACGTCGACTATCTCAAGCCGACGCCGATGGGAGTAGAGCTGGTGCTGCGTTCGCGCGCCGACGAGGTGGGGCCACGCAAGGTGCTGGTGTCGACGAGCGTCTTTGCCGGCGAGGTGGAAGTGGCGCGTGGCAAGGTGACGGCGGTGCGGATGCCGACCGCGATGGCGAGTCCAGGAGGATAGGCGATGACGATGCCACCGGCTGAGCAGGAAGTGTTCGTGGTGCGCGGTTTCCAGGTGGTGGTGGAGAACTCGCGCCCCGACATCCGCACGCGCGACGTGCTGCAGCGGCTGGACGAGGCGCTTCAGCTCGTCGAGCGCACGCAGCCGTGGCGCTTCCGTCACCTGCAACGCGACCTGCGCTACTTCTGGGTCGTGCGCTACGCCTGCCGCGGCGCGTATTTCCCGGACGACCGCGTCTGCATGACGGAGCTCACCTTCCTCAACCGGCGCGACATCACCGCAGCTCCGGTGGCGGCGTCCATCGTGCACGAGGGGGTGCATGCGCGCGTGGACTGCATGGGGGTGCGGCGCACGGGGCGCGACCGGGCGCGCGAGGAGCGGCTCTGCCGCAAGGCCGAGCTGGCGTTCGGCCTCGCGCTCGACCCGGCGTTAGGCGCACCGGTGGTGGAGCGCGCGCTGGCCTCGTTGCAGCTCTCGGATGTCGAGGTGGCGCCGATGGTGGACTGGGGGGAGGCGCAGCGCCGGATCGACGAGGTAGACCGGGGGGCGGCGGGGGGGTAAACCGCGTCGCGGGCGCCATGGCGCTACGCCGGGCTCTTCGCCCGCTCTTCGCGGGCTCCTCGCCCGACGCCCGCCCCTCCCCCGGGACAGCCGCCCCCGAGCGCTGTAGTTTCCGGAGCGATGGCCAACCACACTGCGGCCATCCGAACCAGGAACGGAGACGCACATGTCGGGCTCGAAGGGGACCATCGGCATCCTCACCGGCGGGGGCGACGTCCCCGGCCTCAATCCGGCCATCCGCGCCATCACCATCCGCGCCCTGCGCGAGGGCTATCGCGTGATCGGCATCCGGCGCGGCTGGGCCGGACTCGTCGATTACAGCCGCGACAAGGACGCCGACAACGCCGACAACATCCAGGTGCTGAGCGAGGCGATCGTGAACCGCGCCGGCCGCACCGGCGGGACCTTCCTCCACACCTCGCGCACGCGCCCCTCGCACCTCCCGCTCGAGCGCGTCCCCGCGCACCTGACGGGCTACACCGAGAAGATCAACGACATCACCCCCGACATCCTCAAGAACCTCGAACACATGGGGATCGACACGCTCATCCCCATCGGGGGGGATGACACGCTCTCCTACGGCAAGCGCTTGCACGACGCGGGTGTAAACGTTGTCGCCATCCCCAAGACGATGGACAACGACGTCTACGGGACCGACTACTGCATCGGCTTCTCCACCTGCGTCACGCGCACGATCGAGCTCACGCACGCCCTCCGCACCTCGGCGGGGTCGCACGAGCGCTACCTCGTCATCGAGGTCTTCGGTCGGTATGCGGGGTTCACCGCGCTCCTCCCCACCATGGCCGGCGCCGCCGACCGCTGCGTGATCCCGGAGCACGCGGTCGACGTCGAACTCCTGGCCGAGCTCCTGACGTACGACCGCAACCGCCATCCGTCCAAGTACGCGGTGGTGCTCGTGTCGGAGGGGGCGCAGCTCGCCAGCCACGAGGGGATGAGCTTCGAGGGGAACGAGGTCGACATGTTCGGCCACCGCAAGCTGGGCGGTGTGGGCGACAAGGTCGCTGCCGCGCTCAAGGAGCTCTCTCCCAAGTACAACAATGGCCGGCGCATCGACGTGGTCTCGCAGCGCCTCGGCTACCTCGTCCGCTCCGGCGATCCGGACGCGCTCGACTCGATCGTCCCGATGGCCTTCGGCAACCTGGCGCTCGACCTCATCCTCAAGAAGCGCTTCGGGCGGCTCGTGTCGATCCACCGCGGCTTCTACGACAGCGTTCACATCGGGAGCGTGACGTCGGAGAAGAAGGTGGTCGACGTGCCCAAGTACTACGAGACGTCGCGCCTGCGCCCGATCTACAACTTCGACAGTGCGCCGCTGTTCATCATGACGAGCGACTGACGCCGGTCTCGGGGGGCCCGGCGTTGCAGCTGGGCACCCCCGTGCGGCGTCGGAGCCGGGCGTTCAGTCCGGGAGCCACTCCAGGGAGCGGCGGGTGAGCGAGTCGGCGCATTCCCCGTCGGCGCTCGTCGCGCCGGCCTGGCGCCACCACGGGGTGAGGCGGTCGACCTGCGCCGGCTCGATCGGCTCGCCCATGCGTGGCATCAGCAGCCGCAGGCGCGACTCGGGTGCCAGGCGCACGATGGTCTCGGCAGGTTCGTCCCACGCGTGCATCGCCAGGTTGAAGGTCCCCCAGTGGATGGGGAGGACCATCCCGCTCCCCAGCATCACGCGCGCGGTGAGCGCATTCACCGGCCCCAGGTGGATGTCGCCCCACGACGGGTGAAAGGCACCGATTTCCAGCGCCACCACGTCGAACGGCCCCAGGCGCTGCCCGATCTCGTTGTACTCGGGGGTGAGTCCGGAGTCGGCGCCGAAGAAGAACGAGTGGCGCGCCCCGTGGAAGTGCATCGACGACCAGAGCGTCCCGTTGCGGTCCTTGATGCCGCGCCCGGAGAAGTGCTGCGCGGGGGCCGCGGTGATGGTGACGCCGCCGACCTCGGTGCGTTCCCACCAGTCGAGCTCCGTGATGCGCTCCGGCGGGATGCCCCAGCTTTCGAGATGCGCCCCCACGCCTAACGAAGCGACGAACGGGACGCGCTGACGGGCCAGGGCGCGCACGGTGTGCCGGTCGAGGTGGTCGTAGTGGTCGTGCGAGAGGACGACGACGTCGATGGGAGGGAGCGCCGTGAGCGAGACCGGCGCCGGGTGAAAGCGCTTGGGACCGGCAAAGGCGAGGGGCGACGCGCGCTGGCTCCAGACGGGATCGGTGAGGATGCGCACGCCGTCGATCTCGACGAGGAGCGTGGAGTGGCCGAGCCGCGTGACGCGCAGTCCCGTCTCAGGCGGCGTGGTCCACACGGGGAGCGGGTTCACCAGCGGCAGCGGCCCCGAAGGGACGCGCCGCTCGCCGCCGCACAGGAAGTCGCGCAGCGATGGCCGCTCGACACCCGGCTTGAGCCCGGTCGAGACGGGATAGGTGTTGGCGAACGTCCGCCCGTTGAACTGCGGCGATGCTTGGATACGTGCAGTACGTGTCGCCGCCGTCCGACCGAGGCTCGTGCTCATCGACGCTGTCCCTGGTGCGATGCCGCAAGATAGCCCCGTGCGTGCGCTCGCTGCTTGCTAGGCCTGCAAGAGGAAGCGCGGGATGAGGGCGTCGAAACTTGTGCCGTCGTCGCGCACGAACCGGTACGACCCCTCCATCCACCCACGCGGGCAGGTCAGCACACAGAACGAACGGTATTCATGCACGTCGCCCGGGCTCAGGTACGGCTGCTCCCCCACGACGCCGTCGCCCTCCACCACCTGCTCCCCCGCCGCCTCGTCGTGGATGACCCAGCGGCGCGTGCGCAGCTGCGCGGCCTGGTCGCCGCAGTTCTCGATGCGGATGCGGTACTCGAAGACGTACTGCCCGATCGAGGCGCTCGAGCGTTCGTGCAGGAACGCGGGGCGCGCCGTGATGCGGATGCCGTCGGTCATCCGGTAGAACATCGGGACGCGCGTGGGTGCCATCGAGGGATCTCCTAACTCAGCGTGACCTGCACGCGCCCCGCCTTGCGGAACTCGTGCCCGCACGGCCCGCTCGACCCGGCGGCGTCGAACCGCAACGACGGATAGGACTCGAACAGCCGGCGGATCGCCACCCGCGCCTCCACCTTGGCCAGCGCCGCCCCCAGGCAGAAGTGCCGCCCGAAGCCGAACGCCGAGTGGCCTAACGACTCCCGGCGCCATGGATCATAGCGATCCGGGTCGGCGTAGTGCGCCGGGTCGCGGTTCATCGCCCCGATCATGCACTGCACCGTTGCCCCCTCCGGGATCTCGGCGCCGTGCAGCGTGCACGCCTCGGCGGCGTAGCGCGTGCACGTCTGCACCGCCGGCTCCCAGCGGAGCGATTCCTCCAGCGCGAGGTCGAGCTCCGCGTCGCTCGCCCGGGCGCGCGCCAGTACGTCGGGGTGATGGAACATCGCCCACAGCGCATTGGCGATGAGCCCCTCGGTGGTCTCGATCCCGCCGAACATCACGATGAGCGCGTTGGAGCCGATCTCCTGGTCGTCGAGGATGCGCGGGTGCGCGCGGGCGAGCGAGGCGAGGAGCGATTGCTCGCTCGCGTCCGGCGCGGCGAGACGCGGGGCGATGGTCTCGCGGAAGGCGCGCACCGCGGCGTGGGCGCGCGTCTGCGTCGACGGATCGTGCTCGTAGTTCATCAGCGCGTCGACGAAGGTGTCGTACCAGGCGCGCAGCTGGTCGTCGAGCGACTCGGGGAGGCCAATCACGCGTGCGATGACGCCGAGGGCGATGGGGGCGGCGAAGTCGCCGCGCAGGTCGGCCGTCGGGTGCACGGCGAGGCGTGCCAGCGCCTCGCCCACGATCGACTCCACCAGCGGTCGCGAGGACTCGGCGGCGCGTGCGTTGAAGGGCGGGGCGCACGCCGACTTGTAGCGGCGCTGGTCCTCGCCCTCGGTGCTGAGCATCTGCGCCCCGAAGGTGTCGCGGATGGGGGAGTGCGCGCTGTCGGTGCGGAATCGCTCGTGGTCGCGCAGCACTTCCATCGCGATGTCGCGCGACGTCACCAGCCACTGGTTGAGGGCAGGCGCCCACGTCACCGGCTCGCTTGCACGCAGGCGCGCGAAGATCGCGTACGGGTCGGCCGAGAGCTGGTCGACGGTGAGGGCGGCGCCGTGCGGAAAGCGGGACATGAAAAGGGCGAGGAGTGGAGCGGCGAAAGTAGGTGGGGGCGGAAGGGGACGAAAGACGGACGACAGACCGACGACAGACCGACGGGGGACGGGAGACGGGGGACGGGAGTGCGGCTGCGCCGCGGGGCGCAGTTGCAGGATGCGGCTGGCGCGGGGTCGGCTTGTGCGTGATCCTTCGGCACCATGAATGCTCCGGCTGGCCAGCCCCGCAATCCGTTGCACGGCGTCACCCTCGAACGCATGCTCGTCGAACTCGTCGAGGGGATGGGGTGGGAGCGGATGGCGCGTCGGGTGCGCATCGCCTGCTTCACCAGCGATCCGAGTGTCGCGTCGAGCCTCAAGTTCCTGCGGCGCACGCCGTGGGCGCGCGAGAAGGTGGAAGCGATGTACCTCGACTTCCTGCGCAGACGGCAACCGCCCGCGGATGAGCGCGGGTGAGCGCGAATGAACGTGTGCCGTAGTCCACTCGTGGCGTCCATGATGTCGCTGGCGGTCGCGACGGCGAGTTGGGCGCAGGGTGCGCCGCCGCCGCGCGCGGCAGGGCACGACACCGTCGTTGCGACACGCCTGTCGTCACCGGGCGCCGGGTCGATTCGAGTCGACGGCCTGCTCACCGAAGCGGCGTGGAAGGGGGCCGTCCCCATCACCGAGTTCCGGCAGCGCGAACCGGTCGAGGGGGAACTCGCCACCGAGGAAACGGAGGTGCGCGTCCTCTCGGCGGGCGACGTGTTGTACGTCGGCGTCGTGGCGCGCGATCGCCATCCGGAGCGCATCGTCTCCCGCATCCTGGCGCGCGACAAGGTCATGGAAACGGAGTTCGACGGGAAGCCCAAGTTCGCCGGCGACGACGCCGTCGTGATCCTCATCGATCCGTTCCACGATCACCGCAACGCCTTCCTCTTCGCGACCAACCCGAACGGGGCGGAGTTCGATGCCCTCCTCACGGACGAGGGGAAGGAGTACAACATCGACTGGCGCGGCATCTGGACGGTGGCCGCCAAGCGCACCGCCGATGGATGGTCGGCGGAGTTCGCGATCCCCTTCCGCACGCTGCGCTACCGCAACGACGGCGCGGCGTGGGGCTTCAACGTCTATCGCATCATCCGGCACAGCAACGAGGAGGTGCTCTGGCGCGGGTGGGCGCGCGGGAGCGAGGGGATCGCGCGAGTGAGCCGTGCCGGCCACCTCACCGGACTGGGCGACCTCCCGAGCCCCGGGGTGAACGTCGACCTCAAGCCGTACGTGCTGGCCGGCGGGGACGACGAGCATGAAGACGGGGTGCACACCACGGCGGGGCTGGCGCACCTCGGCGCCGACCTCAAGTCGGAGGTGCGCCCGGGGATGGTGCTCGACCTGTCGTACAACACCGACTTCGCGCAGGTGGAGGTGGACGACCAGCAGGTGAACCTCACGCGCTTCTCGCTCTTCTTTCCCGAGAAGCGCGAGTTCTTCCTGGAGAATTCGGGGGTCTTTGCCTTCGGGGCGCGCGGACAGTTCGAGCCGCCTCCCTTCCTTGCCTTCTTCTCCCGCAACATCGGGATCAATGCCGATTCGGGAGAAGTGCCCTTGTTAGGCGGCGGGCGCCTCACCGGGCGCGTGGGCTCTGAGACGTTCGGCTTCCTCTCGGCGATGACCGGCTCCCGCTATGGCGACCCGCGGACGTCGTTCAACGTGGCGCGCGTCAAGCGCGACCTGTGGCGCGCCGGCTACGTGGGGGCGATCCTCGTCGACCGGCGCAACAGCAAGACGGCCAACACGGTGGGGGGCGTCGACTTCTCGCTCTGGCCCCTCCAGAAGCTCAACGTGCAGGGCTTCGGTGCGCGCACGACGACGAAGGGGAGCGGAGGCGACGACGCGGTCTGGCGCCTGGGGGCCGACTACCAGAGCACCAACATGAGCGCCTCGCTCTCGCACCTCGAGGTTGGCCCGGACGTGGAGGCGAGTGCCGGCTTCGTCACGCGGACCGACGTGCGCCGCACGCAGGGGAACGCGCGCTACGTCTTTCGCCCGCACGCCTTCAACCTGCGGCGCATCGGCGTGAGCACGTTCAACGACTACGTCGCCGACCTGCACGGCAACCGGCTGGATTGGAGCGTGAGCGGCGGCGCCAGTCCCACGTGGAACACGGCGGACAACATCGCGATGTTCTACTCCGTCGGGCGCAATCGCGTGACCGAGGAGTTCTCGCTCGCCGACACGGTGCTCGTCCCGGCGGGCGACTATCCCACCAGTTCGCTCTCCATCTTCGGCAGCTCCGGCCCGGGACGCTCCGTCGTCCTCAACCTCAATGCCGACTTCCGCCACCAGTTTGGCGGGACGGTCAACTCGATGACCGCCGGTGCAACCGCCAACGCCGGGACGCACCTGGGCTTCAAGGTCGGCTACACCCGGAGCGACGCCTCGCTGCCGAACGGCACGTTCGTCGCCCACCTGGTGTCGCTGCGCACGACGTACGCCATCACCACGCGCGCGGCGCTCAACTCGCTCGTGCAGTACAACTCGCTCGACCGGCGCGTCTCGGCCAATGCGCGCCTCGGCTTCACGTTCCGCCCGGGGAGCGACATCTTCTTCGTCCTCAACGAGGAGCGCGGCTCGGAGACGGCGGTGTGGGACCCGCGGAGCCGCGGCGTGCGCCTCAAGGTCACCTACCTCGCACGCCTGTAGCGCGGCGCGCGCGAGACGCGCGCGCCGGATGCCATTCCCGGCTCGCACGCGCCCCGCGCTCGGTCACTTGTCGACGAGGTGCTGCCTGAAGAAAGCCGCCAGGCGCTTGTGGAAGTCGACGAGCGTCGCTGACCCCTCGATCACGTGCGGCTCGGTGGGATAGAACGCCATGTCGAACGGTTTCCCCAGCTCGAGCAGCCGTTGCACCAGGCGGGCCGCGTCCTGGAACTCGACGTTGTCGTCGATCATCCCGTGCTCGATGAGGAGGGCGTCGCGTAACCCGGCGGCGTGGTTGATGGGGCTGGAGATGGCGTACGCCGCCGAGTCGTCGCTGGGCCGCCCGAGGATGCGCGAGGTCCAGTCGTCGGAGTAGTGCGCCCAGTCGGTGACGCCGGCCGCCGAGATCCCGGCGGCGAAGGTCCCCGGGTAGCGGAAGAGCGACATCAGCGTCATGAAGCCGCCGTACGACACGCCGTAGATCCCGATGCGCGCCGAGTCGACGCCCTGCGTGCGCGCCAGCCACCGCGCGGCAGCGACGGCGCCATCGACGTCCTTCACGCCCATGGAGCGGTGGATGTCGGTGCGATAGTCGCGCCCGTAGCCGGCGCTCCCGCGGTAGTCGAAGTCGAGGACGGTGTAGCCGTTCTGCACGAGCCAGTTGAGCATCCCGTAGTGTGACGCGTGCGAGAAGCCGTAGACCGACCAGCCGTGATGCGCAAACTGCCGATAGCCGCCGCCGTGCACGTACACCACCGCCGGGTGCTTGGGATTGGGGTTCACTGGGCGATAGAGACCGGCCCACACCACGCCACCGTCGGGGTGCGGGATGCTCACGGTCTGCGGACGCAGCCAGGTGTGCTTCCAATAGTTGTCGCTCCCGCTCGCGGTCACGCGCGTCGCGTTCGACGCGGGGGCGGGGTCGCGCAGCCAGAGGTCGGCGAGGCGATCGTTGCGCGACGAGATCACCGCGAGGCGCTTGCCGTCCGGCGAGAGCACGCCCTCGTGACGCCCCTCCTCGCTCGTCAGGCGGGTAAGCGCACCGCCAGCGGCCGGCATGGTGTAGAGGTGATCGTCCGACGGGTGCTCGCGCGAGCCGCCGAGGAGCCACGTCGACCTGTCGCGTGAAAGCGTGGCGGCACGCACTTCCCACTCGCCGCTGGTGATGGGGCGCACCGTGCCGTCGGGTTCGGCCAGGTACAGGTGGCTCCACTTGGTACGTTCGCTGGCGAAGACGAGTCGCCCGCCCGGAAGCCACTCGACCAGCCCCGGCTGCGCATAGTTGGACTGCACCGGCGGACCGCCGATCCAGGCGTCGTCGTGCTGGTGGTCGATCACGGTCGTTGCCCCCGACGCCACGTCGAGGCGCGCGATCCAGAGGTCGTGGTCGTCCTGCGCAATGACCTCGACTACCGCACGGTCCCCCTCGAGGCTCCACCACGGGCCGTGCACGTTGACCGCGCGTCCCTTGGCCTCAGGGAGCGCGATCCACTGCACGCGCACGCTGTCCGCGGGAAGGCGCGAGTCGGCGCGCACGATCCCCAGGCGAATCACGTCACGCGGCTCGCCGACCTTGGCGCGCGATGTCTTCGACTCGGCGTAGCCCGACGCCGTCACGTAGTCCATGTACAGCGTCGGCGGGCGCGTCCGGTCCGGCGTGACGGTCCGAACGGTGTAGGCGCTCCCGTCTGGCGAGCGCTGCACGTCCTCGATCGTCGCGTTGGGTTCGACCGGGATCACCTGCGGCGCGTCGGGATCGAGGCGCCGCGCGCGCTCGCCCGCGGCGCGCACGCTGTCCGCCTGCTTGCGCACGAGGTCGAACAGTTGCACCTGCTGCGTGGCCAGCCAGCGACCGGCCTCGGTGCGCGTGTCGGCGGGGCGGTGCACCGCCTGTGTGAGTCGCCGCACGGTGCCGCGCGCAGCATCCCATCGATACAGGTCCTCGCCCATCATGAAGTCGATGGCGCGCGCACCGGCGACCATGCGAATGTGTCGCGCCGGGAGCGCGCCGGCGCTCACCACGCGCATGGCGTCGCCCGCAGGACGCGACGCGTCCCACACCACCACGCGCCCGCGCCAGCTCCACGCGGCGAGCGTTGCGTCGCGATTCCAGCTCACCGTCCCCTCGGGGATGCGCCAGACCATCGAGTCGGCGACGGGCTCGGCGCCGCGCCCCGCGCGGTCGACGCGCCACCACGGATCGTCGTCCGGGTTGTCGCGCGTCGTCGGGCGTTCGGGCCAGCGGAAGTAGAGCCAGGCGCCGTCGGGCGACCAGCGCGCGTCGCGTGCGCCGACGCCGATCCACCGGTCCAGCTGCGACACGTCGTGCAGCGTCAGCGAATCCTTCGCCGCCGACGCATCGAGCGAAGATTGGCGCAGCGGGAGCGCACGTGCCAGCGAGCGCGGGATCGGGCGTTCGGCGGGGCGCTGGCCCTGCGCGACGCTGGCGGCGCCGATGCTGGCGGCGCCGATGCTGGCGGCGCCGATGCTGGCGGCGCTGACGGTGGCAGCGAAGACGAGCGCCGAGGCGCGACGGGCGAGTCGAGGGTGGGACATGGGCGCGGCGTGCGGGGTGGAGGGCGTCGGAAGCTGCGCCGCGCCGGTGCGTCTCGGAAGAGCCGGCCGCTCCGCGCGCCGTCCGAACCGGGCGCGATTCGTTCGATCCTTTCCTTGACGCCGCGTGTCGAACGGGGGAAGCTATGCAGGCCGTTCCCAACGCCGCGCCGGCCGGGATTGCACCTGTCGGAACGCTCCCACTCCTGCCTCACATGATCCGCTCGCACGTCCGCGTCGTCGCGCGCGCGTTCGCCTGCCTGGCGATCGCCGTGACCGCACCCTCGCTCCGCGCCCAGTCGGCCGCGCCGCTCGTCGTCCCCGCCAAGGTCGACGCTGTCTTCAAGTCGTACACGCGCACCACGCCGGGATGCGCCCTCGGCATCTACCAGAAGGGGAAGGTCCTCTACGCCAAGGGGTACGGGATGGCGGACCTCAACCTCAACGTCCCCATCACCCCGACGACGGTCTTCGACATCGGCTCCACGTCGAAACAGTTCGCTGCGGCTTCGATCGTCATGCTGGCCAACGAGGGGAAGCTTTCGCTCTCGGACGACGTGCGGAAATACATCCCCGAGCTCCCCAGCTACGGCAAGGTCATCACCATCGACCACATGCTGCGGCACACCAGCGGGCTGCGCGACTACAACGGGCTCCTCTACCTCGGCGGACACTACTTCGAGGACTACACGACGGACGATGACGCGCTCGCCATCATCGTCGCGCAGCGCAATACCAACTTCGTCCCCGGCACCAAGTGGGACTACAGCAACTCGGGCTTCTTCCTCCTCTCGGTGATCGTCAAGCGCGTTTCGGGGCAGACACTTGGCGACTTCGCCAAGGCGCGCTTCTTTGCGCCGCTGGGGATGTCCGTCACGCACTTCCGCACCGATCACACCGCGCTCCTCCCCAATCGCGCCACGGCGTACGAGCCCTCGGGCAAGGGGTTCGTCCTCGACATGTCCAACTGGGACCAGGCCGGCGATGGAGCCGTGAACACCAACGTCCTCGAGTTCGCCAAGTGGGACGCGAACTTCTACGACGCCAAGGTGGGCGGGAGAGCGCTGATCGATCGCCTGCAGGAAGTCGGCACGCTCGACGACGGGACGTCGCACGGATATGCGCGCGGGTTGTTCGTCGACACCTACCGCGGCTTGCGTCGCGTGCATCATGGTGGGGCGTGGGCCGGCTATCGGGCGATGCTGATGCGCTTCCCCGAGCAGGGCGTCTCGGTCGGGCTCACGTGCAATCGTGGCGACGCCAACACGCAGGGGCTCGCCGAGCAGGTGGCGGATGTGGTGCTCGCCAAGGCGTTCACGAAGGCGAAGACCTTCACGCCGCTGCGCACCGCGTCGGGGAGCGCGCCCGCGGCGGCCGCCGTCGATCCGGCCCCGTATGTCGGGACCTTTTTCTCGGAGGACGAGCAGTCGGCGCTCGGCGTCGAGGCGGGTGAAGGTGCGGCTGTCCTCTCCTACAGCGGGCGGAAGATTCCGCTCACGCGCATCGCCGACGACGAGTTCATCGGCATGGAGGGGATGATCAAGGTGAACTTCGCCGACGCACGGCAGGAGGCGCGACTCTCCATCGCCGGCCGTCCCGCCACCGCCTATCGACGCGCCGACAAGGCGCAGCCGAGTGCAGCGGAGCTGTCGTCACTCGTCGGCACCTATCGCAGCCCCGAGCTGCTGACGACGTGGACCATTCGCCAGTCGGGCGATTCGCTCTTCATCAAGGGGCGCGCGGTGGGCGAGTCGCCGCTGGTCCCCGTGATTCGCGATGGCTATGCGTCAGGCAACGGCTTCGTGCGCATCACGCGCGACGCGAACGGCGCCGTGAACGGTTTCGAGGTGAGCGCGAGCCGCATGAAGCGCATTCGGTTTGATCGATGAGTGTCGCCGTGACGGATGTCGCGTCGGCGGCGGCGACATCGCCGGCCGACTCCGCAACGGTGCGCGCGCGGGCGCGCCGGGGGCTTCGCACCTACTTCGCGGTCCTGCTAATCGTGTCGGCGGCGCTCGAGGGGTGGATCATTGCGCACGGCGGGTTGGGAGGGGCGTGGGCGTGGATGGTGCTCCCGTTGATGTACACGCCGACGCTCGCCTCCATCGTCGCACGGCTCGCGGGGCGCGAAGGCTTCGGCGACGTCTCCTTCCGGTGGGGAGGCGCCGTCGGGACGCGCGCGTCCGTCACGGCGTGGCTCCTACCGGTCGCGGTCGGGCTGATTGCCTACGGCGTCGCGTGGGCCAGCGGGTTGGCGGAGTTTGCCATGCCGTCGGGAGGAATGCTCGCGGGAATGACGGCGCCCATCCCCCGATTCCTGGCGATGATCCCGGTCGCGCTCACCGTCGGGACGCTGCAAAGCTGCATTTCGGCGTTTGGCGAAGAGGTCGGGTGGCGCGGTTACATGGTGCCACGCCTCGTCGAGGCTGGCGTGCCGCACGCCGACATCCTCAGCGGGTTGATCTGGTGCGTCTGGCACGTCCCGCTGATCCTGTGGGGTGGTTATGCGGTCGGTGAGTATCCGCTGCTGTCGGCGGTCCTCTTCGTTGCCAGCATCATGCCGGTCGCGCTCCTCTATTTCCGCTGGCGGATGGCCAGCGGGAGCGTGTGGCCCGCGGTCATCGCGCACGGGTCGTGGAACGTCGTCATCCAGGGGGTCTTCGACCGCTATACCCAAGGCGCGCATGCCGCGACCTGGACGGGAGAATCCGGCGTGTTGACGGTGCTCGTGATGTGGGGCGTCTTCCTCGTGCTTCGTCGTGCACGCTGGGCGGGGACGTTGACCTAGCGCCGTTGGCTACGCGGATTGCCTAGCGGAGGGCGACGATCGGCGGCAGCTTCCCCGCGCCGCGTCGCCCTCCTTCGTTCTCCCAGGACATGCTCCGAACGTTCACCCGACCCTTCCCGCGTGGCCGCGCCCTGGCGTGCGCCGTCACCGTCGCGCTAGTGCCGTCAGTTGCAACCGCCCAGCAGGCCCCCGCCGCGTCACCGGCCGCCGAGGTGCGCTACGACCTGGTCATCACCGGCGGGCGCATCGTCGACGGCACCGGACGCCCGGCGCGAGCCGGCGATGTGGCGGTGCGCGGCGGATGGATCGTGCGCGTGGCAGCTCCCGGCGCGTTGCGCAGCGCGGCGGCCACCACGCGCATCGACGCCACGGGGCTCGTCGTCTCGCCGGGCTTCGTCGATGTGCATTCGCACTCGATCGAGGAGGCCTTCAAGTCCGACAAACGGCTCAACGAAGGCGTCGTGCGCCAGGGCGTGACCACCATCGTCGGCGGCCCCGACGGCTACTTCGCCCCGTTCCACATGCGCATGCTCCTCGACTCGCTCAAGCATCACGGGTCGGGGACCAACGTCGCGATGTATATCGGCCACAACGGCGTGCGAGAGGCGGTGATGGGGATGGTGCAGCGCGCGCCAACGGCGGAAGAACTGGCGAAGATGAAGGCGATGGTGCGCGAAGGCATGGAACTCGGCGCCGTCGGGCTCAGCTCTGGGCTCATGTACGAGCCCGGGATGTTCAGCAAGACCGACGAACTCGTCGAACTGGCGAAGGAGGTGGCGCCGTATCGCGGCATCTACGACTCGCATGTGCGCGACCCGGGGCATCACCTCATCGAATCGGATCGCGAGACGATCGAGATCGGCGAGCGCGCCGGGATCTCGCCGAAGATCGCGCACGAGAAAGTGGTCGGGCTGGAGAACGCGAGCCTCCTCAAGGACGTCGTGGCGCTTGTCGAAGGGGCGCGGGCGCGCGGCGTGAATGCCGTCACCGACCAGTACCCCTACGATGGCGCGGCGACCGCGCACCTCGAGGAGCTCATCGTCGTCCCCGAGGTAACGGCCAAGGCGCCGGGCTTCGACCTCAAGGCGCTCCTGCGCGACAAGATGCAGCGCCCCGCGCTCAAGGAATCCAGCGAGCACGGGATCAACGGCGGCTTCGCCTGGCTCAAGGCGACCGGTTACTCGCAGATGCGCATCACCTCGAGCCCCGAGAACCCGTCGCTGGTGGGACAGTACCTCTCCGAGCTGGCCACGGCGCGCCGCGTCGATCCGTTCGACCTCGTGGCCGACCTCATCCTCGGCGCCACCAAGCCCATCGGGATCACGTTAGGCGCGGTGCGCGAGGTGGACGTGCGCAACCTGCTCGTGAAGCCGTGGAACATGGTGGCGAGCGACGGCGCCTACGTCGATCCCGCGGAGGGGACGCGCGGGCATCCACGCTCGGCGGGGACCTTTCCCCGCGTTCTGGGGCGCTATGTGCGCGAGCAGCATGCGCTCACGCTGGAAGAAGCGGTGCGGAAGATGACGTCGTTCCCTGCCGACTTCGTGGGGCTGCACGACCGCGGGCGCGTCGCCGAGGGGCAGGCCGCCGACCTCGCAATCTGGAATCCGCGCACCATCGCCGACCAGTCGACGTGGGAGCAGCCGTCGAAGATGGCGACAGGGATGATTCACGTCTTCGTCGGCGGCGTCGCCGTGCTCAAGGACGGCGCCATGACCGGCGTTGCGCCGGGGCGCTTCCTCGCCGCACGGCACTAGCCCTCACCCCACGAACCATGCGCGCGACTCGACGGCTCTGGAGTGTGGCGGCAGCGGTAGCGCTTGCGGCGCCGCTGCCGCTGGCCACGGCGGCCGCACAACCCTTCGCCTGGCCCGACACGGCATGGTTGCGCACGCACTTCGCCAAGCGAGAGGTGATGATCCCGATGCGCGACGGGGTGAAGCTGTTCACCTCGATCTACACGCCGCGCGACACGACGAAGGCGTATCCCATCCTGCTCACGCGCACGCCGTACAGCGCGCAGCCGTATGGCGAGGAGCGCTATTCCCGCTACCTGGGTCCCGGCCCCCGCTTCGCCGAGTTGGGCTACACGTTCGTGACGCAGGACGTGCGCGGGCGCTACCGCTCGGAGGGGCGCTTTGTCCACATGACGCCGCACAAGGGCGTCAAGCGCGGCCCGCGCGACGTGGACGAGAGCACCGACACGTACGACACCATCGACTGGCTGGTGAAGCACGTGGCGCGCAACAACGGGCGCGTGGGGCTGTGGGGGATTTCGTACGGCGGCTTCTTTGCGGCTGCCGGGATGCTCGACGCGCACCCCGCGCTCAAGGCGGTGTCGCCGCAGGCCCCGCAGGCCGACTGGTTCGCCGGCGACGACACGCACCACAATGGCGCCTTCTTCCTCACGTCGACCTTCAACTTCATGGCGATGTGCGGGAAGAAGGGGGCGGGGACGTCGATGTCGTGCGGGAAGCCGTTCGACTTCGGGACGGAGGATGGCTACCGCTTCTTCCTGGAGATGGGGCCGCTCGCGACGGCGGAGCAGCGCTGGTTCAAGGACTCCGTCCCCGGGTGGAGCGACATGATGCGGCACGGGACGTACGACGCGTTCTGGAAGGCGCGCAACATCCTCCCGCAGGTGAAGCAGGTGAAGCCGGCGGTGCTCACCGTCGGCGGCTGGTACGACGCCAACAACTTCTATGGGGCGTTGCACCTGTACCTCGCCATCGAGCGGCAGAGCCCCTCCACCGACAACGCCGTCGTCCTCGGTCCATGGTACCACGGGCAGTGGGCGCGCGATTCGGGGAGCGCCGTGGGCGATCTCTCGTTCGGCGAGCGCAGCTCCGACCGCTACCAGCGCGAGATCCTCATCCCCTTCTTCGAGGGGCACCTCAAGGGGAGCGGGATGGGGAAGCACCCCAAAGCGTGGGTCTTCGAGACCGGGGTCAATCGCTGGCGCACCTTCGACCAATGGCCGCCGCGTGAAGGCGGGGCGCGCTCGCTCTACCTCGGCGCGGGGAACACCGTCGCGATGGTACCGCCAGCCGCAACGCCGGCGCCGGCCTTCGAACAGTGGACCAGCGACCCGGCGACGCCGGTCCCCTTCGTCGGCACGCAGAGCACCGACATGGACCCCGACTACATGGCGAAGGACCAGCGCTTCGCCGAGGCGCGCCCCGATGTCGTCACGTACCGGGGCGAGGCACTGGCCGAGGACATGACCATCGCCGGACCGGTGAAGCCGTCGCTCTACGTGACGAGCACGGGGACGGACGGCGACTGGGTGGTGAAGCTCATCGACGTGCACCCTGACGGCTTCCAGGAGCTGGTGCGTGGCGACGTGGTGCGCGCCAAGTTCCGCAACTCGCTCTCCAAGCCCGAACCGCTCGTCCCCGGCAAGGTCACGCGCCTCGACTTCGAGATGCCCGATGTCTTCCACACCTTCCGCCGCGGGCACCGCGTGGTGGTGCAGGTGCAAGGGAGCTGGTTCCCCCTCGTCGATCGCAACCCGCAGACCTTCGTCGACATCTACAAGGCCAAGGCGAGCGACTTCCGCGCGGCGACGCAGCGCGTCTACCGCAGTGCGCAGTATCCTTCGCGCATCGAGGTGCGCGTCCTCCCACCCCAGACCGTCCCATGATCGTTGCCCGCCCTGCGCACCAGCGCGCCTTCGTCTTCCTGGCGGCGACCGTCGCCGCCATGGCCTGCTCATCGGGTGGCACGTCCGGCGCGAGTGACTCGAACGCCGCCGCGTCAGCGTCAGCGAACGCGCCTGCTCCCCGCCCCATCGACCCGGCCGCCGACGAAGCCGCGATCCGCGCCGTCCTCGACCAGTGGTATGTCGCGATGCAGGCCGCCGACTCGGCGGGGACGGTCGCCCCGCTCACGCGCGACTTCCTCCTCCTCGAGGACACGTTGCCGCTGACGGGGCCCGAGCTCGCCGCGCGCCTCAAGGGCGAGGCGGGGACCAAGTGGACGGCGTCGTTCAGCGACTTCCGCACGCGCCTCAACGGCAACGTGGCGTGGACCACGCTCAAGAACCACGAGGAGTCGACCGGAAAGGACGGAAAGCGCTGCCAGGCCGACTTCCTGGAGACGATCGTCTTCGTGCGGGAGGGCGAGCGGTGGCTCATCGACCGTTATCACGCGGCCGCCCTGCACCGCTGGAGCTGCCCCTAACTCGCGTCAGCTGAGCCGGTGGCGGCCACGCGCTCGATGGCCGCCATCAGCTCGTCGAGGGCCACCGGCTTCTCGAGGATGCGGTGCCCCATCCGCTTGACGAAGGCGGTGCTGCGTGGCGTGAAGGCACCCCCGGTGCAGAAGAGCATCCGGTCCGCCAGCTCCGGGCGGTGGTCGCAGACCCAGTCGTAGACCCCCATCCCGTCCACCTGCGGCATCATCAGGTCGCAGAGAATCGCGTCCCACCGCTCGTCGCTCGCCAGCCTGGCCAGCGCTTCCTTCCCGCCGAGCGCGGCGTCGACATCGTACGATCCCGCGAAGAAGCGCGCGTAGGATTCGAGAAGGAATCGCTCATCGTCGATGACGAGCACGCGGAGGCGCGCCGGCGCCTCCGTGGTGGGCGCTCCCGCATCGACGACAGGCGCAATCTCCGACGGTGCCGCCAGTGGAAGGCGCAACTCGAAGGTCGTCCCGCCTGGCGACGTCTCCACCAGCCGCAATTGCCCACCATGGTGGCGCGCGATCTCGGCCGAGATGGGGAGCCCGAGCCCCGTTCCCCGCTCGCGCGGCTTGGTCGTGAAGAACGGCTCGAAGAGGCGCGCCTGCGCGTCGGGCGACATGCCGCCCCCCGTATCGCGCACGGTGACGACCCCCCAGCCGTCGACGACCTGGGAGGCGACGATGACTCGATTGCTGGCGGGCGCCCCTTCGGGGATCGCCTGCGCCGCATTGAGCAGAAGATTGGTCATGACCTGCGTCAGCCTCGGGCGATCGCCGCTGACCCGAAGGTTGTTGTTGCCCTCGACCTCCAGCGTCGCGCGATAGGTGAACTCGGCCCGCACCAGCGCGCACGCGTCGGCGATCACGTCGTCGAACGCCACCGGGAGTTGCTGCTCGCCGTCCGGCTTCGAGAAGCCACCGAGGTCGCGCACCATGGCGACCATCCGCTGGAGCCCGGTGATGTTGTCGCGCGTGAGGTCGAGCGACTCGCGCACCAGCATCCGCGCCTCCGGGCGGTCACTGACCGTCCCTTCGAGCCGCGTGAGCGCACGCTGCAGCACTGCGAGGTTGGTGAGGACGAAGGCCGCGGGATTGTTGAGTTCGTGCGCGATCCCTGCCGCCAGCTGCCCCACGGCGATGAGCCGTTCGTTCTGCACCCACTGCTGCTGGATGGCCTGCTCGCGCTGGTGACGTCGCTGCACCTCCTCGGAGAGCATGTTGAGCCCGATGGCGAGCCCGTCGAGGAGGTGCGTCCCGTCGCCGATCGAGGCGCGGCGATCGAAGTCGTTGCGCGCGATGGCGACGACGACCTCGATGATCTCGGCCAGTCGCGCCTCTTCCGACGGCGGGAGTCTCGCCCCGCTGTCAGGCATCCGCTCGTGGATGACTAAACGTCGCCAGCCAGGCCTCCGCGTCTTCCACGGAGTTGAAGATGCGCGTGGGCGACTGCGGGCGGTTGAAGCCGAGGTAGAAGTTCCCCAGCACGCGGCTCAGCGGCGACTCGATCACCAGGGCGCAGGCCAGGGTGACGCGCGTGGCGTCGGGGCCCGCGAAGGCGGCGCGCGCCTCCGCGGTTTGCGATCGGATTGGCCGCAGGTCAACGACGACTGGGGTGGGATGCCCGCTTACCAGCGCGGACGTCACGCGGAGGTTCTCCTGGGCATCGTCGCCCGTGACCTCGGCGCCGTCGTGAAAGCGACCGTAGACGAAGCGGTCGAGCCAGAGCGAGCACGTGCGAGTCCGCACGGCATTCGGGGGAGGATCGAGGGGTCGGGGAGGCACGGCGACACCCGCGGGGGAGGGGCGAGCGAGGAGGGAAACGACGCCTGCAACTTACCAACGCCCCGCCCGCCCGGAACCCCCGCCGCGCGTCGTGCCACACCACGAGACGAAGGAGGGCCCTTGCCGCCGAGCCAAGCGCGGCATAAGTCAGCGAGCGTTGCACACGACCGCCGCCCAGGAGCGACCATGCTGCGCCTCCCCGCCTTCGTCCGCCCCACGCTCGCCGCCGCACTGCTCTCGGGGGTCGCCGCCGGCGCTCCCGCGCAGGCGACGCCCGACTCCACGCGCCGCACCGCCCCCGAGTCGGAGCTCCCGCTCATCCCCACACGCGCCCTGTCGTTCACCACCGACGAAGGGACGTGGCTCTCGCTCGACCTGTCGCCGGATGGGAAGACGATCGTCTTCGACCTCCTGGGCGACATCTACACGTTGAGCGCCAGCGGCGGCGCGGCGACGCGCATAACGAGCGGCTCCGGCTTCGACGGGCAGCCGCGCTGGTCGCCGGACGGCAAGGCGATCGTCTTCGTGAGCGATCGCTCGGGGAGCGAGAACCTCTACCTCATAGACCCGGACGGGAAAAACCTCCGGGCGCTCACCCGCGGGGCCGGGATGGCCTACGTCTCCCCCGACTGGACCCCGGACGGGCAGTACATCGTCGTCTCCCGCAGCAACGACCTCTGGCTGTACCACAAGGACGGCGGGAGCGGATTGCGGCTGACGGGACAGACGCCGCCGGCGACCGGCGGTGGACCCGGCGGGGGCAATGCGCCGGCGAACTTCATGGGTGCGTCGGTCGCCCCCGATGGTCGCTACATCTACGCCAGCGCCCGCACCGGCCCCGCCGGCTACAACCAGATGATGGGCTCCACGCAGGTCGTGATGTACGACCGCGAGACCGGGCGCGTCGCCACGCGCACGCTCAACCTCGGCACCGGCTTCCGCCCCGCGGTGAGCCCCGACGGCAAGTGGCTCGCCTACGCCTCGAGGCAGATGGCGGTGACGGGACTCAAGCTGCGTGAACTCGCCACCGGCGACGAGCGGTGGATCGCCCACGACATCCAGCGCGACGACATCGAGTCGCGCGGCTCGCGTGACCTCCTCCCCGGCTATTCGTGGACCCCCGACTCCAAGGGGATCGTCCTCGCGCACCACGGGAAGTTCTGGCGCCTCGACGTCGCCAGCGGACAGCAGACGAACATCCCGTTCACCGCCGAGGTGAACCAGATGATCGGGGAATTGGTGCGCTTCGAGTATCCGCTGGACGACTCGGTGCTTACCGTGCGCCAGATCCGCGGCGCGCGTCCCTCGCCGGACGGGAAGCGCCTCGCCTTCTCGGCGCTGGACCGGCTGTGGATCATGGATCTCCCAGCGGGCAAGCCGCGCCGCCTGACGACATCGACCGACGGCGAGCACTCCCCCACCTGGTCGCCGGACGGGAAGTACATCGCCTACGTGTCGTGGAACGAGGACGGCGGCGACATCTGGCGTATTGCGCCTGACGGTGGCAAGCCGGAGAAGCTCACCACGCAGACGGCGTACTACGACGACCTGATGTACGCCCCCAACGGTGCGCGCCTCGTCGCCGCGCGGGCGCCGCGCACCCAGCGCGCCATCGTGAACGACGAGATCAACCCCAAGCTCGTCATCACCGACCTGGTCTGGATCCCGGCCACCGGCGGGGCCACGACCTACATCACGACGCTCACCAACGCCAATCGCCCGGCCTTCACGCGCGACTCGTCGCGCATCTGGATCTACGAAGGAAGCGACGGCCTCGTCTCGCTGCGCTGGGACGGGACCGACCGCCGCGCGCACCTCAAGGTGACCGGCTTCGCCGCCCCCGGCGGCGGCCCCAACGCCCAGCCGCGCCAGGCGCAGGATCTCATCCCATCGCCGGACGGGACGCGCGCCCTCGCCGTGGTCGACAACAAGCTCTTCGTGGTGCCGCTCCCGATGACCGGCGGCGCCACGCCGACCGTCTCCGTGCAGCAGCCGGCGGGCGGGGCGCTCCCCTTCCGCCGACTCTCGCGCCTCGGCGGTGAGTTCGCCGGCTGGACCGGCGACTCGCGCGGGATCTTCTACTCGTTAGGGAAGACCTTCTTCCAGTACGACCTGTCGCGCGCCGACTCGCTCGCCGCCGACTCCGCCGCGAAGGCGCCGCCGCGCCCCGAGGGGCGCGGGGAAGGGCGCGGGGAAGGGCGCGGCACCGCCGTCGCCGCCAAGCCGCTGTACGAACCGGTGCGCACCGACATCGTCATCACCGCACCCAAGGATCGCCCGTCGGGGACGGTCGTCCTGCGCGGGGCGCGCCTCATCACCATGCGCGGCGATGAAGTCATCGCGCGCGGCGACGTCGTCATCACCAACAACCGCATCGCCGCCATCGGCGCCCAGGGGACGGTGACGATCCCTGCCGGCGCGCGCACGATCGACGTCGCCGGCAAGACGATCATCCCCGGGCTGGTCGACGTGCACGCCCACATGTGGCCGCAGTGGGGCGTGCACTCGCCGCAGCCGTACATGTACACCGCCAACCTCGCCTACGGCGTCACCACCACGCGCGACCCGCAGACGTCGCAGTCCGACGTCGTCACCTACGGCGATGCCGTCGAGGTGGGACAGATCATCGGCCCGCGCATCTACGCCACCGGCCCCGGGATCTTCGCCTACGACAACGTCTCCAGCGCCGACGACGCGCGCGAGGTGATGAAGCGCTACTCCGAGTTCTACCTCACCGAGACCATCAAGCAGTACCAGGCGGGCGACCGCCGCCAGCGGCAGTGGATCGCGATGGCGGCGCGCGAGCAGAAGATCACGCCGACGCTGGAGGGTGGGCTCGACTTCAAGAAGAACATGACGGAGGCGATGGACGGCTACGCCGGGATCGAGCACACGCTCCCCATCGCCCCGATGTACAAGGACGCGTTGCAGCTGTTCGCCCGCAGCGGGACGACATGGACCCCCACGCTCCTGGTGGAGTACGGCGGCCCGTGGGCCGAGAACTGGTGGTACGAGCACTACGACATCCTCGCCGACGCCAAGCTCACGCGCTTCACGCCGTTCTCCGAGCTCGAACGCCGCGGGCTGCGGCGCCCGCAGTGGTTCCGCGACAGCGAGTACTCCTTCAAGCTCTTCGCCGAGCAGGCCAGGAAGCTCGTCGAGGCGGGGGGACGCGTCGGGCTCGGCGGGCACGGCCAGCTGCAAGGACTGGGGGTGCATTGGGAGCTGTGGAGCATCGCCAGCGGCGGGATGAAGACGATGGACGTCCTGCGCGTCGGGACGATCTTCGGCGCCGAGTCGATCGGGCTGCAGCAGCACCTGGGGTCGCTGGAGAGCGGAAAGCTCGCCGATCTCCTCGTCCTCGACGGCAACCCGCTCGACGACATCAAGAACACCAACACCATCCGCTACGTGATGAAGAACGGGCGCCTGTACGACGGCGACTCCCTGGCCGAAGTGTGGCCGCGCCAGCGCCCGCTCCCCAGGCAGTGGTGGATGACGCACGACGCGCTCCCGGCCGGTGCCGGGTCCCGCTAGCCTTCGGTTCCCGCTGAACTCTCCAGGACGTGGTATGCGCATGATGGCACGCAGTTCGTTCGTCTCCGGCGCGATGCGTTCGCGGCTGGCGTCACTCGTGGCGCTCGTGCTGCCGTTGCAGCTCGCGGTGGCACAATCACCGGCCAGGCCCCAGCCGCCGCGGCGCGTCGCCGTGAAGGCGGCGCGCATGATCGATCCCGCCCAGGGGACGGTCGTGACCAACGCCGTCATCCTCATCGAGGGGGACACCGTGACGGCGGTGGGGAGCGGACTCGCCATTCCGGCGGGGATGGCGGTCGTCGACCTGGGGAACCAGACCATCCTCCCCGGGCTGCTCGACATGCACACGCACGTAACGTCGCAGCCGAGCGAGAACTACTACGACGACATGTTCCGCCGTTCGTCGATCGATGCGGCGGTCACGGCACACATCTACGCCAAGCGCACGCTCGACGCCGGCTTCACCACCATCCGCGACGCCGGTTCGGGCGAACTCATCGACATCGCACTGCGCAACGCCATCAACCGTGGCGAGATGCCCGGGCCGCGCATCCACGCCGCGACGCTCGCCGTCGGCGCCACCGGCGGGCATGCCGACATGAGCGGCTTCTCCCCGTACCTCAAGATCGAGGGGATGTCGGGAATCGCCGACGGCGAGGCGGAGATCCGCAAGCTCATTCGCCAGGAAGTGAAGATGGGGGCCGACCAGATCAAGCTCGTCGCCACCGCCGGCGTGCTGAGCGAGGAGGAGTCGGTCGGGGCGCCGCAGTACACGCAGGCCGAGATGAACGCCGTCGTCGACGAGGCGTCGATGTGGGGGAAGAAGGTGATGGCCCACGCGCACGGCGCCGAGGGGATCAAGCGCGCCATCCGCGCCGGCGTGGCCTCGGTGGAGCACGCGTCGTTCATCGACGACGAGGGGATCCGCCTCGCGAAGGAGAAGGGGACCTACCTCGTGATGGACGTCTACAACGACGACTGGATCCTGAGCGAGTACCAGAAGCTCGGCTATCCGCAGAAGATCCTCGACAAGGAGCGGATGGTCGGGCGCACGCAGCGCGAGAACTTCCGCAAGGCGGTGCAGGCGGGGGTGAAGATGGCCTATGGCACCGACGCCGGCGTGTACCCCCACGGGATGAACGGCAAGCAGTTCGCCAAGATGGTCGAGTGGGGGATGACGCCGATGCAGGCCATCCAGGCGGCGACGGTCAACGCCGCCGACTTGTTAGGCACGCCGGGCAAGGTCGGCGTCCTCAAGCCCGGCGCCTACGCCGACCTCATCGCCGTGAAGGGGGACCCGCTCAAGGACGTCTCCGAACTCGAGCGGGTCCAGGTGGTGATCAAGGGAGGCGTGGTGGTGAAGAAGGACGCGACGACGCCAACCACCTGACGACTGCCCGACGACTACTTGAGGCGCTGCACGAAGTAGTCGGCCCACTCGCGGTCGATGTCGCGGGCGCGCCAGGGGTCGGCGGGGAAGTGCCCCGCCACCGGCCAGAGCTTCATCCGCACCTCGCGCCCGCGCTCCTTGAGCGCGTTGTACAGCTTGTACGACTGCGTCACCGGGACGCGAACGTCCCCCGTGTTGGAGAGGAGGAGGAGCGGCGTCTTCATGTTGTCGACGTACGTCATCGGCGACTGCTCCTTCATGAGCGCGAGATCCTTGGGGAAGGACAGCGTCTCGCCGTAGGCGCGGATGTAGAGGCTCAGGTCGTTGAGGTTGTAGTCGTCGACCAGGTCGATCACCGCGGCACCGGCCATCGCCGCCTTCCACCCGGTGTAGTGGCCGATGAGCCACGTGGTCATGTAGCCGCCGTACGACCACCCGGAGACGCCGATGCGCGTCGTGTCGACGTAGGCCCGCCTCTTCAGGAGGGCCAGCCCCGCCATCACGTCGCGCCCGGGACCAGCGCCATGGTCGCGGTAGACCGCCGAGTAGAGCGCGTTGCCGTGATTGTCGCTCCCGCGATAGTTGGGCTCGAAGACGATGAAGCCCTTGCCAGCCAGGAGCTGCGAGCGCGCGGAGAAGACCTCGCGCGACGATCCCCACGGTCCGCCGTGGATGTTGAGGAGGAGCGGGTAGCGCTGTGTGGGGTCGAAGTTCGGGGGATAGGTCACGACGCCGTCGAGCGGGAGCCCGTCGTCGCTCTTCCACGTCATCGCCTCCACCCTGCCTAACGTGAGCGCCGCCACGCGCGCGTGGAGGTCGGTGACGCGCTCGGGGGGCGTGCCAGGGCGCACGACGTAGAGCTCAGGGGGACGCTGCGCCTCGCTCCCGATGAACACGACCGAGCCGTCTGCGGCCAGCACCGCGTCCGCGACCCCTACGCGCCCGACATCGATGCGGCGCGGCGCGCCGTCGAGCGGAATCTCCCACAGGCCACTGGTCGTTCCGTCCGCGGCGGCGCTCAGGACCGCGCGCGAATCGGCACGCCACACCCCCCATGTGAAGTTGCGGTCGATCGATCCCGTCAGGCGTCGCAGCGCGCCGCCGCCGGGCCCAAGGACGGCGAGTTCCGTCTGGTTCTTCACGTGCCCGTCGACGGCGCACGTGAGGAGTAGTTGCGTCCCGTCCGGGGAGGGCCAGGCGGCGCCGCACCCCTTCTCCTCCAGCCCCGGCACCGCCGAGACGCGCCCCGAGGCGACGTCGAGCACGGCGAGTCCGCGACGCTCCCAGTTTCGCGTCCCGGCCGACTCCTGCCGCGTGAAGTAGAGTTGCCGTCCATCGACCGACCAGTTGACGGTCGAGAAGAGCGCCGGGATCGACCACGCCCCCTCGGCGAGCAGTGTCGCCGCACCCCCTTCGACGGGGACCAGCCAAAGGTGCGAGGACTGCGGGGCGGCGAGCGTGAGATAGTCGTTCCCGTTCACCTCGAACGCGTCGTCGAACGGGGCGCGCTTGGGCGGCGCCTGCGCCGCCACGAAGGCGAAGGCCTTGCCGTCGGGGCGCCAGGCGAAGCTGCGCACGCCGGTCGACACGCGCGTGACCTGGACCGCCTCGCCGCCGCGCGTGGGAAGGACGAAGAGCTGCGCCTTTCCCTCGACCGACGCGAGGAAGGCCAGACGGTCACCGTCGGGCGACCAGCGAGGCGACGATGCGGTCTTGCGCTGCGTGAGCGTGCGTTGCGCCCGCGTGCGCAGGTCGACCTCGACGATCTCCGACTCGTAGCTGTTGGATTCGTAGTTGGGCCAGGCGAGGACGAAGACCGCGCGGTGGCCGTCAGGTGCCAGTCGCACGTCGGCGACGCGCGCGATGTTGGCGAAGTGTTCGAGTGAAAACGTTTGCGCCGCAATGCTCGAAGCGAGCACGGCCGAACTGAGCGCGAGGCATATCAAGCGAAGGCGCATTCCGGTTCCTCGAACGTGAAGGCAGTGGTTGCCCAAGCTACGCCTTGCAGGACGCGCCGCCAGTCGTGCCCGGTATTCCACGCTAGACAGCAGGTGAACGTCGTCCCATAATCGCCACGCCCCTGCCCAACAGGGAGATGCTTGTCAACCAGGATCGCGGGCACACACGGGAGGGAGGCATGCAGCGGGACGTCTCACCAAGACGCACATCGTGGCATCTGGCGGCACTTGTTGCGATGGCGATCGCGACTACGGCAGGGCCGCTCGCAGCCCAGCAGACTGGGCGCATACGCGGCCGAGTCACCGATGCCGACGACAAGTCGGCGCTCCCGGCGGCGCAGGTGCAAGTCGTCGGCACCACGCTTGGCGCCGCCACCGGCGCGACCGGACAGTACGTCATCGCCGGCGTTGCGCCCGGCACCGTCACGCTCCGCGTCCGCCGCATCGGCTACACGAGCACGACGCAGCAGGTGACGGTCACGGCCGGCACCGACGTCGTGGCCGACATCGCGCTCACCCGCGCCGCCACGCAGCTGGCCGAGGTCATCACCACCGCCACGGGCGACGTGGAGAAGAAGTCGTTCGGCAACGTGGTGGCGACCGTCAACGCCGACTCGCTCCTGGGCAAGGCGCCCATCACCAACGTCAACGAGCTGCTGCAAGCGCGCACCGCCGGCCTGCAGGTCATCCAGGGGACCGGGCAGACCGGCGCATCGAGCTCGATCCGCATTCGTGGCGCGTCGTCGCTGTCGCTCACCAACGAGCCGCTGATCATCATCGACGGCATTCGCTTCGACAACTCGCCGGCGGCGAGCAACTTCTCGTCGATTCGCGTCAACCGGCTTGGCACCCTCAACCCCGACGAGATCGAGTCACTCGACGTCATCAAGGGACCGTCGGCCGCGGCGCTGTACGGAACGGCCGCCGCCAACGGCGTCATCGTCATTCGCACCAAGCGCGGCACCGTCGGCGCCCCGAAGTGGAGCGTCTTCGGCGAAGGCGGCGCGGTGTCGCAGGGGGCGAGCTACACGCCCAACTATCAAGGGTGGGGGACAAACCTCAACTCCGCTGGCCAGCGCACGGGCGGCCCGGTGCAGTGCAAGGTCTTCGCCGCCGCGCGCAAGGCGTGCGTCGTCGACTCGGTGACGACCTACAACCCGTGGACCGCCAGCGAGACCAATCCCTTCCAGACGCAGCCGCGCTACACCATGGGATTGCAGGTGTCGGGCGGGAGCGACCAGCTGCGCTACTTCTTGTCGGGCGAGCACCAGAACGAGATCGGGCCGTACACCATGCCCGACTACGAGATCAACCGCATCACGACGTTGCGCGGCTCGCGCCCGACGGACCGGGAGATCAATCCCAACGAGCTGACGATGAACGCGATGCGCGGGAACTTCTCGATCAGCATTCGCCCCAACCTCACGCTCGACGTCAACTCCGGCTACATCCGGCGCGACCTCTACAACGCCTTCGAGGGGACGTTCTTTGCCGGGATGACGTTCCAGTACATGACGGGCCCCGGCTTCAAGAACGCCACCAACGGGCTGCAGCGCGAGTTCGTCGGCGACATCTTCGGCGTCGAGGGCAAGCTGCGCGACGATCGCTTCACGGCGAGCAGCGCGCTCAACTGGCAGCCGTTCAGCTGGCTCACCACGCGCGCCGTCGTCGGGCTCGACCAGACCAACTCGTTCGGCTATCGCCAGCAGCTCAAGGGGCAGGGGCCGCAGGTCGGCGTGTCGTGGGGCCCCATCTCCAACGAAGGCGGCAAGGACTACGATCGCTCGAACAACTCGCGCTACACGCTCGACATCGGCGCGACGGCGACGAAGGACTTCGCCAACCAGATCTCGCTCCGCACCTCGGTCGGCGCGCAGCGCTTCTTCGACGCGTTGTACCAGTCGCAGGGGCGCGGCTACGGACTCCCGCCCGGCGCCTCCACCCCCAACTCGGCGCGCCAGCGCGAGTCGTGGGAGTTCACCTCCGAGGAAGCGACGTACGGCGCCTTCGTCGAGGAAGCGGTGTCGTGGCGCGATCGCCTCTTCCTGACCGGTGCCATGCGCACCGACCAGACCTCCGCCTTCGGGCGCGAGGCCAAGCGCACCATCTATCCGCGCGCTGCCGTGTCGTACGTCATCTCCGACGAAGCGTGGTTCCCCAAGCTCCCCGGCGTCGATCGCCTCCGCCTTCGCACCGCGTACGGCAAGGCCGGCGTGCAGCCCAGCACCATCGCCGCACTCCAGTTCCTCGGCGCCGCCGCCTTCCCCACTGGGACGTCGGCCGATGAGCCGGGGCTCCGCCTCGCCTCCATCGGCAACCAGAACCTGAAGCCTGAAGTCACCACCGAGGTCGAAGGTGGCTTCGACGTCGGCTTCCTCGACGGTCGCATCAACGTCGAGGCGACGATGTTCCGCAAGCTCTCGCGCGACGCGCTGTTCAACCGTCCGCTGCCGCCCTCGTACGGCACGGCGATCGGCTCCGGCTCGCCGACGCAGTGGCAGAACCTCGCCGCGGTCGAGAATCGCGGGACCGAGCTCACGGTGGACGTGGCCGTGCTGCGCAGCCGCGCCCTCTCGCTCGACCTGCATGCGAACGGCTCGCTCCTCAAGAACAAGCTCGTCGACGCGGGCAACGTCCCGCTCCCGACGACCCCCGGCGCCCGCAACGAAGTCGGCTATCCGCTCTTTGGCCTGTGGGACCGCAAGATCGCATCGTTCTCGGACAAGAACGGCGACGGGCTCATTGGCGACGATGAGATCGACGTCCCGACCGCCCTCGCCTACAAGGGCTCCTCGCTCCCGCAGCGCGAGGCGGGGCTCAGCACGACGCTGGGCTTCCTCAATCGCGCGTTGCAGGTGTCGGTGCTCATGGACTACCGCGGCGACTTCTACAAGCGCTGGCAGTATGAGGAATGGCGCTGCCAGTCGAGCGGCAACTGCGAGGCGGTCAACGACCCCAAGGCGTCGCTCGCCAACCAGGCGGCCGCCACGGCGGCCAACAGCTCCAGCAAGCGCACGGTGTGGGGCTACTACGTCCCGAACGACTTCATGAAGCTGCGCGAGATCTCGGCAAACTACACGCTGCCGGCCAACCTCGCGGCACGCTGGCTGCATTCGCGCTCCGTCTCCATCAACGTCGCGGCGCGCAACCTGGGCTATCCGTGGAGCAAGTATCCGGGGATCGATCCGGAGTCGAACAACTCCGTGGCCAACACCGGCGGAGGCAACAGCGAACTCACGGCGCAACCGCCGCTTCGCTACTTCATCTCCCGCGTCAACATCCAGTTCTGATGCGTTGCCCGGTGCATCCACAACGACACGAGCGAACCGATGACCAATAGATCACTCTTCACGGTGCTGGCGGCCGCCGCCCTCGCATGGGCAGGCGTCGCATGCAGCACCTCCAGCATGCTCGACGTGCAGACCCCGGACCAGATCACCCCGGACAAAGCGGCGAGCGCCGTCGGCGCGGCGGCGCTGCGCGCCTCGGCGATCGGCAACTTTGCCGCCTTCTACGGTGGCGACTACGGCGGGTCGTTCCACGGCGTCAACATCACCAGCGGGATGCTCACCGACGAGATCGAGTCGGCACGCGGCGGGACCGAGCACCTCGACAGCCGGGCGCAGAACGAAGCGGTGCAACCACTCAACACCACGTGGGCCTTCGTGGGGCAGTCCACCACGCAGACCGTTCGCGCCATCAAGGCGCTCAAGGAGTTCGCGCCCGAGGGAACCGCGACCGAGAAGGCGACCAAGGCCACGCAGGTGGGGCACCTGTACGCGCTGCAGGGCTTTGCCTATGTCATCCTCGCCGAGAACTACTGCAGCGGGATCCCGGTCGCCGATGCCAACGACCTCGATCCCAAGACCGACATCCTCACCACGGCGCAGATGTTCACGCGTGCCCTCGCCTACTTCGACACGGCGGCGACGACGCTGGGGACGACGACGGCCGACCAGCCGTTCCGGAACCTCGCCGCGGTGGGGCGCGGCCGCGTCCTGACCGATCTTGCGCGATACAGTGAGGCGGCGACGGCGGTGGCGAGTGTGCCGAGCAGCTTCGTCTTCAACGTCTCGTACTCGGCCACCTCCGTCGTGAACGCGATCTACGACTGGATGAACGGGACGCTGAACTACGCCCCGGCGGACAAGGAAGGTGGCGTGGGGATGGACTACATCTCGGCGCGCGACCCGCGCGTCACGGTGATTCGCGGCGCCAATGGTACGCCGACGCCGCGTGCCGGCCAGGATGGCGCGATCCACTTCACGCAGACGGTCTTCGCCACCGCGAACGCGCCCATCCCGCTGGCGACGGGCGTCGAGGCGCGGCTCATCGAAGCCGAAGCGCTGCTCAAGGCGGGGAACGCCGCCGGCTGGCTGGGCAAGGTGAACGACGCGCGGGCCACGAACGCGGCGCTCACGCCGCTCGCCGATCCGGGGTCGACCACCGCGCGCGAAGACCTCCTCTTCCGCGAACGCGCCTTCTGGTTCTGGGGGACGGCGCACCGGTTGGGCGACATGCGGCGCCTGGTGAAGGACTACAAGCGCGCTGCAACCTCGGTGTACCCCAACGGGCCGTACTTCAAGGGGGGCGCCTACGGCAACGACCTGGTGCTGATCCCGGCGCAGGCCGAGCGCAACAACCCGGCGTTCACGGGGTGCACGGCGACCACGCCGTAACGCCTCGGCGCATCGCTCGCAGTTCCACGCGCGATCCCCGGATGCCGCTGCGGCGTCCGGGGATCGTGTCGTCTGGGGGGGGCGGGGTGGACGCCTCGCTGATCCCCGAGCTGCACGGTAGGTTGTGGCCGTCGGCGCGAGGGTGGGCGTCGCGCCTGGTCCCCTCACAGAGACGCTCCCCGCGTTATGCACATCGCCGCCGTCGGCGAATGCACCATCGACTGCTACCTCGAGCGTGGCACGGAGTGCGTGGGCGGGATCTCGCTCAACTTCGCAGTCCACGCCCTGCGGGCCGGTGCCTCGAGCGCGTCGCTCGTCAGCTGCACAGGCGACGACGGTGCGGGTGCTCGGGTACGCGCGGCGCTGGCGCGCGAGGGGATCGACGCCACGCACGTGGCGACGCGCGCCGGGCGCACGGCGTCGCAGCAGGTCAGCCTTGCGGCTGGCGGAGAGCGCATCTTCCCGCCGGGCGGCTACGACGAGGGCGTGCTCGCCGACTTCCGGTTGGACGCCGCCGCGATGGCGATGTTGCGGACTGCCGACGTCATCGCCATACCGTACTTCCGCCAGCTCGTCCCGCTCGTGTCGTCGGTGATCGCGCTGCGCGACGTGCGCGCGCTCCGAGTGGCGGACCTGCTCGACGGTGCGGACCTGGGCGACGGCACCGCCGTGCTCGATGCGCTGCTCGAGAGTCTCGACGTCCTCTTTCTCAGCGCGCCCGAGGGCGTCGCCGAGCAACTCTTGCCGCGCACCCGCGGGCGCCGTAGCGTCCTCGTCGTCACGCATGGGGGGCTCGGGAGTACGGCGCTGGTGAACGGGTCGGCGACCTTCGCCGCGGCGGAGCCAGTGCCACCAGCGGAATGCGTCGACAGCACCGGCTGCGGTGATGCGTATCAGGCGGCCTTCTCGGTGCACTTTGCGCGTCACCGCGACATCGCCGCCGCCATGCGCGCCGGCGCCGCCCGCGCAGCGCGCGTCATCCGACACCTGGGAGCCTTTGCCGATGAGCGTTAGGCCGTGAGCCGCTTTCGCTCGCTCTTTCCCATGGCGCGCCCCGTGATCGGGATGATCGCCCTTCCGCCGATGCCGGGATATCCAGCCTTCACCTCGATCGATGCGGTGGTCGAGGCGGCGCTCGCCGATCTGGAGCGACTCGAGGCCGGGGGCGTCGACGGCGCCCTGGTCGAGAACGACTTCGACCAGCCGCACACGATGGTCGGTGGCGCGGAGATCCACGCGGCGATGACGCGCGTGACGCGCGAAGTGGTCGCCCGGGCAAAGATCCCCATCGGCGTGGAAGTCCTCCTCAACGATTGGCGCGCCTCGCTCGCCGTCGCGGCGATGACCGGCGCGCGCTTCATCCGCATCGACTTCTTCGTCGATCGCGTCATGACCAAGCTCGGCCCCTTCGAGCCCGAGCCGGAGGCGATCCTCGCCTATCGTCAGGCGATCCGCGCCGAGCACGTGCAGCTGTACACCGACCTGCAGGTGAAGTACACGACGATGATCGATGGCCCCAAGCCGCTGGCACGGTCGGCGCGCGAGGCAGAGGCGGCAGGGGCCGACGCGGTGATCATCAGCGGGGCGGAGACGGGGATCGGACCGGATGTGGCCGACCTGCAGGCGGCACATGCAACCGCCCTCCCCGTCCTCATCGGGAGCGGGCTGACGCCCCAGAACGCGCCAGCGCTGATGCCGTTCGCCGATGGCGCCATCGTCGGGACGTCGCTGCGCAGCGGGCGCCACCACAGCGACCGCGTGGTGCAATCGCAGGTGACGCAGCTCGTGCAGGCGGTGCGCGCGGTGAACGCGTGAGCGACTCGTCAGGCAGCGCTGCCGGTGCGACCACAGGACGCAGCGACGGCGCGCTCAAGCGACAACTCGGCCTCTCCGCCGTCGTCGCCCTCGTCGCCGGCAACATGCTCGGCTCCGGCGTCTTCTTCACCCCGGGCGAGCTCGCCGCGGTCGCACAGCATCCGTGGCAGGTGCACTTCATCTGGGCGCTGTGCGGGCTCATCACGCTGTGCGGGGCGCTCACGTTGGCCGAGCTATGCCGACTCCTCCCGCACGCCGGCGCGACGTATCACGTCCTGCGCGAGGGGTACTCGCCCTTGTGGGGCTTCGTCCTCGTCTGGATGGAGCTGTGGGTCAGCGGCCCCGGCTCCGTGGCCGGGATCGCGATCGCCTTCGGCGAGTTCATGCAGCGTGTCGTTGGCTCCTCGGTCGCGATTCCTCCGGTGTGGTGGGGCGCCGCGGCGATCGCCTTCTTCGCCGCGATCAACCTCGCGGGGGTCAACTGGGGCGGGCGCGTACAGGTGCTGGTGACGACGGTGAAGGTTGCCGGCATCGTCGCCCTCATCGCCGGCGCGTTGCTCCTGGCGGCGCCGGCCGCGGCGCCGGCGGTTGTCCCGGCCGAAGGGAGCGATGGGAGCGGCGCGCTCGCCTTCTTTCGCTTCGTCGGGCTCGGCGTCGCCGCCGTCCTCTTCACCTACGACGGATGGATCGACGTCTCGCACGTCGCGGGCGAAGTGCGCCGCCCCGGGCGCGACCTCCCGCTGGGGATGGCGATCGGCGTCGGCGCGCTCACGCTCCTCTATCTCGTCGTCAACGTAGCCTTCCTCCGCGTCGTCCCGCTCGCCGCGATGCGCGCCGCGCCGGCGACGATCGCCTCGACCGTCGCCACCGCCGCCTATGGCGCGCGCGGCGGGCCGTGGCTCGACGTCCTCATGATGGTCTCGATCTTTGGCGCGCTCGGCGGGCTCGTGATGACGCTCCCGCGCCTCTTCTATACGATGGCCGACGCCCACGCCGCCGAGTCGCGCGGGGCGCTGCGCTGGTTCTTTGCGCGCGTGGGGCGCGTCGCCACGCGCACCGCGACGCCCAACACCGCCATCCTCTTCACCGCCGCCACGTCGATCGCCGCGCTCCTCTTCTTCGGCTCGTTCTCCCGCCTGGTGAACTTCTTCGTCGTCCCCTTCCAGGCCATGAACATCCTGATGGTCGCGGCGATCTTCCGGCTCCGGCGGCGCCATCCCGACTCGACCGGCTACCGCACCCCCGGCTACCCGCTCACCCCCGTGGTGTACATCGTGGTGATGGCCGCCTTCCTCGTGAGCGCCGTCGCCGCGCGCCCGATGGAGACGCTCATCGGGACCGCGCTCGCCATGACGGGGATCCCGGTATACTGGTGGCTGGTGCACGTGAAGCCCTCACACTCGTAGCCTCACCTGACGTGATGTCGATGCCCAGCGTTCGTCCCGCCGCGCGCCTTGCCCTTGGCGTCGGCGCTCTCCTCGCCTTCGCGTCCGCGCCTAACGCCGGCGCGCAGTCGCTCGCCCCCGCCGAGCAGGCCATCGCCCGCGCCGTCGACGCGCGCAACGGCGAGGCGCTCGCCCTCCTCGAGCGCATCGTCAACATCAACAGCGGGACGATGAACCTCGCCGGCGTGCGCGCCGTGGGTGACGTGATGCGCCAGGAGTTCGACGCGCTCGGCTTCACCACGCGGTGGGTCGATGGCGCCCCGTTCCAGCGTGCCGGCCACCTCATTGCCGAGCACAAGGGGAGCGGCCCGCACGTACTGCTGATCGGGCACCTCGATACGGTGTTCGAGCCGTCGCACCCGTTCCAGAAATTCGAGCGCCTCACCGACAGCACTGCGCGCGGCCCCGGGATCATCGACATGAAGGGGGGCGACGTGATCATCGTGCACGCCCTCAAGGCGCTCAAGACGACCGGGGCACTCAAGGACATGCACATCACCGTCATCATGCACGGGGATGAGGAGAAGGAAGGTGCGCCGCAGGAGCTCGCGCGGCGCGACATCCGCGAGATCGCAAAGACCACGCAGTATGCCCTCGGCTTCGAGGACGGCTCCGGCGACCCCAAGACCGCCGTCATCGCGCGCCGCAGCGCCGGCGGGTGGGTCCTCACCTCCACGGGCAACCCGGCGCACTCGTCGCAGATCTTCCGTCAGGAGGTCGGCTTCGGCGCCATCTACGAATCGGCGCGCGTCCTCAACGCCTTCCGCGAGCGCCTTGCCTCGCAACAGTACCTCACCTTCAACCCAGGTGTGGCGTTAGGCGGGACAGCGGTGAGGCTCGACAGCACGCGCACCGACGGCTCGGCGGCCGGCAAGACCAACGTCGTCGCCAAGTCGATGCAGGTGAGCGGCGACATCCGCACCATTTCGCCCGAGCAGCTGGCGGAGGCCAAGCGCGTGATGCAGGAGATCGTCGCGCAGCCGCTCCCGGGGACGCAATCGACGATCACCTTCGAGGACGGCTACCCGCCCATGGCGCCCTCGGAGGGGAACAAGGCGCTGCTGGCGCGCTACGACCAGGGGAGCCGCGACCTGGGGTTTGGCGCGGTGGTCGCCGTCGACCCCTCCAAGGCTGGCGCCGCCGACGTGTCGTTCGTGGCGCCGTTTGTAAGCTCGGCGATCGATGGGATTGGGCTGGCCGGGTGGGATGATCACACCGACAAGGAGACGGCGAACCTCAACATGCTGGCGCCGTTGACCAAGCGGGCGGCGGTGTTGTTGTACCGGTTGCAGGTCGCATCCAAGCCGAAGATGTGAGGTGGGGCCCCTGGGGTGAGAGCTGGGGTCAGAGCCGGGGTCAGAGCTGGGGTCAGAGCTGGGGTCAGAGCTGGGGTCAGAGCTGGGGTCAGAGCCGGGGTCAGGTTCCGAACCTGACCCCAGTTCGCCTGAACCTCTCTTGACTGCTCGTTGCGCGAGGGGCAATCATCGCGGGCAGGATGCGTGATTTGCGCCGGTTCTTCGCGTCGCGCCTGCTGAGGACGGGGCTTCTCTTCCTGTTCCTCGTCGGGGCGCCATCCGTCGGGGGGGCCTACCGTTGCTGCTCGACGGGGGACCACGACGGAGGGCATCGCACGTCCGGCGCCGCGTCGGGGATCCACCAGGTGCACGACGCGCATGCTGCGCACGAGATGCCGATGCCCGCCGTCGCGCATCACGCGCCGCCCGCCGCCCCTGCCGAGCACCACCAGGTGCCCGATGGCGCCCCATGTACCTGCGTCGGACACTGCTGCGTCCCGCCGGCGATCGCGCTTGGCGCCGCGCCCGCTCCCCTTCCCGACGCACCGCGGCTCCTCGCCGCGCCCGTCGCGATTCACGACGCGGGGCCACGCCTCGACTCCCGCGACGCGCACCTCCTCCCCTTCGGCAACGCCCCGCCCGCGCCCCTGGCCTCGTAGCGTCCACGCCTGACGAGAACGCGCCGGACCCGGTGCGTCGGTCGGGCATCCGTCTCCAACGGAACGCACGTCGTCCGGGACCGCCATGCGCATGCCGCGGGTGGTCGCGATGTGGCGCACCCTCTCGGTGGGCCCCGCGCGATCGCATTTCAATCATCCATCGAATCGACCGTCCGGCGCGCCGACGCGCCGGCGGCGCGTGGCGCATCGCGCGGCACGACTCGCTGCTGCAGTCGGGTTGCTCCTGACGGCCGCGACCGGCGCCTGCGCGAGCGGCAGCGGCTCGGTGGCCGTCGAACGGGCGGTCATCGTCGCGGGGAACGGACTCCTTCCCCCCACCCTGTACTTCACCGCGCGCAACGGAGGAACGGTCGCCGACACGGTCGTCGGCGCCGAGGTGGACGGCGCGAGCCGAGTGACCTTCGCCCGGCATCGCGACCACGCCTTCGATGCTACGGATCCCGACACGAGCGCCGACGCCGCGCAGGTGCGCGTCGAACGCGTCCCGCTCGACGCGGGGACCCGCGTCGACTTCGACCCGAACGGCACGTTCGCCATCATCACCCCGTCCGCGCGTCCGCTCGTGGCCGGTGACTCGGCGCGGGTGACCGTCCGCTTCGCGCACGCACCGCCTGCCGGCCTGCACGTACGCGTGGTGGAGTACGCCCAGCTCGACTCGGCGCTCTCCGCTGCCGTCGCCAGCGGCTTCCCCCGCTGGTTCGTGAAGCTCTTCAATGCGACACCGGGGGCGCCGGACAGCGTGCGCAACCCCAAAGCGACAGTGCAGGCGGGGCGCGACCTCTTCGCCTCCAACGGGTGCATCTCCTGTCACGGCCTCAACGGCTACGGCGACGGTCCCGTGGGGGCGACGCTCAACCCACCGCCGCGCGACTTCCGCGCTGCGGGAGCGTTTCGCACGGGACTGGACGAACGCGCCATCGCCCAGACCATCGCCACCGGAATCACCAACGGTGGCTCCATGCCGCGCTATCCACACCTCTCCGAGATGCAGCGCCGCTCGCTGGCGCTGTACGTCCTCTCCCTGGCTCGTCCCAACTCCTCACCGACAACGCTCCCATGAACATCGCCCTTTCGGCCATCACACGCGCCCTCGTCGGCGCCGTTGCCCTGTGCTCGCTGTCGCCGTTTAGTGTCGGCGCGCAGGGCACCGCCGTCACCGCCCACGACGCGTGGGTCCGCGAAGCCCCCGCCGGACGCAAGGTAACGGGAATCTTCCTCACCCTCGAGAACAAGGGCACGGCCGCCCGCGCCCTCGTCAGCGGCTCGACCCAAGTGGCCGACACGCTCGAGCTGCATGAGATGATTCGCGAGAACGAGATGATGCGCATGTCGCCGGTGAAGCAGATCGCCATCCCCGCCGGCGGGAAGGCCGAGCTCAAGCCCGGCGGCTATCACCTGATGATCTTCGGGGTGAAGAAGCCGCTGGCCGCCGGTGACACGGTGCAGGTGACGCTGACCCTCGACGATGGCACCAAGCTCCAGGTGGCCGCCGAGGTGCGAAAGATGGGAGGGATGCGATGAGCGGCGGCGCTTTGCCGTTCGTCCGCGCGGTGCGTGCGGCTCGTAAGGCGCGCACCGCGTCCCTGGTGATTGCGCTGCTCGCCGCGGGCGCGGCATGCTCGAAGAAGCCGTCGCTCCCCATCGAGCCGATCGGCGGCGACTTCACCCTCACCGACCACAACGGCCAGCGCTTCGACCTCGCATCGCAGCGCGGCAAGGTCGTCCTGATCTTCTTCGGCTACTCGTTCTGCCCCGACGTCTGCCCCACCACGCTCTCCAAGCTCACCACGGTGGCGCAGCAGCTCGGCGACGATCGGGAGAAGGTGAAGACGCTCTACATCACCGTCGATCCCGAGCGCGACACGCCGGACGTCCTCAAGCTCGACCTCTCGAACTTCAAGCTCGACGCGCTCGGGCTGACGGGGACGAAGGCCGAGATCGATCCCGTGGTGAAATTGTACGGGGCATCGTACCAGATCATTCCCACGCCGAACTCGGCGGCCAAGTACACCGTCACGCACTCGACCCGGCTCTACGCGCTCGACCCGAATGGAAAGGTGCGGCTGGTCTTCAAATACGAGGCGACGGCGGATGAGATCGTGCAGGGGGTCAGGGCGATTCTGGCGGAGACAACGTAGGGGCCAAGCAATGGGGTCAGAGCTGTGCTCTGACCCCAGCTCTGACCCCAGCTCTGACCCCAGCTCTGACCCCAGCTCTGACCCCAGCTCTGACCCCAGCTACCCCCAGCTACTCCGACACCGGCTTCGACTTCTTGTCGCTCACCACAATCGGCCACCCCGCCTTCCCCGGCAGCTTGGTCGACCGCTGCGCCGCCTGCCACACGAAGCCCGCGACCACTGCCGCGTTGTGCTTCATGTCGTCCGGCACCAGCCGCTCGTACACGTCCTGGTTGGAGTGGTGCGTGCGCGTGTCGTAGTCGACGGGGTCCTGGATGAACTGCCACCCGCCCAGCCCGACGGCGTCGAAGGCCTGGTGGTCGGTCCCGCTGGTGTTGGCCGGCGTCACCGTCGTCACCCCCTTGTCCTTGAATGGGGTGATCCACGCGCTGAAGGCGTCCTTCACCTGCGTGTTCCCCTGCAGGTACACGCCGCGGATGCGCCCAGTCCCGTTGTCGACGTTGAAGTAGCCGGCGTGCTTTTCGTACTCCGGCAGTGCCCGCACGGTATCGGTAGGGGCAAAGCCTGACGAGTCGCTCTTGAACACGCGCTCGCCGAAGTGGCGCGCCACGTACTCGCGCGAGCCGAACAGCCCCTGCTCCTCGCCCGTCCACAGCCCGATGCGGATGGTGCGGCGCGGCTTGAGCCCGCTCGCCTTGATCAGCCGGATCGCCTCCATCATCACCGCCGAGCCGGCCGCGTTGTCGGTGGCGCCGGTCCCGGCATGCCACGAATCGAAGTGCGCGCCCAGCATCACGACTTCGTCCTTCACCGCCGGGTCGGTTCCCGGGATCTCGGCCACGACGTTGAACGATTCGGCTTCCGGCGTTTGGGTGTTGGCCATGTCGAGCGACAGCGTGACCGGCACCCCCTTCTCGAGGATGCGGGCGATGCGCCCGTAGTGCTCACCCGCCACGTGCACCATCGGCACCTGCGCCACGCCGGCGGTGCGCGGGTAGCCGTTGTCGGTGAAGATCGTCCCGTCGTCGCCGCGCGCGGGGAGGAGGATGCCGAGCACCCCCTGCTTCGCGAACCAGCGCAACGCCGCGGTGTCGTTCGCCGGGCGGAAGGCGTTCCCGCCGAAGCGGCGCGCCATGTTCGACATCGCCGCCGGGTCGCGCGGGATCGCGAAGCCACCGGTGCGCGGGTCGGGGACGCCGGCGCCGGCCATCTTGTCCAGCTCCTCATCGGTGTAGCGCTTCGCGTCGGGCTTGGCGTGCGGTGCGAGCGTCGGTGCGGCGCCGAGGAGGACGAACTTCCCCTTGAGCGTCCCGGCGTACTTCGCCGTGTCGGCCCACGCGCCCAGCATCGCCACGACGGCCTCCCCCTTCGCCGCTCCCTTGGTGCTCGGCGACCAGGCGCGCGGCGCCACGGCCACGTCGAACGCCAGCGGAGCCACGACGCGCAGCGTGAGGTGGTCGTTGCGCCACCCGGGGAACTTGGGGCTCCAGTACTCGAAGCCCACGTTGGCCAGCCCCCACTCCTTCATCGTCTTCACCGCCCACTCCCCCGCCGCCTTTGCACCTGGCGATCCGGTGAGGCGCGGGCCGTGGACGTCGGTGAGCCAGCTGGCGATCGACATCACCTGTCCCTTGCTCATCTCGTCGGCGTAGAGCTGGCGGAGGGTGGTCGAGTCGACGACTTCCTGCTGTGCGGCCAGCGGTGCGGCAGCGAATGGAAGGGCGAGCGCGGCGAGCGTCGGGACGAGGCGGACGGCGCGCGACATGGAATGGGACATGGGCGAGTGGTAAAGGGACTGGCGCTGCATGGGTGAGCGCGTGGCGCGTGAGGTGCCAACGGCTCCTGCACACTCGCACCACATCGCCCCCCACGCCAGTGGCGCCGCGGTGAGTTTGTCGCAACGAACGCCACGGCAGCCACTCACGCGAAACGCCGCCGGAGGCAATCCGGCGGCGTACGCTGCAGCACCCGAATCATGGGCGGCGGTTACCGCTTCCCAAACTCCACGCTCCCGTAGATCGAGAAGACGCGGTTCTTGACCGTCGCGTCCTTGGCGATGTCGGAGAAGCCGTGCTGGTAGCGCGCCCCCACCGTCGCCCCGATGCCGCCTAACGGGAAACCGATCCCGGCACCGACCACGCCACCCAGGTCGAACGACTTGAGGTCGAAGTCGCTGTCGCAGTCGATGCTCCCCGACTGATCACCAGCCGTCGCCTCGAGCTTGCAGTTGGACTTGAAGCCGAACGACGGACCGGCATACACATGCGGACGAACGGCGCTTGCGGCGCTCGGCTCGAACTGCAGCAACACCGGGACGTCGATGTAGGTCAGCTTCAGCTCCGCCTCGGCGGTGATGTCCTCCTCCACGAGCGTCGTCTTCGCGCCCTTCTGCGAGAGCAGCAGCTCCGGACGCAGGGCGAGCGAGCCGGCGATGGGCTTCACGAGATAGGCGCCGGCCAGGAAGCCGGTACGGCGATCGGCGTCGTCGGCGTCCTTGCCACCGATCGTCGCCGAGCTGGCGCCGCCGATGATGCCGACGCGCAGCGATGAACCGCCCGCGCGCGACTGCGCGTGTGCCGAGCCGGCGAACGCGGTGCCGAGGACGAGGGCGGCGAACGCCGCGCGCGTGAAGGTGCTGAACGCAATGCTGGGGGGATTCATGCGGCAACCTCTCTATTGATAAGGGGCGCGAGTCGCGGCTAATCCGCGCCTCGCCACGCGCAACCTGCCAGCGGATGATTAGGGGGGCGCTTAGGCGCTGCTTACGCATCGTCGCTCCCCGCTCGCGCACCCGCCGTGGCTCTCGCGCAAGGCGGGAACGTATCGCATCATCGAGTGGCTCCGATTGGGTCGAATTCCCCACCGTCCCGTCCCACGTCGCTCACCCGCACCGCCCTGCGCATGCACTCCTCTCGACGTCTCGTCGTTCGCCCGCTTGCCCTTGCCGCGCACACAACACTCATCGCGCTCCTGGCGCCGTCGAGCGCGCCCGCGCAGGCTCCACTCCCCGCCGACACGCGCGCCAGGGTCGACGCGGTCTTCTCGCGATGGGATCGCACCGACTCCCCGGGGTGCGCGCTCGGCATCTCGCAGAACGGGCGCGAGGTCTACGCACGCGGCTACGGGATGAGCGACCTGCAGCACGCGATTGCCATCACGCCGCAGTCGATCTTCCACGTGGCGTCGATTTCCAAGGAATTCGCCGCCTACTCGGTTGCGCTCCTCGCTGAGGATGGACGCCTAACGCTGGACGACGACATCCGGAAGTACGTCCCCGAGATTCCGAACTACGGCCAGGTCATCACGATCCGTCACCTCATCCATCACACCAGCGGACTGCGCGACCAGTGGCAGTTGCTTGGCTATGCCGGCTGGCGCTTCCCGGAAGACCTCATCACCGAGCAGGACGTGATGCGCATCGTCTCCCGGCAGCAGGGGACGAACTTCAAGCCCGGCGCCGAGTGGGTCTACTCCAACACCGGCTACACGCTGCTGGCCGTGATCGTGAAGCGCGTGAGCGGAAAGTCGCTGCGTGAGTTTGCGCAGGAGCGCATCTTCGCTCCGCTGGGGATGACGTCGACGCACTTCCATGACGACCACTCGATGATTGTCCTCGGACGGACGTCGGCGTACGAGCCGCGCCCGGGCGGTGGGTGGAAGATCTCGATCCCGGTCTTCGACACGTACGGCGCGACGTCGCTCTTCACGACGGCCGGCGACCTGCTCAAGTGGATGGCCAACCTCGATGCTCCAACGGTAGGGAGCAAGGCGCTCGTCGCGGCGGCGCAGACCAGCGCGACGCTCAACGACGGGACGCCGACCAACTACGGCTACGGGCTCTCGGTCCTCACCTATCGCGGACTGTCGGCCATCGGCCACGGCGGCGCCGACGCCGGCTATCGCGCCCAGGTCGAGCGCTATCCGGCGCGCGGCATCGCCATCTCCGTGCTGTGCAACGCGGCGAGCGCGGTTCCTAGCGCCTTGCTGCGCAACGTCGCCGACGTCCTGATTGGAACCACCGCCCCGCCGCAGGCACTCGCCGTCGACACGGTGGAGCGCCCCATCGCCGCCGAGGCCAAGCAGCGCTGGGTCGGGACCTATCGCGATACCATCAGCCAGTCCGTCCTCCGCATCCGGCTCGATGGCGCGACGCTCAAGCTCGCCGACGGGCGCACGCTGACGCCGACGAGCGACTCGACCGTACGCTCCGGCCCGGGGGCGCTCGTCCTCAAGTCGTCAGGCGCAAGCGTCCTCGGCGTCCTGCAGCAACCGCGCACCACGCGCGACTTCTTCTTCCGCAAGGAGGCGCCGTTCACTCCGGACGCCGCCGCCCTTGCCGCCTATGCCGGCGCCTACTACTCGCCGGAACTCGACGTGCGCTACGAGCTCTCGGTCAAGGACTCGTCGCTCGCCGTCTTCAACCGCAAGCTCGACGACGCATCGATGGTCCCGGCCTTCCGCGATGGCTTCGTCGCCGACTTCGGCGCCACCGTGCAGTTCACGCGCGACAAGGCGGGAAAGATCACCGGCTTCACCCTGGCCGACGGGCGCGTGCGCGGGGTGCGGTTCGATCGCGTGAAGTAGCGCGGCAGCGTCTCTCCCAAAGACAAGGCGGGCGCCGGCTGCAGCTGCCGGCGCCCGCTTCGCATTGCCGCCACCCGCCTACTTCCGCCGCGGCTTCAACTCCAGGTCCTGGAAGTCGAACGAGAAGTCCACCTCCGGCGAGGCGGGGACCATCTTCGCGTTATCGATGCCGCCGTCCGGCGTGAGCATGAAGGTGATGTACGCGTCGGCGCGCAGCTCGCGGTCGCGCCACCGCACCAGGAAGGTGTCGTGCTGCCAGGGGACCAGGTCGCCCACCAGCTGCGGCGTGTGCGAGAAGGTGATCACCAACCCACCGTTCTCGTGGGCGATGTCGATGTCGCCGTACCAGGCGTCGGCGTAGCCGCCGGCATACCTCGCCAGCGCCAGCGACGGGCGCGACAGCGAGTCGCGGGCGGCTTGCGCCTGGCGGGCCATCGCGGCGAGCGCCTGCTGCTGGCGCTTGAGCAGCGCGTCGTAGCCGGCCAGGAAGTCGAACGGCTGCGGCACGCGCAGCACGCGCTCCATCAGCGTCCAGGTGAGCGCGAGGAAGGTCGGTGACTCGTCGTTGGTGAGCACCACCACCCCCGCCCGTTCCGACGGAATCCACGCCACCGACGACAGGTAGCCCGGAAGCCCGCCCGTGTGGTGCATGAGCTTGCGCCCGCGATATGTCCCCACGTCGAGCCCGAGTGCGTAGAACGAGAAGTCGCTCGCCAGCGGGGCGAGTTCCTTCGGCGGCATCCCGTTAGGCATCGGCGTCACCGGTGCCTGGATCATCCGCGCCGTCGCCGGCGAGTACAGCCGACTCCCATCCCCCACTTTCCCCGAGTCCAGGAGCGACTGCACCCACTTGGCCATGTCCTCGGCGCCGCTGTTGATCCCGCCGGCAGGATTCGTGTTGTCGCTCGTCATCGGCGCGATCGGCTTGAGCGCCCCCTCGAGCAGGGTGTGCGTGTGCGCCACATCGCCCGGCGCCGCGGCATCACCGTGGCGCGAGGTGCTGTGCGTCATCCCCACCTTCTGCAGGATGCGCGTCTCGATGAACTGCTCCCACGGCATCCCGCTCACCGCCTCGATGATCTCCCCGGCGACGAGATAGAGCACGTTGTCGTAGGCGTACGCCGACCGGAACGAGGTGGCCGGCTTGATGTAGCGCAACCGGCGCATGATCTCCGCGCGGTTGTAGGTCGAGGCGGGCCACCAGAGGAGGTCGCCGGCGCCGAGCCCGAGCCCGCTGCGATGCACGAGGAGGTCCTTCACCGTGATCTCGCGTGTGACGAACGGGTCGTACATCGCGAACTGCGGGAGGTAGCGGATGACCGGGGCATCCCACGCCAGCTTCCCCTCTTCCACCAGCATCCCGAGCGCGATGGCGGTGAAGACCTTGGTGTTGGAGGCGATGCCGAAGCGCGTGTGCGGCGTGACCGGTGCGGCCTCGCCGAGCTTCTTCACCCCGTATCCCTTCGCGACAACCACCTTGCCGTCCTGGATGACGGCGACGGCGACGCCGGGCGTGGGGAAGGTCTTGAGGGCGACGGCGACGATGGAGTCGACCGTGCGCGCGGCGAGTGGCGCCGGCGCCGCTGAGCGTTGCGCCTGCAGGGAAGGCGCAACGATGGCAAGGAGCGGTAGGACGAGGCGCCGCATCACGGCACCACCCGCGGCTTCCCGATCTGGTACTCCTTGGGCGGGATGTTCCCCTGCAGGTTGGTCACGAAGTAGTCCCAGCGACGGCGCATGATGTACGCCGCGTCGGGGCCAAAGCCGTGGCGCGCGTGCGGGAGCATGATCTGGTCGAAGTCCTTCCCCGCCTTCATCAGTGCGTCCACCACCAGCTGCGTGTTCACCGGCGGGACGTTGTCGTCCATCTGCCCGTGGATCAGGAAGAGCTTCCCCTTCAGGTTCTTCGCGTGCGTCTGGTTGGCTTCCTCGGCGTAGTTGTCGTTAGGTCCGGTCTTCGTCAGCAGCCCCTGGTAGCGCTCTCCCCAGTCGTCTTCGTAGTTGCGGTTGTCGTGGTTGCCGGATTCCGAGATGCCGACCTTGAAGAAGTCGGGGTAGCGGAACATCGCCGACGCGGTGGCGAAGCCGCCGCCGGAGTGCCCCCAGATCCCCACCTTGTCGATGTCGATGAACGGGTAGCGCGTGGCGAGGTCCTTCATCGCCGAGACCTGGTCGGGGAGGGTGTTGTCGCCCATGCGCCCGTAGTAGAAGTCGCGCAGCGTCTTGGAGCGCCCCGGCGTCCCCAGCCCGTCGATCTCGACGACGATGAAGCCGAGTTCGGCCAGCGCCTGGTTGTCGCCGCGCGCGGGGATGAACATGCGCGGCCCCACGCTCCCCGACTGCGGCCCCGGGTAGATGTGGTTGATGATCGGGTACTTCTTCGTCGAATCGAGCTTCGACGGGACGTACATGAGTCCGTACACGTCGGTCTTCCCGTCACGCGCCTTGGCCGTCACCGAAATCGGCGCGCGCCAGCCGGAGGCCAACAATCGGGAGATGTCGCCCTTCTCCAGCGGGAGGACCACCTTCCCGTTGGCGTCGCGCAGTACGGTGACGGGGGGCGTGTCCGGCGTGGAGTAGGTGTCGACGAAGTACTTCCCGTCCGGTGACAGCGAGACGGTGTGGTTGCCGACGTCCGGGGTGAGGAGCGTGAGCCCCTTCCCGTCGAAGCCGATGCGATAGAACAGATTGTGGTACGGATCGCGCCCCGCCTCGCGCCCGACGGCGGTGAACCAGATCTGCCGCTTCTTCTCGTCGATGCGGATGATGTCGGTGACGTTCCCGTCGCCGGTGGTGATGCGGTTCTTGAGCGCCCCGGTGGTGAGGTCGTGGAGGTAGAGGTGCGTCCAGTCATCGCGGTCGCTCCACCAGATGAACTCGTTGGTCCCGGGGAGGATGCGCCAGAGGTTCTCGGGTTGCGAGGCGTCGCCGATCTGCGTCGCGCTCTTCTCCTCGAGCACGGTGCGCACCTCGCCCGTCTTGGGGTCGGCGATGCGGAGCCACGCCTGCTTGTGGTCACGCGATGACGAGATGAAGGCGAACTTCGACCCGTCGGGATACCACTGCGTGTCGCAGATGATGTCGCCGCAGGCGATGTGGTCGCTCACCGTCGAGCGATGCGCATCGGGGGGCATCTGCAGTCGCGTCATCGCCCACTTCCCGTCGGCGCCCTTGCTGAGGATGACGCGCGAGATGCGGAAGACGACGCTGTCGCCCGGCATCGGGTACTTCCACGCCTCCAGCTTCGGGTTCCCCACGTTGGTGCTGACGAGGTACATGTCGCGCACCCCGCGCCCATCGTGCTGGAAGGTCGCGATCTGGCGCGAGTCGTCGGACCAGGTCACCACCGGCGAGTCGTTATGCACCCAGCCGGCGTTGTTGGTGGCGTAGCCGAAGTCCTTCACGCCATCTGTCGTCAGCTGCACCTCGCTCCCCGTCTCGAGGTCCTTGAGCCAGAGGTTGTAGTTGCGGATGAAGACGGCCGACTTCCCGTCGGGCGACGTGGAGGAGCTGGGCGGGGCGGCGATCCCCTTGGGGAGCGGCGCGCAGGCATAGCCGCCGAGGTCGCAGCGATATCGCTGCCCGCGCACCGTCGCCGCCAGCGACTTTCCGTCAGCCGCAAGATCGACCGACATGAAGGGGAGGCGCTCTCCCTCGAACGTCCCCCCGGTCGCGGCGCCGAGGGCGGTGGCCAGGCGTGCCTGGTCAAAGGCCGCCCCGCGTGCACGCTTGGCCGGGTTCACCAGGACGAACGAGGCGCCGTTGGCCGTCGTGACGCGGTAGTGGAATCGCCCATCGGGGAGCCAGCTCGGCCGCCCGGTGGTCCCGCTCACCAGCGGGTTCATGGTGGCGCCGAGGAATCGCTCGGCGCGGGCGTAGTCCTCGATGGCGAACTGGTAGCCTTTCGGGGGGGCCCCCTGCGCCACCACGCTGGCGGGGAGGGCGACGCAGACGAGGGCGATCGGGAAGCGAGTGAAGCGCATGATCGGATGAGGCGCGAGTGCCGGAGGTGAACCACCGAACAGGTCGCCGGAGCTGTGGCGACCCCGAGAAGCTACAGGTGCGGGCAGACCCCTCGCCACACCGTCGGTCCCGGCCCCCGCCACGCGCGTGAACCGCCGCGATGCGTGCGGCGTTCACCCCGGCAGGCGCCCCCACCGATCGGGGCCAACACGCAGTCTCCGAGGAATCCCGCCATGACCCGCCGCATCTGCCGTCCAGCCGCCGCGCTCCTTGCCGCGCTCGCGTTAGGCCTCGCCACACCGGTATTCGCGCACGCCCAGGAGGGCGACGGCCCCGCCATCGGGAGCGTCCCCCCCGACTTCACGGTGCGTCCGGTGACCAAGGACGGCCCCATGGCCGCCCCCATCACCCTCTCCAAGCTGCACGGCAAGACCGTCGTCATCGCCTTCTTCCCCAAGGCGCGCACCCCGGGGTGCACCACGCAGATGACGGCCTACCGCGACCAGTACGCGGCGCTCTTTCACGGCGGCAAGGACGTCGTCCTCCTCGGCGTCAGCACCGACTCCGACGCCGACCTTACCGCGTGGGCCAGGGAGGCGCACTTTCCCTTCGCCTTCGTGAGCGACGCCGACGGGAAGATCGGCAAGGCGTACGGCGCACTCACCGCGCTGCGCTTCGGCTTCTCCAAGCGACTGCTCTTCGTGGTTGGGCCCGACGGGAAGGTGACGTACAAGGCGACGCCGTTCCGTCAGAGTTCGGACGAGGCGTACAAGGAGTTGGCGCAGGCCATCGACAAGGTTGCCCCAAAATGACCGCTACCGCGCACCCGTTCGTCCCCCTCGACTTTCACCGGCGCCCGCTCGACGAATCGCGCCAACGAGCCGAGGCCTTCTACGCGGAGATGAATCGGCGCCGCACCACGCGTCACTTCTCCACCGAACCGGTGCCGCGCGAACTGATCGAGTACGCCATCCGCACCGCGGGAACGGCGCCGAGCGGTGCGCATCAGCAGCCATGGACCTTCGTCGCGGTGTCGAACCCGGAACTCAAGGCGCAGATGCGCCGCGCCGCCGAGGACGAGGAGCGCGCCTTCTACAGCGGGCGTGCCCCGCAGGAGTGGATCGAGGCGCTCGCCCCGCTCGGCACCGACGAGCACAAGCCGCACCTGACGGATGCGCCGTGGGTCGTCGTGCTCTTCCGCCAGTCGCACGGCGTGAACGCCGACGGGAGCAAGCGGACGTTCTACTACACGCAGGAGTCGTGCGGCATCGCGGCGGGGTTGTTCATCGCCGCGGTGCACCAGATGGGGCTCGTGACGCTCACGCACACGCCGAACCCCATGGGCTTCCTGGGCGAGCTGCTCGGCCGGCCGGCGCACGAGAAGGCGATGCTGGTGATGCCGGTGGGGTACCCGGCGGCGGATGCGCGCGTGCCGGACATCCGCCGCAAGGGGATCGAGGAGATTGCGGTGTGGAAGGAGTGATGCCCTCGGCGCGTCGCTACTTCTTCCTGTCGAACACATCCACCCCCTTCACGTTCCGCTGCAGCACGTCGTCGTTGACCCAGTAGGCCGGCCCGAACGGCACCCGCTTGGGCCACAGCTGGTCGAGCGACATGGCGTCGTACAGCACGCCCCCCTTCATCACGTACTGCGCATCGGCCGTCGCGCGGATGTTCTGCAGGGGGTTGCCGTTGAGGACGACGAGGTCGGCGAGCTTCCCGACTTCGAGCGACCCCAGATCCTTGTCGGCGCCGAGGAGGCGGGCACCGTGCAGCGAGGCGACCTCCAGCGCGCCGTGGTTGCCTAACGCCGACGCCCCCATCCACAGCTCCCAGTGCGGGGCGAGCCCATGATGCTCGCCGTGCGAGCCTAACGCCCCCCACCCGCCCTCGGCGATGATGTCGGCCATCGACTGCGCCACCAGCGGGTACGAGTAGTCGGTCACCGGGCGCGTCATGCGTACGCGCGTGTGCGGGACCAGCGCGCGCCACGGGAACCAGCGCCGCTGCTTGGCATCCTGCCAGACGTTCGACTCCTGGAACCAGTAGTCGATGTTGGAGGGGCCGGCGCCGGAGACGACGAGCGTGGGGGAGTACGTGGCGCCGGCCTTGCCGAGGAACTTGGCGCCGTCGCTGTACATCGGCACCTCCTCGAAGGCGTGCTCGAACGCCGTCTGCCCGTCCATGATGAAGCCCAGGTCCTCGAGGAAGAAGCCTCCCTCCGACGTGAGGTTCATCCCCACCGTGCGCGCCGCCTCGGCCATCCACTGGCGTTGGTCGCGGCGCGGCTGGGCGTACTGCTTGATGGAGTTGGCCCCCCAATCGGCCATGCGGCGCACGGCGGCGAGCGCGTCGCGCGCGTTGTTGATCTCGTTGGCGCGGGTGGCGTCGCCGGCGGTGATGTTGTCGCCGGTGCTGAAGCCGCGCGGCCCCACCATCTCCCCCGCCTCGATGAGTTCCGCGGTGGGGAACATGTTCTGCGCGTGCATCGAGACATCGTGCGTCGTGGTAACCCCATACGCGAGATAGATCGCCTGCTCGAAGTCGTGCCGCGGGCGCATCCCGCGCCACTCGCGGTAGTGGTGCGAGTGCATGTCGACGAGCCCGGGGATGATCGTCTTGCCGCTGGCGTTCACGACGCGGTCGATCCCAGCGGTGCTGCACGACCCCACGCAGGTGATGCGCCCGTTGCGTGCCACGATCGTCCCGCGCTCGATGACGCGCCGCTTGTCGAGCGTGACGAGGCGGGCGTTGGTGAGGGCGATGCTCCCCGCCGGCGTGGCGCGTGGTACCGTCAGGCGCAACGTGAGCGTGTCGGTGCGCTTCGTGTCGAGGTGGTGGACGTAGAAGTGCGGGCCGCTGGAGAACTCCAGCGTCCGGGCATCGCGCCAGCGCGGATAGAGCCCGCCGTCGCGGGTGAGCGCGGTGACGGGGAACTGCCCGCGGCGCTTCTCCACGCGCTGCGGGTCGCCGCCGACGCCGCCGTATGCCATCGGCGCGAGGTAGACGTTGTCCCCCTCCTGGAAGGCGACCCACTCCCCATCGGGCGAGGGGACCATCTCGTCGGCCGCGGGAAAGGAGAGGTGCTCCCGGCGGTCCTTCCCGTCCGGAGCGATCGAAACCAGCGCCGTCCCTGCGGGGCGGCCGGCGCTCGCGACGCGCTGCTCGGGCCAGAAGATGCGCCCCCCGGGGCCGATGGACGGGCGTGGCAGCTGACGGCGCGCCTCGCCGCCCACGGAGACGCCGGTGGGGCGCTCGATGGTCCCCATGATGACGCCGCTGTCGCCCTGCGCCGCACTGGCGTCGAGGCGGACGACGTCGAACCAGGCGTTATGCGTCATCGTGCGCCCGCGCGCGGTGGCCCCTTCGCCACGGGCGACGATCACGTGGCGCCCGTCGGCGCTCCACACCGGCTCGGTGTAGTCGCCCGGTTCGCGCGTGAGACGTCGCGGGGCACCGCCGTCGGCGCCCGCGGTCCACACGTGCCCGCGCCCCGTGTCGTCCCAGGTGACGAAGGCGAGCGAGCGCCCGTCCGGGCTCCACGTGGGGGCGAACTCCAACGGCGAAAAGCCGGCCGGCGTCACTCGGCGCGGCGTGCCCGTGATCCCGTCCTGCACATAGAAGCGCCCCACCACCTGGAAGGCGATGCGCCTGCCGTCGGGAGCGGACGACGGCCAGCGGAAGTAGCGCGCCGGGAGCGAGTCGTCGCGGATGCGGAACTCGCGCCGCGCCATCTGCGACATCGTGCGCTTGACGGTGGCGGTGAAGGGGATCGTCGCCACGTTCCCCGTGGCGACGCCGACACGCCGCAGCTTGCCGCCCTGCGTGATAACGAGCGACTGGCCGTCCGCTGCCCACTTGTAGCGCGGGAGGATGCCGAGCGTCTTCCCTGCCACCGCGGTCATCGGCTCGATCGGGTCCATGAGGAGGCGCTCGCTCCCCGTCCGGAGGTCGCGCAGCCAGAGGGCGGTGCGGGGGCCGAACTCGTGCCCCTTGAAGGCGAGCGTCCCGTCGGGGATCTGGCGGGCGAAGGCGAGCCAGCGCCCGTCGGGGGAGACTTCCGGCGCGGCGGCGCCGCCTGACGAGAAGCGCGACGCCGCGGCGCTCCCGCTCTCCCCGTTGGTGATGTCGATGACGTCGCCGCCGTCGAACGAGAAGCGACGCAGCTGCAACGTCCCGCCGAGGATCTCGCGCGGCTCGGCGTTCATCCCCACCTGGTAATAGAGGTAGCGCCCGTCGCCGGAGACGGAGGGCCATGAGGGAGTGGCGTTGGCGCCCCCCTGGCCGGCGGCGACGAGCGAGACGCCGCTCCCTCCGTCCTTGTGGTACATCCAGAGGCCGTTGCCGGCGGCGGCGCCTCCGCCTCCTCCGCCAAAGCTCCCGCGCACCGCGCGCCGCACGACGATGAAGCGCCCGTCCGGCGTCCATGCCGGTTCGAAGACCGCGACGTTGAGGTCCGTGAAGACGGCGCGCGCGTTGGCCCCGTCGGCGTCCATGATCCACAGGTTGTACTGCCCGCGCCGGTCGCTGATGAAGGCGATCGACTTCCCGTCGGGTGAGATGCGCGGTTGGAAGTTGAGGGCGACCCCGCTCGACTGCGTCAGCACCTCCGCCGTCCCGCCCCCAGCGGGCATCCTATAGATGTGACCGAGAAGGTCGAAGACGACCCAGCGCCCGTCCGGCGAGAGATCGGCGGCCATCCATGTCCCTTCGCTCGTGGTGAACTCGATCGTGCGCGTCGTCCCGCGCGCGAGGGTCACGTCCCAACGTGCTGCGGAGTCGGTCGCGCCCGCAGTGGCCGGGCGCTGCGCGGCAAGGTCGGTCGCGGCGGCGGCGGCGAGGGCGAACGCGAGGAGGCGGGGGGGGGCCGGGAAGTGCATGCGCGTGGGGCGGTGAGAAGCGTCGGCGAGTCGGGGCGCGCGGCGCGAGGGAAGGCGTGCGCGCTCCAACGTCCGGCGTGTCGCCCGAATTGGCAAGATCGTCGCGCCAGTTGGGCAGCCCGCACGGCGGTTCGCGCCGCGTGCACGCGGTTCGGCCGCGTTGCGCTGTGGTTCGTGTGCGCTGCACGGTCGATCGATCGCGTCGCGCTGTCCTCCATCAGCGTCGCGCAATCGTTCGTTAGCGCCGCGCGGTCGTTGGTGCGCACTGCGCGGTGGTCCGCGCGAACTTATCAGTCGTTCGTGTGCACTGAGCAGCTGCTCGTGCCAATCGTTCAGTCGTTCGTGCGCGCCGTGCGGTCGTTCGTGTGAACTGTGCGGTTGTTCGGGCGGACCGTGCAGTCGATCGTTCTCACTGTGCGGTTTTTCATACGACTCGTGCAGTCGCTCGTGTGAACTGTGCAGTTGTTCGCGCAAACTGCGCGGTCGTTCGTGCGCCCTATGCAGTCGATCGTGTGAGCCGTGCAGCAGTTCGTGCGCGCTGTGCGGTCGTTCGTGCGAGCTGTGCAGTTGTTCGTGCGAACAATGCAGCGGTTCGCCTGAACTGAGCAGCTGTTCGCGCGAACTGTGCGGTCATTCACACGAACCGTGCAGTCGTTCGTGTGCATTGTGCAGTTGTCCGCGCGAACTGTTCGGTCGATCGTACGAACCGTACAGTCGTTCGAGCGAACCGTGCAGCCGTTCGTGCGAGCCGTGCAGTCGCTCGTGCGAACTGCGCAGTTGTGCGCGCGATACGTGCAGTCGTTCGTGCCGACTGTGCAGTCGTTCGCGCGAATCGTGCAGTCGTTCGCGTGCACCGCGCAGTCGTTCGCGCGCACCGCGCGGTCGTCCGTGTGAACTGTGCAGTTGTCCGTCGGAACTGGTCAGTGGCCAAATCGTAAGGACTCGCGGGCCTGTCCGTTTTCCTGTGTATGAGCCGGTGATCGTCACGGCCTTATACACTACGTCGGCATGCGCGCGCCGAACAGGAGACTGCAGGTGCGGGATCGCGGCGCGCACGCCATTCCCGCGCGGGCTGGGCGTGCCATTTCTTCTGGATGTTGCGGAGCGCGAGGTACAGGAGCTTGCTCGCGGCGTCGTCATTCGGGAAGTGGCCCCGCGCCTTCAAGGGTTGCGGAGCTGGCTGTTCAGGCTCTCGATGGCATTCGTCGTGTAGAGCACCCGCCGCACCGCAAGCGGATAGGCGAGGGCCGGGACGATGCGCTCCCAGTGGCGCTCCCAGATCGCCACGATCTGCGGATGGCGCTGCCCCAGCGGCGTCCCCGCCAGGGTGCGAGAGGGCCGCGCGCGCGGCCCCTTCGCTCGGCGCCTGATAGATCGCGCGCAGCAGCGGCGTCAGGGCCTTTCGGTCCGTGTAGCTGACGAACTGGAGGCTCTGGCGGACGAGATGCACGACGCACTGGTGGATCACCGTCTGCGGAAAGACCGCGTGCAGGGCCTCGGGCAGCCCCGTGAGGCCGTCGATGAGCGCGACCAGGATGTCGTGGATCCCGCGGCTCTGCAGCTCGCTGAACACGCGATGCCAGAACGCCGCCCCTTCGGTCTGCGCGATCCAGAAGCCCAGGATCTCCTTCGTGCCGTCGGGCTGCACGCCTAACGCCAGGTACACCGCCTTGTTCTGCACCAGCCCTTCATCCCGGATCTTCACCCGCAGGGCATCGAAGGCCACGGCGATGTAGCAGGGCTCCAAGGGCGCGCCTGCCACGTCTGGACCTCCTCCAGCACTTCGGCCGTCACGGTGCTGATCAGGTCGGGCGAGACGGGCACCTGATAGCGCTCCTCGAGGAACGCCTGCAGCTCGCGCACCGTGAGCCCGCGCGCATAGAGCGCGAGCACGGTCTCGTCGAACCCCGGCAACCGCCGCACGCCCTTGGGCACGAACGCCGGTTGGAAGCTGCTCTGCCGGTCGCGCGGGATCGCCAGGTCGAGCGTCCCCGTGTCGGTCGTGATCGTCTTGGGCGTCGTGCCGTTGCGCGCGTTGCCATCGGGCGCGCGCCCCGCCCCCTCGGGGTAGCCCAGATGCTGCGTGAGCTCGGCCTGCAGCACGCGCTCCGTCAACGCCTTCTGGAACTGCCGATAGATCGCCTGAAAGTCCGCCGGCGTGTGCACCGCCTGCGCCAGCTGATCGATCAGTCCCTCGGGCAGCACCGGCCCCGCCTCCGCGGGCGGTTGCTTCTTCCGTCGTGCCATAACCTCCTCCGGTTCCCATGGTTATGGCTCATACACAGACTTTCTGACAGGCCCGGACTCGCACTCGATCGAGCACGACAACGGCTTGCCATAGAGCGGGTTACGCGCGCGAAGCACCCTCCGGGAGGGTTGGACTCACGACCCGCCCCCGCCGACTCTCTGCACATGGTCGGTGAGCATGCGGTGCCTGCGAAGAAGCGCGTTGACCGAGCGCCGCCACCCCCTGCTGAGGTCCGGGAGTGACGTCAGCCCGAAGGCTGATCGCCCTCGGTCTCTCCATCGTCCGTGGGGCGACGCGACAGTCGCTCCGCAAACAGGAACTGCCGCGCGACTTCCTCGCCTCGCGAGGTCAGTATGCTCTCCTTCGTCTGCGGATCGCGACGCAGATGCGCGAGCCGTCGGCCGTGCAGGACTCCGACCGTTCGGGGGTCATATCCGTGCTGCCGCACGAGTGAGATAAGGTCGATACGCGAGATGCGGCCACCGCGTCGCAGAATCTCGGCGATGATGGCGTTTGTCCCAACGAGTGGAGAGCTGGGACGCTGCTCCGTGCCTCTCCCGGACGGCGTGTAGAACCGCCCCTTGTTGTGTCCGCGCGCGTCGATGATTCCCCGGCTGAGCAAGATCTCGAGATGGTACCGAACCGCCCTGGGTGAGACCGCGAGCGCCAGCGTGATCTCTCGCGAGGTGGCGCGACCGCGTGTGGCGATGAAATCAGAGATCTGCTGCTGAACACTCGACAGCTCGGCGAGCTCTCGTTCGACCTTCAGCTTCGCTTCCAGTGCGCGTTGCTGCGCCCGCAGCGCGCTCAGGAAGAACAGCAGCCACTCGCCGAAGCCCGCCGGGTCGGTTCGCATCGCGAGCTGCGACGTGCGTAACGCCTCGTAGTATGCGGTCTTGTTCTCTTCGATGATCCGTTCCAGTGACGCGTACGGGACGTAGTCGTAGCCGGCGCGCAGCAGGAGGAGCACGGTAAGCGCACGTGCGAGTCGCCCGTTGCCGTCCTGGAAGGGGTGGATCGCTAGGAAATCGACGACGAATCGCGCGATGACGACGAGCGGGTGCAGCGACGCATCGGCGAGCGCCTCGTTCGTGGCGCGAACCAGCTCCGCCGTCAGGCGCGGGGTGTCGAACGGCGTCGCGGTTTCGAAGAGGACCTTCTTGACCTGGTCCCCTTCCTTCAATGCGACGTCGTTCGGGTTGGTCTTGTAGTCCCCGCGGTGCCACTCGTCGCGAGTCGAGTACCGGAGCAGCATTCCGTGCAGCTGCTTCAGGTGGTTCTCGGTGAGCGGGATTGCGGCGTGGCTCTCGAAGATCGTGGTGAGCAGTTCACCATACCCGCGGACCTCGGCCTCATCCCGCGCCCTGAAGGAGTCGATGCGGAGGCCGCTCAGGACCTGCGACACCTCCGCGTCACTCAGGGCTGCCCCCTCGATTCGCGTCGAGCTTCCAGTCGACTCGATCGTGGTGACCTGACGGAGCTGGGCCAGCCGCTCCGCCCGGATCTCCTGAAGCTTGCGCCAGTGTCCGCGAAAGTCGCCGAGTTCGCCGATCAACCGGGTGAGTTCACCGGTCTGGCGTCGGTCGAGCTGGGGATGGAAGTCGTCGCGGGAGATCGGCACGTGGCGGGCGTCGGTTTGCGAAGCGCCAACAATGTTGCCGATTTACGTCAGATAAGCAATTGAGAAAAACTGATGCGACGCCAATTACTCAAAATAGAACACTTGCGTGTCTGGGTCTTCCGACGTATCGTCAGTCCCACGAACCGCCGAGTAATATCATTTCTCGGCGGAAAATGAGAAAGCCCGCGCTGCAACGCGGGCCTCTCGACCAACCCAAACCGAGGTCCGTGTGAACGTCCCGTCGATCGAGCTGGGTCTCGCGACTCCAACATATGCCGATCGCCGGTCCCCGTCCATCCGGTCCTCAGAGTCCCAGGAGGGACCCATGAGTACAGTGGATAGTGGTATCCCGGTGACGCTGCAGGGCGCATCGGGCGCGAGTTACGCCTTCAAGGCGTATCCGAGGAACTCCTCGTGGAACGCAGTCGCGGGCAACTACGCGATCCTGCGACAGGTCAGCGGGGGGGCGGTGGTGTACGTCGGCGAAACCGAGAACCTCGGCGATCGCATGGCGAACCATCACCGGCAGTCGTGTTTCGACCGGAATGCGTGGACCCACCTCGCCTTTCGAGGCGAGGGATCGGCCGACCGGCGACGGGCGGTGGAGCTGGACCTGATGGCGTATTACAAGCCCACCTGCAACCGGGAAGTCTGACATGCTCGACCGGGCCTCGGCGGTGACGCTCGCCTCCATCGGTGACATCGCCGAGGTCCGCCCCGGGCTGTCCACGGGAGAGCGGCTGGAACACAAGGATGGCGCCCCTTGGCACATCATCCTCAGCCGCCACCTCGTCCCTGGGCAGCCGTACCGATACACCGACTCCGATCGATTCACCATCGACACGGGGCGCGACGCCGAGCGGTACCGCGTGCTAGCGGGCGACGTGCTCTTCATGTCGCGCGGCACACGAAACGTCGCCTCATGGATCGACTGGGTACCGGAGAACAGCGTCGCCCCGGTCTCCTTCTATATCCTGCGCCCGGGCCCGGCCGCCGATCCGGGGTACCTCGCCTGGTGGCTCAACCAGCCCGTCGCGCAGCGCGCCATCGCCGATGTCCGCACGGGGGCCGGAACGCCGATCGTCCAGCGGCGGTCGTTCGCCGAGCTCCAGATTCCGCTCCCCGCACTGCCGGAGCAGCGTACGATCGCCGAACTGGGCGAGGCGATGACGCGGGAACGACTCATCCTCGAACGGCTCGCTGCCGCCACCGAGCAGCTGCACCTCCTCACCAGCGAACAGATCGCGCGCGACCTCCTCGCGCGCTCCGGAGCACACGATGACGAGTAGCGAAGTCCCCCTCCCCCGCGTCGACCAGCAGGAGATCAACGACATCCTCTGGCGGGCCTGCGACACCTTCCGCGGCACGCTCGATCCGTCGCAGTACAAGGACTACCTGCTGGTGATGCTCTTCCTCAAATATGTGAGCGACAGCTGGGCCGACAAGCGCGACGAGTATGCGCGCAAGTACGGTGGCGATGCCGTGCGCGTGGAGCGCGCGCTCGCTCGTGAGCGATTCGTGGTGCCCCCCACGAGTGAGTTCGCCTGGCTCTATGAGCGGCGCAACGAAGACAACCTGGGAGAGCTGATCAACCAGGCGCTGGAGGCGATCGAAGACGCCAATCGCGCCAAGCTGGAGAACGTCTTCCGCAACATCGACTACAACAGCGAACCGAACCTCGGCGAGACGCGCGACCGAAACCGTCGCTTGCGCAACCTGCTCGACGACTTCGCCAACCCCAAGCTCGACATGCGCCCCAGCCGAGTGGGGCACATGGACGTGATCGGGAACGCCTACGAGTACCTCATCGGCAAGTTCGCCAGTGATGCGGGGAAGAAGGGGGGCGAGTTCTATACCCCCCCTGAAGTGGCGACGCTGCTGGCGAAGCTGCTGGCCCCACAGCCGGGTGAGACGATCTACGACCCGGCCTGCGGATCGGGGTCGCTGCTTATCCGCATGGCGCGCGAAGTGGGGAGCAACAACTACTCGCTGTTCGGGCAGGAAGTGAACGGGCAGACGTGGGCGCTGTGCAAGATGAACATGTTCCTGCACGAGATCGACAACGCCCGCATCGAGTGGGGCGACACGCTCAACGCCCCCAAACTGGTGGAAGGATCATCGATCCGGCGCTTCAACGTGGTCGTCGCCAATCCTCCCTTCTCGCTCGACAAGTGGGGGGCGGAGAAGGCGCCAGACGATCGCTACGGTCGGTTCCATCGTGGGACGCCGCCCAAGTCAAAGGCCGACTATGCGTTCATCTCGCACATGGTGGAGAGTGCGGTGGAGGTGGATGGACGCGTGGGGGTCATCGTCCCGCACGGCGTGCTCTTTCGCGGCGGCGCCGAGGGGAAGATCCGGCAGAAGTTGATCGAGGAGAACCTGCTTGAGGCGGTGATCGGGTTGCCGGCGAACCTCTTCTTCGGGACGGGGATACCGGCGGCGATTCTGCTCTTTCACAAGGGGCGTGCGACGACGGATGTGATGTTTGTGGACGCGAGCCGGGAGTTCGAGCAGGGGAAGCGGCAGAACAAGCTGCGCGAGCAGGACATCGAGCACATCGTGCAGACAGTGCGCGCGTGGCAAGACGTCGAGAGGTATGCGCGACGGTCGACGATCGAAACGATTCGCGAGAATGAGTTCAATCTGAACATCTCGCGGTATGTCAACACTAGCGACAACCACAAAAATGTCGACCTAGACGCGATACGTCTTGAGATTGCGGAATGCGAGCACGAGCTGTCACTCGCGAGGGAGCGAGTTGCCACGCAGCTGCAATTCCTGGGGCTTTCATGACGCTGCGAGCTGGTTGGGCGCTCCACCGAATCGCAGATCTCGGCATTGTCGAAGGTGGGCGACAGGTATCGCCGCACTACTCTGCTGGAACGCTAAGACCCTACCTTCGTGTTGCCAACATTCAACATGGTCACATTGATGCGTCCGACCTGAAGCACATGCTATTCACCGACGCGGAGTTTAAGCGCTTCCGACTACGTTCGGGGGACGTGCTCTTGAACGAAGGTCAAAGCCTTGAGCTCGTCGGTCGGGCAGCACTTTATGAAGGCGTTCCCGAAGAATGCGGCTTTCAGAATACGCTCGTCAGGTTTCGTCCCGGCGAGCAGATTCTCCCCGAGTTTGCCCTTATCCTGTTCGAGGCGTTGCATCGTCAAGGGCGCTTTGCCGCGATCGCATCGCGCACGACCTCAATAGCGCATCTCGGAGTGGAACGCTTCGCAGGGCTGCGGGTCTCGCTGCCTCCGTTGCGAGAGCAACGAGACATCGCGACGATTGGAAGTGCTTTGGAAGATGCAGTGCGCGTACTCGCACGACTCCTTCACGCGAAGCGCCGCTTCAAGCAAGGACTCGCACAACAGACATTCTCTGAGTTGGGCGCGCGATATACGCCGACACGACTCAGCGCACATTCGATTGAACTGTTCGAGCGCAACAAGAGCGGACTTGGCCGCGAGTGGGTTATGGGCGTCATCAAGGGTGTCGGCCTGATGCCCATGCGCGAGCGCATTCGAGTTGGCGACCTGGCACGGTACAAGGACGTACCGCCCGACGCCTTCGCGTACAATCCGATGCGCATCAACATCGGATCCATCGCGAGGAACACCTCGGACAGGACGTGCGTCGTAAGCCCGGACTACGTGGTATTCCAGACTGATCCCGATTCGCTGCTGCCCGAGTATCTGGATCAGCTGCGGCATACTCGTCTTTGGCAAGACCATATGGCTCGCGCGGGCGCTGGGGGAGTCAGAATCCGCATCTACTTCCGAGACCTGGCGGAGATCCGCTTCCCACTCCCGCCGCTTGAAGAGCAGCGCAGGATCGCAAACCTGCTCGCGTCGATCGACAATGAGATCGCGACGCTCGAGCGACTCGCCGATGCATACGCGAAGCTGCGCAGCGCACTGCTCGACAAGCTCCTCTCCGGCGAAATCCCCATCCCCGCCTCATGACGGCCCAACACCTCCCCACCCCCGCGTGGCGAGAGGACGAGGCGTCGCAGATCCCCGCCCTCCAACTCCTCGTCAACCTCGGCTGGAGCTACCTCCCGCCTGACGAGGCGTTGGCTGCACGCGGAGGGCGCACGGGCCGTGTGCTCCTGACGGCGATCCTGGCACGCCAATTCGCGGCGCTGAACACGATTCGCTTCAAGGGCGAGGAGTTCGCCTTCTCCGACGCGAACATCCAGGACGCGATGCAAACCCTGGAGAATCGCGAGCCCGACAACCCTGTCCGCGTCAACGAGGGCGTTTACGACCTGCTCAGGCTCGGCAAGTCGCTCTCCCAGTCGATCGAGGGAGACCTCAAGAGCTTCTCCATCCGTTACATCGACTGGGAGCACCCGGAACGCAACGCGTTCCACGTCACCGAAGAGTTCGCGGTCGAATCGGCTGGTGCTGCCGATTCGCGTCGCCCCGATCTCGTCCTTTTCGTGAACGGGATCCCCCTCGGCGTCATCGAGTGCAAGCGCGCCGACATCCGCAATCCGGTCAGAGAGGCCATCTCGCAGCACATCCGCAACCAGAAGGAGGAGTACATCCCTAGGCTCTTCTGGTATGCACAGCTTCTGCTGGCATTGTCGCCAGCGGAAGCGCGGTATGGCACCGTGGGGACGTCGCAGAAGTTCTGGGCGGCGTGGAGGGAAACGCTGGACGATGACCCGCTCGCGCAGCTGGTGAACCGACCAGTGCCAACGAAGGTCGCTGAGCAGCTGTTCGCGGGGCGCTTCCACCACGTGCGCGACCACTTCGAGGCGCTCGCCCGCCAGGGACGCAGCGTGAATGAACAGGACCGCACGCTGTATGCGCTCTGTCGCCCGGAGCGACTGCTGGAGCTCGTGCGGCGCTTCACTCTCTTCGACGAAGGAGAGAAGAAGGTTGCCCGCTACCAGCAATTCTTCACGGTGCGCGAGACGCTGGCGCGCGTGCGGACGGTCGACGCCGAGGGGCGCCGGATCGGTGGCGTGGTCTGGCACACCCAGGGGAGCGGGAAGTCGCTCACCATGGTCATGCTCGCCACCGCCATCGCCGAGGCGCTGGACATCCCCGCGCGAAAGGTCGTGCTGGTGACCGATCGCGTCGACCTCGACGACCAGATCTGGAAGACGTTCCACCACTGCGGGTTGGAGCCCATGCGGGCGCGCACGGGGAAGCACCTCGTGGAGCTGCTGGAGGATCCGAAACACCCGGTGATCACCACCGTCATCGACAAGTTCGAGGCAGCGACCAAGGCGAAGCTCCGGCTGGAGTCGCCCGACATCTTCGTGCTGGTGGATGAAAGCCATCGTGGGCAGTACGACGTACTGCACGCCAACATGCGCCGGGTACTTCCCAAGGCCTGCTTCATCGGCTTCACCGGCACCCCCGTCGCCAAGGGGCAGAAGAACACGATCGCCAAGTTCGGTGGACTCATTCCTCCTGTGTACACGATTAAGAACGCCGTCGACGACGAGGCGGTCGTCCGGCTGCTGTATGAAGGGCGCGATGTGCCGCAGGTGGTGGATCGCGAGCAGATCGATCGCTGGTTCGAGCGCATCACGGCCACGCTCACCAGAGATCAAGCGGCTGACCTAAAGCGAAAGTTCAGCTCGACGTCACAGCTCAACAAGGCAGAGCAGAAGGTCGCCGCCATTGCCTGGGATGCCAGCGCACACTTCGTGAACAACGGCTGGAAGGGAGTCTTCAAGGGGCAGCTCGTCGCCCCAGACAAGGCGACCGCGCTCCTCTACAAGAAGCACTTCGACGAGTGCGCGCTGGTGACCACCGAGGTGCTCATCTCGGCGCCCGACGATCGCGAAGGCGACGACGACGTCCACGAAGGGAACAAGTCGGCGGTTGTCTCGTTCTGGCGCTCGATGGTGGGCAACGCGGGGCGCTTCAAGGACGAGGCAGACTACAACAAGATCCTCATCCAGCGTTTCAAGTACGGCGAGGAGCCGGACATCATCATCGTCGTCGACAAGCTGCTCACCGGCTTCGATGCGCCGCGCAACATTGTCCTCTATCTCACCCGTCGGCTCAGGGAACACACGCTGCTGCAGGCCATCGCGCGAGTGAATCGGGTGTGGGAGGGGAAGGACTACGGCTACGTGATCGACTACGCGGGGGTGTTGCACGGGTTGAGCGAGGCGCTCGACCTCTACGGCTCGCTCGCCGGCTTCGACCGCGAGGATCTCGACGGAACGTTGAGCGATGTCTCGGCGGAGACGTCGCGCCTGCCGCAGCTGCACAGCGAGCTGTGGGGTGTCTTCGCGACCGTGCGAAACAGGCGCGACCAGGAGGAGTACGAGCGTTTGCTAGCCGACGAAGCGGTGCGCGACGAGTTCTACCGTGCACTGTCGGCATTCGCACGCACGCTGGCGGTGGCGTTGGGGAGCGTGCGCTTCATGGAGGAGACGCCCGAGGAGCGCGTGCGCAAGTACCGCGACGACCTGCGCTTCTTCGAGGCCCTCAGGCGCTCCGTGCGCCGCCGCTACGCCGAGGTGATCGACTTCGGCGAATACGAGCCGAAGATCCAGCGCCTCCTCGACCGACACGTCGGGACGGGAGAAGTGGAGACCATCACGCCGCTGGTCGACATCTTCAACCGGGAGGCGTTCGCGCGCGAAGTGGCCATGGCGGGAACGCCGGCGTCGAAGGCCGACCTCATCGCCAATCGAACGGCAAAGACGATTCGCGAGCGAATGGACGACGACCCGGTGTTCTATCGTCGGTTCTCAGAACTGCTGGAGCAGACCATCGCAGAATGGCGTGCGCAGCGCATCTCGGATGCCGAGTACCTGGCGCGTGTCCAGCACGTGGAGTCGACGATCGTCGAGCGTCCGGTCGAGGAGGTGCCCGATGCGGTGCGTTACGATCCGGTGGCGACCGCGTACTACGGCCTGGTGCGCGAGCGTGTCGCCAAGTACGAGACCGACCAGTCGAGGGTGAACTCGCTTGGCGCGGAGGCTGCAAAGACCATCGATCAGATCATCGAAGCGCGTCGTGTGGTGAACTGGACCGAGAATGCCGACGTGCAGAACCGCATGAAGACGGCGATCGAGGACGAGCTCTTCGAGCTCCGCGATCGCCACGGGGTGCCGCTGTCGCTCGAGGACATCGATGCGCTCCTGGACGACGTGCTGAACGTGGCGCGCCGGAGGAAGTCGGCGTGAAGAGTCGCGGCGGCTCGGCGCTCCGCATGACGTCGACCTGGGGGGAGCGGACGTTCGACTACACGTTGCGGCTGCAACCGCGCCGCGATCTCGTGATCACCGTGCACCCCGACCTGCGTGTCGAGGTTCTGGCACCGGAGTCGAAGCCGCTCGAAAGGGTGTTGGGACGCATCCAGGCCAAGCGATCGTGGATTGCACGCCAGCTGCAGGAGTTCGAGGGACAACAGCCGCTTGCCCCGCACCAGTTCGTACCGGGGGAGAGCTGCTGGTATCTCGGAAAGCAGTATCGACTGCGCGTCGAGCGCGCCGGCGAAGGGGTGACGCTGCAGGGCGGGCGTCTCGTCGTACGAGTGTCACCCAAGGCCGGGCGTGAGCGCGTGCAAGCGGCGATGGCGGGATGGTACCGCACCCGCGCCCGAGAGGTATTCGAGCGCCGCGCGCTGCGGCTACAGCGGGAGAGCAGCGTGCTCGGTGGGCTCGAGTGGACGCTCCGCGTGCGCGAGATGAAGCGCCGGTGGGGGAGCTGCACGGCGCGGGGGACGATCACGCTGAATCCGGCGCTGGTGCAGGTCGCGCCTTCGTGCATCGACTACGTGATCGTGCATGAGTTGGTGCATCTGATAGAACCGCGGCATTCGCCGCGGTTTTATCGGTTGTTGGGGAGGGTGATGGCCGATTGGGAGGAGAGGAGGAGGCGGCTGGGGAGGGCCGCTGCGAGGGAGCTTCGTCCGGCGGCCGATTAGGGACGCGAAAGTCCGCTCGTTATGACGTCCGCCCAGAGTCGCCTGGCCTCTCTGGGCGGTTCTCGCAGCACTCGCCCTTCGTCAGGGAACGTCTATGAACTCGATCTCGCTGGTGACGTCGCCAGGGACACCTGCGCAGAATACCCTGCCACCGGTGACATAGAGCGACTGTCCGACGACAGCTGCCACTGCGGAAATCCGGGCGTGACGCAGCCGAGGCAGGCTCACCCAGGCGTTGGTGACAGTGTCGAGGTACTCCACTTCATCGCGCTGTCCGCAATACGAACCGTTCGACTTGTTGTAACCTCCAACGGCGTACAATCGACTGCCGTCACTGGCGATCGCCGCGGAGTACCGGGGGGTGGGCATCGGGCTCGGGATGTGCGACCAGAGCCCCGTCGTCGGCGTGAAGACCTCTACGTCACCAACTGGCGCGGAGGTCGAAGCGTCAGCGCCTCCAACGAGATAGAACTTGTTGCCCACAACGGTCCCCTTCCGCGCATACGCCGAAGGAGACGGCGTCGCGAGCGGAGCGGACCAGGTCCCGGCGATCAGATCGTAGGCATAGAAGGCGCTCATCATTTTGTTGCTGCTACTGTCGAACCACTCGGTGTAGACGTAGAGCTTGTCGTTCACCACTCCGGCGCTACCTCCACACGTCGCAATCGGATGGTTCTCTGCAGCAGTGACGAGGGCGTTGGTGTTCGGATCAAAGATGAAGAGCTCCTGGCTACACACGGCACTTCCGCCGATGGCTCCCCCAGTCATGTAGAGCCTGCCCTGGTAGGGCACCGCACCACTCGGCGAGTTCCACGAACCGAGGCCAGGTCCGGCGCCGATCCTCATGCGCCTCTGCCATGCATCCGTCGATGCGTTGTAGCTGCTGATGTCACCCCATGCGAAGGCCCCGTCTGACGACTGAGCCCCGACGACGAAGATGTCGCTCCCGATGACTGCGGCCGCTGAACCGCCGGTGTGCCCCTCCGAGAGCGTGCGCACCGTGACCGTGTTCGAGTACGCGGAGGTGACATTCCCCCGCGTCGCCGCGACGCGGAGATAGTGTGTGCTGCCCGGCGCGAGTCCAGCGACGTCCACGCGTGTGACGTTCGCGAGCGTTCCTTGGTTTGTGAATGGTCCCGACGGCGACAACGAGTACTCGACGACGAAGAAGTCCTCGTCGGAGCTGTTGTCGGTCCAATCAACATTGATCCAGCGGCTGCCGACCGCGCGCGCGGTCAGGCCGGATGGAGCGGGAAGGGGAGGAGTGACAACCCCACCTTGCACCTGAATCGACCATTTCGCGGAACCGCCTTGTCCACTGATGACGATGTCTGTCGTGCCCGGCGAAAGTGCGGTCACAACCGCGACCTCGCCTGTCCCCGTCGCCGTGACGCTGGCGACGCTTGGGTTTGAGCTGCTCCATACGGGGTATACGCCGGTGGGTGCTCCGACAAGCATGGTGTCGTACTCGATTCGGCCGTCGTTGTCGATATTGGAATCGGATGTTCGGATCACCGCCTCCAAGTCGAGCTGCTGGCCCACGCTCAGCGGCCCTGGCTGCGGCGTCGTAGGAGAAATGACCACGGGCAAACAGCCGTCCGGATCATACCGTGGCGCCCCATGAAGCTCCCATCGCAATGGACGACCGACGAAGTATTCGAGATGGAGATGTGGACGCCCATTTGCACCGCTCTCGCCTGACTTCCCGATCTCATCGCCGGCTTTCACCGGAGTTCCAATGGCCTTTGGCGACCTTTCCTGAAGGTGGGCATAAAGCGTCGATGCCGTACCTGCGTCGTTTCGAATCACCACGAAATGCCCCCAGCCCTTTCCATCCGCACGAAGCTGCGTGTCGTTGACAGAGACAGTTCCATCATGCGCAGCGAAGACGCGAACACCAGTATGCCCGGCGGTCGAGATGTCGAGAGCAGGGTGACGCCGAGCTTTGCCCAAGGGGATCCTCCACGATCCGGAGCGACTCTTGCCAGGAACGGGAGGGCCCGAAGAGTCGCGATAGAGGCTGCTGATGAGAAAGGGCACGTCAAGAATTGGTCGCGCGAGAAGTGCAGGGATGGGACCACTTGTGTTGTTCTCGTCGCAGGCTCCCAGCCATCGGCCACTCGCCGGCTCGTACATCGCGTGAGCTCCCAGCGCGCCTCGGGAGCGCGCACCGGTGCTCGGTCCCAATGCTGGACGCGGCACTGACCCAATCAGCACGACAGCCTCCGTTTGCCCATCAGTGCGACGCTCGGTAGCGAAATGGTCTGCATCGAGCGCGACTGCGACGCCCTGCGCTTCAGTGTATCCGACAGGTTCGAACAGGTCGTTCGAATCCCAGCTGCTCTCCTGCCACATCTGGGCAAAAGGCTGCAGCGACATCGATGAAGGCAATGCGTTCCGAAATGATGGCGAAGGCGTGAGCGTCAGCAAGAGTGGTTGTGAGGGAGCGCCCGCTGACGAGACGACGCGCACTTCATGCGGCATCCGCGGCCCGGCTTCAAAGACGGCGGTCGTCACGCCGGAGTACATCGCGGTGACGACCCCACTCGATGTCGCCTGCAGGGTAACGGTTGTTGGCGTCGGGAATGCGCCAGGAGGAACATCCAGCGTGGCGATTCCGGGCAGTCGAATCTGCCCGCCCAACGAACCGATCTCCGCGGTCGCTCGGGGAATCGCACCCTGCTCGATTCGGAATCGGATCGGGAGGGCAGCGCCGAGTTCGAGCGGAACAAACTGCGTCGACGGGAGCTGCTCAGCCTCACGGCGAGTGCGAACTATCAGGATGTCCGCGTGACCAAGGATGAAGTCGCGGGCCCACACCTGCACGCGATAGACCTTGCCGAGCATCGCGGCCTCGCGTGAGGTCTTCCACACCGCGGAGTAGGAGGAGGCGTCCACCTGGATTCGGCGGCCTGACTGGGCCGACGAATCCACTGAGAACGCCGCGACCGGATTGCCGACGCAGGCGCCGTTGAGCCACTCACAGACAACGACGGTCGGTCGAACGTTTCGGTCGAACTTGCCGGGATAGTCGGTGACTGGGGCGATTGGCGGCCGAAAGTAGAACCCGGGGCTGCCGCCGCGCGAGGCGTCCAAGATTGACGCACTCGGTTCAAGCCGGTCCCGGAGCGCACGGGGCGCAGTCGTCGGCTCCTCGCCAGAGCAGGCACTTAGCAGGAGCAGGATCGTCCCACCAGCGAAAAGTGAAAGGCGCATAGAACCGTTTGCCATGAGGATCTTCTCCTGTCGTAGTTGCCGGTTCATGACTCATTTCTACTCTGATTCCAAGCACCAAGTACACCGGGCCTGCGCCTTCAACGAAGGTTCACAGGTGTGGCCGTCAACTGAGCCGCGCGGCCTCAGCGCGTGCGGGCGTACCGAGGAGGTGACGCTTCCCGCCCCGCATGCGGCAGATGCGCCGAGGGACCTGGTCGGAGCGAGTCTCGGGTACTTCGGCTGGGTTGGAAGGACCCGCCGCATCCTTCATTGCACAACGCAGGAGTGCAGCTACACTTAAGCAGCTTGGTCTCGCTCGCAGTCCCTTCCACCTCAGCTACGTACGGGGACGGCAGAGGCGATGAGGTGCGCGCCGGTGAACGACCCGAGGCCAGTATCGAGGCGAAGGGAAGCCCTGTCGAGCGGACAATCCGATCGTAGACGCTCACAGTTCGCTCACAAGAGTCGATGACGCACCAGTTTCCGCGGGGGAGCTTCGATTTTCGCTCACACGTCTACATCGTTGACGGCGTCAATCGCGCCATCAGCGGGAATGTCGCATCGTTGCTGCGCCTTCTCGTCCTGAATCGGGACAGGGTCGTTAGCCACACGGAGATCGGGACTGCACTGGCGGAAGGCGACGCATACGTTCGAACCTATGTATCGACGCACGTCAATCGCCTTCGAGATGCGCTAGGAGATGGAGCGTTCATTCGCACAGTGCCGAGAGAGGGGTACCAGTGGGTCGACGATCCGAGCGTCGGGCCCCTGGCGGCCATCGACAGGACTCCTGGTCGAGAATCGCGGCTGCTCTCGACGCCCGACAAGTTGTCAGAGGGACCGACTTATGCCTCTCTTGGCGCGTCCTCCTTACAAGCGATAACGCCCAGCGAGTCGACACCGCCCGATGCCGCGGCCGTGTCGGTCTCGTTGCCAGTTCTTGGTCAACTGTTGGTCCTCGGTGCCCCCGGGCTAGTTCTCAGGGAGGTCGCTACAACCCCGATACAGCTGGCGGTCGCGGCAGCGACATTCGTGCTGCTCGCCGCGAGCGTGCTCCTCCTCCGGGACCGAGACAGCGGTCCCCAGCTTCTAGCGCGATCACTTGCCAACGCGCTGACATTCTCGCGCCCGGCCTTCGGCGCTGCGGGCGCCTTCGAGATGGCCAGCAGCGATAGTGAAATGGGACTCTGGTGGTACTTCGCCGGGCTCGCTTCCGACGTTGCCGACGGAGCCGTCGCGAGAGTGGCACGTGTCGAGAGCGCGGCTGGGCGAGACTGGGACGCGATGTCGGACGCCTTCATGAACGGAGCGTTTGGACTCGGACTCGGCGCGGTCGCGCTGCGCTCGCCGGCCGGACTGCAGCAACTGCTGCTGTTGTCATCGCTGGTGCTTGTGTTTGCGATGACCCGGAGCCAGGCGCACACGATTCTGGACAAGTGTCTCTCGGGAATCTGGAGAGTCGCCCTCTTCACGATGGGACTCGTATCGCTCAATTCGTCCGCGCGAGGGAGCCTCGTGATCGCGGGCATTTCAGGTGCAATTGTCGCCTGCGCGTACGAGAGTCTCGTCCTATGGGGGGACTTGCGTCATGGAAGACGTCCTTTGGCGCGAGTTCGCGGGCGCGTTGCCCTCCTGCGAAGGGGTTCCTGATTAGAGCGGAACTGGGAGTCGATCCAGTATTGCGCGCGCCGAACCGTCGACTACCCCTCGTGCGCACCTCGGACGAGCGCGGCTAGGGTCGACTCCGTACTCAAGCCTCATACGCGTCAACACGTACGAGAGCCAGTCGGAGCGCGCTATCGTCCGGGACGTGCCGAAGTGTCGAACGTGCGCAGCGGTCCCTTCCCGCTGTGACCGCTTCAGAGACTTAGGCACCGCAGAGTTTGGTTGCACGCGCCGCGCACCGGGTACAGACTTTGCCCGTCGTGTCGGCGACCCCTCCTGCATGACGCCCCTCACACGCACAACGTCGACCCCGAGACGCTGCCGTGTCCCCCGCTGTCGCCGTCCCCGTCGCTGCCGATACGGCGGCTGCCGTCGCGTCGCCTCCTGGCTTTGTCAGGGAGTTGCTGCGCTATCGCGACGCGGTCATCGGCGAGATGCAAGCGATCATCGCCGAGAAGGGGTTCGATGACGTCCTCGCGCGCCGCATGTCGGACTACCCGCTGCGTGCAGGGAAAGGGCTGCGACCGGCGCTCTGTCTCGCAACCTGCCAGGCGTATGGCGGCGAGGCGGCGCACGCGCTCCCGACCGCGGTGGCGCTCGAGCTCTTCCACAACGCCTTCCTCGTGCATGACGACGTGGAGGATGAATCGCTGCACCGGCGCGGCGCCCCCACGATGCACCAGGACTGGGGGATCGCGATCGCGGTGAACGTGGGCGACGCACTCAACGTCCTCGCGATGACGCCACTCCTCAACAATCTCGAGGTCGTGGGGTTGGAGAAGACGCTGCGGATATTCCGCGAGATCGAACGGATGGCGCGCGAGTCGGTGGAGGGGCAGGCGATGGAGCTGGAATGGGTGCGCGCCAACGCGTGGGAGCTGCGCGATGCCCACTACTTCCGCATGTCGTGCAAGAAGACGTGCTGGTACACCACAATCACCCCCTGCCGGCTCGGCGCCCTGCTCGGCGGACCGCTCGACGTCGCGCTCGAGCCGTGGGAAGAGTTCGGCTATCACCTGGGCGTCGCCTTCCAGATCCAGGATGACCTCCTCAACCTGGTGGGGGAGGAAGAGCGCTATGGAAAGGAGCGAGCCGGCGACATCTGGGAGGGGAAACGCACGCTGATGCTCATCCAGCTCCTCCAGCGCGCGAGCGGGCGGGAGCGGCAGCGCATCCTGCGCATCCTCGGCACGCCGCGCGCACGCAAGGCGCAGGCGGACGTCGACGTCGTCCTCGCCGCGATGGAGCGACATGGCGCGCTCGATCATGGGCGCGAGCTGTCGCGCGACTTCGCGCGTCAGGCGCGCCGCGAGTTCCAGACCATCACCGCCACGCTCCCCCCATCACCGCACCTCGACTTCATCGAGTCGATGATCGACTACGTGATCCACCGCGACCTGTAGACGCTGTGTAGTCCCTGGATTCTCTCGCTCACGACCCGCACCACGGAGCCCCCATGAGCAGCCCGGACATCCCCAGTGAATACACCACCCACATGGATCTCACCCTCGCTGGCGGGGTGGACATGGGGCTGGACGACATCCGCATCAACGCGCTGCCGCCCATCACGCTCAACAGCACGAGCGTGCTCACGAGCACCAGCGCGGTCACGACCAACAACGCGCTGTCGCTGAGCGTCGACCGACTCCCGCGCATCGCGCTCGACGTGACGATGGCAATGCGCCCGACGCGCATCTCCTTTCCCGTGAACATGAAGTTCGGCGTGAAGAGCATGGGGATGGAACTGTTCTGCTTCCACGTGTGCGGCGAGAGCATGGTGATCGTGGAGGACTACGTCCCCCGACCCGCGGAGCGCTGCCCATGATGACGCGCGACTTTCCACCCGCGGCCCACGGAGGGTGACGCGATGCAGCGATACTCGATGCCCCCCGGCGAGGGGTGGCGCACGGGGCACGAATCGATCGTCCTGCGCGGTGCGCCGCCCGTGTTATGGGGCGACGTGACGCTGGTGAACGAGACGGACGAAAAGGTGAAGGTACGGCACCTGGAGGTGACGGCGCGCGCCGACACGCACCCGACAGCTGCAAGGTCTGCGATGCTGGCGCCGAGCGCGCTGCGCATCGGGGCGCGACTGGCACCGCGTGTGGCGACGCGGGCGCGCGCCTCGATGACGGTCGATCCCCACACGCCGCCCGGGCGCTACACGATGGACGCCGAGGGCTTCGCCGAGGGAGGCGTGGTGCTCGAGGTCCTGGAGCGCGTTGCGGTGCAGATCACGCCGTCGCGCCTCGAACTGCGGGGCGCGCCGGGTGACGTGCTCGACGCCGAGCTGGCAGTGAGCAACCGCGGCAATGTCCCGGTCGCGATTCCGCGCGCGGCGCTCGTCCACCTGGAGGAGAAGTTCTGGATGGGGCGTTCGCTCACCTACGTGCTGCGCGACATCCCGCGCGACGCCGGGGCGACGTCCTTCTTCGACAAGCTCCTGGCCGAGCTCAAGGACAGCGACATCCGCCCGATGCGCGTGGATGTGGGGTCGAAGGAAGAAGAGCTGGCGCCGGGCGCGAGCGCCGTGTTGCGCCTCCGCCTGCACCTGCCGGAGGAGCTGCACAAGGGGCGTGACTACGTGCGTTCCATCTCGTTCATGCATGCGCGCCTGTTCGTCGCCCTCACCTGCGACGGCAGTGCGGCGTCCACCAAGCGGAGGGCCCTATGAGCCGTGTGTCCATGAAGCACACCAGCGCCTCGACTCCCGCAGCGGCCGACCTGCTGACAGTAGCCCCGCGCCTCCTCGTCCTGTCGATGGAGAGTGCGCGCGACTTTGTCTCCCGCGCCTCCGCGACGATGCCGCCATTGCCATCGCTCGACACGCTGCGCCGCTCAGCGGCGGGGAGCGACGACTGCGGGTGCGACATCCCGGAGACCGACTGCCCGCCGCACTGCGTGTGCGAGTTGCACTGGGAGGGGAGCCCGGGGGAGACGTTCCGGGCGACCGTCCGCGTGCGCAACACCGGCACGGTGGCGCGCACCTTCACCATCGCCTCCACCGATCTCTCGTCACCCCTGGCCGGGAAGATCGCGGTCGCCCCCAGTCAGCTGCAACTCGCGCCCGGTGGAAGTGCGGACGTCGCGCTCGCCTATACGGTACCGGCAGGGGCAAAGGCAGGCGACTCCACCGCCGAGGTGCTCGTCACCGGGGCCTATGAGCAGTGCGTGAAGGTGACGCTCACCGTGCAGACGGAAGCGACGATCACGTGTGAAGTGGCGCAGGGCGAGCCGCCGCGCCGCGTGCGCACGCTGCACTGGTACCGGCACTGGCAGTGCGAGGAGCCGTGCGACCCGCCGCGCACCAATCCGGACAATCCCAACACGCCAGGGACCATCCCCGGCGTCCCCACCACGGGGACACGCCCCAATCAACCGGTTGGCTGACCACCACCCGCCGCACCCGAGCGACCATGGCCACCGCCGAATCGTTCATCGAGGAGCTCAAGGGGCTCCTGACGCGCAACATGGAGTCGAACACGCAGCTGGCCTCGCGCGTGTCGACGCTGCTGCAGCAGGCATCGCGCGAGGGGTTGCCGACCAACGCCAACGAGCTCTTTGCGCGCTGGCTGGACTTCAACCTCGCCTCCGCGACACTCATGACGTCGCATTCGTCCGAGGTGATGCGCGGGTTGGTCGACGCGGCTGAGCGCTCGTTGCTGGGACGCGCCGTGCCGTCAGCTGCACCATCTCCTGGCAGCGGTGGAGGCACGGCGACCGCCGCGGCGGGAGGGGGGGCGATCGACCTGCACGTCCAGGGGGCGCCGGGAGAGACCGTGCGCGCCCCGTTCCTCATCGCCAACGAGTACGATCGCCCGCTCGACGTGTCGTTCGAGGCCTCGGCGCTGCGGAGCGACGGCGGGGGTGAGATCCCGGTCGACCAGGTGTCGTTCGAGCCGGCATCGCTCTCGCTGGGGCGCGGGCAGCGCGTGGTGCAGGCGGCGATCGCGATTCCGCCAGGAGCAAAGCCGGGGACGACGTACCGCGGTGACGTGCGCGTGAAGGGGTACCAGGCGCGGACGATCGCGATCGCGGTGTCGGTGCTTCCGCCCGTTGTCGCGGAGAAGGTCGACGACGCGAAGAAGGGGAGTGAGGCGCGTGTGGCATCGCCAGCGGGGGGCGGCAAGCGCGCGCCGGCGCAGGCGAAGCGCAAACGGGCGGGCGGGGCGTCATCGGCATGACGCGCCGACGCACGCGTGGCGCCCGTGTGCCGACGCTCCCCTGCGTCACGATCGCGCGCTCGCCGGCGAACGATGTGCGCGTGATCGTCGATGCGTTCGTGTCGACGCCGGCGCTGGTGCAGCTGCTCACCGACCGTGGCGGGTTGATCCGCGAGCACCGCGCGGAGTTGCGGGCGCTGCTGCAGCACGTCTCGGGGAGGCTGGCGGCGGTGATCGAGCGCCCCGCCGAGGCGGAGGCGAACGTGGCGCCCGTTCCGCCGACTCAGCCCTCGTCAGGCGCCGGCTGGGTCGGCGGCCGCCTGCTTCGTTAGGCCATGCAAGTCCGCCCATCGCTCGACCCGGCGCGCGACGACGCCTTCCACCCGCCGGTGGCGGGGGCGCTCGATCTCGAGCGCTATTCCGAATGGCACCACTTCAACTTCAACGACGACGCCTCCGAGGTGTACGGGCTATTCAACCTCGCGCTGTCGGGCGACGTGCACCATCCGTCGCGGGCGAGGGCCGGCGTCTCGCTCGTCGTGTGCGAACGCGGGGTGGGGTGGCACGGGACGATGAACCTGCATCCGCTGGAGGAATGCGCCTTTGCCAGCGGAAGCACCGATGTGGCCATCGGCGGGAATGCCGTGCGATTGCGACGCGGCGCATATGAAGTGAGCGGGGCGCTGAAGGATGGTTCCGTCGCACTCCACGCGCGCTGGACGCCGCGCGCGTCGCCGATGCGCCTCGACCACATCGGCGGTGTGGTGAGTTCGTTTCTGCAGCCGAGCTTTTATGTGGAGGGGACGTTGGTGCTGCAGGGGCGCGAGATTCCGTTGCGCGGGGCGAGCGGCTATCACGACCACAACTGGGGGAGCTGGGACTGGGGGCGCGACATTGGCTGGGACTGGGGTTACATCCTCCAGGCCCCAGCGAACGGGCGCGGCAAGCGCGCCGCGGCGCCACTCTCCATCGTCTTCGGCCAGGTGACCGACGGCTCGCGCGCCACGGCGCGTTCCGACCTGGTGGTGATGGTGTGGGAGGGGGAACGCTGGAGCCGCGCCTTCGTGGCCGACGCCGTGTCGATTGCGGTGCACGGCGAGCGGCGCTACGGCGACGTCCCGCGCATCCCCGGTGTGATGTCGCTGCTCGCCCCTGAGCGCCCCTCCATCCCGGAAGTGGTCGAGATCCGCGCCGCCGACGGCGACGACGTTCTCGAGATCACCTTCCGCGTCGACTCGGCGATGCAGTTCCTCATCCCGCACCCTGCCACCGACGGGCGCACGACCATTTCCGAGTTGGTGGGGGAGTACGCCGTACGCGGGACGCTGGATGGACGCGCGGTACACTTCTCCTACGTCGGGTTCGCGGAGTTGGCGGGGTGAGCAGGCCGCGGGGAGCGCGCCGGACGCCGGGGCGCGACGCCGGGACGCGCCCGGCGATGCGCGCGGCGATCGACGTCCTCACGGTGCTGCGCGACGAGGCGCCACAGGTCTACGCGCGCGTTGCCGGGCTCCTGGCGCACGCTCCGGCGCAGCTCGACATCGGCGAGGAAGTGCTCGGCGTCAGCGCCGGCGACGGGATCGTCGCGTTGCGCGACGTTGCCCCCGACGGACGGTTGATGCAGGTTGCGCTCGACTACCATTCCGTGGTGGCGCTGGTCGATGGCACGGCGACACTCGAGCAGTTGATGAGCTTCGGGTTGCTGGACGTGCGCGGGCATCCGGATGCGCTGCTCGCCTTCCTCACCGCGTCGCGCGCGGTAGGCGCGGCGGGGACGCGGTCATCGGCGCTACAACGAATCTTTGAACGGTTCCGGGGTGAGGTGGGGTGACCGATGACGCGCTGGCTCTTCATCGCGGTAGTGCTCGTGGGCGCAGCGATGGTCTGCCTGTGGATGATCACGCCGGTCGGCTTCGTCGACGCCTCGACGCGCGCGGATGGACGCGTGCTGGCGTCCGACGGCGCACCGCTTGCCGGAGCGACGGTGCGCTTGATCCTCCCCTCCGCCGGCGAGACGACGACAACCGACGCGCGCGGCTGCTTTCACACCTTCAGGATCCACAGCCCTCGCGACCGCCGCGCGTCGCTCGGAGTCACGCACCCAGGCATGAAGTCATGGCTCCAGAAGACGCGTGGCACCGGAGAGCTCGCCGCTGAGGTCCGCCTCGAGCCGCTCGCCTCTCCCGCCGCGAGCCGTGGCTGGTTCCGGGGCCTTCGCGAGAGCGACCGCGCGCAACTCGAGTGCCGCGACCCGATGGAGCCAGCCGCGCGATAACCGTGTTCGCGTCTTCGTGCCTTCGTGTCTTCGTGTGAGACCGCAGTTCTTCCCTACCGCACCCCCACCAACCCCCGCGCCGCCTCGCGCAACTTCGCCGAGTCGTACCCCACCCCCGCCCGGAAGACGGTGACGACGTTGTAGAGGTCGCGCGTCTTCGCTACGGGATCGCCGCGCACCACGACCAGGTCGGCCTGGCGCCCGGCCGTCACCGCGCCGATCTCGCGCTCCATCCCGAGGATCCGCGCCCCGTTGAGGGTGAGGATCTGCACCGCCTGCTCCGGCGGGAAGCCGGCTTCGCGCAGCATCTCGTAGTTGCGGATGTTCCCGAAGCCGGGGAGGAACCCGGTCCCCCACGGGTCGGAGCCGGCGCCGAGCAGGCCGCCAGCCGCAACGAAGTCGCGCTCCCACCGCATCATGCTCTGGAGGAGCCTGTTGGTCACGATGAGACCGCCCTGCCGGATGTTGGCGAAGTTCTGCTCCACCTCGCGCCGCACGTCCGGCTCGAGCATCGCCATCGCCGCGGTGTCGAGCTGGAAGCGCTCGGGGGAGAAGGTCTCGTAGACGGCGAGCGTCGACACCACCGCCGCCTTCGTCTTCGCCAGCGCCTTGATCGACGCCTGCACCGCCGCGCTCCCCACGTCGACGTCGGTCTGGACGTGCATGTTCTCCGGCGGGCACACGTCGGGCTTCTTCCCCGGGACGTAGTCGCTGGCCGTGATGAAGCCGTGCTGCAGCGCGTCGATGCCTAACGCGGCGGCTTCGGCAAACGTCACGGAGCAGAGGTGCCCCGTCACCTTCATCCCCCGCGCGTGCGCCTGGCGGACCACGTGTCCCAGCATGGCGCGCGAGATGCGCCCCTGCACCTTCACCCACCGCACCCCCTCGGCGTGCCAGAAGGCGAGCGAGCGCGTGGCCTCCTCGGGGGTGGCGAGCGCCTTGGCGTTGGCGCTCGTGGAGTTGCCGCCGTCGAGATAGGGGCCGGTGATGAGGAAGCGCGGCCCCGGGAGGCGCCCCTCGGTCACCGACCGCGCCATGTTGAGCTCCTGGTAGGGGAGCATGCTCCCCGCACTCATCGCCGTCGTCACCCCAAAGGCGAGATACAGGAGCGGGGCCGAGGTGCTCATCTGCGTGATGCGCTTCACCCCGCCGAAGTAGGTGTGCTCGTGCAGCCCCACCAGGCCCGGGATGACGGTGTGCCCGCGCAGCTCCTCCACCTGCGCGCCGGCGGGGACGGGTGTGGTGGCAGCGGGGCCCACGGCGGTGATGCGCGCCCCGGTGATGACGACGGTCTGGTCGTCGCGCGCGGGGGCGCCGGTGCCGTCGATCAAGCGCACATGCGTGAGGGCAACCACCGGGGCGTCGACGCTCACGAAGCGGCGCACCTCCGGCGTGACGGCGGGGCGCGCTTGCGCCTGCACTGCGAGGGGCGGCGCGGCGAGGAGGGCGATCGCGGCGAGGCGAGCGATCGCGGCGAGGCGAGCGATCGCGGCGAGGCGAGCGATCGCGGCGAGGCGAGCGATCGCGGCGAGGGCGCGCGCGCGGAGGCGAGTGGTCACGGGAGAGTCGGTGTGGGGGAGGGGAAAGTGCGCGCGCTGACGTCGTGGCGCCATCGGACGCTCGGGGCTGCCTCTCACCGGTGATTCGCCGTTTGGACTGGTCGCCGCGCGTTCCACGCACCATGCTATCCCCCCGCTCCCCCCTCCAGAGGTACCGCAGCATGCCCCCTCGCCCGCTTACGCACGACGACGTTCGCCGACTCGCGCTTGCCCTCCCGGAGGCGCACGAAGGATCGCACATGGGGCACGCCGACCTGCGCGTGCGCGACAAGATCTTCGCCTCACTCCCCAACGACCCGGCCGTGGTGAGCATCAAGATCGCCCCCGCCAACCTCGACATCCTCGTGCGCAGCGACCCCGAGACCTACAGCGACGTGTGGGGCGGGCGCTGGGTGGGCGTGCGCCTGGCCGGTACGACGCGCGACACGCTGCGCGACCTCCTGGCCGACGCCTGGAAGCTCACGGCTCCCAAGTCGCTCGTGAATGGCCCGAAGGGCGGGGGCGGGGGTACCACTCCGCGCCGTCTCGCCGTCGGACGCGGAACGCCGGGCGGGCGCACGAAGGTCTCCATCCCCCCGTCGGCCAAGCGGGCGCGACGAAGCCGCTGACCAAGCGGGACGATCCGCGACCGCGATCGCCTGGCACGCACGACCGATGAGTTCCGCGCGTCGCGGCAGTCCAAGGAACTCCACGGCACGCCCGCACTACCTCCCGCACTACCCCACGCACCATCCCACGCACCACCCCCCTCGACCCGGCGCCGCCTGACGAGCGACGCCTTTCCGGAGAGTCATTCATGAGCGGCGTACGAGTCCTGGTCGGCACGCGCAAAGGCGCCTTCATCCTCGAGTCCGACGCCAAGCGCGAGGCGTGGACGGTGAACGGTCCGCACTTCGGCGGGTGGGAGATCTACCACATGAAGGGGTCGCCGGTGGATACGAACCGGATCTACGTCTCGCAGTCGTCGGGATGGTTCGGGCAGATCATCCAGCGCTCCAACGACGGCGGAAAGACGTGGGAGACGATGGGGAACCAGTTCCCCTACGACGGCGTCCCGGGGACGCACCAGTGGTACGACGGAACGCCGCACCCGTGGGAGTTCAAGCGCGTCTGGCACCTCGAGCCGTCGCTGCACGATCCCGACACGGTCTACGCCGGTGTCGAGGACGCGGCGCTCTTCCGCACGACCGACGGCGGCCAGACCTGGCACGAGCTGTCGGGGCTGCGCAAGCACGGCTCCGGCGCGCAGTGGATGCCGGGGGCGGGCGGGCTGGGGCTGCACACGATCGTCCAGCACCCTACCAATCCGAAGCGCATGTGGATCGCGATCTCCGCGGCCGGCGTCTTCCGCACCGACGACGGCGGCGAATCGTGGGAGCCGGCCAACAAGGGGCTCACGTCGAAGTACATCGCCGATCCCAACGCCACGGTGGGCTTCTGCGTGCACAACCTCTCGCTCAACGCCTCCAACCCCGAGCGGCTGTACATGCAGCTGCACTGGAACGTGATGCGGAGCGACAACGGCGCCGACTCGTGGCAGCTGATCAGCGGCGACCTGCCGAGCGACTTCGGCTTCCCGGTGCAGGTGCACAGCCACGATCCGGAGACGGTCTACGTCGTCCCCATCAAGAGCGACTCGGAGCACTATCCGCCAGATGCAAAGCTGCGCGTCTACCGCAGCCGCAACGCCGGCAAGGACTGGGAGGCGCTGACCAACGGGCTCCCGCAGGAGCACTGCTACGTGAACATCCTGCGCGACGCGATGAGCGCCGACCGCCTCCCCTCGTGCGGGATCTACTTCGGGACGACGGGCGGGCAGGTCTACATGTCGCCCGACAGCGGCGATCACTGGCAGGCGATCGCCCGCGACCTCCCCGCCGTCCTCTCGGTCGAGGTGCAGACGCTGGCATGAGCGCCTCGGCCAACGTCCCCGCGGTGACGTCGTCGATTCGCGTCGTCCTCCCCTACCACCTGCGCACCCTGGCCAAGGTGGGGGAGGAGGTCCGCGTGGAGGTGGAGGGGGCGGTGACGCAGCGCTCGGTGCTCACCGCGGTCGAGGCGGCCTACCCGATGCTGCGCGGGACGATTCGCGATCACACCACGCAGATCCGTCGCCCCTTCCTCCGCTTCTTTGCCTGCGAGGAGGATCTCTCGCACGACCCGCCGGACACCGAGCTCCCCGCGCCGGTCGTCGAGGGGAAGGAGCCGTACATGGTGGTGGGGGCGATCGCCGGGGGATAGGCGCGGCGCGCCGCCCGCGGGCGGCGGGAGATTGGTCGGTGACGTGGCGAAGCGAGGGGGAGCGCGACAGCTTCCCCTCGGTTCGTTTCCCCCAGCGTTCTCCCGATGTTCGCCACTCGCATCCTCCGCCTCGCTCTCGTGCGCCGCAGCATCTCTTCCATCCCGCGCTCCCTCCCGTCGGCCGCGCTCGCGCTGGTCGTCGCGGTCGCCTGCTCCAGGTCGCCCGATGCCTCGCCGGGTGGCGCGGCGAAGGGAGCGACGCGCGCCCCGTCGCGCCCAGTCACGATCACCAACGTCATGATCATCGACGGGACCGGGGCGAGCACGATCAGCGGGGCGGTGCGCATCGTGGGCGACACGATCGCCGACGTCGGCTCCGAGGTGGAGTCGGCCCCCGGCGACTCGGTCATCGACGGGCGCGGGATGATCGTCGCCCCCGGCTTCATCGACACGCACTCGCACCACGCCTCCGGGCTCGGCGACTCCCCCGACGCGCGCGCCGCGGTGAGCCAGGGGATCACGACCGTGGTCGGCGGGCAGGATGGCGGCGCCCCCATGCCGTTAGGCGCCCGGCTCGACTCGCTGCAGCAACAGGGGACGGTGATCAACGTCGCCTACTACGCCGGCCACGGCTCCATTCGCGATGCCGTGATGGGGAAGGACTTCAAGCGCCCCGCGACCGCGGCCGAAGTCGATGCGATGGGGAAGCTCCTCAAGCGCGAGCTCGACGCCGGTGCGCTGGGGCTGTCGACCGGGCTGGAGTACGACCCGGGGATCTACTCCGATCGTGCCGAGGTGTTGCAGCTGGCGAAAGTCGCCGCGGCGGAGAAGACGCGCTACATCAGCCACGTGCGCAGCGAGGACCGCTGGTTCTGGGACTCGATCGACGAGATCCTCACCATCGGGCGCGAGGCACACCTCCCGGTGCAGATCGCTCACGTGAAGCTGGCGATGATCCCGCTGTGGGGGCGGGCCGATTCGCTCATCCGCACGCTCGAGACCGCGCGCGCCCAGGGCGTCGACGTCACCGCCGACATCTATCCCTATCCGTACTGGCAGTCCACGCTCACCGTCCTCTTCCCCAAGCGCGACTTCGACAACCGCGCCGAAGCCGAGAAGATCCTCAAGGAGATTGCCAAGCCCGAAGGACTCCTCCTTGGCAACTACCTCCCCAACCCGTCGTATGCCGGGAAGACCGTCGCCGAGATCGCCAAGGAGCGCAAGGAAGCCCCGGCGGTGACGCTGATGACGCTCATCCGCGACGCCGAGGCAATGCGTGCCGAGCGGGAGAAGAAGGGGGAGGACGGCGAGACGGTGGAGAGCGTGGTGGCGACGTCGATGGATGAGAAGGACATCGCCAAGCTGATGGCGTGGCCGCACACCAACATCTGCTCCGACGGCTCGCTCGACGGCGCGCACCCGCGCGGCTACGGCGCCTTCACGCGCGTGCTGGGGCGCTACGTGCGCGAGCAGAAGGTCGTCTCCCTCGAGGAGGCGATCCGCAAGATGACGACGCTGTCGGCGAAGCACGTCGGCATCACGCGACGCGGCATGCTGGCCCCGGGCGCCTACGCCGACCTCGTGCTGTTCGACCCCAACACCGTCATCGACAACGCGACGACGAAGGACCCGCACGCCCTCTCGACCGGGATTGCCAGCGTCTGGGTGAACGGCCAGGAGGTCTGGCACGACGGCAAGGGGACCGGCGCCCGCCCCGGCACCGTGATCCGCCGCCAGCAGCAACGCCCCGACCTTCCGTCCCCCGAGGGGCGTTAGGCCTCCCTCCACGACGAAGCCGCGAAGCCCCCTTGGCGGCTTCGCGGCTTCGCGTGAGACGGCCCGTGCTACTGCTGCGGTGCGCGCGCCCCCGGGGCGCCAGCGCTCGCCTTCCCCCCGTACCCCGGCGCCGTCACCCGTCGCACCATCCACAGCCCCAGCGCCGAGATCATGAGGATGATCGCGAGCATCAGCGCGCCGATCACCTTCGTCGCCAGCGACCAGCGCTTGGGCATCTTCGGCGCCGGCGGGCGCAGTGCCAGTTCGAAGTCGGCCATGCACGGAAAGAGGCGCGCGTCGTCAGGCGCGAGCGCGCGTTGCAGCGCCGTCTCGGCGTCGGCCGGGATCGCGGCGCGCGCGGTTCGCGCCCCTTCGCCACCCTGGTTGGCGCCGATCACCTCGTAGACCAGCGCCGCGAGTGCGCGCTGGTCGGCGCGTGACTCGGTGGTCCCCGTCTCGCTCCCCTCGCCACTCAGCGCGCGCCGGATCCCGACGTCGGCCACGGCCACCTCGCCATCACGCGCTGCGTAGACTGACGCGGCGTCGAGCGCGCCGTGCCCCGCCTTTTCCTCGTGCGCGAACTGCAGCGCCTGTGCGGCGCGGCGAGCGATGGTGAGGGCGTCGGACACGCCAAGCGCGCCATCGCGCGTCATGCGCGCGCGCAGCGACTCGCCGGGCGGGACGCGCGTGGCAAACCAGACGATGCCGGCGTCCTCCCCGGCCTCGCTCGGCGTCACCAGCCAGGGGTGTCGCACGCGCGTGAGGCGCGAGAGCGCGCTGCGCACGCGCCCGAGGTCCACGCCCTTGAGTGCGCTGGCGTCAATCACGTGGAGCCAGACCCGCTCACCAGACCGGGTGTCGCGCCCTTCGCAGATGATGCGTCCATCGCGGCGGGCGATCTCCTCGCCAAGGTCGAATCGATCGGCGAGGGCGGGGCGCAGGAGGTCGGTCGGGGCGGTCACGGGCGGGGAGGCGAGTGTGCGTCGGGCGCGGTGCGACGGTAAGATGGCGCGCTCGCATCGTCCGACAACCGGTGGAACCCCGTCTTCGCAGCACTCGTACGACTCCCCCATGACGACACGCCCCCTCCTCCGTCGCGCGGCGCTCGCCCTCACCTGCGCCCCCTGGATCGCCGCCTCCCCTGCCGCGGCACAGTCTGCGGCGCGTCCTTCGGCGCCTGCTGCGGCGCCTTCCGCGGCGCCTGCTGTGGCGCGTGCTGCCTCGTCCCCGCCGACGCGTGCGCTGTCGGCGCGGGTCGACTCGCTCATGCGCGCCGAGATGGCGAAGCGCGTGATTCCCGGCGCGGCGGTGGTGGTGCTGCAGCACGGGCGCGTGGTGAAGAAGCGCGCGTATGGGCTGGCGAGCGTCGAGCTCGCGGTCCCCGCGACGACGCGGTCGCTCTTCCAGATCGCCTCGGCGACGAAGAACGTGACCGGGTTGGCGACCATGCAGCTCGTCGAGGCCGGGAAGTTCGCGCTCGACGACAAGGTCGCCGACCTCCTGCCGGGGCTCCCCGACACGTGGCGCCCGGTGACGGTGCGCCAGATCCTGAGCCACACGTCGGGGCTCCCCGACATGATCCTCAACGCCGAGACGGGGGTGTGGATTCCCGGCTCGCGCGACAGCGTGATCAAGGTGCTGGCGACGATGCCGCTCAAGCCCGCGGGGAGCGAGTGGTCGTACAACCAGACCAACTACATGCTGCTGGGGATGCTGATCGAGAAGTACGGCGGGCTCCCGTATCGCGAGTACTTCCAGCAACGCGTGCTGCGGCCGATGGGAGTGCGGGAGGTCGCGTTCGGCGACTCGCGCTCGGTGATTGCGGGGCGCGTGACCGAGTACACACGGCTGGGGCTCCCGGACAGCATCCGGACGCTCACGGAGCTCCACGGGCTCGACTACCAGTATCCCGATGCGCTCTACACGGCGGCGGGGATCTTCATGCATGCCGACGACATGGCGCAGTGGATGCTTGGGGTGTCGCGCGGCGGGGGGCTGGAGCGCGCCACGTTCGCGACGATGATCACCGGCGCCACGCTCAACGATGGAAAGAGCTTCCACTTCCCCGATTCGGACGTGGGGTACGCCATGGGGTGGATCACGCGCGACACGCCCGGGCATCCCGCGTACGGGGGGTCCGGGGGCGGGCGGACGGCGCTCTTCTTCTATCCGTCGGACAGCCTGGCGGTGGCGGTGATGACCAACCTGCAGGGAGCGGGGCCGGAGGGATTGGTGGAGCTGGTGGCGGGGATCTACCGAAAGGGGCACTGACCGTGCCTTGACGGGGGGTGCGGGGGCGCCACGTTAGGGGCGGCTGCAGGCGCCTGTTTTTGAGACCATCGCCCCCCTCACCGATGATCCCCAGCCGTCGTTCGTTTCTCGCCCGCGCAGCCGGTGCGGGCGTCGCGTGGCTCGTCCTGGACTGGGCGACCGTCGACGCGGCGCTGGCGCATGCGGCACACGCGATGGCGCAGCAGCCGGCGCCGCCGTTCAGGACGCTCACGCCTGACGAGGGGGGCGAGCTGTCGGCGGTGGCGGCGCGCATCTTCCCCACCACGGAGACTCCGGGCGCCACGGAGGGCGGGGTGATCCACTTCATCGACCGCGCGCTGGGGGCGGAGCAGGCGCGGGCGCTCAAGCTGTTGCGTGCCGGCGTGGCCGATCTCGGGAAGCGTGCCGCCAGGCGCAAGCCGGGGGTGTCACGCTTCGCGGCGCTCGCCGCCGAGGACCAGGACGCGATCCTCACGGACATCGAGAAGGGCGAGTTCTTCCAGGCGATGCGCTTCCTGACGATGGTCGGGATGTTCGGCGATCCGTCGCATGGCGGGAATCGCGGCGGCATCGGATGGAAGCTCATCGGCTTCGAGCATCGCAGCTCCTACACGCCCCCCTTTGGCTGGTACGACGCCGAAGCGGCACGGGGGCGTTAGGCAATGACGCAGGGATACGGCGTGAAGTACCCGCTCTCGTCGATCGTCGACTTCGTCATCGTGGGATCGGGAGCGGCAGGCGGGGTGCTGGCCAAGGAGCTGTCGGCCGCCGGCTTTGCGGTGGTGGTGCTCGAGCGTGGCCCGCGCCTCCGCCCCGAGGACTTCGAGCACGACGAATACAAGTACTTCTTCCAGAACCACATCGGGGCCAAGACCCCCGTCACGTGGCGCGAGACCCCGAAGGAAGTCGCCAAGCCCAAGGAGAACGCGATCTGGGGGGCGCACATCGTGGGCGGGAGCAGCGTGCACTTCACGGCCAACTTCTGGCGCTTTCGCCCCATCGACTTCAACGAGCGCAGCGTGGTGGGCGACATCCCCGGCGCCGCGCTCGCCGACTGGCCCATCACCTACGACGACCTGGAGCCGTACTACACCAAGGTCGACTGGCAGGTGGGGGTGTCCGGGCAGGCCGGTGGGTGGGGGGAACCGCGGCGCTCGCGACCGTATCCGGTCCCACCGCTCCCCGTGAAGTCGTCAGGCGTTCTCTTCGAGCGGGCGGCGCGCAAGTTGGGGTGGCACCCGTTTCCCGCGCCGATGGCGATCCTCTCGCGCCCGCACAACGGGCGCACGCCGTGCCAGAACTGCGGCTTCTGCCAGGGCTACGGCTGCGAGTTCGGGGCCAAGAGCTCGACGCTGGCCTCGATGATCCCGGTGGCCGAGCGCACCGGGCGATGCGAGATCCGCCCCAACTGCTACGTGCGCAAGGTGCAGGTGGATGCGAAGGGGCGGGCGACGGGGGTGGTCTACTTCGACCCGCAGGGGCGCGAGCAGCTGCAACGTGCGCGCTCGGTCATCCTCTCCTGCAACGGCGCCGAGACGGCTCGGCTCCTCCTCATGTCGAAGAGCAACCGATTCCCGCAGGGGCTGGCCAACTCGTCAGGCATGGTGGGGAAGCACCTGATGTTCAACGGCGGGTCCATGGTCGCCGGGATCTACGAGCACCCGCTCAACGAGTACAAGGGAGCGCAGGTCACGCGCATCGCCCTCGACTGGTTCGACAGCGATCCCAAGCGCGGCTTCTACGGTGGCGGCGGAATGGACGCGCGCGCCGACATCCTCCTCCCGATCCTGTGGGGGCTGAGCGCCAACGCCCCCGGCGAGCGCAACTGGGGGGGCGACTACAAGAAGTCGGTCGAGTACGGCTTCACGCGCCAGATGACGGTGATGGGGCACAGCACCTCGCTCCCCGTGGCCGACAACTCCGTCTCGCTCGACCCCACGCTCAAGGACGCGCGCGGCCTTCCGGCCATCCGCATCACGTATCGCGACCACGAGGACGACCTCAAGATGATGCGCTTCCTCCTCGAGCGCGGGAAGGAGATCCACGCGACGGCGGGGGCGCAGAAGGTGATGCCGGTCCCGATCACCGTCTCGGGGACTGGGGTACATCTCCTGGGGACGTGCCGCATGGGGAACGATCCGCGCACCAGCGTGGTTGATTCGGATCATCGCTCGCACGACGTCCCCAACCTCTTCATCTGCGACGGCAGCAGCCTCGTCACCTCGGGGCGTGGGCAGCCGACGATGACGATCATGGCGCTGGCGTTCCGGGCCGGCGACCGGATCACCGACCTTGCGCGCCGGGGAGAGGTCTGAGCCGCGCGCGCCCAGCCCTTCCTTCGTGCAGACGTGACGCTCGCTGACCTGCCGCTCACCGGCGACCCCAGGCTGACCTTCGACAACCGCTTCGTCCGCGACCTGCCGGGCGAGCCGGAGGCGTCGTCGCGTCGCCGTCAGGTGCACGGCGCCTGCTGGAGCGCGGTGCATCCGACGCCGGTCGCGGCGCCGCGCCTCCTGGCGCACGCGCGCGAGGTGGCGCAGCTCGTCGGCTTCGACGAGTCGTTCGTCGCCTCCCCTCGATTCGCCGAGGTGTTCGGCGGCAACGCGCTGCTGGCGGGGATGCAGCCGTACGCGGCCTGTTACGGCGGGCACCAGTTTGGGGCGTGGGCGGGGCAGCTGGGCGACGGGCGGGCGATCACCCTGGGCGAGGTGGTGAACGCCGCCGGCGAGCGGTGGGAGTTGCAGCTGAAAGGGGCCGGCGCCACGCCGTATTCGCGCACCGCCGATGGGCGCGCGGTGCTGCGCTCCTCCATCCGCGAGTTCCTCTGCAGCGAGGCGATGCACCACCTGGGCGTCCCCACCACGCGCGCGCTGTCGCTCGTCGCAACCGGAGACGAGGTGATGCGCGACATGTTCTACGACGGCAACGTGCGCTTCGAGCCCGGCGCCATCGTCTGCCGCGTGGCCCCCTCGTTCATCCGCTTCGGGAACTTCGAGATCTTCACATCGCGCGGCGAGATTGACCCGCTGGTGCGACTCGCCGACTTCACCATCGCCCGCGACTTCGCGCACCTCTCGACCATCGCCGACACCGCGGGGCGCCGCGAGCGCTGGTTCACCGAGGTGTGCGAGCGCACGGCGCGCATGGTGGTCGAGTGGCTGCGCGTGGGCTTCGTGCACGGCGTCATGAACACCGACAACATGTCGGTGTTGGGCCTCACGATCGACTACGGCCCCTACGGCTGGCTCGACGACTTCGACCCGCACTGGACTCCCAACACCACCGACGCGCACGGGCGCCGCTACCGGTACGTGGCGCAGCCGTCCATCGCCCAGTGGAACCTCGAGCGCTTCGCCGACGCGCTGCGCCCCCTCTTCGACAGCGACGCCCCGCTGCAGCACGGGCTCGATCGCTACGTGGAGGAGTTCACGACACGCTACGCGGCGATGCTCCAGGGGAAGTTCGGCCTCGACACCTGGGGGGGCGGTGAGGAGGCGCTGGCCAACGACGGGCTGCAGTTGCTGCAGCAGGCGTCGATGGACTACACCAACACCTTCCGCGCCCTGGGCGAGTTGGGCGACGCGCTCCCGGCCGACGATGGCGCGCTGCTCGCGGCGTTAGGCGACGTCTTCTACGACGACGACAAGCGCGCCGCCCAGCGCGAGGCGATCGCCGCCTGGCTGCGGCGCTGGCACGCGCGCGTGTCGCACAGCGGGGAGCCGGCGGCGGCGCGGCGCGCGCGCATGCACGCCACCAACCCACGCTACGTCCTCCGCAACTACCTGGCGCAGCAGGCCATCGACCGCGCGGAGATGGGGGATGCCGCCGGTGTGCACGAGCTGCTCGAGGTCATGCGCCGCCCCTACGACGACCAGCCCGGGCGCGAGGCGTTCGCCGCGCGCCGCCCCGAGTGGGCGCGCCACAAGGCGGGGTGCTCGATGCTGTCGTGCAGCTCGTAGCGTGCAGCTCCTGGCGTGCACGAATCGCCCGCCGGGGGCATGGTGGCGCCCGCCGGAATGGTGTAGGCTCCACCCAGCCCGCAACCGGACCACTCCATGATGCAACACCCCGTGGCGGCGTGGCACGCCGTCGTCGCCACGCGCGATGCCGCAGCGTTAGGCGCCCTCCTCGCCGACGACGCCACCTTCCACTCCCCCGTGGTCCACACGCCGCAGGTGGGGAAGGCGCTCACCATGAAGTACCTCGGCGCCGCCCTGCAGGTCTTCCTCAACGGGACCTTCCGCTACGTGCGGGAGGTGGTTGGTGAGCGCGACGCCGTGCTGGAGTTCGTGGTGGACATGGACGGGATCACCGTCAACGGCGTCGACATGATCCACTGGAACGACGACGGGCGGATCACCGACTTCAAGGTGATGATCCGCCCGCTCAAGGGGATGAACGTCGTGCGCGAGAAGATGGCGGCGATGCTTGGCGTCGCCCCTCCCGCGTCGTAACGGCGCGCCTACTTCGCGCTCATCGCCGCGGTCGCGCGCTGCAGCGCCGCCTTGGCGTGCGCGCTCTTGGGGTAGAGCTGCGTGTTGAGCTCATACAGCGCCTTGGCCTTCGCCTTGTCGCGCGTCATCTCGATCATCGCCAGGAGGTCGACCGTCCCCTCCGGCGGGATGACGGTGTAGCCCATGATCTTCGAGACCTGCTCGTAGTGTGCCTTCACGTAGTTGGGGTCCTCGAGGGCGCGGAAGAGATCCGGCGAATACCCGTCGAAGATGAAGCGCAGCGCGTCGTACTCGCTGATGAGCGGGACCGAGCCGTGGCTGTCGTTGGGATAGTACTTGAAGGCGTAACGAACCCCCGCCTTGTTCTCACTCTCGATCAGCGCGTTCATGCGGATGATCGAGTTGTAGTGCGGGTTGTCGGCGGTGTCGCTGGCGACGAGGGTATTGGCCTGCCCTACGAAGAGCGTGCGCCCCGGGACGGTCGGCTTGGAGAAGAAGGCTGGCCCGTCCTTGAGGAGGCGACGGTTGTCCCACCAGAGCGACGGGTCGATGGCGATGTAGCTGTTGAAGACCTCCGGCATGGTGTAGAGCGCCGAGAAGGCCATCAGGCCGCCTAACGAATGCCCGACGAAGATGCGGTACGGGGCGGTGCGGTAGGTCGAGTCGATGTGCGGGATCAGTTCGTTCTTCATGAACGAGAGGAAGTTCGGCCCGCCGCCGGTCCCCTTGAGCGTGGTGTCGGGCTTGCCGTCATAGCCGGCGGTGACGAGCGTCGGCGACAGGTCGCGCATCCGGTTGGTGTTGGGGATGGCGACGACGATCATCTCCGGGACGACGAACGTTCCATTGACCCCGGTCCCGAGGATCTGCAGGAGCCCCGTCACCGAGTGGAAGTGCGCGTCGCCGTCGAGGAGGTAGAGCACCGGGTAGCGCTGCGGGGTGTACGTCGTGTCCTTGTACGACGGCGGGAGATAGACGAGGTAGGGGCGCTGCTCCTTGATGACCTTGGAGTAGATGGAGTCGACCGTCCCGATGGTGAGCGACGCGGCGAGCGGGCTCTGCGCCCGTGCCGTGACGAGCGGCGCTGCGGCGAGCGTGGCCGACGTGGCGAGTAGAAGAAGTGAGCGGTGCGGGGCGAACGGAGTGCGCATGGGGCGGCGGGGTGTGGGTGCGGGTGCGACGTTACCGCTTGCCGGGCGCGGTCGCGAGGGGGATTCTTGAGGGGCTCCACCTTCTCCCTCATTGCGCATGACCATGGACTCCGCCCGTCGCGACTTCCTGAAGGCTTCCGCCACCACCACGGCGGCACTCACGCTGGGAACGCTGGTGCCTGACGCTGCGTCGGCGGCGCCACCGGGGGGAGGGACCGACGCTGCTGGTGTGACGAACGGTGCGCCGGCCCCCCCGAGTGACACGGCGGCCCTCGCCCACGAGCGCGCCGTCACCAAGGCGCACCCCGTCCCGCTCGGCCGCGTGCGGCTGACGGGGGGGCCGCTCAAGCATGCGCAGGAGCTCGACCGCGAGTATCTCCTCGCCCTCGACCCCGATCGCATGCTTGCCTACTACCGCGAGCGCGCCGGCCTCACACCCAAGGGCAAGGGCTACACCGGCTGGGACGGGAACGGGCGCAACCTCACGGGGCACATCGCCGGGCATCACCTCTCCGGCGTCTCGCTGATGTACCAGGCCACGGGAGACGTGCGCTTCAAGGAGCGCGCCGACTACATCGTGCGCGAACTGGCGGAGGTGCAACGGAAGAACGGCGACGGCTACGTCGGCGCGCTCGACGGGCTACGCGAGGCGTTCGCGCGTCTCTCCAAGGGGGAGATCAAGAGCGGGGGCTTCGACCTCAACGGGCTCTGGTCGCCCTGGTACACGCTGCACAAGACGTACGCCGGGCTGCGCGACGCCTGGCGGCACACGGGGAACAAGCAGGCGTTGCAGGTGGAGATCGGCTTCGCGAACTGGGCGGAGCAGGTGCTCAAGCCGCTGAGCGACGAGCAGGTGCAGAAGATGCTCCTCACCGAGTTTGGCGGGATGAACGAGGTGATGGTCGACCTCTATGCCGACACCGGCGACGTGCGCTGGCTCGCGCTGTCCCGCCGCTTCGAGCACCACGCCGTCACCGAGCCGCTCAAGCGCCACCAGGACAACCTCTCGGGGAAGCACGGCAACTGCCAGATCCCCAAGCTCATCGGGTCGGCCTCTCGTTATGCCTACACGGGAGAGATGGACGACATCGTGGCGGCGACGTTCTTCTGGGATCGCGTCGTCAGGCACCATAGCTACGCCAGCGGGGGGCACGGGCTCAACGAGTACTGGGGGCCGCCGGATGTGCTCGCGCCGCGCGTCGACGGGCGCGCCGCCGAGACGTGCAACGTGTACAACATGCTCAAGCTGTCGCGGCGGCTGTTCTCGCTCCGGCCGGATGCGGCGTATGCCGACTTCCACGAGCGCGCGCTATTCAACCACATTCTTGCCTCGATCGACCCGAACGACGGGCGCACGTCATACATGGTCCCGGTGGGGCGCGGCGAGCAGCAGGAGTACCAGAACATGCAGCGCGACTTCACCTGCTGCGTGGGGTCGGGGATGGAGAGCCATGCGCTGCACGGGTATGGCGTGTGGTACGAGTCGAGCGACACCATCTGGTGCAACCTCTTCGTCCCGTCCACGGCCGACTTCTCGTTAGGGAAGGCGACGCTGGCGATGGAGACGTCGTTCCCCGACGGCGACTCGGCGACCATCACCGTGAAGACGCTCCCCGTCGCCAAGGCATTCACGCTCGCCGTGCGGCGCCCGTGGTGGGCGGGGGACGGCTTCGCCATCGCGGTGAACGGGACGCCGATTCCCCAGCCCAAGCTCGACACGCTGAGCGACCCCGTCGCCGGCGGGCGCGCCGGCGGCATCGGCAACGAGGCGACGGCGCCGGTGAGCACGTACGTCAACATCACGCGCACGTGGAAGGCGGGGGACACCGTCTCCATCTCGGCGCCCAAGACGTTGCGGCTGGAGCCGACGCCGGACGATCCCACGGTGACGGCGATCATGTGGGGGCCGCTGGCGCTGGCGAGCGACATGGGGCCACGCCTGGCCGACATCGACGAGAACTCGCAGGTGACGCCGGGGATGAAGGTCCCGATGCTCGTCACCGAATCGCGCAGCGTCACCGACTTCGTGCAGCCGGCGGGGAAGGCGGGCGACTTCACCATCACGCGCGTCGCGCGCGTCCCCGAGGCGAGCGGGCCCGCGCCAGACATCGCGCTCACCCCGTTCTACCGCACGCACCGCAAGCGCTACTCGCTCTACTACGACCTGGTGACGCCGGCGCAGTTCGACGCAAGGGTCGCGGCGATGGCGGCGGCGCGCGACGCCGAGTCGCGCCTCGAGCGTGCGACGCTGGCCAAGGTGGTGGCCGGCGACGCCGAATCGGAGAAGAAGGCGAACTACCGCAGCGAGCCGGCCGACCGCCCCGTCGGGCGCAACGAGGGGCGCACGCAGCGCAACGGGCCCGGGTGGTTCTCTTACGACCTCCCGGTCGAAGGCGATACGCAGATGGCGCTGGTCATCACGCACTTCGTGGAGCCCGGGCTCCCGCCGCAGCTCGGGCCGTTCGACATCCTGGTCGACGGGACGAGCGTGGGGCCGCACGTCCCCAACTACTCGGCGTCGGGGTTCTACAAGGCGACGTATCCCATTCCGCAGCAGCTGACGCAGGGGAAGGGGGCGGTGACGGTGCGGTTCCAGGCGATCGGCAGCGGCCGCATCGCCCCGGTGTTCGAGGTGCGGACGGTGAGGCGTTAGGCTTGGGCGCGCGAGAATTCAACGAATAGCGAGGCAGAAGACGACACCGTCGGCTTGGCGATGTCGAGATGTGCGCGTAAACGCCATGCCATCTCTCTCTGTATCGTTGGTGCGCCACAATGGAAGATGACCGCCTCGCCATCCCCGATGAACTGCCGAATAACACCACGCAGTCTTCGCACCACTGTTGTCATCGCGTTGCCAATGTTGTCGATTCTTTCGGTCAAGCAGCTGCCCTCGCAGCATGTGAGCGCGGAAAAGTGGCGAGGCGCTATCGCCATTTGGTAAAGCTCTCACAGTACCTTTCGGATGGGAGGCGAAGGCATGCGAGTCCAAACGCTATGGTCGCTCAGAGGTCTTACGCTGTCTGTGGTTCGGCCATTCTTTGTGCGCGTCGGTTGGATGCGAGCGGTGCAAACACGGGCACGGTGGAGCCGATCATTCCGGCCGATCAGTGTGCCGAGTTCACCATGGTCGTGCTTGACCAATGCACGCTCCAGAATACTGTCAAGTCAGCGTTCGATGCTTGGGCACGTCCGTCGTCTGATGTTTCACCCTCTACAACAGACCACGGTTCCCCGAACCTCGCCGAATAGACGATCCAGGGCGCCGACTTCCTCCCGCAGTCGCCGCAGGTGGACGCGAGACACGCCTTCCATGTTCGCACCGGTGCCCAGCTCGCCTCACGGTCGCTTGAATGACCGAGGGGCAGACGAGTCGGGGGCGGCTCAGCTTGCCTCGACGTACCGCTCCATCTATCGTATCGAGGGAATCCGCCTCGGTAGTTGGTAGTACACTCGCGACCAATTGCATTGCCTCTCGGCGACTGAGAAGTCCAAGGAGGCGCTGGCGGGTTAGGCTTGACTGGTCACTCGAGTGCTTCGCGCTTGGAGATTGCGTTGAGCATGCGCTGCCGAAATCTTCACTCCTTGGCAACAAGCGCGCTGATTGCGGTGGTCGCGAGTTGCAGCCGCGCCAGCGCTCCGGTTGAACGCCCTCCCGTTCTTCACGCACTCGTTCGCGGAGCTGTCGCAGCAGAGATAACGGTGCCGGCCTTCTTCGTCGTCTCCTTCGAAGACGGTGCGAGCCGCGGCGACTACGTTGTCTTCGCTTCCCAAAGCGACAGCGCGCCGAGCGGAATCACAATCGTGGTAACGCACTTGAACGGTACTCCTACGTTGGGGGCATCGGAAATTCAGTCACCCGCGCAGTCGTTCGCCAGGCACCGCGGGTTTCACATGATATTCCTCGTTGAACCGGTGGAGTTTCAAGAGCAGTACGCTTCTGAGAGCGGCTCGATCACGATCACGGAGTCCAGTTCAGACTACATCGCGGGTTCGTTCCAAATCCAAGCGAAGCGCTACTGCAGACGTGTTGGTCTACGGGTGGACGGTTCGTGTGATCCGCGGGTCGTATCTCCGAACGCCCCCGGTGTAACGATTGAAGGGGTATTCCGAGCACGCCGAGGCGCGAACACGCGGTGAAGGCTCGATTGTCTCTCGCGAGATCCAGGGGAGGGGGGGCATGTTCAGAATAGTAGGGAGACCACTCGACATAGCTTGTACGTCGCCCGTCCTTCTTCTGGCGGGTGCAGTGTCCTGTAGCGACACGCCAGTGGACGCAGTGTCGACTAGGCGACCGCTAACTGCGAGCGCAACCGCGACTGTGTCAGCGGTAACGTTCGCCGACAGCTTAGACTGGCCGACGGAAGCGGACTTCCGCTTCCTTTCCCAAGCGTTTGCGGAATTCGCCGGCTTCTCCTATGACCCGGTGGAGCGCGCTGTCGTCATCGGGTCCACGAGCGAGGGAGTTCAGGCAGAGCTTAGGGAAGCAGTGCGACAACGAATCTTTCGTTACTCGCTCGATGGCCGAGCCGGGATTTTTGGCGGCAATGCACGGTACGTCGTTCGAAAGGTCGCTCATTCGTATGTCGAGCTCCAGAGATGGCGGCTAGCGCTGCATCGAGATCTCGCGCGGGATCACGTGCCGCACTCCATGGCCTTCAGTCCACGAGATAACAAGCTGTGGATAGGTGTCTCTGATGTTGGTCAGATCTCCTTCGGCTTCGCCTCAGTTGCACGTTCCGGTGTGCCAACAACTGCGGTGAACTTGGTGCTCGAACGTTGGAAAAGGGACGACCTCTCGGATGGTCGAACTACCGCGCCTGCCGCCGCGAGCTCAAGTAGCGCAGGCGATTCGCTCGGGACTCGTAACCGTCCCATCCACGGCGGGATGTCAATAGAGTCCATCAAGATCCGCCATATCTCGCCGTCGCCCTGGCGCATTGCCTGCTCAGTCGGATTGGGGGTGTCCTATGGAGGACAACAAGGTTGGCTGACGGCCGCACATTGCACGAACGGAGTGGGTACCACTCAAACACCGGCTAGCTCATTCTCGCAGCCTAGCGCGCTGGCGATACCTGATCTGGTCGGCTTGGAAGTTCTGGACCCACCCTTTTCGTCGTGCAGTTCCGGCGTTGGCAGTTCCTTCTACGTGGGAGACTACGACGGGTGGGACGGGTATCCGCCTCCCTATGGTCCTCCGCCGCCGACAAACATTCCAATTACAAATGTCGCCGTGCAGTACTGTCGCAACTCGGATCTGGCACTGGTGGGCATCGCGTCCGGCGTATTGAACGCTTTCTCGCAAGGCACCATTGCGCATACAACCTTCGTAAGCGTTAATCAGAATCTTGGGTCACTGGCTGTAGATCAGAGCGATCCGATATTCTATGTGACTGGCGAGACGCCAATTGTTCAAGGTCTCGTGGTTGATAAGGTCGGTGGAGCAACAGGGTGGACGAGAGGAACTGTGTTCCTGTCAGGGCAAAACCACACGGTACAGACGTCGCCGTGGCCAGCTTCAGCTACCCAGATCGACACGACGTGGACCGTTAGAGGTGCTGTTGTCGCCACGTATCGTCGTCACGACGGCGACAGTGGGGGGCCTGTGTTTCAGTATCTTGGCTCCAATCTGGTGAACCTCGTAGGATTTCACAGTGGTGGCGTTTCCTACGGTGCAGAGGTGCATGGTGTGTTCTCGCCAATGAGCCAGGTGCGAGTGGATTTCCCTCTTCTCACCACAACTGCGGTCTCAACTCCTCCTCCTCCTCCGCCACCGCCTCCTCTTCCACTCAGCGTTCTATTGGAGGGTCACAACTATGTTCGTCCCAGCGTGAACTGTACCTGGTTCGCATCCGCGAGTGGAGGATCGGGCTCTTACACCTACGCGTGGAAGAAGAATGGCCAGCCCCTTGGGACGAACTCAAGTCAGCTGTCTTACACCAACGCCGGCAGCAATTTCACTCTGTCTGTCACCGTCTCCGAAGGAAACCTGACTCCTGCGACAGCAACGATGAGCGTTTCTGTAAACTCCAGTGCTCCCGGTTGCACCACGGTTTGACGGTAGCGCTAGATGCGTTGTCGACGAGGCTGCGCCCTCGAATTAGCGCGGCTTCGCTAGGCAGCTTGACGATGGCGCCATGAGTTCATTCAGTGAAGTAGACTCCGCTGGATCTGCGGTCGCCGAGTCTGGCGTGTGGCGTGCACCGATGACCGGCGATGGCGCCGTCCAAGTTGAGCGAAGCGCTCGTTATCACGCCAACCCCGCCATTACCCGCAGCAACCCATCCTGCGTCGCCTCCTCGCGCGGCACCTCGCCGCGCAGCGTCCCCTCGCGCAGCACGAGGATCCGCGACGACAGCGTCAGCAGCTCCGGCAGCTCGCTCGAGATCAGCAGCACCGCCGCCCCCTCCGACGCCCGCTGGTCGATCCAGGCGTGCAGCTCCGCCTTGGCCCCCACGTCGACGCCGCGCGTGGGCTCGTCGAGGATCAGGAGGTCGCTGTTGGCGGTGAGCCACTTGGACAGCACGACCTTCTGCTGGTTCCCGCCCGAGAGCGACGAGACGAGCACCTCGCGCCCGCTCGCCCGTAACGACACCCGCGAGAAGGCCGCATCCACCGCCGTCCGCTCGGCGGCGCCGTCGACCCACCCGGCACGGGCAAAGCGCGACAGCGTGGGGAGCGTCGCGTTCTCGCGCGAGCGCATCCCCAGCACCAACCCCTGCTTCTTGCGATCCTCGGGGACGAAACCGATGCCGTAGCGCATGGCGTCGCGTGGCGAACGGATCTCGACGCGCTTGCCGCGCACGAAAAGCTCACCGCTCGCCCGCGGGTCGAGGCCGAAGATGGCCTGCGCAATCTCCGAGCGGCCGGCGCCGACGAGCCCCGCCAGCCCCACCACCTCGCCCGCGTGCACGCGGAACGAGACGTTCGAGAACTTCCCGGGCGACGTGAGCCGCTCGACGCGCAGCCGCTCTTCCCCCGGCGGGGTGGTCGCGTGCTGCGGATAGTACTCGGCCAGCTCGCGCCCGATCATCTGGCGCACCAGCGTCGCCTCGTCGAGCGTCGCGGTGGGCTGCGTGGCCACGTGCTCCCCGTCGCGCAGGACGGTGATGCTGTCGCACAGGGCGAAGATCTCGGGCATGCGGTGCGACACGTAGAGCAGCGTCACCCCGCGCGCGCGCAGCTCGCGAATCAGCGCGTACAACCGCTCCGCCTCGGCGTCACCTAACGACGACGTCGGCTCGTCGAAGATGATGACCTTCGCCCCCTCGCCCACCGCGGCCGAGATCTGCACCAGCTGCTGCTCGGCCACCGAGAGCGACGCCATCAGGCGCGACGGGTCGATCTGCGCACCGGTGGCGGCGAGCAGCTCCTGCGCCCGCGCTCGCAACGCCGCGCGGTCGATGAAGCCGCGCCGGTTGGGGAGCGAGCGCAGGCAGAGGTTGTCGCCCACGGTGAGGTTGTCGCAGAAGGCGAGCTCCTGGTGCACCATCGCGACGCCGGCGGCGAGGGCGTCGCTGGGGGAAGAGAAGTGCACCGCTCGGCCATCCAGCTCCACCGCCCCGCCGTCCGGTTGGTGGAGCCCCGCCAGGATCTTGCCTAACGTGCTCTTCCCCGCGCCGTTCTCGCCGCAGATGGCGTGGCACGCGCCCGGCGCGACGTCGAACGAGACGTCGCGCAGCGCCACCATCCCCGGGAAGCGCTTGGTGATGCCACGGAAGCGGACGCGGGGTGTGCTCACCTACTTCTCGAGCGCGAGGAACTTGGGGTCGACGTCGCTGAAGCCCCAGTCCTTCAGCTGGCGGGCCCACGTCCCCAGGTTGTCCTTCGAGACGCGCACCAGCTCCATCTGCACCATGGGCGGTGCGTCCTTCTTGAGGTAGACGTGGTCGAAGATCGTCTTCACCGAGACGTAGCCCCAGCTATACGTCGGTTGGGCGAAGAGGACCGGCGCCAGCCCTGCGTCGATGTAGGCCAACTGCGCCGGCAACCCGTCGATCGAGACGATCTTGATCTTCTTGGGGTCGAGGTCGGTGAGGAGCGTGCGCGTGAACAGCGCCCACCCGCCGATCATCGCGATGCCGTTCACGTCGGGATACGCGTTCTTCACGCGCAGCACCTCGGCGGCGGCGTCCTGCGGCGTCTCGGCGTGATAGAAGGCGTCGACGATGGTGATGCCGGGATACTTCTTGGCCGTCTCGCGTACCCCCTTCACCCGGTTCTGCAGGTTCGGCGCGTTCTGGTTGCCGGCGATGATGGCAATCTTCCCCTTGCCGCCCATCTGCGTCGCCAGCTCCTCCATCACCTGCGTCCCCATCTTCACGTCGTCGCCCCCGTAGAAGGAGAAGCGCTTGGAGTCGGGGACGTCGGAGTCGAAGGTCATCACCGGGACGCCGCGATCGACCGCCTCGTTCACCGCGCCGCGCACCTTGCCGGCGTCGCTGGCCGAGAGGAGGATGGCGTTGGCGCCGGAGTTCACCGCCTCGGAGATGCGTTGCGCCTGCACGGCGCCGTCTTCGTTAGGCGGGGTGAGCCAGTCGATCTTCACCGTGACGCCGTGCTCCTTCGACAGCTCGGCCGCCGCCGCCTCCGCCCCCTGCCGCCCGGAGAGGAAGACCGGGTTGGTGGAGCTCTTGGCGATCATGGCGATGGTGAAGGTCTTGGAGGCGGTGGCGCCGGCGTCTCCCTTGGCCTCCCCCTTCTCGCCACCGCCGCCGCAGGCGGCTTGGGCGGCAAGGGCGGCGGTAGCTGCAATGGCCCACGACGAGCGGCGCGCGAAGCGCAGTGTGGCGAACGACATGAGAGTCCTGGTGAAGGGAAGGGAGCGCCTCACTTCGGTGCGGAGAGCTTCTCGGCCAGTCGCTTCCACCCGCGCTGGTCGAGCACCACCGCCACGATGAGCGCGGTCCCGATGATGATCCACTCGTAGTTCTGGTCCAGGTGCAACGTGCGGATGGCCTGGCGCATCGTCACGATGAGCAGCGCGCCGAGCATCGCGCTCAGCGCGCTCCCCTTCCCGCCGGAGAGCGAGGCGCCGCCGACGACCGCCGAGGCGACGACGTACAGTTCGTACCCGTTGGCGTCCGAGGAGGTCGCCGAGCCGTAGAAGGCGGCCCCCATGAAGGCGGCGAAGCCGGCGGCCAGCCCCGACAACACGAAGACGCCGAGGGTGATGCGCTTCACGTTGAGCCCCGAGAAGCGCGACGCCTCCGGGTTGCCCCCGACGGCGAAGATGTGGCGGCCGGCCACGGTGCGCGACAGGTAGATCCCGCCGGCCACCGTCACCAGGAGCATGCAGAGGAGCGGAACGGGATAGAGCGCCGTCCCCAATCCCAGCGGCGCCTTGGCCACCGAGGTGAGCGCGGTGGGGATGAGGATGCTCTCGGCGCGCGAGATGACGAAGGCGATCCCGCGCAGGATCCACATCGTGCCGAGCGTGATGATGAACGGGTGCACGCCGAGCCCGATGACCATGATGCCGTTAGCCAGCCCGCAGACCAGCGAGACCGCGAGGCAGGAGCCGAGTCCGAGGAGGACAGTGGTCGCGGGATCCATCGGCCCTGCCGCGCGCAACACCATCGCCATCGTCACGCCGGCGAGGGCGTAGATGGCGCCGACGGAGAGGTCGATCCCGCCGGCGATGATGACGAGCGTCGCCCCCACCCCCATGATGGCGAACGCGCTGGCGTCCGTGGCCATCTGGATGAGGGTGTAGCGGTTGAGGAAGTTGTTGACCGTTTCCCCGGTGCGCGGATCGGGGTGCGAGCCGGCGGCGAGGGTGAGCGCCGTCCCGAGGAGCAAGAGCACCATCACGAGCCCGAACTGCTGCGATCGAACGAGCGACTGCCCCAGGCGGCTGACGAGCGAGGGCGAGGTATCGGCGTCGGTCACGTCGAGGGGATTCGGGCGAGTGTATGGAGGGGGCGAGCGGGTCGCTCGGGCGCCCAAACATAGCCAGTGGCCCTAGGGCGTCAACGCGCGCGATGGGGCGCCTGCGGGGGCGTGTCAGGGGGCACGTGAGGCGGCGCGGACGGGGGGACGTTCCGCTATGGCGCGCCTCTCGCGAGCCCTGTAGCGTCAGGGCGTTCTCACCCCGATTCCATCACACGCATCATGGCCATCACCAAGCTCGAATCCAACGTCGGCGGCAAGGCGCGCAAGGCCCGCGAGGCCCGCGCAGCGAAGGCCGCCGAGCGCAGCAGCGCGCGCGCCCCGCGTCGCGTCACCCTCGGCATCATCGTCGGCAACCGCGGCTTCTTCCCCGGGCACCTCGCCGCCACCGGGCGGACGGAGATGCTCAAGGCCTTCGAGGCGGAGGGGATCGACGCCGTCATCATCGATGCCGCCGCGACGAATCACGGCGCCATCGAGAGCCGCGCCGAGGCCAAGGCGTGCGCGGCGCTGTTCAAGCAGCACCGCGAGCAGCTGGACGGCATCGTCGTGACGTTGCCGAACTTCGGCGACGAGCGCGCGGTGGCCGACACGTTGCGGCTGTCGGGGCTCGACGTCCCGGTCCTCATTCATGCGACGTCGGACGACCCGGCGAAGATGAAGATCGACAACCGGCGCGATGCCTTCTGCGGGAAGATGTCGGTCTGCAACGTGCTGACGCAGTACGGGATCAAGTACTCGCTGACCACGGAGCACACCCAGCGCCCCGAGTCGCCGTCGTTCCGGCGCGACCTGCGCCAGTTCGCGGCGATCTGTCGCGTGGTGAAGGGACTCCGCGGGGCGCGCATCGGGGCGATCGGGGCGCGGCCGCAGGCGTTCAAGACGGTGCGCTACAGTGAGAAGGTCCTCGAGCGCCACGGGATCTCGGTCGAGCCGATCGACCTGTCGGAGATCCTCGGGCGCATCGGGCGCCTCAAGGACAAGGACTCGGCGGTGCAGGGGAAGCTGGCCGAGATGCTCGACTACGTGGATGCGAGCGGCGTCCCCGACGCGGCGCTGATGAAAATGGCGAAGCTCGGGCTGGTGATGGAGCGCTGGATGCAGGAGGTGGACGTCACGGTGAGCGCGGTGCAGTGCTGGACGTCGCTGGAGGAGTACTTCGGCATCGTGCCGTGCACGCTGATGAGCATGATGAGCAACGCCAACCTCCCCAGCGCGTGCGAGGTCGACGTGATGGGGACGATCTCGATGCTGGCGCTGACGCTGGCATCGGAGACGCCGGCGGCGCTGCTCGACTGGAACAACAACTACGGCGACGACCCCAACAAGGCGGTCTGCTTCCACTGCTCGAATCTCCCCAAGGACTTCTTCGAGTCGCCGGTGATGGACTACCAGGAGATCATCGCCGGGACGGTGGGGCGCGAGAACACCTACGGGACGATCGTCGGGAAGGTCAAGGCGGGGCCCATGTCGTTCGCGCGCTTCTCCACCGACGATGCGACCGGGGCCATTCGCGGCTACGTGGGGGAGGGGCGCTTCACGAAGGACAAGCTGTCGACCTTTGGGGGCGCAGGCGTGGTGGAGATCCCCAACTTGCAGCCGCTGCTGCGCCACATCTGCCGCCGCGGCTTCGAACATCACGTCGCCGGGACGTTCTCGCACGTGGCCGATGCGGTGCACGAGGCGACGACGACCTACCTCGGCTGGGACGTCATGAGGCACGCGTAAGCCATGACCATCGTCGCCGGAGTGGACTTCGGGACGCAGAGCGTGCGCGTCTCGATCGTGCATAGCGAACGCCGCGTCATCGGGCACGGGGTGTCGGAGTACGTCGTCAAGCGCGACCGGAACGACCCCGACTTCGCCACCCAGTCGCACGACGACCACATGCGCGCCCTGGTCGATGCCATGGCCAAGGCGTTGCAGTCGGCGGGGGTGCAGGGGAGCGAGGTGAAGGCGATCGCCCTCGACACCACCGGGTCGACGGTGATTCCTGTCGGCGAGGGGCTCGTCCCGCTCGACGACTACTACCTGTGGTGCGACCATCGCGCCAAGAACGAGGCGGCGCTCATCACGAAGGTCGCGCACGAGATGAAGGTCCCGGCGATCGACTGGTGCGGGGGCGTCTACTCGTCGGAGTGGGGCTTCGCCAAGCTGCTGCACTGGCTGCGCCACAACCCGGACAAGCGCGGGCAGCTCGTGACCGCGCTCGAGCACTGCGACATGGTCGCCGCGGTGCTGTGCGGGATCACCGATCACCGCCAGGTGCCACGCTCCATCTGCGCCATGGGGCACAAGTGGCTCTGGAACGCCGCGCTCGGTGGCTATCCGCCCGAGGAGTTCTTCGTCGCCGTCGACCCGCTGTTGGCCGGAATGCGGGAGAAACTCGACGGCCCGTATCACACGTCCGACCGGATCGCCGGCTCGTTATGCAGCGAGTGGGCGGCGAAGCTCGGGCTCACCGCCGGGATCCCCATCCCCGTCGGCGCCTTCGACGCGCACTGGGACGCGATCGGCGCCGGGATCGCCGAGGGGGACATCGTCAACGTCATCGGGACGGCGACGTGCGTGATGGCGATCGCCGGCGACACGGGGCTCGTCCCCGGCGTCTGCGGCGTGGTCGACGGCTCGATCCATCCGCAGATGATGGGGATCGAGGCCGGGCTCTCGGCGTGCGGCTACCTGTTCGAGTCGTTGTCGGCGCGGACCGGGCGCAGCGCCGCCGAGCTGTCGAGGGAGTTCGACACCTATCGCGGCGGGCAGACCGGGTTGTTGCACCTGACGTGGGAGAACGGGGACCGCACCGTGCTGGTGAACCCCTTCCTGGGCGGGGTGACGCTGGGGTGGACGCTCAACTCGACCGCCGAGGACGACCTCTTCGCCGCCATCGAGGGGACCGCGTTCCACACGCGCATCATCCTCGACCGGATGAAGGAGCACGGGGTCCCGATCCGGCGGGTGATCCACGGGGGCGGGATCCCGCAGAAGAACGAGGCCCTGAATCGGATCTACGCGAGCGTGCTCAACCTCCCGGTGCTGGTGCCGGAGACGCCGATCACGTCGTTAGGGTCGGCGATCTTCGCCTTTCTCGCCTGCGGGGCGTTCACGAGCGTGCAGGAGGCGCAGGCGGCGCTGTGTCCGGCGTATCGGGAGATCCAGCCGGATGCGCGCGATGTGACGACGTATGAGAAGCTGTATGCGCTGTATCGCGAGCTGTACTTCGCGCTGGGGGTGCCGGGGTCGGCGCCGGTGGGGATCGGGCATGTGTTGCCGGCGATCCGGGAGATGGCGGCGGGGGTGCGGGGGGGGTGAACTGCGTGACGGCTGGAGGTGTGCGCTCAGGTCATGCGTCGATCCTTCACACGGACAAAGACCCACTTCGAGTCGCGACGAATGAAGAGGAGTGTTTCATCACGATAGTAGATGTCGCCGAGGATCTCCTGGTGCGATCGCTGGGGTCGAGCGATCGAAATCGTCACGAGCGCACTGTCGCCGCTGAACTCGGGGAGAGAGACAACGATGTACGCGTCCAGATCGCTGCTCAGTCGACAGCCCGAACCCGGCATCTTGCGCTTGGCGCTATCGCAGACAATCGCTGCGCCAAGCGAGCGGTACGACGCGGCGATGTTGTCCGCGAGTCGACGGCCGAGTGCGGAGTCAGAGGTTGTCCCCCATCTTCCTGAGGCGGGTGAGCGAACATCGAGGGCGAGACGACCGGTCGGACGAGTGTCGACGAGTCGCCGAAGCACAAACTGCTCGATGCCAGATGTATCGGTTGTCTGAGCCGCGACGTTGGCTCGCAGCGCAAGCGCGAGGATCAGCAGGCAAGTGGCTCTTGGAGTGGTCACGGCGGCACGAGTGCGAATGGATTGGAACTGGTTGGAGTATTACACACAGGCCGTCATCGCTGCATTGGCGTCGTCTTCGGTTGAGACCATTGGGTGGGCGGCGTGACAGGCTTCGTGAACCAGGAAGCCAGCGAATGCCCAGTCGCTCCAATTGTAGGTTCCGCCAGCGAATGCTTCGAAATAGATGTGAATCTCGCCGAACGTGCAGTGACAACCGAGAGCCCGCGAGCGCAAGCGGAGCGTCGGGGAGCGATGACGCGTGCCGAGGAGCGCACGACTGATCGCGGCCACCAAGGGGCGAGTCTTCGCCGTGCAGTCAACCGACGAAGGCCCGAGTGTCGCCACGTATCTCCGCTGCCCGACGCAACGGATCGGTCGGGGGCTAGACATCTGGGACGACAGCAGCGGCGAAGATCCTTGCGCCGCTTGGACGCTGCCGTCGGCGATGACTGTCCTGCAATTCATGGCGCGGCGCCGCGCTACTCGCCCTCCCCCAGTACCGACGGCAGATCTCGCGCTCCGTGCAGGATGCGAACCACCAGGAGCTCCGCACCCGTGGTGCGATAGTACAGGCGCACCTTCGGGAAGCGCCCGAGCGGCCACGAGCGGAGGTCCGCGACCACTCGTGTGCCCGCCTCCGGATGCCGAGCGAGGAGTTCGGTCGCGTCCCGCACGTCCACGGGGAAGCGAACGGCGGCGTCGTACGCGCACTCCTCGAGGAGGTACTCGACCTGGAGCAGAATGTCACGCCGAGCCGCCGGGAGGAACGAAACGTTCACTTCCTGCCGCGCTGACGCTTGTGCTCCGCGACGCGTCGTGCGACATCCGATTGCACGCTCTTCCAGAACGCGGGAGAGGCGGGCACGCGCTCTCCCGACTCGAGCCCTTCGGCGAGCAACTGTCGCAGGACATCGTCGCGCTTTCGCTGCTGATCGGCGCGTAGCAACTCTCGCACGTACTCGCTTGCGCTCGAGTAGCCCCCCTGGCTGACCTGCTCGTCCACGAACGCCTTGAGCGATTCGGGAAGGGACACATTCATCGTCTGCATACGTCCTCCGTATGCCGAAGCCTAGAAGCGATGGCAGGAAATGGCAAGCAATGCCACGCCTGTTCGGGGGCGCGCACTTCCCATAGGCTGGCCAGTAGCGGGCCGTCGCCTTGACGCCGCCCGAGATCATGCGCCTTCTTCGGACACGAAGTATGCGCATATTCAAGAGACCATGACCCGCAGCGCCAAGAAGCCGCGCAACCTCACCCTCGACGACGAAGCCATGGCGCGGGGGGAACAATACAGCCGCCAGCACGGGACGAGCGTCTCGCGCCTGGTGGGGGACTTTCTGCGCGCGCTCCCGCTCGAGCCCGAGCGTCGGCCGCTCTCCCCAGCCGTGCGCCGATTGCTGGGTGTTGCGGTTGGTGATGACGTGGACCGTGATGCGTATCGGGCGCACCAGGACGAGAAGTACGGTCGCTCGTCCTGATGACCAAGCGTCTGCGTGAGCGGCCGTCGCCCTCGGCGGAGCGCGCAGCACCGATCGGGATGCTCCTAGACACCAACATCATCCTCGACGTCGTGCTCGCGCGTGAACCATGGGCGGATACCGCGGCGGAGTTACTCGATGCCGCGGCACGAGGGGCGATCACCGGATGAGTCGCGGGGACGACCGTTACCACGGTGCACTACATCGTTGAGCGCGCGCGCGACCGCGCTACCGCCACCACGGCAGTTAGTGACCTGCTGCAGGTCGTGAACGTTGTCCCGCTCGCCAGCGAGGATTTCCATCGCGCCCTGGCCCTCGGGCTCCGCGACTTCGAAGATGCGGTGCAGGTGGCGGCGGGGCTGCGCGCCGGCGTGCAGTACCTCGTCACGCGGAACGTGCGCGACTTTCGCGGCAGCCCTATCGACGCGCGGTCGCCAGCCGAGGCCGTCGCGGTGATCTCAGCCGAGCTCGGAGAGTGGGCGGGAGCTGGGCCCTAACGCGATCCGTCGAGCGCCAGCAACCCCCGCAACACCCCACTCGGCGCCAGAAACGCCGACCCATGCCGAATCCCCCGCGGCGTGCGCAACGAATCGCGATACGCCTCGAACGTGACAAAATCGCGCGTGCGCACCGCCCCGTAGTGCCCCCGCGTGTACTCGTCGTAGTACACGTACCACCACCCGCCCGTGCGCAGGATTGACGGTCCCTCGGTGTGCAGGTCGGTGAAGGCGGGTGACGCCGGCCCGTATGGCCCCGTGGCCTTGTCGGCGAAGGCGACACGCAGGTTGCGGCGCTCGGGGAAGAAGGTCTCGTCCTTCGCCATCGTGCCATCGATGGTGGTGTGGCTACCCGCCATCGTAGTTGACGACGCCATATCCTCGCACCGTCGACGAGCGCGTCCGCGATGGATGGATGGTTCTGTCAGGCGCACGCAACAGGAAAGGGAGCGAGCACACAAGCATCTCGTCCAGTGCGCGCTGCCGTGCTCGGTGTCGCAACCGGTGAGCACGGCGTTCACGGGCCGCGGGAGCAGCAAGTGATGCGGATTGCCAGGGATTCCCTCAAACGCGACCGCTCCCGCCACAAAACGGACTGGCGTCTCTTGTCGATCATATGAAGAGTCGCGATCAGGCTGCATCGAACGCCGTGCATCGTCGGCGCTTCTTTGCGTCGACCTGGCCAAGGGAGATGATGCGCACACCCAAAACTGAGGACGACAGATGCGACTAGGTCGGAGCTTCTTGGCGTTCTATGGGGTAATGGTGGCGGTTGGCGGGTGCCGCGATGCCACGAGTCCAGCGACAACGAGTGATGACCGACTCAAGTGGGGATGGAATCAGCCACTTGGCACCGGAACACCAGTACCTCCCGCGATGTCGTGCACTCAGCCATCAGCGTTTGCGGGAACGTCGACCTGCACTGCGACCGGAATCGATCCGATGGGGTATCCGTCCTGGAGCTTCCAGACTGACGGTGGCATTACCATCACTGGTCCAGGGTTGACCGCGTCATGGGCAGGTTCGATGGTGGCGAGCGGTACGGCCACGGTGAACTTCACCGATCAGTACGGTGAACCGCAGTCGCTCAGCAGTTACATCAACGTCCCGCGTCGGACGATGAGTTGGGCCTCAGCGGTTCAGGGTGCAACGGGCCAACCGGGGGAGATCGATGTGTGCTTTCAGGAGAGCTTCGACGGGTTGACGGCGGGCAAGTTCTGTACCTCCAGTGCAGGGCCTGTCCGTTTTCCTGTGTATGAGCCGGTGATCGTCACGGCCTTACACTACGTCGGGCATGCGCGCGCCGAACAGGAGACGCAGGTGCGGGATCGCGGCGCGCCATTCCCGCGCGGGCTGGGCGTGCCATTTCTTCTGGATGTTGCGGAGCGCGAGGTACAGGAGCTTGTGCGGCAGCGTCGGTGTATGGCGCAGCCGGTGTGTATCAAGCAGATGCGGTCTGCACGAACAATCTGCCCGCCTTCAACAATCTCGTGTCCTGCATCTGGAGCCATGAATCCCGGCACATGTCCGCAGGGTCGGTACTGCGCGCAGTACGGTCCCAATGATGTCTATGTACGATGGGAGCCACTCGTGCGGTCGAACGCGACATCACTTGTGGCGGACGCTAGGAAATTACGACCGTACATGAGCTGGTGACGGGTAGCATGCAGGCTGCGGAGAACGCCGGGCCGCCGACGTATTTCCCGGGTGGTGGAAGATCTTCAACCTTGGTTGGAGCAATCAGAACTACTTCCAGTACTGTTGAGGTGTCAATGTCAGCTTTTCGCCTGCAGTATTGGCTGCTACTACTATTGCTTCCTGGTGAGGCGCGTGCTCAAGACACGCGACCGCAACTCTCCGTCGCCTCTCAGATTGCGCGTTCCCTTCGCACGGATGGGAATGATGCACGCGCACTCCCCATTCTGACGCAGGCTCATCGCAGAGAGCCGCGCACTGATGGACGGATTGCTGACACTTGCCGAGATGGCCATCACCGCTTCAGCAGCCGATCTTGCGAACGCACGCGCAAGATCAATCACTAATCGGGATTCTCTTTCAGGCCGGGAAGGGCAACACCGGATTGGCGAGTGATCTGCCCGGAACGCCATATGTTGGGGCGGCCTCGCGATTGCGGCGGGTGGTCGACAGGTCGGCCTATCTACGGCATCGACAGGTGGCGTTGAAACGTCTCAGCAATCTCGACAACTCACCGGCGATGCTAGGCCACCTTCGTCAATACGCCCTGTCGGCGGAGAACATTGCAGGCACTGCGATCGCGCTTCTGGCGGATGGGAAGGGTGCGGATCAGCCGGACGGCGCTCAGCGCCGGGTAGGTCGCCAAGCGTGCGTCGATGATCGCGCAGTAGGCGTCGAGCTTATGGGGCACCCGCGGGCGCGCACGCGCCGGCCGGGGCGCGGCGAGATCGCGGTCGAGCTGCCCGGTGCGGAGGAGGTGGTAGATCAGACCGCGACTGACGCCGGTCTGTTCGGCGATGGCGGTCTTGCCGAGGCCTTGATCGAGGAGGTGGCGCAGTAGCACGAGCGTCTCCCAGGAGTACACCAGTACCTCGTCCGCTGGAGTCGAGGTACAGCGTGGCGATGGCCAAGCGAAGGGGGAACGCCGTCTCGCCGGTGCGCTCCCCACCGCCCCCACCGGGAGGTCAGCTCAGGAGCGCCGCGGGCCGAGCGGACGACGGGAACGCCGCCTCACCCGAGTGTGCAATTCCGGTCGCCAATTCTGTGCAATCTGGGATCGCCGCTAACAGCTGGACGCCAGAGCAGGAGGAGACGGGACCATCCCCGCGCACGCGGGGGAGACCGCGCGCACCCAGTCAACCGCCTCGTCTGGCCGGGACCATCCCCGCGCACGCGGGGGAGACTTCGACAGACCCGCCTTGATGGTGCCTAACGCGGGACCATCCCCGCGCACGCGGGGGAGACTCAGTGAGCCTCACCGACGAGGAGCGGGAGGAGGGACCATCCCCGCGCACGCGGGGGAGACGGCCTCAAGCGCGGCGAAAAGCGACACGAGACGGGACCATCCCCGCGCACGCGGGGGAGACGGTGTTAGCGGCGATCCCAGATTGCACAGAATTGGCGACCGGAATTGCACACTCGGGTGAGGGGGCGTCCTCGCCGTCCGCCCGGACCGCGGCGCTCCTGAGCTGACCTCCCGGTGGGGGGAGCGGTGGGGAGTGAGCCGGTGCGGCGGCGTTCCCTCCTCGCTTGGCCATCGCCACGCTGTACCTCGACTCCAGCGGACGAGGTACTGGTGTACTCCTGGGAGACGCTCGTGCTACTGCGCCACCTCCTCGACCAAGGCCTCGGCAAGACCGCCATCGCCGAACAGACCGGTGTCAGTCGCGGTCTGATCTACCACCTCCTCCGCACGGGGCAGCTCGACCGTGATCTGGCGGCGCCCCGGCCGGCCCGGGCACGCCCGCGCGTGCCGCATAAGCTGGATGCCTACTGCGCGATCATCGACGCGCGCTTGGAGACCTATCCTGCGCTGAGCGCCGTGCGGCTCATGGCGGAGTGCCGCGCCGCCGGCTACACGGGCGGCTACTCGCAGCTCCGCGAGTACGTGCGGTCCGTCCGGCCTCGCGCCACGCCGGAGCCCATCGTCCGCTTCGAGACGCCCCCGGGGCACCAGGCCCAGGTAGACTTCGCCGAGGTCCGCTTCCCTTGGGGCAAGCGGTATGCGCTGCTCGTCGTGTTAGGCTACTCGCGGTTCCTCTTCGTGCAGTTCGCCCCGCGTCAGACGATGCAGGTCTTGATGACGGGGCTCGAGGCCGCGTTCCGCACGTTCGGCGGCGTGCCGCGCGAGCTCCTGTTCGATCAGCTCAAGGCCGTCGTCGTCGCGGATGAGCGCCCGGGCGGCGGCAAGCTCCTCGAGAACGCCGAGTTCCTGCGCTTCGCCGCGCACTGGGGCTTCCGCATTCGCGCGTGTCGGCCGTACCGCGCCAAGACCAAAGGCAAGGTCGAGCGGCCCGTGCGCTACCTCCGCGACAACTTCCTCTACGGCCGCGAGTTCCTGGGCGACGGCGATCTCGCCGCCCAGTGCACGACGTGGCTGCACGACGTGGCAAACGCGCGCGTGCATGCCACGACGCGGCGCGTGCCCGCCGACGTCTTCGCCGCGGAGGAGCAGGCGTGCCTCCTGCCGCTCGCCGCGCGCGCGTATCGACCACTCGTGGCGTCGCCCGTCACCGCCGCGCCGACGTCTCCGTCGCGGCCGCGGGTGCCCGCCGCGGCCGTCGAGCGACGCTCGCTGCACACGTACGCCACGGCCGCAGCGGCGGCATTCGACCGCACGTTCGAGGAGGTGGCCTGATGCGCGGCGCCTCTCCTCCGGCGCTCGCGTCGCTCCGCGACCGGCTGCGCGCGCAGCTCGCCGATCTCAAGATGCCAGGGGCGCTCGAAGCCGTCGACGCCATCCTTCAGCAGGTCGATGGCGGGCAGCTCGCCGGGCCGGCGGCGATGGTCGCGCTCCTCGACGCGCAGATCTCGCTCCGCAACAGCCGGCGCCTGCAGACCGCCATGCGCTCCTCGCGCCTGCCGGCGCTCAAGACGCTCGCCGACTTCGACTTCTCGTTTCAGCCGAGCGTCAAGCGCGAACAGGTCGAGAGCCTGCACACGTTAGGCTTCCTCGAACGCCGCGAGAACGTCATCCTCCTCGGCCCACCCGGTGTGGGCAAGACGCACCTCGCGCTCTCGCTCGCGGTGGCGGCCGTGGAGAGCGGCCGGCGCGTGTACTACACGACGCTCGCGGATCTCATCACGTCGCTCGAGGACGCGCAGCAGGCGGGCCATCTCGCCCAGCGCATGCGGACGCTCACCTTCTCGAGCCTCATGATCATCGACGAGATCGGGTACCTCCCGATCTCGCGAGTCGGCGCGATGCTCTTCTTCCAGGTCATCGCCCGGCGCTACGAGCACGCCTCCACGATCCTCACGAGCAACAAGGGCTTCGAGGAGTGGGGCGAGATCTTCGGCGACGAGGTCATGGCTGCCGCCCTCATCGACCGGCTGCTCCACCACTGCCACATCGTGAACATCCGCGGCAACAGCTACCGGCTCCGCGAACACGCCGAGCTCCGAAGTGCCCTCCGGCAACAACCCACCCCGCCCCCCGCCAAACCCCGGCGGAAGGAGGCGACCGCGCCCTAAGACCCGCCCTCTACCCCCCGCCCAGAGTGTGCAATTTCAATCGCCATTTCTGTGCAACGTGAGGTCGTCATTGACACGAGATGCACGAGCGCCTGGATGGAGGCCGGCGTCGTATCGCACACCGCGACGATCCCAACTCGTGGACGATCCCGCACAAGTCGTCCGACGAGCGGAGCCGTCGATTCACCTCGCGGATCGGTTGTGCCGAGTACCACGCACGAAGGTGAAACTCGTTGGACGACTAGTAGAAAGCGTCTCACATCGCTGCAGGTCTCTCCGCCGCCTGCTCGCATAATCGCGCGAATGACCTCCGTTCGTTGGGCGTCGGCGTCCGACAATCCAACGACAACCGCCCTTGACTCGCCTCCCACCGCCCCCTCCCGTCGCTCTTGACTCCAAACGATTCTTGCCGCTTCGGTGCGGACCGACTCTGCTTCGAGACTCAGGCAATATGGGGGGGTGATAGTCGAGGCGAGAAGGAGTGGCGCTTCGGCCGCTTAGCCAGCGCATATGGACGATGCTCGATGCTCGCAGCGTGCACGTTCTTGTGCAGTGCGATGTCAGGTTGTCGCGAGCGCGCGAGAGTACCATCAGCGTCAGGCAGTCTCGAGTGGAACACCGTCACGGGCGCGCCAACCGGCACGAGATTCTCCCCCGCGACCATCATCGCGCGCTCGAACGTAGGGCAACTTCGTCGAGTCTGGCTGCAACGCACCGGCGACTGGCCACGTCAGGCGGCCGAGTCCGCGACTCCTACGCGTACAAGCGTGCGCGCGTCGATGGCTGCAGTCGCGAGCTATCGCTTTGAGGTGACGGCGGTCATGCGACGTCGGACTTTGTTCGTCTCGACCCCCTTCAACCGCGTTCTGGCGCTCGATCCCACCAATGGCGAGATCCGCTGGAGTTTCGATCCAGTCATCGCGCGCCACGAGAGCAATCCTGAGGGACTCGTATCGCGCGGAGTCGCCGTCTGGGACGATTCGCTCGCTCAACGGACGGCGCCATGCGCGACGCGCGTGTTCATCGCGACACTCGACGCCCGCATGCTCGCCCTCGACGGCGCTGATGGGCGCCGATGTGCGGACTTCGGGCGCGATGGTGAGATTGATCTCACTCTTGGCGCTGGTCTGCGCGGTGCAAACGCCGCGCGCAGCAACCTCGCGGTCACGTCGCCTCCGGCAGTCGCCAACGACTTGGTCATCGTTGGCTCTGCCATTCGAGAGACGAGCGGCCTCGGTGCGGCGTCCGGCGCCATTCGCGCGTACGATGCGCGACGTGGCACACTACGATGGACCTTCGACCCCATCCCGCGAAGTGCGACTGCCCGGGCGTGGAAGCGCTGGAAGGGCGATCAGGCTGCGACTGCCATCGGCGGGAACGCTTGGTCCTTGATGACCGTCGACAGCGAACGAGGCCTAGTCTTTCTCCCGACCGCTAGCGCAGTACCGGACTTCTACGGCGGAAGGCGGCGCGGCCGCAATGACTACGCAAACTCCGTAGTCGCACTTCGCATCCCAACGGGCGAAGTGGCGTGGAGTTTCCAGGTGGTTCACCACGACCTCTGGGACTACGATGTGGCAGCACCACCGATTCTGGGCGAGCTGTCGCGAAACGGCGGGCGCATGTCTGTCGTCATCGTCGGAACGAAGAGCGGCATGGTATTCGTGCTCAACCGAGACACTGGGGAGCCCGCGATACCGGTGGAAGAGCGTGCCGTGCCTAGGAGCGACGTACAGGGCGAGATCGCGTGGCCCACGCAACCATTTCCGATTAGTCCTCCGCCCCTCCTGGGCACGAGACTCACGCCGGACTCGATGTTCGGAGTCACGGATGGAGAGCGCGCGTTCTGTCGCGCAGCGGCCGAGTCGCTGCGAAGCGATGGGATCTTCACTCCGCCGTCGTCGCGGGGCACGCTGCAGTGGCCGGGCCCATGGGGGGGAATCAACTGGGATGGCATGGCTTGGGATCCGGGACGACAACGCTTGATCATCACGCTGAAGCGAGTAGCGATGGTGGTGCGGCTCGATCGTCAGGCGACGACGACTGCGCGCTTCCCTACCTTACACATCGGAGAGGAACTGCCCCAAGTCGGATCACCATTCGTTGCGACGCGCGCGCCCCTCATCGGCCCGTCGGGCGCTCCATGTTCGCCGCCACCGTGGAGTCAGCTAGTCGCCATCAACTTCGACTCCGGCAATGCACATGTTGCGTGGCAGCGGCCACTCGGTGTAGTGCCTTGGCTCGCGAAGTATCCACAGCATCGCGCGTGGGGTTCACTCAGTTTTGGGGGCCCACTGGTGACCAGCAGCGGTTTGGTATTCATTGCAGGGTCGCAAGACGGGAAGATCCGCGCCCTTGACGTGGACAACGGTGCACAGCTTTGGGAGCACGAGCTGCCCGCAGGGGGGCAGGCGTCACCGATGTCCTGCGTGCTCGATGGACGACAGTATGTCGTTGTCGCTGCAGGAGGCAGGAGCGGAATCGGTGCACCTGGTGACTTTATCGTCGCCTTTTCCTTGCCGTAGCGCGTGCCGCGACGGTCCTATCCCACGCGCGTTCGCCAAGTTTCACGCTTTGTGTGGGCGTCAAGCCGGGCGATGGCTCGCGAGAAGGCGTCCCACGCGATACACCTCGTTCTCCGACTGCACCTACAGACTACGCGGATGCCGACAACTGGACGCGATTGCAGTGGAAGGACATGGCGCTTCGGATGCCCTGACGCCGGCGTCTTGACGCTCGACCCTTCGTCGCCTAGTTCGCTCCATCCAGCGCCAGCAACCCCTGCAACACGGACTTCGGCGCCAGGAACGCCGACCCGTGCCGTATCCCCCGCGGCGTGCGCAGCGAGTCGCGAAACGCATCGAAGGTGACGAAGTCCTTCGTCCGCACCGCCCCGTAGTGCCCGCGCGTGTACTCGTCGTAGTACACGTACCACCACCCGCCCGTGCGCAGGATCGACGGCCCCTCGGTGTGCAGGTCGGTGAAGGCGGGTGATGCCGGGCCATACGGCCCCGTCGCCTTGTCGGCGAAGGCGACGCGCAGGTTGCGGCGCTCGGGGAAGAAGGTCTCGTCCTTCATCACCAGCACATAACGAGAACCGACCCTGGCGATCGTCCCGTCGATGGTGGGATAGCCGCCGTCGTAGAGGAGCTTCCCCGGGGCGAAGTGCTTGAAGTCCTTCGTCGTCGTGTAGTACAGACGGTGGTCGGCGCGACCGCGCGAGGTCTGCTCGGCGAGCGAGTCGGTCGCGGGAAAGCGCCCGGGGATCGACGTCGACCAGACGATCACGAACTCCTTCGTGGCGTCGTCCCAGAAGAGGTCGGGGGCCCAGGCGTTGAGCGCGTTAGGCTCGTGGTCCATCACCCCGACGCGACGCTGCTCGCTCCAGTGGATGAGGTCCTTCGACCTGGCGACGCCAATCCCGCGGTCGGTCCACGAGATGGTCCACGCCATGTAGAACGTCCCGTCCGGCGCGCGCAGGATCGACGGGTCGCGCATGAGCGCGGCCCTGGTGTCCCACTCCTGCCACCCGATCCCGCTCCCGGTCACCGCGGGCGTGAGGAGCGAGCGCCCGCCGTTGATCGGCTTCCACGTCGTCCCATCCTCGCTGTACGCCAGGTGCAACCCGTCCTCGCCGTTGCGGGTGAAGTACGAGAAGAGCATGGCGTCGCCCTCGCGGGCGATACGCGGGTTTGGGGCAGGGGCAGCGTGACAGCCGGAGAAGAGGGCGACGGAGCAGGCGGCGACGACGACGCGACGCATCACGACCCCTGCCCGTAGTACGCCTTCGAGCCGTGCTTCCTGAGGAAATGCTTGTCGAGCAGCGGCGCGCCTAACGGCTTCGCCTCGGGATCGAGGACGAGGGTGTGGTACGCCATCGTCGCCACCTCCTCGAGGTACGAGGCGTTGTTCACCGCATCGACAATCGTCGCTCCCCAGCAGAAGGGGGCGTGGTTGGCGACGAGGACGGCGGGCATGGCCAGCGGGTCGAGCGCGGCGAAGCGCTTGATGATGGCGACGCCGGTGTTGAGTTCGTAGTCGGTGGCGATCTCGCGCGCCGTGAGCGACTTCGTAACCGGGATCGCCCCGTGGAAGTAGTCGGCGTGCGTGGTGCCGAGGCAGGGGATCGCGCGCCGCGCCTGCGCAAAGACCGTCGCGAACATCGAGTGCGTGTGTGCCACGCCGCCGATGGTAGGGAAGGCGCGGAACAGTGCGGCGTGCGTGGGGAGATCCGACGACGGGCGCAACGTCCCTTCGGTCACGGCTCCCATGAGATCGGTCACCACCATCTTGGCCGGGGTGAGCGCACCATATGGGACGCCGCTTGGCTTGATGACGATGAGCCCCAGCTCGCGGTCGACGGCGCTGGCGTTGCCGAAGGTGAAGCGCGCCAGCCCGCGGCGAAAGAGCTCGATGTTGGCCTCGCACACCGCCTCGCGCATGGCGCGCGAGGCGCGAACCGGCGCCGGTCCCACGCTGCGGTACTGGCCGATGCTCTTCCGTGGCTTGCGTTCGCGGCTCATGCGAGCCCCGCGCGCTTCTTTGCAGCTGCGACGATCGCCGCCATGGTGTCACGATGCTTGGTGAAGGTGTCGTCGACTACCTGCAGCGTGGGGATGGCGTTGGGGTTGAGCCCCAGCGTCTCGTTGTTGAACGGGGAGAAGCCCCACTCGTGTACGCCGGTGCTCCCACGCCCCGCGGCCGGCGCGCTCAGGTGGGAGAAGAACTTCGAGTACTTCCGCCAGAGCGGGCCGTTGCCGGCGTGGTAGACGGGGATGAAGGCGTGCTGCGCGTCGTACGGCATCTCGCCGACGCCGAGCACCTTGGGGTACTTGGCGCGGAGGTTCTGGACCAGGAGGCGCGTCCCTTCGTGCATGTCGCCGTTGGTGCTGTTGACGTGGCCGCCCACGATGTCGAGGAAGTACGCGTCGACGCCGAAGCGCTCGATCATCTCGGCGATGCGCCCTTCCATGTGGTGGCGCCAGGTGTCGTCGCCGAGGTTCATGTAGGCCCCCCACCCGTCCTGGTGCCGGTCGTTGTTCCAGTCGACCCAGTTCAGGTTGTAGACGTCGCCATCGATCTTGCGCGTGGCCCCCTTGGCGATCCTCGGCCAGATGGGGAGCTTGCGGTTGGCGGAGTTGGTCCCGTACATCGGCATCATCCGGAAGCCCAGCTTCTTCGCCTCGGTGATGAGCGTGCGGAACCCCGCCTCGCCTCCCATGCGCTTGGGTATCGTGTAGTTGGGGTAATCCCAGTAGTAGCGCCCGTCCCACGATGCGAGGAACACCAGCACTCGCTCGGCGGGAATCTGCGTCGCCACCCAGCGAAGGATCGCCAGCTGCTGCGCGTAGTCGTTGAAGATGTAGCCGGTGAAGTGCTGGCCGTGCAGCGTCATCACGAGGGCGATGTCGCGCATCCACTGCGGGACGTCGGTGCGCGCTTCCCACGTGGGGATGTTGAAGGCGCGCTCGATGTGCGCCATGTGCAACTGGATCGCTTCGTCGAGCGTGGCGGTGTGTCCGAGCTGCCAGGTGGGGACGACGATACGAGCGTCCTCGCGCCACGCATCATGTTCATAGATCGCCTCGGTGCGGAAGGCGCGCTCCCCGGCCTGGAAGTAGTAGCGCTTGGGGCGCACGCGCGTGTCGCGCGACGTGAGGTACAGGAAGTCGCTGTCGCCCGCCTGCAGCACGGCGAGCGGCGTGTTCATGCTGTACGGCACCTGCGCCCCGTGCAGGTCGCCTGCACCGAACGTGTAGCCGCCGAGCAGGTCGCCATCCTTGGGATCGATGAGCCCCCCGCCGCCGAACGACACCTTGCCGCGCGGCACATCGCGGATGACGGTGGTGATCGTGCGGATAGGCTTCGGCATCTCGGCCACGATGTCCCACTCGATCGTGCGCCCCGTGCGCCGGAACTTCACCGTGACGCTACCCGGCGACGTCTCCTGTCCCCCCGCCCAGACGAGGCGGTTGCAGGTGAGCTCGAGCGCGTCGCCGTTTCCACTCGCCTTCATCGCCCGCCGGTCCATCGCGTAGGTGTTCTCCTCCGTGAAGAGGAGGAAGGCGAAGCGATGCTCGCCGAAGACGACGGCGGGCTCGGGGAAGTCGAACGAGAACTTCATCAGCGAGTCGCCCTTGGGCGGGATGAAGACCTCGCTGGTGGAGTAGAGCTCGACGATGTCGCCGGGGGCAAAGAGCTCGCGGACGGGGATGGGCGACGGAACGATCACCGGCGTCGTGGCCGGCGCTCCGGCGTCCGTCCCCAGTGCCTCCAGCGCCCCCGCAGGGACCATCGCTCCAGCCCCGACGACCCCAACGGTCTTGATCCAATCGCGTCGCGAAAACGGCTCTGTCATGTGAACACTCGAAAGGGAATCGTCCCAGCTCCGCCAGCCCCCAAGTATCAGGACAATCCAAACCCCTGTCGAGCCTGCACCTTCCCCTTGGTGCCTTCGTGCCTTCGTGTGAGACCGATCTTCCTCGCGTCGACCACCGAAGCCAGCCTCGCCCCGCCATCCCACCCGACGTACGTTCCCCCATCCACCCCCGCGAGAACCCGTCCGTGTCCCCCCTCGACCGCCGCGACTTCCTGACCCATGTCGCCGCCGGCGCCATCGCCGGCGCCTCGCTCCCCATCGAGGCGCTCGCGCAGGCGGCCGTCCCACAACCATCGAACGTGACGCCGATGGCGCTCGCCGCCCCCGCCTTCTCCCCGCTGCCGTTAGGCACTGTGCGCCCGCACGGCTGGCTCGCCCGGCAGCTGCAACTCCAGGCTGACGGCCTCACCGGGCACCTGGACGAGTTCTGGCCCGACGTGGCCGAGTCACAGTGGTTCGGCGGGAAAGCCGAGGGGTGGGAGCGCGCACCGTACTGGCTCGACGGGGCGATCCCGCTGGCGAAGCTCGTCAACGCCTCCGCCCTCTCGGCGCGCATCGCGCAGCACGTCGACCACATCGTCACGCACCAGCGCCCTGACGGGTGGTACGCGCCCTATCCGCTCGACGCCAACGAAAAGCGATACGACCCCTGGGCGATCCTCCTCGCCAACAAGGTCCTTACGCTGCATCACGAGGCCACCGGCGACGACCGCGCGCTCCGCGCCGCGATGCGCAGCATGAAGGCGATGCACGAGTCGCTGGCGGCGCGCCCGCTCTTCGACTGGGGGCGCTTCCGCTGGTACGAGGGGGTCGTCCCCGCCTTCTATGCCTATGAGAAGACGGGGGAGTCGTGGCTCCTCGACTACGCGCGCACGCTGCGCACGCAGGGAGTCGACTTCGCGGCGCTGATGGCGACCGACGACGTGCGCGTCCCCACGCCGCGCCGCGGGCTGTGGAAGTGGACCAAGCACGTGGTGAACATGGGGATGGCGACCAAGGCGGCGGCGTTGAGCTGGCGCCTGGACCAACGCCCCGCCGACCGTGCCTTTGCCAGCGAGATGATCGAGATCCTCGATCGCCATCACGGGCAGGTGACGGGGATGTTCAGTGGCGACGAGTGCCTGGCGGGGAAGAATCCGCTGCAGGGGAGCGAGCTGTGCGCCGTGGTGGAGTACATGTACTCGCTGGAGATCCTCGCCAGCACGTTCGGCGATGGCGCCTTTGCCGATCGGCTGGAGCGCCTCGCCTACAACGCCCTCCCCGCGACCTTCGCCCCCGACATGTGGTCGCACCAGTACGTGCAGCAGGTGAACCAGGTGCAATGCACCATCAACCCGCAACACGGCTGGTCCACCAACGGCCCCGAGTCGAACCTCTACGGCCTCGAGCCGAACTTTGGCTGCTGCACCGCCAACATGCATCAGGGGTGGCCCAAGTTCGCGCAGCACCTCTGGATGAAGACGCCTGACGACGGGCTGGCGGCGATGGCGTGGGCGCCGTGCACGGTGGAGACGACGTGCAAGGGGGTGCCGGTGACGGTTACGGTCGACACCGACTATCCCTTCCGCGAGACCGTGCGTGTCTCCCTAACGACGGATCGTGCGGCACGTTTCCCGCTCGCGCTGCGCATCCCGGCGTGGGCGGAGGGGGCGACGGTGCAGGTAGGACTCGGGGAGCCGATGGTCGCGCGCGCCGGGAGCATGTACCGCCTCGACCGCGAGTGGCGCGGCACCACGATGCTCGAGGTGCGCCTCCCGATGCACCCGAAGATCACGACCCGCTACAACGGCGCCGTCGCCGTCGAGCGCGGCCCGCTGGTCTACGCCCTCAAGCTCGGCGAGGAGTGGACGCGCGTGAACGCCGACAAGCCGCACCGCGAGCTTCCGCACGGCGACTTCGAGGTGCGCCCCAGCACGCCGTGGAACTACGGCCTCATCGTCGATCCCGACAAGCCGGCGGAGAGCGTGCGCTTCGCCGAGCAGCCGGTGGGCGCGCGACCGTTTGCGCCTGACGGGGCGGGGATGACGGCCACGGTGCGTGCGCGCCGCATCCCGCGGTGGACGATGGAGAACGGGTGGGCGGGCGAGATCTCGCCGGTGGACAGCAACTGGGCGGAACCGGGACGTGCGCCGACGAACGAGCCGGAAGAGGAAGTGACGCTGATTCCCTATGGGTGCACGAACGTCAGGATCACGGAGTTTCCGCGAGTGAAGTAGGTCGAGCGCACGCGTCGGCACGCAAGAATGCCGGCCAGCTGCCATTCGCCCCTCTTCCGCCCAAGCCGGATCGTCTCGGGAAAGGCTGTGAGAGCAGCGGACGCCTAGCTTGCGGACTTCATACGGGCGACTAACGATACGGTGCGAACGGAGGGGCAGGATCGCTCCACATCAACGCTGACCTCCCACGCAGTATATCGAGGCACCTCGACAAGTATGCGATATCGTGCGGGATGGTCGTCAGTGATTGACAACGGGCCACGTGGCGCACTGGACCCTGAAACGAGAGGGCCGCGAGCTGAGTCCGGTTGACTCGGGGCGAGCTTGTTCGTCAACCGGACGACGGTGACGGTTGATACCGAGTCGAGCCGAGCGTCAGTCACCGAGTCCCTAACTGAAAGTAGCACCCCCGGCGCTCCGACGCCGGAGACACATTCAGCGTCAGCGCACGCGCTGATCGAAAGGCTGACGAACGCCAGCCAGAATGACCTGGTCCTCGATCCGAGACAGAAGGGGTTCAATAACATTGGAGAGACGGCGTGTGATTGCCTACGGCACGACCTGGAAGTTGCCCAGCTCAAGTAGCAATTGGCTCACGTTGCCAAAGATGCCACCGCTATGCGCGGGACCCGTCGCCGCATCTGCTCCCCAGAGAATGCCCATGAAGAAGGCGGTTGCGTACGGCTCGCCTGTGATGCTACTCGCGTAGAGTCTGAAGACAGGGCTTCCGCTGTCTCCCGGTTCCGCATTCACCTCAACGAAGTCCTGGCACCAATAGCGGTGGCCGGGTATATCCTTGGTAACGCAAGTCTTGTAGACCTTCCCGTAGGTCCACCCAGTCGTATTCCCAATCTTGTGGAGCGTCTCGTTCATAATTGGGTAGGACAACATCCCGGCCACATCCCAACTTCCCACGACTGCAACCGAACCGTAGCCATCGTGGATGCCCGGCGTGGGCGCAGCGGTCCGCGCGATTCGGCCCACGGCGAACCCCGCCTCACCAGGCAAGCTGTCAAGAGTTTGGAGACCGTACATGGCGACGTCAGCATGTCGGCAATTCAGAGAATTGAACCAGCCGCAGGAGCTCCCCACTCGATCAAATACTTCGCTACCAATTGCAGGGCCGTTGTACCAAGGCTGCCAAGCGGTTCCGTAATCGGGTGTGTTGCGAATGGTCGAGCAATGGGATGCGCTTAGAAAGCCTCGTACGCCGCTCCTAAGTACTGGAATGCCGAGGGTGCACCACGTCGGCACGCTCGAGGAAGTGAGGAAGCCGAACTTCACGCCTCCCATGAGCGGCCTCCAGCGCGCCTCGAGGTCTGCCACTTCGATCGCGACGTCGCCGATCTCGACTCGATACGCTGTCCTGGGAACCTTCAAAGCAGCCAAGACGCTTTCCACGTCGCGCGCGATAGCTGCATCGCGCACCCCAATCGTGACGGCATTCTTCGACTCGTCTAGGTCGAGGGAGGATGCGCGCGCACCGTCTAGCACCGGGACCAACATCTCGTCTCGCCAGCGCGCCAGCTCAGTGTATGAGTGCGCCACCTCGCGAACGCTTACACCGAGCGGGTGACCGTCCACGCGAAGCAAAGGTCGGCCTGTTTGACGTAGCAATTCCAAGGCAGCTGATCTTGCGGCTGCAGCGTCATCCAGCCCGCCCGAGAGCAGGACGACCAGATTCCCCGAATCGTCGAGTTCCGTCCCCGCGAAGCCTGGAAAACGCTGGGATGCAATTCGCCAGGCCACCTCGTTCGGTCGCGAGACCTGCGTCGACAACGCGACGGATTGCGCTACCATCGAAGCAAGTGCCACATGTGAAGCAATGCGTGGAGGCAGCGCCGATACTGGGTCGACGACATCGCTGCACGCGACGAGTGCTAGAGAAGCGCCGCATATTACGGTGCGCGTCAGTACTGGTGTCAATGAGCAAAGCTGCATGCTGTCCGTAGGTTGGCGCGAATGAGGAATGGCGCAACGCATCTCACTGAAGGTTGGCGATTCGAACATCCCTGGCGGAGTGCGAGGCGCAGTGGCCTGCCGCTCCTGGACAAGGGGCGCGCGCGCAGGATGCAGTGCATTGTGCGCCCACAGACGTGCCGGCGCGGCTATGTCAACAACTTGGATGTACGACGAGCCGGATTGGCAGAGAATCGATTCTGGTGTTGAAGCTGAGTGCGCCAGACACCAGCCGGTGTGCACCGACGATACAAAGTGGCAGTTGCAACTTCAGTGACATGCAGTCGGAGCCTGCGTGAGAATAGAGGCGCCCTTGCACCGATGTCAATGATGCTGTGGAGTGTGGTTGTTTGGAGCGCATGTTCGTCATACGTGCATTCTGATACTCGGTGATGCGCGTCCACCGGTGATTGATACTCGCGCCGAGAAGGAGGAGCCAAGGTTTGATGACACACTCAGCAGTATTGCTTACTGCTCGGCGCGCTGATCCTATCCGAGGCGAGCGAGAGCGACTTGGGTGTACCATCGCGGATCTGGCGCCCGGCACGGTAAACGGACGGAGTGGCAGGGGGCGTAGCCAAATGCAAGAGAGAGTTCTGGATGCCCGAGCGCATTGTCCGAGACCACAACGGAAGCGCGAACGTCTGCATAGCCAAAGCGATGTGCGCGTCTCACGTGGTTGAACTACGGACTCACCATTGATCACGAACTGCGAGCCGAAGCGATCACGGCCACCGGGGATCTATCGCTCCCCGCTTGTGTGCCCCTGACGGCGCGCTCATGTCCACGACGGTACGCGCGCAGCCGATCCCGCTGTGGACGCTCGAGTACGGTTGGGCGGGGGAGCTCTCACTCGTGGACAACAACTGCGCGGATCCGAGGTGTGCGCCGACGAACGATCCGGAAGAGGAAGTGACGCTCATTCCATACAGCTGCACGAACATCCGCATCGCGGAGTTCCCAAGAGTGAAGTAAGCGAGCACGTCGTGCAGTTGAGCACACACGCGAGGGGCGCCCGCCAGTGATGGCGAGCGCCCCTTTCCCTTGGTGCCTTCGTGTCTTCGTGTGAGCCTGCAGTTCCTCACCCGTGAGCGACCGCTCGTGGGCGAAACGCGGACAAATGGATCCCAGCGTGCGTTGTGTTGATGGGCAACTACGCCAACGCGTAGAACAACTCCACATACGACCGAACCGCCCCATCGATCCCCGCCACCTTGGGGTTCGTCGAGTCGATGAGGTACCACTCGTCAGGCGCGTGCGCCCCGGCGCCAATGCCCATCCCGTACTGTCCAGCCGGCAGATGCAACGGCGCCCCGGTGAAGGTGACGCCTGGCCACGACCCGGCGAGCCGCGGCCAGAGCGTCGGCTCCGTCCCCAGCTTCTTGTACGCGCTCTGCATCGCTGCCACCAGCTTCGACTCGGCCGGCGTCTCCGTGGGGTCGTAGCCGCCCGTCATGTTCACCTCGATGTCGCCAAACCCATGCTTCTTGAGGTGCGCCTTGAGTAGCTCGAGCGTCCCCTTGGCCGTCATGTCGGGGACGAGGCGCATGTCGATCTTGGCCACCGCGCGATGCGGGAGGATCGTCTTGCCACCGGGGCCGGTGTAGCCGCCGACGAGCCCTTCGATGTTGATCGTCGGCTGCGAGACGAGACGAATGAGCGACTGGCGCCACGGCTCATCGCCATACCAGCGCTCGACACCGAGCGCTTTCTTGGTGAGCGCCTCGTTCTTCCGGGGGATCGCCTGGTCGATGATCCTGACCTGCGCCGGGGTGAGCGGCTTCACCTTGTCGAAGAAGCCTTCCACCGCCGGCGTGTGCCCGTCGGCCTTCACCAGCGTGTTGAGCGCCTGCACCAGGTGCCACGCCGGCGAGTCGATCTGCGCCTCGTAGCTGGAGTGCACGTCGAGCTTGGGGCCGCGCCCCCACTTCTCCCCGGTCGAGACGAGTTCCAGCTCGCAGATCCCCTTGGCGCCGAGGTTGATCTCCACCTCACCGTCCGGCGACTGCGTGCCTAACGGGATGATGATCCCCACGCACTTGCGGAGCGCCGCCTCCACGTGCGGCTTGAAGACGATCTCGCGGAAGTTGGGCGACCCGATCTCCTCCTCCCCCTCGGCGACGAGGACGATGTTCACCGGGAGCTTCTTCCCGGCCCCCTTGAAGGCCTTCATCGCCGCAAGGAAGGCGGTCTGCGGCCCCTTGGTGTTGGTCGCGCCGCGCCCCACCATCACCTTGCCCAGCCCCGGGCGATCGACGAGGCGCCCCTCGAGCGGCGGCGACGTCCATTCCTTGGGATCGAACTGCTTCACGTCGTACATCATGTAGACGGCGAGCCACGTCTTGGCCCCGCTGTCGAGCGTGGCGAAGACGCCTCCCTTCCCGGCGGTGGGGATGACCTCGACGTGATCGAAGCCTGATTCGCGCGCCAGCTTGGCCATGTATTCCGGCCCCTGCGGATAGTTCAGGTTCTCGGCGGCGATGGACGGGAGCGCGATCCAGTCGCGCATCATCCTCACCGTGGCGTCGTGCTGCGCGGTGATCTGGGCGAGCACGGCATCCTGCTGCGTCTCGAGGAAGGCGAAGCGGTTCGTGTCGCCAATGGCGAAGAGCGCCGCGCTGGCCACGGTCCCCTGCAGGAAGTCGCGGCGGCTCACGTCGCCGACGGGAAGAGGAATGTTGTCGCTCTTGTTCGGCTCCACCGGTCTGCTCCTGTGCGTGGGGACGTCTGGTAGGAAGGATGATCGGGCCACGTGGCGCCCGACGCGCGCATCGTATCGCGCATCGCAACGCGGGCACGAATCTGCGACCACCCGTGGGCGAGCGCCACCAGCGAAGGCGAGGATCGCGTGCGAGGATCGGACAAACCGTCCGAATGTGTCGCCGCCGACGTTGCCATGGTGAGCCGCTCCACGCGAGGTTGGCGACGCAGCGCGTGAAGGTGACGGGGGTGAAGCGGGGTCGTCTGCCGGTCGATCGTCCGACTCTTCTCCGCACTCGAATCCCTGAGCACGACGCCATGATTCAACGCGCACTCATCGTCGCGGCCGCATTTTCGCTCGCCGCCTGCAGCGCCGATCACGTGGCCGGTACCGCCGCCACGCGCGACGCCAATACGCCGTCGCTCCTCCTCATCCAGAACGGGATCGCCGTTCAGGGAGACGAAGGATCGTCGCTTACGCTCGCGACCACCTCGACGCTCTCCGTACAGAGCGGGGCGCTCACGGTCGAGTGGGACTTCGGCGACGGGTCGCCGAACGTGGTGAACAGCAGCACAACGGGCGACATCGCGGTCGCGCACACGTGGGACGACAACGCACCCACGCCCTACGTTGCGCATGCGACGGTGACCGACGTCGACGGCGGGAGCGAGACGATCCAGTTCAACGTGACGGTCTACAACGTGGCCCCCACTGCCACGCTCGTCGCGCCGTCGACGGTGAACGCCGGGCAGCCGTACACGATCGCGCTGACGTCGCCGAGCGATCCGTCGCAGGGCGACGCGCAGGCGGGCTTCCTGTATCAGTTCGATTGCGGCGACGGCCTGGGGATGGGCGATCCGTCGCCTGCCTCCTCGGTGAGCTGCGCCGGCGGCGAGCCGGGGGAGCGCACGGTCTACGGGCGCATCTCGGACAAGGATGGCGACGGGACGTTCTACGAGGGGCTCGTCACGGTGATCGATGCGTGCACCGCGCCGACGGGCGCCACGCTCACCACGCCGTCGGATCCGGTGCAGGTTGGGGCCACGGTCACCGCCACGGTGCAGCTGACGGGAGCCGCCGACGCCGGAACGACGGTGACGCTCACCTGGAACGACGGCGTCACGGCGACGGCGACGCCGTCGGGCGGCGTGGCGACGTTCACGCGGAGCTTCGCCGCGGCCGGTGTCTACACCGCCACGGCCATCGCGAGCAACGGCTGCGGCAGCGTGAGCGCGAGCGCGAATGCCGGCACGTACACCGTCATCTTCGATCCCAGCGCGGGCTTCGTCACCGGTGGTGGATGGATCATGGCGCCGGCCGGCTCCTACACCGCCGATCCGTCGCTCTCCGGGAAGTCGACGTTTGGTTTCGTGGCCAAGTATCTCAAGGGGGCGAACGTCCCCACCGGGAACACCGAGTTCCAGTTCCACGCCAATGGGCTCGACTTCAAGAGCGGCGCCTACGAGTGGCTCGTCATCTCGGGGACGCGTGCGCAGTACAAGGGCGAAGGGACGATCAAGGGGCGCACGGGGACCTTCAAGTTCCTGCTCACCGCGATCGACAATGGCCCGGGCGGACAGTACGACGCCTTCCGCCTCAAGATCACCGACGCCGGCGGCGGCGTGGTCTTCGACAACAAGCAGGGGTCGGCCGAGAACTCCAACGATGCGACGACACTCGCCGGCGGGAGCATCAGCATCAAGAAGAACTGACGCGAGTCGCTGCCTGACGAATGCGACGCCCGCCGACTTCCCTCCAGAAGTCGGCGGGCGCCGTGCATCCTGCATGTCGCGTCGCTGGCTAGAAATTCAACCGGCTCACGATCGACGACAGTGTGAACGAACTCGACGACGTACTCGGCGTGTAGCTCCCGCTCTCGAAGATCCCGTCGGTCGCCGTCCCCGATTCGGTGCCGCCGAAGTACAGTGCGTAGCTCTTCCCGGTCGCCAGCTTGGGCGTCGAGAGGGCGATGGACTGGAACGACTTGCTCGGTGCGAAGTCGAGCACCGACTCGCCGGTGGATGATTGGATGTGCACCACCGTCCCGGCAGCGCGCGTCGCCGCGAAGGTCATCAGCACGGCGGCCTGCGTCGAGGTGGAGCCGGGAGCCTGCGCCATTCCTGAGCTGCCAGCGGCGACGAGGAATCCGCCGGTCATCTGGAAGGCGCCGTCGTAGTCCACCGGGGCGTTGTTGTTGGCCGTGGGACCGTGCACGATGGCGCAGCCGCCCGTCATCGCGATCGAGCCGTTGGCGTCGATTCCGTCGCCGCTGGCAAAGACCGCGATGCGCCCGCCGTTGATGCGTAACGTGTACTTGGATGAGCCGCTCCCGGGTGCGCCGGGCTGCGTGTCGCCGGCGCCGGCGAGGTTCACGCCATCGTCGCTCGACACCACGCGAATCGTCCCGCCGTTGATCACCATGTCGGCGAGCGTGTTCTCCACGCCTTCGTAGCTCCTGGTGATGTTGATGGAGCCGCCGTTGATGGTGAGGTCGAGATCGGAGTGCACGCCATCGTCGCCGGTAGCGATCGTCAGGCTTCCGCCATTCACCACCAGCGACCTGTTGGTGTGCAGGCCGTCGTCCGCCGCGTCGATGGTGAACGTCCCGCCGTCGATGACGACGAGCGAATCACCCTTCACTCCCTTGGCGGAGAGCGAGTCGGCGATGGTAACGGTGCTGCCGCCGCCATTCTTGAAGGTGAAGGTGCCGCCGGTGACGAGTGCCGCCGTCTGTCCCTGGATCCCGTCGCCGGTGGCGGTCACGCCGAACGTCCCGTTGTTGACGAGGACGTACCCGAGCGTGGCGTCGCCCTCTTCGTCCGACTTGAGGCCATCGCCACCGGCGGTGAGGGTGAAGGTGCCGTTGCGCACGATGAGGTAGTCCTTGCCGCGAATGGCGTCGTCGACCGCGGTGACGGTGAACTTGCCGCTGTTGATGACGAGGCCGTCCTTGCTCGTGATCCCATCGTTGTAGCGTGCGTTCACGACGAGGGTGCCGTTGCCGCCGATGGAGAGGTTGGCCTTGCTGAAGAGCGCGGCGTTCTCGTCCGCTCCCGAGGGATACGTGGTGCCGTCGGTGAGCGTGTTGACCGTGTTGTCGGCGAGGATGATGACGGTCTTGGCCGCCTTCGTGACGAAGAGCGGGGCGTCGCCGCTGTTGCTGATCGTGACGCCGTCGAGGATGAGGCGCACGACTCCGGTGTCCTTCGACGTGACGAGGAGCTGCCCGTTGGCGAGCGTTCCGCTGACGCGATAGGTCCCCTGCGCCTTCACCGTCACCGTGGTGCCACTGATGGCGACGGAAGTGCTGCTCGTGGTCGCGCTGGTGCCGTTGAGCGCGATCGTCGCCTCGTCGGCGCTATTCCATGTGTAGTCCGACGTGAGCTCGTGATGCGCGGCGTACGAGGCGAGCGCCTTGGTCACGGTGAATGGGTTGGTGTTGACGCCGCTCTCGTTGCAGGCCAGCGCCGAGACGGCGACGGACGAGGTGGAGCCGTTGTTGCCGTTGGAGTTGCCGTTCGAGCCGGTGACGGCGTCGGTACCGCCGCAGGCGGCGGCGACGATCGATGTGGCGGCGAGCGTCGCAATCTTCAAGGATGGCAGGATGTTGCAGTTCACGGTGATGTCCCGATGCACGCAGTGGGAGCGCGAGCGATGCGCGCGATGGTTCGATGCTTCGTTGAGGGGGACACCGCGCGCGCCGCGCACCCTGAAGGGCGAGTGCCGGGAGTTGGAGCGGCTGATGCTGGTGGGAGCCTGTCCGATGCGTCGCTCAACATGTCGAGCAAGCGCCGATGGCGACCGGCCGGTAGCTTCCCTCGTGCGCTCGCGACCCGAGGTGGCCCGGTCGCGCGTCACTCGCCTGATCGTTTGTCCCCCTCAGAGGCATCGCGACCATGCGCTACATGATCATCGAGCAATTCCACAACGGCGACCCGCTCCCCGTCTACCGGCGCTTCCGTGACCAGGGTCGGCTTGCGCCTGACGGGCTGCACTACGTCGACAGCTGGGTCACGCACGACCTGGCCACGTGCTACCAGGTGATGGAGTGCGAGGACCGGGCGCTGCTCGACGCATGGATCGCCAACTGGCGTGACCTCGTGGAGTTCGAGGTCATCCCGGTGCACACGTCGGCGGCGGTACGCGCGATGGTCGCGCCGCGGCTGTGAGGCGTGCCTAACGGGCGGCGCTGTCGGCGCTCGCGGCGGCCACCGGCCGGTGCGCCACCCACCACACGCCGATCCCGATCACTAGCGTCCCCAGCCCGCTGATCGACTCCAGCGGACGCTCGCGCAGCAACGTCCCCAGCGTCCAGAGCGACAGCGCGATGTAGACGAAGGTCGTCACCGGGAAACCCCACGCGCGATAGGGGCGCGCCGCCTGCGGCTGCGTGAAGCGGAGGCGCAGCATCCCCAGGATGCTGAGGAGCGTGGTGAGGTTGAGCGTGAACCCCGCGTACAGCATCACCTGCTCGAACGAGTTGGTGAGCAGGAGGACGAGGATCAGGACGACCTGCAGGAGGATGGCGTTGCGCGGGACGCCGTTGGCGGCGCGCTTCCCCAGCAGGCGCCAGCGCGGGAGGTCGGCCATGACGGCGTACGTGACGCGCGACCCGCCCAGCACCATGGCGCTGATGGTGGCGATGAGGACGGTGGCGATGATCGCGCTCATCACGATCGTCCCGGTGCGCCCGAACATCGCGTGCGCGGAGATCGCCCCGACCTCGACCTTGCCGGCCACCTCGGCCAGCGGAACGGTGCGCAGGAACGACCAGTTGAGGAGGAGATACAGCACGGTGACGATCACCGTCGCCAGGACGACGGCGCGCGGGATCGACCGCTGCGGGGTGTAGATCTCCCCGGCGATGTAGCCGGCGGCGTTCCACCCCGTGAAGGCATACGAGACGTAGACGAGCGAGACGGCGAACGGTGCGGAGAGCATCTCGCGCGCCGCCGAACCGTCGAGCCCCATGGCGAGCGGCGCTGCCGGTTGGTGGCGCAACCCCGCGGCGATGAAGGCGCCGATGAGGATGAACTGCACGACGGTGATGAGGACCTGGAAGCGCTTGGCGGCGTGCAGCCCCGCCAGGTGCACGAGCGCGACGACCCCCAGCACCACGAGCGACGCGACGAGCGGCGGCACGGGGACGATCGCCGACAGGTAGCGCCCGAAGGCGATCCCGGCCAGCGCGATGGGGGCCGCGAAGCCGACGGTCATCGACGTCCAGCCGCCGAGGAAGCCGGCCATCGGGTGCCACGCGCGCGCAAGGTAGACGTACTCCCCGCCGCAATGCGGGTACATGGTCCCCAACTCGGCGTAGGCGAGCGCCCCACACAGCGCAATGACACCGCCCACGGCCCAGAGCGCGAGCAGCGCGGCGCCGGTGTGCAGTACCTGCGCCTGGAAGCCGAGGGCGGTGAAGACGCCGGTCCCGATCATGTTCCCCACCATGACCGCCGTGGCGGCCGCGACGCCGAAATGGCGCAGCGAGTCGTCCGGCGCACCGGTGGGTGCGGGCGTTGCGGCTGACGAGTGGGACACGAGGGGGCGCAGGCGGGAACGCGAGGGGGAGATGCGACGCGGGGTCCGGAACGATCCCGGACCCCGCGCGGAACTAGTGCGTTGGGAAGTTATCGCGTGAGCAGGATCTCGGTGCGGACGTAGACGAACCGCCCGTTGAAGCCAAACGGCGAACCGGCGGGATAGACGAACGTCCCGTTGTTGGTGTTGGCCTCGATCTTGGTCTTGTCCGGGAAGGTGTTGAAGAGGTTGCGCGACCCGAAGGAGACGTTGATCGCGTCCCAGCGATAGCCCACCTCGGCGTCGAACAGCTGCTTGGCGCCGAACGTTTCCAGCCCGTCCAGGCTCCCGTCGACGAACTTGCCGTAATCCTGCACGCGCCCCATCGCGTGGAAGCGCCCGCGGTTGTAGTTGGTGGTCAGCGACGAACGACGATCGGGGCGCGCCTTCTCGATGGCGTTGATCGTGACGAAGTCGAGCGCGCTTTCGTAGATCGTGTTGGTCCCCTGCAGGATCTTCGGCAGCGGATCGACGCGCGTGACTTCGTTCTTGGTGAAGTTGAACGAGAGCGTGAAGTCGAGCGTCCCGGCCCCGACCACGGCGCGGTAGTTCCCCGCGACGTCGATGCCGTTGGTCTTGGTGTCGAGGGCGTTGGTCGGGAACTGCACGCCGGCGATCGACGTGAGGCCGGAGTCGGTGAGGATCTTGGCGACGACCGGATCGGACGTGCCGTCGTACGTGGCGCCGAGGAGGATGCGGTCGGCGATGTTGATGCGATACAGGTCGACCGTGAAGTTGAAGGCGTTCGTCGGCGACCAGGCGATCCCCGTGCTCAGGTTGAGCGACGTTTCGGGCTTGAGCGGCTTGGCGCCGAAGACGCGCGACGCCTTGTTGGTCACCGGGAAGTTGCCGATCTCGATCAGGACGCCGTTCTGGATGGCGGTCGTCGTGTGCGAGTACCAGCTCTGCGCGAGCCCCGGCGCACGGAAGCCCGTGCTTGCGGCCGCGCGCCAGACGAACTCCTTCCGCGGCTGGTAGCGCATGGCGAGCTTGCCCGTCGCCTTCGACCCGAAGTCGCTGTAGTTCTCGTAGCGACCGGCGCCGTTGATCAGGATGTTCTTCGAGAGGTTGGTCTCGAGGTCGGCGTAGACGCCGATGTTGGTGCGGGTGTTCTTGCTGGCGTCGCTCGGGGCAAAGCCCTGGAAGACCGACGAACCCGCCTGGCCGATGCCTGACGAGTCGTACGTGAGGTGGTAGCCATTGATCCACGAGGCCTTCTCGCCGGCGAGCACTTCGTAGCTCTCGCTGCGGAAGGCGGCGCCCACGGCGAAGTTGACCGGATTTGGGAGCCCCAGTTCCAGCGACTTGGACAGGTTGAGCGTGGTGTTGAACTCACCGCGGCGCAGCGCTCCGGCGTAGAACGACGTCTGGTTCGGGATCCCCGGGTCGTCGGAGGTGCCGAGGCGGCCATCGGGGCCCGGCGCGGTTGGCGTCGAGAGCGACGGCCCGAGCGAGGTGTTGAGCGTGTTGCGGAGGTTGAAGTCGAACGAGTTGTAGCCGTAGTTGATCCCGAGGTCGGTGGCCCACCCGCCCAGCGCACCGCGCACGCCAGCGGCGCCCGAATAGTCCTTCACGTCGGGGCGGAACTCGGGGAGGAAGCCCATGGGGTAGATCTCGGGCCAGTTGCGCCCGTTCTGCGGCTTGCGGAAGAAGCCGTTGCCGGTGCCGTCACGATCGGAGATGCCGCCGAAGGCGTAGAACTCCGTCGTGCCGCTCTCGTTGAGCGGGAGGCGCAGGTTGGCGAAGGTGTGGATGTCGCGCTCGAGGCCGAGCCCCCAGTTGACGTTAGGCTGGGCGACCGCGGCGCGCTTCTGCACGATGCGGCAATCCTGCACGAGGTCGCGGTTCCCGTTCAGGTCGGGGAACGAGGCATCGGGGCAGGCGCGGTTGGCCTTGTCGCGCTTCATGTACTGGCCAAAGAGCGACAGCGAGCCGCGTCCGAGCTTGAAGCCCACGCCGCCGTTGACGTCGGAGGTGAAGCCGTCGTTCGGGTATGGGTCGCCCGGACGGTTCTGGCCGAAGCTCGTGTTGATGAATGGGGAGAACTGCCCTTCCTTGAGGACCAGGTTCACCACGCCGGCAATGGCGTCGGAGCCGTACTGCGTCGAGGCGCCATCCCGCAGCACTTCGATGCGCTCGATGGCGCTGGACGGGAAGGCGTTGAGGTCGACGCCGCTCGAGCCCGGCGCGGAGCCGTTGGAGAAGACGTTGAGGAGCGCCGTCTGGTGGCGGCGCATCCCGTTGATCATGACCAGGGAGTGGTCCGGCGAGAGGCCGCGCAGGGTGAACGGACGCACCACCTCGGTGGCGTCGGTGACCGGCTGCGTGGGGAAGTTCACCGAGGGCGACAGATTTGCGAGGATCTGCGTCGTCTCGGTGGAGCCGGTGCGCTTGAGTTCCTCCACCGTGTAGACGTCGACCGGGACCGCGAGTTCCTCCGCCGCGGTGTGCTTGGCGCGCGAGCCGACCATCGTCTGGACCGGGGCGAGCTGATAGGCCGAGCGCGTGAGGATGACGTCGATCTCGGTGACCTGCGAGGCCGCGACGTTGACGGCGATGGACTCCGGCGAGAAGCCGAGCGCGCGCACGCGCATGGTGCGCCGGCCGGCGGCCACGCCGCCTAACGCATACCGGCCGCGAGCCGTCGACGTGCCGCGGGCCCCGCTGCCGTCGACCGTGAACATCGCGCCGACGATCACCGCGCCGGTGCTGTCGGTGACCTTGCCCTGGATCGTTCCCGTCTGTGCGGCGACCGGTGTCGATGACGCCGCGGCGACCAACAGCACGGTCCCTGCGGTCCCCAATAAACGAATGAGCATTCCTCGCATTACTTCCCCCACGGTGTCTGGTGAAACGGAACAGGGCACAACACGACACATCCAGGCACAACCAGGCACTGCCATCCACGACATCGGACTACCAGTCGAAAGCAGGCGACGGCGATGTCCCGAAGGAGGCGCGCGCCTGACACATGACGTGAGGGGGGACTGATGCGAGGGCCTTCGTGGGACTGCGGAACGAAGACGGTCCCGGAAAGCCGGGTCCGTCGGCAGAACATGCAGACGTCCGGGCGTTCGCAACAGGTGCAGTCCACATCCAGTCATGGACCAGCGGTCGGTGCTCCAAGCTTGGGTATGAAATCCATCTTTGTGCCGTCTTGCTGCGATCGCTTGTGGGCATCGCTGCCTGACGCCAATCTCCCTCGGCTCCACTCCCCTCCCGGATGGTGTGTCCCGCGTCCGCCCCGTCTTCCGCCCGCTCCCGCATGCGCCTCCATCTCGTCGACGGCACGTTCGAGCTCTTCCGCGCCCATTTCGGTGCCCCGTCGGCACTTGCATCTGACGGACGAGAGGTCGGCGCCACCCGCGCCCTCCTGCGCTCCCTCCTCGCCCTCCTCAAGGAACCGGGCGTGACGCACGTCGGCGTTGCCTTCGACCACGTCATCGAGTCGTTCCGCAATCGCCTCTTTCCGGGCTACAAGACCGGAGAGGGACTCCCACCCGAACTGGTAGCCCAGTTCCCGCTCGCCGAGTCGGCCACGCGCGCCCTGGGGCTCGTCACTTGGCCGATGGTAGAGTTCGAGGCCGACGACGCGATCGCGACCGCTGCCGCCCGCTGGGGCGATGCCCCCGGTGTCGAACAGGTCGTGATCTGCTCGCCCGACAAGGACCTCATGCAGTGCGTGCGCGGCGTACGCGTCGTGTCGCTCGATCGCATTCGACGCAAGGTCACGGATGAGCCTGGGGTCGTGGAGAAGTTCGGCATCCCGCCCGGCTCGATCCCCGACTTTCTTGCCCTCGTGGGCGACAGCGCCGATGGCATCCCCGGCGTGCCGCGGTGGGGGGCCAAGTCGGCGGCGGCGGTGCTCGCGCACTATCGCACGCTCGACGACATCCCCGACGCCGAAGGTGCGTGGGGGGTGACGGTGCGCGGGGCCGCCGCTCTCGCGGAGCAGCTGCGCACGCACCGGGCGGAGGCGCGCCTGTATCGCACGCTGGCGACGCTCCGCACCGACGTCCCGCTCGCCGAGTCGCTCGACGACCTGCAGTGGCGCGGCGCCGATCGCGCGGCGCTCACCGCGTTCTGCAGCTCCATCGGCGACGAGCGCTTCGTCGAGCGCGTCCCCACCTATCGTTAGGGCGACGGCTCCGCGTTCCCGCGCCACCACCACGCCGCACCTCGTCACCTCATCACCGTCATGCCCGACATCACCTGGGACGACTTCGAGCGCGTGGAGCTGCGTGTCGGCACGATCGTCCGTGCCGAACCCTTCCCCGAGGCGCGGCGCCCCGCCATCAAGCTCTGGGTCGACCTGGGCCCCGAACTCGGCGTGCGGAAATCATCGGCCCAGCTCACCGTGCACTACACGCCGGAGACGCTCGTCGGCCGGCAGGTCCTCGCCGTGACGAACTTCCCGCCCAAGCAGATCGGACCCTTCCGTTCCGAACTGCTGGTCACCGGCTTCGCCGACGCCGACGGGGCGATCGTCCTGGCGGCGGTCGATCGCCCGGTCCCTGACGGCGCTCGCCTGGTGTAGGCCGGACGGGGCGCACGCCGCGGCCGCACGAGGCGCCGCCCCATCGCGGGCTGGCGCTGCGCGCCATCCCGCGAATGGGGCGTTAGGCGTCGCCCTGGTTGCGCATGAAGTCCGCCAGGTGGCGGATCTTGCCGCGCAGGAACTCGCGCAGCTCGTCAGGCATGGGGTGTTCGTCGAGCGCCGTCTCCATGCACCAGAGCCACTCGTCACGCTCGCGTTCGCCAATGACGAAGGGCAGGTGGCGCATGCGCAGGCGCGGGTGGCCGAACTTCTCCTCGTAGAGCGGCGGTCCGCCGGTCCACCCGGTGAGGTACATGAAGAGCTTCTCGCGCGAGCGCTTGAGGCTCGCGGCGTGGAGTGCGCGCACGTTCGCCGCCTCGGGCGACGAGTCCATGAGGTCGTAGAAGCGATCGACCAGGCGACGGATCCCCTCCTCCCCACCCAACTGCTCGTACGGGAAAACCGGCGGTGTCGTCATGGCGGGAATGGTAGCGCCTGTCTACAGGGTGTGCGCAAGGATGGGGCAAGCAGTTGTCCGGGACGTGTACTTCTGGCGAAAGTGAAGGCCCGCGACTCACGCGGTCTTCGCTCCCCCCTCGAGCGCGCACATGTCCCTGCATTCCCCTGATTCGTACCACACGTCCCCAACGTCCGACCACTACGCGGAGTTCATCCGGGCCAGCGTCGTTCCGCGCGACAGTTCGCACTCGGCGGGCGACCTTGCGCGCTCGCGTGCCCTCCTCGACGCCGATCCGTCGCTCGCGAAGCGGGACATCCATGTCGCCGCGATCCTGGGTGATGACGAAGGGGTCCGCGGGTGGCTGGAGCGCGATGCGGCGCTGGCCACCGCGCACGGCGGTCCTTACGCGTGGGATGCGCTGACCCATCTCTGCTTCTCGCGCTACCTGCGCCTCGATCGGGGGCGCAGTGAAGGCTTCGTGCGCGCGGCGACGCTCCTGCTCGATGCGGGGGCCAGCGCGAACGCCGGCTTCTGGGAGGCGGAGCACCAGCCACACCCCGAATGGGAGAGCGTGCTATACGGGGCGGCGGGGGTCGCGCACCATGCGGCGCTGACCAAGCTCCTGCTCGATCGCGGCGCCGACCCCAACGACGAGGAGGTCCCGTACCACGCGCCGGAGGGGTGGGACAACGACGCGATGCGCCACTTGCTGGAGAGTGGGCGCCTGACGGCGGACTCGCTGACGATGATGCTCCTGCGCAAGGCGGACTGGCACGACCTCGAGGGGATCCGCCTCGTGCTCGACCGCGGCGGTGACGCGAATCGCGCGGGGCGCTGGGGGAAGACGCCGCTCGACCACGCGTTGCGCAGCGACAATGCGCTCGAGATCGTCGAACTCCTGCTGGATCGTGGCGCCGACCCGCGCGTCGAGTCGCAGGGGGTGAGCGCGGTGGCCAAGGCGGCGCGCCACGGGCGCGGCGACGTGCTGGCGCTGTTCGAGGCGCGCGGCGTGTCGGTGCAGCTGTCGGGGATCGACGGCTTCCTGGCGGCGTGCGCGCGGGACGACGGGGCGCAGGCGCGGCACATCCTGGAGACGGAGGCGGCGGTGCGTGACGACGTCCTCGCGCACGGCGGCCCCCTCCTGGCGGCGTTCACGCGGGTGGGGAATGCGGAGGGGGTGCGCCACCTCCTCGACGCCGGCATCGCCGTCGACGCGCCCTACGTCGAGGGGGAGGGGTACTTCGACATCGCCCCGGACAGCACCGCGTTGCACGTGGCGGCATGGCTGGGGCGGCCGCGCGTCGTGCGCCTCCTGCTCGAGCGCGGGGCCGACGTCCATCGGCAGGATGGTCGCGGGCGCACCGCGCTCGCCCTGGCGGTGCGCGCCTGCGTCGACTCGTACTGGACGGAGCGGCGCACCCCGGAGTGTGTACAGCTGCTGCTCGACGCCGGGGGACGCACGGAGGGCATCCTCCTGCCGTCGGGTTACGACGCGGTGGATGCCCTCCTGGCGGCGCGCGGCGCCTAACGCATTGCCGCGCGCCATGGCTCGTGGCGCGGATCAGGGCGGGGTGTAGCTCCCTGACTTGAAGGCGCCGACGATCGTCGTCCCGTCGAGGGTAGGTTGCGAGAGGCCACTCCCCACCGACCATCCGTAGGCGTAGACCGACCACGAGATGAGGACGTTGTTCTGCAGCCCCCACGTGGACTGCCACCCCGGGACGATCGAGAAGTCGGGCATGTTGTTCCCGAGCAACGCCCCGTTCAGGAGGTTCTGGTACGCACCGCTGACGGTGACGATCACGTTGCGGCTGGCCCCACCCGAGCTCTGGGAGTAGCTCAGGAGCCACTGCGCGTTGTACTGCGACTGGATCGTGAGTGCGGTCCGCACGCGGATCACCCCACCCTGCAGCCCGAAGGTCGAGACGGTGGGGGTGTTGAGGTCCGCGCCTAACGTCACGGTGGGGCTCGCGGCGCTCGAAGTCACCAGCGAGGCGACGCGCCCGGAGGTCAGGGTGCTGCCGGCCACGATCCCCGCCATCGCGGTGAACGTATGCAGGTCACCGGCAATGACCGAGGCGGCGGGGACGACGTTCACCTGCGGCGTGGCCGAGCTGCCGGGGAGCGACGAGCCCACGTTCACGCTCGTCCCGTTCCCCGTCATGAAGGTGGCGGAGGCGAAGACCGACTCGCCGCCCGCCACCCCCTGCACATTGACGGTGCGCGGCACGGTGGTGATCGCCGACGCGCCGCCGAAGTTCAGCGTCCCGAACGACGAGTTGTTGCCCGGGTTGAGGCCGCGCTGGATGATGACGCGGTCGGCCTGCAGCCCCGGCAGCGGCAACCGCGCTGCGACCAGGTCGTGCACGCCATCCGGAATGTTGGAGAGGGTGAAGTTCGGGGTGAAGGAGTTGATGGCGGTCGCGCTTCGGGAACCGAAGCTGACGACGGCGCCGTCGGTCACGCCGAGCCCCGCCACCGATCCGGTGACCGTCTTCCCGCCGACCGAGGTGCAGTGCCCCGCGCCCTCGGCGACGAGTTCGTCCTTGGTGCCGTACATGATGTGGAGCGTCGTCGCCGTCGCGGCGTCCTGCGTCACCCAGGCGACGCCGGCGCTGTTCCCGACCGTGATGGAGTAGGTGTTGGGCGACGAGGGGAGGACCTGCTGCCAGGTGGAGCCCGTCTGCGCGGCGAACCAGATGGGGAGCTCGCTCGAGGCGCCGCAGAACTGGAACGTCGTGTTCCCCGTTTGCCCGCCCAGCGTGATGGTGAGCGTCATCTGCACGGAGACGGTGGCGATCCCCGCCCCCGCAGCCGAGATGGTCACGACTGAGCTTCCCTGCGGAGTGTTGGCCGGGACGCTGAAGGTGATGGAGGTGCCGTTCCCACCCGTCGGGTTGACGCCGAGGTCGGCGGTGACGCCGTTCGGCAGCCCGCTCGCCGCGAAGGTAACCGCTCCCGTGAAGTTGCTCCGGACGATGCTCACGCTCGTACTCCCTGTCCCCCCCTGCGCGATGGAGACCGAGGTGCGGCTCAGCGTGATCGACGAGATGGACGCAACGGGGTTCACGACGAGGGAGAGCGCGACCGTGGCGTCCGCGATGCCGGTCCCCGATCCCTTGAGGGTGATGGGGTAGGTCCCCGCGACCGTCTGTGCCGTGGTCGAGAAGGTCGCCGTGATCGAGTTGCCGGTGGTCGGTGACGGGGAGAAGGTCGCGGTCACGCCGGCAGGCAGCGACCCCGAGACGGCCAGGGAGACGTCGCCCAGGTACTCGGTGCGATTGATGATGATGGTCGCCGAGACGTTGAGCCCACCGGCGGACGTCGTGAGCGTGTTGGAGCCGGAGACCGAAAGGGCGATGCTCGCCGGGCGCGGGACTACGGCGAGTGTGTAGGTGGCGGTTGCGTTGGCGACGCCACTCCCCGACGCCGTTACCGTGAGCGGGTAGCTCCCCTCCGGCGTGTTGAGGCTGACGGCGACGGCCACCGTGAAGGTATCCGCCGACTGCGTCACCGTCGTCGTGACACCGGTCGGAGCGCCGGTGACGGCCACAGCGACGTTGCCCGTGAAGTTGGTCCGCGCAATCGTGGCCTTGAACGTCCCGCTCCCGCTCTGCGAGATGGAGGCCGTGGCAGGAGCGAGCGAGACGGTGATGGTCGGCTTGGCGGTGACCGTCAGCGACGCCGTGAAGGTCTGGTCCGCCAACCCGGACGCCTTGGCCCGGATGGTGAAGTTGTAGCTGCCGGCGGGGACTGAGGCCCCCACGGCGACGGCGAGCGACCCTGTCGTGGTTCCGCTCCCGATCGTGGACGGTGTGAGCGTTGCCGTGACCCCGTTGGGCAGCCCTTCCGCACTCACCTCCACCGCGCCGGTGAAGCCGCCGGTCCGCGTGACGGTCGCCGTGATGCTCCCCGACGCCCCCTGCTCGACGGAGAGCGAGCTGGCCGAGAGCGAGACGGCGAAGCCCTGGACGGGCGGTGGCGGTGACGTCCCGCCGTCACCGCCGCCGCCGCAGGCGGCGACGGCTGCAAGACCGAGCGAGGCGATCGCCCGCAAGAGGCGCAGGTGCGGGCGCATGTGCGGGCGGAGGGCGAGTCGCACCTGAGGGGAGTTGCCGGACATTGAGCGATGCGGAGAGAGAGTGGGGGGCACAAGACGCTTCGTCCCCTGAAAGATCCGCGCCACCGAACTCGGCCCTTCGGCGACGAGCGTGGCGGCGGCTAGTGAGCGATTGCGCGAGCCTCGCGCGCGCCGCCGGAGCGCGTGCATATTGGCCCTCCACGCCGACTTGACCGTGCGACCGCTCCCCCCTCCTTCGCGAGCGCTCCCGGGCGAGCCGTCGCGTGCAACGGTGCGAGGTGTGGCGTATGCGGACATCGAGTGTCGCGACTGGGAGCGGGGAGCGCACGGCGTGGATGGCACCGGGGGGCGATTGCTGCTCTGGAGTCACGTGCCGCGCTGAACGGGCGTGGGAGCGTGACCTCTCGCAGCGCCGGATCTTGCGGTCGTCGGCGGTCGCGTGCGCGATGGTGTCGCTCGCGACCGGCGCGCTCGCCATGGCGACGTTCACCTCGGCGCTCGCGGCGCAGGCCGCGCCGACGTCGTCGCCGCTGGCGCAGCCCTCCGCGCCGCGCCGCGTCAGGTTGGTCGTGTCCGGCGGCGCGTCGGTCCCGACGGGCGGCTTCTCGACCTATCACGACCTGGGCGTGCAGGCGAGCGGTTCGGTCATCGTCTCCCTCCTGCACCAGAAGCTTCGCCTGCGCCCGGAACTCGCGTATACGCGCTTCAGCGTGATCGAGGACAAGGTGCGCGCGCTGGCGGCATCGCTCGCCCGGCAGCCGGCGGCATATGCGGCGGTGCAGCCAGGCGCGGCGCGCAGCGGTGTCCGCCAGTTGCAAGCGCAGGCGCTGGCGGCCCCCAAGCTCCCCGACCTCGACAAGCTGAGCGAAGGCGCGATCTCGTCGCTGCTCGGCACCTTTGCCAACCTCGAACTCCCGTTGGGACCGCGGGGATTCCAGCCGTATCTCATCGGCGGGGTCGGCGCTGTCTCGTTCCGAACGGACGTGACGACCGTGGGGCAGGCGCTCGACGGCGTGCAGTGGGCGTACAACGCAGGGGCCGGCATCCGCTTCAAGCTCGGACCGTTAGGCGGCGGGCTCGAGGCGCGGCTGCGGCAGATCCCGGTCGATGGGAGCAAGACCTTCTTCAAGAACGTGACGACGGTCCCGGTCTCGTTCTCGCTCATCTTCTAGGGGGCGTGTCGCCCCTCGACAACGAGGGGGCGGCGGCGGAGTTTGGCGAGGGGCGCGGCCATGCGGTCGCGCCCCTCCTGCCTTCTGCCATCGAGTGATCATGCATCACCTGCCTTCGAGGATTCGCGCCGCTGCGCGCATCGGCGCCCGTGCGCTGATCGGCGCGCTCGTCCTGGCACCGCACACCTCGCGCGCGCAGCAACCGGCGCGGGCCGACGTCATCCTCGTGAACGGGACCGTCCTCACCGTCGACGCCAACGATCGCGTGGCGCAGGCGATCGCCATTCGCGGGAGCAAGATCGTCGCGGTCGGGACCACGGCAGAGGTCGAGCGCCTGGCCGGCCCGGCGACGCAGCGCATCGACCTGCGCGGGCGCACGGTGACGCCGGGGCTGCTCGATGCGCACGCGCACTTCAGCGGCGGCTACGCCGAGCGACTCGACCTGTCATATCCCGCGGTGAAGACGATCCCGGAGGTGGTGGCGAAAGTGGGCTCGCAGGTAGCGAAGGCCGGCCACGACGCGTGGGTCGAAGGGCACGGGTGGGATGAGGGGAAGCTCGCCGAGCATCGCTACGTGACGGCGCGCGACCTCGACGCCGTCTCGCCGGAGAACCCGGTCTATCTCACGCAGACCACCGGGCACTACGGCGTGGCCAACAGCGTCGCCTTGCGGCTGGCGGGAATCACGAAGGCGACGGCCGATCCGCCCAACGGGACGATCGACCGCTACCCGGACGGGACACCCACGGGGGTGCTCAAGGAATCGGCGCAGGGGTTGGTGCGGCGCCTGATCCCGCCACGCACGGCGGCGCAGCTCGACCAGAGCCTGCGCGACCTGGCGAAGGGGTTCAACGCCGAGGGGATGACGGGGGCGAAGGATCCCGGGATCTCCGGGGCCACGTGGGAGGCGTACCGTCGGGTGCAACGCTCGGGCGACCTGTCGGTGCGCATCTTCGCCCTGTGGCAGGGCGGGCGCTCGGTGGAAGGGGCGCGGCGCCTGATCGCCGAGCGCGCCGCGATGACACGCCCCTACGAGACCACGGGGGACGACCAGGTCATCGCCGGCGGGGTGAAGCTCTACATCGACGGGAGCGGCGGGGCGCGAACGGCTTGGCTCTACGACGACTGGAACAAGGCGTACACCGACACCGACACGGGAAACCGCGGCTATCCGTCGAGCAACCCCGACACGGTGCGCCTCCTGATCAGGATGTACCACGACGCCGGCTTCCACGTGAGCGTCCACTCCATCGGCGATCGCGGGATCGACTGGACGATGGACTCGTTCGTCGAGGCGCTGAAGGCGAAGCCGACCAGGGGGCTCAGGCACGGGATCATCCACGCCAACATCCCGAGCGACCACGCCATCGCCCTGATGGCGCAGCTGCAACGCGACTACGACGCCGGCTTCCCGGAGCCGTCGGCGACCTTCGCCTGGTGGCTGGGCGACACGTACGCGGCCAACTTCGGCAAGGTGCGCTCGTTGCGCCTCAACCCGTTCGCCACGTTCAAGGCGAAGGGGATCCGCTGGGCCAACGGGTCGGACTTCGGGGTCACGCCATTCGCGGCGCGCTACGGGATCTGGAGCGCGGTGGCGCGCGAGACCTTGTTAGGCAGCTGGGGCGACCCCTTTGGGCGCGCCGAGTCGGTCGACGTGCATACGGCGCTGCGTGCGGTCACCATCTGGGCGGCTCGCCAGATGTTCCTCGAGGAGAAAATCGGGTCGGTGGAGGTGGGGAAGTACGCCGACCTCGCCGTGTGGGATCGCAACCCGTACGCTGTCGCCACGGCCGACCTCAAGGAGATGCGTTGCCTCCTGACGCTGTTCAACGGGCGCGTGGTGTACCGGGCCGCGGGGGGTGACGTGTAGTGGCATCGACGAGGGGAGATTCCGGCGCAATTCGCGCCTCGGCGCGTGCGTTCGCGCACTGGACGCCCCCGGGATCGGGTGTAGCGTATCCGAGGTAGCCACCAGTCGACCCGGAGCGCGCACGTGCTGTCGTACGTCCACGGAACATCCACCACCCCACTCCTCGGCGAGACGATTGGCGCCGCCCTCGAGCGCGCCGTTGGACAGTTCGGCGATCGCGAGGCGCTCGTGGTGCGCGGGCAATGGTATCGCGCCACCTATCGCCAACTGTGGGACGCGACGACGACGCTGGCGCGCGCGCTCATGGCGGCGGGGATCCAGAAGGGGGACCGCGTCGGGATCTGGTCGCCCAACCGGTGGGAATGGGTCGTGGTGCAGTTCGCGACCGCACGCATGGGGGCGATCCTCGTCAACATCAACCCGGCGTACAAGACCGCGGAGCTGGAGTACGCGCTCACGCAGTCGGGGACCAAGCTCCTCTTCCTGGCGCGGCACTTCCGCACGTCGCACTACGCCGAGATGCTCGAGGCGGTGCGCCCCAACTGTCCGCAGCTGCAGCAGAGCGTGATCCTGGACGGGGAATGGGATGCCTTCCTCGAGCACGGCGTCGAGGTGAGCGAGGCGGCGCTGGCCGAGCGGGAGGCGTCGCTCCAGTTCGACGACCCGATCAACATCCAGTACACCTCGGGGACGACCGGCTTTCCCAAGGGGGCCACGCTCTCGCACCACAACATCCTCAACAACGGCTACTTCGTCGGGCAGGCGCTGCACTACACGCACGAGGATCGCATCTGCATCCCCGTCCCGTTCTATCACTGCTTCGGCATGGTGATGGGGAACCTCGCGGCCATCACGCACGGGGCGTGCATGGTGGTCCCGGGCGAGGCGTTCGACCCGACGCTGGCGCTGGAGACGGTGCAGGAGGAGCGCTGCACGTCGCTGTACGGCGTGCCGAGCATGTTCATCGCCGAGCTGGCGCTTCCGGACTTCGTAACCTTCGACCTGTCGTCGCTCCGCACCGGGATCATGGCGGGGTCGCCGTGCCCGGTGGAGGTGATGAAGCGCGTGCAGTCGGAGATGCACATGACCGCGGTGACGATCTGCTACGGGATGACCGAGACGTCGCCCGTGTCGACGCAGAGCGCGACCGACGACCCCCTGGAGAAGCGCGTGAGCACCGTGGGGCGCGTACATCCGCACGTGGAGGTGAAGATCGTCGACCCGGAGAGCGGGAACGCGGTCCCGCGCGGGACCAAGGGCGAGCTGTGCACCCGCGGCTACTCGGTGATGATCGGCTACTGGAACGACGCCCACGCCACGCACTCGGCGATCGACACCGGTGGGTGGATGCACACCGGCGACCTGGCGACGATGGACGACGAGGGGTACGTCAACATCGTGGGGCGCATCAAGGACATGATCATCCGCGGCGGGGAGAACATCTATCCGCGCGAGATCGAGGAGTTCCTGTACACGCATCCGCTGGTGCAGGACGCGCAGGTGATCGGCGTCCCCAGCGAGCGCTATGGCGAGGAGGTGATGGCGTGGATCATCCCGAAGGCCGGGGCGACGCCCAGTGCCGATGACATCACGACCTTCTGCAAGGGACAAATCTCGTCGTACAAGATTCCCCGCTACATCAAGTTTGTCGACGCATACCCGATGACCGTGTCGGGGAAGGTGCAGAAGTACAAGATGCGCGAGGTCGCCGTGGCGGAGCTGGGGCTGGGCGCCGCCGCGAGCGTGGTGACCGCCTAGCCGCCGCCCTCGTCCTCCCGTCTTCTCGTCTTCTCTGGTCAGGTATGCTCCGCCGAACCTTCGTCGCCTCAGTTGGCGCCTCGCTCGCCACGCTCAACCCCGCGCTGCTCGATCGCCTCGCGGCGTACCAGCCCTCGCGCCCCGCCACCGACCTGGCGGACGACGAGGACTTCTGGTTCCAGGTGCAACAGGCGTTCACGGTCGACCGGAACAACATCAACCTGAACAACGGGTCGGTCGCGCCCTCGCCGCGCTCGGTGCAGCGCGCGCAGCTCGACTACCTCACGATGACCAACATGAGCCCGTCCCACTACGTGGACGAGATGCTCTACCCCGAGTTCGAGGTGGTGCGCCGGCGGCTCGCGGCGCGATTCGGCTGCGACCCCGAGGAGTTGGCCATCACGCGCAACACGACGGAGGCGCTGGAGGCGGTGCAGCTCGGGATGCCGCTCTCGCGCGGCGACGAGGTGATCACCACCACGCAGGACTATCCGTCGATGCATACCGCGTGGCGCCAGCGCGAGCGGCGCGACGGGATCGTCCTCAAGGTCTTCTCGTTCCCCGTCCCGGCCACCGATCCCGATGACCTCGTGCGGCGCTTCGAGGGAGCGATCACGCCGCGCACGAAGGTCCTCCACGTCTCGCACGTCTACTTCACCACGGGGCAGATCGCGCCGATCCAGCGCATCTGCCGCATGGCGCGCATGCGGGGGATCGAGGTGGTGGTCGACGGCGGGCACGCCTTTGCGCAGTTCCCGTTCACGCGCGACGATCTCGACTGCGACTACTTCGGGACGTCGCTCCACAAGTGGCTCTCCGCGCCGGTGGGGACGGGCTTCCTCTACGTGCGGCGATCGAAGATCAAGTCGGTCTGGCCGCTCTTCGCCGCGCCGGCAGAGATGGAGGACAACATCCGGAAGTTCGAGGCGATCGGGACCTTCCCCGTCCACATCCGGAACCCGATCACCGAGGCGCTCGACTTCCACGAGGCGATCGGCCCGGAGCGGAAGGCAGCGCGACTCCGCTTCCTGCGCCGCCGGTGGGCGCGGCACGTGGCGCAGTTCCCCAAGGTGAAGCTCCTCACCCCGGACGACGACGCGCAGTCGTGTGCGTTAGGCGCGATGGCGATCGACGGGCTCACCGGCCCCCAGCTGGTGGATCATCTCATGTCCAAGCATCGCATCCATGTCCGGGCGCGGATCGTCCCCAACGAGTTTTCCTGCATTCGCGTAACGCCAAACGTCTACACGACGGTGGCCGAGATCGACGCATTCGCGAAGGCCATCGAACTCGTGGCCACGAAGGGACTCTAGATGCGAACAACGCTACGGGCGGGAACGCTGGCCGTGACGGTGGCGGCCACGCTGGCCTGTGGGGGCTGTGGGCGCGGGGAGGGGACGAACCGAGGGAACGAGACGACCGGCACCAGGAGCGATTCCGGCGCGACCGGGAGCGCCTCGACATACGGCACGTCGACCAGGGCGTCGCGCGACTTCGTGACGCTGGTGGATGAGTACCTCGACGGGTGGGCCGCCTTCTACCCGTCCATTGCCGCGGGGAACGGGATCCACCAGCACGACGACCGGCTGGAGGATTTCACCGCCGCCAACATCGCGCGCCAGCTCTCCTGGTTCCGGGAGATGAAGGCGCGCCTGGCGCGCATCCCGGTGGACTCGCTCACGCCTGACGAGGCGGTCGACCACCGCATCCTGGGCGGGGTGATCGACGGGTGGGTGCTCGATCTGGACGTGGCGCACAGCTGGCAGCGCAACCCGATGGTCTACGCCTCGGCCCTTGCCGACGGTGTGCACAACCTGATGACGATGGAGAGCGCCCCGCCCGAGGTGCGCATGCGGCGCGTGACGGCCAAGCTGCGGCAGGTTCCCTCGCTGCTCGCGGCGGCGCGCGCCAACCTGCGGAATCCGCCGCGCATCCTGGCCGAGCGCGGGCTGGCGATGTTCCGCGGGGCGAGCGGGATGCTCGAGAAGGACCTCGGACTGGCGCTCGATGCGCCGCGCGGCGAGACGTGGAACACGATGATGGTCGAGTCGCGCCACGCCCGCGAGGCGATCGACGCCTTCATCGCCGACTACGAGCGCACGATCCTCCCGCGGGCCACCGGCACGGTGGCGTTAGGGCGCGACTACGTGGAGGCGCGCTATCGCGCCGAGGAACTCATCGACGTCCCCGCCGACACGATGCTCGCCATCGCCCAGCGCGAACTGGCGGCGGAACAGGCGCTCTTCGTGGAGAAGGCGCGCGCGGTCGACTCGACGCGCGACGCGATGGCGGTGTGGGGCGACGTGCTGCGCGACCATCCCAAGCGAGGGGAACTCGTCGCCGCGACGCGGCGCGTCGTCGGCGAGCTGCAGCAGTTCGTGACGACGAAGGCGCTGGTGCGCCTCCCGACCGCCGACCGCGTGATCGTGGAGCCGTCCAAGCCGTTCGACATCGGGCTGGCGTCGATGCACGCCTCGCCGCCGCTGGAGGCGACGCCGGTCAAGTCGATCTACTACGTCACCGACGCCAACCCGTCGTGGCCCGTGGAGCGGCAGGACAAGTGGCTCGAGCGCTTCAACTACCCGTCGCTCACCATCACCTCGGCCCACGAGGCGATGCCCGGGCACTTCGTCCACGCGATGTTCATGCGGCAGACGCCGGGGAAGATCCGTCGCATCTGGATCGGGCTGAACCCGTTCCCCCAGCCGTCGAGCGGGCAGGACGGATGGGCGCACTACGCCGAGCACCTGGTGGTGGAGCAGGGGTTCCACGCCGACGATCCGCGTTATGCGATGGCGCAGCTGTCGGAGTCGATGACGCGCATCTGCCGACTGATCGTGAGCCTCAACGTGCACGCCAACGGGTGGAGCATCGAGCAAGGGGCGAAGTTCTTCGAGGAGAACGCGCACGTTCCCGGGCCGGCGGCGATGCAGGAGGCGTCGCGCGTGGCGTACGACCCCACCAACGGCGGCTACTTCCTGGGGAAGCGGGCGCTGCTGACGCTGCGCGAGGATGTGAAGGCGCGCGAGGGCGCCGCGTTCAACCTGCGCGACTTTCACGAGCGGGTGATGAAGGACGGGATCGCCCCCTGGTGGGCGCACCGCCAGCTGCTCCTCCCCGGCGACACGCGCGCGGTGGTGCGGTAGTCGCGGCCCCTCGGCCAGACTGGCCGCGCGGGCCCGCGCGTGGTAGAATGACGCCCCTCCCCCAAACGGCGTACGGCCCGCCGTCCATCCCAAGCGGCCATCAGTCGAGGAGTTTGGCCATGCTGCGTCTTGTTCGTCGTTCGTTCGCCGTGTTGTGCGTTGCGGTTCCGGCCGTGGCCGGCGCCCAGCAGCAGGAGGGACCCAAGAATCTCCAGGTCCTCCCCAAGGACATGCCGCGTCCCGAGCTGCTCAACGTGATGCGTCGCTTCACGTCGTCGTTAGGGCTCCGCTGCAACGACTGCCACGTCGTGAAGAACCCCGGACAGATGCCCGAGCAGCTCGACGCGGCCTCGGACGACAAGGAGCTCAAGAAGATCGCCCGGCAGATGCTCCAGATGACGATGGACATCAACGGGAAGTACCTCGCCGAGACCGGGCGCACGTTCACGGCGCGCACGCGCGTGAGCTGCGAGACGTGCCACCGCGGCGCCTCCAAGCCGCGCACGCTGGCTGCCGAGGTGCTGGGCGCGCTGGAAGCGAAGGACGCCGACAGCGCCATCGTGCGCTACAAGGAGCTGCGCGAGAAGACGTACGGGAAGGCGCAGTTCGACTTCACCGAGGACGGGCTCCCGCGCCTGGCCGACGAGATGTCGCGTGCCCGCCGCGTCGACGATGCCATCAAGCTCCTCAACCTGAACCTCGAGTACTTCCCGAAGTCGGGGATGACCTACGGACAGCTCGCGCTCGGGCTGGCGCAGAAGGGCGACACGGCGGCGGCGCTGGCGACGATCGACAAGGGGCTGCAGGCGGCGCCGGACCACCCGATGCTCAAGCGGGCGCAGGCGATGCTCAAGGGGCAGCGCCCGTAGTAGTCGCGCGTTCTTTGCTGGACCTTGGCGACGTCCCGGGGTACGATTGACCCGGGGCGTCGCCTTCGTCGTTCGCCCCCAGACTTCACCCTTCCCGTGCCCCATTCGTGACGTCCCGTCGAGAAGCCCTCAAGCGCCTCACCGCGGCCTCGGCCCTTGGCCTCGCCGCCGCCCCGATCCTCAACGACCTCCTGGCCCAGTCGCCGCTTGCGGCTGACGATTCGCGCCCGCTCGCCGACGGGGTGATGTCCGGCCCGGTGGTGAAGCGGTGCGGCGTCCAGTTGTACACAATCCGCGGCGAGATGCAGAAGGGGGTCGAGGCGTCGCTCGCGAAGGTGGCGGGGATCGGCTACAAGGAGGTCGAGTTCGCCGGCTATTTCGGGCGCACGCCCAAGCAGATTGCCGAGACGCTCAAGGCCAACGGACTCACGTCGCCCGCGGTGCACATGCCGGTGAGCGACATCCTCAAGGATCCCAACGCCGCGCTCGACGCGCTGGAGACCATCGGGCACAAGTACGCGATCATGCCGTACCTCGACGTACGCGAGCGCGACACCATCGCCAAGTACCACAAGCTGGCCGACCAGCTCAACGAGGCCGGCGCGCTGACCAGGACGCGCGGGATCCAGATGGCGTATCACAACCACGACTTCGAGTTCCAGCTGACGGACGGCAAGGTCCCGTACGACGAGCTGCTGGCGCGTTGCGACAAGCAGCTGGTGCAGTTCGAGATGGACCTCTTCTGGACGAACAAGGCGGGGAAGGATCCGCTCGACTACTTCGCCAGGCACCCCGGGCGCTTCGCCTGCGTGCACGTGAAGGACATGAAGGCCGACGGGTCGATGACCGAGGTCGGGAGCGGGAAGATCCCGTTCGCCTCGTACTTCGCCAAGGCGAGCCAGGCGGGGATCAAGCACTTCTTCGTCGAGCACGACAACCCAGGCGATGCGTGGGCGTCGATCACGACGTCGTACAAGGCGCTGGCGGCGCTCTAGCCCATGTCGCAGAGCCGACGCGATGCCCTCAAGACCCTCGGCGGCGCGGCGCTGGCCGGCGGCGCGATTGCCGCGAGCCCGCTCGCCTCAACGCCGCTGGCAGCCATGACCCCCGATCCGTTCCGCGAGCTGCAGCTGCTCCCCGGCGGCGGGAGACTCAAGCAGAGCGTCTGCCAGTGGTGCTACAGCAACATGCCGCTCGACGACCTGTGCGCGGCGGCCAAGCGCATCGGGTTGCTCTCCGTCGAGCTGCTGAGCGAGAAGGACTGGCCGGTGGTGAAGAAGCACGGCCTGACCTGCGCCATGGCGAACGGCCCGAGCACGATCCCGGTCGGCTTCAACCGCCCGAGCGAGCACGATCGCCTGGTGGCGGAGAGCGAGCGCCTCCTCCCGCTCGTTGCAGCTGCCGGACTCCCGAACATGATCGTCTTCTCGGGGAACCGCGGCGGGATGTCGGACGGCGAAGGGTTGGCCAACTGCGTGGCAGGGCTCAAGCGCATCACGCCGCTGGCCGAGCGGCTCGGCGTGACGGTGTGCATGGAGCTGCTCAACTCCAAGGTCGACCACAAGGACTACATGTGCGACCGCACGCCGTGGGGGGCCGAACTCGTCAGGCAGGTGGGGAGCCCGCGCTTCAAGCTCCTGTATGACATCTACCACATGCAGATCATGGAGGGCGATGTCATCCGCACCATTCGCGACAATTGGGACGCGATGGGGCACTTCCATACGGCGGGGGTCCCCGGTCGCAACGAGATCGATGCGAGCCAGGAGCTCAACTACCCGGCGATCATGCGAGCGATCGCCGACCTCGGGTACACCGGCTTCATCGGCCAGGAGTTCATCCCCAAGCGCGATGCGATGACGTCGCTGGCTGAGGGCGTGCGGACTTGCGACGTCTGAGCTGAGAGATCGAGAGGACGAGAAGACCAGAGGACGAGGGAAGTTCAAAGGCTCTTACCTCAGAGGGCACAGAGTGTTTGGGGGAGTGCTCCCCATCCAACTCCGTGCCCTCTGTGTTCTCTGCGGTGAAACGCTCTCGCGACATCTCGTCCCCGCCGCACCTCCCCTCGCCATCGAGTCCAGCGAGCCAGGGTCTTCCCTCGTCCTCTCGTCTTCTCGTCCCTAGAGCGAAGCGCGCGCGTCGCTCCACTTCCCCCGCGTGAAGTCTGGGAACTTCACCGGAGCGCTTCCATTTGCCACCGACTTCTCGCTCAGTGGCCCCGGCGCCGACCATGCCGCGGCGTCGTAGACGTCGAAGTCCGGGGTGAGCCCCTCGCGCAGGCATTGCACCAGGCGGTAGGCCATCACGTAATCCATCCCGCCGTGCCCGCCGCTGCGTGCCTTCTCGCCAAGTTCCCGCCACAGGGGGTGTTCGTACTGCGCCTTGTAGGCGTCGATCGTGGTCCAGCGGTCTTCCTCGCCGGTCCCCTCGATGTAGATGCGCGGCGGGTAGTCCTCGAAGATCCCGTTGGTCCCCTGGATCGAGTTGATGCGGGAATAGGGGCGCGGCGATGCCACGTCGTGTTCGAGGCGGATCGTGCGCCCCTTCGCCGTCTTGATGAGCGACGTGTTGAGGTCGCCCGTCCGGTACTGCTCCTTCCACTTGGGCGAGCCGGCCGGTTCGTGGTCCTTGCGCCACTTGGTGAGCCCCAACTCCGGCGTGCTCATCGACACGAGATAGTCGAAGGCGTCGCCGCGGTTGATCCCGAGCATGAAGGCGACGGGACCGAGTCCGTGCGTGGGATAGAGGTTGCTGTTGCGCAGCGTGTGGTGCCGGCGGCGCCAGAGTCCCTCGTCGCGGTCCTCGAAGAGGATGGCACGCAGGTCGTGGTTGTAGGCGGCACCGGCGTGCTTCAGCTCTCCGAAGGCGCCACTCTTCACCATCTGGAGGACCAGCAACTCGTTGTAGCCGTAGTTGCAGTTCTCCATCATCAGGCAGTGGCGGCGCGTGCGCTCGGAGGTGTCGACGAGCTTCCAGCAGTCGTCGAGCGAGTAGGCCGCCGGCACTTCCGTCGCTGCGTGCTTCCCGGCTTCCATCGCCGCCAGCACCACCGGGACGTGGAATTCCCACGGCGTCGCCGTGTAGACCAGATCGATGTCGTCGCGCTTCACGAGTTCGCGGAACGCGTCCGGCCCGTTGCTGAAGCGCGCCGGCTCGTAGTCGTGCCCCGCCTTTCGCATCTGCTGCACCGCCATCTCGATCTTCTCGGGGACGGTGTCGCACAGCGCCGTGATGCGCACGTTGGGGACGCCGGTGAGCTCGTGCAGCACCGACCGTCCGCGCAGCCCCGTCCCGACGATGGCGATGCGCACCGTCTCGTGCCGCTCGAACGGGACGCCGATCATCGATGCCGCGCCGGTGGTGCGCCCGGTGATGGGATCGATGGCACCGTCAGTTGCAACGCTGGGCTCCTGCGCGAAGGCAGCGTTGCGGCCGAGGACGAGTCCAGCTGAGGCAAGCGCGGCGCCCTTGAGGAGGTCGCGGCGGGTGGGGGATTCACTCATAGTCGAGAAGACGAGAAGACGAGAAGACGAGAAGACGAGAAAGGACGGTGCGTCGTGCTTGGGATGACGAATGGTGCGCTAGCCACTACAAGGTCAACTGCTTTACCACGGAGGCACGGAGGCACGGAGGAGTGCGATTGGCGCGCAGCGCTCGCGCGCCCCGCTTCCCCCTCCGTGTCTCCGTGTTAAACGCTCTTGGACGAGCGACGAAAGGCCACCATCTCCTGCCCCCGCGCGCCCCGCCCAACGCCCCGGCATCTCGTCCTCTCGTCCTCTGCCCCCTCTCAGAATTGCTGCGCCCCCGGCCCGGCCGGCGACGCGAAGAAGACGGCGCGCTCGGCGGCGTCCGGGAACTCCGCAGCGTAGTGCTCGCCCCACGACACCATGAAGTCGTGCGCGTCGCCAACCGGGACCAGCGCCCACACGCTCCCGCCGAAGCCGGCGCCGAAGGCCGACGCTGCCGTTGCGCCGACGTGACGCGCGAGGCGCGCCAGGGCGATCGTCTCGGGGATCTGGTTCCCCAGCCAGCGCTCGGCCGCTTCCTGCGAGCGATCGACCACGGGGCCGAGTTCGTGGACGCTCCCGCGGGCGAGGATCGACGCGGCCGCCGGGATGAGGTCGAAGCTCTCGAGGAGGAACTGCTCGAGTCGGTTGCCTAACGCCGTCGCGGGCAGCTCCGCCGTGCCTGACGACTGCGCCACCGCGCGCAATCGGTCGAAGGCATCGTCGCCGCTGCGCGCCGCGTCGGCGAGCGTGGCGTCGGTGCGACCGGTGGTGGCATTCCACTGCTTCAGCAGGTGCCGCACGAGCAGCGCGGCGCGGTTGTACGACTCGCGTGCCCCGGCGGTCTTCTCGGCCAGGACGCCGCTCGCCCCCACGACAAAGGTGTGTGTTGGCGGCAGGACGTACGTCGCCTCGCGCCGCACGGGGGCAAACGAGTACTGCACGATGTGCCCGGACTCGGCGCACATGATCGCCGTGTGGTCCTGGCTCCCGCCGAACGTCCCGACTCCGGCGTCTCCTTCGAGCGTGCGGAACGACTCCCCGTTCTCCACCGTGCCGAGATACGATGCCAGTTCTTCGCGCGAGAAGATCGCGTTGCGGAACTCCTCGCTCGAGCGCAGGTCGTTGCTCTTGGCCAGGGCGACGAAGACGGCGATCATCAGCGCACTCGACGAACTCATCCCGGCGGCGATGGGGAGATCCGAGGCGAAGGCGAGGTCGACGCCGAGTCGTGCCGAGGGGAAGTTGCGGGCCAGTCGGCGTGCGACGGTGGCGACGTAGTTGGACCAATCACCGGGCTCGGCACGCGTCCCGGGGTCGAGTGCCGTCTCGCAGGCGCTCCCCGTGGCGACGTCGACTGCGCGGATCGTCGCGTCGTCGCGCAACGCGACGCGCACCGCGAAGCCTCGCTCCACCGTGCAGAGCAGCGAGCGCCCGCCGGCGTAGTCGGTGTGCTTGCCGAGCATCTCGATGCGCCCCGGCACCCAGACGGAGTGGCGCTGGTCCGTGGCGCCTATGGCGTCGAGCGCGGCGTCGCACTGCTCCAGCATCGCCGCCTTGGCCGATGCCTGGTGCGGCGACATCCCCACGCGCAGCAGCTGGTCGCGATCGTGAGACATGGCCGGAAAGCTACACCTTCAACTCCGGCGGCACAGGGACGGCCGGGCGCAACGGCGCTAGAGCGCGACGGTGACGCCGTCGAGGCGCGCCGCGACGGCGGGGATGTCGCGCCGGGAGGAGAGGTCGAGGACGCCCGCCGCCATCGGAACGACGGTGAAGCGCTCGCCCAGCTCGTGCATCGCGATGCGCACCGCGTCCTGCAGTTCGAGCTCTCCGCGCGGCGAGGGGCGCACGCGCGCGCACGCCTCGAAGATCGCCGGAGAGAACGACCAGAGGTTCATGCTGACGAGGGCGTGCTGCGCCATGCGCGCATACGTCGCCTCGTCCGGCTTCTCGACGATCTCGGTGAGGGCGCCCGTGGCATCGGTGGCGACGAGCGCGAACTTGCGGATGCGCTCCTCGGGGATGTTGCTCTGGGCGACCAGCGCGTCGCGCTCGAAGCCGATGAGCCCCGCCCCCCCGACCGCGGCGAGGGCGCGGTACGCCTCCACCGGGTAGTAGTTGTCGGAGTTGAGGACGAGGATTGTCTCGCCACCGGCAAAGTCGCGCGCTGCGGCGACCGCGTCGGCGGTGCCGCGCGCCTCGCGCTGCACGGCGAAGTGCACGCGCACCCGCGACGTCGCCAGCGCGCGGTAGTAGTCGCGCACTCCCTGGTGTTCGGGGCCGATGATGAGGCAGACGTCGGTGATGCCGGCGTCGGCGAGGGCGCTGATGACGTAGTCGAGGAAGGGGCGCCCGATCGGGATCATCCCCTTCACGCCGGCATCGGCGACGGCGGCCTGCGCGGCGTCGAGCGTGGCGCCCTGGTCGGCCTGGCGCATGCGCGTGCCGAGCCCGCGCGCGAGGATGACGGCACGCGTTGTCGGCGCGCCAGCGTGGGGGGAGGGAGTCGGGTTCGTCATGGTCAACGCACGCCCGCGGAGGTGGCTGCCGCGCCGCCGCCAGCGGCGAGCGACTGCAGGAAGGTATAAATGGCGGCAACCTCGCCCTTCGATAGCCAGACGAAGCGTTCGCGCGCCGTCTTCGTCATGGTCGGGAGGTCGCGCCCGTCGCGCGAGCGGCCGTCGAGGAGGAGCGACGCGAACTCCGTGGCGCTGTAGCCGTTCGCCGCGGCGAGCGGCGGCGCCTCGAGGGCGCCACGCCATTCCGGACCGTGGCACTCGGTGCAGGCGACGCGCGCGAGGTAGGCGCCGCGCGACAGCTCGGTGGTGTCGGCTGCAGCTGCGTCGTCCGCGTGGCGCCGCGCCGCGTGGTCGAGCGTTGCCGCGGCGGGGAGGAGCGCCCCCTTGAGCACGGCGAGCTTCCCCGGCAGCCGCAACTCGTTCCCGGCCAGGGTGCCGTCCACGCCTGGAACGGTGCGCAGGTAGGCGATCACGCGCGCCACGTCGACGTCGCGCAGCTGGAAGAACGAGGCGACGGGCATCGCGAGCACGCCGGTCCCATCGCGGCGAACGCCGTGGCGGATGAGGCGCGCCAGTTCCGCGTCGGAGTAGCGCGGAACGAGCGCCGTCACGTTGGGGGCGACGACGCGCATGACGGAGGGCTCGTCGACGAACAGGCGTCCTTGCAGCTGCTCGCCATGGCAACCATGGCAGCCGAGGATGTGCGCCAGGCGCGCCCCCTCGGCCAGCGACGCCGAGTCTGTCGGGAGCTGGATCGGCGCGAGCGCGACCGCGTACTGGCGCTGCAACGTCTTCGTGACACGCGCGTCGAGCCAGTGCAACCATCCCACGACCGCGAGCCCCACGATCGCCAGCCCGACGCCGACGCCGATCAGCAGCCCCCGCACTTCTCCCTCCGCTGCAGGCGACAGGCGACGCGGCGCTCCGTCGCCCGTCGCCGGCTCAATCCTCCGACCCGGCCCACAGCTTCGGCATCAATCGAATCAGGAAGAAACCGGAGACCACGAAGGCCCCAAACCACGCCATGCCGGCAGCGGTGCGCCCATAGAGCAGGCTCCCCGTCCCGAAGAGCGCCGAGTAGACGAAGGTGATGCCGAGCATCCATCCGACGAGCGACAGCGTGAGCGAATCGGGGGAGCGCGTGTCGCCGCTGGCATGCCGGATCTCCGCCCACCCGGGCCCCGCGGGGCGCACGAGCTTGTAGAAGGAGATGAGGCGCGCGCGATCGGTCTGCGGGGCCAGGAAGGTCACCGTCATCCAGACCGCGGTCGACGCGACGATGGTGATCACCAGCGAGATCTCGCTCCCCAGCGCCACCCCGTTCTTGCGGGCGATGAAGAAGCCGACGGAGATGACGAACGAGCTGACCATCGCCGCCACCTCGCTCCACGCGTTGATGCGCCACCAGAACCAGCGCAGGATGTAGAGCAGCCCCGTTCCGGCGCCGATGGAGAGGATGAGGTCGAAGCTCTCCTTGGCCGAGCTGAGCCCGAAGGTGAGGAGCGCCGCGCAGATCATGAGCCCTGCGGTGACCAGGCGTCCCACGAGGACGTAGTGCTTCTCCGTTTCACCCGGGCGCAGGAAGCGGCGATAGAAGTCGTGGACGAGGTACGACGTCCCCCAGTTGAGGTGCGTCTCGATCGTCGAGCGATAGGCGGCGAGCATCCCGGCGACCATCGCGCCGAGGAAGCCGGCGGGGAGGAACTTGAGCATCGCCGGGTACGCCATGTCGTGCCCGATGAGCTTGGGGTCGACATACGGGTACGACGCGGCGATGTCGCTCAGCTGCGGGAAGATGAGCGTGGAGCAGAGCGCGACGACGATCCACGGCCACGGGCGCAGCGCGTAGTGCATCACGTTGAAGAACATCGTCCCGATGACGGCGTCCTTCTCCGTCTTGGACGCCAGCATGCGCTGCGCGATGTAGCTCCCGCCCCCCGGCTCGGCGCCGGGATACCAGACCGACCACCACTGGATGGTGATCGGGATGATCATGACGGAGAGGGCGACGTTCCAGTTGTTGCTGAAGTCCGGCAGGAGGTTGAGGCGCGACGCCGGGACCTTGGCCATGAGGCCGGCCAGTCCCCCAACTTCGGGCTGCTGCAAGGCGAAGTACGCCACCGCAAAGGTGGACGACATCGTGATGAGGAACTGGATGGAGTCGGTGACCAGCACCCCCCACAGCCCCGAGACCGACGCGAAGAAGATCGTGATGATCGAGGCGTAGAGGAGCGTCTGCCACATCGGGAGCCCCAGCACGATGTTCCCGATCTTGGCGGCGGCCAGGTTCACCGTCGCCATGATCACGCAGTTGAAGAAGAGACCGAGGTAGAGGGCGCGGAAGCCGCGGACGAAGGTCGCGGCCTTGCCGGAGTAGCGCAGCTCGTAGAACTCGAGGTCGGTCATCACCCGCGAGCGGCGCCAGAGCTTCGCGAAGAAGAAGACCGTCATCATCCCCGTCAGGAGAAACGACCACCACAGCCAGTTGTCGGCCACCCCGTTTTCGCGGACCATGTTGGTCACGAGGTTGGGGGTGTCGGTGCTGAAGGTCGTCGCGACCATCGAGATCCCGACCAGCCACCACGGCGCGGCGCGCCCGGAGGTGAAGAACTCCTCGGTGCTCGAACCGGCGCGCTTGTAGAAGAAGATCGCCGGGAGGAAGGAGATCACCACCGAGATGGCGACGATGATCCAGTCGAGGGTAACGAGACGCATCCTGGTGGGGCAGAGGACGAGAAGACGAGCCGACGAGAAGACGAGATAATACCTGAGGGGGGCGGGGGAGGATACCTCGGCGCGCGGCGTGGGTGGTGTGCGGTGGGGCACTGGTTGGGGCGAGGGGTGGCGGGCACATTCCGCCGATGCTGACTCGATCGCTCGTTTCGACTGTCGTCCTCGGCGCTGTCGCCTCGTTGTCACACGCCACCGCGCGGCCGTTACACGCGCAGGGGGCACGCGCGCCGAACGGCGCCGGACGTGGTGCAGCCATCCAGGGCGCCCCCTCCCAGGGGACGCCGCTCCTCCCCGTCCCGTCCTCGCTCCGGCTGGGAGAGGGGCGATTCCCCATCGACAGCACGACGGCGATCGCGGTCACCGGGCACAGCGACGCGCGCCTCGAGCGCGCGATCGCCCGCTTCCAGGGGCGCCTCGCGCGACGCATCTCGCAGCCGGTGTCGCGCTCCGTCACCAGCACCGCGACGCCGCGCACCATCGCCATCGACGTGCGAGGGGCGGGGATGCCGGTGCAGGGGGTGGACGAGGATGAGCGCTACACGCTGACCGTGGCGCGCGACGGCGCAACGTTGCAGGCGGCGACGACGGTCGGGGCGCTGCGCGGATTGGAGACGTTGTTGCAGCTGGTGGAGCCGGACGCGTCGGGCTTCGGCGTGCGCGCCGTCTCCATCGCCGACGAGCCGCGCTTCCCCTGGCGCGGCCTCAACCTCGACGTCTCGCGGCACTTCATGCCCATCGAGCAGGTGAAGAAGACGATCGACGGGATGGCGATGGTCAAGCTCAACGTCCTGCACTGGCACCTGAGCGACGACCAGGGCTTTCGCATCGAGAGCAAGCGCTTTCCCAGGCTGCACGAGCTGGGGAGCGATGGACTGTACTTCACGCAGGAGCAGGTGCGCGACGTCGTGACCTACGCGCGCGACCGCGGCATTCGCGTGGTCCCCGAGTTCGACATGCCGGGGCACACGACGGCGTGGTTCGTCGGCTACCCGCAGTACAGCGCGCAGCGCCCTCCCATCGCCATTCGCCGGGAGTGGGGCGGGGCCGATGCGATCTTCGATCCCACCAGGGAAGAGACCTACACCTTCATCGCCCGCTTCATCGACGAGATGGTGCCGCTCTTCCCGGATGCCTACTGGCACATCGGGGGCGACGAGGTCGAGGGGAAGCACTGGGACTCGAACCCCGCAATCGTCGCCTGGCGCAAGCAGCACGGCTTCAAGGACAACGACGCGCTGCAGGCACACTTCAACAAGCGCCTGACGACGATCCTCACCCGGCACGGCAAGCGCATGATGGGGTGGGACGAGATCCTTCACCCCGACCTCCCGCCGCGCACGGTGATCCAGTCGTGGCGCGGGACGCAGTACCTGGCCAACTCGGCCAAGCAGGGGTTCACCGGCATCCTCTCGGCGCCGTGGTACCTCGACCACATCAAGCCGGCCAGCGAGTACTACGCCGCCGACCCCGTGCCGCAGTTTGATGAGCTCACCCCCGCCCAGCAGAAACTCATCATCGGCGGCGAGGCGTGCATGTGGGCGGAGTACATCACCGCCGAGAGTGCGGACTCGCGCATCTGGCCGCGCCTCGGGGCGATCGCCGAGCGACTCTGGTCGCCGCGCACCGTCACCGATGTCGGCGACATGTACCGCCGGCTGGACCTCCTCACGGATCGTCTTGAAGGGGCCGGCTTCCGCGTGCGGTCGCATCCCGCGCGCATGCTCGCCACCATCGCCCCGGGCTTCGACACCACTCCCATCGAGTCATTGTTCGTTGCCTTGCAACCTTCGCAGTTCGGGCAGACCACCAACGGGGCGATGCTCAACCAGTGGCACCCGCTGACGCGGTTGGTCGATGCGTCTCGTCCCGATCCGGCGGGGCGATGGATGACGGAGCGACTCGTCAGGCGCGTGGCGCTCGATGCAAGCGATGCGGCGGCGCGCGATTCGCTGCTCGTGCTGTTCGAGCGCTGGTCGCTCCTGCTGCCGCGGATCGAGGCGCTCGGCGCGCGGTCGCCGACGCTGGCGCAGGGGGTGCCGGCGGCTCGCGCCCTCGCCCGCACGGCGGTGATCGGGACGGAGGCGCTCGGCTTCATCGCCGCGGGGCGCCGGGCTCCTGCCGACTGGGCCCGGCAGGCAGCGGAGGAACTCAAGCGCTACGACGCCCCGATCGAGGCGCTCCGCGTCGCCATCGTGGGTGACGTTCGCAAGTTGCTGGCGATCGCGGCACCGTCGCCGTGATCGCCCTCCCGCCCGTCACTCCTCGCGCAAGGCGACCGCGGGATCCACGAGCGACGCGCGTCGTGCGGGTGCCCAGCTCGCCGCCGCGGCAACGCCCAGCAAGGTCAGCGAGACCACGGCCAGCAGCGCGGGATCGATCGGGTTCACGCCGTACACGAGGCTGTGCAGCAACCGTCCGGTGACCACCGCCCCCGCCAGCCCCACCGCCACCCCGGCAGCCGTCAGGCGCAACCCGTAGCCCACGACCATGTGCCGCACACGGCCGATGTCCGCGCCCAGCGCCAGGCGCACGCCGATCTCGCGCCGCCGCTGGTTCACGAGGTACGAGAGGACGCCGTAGAGCCCCAGGGCGCCTAACGCCAACCCCAGGACGCCAAACGCGCCCATCAGCACCATGAGCAGTCGCGGGCGCGCCACCGCCTCGGACAGTGCCTGCTCCAGCGTGAAGACCGTCGTGATGGTCTGCTGCCGATCCACCGACCAGATGGCGTTGCGAATCGCGGGGACGAGCGCCAGCGGCTCGCCACGCGTGCGCACCACCAGGTTCATCCGGACGCGCCCGTTCTGCGGCACGTGCACGTACACCGTGGGCTCCGAGGGTTCGGCCATGGCGCGCTGGCGGATGTCGCCAACGACGCCCACGATCTCGGCGGACATTCCGCCCGCCACCAGCAACGACTTGCCCAGGGGGTCCTGGTCCGGGAACCACTGTCGCACGAACGACTCGTTGACCACCACGACCAGCGGCGCGTCGCGCCGGTCGGTCGCCTGAAACTCCCGGCCCGAGACGAGGCGGGTGCCTAACGTCCGGAAGATCCCGTCGCTCACGTGCAGCAGCGCGGCAGTAGGCCCCTCCTGGCCCGCGGGAATCGTCATGCCGGGAAGTCGAAAGCCCACCCGCTCGCCGACCCCGCGCAACGGCGCATCCTTGATGGACGCGGCACCGACCACACCTGGAACGGCGCGCACCTGCTCCAGGATCTGTTCGTAGGCGATGGTATAGTCCGGGTACCGCTCGCTGCTGAGCGTGTAGTTGAGGACAACGGTGTGGTCGGGACGGAATCCCGGATCCACATCGAGCAGGGCAAGGAAGCTGCGTGTCATCACGGCGCCGCCAGCCACAAGCATCACGGCGAGGGCAACCTCCGCGATCACGAGTCCGCTGCGCAGGCGCGTGGCCCCATCGCCCGCGACGCCGCGACCGCCGTCGCGCAGCGCGTGCTGCGGCGCGCGGACCGCGGCACGCCAGGCCGGGACGAGACCGAACAGAACGCCGGACAGCGCGGTGAGTCCGACGGCAAAGGCCAGGACCGCTCCGTCGAGCGAGGACTCGCTGCCGCGCGGGAGTTCACTGGCCCCGAGCGCCTGCAGCGCGCGCACCCCCACCATGGCGAGCGCGATCCCTGCCAGCCCGCCGAGTGCCGACAGCACCATGCTCTCCGTGAGGAGCTGACGAACGATACGCCCCCCCGAGGCCCCGAGTGCGCGACGGACCCCCAGTTCGCGCCCGCGCACGCTTCCGCGCGCCAACAGGAGCGAGGCGACATTCACGCAGGCGATGAGGAGGACCAGCAGGACAGCCGCCGCGAGGACGAGCAATCCGACGCGCACGTTGCTCGTGAGCGCCTCATGCAGCGGGACGACGGTCGCAGCTCCCCACGCCGCATCTTCCGGATACTCGCGCGCGAGTCGCGCCGTGATCCCCTGAAGCTCCCGTTCCACCGCGGTGCGGGTGACGCCGTCCCGAGCCCGCGCCACGACGTCGAGGATGCGTACGGGGCGGAGCCGCGGGATGGCGTTGTCGGGAATGGTCGAGAAGGGGACGTACACATCGACGTCCGGCGCCGGATAGCTCATGCCGGAGGGCATCACGCCGAGCACCTCGTATGCCTCACGCCCGAGCGTGAGCGACTTCCCAACGACGGACGAGTCGCCGCCAAACTCCGAAAGCCAGAACGGGTGCGAGAGGAGCACGACCCGGTCGCGACCTCCGCGCACGAGTTCGTCCTCGCGGGGGACCCGTCCCAGCGCGGGTCGCACGGCGAGGGCACCGTAGAAGCCGGCGGTCGTGAAGACTGCCGACAGCCTCCGTGGGTCGCCGCGGCCGAGCAGGTCGATCCCGCTTCCCCCGGCGGCGTACCAGAATCCGCCCACATCGAGGATGTCGCGCCGCTGGGCGCGCCAGTCGTCGAGGTCGACCGCGGAGACCCCGGCGTTGGTGATCCCTTCGCCTGGGTTGGCCGACCACACCCGATAGAGCGCCTGCGGGCGCGGGAAGGGGAGGGGGCGCAGCAGGACCCCGTTCACCACGGAGAAGATGGCGACGTTGGCGCCGATCCCGAGTGCGAGGGTCAGGACCGCGGCGAAGGTGAAGCCCGGCGCTCGCCTCAGGGCGCGGAGCGCATAGAGGACGTCCTGACGAAGATCGGCGAAATAGTCCCGCCGTCCGGTCCGGTGATCCGTCTGATCATCGAATCGGGCGAGGAATCGGCTCGTGGCCCGCACATCGCCGAATTCCTGCTCGGCCTGCCGTCTCGCCTCGTCGACTGAGGCCCCGCGGGCCACGAGCGCCTCCGTGCGCTCGCGCAGGTGGAACTCCAGCTCGTCGGCGACGTCCCGCTCGATGCGCCCGCGGCTGCGGTGGGGCAGTCGGATGAAGCGCTTCATGAGGACGGCTCCAGCACACGGAACACGGCGGCAGCATAGCGCCGCCACGACGACTCTCGCTGCATTAGCGCGGCGCGGCCCGCCGGCGTGAGCCGGTAGTAGCGCGCGCGCCGGTTGTTCTCGGACAGCCCCCAGTCCGCCTCCACGAAGCCAAGGCGTTCCAGACGGTGTAATGCCTTGTAGAGCGGGGCGTCTTCGATCGCGATCATCCCGTCGGTCCGCTCCCGGATCCATCGGCTGATCGCGTAGCCGTGCATCGTCCCCCAGGCGAGGGTTCGAAGCACCAGCACGTCCAGCGTCCCTTGCAGGAGATCGAGCGAGTCGTCGTTCACGGGTCCTCCCATTACCTGGGAAGGGGAAGCTCGCACCAGGGGTCCGTTCGCGTCACCACGAGGGGATGAACCGCGATCGCGAGAGGACAGGACGGCGGAGAGTGCAGCGGATTCGCGGGAGGGCCTGGTCGTCGTCGCGATTTCTTAATGAAGGGCGGGACTCCCCGTCCAATTGCCCGCCCCCACCTCGGGTACGAGGGACGATCCGCGCGAGCGTCTTTTTCCTCGGCAGCCGCAGCGCGACTACGTGTCGGACGGTGCGACCTGTCATCTTTCAAGGCTCTGGGCGCGACGCCCAAACTTTCACGAACGGCGCGGCTATGCCGCGCGTACGTTGTCTGATGAATCGCAGAATTCTCTTTCCGCTCTTGCTGGCGACCGTTGCGGGCGCCGCGACCCCGTTGGCTCGAGTTCGGGCACAACAGCCGCGTGCGGACGCCGCGCAAACCGATACCCTCCGCCTCACCATCGGTGATGCGGTCACGCGTGCGTTGCGCGAGTCGGACGAATCGCGCATCGCCGGCGCACAGGTTGAAGTGGCCGAGGCGCAGGTCACCTCGGCGCGCGCCGCCGGACTCCCGCAGGCGCGGTTGGCGGGGAGCTACTCGCAGGTGCTCAGGAACGCGCGCGCCGATGCGGTGAACTCGCTCTTCCGGCAGAACTTCAACTACAACTCGAACATCAACGTCTCCCAGGTGCTCTTTCAGGGGGGACGCATCTTTGCCGGCGCCCGGGCGGCGGGCGATGTGCGCGGTGCCTCGCGTCTCACGGTGGCGGAGACACGGGCGCAGCTCTCGGTCGATGTGCAGCGCGCCTATCTCAACGGATTGCTCCAGCGAGAGCTGGAGTCGATCCAGCAGCGCAATCTCGATCTGGCGTCGGAGCGCATCGCGCTGGTGGAGAAGCTGCTCGCGGCCGGCCGTGCCTCGCGCTACGACGCGTTGCGGGCGCGCGTTGAGCGCACGAACCTCGAGCCGGCGCTCCTGCAGTCGCGCAACGCACGCGAGCTGGCCGACATCGAGCTGCGCCGCATCCTGAACATCCCGGCCACGCGTCCGCTCTCGCTCACCACAGAGATCGACACCGCGGCGCTGCGTTCGGTGGTCCAGGCCATCGCCAGCGACAGCTCCGCCGATCCGACGCGTCCGGTGGAGCGCGCCGCGCAGCTCACCCTCAACGCGCGCAGCGAGGGCGTGCGGGTGGCGCGCGCCGACCTGCTCCCAACGATCAGCGCGTTCTTCCAGACCGGCTACCTCGCGTTTCCGGCGGGGAATGGGTTTCCCACCATCTGGGGGCGTTCCTCGCACACCTTCTGCGCCCCTTCCGCGCCTGCGTCACAGTCGTGCCAGAACAACGGCTGGTTCGCTGACCGGAACTTCGGTCTCAACATCTCGTGGCCCCTCTTCGACGGGCTGCGCGCCAAGGGGGCGGTGGACCTTGCGCAGGCCCAGGAGAAGATCGCCCGTTTGCAGCTGGCGCAGCAGCGCGAGATGGTGGGGGTCGAGCGGGCCCGGGCCCGCGCCGAGTACCGGCGCGCCGAGGCGGCGTTCGAGGCGCAGCGCGAGAACGTGAGCCAGGCCGACGAAGCCTTCCGCATCGCCACCCTCCGCTTCGAGCGCGGGCTGGCGACGCAGCTCGAAGTGTCCGACGCGCAGTTCCTCCTCCTCACGGCGCGCACCAACGCAGCGCGTGCCACGATCGACTATTACCTGGCAGCGGCCGAACTGGCGCGCGCCCGCGGCGTGGACATTCCGCTCCCGCCGACCCGACCGACGACTCGATAACGGATTTCCTGTGCGATACTCGACCTTCGCGGGCGCGTTAGGCGCGCTCGCCCTGTTGACCCTCTCTGCGTGCGGCAAGGACGGCGAGGCCGGGACTCCCGGTGGCGCCGCCAAGGGCGGCGCGGGTGCCACGTCCGGGATGGGGAAGGGCGGTCCCGGTGGTCCTGGCGGCGGGCGCGGCCCGTCGGCGATGGTGCTGGGTCCGTCCGACGTGACGGAGGCCAAGACCGTCACGATCGAGGCGAGCATCCTCATCAACGGCGACCTCAAGCCGATCGAGGAGATCGCGGTCCGGTCGCGCGTCGAGGGGAACGTGCAGCAGGTCTACGTGCGCGAAGGCGATCGGGTCGCGGCCGGTCAGCTGCTGGCGCGCTTCGAGAACGCGGTGCAGGAGGGCGATCGCGCCTCCGCTGCGGCCGACGTGGAATCGGCCAAGGCCGACGTGAGCAACGCGCAGTGGAACGCGGACCAGTCGGACGAGCTGTTCAAGGCGGGGGCGATCCCCGAGCGGGACCTGCGCACCGCGCAGCAGACGCTGGCGGCGAGCAAGGCGCGCCTTGCGGCGGCCGAGGCGCGCCTCAAGGCCTCGCTGCAGAACGCGAATGACACGCGCATCCTGGCGCCGACGACCGGCGTGGTCTCGGCGCGCACGGTGGAAGCGGGCGAGCACGTGACGCGCGGTGCCACGATCTTCACCGTCGTGCGCAACGACGTGCTGGAACTGGAGGCGTCGGTGCCGGCGCGGCAGGCCAACGAGCTCAAGGTGTCGCAGCCGGTGCGCTTTGCCGCGGCCGGCCGACAGCTGCAAGGAAAGGTCGCGCGCATCGCGCCGACCATCAATCCGCAGAACCGCTCCATCACCGTGTACATCCAGGTCCCCAACCGCGACGGCGCGATCAAGGGGAACTCGTTCGCGACGGGGCGCATCATCGGGCAGTCGATCCCCAATGCCCTCGCCATCCCATCGCCGGCGGTGCGCCAGTCGGCGCGCGGCGACAAGCCCTTCGTCTATCGCATCGAGGGCGGGAAGGTGCAGCACGCCGAGATCGAGCTGGGTGTGGTGGACGAGACGCAGAACATGACGCAGGTCCTGAACGGGCTCGCGGCCGGCGACCAGATCATCGTGGGGAACGTCGGGGCGCTCGGGCGCGGGATGCAGGTGCGCGTCGTCGGGCCGAACGAAGGGCGCGGCGGACCGGGTGGTGCCGGTGGCCCCGGCGGGGCGGGCGACGCTGGCGGTGCCGGTGCCGGCACACGCGAGAAGGGTGGCGCGCCGGGCGCTGCCGCGAGTGACGGCAAGGCGCCCGCCGGGCGTGCCGCCGCGCGCGGCGATTCGGGCAAGGGACGTTAGGCAGTCGTCGCAGGCGAGTCTCAGGAGCCCCTCATGTTCCTTTCCGACGTATCCATCAAGCGCCCCGTGTTCGCCACCATGATGATGGTGGCGCTCATGGTGTTCGGCATCGTGGCGCTGCAGCGCCTCGCGGTCGACGAGTATCCGGACATCACCTACCCCGTGGTGATCGCCAGCACCTCGTATCCGGGCGCGAGCCCCGAGGTCATGGAGCGCGACGTGTCGCGCCCCATCGAGGAGGCGCTCAACACGGTCAGCGGCATTCGCGAGATCACCTCGACCTCGTCCGAAGGGAACTCCAGCGTGCGCCTGATGTTGCAGCTGGGCTTCGACCCGCTGGAGGCGCAGCAGGAGGTCATCGCCAAGATCGCCCGCATCCGCCGGCAGCTTCCGCCGGACATCGATGACCCCGTCATCATGCGCTTCGACCCGAACGATCGCCCGATCATGTCGGTGTCGATGCGGTCGGACGAGCGCCCGTTGCGCGAGCTGACCGACCTGGCCGAACAGACCATCAAGCCGCGCTTCGAGAGCGTGCCGGGCGTGGGGGGCGTGAACGTGAACGGCGGCGCCACGCGCCAGATCCGCGTGCAACTCAACGCCGAGGCGCTCGTGGCCTACGGCATCTCGCCGGCGCAGGTGTCGCAGGCGCTCGCGCGCGAGAACTCGGAGACGCCGGCCGGGCGTGTCTTCCGCGGCGAGACGGAGCGCATGGTGCGCGTGACCGGGAAGATCCGCGACCCGATGGCCTTCATGGACGTCGTGGTGGCGGTGCGCAACGGGGCGCCGATCCGCGTGCGCGACGTGGCCAACGTCGTCGACGGCTTCGCCGACCGCCGCTCCGCCAGCTACATCTCGGACGGCGACCAGCTCGTCCCGTCGGTCTCGCTCGAGGTCCTCAAGATCACGGGCTCCAACACCGTCGAGGTCTCCGACGGCGTGAACAAGGTGGTCGAGGAGATCAAGAAGACGCTCCCGTCGGACATCCAGCTCACGCTCATCCGCGACGACTCGATCAAGATCCGCGAGTCGCTGGCCGACGTCGAGCTGTCGATCATCCTCGGCGCCGTCCTCACCATTGCGATCATCTACCTCTTCCTCAATTCCTGGCGCTCCACCGTCATCACCGGGCTCACCCTCCCGGTGTCGATCATCTCGGCGTTCTTCGTGATGTGGGTCTTCAACTTCACGCTGAACACGATGACGCTGCTGGCGCTCTCGCTCGCGATCGGGCTCCTCATCGACGATGCGATCGTGGTGCGCGAGAACATCGTGCGCCACCTGGAGATGGGGAAAGACCACTTCCGCGCCGCCAAGGAAGGGACCGACGAGATCGGGCTGGCGGTGCTCTCCACCACGCTGGCGGTCGTCGCGGTCTTCGTCCCCGTCGCCTTCATGGGCGGGCAGATCGGGATGATCTTCTTCCAGTTTGGCGTGACGGTAGCCTTCGCGGTCCTCGTTTCGCTCTTCGTCTCGTTCACGCTCGACCCCATGCTGTCGAGCATTTGGCCTGACCCCGAGGTGGAGCATGGCGGGCACGCCGAGACGCGCAAGAAGACGCGCAATCCGCTGCGCAAGATCGCCTTCGCCTTCGACGACTGGTTCGAGCGGATGGCGGAGAAGTACAAGAACGGCCTCGGGTGGGCGCTGAACCATCGCGGCCTCATGGTGGGGCTCGCGGTCGGCTCGATTGCGGCAGCCTTCGCCCTCTTCCCGCTTCTCGGCTTCACCTGGCTCCCCGACTACGACGCGGGGGAGTTCAACGTCTCGTATCGCGTCCCGCCGGGCTCGCGCATCGAGTACACGGTGAAGAAGGGGAGCGAGATCGTGAAGTTCCTCCGCCAGCAGCCCGAGGTGCGGTTCGTTTCGCTGTCGGTGGGTGGTGGCGGCGGCATGTCCCGCGGCTCCAATGGCGGGCAGATCTTCGTGCGCCTCTCGCCGCGGGAGCAGCGCACCAAGGACATGTTCGCGATCCAGAATGAGCTGCGCGCCAAGCTGGCGCAGGTTCCCGGTGTCCGCCCGCAGATCACCGGCTCGATGTCGATCTTTGGCGGATTCCGCCAGCCGATCCAGATCTACGTGCAGGGGCCGGAGCCTACACGCCTGAAGCTGGCGGCGGAGCAGGTGCTGCAGACGGTGCGCGCCGTGCCGGGCGTGGCCGAGCCCAATTCGTCGGACGACGGGGAGATCCCGCAGCTCGACGTGCGCGTGGATCGCCAGCAGGCGTGGGCGGCGGGGCTCGCGATGCAGACGATCGGGGCCACGTTGCAGCCGCTCTTCCAGGGGCAGCGCGCTACCCGCTGGGAAGATCCCAACGGCTATTCGCACGACGTGATGGTCGTGTACCCCGATTCGTCGCGCGTCTCGGTCGAGGACGTCGCGCGCATCCCCGTGCTCAGCAGCAACATCGACGCGCGCACCGGGATGCCGGCGACGATCCCGCTGTCGCAGGTGGCCGAGATCCGCCCCGGCGTGGGACCGCAGCAGATCGAGCGCGGCTATCTCGAGCGCCGCGTCTCCATCTCGGCCGGCGTCCTCCCCGGCTTCAGCATGGGGAACGTGGCGGACGAGGCACGCAAGGCACTCGACGGGATCGGGCTCCCCACGGGCTATCGCACCATCTTCGGCGGCGACGTCCAGAACCTCACCGAGACCAAGGGCTACGTCCTCGAGGCGTTGCTCCTGGCGGTTGTCTTCATCTACCTCATCATCGCCTCGATCTTCGGCTCCTTCATCCAGCCGCTGTCGATCATGCTGGCGCTCCCGCTGTCGTTCCTCGGCGTGGCGCTGGGGCTGCTCGTCACCGGCGGCTCGCTCAACGTGATGTCGATGATCGGGATCATCATGCTCATGGGGCTGGTGACCAAGAACGGGATCCTCCTCATCGACTTCGTGAACAAGGAGCGCGAAGCCGGCAAGGACCGCCGCACGGCGATCCTCAACTCGGCGCGCATTCGCGTCCGCCCGATCATCATGACGACGGCGGCGATGATCTTCGGCATGCTCCCGCTGGCGCTGGCGCTTGGTGAAGGAGCCGAGCAGCGGGCACCGATGGCGCATGCGGTCATCGGGGGACTCATCACCTCGACGTTGCTCACGCTGTTCATCGTACCGGTCGTCTACACGTTGCTCGACGACCTGTCGATGAAGATCCTGGGGAAGAAGGAGATGAAGGTCCCGCTCCCGATGGGGGCCGAGGCGGGGGTCGGCGACTGACGCTGGCTGCCTCGTTCGGTGGGTGCTCCCCGAAGGGCGGCGAGTCCATGCGACTCGCCGCCCTTTCGCGTGGTCGGGGGTGGACGCCGGCGCTGATCGCGCCGAGCTTCACCGGGTCCGCATCAGCCCCCGCACCGCCTCGTCGCATGCGCTGTCACGTCGCACCGTCCGCTCCTCGCGCCAGTCTCGTGCTCGCGGGACTCGCCCTTGCCGCCTGCGCTCGTTATGCACCGATGGACGAGACGCGCCCTCCCGACCTTGGGAAGCGCGCGGCCGGGACGCACGGCGCCGTCACCTCTGCGCATCCGCTGGCCAGCGACGCGGGACTGGCGATGCTCCGCGCGGGGGGCAACGCGGTCGATGCGGCCGTGGCGACGGCCTTCGCGATCGGCGTCGTTGAGCCGGAGATGTCGGGCGTTGGTGGTGGCGGGGCGCTGCTCTTCTGGCAGCAGGGCGCACGGCGCGCCGACTACATCGACTTCTACCCCTCGCAGCCGGTGGCGCGCTGGCGCGGCGTGCGCGCCGACTCCGGCGTGCCGCTTCGCGTTGTCGCCGTCCCGGGAAACGTGGCGGGGCTGCTCGCCGCGCATGCGCGCTTCGGCAAGCTGTCGCGCGAGCAGGTCATGGCGCCGGCCATTCGCCTGGCGGCGGAGGGCTTTCCGCTCTATCCCGTGCTCGCCGAGTTCATTGCCCGCGATACCGTGCGCCTCAAGCGCGATTCGATCGCCCGCACGTTGTACTGGTCCAACGGGCGCCTCCTCGGCATTGGGGACACCCTGCGCAACGCGACGTTGGCCGAGGTGCTGCGACGCATCGCGCGCGAAGGGCGCGACGGCTTCTACCGTGGGGCGACGGCGCAGGCGCTGGTGGCGCGCATGAACGCCGGCGGCCATCCCGTCACCGTGGACGACGTGGCGGGATACGAACCGCAGTGGAAGCGCCCGCTCTGCACCACCTACCGCGGGCGCGTCGTGCTCTCGGCGCCGCCGCCCATGGGAGGGTTGCAGTTCCTCCACACGCTCGAGCTGTTGGAGTCGCGCGGGCTGACGTCGACCGGGCTCCCCACGCGCAACGGGACGTCGTTCGACGTGATGGCGTCGGCGATGCGCGTCGGCGTGGTGGCCAACTCTGCCAACGACGACCCGCGATGGAAGGCCATCCCGGTGCGCGGGATCATCTCCGAGCCGTTCGCCCAGCAGTGGGGCGACGTGGTGGGAGTGGGGCGCGCCGCCGATTCGCTTCGTGCGCGCGATGCCCGCGGGAACGACAATGTGGTGCCGGCGGCGTGCGACGCGTTCTCGCCGTATCCCGGCGTCGCGCAGGGGGGCGCCTCGGGTGGAACGATGCCTAACGGCGACGCGGTGGGTGTCGAACGTCGTGCGGAGGGCATGCGCGCCCTGGCCGTGCGCGACTTCGCCGTGCGCGACACGATGTCGGGGGGCGAGACGACGCACATCTCCGTGGTCGACGCGGACGGGAACGCGGTCGCGGTGACCGTCACCAACTCGTCAGGCTTTGGCGCGGGGGTGATGGCGAGCGGCTTCTGGCTCAACGATTCGGGATGGTGGCCGCGCGACGCCAACGCGATTCCCGCCGAGTTGCCGGCCGCCTGGCGCACGCGCATCACCACCATCGCGCCCACGGTGCTGGTGAAGGACGGAAAGGTCGACCTCGTGGTGGGGTCGCCGGGGGGCGGGCGCATCCCCTTCGCACTCGCGCAGAGCGTGGCCTATGCGATCGACTTCGGGCTCGACCCGATGGAGGCGATCCGCATGCCCCGGATGTACCCCGCGGCTGGGCGGCGCGTGGAGGTGGAAGCGGGTTTCGACGCGAGCGTGCTGGCCTCAGCGCGCGCCATGGGCTACGAGCCGGTGAACCCGGCGTTCGGCTATGCCCGGGTCTACATGATCGCTCGACGCGGCGGGGTGTGGGTCGCCGCGGCAGACCCGCGCCACGACGGCGAGGCGCGCGCGTACTGAGCGAGGGCGCCGGCGCCTAACGGCGCTCACCCGCCCCCTGGCGCCGGGGCGCCTCACGCACCCGGAGCCTAACGCGGCGGCGACCGCCGCCGGGCGAGTTCCACCTCCGCGCCGATGACGCCGAAACCGTTCCAGTGCGGGCCGCGCGCCACGCGCTCGAACAGCGCCCACGCCTTGGCGGAGTCGCCGCGCACCAGGTAGTAGTGCGCCACGGCGTAGCCGCTCGTGGAGAATCGTACCGAATCGCCGCTCGCCGCCTGCAGCACGGCCTCGGGGGGGCGCACCCCCTTGTACATCAGCAGGTTCTCGTAGTACGAGCGGTTGGTGTTGATCGTCATCGCCTCGCGCACCGGGGCCAGGAGGCGGTCGGCCTCGTCGCGCCGGCCGGCACGCACGAGCGAACGCCATGCCCAGTCGGTCATGGAGGCGCGGTCGTCGTCGTTGGTGGCCATGCGCATGCAGCTGCGATAGCCGGGGCGGAACGCCCCAGAAGCCTCGCGCGCCTTGAGGGCGGCGTTGTCGGAGAAGGCGATGCACCGGAGGTAGATCGCCGCCGCCCGGTCGAAGTGCCCCAACAGGAAGTGCGCGAGCCCCTGGTGGTAGACGATGTCGAAGTTGGTCGAGTCGAGGGTCGCGGCGCGGTCCAGGTCGCGAGCGCCATCCTCGAACTGCCGGACGGTGATGTAGCGATGTCCGCGGAAGCGCAGGAATCGGGCGTCGTTAGGCCAGCGCTCGGCGCCGCGGCCGTAGAGGGCAATGGCTTCGCGGAAGCGCCAGGCGGTGGCGCGTGCGGTGGCGGCGGCGAGCAGGCGCTCCGGATCGTCGGGGCTGGCGGCGAGCGCCGAGTCGGCGGCGATGACGGGCGCCGTGGGCATCGCGGGCGCGCGGAGGACGTCGCCGAGGAGGGAGACGGCTTCCGCCCCTTCAGGGAGCGCGGCCGATGCCGTCGTTGCGGCTGGTGATGGGCTCGGTGCGTGCGCGCGACAGGCGGCGACGAGGAGGGACGCCCCGACTGCGAGTGCGTGTCGGACTGCGCGGGGCGCGCGCGGTACTACCGCGCGGCGCACGTGGACGGAGGGAATGGGGAGCATCGGCGAAGCTGGGGGGAGGGAACGACGAGACCGGACGCTCCCCCCAACTTGCAGCGCCTAGCGACGCGGCGCGAGGAACTTCGTGGTGCGGCGCTTGATGGACTCCTGCCACGCGAGGCCGCGCTGCATCCAGTCGATGGCGGGATGCGCGGCGGGAATGTGCCGGCGGAAGTGCGCCAGCCAGTCGGGGCGGCTCCCGTCGCGATCGGTGAGGGCGTAGTCGCGTGCGACCTCCCACGAGCTGAAGGTCTCTCCGCTGCGATCCATCAGCGTCGGATCCGCGGCGAGCGCTGCGACGGCGCGTCCTACGAGCGCGGGGGTCTCGGAGGCGATGAAGTGCTCGTCCTTCTGGATGCCGTCGCGCCAGGTCGCCTCGGTCACGCCAAAGAGCTCCAGCATCGCCTCGGAGCGCAGGAAGCCCGGCGTGATGGCGACACACGCGATGCGGTCCTTGCGCAGCTCCATGCTCATGGAGAAGGCGAGGCGCATGATGGTGACCTTGATGAAATCGTACCAGAAGGCGCCACGATAGCTCAACGTGTCGCCGTCGGTGACCTCGATGATCGTGGCGCGCGTACGCGGTCGTTTTCGCGCGCGCAGGAGCGGGATCGCCGCCTGAGCGGTGATGAGGTGCGAGTAGATCGCCTGGCGCGCGAGCGCCCATCCCGCGTCGAGGTCGGTCTCGGCGAGCGGCTTCCAGATCACGTCGGCGGCGCTGTCGCCCCCCCACACATCGTTGACGAGGAGGTCGAGCGCGCCGTGCTCCTCGCGGACACGCGCCATGAGCGCGTCGACATCGGCGCGCACCGTGTGGTCGGTGCGAACGGCGATTCCCGTCCCGCCCGCGGCGGTGACCAGCGCTGCCGTCTCGTCGATGGTCTCCGCGCGCTTCAGCGGCGACGGATTGCCGCTGGTCGAGCGTCCGCTGCAGTAGACCGTGGCACCGGCCTCGCCTAACGCGATGGCGATGCCGCGCCCGGCGCCGCGCGTGGCGCCGGCGACGATCGCGACGCGTCCGGCGAGCGGCGCCGACCGCCGGCTCGCCTTCGCCGCTCCCCTGGGCGTCCCCTTCCGCGCACCTGTCGGCGCCCCTGCCCGGGCTCCCTTCGAGGCCGCGCCCCGCTTCTTCGCTCCAGAACGGTGCGGCTGTGAGGCCTTCGAGGCCATGCGCTTCCTCCCCGCTGAGAATGAGGGGTGGTAGTTAGCCCCCGCACCGTCGCCCGCAAGTCCGGTCGCGACCGCTGGAGCGGTGGCGCGTCGCCAGCGAAGGCACGGCGCGATGTGCGCCGGGGCACACAAGCGCTGTGCCCCGCAGCCGCGGACCGTGCGGCGCCGGTGCGCTCGATCGACCACCTGCGGCGCGCGAATCGGCGAGACGCCGAGCGTCCAACGCTCAGCAGTTCGGGCGTTCGTGACGTCGGGATGGGACGTTCGTCTCGATACGCGTTGATGCGATGTCGAGACGTCGCACACGAGGCGTAGATCACAAGTGTCAGCCGCCGAACCACACGGCGAGTGCAAGAACGTGACGCAGGCCACCGGCCGCTCACGCCTGACCAACTACGCTGTTCCGCCGCGGGTTCGGTGAATGTTCCCAACCAGGCGCGCGACGTCCCTTGACCGCTGATGGGAGGGGCGGGGAGGCAAGCACAACGGGACACCCAACAGGGGTGATCCAGGCCAAACCCTCGCACGTTGGAGAGAAGCATGATCCGGAAACACCTCGTTCGGGCCACGCAACTGCTGGCCGTCTGGGCGCTCGCCGCCTGCGCCGGAGATCCGGCCGCTCCGAGTGCACCGCTGCAGCCGCATGCACCGAACACCGCCGAAGTGGGCGTCCTCATGGCCACGACCCCGCTCGTACGCGATGCGGACCTGGCGTCGGACATCACGGTGGCGCGCAACATCGGGAGCAACGGCGGCTCGATCAGCATTCCACAGGTAGGCTTCACCCTCACGGTCCCCCGCGGGGCGGTGGCCCGCAACACGCGCTTCACGGTGACGGCGCTCAAGGGAAAGGCGGTTGCCTACGAGTTCCAGCCGCACGGCACGATCTTCCTGCGTCCGCTCGTCGCGTCGCAATCGCTCGCCGGGATCGACGTCCCGCAGGGGAGCACGTTGCAGGGCGGCTACTTCCCCAATCGCTCGCTCGTCGATGAGAGCGGCGCGAGTGCGCTCGTGGCAGAGTTCATCGCCGGCTCCGTGAGCACGCGCCAGAACACCTTCAACTGGCCCATTCGCCACTTCTCCGGCTATATCGTCGCCTGGTGAGGGCAGAAGACGAGAGGACGAGTAGATGAGGAGGGCGACGCGGTTTGACGCGTCGCCCTCCTGCTTGTAGGGTATCGGGCGTCGCGGCCGCTGCGCCGTGCGTGAGGTCCTTCTCGTCCCCCCCCACTCCTCACATGATCACATCGATTGCGCACTTCACCATGAAGGCCGGCAAGGAAGAGCTGGCGCTCAAGCGGCTCGCGGCGGTTCGCGCGCAGGCGGAGCGCGAGCAGCCGGGCGTCGTCTTCTATCTCGTGCACCGCGTCCTCAGCAAGAAGACCGGGCGTCCGACGCGCAAGCTGATGTTCTACGAGTCGTATGTCGACGATGCGGCCTTGAAGCGCCACTTGGCGAGCAAGGAATGGCAGGCGGTGGTGAAGGGGTGGACGGAATGCTTCGAGGGATCGAGCAAGGTGTCCTTCGTCTCGCTCGAGCGCATTGCCGGCTTCGTGCACCTGCAGGCGCCAATCGACGCCTGAGGTGCCGCCTAACCGCTACGACGCGTCGTACTCGAAGGCCGGGCCGACGGTCTTCCCCTCGAAGAGCGGCGATGGGATGCGCATCAGCGCCTGTGCCTGGTACCGCATCTCGTACATGATGGGGACGGCATCCTGCAACGCTGCTGGTTGCCCCGTGAAGGCGGATTGCAGCTGCTTGAGCAGGCGCGTGTACGTCCGGTTGAACGTCACCATCGCCTGGTGAATCGTGCGATGGCCCCGGTACTTCGAGCTGCGCGGGTTGGGGGCCATGGGGGCAATGGCGCTCCAGTCCACCGGAAGCTCATCCCCGGTCGGACCGCTCGCCTGGGTGTCGGTCGCCACATAGCGCCGCCCCCGCAGCAGTTCGTTGAAGCGGTAGTAGTGCGCGAGCTCGTCGACGTCGTTGAAGGCACCGTCGCCGTCGGTGATCCCCCCTTCGTAGCCCTCGCCTTGTTCGGTGATCTCCTCCAGGGCGCGCAGCGCGGTCTCGAGGTTGTGCACCTCGAGGCTGTCACCGCCACCGCCGTAGTACCAACGCTCGGGGGGGACCTGCATCGCGCGCTTCCCCGAGAAGAGCTTCCGCTCGCCGTACTTCTTCGTGCAGGTCTTGAGCCCGTCCTCGACGGCGGCGTAGAACTGTCCCAGCGTGTTGTAGTCGTCTCCCTCCGGCGGGGCCGTGGCGGGGGCCGGGGCCTCGATCAGGAGGAAGGTCTCCAACGCCTCGCGCCCGAGCGGGAGGAGTTGCACCTGGAAGCGCTTGTTCGAGTGCGGGAGATAGGCGGGGTAGCGCGGGACGGCGTCGGCCGATGCGATCACGGGTGTGCCGCCCACGGCGGTCAGGACGTTCGCCGCCAGCGTCATGTGCAGCATCTCCTCCATCACCACGCTGCGCACGATCGCCTGCGCCTCGTGATTGGTCCCCTCGGGGATGGAGTAGAGCGCACAGAGATACGGCGCGATCGTCGCGTGCTCGATCGCGATCGCCGTCTTCAGGTGGTCGACCAGGCTGTTGTAGTCGGTGATTGCCATGGATCGCCTCAACCGAGCTGGGTGAGCATGTGGTCCGCCGCCTTGAGCGCGAGGGCGATGGCGGTGATGGTGGGATTGGAGGCGCCGATGGTCGGCATGCTCCCGCATCCCACCACGTACAGGTTCTCGTGGTCCCAGCTGCGGCAGTTCGCATCCGTCACGGAGTCGGTGCGGCTCACCCCCATGCGGTGCGTCCCCATGTGGTGCCCCGAACCGTAGAACCCTAACGAGTATTCCTTGCCGTCGCGCGCCTTGTACGTCATGTACCCCGGGGTGTTCTCCGGCGTGTGGGACGTCTTGATGTCGTGCGGGGGAATCCCCATGGCGCGGAAGAGCGCGTTCGACACCTCGTTCGCCCGCACCATCGCCTCGCGCGTGTAGTCCGAGACGTTGTAGTGGATCACCGGGCGGTAGCAGCCGAGCGGATCCATGAAGGTGCGGTCGATCGTGACGCGGTTCCCGGCCTCCGGCAGCTGCTCGACGACGTATCCCACGCGCAGCTGGCGGGTGATCTGGTGCTCCAGCGTCTTCCGCAACGACTTGCCGAAGACGTTCTTCCCCACCTCGTCGTTCACGTTGCTCCCCGGCGGGAAGGTGGCGACGTCCCACCCCCAGTTGCCGAGGTCGATGCGGAAGGCGGCGGACTCGGTGCGGAACGGGCCGTCGCGGAACGATGGGATCTCCGACGTCTGACCGGGACCGCGGAACGCCCCGACCGGCGCCGGATTGTACGCCCACGTGAGGAAGAAGGGGTGGTCCATCAGGTTGCGCCCCACCTGGTCGCTCGAGTTGGCCGCTCCCGATGCGAGGAGGAGCTTGGCGCTCTCCACGGCGTGTGCCGCCACGACGTACAACGTCCCGGTCGCCGTATACGTCTGCGACTGGTTCGACGACTCGCTGGCGTAGCGCTTGAACTCCACACCGCCAATGCGCCCGCTCTCGTCGATGATGAGGCGCGTGGCGACGGCCTGCGTCACCAACGTGTAGAAGTTCGTGTCCAGCTCGTTGAGCGTGCGCAGTGCGGTGTACTTGGCCTGCACCGGGCAGATGGGGATGCAGCTGGCGTTCCCCTCGCACCGCTGTCCCACGTGCGGCGCCCCCACCGCCCCGCGCGGGCGATAGCCGGCGCGGGGAATCGAGTTCCGCGCCTGCGGGAGCGAGGTCACCGTCATCCCGTACTCGCGCCCCGACCACGTCACCTTGGCCGTCGCGGCGCCCTTGGCGTACAGCTGGTCCGAGTAGCTCTGCGGGATGCGCTCCATCGGGTAGTTGTAGTCCTTGGGGAACCACATCCCGAAGTGTTCCTGGTCCTCCTTGTTGGCCGAGACGCCTAACGCCCACTCGGCGCGGCAGTAGTACGGCTGCAGCTCGTCGTAGGTCATCGGCCAGTCGACCCCCACGCCGTACGTCGACTTCATCCGGAAGTCGTTCGGCACCATGCGCGGACAAGTGCCGAGCCAGTGCAGCGACGTCCCGCCGAGCGAACGCAGGTACGTCGAGCCGAAGGCGAGCGGCCCCTTCTCCACCTGGTAGCCGGAGAGGATGGGGACGTGCTTCTGCATGTTGTACACGTCCTGCGCGTACGTGCTGGGCGCGTTGGCGTTGGGCGGGTACGGCGAGTTGGGCTCCTTGATGAGCGCCGAGCGGTACGTGTCGACGTAGGAGAGCCACCCGTCATACGACAGCCCGGAGGCGCGCCCCGCCTCGAGGAGGAGGACGCGCTTGCCGCGATCGCTGAGGACCTTGGCGATGTTGAGCCCGATGGGCCCCGCCCCGATGATGACCGCGTCGTAGCTACCCTGTGGCAGCGTCATCGTCCCCCCTTGGCCCGAGTGGAGCGCTTGGCTCGCTTGGTGGTGGCGACACGCTTCGCCTGCTTAGGGCGTACGCTGTTCTTCGCGCGCGTCGTGGTCTTGGCCTTGGTCTTGGCCTTGGCCTTGGTCCTGGCGCGCGTGGCCGGCTTGCGACGCCCGCGACGCGGCGACTCCTCCGCCGGCACCACGGGCGGAAGCGACCACGAGCCGAAGCCCGGCTGCTTGGCCCCCTGCGGGTGCGTGTGGATCGCCTTCCAGACCAACCCTTCGGCGTAGGCGTCCGGCGACACCATGCACGTGAGGTCGAGCGCGCTGGCGCCATGCGCATCGCGCCAGTCGGGCGGGAGCTGGTTCCACTGCCCCAGATACCACAACACGATGAGGTTGCGCGCCACGGGGCCAAGCGTCTCGTCGTCCATGATGTTGAGGCGCACGAGGCGATCGAGCGTCGCCTCGTGGCCGTTCGACGCATCGATCGCCCCCTGCGATGCCGAGAGCAGGTCGCCGAGGCGCGAATCGCCGATGATGCTGCGGATCCAGTCGAGGTAGACGTCGACCATCCCCGTCCCCCACAGCTCGGCGTCGTTGAAGCCGGTGAGGATCACGGAGAGCGCCACGAACTGTCGGCGCGTGTCGGGTGAGGTCAGGGTCAAGGGGCGCGGCATGTTGCGCTCCGCGTCTAGAGGTCGGCCCAGTAGGCGCGCGCCTCGGCGATGCACGGCGCGCTGTCGAAGACCTGCACCGCGACCGCCTTCCGGTCGCCGATGAGCTTCTCCATGTCCTGACGCATCGGGTGCGCGCTCTGGCCGTACGAGATCGTCACCGCGTTCTTGTTCGCCTTGGGGATGTGATACGTGTCGTGCATCCCGAAGTAGTTGCGGCGGGACCCCGCGACGCGCTTGGCGCTCTCGACGTAGCTCAGGTCGATCCACTCCGACATGTTCCCCGGCGTGGGATTGAGTCCCGTGAGCGAGACGTTGGTGCTGTAGATGCTCTTCGTGTTGTCGTCGTGATCGTAGCAGGTCCAGGCATAGGCGCTCTGGCCCGGGTTGTTGAGCGCCGGGACGTTGTACTTGTAGTCGACCTGGAACTTGTTCTCGAAGTAGAGCTGTCGCCCGGCGGCCACCGCGATGGCGTTGTCGCACGCGACCCAGACGCGGTAGTTGCCGATGCGCTTGGTCTGGTCGCCGTTGGCCAGGTATTCCTGCAGCGTCAACGTCGGGACGTTCGGCGCCTGGTTGGCGGCGAAGGCGAGGATGTTGAGTTCGGTCTCGTTGAAGCCGGCGGCGCCGGGATTCCCGGGTTGCCCCTGGCCGTAGAGCGCGACCGCGTTGAAGAAGTTGATCCCGACCGCCCCCATCCCGTCGAACTGGGCGGGGAGCATCCCCAGCGGCTTGAGGTACTTGAGCAGGACCGGGAGTTCCACCTGCCAGTAGACCCAGATCGAGCTGATCCCGGCGTAGTAGAACGGGACCGAGGCGGGGATGTTGGTGTTCCCGGTCAGCGTCGACGTGACCTTGAAGGTCGGGATGCTGATGTTGGCCGGGAGGGGCGGGAGGGGGCTCGAGGTCGCGCGCGCCATGGAAAGCCTCGGAGGCGGGTGGGAAGCCGGCCGCCGCGTCGGGTTCCGGCGACGCGCGGCGAGCCCTCGTTCTACGGCCGTGTCCGCAACCCCGCAAGGCGTGCCGTCGCGAAGCCGTCTCGTCTGCCGACGCCTAGTGACGCTAGCGATCACGGCCGTGGGGGCGCCGAACGCCGTGCGACGTGATAGGTTTGCGTGCGATGTCCACGACCGATCCTGCCGACTTCATTGGCTCGCGGCTGAGCACCGCGCTCGCCGGCACGTACGAGATCGAACGCGAACTCGGCGGCGCCGGCATGAGCCGGGTCTTTGCCGCGCGCGAGATCGCCCTCGATCGCAAGGTGGTCATCAAGGTCGTCACGGCGGACCTCACGTCCGGGCTCAGCGCCGAGCGATTCCGGCGCGAGATCCAGGTGGCGGCCACGTTGCGGCATCCGCACATCGTCCCGCTGCTCAGCGCGGGCGAGGCCTCGGGGATCCTGTACTACGTGATGCCGCTCATCAACGGGGAGTCGCTGGCGCATCGCATCTCGCGCACCGGACCGCTCCCCGTGGGCGAGGTTGTGCACCTGGCGGAGGAGGTGGCGGACGCGCTCGATCACGCGCATCGGCAGGGCGTCATCCACCGCGACATCAAGCCTGCCAACATCCTCCTCGAGGATGAACACGCCATCGTTGCCGACTTCGGGATCGCGCGCGCGGTGAGCAAGGCGGCAGAGCCGTCGTCGAGCGCGCTCACCGCCACGGGGCTGGTGCTGGGGACGCCGCTCTACATGAGTCCCGAGCAGGGCGGGGGCGATGCGGTCGACGGGCGTTCGGACATCTACGCGCTGGGGTGCGTGATGTACCAGATGCTCGCCGGCCGTCCGCCGTTCGAGGGGAACACGGCGCAGCAGATCATCCTCGCGCACTTCGTGAAGGAGGCGCCGCCGCTCGAGCGTGGCGACGTTCCCGAGTCGTTGCGCCAGGTGATCCGCACGGCGATGGCCAAGGAGCCTGACGATCGCTTTGCGTCGGCGGCGCTCCTCCGCAACGCGCTGCGCTCGCTCGACACGCGTCACCTTCCCACGTCGCCCCCTGCGGTGCAGACGACGCGTGATTCGCGAGCCCCGCTCACCGGTGCCGCGACGGGTGCGGCGACGCACCCGGTCTCCAATCCGCCCACGTCGGGCCCGATCGACTCGGTGGCGGTCCTCCCCTTCGATTCGCCGGCCAGCGGGACCGACGATGAGTACCTCGCCGACGGGATCACCGAGACGATCCTGAACAAGCTCACCAAGGTCTCGGGGCTGCGCGTGGTCCCGCGCTCGGTGGTCTTCCGCTACAAGCGGCGCGAAGTCGACATCCCGATCGTGGCGACTGAACTGCGGGTGCGCGCCCTCGTCACCGGGCGGGTGCGCCAGCGCGGGCAGACG
>JAXLXW010000008.1:0-281690 GCA_046327755.1 Gemmatimonadaceae bacterium
GGATATCGACCGCGTTCCACAGCTCCGGGCGCTGCGTGAGCTGCACCCCCATCAGCAATCCGCCGTTGGAGCCCCCCTGGATCCCCAGCCGGCGCGGCGAGGTCACCTTGCGCGCGATCAGGTCCTCGGCCACCGCCTGGAAGTCGTCGTAGATGACCTGCCGCTTCGTCTTGAGCCCCGCGTCGTGCCACGCCGGACCGAACTCGCCCCCGCCGCGGATGTTGGCGACCACGTACACTCCGCCCTGCTCCACCCAGAGCTTGCCGGCATCTTCGTTGTAGGCCGGTGTGAGCGAGGCCTCGAAGCCGCCGTACGCGTAGAGGATCGTCGGGTTGCTCCCGTCGAGCGTCATCCCCTTGGGGTGCACCATGAAGTAGGGGATCTTCGTCCCATCCTTGGACGTCGCCTCTCGCTGCTCCACCACGCTCTTCGATGCGTCGAAGCGCGCCGGGAGCGACTTGAGCGTCTGCGCCGTCGTCTTCGACGCATTTCCCAGCCAGATGCTGCTGGGCGTCAGGTACCCCGTGACGTTGATCAATACCGCCCCCGTCGCCGGCTCCGTGCTGATCACGTTCGTCGACGCGTTGTCGGGAAGGTCGAGCGTCGTGTGCGTCCACCGTCCGTCGGCGCCGCGCGCGAAGGAGAGGACGCGCCCGCGCACGTTCTGCGTGATGTCGACCAGCAGTCGCCCCCCCGCCGACGAAACCTGCACCACCGACTCGCGCGCCCCGGGGGCCCAGACGAGCGCGGGCGCGAGGGCGTCCGGCGTCTTCATCGCCGTCGCCAGCGAGAAGGAAGCGATCGCGCCGCCGGGAATCGTCGTCGCTCCGCTCGTCCAGTCCTGCGCCAGCTGCACGAAGATCGTCCCGTCGATCACCTCGACGATCCGCGCCTTGAGTGGGATCGCCAGCTTCGCCACGTCCTTGGCGCGTACGAGGTAGTGCTCCGCCTCGAACGTCGAAAGCGGGCGATCGATGAACGAGGAGCGGCGCCCCTTGGCGTCGACCAGCGTATAGGGGGTGACGCCGTAGCCGCCGTCGTTGGCGCTCCCGCGGTAGATCTCCACCGCCTGATCGATCGATTGCCCGCGCGCCAGGCGTCGGACGATGAACGGGTAGCCTGACGAGGTCAGCTCCCCCGCCTTCATCTCGCGCGCGAAGAGGATCGTGTCGCGCCCCGCCCACGACACGCGGAGCTTGGCGCGCGGGAGGGTGAAGCCTCCCTTCACGAAGGTGCCCGTCGTGACATCGAACTCACGCACCGTCGCCGCATCCTCGCCGCCGTCGGAGAGCGAAACCAGGCAGCGATCCTCGCGCGGGCGCACGCAGTCGGCGCCGTGCCAGACCCAGTTCCCGTTCTCTGCCTTCGCCAGCGCGTCGAGGTCCAGCACCGTCGTCCACTTCGGCGCTGCCGATCGGTAGGATGCGAGCGTCGTGCGGCGCCAGATCCCCCGCACGTGCGTCTCGTCGCGCCAGAAGTTGTAGAGCGCTCCGTTGAGGAACTGCACGTAGGGGATGCGATCCTTCGCCGCCGCCATCGTCTTCGCCGCCGAGAATATCGAGGCGAAACGCGGGTCCTTCTCGAGAACGGCAGCCGTCTTCTCGTTCTCCCGCTTGACCCACGCCATCGCGCGGGCGCCGGTCATCTCCTCGAGGAAGAGGTTGGGGTCGACGGTGTCGGGGGGTGTGGACTGCTGCGCGGCGGCGATCGCCGGGAAGGCGAGGGCGCACGCAAGGAGTGTCGTGACGAAGCGCATGGTAAGGCGGGCTGAGGTCGGAGCGAGCGCCGCAAACGTAGCGCGCCAGGCGACAGCGCGCTGCGCCCCCGGCGCGGGGCCTCGGTCGCCGATTGGCACGCCTCGTCCCACTCCCCTTGCGCTTCTACACGAACGCCCGCATGTTCGCCCCTGTAGAAGCACAAGGGGAACCGGTGCCCGACGACAAGCTCGACCTTCCGCAGGGGACGCTCGATCTCCTGATCCTCAAGGCCATCTCGCTCGGCCCCATGCACGGCTGGGCCATCTCCGAGCGCATCCACCAGGTCTCGCGCGCCACGCTGCAGGTCCCGCAGGGATCGCTCTACCCCGCCCTCCACCGCCTCGAGCGGCGCGGGTGGATCGAGGCCGAGTGGGGGGCGTCGGACAACAATCGCCGCGCGAAGTACTACGCCCTCACCCGCGCCGGCCGCCGACAGCTGGCCACCGAGACCGACGGCTGGCGCCGCCTGACGACCGCCGTCGCCCTCGTCCTCGACATGTCCTGAGGCCGCCCGCATGCCAAACTTCGCCTTGCAGGAGCGCCTCGCCGAGCTGGCGAGCGACGTACGGTACCGGTGGCGCGCCCTCGTCCGCCGCGACGCGATGGAGCGCGAACTGGACGAGGAGCTGCGCTTCCACGTGGAACGCGAGGCGGAGAAGCTGGAGGCGATGGGCGTTCCGCGCCCCGAGGCGCGGCGTCGCGCGCACGTGGCGTTCGGGGGGATCGAGCGCACCAAGGAAGAGAGTCGCGCCATCCGCGGCGTCGCCCTCCTCGAGCGACTTTCCGGCGACGTGCGCCTGGCGGCACGCTCGCTGGCCGCGCGCCCGGCCTTCACGGGTGTCGTGGTCCTCACGCTCGCCCTGGGGATCGGTGCCAACGCCGCGATGTTCGGCGTCGTCGACCGCCTCCTCTTCCGCGCCCCACCCTACCTGCGCGATGCATCGCACGTACATCGCGTCGCCACGGCGGAGCGCTGGCGCGGCGAGGAGGAGCGCAGCACGTACCTCTCCTACGCGCGCTACCTGGACTTCGCGCACGGCACGCGACGCTTCGACGTCGTGGCGGCCACCAACTATCGCTCCGTGGCCGTCGGCACCGGCGAGGACGCGCGCGAGCTCCCGATCGGGGCCGTCAGCGCCTCGTTCTGGTCGCTGTTCGACGCGCCGCCGGCGCTCGGTCGCTACTTCGCCGCGCGCGAGGACACGCTCCCCGCCGGGACCCCGGTCGCGGTCCTCGGCTACGGCTACTGGCAGAGCCGCTTCGGCGGGAAGCGCGACGTCCTCGGACAGTCGATCATGGTCGGCCCGGCGACGTACACCATCATCGGCGTAGCCCCGCGCGGCTTCACGGGAACGTCGGACGAGCGCCCTCCGGCGCTCTACGTCCCGATCACCCACATGGCCGCCATCGGCGGTTCGTTCCTCCCCGCCGACCGTCCCTTCGCGACCACGTACAGCTGGACCTGGCTTCAGTTGATGGCGCGGCGGCGTGCCAGTGTGACGATGGCCGAGGCGGACGCCGACCTCACGGCCGCCTTCGCCCGCAGCTACGCGCAGCAGCGGGTGGAGCAGCCCGATGCGACGCCGATCGAGCGCGCGCGACCGCGCGCCTTCGCCGCCCCGCTGCAGAAGGAGCGCGGCCCCGACGCCACGCCCCTCGCCATGGTCGCGCGGTGGGTGAGCGGTGTCGCACTCGTCGTCCTCCTCATCGCCGCCGCCAACGTCGCCAACCTCCTCCTTGCCCGCGCCATGCAGCGCCGGCGGGAGGTGGCGCTGCGCCTGGCGTTAGGCGTGACGCGCGGGCGCCTCCTCTCGCAGTTGCTCACCGAGAGCCTCCTGCTGGCGCTGGTTGGCGGGGCAAGCGGGATCGCGCTGGCGCAGTGGGGGGGCGCCGGCCTCCGCCTCGCCTTCCTCGGCGAGGGAGCGACCGGTGGCGTGGGCGACACGCGGACCCTCGTCTTCGCCGGGGCGATCGCCCTCTGCACCGGGCTCCTCACCGGGCTCGCCCCCGCGTTGCACGCGGGACGCGAGGACCTTTCCAGCGTGCTCAAGGCCGGGATGCGCGAAGGCACGTATCGCCGCTCGCGCCTGCGCGGCGCCTTGCTCGTGGTGCAGGGGGCGCTGTCGGTGGTGCTCCTCGTGGGGGCGGGGCTCTTCGTGCGGTCGTTCGATCGCGTGCAGTCGTTCCGGCTGGGCTACGACATCGAACCGGTGCTCTACGTGTCGCCCAACCTGCGCGGGGTGAAGCTGTCGGACGCCGAGCGCGCCGCACTCGCGCGTCGTCTGCGCGACGAGGCGGCGACGATCCCCGGCGTCGAGCGCGCCTCGCGCGCCGTCACGGTCCCCTTCTGGAACACCTGGTCGCTGGGGCTCTACGTCGCGGGGGTCGACTCGGTGCACCGGCTCGGGCAGTTCACCCTGCAGTCCGCCGATCCGCAGTACTTCGAGACGGTCGGAACGCGCGTGCTGCGCGGTCGAGGGCTCCAGCCGTCCGACGTGGCGGGCGCCGGGCGCGTGATGCTGGTGAGCCAGTCGATGGCTGCGGCGCTCTGGCCGCGCGAGGAGGCGTTAGGCAAGTGCGTGAAGGTCGAGGCCGACTCGCTCCCCTGCACGATCGTCGTCGGCGTCACCGAGAACATCCGCCAGAACTCGCTCTCGCGGGAGAAGGAGTACCAGTACTACCTCCCCATCGAGCAGTTCCATCCCGAGAACGCCGACCTCTTCATCCGCGCCTCGGGTGACGCCTCGGCGCTGGCCGAGACGGTGCGCCGCCGCCTGCAGCCGCTGATGCCCGGCGCCGGCTACGTGACGGTGACGCCGATGCAGGACATCGTGGGCCCGCAGCAGAAGTCGTGGCGCGTGGGGGCGATGATGTTCTCGATCTTTGGCCTCCTGTCGCTCGTCCTGGCGGCCGTCGGGCTGTACGGCGTCATCGCCTACGACGTCTCGCAGCGCTCGCACGAACTGGGGGTGCGCATCGCCCTCGGCGCCCGGGCCGCCGATGTCGTTCGCCTCGTGACACGGCAGGGCGTGCGTTTTGCCGGCGCAGGGATGGCGATCGGCGGGGCCATCTCGCTCATCGCCGGCCGCTGGGTCGCGCCCCTCCTGTTCGACCAGTCGCCGCGCGACCCCGTGGTGTACGCCGCCGTCACCGGAACACTGCTCCTCGTCGCGCTCGCCGCGACCGTCGTCCCGGCGTGGCGCGCCACTCGCGTCGACCCCAACCGCTCGCTGCGGGTGGAGTGACTTGCTCAGCGTGTCGTGGTCACGGTTCGACAGGCGACTCGGCGCGCATCCCCTCACGCCTGTATCCTCGTTGCACTCCGCTTTGCGTGTCGCCGTACCTACCTCTGCGACCTCTGCGTTCTCTGCGGTGAGAATCTCCAGCGCGCCGGTGTCAGTCGCACAAAAGATCTTCACCGCAGAGAACGCAGAGGACGCAGAGTGGATCGTCGCCCGGCGCCAGATGTAGCGCGCCTCACGAGCGACAGGACGCTGGCGCGTCGCCGGCTCAGGTCCCCGGCACGCGGAGGAAGAGGAGCTGGCCGTTCTCGTTAGGATAGAGGCTCGTCACCCCGTTCGTCGTCACCGAGAACGGAAGCGTGTGCGCCTGCACGACGAACAGCCACGACCCCTTCCCCATCCACTTCTCGGTGGAGATGATCCCGCTCAGCTCCCAGCACTGGCCGAGGGCGTCGATGCACTTGCCTGCGGCGCCCGGGATCAGCTTTTCCTGCGTCGCCTGCACGACCTTGCGCGGATTGATCGCCTGCTTGCCGTCGTTGACGAGCTTGAGGTTCCAGATCGCCGGCGGGCGCGAGCCGTCGAAGCCATCGTATGCCGGGTCCTCCTGGATCATGATGCTGCTGGCAGTCGTCGCGATGTTGTCCGGCGACGCCCACCCGCTCGCCGCCCCTTTCGAGCGCGACATCAGCGTGAGCGAGGCGCGTGTGGGGTCGTTGCGCTCGAACTGCATGCGATAGAGCGACCCGGCCAGGTCGCACACGCCGAAGCAGTCGGCCCCCACCTGGCTGCGTCCGCGCACCGACGGGCTCCCGGTGTCGACGAAGTAGATCGCCGGCGTCTGGGGCGAGTTCTTGTCGTAGTCGCCGTCCTCGATGCGCACGAACGGCATCGCGCCTAACGCATCCACCTTGCGCTGGAGGTTGGCGGCGCGCTGCGTGGCCGGCGTGGACAGGTCGGCCGGGTCGCTCACCTCCACGAAGGTACCGGTGATCTTCTGCCCCTCCACCATGTTGCCGCTGTGCAGCGGCGTCCCGGCCGGCGACGTGGCATCGGTCCGGTACACGTAGAGCTTCCCGTTTCCCTGGATGAAGTCCTGCTCGCTTTTGGCGATGTACATGTAGAGCTCGGACTGCCCAGAGGCATCATCCAGCCCGATTCCCAGCACCTTCCCCGGGTAGCCGGGGACGACAATCTGGTTCTCGTGGGCAAAGGCCCCCAGGTGCGGCAGCGGCGTCTTGTTCCCCTGCTTGTCGTACGCCATCACGACGGAACCGTTGGTGGTGCCGAGCGTCTCCTCGCCCGTCAGGAAGTAGCCCGTGGGGAGCCCCTCGACGCCATCGACCCACGTCGCCGAGCAGAGGCGCTGCAGCTGCTGGCTCCCGTCCTCGACGTACCGGCCGCCTAACACCGAGCGTGTGCGCGGGTCGATCGCCAGCTTCGAGACGCGCGCGTAGGCGATCGTGGGGCCGCCATTGCTCGAGCGCACGCCGGACGACGAGAGTTCGTGATTGGCGAAGAGGTTGAGGACGCCGTTCTCGAGGTACGCACCCAGCCCGTCAGGAGTCGGCGCCCATGCCTCGGTGGTCCCGGGGATGATGTCCCCCACACTAATGATCGGCCACAGCTCGGCTTGCGGCAGCAGCACCTCGGCCTGCGCCGGCTGCGAGGTGACAAAGCCGGCCGATGCGGCCAGCTTCCCGGCAAGCGGTGCCGCGTTTTCGACCGGGAGCGGCGCGGTGCGATCCGCACCACAGCCGGCGGCAACCGCCAGGGATCCTGCCAGGAGAAGGGACGACGTTCTGCGCACCATCGCGTACCTCGCGTGAGAAGGGGGAGAGTCGAACACCCCCAATACCGCCGGCGCGTGTCACGATCTCGTGCGTGAACGGTCTGCGCGGCGTCGCGGTTGGGTGACGCTTCCGCATGGCGACGAACCCGGCGCGAAGACCACCCGGGCCCCGTGTGAGGGAATCCCGCGCGAGACCGGGCGGCAGACCGTTCGACAGCGCGGGCAGTCGGCGCTAGCGTGGTGCGTCCCGTTCTCCGCGAGCCTCCCCATGTTGCACCTGCCGTCCCGCTGCACTCGCCGGCTCACGCCCATCTCACTGGCGTCGCTCCTCTTCGCGCTCCCGCTCGCCGTCGCCCTCGCCCCGTGCGCCGTCGGCGCCCAGATGGACGAGCCCGCGCGCGTGAAGGCGACGTACGACCGCAAGGACGTGATGATCCCCATGCGCGACGGCGTGCGCCTCTTCACCACGCTCTACACGCCCAAGGAAGCCAAGGGGCCGCTCCCCATCCTCCTCACCCGCACCCCGTACGGGACCGACACATACCTCATCACCATCGGCCCCTCGGTCGACTTCGAGAAAGTCGGCTACATCTTCGCCATCCAGGACGTGCGCGGGACGTACCAGTCGGAAGGGGACTTCGTGAACGTCCGCCCGTACAACCCTAACAAGCGGGAGAAGGAGATCGACGAGGCCAGCGACACCTACGACACCATCGACTGGATGGTGAAGCACGTGTCCAACAACAACGGCAACGTCGGGGTGTGGGGGATCTCGTACCTCGGCTTCTACTCCACCATGGCGGCGCTGTCAGGACACCCCGCCCTCAAGGCGGTCTCGCCGCAGGCGCCGGTGAGCGACTGGTTCATCGGCGACGACTTCCACCACAACGGCGCCTTCTACCTCGCGGACGGTTTCGCCTTCCTCTCGAGCTTCGGACTTCCGCGCCCGGCGCCCACGCGCGAGCGCAACGCACCGTTCGACTATGGCACGCCTGACGCCTATCGCTTCTTCCTTGAAGCCGGCTCGCTCGCCGACATCAGCACAAGAAGGATGGCCGGGCGCAATCCGTTCTGGAGCGAGATGTTCGCACACCCCAACTACGACGCGTTCTGGAAGGCACGCACGCCGCTCCCTCACCTCAAGGGAATCAAGCCCGCCATCCTCACCGTCGGCTCGTGGTTCGACGCCGAGGATGTCTGGGGGGCCGTGCACACCTACCAGGCGTTCGAGAAGCAGAACCCCGGGCTCCCCAACGGACTCGTGATGGGGCCGTGGTACCACGGGCAGTGGTGGTTCGAGGAAGGAGAACAGTTGGGCGACGTGCGCTGGGGATCGAAGACGTCGGAGTACTACAGCCGCGAGATCCTCCTCCCCTTCTTCGAGCATTACCTCAAGGGAGCGGGCGACGGACGCTTCGCCGAGGCGCAGGTCTTCGAAACGGGGAAGAACCAGTGGCGCCGCTTCGACCAGTGGCCGCCGGCGGGGGTCGAGCGTCGCCCCCTCTATCTCGGCGCCAACGGCGCGCTTACCCTGGCGAAGGGAGGCGGCGCGGCGGGCTTTGACCAGTATTACAGCGACCCTAACAAGCCGGTGCCGTACCTCGACATCATCAGCAACCGGCGCCCGGGGAGCGAACACCAGTACATGGTCGCCGACCAGCGTTTCGCCTCCACGCGCCCCGACGTGCTCGTGTATCAGGGTGAACCACTGGCGAGCGACCTGACCATCGCCGGGCCGATCACCGCCACGCTGTACGCGTCCACCACGGGGAGCGACGCCGACTTCATCGTGAAGGTCATCGACGTCTATCCCAACGACACCCCCGACCCGGAGCCCAACCCGGCGCACGTGCGCTTCGGCGGCTACCAGCAACTGGTGCGCGGCGAGGTGATGCGCGCGCGCTTCAGGAAGGGGTTCGACAAGGGCGTCGCCATGGCGCCTCACCAGGTGGAGAAGATCGAGTTCGAACTCCCCGACGTGCTGCACACGTTCAAGGCCGGGCACCGCGTGATGATCCAGGTGCAGAGCTCATGGTTCCCGCTCGTGGATCGTAACCCGCAGACGTTCGTCGATATCTACCGGGCCAAGGCGAGCGACTACCGGCCGGCGTGGATGAAGATCTACCACGCGGCGGGGCGGGAATCGCACGTGACGGTGGGGGTGTTGCGGTAGGGAGCGGTACCTTCGCCGCCTTCACCGCCGTGATGGAACGACGGGCCAGCGAGGTCGTGGCCAGGCTCCGCGGCTGACGCGAGGAGGGGCGCGCGGGGTTCGGGCACGACGGCCCCACGCCGCGGTCACTCGTCCCGCAGCACGCGCGCCGGGTCGGTGCGCGCGGCCCGCAGGGCGGGAGCAAGGCTCGCGCCTAACGCAACCAGGAGCATCACGGCACCCACGCCTCCCAGCACCGCCGGGTCGTGCGCGCTTTGGCGGAAGAGGAGCGGTTGCACCCACGTCCCCGCGAGCGTCGCCGCGCCGATCCCGAGGGCGGCGCCGACGAGGGTGAAGCGCACTCCCTCACCCATTACCAGCTGCGCGATGTCGCGTCCCTTCGCACCGAGGGCCGCCCGCACACCCAACTCGCTGGCCCGCTGCGCCGCATTGTAGGCGATGACGCCATGCAACCCGACTGCCGCGACGAGGAGCGCCAGCAGCCCGCACCCCGCAAACATCGTCGCCGCCATTCGCCAGCCCGTGCGTGCCCCATCGACGATCTCCTGCAACGGGACGGTCGTCACGTAGGACGCGCCGGGCATCGACCGCTGCAGGGCGGCGCGCACGCTCTCCTGCAGGACGGCCGGGTCACCACGCAGCTTGAGCAGCATCCCGTTCCCCCACGTGCGGGTGAACTGGTCGATCGGCAGGTAGAAGTGAAAGCGCGTCCCCGTGGCGATGTCGGTCTGCACCATGTCCTCGGCGACGCCGACCACCGTGCGACACGGCTGGTCCTCGCGCCATACGGTGATGCACTTCCCGAACGGATCGCCCGCTCCCCAGAGGACGCGAGCCATCGACTGGCTGATCACCATCACGTTCTCGCCCCCGAGCCGGTCACCCGCGGTGAAGGCACGTCCGCGCACGACGCGCGTCCCCATCACGCGGAAGTAGTCGGGCGACGTCGCCTGATACGTGAAGACGCCGAGCCGACCGACCGAGTCGATCCCGGACACGAAAAGGGCGGTCGATGAGGTGCTGACGAAGGGCGCACTGCTCACCCACGCTGCCGCCTCGACGTCGGGGAGCGACTGCGCCGCCTCGAGCAATGCCCGCCGGAGCGGCAGCTGCGCGGAGTCGGTCATGGGCAGGCCGCGGATCACGCGATTCACGAGCAGGACCCGCTCCGCGTCATAGCCCATCGGCAGCGCCATCACGGACCGCAGGCTGCGCACGAACAGGCCGGCGCCCACCAGGAGCGTCACCGTGAGCGAGACCTGCACGACGAGGAAGGTCGCGCGAAGGCGACCACCGTCGCGATGGCCGGCGCGCACGCCTCCTCGCAGCGAGGCTGCCAGGTCGGTGAAGCGCGAGGCCACCAACGCCGGGACGACGCCGAGCGTCAGCCCCACCGCCAGCGTGAGCGCGAGCGTGACGGCGAGCGAGCGCCAGTCAGTGTAGATCGTGAGGCCGACAGCGGAGGGGAGCAGGAGGCGCCGCACGATGCCGCCGCCCCACTGCGCGACCACGGTGGCGGCCACCCCCGCGACCAGGGCGAGGGCGCTGCTCTCAATGACCGATTGCAGGAGCAGTCGCTGACGACTGGCACCGATCGCCAGCCGCACGGCCGTCTCGCGGCGGCGGCGCAGGGCACGGGCGAGCAGGAGGTTGCCGACGTTGGCGCAGGCGATGAGGAGGACGAGCACCGCGACCCCCTCCACCCAGACCGCGGTGCGTTCCTCGAGGGCGGGGTTCGGACCGGCGCCCGGTCGCACGGGGCCGACGACCACGCGGGGGCGAGCCGCGTCCACCGGGCGCAGCGTCGGATCGAAGGTCGCCTCGCTGCGCCAACTCTCGCGCAGCGCGCGCGTGGCGTCGGCCGTCGCCTCGTCCACCGCGACGCCGGCCTTGCGCCTGACGAGCACGTTCAGCCACCCCCACGAATACCGCTGGAAGTACGTTCGCGCGTCGTTGGTCCCGGTGCTCCCGGCATAGGTGGTGATGGGGATCCAGAGCGCCGGGGGTCTCGCGTCGTTCACCCCGGCAAAGCCGCGCGGCGCGACCCCGATGATCTCGGCCCGCACGTCACCGACCTGCACGCGCTCGCCACGGACATCGCGCCCGCCGTATGCCCCCTGCCACAACGCCCACGAGAGGACCGCCACCGCCTCGCCGCGCGGCACCTGGTCCTCCGCTCGCGTGAAGAAACGACCGAGCGCCGGGCGCGCGTCGAAGAAGTCGAAGTACGAGGCGCTCACCGCCCCGATGCGACGTTCGACCGCCTCGCTCCCTTCCCCCACCGCGACGTCACGTTCAGAGACGGCGGCGAACTGCTCAAAGGACGACGTCCCCTCCTGCAGGTCGAGATAGCGACGATAGGCGGTGCTGCGCGTCGTGCGCGAAGTGGTGCGGTCCTCCCACTGCCAGTAGAGGCGATGGACCGACGAAGGGTCGCGCAGGTAGGCCAGCGGGCGGTAGAGGAGCCGGTCGACGATGCCGAACATCGCCACGTTGGCCCCGATTCCGAGGGCGAGCGTGACGATGACGGTCGTCGTGAAGCCCGGCGAGCGCCGTAGGGCGCGCAACGCGAGGCGCGTCTCGCGCCACACGCTGTCGAGGGAGGCGGGACGAAACGCGGCGAGCGGAGCGCGCATGAGGATCTCCGGGAGCGAGCGGCGACGAGGTGCCGGAGATGGACAGCGCCTGGGGGCAAACGGTTTGCCGCCGCCGTCGCTCGCGCGCCCTCCTACGCGTCCTTCGACGTCCGGATGATCAAGCTGCCCTTCCCCGTGCGCGGGAGGGCGACCTTGGCCGCCTTGATCGCCGCGGCCATCAGCGCCTCGATGCCGGGCTCCGCCAGCTGCTTCGCCGACGCGAGCGTGACGAAGCGCGTCGACTTCCCCGCCCCTTGGAGGAGCTTCTGTGGGTCGGGGAGTCGCGGCCCCTCGTTGAAGTAGAGGCGGACCCCCTCGGCGCGCGCGGAAAGCGAGCAGATCCCCTCGATCCCCCGCTCGCTCGGCGAATAGGCGATGAGGACCGAGCTGCCGTAGTCGTACGCCAGCTCGTTGGCCGAGGGGAGTCGCTTGCGAAGCGCCGCGCGCAACGCCTTGAAGAGCGCCTGCGTCGCGCCGTCGAAGCGCGTGAGGCTCCCCTCGAGCGTCGCCGCGGGTGACTGCATCGCGGACTTCTCCTTCACGGACACCTTCTTCGCCGGCGCCTTCTTCGCCGGCGCCTTCTTCGCCGGCGCCTTCTTCGCCGGCGCCTTCTTCACGGGCGACGTCTTCGCCGCCACTTTCGCTGTGGGCGACGCCTTGCGGCTGGCGGTGCTGGCCATCGTGCCTTCCCTCCCTCGTGGCGCGTGCGTCCCCGGGCAACGGGCCGTGTCGCCCGGGGCGCGGTGATTGGACTACTTGCGGCGCTTGACCGGGATGCTCTGGCCACTCGCCTGCAGCACGAGACGATCGATCACCCCGTTCTCCCCCTCGAAGGTGACGGCCATGCCATTCCCCTTCAGGATGAAGCGCGACGGCGTCTCGGCGACCAGCTCACTGATGGTCGATTGCTTGTCCTGCTGGAAGGCGAGCTTGGACCCGATGCGGCTGATGGTGATGGTGACGGGGCCGAACTCGTACGTGCCGACGTAGCTGTTGAGCAGCGTCTCGTCGACGGTGATCCCCTTCTTCTCCGGACGCGGCACGTACGACTCGCCGCGCAGCAGCTTGAGCGCGGCATACACGATCTCCGACTGCGCCGGCGGCGCGCCGTCGGGGAGGATGTCGGAGTTGGTCATGTAGTACACGCCGACCTTGGCGTCGAGATCGCCGATGAGGAAGGCGCGCATCCCGGCGATGGCGCCGCCGTGATGGATCAGCGTATGCCCCGAGCTCGAGTCCTTGACCGCCCAGAAGCCGAAGCCGTAGTCGCCGCCGAAGCGCACCTTGTGCATCTCGGCCACGGACGCGTCGGAGAGGATGCGGTTCCCCTTGTACACGCCGCCGTTGAGCTGCGCGGCGAGGTAGCGCGCCATATCCTCGGCGGTGAGGTAGATGTCACCCGCCGGATAGACGTCGAAGTGCACCTGCACCTCGGGCGACGGCTTCCCGAGCGTGCCGCCGGCGTGGTAGGGGAGCGCGAGGCGCTCCACCATGTCGGGCGAGACGTAGACCGGGTGCGGCGTCGTCACGCCTAACGGCTTGAGCACGTTGTCCACCATGTACTTCTCGTACTCGACGCCGGAGATCTTCTGCACCAGGAGCCCCGCCGCGCCATAGGCGAAGTTGTTGTACTCCCACTTCACCTCCGGCGCGCGCGTCGAGGAGAGGCTCCCCGTCATCGCTTCGAGCGTCCGCGGAAGCTTTCGCCCCCAGATCGGCTGCGTTTCAGCGCCGCTCGTGAGCCCGGACCAGTGCGAGAGGATGTGCGTGAAGGTGACCGGCTTCTCCGGCTGGTCCTTCACCTGGCTCTCGCCCAGGTATTTGTTGATCGGGTCATCCAGCTTCAACTTCCCCTGTTCCGCCAGCTGCATGATCGCCGTCGCCGTCACCGACTTGAACGACGAGCCCGTGCTGTAGAGCGTCTCCGTCGTCGCCGGGGTCTTCGTGCGCAGGTTGGCGTAGCCGAAGGCGGCCTTCCACACGATCGAGTCGCCGCGCACCAGGGCGATCGACATCGACGGGATCCCGTTCTCGGCCAGCGTCTTCTGGATGATCCCGGTGAGGACCGTCTTCGTCTTGGCAAGATCGAAGCGCCCTGCCTGCGCGCGGGCAGGAGCGGCGGGGAGGGTGAGGAGCGCGCAGAGTGCGAGAGGGGCGAAGCGGCGACGGGACATGGGTCCTTTTGCGGAATGGCACCGGGGTGAGGAACGAGGGCGAGCGAAGGTACCGTGCGTCAGTCGAGGATGCCACCGGGGGCGCATCTCCGTTCCGTCCCGCGCCTCGTTGCGTCGGTTTGTCACGTGCCGCTAGCGCCGATCACTCTTCCACTCTGCGTCCTCTGCGTTCTCTGCGGTGAAAACCCTTCGCGCGCTGTCGGTCGTCGTCGGGAAAGAGCTTTCACCGCAGAGCAACTGTGTTGGAAGAACGCCTAACGGCGGCGGTCAGGTGGCGGACGCGAGCGCCAGGGGCGGGCGCCAGGGGGTGCGGTGCTTGAGGAGACTGTTGAGACAGACGATGAGGCGCCGCATGCAGGCGACGAGGGCGACCTTCGCTTCCTTGCCGCGCGCGCGGAGCCGCTGGTAGTGCGCTTTCAGTACGGGATGACAGCGGATCGCCGTCAGCGCCGCCATGTACAGCACGTGGCGGACGACGGCGCGACCGCCCCGAATGCGGCGCCGCCCCCGCCAGTGCCCGCTCTCCGCGGCCATCGGCGCGACGCCGACCAGCGCGGCGACCTCGTGGCGGGAGAGCGTCCCCAGCTCCGGCAAATACGCGAGGAGCGTCGCGGCCGTGATGCGGCCGACGCCCGGCACGCTGCGCAACAGGGCGAGCGGTTCGGCCCACGCCGGATGCTGGGCGAGATGCGCGTGGAGCTCGTGGTCGAGCGTCGCCTTGCTGCGTTCGAGGAACGCGATCGTCGCCTCGAGGTCGGCGCGCACCGGCCCGGTGCTCGCCGCGGGGAAGAGGCTCTGCTGCTCCAGCCGCTGCCGCTCGGCGATGAGCATGTCGTCGACCTGCCGCCGGCGGGCCACCAGCAGCTGCAGCGCGCGCTGCGCGACGTCGGGCGGGGGCGTCGGCGTCGGCTGCAACTGCGCCGCGTACTGCGCGAGCACGGCCGCATCGAGCCGGTCGGTCTTCGCGAGCTGACCGGTGGCCTGGGCAAAGTGCCGCACGCGGCCGGGCGCCACGAGACTCGTCGGGAGTCCCGCCTGCGCCAGCGCCCCGAGGACCGGCACCTCGTAGCCGCCAGTCGCTTCCAGCACGATCACCTGCGGGGCGAGCGTCGTCAGGCGCGCGGCCAGCGTGCGGAGCGCCCGGGCCGTCGTCTCGCTCGTCCACCGCACGCCGGTGGGCGCGACCGCGATCTCCAACTGCGTCTTGCCGACATCGATCCCCACGAACACCGCGCGCGGCGTCCCGGCCGCCGACTGTGTCTCCGTCATACGCGCCTCCCCCAGCGAATGAGCGCCGCCCCGCCGCCCGGTCTTGCACATCCGGCCTCCCACCCTCGGCTGTGGGGACCCGTCAACTGTTCGGGCGTGCATACGGCGATCGGCCCCGCGGCTCCTGCTCTGTGACGGAGTCCCTCGCTCCGGAACGCAATCGAGCTCGCGCGACCGGTGTCCAATATGCCATCATTAGTCGGCCATGCCGGACACTGTCCAGCAAAGTTATTGCACAACGGGTTGTCGGACATTAAGATAGGCGGACGGAATGACGGACAAGAGAGGCGGCAAATGGCACTGATCGGCTATGCGCGGGTATCGACGGCGGAACAGGACACCGCCTTGCAGACGGATGCGCTACGCAAGGCAGGCTGCGAGCGCGTTTTCGAGGACACGGCTTCCGGGGCCAAGGCCGACCGCCCCGGCTTGGCTGATGCGCTGGCCTACCTGCGCGACGGCGACGTGCTGGCCGTCTGGCGGCTGGATCGGCTCGGGCGCTCTATGCCGCACCTAATCGAAACGATAGGCGCGCTGGAAGCGCGAGGCGTCGGCTTCCGTTCTCTGACGGAAGCCATCGACACCACCACGCCAGGCGGGCGGCTCATCTTCCACGTGTTCGGCGCGCTGGGCCAGTTCGAGCGCGACTTGATCCGCGAGCGCACCAAGGCCGGGTTGACTGCCGCCGCCGCTCGTGGGAGGAAGGGCGGGCGAAAGCCGGTTGTCACCGCCGACAAGTTGCAGCGAGCGCGGGAGCACATCGCCAACGGGCTTAATGTCCGAGAGGCCGCTACACGGCTCAAGGTGAGCAAGACGGCCCTGTACACCGCGCTGCAATCCACCAGTGCAGCCGACTCCTGATATTCCGTGCAGTCGTCTTCTGAAAATGACAACAAGGTCATTTTCCACGTCAACAAGGACGTGAAGATCACCTACACCGGCGTCGAGCTGCGGGCCGACGATGACGAACTGGTGTGGCAGCAGGTGTTGGAGTACGCGAAGCGCACCCCTATCGGCGAGCCGATCACCTTCACGTTCTACGAGCTTTGCCAGGACCTGGGCTGGTCGATCAATGGCCGGTATTACACGAAGGCCGAGGAATGCCTGTCGCGCCTACAGGCGACGGCGATGGGCTTCACGTCCGACCGCGTTGGGCACCTGGAATCGGTGTCGCTGCTGCACCGCTTCCGCGTCCTGGACCGTGGCAAGAAAACGTCCCGTTGCCAGGTCCTGATCGACGAGGAAATCGTCGTGCTGTTTGCTGGCGACCACTACACGAAATTCATATGGGAGAAGTACCGCAAGCTGTCGCCGACGGCCCGACGGATGTTCGACTATTTCAGCTCGCACCGGGAGCCGTACCCGCTCAAGCTGGAAACCTTCCGCCTCATGTGCGGATCGGATTCCACCCGCGTGAAGAAGTGGCGCGAGCAGGTCGGCGAAGCCTGCGAAGAGTTGCGAGGCAGCGGCCTGGTGGAACACGCCTGGGTCAATGATGACCTGGTGCATTGCAAACGCTAGGGCCTTGTGGGGTCAGTTCCGGCTGGGGGTTCAGCAGCCAGCGCTTTACTGGCATTTCAGGAACAAGCGGGCACTGCTCGACGCACTTGCTTCGCTCAGTATCGCTCGGGACGCACGGCGCGCTCTACGAACTGCCGATAAACAGAGGATTAAAATTGACAATTGTGATTAAGGCTCAGATTCGACGGCTTGGAGCGGCCGACGTGCAGGATTTCCGCGAGATCCGATTGTCGGCCCTGAAGAAAGCTCCAGAGATGTTCGGGTCCGTTTACGAGCACGAGGAGAAAAAGCCCATGGAGGCGTTCGCTGAACGGTTGCGAGATGCCGTGGCATTCGGCGCCTACATCGACGGCGAGATCATTGGGCTGTCGGTCTTCAAACAGGAGGACGGCCCCAAGGACGCTCACAAGGCGCATCTGTCCGGCGTTTTCGTGGAGCCCGAACAGCGAGGCCGAGGGGTCGCCGGTATGCTGCTGCGGGCGGTGATAGACTATGGCCGCGAGCATGTGGAGCAGATCATGCTGACGGTTGCGGAAGGGAACGAAGCCGCTATAAACCTCTATCAGCGATCGGCTCGTTGCCCTGCGCCGCTCCAAAGCCCGCGACGCAGCGCCGGCAGGCAGAGCAAGTAGAGGGCAGCGCCTGCAATCCATGCCCACCCGTTCCACGTTGTTATAGAAGCCGCATAGATCGCCGTGAAGAGGAGGGGTCCGACGATCGAGGTCAGGCTGGTGAGCGCCGCCAGTGAGCCTTGCAGCTGCCCCTGACGTTCCTCATCCACCTGCCTGGACAACATTGCTTGCAGCGCCGGCATTCCGATGCCACCCGAAGCAAGCAGGACCATGATCGGGAACGCCATCCATCCCCGTGTCGCGAAGGCAAGCAGGATGTAGCCTGTGCCGTCGGCAATCATTCCGAGCATGAGTGCCCGCCTTTCGCCGAGCCGGGCGGCTACAGGGCCGGTGATCATTGCCTGGGCGAGTGAATGCAGAATGCCAAATGCGGCAAGCGAAATGCCGATCGTGGTCGCGTCCCAGTGAAAGCGATCCTCGCCGAAAATGACCCAAAGCGCGGCCGGCACCTGTCCGACAAGTTGCATGATGAAGAAGACCGCCATCAGGGCGGCGACGACGGTCATGCCCCGGGCCCACCGGAACGAAGCGAGCGGGTTGAGAGCCTCCCGGCGTAACGGCCGGCGTTCGCCTTTGTGCGACTCCGGCAAAAGGAAACAGCCCGTCAGGAAATTGAGGCCGTTCAAGGCTGCCGCGGCGAAGAACGGAGCGTGGGGGGAGAAACCGCCCATCAGCCCACCGAGCACAGGTCCCGCGACCATCCCGAACCCGAAACAGGCGCTCATGAAGCCGAAGTGCCGCGCGCGCTCATCGCCATCAGTGATATCGGCAATATAAGCGCCGGCTACCGCCCCAGTCGCCCCGGTGATGCCGGCCACGATCCGCCCGATATAGAGAACCCAAAGGAAAGGCGCCGTCGCCATGATGGCGTAGTCGACAGCAGCGCCGGCCAGCGAGACGAGCAAGACCGGCCGCCGCCCGAAACGATCCGACAGCGCGCCCAGCACAGGTGCGCAGGCAAATTGCATCAACGCATACAGCGCCAGCAGAATGCCATAGTGGGCGGTGACGTCGTTCGAGTGAACCAGATCGCGCAGGAGGCCCGGCAGCACCGGCATAATCAGGCCGATGCCGACAGCGTCGAGCGCGACAGTGCTCAGAATTACGATCAGGGGTCTGTTGGGTTTCACGTCTGGCCTCCGGACCAGCCTCCGCTGGTCCGATTGAACGCGCGGATTCTTTATCACTGATAAGTTGGTGGACATATTATGTTTATCAGTGATAAAGTGTCAAGCATGACAAAGTTGCAGCCGAATACAGTGATCCGTGCCGCCCTGGACCTGTTGAACGAGGTCGGCGTAGACGGTCTGACGACACGCAAACTGGCGGAACGGTTGGGGGTTCAGCAGCCGGCGCTTTACTGGCACTTCAGGAACAAGCGGGCGCTGCTCGACGCACTGGCCGAAGCCATGCTGGCGGAGAATCATACGCATTCGGTGCCGAGAGCCGACGACGACTGGCGCTCATTTCTGATCGGGAATGCCCGCAGCTTCAGGCAGGCGCTGCTCGCCTACCGCGATGGCGCGCGCATCCATGCCGGCACGCGACCGGGCGCACCGCAGATGGAAACGGCCGACGCGCAGCTTCGCTTCCTCTGCGAGGCGGGTTTTTCGGCCGGGGACGCCGTCAATGCGCTGATGACAATCAGCTACTTCACTGTTGGGGCCGTGCTTGAGGAGCAGGCCGGCGACAGCGATGCCGGCGAGCGCGGCGGCACCGTTGAACAGGCTCCGCTCTCGCCGCTGTTGCGGGCCGCGATAGACGCCTTCGACGAAGCCGGTCCGGACGCAGCGTTCGAGCAGGGACTCGCGGTGATTGTCGATGGATTGGCGAAAAGGAGGCTCGTTGTCAGGAACGTTGAAGGACCGAGAAAGGGTGACGATTGATCAGGACCGCTGCCGGAGCGCAACCCACTCACTACAGCAGAGCCATGTAGACAACATCCCCTCCCCCTTTCCACCGCGTCAGACGCCCGTAGCAGCCCGCTACGGGCTTTTTCATGCCCTGCCCTAGCGTCCAAGCCTCACGGCCGCGCTCGGCCTCTCTGGCGGCCTTCTGGCGCTCCTGCTGCGGCGTCCGCTCGTGGGCCGTGGCGCGGGTCCGCGCGCCGGCCTCGTGCGCCTGGCGCTCGCGGGCGAGGTCCAGGGCGGCCGTCTTCACGTTCTGCCTTGCGCAGATGAGATAGATCTAGCGTGGACTCAAGGCTCTCGCGAATGGCTCGCGTTGGAAACTTTCATTGACACTTGAGGGGCACCGCAGGGAAATTCTCGTCCTTGCGAGAACCGGCTATGTCGTGCTGCGCATCGAGCCTGCGCCCTTGGCTTGTCTCGCCCCTCTCCGCGTCGCTACGGGGCTTCCAGCGTGTCATTTTCAGAAGACGACTGCACGGAATATCAGGAGTCGGCTGCACTGGTGGATTGCAGCGCGGTGTACAGGGCCGTCTTGCTCACCTTGAGCCGTGTAGCGGCCTCTCGGACATTAAGCCCGTTGGCGATGTGCTCCCGCGCTCGCTGCAACTTGTCGGCGGTGACAACCGGCTTTCGCCCGCCCTTCCTCCCACGAGCGGCGGCGGCAGTCAACCCGGCCTTGGTGCGCTCGCGGATCAAGTCGCGCTCGAACTGGCCCAGCGCGCCGAACACGTGGAAGATGAGCCGCCCGCCTGGCGTGGTGGTGTCGATGGCTTCCGTCAGAGAACGGAAGCCGACGCCTCGCGCTTCCAGCGCGCCTATCGTTTCGATTAGGTGCGGCATAGAGCGCCCGAGCCGATCCAGCCGCCAGACGGCCAGCACGTCGCCGTCGCGCAGGTAGGCCAGCGCATCAGCCAAGCCGGGGCGGTCGGCCTTGGCCCCGGAAGCCGTGTCCTCGAAAACGCGCTCGCAGCCTGCCTTGCGTAGCGCATCCGTCTGCAAGGCGGTGTCCTGTTCCGCCGTCGATACCCGCGCATAGCCGATCAGTGCCATTTGCCGCCTCTCTTGTCCGTCATTCCGTCCGCCTATCTTAATGTCCGACAACCCGTTGTGCAATAACTTTGCTGGACAGTGTCCGGCATGGCCGACTAATGATCGTTTCGACATACAAGAACGCAGGGTTACGCAGAGTGGTTGTCGCGTGCGGGCTGGAACCAGCGCCGACCCCAGTTCTGCCATCGCTCCGGTGTGACGCTGTGTCCGTGGTGTTCTCGGTGGTGACAATTGTTCCCGCGCCAACGCAGGCTCACCGTCGCTGCACCGCCAGCCGCAAGCCGAGGGCGATGAGGACGACGCCCGAGACCTTCGCCTGCCATCGCTCGAGCGTGCGGCTTCCGCGAAAGCGCGCGCGCAGGCGCGAGATCACGACGACGAGTGCGCATTCATAGATCGTGTCGAGGACGGCCATCGTGGCGCCGAGGAGGAGGAACTGGCCGAAGAGGTGCCCGAGCGCCGGCTGTACGAACTGTGGAAGGAAGGCGAGAAAGAAAAGCGCGACCTTGGGGTTGAGGATCCCGGTCACGACCGCCTGGCCGAATGCTGCGTTCGGTTTGGCCGCCGATGCTGCGACACGGGTGACGGCCGGAGACGCATCCTCCTGAATGAGAGACCTGATACCGAGCACGATGAGATACGCCGCGCCGGCGAGCTTCACGACCGAGAAGGCGAGGGCCGAAGTCGCGAGGATCGCCGACAGGCCGAGCGCGGCCGCAACCGTATGGCAGAGCGTCCCGACGTTGAGCCCGATCGCCGTGAGCGCCCCCGCCCGACGTCCCCCGGCCATGGTGCGCGCCAGCACCAGCGCCTGCGCCGGCCCGGGGACGAGGATGAGTGCGACGCAGGTCGCGACATAGAGCAGGTATGATGATCGATCGATCATGGCGAGGGCTCGCGGCGAGAGGGCGGCGCGTGGCGCCGTGCGGGTTGACCCCAGCATGCGCAGTGTGGCAGCGGATGCCGACAGTCCCCCGCCCGTTACCGCTGATCGATCTTCATCTGATATCGCCGGGCGACCTCTCGCGCCTCTCGCACGGCGTCCGCCGCCACGGGAACGCGCAACGTCTCGGCCGTGCGCCCTGACTCCGTGTCCCCTGTGTTCTTTGTGGTGAAAGATCTTCCCGCGCGACTCTCACCAGCGGCGTAAGATCTTTCACCGCAGAGAACGCAGAGTTGCGCAGAGTGGATCATGGGTGAGGGTCGGCACCGGCGCGGGCCGCTGAGACGCCGAGGTGGTGCAACGGCGCGGCCTGTGCACCAGCGCCTCAACGACGCTACTCCGATCGCCCCTCGTCGTCTGGGTGCTCGATGATTGTGCGCCCAAGGTGATGCACCCGCTCGGTGAAGCTCCCCTTTCGAATGCGCAGCGATCCTCGATCCAGGTCGCCGATCGTGCCGCCCAGGTCGACTTCGAGTCCCGCCGATTTCGAGAAGCCAAGCTTCTGGGAAGCGTAGACGCTCCGATGGCCGACCATGAGGAAGGCCGTCGCGGCGGCGAGCGCGGCATACACCGCCTCGTGAGAGGGAAGCACCTCGATCGCCATCACGGCAGCAGCAATCGGTGTGTTGGCCGCAGCGGCGAGGACAGAGACGAAGCCGAACGCCGCCAGCAACCCTGGCGGGACGCCGAACAGGGGTGCGAGCGCGACGCCACTCGTTGCGCCGATGAAGAAGATGGGTGTGAGGATCCCGCCGCTGCCGCCGGTTTCGAGGGTCAACGCGGTGGCCAGGATCTTCAGCAGGAACGCGGACGCCGTCACGACCGCCGCCCCCCGCAGGGCAGCGTCGATCGTCTCGGTCCCGAGCCCCGCGTACTGTCCACCAGCCAAGGCGTAGAGGGCGACGAGGGCGCCACCGCCCGCCGCGGCGAGGAGGTAGCGATTCGGGTGCATCCGTTCGACCACGCGCTCGACGCCTCGTAGCGTCTCGATCAGGAGCAGCGCCACGAGCCCGAAGATCGCGCCGGAGGCAATCGACGTCAGGATGATCCGGACCTGTCCGAGGTTGCTAAACGCCGCCTGCATCGCGGGGAACGGAGGCGCCACGCCGCACGCGAGGTGGCCGACGATGCCGGCGACCATGGCCGGGAAGAAGACCCCGTAATCGAGCCGCCCCAGGTACAACACCTCGATGCCGAAGAGCGCCCCGGAGACCGGCGTGCCGAAGACCGCCGCGAAGCCGGCACTGATGCCGCAGATGACGAGGCGACGCCGATCATCATCGCGCAGTCGCAGGACGTCGGCGAAGAGGCTGGTGATCGCCGCCCCGATCTGTGCCGCCGGCCCTTCCTTCCCGACCGATCCGCCAAACGCCAGCGTCAGCACCGTCGCTGCGAGCTTGACCGGGGCGATCATCCAGTCGATGCGCCCCGATCGCTGGTGCACAGCGGCAATCACCGCCTCGGTGCCGTGCCCGCGGGCATCTGGCGCAAAGGTATGGATGAGCCACACGCAGAGCGGAAGCGCCAACGGGAGGAGCCAGTATCCCGGTATGGCCCCCTGCGTAATCGCCTGCACCGCGCGTGGGGCGTTGCCCACCGCCCACAGAAAGCCACGCGTCCCCCACCCGACGCACAGCCCCGCGCCGGCGCCGAGCAACGACCACTTGAGCGTGCTGATGAGCAGTGCCGTGTGCTCGGTATACCACTGGCTCTCGTCGGCGAGTCGCGGTGTCGGCGTTTCGAGCAGCCCCGTCCGAAAGCGGGCGACGCGTTGCCAGAACTGTGGTGACATGAACCTCCAAGGACCTGGCCCCTGGCAGCGACGACTGGGCGACGTCGACCCCGGCAAGCGGTGATGCCCGCACCGCGCACCGCGCAAGATGCCTGCGACGCGCATCGTTTGGACATCTAAGTTTAGCGACGTCCGCCGGTGCGTCGAGGCGGCCCTCCACACCGACGGCACGGCCGTGGTCGCCGCGGCTCAGCGCACCTCGTCGCTCTCGAGCGCCAGCGTTCGCCTTGTCCCGGTGACCTGATCGATCCATACGAGGCGCGCCAATCGTTCGCCGGGGCGCGTTCCTGCGACGTCGCCGGCCAGCGCGAGTTGGGTGCCGAGGTCGAGGAGCATGGTGGGATCGGCGAGCCCGGTGGAGGTGCGCCAGAGGATCTTCCCGTCGCGCGCGAGCCGCAGGACTTCCCACGGTTCGTCCTTCCCCAGGCGCGCCTTCCCCAGGACGAGCGAGGAACTTGGATCGGCCACGTCCCAGATGCGCCCGGCGCTGCGCACGAGGAATCCTCCCTGGATGATGCGTGCGCTCCCCACGGCTTCGAGTGCAGCGGGATCGATCTCCGGCTGCCGCCGGTCGTCGAGGCGATAGGGCGTCTTGTACAGCGTGCGCGCCACCTCCCCGCTCGGCATGTCGGTCGCGCTGGGGAAGCGGCTCACCGACGCGCGCTCCGATTCGGAGAGCAGCGCGTACCACAGTCCCGTTGACGTGAGGAACGACCGCTGCATCACCCAGTTGGGCTGCGTGAGCTCTCGCGCACGCTCCGGTGGCACGAGCGCGTCGAAGCGATCGTCCACGCGCGACGATGAGCCGTTCGGCGGGAGGAGCGCGGGGTCGAGGAGGGTGAGCGACGGCGTGGCCGCATCGATGCGATAGAAGCGCGCGTCGCGACCGCGCGCCACCAGCGCCTGGAGCGTCGACGCCACCCGGAAGCCCGCCGCGTCGTTGGGCAGGAGCTCGGCGGCGGTCGTCGTCGAACCCGCCGGGGGCCGCATCGACGACGCCGTCAGCTGCAGCGAGAGGTCGGACAGCCGCCGCCCCTCGAGACTGTCGCGCCAGAGCCAGAGCACGTCGCCCGTGATCCCCAGGATCGCCGGCACGTGCGTGTCGCGCGCGCCCTCCACGTCGCCCAACGGCGTGCGCGCGGCAACGCTCCCGTCGCTCGCGCGCCGCGCGACGAGCTCGTACCTGATGTAGCGGTGCGTCACGAGGCGTTCGAGCTCCGTCCCGCTGCGGCTCCGCTCTTCCCGGGTGATGTACAGCATGCGCGCCCCGCCCGCGTCGCGCGCATTCCACAGCACCCCCGTCACTTCCGGCGGGCGCTCGCGCGAGTCCGACGGCACCAGTGCCCCCCCGACAGCGAGTCCGGCGAGGAGGATCAGGAGGCCCCAGGCGAGGAGGCGCGGCGGGCTGGACGAGAGCTTCGACATCGCGAGAGTGAGAGGGGCGCCGCGCGGTGCGCAGGGCGCGGCAGCGCTGCCTCGTGACGACGAGGCGCGGAATGGTATCTTGCGCGCTCACCCATCATCGCGCGAGCCGGTCGCCAGCCGCTCGACACCACGCTCCGAAGGTCCGGATGTCCCGAGCATTCCTCCGCGACGACGCCGAAGGCGAGATGCCGCGGCGCAACTACGCCTTGCCGCCGCGCGACGATCCCGGCTTCGACCGCGCCGCCGCGCGCGCCCTGCTCGAAGCGGCCTGCGTCAACGAGACGCAGCTGGCCGAGCGCGCCACCGGCTACCACTGGGGCGAGCCGACGCTGCGCCCGTATGTGGAGGAAGTGCTCGCCGAAGCGGTGAAGACCAACCAGGACCGGCTCGAACAGGTCGCGCGGCGCTACCTGCGCTGATCCGGAACGGCCGCCGTCGCAACCACGCTCACTCCCCCCACCGCCGCGGCATCGCGATCGGCGCCTGCCGCTCCGCGACCTGCTCCGGGCGCTTCCACGTGAAGTACGTCGGGGGGAAGTCCTTGGGACGGAAGAACCACATCTTGAGCTTCCGGTCCCAGTAGAGCCGGAAGTGGTAGGCGCGCATGAAGAAGAGCTGCCAGAACACCAACCAGAGCGCGATCGCCATCCACTGCGGCGGCCAGGCGATCGTCGCTTCCCAGCCGGGCAGCGCCGGTAGGTCGCGCGCCGTGCGCCACGCGTTCGTCGCGCCGCCATTCATCAGGAGCGCGAGCACGAGCATCCGCACCACGTGCCGGATGTAGTAATAGCGGCGGTTCATCCCCCAGAACTGCTCGCGGCGCACCACCGTCCAGCAGACCATGATGGTGGGGACGAGGATGAGCGCCCAGCGGAGCAGTGCGTTCCCGCCCAGCCCCACCGCGAGCGCGACCTTTTCGGTCACGAGCGCCGTCAGCACCGTCGCCGCGCCCCCCACCGGATAGAAGATCAGGATAAACGGCCAGAGGACGAGCGGGGCGAGGAGCCATTCGAGCGAGCCGGAGTTTTTGCTCCTGGCGGCGGCCTGCCCGGCCATGAAGCCGGCCGTGCCTTCGGCCGTGGCGGGGGCGCCAAACATGTTGCCGCGAGCGCCGGCGTCGTAGCCGGCGTTGTAGTCGCTGCTCATCGGAGGGACGGTGAGGGGGGAGCGACGTGCTGGGTTGTCGTGCTGGGTTGTCGTGCTGGGCTGTCGTGCTGGGCTGTCGTGCGGGGTCGTCGTGCAACGCTACCGAGCGGGCGCCCTTGGCTTGCCGAACACTTCCACGAGCGTGGCGACGACGGTGCTGGTGTTGGTGAACGTGTGCATCGCCGCGGCCGGGATGCGCACCACTTCGCCGGGGCGCATTTCCCTTGGCGCTTCCCCCTCGACCGTCAGGCGCAAGGCACCGCTCAGCAGGACGAGCACGTGATAGGAGAACTCGGGATGCTTGTGCATGCGGCGCGTGGCCCCGGGCTCCGCGAAGTCGCGCGTCACGCTGAACGTCGAGTCGTCGATGAACTGCCACATCGACGAGATCCCCGGGTCTTCCTTCACCGGCACGCCCGCGGCGCCGGGAGGCAGCGTCTGTGCCGACGCGTGCTGCGGGCGCACGAGAGAGAGAGCCGCCAGCAGAGAGAAGCAGGCGAGCGTGCGGTTGGACATGGCGGACCTTCCTGAGGGGGAGGCGGGCCAAGCTATGGTGTGCGCGGAGCGGCGGACAGGTGGAGGGGCGAGAGGGGGCGCGAGGGGGCGCGAGGGGGCGCGAGGGGGCGCGAGGGGGCGCGAGGGGGCGCAGGTCACCACCTCGTAGCGCCTTGCCGCCAGATGATGAGTATGGTCATTTTTCCCTGACCACTTTCTTGGAGCACGCCGATGCCGCGCCAGCCCGAGACTCAACACATCTCGGCCAGTGAGTTCAAGGCGACCTGCCTCGAACTGATGGACGAGGTTGCGCGCACCGGCGTGGAACTCATCGTGACCAAGCACGGCCGACCCGTTGTGCGGCTTTCTGCCGTTGATGACGCGAGTGACTCGCCGTGGGGATTCCTGGCGGGATCGGTGGTGCATCACGGCGACATCGTGTCGGCGGATGATGCGTCATGGGTCACATCGCCGACCGAACCGCTCGCGCGGCTTCGCAAGCGATAGCGTGAAGAACGTCAGCCGTTCTCGACGCCCGTCCACAGCGGCGAAGCAGCGTCAGCGCGCCGGCGTGCGCGAACCCAGCTCCGAGTATTCCGGCCGTCCCTCGGCGTGGCGCGCCGTCTCCTCGCCCGATCGTGACTCGCCACTCCTGCTGGACACGCACGTGTGGCTGTGGACGCTGAACGGAACTCCGGGATCGCTGGATGCAGCCGCGCGCACGCCCGGCATTCCAGTGTGCGACGCGCGCGGGTGACGAGACGGCGGCGTGCCGCGCGGAAGGTGCTGACGCGATCGCCATGATGTCGATGGGCGGAGGAGCCGCAGAGTGAAGCCATTCGACGCGGCAACCGAAACTCTGGGAGATCAGAGCTGTTCGCCCAGGTTCCGGAGCACACCATGCACACGACCCGCTTCCTCGCGCTCTTCCTCGTCGCCACTCCTCTCGCCGCGCAGAGCCACGGCTCCACCAGCGCCGCGTCTCCCGCAAAGCACGCCGTGCATTGGACCTATTCCGGCCACGAAGGTCCATCGGAGTGGGCCAAGCTCGATCCCGCGTGGGGCGTCTGCACCAGCGGGCATGAGCAGTCACCAATCGATCTCGGCGGCGCCGTGCGCTCCCATAGCGCCCGCATCGACGAGCACTTCACCCCCTCGTCGTTCGTCCTGTTCCACAACGGGCACACCGTGCAGGCCGCGCTCGAGCGGCCGAGCACCCTCGCCACCGAGGGGAGCGAGTTCGACGCCGTGCAGTTCCACTTCCATCACCCGAGCGAGCACACCGTGCAGGGGAAGGCGTATCCGGGCGAGTTGCACCTGGTGCACCGCAGCGCGAAGGGTGAACTGGCCGTGCTCGGGATCTTCCTCGACGTCGGCCCCACCGACGACCCGGGCTTCGAGCGCCTGGTCGCGCGCCTCCCGCACGCCGCCGGTGACAGCGTGAAGTTCAGCGAGCCTGTCGACCTGGCGTCGCTGCTGCAGGATCACTCAGGGGAGGCCGAGGCGATCTACACGTATCATGGCTCGCTCACGACGCCGCCGTGCTCGGAGGGGGTGAAGTGGACGGTGCGGAGTCGGCCGGTGCGTGTGTCCAAGCGGCAAATGCAGGAGCTGGTGAAGGTGCTGGGGGACAATGCGCGGCCGGTGCAGGCGGTGGGGGAGAGGCACGAGTAGGGCGCTTCGGCGAAGGCAGCGCACTGAGAGGCGTACCTTCGCCCCCCTGAAGCCCCGGGGGGGAGAGTCTGCAGCCCCTCCCCCCCGGTCCCTCGGCCTCGCGTCCCGCTACCTGGCGATCCAACGCACTACGCCGCCTTCCCCACCTCCTCCGACTCCACCGTAACCATCGGCGTCTCAGGCACCGCCGCCCCACCTCCCCACCCCAATCGCTTCGCCTGCTCCCACGCCTTCCGCAGCGCCGGATCCTTCCGGACCTGCTTGCGCATCAGCGCGTTGGTGAACCGGAGCAGCTCACTCGCGTTGCGCCCCTCCGCCTGCCCCTGCGCCGCGGCATGCGACCGGTTGAGGTAGTCCTGTGCCCGCGCGTCGATTGCGGTCTTGAGCGCGGCGGTCACCCGCGGCAACTCGCCTAACAGCTCCTTCGGCAGCCCGGCGGCGATCAGCTGCGCCTCGTACGGCTTGGCCAGCGTGTGGATGGCGTTGGCCGCCGCGATGAGCCCCTCGTGGTCACGCTGGCGCGGGAGGGCGAGCGCAATCTCGATGGGCTGTCCCTCCACCTGCGCCCCCCGCGCCACCTTGCGCACGAGGCGCGACAGCGGGTGCAACAGGTCGTCCCGTAGCTCCTGCGCCAGTGCGTTGATGCTGACGGTGGCTGAGCGGGCCTGCCGCTCGAGCCGCTCCTGGCGCTCCCCCTCCGCGGTGGCGCGCGCGATCACCACCTCCAACTCGGCGAAGACACCGCTCAACTTGGGATCCTCGGCCATGGGCTTGAGGAAGTCGCGCACGCGGCGGAGCACCTGCAGGCGGTTCTTGTCGACGGCTCTCATACGTCTATCCTCCATGAAGATGTTGGACGCAGGGTGATGACGTCGCCGGTGCTGCGTCCCCCACCGGCGACAGGTCTCGCACATCGCGCTGCTGGTCTCGCACGTCGTGCTGCTGGTCGTGCACACCACGCGGTTGGTAGCACACATGGCGCTTGTGATTCCGCGCACGCCGCTGTTTGTTCGTCGCGCAGCGCGCGCGGTGTTGCACATTCGGCGGACGATTCAATTCACACGGCGTACGATCCTGCACATGCCGCGGACGGTGCTGCTCACTCGACGTTCCGTGCCGCACGGTGCACGAACGATTCGCCGCACTCGCTGCTCGGAGGCGCACACGCCGCGGCGCATACATCACAACCGACGCTGAACGCCGCACACGCTGCGCATTATCCTCCGCACTCGTCGGACGAAGCCGCACGGCTCGCGGCGACTTCACCGCACTCGATGCGTCGAGCGGCACACCGCGCGGACGATTCCCCTCACGCGACGCGCGGAGCCCCACACTCCGCGGCGCGTCTCACACAGCGAGCGTTCAGTGTTGCACACTCGACGGCGACTTCATCACGGTCGACGCACGGAGCCGCGCACTCCGCGGCTGATGCATCTCAACCGACTCGCGGTCCTGCTCACTCGACGGACGCTTCGCCGCACACCGCGCGCGATGCCGCACACCCTGCGGCGCATTCACCTCAACCCACGCGCGGCCCGACGCACTCGGCGGCTGCTCTGACTCATTCGACGCGCGGAGCGACACGGCCCGCGGACGATTCGCCGCACTCGACGCACGGAGCCACGCTGCTCGCGTCGACTCTCACGCTGCTCGCGTTCGAATCTGCGACGCCTGCGCATTCGCCCCCTTCACCCGCTCCCTATCGCCCCGCATCGGCGGATCACGCGCCCCTATCTCTGTAGGGTCCTTCGGACAGCCCCGAGTCAAGCATTTTCTTTTCGCATCGCTTCACGACGCGCGCGTCGCCAGCCGCCGAGGTCTGGCGCGCTCCCCCGTTGCACGCGCACCATCGGACGTCGCGCCCTCTCTATTTCAAGGGCGCTCCGGACAGCCCGGAGTCAAGCGTGGGATTTCGCCCCGAGTAGCCGGCGGATCGCCGCCGGCTGCCGTCTGTGCTGCTCTCGCCCCCTTCCCCCCCACCCTCCCCCCCGACGACCTTTCCCGCCCTCATGCGCAAGCTCGCCTACGTCCTCGGCACCCTCCTCGTCGTCCACATCGCCCTCCTCTTCGTCCGCCCCTCGGGCGCCGAGGAGCGCCCCACGGGCGAAGGGCTCGACGTGGGGATCGTCTTCGACCTCGGCGGGCGCGGCGACAAGTCGTTCAACGACGGCGCCTACCTCGGCGCCGAACGAGCGCTGAAGACGCTCGGGGCGCGGGTTCGCTTCATTGAACCTGGCGAGGGGTCGGACCGCGAAGCGGGGCTCCGGTTGCTCGCCGCCGAGGGGATGGACCTGGTGATCGGCGTCGGCTTCATCTTCTCCGACGACCTCACGCAGCTGGCCAAGGAATACCCGAAGACGAACTTTGCCGGGGTCGACTACGCCGTCGCGATCGACCCGTCAGGAAAGGTCGTGCAGCCGCCGGCGAATCTCGCGGCGCTCAAGTTTCGCGAGGAGGAAGGGTCGTTCCTGGTGGGGGCGCTGGCGGCGCTGGCCGGCGGCTCGAAGAAGGTCGGCTTCGTGGGGGGGATGGACTTCCCGCTCATCCACAAGTTCGAGATGGGGTACAAGGCCGGGGTGAAGGCGGTCTGCCCCGACTGCGAAGTCATCGCCCAGTATGCGGGCGTCACCCCCGAAGCGTTCCGCAACCCGAGCCGCGGGCAGGAGCTGGCGCTCTCGCAGATCCAGTCCGGCGTCAACGTGATCTTCCATGCCTCGGGCTCCACGGGGCTCGGCGTCTTTGAAGCCGTGCGGCGGCGCGGAAAGCTGGCGATCGGCGTCGATGCCGATCAGTACAGCGAGGCGCCGGGCTTCATCCTCACCTCGATGGTGAAGGGAGTCGACGAGGCGGTCTTCGACACCATCAAGCGGGTGAAGGACGGGACCTTCAAGGGGGGCATCTACCAGCTCGGCCTCAAGGAGAAGGGGGTCGACTACATCTACGATGCCAACAACAAGGGGCTGATCCCGGACTCGGTGCACGCGCGCGTGGAGGCGCTGCGGCAGGAGATCATGGCGGGGCGGATCTCGGTGCCGTCCACCAAGTAGGACGGGAGACGGGAGACGCGGGACGGGAGTGGCGACTTCGTCGCCGGTAGTGACAGCGTCGACCCTTCTCTCTGGCGTCGCTGCTAGCGCGTCGCCACCGGTTCGTCGAGCACCGCGCGCACGCGCGACGCCAGTGCGCTGGGGGTGTACGGCTTGGCCAGGAAGGGGACGCCCTCGGCGAGCCGGCGCCGGAGCGCGTCGTCCGAGGTGTAGCCGCTCATGAAGAGCACGCGCAGCCCCGGTCGCGCGAGGCGCAGCTCATCGGCCAGCGAGGCCCCCGACCGTCCGGGGAGGACAACGTCCGTGACCAGGATGTCGAGGTGCGGATGACCTTCCGCCAGTTGCAACGCGCTGGCAGCGTCGGGGGCCTCCAGGACCACGTAGCCCAGCGTCGCCAGCATGCGATGCGCCAGCCGCCGGACTGAGGCGTCATCCTCGACGAGGAGGATGGTCTCGCTCCCCCGGGCAGAGACGTCCGAGGACGCACCGGTCTCGGTCGCGCGCACGCCTGGCCCGGCAATCGGGAGGTAGATGAGGAAAGTGGTCCCCGCCCCCATCATGCTCTGCACCTCGATCCATCCGTCCATCTGTGCAATGAGCCCGTACACCATGGACAGGCCGAGTCCGGTCCCCCTCCCCACTTCCTTCGTCGTGAAGAAGGGATCGAAGATCCGGCTGCGGATCTCGGGCGAGATCCCCGTTCCGGTGTCGGTGACCTCCATGCAGACGAAGCCCCGCCCCACGCGCAGCCGCGGCTCGACGGCACCCGGATCGGCATGACAGGCGGAGACGCGGAGGTGCAGCTCACCGCCATCGGGCATCGCGTCTCGCGCGTTGACCACCAGGTTCATCAGCACCTGCTCGAGCGCCCCCGGGTCTGCGAGCACGGGCGGCAGCTGCGCCGCGCCATCGACGGACACCGTGATGTGCTCGCCGATCACGCGCCGGATGAACTTCTGCGATTGCTCGACGATGTGGGCGACGTCGACCCTACCGATGGACAGCGACTGCTGCCGGCTGAAGGCGAGGAGCTGCCGCGTGAGTTCCGCCGCCCGCTTGGCCGACTCCCGGACCTGCTGCACGTCGGCGCGGTCCGACGCGGAAAGCGTCCCGTTGCGCAACAGGAGGTCGGCGACACCTCCAATCACCGTGAGCAGGTTGTTGAAGTCGTGCGCGATGCCGCCGGCCAGCCGTCCCACGGCCTCCATCTTCTGCGCTTGCCGCAGCTGGGCCTCCAGCGACTCGCGCTCGGTGACATCCTGCGCGACACCTAGCGCCCCCATCGCCGCGCCGTTCTCGTCGCGCAGGTACACGGTGTCCAGCACCACGTGCCGAACCTGCTGATCGGTGGCGCGGAGCACCCGGAACTGGTAGCGCGCGCGCGCCACGCCGCTCGCGCGCGCCGCGGCGGTCTCCGCCACCAGGCGGTCGCGATCGTCCGGATGCACGACGCGCAGCCACGTCTGCGCATCCAGCGGCTCGTTGGACCCATAGAGCTCGGCGATGCGCGGATTGATGTACTCCGAGCGCCCGTCCGCCCCCTGGCGGTAGATGCCGACCGGCAGCTGCTCCGCCATCATGCGGAAGTTGGCCTCGCTCTCCGCGAGGGCGACCTGCGCACGGTGCAGATCGCTGACGTCCTCGACCGTCGCCACCACCGCGCGACGTTGTCCTCCGTCGAGGTGTACCGGCACGATGCTGAAACGCAGGATGACGATCGTGCCATCGGGGCGAAGCGACTGCGACAGCTCCTGCTCGATCGTCACCGCGTCGCGCAACGCGCGCGCGAGCGGGTGATCGCCGTCGGCGTATGGCGTCCCATCCAAGCGCTGCGCGTTGGACCAGACGTTCGCGCCGTCGGTGACGTCATGCCCGAGGTGGCGGGCGACGGCGGCGTTCTGGTGCACCACCGCATGCTCTTCGTCCATCACGATCACGCCGACGGGGAGTCGGTCGAGAATGGCCTCGAGGCGCTCGCGTTCGCCCAGGGCCTGTGCGCGCGCCGACTCCACGTCCTGCGCCGCAAGGGCGCGCGCCATAGCCTGCGCCGCCACGCTGGCAACGGCATCGAGGAACTGTCGATCGCCCTCGTCGAATTCGCGGGGCTCCTCGAAGTCGAAGGTGATGGCCCCCATCGCTTCCCGCTCACTCTCCCCGGCGGCGACGAGGGGGAGCACGGCAATGGCACGAATGGCGAGCGCCTCGGCCTCCGCGGCCTGGAGCGGCGCTCGCCGCCGGTAGTCACCCATCGATCCCAGGCAAAGCACCTGCTGCGACGCCAGCGCTTCGGTCACCGGGCGTTGCGGTTCGTTCGGGAAACGCATTCCCGTCGACAGTCCGCCGGGGCGGTACCCGAACGTCTCGATGAGCTCGAAGGTCGTTCCCTGTTCGATGAGCAGCCCAGTCGCGCCGTGCTGCGAGCCAAGCACCTCGCCCACGACGCGATGCGTCGCCCGGGCCACGTCTCGCGGCGTACGTGCCGCGGCGAGCGCCTCGGCCAGTGTACGCAGCGCGGCGTTGCGGGCAGACGCCGTGTCGGCCCGGGCGAGCACGAGGGCGAGGACGCCGGTGAACAGCAGGATCGTGAAGACGACCACTGCCAGCGTCACGACATGCACCTGGTCGTCGCGATGGCGGCGTTGCAGCTGTGACAGGTTGGCGAGAAAGAAGATCGAGTCCGCACGGGCCGCGACCGCGCCGTACGCAACTCGCTCCGCCACCTCGTCGGGCATCGAGTCGGTGTCGAGGAGGGTGCGGTAGCGCAGGACGTCGCTCGCGAGGCGGTCCACGAGGGGACGGAGCGTCGTGTCCTGCAGCTGGGGGATCGCCCGCACCCCGGCCGACCCCGGACGGCCGACCTGCAAGTCCCTGAGGGCGAGTTGCGCGCGAGCCAGCTGTTCGAGCGCGTCGCCTTGACCGGCGGTTGGATCGCCGACCTCCTGGCGCGCGCGGGCGAGCGCCGCGCGCGCCAGGGACATCCGGATCAGCGTCGCCTGCTCGAGTGAGACCTCGGCCCGATCCACCTCACGTCGCCGCACGACATGGCTCCACTGGAGCACGATCGCCACCAGCAGGGCAGCGGCAATCGGGACGAGCAAGCCGAATCGGCGGCGGTTCCTCACTACGGACTCTTCACGGGCGCCAGGTCCTGGCTGATGCCAAGTCGGGCCAGGAGCGCGCGATGATCGGGCGACCCCAGGTAGCTGGCGAGGTGCTGGTCGAGCATGCGCGCGAACTCGTCGTCATCGAGACGCACGACCAGCGCCGACCGCCCGACGCCGAGCGCTTCGAAGGGTGATCCCGGCGGGACGGCGCGCATCACCGCCAGGCGCAACGAATCCCCGTCGTGCGCGCGCAGCATGCGCGCCGAGACGAGGGAGGCCGTGAAGGCGTGAGCGCGCCCCGAGAGCACCGCCGCGTGCCCGGCCTCCATGTCGGGGACGATGACGAGGCGCCGCTCGTCGATCTTCAGCTGTCGCGCGAGTTCGCGCTCGGCCGACCCAGCCAGGATGGCGAGTACCGCGTCGTCGCGCGCGGCCAGCTCCTCGATGGAATGGAGCCAGCTGGTGTCGGCCGCGCGCACCAGCAGCGTGGTTGGCAGCTCGATGGTGGGGCGTGTGAAGCGGACGTCGCGCGCACGCTCGGGGGTGATGTACGCGCCGGCGGCGACGAGGTCCACGCGCCCGCTCCGCAACTCGAGGAAGATCGAGCGGAAGGGGCTCCACACCCATTCGATGCTATCGACCCCCATGTCGTGCAGGACGCGTCGCGCGACCTCGGGGCTCTCGCCGGTGATGCGTCCCTCGCGCGTGCGCCACGAGTGCGGCGGTTCGTTGGTGTAGGCAATGCGCACGATGCCGGTCGCTCGAATGCGCTCGAGCGTGGTGGGCTCGTGCGTCGAGGCGACGACCCCGCCGCCGACCAGGAGCGCCGCGATGGAGGAGACCCCGAGGAGGATGCGCATGGAGAGAAGAAACCGAGGATCGTAGCGGACGCTGGTGGTCACGACCGCACAGTTGCGACCGCTGCGACATCGCCGGATCGATGCCGACCTGCTGCGTCATGACATCGCGTCGAGGGTCGGCCCTAACGAGTCGATGATCCGTGATGGGCCAGCAGCGCCCACCGACCACACGCTCACGCCGCCTTGCGTCGGACGCAATAGGGAAACTGGAGGCCCCCGATCGCGGGGCGAGACGTCAAGCGGATTGCCTCCACGGAGAAAACGCGTCACACCGCCGTCCTGTCACAAGCGGACCGTGCGCCACCACGTATGGTTGCGACGTTGGAGCGCTCTCACGCGTTAGTTGCTGGATATCCACGTACGCGAGCATGCCCGCCGGCGTCCCCCGCACCGTCACGCGGCGGGCGGTCCCTCGGCCGCGACACGCCGACGATTGCGTGGACTGCACCGTTCGGCTTCCCCTGCGCGCGTGGACGCGCTGGCGGGGGGTGACGAGCGCGGGGGGGGGCGAGCGGCGGGTGGGGTGACGGCGAGGGGGGCCGGGAGGCTCGCGCACCGGCCACCGCGGGGGGCGCTCCCCCATCACGGCGGCCGACGCGCCTCGCGCCCCCCCTTCCCCGCTCCCCTGCCCCCCACGAGCTTTCCCGCCCTCATGCCGAACCACGTTCCGCCCCACCCTGGCGCGCTCGCGAGCGCCGCCGCCCCCCCCTGACTTCGCGACTTCGCGCCTTCGCGTGAGACCGCCCTTGGCTCCCGCCTGACCGGTCGCCGATGACAGCCCCCAGCACCCCCGGTACCCCGGGCTCCCCCGTCGCCCTCCGCGCCATCGGCGTCTCCAAGCGCTTCGGCGAGGTCCGCGCCAACCGCGACGCCACGCTCACCGTCCGACGTGGGGAGATTCACGCGCTGGTCGGCGAGAACGGCGCCGGCAAGTCGACGCTGATGCGCATCCTGGCCGGGATGTACCCCCCGGACGGCGGGCGCGTGGAGGTCGACGGCAAGGACGTCACCGGGTGGTCGACGCGCGAGGCGATCGCCGCCGGCGTGGGGATGGTGCACCAGCACTTCATGCTCGTCCCGACGCTGACCGTCGCCGAGAACCTGGTGCTGGGGCAGGAGCTCACGAAGGGGGTGCAGCTGGATCGCGCCGGCGCGGAGCGCGCGGTGCGGGAGCTGTGCGAGCGCACGGGGCTGCGCGTGGATCCGTCGCGCCTGGTGTCCGACCTCAGCGTCGGCGAGCTGCAACGCGTGGAGATCCTCAAGGTGCTCTATCGCGGGGCGAGGATCCTCATTCTGGACGAACCCACCGCCGTCCTCTCGCCGCCCGAAGTCACGGAGCTGTGGCGGGTGCTACGCAAGCTGACGGCGGAAGGCGGCACCGTCGTGCTCATCACGCACAAGCTGGATGAGGTGATGGAAGCGTCGTCCTCCATCACCGTCATGCGGGCGGGGGCGACCGTTGGCGAGGTGCAGACGGCGGAGACGACGCCGGCGGGCATCGCGAAGATGATGGTGGGGCGCGATGTGAGGCTCGCTCAGGCGAGCCTGGAAGACGAGAGGACGAGAGGACGAGAGGACGAGGGGTCGACCCTGGGGGGGCGGGCACTCGGCGGGGGCTCGGCTTCGCCTTCGCTGTCGGGTCAGACTCCGGTGCTTTCCGTCGCGCGCCTCACGGTCGCGTCGTCGCGGAAGCCTAACGAGGTGGATGACCTCTCCTTCGAGGTGCTGCCGGGAGAGATCTTTGGGATCGCCGGCGTGGAGGGGAATGGGCAGACGGAGTTGATCGAGGCGATTGCGGGATTGCGAAAGCCATCCGCCGGGACGATCTCGATGGCGGGGAAGGCGGTGAACGAGCTCTCCGTGCGCGAGCGCGCGGAAATGGGGTTGTCGCATATCCCGGAAGATCGGCACCGGCGCGGGCTCGTCCTCGACTACTCGATCGGGGACAACCTGATCCTCGGGCTGCAGCATCGCTTTGCCGGCGGTGGCGGGGTGCTGCAGGGGGAGCAGGTGCAAGGCAACGCGACGGCGCGCATCCGGGAGTTCGACATCCGGCCGCCATCGGCGGAGTTGCCGGCGCGCTCGCTCTCCGGCGGCAACCAGCAAAAGATCGTGATCGCGCGGGAGATGCGCGGGCGCGAATACTCGGTGCTGCTCGCCTCGCAGCCCACGCGCGGCGTGGACGTGGGGGCGATCGAGTTCATTCACGAGCAGCTGCGGCAAGCACGCGAAGCCGGGAAGGGGGTGTTGCTCATCTCGGCGGACCTCGTGGAAGTCCTGTCGCTCGCGGATCGGGTAGCGGTGATGTATGAGGGGAAGATCGTTGCGACGCTCGGCCGGGCGGAGGCGACGCAGGAACTGGTGGGCGAGTACATGACCGGGGCGACGCGCACGGGCGAACATTCGGGGACGGGAGACGGGAGACGGGAGACGGGAGTGGCGCCTTCGGCGCCGGAAGGGCAACGGCCTAACGGCGGTGGTGCGGCATGAGCATGATCAACGACGCCATCCCCCGCCCGGGCGCCGACAGCGTCTCCCGTCCCCCGTCTCCGGTCTCCCGTCTGGTGGCGGCGCTGCTGCCACCACTTACGGCGCTGCTCATCGCGGCAGTGGTGGGCGACGTCCTGATTCTCAGCTTCGGGCAGTCGCCAGCCGACGTCTTCGTCCTTCTTATAGAGGGGACGTGGGGGAATGCCTACGGGCTGGGGCAGGTGATCTACAAGGCGACGACGCTGACCTTCACGGGACTGTCTGTCGCGATGGCGCTGCGGGCGGGGCTCTTCAACATCGGGGCGGAGGGGCAGCTGGCGATGGGTGGCTTCTGCGCCGCCGTGGTCGGGTTGCTGCTGCCGGCTGGGGCGCCGGCGTTCCTGGCGATTCCGCTCTGCCTGGGCGCGGCAGCGTTAGGCGGGGCGACGGTGGCGGCGGTGCCGGGAGTGCTCAAGTCGCGCTTCGGGGCGAGCGAAGTGATCGTCACCATCATGGTGAACTTCATCACCCTCGCCTTCCTCAACTGGCTCATCGCCACGAAGCTCAACGTGGCGGAGTCGCTGCATACGCCGGAGATCCATGCGGGGGCGGTGTCACGACTGTCGTCGATCATCCCGTCCTTCGCCGGCTCAGCGGCGAATCTCGTCCTGCTCGTGGCGCTGGCCGCGGCGGGGTACGCGTGGTGGTATCTCTTCCGCACGCGCGCGGGGTACGACCTGCGCGCCGTCGGGCTCCAGCCGGATGCCGCGGAGTACGGCGGGGTGAAGGTGGGGAGCGTCTGGCTGCGGGCGATGTTGTTAGGCGGGGCGCTCGCCGGGCTCGGGGGGACGAACTACGTCCTGGGCTACAAGCAGTACTATGAAGAAGGGTTCGCGGCCGGCGCCGGCTTCCTCGGGATCGCGGTCGCGCTGGTGGGACGCAACCACCCGGTGGGGGTCGTCATCGCGGCACTCCTCTTCGCGACGCTGTCGCAGGGCGGGCTGGCGGTGAACGCGGTCGTCCCCAAGCAGATGGTCGACGTCCTCACGGCGGTAGTGATCATCGCCGTGGCGACCTCGGTCCCCGAGGTGCAGCGCCTGATCCGGAACGCGCGCGGGGGGGCGAAGTGATCCTCCTCGCCTTCCTTGTCCAGACGCTGCGCATCGCGATCCCCTACCTCTTTGCAGCATCCGGCGGCGTCCTCTCCGAGCGCTCGGGGGTCATCGCCCTCACGCTCGAAGGGTGGATGCTCACCGGGGCCTTCACCGCGGTGCTGGGGACGCACTACAGCGGGTCGCCGTGGGTGGGCATCCTCTGCGGGATCGCCGGCGGGGTGGCCGCGGCGCTGCTGCATGCAGTGGCGAGCATCCGCTTCCGCGCCGACCAGGTCGTCGTCGGGATCGCGATCAACCTGATGGCGGTGGGGATCACGCGGTTCTTCCTGCGGCTCGCCTTTGATTCTTCGTCCAACTCGCCGCGCGTGCCGGGGTTCGACTTTGTCGGGACGGGAGACGGGGGACGGGAGACGGGAGTGCTCGCTTCGCTCGCGAACCCTTTGGTGCCGGTTGGGATACTCTCTCTCGTCCTGGTGTGGTGGATCCTCTATCGCACGCCGTTTGGGCTGCGGCTTCGGGCGGTGGGGGAGAAGCCGGAGGCGGCGGCCTCGCTTGGGGTGGGGGTGAACCGGGTGCGGTGGATCGCGGTGCTGGGGGCGGGGGCGTTGGCAGGGCTTGGGGGGACGTACCTGGCCCTCGAGCAGCATCAATTCACCGATAGTATGACGGCGGGGCGCGGCTTCATTGCGCTCGCGGCGGTTATCTTCGGCAAGTGGGAGCCCGGGCGCGTGGCGGTGGCCTGTCTCCTCTTTGCGGCGGCGGAAACGCTGCAGATCCAGCTCCAGGGGCTCCAGCTGATCCCGTCGCAGTTCGTGGAGATGATCCCCTACGTCCTCACCATCATCGCGGTCGCCGGCGTGGTGGGACGGGCAACACCGCCATCGGCGTTAGGCAAGGTGAGCGAGTAGCGCTTGGCCCAACTCGAGCTCGCACAATCGCTGCAGTCGCCCGTCGTCCGGGTGGTGGGAGGGGTCATCGCGGCCGGCCTCCTCTTCATCCTTGCGCAGGAAGTGCGCAAGATCCCGCCCAAGCTGTTCGCCCTCATGGCGACGGCCTTCATCGACATGATCGGGCTGTTGATGATCATCCCGATCATCCCGTTCTACGCCAAGGAGCTGGCGACGGACGGGCTGCAGCTCGGTCCCGTGCACCTCGGGATCGGGATGATCCAGGCCATATTGGTCACCTCCTTCACCATCGCCCAGCTCCTCTCGGCGCCGATGTGGGGGCGCTTTTCCGACAAGCACGGGCGGCGCCCGGCGCTGATGATCGCGTTAGGCGCGTCGGCGCTCGCCTACCTCGTCTTCGGCTTCGCCACCTCGCTCTTCGTCCTCTTCCTGTCGCGCGTGCTGCAGGGGGCCGGCGGCGGGACGGTCGGCGTCATCCAGGCCTACGTCGCCGACTCGGTCGAGCCCAAGGACCGCGCCCGCTCGCTGGGGTGGCTCTCCGCCGCCACCAACCTCGGCGTCGCGTTAGGCCCCGTGCTGGGGTCCGCCGCCGTAGGGCTGGGGAAGACCGACCTCGCGCCGGGCGACGCCCACTTCATGCTGGGGCGCGCCGCGCCGGGGATCGTCGCCGCGGTGCTCTGCGTGATCAACATGTGGTTCGTGAACCGCTTCCTCCACGAATCGCGCGAACACCACGCCGCCGGACCCGCGCGCAAGACGTCGCGCGAGGCCGTCTGGCGCGTCATCACGCACTCGGGCGAGGCGCCGTCGCGCCTCATCTGGATCTACGCCATCGCCATGGGGTCGTTCCAGGGCGTGACGGCGATGCTGCCGTTGTTCCTGGCGGCACGCTTCGCGGTGGACGAGGGTCACATCGGCTACTTCTTCATGTACGTCGGCGCCATCTCGGTCTTCACCCGCGTCCTGCTGCTGGGGCGCGCGGTGGACAAGCTGGGCGAGGCGCGCCTGTCGCGCTGGGGGGTCACGCTCCTGGCGTTAGGCATCGCCGGGATGCCGCTGTCGCAGAACCTGGGGATGCTGGCCATCGCCGTCGCCTTCGTCCCGCTGGGGACGGCCTTCACCTTCCCCTGCGTCACGGCGCTCCTCTCGCGCGTGATCTCGCCCAGCGAGCGCGGGCTGTACATGGGGCTGCAGCAGACCTTCGGCGGCGTGGCGCGCATCCTCGTCCCGCTGTGGGCCGGCTTCGCCTTCGACCGGCTGGGGGTCGGGATCCCCTTCTACACCTCCGCCGTCGCCGTCTTCGTCACGATCTTCCTGGGGCTCGGGCTGGACCAGTACGCGAAACCCAAGGCGGCCGCGGCGGCGTAGGTTTCGGTGTGGCGGGGCGGCTGGCGAGGTAGGTTGCGCCTGACCAGAAAAGCGTGACACAGAGGTACACGGAGGCCGCACAGAGGATCACGGAGGAGACTCAGTTGCGGGCGATCACCTCTGTGAACCTCCGTGCTGCCTCCGTGAACCTCCGTGTCGAGCTTTGGGGGATTTGCAGTTCGGCAGCAGTCGCACAACACTGAGTGACGGAGCCACCATGGAGTCCGGATCGCCACGTCCGCTCGACCCTCGTTCGATCCCCGCGCGCGTGGGGGAGCGGGAACGCGAGCAGGTGGTGACGCTCCTCGGCGATCACTTCGCCCTGGATCACCTCACAGTGGAGGAGTACGAGTTCCGCGTGCAGGCCGCGCTGGGGGCGTCGCAGTGGTACGAGCTCTCGGCGCTCACGACCGATCTCCCAGTCCTCGACCCCAACCGCTCCCCGGTCCTCGCCACCGACGCCGGGCGCAAGGTGGGGGGCGGGACGATGCTGGCGATCATGGGAGGGTTCTCACGGAAGGGGCGCTGGTTTGTCCCCGAGCGGATGACCATCTGGGCGCTGATGGGGGGAGCCGAGCTCGATCTGCGCGACGCTGTCCTCACGTCCCCCGTGACGGAGATCAAGGTGATGGCGATAATGGGGGGGGTGCACATCCGCGTCCCACCCGGCGTTCGGCTCGAGACCAACGGCATTGCCATCATGGGCGGCTTCGATGACTCACCAGGCGTGGCCAGCGACAATTCACCGGTGGTGCGCGTGACTGGGCTCGCGATCATGGGGGGAGTGGGGACGGAGATGAAGCCACGCGGCTGGACCGACGGAGACGAGTAATGGGCGAGGACGAACGCTCGGCGGCTCGCGTCGCGCGCTTCAACGAGGCGCTGGGGAGTCGCTACCGTGTCGAGCGCGAGCTGGCCACGGGAGGGACGGCGACCGTCTTCCTGGCGACCGATCTCAAGTACCAGCGCCCGGTGGCGGTGAAGGTCTTTCGCCCCGAGGTGGCCGAGGCGATGGGGCACGAGCGCTTCATCCGCGAGATCGCTTTCGTCGCCACGCTCAACCATCCGCACATCGTCCCGCTCCTCGACTCGGGTGAAGCCGAGGAGCTGCTGTACTACGTGATGCCGGCGGTGGAAGGGGAGTCGCTGCGCGACCGGATGACGCGCGAGGGACAGCTCCCGCTCGACGACGCGCTGCGCATCGCGCACGACGTGGCGGTGGCGCTCGACTACGCGCACGGGCGCAACATCGTGCACCGCGACATCAAGCCGGAGAACATCCTCCTCTCGATGGGGACGGCGGTGGTCGCCGACTTCGGGATCGCCAAGCTGGTGACGAACGCGAAGGGGAACTCGCTCACGCGCGCCGGGATCGCGGTGGGGACGGTGGCCTACATGTCGCCGGAGCAGGCGGCGGCCGGCCCGGTGGACGGTCGCTCCGACATTTACGCGTTAGGGTGCGTCCTGTTCGAGATGCTCGCGGGGCGCCCGCCGTTCGTGGGAAAGACGACGCGCGCGGTGGTGGCGGCGCACTTCACCGAGCCCATGCCGTCGCTGAGCGCGCTGCGCGACGACATCGCGGCGCCGGTGGAGGTGGTGATGGCGCGCGCGCTGGCCAAGGAGCCGCAGGAGCGGTTCGCGACCGCCACGGCCTTTGTCGACGCACTCAACGACGCGCGGCGCAGCGCCTCGCGCGAGCGCTACATGATGCGGGTGACGGCGGGGGAGGCGGCGGGGTTGCTCGCCGCGGGCTCGCCCGAGCAGGAAAGCAGCGCGGCCGCGAGCGCCCCAACTCCAGCCAACAGTGCGCCAGCGGCGGCAGGATCGCAGGGAGCGCCGGGCGGCCTGGGCGGGCGATGGGTGATGATCGCCGCGGTGATGGTCATTGCCGCGCTGGGGCTCTACCTGGTGATGCGCCCGCGCTGAGCCGGCGCGCTTGGTCTGACCAGATTGACCGGTGTGCGGACCACGCGTGGGGCAATAGCCGACAGAGGCTCCCGGGTTTCTGCCGATCTTGAGTGGGCGCGAACGCGTTAGGCGTTCGCGCCCTTTTGCATCTCCCCCTCCGCTTCTCCCCGAGTCCCCGCCATGACGCACCCCACGCCACGCACCATGGGCCAGCAGTTCGGCCGCCGTTCCTGGGCCGAGCCCTGGAAGATCAAGATGGTCGAGCCGCTCACCATGACCTCGCGCGCGCAGCGCGAGCGCGCGCTCGCCGAGGCCGGCTTCAACACCTTCCTCCTCAGGAGCGACGACGTCTACATCGACCTGCTCACCGACAGCGGGACGAGCGCGATGTCGGACCGGCAGTGGGCCGGGATGATGATGGGCGACGAGGCGTACGCCGGCAGCCGCAACTACTACCACCTGGAAGCCGCCATCCAGAAGTACTACGGCTACCAGTACATCGTCCCCACGCACCAGGGGCGCGGCGCCGAGCACCTGATCTCGCAGGCAGTGATCAAGCAGGGGCAGTGGGTCCCCGGCAACATGTACTTCACCACGACGCGCGCCCACCAGGAGCTTGCCGGCGGGATCTTCACCGACGTCATCATCGACGAGGCGCACGACCCGGCGTCGCTGCACCCGTTCAAGGGGAACGTCGACCTGGGGAAGGTGCAGGCGCTGATCGACCGGGTGGGCGCGGCGCAGGTTGCCTACATCTCGGTTGCCGGCACGGTGAACATGGCTGGCGGGCAGCCGGTGAGCATGGCCAACATCAAGGCACTGCGCGCGCTGTGCGAGCCGCTGGGGATCAAGGTCTACCTCGACGCGACGCGCATGGTGGAGAACGCCTTCTTCATCCAGGAGCGCGAAGAGGGCTACGCCGGCAAGAGCGTCGCCGAGATCCTGCGCGAGTTCTGCGGCTACACCGACGGGGCGTGGATGAGCGCCAAGAAGGACTCGCTGGTGAACATCGGCGGGTGGCTGGCGGTGAACGACTTCCCGCTCTTCGAGGAGCTGCGCAACCTCGTGGTGCTGTACGAGGGGCTGCACACCTACGGGGGACTTGCCGGGCGTGACATGGAGGCGATGGCGATCGGGATCGAGGAGAGCGTGCAGGACGATCACATGCGCTCGCGCATCGGGCAGGTGCGCTACCTGGGCGAGCTGCTGACGGATTGGGAGATCCCCATCGTGCAGCCGGTCGGCGGGCACGCCGTCTTCCTCGACGCGAGGGCCTTCTATCCGCACCTGAAGCAGGTAGAATTTCCGGCGCAGGTGCTGGCCGCCGAGTTGTACCTGGACTCGGGGATCCGCTCGATGGAGCGCGGGATCGCCAGTGCGGGACGCGACCCCAAGACGGGCGACCATCACTATCCCAAGTTGGAGCTCACCCGCCTGACGATTCCGCGGCGCGTGTACACGCAGGCGCACATGGACGTGGTGGCCGAGAGCGTGAAGATGGTGTACGATGCGCGCGAGTCTGCGCGGGGGCTCAAGATGGTGTACGAACCTCGCTACCTGCGCTTCTTCCAGGCGAGGTTCGAGCAACTCTAGCGGAGAAGGCGAGAGGACGCGCAGCGACCATGACGTTCGACGCCCAACTCAGTCTCTTCGCGTTGCTCATCTCCGGCGCGATGGCGGTGATGATCGCCACCGTGCTGCGATGGTTCTCGGACTCCAGGTCGTCGGCGCACTACCGGCACTGGGCGGCGGCGTGGGGGGCAGAGGGGGCGTACTACCTCATCGGCGCGCTGTCGTTCGTGTTGGCCCACCAGCAGGTGGGGAGCGTGGGGGTGCGGCTCGGCGTCTCGATGGCGACCCAGGTGGCGAATACGCTGGCCGGGGCGCTTATGATCATCGGGGCGATCGGCTTCGTGCAACGACGCCTCGTGGACCGGCGGCAACTGGCCATCGCGCTCGCCGTGGCCGTCATCCTCGGGAGTGCGGTCTCGCTGGCCGCCTTCGCGATGGACTCGCGCAACCTGCGCCTGATCTATCACAGCGCCGTGACCGCGACCGCGTTCCTGGGGAGCGCCATCGTCATCTGGCGCTCGCTCGGCGAGCGCAATCGTCCCGGGCGCCTGATGGCGGTGGCGCTGGGGCTCTACGGCGCCTCGCACCTGCACTACTTCGTGTATTGGTCGATGCGCGCGGCCGGGCGTGTTCCGGAGTACCCATTCAGCCTGAACTGGCTGTCGCTCCTCGACCTGCTGTGGATTGCCTCGGTCGCGGCGACGATGGCGGCGATGGGGTTGGCCGATGAGCGTGCAGGGGGGAACCGCGCCATCGAGCGCCGTGAGCGGGAGTTCCGGCAACAGATCGAGTACTCGAGCGACATCATCGCCGTCCTCGACGCCTCGCTCGCCGTGCAGTACGCGAGCCCGTCGGCGCGGCGCCTCCTCGGCTGGGGCGAGGAGGCCCTGGGCCAGCACATCTTCGACTTCGTGAACGAAGGTGACCGCCCGCGGCTGGAGCGACAGTCGGCCGCCGAGCCCGCGGCGACCCCTCCCTTCCTGGCCCGCGTTCGACACAAGGACGGCAACTGGGTGCAGCTGGAGGTGGTGACGTCGCGCGGGGTGGACCTCGAGGGGAATCCGGTCGTCATCATCAACGCCCGCGACGTCGGAGAGCGCGCGCGGTTGGAAGCATCGCTGCGCGAGTCACAAAAGCTCGAGAGCGTCGGGCGACTCGCCGGTGGCATCGCGCACGACCTCAACAACATCCTCACCGTGATCGCCGGGCACGCGCAGCTCTCGCTCCCGGCGTCGACCGGGTTGGTGCGCGAAGGGCTGGTGGAGATCGGGGCGGCATCTCGCCGCGCGGCCGACCTCACGCGGCAGCTGCTCTCGTTCGCGCGGCGCCAGGTGGTCGCGCCACGCGTGTTCAACGTCTACGACACGGTGTCGGGCACCGCGCGCATGGCGGCGCGCCTCCTCCCGGAGTCGATCACCTTCCACATCACCCCGTCCGCTGCCGATCACTATGCGTTCGCCGACCCGGGGCAGGTGGAGCAGGTGGTGATGAACCTCGTGGTGAACGCGCGCGACGCGATCCGTGGTGGCGGGGAGATCACGCTCGACGTCGACCACACGACGGTCGACCCGGGCGAGGATCCCGAGGCCCCCGCCGGGCACTACGTGACGATTGCCGTCAGCGACACCGGGAGCGGGATGACCGAGCAGGTGTTGACGCACCTCTTCGAGCCGTTCTTCACGACCAAGGCGATGGGCGAGGGGACGGGGCTTGGCCTCGCGACGAGCTATGGTATCGTCAGGCAGGCGGGGGGCTTCATCCGCGTCTCGAGCGAGCTTGGCGTCGGCTCGACGTTCACCGTGTACCTCCCGGAAGTTGCCGCGCCGGCCGAGTCGCCCGATACGGTACTGCCGTCGGAGGCGCCAGTCGCGGACGGCGAGGTCGTGCTCCTGGTGGAGGACGACGACGCCGTGCGGGCGCTGCAGGCCACGGTGCTCACCGGGAGCGGCTTCCGGGTCATCTCGGCAGGCGATGGACGCGAGGCGTTGCAACTGGCGGATGCCAATCCCGACGTGTGCATCCTGGTGAGCGACGTCGTGATGCCGCGCATGGGCGGGTTGGAGCTGGCGCGGCGCCTGCGCGTGCGCTTTCCGCAGCTGGGGATCCTCCTCCTCTCCGGCTATCCGGGGGAGGTGGATTTCCTGAGCACGCTCCCGCCGGGAGCCGAGTTCCTGCAGAAGCCGGTGTCACCGTCCGAGCTGGTGAAGCGGGTGCACCGGCTGGTGGCGGCGAGCACGGTCAGCGCGACAGCCCCTGCAGGATCGTCCGCGCCTCCGCGAAGTACCCCTTGAGGCGCGGGATCTCGCTCCCCGCGTAGCCGGCGTCGAGGCGCTTCTCGTTCGCGCCTAACGCGGCCAGCAGGTCGGCGGCGGCCGCCTTGCGGGCGACGAGATCGGTGCTCCCCTTCCTGCCGATCCAGAGCGGCGCCGTGTGGGCGAAGGTGTACTCCCCCATCGCCGGCCACGCCGTGGTGTTGGGCCCCACGACGCGCGCCGCGACCCACCCGCCGGCGGGGACGCGGATCTTCCCGCGATACGTCGCCTTCCCCGACGCGTCAGGGGGCGCTTCGCTCCACACCGTCTTCCCGTTCACGACGATCGCGACGCTGTCGATGGCGACGGCGGAGGCGACGTTCAGGGTGAAGGGGAGTTCGCGGCTGGCGGCGATGACGTCGCCGGGGAGCATCCCGTCCACCGTCAGCTGCACCATGGGGCCATTGGTGACGAACGAGCGCCCCGCCTTGAGCGCGGCGAAGTAGTTGGGCCAGTTGAAGGCCCCGTTGGGGTGCACGTAGACGCGCGTGGCGCCGACGGCCATGGTGCGGTGGAAGTCGGCCATCACGTCGGTCCCGCCGCTTGGGGCGATGGGGAAGCCGGCGTTGAGCAATCGATACCAGAGCTCCGTCGACCCGATCGAGTTGCTCCACAGGCAGACGAGCTCGATGAGGTCGACGTTGCCGTGCACGCCGTCGGCGATGAGCTCGACGGGGAGGGTGCTCATCGCCGCCTCGGTGAACGGGGTGCGCGTCCCGCTCACCGGGTGCACGTAGTACCCGGCCCCTCCTTGCGCGCGCCCGAAGGCGATGGGCTCGGCGTTGGTGCGATCGTCGCGCCCGTAGACCTCGTAGCCGGGCCCCCAGACCCAGGGCCAGAAGAGCTGCGTGGTGCCGAGGAGCCCCACGTGGCCGAGGAAGTGGGAGCGGACCTCCTGCGCCCAGAAGACGAGCGGCGCCGAACCTAACGAACGCCAGTCGAAGAGCGGCTGGTCCTCGAAGCGGTTGTGGAGGTTGGCGAGCATCGGCGTGGCCACGTCGAGGTCCTCGCCGGCGAGGAGCGGAAGGAGGTCGGCCGGTGCGAGGGCAAGCGGGCCGCCATAGTTGAGGTGGAAGTGATGGTCCGCCGAGTAGTAGCCGGCGCTGCGCGCGTTCCACAGGGGCGCGAGTTCGAGCGAGGCGGTCGACTGCTCGCCGGCGCGCACGCGCACCGTTGCCGTGACTTCCTTGCTGGCGAGCCCCTTCACCGCGCGGACGGTCACCTCGCCCGCGGGGACGTCGAGGGTGATCGTCCCCGGGGTGTAGAAGAAGACGCGCCCGTTCTGCCCGTCGAAGCGCGACATCCCCTGCGCCGGGATGAGCGGGTGCCCCGCGGCGTCGGTCACGTGGAGGCGGGCGGCGTTGCGACTGGCGGGTGAATCGTCGCAGGTGGGGCAGCGCGTCTCGACGACGAGGCGCCCCGTCGGCGCTCCCCACTCCCACGCGCGCACGTCGACCCGTTGCGGCTCGCCCCCCACCGCGGCGACACGCCAGAGCTGCGGGACCTGCTGCGCATCGCCCTCGGAGTAGTAGATCCACTGGCCGTCGGCGCTCCATGCGGGGGCGATGGGGCGGCCGCCGGGGCGGGCGACGAGCTGCGTGGTGGGGCCCGGGCGCTCCACGGAGACGAGGCGGAGCTGCCACGATCCGTCGCCGGCAGGCCAGTTGTAGGCCAGGAGCTTCCCGTCCGGCGAGAGCGCGGGGCGCAGCTGCGAGACGATGTTCCCCATCAGGAGGGGGCGCTCCTTCCCGTCGGCCATGGAACGCACGCGCACCTGGTCACCGCCGCCGCGGCTCTTGCTGACGTAGAGCAGCGACGACTCGTCAGCCGCAACGAGTGGGCGCAGCTCGACGCCTGCCTCGGTGGTGATGCGCGCGCGCTGGCGCGTGGTGAGGTCGTAGCCGTAGAGATCGAGGTCGCCCCCCGTCGTGACGTTGGCGTAGACGAGACCGCGCCCGTCCGGGGTGAAGACCGGATCCATCGCCATCCCCCGATCGACCTCCACCTCTCGCCCGCTCGCCATGTCGCGCACGATCACCGCCAGCGTCCGCGAGTCATCGCGCACGAAGGCGAGCGCCTTCCCGTCCGGCGACCACGCCGGTCGCGAGTCGACGCCGGCGCCACTCGTCAGGCGCGTGGCGACCCCGCTCGCCAGGTCGAATCGCCAGAGCCACCCCCGCGACGCGAAGACGATCGCCCCATCGCGCCCCTGCGCGAAGTCCATCACCCCGGGGGCCATGATCGGGAGTTCGTAGCCTTCGAGGTAGACGTGATGCCCGTAACCCGCATTCTTCGGGTAGCGGTTGGTCCACTGGGCGGTGCCGTCGGTGGGGAGGACGGCGAGGGCAAGGACGGGAAGGACGGCGACGGCGAGGCGGCGGGGCATGCGTGCGTGGTTGACGTTGCGGAGAAGGTGCAGCGCTAGGGGCGGGGCGGCTATGGGGGCGGAGGCTGGCGTCGGCGCGTGGTGCTCGGGGAGCTGGTCTCACACGAAGCCACGAAGGCACCAAAGAGGGCCGGCGACTACTTCACCTGATCGCTCGCGGGGTCCTCTTCGCGCGTTCGTGTCTTCGTGTGAGATCGATCTTTGTCACGCCCACAGAGCCGCCCGGCGCAGCGCTCGCCGCACTGTCAGGCGGTCTCGGCGACGCGCACGAAGTTCAACAACCTCAACACGGAGGTAAACGGAGACACGGGGGACACGGAGGAGAGCGCGATCCGCGTCTCCCCCCGTGCCCCCCGTGCCTCCGTGCATCCCCCGTGTTGAAGCTGTTAGGCAGTCAGGCTGTTGGGCCGTTGTCCCTGCACGCACGCGTGCAGGGACACTCCCGTCTCCCGTCCCCCGTCTCCCGTCCGCCCTTACGCGACTTTCACGCTGCGCTCCATCCCCCCAGCCCCGCCCCGCCGTCCGCGGAACGCCCCACCCGTAATCAGCCGCGACCCGCGCTGATAGGCGAAGTACGCCCACGCCCACTGGATCAGCACCGTCACGCGGTTACGGAAGCCCACGAGGTACATGATGTGGACGAAGAGCCAGAGGAGCCACGCGGGGATCCCGGTGAAGTCCACCTTGCCGAAGGCGGCCACGGCGCGGTGGCGGCCGATGGTCGCGAGATCGCCCTTGTTGAAGTAGCGGAAGTCGCGGCGTTGCTGGTGGCGCAGGGTGCGCAGGATGTTCTTCGCCGCGAACGTTCCCATCTGGTTGGCCGCAGGTGCAACGGACGGCACCGGACGCCCGTCCTCGCGCACGAAGGCGGCAAGGTCGCCGGCGACGAAGATCTCGGGGTGGCCGGGGACGGACAGGTCGGGTTGCACCTGCACACGCCCGGCCTTGTCGAGCGGGGCGCCGAGCAGGCCGCCTAACGGTGAGGCGGCGTTCCCGGCGGCCCAGAAGATCGAGCGCGTGGGGATGCGTTCGTCACCCACCCACACCGCCCCGTCGTCGATGCGCGTGACGATCGAGTTGAGGCGGATGTCGACGCCCAGCTCGGCCACGTCGTGGAGCGCCTCCGCCGAGAGGTGCTCGTCGAAGGCCGGGAGGATGCGGTTGCCTCCTTCGAGGAGGATGACCTTTGTCTGCCGCGTGTCGATGCGCCGGAAGTCGTCGTGCATCACGTCGCGCGCGATCGTCGCCATCAGCCCGGCCAGCTCCACACCGGTGGGGCCGCCGCCGATGATCACGATCGTCTGCAACGCGTCGCGCTCCACGGGGTCGGTGCACTGCTCCGCCTGCTCGAACGCCTGCAGGAATCGGTGGCGGACCTCGAGCGCGTCGTCGAGCGACTTGAGCCCGGGGGCGTTGGCCTCCCACTCGTCGTGCCCGAAGTACGCATGCCGCGCCCCCGCGGCGACGACGAGAAAGTCATACGACTCCTCGCCCCCTCCGTTGTCGAGGATCACGCGCCGCGACGCGGTATCGATGTGCGTCACGTCGCCCATCGCCACGCGCACGTTCTCGTGGTGGCGCAGGATCCAGCGGATCGGCACGGCAATATCCGACGGGGCGAGCGTCGCCGTCGCCACCTGATAGAGGAGCGGCTGGAAGAGGTGGTGGTTGGTGCGGTCGATGAGGACGACCTCCACCTCGTTCCCCTTGAGGGCACGCGCGGCAGCGATGCCGGCAAAGCCGCCGCCGATGATGACAACCTTAGGCTTCTTCACAGCGGGCTCCGATGAGGGGGCGGAGTTCGCGGGGTAGTCCGGGGCGGATGTCGCCTCGGGAATCAGGTGCTCGGCGGTGGCGGTAGGGAGCGCCAGGACGCGCCGTGCCCTGTGCTGTATGTGCTTCAACATACCTGCGATGATCCTGAAGGAATGGGGCGTCTGCCCTATGAACTCCGCTGGGGGGCCGAGAGTGCCCGGACGGAGCGCAAGTCAAAGATCGGCATGGAGATGCAGGCGTTGAGCTGGTCGGGGAGATGGGGGACGGCCGTCCGGATGGGGGGAGAGCGGACGGGGGACAGGGGACGGGAGACGGGGGCGCGGCTTCGCCGCACGAGAGCGCCGGCGAGAACTCGGCGCGGGAGGTGGGTATCATTGCGACCGGAAGTGCCGGGGATTGGTTCCTCTCCCGTCCCTCGTCCCCCGTCTCCCGTCCGCCCTCCATGCCGCCAACCCGAACGAGACTCCCCACCCCCGAGGAGCGCGCCGCCGAGCTGGCGGCGACGGAGCGAGCGGTCCGGCGGGAGATCCGGTGGGTCTACGCGCGAGCCGCGGTCCTCTGCCTCGTCTGGATGGTGATCGGGTTGGCGTTGGTGGGGTGGGCCGTGAACACGACCGACGAGCAGTCCGGGCTGATCGCCTTCTGGGGCGGGCTCTTGATCGGGAACGTCGGGATTCTCGCGACGCTCTTCGTGACGTTCAACCAGGCGGTGGCGGAGGGGTGGGTGTAGGGCGCGCGGCGTTAGGCGCGTGAACCGGGTTCGGCGCCGGTTCGTGCGAAGGGCAACTGCAGGTCTCACGCGAAGCCGCGAAGGCGCGAAGGGCGGGGACGCGCGCTGCGTGTCGCGTCGCGCAATGCGGTTTTCGTGGCTTCGCGGCTTCGCGTGAGACCGATCTTCCTCGCGCACGCACCACCGCTCGTGCCGCATTGCCCCGACCAATGGGTCCCAGCCTTCGCTGGACGGGTGGGCGAGGGCCGGGCTGCCTCGCACCTTCGCGCCGTTAGGCGCTCTCCCGTCTCCCGTCTCCCTTACGGCACCTTCTCGCAGTACGTCCCCCCGCGACAATACTCCGGCACGAACGTCTCGCTCTCCAGCAACCAGCGGCCGTCGATGCGTCGCCACTTGGCGAAGTACGAGCCACCGACGGCGACCTTGCCATCGTGATCGGTCCATGAGCCGGCCCACGTCCCCGACTCGGCGGCCATTCCCCATGGCGCAAAGACGCGGACATCGCGCGGGGTGCGGCGGTAGGTGACGTCAGGGCGCGCCGTGAACTGCTCGGCGAATCGGTCCAGCACGACCTGTCGCCCGACGCTCGTCACCGAGTTGGAGGTGACGAGGACGACGTGCGAGGCGAGTGAAGCGCCGATACCCGCGGTATCGTGACGGGCGATGGCGGCGTTGGAGCGTTCGCGCGTGGCGCGAATCTCGGCGGCGTCTGCCTTGGTCGACGTCGACCGCGTCGGCGCGGCGGACCGCACGGCGACCTGCGCCGATGCGCCAACTGCCAGCAGCAGGTGAGCGGTGCAGGCGAGGAACGCGCGGATGACGCGTGTCCTTGGCAGTTCGTGTCGGGTAGCCGTCCTCATGGGTCGCGCGCCTCGGTCCGCGCAGTCTTGGACGTCATCTCCGCGAGGAAGAGATCCCACGCCTTGATGAGTGGCGACGTGGAGCGCTTCTCGTGCATCCCCATCTCGCCGTAGGTCGTGGTGCACCCCTGCGGGATGAAGATCGGGTCCCAGCTGTTGCGGTTGTACTCACCGCGCGCCGCAAGCGCGACCTCACCGGTCGTCTCGCCGCGGAAGATGTGGATGCGGCGCCCGTCGCAGTACCCCAGGTAGGCGCGGGCAACGGCGCGGCGCGAGTCGCCCTCCCGGAGGAAGGCGGTCATGCGATCCTGCAGCGAGCGCCAGACGATGCGCCCGAAGACGCCGGGGAAGTCCTTCGCGTCGTCGAAGAAGAGTCCCCCATGCTCCACGATGCACGGGTGGTGCACGAGCTTGTACGCCTCGTAGGCCTTGAGGCGCACCACGTCCTCGAGGGCGGGCGACAGGATCTCCTGCACATTCTCGCGCACGGGCATCAGTTCGATCCCGTGCGGCGCCTTGGCGCCCCGCAGCTGCAGGAGGTCCGAGACTTCCTCGATCTTCGATTCGTTGCGGCTGACGAAGTAGAGCTTCATGTCAACGCCTCCAGGAAGTCGGCGGTGCTCCCCGACTTGTCGACGGTGTCGAGCTCGATGACGGCCACCCCCCACTGCGCGAGGATCGTGCGCTGGATCTCCCCGGTGCCGAACGTGGTGAGGAAGGCGGCCGGGACGTCGCGTCCGGTGCGCTTGGCGGCACGGCGCAGCTTGTTGAGCTTGTACATCAGGTAGCGGATGTTGACGTCGCTGAACGAGTAGCCCAGGAAGAGGAGCGACCCGCGCAGCGTGTCGCCGCGCAGCTTGATGTCCAGCGCCGACTCGAACTCCAGCCGCTCGAAGTACGACGATTCCGTCAGCACCAACGAGGCGTCGTCGCTGAAGGTCCCGTGGAACTTGACGACGTGCGTCGCGTCGCCCGGGGCGCGGGCAATGTCGTCGATCCCGGCGATGGGGTGGCAGTGCGACCCGTGCAGCGCGAAGGCCCGCTCGATGATCTCGTCGTAATTGGTCGTGTAGATCAGCGGGAGCTTCATGTCCACGAGCGCCTTGTGCGGGCGCGAGTCGCGGATCTTGTCGTCCGTCGGGTTGAAGGCGCGGTCCATGAGGCTGCGCAGCGGCCCGATGCTCCCCTTCGAGGCGACGTAATATTCCGCCAGCTGCAGGTCTGTCCCGTTGAGCTTGAAGACGTCGGGGTCGTAGCCGAGCTGCTCGCCCACGAGCCCGATGAGGTTCCCCCAGTCGGGGAGACCGAGCGGCTTGGAGAGGCCGGAACCGACGAATGGGATGAGCTTCCCCGCGGCGCGCAGCTCGCGGAGGAGCTCGAGATGTTCTTCCGGAACGTGACTCATGAGGGGGACGTAGGGGCTTGGGGGGCGCGACGCGCCAACTTGGCACCTTGCCGAAAGCTCGGCAACGCTGTCCTATGGCGCGCCCCCCCGATCCACACACTCCCGAAACCGTTCACGCCCGCTGCGGAGCACGCCACTGTCCACGATCGACCTGCGAGAGGCGCTGGCCCAGACGCATCGCCCGGCCCATGCCTGGGCGCTGCGCTGCTGCCAGGGGAATCGCGGCGACGCCGAGGACGTGCTGCACACGGCGTACTGCAAGGTCCTGGACGGCAAGGCACGCTTTGACGGGCGCTCGAGCTTCACCACCTGGCTGTTTGGGGTGATTCGGCGCACGGCGCAGGAGCAGGCACGCTGGCAATGGCTGAGCATGGCGCGCCTGGAGCGTTGGTGGCACGACGCCCGGAACGATGACACCACGGTCGGAGCCCACGCGGACGATGACCGGATTGCCGGGCTCAACGCAGCACTCCCCCGGCTGTCGCCGCGGCAGCAGGAGGTGTTGCACCTGGTCTTCTATCAGGGGCTCACGATCCAGGAAGCGAGCGAGGTCCTGGGGCTCCCGGTGGGGACGGCACGCACGCATTACGAACGAGGGAAGGCGCGCTTGCGCCTCCTGTTGCTGGGAGAGGATGCATGACGCACGACGCGAACGATCACATCGACCATGGGCCGCGCGCCCCCAATCCGTCGCCGCCTGACGAGCAGGTGCTGCGCGAGGCCTTCACGGCGTTGCGCGAACGGGAGGCGTCACGGGCGCCGGCCTTCGAGCGTGTGCTGCGCGGTCCGGCGGCACGTGAGGCGGGGGCGACGCGACGCGCGACAGGTTGGCACGTCCCGGCGTTGGCGTTAGGCGCGGTGGCGTTCGTCGCCGTGGCGCTCGCCACCTGGCGCGGCCGCACGACCTCGTCGCCCAGCGCGACCGCCGAGGCGCCGGCGAGTGCCCCGACGCTCGCCTTCGTCCCCGGGTCGATGCGCGTCCCCACCGACTACTTCCTCGATCTCGCCGCCGCGAACACGGTCGACGACGTCCCCTCGATCGGCGACATCGACTGGTACCCGCTGCTCCCCGCCGACGACGGCGGCGCGCCCGACCGTGCGCGGCTCCAGGCGCCCACCACCCACGACTCGATGACCCACGGGGTCCCCAACACCCGCCGGAGGAACTGACATGCCCCGCCGTCCGCTCACCCGTCTCGCGCTCGCCGTCGTTCCGGCGTTGCTCCTGACCGTGCCACTGGCTCGCACCGCCGGCGCGCAAGCCAAGCCCGACGACGCCTTCGCCAAGGCCTTCTTCGATCCGCAACTCGTGCTCAAGCACGCCAACGCGATCGGGCTCACCGCGCAGCAGCGCAAGGCGATCCTGGACGAGATGAAGGCGACGCAGGTTGCGCTCGTCCCGCTGCAGGTCGACATGGCCGACCCGGCGCTCGAGCTGCAAGGGATCATCGAGGCCACGAAGGTCGACGAGGCCAAGGCGTTGGCCAAGATCGACCAGGTGCTCAAGATCGAGAACGAGGTCAAGAAGCGTCAGGCGACGTTCGTGATCCGGGTGAAGAACCTCCTGACGCCCGAACAGCAAGGCAAGCTGCGCGCCATCCGCGAGGGTGGCAGCGGCGAAGAGAACGATGGGGCCGACGCGCCGCGCGCCCTCTTCCCCACTACCTGACCCTCACCGGAGACGACCATGTCCATGCTCTCACCTCGCCGTGGTGCGGCGCTCGCGGCTGCGGCGCTCCTCCTCACCGCCTGCCAGGACTCCACGTCACCGGGCAGCGACACGTTCAACGCCTCGCGCGTCGTGGCCGGCGTCACCGCCGTCGAGAAGGTCGCCGGCTCGAGCGCCATCGCCTCGCTGACGCAGCTCGCCCGCTACGGCGGAGGGAGCGCCGTCGGTGCCTCGATCGCGGCCGCGCGCATTGCGCCTGACGGTTCTCCCCCGTGGAGCGCCGGGCTCGCCGATGCCGTCTCGCGCCTGACGACGAGCGCGCTCGACGCCGGGAGCGCCCTCATCCCCGTCATGCGCCCCAACGCGCTCGGCAAGGTCTACATCTACGACGCCACGCTCAAGCGCTACATCGTCTCGACGCGGAGCGGGGCGCCGTCCAACGGGGCGCGCTTCATCCTGTACGCCGAATCGTCGGGCGGCGAGCCGATCGTTGGCCAGGAGACCGGATACGCCGACCTCACGGACGAGAAGAGCGCAGCCGCTGGCGTGGCCGGCGTGAAGCTGGTCGTCGTCCTCGGCGGGGTGACGAGACTGTCGTACGCCTTCGACCTCGCCGTCGCCGGGGGGACGCCAAACTTCGCGTTGCAAGGCTTCCTCGTGGACGGGAGCGACCGCCTCGACTTCACCGTCGATGCGACCAGCGCCCTCCTGGGGAACGGCACCGCCACGGTGAAGGCAAAGCTCGTGGCGCCGCAGCAGGGGTTCACCGTCAACGCGACGCTCAAGGGGCGCCCGGATAGCCGCGACGGCGAGATCGACCTGACCATCTCCTCCGCATCGGACGTGATCTCCATCGCCGCCGCCACGGTGAACAACGTCCTCAACGCGACGTTCACGGTGAACGGGGCGCTCTTCGCCAGCGCCAAGGGGAACCCCGAATCGCCGGAGATCACCGGGGCCAACGGCCGGGCGCTCACCGCCGACGAACTGCGCGCCCTGCAGAAGATCGTCGAGATGGCAGGGGAAGTCTTCGACTTCGTCGACCAACTCGTGAAGCCCGCCGGGGCCATCCTCCTCGTCGCCCTCGGGCTCGGCCTGGGCGCCTAGCGAGCCCGTTAGGCAGGGGCGCCGGTGCCGCAGATGCCGCGGCACCGGCGCCCGTTGCATTCACACGAAGGGAGGAGCGAGCGCCGACGCCCGCCCCGCCGCGAAGCTCCGTGCATCCTCTGTGTACCTCGGTGTCGAGCGTTGCTCTCCCCTCCGGCCCTACCACCCGCCCCCGCCTCCCCCACCCGAACTCCCCCCACCGCTCGAACTCCCACCGCCGGAGCTACTGGACGGCTTGGAGACCCCCGCCGCCACCGAGCTTGCCGCCGCCACCCACATCCCGCTCGACCCGCCGCCGGAGAATCCCCCGCCGCCACCCATGCCGGACCACGAGGAGCTGCCTGACGAGCCGCCGCCCGACGTCCACGACGAGCCTGACGACATCGACGAACCGTGATGCATGCTGCTGGATCGCGATGCCCCAAAGGCCTTGAACCACCCGTCCATCTGCGACGCGAGCCCAAGCCCGATGAGCCACGGGAACCACTCGTCCTTGAGCCTGGGCTCCGGCTTGCGCAGCTCATCGGCGAGGTAGCGGCGCGCCCGCGCCATCTCGCGACGCAGCCGCAGCCAGCGCGTCCCGCGACGCCACATCGCCATCTGCAACGTCCCGTACGTGACCGCGACGCCAATGAGCGCGAGCCCCAACAGCACGGTGAACCCTACACGCTTGAAGCCGGAGAGGGTGACGGCGAGGAAGAGCGTCGAAAGGACCGCGAGCGGGATGAGGAACCAGGCGGTGCCACGTCCCGCACCGTCGACGCGATTCCGCCACGCACCGGCTGCCGGGAGAAGGATGGGGAGGAAGATGATCATCGAGGCAAAGAGCCCCGGGATCCCCACCACGAGGTCGTAGTTGCGATCGGTGACGTTGGAGAAGATCGCGATGGCTCCGGCGATGAACAGCACGAGCGTGACCCACCACGGCGGGACCGGCGTCGGCTCGTCGTCGGGGATGAGCCGCCGCACCATCTCCTTCAGGCGCGGCTCGATCTTCCCGGCCGGGTTGAAGCCACTCTTGCTGTAGTGCGAGCGGATCTCGTCCGAGGAGACCTTCGTGCGCCCGCCGAAGAACAGCCCGCCGATCAGCGCCTGCTCGTAGTCGCGCAGGTCGCCACGGTCGACGAGGAGCTCCATGTGCAGCGTGTTGCTGCTGAAGATCCAGACCTTCGTCGTCTCCACACGGCTCTTGATCTTCCCCTCCGACTCGAGCCGCGCCAGCACCGCCGTGACTTCCGCCGCGCCGGTGTTCTCATCCCACGCCGCCCCCACCACCTCGGGGGCGTGCATGAAGATCACGCGATTGAGCCACTTGTCATCGATGGTGGAGGAGTCGTCGAGCGGCGCAAAACGCCCCAGGCTCGACTCGCGCCGGAAGAACCAGGCGAGCAGGGCGAGGATCGCCGTCGCGTACACGCCGGCCAGTGCCAAGCGCTGCGATGCCGGTGCACCGGTGAGCACACCACCCGGGCGCCCCTCCGCCGTGTACGTGAGCGGGATGTTGACGACGTAGCCGTACCACGCCTCGAGCGGGAGCGGGCCAAACTCGCCGGTGAAGTCGGCCGGCGCCTTCCACACCGGGTCGAGCGTCAGCTTGAGGGTGTACTCCTGGATGGGCCCCTGATGGTCGGTGAAGGCGAAATCGTGGTCGATGCGGAACGCCTTCCCCGAGTTCCCCTCCTCCAGCAGGATGTTGCGATAGCGGAAGGCCAGGCGATACGTGCGCTCGTCGCCATTGAACGGCGGATCGCTCTCGAGCCGCGCGCGCCAACGCAGCCGCTTCGAATCGGCGAAGCGATAGCCGTCCACCACGTCGGTGTTCCCTTCCTGCATGGGGACTTCCCGGCCGGTGAGCGTGTCGAGGCGCACCATCCCCTCGAAGGTGAATCGTTGCGGCGCCGAGTAGTTGAAGGCGCGCTCCCCGCCGTTCCAGTCACCGGTGAAGACGATCGTCTGCGTCTCCTTGACGTGCAGCACCCCCTCCCGATCGAGGTGCGCCTCCACGTGCATCCGTCGCCAGTGCAGCTCCCGATCCTGCGCGGACACTGGCCGGACAACGAACGAGAGCGCGAGCGGAGCCAGGAAGCCGACAATCCAGCGCGGTCCGCCAATTCGTCGCCCCAACCAACCAGAAAGTCGATCGCCCATCGTTGCCAAGAGAGAAGGGAGAATTGCCGCCCGCACCCCGCGCGCCGAAGCTACCCCCCCTCCCTACGCCCGTCACCCCCACCCAGTGTCGCCAGCGATCCCCATCGCCCCCCACCTCTCCGAGCCACAGATTCCCCGGCACCATCCCACGCCCCTCCCCGTCCTCCCCAGCCACATGTCCACCCGCCGCACCTTCGTCGCCCAACTCGGCGCCTCGCTCGCCGCCGCGAGCACCGCCGCCCACTCACTGGCCGCCGAACCTAGCGACGGACAGCCGCGCGGCTCCGAACGCCTCCTCGTGGAGAACCCGCTCCACCCCGCCCCAGCCCCGGTGGGCGTCGACCGGCTCCCGCTCGCGTGGTACCAGGCGCAGTCGCGCCGCCTGCGGGAGAAGGCGCGCGAACGCGGCGTCGACGCGATCCTCCTGCAGGGCGACACCAACCTCGTGTACTTCACCGGCTGCTTCCGCGGGAGCGGCGAGCGCACCACGTGGGCGCTGATGCCGACCAACGAGACAGACACCGTCTACTGGTTCTCCCCCGCCATCGACCGCGACCTCATCACCTCGTGGTGGTGCACCGAGAACGACTACTACTTCTGCTATCCGCACGCCGAAGGGGGCTTTCCCAATCGCGGCGAGCTGGCGCGCGGCAACCGCGTGGACCTGTGGGCATGGGTCCTGGGCAAGCTTGCAGCTCGCGGGCTGGGGGAGAAGGTGATCGGGCTCGACCGCGAGCTCACCCCGTCGGCGCAGCGCACCTTCGACCGCGTCCTCCCCAGGGGGCGCAACGTCGACATCGGTGATATCTGCCTCGACATGCAGATCATCAAGACGCCGGAGGAGATCGCCCTCACGCAGCGGGCGTATCGCTACTTCGACAAGGTGCACGCCTTCGCCCGTGACTACATCCTGGAGCACGGCACCAATACGACCGACTACCAGATCGGCCAGGCGCTGGCGTCGTACGGGATCAACCTGATGATGCGTGACGTGAAGCGCGACGGGAAACCGCACAGCGCCGTCGGGATGGACGTGACCGGGAACTACGTGCGCACCGGCGTCGCCACCGCGTACCCGCACCCCAACCAGTTCTTCCACGCGCGGGTGCAACGCGGACAGCCGCTGTACGTGAACTGCGACATCCTCCTCGGCGGCTACGGCGGCGAGGGATACCGCAATTACATCCTCCTCCCCTCCACGCAGCAGCACGATCGCATGTGGAACGTCGTGCGCGACACCGTGCAGATGATCGTGGAGGAGACCAAGCCGGGCGCGGTCTGTTCGGAGATCGCCTACAAGGTGCACCAGTACCAGGTGAAGTCGGGGATGCAGGACTTCATCTACCACCGCCCGGGGCATGGGCAGGGGCAGAACTTCGTCGGCCACCAGCCGCCATTCCTGGCGTTAGGCGACGATACCGTGGTACAGGCGGGGATGACCTTCTCGGTCGAGCCGGGGCTCTACGACGAGAAGAGCGGAATCGGGATCAACCCGAGCGATCGCCTCGTGGTGCTCAAGGATCGCGCGGTGCTGATGTCCCGCATTCCGTTCACGCGGGAGTGGAGCTATCTCGCCGTGTGATGGTGAGAAGACGAGAGGACGAGAGGACGAGAGGACGAGGGGACTGCTAGAACTCGGCGAGGGCCTTCAGGTCGTCGTCGGGGGTGGGGGCGCGGCCGGGGAGCGTGCTTGAGCGGTTGGTGGAGCGCGGGTTGGTGATGGCGGCTGGGCGGGGGGGTTCGGTGGGGCGCTCGGTGGGGCGCTCGCTGCTGCGCGCGGTTGCGCGGGGGCGGGTACGCGTGCGGCTAGGGCGGCCGGTTTCGAATCGGCTCGTGGTCGACGAGAGGATTGCGGCGTTGGCGTGCAGTTCTTCCGAGCTGCTTGCGCCCTCCTCGGCGCTCGCCGCGACTGACTGCACCACCGCATTCAGGTCGCGCATCGTCGTCGTCGCTACCTGCACACGATCGCGTTGCCCGCCGAGCCCGTCGCGCATGCGGTTGGCCACGCCGTCGACGTTGCGAATCGCCGCGAGGATCTGCTCGAGCGCCTTCTCCTGCTGCGAGCGCAGGACCACGCCACGCTCGGCGCGCTCGGACGCCTCGGCGAGCAGCGTCGCGGTGTTGCGCGCCGCCTCCGCCGAGCGAAGGGCGAGGGCGCGCACTTCATCGGCGACGACGGCGAAGCCGCGCCCCGAGTCGCCGGCGCGTGCCGCCTCGACCGCGGCGTTGAGCGCGAGGAGGTTGGTCTGGAAGGCGATCTCGTCGATCGTGCGCACGATGCGCGCGGTCGCATCGCTCGATTCCTTGATGGCCGTCATCGCGGCGGCCAACTCGGCGGCGACCTGGCTTCCATCCTCCGTGTGGCGGCGCGCCCCGTCGGCCAGTTGGCAGACCGCGCTGGCGTCCTGCGTCGCGGTCTCGGCGTCCGCCGCTACCAGCTGCAACGTCTGGTCGACCGCATCGAAGGCCTGCGCCTGGCGTTGTGCATCGAGGGCGAGCGACGAGCTGGCGCTTGCGATGTGGGACGACGCGTCATCCACCTGTTCGGCGGCGGCGCGCACTTCATCCATCACGTCCGCGAGCGAGGCAGCGGCCCGGTTCACCGCGTCGCGAATCACGCCGTATTCGCCGGCGTAGCTCCCTGTCATGCGCACCGACAGATCGGCGTTGGCGATGGCGACCATTGCCGTGCGCGCCTCGGCCAGGGGCGCCTCGACCGAGGCGATGGTGCGGTTCAGTTCCTGCACGAGGACGCGGAACTCGCCGTCGAAGCGATCGGGCTCGGCGCGCTCCGCGAGGCGACCATCGGCGACGGCGTCGGCGATGCGCCGGTTGGTGGCGACCAGTTCGCCGATCGTCTGTTGCAGCTGGTGAACGGCGGCCCCGGTCGCCTCGGCGGCACCGATCATCGCATCGAGGCTGTTGGCCATCTCGCCCAGCTCGTCCGAGCGCGTGACGCCAAGCCGCTCCACGTCGGTCACGACCTTTCCATCGAGCGAGCCGCGCGCCAACCCAGCGATCGCATCGCGGATGCTGGCCAGCACGCGCTGCTCAACCGCCGCGGAGCGCTCGGTGACCAGTCGCACGACGCGCACGAGTTGCGACGCGATGCGCAGTCCGAGCACGACCGCACATGCGAAGGCGATGCTCCCGACGACGACGAACGCCACGAGGGAGAGCATCGCGGCGCGCGCGCCGGCCGCGGCCGTCGCCTTGATCTCCCGCGCCATCTGCTGCTCGACGCCGCGCAACGCGACAATGACGCGCGTGGTGGCTCCGAACCACTCGCTGGGAGCGACGCCTAACGGGGTTCCACCGGCACCGGCGAGGGCGATCGTGCGCATGCGGACGATCGCCTGCGCATCGGCCGATCCCTTGACCGCGTCCAGGGCGCGATCCAGCGAATCGGGCGCCGTGCGGCGGAACGTCCCCTCCTCGATCTCCTGCCCCGAGACAGTGCGCAGCCACGCCCGGACCGTCCCCAATGAATCGAAGTGACCCGCGGCGAACACCGCGTTGAGCGTCCCGCGCTCCATCCCCGCCCACTCCTTCATCCGCGACAGCGCCTCGAGCTGTGCCAGCTGCGCACGCGCTTCCGGGTCGCGCACCTCGCCGGCGAAATCGTGCAGCGCGTCGAGGAGCTGGGTGATGCGCCGACCATAGAAGGCGATCATCTGCGGCGCCGGGACGTCCAGCGACGAGATGCGCTCGCGCATGGCGGTGAGCGAGTCGAGCGCCTCGGTGAGGCGAGCGCGCCGCCCGGCGACGAGCGAGGACTGCATCGACGCGAGCGCGACATCCAGCATGCGGCGCGCGGAATCCGCACGGGCGCGCTGCGGCGTGAGCTCCGACGCCCACGAGGCACCGCGGCTCCCGACGAAGCCGGCCGACATCCCACGCTCCACCTGCAGCTCGTGCACGAGCCCCGCCGTGCCGCCGGCCACCGTCGTCAGCGCCTCGAGCCGCTGCATGTCGCGCCAGTGACGGACCTGCTGCATGAGCAGCACCGCGGACAGCGCGCCACCCGCGAGCACCGGAAGCCCGGTGACTAACAACAGCTTGCCGCGAATGCCGTCGAAGATGGCGCGCATGAGTGAACCCGCATGAGAAGAGGATGTTGTCGCCGACACGAGCGGCCGATGCTCTGAGTGTCGGGTGTCGTCATCGCGTCCTGAACGATCACAAGACACGTGGTCGCATGAGGATGCGCCAATACGCACCGTCACAAGTCAGTGCACTCAAACTGAAAAATGCCGATGCGTTTCACTGCTTTCACGCGCCCTGCGCGCCCGTCGACCGTCGCGTGCGAACGGCCACGTCGTGTGGTGCACGCCTATGTGTGGTCGAGCCTCGCACTGCTTGCGCTCATCCCGCTCGTGCTCGCCGGCGCGCAGGACACGCGTGCCGACTCGCGTGCGATTGTACGCGCTCAGGTACGTGGAGACATCCACGACAAGGAGAAGCCGGCCAAGCCCCCGACCGCGCCACAGCCAGGATTCGCCCTCCCGTGGCTCGGCGGCGCGCGATTGACCACCGCGCTCCGCAGTCGTGGCGAGTCGTGGCGGTGGTTCGATGACGGCGCGGCAGGGCGCTACACCTATGGCGCACTCCTCCCGCGCGTGACGCTCGCGCTCGAGCACCCGCGCATCGCGTGGCGAGTCGAAGCAGTCGCCCCCACCCTGGTCGACCTGCCGGACGACGCAGTGCGCGGGGCGCCACTGGGACAGCTCGGCCTCGGCGCCAACTACGCCGCCGCCAACGACAACCGCTCCACGCTCGCCAACGTCCTGCTGCGACAGGCGTGGCTCGAGTGGCGCGGGCGCGCCGGCTCCGCGCGCGCTGGTCGCTTCGAGTTCACCGATGGCGTTGAGCGTACCGTCGCCTCACCATCACTTGCGTCGCTCAAGACAACGCGCATCGGCCAGCGCCTCTTTGGTCCGGTGGCCTTCTCGCACGTGGGGCGCAGCACCGACGGGGTGAGCCTACGCATCGGGAGCGGACGGGTGCAGGGCATGCTCGTCGCGGGGCGCCCGACCAGCGGCGTCTTCACCGCGCGCGACGGCGGGCACACGCTCGACGTGGACCTTGGCTACGGCGCGCTGGTGACGGGTGGAAAGCTCCGCCGTGGCGGCGAGTACGACCTCCGATTGTTCGACGCCGAGTATCGAGACCGGCGCGGACTGGTGGCGACCGACGATCGCGCGCTGGCCGCTCGTCAGGCGGACAGCCACGCCCTGCGCGTCTCGACCGTCGGCGCGCACGCGGTCGCCGTCGTCCCGGTGGGCACGGTGCAGCTCGACGGATTGCTGTGGGGCGCCATCCAGCGCGGGACATGGGGGACGCTCGACCATCGTGCGTCGGCGATCGCCGTCGAGGGCGGCGTGCAGTGGCCCGCCATGCGAGGGTCGCCGTGGCTGCGCGCCGGCGCCTTCCACTCGAGCGGCGACGCGAGGCCCGGCGACGCCGTGCACGGGACCTTCTTCCAGCTCCTCCCCACGCCGCGCCTGTACGCCCGCTTCCCCTTCTACAACGCGATGAACACCGAGGAGCTGTTCGGCCAGGCGACCGTCAAGCCGACGCGCACCCTCACCGCGCGCACGGGCTTCAACGTCTTGCGGCTGACGGATGCGCACGACCTGTGGTACGCGGGGGGCGGCGCCTTTGACCGCACTGGGTTCGGCTACGCCGGTCGCCCATCGCTCGGGGAGCGCTCGCTCGGTCGAATCGCCGACGGGGCGCTCGAATGGAAGCCCAATCGCTGGGTCGCGATGGAGGGCTACCTCGGGATCAACTGGGGGAACCACGTCGCGCGCCACATCTATGGAACGGACGGGCACGGCCAGTTCGGCTATGTCGAGGTCACGCTGACGCGGTAGGACGCGGTCGTCGGAGGGGCAGCGCGCACGCCCGCTCCTCCGTGGATGGGCACGCGAGGCGCACCGTTCAGGGCGTGCGGACCGTCATCACCTGACCCCGATACACCGTGGGATCGACCGACGGGAGGCGCGTGATGGAGCGACCGCGCGCACCGATGGTCGTCACCTCGACATCCACGCGCGCCATCGAGGGGAGTGCGACATGCACGGGAGTCACCCCCTGCGAGTCGTAGCCGCCGCCGGTGTCGACCAGGCGCAGCCCCAGCAGTCGCCGCGTTCCCGCGGCGAAGACGCGCACCTCGCTTCCGGCGCGCGTCGCCCGCCCCGTCGCGTCGACTACCGCCACCTGCAACGACCGCGCGGCGTCGCGCGGCGGCAGGAGGTTGCGATAGAGCGGATGCGTCCCGGCCACGTGGTTGTTGGTGAGCGCGAGATCGAGGTCCCCATCGCGATCGAAATCGGCCCACGTCACGCCGTGGCTCCCGTTGTCGGCGGCGATGACGGCGGGCATGACGTCGATGAAGTGATCGCCCGCATTCCAGAAGAAGTGATCCGGCGTGTCGCGCTGGCCCGAGAGGTACGAGACGACATACAGATCGAGTCGCCCGTCATGATCCATGTCGCCCCACGCCGCCGCGGTGGAGTGGTAGTCGCCGTCGAGCCCCATCGGCGCCGCCACGTTGGTGAAGCGGTGCCCGTCGTCGCGATAGAGCGCGTCGGGGCCGTAGTTGGCGACAAAGAGGTCCAGGTCACCGTCGTTGTCGAAGTCGCCGAGCGCCGGCCCCACCCCCCCGTAGTCGACTCGGCGCCCGCGCGCCGAGATCCCTAACGAGTCGGCGATGTCGGTGAAGCGTCCGCCCACGTTGCGGTAGAAGCCGTTGGCATCGCCGTCCTGGTTGGCGACGAAGGCATCGAGGTCGCCATCCTGCTCCCAGTCCCACCAGACGACCCCCACCGTCTTGCGGGGGTCGGCGATGCCAAGGGCGGGCGCCACGTCGGTGAAGCGCCCGCCATCGTTTCGGTAGAGCGCGTTCGGGCGATCGCGGAACGCGACGAAGAGGTCGACATCGCCGTCCGCGTCGTAGTCGATGAAGACGGGCTGGCGCGTCGTCGCGTGGTCCGCCACGCCCAGCTGCGCGGCGACCTCCACGAAGCGGCGACCGCCTCCGGGGTTTCGGTACAGCTTGTTAGGGACGGGGGCCGCGGGCGTCGTCCCCACGAAGAGGTCGAGCCACCCGTCGCCATCATAGTCGCCCCACGCTGCGGCTCGCACCTCCACCGAGTCGTCGATGCCGAGCGACGCCGCCACGTCGACGAAGCTCCCGGCGTCGTTGCGATAGAGCCGCGCGCGCACCCCGCCACGAAAGCCGACGTAGAGATCGAGGTCGCCGTCGTTGTCGTAGTCCGCCCAGGCGTTTGGCTGCCCCCCAGGCGCCTGGAAGCGCGCCGGCTGGACTGGCTCGAACGAGGGAGGGCTGCGCTTCCCGGCCGTGGCGGGAGGACCGGCGTCCGCGGAGGGTGGCGTCTGTCCGCCGGCGCAGCCGGCGAGGACCATCGCCAGCAGCGGCAGGAACGAGGAGGGTCGTCGCATACCGCAAACGTGCCGCGCCGACCCTCTGCCGGGTAGGGAGCCCGTCGGGACCGGGCGGCCGAGCCCGCGGACGGCGGCACTCCGGCACAACCGGGTATAGCCACCGACTCCCCGTTCCGGTAGAATCCCGCCAGCTTTTCAGGGCGCAAAAACGTTTCCAGCGCGTCACCCTGACAGTTCCCCCTGACCTGTCAGCTTGGCGAGCCGGACGCCCCTCCCCCCTCTCGATCGCGTCGCTCTGCACCATGACGTTTCCGCGAAACGCCGGCATCCTTCTCCATCCGACGTCGCTTCCCAGCCCGCACGGCATCGGCGACCTGGGTCCCGAGGCTCATCGCTTCCTCGACTTCCTGTCGCAGGCCGGGCTCAAGATCTGGCAGGTCCTCCCGCTCGGCCCCACGGGATACGGCGACTCGCCGTACCAGTGCTTCTCGGCCTTCGCCGGCAACCCCGCCCTCATCTATGCACCGGGAGAGGGGGGCGACTTCCCGGCGCACACCGTCGACTTCCAGCGCGTCATCCCGCACAAGCAGGCGCTCCTGCGCGCGGCGATCGACCGCTTCGTCCCGGACGCCGCCTACGCGGCTTTCGTGGAGCGGGAGATCGACTGGCTGGACGACTTCTCGCTCTTCATGGCGCTCAAACAGGCGCATGGCGGGATTGCCTGGACCGACTGGGAGCCCGGCGCGGCGCAGCGCGACGCGGCCGCGCTCGCTGACTGGCGGGTGAAGCTCGCCGACTCCATCGAGCGGATAAGGCGCGAGCAGTATTTCTTCTTCGCGCAGTTCCAGGTGCTGAAGGAGGCCGCCGCGGCGCGCGGCATTCAATTGATGGGCGACCTTCCCATCTACGTCGCGCACGACTCGGCCGACGTCTGGGCCAACCGCGACCTGTTCAAGCTCAAGCCGGACGGCCGACTGCTCACGCAGGCCGGCGTCCCCCCCGACTATTTCAGCGCCACCGGGCAGCTGTGGGGGAACCCGATCTACGACTGGGACGCGCTGGCGAAGACGGGATATGCGTGGTGGATCCGTCGCATGCGCGCCGCCTTCCAGCTGTTCGACCTCGTGCGCATCGACCATTTCCGCGGCTTCGAGGCGTTCTGGGAGGTGCCGGGTGACGAGGTGACGGCGATCAACGGGACGTGGACGCCGGGGCCGGGCGCCGCCTTGTTCGAGGCGATCGAGGGGGCGTTAGGCAAGCTCCCGATCGTCGCCGAGAACCTGGGGTTGATCACGCCGGCCGTGGAGGCGCTGCGCGAGCGGTTCGGCTTCCCGGGGATGAGCATCCTGCAGTTCGCATTTGGGGGAGACGGGCAGGCGAGCGAATTCAAGCCGCACAACTTCCCGCGCGACCGCGTGGTGTACACGGGGACGCACGACAACGACACGACGATGGGGTGGTGGAACTCGACCGGCGCCGGGGACTCCACGCGTTCGGCCGACGACGTCTCGCGCGAGAAGTCGTACGCGATGCGCTACCTCAACACCGACGGGCGCGAGATGCACTGGGTGCTGATCCGGACCGCGCTGGCCTCGGTGGCGAACACCGTCCTCATCCCCATGCAGGACGTGCTGGGGCTGGGGAGCGAGGCGCGAATGAACCTCCCGGGACGGCAGGCCGGCAACTGGGGCTTCCGCTTCGCGTGGGAGCAGGTGACCCCCGAGATCACCACTCGCCTGCGCGAGCTGGTGACGCTCTACGACCGTTAGGCAGCGCGTGACCCCCTGCAGCGAGGGACAGGAGCGATGAGCGACGCAACGCACGCCGGCGGCGCCGCGATGGCCGCGGGCCGCCCCACCAGCGCGCCGGCGCGGACGCCGTTCGCGACGATCTGGAACATGTCGTTCGGCTTCCTCGGCATCCAGTTCGGCTGGGGGCTGCAGATGGCGAACATGAGCGCCATCTACGAGTACCTGGGCGCCAAGCCCGACGAGATCCCGATGTTGTGGCTGGCGGCCCCGCTCACCGGGCTCATCGTGCAGCCCATCATCGGGCACCTGAGCGACCACACGTGGCACCCCGTGCTGGGGCGCCGGCGTCCGTTCTTCCTGGTGGGGGCGATCCTGAGTTCGTTCGCGCTCATCCTGATGCCGCAGTCGGGGGCGCTGTGGATGGCGGCGGGGCTGCTCTGGATCCTCGACGCCTGCATCAACATCTCGATGGAGCCGTTCCGCGCCTTCGTGGCCGACCTGCTCCCGCAGCACGAGCGCACGCGCGGCTTCGCGATGCAGTCGTTCTTCATCGGCGTGGGGGCGGTGCTCGCCTCGGCAATGCCGTGGATGCTGACGAACTGGTTCGGCGTGGGGGCGTCGGCGCCGGGGACGATCCCGACGACCGTGCGGTTGTCGTTCTACATCGGGTCGGCGGCGTTCCTGGGGGCGGTACTGTACACCATCCTCACCACCAAGGAGCATCCGCCGGCCGACATGGAGGCGTTCCGCCGCGCCAAGTCGCAAAGCGCAGGGATCGGGGCGACGGTGAGCGAAGTGCTTGCCGCGCTCCGGGAGATGCCGGCGACGATGAAGCAGCTGGCGCCGGTGCAGCTGTGCACCTGGCTTGGGCTCTTCTGCATGTGGCTCTACTTCCCCGTCGCAGTGGCGCGCAACGTCTTCGGGGCGCCGGACACCAGCTCGCCGCTGTACCAGCAGGGGCAGGAGTGGGCCGGCGTCTGCTTCGGGGCGTATTCACTCGTCTGCTTCCTCTTCGCCTTCTGGCTCCCTGTGCTCGCACGGAAGGTCGGGCGCAAGGCGACGCACAGCATTTGCCTGCTGTGCGGGGCGGCAGGGCTGGCGTCGGTGGCGGTGATCCACGAGCCCAAGCTGTTGCTCCTGTCGATGGCCGGGGTGGGGATTGCGTGGGCGAGCACGCTGTCGATGCCGTACGCGATGCTGGCCGGAGCGCTCCCGCCGGGGAAGACGGGGGTGTACATGGGGATCTTCAACTTCTTCATCGTGATCCCGGAGATCGTGGCGTCGTTAGGGTTCGGGTGGGTGATGAACAACGTCCTCGACAACAACCGGCTGGCGGCGGTGGTGTTGGGCGGGGTGTTCATGGTGGTGGCGGCGCTGCTCGTGCTGCGGGTGCAGGATCGGGGGGAGGCGGCGGCGTAGCGTCTGCTGGAATGGTCGCGCCCTCGGGATCGGGGGCGCGTTGCTGTTTTCGGGGGCCTCTGGTGTCGGCGAAACAAGCTGAACACGGAGGTTCACGGAGGTACGGAGGTACACGGAGGAGTGCACATGGGCGTGCGTGAATCGATGCGAGCGGATATCTGCCGCTCTGCTGTTGTCGTGGGAGCGTTGCTGCTGACGATGGTCGCATCGGGGGCCGGCGCGCAGGCACCGACGGTCACCAAGGTGGAGCCGCCCAATTGGTGGGCGAACTCGTCGGTGAATCCGGTGCGGGTGCTGCTGCGGGGGACGAACCTGGCGGGGGCGCGCGTCGAGTGCGGGAAGCTGTCGTGCGACAACGTGAAGGTGAACGCGCGCGGGACGTATGCGTTCGTCGACGTCGCGATCCCGCGTGATGCGGCGCCGGGGAGCTATCCCCTCACGGTGCGCACGAGCGGCGGATCGGTCGCGGCGCCGTTCAGCGTGTCGCCGAGGCTCGCCGGGCACGGACGCTTCCAGGGATTCGGCACGGAGGACGTGGTGTACCTCCTCATGCCCGACCGCTTCGCCAATGGTGATCCGTCGAACGACGACCCCGCGGTCTCGCGCGGGCTCCTCGATCGTGCCAAGGGACGCTACTACCACGGCGGCGACCTCGCCGGTGTGCGGCAGAAGCTCCCATATCTCAAGTCGTTAGGTGTGACGGCGATCTGGATGAACCCGCTGTACGACAACAACAACGGGCTCAATCGGAAGGAGATGTACGACAACCTCCCCATCACCGACTACCACGGCTACGGCGCCACCGACTTCTACGCGGTCGACGAGCACCTGGGCGACGTCGCGACGTTCAAGCAACTGGTCGACGACGCGCACGCGCAGGGGATCAAGGTCATCCTCGACATGGTGGCCAACCACACGGGGCCGTATCACCCGTGGGTGCAGGACTCGCCGACGCCGACGTGGTTCCACGGGACCGAGGCGAATCACCCCAACAACACCTGGCAGACCTGGACGCTCGCCGACCCGTACTCCAACGCGGGGATGCGCCAGGCGACGCTCGACGGGTGGTTCATCAACATCCTCCCCGACCTCAACCAGGACGACCCCGAGGTCGCGCGTTACATCATCCAGAACACGCTGTGGTGGGTCGGCGTGAGCGGGATGGACGGCATTCGCCAGGATACGTGGCCCTACGTGCCGCGCTGGTTCTGGCGCGACTGGATGACGGCGATCAAACGCGAGTACCCGGCGGTGCGCGTGGTGGGCGAAGTCTTCGACGGCGACCCGTCGATGATCGCATTCTTCGAAGGAGGGCGGCAGCAGTGGGACGGCGTCGACGACAAGGTCGACGTGCTCTTCGACTTCCCGCTCTACTACGCCATTCGCGGCGCCTTTGCGCGTGGCGAGTCGGTGAAGCAGGTGGCGCAGATGCTCTCGCGCGACCACATCTACCGCGACCCGCAGAACCTCATGACGTTCCTGGGGCTGCACGACGTGCAGCGCTTCATGCACGAGCCGGGAGCGACCCCCGATGGGCTCAAGCTCGCCTTCACCTTCCTCCTCACCGCGCGCGGGACGCCGCTCGTGTACTACGGCGACGAGGTCGCGCTCCCCGGCGGCAACGATCCCGACAACCGGCGCGACTTCCCCGGCGGGTGGGCGGGCGACGCGCACAACGCCTTCGACGCCGCCGGCCGCAACGCGGCCGAGCAGGACGTCTGGCGCCACGTGCAGCGCGTGGCGCAGCTGCGCGCACAGCGCCAGGAGCTGCGCGGCGGGGCGACGGAGCAGCTCGTCGCCACCGACCAGGTCTACGTCTATCGCCGCGGCGCAACCGTGGTGGCAATCAACAACGGGAAGGACGCGATCGACGTGAGCATCCCGGTCGCCTCACTCCCCGCCGACGCGTTAGGCGCCTGCCCGGCCGGGCGCTCGGCGAACGGCACGACCACCGTGCGCCTCCCGGCGCGCGGGAGCTGCATCTTCTAGGACGATGAAGATCGAGCACGTCGCGCTGTGGACGCACGACATCGAGCAGTCGCGCGCGTTCTACCAGGAGTTCTTTGGCGCCGTGGCCAACGAACGCTACGAGTCGGCGCGCGTGCGTGGCTTCGCCTCGTACTTCCTCGCCTTCCCGGGCGGGGAGACGCGGCTCGAGCTGATGCAACTGCCACAGCTCTCGCCGATGGCGTTGCCGCCGGCGCTCGGCTACGCGCATCTCGCCATCTCCGTGGGGTCGCGGGAAAAGGTCGATGCGCTGGTGGAGCTGGCGCGGGCGGCGGGGGTGCCCATTCGCTCCGAGGCGCGGATGACGGGGGATGGGTACTATGAGGCGGTGCTGGAGGATCCGGATGGGAATCCGGTGGAGGTGACGGCGTAGCGCAGGCCGCGGTTCGCGCGGAGGCAGGAGAGATTCGTCTCACACGAAGACACGAAGGCGCGAAGAGGGACGGCGTTTCTTTGCGGCGTCATCGCGGCTTCGGCTGATACGATCCAGGGACGACAGGAGGAGAAGGACACGATGCATCCGATGTATCTGCAGGAAGTCGAACAGGGGCCCGGGTCGGGGACGTATGCGGATCGGATCGCGCTCATGCGGGCGCAGGGGAAGCCGATGCCGCAGATCTGGCACCTGTTCGCCTACAAGCCCGATCGCACCGACTTCCTGGCGCACTTCACGCAGGGGGTGATGCGGGGGCCGTCGCCGCTATCGGCGGGGCTGCGCGAGCTCATCGCAGCGTTCACCTCCAAGCGCAACGACTGCGACTTCTGAATGGGGTCGCACGCCGCGGTCGCGGCGACGCTGCTGGAGGACAAGCCGCTGGTCGATGCGGTGCTGGCCGATTATCGCACGGCGCCGGTCGACGAGTCGTGGAAGGTGCTCTTTGCCTTCCTCGACACGGTGAACGCCCGCTGCGCCGAGGTAGGGCCTGCGGACATCGAGGCGTGCAAGGCGGCGGGGTGGACGGAGGAGGCGATCTACGACGCCATCACCGTCTGCGCGCTGTTCAACTTCTACAATCGCTGGATCGACGCCACCGGGGTGAGCGACCTTGGGCCGGCGATGTACGCCCAGTCGGGCGAGCGCATGAAGCACGGTGGCTACGCGCCGCCGGGGCACATCGTGCTCGACAAGTAGCGAGCGCTGGCGCCGCCGGCTAGTATCGCGCCGTTCCCGGCTGGAACGTGCGCCACGAATGCCAGAACTCCTGGGACGCCGGGATGCGCGGGGGGCGGAGTGCATCGCCGCCGCCGTTCACCGGGAAGGAAAAGCGCTCGGAGACCAGGGTATCGTTGCGGATGGTGAAGGTCAGCGCGCTGTCCGGGCGGATGTAGGCAAAGTACGACGCCGTGTCGGCGGCGAGCGCGAGGACGATGGGGACGCGCCCCACCACGGCGTTGATCACGCGCTCGCGCTTGAGGCGGTTCCAGTCGAAGGCGACGGCGTGCGAATCCATCAGGATCCCCACCACCCACGACTTCTCGCCCCACGAGGTGGTGTCGGTCCCGGTCAGCGCCTTGCGGCTGGTCCCCTTCTCGAAGGCGTAGTCCTTCGCGTACTCCTTGGCGAAGTCGGGGTCCGCCTGCATCACGAGGCTCGTCGGGTGCAACGCCAGCCATTCGGCGAGCGTCACCTGGAGCGATGACACCTCCGTGAGCGTGTACCCCTTGAGCGGGCCCGTCACCGCCTCGCCGTTGGCCTGTCGCCACCAGCTCTTGGTCGTCGCGTCCTCCAGCATCGCGTTCCAGTGGTCCATCCCCACCAGGCGGAACGACTCCACGCGCCCGTTCACCACGGGGGAGTAGACGCGCCCCGTGCGGCAGACGGTGCAGTAGGTGACGAGCACTGGCTCGCCCCCTGCCACGTCCGGGACCTGGTGGTGATAGCCGATGAACATCAAGGGATAGGCGCGCGCCTCTCCCTTCACCTCGATCCCCACCACGAGGCGATCGAGCGGGACGCGGTTCTGGGCGGCGGGACGCATCGACAGGACCGTCGGAAGCCTGAACATCGCGTCGGCGGCCATGACGAAGTTGGTCGCGTAGCCGACGGCACCGGCGGCGACGAGTCCGACAGCCGCGGCCAGCCGGCGCTTTCCCGGCCTGCGAAGCTCGTAGTAGGCCCACGTGGCCACGAGGATCCACAGCAGCTTCCGCACGAGCCAGCGATTCACGTGGAACCGGTAGGCCCAGTCCAGCGAGGCAATGCGCTGGCTCCCCGGGAGGGGCATGATCAGCCAGACGAGGGCGAGCTCGAACACGACAACGAGCCCCAGGCAGAGCCAGAAGAGTCCGGCCGGGGGATCGAGTTCCTTCACCGACGGCGGGAGGAGGCGCTGCGCGAACCGTGGCGAAGTCGCTGAATCCGTGGCACGCATGGGCAGCATTCTACCGCTTGCTCACGACTCGACGCCACCTAGAATTGCGAGGCGTGGCGCCACTCGCAGAGGGAGCGCCGCCCTTCACCTTCAGCGCTCACAGGACGCGGATGTCGCTCACTCGCAAGCTGCGGTACGGGATGGTTGGCGGAGGCCCGGGGGCCTTCATCGGTGCGGTGCATCGCCGCGCTGCCGAACTGGACGGGCTGGCGGAGATCGTCGCGGGTGCCTTCTCCAGCGATCCCGCCAAGTCAAAGGCCCAGGGCGAGGCCTTGCACCTCGACCCGTCCCGCGTCTACGGCTCGTACGAGGAGATGGCGGCCGCCGAGGCGGCGCGCCCGCTCGGCGACCGCATCGACGTCGCGCTGATCGTGACGCCCAACCACGTGCACTTCCCGGCGGCGAAGGCGTTCATCGAGCGCGGCATCCACGTCATCTGCGACAAGCCGATGACCACGACGCTGGCGGACGCCGAAGCGCTCTGCCACCTGGTGAAGGCGCACGGCGTGGTCTTCGCGCTCACGCACAACTACTCCGGCTACCCACTCATCAAGCAGGCGCGGGCGATGGTGGCCAGCGGCGCGTTAGGCGACCTGCGCAAGGTGGTGGTGGAGTACACGCAGGGGTGGCTTGGCTCGCTCCTCGAGGCGAGCGGGCAGAAGCAGGCCGACTGGCGCACCGACCCGGCGCGCGCGGGCGCCGGCGCGTTAGGCGACATCGGCTCGCACGCCGAGCAGCTCGCGCGCTACGTCACCGGACGCCGCATCGAGCGCATGCTGGCCGACGTGGGGACGGTCGTGCCCGGGCGCAGGATCGACGACGACGCCAACCTCCTCCTCCGCTACGAGGGCGGGGCGCGCGGCATCCTGCACTGCTCGCAGATCGCGACAGGCGAGGAGAACCGCCTCACGCTGCGAGTGTACGGGAGCAAGGCATCGTTGGAGTGGGCGCAGGAAGAACCGAACTTCCTCACCGTGCGCCACGCCGACGGCCCCACGCAGGTGCTCAAGCCCGGCAACGGCTACCTGGCGCCAGCCGCGCAGCGCGCCGGACGACTCCCCTCCGGGCACCCGGAGGCGTTCTTCGAGGCCTTCGCCAACATCTACGCCAACGCGCTGCGCACCATCGCCGCCCGCGTCGCCGGCGAATCCCCCGATCCCGCCGACCTCGACTTCCCCACCGTGCAGGACGGCGCGACCGGCGTGCACTTCATCGAGACCGCACTCCGCAGCGCCCGCGAAGGAGCAGAGGGCGCCGGCCACTGGGTCGACGCGACCTACACTCCGCCGTCCTGAGGCTCCGCCCGTAGCACCTCCTCGTCTTCTCGTCTTCCCGTCCTCTCGTCTTCTCGACCGAAATGCCACGCCCCGTCACTCTCTTCACCGGCCAATGGGCCGACCTCTCCCTCGAGACCCTCGCCGCCAAGGCGCACAGCTGGGGCTTCGACGGACTCGAACTCGCCTGCTGGGGCGACCACTTCGACGTGGAGCGCGCCGTCAGCGACGACGGCTACTGCCAGAAGCAGCGCGACATCCTGGCAAAGCACGGGCTCTCGGTCTACGCCATCAGCAACCACCTCGTCGGCCAGGCGGTCTGCGACCGCATCGACGAGCGCCACAAGGCGATCCTCCCGCCACGCGTGTGGGGTGACGGCAGGCCCGACGGCGTGCAGGAGCGCGCCGCGGAGGAGATGAAGCTCACGGCGCGCGCGGCAGCGCGACTGGGTGTGGGAGTCGTCCCCGGCTTTACCGGGTCGAGCATCTGGCCGCTGCTCTACTCGTTCCCTCCGGTTCCCACCGACTGGATCGACGCTGGCTTTCGCGATTTTGCCGATCGCTGGAACCCGATCCTCGACACCTTCGACGAGGTCGGCGTCAAGTTCGCCCTCGAGGTGCACCCGACGGAGATCGCCTTCGACATTTCCTCGGCGCAGCGCACGCTGGAAGCGATCCGCTTCCGCCCGGCGTTCGGCTTCAACTTCGACCCGTCGCACTTCGCGTATCAGGGGGTCGACTACGTCGCCTTCATCGAGACGTTCGGGCACCGCATCTACCACGCGCACATGAAGGACGTGTGGTGGAGCGAGCGTCCCACGCGCGCCGGCGTCTTCGGCGGACACACGGAGTTCGGCAACCGCGACCGCTTCTGGGACTTCCGGTCGATCGGGCGCGGGCGCGTGCAGTTCGAGGAGATCATCCGCGGGCTCAATCGCATCGGCTACAAGGGGCCGCTGTCGATCGAGTGGGAAGACATCGGGATGGACCGCGAGTTCGGGGCGCGCGAGGCATGCGCGACGGTGAAGGCGATGGACTTCGCGCCGAGCGGAGTGCGCTTCGACGCGGCGTTCGAACGCGACGGCGGGTAGCGTGGGGCCGTGTCGCCAGATGCAGCGCGTGCGACGGGGCAGCGTCCTGATCGCCATCGCACTGCTGGCGACACCTTCCCTAGCGCGCGCACAGAGCCCGGCGCGCGCCACGCGCTGGCTGTACGCCGCCGAGTTGGGAGTGCTCCACACCAATCATCCATACGACAGCGGGATGGGCGCGTACGGATTCTCGTTCGGACTGGAGCGCGGGTGGACGGAACGGCTCGCCGTGCGCACTGTGCTGGGATGGGCAGAGAGCTTCGGGCAGGGCGACGACGTGTCCATCTGCCATCCCACCGGCGCGGGAACGTGCTATCCCAATGCGCTCTTCCCGCTGCGCACATGGACGCTCGAGTTCGGGCAGGACGACGCTCGATGTCACCGCTCCGAACCAGTGCGTTCCGCTGCGCGTCAAGCTGCGCCGGACCGCGCCGTCCCGCGGCCGGCGGGCTCGCCGCTCCCATCGGCGTGCGACGCAACACCCGCGTCACCGAACACCTCGAGCATGATCGCACCCTCAAGGGATCGCCCGCGCCGGCGCATCGCTCGGATTGGGGCGCAGCGTGCGCGCGCCGCGGCTGCAATACACGCGCGGGTGGCTGTCGGGGGCGTACGAGTCGTTCGATCCGCATCGACCAGCTTGGCTTCGTCGTCGTCTTCTGCGCGCCGGCGCTCCACGCGGGTGGCGCGCGCCCGTGACCGGTGGTCGACGAACGGCGCCACGACCGTTAGCGTTGCGCGCGTGACCGACGACCCACGCCGCGACTTCCTCGCCCGACACCGGCGGGCACGCCGCCCTGGCGCACGCCGTGGGCGCCGCCGTCGATGCGCTGAGCCGCGCCCTCCCCAACGCCCCCTGCAGCGGCGCCTCGCCGCGGGCGTTAGGCTCCCTCCTCGACGGCGACCTCCTCCCGGCGCATGGGCGCCCCTCGACGACGTGCTGCGCGAGGCCGAGGCGATCGTCCAGCACTCGATCGTCACCGGGCACCCCGCCGCCGCCGCGCACCTGCACTGCCCCCCGCTCATCGCCCCGCTGGCCGCCGAGGTCCTCCTCTCGGCGCTCAACCAGTCGATGGACTCGTTCGACCAGGCGCCGGCGGCGACGATGGTCGAGTTGCAGGTGACGGAGTGGCTCTGCCGCCTGGCGGGACTGCCGACGACGGCCGCCGCGACGTTCACGGCGGGCGGAACGCAGTCGAACTACATGGGGCTCTGGCTGGCGCGCGATGCGTGGCTGGCGCGCGAGCGCGGGTGGCCGGTGCGCACGAAGGGGCTCCCTCCCGACGCCAACCGACTCGCCATCCTCTGCTCCGAGGTCGCGCACTTCACCGTCGAGAAGTCGGCGATGCAGCTCGGACTCGGGACCGACGCGGTGGTGAAGGTCGCCGTCGACGATCGCTTCCGCATCGACGCCACGGCGCTCGACGCGGCGCTCGCGCGCGTGCGCGCCGATGGGCGGATCCCGTTCTGCATCGTCGGCACGGCGGGGACGACCGACTTCGGCTCGATCGACCCGTTAGGCGCGCTGGCCGATGCGGCGGCGCGTGTCGGCGCCTGGTTTCACGTGGATGCGGCGTACGGCGGGGCGCTGCTCTTCTCGCCGCGCGGCGAGCGCGTGCTCGCCGGCCTGTCGCGCGCCGACTCGATCACGCTCGATTTCCACAAGCTCCTCTGGCAGCCCATCAGCTGCGGCGCCTTCCTCCTGCGCGACGCCGCGCACTTCGACCTCGCCGCCACGCACGCCGACTACCTCAACCCGGAAAGCCACGTCGCCGACGGGATCCCCGACCTCGTGAACCGCTCGGTGCTGACCACGCGCCGCTTCGACGCGCTCAAGCTCTGGATGACGACGAAGGTGCTGGGGCGCGAGCGGCTGGCGGGGTACATCGATGCCACGTGCGTGCTGGCGCGCGTGGTCGGAGCGGCAGTACGGGAGCGGCCCGCGCTCGAACTCGTGCACGCGCCGGACGACTTGTCGACGGTCCTGTTCCGTGTGCGTGCGCCCGCTGCGCCTGGCGACGACGGCCGGGAAGATGCGTTGAACACCTACGTGCATGATGAACTCTTCCGTCGTGGCGTGGCCGTGCTCGGCGTGACGCGGGTCCGCGGCCGCATCACGCTCAAGCTGACGCTGCTCAATCCGACGGCGACCGTCGCTGATATCGTCGCGATTCTCGATGCGGCTGCGGCGTGTGCGACGGAACGTGATTGATGGCGGGCGTGGCGTGTGGGCCGCCAGACAAGTTCTTCACCGCAGAGAACGCAGAGTTACGCAGAGTAGATGCGATGAGCGACTGGCACCCGTTGCACACCGCTTCCTCTGCGAAACTCTGCGTTCTCTGCGGTGAAAGCACTTGCCCCACAACGCGCAGCGCACCAACGCTCGACACAGCGCTCTATTCCAGCCGTCGCGCCCCCTAGCGCCGCGCTTCCGCGCGATCGAGCTTCGTCGCTCCAGCCAACTCCCGCCCCCGCTCGCCACCGCCATGCCGATCGCCCGCCCTCACCGCGCGCCCTTTGCCCGCGCGACCGCTGTCGCCCTCGCCCTCGCCGCCCTGCCGCTGGCGATCGGCTCGCAGCAGGGCGCCCCGACCTACGACCTCATCCTCCGCGGCGGGACGGTGGTCGACGGGACCGGCGCGGCCCGGCGACGCGCCGACGTGGCGATCAATGGAGCCTACATCGCGAGTGTCGGTGACCTGTCGCGCGCCAAGGGGCGCGACGAGATCGACGTGCGCGGGCTCTTCGTCGCACCGGGCTTCCTCAACATCCACTCCCACGCCAACCCCGGCGTCCTCCCGACCGCGGAGAACATGCTCACGCAGGGAGTGACGACCGAACTGCTCAACGCCGACGGGAGCGGCGCCCCCGACATCGGGCAACAGCTCTCGGCGCTGGAGAAGGCGGGCCTCGCCGTGAACGTCGCGGCGAGCGCCCCGTTCAACTCGGCGTGGGCCTCGGTGATGGGGATGTCGGACCGGCGCCCCACGCCGGATGACATCGCCAAGGTGTCGGCGCTGGTGACGGCCAACCTCGAACGCGGCGCGTACGGCGTCGCGGCGGGCCTCGACTACAAACCCGCCTATTTCTCCACCACCGACGAGGTCATCCGCATCCTGCAGCCCACGCGTCCGTGGCGCTCCTTCTTCCCCAACCACGACCGCCTAACGCCGGAGTCCGGCTACTCATCGCGCAAGGGCATGGAGGAGACGATGGCGATCGGGAACGCGACGGGGCTCCTCCCGGTCTTCACGCACATGAAGGCGCAGGGGCACGAACGCGGCACCTCCCCGGCCGTCGTCGCCTGGATGGACTCGTCGCTGCGCGCCGGCCACCCGGTGGCGGCCGACATCTATCCGTACCTCGCCGGGCAGACCGCACTCGCCGCGCTGATCATCCCCGGCTGGGCGCAGGACGGTGGCGTCGCGAAGATGCGCGAACGGTTCAAGGACGCCGAGCAGCGCGCGCGCATCATCAAGGAATCCAACGATGCGATCACTGCACGCTTCGCCGGCGCCGACGGCATCCTCCTCAACGAGACGGGGCGCCGCATCTCCGACATCATGAAGGAACGGAACCTCGCGACCCCCGGTGAGGCGGTGGTCTCGGTCCTCGAGACGGAGTTCCCCTCGATGATCGCGACGTTTGGCGCCGAGCAGGATCTCGTGCGCTTCCTGCAGCACCCCGACATCGCCGTGGCGTGCGACTGCGGGGCGTGGAAGGAGACCAAGGCGCATCCACGTGGCTTCGGCACGTTCCCGCGCGTCCTGGGGCGTTACGTGCGCGAACAGAAGGCGCTCACGTGGGAGAATGCCGTGCGCAAGATGACGGGACTCCCCGCGGCGATCATGGGACTCGCCGACCGTGGGCTCGTGGCGCCAGGGATGTTCGCCGACCTCGCCGTCTTCGACACGGCGACGGTGATCGACCACGCGACGTACGAGAAGTCCGATGCACTGTCCGACGGGATGCGCGTGGTGGTGGTGAATGGTGTCGTGGCGCTCCGGGATGGAAAGGTGACCGGTGCGCGCGGCGGGCGGGCCCTCCGCCGCACCTCGCATGAGCCGAGCAGGCTGCAGCGCCTGACGATGGCCCGGCGTGTGACGGCGACGGGAACGCTCGACTCCGCCGCGGGGCCACGCATCGTCTCCGTCGCGCTGTCACAGGGCGCATCCGCCACCGCCGCGACCGGCTCCGTGCGGCTGACGGGTGGCGGCGTGACGCTGCAGTCCGTCTCGTTAGGGACGCTCCAGGTGGCGCCGCGCTGGGCGAGCATCACGGGGATCGCCCGCATCAGCGGGGCGACCGACCTCGACGGCCTGCGCGCCTTTAGCCTCATCATCGACGCCGCCGACCCCATGGCCGATGGCGCGCCGACCACGGTCGAGCTTCGCCTCGAGGGAATGGCACCGTCACGCGGCCGCCTCTCGAAGGCGGCGCAGGTGGTGCCGTAGGGCATCTCCCCCAGCGTCCGTCCCATCCGGTGCGTACCATTGTGCTTTCCTTGTCCCTCCCCCAACAGGACACCCGGAGCGCACCCGATGCTGAACCGTCGCGCATGGCTTCGTACGGCCGCTGGAAGCGGCGCCGCCCTCGCCCTAACGCCAGGGCTCATGCGGGCACTCGAGTCGCTTGGCGCGGGCGCTGGGGCCCAAGGCACGCTCCTCAGGAAGGCGATCCCCGCCACCGGTGAGCTTCTCCCGGTCATCGGACTGGGGAGCTCGGCGACCTTCGCCACCGTCGCCCGCAGCGAGGAGGTGTCCGCGCTCAAGGAGGTCTTCCAGGTCATGGCGGAGCGGGGGGCGACGCTGTTCGACACCGCCCCGGGCTATGGCGTGTCCGAGCAGGTCGCGGGGCAGATCGTCAACGAGCTCGGGATCGCCGGGAAGATGTTCTGGGCCACGAAGCTCAACGCGGCGGGGCGCGGGGGCGGGACGACGGACCCGGCGGCCGCGCGCGCGCAGGTGGAGCAGTCGTTCGAGCGCCTCAAGCGTCCGAAGATCGACCTGATCCAGGTGCACAACATGTCCGACGTCCCCACCCAGCTCGGCGTCCTCAAGGAGTACAAGAAGGAGGGGCGGGTGAAGTACATCGGCGTCACCACGACGTTCGAGCCGCAGTACCCCGGGCTCATCGAGGTGATGAAGAGCGAGCCGCTCGACTTCATCGGGATCGACTACGCCGCCGACAACCGCCAGGTGGAAGAGGTCATCCTCCCGCTGGCGCAGGAGCGGAAGATGGCGGTGCTGGCGTACGCGCCGTTCGGGCGCACGTCGCTCTTCCGCCGCATCGGCGACCGCCCGCTCCCCGACTGGGCCAGGGACGTCGACGCGACGACCTGGGCGCAGCTCCTTCTCAAGTGGGTCGTCTCGCACCCGGCCATCACGGCCGTCACGCCGGCGACGTCGCAGGCGAAGCACATGATCGACAACATCGGCGGCGGGATCGGCCGGTTGCCGTCGCCGGCGCAGCGAAAGGCGCTGGCAGATTTCGTCGATGCCCTTCCCCCGGCCCCGGCCCGCACGCGATGATCTTGCCGCGCTGGTGACACCGCCTGTCGACGGGGCGCGTAGGCACCAGCGCACTCGATGTTCGCCGGCCCGTCGCGCGGCGCTCGTTGCACCCCTCGACAACGTTCACACGAGCGACAGGTACGGATCATGAGCACTTCGAACGGACTCGCGGCACGATTGCGCGCCGCGGTCGGCGCCCGCGAGGGCGAGGGAGCCGTCCTCCTCTGGGCGACGGCCTATCACTTCCTCGTCCTCTGCGCCTACTACGTCATTCGCCCCATCCGTGACGACATCGGCGCCGCCAGCGGCGCGGAGAAGCTCGCGTGGCTCTTCACGGGGACGATGGCCGGGATGCTCGCCGTGCACCCGTTGTACACCGCGCTCGTCACGCGCCTCACGCGCAAGCGCTTCGTGTCGTACGCCTACCGCTTCTTCGCGCTCAACCTCGTCGCCTTCTTCCTGTACTTCCGCGTCGCCGACCCCAAGGAGGCCATCTGGGCGGGGCGCGTCTTCTTCATCTGGACCAGCATCTTCAACCTGTTCGTCGTCTCGGTCTTCTGGTCGCTCGTCACCGACCTCTTTCGCCCGGGCCAGGGAAAGCGCCTCTTCGGCTTCGTGGCCGTGGGCGGAACGTTAGGCGCCATGCTCGGCGCCACCATCACGTCGTCGCTGATTGGCGTGGTGGGGAGCGTGGGGCTGATGCTCGTCTCCGCGGTGATCCTCGAGCTGGCGGTGCAGGCGGCGAGTGTGCTCGACCGGCACGAGGCGTCGATGCGCGAAGCCGCGGCCGCCGAAGGCGGGCGCGTGGCCGGCGCCAGCCGCGACGCGTCGCAGGAGGTCATCGGCGGCGGCGTGCTGGACGGGATCAAGCACATCTTCACCTCGCCGTATCTCCTCGGCGTGGCGACGCTCATCCTCTTCTACACCATCTCGTCCACCTTCCTGTACTTCCAGCAGGCGGACATCGTGAAGGCCGCCTTTGGCGAGGATCGCGAGTCACGCACGCGCGTCTTCGCCAACATGGACCTCATCACGAACGGCCTCACCCTCATCGCCCAGTTGTTCCTGACGGGGCGCGTGATGAAGTGGCTCGGCGTGGGGGTCGCGCTGGCCTTCCTCCCCGTGCTCACGCTCGTCGGCTTCGGGATCCTGGGGATCGCGCCGGTGCTGTCGGTGCTCATCGTCTTCCAGGTGGCGCGCCGCGCCGGCAACTTCGCCATCCAGCGCCCCGGGCGCGAGGCGCTCTTCACCGTCCTCCCGCGCACCGACAAGTACAAGGCGAAGAACTTCAGTGACACCTTCGTCTATCGCCTGGGCGACCAGGTGGGCGCGTGGGCCTATGCGGGGATGGCGGTCTTCGGCCTCACCGCCTCGGGGCTCGCCTTCACGATGGTCCCGTTTTCGGCGCTCTGGTTGCTCCTGACGGTGTGGCTCGGCAAGCAGTACACCCGGCGCGAGCAGGGCGCGACCGACGGCGCCAGAAACGCGGCCGCCGCGGTCGCCGGCGCCTGACGAGGCGCCTGACGAGGCGCCACTCGCGGCGCACCACGCACAACGACCGAGGGCGCCCTTCGCGGGGCGCCCTCGTCGTACGCGAGACCGCCGAGCGCAGCGCGCGCTATGCCTGCTCCTTCGGCGGCGCCAGCTTCACGAACAGCACCGCCACCGCCGCACAGATCAGCAACGCACCAGCCAACCGGATCACGTTCTCCGGGTTCCCGCCCAACAACGACTTGTAGTACAGCGGAAGCGTGAAGATCTGGATCATCATGGGGATCACGATGAACATGTTGAAGATCCCCATGTAGACGCCGACGCGCTCCTGCGGGATGCTCCCGGCAAGCATCACGTACGGGTTCCCCATGATGGACGCCCAGGCGAGCCCCACCCCGACCATCGGGACAAAGAGGAGTGCCCGGTCGTGGATGGCAGGGATCGACAGCATCGCGATCCCGGCCAGCGTGAGGCAGATGGCGTGCATCACCTTGGGGCCGAATCGCTTGGTGAACGGCACCATCGCGAACGCCGCCACGAAGGCGACGAAGTTGTAGAAGCCGCCGATGCGCCCGTTGATGAGCCCCGCCTCGCGGAAGCCGTGCGTGCTCGCATCGGACGACCCGAACAGCGTCACCGCGAGCGAGAGGACGATGTACTGCCAGTAGCAGAACATCGCGTACCACTGGAAGAGCTTCATCACCGCCAGCTGCTTCATCGCCGTCGGCATCTCGCGGAACGCCTCGGCCACCTCCGACAGCGCGGCCCCGAAGCCGCGCGGGAGCGCCTCGATGCGCCGGCGCTCCTCGTCGGTGAGGGGGAGTTCCGGCGTCGTCCGCACCGTGATGAGGATCGACGAGATCGAGAAGACGGCGCCGATGAGGAAGGCCCAGACGGTGATCCACGGAATGCCGCGCCCATTCACCGCATCGCCGTTCATCCCGAAGGCGACGAGGAGTGAAGGCGTGAGGTAGCTGAGCGTTTGCCCCAGCCCGGTGAAGGCGCTCTGCGTGAGGAAGCCTATGGAGTGCTGCGAGGCATCGAGCCGGTCGCTCACGAAGGCGCGGTACGGCTCCATCGTGATGTTGTTCGCCGCGTCGAGCACCCAGAGGAGCCCCGCCGCCATCCACAGCGCCTGCGAGAACGGCATCGCGAAGAGCGCCAGCGAGCAGAGGACCGCCCCCACGAGGAAGAACGGCGTCCGCCGCCCGCGCGGGGAGAGCGTCCGGTCGCTCATCGCCCCCACGATGGGCTGCACGAGGAGCCCCGTCATCGGCCCCGCCAGCCACAGGAGGGGGAGCGAGGCCTCGTCGGCGCCGAGGTACTTGTAGATCGGGCTCATGTTCCCCTGCTGCAGCCCGAAGCTGTACTGGATGCCGAAGAAGCCGACGTTCATGTTCACGATCTGCCAGAACGAAAGCCTCGGCCTGGCCACATGGCGGCTTGCGGGAACGTCCCCGATGTTCGATGCTGCTCCTGCCACTGGTGTATCCTCCTACCGCCTGTGGGTTTGGTCCTGCCTCATCCCGCCCTGACACCGTCGACACCCTCGTGACATCGCTCCCCTCATTGGAGGCCGAGTCGCTGGCACTGCTGCGCGACCTGTGCGGCCCGCACGGGATCCACGCGTCGCGCGCCACCACCGCCAACTACCGCGCCGTGTTTGCCCGCGACGCCGTGATGGCGGGGGTCGCCGGGCTCCTCCTGCGCGACCCGGTGGTGACCGGGGGGCTCGTCCGCACGCTCGAGCACCTCCGCCAGTTGCAAGGCACCGAAGGACAGGTCCCCTCCAACTTCGAGATGCGAGACGCCGGCCCGCACGTCTCGTTCGGGACGCTGGCCCCGCGCCTCGACGCCGCCACCTGGTACCTCGTGGGCGTTGCGCTCGCCGCCCGCGCCGGCGCCATCGACGCCGCCGCGTACCGCGAGAGCGTCGAGCGCGCCGTGCACTGCCTGCAGGCCATCGAGTACAACGGGCGTCACCTGCTGTATGTCCCCACCGGCGGCAACTGGGCCGACGAGTACATCTTCGAGGGATACATCCTGTACGACCAGGTGCTGCGCGCCTGGGCGTTGCGACTGCTGGCGGCGACGTATGATGTGCCGGCGTGGCACGACAAGGCCGGGCACATCGCCGACGCCATCTCCGAACGATTCTTCGCCAGCGAGAAGGAGGGCGCGCAGGCGCCCATCGCCGCCTACACCCCCGTGCGCCGCTTCGAGATGTTCGACCTGGCCGCCTGCGCGCTCCTCGCCACCTCCGGCATCGCGCCGCAGCGCGCCCGCCAGGCGCTGGCCTGGATCGACGAGGCCTTCCTTGCGCAGGGCGCGCTCCCGCCGGCCTTCGACCCGGTCATCGAGGAAGGCGACGCGGACTGGCCGGCGCTCCGGCGCTACCACCTGCACGACTTCCGCAACCGCCCGCACGAGTACCACAACGGCGGCATCTGGCCCATCTGGTTGGGATGGCTGGCGCTGGGACAGGCGCAGGTGCACGACGCGCCTCACGAGCCGCTCACCCGCTTGCGCGACATCGCCCGCCGCGCGTTAGGCGCGGCGAATGGCTTCGCCTTCGAGGAGTACCTGCACGGGCGCACTGGCGCCGCACTCGGCACGCCACACATGGCGTACACGGCGACCGGGATCCTCTTCCTCCACCTCGCGGGCTCCAGCGCCCAGCGCGAACTCCTCGGCAGATGACCAACGCCGACCGCTACAACCTCTCCCCCGACTCGCTCGAGCGCGCCCGCCGCATCATCGAGATCCTGCGCGCCGACTTCGGGCTCGCCCCCGGGAAGAAGCTCGTGGTCGGCGTCGCCGGCGAGTCGGGGAGCGGCAAGTCGGTCGCCGCGTCGTCGCTGGCGCAGGAGCTGGGGCACGCCGGCTTCCGCGCCGCGGTCCTCTACCAGGACGACTACTTCGTGCGTCCGCCGCGCACCAACCACGACTTCCGGCTCCTCGACATCCACGCCAACGTGGGGCCGCAGGAGGTGCAGCTCGACCTCATCACGGAGCACATCGCGGCCTTTCGCGAGGGGCGCGACGTCGTGGGACCGCTCGTCGACTACCCGGGCAATCGCTTCGTGACGCAGCCACTCGCCCTGTCGGGCGCCGACGTGCTGGTGGTGGAAGGGACGTACGTCCTCGGGCTGCGCGACCTGGACGTGCGCCTCTTCTGCTCGGCCACGCATGCCGAGACGCACGAGCGGCGCAAGGCACGGGCGCGCGACGCCGACGACCCGATCATCGAGCGCATCCTCGACATCGAGCACCACCTCATCGCCCCGCAGGGCGACGTGGCGGATCTCGTGGTCGACAGCAACTTCCAGCTGCATCGGCGCGCCCGCTAGCCCCGGGCGCGCACGCGTTGCGACTGACGGCACGGCGCGTGGCGCCTAGTGCTCCAACCCCAGCCGCCGCTCCCGCTCCTCGGTCTCGCGCCCCTCGGGGTCACCCATCGCCCGGCGCGACGTCCCCGATCCATCCTTGCGCCCGGCGGACCACGCCAGCGCAACGAACAGGAGCCCGAACACCAGCATCACCATCCCCCACAGGAGGTTGATGTTCAGGTTCCCCGACGGGGCGTACATGGCCGTGTTTCCCTTCGTCGCCAGGCCGAAGCCGGCCAACAGCACTCCGAGTACGGTGAACAACCCGCCGATCGGATACCTGAGGTCCAACGATGCGGAACCGCTCATGATGGCTCTCCGGTCGGGGTCAGAAGAAGACGATGTTGAGGAGCGCCGTCATCGCCAGCACGCCGATCGCGAAGGTCGCCGGACGCTGGATCCACGTCAGGTGCTCCTCCTGCGGCTTGGGGGTCAGCGAGTACACCAGTCCCTTGAGCTCCTCATCCGGCCGCGGACGCGTCATCAGCGACACGATGATCGTGACGATGAAGCAGGTCGAGAAGGCCACGATGGCGGTCCAGAACGTCTGCGCCATCTCGCTGGGATAGGTGAGGATCGTCCCGAAGTACCCCCCCTTGATCCCCGGCACGGCGCCGCGCGCCAGCGAGATCCCGTGGTGCACCGCGGCCCCCACCGTCCCCATCACCAACCCGAGGAAGGCGCCGTGCCCCGTGCTGCGCTTCCAGAACATCCCTAACGCGAAGGTCGCGAAGAGCGGGGCGTTCACGAAGGCAAAGACGAGCTGCAGGAACTCCATGATGTTGTTGAAGGCACTCGCCGCGTAGGCCGCCGCCACCGACAACAGGATCCCGCCCACCGTCGCCGCACGCCCCATCCACAGGTAGTGCTCGTCGGTCGCCCCCTTCTTGATGTGCGTCTGGTAGATGTCGTAGGTCCAGACCGTGTTGAACGCCGTCACGTTGCCCGCCATCCCCGACATGAACGACGCCATCAGCGCCGTCAGCCCCAACCCGAGCATCCCGGTGGGGAAGAGCGTCACCAGCATCATCGGCGTCGCGAGATCATAGTCCAGCACCGTGCGCCCGGTCGCATCGATCATCGCCGCGCCGTTCGCCGCCAGCTTGGCGGGGATGATCCCCTGCCCGATGCCGCCAACCGCTGTCGCCCCTTCGCCGCCGCCCAGCACCAGCGCGATCATCCCCGGCAGGATCACCAGGAAGGGGAAGAGCATCTTGGGCACCGCGGCGATGAGCGGGGTGCGCCGCGCCGCCGTCATCGAGTCGGCCGCCATGGCGCGCTGCACCACGAGGAAGTCGGTGCACCAGTAGCCGAACGAGAGGACGAAGCCGAGCCCCATCAGCAGCCCGAACGATTCCACGCCGATCGAGTTCGTGGCCGCATCCCCCATCCCCTTCCACGCATGGGTGTACGCCGTCGGCGTCATCTGCGCGTTGATCGCCGCCTGCGTCAGCCGGTACTGCAGCAGGTTCCACCCGCCCACGGCGCGCAGCCCCAGGAAGACCAGCGGGGCGAAGCCGAAGACGATCATGAAGAACTGCAGCACTTCGTTGTAGATCGCGCTCGTCAACCCGCCGAACAGCACGTAGGCAAGCACGATCGCCGCCGACACGATCACGCTGAAGTCGAAGTTCCAGCCGAGGAGGAGATTGAGGAGCTTCCCCATCGCATACATCGACACGCCTGACGAGAAGATCGTCATGAAGGCGAACGAGACGGCGTTCAGCGTCCGCGTCTTCTCGTCGAAGCGGAGCTTGAGGTACTCGGGGACCGAGCGAGCCCGCGAGCCGTAGTAGAACGGCATCATGAAGAGCCCGACGAAGACCATCGCCGGAATCGCGCCGACCCAGTAGAAGTGCGAGGTGGCGATGCCGTACTTCGCCCCCGACGCCCCCATCCCGATCACCTCCTGCGCCCCGAGGTTGGCCGAGAGGAAGGCGAGCCCCGTGACCCACGGCGGGAGCGAGCGCCCGGAGAGGAAGAAGTCGGTCGAGGTGCGCATCATCCGCCGTAGCGCCCAGCCAATGCCAAGCACCACCGCGAAGTAGATGGCCATCACCACGTAGTCGAGCGTGGTCAGTGTCGTGACGTGCATCGAGACCTCAGGCGAGGGGCGGAGGATCGAAGGAGGGGGGACGTCGAGCGGATCGGGACGAACGACAACGGAGCGGCATGGTGCCTAACGCATCATCGGGGAGGCCTGGCGGAGGCAGCGGCGGCGATCGCCGCCGGGGCGGCCGTCGCCCGCAGGAGGAGCAACGCATCGTTGTTGCGCGCGACCACGACGGCGTGACGCCCGCCGGGGCCGCGCACCAGCTCGAGGTCGCGCACCTCGCCGTCGATCGCCACGCCACTCCGGGCCATGTCGACGGGGGAGAACGTGCCGTCACCCGCACCGCGAAGGAAGAGCCCATAGCCGGCGTCGTAGCGCCCGTACACCGGCGTCACGCCGTAGAAGTTCCCCCCCAGCAGGAGGTCCACCTTCCCGTCGCCGTCAAGGTCGCGCGCCAGGGCGCCGTACACGGGAAAGAACTGCGCCTCCGCCGGGAGTGCCGACACGCTGAACCCCTTCCCGGTGGAGATCGCGACGGCCGAGGCGAGCGTGCGCGCTTCGAGCACTGTCGCCTTCGCCAGCTCGGCCGCAGGAAAGATCTGCTCGACCGTCGCCGCACCGAACGACTTGAACGACGGGTACCTCTGCCGCAACGCCGGCATGAGCTTCACGAGGTCGTCGCGCCCGACCACGGGGTAGCTCGTCCCGTGCTTGTAGAAGGTGAGGATCTGCTTGAGCGACCCGGTGTTGAAGAAGTCGCCCACGTAGAGCCTGGCGGGCTCGCTGGATGACGCGTGCACGTATGAGTTGAGCCCCAGGTTGCCTAACACGAGATCCTGGCGCCCGTCGCCGTTCAGGTCGGCGACCGTCACGCTGTTCCACCACCCTTCCGTCCCCGCCAGCCCGGCGTCCTTGCTGCGCTCGACGAAGCGCCCCCCTTCCTGGTGGAAGAGGCGCACCGCCATCCACTCGCCGGCAACCACGAGGTCGAGCTTCCCGTCGCCGTCGTAGTCCAGCCAACCGCCTGACGAGACCATCCCGGCGTGCACGAGATCGGGGGCCAGCGTCGCCGTGACGTCGGCAAAGCGCCCGCTCCCGTCGTTCTGCAGCAGGTGACTCGTGGGGATGTGCCCATACTCGCGCGACACCACGCGCGCGCCGATGAAGAGGTCGGCGTCGCCGTCACCGTCGAAGTCGCCCACCAGGACGCAGCCGGCGTTCTCGCGAATCGAGGGGAGCGCATTCACGTCCCTCGTGAAGGTCCCCTTGCCGTCGTTTCGATAGAGCCGGCTCTCCAGCGCCTCGGCGTCGCCCCAGAACTCGTTGCCGCCGCTCACGACGACCAGGTCCTGGTCGCCATCGCCGTCGGCGTCGAGGAAGGCGGCGTCGACGTCTTCGTCGAGCGAATCGGCGGCGATTGCCGGCTGCGGGCGGGCACGGAAGCTTCCGTCGCGCTGCTGCACGAGAAGCGTCCCCGCCTGCCACTTGGCCCCACCCACGAAGACGTCATCGAGTCCGTCGCCGTCGACGTCGGCAACCGCCAGCGCTGGCCCCTCCGTCGAGAGGCGATGCGGCATCAGCGGCTCGCGATTGTAGTCGAGGAAGTCGTTCTCGGCGTGGCGCACCGGCGGCCCCAGCTCGCGCGAGACGTCGACGAAGAGCGGCGACGACGGAGGAGCGGCCGGCGACCAGCGCATCGTGGCGTCCTTCTGGTCGAGCGTGATCGCCCGGTCGAGCGGGAGTGGCTTCACCACCTGCATGCGGCGGTCGGGCCAGATGACGACGAGCGAATCGCCCTGCGCCGTATCGCCAAAGCCGAAGTGCAGGCGTGGATCCATCGACGAGAGCCACCCGCGCGTCGGCATCTGCTCGACGAGCTGCGTGGAACCGCCAGCCGTGGCAAGGAGCTTCGCGCCGATGCCGGCCGTGTTCTTTCCCTCGCCGCGCAGCGAGACGGTGAGCCAGTGGTGCGTCGTCCGTTCGCGGGCGCGGTTGCGGTAGATCGACGCCGGCGCGGCGATGTTGTTCACGACGAGGTCGAGCGCCCCGTCGTTGTCCAAGTCGACGTATGCCGCCCCGTTGGAGAAGCCGGGTTGCGCCATCCCCCACCGCTCGGCCACGTCGGCAAAGCGGTAACCTCCCTCGTTATGGAAGACGTAGTTGGCCAGCGCGATGCGCGGCATGCTGTCGAGGAGCGCGAGGTTCTCCCTGGAGATTCCGCGCGCCAGCGACGCCTGCATCGCCTGGTTGCCGACGTAGTTGATGTAGTCCAGGTCGTTGGGGCGGCGATAGATCCCGTTGGTGATGAACAGGTCCTTGCGTCCGTCGTCATCGAGGTCGGCGAAGAGCGCCGACCAGCTCCAGTCCGTCGCCTGCACCCCGGCCAGGTAGCCGATCTCGGAAAAGTGCCCCCCGCCGCGATTCAGCTGCAATGTGTTCCGCGCGTACTGCGGCCAGTAGCCGGCACGCACGCGCAGGTCAAAGAGGTTGAACCCCTCGCTCGACGCCGACGTCTTGAGGACGTCTTCACGCTCGGGGAGCATGTCGAGCACCGCGAGGTCGGGACGGCCATCGTTGTCGATGTCGCCGGCGTCCACCCCCATCGAGAATCGCGAAGTGTGCTTCGTGGCGCGCGCGATGGACTCGGTGAAGGTCCCGTTGCAGTTGTTGACGTAGAGGTAGTCGTTCTCCTGGAAGTCGTTGGCGATGTACAGGTCGGGGCAGCCGTCCATGTTGACGTCGCTCGCCACGACGCCAAGGCCGAACCCTTCGACGCCCTGGTAGATCCCCGCCTTCGCGCTCACGTCGGTGAAGTGCCCGCCGTCGTTGCGAAGGAGCCGGTCGCCGGCGGTGGGGTGCGGGATCGTGCGCAGCGCCGGCGACCCGACCGCGCGCTCGGTCTGCGTGGAGTGACTCAGGAGGTACAGGTCCAGGTCGCCGTCCAGGTCATAGTCCAGGAAGGCGGCTTGCGTGGAGTATCCGTCGTGCCCGACCCCAAACGCTTCCGTGCGGTCGGCGAAGTGCCCCGTCCCGTCGTTGATGTAGAGGACGTTGCGCCCGGTCATCGACAGGAAGTGGACGCCGGACGCATAGATATCGAGGTCGCCGTCGCCGTCCACGTCGGCCATCGCCACCCCCGTCTTCCACCCCGGCGGGCCGGAGACGCCGGCCGACTCCGTCACATCCTCGAAGCGGAAGTTCCCCTTGTTGAGATAGAGGCGATTGGGCTGGAGGTTGGATGAGAAGTAGAGATCGGGGAGCGAGTCGCCGTTCACGTCGCCGACCGCGACGCCGCCCCCGTTGTAGTAGTACAGGTAGTTCAGGATGTTGAAGTCGGGCGACTCGGGGAGCGTGTTCTGGAACGAGACGCCGGTTGCCGCTGGGGCGAGGAGCTCGAAGAGCGGCGGCTCGGTCGCGGCGGCGGCACCGGGGACGCGCCCGGGGGGGCCGCTGCAGGCGACGCTCCACATGCCCCCCGCCAGCGCTGCCGCCAGCAGCAACGCCCGCGCGGCGCCCATGGCGTGCGCCGCGCGGAGGTGACGATGGGCGACACCGGTTGGCGGGAACGCGGGGGACGCCGGCGACACCGGACAGACGTGGGGTGCCATGCCTAACGGGCCGGCCGGATGCGGATCGCCTGCCCGCCGCCCGCGGCCATCGACATCCGCAGGCGCGTGGCGCGATTCACCTGGCGCGACGAGATCGACACCGCGAGCGGGTTGTCCCGCCAGTCGGCCCCCGGAGCGTCCGCGTAGACGTCGGCGACGTACGCGCGCCCCGCCGGGAGGAACGACAACGGGAGGTCGAAGGTGCGCGCCACTTCATCGGTGATGCCACCGACGAACCACTCGTCCTTCCCCTTTGCCTTGCGCGCCACCACCACGTAGTCGCCAATCTTCCCCTCGAGGACGCGCGTCGTGTCCCAGTCGACGGCGACGTCGCGAATGAACTGGAAGGCCGGCTTCCCCGCGTAGCTCTCCGGGAGGTCGGCCGCCATCTGCAACGGCGAATAGAGGACCACGTAGAGCGCCAGCTGCTTGGCGAGCGTCGTGCGCGGGCGCGGTTGCTCGGGGGTGCGCGGCGCGCCGGTGCTGGCGAGAAAGAGGTCGAAGATCCCCGGGGTGAAGTCCATCGGCCCCGCGAGCAGGCGCGTGAAGAAGAGGATCGTCTCGTGCTCCGGCGGGTTGCCGCCCTCGCCCCCCCACGCGTTGTACTCCTGCCCACGCGCCCCTTCACGCGTCATCATGTTCGGGTAGGTGCGCCGCTCGCCGGTGTCCTTGATGGGCTCGTGCGCATCGATCGTGATCCCGTACTTCGCGGCCAGCTCCACCACCTTCCGGAAGTGGCGCACCATGTACTGCGAGTGGTGCGCATCGCCAGCGCGAGTCTTGTCGCCGACGTATCCCGTCTTCACCGCGGTGATGCCGAGCCGCTGGTAGAGGGCGAACGCGCTATCGAGCTGGCGGTCGTAGTTCTCGACCCCCATCCCGGTCTCGTTATGCCCGATGAGCACCACGCCCTTCGACTTCGCGTAGGCCGCGAGCCCGGCCAGGTCGTAGTCGGGATACGGCTGGGTGAAGGAGAACTTGTCGCCATTCTCGATCCAGTTGCCGTCCCACCCGATGTTCCACCCCTCGACGAGCGTCCCGCCCAGCCCGTTCGCCGCGGCAAAGTCGATGTAGCGTTTCGTGTGTGCCGTGGTGGCCCCGTGCTTGGCCCCCGACTCCCACGACCATGTGCCAAGGTGCATCCCCCACCAGATGCTGTCGTACTTCATCGGCTTGATGTAGCTGGTGTTGGCGATGACGCTCGGCGGGTTCAGGTTGAGCCCCAGTACCGACGGGACCAGGTCGCCCGCGCGATCGGCGAGCTGGATGGTGCGCCACGGCGACTGGAACGGGGTGCTGGCGGTCACCTTGCTCCCGTCGGCCATTGGCGCCAGCACCGCGTGCAGCGTGCGATCCTGCTCCTTGTTGGCGCGCAGGTTCAGCGCGGCGTAGTCGACCAGGTTGGCCTCGTGGATCACCACGTGCGTCCCGTCCTTCGTCTCCATCGTCAGCGGCGTGTGCACGGTGTCCAGCGTGCTCACCGGCGAGCTGCGGTAGAGATACTCGTAGCGGTTTGGGCGAAATGACGGGATCCACCAGGCGCGCGCATCGTCGGCCATGGAGAACTCGGTGAGTTCCTCCATGATCGTGAAGTCGGTCAGCGCCTCCTGGCGCGGCAGCTCGTAGCGGAAGGCGACCCCGTCGTCGAAGGCACGCACCGCCAGGACGAAGCGCCGCCCCGGCGCCTGCGACTCCTCCACCGAGACCTGCAACTCATTGTGGTGGTCGCGCACCCGCGCTACCTCGCCCCACGGCTGCATCCACGTCTCGTCGTGCGACGTCAGGCGCGACCCGGTGATGCGCAACCCGTCGCGCAATGGCGGCGCCCCACGGAAGGTGAAGCCCAGCCGCGACGGCAGGAGGATCGGGCGATTGTTGCGGCTGACGGTATAGAACACGCCCCCGTCCCGCACCGTCACCGTGACCGCGTTGCGCCCGTCGGGCGACGCCACGCGAACCGGCGACGGTCCCTGCCCTGCGGCCGGCATCGCGCCGCTCGCGATCGAGAACACGGCCGCCGCCACGCGAACGCGTCGCGACAGGAACCACCCCCGGTAAGCACTCATGCGCCCTTCCAGCAACGGGAACGAAGGCGTGCAGTCAGAATCGTCGGCGCGCGCGAGATCATGGATGCGCCGCAGGAGTCGCCACTCCCGCCGTCGACGCAGGTGTCGCCGGTGTCGTCGGTACCGCCGCCACCGACGTCGCGGTGCGCGTGCGCACCTTCCCCACGATGAACTTCCCGACCTTCTGCCCCTGCAGGCTCCCCTGCTCGATCGCGCGCCGGTAGTGGATCCCGCCATACAACCGCGAGATCGCCGCCTCTGCCGCCGCCTCACGGAACGAGTTGAACGAGCGAATCGGGAGACCGAACTCCATCTCGGTCGAGTCCGTGAAGGCGAAGTTGTCGCCGTACACGTCGGTCAGGACCTCGGCCGCCGACCCCGACGCCACGCTGTGCCCGCTCGTGTACTCAGGGAACGGCGGCGTCTGCAGCATCGGCGTCCACTGCTCGTCGATGTAGCGATTGATGTACGTCTCGGGGCGAATGAGGTTGCTGCGGTACTTCTCGTCCCACGACGAGATGAAGGCGTCGGCCAGGCCGATCGCCGTGCGTGCATACGCGTCGGCGGTGCGCAACGGACCGGCCCCGGCCTTCCGTGACGCCGCTCCCACGATCCCCATCCAGTGCCCGCCCGGCGTGATCTTCTTCGTGGCAAACATCGTGTGCCCTTGCACGTTCATCACGTACGGGTTGCAGTCCCAGAAGGCGAGGATCTCCTTCTGATCGTCGGTCAGCTTCGCCTTGATCTCGTAGACCTCCATCGCCTCCTTCATGAACGGCGAACCCTTCGCCGAGTCGAAGGGGAGCGGCGGGAGCGGCTTGAACTGCGACCCGGTGTCGAGCACGAACGGGCGGAGTTCACCCCAGTGCGGTTCGACGGCGTCCATGTAGCCCGGCGGCGTCGGCACCCAACGCCCACGCGCCTTCGTCACTGAGTACTTCGTCCAGCCACGCGACTCCTTGAAGCGATCGCCCCCCGCCCAGGCCAGGATGTGCTTCGCCACCGTGTCGCCGTAGGCGATCGAGGCGCGGTAGACGTCGGCGGCCACGCGCGCCTCGTATTGCTTGTCCATCACGGCGCGCAGCGAGTCCATGCGCGCGCGCGAGAACGTCAGTGCCTGCGACACCGTCATGAAGGCGTGCACACCGGCCAGCGGGTAGTCCAGGGCAGCGCCCGCCGGGGGGGCCGGCACCGGCGTGAGCCCGGTGAGCTGCCCGGCGAGCGACTTGTACGTCGTATCGCTCGGCCGCATCGCCTCGTACGACGCGATGCTCGCGTACGCGTACGTCCGGCTCGCCTGTGGCGGTGAGAAGATGTCGTACACCATCACCATCGACAGGTGGTGCATCGCGTCGTACAGCGGCTGCGCATCGGACGTCGATGCGGCGCCCGTTGCAGCTGGCACACCCCCCTTTTCACCGGCGGGCGCGCTCCCCGCGCCACCCTTCGCATCACCACCGTTGCAGGCGGCGACGACAGCGACCGTGGTGAACATCGCCGCAAGCGCGGCGGCACGAACGCGAATGGTCATGTCCTGATTCATGGGTCAGTTCCTCGAGCCGCCAGCCGTCGAGACTCCGGAGGCGGCAGGAATGTCGCGTTGCGCCACACGACGCGGCGTCGGGCGAAAAACCAGTGGCGTGTCATTGTTGCGCGCGACGGCGATCAACTCGCCGCCCTTCGTGCGAATGCGAGCGATGTCGCGCGACTCGCCGGGGACGAGGAAACCGCTCGCGGACGGCGCCATCGCAGTGAAGCCGCCCTTGCCGTCGCCCCTGAGCACCAGGCCGCGGCTCTCTGCCGCGCGCCCGATCTCCGGCTTGAAGCCGTCCAGGTTCCCCGCCAGCAGCACGTCCAGCGCGCCATCGCCATCGACGTCGCGAGGGAGGAGGCCGTACACCGGCGCCAGCTGCGCCTCGTCGGGGAGCGGGATCACCGTGAAGCTCCCGTTGCCGTCGTTACGCACCATCACGCTGGCGAAGGTCTGCGCGGTGCGCTCGATGGCCCCCTGCCGGTCCTTCGGCGGGAAGATGTCGGCCATCGTCGCCTTCGCGTAGTCGATGTAGTTGAGGTAGCGCGCCTTGAGCGGCGGGATGGCCTTGATGAGGTCATCGCGCAGCACGAGGGGATAGCTCTTCCCCTGCCCATAGCAGGCGACGATCTGCTCGGCGAAGCCGTTCCCGTCAAAGTCCTTCACCAGCATCGTCGTCGGTTCGCTCGGCGACGCCTTGAGGCGCGTGTTGAGCCCCAGGTTGCCGACGATGAAGTCGGTGCGCCCGTCGCCGTTGAAGTCACCCGCCACGATGCGGTTCCACCACCCGCTGCTCTGCTCGAGCCCCTTGGCCGCCGTCGGCGTTAGGCGCCCGCCCCCGGCGTTCCGGAAGACGGTGATCGGCATCCAGTCGCCGACCACGACGAGGTCGGGGCGCCGGTCGCCGTCGATGTCCTGCCACACGGCGTCCGTCACCATCCCCACCCGTTGCAGCTCGGGGGCGAGCTGCGCCGTCACGTCGGTGAAGTGCCCGCGCCCGTCGTTGCGGAGGAGCGTGCTCTGCGGCGTCTCCCCGTACTTCCACGGAATCGAACGCCCACCGACGAACAGGTCGACGTCGCCATCACCGTCGTAGTCGATCGCCGCCGGCCGCGACCCCGAGATGAACTCCGGGGGGATCGCATCGGCGCTCTTGGTGAACTTCCCGTGGCCGTCGTTGAGGTACAGGCGATCCTGCAGCGCCGGCGCCATGTCCGAGTACTCGTTGCCGCCGCTGACGACAAAGAGGTCCTTGTCGCCGTCGCCGTCGGCATCGAGGAAGGTCGCCCCCACATCCTCGGAGATCGCGTCCGCCGCGAAGGTCGCCGCACTCGCCGAGGTGAAGCGCCCGTCCCCCTGCTGGATGAAGAGTCCCCCCGCTTGCTCCTTCGCTCCCCCGACGTACACGTCGTCCATGCCGTCGCCGTTCACGTCGCCCACCGCCATCGCCGGCCCCTCGGTCGAGAGCATGCGCGGGATGAGGCGCTCACGGTCGAAGTCGATGAAGTCGCTCTCCTTGTGCGTGAACGGGATCTCGTCGATCGGCGCCACGCGCGCCATCAGCGCCGCCGCCACGTTCGACGCGACGCCGCTCGCCGCGGGGGTCGCCGCCATCTGCTGGATCAGGACGCGCCGCCCAGCCTCGGTCGTCCCGAGGGCACTCTCGCGACCGTCGGGCCACTGCACGCGCACCGCGCTGACGCCGTCGTGCGCGCCAAGGCCAAAGGTGAGCACGTAGTCCACCGACGACTGGAATCCGCGCGCCGGGTTCAGCTCCTGCACCAGCGTGTCACCGCCGACGACCACGGAAACACGCGCCCCGACGGCGAAACGGTTGGCTCCCTCTCCCGCCAGCTGCACCTGCAACCAGCGGTTGGCCTTCTCTACCGCATGGGCGTTGTTGCGGTACACGAACGCCTCGGCGTCCACGTTGTTCACCACGAGGTCGAGCGCCCCATCGCCATCGAGGTCCCCATACGCTGCGCCGCTGGAGAACGACGGCGCATCGAGCCCCCAGGCCTTGGCCTCGTTCACGAACGACAGCGCGCCACGGTTGCGGAACGCATAGTCGGGGATCGGCGTCGACTTCATGGCGTTGATGAGCTTCATGAAGTCGACCTGGCCGTTCTTCTTCATCGCCCCTTCCATCGTCTCCTCGTTGGCGAGGAAGGCGATGTAGTCCTGCGAGGTCACGTCCTTCACCAGGCCGTTGGTGACGTAGATGTCCTTGCGGCCATCCAGGTCCAGGTCGGCGATGAGCGCGCTCCAGCTCCAATCCGTCCGCGCCACGTTCGCCATCTGCCCCACGTCCGTGAACGTCCCGTCGCGGTTGTTGCGCTGCAGCATGTTGCGCATGAACTGGTGCCCGTAGCCGTTGGACACCTTGGTCATGTACACGTCCCACCCCTCGAACGACGCCATCGTGCGCAGGCGATACTCGTCCTCGGGGAGCATGTCGGTGGTGTAGATGTCGGGCCACCCGTCGTTGTCGACGTCGCCCATGTCCATCCCCATCGAGAAGTACGAATCGGCCGTCAGCTGCTTCTCCAGCACCTCGGAAAACGTCCCGTCGTGCTGGTTGAGGTACAGGTAGTCGCGCTCGAAGAAGTCGTTCGAGATGTACACGTCGGGCCAACCGTCGCGATTGACGTCGGCGACGCCGAGTCCGAGCCCGAAGCCGATCTCGCTCCCGAAGAAGCCGACCTTCTCGCTCACGTCGACGAAGTGCCCGTTGTCGTTGCGGTAGAACTTGTGCCCGCCGTACGCGTCGCGCTCACGACGCGTGTTGCGCTGCCCGAACGACGACACGGGGCGCGGCGAGTTGTTGATCAAGGCGAGATCGAGGTCGCCGTCGCGGTCATAGTCGAGGAAGGCGGCGTGCGTCGTGTAGCCCTCGTCGGCCACGCCGTATGCCTCGCCCTCCTCCTTGAACGTGGGAACGCTGTCAGCGCCCGCCCCCTGGTTGATCCAGAGCGTATTGCGGCGCTTGGACGGCTCGACCTGCCCGGCATGCGACAGGTAGATGTCGAGCTTCCCGTCACCGTTGACGTCGGCGATGGTGACGCCGGTCGTCCACGCTCGGTTGGGCTCGAGCCCCGACTTCGTCGTCACGTCGCGGAAGCGGAACTTCCCCTCGTTGAGGAAGAGCCTCGGCCCGCCCTGGTTGGAGGTGAGGATCACCTCCGGCAGACCATCGCCGGTCAGGTCGCCGACTCCAACCCCACCGCCGTTGTAGAAGTTGCGGTAGGTGAAGACGTTGACGTCGCTGCTCTCCTTCAGGTCGTTGGAGAAGCGGACGCCGGTGTATGACGAGGGGAGGAGGGTGAAGAGCTTCCCGTCATTCGCGGGCGGCGCGGCGTTCGGATCGTAGCCGGCGGCGGCCTCGGGCGCCTTCGTCGCACAGGCGGCGGCGACAAGCGTCGCGGCCAGGGCGGCCGTGGCGGCGCGGCCCCGTGCGATCGAGCGATGGTGCGCGCAACCCCAGCGCATCCCCTGCATTGTGTGGTCCGGTCGTGAGGCGTTGATGGAACGCGTGGGTGGGAAAGCGGAACTAACCTGCTTGCACCTGCGAAGATTTTCGCGTTCCAAGGCTCCCGGTAGCGCCATAGCCTGCCCCCGGGTGCAGGGAGCAGGCTATGGCGGTCGTTCGGAAGCGAACTGCAGTTCCTGCTACTGAATCTTAGTAGCCCGCGTTCTGCGTGAGGAGCGGGTTGTTCTGGATCTGCACGATCGGGATCGGCATCAGCACGCGATAGCCGGCCGACGCCGCCTTGAACTGGCGGGCATCGAGGTAGCCACCGAGGCGGATGAGGTCCTGGCGACGCTTGGCTTCGCCGGCGAACTCGAACAGGCGCTCGTCACGCACCACGTCGAGCGCCGCCGTCTGCGACAGCGTCGTCGAGAGCGGCTTCGGCGGATTGAAGACGCGGGCACGCAGCTGGTTGATGATCGCCATGCCGCCGGCCACGTTCCCCTGCTTGATCAGCGCCTCGGCCTTGATCATGTACATCTCGGTGAGGCGGAAGTACGGGAACTTGTGCGGGTGCGAGTTGCCGTCCGGCGCCGAGATGAACGGCGGGAACTTGTTGATACGCGGCCCTTCGCCTTCCGTCGCGTTGGTGATGTCGTTGATCGTCTCGGTGAAGACGAGCGGGTTCCCCGAGCGATCGTTGACGTTCTGGCCGGTCACGAAGCTCTTCTGCTGCCCGACGAGCCAGATGTTCCGGCGCTGGTCGGCCGGATCGTACTTGCGATACGTCTCGGCGATCGTGGCGAAGCCGTTCCACGGGCCGCCGCCCACGCCGAACTGCGCGTAGTGGAGCGGTCGCTGCGGAAGCGACGTGCCGAGGCCCGGCGGGTTGCTCGTGTTGTTGACGAAGAAGATCAACTCCGGCGAGTTCTCGTTGTCGGCGTTGAAGTTCGACTGCCAGTTCGTGGCAAGGCTGTAGACGCCCGAGTTGATGACGGCGTCGGCGTACGTGATGGCGTCGGCGAGACGCTCCGGGGCGCGCTGCAGCCCGGCAGCCGTCACCGTCCCCTGGAAGACCGGGGCGTTGAGGTACATGTTCGCCAGGATCGCGTTGGCCACGTGCTTGTTGACACGGCCAAACGCCGCCGGGCGATCCGGCAGGTTCGGGAGCGACGCCTTGAGCTCGGTCTCGATGAACGCGAAGACCTCAGCACGCGTGTTGCGCGCGGCGGGCTTCACCTCGGTCGTCGTCACGATCGGCACGCCACCGAAGTAGTCCATCAGGATGTAGTAGAACCAGGCGCGGAGCACCTTGAGCTCGGCCAGGTTCGCGTTCTTCGTGGCGCTCGAGCTCTTCTCGACCACGTCGATCATCAGGTTCGCCTTGGCAACGCCGGCGAACATGTTGTTCCACAAGCCGTTCATGTCGTCCAGCGCGGACCCCGAGTTGGCGGACCACGTCTGCTTGTAGATCTCGATCCAGCGGCCGTTGTCGAACCAGTCACTGCCGCGCGTCGGGACGACCTGCTCGTCCGTCGTGATCTCGGCGAGGTTGTAGTAGGCCCAGTCCGTCTGACGCAGCTGCGCGTAGACCGAGGCGGCGCCGGCGAGGATTTCCGCGTCGTTCTTGAACGCGTTCGCCGGCGTGAGCGCATCGAGCGGGGTCTCGGTGAGATCCGTGCAACCCGCCAGTGCGCTCAGCGCACCCGCAAGCGCCACGGCACTGATGCCGGAGCGGCGGATGGAGAGCGAAGAGAAGATGTGCATATGAGTCTGAGGTTACCTGATCGTGTGAGTCGTCTGAATGAATCGGGTCGAGGAGCTGCGGCGCGGGCGATGCGATCGCCGCGCCACAGCCGTCGGGTTCTTTAGAACTGGATCCGCAGCCCGGTCGTGAACGTCCGGGCGCGCGGGTAGATCAGGTAGTCGATCCCGCGGTCGACACCGCCGCCGGTGTAGACCTCCGGATCGTAGCCCGAGTAGGGCGTGAACAGGAGCAGGTTGTCGCCCGACACGTAGACACGCGTGTCGCGGCTGGAGAGCCCCGGCATGCGGAAGGTATAGCCCACCGTGGCGTTCTGGAGGCGGAGGAACGAGCCGTCCTCGATCCAGCGCGACGAGTAGATCGCCGGCTGACCGAGCGCGTCCTTGGCCTTGAGCGCCGAGCGCAGGAAGTTGCGGGCCTGGTTCACGTTCGACGTCGTGCCGTAGACGAGCGCGGTGTTGTTGAACACATCGCGGCCCATCTCAGCGCGCCACAGCCAGCTGAAGTCGAAGCGGTTCCAGGTGCCGTTGCTGCGAACGCCCAGGCTGAACGCCGGGTTCGCGTTGCCGATGATGACTTCGTCGTCACCGCCCGGCGAGGTCGTCGTGCCATCCACCGTGCGCGAGGTTTCGCGGCCGGCAGCGTCACGCGTGACCTTGTACTTCACGAAGAGCTGCTCGCCGTTGCTGTTGTAGCCGGCGAACTTGGCGCCCCAGAAGGTGCCGATCGGCTGACCGGGGATCAGGCGCTGCGAGATCTTCCCCGACTGGCCCTGCCCGTTGACGTTGCCGGCGTTGATGAACTGACGGTTGAGACCGAGTTCGTCGACCTTGTTGCGCTCGACCGAGAGGACGAGCCCGGAGGTCAGCGACATGCGCGAGTTGCTGATCAGCTGCGCGTCGAGCGACGCCTCGATGCCGCTCGTGCTCAGGCTGCCGACGTTCTCCAGGCGGTTCGTGACGACGGCCGGCTGGGCGACCGGAACCTCGAAGAGGAGGTCCTTGGTCTTCTTGCGGTAGAACTCGACCGTACCGGTGAACGTGTTGTCCTTGAAGCCGTAGTCGATACCGACGTTGGTCTGGACCGACGTCTCCCACTTGAGGTCGGGGTTGGCGACCTGCGACGCGGCGAAGCCCGTGATGACCGAGCTGCCGAAGGGATACTTGGCGCTGTTGTCGGTACGGAGGAGGAGCTGCGTGCCGTACGGACGCACGGCCTGGTTCCCCTGCAGGCCGTAGCCGACGCGGAGGTTCAGGTTGGAGAAGATCCCATCCTTCAGGAACGACTCCTCGCTCAGGCGCCACGAGGCCGACACGGCCGGGAAGACCGCCCACTTGTTCCCTTCGGCCAGGCGCGACGAGCCGTCGTTACGGAGCACGCCGGTGATGAAGTACTTGTTCTTGAAGCCGTAGTTCGCGCGAGCGAAGAACGACGCCAGCTTCGACTGCTCGATGTACGAGACCGGGGTCGGCGAGCCCTGCGGGTTGCCGGCGCCCAGGTTGTTCCAGGTGAAGGCGTCCGTGAGGAAGCCGCGCATTTCCGACTCGAAGCCACGGTTGTCGAAGCGCGTGAATTCGTAGCCGCCCAGCATCTCGAACTCCTGGTCGTCACCGAACTTCGGCGCCCACGTGAGCAGCGACTGGAAGTTCAGGTTGGAGAGCGAGCGCTCGGCCTGGCGGGCGCGCCCGCTGGTCTCGGCGCCCACCGGGCTGGTGCGCGGATAGTAGGTCTGGCGGACCGAGCTCGCGATGTCGGCGCCGAGCGTGGTCTTGAACGTGAGGTTCGGGAGGATCCCGTACGACGCCGTGAAGTTGCCCAGGGTGCGGGTCTCCGGCGCCTGGTCGATCAGCTGACGCGCCATCGCGACCGGGTTACGGAGCGACTGCGCGCCGGCGCCGACTTCATAGAAGGTCCCGTCGGCGTTGCGCACCGGCTGCGTGGGATCGAACGACACCATGTTCGTGAAGACGCCGCCCGAGAAGCCGGCGGTGTTGTCGAACGGCAGGTAGTCGTTGAAGACGCGCGAGACGGTCAGGTTGAACGAGCTCTGGAGCTTGTCCTGGAACGCCGAGTTGGCGGCGTTCACGCGCCCCTGATACCGGCGCAGGCCGTTGGAGATGACGATGCCCTGCTGCTCGAAGTAGTTGAGCGTCGCGCGATAACGCGTCGACGGGTTGCCACCGGAGAGCGACAGGTTGTGGTTCTGCGTCCAGCCGATGCGCTCGATTTCCTTCTCCCAGTCGGTGTTGGCACCGCCAAGGCTGTTGGCGCGCGAGGCCGGGAGCTTGCCAGCCGCGATCTGCTTCTGGACGAAGTCCTTGTACTCGCTCCCCGTCAGCATGTCGTAGCTATTGGCCGCGCTTCCCGCCGCGACGTAGCCGTCGTACTCGAAGAGCGACTGGCCGGCCGCACCGCGCTTGGTCTCGATCAGGACGACGCCGTTGGCGCCGCGCGACCCGTAGATCGCCGTCGCCGACGCGTCCTTGAGGACGGTGATCGACGCGATGTCCGACGGATTGAGCGAGTTGAGCGGCGACCGGTTGATCGGCGACGACGCGACGCCGAGCCCGGAGGCGACGGCGTTGTCGTTCTGCAGCGGCACGCCGTCGATCACGTACAGCGGCTCGTTCGACGCCGAGATCGACGTCCCGCCGCGCACGCGGATCTGCGCGTTGGCGCCCGGCTCACCGTTGTTGGAGACCAGGTTCACACCGGTCACGCGGGCGGTGAGGAGCTGGTTGGCGTTGTTGACGACGCCAACGTTCGCCTCGGTCGCGTCGACGGTGGAGACGGCGCCCGTGATCGCCTCACGGCGCTGGGAGCCGTACCCCGTCACGACGACGGCCTGCAGCGAGATGGCCGAGGCACCGAGCGCGAAATCGGCGGTGACGGTCTGCCCGTCCTTCACCGTGACGCTCTGCGTCTGCGGGTTGTAGCCGATGCGCGCCGCACGCACGGTGTGCGCGCCAGCGGGAACACCGGGGATGGTGTAGCCACCATCCGCCCGGGTCAGCGCGCCGCGCGTCGTGCCGACCACCTGGATCTGGATGTTCGCGAGCGGTTGGGTACTCGTCGAGTCCACAACCTTGCCCGAGATGGTACCGCCGGTGCCTTGCGCGGGGAGTTGAGACACCGTCAGCAGGCCGCCCACCAACGCGGCCAACAGACAACGTGTGACTGCCATTCGTTTGCTCTCCAAGTGTTGTCGTGGCGGGAAAACGCGATCGTGCAACGTGCGGGATTTCAACGAGCGATCTACGAGGAACACCAACGTTGGAAACGATACCGTTGCAGCTCCGGGAAACGTTTCCTCCCGGGAATTGACGGCATAACATACGGGTGTCGGGAATCGGGTCAAGATCGTGTAAATCGGCTCATCCCTGTCCGCCCGCGGGTTGAACCCCTATTCCTATCGCCGCGAATACCCGACATTCGGTTCACCTGATTCAAATAGCGCAAATACCGAATTCGTTTCTCTTCTAATAGTTGTAGACCGCTGCCGGACTCCCCCCGAAGGCCCTCATATGCTCCTGAGCTCGATCCTGTTGGCCGCCCAACTCGCCGCCCCGGCCCGCACCGTCGCCCCCGTCCTCGCCTTCCCCGACCCCGGGCTCGACGACAGCGCCGCCTACCAGGGCTACCAGACACGGATCTTTCGGGACGCCGCCGGCAACACCCTCCAGGTCTACCTCGACCGGCGACAAGGGCGCCTGGTGCACCTCCTGGCAGACGCCGAGAACGCCAGCGTCGGAATGAGTGCACGCAACGCCGATGGATCCCCCGCTGCCCTGCGCTGGGGGAGCGCAGGCGCCCTCGTCGCGCGCCGCGGGCGCGCGCGCATCTTCTCCTACGACGTCACGAGCGACGCCGCCGCGCTCACGCTGGGCTGGTTCGTGCTCGGCACGATGCGCGTCGAGCGCGACTTCCAGTATGACGGACGCCATCGCGCGCCATTCGGGAATGCGCCGTACGTCGTCCCCGAGCTCCAGCGCCTCGTCGACGCCCTCGCGTCGCTTCCCGCAACCGCTCAGCTGCAACACCTGGCGGCGCTGCGCGCGACCTCGCTCGACGCGGTGCGGAGCCGGCTGCAGCCGGGCGTCCGACAGCGACGCACGGCGAATCGCTGGGAAGTAAGCGTGACCCAGCCATCGCTCGATGGCCGCGACACGATGTCCGTCGTGCTGCGCGGTGATGCCCGCGCCACGCGCGGCGAGTTACGCGGCGATTCGGTCGTCATCGCGGCCACGAGCGGGAACGTCGTGCGCCTGACGCTCGAGGTCACGACGACTGGCGGATCGCTCACGCCGTTGGCGCGCACCGAGATCTTCACGCCGGCCTTCCTGTCCTTCGTGGATTCGGTGCGGCGCACCGGGGCGCACGACGCGGCGGCGCATACGCAGTGGCGCTGGATGGAGCGACAGGTCCGCGGCGTGGAGCTCCTGTCCTCCCGCGAGAAGCTGATGGCGGGGCTCCCGACCTACGCCACGTACTTCGGGCGCGACATGCTCGTCACGGCGCTCATGATGCGCGACATCTGGCGCAGCGACATGTCCGCGTTCGCGGTGGCGGCGGCGCTGCGCAAGCTGTCGCCGCGCGGCGAGGTGTCGCACGAGGAGGCGTTAGGCGGCCAGGCCGTGCGCGAGGCGGCGGCCGAGTACGCGGCGCTCGTGCAGGCACAGGGCGCCGCCCGCAGCCGCGGGGACGCACGCGCGGCCGACTCGCTCCTCGCGCGCGCAGGTGATGTGCTGCGCGCGCACCGGCGCGTGCGCGAGAACTACCACATGATCGACGACGAGCTGCACCTGCCGATCCTCCTGGCGCGGTGGCTCGGCGACCCGTCGGTCCCCGCCAGCCGCAAGCTGGCCTTCCTTCGCGCGCCGAGCGACGGCCCCGGCTCCGAACCCCGCCTGTCGCGCGTGCTGCGCGAGTTGGCCCTCGTCGCCCGGATGACGGCGCCGTACGCCGCCGCCCCCTCGGCGTCGACGCTCATCTCGTTCGCACGCCGCGACGACGGCGGCTGGGCGTCGACGAGTTGGCGCGACAGCGGCGTGGGATACGCCGGCGGGCGGTTCGCGATGGACGTGAACGCCATCTGGGCCCCGCACGCGCTCCAGGCGATGCGCACCATCCTCGCCTCGCTCCGCACGCTGGGCTTGCCCGCCGATTCGCTCCAGCGCGCCCTGCCGGAGGCGCTGGGCGACACGCCGCTCGGGGGGTGGGTGCGGGACAGCGCGCTGCTGGCACGCGCCATCGACACGTGGATGGGAGCCGGGCGGCACTTCGTCGTGCGCCTTTCACCCACCGAGGTGCAGCAGCACGTCGCGGCGCGCCTGGCCGCCATGCCGGCCGTCGAGCGCGCGTACTGGGAGGGGGTCCTCACGCGCCGCGACGCCGACCGCGACTCGCTCACCTTCCTCGCCCTGGCACTGGACAGTGCCGGCGCCCCGATCGGCGTCGTGAACTCGGACGTGGCGACGCGCCTGTTCCTCGGCGATCCGCTGCACGGGGCGATGGATCGCGCCGTCGTGCGCCGCGACACTCGGCAGTTTGTCCGCGCGTATCCCGTGGGCCTCTTCATCGATGGCGTGGGGCCGGTCGTGGCGAACGACGCCTACGCGACGCCCAAGGTCTGGGCCGACTTCGTGCGCGACCAGTATCACGCGCCACGCGTGGCCTGGGGACGCGAGGTGAACCTCTTCCTGCTGGGGGTCGCCTACCAGGCGCGCGTGGGCGCCGCAGGCGACGCCGAGTACGACCGCGAGCTGCACGACGCGGCGACGAAGGTGCTCGGGGCGGTCGAGGCGTCGGGCTTCAAGAGCGAGCTGTGGAGCTACGACTTCGTGAACGGCGTCCCGCGCGCGGTGCGCTACGGCTCCGGCGGCGACGTGCAGCTGTGGAGCACGACCGACCTCGCCGTGCAGTACGCACTCGCGCGCTGGCGGCGCTGATCGATTCGGGAGGGACCTGCGGTGGGGCGTCGGCAGGCGCGTGTGTGTTGCGCCTGGCGATCGCCCCGCGTCCGACGAGGGAGTGCCTGAACTCTCGCCTCGGAGCCCGTGCTGCGCGCCGTCATCCTCCGTCTCCTGGTGTACCTCGGCCTTCCGCTGCTCGCCGTCGGCGTGTTGTGGGGGGTGTCGATTCGCATGCCGGGGCGATCGTTCGCCGGGGCGCCGCCGCCGCTGAGCGCCGAGGAACGGGCGACCGCTGAGCGCCTGCGCCGCGACGTGACGGTACTGGCCGACTCCATCGGGGACCGCGATGCGCGCACCGCGTACGCCGGGCTCGCGCGCGCCAGCGCGTGGTTGCAGCGCCAGGGGACCGCGATCGCCGGCCGCCCCCCGCGCGTCCAGGAGTACCAGGCCAGTGGACGCGCGGTGCAGAATCTCGAGTTCGCACTGTCGACCGGCGACCAGAGGCAGCCGCTCGTGGTCGGTGCGCACTACGACGCCATCGCAGTGACGCGTGGCGCGGACGACAACGCGAGTGGCGTCGCCGTCGTCCTGGAGTTGATGCGTCGCCTTCGCGCGACGCCTGCCGACTGTCCAGTGCTGGCCGTCCTCTTCACCAACGAGGAGCCGCCTTACTTCTACTCGGACTCGATGGGCTCCCTCGTGTACGCGCGCGCGCTGGTCGCGCGCGGCATGCGTCCGCGCGCGATGTTCTCGCTGGAGAGCGTCGGCTACTTCAGCGACGCCCCGGGCTCCCAGGAGTATCCCCCCCTGCTGGGGTGGTTCTATCCCGATCGTGGCGATTTCATCGCCATCGTCGGCAACGTGGCGTCACGCGCGCTGGTGCATCGCACCATCGCCGATTTCCGGCGGGTGGCCACGCTTCCCTCGGCCGGGAGTGCAGCGCCGGGGTGGTTTCCAGGCGTGGGATGGTCGGATCACTGGGCGTTCTGGCAGGTCGGCGTTCCCGCGGTGATGGTGACGGGGACGGCACCATACCGGAACCGCAACTACCACGAGTCGACCGACGTCGTGGGGACGCTCGACTTCGGGCGCATGGCCCGGGTGGTGACGGGCGTGGAGCGGGTGCTCCGGGAGGCCTGTCGCGCCGCGTGACGCCGCGCGTGTGGCGTCGCGCGGTCCGCGCGGCGGGCCCAGCGCCTAACGCTTCGACTTGAGGCGGACCGCGTACATCCTTGGCCAGAGCTTCCCCGTCAGGAGCAACTGCCCAGGCGCCGGGGCCCGGGCCACGCCATTCATCACGTCGGTGCCGTAGGGGCGCTGCGCGCGCGGCCAGAGCGTCGCGAAGTCGAGCATCTCCTTCACCAGTCCGGTCTTGGGGTCGATGCGCGCCACCCAGTCGGATTCGTAGACGTTGGCGAAGAGTTCGCCGTCGATGAACTCGAGTTCGTTGAGCTTGGTGAGGGGCGAATCCTGGTAGCGCACCTTGACCACGTGCTCGGTCGCGAACGTCGCCGGCGCGAGGTAGCGCAGCGAATCGGAGCCGTCGCTCATGATGAGCGACGTGCCGTCGGTGGCCAGCCCCCACCCTTCGCCGGCGTAGGTGAACGAGTCGACGCGGGCGAGTGTCTTTGCGTCGTACACGTACCCGACCTTCGACTCCCATGTGAGCTGGTAGAGCTTTCCCGCCAGCAGGGCGAGTCCTTCGCCGAATCGGTCCTGCGACAAGGGCGTCGAGGCGAGGACTGCACCCGACTTGAGGTCGACGCGCCGCACCTCCGAGTCACCGTAGCGCCCCGTGCTCTCGAACAGCGTGCTGTCCTGCCAGATGAGTCCCTGCGTGTAGGCCCCCGTGTCGTGCGGGAACTCGGCGACTACTTCGAATGGCGCGTCCTCGTCGACCGGCGCACTCTGGGCACGATCGCACGACGCGAGCGGTGCGACGGTGGCGAGGAGCGCAATGCTGAAGGGGGCGAGGCGAGCGAGGGGCGTGAGCATGGGAGACCGTCGGGCGCGGTGATCGAGACGGAGTAAGGTAGCGCGACGAGCCGCGCACGCACCTCCGGGGACGCGGTGGTGCGAAGCGGCGCCTCGCGGCGCCAAGCCGCGCGACGCGCGCGACTCGGTGGCGAGTTGGCGCGACGCGCGCCACGTTGTAGATGCCATCACACGAACGGTCGACGACGCTCCGCCCGTCGCAGGGGACCGCCGACCAGTCGTGGGATGGTTTGTGGCGGTTCGGCACGCGTCTCCGGCACTCGTTCACCCCCATGCGCATCGGCATCGACCTCGGCGGGACCAAGATCGAAGGGATCGCCCTCTCCAACGCTGGAGAGGTCCTCGTCAGGCAACGCGTTTCCACGCCGCGGGACTACCGGGCGACGGTCGACGCGGTGGTCGCGCTCGTCAACGCCATCGAGCGGGAGACCGGGGAGAAGGGGACGGTCGGGATGGGGATCCCGGGGACGATCGTCCCGGCGACCGGGCGCGTGAAGAACGCCAATTCCACCTGGTTGATCGGCGAACCGCTGGGGCGGGACCTCTCGGCGGAGTTGGGGCGCGAGGTGCGCATCATGAACGACGCCAACTGCTTCGCGCTCTCGGAAGCGACGGATGGTGCGGCCGCCGGCGCCGAGGTGGTCTTCGGGGTGATCCTCGGGACCGGCGTGGGCGGGGGGATCGTGATCCGCGGCGAGTGCCTCATCGGCGCCAACCTCATTGCCGGTGAATGGGGGCACAACGCGCTCCCACGCGTTGCGGCTGACGAAATCCCGGGACCCGCATGCTACTGCGGGCGCGCCGGGTGCATCGAGACCTGGTGCTCGGGGCCCGGCTTTGCCAAGGATCATGCGCGGGTGACGGGACAGACACTCACCGGCGCCGAGATCGCGCACAACGCAGCGCTGGGCGACGAGGGGGCGCAGGCCTCCCTCGCCCGCTATCACGACCGCCTGGCGCGCGCACTCGCCTCCGTGGTGAACGTGCTCGACCCCAACGTCATCGTGCTCGGCGGCGGGATGTCGAACCTCCCCGGGCTCGTCGATGCCGTCACCGAACGACTGCCGCGGCACGTCTTCTCCGACACCTGCGTGACGCGCGTCGTCCGCCACCAGCACGGCGATTCCAGCGGCGTCCGTGGAGCGGCGTGGCTCTGGCCGGCCCCCTAACGAGCCACAAATGACAACCGGCGCCGTGCGGGGCACGGCGCCGGCCGAATCACCTCCCGCCGCGCGGGGCGATCAACGCGGGGCGGTCAACGCGGGGCGATCAACGCAGCGAGACCTTGGACTCCAGGTGCGCCTTCACCTCGGCGCGCGTGCGCCAGGCGTCGCGCATCTGCTGCTTGGCGAAGAGTTCGAGCTGGTCGCCCATGTGCTTCGACCCGGGCTGCGTGGCGTTGCCGTAGGCGATGAGCACCTTGGCCTTCACCGGGTTTGCGAACTCGACCACCTGGTAGTACGTGTCGCCGGCGACGATCGACGCGGTGCCGTCCTTTCCCGGCGCGTAGTAGGCCACGCGGAAGATGCCGAACGGATCGCCGGCACCACCGTTCCCCGGCAGGTCCTTTCCACCGTAGCGCAAGCGATTCACGTCGCCGTACGGCACGTCGAGCGCGCCGTGTTCCTTGACGGTGGCGCGCGCCGCCGCGCCTAACGCCGCCGCCGCGACCTTGGCGTTGGCGAGCCCGTTGGGGGTGGTGAGCGCGGCGTCGAGACGCCAGGGGTGGGCGAAGGGCTCCCCCTTGGAGTCCTGGTACCACTGCATCACCCACGCGGCAAAGAGCACCGCGCCGCGGGAGTCGGCATTGGCTGAGCGGTCCCACGCCTCGAGCACGTCCGCCGCCTTGCGCGCATCGGCATCACCGCTGGCGCGCGCCGCCGCGAGCAACTCGGGGAGGACGCGGTCGGCGAGCGCCATGCGCGTCGAGTGCTTGTACTGCACCAGTTCGTCAAACGTGATGCTGGAATCCGCCAGCTGCATCAGTGCCGAGCGCTGCGGACGGAACGGCATCTCGCGCGGCGCGACGTACGGCGCAAACGAATCCGGCGTGAAGGTGAGCGGCCATGTCACCGTCCAGGGCGGGTCGTTGGCGTTCTGCAGCCAGCCGCTCGCCGGATCCATCACGTGCGGGAGCTCGTCGTATTTCAGGTAGTCGTTCCAGATGAGCGACGAGCTGTCGCCCGGGACGGGGCCTGTCCACGCATCGAAGTCGCCGCGCGAACGACGCGGTGTCTTCCCCCCGAAGAAGTAGTAGGTATGTCCATCACCGCTTGCGGCGATGATGTTGAAGAAGGGAACGTGCACCTGCTTCACGATTCCCTCGAAGTCGGCCATCGACTTCGCACCCCCCATCTGCCACCACTGCTCCACGGCATTGGGGTCCTCGAGACCGGCGACACGCACGGCGTAGGTCCCCGTGCTATCGTCGCGGAAGACCGGCCCATGCGCCGATTCACGAATCACCAGCGTGTCGACACGCTCTCCAGTGGCGCCCTTGACCTTCACCAGCTCGGTGCGCGTCGTGTACGCCTTCTCCGCGCCGTCGAGCAGGTAGCCGCTCCCCTTGGGAACCAGCTTGTACACGTCAGCACCGTCCTGCGTGTTCACGGTGTGCGACCACCCCACGTGGTCATTGAAGCCGATGGCCGGCGTGGGCATGCCGACCAGCGTGACGCCGTAGAAGTTGCGATCGGGGGTGACGACGTTGGCTTCGTAGAAGAGATAGAGGTCACCCCACATGAGGTGCGGGTTCCCCAGCAGCATCGGCTTCCCGGAGGCCGAACGGTGGGCCGAGACCGCCCACATGTTGGAGCCCGGGCGCACGTCGTTGCTCAAGGTCTGCGGGAGTTGCACCTGGCCGAAGAACATGAAGAGGAAGTTGATGATCTTCTGTCCGTGCGCGACGACATCCTGCGGCGTCACGGGGAGGACCACTTCCATCGAGTCGGTGATCGCCTCGGGGTGCTCCTTCGCGTAGCGATTCACGCCATCGGCGAAGGCATCGAGGTTGGCGCGCATCGTGGGCGACATCGCCTTGTACCACGCCTCGGCGCGCGCCGGGATCCCCATGGTTCGCACGAAGCGGTCGGTGCGCAGGTGCGACTCGCCCCAGTACTCGGCCGAGCGCCCGCGCGCCTCGCCGTAGAGCTTCAGGATGAGGTCTCCGTGCGAAGCCATCTGCGCGTAGCCGAAGCCGCGAAAGGCGTCGGCGTCGCTGGCGGCGTAGATGTGCGGGACCCCCCACGTGTCCCACAGGATCTCCGTCCCCTGTGAGGCAGTGGAGGGCGCGGAGCTGCAGCTGGCGAGGAGTGCGGCGAGCGCTGGCGCGAGGGCGACAGCGCGCGCATGGCGCGCGATGGGCGCGAGGCGAGTGTGTGGGCGCATGGCGGGAAGTAGGGTGGTGCAGCGGCCATGACACTACGCCGCGCAGCGCACGTCCGACAGGGGCCGCGGCGCCGGCGCATTGACGCCGCCCGTCACGCGGCGGATCGTTGGCGCGTCGTGCGCTCCACTCACGCCGCCAACCTTCCCTCCGTCGCATGCCTCGCCTTCCGCTTCGCCTCGCCCCGCTCGCGATCGTGCTGGCTCTCGCCCCTGGACTCGCGGTGGCGCAAGGGCGCGACGACGCCAAGGCACCGCCCCCCGCCTTCACCGACCCGCAGCGCGCCGCGAAGCTCGCCGCGGCCTTCCCCGCCATCGACCGCCTGATGCGCGACTTCGCCGAGCGCTCGCACGTCCCCGGCATCGCGTACGGTGTGGTGATCGACGGGCGCGTGGCACACGTGGGCGTCGCGGGGCTGCGCGACGTGGAAGCAAATGCTCCGGTCGACACGGCGTCGGTGTTCCGGATTGCGTCGATGACGAAGAGCTTCACCGCCGCCGCCATTCTCCAACTGCGCGATGCAGGGCTGCTCAAGCTCGACGACCCCGCCGAGCGATACGTCCCCGAACTGCGCGGGTTGCGTTACCCGAGCAGCGACGCGCCGCGCATCACCATCCGCCACCTCCTCTCGCACTCCGAAGGGTTTCCCGAGGACAACCCGTGGGGGGACCAGCAGCTCTCGGCCACCGACGCCGCGATGTCGCGCATGATGCGGGAAGGGATCCCCTTCTCCACCGCGCCCGGGACGTCGTACGAGTATTCCAACTTCGGCTTCGCCATCCTGGGGCGCATCGTCACGCGGGTGTCGGGAGTGCCGTACACGCGTTATGTGCGCGACCGCATCCTGCGTCCGCTGGGAATGACGGTGACGACGCTCGAGGCGCGCAGCGTCCCGGCATCGCGGCTGGCGCACGGCTATCGGCGGCAGGACGAACGCTGGCTGGAGGAGGAACAGCTCCCCGACGGCTCGTTCGGTTCGATGGGCGGGATGCTGACCTCAGTCGCCGACCTGTCGCGATGGGTCGCATTCCTTCTCGATGCCTGGCCGCCGCGCGACGGCGATGAGGGGCGCGTCCTGTCGCGCGCGTCGCGCCGGGAGATGCAGCAGGTGTGGCGCTACAACGGTGCGAGTGCCGTGCGCGACGCCGCCGGTCGCACGACGCTCAGTGCCGGCGGGTACGGCTACGGACTCGGCGTGCGCACGACCTGCCGTTTCCGGGTGTCGGTGGCGCACTCCGGCGGGCTCCCGGGCTTCGGGTCGCAGATGCGCTGGCTCCCCGAGTACGGGGTGGGGATCGTGGCGATGGGGAACCTGACCTACACCGGATGGACCGGCGTCATCGAGCAAGCGTTCGATGCGCTGGCGGAAAGCGGAGGGATGGAGGCTCGCCAGCCGCAGCCGGCCCCCGTCCTTGGGCGGCTGCGTGACGACGTCACGCGCCTCGTCCTCTCATGGGACGACGCCCTGGCGGACAGCATCGGGGCGATGAACCTCTACCGGGACGAGTCGAAGGCGCGGCGCCGGGCGCAGATCGAGCGGGTTCGCGTTGCGGCTGGCGACCGCTGCGCCCCACAGGGGGCGTTCGTAGCCGAAAACGCGCTGCGCGGGCGGTGGCGCCTCCGGTGCGCCACCGGCGACCTGCGCATCGACATCACGCTCGCCCCGACGACCCCTGCCCGCGTGCAGTTCCTGCAGGTCGCCCCGATGGCACGAGAGGAGAGTCTCGAGGCGGCGCCGGCGTGCCGGTAACGGGAGTGCGGGCGGGGGGCTGGAGGGGACCGCAGCGCTGTGGCGCGGGCTCCGCCTTGGTCGTCCCTCCATTGTCCCGTCCGCCTTGCGGGATCCTCTCGCGCCCGTACCCACCCCCTCGGTGTCCTCGACCTCGGCCGACGCCCCCGAAACCACCTCCGCTGAAGCGCTCCGCGCGCTGATCGATCGCGCGCACGCGTGCGAGCGCCAGTCGCGACGCGACGAGGCGCGGACGCTGTACGAGTCGGTGATTCGGCGCATGCGGCACCCGGTCCCCGGGCTGACCCTGACCGCCGTCGTGCGCTGGATTGCCCGGACATACCTCGCCGACGCGATGTACGAGGAGGCGCGCGACACGCTGGAGTTGTCGCTGGCGCTGGCCGAGCTGGCGGGCGACGTCGCCGGCGTCGGGCACTCGATCAACCAGATGGCGGTGCTCCAGTGGCAGCTGGGCGACCTGGACACGGCCAAGCGCATGTACCTGACGGCGCGAGAGTACGCGGTGCGCTCGGACGAGGCGTCGCTGGTGGCGATGACGTCGACGAATCTGGGGGTGATCGCCTCGGTGCGCGGCGACACTGAGCAGGCGCTCCGCTACTTCGAGAGTTCGCTGCGCGAGTACCGGCTGCTGGGGATGACGCGCGACGTCTGCATCGCGCTCAACAACGTCGGGCTCGTGCACACGCGGCTCAAGGCGTGGGTCGAGGCCGACGCGGCGTTCCGCCAGGCGCTGGAGGTGGCGCAGACGCTCAAGGACGTCGAGATCGCGACGCAGCTCGAGATCAACCTGGCGCAGGTGGCGCTGGCCCGAGGCGACCACGAGACGGCACGCCGCCTGGTGGACCGGGCACTGCTCACGGCGCAGGCGCACCGGTTGGGCGATTCGCTGGGGAGCGCGTACAAGCTCGCAGCCGAGATCGTCCGGACGCAGGGCGATCTCGAAGCGGCGCTCGCCTCGCTCGGCCGCGCCGCCGACGTGGCGAACCAGCGCGGCAACATGCTGCTGCTGGCCGAGGTCGAGCGCGACCGTTCGCGCGTGCATCGCCAGCTGGGGCGGAATCGCGATGCGCTGCAGAGTCTCAACATCTCACATCGCCTCTTCAACAAGCTGCAGGCGCGTCAGGACGTGGCGGCGATCGCGCAGGAGACGCGCGCCCTCGAGGCCGACTTCCTCGAGCTTGCCCGTCGCTGGGGGGAGTCGACCGAGTCGAAGGATCGCTACACGCAGGGGCATTGCGAGCGCGTGGCCGATCTCGCGTGCCGCATCGCGGGGGCGGCGGGGCTCGACGAGAAGGAGCTGCTCTGGTTCCGCATCGGGGCGCTCCTGCACGACGTGGGGAAGCTGATCGTTCCGTCCGAGGTGCTGAACAAGCCCGGGCGCCTGACGAAGGAGGAGTGGGAGCTGATGAAGCGGCACCCGATTGCCGGCGTCGAGCTCCTGTCGCAGGTCGAGTTCCCGTGGGACATCCTCCCGATCGTGCGGTCGCACCACGAGTGCTGGGATGGCTCGGGCTATCCGGACGGACTGCTGGGCGAGGAGATCCCGATGGTGGCGCGCATCGTCTGCCTGGCGGACGTGTACGATGCGCTCACCACGGAGCGGAGCTACAAGCGCGCGCTGTCGCATAACGACGCGCTGGACGTGATGAAGCGCGATGCGGGGCGGCAGTTTGACCCGGTGCTCTTCTCGCTGTTCGAGCGCCTGGTACGCGAACCGGGGAGTTCCGCCGTGGTGGCCGAGGCGCCGTCGGTTGACGGGGCGCGCGAGCGGCGTGGTCGCCCGGCGCTGGACGAACTGACCGGGCTCCCCACGCGCCGAACGTTCGTCGATGCGGCGCGCATGCAGCTGGCGGCGGCATCGGAGATCGCGCCGCTCGCCCTCGCCGTCATCGACGTCGATCACTTCAAGGGAGTCAACGACACCTTCGGGCACCTCACGGGCGACAACGTCCTCGAGGTCGTGGCGCAGGTGCTGGGCGAGGTGGTCCGCGCCAGTGATGTCGCCGGGCGCTACGCCGGCGACGAGTTCGTGATCCTCTTTCCCGGCACGGGCGCGCTCGAGGCGCAACGGGTGTGCGAGCGGCTGCGCGAGGCAGTGGCCGCCCGGCGCATCCCGGTGCGCGGCGCGGAGGAGCGGTGGGTCGCCGTCTCGCTTTCGATCGGGATTGCCGTCGCGCCGCGCAATGGCGACGCCTTCGAGGAGCTGTTCGCCTCCGCCGACCACGCGCTGTACGAGGCCAAGCGTCGCGGACGCAACACGGTCGCCGTGGCCTCACGCGATGGCGACCAGGGGAAGCCGCGCCTCAATATCCAGCACTTCGTGGGGCGCCAGCAGGAGACGGCCCGCCTGCGCTCGCACATCGAGGCGTGCGTGCGCGGCACGCCGGGGTTGGTCGCCGTCATTGGCGAGGCGGGCGTCGGGAAGACCACGCTGGTGCAGCGCATGTCGTCGGAGATCCGCCTGCGCACCGGGACGATCCTCACCGCGCGCGCGCTCGAGCCCGACGTGCGCCCACCGTTCGGCGTGTGGGTCGACCTCGTCACGCAGCTGCACCAGCTGCACGTCGTCCCCGAGCGCGCGTGGCCGCGGCTGTCGCGCCTGGTCCCGGCGCTGGCCAGTGGTGGCGCGCGCCCCGACGACGACGATGGTGTGGGGTCGTCCAAGTACGCACTGCTGGACGAACTCGTGGCCTACATCCGCGCCGCGGCCACGGCGCGCCCGCTGATGCTCGTGCTGGACGACGTGCAGTGGGCCGACCACGCATCGTGGGATGCGTTGGAGCACCTGGCGAGCGCGATCGACCACGACCGCCTCCTCATCTGCCTCACCGTGCGCCGCGAGGACGCGCAGCAATTCGAGGGATCGCGGCGCCGGCTGGCGCGGCTCGCGATGTACCGCGAGATGCGGCTCGAGCGCCTGACGGCGTCCGAGGTGGGCGAATGGCTGGCCGATGTCCTGCAGCAGGCAGAACGCGAGAGCGAACTGGCGGAGTTCCTGTATCGCTACACGGAGGGGAACCCGCTCTTCGTGGTGCAGGTGCTGCAGACGCTCGTCGACGAAGGGGTGCTCTGGTACGGCGACAAGCGCTGGGAATGGTCGACGGTGCATGCATTGCAGCTGCCGGTCGCGGTCGACGACCTCATCGCCCGCCGCCTGGCCCGGCTCGCCCCGTCGACGACGCAGACGATGACCACCGCCGCCGTCATCGGGCGCACCTTCGAGTTCGACCTCCTGCGCCGCGTGACGGAGCTCGACGAGACGGTCCTCATCGACGCGATAGACGAGGCGATCGAGGTGGGGGTGCTCGACGCTGCGCGCGACCCCGCGCGGGAGCGCGACCGGGAGCTCGACCGCTTCCAGTTCGCGCACACGCTCCTCGCCGATGCCCTCATTCGCCAGGCGAACCCGAGACGCGTGCGCCGCCTGCACGGGCGTGTCGCCGAGGTCCTCGCCGCCGAGCGCCCCACCGCCATCACCGAGATCGCCGTCCACTTCGACGCCGCCGGCGACGATGGACGCGCCTTCGACTACGCAATGCGCTCCGGTAACGCCGCCGCCGCCATCTACGCGCTCGAGGATGCCATCGCCTCGTACCAGATCGCGGTGCGACGCGCCCCCGCGGCCAGCGAGCGACTCGAGGCGCGCCTCCGCCTCATCGACGTCGCCCGTATCGCCGGGAAGCTAGAGACGGCGACGGCGGCCTGCGACGCGGCGCGCGAGGCGGTCGATGCCGGCGACCGGAGGGGGCGCGTGCGCGTGGCCCGGCGTGCCTTGCAGCTGCAGCTCCTGCACGCGCGCAACATCGGCGGCGTCGTGACCGACGGGCAGGCGCTGCTGGAGGAAGCGCGTGCAGTGGGAGCACACGAGGACGTGGTCCTCATTCTGGCCAGCATCGCCGACGCCTTCACGCGACTCAGCCGCCGCACGGATGCCGAGCGTGAGGCGCGCGCCGCGACCGCCGAGGCCGAACGACTGGGCGACGACGGCCTCATCGCCGACGCGCGACTGCGCCTTGGCGCGGCGCTCCTCGAAACGGCGCCACACGAATCGCTCACCGAGTTCGAGTCGGCGCGCCGTCGGTTCGCCGCGCGCAACGACCGATACGGCGTGATTCGCTGTCTCGTGAACAGCGGAATCGCCCACGCGCGACGCGGCATGGGCGGCGCCGCGCAGCTGAGCTACGAGGAAGCGCAGCGCGCCGCCGAAGACGCGAACATCCCCGACCTTGGCGGCCTGGCCGCGCTCAACCTCGGCGTGCTGTTCCAGAAGACGGGGAACTTCGACCGCGCCCACGCGGCGTATGCGCACGCCGAACGGATGTTCGCAAAGGTGCACAACGAGGCACGTCGACTCGCCGCGATGTACAACAGCGCCAACCTCTCATTGGAACAGGGAGACGCCGTCGCCGCGCACGAGATGTACGACCGCGTGCACGCCATCGCGATCGAACTCGGCATCCTCGACATCGAGGTCGGGGCGCTCGCCGGATCGGGGCTCGCAGCACTCGCCCTGGGTTACATCGACCAGGCACTCCTCGCGCGCCGGCGGGCCACCGAGCGCAGCGCCGCGCTGGGCGAGATGTGGTTCCAGGGGCGCGAGCTGCTCGAGGCACTCGAGGTGCGCTACCTCGTGGCGACCGACCGGCACGAGAAGGCGGCGCGAGCGTTCGACCGGGCACGGGCGCTCGCCGCAACTATTGATGAGGGGGCCGCGCTCTGGCTCGTCGCCGAATGCGGCCCCGCCCTGGCCCGACTGGGCGGGTCGAGTTACGACGCGCTGATCGTCGAGGCCCACCAACGGGCCACCGAATTCGGCCTGCGCCCGCTCGCGGCACGTCTCGCCGCGTTCCGCCGCTAGGCGGTCGTCGCCGCGAGTCCATACGACGCGCCGGGCGCCGCGGACCTCGCAGCTGCGGCCCGCGCCTGACACCGGTTCGCCCTCCCGGAGCGCCCCCCTCGCACACTCGGGGTGAGGTGCGCGGCCACACGACTGTGTTGCAGCGCACCAACGTGTGGCCGGGCTCATCACACGCGACGCTCATTTCGCCGGTCGGAGGCGATCGCCCCCATTCGGACTCGATGTCCGATGCATGGGCAACGCACGAGACACTCTGACCGAAAGCCCGTCAGAAGTTCCGAACGAACAACCGTTCAAGTTGTTGTGATTCAAGCAGTTAGCGTGGCACGCGCCGTGCTTGATGTCGTGGCAGACCCGATCGCCGACCGTCCTGACTCTCTCACGACACGACCATGCATTACATCACCAAGCGGATCCCGAAGCTCGCCGGCCTCGCCTTCGTCGCCGTCATGGCCGCGTGCTCTGCCGACAACAGCACCAGCCCGGTGGCCGCCAAGCAGGATCCCGCCATGAACGTCGCGGCGCCCGAGGCGCCGAGTGTCGTGCTGAAGGGTGCCGTCGCGGCGCAGGAAGTGGCCGCGCCGAGTGGGCCGATCGATCCGCGCCATACCACCATGGCCGCCGTATATCCGTCGAATGCGACGACGTACCAGTTCACGATCGACCCGCGGTACTCGTGGCAGGTGATCTTCGGGACGCACATCGTGACGTTCCCGTCCTACACCATCTGCGATCCCGCGCAGAGCAGCTACGGCCCGGGGACGTGGTACAACAACTGTCCCAAGCTGACGACGCCGATCACGATCACGGCGACGCTGTGGACCGACAGCGAAGGGCGTCCGCAGATCGACTTTGCCAACGCGATCCGCTTCTACCCGAACTACTACAACCAGCTTCCGGCGATCTACCTGCGTGACCCGTGGGCGGCGGCGAGCAGCTGGGGGCGCATCGACTACTGCGGCAGCAATGGCTGCGTGAACGAGGCGGCGAACGACCCGACGCTGGCGACGCAGCGCGATTGGAGCACGGGCTACCTGTTCCGCCTCATCCGTCACTTCTCCGGCTACAACGTCTGGGCGTAAGCCTCCCCTTCCTCATCCAAAGGGACACGCCCACTCCGATGTTGAAGACTCTCTCGAATGCGCTGTCGCGCGGAATGATCGTCGCAGCGAGCGGCTGGCTCCTCTCGGCCTGCTCCGGTGTCGATGTCGCCCCGACGGCGCCCATCCTGCAGCCGACGGCCGCCGCAGCGGTCAGCGTCAACGCCTCGGTCGCGACCGCTGCCGCTGTCACCTCGGTGAAGACGCTCGGTCGAATGGTTCCCCTGGCGCGGCCGCTGAGTGCGAGCGCCGCGATCGGGCCGGCCGGGGGGACGCTGAGCCTTCCCTCCGCCGGGTTGCGCCTCGTCGTACCGGCGGGGGCGGTGAGCTCGGTCGTGACCTTCAGCGTGACCGCGCTCCCCGGCAACGCCGTCGCCTACCAGTTCGCCCCGCACGGGATCACGTTCAAGGTGCCGTTGCAGCTGCAGCAGGGGCTCGGCCAGACCACCTGGCTCCCGGGGCTCACGATGCGCGGTGGTTACTTCAAGGACGCGAAGCAGGTCGACACCAAGTTGCGCAAGGCGGACGTCGACGAGCTCTTCCCCGCGCTTCGATCGGGCGGAAACGCGATCCTCGAGATCCGGCACTTCTCCGGCTACCTGATCGCGATGGGCTGAGGCCCGACAACCTCGACGGGTCACCGTCGCACGACAGCGCGCGCCGGCCGCGGGACGACTCCCGACAGGCCGGCGCGCGTTGCGTGTGCGCGCGACCGTGGGTGGCTGCCTAACGGTTTCCGGCGACGGGCGAGTAGGCAACGCCGTCGGACCACGTTCCGGTAGGCGTGAGGCGCACGATGCGCCCCTGCGCGAGGTCGATCGTGGCGAGTCGGTTGCGCCCCTGCAGCGTGACAAAGGCCCAGCGCGAGTCGCGCGCGATGGCGACGCCCTCGGGCGAGGGAGAGCCCGGCACTTCCGCCGTTGCCACGAGGGAGTCGCGCGGAACCGCGAGCGTCCAGCGCGGGCGGCGGCTCAGCGCGTCGAAGGCGCGCACCTCGCCGCGCACTGGATCCGAAATCACCACGCTGCGCCCGTCCGGCGAGACCGCGAGGCGATAGGGCATCCCGAAGCCGCGCAGCGAATCGAGCGGTGCACGCGTCGCCAAGTCGACGACCACGACGAGCGAATCGCGATTGCTCCCCACCCAGGCGTGTCGGCCGTCAGGGGTGATGGCGATTCCCTCCACCGCGCCAGCCACGGGGAAGACGTCCGCGGAGTCTGCGCCAAAGGGCGCAATGACGCTCACCGACCCGTCGGCGATGTTGGCGACGACCAGCCGTTCACCGCTCGCCGAGAGCGCGAGCATGTGCGAGGCGCGCCCGCGCGTTGCGCGTGTGGCGACGACGGCGCCGTTGCGCACGTCCACGAGGAGCACCGCCTGGCGCGCCTCGGACGTCACGACGAGCAGCGAATCGCCGGGAAGGAAGGCGATGCCGTGCGGCCGGAGGAAGGCGCCGAGGTCGAGCGTCCGCGCGACGGCGGCACGCGCAACATCTATGAGGGTGATCGAGTGCCCCGGCTTGCCACGCACGCCATAGTTGGTCACCACTGCCAGCGCACCGTCGTGCGAAACGGCGACCTCGTGCGGCCCCTCGCCGGTGGGGAGCGTCGCCACGACGCGCCCCGATGCGGCGTCGATGAGGGTCGCCGTGGCGTCGTTCATGTTGCTGACGATCACCGTGCCGCTTGGTGGCCCGTCGCTCGATCCGCCGACGGCGCGGAGCCCGCCTCGACAGGCGGCGATCGCTGCCGCTGCCGAGGCGATGGCGAGGGCAGCGCGCCCGCGCGGCCACCGCCTCACGGCTGCACCGTGGCGCGCGCCGAGAGGAGGTTGATCATCAGGCGGGCGGCCCCGGGGACGCCGCTGGGAAGCTGGCGGAAGAAGGCGAGTGTCGTGTAGACGTACGTCCCCTTGCCGTACGGCGCGACGAGGATCGCCCCCTGGTTGGGCGCCTCACCTGGATCGTTCATCTCGAGCACCGCCTTGAAGGCCGGATCGAACGTCTTCGGCATGTAGAGGGTGCGGTCCTGGATCCACCCATCGAAGTCCCTCGCCCCGATCGCGTTCGGCGAGGTGAGGACCGACGCCGACGGGTCGAGGATCTTCACCGGCGCCCCCTCCACCGTGACGCGATCGGCGGGGCGGGCGAGCGTGATCGGAAAGGGCATGATCCCGGGCTGCGTCATCTCGTACTGGCCGTACTGCACCACCACGGTCCCGCCGTCGCGGGCGTAGTCGAGGAGGCGCGCATTGTTGGCGACGAGCGCCTCGCTGGCTTCGTAGGCGCGCGTCCCGACCACGACCGCACCAAACTTCGACAGGTCGGTGCGGGCAAGGAGTGCGGGGTCGAGGACGGTGACGTTGAGGCCCAGCTGCTCGAGCATGGGGGCGACGTTGTCTCCCACACCGGCGATGTACGCAATCGACAGCGCCCGGGGGAGCACCACGTCGACCGCCTCGATGCCTAACGTGGACGGTCGATAGAGGCGCTGCGGGCGGATGTGATCGTAGGCGATGGCGGTGTAGCCCGTCGTGAACGACTCGCCCTGCGAGGATGCGACCGCGGTGACGAGGTGCCGGCCGGCGGGGAGGCGTCCGCGCACGTTGAACGTCACCACGCGGACCAGCTCGGGGGGCGGACCGCCGCCTATCCCGAACGCTGCAGCCGGACCGGACGCCGCCGCGGGGCGCGCGACCGCCGGGAACGACACGCGGCGCTCGGCGCTGTCGGCCACGAGCCCTGCCGGCAGCCGCAACGCAACCGATACGTCACGCGCGTCGGAGGCGTGCGAGCGCACGTAGACCCGGATCGCGCGCTGCAGCGGGGCATTGGCCCGCGCGTACGCCACCGCCGCGTCGAGCGTCACCGTGACCGCGGGGGCACCCACCACGGGGCGCTGCACTTCACCCTTGATCGCGTCCGCAAAGCGCACCACGACCGGCGACTCCACGAGCACCGCCACCGAGTCCACCTTGATTGTCACCCACGCCGTCACGGGCGAGCGCCGCGCCGTCTCCGACGTGCCAAGGACCCGCGGGGTGAACATCGCCCCGGCGCGCGGCGTCCGGAGCCACCACGGCTGCGCCACACCGGTGAGCGTGATGGCGAGCGAGTCGGACCACGTGCTGTCGGGGGCGAGCGCCGCATTGACCGGCTTCCCGCCACTGCCCGACCCGACCGACTCGAGGATCGCGACATCGGAGACCGTGAATGGGCGCGCACCCCGGTTGAAGACGCGCACGCTGACCGGGACGCGCTCCCCCGTCGCCCACACCTCGCGGCTGGCGGTGGCCTCGACGGCCGCGCCGAGCGCCAGGGCGAGGGCGCGCGCGACGCGTTGCGTGGCGATCGACCATGCGCTCGCAAGGTCGCCGTCTCCCGCCGACAACTGGATGACGTCGGCGGCGGCGCGCACTTCCTGCTGCAGCTCGGCGTTGGAGAGCCCGGGGGGCGGCGACGACATCGCGCGCAGGCACGGTGTCGTCTCCACAAGCGGGCAGAGCGCGCGCAGCAGCCGATGCGTGCGCAGCAGCGCGGGGACGAGCGCGCCGGGGTGCGTGAGGTCGAGCGCAGCCCGCGCCGCCGCAAAGGCCGCGGGGAGCGAGTCGAGGGCAGCGCGCTGCGCCGGGGACTTCATGGACGGCGCAAAGCGCGCCCAGCTCGTGTCGATGCCATCGAGGAGCGAGCGTTCCTGTCGCGCGTCGCCGGGGGCGCCGGCGGCGCGGGACGCCTCGCGGATCACGAGGTCCCAGCGCACCCCTTTCTGCTGCAGCGACCCCATCGCCTGCGACTTGTGCTGCGATCGCGAGTCGGCGGCGATCTCGTTGAACGATCGCCCCAGCACCGGATCGTACTCGCCCACGTTCATGCGCAGCGTGGCCCGATCCTGCATGCGGAAGTTAGCCGACCGGTAGAACTTGGCGACCGACCATGGACCGTAGCCCGCGGTGGTGGCGCGCGGGAAGCGCACCGTGTCGGCTGCGGCTTCGTACGCCTCGCGGGCGAAGATCCCCGAGACCTGGTGGTGGCCATGCCCGTCGGCCGGGGTCCCGGAGAAGACCGCGACGATCACGTGCGGGCGGAACTGTCGCACGACGGTGATCACGTCGCGCAGGATCGAGTCGCGCGACCACTGGGTGAGCGTCTCTTCGGCGTTCTTGGAGAAGCCGAAGTCGTAGGCACGGGTGAAGTATTGTCGTCCGCCGTCGAGTCGCCGGGCGGCGAGGAGCTCCTCCGTGCGGATGGCGCCGAGCGCCTCGCCGAGGTCGTTGCCGATGAGGTTCTGTCCGCCGTCGCCGCGGGTGAGTGCAAGGTAGGCGGTCTCGACGTGCCGTCCCTTGGCGAGCCAGGTGATGAGCTGCGTGTCCTCGTCGTCGGGGTGGGCAGCGAGGACGAGGACGCGGGCGGAGGTGCCAAGCCCCTCGACCAGGGGGCCTAACGCGGCGGCGCCGCGGTCCTGGGCGGGGAGGGGGGTGGCCAAGCGAGCGGCCACCAGCGCGATGAGGAGACTGCGAAAGAGACCGGCGATGACTCGTGCCGTGTCTCGCGAAGGCCACGGTGCGACCGTGCGGGAGGAGTTCTTCATCGTATGAGTCTGGCTCTGACGAATCACGCTTCAAGCGTCACGAAACGTGCTGCCTGCGCCTCCCTGGCTCAAGTCGGGGCCGCGTGCCGGAACGGCCAGTGGCAGACCGTCCCGGCACGAGTTCCCATCATTCCCTCTCTCGCCCCCGCTCAAGAGGCGAGTCGACGAATACCCAGCGTCCATTCCCGATACCGCCGATTCGCGTCACCGGTCGGCCACGCACCTTCGCAAGCTGGCGCGCCCACCGCGCCTCATCGAGCGCCGAGTGTTGGCGCGTTGGAAGGACGTCGCTGATTGGAATCACAGCGGAATGAGATGCGGTCACCGATCGTCGTTCCAGCGATGCGATGAGCGAGAGTGACGCACCAACCAGCTCGGTGCTCGCGGTTCTGTCGCTCATCAGGATCACGTGCCGGCCAGTCGGCCGGGAACGGAAGAAGACGAGCGCCTTGGCGCCCGAGACGGGAAGGGAATCGGCGATTGCAAGGACCGCGGGAGTTGAGACGTGCTGCGCTGACGCGCTTGACGCGACGAGCATCAGGAGAACGAGCGCGACCTGCGCCCCAAGGAAGCGGTGAATGATGTTGATCGAGTTGAGCATTTGCCTGTCTCCAGCAGAAGGTGGAAGGATCTAGAGTGCCCAGCATCCGATCAGCTGACGCGAGAGGACGTTGCCCGCCGCGTCGTACCAGACTTCGTACCGGCACAAGTACCACCCGTCATCCATGATCCTCGTGTCCTCACCCCCTCCTCCGCCTGAGGTGACGACATCCTCCTCCTTCTTCACAGGAGGGCAATCGTTCTGTCGGGCGAGTTTGCTGGTCCTGGTGTCTTCGACCGGCATGAATGCGGACGTCGGCGCAGAGGGGAGGTTGCTGCTCCCCCACGCTCGATAGTTCGACGTTCCGTATACCCGGTGACCGCAGTTCGGGCTGATGTAGGCAATCGCACTGGTGCCGAGTTCCTGCACCGATGGTTCGAGAGTGCTCTTCTCCACGACGCTCGGCAGAACGCTTATCTGCTGGCCGTTGAAGCTCAGGTTCGCATTGACAGTCACTTTGCCGTTTGTGCCGAAGTACCGCATCCATCCGGACGCGTAGGCGTATGCGCTGCCAAAGTGAGTGGCGAATCCGGCGTCCTCCAACGTCTGGAGCAGAATCGCAGACTCACCCGTCTGCGCGAGGGCCCGGGTGTCACGGATCGACTGGCTCGGCACGTGCGATGCTCGCACCATGCGGGCGACGATTTCGTTCGACAGGGTTGAGTCGATCCTCGGTTCCAGTGGCTTGAACTCGAGCGCCAGTTCCTCAGACTCGGAGACCGGACCCGCGGGAGGAGTTGGCGTGTCGTTGCACGCACACAATGAGGATGCGGTGAGCACCAGGATGGCCCACCGGGATAGCAGTTGCTGAGATTTCATCTGAAGTGCTCCCATTTCCGTCGCGCGAGAGCTACCGCTCCAATCAGCGCGACGGACCAGTCACGACGTTACCGCGAACTCGTTTCCCGGCACGCTACGCCAACGGATAGTGTCGCAGTCCACGGGGGTTCACTGCTCGCATGGGGAGCGAACGCAGGACCTATCATCAGAAAACGATGCGATGATACTTCAATCAGGGGCGACGGCATGAGGAACGGATTGGCCATCGACGTGCGCACAACCGAATCGGCTGCGACTTTTCGGAGGAGCACAAGGGAACCTTGCGCGCTCTCCGACGTCCTACTGTCGGCGACCCAGTGCTGCATTGTGCGATGCCATTCGCGACCGAGTGCCGAGACTCGTTCGAATTGCCCAGGCAGCATCGTCGTACGCACCGTTCCCGCTTGACCATCGATCGTCGCTGAACGCCAGAAAGGCTCAGCATCGTCGGGAACGACCTGAAAGGTTACAAGCGCGCGACCGTGATCGAGCGCGGATGCGTGGTATCGTCGACTCGATACGATGTTCGTCGAGGCAAGGGCGCGCGGTGGATTTGAAATCGTGAGCATTCGAAGCGCGAGCGAGTCGCTTTCGTCATTCGCGTGCGATACCAGGAGGCGTCGACGGCCAAGCGAGTCGGCGAACAGGTCGACCCATACGGCGCGCCACGTCCACGTGCGCCATGTCCACCCTTCACCGCGTCGTTCGAGCACAAGCGTTCCATCGAGACCGCCAGCACGACCTCGCCCAAACGGTGCGGCCCATGTGAGCGTGTCGCCGACACGCAGTAGTCGCGACACCTGGAGGATTCTCGGCTGAACTTCACCAGGCACGATCACGCGCTCGATCGAGGCCCATTCGGTGCCATTCAGTCGTCCATGCCATATCCCGACGACAGAGTCACTGGTCTGCGGATCGAAGACCGCGGGAAGCTCAAGGAAAACGACGTCCCATGACCCGTCGGCCCTTGGGGCCGCGCGCGGGGCAAACGGGTGGCGAACCCTTGGCGGGAGCGGGATCGCCTGCCACGCACCATCCTCACGGATGAGCGCGCCGAAGATGGAGTCCCGAGAGACTTGCCAGCGGCCGGAGTTCGTGTCCCAGCGGCTGATGTATGAAGGTAGCCCGAGCACCAGTACGCTTCCTCCCTGCGCGACGACACTGGAGGGGTCCACGTAGACTCGCGCACCGTCGACGACGAGTCGCCTCACGTCTGTGGTGTGCGGCTCGCAGACCGCTGAGGGGCCCGAGAGCTCAGCGACTCCGCGCTGGGCCGTGGCCGTCGCGATCGGCGTGAGGCTCAAACTGGCGGCGATCAGGCGACCTGAACGAAGTCGACGCGCATACGCGCGCGTCTTGAGGTAGGTCGTTGAGGAGAGAACGGTGGCGATCATGATCCTATTCTAGGGGTCGACGGGGCATACTCACGGACCGTTTTCGCTCGCGATGTACCATTTCCCTCATTTCTCGAGCGACTGTACCTCCCGTGACAATCTCGGAGATCTGCGTCAGCTCGATGTCACCTCGAGCGGGGTGAGTCGAGCTCGGTGCGTTCGCACCCCTACCTGAACTGGCGCCCAGTCTAGATCTTCGCCCCATGAAGAGAGACCACACCCCCGAACCAGCATTGGGCGGCGAGCCCCTCCAGGCCTCTCCGCCCCGCTTCCGCCGCACCCTCCTCCGGGTCCTGGGCATGCAGCTCTTCTCGCTGCTCGTCCTCTGGCTGCTTCAGGCCCGCTACGCGCACTGATCGCCCATGCATCCCCTCAATTGGGCAATCGTCGCGGCCTACCTCCTCTTCGTCATCGTCGACGGCCTCCGGCGAACGCGCGGCACCAAGGGAATCGAAGGCTACTTCCTCGCCGGGCGCTCGCTCCCGTGGTGGGCCGTGGGACTCTCGGTCATGGCCACGCAGCTCTCCGCGGTGACGATGATCGGGACCACGGGGCAGGGCGCGACCGACGGCCTCCGCTTCGTGCAGTTCTACTTCGGGCTCCCGCTGGCGATGGTGATCCTGGGCGTCACGCTCGTCCCGTTCCTCCACGGTGCCAAGGTCTACACGGCCTACGAGTACCTCGAGCGCCGATTCGACCCGAAGACACGCACGCTCACCTCGTTCCTCTTCCTCCTCTCGCGCGGGATGTCGTGCGGGACGATCATCGCCGCCCCCGCCGTCGTCTTCTCGGCGATCTTCGGATGGCCGCTCCCCTGGTCGGTGGCGCTGATCGGGATCCCGACGGTGCTCTACACGATGATCGGCGGGGTGAAGGCCGTGGCCTGGGCCGACGTGAAGCAGATGGTGGTGATCACGAGCGCCCTTGTGGCCGTGGTCGTCGTCCTGCTCGCCCGCATCCCGGTGAGCCCCGACGCCGCATTGCGACTGGCGGGGTCGGCGGGACGCCTCACAACCTTCGATTTCTCCTTCGACCTCTCCAAGACCTACACGTTCTGGTCAGGCGTCATCGGCGGGACGTTCCTGATGCTCTCCTACTTCGGGACGGACCAGAGCCAGGTGCAACGCTACCTGGCCGCGCGTTCGGTCGACGAGGCACGCAACTCACTCCTCATCTCGGCCTACTGGAAGATCCCGCTCCAGGCGCTCGTCCTGATGGTCGGCGTCCTGGTCTTCGTCTTCTACCTCTTCCAGGCACCGCCACTCCTCTGGAACCCGACGCACGAGGCGCGCGTCCGCGCCGCGCGCGGGGCGGAGTACGCGCAACTGGAGTCGCGCTACGCCACCGCGGTCACGGCGCGCACGAGCGCCGCGCGCGCACTCGCCGAGCACGCCGCTGGTGATCCCGAGGCCACGCCGGCGCACGACACGTTCGTGCAGCGCGACGCGGACGTGGCGCAGGTGCGGACGGAGGCGCTCGCGCTGGCAGAGGACGTCACCGGGGGAACCTCGCGCGACGTGAACTACATCATCCCGCGCTTCGTCCTCTCCGAACTCCCGATCGGCCTCTCCGGACTCTTCATCGCCGCGATCATCGCCGCCGCGATGGGAGCGATCGCCGCCGAGCTGAATTCGCTCTCCACCGCGACGGTGATCGACTTCTATCGCCGCTGGTATCGCCCCGAGGCCACCGACGAGCACTACCTCGCGGTCTCCAAGGCCGCGACGGGCGTGTGGGGAGTCTTCGCCTGCATCGTGGCCACCTACGCCGCCACGTTAGGCTCGCTCATCGAGGTGGTGAACCGCTTCGGCTCCTTCTTCTACGGCTCGATCCTCGGCGTCTTCCTCCTCGCGATGATCCGCCGGTCGACCGCGACCGGCGCCTTCGTCGGCCTCCTCGCCGGGATGGCGAGCGTCGGCGCCGTCTCGTTCGGGCTGCCGCAGGTCTCGTTCCTGTGGCACAACGTCATCGGCGCCGTCGCGGTCCTCGCCGTGGGAAGCCTGCTCTCGGTCAAGAGCTCGTAGAAGACGAGGAGACGAGAAGACGAGGGACCGCACGTGCGAAGGGCGGGGCCGCAGAAATGCGCACCCCGCCCTCTTGCCTTACCTCGTCCTCTCGCCCTCTCGTCCTGTCCTCCTCTACCGCGGCGCGGTCACGCGCCGCGGTATGATCGGCGCCGCATGCACGTCACCGACGATGCGCGCCTGCTCCACGGCGTGCGACGAGGCGTACCCTTCCGCGGGGCTCGCCCGTTCGGGGCGCCCGATGTAGCGGATGATGAGGGCATTGCCGGCCGAGGCGCGCAGGCGCGGGGCGACGTAGCTCCACGCACCCATGTTCTTGGGTTCCTCCTGCGCCCACACGATCTCGGCGATGTTGGGATACAGGTCAACGACGCGCGACACCTCTTCGTGCGGCCAGGGATAGAGCTGCTCGACGCGCACCACCGCGAGGTGTGCGGGGTGATCCTTGGCGACGAGTTCGTAGTACAGCTTCCCGGTGCAGAAGACGAGGCGCGTGACGTCGTCGCGGCTGGCGACCTGCGGGTCGTCGAGCACCGGCTGGAAGCGCCCACTCACCAGGTCGTCGAGGCGCGACGCGGCCGCCGCCAGGCGCAACATGCTCTTGGGTTGCATGAGCACGAGCGGACGCCGCACCGGGACGCGCGACTGGCGGCGCAGGATGTGGAAGTACTGCGCCGATGTGGACGGGTAGGCGACGCGCATGTTTCCCTCGGCGCACAGCTGCAAGAAGCGCTCGAGGCGCGCCGACGAGTGCTCGGGCCCCTGCCCCTCGTAGCCGTGCGGCAGGAGGAGGACGACGCTCGAGTCCTGCCCCCACTTGGCGCGGTCGGCCACGATGAACTGGTCGATCATCGGCTGCGCCATGTTGGCGAAGTCGCCGAACTGCGCCTCCCACAGGACGAGGGCATCCTCCTCGGCGGTCGAGAAGCCGTACTCGAAGCCGAGGACGCCCATTTCGTTGAGCGGCGAGTTGTAGACCTCGAAGCGCCCCGTCGCGTTGGGCAGGTGCTGCAACGGGCAGTACTTCGCCCCGGTGTTCACGTCGTTGAGGACGGAGTGGCGGTGCGTGAAGGTCCCGCGCTCGGCGTCCTGCCCGGTGAGGCGCACGTGGACGCCGTCCATCACGAGCGACGCGAAGGCCAGCGCCTCGGCGTGTCCCCAGTCGATCCCGCCCGCCGCGCCTAACGCCTCACGTCGGCGCTCGAGCTGCTTGGCCAGGCGCGGGTGCGGGGTGAAGTCGGCCGGCCAGGTGAGCAGGCGCTCGTTGAGGGCGACCAGCGTCTCGGCGCGCACGGCGGTGTCGATGGACGGGATCGACCCCGGTGTCGGGCGCATCGGTTCCGGCTCGTCGTGGTCGAGATCCACCGACTTGCGCGACTCGGCGAGGAGCTCGTCGCAGCGATCCTGCTGGGCCTTGTCCAGCGTCTCCACCTGCTCGGCGGTCACGACTCCCTCGGTCACCAGGCGCTGCGCCCACACCTGACGGGCCGTGGGATGCTGACGAACCTTGGCGTAGAGCGCCGGCTGCGTGTAGGTGGGCTCGTCTCCCTCGTTATGACCCCAACGCCGGTAGCCGACGAGGTCGACGAGGAAGTCCTTCCCAAAGGTGTCACGATACATGATGCCGAGGCGCACCGCCGCGATGCACGCCTCGGCGTCGTCGGCGTTGACGTGCACGATCGGGATCTCGAAGCCCTTGGCGAGGTCCGAGGCGTACCACGTGGAGCGCGAGTCCGACGGGTTGGTGGTGAAGCCGACCTGGTTGTTGGCGATCAGGTGCAGCGTCCCACCGATGCGATAGCCCGGGAGCTTGGACATGTTGAGCGTCTCGGCCACGACGCCCTCGCCCGGGAAGGCCGCGTCCCCATGGATGACCACGGGGAGGACGGCGCGCTCCGATCCACCTAACGCGGCGATGCGGGCCCGGGCGACGCCGGTCAGCACCGGGTTCACGACCTCGAGGTGGCTGGGGTTGGGGACGAGCATGACGGACACCGATCGCCCATCGGCAAACGACTTGGTCGTCGTGGCGCCGAGGTGGTACTTCACGTCGCCCGTCTCACTGCTCCCCAGCTCCGCGTGCCGGCCGTCGAACTCGTTGAAGATCGTGGCGTACGGCTTGTCGAGGATATGGGCCAGCACGTTGACGCGCCCGCGGTGCGCCATCCCGATGACCACCTCGCGCGTCCCGCGCTGCGACGCCTCGTCGATCGCCGCATCGAGCATCGGGACCATGGCGTCGGTCCCCTCGATGCTGAAGCGCTTCATGTTGACCCAGGCCCGGGCGATGAACCGCTCGAAGCCATCCACTTCCGTCAACCGCGCCAGCGTCGCTTCCTTCTCGCCCGGTGTCATCGCCAGCCGCAACCCCTCGTGTTCCAGCACCTGGCGGAACCACTCGCGTTCCACTTCCTCCTCGAGGTGCCCGACCTCGATGGCCAGGCGCGAGGAGTACGTCGCGCGCAGGCGCGCCGCCACGTCGGCCGCCGTTCCACCCGGCGTGCCTAACGCCTCAGAGGGCACCTCGGACAGGTCGCCCTCGCTGATCCCGTGGAACGACGGCGCCAACTCGGCCGCACCGGCCGGCGCCGTGCCGAGTGGATCGAGCGGCACCGCCAGGTGGCCGTACTGCCGGATGGCCATCGCCAGCGACGAGGCACCGGCCACCTTGCGCAGGAATGCCGGATCGGCCGTGACGGCGCCCGCAACGGGGGCGGCCGGCGCGATCGGCGCGGCGCTCCCGCCGCCCAACGCCTCGGCCATCTGGAAGAACTGCCGCCACGAAGCTTCCACCGACGCCGGATCGCGCCGGTAGGATTCGAAGACTTCGGCGATGTACGCGTCGTTGTAGACGCCGGTGATGGGGTCGCGTGACATGGCGCGCAATTTAACCTCGGAACGCCGACGACACATCGACCGCGTGCAGGCGACTACCCGGTGAGCGGGACCTCACCCACGGCGAAGGTCACCGGGATCCCGCCATTGCTCGTCTTCACGGCGTCGCGGAGCGCGATCCCCAACTGTCCGGTGAGTCGACGGTCGGCCGAGACGACGGCGATGCGCCACCCCGGAAAAGCGCCCCGCAGGACGGCACCTGTCCGTGCGTAGAGATTGCGCAGCTCCCCGGTGGCCCCCACGCGCACGCCATACGGCGGGTTCGTCACGATTGCACCGACCGCCTCCGGGTCGTGCGGCGGCGTCAGGTGCGAGACCGCGCGCACGGCGAAGGTGATGTCGGCGGCGACGCCGGCTCGCTCCGCGTTCTGGCGCGCCCCGTCCACCGCCCCGGTGTCACGGTCGCTGGCGACGATCGGCGCCCCCGCATGCGGAAGTTCGCGCGACCGGGCGTCGTCGCGCACGCGGGCGATCACGCTCGCGTCGGCGGCAGGCCAGCGTTCGAGCGCGAAGGCGCGGTTGCGCCCGGGGGCGATGCGGCGGGCGAGCAATGCCCCTTCGATCGCCAGCGTCCCCGAGCCGCAGAACGGGTCGACCAGCGGAGTTCCCGGCTCCCACCCCGACGCGAGGAGGAGCGCCGCGCCTAACGTCTCGCGCAGCGGCGCCTTGCCGGTCGCCAGGCGATACCCGCGCTGGTGCAGCAGTGCCCCCGAACTGTCGAGCGAGATGGTGCACCGGTCATGCAGGAGCCGCACGACGACCAACTGGCTCCCCACCTGCCCACCGTCGTTAGCGCCGGTGGCCGTGCCCGCGCCGCCCGCCTCCTCACCCTCGTCGTTCCCACCCATTTCCACGTCGCCGACGCCGGGCGCCAGGATCGCCGCCACGCGCTCCGCGACCGCCCCGGAGTGGTAGAGGCGCGACTTGCGGCACGTGACGCGGAGCGCCACGTCGCGTCCGGGCGTGATCCAGCGCGACCAGTCGATGCGGGCGGTACGCTTCTCCAACTCGTGGAAGGTCGCCGCGCGGAACTCGTCCACGCGGACCAGGACGCGGCTCGCGGTGCGCAGGTGCAGGTTGGCGAGGCAGAGCGTGCGGAAGTCGCCCTCGAAAGCGACGCCGCCCGATTCCACCTCGCCGACTGAGATCCCCAGCCGGGCCAGCTCTCCCGCGGCGATGCCGGCGAGCCCGGGCGCCGTGACCGCAAACGCGTCGTAGCGACTCACTATCGCGTGCGCTGGATGCGAAGCTGGCGGCGCAGTTCTCCCCACCAGTCGTGCACGACGACGACCGACGGCCCGCTGCCGGCGTCGCGACTGGCGATCACGCGCGTCCCCGTGGTCGCCGCCTCGAGATCCGACAGGTTGCCGATCGTCGCATCATCGGCGGCGACGACCGTGCGCGAGCGCAGGGCGACGCTGCGCCCCGGCGCAAAGGTGGTCTCCAGCACGGCGTTTCCGTTGCGGTAGTAGAGGCGCTCGCCATCGCCCGACCAGACGGGCTGCGTCCCACCATCGGTCGACACCTGCACCGCCCCGCCCGGCCCCGGGAAGTCGCGCACGTAGACCTGCGTCTGCCCGCTCTCGTCCGACGCGTAGGCGATGCGCTGGCCATCGGCCGAGAATCGCACCGAGATCGGCGAGCCGTTCGTGGGCATCAGGAGCTTCGGGGTGGTATCGCCGCGGGTCGCCGCATAGAACAGCCCCCCTTCGTCCGTTCCGCGCGGCGGGCGGCCGAAGACGATCCACTTGCCGTCCGGCGACACGACGCTGTTGGCCATGAAGCCGCGGCGCGTCGTGACCACGGTGGCGGGGGCGCTGGCGTCGATGCTGCGCTCCCAGATCACCACCGAGTCGCGGGCACCGGTTCCGTACACGAGAGTCCGCCCATCACGCCCCCACGACGGCTGCGAGATGCGCTGGCCGTTCGCGAGGATGGTGGCGGCGCCGTTCGAGAGGTCGTAGATGCGCAACTCCTCCGACGGTGTCACGCCCGTGTTTCCCGCGGTGGTGACCACCACCGCCAGATGCCGCCCGTCCGGCGAGAGGCGCGGATGCGAGTAGGCGCCCGGGCGGAGCTTGAGCGGCGTCACCTCGCCGCCCGGGCCAAGTTCAACCAGTTCGCGATCGCGCGAGCCGCGCACGTACAGGAGCGTCCCGCTCGAGGAGAGCGACGCGCGGACGCCGTTGGCGGGCCCCACGAGCACTCCTTCGAGGACGGGCGCCGCTTCACCCGTCACCTTGGACATCGTCGCATCGAGCGAGACGGCCATCAACCGGCCGCCCACGGCGCCGTAGACGAGTTCGCCCTCGATCATTCCCAGGGGATAGGCCCCCGCGAGCTTGAGCGGGGTGACGACGCCGGTGCGGACGTTTCCGACGGACAGGCGCGATGCCTCGAGCGAATCGCGTCCCCACTCGGCGAAGGCCACGATGTCGTCGCCTAACGCACGCGGCCAGGCGCGCGACATCCCGGCGGGCGACGCGCCGAGGATCGGCACGGGGTCGCCGCCGGTCGCCGGAACCGCGACCAGCGCCCCCCCCATCGACAGGACGATGCGATCGGAGTGGACCCAGGTGATGCCCATCGCGCCGCGAAGGCCGGTCGTCAGCGTCGACGCCGTCCCGCCGGCGATGGGGATCTTGCGAAGCTCGGTGCGCGTGGTGAAGGCGAGCCAGCGCCCGTCCTCGGAGAAGGCGGCGTGCATCGCCCCCTGCGTCCCCTCGATGGCGTGCGGCTCGAGCTGGTCGGTGGCCCGGACGTAGAGCACGGACTCGTTTCCCTTTCGCCCGGCGTAGACGATCTGCCGACCGTCCGGCGACAGCGCGTACGTCGCCCCGAAGCCATCCACCGGCCCCGCCCCCACCGGGAAGTCGAGCGCGAAGCGCACGGGGGTGTGGACGACATCCTCCTGCGGACGCCGGCGCGCGAGGGCGACGGCGGCAACGGTCGAGACCAGGGCCACCGCGCCTAACGCCAGCACGACGGGATCGCGCCACCGCGGACGGGCGGGCGGGAGCGGGGCGGCATGCGTCCCGTGCGTCCCGTGCGCCCCGTGCGCCCCGTGCGCGGCGCTCGCGGGAACGGCGTGCGCGTACGCGCCACGCCCTTGCAGCGCGTCGGCGAACTCCTGCGCCGAGCCGAAGCGGTCGGCGGGAATCTTCGCCAGCGCCTTCTCGATCGCCGCCGCCACGTGCAACGGGACGCTGTCGCGCACCAGGCGCACCGGGCGCGGGCGCTCCGTCACCACGCGGGCGATGATCGCCTGCGCCGTGCTCCCGGTGTGCGGGGCCTCGCCGGTGAGCATCTCGTACAGCACCGCCGCCAGCGAGTAGATGTCCGAGCGCGCATCCACGAGGCGATCGGCGGTCGCCTGCTCGGGCGACATGTACTGCGGCGTCCCTAACGAGAGCCCGGTCTGCGTCACGCGCGCCCCGCCGGCGTTGCTCACCGCCAGCGCAATGCCGAAGTCGCCCAGCAGCGGCTGCCCCTCCTGGAGGAGGATGTTCTCCGGCTTGAGGTCGCGGTGAATCACCCCCTGCTTGTGCGCGTGCTGCAACGCACCAGCCACCCCCACCGCCAGGCGCACCGCCTCGTCCACCGGGAGCTGCCGCTCGCGCTCCAGGCGCGCGCGCAACGACTCGCCGTCGATGTAGGGAGTGACGTAGAAGAGGACGCCGTCGGCCTCGCCGCTGTCGAACAGCGGGAGGATGTTCGGGTGCTGCAGGTTCGCGGTGACACGGATCTCGGCGAGGAAGCGCTCGGCGCCCAGCACCGCGCCCAGTTCGCGGTCGAGCACCTTGAGCGCCACCCATCGGGCATGCCGCAGGTCGCGCGCACGATAAACCGTCGCCATCCCGCCGCGACCGATGAGCCCCTCGACCTCGTAGCGATCGGCCAGTACGCGCCGCAGCAGCGCCTCGAGCTCGCTGGACGCGCGCGACTCCCCGCCACCCGAATGGCGGGAAGGGGTCTGCACGCCCGGTGTCAGGCCGGTCGCCGACGACCGGTCACGCCCGCTCGATGATTCGCTCACTCCCTCTTCTCCGTGCCCCGACCCGGGGAATGCTGCACGCAAACGTCTCGCCCCAAAAGGGTAGACACCCCCGAAGGTGATTTGTTACTGCAGTCACGCCAATCGCGGACTCTCCCTGACATACGGCGCGCGTCCCATATTCCGCGCGACCTGCGTCGTCCTCACTCGCTCCTCGCCCTGCGCGCCGCCATGCCCTCGAATCGTCGCGAATTCCTGCGTACCTCCGCCATCGCCGGCGGCGCCCTCGGACTCGGCCTCACGCACAGTCGCGCGGCCAGCGCACAGCCGGCGCCTGGCGCGACAGGACCGAAGGCGCTCCCCACTGTGCGCGCGGCACGCGCGCCGAAGCCGTTGCGCATTCTCATCCTCGGCGGGACGGGGTTCATCGGTCCGCACCAGGTGCGCTACGCCATCGAGCGCGGTCACAAGGTCACCCTGTTCAATCGCGGCAAGACCAACCCCGGGCTCTTCCCCGACGTCGAGAAGCTGCAAGGTGATCGCGCCAAGGGAGACTACGCCTCGCTCAAGGGGCGTGAGTGGGACGTCGTGATCGACAACCCGACCACCTTCCCGCGCTGGGTGCGACAGGCCGCCGAGGTCCTCAAGGGTCACACCAAGCAGTTTGTCTTCGTCTCCACCATCTCGGTCTACGAGAAGAACGACACCTCCAACGCCGACGAGACGGCCCCGGTCGCGAAGACCAACGAGCCGGACGTCGAGGAGATGCGCCTCTACGGTGCGCTCAAGGCGCTGGCGGAGGACGAAGCACGCAAGGCGTTCGGCGACCGGACGACGATCATTCGTCCCGGACTGATCGTCGGGCCCGGTGACCTCTCGGATCGATTCACCTACTGGCCGGTGCGCCTCGAGCGCGGCGGTGAGGTACTCGCGCCCGGCACTCCGAGCGATCCGTCGCAGATCATCGACGCACGCGACCTGTCGGAGTTCATCATCCGGTGCTGTGAGAACACCGTGACGGGGACGTTCAACTGCACGGGGCCGCAGTCGCCGCTGACGATCGCCGAGATGCTGGGCGGGATCCGCGCGGCGATGGTGACCGACGCCTACCTCACCTTCGTGGCCGCCGACTTCCTGGCCGAGCAGAAGGTGCGGCCGTGGAGCGACATGCCGGTCTGGATTCCCCCGGTTGGTGAGACCGCGGGCTTCATGCGGCGCAACATCGAGAAGGCGGTGAAGGCGGGGCTCACCTTCCGTCCGCTCGCCGACACGGTGCGCGCCACGCTGGAGTTCTATCACTCGGAGCCGCCGGAGCGTCAGGCCAAGCTGCGGGCCGGGCTGGACCCGGTGCGCGAGAAGGAAGTGCTCGCGCTGTGGCACGCGAAGCAGCAGCAGCCGTAGGCGCGAACCGGAGGACGCCTCATGCTGTTCGATGCGATCAAGTCGCTGCTGGGCGCGCAGCGTCCCGGGCAGCCGAACGCGCGCGCCGGCATCCCCGCCGACGAAGGGGAAGCGGCCCGCGCCGTCGATCCCGTGCACCTGGCGGCGTGCGTCCTCCTGCTCGACGTCGCGTACGCCGATGGCAACTTCTCCGGTGACGAGCGCGAGCACCTGATGGCGACGCTCGCCCGGCACTTCGCGCTCACCGGCGAGGAGGCGCAGCTCCTCATCGCCGCCGCCGAGCGGGAGCGCGGGCAGGCAATCGACCACTTCCGGTACACCAACGTCCTGCAGCAGCAGTTCGACGTGGGGCAGAAGATGGTGCTGGCCGAGGTGATGTGGGGGCTGGTGCTTGCCGACGGCTCGGTCGACGAGCACGAGCACTACCTCACGCGGAAGATCTCGAACCTGCTGGAGCTGGAGCCGGGCTATCTCTCGACGGCGAAGGCCAGGGCCAGTGAGGGGCAGAAGACGCGAGGACGGGAAGACGAGAGGACGAGGTAGGACAGCGCCGCCGCCACACGCACCCAACACCAGCCATGACGCTCTCTCGCCGTTCGTTCGTTGCAACCGCGGCTTCCCTTGCGGCGGGGGCCGCTGCATCGGGAACCGCTGCCGCCGCTCCGCGGCTCGCGTCGACTGGCGATGCGGAGACGGGCAACCTTGGAGGTGGTGCGATGGCCGACGACCCGCTCGGCGTGCGCGGCGATTTCCCCGCCACGCGCGAGGGGAACTACCTCAACTCCGCGTATATCGCGCCCGTCCCCACGAGCGTGGTTGCGGCGGGACGTGCCTTCCTCGAGCGCAAGGCCACGAACCCGATTTCGTTAGGCGAGATGCTGGCGCACACCGACGTGGTGCGCGGACAGTTCGCCCGCCTGGTCAACGCGTCACCCGACGAGATCGGCTTCCTCTTCGCCACCAGCGAGGGGGAGAACATCGTCGCCAACGCCCTCGACCTGAAGGCGGGGGACAACATCGTCATCGACGCCCTGCACTACGAGACGGAGTTCGTCCTGTACGGACACCTGCGCGACACGCGCGGCATCGACCTGCGCATCGCCCCGCACCGCGACGGTGCCGTCGCGCTGCGCGACTTCGAGCCGTTGGTCGACAATCGTACGAAGCTCGTCTCGGTGGCGTGGGTGTCGCACGCCAATGGCTTCCGCCACGACATGCGCCCCATCGCCGACCTGGCGCACGCACACGGCGCGCTGTTCTACACCGACGCCATCCAGGCGGCCGGGATGGTCCCGCTCGACGTGCGAGCCGCCGGCGTCGATTTCCTCTGCTGCGGAACGTACAAGTGGGTGCTGGGCGGGTTTGGCGTCGCCCCCTTCTTCATCCGACGTGAACTGCTCGATCGCATCCGACTCGATCGCTTCGGGGCATTGCACGTGGCGAAGGAACTCCCCGACAACCGCTTCGAGCTCCACGCGACGGCCAAGCGCTTCGACTACGCAACGCTCCCCTTCGCCGAGGTCTACCAGCTGGGTGCAGGGCTCCGCTATGTGGAGCAGGTGGGAGTGCCGCGCATCGAGCGGCACACGGTCGCGCTGGCACAACGGCTGCGCGCCGGGCTTGCGGCGCAGGGCTACAAGCTCTTCACGCCCGAGGGGACGCAGAGCTCGATCGTCACGTACTACTTCGATCGCGACCCGGGCGACCTCAAGTCGGCCTTCGCCGCCGCCAAGGTGAGCGTGAGCGTGCGCGATGCCAAGCGGCAGGTGCGCGTCTCGCCCGCGCTCTTCAACACGCAGGACGAGATCGATCGCTTCCTCGAGGTCAGCAAGCGACTCGCGTGAGCGAGGCGATCACGGTTCATCGGCTCTCGTCGCCGCTGGGCGACTGGGAGATGGCGCTCGGAACGCCAACCCTCGCGCTCCGTCCGTTCGTGCAGGGGATGTACACGGGCTCGGTGGAGCGCTTGCCGGCACCGCTGCGTCGCCTCGAGCTGCCGCACCCGGGCGTCGTCTGCATTTTCGATTTTGGCGACGGCTATCGGGTGCGCGACGCGCGCGCCACGGCGGCATGCGCCTCCCGCCCGCTCGGGAGCTTCGTCGCCGGGTTGTACGACTCGTGGGTGCACGTCGATGCCGCCGGCACCTCGCGCTGCGTGCAGGTCAACCTCACGCCGCTCGGGGCGATGCGAATCCTCGGCCTCCCGCTCGGCGAGCTGGTGAACCGATCCGTGCCGATGGAATCGCTTCCGGGCGCGAGCGACTTGCGCCTGTCGGATTGCCTCGATGACGCGGGGACGTGGGAGGCGCGATTCGCGGCCGTTGAGGCGGTGCTCCTCGCCCGAGTCGCTGGTGCGCGCGCCCTCCCTCCGCTCGTGGAGTCGGCATGGCGGCAGCTCCACGCGGAGGGTGGCGCCATCGATGTCGCGACGCTTGCCCGGTCGCTCGGCTGCAGCCGGCGTCACCTGGGTACGCTCCTGCAGGCACACACCGGCTTGTCGCCCAAGATGCTGGCCCGCCTCATTCGGTTCGACGCGGCCGTGACGCTGCTCGCGCGCATGGCAGCGAGAGGAGCAGCGAATGGCACGGCGCAGCGGTTGTCGTCCATCGCCCACCGCTGCCGCTACTACGATCACGCCCACATGGACCGCGACTTTCGCGAGTTTGCCGGCATGTCGCCCTCGTCGTACCTCTCCTTGCGTCACCCGCGATTCGGCGCGCTCCTGGTTGGCGACTGACGCTTCCCAATTGTCCAAGACACGGCGCGGCCGGTGTCGTACGCTTTCGGCGTCCCCTCCCAGGAGCCCTTCCATGACTACGCCCCCCGATCTGCGCACGTCGGCGACGATCTATCCGTCCTTCATCTACCGTGACGCCCCGGCGATGATCGCCTGGCTCGAGCGCGCCTTTGGCTTCCAGCGCCGCCTGGTGGTCGAGGGAACCGATCGCGCGGTCGTGCACGCCGAGCTCACGCTGGGTGATGCCGTCGTCATGGTCTCCTCGCCGCGCGCCGAGTTGAACCTGCGGGGCGCCGCATCGCTGGAGGCGACGCACGCGGGATGCTGCTGCTTTGTCGAAGACCCCGATGCCCACCACGCGCGCGCCGTACAGGCGGGGGCCGTCGTCCTCTTTCCGCTGAAGGATACGGAGCACGGTTCGCGCGAGTACACCGTACGCGATCCCGAGGGCGTGATGTGGACCTTCGGCACCTATCGACCGGGAGCGTACTGGGATGGCAAGTCGGGCGCGTGACCGCGCGGCGCGGGATTCACGCGGGCAATGGCAATCGAGGCGGCGCGTGGCGAGCTTGTGAGAACGGCGCCGCCACGTGCGGCGCCCGGCGCTCGCGAGCGCCGTTCATGCTCCCGTCTCCAGGATCTTCCGTGTCGTCGTTCGCGTCGCTGTCGCTGCATCCATCGCTGCTCAAGGGGCTGAAGGAACTCGGCTTCACCCGCCCTACCCCCATCCAGGGCGACGCCATCCCGCACGCGCTCGCCGGGCGCGACCTGCTGGCGTGCGCTGCGACGGGGAGCGGGAAGACCGCCGCCTTTCTCCTCCCCATCCTGCACGGGCTGATCGCCAAGCCGCGCGGGACGACACGGGCGCTGGTCCTCACCCCGACGCGTGAGCTCGCCGCCCAGATCCTCGAGGACCTGAACGACCTCGCGGTCCACACCCCCATCACCGCGGCCGCGATATTCGGTGGCGTGGGGATGGGGCCGCAGGAGCACGCCCTCCGCAGCGGTGTCGATGTCGTCGTGGCCACCCCGGGGCGCCTCCTGGACCACCTCAAGCAGGACTACGCGAACCTGTCGCGCCTCGAGGTCCTCGTCCTCGACGAAGCCGATCGCATGCTGGACATGGGCTTCCTCCCCGACATCCGGCGCGTCCTGAAGCAGCTCCCCACCAAGCGCCAGACGCTCTTCTTCAGCGCGACGATGCCGGGTCCCATCGGACAGCTCGCGCAGGAGATGCTCCACCACCCGGCGACCATCAACCTCGAGCGCAAGGCGGCCCCCGCCGTGGGGATCACGCAGGCGATCTACCCGGTGGCACAGGAGCTGAAGTCCGCCCTGTTGTTGCAGCTGCTCGTCCGCGGCGAGATGCAGGAGGTGCTCGTCTTCACGCGTACCAAGCATCGCGCCGACCGCCTGCAGAAGTTCCTCTCCCGGCACGACATCTCGGCCGAGCGCATCCACGGCAACCGATCGCAGCCGCAACGCACCGAGGCGCTCGCCGGCTTCAAGAGCGGGAAGTACCGCGTCCTCGTCGCCACCGACATCGCCGCTCGCGGGATCGATGTCGAGGAGCTCGGGCACGTGGTGAACTTCGACGTCCCGATGGCGCCCGAGGACTACATCCACCGCGTTGGGCGCACGGGGCGCGCGCAGGCCACGGGTGACGCCTTCACCTTCGTCGCCCCTGACGAGGAGCAGGACCTGGCCGACATCGAGCGGAAGATCGGCCGCCGGCTGCAACGGATCGTCCTCCCCGACTTCGACTACACCGCCCGCGTGGCCGAGAAGCTCGAGGTCTCCCCCGCCGAGCGCGCCGCGAAATGGCGCGAGCAGAAGGCGCGCGAACGTGCCAACGCGAAGGCGAAGGAGGAGCGCCGCGCCAAGGCGGCCGCCGAGGAGCAGGCGCGCCTGGACACCAAGGCGAGGCGCGACTCCGAACGCAACGCCGCGCACCAACGCCGGGCGGAGGAGCAACGCAAACGACAGGGCGAGCGGCAGGGCGAGCGGCAGCGCCCGCCGGCCCGGGATGCGCGCAACGAGTCTCCGTACGCCCTCGGCGATCGTCGCGACGATCGCCGAGGCGGACCGCGCAGGGGCGCACGTGGTGACCAGCCCGGCAGCCACCCCGGCAACGCGCGCGGCGGCCAGCGAAACGAGCGGCGCGGTGAGCGGCCGAATCGCGGTGGGGGGAACGCGCGCTAGCGCTCCGTCACGACCCCTCGTGCGAGCCGTCCGGGTGCGGTTCGCACGAGCCGCACTCGCCCTCGTCTCGACCGGCGCCGTCGCGTGCGGCGGCGATCGTCTCTCGCCAACGGGCACCTCGCCACCGGTAACGCCACTCTCCTTCGCCGGCATCATCGACTCGACCCGGCGGCAGGCGAACCTCCCGGCGCTCGGCGCCGCCATCGTCACCAGCGACTCCACTTTGCAGCTGGCGGTAAGCGGTACGCGACGTCTCGGGGGAACGAGTGCCGTCACGGTGAACGATCGCTGGCACCTGGGATCGGTCTTCAAGCACCAGGTGTCGGTCCTCGTGGCCGGGCTGGTGGCCGACGGCACCCTCTCGTGGACCACCACGCTGGCCGAGTACTTCCCGGAACTGGCGACCACGATGCGCGCCGAGTACCGCACGCGCACGCTGCGCGACCTCCTGTCGCATAGTGCCGGGATCGCGCGTGACTGGAGCTCGGAAGTTCCGCGTACCGGGCGCGCCGCGCGAGCGGAGGCGGTGCGCTGGGCACTGCAGTCGCCGCCAGCCGCAATTCCCGGAACGTACGCCTACAGCAACGTCGGCTACATGATTGCCGGGGCGATCATCGAGCGCGCGCTCGACCGCGACTTCGAGTTGGTCGTCGCTGAGCGAGTGTGGAGACCGTTGGGAATGTCGAGCGCCGGCTTTGGGCAGGCGGGCACGGCGGGACGCGACGACGAGCCGCTGGGCCATTGGCTCGGCAACGGATCCACGCCAGCGATCTACGACGCCGGGACGCCGAACGCCGACAACCCGCCCGAATACTCGCCAGCCGGCCGCGCCCACATGTCGCTGCGCGACTGGGCGCGTTTCACCTCGGCACTCCTGGCCGCGGAGCGCGGACGCGACACCCCCGTGCTCACCTTCGTTCAGTGGCGCGCCCTCACGCAGGGCGTCGTCGCGAACGGCACGGGGAGTTACGGCTACGGGCTTGCCGTCGCCGATCGCGGCTGGGCGGGAGGGCGCGCGCTCTTCCACGATGGGACCAACACGCGCCACTACGCCCTCGTCGGCATCGCCCCCGGGCGCGACTTCGCCATCCTCATTGCCACCAACGAGTGGAGCGCGACGATGGGAGCGACGATGGACGGCATCTTCGCGCGGCTGGCCAGCTATCAATCCAGCGGGCGCTGACTCACCCCGCACGCATCTCCCACCTCAACCCACTTCGCCCCATGCGCTTCGAGTACATCACGCTCAAGTTCGCGGCCTCCGGTTGGCTGGCCGGCGGTGACCTGGATGGCGACGCGTTCAACGAGCGGCTCAACCTCCTCGGCGACGAGGGGTGGGAGCTGGTCAGCGTCTTCGACACCAACATGCTGCACGGCCGCACCCGCGACGTGGTGGCCGTGCTGAAGCGCCCGCGCCGGTAGCGGACCGTTAGTCGGAGCGGATCGCGAGCACGGGATCGACCCCGGCGGCCCGCCGCGCGGGCACCCAGCAGGCCAGCGCGGCGACCCCCGCGAGGACGAGCGGCACCACGGTGAAGGTCAGCGGATCGGTCGCGCCGCTCCCGTACAGCACTCCCCGGATCACGCGCGCCACGCCTAACGCCACGCCGATCCCGATCACGCCACCCGCGACGACGAGCGAGAGCCCCTGGCGCATCACCATTCGCACGACCTCGCCGCGCGCCGCCCCGATCGCCATGCGAATCCCGATCTCGCGCGTGCGCTGCGCGACGGCGTAGGACATCACGCCGTACATCCCGACCGCCGCCAGCAGCAACCCCAGCGCACCGAAGACGCCGAGCGACGTTCCCGCCAGCCGTGCCGGCAGGAGGGCGAAGCCGAGGTGGTTCTTCATCGTCTTCACGTCGGCGACGGGGAGGTTGGCGTCGAGCGCTGCGACTTCCGACCGCAGCTGCGGGATGATGGCCAGCGGATCCCCGTCGACTCGCAGGTGCAACGTCATCTCGGCGCGCCACTCCTGCGCCTGCGGGAAGTACATGAAGGCGGTCGGCTCCTCGCCGAGGCGCACATACTTCCCCGTGGGGACCACACCGACGACCGTGAAGTCGCGACCGGCGGTGTGCACCACCTTGCCGAGCGCGCTCCCCTTGGGGAAGAAACGCTTCACGAACTGCTGGTTCACCACCAGCACCGGCGCCGACAGGCTGTCGTCGCGCGCCTCGAACGAGCGTCCCTCGACCAGGGGAATCCCCATCGCTTCCAGGTAGCCTGGTGACGCAACGTTGTAGTTGATCGACATCCCCTCGTCAGGCGCGGGGGTGTACCCCGGCACCGTGATGCCGCGGTCCGAGTTGCCGAGTCCCAGCTGCGTGTACTGCGCCATCCCCACCGCCTTCACCCCGGGGAGTGCCCGCAGGCGATCGAGGAGGATGCGATAGAACTGCTCGGTGCGGGCGCGGTTATAGCCCTGCAGCGACGGATCCACCGAGGCGAGGAGCAGCCCCTCGGCGTTGAATCCCTTGTCGACCGTGGTGGCCGCCTGGAGGTTGCGAAGGAAGAGCCCCGCGCAGACCAGGAGGACGACCGAGAGCGCCATCTGCGCCACGACGAGTGCGCGGCTCAAGCGCGAGCGCGAGCCGCCGGCCGGCGCCTCGCCCTTGAGCGAGGGAATGAGCGCCGGGCGCGTGGCCTGCAACGCCGGGACGAGGCCAAACAGGAAGCCGGTCGCGATCGTGATCCCTAACGAGAAGAGGAGCACGGGGACGCTGAGGCGCAGGTCCGGGGAGAAGTCGAGGTCCATCGGCAGGCGCACGCGATTGGCCAGCGTGATGGCCCACCACGCCACGGCGATCCCGCACACCCCCGCGACGAGCGAAAAGACGAGACTCTCGGTGAGGAGCTGGCGCACCAGGACGCCGCGTCGCGCCCCGATGGAGAGGCGCACCGCCATCTCGCGCCAGCGGTCCTGCGCGCGCGCCAGGAAGAGGTTGGCCACGTTGACGCAGGCGATGAGGAGGAGCATCAGCACCACCGCCATCACGACGGCGGTGAGCCCCACCTGGGCCGACCGGAACATCGGGTGGATCCCGGCCTCGCCTTGCGGGACGAGCGTGAGGCCTGAGTGTTCGTAGTCGCCGGGGAAGTCGGTGCGCAGTTCGCCTTCGAGGGCGCGCATGCGGGACTTGGCCCGCTCCATCGTTGCGCCGGGGGCGAGGCGTGCGAGGACGAACATCGAGTTCTCGTCGCGCTCGTGCATCGCCCCGCCGTTCCCCGGCTCGATGTGCGCGAGCTGCATCAGCGGAACCCACAGTTCCGGCGTGATGAGCGGGAGCGCCCCGCGAAACTCACGCGGGGCCACGCCCACGACGGTGTATGCCGTGCCGTTCACGATGATCGACTTCCCAACCACATCCTCGGCGCCGCCAAAGCGGCGCTGCCAGGCGGCGTACGAGATGACGGCGATCGGGTGGGCGAGTTCCCCCACGTCTTCTGCGGGAATGAAGACGCGCCCGCGGAGCGCCCCGACGCCAAGCAAGCCGAAGTAGTTGGCGGAGACCACCTGCGTCATCACGCGCTCGGGGCGGCCGCCAGCCGCAACGTTGGCGAGCGTGAACTTCCACGTGGCCACGTCGCTGAAGACGTCCTTCGTCCGCTCGCGCAGGTCCTTCCAGTGCGGGATGGAGTTCGAGCCGTATTCCATGCCCGGCCACTTGCGGTAGAGCTGGGCCAGCCGCTCCGCCTCGCGCACGCCGGGGAGCGGGCGGAGCATCAGCGCATCCACGACCGAGAAGACCGCCGTATTGAGCCCGATCCCCAACGCCAGCGTCACCACCGCCAGCGCGGTGAACAGCGGCTTCTTCAGCAGGAGTCGGATCGCGAAGCGCAGGTCGTGGAGGAAGGTCGACATGGCGGTCCGGGCGCGGGTGGAGAGGGGCCGTCGCTCACTGCGGGGCGTACCATGGATGGACAGTACGGCACCGCACAACGTTTGGATTCCCCTCCACGCCATTCCCCCCGCTGGACCGTCCCCCGTCAGCCCTCCCGCCCCTCCTTCCCGTCTCGTCCCTCGCGGGCGTCCCGCGTCCACGTGAGTTCCCACTCGCAGAAGGCATCGTCCGCGTGGACGCAGCGAACGTGCTTCACACGCGGCGACTCGCCCCCCGCCAGCTGGAGCGCCTGCTGCAGCCCCCCGGTCTGGCGGCGGCAGAACAGCGTGTCCTGCGAATCGAAGCCGGAGAGCCGCAGCACCGCCCGGGTCTCGTCGTCCTCCACCACCTGCATGTTGCCCGGCGCGTAGAAGAGCTGGAAGAGCGAGACGCTCTGGGTCAGGAACTCGTGCGGCGACCGCTTGCGCAGGATCCCGCGATAGAGCTGGGCGCCGGCGCGCTCGATGGAGTGCGCGCCAGAGTGCTCGACCCAGAGTGGCTCCCGTTCCCGCAGCAAGGCGTCGGCACCCCGCCACACGGCGAGGAGGTCGGCATACGGAAGCTCCGTGGTCGCGTCGAGCCTCGAGAGCCGCTCACGCAGCGACGGCGCGAGCGTCGCGAGGAGGGCGTCACACACCTCCGCTCCGTGCGCCATCGACACGTACGCCAGCGTCGCGAGCGCCGTCGCTCCCTTGGCGACCGATCCCTGCGGCGATGCGCTCACGTGGCGCTCCCATCTGCCGACAGTTTGGCCAGCGCGGTGCGATCGACCTTCCCCGATCCGAGGCGCGGGAGCTCCGTCAGGACCGTCACGCCTTTCGGGACCTTGTATCCCGCCAGGCGCAAACGCCCCCACGCAAGCAATTCGTCAGGGACCACCGCCGCACCACGCCGCGCCACCACGAACGCGCGCCCCACCTCCCCCCACTTGGGGTCCTGCACCCCGATGACGGTCACCTCGGCCACCGATGGATGCTCGATCAACGCGGCCTCCACCTCGCCGGGGTACACGTTCTCTCCACCGGAGATGAACATCTCCTTGCGGCGCCCGCAGATGCGATACGCCCCTTCGGCATCGCGCGTCGCGAGGTCGCCGGTGCGCAGCCACCCGTCGGGCGTCAGCGCCTCTGCCGTGCGCACCGGGTCATCGAAGTAGCCGGAGAACATCTGGGGGCCACGCAGGAGGAGCTCGCCGGCCTCGCCAGCCGCAACATCGTTGCCATCCTCCCGCACCAGTCGCATCTCGAGGAAGGGGACCGGCCACCCCACGCTCCCGTTGCGGCGCGGCGCCTCCTCCAGCGGCATGCTGAAGCAGTTGGGGCCGCACTCCGTGAGCCCGAACCCCTCCTTCATCCCGAAACCCGCCGCGCGCACACGATCCATCAGGCTCGTCGGGCACGGCGCTCCGCCCGAGATGAAGCAGCGAAGCGACGGAATCGGGCGCCCCCACGCCGTGCTTTCGAGGAGCATCACGAGCTGCGTCGGAATCGTGAGTGCGATCGTGCACCCCTCCTCGTCGAGTCCCGCCAGGTAACCCGCGGGATCGAACTGGTCGAAGAGGACGATGCGTCCGCCGCGCTGCCACAACGGCGTCGCGAAGACGTTCCATCCCCCCGTGTGGAAGAAGGGCGTCGCGACCGGGGCCACATCGCGTGCGCCGAGCTCCCATGCCGTCGTCGTGGCCACGGCGTTGTAGAAGAGCTGCCGATGCGGAAGCACGGCCCCCTTGGGCACCCCGGTCGAGCCGGAGGTGTAGAGGATCAGCGCCGCATCCTCCGCGTCCACGCGCACCGCGTCCGGGAGCAGGTCACGCGACGCAAACGCCGGCGGCGCGTCGCTGTCGGGCGCCATCTCGATCCACCGAGACCCGACAGCCGCAACGCCCGCCTCCTCGGCGAGCCGCCGGAAACGCCCTTCCGACACGAGTACGGCCGGGCGCGCATTCTCCACGATGCGCGACAGTTCACGCGCGGCGAGCCGCCAATTGAGCGGAACCAGCGCCGCCCCCAATCGGCCGCACGCATACAACAGCGCCACCTGCGCCGCGCGATTCCCCGCCAGCGTCGCCACGCGGTCGCCCGCGGTCACACCGTGCGAGACGAGCAGGGCGCGCCACCGCTCCGCCAGGCGATCGAGTTCGCCATAGGTGAATCGCTGGTCGCGCGCCCGGTCGACCAGCGCGACACGTTCGGGCGTCACTCGCCCCCACCAGCGGATGGGATCGGGATCGGCGGGGAACGTCGGGCGCGACGCCATCGTCATCGACGCCTAACGACGCCCCTGCGTCGCAAAGAAGTCGACGACCAGCGCGCTGGCCGACGGCCCCCGCGCGTCGGTGAAGCTCCCATCCGGCGAGCCGCCAGACCAGGCGTGCCCCAACTCCCGCACCATCACCAGCCACGAGAGCGGCATGCCGTCCTGTGCGCGGTACGTCGATCGCGTCACCCGATAGCCCCCCTCCTCCGTCACCAGGCGATCGGTCCCGCCGCTCGTCGTGTCCAGCACCTGCCCCTTCGCCATCGCATTCGTGAGGAACCACTGCTTTGCCGCCTGCGCCCCGTTGATCGGCGCCACGACTGCGTCTGACTCGCCATGGATGACCAACGTCGGCACGATGCGCGAGTGCGAACCCATCGCCGCAAACGCCGCTTCACCAAACGGCTCGGGACTCGGGACGCCGCGCTGCATCACGCTGACCGCATCCATCACCGTCCGCGCCGCTCCATGCACCAGCCCCGAATGCAGCGCGAGCGCTGCGTACTGCTCCGGATACGCCGCCGCCACGAGCGACGCCATCGCCGCCCCCGCCGAGATCCCGCCGAGGAAGACGCGCGATGCATCACCACCATGCTCGGCGACCACATGCGCCGTCATCCCGGCAATCAACGACGGCTCACCGGCATCACGCCGTTGGTGCGCCGCGTCGAACCAGTTCCAGCACTTCTTGGGATTGAGCGCCAGCGGCTGTTCGGGATACAGCACCATCCACCCGCGCGCCCCGGCCACCTCGTGCAATCGCGTCCCACGTGCGATGTCATCGGCGTCCTGTGTGCAGCCGTGCAGCATCACCACCAGCGGTCGCCCGCCAGCCGGCGCAGCGCCGTCTGGCAAGTGAAGCGCATATGACCGCTCGCCGGCCGCGTTCCGGAACGTCCCTCGAATGACTCGCATTGTCCTGGGCATCATGGGCTGAACCGACACACTCGAGCGCAACGGCCGGTCCACCGCCGTCGCGCCTGCCACCTGCAGGAACCCGGAGGCGACCGCCGGGGCCACGATGGCCCCGACGGTCGCCACAACGAGACGCCATGCGACTGGCACGTACCGAACCTCTCGAACCTATCGATCGTAGCGCACGCCGACGAACAGCATCGTCCCGATCGACGGCATGTTGATCATCTCCATGTGGCGCTGCCCGATGTTGCAGCTCCGCTTGGGGACGTAGGCACCGGGCGATGTGAGCCCCTGGCGGAGCTCGTACGACCCGCTGGAGCACGCCGCGATGTTCTGCAACGAGACGTTGACCTGCGCGCCGACCGAGGGAATCCGACGCGCGACGGTGAGGTCGAGCGTCTCGAACGTCGGGATGATGCCGGCATTGATCCCCGAGCGGAAGTTGTAGCCGGTCACGTGGCGAATCGTGAAGCCGCCCAGGAGCTTGCGCTCCGGCGCGTTGAAGTCCATCCCGACATTCCACTTGGTCGGTGTCGTGTTGAGCGCGGTGGCCTCGGTCACTGCCGCCGGATCCGTCGGCTTCTTCTCCACACGGCTCAGCTTCGTGAGCGACAGCGTGCCGGAGGCCGCGACGTTGTCGTTCAGCACCCAGCGCACACCCGCGTCCATCCCCTTGAGCTTCGCCTTGCCCAGGTTGAGGTACGTCAGCACCGACTGTGCGCCGTTAGGCGACGTCACGCGCTGTCCCGCGGCGTCGTAGGCAAAGGTCCCGGCAAGGTGCGAGTTGATCGTCACCAACGGCGAGATGAAGTCCTTGTAGTCCGCCTGGTAGTACGCCGCGTCGATGAAGACCCGGTTCTTCAGGATCCCCTTGTAGCCCACTTCGTACGTGGTGTTCTCCTCGGGCACGAGCGGCTTGTACGTGGCCACCGTCGCGCCGGTGGCATTCTTCACCGTCCAGCCGTCCTTGTTGCCGTAGACCGCGAAGCCACCGAACCCCGTGGCGAGCTTCACGAAGTCGTTGATCGAGAAGTAGTTGTTCAGGACCGTCGGCGTCTTGAACGCGCGATTGTACGTCACGCGGAAGGTCTGGTCGACCCACGGCGTGTAGAGCAGCCCGGCCTTGGGCGAGAAGTTGGCGTCGTACGCCGTCGCCTTGTCGTAGCGCCCGGAGAGCACGAGGCGCAGCTGGGACCCCAGCGGCGTCTCGGTCTGCGCGTACACCCCCTGCTGGTTGAGGACGATGTTCTCGTTGGTCGTGCGATCGACGAGCCATTCGCGCTTGGAGCTCACGTCATCGCGACGCACCTGCGCCCCCCAGATGATGCGCGTATCCAGCAGCGGGGCAATGGTGAAGTTGTTCTGGACCTCAGCGGCCGCGAGCTTTCCCTCGGCTGGCCAGTCGGAGAGCTTCGCGACCGAATCGTCGCTGATCGTTGCCGGCGTCGTCAGGCGCGCGCTGGAATAGCGATTGATCGCGTAGCTGTCACCCGACAGCGACTGCGTCGCATACGCGTTGGCGTACCAGTGCGGCGACGTCCACTTGAGCTGCGTGTGACGGTACTGCCAGTCGACCAACTGGTTGCGCCCGACGTTGGTCTGTCCCACGCCATTCGACTTGCTGATCCCCGCGTTCCATTCGAAGCGGTTGGCGCCGGCGTAGTACACCAGCGCCCCCTCGCCGCGCATCACGTCGGTCTTCCAGTCCACCTTTCCGCCGATCCCCTGTTCGCGCACGTTCCCCGAGTAGCGCAACTCGTTCTGGAACTCGTTCGCCGAGAGGTACTCGCCGCTCACCTTGTAGCCGAGCTTCCCGTTCGAGGTCACGCCGGCGTAGCGTCCCTGGAAGTCCATGAAGCCGCGCGAACCTCCCGCCACCTCGACCGACGATCCCTGGAACTGCTTCGGATCCTTGGTCTGCAGCGTGAGGACGCCGTTCGATGCGTCGGGGCCGTACAGCGCCGAGCCCGGACCGATCAGCACCTCGACTCCCGCGAGGTCGACCTTCGGGATGGTCGTGAAGCCGCCCACCGGCAACCCGTTCTCCGGCAGGACGGCGACGCGCCCGTCTTCCATCATCAGCATCCGGTTGTTGAACGACGAGTTGAAGCCGCGCGCGTTGATCGCGACGGCCGTCATCCCCACCTGGATGTAGTCGATCCCCTTCACTTCCTTGAGCGCCGGGGCAAACGAATTGCCGACCGAGTTGGCAATCTGCGCCGCCTCGAGGCGCGTGACGGTCGCCGGTGCGTCGGTGATCTTCTCCACGCGGCGCGACGCCGACACCACGACACCGCCCAGCTGCAACGCGGCGGCCTGCAGCGTCACGTTCACCTCGGCGGTCGCGCCGGCCGTGACGGTCACGTTCGCCACCTCGACGGCCTTGTTGCCGATGCGCTGCACGCGCACGGTGTACGACCCCGCCGGTACGTTGTTGATGCCGAAGCGCCCGTTGGCGTCGGAGATGGCGCCGTATCGCGTCCCCACCACCGTCACGCTCGCATTGTCGAGCGGACGCTTGGCGGAGTCGGCCACGGTGCCCGCGATGCGTCCGCCCTGTGCCTGCGCCACCGCGGAGGTGGCAAGCAGCGCGAGCAGCGCCACCGCCCCCCGGAATCCCTGTGCGATCCTACGTGTCACGTGCATGGTTCGTCCCTCCCCAAGGAGAATAGGTCCATCCGATACAACTGCCGCATTGGTGCACCTGCTGCTCTATTCGTTCATTCGACGGGCACCATCACCAGCGCTTCGCCGTCGATGACCACGTCGCCGTCCTGGTTTCGGCACGTCGTCGCCAGCCGCGCGCGACGCTTCCCTTCGTTCCATTCCAGCACTTCCACGCGCGCCGTCACCGTGTCGCCGATGCGCACCGGGCGCGTGAACTTGAGGGACTGCGTGAGGTAGATCGTCCCGGGGCCCGGCAGCTTCATGGCGATGCACGCGGAGATGAAGCCGGCGGAGAGGATGCCGTGCGCGATGCGTCCGCCGAACCGCGACTTCGACGCCTCGACCTCGTTCACGTGCGCCGGGTTGAAGTCGCCGGTGATGCCGGCGAAGAGCACGACGTCGCTCTCCGTCACCGTCTTGCTGAATTCCGCGTGTTGCCCAACCGCGATCGGGGTCACCATGGTCAGATCTCCATGACGAATCGGATGTCGTCGTCGAGCGTGGCGTCGGCGGTGTGGCGCGTGAGCCATGAGACGACGAAGAAGACGAGCAGCGAACTCACCAGCGCGAGCGCCGTCGCGGTGACGCCGGCGGGGAAGGTGAAGACCTTCAGGAAGGCGAGCGTCTCGAACACCAGCGTCACCACGAGTCCCGTCGCGATCGAGGCGATCGCGCCCGCACGTGTGGCGCCGGTCCAATTGAGCCCAATGGCGAGCGCCGGGACGAGCGTCGACGCAAACAATCCCCAGCCGAAGATGCCGAGGAAGGCGACGAGCGTGCCGGAGAGTCCTGCCACCACCGTGGCGACGAGCGAGAGGACGACGGTCCAGATGCGCCCCCAGCGCAGTTCGTTCTTCACGGTGAAGCCGAGGGCCAACGGCAGGTCGTGCGTCAATGCCGCGGCGCCGACGCTCATGAACGAGTTCACGGTGCTCATGATCGCCGCCGCCACACCGGAAAAGACGATGGCCGACAGGAGCAGCGGCGTGAACCGGAGCAGGAACGCGGGCGTCGCGTCGTCCGCACGCGTCAGGGGCGGCAACTCGCCACGCACCACGAGCGACTTCACCGCCAGTCCGACACCGATGAAGAGGAGCTGCGTGACCACGATGGCCACGCTCATGATCATGGGATACCACTTCAGCTTCCGGGGATCGCGCAGCATGTAGAACTTGTGCACGACATGCGGCTGTCCTAACGAGCCGATCCCGAAGACGAAGAAGAAGGAGAGCGCGGCGAGCGGGGTGAGCTTTCCCCACGGCGCCAGGAACGGTGCGTCGGCCGGGAGGATCGTCGCCGCGAATCCTCCCTCGCCCCCCCCGACCTTCAGTGTGTAGAAGAAGACGAGGACCGACGCGATCGCCATCACGCCCCCCTGGAAGAGGTCCGTGTAGACGCCTGCGAGGATCCCGCCGGACACCGAGTACGCGAGCGTGATCGCCATCCCGATCCACAACCCCGCCGTGAGCCCGGTGCCGAAGATGGAGTCGATCACCAGGCCGAGCGCCAGGATGTTGGTGGCCATGTAACCGGTGATGGCCACCAGGATCGCCACGGCCGATAGACCGCGCGCCGCGCGCGACTGGAAGCGCACGGAGATCGCATCGGGGACGGTCATCAGCCCGCGCAGTTCCCCGAGCAGGCGCAGGCGCTTGGCCATCGTCCACGCGCCTAACGTGCCGGTCACGCCGATCGGCAGGATGATGAAGACGGCCCCGAGGCCGACGTTGTACAGCAACCCCGGCCCCCCGATGAAGGCGAATCCGGAAAGCGTGGCCGCCATCGCCGCGATCGCCATCGTCCACAAGCCGATGCCCTGCCCCGCCACGAAGAAGTCGCTCGCGCTCTTCGTCTGCCGCGTGGCCCACACGCCGATCGAGGCGACGATGACGAAGTACGCCAGCGCCACGGCGATGATGACGGGCTGCGCCAACGGTGGGAGCGCGCCGGCCTGCAGCAGGAACAACGGCGGCGCGATCATGGGTGCCCCTTCCCATCGTGCTTCCCGCCGTGCTTCGCGGCGTGCGCCGCTCCCATGGCCCGCACGCGCGCGAGGTCATCCTCGCTCAATGTCATGACATCGAACGTCAGGGCGTAGGCGAGCGGGAGGACGAACAGCGGGAGGAGTCCGATCCCGTAGAGCACGATGGCCGCGCGCAACGGCAATCCCATCACCGTGCGCGCCCCGGCGACTTCGGGAGGGAGGACGAGCGCGGCGGCGAATCCACCGATGATGACGACGAAGGTGAACGCCAGCGGGATTGCCAGGCGCCCGACACCGCCCTTGCCCCGCGAGACCCCGAGCGCCATCAACGAAACCACCATGAGGGCGATCCCCAGCACCATGCACCAGACGCCCCAGCGCGTCCCGCCTTCCAGGAAGGCCGAGACATACGCGAGGGCGATACTGACGGTGCCGACGGCGGTCATCGCAATCGCCGAGCGCTTGGTCATGCCACCTCCGAATAGAGGGAGTCGAGCAGCGCGCGATACCGGTCGGTCACGGTGGCACGGCGTACCTTCAACGTGGCCGTCAGTTCGTCGGCTTCCACGGAGAGGTCGTGCGGAAGGATCGCGAAGCGGCGCACCTGTTCGGGACGCGAGACCGCGGCATTGGCGCGCGCGACCTCCTCGTGAACGGCCGCGACCAGTGCCGGGTGAGCCACCAGCTCGCGGCGTGTCGCGACGAGGCCGCGCGCACGCTGCCACTGCTCCACCAACGTCCAGCGCAGCGCGAACAACGCGACGAGGTATGGACGTCCTTCGCCGTAGACCACGGCGTGCGCGATCAGGTCGCCGGCGACCAGCCGCGTCTCCAGTGCGAGCGGCGCCACCTTCTTCCCATTCGAAAGCGCGATCAGTTCCTTGATGCGCCCGGTGATCCGGAGGAAGCCATCAGCGTCGAGCAGTCCGAGGTCTCCCGTGCGCAACCACTCACCGTCATCAGTGAACGCCGCGCGCGACTCCTCCGGCCGCCGGTGATAGCCGGCGAAGGTGAGGGCGGAGCGTTGCAGCTGTACCTCCCCGTCGTCGGCGATGCGAATCGTCGTGCCAGGCATCGCCACGCCCACGGAATCGTGACGGTAGCGCGCCGGTCGGTTGAAGGCGGCGCAGAGGTGCTCGGTCTGCCCGTACGCCCCCAGGACCGTCACGCCACAGGCATCGAGGTACTCGGCCACCTCGAGCGGCAGTGCGGCCCCGCCGGATGTCGCGAGGCGAAGGCGAGTGCCGAAGGAGCGCGCCAGCACGGGCGTGATCGCCGTGACGTCTTCGCGCCATTGCGACTCCAATGCGACCGGCACAGGCTCTCCCGCCAGGCGCAATCTGGCACGCGCGCGCCCGGCCGCCACCGCGCGATCCCAGCGCTCCCCCTCCGCCGGCGCGAGGGCGCCCCGCGCGGACAGCAGCCCTTCGTACACTTTCTCGAAGAAGCGCGGCATCCCGCCGAAGAGCGTCGGCTGCACCGCGCGCTGCGCGTCCCACAGCGTGGACACGTCGGAGACGAGCGTCGCCGGCATCCCGCACAGGATGCGCGTGTACAGCCCGAACAGCCGTTCGCCCGCGTGACAGTACGGCAGGAAGGAGAGCGACGAATCGTCCGCCGTGAGCGCCAGCGTGTCGCGCACCGAGCGTGCCGATTCCACCACGCACCGATGCGACAGGCGCGCCCCCTTCGGTTCCCCGGTCGACCCCGACGTGTAGATCAACATCGCGACGTCGTCGCCCGTGACCGCCGCGGCGCGGCGGCGCACCTCCGACGTCGCGACCGACTCCGCCAGCCGCAACTGGTGCCCGAAGGCGAGGAACTGCTCCCACGATTCCTCGTGCACGGCGCCATCGTCGTCGCGCAGGCACTCGGCGGGGACGTCGGCGATCACCAGGATCGTGCGCTCCCACCCCCGCGTCGCCTCGCGCACCTTGTCCAGCTGGTCCTTCGAGTCGACCACCAGCGTCACCACGCCCGCGTCGAGCAGCAACTCGCGCAGCTGTGCCGCCGACGCGGTGGGGTACACGCCAACGGTGACCATCCCCGCCATGGCTCCGCCAATCTCCGCGACTGGCCAGAGCAGCCGGTTGGCCGCCAGGATGCCGAGCGACGTCCCGACGTCGTCGCCAGCCGCAACGAGCGCCGTGGCGAGGTCCAGCGACCGGGCGTGCCATTGCCCCCAACTCATGGCGTGGACCGTGGTCCCCGTGACGCCATCCCACTCATCCAGCGCCAGCGCATCGCCGCTCAGGGCCACACGCTCGACGAACAGGGTGGGAATGGTCGGAGGGACGAACTTCACGGAATCACCGTCGCGGTGGACTCGCCGCCGTTCGCCTGCGAGTCGTTGGCCGAGCGATCGTACCACTCGAGCGCCACGCACCCCATCGCCAGCCCGGCCCCGGACCCCGTCATGACGACCAGGTCACCGTGCCTGAGCCGCCCGGCGCGCCGCGCATCGTCGAGCGCCATGGGGAGGCACGCCGCCCCGGTGTACCCCCACTTCTCCATCACCGTGTGGGCCTTGGCCATCGGCTCGCCTAACGTCTGCATCACCGCCACGATCGTCGAACGATTCACCTGCGTCCACAACCACAGGTCGACATCGGCAACGGCGTACCCGGCACGATCGAGCACCGATCGCACGATGCGTGGCCATCCCTCCTCGTTCACTTCCTTCGGGTACTTCTCGACGAAGCGAAGCTTGTTGCGATATCCCGTCTTGAGCACATCCTCGGTGATCGGTTCCGCCGTCCCACCGGCGAAGACCCCCATCCCCTCGCAGTAGCGACCGTCGGCAAAGAGCTCGCTGGCGAGCACGCCCGGGCGGTCGCCCAGCTCGACCACCGTGGCGCCCGCACCGTCGGCGAAGATCGTCGCCGTCTTCTTGTCGTGCAGGTCGAGGAACTTCGTCATCGCGTACGCCGCCACGACCAGGATGCGCGTGTAGCGCTCGTCGGCGCGGATGAACTTCGCCGCGACATCGAGCGCGGTGACGAAGCCCGCGCAGCCGCAGTTCACGTCGAACGTCCCGGCGCGCCGCATGCCCAGACGTCCATGCAGCACAGAGGACGTGGCGGGCGAGATGTACTCCGGCGTGTCCGTCGCCACGATCAGGAGGTCGATGTCGTCCACGCCCAATCCCGCCGACGCCAACGCCGCACGCGCCGCCGGTTCACACAGGTCGACCGTCGACTCGTCGGGGGCAGTGAAGCGCCGTTCGCGGATGCCTAACGTCTCCGACACGAACGGCTCGACCGACGTCCCGAGCACGCGCTCGAGATCGGCGTTGGTCACGACGCGCGAGGGGACAAAGCTCCCCGTCCCGGTGATGATGGCGTGCCTGACGACGTGGCCCGTCGGAGCTGGCGCGGAGACGCGCGGCGCGCTCATGCGGCCTCCGGGGTCGCGGCGGTCGTCCCGCGGATCACCAGTCGTACCGGCAGCGGGCGCCCCGTGCGCGACGCAACGCTCGCATCACCCGCGGGGGCGTCACCCCGCTGCTCGGCCAGCTGTCGGATGAGGAGTCGGGCCGCGCGCGCCCCGAGTTCACGCGCCGGGACTGCGATCGTCGTGAGTTCGGGGGTCACCAACGTCGCCAGCTCGATGTCGTCGCACCCCACGATCGACAGCTCGCGCGGGACCGCGACCTTGGCCATCGCGCACCCCTTGAGCGCGCCGAGCGCGACGAGGTCGTTGGCGCAGAAGACTGCCGTTGGGCGCGTGCGCAGCGCGAGCAGGGCGCGCATCGCCTGCAGCCCGCCGGCCACGGTTGGCGGCACGCGCCGCCAGGCATCCGACTCGATCGAGACGCCCGCCGATCGTAGCGCCCGCACAAAGCCACGCTCGCGGAGTCGGAACGTCGACGCCTCGATGGCCGGCCCGATGTACGCGAGTCGCCGATGGCCGAGCGACAGGAGGTGGCGTGCTGCCAGATCGCCCGCCTGCTCGGCGTCACTGACGACGGCGGGATACGCGTCGAGCGACTCATCCACCAGGACCACGTTCATCCCGGCCAGCGACGACGAAGAGAGCGCTGCCGCTCCCACGGCGTCGAGTATGACGCCGTCGATCTGTCGCGAGCTCAACGCCTCGAGGTGCCGCTCGGCCGGCGTCTCGCCGGTCTCGCAGAGGAAGACGGCGTAGCCTTCCCGCGATGCGACCTTCTCGGCGCCGCTGACGACCGCCGCAAAGAACGGGTTGGCGAGGTCGGGGACGACAACGCCCAGGGCGAAGGAGCGCCTCCGCACGAGTCCCTGCGCGAGGACGTTGGGGCGGTAGCCAAGCTCTTCGGCGGCGCGAATGACGCGCGCGCGCGTGTCGGCGGAGACGCGGGCCTTCGGGTTACCCGAGAGGACCAGCGAGACCGTCGGTTGCGAGACTCCGGCGCGCGCAGCGACGTCGTGTGCGGTGGCGCGTGAGGCGGGTTTGGGCGGAGTATTCACGGCGCGCTAATACGTATTGGCAGGCGCCGCTTGTCAAGGACTTGTCGTGAATCCTGTCCGACTCCGTCAAAAGTGGGTCAATCCCTCGAGAGTGGCCGGCCAACGCGAGTCGCCTGCCAGATAAGCAGTTCGACGCACGAGCTCACATCGTTTCGAGGTGCAGGGGGCTCTGACCTCAGGGAGATTCTTGGGCGCGTGAACACACTCTCGCCGCGACGATACTCGAGCGATGCTGGCGGCTCTATAGCGACAGTAGAGAACAATCGCGGCGACACCAACAGCGCTGCGCTTGGAGCTATGTCCTCAGGCAGCCGCCCGCGAGCTGTCGGCGCGCCGTCCCCCCGCCGAGCGCCAAGCTCGCCAGCCAAGCAGGGCGGCGAACACGATCCCGAAGATCGCCGGCTCCGTGACGTCCTTCTTTACCGACATCCAGTAGTGCACCAGGCCCAAAACCGCGCTTACGTAAACCAGACGGTGCAGCGCGGTCCATCGGCGATTGCCGAGGCGCCGAATCCACCCCTTGGTCGAGGTCACGGCCAGCGGGATCATGAGGGCGAGCGCCGTCATCCCGATGGTGATGTAGAGGCGCTTCGCGACGTCCTCGACCATGTCGCTCCACGTCAGTTCGACGTCGAGGACGCCGTAGGCGACGAGGTGGGTGCAAGCGTAGAAGAAGGCGAGGAGTCCGAGGGTGCGCCGGTATCGGATGAGCCATCCCGACTTCAGGAGCCGCACGGCTGGGGTCACCGCGAGCGAGAGGGCGAGGAATCGCAGCGCCCACTTCCCGGTGAAGTGCTCGGCTTCCTTGATGGGGTTGGAGCCCAGGTACCGCGTCCCCTGGAAGAAGTCGCTCGCGATCGCGGCGGCTACGTAAAGGAAGGGGAGCGCGGAGACGACGAGGACCGCCGAGTGGAGCCAGCGCGGCGGAATGGTACTGAGCGGGCGATTTCGGTTTGGTGGGGAGGGGGCACGAGCGGTAGCGTGGTTTTCGGGGGGGGCCCCCCGCGTCGCCTCACCCGCGCGCTCAACGATTGCCCCGGCGACTCCAGCCGCCCGCGCCACACCCCCATTCTCCGCATCCCGCGCCGCCGCCTTCATCGCGCCCTCGCTCGCCACTCGCTCGCCACTCGCTCCCCCCTATCAGTAGAACTTCCGCAGGTCCATCCCGCTGTACATCGACGCCACCTGCTGCGCGTAGCCGTTGAACATCAGCGTCTCGCGCCGGCGGAACTCACCGATGCGCCGCTCCTTCGCCTGCGACCAGCGCGGATGATCGACCTCGGGGTTCACATTCGCGAAGAAGCCGTACTCACTCGCGTTGGCCTCGTTCCAGGCCGTCTTGGGCATCGTGTCCGTGAAGCGGATCTTCACGATCGACTTGCACCCCTTGAAGCCGTACTTCCATGGGGTCACGTGCCGCAGCGGCGCCCCGTTCTGGTTGGGGAGCATCTTCCCATAGACCCCGACGGCAAGGAGCGTCAGCGGGTTCATCGCCTCGTCCAGGCGCAACCCTTCCACGTAGGGCCACTCGAGCACCGGCGAACGCTGCCCCGGCATCTGCGCCGGATCGAGGAGCGTCGTGAACTCGACGTACTTCGCCGAGCCTAACGGCTGCATCCGCTTCACGAAGTCAGCCATCGGGAAGCCGAGCCATGGGATCACCATCGACCACGCCTCGACGCAGCGATGGCGGTAGATCCGCTCCTCCAGTTTGTGCGGCTTGAGGAAGTCCTCGAGGTTGTACGTCCCGGGCTTGGCCACGAGGCCCTCGACCTTCACGCTCCACGGCTTCGTCCGGAACTTCGTCGCGTTCTCGGCGGGGTCGTCCTTGCTCGTCCCGAACTCGTAGAAGTTGTTGTACGACGTGACGTCGTCCCACGGGGTGAGCTCACCCTTGAGCTCCGTCCCGGCGATCGACGTCCCTTGCTGCGGCGTCCCCGACGGTTGTGCCCCCGCCCGACGCCCGGTCAGCATCGCCGCGGCGAGCCCGACCCCGGCCAACCCCGCCTCCTTCAGGAACTGGCGCCGGTTCTCGTACTGCGATTCGCTCGTGATCTCCGATGAACGGATCGGATGCTCGGGCGTGACGCGGATCAACATGGAAGGAGGGGAGGGGGTGAAGGGGCGAGCGCGTACCCGGGATGTAGCACCAACCCGGGACTTCGGTTCCCCCGATATACGCCCACCCCCACACTTCGGTTCACTCACACGGATCAGGCAGACCCCCGACGTGACGAAGGGACGCGATGCCCATGCACCGCGCCCCCTCGTCCTCCCGTCTTCTCGACTTCTACTGGGTAGGCCGCTTGATCTCGAACCCTTCCGGCGGCCTTGCCCCCATCAGGTTGCGCACGAAGTAGTCCCACGTGCGCCGGATCATGTACGGCTCAGCGGCGAAGCCGTGGTTCCGATTGGGCATCACCAGGAGGTCGAAGTCCTTGTTGGCCTTGATCAGTTCGTCGATCACCAGCTGCGTCGCCACCGGGTGCACGTTGTCGTCGAGCGTGCCGTACGCCAGCAGGAGTCGCCCCTGCAGGTTCTTCGCCTTTCGCCAGTTGGACTGCGAGTCGAAGGAATCGGTCGTGTCGCTCAGCTTCCGGAGCAGCCCCTGGTACTTCTCCCCCCAGGTGAAGTCATAGCTGCGGTTGTCATGGTTCCCGGCGCTCGAGACCGCGACCTTGAAGAAGTCGGGGTACGTGAGGATGGCGTCGGTCGAGGAGAAGCCGCCGCCCGAGTGCCCGAAGATCCCGACGCGGTCGAGGTCCATCTGGGAAATGCGCCCCGCCAGCTGCTTGATCGTCACGACCTGGTCGGGGATCCCGTTGTCGGTCATGTTGCCGTAGAAGGCGTCGTGGAACGCCTTCGACCGCCCGGGGGTCCCCATGGCATCGACCTGCACGACGAAGAAGCCGAGTTCCGACAGCGCCGCAGCGTTCCCTCCCGGCCGTGAGGCAAACTGCCGAGAGCCGACCGACCCCACCTGCGGTCCCGGGTAGATGTAGTCTACCACGGGGTAGCGCCTGGTCGAGTCGACACGTGCCGGGCGCCAGAGGAGCCCGCGCAGCTCGGTGACGCCGTCGCGCGCGCGGACGGTGAACGGCTCGGGGGCCCGCCACCCCGCCGCGACGAGGCGCGAGATGTCGGCGGCCTGCAGCTGCTTGACGATGGTCCCGTCGATCCGGCGAAGCACGCTCACCGGCGCCTTGTCGGGCCGCGCCATGTTGTCGACGACGTACCGGCCGCCAGGCGCAACGCTCACGTCGTGGTCCACATCCTCGGGCGTCAGGAGCTGGATGGCCGAGCCGTCGAGCTTCGCCCGGTACAGGTGCCGGAAGTACGGGTCCCGCCCCGGCTCGCGCCCCACCGCGGTGAAGTACGCCCATCGCAGCGCCTCATCCACCCAAAGCAGCTCGGCCACCAGGAAGTCACCGCTGGTGATCCGGTTCTTCACCGCGCCGCTCTTCGCGTCCACGAGGTACAGGTGCCCCCAGCCATCGCGCTCGGACCACCAGACGACCTCGTTGCCGCCGGCCAGCGGACGCCAGTTGGGGATCCCACCGGAGAACTGGCTCGTCTCGACGAACGTCTTCCCCACCTCCTTGAGCACCTGGCGCGCACTCCCCGTCGCTGGATCGGCGGCCACGAGCGTCAGCTCGTGATTCCCGCGCCTGGGCGCCGTGAAGAACAGTTGGTCGCTCCCCGCGCCCCAACGCACGTCCTTCCACACGGTGTCGGTCGTCATCCAGCAGCACGTGGTGTTCACCGCGTCCATCGTGGGCCAGTCGACCTTGGCCCCCTTCCCCGACGCCACGTCGAAGACGTGCAGGTCGAAGCGTGGGATCACCGAATCACCGGGGAGCGCGTATCGATAGGAGTGCAGCACCGGCCCCGGATTCTTCGTCTCCAGCAGGTGCATCAGCCGCACCCCGCGCTGGTCCCACTTCGTCGTGACCAATCGCTTCGAGTCCGGCGACCAGAGGACGAGCGGACGCTGCTCCGTCTTGTTGCGCACGTTGGTCACCTGCTGGCAGCACCCGATGTTGCTGAGCCCATACCCCCAATCGGCGTTCCCGTCGGTGGTGAGCGCCCGCTCCTGCCCTCCGCCAGCTGCACGCACGTACACGTTGCCGCTGCGCTCGTACGCCACCCACTTCCCGTCCGGCGACTTCACCTCGCTGGGCTTGTCGAGCGGCAGGGTGTCGGGGCCGGTGCAGGCGTACGTCGTGAGGTCGCACGTCCACGTCTTCCGCCGACCGACGCTGAAGCGGATCCCCTTCTCGCCGTCGGTCCACGCGATCGACTGGAAGGGGAGGCGCGTCGAGTCGTACGTCGTGTCGGCGGCACTGGAAAGCGACGAGGCCAGGCGCGCGTGATCGAAGGCGGGACGCCTCGTTCCCGTCGCCATCTCGACGACCAGGAACTCCCACCCCTTCGCCCCGCGGTTGCGGTACCAGAAGCGGTCGCCCGGCATCCAGCGCGGCCGGATGGCATCGTCGAGGATGAGCTCCTGCACGTTCCACGGGAGCAGTTGCTCCGCGCGGGCATAGTCGGTGCGCGTCGGTTGCGCCTGCACCATTCGCGGCGCAAGCGAGGGGATCATCGCACCTATCAACAGCGCGAGCCCAAGCAGTGAGTGACGTCGTCTGATCAGCATACCGTCCAAGGCGTATATGGGGGGTGGTGGAACGTCTTGCGTCTGGGGGCGGGACCGAACGCGCACTTATGGATTCCAGCGTGCCGTCCACGCGTCTGGTTGCGCCCTGAGATACTTGTCGAACCAGTCGAGCATGGCGCCGTCGCGTCCCTCCTCCACCGACGGGCGCGAGTTGATCCCATGGTTCTCCCCCGCCACTCGAATCAGTTCGGCCTCGCGCCCGAGCATGCGCAACGCCGTGAACATCTGCTCGGACTCGGTCGGCACGACATTGGTGTCGCCTGTCCCGTGAATCAGGAGCATCGGCGCCTGGATCCTGTCGGCCGAGAAGAGCGGCGAACGGTCGACGTAGACATCCTTGCGATTCCACGGGTAGCACCCGGGGCACGTCCCGTCGGTGTAGCTGTAGCCGCTGGCCCCCGCCCCCCAGTAGTTGGCGATGTTCGCAATCCCGGCGAGCGCGATGCCGGTGCGGAAGATCGTCGTGCGCGTGTGCAGGTGCATCGTCATGAAGCCGCCGTACGAATGGCCGAAGTTCCCGATCTTCGACGCATCGACGTACCGGTGGGCCTGCGCGAACTGCTGCGTCCCCTCGATGATGTCGGAGGCCGCGGGATATCCCCAGTCGTTCGTGTGGTAGTTGGAGAACTTCTGGCCGTAACCTGGCGCACCGGCCGGGTTCATCATCAGCACCACGTAGCCGTTCGACGCGAACCAGAGCAGTCGCTGCTCGAAGTTCTTCTTCATCGCCAGCGTCCCGCCGTAGTAGTGCACGATCATCGGGTACGTCCTGGTCGAGTCGAAGCCCGGGGGGAGCCAGTACCACGACTCGATGTCCTCACCGCGGGAGTTGCGGAACGACCACGCCTTCCACGTTGGCAACGCCATGTTGCCGAACGCCGCCGCGTTAGGCGCGTTCACGGTCGCCGTCGTTCCGGTCGCGAGGTCGAGGCGCTGCAGCGCCGGCGCGGTGGTCGGCCCTTCCACGCTCGCCACCTGCACCCCGTTGGCGATATCGAACGCGCCCATGGTCTCCGCGGTCGATGGCATGGTCTCGAGCGTGACCGCACCGAGCGCCGAGGTGACGGCAGTGCGCGTGCGGGCGAGCAGCGTGCGGGCGCCGGCGTCCACCGGCACGTAGATTCGCCCGTCCTTCGCGCTCCACGTCAGGCGCGAGCACCCGAGCCCTCCACCGACCGAGGGGACGTAGCCGGCGCTCAGATGCACGAGTGCAGGCGTGTCGAGCGACGTGGCGAAGAGCTCGTTCTCGTATACGCTGAACGTCGGGTCCTCCTGCGTCACCAACTCCTTCGCGCTCGCGCAGAACGCCACCGCGCGCGAGTCTGGAGAGAAGGCGAAGGCGGCCGGCGCGTTGAACGCCTCGCGCGTGAGATCGAGCAACCGGCGCGTCGCCAGCGTGGCGACGTCCAGCGCCCACAGCTCGGCGCGCAGCCACGGTCGCGCGTCGCTCGAGTTGACGGAACGCGAGAAGACAATCGTCTTTCCGTCCGGCGAAAGCTCCGCGCCCGCGACTCCCACGGCCGAATCGCCCACCAGCGTGGTGCGCGTCCCCTGCGCGAGGTTCACGGCGTAGAGATGCTGCTTGTCCGGCGAGTCGCCGAATCGCTGCCAGACTTCCGTCAGGCGTCGCATCTCCCCGGGTTTCGCCGGTGGCGGTGACGACGCGCGTTCCTGCCCCTCGTAGTAGAGCCACTCGCCGTCCGGCGACCACCCCACAATGCGCGAGATCGACTCGCCGCGCAGGACGCGCTGCGACGCACCAGACGCGGCCTCCCAGGTCCACAGGTCACGCCCCGGCACCTCGGAACGATCCGTCGCGACAAGGAGCGCCAGCCGCTTCCCGTCGTTGGACCATGTGGCGGAAGAAGGACCGCCCGCGCGCAACTCGGTCAGGAGCTTCCCGCCGCTCACCTCCCGTACCTCCAGCCAGCTGTTGGTGCGATCGTTGAGCACGTCGCGCTGGCGCAGCACCACGGCGACCCGGGTCGCCGATGGGTCGAGCGTGACCTCGCCGATCGACTTCACGGTGTGCAGGTCGCGCCACGTCGGCGCGCGCCGCGGGTCGAGGGAGATCGTGGTGACCGCCCCAGGCGCCGCCGTCAGCGTCGCGACGAGCGGCGTCGGCGCGCCACCCTTCGACACGCGCTGCACGAGCAACCAGTGCTTCCCGCGCGCCAACGTGAGACGCGCCCCGTTCACGCGCACCCCGTCGAGCCACACACGGCGCGTCTCATCGCCGGCGAAGGAGACTGTCGCCCGCTGCCACCGGTCCGTCTCGATGTACGTGGCCGCATAGGTCACCGTGCCCGCGGCGGCACTCGCATCACCCGACTTCCACTGCAGGGCAGCCCCGTTAGGCCCAGCCACCGCGCGTCCGTCGACCGGCCACGCTCCGTCCGTCGCCAGGCGCCAGGTCGCCAGCGTCGCCGAATCCGACCGGGCATTCCCGAACGGTGCCGGCGCCGGCGTTCCAACGGCCAACCATCGATCGATCGTCTGCGCCCCCTGCGCGATCAGTACTCGCGGCGCGCCCAGCATGGCCAGCAGCGCCACACCCGCCCTCATGCACGATCTCATGTCATCACGTCCGGAAAAGGGTCGCCCGCTCTCCCCGCGCACCTAACGCCAAGAGGAAACCCCGGACAGCCTCCGCTCCCCGGGGTTCCTCTCGTCTTCTCGTCCTCTCGTCTTCTACCAGCTGATGTAGAACGGTTTCCAGAACGGGAACCCGTCGTCGTAGTCATCCCACGACGGTCCCTGTCCGCCCTGGCCGCGGCTCCACGGATCGTCCGGCTGCTTGATCTCGTAGTTGTCCGGCGGCATCAGTCCCAGGAGGTTCTGGACGAAGTAGTCCCAGCGACGGCGGATGAAGTACGGCTCGTTGAGCCCGTGATTGCGGTTCGGCGCCCAGACCATGTCGAACGACTTGTTCGCCTTGATCAGTTCGTCGATCAGCTGCACGGTGTTGGCCGGGTGCACGTTGTCGTCCATGTCGCCGTGCATCACCATCAGCTTCCCCTTCAGGTTCTTCGCCATCGTCTTGTTGGCGGAGCCCTCGAAGTTGTCCGTCTTGCGCAGCGTGTCCTTCTTCATGAGCCCCTGGTACTTCTCGGCCCAGTAGATGTTGTAGCTGCGGTTGTCGTGGTTGCCGGCGCCCGACACCGCGACCTTGAAGAAGTCGGGGTAACGCAGCATCGCATCGGTGGAGGCGAAGCCGCCTCCGGAGTGACCGAAGATCCCGACCTTGTCGGTGTCGATGAAGCTGTACTTCGCTCCCAGCTGCTTGATGGCGGTGATATGATCGGGAAGCCCGTTGTCGCCGAAGAAGCCGTAGTAGTTGTCGTGGAAGACCTTGGAGCGCAGCGGTGTCCCGAGGTGATCGAGCTGGATCACGACGAAGCCGAGTTCGGCCAGGGAGAAGGGCTCACCGCCGTTCTTGAAGTTCCACGCCCCCACGGAGCCTACCTGCGGCCCGGGGTAGATGTGCGAGATGATCGGGTACTTCTTCGTCGAGTCGAGGTTGGGCGGGAGGTAGAGCACGCCGTAGATGTCGGTCACGCCATCGCGCGCCTTCACGCTGAACACCTGCGCCGGCCGCCAACCGACGGCCTTGAGGCGCGACACATCGGCCTCTTCGAGCTTGCGCACGATCGCCCCCGTCGCGGCGCTGCGCAGCACCGTCACCGGCGCCGACTCCACGCGCGAGTAGGTGTCGACGAAGTACTTCCCGCTCGGGCTGAACGAGATGGCGTGGAAGCCATCTTCCGGCGTGAGCAGGGTGAGTCCCTGCCCGTCGTAGCTAGCACGATACAGTTTGGGATAGTACAGGAAGCCGTCGCGCCCGCGCCCGGTGAAGTAGACCTGTTTCGCCACTTCGTCGACGTACGAGATCTGCCCCACCTGCCAGGCGCCCGACGTGAGCTGCGCCTTGGGCTCCGGCGCCTGCGACAAGCTGCCATCGCCATCCGTCGAGGTGATGCTCGCGACGCCGGCGCCGTCGAAACGATAGAGGTGCCCCCACCCGTCACGCTCGGACCACCAGAACGCGTCCTTCAAGTCCTTGGTGACATAGAACGATCCCGGGTCCTGCGGGTTCGAGATCTCGACGTACGTCTTCCCGGTGTCGCGCGCAATCACGCGCGTGACACCGGTGGTCGCGTCCACCTCGGCGAGGTACGCCGCCTTGGAGCCGCGCATCAACCACGAGACGTGCACCTTCTGGGAGTTCTCGGCCCACGCCGAGTCGCGCACCGACCCGCCGATCGACAGGTTGTTCGGGCGCACCGGAAGTTGCGCCACCACGTTCGCCTTCGACGCAACGTCGACGATGTGCATCCGGGGATACGGCACCGCCGTGTCCCCGGGGAGGGCGTACGGCTGCGAGTAGTGCTTGGGACGCTGCGGCGTGTAGGAGATGTAGTGCATGTGCTCCACATAGCGCTCGTCCTGCCGCATCACCGCGATCTTCTTCCCGTCGGGCGACCAGCGCAGCTGCGGGCGCTGTGGCGCCGGGCGCTGCAACTGGCTCGGGCGCGGCATCGTGATGCCGTAGCTGTTGTAGGCGACGCCATCCGTCGTCAGCTGCACCGAATCCTTCTTCGTGGCCCGGTTGCGCACCCACAGGTTGTTCCCCGAGATGAACGCCTCGAGCTTCTTGTCGGGCGACGCCACGAAGGGGACCTCGCTCGGCAGGGTGTCGCCGGCCACGCACTTGTAGGTCGTGATGTTGCACGTGAAGCGCTTGCGCACCGCGTTGAACTCGATCTCGCCCTCGTTGTCGCCGTCGTTGCCGAACTTGAAGGTGGCAAACGGGAGCTTGTTGCCGTCGAACGCCGTGTCCGACGCAGCCGTCATGGCCTGCGCCAGCTTCACATGGTCGAACAGGAGTCGACGCGCGTTGGTGACGGGATCGATGAGGACGAACTCCGCACCGGTCGCCGTCTTGTTGCGGTACCAGAAGCGGTTCCCGTCCTTGAACCACTGCGGTTGCACCTGGTCGCCGCTCACGAGACGGTCGGTGTTCCAGTTGAGCAGCTGCTCGGCGCGCGAGTAGGTCACTTGCGCCGACAGCGGGACCGCGGCGATGAGCACCCCGGCGAGTCCGGGAAGCGCTCCGCGGAAGAAGGGCCTGGTGAGAACGTGCCTGGTCATGTCTCGGTCTGGAGAAGGAAGGGCGGATGCCACGCGCGTGGGGAAGGCGCGCGGGCGACGCCGCCGTGACCTGCAGAGCCCTACGGCACGACGCGCAGGAGCGCCTTCTCCTGCGTGTCGTGGTACTTGCAGCGGTACGAGAACAGTCCGAGTTGCGTGGCGGGCCACAGGTAGGCCTGCGCCTTCTGCAGGTCACCCGAGTCCCCCCACGGTCCTCCCGTCACGGTGTGCACCACGGTGTCGACGTTGTACCAGCACACGTTCGATCCCAGCTTCACCACCGCCTCGCCATTCTCCGTGCCGTCGGGTTGGAGCTGGAAGAAGCCGTCCCCGATGTAGATCTCGACGAGATTCTGGTTGTAGTTGCCGAGTTGTATGCGCACCGGGACGTCGGTCGCCTTCCCGCCCTGCACCGTGCAGTGGATCGGATGCGGGTACGGCTCCGGTACGAACGCCACCCCCGGCGCGTTGAATCGCAGTTGGTAGTCGCCGGGGGTGAGTTGTTGAATCACGAACTTTCCGTTGGCATCCGGCGACACGCGCGTCCCGGTCTGCCGCCCGCGGTCGTTCATCAGGATGAGCGTCCCGAGGTTGGGCTGCGGAACGCCGGCCAGGTTGGTCACCGTGCCGGTGATGCTCCCACTCGGCGTCGACGGCGGTTCGACGACGGTGCCACCGCCGCCTCCGCACGCGCTCACCCCGGCGGCGGCCATGGCGAGGCCGGCCCCGGTGATGCCTAACGTGGAGAGAAAGTCGCGACGCGAGAGCGCCGCGTCCGAAGGAAAGTCAGGCGTCATGACAGCGAAGTGCCGGGCAAGCGGAACCAACGACTGCGGGGGCGAACCGGGAACCGGTCCGCCCCCGCGAGTCGTCCTGGAGGTGCTGCGTTACTGCGTGACCGAGGGGCAGGTCCCCTCGCCGTCCTTCATGCTGGTGTTGTTCAGGATCTCGGTGCGCGAAAGCGGCAGCTTCGTCGCGCGTGCGGCGCCGAGGTAGTCCTTCACCACGCCGAACCGATACAGGTCCTGCATGCGGTGCCCTTCGACCCACAGCTCCGCCTGTCGCTCGTTGAGGAGCGCGTCGCGGGCCGCCGTGGCGCTCGTCGGCGTCGTGATCGCCGGGAGCCCGACCCCACTCCGCGTGCGCAGCGAGTTGAGGATGCTGGCTTCGGTCGCGTAGTCGTTGTTCCGGTACGCCACCTCGGCCTCGATCAGCGTGGCCTCGACCTTCGAGAGCATGCGGATCGGTGCGCCGCGGTCCGAGTGCTTCGTGATGCCGAAATACGCGAAGCGGTTGTTCACGCCGAGCTGCCCGGCGCGGCGCGTCACCGCCATGCGCTTGTCGTCCTTCGTCGGATCGAACCAGTCACGCAGGTACGCCTCGCCCGTCGTCGTGGAGTCGATGACGTGCACGCGCGAGTGGTACATGCGGCGCAGCCCGCCCGACCGGTTGCGATTCTGGTGGAACTGGTTCCCGGTCCACGACTGCGTGCTCGCCGCCCCTTCCGCGTAGATCGCGTTGTAGACGAAGCCCGCGGCGACGTTCTGTGCGTCGGCCTTGGCCGCCGCGTAGTTCCCCGCCATCAGGTTGGCGCGCGCGCGTCCGGCATACGCCACGTTGGTCCACTTGGCCTGCGCCGCGGCATCACCCTGGATGGCCTGTGCCGCGGTCAGTCCGGCCGTGAACTTCGCGATCGCCTGCTTCCACACTTCGGTGTCCGGCGAGCGCGCCGCGTTCGACGTCAGCGGGGCCTCACAGTACGCGCCGGCCATCAGCATGTCGGCCAGCGCATCCGTGAGGAGCGCCTGGGCGCGCAGTGGCGACGTCTGCGCCGCCGCCCCCAACACCGCCCCCACGCGCGTCGCCGCGCTCTGCGCCGCGAAGCGCGCCCGCAGCAACTGGTTCTGCGCATCGGAGAACGACCCCGCGGTCGCCCAGTCGTGCCGGATGCGCCCCTCGGAGATGTCCTCCCAGTCGATCCACGTCGACGTCGACTCCACGTCGTCGCTCAACAGCTCGGTCATGACGATCATGTCGTCGTAGGCGAGCATGAGGACGCCCTCGGCGCCGTCCGTGACGTTCTTGATGATGATGCTGTTGTTCAGGGCGTCGTCGCCGAACGCCTGCGGGTTCGGGACGTCGAGGGCGCCACTGCAGGCCACCCCGGACAGCAGCAGCGCCGCCGTCCCCGCCACCGACGCGAGGCGAACGGTGCCCGCCTGCCTTCTATGCGTAGTCATGTGAATGTGCTCGCAAGTATGGGTGGGAATCGGCTAGAAACGGGTCCGCAGCTGCAACCGGAACACACGCGGCGCCGGCTGCATCAGGAAGCCGCTGTTGAACGTGAACGAGCTCGCACCCGCCCAGTTCATGTTCGGGTCGACGCAGTTGCAGTCGTCCCACCACCAGACGTTCTGGCCGGACAGCGTGAACGACGTCTGCCCCATGCCGAAGCGCCCGGAAAGCGACGTCGGGACGTTCCACGCCAGCGACAGCTCGCGCAGACGCACGTTGTCGCGCTTGTCGACGTAATTCAGAATCGACGCCCACTGCGCGATGGAGTCCGCCTTGAACGTGCGGGCACCGGTGGCGCTCAGCGCGCCGAGGTACTCGTCGGACCCGCCCTGACGGATGCGGTACGCGCGGTCGCCGTTGCCGAACCAGGCCCCACGCTCCACCGAGAGCAGCCCATACAGCGTGAACTGGCGCCACCGGAGGCTGTTCGTCCACGAGAAGTTGTTGGTCGGGAGCCCCGGCCCGAAATACATGACCGTGTCCGACCGCGTCGTCACCGGGCAACCGTACGAGAGCTTCGTGCAATCGCCTAACGTCGGATCGGTCCCCGTGGTCTTCACGGAGAAGCCGGTGGGCCTGCGATCCCACACGCCGCCGATCGGGTAGCCGAGGCGGAAGTTGTTGTTCCCCAGGTTCACGCCACCCAGGTCGTTGATCTTGTTCTTGTTCCCGTCGGCGCGAAGCCCGGTCGTCCAGTCAAACTTCGCGGTCTGCACGACCACGTAGTTGATCGACGCTTCCCACCCCTTGTTCTGGATCTCGCCGATGTTGACGCTCCTCGCCGTGGTGAAGCCGCCCGAGGGCGGGTTGAGCTTTGGCACGATCGCGTCGTTGGTCCGCTGGTCGTACATCGACGCCTCGAGGCCGAGGCGATCGTTCAGCAACCCCACCTCGAATCCGACTTCCTTCTCCGTCGACTTCTCTGGACGGAGGTCGGCGTTGCCCGGGTTGAGCGGAACGATACCGGAGCTCGACGTGAACACTGGGGTCGACGCGTACGACGTGAACGAGTCGAACGGCCCCGGCATCTTGCCGGCCTGGCCGTACGCCGCGCGCACGCGCGCCGCCGTGATGAACTTCGGCAAGTACCCGCCCTTCGACATGTCATACGAGAGGTCGAACTTCGGGTATTTCTTGTAGCCGTAGTTCTTGCCGAACGCGCTGTTGCCGTCAATGCGGATACCGACGGTCATGAACAGCTGGTCCTTGATCGAGAAGCGGTCCTGGGCCAGGAAGCCCAGGTTGACCGTCTTGGTGTAGTTCTCCGCCGCCTGCGTCGTCGCGGCCGACGAGATCGAGCTGACGCCCGGGCCCGGGAATGAGTTGCCCACCGACTGCAGCAGGCTCTCGATGTCCCAGAAGCCCTGACCACCGGCCGAGAGGTTCGACTCGATCCCCCACGGGAGCTTCTGCTGCCACATGGCGAGGTAGTCGACCGTGTACGTCTTGTAGTTGCGGATGCCGAGGTTGGACTGGCCGTTGGTCACCCCCGCCGGGCCGAAGGCGCCGGCGTACGGGAAGAAACGGCTCTTGTGGTCGTTGACCGCGTCGACGCCCACGATGAAGCGGTGCGACAGGTTCGGGCGGATCGTGTTGCTCACCGTAAGGCCGCCGGTCCAACGGTCCACGTCGGACTGCGTCTTCATCGTCTTGATGTCCTTCACCGGCACCCAGGCCTCGCCGTACGGACGCGTCGCCGAGGCCGTCCGCGGGTTGCCGTTGATGGCGTTGCCTAACAAGGCCGTCCAGTTGTTCCCGGCCTGGATCTCGTTGATGCGGTCGCGCGCATACGTCGAGCGCGTCTCGACCGTCCACTTGTCGCTCGGCACGAACGTGAGGTTCAGGCGGAGCGACCCCTTCAGCTGGTCGTTCGGCTGAATCGAGCCGACTTCCTTCGAGATCTGCGTCGAGGTGTAGTACGTCGAACGCTGCGTCCCGCCTTGCGCGCTCAGGTCGATGCCGTTGTACGGCCCCTTCTCGATCATCGTCTCGTTCGCGTCCAGCGCCTGCGTCCCGTCCGGCCCCTTGAAGCGAGGGAACGTCGTCGTCGGCAGGTTGTGGCGCAGCTCCTGGTAGCCGGTGCCGAGCCCCAGGTTCCACTGCGTCCTCTGCTCGTTGCCGCGGCCGCGCTTGGTGAAGATCTGGATGACGCCGTTGGTCGCCTCGGAGCCGTAGAGCGTGGCGGCCGCCGCACCCTTCAGCACTTCGACGCGATCGATGTCGTTCGGGTTGATGTCACCCAGGCGGTCCGTCGAGGCGCCGCCGCCGAAGGAGCAGCAAGCGCCGCCGCCAAACCACTCGGTCGCACGCCCGTCGACGCGCACGCCGTCGACGTACACGACCGGGCGCTGGCTCAGCGAGAACGACGCGGTGCCGCGAATGCGGATGTCCTGCCCCGTCCCGACGCCGCCGCCGACGGTCGTCGCGCGAAGCCCCGAGACCTTCGAGGAGAGCATGCGCCCGACGTCAGGGATCGCGATCTGCTCGGCGAGCTTCGAGACGTCGACCTCACCGATCGACGCGCCCACCTGACGCTTCTCCACCGCACCGCCCGTCCCCGTCACGACGACCTGCTGGAGCTCAACAGCCGAGGCCGACAGCGCGAAGTTCACGCGCGCCGTGTCGTTCTCGGCGATCGCGGCCGCCTGCGCCTCGGGGCGATACCCGATGCGCGTCACGCGCACCGTCCGCTGCCCCGTGGGCACGCCGCGGAACGAGTAGCGTCCCGACGCATCGGTATTCGCGCCGAGCGCCGCTTCACCAACCACCTGCACGCGCGCTCCCGCAATGGGGAGCCCGGTGGAGCGATCGGTGACGGTCCCCGCCACAGCGCCCGTTCCTTGGGCCACGGCGAGGGCAGGGGTGAGTACTGCGGCGATCGCAACGAGCCAGGTGCGAGCGCGCAGCACGCCAGGAGAACGAGAACTGTGCATGGGGGCCTCCGGTGCGGAAAAGGTGCGAACAGTTCGACTCTGCCACGACGTTCGGAAGCATGCAATCGGCTGGCGGGGGCGGGCCGGCCGGGTTCGGCACACTTACGTGCATGGAAGATTGGATACAATCGTCGCGTGACCGGCGGCGGTCAATCGGTACCTGACCGTTTTTCGCGCGATCGGGACGGAAGGTGGGCTGGCGAGGACGAGCAGTCCGAGATGGCGATGCAGCTGTGACAACACGTCGCTTGGCACGCGAGGAGCCCGGACTTCACGCGCAAACGTTCTCATGATGGAACCGCCGTTCGTATCTTTTCCGATGTAAACGAAACCACCGCTGCAGCACGCCGTCCTAGCTGCGCCAAACAGGTGCGCGCCTTAGTCTCATCGGCAATGCCACAATCGCTCGCCTCCCTCGATCGCCAGTTCCTGGGCAACCCGCTCGACGCCTGGCTCACCGCCGCGCTGATCGCGGGGGCGTCCTGGCTCCTCCTCTACCTCCTCAAGGTCGTGGTGGGGCGCCGCCTGGCCGCCCTCGCCGCCCGCACGGAGACCGAACTCGACGACGTCGCCTCCGACCTCCTGGGGCGCACGCGGTTCTATTTCATGCTGGCGCTCGCCGTGCGCGCCGGCTCCCCCGCACTCGAGCTCCCGGCGCTCGCACGCGAGGCGCTGCAGGACCTGACGGCCATCGCCGTCCTGCTGCAGCTGGGCGTTTGGGGGAACGGACTCATCGCCTTCTGGCTGCGCAAGTGGTCGCGCTCCCGCACGGGCGACGAGCAATCCACGTCGGCCACGCTCAAGGCCATCGGCGTGCTGGCCCGCGGCGTTCTCTGGACGGTCGTCGCCCTCCTCGCGCTCAAGAACGTCTGGGACTTCGACATCACCGCACTCATCACCGGGCTCGGGGTCGGCGGCATCGCGGTCGCCCTCGCGGTGCAGAACATCCTCGGCGACGTCTTTGCTGCGCTCTCGATCGTCCTCGACAAGCCGTTCGATGTCGGCGACACGATCGCCGTCGATACCGCCGTCGGCACCGTCGAGAACATCGGCCTCAAGACGACGCGCGTCCGCTCCGTCAACGGCGAGCAGATCATCTTCTCCAACGCCGACCTCCTCAAGGCGCGCGTGCGCAACCTCAAGCGCATGGAGGAGCGGCGCATCATGTTCACCGTGGGAATCACCTACGACACGCCTCCCGATCTCGTCGCCAGCGTACCGGCGATGATCAAGGCGATCGTCGAGGCGGCCCCGGCGACGCGCTTCGACCGCGCGCATTTCGCGCGCTTCATGGACTCGGCGCTCGAGTTCGAGGTCGTCTACTTCATGACCACGAGCGACTACCTGACGTACATGAACACGCAACAGCAGGTCAACCTCGCGCTGCTGCGCCAGTTCGGCGACGCCGGGATCCAGTTTGCCTTCCCCACGCGAACGGTCATCCATACATCCGCCGACGGGTCACCCGTCCCCGGGCTCGCGCAGGCGGGCGGCGAGGCCGCCGCCGGGTGATTGCCTAACGTCCCGCAGCGCAGCGGTCGTAGGCGGCACGACGCTCGGCGCGTTCCGCCAGGTCACCGCCGGCGCGCCCATCGTCCGGGCGCGCCGCGCGCCAGAGGATGGCGTCACGCACTTCGCGCATCACGGAGTCGCGGATCGCCGGCTGCCACGGGCCGCCGCCCAACGCACGGAATCGCGCCGAGGCGGCCGGGTGCGTGCTCGCATACTCGCCCCACCGCTGCACCAGGCCGCGGGCCCGCGCCTCGGCGGCGATGGCCATCGCCGACGGCACCGTCCACGCATCGCGCCCCTCGCGCGGGGAGTCGAGGAGGAGGCACCGCCACCCATTCGACACGTCCGTCGACGCCCGCAGCGCGCTCAGCGTGCTGTTGAACGCATCACCACCGGCCATCGTCCCGTATCGCAGGTCCACGCGGCTCAGCGGCGCCACCAGCGTCCGCCGCACGACGTCGCTCACCCCAGGCTGCCGCCCGCTTCCATACGTCGCGTCGTACCAGGTGAAGATCCGCGGCGCCACCACCGTCATCTCGCGCAGCGCGTCGAGCGTCACGTCGCCGTCCACCGTGCCACCGCGTGGCGGCGCGGCGGAGGCGTAGCCCGTGATCACTCCATCCTGCACCGACGACAGGTAGCCGTTCACACGCCCGAGGTGCGCGAGGGACGCCGCGACGAACCAGTCCACGCCACGCGCGAACGCCTCGGTGGGGCGATCGGCCTGCACGGAGGAGGACAGCATCTCGCGCCGCGGACGCGCCGCACTCGCCAGGCGCCTCACGGTCACCGAAAAGCGATCCGAGTACTGGCGCACCGAGCGATCGGTGCGATATCCGCCTCGGACGCCGTATGTGCGGCGCGCTGCCTGCCAGTCGAGATCGTGTGCCAGCTCGTGCGCCATCGCTCCCGCACTGGTGGCGAGTGGGAAGTAGGCAGTACGCGTCCCCGGATCGTGCAGGGCAAGCGCGCGATCGGCCAACGGCGAGTCGCCAAAGCGCACGTTGAGCCCCCGCAGGTCGAGCGCCGGGAAGACCGTCCTGAGGTCCGAGACCACGTCGTCGAGCATTCGCGTGTAGTACGACCGCCACGACGGTGGGACGTTGCGGTCGAACTCGAGTGAGGCGAGGCCGAGACGGCCCTGCACCACGAACGCGTCCGGTCCGCCGTCGCCGGGAAACCACGGGCGCTCCTGCGCGTACGCGCGCATCGCCACCGACGCACTCAACACCGCCATCGCCGCCTCGCTCGATGGGCCAGCGACGGCGCGCAGCCGCGCCAGCTCGGCCGCCATCGATTCCTCGTTGCGCGTGCGCGCCACGAACTGCGCACGCGCGCGCCGCGACTCGGGGGTTCCCAGGGCACCAGCGACAAACGATCCGTAACCGCCCATGGTGACCGTGACCGGCGCCTGTGGTGGCGCGTTGCGCCGCGCCACGACTTCCGCGGCGGCCGCACCCGCCGCCCCGCCGAGCGAACGCGCCGTGGCCGAGGCAAGCGGCATGGCTTCGAGCGACGCAAGCCGTTCCACCAGGCGCGGCAGGAGGCGCACCGCGTCCTGCTCGTCGGTTGGCGACGGCGGATCGGCGAGCGGCGACTCGACCGCGAAGCGACGTTGTGCGCGCCACGTCGCCACGAGCTCGACCGGATCAACGTGCGTGCGACGCGCCTCGCGCAGCAACGTCGCAACATCGCGCATGGCCAGCGCACGATCGCGCGCCTGGGCAATTGCGCCGAGCGCAACGGCAGACGCACGATGCGAGACCACACCGGACGCCGTACCGACCGTGTACGCGAGTCGCAGCGCGAGCTCGGCGGCGCGCGGCGATGCGGCTTCCTCCGTCACCGACTCCATGAACTGTCGGTGTGCCCGCCCGATGTTTGGCACGGGATGCGGCGCCATGAGATCGAGCGCCTCAGCGGGGGTGACGTACGCAGCACCGACGCTGGTGCGCGCGAGGATCGCCTCGGCGAGTCGTTCGCGCCCCTCGACCGAGAGGAACGGGTCACGCGCCGCGTACTCGACCAGCCGGAACGGACTCCCGATCCCCAGTCGGAGGCGTTCCAGGTAGAGCGCCGCGGTCACGTCGCCCGTCTTCATGTCCGCGGGCGACTGCATGGCGAGAAGTCGCTCGACCGAGTCCGCCCACTGTGCGCCGTACGTGAACTCGCGCGCCATGTTCGGGCGGCGATGGCGCCCCTGAACGCGCGCGTAGCCCCAGACCCCCGCGCCAAGCGCGAGGGCGGCGACTCCAGCCAGCAGGGCCGGACGCACGCGAATCCGAGAGCCGATCGCCATCATCTCCTCACCGGTGCCACCATCTTACGCAGGGGACCGCGGATGGACGTCGATCCGTAGGTCGCCCCTTCCTTGACCGCCACGACGCACGCCGCGTCACGTCCTGCCTGCGCGTCACATTGCGGCTACCTTACCCGCCATGTCCGTCCGCGGTCCGCTCGCTTTCGCGTCGCGCCCGATGCGCCTCGCCGCAACCTTGCTTGCCGGCGCCGCACTGGTCGCGCTCCCCGCCCGCGCCGGCGCCCAGGGCGACACGCTCCAGCCACCGGCTCGCACCAACCTCGGACTGGATGCGATCGGCGCCGTGACGACGAGCGCCGGGTGGGCGAGCATCGAGAACGGATTCCACGCCTGGCAGCTGGGGACTCGCGTCGACTTCGGCTACCTCCGCACCCGTCGCGTACGCCTCATGGCTGACGTCCATTACCTCCTCTCGCTTCCGCACTCGGAGTACGTGCTCAGCGAGGGGAAGACCTACCGCGACGTCTTCCGCGACTTGTCGGCGCACCTCTCGCTCGCGTTCCACCCCACCTCACCATCGGCCCGCGTTGCACCGTATGTCGCCGCCGGCGTCGGCGTCCACGTGCTCTCCAGTAGTTTCGGCTCGCTCACGATCGACACGAGGTACAACACCAACAACTTCGGGTTGCGCGAGGCGATCGGACTGCGAGTCGGCGTGGGCGGGAGCGGGCGCCGCGCCGTCACGCTCGAGGTCGAATCGATCCAGGCGCGTGACGTGCGCCGGGTGGGAGTCTCGCTCGGGCTCACCGGGCTCTTCAACGACCTGGTGCGCAGGTAGCTCGTCGCGAACGACACACGCCCCGCGCGCGACCGGAAGCTCGTCCGATCGCACGCGGGGCGTGCCCCTCTCACCCGAAGGCGCCGCGCCAGCGAGCGCCAGCGAGCGCCGCTCCTTAGACGAGCTGGGCGTCCAGGGTGATGTTCACGTTCCCCTTGATCGCCTTGGAGATCGGGCAGCCGTCCTTCGTCGCCGCCGCCAGCGACTGGAAGGTGTCGTTGTCGATCCCGGTCGCGGCCACGCGCACGGTGAGTGCCATCGTGGTGACGGCGAAGGCGTCGCCGACCTTCTCGACGGTGCAGGCGGCGCTGGTCTCGATCTTCTGCGCTGGCGTTCCGTTGGCCTCGAGCTTTCCGCTCAGCGCCATGCTGAAGCACGACGCCTCGGCGGCGGCGAGCATCTCCTCGGGGTTGGACCCCCGCTCGTCACCGAAGCGCTTCACGAAGTCGAAATTCCCACCGATGGTCCCCGATTCGCCGGCGAAGGTTCCCTTGCCACCGCGAAGGCCCCCTTCCCAGGTCGCCGATGCATGACGAGTTGGCATGGTCTCGATTGGTCTGAGTGTGATGCGAAGATGTTGGAGTGCACCCGCGAGATGCACCTGCGTGGTTCCCGTCCCCGGTAGAATCTTCGGTTGCGCACGATGGTGCCAGTCCTTGCGCCGACGGTTAGGCTTCCCTCCATGACGTCACCGTCCCCGGCCGTGCCGCCGCGACTCGAACAGGTCCTGCGTCGCTTCGCGTCGCTTGGGCGCGAGGAGAAGATGGCGGCGCTGGTCTCGTACGCCCGCAAGCTGGAGCCGCTCCCGGAACGATTCGCCGCGCTCCCGGATGACGGGCACACCGTCCCCGAGTGCCAGACGCCGCTGCGCCTCTTCTCCGAGCTGGACCACGGCACCTTGCACTTCTTCGCCGACATCAACGCCCGCCAGTCCCCGACGGTCGCCGCCTTCCTGGCGATCGTCTTTGGAGCCGTGAACGGCGAGCCCCCGGCGACCACGCTGGCCATCCCCCCCGACTTCGTGCGCACCGTGATGGCCAGCATCGGACTGGGCACGCGCGAGGTGGGACTGGAGGCGATCGTGGCGCGCCTCAAGCGCCACGCGCGGGACGCCGGCGCGGCCGCCTAACGCCAACGCGCCCGCTCGACCGCCCCCTCACTTCCAACCCCGTCCGACCATGGCACAGTCCTACGCCAACCACACGCGGTGGCTGGCCCCCTATCATTTCGTGGTATCGCCGCTCCTCATCATCAACTTCGGGATGGCGATTCGCAGCGCCGTCCGGGAGCCGAGTGTCGCGACGGCCTGGGGCGTCCTGCTCTCCTTCGCCATCCTGCTCGGCATCGGCCTCGGGCGCGTGCAGGCACTCACGGTGCAGGATCGGCTGATCCGCCTCGAGGAGACGCTGCGGCTGCAACGCCTCCTCCCGTCCGAGGAACACGGCGAGATCGGGAAGCTGTCGCGACGCGAGTTCGTCGCGCTGCGCTTCGCCTCCGACGCCGAACTCCCCGCCCTGTTCCGCCGCGTGCGCAAGGGCGAGCTTACGGACACCAAGGCCATCAAGCAGGCCATCACCGCCTGGCGCCCCGACGAGTTGCGCGCCTGAGCAGGCGCCGGCATCCGTCATACCGTCTGCCCACCCTCAACACGTCACCTCACGGGACATGAATCCCCAGTTCTGGCGCCGCTGGCATCGTTGGATCGGCTTCCCCGCCTCGCTCTTCCTTCTCTGGGCCTCGCTCACCGGCGTCCTCGTCGCCGGGACGGAGTTCTTCGGCGAGGACGAGGCGCTGCGTGAGCGCACGCGCGACCTCGTGAGCCCGGTGAGCACCGACTCGCCGCCTAACGCCTGGGGCGACGCCGTACAGAAGGCGCTGGCGACGGTCGCCACCCAGGGCGCTCACGCCCCCATCGACAAGATCGAGCTGCAATTCAAGGGCGACGCCCCCACCGTCACCGTCTTCACCGGAAAGCCGGGAGGCGGCGAGGACCGCAAGTTCGTCCTCAACGCGACCAGCGGAGCGCTCATCGCCACCGAGGCCTACGCCGACAAGCCGTTCCTCTATCGCCTGCACTCGGGCGAGGCGTTCGGCGACGGCGGGCTCGTCTTCGCCATGGGATGGGGACTGGCGATGGCAGCGCTCACCGTCAGCGGCTTCCTCGTCTTCTGGCGCATGCGCCGACGCGACGCCACCGGGATCAAGAAGTACTTCTTCTAGTCCCGCCAGTGCCACCCGCGACGCTCGCCCCGGCCCCGCCGGCGGCGAGCGTCGCCCGTTTGCGGCGCGTCTGGTACGGAAGGAACCACAGGTACAGCCCCGTCAGCCACAACGCGAAGACGATCACCCCCGACGGGAGGAAGACCCAGAGCTTCGCCAGCGGGTGGAACCACGACCCGTCGTGGAGCGACTCCAGCCAGTCGGAACGGCGATACGCGCTGTGCAGCACGGCCCCGCTTTCCGAGTCGACCTGGATCTCCCAGCGCGAGTTGCTGGTGATCTTCATGATCCCCTTGCCGGGGCGCACGTCGACGCGCTCGATGTCATCCCAGCTGCCGATCCCGGCCTGCGGAACGGCGCGCGCGATCTCGAGGACCCGTGCGAACGCCAGGCTTGGCACCGCCCCGCTCCCCTTGTGCTCCGTCGGCTGCACCCAGCTCCACTGCTTCTTCAGCTGCAACAGCACCCCGGACGCGATCACCACGAGGAAGGGAACCGCGATCGCCACGGCGCCCCAGCGGTGCAGCTTGCGCGACAGGACGCGGATGTTCGGAAAGGAGGCGGAGTGGGTCATCGAATGCTCGGTGGGGGGAAGTGCCAGCGGGCGGCCCCCCCTCTCGGAGCGACCGCCCGCCGACACCGGCGTGTCACGATCTACGCGTGACACGCGAGGAAACGTTGGCGCTAGCGCGTGCGCACCAGCGCGAACGACACGACGACGTTGCGCCGCAGCCCAGGCTCGAAGGCCACCGGGACGTTGCTCACGACGTCGGGGTTGAGGAAGGCCGAGGCGAGGTACGAGCGGTCGCCAAGGTTGTTGATCGCCACGAAGCCGCGCAGCCCCACGCCGCCGCCGAGCGAGACTGGTCGGTCGAGCGAGAAGGTTGTGTTGAGGATCGCGTACCCCGGCACCGTGACCACGTTCGCGTCATCCGCGAAGTACTTCCCAAAACCCTGCGCCCCGAGGCGCACCGCAAGACCGCGCCACGCGTCCGGCGACAGCCCCAGCGTCACCGAGCCGAAGACGTCCGGCACCCCCACGATCTTGTTCCCCGAGTAGTCGGCGATATGGCCGGCCAGCGCCTTGTTGTAGTGGACCGAGTCCACCTGGTACTTCTGGTACGTGTTGTTGGAGAAGGTGAGCCCCGTCTCCAGCAGGAGGCCGCCAGCTGCACGCGCGTTGATGCCGACTTCCAGCCCGCGACGCCGCGCCTCGCCCGCCGTGAAGTAGAAGCGTCCGCCACGATACGGGACGATCTCGTTCGTCACGTTGGTCTGGTACGCGGCCACATCGTACGACAGCTCACGGACGAAGCCCGTTCCCTGCGCCACGATCTGCTTGGTCCCGACCTCGAACGTCGTCGAACGAATCGGGTCGAGGAGCGGGTTGATCCCCGTGATCGTATCCTGCCCGAAGGTCGAGGCAGGATCGGTCTCGTTCCCCGCCGGCGCCTCGACACCGCCGCCGACATTCGCATAGAACGTGTGCGTCGCCGAGCGGCGATAGGTGAGCCCGAGCTTTGGCGTCACGCGCGAGAAGCTGCGCTGGTCGTTGAGCTTCGGCGTGATGAACGAGCGGAAGATGTAGTGGATGTTGTCGTAGCGTGCGCCGAGCGAGGCGGTCCAGTCCTCGCCCAGGTCGAGTTCCTCCGTGAGGTAAGCGCCGAAGTTGGCCGCCCCTTCGCGCTTGTTGTCGCGCAGGTCGGAGGCGCGCGTCCCCTGGGCGGTCAGGCCATAGAAGAGGATCGCGCCATCCTGGTACGCCACGTCGCTCCCCGCCACGAAGCGCTGCTTCACGTTCGGCGAGAGCGTGGCGCGGTTCTGGAAGGAGACGTTCGCCCCGGTGTGATAGCGCGTGAAGTCGCGGAACGTCCCGCGCTCCGAACGCTGCAGGTACTTGGGGTTCACGTACACCATCCCGCCAAACTCGTTGTTGTCCCCGATGCGATGCGTGAGCGAGGCGCCAAGGCGCCCCAACCGGTTGTAGCGGCGCTCGCGACGCGAGAGATACGTCGCATTCGCCGCCTCCGGCGTCGCTTCGGCGAGCGCGCGCGTCAGCGGGCCAGGAATGTTGAAGGCGTTGTTCGTCGCCACCGCGAAGACGCTCACGTCCGTGGCATCGCCCGGCGTTGCCGTGAAGCCAAGGTTGAGCAGCGACCGGCGGCTCCCGCTGTTCGCCCGGTAGCCGTCGAAGTTCGTGTTGGCAAACGACCCGAAGAGGCGCCCGCTTCCCACACGCGTCCCCGTCCGCAGCACGGTGCGGTTGAAGCCGTACGACCCGAGCGCCGCTTCCACTTCCATCGCGTGCTGCTCGAAGGTCGGCGCCGTCGACACCGCGATCACCCCGCCAGCTGCATTTCCCCAGAGCGACGACGCGTTCGAACGCACGACCTCGATGCGCTCCGCGACGCCCAGGTCGACGTCATCAAACGAGGTGCGGCCATCAGGTTCGGTCTCCGGAAAACCATCGAGCAGGACTCGGATCCCGCGCGACGTCCCCGCGTTGGAGCGATCGCCCGCCCCGCGCGCCCCGAAGCCGCGAATGACGATGCGCACATCGGAGTTGCCGTAGCGCGACTGCGCGAGCACGCCAGGCACGGCCGACAGCGCCTCGTCGAGCCCGTAACCGCGCACCTGACGCAGCTTCTCCGAACCCACGACCGTGATCGCGAGCGGGACTTCCAGCGTCGACGTCCCACGGCCGCGCGCCGTGATGGTCATCGGCGCGAGCCTCGTGCGAGCGCTGTCGGCGGCGGTGGAGTCGCTCCTGGCCGGCTTGGCCTGCTGCGCGGCGGCAGGCCCTGCGAGTAGACTTGCGGCGAGCAACGTTGCCGGAACGGACGGGCGAGGAAGCATGGCGTGCGAGGAGAGCGTTCGAAGGAATGCTACGGGGAACCAGAAGACCGAAGTGCACATCTTACCACTTCGGTCATGAAAAATTAAGGAAGCAGTTGCGCCTCCTTAACGCGCGCGCCCGTTGAAGCGCTGCACCCCCGCTTCGAACCCCGTCTCGCCCCGCCCACCGCTCGCACCCGCTCGCACCCGCTCGTACCCGCTCGCACCCGCTCGCACCCGCTCGTACCCGCTCGCACCCGCTCGCACCCGCTCGTACGTCGCTGGCTCAGCGCCCCTCACCTCTCAACACCACCGAAGGTCATGCCGTCTTTCACCATCAAGGTCCGGGAGAACGCCTCGCTCTTCATCACCCCCGAGGACGCGGCGCAGCTGCAGCTGGTCGATCACGCGGGGAATGCGATCCCGATCCCGCCAGGCAAGGGCGTCTCCCTGTGCCGCTGCGGTGCGTCCAAGCGGAAGCCGTTCTGCGATGCCTCGCACAAGCTCATCGGGTGGGACGGAACGCTGAACCCGGTCCCCGCGGCGCCCGCCGCGCCTCCCGCCGCCACCGAACCGACGCCCCCTCCCGCGACGGAACCGCCGCCAGCCGCATGACCGACGCACGCCGCGCCGCCACCGACTCCAGCGCGCCCCGATCCGAAGGGGAGCTCGAGGAACGACTCAGCCGCCCGTCGGCCGACGTCGTGGCGGCGCTGCGCGCCTGCCCGGGAGATGTCGCGGTGGTGGGAGCGGGGGGTAAGATGGGCCCCTCGCTCACCGCGATGGTGCGCCGCGCCGCGGACGCGCTCCACGACGGGCGACGCGTTCACGCGATTTCACGGTGGAAGAGCGAGTCGGGGAAGCGGGACGCCGACCACCTCTCGGCGATGGGGGTGCATGTCGTGCACGCGGACCTGCTCGACCCCGGCGCGTATGCGGCGCTCCCCGACGCCGCCAACGTCATTTACATGGCGGGGCAGAAGTTCGGGACACGGGACGCCCCGTCCCTCACCTGGATGACGAATACGGTGGTCCCCGCCTACGCGGCGCGGCGCTACCGCGACGCGCGCCTCGTTGCCTTCTCCACGGGCAACGTCTACCCGCTCACCCCAGTGAACGGGAGCGGCTCTCGGGAGGACGACGTGCTCGCCCCGGTCGGCGAGTACGCGGCGTCGTGCGTCGGGCGCGAGCGCGTCTTCGAAGATGCCTCCGCGCGCTGGGGGACGCGCGTCGCCCTCATCCGCCTCAACTACGCCGTCGACCTTCGCTACGGTGTGCTGGTGGACCTGGGGCGGCGGATCCTGGATGGGGCGCCGATCGACTGCTCGATGGGCTACGTCAATTGCATCTGGCAGGGAGACGCGAACGCGATGGCGATCCGTGCCCTGGCCCACGCGAGTGCGCCGCCACTCGCCCTCAACGTCACGGGGGGCGCCCGGCTCGCGGTCCGCGACGTCACGCAGCGACTCGGCGAGCTGCTGGACGTCGCACCGCAGCTTGCCGGGGACGAAGCGCCGGACGCCCTCCTGAGCGACACCTCGCGCGCCCGTGCCCTCTTCGGCCCGCCGTCGGTTGACGAGGAGACGCTGATGCGCTGGGTCGCCGACTGGCTGCGGGCCGGGGGGCGCACGTTAGGCAAGCCGACGAGGTTCGAGCGGCGCGATGGTGCCTTCTGATGATGGCGCCGGACGCCCAACCCACCGGCCGCCCATGACCCCGCTGCGCGCCCACCTCCTCGCGGGACAGGTGATCCCGGCGCACCCGCTCGCGCTCACCGCCCAGCGCCGGCTGGACGAGCGACGACAGCGCGCCCTCACGCGCTACTATGTGGAGGCGGGTGCCGGCGGCGTCGCCGTGGGCGTGCACACCACCCAGTTCGCCATCCGGCAGCACGGAATGCTGCGCGACGTCCTGGCGTTAGGCGCGACCAGCGCGCGCGAGTGGGTGGCGCGCTCGCCGCGCCCGTTCGCCCTCATCGCCGGTGCGGTGGGCGGGCGCGCGCAAGCAGTCGGCGAGGCCGCGCTGGCGCGCGACCTGGGCTACGACGCCGTCCTCCTCTCGCTCGCCGGCCACGACGCATCGACGCACCAGGAACTGCTGGCGCACTGTCGGGCCGTTGGCGAGGTGCTCCCGCTGGTCGGCTTCTACCTGCAGCCGGCGGTTGGGGGGCGACGTCTCGACTATCGCTTCTGGCGGGACTTCGCCGAGCTCCCCGAGGTCGTCGCCATCAAGATCGCCCCCTTCAATCGCTACCAGACGCTCGACGTGGTGCGTGCCGTGGTCGACGCCGGGCGCGACGACATCGCGCTCTACACCGGCAACGACGACAACATCGTGGCCGACCTCCTGACGCCGTTCACCTTCGGCCGTGGCGAGGAGCGTGTCACGCGCCACATCGTCGGCGGGTTGCTGGGGCAGTGGGCGGTCTGGACGCACCGCGCCGTTGCGATGCTGGCCGAGCTCACGTCGCTACGCGGGCGCGACGCGGAGGGGGCAGCGGGAGCCGGACTCTCCGCTCGCGACGTCGCCACCACGTTCCGGCGGTCGCTCGGGCTCGGCGCTGCGCTCACCGACGCCAACGCGGCACTCTTCGACGTGGCCCACCAGTTCGCTGGCTGCATCGCGGGGATTCACGAGGTGCTGCGGCGCCAGCGCCTCCTCGACGGCACCTGGTGTCTCGATCCCGCCGAGCATCTCTCACCCGGGCAATCGGCGGAGCTCGACCGCGTCATGGCGGCCTATCCCGAGCTGCTCGATGACGACTTCGTCGCCGAGCATCGCGACCAGTGGATGTCCTAGCGCGGCGTCAGGTGAGCTGCGCGTGCCAGGACGACGACGCGGGGCGCTCGAAGCGCGCGCGGTAGTCGCCCGCGTTGGTGAGTGTGGTGTCGAACACGGGCGTATCGCTGCCGATGCGGCCATCGCGCGCGCGCGCCGCGTAGGTCGCCCGGTCGACGCATTGCACCTGGCCGGCCGCATCGCGATAGAAGACGCGCCCGCCGGCCAGCAGGCTCGTTCCGAGCGCCCGCTCCAGTTGCTGCAGCGAGCGATACAGCGCATCGATCGAGCAACCGGAGGCCCCGGCGGCTCGCTGGTCGACGCCGATTGCCAGGAAGCGGCCGTCGCGCCAGTCGCGCCCGCAGGTGAGCGGCTCGCCATGCGCCTGCCAGCGGGCGAGGTACTCGTCCACGAGGCGCAGCAATGCCTCGCTGGCGTCGCCGTTCAGCGCATCGCTCGCGCCGAAGATCCAAAGGCGCGCATCGTCCGGAAGTCGTTCAAAGGAAACCTGCGGCATCGACCATCCACTCCAACGAGATCTTGCATGTCCATGCCGCGGCAGCCGCGTCGGTCCTGAACCGAACGGCGACTGCCGCGGCGGCTACGGTCGTGTCACTTCACCGGCGGAAGCTGGATCAGCGGCGTCCCGCCGCCCGAAACCTGCGGCATCGCCCCGTTCCACTTGTCGATCAGCCGGTACTGCACCAGCGTCGGCGTCAGGCTCTCCGACAGCAGGCGATTGGCGCGCGCCTGAGCCTCCGCCTCGGCGAGGATCGCCTTGGCGCGCCCCGCGGCCTTGATCGAGTCGCCGCGTGCCTGGAATTCGTTCTTCTGCAGCTCGTTCTGCGCCGTCAGCGCCTGCTGCTGCATCACGTTCTTGGCGTTGATCGCCTCGATGACGCTCTGCGGCGCGCGGAACTCGTTGAGCGTGAACTGCTTCACGACGATCCCGTATTGCGCCAGCCGCTCCGACAGCAGTGCCTGGGCGCGCGACACCGTCTCCGCCTTCTTGGGTCCCATGATGTCGGCGATCGCCTCGTCGCCCACCACTTCCTGCAGCGCCTGGCGGATCGTCTGCTTCACGTAGCCGTGCTGGATCGACCCGATGTCGCGCCGGAACGTCTGGTACAGCGCAGGCACCTTGTCGGGCTGGATCTCGAACGACATCGCGACGTCGAGCGAGATCGGCTGCCCTTCCTTGGAGTTGACGTTGATCTCGTCATTCCCGGGCGACCCTTCCGTCTCGTTGCGCGTGAGGACGAGCGTCTGCATGTACACCGGGTACTCCTCGATCGCGCTGAGGAGCGGATTGCGCAGGTGCACCCCGGGGCCTAACGGCTTGGGATCGACGCCACCGCCCGCCCGGTGAATCAGAATGCCGACGTGCCCCGGCTCGACGTAGGTGAACAGCGACGGCAGCAGGAAGACGAGGACGAAGAGGATCACCCCGAACTTCACCAGCTTGCCGAAAAACCCACCGCCACCCGACGCACCGCTCTGTCGCATCGCGTTGAGCATGTCCCCTACTTGGTTTGCCATACGGTCTCCTTGAAGCATTCGGGGCACACACGTTCACCCGAGGGGAGGCGAACCATCTTCTCCTCCGTGAGGGCCCCGTGAATGGGACAGGTGAGTTCCGCCGCGCGCTCGATCTCCTTCCGGTTTTGCACCTGCTTCCAGAACTTGCCGAGGGGGGTGAAGGTCGTGAGGCCAAAAAAAAGAAGGGTACCCGCCGCCACGACGAGCGCGACGAAAAGCACCGCTTCCATGATGATGGCTGCCATTGTTGCCTCTTCGTACGAGCCGCCGGGGCGGCAGGTTTCGGGTCGCCCCTAACCTACGTCGGATACTCCACTTAGGAGAAGACGAGAGGACGAGACGGGACCGGCAGGAGCGGCGAGAGCGGCGAGAGCGGCGGGACGCTAGCGCACCCCCTCGGCGCGCAGCGCCGCCTCCAACTCCGGATGTTCGAAGCGGAAACCGGCCGCCAGGAGCTTTGTCGGAAGGACGCGCTGTCCCTCGATCACCGTCGCCTCCCCCATCTCGCCGTACAACAGCTTGATGGCGAACGCCGGGACGGGAGCGATGGTAGGACGACCGAGCACCCGTCCCAGCACGGACGTGAAGTCGGCGTTGCTCACCGGCGCGGGGGCCGTCAGGTTCACGGCGCCGTCCAGCGTCTCTGCGGTGAGGAGGAATTCCAGCGCCCGGAGCGTATCGGTGCGCGAAATCCAGCTCATCCACTGGCGCCCACTCCCGATCTTTCCCCCGGCACCTAACGAGAAGATGGGGAGCATCTTGGCCAGCGCCCCACCCTCGGGACTCAGCACCACGCCGAGGCGCGGGTGCACGACGCGGATCCCCGCCGCACGCGCCGGGTCGGCCGCCCCCTCCCACGCGCGAGCCACCTCCGTCAGCCAGCCGCGCCCCACTGGCGAGGATTCGTCGACGGCCTCGTCGCCACGGTCACCGTAGATCCCGATCGCCGACATGCTCACCAGCACCCGCGGTCTGTGCGTCAGCGAGGCGAGCGTGCGGGCGAGCAACCCGGTCCCCTGTTCGCGCGACGCACGGATGGCGCGCTTGGCGTCGGGCGTCCATCGCTGGGCGATCGACTCCCCCGCCAGGTGCACGACGGCGTCGACGCCTTCCAACGACGCCGCGTCGAGCGTCGTCGCCGCATCCCACACGATCTCCGGCCCGTCGCCCCCCGCACTCGCGCCTCTCGCGCGCCCGATGCGCAGGACGGCGTGCCCCGCCGCTTGCAGCCGACGGACGAAGGGCGTACCGACGAAGCCGCTGGCCCCCGTGATGGCGATCTTCATGGTCGCGTCCTGCCTCCCTTACGACGCCTCCCCGTCGATCGAGCGCCAGAGGTACCAGCAGGCGACCGTGCGGTAAGGCGCCCACTTGGCGCCGATGGTGTGGACCTTCTTGGCATCGGGGAGCTTGCGCAGTCCATACGCCTGCTGGATCCCCTTCCGAATGCCGAGGTCGAGATCTGGTAGCACGTCCGGGCGCCCGAGCCTGAACATCAGGAACATCTGCGCCGTCCACACACCAACGCCCTTGATGGCCGTGAGGTGCCTGATCACGGCGTCATCAGGCTCGTCGTGCAGTGTGTCGATGGGGACCTCGCCCGACAGGACGCGCGCGGCGAGGTCGCGCAGGTACGAGATCTTCTGGCGCGAGACGCCAGCGCTTCGCAGTGACTCGTCGGCGAGCGCGTGGAGCGCCGACGCGCAGGGCGTCGCGCCGTCGAACAGCGCGACGAAGCGGCCGTGGATCGTCCCGGCGGCCTTCCCCGACAGCTGCTGGTAAATGATCGACCGCGCCACCGCCTCGAAGTGCGTGAGGTGGGGCGCGGTCTCGAATCGGCACGGGCCGACGGCGTCGATCACGCCGGCCATCACGGGGTCGACGCGGCGCAGGTGGTTCACCGCTTTGCGGTGCGAGGCGGGAGGCATGGCCCGTACTCTATCGGCCCTTCACCTCAGGCGCACTTCCGGAGCGCGCCCTCGCCTTTGCTCGCGCTCCCTCCGTCGCTCGTGCTCGCCGGCCCTGCGCGGTGAACCGCGGAGGACTAGTAGCGATCCAGGTCGCCGCTCTCGACCAGGCGCATCGCCAGCTCGCCGATCACGTCGGGGGAGTTGTAGACGCCAGTCTCGAGGCGCATGCGAATCTCGGCGATCCGCGCCGGCGACAGGCGCTCCAGCCCGCGGTCCTGATGGACGACGGCATGGTCGTAGGAAACGAGCCGCTCGGCCGCGGGCGTCGACTCGACCACCGGATCGACGTCATGCGACGGCGTTGGGCGGTTTGGGACGACGACGTCGTGGGACGAGGGGGTGTGCATATGAGGGGTAGCGAGGCGGCGTTCCACCGTTGGCTCCGTGAGTGGGCTCCAATCGTTGTTATCGACCGCAGCGGCCAGAACTTGAGCGTCCTGAAGCGAAAATTTCCGGCAACTTCTGCCGAGAGGGGCACCTTCTACCCGGTCTCCCGGCGGCTGCATCGGCTGGCGCGGCGTGTCGAAGCGGTCGTGATGCGCGGCACAAACACTTGCCCGCAAAAGACTTGGCGCGCTCTGGGGGCAGGACGCCTTCCTGAAGTATCGGTTGGCCCTCGCGTTGCTTTACCACCAATCGTCGCTCGGCTCGCATTTCGGCGGGAACGGCGACGCGCGAGGGATCGCAATCGACTCTTCGATCGGGAAAGGACTCCATGGCTCCAGCACTCGCCACCAGCCGCCAGACCGTCGCCAACCACGGCGTGTCGGCCGAAGCCCGCCAGCAGATCCTGGGGGAGCACCTCGGACTCGTCTATCACGTCGCCCGCCAACTGTGCCGGGCCAAGCAGATGGACGTCGAGCTGGATGAACTGGTGAGCGCGGGGACCATCGGGCTGATCGAGGCCTTCAACAACTTCGACGCCGCGCGCGGACTCGCCTTCAGCACCTTCGCCGCCCCCCGCATCCGCGGTGCCATGCTCGACGAGCTTCGCCGTCAGGACCATGTCCCGCGTTCCGTGCGCCGCCGCGCCCGCGAACTCAACAGCGCCACCGAACAGCTCACGCGCGAGCTCGGGCAGGCCCCCGACCAGCACCAGATCGCCTCGCGCATGGGGATCGACCTCCCGACGCTGTTCCGCTGGCAGAGCGAAGGGGACAACTCGCGCTTCATCCCGCTCGAGCGCACCGTCGAAGGGGCGCCCAGTGGTTCGCGCATCCCGCTGGAGCACCTGATCTCCTCGACCGACGTCGAGATCGACGATCAGCTCACGCTCACGCAGGAAGTCTCCCGCCTGCGCGACGCCCTCGTCGCCCTCCCCGAGCAGGAGCGGAACGTCCTCACGCTCTACTACTTCGAGGAACTCAAGCTGCACGAGATCGCCGCGCTGCTCGGCGTCAGCGAGTCGCGCGTCTCGCAGATCCGCGCCAAGGCGATCACGCGCCTCCGCAAGCAGCTCTCGACGCTGCGCGAATCGGTGGCCTGATCCCCCGCCCGTTCGAACGTCCGCTCGCGCTGTACCTTCGTTCGCTCCCCCGCAACGACGGACGGGCCGCCCTCGGGCGGCCCGTGCTGTTTGCGGCTGTCAATTGCCGACGCGCCTGCGCGCTTTGATTTCGCCGGCGCGCGCTAGAGCGACGTAGCGGCCTCGCGCTCGCGGCGGCGCGCTTCCGGGAGGGTCGGGAAGCGCAGTTCGTACCGGATGCGCTCGCCCTGCGCCGTATTCACCACCGTCACCCCCACCTCGGTAAACGCATGCGCCAGCGCGGTGCGCACCGCGTGCACGAGCGATCCCTCGCCGGTGAAGATCGCTTGGCCCTCGGGCTGCGGCGCCTCGAGTACGACGGCGACATGCAGCGCATCGCCTGTGTACGAGAGCCGGAGCTCCCCCGACGTTCCCGTGGCGCCGGCGCGCAACGCGTTACCGGCGCCGCTCTCCAGGACGACGAGGAGGCAACGGAGGAGCGCCGAGGGGCGCACGAGGAGCGGGAGCGTCTCGAAGTCGGCATTGACCTCGACCGAGATCCCCCGAAGGTCGGCGTGGTGTCCGTGCAGCTCCAACACCTGAGGGACGATGTCCTGCAGGCGCACCGGCTCGGCCCCGGCAAACGGCTCCGCCGGCATGCAGCGGAAGAGCTGGAGCAGGTGATTGAGGCGCGTGACTTCCTGCGCGAGGGCGGCGATGACTTCCGGCTCGAACGGCTCGCCATCCTGGAAGATCCCGACCACCGCCTCGAGCGAGGCGATGCGGTTCGTGAGCTGGTGGTTGAGCCCCTTGAGGACCTTCTCGCTCACGCGGAGCCACTGGTCCCCCCAGACGCGCGAGGGGGTCGGCCCTTCGGTCGATGGATCGAGCGTTGCCTGACGAGTCTCAGCCACGAAGGTGCTCCGGTCCCACGCGTAAAGTGCGGTCATCGTACGGTCTGTCGAGCGAACGGGGAAGGTACGCCACGGAGTAGCTCGCTTCCTTGACGACCCGGCCCGACCCGCGGCACGGGCAATTTCTGCCGGGACCTGCTGCCTCGCTGGCGCGCCCCTCCGACGCCCGTAGCTTGGACCGTTCGCCTGTTACTCCAGACCGTCGCCCGCGCTCGCACGCTCACGCTCGCGCGCCCGTCGTCATCGCACCGTGGAGCCACTCGTGTCCAAGTTCGTTCGTCCCCGCACCGCCGCCACCGCCCCGCAGCGCATCGTCGCGGCGCTCGTCCTCGCCACCGCGACCGCGAGCTCGGCCTCGCTCGCCCCCGCCACCGCACGCGCGCAAGCGCCGGCCGCCCCCGTTCTCGTCATCACCAACGCGTCGCTCATCGACGGCGCGCGCGGCGCCTTCGCGACCGGGGCGACGGTGGTCATCCGCGACGGGAAGATCGCGCAGGTCGCCACCGGCGCCGTCGCCACTCCGCCAGGCGCAACGGTCGTGGACGCGCGTGGACGCTACCTCCTCCCCGGGCTCATCGACGCGCACACGCACATCGCCTCGCTCGCCAGTGCGCGGCGCGCCCTCGAGTCCGGCGTCACGACCATTCGGTCCGCTTCCACCCCCGCCTTCCAGGACGTCGCGCTGCGCGAGGCGGTGAAACAAGGCGTCATTGCCGGCCCGGACGTCGTCGCCGCGGGGCTCTTCGTCTCCCCCGAACTCGGCGACGCCATGCTGGGCGATCCGCGCCTGCCCAAGCTCGCCGGCGCGATGCAGAGCGAAGCCGGGCTGCGCGAAGCCGTGCGCATCAACCTCGACCGCGGCGTGGATGTCATCAAGACGCGCGGAACCGAACGCGCCGGCCTCCCCAACACCGACCCGCGCAAGCAGTCGTATACCGAGCAGCAGCTCTCGTGGATCGTCGACGAGGCGTCGAAGAAGAATGTTCCCGTCATGGCCCACGCCCACGGCGACGAAGGGGCCTACGCCGCCGTGAAGGCCGGCGTGCGCAGCATCGAGCACGGAAGCTTCCTCAGCGACAGCACGTTGCAGCTGATGAAGCAGAAGGGGACGTACCTCGTCCCCACCTACGTCACCGTCTACGACCTCACGCAGCCCGGCGGCGACTACGACGATCCCGCGCTCACCATTCGCGGCAACTTCATGCTCCCCGCGCTCGGCGAAACCGTGAAGCGCGCCCATCGCATGGGGATCCCCATCGCCACCGGCGCCGACACGCAGTACGGCCCCGAGTCGCTGTCGCGCATCGCCGGCGAAGCCGCCTTCTTCGTCGACCTCGGGATGTCACCGCTCGAGGCGATTCGCGCCGCCACGATGGTGTCGGCGAAGCTGCTCGGCCTCGACCAGCGGATCGGCCAGCTCAAGGAGGGGTACGAAGCCGACCTGATCCTCGTCGAGTCGAACCCGCTGCAGAACATCCGCGCCCTCGCCGACGTCCTCGTCGTCATCTCGAACGGAACGATCGCCCTCAACCGTACCCCGTTCGCGAAGCCCGGCAACTGACCCCGCGACGCGCGCCCTCTCGCGTTGGCGCCTGCGCGCCTGCGCGTGAGAAGAGCTGTTCCTCGCCCTGCGGCCCCTGCCAGTCGCCGCAGGCGATCTCCATCGACCAAGGACCTCGATGCGTTTCCCCGCACTCGCCGCTGCCCTCGCCTTCGTCCCATCCTCCCTAACTGCCCAAGGCAGCGCTCCCGCACGCCCGCTCGACAGTGCCAGTGCGCGCGCCGTCGGCACGATCACCGACTCCGACATCCGCCGGCGCATCGGGATCATCGCCGATGACTCGATGGGCGGGCGCGACACCCCGTCGCGCGGGCTCGACCTCACCGCGCGCTACATCGCCGGCGAGTTTGCCCGCTTCGGCCTTGCGCCTGGCGGAGACTCCGGGCAGTTCGAGCAACGCTACGCCATCGCCAAGTCACGCCTCGACGGCGACGCCTCCAACGCGACGTTCTCGTCAGGCGGCGTGCGCGCGGTGGCCGGCGCGCGCCGCGACTTCATCTATGTGTTCGGCCCGCGCACCGGGCGCCCCATCAAGGCCCCCGTCGTGCTCGTGAGCGGCCCGCTCCTCGTCGACAGCGCCAAGGTCCTCCCCATCCAGGGGAAGACGCTCGTCGTCGTCACCGACTCGCGCGCCCCCAACGCCACCCCGGTCAACCAGTTCCTCGCCCCGGTCTTCGAGCGCGGACCAGCCGCGGTGATCGTCGTCCTCAACAACGACACCACGACGCTCGCGCGGCAGGTGGCGAACCAGTTCCGCGAACGCACCATGATCGAGGGCGAGACGGCCGACGACCCGGTCGTGACGATGGTGCATGAACGCGTGCTGGGCGACGTCTTTCGAACCGCGGGGCTCGACCTCGCGACGCTGCGCGCCTCCACACGCTACGAGGCGCGCCCCCTTCCCGCGCTCGACGTGAGCGTCACCGTCGCCAACCTTGGCAAGGGCGCGATCACCGCGCCTAACGTCGTGGGGATCCTCGAAGGGAGCGACCCCATTCTCAAGCGCGAGTACATCGTCTTCTCGGCGCACATGGACCACGTCGGGATCAACCCGAACGCGAAGGGCGACTCCATCTGGAACGGCGCCGACGACGACGCCTCCGGCACCGCCGGCGTGATCGAACTCGCCGAGGCGTTCAGCCAGCCCGGTGCACGCCCCAGGCGGTCGCTCATCTTCGTCACCGTGAGCGGCGAGGAAAAGGGGCTCTGGGGGAGCGAGTACTTCGCCTCGCACATGCCCGTCCCGGTCGACCAGGTCGTGGCCAACCTCAACATGGACATGATCGGACGTAACTGGCGCGACACGATCGCCGTCATCGGCAAGGAACACAGCGACCTCGGCGCCACCCTCGCACGCGTCAATGCCGAGCACCCCGAGTTGCAGATGCACGCGATCGACGACATCTGGCCGAACGAGAACTTCTACTTCCGTTCCGATCACTACAACTTCGCGCGCCGCGGCATCCCGATCCTCTTCTTCTTCAACGGGACGCACAAGGACTACCACCAGGCCAGCGACTCCCCGGACAAGATCGACGCCGAGAAGGAGGCGCGCATCGTGAAGCTCGTCTACTATCTCGGCGAGGCCATCGCCAACGCGAGCGAGCGCCCAAAGTGGAACGAAGAGAGCCGGAAGAAGATCGTGACCGCGAAATAGTCCGTAGCGGGTCTCGACGCGAACTGCCAGAGCATGACACAGAGGTTCACGGAGGACGCACGGAGGTACACCGAGGAGAACGTCGAGCAATGAGTCTCCTCCGTGAACCTCCGTGATACCTCCGTGAACCTCTGTGTCGAGCTCGTGATGTTGACCGGCCCTGCCTACACGATCGCCGCCAGCAGCAACTTCGCCGCCTCGATCTCGTCCTCATTCACGAGATGCCCCATCCCGGGGTAGATGCGCTCATCGACGACGGCACCGAGGCGCGTCAGCACCTCCTTGCTTTCGTGCACGCGCGCCAACGGGATGTGTCCGTCGACGTCGGAGCAGCCGAGGAAGATCGGCGTCCCGTCGAGCGAACCCGGATAGTCGCGCGGCGTCCCCTCGGGTCCGATGAGGCCACCGCTGAAACCGATCACGGCACCGTAGCGACGCGCATGACGCGCGGTGAACTCGAGCGTTAGGCACGCCCCCTGCGAGAAGCCGGCGAGCGCGATGCGCTCGGCAGGAATGCCCGCTGCCTCGATGGAGGCCACCAGGTCGCGCAGCACCTGGAGCCCCGACGAGATCCCCGGCTCATTCTGCGGAATCGGCGAGAGGAACGAGTACGGATACCAGGTGTTCGCGCTCGCCTGCGGGGCGAAGACGGCCAGGTCGGTGGCCCCAATGAGCGGCGCCAGCGACATGATGCTCTCCGCGCTCGCCCCGCGCCCGTGCGTGAGGATGAGTGCCCCGCGCGCGGTGGCGAGCGGTGCTCCGCTGGTGAGGATCGGGCCGCCCTGATGCGGCCCCGGGTGTGGTTGGGTCATGCGTCTGTGCCCTGCGGAAGGTTCATGAGGGGAGGAGCGGGCTACACCTGCAGCGGCTGCAGCCCGCGCTCGATCTGTTCGCGCTCGCTTTCCATCCACGCCGGGAGGCGAAGCTCCGTCCCCAACGTGGCGATCTCTTCGTCGATCGTGAAGCCGGGGCCGTCGGTCGCCACCTCGAGGAGGAGGCCGTCCGGGTCGCGGAAGTAGATCGACTGGAAGTACGTGCGGTCCATCACCGGCGAGACCGAAACACCTAACGACATCAGGTGGTCGCGCCATGCCAGCTGCTCGTCGGCGTTCGCCGCGCGGAAGGCCAGGTGGTGCGTCTGCCCCACCCCGCCGCGCGCCGGCCGTCCCCCCTTTGGCCATCCGAAGAAGGTGAGCGCGGAATGCGGCTTGACCTCGGTGCCGTCGTACGACGCCCAGAACCAGTGCTTCGTGTTCGGGTCGTCCTGGTTGAACGACTTCTTCACCAGCCTGAGTCCGAGGGCGCTGTCGTAGAAGTCGTTGAGCCGCTCCAGGTCGCTGGTGATGGCGCTGACGTGATGAATCCCCTCCAGCGCCATGTCCGGCGTGATCACCGCCACCGGCTCTGGCCACGTGCGGGCCGCGATCGCCGCCTCGTCACGCGCGCCGCGAATCTCGGCGCTCGCCGGCGGCGCCAACTCCAGCCTGCCTAACGCGTCGATCGGCTCGTCGACGGCGTACCCGGGGCCGCGCGTGGCGATCTCCAGCACCTGGCCATCGGGATCGCTGAAGTAGATCGACCGGAACCAGCCGCGATCGAACGGCCCGCTCACCGGGACGCCGGCATCGGTGAGGCGACGCTTCCACCTGAGCTGCGCCTCGGGGGTGGCGACCCCCAGCGCAAGATGGTGCACACCACCCACGCCCCAACGCCCGCGCGGAATTCCGCTCCACTCGAAGAAGGTGAGGATCGTCCCCGGCGCGCCGGTCGCATCGCCGAAGTAGAGGTGATAGGACGACGGATCGTCGAAGTTCACGGTGCGCTTCACCAGCCCCACACCGAGCAGGTCTCGATAGAAGGCGATGGTGCGGCGGGCGTCGGATGACACCATGGTGACGTGATGGAAGCCGGCGGTGCGGCGCGTGGTCATGGTCATGCTCCTGCGAGGGGACGTCGAGTGACGAACGGGGTCCGAGGGTGCCGCGAGTTGCGTATTGCCTCAGAACTGAGATATCTATCCGATGAAAACGGCGAGGGTGCAAATCGTGCCCGGAATCGCTGCAAGGCGTTAGGGTTCGGGTGTTGCGGCCGCCAGCCCCAGCTGCTTGAGGAGGCGTGCGGCCTGGCGCTGCTCCGATTCGTTCAGCCCGGCCATGGCCTGAGCGATGCGCGCCGCGTGACGCGGGAAGATGCGCTTCATGAGGCGCGTCCCTTCACGGGTCAGCGCCGCGTACCGCGCCCGGCGGTCGTCCGCACAGTCGCGCCGCTCGACGAATCCCTTCTCCACCAGCTTGTCGACGAGGAAGGTGATCCCGCCGCTCGACACCAGGATGCGCTTCTGGATCTCGCCAAGCAGCGTCTGGCCGCGATGATACAACAACTCGAGGACGGCGAACTCACCGATCGAGAGCCCGTCCGCGCGCACGTCGGCAATGGCCTGCTCGTGCACCGCCGCGTGGGCGCGCGCGAGTGTTACCCAGAGCTTGAGCGCCACCTGCTGGTCGGCGGGGAGATCGGCGGTCGTCGCCGGCGGAGCGTCCTTGAGTTTCGGCATATATCTCAGTAATAAGATATCGCCGATTCCGGGGACGTCAATACCACTATTCACCGCGCTCGGCTGGTCTCGCACCGCGGCGGACGCTATTGTCTGCCGCGATTCCCCATCCCGCTACGCCCGACCGGAGATCCGCATGTCGTCGAAGGATGTCACGCACCACCCGTGGAGCGAGGTACCGCTCGAGGAACTCTCCCCCCTCATCGCCCGGAAGCTCATCACCGGCGACGGGATGATGATCGCGCAGGTCTTCCTCAAGAAGGGGGCGATCGTTCCCCGGCACCAGCACCACAACGAGCAGCTCACCTACATCGTCGAAGGGGCGCTGCGTTTCTACCTGGGGGAGGACGAATCGCGCGTGCAGGACGTGCGCGCCGGCGAGGTGCTGCACATTCCGTCCTGGGCGTGGCACAAGGCGGAGGCGCTCGAGGACACGCTCGACGTCGACATCTTCAACCCGCCGCGCGAAGACTGGCTCAACAAGACCGACGACTACCTGCGATCCGGAAACAAGTAGCGCCCCCCGAACGGAGGGCGCTGCGGAACGAGAGGCGCGCGCCGCACATCGCGGGGCGCGCCTTTTCGCTGCCTAACGGGCGCGGCGGCGATGCAGGAGGTGACGCACGGCGCCCACCAGCGCGATGGCCGCCCCGGCCCCGATGAGCCAGATCCCAAGCTTGGTCTGGTTGTCGTGGAACTCCGCCCGAGCCACCCAGGTCTCGCCGAGCGGGGCCGGGTACGTCCCGGCCGCGATCGACTGCAGCGAGTTCCGGCCGAGGAAGAAGAGCGCGACGCCACCAACCAGCAGGAGCGCCGCCACGCCGTCCACCACACGATCCTGAAAGCGAACCGAGGCCGCCGGAGCCTCTGCGATCGGTTCGGTCGGGGACATCGGGACAGTCGGGACAGTCGGGACAGTCACGGGAGCAGAGGTCGGAGGATGGGGTCGGAGGACGAGGGGGCCGGGAGCGACGTTCAGGGTTCGCCTCCCTGAGGACGATACTCGCGCCCAGAGGGCACGCGTGACGCCGAGGTGACAGCGCTCGCTATCGTGACGGTTCGTGCGTCACGCCGCGAACACGTTGTGGCGCAACGCGTTGCCCTCGCCATGTGTCGCTCGTCCTCGAATGTGATGCCTCCTTTGCTTCCTTCTCACCGCGCCTCGACCGTTCGCCGAATCTCGGCCGTCGCGGCGGCGGTGCTCATCGTCGCTGCAGCCAGCCGCGGCGTGACCGCCGGCGAGGTAGGGGGGCTTGGTTCGTCGCCGCAACCTGCCCCGCGCGCCGAGCTGGTGAACGTCCCCGTCGTCAGCAACGGATCCGTCCCGGTCGACGCCATCGACTTCGACTCGCTCAGCGGGCGGTCGGGCGACCTGCGGCTACGCATCATCTCTCCGGCCGAACTCGACGCATACCCGACGCTCGTCGAACGACTGGGCGACGTCATTCGCACCCCCGGTGTGCACGACGTGTCCGCCGGTGACGCGCGCTTCGCCTTCGTCACGCTCACCCCGTGGCAGCGCAAGCTTGGCAGCTACGTGAACGGCTACCACCTGGGACTCTGGCCCGGGGAGCAGCGCACCGTCACCGAACAGTACGAGAATCCCGAGGGGTTCATCGAAGTCACGCGCGAGAGCGCCGACACGCCGCTGTCGACGCACTTTGCGCTGCGCGACTTCATTACGCACGACCAGCAGTCGGTCTGGCCCAAGTACGTCGTCCTGCGCGAGGACCTGATCGACAAGCTCGAGCTCGTCCTCAACGCCCTGCAATCGTTCGGCGTCGCGACGCAGCACGTCGTCGTCCTCTCCGGCTTCAGGTCGCCGCAGTACAACGCGCGCGGCGTCGGCGAGGGGATGGCGCGTTCCAGCCGGCACCAGTTTGGCGACGCGGCCGACATCATCATCGACGCCAACCGAGACGGCCGGATGGACGACCTGAACTTCGACGGCCGGGTCGACTTCTCGGACGTCCAGGTGATCGACCGCGCGGTGGCGCTGGTCGAGCACAAATGGCCCGACCTGGTCGGCGGGCTCGGCCTTTATCACGAGACGGGGCCGAGCGGTCCGTTCACGCATATCGACGTCCGCGGAACGCGGGCACGGTGGACGAATGCCGGCCGCCGGGGGCGTGCCCCGGGCAGCGCCTGGCCTGGTGTGACCGCCGCCGTGGCTCGCCCGTCTGGTACGTGTCAGGCCGACGGCGCGATGGCCGTCCTCTGCCAGGGGCGCCGGTAGGCGGCAAACCTGCAGGGGACGGGCCTAGCAAACGACACGGGTGGTGCGAAAGCACCACCCGTGTCGTTTGTAGAGGACGAGAAGACGAGAGGACGAGGGGGGCGCGCCGGGGTTCATTTCTCGTCCTCTCGCACCAGCGCGTAGTTCCACTCGTCTCGCAGCTCGCCGTCCTTGATCGCGCACTTGCGCGCGAGATACGCGCGCTCGAAGCCGACCCTCTCCAGGACGCGGGCCGACTCCGGGTTGTAGGTGAAGACGGCGGCGGTGAGGTGATGCAGCGCGGTGCTCCGCCATAGCCACTGCACGAAGCCGCGCAGCGCCTCCGTGGCGTAGCCCTTCCCCCGCGCGTCGGCGCCTAACCAGTATCCCACTTCGGCGCGCACCCGGTTGATGTCCTCGCCGGGGATGTAGCCGATCGCCCCGATCACGACGTCGTCGACGGCGATGGCGAAGTTGGTTTGCGGATCCTGCGACAGGCACCGCGCGATGTGCCCCACAGCATCCGCCTCGGAGTAGGGAAAGGGAAAGCGATCGCGCACCATCACCCAGATCGACCGATCGTTGGCAATGGCCGCGAGTCGGGGCGCGTCTTCCGGCCGCCACGAGCGAACGGCGCAGCGTTCCAAAGAAAGCAGCATGGACAAGAATCCCTAACGCATCACGGACGTTTCACCACCGCGCCGCCCTTCATCACGAAGGTGACGCGCTCCAGCTCCGACACATCAGCAAGCGGGTCGCCCGACACGGCGATGAGGTCTGCATGGCTCCCCGGCGCCACGATGCCGACCTTCCCCTTCCATCCGATCAACTCGGCCGCATTCACCGTGGCCATCTGGATCGCCTGCATTGGCGTGAGCCCGAGGTATTTCACCAGGAGCGCAAACTGCCGGGCGTTGAGCCCGTGCGGATACACGCCGGCATCGGTGCCAAAGGCGAACTTCACCCCCGCCTTGTAGGCGCGGCTCCAATTGACGTCCTGCGATCCGCGCAGCTGCCGTTCCTTCTCGATGATCTTCTCCGGCCACGCGTTCTCGTGCGCGTGCTCGAGCAGATAGACGTCGGTGAGGATGTCGGGGACGATGAAGGTCCCCTTCTGCAGCATGATGCGGATCCCCGCGGTGTCGACGAGCCCGCCGTGCTCCACCGACGCCACGCCGGCCAGGGCGGCGCGACGAATTGCTTCCGCACCATGCGCATGCGCGGCGACCTTGCGCCCCCACATCGCCGCCTCCTCGACCACCGCGTTCATCTCTTCCTGCGTGTACTGCGGCGCGCCGACCGACTCCTCCTCGCTCAACACGCCCGCGCCGGCGAGAATCTTGATCTGGTCGGCCCCGCGCTTGACGTTCTCGCGCACGCGCTTGCGCAGCGCATCCACGCCGTCGGCGACTCCGCTCTCGCCCTCGAAGCGCACGTTGGGGGCAAAGCCATTCAGGTCCCCGTGCCCGCCGGTCGCGCTGAGCGAGTAGGTGGCGACGAGCATCCGTGGCCCCGGGATCTCGCCGCGGTTGATCGCGTTGCGCAGCGCGACGTCGACGTAGGAGCCACCGCCGACGTCGCGCACGGTCGTGAAGCCCGCCTCGAGGGTACGGCGCGCGTAGACGTGCGCGCGCACCGCGTCGTCAATCGGCGACCGCCGAAAGAGGTCTTCGTAGTAGCTCCCGCTCTCCGACGTGAGGTGCGTGTGCACGTCGAGCAGCCCGGGCAGGAGCGTGGCGCCGCCGAGGTCGATCACGTGGGCGCCGTTAGGCACCTTCCCGCGTTCCTCGACGCGCAGGACCGAGTCGCCCTGCAGGACGACCACGACCTGGTCGAGGCGACGCCCGTTGGCCGGGTCGACGAGGTGGGCCGCCTTCACGGCGGTGAGGCGGGGGGGCGCACCGGCCGCCTCCTTGGCCTGCGCGCGCGCCGGTGTGGGGAGGGCCAGTGACGAGCCCACGACTCCCGCCAGCGCGAACGCTGCACGGACGACGGCGCGGGCGCGGCGCCCAACGTGAGCCCGGTGGCCGGAAGCGTCGCGGCGACCGGGAGACGCGGGGCGAACGAATGTGGAAGCGTTGGGTCGATGCGGCATGGCAGCGTGCGGGTGAAGTCCCAACCTCTCCAGATCGTGCCTCGCTGTCCAGCGCCGACGGCCCACACTCACGAGCGCTTTGCTTGTGCCGCCGTGACGTGGCGGTACATTCGCGCCCGAATGGGGGTGAGCCCGGGCGTGTCGCGACGGCGCGCCGTCGCGCTTCGCTGCGCCGCCGTCTGGCACTCATACGGACCTCGCTCGGTTCTCGACTCCGCAGTTCCACGCCATCCCTCGACGGGGAAAAGACGATGTCGCCTGACCGCATTTCGGCACCGCGCACGCCCGCTCGCTCGCCCGCTCGCTCGCTCGCTTGGTTCGAGCACGTCGTTCGACGGGCACGCCGCGTTTTGCAACTGACGGCGCTCGTCGCCGGGAGCACCTCCGCTCTCGACGCACAGTCGGCGGCGATCACTGCGCGCCGCGTTTTCGACGGAAAGAAGCTCCTCACCAACGCGACGGTGGTCGTGGAGGGGGGGCGCATCACGAGCGTCGGCGCGCTCCCCGCCTCGTTCCGAGGGGCCCGGTACGACCTCGGCGATGCCACGCTCATGCCCGGGCTGATGGACGTCCACGCCCACGTCGTCTGGCATTTCAATGCGCAGGGACGCTTCCACACCGGCGACGACGGCGAGACGGAAGCGCAAGGCGCGATCGCCTCCGCCGCCAACGCATATGCCACGTTGATGTCCGGCGTGACGACGATCCAGTCGCCAGGATCGCCCGAGGACAAGGACCTGCGCGAGGCGATCGACCGCGGGGTGCTGCCCGGCCCGCGTCTCCTCACCTCCCTCGGCTCGTTGAGCGAGGCGAGCGGGACGCCGGACGAACTGCGTGCCAAGGTGCGCGCCTTCAAGTTGCGCGGCGCCGACTTCCTCAAGCTCTTCGCGTCCAAATCGATTCGCGAGGGCGGGGCGCAGACGATGACCGACGCCCAGCTGCAAGCCGCCTGCGGCGAGGCGCACGCGCAGGGGCTCCGCGTCCTGGTGCACGCCCACGCCGCCGAGGCGATGAAGGCGGCCATCAACGCCGGCTGCGACCAGGTCGAGCACGGCGTCTTCGCGACCGACGAGGTGTTGCAGCTGATGATCCAGAAGGGGACGTACCTGTCGCCGCAGTGCGGGCTCGTCTTCCGCAACTACCTGGACAACCGGGCGAAGTACCAGGGGATCGGCAACTACAACGACTCCGGCTTCAAGTCCATGGAGGAGTCGCTCCCGCTGGGGATCGCCGCGGTGCGCAAGGCGACGCACACGCCGGGACTCAAGGTCGTCTTCGGGACCGACGCAGTGGCTGGCGCCCACGGGCGCAACGTGGAGGACCTCATCTGCCGGGTGAACGAGGCGGGGCAGCCCCCGCTCGAGGCGCTGGCCAGTGCCACGTCGGTGGCAGCGCAGTCGATGAAGATGGCCGATTCGTTAGGGACGATAGCCCCGAGGATGGTGGCCGACCTGGTGGCCGTGCGCGGCGACGTGACGAAAGACGCGACGGCGCTCCGCCGAGTGAAGTTCGTGATGAAGGGCGGGCGCGTGTTCCGCAACGACCAGTGAGCGCCATGCCGCGCCCCGTGACGACAGCGGTCGCTGCATTGGTCGCGGCCACGCTGCTCGCCCCCTCGCTGGTGCCGGCGCAGGACAGGGGGAGGTTGGTCGAGTGGCCCACCTACGGCGGCGATGCCGGCGGGATGAAGTACTCGCCGCTCGCCGACATCAACCGGGCAAACGTCGCGCGCCTCAAGCCCGCCTGGCAATGGAAGACCGGAGACCCGGCGAATCCGCCTGCCGACTCGGGGCGCCCGGCGCGCCCCGGAAACTTCCAGGCGACGCCGTTGATGATCAACGACACGTTGTACCTGCCGACCCCGCTCAACCAGGTCGTTGCGCTGGACGCGAACAACGGGCGCGAGTTGTGGCGCTTCGATCCCGGCGCCTATCGCGCCGGACAGCCGTCCAACGGGACTGGGCTCGTGCATCGCGGCGTGGCGCAGTGGAGCGATGGCCGTTCGCGGCGGATCTTCATCAACTCGCGCTGGCGCCTCATCGCGCTCGACGCCGCGACGGGAAGACCAGTCGCCTCGTTCGGCACGAATGGCGAGATCGACCTCACCGCGCAGCTCGACCGCCCGGTGAACCGTCGGCACTACACCAACACCTCGCCGCCGGTGGTCTGGGGGGACCTCGTCATCCTCGGCAATGGCGTTGGCGATCGTTTGGCCTACAAGGGCGACCCGCCCGGCGACGTGCAGGCCTTCGACGTGCGGACGGGGAAGCGCGTGTGGGCCTTCCGCACCGTCCCCGCGGCCGGCGAGTTCGGCAACGACACGTGGCGCGACGACTCGTGGAAGTTCACGGGGCACACCAATGTCTGGGCCCCCTTCACCGTCGACTCAGCGCGCGGGCTCGTCTTCCTCCCCGTGGGGACGCCGAGCAACGACTGGTACGGCGGGCGGCGCAAGGGCGCCAACCTCTTCGGCGAGGCGCTGGTCGCGCTCGATGCCCGCACCGGGACGCGCGTCTGGCACTACCAGCTGGTGCACCACGGGCTGTGGGACTACGACCTCCCGGCCCCGCCTAACGTGGTGACGATCCGCAAGGGGACGCGGCGCATCGACGCCGTGGTCGCCCCGACCAAGCAAGGGTGGGTCTTCGCCTTCGATCGCGTGACCGGGAAGCCGCTGTGGCCCATCGTCGAGCGCAAGGTGCCGGCGAGCGACGTCGCGGGGGAGGAGGCGTGGCCCACGCAGCCGGCGCCGCAGAAGCCGCCCGCGTTCGCAGCACAGGGCTTCGACGCCTCCGACGTCATCGCCTTCACTCCCGCCGTGAAGGCGGCGGCGCTCGCCCGGCTGCAACAGTTCAAGACGGGTCCGCTCTTCACGCCACCGACGGTCACGGGGACGGTGACGATGCCCGGAGCGATCGGCGGCGCCGGGTGGGGAGGAGCCGCCTACGATCCCGAGACGAACCTGCTCTACGTGAAGGCGACCAACGCACCGGCGCTGTGGAAGCTCGCCGAGCGTGCCGCAGCGTCGGACACCAACGACAACCGCTTCTTCACCGACCCCGCCGCGCCGCCGTTAGGCGTGACGGTGCCGGGCTTCGAGCAGGATGCGCAGGGGAACCCGGCCCCGCCCCTCCCCCTCAACAAGCCGCCGTACGGGACGATGACGGCGATCGACCTGGCGACGGGGACCATCCGCTGGCAGGTCCCGCTGGGCGACACTCCGTCGGTGCGCCACCACCCGGCGCTCGCCGGTGCGCCGTTGCCCGCCGCGTTAGGCGTGGCGGGCTCGCCCGGGCCACTGGTGACGCGTGGCGGGCTGGTCTTCGCCTCCGGCGGCGGCAACGCGCTCTATGCACTCGACGCCGGCACGGGGCGCGTGCGCTGGTCGCACGACCTCGGGACGCTCGGCTACGCCAACCCGATGACGTATCGCACGCGCGCCGGGAAGCAGTTCGTGGTGATCGCGACCGGCATCGGCGGAAACACCGCGTTGCAGGCCTTCGCGCTGCCGTAGCGCTGGCACTGGCGACGGTCGAGGCACGTAGGGAATGGCGCCGCGAATCTCGCGGCGCTTTCTTCTTTCGCCATGACCATGGAGACCCTGATCAGCGTGGCGTTGGGGCTTGGACTCGCCGCTGCGGCGGGGCTGCGCGTCTTCGTCCCTGTCTTCGGGGCGGGGCTCGCGGCGCACTTCGGCGCGCTCCCGCTCTCGCACTCGTTCGCGTGGGTGGGGACGACGCCGGCGCTCATCGCCTTCGGCACGGCGACGCTGCTCGAGATCGGCGCCTACTACATCCCGTGGCTCGATCATGCGCTCGACATCGTGGCGTCGCCAGCGGCGGTGGTCGCCGGGATCGTCGCCAGCGCTGCGGTGATGACCGACCTACCGCCGCTCGTCACGTGGACGGTCGCGATCATCGGCGGCGGCGGTGCCGCAGGGTTGGTGCAGATGCTCTCGGTGGGGACGCGCCTCAAGTCGACCGTCACCACCGGCGGCCTCGCCAACCCGATTGTCGCGACCGGCGAGGCCGTCGGCGCGATCGGCATCACCGCCATCGCCATCCTGGTCCCGCTCGTGGCCCTCGCCGCCTGCGTCGTGTTCGTCTACGTTCTCGCGCGCATCGTTCGACGCAAGCGCGCGGCGCGCGCACGCACCGCCGCGTAGCGTTCACCGCCGCGTAGCGTTCACCTCCGCACTGTCTCGTCATGCGACTCGCGCCGCCCCGATTCATCTCGCCGCGCTCCTCGGCGGCCCATCGTCCCGCGTGCGCCGCCCTGGCGTCCGTCGCGCTGGCCCTCGTTCCTGCGTGGACCGGCGCGCAGCAGGTGCCGCGACAGACCGACGCCGACCACTACACGCGCTATGAATTGTTGGCGCCGGGCTCAGCCAAGTTTCGCATCATCTACGAAGTGACGGCGACCACCGCCGGTGCGGCGGCGTACTACAACCCCATCCGCAAGGGGAGCATCGCCACCGACGAAGCCGTGTACGACCGCATGACCGGCAAGCCGCTCCATTTCGAGGTTGTGGGCGGACTGGTCGCGCGTGCCGGCGGCGTGAGCGGGGCCGACTCGACGCAGGAGTACATCAAGGTCTCGCTCGCGCGCGCGGTCCCCCGGGACGGCGAGGGGCGCATCCGCATCGACAAGACCTACGAAGACGCCCGCAGCTACATGGCCGGCGGCGACTCGGTCGTCTTCAATCGCCCGTTAGGCATCCGGAAGAATGCCGTCGTGCTTCCTGCGGGGTACGAACTGGAGTCGGTGAACTATCCGTCGCAGGTCATTCGCGAGCAGGACGGGCGCATCGCCGTCTCGTTCATCAACACCGGTGTGGGCGACGTCCCGTACATCGTGAAGGGGCGCCGCGCCGCGCGCGCCACCGCGGGCCGCGCCGCCGCCGGCGAGGTGGCACGCCTCTCCGAGCGCGCGCACCAGGACCGCGAGATCGTCTACTTCCTGCAACCGCCCGAGACGCACGCCTTCGACCTCTACCACGACTACACCGAGTCGCGCCCCGGCGTCGACAAGTACCTCAACGTCGTGCGGGCCGGGAGCAAGGCGTCACGTCCCTCGGCGCGCATCCTCGACACGGGCGAGGAACTCCCGGTGCGCACGCTGCGCGGCGATGAGATCACGCGGGCGAAGCTCGACATCGGCGAGGCGGTGAAGCCCGAGACCGAGGTCGTCGTCATCGACTTCGCGGCCCCCAGAGCGGGCGAGTCGAAGCGCCTGCGCATCAGCGAGACGTACACCGACCCGGCGCGCTATACGCTCAAGGGCGACACCCTCGTCTGGGACCGTGCCTTCGGTCGCCCGGCCAACGCGATGGTCCTCCCTGCCGGGTGGGCGCTGGCCAACTGTTCCGTGCCGGCGACCGTATCGCGCACCGACGACGGGCGCGTGCGGCTCGACTTCGTGAACCAGCGCAACGACGAGATCGCGGTGTACCTGACGGCGGTGCGGCGGTAGGCGGCTGGCCGGGCGGTCGTTGCGGCCCAGCAACGATCAAGAACAGATCTTCACCGCAGAGAACGCAGAGGGCGCAGAGGTGTTGGGAGCTCACTCCCATCACTCGCTGCGCCCTCTGTCGATTCGCCATGTCGGAGCGGTTGGACCGCTTCCCCACCGTGCGTCGTCTGCGTTCTCTGCGGTGAAAGCTCTTGACCGTCTCCATGCCCCGGGCCGACGCCCGGAACACCACGCGCATCAGGGAACGATCTTCGTCACCTTGAACGGATCGCGCACCGGATCGTTGGCCGGCGCCAGCTTGCGCGAGTTCTGGACCATTCGCTCCACCTCGGCCATCAACTTGTCGTTGTTCATCACGACGCCGTCCTTGATGGTGTGCACGATCCCCTTCGTGCGGTACATCTTGCCGTCCTTGTCCAGCGTCAGGTCGCCGAACGAGTACATGAACTTGAGGTTCGCCGCGGGGTTCCCGTCGACCAGGAGCAGGTCGGCCTTGTAACCCGGGCGCACGAGGCCGAGCGATGGTTCGCCGAGCGTGGCCGCCGAGTTGTAGGTCGCCGTCTTGAGCACCTCGAGGTTGTGCATCCCCGTCTCGCGCTGGAGTTGCAGCTCGCGGATCGACGAAAAGCCCGGCGTCGCCCAGATGTAATTGTCGTCCGTCCCGAAGGCCACGCGCCCGCCGCGCTTGTTGAACTCGTAGATCAGGTCCCCCCACAGCCGGAACGCCGAGGTCCAGTAGTACTCGTCGTCGCTCGTCCAGTCGTAGTGGAAGGCCCCGTGGAACGCCGGGTTCGGCATGTTCCAGTTCCAGAGCGCCTGGTGCGTGTACTTGTCCGTCCACGGGAGCGACGTCGCGCGGACCATGTCGCGGTTGGCCTCGTACACCACGCGCGTGGGGAGCATCGTCACGCCGCACTTCACCAGCGAGTCGGCCACCTCGTTGAGGAGGCGCTCCTTGTTCGTGTACGTCCACACCTTCCCCGCTTCGCGGAAGCGGTCGTTCTCGTTCCCGTAGTTGTAGTTGCGCGGGAAGTCCTGCGTCTTGTTGTCCAGCGCCGACTCGGCGTAGCCGTAGTGGTGCTCGATCATCGTGATCCCGGCGCACGCCGCCTTCACCGCCTGCGTGACCGCCGTGTTCGACGGCTGCAGGTGGAACGAGGTGATCATCCCGTTCTCCTTCGCCGCCTTGGCGATTGCCGTCACCAGCTCCAGCGACCAGCCTAACGGGTCCATCGAGATCACGCGGTTCCCGTTCGCCGCCATCGCCTTCACCACCTGCGGCGCCATCGCCGGGTCGTCCAGCTCGCGGCGCGAGAACTTCGTCCCGGCGCCGTAGCTCACCAGCGGGTACATCCGCGGCGCCACGATCTCGTTGTTCGCGCTCTTCTTCGCCTCCGCCATGCCGTCGGTGAAGCCGCGATCGGCGGCGTTCACCATCGTCGTGACGCCCATCGCGAGCTTGAGGTAGTAGACGTACTCGATCTCCTCGGGGAGCGTGCGGATGTGCGTGTGCAGGTCGATCATCCCCGGCATCACGTACTTCCCGTCCGCCTCGATGATGCGATCGCCCGTCATCCGCTCGCCGGCGCCGCGACGCTCCGCGGCGACCGGATCGAAGGGAACCATCTGCGTGATCATGTTCCCTTCGATCTTGATGTCGTACGGACCGGCCGGCGGACCGCCGTGCCCCGGGATCACCATCGCGTTGCGGATGACGAGCGACTTGTAGGGCCCCTCGGCCAGGTCGCCGAACTTCTTCGTGACGATCGCCGGGGCAGCAGCCGGCGCCGCGGCGACCTTCTGCTGCGCCGATGCGAGCGAGGCCAGAGATGGCGTCAGCAGCGCGGCGAGTGCCAGCGGCTGGGCGAGACGTGCGGCGAGCGAAGGGCGGGACGTCATGGTGGTGACGGATCGGGAGAAGTCGCGGACGGTGCGCCCGTGCGGGGCGGCGCGTGGAGAGGCTACGGTTCCAACGCGGGCGTGGGAAGGAGTGTTGTGCGGCAGGCCATCGGCAGCTCGGGCGCCTCAGTCGCGAGGTCGCCGACGCTCACGCTCCTCGAGTCGTACGTCCACCACGACACATATCCGACGTGCGTATCGCCGATCCGAGGCTCGAACGTCTGGTCTCCTGCGGCATTTCCGAGCGCGCCAAGTGGCGGAGTCGCAGCGACTTGTAGAGTACCGACGTCGCTGGGTAAACGTATCTCGGTGCCTGGTGACAGCAGCCGTGTCGCGTCTGGCGTCACCCCGGTCGCGCGTGAAGTCGACTGTGTCGCCCGTGCAGTCGATGCGACCGCGCGTGCAGTCGACCCGACCACGCGTGCAGTCGACCCGACCGCGGGTGCAGTCGACCCGACCACGCGTGCAGTCGACGCGACCGCGCGTGCAGTCGACCCGACCACGGGTGCAGTCGACGCGACCGCGCGTGCAGTCAACGGTGTCGGACGTGAAGTCGGCCCGATCGCATCTCAAGTCGACTGCGTCGCGCGCGACGCAGCCCCTGCTCCGAGCTCTGCCCCTACCGCAGCGCCGAGTACACGAACGTCTTGAAGGGATCGCCCAGGGCGACCTGGCCGCCCCACGTGTTGGTGAAGATCAGCGCCACCAACCGCTCCGTGGGATCGGCCCAATACGTCGTGTTGAAGGCGCCCCCCCATTCGAACGAGCCAGCCGAGAGCGGCGTGCGCGAATCGTTGTCCGCGGTCTCGAGGCCGAAGCCCAGTCCGAACTTGGGCCACATGGAGTAGACCTGGTTGGTGAGCATCAGCTCCACCGTCTTGCGCCCCACCAGGCGCACGCCGTCGAGCTCCCCGCCGTTGAGGAAGAGCTGCAGAAAGCGCGCGTAGTCGGTCGCCGTGGACGAGAGCCCGCCGCCTCCGGAGAAATAGGTCACGCGACGCGCCGGGAAGTCGGGGTGCGTGAGCGCCCCTGCCACGACGTCGTGCGCGGGGACGAGTTTGCCGTCCGTTTGCTGGTGCAATGTCACGAGTCGATTGCGCCTGTCGGCGGGGAGCTCGAACCAGGTGTCCTTCATGCCCAACGGGTCGAAGATGCGCGTCCGCAGGAAGCGATCGAACGGCATCCCCGACCAGACTTCCACCAGCCGTCCGAGGACGTCGATCCCCAGGGAGTACCGCCACTCCGTGGCGGGGTCGCTGTGCAGCGGGAGCTTCCCCAACCGGTCGATGCGCTCGGCGAGGACGTCGCCTTCTCGCCCTAACGCGGTGATGCCGGCCTTGGCATAGATCGCCCGGAATTCCTCGCTCCCGATGTCGGCGTAGTCGAGCCCCGACGTGTGCGTGAGGAGCTGACGGATCGTGATCTCTTCCTTGGCCGGCCGCGCCTCGTATGACGAATCGGCGGGATTGAACTTCGTAAGGACGGTCGGCTTGGCGAACGCGGGGAGGTACCTGCTCACCGGATCGTCGAGCTGAAAACGCCCTTCTTCCCAGAGCATCATCACGGCGAGCGAGGTGATCGCCTTGGTCTGCGACGCGATGCGGAAGATGTCGTCGGTGCGGAGCGCCTCGGGCTTGCCGAGCTCGCGCACCCCCCACGCCTTCGAGTAGGCGACTTCGCCGTCCTTCACGAGGAGGACCACGGCGCCCGGGATCTTCTGCTCGGCGACGAGCGACTGGATCCAGTGATCGATGCGCGCGAGGCGCTCGGGGACGAAGGCGGCCGCGGCGCGCGGGGAGACGCGAGCGCCTGCGGTAATGGCGCCACGTGCACGCGTTGCCGCGGCGGGGGCAGGCGCCGGGGAGTGGACGGCGGTCGGCGCCGCGGCGCCGCCCGTCGGTGCGGACTGCGCGACGAGCGCCGCCGGCATGATCGTGCCGGCGGCGACGAACTGGAGGAGGAGACGACGGGGAGTCATGGGGGAGGCGGCAGAGGGGGTGCACCCGGGGAATCGTGCGCGGCGCAGGAGAAGAACTGACCGAGCGCCGGCGTTGGACGCAAGGATTCTCGACGGTATCGTTGCGCATCCGGACCTCCGTCCCCAGTCCTCTCGGTGACGCCGCTCCCGGCTCGACGCCTCGCCCAGTCGCCATGCCCACGCCTTCATCCGCTCGCGCGCTGCGCGTTGCCGCACTCGCCGTCTCCGCGTTGATGCTCGGTGCCTCGAGCGCGGCTGCACAGGTCGCGCCGGTTCCGCCCCCGGTGCCGCCCGTCGGGCCCACGCGCCTCATCACCGATCTCGCCTTCGACGGACGCGGCGGCGTGCTCACGCGGCGCTCGGTGACCATCGCCAACGGCCGAATCACCGCGATCGAGTCGTCCTCGTCAGGCAATGGCGTCGCCGCAGCGACCGATGCGGCGACGATCGACCTCCGCGGCTACACCGTGATGCCCGGGTGGATCGACACGCATGTCCATCTCGACTCGCACTTCGATCACAGCGGGCGCATCGCCACAGAGAGCGAGCCCCCGGCCGAAGCGGCTCTTGGGATCGCCCTCGCCGGGTGGGAGACGCTGTTGGGCGGCTTCACGACGGTACAGACCGTCGGCGACCCGAGCGAACGCCCGCTGCGTGACATCGTACGCGACCACGGCTTCCCGGGGCCGCGCATCCTCACCTCGTTCGCGCCGATCATCGGGAAAGGCGACAGCACCGGGAGCGACGAGCAGCTGCGCGCGATGGTGCGCGAGCGCAAGGAGCAGGGGGCCGACCTGGTGAAGATCTTCGCCTCCACCTCGCAGCGCGTGGGGGCGCGCCCCACGCTCACGCCGGCGCAGCTGGCGGTGCTCTGTGGCGAGGCGAAGGCGTTAGGCATGCGCACGATGGTGCACGCCTACCGCTCGCAGGTGGTGGCTGCGGCGCTGGCCGGGTGCACGCAGGTGGAGCACATGACCTACGCGACGCGCGACGAGGTGGCGACGGCGGCAAGGGCTGGGGCGTATCTCAGCCCGCAGGTGGGGCTCGTGGTGCAGAACTACCTGGCCAACAAGGCGCGCTACCTCGGCGTGGGCAACTACACCGAGGAAGGGATGGCGACGATGGGGCGCGACCTCCCGCTCGACTTCGAGGTCTGCCGGTACGCGATGGAGGCGCCGGGGGCGAAGGTCGTCTTCTCGACCGACGCGACGGCGGGGGCGCATGGGCATAACGCAGAGGAGTTCCTCGGTCGCATCGAGCACTGCGGGCAGGCGCCGATGGCGGCACTGGTCTCGGCGCAGTCGCTCGCGGCCGAAGCGATCGGGATGGGCGACCGGATCGGGACGCTCGCCGCGGGCTACGGCGCCGATCTCATTGCGCTCGACGGCGACCCGCGCACCGATCCGACGGCGGTCCGGCGGGTGGTCTTCGTGATGAAGGGGGGCGTGGTGTACAAATGGGCGGGGCGCGCGGAAAAGGGTGCGGCCGCCCGCTCGTCGAGCGTTGGGGGCGAGGGCAATGGGGTCAGGTTGCGAACCTGACCCCGAACCTGACCCCAAACCTGACCCCGAACCTGGTCGCGGCGCGGCGCTAGCGCTTGGCTGACGACGGCGCGAGCGGCGCCCCCTGCGGGGTCGCCTGCCCGTCGTGGCGCGGCTCGCTGGCGCCGAAGTTCACGCCGCCGGGTGTACGCAGGACGGCCTGCCCCCAGCCGAAGACGCTCGACCGCGGCCCGACCTCGCGCACGTCGTGTCCCATGGCCTTGAGCTCGGCGCGCACGCTGGCGGGGATGAGCGTCTCCACGTTCACGTCGCACCCCTCGAACGTCCCCTTGGAGAAGCGCCCCGCCTCCAGCGCCTGCTGGATGGTCATGCCGTAGTCGGCGATGTTGGAGACGAACTGCGCATGTGCCTGTGACTGGTTCCACCCACCCATGATCCCGAAGCCGATGCGCACGCCATCCTTCTCCATGAAGCCGGGGATGATGGTATGCAGCGGGCGCTTGCGCGGGGCGAGGACATTCACCGCATCGGCGTCGAGCGAGAAGAGCGAGCCGCGGTTGTGCAGGAGGACGCCGGTCCCGGGCGCCGTGAGCCCCGAGCCGAACTCGGAATAGATGGACTGGATGAGCGAGACGATGTTGCCGTCCTTGTCGACCACGGTGAGGTAGATCGTCTCGCTCCCCGTGAGCCCGCTCACCGACGCATACTGCGCCGGCGGGACGTCGCACGCCGCCTTCGACGGGTCGATCGCCCGTGCGCGCTCGGCGGCGCGCCCCTTGTCGAGCATGGCACGCGCTGGCACGGTGGTGAAGTGCGGGTCGGCGGTGTACTTGAGCATGTCGGCGTAGGCCAGCTTCTTGGCCTCGATCATCGTGTGCAGCGCGCGCGTGCTGTGAAAGCCCCACGCCTGCATGGGGAACTGCTCCATGAGGTTGAGCATCATCAGCGCGGCGATTCCCTGCGTGGGCGCGGGAAGTTCGTAGACGGTCCAGCCGCGGTACGTCGTGCTGATCGGGTCCACCCAGTCGGGTTGCAGCTCGCGGAGGTCGTCGAGTTGCATCGTCCCCCCTTCTTCCTTCGACAGCCGGACGATGGCTTCGGCGACGGGTCCGGTGTAGAAGCCGTCGCGTCCCTTGGCGGCGATGCGGCGCAGCGTGGCGGCGAGGTCGGGGTTGCGGAAGACGTCGCCCTCCTTCGGGGCCCGCGTCCCATCGAGGAGGAAGGTGGCCCTGGAGTAGGGGTTGGCCGAGAGCTTGGTGACGGCGCTCCCCCACATGCGCGCCACCTGTTCGGTGACGGGAAAGCCGTGGTCGGCGTAGTAGATGGCCGGCGCGAGGAGCGCGGGAAAACCTAACGTTCCGAAGCGATCGTGCAGCGCCTGCCACCCTGCGACAGCGCCGGGAACGGTGACGGCGTGGATCCCGTGGACCCGCGTCTCCCCCTTGGCGCGCAGCATCGCCGCGTCGAGCCCCCTGGGCGCCCAACCGGCGGCGTTGAGGCCGTGCAGCCTTCCGGTCTTCGCCTCGTAGACGATGGCAAAGAGGTCGCCACCGATCCCGTCGCCCGACGGTTCGGTGAGGGCGATGACGGCGTTGGCCGCGATCGCGGCATCGATCGCGTTCCCGCCCTGCTCCAGGATCTGGGTCCCGGCGCGCGCGGCGAGTGGCGACGACGACGCCACGATGCCGAGCGTGGTCGTGACCATCGAGCGGCCAACGACCGGGAGCGGCGCGGCCGCACTGGACTGCGCGTCCGATGGCGAGGGAAGCATGGCGAGGAAGGCGAGCGACGGAAGCGCGGCGCGGCGCAGGCGGGGCGACGAGGCGCAGAACGACGGGAGGCGTGAAGGCATTGGGCGACATTCGAGCCCGAACCGTCGCCCGTCAAGGCAGCGCGCGTGCGCGAGCCGCGGGAAAGAGGCGCTGGCCCGTTCGCGCCGGGCCTCGTAGCGTTCCGGCGCCCAATCGCAACCTGCCCACGACTCCGCGCATGCCCCGCCGCCCCGACCTCGACGCCTTGCTCTCCCCCCCACTCCGCATGCCGGCCCGCCCGGCGTACACCCCGGCGGAGTGGCGCCTCATCGAGCGCCTGCGCACTCCCCGACAGGTGCAACGCTACCTGCGGGCGCTGCCATACAACTGGGAACACACGCTGCGCAGCTTCCGAGGGTCGGTGGAGGCGGGGCGCGCGCACTGCCTCGAGGCGGTGCTCCTTGCCGCGGCGATCCTCGAGCACCACGGGTATCCGCCAGCCGTCCTCGACATCGAATCGGATGACGGGCTCGATCACGTCCTCTTTCTGTATCGCGAGGACGGGAAGTGGGGGACGGTCGCGCGCTCGCGGGACTTCGGACTCCACGGGCGCCCTCCCCTCTTTCGCAGCATTCCCGCGCTGGTCTCGAGCTACATGGACCCGTATGTCGACGGTACCGGGCGCCTCAACGCATGGGGCGTGGCCCACCTGGACCGCCTGACGACGGCCGACTGGCGACTAAGCGGCAAGAGCGTGCGCCGCGTCGAGCAGGCCCTCATTGAAATGCAGCATTTCCCGCTCCCGATGGGCGAGCGACGCTTCCAGCGCGCGCTGCGCCGCTTCCAGGCGTTCAAGGCGAGCGGTCGCGCGGTCACGCGACGCTCGCAACGAGCCCTCTACGGCGAGCAGGTGGACCGCTGGTGGTAGCGAACGAGACGGCCGCGCCCTTCGGCGCGCGGCGAGGTGCAACGCGCGCAACGTGAAAATGAGGTGAACACGCGCGGTCACCGCAGGTGCGTTTCTAATGAAATCGGGTCTTCCGCTTTTCTTGAGCGGTCCCAATCTTTGCTGCGCCTTCGGGGCGCGATGTCGACGGCACATCGCGCCTCTCTTCCTTCCCCGCCGTCACACTCCAATTCGATCGGCTCCCCGCCATCATCGGTTGGAGACTGCGCCTGCTTCCAAACTTGACGGCTGTCCCTCCTGTCGGGGAGCATCTGCCTCCCGAAGACAAACCGCGTTCGTTCCTGGACCTCACGAGTGAGGGGATCTGGCACGCGTCTGCCACTCCCGGCATTCCGATTTCACTCCCGGTCGAGGAGCAAGTCCGACGCATGCTGCGCGATGGCGTCATGGTCGAGTGCAACGACGCCATGGCGCGCATGTTCGGGCTGAGCGACGGGCGCCAGCTCGCCGGTCTCAAGGTCGGCCAGCTGCTCGTGGAGGGCGATCCGCAGAACCAGGACTACCTGATCGCGTTCGTGCGCAACGGGTATCGCCTCGAGGGGTACGAGTCGGTCGAGCGCACGGTCGACGGGACGCGACGCATCTTCCTCAACTCGCTCGTCGGCATCGTGCGCGACGGGATCCTGACGGAAGCCTGGGGCTCGCAGACCGACATCACCGAGCGCAAGCGCGCCGAGGCGCAGGCCCGACAGGCGCAAGCGATGGACGCGGTGAGTCGCCTCGCGGGAAGCGTGGCGCACGACTTCAACAACCTCCTGACGACGATCCTCACCTCGGTCGAACTCCTGCTCGACCAGTTCGATGCGGCGTCGCCGGCGCGGAGCGATGCGGAGGAGATCCGCCGTTCGGCACGACGCGGGGCCGAACTCACGCGACAGCTCCTCGCGCTGTCGCGCCAGCAGGTGCTGGCTCCGCGCTCCATCGACGTGCACGCGCTGGTGCGCCGCATCGAGGGCGACATCCGCAATGCCTTCGCCTCGACGGCCAAGGTGGACTTCACCTTCGGCGACGGGCCGGGGATCGCGCATGTCGACGTCGAGGAGCTGGAGCAGATGCTCATCCACCTCGCGACGCACGCCGCCGAGGTGATCGGTGAGAGCGGGGCCTTCGCCATGGATGTGCGCCGCGAGAAGGTGGCCGAGGCGCGCGCTGCGCTTCCCGACCAGGTGGCGCCGGGCGAGTACGTCGCGATCCGCTTGCGTCACTCCGGGGTGCAGCTGGCTTCGCACATCGGGCCGTCGCTCCTCGAGCCGTTCGCCGGCTCGGAGATCCCGTCGTTAGGTTCGGGGTTGGCGCTGGCGACGATGTACGGCTTCGTGCGACAGAGCGGCGGGGCGGTGGTGCTCGAACCCGCCGCCACCGGGGTCTCGCTGACGATCTACTTCCCGGCGACCTCGCTCCCGACGCCGGCGATGCCGTCGCACCTGGCGAGCGACCGCAGCGGTCGGCGCACCGTCCTCCTGGCCGAGGATGAGCCGACGGTGCGGCTGATGATGAAGCGCGTCCTCGAACGCGCGGGCTTCTCGGTCATGCAGGCGAGCAACGGCGAGGAAGCGCTGGAGATCGCGCGCGCCTACGACTCGACGATCGACGTCCTCGTGACCGACGTCATCATGCCGGGGATGGGAGGCGGCGAGCTCTCCCGCGTCCTGCGCCGCGAGCGTCCCGGGATCCGGATCCTCCACGTCTCCGGCTACACCGCCGGCGCCCTGCGCCATCACGACGTCCTGCAGGAAGGGGCGGCGTTCCTCCAGAAGCCGTTCTCTCCGCAGACCTTCCTGGCCAAGCTGCAGGAAGTCCTCGTCTGAGTCCTGGCAAGTCGAGCAAACGACAAAAGCACGACACAGAGGGACACGGAGGTAGCACAGAGGTGCACGGAGGAGATCTGCGCTCCGCAGACGTCCTCCGTGCACCTCCGTGTATCCTCCGCGAACCTCCGTGTCGTGCTTTTCTGGCTCTGAACTACCGCGTCTTCTCGTCTTCTACCACTACGGCGTATACGTCGCGCGGCCGACTCCCGACAGCGAACTGACGATGAGCAGGGCCCACTGCGGGCCCTTCCATCCTTCCTTGCCGTCGGAGTAGGACTCGGTCACCGAGTGGGCCCCCTTCCCTTCGCCGCCGCCGTCGATCGTGATGGCCGGGATGCCGAGCGACATCGGGATGTTGGAGTCGGTGCTGCTGGCGCCAGTGGGCGGGGTGAAGCCGAGCGTCTTGCCGGCAGCGAGGGCGGTGCGGGCGATGAAGGAGGTGTCGTTCACCTGCGCCGCGGGGCGCACGCCGATCTCGGTGAGCTTGAGCCCGACGCTGTCCTTCGTCCCCGGCATCCGCGCGTTCTCCTCGCGCAGGGCATCGGCGAGCGCCGTCTTGAACTTGGCGTCCACCTTGGCCAGTTCGACCGGCGACTCGGAACGCATGTCGACCTCCATCTGGCCTAACGGCGAGATGGTGTTCACCGAGGTGCCGCCCGACACGATCCCGACGTTGAACGTCGTCTTGGGCGACGCGGGGACCTGGAAGTCGGACATCTTGGCGATGGCGCGCCCCATGGCGTGGATCGGGCTCGGCATCCCGAAGGCGCCGTAGCTGTGCCCACCCGGGCCGACGAACTGCACGAGGTAGCGGTTGCTCCCCACGCCCCCCGTCGTGAGCCCGAGCCCCACGCCATCGACCGAGATGAAGTAGTCGATCTTCATCGGCGGCTTGCGGAACAGGTAACGCATCCCGCGCAGGTTCCCCGGCCCTTCCTCGCCCACATTGGCGATGAAGAGGATCGTCCCCGGCGTCTGGATCTTCTGCGCCTGCATGGCACGCGCGACCGCGAGCACCGTCGCCAGCCCGCGGCAGTCGTCCCCGATCCCGGGGGCGGTGAACGTCTCGCCGTCCTTCTTCACCTGCACGTTCGTCCCCTCGGGGAAGACGGTGTCGAGGTGCCCGGCGATCGCCACCGTGGGGCCGTTCCCCTGCCCCTTCCGCTCGGCGATCACGTTGCCGATCGAGTCGATCGTCACGGGGAGCCCTAACGCTTCGAAGCGGCGCTTCATCTCCAGCCCGCGCTTCTCTTCCTTGAACGGCGGGGCCGGGATCTCGCAGATGGAGACCTGCTGCTCGAGCGTCCAGGCGTTGTCGCGCTGGATCTGCTCCATCGCCGCCTTCACGGAAGGGTGCGTGGCGGGGATGGTGGGCTGCTGCGCCACGAGCGGGAGCGCGGCGAGGGCGACCAACGGGAGCGCGGTCGCGGTGGACACTGCATGCGTGCGGAACGACATGGCGTGCGTGGTGGAGCGTGGTGGGGGGATGGAGCGGGACTCAGCGCGCGTCGAACAGGTTGGCCATCGCGCCGGCATCGAGCCCCGCGGCGAGGGCGAGCATGAGGAGGATACGCGCCTTCTGCGGATTGAGGTCAGTGGCGCCGATCGTCGTGCCACGCCCGGGCGACGAGGGGTCGCGCTGCCCATCGCCCCGTCCCGTTCCTACGCGCCCGCTCCCGGTACGGTTGGAAATGACGACGGTCACGCCGCGCTCGGTGGCACGTTCGAGGGCGCGCGACATCGCCGGCGTCGCCCCCCCGCGCCCGACACCGGCGAGGACGAGCCCGCGCGCCCCGGCATTCACGAGCGCATCGACCTGTACCGAGTCGGAGCCAACGTAGGCGTAGACCACGTCGACCCGCGGGAAGTCGGCCACCCGCTCGAGGTCGAATCGCGGGGCAGCACAACGTCCCGCAACGGCGGGAGCCGGACGATGAAAGACGACGGTGTCGGGATCGGCGAGGCCGAGGACGCCGGCGTCGGGCGCGGTGAAGGCGTTGAGGCGCGTGGTGTTGCTCTTGGTGACGTCGCGCGCGGCGAAGATCTCGTCGTTCATGAGGACGAGCGTCCCGCGCCCGCGCGCGGCGGGAGCCACAGCCGTTCGGATCGCGTTGCGCAGGTTGGCCGGCCCGTCGGCGCCCACCCAGTTGGCCTGGCGCATGGCCCCGGTGAGGATAACGGGCTCGCATCCGCCCACGGTGAGGGAGAGGAAATATGCCGTCTCCTCCATGGTGTCGGTGCCGTGCGTGATGACGTAGCCGGCGGGAGCATCCGACGCCGCTTGCAGCTGCCGGATGCGCGTCGCGAGCCCGCGCCACATCGCTTGCGTCACGCTCGATGAGGCGACGTTGCTGAACTGCTCCACCGTCACGGTGGCGATGCGCCCCAGGTCGGGGATCGCCTCGGTCAGTTCACGCCCGGTACGCCGTCCGCCGTCGCCGATGTTGGAGATGGTCCCCCCGGTCGCGAGGACGTGGACGCGCGGCGGCGTGCCCTGCGCACGGAGGGGGTGCGCCGCGGCGAGCGCGAGGGCCGTCAGGAGCGCTCGCGCCGCCGCCGACGCCATGCCTAACGCCCTCCAGCCGGGATCGCCCCATAGATGCGGGCGGCCAGCGCGTCGTACAGCGCCATCGACACCTTCCCCGGCTTCCCGTCGCCCACCGGCGTCCCGTCGATCGAGACGATCGGCATCACGTCGGTCGTGGTTCCCGTGAGGAAGGCCTCTTGCAGCTGCGGGAGGTGGTGGGTGTGGAACGGCGTCTCGTTCACCGGCACTCCCAGCTCGCGCGCCACCTCGAGCACCACATCGCGCGTGATCCCGGGGAGGATCAGGTTGCTCGCCGGGTAGGTGCGCAGCTCGCCGTCGATCACGCCGAAGACGTTCGTGTGCGACCCCTCGGTGATCGCGCTCTCGCGCACGAAGATCGCCTCGAAGACGCCGTGGTCGACCGCATGCTGCTTGGCCATCACCGCGGCCAGGAGGTTCACCGTCTTGATGTCGCAGCGCGACCAGCGGATGTCGGGATACGTCACGACGGCGACGCCGTTGGCCCGCTTCTCCGTGGGAAGCGAGAAGCGCTGCGCCGAGAGGAAGACCGTGCACGGCGTCCCCGGCGGGGGAAAGTGGTGCGTGCGCGGCGCGGCGCCGCGCGTGATCTGCAGGTAGACCGTCCCCTCGCCCGAGGTGATGTCGTTGCGCTTGAGCAGCTCGAGCGAGACCGTCTCGATCTCGTCGAGCGAGAGGGGCGGGTCGAGGCGCAGCTCGCGCAGCCCGCGCGCCAGGCGCTTCATGTGGCGCCCCGATTCGAACAGGCGACCGTCGACCGCACGAGTCACCTCGTACACGCCGTCGCCGAAGAAGAAGCCGCGCTCGTCGACCGAGAGCTTGGCTTCGCTACGGGGGAGGTATTCCCCGTTGAGGTACACGATGCTGGACATGGCTTCCCCTGTCGTGAAACGACCCGCGCCCTCCACTCGGGGGCACGGGTCGTTTTCTACGGCGGGGGGAGCGTCAAGTCAAGCCAAGGCGCCCCGGGGGGGCGACTCCCTCACGGAAGGCGCGCGAGGAAGGCCATCCCGTCAGGGTTGTTCCCGGCGTTGATGGTGCGAGTCACCGACAGCGTCGCGAGGTCGAGCTCGACGACCTCGCCCAGCGCCGCGGTCGCCACCCACGCGCGCTTCCCGTTGGGGTCCATGAGGATCCCGAGCGGGACCGCGCTGTTCCCCATGTCGCCCAGCACCACCTCGGCCTTCTTCTTCGAGGGATCGAAGGGAATGGTGATCGTCGCCACCTGCGCGCGCTTGGCGACGTCGTACACGGTGATCGTCCCCGCCGCCGCATTGGAGACGAGCGCCCGCTTCCCGTCGAGGGTGAACTTGAGGCGGTTGGGGAAGCGCATGGTGGGGAGCGTGCCTAACGAATCCATCGTGGCGGCGTCGAGGATGGTGAGGTAGTCGAGGTTCCGGTCGGCGGCCCAGACCTCCGTCCCGCTGGGCGAGACGTCGATCGCCTCGGGCCCCTTCCCCGTCACCTTCACCTGCACCGTCTTCCCCGCCACGAGGTCGATCTTCGAGACGCTCCCCGAGCCGATGTTGGCCGTGTACGCCGTCCGCTCATCGGGGGCGAGCGCCACCATGTGCGAGAGGTTCTGCTCCGTGGGGATCGCCTTCTCGACCGTTCCGGCGGCCACGTCGACGACGACGAGCGCCTTCCCGAGTTCAGACGTCACGAGGACACGGCGCCCGTCCCGGAGCCAAACGATCCCGTGCGGGCGGCGCCAGTCGCCCAGGGCGATGGTGCGCGGCGCTGCCTTCCCCGAGAGATCGAGGACGGTGAGCGAGTTCCCCGGCGCCTGGTTGCCGTAGTTGGTCACCACCGCCGTCGCCCCGTTCGGCGACACCGCCACCTCGTGCGGACCGTCGCCGGTGGGGAAGGTGCGGACGACCGTCGCCGTCGCGAGGTCGACGATCGAGGCCTGCGCGTCGCTCTTGTTGAGGACGATGAGCGCCGTGCGCGCGGGCTGCGCGCGGAGCGGCGTGGCCCCCGCGAGCATGCCGGCGGTCGCACCGGCAATGGCAAGGGCGGCGACCACGACTCGTGGTGAGTTGAGACGGAAGTGCATGTGGGCGAGAGGCGGGTAGATGCGAGGGCGATGGCCGCGACGGTGGCCAGTGAGCGGGAAGGCGCCGCGCAGACGCTAACGCCCCGCGCCCACCGGTGCCAACGCGGAGGGACCAGTCGTCCTATTCCCGGATCCTCCACACCCATGACACCGCGACTCGTCCTCCGCCTCCTGGTCGTCCCGCTCATCGTGACCAGCGCCGCACTGCGCCTGGGCAACGCCGAGTATTGGGACTTCGTGGACGACCTCAACCTGGCGGTGCACGAAGCGGGGCACCTCGTCTTCCAGCCGCTGGGAGACCACGCCATGACGATCGGCGGATCGCTCTGCCAGGTGATCGTCCCCTTCGCCTTTGCCTGCTACTTCTTCATGCAGCGTCAGCGCTTCGCGGCGAGCGTGGTGATGGCATGGGTCGCGATCAACCTGCTCAACGTGGCGCACTACATCGGCGACGCGCGCGCGCAGGAACTCCCGCTCCTGGGTGGGGAGAACTCGATCCACGACTGGTGGTACCTGCTGACGGAGTGGGACCTGCTTCCGTACGACCTGTCGATCGCGCAGGGAGTTCGTGCGGCCGCCACGCTTGCCTGGGTCGTGGCGGGCGGCGGTGCACTCGCCTTCGCGCGCGAGCGGAGCGATGGACACCCGGGTGAACGGGACGCCCGCACCGGCGGCGTCGCTGCCGACCGCGGGTGACCGCGGGTGACCGCGGGTGACCGCGGGTGACCGCGGGTGACCGCAGCTGACCGCAGCTGACGCCTAACGCACCAGCGTCGGGCGGACGGTGCTCTCCCCTTCATCGCCGAAGAAGGGGAGGTTCCCCCACTGCACGAGGGCGATGCCGGCTACGCGCGCCGCATCGATCTCGTGGTCGTCCCGCGGGTTGCGCGCCACCAGCTGCAATCCGCGCGCACGCGCGAACTCGCCAAAGGTGACCATGGCCCGGAACACGTCCGGGACGGCGCCCGCCCCGTGCACGAACTCGGGCGACAAGCGGACATACGTCGGCCCGGCGGCCGCGAGGAGTTCGAGCATCGTACGCCCCCAGAGATCCCGCACTTCGACCATCGTCGGAATGCCAAGGTCGCCTGCGGTGGCCAAGGCGTGCCGCAGGAGCCCGGCGTCGAACGTTGCCGGCGAGACGGCGAGGGTCAGGATCGAGCGCGAACGCGACGACGCGATGGAGCGCAGCACCGGCTGCACGTAGACATCGAAGTCGCGCAGGCCAATCACGTCCGAGTAGACCGCATAGGCCGACAGCACGAGCTCCTTGCGGCGCTCGTCGAGCAGCGCGCGCTCGGCAGGGGTATTGGGAACCGACAGCTTCCAGAGCGATTCGCGCGCGAGCACGACGCGCGGCGTCGGCTGCGATGGCAAGTGTTCCACGACGCGATGCCTCAAGCGGCGATGGAGTGACACAGCACCCTCGCCAGCTGCGCGGTCGGGAGGTGACGGGCAAAGACCTGGTCGAAGCCGGGAAGCGAGCCTTCGTTCGGTTCGCCCTCTGGGGACTCCACGGCGAGCGCGACGAGTCGCACCAGGGGGGGCCGGAGACGGCTTTCGTACGCCAGCGCACACGCGTCGCCGAGGTTGTCTGGCGTCACGCCGACAACGATCGCGTCATAGTGCAGATGCTGAACCAGCGCCCGAGCGTCGGACATCCCTTCGGCGCCGTCCACACGGCAGCCACGAAAGGTGAGGTACTCGCTCAGGGCAAAAAGAAGCGCGCTCTCGTCGTCGACGATGAGGACGCGCTGACAGACGATGTTCACGGAATGGCTCACTTGATAGGGTCGGACGAGGCAAGGCAAGGGCAAGGCGCTTGCCACGTCTGAACACCGCGGAGCTACTCCGCAAACTGCTGTGAGGCCTTGAGTTAGCGGTCGAGCCCGACTCGCCGCTCCGCCCTCGGCATCTGTCGGACGGACTGCCGGTCTGGAAGGCGGATCAGCCGCTCAGCCTTCGAGCATCCGGCGCACGAGGTGGTGGAAGGCGTCATCGACCACGTCACCGGTGCGGGCGGAGGTGCGCAGGACCGGAATCCCGGTGGGGGCGTTGGCCTCGAGGAAGTGATCGTCCACCGCCCAGTTCTCGCCCAGGTCGCTCTTGTTGAGGAGGAGGAGCGAGGGGACGTTGCCGACGGTCTCCTCCGCCAGCGCCCGGATGCTCTTCGTCGTCGCGAGTGTCTCCGGCCGTGTCCCGTCCGCTACGTAGATGAGCCCGGAAGCGCCGCGCAGGTACGACAGGCGCACCCGCTGGAATTCGTCCTCGCCCTGCAGGTCCCAGAGCAGGAGCGAGACGGTGGTGTCACCCATCGTGACCAGCTTGCGGTCGATCTTCACTCCGATGGTCGCCTGGTACTTCTCGGAGAAGATCGATTCCACGAATCGCCGGACGAGGCTCGTCTTGCCCACGGCGGTCGCGCCGAGCATGCAGACTTTGCGTTGGACGACGGGCATGTCTTGGGACGGGAGACGGGGGACGGGAGACGGGAGTGGTCCGGCGACCGCGCCGGAAAGCTACCGTCCCTCCAGCGTGATGCGGAGTCGGACCTTGCGTTGCGTGCGTGTCGCGTCGCTGGTGTCGATGCCGGCCACGAGCGACTGGACGGTGACGCCGCGCGCTTCCAGGGCGGAGCGCATGCGCTGGGCACGGGCGCGGCGGAGAACGGCGTTGGTCTCCTCCGTCCCCACGCTGTCGGCAGAGCCAATCAACTCGATGCGGGCGACGCGGGCGCCGCGCGTGGCGTCGCCCAGGAAGGCGCGCAGGCGCAGGGCGAGCGAGTCGACGCGCGCCACCTGCTCGGCGATGGGCGAGGCGCCGCCCAGCGGGTAGTCGAAGGCGATGGCCTCGATGGAGTCGGCGGTGGCGCGGAGCGCGACCTCGGCGGAATCGCGCAACTCCGTCAGGCGCAAGTGCCCGACGCCAGGGACGGCGAGGGCGAAGCGCTGGGCCTCGGCGCGCCACGCCGCCGAGGCAACGCCGCCGGGGACGAGCGTGTCACCCGCCAGACGCAACGTGACCGTGCCCGGGGGCGAGAGCAGCGCCTGCGCACGCCGCACCACGAACTCGGGGCGGAGGGCGATGTACGGCTCCCACTTGTCGGCGATGCGCGCCGAGTCGAAGCCGGCGGCGGCGGCGAGCGCCTTGGGGTCGCGCGCCAGCGGGTCGCGCAGCCCCGTGACCACGAAGCGGCCGTCGCTGCGCCCGGTGGAGCCGACCACCACCCCCGGTTCCTGCCGCAGCTGGCCGAGGTAACGGTCGAAGCGCCGCTGCTCGAGGACGCGCGGGACGGCGCACCACCCGACCGCCGCCAGGACCAGGACCCCTAACAGGATCGTGCGCCACTGCCCGCTCCCCGCCGGCGTGCTCGCCTGCGAGACGAGGCATCGCTCGAGGATCCCGTCGCGAATGGCGAAGGGGACTCCCGAGGCCCCGAAGCGCTCGATCTCCTCGGCGTGCGCCAGGTGCAGCTCCTCCACCGCCCCCTGGAGCGTTTCGCGCAGCGTGAGCGGAGGCTGGCCGCGGATCACGGCGGCGATGATCGCCCCCGGGCCGCTCTCCGCCCAGACCGTGAGGTCGCCCAGGGCGAGCGAGTCGAGTGACTCCTGCTCCGACACCTTGAACGAGTCGCGCGCAAAGTCGCGGAGTGCCGTCATCATCGAGGCGACGAGGTCCGGCGCCAGCGCCTGTACGCCGGGGGCCGTGCGGTGCTCGATGAGGAGCCCCGAGTCGCGATGGATGACGAAGAGCTGCTCGACGCGGAAGACGAGCGAATGTGAGAGGACGACCTCGCCGAACGACTTCCCCGTGCGCATCGCTTCCAGTCGCCAGGCCAGCCCGCGGAGCGAGACGGTGTGCTCGAGGGTGGTGTTGAGCGACTGCACCAGCTCGGCCAGCGCGTTGGAGATCGCGCGCCGGATTGCCGGCCCCATGATGGGGAAGATCGCGTCGACCAGCGGCTGCGGGTCCTTTCGGACCGAGACCTTGATGGCCTCGCCGACCAGGGGGCCTAACGCCGCCCCCATGCGGTCGTCGGCGGCGGCGCGGCGCGTGACGGCCTCGGGGAGGACGCGCGCCACTTCCTCGACATGCAGCGCCGGGTTGGCCAGCTTGCGTTCGAGGTCCCGGATCCGCTCGCGATCGGGGTCGAGCAGGAGCGCGCGCAGCTCGGCGAGGCGGTCCTCGCCGGGCACTGCCACTTCACGCTCGCTGTGCCGCAGTGGTTCGGCCACGGGCTTGGCCCGGCGGATGCCTAACGCTGCTCGCCGTCGGCCAGCCGCTGGGCGAACTCGGCGAACATCGCGGCGATGTGCGTGCGGTCCGCCTTGGCGCTTCGCAGGTCGAAGGCCTCGCGGCGCAACGACTCCGACAGCTCCTGGTGCCGCCGCGAGTGATCCTCGGACAGCTGGCGCAGCTGGTCGGTGAGGGCGTTGCGCAGTTCGCGATGCTGCTGCGCCACCTGCTCCGCCAACGCGCTGATGCGGTCAGAGAGCTCGCGGTTCACGTTGGCCGTCGCGTCCATCGCGTCGCGCACCCCCTGCTTGCGGTCGCGCTGCTCGGCGGAGAGCGAGCCGGCCAGCGCCTCGAGCTCACTGCGCAGGTGCTGCTCCGACGCCGTGAGGCGGCGGTTCATGTCCTCGCGCAGCTCCCCCGACTCCCGCAGCAAGCGCTCCTCGAGCGTCGAGAAGCGGCGGTCGTAGTCGCGCATCTGCGACCCGAAGAGGATGTCGCGGATCTTGTCGACGTTGCCGGTATCGGGAGGCGTCGGCATGGGCGCCGTATCCGGAATCGCGCCGTTCGTCATCTCGCTCATCGTGTCCCGCCCTGGGAGCGTCGCGTCGCCGCCGCGCCCCCGTCAGTGGTGAAAGTGCCCCGCGCGTCGGTCATCAGGCCGAAGGCGCCTGCCGCCGTCTCTGTGCCGCACGCCGGCAATCCGTGTCCGGCACCCATCGGCCGGACGCCGCGTCGACTACCGGGCGCGCTCCCGGGGGACGACGATCTGCATCGCCTTCAGCTTCTGGTACAGCGTGGACCGCGGGACCCCGAGCCGGGCGGCCGCCTGTTCCACGTGTCCGTTGACCGACTGCAGCACGCGCACGATATGGCGCCGCTGCAGCTCGTCCAATGTCAACTCCAGGTCGACCTCACCGGAAGGTGCTGCGACGGGAGCGGCCTCGAAACTCAGGTCCTCGGCGCGCAGTTCCTGGCGCGCGGACAGGAGGACGGCGCGTTCGAGGACGTTCCGGAGCTCGCGAATGTTCCCGGGCCACCCGTAGCGCGCCAGGGCGCGGTGGGCGTCGGCGGTGAGCTCGATGCGCGGCCGCCCCAGCTCCATGGAGAGCCGGTCGAGGAGCTGCCGCGCCAGGACCGGGATGTCCTCCACCCGATCGCGGAGCGACGGGACGCTGATGGGGATCGTACTGATCCGGAAGTAGAGGTCGCTGCGGAACTTGTTCTCCGCCACCTGGCGCGACAGGTCCTGGTGCGTCGCGGCTATCAGGCGCACGTCGACCTGCCGGTCGCGCAGCGCCCCGACGCGACGGAAGGTCTGCTCCTCCAGGACCTTGAGGAGTTTGGGCTGGAGGACGAGCTCCAGGTCGCCGATCTCGTCGAGGAAGAGCGTCCCGCGATGGGCCAACTCGACGAGCCCGGTCTTCTGCGCCACCGCGCCGGTGAAGGCGCCGCGCTCGTGGCCGAACAGCTCCGACTCCAGCAGCTCGCGTGGCAGCGAGGCGCAGTTGAGATCGACGAATGGCTGCTCGGCGCGCAGTCCGTGCGTGTGGATCCAGCGCGTGAGCACGCCCTTCCCTGCGCCGGTCTCGCCAAGGATGAGGATCGGGCGCTCCGCCGTTGCCACGCGCTCCGCCTGCTCGCGCAGGCGCTGGATGGCGGCGGAGGTCCCGACGAACGGATCGACCGCGACGCGGCGCTGCTTGGCGCTGCGCGCCTGTTGCTGCTGACGGTCGCGCTGGCGCTCGAGGGCGCGCTGCAGCACGACGAGGAGGGCGGGGAGCGAGACCGGCTTCGTCAGGAAGTCGTCGGCCCCCTGCTTCATCGCCTGCACCGCCAGCTCCACGGTCCCGTGCCCGGTAAGGATGACGACCGGGACGTGCGCGTTGATGGAGCGCAGGCGCGGGAGGAGTTCGAGCGCGTTGCCATCGCCCAGCATGTAGTCGCTGAGGACGAGGTCCGGGCGGTACTCGATGAAGGCGGACTCCGCGTCGGCGCAGGTGGGCGCCTCGATCAACTCGAAGTCGTGCACTTCGAGGAAGTCGCGGATGGCGAAGCGAATCGCGGCGTCATCCTCGACCAGGAGCAAGCGTGTCTTGACGTTCGGCATCACGGAATTGAAGTCCCCCCATCCCCGGCAGCCCGTGCGGACCCTGCGCCCGGGAGGAGGACGCGCAGGCACGCCCCCCCTCCCTCGCGGTTGGCGGCCGCGATTTCTCCGCCATGATCGTGCACCAAACGGTGCGCGAGGGCGAGCCCCATCCCCGTCCCGCCCTGGCGGCGGGAAAAGAACGGTTCGAAGATGCGCGCCTCGTCGCCATTCCTGAACCCCACACCGCGATCGAGGACGAGAAACTCCACCGCCGGCTCGTCCCGCCACGTCGCGCGGTGCAGGCGCAACTCCACCGTGCTTCCGCGCGGGGCGTGCTGGATGGCATTGGTGACCAGGTTGTGGAGCACCTGCACGGCGCGCTGCCGGTCGGCGCGCACCAGCGGCAGGTCGGGCCCCTCCGAGACGGCGAGTTGCACCTGCTCGCTCGCCGCGAGCGCCCGGGCCAGGTCGAGCGCCACGTGCACCAGGGCGACCGGGTCGGTCTCCTCGAGGGAGAGGGCGGCCGGCTTGCCGTAGTCCAGCAACTCCCGCATGAGTGCGTTGAGGCGCTCCACCTGCGCCGAGATGACGGGATAGTAGCGTTGCACCTCGGGGAGGTCGCCCACACGCGTGCGCATCGCATCGAGCGTGGACGAGATGGCAAACAGCGGGTTGCGCACCTCGTGCGCGACCGCGGCGACGAGCGCCCCGATGCGCGACAGTGTCTCCTGGCGGCGCAGCTCCTCGTGCAGCTCCACGGTGCGCTGGTGTGCCACTCGCTCGGCGTGCAGCTCGCGGGCCGCCTCCTCGGCGCGGACCCGTTCCGTGATGTCGTGCACGATCATGTGCACCAGGGCGCGCGCGCCCATGGAGAGCGGGCCCGCGTAGATCTCGACCAGGCGCAATTCGCCCGAGGCGTGGCGGTGCGGAAAGCCGTACGAGTGCGCCCCGACCTCGGCCGCGACCTCCAGCGTCTGCAGCACGTCGTCGTCGGGAAGGGCCGCCAGGTCGGTGACGGCGCATCGCGTGAGGACGTCGCGCGGGAGGCCGTAGAAGTCCGAGGCCGCGCGGTTGGCATCGACGATGGCCCCGGTCGCCGGGTCCACCACCAACTGCACCGCCACGTTCTGCTCGAAGAGCTGACGGTAGCGATCGTCGGAGGTATCGAGCGTCCCGGTGGGCGTACGATCGTGCGCCCGAAGGTCGTCTGCCATGGATCGGCGAGTCCGCGAGTGGCGAAGCGAAGCGGCCAGTCGCCTCGCCACGGCTACATACGGAGCCCCGGGAGTCGTGTCAATGCCAGTCGATGCGCAACGACCGTCACGCCGGCAGGCGAGACGGTCGGTTGCGGCTGACGCGCGCCGCCCCGCGTCGATCGCGCGTTGACGCGATCGCGGCGAACTATCGCTTGGCGAGCAGTTCCTCGATCAACTGAAGCCCGCGCGGATCGTCCGACTGCCCCAGCCAGAAGAGCGCCTTCTTGCGCAGCTCGGGGTCGCGTGACGTGCGAACGACCTTGATGAGGGCGGGGATCCCCTCGTCGCGCGGACGCTGGGAAAGGGCAAAGATCGCCTGCTCGCGCACATCGCGATCGAGCGCCGCTTCCCCGACGAGCTCGTCGAGCCCGGCAGTCGCCGGCGCTTCGGCCAGCTGCCCGAGCCAGAACACGGCCTGGCGCCGGGTCTCGCGCGGGCGCGAGTCGTCGCGCGCCAGCTGCAGCAGGTCGCGCCACACCTCGACCGAGTCGATCACGGTGAGCGGGAAGATCGCCGAGTGTGCCCCCTTTCCGTCGTTGGTGCGGGCAACGTTCAGCAGGAGGTTCGCCGCGTCCTTGGTGGAGAGCTGCCCGAGGTCGGTGGCCGGGGCGGACGCGCGCCACTTGCCGCCGACGTAGAAGCGGACCTCGCGCACGCGACCGCCATCCTTGTCGATGACGACGCGCCCCGGGCCGTGCTCGCAGTCCACGTCGTACTCCACGTCGCGCGAGTAGCGATCGCCCCACGTGGTGCGCCCGCGCCGGTCGCCGTTGCGCCAGATGCTCTGCCCCGACCCGCAGACTTCGGGGCGCAGGTTCACGGTGAAGCGCACGCGCCCGTCCTGCACCGCGGCGAGGCGCCGCGCCGCGTCCTGTCCTTGCAGCTGTCGGCCGGGGATGAGGGCGAGCGCCGCCAGCAGCGCCCCGCCCATCCCCCGCACCAGCGAGGCAGTGATCATCCGATGATGTCCTCCAGGAACTTCGCGGCGCGCGGGTCGCGCGACTGCGAGAGCCAGAAGATCGCCTTCTTGCGCAGCTCCTTGTCCTTGTCCGACTTGGCGATCTCCATGAGCTTGTCGACCGCCGACGGGTCGCGACGCTGCGAGTAGACGAAGATGATCTGTTCCTTCATCTCGCGATCGTCGGTCTTGTTGTAGAGCGCCGCCAGGTCGTCCATCGACGTCGCGCGGCTCTGGCCCGCCCAGAAGAGCGCCTTCTTGCGCATCTCCATCGGTTCCTTGCCGTTCATCGCCACGTCGAGGAGCCAGCGATTGTTGTCGGCGGCGCGCATCTGGGAGATCGAGAAGATGATCTTCTCCTTGAGCTCCTCCTCCTTCACGCGCCCGTAGAGGCTCTTGAGCAACTCGGCGTTGGCGCCGTCGCGCTGCTGCCCGAGCCAGAAGATCGCCTGCTCGCGCACCTTGAGGGCGGCGCCGTCGCGCTGCGCCAGGTCGCGCAGGATGGTCGAGGCGCGCTGGCTGCGGTGCTGCGACAGGGCGAAGACCGCCTTCTCCAGCACTTCGTCGTTGGACTCCTTCTGCAGGATCTCCTGCAGCATGTCGACCGCACGATCGTCACGCGTCTGCCCGAGCCAGAAGACCGCCTGCTCGCGCACCTCGCCATCGGGATCGCTGCGCACGGCCCCCATGAGGATGTCGGCGGCACGCGCGTCCCCCTTCTGCGAGACGAGGAAGACCGCCTTGCGACGCAGCGAGACCGAGCACTTGTCGCGGCGGGCGAGGACCTTCTCCAGGATCGGGAGGGCGCGATCGGCGTCCATCTGGAGGAGGGCGTTGAGCGCGGCGATGCGCTCGTCGTCGTCCTCGTCGGGGCAGCCGGGTTCCTGCGACGACGCGGAGCGACGCGCCGACGGCGGCATGGGGGGACGCGGCGGGCGCGGTGCACGCACGATCGTCATGCGGCTTCCGCCTCGCGACTCCCCCGCCCCCGCACTCTCCGCCACCTGCGCCGCGCACTGCTCGTCACCGCGCTTGGCCAGCTCGCCGCAGACGCGGATGCGGAGCGTGCTCGCATCGCCCAGCGTTGCAGCCGACGGGAACTCCTCGTTCAGGCGATCGAGCGCCGAGAGTGCCTCGTTGAGCGAACCCGACGCCCCGTCGCGATAGAGCGAGTACGCGTTCCAGTACAGCGCGTCGCCGGCGAGCGGCGCCTTGCCGGCGCGCTTCGCCACTTCCATGAAGAGATCGGCCGCCTTGCGATAGTCGCCGCGGTTCATCCGCTCGCGCGCCTGGCGATAGAGCGAATCCGACACCTGGTCGTTGCTCCACGGCGTGCGAGCCCGCGAGGGGACGATCACCGCATCCTCGTCGAGGTCGGCCAGCATGGCCAGGGAGGAGAGCGACGTGAGCGCGCTGAACTCGCGCAGTCGCGACAGTCCGGCGACCGACGCGGACACTCCCCCCGCATCCATGGCGAGACGGTAGTCGGCGTCGGCGAGTGCACGTGCCGCCGCGACCGACGGCGCCGCGGCGGAGCGCGCCGCGCGAGCAGCGGCCGCCGATGCCCGCGCCGCCGATGCCGCCGAAGCTGCCGATGCAGCCGATGCAGCGCCCGACACGACGACCTGTGCGGAGAGCACGACCGGGGTCAGCGCCGACAGCCCGCCGAGCGCTGCGATGGACACCACGGTCGTCAGGCGTCGCGCCACGGCGCGGCCCGGGATCTGGAGGGAGGGATGGGTCATCATATGGACGTCTCCTTACGTGCCGCTGGAGTAGCCGGCGGGAATGGTCGAGCGAAGGCGGGAGAGGACGGCGCCGCGCTCGATGGAGCGCTGGACCAGTCCGCGATCGGCCGACGATTCGGCCGGGAGTTGCACGATCTGCGCGAGCACCAGCTCGAGATCCTCGAGCAGGTGGCGGCGCTGGGCGTCATTTGCAGCTGGCGAATCGAGGAGGAGGCGCGTGTCGGCCAGGAGGTCGCGCGCCCAGCGGTCCATCGAGGCGGGCGCCTCTGTCGTCCCCTCCCCATTCGAGCGGAAGGCCGTCAGGAGCGCTTCGGCGCGCGAAAGGTGCTGGACCGCGGCCACGTCGTAGGATGCGCCGCCGTCCCGCGTCGCCCGCGAACCGGGAGTCGCCGAGGGCGTGCGGCCGGAGGGCGAGGCCGTATCGAGCGCGGGGAGCTGCACGTTGGGCGATGCATCACGGCCCGCGGGGGCGGCGGCGAGCGACGGCGCGTCGGGCGACGTGGCCTGAGGCACGGACCAGAGTCGCCCGATTCCAACGCCCGCGGCGAGGATTACGACCGCCGCGGCCGCCTGCCAGTAGCGCGGAATCGCGCGGCTGCGGCCGATGGGCACGACCGTCGCCGGAGACGTCGCCGTGGGGGCGGCCGCATCCAGCGCCCCCTCGATCGCCTCCCACATCGCCGCGCGCGGCGCTGCCGGGAGGGGGTCAGCCGGGCGGTTGTACTCCCGCGCCGCCGATTGCAGCCACTGATCGAACTTCTCGTCGCTCATCGCGTCCTGACCTTCCGCGTGACCTTCATCGTGGTCGTGCCCAGTCTCGTGACTCATGCGCTCCATGCTCCTGCGAAATCCGCGAGCGCTTCGCGGAGTCGACCCCGGGCGCGAAAGAGCTGCGCCTTGGAGGTGCCGGCCTGGATGCCGAGCATCTGGCCGATTTCCTCGTGTGTGTAGCCTTCCACGTCGTGCAGGACGAAGACGGCGCGGTACCCTTCGGGGAGCGCATCGATCGCCCGGTGCAGCCGGTCGCGCAGGTCGGGATCGGCGTGGCGCGGCACCGTGCCTAACGACTCGGCGTCTTCCAGCACCGTTTCCCGCGTGCGCAACCGCTTGACCTTCCGCAACCCATTGAGCGCCACCGAGACGGCAATGGTGTGCAGCCAGGTGGAGAAGGCCGATTCGCCCCGGAAGTCCGCCAGCCGCTGAAAGGCACGGATGAAGGCCTCCTGGGTGAAGTCGTGCGCGAGGTCCTCGTCTCCCGCGAGGCGAAACGCCACGCGATAGATCCGGTCCACGTTCGCCTCATAGAGCGCGCGCTGGGCGGCACGGTCCCCCACCTTCGCGCGCTCGATCGTTGCGGCATCCGCTCGCTCGTTCACCCACCCACCGTTGGTTTGGTCGGCCGCGCCCCGGCAGGGAACCGATCACGCGACCGCCCTTGGGACACGGGCTCCGCCGGAATGGTTGCGCGGCGCCGGGGGCCGCGCCATTGCCGACTCTCGCCTCCCGGGAAGAAACGGCCGGGACGCCACGAACGAACCCCCGTCGCAGGGTCGCCGATTGGCGAGCCGGGCGACATCTTGGCGCCCCATGCCAGCCCCACGCCTCTCATGAGCGCGGCCGCCCCCCCGGCGCCCGCAAGCACGACGCCCCCCGCCAACACCCCCCAGGCGCCCCACGCCGACCAGGAGTCGGTCTGGTGGCGCTGGCTGATCGTCGTCGGCATCGCGCTCGCCATCGTCGCCTACGGCGCACCGGCCGGGATCGCCCCCGAGGCGTGGCGCCTCTTCGCGATCTTCATTGCCACCATCGTCGGCTCCATCCTGCGCCCTGCCCCGGCCGGCGCGGTGGTGCTGTTCGGGGTCTGCGCCATCGCCGCGACCGGGGCGATGACGCCCGCCAACGCGCTCAAGGGATACAGCGATCCGCTCGTCTGGCTGGTGCTCTGCGCCTTCTTCATCTCGCGCGGGGTGATGAAGACTGGGCTCGGCGAACGAATCGCCTACCTCTTCATCCGGGCCATCGGGCAACGGTCGATCGGGCTCGTCTACGCGCTGGTGGGGACCGACACCCTCCTCGCCACGCTCATCCCATCGAATAGCGCGCGCGCCGGTGGCGTCATCTTCCCCATCGCGCGCTCGCTGGCCCAGGCGTACGACTCCAACCCCGGCCCCACGGCGCGCCGGCTCGGCGCCTACCTCATGATGGCCGTCTACCAGTGCGACGTCGTCGCCTGCGCGATGTTCATCACGGGGCAGGCGTCGAACGTCCTCATCGCGCGCTTTGCCAAGGAAGTGAGCGGGGTCGACCTCACCTTCACCAGCTGGATGGTCGCGGGGCTCGTCCCCGGGCTCGTCTCGCTGGCGCTGATCCCGGTCCTTCTCTTCCGGATCTACCCCCCTGAGGTCACGCACACGCCGGACGCCGCGGCCTTTGCCGGACGCGCGCTGGAGCGCATGGGGCCGATGTCGCGCGGCGAGCGCATGATGCTCGGTGTCTTCATCGTCGTCGCGCTGTTGTGGACCACCACGCGCTGGCACGGGATCAACTACACCGTCGTCGCGCTGATGGGGGTCTGCTTCCTCATCATCACGAAGGTCGTGCAGTGGGACGACGTGATGGGCGACCGCGCCGCGTGGGACGTCTTCATCTGGTACGGCGGACTGGTGCGGATGGCCGAGGCGTTAGGCGAGACCGGGATCACGAAGCGGTTCGCCGAGGTCGCGGCGTCGCTCACGGTGGGGTGGCAGTGGGGGGCGGCGCTCATTGCGCTCGTGCTGATCTACTTCTTCGCACACTACGCCTTCGCCAGCATCACCGCGCATGCGACGGCGATGTTCACCCCGTTCCTGGTGGTGGTGATCGCCGCCGGCGCCCCGCCGGCGCTCGCCGTACTCGCCCTCGCCTTCGCCTCGAATCTCGACGCCGCGCTCACGCACTTCGGGACGACGACGTCACCGATCTACTTCGGCGCTCGCTACGTGAGCCAGCGCGAATGGTGGCGACTGGGATTGATCACCGCGTGCGCGACGATCCTGATCTTCGGGACGCTCGGTCCCTTGTGGTGGCGCGTCCTGGGACTCTGGTGAGTGCAGGGGACGAGAAGACGAGAAGACGAGGGACGGTGGGGGGTCTTACCAACCCCGAATCCCGCGCCGTACACTAGCCGCATTCGTCTCCTCGTCTCCTCGTCTTCTCATACACGCGTGCGCCGCCCTCACCTCTCGCTGCAAGACGACGCCGACGCGGCGCCTCCGGTTCGCATCGACCAGCTCGAGACGCCGGCGGCGCTGGTGGATCTCGACACCCTGGCCCTGAACCTCGACCGGATGGCCGAGTACTCGGCATTGCACGGTTTGTCGCTGCGCCCGCACGTGAAGACGCACAAGTCGCCGCGCATCGCGGCGCAGCAGTTGCGGCTGGGGGCGGTCGGGCTCACCTGTGCGACGCCGCGCGAACTGGAGGTGATGTCCGACGTCACCGACGACCTCCTCCTCAACTATCCGCTCCTCGGCGCGCCGAAGCTTGCCCGCGCGCTGTCGCTTCCGCGCGAGGTGCAGCTGACGGTAGCCGTCGACTCGATGATCGCCGTGGACGCGCTGGCGGCGACCGCGCGCATCATGGACCGCCCGGTGAAGGTGTACGTGGAGCTCGACCTGGGGATGCATCGCGTCGGGGTGCAGAGCGTGGCCGAGGCCATCGCGCTGGCGATGCGCGTCGCCGAGCAGCCGCCGCTCCAATTCGCCGGCATCACCTTCTACCCCGGGCACATTCGCGAGCCGGTGCACGAGCAGGAAGCGAAGATCGCGCGCCTGCGCGAGGATCTTGCAGCTGCACTGGTGCGGATGGAGGAGGCAGGGATCCGCCCCGGCGTGGTGAGCGGCGGCTCGACCCCCCTCGCGTGGCGCATGCACGAGATTCCCGGCGTGACCGAGGTGCGCCCCGGTACCTACGTCTACAACGACCGCACCACCGCGGAGATCGGCGCCTGCAGCTGGGAGGACTGCGCCTTCACCGTATTGGCGACCGTGGTGAGCACCGCGGTCTCGGGGCAGGCGGTGATCGATGCCGGCACGAAGGCGTTAGGGCGCGAACCGATGCGCGGGTCGTCGGCCGAAGGGTACGCCGCGCTCGTGGACCGCCCCGAGGTCACCGTGCAGCGCATGTCGGAGGAACACGGGATCCTCGACCTCACGCAGACGTCGTGGCGCCCGCGCGTGGGCGACGTGGTCCGCCTCGTCCCCAACCACGTCTGCATCGTCGTGCACCTCAACGACGTCATCCACGGGGTGCGCGGCGACGTGGTGGAGGCGCGCTGGCCGGTCAGTGCCCGAGGGCGGGAAGGAGCGCCGGCAGGAGACGCATAGCGGGGACGACGAGGCGCGCCTGCACCTGTACGCGCTTCCCCACCGCCAGGAAGATCGGGTTCAGCACGTCGAGGCCGCGCGCCGCGCCAACGCCATGCGCGTAGCTCGGCACGTCGAGCTCCCCGCTGAATGCCACGCGTCCCGCGATCCCCTCCCCATCCATCCGCTGCAGGGCGCAGCGCGTGACCATGTCGACCGACTGGTCACGCAGTGTCAGCGATCCCGCGACCATGACGTCGCCATTGTCGCGCGTCACCCGGCGCGACGCGAAGGTGATGAGCGGGTAACGCTCGGCGTCGAGGAACGACGCTCCGCGGAGGTGGCGGTCGCGCATGGCGAGCCCCGTGTCGATGCTCGCCGCCACGACGTCCACGCGCAGCGTGGCGCGTTCGATGTCGGTGTCGGGGAGGAGCAGCTCGCCGCGGAGTTCGTTGAAGTGCCCTTCCACGCGCAGCGGCCCTAACCACGCGGTGAAGGTGACGCGCATGGTGCGGGCGTCGAGGGCAAAGCGCGTGGGGTCGCGCAGGGGCTCACGCATCGGGGCGCGCCTCGCCATCACTGCCGCGGCGCGCCACGATCGATCCATCGCGCGATCGTGGCGAGCTGGTTGGCGGTCAGCGGCTGCGCCGCGAGCGGCATGCGACTCACGCCAGGGCGTGCCGCATCGTCGCTCCCCAGCATCTTCATCAGCCACGAGCGCGACGACGCGCCGGGAATCACCAGCGTGTCGACGGGATTCAAGCGAGCCCTGCGTCCAACGAGGGCGTCGTACGACGCCGCCGTCGTGAGGTCGAGCCCCGCCTGGCGCGTCGCGGTCGAGTGGCAGCCGCCAAAGGCGCAGCGTCGATCGAGGATCGGTTGGACGTCGTGCGCGAGCGTCGGCGCGTCGACCACGACGTCGGGGAGCCCGAAGGTGAGCACGTCGGGCTCGGTGAAGTCAACGCACGCTGCGCACGACACGACGGTCGCGAGGGCAACGGTGACCACGTTCGTCGCGCGTCCCGACATCGCGATCACCGGCGGGCTCCCGCCGCGTCACGCGCGTCGCGCGCGTCGCGCCCGCCCGTGAGGGCCACGAAGGCGCGCAACGTCGCCACGCTTCCCGGCGCGTAGAACGCCTCGCTCGCAACACTCATCCACGACGCCACCGCCACCCGCATCCCCACGCCGAGGTGGGGGCGCGAGTCCTCGAGTCGCAGGATGGGGTGGTCGGTGTCGCGAGTGCCGTCGTCCTTGCGCACCCCGATGTCGAAGCGGGAGCGATCGATGCGCCCTCCCGCCAGCAGCCACGCTTCGCCGCGCCCCGCGAGGAGCTCGCGGATCCCGATCAGTTCACCGGCCACGAGGCGCGGCTCAAACCAATCGTTGCTGTCGTTTCCGTGGCAGACTTTCTCGTAGTACACCGCGAGGTCGCGCCCGCGTGCGGCCATCGTGCGCGCATTGCAGGTGATGCTTCCCTCGATGCGCCCGGCCACCAGCGAGAGGCGCGGCGCGAGGCGCACCCCGTGCCAGGTGGCGACAGTGCGCGACGCGGCAAATCCCCAGAGGTTTGCCTTGGCGTCGCCGACGGTGACGGGAGGGACCCACGACGCCTCGAGTGTAGCCAGGGCGGTGCGCACGGCGACGCGCGGGCGCGGGAGGATCGGGGCGAGGTTGGTCGTCTCCGGCTTGTCGATCCCCGGGCGTCGCTGCGATTCCGAGAGGGAGGGGATCCAGCTTCCCTCGACGCCGGCGGCCCAGCGCCGTCCGTGCGCCACGGTGCCTAACGGGGAGAGGACCATCGTCGCCGAGTAGTAGGCGAGGAGCCGCCCTTCGGGTTCCGACGCCCGGTGCGCCTGTTCCACCCGCCCCTGCGCCCCTGCGGACGTCGCGTTCATCATCAGTGCGCCCCCAACGGCACGAGCTACGCTCACCACGCTGGCCACCATTCGCGGGCCTCGCCCAGCGCGCGAGTGCGACATGCGCGCGAGGGGAACACACCGCCGCCGATCCTTTGCCTGCTCCACCCCCACGATCGACGACGGCGTGCCCAGTCCTCGCATGCAGCGCATTGCGCGCGGCAGTCCTTACGGCACCAGGACGGTGCCAGTCATCCCGCTATGCAGCGTGCAGACGTAGCCAAAGCTGCCGGAGTTGTTGAACGTCCGCGCGATGGAGGAATTGGCGGTGTTGCCAATTCCGCTCGGCGCCCCATTCGCCCCCTGGAAGTCGACGTTGTGCGTGACCGAGGAGAAGGTCCACGTCACGGTCCCTCCCTTGGCGACGGCCACGTCCTTCGGGGAGAAGGTGTTGTTGCCATCCTGCGCCGAGACGGCGACCGCGGAGGGGAGCGACCCGTTGACCGTGATGGCACTCGTCGCCGACTTCGTCACGCCATTGAGGGCGCCGGTGACGGTGATGGTCGACGTCCCGGCACTGATCCCCAGCACCACGCCACCCTGCGACACGGTCGCCACGGACGTGTTGCTGGAGCTGTAGGTGAAGGTGGTGCCGGCGAGCGTCGCACCTGAGGCATCGCGGCCCGTGGCGGTGAGCGTGGTCGATGCGCCGGCCGCCAGGTTGGCAGTGGCCGGCGTCACCTGCACGTTGTCGAGGGTCGCGGCCGGTGGCGGATTGGTCGTGCCGCCGCCGTCGCCCCCGCCCCCGCACCCCGCCAGCAGCAACGCGGCGGCCAGCAGCATGTACTTCGGAGCCGATGCGAACACGAGAACCCTCCCCAGACTTCTCCAGTGGTAGCGATGCGCGCGGTCGGTGAGGCCGTGCACCGGGAACGGAGGCGAAGCTAGGCCGCCCCCCGCGCCTGCCACAACGCGCGCGCGGTGAAGGCGCGTCACTCGGCGGTGAACAGCCGGGGAGGGGCGGTGAAGGCGGCGGTCACGCGGCGAACGCATGAGGAGGAGCGGCGAGGGCGCGCCGCAACGGTACGCCCTGCCCGAACCGCCAACGGCCTCAGGCGCCGATCAGCTCGCGAACGCGCGCGCGGTAGCTCTTCCCGGTCTGGACGCGCGTCCCGTCGGCGAGGACGATGATCCAGTCGCCCTGGAACCAGGGCTGGAACTCGCGGATGCGCTCCACATTCACGATCGCCGAGCGATGGACGCGCACGAAGGTTCGCGCCGGGAGGCGCTGCTCGAGATTGGACAGGGTGGCGCGATGCTCGAAGACCTGCTTTCCCACATGCAGCCGCGCCACGTCGTCCGCCGCCTCGACCCAGTCGATGTCCTGCATGCGGAGGTAGAGCATCCGTTCGCCCACGCGGACGGTGAGGCGATCCGCCCCCGCGCGCGCCGTCTCGACGGCCTGCATGGCACCGCCTAGGTCGCTCGCCTTGACGCTGCGCGGCGCGGCCGCCGTTTCGCCCGTCGTGGCCATCCCCCCCTCCGCGGGGCGCAGGAGCCTAACGACCCGGTCGATCGACCGCGCCAGCCGCGTGCGGTTGACGGGCTTGAGGAGATAGTCGACGGCGTGCACCTCGAAGGCGGCCAGCGCGTGCTGGTCGTACGCGGTGACGAAGATGACGGCCGGCATGCGCTCCACCCCCACGCCGCGCACGACGTCGAAGCCGCCCCCCTCGGGCATCTGCACGTCGAGCAGGACGAGTTCCGGGGCGTCGGCGCGGATGCGCGCGATGGCCGAGGCGCCGTCACCGCACTCGCCGATCACCGCGATGTCGTCACGCGCCGAGAGGAGCGACACCATGTGCTCCCGCGCGAGCGGTTCGTCGTCGATGACCAGGGTGCGAACGGGGGACGCAGGCATGCGAACAAGCTACACGCAGGGGAAGTGGGGTCGGCGGGGCGAGTGTCAGCGCGTCGTCATCCCCGCGGCCACCAATCGAGGGGCAGGGTCGGTGTGGAACGGGATGGTGATCGCGACCTCGAAGCCTCCCTCCGCGCGCCCGCGCGCGGTGAGGCGGTGCGCCTCGCCGTACAGCGAGGTGAGGCGCGCCCGCGAGTTGGCCAGTCCGACCCCTTCGCGTCGCGCGCCGGGGTCCGGTTCGCCCACGCCGTCGTCGCGCACCACCAGCTGCAACGCGTGGTCGACCCGAGCGGCCGTCACGTCCACGACCCCGCCCGACGCGCGCGGCCCGATCCCGTGCTTGATCGCATTCTCCACCAGCGGCTGCAGGATGAGGTTGGGGACCAGCGCCTCGCGCACCCCGTCTTCCACCGTCAGGTGCACGACGAGCCGCCCCTGAAAGCGCTCCTGCTGGATGTCGAGGTAGTGCTCGAGCACCTCGATCTCGCGCCACACCGGGACCTCCTGCTCCGCCGCGCTCCCCAGCGAGATGCGCAGCAGTTCGCTCAGCCCGTCGACCATGCGCTCGGCGCGGTCAGGGGCCCGGTGGATGAGCGCCGTGATCGCGTTGAGCGTGTTGAAGAGGAAGTGCGGGTGCAGCTGCAGCTTGAGCGTCTGGAGCTGCGCCTGGTCGAGCTGTGCCTGCAGCTGCTCGCTGGCGCGCGACACCTCGGCGTAGCGCCGCCAGACGCGTTCCTGCCAGCGCGTGGCGTAGGTCGCCACCGCGCCGGCGCAGGCGAGGAGAAAGAGGCGCGCCCCTTCATCCAGTGGCGACACCCCCTCGCTCCCCAGCGCCTGCACCGGGCTCGAGACGAGCGCCAGGTCGCCGCTGAGCGCGAAGCCGACGACCAGCGCCGCATACTCGACCACGGCGAGCGCCGAGACGAAGGCCGCCTTGCGCGTGCTGGAGGCGACCGGGAGGGCGGCGAGGATGACGAAGTACGCCGTGATGATCGGCGTCTTGAGCGCCAGCATCGGCGTGGACGCCAGCGCGTAGCCGCCAATGATGCAGCTGACGGCCGTGATGTCGAGCACCGGATTGAAGACGCTGAGCCACGGCGGGAGGCGCCGGCGCCGGTGGAAGAGCGGGATCTGCACCACCGCCCAGGCCAGCGTCGGGACGAGGATGGCGACGTTCGTCCGGTTGAGCGCGGGGGTCAGCGACGGCGCATAGAGCAAGGCCGCCCCCCCCAGGAGGAGGAGGACGATGATGCGCACGACGTTGAGCGCGCGCTCGGCCAGGTCGCGCTCGACGTCGAGCACCTCGCCCGGCGCCGTCGTGTACGGGACCGTCGCGTGTCGGTGATCGGAGGGACGGGAGTTCACGCTGCAATAGTTCACTCGCGTCGCGGCCGTGGCCAGTGACACAAGTGGTCGCGGTACGCGATCTCGGTACGCGATCGCGGCACGCGATCGCGGCTGACGTGATGGTGCCGCCTACTTCCCCAGCCAGTAGCTCAACTTGAGGAGGAAGACGTTGCGCGCCGGGTCGCGCAGCGGAGAGAAGACATCGCGCGTCGCCGACAGGTCGGCGTAGTTGGCGCCCCCCTGGCGCTGCTGCTGCCAGACCAGGAAGAGCGTCGACCCCGGGCGGTATTCCCAGCGCAGCACCGCGTTGCCGCGCAGCGAACGCACGAGGAAGTCCTGCTCGGCGAGCGAGAAGGCCGGCGCGGGGCCGCTTCGCTCCGGGTCGATAACGATCGGACGCCCGGCCACCTGGCCGTACTCCCCGATGATGCCACGGTCGCGGCCATAGACGGCGAAGTCGAACTTCCCGGGGGTCGTGAACTCCTTGTAGCGGGCAAAGCGCCCGGACGCGACGAACGGCTGCGCCCACAGCTGCAACGTGAGCGTGGGCGAGAACGTCCACTCGGCGCGCGTCTCGACCGAGAGCTCGCTCTGGTCGATGTCGCCGAACACCCAACGGCCGCCGTAGGTCGCCGTGGCCAGCGGGTCACGGACCTCGGTGACGTACTGGTCCACATCCCACTGGCGCACGTACTGCGGTTGCAGCTGCAACCGGATCGCGCTGGTCGGGCGGAACTCGGCGCCCAGCGTGACCGTGTGGCGCCACTCCCCCTGCGCGTTGTCGTTGTACTCGTACTGCAGCTCACCCACCACCGCGCGGCGCGTGTCCGAGGTGAGCTTCCCTTGCAGCTGCCACTCGCGCGGCTTGCGCGTCAGCGGACCGCCGCGCAGCAGGCGATCGTCCACCGTCTCCGGCTGGATGAAGCCCCAGAACGAGTAGCCCCAGAAGTTGTTGAGGAGCCCCGACGAGAGCACCGACATGCGGCGCTCGACGATGTCACCATCGAAATTGGCCGCCTGCGTGAGGTACACCTGCACGTCGTAGTTGCGCAGGTAGCGCCCGATGGTCGCCTCGCGGTACTGGATGGCGCTGGAGAGCGACCGGAAGTCGGCGCGCGTCTGGAAGCCCAGGTCGTTCACCTCGAAGCCGGGCGAGGTTTCCTCGTACGTCAGGGAACCCAGCCAGTGCAGCCCGCCCGTGCGCGCAAACGACAGCGTGCCGAAGTAGCCGCCAAGCGACGTACGCAACGTGTCGAGCGTGAGCGAGCTGGCGTCGGGGCGCTGGTAGGCACGGATGGGCGAGCGCTGCAGCGCGGTCATGACGCGCCGGTCGCCGGCCACGCGGCTCCCCGCCATGAAGCCGCTCAGCGCCCACGTGCGGTTTCCCCAGCGATGCTCGAAGTCGGCGCCGCTCACGAGGGCGTTGCGCACGAAGAGCGGCTCGAGCGAGGCGTCGTGCAGGTTGCGCTGCACCCCGGTCAGCACGCCCCCGACCACGGTGTTCCCCTCCCGGAAGTCCTGCCGCAGGCGCGTGACCATGAACTCGGTGCGCGGCTCGACGATCGCCGACCCCTGTGCCCCGCTGGGGAGGGAGTAGCGCCCGTTCTCCTCGCGCGTGAGCGCCCCCAGCAGCCCTAACGAGAGACCGCGGCGCGTCTTGCCGGAGAGCTTGGCCGCCGCGGCGATCTCGCTCTGGGCCGGGACGTCGCTGTGCACCGCGCCCAGCCCGTCGAGCGAGCGGCGCGGGGCGCGCCCCACGCGCCGCGTGTAAAAGAAGTTGCTCGGGTTGTTGTCGTTGAAGGTGACGCTCTGCCCAAAGCGAAAGATGTCGACCCCCTCCAGGAAGAAGGGGCGACGCTCGGGGAAGAAGACCTCGAACGCCGTCAGGTTCACCACGGCGGGATCGACCTCCACCTGCCCGAAGTCGGGGTTCACCGTCGCCGTGAGCGTGAGCCCCGCCGGGAGCCCGTAGCGGACGTCGGCGCCCACGCGCCCCGACACCTTCGTTGGATCATAGAACGGGTCGCCGGCGTCGCCCGGTACCCGCGAAAGCTGCGACGAGACGTACGGCAGCACCTCGACCCGGCGCGGGGCGGCCAGCGAGTCGAGCCCCACCAGGTCGCCGTAGCGTGAGACCACCCCCGGATTCTCCGGCGGCATCGGCGACCAGACGGAGATCTCCTGGTTGCGCGCCGTGATCCGCCCGAACTGGATCCCCCACCTGGGTGCCCCCTCCGTCCCGACGGAAAAGCGAAGCTGCGAGAGCGGGATCCGCACCTCGGCGCTCCACCCCAGCGAATCGACCTGCGCCGCGCTCGCCCAGACGGCATCCCAGAGCGGGTCGTTCTGGATGTCGTTGTAGCGGAACTCGTCGCGCTGCAGCCCGCGCGGCGAGACGGCGAAGACGAACGCCGTCCGCCGGTCGAGGTACGAGTCGAGCGCGATCCGGATCCAGTCGGAGTAGATGTCGTCGGAGTCGCGACGGGCGATCTGGCGGGCGATCGAGTCCGGGCGCGGATCGAACATCCGTACCCCGACGTAGATCGCATCGCGATCGTAGACCACACGCGCTTCCGTGCGATAGGACGCCTTGGCGCCCGGGTTGGGGCGCGACTGCACGAAGTCGGTCGCGGGCTCCGCGCGACGCCAATCATCCTCGCCCAGGATCCCGTCGACACGGATCGCCCCCGTGCGCCACACCGCGCGCATGGTCGGGCGAGGGAGTGAATCCGCCTGCTGCCCATCGGCGACGGTGGCGCAGACGGCGGTCGAGCACCCCGCCAGGAACAGGAGGCGGGTGAGGGACTTCAGCATGTCGCGGAAAGACGAGGGGAAGAGGGGCGGCGATAGCGGCTGTCGTGACGCTCCCGCGGCACTACGCACGCCCGGCAGGCGAAGTTGGCGGGGGATGAACTGCAGCGCCCCCGGGTCCAAACATATGATTGCGACAGAAGGTTCAACCTATTGCGCCAGAGCGTCTTGCGGCGGCGAGGCGCTGGGCTCACCAAAACGACGGAGCGAAAACGGCGACACATCGAATGCGCTCGACCCGCTGATCGCGAGATCCGCCGCGATCTCGCCGATCACACTGGCGAACTTGAAGCCGTGCCCCGAGCACGGGCTCAGGACCAGGACGTTCTCCGCCTGCGGATGCCGGTCGACAATGAAGTGCGCGTCGGGAGCCATCGTGTACTGGCAGATCGCCCGCTCCCGTGGATGCCCCTTGGCGAAGGGGACGAAGCGCCGCAGCAGGTCGTAGATCTCGGCGTCCTCTGCGTCGGAGACCGGGTGGCCCGTGGGTATCCGACCGTCGGCCTCGCCGCCGTGGTGTATGCCGATCTTCACCCCGTCCCCCAGGTCGGGCTTGGTGTAGAAGATCGTCCCGTTCTCCAGTTCCCAGATCGAGACCGGCATGCGCTGCGACGTGAAGTACTCCGGAAAGCGCACCGGGTCGAACCAGTGGATCGTACGCCGCTCCACCGTGAGCAGCTTTCCGACGTCGGGGAGCACGTCGCCGACGAGCGCCCCCGCCGCCACGACGAGTTGGCGGGCACGAATGGTCTCGTCGCCCACCCGCAGCGTGACGCCATCGGCCCCATGCTCCCACCCATCGACTTGCGTCTCGACGCGCAGATCGGCGCCGTGGTGTGCCGCCAGTTCGAGGTGCGCCTGCACGATCGCTTCGGGCAGGAGGATCCCGGCGCGATGCTCCAGCACCCCGACCATCTCGTCCAGCGGGGAGAAGGCGGGGTAGCGCCGGTGCAGGTCGCGGGAGGTGATGACCTCGTGCGGGAGATGATGTTCCTCGGTGCTGCGCAGCGTCCCGCTCACCAGGGCGCCCCCTTCGGCGCCGATCATCAATCCCCCGGTCCGAATGAAGAAGGTCCGGTCGCCCGCGGCGCGCTCCAGCTCTCCCCAGAGGGCGTAGGCCCGCTGGACCAGCGGGACGTACAGCGGATGCTCGTAGTACGCCTCCCGAATCATTCGCGACTTGCCGTGGGACGACCCCATGGCGTGCGGCGGGGAGTGGCGGTCGATCCCGATGACCCGCTGGCCGCGCTTCGCCAGGTGGTAGGCGGTCGCCCCGCCCATGGCGCCGAGTCCGAGAATGGCGACGTCGTACGACGTGCTCACGGGATAACCGGGGTGTCGGGTGAGAGGAGGCGCGTGAAGATCGGGGAGAGTTGCAGTATCGTAGCGAGTGCCGGTCGCGGGCGGAACGTGACGTACGCCATGCGGCGGGGCACAGCGAAGGTGTTAGTTCTTCCAGCGAGCCATGCCGGTCGACCTTCACGCGCGCGCCCTGACGACATCCCTCCCCGTTCGCGAGCCCTCCCCCTCCCCAGTATCGGGCGGAGTGGGGGGGGCGCTGTATGCTGTCGACCTGCGACAACGCCGGAGCGAACGGCGCGGGGTGACGCTGCTCGAGCTGATGGTGGTCCTCGCCCTGCTGGCGCTCGTCGCCGCGTTCGCGCTCCCAACGCTCGTCCCCCGCGCGCCGAGGGGGGCCACGGTGGCAGATGCCGTGCGTGCCGCGCGGAGCGCCGCAGTGGCGCGGGGGCAGCTCCTCGCACTCGCCGTCGACGCCGACGGCGCCTGGGAGGTGCGTCCCCTCCCCCCCGACGATGCACTGCGCCTGGCGGAAGGGCGGCTCCACACGCCCCCGACCGCCCCCTTCCGGCTGCAACTCACCCCGCTTGGCGCGTGCCTCGCCGCCACGCCGCTCCCGGCCGAACTGGCGGGGTGGGACGCCGCCGGGTGCACCGCGCCGTCGCTCGGCGCGCAGGCCGGCGTGGCGCGCGTGGCGCGCGTGGCGCGCGTGGCGCGCGTGGCGCGGGAAGGAGGGGGATGACGCTACTCGAAGCGTTGGTGGCGCTCGTCATCCTCGGGTTGTCGGCGGTAGGCTACCTCGACGTCTTTCGCACCAGCAGCGGCGCGGTGCGTGACGCCGACGAGTGGACGCGCACCGTGGCGATCGCCGAATCGGCGATGGAGGGTGCGACGTTAGGCGATGCGATGCAGGCGGATCGCGGCACGCTGTCGCCGCTCGATCGCACCGACGGATTCCGGGAGCGCGTCGAGGTACTGCCTTGGCGCCCCGGCGTTAGGCAGGTCGTGGTCACCGTGACGTCGCCGCGCGGGACGACCTTCACGCTGCGTCGGCTGGCGCGGGAACGGCGCCCATGAACCATCGCCGCCGGGGCGTTGTCGCGTCGCGGGCCACGCGCGCCGCTCGCGCCGCGCGCGCAGGCTTCACGCTGCTCGAGGTGATGGTCGCGCTGGTGGTGAGCGGGCTGGTGGTGACGCTGGCCTATGCCACCACCCAGGCGGGCTTCGACACGGAGTCGCGGCTGGAAGCCCATCGCGACGGTGCGGAGCGGGTGACGGCGATTCGCGCCCTGCTCGGCGACGCGCTGCGGCACCTGGAGGCGGGGCTTCGCGGCGGGGAGGTCGTCTTCTCGCTCGCCGACCGTGTGGCGGCTGACGGAAGGAGCGCCGACTCGCTCGACTTCCTCACGCGTGGCATCGTGGCACCGTACGGCACAGGGGTGGCGTGGCGCGTGGCGCTCTGGCGCTCGCACGACACGCTGCGCATCGCGGCGCGCCCGACGGAGTCGCGCGACACCACGGTCCCGATCACCGCCACGCTCCCCGGGGTGACGGGGGTCGACGTGCAGGTGCTGGGACGCGGGCTGGCTGCCTCGTGGGCCGCGCAATGGCCGGAGGGCGACGTCGCCCCGGACGCCGTTGCGCTGGTGGTGCAGCGGGGCGAGGCACCGGCGCTGCACCTGGTGGTGCGCCGCGGCCTGGAGCGCGCCCCGTGAGCGCGACGCCGCGGGGCGCGTCATCCCGTCAGCCGCAAACGCGGCGCGGGGTCGCGCTCGTCCTCGTCCTCTGGCTCCTCGTCATCCTCGGCGCGCTCGGTGCGACCGTCGTGGCCAGCACCCGCGACAGCTCGCGTCTCACGGCCAACGCGCGCGCCCGCGTGGTGGCGCGCTACGCGGCGGAGAGTGGAATCGAGGCCACCCTCGCCGCAATCGACGACTCGCTCGCCGTCCTCACCGACAGCGTGGCGCGCCGCGCCTTCCTCAACGCGCTGGAGCCGTCCACCCGCGCCGACTCGGTTGCGCTGGGCGATGCGCGCTTCGCCGTGGCCATCGTCGACGCCAGCGCACGGCTCGACGTCAACGCTGCCCCGGAGGACAAGCTCTCGCGCCTCTTTGCGCGGCTGGCCGACCCGTCGCGCGGCGAGGCGCTGGCCCGTGCCATTCGCGCCTGGATCGAGCGCGACGGGCGGACCGTGCGTCCGGTACGGGCGCTGGAGGAGCTGCGCACGATTCCCGGGGCCGACGAGGAGTTGTTGCAACTGGCGGCGCCGTTCCTCACGGTGGACGGCGACGGGACGATCAATCGCGCCGCCGCCAGCGCCGAGGTGATGGACGCGGCCTTCGGCGACCTGCGTGACGCACCGTCACGGCTGGTGGTCATCTCGCGGGGCTGGCTGCACGGACACCCGATGACCCACGAGATTCAGGGCGTGTACGCCATCGCGGCCGATCGACTCGTCCTGGTGCACTGGCGCGAACGCACCCTGTGACCCAGATCACGACTCTCTCACCCCCTCTCGCGTGAGCCCTCGCGTTGCCCTCGAGCTGACCCCCGTGCACCTCCGCGCCGTCGTGGCGTCGGGGTGGCGCGACGTCGCCCAGCGCACCCTGGAGCTTCCGTGGAACCCCGCCGAGCCCGAGGGAGCGATCGCGCGCCTGCGCGAGCAGGTGGGGGCGGTGGACGCGATTGCCGTCGCGGTGGGACTCGGCTTCCTCCACGTGAAGCGTGTGGAACTCCCGCCGGCGCCGCACGTCGCCCGCGAACAGATGCTCGCGCTGGAGAGTGAACGCTTCTTCGCGGCGACGCCCCCGGTGACCGTCGCGCTTGCACCGGGCGGAGCTGTGGCGTTCGCCGTCGACGGCGACGCGCTGGAGCGGTGGACCGCCGCGCTCGAGCGCTGGTCCCCGGTGGTGCGCGTCGACGCGGCGCCGGTTTCGCTGGCGCGTGCGCTCGTCCGTGGGAACTCGGCGGTGACGGGCGACTTTGCGCTGGAGGCCGGTGAGGGGGAGCATGGCCTGGCGACGCTGCGTGGCGGTGCGTTGGTGGCGGTGCGGCGCATCCCGCACACCGTCGGTTCTCCGCCAGCCGCAACCGCCCCTGCGATCGCGAGCGTCCCCGCCACGCACCTGGCGGCGTGGGGGGCGCTCCTGGGCGAGGATGAGGATGAGCAGGGAACGCTCGCCCCTGCCGCGCGCCGCCGCAGCTTCGCGTCGCGTCGACAGCGACGCTTCGCCGTGGCGGTCGTCGCCGCGGTGGCGGGCGTGGCCTTCGCCCTCCTCTCGGCCGACCGCTGGAGGGCGCGCACGCTGCAGGCGCTCGAGACGGACGTCGCGGCGCGACGTGCCGCCGCGGCCCCCGGCGAGGCCGCGCTCGCGGCCCGGTCGCGCCTGGACCAGGAGGTCGCGACGCTTGGACGGCTCTCCGCCAGCCGCAACGGCTCCCTGCACGCGCTTGCCGCCATCTCCGCCGCCCTCCCCGCCGACGCCGTCATCCAGGGCGCGCACGCGGTAGGACGTGACTGGGAAATCGACGGGACCGCCTCGAGCGCCGCGGCCCTCGTCCCGGCGCTCGACAAGGACGGCCGCTTCGAGAACGTGCGACTACGCGCCGCCAGCTCGCGCTTCCGCGACGGCGCGCGCACGCGCGAGACCTTCTCCCTTGCCCTCCGTGTCCGTCCTGGCGCCTGACGCGCGCGAGCGCCGGACCATCGCCCTCGGGGGCGCGGTGCTCACCATCGCGGTCTTCGTCACGGTCGTCGCCGTCCCGGCGGCGGCGCGCTGGCGCGACCGCGAGGCGATGATCGACGCGCTGCGGCGGCAGCGCGCGCAGCTGGTGGCGTTAGGCGCGCAGCGTAGTGCGCTGGAGGCGGCGGTGCAGCGTCGGTCGCAGCAGGCCGAGGCGCTCCCGGTGCGCCTGGTGCGCGGCCGCACGCCGGCGCTCGCCGCGTCGGCGTTGCAGGCGTTGCTGCAGGAGTACGCCTCGGCCAGCCGGGTGAGCGTGACTCGCCTCGACGTCGCCAGCACTCCTGACTCCGGCGCCACGCCGGCCATCCCCGCCCTGGTCTCGGCGGTGAGCGACGTGTACGGCCTCGCCGACTTCCTGTCGCGACTGGAGCACGGCGGGCGGTGGGTCGAGGTCACGGAGCTGTCGGTATCGCCCAACCCGTCGCTGCGCGGGGAGCTGCTGCAGCTGTCGGTCGCCATCCGCGCCCCCTTCGTCCTCGAGCCATGACGGGGGATCGCTGATGCGCGTGCGCCGCACCACGCTCTTTGCCGTCGCCGCCCTCGGGGCGGTGTTGGGGGGGACGTTCCTCGTCCTCCCGCCAGCCGTCGGCGATGACGACACGCAGGCCGGGCTCCCCGGTGACACCACGATGGCCCTTCCCGCACTCACCCCTGGCAGTCCCGCACTCGCCGAGGACGTGGTGATTGCCAACGTCTTCTCCCCGCGGCGCTCGCCACCCACGTCGCGCTATTCACCTCCCGACGCCGCCATGGACTCGTCAGGCGGCGCGGTGGCCGACACGGCGACGATGGGCGTCCCATCGCCCGCTGTTGCCGGCGAGCCAGTCCTGCTTGGGACGGTCGTCGGTGCGCGCGGGACGCAGGCCCTGTTGCAGCTGGACCCGCTCGGCGGCCCCGCCCGGTTGTACTCGGTGGGTGATCGCGACGGCGGTTATCGCGTGATCTCCATTGCCCCGGGTACGGTCGTGGTGGCCGGCCCGCAGGGGCGCATGACATTGCGACTCGTTTCCCCGGAGGATCGCCCGTGAGGCGTTCCCACGACTCGGTCTCCTGCGGTCCTCGACCGGCGCGACACGCGGTGCTTCCCGCGACTCCGCCGCGTGCGTTCCCGCGCGCCACGCGGTGGCTGGTTGCCGTCACGACGCTGCTCGGGGGGGCGCTGGGCGCGGCGCTCGCGGCAACGCCCGTTGTGCTCAACGCCCAACAGGGGGCAGCCGCAGGCACCCGGCTGGACTTCCGCGATGCTCCTTTAGGCGATGTGATCCGGTCGCTGGCCGCGGCGATGGGGCTCACGGCCGTCACGTCAGAGGTCCCGTCCGACGCGCGTATCACCTTCTCCACGCCGTCGCCCGTCCCGCCGGGTGAACTCGGCGCGCTGCTCGAGGGGATCCTCGAGTCGAAGGGACTCGTCGCCGTGGTACGCGGGAGCGTGGCGCAGGTGTATCCGGCCGACAAGGCGCCCAAGACCGGCCAGGTGCGCACGGGGCTCGACTTTCCGGACCCGCCACCGTTCGGCCTGGTCACGCAGCTCGTTCCGCTGCAGGGGATCCGCGCCGACGAGGGGGCAACGGCACTCAAGCAGGTCGCCGGACCCGGGGCGAGCATCGAGGCGGTGCCACGCTCCAACGCGCTCCTCATCACCGATCGTGGCGCCAACGTGGCACGCTATCTCGACCTCCTGCGCCGGCTGGACGAGAAGCCGCAGGGCGAGGCAGGGCTGCGCACGTACGTGGTGAACCTCAAGTACGCCAACGCCGACGACCTGGCCGAGTCGTTAGGGCAGCTGTTCGGCGTGTCCGTGTCACGCTCCGGGCGCCGCTCGCTCGACGACCTTGCCCTGTCGCGCACGCTGGAGTCGTTCCGCCAGCGCGAGGGTGACGCCTTCCGGATGCGCCGCGATGTCCCGCTCTCCGTCCCGCTGTCGGCACCGGCCGCGGCATCGGCGAGCGCCACGCGCAGCGACAGCGCCGCCCCGGGAACGCCCGGGGCGCTCACCGGGCAGACGACGGTGGTCCCGCACGGGCCGTCCAACTCGCTCCTCATCCGCACCAGCCCCCCCAACTTCCCGTTGCTGCAGGAGACGATCCAGGCGCTGGACGCGCGCCCGGCGCAGGTCCTGCTCGAGGTCACGGTCGCCGAGGTGACGTTAGGCACGGGCGACCAGTTCGGCGTCGACTGGCGCAGCGTGGGCGGGAGCACCGACATCTCCTCAGGCAACCCGGCGGCCGCCGACTCCAGCTCGCTTCGCGACTTTGCCGTGCGCGTGGTGACGCTGCGCAACGCCAACGTGCGGGCCATCCTGCGGGCGCTCTCCACGAAGTCGCAGGTGCGCGTCCTCTCCACGCCATCGATCCTCGCCGTCAACAACCGGGAGTCGCGCATCCTGGTGGGGAGCCGTGTCCCCTTCATCGCGTCGACGCGGTTGGGCAACGACGTCGCCATCGACCGCACGGTGCAGTTCGAGGACGTCGGGACGCAGCTGACGATCGTCCCGACCATCAACGACGACGACTACGTGAGCGTGCAGATCCTGCAGGAGGTGAGCACCCTCACCACGCAGACCATCCAGTCGGCGCTCAACGCCCCCGTCATCTCCACGCGCGAGGCGACGACGCGCACCGTGATCCGCGACGGGCAGACCGTCGTGATCGCGGGGCTCATCGGCGACAACCGCGAGGTGATCGAGAGCGGCGTCCCGCTCCTCAAGGACATTCCGCTCCTCGGCGCCTTCTTCAGGCGCCGCACGACGAGCCGCAACCGCAGCGAGGTCGCCATCTTCGTCACGCCGTTCATCGTGCGCTCGGACGCCGACGCCGACACGATCCGCGAGCGCGTGCGCGGTCGGATCAACGGCGCGCAGCCTGGGGCGCTCGACTCGCTCTCCAACCTGCCGAAGAAGAAGCCGTGATGGGCGGACGGGAGACCGGAGACGGGAGACGGGAGGGCGTGACGGCGGAGGCGCTGCGCCTCGCCGCCACGGGCGAGCTCGCGTCCCGCCTGCCGTCCGCGTATCTCGAGGAGCATGCGCTGGTGCCGCTCGCGTTTGCGGCTGACGGTGCGCTCGTCGTCGCGGCGGGGCGTGCACTGGACGTCACCGTCACGGACGAGCTGGCGCGGCTCTACCAGCGTGCGGTGCGCGTGGTCGAGGCCTCGCCGCAGGACGTGCAGGCGGCGCTGCTGGGCGCACGCCGGGAAGTGGTCGAGGCGGCCGGTGCCGGCGAGGGCGTTGCGGCTGGCGACGCCGGGCTCGGCGACCTGCGCGCGCAGGCCAACGACGCCCCCGTGGTCCAGTTGGTGAACGCCCTCCTGAGCGACGCGTTGCAGCGCGGGGCGAGCGACGTCCACCTCGAGTGCACGCGCGGCGGTTTGCGCCTGCGGCTACGCATGGACGGCGTGCTGCGCGAGGTCGCGACGTATCCCGCCACGCTGCAAGGTGGCGTCATCTCGCGCCTGAAGCTGCTCGCCGGGCTCGACATCGCCGAGCGGCGGCTCCCGCAGGACGGGCGAGCGCGCGTGAAGCTCGGATCGCGCGAGGTGGACCTGCGGGCCTCGACGCTCCCCGCGCTGCACGGCGAGAGCCTGGTGCTGCGCATCCTCGACCAGGGGACGAGCGCCGGCGGTGTGCGCGACCTCGGGTCGCTCGGGATGCCGCCGGCGGTGCGGGTCGCGTTCGAACCGCTGGTGCAGCGCGCCTCGGGGCTCATCCTCGTCACCGGGCCGACAGGGTCCGGGAAGACGACGACGCTGTACGCCGCGCTCGCCAGGCGCAACGAGCCCGGGGTGAAGATCGTGACCGTCGAGGACCCGGTGGAGTACCAGGTGGCCGGCGTCACCCAGGTCCCGGTCAATCGCAAGGCGGGGCTCGGCTTCGCGAACGTCCTGCGGTCGATCCTGCGCCACGACCCGGACATCGTCATGGTGGGCGAGATGCGCGACCGCGAGACCGCCGAGATGGCGGTGCAGGCCGCGCTCACCGGGCACCTGGTCCTCACCACGCTGCACACCAACGACGCCCCCGGCGCCATCACGCGCCTCATCGACATGGGGATCGAGCCGTATCTCGTGGCAGCGACCGTGCACGGGGTGCTGGCCCAGCGCCTGGTGCGCGTGAACTGCACCTCGTGTGCGCGAGAGATTGCTCCTGACGATGCGTCGCTCGCGGGGCTTGGCGGTCCGCACCTGCGCAACGCGGCGGCGACCGGCGCCCGGCGAGGCACCGGCTGCGACGCCTGCGGCGGGACCGGCTATCGCGGCCGAACCGGGATCTACGAGTTGTACCTCCCGGACGAGCGCGATCGCCGCTACATCGCGAGTCACGGAACCATCGACGAGATGCGCCCGGCCGGCCGGAGCTTCTGTGCCCCATCCTTGCTCGACTCGGCGGCCATGCTGGTGCACGACGGGGTGACGACGCCCGAGGAGGTCCGTCGCGTCCTGAGTCTCGAGGATGCCCCGACGCATGACGGCGTGGCGCCGTTCGCGCGTCGCGAGTTCCCGGACCCTCGCCCGTGAGCAACGCGTGAGCCTCGCCTATCGCTATCGCGCCGCCACCCCCGCCGGAGAGATGGTGGAAGGGGTCGTGCAGGCCGAGACGCCGCGCGCGGCGATGGAGGAGTTGCGACGGCAGACGCTGGTGCCCGTCGACGTGGCACCCGTTGCATCTGACGGAATGCATGCGGCGCGACACCTCCCCTGGCTCGACGGGCGACGCCGCGACGCCGCGCTGGCGACGGCCGCGCGCACCCTGGCGTCCATGCTCGCCGGCGGTGCGACGCTCGATCGTGCGCTCCGCTTCGCCGCCGAGCACGCGGGGACCGCGGAGCTCGGGAGCGCGCTGGATGCCGTGCGCCGCGACGTGCAACGCGGCGAGACGCTGGCCAACGCCCTGCGTGAGCGCCAGGCGATCTTCGGGTCGCTCGCCCCCGCGGTCGTCCGCGCCGGCGAGGAGAGCGGGACGCTCGACGAGGCGCTGGCGCGATTCGCCGAGCACGTCGAGCGTGCGCGCGACTTGCGCGCCCAGTTGCGGGCCGCGCTCCTCTACCCCGCGCTGATGGGGATCGTGGCCGGTGTGGGAGTCGTCGTCCTGCTCACCTTCGTCGTTCCGCGCTTCGTCGCGATCCTCAACGACACCGGCGGTGCGCTCCCGCTGTCCACGCGCCTCCTCATTGCCACCAGCTCGGCAGCCGTGCACTGGTGGTGGGCATGGCTGGCGTTAGGCGTGGCGGCGCTCGTGGCGGCGCGCGCCTGGCTCGTCGTCCCCGGCAACCGCGAGCGATGGCACGCGGCTCGGTTGGAGTGGCCGGTGGCGGGGGGGCTCGAGCGTGCGGTGGCCACGGCGCGCTTCTCACGAGCCTTCGGCACGCTGCTGCGCGGCGGGGCACCGCTGCTGACGGCGCTGCGCGTCGGGCGTGAGGCCGTCGACAACCTCGCCGTTCGGGCGGCGCTCGAAACGGCGGAGCGCGCCGTGGCGCGCGGCGAGCCGGTGGCGGCATCGCTCGGCGGGGCGCTGCCCCCGCTGGCCACGCAGCTGCTGGCGGTGGGCGAAGAGAGCGGGTCGCTCGACGCGATGTCGCTGCGCGTGGCCGACACCTTCGACGCCGAATCACAGCGTACGCTCCGCTCGCTGGTGGCACTCATCGAACCGCTGCTCATCATCGCGTTTGGCGCCATGGTGGGATTTGTTGCCCTCGCCATGCTCCAGGCCATCTACTCGATCAACGCCTCCGCGCTATGATCCCACGCATGCTGACCCGTGCGCGCCGTCGTCGTGGCTTCACCCTGCTCGAGCTCCTCGTCGTCATCATCGTGCTCGCGCTGCTCGCCGGGCTGGTGGCGCCGCAGATCTTCGGGCGCGTGGGCGAGGCGAAGTCGACCACGGCGCGCACGCAGATGGCGCTCCTCGGCACGGCGCTCGACAGCTACCGGCTCGACAACGGCGCGTATCCCACCAGCGAGCAGGGGCTGGCCGCGTTGCGCGTGAAGCCGACGCGCGAACCGGTCCCCGCGAACTGGAAAGGGCCGTACCTGCGCAAGGACGTCCCGCTCGATCCGTGGGACCGTCCCTACGCCTACCGGTCACCGGGGGTGCGCAACGCGAACGGCTTCGACCTCATGACGCTGGGCAAGGACGGGAAGGAGGGGGGCGCGGGCGAGGACGCCGACCTCATCGGCCAGTGACGGTCGTCACGACGTGATGCGGGGCGCATTCGGCGACGGGCTGCGGCCCCCTCGGTGCACGTGGGCATTGTGCGCCGCCGCACGGAGGAGATTGCAGCTCAACCGTAGCGTTCCCGGGTCGCACGACGGGCGCGGAACGCCGGCGTCCGCCGGCGAGCGGCGTCGAATTGCCCGCCGTCGCACGGCGTGCTAACGTCGCGCGCACGTCGCGCACATCGCGCGAACGTCCCGCGAACGTCCCGCTAACATCGCGACGCACCACGACGTCGAACCACGATCCACACCGGTGCGCCGCGTGCGCACCATCAACACGGGGAGCAGGGGAGCTGTATGCGCCACACCGTGCCGCAGCGCGAGGACGGAACAATGGAGCAGCCGACCGGCGAACTGGCCGATGCCCTGGATGCCGCGGCCGAGGCGGGGGACCGCGTCGACGTTAGGCAGGAGGAACGCCCGTCACGCCGGCGATTCTTTGCCCTCGGCGTTTCGATGGCGGCGGCGTCGATGGCGAGCGCCGGCTCCGTCGCGGCGCAACAGGGGACGAAGCCATCGGCCACACGCACGATGGTCAAGCGCCTGCTGCAACAGCCCCCCAATCCCACGTTCGACCCGTTTGGGAAGAACACCCCGCCGGTGCAGAAGGGATGGGACTCGGCGCTCACGCGCCTGGTGCGCCGCGTGACCAACGGCGTCACCGAGGAGGAGCTCAAGCTGGCGAAGAAGCTCGGCTTCGCCGGGTACCTGAACTATCACCTCGCGTACGCCAAGGTCGACGACGCGTTCGCGCAGAACTTCGTCGCGCAGAACTATCCGTACCTCGGGCAGACGGTCGACCAGCTGTACAACCTCGACCAGGGGATGCTGCAGAACCAGCTCACCGAGGCGACGCTCTATCGCGCCGCCTTCTCCAAGCGCCAGCTGTACGAGCGCATGGTCGAGTTCTGGAGCGACCACTTCAACATCTCATTCTCGCAGGTCAACTACCTCAAGCTGGTGGACGACAAGGACGTCATCCGCCGGCACGCGTTAGGCAAGTTTCCCGACCTCCTCAAGGCGAGCGCGCACTCGCCGGCGATGCTGGAGTACCTCGACAACACCCGCAACCGCCAGCGCACGCTCAACGAGAACTACGCGCGCGAGATCATGGAGCTGCACACGCTCGGCGTCGACGGCGGCTATACGCAGGTCGACGTGCGCGAGCTGGCGCGCGTCCTCACGGGGTGGACGCTCAACGGGCGCGGCAACTTCACCTTCGACGCGTCTGGGCATGACTTCGCCGCCAAGACCGTGATGGGGCAGGCGCTCCCCGCGATGCCGACGAGCGCCGGCGCGGCAGCCAAGAGCGAAGGCGACCAGATGCTCGACTTCCTCGTGAAGCACCCGAGCACGGCGAAGTTCATCGCGAAGAAGATGCTGCGCTTCCTGCTGGAGTACGACCCGACCCCCGCGCAGATCACCGCCGTGGCCTCGGTCTACACTCGCACGCAGGGCGACATCCCCTCGATGGTGCGCGCGGTGCTCACGCCGGCGAACGTTGCCGCTGCGGCGCCCAAGCTCAAGCGACCGTACACCTTCCTCCTCTCCGCGCTGCGCGCGGTGAACCCCGTGGTGAGCGGTGTCACCGCACCGCGCCGGGCGCTCACGGCGCTCGGGCAGCCGATGTTCGCGTGGGATCCGCCCGACGGCTATCCCGACCGCGCCGACTACTGGGCGGGCGGGGTGCAGCAACGATGGAACTACGCCGTCACGCTCGCCAACCTCGGCACCACCGGCGAGATGACGCTCGACATCGCGCGCTTCAACGGCACCAACACGCACGACGCCATCATCGCCGCCATCGACAAGGCCGTCTTCGGTGGGGAGATGCCGGACCGGCTCAAGGCGCAACTCCTCGCCTACGTGAAGGTGCAGGCGACGCCGACCGCCCAGCGCGTGCGCGAGACGCTCTCGCTCGCCCTGAGTTCCTCGACCTTCCAGTGGATCTGACCCGGGACGCCCACGCGACCCGCTGCATCGTCACGTCACCGTCTCGCCACCGCCAGGACGCCCGGAGCCACCCATGAGCCACGACCTGCACGACGACTGCGCGTGCACCGAGTACAACGAACTCGTCAGCCGCCGCGACTTCCTCGGCACCGCGGGGGGGATGTCGGGAGCCGCGCTGTATGCGTGGGCCTACCCCGAGTGGCTCCCCAAGGTCTCGTTCGCCGACTCGTTCGCCGGCGAGCGTGACGTCATCGTCTCGGTCTTCCTGCGCGGGGGCGCCGACGGACTCTCGTTATGCGCGCCGTTCGGCGACCCGCTGTACTACAGCGGGCGCCCCACCATCGCCATCCCGCGCCCCGACTCGAGCGCGACCGCCACGCGCGGCATCGCCCTCGACAACTTCTTCGCCTTCCCGCAGGCGATGCGCTTCCTGATGCCGGCCTACCAGGCGGGGAACCTCCTCGTGGTGCACGGCGCCGGGCTCACCTACAACACGCGCTCCCACTTCGACGCGCAGCACTTCATGGAAGTGGGGAAGGCTAACGACTTGAGCGTGAACACGGGGTGGCTCGGGCGACACCTCGCCACCACCTCACCCATCAAGAACGCCGCAGCGCTTCGCGGCATCGGGATCTCCGACGGCCTCGTCGACACGCTCAAGGGCGGGCCGCTGACCGTGCCCATGCCCGATCCTGCCAACTACGGCATCTCCGGGAGCAGCACGACGCGCAACGAGCGCACCGCGTGGCTCCAGACGGAGTACACCGACTCGATCGAGCCGGCCAAGACGGCGGCGCTCAACGCCATCGCCACCATCAACCTCCTGCGGTCGCTCAACATCTCGGGCTACACGCCGGCCAACGGCGCCGTCTATCCCAACACCGGGCTCGCGCGCGGGCTGCGCTCGTCGGCCGCGCTCATCAAGGCCGACATCGGCGTGGAAGCGATCCACCTCGACATCGGCGGGTGGGACACCCACACCGACCAGAACCCGCTCACCGGCGGGATGTCGACGACGATGACGCAGCTGTCACAGGCGTTAGGCGCCTTCTGGCAGGATTGCATCTCGTCGGGACTCACGCAGAACGTCACCGTCGTCGTCCTCTCCGAGTTCGGGCGCAACGTGCGCGAGAACGGGAGCCGCGGCACCGACCACGGACGCGGCACCGCGATGTTCGCGATGGGACGCGGCATCCGCGGCGGGCGTGTCCTCACCAACAACTGGAAGTCGCTCGACCCGGCCAACCTCGTCGACCGGCAGGATCTCCCGGTCTCCGTCGACTACCGCGACATCCTGGGCGAGATCGTGCAGAACCGGCTGGGGAACGCCAACCTCGGCACGGTCTTCCCGGGGTACGTGCCGTCGTTCCGGGGCGTGACGCAGTAGGCAGCCTTCCGCGAAAGGCACGACGAGCAAAGCGGGGGCGCTCCCTGAGGAGCCGCCCCCGCTCTTTTCTCGTCCTCTCGTCTTCCCGTCCTCTCGTCTTCTCCCTTACGGGACGACGTCCACCTCGCCTTCCATTCCCGGATGCAGCGAGCAGACGTACTTGTAGAGGCTGACCGTGTTGAACGTGCGGTTCACCGTCTGGTTCGAGACCTGGCCCGGGATGTCGGCGGGGACGCCGGCGATCTTGTCGAAGATCACGTTGTGGGCGAGCGACGGGAACACGTAGCTCACCGTCCCTCCCACCTTGAGCGTGGCGTGGAACGGGGTGAAGCTCGTCCCGGGCATGTTCACCGTCACCGAGGTCGGCGCCGGCGACACGGTGACCGCCGCGCTCGCGCTCTTTCCCGAGATGGTGGCGGTGATGGACGCACTCCCGTTGCCCACCGCGGTCACCAGCCCGCCCGCGGTGACCGTGGCAACCGCCGCATTGGACGTCTTCCAGCTGGCGGCCGGGGCGCCGGCGATCGTGCTCCCCTGCGCATCCTTGGCCGTCGCCGTCAGCTGCTCGGTGCGCCCGACGAGCATCGTGAGGCTCGGCGCATTGAGCGCAACGGAGGCAACGCCACCCGGGCCGGATGGGGAATCGCCCCCGCCACCGCAGGCCGTCAGCATCAACGGGACGGTCGCGAGCGCAAGGAGTGCTGCGAGGGTCGCAGTGCGCGCCCCCAGGCGACGGTTCAACATCATGAATTCCTCCAGAGGTCGCTCAACTTGGCCGCGACCCGTCCCGTCTCGCGGTGACTTCCAGCACGGCCGGGCATGCCGGCCCGTGCTCGGCGCAATACCACCCGTGATGGTCGAGGAAGACCTGATGGATCCCCCCCTCGCGCTCGTACCGCACCTTGAACATCCCCTGCACGCGCGTGCGCTCACCGGCGATCGACTTGTGGTCGAGCTCCTCGACGAAGATGCGTTGCGGCCAGAGGTCGAACTGCAGGTCGGACGAACGGGTTCCAGCCACGACAGGTGAGATGAGCCTGGGGAGTCGCTGCGCGGGCCGTGCGGGAGGGGGAGGGAGAAATTAGCCGCGGCGATCGCGACGTGCAGGGTCGGGTGCGTCCCGGTTGCGGCCCCCGTCCCCCGGCGCAAGCTTGTGCCCGCCTCGGAGTGCCGACGCGCGCGCCGGGCACCCCGCCGTCCGCCTCACGGGAGCCCTCGCTCCCCCGACACGCGCTTCCGACACGCCGTGCGCCCCTGGCAGCTCCTCTCCATTGCGCTGCTCGCCTCGTTCGCCCTCCTCCTGCGCGCGGAGTACGCGGCCGTGCCGGCGCAGGTGTACCTGTTCAAGCCGCTCTCCACGATCCTCGTCATCGCCCTCGCCTTCCGCGCGTTGCGCACCGATGGCGATCGCTACGCCCTCCTGGTCGCGGCGGGGTTGCTCTTCTCGCTCGCCGGCGACGTCTTCCTGATGCTCCCGCGCGACCGGTTCGTCGCCGGGCTGGTCTCGTTTCTCGTCGCGCACCTGTGCTACATCGGCGCCTTCACGCGCGACGGCGGCTTCTCGCGACACTCGGCAACGGCGCTCCCGCTCCTTGCCATCGGTGCGGTCCTCCTCTCGATGCTCTGGCCGTTCCTGGGTCCATTGCGCCTCCCCGTGATCGTGTACATGCTCGTCATCCTGACAATGGCGTGGCAGGCGCTCGAGCGGTCGCGCCTCGACGCGCACGACGGGGCGTGGTGGGCGGCGGTGGGGGCGGTGCTCTTCGTGGCATCGGACGCGGCGTTGGCGCTGGTGCGCTTTCGCGCCGACTTCGCGGGGTCGCGCGCCTTCGTCCTCGGCACCTACTACCTGGCCCAATGGATGATCGCCACGTCGGCGCTCGTCCGTGCGGGGCAGCTCGCTCGTTAGGAACGGGTCACCCATGAGCCTCCTCGTCGAAGCCTGCGTCGATTCGGTGCAGGGCGCGATCGCCGCCGAGCACGCCGGCGCCGGCCGCCTCGAACTGTGCGCCAACCTGGTCGAGGGGGGGACGACCCCCAGCGGCGGGATGATGCGCGCCGTCCTGCGCTGCGTCGGGATCCCGGTCTTCGCCATCGTGCGCCCGCGCGGCGGCGACTTCCTCTACGACGCCGCCGAGATCGAGGTCATGCTCCGCGACATCGAGTTCGCCAAGTCGTGCGACATCCACGGCATCGTGAGCGGGGCGCTCAACCCCAACGGGACGATCGACGAGGATGGAACGAGCGCGCTGATCGAGGCTGCCCATCCCCTCCCCTTCACCTTCCATCGCGCCTTCGACGCCACGCGCGACCTCGACGAGTCGCTCGACGCCCTGCAGGCGTTAGGCGTGCACCGCGTCCTCACCTCGGGCGGGGCGACGACGGCAGTGGATGGGACGGAGATGATCGCCCGCCTCGTCCGTCGCGGGGCCAACCGGATCACGGTCATGGCGGGGGGCGGCGTGCGGCACGCCAACGCCGCCGAGATCGTGAAGGCCACCAAGGTGCGCGAGTTGCACCTGCGCGGCGCGCGGCGCGCCGACGGGCGCATGGCCTACCGCACCGCGCGCGTCCATATCGCCCGTCCCTTCGTCCCCGATGACTACGCGTGGGATGTCACCGACGGTGCAGAGATCGGCGCGGTCGTGCAGGCGGTGGGCGCCAAGGCTCCGCCCCGGCGCGAGCGCGGCGCCTAGGCGCCCTTGCGGGCGACCACCACGACGCTGCGCGCACTGAGCATCCGCCAGTCGTTCATCACGTCGAGCAGCGCGCCATTTTCCCCGGCGGTGCGCGCGTGCTTGCGAAGCAGTCGCGAGCGGAACGCGGCGTTGCCCGCCAGCAGGATCGGGAAGCAGACGGCGAGCGAGAGGAGCGCCGATCGCTTGAAGCGGTCGTACGTGACCCCCACCGACTCCGCCCCGCCGTGGAGGAGCGCGTAGGCGAGGTAGTAGTAGCTGACGGGGTGGATGTGCCCGGAGGTGTGCACCACGTCGGTGGAGGAAAGGGGGAGCGGATCGAAGAGCGTCGCGAACCCCGAGTGCAGGAAGCGCAGGCGCGAATTGAGGTTGAGGATGTTGGGCGTGCTCACGACGGCCGTCCCGTTCGGCTTGAGGACGCGCAGGATCTCGCGGCAGAATCGGAACTGATCCTGCACGTGCTCCACCACCTCGACGCTGCACACGACGTCGAAGCTGGCGTCGGCATAGGGCAGCGCGCCACCGGGATCGAGCGGGTCGCACGCCACGTCGCGATAGCGGAAGATCCCTGGCGTCACATCGCACGCCGAGAGCTGCGTCGCCGGCGCGCGCCCGTGGACTCGGCGCACATGCTCGCCAACCGCCTGCGACAGGAAGCCTTCGCCCGCGCCAAGGTCGAGGAGACGTGTCCCCGGGGTGACGAGCGGGAGCACCAGGTCGAGGATCCGCCGGTTGGTGCTGTGGTGCGACAGGGGACGGATGGCAACGTCGCCCTCGGCCATCGTCACCGCTGCGCCCATGCGCCCCCTTGCGTCGCCCGGTCGTGTCCGCCAGCGGCAACCACCGCGGCGTTCCGGTTGCGCGAGCTTAGGTTGCAGCTGGAGCGCTGTCAAGGAGCGCGCGCACACGCGTGCAGTCGATCAGGGTGCGCACGGCCTGGCGCCGTCGCGGCGCGAGGTGCGGAGCTGCTGTCGCTGGTTGGACGTGGTTGCAGCCCTGCACGTTTGGGGAGGGGGCGACCACAGCCGCAATGCGCCGGTGGCGCGCCGGCGCCGCCGGTCACGCCACGCCAGCGGTCACGCTACGCGAGCGCTCACGCCGCACCACCGAGCGGGGTTCCGGCGAATCCACCGTGCCGCGCCTCGTGCTCGAGGAGCCACTGCTTGCGGTCCAGCCCCCCGCCGTAGCCGGTGAGCGACCCGTTGCTCCCGATCACGCGGTGGCACGGGACGATGATCGAGATCGGGTTCCGCCCGTTGGCCAGTCCCACGGCCCGCACCCCCTTGGGATTTCCGATCTCTCGGGCGATGTCGCCGTAGGACACGGTCTGCGCGTACGGGATGTCGCGCAGCGCCATCCACACCCGCCGCTGGAACTCCGTCCCGTCAGGCGCAAGGGGGATCTCGAACGTCACCCGCGAGCCGGCAAAGTACTCCTCGAGCTGGCGCCGGGCGTCGGCGAAGTCCGCGTCACGGCGCACCCAATCGTCGCCACGCGACGGGCCGTGCGTGTGCGGCGTCATGTATAGTCCGGTCAGGTGGCGACCATCACCGGTCAGGAGCAACTCCCCGAGCGGCGAGGGCATGGTCGTGTAATACACGGTGTGATCGGCGGTCATCGCGGTGGCTCCTGCGTCGGGACGGGATCGTCGGGTATTCGTCGTAACATCGAATCAGGGGCGCGTCGATCACGACTCGGCGCGCGTGCGCCGGGCAGAGTTCGATGCAGCGGGCGGTGATGCTGGGCGTGGCGGTGGCGCCGCGCCCGCCGTGCGCCAGAGGTGCATGGCGGCGTAGGCGCGCCATGGACGCCACGGCTCGGCGAGCCGGAGGAGCTGCGCCGCGGTGAGGTTCCCTGCCGCCCGTCGCAGGACCAGGTCGTTGGCTGGAAAGGCATCGGGCCAGCGCAGCGCACGCATGGCGATGTAGTGCGCCGTCCAGTCGCCGATCCCGGGAAGGGCGGTGAGGACGCGAATCGTGCGCGCGGCATCGCCCCCCGGCGTGAGTTGCAGGTCGCCCGCGGCGACGGCACGGGCCAGCGCCAGCACCGCGTCGGCACGTGCCCCCGGCATCCCTAACGAGGCGATGTCCCCGGTGCGCAGGCGCGCCAGCGTTGTCGCGGTCGGCATGAGCCGCGAGAGCGAAGGATGCCCCCCGTCGTACGGTTCGCCGTAGCGCTCCACCAACCGCCCCATCACCGTCGTTGCCCCGCGCACGCTCACCTGCTGCCCAAGGATCGCACGGACGGCGAGCGCGAAGCCGTCGAGCGCGCCGGGGATGCGCACGCCTGCGACGTCGCTCGGCGCGACGGCCACGCCGGTCCGCGCGAGGTGTCGCGCGATGGCATCGGGGTTGGCGTCCAGGTCGAGCAGGTCCCGAAGGCGCGCCAAGACCGGCATGAGCACCGGCACGAGCGACGACGAGATGCGCACGACGATCTCGCCCGACTTGGCGTTAGGCGCGCGGCGACGGCGACCGGCGGTCGACGCTCCGGTCATGGCGACGATGACGTGCCCGGTGAGCACCGCATCCGCGTCGCGTGCTGCGCGTGACAGCGAGGGCGTCGCCGGCGCCGCGCCTCCACCGGGCGCCTCCCCGGCCGTCGCAAGCGAGGCCGGGACTCGCACCGTCGCGGCGTAGCGCCCATCGTCGACATACTCGGCCCCCGGCGTCGCACGGGCGGCGAGGAAGTCGAAAAGCGATTCCCAGTGCAGCGGTTGACGATAATCGAGGGTGAGCACGACGTCATCGCGGCGATCGCCATTGGCCGCGGCGACAACCGGAGTGGCACGATCCACCCCCTCCGCGTTCACCCCTTCCGCCTCCCGACGGAGCGAGACGGGGGTCAACCGGTAGCGCGCCTTGAAGGCGGCGTTGAATCGCCGCAGCGACTCGAATCCCGACGCGTACGCCACCTGCGCCACAGGGAGCGCGGTGTCCTGCAACAGGCGTTTGGCCAGCAGCAATCGGTGCGTGGTGGCGAGGTCGATGGGAGAGACGCCGAGGTGCTGCACCACCGCGCGTCGCAGGTGACGCCCGGTCACGCCGAGGGCGGCGGCGAGCTCCTCGACCGAGCCACTGTTGAGTGCCCCCGCTGCGATGCCACGCGCCGCGCGTTCGGCGAGCACCGACTCCGCATCGACCGGGGCATTGCCCGGGGCGAGCTCGGGGCGGCAGCGAAGGCACGGGCGGAAGCCCGCGCGCTCAGCCGCCGCGGCGTTGGAGAAGAAGCGGCAGTTGCGCTCGCGCGGCGTCTTGGCGCGACACACCGGCCGGCAATAGATCCGCGTCGAGGTCACCCCGACGAAGAAGACGCCGTCGAAGCGCGCGTCGCGCGCGGTGAGCGCGCGGTAGCAGGAGGATCGGTCGAGGGGCATGGCTGGAGTCTAACACCCGGCATGGGCGAGACTCGCCGTTTTCGGACACCGAAAAGAGGCAGAAGACGAGAGGACGAGACTGCCGGGGGCTAGTGTTGCTCGAGGAGCAGGAGGAGGCCTTTCTTGGCGGGGAGGGGGATGGGGTCCGTGGGCTTCCAGGTGGCGGCGGGCTGGAAGTTCTCGATCGCGGGGGCGCGGAGGCGGGTGCGGGCGGGGTCGAGGGCGAGCGCCTTCCAGTCGATGCGCAGCGTGACCCTGGTGTCGGTGTCGTGCCACGAGCCTAACGACACCATCGCCTTGCCGGGGGCGCGCCACGTGGTCGCCAGGACGAGCGAGTCCCCCGTGGTCACCGGCGACTGCCCGGACCACCACCCCATCATCGTCGAGCGCTGGATGCCGAAGGCATCCCACACCTTCCAGAGCGGCGCCGGGTCGCCGCTCCAGGGAAGGCGCGCCGTCATTCCCATCGTCATCCCGCGCCACGGGTTGCCCCCCTTCTCCAGCATCTCACCCATCAAGCCGAACGGAATCCCCGAGACCTCCACCAGCCAGTAGTCCGGGGCCGAGTCGTAGTCGAAGTACTCGCCAAACCAGAGGCGGTTGAGGAAGGGGAAGTGCTCGAGGTAGAGGTTGGCGCTCGAGGCGAAGCCGTCGCGCGGGTTGTACTGGTTGGCGGAGTGCAGGTCGATGAGTGCGCCGGGATTGCCGCGGTCGAGCACCTTGCGCACGCGCTTCATCGTGATGCGATCGAAGGCGACGTCGTCGATGTACAGCCCGTCGATCCCGACGTGCTTCACCAGCCAGTCGAGCCCCTCCACGTAGAAGTTGTGCCATCGCGAGACGCCGCTGTTGACCACGGCGGCGTCCCTGATCTCGGGGACGTGCCAGGCGGCGAGGTAGTCGGCGCCCAGGTGCTCCTGCAGCCACGAGTAGCCGCCTCCCGGCCCGGTCGAGAGCACTTCATCGCCTAACGATCGAAGGGCGAACAGCTCCGGCGCGTGGTTGGTGATCTCGCGGACGGTGTAGTAGATCTTGACCTTCATCCCCCTGGCGTGCGCCGTGTCGATGTACGCCTTCATCTGCGCCGGCTCGAGGAAGGGGTAGTTGATCCACGGATTCACGCGGTTGGCGTGGTGCACGTTGACCGTGTTGGCGCCACGCCTGGCGATGGAGTCGACGGGGACGAAGGCGTGGAAGTAGCGCGTCTTCCACTGCCCGGCGACGTCGAGCGGCTTGAACGGGGTGATCATCAGCCGGAAGTCGAAGCGCAGCGAGTCGCCGGCCTCGAGCACGCGCGCGCCCGAGAAGCAGGTCACGTTCACGCGCGCCGGCGTCGCCCCCTTGGCGTCGGTGATGTCGCATCCCCCCTTCCCCTCGTTCCCCCAACTGCGCGGGAGGACGAGCGGCTTGGACAGGTAGAAGTTGGTATTGAGCGGGCGGACGTAGTGCTCGTCCTTGAGGGTGAACTGGAGCCCGGCGCTCACGCCGCCGATCCACGCGGCATCCTGATTCTTCTTCGCCACGTCCCACGTCCAGTGGAAATCGCCTGGGCGGCGCCCTCCCTTCTGCCCCAGCCCCATCATGTACGTGGCCGCCTCGGCACGCATCGGGATCTCGAGACGTACGTCGGCGAGCGCCGTGCGACGCGTGGCCCGCAGCGTGACCGCATACTCCGTCGTCCCCTCGAACTCCATCTGGGCCTGCAGCTGCAAGCTCAGGGCACCCGCGGTCCGTGCGGCACTCCACGCCACCGCGCCGGGGGCGCGCTTGTCGATCGCCGCCGGCGCGCCACTCCATGCGATGACCTTCCCCGCACTGTCCTCTACCGCCAGTCGCAACGGTGCCGCCAGGATGTCGCGCGGCACTCCGCCCACGCTCCGGTTGCCATCGGTGAAGGTGGAGCGGATGGCGGTGGGGAATCCGTCCTGACCGATCGTCATCGATCGCCCGAGGACGCCGACCGAGATGCCGGCCGCGCTGGTCCCGGTCACCGTCATCGGCGTGTACGGCGGGACCAAGCCGTCATCCGCCGCGAGCTGCGAGTTGAGCCAGCGCAGGCGCGTGAGGCGCTGCGGCTCGTCGTCGCCGCGGTTGACCACGCTGTCGCCGGTCACCCGCAGCGTGACGCGAAGCGTGCGGTCGCGTGTATTGCTCGTCCCGAGGTACAGCTCCCCCTCGTAGTCGCCGGGGGCGGCGTTAGGCGGCACCTGCACGCCGAACCAGAGCGCCTGCACCTTGCCACGCGGAACCCGCACCGGGCGCGTGAAGCGTCGCCCCGACCAGTCGACCCCTTCGAGGTTGAAGCAGGTGAGCGCCGTGGCCGGGATGACCTCGGAGCCGCCCTTGCGCGTGAAGGCCGACGCCTCGTAGCGCAGCGAGTCGACCATCGTGCGATGCGCCCAGATCCCCACTTGGAAGGTGTAGTACTCCCCGCGCGACGCCGTCCCCACGAAGGGCTTGAACGGCGGGTCCTTCATCCACTTCGCGGGGAGGTCGTCCGTCATCCGGATGGAGAGCGCGCGATCCTCCGCAAAGGCGAAGTACTCCGCCCACGGGTACTTCGTGCGGAGCGAGTCCAGCTCGCTGCGCGAGGCGATGTACTCCATCGGCGTGAAGCGCGAGAAATCGTTGATCGCGTCGAAGCCGACCATCGTCGCCTGCGGGAGCGTCTTCCACTGCTGCGAGCGCGCCACCTGCGGGATCAGGCCGTTGCGTTGCAGCCACCCCTGGTTGGGACGGTCGTCCGGCGTGCGATAGGTGATCTTGGGATAGTTGGATTTGAAGGTGCCGGTGTAGGGCAGGTAGTAGAAGTAGTAGTCGCCCGGAACGGTGGGTGCCTGGAAGACGAGGTCGCCATAGTCGCGGGTGATGTCCATGCGCGCCACGTTGTGCACGCGCAGCTGCGTGCGCGCGTCCATGACGATGATGGCCACCTTTTCCGGTGAGGCGTCGCGCCGCCGCCACGGGATGCGCACGTACAACGCGTCACCGCCGCTGTCGACACGCACCACCGCGCGGTGGTTCCCCAGCGAATCGGGCTCCCAGTTCCCCGTGCCGTAGCGCAGGGGACCCTGGCGCGTCCCGCCGGTTGCCGGGACGGAGATGACCTGCGCAGGCGCGTGCGCAGGGGCAAGCGCAAGGACCGACGCAGCCAGCAGGAGGCAGGCACGCGGCACGCGCGGTAACGGACGGATGGTGGCGATGCGAATCATGCGTCGAATATGCGCGCAGCGGCCGCGCTCGGTGAGGCGTGCGCCCAACCGGCGGGACCGTTCGCGCCACGGTGGCGCTCGTGGCCGAAATGTTGCTTGGCTCGCGCACCGCGTCCGGGTATCATCTGCGCCACAGACGTTCGGACGCCAGACTCTTCCGTTGCGCCCACTCCTGCCCCCCCGTTGATGCGCGTCTTCCCCCGTCGTGCCGTTGCAGCTGCAGCCGCAGCCGCACTGGCCACCGTCCTCGGCGCGTGCGCCGACACCGCGCCCGTTGCCCCGCCACTCGTCCATCGCCCGCTCCTGGCAGGCGGTGCTGCGTTCCCGTCCGTGCGGATCGCCGAGCTCCACTACGACAACAGCGGGACCGACGCCGGCGAGGCCATCGAAGTCTCGGCGCCGACCGGGACCGACCTCACCGGATGGAGCGTGGTGCTGTACAACGGGAATGGCGGCGCCAGCTACGACACCAAGCCGCTGAGCGGGATCGTGGCGGATGCGTGCAGCGGCCGTGGCGTGGTCGTGGTGAACTACGCCGTGAACGGGATCCAGAACGGCGCCCCGGATGGGATGGCGTTGGTGGACAACACGGGCGCCGTCGTCGAGTTCCTCTCGTACGAAGGAAGCTTCGCGGCGACCAACGGCCCGGCCCTCGGCCTGACCTCGACCGACATCGGGGTGAGCGAAACGGGCACCGAAGCGGTTGGGCAGTCGCTGCAACGCCGTGCGGACGGCAGCTGGTCGGGTCCGGCCGCCAGCACCTTCGGCAGCTGCAACGACAACGGCGCCACGCCACACCCGGCCCCGGTGACCGCCGTCGCCATCGCGCCTAACGGGGCATCGCTCGTGGTCGGGGCGACGCAGTCGTTCACCGCCACCGCGACGGATGCCAACGGCGTGGTCGTCCCCACGGCGACCTTCACGTGGGCGAGCGGCACGGTCTCCGTCGCCACGGTCAACGCGAGCGGTTTGGTGACCGCCATCGCTCCGGGCGCAGCGCAGATTATCGCGACCGAAGCGGGCGGCAAGGCCGACACCGTCGACGTGACCGTCACCACGGCGCCCCCCCCGCAGCTCCCCGCGACGCGCTTCTCCGAGATCCACTACGACAACAGCGGGACCGACACCGGCGAAGCGATCGAGATCGAGGGGCCGGCCGGGACCGACCTCACCGGATGGAGCATCGTCCTCTACGATGGGAACGGCGGCGGGGTGTACAACACCACCACGCTCAGCGGGACCATCGCCAACAGCTGCACCGGACGCGGCGTGATCGTGGTCTCGTTCCCGACCAACGGGATCCAGAACGGCGCCCCCGATGGCTTCGCCCTCGTGGACAACACGGGAAGCCTCGTCGAGTTCCTCTCGTACGAGGGGAGCTTCTCGGCGACGTCCGGGGTAGCGGCCGGCGTCACGTCCACCAACATCGGCGTGAGCGAGCTGGGGACGGAGGCCGCGGGACAGTCGCTGCAGCGCGATGCGAACGGCGTATGGCAACCAGTGGCCGCGGCGGGCTTCGGCGTGTGTTACGGCCAGGTTCCGCCACCGCCCTCCAACACGATCTCCTTCAGCGGGCGCCTCAGCAGCGATCCGGCGCTCCCGATCGGCTTCGAGGACCAGCTCTTTGCGACGCTGCGGAGCCCGCAGGGGACGACGATCGCCACGACGTTTACCTGGACATCGGAAACGCCGGCCATCGCGTCAGTCGATGCCAACGGAGTGGTGCATGCCCTCGCCGTGGGCACCTTCACCGTGCGCGCCACGGCAGCTGACGGGACCACGGCGACCTATTCGCTCGACACGCAGGTCGCCACCGCCGGCGGGACGGCGCAGTACGGAAACAACACCGAGTTCGGCCTCCCGCTCGACAGCGACGCCAGCGACGACCTGCTCGTCTCGCGTGCCGAGTACACGTCGTCGTTCAACCCGGCGCGCGGCATCCCCAACTGGGTGAGCTACGACCTCGACGCGACGCACATCGGCGGCCAGGATCGCTGCGACTGCTTCACCTTCGACCCCGCGCTTCCGGCGTCGCTGCCGCGCTACACGACCGCCGACTACACGGGGGCCGGCGCCTTTGCGGGCTACGGAATCGACCGCGGGCACCTCGCGCGCTCGTTCGACCGGTCGACGGGGCTGCTCGACAACGCCAGCACCTTCTACTTCTCGAACATCATCCCGCAGGCCGCCGACAACAACCAGGGGCCGTGGGCCGCGCTCGAGAACTTCCTGGGCGACGAGGCACGGCTGAACGGCAAGGAGGTCTACATCATCGCCGGCGCCTCGGGCAACAAGGGGACGGTGAAGGGCGAAGGGAAGATCACCATCCCGGCCTACACATGGAAAGTCGCCGTGACGGTGCCGGCCAACACGGGGCTGGCCGGCATCGACGATCCGTCGGACCTCACGGTGCTCGCCGTCGTGATGCCCAACGACGCCGGGATCCGCAACATCCCGTGGCAGACGTATGAAGTCACCGTCGACTCGGTCGAGGCGCTGAGCGGATACAACCTCCTCGCCCTCCTCCCCGACCAGGTGGAGATCGCCGTCGAGAGCAAGACCAGGGCGCCCCTCGCGGCCGTCGATGGCCCCTACACATCGAAGGAAGGGAGCAGCATCGCGATGAGCGGCGCCGGCTCCACCGATCCGGATGGCGATGCGCTCACCTACGCGTGGAGCTTCGGCGACGGAGCCACCGCCACCGGCGTCACCGCGTCGCACACCTACACGCAGGACGGCACGTACACCGTGCAACTCGTCGTCACCGACACCCGCGGGCTGATCAACACGATCACCACGACGGCGACGGTCGCAAACGTGGCGCCGAGCATCGCCGCACTCCCCAACGTCGCCCTCTACCCGGGGGAGAGCTACAGCGCGAAGGGGAGCTTCACCGACCCCGGACTCGACCCGTGGACCGCGACCGTTGACTACGGGCTCGGCGCCGGCCCAGTCGCCCTCGCACTGACCGGCAAGACGTTCGCCCTGTCGAAGGCGTACACCACCGTAGGGGCCTTCACCATCCGCGTGACCGTCGCCGACGACGACGCCAGCGCCACGCGCACCGCGGTGGTCAACGTCCTCTCGGTGGCGGACGGAATCGTGGGGACGCAGGCGGCCCTGCAGCTCTACCTCACGATGGGGCGCATCAGCCAGGGCGGGTACCAGCAGCTGAACGCGATGCTGGGAGCCGCGCTCAACACGATCAACAACGGCCAGCCGCAGGCCGCGATCGTCCTGCTCGACAACGTGCAGGTCGCCATCCGTCGCCTCGAGGCGGCGGGTGAGTTGTCGAAGAGCGACGCCGCGTCGCTGCGGACGCTCATCTCGCGCTTCATCCGGTCGCTGGCACTCCCCTGACCGGTGGAGCCGGTGGCATGCGCGCCCGGCTCGGAGACGAGTGAACAGACCATCCCCTCGTGGCGTGTGCTGCGGGGGGATTGTCGTGTCGGCGCACTGTGCGGCTTCATGAAAGAGCTCGATGCGCTCGAGGTCACGTGGCAGAATAGCGCTACCGATGCTTCGGCGCTTTGCACGTTGGTGCGGCGGGTTATGGTGTCGATCCAAGCGCCGTGTTGCAGCTGCTAGGTCGTGGCATGGTATCACGTCCTCCGTTGTCGCGCGTCGGGGTCATGACGTTGGATAGACCGACGATGTGGCTCGCGTGCCCTAATGAATCCGTCCCCGGTTACCGAGCCGCACGCTAGTCGATGCGAATCGCTGCAATGGCATCGTCGATCGCGCGCTGGATGGAGTCGCGCCCTTTTCCTCCGCATCCCCGCCACGGTCGACCGTTCATTCGCTTTCTGATCGAGCGGCCAAACTCCGTTCGCATCAGATAGATCAGGACCACAGCGTCCGCCCTGACCACGCGTCGCTCGAACTCATCGACCTTGTCACCCCAGTTCGACGACCATCCTGTGTGCATGAACTCAACGCTCGCCCACGGCGCGGATGCGCGATAGTGTGCCACGATCGCCTCGTCGTACTGTGCCTGCACTTCGTTGCCGCCGACCACAAGAATGTTGATGGATCGATGAAGCACGCGAGGGGCCTGAATGACTGGCGTCGAACGCGCGACGCGCGAGCGCATGCCGTCCAGTTCCTGAGTCTCGACGCAACCGTAGCCGACCAGTGCCTCGAGGATGTCACAGGCGTCGAGTCGTCCTTGGGCATCCTCTCGAGCCAGCGCACGGGCGAACGAACCACGGAGGACTTGTGCAGCCTCGTCGTATCGTCCCATTGACTCCAGCACTCGCACCCGCGAATCGGAGACGTCTACGTTCTCCCACACGGACGTCAGACTATCTTCGGCCTCCGCGAGCAACGTCAGGAACTGCTGTCCCTCATTGGAGCGGACCGCCAGTTCTTCTAGCTCGTCGAGCGCATGACTCGCCTCCTCATACCGCGCTTGCAGCAACAACATTCGCACTAAGGACGTTCCGTCCTCCATTCGCTGCCATTGCGTGCGGTGCGGCCGTCGAAAGCGGGTAGCCAATGCGTCGGCGACAGCGGAGGAACGCCGCGCCTTCTCGTCGAACCGCAGTGAGTCGAGCAGCGCGTCTCTGTTTGCGGTGAGCAGGCGTTCGATCAACGCGTCTGACTGAACATCGTCACGCAGAGTGAGCCCTGCGATCACTTCCTCCATGAACGCATCGGGAACGGCCATCCCTTCCTCCAGGCCATCGAGAATGTCCCGCATGGCCTGATCGAGCCGGCTCGCATCGGACTCCACGTTGGCGCATCGCGCGACCGCCACATGCAAGTGCGCCCGTCGAAGGAGCTGGGCCGGCTCGTACCGGTCTCGCTCGAGATCGAACTGAGAGACCGCGAGCGAGAGCAGGAGCTCGGCCTCTGAGTATCGCTTGCGCATCAGCTCGCGCATCCCCAGGACGTAGTGCGCGTGCGACGAAGTCGATACACCGAGCGCTTCCGCCTCGCGGAATCGATCTTCTCCGCGATCAAGTCCGCAGGCGATCTTGGACGCCGCGTCGAAGCTCGACGGCAACCGCAAGTCCGCCAGTCGCCCGTAGCCGGCAGCAATCAGGCCAAGATCGACGGTGATCATCGCCCGTTCGCCGGCCTCGGCCTCGTCGAGCGCTTCCTCCAGAAGTCGCTGTGCCGCTTCTAGCTTTCCTTCGCTGCGCAGACAGTGTGCGTGTCGTCGCTTAACTGTTGCCCAGAAGTCGGGCGGCAACTGGTTCTCGATCGCCTCGGTGAGTAGCAGTCGCTCGAAAACCGGTGATGCCTCGGCGAGTCGCTGCGCCCGCTGAAGTCTCGTGCCAATCTCAAGGATGATCTCCGCCAACGCTCGGCTTCGGGCCACCGCATCCGGAGAGGCGAACGCGACCGCGTCGGTGTATCGCTCCCGTGACTGAAGCGCGCGAACCACATGCAAGACCCCGTACTGCGACGGGCCTTTCCCTGTGTCGCCGAGCGTTCGGGCTTCTGGGCGTCGCTCCCACAACTGCACGATGGCATCGGGGTCCTCGAGGCGAGCCAGCCCCGCCACGTAGCCCGCCATGTACCATCGCCAGCGCGATGGATTCTGCGCCGGAAGGACACGTTGATCGGCCCGACGGCGCACCGCGTCGTGAAAGCCGCGGAGATAGAAGGTCTGATGTCTGGTGGCGTTGAGCCGTATGAGCTCATCGATGATGGCGTCTACCCGCTCCTCGCTCGGAGCGCCTACCACGTCCTGCAGACTGTCGGCGATTCGGAGGATCACCTCCTCGTCGAGTGCCGATAGCATCGCCATCTCGGACCGTACCGTCCGTGGCCACTGAGTCGACGGGGACACCTTCTCCTCGTCGAATTCGTCCGAGTCCTCCGGCGCGTCGTCGTCGGCTTCCTCGACTGTGAGCACACCGGAAGGCGCGGAAGTCTCAGCGTCCTCATGTCCGAGCGTCAGAGCCTGACGCGATTGATCCTGCGTTGCGACACGGCCGATCTGCAACTCCTCCCCAACCGTCGGGAGAATCGTCAGTAGCGCCGCCCATCGCGCCGGAAAGACGACAGCCAGCGCCAGCAGATACAGCGCCATCTCTCGAGTCGGCACCGCGCGCCACGCGTCAAGAGCCGCGGAGCAGATCTCGTCGGCCGTATGCGTCGCTAGATCATCTAGCGCGTCGTCCACCACCTCGCCACGCACGTGCCGGATTTCTAAGCGGTCCATCAGTGGCGCTTGTACTCGCGCGAGCACATCGGCGTTGTGGTGCGCCAGCACGACGTCTGCGATCAACTCGGGCACGCCCGGATCATGGAGCTTCGCGACATGCTGCGAGAGTTGATCGAGCGACCATGCGCGAATCGTGGAGGGCCGAAATCCGCGGCTGCCATCGAGTACGATGCGAATCAGCAACGAACGCCAACCTGCCTTTCCTTCCGGACGCGCACTTGCGCGTTCCGTCGCGCAACGGCGAAGTGCCACTTCACGGTCACTTACCGACAACGCTCGCCATACGTGCGCCGGCCGTGCGGTGTGGCTCTGCGCCAGCGCCTGCAAGAGCACGTCACCCCCCGATACAACAGTCGTCATCGCTCCCATCCTCCCCCGTGAGGCTCCGGGCATCAGGCATAAACCAGTCAGGCCGCCGCGAATCCACCCCCACCAGACCCGCGCTGCCACATGAAGTCGTACACCCGCCCGCTCAACATGCTCGTCTCGGCATCCGAGTACGGTGGCCTCGGCAACTCCATCCACAGCGTGTCCAGAATCCGCACCCGCACATCGGCCTGCGTCGCCGCGTTGTTCCTCCAATCCGCGGTGTCGCGCTCCGTGCGCTGCAGCGCGTCCATCAATGCCTTGCTTGCCTGCTTCAGTTTCTCCCGCTCCGCCTTCGTGATGCTCTCGCGCTGCAACAGATCGAACAGGGCGAGTTCATCCTCGCTGAGGCCCTCCTCCGCCGCGCGACGCTGCTCCGCGTCCAGCTCCTGCACCAGTTGCACCAACCGCGCGAACGTCTCCTCGATCGTCACGCGATCCTTCTCGCGGTTGTAGTCGGCGACGATCTCCTGATACCGGCGATAGAAATCCATGCGCGCCGGGTTCTGCGCCAGCATGGCCGCGAGCTTCTCCTCGACCAGCACCCGGATGTCCTGCACCGCCGCGTGCTTCCGTCTGACACGCCCGGCGAACTCGTTGCGCAACCGCTCGAAATCCAACGTGCTCAGGTCAACGGTGAGCCCAGGCTCCGCGCCCTCCTCGTGCTGCGATGTCCGAATGGCGTCGTTCACGATGCGATGCAGCGCCTGCAACACGCCCGTGATGTCCGCCGCATCCCGCTTCTCTTGCAGCTTCTTGTAGATCGCCTCGATGTCATCGTGGCGATGTGCATAGGCGAAGGCGCTGGGTTCCATGATCAGCGCCTTGAAGCGCGAGAAGACCTGCCGAGCGACCAACTCGTACCGCCGGCGCGTCTCGTCAGACTCGCACAAGGCGTCGACCGCATCTCTCAGGGCGGCGATGCGGGTGAAACCTGTCGCACCGTGAAGGCTGCCCACGTCGAAGCCGTGCGCCATCAGGTGCGACTCCGCCGCCTGAATCGCGTCGTCGAGCGCCGCCACCAGGTCCTCGAGTGGCGCCACGATCTCGGTCCCCACTCCTCCGTCCTCGTCATCGCCCATCGCGTACTGAGCCAGCGCCTCGCGCAGACTCTTCAGGAGCCCGTTGTAGTCGACAATGACGCCGCACTCCTTGCCGGGATAGACTCGGTTTGCGCGCGCGATCGCCTGCATCAGGTTGTGCGCCTTCATGGGCTTGTCGACGTACAGCGTCCCCAGGCACTCCACGTCAAAGCCGGTGAGCCACATGGCGCACACGATGGCGATGCGAAACGGGTGCGCCGGATCCTTGAAGGCATCCTCCACGTTGATGCGCTTCCCGTCCGGCGTCTCGAATCCCGTCTTCATGCGCTCGCGATGCGGGATGATGTCTGCCCCCCACTTCGCGAAGTCCCGCACCTCGTTCTGCGACTCGCTCACCACGATCTGGATCAGCGTCGAGTCCATCCACGCCGCCTGCCCCCGCAGCTCCGCGAGCACATCGGCGAGATCCTCGCGCTTGTCGGCATCCGCCGCTGCGGCGAGCTTTGCCTCGCATCGTTCGGCCTCCGCACGCACGTGCGCCAGCTTCGCGCGCCAACGTGGGAGGATGCGCTCATACATGCGCCCGCACGTGACCTTGTCGATGCAGACCAGGAGCGACTTCCCGCTCTCCCAGCGCGTGGAACAGTGCTCGACGAAGTCGTCTGCCAACTTGTCCAGGCGGTCATCGGCCGTGATGACCTCGTAGTCCCGCCCCAGGAGCTTCTCGAGGTGCGCCGTCTGGTCGTCGTCGAGCTCGGCCTGCTCGATGACCTCCGCCATCCGGTCGTTTAGGTCGAGCTTCGCTATCCCCAGCTTCTCGCCGCGGCTCTCGTACACCAATCGCACGGTCGACTGGTCCTCCTCCGACCGCTTGAAGTCGTAGCGCGAGACGTAGCCGCCGAAGATGCGCCGGGTGAGCTCGTCGTGCTTGAAGATCGGCGTCCCCGTGAAGCCGATGAACGATGCGTTTGGTAACGCGAGACGCATGTTGCGCGCGAATTTCCCGGCCTGCGTCCGGTGCGCCTCGTCGGAGATGACGATGATGTCATCACGATCGCTGTACGGCTCCCGCACCGGCTGGTTGAACTTGTGGATGAGCGAGAAGACGATACGGTGGTTCTGCTGCAGAATCTCCTGCAGGTCGCGTCCCGATGCCGCACGCGGTGCCTTCTCGTCGGCAATCCCGCACCCGATGAGCGTGCGCGCGATCTGGTCGTCCAGGTCCTCGCGATCGGTGATGAGCACGAAGGTGAAGGACCCCTGCACGGTGCGACGCACTTTCTCGACGAAGTACGCCATCGAGTACGACTTGCCGCTTCCCTGCGTGTGCCAGAAGACGCCGAGCTGTCCGAGGTCCGGGTGCGCGCGCTGCAGCAGCGGGAGGTCATCGTTCGCTCGCCTCACCGCCTCGCGCGGCGCGCGCCCGGCCGGGCGCGTCACCCCCTCGGCGATGCGAAGCTCTGAGGAAGGGGGTGGCTCGTACCGCACGATGCGCTTTTCGCGCGGGATGTCGCGCTTGAGTTGTTCCTGGCGGACGACCGATGCCACCGCCCGGTTCACGCCGAGCACCTGGTGATTGCGCGCCACCACCTTGCGCGTCCCCCCGGCGCGGCTGTCGTCGAAGAGGATGAAGTGCTCGACGAGGTCCAGCAGGCGCTCCCGGTTCAGCATCCCCTCGAGCAACCCCTCCGCATCGACGCGCGCCGTGTCGCGCTCGTCGTTGCGCTTCCACTCGACGAAGTGATCCCACTTCGACGTGATCGATCCGTAACGCGCCCGGTCGCCGTTGCTCACCACCAGGAAGGCGTTGTGGTGAAAAGCGTGGGCGATGCTGTGCTCGTGCAGGTAGTCGCTCAGGTTCTCGTCGAACGCCGCGCGGATGTTGCGATACACCGCCTTGAGCTCGATGAAGACCAGCGGGAGCCCATTCACGAAGCAGATCAGATCCGCCCGCCGGTTGTAGTGCGGGACTCGCACCCCCTGGATCCTGAGCTCACGCACGGCGAGGAAGCGGTTGTTGTCCACGCCTCCCGGCCGAAAGTCGATCGCGCGCACTCGCGCATGCCGAGCCGCCCCCGCTTCGTCCTTCCAATCCACGGGGACGCCGTCACGAACGAGCGTGTGGAGTTCGCGATTGTGCTGCAGCAGCGTTCGGGAGGGATCGATCGCTGTCAGCGCCGCGATCGCGCGTTCACGCGCCTCGGCCGGTACATCGGGGTTGAGCCGCTCCACTGCAGCGCGAAGATCGCGAACCAGCACCACCTCGCGCTCCGAGCTTCGCCCCAGCGTCCCGGTCGGCCCGAACGTCTCCTGGTTCCAGGCATAGACGCTCTCCCACCCCAGCGCATCGCGCAGGTGATCGGCGAACGTCTGTTGGACGAGTCTGTCTTCGCTGTTGGTGTCGGTCAGGGCCATGGTCGTGGGTGACGCTCGCCGGAACCGCCGCTCAGATTGGTGCTTTCCCCCTCACATCAGTGCACGTTTCGGTGCACTTCTCGGCGCAGTGCCCCGGATTTCGGTGGTGGTGAGCCGAAACCAAGCCCCTGCCATACAACGACTTACGCGAAACGCTGTGCGGAATATCGGTGCACGAACCGGCGCAGTCCACGTTTTTTCGCGTCGCCTGCACCGATCAGGGCGCCGGGACCAACGAGTACCGGATCGCTCGCGCCCTCCCCTGCGAGCTGATGATGCCACGCCGCATGAGGCGCGCCAGCGCTCGCTTCAACTGGTCACGACTGACTCCGTCGCCCAGCCGTTGCAGCATCTCCGAGCTCCCAGACAGGGGATGCCGCCGCAGGTCTTCGCACACCAGCGCGTCGAGTATGTGCGGTTCGACCCGACGCAGGGTGGTCGGAACGAGTACTCCAGCCTCGCGCACCGCTGCCGGCGCAACGAAGTAGCGAGTTCCCTTCGTCCTCCCCACTGACCGCACCAACCCCAGGTCGAGCAGACGCCCCAGCCAGGCGCCCAGCGAACCGGGACCGTCTGTGTTGAGAAGTTGCGCCAACTCACGCGCGGCCATCCCCTCGCTCTGCGCCAGCGCCCCGAGGGTAATGCGCTCCCGCTGCGTGAGCTGAAAGCGGGCGTCGGCCTCAGCCATCAAACGCGCGACTTCTGGTTTGAGGAGACGGCGCTGGATGGTCACCCGCACCGAGTCAGCCCCCTCCACCAGTACCGGCGCCGGGCGCCCCCCGGAGAGCAGCACGTCATACATCAGGTCGAAGCCGCTCCCCTCGCGCTCCATGAGACCAAGGTCGTGGAAGACGCGGGCGAGCCCCTCGTTCCGGCGCCGGCTGGCATGCAGGATGTTGCGCGGGGTGACGCCGATCGGCAGGCGGCCCGGATTCACCAGCTCCAGCCGGTCGGGGTGCAGGTTGAGGAAGAGATCGCCTTGCTGTGTGTACGGCCGATGGACGAGGGCATTCACGAGCAGCTCGCGTACGACCTTCTCGTCGTATGCCGGAATCCTTGGCCGCAGCATCCCCTCGGGCACTTCGTAACTCTCGCGGAAGTCGGGAATCTCGCGCCAGATGGCGTCGGGGAGCTGGAGCGGTGAGAGCGTGCCGTCGTCCCAGGTCCACTTGTTGATCTTCTTCCCGCTCTCGTCGTAGCGAATGGCCTGGACGATGGGGGCAGTGCCGAGTGATCGCCGGTGCGCCGCGCTGCCGATGAGGAGTAGGCCAAGCTGGGTGAGCGTGGCGCCATTCGCCAGCGCGTAGTGCGTAAGGAGCTCGGCGTCGCTCTTCTCCTTGACCGAGGGCTTCACGCGATCGGAGGCGCGGACGGCGTCGATGAACGACCGACGATGCGCCGGGTCGGCGTCGGCGACCGCAACGCCGCTGTCGAGCGTCTCCCACGGGTGCTGCGGCCGGTCCGACGCGAGGCGCAACACTTCGTCGCCGACGATGGGAACGCAGTGGTCGGCCACGCGCACGAAGAAGCGTCCATCACGGGTCGATGCCACGCCTGACGAGCGCTGCACCACGATTTCGAGGTACTCGCCACCGTTGCTCGCCAGCTGCACCACGGGGTACGCCTGTACGTTCACCGTCAACTCGCCGATGCGCTTGCGAAGCTGCTCGGGGAGTAGGGTCGGGATGCGTTGCCCGGCAGGCGGCAGCGACTCCGAGTCTTCGATCCCGAGCAGGAGTCGCCCGCCGTCACCATTGGCGAAACAGACGCAGGCGCAGGCGATGGCGTGCCAATCGGGGTTGCGGCCGGTGACCAGCCGCAGCGACTTGCGCTCGACGTGCTGGTCTTCGGCGGTCATACGGTGCGCTGCCCCGACATGAGGCGGGGGAGGAGGAGGTCGCGGGAGGTGCGTATCTTGGGGCTCTGCATGGAGAGATACTCTCGCAACTCGAGGATTGGCTCCAAAATGCAAACATACGCGCGTCGCATCTCGGCTTACCGAGCCATCCATCCGCGCGAGTACACCCGAAAGTCGGACAAACGTGATTCCAATCAGTCGCGTACCGCGTACGCATCGTCTGGACGAATAGCCGCTTCAACGTCGAGCCAGCTTCCCCTTAGCCCTCCGACAATTCGGCGTACTTCGCGAGCTGCTCCGAATACAGCGCAGGCCACCGCTCGGAGATCTCTTCGCAGGCGCTCTCAAGATCGCGCATTCGCGTCTTCATCGCTCGCGGAGCGTCTACGACTACTCCCGCGAAGGCATCCACCGCGATGCACAAGCCACGTCGCGCCGAGTCTCCGCTCTGCGACAAGGCTTCTACCAACATCGCGGCGACGTATTGAAGTCCTTCCGACTTTAGTGCGGACTTGGAGAAGTGAAACTGAATCGCGCCGATACGGTGTTCGCTCCCGACCTCCAAGAGCGACGCCTCGGGCGATAGACTCACACGAACTCCGGCGAGCCTCAGCTCGCCCCACTGACGCCGGCCTGCGACAACAACGGCACCGCCTGCGCGAATGAGGTGAGAGCTGGGAGCGAATGCCTCAAGCGCTTGCGCAGACAGTCGCATGCACCGAGCGTCGAACTCATCGGGAGTGTTCGCCGCCGAGTCGCGCAGACGACTCGCCGCACGCATCCAACTCTGCGCGTTTCGAGAAGGATCAGAGAGTATTCGCCTCGCTGCCGCACGAGCGTGCTCGTAGTTCAAAATCTTCGTCGCCGGTGAGACGATCTGGTCGACGATCAACGAGCGTCGTTTTGTCGGTCCCGCCGCCGTCATGTACTCTGCCAGCTTGTTCGCGCTGAAGCGCGGCTCGGAACGCAGTTTCGGACGACGCATGGCGGAACTCCCAGATCGAGGTACCAGAAATCTGCGAAAGATCGCATCCGAACACAAGCCGAAGCTATTGCATAAACACTTACACTTCCAGCAGTTACGCCGCCAATACATCTCTCCCGAACTATACGGGGACTACCTCCGGAACCGCGCTCCTCATCAACCGATCAGGACGGTCCTTCGTGACCAGCCGGAGCAACGTGCGCTCGACGTGCTGGTCGGCGGCTGTCATACGGTGAGCTGCCCCGACATGAGGCGGGGGAGGAGGAGGTCGCGAGCCTTGCGGAGTAGACGATTCTGGCGCGTGAGGTTGTCCCACTGTGCCATGAGCGGATCAACGAAGTCGCGAAACAACTGCTGAAGGGCAGGTGTCGGCACATTTATCGTTACCCGCTCCAGTGTGCTCATCTCAAGCTTCTTCGTCCCATGCGCAGCCTCGGTCGCGAGGTCGCGGATGTACTCTCGGCGATCGAGTAGTGCGAAGAAGAGCAAGAAGGGGTCGACGCCATCCTGGCAAATGAGTGCCTTGAGGTCC
>JAXLXW010000009.1:0-255694 GCA_046327755.1 Gemmatimonadaceae bacterium
CGCGGCTGCGCGTTGGGGTCGGGCCACTTCACGTTGAGCGCCGCCGCCCCCTTCATCGACATTTCCTCCCACGTCCACCCTTCGAGCGACAGTGCCGACGACAGCCCCGAGATCACCCCGCCCTCGGGGGTGCTGAAGGCGACCAGCACCCCTGCCGTGCGCGTGGTCCCGATGTGCCGGCTCTCGGCGTTCACCGCGATCTCGGCCCGTACGTTGGGGTTGAAGTCGCCCTGCTCGGCGATGTCGTTGGTGACGTCAACGGCCCCCACCTCGGTGATGCCTAACGTGGTGTAGGCGTCGACGAGCCCGGGATAGATGTGCTTCCCGCTCACGTCCACCACGCGGGCGCCGGTCGGGATGGCGACCTCGGCGCCGCCGATCGCCGTGATGCGGCCGCGGTCGAAGACGATGACGCCGTTGGTGATCGTCCCCTTGGTGACGGTGTGCACCGTCGCCCCGCGCAGCACCACTGGACGGTCCTGCGGCGGGACGGTCATTCGTTCCTGCGCGCGCACAACGCTCGGCGCCCACAGCGTCATGGCCGTGATCGCGAACAGTGCGCCGCGCACCGCGGAGGTCATGGGTCGCATCGTGTCGAACCTCGAGAGGAATGAGCGAGTCATCAGCGGGAGCCCTCCGTGCCGCGCGGGCGTCCGCCGGCACCGGCCGCGGCGTTCTCCGCCGGGGTCGCCGCCAGCACCGCCTGGATCAACAGTGCACGCTGCCGCGCCGTCTCGGCACGCAACGCCTTGTCTTCGTCGAGCGAGAAGTAGCGACGACCGTCGACCCACGTCTGCTCGGCCTTGGTGAACTGCGACAGCGGGTTCCCGTTCCAGATCACGAAGTCGGCGTCCTTCCCCGCCTCGAGCGAACCGACGCGGTTGTCGATCGCGATCGCCTTGGCCGACTGGTTGGTGACGGTGCTCAGCGCCGCGATTTCCTCCACGCCGGTGCGGAGGAGCTTCCCCGCCTCCCAGTTCATGCGCGTCGAGATCTCGGCGTTGTCGGAGTGCAGCGACGTCACGACGCCGGCTTCCATCAGCAGGCGCGCGTTGTACGTCGTGTTGTCATACGCCTCCATCTTGAACGCCCCCCAATCGCTCCATACCACGGCCGCCACTCCCGACGCCTTCAATTCGCTGGCGATCTTGTAGGCCTCCACCCCGTGCTGCAGCGTCTGGATCCGGAAGCCGAACTCCTCTGCCAGCCGCACGAGCGCCAGGAACTCGTCGGCGCGATAGCCGTGCGACGAGACGAGGAGCTTCTGGTTGAGGATGTCGAGGATCGCCTCCATGCGCAGGTCGCGGCGCGGCGGGATCCCCGTCTTCTCCTTCTCCCACCGCTTCCACTCCTTCTCGTAGTCGCGCGCGGCCAGGAAGTGGTCGCGGATGATCTCCTGTACCCCCATGCGCGTCTTGGGATAGCGCGTGGGGCTGCGCTTGGGATTCTCGCCCAGCGCGAACTTCACCGTGCGCGGCGCCCCCGAGATCTTGTACTCGTCAGGCAGCGACCCCCACCGGATCTTCACGTACACGTTCTCCCCCCCGATCGGATTGGCCGAGCCGTGCTTGATCATCGTGGTGGTGAGTCCGCCGGCGAGCTGGCGATAGAACCAGATGTTGTTGTGCGTGATCACGTCCCCCATTTGCACCTCGGGGACGATCGCGAAGCCGGTCTCGTTGACCGCGCTCACCCCCGAATGCGTGTGCGGATCGATGAGCCCCGGCGTGACGTGCTTTCCTGTGGCGTCGATCTCCACGGCGCCGGCCGGCGCCGAGAGCTTCTGCCCCACGCGGACGACCTTTCCGGCCTGCACCAGCAGGTCTGCGTTCTCCAGCCGTCCCTGTGCGCCCTGCGTCCACACCGTCGCATTGCGCACCACGACCGCCGCCGGCTGCACCGGCGGCGCGGTGCGCCCGAACTCCATCGACGGGCGCATGAACGGGAGGTCGAGCTTGGGGACCTTCACCGCCACCGCACCACGCGCCGGCCCTTCGTAGGGCTCGGTGCGCGTCCCGCGATACGTCGCGTCCGTCCCGTTAGGCAGCGACAGCCAGCCGAAGAACTCTGCCTCGCGCACGGAGCCGGCGAGGAGCATCGCCCCTTCCAGCCCCACGGCCTCGCCGGGGAAGGTCGCCTCCAGCCGCCCGGTCTCGGCGGTGATGCGCGCCGACGTCAGGTTCACCGGGCGGCGCCCGCTGATCTCGATCGTCCCGCGAATGCGATTGAGCGGCCCCTCCAGGCGCAGCGTCGCGTTGGTGAACGTCCCCGGATCCGACGAGGCGATCGTCCACGTCCCGCGCGGGTCCACCTGCGGCGGGCGCGTGACGCCGTAGCGCGTCCCCTGCACCCACACGTCGCGCACGGTCGCTTCCTCGGTGAAGAGGTTCCCCTCGCTCACCACGAGGTTGGCGACCTTGCCGACGGCGATCGTCCCATGCGACTTGTCGATGCCTAACCACGCGGCGGGAACCGTCGTGAGCGCCGCCAGCGCCTTGTCCGGCGCCAGCCCGCGCGCGACGGCCGTGCGCAGGTTGGGGAGGAACTGCGCCAGCGACGAGAGTCCGTCGGCGGTGATGGCGAACGGCACGCCGGCCGCCGCCAGCTGCGCCGGGTTTGTCGGCGCGAGGTACCAGTGCCGCAGGTCGGCCAGGGTGGCGTTGGCCGCCGCCTCGGGGCTCGACACGTTCGGCGCGTCGGGGAAGGCGAGCGGCACCACGAGTGGCTGCGTGCGCCCCTTGAGCACGTCGAGCAGCCGGTACTCCTGCCCGCTCCCGCGGAACCACGGGGTGAGCTTGTAGTCCTGCGCCAGCTTGTAGGCGCGCAGGTACTCCTCCTCGCTGTCCGTCTCGAAGAAGACCGGCTGCTGCCCCTTCACCGCCTTCCCCAGCGCGGCCAGCGCCTCGCTCGTCTCCGGCGGGAGCAACGAACGCCCGCTCGCCTCGTACGCCCCCCAGGCGCGGATGTACCACTCCGCATCCATGAAGGTCTGCTTCATCAGCGCGATCGTCCCCATCGCCGAGTTGGGGTACATCCCGCCGAGCGCGAAGGAACGCTGGAATCCGATCGACTGCGCGATGTCGGGGCGCAGGACGCGTTCACGCGCGCCGGCATCGCCGAGGTTGAGCACGCTCGCCGTGCCGCGGAAGATCCCCTGCCGCGGCACCGCGAGCGCGGCGCCGAAGCCGAGCGAACGGAGCGCGACGCGTCGCGTGGAATCGTCCTTGAGGTTCGCCGTCGTGCTGAACCAGGCGCGCACCTGCGGATTCCAGTGCGTGGGCCCCACATCGCCCCCCTGCGGCGGCGCATCGCCCCCCAGATCAGCCGAGGCATCGATGAAGCCCGGATAGACCGTGAGCCCCTTGAGGTCCCACACGCGCGCACCGGCCGGCGCACTCACGCCGGCGCCGACCGCGGTGATGATGCCGTTGCGCACGACGATGGTCGCGTTGTCGATCGCCTGGCCGGGGGCCGTCACCACGCGGGCGCCCACGAGGGCGTGGTACCCCGTGCCGTTGTCGCGGAGTCCGGTGACCGGTTGCGTGCGGGATGACTGCTGGGCCTCGAGCGAGCCGGCGGCGAGCACGGCAATGCCGAGGATGAAGCGGGACGCTCTCACGAGTGGCTCCCAGGGGGCGGCCGACGTTGCGGCCGTCGGTGGAGTTGGAACGGGGACAAGTCCCCATGCTACGCGCAGCGGGCGCCGAGCGTGGCGACGTGGGCCGAATATCTTGGCGATCGGGGGCGCGGCGGGCAAATCCGCACGCGTCGCCGTGTGCGCGCTAGGGCGCCGTGTGCGCGCTAGGGCGCCGTATGCGCGCTAGGGCGCCGCGCGCCCCGTCCGCGCGTGCCACGTCGAGACGTAGCGCACCTCGCGAAGCGGGGCGTGACGGAGGTGCTGCTTGAAGACGAACCGCTCCCCCTCCATGCCAACGCCGTAATTGCGCCCCGGGAAGTCGGCGATGGGAGCATCGAACAGCTTCACCGGGCGCCCGAACGGGTTCGCGCTCTCCGGATCGTAGGCGATGGAGTAGAAGGTCTGCGTCATCCGCTCCCCCGCCGCATCGCGCAGCGCGCGCACCTCGGCGAGGAAGATCTCGCGCCCCTTCCCCACGCTCGTCCCCATGCTGTACGCCGATGGGGCGAGCGTGATGCGCCGCCGGTCGCCGGTAAGCGAGTGCGCGACCACCGATGCCCGGTCCGCCCCCCCGAGCCCGACGCCGATGACCCACCGTCCGTCGCGCGTCACGGTGTACATCCCCGCGCCCCCCATCGAGAGCCGCCCGCCGACCAGTTGCCCATTCCGATACTGCGCGATGGTGTCGCCGATGGCCCGCAAGACGGCCGCCGTGTCGGTCAGCGGGTAGACGACGCCCCGCACGACGGCGCCGTTAGGCAGCGGCTCGAGCGGCGCACTCGTGTCGGGATCACCGAGAAACGCCGAGTCGCCGCGAACGACCACAAGGCGCCGGCCGTCGCCCCACCAGGCGATGGAGCCGATGTTCGTCCCGGACATCCATCGCGACATGCGCCCCGACTCGAGGTCGATCACGCCAACCGTGCTCGATTCCCCCTGGTCGATGATCACGGCGAGGCGGCGACCGTCCGGGCTCACTTCGATTCCCGAGTAGGCATCGGGGGCGACGGCGAGCGTATCGATGCGCCCCGTGCGATCGGCGCGCACGAGGATCCCGCGCGCCATCACGTCGCCCGGCGCGTAGGCCACCGCCCCATTCGCACTGAGGTCGAACTGCGCCGCCCCACGGCTGTTCTCGACCTCAACCCCCTCCGCCACCACCTCCGGCGTACTCGTCACCTCGGCGCGCTGTGCGTCGAACGACGCCATGAGGAGCTGCCCGTCGTGGGTGACCCACCCCAGATGCCCGTCGGCATCGAGGCGCGGCATCATGCCATACAGCGGCACGCGCTGGCCCTCCGCGCCCGGGCGCGTCACGCGCGTGATCTCGCCGTTCACCACATCCTGGATGTAGATCTCGCGACCGGTGGAGCTGAGGACGCGACCGTCGGGAAGGGCGACGGGGAAGCCGCACGACGCCCGGCAGCGCAGCGTGCGCAGCGAATCGCCGGTGGGCGAGAGGAGGAGCAGCTCCGACGCGATCCGCTGCGCGACGACGATCGTCCCGTCTGGGAGGACGGTACCGCCCCACGCCTCGTCGTCGAAGACCCCGTCGGGGCGCCCGTGCAACGTGGTGATGCGCCCGTCGGCCAGCGTGAGGCGCTTCACCGCATTGTCGTCGAAGAAGTAGACCGACGCGCCATCCGGGGCGAAGAACGGCGCCTGCGCCCCGACCGAACCGGCGACGGCGCGCAGGGTGAAGTCGCCGACCGACCGCACGAAGAGCTGCGCATCGGTCCCGGATCCCACGGCGAGCGCGAGCGTCAAGCCGTCAGGCGCAATGGCCAACGTCGTCGTCCCCTCGGCACTCGTCAGCGAGGGCAGGAGCGGAATCGAGTCGGGGAGGAGGATGCTCGCGTTCCACGCGGCCGAAGGGGGCGACGCGTTGCGACGGCCGAGCCACCATCCCCCCGTCGCGGCAAGCGCGGCGAACGCAATGCCGACGGCGAGCACGGGGCCAGACAAGCGACGAGCAGCAGGGGTGGCGCTGCGAGGGCCGGAGGCGGCGGTGGCGCGCGGCACCCCGCCCCCCTCCAGTGCCGCCGCGAAGTCAGCCGCCGTCGCGAACCGGTCGGCGGGGAGCTTGGCCAGCGATCGGAGCAAGGCGTCCTCCACCGCCGGCGGGATCGTCTTGCGCACGAGGCGCGGCGACTCCGGCTCTGCGCCGACCACCTTGGCGACGATCGCCTGCAGCGTCGCCCCGGTGAATGGCGGCGCCCCGGTCAGCATCTCGTACGTCACCGCCCCCAGGGCGTAGACGTCGGCGCGCGCGTCGATCTGTCGCTCCCCCATGGCCTGCTCGGGACTCATGTACTGCGGCGTCCCCAGCGAGAGCCCCGTCTGTGTCATCCGCGCCCCGCCGGCCTGCTGCACCGCGAGGGCGATCCCGAAGTCGGCGACGAGGGCGTGCCCCCCCTGCAGCAGGACGTTCTCCGGTTTGATGTCGCGATGGACGATCCCGAGTGCGTGTGCCGCCCCAAGCGCGTCCGCCACCTCGCGCGCGAGGCGCAGCGCGTCGTCGATCGGGAGCTGCCGCTCGCGCTCGAGGCGCGCGCGCAGCGTCTCTCCCGCGATGTAGGGCATCACGTAGTACAGCAGCCCGTCCGTCTCGCCGCTGTCGAGCAAGGGGAGGATGTGCGGGTGCTGGAGCCTCGCCGTCACCTTGATCTCGGCAAGGAAGCGCTCGCCCCCCAGCGCGGCCCCAAGCTCGGGATGCAGCACCTTGATCGCGACCTCGCGATCGTGGCGCAGGTCCGTCGCCAGGAAGACGGTCGCCATGCCGCCGCTCCCGAGCTCGCGCGCGATGCGATACCGGCCGGCGAGGCCGGCGTTGAGTCGGGAGAGGGGATCGCTCATCGCGGGGGAGGGGGCGCGGTGCGACGGTGGAAGACGACGCAACAATACCCCCGCGCGCAGCGGTCCGGCGAGCCCCGCGCCCACGCGGAGCACTACCGCGTCGCCGGGCCCCGCACGACTACAACAGGTAGTCCGGCAGCAGGTGCTCCACCCGCGCGCGCTGCGCCGGCGTGAGGTGCCTCGCTCCGCGCACGACCCCCACGCACCCCAGCGCGCCGCAGTGACACCGGAACGGCTCCGCCATGTCCTCTTCCGTCGTGTTGTAGTCGAACGTGACGGAGTCACCCGGCGCGATGTCGCGCAGTGCCAGCACCTCGCACTCGACGATGCGCGTGGTCGGCTCGCAGGCGTGGTTCATGTAGCGCCAGTAGAAGCGCCGCACGCGATCCGTCGCGTCGCGCGCGCCGCGCTGGTCGAGATGTCGGTCACGCCCGATCTGCACCGAGTACTTCGACGGCGTGCGCGACTCGAACCCCTCGATGCGGAAGAGGATGGTTCCCGCTGTAATCGACTGGACCGCAATCAATCGGCGTTCCGACTGCTCCACCAGGACGCCGACCAACGGGTTGTCGGTAGCCAGCACAGCACCGGGGAGATGCGGTTCGTCGGTGGTGACCGACTTGATGGCGCGCGAAGCGTTGGTCGATTTCATGGAACGGAAGAATGCGCGCATTGATCTCTCTGCGCTACGTCCTTCCTCGGATTCTTGCGGCGCTCTCCCGTCAGTCGCGCCTCTCCTCCCACAGCCCCTTCGCTCGCACCCGCGTCACCGGCCACACCTCGTCCATCGTCTCCGCGTTCCACAACGTCCCCGCCTTCATCACGTAGCGGATCGACGTCGTGTTCTTGAGGTCCGCCAGCGGGTCGCGATCGAGCACGAGGAGATCGGCCAGCTTCCCGACCTCCAGCGAACCGATGTCGTCCTGCATCCCCATCACCTCGGCGGCGGTCGCCGTGGCGGCGCGGAGCGTCTCCATCGGGGTGAGTCCGGCGCTCGCCATGGCCCACATCTCCCAGTGCGCGCCGAGTCCTTGCAGCTGACCGTGTGACCCCATCCCCACCTTGCCGCCGGCGCGCACGATTGCCTTGAGCGGCTCGGCGTACCAGGTCGGGACCTCGTGCGGCATGAACATCCGGTTGTGCGCGTGCAGCTCGGCGTCGATGCGCGCGTGCGGCTGGAAACGGCGGAGCTTGGCATCGTCGTGCGGACTCATCGTCGTCACGAAGAACGACTCCATCGGGTTCACCACCAACGTCGGGACGTAGAACGTCCCCGTCCGCGCGAAGAGCTGCACCACATCGTCCTTCATCGGCAGCGCGGAGTACGCGTGCTCGAGCGAGGTGGCGCCGTCCATCAGCGGGCGCAACTCACGGCGCGGGCCGCGCGCCGGATCCTCGACGACCTGCAGTCCTTCCTCGCGGCTCGCCTGGATGATCCACTGCACGTGGTCGCGGCGCGGGACGGTGTGCTCCTTGATCGACGTCGCCCCCAGCAGCTTCTGGTTGCGCACGATACGGCGCGCATCGTCGAGGCTCTTGGGATAGCCGCAGCAGATGGGATCGTACTTGATGAAGATGTCACCGGTCCCGTGCAGTCGCGGACCGATCGTGGTCCCGGCCTCGACCATCTCACCCAGCGCGAAGAGCGTCCGGCTTCCGATCGACGGGTCGCGCCACGTGGTGATGCCGTAGGCGAGGTTGGTCACGAGGTGCGCGACCTGCTCCTGGTGCAGGTCGCCCTGCATCTGCGCGCCGTCGATGATGTAGTGCGCATGCAGGTCGATGAAGCCGGGGACGATCGTCTTTCCCGTCATGTCGAGCGACGTGGCGCCGGCGGGGGCGCGCACCGATCCCGCGGGGCCAACCGCGGCAATGCGCCCGTTGGAGACGACCAGGTCGCCACTCGCGAGCACGTCGTCCCCCTTCATCGTGATGATGCGCGCGTTGCGCAGGACGAGGTCGCCCTTGGGGATGGCGCGCGGGATCGTCAACGCGATGGTCGTCGTGGCAGGATGCGCCTTCTGCCCGGTCGCCACCGCGGCGAGGTCGACCTCGTACACGTCGTTTGCCCAGCTCCACTGCAGCTGGCGGCCGCCGTTGCGCCAGTAGAAGAAGTCGCCGCGCGGCCCCAGGACCAACGTGGGAACGGGACCGCCCTCGACGTTGATGTCGACCGGAGTGTTGCCGATGGACGGAAGCGGGGCGAGATACGCGTTCTGCATCTCGCCAAAGGCGACCCACGTCCCGTCCGGCGAGGGAACGATCTCGTCGGCGTTCTTGAAGCGGGCGTGACAGCGGCGATCGGCGCCGTCCAGGGCGATCGAGCAGAGCGTCGTCCCCGCACTCGCGTCGATGTAGTAGATGCGGTCGCCCGTCGAGTTCCACGTCGGCCGCTGTGATGGCTTCCGCCACCCGCCGCGCGTGGGAATCGACACGATCGTGTGGAGCCGGTCGGCGCTGGCGACGTCCACCCAGTGGATCACGTACCCCTGCTCGGTGACCGCATCCGGTTCGAGCCGCTGCTCGGCGAGCACCAGTTTCTTCCCGTCAGGCGACCATGAGACGCCCTGGTAGCGCCCCGCCCGGATGCCTAACGCCCGCGACACACCGCCGGCAGCGGGCGCAATCATCACCCGCCCGCTCGTCGCGTCGGTCCAGTCGACCCAGGCCACCGAGCCGCCGTCTGGCGAAACGGCGGGCGCGTACTGAAGGCTCGTTCCCGGCACGACCGGCGCCGCCTGACGAGTGGACGCGTCGTAGCGATAGAGCTTCCCCGCCGCCTGCACCACGAAGCGCGAGGCGTCGATCCGCTGTACCCAGCGCAACACCTTGGGGGAGAAGGCGCCGTCGTCGAGCCTGTGCCTGGTCGCGATGCGCTCGGTGACGGTGAGGTCCACGTCGACCGAGAAGGGGATCGGGGTATCGACACCGGTGGCAATCGCCACGCGGTGCATCTTCCCGTTCGCCGCAAAGACGAGCGACGCCCCATCCGGCGTGAACGCGTAGCCGGGAAGTTCGTCGAGATCGTCGCCCCCCCATCCCGGCGGATAATCGAGCCCGGTGTAGAGCACCTTGTCGGCGCCGCTCTCGAGATTGCGCACCACCAGTCGCGGCTGGGCGTCGATCGTCGCGGCGAAGGCGAGCCAGCGCCCGTCGGGGCTCGGCATCGGGCGCCGCAGGTCCTCGTAGCCCGTGACGAAGGCGAGTCGCTCGCCCGTACGCCGGTCAATGCGGACGATGGCGCTCTTCGTCGCTCCCTCGCCCAGGAGATAGGCGTGGTAGAGCCACCGCCCATCCGCCGAGGCGACGAGACTCACCGCCCCAGTGTCGGCGACCGGCGTTCCCGTCCCGCCAGCCACGTGCACCATCACGACGTCGCTCGGTTGGAACGGTCGGGTTTGCCGAAGGGCGAAGACGTAGCTCCCGCTCGGGTCCCACGCCCCCTGAAGGTGGTGATACGTCCCCTCGGCCGTGACCCGTGTTGGCGTGCCACCCGCGGCCGGCATCGTCCACAGCTGGTCCGAGCCACTGGGATCGGAATCGAAGAGGATCGTCGCGCCGTTAGGCGAATAGCGTGGCATCGCATCCCAGCGCGTCCCGGAGGTCAGCCGCGTCGCCTTTCCTCCCGTGATCGGGATCGTGTAGAGATCGCCCAGGAGGTCGAAGACGATCGTCTTCCCGTCGGGAGAGACGTCGAGCGAGATCCACGTCCCCTCGTCCGTGGTGAAGGCGACCTTTCGCGCCGGCCCGTGGATCTCTTCCACCGACCACGGCGTGGCCGGTTGCTGCGCCGCGAGCGCCGCGGGAAGGAGCACACCTAACGACCACCAGCGCAGCGACGATTGGACGCGCATCTCACGACCCTCGGCGGATCTTGTAGGCCTTCTCGGGAAGCAACGGCTGGCGGGGGGAACTTGCCCCCGATCGCTGCCCGCCGCGAGCACCCTGCCCGGCTCACCCACCCCGACGGGCGATCACCGCACCGTCGCCATCACCGCAGTCACCAACTCCTCTCGAATGCGCCGCCACGCCCCGTACTGGCCGTAGCTCCCCGCCGTCGTGGCCACCACGAGGGAAAGGTCGGGGATGACGACGACGAACTGCCCGCCGTTCCCGCTCGCTTCATAGGTCTCGTAGTCGCGCCCGCGCGCACGCAGCACATGCCGATGCCAGCCATAACCGTCCGTTGAACCATCAGCGCGGGACGACTGTCGCGCCGTGGAGGTGGCGACCCACGCGGCACTCACCATACGTTTCCCGTTCCACACCCCCCGGTCGAGATAGAGCTGCCCGAACTTGAGCAGGTCGCGCGGCCGCAGCTGCAGCCCGCCGCCCGCGTAGGCATCGCCCGTGGGCATGAGGTTCATCGCGTAGTGCGTGATGCCCAGCGGCCGCGCGACTGCCCGGTCGAAGAAAGCCGGGATCCAACTGTGCGTCGCATCCGCGATCGCCTGACCCACCAGGTTGATCCCCCCGGAACAGTAGGCATAGGTCGTCCCGGGGCGGTGAAGGCGCGGCAGGGCCCGCGTGAAGCGATACCAGTCAGGCTCCGTCGTCTGCTCCTGCATGGCGTCCTCGTTCCCAGGCGACCGCTCGTCATCGTCGTCGCACGCCAGCCCCGAGGTATGGGAAAGAAGGTGGCCGACGGTGATCGGCACCGCGCCTGCGCCGTCGAGCACCGGCGTCGAGGCGCCAAGGCGCACCCCGCCCTGCATCGCCGCCCCCACCATCACCGACGTGATGGTCTTCGAGGCGCTGCGCAGGTCGTGCAGCTGGTCGGCCGCGGTACCATGGAAGTACTCGTCGAGCACCAACGCCCCGCGCCGCGCCACGAGCAGCGAGTGCACGCGCGGCAGCGTGTCGTTGAGTGGATCGACACGCACCAAGGCCCGCACCATCGTCTGCAATGCCTCGGCGTCAACCCCAACCGATGGTGCGGCGGCACTCCGCCACCCATCACCGAGGTCGGCCGGCACTCGATAGGCATACGGTTCGAGCGATGGCGACCGCGGGAAGAAGCCGACGGCCTGCTCGCTCGTGCGGCGCGTCAGGACGATCGGGCTCCCGAAGTCGAAGGTGATGCGCCCTGCTGCCGAGTCGTACGGCTGCCGATACCGCGGCTTCTTCGTACGCGGATCGAGGAAGGTCACCTGGTCGCCCTCGCGCACCACGCCGTACGCCCCCGCGCGCCCCGGCCAGTTGGCCGCCGGATTGCGGAAGACCCCCTGCAGCGCGCCGTCGGCGCCTCGCGTGACCTGCAGGTAGAGCGGGAAGCGCGCGTCGAGCGGGACCAGCGTGGCGCGCCACGTGTCCCTTCCCGCACTAACGAAGCGAAGCGGCACGGCATACGCCGCCCCCCCATCCCCCGCCGGCTGCACCCAGAAGGGGTCCGTCACCTCCATGGACGCGCCACTCGGCGCCGCGGCGGACCGGCGCGTGAACAAGCGGGCGCGCAGCATCCCCTGCCCCCCCGGCAAGGTCAGCGTCAGGCTGTCCCCGCGCGGCACCCCCTGCATTTCGAAGCCGCCGACGCGAACACTCCACGCGCTTCCCACCCGTTGCAGAACCACCTCGCCGCGCACCTGCGGCCCGAGCATCGTCTCGCTCCCCCACAGCCCCACCAGGTCGTCGCCGGCCACGACGCTCACGGGACGAGACGGCGGCTGCGCCTGGCCCGGTGCCGCCCACAGGAGCGCGCACACGACCGTGAACCCCACGCCACCGCTCGTTCGTATCATCCTTCGCATCATCGATCTCCAGTCTTCGCCTGCCGCCAGACGCCCTCGCGCCGCGGCGGCGCACGATCAAGGTCGCCGCGCGCCGTCCGTCCCGTCTTGCAACGCTGCAACATCGCTCCCTGCCTCATCACGTGTCCTCCGCTCCGTCACACCAGCGCGACCGTTCCCGTGGCGCGAGCCCCGTCCTCCCGTTCGGCGCCTTCTACGGTCGCCCAGCCCGGCGGCGCTCCGCCCCCGGGCTGGAAGTCGCGGTCCTCGATGCCGATCCGCACCGCATCGTGGAGCGGCACGCGCATGAGGAGCCGCACTTCGTCCTGGTGCTCGAGGGGCTCTACGTCTCCAGTGCAGCCAATGCGCCAGCGGTGAGCTCTGCGCCGCTCCTCGTCTACAATCCCGCCGGCACCGTGCATCGCGACCGCTTCGAGGCGCACGACAGCGCACTGGGGCGCCGCTTCGAGGGGCGATTCCTCACCCTGTCCATCGATGCGTCGCTGGCCGACGCCGCCGCTGCCGACGGGCGGCTCCCCTCGGTTGCGACCGTCCTCGCCGACCCCACTTCGCTCGCCACCGCCCGTCGCCTTGCGCACGCCGTCTCGGCCGAACATGACGAGTTCGCGATGCACGCCGAGTCGCTTGCCCTCACGCTCGTGGCTTCCATCGCCGACGGTGGCGACTCGGGCGCTGGTTCACCCCCTCGCTGGCTCGCCGTCGCCCGCGAGCTCCTCGACGATCGCTGCGCCGAGGCGATCAGCATCGCCGAGCTGGCCCGCGCCGCCGGTGTCCACCCCGTACACCTCGCCCGCGTCTTCCGGCAGCACGTCGGATGCTCGCCAAGCGACTACCTGCGCCGGCGACGCCTCGAACGCGCGGCGGTGCTCCTCCGCGAGACCCGCCGCCCCCTGTCGGACATTGCGCTGCACTGCGGCTTTGGTGACCAAAGCCACTTCGCCAACGCCTTCAAGCGCTTCGCCGGCGCCACGCCGAGGGAGTATCGCCGTCAAGGCTGACCTTGCGCAGCAAACGTTACGTCACGCGCGCACTCGAACTCGCGAAGCGCTCTTCTCGCCTCTGCGTAACTCTGCGTTCCCTGCGGTGAAAAGGCACCTGCGATCAACTGCCTGTCGCGCGCGGGTGTTTTCTTACCGCAGAGAACGCAGAGTTTCGCAGAGGAGACAGGCGCCAACGCCGGCGTCTCGGCGGCCGTGCGTTACGGCACGAGCTTGGGCCTGACGATGAACATCAGCGCGTCGATCGTGTTCGCCGCGCGGCAGGGCTGGAAGTCGAGGGAACCACACACCGGCGCCGCGCCTTGCGCCTTGGCCCCCGGAATCACCGGAACGGTCAGCACCGACGGCTGCGTCGCCGTGTGGTAGACCGTGTTCCGCCCCGGCTGGCCGGCAGGGTGAAAGCCCCAGTCCGGCTGCGCGATCGGCGACGGCGCCATGATCGTCACTTCGAGGCGGTGCCCCTCGCGGATCACCGCGCCGATCGGCGGGAGCGACATCGTGATCTCGTAGACCTTTCCGGGAACCAGCGGCGCACGCCGATTGAAGGCGTGCCGAATGGCATCCGGCCGCGAACGCCTCGGGTCGATCGCCCGCATCGAGGCGCGCAGCAGCCCGCGCTGCAGGTACTGCACGTCGCCGTTGGGGTAGAGGTCGTGCAGGTCCACCACGAAGTCGGCATCCTCGTGCTGCAGGCTCACGAAGAAGGAGATCTGCGGCGCGCCGAGGATCGTCAGGTCGGCCGTCATCGGCGCGCTGCGGTAGACCAGGACCCCTTCCGGTTCCACCGGGAGCGAGAACTGCGCGTTGCTCCCGATCAGCTCCGTCCCCGTGGGATAGGTGTAGCTGCGCGGCGCGGTCTGGGCAGCCGTCGACGGTTTGTCCGTCGCCAGCTGCGCGTCGCCCGTGAGGTAGAACGGTTGCGGCTTCGCCTCCGGTACCGGCCAGGCGCTGTGCGTCGTGATCCAGTTGGGGGTCGACTGCCCGCCGCCGAGTGCCGTGCCGCCCTTGCGCGCCACCTCCCAGAACACGGTGACCGGCTGCTCCTGCTCCACGCCGTTGGCGGCCCCCTTGAGCCAGCGATCGAACCAGCGCACCTGGTCGTCCTGGAAGCGCTTCTGCCCCAGCACCACCCCGTGCCCGCCAGGGAGGACGTAGAGCCGCTTGGGCACCTTGAGGGCGTGGAAGAGCGTGATGCCGCCGGTGATCTGCGTCTGGAAGTCCTGCCATCCCATCCCCACGATCGTCGGGACGTTGACGCGATCGACGTACGTCTCCGTGGCGCGCACCTTCCAGTAGGCATCGTCGAACGGGTGCTGCTGCACCTCGCGCACGTAGTCGGTGGCCGGGTGCCGCTTGGCGTTAGGTTCGCACTCCGTGTCCCCCCACCCGATGCGCGCGTTCATCCCCGCCGTCGACAGCGCGGGCTGGTACAGCGTGAACCAGCGCGAGGTGAAGCCGATGTTGAACATCCCGCCGGGATACAGCGCGTCCTCGTAGACGCTGGCCGTGATGCTCGACGTCACCATCGCCTTGAGCGCGGGTGGGCGCTTGGCCGCCACGAAGTACGCCGTGTGCGCCGGATACGACGAGCCCCAAAGACCCACCGCCCCATTGCTCCACGGCTGCCTCGCGATCCAGTCGACGATTTCGGCGCCGTCCGCGCCGTGCGACTCGCCGTTGAGAAAGGAGAACGTCCCCTGCGAGCACCCCGTCCCGCGCACGCTCACGCCGATGTAGGCGTAGCCGTGGTCGAGCCAGGTCGGATTGGGCCCGGAGCCTGCGGCGACGTACGGGTCGTACTGCATGATGGTGGGATACGTGCCGTCCTTCGTCGGACGGTAGACCACGTATGCGATGCGGACCCCGTCGTGGAGCGGGATGTAGCCGTAGTCGCGGTGGTAGGCTGGGGGGGTCGACGGCGCGGCGTTCTGCGCGCCGATGCCTAACCACGGGGGGAGAAGGGCGATGGCGAGGGCGAGCGCATGCCGGAACATGGAGCTCCTGGTCTGGCGCGAGTGAGCGATGCAGGCGGCGGGCGGAGAACATCTCCTCGAACGCCCTGCCATGCAATGAAGCGCAACCCTACCCGCGACTCACGCGCTCTGTGTAGCCCCCTCACCGGCGGTTCGCAGACAGCTCACCCCCCCAACAAAAAGGCGGGGCCGGACGTCGCAGGCCCCGCACGCGAGGAGGATGGCGCGGGTGGCGCCACCCTGCCTCTCGTTGGCGATCGAAAGCTTAGCGACCGAGGCGCGTGACGTTCTCCGCCGCCGGACCCTTCTGCCCCTGCACGATGTCGAATTCCACCGTCTCGCCTTCCGTCAGCGACTTGAAGCCGCTTCCCTGGATCGCCGAGTGATGGACGAAGCAGTCCTTCTCACCGCTGGACGGGGTAACGAAACCGAAGCCCTTGGCGTCATTGAACCACTTCACAGTGCCAGTCGTACGCATGGTCATGCTCCTGATACTTGCTGAGGTCGGAGCACGCGCCTGCGGACAGGCGGGCGAACAACCGACGACAACGTCTGCGTGAACTCCCTCACGCGAGGTGCCACCGAACCGGTGGCGCAAACAAACACGAAGGGGCCTGCGTGGTTGGCAGGCCCCCGGGACTGTCCGACAACTACGAAGGCGCGGTACTCCCCACGCAGGGATCCACCAGCCAGTGGTGCGGCGGGTGGTGTCATCGAAAGAAAATGGCCTGCTCGCATCGGCAGGCCCCTGGTCTGTCAGATGATTCCGTTCGTCGCGGCGGACGGTCGATGGGTGAGAAGTGTAGGGGGCTGGAGGGGGGTTGGCAACGGGTGGAGGTGAATTCGACGCTTTTCCCCGCTTCCGCGCGTGTCACCAGCTCGGGATGCGTCGTGTCCGCCCTCAACCCTTGTGGATGTGCCGGTCCCGGTGTCGCGAGAGTACGCCAGCCACTTTCCATCCGGCGAACGCCCTGGCTCCTTCGCGGCGGCGCGCTTCATCAGCGAGACGCGGTCCGGCCCATCCGGCCGGATCGACTCCACAAGAGACACCTCCCAGTCGTCGCCTTCTTCGCGCATGAAGACAATGGGAGGGTCCACGGGCGGAGTATCACCCAGGCCCGTTGGGTCGCCGCACGATGTGAGCATCACCATGGTACCGATGCCCATCGTGAGGCATCTCGCTCTGGACATCAGCTTGATCCCCCCTCGATTGCCGCCGAACGAGAACGTGGGAAGGGACAGCGCCCCGACCTGGATCTCGCCTTCTCGTCAACGCACGCTCCTCGCAATCCCACCGCTCACGTGCCGTCCACCAGCCATGCCACGGCCCGGGTGACGAGCGTCTCAGCATTGGAGATCTGCTCGTCAGGCGGAAGCGCCCCCCCGTACGCGTTGCGGTCGCGATCGGCCATCAACGCAACGGTGAGGATGAGTGTCGCCCCATCGCTCAGGGCGAAGTTCGAGTTGGCGGTCGACAGGCCGCAGGTTGCCGTACCAAAGCTTCGCGCCTCAGGACGCTGCCGAAAGGAAACGGCGACAGCCTCGCCTGAGCTGGCGACGGCGAGGTCGGTGAGGACGGCGACGCGCGGCGTCGGGCGGCGAAGGGTGTAAGGAGCAACAACGCTCTGGATCGTCGCGCCATTCAGGACGGATGCCCCATTCAGGTACGCCCACGGCGTCACCACGTGATCGGGGTTGATGAAGTGCCCGGCGACCCCTTCGCCCAGCACGGGGCCAACGCCGGCGACCATGGGCCACATGTTGCCGCCGCCGTTCCCCCGAAGGTCGACGATCCATCCCACCAGGTTGTCGCGATCGTTCGCCTTGATGCTGTCCTGCAGGGCCTGGGCGAATGCCGCTGCTTCGATCGCCGACCCCGAGAAGGCGCGCACACGGACATAGCCGACCGAGGCCGGAAGTGTCGGACGCGCAGTCACCGGCGGAGCAATGCACGACTTGGTGCTGGCGGAGAGATAGGCACCATTCCGCGTGACGTACACGCTGTGATCGTCGGCGAGCAACGAGAGGGCGACGCGAATCGCCGGATAGGTGTCGCTGATCGACTGGGCGCCTGACGCCGCCTCGGCGACCTTGGCCCGAAACTGCGCCCAGTCGATCGAGAACCGGTTGATCGATCCTCGCTGCATCACATCCACCACTTCGGCCAGGTACGCGCTGGCGACGGGGGAGATGGGGCGAGGATTGGGGTTGCCGCTGCCGGTCGGTGGGGAGTCGCCGTCGCCGCAAGCAAGAAAAAGGGCGAGCGGAGCGACGCGGAGGGTGCGACGCATCAGGACGTTTGGCATGGTGCTCCACGGGGGGGGCGCCCGCTGATACGCGCGCAGGCCCATGGTGTTCCGACGCGTACCGCCTTGCTCTCGGCTCGTCTGAAGCCCGCTATCGGGGCGTCCCGGACGACTCCGACCATCCGGGAATCCACGGCATCCCCTCGAGCGTGAGGGCCGTACCCTGCCGATCCCCCGAGCCGGGGCTTCGCAACCCGTAGCCCCTCCCCCCGCCGCCGCGTACGTTCGCCGCATGCCCTCCCCCTCCTCTGCTCGCGACACCACCCGCGCCGAGCACGCCTCCGCCGTCGCCGACTTCCTCGACGCCGCTCGCGCCATCCCCGACGACGTCTGGGAACGCCCGCTCTCGTCAGGCAAGTGGTCCCCCGCGCAGGTCGCCGAGCACGTGCGGCTGGCCTACGTCATCATCCAGAACGAACTCGCCGGCGGCACCGGGCTCCGCGTGCGCACGCCGTGGTGGCTGCGGATGGTCCTGCGATGGCGGCTCCTCCCGCGCATCCTCGCCACGGGCAGGCTCCCCGCCGGCGCCAAGGCGTCGTCGGAGATCCGCCCCGGCAACGGCCCCTTTCCGCGCGCACCGCTGCTCGACGCGTTGCAGGTGGCGGCCAACGTCGCCGAGGAGTCGATCGTCCGCCGCTGGGACGAGCGGGGCGCCGGGATCACGCACCACGTCTTCGGGCACGTTGAGATTCCGCGCGCGATGCGATTTCTCACGGTGCACACGACGCACCACACGCGGCAGCTGCGCGACGCACACCGATGAGAAGCGGCGGAGCGCACACGCGCCCCGCCGCTTTCACGCACCCGGTCACCCCGCCGCGCGCTACGACGGCTTGAGGTTGGGGTTGTTGTCCAGCTCCGTCCTCGGTACGGGATAGCAGAGCTGCGCCCCTACCGATCCAAAGCCCGTGCGCCAGTACGGCGTCCCCGCCACCGGCACATAGCGCGAGGCCGCCACCGGCTGCCGGCGCCAGTCGGCCATGCGCTTCCCCTCCAACCAGAAGTCGTACCCCTTCTGGTAGAACAGCTCAGCCAGCACGGACGCTGCGTCTGTTGCCCCGCTGTAGGCAGGTTGCCCCGCCGCCGCACGCTGCCGGTCGATCAGCGCCAGCTGCTGGGTCACGTTGTCCGACGCCTCAGCGGCGATGTACTCGGCCTCGAGCTTGGAGGCCAGGCGCAGCGGTGAGGCGTACGACGGGAACTTCTGCTGCACCACGAACGGCCCCGCCGCCTGGTCCACCGCCGTGTACGTGTGCTGCGACGGAAGGAGGAACTTGATGCGCGGGTCGGTGGTCTGGTAATACGGCGGGACGCTGATGGTGCCGCGATCGACGATGAAGCGCCACATGGCGTTCGACAGGCGCGCGCGGTTGGCCAGGTCGTCCTGATAGGTGAGGTTGAAGGAGAAGCCCGCCGGGAGGAGGTTCGCGTCGGCCAGGGCGCCCGCCTTGTCACCTTTCTGCAGTTTGGCCCGAGCGCGCCCCACGAGCGCCGCCCGCGCGAGGTTCAGCCCATCGGCGCTCCCGTTCGCCGTCCCCACGTCGACCCCCTTGGTGAACCAGAAGATCGCCGAGTCGAGGAGCTGGTTGGTGGTGAGCGCCGGCCCCGCCGAAAGCGTCCCGCTGCAGAAGTCGATGGCGAGGTAGAGGATGCCGTAGGCCCGGAACGTCGCCCCGCGCGCCAGGTTGACGTTGGTGGCGGGCGTGGGGAGCGAGAGGTCGAGGAGGATCTTCCCCGACGCCGCCACCAGCTGCAACCCGGCCCATCGCGCGGCCAGCGTCCCGTTGTCGACCGAGACCTCGCGCTTGCCGAACTCGTTCTGCGACGAGCTGGTTTCGATGATGTAGGTCTCGCCGGTGAAGTGCGACTCGAACATCGCACTCATCCCGAACTCGGTGGCAAAATTCTGCTGCGTGGTGTTGGCCAGCGTCGCCGCCGAGGAGGCCGGGTCGACGGTGGCGGCGTCGATCACGTTGGGGTTGGTGACCTCGAGGAACTTGTCGGAGCACCCCGCTGCCCCGAGGGCGAGCGCGGCGCCAAGCAGTCGCCCGCGCATCGCGCGCGACACCGCGCGTCGGATCGTGGTCATGGTCATCGTCATGGTGGTCATGGTCATGGCCCTCCGCGGGTCAGAAGGTGAAGTTCACGCGGAACAGCGCGCGACGAGGATTGGGGAGCGTGAAGAAGTCGGCGCGCGAGAAGTTGCCGCTGTCGGTCACGACCTCCGGATCGGGCCCCTCATAGTCGGTCCACAGCTTGAGGTTCTGCATGGCAAACTGCAGCGACGCGTTCTGAATGCGATTGCCCAGCGCATCGCTCAACCGCTTGGGAACGAGATAGGTCACGGAGAGTTCGCGGAAGCGCAGGAAGTCGCCCGGCTGTTCCCACGCTTCGTACACGTCGTTTTGCGTCGCCACTCCGCCCGACTCCGTCACGAAGGCGGGCTTCCCCGGCGTGTCGTTGCCGTAGCGGCGCAGCCGCTCGCGCCGCGACAGCTTGTTGGGGTCCAGGCGGTTCTGCCCGCGCACCAGCTGCGTCTCGCGGTAGAAGTCGGTGAAGTTGTCGGTGATGAAGTCGCGCTTGGCGTCGATGAGCGCGCTGATGCGGAACTGCTTCATCACGGTGACGGTGTTGGTGAGGTTCCACTCCAGCGTGGGATAGAGGTTCCCCACGGGCGACACCGTGTCGGCCACGATCACGACGCCGGTGTTCTCGTCGATCGACTTGATGCGCTTGGAGACGTAGACGCCGAGCTGCTGCCCCAGCATGGCGCGCGTGTGGGAGAAGCTCCCCCCCGGGGCAAAGGCGGCGACACCACCGAGGTCGGTCACCTCGTTATGCAGCGTGTTGGCGCCGGCGCGGATGTCCCACATGAAGTTGGTCGCCGAGAACGCGTTGGCGTTCACCGCCACTTCGAGCCCGCTGTTGAGCACCGACCCGATGTTCTGCAACGGGTTGCTGTTGAAGCCCAGAGACGGCGCGATGGGCTTGGCGATGATGAGATCGTCGGTGACCTTGTGGAAGTATGTCAGCTCGGCGGAGATGCGATCCTTCCAGAACGAAGCGTCGAAGCCGGCCTCGTACTCGGTCCCGCGCTCCGGCTTGAGATCGGCGTTGCCGGGGTTGCCGGGGTTCGCCCCGTTGGACGTGGTGCCGAAGATGTTGAACGGCGCCGACACGAGCGTGGTGAGCGCGGCCCCTGGCGCCGGCGAACGCCCCGTTGTCCCCCACGCGGCGCGCAGGCGCAGCGAGTTGACGTACTTGGTGAGGCCGGCAAAGAACGGCTCCTCGGAGATGGTCCACGTGGCCCCCACCTTCGGGAGGACGAAGGCCGGCGCCGCCGAGCCGAAGGCGGAGTTCTTGTCGACGCGCACCGCCATCTGGAGGAAGAGGCGGTTCTGGTAACCGAGTTGCAGCTGGCTGAGGTAGCCATACTGCTTCTGTGCCGTGTACGAACTCCCGCCGGTGGTGGTCGCCGCCGAGGTGACGGAGTTGTTCTCGTTGGTGACGAAGCCGATGCCCGTCGCGCTCGTGAGGGTGTTGCGCGTAGAGACGACCTGCAAGCCGAAGGAGAGGTTCCCTTCCCATTCCTTGTTGGCCCCATACGTCTTGCGCATGTTGCCAAGGTAGTCGACCGTGTATCGCTCGGCGCCGCGCGCCTGACGATTCATGCGCCCCGCATCCAGCTGGCCGCCGTACCAGGTGCTGTCGTTCCGCGGGTTGAACTCGAACTGTTCGTCGGAGGCAAAGTCGACGCCGAGCGTGATGCGGTTGGTGAACCAGCTCACCGGGAGGTACGACGCCGTGAGGTTGGACGTCGTGCGATGGGTGAGCATGCGGTTGGTGATCGCCGCGATCGCGTTATAGTGGCGATTGAAGCCGAACCAGCCGTCGGCGCTGTTGGCCGGGTTGTCGGAGCGCGTGAGCGGCGAACCCAGGAGGGCGCCGGCAATCCAGCCGTAGAGTGAGTTGTCGAGATTGGGGAGCTGCGTGCGGTTCTGCCCCAGCCCGAGCCCGAAGTCGATGGTGAGGCGCGAGTCGGGGACGTAGTTGAAGTTGGAGCGCACGTTGTAGCGCGTGAGGCCGCTGTTGGCCAACGTCCCGGTCGCGTTGTCGGCGCCGAAGGAGAGGTTGTAGCCGTAGTTCTGGCCCCCGCCGCGCCCGCCCCAGCCAACGCTGAGGTCCTTCCCGGTGCGCAACACGTCGTAGCGCCTCCAGACGTTGTCGTGCACGAGCGTCCCCACCGGTTGCCCGCGACACAGCGGGTTGGTGCTGTTGGCGGCAACGAGGGCAGCGGTGCAATTGCCGTAGCTGTCGGGGGGCATGTAGTTCTGGTCGGTGGCCCCCGTTTCCAGGCGCAGCGACTGCGCGAAACGGTTGCCGCCCGGGCGCCCCTTCTTGGTGATGATCTGGATCACGCCGGCCGAGGCGTCGGCGCCGTAGAGCGTGGCGGCCGCCGGCCCCTTCACCACCTCGATGCTCTCGATCTCATCGGGGTTGAGGTCGTTCATGCGGTCGTACGACTGCCCGCTCACGTTGCCGTTGACGGCACCCTCGTTGATGCGCACGCCGTCGATGAAGAGGAGCGGCTGGTTGGAGAGGTTGACCGACGAGGCGCCACGGATGCGGATCGTCTTGGCCGTCCCCAGCACACCGGAGTTGGAGGAGACCGCCACACCGGGAATGCGCGACTGGAGCACCTCCCCCACGTTGCGGATGGGGGCCTCCTTCACGATCTCGGCGACGGTGAGTGAAGCCACCTGCGCCGATTGCGCGCGCCGCTCCTGGTTCCCAGCGGTGCCGGTCACGACGACTTCGGAGAGTTTGGCGAGCGAGGCGGTCATCGCCACGTTGAAGGTGACCGTCTCGCCCGATTGCACGCGCACCGTGTCACCGGCCGCCTTGTAGCCCAGGCGAAAGACCGTGACGGTGACGCGCCCCGGGCGCACGTTCACCAGGCGGTAGTCGCCCGCCGCGTTGGTTGAGGTGACGAGTGCGGTGCCGGCGACCGTGACCCGCGCCTCGGCCACCGGGCCCTGTGTGGCGGCATCGGTCACGCGTCCGACGATCGTCCCCGTCTGCGCCTGCAGCGCGACGGGGGTCATCAGGATGAGTCCGGCCGCCGCCTGCAACCATCGCGATAGCGCGCGTGCACTGCTGACCTTCGTGGGCATGAGCTCCTCCGTGGGCGGTGAGACGGAACGAGCGTTGCGGGCGGGGCGCGAATGGCGGGCCACCCCAACGATTCGGCGCAATTGTGCCGCTCGCTGGAACGGGTTGTCAATACCATTGCACCTCGGGCGTTGACGGCCTCATCCACGCACTGCGATGTCGCACACCCTCCGTGCGTCCACTCGCCCTATCCGTTCGAGTGGACAACACCTCCGATCGGAGGGTGCGTGATTGCAGCTGACGGAACGCACACAGGCGACGTTCGCTGGTGCCGAACGCCGCCTGTGTGCACGACAGGGTCATCGATGCGGGTCACGCCCGCGCGCGGTGCGCTCGCGCGTCAATCGTAGTGCGCGGGTCGCACGAACTTGATGCGCGTCCCGTTGATCGCGGTGATCTCGCCGGCCCACGCCTTCTTGTAGAGCGTCTTGAGGTCGGCGCGGTCGGCCGCCGTCATCTTGCTGTTGGCGCCGTAGTTCATGATGGTGAACGGCTTGTGCTTGCCGAAGATCGTGCTCGACCACTCCTTCTCGCTGATCTTGGCAAAGAAGTGGCGCAACCCGAACACGTGCCCGAACTCATGGGCGAGCGTCTCCACCTGCTCCTGCTCCGACTGCTCGAACATCGTCGGGTAGATCAGCAGTTCGTGGCGCCCGGAGTCGGGGAAAAAGGCCGAGGCAAGCGTACAGCCGTTGATGTCGCAATCGGCGGCGTTGCGCAGCGAGACTTCGAAGTCCCAGGCGTCCTTGCGCTCGGCAAACTTCACCGGGACGGCGTCGCCCCACTCGAGCAGCGCCTTCCCCATCAGGGCCCGGATCTTCTCCTTGGCCGCCTCGGGATCGGCGAAGGCACGGATGGACTGTGCCTGAAAGCGCCAACGCAGCGTGCTGTTCTTCGCCCAGAGCGGGATGAACCCTTCGGACGTGTCCACGACGATGCGCACGCGCGCATCGTTGTTGGGGGTCTCGAATCCGCGCGTGTCGGTGACGCACTTGACCCGCTTGCCGTAGACGTGCTGCTCACCTTCGCGTGCCTTGGCCGCTGCGTCGGGCGCCAGGAGTCGCAAGGCGTCCTGGTCGTCGGACGCGGGCTTGGCCGTGCGCTTTTTCGCACTCCGCGAAGCGGATCTTCGAGCAACTCTTGCCATGCGACCTCCGGGCGTGATGGGATGTGCATCCACGGGAGTCGCGGCACCAGTGGAGCGGGCGCCGCGTGCGGAGTCGGTGAGCGGCTGCGCGCGATGAGCATGACGCCGCCCAGCGACGCCGTCCAGATGGCTCGGCGACACGGGGGCCGGGGATAGCTGCCGAGCCCGTCGCGCACCATCTTCGTCGGTCCGCGCCGAGGAGCGGGAGGAATCCTCGAACCGATCTCGTGCGCGGATCAGGGTGTCACGGCCGTCATAGATCTATATCATGGCCCTGCAGGGCCGCGAAGTTGCCGCCCGGTGTTCGCCCAGTGATGGCCCAGTGACCGCCTTCGTATCGCCCCGACCGAGTGCTCCCATGCCGCTGTCCCGTTCTCGCGCGTCCGGCCTTCGTTGCCGCATCTCGTTCCGCCGCGTGTCCTCCGTTGCCGGCACGGCACTCGCCCTCGTGGGCTCCACGGCGTGCTACTCCTACCAGCCCATCCAGCTCAGCGAGATCAAGCCGAACACCTCGGTCCGCGTGCAGCTGACCGGGATGGCGGTGGAGCAGTTGCGCAGCGGAAAGAACAACGAGGCGCGGCTCCTCGAGGACTTCTCCGTCAGCGGCAACGTGTCGCGCCTGACCGGCGACAGCGTGGTGCTCTCGGTGCAGACGACGCATTCGTCCGACGCGATGACGCGCCCCGTGACCTTCTTCCAACCGCTTCCGCTGGCCCGCACCGACTTCCGCTCGGTGGAGGTCCGTAAGCTCGATCGCAAGCGCACGACGATCACCTCGGTCGTCCTCGGCGCGCTCGCCGTGAGCGCCGCGACCTATGCGATCATCCACGGCGGGGAAGCGTCGGGGACGACACCGCCGAACGGCGGACCTAACGAGGTTCGGGTCCCCTTCTTTTCGTTCCGCATTCCCTGAGGCGCAACGAAGAGACGACAGCGCCGAGCAAAGCGAGACACGGAGGGTCACGGAGGTCTCACAGAGGTGCACGGAGGATGTCAGCGTTTGGTATGGACCGGGTTGATAGGTGAGGAATAGACCGGGTTGATGGGTGAGGACGCGCCGCTTTGGGCGTACGCTCTCCGGCACTGACCGGAGGTGCGGATGCCCTGGAGTGTGCCTGATCCCATGTCGATCCGTCTGGAGTTCGTCGCCGAGGCGCTCCGCGGCAAGCGCCCCATCGTGGCCGTGTGCGCCGCCTACGGCATCAGCGAGAAGACCGGCCAGAAGTGGCTGGCCCGCTTTCGCGCGTTGGGGCTCCCGGGCCTCGCGGAGCGCGCGCATACGCCGGCCACCTGTCCGCACCGGACGCCCGCGCCGCAGCGCGAGGCGCTGCTGGCCTGCCGGCGCGCGCACCCCACGTGGGGCGCGCGCAAGCTGCGCGCCGCGTGTCAGGCGGCCGCGCCCGCGCTCGCGTGGCCGGCCGCCAGCACCATCACCACGTTCCTCGCCGAGGCCGGGCTGCTCACGCCCCGGCGGCGCCGCGCGCGCCCCCGCCTCGATCCCACGGGGCGTGGGCCCGTCCACGCGACAGCGCCCAATCAACTCTGGACGCTCGACTACAAGGGGCACTTCCGCACCGGCGACGGGCAGTGGTGCTACCCCCTCACGGTCGTCGATGCGGCGACGCGCACCCTCCTCGCCTGCGTGGCGCACCCCGCGCCCGAGACCACCGCGGCGCAGCGCGTGCTCGCGCGCTGCTTCCGCACCTACGGGCTCCCGCAGGCGATCCTCAGCGACAACGGCGCGCCCTTCGGCGCCGCGCAGGCCCCCCGCGGGCTCTCGCGCCTGAGCTGCTGGTTCACCGCCCTGGGCATCCACCCGTACTTCACCGTCCCCGGCCATCCCGAGCACAACGGGCGCCACGAGCGCTTGCATCGCACGCTGAAGGCCGAGGCGACGCGGCCGCCGGCCCGCACGCGGCGCGCGCAGCAAGCCCGCTTCGACGCCTTTCGCACGGAGTACAACACCGTGCGGCCCCACGAAGCGTTAGGCCAGCGGCCTCCCGCGAGCCTCTACACGCCGTCGGCGCTCCCCTATCCGCGCGGCGGCGTGCCGGCGCTCACGTACCCCACCCACTTCCTCGAGCGCCGCGTCACCTCGGCGGGGCTCATCTGGTGGCACCAGCAGGACATCTACGTCTCGCAGGTCTTCACCGGCTACACGTTAGGCCTCGACCCGGTCTCCCCCACGTATCATGATGTCTACCTGGCCGACTTCCTCCTTGGGGCGGTCGACTTCACCGCGCTCCGCTTCATCCCCTTAACCGAGGCGCTGCGCTCACCCATCAACCCGGTCTAACGCTCACCCATCAACCCGTCCGTACCTTTCGCCGCGCTCCTCCGTGCACCTCCGTGCTTCCTCCGTGACCCTCCGTGTCGAGCTTTGCGGTCCTGCGGTCCCTCGTCGTCCCGTCTTCCCGTCTTCTGGTCCCTAAGAGACGACGTTCGGCCGCTTCTTCACTTCCTCAGTCGAAGGCTTGAGTTCCGGGAGCCCGGCCGACTTCAGGATCGCGTTCAGCCGCGGCAACCGACTGTTCATCCCCTTGTTGATCGCCGCCACCTGATCGTCCAGCAGCTTGCTCAGCGTCGCGTACGCCTCGAGCGCCTGCTTGGTGGGGCGGTACTCGCCCTGGCCCACGACGCCGGCCAGCGCGGCAATCTGGTTGTTCAGCTTGATGGGATAATTGAGCGGGTCCTGCGAGCTCTGGTTCTTCACCTGGTAGACTTCCTGCTCGCCCGCCGACATGTCGCCCATCATCTCCCCCGCCAGCTGCTTGAACTCGTTGGCCTGGGCGCCGGTGATCTTCCCGTTTCGATCCTCCACCTGTGCGCGCATGTTGCGCACGAGGCGCACGGCGTTGTTGGCCTCGGTGGTCTTGTCGCGGATGGCAATGAGGAGCTTGAACTGCGCCTGGAGATCCGCGTCGGTCGCATCGCTGCGCGGGTCGCGCTTGAGCTTGAACGTGCGCGACTGCGCCGCGTCATCGCCCACCTTCATGCGCACGCTGTAGGTCCCCGGCGGGGCGGTGGGGCCGGTGGTGGTGGCGGCCCACATGATCAACCCGTCGAATCGCACGGCGTCGGGATAGTGCATGTCCCACGCGAAGGTGTTCATTCCCGCCTTGTTCGGCACCCGCGGCGGGCGCGGCGGACGCGAGAAGAACTCCTCGAAGTCGATGTTCTGCATCATCGCCGACGGGTCGGCGAAGCGCGCGGTCACGACCTTGGTGGCCGAATCACGCGTGAAACCCGCCTTGTTCACCATCGAGTCGATGGCGGCGGCCTTCATCCCTTCCATGCGCAGCGAGTCGGCCGCCGTCTCGGCGTCCTGGTCGCTGGTGAAGCCGGCGATGGACTTCCCCTGCGCGTCGAGGAACTCGAGCGTGACCTTCTGGTTGGGGCTCTTGAGGTAGTACTGCACCAGCGCCCCGCCCGGCGGATTGGCACCGACGCCGCCGCCGCCCCCCATCAACGCCATGAGCTGCGCGAAGAAGCCACCGCCCCCCTCGCTCCGGATGGCGTCGTTCGGCTGGAAGAGGTGCGCGACCTGGTTCGGCACCTCGGCCGTCAGCTGCCGCAGCGCCGAGATGTTGTCCATCACCCAGAAGGAGCGCCCGTGCGTGGCAGCGATCAGGTCATTGTCCTTGATCTTGAGGTCGTGCACGGGAACGAGCGGGAGGTTTCGGCGCAGCGAGCTCCAGTTGCGTCCGTCGTCGAACGAGACGTAGACGCCGCGCTCCGTTCCGGCGAAGAGGAGGCCGCGACGCACCGGGTCCTCGCGCACCACGCGCAGGAAGTGCTCGGGAGCGATCCCGGTCACGATCTTCTCCCACGTCTTGCCATAGTCTGTCGTCTTGTAGAGGATCGGCGACTTGTCGCCCAACTGGTAGCGATTGGCGGCGACGTAGGCGGTGCCGGCGTCATAGTGCCCCGGCTCGATGATCGAGATGCGCGTGAAGTCGCCGATGTCCTTCGGCGTCACGTTCTCCCAGCTCACGCCGTTGTTCTTCGAGATCCAGACCAGACCGTCGTCGGTCCCGACCCAGAGGATCCCCTGCTTCACCGGGGACTCGTCGAAGGCGAAGATGAGCGCGTACGTCTCGACGCCGGTCTGGTCCTTGGTGATCGGGCCGCCGGAGGCGTCCATCGTCTTCGGGTCGCGGCGCGCGAGTTCGGGCGACACCGCGGTCCAGCTCTCCCCTTCGTCGGTGGAGCGGAAGAGGCGCGACCCCGCGGCGTAGAGCACCTTGGGGTCGTGGCGCGAGAAGACGATGGGGAAGGTCCACTGGAAGCGGACCTTGATGTCCTTGGATGAGAAGCCCATCGGGTTGATGGGGTACACCGTCACGTCGCGCGTGAAGCCGGTGTTGAGGTCCTTGCGCGTGAGCAGGCCGCCGTACGAGCCGGCGAACACGATCCCCGGCTTGGTGGGGTGCGGGGTGACGTAGCCCGACTCGCCGCCGCCGGCGTCCTTCCAGTCGGAGATGTTGACGCGCCCTTCGCCGCGGCTGGGACCACACAGCGTCGAGTTGTCCTGCTGCGCGCCGCAGATCTGGTACGGATAGCTGTTGTCGGTGTCGACGTGGTACATCTGCGCCGTGGCAAACTCCTGGTCGGTCCAGCTCTTCCCGGCGTTGGTGCTGACGGTGGCGCCGCCGTCGTTCCCCTCGATCATGCGCTGCGGATCGTTGGGGGCGATCCAGAGGTCGTGGTTGTCGCCGTGCGGGACGTTGATCGCCTCCTTGAACGTCTTGCCGCCGTCGCGCGAGCGATAGAAACCGACGTTGAGGGCGTAGACGACGTTGGTGTCCTTGGGGTCGGCGACGAGGTTGGAGTAGTACCAGGCGCGCTGGCGCAGCTTGCGGTCGCGGTTGATGTAGCTCCACGTCGCGCCGGCGTCGTCGGAGCGATAGACGCCGCCCGAGTCGTGCTCGATCACGGCCCACACCAGCGCGGGCTTCACGGGGGAGACGGTGAGGCCGATCTTCCCGATCACACCCGTGGGGAGCCCCTTGGCCGTCTTCGTGAGCGAGGTCCAGTGGGCACCGCCGTCCGTCGACTTCCAGATCCCGCTCCCCATCCCGCCTGACGAGAGGGCCCACGACGTGCGATACGCCTGCCAAGTGGCGGCGTAGAGGATGTCCGGGTTGGAGGGATCGAGCTGGATGTCGATGGCGCCGGTGGAGTCGTTGACGAACAGCACCTTGCTGAACGACTTGCCGCCGTCGGTGGTCTTGTAGACGCCGCGCGTCTCCCCCGCCCTGAACGGATTGCCGAACACGGCGAGCCAGGCGACGTCCTTGTTGGTGGGATGGATGCGGATCGCCGCGATGTGCTCCTCCTTGAAGCCGAGGAGCGACCAGGTCTTCCCGCCGTCCGTCGTCTTCCAGAGCCCGTCGCCGCCGGCGGTGTTGCCGCGGATGTCGGTCTCGCCGCCGCCCACCCAGACGATGTCGGCGTTCTGCGGATCGACCGCGACGGAGCCGATCGTCCCGCCGAAGTACTTGTCGCTGGCCGCTGCCCAGTTGTTGCCGCCGTCGGTGGACTTGAATACGCCACCGCCGGTAGTCCCCATCCAGTACTCGTTGGGGCGCTGCACCGAGCCGGCGACGGCGACGGAGCGCCCGCCGCGCGCGGGGCCGTGTTCGCGCCAGCGCAGCGCGCCGAAGACGGTGGAGTCGAAGGTCAACGGCCCGCTGGGGGCGGGCTGGACGGCGAGGGCGCGGACGCCGGCTGGGCGAGGCGCGGGGCGGGCGGTCTGCGCGCTCGGCGCCGTCAGCGGCGCGGCGAGGGCGAGGGATGACAGCAGGGCCGAGCGCCAGGGGTGGCGGGCACGGACGGACATGCACTTCCTCCGGAATTGCGGAATCGCGTGGCAGTTGCGAGCTCGGCGAAAATCCGGGGCGGGCGCAGGTGGCGCAAGCGGAGGTCGTGGAAGTTCTCCCCGTTCGTGCGAGGGCGAGTGGGCCCGGGTCGCGCCCTATTTACTGAAGCGGGGGCGTCCCTCCGTTCTGGTCGGCGGGGACATTCGGCGCCGCCAGCGGGCCGGAGCCCGGCCTCGGCACCGCCTGCACCGCCCCCGAGATCATCACCCCGTTCACCATGCGCGGGGCGCGGAACTCGCCCGTCGCGCGCAGCGGGAGCCCTGCCGCGCTCTCGCTCACCTCGAACTCGAGGACGAAGCGCGCCCCGCCGCCCGACGCGTCGTCGAGGGCGATCGTGGCACCGTGCTTCTCGACCAGCCCGCGCACCACGGCCAGGCCGATCCCGCTCCCGCCGGTCGTCCCCGCGTCCTTCCCCAGCCGGACGAACGGTTCCCACAGGCGCTTGCGGTCGTTAGGCGGGATGCCAGGCCCCTGGTCGCTCACCGTGATGCGCGCCACGCTCCCGATGCGCTCGAGTTCCACGCTCACCGTCTGCCCCGGCGGGCCGTACTTGAGCGCGTTGTCGAGCAGGTTGACGATGATCTGCCGCATGGCGCGCGGATCCACCATGGAGAAGATGCGCGACGGCGCATCCGCCAGGATGCGCATCCCGCGCTGGTCGGCGATCGGGACATAGCCTTCGACCACTTCCTCGATCAGCTCCCCGAGGTCGGTGCGCTCGACCTCGAGCTTGGCGCGGTCCGCGTCGATGTGGGAGAAGAGGAGGATGTTCTCCACCAGGTCGCCCAGCCGGCGCGCCTCGCGGGAGATGATGTTGAGCCAGGCCTGGCGTTCGTTCGCATCGCGCTCGCGTCCCAGCTGCAACGTCTCGGTGAACATGCGGATCTGCGCCAGCGGGGTGCGCAGCTCGTGCGAGACCGAGGCCACGAAGTCGCGCCGCGCCCGCACCAGCGTGCGTTCGCGCCACAGGTGCAACCCGGCGGCGATCGCCAGGAGGATGGTGAGCGTCGGGAGGAGGAGCTCGACCGGTGCCTCGGCCTTGTGCTCGACCCCCCCGACCTCCCAGACGAAGGCGATGACGTTGCGCTGGTTGGCGCGCAGCCGCTCGCGCACGGTCTGCACGAGGAGCGGGTGCAAGGTGGCAACGAAGCGCACGCCGCCGGCCGCCGTGCGATACTCGAACGTTCCCGAGATCCCGCTGGGGATGTCGCGCCGCGAGCGATACAGCTCCTTCCCCTGCGGCGTGTAGGCGGTGATGGAGATGAGCGAGTCGGTCGAGTAGTCGGCGCCGTAGCGCCAGCTGGGGTCGAGGAGCGACGGGGGGAGGAGCGGCTGCTGGGCCAGGAGCCTGTTGCCGCTCACCTGCCAGTGCCGCAGACGGTCAAAGACGTAGCCGAACCAGGTGATGACCTTCCCGTCGGCGTCGCGGTGCATGGCGATGACGACGGTGATGGGAACGCCGTGGAGCGTGCGGTGGCGCTGGGCGGTCTCATTGCGGTTGATCCGCGCCGGCTCGACGTCGGCGATGGCCGAGTCGATCTGGGCGCGCACGTCGAGGCGGCGCGCCGCGCCTAACGCCTCGAAGGGGGCACCGGGGCGCGTCCCCATGCGGAAGTAGCCGGCGAGCGAGTCGCGCCCGATGTCATAGCCGTCGCTGTCGAGGACGTCCTGCACGGTGGCGGCAAAGTCGTCGAGCGTGACGGTGGTTGGCGCACGCTGCGGGGCGGTGAGGACGGCGGCCGCGGCGCGCGTGCGCTCGGACATGCTGACGGCGAAGACACGCTCGCCAAAGAGGCGCGCGGCGAAGAGGGCGTACTCCTTGAGCGCCTCGTCCGTCGCGCGGGCGTGGCTCTCGCGGCTGCGGCGCAGCTGTCCCGCGGCGATGACCGACACCGCCATCATCGCCAGGAGCAGGAGCGAGAAGAGAACGGTGGGAACGCTGGGGACGATCGCGCGGGTCCAGGCGCGGTGCAGGCGCTCGCGAAGCCGGGCGGCGTTCACGCCTGGCCGCGCAGGATGGCCCCCACGCGCGCGCGTGTGGAGGCGCCAAGCTTGAGGAGGACCGCTTCCGTGTGGTTGCGCGCGGTGTAGGTGCTCAGTCCCAACGTCTCCGCGATCTCGGCGTTCGAGAGCCCTTGGGCGAGGAGGCGCGCCACCTCGATCTGGCGATCCGTGAGGCCGAACTTCTGCTGGAGCGCGTCGTCGCCCAACGCGCCATTCGTCGACGCGGCATCGTCGCTGGTGGCGCGGCGCAGGTGGGCGCCGATGCGGGCCATCAGTTCGACCACGCCGAACGGCTTGGTGACGTAGTCGTCCGCCCCCAGGCGGAACCCCTTCACCTTGTCGGCCTCGAGCCCGCGCGCGGAGAGGATGAGCACGGGGGCGTTGCAGCCGCGGGACCGCACCTGCTCCAGGACGTAGTAGCCGTCGCGGTCGGGGAGCCCCAGGTCGAGGACCAGGAGGTCGGGGGCGTCGCGCATCGCCGCCTCGATCGCGGCGGCGGCGGTACCGGCGACGGTCGCCTTGTGTCCCTCGACCTCGAGGTTGCGCTTGAGGCCACTGGCGAGGTCGACGTTGTCTTCGACGATGAGGATGCGCTTCATGGCGGGGGACTCGGTTCGGGAGGACGCCTTGAGGGGAAGGTGGGGCGGACCGGGGCCGGGTTCTTGGGTAATTCTACCCAGCGGCTCGCGAGCTCGGGGGACACTGTGGGTGAATGGACCCACGCGCGCGGGTAGACGACGGGATTGCTTCCCAGGCAGAGACCACGGGCGAGTGTGGTTGCGCTCGCCAATGCCGGAGGAGGCGTTCCATGACGGCCATCGGATACCGCTCGCTGGTGCGCGGACCGCACAGCGTGGCGGGACAATTGGAAGCGGCGGATGAGCGGGCGCTGTCGCTCACGCGCGGACTGACGGAAGCGCAAGCCAACTGGCGGGCGCATCCGGCCCACCCGTCGGTGTGCGAGGCGCTCGAGGGGTATGTCGCCTGGCTGCGGCGGACGGTCCCAGTCGTACGCGACGGCGTGCACGGCGTGCGGAGCGGGTGGCGTGCACGACTGGGGCGGGTGAACAGTGGATGGTGGTGGCAGGCGATCCCCGGCATGGTGGAGTGGCTCCCGTCACTCCCGTGGGTGGGGTGGCGCGCCCTCGACGACTCGTCGCGGCGCCCGGTGCGGGCGGTGATGTGCGAGATCCTGGCGTGCCACGCCGAGGTGCGACAGCTGACACGAGAGGGGGAGCGGCGCGACCTGCGGATCGCGCAGGTGCGGCTGCCGGGGGTGGCGGTGGTGCGTCCGCCGTTGGATGTCGCGCTCGCGGTGGTACCGGCGATGGCGCGACGGCAACTGCGGCGCGCGGAGCGCGTGCGGTTGGACGCGGGCTTTCCGCGGCGATGACGCGAGTCGGTCGCGGCGGCCCGCTCCGCCCCCGGCGGTAACCCCAGCGTTGACCCCAGCTCTGCCCCCGCACCAACGAACGAAGCGCCCGGCGAGATCGCCGGGCGCTTCTTCGAATGTGGAAGTCCGGTCAGCGACCCGCCGGAATCACGCCCGTCCACAGCCGCGGCGCCCCGCCGCGGCCTCTGCCGTGCGCACCAACGCGAGCCATCGTCCGATCGCGGCCGGCGAGCACCCGCTTGAGCGTCGCGAGCTGTGCCGAGGTGATCGTCGGTCGAGTCGCGATGCGCGCATGCGACGCGACGACCGGACCACGAGAAGGCACAATCCTGGCGGCCCCGTTCGCTCCGAAGGTCAGCGACGCCACCGCGTGCAGGTCGGTGTACGCGCCGGCATCGACCTCGTCGAGTGTCGGGTCTTCGTCATCCAGCCACGACCGCTCCAGCGAGAGGCGCGGGAAATCCGGGGAGAAGAGCAGCTCGAAGTCGGTGGTCTGTCCGAAGCGGTACGCCAGGTCATAGCGCGGACGGAAGTCCTCCGGGTCCTCCCACAGGTTGGCGAAGATGCGGTACTCGCCGTTCTGTACATAGCGACCAGTGAGGTACCCCTCGAAGTTGACGCCATCGGCCTCGGAGGCGCTGGAGAACGTCCCGTTCGCCGTCACGCTCCCGAACGCAGGGATGTAGATGTTGCCGTCGGGTTCGAGGATCCACAGGTCCACGTCGGCCCCCGCCGCGACCGCGTCCTCCTCCCACACCAGGTAGCTCTCGAAGCGGTGGTCCCCCTGGTCGGTGACCGCTTCCTGCTGCTGCGTGTTGGTGTAGTCGGTGAGGAACGACGTCCACGCGCGCCCCGCGTACAGCGCCTGGTACGCCCCTAACGAGCGCAGCCCCTTGTCGGCGAACACGTCCCCTTCCATCCCGCTCGGCAGCACGATGTGGAGCCCGGTGGCGCGGCGCACGTCGGCGGGGAGCTGGGTCCCGTTGCCGGCGCCTCGGCGCGCCTTGCTGTTGAGGCGGAAGGCGGGCGACGTGGCGGCCGTGCGCAGGGCCGCGATCGACTGGCGGAGCGCGGCGCTGTTGCCGGCGCGCGCGTCGAGCGAGTCGGCGAAGTCGACGATGTCGGTGAGCTCGGGATAGGAGAACTTCTGCGCCGTGTGCGCGGCCGCCGCAATCGTCCCCTTCATGGTGCCGACGTTCTGGCGCAGCTGCGTGGCGAAGGCGGTGAGCGCCGTCTCGAAGGCGCCGAGTCCACCCAGGTCGTACGCAGACTTGGTCGTCGACGCCTTGTTGTTCTGGTACGACGCATGGAAGCGATCGACGAGCATCGTTGCCACGCCGCGTCCATCCATCGCGGCGTTGGCCTGCAGCCCGTCGATGATGCTGGTGTACGGATTGCCCTCGCCGGGGACAACCTCTTCCGAGAAGACGGCGTACTTGGCGAGCCCGTTGAGCTTCACCAAGGTCTCGTATCCCGCCATGAGGCACATGTCGAAGTCGACGACATCGAGGTCGCCGACGCCGGTGAGCCCGCTCCGGAGTTCCTCGAGCGACATGAGCTTGGAACCGGCGCTGGTCTCGTCCTGCAGCAGCCCCACATAGCCGCCGCCGTGGTTCCAGAGGACGAGCATGTACTTCTTCGCGGGATACTTCTGCTTGGCCCACGTCACGAACGACCGGAGCTGCGCCGGGTCGGTCATGTTGACGTTGCCGATGTCCTCGGCGGCCCCGTTCGGTCCGTTCACCGCCTCGCCCTGCCCGGTGAGGGCATAGCGGAAGGTGTTGAAGTTGGGGCGATTGAAGCAGGTGGCGCCGCACTTGTACTGCGCGAGCTGCGACGGCGAGAACTCCGCCTGCACCACGACCTGGACCTTGGGATCGGTGCCGGCCGCTTCCATCTCGTCGATGTCGAAGATGCCGTCGACGGCGAGGTTGTTGTCGCCGGCGAGGTAGACCATCACGGTCCACTCGCGCGACTGGGCGGGGGGCGGGGGGTCGACCGGGGGGCCGTTGCCGGGGCCAGCCGGTGAGGCAGAGTCGCCGCCGCATGCCGCCAGGAGCAAGAGGGCGGCCGAGGTGACGGCCGAGGTGATGGCGTGTCGCAGGGAGCGCATGGGAGGTCTCGCGTCGTGTATGGGTGAGGTCCGCGCAGCGCCGGTCTGGCGTTAGGCGCGCGTGCGTGCGGCGCGCCGCTCGCGGAACGGGTGCAATACACGACCACCGGCCGCGCCCTCACAGGGTCAATCGACCCATCGCCCGCCGGCTGGCGGCAACGCGCGGTTGGTCGATGGGTCACGTGACCCACCGCCGGCGCTTGCGACACGGGTTTGCAGCTCACGGATGCAAAGATGGGTCGAACGACTCACGGCAGCCGCGCCGGATTCCCGTTAGGTACCCCACGCGGCCCAATGCCGCCTGACGCTGTCCACGACCTCGACCGGTCGCTCGCGACCTTTTCCCGGAGCCCTGCCATGCGTGCCGTCGCTTCCACCCGCCGCCTGTTCGCCGCCATGACACTCATTGTCGCCACCGCCCTCGCCGCCTGCGGCGGCGACGCCAACGCCGCCACCGACCCGGACGGCGGCACCAACGGGAACGGCGGAGGGAGCGGCGCCGCCTTCCCCACGGAACTGGTCGGGACCTGGGTCTACGGCACCATCTCCCCCACCACCGTGCACGACGCCTACTCCGGCGAGTGGATCGACAACGCCTACGGAACTGCGGTGCTGTTCGACTTCAAGCCCAACGGCACCTACACGCAGTCCGTCCTCATCTCCACGCGCGCCTACAGCTGCAAGATGCAGGTCTTCGTCTATAACGAAGGACGCGCCGTCGTGGAGGGGAGCGTGATCAAGGTCTATCCCACCAAGGGAAGCATCAAGGCGCGCGACAACTGCAACGCCGCCAACAACTACGATCGCGCCGACAACATCGCCGCCAAGCAGGGGAACCAGTACGGCTGGACCTTCAAGCTGCACGACGACGGGAAGACGTACCTCCTGATCGGCGTCAACAACGACATGTCCAACCCGTCGTACTTCCGGAAGTACTGATGGCGCACCGCGGAGCGCCAGCTGCGCGCGCGACGCGCGCGACATGGATCGCGTTAGGTCGAATCACCCATGTCGGTCGCCAGCTGCTCCCGTAGTCTCCTCGCGCACGCCGGCCGGCACACCGGCCGCAGCCGGCGGCGCGATCACTCTCCATCCACGAGACGCCCGATGTTCACTCGTCACGCCACGCCCTTCCGCCGCATCGCCCAGCTCGCGATGGCGCTCGTCATCCTCCCCACGGCGGCCTGCTATCACCAGGTCATCGACACCGGGAAGCCCGCCTCGCCCACCGTGATCGACAAGCCGTGGCAGATGTCGTTCATCTACGGCCTCGTCCCGCCGCCGGAACTCAACGTCGCGCAGCAGTGCCCGGGGGGCGTCGCCAAGGTCGAAACGCAGCACTCCTTCCTCAACGGCCTCGTGGCCGGCCTCACCTTCGGCATCCTCACGCCGATGCAGGTGACGGTGACGTGCGCCGCGACGGGACGCGCCGCGGTCGACACCAACGCCCCGAAGATCGGCGCTGGCAGCACGAGCACCGAGCGCGCGCAGGCCCTCGAGCAGGCCATCGAACAGTCGAACGAATCCGGCAAGGCCGTGTTGCTGCAGTTCTAGCGCCGCGCCCTGCCCAGACTACCTTCTCCTCCCATCCACACTCGGGCACTCTCCCCATGCGTTCCTATCCCTGGGCACTCGTGGCGCTGGCGGCGCAGGCCGTCTGGTCGCAGGGCGCACACGCGCAGAACGAAGCCGCGCTGCGCGCAGCGTTCGAAGGCAAGCAGGTCACCGTGAAGGTCGACATGCCCGCTACCAGCAAGGGCATCGACGTCTTTCCGCAGGACCAGATGCCGGTGAACTGGCGCGAGGTCGCCAACCGTATGAAGGAGTACGGGACCGCGCTCAAGCCGGGACAGCAGGTGATGATCACCAAGGTCGTCGTGAAGAAGGACTCGCACATCGAGTTCCAGCTCGGCGGCGGTGGATGGGGGACGTTCGGCGACCACATGAACTCCTCGTCGTCGGTCTCGGCGACCACGGAGAGCGAGTCGTCGGAGGAGAAGGCGCTCAAGGCGCGCATCAAGCAGGCGCAGGGCCCTACCGAGCGAAAGCGACTCGAGAAGGAGCTCAACAACGTGCGCACCGCGCGCGAGCGCGAGAACTCGAAGGCCAAGGCCGAGGCGGCCCAGGCCAACGAGGCGCGCGAGGCCAACCTGCGCGTGAAGCGCGCCGAGAGCGGGTCCCGCTTCAACATCCGCTACAAGAACGGCATCCCGCCGTACTACCTCACCCCCGAAGGGATCGCCGAGGCGCTGGCGCAGTACGTCGAGATCCCGGGGATCAGGATCGTGGCGTCGGGTGACAAGGCAGCGGCACCGGCGGCGGCGAACGCGCTGACCGCCGGGAGCACGTCGAGCGGCCAGGCGGTGACATCGACCACGGCTCCGGCCACGGGGAGCGCGCAGGCAGTCCTCGCCCTCAAGAAGGGGCTGACGGTGGCCGAGGTTGAGGCGCTGCTGGGCCCCGCCAACTCGGCGAACGAGGTGAAGGAGGGGTCGATGACGGTGATGAAGCGCGTCTATAAGGTGGACGGGAAGAAGATCGCCGCTTCGTTCGTGGGTGGGGTGCTGATCGACTTCGCAATCACGCCCGAGTAGCGGCAGTGCCCCGGCTGGGGCCTCGGGGTCAGAATGGGGGGCCGATCAGGGGTCAGCGATGGCTCGTTCCGTCGCCGGCCCCGCCGAACGGGCGGGGAAGCCGTTAGTTTGCGTGGACGCCGGGTGGCCCTCCTGAGGGGGGTCCACCCGGTTGGCATCACCAGACCCGACGCCAGACCCGTCGCCCGTCCCAACGGCTCCGAGCACCTCCCGTGACCCACGATCCCAACGCTCCCGCCACCCCCGCCTCGCCGGCGCCCGCACCCGCGCCGCGAAGCAACTTCATCCGCGAGATGGTCGCGGAGGACGTCGCCTCGGGGAAGTTCGGGCGCCCTGTCTGCACGCGCTTCCCCCCCGAGCCCAACGGCTACCTGCACATCGGGCATTCCAAGTCGCTCGTCCTCAACTTCGGGCTCGCGCGCGACTTCGGCGGGACGTGCAACCTGCGCTTCGATGACACCAACCCCTTCACCGAAGACATCAAGTACGTCAACGCCATCAAGGACGACATCCGATGGCTGGGCTTCGAGTGGGGCAACGAGTTCTACGCCAGCGACTACTTCGAGGCGCTGTACGACATCGCCGTGAAGCTGGTCAAGGAAGGGAAGGCGTACGTCGACTCGCAGAACGAGGAGGAGATCCGCCAGGGGCGCGGGACGGTGACGACGCCGGGGACCGACTCTCCGTATCGCACGCGAACGCCTGACGAGAACCTCGACCTGCTGGAACGGATGAGGGCCGGCGAGTTCGAGGACGGGGCACACGTGCTGCGCGCCAGGATCGACATGGCGCACCCCAACATGATCATGCGCGACCCGCTCCTGCTGCGGATCCGCAAGGCGTCGCACTATCGCCGTGGCGATGCGTGGTGCATCTACCCGCTGTACGACTTCGCCCACGGCCTCAGCGACGCGATCGAGGGGATCACCCACTCATTGTGCACGCTGGAATTCAAGGACAACCGGGAGATCTACGACTGGCTGGTGCGCGAGGCCGGCTTCGAGCGCCCGCCGGAGCAGACGGAGTTTGCCCGCCTGCAGATCGACTACACGGTGATGTCGAAGCGGAAGTTCCTGCGCCTGGTGAACGAGGGGCACGTCGACGGGTGGGATGATCCACGCATGCCGACGATCGCGGGGCTGCGTCGGCGCGGCGTGACGCCGGAGGCGATCAAGACGTTCGCCGAGAGCGTGGGCGTCGCACGCAGCGACGCGCGGACCGAGCTCGCCAAGTTCGAGCACGCCATCCGCGACGACCTCAACATGCGCGTCCCGCGCGTGCTGTGCGTCCTCAAGCCGCTCAAGGTCGTCGTCACGAACTACCCGGACGACCTGGTCGAGGAGCTCGAGGCGCCGTACTACCCGCACGACGTCCCCAAGGAAGGGTCGCGCACGCTCCCCTTCTCCAAGGAGCTGTGGATCGACCGTGACGACTTCATGGAGGATCCGCCGAAGAAGTTCTTCCGCCTGGCGCCCGGGCGCGAAGTGCGGCTGCGCTACGGCTACCTCATCACCTGCACCGGGGTCGTGAAGGACTCGTCAGGCAACGTCGTCGAGCTGCATTGCACCTACGATCCGGCCACCAAGGGGGGCAACGCTCCCGACGGGCGCAAGGTGCAGGGGACGATCCACTGGGTCTCGGCGCGCCACGCGGTGGAGTGCGAGGTACGTCTGTACGATCGTCTCTTCACCGTCCCCGACCCGGATGACGTTCCGGAGGGGCAGGACTTCCTCTCGGTGCTGAACCCGCAGTCGCTGGTGGTGGTGCCAACGGCTTACATCGAGCCGAGCACCGCGAAGGACGTGGCGGGCTCGCGCTACCAGTTCGAGCGCACGGGGTATTTCGTGCACGACGCCAACGCGTCGGCAGCGGCAGGCAAGCCGGTCTACAACCGGACGGTGACGCTGCGCGACAGCTGGGAGAAGGAGAAAGGGAAGGGATAGCCGGTGTGACCGATCGGGGGTAACGTGGTGGCGCCCGCAGTGCCTGCGCCTGCCCACTCGCCCTGCCCGAACATGCCATCCTTCGCACGTCGCACCACGGTCGCTGCCGGCTTGCTGGCGGCGACCGTTTCGTTAGGCACCACGACCTGGGCCCAGGGAGCGCCCGCCTTCACCCAGCGCCCCCTCCCAGCCCCCGGCGTCACCTCGTTCACCTTCAAGTCGCCGTCGATGGGGGAGACCTACGACGTCTCGGTGTGGGTGCCGACGACCTACAAGCCGGAGAGCGGGAAGAGGCTCCCGCTCCTCATCGTGACCGACGGCAACCTGGCGTTCAACGCGGCGCTCGACGCGGCGCGCTCGCTGGTGAGCGCAGGCGCCATCGTTCCGCTGGCGGTCGCCAGCATCGGCACGCCCCCCGAAGACGGCGAGCTCGCATTCGTGAGGCGGCGCGTCTACGAGTTCTCGCCGCCCAACTGGGACATGAAGGACCCGTTCGGCGCGAGCGTGGCGGCGGGCTGCCAGCAGATCGGGAGCGCACCGGGACGCTGCACCGGCGGAGCGCCCGCCTTCCTCAAGGTGATCAACGCCGAGTTGATCCCGGGGTTGGCCCAGCGCTTCCCGGTCGACACGACGCAGCTCGGGCTCTTCGGCGTCTCGGCGGGCGGCTTCTTCGCCTCGTTTGTCATCTTCCAGCCGGAGTCGCGCTTCTCGAAGTACATCCTCTCGTCCCCGGCCATGGCGTACGGTGGAGACCTCATCCATCGCATCGAGGACGACTATGCCAAGGGGCACAAGGACCTCAAGGCCGGCATCGCGCTCTCGGCGGGGACGCTGGAGATGAACGACCCCTACCTCGAAGGAGTGGGGCACATCGTGAGCGGGACGATGCGCTTCGGCGCCGCGCTCTCGTCACGGAAGTATCCCAGCTTGCAACTGACGACCTACATGCTGGAAGGGCTGGGGCATGGCGACGCGGCCAGCGCCGCCCTGGCGCGAGGGCTGCGATTCCTCTACCCCTCCGGCGCCGCGGACAGCTTCCAGCTCAAGAAAGAGAAGTGACGACGCCAGTCGTTACGCGCCTCCCTGCACCTCCCCGCACTTCCCCTCAATTCAATCGCCCCGTCATGCGCCTCCTCCCTCTCCTTGCCGTAGCCGCCCTCACCGTTGGTGGCGCCTCCGCCGCCAGCGCCCAGATCTCACGCGCCTCGCTCATCGCCGTCGTCGAGAACCACAAGGCGGCAGCGCTCCGCTACATCGACGTAGCGCCGGACTCGATGCTCGGCTTTCGTCCGACCAAGGGGGTCCGCACCTACGCCGAGCAACTCGAGCATGCGACGGTGAGCGATGCGTTCATCGCGCACATCGCCATCACCGGGAACGACAAGGTCCCGGCGTTCGGCGACTCAGCGGTCTTCCTACACAACAAGGCCGCGCTCCGAAAGGTCGCGATCGCGGCGATGGACCACACGATCGAGTTGCTCAAGGGGGCGAGCGACGCCTCGATGGCGCAGGAGATCACGCAGTTCGGGATCAAGATGCCGCGCTACCGCGCCCTGATGGAGCTGCTCGACCACTTCCCGTGGACGCTGGGGCAGGTGGTGCCGTACCTGCGCCTCAACGGGGTGACGCCGCCGGAGTACTCGCCGTTCTGATTCGGATATGCGGCGGGCGCGCCGTGGGGCGCGCCGCGCCGCGAGCAGGTCAGCGGGAGCCGGGCTAGGGGTCGAGCCCTAACGAGACGTACTGCGTGTCGAGATACTCGGCGATCCCCTGGTGGCCGCCTTCGCGCCCGAGGCCGGAGAACTTCACTCCGCCAAACGGAGCCTGCGGCGTGGAGGGGACGCCGTCGTTGACGCCGACGATGCCGAAGTCGAGCGCCTCGCTCACGCGAAAGGCGCGCGACAGGTCGCGCGTCCAGACGTAGGCGGCGAGCCCCGCACTCGTGGCGTTGGCGGCGGCGACCGCCTCGGCGTCCTCGTCGAAGGGGATGACCGGGGCGACGGGGCCGAACGTCTCCTCCTCGAGGATGCGCATCCCGCGACGCACCCCTCCCAGCACGGTCGGCGAGTAGAAGGTGCGCTCGCCGCGCGCGCCCCCGGTGACGATCGTCGCGCCATGCGCCACGGCATCGGCCACGTGAGACTCGACCTTGGCGACCGCTGCGGCATCGACCAACGGCCCTACCTGCGTTGCGGCGTCGAGCGGATCGCCCACGGTGAGGGCGCGCGTCGCCTCCGCCAGCTGCATCGCGAACGGTTCGACGATCGCACGGTGCACGTAGATGCGGTTCGCACAGACGCACGTCTGTCCCGCGTTGCGGAACTTGGAGGCCACCACGTCGCGTACCGCACGCGCGATGTCGGCGTCACCGAAGACGAGGAAGGGCGCGTGTCCCCCGAGCTCGAGCGAGATCCGCTTCATCGTGCGCGACGCCTGCGCGTAGAGGAGCATCCCCACCTCGGTGCTCCCCGTGAAGGAGAGCTTCCGGATGCGCGCGTCGTCCATGAGGACACCTGACACCGGAACCGGATCTCGGCACGGCAGCAGCTGCAGCGTTCCGGCCGGCCCGCCCGCTTCCGCCCACAGCTTCGCCAGATGCAACGCCGTCAGCGGCGACTGTTCGGCGGGCTTCACGATCATCGTGCACCCCGCCGCCAGCGCGGGCGCCGCCTTCCGCGTGATCATGGCCGCCGGGAAGTTCCACGGCGTGACGGCGTACACCGGGCCAACCGGGCGCGCGTTGACGAGCAGTCGCTTGTGCGCGAACTGCGACGGGACGGTCTCGCCATGCACGCGAACCGCCTCCGCCGCGTAGTAGCTCACGAAGCCGGCGGCGTAGCGCGCCTCACCGCGTGCCTCGGTGATGGGCTTCCCCATCTCCCGCGCCATGAGTTCCCCAAGCCACGCCTCGTCGCGGAGGATGAGGTCGTTCCACCGCGCGAGGATCGCGGCGCGCTCGTAGGCCGTGGTCCGTCGCCATGATGCGAACGCTTCCACGCTGGCATCGGCCGCGACGCGCGCCTCTTCCTCCCCGCAGTCCGTCACCGTGGCCACGGTCTCACCGGTGAATGGCGACACGACGTCGAAGCGCCGATCGGTCGCGCACCATCGTCCCGCCACGAAGGCATCTCGCACTATCCGGTCATCGGCCATCGATCGCTCCCTGGTGATCATCCTGCCACCACGCACTCCGCCGCACTACCCGACGTCGCCCCCCGCATGATGGACCACAGCCGCTCCACATGCGCCCGCTCCGTGGTCTCGCTCCCGATGGAGACGCGCACCATCCACCGTCCATCGAGGATGGCCGGCGTGAGGTACGCCTTTCCTGACCGGTTGATCGCATCGCACCAGCGCTGCGTGTGTGCATCCAACGCCTCGCCGTCCAGCCCCGGCGGCGCATGCCGCACGCACAACGTCTGCAGGGGGACGGGCGCGAGAAGCGACCACTCGGGCGTCGCGCGCACCTGGGCCGCCAGCCACTGCGCGTTGTCCAGGTCGCGCCGCAACCGATGTTGCAGCTGATGGACCCCCTGCTCCCGCACGTGGAACCAGAACTTGAGCGCCCGGAAGCGCCGCCCCAGCGGGATCCCCCAGTCGCGGTAGTTGCGCACCTGTTCATCCACCGACGAGCGCAGGTAGCTGGGATTGGTCGACATCACGCGCACGAGCAGGTCGCGGTCACGCACCAGGTGCATGCTGCAGTCGAAGGCGACGCCCAGCCACTTGTGCACGTTGACCACCGCCGAGTCGGCGCCTTCGATGCCGTCCCACATCCAACGGCACTCCGGAAGGATCATCGCCGAGCCTCCCATCGCGGCGTCGATGTGGACAAACAAGCCGTAGCGTTTCGCCACCTCGACGATGGCGGCCACCGGATCGAGCGCCGTTGAGGTCGTCGTCCCGACGGTCGCCACCACCGCACACGGGGTACGGCCGGCCGCGAGGTCCTCGGCGATCGCCGTCTCGAGTGCCTCGGCGCGCATCGCGTAGGCATCGTCGCACGGCACATGGCGCACGTAGTCCCGCCCGTAGCCGGCCATCAACGCCGCCTTGTCCACCGAGGAGTGCGCGTACGACGACGCGTACACGACGAGCGGCTTCTCCACGTCCTGCAAGCCGCCCCGCCCAAGCGAGAAGTTCGTGGCGCGCTCGCGAGCGCAGATGAGCGCCAGCATCGTCGTCGTCGATGCGGTGTCCTGGATGACGCCGCTCCACGCGTCGGAGAGGCCGACCATCTGCCGCAACCAGTCGGTCGCGACTTCTTCCACTTCGGTGAGCGCCGGCGACGATTGCCACGAGAGGCCGAGCACGCCGAGCCCGGTGCTCAGCAGGTCACCCAGGACGCTGGAGAGCGAGGCGTTGGCCGGGAAGTAGCCGTGGAAGTTGGGATGCTGCCAGAGCGTGAGCCCCGGAACGACGATGCGATCGACGTCGCGCATCAGCGCCTCGAACGGCTCCCCCTCGTCAGGCGGCGTGGATGGAAGGGCGCGACGGATCTCGCCGGGCGCGGTGCGCGCCATGATGGGAAGCGAACCGTCGGCGACGCGCGCGCGATAGTCGGCGAGCCAGTCGATGAGTTGATGCCCGGCGGCGCGGAATTCCTCTGGGGTCATTCGACGGCGAGAGACGAGTGCACGGTGGTCGACGAACTTCGGCGCCCGCGCGGGCGGGCGCGCCAGAAAAGATACGCCGCATCCGGGTGGGATGCGGCGTTGGGTGAGCGGTCGTCCTCTGCCATTCGTCGTCCCGACGAATGATGTCGCAGCGCTACCCGACCGTGATGGTCCCGGCGGTCGCGTCGTACGTGGCGGTGTAGCTCCGCAGGCTCGAGGTGCGTTGCCCTCCTGTCCACGTTCCCGTCTTGCTGAAGGTCGCGCCGTGGCGAGGGCAGCTGAAGCCGCTGCTCGTGCTCGAGATGAGCGCCCCTTCGTGCGGGCAAGAGCGCGAGAGGGCGATGAAGGTGTCGGTCCCCGTGCGGACGATGGCCAGCGGGACCCCGTTGAGCGTGACGAGCGCGACGCCACCAACCGTCGAGAGCGACGAGTAGTCGCTCAGCTTGATGCTCGCGCCGACAGTGGTGGGCGAGTTGGAGCCGGTAATGCCGTCCGTCCCGCAGGCGGCGAGCGCGAGCGCCGCCGCGGCGAGCATGGACTGCGTGAGGAATCCTCGGCGGTCGAGGCGCGAGGCCTCGGCGGCGAGGAAGGCCAGTCCGCCGCGCACCTCATCGCTGGCGCAGCGCCCGGTGCAGTCGTGCCCCTCGTCGTGTGTCGCGTTCGGCTCGTTCGTCATGACGGCGTGCGGGTCTGAGGCGTGGTGCATGGGAGGATCTCCGGGTCGAATGGCGTCAGGCCATGTTTACGAGCGCCGTCCCCAGGACGAGCGTGGTCACCCACAAGGCGATGCTCGCCCACGCGCTCCAACGCATGCGACGCCACAGCGTCTGCGCGACTGGCCCGGGGAGCTGGCCCTGACCGCCGAGCGCGCGCTCGGTGCGCGTCATGACCATCCCGTTGACCAGGAGGAAGACAATGAAGGCGAACTTCACCCAGTAGACGGGGGAGGCGATGTAGGTCTCGAGGTCGGCCAGCGTCAGGGCAATGCCGGTCACGAAGAGGATCGTCAGCGCCGCGAGCACCGGGCGGTGCACCGCGCCGAGTTCACTCACCTGGCGCTGCCGTTCATCGGCAGCGACGTCGGGGACGCGCAGCGTGGCGCGGTCAGCGGCGATGGCCAACCCACCGCCGACGAGGAGCGCCGTCAGGTGCAGCGCAATCACCGACGTGGCGAGCAGCGTCGAGTTGTCGTAGGTGTCCTTCCATGGAGCCGCGAGTTCCACGGCAGCCTGCAGCATCGACACAATCGGACTCCGAGAGACGGGTGAGGGGGCGACCGGCGGCGACCGACACTGAACCGCGGACGCGTGAGGCGGATCGTGCTGCGATCAGTCCTTCCAGAACCACATCAGCGCCGTCCCCACAGTGGCGATCCCCATCGAGCCGAGGGCGACGTTGCGGTGCGTGAGCGCCTTGTCGTGCGAGTTGGAGGCTGAGCTCGCGAGCGCGCCGGTGGCGGCGAAGCCGGCGTCGGCCGCAAGCATGAGGAGCGTGTGGACCGTGCGGCGCGTACGCCCGTTGGGGTCGTTGCGCGCGTCCCACCAGTTCCAGACGCCAGTGATGGTGTTGACGCCGAAGAGCGTCGCCACCGCGCCCGCCGCAAGCGAATGCTGGTTGCGCGTGCTGGGGGTCGAGTTGTCGAGCAGCTTCTGCCCCAGGGCGTATTCGATGCCAAAGAGCGGGAGCATCGTGTAGCTGGCGACTCGGTGGATGGCGAGTCGCTTGGCGTACCAGTCGCTGTACTCCACTGCCTTGCGCCGCGGGCGCGTGGTGTCGGCGGCGAAGGGCGCGTCGGTAGATGCACCAGCGATGGCGAAGCGCGAAGCCAGGCGCCGCGGCCCGAGGTCCGGACGTTCGGCCGTGGTGACGACCGCGATGGAGTCGGCAGCGAGCGTCGGCGCCAGGGTGTCACCTGGAGCAATTGGTCTCGCGCAGACTGCAGCCGCAAACAGGAGGGGGATCATGCCGTCGAGAACGTGATGTGTCACACGGGGTTCATGAACGGCGCGCATCGCACCGCCGTCCGCCAGTGTGACAACACGCCGAATCGCACGCTCCCCTGACATCGCGACGGAGCAGGCAGGCGACGAGCCGACGGTCTTTGTCTCGCGCGAATGCGGCAACGGTGTTCGCGGATTCACGTCCCGCTGATGCTGGCGAACGGAACGGGCGCGGGCGAGGCAGTGTCGCCCGGATCGCGCACGATCAGGGAATGACCGCCTCACCAGCGCGCCGAGCCCACTCGGCGCGTGCCGCGTCGAGCGTGGCCATCACGTGCTCGCGCTCGCGCGCATCGTTCCACCCGGCGAATGCCGCCACGTTGGCACGCAGCCGATCGACCCAGCGAACGAAGTACTGCGCGTCGCGCGTCGAGCGCATCGGGCGCGCGCCGACAGTCACGTAGACCGGGCTGGTCGTGCCTAACGGCTGAAGGTCGAGCACCGGGTGCCGCGCCTGGGCCGCGTAGGCACGCGCGAGGTACCACCCGCTTTCGCTCACAGCGAGCGTGACGGTGGTGTCGGCGCGAGTGCCGCCATCGCGCGGGCGAAGTCGCGCGACCACCTCACCGTTGCGGACAATCTCCAGGGAATCGATGGGCACGTGCGAGCGAAGTCGCACCGTCGCCCGCAGCGTGTGCGTCCCTGCGGGGAGCACCACGCTGTCGCCGGCGCTGCGCCCGGCCAGCGTGAACTCCACCAACGGCCCGTTGGTCGCCATCGTGCGCCCGCGCCGGATGGCATCGAGGAATCGCTCGTAGCTGAACGAGGCGCCGACGCGCGCGTAGACGCGATTGAGCCCCAGCGGCCCGCGCAGCGAGGCATAGTTCGCCATGGCGTCGGTCCCGGCACCTGCCGGGACGCGGAAGCCGGCGTTGAGTGCGGCGTACCAGACACGCTGCGTCGCCATCAGGTCGTCGACGAAGCCGATCGCCTCGTAGTAGTCGATCTTGCCGAGGGCGAGGGCGACCGGGAACTCGTTGGTGAGGGCGCGCGTGGTGTCGAACGGCTCGGGCCACGCATCGAAGGGATGCACGTAGCCGACGATCGCCCCCTGCGCGCGGGCGCGATCGACGACGTCGGCGTTCATCGGCGCGATCGAACGCACGGCGGTGTTGGCATAGGCGGCGTAGCCTGGGAGGAGGACGTGCTCGCGCAGCCCGAGCAGGCCGAGATGTCCCCAGTACGACGTGTGGAACTCCTCGTCGAAGCGGAGCGTCACGTCGCGCGTTGAAGCCGGGTCGGGCGCTCCGCGGAAGTACTCGAGGTCGGGGACGCGCCCTTCCTTGTTCACGATGAGTGCCTCCACCACACGCACGTCCTCGGCCCGTGCCTGCCTGACGAGTTGCGCTGGCGTGTTGCGATACGTGCCACCGTAGTTCATGTGCACGTGCAGGTCGCCGGCATACCAACCGCGCGCGGCGAGATCATCGATGCGGCGAAGCGGGAGACGCACCATCGTCGTCTCGCCCGCGCGCACAGCGACGGTGCGCGTGGCGTGCGCAAACTCGAGCCCGTGCGTCGCCTCGATCGTCGCCTCGCCCGCGGGGAGCGCGATCGTGACTGGGACGTCGGTGTGGAAGTAGTTGAACTCGAAGGCGCGCTGCGTGCGATCGAATCCCTCGTCGCCGTGCATCCAGGCGCCGTCGGGCGCGACATGCCGCCCGTCGGCGAGGCGCACGGAGGCGCGGGCCGGGAGCGGTCGCCCGGTCGCCGCGTCCACGATCGCCAGCCGCAACACGGCCGCCGGGTGCAGCCAGCGCCGCCGGCGCGGCGAGATCTCGGTGCGCGCCCCGCCGGCCACGTCCACCACCAGCAGCGTTGGGGAACCGCTGTCGTTGGCAATGAAGGCGATGCGCCGACCATCAGGGGACCAGCGCGGGGAGGTCGCGTCGCCGTCACCGTACGTGAGCTGGAACGGTTCGCCGCCTAACGGGCCCGGGTCGTCGGCACGGGACGCATCGCGCCGTGGCGCGTCGGTGGTGAGCCAGAGCTGGTGCCACTGGCGCCCGACGTAGGACGCGTAAACGATGCGCCCGTCGCGCGACCAGTCCGGCCGGGCGCGCCACATCGTCTCCTCATCGAGGACGAGGCGCATGTCGGCGGCTCGGGGCGGCGCGGCGGCGCTCGCCGGGTCGGGGACAGGGATGCGCCACAGCCCACCGCTCCCCCACAGACGCCCGCGATTGGAGACGACCAGCAGTTCACGACCGTCGGGCGACCAGGACGGGGAGAGGTACTGGTCGAAGCGCGAGTAGTAATAGCGCGGGAGTCCGCTGTCACGGTCCTCGGTCACGCGGCGCGGCGTGCCTAACGCCCCGTCGTGAAACTCGGCGACCCACACGTGAAAGCGCCCTTCGTACGCCGTGGAGACCCAGGCCAGCCGACGCCCATCCGGCGACCAGCGCGGCTCGATGCTGGCCGCGCCGTCATCGACCAGGACGCGCACGCCCCCCGAGGCGACATCGAGCAGGCACAGCTGGACCGCGCGCCCGGTGTAGCGCGAGAAGACGATCGACGCCCCGTCGGGCGACCAGTCCGGCTGGTAGTCGTACCCACCGCCGTCCGTCAGCTGCACCGCCTGATCATCGTCGACGCGTTGCCGCCACAGCGTCCCGCGCATCGAGTAGACCAGCGCGCGCCCGTCGGGCGACCACGCGGCCGCGCTGGGCGTCGCCGTGAGCTGCGGGAAGTAGAGCTCGCGCCAGTAGTACGGGTGCGGCTCGCGAACCTGCGGGAGGACGAGGGTGCGCTGTGCGGCGGCATCACCCGGGAGGGCGATCGCCACCAGGAGCGCCGCCAGGAGCGCCGCGAGCGCGCGCCGGATCATCTCAGCCCAGGAAGAGGCGTTGCGGGTCCAGCACCTCGCGCAGCAGCTGCAACTCCCGTTCGCTCGGCGGTGCCACCTCGTCCAGCGCGTCGCGAACCGCGAGCGGCCACCCGATCCCGCGCCGCACGTCGTCGACCTCGACCCCAGGATAGAGCGCTGCCAGCTCCAACTCCCCGGTCTCCGCATTCGCGGCGAGGATCCCCTTGTCGGTGATCACCCGCGTGGGGCCGGCGCCCGGTATCCCCAACTCGGCGCGACCCCCGCCGCGCGCGCGGTGCCCGGGCGAGGTGATGAAGTCGACGCGCTCCGGGAAGGCGCGCGCGTTGAGCTTGGCGATGATGAGCGTGCGACGCGCATGGATCGCGATCTCCGCCGCCCCTCCGCTCCCCGGAAGCCGCACCCTGGGCGATGCGTAGTCCCCGATCGCCGTGGTGTTGATGTTCCCGTAGCGATCGACCTGCGCCCCGCCGAGGAAGCCGACCTCGATGCGCCCGTTCTGCAGGAAGAGCTGGAAGACATCCGCCATCCCGCACACCATCAGCGACCCCGTCACCAACGACGGATCGCCGATCGATACCGGTAGCCGCTCCGGCTGTGCCCCGATGGCCCCCGATTCGTAGATGAGCGTGAGCCGTGGCGCGTGCGTTGCGCGCGCCAGATTGCAGGCGAGGTTCGGCAGCCCGATCCCGACGAAGACGACCTCCCCATCGCGCAGCTCCCGCGCCGCCACGCACGCCATCAGCTCGGAGTTGGAGTAGGAGGGCAATGCCGACGGGACGGGCGCAGCAGCCGCCGCCGCGCCGCGCAGCGGCGCACTCCCGTCTCCCGTCCCCCGTCCCCCGTCCCGCTGCGCGTCAGTATCCATACGACACCTCCCCACTCATCACCCGCCGCGCCGCCAACCGCTCGCGCAACGCCCCCTGCCTCTCCATGTACGCGCGCCGGTCCGCGACGCCGTACACCCACTCGTCGAGGTACTCCGCCAGCCGCACTGGATCGCGCGACACGTCCTCCCAGGCCACGTAGAACGCATTGTCGCGGTCGTAGAACCCCTGCGCATACGACGGATGCGCCCCCCACGGCTCCACCACCACGGCGTCGACGATCATCCCTGGGATGATCGTGCGGTTGGGATCGGCGCGAATGACCGAGGCATCGACCAGCTCCTCCACCACCACGATCACCCGCTTCGACGCGAACGCCGCCTCCTTCTGCACGCCGAGAAGTCCCCAGACCTGCGTGTTCCCCTCGGCGTCGGCGCGCTGCGCGTGCACGATCGTGACGTCTGGGTTGAGCGCGGGGACGGTGGCCAGTGCTTTCCCCGTGTAGGGGCAGGTCACCTGCCGGATGAGCGGGTTGGCCGACGGAAGGTCGGTTCCCTGGTAGTCGTTGAGCGGCCAGAAGGGGAGGCGCGCCGCCCCGGCGCTGAAGCGCGCCACCATCCCGAAGTGCGAATACTCCTCGATGGCCAGCGTGGGCGGCTTGGCTTCGACCGCGCGACGGAAGGCGTGGAGCGAACCGGCGCCCGGGTTCCCCGCCCACGAGAAGACGAGCTTCGACGCGCAGCCCGCGCCGATCATCTGGTCGTAGACGACGTCAGGGGTGAGACGGCACAGCGTGAGATCGCGCCGCCGTTGCCTGATGATCTCGTGCGCCGCGGCGAAGCAGATGAGGTGCGTGAACCCCTCGATGACGAGCGTGTCGCCATCGTGCACGTGCGCCGCGACGGCGTCGTGCATCGAGACGACCTTCCCCGCGCGGCTCACGCTCGTTCCTCGCTCGCTGCGATCACGACACTCACCCTTTCACCGCATCGGCGATGCACTGATCGAGCATGGCCAGGCCGCGCTCGATGTCGAACGCGTCGATGATGAGGGGCGGCGCCAGCCGCAATGCGCTCTTCCCCGCCCCCAGCAGGAGCAGCCCGCGCTCGAACGCCAGCTCGACGATGCGCTGCACCAGGATCCCGTCCGGCTCGCGCGTCGCGCGGTCCTTCACGAACTCGATCCCCACCATCAGCCCCACGCCGCGCACGTCGCCGATGCAGGCATGCTTGGCCATCAGCGCCTGCGCACCCGCCAGCAGTCGCTCGCCTTGCACCGCCGCATTGGCCATCGCCGACTGCTCCACCACATCCAGCGTCGCCAGCGCCGCGGCGCAGCAGACGGGGTTCCCCCCGAACGTCGACCCGTGTGCGCCATTCCGCCACTTGTCCACGGTCTCGCGCACGATCATCGCCCCGATCGGCATCCCGGAGCCGAGCCCCTTGGCCGTCAGCAGCACGTCGGGCTCGACCCCTTCGTGCTCGCAGGCGAACATCTTCCCCGTGCGCCCCACGCCGCTCTGCACCTCGTCGAAGACGAGGAGGATCCCGTACTTGTCGCACAGGTGGCGCAGCTCGGTGAGGAAGCCCGGCGGCGGGACGACGTAACCGCCCTCGCCCTGTATCGGTTCGACGAAGATGGCCGCCACGTCGTGCGGATCGAGGTGACGCGCGAAGAGATCCTGCTCAATCGACGTCACGCACCCCTTGGTGCACGCCGGCTTGTCGGCGCAGTGCCGGCAGCGATAGCGATACGCGTAGTCGACGTGGTGCACGTCCGGGAGGAGCGGCCCAAAGCCGGCGTGCTGGCGCATCTTGCTCGACGTCAGGCTCACCGCGCCGGTGCTGCGCCCGTGGAAGGCCCCCTTGAAGGCGATGATCGCCGTGCGGTGCGTCGCATAGCGCGCCAGCTTGATCGCCCCCTCGGTCGCCTCGGTCCCCGAGTTGGTGAGGAAGACGCGCTTCTTCGTCGGTCCGGGCGCCACCTTGGCCAGCCGCTCGCACAGCGCCGCCATCCCTTCGTAGTAGAAGTCACTCCCGCAGATGTGGAGGAACTTCGCCGCGGCATCCTGGATCGCCTTCACCACATGCGGATGGCCATAGCCGGTGGAGGCCACGGCGATCCCTGCCATGAAGTCCAGGTAGCGGTTGCCGTCGAGGTCCTCGACCATCACCCCTTCGCCACGCGCAATGGCCAGGGGGTACTCCTTGATGTAGCACTGCGACGTCCACGCGGCGTCGCGATCGACGACAGCCTTCGACTTGGGGCCGGGAGGCGGGGTGACGATGTGCGGATAGTTACGATCGGTCATGGCCAGTGCCTGAAGGAAATGACGCGTGAAGCGATGGAGGTGGGCGAGCGACGGCGAGCGACGCCGACGGGTCCGCGATTCACGGCGGAAGTTGCGAGACGACGGCGTACAGCGCGCGCTCGAAGCGCGCGACGAGTTCGTCGACCTCCGCCTCGCTGATGATGAACGGCGGGGCGAGCATGGCGAGGTCGCCGTTGGTCCCGTCGGCCTGCCCGACGTTGGGCCAGACAATGAGCCCGGCGCGCTGCGCGGCGCGCGCAAATCGCTCGGCGAATTGCAACTGACGGTCGAACGGGGCGCGCGTCTCGGCGTTGGCGACGAACTCCACCCCCGCCAGCAACCCGTGCCCGCGCACGTCGCCCACGCAGGGAAAGGCGCGCAGCCGGCGCAGGGCACGGTGGAAGGCAGGCGCGATGGCCGCGCAGCGCTCGACCAGGCGGTGCGTCGCCAGGTAGTCGAGCGTCGCCACCGCGGCGGCGCACGTCACCGCGTGGTGCGAGAACGTCTGCGCGTGCTGGAGGTAGCCGCTCCCGCGCGCGATGACGTCGACCACCGCGTCGCGCGCCAGCACCGCACTCACCGGTGCATAGCCGCCGCCGATTCCCTTGCCTAACGTGAGAATGTCCGGGACGACTCCCCACTGCTCGATCGCCGTCCACGTCCCGGTGCGCCCCGCCCCGCACAACACCTCGTCGGCAACCAGCAGCACGTCGTGGCGCGTGCAGATCTCCCGCACGCGCTGCAGGTAGCCGGCGCGCGGGACGTTCGCCCCGGTCGAACTCCCGCCGACCGGCTCGAGAATGAAGGCGGCGACCCGATCCGCCCCCTCTTCCCTGATCGCCGCCTCGAGCGCGTCGCCGGTGCAGGTCGCGCAGTCGCTCTTCCCATCGCACGGACAGCGATAGGCGTACGGCGCCGGAATCCTTCGCACGTCGACCAGCCACTCCCGCCAGAACCGGCGATAGTGCTCGCGCGCCGACGCCGAGAGGGCGAGCATCGTGTTGCCGTGATAGCCCGGGGTGAGGGCGATGACCTTGTGCTTCGACGGACGTCCGCGCTCGATCCAGTACTGGCGCGCCAGCTTGAGCGCCGCCTCCACCGCTTCGGAGCCGCTGCCGAGGATGTACGCACGCCCCAGCGCCGGCGTCCGCTCGACCAGGCGCGCGGCGAGCCCTTCCACGGCTTCGTTGGTGAACGCTGTCCCGTTGACGTACGCCACCTTCCGCGCCTGCGCCGCCATCGCGTCGCCAATCTCGGCGACACCATGCCCGATGTTGGCCACGAAGGCGCCGCCCACCGCATCCAGGTAGCGGTTCCCCTCCGCGTCCTCGATCCAGCACCCCTCGGCGCGCACCGCGAGCGGATACTCGCGCGTCAGCGACCGGTAGAAGACCGGTGATTCGGGGTAACGGTGGGGCGCCGCGTCCGGCACGGTCGCGTCACCGGCGTGACCGGGGCGGGGAACGGGTGGGCTCACGGCCGCGAATGTGGCGGCCCCCCCAGCGCTCCGCAACGGAAGGACCCCCGATGCCAGCGCGTGCGTTATCCTCCCGATGCCCCGCCGGCACGGCGCGCGCCGTGCGCCGGGGCCGATCCATCGACCAGGAGCCCTTCCATGTCCCGACTCGCATCCGTTGGCGCCGCCCCGCACGAGGCGCGTTTCGTGCGCCGGCTGGCCATCTGTTCGTTAGGCCTCCTCGCCGTGGCGTGCGGCGGCGAGCCGCCCAAGGCGGCAGACAGCGCCGCGACCGCCACCCCGACACAGGCCGCTGCCGATACGGCCGTCCCTCCGTCGACCGAGGGGCTCAAGGTTCCGGAGAGCGTCCGCTACGACGCCGCCCTGGACGCGTATTTCGTCTCGAACATCGACGGGATCCCCAACCAGAAGGACAACAACGGCTTCATCGTGCGCCTCGACGCCGGCAACCCGTCGGCGCCGGTCGACGTGGTGCGCGGCGGCGTGAAGGGGGTCACGCTCAACGCCCCCAAGGGGATGGCGATCGCCGGCGACACGCTCTGGGTGGCCGACATCGATGTGGTGCGCGCCTTCAACAAGAACACCGGCGAGACGCTCGCCACCATCGACCTGTCCACCATGGGGGCGACCTTCCTCAACGATGTCGCGATTGCGGCTGACGGCACGGTGTACGTGACCGACACCGGGATCCGCTTCAGCGACAAGGGCGAACTGTCGCACCCCGGGAAGGACAGGATCTTCGCCATCGCCGGCGGCAAGGCGAGCGTCGCCATCGAGAACGACTCGCTCCTCACGCGCCCCAACGGGATCGCCTGGGACGGGACCAACGCCCGCTTCATCCTGGCCGGCTTCGGCGGTCCGGACGTGACGGCGTGGAAGCCGGGGGAGAAGACCGTCACGAAGCTGGCCTCGGGGCCGGGGAGCTACGACGGCCTCGAGGTGCTGGGCGACGGGCGCATCCTCGTCACCAGCTGGGCCGACTCATCGCTCTCACTCGTCGCCAACGGCGCCGTGACCAAGGTGAAGGGGGGACTGGAAGCACCGGCCGACATCGGTGTCGACACCAAGCGCCAGCGCGTCGCCGTCCCGCGCTTCAACGCGGGGCGCGTCGACTACATCGCCATCCCCAAGTAGTCGACAACAGCAGGGGACAATCCAGGGGCAGCGCCAGACGGCGGCTGGGCGTAGACTAGAAACGCCCGGCCGCCGCTCGCGTTGCGGCCGCGCGCCCCCACGGGCTTCGCCGTTCGATTCACCATTCGTCAGGCCCTCGAGCCAGGCACTCCATGTCGCGTTCGTCGTTCTCGCGATCGACCGTCGTCCTCGGGGCGACGCTCCTCCCGCTGCTCGCCCTCGGGGCGTGCAAGACGCCCCCCCCAACCACCGCGCCGGCGCCGCGGCCGGCCAACGCGCCGCGCCCCAACGCCGCCGTTCCCCCGGGAACGCCGGGGCAGGCCCCGTCAGGTGCGCCGGGGGCCCAGCAGCCCGGCGACACCACGCGCCCGCAGTTCCCCGGCGCCGGCGGCACCGATCCGCAGCCACGTCCCTACAACCGCGTGGTCACCCCCAACGCGGTCACGCGTGATGGACTCTTCAAGACGCACCGCATCGGGTCGCGCATCCTGTTCGAGATCCCGAAGGGAGTGCTCAACAAGGATCTCCTCCTCGTGGCCCGCGCCGCGCGCGTCCCGGTGAATGCCGGCTACGGCGGCCAGCAGGTGGGGCCGCGCCGTGTGGTGCGCTGGGAGCGTCGCGACAACCGCATCCTCCTGCGCAACGTCTCGTTCGAGACCGTCGCCGACTCGACGACCCCCATCGCCGGCGCGGTGCGCAACTCCAACTTCGATCTCATCCTCGCCGCCTTCAACGTCGACGCCTACGGCCCGGACAGCGCGGCCGTGATCGACGTGACGCGCCTGTACACCGCCCCGCCGACCGAAATCGGCCCGGGTGCGCAGTTCCGCGGCGCCCCCGATCCGACGCGGTCCTTCATCGAGAAGGTCCTCTCCTTCCCGACCAACGTCGAGGTCGAGGCGGTCCTGACCATCGCCGCCCCGCCGGGACTCCCGGGGGCCGCGCAGGCCAACCCGTTCGCACCGGCCGCCAACGGAACCGCGTCGCTCGTGATGCACTGGAGCATGGTGAAGCTCCCCGACGTCCCGATGCTGCCACGCCTGGCCGACAAGCGCACCGGCTACTTCTCCATCAGCAACCTCGACTACTCGCGCCCCGAACAGCGGGCGCAGGAACGCGAGTACATCGTGCGCTGGCGCCTCGAGAAGAAGGACCCCAGCGCCGCCAAGTCGGAGCCGGTGAAGCCGATCACCTACTACGTCGACCCGGCGACGCCGGACTGGCTCAAGCCGTACGTGAAGAAGGGGATCGAAGCCTGGCAGCCCGCCTTCGAGGAGGCCGGGTTCATCCGCGGGATCGTCGCCGCCGACGCCCCGAAGAACGATCCCAACTGGGCCCCCGAGGACGCGCGCTACTCCGTGGTGCGCTGGTTCCCCTCGACCATCGAGAATGCCACCGGGCCTAACGTGAACGACCCGCGCTCCGGCGAGATCCTCGAGTCGGACATCTACATGTACCACAACATCATGAACCTGCAGCGCGCCTGGTACTTCACGCAGGTGGGGCACCTGGACCCGCGCGCCCGCCAGTGGCCCTTCCCCGACTCGCTGATGGGGCGCCTGGTGGAGTTCGTCGTCGCCCACGAAGTCGGGCACACGTTGGGCCTGCAGCACGACCAGAAGGGATCGTCGACGTACCCGGTGGACTCGGTCCGCTCGAAGTCGTGGGTGGCCAAGATGGGGCACTCGCCCTCGATCATGGACTATTCGCGCTTCAACTACACCGCGCAGCCGGAGGACGGGATCCCGCTGGCCGACCTCATTCCGCGGATCGGTCCCTACGACAAGTACATCATCCGCTGGGGCTACACGCCGATCCCGTCGGCGCGCACCTCGGACGATGAGTGGACCACGCTCGACAAGTGGTCGCGCGAGCAGGACACGGTGCCCTGGTATCGCTTCAACATGTCCGACTCGCGCGGCGCCGACCCCGGTGACCACAGCGAGGCGGTGGGCGACGCCGACGCCGTGAAGGCGACGGGGTGGGGAATGAAGTCGATCAAGCAGATCGTCCCGCTCCTCGTCCCCGCCACGGTGCGCGACGGGCAGAACTACGACGACCTGGCCGAGCTGTACGGACGCCTGATCGGACAGTGGGCGACCGAACTCTCGCACGTGGCCGACGTCGTGGGTGGGACCCAGGCGCAGGAGAAGTACGCCGGTCAGGCCGGCCCGCGCTACGTCCCCAACTCGCGGCAGCGACAGAAGGACGCGGTGAAGTTCCTCAACGAGAACGCCTTCGCCACGCCGACGCACTTCCTCGTCGACGACATCCTGCGGAAGATCGAGGTGGAAGGGGCGATTCGCCGCATCAACCAGTCGCAGGCGCGCATCCTCAACGCGCTGTTCAACGACCGCCGCCTCGAGCGCCTCATCGAGTTCGACGCGCTGGCCAAGCCCGGCGAGTCGTACCCGCTGGCCGAGATGGCGGCCGACGTGCGCACCGGGATCTGGAGCGAGCTCTCCGGCGGGAACGTCCGTATCGACGCCTATCGCCGTGAGCTGCAACGATCCTACCTCGCCGCGGTCGAGGCGAAGATCAACCCGCGCCCGGTGCAGCTTCCGGCCGGACTCCCGGCGCAGTTCGCCGCGCAGTTTGCCGGCGCCCGCGCCACGAGCGACATCAAGGCCATCTTCCGCGCCGAACTGCGGGCGCTCGACGCCCAGCTGGCAGCCTCGGCGGGCCGCGCGACCGACCGCACGACGCGCGCGCACCTCGACGACGCCCGGGCGCAGATCAAGAAGATCCTCGATCCGGAGAACTAGGACGGGGGACGGGGGACGGGGGACAGGAGTTCGGTCCCCCGCATCTCGAGAATCGTCGCACGAAGCGGCCGCCCGTTGGGCGGCCGCTTTCGTTTGGGGATGATGAACCTGCGACACGTTGACGGATACACAGGCGTTTTAGCCTACGCGCCTGTCCTGCGGATGGCGATAGCGGCGCCCCCCACTGCCCCCCGATGTTGCAAGCGGTACTTGGGCAGGCTCGTCCAGTCCCGCTTCGCGAGATCCGTGTCGCGACTCATCGCCGGGATCGTCGGCGCACTCGTCGGCCTCCACATCGCCACGTGGGGGATGTACAAGGACGCCATCCACGAGGGGTTCGTCATCCCTCGGTACTTCCGCAGCGTGATCGTCGCCATCGGCGTCGCGCTGGTGCTCGAGCCGTTCGTGGGACTCGATCTGACCGCCGGCGGCGGCCTCGTCGTCTTCTTCGGGCTGGTCTATGCCGGCGAGCGCATCCTCGTCGAACTCTGGAAGACGTTCTTCCGCGACGAGGACCAGTCGAAGTACACCATCCCGATGCAGTTCCGGCTGCTCCACACGCCGATTCGCAGCCGAGCGCTTCGGATGGCCGTCGGAACCGTGTGCCTCGTCGTGGTGGCGCTGGCGGCGCGCACGCTGGAACGGCTCCAGCACTCCTTGGGCGCGGATTCCCCGTTCGTGGTCACCCTCCTCGTCGGCAGCGTGGGCGGGTGGCTCGCCGCCATCGGCGGCGCGTGGAAGGACGCGCCGGTCGAGGGTTTCGAGCCGCTCAAGTTCCTGCGGAGCCCGCTCATGACGATGAGCGCCGCACTCCTCCTCGCACCATGGACCGATCGCTGGCTCTTCCTCGCCATGGGGGCGCTGGGCTACGAGCGTGCCGCCGTCGAGACGTACAAGACCTTCCTCCTCTCGGACAAGCCGCGCGGGAAGTTCGCCGGCAAGCCGGTGCTCTTCCCCGACATGCTGGTGCGCCGCGTCAAGTTCGCCTGGCTGTTCGGCGCCATCTGGTTACTCGTCGGCGCCGCGTACACCGCCGCCTGGCGGCAGCGAGCGCCAACCGGCACGCCCCTCCCAATCGAGGATCCGTCCGCGCGGACGGGGCACTAACGGCGTGCTGCCTGAGCCCTCCTCCCTCGTCCCGTCCGCCATGACAATGGCCGCGTCGGTCGGCTACGGCTTCGTCAGCGCCATTGTGCCGGTGGTGAACGCCGAACTCTACATCGTGGCAGCGGCCGCGATCCTTCCACAATCGCAGCAACCGGCGATGGTGAGCCTCTTCTCCCTTGGCACGATGGTGGGAAAGACGGCGCTCTACCTCCTCGCCGCGCGACTGGTGGGTTCGTGTCCGCCCACCGCCCGCGCCCAAGTCGATCGCTGGGTCGCGCGGCTGCAACACCGGCAGGGCTACGTGTGGCCGGTCGTCTTCGCGAGCACCTTGCTGGGCTTCCCACCCCTGTACGCGGTCACCCTTGCCGCCGGCGTCCTGCGCATCAGCCTTGTCGGCTTCTTCGTCGTCGGGTGCATCGGACGCTTTGCGCGCTTCTCGGCCATCACCTGGGCCGCCGATGGAGTGGAGGGCCTGTGGCACTAACGGCGCACAGCTTCGACACGATCGTGATTGGCAGCGGCTTCGGCGGCGTCATGGCCGCCCTTCCGCTGGTCGAGCGCGGCGAGCGCGTTCTCCTCCTCGAGCGAGGGGACTGGGTCGCACGCGGCCCGCAGAACTGGGAGATGGCGCACGCCTTCCAGCTCTCGCCGCACTACACAGCCAACACCCCGTTCCTCGTCGATCACCCGCGGACGCCCTATCGTGCCGGGACCTTTCACTGCGTGGGAGGGCCGTCGGTCTTCTACGGCGGCGCCTCGTTGCGGCTGCGCGAACGAGACTTCGCTCCGGGGGCGGCGATTGTCGGCGACTCCGGCGCCGAGTGGCCGTTCGGCTATTCCGATCTCGCCCCGTACTACGGCTGGGCCGAGTCACTGCTCGGCGTCGCGGGCGACGACAGAGACGACCCCACCGCACCTCCACGTGCGGCGCCATACCCCGCCCCCCCGCTCCCCTTCACCCCCCCCGCACAGCGCGTGGCACAGGCGGCGCGGCGCGTGGGGCTACACCCCTTCCCGCTGCCGCTGGCGATCAATGCCATCACGTCCGCCGGTCGGCACGCATGTCAGCAGTGCAGCACCTGCGACGGCTTCGCCTGCGCCATCGGCGCCAAGAACGACCTGGCCACGACGCTGGTCCCGCGCCTGCTCGGCGCCGGAATGGAGCTGCGCACGAACACCGTCGCGTTGCAGCTGAACATCGCCAATGGGCGCGTCGGCGGCATCCGCGTGGTGAATGTGCGCAGCGGCGAACGCTCGACCGTTCGCGCCCAGCGCGTCATCGTCGCGGCAGGGACGCTCGCCACACCGCAGCTCCTCCTCGCCTCAGGAGTTGACCGGTACTCACCGGCACCGCACACAATCGGTCGCTACCTCACGCGCCACGTCAATCACCTCACGCTCGGCATCTGTCCGCGCCCCACCAATCCCGAAGGGGTCTTTCACAAGCAGGTCGCGATCCATGACTTCTATTTCGGCGCTCCAGGGGTCGATCCGGCGATCGGGAAGCTCGGCGCCATTCAGCAGATCACCGCGCCTGGGCCCGCGTACGTCCAGCGATACCTCCCGCCCCTCGTCGGCCACATCGCCGCGGTCGCCGTGCGCAACGTCCTTGCCCTGCTGACCATCGCCGAGGACGCCCCTGATGCACGCAATCACGTCACCCTCGACCCGCGCCAGCAGGATGCGTGGGGTGTTCCGCTGCTTCGGATCCATCACCGGCACTCGCCTCGCGACCGCGCCGCCGCGCGTGCCCTGGTGCATCAGGCGCGGGTCATCCTTCGCGAGGCAGGGGCGATGTTCAGCATCGTGCACGAGCTGCGCTCCTTCTCCCACGCGCTGGGGAGCGTGCGCATGGGAATGGACGAGACCACCGCACCGCTCGACGAATGCGGCCGCGTGCGCGGGATCGACAACCTCTTCGTGAGCGATGGCAGCGCACTCCCCACTGCGGGCGGGGTGAACCCATCGCTGACGATCGCGGCCAACGCGCTGCGCATCGGGGCGATCCTTGCCGGGTGGCCGACCCCTCCAGCTTCAACGCAACGTGTGATGCCGACCATTGGAGGGTGGTGACATGTTCCCTGGGCCCGTGCACGGTCGTGACATCGCCCTCGCCTTCCTCGGGTGCGGACGCATGGCAGAGCGTCATAGCAGGGTGCTGCGCGCCTCGCCGCAGGTCGCCCGCTACTACGCCAGTCGCGATGCGATACGCGCGCGGTCGATGAATGCCGCGCTCGGCGGCTCGGGGGCGCTGGCTTCGTACGACGATGCCCTCGCCGACGAGCGCATCACCTGCGCCGTGGTCGTCACCCCGCCGGCGTTGCACCTGGAACTCGTCCTCGACGCGCTGGCCGCAGGGAAGGATGTCGTGGTCGAGAAGCCGGCCTTCCTCCGCAGCGAGGACGCGGACACGGTTGCAGCTGCGGCACGAGCATCCGGCCGGATGGTGCTCGTCGCCGAGAACTACCACTACAAGCCGCTCGCGACATTGCTGCGCGAGATCACGACCTCGGGCGAACTGGGCCACGTGCGCTTCGTGCACGTGAACGCGCTCAAGCGCCAGACGGTCCCGGGATGGCGCAACGATCCCGCGATGGCCGGTGGCGGCGCGCTCTTCGAAGGCGGGGTGCACTGGGTGCACTTCATGGCCAACCTGGGGCTGTCGGTGGAACGCGTCCGCGGCTGGAGCCCCCAACGCAGCGCGCCTGACGAGCCGGAACGCAGCACCCTCGTGCACGTTGAGTACGCAGGCGGTGCCGTGGGAATCCTCGCCCACTCCTGGGAAGTCCCTGCACCGTTCGGCGGGCTGTGCCTTTCGGGAATCCAAGGGACCGAGGGAACCGTGCACTTCGAGTCGAACGGACTCGGCGTCCTCATTCGCGCCCGCAGGACGCGCCTGAGATTCCCGGGGATGCGCGACATCGTGGGGTTCCGTGCGATGTGGCGCGACTTCGTCTCGTCCCTGTCCCTGCGCCACGAAGCGCAGATGACGTTGGCGCTCGCGCGCCAGGATCTCGCGATGATCGAGTCAGCGACCCGCACCTCGATTGCGGCCAGCGCCCGGTAACGTCTCGTTCGTGCATGCCCAGTCGCGACGCGGCGCATCATCACCGCCAATCGCTGCACCACACTAAGTTGGCGGAACGTTCCGCAGGCGTTGTATCGAAGCGCGCACCGCGAACTCGACGTGCACGCCGCTCCATCTCCCGTCTCCCCTCTCCCGTCCCGCATGTCCAATTCGCCGCTCACCGACGCCCAGGTGCTGGCCGCCTGGCACGTCAACGCCGACCCCTGGTCTGTCGCGGTGCGCGACGGGCAGATCGAGAGCCGGCGTCTGGTCACCGACGGGGCAGTGCTCGCGGCCGTGGAACGGTGCTCGCCACGCACCGCGCTCGACATCGGATGTGGCGAGGGGTGGTTGTCACGCGCGATGGCGCAACGCGGGATCCGCGTCACCGGCGTGGACGCCGTCCCCGCACTGGTCGAGGCTGCTCGATCGGCCGACGCCGCCGGAGACTATCGCGTGTTGACGTACGAAGCGCTCGCCAGTGGTGCGATGGATGGATCGCGCGAAGATTCACCCAGCGCGCCCTTCGACCTCGCCGTCGCCAATTTCTCGCTCATCGGGGGTGAGGCGGTCGACGCCCTGGTACGGCACGTCCCCGCGCTCCTCGTCCCACGCGGCACGCTGATCATCCAGACATTGCACCCGGCGACGGAGCGTGGCGAGCACCCGTATGTTGACGGCTGGCGCGAGGGGTCGTGGGCCGGCTTCAGCCGTGACTTTCGCGATCCCCCGCCCTGGTACTATCGGACGATGGGGAGTTGGATCCGGCTCCTGGTGCGCAGCGGCTTCCAGGTGCAGGACGTAGTCGAACCGTTGCACCCCGTCACCGGGAACCCAGCCTCGGTGCTGTTTGTTGCGGCACGGGCCTAACCGGCCCTGGCTTTCACCGTCGACTCGGAGGAGTCCGGATGTCTCTCGTTCGTCAGTGGCGCGGCTGGTTGTCCGCGCTTTCCTTCGCCGCTGCGCTCCCCGGTGCCCTGCTCGCGCAGGGCGCCACGGGGACCGTGCGCGGCCGCGTCACCGATGCCGCCTCCGGGCGTGGCGTCGGTGATGCCCAGCTCCTCGTCGCCGACACGCGCATCGGCGCGATGACCGACGCGGAGGGGAACTACACCCTCGTGAACGTCCCGGTGGGGACGCGCTCGGTCACCGCGCGGCGCCTCGGCTTCCAGCCGGCGACCAAGGCGATCGCCATCACCGCCGGCGCGACCGCCACCGTCGACTTTGCGTTGCAGGTGAGCGCGGTGAACCTGTCGGAAGTCGTGGTCACCGGTTCGGCGGCGCCGACCGAGAAGCGCAAGATCGGGACAAGCGTCGCCTCGGTCGACTCGGCGCTGATCACGCGCGCCGTCGCGGTCACCGTCGACCAGGCATTACAAGGGAAGGTCGCCGGCGCCCAGATCTCGCAGAACTCGGGGGGCCCGGGCGGTGGCGGCGTCTCCGTGCGACTGCGCGGGACCAATTCGTTCATCTCCGGCTCCGACCCGCTCTACATCGTCGACGGCGTCATCATCGACAACGGCTCGGCGCAGCTGGCCGACCTCGGGACGCGCGCCAACCCGCAGAACCGGCTCGCGGACCTCAACCCGGCCGACATCGAGCGCGTGGAGATCATCCGCGGCGCGGCGGCGGCGGCGCTGTACGGGTCACGCGCCAACAACGGCGTGGTGCAGATCTTCACGCGCCGGGGAACGATCGGCAAGCCGAAGTTTGGGCTCACCACGCGCTACGCCACCAACGAGCTGCGCGCGCAGCAGCCCTTCAACTTCTATCCGTACAACGAGGCCGGGCTCCCGGTCCAGCGCTTCAACTACCAGGACGACATCTTCCAGCGCGCCCCGGCCATGGAGGGGAACCTCACGGTGGAAGGAGGGAACGACCAGACCCGCTATTTCATGAGCGGGAACCTGAGCGATGAAGACGGGATCATGCGCTCCACGTCGTCGCGGCGCACCGGCGGGCGCGTGAACCTGCAGCAGCAGCTGTCGTCGCGCCTCATCGCCAACGTCACCGCCAACTACATCAACACGCAGAACCAGTTCCAGGCCTTCGGCGAGCAGAACGACTACGGGATCATGGGGTCGCTCTTCTTCGCCCCCACAAACGTCGACTTCCGCCCGGTCAACGGGATCTACCCGCTGCCGCCGGCGCTGGGGACCAACCCGCTCCTCGCCATCGACCGCATCCGCAATCCGCAGACGGTCGACCGCTTCATCGGCTCCACCAAGCTCACCTGGACGCCGCTCCCGTCGCTCCTCCTCGACTACACGTTAGGCGTGGACAACACCGGCTTCGAGCAGCGGCAGTTCGTCCCGCGCAACGCGGTGCTGGGCACGTCGCCGCTGGCGACCGGGCGGGCGCAGTCGGTCTGGCAGGGGAACCGCGTCATCAACCAGGACGGGATCGCCACCTACACCTGGCCCACGCTGGCCAACCTCGAGCTGCGCACCACCGGCGGCTTCAACTTCACGTCGCAGCTGGTGCGCACCACGAGCGCGGTCGCCAACGGGCTCGCGCCGGTGGGCGACCTCGTGAGCGCCGGCTCGGTCTTCTCGGCGGCACAGACGCAGGTCGAGCTGCGCACGATGGGCTTCTACGCACAGCAGGAAGTCTCCATCGCCGACAAGCTCTTCCTCACCGCCGCGGCGCGCTACGACGCCTCGTCCACGTTCGCTCCGTCGGAGCGGTGGCAGCTCTTCCCGAAGTTCTCGGCGTCATACGTCCTCGTCGACAACCGCTCGGGGCTGTTCAACAACCTGCGCCTGCGCGGCGCGCTCGGCTGGGCCGGCTCACAGCCGGGAATCGTCAACGCCTACTCGCAGTACGTCACCTTTGCCCAAAGCCCGTTTGCCGGGCGCCCGGGCTTCGTGAACGACGTCACCTACGGCAATCCCACCCTGCGCAACGAACGCGCGCGCGAGTGGGAGCTGGGGACCGAGGTCGGCTTCCTCAACGGGCGCGTGGGCGGTGAGCTCACGTACTACGACCGCCTCGTGAGCGACCTCCTCTTCTTCCGCCCGCTCCCCACCAGCACCGGCTTCTCCCGACAGTTCTACCCCATCGGGAGCATGTCCAACAAGGGCTTCGAGGTCATGGTGCGCACCACCAACGTCGATGAGCCCAACTTCCAGTGGTCGTCCACGGCGACGTACACGCGCAACAAGAACAACGTCGAGTCGCTGTCGATCCAGGATTTCCAGTCGGCGGGTGGCTACCCGAATCGCATCCGCACTGGCTACCCGGCCGGCTCGTTCTACGGCTCGTACGCGGCGCGCAACTGCCTCACCGGCGCCCTGCTCCTCGACTCGTTAGGCCGCTATCGCCGCAGCAACCAGACGGTGGACATGGGGGCCACGCTGGCCCAGCGCCAGGCCATCTCCGGCGGGACGTGCAACGACTCGCTCAACGCGATCATCGGCGATCCCAACCCGGACTTCCTCGCCTCGCTCCTCAACGAGTTCACCATCCTCAAGAAGCTGCGCTTCCGCGTCCTCCTCGACGGCGTCTTCGGCAACGACATCATGAACCTGTCGACGCGCGCCCAGAACGCCGGCGTCGCCAGCAACTCGAAGGAGATGGAGCGCGAACTCCTGCCGTACGGCGATCCGCGCAAGCTCCCGCCGGGCTTCAACGCCCGTACGCAGGGGATCTTCCAGTACTGGATCGAGGACGGCACGTACGTGAAGCTGCGCGAACTGTCCGCCAGCTACACGCTGGACCAGCCCTTCGTGAAGCGCGTCTTCCGCGACGGCGTCGCCCTCACGCTCTCCGGGCGCAACCTCTGGGTCTGGACCGACTACAGCGGCTACGATCCCGAGATCAACCTCTTCGGCACCAACGCCGGCGGCCTGGGGTCGGTGCAGACGACCGCCGCCGACCGCGGCTTCGACTTCGGTGGCTACCCCATTCCGCGCGTGTGGTCGATCAGTGCGCGATTCACGTACTGACCCGGAGCGCGACGACACCATGCACACCACACGACTCACCCGATTGCTCCCGGCGACGCTGGTCGCCGTGGCCTCGCTCGCGTTAGGCGCCTGCTCGCTCGACCTGCAGAACCCCAACGCCCCCACCGAGGGGCAGGTGACCACCAGCCCCGATGGCGTGATCGCCCTCGCCACCGGGTTGCAGGGACGCTTCGCCGCCTCGTACTTCAACTACGCCTACATGGCGGGCCTCGTCACCGACGAGTTCGCGTCCACCACGGCGGCGCTGATCTCGATCTCCGACGCCGAGCAGGGGGCCGTCCCCACGGGGACCGGGATCGCCGACAACGTCTTCAACTCGATCTACCGCACGGTCCGCACCGCCGACGACCTGCTCAACGGCGCCAACGCCCTCGGCGCACAGTTCGACGCTGGGACGAAAGCCGGGCTGCAGGTCCTGGCCTACACCCTGAAGGCCGAAGCGTTGGGCGAGGCGATCCAGTCCTACCAGAAGGCGCCCATCAAGACCTTCGGCGAGACCGCCCCGGTCTACGTCCCGCGCGCACAGGCGCTCCCGTACGTGCGCGCCCTGCTCGATTCCGCCGCGACGATCCTGGCCGCGACGCCGCCGAGTGCCTTCTTCAACAGCAGCATCCTCACCCCCGGCGTCTCGCTCACCAACGTCCTCAACCTCTATCGGGCGCGTTATGCCCGCATGGCGAACGACGATGCCACGGCACTGGCTGCCGCCAACCTGGTGGCACGGTCGGGAACGGCAGCGCTGTCGGTGCTCACCTTCCCGTCGCCTAACGTCAACCCGTACGCCAACGTCACGGGCGGAACCAACGGCATCGCAGTACGGCGCCAGTGGCGCACCTCGATGCTGGCACAGGACCAGCGCTTCGCCTACTTCGTCGTCCCGTCGACCTCGCTCACCGGGCGCGTCGGGGCATTGCTCGACCCGTGGAACCGCTACGCCAACCCGCAGGCCGCGCTCCCGGTCTACTTCCCCGACGAGGCGCTCCTGATCAAGGCCGAGGCACTCGCCAACCAGAACCAGCTGGCGGCGGCGCAGGCCGCCCTCGATTCGGTGCGCACCGACTGCACCGGCGGGCGCGGACTCGATGATCCCAAGGCCTGCCTCCCCGCGCTTGCTGGGCAGCTGACGCAGCCGCAACTCCTCGCCGAGATCTACACCCAGCGGAAGTACGAGCTGCTGGGCACCGGCTTGCGCTGGGAGGACGCGCGCCGCCGCGGCACCGTGCGCGGCCCCGTCGCCGCCCCCGGCGTGCCGACCGATGCGCAGCGCTGCTGGCTTCCGTATGCCGTCGGCGATCGCAACGCCAACCCGAACGCGACCACCGCCGTCCTCCCGGATCCCACGGAACCGACGGCCTTCCCCGCCTCCTGCGCACTCCAGTGAGGCGCCGACCAATCATGACGACTTCTCACATCACCATGCCGCTCCGCACCGCGCGCCGGCTCCCCCTCGTCGCCCTCGTCGCCGCGGCCGTCGTCGCGGCGTGCGGGACCGAGAAGGCCGCCGGCCCGTTGCAGCCGTCGGGGACGCAGGGACGCGTGCGCTTCGTGAACCTGATCAATGACACGACGCGCGGGCGCGTGAATGCGATTCTCGAACGCCTTCCGTTCGGCGTGAACCTGACGTACGCCGCGAGCACCCCCATCTCCCTCGCGGCACCGAACACCGCGCCGTACGCCGCGATCCTCACCGGCGATCGCACCCTCGTCCTCAAGCGCACCGCGGACACGAGCGTGACGGTCGCCTCCTTCACCTTCAACATCGTCGAGGGGCAGGACAAGAGCATCTACGCCATCGGCGGCGCGGCGGGATCGGCGATCACGCAGTTCGCTACCGTGGACACGAACCCCGCCCCGCCGGCCACGCAGGCGCGTGTGCGCCTCGTGCACCTGAGCCCCACCGCCGGAAACGTTGACGTCTTCGTGACCGCGGCCGGCGCCGACCTGGCAACGGCTACGCCCACGCTGTCGAACGTCGCGTATCGCGCGGTCTCGTCCTACCTCACTCTCGCGCCGGGGACGTACCAGATCCGCGCCGTCCCCGTCGGAACCGCAGCGGCCCAGCGCGCCGCAAATGCGACGATCAACGCAACGCAAGCCTTCACCGGCGGAACGGGACGCACGATCGTAGCCGCCGACAACACCACTGGCGGCGCGCCGCTCCGCGCCATCATCCTCACGGACCGTTAGGCACCGGAGCACGGTCGCCGCGCCAATCCGGGCGACGACCACGAATCAACGTGCCGTTCTGAGCGTCGCGAGGGCCGCCCCACCCGGGCGGCCCTCGTTTCGTGTCACGTTGCAGGTGACGGCGCTCGTCTCGTAGGGCCACTCAGGTGGCACCCCTCCGCACGCCCTTTACGACTTGCACCCCCGGTCGCCCTTCGGCGCGACACACGAGAAGCGGATCCGCACGCCACTCACGACCGGCTCGCCCACGCTCCAGGTACGTAGCGCCTGCGTCCCCGGCACCTCCTGTGGCGGCCGCCCCGTGAGGCGCTGCATGGTGAGGTCGAAACGAACCAGGTAGCGCGCTTCTTCACAGCGCGTGAGGCCGAGCTGGTTCGCCAGCCGCGCCGAGTCGGCGCAGCTGCCGATCACCGCCACCTCGCGCAACTTCACCCATCCGCTGGTCCCGTACCACGCGGTGCTGAAGTCGCCATACCCCGACCCGTTGTCCGACACCTCGTGCTGCATCGCCGAGGCCGCAGCGAAGACCGCAGTGGTCGACATCCCCATCCCGAGCGACAACGGGCTCACGACGATCGCCGAGTCGTTCGGCGTCGCGAGGACGAGGACTCGCGTCTTCCCCGTGTCGGTGCGGCGCCATCCCACCAGCGTTCGGCGCGCCGGCGGGCGCACATTCGGCGGGAGCGTGCTGTCCCACTGCGCTGCCGTGACGATGGCGTCGTACACCTCGGTCGATGTCCCGGTCTGCACCTCGAGGCGCGACGGCGTGACGCCACCACGCACGGCCAACGCCGCATGCGTGAAGCCGTCGCTGCGCGCCAGGTCGCCGGATTGCGCCGACGCGCGCGACATCGCGTCGAAGGTCTGCGCCAGCAGTTCGGATTGCGGCGCATCGTCCGACGTCGGCGACGAGACGTCAGGCGCATCGACGCAGGCGCAGAGGGCCACGACACCCAGCAGCACCATCGTCCGATGATGTCCCTTCGTCACGACGTTCCGATTCACCACTCGCTCCTCGGCAGCACGCCCTGGAATACCCCCGCGTGGCGGACACCCAGCATTCGCCCCGATCATCTTGGAGACACCGCGCCACACGGGGTCCCCTATCCGACAATAGCCCTATCCGCTCAGCGGTATTTCGCCAACGACGCGCGCAACGACTTGAGCGCGCGCCCCATCTGTGTCTCGACCGTCTTGATGGAGATGCCAAGCGCGTTGGCGATCTCGGCGTACGTCATGTTCCCCTCTCGGCTCATGACGAAGATCTCGCGGCATCGCGTCGGCAGCTTGGAAATCGCGCCGTTCACCGCGCGCGACACTTCGTCCGTGGAGGCGTCGTCGTCGGTGGCGGCGGTGGTCATCGGCTCGCCGCGCGCCGCCTCCTGCTCCTCCCACGCGTTTTCGAGCTTCTTTCGCCGCAGGTGGTTGAGCGCGGTGTTCCGTGCGGCGCGAAAGAGGTAGGTGCGCAACGCGTCGATGTCCGACAGCCCCTCGCGCTTCGACCACAGCTTGAAGAAGACGTCCTGCACCAGCTCCTCGGCGATGTCGGGAGCGTGCACGAAACGCCGGACGAAGGCGCACATCCCGGCATAGTAGGCGCGAAAGAGCTCCTCGAGCGCCCGCTCATCACCCGCGCGCAGTCGGCGGAGGAGGTCGGCATCCCCGCGCGACGAGGCCCCCGCTGGCGCCGGAAAGTCCGACGGCGGGAGGTCAGGGCCTTCGCCCCCCTCTTCCATTGAGTCGCCGTCGTCGTCGAGCGGTGCGGTCATGTCGCGGGGTGAGTACCATTCGGCGCGGGCACGTTAACATCCCCCGAGTTCGGCGACCAAGGGGCCACCCTCAGCGGACGCCCAAGCCGAGGTCCGGCCGAGCCCCCCAAGGACCCCGAGTAAGGGGGACCGGTTCCCCGCGTGTCTCCCTGTCGTGCGCGATCCAGATCCCATGCATCCTGACCATCTCTCCGACGGCGACTACGAACGCCTCGCCCGCCTCCTCGCGGGCGAGGGGTCGGCTGCCGAGCGGGAGGCGACCGAGCAGTGGGTCGCGGGAGACGCGGCGCCAGCCGCGGCGCTGGAGGCGATGCGGGTCGTCTGGTCGACGCCACTTCCGGAGCCGGCTTGGGACGTGGAGGGCGCCTGGTCGAAGCTTTCGACGCGTATAACGGCCGCCGAAACGGCACCTCGAAACGACTTGAAGGTCGTTCCGGTCGTCTCGATGGGCTCACAGCGGCGTTGGTGGCAGCAGACTGGCGTCATAATGCGGGCGGCTGCGGCCGCGGTCATCCTCATCGGTGGCGCGATCGTTCTCCCAAAGCTGCGCTCGGGGAGTGATGACCGACCGGAGGTGGTCGCTTCCGTACCCACCTCGTTCGCCACGCAGCGAGGCGAGCGCCGTTCGGTGAAGCTCCCGGACGGGTCGCTGGTCGTCCTCGGCGTCTCCTCCACGCTCAAGACGCGCGACGGCTACGGGAACGGGGCACGCGAGGTCGAGCTCACCGGAGAGGCGTTGTTCACGGTGGTGCACGACGAGGCGCGGCCGTTCCGGGTGCACATCGGACAGACCGTCATCGAGGACCTCGGGACCGAGTTCGCGGTGCGTGGGTACGGGGAGAACGACAGGGTGCGCGTCGCCGTGGCGTCCGGCTCGGTGGCCGTGCGGCATGGCGCGAGTGCCGACACCGCGGTGGTGCTCACGCCGCGGGACATGGCAACCATCGCAGGCCCCGACGCCATCGACGTGCGGCGCGGGGTCGACGTGTCGCCCTTCACAGCCTTCTCATCCGGACGTCTCATCTTTACGGATACGCCGCTCGCCGAGGTGGCGCGCGAGCTGGAGCGGTGGTACGGGGTCCAGGTCCGCGTGACCGACGCCGCGATTGCCGACAAGCACCTGACCGTCACCTTCGAGCGCGAGTCGCTCGACGAAGTCCTCCGGATCATCGGGATGAGCCTCGACGTCCGCTACACGCGCACCGGCGACCAGGTGCAGTTCCTCGGGTCGGGCTACTCGTCGTCTGTTCCGCGCGAGACCGCGTCGCAGCTGGCGGAGGATGGTGCGTGAAATCCCGAAGCGGGGGCAACACGCGGAGGGCGGCGCGCGCATGGGCGAGCGCCGCCCTTGTAGCGCTTGCCACCCGCCCGTTCGGCTTCGCGTGGGCGCAGCAGCCCACAGAACGGCAGGTCGCGCGTGCCGATTCCGCGGCGAACGCGCGGTCCGCGTCGCGTAGCGCCGTTCTCACGCGCCCCGTTTCCCTGCACCTGGTCGGCGTCCCGATCGAGCAGGCGCTGCGCGAGGTGGCGGAGCGCGCCGCGCTCCGCCTCTCGTACTCCAGCGACATCATTCCGGTCACGCGCCGCGTGACGGTGGCGCGCGATCGCGCGCCGGTCGGCGACGTCATTCGCGAGATCCTGCGCGACACGGATCTCGACGTGGTGGTGAGTCCGTCGGGGTACGTGATTCTCGTGAAGGCCCCTGGACGGTCGCTGTACAGCGTCGCCGCGCTCTACGCCGACACGAGCGCACCACCGGTGTCACCGCTCTACACGCGACCGTCGCTTCGCCCGCAGGTGATGGATCGCGTCCTGGTGATGGGGACGCCGGCGGCCGGGGCGCCCGAGCGTTCGCTGGCCAGCGCAGTGTCGGTCCTCACCGCCACGCAGATCACGCAGAGTGGCGCCACGAGCATGGAGCAGCTCTTTCGCACCGGGATTCCCGGCGTGGTGGCATGGGACCTGGGGATCTCCGGACCGTTCGCGCAGATCGGTTCCGTGCGCGGCTCGGCGTCGTTCAACGCGAACTACCTCAAGACGTATGTCGACGGGGTCGAACTCGCGTCGCCCTACCTTCTCTTCGCGATCGATCCGTACTCGGTGGAGCGCATCGAGGTGATCCGTGGGCCGCAGGGATCGGCGCTGTACGGTTCCGACGCCATCAGCGGCGTGGTGCAGGTGGTGACGAAGAAGGGGGCGCCCTCGGCGAGCTGGAAGCCGCGCGTCGATGCCGCGCTCACTGGCGGGATGATGGAGAGCCGCTTCACCGACCGCGCCAGCGGGACGCAGCACCACTCGGCGATGCTCTCGGCCGGCTCGACGCGGTCGTCGTTAGGGTTCGGCGGCACGTATGAGCAGGCGGGGGCGATCGTCCCTGGAGGCTCGTCGGGCTATCGCGGGACGTTCGGCGGGGCACGCACGATGCTGGGGCCGCTGCGCCTCGACGCGACGATGCGCTACGCCGACGTGCACTTCATCGCGCCGTCCAATCCGCTCCTCGGCAACACCCCCGTTCCGTCGACGATTCGCCCCCTCCTCGAGGCGCAGGAGATCGAGAACGAGACCTACGGCCTCACCGCCGACTACCAGCCGCGCAGCTGGTGGCGCCAGACGTTGGTCGTCGGGCTCGATCGTCATGCGGGCGCCATCGCCCCGCAGCGTGAGCCGGCCACCGTGGCCGACGCACTGCTCGGCGCCACCAAGGAGAACGCCGCCAAGTCGTCGTTGCGCTACGCGATGGCGCTGCAGCTGGTGGAAGGGCCCGACCTCTCGCTCGGCGCCACGTTAGGCGCGGAGCGCAGCGTCCTGCTGCGCGAGCGCCTGGGCTACCGCTCCGACCTCTCGGGAACGGGGAGCGGGCTGGCGTCGCTGTACAGCGACCGCGTGAACAACAGCGGGTTGTTTGGCCAGGTGAAGCTGGACGTGCACGACGCCTTCTTCCTCACCGCCGGGCTGCGCGGCGAGCACAACTCGTCGTTCGGCGACAACTACGGGACGGCCTTCGCGCCCATGGTCGGCGCGGCCTTCACGCGCGACCTCGGCGGCGCGACCGTGAAGTTCCGCACGGCGTACGGCAAGGGGATCCGCCCGCCGCAGCCTAACGCGCGTCGCGCCATCCAGACGCTCGGGTTCCGCCAGTTGGCCAACCCCGACCTGATGCCCGAGGTGCAGTCCGGCACCGAGGCGGGGATCGAGCTGTACGTCGGCGACCGCGCCAACCTGTCGCTCACGACCTACAGCCAGACAGCGGACGGACTCATCCAGCAGGTGGTGGCCAACCGGCGCATGAACGCGCGTACGGTGCAGTTCCAGAATGTGGGGCAGATCCACAACCGGGGGATCGAACTGGAGGGGAGTGCGCGCACCGGCTCGCTGCGCGGCGACCTGACCTGGGCCCTGACCGACTCACGCGTGCAGGCCCTCGCCCGGTCGTACACGGGAGAGCTGGGCGTCGGCGATCGTGTCCCCGAGGTCCCGACCACATCGGGGATGGCCTCGCTCACCTGGGAAGGGGCGCGCTTCCGTGCCACGGCCGGCGCGTCGTTCGTGGGGCGCTGGACCGGCTACGACTGGCTCTCGTTCTACAGCAACGAGATGGGCGGCTCCGCCCTCCGCCCCGAGATGCGCAGCTACTGGGTCGACTATCCGTCGATCACGAAGCCCTTCGTCGGCTTCTCGTACGCCCTCGCGCGCGGCGCCGAGTGGTACCTGCGCGTGGACAACCTGACGAACGTCCAGCAGAACGAGCGCGACAACCTGCAGATCACGCAGGGGCGCACGGCGAGCTTCGGGTTGCGGCTGTCGCGATAGTCACGCGGCTCGCAGCGGCCGCGCCCAGCGCGGAGTGCCCATCGCGGGGCACCCGCGACTCCTACTTGCAGCTGATCTGGCCGCTGGGCGTCTGCGAGACGGCGCGCCCCACGTACATCTTGCACACGATCCCCGGGGCGGAGACGTGCGTTGCCTCCGCATCAAAGCCGGCGTAGGGGTCTGACGTCGTGATGAGGACCGTGACGCGTGATCCCGGCTTGTAGTCGAGCACTGCCTGGTTCACGGTATACTGCGAGTGGTCGGCCCAATACGCCTCCTCGGCGATGCGCAGGTTGCCGAGGTCGGTCTTCATCTCGGCCAGGTAGCCGCGCTCCTTCATGGCGCGATAGCGCGCGATGGCCAGCGCCACCAGGATGGCAAAGACCATCATGGCGACGAGGATCTCGACGAAGGTGAATCCGCGTCTCCCGGCTACGCGGGAGCGAGACTGGCCAAGGTGCAATACGGAGGGGAAGCACGGGGTGGGCACGCGCGGAATCTGTGTGCCGCACCCCGGGAATGCGAGCCCTCTCGTGCGCGCACCGAACGCACGTCGAGTGCGCGCGGTCAGCTTGCGGTGAGCGCGCGGTCAGCGCGCCGACAGCTGCGCCGCGCGTTGCCGCAGTGAGCTCTCCACCTCGTCCATCGCCACCGCTGCGGGGATGGTCCAGCCATCCTGCCGCCGAGTGGGGACGCGCACCGCCGCGACATCCCCGCTTCGCCCCAACTCGACGATGGCCGAGACCTTGTCCTCGGGACCCTGCGCCACCGAGACGACCAGCGTCCAGGTGCCGTCGTTAGGCCATTGCCTGGCGAGCGCGTACACGCCGGCGCGTGACGTGGTGGCAAAGCGCAGCGGGATGGACCGACGCTCGCCATTGACGATCCCCTCGGCTGAGCCGCTGACCGGAAAGGCGGTCGGCGTTCCGTGGTGGAAGGCGTGCACGACGAGGAAGGCCGACCGCGTCGTGGCATCGTACGGGTTCACCGGGTACTCGATCGAGATCCACGGCGGCCCCAGCACGGCACCGGCGAGCCTCGCATCGGCGACGATGCGGGCGGTGGCGGGGAGATCCTCCCCGGGCACCAGCGGGAGCGCCGGGGCGACGGCGAGCGGTGCAACGAGGGCAAGGGTGCGCAGGGTGAGCAGGGTGAGCATGGCGGTATCCTCTCATCGTTAGGGTGACGCGAGCGTTCGTCATCCCATCAGATGCCATGCATGCCCCGCGCGTTTAGTCACCCGCTGCGCTCACTTCCTGGGGACCGCGGGGGCGATGGTGATCGTCCCCTTGAACGAACGCACCGCCAGGCGTGCGGACTCGGAACCGCGCTCGAGGGTCAGCTCGGCGCCACGCCCCTCGCGCCCCGGAGCCGGGCGTGTCGTGTCGAACCGGTTCACCACCGAGCCGGTGATCGACGTTGCCGTGAGGGCGAAGTCGCCCGTGCGAGGAAGGACGAGCTGGATATCGCCACTGTGCGAGTCGATGGTGACGTCGCCGCCGCGCGCGATCGTGCCGACGAGCTGGATGGGGCCCGTCACCGACTCGAGACGCGTGCGCTCGACCGCCCCCTGCTCGACCCGGATGGTCCCGCTCACCGTCGTCAGGGCGAGGTCTTCGCTGCCGCCCCGCAGGGTGATGTCGCCCGTCGCGGTCTTGGCCCGCAACCAGGCCGGCGTGCCGTCGATCGTCACGCTCGCATCCATCGCCTCGACTTGCAGCTCACGGGGCGACGACAGGACGTGCACCTTCCCGCCAATCACCGCGATGTCGAGCCCCCCGTCCATGCCGCGGGCCTCGACGTCGGCGGTCCCGCACTTGACCCATACGCGGGCCCGCGCGGGGACGCGGATCTCCAGCACCCCGGTGCTCGCCGCATCGTCGTTCGGCGACTCGAGGTACATCTTCGCCCCGCGCGCCGGTGTGCGCCCGTCGCCGCCGATCCCCAGTTCCATGCGCACCGCCGGGGGGAGCGACCCCGTGATCACCAGGGAATCCTTCGCCCACCCCAGTATACGGAGCGTGCCGATGCTCCCCTTCACGCGGAAGGAGATGTCCGGCGCCACGGCGTAGCGCTGGTCGATCACCTGTTGCGCGCCGGCCGATTGCGTCGAAACGAGGGCCACGCTGGCGACCGCGAGGAGGCGCCACGGGCGCGCACGAAAGCAGGGGAGTGTCATGAGGCGGCGTATTCGGTCGCGCGGCGGAGCAGCTCGACCTTCTGTTGGTAGGTGGTCGACAGCAACTCGGCCAGCGACTGGTTGGCCGGATCGGCGATGAGCGCCGCACGCGCCTCGGCGATGGCCGAGTCGATGGTGGCGAGCGAGTGCTCGACGACGGCGACGGTGGCGGGTGAAAGCGCCGAGCGTTGCGCGACGAAGGCGGCGTGCAGCGCGGCGAGGTTGACGAGGTAGGAAGACTCGGTGGCGGCGAACGAGGCCGGGAGCGCCGACGCCCCGCCAGCCGCAACAACGGCGCCGGGCGCGGACGATGGCGTCGGGACGAGCGCGACGGACGGCGCCGCGCTCGCTCGCGTGCGCAGGACGAGCGCCGTCACGCCCGCGGTGAGCGTCATGAGCACGAGCGCCGCCGCGGCGAGCGTGCGCGGTGCAAAGGTGTAGGTGCGTCGCGGCGGCCGCGGCGGGACTCCGAGTGCCGCGCCACGGGCCGGCGCCGCCCGGGAGTCACGAACGCCCGAACGCCCGCCAGCCGCAATCGACTGGGCAATCTCGCCCCAGAGTGCCGGCGGCGGCGGCGCCCTTCGTTCGAGCGCCGCGGCATCGCGCGACAGGGCGCGGATCGACGCGACGGTCGCCTGGCACTCCGCACAGGACGCGACGTGCGCCCCGACGTCGACCAACTCGCCGGTCGACGTCTCGATGGCCGCGCCGGGCGCGGTCTCGGTGGCGGACGCGCCCGCGGCGTCGCTGCCACGGTCGGCCAGGTCATTGAGCAGGTCCCACGCGGGGTGGTCATGCTCGAAGCGGATGTCATTCATCGGGAGAGGTACTCCATCAGCAGGCGTCGGGCGCGGTGCAGGTGGGCGCGCACCGTTCCTTCGGCAATGTCCATGGCACGTGCGATCTCCTCGTGCCGGTACCCTTCCACCTCGTGCAGCACGAACACCGTGCGCGCATTGGTCGGGAGCCGCGCGATCGCCGCCTCGAGGTCGAGCCGTGCCCCCACGTCCTCGCCCGTCGCGCGCCACGACGGCGCAGGGTCGTCCTCCTCCTCGAAGCCCGCACGCTCGTGCACCTGACGGCGCCGGTCGCGACGCTGGCGCTCGAGCACCACGTTCACCGCCAATCGGTGCAGCCACGTGCTGAACGCGGCCTCGCCCCGGAAGCCGGCGAGCTTCTCCCACGCCCGCACGTACACGTCGTGCGCCAGTTCGCGTGCCAGTTCGCGATTTCCCGACATCCGAAGGCAGAGCGCGAACACTCGCTCCGACGTCGCGCGATACAGCCCCTCGAAGGCATGCGGGTCCCCCTCCCGCGCGCGCGCGGCGAGCGTCGCCTCATCGACCGCGACGGAACGGGACATCACCCCCACAGGGACAACCCCACCGGTTCGTTTCCTTTCACGGTTCGCGAGAATCCCCGACGGGGAGCTTTTCCGTATGAGATGCCGATCGGTCGCGAAGTGTTTAGCCCGGCCCTCGGTTCCGATAGATTGCCTCCTCCCCGCGCCCACGCTCCCGCCCCTCCCTCTTGACCCCATTCCGTTGGTTCCTCACCGCCGTCTCCTTCCTGGCGACGTTCGGTGTCTCGGCCTACGTCATCTCGTCCAACTGGCCGGCGGAGGGCGCCCCTCTCGGGCTGCCTTGGTGGGGGCACCTGCTCTGCCTCGGGGCGTGGGGGCTCGACATCCTGTTCCGGGTCGTGAAAATCCGGTACAGCGCCAAGGCAATTGGCGTCCCCGTCTCGTGGGGGGCCATCCTGCGGACCACGCTCGGTGGCGATTTCGCCGCCGCCATCACCCCCTCGAGATCGGGCGCAGAGCCCGCCCGCTTCCTCATCATGAGTGAGGGGGGGACGCCATTGGGAGGGGTCGTGCTCGTCCTCTTCCTCGAGGTATTTCTCGAGGCGCTCTCCCTCTTTGCTGTGGCCGGCATGCTCGGACTTCTGCTGCACGAGTCCACCGGTCTGGTGCGCGGACTCCTCGGCACCGTGACGCTCTACGCCGCCGGTGTGCTCGGCATGGGGGCGCTCGCCGTCACGCTCTCCAAGCGAAACGCGCGCGGGCCGCGGCCGCGTTGGGTGCGCCTGGTTGGCGTGAACGCTCTCATTTGGCGGCGCGTTCAGCGAGGGCTTCGGCAACTGCGCGGAAGCGTCGAGTCACTGAGAGAAGCGAAGCGCGGGACGATGCTCGTCGCCCTGGTCTTCTCCATCCTGCACGTGAGTTCGCGACTGCTCACACTCCCCATCATTGTGTGGAGTTACGGCGGGGATGTGGCGTTGGGCCCGTTATTGTTGTGGCCGCTGATCCTTCTCTATGGTGCGGCGGTCGCGCCGGCGCCCGGCGGGGGGGGAATGGTGGAGGTCGCGTTCAAGGTCGCGCTTGGCGGCACGCTCCCTGCACGGTTGTTGGGTGCATCGCTCATCTGGTGGCGGGTCTACACCTTCTACCTCTACACGGTTGCCGGCGCCTTTGCGGCGGGGCGAACCGTGATGCGGGCCCTGAGGCGCGCGAAGAGGCATCACTAGGGACAGACCCACCCGTAGGGCTGAGTGCTCGCGTCCGAACGACCGTTCGACGCGGGTGCAGTCGCCGGATGGGGCTACACCTGCGCCTCGCAGTTCGTCGCACCTCGTGACTCCTCCTCTCTTCTCCCAGGCCTGGGCCAACGCCTTCCGGGACGCCGTCAACGGCGACGTCTCGTATCGACAGGCGGGGCTGCAGTGGCAGTCGCCGCTCGCCTTCGTCCTCGACGACGGCGCGCCCGTCGGGCTCATCGGCCCGGTGGCGCTCGAGATGCTGCTCGATCGCGGGCTCTGTCACACCGCGCGCATCATGTCGCCCGATGCCTGCACGGCGCCGTTTGTCTTCCGCGCCGAGTACGGCACCTGGAAGGAGATCATGACCGGGGCACTCGATCCGGTCGCCGCGGTCATGCGCGGACAGGTGCGCTTGACCGGCGACGTCAATGCCCTCATGATGCACGCGCGCGCCATCTCGGCCCTCGTCCGCTGCGCGCAGACCGTCCCCACTCACTACAGCGACCAGCCCGCCGCCTGACGCCGGCGGTCGCGCCGGAGCCAACATGGCGTTCGATCCCGGGTTGGTGGAGCGCGTGCGCGACGCCCTGGCCCGGTTGGGTGAGCGGGGGTCGCGCGAACGCCGCGTGTTCGGCGGCTACGGCTTCCTGCAGGGGAAGCAGACCTTCGTGATCGTCTGGGGCGAGGGGATCCTCGCCAAGCTCACCCCCGAGGACTACCCCGGCGCCCTCGCACGTCCCGGCGTCTCCCCGTTTGCGCCTGACGGTGAACGTCCGATGGGGACATGGGTCCTCGTCCTCGCCGACGTCGTCGCCGACGACCCGGAACTCGCCGAGTGGGTCGCCGCAGCGCTGCAGGGCATTCGAGCCGTCCCTCCACCCAAGAGCCGCCCCAAGGCAGCGACACGTCCCAAGGCGACGGCACGTCCCAAGGCGACGGCACGTCCCAGAGCGATACCTTCGAGCAAGAGGAGCAAACCGGGAGGGAAACGCCGGTGACCAAGTTCTCGACCTGACGCGAACGCCCCTCCCCTCTCCTGCTGCGATCGCATGTCCGCCTGGCTGGACGACCTGGGCCACGACGCCCGCCTTGCGCTGCGTACGATGCGGCGCGCCCCGCTCTTCGCGACGCTCGTCATCGGCATCCTCGCCCTCGGGATCGGCGCCTCCACCTCGGTGTGGGCCCTGATCGACGGGATCGTCCTGCGCCCGTTGGCGTATCGCGACGCCGATCGCCTCTTCTCCATCGCGGAGCAATCGCCGAGCGGCGGGCAACGCCCGCCCTCGTATCCCACCTTCCGGGACTGGAAGGCGCGGGCGACGGCACTCGACCGCCTGGCGTATGTACGCGGCGAGGACCTTTCGCTCCCCGAGCCGGAAGGGACGCGCCGCATCCTCGCCGCCTACGTCAGCGAGGACTTCTTCGGCGCGTTAGGGGTCGCCGCGGCGCGCGGACGCACGTTCGCGTCCGTCAACGGGGGCGAGCGCCCGATCGTGCTGTCGTGGGGGCTCTGGCAGCAGCGGTTTGGGGGCGACCCATCGGTGATCGGCCAGTCGATCGCCTCGGCCAACGGCACCTTCACCGTCGTCGGGGTGATGCCGGCGACCTTCAGCGAGCCCGCGTGGGCCGACGTCTGGACGCCGATCGAACTGCTACCCGCCCGGTCACGCTTTGTCCTCGACCAGCGCACGCTGCATGTCGATGCGCAGGTCACCGGTCGCCTGGCGCCCGGGGTGACGCGCGAGCAGGCCGAATCGCAGATGCGCACCATCGTGCAGGCGATGGCGTTGGCCTACCCGGAAGATGCGGCGCAGTGGACGCAGGTGGCGTTCACCGGAATGCTGGACATCGTCCTGGGCGATGCCCGCGCCCGGTTGCGCGTGCTGGCGCTGGTGGTGGCGCTCGTCCTCCTGGTGACCACGCTGAACGCCGCGGGGCTGATGGTGGCGCGCAACGCCGCGCGCACCCGCGAGCTCGCGGTGCGCACGGCGTTAGGCGCACGTGGCGGGCGCCTCGCGCGCCAGCTGCTGGTCGAGAGTTCGCTCCTCGCCGCGCTGGGGGGCGCGGCCGGGGTCCTGGCCGCGGCCGCCATGCTGGGCGCCATTCGTCGTTGGGCGCCGGCCGTCTTTCCGCGGTTAGGAGAGGTGCAGGTGGACTCGCGCGCGCTGCTCTTCGTGCTCGCGGTGGTCGCGGTGGTGGCGATCATCCTGGGGCTCCTCCCGGCGCGGGCGGCACTACGCTCCGGACTGGCCGGCGCGCTGCGGCATGGCACCGCAGGGAGCGGCGAGGGGCGTGCGAGCACCCGCATGCGCGGTGCGCTCGTCGTGGTGCAGGTCGCGCTGGCCGTCGTCGTCGCGGTGAGCGCCGGGCTCCTGGGACGCACGCTCACTGTGCTGGGCGCCACCCCGCTCGGCGTCGATCCGGAAGGGGTGCAGGTGTTGCGCGTCTTTCCGCCGCCCGGGAAGTACGACACGCCGGACGGGGCCATCGCGCTCTATCGCCAGCTGGAGCAGTCGGTGAAGGCGATACCGGGCGTCGCGCAGGTGGGACTCATCAACCATGTCCCGTTCACGGGAGGGATGCTCTTCACCAGCGTGCGCACCGACGCACCGCCCGCCACCGACGGGAGCGACGTCGCCGTGTATCGCACCGTGTCGCCGGGGTACCTCGCGGCGATGGGCGGGACGCTCGTCCGCGGGCGGTTCATCGCGGAGGAGGACCTGACCTCGGTCGGGAGCGGCGTCGTGGTGAACGAGGCGTTCGTGCGACGCTTCGCCAGCGGGACCGATGGCCTCGGGAAGGTCGTCACCGTCATGCGCATGGCGCAGGGGCGGAGCGACATGGGGACGCCGATCACCGCCCCCGTCGTCGGGGTCATCGCCGACGAGCGGCTGTTGGGGGTTGACCAACCCCCGCCGCCGGCGGTCTACGTTCCCTACACGTGGAATGCTTGGCCCAACATCTTCGTGGCGGTCCGTTCCACCATGCCGGACGCGACGCTGACGCCGCTCATCCGTGAGGCCGTCCTTTCGGTGGACCCGGCGATCCCGGTGGCCGGGTCGAGCCCGCAAACGTCGATTCGCCCGCTTGCCCTCTACCTCGACGGGCTCCTCCAGGCACGGCGCGTCAGTGCCTGGTCACTCTCCGCGTTCAGCCTCATGACGCTGTTGCTTGCCGCGGTGGGGATCTTCGGCGTCATGGCGTTCCTCGTGGTGCAGCGCTCGCGCGAGATCGGGTTGCGCCTCGCACTCGGCGCCACGCCGGCGTCGGTGTCGCGCTGGGTACTGTGGCAGACGGTGCGGCTCGCCCTGTTCGGCGTCGCCATCGGGAGCGTCGTCGCCGTGGGGTGGAGCCGTGCGCTCGTGGGGCAACTCGTCGGGGTGACGACCACCGATCCCACCGTCTACGTGGGCGCCGCTGCGCTCTTCTCGCTGGCCGCGCTCGTGGCCGGCATCGTCCCCGCGTTGCGGGCGGCGCGCGTCGATCCGGTGACCATGCTGCGCACCGACTGACGTCTCGGCGGCATCGTTCCCCTCGTCACCCCTCCCTCGCTGCGGCACCGTGCGATTCGTTCGCGCGGTGCCGCCGTCGCGTTCACCCTAACGATTGGCGCAGTCGACCCGTGTCGCCGCAAGCGTACCCTCGGGGCGCGTGCGGGCGTCGCCACTCCCCACCGCCATCACGAAGCGCGAGGCGCCGCTTCCGCCGCCTTTCACCAGCGCCACGCCGTTCGGCACGACGGTCCAGCGCCACATCGCCACTTCCTTCGCCGCGTTCGCCGCGGCCGCGGTCTTCGCCGCGTCCGTCGCCGGCGTCGGGGGACGCACGGCGTACGCCGGACGCGTCTCATCCTCGCCGGCGCCAGAGGCGAGGAGCTGAATCGCTGCACTGAGCCCTGCCGCTCGGGCGGCGGTGGTGAGTTGCAGCTGATAGCATCCGGCGAGCGTTGCCGGGGTCGGCGCGACACCCGGCGTGGCGCGATCGAGCGACGAGCTGACCATCGATTTCGCCGCGCCGCGCGTCGCGGGTGCCTGCGACGCGGGGGACGCGGACGCAGCAGCGGGTGCGGGTATGGGGGGAGACGTCGAACGGCGCGCGACGTCGACCTCTCCGCGCACGCGCTCCTCCTCCCTGCGCACGATCGCGTCCGCCATGAGGACGGGCGCCGCCTTCTTCGCCATCGAATCCGCCACTCCAGCGCCCCCCGCTCCGCGCGGCGCTCCGGCCTGCGTGACCCCCAGTGTTGGGTCCATCTCGTTCGCGATGCGTGTCTTCGCCGCGGTGGTCGACGTACCGACCACAGCGGGGACCGGGCGAGGCGCATCGACGCGCTTCGCTTCCGGGGACTGCGCGGCGAGATCGCGCCCGGCCCTGTCCCTCCGCGCGCCGGCGTCCCGAGGCGTTGCCGCCTCTTCTGCGCTCGCTGCGGCCACGCCCTCGGCGGTCGCTCCCGGTGCCCGCCGGGCGACCGGCGCAACATTCTGGCGTGCGGCTGACAGAACTCCGGTTGGGGTCGTGTCGGACGTCGCCCTCGGGGCATTCTCCGCGGCCGCGGCGCGTCCGGCCGCTGACACCGCCACGGGTGCGGCCGACGGCGTTGCTGAGGGCGTTGCTGAGGGCGCTGCCGAGGGTGAGACAGTCGGTTGTGCGGCGGGCGCGATCGCCGGCTCCGATGCAGCGTCGCTCGCCAGTTCAGCGATCGACGTCCGCGACGACCGCTGCCAGATGACCGACAGCGCCACCGCGACGAAGGCCATGCCGGCCGCCGCCACCAGTTGCGGGCGCTGCCACCAGGCGCGGCGGGCTCGACGCAACGTTGCGGGAGCGGACGGCTCCAGCGGAAGCGAAGGCGTCGTGGGAGGGCCAGCCGGACGCGCGCGCGTTGTTTCCGCGCCGGCGCGCTTCGGCATCACCCCACTCGGGACGTCGTCCAGCGTCGCGAGGATGCGCGACGAGGCCGCGATGAGCCCGCGCGCCTCGGCAATGGCCGCGGCGCACGTTGCGCACGACGCCGCGTGCGCCTCGATGCGCGCCCCCTCGTCCGCCGGCAGCGCGTCGTCGAGCCAGGCGTGGATCGTCCCTTCGTCAATGTGTTCCATGGCTCCCTCCAGCACGTCGCTGTGCATCGCCTTGCAGCGCCTCGTAGGTCTCCGCCAGGCGGCGCCTCGCGCGCGCCAGCGTCGTGCCGATCGATCCCACCGAGAGCCCGAGGGCTTCGGCAATTTCGTTGTAGTCCAGTCCTTCTTCGCGCATCAGGAGCGCCAACCGATCCCGCTCGGCCAGCGCGTCGATGGCGCGTCGCGCCATCGCCTGCTCCTGCGCCCGTTCCTGCGCCCGCTCGATCGAGGTCTCCACGGGCTCGGCGATGCGCTCGCGCTCCTCCGCGGCCAGCAGTTGCAGCCGGCGGCGCCGGCGGTCGTCCTTGCGGGCTTCGTCTCGCACGAGGTTCGTCGCCACGGCAAAGAGCCACGACCGTTCGCTGGTGAGCGTGTCCTGGCGGAGGGCGCGCAGGAATGTCTCCTGCGCGACCTCCTCGGCCCAGTCGCGATCCCCCAGCCGCCTGGTCAGGTAGCGCACCAGGGGGCGGTGGTACTCGCGGAACAATCGCTCCAGCTCGTCGTCGTTCATTGCGTCGGGTTACGTCGTGTCATGCGTGAAGGTCGCGTCGCGGCTTCCCGCCGGCCAGCCGCCAGCCCCTGCATTCGCTCACCAGTCGCGCACGATCGCCTCGAGGGCCGCGGCGGTCAGCGATTCCACGGCATCCGTTCCGTCAGGCGCAAGGCGCACCGCCACCTTCCGACCTGCGACCACCACGCGGTCGCCCAGCGCGAACGGTCCCGCAAGGTCTCCCAACCGCTGCACCAGGGCAAAGTAGGCGCTGGAGAACGGCCTGACGGTCACGGTGCGCATCCCGCCCGTATAGGCTGCATCTGTCCATACCCCGTTGACCAGTGCGAAGCGCCGGCTTCCCACCTGCCGCATCGTCGCGCCGCCCTCACGCTCCAGGGCGTCCATCTCACCCAGCGACTTCGCCTCGCGCTGCGCCGCCGACTTCCGGGCCGCCTCGAAGCGGACCTCGTTGGAAGCCATGGCCGGTGCCGACTGCGCCGCCGGGGCGACCGCGTCGGCCGCACGCGTCCGCCGCGCGATGTCCGAGCCCAGCACCACCGGTGACGCCGGTGCATCGCGCCGCACGCCAGCCGCCGCGCCGCCCGCCGCCGTGGCCACCGTCATCCCCGGCTCGACCACCAGGTACGACGAGAACTCCGTCGGGATCCCGTACCGCTCGCCTAACGACTTGATCTCCGCGTCCATCTCGCTCGTCCCGCCGCGCTTGCGCTTCTCGGCCGCGAGCCACCCCACGCGCTGCGACGCCCAGAGCCGCGCCACGAAGGGATTGTCGCGCGTGCGCTTCGGGAAGGAGGCGCGCGTCGACCAGCTCACCGGGCCATCCACCGATTCCCCTTCCAGGCGCAGCGTGGCGTTCCCGTCGCCCTCGTAGCGGGCGAGGATCACCAGGTCCTGCCCCGCAAAGACGTCGAGGTCGCCTGCGGGAAGGACCTGCGTGAGGCGCACGCCGTCGGCGCGCAGCTTCACGTTGGTAAGCACCGGCGTGGAGAGGCGACGGGCGAGGAGCCCCACCGCGCGCTCCACCGACTCGCTGTCGCGGACGAAGTGCGCGGTGCCGTGCCCTTCCACCGCCAGCTGCTCGATGAGGTTGGCGTTGACGTCGGCACTGACGCCGACCGAGAAAAGGCGCGCATCGCCGCGGCGGCGCGATGCCATCGCAGCGATCGCGTCGGCGTTGCGTTCACCCACCGTCGGCTCGCCATCGGTCACGAACACCACGAGCGGGAGGCGGTCACCGTTGGCGCGAGCGCCCAGCGCTTCCTCGAGCGCTCCGGAAATGTTCGTCGACCCTTCGGCCCGCAGCGACGCCAGGTAGCGACGCGCGTCGGACAGGTTGTCGCCGGTGGCCGCCGTCCATCCGTCGCGGAACGAGCGCACATCGGTCGAGAAGTCGATGATGCGGAAGCGATCCTCGGGGCGCAGCGTCTCCAGGAGGGCACGCCCCGCTGCCTTGGCCTGCTCCAGCTTGCGCCCGGACATCGAGCCGGAGACATCGACCACGAAGGTCAGGTCGCGCGGCATCGAACGACGCGTCCCCGCCGGCGGCGTGACGGTGATGAGGGCAAAGCCGCGCTCCCCGCCCGGCGCGTGCGCCAGGACGCTGAGCGCCGCGGCGTTGGCGCGCCGCAGCGGGAGGAGGATCGTCACCTCGCTCGCGCTCCCGCGCGCCTCCACCGACCGCAGGCCGTCCTCTTCGCGGGTCCGCAGGGAATGCGTGGGGGAGTACGGCTCTCCGTAGTTGGAGCCTGGGCGATAGACGAAGCGCACGCGCGACCACTCGCCCTCCTCACCGCGACGCGTGTCGCCCGGGAGCTGCGATGGGTCGACGCGCTGCCCGGGGCGAACCATCGCGCCCGAGCCGTTGGGGTCCGTCCCGCGACGATAGTCGACGCGCAGGGCGTCGCCCTCTCGCTCGGCCACGCTCTGGTAGCGCACCACCACCTTTTTCTCCTCGCCAGGCGCAATCGGGAAGATGCGCGTGCGCAGCATCCCGCTCCCCATCCACTCGACGAGGGCGGGGTCGCGCTGGCGCCGGACGATCTCTTCATAGATGCCGCGGGCGCGGTCGGCGGTCATCGTCTCGCCGCTCACCAGTTCGCCGTTGATCATCAGCTTGAGGTCCTCGAACGCCGCCCCCGCCGGAAGGGGAAAGACATAGTCCGCCTCCGCCACCCGGCCGCTCGTGTTCTTGAAGACCTCGGTGACCTCGTAGCGCAGGACGCGATCGGCGAGCGCGATCTTCACGTCGCTCGAGACGCGTACGAGCGTGGGGGCACAGGGGAGTGTGTTTGCCGGGACGACGCAGTCCGCGTCCGGGGCGCAGCGGGGCGGCGTGGGATTCACGCAGGGACGGCCGATGAGGCGCCCCTGGGCGTTCAACGCCTGCGGCGCGCCGAGCAGGAACAAGGCGGCGGCCGCCGCGATGGTGGCGAGGGTGGCGATGGTGGAGCGCGAACGATTCAGGTGCGAGACAGCGCGGGCAGGCATGGTGCTCTCCTCGTGTGGGTCTGCAGAGGAGACGTCACCACCGCACCCGACTTGCACACCGGGGGGCGAACGATGCGAACAGAAGGCCCCCGGTTCTCACCCGTCCCTCCGTGCAACGGCGCATCGGAGCGCGCCGCACGGGGTTGCCCGCCCTCCGAGGCGTTACGGCACGACCCGGATGAGGAAGCCGTCCAGGGAGCCGCCTGGCGGGGTGGCGAACGGTGCGCTGAGGACCGGGAAGTTGGTCGACGTGGTTTGCCCGACGATGACGAACTGGCCCTGCGGACCTACCCAGGAGGCGCGAGCGATGTCCCCGCTGCGCCCGCCGAATCGCTGCGCGTATACCAGCCGCGAGAGGTCGCCGGACAGCTTCACGGCGACGACGTCATCGCCTCCTCCCACCCCTCCCGCAATGGTGAGCGGGAGCGTGGGCGAGTCCGTGGTGGCCGAGAAGTACACGTTGCCCGCCGCATCGGTGGATACGCCCTGCGTGGCGTCGGAGCCGCTCCCGCCGTAATAGGTGACCGCGAGGAACTTCCCCGTGGGCGACACCTTCCACACCCCGACGTCGCTCCCGCCGCCGTTCTGTCGTTGCGACGCGCTCGCCAACGTGGGGAGGTCGGTCGACGTTGTGGCGACGGCAACGATCCCATCCCCCTGGGGATCGACGGCAAGACCGTGCGTCTCCGAAGCTTCGGTCCCGTTCCCCCCGATATAGGTCCCGTAGAGCAGCTGCGACCCGTCGGCGCTGAGCTTGGCCAGGAACTGGTCGTTGGCGCCGCTCAATGAGTTGTCGGCGCCGTTGGGTGTGGGGAGCCCCGCGGACGTGGTCTGGAACAGGACGAGGACGTTGCCATCCTTGTCGACCCGAATGGCGGGAGTCCCGGCGTCGTCGCCTGCACCTCCGAGGTAGGTGGCCCACAGCACCTGAGAGCCATCGGCCTTGACCTTGGCGACGACGATGTCGAGACCGGCGGACTTGGTGGGCTTGTACGCGTTGGCAAACCACGCAGCCGGAAAGCCGCCGTTTTGTGTCCATGCCACGAGATAGACGTTGCCCTGCGCGTCGATGTCGAGGTCGCGCGCAATGCCGTCGTCGCCGACGCCGAAGTAGGAGCACCAGACGCGCGCCGTGCCGTCTGGACGGAGCTTGCACACGAAGGCGTCCTGCGGACCGTAGAAGTTCGACGTGCTTCCCCCGGCGAATTGCGTCTGGAAGGCACCGGCCGTCACGGGGAAGCCCGCCCCCGCTCGACCGCCAACATAGACGAAGCCCTGGGCATCCACCTCGACGGCGTACGCCCGCTCGTAGTTTGGGCCGCCCAGATACGTGGACCAGCGCACGGTGCCCGCTGGCGAGAGCGACGTGAGGAAGGCATCCGACGGCGGATCGAAGCCCGACTGGCGCGAATTGCTGATGACTCCCGGCGTGGTCGGGAAGTTGAGTGACTCGGTGTTGCCGACAACCAGCACATTGCCGCCGGCATCAACCGTGACGTCACGCGGCATGTCGCTCAGCGCACCGCCGAGGTAGGTGACCAGATCGGGGCGATATGGAGGACCGCCCTGCGGAGCGGAGACCGTGACCGTGGCCTGTCCGCTCGCGGGCGTGCTGGAGGCGGTGATGACCGTCGTGCCAGCCGCGTGGCCGCGCAGGAGCCCAAGGGCGCTCACGCTGGCCGTCTGCGTGTTGGCCACACTCCAGTTCACCGCGGCCCCCGAGATCACCGTACCGTTGACGTCGCGTACCGTCGCCGAGAGCTGCACGGAGTCCCCCGCCACGAGCGCCACGGGGCTCGGCTGCACGGTGACCGTGGCGGCGACGCCAACGTTCGATTGAGGGCTTCCGATGCGCGCCGCGCCGTCGGAGCATGCGACGGTGAGCGCGAGCGCGAGACCGGGAAAGGCACCGGCGAATCGACGGGTACGACCAGTCACAAGCGGCATGACGGACATGAGGGTTCTCGCTGCAATGTAGGGTCGCTTGGCGAGCGCCTGCGCGTGACGGCCATCACCGCGCTCGTCCGGCCTCTACCACCTGTGCCGGACCCGATCGGGCGGCGACGTGTCCCACTCCCACTTGGGGGCCGCGGTGTCGTGTTACGTACACCGCAGGTACGGCGAGAGTTCTCGACCTGGGCGACGTGTGGGAGCCTCTGCGATCGACGTACTTGCGGCCGATCGTTGCGGGTGTCGCCAGCGGCGCGCTGGCCCAGGCCGCCCGGAGCCGCGGCAGCGCGAGTCACCGCGCGACTGCGGCGTCGCCACCGTATCGCCCATGCCACAGATGGCGGTCGGCGACTGCCGCTAAGGAGTCGTTAGGCCGGTTCCTGCCCTCTCGAGACCACATCGAACCACCGGGAGGTCGTCCGACTCCTGCATGCGGGTGACCGGGGCGCCGGTGCGCCCCTACGTGGCAGCACGCGACGCGAACTGAAGAGGGAGCGCGCTCAACCATCGGGAGGTCCGGATTGGTTGCAGGCGGCGACCCGCGTCCGAGGGCGACTGACTCTCCTGCGGTGACCTCACGTCGCTCGGGCTCGCTGCGTGGCCCTGCGCTTGCGAATAGGTTGTTCCCCGCCCGGCACCGATCCCGGCGGTTGCAGGGCATGCGACGGCGGGGGGTTGCGCATCGGTCGCACGCCGGCCGTCGCGTCGTGCTCCGGGCGACGCTGTCCCCCTCTCGAACACGTGGTACGACCGACCACCGGAGGCGCTCCGCCAACGTGCCAGTCGTCTTGAACATCCTTCCGGGTACGCTGAGCATCGCGGCGACCTTCGCGGTGGTGGTCGCGGCCCTCATGGGCGTCGGCCTCCTGATCCGTCGCGCCTTCCTCGCGAAGCCCGCCGACGTCGACGACTGCCTGACCGCCGTCTGGATGGGGTTCGGCGCGGTCATCCTCTTCCTCCTCCTCTGGAACTTCGTCGCCCCCATCACGGTGGCGGCCCTCATGATCTCGGTGATGGCCGGGATCGCGGGCATCGTGGGGTCCCGTCAGGCGCTCGCCACCCTGTGGCGTGCCGCGCGAGGGCGGCGCTCCACGTGGTGGACGGCAGGGGCAATCGCGCTCGCCTGGCTCTGGCTCGCCAACCTCGGCACCGGGGCGATGACCAACTGGGACACGACGCTGTATCACATGCAGGGTGTCCAGTGGGCGCTGACGTACCGCGTGATCCCGGGGCTGGCGAACGTGTTCGGTCCCGTCGCCTTCAACAACGCCAGTCTGCTGTACGACGCCATGCTGGGAACCGGCCCCTGGGCGGGGCAGGGGTGGCGTGTGGCGAACGGGGTGCTGCTCGCGGCGCTCGCGGCGCAGGGGATCGTTGGACTCAGCCGCTTCGCCGACTCCACGCGGCCGCGCCGCGCCGCTGACGTCTTTCTCGTCTTCCTTCTCCCCGTCGCGCTCGACATGGCGATGCGCGGTTCGCTGACCAGTTTTGTCACCGACCTGTCGTTGACGGCGGTTCGATTGGGCTGCATGGCCCTGTGGTATCGCGCCCTGACGCGCGAGCGGCGCGACGCCGACGTGGAGGCGTACGACGTCGTCTGCGTGGTCGCACTCTCCGCGACCTCGGTCGCGCTCAAGATGAACGCCGCGATCTTCTCGGTGGCCACGGTGCTCACGGCGGTGGCGCTCTGGTGGAAGCTGCATCGCCCGACCGGTCGCGTGGCGCTCAAGACGCTCGGGTGGAGCGGCGCGATCGCGGTCGTCTACGGCGCCGCGTGGACCGGGCGCGGCATCGTGCTCAGCGGCTATCCCTTCTTTCCGACGCCGCTGCTTGGGCTTCCGGTGGAGTGGCGCGCGCCGCTGGCGCATGCGCGCGCCGAGTTCGACTACGTGCAGCACTCCACGCGACATACCTCCGGCAACCTCGAGTTCGTCTCGGGACGGGCGCAGGGTTTCGACGCCTGGTTCCCGGACTGGCTCCCCGCGGTGCATGACGACCTGTACTCCGTCGTGATCCCCCTGGTACTGGCCGCATGCCTCGGCGCGATGTTGCTGCTGCAACGGCGGCCGGGGCGCGCGGCGCAGTCGACGGATGCGTCGCTGGCGGCCTGGTGGTTGATGGTGCCACTCGGCGTGGCCGTGGTGCTCTGGTTCGTGTCGGCACCCGCGCCTCGTTATGCGCTGGCGTTCTTCTGGAGCATCGCGGGGATCCTGGCCGGACAGTGCTACCTGCGCATGGCAACCGAGCGGCGCGTGCGCGTGCATGCCGTGCTGCTGGCGGGCGGCGCCCTGCTGGGGATGTCGCCGCTGGTGGTGAACCCGATGCAGACCTGGTCTCGCGCGGGGCGCAAGGAAGGGTTGGTCACGGCCGTCGTTCGCGAGAACCTGCGCATTCCTCCGCCAGGGCGCTGGTTCCAGCCGCGCCAGCAGCTGCCAAAGGTGCGCCCCTTCGTGACGGCGAGCGGGCTGGTGGTCCAGGTGCCGGAGTCGCGTTGCTGGGACACGCCGGTTCCCTGCACGCCCAACCCCGCCCCTAACCTTCGGCTGCGGGATCCACGGCGAATCGAGAGCGGCTTCGTGGTGGACGGGGGGGAGTGGCAGATGACGGACTGGCCCGAACCCTGGAAGCGCGAGTACTTCCAGGCCTGGCTGGAATCGCAACGTCCGCGGACGGCCACGCGATGAGCGAGGCACGCGATGGGGACGGGGCACTCGTACGCGGCCGGCTCGGGCATTCGCCGGTGCTGGACGGGGTGCGCGGATTGGCGATCGTCCTCGTCTTCCTGGTGCACTTCAAGTTCCGCACATGGAGCACGCCGCTGGACGCCTTCGTCGACGGGATCTTCCGTTCGGGCTGGATGGGGGTCGACCTCTTCTTCGTCCTGAGCGGATTCCTCATCACGGGGATCCTGCTGGAGGGGAGGTCGGGGCCGCGCTACTTCCGCAACTTCTACCTGCGCCGCCTGCTGCGGCTCTTTCCAGTCTACTACCTCACGCTGGCCGTCCTCTTCCTCGTCCTGCCACGCGTGTTGCAGCCGCCGCCGGCCGAGTTGGTGGCGCTGGTGCCGCACCAAGGGTGGTACTGGCTGTACGCGGTCAACGTGTTCCAGGTCCGCTCGCACGGGACGATGAGCTACTTCAACACGCTGCACCTCTGGTCATTGTCGGTGGAGGAGCAGTTCTACCTCCTTTGGCCGATGGTCGTGCGGCTGACGACTGCCTCGTCGTTGCTCGTGACCTGCGTCATCGCCATCGTGGCGGCGTTCGCCATCCGGGTGGGGCTCATTGCATCTGGCGGGAGCGCATGGGCGGCGTATTCGCTCATGCCAGCACGCATGGACGCGCTGGCGGTGGGAGCATGCGTGGCCATCCTCGCGCGCGACACTGCGGGGAGCGCCCGACTTCGGCGCTGGTGGCGGCCAGTGGCGCTGGTCGCGCTTGCCGGCGTGCTGGGGCTGATCGTGTGGAAGCGCCAGTATCATGAGGACGACCTGGCAGTCCTCACCCTTGGGTATGTGCTCAATGCGCTCGTCTTCGGCGCCGGGCTCACGGGGATCCTCGACAGCCCCACGCTCGCGATCTTTCGCCCGTTCCACTGGCGCTGGTTGCAGTGGATCGGCAAGGTGAGCTACGGCGCCTATGTGTACCACCTCCTGTTGCAGCTGGCCGTGGACCCTGCCAAGGAGTACTTCCGCAAGCTCCCGCCGGTGCTGGGGTCGCAACTCCCCGCGGAGTTCGTGTGGATCATCCTCATGACATCGGTGACGCTGGCGGTGGCGTGGGTGAGCTATCGCTGGATCGAGATGCCGTTCCTCGCGCTGAAGGACCGGCTCGCCCCGCCGACGCGCGCGTGACCCTCTCGTCGGACCTCACGCGCATCGTGCGCGTCGCGTTGCTCCTGCTGTGCGTGGCGTGGGGTGCAGCCTCCCTGAGCTATCCTTTCGGGTGGGATCAGGGCATCATGGCAAGCGTGGGCGACGCCCTGCTGCACGGCAGCATGCCGCACCGCGATGCGTGGGACATCAAGGGACCGGTCGCGCACGTCTGGTTTGCCACCGGGCAACTCCTGTTCGGGCGCGGGCAACTGGGGATTCGCGCGCTCGATCTCGCGCTCCTCACCTGGGCGGCGTTCGCGCTGGCGCGCACGGGACGTCAGCTCACGCGGTCGTCGGCCGGTGCATGGCTTGCCATCGGACTCGTGCTCTCCCACGCCTCCGTGGGCTACTTCTACACGGCGCAGCCCGACGGTGCGGTCTCCTTCGCACTCACCGTCGCCTTTGCGCCGCTCTTCGTCCCGACGCCCACGCGTCGCGCGCTCGCGATGTCGGGCGTGGTGATCGGGATCGCGATGCTCATGAAGCCGCTGTACGGCGTCTTCCTTCTCGTGCCCGGGCTGGTGGTGCTGCAAACGACGGAGCGCCCCCTGGCGGCACGTGTGCAATCGCTGCTGATCGTTGGCATCGCAACGGCACTTCCCGTGGCGGCGATGCTGGGGTGGTTTGCCGCACGCGGCGCGCTCGACGAGATGTTCGACGTGTACATCCGCTACAACGCCAGCAGCTACTCGGGAGTCACCGACTTCTCGCTACGGCAGCGGGCGATGGGAGTGGTGCGCTACTTCCTCCCATGGCCGCGGGCCATTGCGCTGCTCGCCATGCTCGCGGGGAGCGCGACGCTCCTGCACCGCGACCGCCGTCGCGCCCTGCTCATCTTCGGATGGTTCCTCGGCGCGCTGGCGCTGGTGGTGAGCCAGGGGAAGTTCTTCGTCTATCACTGGGCCGTGATCTTCCCGTACGCGGCGCTCCTCGTAGCGGTCGGCATCACGGCGCTCACCGAGGCGGGACAGCCGGCGACGGCGGCGCCGACCACCGGCCCGACCGCCGCGCCAACCACAGCACGCACGCCCGCGACCCGCATGCGCTCGGCGCTTGGCGCGACGATGGTCCTGGCGATCGTGCTCCCGCTTGCCCACCAGCCTGCGTCTGATGCCATGCACTGGGTGCGCTTCGTCTCCGGAGGCGAATCGCGGGCGCAGTACTACGCACGCTTCGGCCTCGACGATCGCAGGTACGTCGCGGCCGACCAGATGGCGGCCGCCGAGTTCATTCGCGCCAACACGACCGATCGCGATCGCGTGGCGATCTTCGGCTACGTTGCGCCAGTGCTCTTCCTGTCGGGGCGCGCCAACGCGACGCGGTACAGCTATGCTCTCCCGCTGGTGGGACATCGATCCTCGAGCGTGTTCCGCACGACATACCGGCGCGACTACATGGCCTCGCTCGCAGATGTTCCGGCGTACGTGGTCGTCGGGCTCCTGTTCTCGGGGAAGGAGCGCACCCTGGATGAGTTCCCCGAGTTCAAGGCGTACCTTGCGCAGCACTTCGCGCTCCAGCGTTCGTTCGGCAACGTGGACGTGTACCGCCGGCAGGAGGGAGTGCCGGCCGCACCATGACGCCCGATTCGACACGCTGACCGCCATGCACCACGACGAACTGCGGCAGGTCCTCGACTTCCTGCGCGCCGCCGAATCGCTCAAGACCGCCACCCGCAGCGGCTACACGACGGCCGGTGAGCGCGAGAGCGTCGCCGAGCACACCTGGCGATTGTGCCTCATGGCGCTCGTGCTGCGCCCCGGCTTTCCCGAGGTGGACTTCGCGAAGCTGATCCGCATCTGCATCGTGCACGACCTGGGCGAGGCGATCGGCGGCGACGTGCCGGCACCGGAGCAGGCGAAGCGCGGGGCCAGCAAGGCGGCGGACGAACGCCGCGATCTCGAGACGCTGGTCGCGACGCTCCCGCCGGCCCAGCGCGAGGAGATCGTGGCGCTGTGGGATGAGTACGAGGGCGGGGCCACCCCCGAGGCGCGCCTGGCCAAGGGGCTCGACAAGCTCGAGACCATCCTGCAGCACACGCAGGGGGCCAATCCGCGCGACTTCGACTACCGGTTCAACCTGGCGTACGGCCGGCAACACACGGCACACCACCCGCTGTTGGCGGAGTTGCGCGCGATCCTCGACGCCGAGACGGAACGTCGGGCGCGCGAGGCGGATGGAGCACCCTAGCGCTCGCACGGCGCGCGCACGGCACACGACCGAACACAAGGCGTCCTGCCTGACGAGTTGCCAGTTCGGTCGAGCCCGCCTGACGAGTGACACGGCCCAGGTTGCCTGACGAGTGGCGCGTGTCGCGCTCGCCAGTTTGGGGCTTGGTGACGCAGCTGACAGCGCCAGTCCCACCCCCGAACGCAATCGTTCGGGACCCCAACAGGAGACTGGCCCGTGGCACTCTGGAAGGAACAGACGACGCCGAAAAAGGACGGCGCGACCCTTGGCGTGGTGACGGAGCCCCCGCGCCGCGACTTCGACGCGCCGAGTGACCTGGCCTACAGCCGCGAGGCAGCACGACGCACCGCACCGCGCGACGGCTCCGAGTCGGTGATCGGGTCCGACCTCACGATCGAGGGGAAGATCGACGGGAGCGGGCACATCCGCATCGCCGGACGTTTCAAGGGCGACGTCACCGTCGAGGGGAACCTGACCATCGAGTCGGGCGCTCGGGTGAACGGCGGGGTGCGCGCCAATGCGGTGACGATCGCCGGGGAGCTGGAGGGGAATGTGCTCGACGCCGCGCGCGTCGAACTCCTCGCCTCGGGCGTCCTGGTCGGCGACCTCAAGGCCGACTCGCTCACCGTCGCCGCCGGCTCGCGCATGCGCGGGCGGGTGGAGTTCGGGTGGAACGAACCGTCGACCACCGGCACCATTCCCCGGGAGAACGACCTCGCCTCGTGACGCGCGATCGCGACGACGTCGAAGATCCCGGGTCGGGCGGGGGGCGCGCGGCGGCGCGGGACGCGCGCGTCGAAGCGGCCGCGCGCGTGATGGCATCATGAGCCCCGTGCGCGAGAGCGTGGCGGGGAGCACGCGCAACTGCCCGCACTGTCGTGCGACGATCCTCGAGAGCGCCGTCCGCTGCCCCAAGTGCCAGCACCACCTGCGCTTCGATTCGGGGGCGGCGGCGCGCGCACTCCGCACCAGCACCCCGCTCAAGGTGGAGGGGGTGCTGCGGAACGGCGACGGCGGCGAGGCGTGGGAATACTCCGTCCTCCTCACCATCCGCAACGAGCGCGGCGAGGAGGTCGCGCGGCAGGTCATGGGGGTCGGCGCGCTGGCCGCCGGCGATGAGAGGACTTTCTCCTTGTCGGTGGAGGTCTACACCCCGGAGGGGCGCGGCGGGGGTGGCGGGCGCTAGACTTTCAGGGTGCCTGACGAGTCTTACTCCCCCACCACGGAAGGAGCGACCATGAAGAAATCCCAGATCCCCGACTTCTCGCCCACTCGGAAGGGCGTTCCCGGCACGGGCGCCCACAAGGAGGGGACGAAGCCGGCGGCGCCGCCACGCCCGCCTTCCGTGAAGCCGCAGTCAACGTCGGCCAAGTCGGGGCGGCGCGGCTCGTAGCGCGGGGGCGCCGCTGGGCGATCGGGGGTATCATTCGGCGTCCCTTGATCCCTCGAACCGCCTCGCACATGACGATCCTCACCGCGCTCCTCGCTGCCGCCCACGTCCACGTGGCGGGGGCCTCGCTCCCGCCAGTTGCAACCCCTGCCGCGAAGGCCCAGTCCGAGTCCCCGCTGATCGGGCGTTGGGACATCGTCGTCGACGCCCCGGGGCGCCACACGGCGTCGTGGATGGAGGTGCGCCACTCGGGGCGCAGCACGCTCATCGGCGCCTTCGTGAACATGGTGGGGAGCGCACGCCCCATCGCGCGCATCGACTACAAGGACGGGCGGTTCTCCTTCACCCTCCCGCCGCAGTGGGATGACACGGAGGGAGAGAACACGATCACCGGGCAGCTGACAGGTGACTCCATCTCGGGGACGATCGCGTACGCCAACGGGCGCAAGCAGGCGTTCCGCGGCGCCCGCGCCCCGCGCCTGGTGCGCACCGCCCCGCCGATCTGGGGGCTCCCGGTCACCCTCCTCAACGGGAAGGATCTCGCCGGCTGGAAGGCGCTCGGCGAGGGGACCAACCAGTGGGAGGTGTCCAACGGCGTGCTGCGCAACAAGGCGGCCGGCGCGGACCTCGTCACCGATCGGGCGTTCACCGACTTCAAGCTCCACGTCGAGTTCCGTTTCCCCAAGGGGAGCAACAGCGGGATCTACCTGCGCGGGCGCTATGAAGTACAGGTCGAGGATACGCAGGGCAACGAGCCAAAGATCGACGGGCTCGGTGCGGTCTACGGGCACCTCATCCCCAACGAGCTCGCCTCGCTCGGTCCCGACAAGTGGCAGTCGTACGACATCACGCTCATCGGGCGGCGCGTGACGATCGTGCTCAACGGGAAGACCATCATCGCCGACCAGGTCATCCCGGGGATCACGGGCGGGGCGCTCGACAGCAACGAAGGGGCGCCGGGCCCGCTCTTCCTGCAGGGCGATCACGGGCCGGTGGAGTACCGCAACATCGTGATCACGCCGGCGAAGTGATGCACGGGAGGTTCCTCGCTTCATCCCTGGCGCTGTCGATCGGGTGCATCGCGCTCGCCGGATGCGGCGAGCGTGATGTGCCGCGCGCTGGTGCGCAGGGGTCGTTGCCTAACGGGGGGGCGCCGAAATCGAGGAGCGCCGCCGAGCGCGCAGCGGACAGCGTCGCGGCGTGGCGGGCGCGTTTCGGGAATCGCGTCCCCCGCCCCGACTCGGTGCGCGCCCTCTACGTGAACGCGTGGGCCGCCGGCTCCCGCTCGCGGATGGCGCAGCTGATCGCCATCGCCGACTCCACGGAGGTCAACGCCTTCGTGATCGACGTGAAGGAGTCGGACACGTACCTCGCGTACGACAGCACCGCGATCCCGCTCGCGCGCGAGATCGGCGCCGACCAGCGCCCTGCCACCACCTGGCTGCCGGCGCTCATCGACACGCTGCAGGCGCACCGCATCTACTCCATCGCCCGCATCGTCGTCTTCAAGGATCGGCAGCTGGCGGAGCGGAAGCCGGAGCTCGCGATCCGGCATGCCAACGGGAGCGTGTGGCGCGACAACAAGGGAGGCGCCTGGGTGAACCCCTACGATCGCCGCGTGTGGGACTACAACGTGGCGATCGCCCGCGAGGCGCTGGACATGGGCTTCTCGGAGCTGCAGTGGGACTACGTGCGCTTTCCCGACGTGACGGCGCGGATGCGCGAGGTGATGCGCTACCCGGGAAGCGACAACGTGTCGCGTGCCGAGAACATCCGGAACTTCATCCGCTACTCCAAGGAGCAGCTGCAAGCGTACCAGGTCCCGGTGACCGCCGACGTCTTCGGATTGGTGACGCACCTGGAGGGCGACGTGGACATCGGCCAGCACTGGGAGACGGTGATCTCCACGGCGGACGTCGTCCTCCCGATGGTGTACCCCTCGCACTACTCGACCGGCTTGTACGGCTTCCCCCGCCCGCTGGCGAAGCCCTATGAAGTCGTGCGCCTGGCGACGACCGACGCGATGGAGCGCACGCGCTTCGTGCAGGACTCGGCCCGCGTCCCGGTCGGCGAAGTGATGCCGTGGCTCGAGGCGATGAGCATTCGCGGGGCGCAGTATGGTGCGGCCGAAGTACGGCTGCAGATCCAGGCGGTGTACGACGCCGGGGCCAAGAGCTGGTCGCTCTGGAATCCGGGGTCGCGCTACGCCGAGTTTGTCGATGCGCTACGGCCGGCGGCCGGCGGCGCGTCGCCCGTGGAGCGACGCGGGTGGCGGCCGCCACAGTGGTCGCTTCCCCGCGAGCGACTGAGCAAGGTGATTTCCACGCGCGAACGTCGCGCCGCAGAGCGCGCCGCAGAGCGCGCCGCGGCCGCACGTGCCGCCGCAGACTCCCAGCGCGTCGCACCAGCGACGCGTCCGGCCCCCCAACCTTCCCACAACTGAACGCCTCATGTCCCGTCGTCACGTGGAGAGTCCGCGCGGCCCAGCCGCCATTGGCCCCTACTCGCACGCCGTGTGGGCGGGCGACCTGCTCTACTGCTCCGGCCAGACGCCGATCGACCCCGCGGTCGGGAAGCTGATCGAGGGCGACGTGGAGGCGCAGACGCACCGCGCCTTCGACAACCTGCAGGCCGTGGTGGAGGATGCGGGCCTGTCGATGGACGACGTGATCAAGTGCAACGTCTACCTCACCGACATGGCCAACTTTCCGCACATGAACCGTGCGTATCTGGCGCGCTTCACGGCGCCGTTCCCGGCGCGCACGACGGTGGCGGTGGCCGGGTTGCCGTTAGGCGCGCTGGTCGAGATCGAGCTGGTGGCCAGGCGGCCCTAGCGGACGAGCGTCGAGGCAAAGAGCACGGCGGGCCAGCTGGCCGCCCAGGCCAGGAAGAAGCGATTGAGGCCGAAGGCGGCCACGTTCCCCAGGTGAAAGCAGGCGGCGAGCGCGAGGAAGCATGCCGCCGCACGCGGTCCGGTGAGCGCGAGCGGGAACGCGCACTCGAAGAGCATCACCGCCCACGACGCCAGGCGGGCGAGCGCTGGACGCGTGAGTTGGCGGCGCAGCACGGCCGGCGTCCCGAAGTGTGGCGTCGCCACGAACGAGGCGAGCGCGGCGCCGCTGCGCCACGGAGCGTTGATGAGCTTGACCGCACCGGCGATGAAGTACGACATCATCGACTGCGCGGCGACGTAGACGAGCGCTCCCTGCACCACGATCGGTGACGACGCGCCGAGGTGGGCGACGGCGAGCGCCGTGAGCACCACCATCAGCATCATGTCGCTCCCGCCGTTGGTGCTCCCGCGAAAGCGGATGTTGGTGAGGAGTGAAGTGATCCAGAGGAGCGGCGCGGCGGCGCCGTGCACGCCCGCCAGCAGCACGCAGGCAGACACCACGCGTACCGCAAGCACCCCGACGAACGGACGGTACGCAAGCACGTGCGCGAGCCAGCGCAGCTCGCGCGACAGCGTGGACCATCGCCACGTCCCGTTGTCGGCAAGGTGACGGCGCCAGGCCAGCAACTCGAGCGTCCCCTGCATCACCGAGAGCGACGCCAACACCTCGATCCACCGCAGCGTGGTTGTCGCGGTGATCGAGGTCATGCGTCGTGCTCGTCCGAGATGAGGAGGTCGTCGCCCGCGCCGGGGCGTTGATCGACCAGCTTGAACTGGCAGCGCACCGCGCCGGCGAAGCGCGCCTCGTGCGCGATGGCCGACGTCACGAGGTTGAGGACGAGTTGGTAGGAGACGAACGACGTCACCGCCGCGCTGTCGCCCTCCCACGCACCGACATCGAGCATCAGGCGCTCGAGGAGTGCATGCTGCGCGAGGACGAGGTTCCCCTCGGGATTCCACACCAGGTGCCGCGCACGTCGCGGCGCGGGCGCGATGACCGGCTCCCAGTCTCCGAACTCGCCGCCGGTGCAGGCCACGCGCACACGGAGCGCCGGCGTGACCTGCACGTCGTCGAAGAAGCGCCACGAGGGGACGAGGACTCGGACGAGCGCCACGAGCGGGTGTCCGACTTCGGCGCGCGGCAGCAGGGCGACGAGGGCGAGCACAAGGGCAATCGCCGCCAGCACCATGCCGCTCGACGTGGTGATCATTCGGAGTCGTGGTCGGGGGGTGACGATGCGAGCGCGGCCACTGCTTCCGGCGTGGCGTCGCGCAACGTCTCCCACGAGACGCCGCGCTCGCGCAGCGTGCGCAGCGACAGCGCGCGATATCGCTTGGCGAGACGCCGCCCTTCGCGATCGCGCACCAGCGGCTCGTGGCACCAGGCCGGCGGCGCGGCGCCTAACGCGCGATAGATCAGGAGCTGGCGCGCGGTCGACAGGAGGAGATCCTCGCCGCGCACGACCTCCGTGATCCCCATCGCCACATCATCGGCAACGACGGCGAGCTCGTAGGCGGGAACCCCATCGCGACGCCACAGGACGAAGTCTCCGAAGTCGGCGCCCGCGACGAACGACTGGTGACCGCGACGTGCGTCGGTGAAGCGAATCGTCTCTCCTTCCGGGACGCGAAAGCGCCACGCGACGCCGTCCGGCGCCTCGAACTCCCGCTCTGCACCGTACGGTGCGCGCCACTCCACCGGGAAGATCGGCTCCGCCCCTTCCTCGTCCTCGTGCGGGGCGAGTGCGGCGTCGCGCAGTTCCCTGCGAGAGATGGTGCTCGGATAGATGACCCCGGCATCGCGCAGGCGGCGCCAGGCCTCGACGTAGACCTCCCTTCGCTGCGACTGATAGAAAGGCCCTTCGCTCCAGGTGAGTCCCATCCAGGCGAAGTCGTCCAGCATTTGCCGCGTGTACTCGGCACGGCAACGCAGTGGATCGAGATCCTCGATACGCAGGACCGTCGCCCCCTTGGCCTCCATGGCTCGGCGCCACGCGGCGTGGAAGGTTCGCGCGTGGCCGAGGTGCATTTCGCCGGTTGGGGTAGGCGCCAGGCGCCCGCGATAGGAAGTCACGAGGAGGAAGCTACGGGGCGCAGGCCAGTAGCGCGCGGGGCGCCTGCGTCGGCACGTGGGCGAGCGCGCGAGCGCGCGCGGGTGCGCGCGGGTGCGCGCGGGTGCGCAGCGATTGGCGCTTCGGCGCGCCATGGGTGCAAGTTGGGGGACGCCCGCGCCACGCCATGCCACTGACTCTTCGCCCCGCGACGCCCGACGACATTCCCGCGCTGAATGCGCTCATCGAGCGCTCGGCGCGCCAGTTGAGTATCGGCTACTACTCGCCGGCGGAGATCGAGGCGGCCGTGCGCTACGTCTTCGGCGTCGACACCACGCTGGTGCGCGACGGGACGTACTTCGCGGTGCACGCTGACGGGGTGCTCGCCGGGTGCGGCGGGTGGAGTTACCGGCGGACGATCTACGGCGGGGACCAGCGCCCGGTCGATGACGCGGCAAAGGCCTCCGGTGCGACGCCGCCCGCACAGGCCGCGAGCACGCAGCTGCAACCGGGCATCGACCCGGCCCGGGTGCGCGCCTTCTTCGTCGCACCGGAGCAGGCGCGACGCGGGGTCGGGCGCTTCCTCCTCGACGCCTGCCTCGACGCCGCGCGCGCGGCCGGCTTCACGCGTGCTGAGCTGATGGCCACACTCCCCGGCGTCCCCTTCTATGCCGCCCTTGGCTTCGCCCCGGTACGCGACGTGACCGATCGCGTCCCCGACGGAACGCCCCTCCGCTTCGTGCTCATGCAGCGCGACATCGCCCCCTTGCCTTCCATCGCCCGATGACCGCTCGCACGATTCGCCTCGATGCCCTCGCCGGCACCACCGCGCTCTCGCTGGCACTTCTCGCCAGCTGCAGCGCACCCAAGGCGGAACCGGCCGATCTCGTCCTGCACAACGCGCACGCCTACACGCTGGCGTGGAGCGATCCGTCGGGTGAAGGCGTCCCGGCGAGCGGCGCTCCCTTCGACTCGTCAGGCGGGTGGCATCACGACGCAACAGCGGTCGCCGTGCGCGGCGGGCGCATCGTCTTCGTCGGGAGCGACTCCGGCGCGCTCGCCCTGCGTGGCGATCGCACGCGCGTCATGGACCTCGGCGGGGCGACGCTCCTTCCCGGCTTCGTCGACGCGCACACGCACGTGGCCGAGTTGGGGCAGTCGCTCGATCGCGTGAACCTGACCGGGATCGCGACCGAGGCCGAGGCCGTCGCGAAGGTCGAGGAGCGCGCGCGGACGACGCCAAAGGGGGAGTGGATCATCGGCTACGGATGGGACGAAGGGGCGTGGGCGAACCACTATCCCGACCAGAAGCTGCTGACCGCGCGCGTCCCGGATCACCCCGTCGTGATGCGCGGGTTGCACGGATTCGCCGCATGGGGCAACGCGCTTGCGCTGTCGAAGGCGGGGATCACACGGGAGACGCAAGCGCCCACGGGAGGCGAGATCAGGAAGGGCGCGGACGGCCAGCCGACCGGGCTCCTGCTCAATCGCGCCGTTCCGCTGCTGGATGATGCCGTCCCCGCCCCCGCACCTGCGCAGCGCGATACGCAGGTGATGCGGGCGTTGCACGTGATGGCCGACGCGGGCTATACCGGTGTGCACGAAGCCGGGGTGGCCCCGGATGTGATGGCCTCGCTCGAGCGCCTCGCCGCCGCCGACTCGCTTCCGCTCCGCGTGTACGCCATGCTCAGCGGGCGCGACTCGGCGCTGGTGCGCGCGTGGATCCAGCGCGGACCGTACACCTCGCCCAACGGGATGCTCGCCGTGCGGTCGGTGAAGGCCTACTACGACGGTGCGTTAGGCTCGCGCGGGGCGCAGCTGCTGGCGGACTACAGCGACATGCCCGGGCACCGCGGCGTGGCGGGGAGCAGCTACGGCTTCGACCGGCGCGTGGTGGGCGATGCGATGGCGGCGGGCTTCCAGGTGGGGATCCACGCCATCGGCGACGCGGGGAACCGTGCCACGCTCGACTTCATCGACTCGGTGACGGTGGCGGCGCCCAGGGCTCGCGGGCTGCGCCACCGCGTGGAACACGCGCAGGTCGTGTCGCCCGCCGACATCCCGCGCTTTGCGGCTGGCGGGATCATCGCCTCGATGGAGCCGCCGCACGCCGTGGAGGACAAGGGGTGGGCCGAGGCGCGCGTGGGACCGGAGCGTATCAAGGGGGCGTACGCGTGGCGCACGCTGCGCCGTTCAGGCGCGCATCTCGCCTTTTCCTCCGACCTCCCGGGCTCCGGATGGTCGATCGCCTACGCCCTCCACTCGGCGATCACTCGGCAGGATACGCTGGGCACGCCGTCAGGCGGGTGGTACCCCGAGCAGCGCATGACCGCCGAGGAAGCGGTGCGCGGTTATACGTCGTGGGCGGCGTTCGCGGGGTTCGATGAGCAGGAGGCGGGGACCATCGCTGTGGGAAAGCGCGCCGACTTCACCGTTCTGAGCGTCGACCCGTTCCACGTCGCCATGCCGGCCGACCTCCTGCGAACGAAGGTGCAGCTGACGGTCTCGCGCGGGCGCGTCACGTACGATGCGTCGCGCCGCTCGCCGTGAACGCCGCGATCGCCTTCAGCTCCCGAACGCCCCTTCCATCCACTTGCGGCGCGCGAAGAGCCAGTAGGCCATCGCATTGTACTCGCCATCCCAACTCCCGGTCACCACGCGGTTGGGCCAGACCCATGTGTTGAGGATCGGCCACTTCGTGAAGTTGCGGACCTGGACCTTGCTCAGGTACTTCTGCCGGGCCGCGATGCGCTGGTCCACCTTGTCGAGCGATCCGTTCGTGCGCAGCTCGTTCCACCGCGCCTTCACGCGCGCGGCGAAGACTGGGTCCTGGAAGAGTCGCGTGAACCACGCGGCGGTGCGTGTATGCCAGCCGTCCGTGAGGTCGGCGCCATCGTACGTGACGTTGCCCAGCGCCAGGTCGAAGTCCCACACGGGGCCGAAGAAGAGCTTCCCGTCGCGCTTCTTGTAGAGGTACGTGCTGAGCCGGAGGTTGCCGTCGACGTTCTTGAACAGCTCGTTGACGAGGTAGTAACCGATCGCCGACTCGACGTCGATGTACGCCGCGTATCCCACCTGCGGGTCGGCGAACTGCGGACTGAAGATCGCGTCGTCGACCTGATTGATGTAGTTGGTGATGTAGGCGCGCTGCTTCGCCCACGCCGGATCGTTCAGCGTCTCGGGGTTCGAAAGGCAGAAGATCATCGTCGTGCGCGTCGAGTTGAAGCAGAAGTCCTCGCCGCGTCGCTCGTCGACCTCCATCAGGTAGCCGCCGCTCACCGCCGACGCCGTCGTGTCGCTCACCTTGAGCTCGGGGATGTTCACCCGCTCCGGCGCAATGCGCACGTGCTCGACGAGCTGGTAGATCCCCTGGTACTCGCCGTTGACGGTGAGGTCGACATACTGCGAGCGCGGCGTCCACTCCAGCCCCACGAGTCGCGAGAACTCGAAGGTGACGTCGTTGCGGGCGAGCGTCTTGTCGGAGTAGTTGGCCAGCAGTACCCAGTGCCTGGACGCCGGCATCCCCAGCAGCGACGAGCTCGTGCCCAGCTTGAGCCGATACGGCTTCTTGGGCATCGTCCACGTGGTGTTGCCGCGCCCGCGAATCTCCAGCGCTCCCTCACTGGCGAGCTTGCCGTCCGTGTCGGTGATGCGATAGGTCCCGGTGAGGTACACCTCCTTGGAGGTGATGGGGACCAGGTTGGTCGTGCTCACCACCATCGACGGGAGCGCTTCGGCCGGCGTGACGGCCGCGGGGGGCGGGATTTCCGGCGTCGGCGAGGCCGGATCACCCCCGCACGCTGCCATGAGCGCCACCGCGGCGAGTGCGAGCACCCCGCGACGCACCTTCTCGTTCACAGGTGCAACACGCGGGCGCCCTCGCTCACATCGCTTCTGCCATGCAGCCAACAACACAACGAACTCCCGTGGCGGGTCCAGCGGCGCCGGTGCCCCACGCCTCCAAGGCGCGCACCGGGTGAAATCTACTCGACCGCCACCCGAGGGAAGGTGTCACGCATCGCGCACGGGGCTCAGGTCATGTGTGGCGAGGCGCCGCCGGTGTGACCGCGCGATCAGAGCTTCTCGACCCCCGGCCGTCCGTGCTGCACCCGCCAGCTCGTCGCCGTCTCTACCGGTGCCCCGGGGCGAGAGACGTAGGGGACGATGCGATAGTCGGCCGTCCACTCGTCAGGCGTCACGCGACAGCGCACGTAGCCGCGCCGCGCGTTGTGCCACTTGATGTGGGGATTGTCCGCGCGCATCGCCTCCCACCCGCGATACGTCTCGTCGCCATCACCGCCGGACGACATGCTCGTCCCCACGAATTCCGCGGCGATCACCGGGCGTCCCGGCCGGTCGAATCCCGCGTGCAGTTCGTTCACGAAGTTGGCGTGGATGTCGCCGGAGATGACGACGGTGCGCCCCTTCGCCCGCTCGGCGAGCGTCCCGAGCAAGCGCTCGCGTGCCGCCGGATAGCCCGACCACTGGTCCATCGACAGCTGCACGTCGGCGCCTGGCTTGGAGTCGAGCGGCCCCATCATCACCTGCTGCGCCAGCACCTGCCACGTCGCCTGCGACGCACCGAGCCCGTTGAAGAGCCACTTCTCCTGGTCGGTCCCCATCAGCGTGCGCGTGGGGTCGCTCCAGTCGCCACACGGCACCACGCGGTTACCGTCGCCACACGCCTGGTCGCTGCGGTACTGTCGCGTGTCGAGCACCCAGAAGCGCGCCAGCGCCCCCCAGTTGCCGGTGCGCGCGATGCTGAGGTCGGCCCACGACTTCGCCCGCGGGACGCGCACGGGCTGGTGCTCCCACCACGCCTGGTATGCGGCCGCGCGCCGAAGGCGCATCTGTTCTTCCGACTCGAAGACGTTCTCGCCCACCAGCCCGGCGTAGTTGTTGTCGACCTCGTGGTCGTCCCACGTCACGATCCACGGACAGGCGTGATGCGCCTTCTGGAGCGCCGGGTCGAGCTTGTACTGCGCGTAGCGATTGCGGTAGTCGTCCAGCGTCACGGGTTCGAACCCCTGGTGCTTGCGGACCTGCGCCCCCGTCCCGAGCGACTCGTAGATGTAGTCGCCCAGGTGCGCCACCAGGTCGAGCCGCTCGTTGGCCAGGTGATCGAAGGCCGTGTACAGCCCCTGCTCGTAGTGCTGGCAGGAGATGAAGGCGAAGTCGAGCGGCTGCTGGGCTCCGTCGGGAGGCGTGGTGCGCAATCGCCCCACCGGACTTGCGCCTGACGGGAGCGTGAACCGGTAGAAGTACCACCGATCCGGGTCGAGCCCCTGCACGTCGACGTGGGCCGAGTAGCCGAGCTCCGGGGCGCAGGTGTAGCGCCCCCGCTGGACGACCTTGGTGAACCCCTCGTCGTCTGCCACCTCCCATCCGATGATGGTCTTCGTCCCATCCATTCCGCCGAGGGGAAGGAACGGGTCGGGCGCCAACCGCGTCCAGATGACGCAGGCGTTAGGCGTGGGATCGCCACTTGCCACGCCGAGTGAGAACGGCGTCCCCGCCGTGTTCCCGAGCGGCAGGCGCTGCGAGAGGCGCCACAGCGTGGGAGTCCCCGCGCACAGGAAGGCGTAGCGGGCTACGTCGGAGAGAAAGTCGCGCCTTTCCATGGGGCAGAAGACGAAGGGACGAGAAGACGAGGTTGCGATGCGGAAGGGGATGGTGCGGCGCGCGGGGGGTGAGGGCAAGGGTACCGGTCTCCGCCTTGTGCTGGCTTCACCACAACACCCCGCCCAGATTCCCCCCCGCGCTCTCGTCTCCTCGTCCTCTCGTCTTCTCGTCTTCTCTCATGAGGGTGTCGCCCATCTACTTCACCTCGCCCGAGCAGTGGCGTGACTGGCTCCACCGCCACCACGCGTCCGAGACAGAAGTCCTCGTCGGTTTCCACAAGGTCGCGACCGGGAGGCCGACGCTTACCTGGCCGCAGTCGGTGGACGAGGCACTCTGTTACGGGTGGATCGACGGACGACGCACCGGCGTCGACGAGACGCGCTACACGATCCGCTTCTCGCCACGAAAGGCGACGTCCACCTGGAGTGCCGTCAACATCAAGCGCATCGGCGAGCTCGAGGCCGAGGGGCGGATGCAGCCGGCGGGGCGCGAGGCATTCGCCAGGCGCAAGGAGAATCGCTCCGGTGTCTATTCCTATGAACAGCGCCCGGAAGCCTTCGATGGGCCGATGCTCGCCACCTTCCGCAAGGCGAGGGGAGCCTATCGCTACTTCGAGGCGCAGGCCGCGTCGTACCGGCGCGCCGCCATCTGGTGGGTGATTTCGGCCAAGCAGGAGGCAACGCGGGAGAAGCGACTCGCGCACCTCATCGCGATCTCTGCCGAGGAGCGCTGGCTCGAGCAGATGGTGAAGTACACAAAGCCCAGGAGCGGCGCACGCACGACCGCGAAGAAGGGTCCACCAAGGAAGAAGGCGCGCTGAGTACGGCGCGCCTTCGTTCGTGACGATCGCGGTGCGGGGACTCGCTACTTCGCCGTCCCCTTCGGCGGCACCGCTTCCATCAGGAGCTTGAGCGCGTCCTTCAGCGCCGCATCGCCAGTGCGCGAGCCGCGATACTTCCCGATGCGCACCACCACCAGGTCGCGATCGGGGACGATGATCGTGCTCTGCCCCCCGGCGCCGCGGAACGAGAAGGCATCCTTGGGCATCGGGTCACCGCCGTCGCCGTTCACCCACATGAAGCCGCCGCCGTAGACCGGGCGACCGTCGGCTTGCCACGCGGGCGCCACGGTCTTCACGTGGTCGACATAGCCCTCTGGCAGGAGTCGTTCGCCGTTCCACATGCCGTCCTGCACGTAGAGGTTTGCCAGTCGCGCCCAGTCGCGCGCCGGCAGGTACTCGGCCCCTTGCGTGAGGTTGTTGCCGTACGGATCGGTCATCAGCGTGGCATCGCGGATCCCGATCTTGTCGAAGAGGTTCCGCTGCGGCCACGTGCGATAGTCCTCCCCGCGCTTCTCCACGCCGAGGCGCACGAGGTAGTTCGCGAGGACGGGGTCCGTGTTGCGATAGCGGCCCACCGTGTTGGGCTTCCACTGCTGCGGGCGCGTCGCCGCCCACTGGAAGGAGTTCCCCGCCCCCGTGTAGTACCACAGGTGGTCGGGATAGCCTAACGACGGATCGAAGTCGGGGTCCTGCGGGGCGCGGATGCGCAACCCGCTCGACATCCGCATGATGTCCATGATGCGGATGTCCTGTCGCGGATCGCCCGCCGTCTGCCACTCGGGGATCGGCGCCGGCTGGTCGAGCGTGTACGTCCCCATCTGGATCAGGCGCGCCACCAGCGTCCCGGTGAGGCTCTTCCCCATCGACCAGCTCTCCAGCGGGGTGTGGATCCCGATCCCCGCTCCGTAGCGCTCGGCGATGATGCGCCCCTGATAGGTGACGAGGAACGCCTCGGTCATCGCGGAGTCGGGACCGAAGCCGGTGGCCAGCGCTTGCGCGACCTTGGCCGAGTCGACACCAGCGGGCCAGGGCGCCGGATCGACCTTGTCGCCCATCGGCCATGGCGTGGTGGCGGCATCGGGGAGGTTGGGCTTCACCACCACCGGGGTGAAGAAGACCGAGTCCTTGTCCTTGGGGAGCGGAATGCACCCCTGGCTTCCGTAGCGCTTGGCACGTACCCAGACGCCGCTGGGGAGCTTGAGCCGCACCATCTGCTCCGTGCGGTCGATCACCGTATCGGTGACGACCTTTCGATCCTCGAGCGGGCCGGTGAAGAAGCCGACGTTGGCAGCGGCGTCCGCCGGGTCGAGCCCGGTGATGAAGACCGCGGCGCACAGCGTCGTCGCGAAGCCGGCGATCGAGTGCTCCTGCCCGTCGCCGGGCGGCGCCTCCCACTTCCCGCCCGGGAGTTCGAGCGAGTCGCCGCGGGCGATGAGCGCCTTCACTCGTTCGCTGCGCCCGCCAGCGGGGGTGGCAACCGTTTCCTTCTTGGCTTCGGGCGAGCAGGCTGCGCTGGCGAGGATGCCGACCGTCGAACACGTCGCGAGCAACCATGGGGCGCGGCGCAACAGGGAGGGTCGCACGGTGAGATGGGGGAGGTGGGTGACCGGAACTGGGTCGCGACCGCCGGTGGGACGAATCGTCGCGCCTCGGGCGGGGGAGACAATGGACGCTGGACGGCGCGGGGGCAACCACTACCTTCGCGTCGCGAACGCTGCGCCCATGCCTCGCCGACCCCTCGGGCGCGCCCATTCCCGTCGCATCGCCATGCCCGTTCCTGACAACACCGCCTCCGAACACACCGCCCCTCCTGCCGGACCGGGCACGCGCGCGTCCGGCGCCGATGCCTCGCTGGTCGAGCTTGCAGCCGGCGGAGTGCGCCTCTCGCCCATTGTCGCCGGGGCGTGGCGCATGGCCGACTGGGCAATGGACGCCGCCGGGCGCCTGCGCTGGATCGAGCAGTGCCTCGCGCACGGGGTGACCTCGTTCGATCACGCCGACATCTACGGCGGCTACACGGTGGAGGCGCTGTTCGGCGAGGCTCTGGCGTTGGCGCCCGCGCTGCGCGAACGGATGCAGCTCGTGACCAAGTGCGGGATCAAGCTCACCTCGCCGCGGCGCCCGGCACACGCCATCAAGTCATACGACACATCAGCGGCACACCTCATCGCCTCGGTCGAGGAATCGCTGCGGGCGCTGCGCACCGATCGCATCGACCTGCTCCTCCTGCACCGCCCCGACCTCCTGATGGAGCCTGACGAGGTGGCCGAGGCCTTCCGTCAGTTGCAATCCGCGGGCAAGGTGCTCCACCTGGGCGTCTCGAATCACACGCCGTCGCAGTTCGCCCTCCTGCATCGTCGCGTCCCGCTCTCGACCAATCAGCTGGAGCTGTCGCCGTTGCAGCTGAATGTGCTCGACGACGGGACGCTCGACCAGGCGACCGACCTGCGCGTGCGCCCGATGATCTGGTCGCCGCTGGGCGGGGGGCGGATCTTCACCGAGACCGACGACCGGAGCTATCGCGTGCGCTTCGCACTGGAGGATGTGGGGACGCGTCACGGCGTGTCGGCTGCGACGGCGGCCTACGCGTGGATCCTGCGCCATCCGTCACGCCCTGTTCCCATCACCGGCTCCAGTCGCGTGGAGGCGCTCCGCGAGGCCGTCGCGGCGCTCAGCGTGACGCTCACCCGCGAGGAGTGGTACGCGATCTGGCGCGCAGGGGCGGGTCGAGACGTGGCGTAAGCCACGTGGTCTCGTAAGAGTCGTGCATCACCACGGCGTACCGCGCTAGCTGGCGCCCGGCGCTGACCGGCGCCCGGCGCTAACTGGCGCCCGGCACGCCCTCGTCGCTCGCGCCGTCACCGCTCAACCGTGCCACCAGCGTAGTCGCCGCCACGTCGCCCGTGACGTTCACCACCGTCGCGAACATGTCCGGGATCAGGTCGACGGCGATCAGCACTCCCACCCCCTCGGCGGGGAGGCCGATCGCGGTGAGGAGGGGGGTGAGGAGGAGGAAGGCACCGCGCGGCACCCCCGGGGCGGCGAAGGAGAGGAAGATCGCCGCCGCCGCCACGATCGACAGTTCGCGCACCCCGATCGGGACGCCATAGACGCGCGAGACGAAGAGCACCCCCGCCACCCACGCGATCCCTGCCGCCGGCTTGAAGACCGAGACAGCGAGCGGGAGGACGAAGCCGCTCACGCGCGCCGGAACGCCCATCGCGTCGGCACTCGCCACCATCGCCGGGAGCGAGGCGATCGACGAGCTGCAGCTGATCCCGATCAGCTGCGTGGGAAGGACCGCCCGGGCAAAGCGTGCGATCCCCACGCCACCACCCGCCGCAACAATCGGATAGAGCAGCACCGTGACGATCGTCGCGCCGATGGCGAAGGATGCGATGTAGAAGCCCACCGCCCCGGCCAGCGCCCCACCGCCATGCACCGCCAGCGGGAGGACCAGGGCGAAGACCGCAAGCGGCGCGAGGGCGATGATCCACCCCACCAGGCGGAGCATCACCTCGCCTAACGCCTTGAAGAAGCGGACGAGCGGATCGCGCGCGTCGGGGGCGCTGCGCGCCGTGGCCAGGGCCACCAGGAAGGTGAAGACGATCAGCGACACCATGTTGCCGCTGGCGGCCGCTTCGACCGGGTTGGCGGGGATGAGCGTCGTGAACCACTCCACCACCCCCACCGGTGTCCCGCTCGCCTGCACCTGCGCCGCCGCTTCCGCTGCTCCCGGCGGGAGCGGGATCGCCCCCGCCGGCCACGGGAAGAGCGCCACGACGGCCGGCATCGTCACCGCGGGAACGACGGCGCTCACCGCGAGCAACGCGAGGAAGACGAGGAGCGTGCGCCCGCCAAGTCGACCCACCGCGCGCAGGTCCGACACCGACGCCACCCCGGTGATGAGGAGCGAGACGACCAGCGGAATCACCGTCATCCGGATCGCGTTCACCCAGAGCGTCCCGATGGGCTGGATCGCGGTGGCCCACCGCGCCAACCGCTCGTTGCCCGAGGCCGCGATGGCGCTGCCTAACGCAAGCCCGACGATGAGGGACGCCAGGACCACGACCCCGCCGCCCCCGCGACGGCGCGGTGACAAGGTCATGGTGGGGTGAGGGTCGCGCGCACGCGGCGCGCGATGACGGCGCCGCAGCGACGGGCGCCAACCAAGGGGTACGACACAGGATACCGGCGAGGGGAAACGCGGAAGCGAGCGACCGGCGCGCGGTCCCTCTCGCCACCAGTCGGCGCCGCAATGTGACCTCGTGCCATGAAACGGGCTAGAAGCCATCTCGCAAATGGTCGCCGGCTCGCCGGCGCCCTGCGCCGGACAGGAGTCGTTGACCATTTGCGCGATGGCCTGCACTCGCGCCGTTGCGAACGCTGCGTGCACGGGACAGCTTCTCCGCGCGCTTCCGGACCCACGGCCGATCTCGTCCCCGGCCCGCACCGCTCTCCCCCCGCGCGCACGCCTCCCGCGCGCCAGCGAACGAGCCCATGACCTACGCCGCCATCACCGGTTGGGGGAAGTGCATGCCCCCGGCCATCCTCAGCAACGCCGACCTCTCCACCTTCCTCGAGACGTCGGACGAGTGGATCACGTCGCGCACCGGAATGAAGGAACGGCGCATCTCGCACGTCAGCGCCATCGAGATGTCGACCATCGCCGCCCAGCGCGCCCTGGCCTGCGCCGGGCTCACCGCCGCGGACATCGACCTGGTCATCTACGGCGGCGTCTCCAACGACGAACTCGTCCCCAACAGCGCCTCCGGGGTCCAGGTCGCGCTCGGCGCCACCAAGGCGGCGTCGATGGACATCAACACCGCTTGCACCTCGTTCTGCTACGGGCTTGCCACCGCCACCGGGATGATCCGCACCGGCATGGTGCGCAACGTGATCGTCATCGGCGTCGAGCTCATCTCGCGGTACATGGACTGGACCAACCGCAACGTCGCCGTCCTCTTCGGCGACGGTGCCGCCGCAGTCGTCTTGCAGCCGTCGGACGAGGAAGAAGGACTCCTCGGCAATGTGATGGGGTGTGACGCCGAGGCGCGTGCCTCGCTGCGCGTGCGTGGTTTCGGCTGCACGTACGCAGGGCGCGACATCTCATTCGGCGACACCATCTGGGACTTCGACGGCCAGGTGATCTTCAAGCGCGCCGTGCACAACATGGCCGAAGCGTCGGTGAGGGTCCTCAAGGAACGCGGACTCTCGCCAGACGCGGTCGACATCGTCGTCCCGCACCAGGCCAACCTGCGCATCATCGAGGCGGTGGCGAAATACGCCGGCGTTCCGATGGAGAAGGTGATGCTCACCGTGCAGAAGTACGGGAACATGAGCGCCGCCACCGTCCCGGTCGCCCTCGTCGAGGCACTGGAGGAAGGACGCATTCGTCCCGGCGCCAACATCCTGATCCCCGCCTTTGGCGGCGGTCTCACCTTCAGCGCGCAGCTGGTGAAGTGGGGGCCGCGCATCACGCCACTCGGCGCCACCGACGTCGACCTGCCGCCGTGCACGGAGACGGCGCTGGAAATGGTCAATGCGATCCGCCGGCATCAGGATCCCCACGGACGTTCGGCGGCCGGACTCATGGCCCCGGTCTTTGCGGAGGTGCGTCGCTAGGAGGGCCCCCGCGCACGCGGGGCGAGGGACCTTCTCTGACAGGGTGGTCTTCCTTCGTCCTACAGCACTTTCGCGCGCCGCGTGCAGTGCTAGAGCATGGCGAAGGACCCGAAAACGACATCGGGCCTGACCGCCGGTGATCCCGACCGTCCGGCCGCATCGGACGCCGCAGGTAGCGACGCCACGAACCAGGAAGTGAACCCGGCCGCCGCTACGACGGCGACCGCGGTGTTCTATAGACTCGAACTCGACGCACTCGACGCGCTGCTGCAGGCTCTGGTCGCCGACGGATATCAGCCGTTGGGGCCAGTCGTGCGCGATGGCGTGATCGTGTACGACGAGCTTCGAAGCGCCAGCGAACTCCCGCGCGGTACGAGCGACGAGCAGGAGGCAGGGCGCTATCGCCTCACGAAGCCCGGGCACGACGCCTTCTTTGCGTACGCCGTGGGGCCGCACTCGTGGAAGCGCCTCCTCTTCCCGCCCAGGCGGCGCGCGTGGACCGCCGAGCGCGTCGGGGACACGGTGCGCTTCGAGCGCGATGAGGCCGACGCCACGCGCCGCGCCTTTGTCGGCGTGCGCGGTTGCGAACTCGCCGCGATCGCCGTCCAGGATCGCGTCTTCACGGGCGGTACGTATCGCGACTCCGACTATGAGTCGCGGCGCGCGCACGTGGCGATCATCGCCGTCGATTGCACGCGGCCGGCGCGCACCTGCTTCTGCGCCTCCATGGGGACCGGACCGCAGGCGCGCGGCGCCTTCGACCTCGCGCTCACCGAGGTCGAACGGAACGGGAGCGAACACTACTTCGTCGTGCGCGCGGGGAGCGCCTACGGCGAACGCCTCATCGCGCGACTTCCCGTGCGAGAAGCGCTTCCCGACGAAGTGGAAGCGGCCGACGCTCGCCTCGCGCGCGCCGAGCGCGGCATGGGGCGCACGTTGGACACGCGCGACCTTCCGGAGCTTCTGGCACGCTCGTTCGACGTTCCCCTCTGGCAGTCGATCGCCGAACGCTGTCTCTCGTGCACCAACTGCACGATGTCGTGCCCCACCTGCTTCTGTTCGTCGGTGGATGATGTCCCATCGCTCGATGGCGATCGCGCCGAGCGGTGGCGCCGCTGGGATTCGTGCTTCGCCGCCGACTTCTCCTACATCCATGGTGGCCCGGTGCGGCAGTCACGTCACTCGCGCTACCGGCAGTGGATGACGCACAAGCTGGGGACGTGGTGGGAGCAATACGGAACCTCGGGGTGCGTGGGGTGCGGGCGCTGCATCACCTGGTGCCCGGTGGGGATCGACCTCACGGAAGAAGTGGCGGCGCTTCGCGCGTACGACGAGGACCACGGCCGCCGCGACGGCGGCGAGGAGGCACGATGATGACCGAAGGACTCACCTCGCTGCTGGCGGCACATCCGTTCTTCGCCGGGATGAACGACGAGGACATCGCCCTGGTCGCGGGGTGTGCGCGCAACGCGCGCTTCAACCCGGGCGACTATCTCTTTCGTGACGGGAGCGAGGCGACCGAGTTCTTCCTCATCCGCAGCGGGAGCGTCTCGATCGAGGTGCACGCCCCCGGGCGCGGGACGATGTCGCTGGGGACGGTGCAGGATGGTGACATCGTCGGCTTCTCGTGGCTGATGCCGCCGCATCGTTGGATGTTCGACGCCCGCGCGGTGCAAGCCACGCGCGCGCTGGTCTTCGACGGCGCCTGCCTGCGCGGCAAGTGCGACAGGGATCCGCGGCTGGGCTACGACCTCATGAAGCGCGTGGCGCGCGTGATGATCGATCGGATCCAGTCGCTCCGCGTGCAGCTGCTCGACGTCTTTGGCGACGCCCCGGCGCCGAGGATCGACGCATGACGACAGCCGCCGTCCGCGAACCGCGTGCCGGGAGTGCCCCCGATCGTGCCGCCGGGGCGCCGGTGCCGTGCCGCGTGACGAAGGTGGTGCGCGAATCGCCGGACTGCTGGACGCTGGCGCTGGTCCCCGACGACGGAACGCCGCGCCCGGCCTTCCTCCCCGGGCAATTCAACATGCTGTACGCCTTTGGAGTGGGCGAGGCGCCGGTCTCGATGAGCGGCCCGGTGGAGGACGACCGGAGCTGGGTGCACACCATTCGCGCCGTAGGGTCGGTCACGCGTGCGCTGTGCGCCCTCAGGCGCGGCGACACGGTGGGCGTGCGTGGCCCCTTCGGGACGCCGTGGCCCGTAGCCGACGCCGAGGGACGTGACATCGTCGTCATCGCCGGCGGCATCGGGCTCGCGCCGCTCCGCCCCGCTCTCTACACGCTCCTCGCGCACCGCAAGCGGTACGGACGCGTGGTCCTTCTCCATGGGGCTCGCACGCCTAACGACCTCCTCTTCCGCAAGGAGCTGACGGCGTGGCGCGGGCGCTTCGACCTCAACGTGAGTGTCACGGTCGATCGCGCGCACGACGAGTGGCTGGGGCATGTGGGGCTGGTGACCAAGCTGGTGCGCAGCGCCCCGTTCGACGCCGGCGATGCCATCGCGATGATTTGCGGCCCGGAGATCATGATGCGTTATGCGGCGGCCGAACTCGCCGAACGCGGCCTCGCGCACGACCGCATCTACGTCTCCATGGAACGCAGCATGAAGTGCGGGATCGGGCTGTGCGGGCACTGCCAGTTCGGGCGCGACTTCGTCTGCATCGACGGCCCCGTGTTCCGGCTCGATGCCGTCCTCCGCCGCTTGCACCTGCGGGAGCTGTGAGGGAGCCGAGGTGACGCTGCCATGACTGCCGTGCGCCGACCGACACTCGCCGTCTTCAAGTTCGCCTCGTGCGACGGGTGCCAGCTCTCGCTCCTCGACTGCGAGGACGAGCTCCTGACGCTCGCCGACCGCGTGCAGTTCGCACACTTCGAGGAGGCGACACGCGCCTCGATGCGCGGCCCGTACGACATCGTCCTCGTCGAGGGATCGATCACCACGCACGAGGATGCGCGCGCCATCCAGGACGTTCGCCAGCAGGCGCGCACGCTCATCGCCATCGGGGCCTGCGCCACGAGCGGCGGGATCCAGGCACTGCGTCACATGGCCGACGCCGACTCGTGGAAGCGCCTGGTGTACGCCCACCCCGAGTACGTGTCCTCGCTGGCCACTTCCACGCCCATCGACGCGCACGTGCGCATCGACTACGAACTGCGCGGGTGCCCCGTGAACAAGGAGCAGCTGCTCGGGGTCATCTCGGCGCTGCTGGTCGGTCGATCGCCCGTCATCCCGCCGCACGCCGTGTGCGTGGAGTGCAAGGCGCGCGGCGCCGCCTGCGTCATGGTGGCGCGCGGGACCGCCTGCATGGGGCCCGTGACGCACGGCGGCTGCGGGGCGTTGTGCCCGGCCTACGACCGCGGATGTTACGGATGCTTTGGGCCGCTCCCCGGGGGCAACACGGGGTCGCTCGCCAGCTGGTGGAGCGCGCGGCTTGGCGGCACACCGGCCGACATCCAGCGCGCCTTTCATTCGTTCAACGCCAACGCCCCGGCCTTCCGGCGGGCAGGAGACGCCCATGGGTGAGGGGAAGGCGACCACCGTGCGACGCACCGTCCGCGTCGATCACCTCGCGCGGGTGGAAGGGCACGGGACGTTCAAGGTGACCATGCGCGGTGGGAAGGTCACGCAGTCGGAGTTCCGTCTCATCGAGGCGCCACGATTCTTCGAGGCATTGCTGCGCGGCCGGCGATTCAGCGATGCGCCGGACATCACGGCGCGCATCTGCGGCATCTGCCCCGTGGCGTACCAGGTCAGCGCCTCGCAGGCAATGGAGGACGCGCTGGGGATCACGCTGGACGAGCCGCTCAAGGAGCTGCGCCGCCTCCTGTACTGCGGCGAGTGGATCGAGAGTCACGCGTTGCACGTGTATCTCCTGCACGCGCCGGACTACCTCGGCTACGACGACGCCATCGGGTTGGCGAGGGATCACCCGGACGTGGTGAAGCAGGGGCTCGCGCTCAAGAAGGCGGGGAATGCCATCGTCGCCGTGCTGGGCGGGCGCGAGATCCACCCGATCAACGTGCGCGTGGGCGGCTTCCATCGTGCTCCCGCGCGGCGCGAACTGGACGCCCTGGTTCCGGACCTCGAGGGCGCGCTGGAAATCGCGCGAAAGACGGTCGCGCTGGTGGCGGGCTTCGATTGCCCGGTGCTCGACCACGACTACGAACTCGTGGCGCTGCGCCACCCGGACGAGTACGCAGTGTGCGAAGGGCTCGTTGTGTCGACACACGGACTCGACTTTCCCGTGAACGAGTTCGAGCGCCACATCGAGGAGCAGCAGGTGCCGCACAGTCACGCGCTGCAGGCGCACGTTCGCGGGCGCGGCGCCTACCTCACCGGGCCGCTGGCGCGCGTGATCCTCAATGGCGAGCAGCTGCATCCGCTGGCGCGGCAGGCCATGCGCGACGCCGGGCTCGAGGCGAGCTGCCGCAATCCGTTCAAGAGCATCGTCGCCCGCGGCGTGGAGTTGGTGCACGCCTGCGAGGAGGCGCTGCGCATCATTGCGCACTATCATCCGCCGGCGCGCCCCGCAGTGGATGCGGCGCCGCGCGCCGGCGTCGGCTTCGGCGCGAGTGAAGCGCCGCGCGGCATCCTGTATCACCGGTACGAGCTCGACGAGCGAGGCGACATCCGGTCGGCCAACATCATCCCGCCAACGTCTCAGAACCAGCGGATGATCGAGGAGGACCTCTGCCGGCTGGTGGAGCGCGATCCCGAGTTGGAGCAGGATGCCCTGACCTGGCGCTGCGAGCAGCTGGTCCGCTGCTACGACCCGTGCATCTCGTGCGCCACACACTTTCTCGACGTTCACGTCGACCGAACATGAATTCGAACTGCTTGCTCGTCATCGGGGTTGGCAACGACACGCGCCGCGACGACGGCGTTGGCCTGGCCGTGGTGCGTCGCCTGGCTGCCCTCGAGGACGATTCGTTCCGCTGCGCCGAGTGCGACGGCGACGCCCTGTGGTTGCTCGACCTCTGGAAGGACCGCCCCTTCGTCGTCGTGGTGGACGCGATGCGCTCGGGCGCCGAACCCGGCACCATCCGTCGCTTCTCCCCCGACGATGCGCGGCATCCGTCGAGGAATGCGCTGCACTCGTCGCACGCCTTCGGGATCTTCGAGGCCGTGCGACTCGCCGACGCGCTCGGCGAGTCACCCGATCGGCTCGTGCTCTACGGCGTGGAAGTCGAGGACACCGGTTACGGCGACACGCTCACGCCGGCCGTCGCCCGAGCGGTGGAACCGCTGGTGCGACGCATCCTCGTGGAGAACGCGCTCGCATCGCTCGACGACGTGGCGACCGCCAACAGCGTCAGCGGTAGATGAGGTAGCGCTCGCGCGTGGCGCGAAAGGCCTCGACCTCGCCACGCCATGCGTCCGCAATCTCGCGCGGTGACTTGCCCGCCAGGAGCAACGCCTTGAGCCTCGGCGTCGCCACCAGGCGGTCGAGCGCCGCGTCGTTCCACGTCAGGCGGTCGGGGTGCAGCGTGTACACCGCCCACAGCAGCGCCACGCCGGTGCGATAGGGCTCGTAGGCGTCGCGATCGGTCACGCGCAGGCGCACGCCGCGCAGCCGCTCCCCCGCCAGTTCTGGCGGTCGCCCGTGAAACGGCTGCTGCACCGGGGTGAACTCGACGGCCTCGAAGCGCACGCCCGGCAGCTGCAATTCCTGCAGCATCGTCACGGCGCGCACGTGATCGAGCCACGGCGCCCCCACCTGCTCGAACGGACGGTCGGTCCCGCGCCCCTCGCTCACGTTCACCGCCTCGAAGAGGCACGTCCCCACATAGGCCAGGAGCGAGGAGAGCGTGAGGAGGTTGGGTGACGGCTTGCGCCAGGCCAGCCCCGTCTCGTCGTACCACATCCCGCGCGTCCATCCCGTCATCGGCACCACCGTGAGCGCGGCGGTGCGTCCGCCGCGCAGCAGGCGCTCGCCGTTGTAGAGCATCGCCAGCTCGCCCATCGTCATCCCGTGCACCACCGGGATCGGGGCATACGAGCCGAAGCGGAATCGCGCCGCCGTGTCGGTCACGAAGCCTTCCACGGTGCGCCCCGTGATCGGGTTGGGGCGGTCGAGCACGATCACGGCGATTCCCTGCTGGGCCGCCACCTCCATCACGAAGCCCAGGATGTTGACGTGCTCGTAGAAGCGCGCCCCCACTTCCTGAATGTCGAAGACGATCGCGTCGACGCTGGCCAGTGACTCCGGTGAGGGGGCATGGTGCTCGCCGTACAGGTTGTACTTGGTGAGCCCCGTGCCTCGATCGATCGCCACCTCCCCATCGCGTGCCGCCGAATAGTCGTTCGAGCGGATGTCGTACTCCATCCCGAACAGGACCTTGAGCTTCGACTCGGGATGTCGGGCGAGCGCATCGACGAGATGCGTCCCGTCGGCCAGGCGGGCGCTGTGGTTGGCGACCAGCGCGAGCGACTTGCCACGGATGAGGTGCGCGTACTCGGTAACGAGGCGGTCGGCGCCGACGGTGACGCGCGGCGCAGGTGCCGACTCCCCACGCACCTCCGCCACGCGCACATCAGCGCTGCGTCTCGCGCTACCGGGCGTGAGGGTTTTCAGCGGCTGTGGTGCGATCGGCGACAGCGTGGCGGCGCTGAGCGAGACGGCGAGAACGAGGGAGGCGATGGGCACCCGTGGGCGCTCCCGTGGAAGGGTGAGGCGTGCGGAATGGCACAGCGGGAGGAGAATGTCGCCGCGGTCGCCTTGAATGCCATGCGATGTGGCGCGACGTTAGGGGGGTGGTGCGATGACCGCTCCCTTCGACGCAGGCGTCGCAATCGCTTACGCCCCCTGCGCCGTATCCGCTGGACCTCGCGCCTGGATGCGAGCGCGATCTCCCTCCCCTCCCTGCATGTCCCGTCGACTCGTCACGCGCTACGCCCCCGCTCGCACGCTCACGCTCCTGCTCGCCCTCAGCGCCGGCGCGTGCGCCACGGTGCATCGTCCGGCGGCCACCATCGCATCACTGGAGCAGGATGCTCGCGCGGCGCGGCAGGTGGAGGAGGCGACAACCGATTCCATCGTCGATCGCCTCGCGCGGCGCGCGCTGGCACGCGGCGACCGCACCGTCGACGTCCTCCTCCTGTCGGGAGGTGGGCAGAACGGCGCCTACGGTGCCGGCTTCCTGCGCGGATGGAAGGGGCGCACCGACGCTCCCATGCCGACCTTCGACCTGGTCACCGGCGTTTCCACCGGGGCACTGCAGGCCCCCTTTGCCTTCCTTGGCACCGCGCCGGCGCTCGATACGCTCTCGGCGCTGTATCGGCGCGCGGCGGAGAGCATCGCCCCCACCATCGACTGGTTCTTCTGGTTGCGCCGCACCGGCGGCCTCGTGAAGACCGACCGCCTGCGTCGCACGATGGCGCAGGTGTTTGATTCGACGATGCAGGCGCAACTGCACGATGGCTTTCGCGACGGGCGACAGCTCGCCATCGGCACGACCGACTTCGACCTCGCGGTCGGCCGCACGTGGGACTTGGCGACGGAGCTTTCCCCGAGGGCGTCGGCGCTCCCGCGCCTGCACCAGCTCCTCCTCACCTCGTCGTCGCTCCCCGGGATCTTCCCGCCTCAGGTGATCGACGGGCACGTGCACGCCGACGGCGGGGTAACGGCCAACCTGCTCCCGGTCCTCTCACTGGCGCAGTTCGAGCGACTGGGCGCCGCGGCCCGCCGGCTCGGCTTCAAGGAGCCGCTCACCGTGCGCGTCTGGGCGGTGATGAACCTGTGGACGCAGGCGCCGGTCGCGGCGGTGGTGCCCGCCAGCCGCAAGCACATGAATCGACGGACGACCATCCTCCTCTTCTGGGGGCAGCACCCGCTCCTGTTGCAGCAGCTGACGGCGCTCGAGCGCGCGGTGAACGGGAGCGAGACGGGGATCCGGATGGAGTTCCGCTACACCGCAATCCCCGCTGCCGTCGCCAACGATCCGGCGGCGATGAAGCTCTTCGACCGCGACTTCATGCAGCGCCTGGAGCAGATGGGCTACGACCGGGCGCGCAGCGCACGTCCCTGGGAGGCTGCCGCCCCGTCGTCGTATGTGCGCCCGCAGTAAGTGCCGCACGCCCGCACGCGCACAACACACACGCACAACACACTCGCGCACCACACACGCGCACTCGCAGATTGCGCTTCCGAAGTGAAACCGCCCCGCGACGCCGTTAGGCATCGCGGGGCGGTTCGGTGTGCTGCAGCGTTCGAAGCTTACTTGAGCTTCGCCGCCTTCACTTCGTCCGGGGTCCACGGGGTGGTGCGCGACGCCGTCGCCGCACGAACCGCCGCCACCTGCTCGGCCGTCACGGCCGCCGACGTGTTGCCCCACGAGGCACGCTCGTAGGTGAGGATCGCCGCGATCTGCGCGTCGGAGAGCGACGCCCACGGGGCCATCACGTTGTTGAACTTCTGGCCCTTGACCGTGATCTCGCCCTGCAGGCCGTGCAGCACGATCGCGATCGGCACTTCCGGCTCACCGTTGAGCCATTCGGAGCCAGCGAGCGGCGGATAGAGGTTCGGAAGCCCTTCGCCGTTCTCCTGGTGGCACGTCTGGCAGACGAGGTACTCCGCCTTGCCATCGAGCGCCGCACCGGCGGCCGGAGCCGCCGCAGGCGTCGCCGCAGGAGCCGCAGCCGGAGCCGCCGCCGTGTCAGTGGTCGCCGCCTTCTCGCCGCCGCCGCCGCAGGCGGCCAGCGCGCCCAGCGCCAACAGGAGCGCCGGAGTCGTCAGAACAGAACGTCGCATGGAACTCTCGTCTTCTTGGGGTTACGTGGTGGGAGCGCGGAAAATACAACACACCGGCCCGTTGATGCACTGGTCAACGCCGCAACACCGAAAAAAGTGCGCTAACGCCGAGCACCATCGCCAAACAACGGTCACGTGATGAACGATGTCGGCGCGCAATCAGTGCCCCAGCACCCTCAGGCGACGGTCAACCTAGCGCGATCGGTCTGGCGAAGAAAGTCGGGGAGTGCTGCACGCTGCGCCTAGCGGTGGCGTCCCGTACTGGCGTTCGGAGCGGCCGCCGCCGCTTGGCAGCCGACGGTCACCGCACCACGCGAAAGGCGCGCCTTACATACGTCATCGTGACCGATCGCTTCTCGAACTCCGCAGAGTCAGCGCTCCCCCATCCAAACGGGTTCGACTGCGGAAAGGCGGCCACATACACCACCCCGGTCCCGCGCTCGACGACCTCGCCCTGTGGCGGGCCGTCCTCCGCTTCGACCCTGGCCCAGGCCGTGGAGTCGTAAACGTAGACGCCCAGCAGCGCCTGCGGGACGACGCTCGTATCGCGCGGGAGATATTCGAACAGGGTCGACGCGTGAATCCCCTGCTCGGCCAGTCGTGTTGGGCCCTCCGCGTCATCGACGACGCGCACCCGGTCGTCCCAACTCGGTGGCGACTCAAGGCGCCACGAAAGCGCTGGCATTGCCGCACCATGCCGGTCGACCGGCTGCGCAGCTGCCGATTCGGACTTTCCGACCGCTTCTGCCCCGGCGTTCGCCCCTTCGCTGTCCGCTTTCCGGCACGCCGACGCCGTCGCGGCGACAACGACGGCCGCGCACGCCGCCACCCGCGTCCAACCTCGTCCATCCATCCGCGCTCTCCTCCACCTGTCCGGTCGGTACCGTTGGCGCCCCCGGCGGTCGGGGACGCCGCACTCGTCACATGCGCGTCGCGTCGCCCAGCAGCCCCTTCACCATCCGATACCAGAACTCGCGCGACGCATTGAAGTTGCGGATGCTCACCCGCTCGTCGCGCCCGTGCGCCCGATCGTCCCCCTGCACGTAGAGCGGTCCCGAGACGCCGTACACCGGGACGTTCAGGTTGCGCAGGTACAAGCCGTCGGTGGCCCCGTTCTCCATGATCGGAATTGTCACGGCGCGCGGCCACATCTCGTTGGCGGTGCGCTCCACCACTCCCATCACGTCGGAGCGGAGTGGCGACGCAGGGCTCGGCACGCTCCCCAGTGCGCGCGTCACGTGGACGACCGTATCGGCCACCACGCGTTGCAGCGTCGCCTGCACCTCCTCGGCGCTCACGCCCGGGAAGATGCGGCAGTTCACCGTCGCGGTCGCCTTCTGCGGAAGGGCGTTCTCGGCGTGCCCGCCGCTCAGCATCGTGGCCACGCACGTCGTGCGCAGGTTGCCGTTGAGCGACGGGTCGCGGAAGGCGCGCTCGACGGCGGGACCGCTCGTCGCTCCGCCAGCCAGGGCCCGCAGGTCGGCGGCCACCTGCCCCGACTCCACGGTGGCGCTACGCGAGAAGGAGGTACGCGTCACCTCGTTGTACATCACCGGGAAGCGATACGTCTCGAGTCGGGCGAGCGCCCGTGCCAGCGCGTAGATCGCATTGTCCGGGCGGGGGATCGAGGAGTGGCCGCCGCGATTGGTGACGTCCAGCGTGTACGTCTGGTAGAGCTTCTCCGACGACTGCACGAAGAAGCGCGGGCGGCTCTTCCCGTCTCCTTCCTTCAGGCCGCCCGCGTCGGTGTTGAGCGCGTACTCGGCGTCCTTGAGGCGCGGGATATTCGTGAGGAGCCAGTGGATCCCCTCTTCCTGGCTCGTCTCCTCATCCGTCGTGAGAATGGCGATCACGTCACGCGACGGGACGAACCCTTCGCGCTTCCAACGGATCATGTTGGCGATGACGATCGCGGCGCCGCCCTTGTTGTCCGTCGTCCCTCGCCCGTAGTAGTAGCCGTCGCGTTCGTTGAGGGCGAACGGGTCCATCGTCCAGTCGCTGCGCAGCGCCTCGACCACGTCGACGTGCGCCATGAGGAGCACGGGCTTCGCCGTGCCGTCTCGCCCGTGCAGCGTCGCCACGAGGTTCTGGTGCGCGGCGTTAGGCCCCGCCAGCTGCACATCACCCTCGGCGTATCCCGCGCCGCGCAGGCGGGCCGCCATGGCCTGCGTCGCCTGGCTCATCTGCCCGCCACTCACCGTGCTGTTGATCGCGAGGAGCTCGCGCAGGAGGTCGCGGGCGAGCGAGTCGTGCGCCGTCATCGTCGGCGCGCCCTGGAGCGGCGCCGGCGGCCCCCCTTGCGCGTGCGCTGCGGTCGTGGCGCCTGCGATCGCGACCGACACACGCAGCCCAACGGTCGCGAGGGCGGTACGCGCGGGTCGCCGGAACGACGATGTGGAGTTCGGCAAACGACGCAGGCAGCGAGCGAAACGGGGTGCGGACACGATGACCGATGGGCGAACGGTGGTGGGACCGACGACACGCGTGTCGGTATTCGCACGGAAAACCTACCCCAATGTGGTGGAGGCGGCACCACACGGGGAGGAAGCGTCGCAGATTTCGGCGCGATACTTTTCCGGCGCTCGTCACGCCGTCACTCCCTTCGCTTCCGCCAGGAGCCCCCAGTGTCCGCACCGGTCGACGCGTCCACGCTCGACGCGCTCTGCATCAATACGGTCCGCACGTTGTCGATGGACGCCGTGCAAAAGGCCGAGAGTGGCCATCCCGGCGCCCCGATGGGGCTCGCCCCGTTGGCCTACTCGCTCTACACGAAGCACATGCGGCACAACCCCGCCGACCCGGCGTGGCCCAACCGCGATCGCTTCGTGCTCTCCAACGGGCACGCATCGATGCTGCTGTACTCGGTGCTGCACCTCTCCGGCTACGATCTCCCGCTCGACGAGCTGAAGAACTTCCGGCAGTGGGGGAGCAAGACGCCCGGGCACCCGGAGTACGGGCACACCGCCGGCGTGGAGACGACGACCGGTCCGTTGGGCCAGGGGCTGGCGATGGCGGTCGGGATGGCCGCCGCCGAAGCGCACCTCGCGGCGACGTTCAACCGCGACGGGCACGACATCGTCGATCACTTCACCTACTTCATCGCCGGCGATGGCTGCCTGATGGAGGGGATCTCGCACGAAGCGGCGTCGTTCGCCGGGCACTTCAAGCTGGGGAAGCTCATCGGCTTCTACGACGACAACGGGATCTCGATCGACGGCAAGGTGGGGATCACCTACAGCGACGATGCCGCCAAGCGCTTCGAGGCGTACGGGTGGCAGGTGCTGCATGTCGACGACGTGAACGACCTGGCGCAGATCGACGCGGCGGTCGCCGCCGCCAAGGCCGACCTCACGCGCCCCACGCTCGTCATCACCAAGACGCACATCGGCTACGGCTCGCCCAACCGGCAGGACACCGCCAAGGCGCACGGCGAGCCGTTAGGCGCGGCGGAGATCGCGCTCACCAAGGCGCAGCTCGGCTGGACGGCGACCGAACCGTTCACCATCCCGGAGGAGGCGCTGGCGCACTGGCGCAGCGCGACGGCGCGCGGCGCCGAGGCCAACGACGCGTGGCGCAAGCAGCTCATCGCCTACGCCAAGGCGCACCCCGAGGCGGCCAAGGAGTTCGGGCGCCGCATGCAGGGCGAACTCCCCGCCGCGTGGCAGCAGGCGCTGACGGTCTTCACCCCGGAGAACGGAAACATCGCCAGCCGCAACGCCTCGGGCGTGGTCCTCAACGCGCTGGGCGCGAAGATCCCCGAGCTCGTGGGCGGCTCGGCGGACCTGAGCGGCTCCAACATCACCGTCCTCAAGGACACCCCGCGCTTTGCCGCGGAGAGCTACGCCGGGCGCAACTTCCACTTCGGCGTGCGCGAGTTCGGGATGGGGGCGATCATGAACGGGATGGCGCTGCATGGCGGGGTGATCCCGTACGGCGGGACCTTCCTCGTCTTTGCCGATTACATGCGCGCCGCCATCCGCCTCGCGGGGCTCATGGGGCAGCGCGTGATCTACGTCTTCACGCACGACTCGATCGGCCTGGGCGAGGACGGCCCGACGCACCAGCCGGTGGAGCACCTCACCTCGCTGCGCTGCATCCCCAACGTGACGGTGATCCGCCCGGCGGACGCCGCCGAGACGGCCGAAGCGTGGCGCGCGGCGCTCCTCAACAAGAAGGGACCCACGGCGCTGATCCTCACGCGACAGAAGCTCCCGCTCATCGATCGCGCGACCTACGGCGCGGCGAGCGGCGCCGCGCAGGGGGCGTACATCCTCGCCGATGCACCCGACGGCGCACCGGACGTGGTGCTCATCGCGTCGGGATCGGAGGTGGAGCTTGCGATGAAGGCGCAGCAGACGCTCACCGCCGACGGCGTGAAGGCGCGCGTGGTGAGCATGCCGAGCCAGGAGCTGTTCCAGCAGCAATCCGCCGAGTACCAGGCGTCGGTGCTTCCGTCAGGAACAAAGCGCGTGGCGGTGGAAGCGGCGCACTCCATGTCGTGGCAGCGCTACGTGGGGCGCGACGGAGCCTTCGTCGGGATCGACACCTTCGGCGCGAGCGCGCCGTACCAGAGGCTCTACGCCGAGTTCGGGATCACGGCCGAGCACGTGGTGTCGGAGGCCAAGCGGGTGCTCGGGCGGTAGGCGCTGCGGCAGGCGGTTGGCGCGGGTTCGAGAAAGACCTAAAGCTCGACACAGAGGTGCACGGAGGATAACGGCGACATGGTATGGACCGGGTTGATAGGTGAGGAATAGACCGGGTTGATGGGTGAGGACGCGCCGCTTTGGGCGTACGCTCTCCGGCACTGACCGGAGGTGCGGATGCCCTGGAGTGTGCCTGATCCCATGTCGATCCGTCTGGAGTTCGTCGCCGAGGCGCTCCGCGGCAAGCGCCCCATCGTGGCCGTGTGCGCCGCCTACGGCATCAGCGAGAAGACCGGCCAGAAGTGGCTGGCCCGCTTTCGCGCGTTGGGGCTCCCGGGCCTCGCGGAGCGCGCGCATACGCCGGCCACCTGTCCGCACCGGACGCCCGCGCCGCAGCGCGAGGCGCTGCTGGCCTGCCGGCGCGCGCACCCCACGTGGGGCGCGCGCAAGCTGCGCGCCGCGTGTCAGGCGGCCGCGCCCGCGCTCGCGTGGCCGGCCGCCAGCACCATCACCACGTTCCTCGCCGAGGCCGGGCTGCTCACGCCCCGGCGGCGCCGCGCGCGCCCCCGCCTCGATCCCACGGGGCGTGGGCCCGTCCACGCGACAGCGCCCAATCAACTCTGGACGCTCGACTACAAGGGGCACTTCCGCACCGGCGACGGGCAGTGGTGCTACCCCCTCACGGTCGTCGATGCGGCGACGCGCACCCTCCTCGCCTGCGTGGCGCACCCCGCGCCCGAGACCACCGCGGCGCAGCGCGTGCTCGCGCGCTGCTTCCGCACCTACGGGCTCCCGCAGGCGATCCTCAGCGACAACGGCGCGCCCTTCGGCGCCGCGCAGGCCCCCCGCGGGCTCTCGCGCCTGAGCTGCTGGTTCACCGCCCTGGGCATCCACCCGTACTTCACCGTCCCCGGCCATCCCGAGCACAACGGGCGCCACGAGCGCTTGCATCGCACGCTGAAGGCCGAGGCGACGCGGCCGCCGGCCCGCACGCGGCGCGCGCAGCAAGCCCGCTTCGACGCCTTTCGCACGGAGTACAACACCGTGCGGCCCCACGAAGCGTTAGGCCAGCGGCCTCCCGCGAGCCTCTACACGCCGTCGGCGCTCCCCTATCCGCGCGGCGGCGTGCCGGCGCTCACGTACCCCACCCACTTCCTCGAGCGCCGCGTCACCTCGGCGGGGCTCATCTGGTGGCACCAGCAGGACATCTACGTCTCGCAGGTCTTCACCGGCTACACGTTAGGCCTCGACCCGGTCTCCCCCACGTATCATGATGTCTACCTGGCCGACTTCCTCCTTGGGGCGGTCGACTTCACCGCGCTCCGCTTCATCCCCTTAACCGAGGCGCTGCGCTCACCCATCAACCCGGTCTAACGCTCACCCATCAACCCGTCCGTACCACATCGCCGCACTCCTCCGTGCACCTCTGTGCTTCCTCCGTGATCCTCTGTGTTCTGCTCGTTGTTGGTTGTACGGCGCCGCGCTCAGACCCAGCGCGGCGCATCGGGCAGCGCCACGAGCGGTGCGCGGCGGTTCAAGGCGCCGTCCAGGTGCAACAACGCGAGGCCGACACCGGCAGAACCTTGCATCAAGCCAGTCTGGGCGACGAGGAGGTCGGGGCGGACGCGGTGTTCGTTCTGGATCCACTTGAGCCCGTCGCCGTCGACCGTGGCGCGTACAAGCGTGTCGTCCATCACGCGGCGCGCGTAGGTGAGATGGCGCGTGTCGCCCGTCATGGCGTGCATCGCGATGAAGAACTCCACCACGCCGCTCGCCCCACAGCACTGCGAGATGTTGTTCCAATAGCCCGAGCGATCGGGGTGCACCTCGGGGACGCCGCTGTCGACGATTCCCTGGGCGAGCTTCGGGATCGTTGCGCGCCACCGCGAGTCGCCCGTCGCCTCCGCCAGGCGATGATAGAGGCGCGCCGTTCCGGCGGGGCCGTGGCACCAGCTGAGGTAGAAGAGGTCCTCGCCCCCCGGCTCGGAGTGGTAGATGCGGACGCCGTCGTTCGCGGTGCGCGTGGCGATCGCCGTGAGATAGCGCTCGCCGGCCAGCGCGGCGTCGAGGAAGCGGCGCTCCTTCGTCTCCTGGTACAGCATCGCCAGCGTGTACGACACCCCGGCCGTGCCGTGCGAGAAGTTGGGATAGCGCCGCGGGACGCGGCTCGAGATCCCCCACTTCACGCCCCCGAACTCGGGGACGGCGACCTCCATCAGGCGGTCCCCCGCCCGGGCAGCGTCGCGGCGCCAGCCCTCCCACGCCCCGCCGTTTCGGTCGAGCCAGGCGAGCGTGAGGAGGATCCCCGAGCTCCCCGAGATGATGTCGGTCGACGGGTTCCACGACGCGCCGGCACTCACCGGTGCCAGCGACTCGCGCAGGAGGGCGACGGCGCGGTCGCGCCCCGCGCGGAGCCGCGCGTCGCCGGTCGCGCGCTGCGCAAGCTCCAGGACGTAGGCGACCCCTGCGATGCCGGTGTACAGCCCGTGCCCCTCCTCGCCTAACGCTGACGCTGTCGCCGGAAGGGTGGCCGCCAGGTACAAGGCCCCGTCGCGCGCCGGCTCGAGCCACCGCCGGTCGCCGGTGGCCTGCGCCAGTTCCAGATAGAAGAGGACGACACCAGGGCTCCCGCTGTACAGGTTGTCCTGCACGCTCCTGGCGTCGTTGGGGTCGGCGGGCCAGGTGACCCCTCGCGTGTCGCGCATCGCCGAGCGGGCGATCCAGCGCTCCGCCTTGAGCGCGGCGTCGAGGTAGGCACTGGCGCTCATCCCAGCCGTCGCCGCACGGACAGGTGCAATGCCGTCCAGCGAATCAACCGGTCCCTTCCGGAACGATGGCAGGGCGAGAAAGGCAGCGGCGGCCGCCCCCTTTTCCAGCAACGCGCGGCGCGAGATGGCATCCGCGCTCTCGCCGCCGGAGTTGGCGGCACCGTCCGCCGGGTGGCCGGAGCCTGCGAGGCGCGGCGGGAACGCATGGTCACACATGGAACCTCCAGGTGTCGCGGCGTACGCGTGAACGGCTTGGCGGAACGTACCGCGTGTCGCAACGCGTCGTCCAGCGCGTTCGATCGGGGGCGAGCGATTCACGACGTCGCGGGGTACATCCGGCCTTCCCCCTCGCCACAGGCTGGCGCCTTCGCCGGGGGCGGCGCATTCTCCGGCGTCAGTTCCCCCGCGCGCGATCGCTCGAACGATCCCATCTCCGGAACCCGCCTCATGGCCCGCAAGACCGAATCGCTGGTGTACGTCGGCATCAAGTCGCACGTGGTGGCCTTTCATCGAAAGACGGGGGCCGAAGTGTGGCGCACGCAGCTCCCGGCGAAGTACAAGTCGTCGGCGTCGTTCGTGAACGTGGTACGAGACGCGGACGGACTCTTCGCGACGTGCGGGGGCGAGGTCTTCGCGCTCGATCCGCGGAGCGGGACCATCCTCTGGTCCGATCCCCTCAAGGGACTCGGCACCGGGCTCGTCACCCTCGCCACCGATCTTGGCGGCGAATCGCAGACCGCCGTGCTGGCAGAGTCCGTCCATCAGCAACAGGCAGCCGCAGCCGCCGCCGCAACCGCCGCGGTGTAGCTTCCTGAGCCCTGCCGCGTCCTCTCGTCTTCCCGTCCTCTCGTTTTCTCCCTACACGATGTCCGCCTTCGACTCCGCCAAGAGCGTCTTCGCCGCCACCGGCGACGCGATCACCCTCGGTGCTGTGGTGCACGAGGGGACGTGCCAGCCCGAGCCCGTCGTCCGCATCCCGCTGGCGATGATGAACCGGCACGGACTAATCGCCGGCGCCACGGGCACCGGCAAGACCAAGACGCTGCAGCTGATCGCCGAGCAGCTGTCGAACGCCGGAGTCCCCGTCTTCATGGCCGACATCAAGGGGGACCTGTCGGGGGTCGGAGCGGCGGGCGAGGCGAACGACAAGGTCAACCAGCGCGCCGCCGACACGGGGTGCAAGTGGGCGCCGAGTTCGTTCCCGGTCGAGTTCCTGAGCCTCACCGGGGCCAAGGGGGCGCAGCTCCGGGCGACGGTTTCGTCGTTCGGGCCGCAGCTGCTGGCCAAGGTGCTCGACCTCAACGAGACGCAGACCAGCGTCCTCTCCCTCGTCTTCAAGTACTGCGACGACAAGGGGCTCCTCCTCCTCGACCTCTCCGACCTGCGCAGCGTCCTGCAGTACCTCACGGACGACGGCGCCGACGAGCTCAAGGCATACGGCGGGATGTCGAAGCAGACGGTCGGCGTCCTCCTGCGCGAGATGGTCGAACTGGAGCAGCAGGGGGCCGACAAGTTCTTCGGCGAGCCGATGTTCGACCTGGACGACCTGATGCAGGTGGAGCGCGACGGGCGCGGACTCGTGAGCGTGCTCGAGTTGAGCGACGTGCAGAACAAGCCGGCGCTCTTCTCCACGTTCATGCTCTGGATGCTGGCGACGCTCTACAACGAGCTCCCCGAGGTCGGCGACGTCGATCGTCCCAAGCTCGCCTTCTTCTTCGACGAGGCGCACCTCCTCTTCGATAGCGCCAGCAAGGCGTTGTTGGACCAGATCGAGCAGGTGGTGCGGTTGATCCGCTCCAAGGGGGTGGGCGTCTACTTCATCACGCAGAGCCCCAAGGACATTCCCGACACCGTCCTCGCGCAGTTGGGGAATCGGGTGCAGCACGCGCTGCGCGCCTTCACCCCGGACGACGAGAAGGCGCTGCGTGCCGCGGCGCGCACCTTCCCCAAGACGGAGTTCTACGACGTGCAGGCAACGTTGACGTCGATGGGGATCGGCGAGGCGATGGTGGTGACGCTCTCCCCCAAGGGGACGCCGACGCCGCCGTTCGTGTCGCGCATGATCCCGCCGGCGTCGCGCATGGGGCCGCTCACCGACGACGAGATGGCCCGCCGGCTGCAAACGCCGCAGGTGAAGAAGTACGCGACGGCGATCGACCGCGAGAGTGCGCGCGAGGTGCTGCAGGCGCGCTATGAAGCGCAGCAGCAGGCGGAGGCGCAGGCCGAAGCCGAGGCGCCGGCCGCGCCGCCCAGCCGCGGGCGCGCGGCGGCGGCAGCACCGGCCGATACGAGCGTGCTCGGGCAGGTGCTCAACTCGTCCGTGGGAAAGAGCGTCCTCCGCACCGCCGCCGTCGCCGTGACCGGGACGCTGGTGCGCGGCGTCCTGGGAGCGCTGCTGGGGGGGAACAAGTCGTCGCGCGGGACGACGCGGCGGCGGTAGGCGCTCGTCTCCCCAGCGTCGCCGGACGGCGGCGCGCACGCGCCCGGTCCTGCCTAACGGTTGGGACCGGGCGCGTGGCGTTGCGGCGTCGTCGATCGCCGATCGGGCGCCAAGCGACCGTCGGTCAGTCGCGCCGCGTGAGCGCGAAGGTGAACGGCTGCTCCACCAGTTGGCGCACCTTTCGCCCGCCGGCCTCCGCGGGGACGAAACGCATCCGCGCCAGCGCCTCGCGCACGCTCTGCTCGAACAGGGCGTGGTCGGCACGGACCACGTCGAGGCTCCCCCGCTCCACGCGCCCCAGCGTGTCGACGACGAACTGCATCACGACCATCCCCTCGATGTTGGCGCTGGCCAGGAGGCTCGGGTAACGCGGCGCGACACCGCGCAGCGGGACCACTTCGCGATCGACGGTGAAGGCGGTCATAGGGGTGCCGGAGTCGCCGCTTCCCGACGACGACGCGGCGCCGCTCCCCGCCCCATCGGAGGCGCGCGCCGTCGAGTCGAAGGGGACGCCGAGCGCGGCGTCGACTGGCGGGACCCCCGTTGGGACGATGGAAGGATCGACGACGACCGACACGGTCGAGGGGAGCGGGGCCAGGATCTCGCGTGGGATGACGGGCGGGCGTTCCGCCGTCGACACGCGCGGACGCTTCAGCGCGGGCTGATCGATGTCGTGGGATTTCACGAAGACGATGTTCTCCGGCTGTACCTTGGGATAGCGCGGTCGCTCGGCCGACATCCCGGTCGCCACCAGCGTCCCGCCGATGACGGTGGCGTGGATGATGGCGCTGGCGATGGTGCTGCCGGCGGAGCGCTGGCGGCGCTGTGACGATTCGGGTAGGGTGATGCGCATGGAGTCCTCCCTCGGTGAGTGGGGCCGGATGTTCCACGTGGTACGGCCCACGTGGTCCTACCCCTAACGTCGGCCTGCTGGATGAGGGAGCGGTGATCGCTGGATTACGGTTCGATGAACGACCGATGAGGCGTTGGTTAGCTTGGCGGTGGTTGCGGCTGGCGGATGGGCGGCTGGCCGCGAGGTGCGTCGCGTCCGTCGGCGGGGCGCTGGGCGCGATGCTGCCTGCCCAGCTGCACGCCCAGGTCGTGCGCGGCACCGTGCGCGACGCCGCCAGCGGCGCGCCTATCGCGGGGGTCGTGGTCACGCTGCACCGCGCCCCCGCGCCGCCGAGCGACGGGACGCGCGTCGCCGCCACGCTCACCGACGTCGGCGGCGCGTACGCCTTCACCGCGAGCGACACCGGCACCTTCGTCGTCACGGCCAAGCGCATCGGTGTGCGGCAGTTCCAGTCGGAGACGCTGCGCCTCGCGGCGGGCGAAGCGCGCCACCTCGACATCGCGCTCGAGGCGGTGCGCTTCGACCTTCCCGTGGTGACGGTGACGGGCGCCACGCTGTGCGACGTTCGCTCGGCGGACCGTGCGCGGATCGCCGCGCTCTGGGAGGAGGCGCGCGCCGCCCTCACCGCCAGCGACCTCTCGCTCCGAGAACGCCGCTTTCGCGCCACCATCACGCGCTATCATCGGACCCTCGAGCCGCGGTCGCTCCGGATCCGGAGCGAGACGAACGAGGTTCGCCGGGGCGTCACCGAGCGCGCCTTCAGTTCGATCCACCCCGAGTCGCTGGCAACCAACGGCTACGCGCGACTCCTGCCGGACGGAGTCCTCGACTACTACGCCCCCGACGATCGCGTCCTCCTGTCGGACGGATTTGTCCGCGACCACTGCTTCGCCCTCTCGCGCACGACGCGGGACGGCGAGGTCGGGATCGCCTTCGCCCCCACGCGGGCGCGCCGGACCGCCGACATCGACGGGGTCATCTGGCTCGATGGCCGGACGTTTGAGTTGCGACGCGTCACCTTCCGGTACACCAACTTTCCGCTGCCGGTCTCCGATGCGCGTATCGGCGGCGAAGTGCACTTCGAGCGACTGGCGCGCGGGGCCTGGTTTGTCTCGCGCTGGTTCATGCGCGTCCCGCGGATCGAGCTTCCGCGGGGCTACGTGACGGCAATGCGCGCCGGACGCACCCCGACCGATCGCGCCACGATCGTCGCCTTCATCGAGGATGGTGGACTCACCGCGGCCGACGAAGGGGGTGGGGGACGTACCGCGGTGCTCACCGGACAGGTCGTCGACAGCGCGCGGCGCCCGTTGGTGGGCGCGCGCGTCTCGCTGGCGGGGCTCGACAAGTCAGCCGCCGTCGCACAAGACGGCTCGTTCCGCCTCGCCGACGTGCTGGCCGGGAATTACACGCTCGTCGTCGAGCATCCCGACTACGCGCGACTCGGCCTGTTGGCGGGCGAGCAGGTCCTCAGCGTGGAAGAGGGGAAGAACTCGAGAACATTGGTGATGGCGCTGCGCACGGCGCAGATCCTTCGCGCGGTGTGCGGGTACGACGAGGATGAAGACCAGCACGTATCCATGCGATTGATTCCTCCACCTGCTCCCGTCGACAGCACGCATCCGCGCGCACTCCGCGTCACGCGACCGATCCGACGCCTCATCGCCGGCAGCACCTTTCGCACGGAGACCGAGTCGTTCGACCTCCCGGTCGACGCGAAGGGCGGGGTGAATGCCTGCGGGCTTCCCGCGCTCGACCGCATTGTCGTGGAAGAGCGCGCCCCCGACGGTACGCTCGTCAAGCGGTGGGAGCTTCGCACGGCCGAGCGCGGACTCTCCGTGGTGGAGTTGCGATAGTGCGGGCAGGCACGCGGTCCCTGCGGCGTTGGCCGCACGTGTTGCGCCTGACGATCCTCGTGACGCTGATCATGATCGGCGCTGCACCGCTGCAGGCGCAGGTGGTGCGCGGTTCCGTGACGCAGTCGACGTCGAGCGCCCCGATCATCGGCGCGCTGGTCGAACTCGTCAGCGCCGACAGCGCCCTCACGCGCGTCGCCTCGGCGCTCAGCGATGCCGCCGGGCGCTACGCGCTGCGCGCCCCCGGCGGGGGGCGATACCGCGTAGTCGCCAAGCGCATCGGCGTGCACCGCTACACCTCGCCGCCGTTCGACCTCGCGGTCGGCGAGACGCGCACGCTCGACGTCGCGCTCGAGCCGGTCGAGTATCGCCTCCCCACCGTCGTGGTCACCGCCAACTCGGTCTGCGCTGTCAACCCGAGCGAACGCGATCGTGTCGCCGCCCTGTGGGATGAGGCGCGCACGGCGCTCGACGCCGCCGAAATCTCGCAGCGCGACCGGCTCTTCACCGCGCAGGTCACGCGGTACGTGCGCGAGCTGGAGCCCAAGTCGCTCAAGGTGCTGCGCGAGACGCGGAGCGAGGTGCGCGGCGTCGTCGCCCTCCCCTTCTCCTCACTCCCGGCGGAGTCGCTCGCGGTCGCCGGCTACTGGCGCGACGTCGACAGTACCCGCACGCGCTACTACGGCCCAGACGCGCGCATCCTCTTGAGTGACGCCTTCCTGGACACGCACTGCTTCCGCCAGGTGCGCGGCCGCGATGCACGCAGCGGTCAGGTGGGGCTCGCCTTCACACCCATCACGCGTGGTACCGTACCGGACGTCGTGGGGACGCTCTGGCTCGACGCGCGCTCGTTCGAGCTGCGCGCAGTCGAGTTCGCGTACGACCGCGTGCGTGCCGGGGTCGACAGCGCGCGCGTTGGGGGCGAGATGCAGTTCGCCCGGCTCGCCAACGGCGCGTGGCTCGTCAGGCGCTGGTTCCTCCGCGTCCCGATGAACGGGCGCTCGCAGGACGCGGTTGCCACCGAGGGGAGTTCGCCTTGGATTCTCGTGCGCCCCTCGGCGCTGGCGCTGAGCGAGGAGGGGGGAGAGGTCACGACCGACGAGCAGCGCCCGGCGTTGCGGCTGGCGACACTCGTCGGGACGCTGCGTGACAGCAGCGGACAGCGGCCGCTCACCGGCGCCATGGTGCGCATCGCCGGCACCACGCGCGAGACGACCCCCGACACCGACGGACGCTTCACCTTCGACGGGCTCTCCCCCTCCCAGTTCACCGTCGCGGTACGCGCGCCGGGCTACGACACCTTTGGCATCACCGCACTGGAGCAATCCGTGGCCGTCGCCGAGGGCGAGGTGCGACGCGCCACCTTCACTGCGCCGAGCGCCCGCGGCATCGCGCCGCGGCTCTGTGGCGGGCGCGAGGTCCCGTTCGGGCGAGGGACGGTGCACCTGACGGTGCGCGACTCAGCGACCGGGCGTGCGATGGAAGGGGTCGCCGCCACCGCGCACTGGATGAGCACCATTGGGCGCGTCGTGGGCGACTCCGTCCCGGTCACCGCCGACCAACGCAGCGACACGCGCGGGATGCTCACCTTTTGCGAGGTGCCGTCCGATCGCACCGTCACCATCCAGCTCGCCGCGCCAGGGCGTGCGCCGCTCGCCCCGATCCGCCTCACCCTCACTGGGCGCGAGCTGCGCCACCTCGACGTGACGGTCGCGCCGCCTAGCGAATGACCGTGCCGGTGGCAAAGTCGTACAGCGTCACGCGCCGCAACCGGTAGTACGACAGCCAGAACCCCCGCAATGACTGCAGGTACTGCGACAGCGCCTGGTTCTTCTCGTTCTGGGCGAGATACAGGTTGTCCATGTCGATGCGCCCGATCACGTAGCGATTGTACGCCACCTCGAAGCGCTTGGCGGCGACGGTGTCGGCCTTGGCCGAGAGCGCAAGCTGGCGCCGTGACTGCGACAGCTGCAACGCGGCGAAGTGGGCGTCCTGGACGAGCTGCTCGCGCGCCACGCGCGAGGTGGCTGCCACGCGGTCCTGGTCGGCGCGCGCCGCCTGGATGTCGTTGCTGCGCGCCCCCCACTGCACGATGGGCATCTGCAGCGCGAGCGAGAAGCGCTGCTGGTTGAGGAGGTCGCGATAGGCGGCGTTGACGTCGCCCGCCGTCTGGTTGAGCCCCACCGACGCCAGCAGCGTGGCCCCGATCCCGTTGTTGAGCCGTGCCTCGGTGATGCGCCGGCGGGCCTGCACGTCCTGCAGCTCCAGCTCCATCGGGAGCGCGCGGTTGCGCAGTGCCTGCTCCACCGCGAGCACCGTATCGGCGACGAGCTCGGGGATCGGGTCAATCGCCGCGATGTCGATCGGCGCGTCAGGTGGGACGTTGAGCGAGAGGCGGAACGCGGCCAGTGCGCGATCGTAGGTAAGGCGCGCCCCATCCACGTCGTTGCGGGCCCGAAGGAGGGCGAGCTCGCTCTGCAGCAGGTCGTTCTCGCCGATCTTCCCCACCTCGTAGCGCCCCTTGTTGAGCGTATACAGCGTGTCGTTGGTCGACGCATTCCGCTCCGCGTTCTGCAGGTCGAGGCGCGCGGTGTACAGGTCGAAGAAGGCCTGCGTCACGGCGATCGCCACATCCTCCCGCGCCTCCCGATACTGCCGCTCCGCCGACTCGGCGCGCAGGTCCTGCTCGCGCCCATCCCAGCGGAAGGTGTTGGGGCGCAGGATATCCTGTCGCAACCCTAACGCGAGTGGCGTCGACGACCAGTTGCGCAGCTCGCGCGTCCCGTTCACTTCCAGCCGCGACAACGCCGACGAGACGAAGAAGCTCCCCCCCGTGAAGGGGAGGCGCTGCGAGAGCTGCAGGTTGAGCGACGCATCGGTCTGCTGCTGCGACTTGAACTCGGTCGAGCCGTCCGGCTGCAGGACCGGGATGATGGCGCGATTGTACGCCGGCACATCGCCCGTCAGCGACAACTGCGGGAGGCGGCGCGCCGTGAAGGAGCGATCGCGGCGGCGTGCGGCATCGCGCGCACTCTCGGCCGCGCGCGCCTGCAGCGACTGCCGCTGCGCAAGGTCGATCGCCTGCGCCAGCGTCAGCGGGCGCTGTGCCGGCTGCGCCAGCAGTGCATCGACGCGCGCGGCGAGCGGCGAAAGTGTGACGAGCGGCAGCAGCGCGCCAACGCCCGCCAGCATACGGGTGCGCATCCTCATTCGTACCTCAGGCAGACGACCGGGTCCTGTTGCGCGGCGCGATGCGCGGGGACGATTCCGAAGATGATCCCCACCGAGAACGAGACGCCGAAGGCGAGGATGACCGAGAGCGCGGAGACGATCGTGCGTATCCCCGCGAATTGCTCGATCCCGATGGAGATGCTCCCGCCGACCACGATCCCCGCCAGCCCGCCCGCCACGGAGATCAGGACCGCTTCGCTCAGGAACTGTGCGAGAATGTCCTTCTGCGTCGCCCCCATCGCGCGTCGCACGCCGATCTCGCGAATGCGCTCCAGCACCGAGGCCAGCATGATGTTCATGATCCCGATCCCGCCGACGATGAGCGAGATGGAGGCAATGGCGCCGAGGACGATGTTGAAGATCGTCTTGGTGCGTTGCTCCTGCTTGAGGAGCAGCTCGGGGACGATGATCTCGAAGTCAACCACGCTGTTGTGGCGGCGCGTGAGCATGCGCCGGATCACGTCGGCCACCGGCGGCACCATCGACGCCTCGTTCACCTGCACCACGATCTTGTCGAGTTGGTGATAGTTGGTGCGTTCGGCGCGCGCCTCGGGATCTTCCTGCACCTGTTGGTCGCGCGGCGTCTCGTCGAACTCGCGGGCGTTGCGCTCCATCTCGGCCTGCGTGAGCTGCGTGCGGTCGCGGTAGCGCAGGAGCATCGCGTGCAGCGGGACGTACACGTCCATGTTCGCGTCGCGGATGCCCAGGCGCTGCGACGTCTCCGCGTTCACCTTGCGATCGGCGAGGACGCCGACGACGGTGAGCCAGTTGTCGCCGACCTTGATCGGCTTCCCGATCGGATCTTCGGTGGTGAAGAAGCGGGTGCGCACACCGTGCCCGATGATTGCCACGGGGCGCCCGCGTTGCACCTGCAGCGCGGTGAACCAGGCGCCGGAGGCCAGGTGCAGGTTGGTGAGCCCGAAGTAGTTCGTGTCGACGCCGACGATCTTCCCGGTGCGGCGGCGCCCCTCACGCGTGATGACCGTGTTGAGGACGACCTCGGCGCTGGTGGCGCGCACGTCGGGAATCACGTGCGCAATCGCCTCGGCGTCGTGCACCGTGAGCCCCGGGGTGAAGCGCTTGGCCTCCTTCGTCCCCTGGTCCTTCGCCTCCTCCTCCTTCTGCTTCACGATGGGAGTAATGACGATGTTGTTCGACCCCAGGAGGCGCATCTGCTCGAGGATCTCCTGCTCGGCCCCCTTGCCGATGGCGAGCATCGCGATGACCGAGGCAACGCCAAACAGGATGCCGAGCGACGTCAGGCCGGCGCGAAGCTTGTTGTGCCCGACCGCCTCGATCGCGGTGCGCATGCTGAAGGCCGCGTGCGCAGCAAGCTGCTGGCGCGCGTCGCGCCAGGTGGGATAGCCGAGGGGCATCGCGTCACCCCTTGCGCGGCGGGGCCACCGGCACGGCGCGCGCCTTCTCCGCGCTGTCGCCCGTTGTGGCTGGCGGCGTGTTGCCGCTGCCGGGAAGCTTCACCGTTTCGAGCTGGGCAGCATTGGCCGGCGGCGAGAGGAGGATGCGGTCGCCCTCGGCCAGGCCGCGCACGACGACCACTTCGTCATCGCTCATCGCCCCCGTCTCCACCTGGTGCCGAGCCACGCTCGATCCGTTGCGCTTGTAGACATAGGAGAGCCCCCCCTCGTTCACCACCGCCTCCAGCGGGACGTACAGCGCCTCCTTGATCGTGAGCGTCTCGATCGCGTTGGAGGTCGTCATCCCCGGGCGTAGGGTCGTGTCGGCCTGCTGCACGAGGACCTTCACCTCGAAGACCTTGGCGTCGGCATTGGGACGCTGCTCGCCGACGTTCGCCACCGCCGTCACCTTGCCGGGGAGCTTCTTGGACGGATCGGAGTCGAGCGAGAGGTGGACCGTCTGCCCCACGGCCAGCTTGCGCACGTCGATCTCGTTGACGTAGGTGATCGACTCCATCTCCGAGAGGTCGGGGAGCGTCGCCACCGTCGGCTCCCACGCATTCACCTGGGAGCCGGCGACGCGCTTCTTCCCGTTCCACTCCTTGATGTAGATGACCATCCCCTGCGCCGGCGCGCGGATGCTGAAGGCCTCCATCACCTTCTGCATGCGCGCCAGGCGGTTGCGCTGCTGCTCGAGGTCCGAGCCGACTTCGCGCATCTTCGCTTGCGCCTGTTCCGTCTTGGTCTTGTAGTCGGACTTGGACTGCGCGAGGGCGCGCGTGGCCTTCTCCAGGTCGATCTCCGCCTTGCGCTTGACGGTGGGCGCCTCGTAGACCGCCTGCTCCTTGGCGAGCCGCGCCTCCTCCATCGCCGATTCCTGCGTGCGGATCTCCTCGCGCGCCTTGGAAAGGTTGAGCGCCGAGTCCAGGGTGGCCTGCTCGAACTGCGCCTGCGCCTTCTGCAGGGCGAGCGAGACCTCGGAGATCTTCGCGCCGACACCAGAGCGATCGAGCTCGGCGACGACGTCACCCTCCTTCACGACCGTCCCCTCGGGGACGATCGAGGAGATCTTCGTCTGCCAGACCTCGGCTTGTTGCATATCCGACGGCCCCTGGATCTGCACGAACTTGCGCGCGCGCAGCTCGCCCGAGGTGGTCACGACTACGCGAAACGGCCCGCGTTTCACCGTCGCGACGACCGCCGGATCGTCCCCGTCCGCGTCGCGGGCCATTACCCATGCGCCGGGAATGCCAAGCGCCACCACGACGGCGCCGAGAAGAAGCCAGCGATTGCGGAAACGCGACATGCTCCGGCACTCGGTCGGTTGGGGGATGGGCCACAATGCGTTTGCATCCGCGCGTTTGACCAGAGTGCGCGGATTACATCTGCATTACGATCGGTGGTGTCCCCGCCCGCCTGGGGAGCATCGCCGGCGCAGCGGACGCGCGCCGTTGGACACGTTGGAGGTACGCGAAGGTTGGCTGTCCGTGCACTGCCCTGCGGCCTCGACCATTCGACGCCTGTCGTCGAGGGAGCGCGCCCCGTCCTGTATCGACCGTCCTATTCGTCCGCGTAGGCGAATCGGATCGGCTGCGCCCCTTCCCACAACACGCGTCGTCCCAGCTCAGGGAGCTGCTCGTGCCCGCTGGTGAGCGTCAGCATGTGGTTCCCCGCCAGCTGCCCCACCTTGGAAGCGAAGCAGCAGCTACCGTACGGAAAGAGGATCTCCGTCTCGCTCGCCGCCGCCTGGTAGAAGAGGATGTCGCCGCGCGACGGGTGCGACGTGGCGTTCTCGGGCGGGACGCCGAGCTGGTAGTCGCCTAACGGCGACCAGGCCGCCTCGCCGCTCCAGCGCGCCTGCACCAGTTGAGTCTCGAAGGGGAGGATGGCGGCGAAGGCCGCGCAGGTGACGGGGGCCTTCTCGTGCTCGAAGCGTGCAGTGAAGCGCAGCGAACCGACGGTGATGACGACGGGCTTCATGATCGGGCGTCAGGGAAGACGGATATCGAGGGTGCGCCCCGCATACCTTGCCGGGGCGACGCGACGGAGCCGCTCGCGGGCCGCACGGGTCGCCGATGGTCCGGTGACCTCGATGTCGACGGGGGCCGCGTTCGGAAGGGTGATGAGCAAGGGGATGTCGTTCTGCGAATCGTAACCGGAGCCGCCGTCGACCACCCAGGCGCCCAGCATCTTTCCGTTGCGGCTCACCCGCACCGTGGCGCCGGCGCGCGTCGCGTGCCCCTTCGCGTCCAGCACACGGATCCGCAGCGTTCGTCCATGCAACGCCGGGTCGAGGTCGTTGCGCAGCAGGTAGTGCATCCCCGTCGGCTGCACCCCGGTGAGCGCGAGGTCAGCGTCGCCGTCGCCGTCGTAGTCCGCCCATTGCGCCCCGTGGTCCGACTCCAGCGCCTTGAGCGTGTCGGGGGTGACGTCCTCGAAGCGCGTCCCCGTATTGCGCAGCAGGTAGTCGCGATAGCTCTTCCCGCCGGTCACGGTGCCGTTGATGTACAGGTCAATGCGGCCGTCGTTGTCGACGTCGGCGGGGGCGCAGCTGTCGAAGTGCGAGTCGATGTTGATCCCCCACGCCGCGCTGGCATCCTCGAAGCGCCCGTTGCCGCGGTTGAGGAAGAGACCGTTGGTGCCGTAGTTCGCGGCGATGAGGTCGAGGCGCCCGTCGCCATCGATGTCGGCGACACAAGTGCGCACCGTCCCCTTCGTCTTGTCGTTGGGCGCTCGCCCGCCCCACTGTACCCCGGCTTGCTCGGCGATGTCGGTGAAGCGCGCGCCGTCGTTGCGCCAGAGCGCGTTCGCGTCGCCGTCCATGTTCCCCTGGTACAGGTCCAGGTCGCCGTCGCCATCCATGTCGAACCAGCTCCCGCCGACGCTCTTGCGCGCGTCGGCCAACCCTAACGAGGGGGCGACGTCGACGAAGCGGGAGCCGTCGTTGCGGAAGAGGACGTTGGCCTTGTCGCGGAAGGCGACGTAGAGATCGAGGTCGCCGTCGCCGTCGTAGTCGACAAAGGCAGGCTGGCGCACCGCCCCTGAATCGATCGCGACGCCGGCGTCCTTCGTGATGTCGGCAAAGTGACCGCCATCGTTGCGGTAAAGTCGCAGCACGCCGCCGGCCCCCGGGGTGAAGCCGACCAGCAGGTCGGGGTCGCCGTCCGCATCGACGTCACCCCACGCCGCGGCGCGCGTCGCGCGCGCGTCGGCGACTCCGGCCTGCGCCGCCACGTCGCTGAAGCTCCCCGCGTCGTTGCGATACAGGCGATTGGGCGTCCCGTTGAACCCCACGAAGAGGTCGGCATCACCATCACCGTCGTAGTCGGCCCAGGCGTTGGTGAACGTCCCGCCAGCCGCAAAGAGATCGGGCTGCACCGGCGTGAAGCGCGGCGCCTGCCAGGCCGCGAACGAAAGGGCGGACGCCGCCAGCGTGGCGGCGACGATCGACCAGGAGGGGGCGCCGCGCGGCGACATGGGCGAGCCAGTGAACAGGTGAGGGCGGCCGGTGGCCGGTCCAACGCACAACGAGCGCCCAATGATGGACGCTCGTGCGCGATTCGTCTACTTGAACAGCTTCTGGTACTCGTCCGCGTTGAAGCCGACGATGAGCGTCTTCCCCTTGCGCAGCGCCGGCGCCCGCAGCGTCCCGAACGGCCCAAGGATCGCCGCGTGGATGTCGCCCTCGGAGACCTTGTCCTTCTTGAGGTCGAGCTTCACGAAGCGCTTCCCCTTCATGGAGACGATCACCTCGACCCCCTTCAGCACCGCCTTCACCGCCTCGGCGTCATACCGCTTCTTCTTGGCGTCCTCGGTCGGGCCGAGCGCCACCTTCTTCCGTCCCAGGAACTCCTGGGTCTCGATGCAGGTGTTTCAACCGGGGCGCAGGTACGCCCAATCCAGTTTGCTCATGGGGTCAGGTTCGGGGTCAGGTTCGGTACCAGGTTCGGGGTCAGCGCACGCGCGCTGATGTCACACGGTGAACGAGCGGGCCCGCGCGATCGTTCGCACCGGTGCGAACGCTAGCGCCCCCGCCGCGCCGCCGGAAAGCGCACCCCCGGCACCCCCCACGTCACCTGATCCCCCACGACGCTGTCCGCCTCGCTCACCACTTCCAGCCGCCGCGGCAGCACCTCGTACAACGCCGCCCCCTTCTCTCGCTGCGGGTAGAACGGCGTCCACTCGGCGTACCACAGCGCGGCCTTTCGCTCCGCGCCGCGTACTTCGCGGGCAATGCCCTGCACGGTCGCGTAGCGCATCGCCTTGGCGTCGAAGTAGTAGAGCGTCACGCGAGCGTCGCGGGCGAGCTCGCCAACCTTGCGCGACCTGGGGTTGGTCACGAAGCGGATCACCATCGCCGAGTCGGGAGGGGCGGGGTCGATGGTGCGCGCCGACGATCCGGTCGCCGCGTCCTGCGTGATGAGTGCGGCGAAGCGCGCCGACTTGATGATGTCGCGCGCGACGCGGACGATGTGCGCACGGCGCGCGGAGTCCGCCTGCGTTGCGGCTGGCGATGGCACGGCGGCCTGGGCCTGCACGCCCGCAGGCGCCGCGAGCGCGAGACCGGCGACCGCGAGTGCCGCGACATGCCGCACCGTGCTCACCCCTCCCCCACGATCGCCTCAGCCTCCATCTCCACCAGGAACTCCTCCCCCACCAACTCGGCGCGCACCAGCGTATTGGCGGGGAGGATCGCCCCGAATCGCTCCCCGTGCGCCGCCGCCACCGCCTCCCAGTGCTCCATGCGGGAGACAAACACGCGCGTGCGGACGACATCGTCGAGGCGCCCGCCGAGCGAGCGCAGCGCCCCCTCGATCTTGTCGATGACAAAGTGCGCCTGCGCCGCCGCATCGCCCCCGCCGATGAGCTGGTCGCCATGCGACGCCGTCGTCCCGGACACCACGATGCGGTTCCCGCGCCGCACCGCGCGCGAGTAGCCGAACTTCGTCTCCCACGACGTCCCGCTCAGGCAGGTGCGCCGCCCGTCGGCGCCATCCTTCACGAGGTACGGCGACGGGAACTCCTCGAGGTGGTGCGAGAGGTCGCCCGAGGCGGTGAGATACGGCGGCTTGCGATACTCGTCGCCGCAGTCGCCGGGGATCATCGTCATCGCCGCAGTGGCCGCGGCGATGTCGGCGCGGTCCTGTGCGCCCAGTGCGAAGGAGAAGAGGCGCAGGTTGTCGTCGACGTGCGCGCTGGCGCCGAGCCGCGCGCCGATGATCACCCCGCCCACCGCCGGCTGCTCCAGCACCCAGCGCGACGCCACGTTGGCGATCGAGACGCCATGTCGCTGGGCGATGCCGTGCAGCGTCTGCAGCAGGCGCTGGAACAGCGCCCACCCCCCGGCCGTGCGGATGAAGCGCCCGTACTTCATCTGCGACCACGTCTCCAGGTGGTCCCAGTCGGGCTCCGGCTTGCCTAACCAGCGCTCGGAGAGGAAGCCCCCCTGCACCGTCCCGTAGCCGAGGATCTTGACCCCGTGCGCCTGGCACAGCGCCGCCATCTTCCCCGCGGCGCGCCGGTCGACGAGGGAGAACGACACCTGGTTGGAGACGATCGGGATCCCGCTCGTCAGGCAGATGCGCAGGTGCGCCGTGTCGAAGTTGGTCAGCCCGAGGTGGCGGATGAGCCCCTCGCGCCGCAGCTCGTCGAGGTGAAAGAGGGCGTCGAGCCAGCGCGGATCGGCGAAGGTCCACGCATGGAACTGCATCAGGTCGACCGGGCGCCCTTGCAGCCGCTCGCACGCCCGCTCCACCGCCGCACGCACGTCGGCGCGCGACACGGGGCCCGGCTTGGGGACCCATTTGGTGAAGAGCTGCACGTCGGCCCCCGGCGCCACCTGCGCACGGAAGATCCCCGAGACCACCTCGGCCGAGCCGTAGTGGTCGGCCATGTCGAAGGTCGTGAAGCCCGCGGCGACGTACGGCGCCATCGCCTGTGCGGTCGCCGCGAGGTCGATGGAGCGCCCGTCGCGCTCCATGTCGGCGATCTGCCAGAGCCCGGTGAGGGCGCGGGCGATGGTGAGGCCGGGGGCCAGCTCGCAGCGTTCGACGACAGGGGGCATCTTATGGTGACTGGACGAAGGGACGGAATGCGGCGCGAGCAAAGACGCCAGAACGGAGCGAGCATGTCAAGCGCTGGATCGCAGGGCAGGGGACGGTCGTGAAGCGCGCGGTGATGGGGATGCTCGCCCTCGAGCTCATCGCCCTCGTGGCGATGGTCGTCGCGGCACGCAGCGAAGGGAACGATGCCGCCGGGCGCGGGCTGGCGACCGTCTACATCCTTGCTTTCGCCGCGCCGGTCGCCCTGGCGGCGATCGCCTACGTCGCCGGCTACTGGCGCGTCGCGGGGGCGCTGACGCTCATCCTTCCGGTGGCCATCGCCGTGCTCTGGTTCGGGCGCGGGGGGCGAGGGCGCGACGCCGCGATGTCGGTGAGCCGGTCGAACGACGCCGTCACTACCAGCGACGGCGCGAACGATTGGTTCGACAACCCGCGCGTCGATGCCCTGCTGCGGGCGCTCGCCTCACCCGATGCGGGAGCGCTCGAGCAGTTTCGCGGGGACGACGAGGTGCTGAACGCGATCAGCACCGACGGCTCGCGCACCACCCTGACCTACGTCGCCTCGCGCTTGCCCGGGAGCATCGGCACACTCATCTCGCTGGGCGCCGATCCCAATCGCCAACCGCCGCAGGGGATGCACCCGGTCCTCTCGTCGCTCGACGACGACCCCATGGTCCTGCGCCAGCTCCTCGACAACGGCGCGAACCCCAACGCCGAGCTGCGCGCGCGGCAGGGCGCGCTCCAGCAGGCCATCGAGCGCGGCAAGCGGATGCACGCGCTCCTCCTCGTCGAGCACGGCGCCTCGCTCGAAGCCTCCGATGCGCGGGGGCGTTCGCCGCTCATGACGGCGATCGAGCATCGGGAATGGCAGGTGGCGTTGCAGCTGGTGCAGCGCGGGGCCAACCCGGGGCGCATCGCGGCCGATGGGAAGACGGTCGCCTCGATGCTGGAGGATCCGGAGCTGGCGGCGTGGCGCGACAACGCCGACTACCAGACGCTGGTCGAGGAGCTGAAGCGGCGCGGGATGACGATCAAGGGGTCGCCCTGATCATCACCCCGCTCGTCCCGTGGTGCGCGGCGTGCCCCGCCCCTACCGCACCCCCAGGTGATACTGCATCCCCGTCGCGAACTTGTCCGTCAGGTGCAGCAACCGCCCCCCCTTCACCGCCTCGAACTGCATGAGGAAGGTGTCGGTCTTCCCCTCGAAGCGGTTGGTCATCGTCATCTCCCAGTTCCCGTTCAACTTCCACGCGCCACGATAGTCCTGCTGGAAGACGCGCTGGTTCCCTACCATCCCGGTCGCCCCCTTGTGCACCGACCGGTATGTCCCGTCGGGGTAGATCCAGAACTGAGCGCTCACGGAGGCGGCGTTCATCCCGGCGTAGTTCCCGCTCTGCACGTAGTACATCTGCGCGAACGCCCCTGACGACTCGCTCCAGTACCCCGCGAGGTCGCCCGGCGCCACGGCGAACTTGTTGTAGTTCATCATGCGCTCGAGGTCGCCCGGCTTGGGGAAGGCCTGGTAGAACGATCCCTTGTCCGGCGCCACCACCAGGATGTTGAGCGCCCCGCCGTTGTTGCGGCTGACGAACATCCCCGCAAAGGCACGCTTCCCCGACGCCCGGTCGGTGACGTCCCCCTCGACGTACTCCAGCGGCGGATAGCTCGACTCCTCGCGCCGCCTGTTGGCGTTCTGCAGGTCGAAGCGCGGCCGCCCGTCGCGATTCCAGAAGTAGTCGATGACATCCGTGACCGGCGGGCGCATCTCCTCCGTCATGGTGACGCGATAGAACAGGTAGGCGGTGATCGCCCCCCTGGTCACCTGCACGTAGTCGGGCTGCTCCACCGCCACCCACCCGTCGTCGAACTCGGAGCGGGTGAACTGGAAGCGCCGCGGGCCGGACGGGAGCGGCGCGGAAGGCGCGTTCGCCGCGGTCGGTGCGTTAGGCGCCGCCGGCGCGGGGGGCGTCGACGCGGGCGTGTTGGCCGGCGTCGGCTTGGACGGGGTACCCGACGGCGCAGCCCCCGTCGCCCCCGTCGCTGGTGCCGACGCCACCGCCGGCGCACGCTGCGTCACCTCCGCCAGGTACAACCACGCCCCGTCCTTGGCCGAGTTGAAGTTCAACAGCAGTCGCGTCGCCCCCTTGTCCAGCCACCCCCACGTCTTCCCGTCCGGCGAAGGTGACAGCGCCCACCCCTGCCCTTCCACCAGCACCTTCACCGCGGGAAAGGTCGCCGCCACCCCGCCCATCGCGCCGAGGCGGTAGACCTCGTACTTCCCGCCTAACGTCGCCCCGGCGTCCTTCGCCGTCATGTCCATGTCGGCCTTGGCCGCCATCCGCACCAGGAACCCCTTGTCGAGCTTCGTCCCCTCAGGGAGCGCAATCCCGGTCAGCGCCGACGTCACCGCCTGCGCCATCAGCGCGTGAGCTCCGCTCGCCTGCAACGCAACCGCGACGACCGCCACCACCACCCGCCGCATCCGCTACTCTCCCATCCCCGGCGGCGAGAAGCGCCCGTCCACCGCCAGCCATCCACCGTCGACAAACAGGACGGTGCCGGTGATGTAGCTCGCCGCATCCGAGAGCAGGAACACCGTCGGCCACGCCATCTCCTCCGGCGAGGCCCAGCGCTGCAGCGCGTTCTTGGCCGCGTACGCCCCATACCAGTCGGCGTTCGACTTGATCGGGGCCGTGAGCGGGGTCTCCACCACGCCGGGGCCGATGGCGTTCACCCGCACTCCTTTCGGCGCAAACTCGGCCGCCGCGGTGCGCACCATCTGCACGATCGCCGCCTTGGTCGCCGCGTACACGGCCTGCCCCGGCTCCACCACCTGCGAGCGGATGGACGAGAAGAGGACGATGCTCCCGTGTCCCTGCGCGGTGAGGATGCGCCCCGCCGCCTGCAACACGTTGAAGTTCCCCTTCACGTTCACCCGCACCACGCGGTCCAGCTCCTCCTCGGTGTACTGCAGGATCGGCTTGCGCACGTTGATGGCGGGCGTGCACACCACGTGGTCGAGCCGCCCCAGCTTCTCCTTGGCGGCGTCGAGCGCCGCCTGCGTCGCCACCGGGTCGGTGATGTCGAGCGTTTCCGCATATGCCTCACGGTGCTGCTCGAGGAGCGAGGCGGCCACCCGCTCGGCGGCGTCGCCCTTGATGTCGAGGCACGCCACGCGTGCCCCCTGCCGCGCACAGGCCCGCGCGACCGCCTCGCCGATGCCGGAGCCCGCGCCGACGATGGCGATCCCGCGTTCGCCTAACGAAAACTTGTCGTTCATGGGTTCACCCTTGCTGTTGTGGGCCCGCCGGACGGCGCATCGCCAGGTGCGCGAGCGCCGCCACCACCACCGACGTCAGCACCCCGGCCAGCGCCGGCGTGAAGCCACCGATGCCCTTCGCCCCCACCGTGAGCTGCAGCGAGAGCATGACCAGCATCCCCCCGACGATCGCCGCCACCGCCTCGGCAGCTGCAAACCGCCGCACGAACAACCCGGCCAGCACCGGGACGAAGAGGCACACCCCGAGGACGCTGTAGAAGAACGACAGCGTCCCGATGATCGTCTGTGCCACCAGCGCCAGCGCGACGCCGAGCACTCCACCCGCAATCGCCGCCAGCCGCGCAACCGTGAGCACCTGCGCATCGCTCGCCTGCGGCCTCAGGAACCGGCGATACAGGTCCTGCGACAGCGACGTGGCGAGCATGAACAGGATGGCGTCCGCCGTGCTCACTTCCGCCGAGAAGAGTGCCGCCAGCCCCAGCGTCCCGATCGCCACTGGAACATCGTACATCAGGAGCGTCGGGAGGGCGAGTTGTTCCGACGCCAGCCCCGGGTGCGTCGCCCGCGTGATGATCCCCATGATCGGCGGGACGCACGAAAAGGCGAGCAGCGCTGCAGCATTCAGCCCCGTTCCCAGCCGCACCGCGCGGTCGTCGCGCGCGCCAAAGATCTTCTGCAAGAGCCCGGGGGAGATGACGAAGGCGGGACCGAGCAATGCCAGGTACTGCCACCCCGAGCCGCCATTCTGCCAGAGCGACCAGTAGCCGGCCCCCGGTGGCGGCGCCGCCACGGTCCCCGCGTCGACCGAGGCCACCACCCCGCTCCACCCCCCGGCGTGCGACAGGGCGAGCGGAAGGGCGATGGCGAAGCCCACCAGCTTTACCGTCAGTTGCAAGACGTTGACCCACGCGCTCGACAGGAGCCCGCCGGCGGTGAAGTACGCCGTCACCACCACCCCGCCCAGCACGCACCCGACCCACTTGGGCATCCCCACCACGACGGTGAGGAGCGTCGACATCGCGATGAGCTGCCCGGCGAGGATCGCCACCGTCCCGAACCAGAGCAGCGCCGTGGCGATGAGGCGCACGGTGGTGGAGTAGCGCTGCTCCAGGTAGTCGCCCACCGTCTTGAGTCCGCGCTGCTCCGCCTCGCGCCGCATCCACGGCCCCACCCAGAAGGCCTGCACGAGCGAGCCGACCCCCGCGGCCCCCACCCACCACCACGCCGCCAACCCGTCGCGGTAGCCGAGCCCCGCCGCCCCCACCGTGGAGCCGGCGCCGATGTTGGCCGCGAGGAGCGTGGCGAAGAGCAACCCCGGCCCTAACGAGCGACCGGCCACGAAGAACCCCTCGGTGCTGCGCACGCGCCGCCCGATGTACGCCCCCAGCGCGACCATCAGCGCCGAGTAGCCCAGGAGGAGGGCCAGCTGCGTCGTCACGCCTGCGGCGGCCGCCTAACGCCTGGGCGCCAGGTCGCGCGCCGCGGGATACCCGGCGATCCCCCTGGCCTCTCGCACCGCCCGCACGATCGCCTCGGCCAGGACGTCGGCGGCCAGCGCCCCGATCGTCGTCACGTCGGCCGCCTCGGCACGCTCGCCGGTGGCCATGGCGAAGATCGTGTCGCCGTCGCCCATCGTGTGCGCGGGGGAGATGGCACGCGCCATCCCGTCCTGCGCCATCTGCGCGACCTTCTTGGCCTGCGCCTTGGTGAGCGTGGCGTTGGTGGCGACGACGCCGATCGTCGTGTTCTCTCCCGTGCGCGCCGTGGGGCGCGTGGCCCCCGCGCGGATGAGGGCGCGCGCGTCGGCGAGCCCCTTCCCGTCCGCGGTGCGCACGCCGGCCACAACGGCGCCGGTCGCCGGGTCGATGACATCACCCACGGCATTCACCACGACGATCGCCGAGACGGTGAGCCCGTCCTTGAGTGTGATCGCGGCGGTGCCAACCCCGCCTTTCATCGCGCGCGCACCGCCGAAGAGCTTCCCGACCGTCGCGCCGGCCCCCGCCCCCACGTTTCCCTCAGCCACCGGTCCCGGCGTCGCCGCGCTCGCCGCGCGGTAACCGCACTCGGCGGTGGGTCGGATCTTCGCGTCGCCCACGCCGAGGTCGAAGATCACCGCCCCTGGGACGATGGGGACGCGCGCCACCCGCGTGTCGAAGCCGACGCCGTGCTCTTCCAAGTACCGCATCACCCCGCCCGCCGCGTCCAGGCCGAAGGCGCTCCCCCCGGTGAGCAGAATCCCGTGCACCGTGGGGACCATGTTCACCGGGTCGAGGAGGTCGGTCTCGCGCGTCCCCGGGGCCGAGCCGCGCACGTCGACCCCGGCCACCGCCCCCTTTTCCGCGAGGATGACGGTGCACCCGGTGGGGCGCTCGGCGAGGGTGAAGTGGCCGACCTTGAGCCCGGCGACCGCAGTGAGTCCCCCGCCCGTGGCGGAGATGGGCGACGGCGCCGGCGACGCTCCACCCTGCGCGGGGAGCGCGGGGGCGCAGGCGCCGAGAACGAGGAACCCGGCCGCGAGCGCGCTCGTCGTCGCGCGCCGCACGCGCACGTCGGCAGTCGTCCGCTTCGCGTGTTGTCCCGGCGATGGTAACGTGCGCATCATCCCTCCGGCGCAAGCGGCGCCAGTCATTCCACAGCCGTGAGCTTGATGGGCAAACCTACCGCGCGGGACTCGGTGCTGCGAGCCGTGGAAGCGGCGCGCGACGAGATCGTCGCCCTCACGCAGGCGCTCATTCGCATCCCCACGGTGAACCCGCCGGGCGAGGGGTACGAGGAGTGCGCGCAGTTCCTGGGCGACACGCTGCGGCGGCTTGGTTTCTCCATCGAGTACTACACCGCGACCGGTCGCCCGGAGCACACGGCCGCACATCCGCGCGTGAACGTGGTCGGGCGCAAGCGCGGCGCGCTCGACCGGCCGTGTGTGCACCTGAACGGGCACATCGACGTCGTCCCGGTCGGCGATGGGTGGACGCGCGATCCGTTCGGGGGAGAGGTGATCGACGGTCGCGTCTATGGGCGCGGCTCCAGCGACATGAAGAGCGGGATCGCCGCCGCGGTGCTGGCCGCCGAATGCGTGCGACGCGCCGGGGTCGAACTCGGGGGGACCGTCGAGATCAGCGGGACGGTCGACGAGGAGAGCGGCGGATGGGCCGGCGCCGCGCATCTCGCGCAGATCGGGCGCCTCACGTCGGCCTCGGTCGACCACGTCATCATCCCCGAGCCGCTGGAAGTGGACCGCATCTGCATCGGGCATCGCGGCGTCTACTGGTTCGAGGTGATGGCGCAGGGGCGCATCGCGCACGGGAGCATGCCCTTCCTCGGCGCCAACGCCATCGAGCACATGGGCGAGCTGCTGCACGACATCGCATCGCGCCTGCAGCCCGCTCTCGCCGCGCGCATCACCGCGATGCCCGTGGTGCCAGCGGGCGCGCGTCACGCCACCCTCAACATCAACAGCATCACCGGGGGGCAGGCAGGACATCTCGTGCAATCGCCGTGCGTCGCCGACAGCTGCAGCGCGATCTTCGACCGGCGCTTCCTGGAAGAGGAGCCGTTCGAGCAGGTGCGCGGCGAGATCACCGACCTCCTGGCCGAGCTGCAGCACCGAATCCCCGAAGCGCGCTTCAGCATGCGCGACCTGATGGTGGTGCACCCGGTGCGCACCCCCGACGGGTCCCCGCTGGTGGCCTCGCTCCAACGAGGGATTGCCGACGTCGTCGGGCGCGAGGCGGCGATCGTCGCCTCGCCCGGGACGTACGACCACAAGCACGTGACGCGCATCGGCGGGATCGACCAGTGCGTCGCCTACGGCCCGGGGCGCCTCGAGCTCTCGCACCAGCCGGACGAGTGGTGCGACATCGACGAACTGGTGCGCGCCACGCAGGTCATGGCGCTGTCGCTGGTGGAGCTCCTCGCGCCACCCGCCTGAGCTTGCACAGGTTGGTTTGTACTAACGCGAATTCCGGTGATGCACGTCGTTTTTCCGATGCCGGGAAGCCGATACTGACAGGTAGCGGCGCTCGCCCATCGCGGGACGAGGCGTTTGGCTGTTGTCACCTGCGCGGCTTCGATGCCCACCTGGCAGTTCCTCCCTGATTCCCTGAGATCGCACCCGACGGCGCACGCGAGCCATCACGTGTTGCTGGTGCTCGTCGCGGTGGCGATCGCGGTGCTCACGGCGTTTGCCGCGTTCGCCGTCGTGGATCGCGTGCGATCGGCGCAGGCCGGGCGCGGGCGTCTCTTCTGGCTCGCCATCGGGGCGCAGGCGACGGGGACGGGGATCTGGTCGATGCACTTCGTGGGGATGCTCTCGTGGCACCTCCCGATCCCGGTCGCGTACTCGGCGCTCCCCACGGTGCTCTCGGTCATTCCGGCGATCCTGGCGTCGGGCGTGGCCCTCCACATCCTGAGCGCCCGTGAGGTGCGACGGCGCGACAAGCTGGCGGGCGCGCTCCTCGTCTCCATCGGCATCGCCGTGATGCACTTCGCCGGCATGACCGCGCTGGAGATGGACGCGACGCTGTACTACGACGCGCCGCTCTTCTCCCTGTCGATCGTTGCGGTCGTGGCGCTCTCCACCCTCGCCGTCTCGGTGCGGGAAATTCCGTTCCGATGGTGGCAGTCAGCCGCCACCGTCCGTCGCGCGCGCGCGTTGCTGCTGGCGGGCGCCCTCGCGACGATGCACTTCGTCGCCATGGCATCGGTGCACGTCGTCCCGGTGACAGGGGGCTCCCCGCCGAGCGGCATCCTCCCCGATTCCATCCTGGCCCTGCTGGTCTCCGCCGCCGTCGCCTTCGTGGTGGGGACCACGCTCCTGGGGGCGCGCGTCGATCGCACGCTTGCCGCGATGACGATGGAGCTCTCGGGGCGCGAGGCGCGCTACCAGGCGGTGTTGCACGCCATGGCCGACGGGCTGGTGACGTTCGACGCGCACGGCACCATCGAATCGGCCAACGTCGCCGCCGAACGCATGCTGGCCAGCGCCAGGCCGCTGGCCGACGGACAGCTCTCGAACTACATCCCGGCGCTCGACGTCGCGGAGCTGACGCGTCTGGCCGCCGACGGTCGTCGGACGCCGACGTTAGGCGGTCGCCGCGAGATGACGGCCCGGCGCGCCGACGGTACCGAGCTCCCGGTCGAGGTCGCGATCTCGGAAGTCCCGCTCGAGGGGCACACGGTCTACAGCGCGGTGATTCGCAACATCACCGAGCGTGTCGAGGGCGAGCGCCACCGGCAGGACTACCTGCAGAAGCTCGAGGCGGCACACGCCGCGCTCATGGAACAGGCGGAGCAACTGGCCGTGGCCCGCGACCGCGCCGAGCAGGGGGCGCGCGCCAAGAGCGACTTCCTGGCGATGATGAGCCATGAACTGCGCACGCCGATGAACGGCGTCCTCGGCATGGCGCAGCTCCTCCTGCACACCCAGCTCACCGAGGAGCAGGCGGCGCGCGTGCACATGCTGCGCTCGTCGGGCGAGGCGCTCCTGCGCATCATCAACGACGTCCTCGACTTCTCCAAGATCGAGGCCGGAAAGCTCAGCATCGAATCGCACGCCTTCGACCTCCCCGCGCTCCTCGAGGAGGTGCGCGAGACGCTCGCATCGGCCGCCGATGTGGTGGGACTCGAACTCTCGGTCGAGGTGGACGCGTCGTGTCCGCGCGTCGTGATGGGCGACGCCGGGCGCATTCGCCAGGTGCTGTTCAACCTCGTGGGGAACGCCATCAAGTTCACCGATCGCGGGCGTGTGACCATCCGCGCCGGTCGCGCCCCCGATGGACCCCGCGTGGTGGCCAACGCGATCGCGCTTTCGGTGCAGGACACCGGGATCGGGATGCCGCCCGAGACGCTCGCCCACCTCTTCGCCCCGTTCACCCAGGGTGATGCGTCCTCCACGCGTCGCCACGGCGGGACGGGGCTCGGCCTCGCCATCTCGCGGCGCCTGGCCGAGATGATGGGGGGCGACCTCTCCGTGACCAGCACCGTGCACGTGGGATCGTGCTTCACGCTCACCCTCGTGCTCCCACCGGCGCCGGCGAACGTGCGCCTGGGGGGCGGCGCCTCCGCGTCGAACCGCGTGTCGAGCGCCAGCTTCCAGGCGCCGTCGCTCCTCGACGACGGAGACGGGAACGCGAACGGGAACGGCGACGGGCACGGGATCCACGTCCTCCTCGCCGAGGACAACATGGTGAACCAGGTGGTCGCCGTGGCGCTCCTCGCCCACCTGGGCTGCACCGTCGATGTTGCGCCTGACGGACGCGAGGCGGTGAGACGCTGGAGTGAGGGGAGCTTCGACCTTATCCTGATGGACTGCCAGATGCCGGAGATGGACGGGATGGAGGCGACGCGCCACATCCGGGCGGCCGAGGAGGAGGCCTCGCACATCCCCATCGTCGCCCTCACGGCCAACGCGATGCCCGAGGATCGCGTCGCCTGCCTCGCGGCGGGGATGGACGACCACATCGCCAAGCCGGTGGCCGAGGAGTCGCTGCGCAACGCCATCGCGCTGGCGCGGCAGAGCCGTCAGTTGCACGCCGGCTTCGCGCGCGCCCGTTAGGCGCGACGCCGGCGGCTCACTCCGCCCAGGAGTGCACCGGCTCCCCCGTGAGGGAGCGGCTGATGTACTGCTCCATCATGCAGGCGAGCGAGTCGCGGAGGTCGAGGTGCTGCAGGCAGTGGTCGAGCATGTGGCGCTGCCAGCGCGCCCCGGTCTGCCCGGTCTCCAGCCGCCCGCGGATGATCTTCAGCATGCGCTGGATCTCCGCATCGGCCACGCCTAACGTCTCCAGCCCGCGCGCCGCATCGGGGAGGAAGCGCGCCACCATGGCGCGCGCGCTCACCGGCATCGGCGACGGCGCCACCGGCGACGGCCACAGCAGGCGCGCATCCAGTCCGCGCTGCGCCGCGCGGTAGAAGTTCCATTCCGCATAGGGGAACGGGAACCCGGGGAGCAGGGCGTCGAGGTCGTCGCGCAGGGCGATGGTCAGCCCCACCAGGAAGGCGGCGCTGGCCGCCATGTCGATCGGCGTCGGCCCCGCGGGAAGCGCCCGCATCTCGATGCGCAGGTGCCCGTCCGCCGACGGGTCGTAGATCGCGCGGTTCCACCGCCACACCGTCCCCTGCTGCAGGCGCAGCTCGGAGAGGCGCGGCACGCCGCCGGCGCACGCCACGGCGATGGAGTCTTCCTCGTCGACGAGCGGGAGGATTGGCGGGAAGAGCGCCGCCGACTCGGCGAACAACTCGAAGGCGCTGCGCCGTACCCAACCGTGCCCGAAGCTCACCCGCGCCGGCGGATGCCAGAGCTGCTCGGCGAGGTCGCGCACGTCGAGCGCCTGCTTGAAGAGCGCCACGCGCGTCTCCTCCCACAGGCGGTGCCCGCAGAAGACCGGCGAGTTGCCGCTGACGGCGAGGGCGATCGGCGTGGCCAGTTGCGCCGCGTTGTACGTCGACGCGAACGCCTCCGGGGTCACGCGCAAGTGCACCTGGAACGACGTGTTGGCCCCCTCGAGCGTGATGTCGTCGCCCGTCATCTGCAGCGGGTCGGCGCCGTCGATGCGAATCGTGAACGGGGCCGAGCGGGCGCGCCGCAACCCGTTGGAGAGGGCGCGGTAGCGCGGGTAGTCCGTGAGGGCGGTGCGCGCGACGTCGTCCGGCGTGAGCGTCGGAAGGATCCCGATCGGGATGATGCGCGCGTCGAGCGGGGCCGCCGTCACGTTGAGCGAGGCGAGCGCGTGCGTGAGCTCTTCCTCGATCGCCGTGAACGGCCGCCCCTCCGCCTCCACCGGCGTCAGGTTGTACTCGAGGTTGAAGGTGTCGAGTTCGAGCGCCAGGCGCGGATCGACGTGCTGGCGCAGGATGTCCCGGTTGATTCCCTTCGCGCGCCCGGCAAAGTCGACGATGTAGAGTTCGAGCTCGGCCCCCAGCGTCGTGCGCCCGTGCCCGAAGCCCGGGCGCGCCAGCACGATCTCGAGCGCCTCCAGGTTCTCCCGGAGCCGCGACTGGAAGCGCCCGTACTCTTCATCCGTGAAATGCTCACGGTCGATCGCGCGAGACATGGACTCCACGCTCGGGCGCCCCGGCGCGCACAAACAGATGCGATTCCCTGACCCCACGCGAGGGAAACGGCGGCTTGTCGTCAGTCGTCGCTCGACATTTAGGGTGTAGCGGCCGCTCGCCGAGGCCCGGCGCCACCACCTCGCGCCGTTGACGTCGCGTCGCACCCGGCGGACCTTCGCGATCGGCGCCCAATGGGCTAGCCGCCTCGTCCGAAACACGCTCCCACGGCCCCTCATCTCACGCTCGTGCCGATGCACCGATCACTACCGCTCAGCGCCGCTACTGCACTCGTGCTCGCCGCCCCCTTCACCATCATCAAGCATCGCGACGCCAGCCTCGAGCGCACGCCCGGCGACGCATCCCGTGCCGCGCCCTCCTTACGGCCGACGTCACGCGTGGCGCGCCTGGTCTGGAGCGACGAGTTCGACGGTCCAACCGGTGCCCGCCCGGACTCCACCCGGTGGCGATACGAGATTGGCGACGGTTGCGCCGCGGGGAACTGCGGCTGGGGGAACAACGAAAAGGAGCTTTACACCTCCGATGCGGCCAACGCCTCGCTCACCGGGAGCGGGATGCTGGCGATCACGGCGCGCGTTGCGGCTGGCGGCACCTCCTGCTACTACGGCCCGTGCCGTTATACCTCGGCCAAGATCACGACCAAGGGGAAGTACGAACCCGCATTCGGGCGCGTCGAGGCGCGGATCAAGCTCCCGCGCGGCCAGGGACTGTGGCCCGCCTTCTGGATGCTGGGGTCCGGCTTCCCCGCCACGCCGTGGCCGGCGTCGGGCGAGATCGACATCATGGAGTTCCGCGGGAGCCGCCCGTTCGAGATGTCATCGGCGATGCACGGCCCGGGCTACAGCGGCGACAAGACTCCCTTTGTACACCGGCACGGCGGCGACGGATGGTCGTTCGTCGACGGCTTTCACACCTATGCCGCCGAGTGGGAGCCCGGGCAAATGCGCTTCTATGTGGATGATGCGCTGCACTACACCGTGAACCGCAGCGCCACCGCAACGCTCGGCGACTGGGCCTTCGACCACTCGTTCTACATCATCCTCAACCTCGCCATCGGCGGCGGCTTCGACGGCGATCCCGCATCGGACGCCATCTTTCCTGCGACGATGCTGGTCGACTATGTGCGGGTGTTTGCGCGCGAAGCGTAGCCGAGAGGACGGCGGCGTGTCGCGATCTCCTCTGTGCACCTCCGTGAATCCTCCGTGTACCTCCGTGTCGAGCTTTATCCTTCTGCACGGCAAACGCCGCCACCCGAAAAGACCGCGGGGGGCACCGAAGGCGCCCCCCGCACTCCCGTCCCCCGTCCGCCCTAGTGCTTCCCCCCGAACCGCGCCGACGCCGAGACAAACTCGCGGAAGACATGGCGGGTGTGCGGATCGGTGAGCTCGAAGACTTCGGGGTGCCACTGGACGCCGACGCAGAAGTGGTCGCCCGGCAGCTCGACCGCCTCGACGAGACCGTCAGGGGCAACGGCTGACACGGCGAGCGCCGGGGCCAGCGTCTTGATGCCCTGGTGGTGCATCGAGTTCACCTGGATGCGGTCGAGCTCCATCAGGTGGCGCAGGCGGCTCCCCTTGGCCAGCGTGACCTCGTGCGCGAGGTGGTCGCGCTCGTAGCCGTAGTTGGGGAAGTAGTCGTGCTTGATGGCGTCGGGATACTGCTCCTCGAGGTCCTGGTAGAGCGAACCACCAAGGGCCACGTTGAGCACCTGCAGTCCGCGACAAAGCCCGAGCAGCGGCTTCTTGTCCTCGACCGACCACTGCGCGAGCTGCATCTCCGTACGATCGCGCGCCGGGTCGATGCGTCCGAGCTTGTGGTGCGGCTCCTCGCCGAAGTAGCCGGGATCGACGTCGACGCCTCCCGGGATCAGGATCCCGTCGCAGACCTCATACGCCCCGCGCAGCGCCTCGGGCTCGTCGTCGAGCAGCGGGATCAGGATCGGCGCGGCGCCGATCAGCGTGATCGCCACGTAGTAGCGCTGGTTCATGACCACCGACTGCGGGAGCCCAGCCGGGATCCCGTCGATCGAGTGGAGGGTCTGCGTGGTGACGCCGATGACCGGGCGCTGCGACATGTGCCTCTCCGACTGTCCGAAGTGTTCATCCGGGGACGTAACAGGCCACGGCCCGCCCGCCCCCGTCGTGTGACTGCTCTGCTCCCGTTGCTCGCACGGCTCGCGCGGCTCGCGCCGCTCGCGTGGCAACGGCTGCAAACTCTGCGAAGCCTGCAAGCTCTGCATGGTCACGCCGATGACCGGGCGTTTCCCCATATGTCCTGCGCCATCCCGTGTCGCACGCCGAACCCCCTCGGCTACGACACGACCACGTCACGTGCAGGTCACGCGCCCAAGCTAGCGGTCGGGGTTCTCGTTTCCAGTGCGTCGCCAGCTCACTCTCATCCTGAGAGTTTCGGCGCCCCGCCGCCCCGATCGCACCCTGACTTCACGAGTGCGCGCTAATGCATTGACCTCGCGTGACTTGCCGTAGGTCACCGTGCTCGGCCGGTCAGCGGCAATCAGCCGCCATCCAACTCCTGCACCGCGTCACTAAAGACAGGGCAACCTTCGAACTGGTTGCTATTGGTCTCCCGAGGCGGTTCTTGCGCCGCGCGACGAGAAGAGCAACAGCTTGTCCCACACGAAGACACGAAGCCTCGAAGTACTCGGTGCGCGGTGCCCGGCCTCGTGCGCCACACCGCTTGGTGACTTTGTGTCTTCGTGTGAGCCCGCCCTTTCCAACTCCGGCGCGAACCCCCCAAGCCAGCGCGCGCCACCCACTCAGCGCGCGACCACGCCCTCTTCCGTCTCCCGAATCAACTGATCAACGACCGCCTGCAGGTTCCCCCCGGTCTCGTCGAAGGTGCGGATCTGCCGGTCGGCGCTCGAGCCGCCTTCGAGGATCTTGAACGCATACTCGACTTCCTTGCGGCTGCCGAGTTCGTCGAGGACGTCGTCGAGGAACCACTCGATCATCTCGCGGATGAGCGTCGCCGCCGGGAGTTCGATGTTCTTCCCGAAGTCGATGAGGTTTCCCTCGAGCCCATAGCGCACGGCGCGCCACTTGTTCTCGTCGATGAGCTCCGACGAGTAGAGGCGCCACGTCGTGTTGTCGCGCCGCATCTTGTACAGCTTGAACACGAGCGCCTGCAGGATGGCCGCGATGCACACGGCTTCATCCACGCGCGTGCAGACGTCGCAGATGCGGAACTCGAGCGTCGGGAACGTGTGATGGGGGCGCACGTCCCACCAGATCTTGGAACCGTTGGGGATGCAGTTGGTCTCGACCAGCGTCTCCAGGTAGCTCTGGTAGTCGGCCCACGACGGGATGTAGCGCGGGATCCCCGTGCGTGGGAAGGCGCGGAAGACGGCGCTGCGGTACGACTTGAGCCCGGTCTTGCGCCCGATCCAGAACGGCGACGACGTCGACAGGCAGAGGATGTGCGGGAGGAAGTAGCGCGAGACGTTGCACGCCTCGATGAGGAAGTCGTGGTCCTCGATCCCCACGTGCACGTGCGTCCCGAAGATCAGCAGCTGCTGCGCCAGCTGCTGCATCGCTTCCTTGGTCCCGATGTAGCGGTCGAGCTGCGTGATCTCCTGCTCCGCCCAGTGCGAGAAGGGGTGCGTCCCGGCAGCCGCAATCTTGAGTCCGCGCTTGGCGGCGAGCTCCATCACGCCGCCGCGCAGCTGGATGAGCTGTGCCTTCACCTCCTGCGGCGTCTTGCAGACGGTCGTTCCGACCTCGACGATGGACTGATGCAGCTCGGGCTTGACCTGCCCCAGCACGAGGTGATCCGACTCCAGGATCTGCGTGATGTACGACTGCAGCGCCCGGGTCTTGGGATCGATGATCTGGTACTCCTCTTCGACGCCGATCGTAAGGCTGGGTTGCTTCATGGAGGGCAGAAGACGAGAGGACGAGAAGACGAGAGGACGAGAGCGGGGGCCGAGGTCGCGCGCGACTCCCGAGGGAGCAATGTACGGAAGGTGGGGAAGGGCAGACAGACGCCACATGCAACGGAATGCGTCTCCTCCGCGAGGTGCCGTGGCGAGCGCACGGGAATTCGGCGTCCGCTGGCCGTTCATAGGTGCAGGACGCCTCGGCTGCCGGCGATGGCGTCCCGCCACCGCGAGGCACCGGCGCGGCGCCGATCGATGGTGCTCGGACCGCGGCCCTACTCGTACGCGAATCCCGACACTCCCCCCCTCGGAGCCTGGAATTGCGCGCCGCACACGGGGTGCGGGCGCTTGTCCCTCATCCGAGGAGATGTGCCCATGCGTTCGTACCTCCACCGATCGCCGCGCCACGTGCGCCTGCTCGCGGCGATCGCCCTGGTCTCGTCAGCCGCGTGCGCCGATGTCGCAACGGCCCCACTTGGCGGCAGCGACGTGCCCGCCGCGGCACTCACGCGTTCGGCCAACAGCGCCTTCGATGCCTTCCTGCAGGCGCAGGGGGCGTTCTGCGGGAGCGCGGCGCTCCCCTGCGACCCGATCTACGGCGATATCGGCTACATCTTCGCCTTCGGGGAGGACGGCGAAGACGCGTACATGACGATCGATCCCTTTGGCGTCAACGCGCGGTGGTATCCGCGGCACTTCCCCGCCATCTCCCCGGCGTACGCGTACGACGGGTCGATTTCCGAGCGTCGCACCAGCGACGGCCGGCGACGCATCACGGTGAACGTCCGCGGCCGAAACACCTTCGTGGAGCTCTACACTTCCAACGGGACCGTCCTCGGCGCCGACCTCTTCGCCTATGGACAGGTGCCACCGGTGCTCGGCGACGCCGACGCCTCACTCGAGGTCATCGTTCCCGGCGACTACGTGGGCTATCCCGACCTCGTGCGCGTCGTGTACGACCCCGAGCCCGGAACGGAGCTGGTGCGCTACAGCGGGAATGTCGCGGCGCAGGGAAGGACGCGCGCCGACTTCCAGGGAATGCCAGCGGGGACGCTGGTGAAGGCCACCTTGCACCTGACGTGGCCCGTGCGCCGCACCGGCCCCAGGCACCCCGACGCCGGTCACGGCCAAGCCACGTTCGATCCTGCGGTCGTCCTGAAGGTGAAGCCCCTCCACCACTAGACACGGACAGCGACCTCGAGCACCAAGCGCCGGGCGATGGGGGAAACTCCCCGTCACCCGGCGCCGTCACTCGCGAGCCATCGCGCCGCTACTTGGGCTGCACCACCAGCGTCGGCACCGTGCTTCCGCCCCCGGCCGTCACGTTGAGCAGCGCCGCCGTCGAGAGGCGGGTCAGCATCCCTTCCATGTGGTCACCGTGCGAGATGAACGGCGCGGTGTCGAGCATGCGGTCGAGGATGTGGATGCGGCCGTCCACCCAGCTGGGATACGGTTCGCTCGGGATGGCGACCTTCTCCTGCACGATGAAGGGCTGGGCGAGCGCATCGGCGATCGCCGCCTCCCACTCGGTCCCGTTCACCGTCCAGCCGAGGGTGATCCCCTTGCCGCCGTACTCGTCGTTGGGCTTGAGGACGAGTCGGTCCTTGTTGGACACCATCCACGGCACCAGGTCGATCGCTTCGCCGCGGTAGGTCGTGCGCCGCTCGCGCACGACGCGCGTCCACGGGATGCAGTCGTGGATCGCTTCCAGTTCGTCGGGGGAGAAGGTCTCGGCGTTGGCCTCGTCGGAGAGGACGGCGAGCGAGGCCTTCTTGTGCAGGATCTTGCAGCGGAAGCCGTCGACGAGGCAAACCGCGCGTTCGCGCACCGCGCGCACCACGTCGTGTTCGAGCCCGCACGTCTCGATCAACTCGCTGATGAGGACGCGCTTGTAGATCAGGTCCGCCGGTTTGCCGGCGACCCACAGCTTCCCCCCGCGGTACTCACAGCGCCGCGGGTCGTCGATCACCGCCTCGATCCCTAACGTGGCGAAGTGCTGGCGATAGAGCTCGAACTCGGTGCGCGTGGGGACGTCGTCCCAATCGAGGATGGCGATGCGCGGGCGGCGCCGCGTCCCGGCCCACTCGTACCACGCGGCGAGGATCGCCCCCACCACGCCCGGCACGGCCGGCATCGTCATGATGTCGTAGTGGCGTGCAAACTCGCGCACCGCCGGGGCGTCCATGAACACCTCGGCGAGTGCGTCGTCGTACGCCGCGCCAGCCGGTGTCTCCGCGTTGTACTCCGTCAGCCCCAACTGCCCCGTGCCGGCGACGTAGAAGAAGTCGAGGCGCGACGTCGGCGACGGCCAGTCGTAGCCTGGCGCATCGGCAAGGAGCGTCTCCTCCCAGTCGAGCAGCCCGAACTGGTCGCGGAACGCACGATCGGCGATCGCGCGCCCATACGCCCGCTTGAAGGCGCGCATGAGCGGTCGGATGCGCGACTGCAGCGACGCCACCTCGCGCGGCGTGGCCAGCCGCGGGCGCAACACCGTGCACAGCGCCCGCCCCCCGAACACCAGCCCACGCCGCGTCAGCGCCGATTCGATGTGCGCGTGCGTCTCCTCGGCGATCTCGGGGGTGAGGAGTTCGTGGTAGCGATGAATGAGTTCGGAAAGAATGATCCCCTCAGCCGTTGACGTCCACTCGTCCACTCGTCCTCTCGTCTTCTGCTCCTGTCACCGCGACGCGGTGAACAGTCCGCTCCACTTCGCCTCCACCGCCGTCCGTCGCGGGTTGAGCGCCAGCTTGATCGCCAGGTCCGCCATCCCCTTCACCACCCAGTCGAAGTACGTCGGCGTGAGCGAATAGATGTCCATGTCCGGCGCGCAGTTCATGAAGTCGATCGCGTAGGGGACGCCGTCCTTCACGGCGTATTCCAGCGAGTTCATGTCGTAGCCTAACGCCGAACAGAGCGTGCGCGAGTCCTTGACGATGCGCTCGCGCATCGCTGGGGTGAGGTAGTCGTCCTCGACGATGTACTTGCGCGCCTTGGGGTCGTAGTGCATCGGCAGCACCTCTTCCTGCCCCAGGCAGAGGCAGCGCACGAACTGGTCCCACTCGATGAACTCCTGCACGATCATCGTGAGGAGCCCGGACGAGTTGTAGTTGTGGATCAGCTCCTGCACCGAGTGGCAGACGTACACCTCCTTCCACCCGCCGCCGTGCGCATCCTTGAGGATGCACGGCATCCCGATGTAGCGCGCCAACTCGTCCCAGTCGAGCGGGAACTTGAGGTTGCGCAACGACTCCGAGGGGACGATCCCGGTGACGTAGTCCTTGTTGGGGAGGAGGACCGTCTTGGGCGAGGCAACACCGAGCTTCGTGGCCAGCGCCGCGCCGAAGAACTTGTCGTCCGCCGACCACATGAACGGGTTGTTGATCACCGTCCGCCCCTCGAGCACCGCCTTCTTGAGGTAGGAGCGGTACATCGGCACCTCGTGCGAGATGCGGTCGATGAGGACGTCATACGGCACGGGCCCGTCATGATGGTCGCCCCCGAGCTTCGCGAACTCGGCGACCACCCCGGCATCGCGCTTGTTGACCTCCTCGATGAAGGCGGGGGGCCAGCTCCATTCACGACCGACGACCAATCCGACTTTCTTCTGCATGTTGGGGGGACTCCGCGCGATGTTGGAGGGGCTAGTGGACGGGCGACGGGAGACGGGAGACGGGAGTGCGCGCGGCTGCGCCGCGTGCGGGGCTTCTGCGAGGCGAGATGGGTGCACGGCAAGCGTTGGTGCGAGCGTTGGCCGACGCGCCACGCGCGTCGGCACCCCCGTTCCCCGCCTCCCGTCTCCCGTCTCGCCTTCTAGTCATGCCCCCCCACATACAGCTGGATCATCTGCTCCCACACCGGCCAGTCGTGGGCGAAGCCGTCCCATTCGCGGAGGGCGTTGCCGATTCCCTTGCGCACCAGGAGCGACGAGAACTCCTGATTCTGCTGAAAGTGCGGGTCGGTGCGGCCGATCGCCATGATGATGTCCTGCCGGCGCATCGCGTCCAGCCGCCACTGCTCCCACTCGTTGGGGATGAACTCGAACGGGTTGCACGCGTACACGTTCCCGTCCGAGTAGTCGCGCGTCATCCCGCGGATGTCGTACATCCCGCTCATCCCCAGGATGCGATGCACCCGCGTGGGGTGCCGCAACCCGAACGACATGGCGAGGAAGGCCCCGAACGAGGCCCCGGTCGCGATCACGTAGCCGTGGTTGTTCACGTGCTGCGTGAACGGGAGGAGCTCGTCGGTGAGGTAGCGGTCGTAGGCCAGGTGACGCCACGCCCGCTCGCCCGGGTGCACCGACTTGTTGTACCAGCTGGCGTTGTGGTTGCTGTCGAGGCACCAGAGCTGGAACCAGCCGCGCCGGATCGGCTCGTAGAGCACGTCCGGCATGTAGCGGTTGGGCCACTCGTTATGGTCCCCCATCGTCGTGGGGAAGGCGAGGATGCGCGCCCCGCCGTGCCCGAACCAGCGCACGTGCATGTGGCGCCCCACCGCCGGCGACCACCACACATGGTGATGGCCGTGGACCCGCGTGCTCATGCCGCCCCCTCGTGCCCCTCGGGCCAGTGATCGTGCTCGTCCAGCCCGTGCTGCGGGTGTCCCGCCGCATGCGAGGCGTCGTGCAGCATGAACGGGAGGGCGTGCTGCATCCGCCGCCCCCACGCCTGCTCGTTATGCATCCCGTGCTCGTCCTCGACCCACGACAACGACTCCCCCATCCGGTACCCCTTCTCCTGCAGGATGTCTCGCATCTCGCGCGCGTTGTGCAACGTCCCCTCTCCCTCGCGCATCCCCACGTCCAGGTACAACCGCCCCCCCACGTGCGGCGCCGAGCGAACATAGGGAAAGACCGCACGCTCGGCGAACCAGAGCGCCGGCGACATGACCCCCGCAAAGCCGAAGGCGTGCGGATGACGGAAGAAGGCGTACAGCGAGATGAGCCCTCCCATCGACGACCCCGCGATCCCCGTCCCTTCGCGCCCGGCGTAGGTCCGGTACTGCGCGTCGATCATCGGCTTCACCGTGCGCAGGATGAAGTCGACGTAGGCATCGCCCCCGCCCCCGCCGGCGCGCGCATCGACGAAGGGGGAATACTCGCGTAAACGATCGACCCCCATGTTGGGGATCCCGACCACGATCGCCCGGCGCCCCCGGTGCGGCGCGTGCGCCATCGCCGTGTCCACCCCCCACTCGCCCGCGAACGAGGTCGCCGGGTCGAAGAGGTTCTGCCCGTCGTGCATGTAGAGGACGGGGTACGGGTGCTCCGTGCGGTGGTAGCTCCGCGGGAGGTAGACCAGGATGTCGCGCCGGTTCCCCAGTTCGGGAGAATAGACGTCAGGGATGACCTCCAGCGAGCCGGGGGGAGTCCGGCGTCGGGACGACCATTTGCGGAGGTATTGGGTGCTGACGTACATGCGGCCGTGGCGAGGTCGCCCGCGCAAGCGCCAGAGGGCGAGCCTCACGATTCGTTGTAGGCTCGCTCGCGCGGGTCCGAATGCCGCAAACTGGGACATCGTGCGAAGCGGGGGAAGGGCAGTCGATCGGCATCACGCTACCCTTTCCCCCCGCCGCATGCCGCCTGGGTTTCTACTCCACGCGGAGCACGATCCCCCGTAGCGCCGGGACCGTCAGCCGCAGGGTGCTCGCCTCGCGCCCCACCGTCCCGATCACCTCGCGCGCGTCATCGTCGCCGTAGCGCACCAGCCGCGCGCCGGATCGCAGTCCGTATGCACGCGGATCGAGGCGCAGTTCGACCTCCTTCGCCTCGTCGGCGATGCTCGCCAGCGCGAAGGCGACGCGCCCGTCCTTCGCCCGCCACGCCCCGCCCAGCACGAGCGGAGCGCGCGTCACCGCCTCCGTCGCCCCGCCGCGCCGCGCGGCGTAGATCGAGACGCGCGACATCAGGACGTCCGCCGAGTCCACACGGAGCGCCGGCGCACGCAGCATCGTCCCCTCCTGGAACCAGTGACGGAAGCCATACCGCAGCCGCGCCAGTCGCTCCAGATAGTCGATCTCAGCGCGCCGTGCCGTCAGCTGCTCGGGGAGGAAGTTGGCGATCGTGGGCTGCATCCCCCACACGAACATCCGCGCCTGCTCCAGCAGGTACTGCTGCCGGTACTTCAGGTCGAGGAGCGTCATCGCGTTCGCGGGGCGCGTCGAGTCGGGCCAGAGGTCGTCGTACGGCGGCCAGGTGAGCGAGCCGTACGTCCCGTAGGTGACGGCGTACGGATGGTAGGCCGCCTGGAAGATCGGGAGCGGCTCCCACCCGCTCGCCGGATCCATGTAGCGCTCCTGGCTCACTTGCAGCGTGAGGAAGGCGTCGAGGTCGGGGAGCCAGCTCTCGCCTCCTCCCTCCCCGGCATAGCCCGTCGGCAACGTGCCAGCGCGACGGCGCAGATCTTTCGCCAGGGCGCGGAAGCCATCCATCCAATAGTGCCCGCCCCCCACGGGGTGCCCGTGATCCGGGCTCCAGCAGGCGAGGCTCAGCACCGCCTGGTCCATGTAGATCCCGTCCAGCTTGTACTGGTGGATGACCGTGTCGGCGATCCCCGCGTACTTGTCGCGCCAGAACGGCGTCGAGACGTCCATCGGCGCACAGGGAATCGGGTTGAAGACGTTGTACGTCTCCTTCCGCACCTTCCCGTCGCGCTCGCGCACGGCGAAGCGCTCGGCGTTCTCCCGCGTCCAGCTCGGCGTCTCCACGCACCAGAGGCGCTGGTTCATGTAGACGATGGCGTGCAGCCCTGCGTCGTGCGCCTTCTTCACCGCCTGCGTGAACGGTTCGGCGCCCTCGCGCGGCGGGAGGTAGTCGGGGAACGAGGTGTCATAGGGCCCCCCGTGCCACCAATGCCAGAAGACGCTCACCGGGAGCCTGGCGTCGGCTTGCAGCTGCGCCGCTGGCTCGAGCACCACATTCGAGCGCCCGCGGTTCCAGACCCAGATCCCGGTGTCGTAGATCCATTGGGGCGAACGCCGCGTGGCAAAGCGCGAGGTGCGCGCCCAGTACTGCCGTGTCCCCCAGCGCCGATAGCGCTCCACGGCGCTGAACCAGTCGCCGTCGACGACGCCGACGATCGCCGCGTAGGCCGGTGCATAACGAGCGTTCTTCCCGGGGTCGGAGAGGGCGTGGACCACCTCGTAGCCGGCCGAGCCGTCGCGCATTCCCCAGAGGGCGAAGAGCTTGCGAAAGGCGAGCGTGTCGTCGGCGGCGAGATAGAGCCCGCCGCGCCCGGGCGAGGTGAGCGAGAGCGCCTGGATGGAGAGCTGCCCGGGATACGTCCATTCCAGCCGGCGCCCGTTCCCATCCGGTCCGGCGAGGAGTCGCCGCGGCTCGCGCGTGCGCTCTCCCATCCACTGCGGCACCGCCAGCTCCTCCGCCGAGCCTAACGGGGCGATCCCGGTGAGGCGCGGGAAGCGCACCGTCTCCACCGGGAGCCCGGCGATCCCCTCGAGGGCGATGTGCCATGCCGTCGTCGTGTCGGCGCGCGGACGCACCGTCGCCACCACGCGCAGGCGCGATGCGCGTCCGGCGAAGCCCTCCCACGTGAGCTGCACCCCGCCCCCCGCGAGTGGTGTCCAGCGGAAGCGCGTCGCCTCGGTGGCGCGGATCGACGCGGGCGTGCTCCCCGGCGACAGCTCCACGCGCCACAACCCGACGGAGTCGGCGGCGTCCCCGGCGAGCGAGCGGCCCGCACCGTCGGTCAGCGACTCGACGTGCCCATCGGAGGCGGAGAAGCGGAGGCGCATCCCCGGCAGTTGCAATTCCGGCGGACCAGGCGTGCGACTCCCCTGCGCCACGGCAGGAGTTGTAGCGGCACCAACTGCGACAACAACGGCAACGGCGACCAACGCGGCGACGGTCGCGCGCGGGAACGGGATCACGAGGACGGCTCCGAGTGGGGGAATCGAAGGGGGCGTGCGCGGCACGGGCCCATGCCCGTGCTACGCACGCCCCTCGTCAATCGTGGCGCGACGGACGTGCCTCGCGCCAGTTGCCCCGCGCCCCCCGCGCGCCCCGCGCGACCCTGGCGGCTAGTCGCCGCGCACGACCACGGCCGGCGCCACCTGCGACGCGCGCCACGCCGGGAGGTACGACGACGCCAGCGCCAGCACCGTGACCACGACGAGCGCCCCGCCGTACGCCAGGGCATCGGTGGGCGAGACGCCGACCAGCACGTTCCCCATCATGCGCGTCACGCCGAAGGCTATGACGGCGCCAATCCCCAGGCCGACGACCACGAGACGCGCACTCTGCCGCAGCACCTCCTGCACCATCAACCCGCTGCGCGCCCCCAGCGCCATCTTGATCCCGAATTCCTTGCTGCGCTGCGCGACGGAATACGACAGCACGCCGTACAATCCAACGATGGTTTGCAGCAAGCCGAGCAAGCCGATCGCGGTGGCCAGCGTCGCGCCGAGCTTCACGAAGAAGAGGGCGATCCCCTGGTCGAGGTGGTTGGCCATCGAGCGCATCCCGTAGAGCAGGATGCGCGCATCGACCGATGCCACGGCGCGCCGCACGTCGGGGATGAGTGCCGACGGGTCATTGCCACGACTCCTGATGATGAAGGCGGTCTGCTGCGATGGGCTCTGGCGCAGCGCGCGAAAGACCATCGGACGCGGGGGCTCCCCCAGGAGCACCGCCGTCGCCGTTCCCACCACCCCCACGATCTCCACGCGCGGCCCGTCCTTGTCGATGCGGAGCGACCGCCCGATGGGATCCTTCCCCGGCCAGATCGCGTCCACGAAGGCCTTGTTCACGATCAGCACCCCGGGGGAGAGCGAATCGTCCTGCGGCGTGAAGTCGCGCCCCGACAGGAGCTTGAGGCCGAGGGCCGAGATGAAGCCCGGCGACACCGAGGCGATCGCCGACCCGAAGAAGCCGTTTGGCGCCTGCGGCGACTCCTCGCCCAACTCCAGCGCCAGCGGGGCGAAGTTGTAGTTGCCCGACATCGGCGTGAACGTCGACAGTGCCACCCGCTCGACCCCCGGCAGCGCCCCGATCACCTCGAGGAAGCGGTCTTGCAGCTGTCGAGCATCCCCCTGCGCGATGCGATGCAGCGAGAGGTCGGCCTGCGCCAGGAGGACGCGATCGCGCGAGAAGCCGAGGTCGAGCTTGGCCGCGCTGCGAGCCGAGCGGATGAAGAGCCCGCCGCACACGAGCAGGAGGAACGAGACGGCGACCTGCGCCACGACGAGCGCCGAACGCATGCGCGTACGGCCGCGCCCCGCACTCCCCCCGCGACCGCCGTCACGCAGCGTTTCGGCCACCTGGGCACGCGCTCCCAGCATTGCCGGCGCCAGCCCCGAGAGGACCCCCGCGAGCAGCGAAATGAGCGCGGTGTAGCTGAAGACGCGCCAGTCGAGCTCGAGGCCGAAGTCGACCGGGAAGTCGACCGCCACGGGCAACGTGTTCAACCACCCGATGCAGAAGCGCGACAGGAGGTAGGCCACCACCAGCGACGCCGCCCCCAGGAGGACGCTCTCGGTGAGGAGGAGACGGATGACGCGCCCCGGCGACGCGCCTAACGCGGAGCGGATGGCAATCTCGCCGCGGCGCACCGTGGCACGCACCAGGAGCAGGTTCGCGACGTTGGCGCACGCCACCAGCAGCGCGAGGACGACCATCCCGTAGAAGACGCCGGCAATCCACGGCGTCAGGCGCGAGATGGCGTAGTCCGGACGCGCCCGGATCTCCCGCTCCATGATGAGGCGCTGCCCCGCCAACTCCGCCGGGTAGCGCTTGGTGAGATCATCGCTCAGCTGCGTGAGCGCGGTGCGCGCGCTGGCGAGGCTGATCCCGGGCTTGGTGTAGGCGAGGATGCGGAACGCGGTCCACCCCATCGACTCCAGGTTCCGCTGGATCGAGGCATCGACCGTCACCATCGATTCCACCGGAAGGAAGGCGTCGGGGACGATCAGCGGTTGCGTCCCGCGGAATCCCTTGGGAAGGACACCGATGATGGTGAAGGGGATCTCGTTCACGTGGATGGTGCGTCCCACGACCCGTGGATCACGGCCGAAGGCACGCTCCCAGTACGTGTAGGAGATGTCGATGACCTGCGCACGGCTCGCCGCATCCGCTCGGGTGTAGAGCCGCCCGACCAACGGCTGCACGCCAAGCGCCTGGAAGTAGTTATCGCTCCCGGCCAGCAGGAAGCCGCGAACGGGCTCGCCTTCGGTGCGAAGCGCCGCCTCGACCCCCATCCACGACACCGCGTCCTCCATCACCGACAGCCCCTTCACCTCGCGGTACATCGGATACGAGACGCTCCCGGTGGTGCCACTTTCCTTCTCGAGCGACGCCACCACCGTCAACCGTTCCGGCGTCCGCACCGCGAGCGGCTTGAGGAGGAAGGCGTTCACCGCCGAGAAGATCGAGGCGTTGGCGCCGATCGAGAGACCCAGCGTGATGATCACCGAGAGGGAGAAGGCCGGCTGCCTGACGAGCGTGCGCATGACGAAGGCCACGTCGCCCCCGAGCGTCTGCCATCCAGCGCGCCGCGCGTCGCCGCGCGCACGCTGCCGCTCCATCTGGCGCATCTGCGCTTCCACGCGCGCCCGGTCGCCAAAGCGCCGCCGCGCCTCTTCGCGCGCCTGCGCCGGGTCCATCCCCCGCTCGACGAGTTCGCGCTCGCGCATCTCGAGGTGGAAGGCGATCTCGTCCTCGACATCGGCCTCGGGGCGCGCGCCAAGGAAGCGCAGGTAGCGACGGGAGCGATCCGGCTTCATGCAGTACCTCCGGCCGCCAGTGGCGGCGTCACGTCGAGCGCGCGGAAGATCGCGCGGGCAAAGCGGGTGAATTCGTCGACCTCGACCTCGAGCTGGGCGCGCCCGACCGGCGTGAGCGCGTAGAAGCGCGCGCGGCGGTTGTTCTCCGACAGCCCCCACTCCGAGGTGATCCACCCGCGCTTCTGCAGGCGATAGAGGGCCGGGTAGAGCGACCCTTCCTCGATCTTGAGCTCGTCGCCGGTGGCGCGCTCGATCCAGCGCAGGACGCCGTAGCCGTGGGTGGGTTCGACCTGCAGGGCGCGGAGGATCAGGAGGTCGAGTGTACCGCGCAGGAGTTCGAGCGATTCGGGCTGCACCGTGTCTCCCCTAGAGTTTCTAGGAAGCTTACTGTTGCTCTCCTAGATACGCGAGGGGAGCGAGGAAGTTTCGCAGGAGGGAGACTCCGTTTCTGTGGTCGGGCGCTCGGTCGGGTGAGACAGCGACGGGGGACGAATGGATGGAAGCGACGGTCCGGTCGCGACTTCGCCAGCGCTTGCCGCTGGATACCTCATCTGCTATGTAGGGGGATGCTGAGCCATCACCTGATTCGCGAAGCACGGCGACGTGCCGGCATCACCCAGTCCGAGCTCGCCGAACGCGCCGGAACGACCCAGTCTGCGGTGGCGCGTTGGGAGTCCGGGCGGTCGCTCCCCTCCCTCGAGAAGCTGAACGAGCTGGTGGAGCGGTGCGGGCTCGAGGTCGTCGTCACGCTGACCCCGGTGCGTGGTTTCGAGGACCAGCTTCTCCTCGACCGGCGTGCCCACACGCACCTGCAGCGGCTGGAGCGGCTGCTGGCCGCGCTTCCGTACGTGGGGGGTGAGGCGGCGTCGGACGCGACGGGGGCCTCGGAGCCCCCGGACGTCTTCCAGCCGCTCGAGATCCTGGCGGCACTGGAGCGCCATCGGGTGCGCTACGTCCTCGTGGGTGGGCTGGCCGCCGCCCTGCATGGCGCACCGATGCTCACCACCGATGTCGACATCACGCCGGATCGCGGGCGCGAGAACCTGCGGCGCCTGGCGCTCGTCCTGTCCGACGTCGGGGCGGTGGCGCGCGGCCATCACGATCCGCGCGCGTGGACTCCCGACCTCTCGGCGGCCGGGTTGGCGCGCGCCTCGGTGCACCGGTTCGAGACGCGCCACGGCGGACTGGACCTCCTCTTCCAGCCGACGGGGACCTCGGGCTACGACGACCTGCGGCAGAAAGCCGAGTCGATCGCGCTGGGGGGCGTGACGGCGACCGTGGCATCGCTGAGCGACGTGATACGCTCCAAGGAAGCGGCGGGGCGCAGCGATGACCGCATGGCCGTCCCCGTGCTCCGCCGGCTGCAACGCATTGCCGCGCGCGACGCGCAGCGCGCAACCGACCGCGTCGACGCCCTCGACGCACCTCCTGCAACCGACGCATGACGGGACCCAGCGCACCGCCGCCCCCCTCCACGCCGCCTCCACCCACGCCGACGCGCGCCACGAGTGCCGGCCTCGTGATCGCCGGCGTGATGACGCTGCTCGGCCTCTACGTCGGCGGGCGCGTCCTCTTCACGGAGTCGCCGCCGCTCACCGGGACGCTCGCCCTCGACCTGGGCTTTGCCGTCTTCTTCGCGGCGCGCGGGGCGCTGGCGTATGCGCGCTTCCGGCGGATGCGCAGCGGCGCGTAGTCCCGCGCGCGGCGCTCGCCGACCGCGACCGAGTGAATGCTGCGCGGTGCCTCGGTGTAACGCCGCGGAGCAGCTGCATCGCCACGGCACACGCGCTTCCCTGACGGTTGCATCGCAAGTGCTGTTGTACGTTAGGCATGCGTGGCGGCACGCGGCGTGCTTCCGCACCGTGTCGGCGACGCACGAGGCTCGCCGCGAACCTAACGAAGGAGGCAGCACCATGCGCCATTGGCTCATGCCGGCGCTGACCCTGGCCGGGACCGCGCTCTGCACCGCGTGTTCGGCCGATCCGTCGGCTCCACTCACGTCGACTGTCACGACGGGTGACGAGGCGCCCTTGGCGGCACTCGTGTCGCCCATCCCGGTCACCACGCGCGGATCGGTCACGCGTCGCGTGGGAAACTGGGACATCACCATCACCGACCTCGGCCTCATCCCAGGAGGGCTCTACTCCAGCGCCCACGACATCAACAACCTCGGGGAAGTCGTCGGCATTGCCGCGGACGCCACCGGCAACAACCGGCGCGTCGTCTGGGCGAACGGTACGATCGTCGACACGCTCGCCCAACCCGGCTCGGCCGTGACGACCTACACCCAAATGAACGAAAGCCGGCAGTTCATCGGCTTCTCCAACCAGGGATCCGGGGGAATCGGCTACGGCTCGTTCAACAGCGGTGGCATCGCCGTAAAGCTCGCCCCCTTCCCCGGTACTGCGGCATCAGGTGCGGCTGCCAACGGGATCAATGCCCTCGGCGAAGTCGCCGGCGGCGGGAGTGGCGGCGGAACAACCGAGCCGATCTACCGGCACGCCGGGATCTGGCGCAACGGCGTCCTCGCGCGCGACCTCGGCACGATGGCCGGTGGATCCTTTGCCATGGCCTACGACATCAACGACGTCGGCCAGGTGACGGGGACCGGGACGCTCGGCGCGACCGGGGCGCGCGAGTACGCGTGGCGCTGGCAGAACGGGACCTACACGATCCTGCCCGACCTTCCCGGTGCGTTTCTCCAGTCGTCGGGACGTTCGATCAACGCGCGCGGCGACGTCGCCGGGCAGAGCAACGGCGGCTATCCTGTGGTCTGGGTGAACGGTGTCGTGAAGGCGCTCCCGCTCCCGTCACCGATGGCCAACCGCGTCTACGAGATCAATGACGCCGGCGACGTCGTGGGGACGGTCGGGAGCACCGGCGTCCTCTGGCGCAACGGCGAGTACATCCCGCTCGCACCGTGGCCTAACGCGACGGTGAACACCTCCGTGGCGCGCGGCATCAACAACAACGGGGTAGTCGTCGGCGAGTCGTACTTCGACGGAGGCGGCGTGCACGCGGTCGCGTGGACCGTGGTCCCGGCCGGGACGGGCGGCGGCACCGTCAACACCCCGCCGACGGCCACACTGGCGGCGACCACCTCGACCTCGATCCGGCGTGGTCAGAGTCTCACGATCCGCGCCACCGTGACCGATCCCGACGCCGGCGACGGCCCGTGGCCGTGGAGCATCGCATGGGGAAACGGCACCACGTCGGGGACGCGCACCGCGCCGGGGAGCTTCACGGTGTCGCGCAGCTACACTGCGACCGGGACGTATTCCGTGCGCATGACGGTGACCGACGCGCGCGGCGCACGCGCCACGTCGAATGCCATCACCGTGCGCGTGCGGTAGTCGGCTGGCGTCAGCGCAGCATCACGTCGATGCCTCACTCCGCCACGTAGCGCCACGGCTTCTTCACGTCGTCGCGGCGCCAGATGGTGAAGTACGGCAGGCGCAGCGCCTGCGGGGGAGCCGCAGCGCTGCGCCGTTCGATCGTGATGATCCCGATCGTCACCCCCACGTCGCCGCTCGACGCCACGCGCACCTCGTCCGGCCCCCACGTGATGCGCGTGGAACTGTCGACCCCCGCCTGCACCGAGGCGCCGATGGCGTCGGGACCAAACGTGAACGGCGCACCGTCGCCCACGTTTGCGGCTGACGGATCGCCGTAGTGCGCGAAGGCGGCGCCGATCACGCGCCCATCCTTCGAATCTCGCGAGAAGTCACGCTCGGCCTGGGCCAGTTCCTCCGACAACCGCGCCTGCATCGCTGCGCTGGTCGCGGGGGCGACCAGGCGCGGCGGCAGCGCCGGCGCCCGCTCCGCAAGCGACACGTCTCCCGCCGGCCGCCCCACGCGGCGATACACCGCGATGCGCCAGTCGGCGCCCTCCCGCACCCAGTACGCGACGTACTTCCCGAGCGCGTGGCTCCCGTCGGGGCGGGTGAGCGTCGTGTAGCCGTAGGTGAAGCCGTGCGTGCCATCGGCGGAGACGCCGGCACGAATCGGCGTCCAGGCGAGGTGCGACCTGGCGACGAGCGTGTCGCGCCGCAGCACGGCGAGCGCCGCCTCTCGCCCATGTGCGAACGAGCTGGTGGTGCGGTCGGGGAGGACGACGTCGCGCGCGAAGGCGCGGCCGAGTGCGGTGACGACGTCATCCTGCGCCGCCGCAGTGGCGAGCGCACGGTCGGCGGTGATGAGCTCGCGCGCGACGTCGGCGGGGGTGCGCTGCCGCGCGAACCCGGCGAGGAGCGCCGGGAGCATCGCCGCGCATAACGAGAGGCGAAGGGAGATCACGGATTCACCGGCTTGGGATCGACGTGAAAGAGCGCATCGAACTTCCCCGAGGCCACGAGGCGGTCGAGGCGGTCGGCCAGCTGCTTCATGAAGTCGGAATCGACGGTGCCGAAGTCCATCCCGATGGAGACGAAGCCCCCGCCGTCGACATTGGCGGCCTTGAGGAGGCGCCCGTCGAGGCGGACGACGCGGTGATACCCGTTCAACTCGTCGGGGAGCCGCTCGGCGCCGAACTCCTGCACCATCGCGTCCACGATCGCGTTGCGCAATTCCGTCCCCCCCGGTTTGAGGTAATAGGACGACATCACCCCCTTGGCGTCGACCTCGCGGACGCCGACATACGGCAAGGGGGTGAACTGCGCGCGCGCCGCCAGTTGCAATGCGCCATCGCCACCTCGACGCCACTCGAAGTGATGCGCCACCCAGGCCGGGTCGAGTCGACGGTAGTCGGTGTAGCGCATGCGAGGGCGGTCGATCGCCACGGCGGTCGACGCACCGGTCGACCAGCGCGTCGTCACGAGGACGGGATGATCCTCGTCGCCCGCGTGCCCATACCAGACGTAGCTCGACTCGTCAGGCGCGAGCGCGAGCGGCGGGAGCCCATTGATCGCATAGACCTCGCGCGTGTTCCCGCTGTCGTCGGGGGCGAAGGTGCGTGCCGGCGCCGCGGCGTAGCGCATCGCCCGCGTGTCGAGGACGCCATTCGACAGGAGATAGAGCCCGGGCGTCGCGAACGTGGTGCGATCGAGCCACCCCGGCGCCCGCTTGTGGTCGTACGCCGCATGCCACGCCGTCGTGTCCGATGTCAGCAACCACCCGTCGATCGACGGGCCGCAGTCGCCGGCACTCGTGAGCTTCGGCTGGCCGCCCTCCTCCTGGACGACGACGCACGCGCCGTTGTCGCGCGCCGCACCGGTGCGCACCAGCAACGCCGGGGTCGCTCCCGGCAGTTCGGCCACCGCCCCGATCGTGTCGAGCGAGGCAACTGCTCCCCCCTTGTAGGTCACGTGGAAGGACGACGTCGCCGCGAGGCGCTCGACGTCGCCTACATGAAAGAGATCCTCGACGAGCGTCGCGACCTCGAACGGCCCGACGTGCTGCGTGCGCATTGCGGTGCCGACCTTCACCACGCGGAAGCGATAGGTGAACTGGTCGGGGAGTGGCGCGGCCCCCGGGCGCGCGTGCGGGAGCCAGTCGCTCCACTCCTGTTCCTTGGGGCCGGGCTGCGCCGGGAGCGGGACGATGAAGCTGCCCAGCGTGGAGTCACCGATCCCCACTTCGAGGAGGCGCTGCCCGCGCGAGGTCCAGACATTCGCGATGCCGGGGACGACCCATCGCCCGTCCTCCTGCCGCGCGTCGTCGACAAAGAGGATCCCGGCGCCACGCCCGCGCTGCACGTTGCCTGGCGATCCTGCATCGAGGCGTGCGTACCCTTCGCCCGCGAATGCGCCCGGCGCTCGCGCCTCCCGTGCCGGCCAGCGCAGCTCGACGGCGAGGTAGAGCCCAGCGCCGTCGATGGTGGGATCGATGTCGGCAGTGGCGCGCGAGATGCCGCCGATGCAGCCGATGGCGGCGACGACGATGCCCGCGCCGGTGCCGAGCACCCTGAGGAAGGAAGGCGAGGCCGGCGCCATCATGCGCGCGGTGACGAGCCCCACGATGGCACCGCCGATGAAGCCGAGGAGCGCCATCCCGATCACGAAGTAGCCGGAGCCCCCTTCGAACGACGAGATGCGGTGCCACGAGACGGCGAGACTGGCGACGAAGCCGCCAAGGAGGAGTCCAACGACGCCAGTGAGGAAGGCGACGACGAACGAAGCGAGCCAGGACATGAGGAGGGGTTTGGAACGACCGCAGGGACGATCGCGGAAACGACGGCGTGGATGTCCGGCACTACTGATCAGACGTTGCCGAGTTTCGCCGAAGGTGTCCAGCGCCCGGCCGACCTTTGCGTGGCGCTAGCCCGATGTCGCGTGGACACGCAACTTCCCGCACCCCGAACCGCCGGAGACTCGGTCGATGCGTCGTGCTTCGCTTCCCCTCGTTGTGGGCTTCGCCTTGCTGATGCCGGGACTGACCGTCAGCGCGCAGCGCCCTCCCGACACCGTCTTCCTCGAGGAGCTGACGTGGAACGAAGTGCGCGACCTGCAGCGCGCGGGAACGACGACGATCATCATCGGGACGGCCGGGCAGGAGCAGAAGGGGCCGCACATGGTCACCGGCGAGCATCACTTCGTCCTCGAGCACACCAGCGAGGCAATCGCCCGCGCGTTAGGCCGCACCCTCGTCGCCCCGATCATCACCTACGTCCCCGAGGGGAGCTGGGAGCCGCCGCTCCGCGGCCACATGGCGAAGGCGGGGTCGATCACCCTCCCGGAAGACCGCTTCGTCGAGCTGCTCGTACACGCGGGGGAGAGCCTGCGTGCCGGTGGCTTCACGACGGTGATCTACATCGGCGACTCCGGCGGCAACCAGAACGGGATGAAGGCCGCGGCCGAGCGGTTGAACGCGTCGTGGCGCGAGAAGGGCGGTCGCGCCCTCTTCGTCGGCGACTACTACACCAAGTCGGCGGCCGACATCCGCACCTACCTCCAAGGGCTCGGCTTCCCGCTCGACGCCATCGGGAACCACGCCGGGATGGTCGACACGTCGGAGATGATGTACGTGAACCCGTCGTTCGTGCGGAATGACAAGCGGGCGCCAGCAGGGGGTGGCCCCGAGAGCGGGGTGAGCGGCGACCCGACCAAGGCCACGCCAGCGCTGGGAAAGAAGCTCTCGCAGATCAAGGTCGACAACGCGCTGGCGCAGATCCGCGCACTGCTGGCGGCGGGAGGGTCCAACTGATGCGCCGCCTGACGACACTCGCCCTCGCAACCGCGGCCTTCCTTCCCCTCGCCTCGCCGTTAGGCGCACAGGGGCACCGCTTCCTGGTGCAGGGGGCGCCGTATCTCGAGGCGATGACCTGGACCGAGATCCGCGACGCCATCGCTGCCGGAAAGAAGGCGGTCATCGTCCCAACGGGCGGTACGGAGCAGAACGGGCCGCACATGGTGCTGGGGAAGCACAACTACATCGTGACCTTCGCGGCCGGGCAGATCGCCCAGAAGCTCGGGAACGCACTCGTCGCCCCGACCGTCCAGTACGTCCCCGAGGGGGACTGGTCGAAGCCCGACTTCGGCGACAAGCCCGGGGTGATCACCCTCCCGTCGCCGGCCTACGATCGGTTGCTCGACGCGGCGGCGCGCTCGCTCCGCGTCCACGGCTTCACCGACATCCTCTTCATCGGCGACTCCGGCGGCAACCAGCAGGGGCTCGTCGCCGTCGCCGACTCGCTCAACAAGGAGTGGGCGGGGAGCGGCGTGACGGTCTACGCGCTCGTCGACTACTACCAGAAGGCGCGCGTCCAGCTCCGCGACTGGCTCCTCAAGACCTACGGCTGGGACGCCAGGACCGTCGGGTCACACGCCGGGACGACCGACACCTCGCAGATGCTCTACGTCCACCCCGAAGGGATCCGCCGCGAGGCGATTGCACCTGGCGGCGGTTCACCCGACTCCGGCGTGAACGGCGATCCCACCAAGGCCTCCGCCGAGATCGGGAAGGTCGCCGTCGACATGAAGGTCGACCTGGCGATCGCCCAGTACCGGGCGCTCAAGTCGAAGTAACGCAACACCGATCGCGATCCACCCCCTCTTCGCGCCTTCGCGGCGTCGCGTGAGTCCGTCGTTGATCGTCTCACGCGAAGCCGCGAAGCCGCGAAGGGATCACGTCAGCACGACACGCACTTGTGGTTGTTCTTGCTCCCCAGGCTCTCCAGCAGCTTGACCGTATCGAGATAGGGCGAGATACGCTGCACCGGACCGTTGGCCATGTCGGCGGTCGTCTGGCCGGTGCGGGCCACGGCCGTCACGTCGGCCCCCTTCGACACGAGGTACTTGATCATCTCGTTGTCGCCGCGGGCGGCGGCGTGATGGAGCGGGGTGTAGCCGTTGAAGTCGCGGGCGTTGACGTCGGCGCCGAGTTCCTCGACCAGGAACTTCACGGCGGGGAGCCAACCGTCAGGGACGTGGCGGTGGTCGTTGGCGGCGAAGCCCTGCCCGTAGCCGACCCCTGACGCCGCATGGATGGGGAGGACGCCGAGCCCGCCGTCGGGGATGGGGGGGAGGCCGGAGGGGTCCTCGCGCGCCGGGGCGCCGGGGCGCCGGGCGCGCGCTGCCGGCTTGATCGTCGCGATCTTGGGATCGGCCCCCGCCGCCAGCAGCAATTTCATCGCCTCCACGTCGGTGGCGTACGCCGCACGGAAGAACGGCGTGGCCCCCGCGAAGTCGACGCGCAGGTTGTCGCGGTTGTACGTCGTGTACCAGAGCGAGCGCGTGAGGCGCACGTTGGGGTTGGCCTTGGCCTTGAGGAGCGCCGCCATCACGTCGAGGTAGGTGGCGTGCTGTTGCAGCTGGTAGGCCGGCTGCGGCGTGCGCGACGTCGGCGCCCACTCCTTGTTCAGTACTCCATAGAGCGGCGTGGCGCCGGCGTCGCTGGCGAGGTTTGGATCGGCACCGCGCGCGAGGAGCTTCATCGCCGCGTCGTACTGGCCATTGATCGCCGCCATGAGGAGCGGCGACGTGTGATCTCCCCCGCTCACCTGGTTGATGTCGGCGCCGCCGTCGAGCAGCGCGTCGATCACCGCCAGCTCACCCTCGCGCACCGCCAGCAGCAACGCCGAGTGCCCGCCCTGCGGGCCCAGCAACTCGGTGTAGCCCGGCGAGTCGTCGTCGAGCCCGGGCCCGCCCTGCGCTGCCAGTCGCGCCTCCTCGGCCGCGGCCGCCGCCTTGGCGCCGGCCACCGCCTGCTCGCTCGCCGCTTCGCGCTCCGTGGCCAGCGCCGCGCGCACCGCGGCTTGCACCTGCCGGGCGTCGGGCTGCCAGTTGGGGTCCTTCGCCTTCCCCTGCTCCTCGCGCAGCTTGGCCAGCACGGCGTTGCGCGTCGTGCGCGCCTGCCGGTCCTGCGCCGTCGCCGCCATCGGGTCGTACGTCCTGGCCAGGATGCCGGGCTTGGCCCCCAACGCGAGCAGCGCCTTCACCGCGGCGGCGCGCCCGCGCGCCGCGGCGACCATGAGCGGCGTCTCCCCCATCGACGGCTCGGCGGCGTTCACGTCGCCCCCGGCCTTGGCCAGCATCGTCACGATCGAGGCATCGCCCCCCATCGCCGCGAAGTGGAGCGCGGTGACGCCATCGGTCGTCGTCGCCCTGGCGTCCGCGCCAGCGCCGAGAAGCGCCCTCACGATCGGTGCGCTCCCGTTCTTCGCCGCTACGTGCAGCGGCGCGTAGCCGCCGATGCGCGTCGTTGCCTTCACGTTCGCCCGCGCCCGCAGGAGGAGCGTCGCCAGCGCGGCGTCGCCGCGGTCGGCCGCCCAGTGCAGCGCGGTCATCCCATCCCCTTGCGCCGCGTTCACGTCGCTCCCCTTGGCCAGGAGTGCGCGCACCGCGGCCACGTCACCCCGCATCGCCGCCTCGGCGACCGGCGCAACCGGCGCCAATCGGGCACGCTCCGCCAGGGGAAGGTGGAGCGGGTACGCCGGAACCGCCGATGCCACCGCGGCGGGCAGCGCGAGGGCGATGAGCCCAACGATCGGCAGCGTTCGCTTGGAACGATCAGTCATGCCAGTCATCCGTCGGTGTCGTCGCAGGAACGGGCGATCAGAAGGTGAATTCGCCGGTGCTGTCGCCGAAGCTCTGCACGTCCGTCATCCCCAGCGAGTGGATGAGCGAGAGCATCGCATTGGCCATCGGCGTCCCGTCCGGCGCCTTGAGGTGCACGTTGCCGGCAAGCGCCCCGTTCCCCTTCCCCAGCAGGATGAGCGGGCAGCGCCGGTGGTTGTGCGTGTTGCTGTCCGACATCGGGGAGCCGTACACGATCGTCGTCTTGTCGAGCAGCGGCGTGTCGCCATCCATCGTCGTCTTGAGCTTCTCCAGCAGGTACGGGAGGAGCGAGACGTGATACTTGTTGATCTCGGCAAACTCGCGCACGCGCGCCGGATTGTTCCCGTGGTGCGACGCGGGGTGGAAGCCGGTCATGATCCCACTGTCGGGATAGACGCGTGCCGACGCGTCGCGCCCGAGCTTGAACGAGAAGACGCGCGTCATGTCCGACTGCAGCGCGAGGACCTGCAGGTCGAACATCAGCTTCACGTGTTCGCCGAACGAATCGGGGACGCCGGCCGGCGCGCCGGCGAGTTCGCGCTCCTCGCCGCTCGCGTTGCGCTTCTCCACGTGCTGGATGCGCCGCTCGATCTCGCGGATGTTCTCGAGGTACTGGTCCATGCGCGCCCGATCGCTGGGCCCCAGCTCGCGCTTGAGCTGCGCCACGCGCCCGGTGATCCAGTCGAGCACCGACCCCGTGCTGCGCGTGCGCGCCGCACGCTCGGCCGGCGTCCCGCCCGTGCCGAACAGCTGCTCGAAGGCGACACGCGGGTCGCGGATCATCGGGAGCGGCTCGGTCGGCGACGCCCACGAGATCGAGTCCGTGTACATGCACGAATAGCCGTACGCGCAGCCGCCGGCACGGTCGAGCGGCTCGATGCACAGCTGCATCGACGGGATCGGCGTCGCCTGCCCGAAGCGCTGCGCATACATCTGGTCGAGCGAGGTGCCGACGTAGATGTCCGACCCTTCCGTCTGCGTCGGATGCGCCTGCGTGAGGAAGACGGCGCTCGAGCGGAAATGATCGCCGCCGATCTCTTCCGACTTGTAGGCCTCGGCCATCCGCACGTCGGTGTTGCTCACGATCGTGAGGTAGTTGCGCCACGGCTCCAGCGGGGCGAGCGACGTCGCGCCCAGGTCGAACCCCTTGCCCGTCACCGCCGGGGCCCAGAGATGCTCGGTGAGGCCAAACGGCGCGCAGCCGGCGGCGCCATGCACCATCTCGAGGCAGAGCAGCCGCGTCGGGTCCGCGGCGGCGGCCATGCGAGCCCCCGCCGAACGGATCGGCGCCATCGCGTCGAGATAGGGGAGGGCCACCATCGCCCCCATCCCCTTGAGGAAGGTGCGGCGCGCCAGCGGTTGCTTGGTGAGAATCGCCATCGATCGTTCCCTTGGCTGCGTCGAGTGGTGGTCAGCGCGTGGAGTGCGGGGTGCCCTGCAGGAGGTCGCGCGACGCGGCGGGAGACGCCGCCCCCTGAAGCGCGTCGTTCGCCTTCGTCGGGGTGTCGTCGGGCTTCTGCATGCGGAACGCGGGGCTCTTCACCACCCCCAGGATGTAGGCCGACATCCGGTGGTCCTGCTGCGCCGCGTCGCGCACGATCTGGCGCACCATTGGCATGTCGGGCGATTCCACGCGCCGACCGATGGCATAGGCCATCAGGTTGCGCGTGAAGGTGCGCAGCAGGGTTTCCTGTCGGCGCAGCAGTGCCGTTTGCAGCTGGTTGAGGTTCTCCGCCTTGCTCCCGTCCCACAGCTCGCCGCGCGAATCGATCGGCATCCCGTTGTCGCGCAGGCGCACGCGCCCCGTGACGTCGAAGTGCTCCATCGCCAGCCCGATCGGGTCCATCATCTTGTGGCACGACGAGCACGCCGGGTTCTTGCGGTGCTGCTCCATGCGCTCGCGCACAGTGAGCAGGCGCGCGCCGGCGTTCCCGGGCGTCGCCTCGAGGTCGGGGACCCCGGGCGGCGGCGGTGGCGGCGGTGAGTTGAGCAGCACCTCCATCACCCACTTCCCGCGCTCCACCGCCGAGGTGCGCGTGGCGTGCGAGGTGAGGGTGAGGACGCTGGCGTGCGAGAGGAGGCCGCGGCGCACGCTGTCCGGGTATTGCACCCGGCGGAACGCATTCCCGGCGATGTTGGGAATCCCGTAGTGCTGCGCCAGCCGCTCGTTCACGAACGTGTAGTCGGCGCGGTACAGGTCGAGGACGTTCTTGTCTTCCTTCACCAGGTAGTCGAAGAACAGCTCCGTCTCGCGCCGCATCGACCGGCGCAGCTGTTCGTCGAAGTCGGGATACTGGCGAACGTCGGGCTGGACGATGTCGAGGTCGGGGAGGCGCAGCCACTGCGCGGCGAAGCGCGTGGAGAGCGCAGTCGCCCGTGGATCGGCGAGCATCCGCTTCACCTCGCGCTCGAGCCCCGTCGGCGTCGACAGCGCCCCGCGCTGCGCCGCGGCAATGAGGGCGCGATCAGGGGGCGCCGACCAGAGGAAGAACGAGAGGCGCGAGGCGAGGTCGAGGTCGCGCAGGCGATAGGCCTTCCCCGGCGTTGCATCTGCCGGGGCGCGCTCGAAACGGAAGACGAAGTCGGGCGACGCCAGGATCCCCTCCACCGCGCCACGCACCCCGTTCTCGAAGCCACCGTCCTTGCTCGCCGCGTCGTACAGCGACATCAGACCGCGCCGGTCCTCGTCGGTGAGCGGGCGGCGATACGCCTGGCTCCCCACGCGCTCGATGATCGACTGCGCGCAGCTGCGCCCCTGCCCCGCCGTCGCGGTGGTCGTCGCGGTGGTCGTCGCGGTGGCCGACGGACGGCACGACAGGAGGCGCACACGCACCGGCGTCTCCGACACCCCCTTCGTGACGTATGGACCCTTGATGGTGATGTCGCGCAGGTGCGGGAGGAGCGTGAAGCCGTACGCGGTCGAGTTCGACGTGCTCGACAGCGACCACTTGAGCGGAGAGATGAGGTCCTGCACCACCCCCTGGAAACCGGGCGGGATGAAGGCCGCCGCCACGCGATGCGCCCCGGCGGTCACCTGCACCCCCTCGCTGGACATCGCCACGCCGTTGGGGTCCGACGCGTGCATGAAGCGATCGATGTCGAGGAGCGCGACGCGCTCGCCGTCGATCGACACCTCGACCTTCTCCCCGCGCGCGAGCCCGCCAGCGAAGGCGCCGGTCGTCTCGTGGAAGAACTCCATCGTGAAGCGATACTCGCCGTCCGCCGGGAAGACGTGCACCACCGAGATCCCGCCGCGCGAGCCATACGGCGTCCCCTCGACGTGATCGGTCTGCGACGCCGTCTTGGGGACGGTGTACGTGTGCGACGCCGCGCTCGCCCGTGCATTCCCCACCGCGAGCCAGCTGATGTCACTCGCTGCGCGGAGGTAGCCGTCGAGCAGCGTCGGCGACAGCGCCTGTACGTCGGCGATGTTGTCGAAGTTGTCGCTCTTGGTGTCGGGCGGGAGGTAGACCGCCGCATCGACGTCGAGCCCCAGCAGCTCCTTCACCGACGCGCGATACTCGGCACGGTTGAGGCGCTGGAAGGTGCGGTGCCCGGGGTCGGGGTTTGCGACGAAGGCCGAGTCGAGCTGGTGCTCCAGCGTGGCGACGAGCGCGTCGATGGTATCAGGCGCCGGGCGCGCGGCCCCCGGCGGCGGCATCATCCCCGAACGCAGCTTGGCGACGATCTTCTCCGCCACGTCCACCTGCATCGGTGCCGCCCCGACGTCGAAGGCGGCCAACGACAGATTGCCGCGCTTGGCCGTCGCGTTGTGACACTTCCCGCAGTACTGCTTCACCACCGCGTTGAACTCGGCCGGGGCCGGGCGCGGCGGCGTGCGCGAGCTGGAGTGCTCGGGGGCTACCAGGACGAGTCCAACGGTCGCGGCCAGGGCGGACAGCGTCTTCATGCACGACCTCGTTCACAGCGTTCACAGGGGGGAGCGCCCGCAGGACAAGCCGGGCGATATTGCGGGGCGGCCCATCCCCCCGCAAGACGCATCCGGGGGCGTGGATGTGGCCTGTGCCCCACATGCGCCGCGGTGGCATGGCCGCCGGCGGTTGACGAGGGGGGGGAGCGCCCTCGAAGTTGGTCGCGCCCCCCTCCTGCCCTGCCCTCACACACCCCTGGTCATGCGGTTGGTCCGCCTCGCGGTCTTCCTCTGCTTCACGCTCGCGCTCGGCGCGGCGACGCCCAGGCTGCTCGTAGCCCAACAAGGCGACAGCGTCGTGACGCCCGCGACCATGGAGGCGTTCGCCCGCGCGCACCTGGCCATCGCCGCGCTGCGAGATCGGGTGCAGGCCGAACTGGCCGAGCCCAAGAGCAAGAAACCGGAGGTGCAGGGGGAGTTGCGGGAGAAGCTGCGCACCGGCCGCCTGGCGATCCTCAAGGAGCACGGCCTCTCGGACCATGCCTTCGCTCACCTCACGCACCGCGTCGCGGTGGACGAGGAGGCGCGGAAGACGTTCGAGGCGTTGCTGGCCAAGCTCTCCGAGAAGAAGTAGCGCCCGACGCGCGGGCACCTGGCCGGGTCCGTGCTGTTGCCTAACGGGCGCCGAGCATGGCGCGGCCGCGCGCGGTGCGCTCGAGCGGCTCGAACTCGCGAAAGGCGAGGCCTGGGACCCAGGGGAAGCCATCGACCCCCGCTTCGAGCGCGTCGGTGAGGAGGGCGGTCGCGCGGTCGCGATCGCCATCGATTGCCGCGAGTCGTGCCCGATACAGGAGGAGTGCCCCGCGCTCGCGCGGGGGGGGCGTCCCCAGCCAGCGCGCCGCCGCCGCGCGGTCGCCGGCACGCGCCGCGGTGAGCGCGGCCATCCCGCGGAAGTTCAGGCGCTCCGGGAACTCCTTGGCCAACCCTTCGAAGTAGGGGCGCGCATCGGCGTAGCGCCCGAGGTCATACAACCCCGAGCCGATCCAGTAGCGATGGCCGCGGTTGGTGGGGAGGGCGACGAGGCGGTTCGTCAGCCAGGTCACGCCGCGCAGCGCATACTGCTCGCCGTCCTCGGTGCGTCCGCGCCGCATGAGTTCCTCGCCCGCCACGATCATCGCCGCCCCCTGCGACCAGTAGACGTCGGCGGGGAGCGAATCCCACGCCGCGAGCGAGGAATCGAGCTGTCGCAGCGCCCCCGCCGAGGCCAGGGCGCGCGCTTGCAGCACGTGCGCCACGCGACGATCGGGATAGCGGCGCGCCATCTCGCGCGCCGCCTCCAGCGCCTCCTCGTGCTTCCCCAACAGATACGCAGCATGCGCCCGCTGCGTCCAGTACGAGCTCCAGCCGCGCAACTCGCCCCGATCGGGGTTCATCGCCAGCAGCAACGTGCGCGCCTCGCGCGCCTGCCCATTGTGGAGGAGTGCGGCGGCGTAGTCGAAGTTGGCGCGTGCGTTGGCGGTGGTGGAGGCAGCGCGCTGGATCGCCACGCGCGCCGCCGCGCCGTCGCCGGCGAGCAACGCCTCGAGAAAGCGCAGCGACGACTCGTGATAGACGCCCAGGTCGCGCTTCTGCGCCCGCGCGCGCGCCACCAGCGATTCGGCCACGGCGAAGTCGTCGCTGTTCCACGCGGCGCGCGCCCCCATCAGGAGGGCGAGCGTGAAGGTCGTGTCGCGCCCGAACGCGTCGCGGAACGAGGTGAGCGCCTCCGCATAGCGCTGCCCCAGGAAGTGGTCGAAGCCGACATCGAACGCCTGGTAGGCGGGAAACGACGGTGGGGAACTGGCGAAGCCGGGGAGCGCTGCCACGCGATCGTCGCGCATCGATGCCACCGCCCCCATCACGCGATCGCGCAGCTGCGAGATCCCCGCTTCGTTGCTATCGGCGGGGACGATGACCGGTGGGAGCGAGACCACCACGCGCCCCGAACGCGCGTCGATGAGCTGTCCGTGGAAGTGGAGCGAGTCGCGCCGGCGATAGATGGAGCCCGTCACCACCGTCCCCGCGTGCAGTTCGTCGTGCAGCGATGAGACCAGCGGCGTCCCGGCCGTACGCGCGCGCTCCGACGCCAGGCGCGCGTCGCTCCACGGCACCACGCGCACCGAGCCGATACGCTGCAGTCCTTCCGTCACCCAATCGCCGGCGAAGCGCCCCAGGACGTCGAGTGTGCTGTCACCGGTCTCGTTCTGCAGGACCGACACGGCGACCGGTTGGGCGATGGGCCCCTCGTCCACCAGTGCGCGATCGCGCTGCGAGGCCGCCACGGCCGCCACGATCGCCACCGCACCGATCGCCCCAACCGTCCACAGCAGGCGGCGACGCCCCGCCGGCGCGCTCGACGCGCGCGTGGCCGGCGCCAACCGCTCGGCCGACATCGCGTCCAGGCGCTGCAGCACATCCGCCATGCTGTCCGGGCGGCGCACCGACTGCTCGGCGAGGCACGACTGCAGGAGCGTCGACAGCGACGAAGGGATGTCGGCCCGCGTCCCCAATAACCGCATCGCCGCCCCTTCCGCCCCCACCGGCGGCACCGTGATCCCGGTCAGCGTCTCGACGCCGAGGATCCCCCAGGCGAAGACGTCGGCGCGCGCATCGACGTCGGCGGCGCCGACCGCCTGCTCAGGCGCCATGTACCGACGCGTGCCTAACGGCAACCCGGGTGAGGTGATGGAGAGCGCGCCCGGCGACTCGTCCAGCAGCTTGGCGATCCCGAAATCGAGCAGGTAGGCATGGCCGGCGGTGAGGAGGACGTTCTCCGGCTTGAGGTCGCGATGGATGATCCCAGACTCGTGGGCGAAGGCGAGCGCCCCGGCCACGTCGCGCAGGATGGCGCGCGCCTCGTCCGCCCCCGGTTGGCCACGACGGAGCCGGTCACGCAGCGTCTCCCCCTCCATCCACGGCATCACGTAGTAGAGGAAGCCGTCGGCCTCCCCCGAGTCGATGAGCGGGACGATGTGCGGGTGCGCCAGCGTCGCCGCGATGCGGACCTCGCGCAGGAATCGCTCGGCGCCAAACAGGTGGGCGATGCCGGGATCGAGGACCTTGATGACGACGTCGCGGTCGTGCTTGAGTTCGTGCGCCAGGAAGACGGTCGCCATCCCGCCGCGCCCGATCTCGCGCCCGATGGTGTATCGCCCCTTCAGCGCCGCACCTAACGACTCGCCGAGTCCGTCCCCGGCACCAAGCGCCGGGTTGGACTCCAGGATCCCGTCGGAGCGATGCGTGGCGTCGAGCAGGGCGCGCACCTCCTGCAGCAACGGCTCGTCGCCCGCGCACTCGCGCGCCACCCACGCATCGCGGGTCTCGGTTGGCACCTCGAGCGCCGCGTCGAACAGCGCCAGCGCGCGGCGCGCGAGCATCGTGTCGCTCATCGCGCTTCCTGGTCGGCGTAGAGCTGGCGATACAACCACGCGCGCGCCTTGACCCAATCGCGCTGCACGGTGCGCGTGGTGACGCCGAGCACCTCGGCGGTCTCCTCCTCGGTGAGCCCCGCGAGGTAGCGGTACTCCACCACCTGGCGCAGGCGTCCATCGACGTCGCCCAGCCGCTCCAGCGCATCGAAGAGCGCGAGCAGCTCCTCCGGCGACGAACGATTGGCTCCCACACTGTCGCCGAGGGTGACACGCACCGCGCCTGCACCGCGCTTGTTGGCTCCACGACGACGCGCGTGGTCGATGAGCACCTGCCGCATCGCCCGCACCGTGATCCCGAGGAAGTGCGACCGATCGACGGCCGGCATCACGACGCCGGCCCCCGGGGCGAGCCCCAGGCGGAGCCACGCCTCGTGCACCAGGTCCGTGGGATTGAAGGTGTGATCGGCGCGCTCACCCGACAGGATGCGTCCCGCCACTCGTCGGAGCTCGTCGTACACCAACGGAAAGATCCGCTCGCCTGCGTGGGCATCGCCGCCTCGCAGGGCGGCGAGCAGGCGCGTGATCTCCGTCGCGTCGGTCTGACTCATGCCATCGCCTCGTGATCGCGCGGGCTGCACTGTCGTGAATGTGTTCCGCGCTGCGCAATGCAGAACGTATCGGGGGTGCGCACGAGAAGCCACCCTGTGGCATCGATGCCACCCCCAGCTCCGGTAGACCTATGACGTTCATGCATCGCAGAGCTGGCGCCCCACACGCCGGCACCTTCGTCACGTCGGTCGTGGTCGTGGCCGCTTCCGCCGTGTTGTCGGTGTGGCCATCGGACACACCACTCGCCGCACAGCACACGCATTCCGCCACGGGCGAGACGGTCGTCTCCTCGGCCGTGGAGTCCGCCCCGGGGAGCGTCCCGCTCATGGCGAAGCTCGGCAACTGGCGCCGGCGCATCGATACGCGCGTCCCGCTGGCACAGCGGTACTTCGACCAGGGACTCCGCCTGTACTACGCCTTTAATCACAAGGAAGCCCTGCGCGCCTTTCGCGAAGCGCAACGGCTCGATCCGCGCTGCGTGATGTGCGTGTGGGGCGAGGCCGTGGCGTTGGGCCCCAACATCAACGCTCCGATGGATGTGGCAGCCGAGCGACAGGCCGTCGCCGCGACTCAGCGCGCCGTGTCGATGGTGCGCCGCGCGCCGGTCGACGATGAAGAGCGGATGTGGGTGAACGCCCTCGCGGCCCGCTTTCTTGGTGATGAGTCCACAGGGCGCGCGGCGCACGACAGCGCGTACGCCCTGGCGATGGGGCGCCTCGCCGACGCCACCCCTAACGATCCGGATGCGCAGGCCCTCGCCGCGGAAGCACAGATGACGCTCGCGCCGTGGAACTACTGGACGCGCGACGGACGCGCACGCCCGGGGACGCCGCGCATCCTGCGCTGGCTCGAGCGCGGGCTCCTCTCCGCCCCCGACCATCCGGGAATCTGCCACTTCTACATCCACGCACTCGAGGCGGCACAGCCGGAGCGTGCCATCGCGTGCGCCGAGCGTCTCGCGGCCACCATGCCCGGCGCCGGCCACATCGTCCACATGCCGGCGCACATCTATATCCGCGTGGGGCGTTGGGCCGATGCCCTGGAGGCCAATCGTCGCGCCGTACACGCCGATGATGGCTACTTCGACGGTCCGCACACGAGCGACGCCGCGTTCTACACCGCCGCCTATCGCTCGCACAATCATCACTTCCTCGTACTGGCCGCCTCGATGGCCGGCGCCTCGCAGGTCGCCATCGACGCCAGCCGTGAGGCGGCAGCGCTCGTGGAGCCCGAGATGGCGCGCGCCGTCCCGTCGCTTCAACCGATGCTCGTCGTCCCGGTGCAGACGCTGGTGACTTTTGGTCGCTGGGACGACGTCCTGCGCGCGTCGCTCCCGCCCACCGAGCTACGGGTTGCCACTGCACTTACCTGGTACGCCCGCGGCGTGGCCTTCGCCGCGACCAATCGTTCAGCGGAGGCGCGCGCCACCGTCGATTCGGTGCGCGGCGTAGCGCAGTCGCTCGAGGCGGGCGAAACGCGCACCGTGCTCGAGATCGCCGCGCTCGCCGTCGAGGGGGAAATGGCACTGCGGCGCGGCGATGCCGGCGCATCAGTCGACGCCTTCTCGCAGGCGGCGGCGCTGGAGGACGGCCTGGGCTACATGGAGCCCCCCACCTGGTACTACCCAATCCGGCACTCGTTAGGGAAGGCGTTGCTGTCGGCCGGACGCGCGCGCGACGCCGAGCAGGCATACCGCGCCGACCTGCGCCGCTTCCCGGAGAACGTCTGGTCGCTGCGCGGACTCGCGCTCGCGCTCCGTGCCCAGGGACGCGGCGACGACGCCGCGTCGGTCGAGCGTCGCCTGTCGAAGGCGATGCGGCTGGCCGATGTCGCGATCGAGACGTCGCGGTACTAGCCCAATGCACACGCTCCGTGGTCGGACGCGTGCGGCGCTCGCCATGACGTGCCTCGCCGCGGCGTGCGACGGAGGATCGGGCGCCACACCGCGCGACGCCCCCTCTCGCGCGGTGCTCGAGCTTCGGTGGACCCGACCGACCCGCGCGCCGCGCCCGCCACGCCCGGTGTCGCCGCCGCTCACCCTCGCCAGCGCTCCCGACCTCTTCATCGATGCGGGGGATGTCACCATTCGCTACCGCGTCATCGGGCGGGCGGGGAAGCTCTCGCCCGTCCTCATGCTGCACGGCTACACCGATCGGTTGGATATGTGGAGCACCCCCGCCGACTCGCTGGCGCGCGAGCGCCGCGTGATCGTCCCCGACCTGCGCGGCTTCGGCCGCAGCACCGCCCCGCTCGACACGCTGCGCTACGGACGGGCGATGCTCGACGACATGGTGCGGCTGCTCGACGACCTCGAGGTGCGACGCGTCCACGTGGTGGGCTACTCGATGGGGGCGCTCCTCGCCGCCCACCTCGCGCTCGAATTGCCGGCGCGCGTCGCCTCGGCGACCTTCGTCGCGGGAGCGTTCTGGGAGGACTCTGCGGCCGCCATGCGCGACCTCGCCCCGTCCATCCGTGCGCTGGGGACGGAGGATGGTGCGATGCCCTTCTTCCACTGGATCCTCCCCTCCTGGTCGCACGACTCGCTCGTCCCCGTGGTCGACCAGGTGATGGCCGAGCACGACCGGAAGATCCTGTCGAACGTGGCCCGTTCGCTCCCCGCCCTCTCCCTCGACTGGCCAACGGTCCGCCGCGCGACCGTCCCGGTCGTCGCCGTCGTGGGAACGCACGACGCCATCGCCGCGCACTCGCGCCGCCTGACGAGTCGCTGGCCCGGGGCCCGGCTGGTCGAGGTGCCGTCGCGGGATCATGCCGATATCCGCGCCGCGCCCGTCCTCCTCGACGCCATGCGCGCCGCCATCGCCGCCGGTGAGGCGGCACCGGCGACGCACTGAGTCGATTGACCCATGCCGCTCCCCGCGTGACGGGCGAAGCTCCGGGAGGGGGGTGTGCTATCGCGCGCCCGGCCCTGCCGTCATACACCGGAGCCTCGCATGTCACTGTCCCTTCGATCTCCCCGCTTCGCCCTCCTCCTGACGGCCACGCTCGCCCTCGCGGCGTGCGGTGATGACGCCAGCGCGCCTGCGACTCACGTCCCGACCACGATCTCCCTCGAGGTCCCGGCCGCCGAGGTGTACGAGAGCGACGTGCTCGAGTTGCAGGCCGTGGTGCGCGACGAGCGGGGTGCGATCATCCCCAACGCCGCCGTCACCTGGTCGGTGTCGAACGCGGCGCGTGCCGAGGTGGCGCCTAACGGGTCGACCACCTTCCTGCGCCCGGGCGCTGTCAGCGTGACGGCGTCGATCGGGGCGCTCTCGGCGAGCCACCCGTTCGACGTGCAGCAGCTGCACGTGTTGCAGGTGACGGTGATGTCGCCGCGGCAGCTCCTCGCCCCGGGCGACCTGGTCCCCATCGGCGTGCGCGTGCAGGGTGAAGGAGGGCGTGACGTGATGGGGCGCGTGGTCACCCTCGCCTCCGACAACCCCGACATCGTCGCGATCGACAACGCCGGGCGCGTCCGCGCGATCAAGGCCGGGGCCGCGACGGTGCGTGCCACGGCGGACGGCGTGTCGGGGACGGTGCGCGTGCAGGTGGTGGGCGACGACGCGGTCCTCTCGCTCTCGCGTGTTGGCGGCGGGATGCTCCCGCTGCTGGTCGATGCCGACAGCGTCTCGTGGAACGGGGTGCGCGAGTATCACGAGGTCTTCATCGAGGGTGGGCGGCTCATCGTCACCACGGGCGAGTCGGGGCGCTACACGATCGAGATCCGCTACGCCGAGTACGTCGTGAGCGGCCCGCCGGGAGCGCGGACGTACACGCTGCGCGCCACCTGGCGCGACCGCGACTTCGGGGTGGTGGCAGGCGGGGCGAACGGGGAACTCGTGATGACGTCCGAGTACATCTCGCCGTTGCAGCACACGGCGACCGGGGCGACGGACGGGATGGCGGTGCGCTATCGCATCGCGGGGACGGACGAGCACCTCGACCTGCTGTATCGGCGCGACTAGCCGGGGCGCGGGGACTGGCGAGGGTGGACAGCAAGGAGCAGAAAGCCTTACACGGAGGTTCACAGAGGGATCACGGAGGTACACGTAGCAGGGCGTCGGCGGTTGCGAGCACGCCTCTGTGCGCCTCCGTGCTGCCTCCGTGAACCTTGTATGTCTCCATTGAAGGTTCGCAAGCGTGGTGTAGGCTCAAGGCGGCGGCAGCTCGCGCGTGGTGAACCGGGGCCGGGCGGTGACCCGAGCCCGTCACAGAGTGGGAGCGCCGTCGCCGCGATCGCCGAGAGCCCGAACAGCTACCGGGGCCCGCACGCCCGACGGCGTGGGGAGCCCGCATCTCGCAAGGCGGGGCGTGCGCGATCCGCGGGGGATCCTCTCAACGCGGGCGGAGGCCGACGCGCGATGGCAGCGACCGACACACAGGCGGCAGGCGAGCGAGCGGTGGGGATCGACGTGAGTGCGACGACGCTGGACGTGGCGGTGCATGGGGGACGGGGCTGGCAGGCCGAGAATGCGGCCGGGGGGATCGCGGCGCTCGTGGCGGCCCTGGACGCGTTGCACCCGGCGGTGATCGTGCTCGAAGCGACCGGCGTGTACCACCAGGCGGTCACCAGCGCCTTGGCGGCGGCCGGGCTGCCGGTGGTCGTGGTGAATCCCCGCCAGGTGCGCGACTTCGCGCGGAGCACGGGGCAATTGGCGAAGACCGACCGGCTCGACGCGGCGGTACTCGCGCAGTTTGCGGCCGTGGTGCGGCCGACGCCGCGGCCGCTCCCGGACGACGCGCTGCTGGAGTTGCGCGCGCTGCTCGAGCGCCGGCGCCAGTTGGTGGAGATGCTCACGGCGGAGAAGAACCGCCTCGCGGTGGCGCGGCGGAGCGTGCGGCCGAGTCTGCAGCGCGTGATGCGGACCCTGGAGCGCGCGTTGGCGGAGGCGGATGACGACATCGGCCAGTGGTTGCGCCGGAGTCCGGTGTGGCGGGCGCAGGAGGCGTTGCTGCGGAGCGTGCCGGGCGTGGGCCCCCAAACGGCGCGCTGCCTGATCGCCCAGTTGCCGGAACTCGGACGCCTGACCCGGCGCGAGATCGCGGCGCTGGTCGGCGTGGCCCCGCTGGCGCGCGACTCCGGGACCCTGCGCGGGCGGCGCACGTGTTGGGGAGGCCGCGCGCCCGTGCGGGCGGCGTTGTACATGGCGGTCATCAGCGGGATTCGCTGCAATCCGGTGCTGCGCGCCTGCTATCAGCGCCTGCGGGCGGCGGGCAAACCCGCGAAGCTGGCGCTCACCGCCTGCATCCGCCGGCTCCTCACGATCATCAACGCGATGCTGAAAACGCAGCAACGGTGGCAGCCGACACAGGCCGCCACCGCTTGACTTTCAACACAGCTACTCTGTGCCGAGCTTTAGTTCTTCTCGGGAGCGGCGCGACCCACCGTCCCTGGGGTGCACTCTGGCGGTTAGACTGGAAGGGAGATCCCTTCCTGCGACGCACTCCATGCCACGCCTTCACCTCGTCGTCACGCGGCAGCGCCTATTCTCGAGCGCCGCCGCGTTCGTGTTCGCGCTCCTGCTGTCGCCAGCCGCAACCGTCGGCGCGCAGCCGGCGCGCACCATCCTCGCCATCGGCGCCCACGCCGGCGACATGGAACTGACGACCGGCGCCGTCCTTGCCAGCGCGCGGCAGCGGGGGGACCGGGTGGTGCTCCTGCACCTCACGTTGGGGGAAGGGGGAAACCCCGCGCTCACCCCGGCCGCGTACGGCGAGCAGAAGCGGCGCGAGGCGCAGGCGGTGGCGGAGGCGTTAGGCGCGGAGGTGCGCTTCGCCCCCTATCGCGACGGCGAGCTCCCGAACGACGACGCCACGCGCCGCTGGGTGGCCGACCAGATCCGCGACGTGCGCCCCACGCACGTCTTCACGCACTGGAAGGACGGGATGCACAAGGACCACATCGCGACGAGCGCGGTGGTGCGCGATGCCGTGCTCCTCGCCTCGCTGCCTGGCGTGGTGACCGACCATCCGGCCTGGCGCGGCGTGCGCGCCGTCTGGTATGCCGACAACTGGGAGGATGCGCCTGGCTTCACCCCCTTCGTCTACGTCGCCGTGAACGATGCCTTCGAGCGGTGGCGCGGCGCCGTGGCACGCTACGAGTTCGTGCACGGGAAGACGTCGGGCTTCCCGTATCTCGACTACTACAGCGCGCTCGCCACCGTGCGCGGCGCGGTGGCGGGAAAGGGGCACGCCGTCGCCTTTGCCATCGAACCGTTCGGGCAGCGGCGCGTGCTGGACTCACTCCCATGATCGCGCTCACGATCACGCCGCTCGTCGCCTCGTTGCTCCTGACGGGTGACGCTTCCGACAGCGCCTTCATCCGCGTCAACCAGCTCGGTTACGCGCCAGACGCCCCCAAGGTCGCCGTCGTCTGCGCACTGCAACCGGTCGCGCTCGGCGCCTTCGAGCTGCGCGACGCCGGCGCGCGCGTCGTGCTGCGGGGGCGCGCGCAGGCGAGCGCGCCGTTTGCCGCCTGCACGCAGACCTGGCGCCTCGACTTCACGCGCCTCGCGCGCGAGGGGACGTACCGCCTCGAGGCTGGTGCCCTCGCCCCGGTCACCGTGCGCATCGGGCGCGCCGCCTATCGCGCCGCGGCTGACTCGCTCCTCGTCTACATGCGGCAGCAGCGCTCCGACTACAACCCGTTCTTCAAGGCGAAGGTGCACCAGCGCGACGGGATCGTCGTGGGCGATTCACCGCGGGCCGGCGACTTCGTCCCCGTCTCCGGCGGGTGGGCCGACGCCTCCGACTACCTGCAGTACGTCACCACCTCCGCCAACGCGACCTTCGTCATGCTCAAGGCCGCGCGTGACTATCCGCGCGCCTTCGGCGATGCATTCGCGGCGAGTGGCGATTCCGGGGCCAACGGCGTGCGCGACATCCTGGACGAGGCGCGCCACGGACTGCAGTGGCTCGTCAAGATGTTCCCAAACGATCGAGAGCTCTACAACCAGCTCGGCGACGACCGCGACCACACCTTCAACGACCTCCCCACCACCGACTCGTCCGACTACGGCTGGGGGAAGGGGAAGGAACGCGCGCTCTACCCCTGTACCGGACAACCGCAGGGGCTCTTCAAGTACAAGAACCGCGCGACCGGCTACGCCTCCACCGCCGGCAAGGTCGCCGCGGCGATGGCGTTAGGCGCGCAACTCCTGCGCGCGCGCGACCCCGCCTTCGCCGACACGCTCGCCCGCAAGGCGGCCGCCGCCTACGCCCTCGGCGTCGAGTTCCCCGGCGCCTGCCAGACCGCCCCGGGACGCGCTCCCTACTTCTATGAAGAGGACAACTGGGTCGACGACATGGAGCTCGGCGCGTCGCAGCTCTATGCCCTCACCCGCGACGCACGCTACCTGCGCGAAGGCGTCGCCTACGCCGCGAAGGAACCCATCACCCCATGGATGGGGGCCGACACCGCGCGCCACTACCAGTGGTATCCGTGGTTCAACAACGGGCATCACGAACTCTGGCGCGAGAGCCGCGGCGCCGAACGCCAACCGATGATCGACTACTACCGCCGTGGGCTCGAGGCCGTCGTGGCGCGCGCCGGCAACGGATTCCGCGTCGGGATCCCGTTCATCTGGTGCTCCAACAACCTCATGGCCTCGTTCGCCACGCAGGCCATGCTCTACCGCCTGATGAGCGGCGACACGCGCTTCCGTCCCTACGAACAAGCAGCACTCGATTGGCTGTTCGGGGCGAACCCGTGGGGGGTGTCGATGGTCGTCGGCGTCCCCGACGACGGGCGCTACGCCCGCGACCCGCACTCCGACATCGCGCATTCGCTCAAGGTGCGGCTGACGGGGGGGTTGCTCGATGGCCCCGTCTACCGCTCGATCTACCAGAACCTCATGTACATCCGGTTGCACGAGCCGGACGAGTATGCGCCGTTCAACACCGGCTTCATCGTCTACCATGATGATTATGGGGACTACTCGACGAATGAGCCGATCATGGATGGGACGGCGAATCTCACCTACCTGCTCGCAGCAGTGGGAGCGCAGGGGGACGGGAGAGGGGGGACGGGAGACGAGAGTGGCCGCGCGCGGGGCGCGCGGCCGGAGGGGCGCTGATCTCATCTAGCGAGGCAGGGGTCGGGGGCGCACTGTTGCGCGTGACTGCTCTCCTCTCCCGTCCTCTCCCGATTCCGACGTCGCCCGTCTGATGCGCTTCCGTCTGATTCCCTCCGCTCCCGTTCTCGCGGCGTTCGTGCTCGCGACGATCGCACTTGCCAGCTCGGCGGGGCATGCCCAGTCCCCCAACCCCCGCTTCGGTCGCTGGAAGCTCAAGTCGGAGGCACCGCCTCCGGCCAGCAACATCATGACCTACGAGGCCAGCGGCCCCTCCGGGATGAAGGTCACGATCGAGTCGGTGAGCGCGAAGGGAGACACGACGCGCTGGTGGTACGTCACCGACTTCGGGGGGAAACCATCTCCCGTCAGCGGCAACCCGGGGCAGACGCACGCGGCGGTGCGGCGTATCGATGCGCAGATCAACGAGATCATCAACTCGCGGGACGGCGTGGTCACGCAGCGCCTCACCAACATCCTCTCCCCCGACGGCAACACCATCGCCGTCGTCTACATGCGCGACGACGGGCAGGGGAAGACGACGGCGGTGAGCTTCGCGACGTACGAGCGGATGCGGCCGTAGCGCCGCCGATTCGCCGAGCTCGCGCGCGGGCCGGCGCCCCGCTCGCGCCCGCCGCCGGCGCAGCGAAGCGGGCAATGGGGCGTATCTTGGGGTGACCTCCCAAGCCCCGACCATGAACTTCCGCCTCGTCTCCTCACGCGTCGCCGCCCCGCGCGCCCTCGTCGCCGCGGCACTCCTCGCCGCCTCGCTCGGCAGCCGGCTCGCCGCCCAGTCACCCTCGGGCGACGACCTCGATCGCCACGAGATCCGCATCGCCGCCCGCGACGGCGTCAAGCTCTACGCCGTCGTCGTCGCGCCAAAGTCGCCCAGCAAGGCGCTCCCCATCATGCTCGTGCGCACGCCGTACGGCGTCGCCCAGAACCTGCGCCCCGGCCCCATCCCCACCGCGTACGCCGAGCTGGCCAAGGACGGCTACACCTTCGTCTTCCAGGACGCGCGCGGGACCGGACGCTCGGAAGGGCGCTTCATCATGAACGGCGCCATGCACGACCCCAAGGCCGAGCCTAACGGCGTCGACGAGGCGACCGACACCTACGACACCATCGACTGGCTGGTGAAGAACATCCCCAGCAACAACGGGCGCGTCGGCGTCATGGGCGTCTCGTATCCCGGGTGGCTCGCCGGCGTCGCCGCCCTCTCCAACCATCCGGCGCTCAAGGCGGTCTCGCCGCAGGCGCCGATGACCGACACCTGGATGGGGGACGACTTCTTCCACCAGGGGGCCTTCCGCCAGTCGTTCGGCGTCGAGTACGCCACCGCGATGGAGTGGTCGCGCCAGGTCCCGTCGCCGCTCAGGATCAATCGCTACGACCGCTACGACTGGTATCTCCAGTTCCTCACCCTCAAGGAACTCGGCGCGAAGAACGGGATCGACACCCTCGCCTCGTGGCGCGGCTTCAAGACGCACCCGTCGTGGGATGGCTACTGGCAGGCCAAGGCGATGCAGAAGGTGTGGACGAAGCCTAACGTCGCCGTGCTGAACGTCGGCGGCTACTGGGACCAGGAGGACGTCTTCGGCCCGCAGGAGGCCTACCGCACCCTGGAGAAGGCCGACACCGTCCGCCGCTGGAACCACATCGTCCTCGGCCCCTGGTTCCACGGTGGGTGGGCCGGGCGCGAGACCGACGCCTTCGGCCCGATGAAGTTCGGGAGCGATGTGGGGCTCTACTACCGCGCCAACATCGAGCGCCCCTGGTTCTTCAACTACCTGCACGGTGACGGCACGGCGTCATTCAAGGAGGCGTACCTCTTCGAGGTGCAGGGAAACACGTGGCGCACCTTCGACTCGTGGCCGCCGCGCGAGGCGAAGCCGTCGAAGCTCTACCTCCTCGCCGACGGGACGCTCTCCTTCGATGCGCCGAAGAGCACCGGCAAGACGTCGTACACCAGCGACCCGCGCCACCCCGTCCCCTACATCGCGCGCCCGGTGGACGGGACGCGCTGGCGCCAGTGGCTCGTCGAGGACCAGCGCTTCGTCCACAACCGCCCCGACGTCGTGAGCTGGGAGAGCGCCCCGCTCGAGCAGGACGTCGTCATCGCCGGTGACGTGACCGCGCACCTCTTCGCCTCCACCACAGGGAGCGACGCCGACTGGGTGGTGAAGCTCATCGACGTCTATCCGGACTCGGTGGGGAGCGACCCCAAGCTCGGCGGCTACCAGCTCATGGTGGCCGGCGACATCATGCGCGGGCGCTACTACAAGAGCTTCAGCGCCCCGCGCGCCATCGTGCCGAACGCGGTGACGCCGTTCACCGTCGACCTGCACCAGCAGGTGTACCGCTTCCAGAAGGGGCACCGCCTCATGGTGCAGGTGCAAAGCACCTGGTTCCCGCTCTACGACCGCAACCCGCAGACCTTCGTCCCCAACATCTTCGAGGCCAAGGCGAGCGACTTCAAGGCGCAGGTGCACAGCATCCACTCGGGGCCGCGCACGCCGAGCCACATCGCGGTGGGGGTGCTGCCGAACTAGGCGGGAATGCGAACGCGGCGCGTCGTTAGGCAGACACGCCGCGGAATGGACCGGGAGGGGTGGCCGCTCCCGCTACGGAATCGGGACCTTCCGCCCCTCCCTCCATTTCGGGTCGCTCGGCGCCGTCGCCTGCTGCGCGCGCAGGAAGTAGATGAGCGAGCGGATCTGCGTCGCGTCGAGCATCCCCGCGCTCCCCTTCCCCCAGCCGAGCATTGTCGTCCCGGGGACGCCGGCGGTGATGATCGAATCGAGTCGCGCGTCGGTGGCGAACGCCAGGTACTCCCTGGAGATGAGGCGCGGCGCGAGCCCCGTCGCCATCCCCGGCGGCGGGACGTGGCACGTGGCGCAGTACGACCCCCACAGCGTCTGCCCCTTGGCCGCCGTCGGCGCTTCGGTCCGCATCTCCGCTGCAGCTGACGGTGCTCCACCGGGGCCGCCGCTGCGTGCCTCCTCCCGCCGCCGAGCCCGTTTGCGCTCGCGCCGCGCGCGCCAACGGGCCACGATCGGTCGCTCCGCCGCCGCGGGGGCCGCGACCCCCTTCTTCCACTCGGGGACGCTCACCGCGACCGAATCGTACGACTTGATGAACTCCGCCAGCTGCCGCACCTCCTCCATCGTCAGCGGCCCGCCGAAGTCCTGCGCCCACGCCGCCATCGCCGTCCCCGTACGCCCGCCGGCAATCGCCCACTCCACCTGCTGCAGCGTCGCCTGCTCCAGGTACTCCTTCGCCCGCAAGGTCGACCCGGTGCGCCCGCCACCGCCATTGTCGCCGTGGCACGAGGCGCAGTGCATGGCGAAGGTCTTCTCCCCCATCTCGACGTAGGCGAGCTGCCGCTCCTCCCGCGCCGCTGCCAGCCGGCGCGGCTCACGCCACGCGTACACGGGGAACGCCGCCAGCAGCAACGCGATGCAGGCGATCCCCGCCAGGTACCAGCGGTCGAGCGAGCGCTCGAGCCACTCGCGCTCCTGCGGCGTGTCGCGGTCGGGGGCGGGGCTCATCGTCTCACGAAGCGACGTTGACGCACGACGCACCGAGCGCGGGGCGCTCGTGTTCCTTGGCGCCGAGTGGCGGCCCTTCGGTGAGCGTGCGGGTATCGACCACCACGCGCCCCTCGTCGACCGAGACGGTGAAGCGATCGATCCCGCGCGGCGACGGCCCCGAGATCCATTCCCCCGCGAGGTTGAACTGCGACCCGTGGCACGGGCACTCGAAGCGCCCCGACCCCTCGCAATACGGGAGGCGGCAGCCGAGGTGCGGGCAATTCTGCGTGAGGGCGAAGAGCTCCCCCTTGGAGCGCGTGACCCAGAAGCGCCCGGCGGCGACGTACGTCGCGCTTCCCTCGACAAAGCCCTCGGGGGCACCGAGGATGACGCGCTCGCCCTCGTTCGTGTTGCCTAACGGGCGCAGGGCGACAAAGGTCGTGTAACCGGCGGCCGCCGCGAGCAATCCCTGCCCGATGCGCCACGCCATGCGCAGCGCCTCGCGCCGCGACTGGTCGACCGGAACGCCGACACGCGCGCCGTGCGCCCCGCCGTTGGGGGGCCCGCCTAACGTCATACCCGCACTGCCGTCACCTGCCATCGCCCGCTCCTACGGCTCGAAGTACCAGTGCTCCCAGGGGAGGACCCAGACCCACCCCGGCCCCCGGAAGAGCGCCCCTATGATCGTCAGGATCACCGCGATGATCCCCAGCACCACGAAGGTCGCCACCGCCACCCGCCGTTCGCTCAGCGGCTTTCCCGCGTTGCGATCGAGATAGGGGAGGAAGACCAGCCACGCCCCCAGCACGATGGGGACGAGCACCCCGGCGATCACCGGGTCGAAGTGCGCCAGCAGCTCCTGCAACCCCACGAAGTACCACGGCGCCTTGGCCGGTTCGTGCGTGAGGTTGGGGTTGGCCAGCTCGCGCAGCGGCGCCTCGAACGCGATCCCCATCGCCAGGCAGACGGCGACGACCGCCAGCGCGATGACCTGATGGCGCACGATGAGGTGCGGCCAGGTGAAGACGGTGTCGTCCTCCTCCGGCGGCTCGCGCTCGACTCCGGTCCGTTCCACCACGCCGAGCAGTCGCACCCGCTCGTCAGGCGCAACCGGATACGGAGTGTCCGGGCGCTCGCCGCGCCCCTCCGGCAGCGGCGCGCCATCCGCTACCGCCCACGGCGGCGCCCCGCCGCGCTCTACTGCGAAGCCGTCCTTCCGCACGCGCCACAGGTGCACCGCGATGAGGGCGAAGAAGGCGATGGTCAGCACCGCCACGTGCAACACGTAGAAGCGGAGCAGCGTGTCCTGCCCGATGTTGGACCCGCCGAGGAGCACCGCGCGCAGCTCCGGCCCCACGAAGGGGACGTAGTGCACCAGGTCCGACGCAACGCGCACCGCCCAGTACGACAGCTGGTCCCAGGGGAGGAGATAGCCGGTGAACGAGTAGGCGAGCGTGACGATGAGGAGCCCGACCCCGATCACCCAGTTGAATTGGCGCGGCTTGGCATACGCCCCGGTGAGCATCACGCGCCCCACGTGCAGCGCAGTCGCCAGCACCATCAGGTGCGCCCCCCACCGGTGCACGTTGCGCAGCAGCTGCCCGAACCCCACCTCGGCCCGCAGCCGCTGCATATCGCCGTACGCGTGCGCCACCGACGGCGTGTAGAAGAACATCAGGTACGTCCCCGTCACCGCGAGGATCACGAAGAGGACCGTCGTGATGTAGCCCAGCCGGAACGAGTAGCGCCACTGCAGCACGCGCCACGGGACCTTCACCGGGTACACGTGGAGGAAGACGTTCCCGAAGCTCTTGAGGGCGCGGCCGCGCGCCGTGTCGAGCGGGGGCGTGCGGAAGATCGAGCGATAGGCGTCGCTCGCGCGCAGGCGGGCCATGAGCCCCTTCGGCGTCGCCGCGCCCGGCTCCAGCGACTCGTCAGGCATGCGCCAGCTCCCGCGTTCCCATCGACATCGTCTCCACCAGCTCCACCATCGTCAGCGCCTGCGGCGGGCACCGCTCCACGCACAGCCCGCAGCGGATGCAGCGCGCCTCGTCGAGCGACAGGACCACCGTCCCCGCCTCACCGGGTCGCAGCGCAATGCACCGCTCCGGGCACACGTCGGCGCACAACCCGCACAGGATGCACCGCTCGGCGCGCAGGGTGACGTTGGCGTGGCAGCGCAGGCAGCGCTGCGCCTCGCGCACGGCGCTCGCTTCGTCCAGCACCCCCTCCACCTCGCGCCCCATCGTGCGGTCGCTCGCGGCGATGACGGGGAGCTGGGCACGCGGCGCCGCGTCGTAGTCGCTCCAGTGGCGGCGCCACGGTGTCGCCAGCCGCAACGTCGCCCGTTCGTCGGAGCGCACATCGCTGCCAGGAGCGAGGAACGCCGAGATGCCGGCCGCGGCGCGCCGCCCATCGGCGATCGCGTTGATGAGGAAGCGCGGCCCGAAGGCGATGTCGCCGCCGGCCCAGACCTTGGGGTTGGCCGTGCGGAGCGTCGCTGCGTCGACCGCGGCGAGCGAGCCATGCACCAGCGGCGCCGGGAGGAACGACGTATCGGCCTCCTGCCCCACTGCGAAGATGACCGTGTCGCAGTCGAGCCGCTCCGCCGGCGCCGTCTCGTCCACGACCGGCGCGAAGCGCCCGTCAGGAGCAAAGACCGCCGACACCGGGCGCACGGTGACACCCTGCACGCGCCCCTCGCCGACGATCGCCTGCACCGAGCGCCGGGCAAGCAACCGCACTCCTTCGCGCTCCGCCTGATGCCACTCGTCCGGCTCGGCGGGGAGCTCATCGCGGCTTTCGACGGAGACCACCGTCACCTCGCGCACCCCCGCCGCACGCGCCGTGCGCGCCACGTCGAGGAGCGCCCGCAGCGCCCCGTCGCCATCGCCAGATGCAACGTCCGCTCCCTCTGCACGGGGCGCTGTCCGCGCCGCCGTCCGTGCCGCATCGAAGGCGACGCTCCCCCCACCGATGACCACCACGCGCTCGCCGATCCGCTTCCCCTCCTCGGCGAACGTGTCGGCCAGGAACGCCACCGCCGTCGTCACGCCGGGCAAGTCGCGCCCTGCTATTGAAAGCCGCTTCCCCACCCCCGTCCCCGCCGCGACGAACACCGCGTCGAACGACGAGAGCAGCTCCTCCATGCCAACATCAGCGCCAACGCGCGTCCCGAGCCGTACCTCCACCCCCAACTCCGCGACCTCTGCGATCTCTGCGGTAATGATCTCCCGCGGCAACCGAAACGGCGGAATCCCATGCACCATCATCCCGCCAAGTGCCGCCGACGCCTCGAAGAGCGTCACCGCATGTCCCGCCAGCCGCAAGTCGTGCGCGCACGCCAGCCCCGCCGGCCCCCCGCCGACGATCGCCACTCGCTTCCCCGTCTCCGGCGCCAGCGCCCCGATCGCCTCGCGCCAGAGCGAGCCGCCGGCATGGTGGGCCGCCTCCACGCCGAAGCGCGACGTCACGAAGCGCTTGAGGGCGCGGATCGCCACCGGTGCATCGAGCGCCCCGCGCCGGCACTTCGTCTCGCATGGCGCCGCACAAACGCGCCCGCAGATCGACGGGAAGGGGTTCGGGCGCCGTGCAATGCGATAGGCATCGGCGAAGCGCCCCTGGGCGATCGCCGTCACGTACCCTCCCGCGTCGGTGTGCACCGGGCACGCCGTGCGGCAGGGGACGTTCTCCAGCCACCAGCGCGCGTCGGGCTCGACTGGTGACACTGGGGCGACTCGCGAAGATGGGGCGAGCGGGAGCGCGACCGTCATGCCGCCCCACGCCGCTGCAGGCGCATCGCCCCCCAGGCGACCGCGACGAAGGCCACGACCTGATAAGCGGTCGCGACCGCCACCCGCACCTCGCGCGATCCCCCCAGCCGGCTCACCAGGAGATTCGGGACCACCGCCAGCATGACCGCCGCCGCCACCACCGCCGCGACGGCGAGGGCGATGGCCAGTGGCCAACTGACGGGATGGCGCTCCTTCGGCACTGCGGCGTCGGGGTACGAGGGGGAGAGGTTCCGTTCCATATCTCGCCAGTGGTACGACCACTCGCGAGAGGGAATCACCGACACGGGGCGACGGATTCGGACGTGCGGCGCTGTAGATTCCGTGCGGCGTTTCCCTGCGCCCGCTCGACCCCGCGCGGTCGCCCTCTCGCCCCCGTCATGTCCCCCTCCGCGCCTTCGTCGCCCCCGCTGCCTCCCCCGCGCCCGGCCACCCAGCCCGTCTCCGAGCGCTCGCTGACGCAGTTCCTCACGGTCCTCGGCCGTGCGCTGCGCCTGCGCTGCCCGCACTGCGGCCAGGCCCCCGTCCTCATCTCCTGGGGGAAGATCCACGAGCGCTGCGCGCACTGTCACTTCCGCTTCGAGCGCAGCAGCGACTCTTACTTCACCGGGGCGATGTTCTTCAACCTCATCACCGCCGAGTTCCTCTTCGCGGTGGGGATGGGGACGGCGATCGTCGCGATGTGGCCCGACATCAACTGGGACTACATCACCTATGGCGCCGTGGGTGGCATGGCCGTCATGCCGATCGTCCTCTATCCGTTCTCCAAGGTGTTGTACCTGACGGTCGACACCTTCATGCGCCCGGTGCGGCCGGAGGAGTGCGACCCGACCAACACGCGGTGGACGCGGACGGGGGTGTAGGGCGCCTCGCAGATCGCCCGCGCGGCAGGCGCACCAAGACCGCGCGGCTACCGATCGACCCAACAGCCCCGTGCGCGGGGATCCACGGACTTCATCAGGCGTCGCGCAACACCGCTCGCCTGTTCGCGCGCACGCGTGGAGTCTCGGGATGGCATATCGGCAAGGAGGGACGCCCCTTCCACGACGACCCATCGCGCGCTGTCGGCCGGCACGTCACTCGTATCGACCATCATCTCGATCAGGACTCGCGAGCGTCGCAGTGCATCGCTGCCGCGAAACGCGGGAGCCTCTTCGCCGCCGATCACGATCCTGCGTCCGCGAGGGTCAATCGCGTACGGTGTGACGCGTTCATTGGTGAGCGCTCGACGCATCCGGGAGAACACGCTGTCGGCCGGCATCCCAAGTGTGGCCGACTTGGAGCACGACTGCAGCGCAGCGCGCTCCCCCGACCAGTGCCTCCCCGCTGAAAGGGCGGTCGTCCGTGCGCAGCTGCAAACGGCTAGCACGAACGCGCCACACAGTATGAGTCGCCCGGGAGGATTCGTGCGCGGCGCCGTCCGGCGGCGATATCCAGCATCGTGCAGGGTCATTCAGTTCCGTTCGTAGCGGTGCAGGTGCTCCGTTCCATTCTCGTCTCGCTGCGCCACGTACAGCCAGCGCGCACCGTATCCAACGACGCGCTCACTCCACTTCAACTGCACGCGCGACTGGATCTTCCCCTGCCGATCGACGACGTCGTACTCGGTTCCCGTTGATCGTGCCGACGACATTCGCCGAATCAACAGGGAACCCTCCGGCGTCGGCAGGAGCGCATCATCGGTGATCGCCGCCCATGCGGACGCAAAGGGGGGATCGAGCAGTCGTGCCGCTGCGACTTCTCCCTCGCGCTCGATCAGCCGTTGGCGCCAGCTCTTCTTCTCGGCCTCGTTGATTGTCATGTCTTCCGCGGAGAGGCGCGCTCCCGCCCTGACGCTTCCTTCAGTCGTGCGCCAGTCCACACGATACGGATTCAGCCGGACGATTGCGATCCATCCGTCGGGAAAGAGCAACCCTTGCTCCGGCGAGGCCCCGATGACCTGGTAGGTCACCCTCTGCGGGGTGGTGCCGATCTTCAGCGATCGCTCCATGAGGAGTTCGCCGTTGACCACGGCGATCGAATCAGCCTTCCCCGTTGCTCTCTCGACGAGGACCAGCATCCGTCGAGCTCGTCGTTCGCCAGACGGCAGGACGATCGGGCGAACGGGCCGCCGTCCGAGCACGCGACCTCGGTCATCGGCACCGTCAAGCTCCGCTCCCGCACTCAGCATGGCAGCGTTGTCGGGTGCGACGGTCGCGACAATGCGATCGCCAGCCAACACGAGCCAGCGCGCCTCGTGCTCCTGATCCAGGAGAATGGTGGAGTCAGCGCGCAGTGCCACCAACCGACCCACGCGAACGTACTCGCCGGGCCCTCGCCCGGGGCGTCCGATGGTGGAAACGCGATCCGCCCTGAAGTCTACGAGCAGGAGCTTGTTGTCGAGCGCGTCCGAGACAAGTGCGCGCCCGTCGGACAGTTCGCGAACCGAGAGGATCTTTCCGAAGTCCGTCGAGATCGACTCGAAGCGTTTCGCGATTGGTGTCGCCGCAGTCGTGCGCGTAGCCTGCGCCCACGTTTGCTGCGCAAGTACGCAGAGGAGCACCAACGCGCTCCTCACTCGACACCAACTCAGGATTCCCTGCAACTGTCGTCTCATGTCGAGGCGCGGCGTGTTGGTCGAAGGACAACCAGGGCGTCGTGCGTCAGCAACGATAGCGCGCGATGGCATTGTGCTGCCATGCCCTGTGGTGCCGACACCTGCAAGGCGACCACGCCTGGTGCCGGCCGCGCCGAGTCGAACGGCATGTCAGGTTGCGTCGCTTACCCCCTCAGCGCTCCCCCTTCCGCACGACAATCAGCACCCCGTTCGTCGTCTCCTGGCCATAGACCAACCCCGCCTCGCTCGGCCGCAGGAAGACCATGTACGAGATGTCGGTCGCGCCAAACAGCCCGTCGAGCTCGACCAGGTCGGAGAGCGAACTGTAGCGCTGCCCGTTCACCACGACCGTCACGCACCGCCCGGTGCGGCGGTAGGCGATGCAGCGGTACATCCCTCCGTGGATGGGGCGCTCCCCCGGCTGTGCCGCGTCGAGGTACATCGTCTTGATCTCCAGCGTCGAGAGATTGAGCGTCTGGAGCACGTCGTAGGGCGACGCCGCCGTCTGCGCCGCCTGCGCCACCTCAGCCGGCGTGACGATCGTCCCGGCGACGATCTTCGACATCATCCCGGGGATGCCGATGTTGCGGAGCGAGTCGCGCTGCGCCTCGATGACCACCGGGGCGAGCGTGTTCACCGCACGCGCGAGTTTGACGTTCACCTCGAATGAGTCGGTCGCCGCCATCGCGATCCAGCTCGACATGTTGGTGACGTATCCCGTCCCGCTCGTGACGACGGCGTAGACGCCGGATTCAGGGACGGCGATGGTGTAGCGCCCGCGCGAGTCGACGGCGGTGCCGACGACGACGCCGGCGGTGGAGTCGAGGAGGACGACGAATGCGCTCCGCACCGGGGCGCGCGTTTCGCTGTCGCGGATGGTCCCCTTGAGGAACTGGGCGTGGAGCGGGGGGGCGGCGATCAGGAGGAGCGCGGTGAGGAGCGCACTGGCAGTCTTCTTGAAGCCGCTGAACATCCGCCGCCCTCCAAACCTTGGAGTTCCTCTGTCCCCTGCCAGAAGTGTAGCTGCGATTGGCCGTCGTGGCGATTCTGGTGTGGCAAGGTCTGCCGACGGTGGCGCGCGCCCCCGGGTTCCCTCAGATTGCGGTCGTATGGTACCCCCGCTCTCCTCCGACACCACTCCGGACGCCGCCGATGCGCAGTTGGCGGTTTGGCGAGTCATGACCCCGGTGGAAAAGCTCACGCAAGCGGGGGCCCTTACGCGCGCGGTGCTCTGGCTGGAGCGCGAGGGGCTGCGCCGACGACACCCGTTGATGCCCGCGGACGAGCTGCACCGCGCCGCCGTCGAACGGCGACTCGGAGCGGAGCTGACGGCGCGGGTGTATGGCGGAGTCCAACCCGGTTGAACGTTGTCTGAACTTCAGCGGTCGCGTTGGCGCATCGGTGACCCGGTGCGTCAGAAGCCAACCCCGGGTCTCATCTCGCCATTGTCGCGCCGCGCGAGCGCACCGTGGCGGCGCGTCTATTTTCTTCCGTTCGGCATCCTGGGAAGGCGCCTAACCGCTTCGCGCAGCACAGCCTCGGGAGGGCGACCCTCGTAAAGCGTCGCTCCGACGAGCACAGCGGGCGTGCCGCGCAACAGTAGTCGTTCACCGGCTTTCACATCAGCGTCGACCCGCTCCACCGTTCGCGGATCGACTAGGCACGCGGCGAATGCACTTGTATCTGGCACGCCCGCCTCCTGCGCGAGATCGACCCACCGCCGCATGCCAAGCTCCTGCCCGCCGGCGAACAGCACCTTCTTCATGTCAGCAAAACGGCCTTGCACGTTCGCACACTCAGCTGCGGCGGCTGCTTCGAAGGTGATGCCTCTCAGGGGAAAGTGCCGGTAGACGATGGTGGCGCCGTTTATACTATCTTCTTCAATGCGCAGCAGCGCATCTTCCAGGAGCTTGCAGTAGCGACAGCCAAAGTCCGTGAAGACCACCAGCGTACGGCCATTCTTCAAGGTGCGCGATACGAGACCGGCCGTCGCGTAGGACCTCGCATCGGCCACGATGCGAGAAGTCGCGCTGTCCACTCCAGTTGTGCCGCCTGTTGGCACGAGGAAGCGTACTCCGACCACCGCGCCGCATACCACAGTCGCAACGAGCGCGCCTATGGTAAGCGGTTGTTTCCACGGCCCGGTGGCTGAACCTCGTTCCTTCACGTGACTCAAGGCAACTACTGACAGGTTCGCTCGAACGGTGCACCTTGGCACGTCCAGCAGTTTGGTGGACAGAATCCGCTGGTAACGCAGTGATCGCCGCATTCTTCCAACGCAGCTGCCGCACGCCGCGGCGCGAGGAGCGCTCCGACCGACGTGCAGATCATGGCAGCAATCCAGAGTTGTCGTCGCATGGCGTGTGAGCCTCCAATGAAAGGGTTCCTTCGGCCGTGCCCAGCCGCAAGATGGCATTCTTGCCGTCTTCCAACGCTGACGTGCATCGCGAGTATGAGTGAACAATCTCGCGCGCGCAGTGGCCGCGATCTCATGTTGCTGGCATGCGTGAGGGCGCAACTGCGCTCGAGCCCACATGCGCGTTGCTTGAGATTGCTTGCCACTCGCTGCGGCGGCTGACTATCGTAAGGCTCTGGGTCGGTCCGCTTGTGCTGTGCGCCCTCCCTCTCCAACCGCACTACATCGATGTCCACGTTCCGTCGCGCCACCCTCCTGGCCCTCGCACTTGTAGCCTCAACCAGCCCCGGCCTGGACGCCCAGCCTCGCATCCGCAACTACGCGCTGAAGGCACAGCCGCAACAACGCTGGATGCTCGCCGCCCAACCCACCGTCTCCATCGGCGGTGCGGACTCCGGCGCACAGGAACTCTCGATGGTCGCGTCGACCTTTCGAATGCCCGGAGGAAGCGTCGTCGTGGCGGTCATGCGACAGGCGGAGTTGCGGCTCTTCGATTCCAGGGGGCGATACCTGCAGTCTCTCGGCCGTAAGGGACGCGGACCAGGCGAGTTCCCCGTCCTTTGGAGCGCCTTTGCACTGCGTGACTCCCTCCTTGGCATCGATGCCGCCGGCATCGGTCAGCTGTTCGGGCCGGATGGCAAGTTTGTACGCACGATCCCTCGCACGTCGGCGTTTGGGCGCCGTCTTGAAGTGGCTGGCTACTTTGGCGATGGCGCGACGTTCGGCTACTTCTATCCCGATCCGCTCGAACGGGCGCCGTCAGGCGAGAGCGTCATCGACGCCATGCTCGTGCGCGTGTCGCCGTCTCGCACCGATTCGCTGCGACGCGTTGCGGCGGGGAGCGTGAACCGCCGAGGTGGAGGCGAGCCCACCGCGGTGGCGTACGCGGCGCGACTGCAACTCGCGGTCTTCGGCGATCGCTTCTGCGAGTCCTCTTCGAGCGACTACGTCGTGCGCTGCTACCTCGCCGACGGAAAATCCCATGTCGAGATCCGGCGCCCCGATGCCCGCACCGCCGCGATTACGCAGGGCGATCGCGATCGATTCTTCGCCGGCATCGACAAGGCGAACCCCGACCCGCGCGCGGCGGGCTATCGGCGCGAGATTCGCGAACGCACGGAGTTCGCGCGTGTGCGTCCGCAGATCGGACGTCTCGTCGCGGGAGCAACCGGTGAGCTGTGGGTTGGATCGTACGATCCCGCCGAGTCGGTCGACGGCACCCTGCACCCATCGCCGGACAGCGCCACCACGTGGCAAGTCTACTCCGCGACTGGCGACTGGCTCGCGCAGTTGCGCCTGCCGGCACGTTTTCGCCTCTTCGACGCCGGGCGCGACTGGATCCTCGGCGTCCGCCGCGACGAGGATGATGTCGAGTACGTCGAGCTGTACCAGCTGACCCGGTGACGCTGGACCGCGCGCCTACTGCCCCTCTGCCGGCGCGCCGCCCGCCCCGATCTCGTACTCGAACACATACGAGTGCACCCCACCCTCGATGATGATCTGCATGTGCCCGTGCAATCCCTCGAGCCCGTCGGTCCCCGAGTCGGGGACGACGCCGAGCGAGAGCGAGGCCGCCCCGCGGTTCATCGTCCCGCTGTGCTGCAGCACGAACGTCCCGCTGCGAGCGCCCAGGCTCCCCGTCACCCGCTCCAGCGCCACATAGCCGGCCGACCCCTTCACCGCGGTCATCGCGCTCAGCATCTGCCCCACGCTCGTCCCCGAGAGGTCGCCCTCGAAGACCTTGTCGATCGTCAGGCGCCCCAGCGGCTTCCCGTCCGCATGGTCATCGGCCGGCTGCGGCGTGAGCTTGACCGTGAACGTCCCCGTCGCCCGCATCATTGCCCCCACAGGTTCCTGAAGACACGCATCGCGTTCCCACCCAGCACCATCGCGATGTGCTGGTCGGTGTAGCCGCGGCGGATGAGCCCCTCGACGACGTCGAAGGTCCGCTTGGGATGGTCCAAGCCCGGCACCGTCAGCATCCACTCCCCCTTCTCGCCGATGTGCAGGTGATACCGCTCGAAGTTGGGCGTCGCCGGGTTCCCCTGCCCCGGCCCGTTCACCGGGTTGGGATTTCCCACCACGTCCATGTCGCTCCCCATCGCCAGGTGCTCCACGCCGACGAGCTTGCGCACGTAGTCGAAATGGTTGAGCGCGTGCTCGATGGTCGTCGGCTCGCTGGGCGAGATCATCATCCGCAGGAACGGGATCCCCATCACCCCACCGGTCTTGGCCATCTTGGTGATCATCTCGTCGGTCTTGCAGCGCGCATGGTCGGGCATGAGGGCGCGCGCACTCGCATGCGAAAAGACGACGGGGCGCTTCGCGATGTCGAGCGTGTCGAGCGTGGTGCGGTCGGCACAGTGCGACACGTCGACCGCCATCCCCACCTGCTCCATGCGCTGCACGATCGACTTCCCGAACACCGTCAGCCCGCCGTCGCGCTCCTCAAGGAAGCCGCTCCCGATGCGGTTCTGGTAGTTGTAGGTGAGCTGCGACAGCCGCTGCCCTAACGAGTAGAACTGGTCGACGTCCTCCGGCGCGCGGAAGTGGTCGGAGTTCTGGAAGGTGATCATGATCCCCACCTTCCCCGCCTTCTTCACCGCCTCGAAGTCGCGCGCATCATCCACCCGCGCGAACCACTCCGGATACTCGGCCACGAACCCGTTCCACTCGGCGAAGAAGCGGATCCCGTCGGCATAGTCGCGCGGCGAGTGGCCGAGGCAGATCACCGTGTAGCCCGAGGTCCGATACACCTCCCAGTCGGCCGGCGTCATGCTGCGCGGCTTGCTGAGCCAGAGCATGCTCTTCGGCGGCTGCTCGGCGAAGTCGGCGAAGCGGAACTGGTTGAGCAGGTCGATGACGACCGACTCCTGCACGAGCTTGATGGCGCGCGCCGAGTACTCGATGGGGTAGCGCGCACCGGCCGGACGGAAGAGCGGGTAGCGCCCGCGCAGGATCGCCGGCGCGGCGACGACTCCGGCGGCGAGGCGTGTGAGGGCGGCGCGGCGCGAGAGAGCGTCGGGGTGGGACGTGTGATCTGGTGCCATGAGGTGTGGAGTGGGTCGGGCGAAGATGCGGCGGCGAGCACGGGGCGGCAATCGCGGCGCCCCTGACCCTCCGAGCCGCTGGCCATCCGCGCGGTGGGACGACACGTTCCTGCGATGGCTGGCGCGGCGCCCGTTCCTGGCGGTCGTCGACGACGCTGAAGTTGCCAGAAGCCTTTGAACACAGGGGACACAGGGGACACAGGGGAGATGGGATTGGGGCACCGCACCGCCGCATCGCGCCCCAGGTGCCCCGTGAACCCTGTGAACCCTGTGGTGAAGCCCTTTGCATTTCATGAGACAGACACACATCCGCCCCCCACGATTCCGCCGATGAGAACGCCCCTCGCCCTCGCCGCCCTCCTCGCCGCCACCGCGCCGGTCGCCGTGCACGCCCAGGGCATCGACCTCTCGCGCTACCGCCTGGTCGACCTCACGCACCCGCTCAACGCAAAGACGCTCTACTGGCCGACGGCGAAGACCGGCTTCCAGCTGCAAGAAGTCGCCTACGGCGACACCCCCGGCGGCTACTTCTATTCGTCGTACACCTTCGCCGCCCCCGAGCACGGCGGGACGCACCTCGATGCCCCCATCCATTTCCACAAGGGAGGGCTCACCGCCGATCGCATCCCCGTCGAGCAGCTCATCGCCCCCGCCGTCGTCATCGACATCATCAGCAAGACCGCCAAGGACGCCGACTATCGTCTCACCGTCGACGACGTGCAGGCGTGGGAGAAGAAGAACGGGCGCATCCCGCGGGGCGCCTTCGTCATGCTGCGCACCGGCTGGGGCATCCGCTGGCCGAATGCCAAGGCCTACCTCGGCGACGACACCCCCGGCGACGCCTCGAAGCTCCACTTCCCCAGCTACGGCGTGGAGGCGGCGACGCTCCTCGTGCAGGAGCGCAAGGTCGCCGCGTTAGGCGCCGACGTCGCCTCCATCGACTACGGCCCCAGCAAGGACTTCAAGGTCCACCAGATTGCCTCGGCGGCCAGCGTGCTGGGGCTCGAGAACGTCGCCCGCCTGGAGGCGCTCCCCGTGAAGGGGGCCACCGTCATCGCCCTCCCGATGAAGATCGAGGGCGGCTCCGGCGGCCCCGTGCGCATCGTGGCGCTCGTCCCGCGCACGGCGGCGCGCTAACGGAATACAAACACCGCGTTGCACCGCACCCGCCCGGTGCAACGCGGCGATGCAGGGTGCACCCGGGCGTTGCAGCCGAAGGACCGCGAGGGAAGGACAAAGAAGCGCCCCCATTCGCATCACCCCTAACGACTTAGCGCAGGGGCCACGCGGTGCGGGCGCTTCTTGCACGTGCAGGCGGCACCTCCCGCGGGCACTGGGCCGGCGGGGGCGCCGGTCCCCTCGCGTGGAGCCTCCCATGTCCAGATCGACCCACTCCCTCCTCGCGGTCGCCGTCGTCGCCCTGACGGTCGCCGCCTGCAGCGACGCCCCCACCGGGACGTCCGCCGCATCGTCCCAGGTTCCGGTCCTCGCCTCCGGGAACACCGGCGGCGGTGGTGGTGGGGGCGGCGGCGGCGGGGGAGGTGGTGGCGGCGGCGGAGGCTCCGTCTCGGCCCCAGCCTTCACCGGCTTCAAGGTGACCACGGGGTACGGCCCCTACAGCGGGCGCGACGGCGACCTGCAGATCACCTACTCCGTCTCCATGGGGACGTCGGGGCTCGCCCCGCGCGTGCACGTGCGCACCGTCGACATCACCGCCAACTACACGCTCTGGGACACGTACGACACCAAGTCGTCCGACTCCTTCCGCAACGCGTACCTCCCGCTCAACCACACCTACGCCATCACGCTCGACCTCCTCGATCCCAACGGCGTGGTGCTCGACACCCGGAGCGCGACGGCGTCGACCCCGGCCGCCGCGAAGGTCGGCAGCACCTGATCGCTGTCATCGGTCTGTCATGATGTGCCGGGCACATTGAGCGCTTCGCCCACCATGCGGAGCGCTCGATGTCGCCCACCCCGTCCCGTCCGTCCCGCCGCTACGCCGCCCCGCGCGTCCTCCTCGCCGTGGCGGCGCTCCTCGTTCCGGCCGCCGCGGCACAGGCGCAGGACGCCGCCGGCTACCATGTGACGAAGAAGATCCCCGTCGGCGGTGAGGGCGGGTGGGACTACACGCTGGTCGACGGCAATCGCCTCTACGTCTCGCACGCCACGCGCATGGTCGTCATCGACCTCGCGCGCGATACGGTGGTCGGGGAGGTCACCGGGACCAACGGGATCCACGGGATCGCCATCGCCCGCGACCTCGGGCGCGGCTTCACCAGCAACGGGCGCGACACCTCGGTCACCATCTTCGACCTCACCACCCTCGCCACCATCGGGACGGTGAAGGTCACCGGCGCCAACCCCGACGCCATCCAGTACGACCCCGCCAGCAAGCGCGTCTTCACCTTCAACGGGACCGGGAAGAGCGCCACCGCCATCGACGCCGCGAGCGGCCAGGTGGTCGGGACGATCCCGTTAGGCGGAAAGCCCGAATTCGCCCAGGTCGACGGCAAGGGGCGCCTCTGGGTCAACATCGAGACCGACACCGGCCAGGTGGTCGAGATCGACACCAGGGCGATGAAGGAAGTCGCGCGCTACTGGCTCCCCGGCTGCGAGGAGCCGAGCGGGCTGGCGCTCGACCGCGCCAGCACGCGCCTCTTCTCGGTCTGCGGCAACTCGACGATGGCCGTCTCCGATCCCGCCAGCCGCAAGGTGATCGCCCTCGTCCCCATCGGCCCCGGCGTCGACGCGGCGGCCTATGATGCCGATTCAAAGCTCGTCTTCACCTCGAACGGAGGGAACGGGACGCTCACCGTGGTGAAGCAGGAGTCGCCCGACCGCTACACCGTCCTCGGCAACGCCCCCACGCAGCGCGGCTCGCGCACGATGTCGCTCGACCCGGCGACGCATCGCCTGTACCTGGCGAGCGCGGAGTACGGCCCGCCGCCGGCGCCGGCGCAGCCCGGCGGTCGTCCGGGACGCCCACCGATGATCCCCGGGTCCTTCGCCATCCTCGTGATGGATCGCAAATAGCGCGTGCGCGTCGCCCGTCTCCTCGTCACCCTCGGCGCCCTCGCGCTTCCGCTCGCGTCAGGCGCGCAGGGGCGCCCCGTCACCCGCGCCGACGCCATCGGGAGCGCGATCGCCCGCGGCCCGCGCCTCGCCGCCGTCCGCGCCGACTCCTCGGCGGCCGGGGCGCGCGTCGCCTTCGCGCGACAGCTCGAGAACCCGTCGCTCTCGGTCGACCACTCGCGCGACACGCCGCACCAGCACTACGCCCTCGACGTCCCGCTCTTCGCCCCGGGGCAGCGCGCGTTAGGCGTGCGCTCCGCCGACGCGATGCTCGACGCCGCCGTCCTCCGCACCGCCTTCGAGCGCGAGGCGGTCGCCCTCGACGTCGACACGACCTACACCTGGGCGCTGGTCGCCCGCGAGCGCGCCCGCCTCTCGGCACGCTCCGCCGCCGACGCCGACTCGCTCGTCACCCTCGCCCGCGTACGCCGCGACGCCGGCGACGCCAGCGAGCTGGACGTGCAGCTGGCGATGCTCAGCGCCGGCCAGTTCGCCAACGGCGCCGCCCTCGACTCGCTCGACGCCCTGCGCGCCCTCATCGCGGTGCAGGCGGCGATGGGGCTCGACGTTCGCGACGTCGCCATCGCCCTCGCCGACTCGCTCGACACCGGCGCCGGCGACCTCACGGGCGACATCGACCGCACCGGCGTCCCGCTCCTCGTCTCCGCCGCCCAGTCCGACCTCGAGGCCGCCGACCTCGCGCTCCGCCTCGAGCGCAAGCGCGTCTGGCTCGCCCCCTCGCTCGCCCTCGGCTACGAGCGCAACGACCCCGGGGGGAGCGGCAACCGCATCCTCCCCACGATCGGGCTCTCCTTCCCGCTCCCGCTCCTCCACCGCAACCGCGCCTCGATCCTCCTCGCCTCCGCCGATCGCGACCGCGCGCGCGCCGAGCTGCTGCGCATGCAGGTGGAGCTCGCCGCCGCGCTCGCCGCGGGCGCGCGCGAACTCGAGACGGCGCGCGTGCGCCTCACGCGCACGCAGGCGCTGCTGGGGGCCGCCGAACGCGTCGCCTCGCTCGCCCTCCTCGCCTATCGCGAGGGGGCCTCCGCCCTCCCCTCCGTCCTCGAGGCGCAACGCTCGTCGCGCGAGACGCGGTTGCAGTACCTCGAGGCGCTGGGCGCCATGCGATCGGTCGCGGCGCGCCAGCGCCTGCTGACCCTCACCTCCCAACGTGCCCTGCGATGACGCGCCGCACGCTTCTGCTCTCGTTCGTTTGTGTCGGCGTCACCGCCTCCGCCTGTGCCGAGCACGAAGGCGCGGAGGAGGAGAAGGTGGCGGCGACGGTGACCGCCTCGGTGGAAGCCGTGCGCCAGCAGCCGTTCGACGAGACCATCGACGCCGTGGGGACGGTGCGCCCGCGCATCGGGCACGTCGCCTCGCTGGCGGCGCCGGCGCCGGCGCGCATCGCCCGCGTCTTCGTGACGGTGGGGAGCCAGGTGCGCGCCGGCGACCCGCTCGTGGAGTTCGAGCGCGCCCCCTTCGAGGCCGCCGCGACGAGTGCCGAGAGCGCGTTGCAGGTGGCGGAGCACGCCGCCGAGCGCTCGAGGCGGCTGGCCGACGCCGGCGTCCTCCCCCGCAAGGATGCGGAAGCCGCGGCGGCCGAGCTGGAGGGCGCGCGCGCGAACGCGGTGACGGCGCGGCGCGCCCGCGAGCTCGCCACGCTGCGCGCCCCCATCGCCGGGGCGGTCACGCGCCTCAGCGCCGTCCTCGGCGCCTCCGCCGACCCGTCGCAGCCGCTGGTGGAGGTCGCCGATCCCAGGGCCATCGACGTCGAGCTGGTCGTCTCCCCCAACGACGCGGTGCGTGCGCGAGTCGGGCAGGGGGTGACGCTCTATGCCGGCGCCACCGCCTCGGGTGACCCCATCGCCCAGGGGAAGATCGGTGAGGTGGCGGCGGTGGTGGACAGCGCCAGCGGTGGCGTCGCGCTGCGCATCGCCATCACGTCGAGCCGGCGTCCGCTGCGCTTCGCCGAGGTGCTGATGGGGCGCGTCGCCGTGCAGCACCACGACGCCGCGCTCACCGTCCCCGAGGTCGCCCTCGTCCCCACGGGGGAAGGGTTCCAGCTCTTCGTGGTCGACAGCGCGCAGGTGGCGCACGCGACGCCGGTGACCATCGGCGGGCGCACGGCTGGCGTCGCCTGGATATCGGAAGGGTTGAAGGGGGGGGAGAAGGTGGTGACGAAGGGGGCCTTCGGCGTCGACGACGGGGCGCGCATCGTGGCGGGGAAGCCGTGACGGGGAGCGCCCCTCACCCGCGGCGCTGGGCGCTCTTCGACGTCCTCGCCCACCAGCGACGCTTCATCTACCTGGTCGTCGCCCTCCTGAGCGTGGCGGGGATCTGGGCGGCGTTGCGGCTGCCGAGCGCGATCTACCCGGAGCTCACCTTCCCGCGCGTCACCATCGTGGCGACGGGGTCGAGCCTCGGCGCCCGGCAGGTCGTCTTCGCCGTCACCCGCCCCATCGAGGAGGCGGTGAGCATCGTCCCCGGGGTGGTGCGGGTGAAGAGCCGCTCCATCCGCGGCGCATCGGAGGTGAACGTCACCTTCAACGAGCGCACCGACATGGACAACGCGTTGCAGCTGGTACGCACGCGCGTGGAACAGGTGCAGGGGGAGCTCCCCCAGGGGTTGCAGCTGGAGATCGAGCGCCTCACCCCGTCGCTCTTCCCCATCCTCTCGTACAACCTGGAAGGGGGCGACCCGGCGACGCTCTACGACATCGCCCGCTACCAGATCAAGCCGGTCCTCTCGCGCGTCCCCGGCGTCGGGCGCGTGGAAGTGCAGGGGACCGACGTGCGCGAGATCGAGGTCGTCGCCGAGCCGTCGCGCCTCGCGGCGGCGGGCCTCACCTACGACGACCTCGCCGAGGCGATCCGGAACGGGATCTCCGTCGAGGCGGTCGGGCGCGTCGCCCGTGACTACAAGCAGTACCTCGTCATCTCGGCGATGGAGGCGCGCTCGGTCGACGACGTCGCCAACGTCGTGGTGAAGGGGGCGCTCCGCGTGCGCGACCTGGCGACCGTCGTCCCGGGGACGGAAGATCACGTGCGCATCGTCGCCGGCGACGGACGCCCCGCCGCGCTCATCAGCGTCACGCGCCAGATCGGCGGCAACACGATCGCCATGAGCGACTCGGTCGCCAGCGCGCTGCGCGCCCTGGCGGGCGCGCTCCCGCCCGGGGTGCACCTCAAGCCGGTGTACGACCAGGCCGCGCTCGTACGCGACGCCGTCACCTCGGTGCGCGACGCCATGCTCGTCGGCGCGGCGCTGGCGGTGATCATCCTCCTCCTCTTCCTCCGCCACCTCCGCATCACCGCCATCAGCGCCACCGCGATCCCGCTCACGCTGGCCATCGCCGTCTTCCTCATGCGCCTGCTGGGGCAGACCTTCAACCTGATGACGTTGGGCGCGATGGCGATCGCGATCGGGCTCGTCATCGACGACGCGGTCGTCATCACCGAGAACATCGTCCGCCACGCCCGCCTCACCGCCGACCGCACCCTCGCCGTCCGCACCGCGGTGCAGGAACTCGTCTGGCCGGTGACGTCGAGCACCCTCACCACGGTCGTCGTCTTCCTCCCGCTGGGGCTCCTCAAGGGGGTCCCGGGGCAGTTCTTCTCGGCGCTGTCGATCACCCTCACGGTGAGCGTGCTCGTCTCGCTCGTCCTCGCCCTCACCATCATCCCCCTCCTGGCGGAACAGTTCCTCACCGACGCAGACGCCGAGCACGACGAGGCGGGGGCGGGCGCGGCGCCGATGACGCTCGCCCGCCGCATCGGCGCCGCGCTCGACGCGCTGTCGGAGCGCTACGAGCGCGCGCTCGCCGCGGTGCTGCGCCACACGGGGGTGGCAATCGCCGCCGCGCTGCTCCTGGTGGGAGCCGGCGTCGGCGCCTACACGCTCGTCGGGACCGGCTTCCTCCCCGAGATGGACGAGGGGGCCTTCATCCTCGACTACTGGACGCCGGGGGGGACGGCGCTCGCCGAGACCGACCGCCAGCTGCACATCGTGGAGAAGATCCTGGCCGAGACGCCGGAGGTCACCGGGACGGCGCGCCGCACCGGCGCCGAGCTGGGGCTCTTCGCCACGGAGCAGAATCGCGGCGACATCGCGGTGCGCCTGGCCCGCCCTCGCGCGCGGCACCGCTCCATCTTCTCGGTGATGGACGATGTGCGCCTCCGCGTGGCGGCTGCGGCGCCGCGCGTCCGCACCGAGTTCGTGCAGATCCTTTCCGACGTCCTCGACGACCTCTCGGGGTCGGCGCGCCCGCTGGAGATCAAGCTCTTCGGCCCCGACCTGGCGCCGCTCGAGCGCTACGCGCGCGCCGTCGCCCCCGAGATCGCGAAGGTCGACGGGATCGAGGACTTCTTCGGCGGCATCGCCGAGCCGAGCGCGGAGATGGCGATGCAGGTGAACGGAGCCACCGCGGCGCGACTGGGGCTCTCGCCGTCGGCGGTGACGCACGCCGTGAGCGGCGCCATGCTCGGCGTGGAAGCGGGCGACATCCGCCTCGACGACCGCTCCATCGGCGTCCGAGTCCGTGCGCCCGACGCGGTGCGCCTCGACGCGCAGTCGCTCGCCTCGCTCCCCCTCCTCGCCCCCGCCACGGGGCGCACGGCACCGTTAGGGACGCTGGCCTCCTTCACCCCGGCCGACGTGCGCAGCGAGCACCTCCGCGAGAACCAGCAGCAGATGATCGCCATCACCGCCGGCGTCGAGGGACGCGCCCTGAGCGAGGTGATGGCCGACGTGAAGGCGATCCTGGCGAAGCACCCCGTCCCCGGCGGCATCCGTCTCGAGCTGGGGGGGCGCTACGCCTCGCAGCAGGAGGCCTTCGGCGCCCTCCTCCTCGTCCTCGCGCTCGCCGGCGTGAGCGTGCTGGCGGTGATGGTGCTGCAGTTCCGGTCGTTCGCCGAGCCGTTCGTCATCCTCGCCGCCGCGCCGCTCAGCTTCGTCGGCGCGCTCGCGTTGCTCCTGGCGACCGGGACGTCGCTCAACATCTCGTCCTTCATGGGGCTCATCCTCCTCGTGGGACTCATCGTGAAGAACGGGATCATCCTCCTCGACTTCACGCGCCACCGCATGCAGGAGGGCGGCGTCGACCTGGAGACCGGGATCCGCGAGGCGGCGCGCGTGCGCCTGCGCCCCATCCTGATGACGACGCTGTGCACGCTCTTCGGCCTCCTCCCGCTCGCCCTCGGCATCGGGGCGGGGAGCGAGCTGCAGAAGCCGCTGGCACTCGCCGTCATCGGCGGGCTCGCCCTCTCGACCCCGGTGACCCTCTTCATCGTCCCCGTGCTCCTCGTCCTCGTGCGCGGGCGCGGGGCGCGATTGTCGGCGCACTGATTCCCCCCGCATCTGCGGGCCATCTCCACAGGTCTGCTCCCTTCCCCCCAACCAGAAGGCTTCACATGTCCCCAACGCACCGTCTCCGTCCCACGCTCTCCCTCTTCGCCGTTGCCGCGGCGTCGCTCCTCGTCGCCAGCGTCGCGCCCGCACAGGCGCTCAAGGTGAAGGAGGAGAAGCCCGGCCTCCTCGCCAAGGCAAAGGTCGCCCCCGAAGCGGCGCTCGCCACCGCGCAGGGCGCCGTGCCGAAGGGGACGCTCGCCGCGGCGGAGATCGAGCGCGAGGATGGGCGGCTCGTGTTCGTCTTCACCTTCAAGACCGAGGGCAAGCGGGGCGAGGACGAGGTCCTCATCGACGCCCTCACCGGGAAGCTCGTGAAGACGGAGCATGAGTCGCCCGAGGACGAAGCGCGCGAGCAGTCCAGCCAACGCAGCGCCACCGCGAAGAAGAAGCCCGCGCCCCAGCATTAGTCGGAGTAGCTTTCTCGGCATGCGCGTGCTGCTCATCGAGGACGATCCCGAGCTCAGCGACCTGCTGGTACGTGTGATTCGAAATGCCACGTGGGCGGTGGATGCCGTCTGCGACGGACGTTCGGCGCTGCACGCGCTTGTCGGCTCCGAGTACGACCTCGCGGTGCTCGACCTCGGACTCCCCGACATGGACGGGTTCGAGGTGTGCCGGGCGATGCGCGCGCGCGGCGACCGGACGCCAGTCCTCATTCTCACCGCACGGCAGTCGGTGAACGATCGCGTGCACGGGCTGGATGTCGGGGCCGACGACTATCTCGCCAAGCCGTTCGAGGTCGCTGAGCTGATGGCGCGCCTGCGCGCCCTCGCTCGGCGGCCCGCGACTGCGCACGACCCTGTCCTCGCCCTAGGCGACCTCACGCTCGACCCGGCGCGCCGGCACGTGGAGCGCGCGGGGATCGCGCTCACGCTCACCGCGCGGGAGTACGCCCTGCTCGAGTACTTCCTGCGCAATCCGCGTCGCGTCCTCAGCCGCGCGCGAATCCTCGAGCATGTGTGGGACGACAACTTCGACCCGGTCGCCAACGCCGTCGACGTCCTCGTGGGGCGTGTGCGCCGCAAGGTGGACCGCGCGGGACTCGTCCCGCTCGTGCACACCGTGCGCGGCGCCGGCTACGTGCTCACTGACCAGCCACCGGCGAGCGATGCCCGTTAGCCGGCTGCGATTGCGGCTGGCGGCAGGTTTCGCCCTCGCCTTCGGCCTCGGGCTCGCCCTCCTCGCCGCCGGCGCGCTGGGCTACCTGCGCCGCGAGAGCGGGCGACGCCTTGACGCGCGGCTCGCCGCCGTGGCGCGGGGCGTCGCCGACGCGATGGTCCGCGAAGAGCGCGAGACCCCCGATTCCAGCTTGGCCTTCGCCGCACACGAGGTGCGCGACGAGTGGCCCTCGCCCACCGACCGGTGGATCATCCTCGGGCACGACGGCGCCGTCCTCGCGGCGACCGACACCACCTCCCTCGTCGAGCGCATGGCGCGACGCGCGGCGAGCGGCAACGACGCGCGCTTCACGCTAGATCACCGGGACGAGGACATCGAGGCCGCTCGCCTCGACGGAGCGCCGGTCTCTCCGCTGCGCCCTGACACCCGCTTCCGCGTCGTCGCGTGGGGCTCGACCGAGGCGATCGAGCAGGATGCCCGCCTCCTCGCCGCCGTTCTCGCCGTCACGGCACCACTCCTCGTGCTCTTCAGCCTGGGCGCCGGCTACGTCCTGGCCAGCGGCGCCTTGCGTCCGGCGCGCGACTTGGGCACCGCGGTGGCCGCCCTTGCGCCTGACGATCTCTCGCGCCGCCTCCCCAACTCCGGTGCGCACGACGAGATCACGGCGCTCGCCGACGAGTTCAACCGGTTGCTGCAGCGACTGCAGGAGGCCCAACTGCGCAACCAGCAGTTCGTGCGCGAGGCGGCGCACCAGATCCGGACGCCGCTCACGCTCATCCTGGGGGAAGCGGACCTGGCGCAGCGCGCGAATCCCGTCCCCCCCGACACCACCGGCGTTCCAGACGACGCGCGGCGCACCGTCGAGCGCATCCGCACCGCCGCCGAGGTGATGCGCCATCGCGTGGACGACCTCATGCTCCTCGCCGAGGCGCAGGCGGGGAGCCGCCCACGCCTGGAGGAGGTGGTCGAGCTCGACGGCCTCGCCCTCGAGTGCACGGACCTCATGCGCGCCCGCGCCTCCACGCTCGGCCGCGCCCTCGCCCTGGGCACCGTGCAGCCGCTGGCGGTGCGCGGCAACGAGCAGCTCCTGCGCGAGGCGCTGCTCGAGCTGCTGGAGAACGGGTGCCGCCACGGGGGCGCCACGGCGCCGGTGACCACGGAGGTCGTTGCAGTCGACGGGATGCCGGCAATCCGCGTGCGCAGCGCCCTCACCGCCGAGCGGAGCCCCGACGCCGAGGGGAGCGGGCTGGGGATGCAGATCGTCCGCTGGATCGCCCAGGTGCACGGGGGGCGTATTGACGTCGCCGCGCAAGACGGGCAGCATGTCGCCACGCTCGTCCTCGCGAACGCCACGACCCCCTGATGACTGCCGCACTCCCCCTCCCGCCCGACCTCGCCACCCGCCCCCTCGTCCTCGACGGCGGTCTCGCCACCGAACTCGCCGCGCGCGGCTTCGACCTGAGCGATGCGCTCTGGTCGGCGCGCCTCCTCGCCGACGCCCCCGAGGCGATCGAGGCGGTGCACCTGGACTACTTCGAGGCCGGCGCCGACGTCGCCATCACCGCCAGCTACCAGGCGAGCTATGACGGTTTCGCCGAGCGGGGCTACTCGCCTGACGAGACGACGCACCTCCTGCAGCGCTCCGTGAAGCTCGCCCGTTCGGCGCGCGATCGCTTCCTGGCGCGGCATGCCGATGCCGCGCGCACGCCGCTCGTCGCCGCGTCGGTGGGGCCGTACGGGGCGACGCTGCACGACGGCTCCGAGTACCGCGGCAACTACGGGCTCGACGAGGATGCGCTCGCCGACTTCCATCGCCCGCGCCTCAACGCCCTCGTCACCGCCGAGCCTGACCTCCTCGCCTGCGAGATCCGCTGCTGAGGCGCGGGCCATCGTGCGCGAACTGCGCCGGCATCCGGAGATGCGCGCCCTGGTGTCCTTCACCTGCCGCGACGGCGCGCACACCTCGGCCGGTGACCCCATCGAGGACTGCGCCCGCTTCCCGCACGCGGAGCCTCAGGTGGTGGCGATGGGGGTGAACTGCGTCGCCCCCGACCAGGTGACGTCGCTCCTCCTCCGCATCGCCACCGCCAGCCGCAAGCTGATCGTCGTCTACCCCAATTCGGGGGAGGTGTGGAACGCCGAGCGGCGCTGCTGGGAGGGACCGCGCTTCACGACGTACTCCGGGCGAGTGGCTCGACGCCGGCGCGCGCTGGATGGTGAAAGCTGCCGCACCACGCCGTCGGACATCCGCGTGGTGCGCAGGTGGAGTGGTGGACACGCGCGCCTGATCGCGCCTAACGCTTCCCGAGGTTGTCGGCGGCGACGGGCCGCGGCGGCCGCCGGTGCGTGCTTCGCCAGGAACTCCTTGATGCGCGCGTGCACGAGCGCCGCCTGCTCCATGTGCGGGAGGTGCCCGCCGAGTCGACGGGGAAGAACTCCAGCGACGGGATGGCGCGTTGAGCACCTCCGCCTTCTCGATCGGGACCGTCGTGTCCTGCCGCCCCCAGACGAGGAGGACCGGCACTCCGCTCTTCCTGACGGCGGCGTAGAGCGAGTCGAAGTCGGTGCGCCCCGAGGTCATGGCCGAGCGCAGGAGGGCGCGCCCGAACCCCTTGTAGTGCATCAGGGCGATAGCGCTCGGCCCCAGTCGGGCCAGCGCTCGGGGTGGAGGAAGTCCGGACGCCCTGGTTGTCCGCCATCCCGGGGACGCGTCACCCGCTGGGTGACCCAGTTGCCGATGACCGGCCACCCCATCCATCCGGGGACGGGGATCGACGAGGCGGCAGGGTCGACGAGGGAGCGTCCACGCGGGCCGCGTGGCCGGGGACGTAGTGCCCGGTGACGAAGCCGCCGAACGAGGAGCCCCGGGAAGAAAAATCGGAACCGTCACGTGCAACGAGTCGAGGAGCCCGTCGAGCTGCCGGTCGAACAGGGCGCCGTCGTAGGCGGCGTCCGGGCGATCGGACCAGCCGCGCCCGTAGACGTCGTAGCGGATGACCCGGTAGCCGGCGCCGCTGACGGCGGTCGAGTCCCAGATGTACGACGGGACCGAGAAGCCGTGCACGAGGACGACCGGTTGCCCCGAGTCGGGGCCGGAGATGTCGTAGTGCGTGTAGCCGTCCGCCAGCTGCACGGTCCTGCTGGCGGAGCGACGGGCGGTGGCGTCGAGCGAGGACTTCTCCGGGTTCTTCGTGACATAGATGGCGCTCGCGCCGGCGATGAGGGCGACGAGGAGGGCGAGGAGGCGACGCATCTGGAGCGGGACAGGAGACGGAGACGGGGGATGGAGCGGGGCGCCTGCTGCGCCCGTGAAGACCCCCGTCCATTCCTATGGAATGGGCGCGCGCTCGCCTAGTGCTTCACGCCGAAGGAGAAGACCGTCCGGCTCGTGAACGTCTGGCCGGGGCGGAGGATGACGCTGGGGTTCGGGTGGTTGGGGGAGTCGGGGTAGTGCTGCGTCTCGAAAGCACCACGGTGCCGCGATGGACGTACTTCCTCCCCGCTCTCGGTGAGCGTCCCGTCGAGGAAGTTGCCGCTGTACGCACGCCGGGCTCGGTCGTGGCGATGTCGAGGGTACGCCCGGTGGTGGGCTCCTCGACGTGGATCGCCGACTTCTTCCGCCGCGCACGGCGGGTCGAGGACGAAGTTGTGGTCGTAGCCGCCGCCGAATTGCAACTGGCGGTGCTTCGCGTCGATGCGCGCCCCGATCGCCGTCGGCGTGCGGAAGTCAAACGGCGTCCCCGCAACGGGGGCGATCTCCCCGGTGGGGATGAGCGTCGAGTCGACCGGGGTGTACGACGCGGCGTGGATGGTGAGGATGCGGGCGCCGCCGTTCGGGAGCGCGGCGTTCCCCGCCTTCGCCGGGCCGGTCCCCGCCGTGTTCCAGTACGTGTGCCGCGACAGGTTGATCGGCGGTCGCCTTGTCGGTCGTGGCGCGGTAATCGACCGCCAGCGCATCGTGCGGGTGAGCGTACGTCACCTCGACCGTGAGCGTCCCCGGATATCCCTCCTCGCCGTCCTTGCTCGTGTAGGTGAGGACGATGACGCTGCTGTCGTTCCGGAACGGCGTGGCTCCCCACACGACCTTGTCGAACCCCTGAGCCCGCCGTGCAGCGCGTTGGGGCTGTTGTTCACCGCGAGGCGATACTCCTTCCCGTCGAGCGTGAAGCGCCCCTTCGCCACCCGGTTCGCCACCCGCCTGACCACCGCACCGAAGTACGGCGACCTGGTCTCGTAGTCGCCAATCTTCTCGAAGCCGAGCACGACATCGTCGAACCGCCCCGCCCGGTCCGGCGTCCGCAGCGTCGTGATGACCGCCCCGTACGTGATGACCTGCGCTCCTCGACTCCGTGTGCGTTGCGCAACGTAGCGATCCACTGGTGTCCCCGCGCGGGTCGTGCCGAAGGAATCTTTCGAAACCGACTGAGCGGCGGCGGGGGAGAACGCGATGAGGGTGGGGCGGGGCTGAGGGCGGCGAGCGTGCGGGGAGAGGGACACAGGATGGGAGACGGGGGACGGGGGACGGGAGTGCGCGCCGCCGCGCGACGCGGGTGCGTGGGACAGGGCGGTGAGCCGGCTCGACGGGGGAATGTGCTACTCGGGAGGACGGGGGTCCATCGGTTCAGCCCGCCACCACCCTCCCCCCACCCCCGGCGTCGCCCCCGCGACGCCACTCCCGTCTCCCGGTCTCCCGTCACCCGTCCCGCCACGGCTCACGCCGCCGCTCCCCAGCGCACGCACTCTGCTCTGGCGCGCACCAGCACAGGTGCTAGTCTCGCCTCACCCCTAAACGGGAGTCTGCAAGAATGCCCACGATTCAGGCCCTGATCGATCGCAAGGGTGGTGAGGTGCACGCCGTCGGTCCGGATGCCTCGGTACTCGAGGCCGCGCAGTTGATGAACCGGCGCGGGATCGGGGGGCTCGTGGTGCTCGACGCGGAGGAGCGCATCGCCTGGACTTCACCGAGCGCGACATCCTGCGTCGCGTGGTGGCCAGCGGGCGCGATGCGGCGCGCACCCCGTGCGCGACGTCGCCACGGCCGACGTCATCACGATGCCGCTCCACACCGCCATCGACGAGTGCGCCGCCCTCATGTCGGCGCGGCACATCCGCCACCTCCCGGTCGTCGACGAGGGGCGCCTGTCGGAATTCGTCACGACCGGGGACCCGCCTGCCCACCGCGTCGCCGAGTCGGAGTCGACGCTGCAGTTCATGAGCAGCTACCTGTTCGAGGGGCGCGGTAGCCTACGCCGCCGCGCGCACCACCGCGGCGGCGACCTGCAGCGCTACCTCAGCCCGCTGCACGCCAGGAGCGCGTCCAGCGCCACGAACGCGAACGCCTCCGCCGACTCGCCGCTCACCACGCTCACCGCGACGCCGGCCAGCGCGCCGCGGCGGCCAGCGCCAGCGCATCCGCCGCGGGAAGCGCTCGCGCCATGGGGCGTCCCGCCAGAGCAAGACGACCCCCACGCCCCGCCCAGGGCGCCGACGACCACCGGGACGAGCTCGAGCATGGGAGCCTCCATCGTGAGGGGACGCGCGCTGGAGCGCCTGACCCCCCCCGAGCCACGTGCTGTCAACCGCCGCGTCAGCGCGACAACCGATCGACAGCGAGCCCGGCTGCAACGCAGCGACGCCCCCGCGCCCCGCCCCGTCCCGGTCGCTACTGCACGTGCGACGGGTCCATCCACATGATCTCCCAGTGGTGCCCGTCCAGCGTAGCCGCGGCCGCCCTGCACATGAAGCCGTAGTCCTGCGTGAAGCCGGTGTCGCTCCCGCCCGCTGCAAGCGCCTTCGCCAGCAACGCGTCCACCTCGGCGCGCGACGTGCACGACAGCGCCACCAGCGCCTCCTCGGTGGGTGCGTGTCGCAGATCGCCTTCTTCATGAACCCCGAGAAGAACGGCTCGCGCAGCAGCATCACGTACCCCATCTCGCTCAGGATCATGCAGGCGGCGTTGTCGTCGGTGAACTGCGGGTTGAAGGTGAAGCCCAGCGCGGCGAAGAACTGCTTGGCTTTGTCGAGGTCGCGCACCGCGAGGTTCACGAAGACCATGCGGGGTGACGGTGCCCATGTGCGGCTCCAGTGAGGGGTCTGCATGCTTCGACGGCGCGACCGGTGGGAACTCATCGGTCGCGCCGTCGCCCGTGCACCTGCGGCTCCACGCCCCGCGACTCAGGTCGCCGCGAGCACCTCCCACCGCCCGCGCCGCCTGCGTGATCGCCGAGTTGGTGTCGGCCTGCGCCCCGGCATCCGAGTTGGCGATCGCGATCCGCCTGAACGGGCCGCCGTCCGATCACCCACGGCTTCTCGGCGTCCGACGCGTAGCTCGGCTCCCACAGGAGCCCCGGCGAGTAGGCATACCCGTGCGGCCACCGGTTCACGGTGATCGCCTTGATGTCGCGCTCGGCGTCGAAGCCGCCCCCTTGAGCGCGGCGTCGAGCTGGTCGCGCACGTGGAACTCGAACTGCGCGAACGACGTCTCCATCAGCTTGCGCCGCCCCTCGCGCCACCCCTCCGGCCCCGTCTTCACCGGGTCCAGGCACGTAGCACATGTGCAGCACCATCGGGTCGTCCGGCGTCTGCGAGCGCTTGTAGTTCCCGATCGAGACCGGGTAGTCGAGCTCGACCTGCTTGAAGAAGTCCTTCGTGTAGTAGACGAAGTCGGTCCCCAGCTGCGCGAAGGGGCGCCAGTTGGGGACGAGTGACCTTGGTGTAGGTGAGCGGGACCTTCACGCCATAGCTCATCCCTTCTTCTGCGCCGCCGGGAGCTCCGGGTACAGGTAGGGGATCCCCATGTTGTAGCTGGCGAGGATGACGCGCTGGCCGCGCACCGTGTGTGCCCCGCCGGTGCTGGTGACGTAGGTGACGTCGACCTCCGCCTTGCGGCTGGCGGTGTGTTTGTGGTGCATCGCGGTGCTGTTGAGGCGGAGGCGCACCGGGTTCCCTTGCGGTCCAGCTGCGAGTAATCGGCGCGCGTCGTCACCACGTCTTCCATCGTCGTCCCCGGCATCGCCGCCGGGATCAGCGACCGCACGAGCAACGGCGCCACCGAGGCGTTGCCGTCGGGGAAGTGGAAGATGTACGGCTCGTCGCCGCGATGCCCGAAGCGCGGGAGCGTGTGGTCCAGCCCCGGCATCCCGCCGTCGTACTCGTGCACCGACGTGCACGGGATCTGGTCGATCCCCACGCACCAGAACGAGATCCCGAACTTGCGATACAGCTCCAGCAGCTGCGGGTCCACCTTGCAGGTGTCGCGCAGCCACGCCTCGTAGCTCACCTTGCTCAGCTTCGCGTACTTCTCCTCCCGCGTCATACCCGGCAGGTAGTCCTTCTCCGTCTGCACGCGGATGAAGTCCGCGCGCGCCTGGTCGTTGAGCGGGGCGTTCCGCGCGAACTCCTCCCACGACACCTTCCCGTACCCCGTCACCAGCTTCCCGGACGCCGAAGTTCTCCTCGTCGAAGAGGATCGACTTGCTCAGCCCCAGCTTGAATACAGCGTCTGGTCGAAATACTCGTAGAAGCGCTGCGTCTCGATCCCGATGGCCGCGAGCGTCTCGCGCAACCGCCGTGTAGGCCGACGGCGTGTCGATCGACTCGGTCCCGCCATAGCCGATGCGCGTCTCGCCGTTGATCGAGAACTCGTTCCGCTTGGCATGCCCGCCGAAGTCGTCGTGGTTGTCGAGGATGAGGATGCGCGTTGGGACGCTGCTTGCGGAAGTGGAACGCCGACGACAGCCCGCTGATCCCCCCGCCGACGACGATGAGGTCGTACTGCTCCTCCGGCGCCGTCGCCTTCCACACCTTCCCCGCACGCGGGCGTGCATGTTCTCCCACGCCCCGTCGCGTCCCGCGCAGCCCGGCCTCGCCGGCGGGTAGCAGTTTCTGGCGCCGTAGTCCCACTCCCTGCGCCACGAGATCGGCCCACGGCGTCAGCATCGACGCGCTGATCGCCATGCTCACGCCATTGAGGAAGTCTCGCCTCGGTGACGCCGTCGTCCTTCATGCGGTCGCGCTCCGTGATGGGGGCGCGTCACGCATCAGCGCAGCGGCGCGACGCCCCGGAAGAAGTCCTCGAGGTGATACGACTCGGCGTCCAGTTCGTCGAGGCGGATCGTGCGGATGAGGAAGAAGTGCGGCTCCCGGCTTCGGGGAGCGCGCGATCCAACATGCGCGTCGTCCCCTCCATCGGATAGTAGTCGCCGCCGGGCATGTGAAACTCCCATCCGGTGTCGGCCATTTCGCGCCACCCGTAGCTCACGTGTGCCGGCAGCGGGAGCGCCGGCCGGCTCGCGACGCGCTTGAGCAGCATCACGCGCCGCTCCGGCTCGGCCATGTACTCCACCGTCACCCCGTCCCTCGTCACCGGCGCGTGCGGCGCCAGCGGGGTGAATCCGCGAGCTGCAAGCCAGCGCAGCGCCCCATCCACCGCCGCGTCGCGCGCCTCACGCTCGCGTCGCGGCCGGTCGGCGATCTCCGTGAAGGCCGGCTCCTTCACGATGCGGACCGACGCGGCCATCGCCACCACCGCCCGCTTCGCATCCTCCAGCGACCAGTCCTTCTGGAACACCCCGGTAGAGCACGCTCACCCGTCGCGCGGATCGCGGAACTTGAGGCGCCACGTCGGCCTGCCGAGCATGTTCACGGTGTAGCGCCCCGCGCCGACCTCCCACTGCGCGTCGCGCTGCAGGAGCTTCCACCCTTCTCCGCCGCCATTGAGCGCACGCTCGGCAGCTGCAAGCGCTTCATCGTAGGACGCGGACGCCGCCCCGCGGGCGTGGATGGCGAGGTAGAGGTTGGCGCGATACGGCGTCCCGCTCCCCATCGCCCACGCATGCACGCGGCTGGCGCGGAAGCTCACCCACGTGGCGCGCTCGGCAAACAGGTACACCTCGTCAAGTCGCGCCTTGCGCGGAATGGCGACGGTCGCGATGTCGCCGAGGCTGCGCCTCGACGCGCCGAACTGCGGGACGAATCCCATCGTGGCACCGAGGGCGGCCAGCGCCACCGCAGCAAGCACGACGCGACGCACCACTCCTCCGGCGCGCTAGGCCCGTTCCGCCAGCTGCATCGGCATCCCGAAGCGCGGAAAGAGCGTCGCCGTGTCCAGGAAGTAGTTCATGTGCCCGATGTGGTCGCCGTCCAGCTCGAGGACCACGAGCGACCACGGCTCCTTCCCCCCCTCCCGGTACTGCGCAAAGGCGGGACAGCCGTTGGCCATCGTCGGGACCAGGACCGATCCCTTGCACCCGCAGCCGCGCCCCGACAGCCAGTTGGCGATGGACGCACGCCCCTGCAGCCAGAGCTCGAACGGCGGCATGCACATCGTCCCGTCCTCGCGCATCAGCTGCACCAGCGCCGGCACGTCATACCGCTCGAACGCCTCCACGTAGCGCGCCACCAGCGCCTGCTGCGTCGCGCTCAGCTGCACCGGCGTGGGGCGCACGTCACGCTCGGCCAGCGTCGCGCGCGCCCGCTGCAGCGCGCTGTTGGTCGCCGCCACCGTCGTGTCGAGCGCCTCCGCCACCTCCGCCGCCGACCACCCCAGCACCTGCGTCAGGAGCAACACGGCCCGCTGCTTGGGCGGGAGGTGCTGCAGCGCCGCCACGAACGCCAGCCGGATGCTCTCGCGCAGCACCGCCTCTTCGGCCGGGTCGCTGTCGGCGGGGATCGCCTTGGCGTCGGGGATGGGCTCCAGCCAGTGCGTGCGCGGTTGCGACGTCAGCTCGTCGTCCACCGTCCCCACCCCGCGCTCGTCCATCGGGCGCGCGCGCCTGGGGCGGTCGGCCAGCGCGTCGAGGCAGACGTTGGTCGCGATGCGATACAGCCACGTCTTCACCGACGACCGCCCGTCGAAGCGATCCAGCGCCTTCCACGCGCGGAACATCGTCTCCTGCACCGCATCGTCGGCGTCCACCACGGAGCCGAGCATGCGGTAGCAGTGCCCCGTGAGCGCGGTGCGATGCAGCTCCAGCGAATCGGCGGTGGCGGGCGTAGGGGTGAGCGTCGTCGTCATGCGAACCGTCCGTGTGAAGTCCCTGCCTAACGCTGCGGCGGCGTGCGGCGCGCCTGCGGGCAGCGCGGCCACGGGACGTCGGCCCCGGACGCCGTCTTGTTCACGCGCTTGTCGCGCCCCACGCGCTCCGGGTCCTCCGACGCCTGGTAGGCCAGCATCGCCGCCAAGGTCGCATTGTTCTTCAGGTCGTCCAGGATGACCTTGTCGTACGTGTCGCGGTTGGTGTGCCAGGTGTACTGGCGATAGTCAGGATAGTTGGACTGCAAACGGAACGACGGTGCGCCGGCGCACAGGAACGACATGTGGTCGCTCCCCCCCGTCTCCGGGACGCCGGGAACGTCGAGGTCGATCAGCGACTCGATCTCCGACGGGATCGCGCTGAACCAGCGCCCGAAGTGCTGCGCCGCCCCCGTGAGCCCCATCATCCGGATGTACTCGATGCGCCACGTCCCGTTGTCCTGGTTGAACGCCGCCTGCAGCCCGTTCACCACCTCCGGATGATCCTCGGCAAAGGCGCGCGACCCGATCAACCCCTGCTCTTCCGCCCCCCAGTGCCCCACCAGGATCGTCCGCTTGGGGTTGGGATATGCCGCCTTCAGCAGGCGCATCGCCTCCATCATCATCACCGTCCCCGTCCCGTTGTCGGTCGCACCGCTGGCGCCGTCCCACGAGTCGAGGTGCGCGCCTAACAAGACGTACTCGTCAGGCTTCTCCGTCCCCTTGAGCTCGGCCACCACGTTGAACATCGGCGCATCCGGGAGATTCTCGGCGCGCGCGTCGAGGCGCATCTTCGCCCCCTGGCTGTTGGCCGCCAGGCGGTGCACCAGCCCGTAGTCCTCGCAGCTCAGGTCCATCACCGGGACGTTCTTCGTGCGGGCGCTGAAGACCTTGTTCACCCCCCACCCCGCCGACCAGAGCGTCGTCACCACGCCGGCCGCGCCGCTGGCGTCGAGCAGCGGGAACGGGTCGGCGCCGAGCTTCTGCGCGCGCTGGTTCCAGAAGCGCTTCGACGAATCGCGCGCCGCCTTCATCGCCGTCACCGAGGCCGGGCGCGCCAGCCGCTCCCAGTTCTCGTCCGGACGGCACGTCGGCTCCGGCGCCGAGAGGAGGACGAACTTCCCCTTCACGTTAGGCAGCCAGGCCTTCACCGCCGCGCTGTCGGCCAGCTCGGGGATCACCACCACCTCCCCCTCCACCGGCTTCGTCGTCGCCGGGCTCCAGGCGAGGATCATCCCCTCCAGCGTGCGCTCGCGCGGGGCGATGAGGTCGATGTGCGAGTAGCGCCGCTTCCACCCGATCCACGTCCCGTACTTCTCCTTGCGGCTTGGAATCCCCCACTCGGCATAGCGCGCCGAGACCCAATCGGTCGCCGAGAGGAAGGCAGGGGAACCGGAAAGGCGCGGGCCGATCGAGTCCATGAGGACCTGCGCCAGCTTCCCCACCTGCGACTTCCCCGTCATCCCCTCGTCCCAGATGCGGCGGATCACCGCGTCGTCAGTTGGAAAGCTCTGCGCGCGGGCAGCGGGGGCGATCGCCACGCTCGCCGCGGCGAGGGTGGAGAGGACGGCGAGGGTCTGTCGGGCTGAGGGCGTGCGCATCACGACTGGCTCCGGAAGCGGGTTCGGCGGGTCGCGGTACGCTACTGAGCGGAGCGCGGGAATGCCAAACGCCTCGTCACCTCGCGCCCATCGCACCGCGCAGTCCCTCCCCCCTCAGCGCTCGAACGCCGCCAGCATCGCCTCCGCCGCGGGGACGGTGAGGACGTTGTGCGTCGCGAAGTGCTCGGCGTGCGGGTACGCCGTGGCGCGGATGCGCGCCGCTGCGGCGTCGAGGTCGTACGTGGTGTGGCGGAACTCGATCGACTCATCGATGAGGAGCCAGTCTGCGCCGGTCCTCCCGAACGGCATCCCCACCGAGCCGGCATTCACCACGCGGCGGCCGGCGACGGTGCGATCGAACGGCATGTGCGTGTGCCCGCAGACCACGAGGGGGGCATCGACACCGTCGAAGGCGGGGGCGATGCGCGCGTCCGGGGTGCGGTGCGTGAAGAGCTCGGTGTCGCTGCGCGGGGTGGCGTGGCAGAAGAGGATGCGGCCGAGGATCGGGTGATCGATCGTGGCGGTTGCGGGGAGCGAGGCGATCCAGCCGGCCTCGTGCGCCATCAGCTGCTCGGCGTTCCATCGGATCGTCTCGTGGAAGGCGGACGGCACCTCGGCCGGCATGGTCCCGCCGCGTGCCTCCAGCACCACCCGGTCGCCATTCCCGCGGATCGCCTGAACCGCGATCCGCTCGTCCGCGAGCGCTGCCAGCGCGGCGAGCGACTCACGCGGCATCGGTCCGGGGAGCACGTCGCCGCCTATGATCACCAGCTGCACGCCGGCCCCCCGCACCTCGGCCAGCACCGCCTCCAGCGCGGGGAGGTTCCCGTGGATGTCGTACAGCGCCGCGACTCGCATGCAACCCCGCCGGAATAGGTAGGCAACGGATTGCGGAAGTCCTGATATGGCGCAAGGTTCTGGGGAGAATCCCACCAGTTTTCCATCCGGAACGCCGACACTCTACGGATGGAGCGGCGGGCGCCCGCAGGTCCCGCCTCGCGCCCACGGTTTCGGTTGCCACGGCCATCTCGGCCGATCATCCCCCCGCTTCGTGTTCGCTTCCCGGACCCTCCCCTCGCCCTGTCCGCGGTCGTCGCGTCGTGTCGCGATGGCCGCCCTTGTGGCGCTGGTGGCCGGCGGGAGCGCCGCCTGGCCGGTGGGAGCGCAGGGGATCCCCGCGTCGTCCGTGTCGCCAGTCGCCCCGGCGTCGCCTTCTTACATCCGTCGCGTCATCGACAGCGACGACGGCCTCCCCGACACGCAGGTCAGCTCGATCGCCCAGACCCCCGACGGCTATCTCTGGCTGGGGACGCGGCGCGGCGCGGTACGCTACGACGGGGTGCATTTCCGCCTCTTCGGCCCCGACGACACCCCGGCGCTGCCGAGCGGGAACGTGCAGGCGCTCTCCGTCGATCGCACCGGCCGCCTCTGGATCGGGACGACGCGGGGGGTCGCCGTCCTGGAGAACGGCGTCTTCCGCGCGATCGACCACGCGCAGGTCCCGCACGCCCCCTCCTGGGAGGTTGTCCAGGACTCGAGCGGGCGCATCTGGGTCGGCGGCGAGTACGGCGTTCGGGTGGGAGACGGGCGGACGTTCACGGCCGTTCCGGGGATCGACGCCTTCATCTATTCGCTCGCGCAGGACCGCACCGGGCGCATGTGGTTCGCCGGGCGCAACTACCTGGGCTCGTATCGCCCGGGCGACAGCGCTGCCGTCGCCTGGGCGCCCTCGCGGCACGAGCGCTTCTTCGACATCGTGAACGACGGGGCCGGCGGCTTCTGGGTCGGGACGCGTTCCGGCGCCTGGCGCCTCGACGTCTCGGACCCGGCCGACGTCCGCGTCACCCAGCGCGTCGCCACGGGCGACAAGGCCAGCGGGAACGAGATCTGGAGTCTCGCCAGAACGCCGGACGGGGCGCTGTGGATGGGGACCGAGCGCTTCGGTGTCCTGCGCTGGGACGGGACCGAGGTTCGCCCGGTGGACGCTCCCTCGGGGACTGCCCCCGACCAGGTCTGGTGGCTCTTTCCCGACTCGCGCGGACGCGTCTGGGCCGGCACGGGGGGCGGGATGCTCCGCTTCCAGGGCTCCGCCTTCGTCACGCTCAACGAAGGCTTCTCCCCGCGCAGCACCTGGACGGTGCGCCGCGATGATCGCGGGACGATGTGGGCCGCAATCTCCGACGGGCGCGTCTTCTATCTGCAGGACGACCGGTGGATCGGCGTCCTCCCGCGCGCCGGCCGCAACGAGGCCACCACCATCTGGCCCAAGCCCGGGGGCGGCTTGTATGCCGCGTACAACAGCGCGGTCGTCTACGAGGTCGATCGCACGTCGACGCGTGACATCACGGCGCAGCTCGGGCTCACCGGGCAGACGATCCTCTCGGTCTTCCGCGACGTCGACGGCTCGTTCTGGGTCGCCACCGACAGCGGCGTCCTCCATTCGGTGAACGGCGTGGCGCGGCCGGCAGACCCCAGTTGGGGGCTCAGCACCACCGTCACCACGCGCAACTTCGCGCGCGACGCGCGCGGGCGCTTTATCGCCGCGCGTCCCTACCTCACCATCGTCGACCACGGCGTCGCCACCCGCTACGACGAGCGCAAGGGACTCACGCACTACGACGTCCTCGCCATCCTCCCCGATGGTGACAACCTCTGGATTGCAACGGGGGACTCGGGGTTGTACGTCCTGCGGCGCGACAGCGTGATGCACGTCGGGCGCGCCGACCCGCGACTCCGCCGCGAGCTCCTCGGCATCGCCAAGGACGCCTTCGGCCATCTCTGGCTCACCTCGAGCTTCGGCCTCTACCGCGCCGAGGCGCAGGACCTCCTCGACTACGCCGACGGCAAGACGCGCACCGTGCGCGTCCGCTCCTTCGACCGCGCCGACGGGCTCCCCACCACCGAGTTCAACGGCGACTACCAGGCGCAGATCGCCACCGACGACCAGGGGCGGCTCTGGTTCCCGTCCTACGCCGGCGCCGTGCGCGTCGACCCGCGCGAGATCTCCGAGGACCGCATCGCCCCGCAGGTGCACCTCGAGAGCGTCCTCGTCGACGGCACCGAGCGTTCGCTCGCGCACGTGCTGCGCCTCCCGGGCCACGTCTCGCGCCTCGAAATAACCTTCGCCGCCACCGACGCCCTCGTCCCGTCGCGCGTCCGCGCGCAGTACCGGATGAGCGGGATCGACACCACGTGGCGCGACGCCGGCGAGCGGCGCACCCTCTCCTTCGGCCCGTTAGGCGGAGGCGAGTACCACTTCCAGGTGCGCGTCGCCAGCGAGGACGGCGACTGGAACCCGGCGATGGCGTCGCTCGTGATCGACGTCCCACGCGCCCTGTACGAATACGGCTGGTTCTATCCCTCGCTCGTCCTCCTCTCCGTCGCCGTCATCGCCCTCCTCGCCCGGTTGCGCCTGCAGGCCGCCGCGCGGCACGAGCGCGAGCTCTCGGCGCTGGTGGACGAGCGCACGCGCGAGCTCGAGGCGTCGCGCGCCTCGCTCGAGGAGCGCGTCAAGGCGCGCACCGCCGAACTCGCCCGCGAGCTGGAGGAACGCAAGCTCCTCGAGCAGCGCCTCGTCACCGCCCAAAAGCTCGAAAGCATCGGGCGCCTGGCGGGTGGCGTGGCCCACGAGATCAACAACTCCATCACCGGCGTCCTCGGCTTCACCGAGCTGGCACAGCACGGGGCACGCGGCAACCCCATCCTGCAGGCCGACCTCGAGGAGGTGTGGAAGGCCGGGCGGCGCGTCGCCGACATCACGCGCCAGCTGCTGGCCTTCGCGCGGCGGCAGCACACGCAGCCCGTCGCCGTGCAGTTCGGCACCCTGCTCGACGCCCTCGCACGCTCGCTGCGCCAGTCGCTCGGCGATGGTGTGCAGCTGACGGTGGACGGGCCGGCCGACCTCCCCCCGGTGAGCGCCGACCCGTCGCAGCTCGAGCAGCTCGTCTTCAACCTCGTCCTCAATGCGCGCGACGCCATGCCCGACGGGGGCGAGGTGACGTTGCGGCTGCGGCACGAGGGGGTCGAGCGCATCCGCAACGTGGGCGACATGTCGCTCACCCCCGGGCGCTACGTCGTCCTCGACGTCATCGACACCGGCGTCGGGATGGACGACGAGGTGCGCCAGCGCCTCTTCGAGCCGTTCTTCACCACAAAGGAAGTCAACCGCGGCACCGGGCTCGGGCTCGCCGTCTGCCACGGCATCGTCGCGCGGCACCACGGCGCCATCGAGGTCGAGAGCGCCCCGGGGCGCGGGACGCGCTTCACCGTCTGGCTCCCCGTGTGGACCGGCGATCCCATCGTCCCCGACCGCAACGACCCGCGCCCCACCGGCAACGAGACCATCCTGCTGGTCGAGGACGAGGTCGCCGTGCGCCAGGTGGCGAGCCGCATGCTCACCCTCCTCGGCTATCGCGTGCTGGAGGCCGAGGACGGCGCCGACGCCCTCGCCATCGCCGAGCGGCAGGGCGCGGCGATCGACATCGTCGTGACCGACGTGATGATGCCCAAGGTGAAGGGGCCCGAGCTGGTGCGCGCGTTGCGGCTGCGCCTCCCGCAACTCCCCGTCGTCTTCATGTCGGGCTACTCGGGGCTCGATACCGCGGCGCTATCGGAGATGTCGTCGCTGGGGCCCATGCTCGCCAAGCCGTTCGCGCAGGAGGCGCTGGCCACGGTCGTCCGGCGCGAACTGGACCGGCGCGGGGCGGCCGAGGCGATGACCGCGGCGGCGGGGGGGGCGGCGGAGCCTACGGTGCCGGGGCGCTATCGGCCGTGGGATTCGGGCGGGGTGGCGCGATAGCACCACTGAGCGAGCGTCGCGGCGTGGACGTGCCGACGCTCGACGGCTCGCCTGCACGACGCGTGTCCGGTCCGCCCCACGCGCCTGGTGCATCGAACCCCCCTGCTCGTGCAGCGTCGCGGGCTTGTCTCCGGAGAGGCGCATACTATGTTGTTACTAGTATCCACCGTCTCGCGCGCCCCTCCAAACCGAGCCATGTCGTTGCGATCGTCTCGCACCCTTCCGCTGTGGGCCTTCAGCATGATGCTGTTGGGTCCAGTCGGCGCCAACGCGCAGTCCCGCTCCATGGCGCAGGACTCGACGCTCGACAACCTGCGACATCCCCCGGGCACGCCAACGACCGCCTGGGGCGCCCTGGGCGCCGTCCACACGTCGGGCACCGGCTCTAGCGTGATGATCCTCATTCCAGGCATCGGTTTCGGCGCCGATGTGTGGGATGAGTTCGCGAAGCACTACGAGCGGGAGTTCACCGTGCATGCCGTTACGCTGCCCGGCTTTGGAGGTACGCCTCCACTCCCAATGCCTGAGAACGGGTCCTTCGCCGACGTACCCTGGACGCGCTCGTCGCTGACGGCAATCGAGAAGCTCATCGATGGGGCACAGGGCAGGAAGGTGACTATCGTCGCCCAGTGGGGACTCGCGAGCCAGATGGCACTGCAGCTCGCACTCGATCATCCGGAGAAGCTCCAAGGCGTGGTGCTCGTGTCCGGGGTACTGAAGGCCTATTACGAACAGAATCCAGCGATGCTGACGTGGTCGCGCGATCAGCGCCTGCAGTTCGTGAACGGCATGGCTCATCGGTGGTTTCGCACCGTGACCAAGCGGACGTGGGACGACAACAACTACATGTCCTACGACTATGCCGTGAACCCCCTCCGCGGTCTCTTTCTCTGGCGGCAGGCGCAGGCGCCCTCCCTCCCCGTGTGGATTCGCTACCTGCTCGAGTGGTACACGTTCGATCCGGCGAACGACTTGTCAAAGCTGAAGGTACCGGTGCTGGTCGTGCAGCCGGGGCTGGACGACCCATCGTTCTACGTAGATCCCGGCCGGCCATACATGCGCAACCTTCTGCACGACAGTTGGAAGGGCGCGGAGTCCGCGAACCCACTCGTGGAGTTCGTCCGCATTTCAGGGGCGCGTCTCTTCATCCAGTACGACAAACCCGACGCGCTCTATGATGCCATCCAGCGCTTTCAACTGCGCCATTCACACTAGCGCAGGCTGAACGGCTTCCCGGGCACCATCGCGTTCGCTTCGCTGAGCTCTCCCCCTCCGACACGTTCGCCATGAAAGACGCCATTCGTAGTGTCGGCGCCGTCGTTGCCGGCTTCGTCGTCCTGTCGATACTTATTTCAATCTGGGCTGCGGTAGTGCCTGCCGTCTGGCGTGACTTGGGAATGCGACCGGACGGATCGCTCATCACTCCCCCGCCGGATCACATCGCCTTCAAGGTGGAGATGATCGTCAACATCGTGGTGGCCGCGGTGGCCGGTTGGCTCTGCGCTCGGCTCGCGGGTCACCATCCCGCCTTCCACGTGGCCGCCCTCGGCGCGATCATGCTTTCGCTCTCTGCCGCCTACGCACTTCGAATCGCGGGGGCCTCGTTCTCGGCCGCCAAACCAGCGTGGGCCCATCTCGGCACAGCGCTCGGCCTCGTCGTCGGTCTCAGCCTCGGGGTCTTCATCCACCTGCGGACAGTCCGGGCTTCCGCATAGGAGCTCGCGCTGAGTGCGCCCGGAGGTGACCGGTCACTTCACTCTGATGATGGCTCGACGGCTTGCGATTGTCCCTGCTCGACCACCGAGCAGATCCACCAGGTGTTGCCGAACGAGTCGACGATCGAGGCAACACACTCGCCGTAGGGGCGCACCTCGGGACCACGCGTGAGGACGAACCCACGCGCCTTCGCGTCTCGAACGGTCGCATCGACGTCATCGACATAGAGGATGAGGTTTCCAGGGGACTTTCCCTCGTAGGGCGGGTCATTCAGCTCAAGCACCACAATGGCGTCGCCGATCTCGAACTCCGCGTGCACTCCGCCCGCCGCGTGAACCGTGCGCTCGAGGCACCGCGTGCCGGGAAATGCGTCGAGCATCGGCTCGAGGTCCGTTGGACCATACAGGAGCACTCGGACCCGTCCCTTGCCATGCGGTAGGCGCTTTGTCATCCGGTTCATCTGTGTACCTCCAGGCGGCATGTGAGGCTGCGCGACAACGAGTGCTGATTCCGCTCCTCCGTCGGGGCGTTCCGCGTGCGAGTTCGCCGTGGCAAGGGTGCAGTGAGTCCGGAACTTCGCCGGCAACTCATGCGTCGGTGGGACGCAAGCGATCCGGCGTCGACGGCGTATCGTTCGTCGCCCCGATGACGTTTCGCACCGCGTTGACGAGCGCCGTGAAGTCCGACTGCACGTGTGAGGTCTGCAGCGTCAGGGGGAGTTCACCAATCGCCGTCATGAGCATCGGCTGATAGGACACTCGCGGCGCCATGGCGTCGTCTCGTTCTGCGACCTGCCGAAAGTCGACGCCGAGAATCGATTCGAAAGGGATGGTTCCCGCACTTCGGCGGAAGAAGTGCCCACGCGACCAGTGGAGCGTGCGCTCGCGAGCAGCAAAGCGAAGTCGTATGGACTCGAGGCGAGCCGCCGCCAGGAGGAATGACAGGCCACCAAGTATCGCCAACGCCTTTCGGATTGGACGATCACTTACCGGACTGCTGTCGCCGGCGAAGGCGCCGTACACGATGGCCAGCGCCGCCACCGCCATGGCGCCGCGCGCGAGGCGTGGATTCTCCGTGATCTCCAGTGCGCCGTCCGGTCGCCGGACGTGGCTCATGTGATCCTCCGTGCATGGGACGCGCAGTTCGCGTGGACTCGGCCTGCGCGCGCGAGGCACACCCCACGCGTCACCAACGACGCCACTCATGGCGTCTTAGTATTGTGAGAATAGTATCTAGCGCCGGCTTCCGAAAGAGCCGCCTCGCACCCTTTCGCGGGCTCGGGAGCATGGATGGCCACGACGCGCTCGTCACTCGTCAGCATGCACGACAGGTAGCGGCGAATCGCCTCGTGGTGATCCATCGGCCATCCGCTGAGCACGAACCGCCATTCCCCCGGCGTGATCCCCGTTCCGCCCTCGCGCGACTCCGCGTGTTGCTCGATGTCCCGCGGATCGCGAACATGGACCTCAAGTCGCGGCTGCGTGCCCATCCGATCGAGGGCCCCGATCGCGACCCATCGCGTGGTCGGCGAGCGGCGGCTCTCCACCAGCACTCGGTAGAGGGAAGCCCCGAAGGGCAGGCTGCGCCAGCCGTTGTGGGGCAACGGCACTGAGGCGAGGAGTGAACGCCGACTCTCGCGCGCCCACACTCCGGCGCTTCGAGGGTCCCGGCGCGCCGCGACATCGTGCAGGAACGCCTCCGTCCTGTCGGCCGCGAACTCCCAGTCGTGCGACATTGCCCAGGCTCTTCCGGCACGTCCGAGTCGTTCCCGCCCGGCGGAGTCCTGCACGAGCGCAGCGATCGATCGCGCCACTTGGTCTACGTCGTCACCACGCACCAGGACGCCGGTCTGCTCATGCAGCACCGCGTCCCGAAGCCCGGGTGCGTCCGCCGCAATGGACGGTGTGCCACAGGCGGCCGCCTCGAGGATCGTAAGCCCCCAGCCCTCCTTGACTGACAAGAGCACGTGCAGCCACGCGCGGCGAAACAGCGCCTCTCGCTCGGCATCGCTCACGCGGCCAGGGAAGCGTACGCGATCCGCACACCCCAGCGCCGCCGCCAGCTGCATCAGTCGCGCCGCATCCGTCCCTGTTCCCGCAATCGTCAGGGTCATGTGTGCCCGATGCTGTCGAGCGAAGGCCCGAAGCAACACGTCGATGCGTTTGTATCGCTCGAGGCGACCGAAGTACAGCAGCTCTGGCACCCCCGTACGGACGAACGATGCCGGCCGTCGGAGCAGACTCTCCGCTACGCCGTTGTGCACTACGGAGACTTGGTCAGGGGCGATGCCATGTGCGACCAGGTCTGCGGCGGTGCTCTCCGACACTGCGAGCATCGGAGTCGTCGCATAGAGCACGCCGATGCAGCCTTCCAGGGCGATCGTGGGGAGGGCGATCGGCCACGGGGCGCTGCGAAATGCCGCCCGTCCGAAGAGGTGGTGGACGAGGAGACACGTGGGAGGCATGGCCCACCGCGGAATTCCGAGCGGCACCTTGTTGAGGTTCTCGACGACCACGTCGTACGCACGAGCGCGCTGGAGCGGACCGACGAGGTGACACAGCGCCGCAGCTGGAAACGAGTGCCGACCGCCTACACGACGGACCTCGAAGCCGTCCGCCTCGGCACGCGCAGGTGCGCCGGGCCAACCCGACGAGAGCACCGTGACCCGGTGCCCTCGCTGCACGAGGCGTCCAAACACCTCATGCAAGTGGGTCTCTGACCCGCCAGCCCGTGGGTTTTCGCGATCCAGCCAGTTGGTCACGAGAATGCGCATCTCGCGGCGAGTGCGGGCATCGGACTCTCTGATCGGGTGGTGGGCGCTCCGATCTCCACGACGTCCGGCGCGACCTCTCGTTCTACCCGAGCACTGGCGTGCGCCGTCACCGGCACCCCCTCGCATCCAGCCATAGGCCACGGCACGCCGCGTGACCGACGGTCGCCGTTCGTGCCGCGGTGCGAACGTGCCGTCACGCGTCCACACGTCCTGCGGGCGTCGTGTAGCGCGTGTCGCCGGGCGCAGATACTATTGCGACCTATGGGTTATATACCCGCCTGCTCTGCGCGCCGCTCCGCACTGATTCTCGTCCCATGGCTACGATCGATAATGCCGAGTGGCACTATGCCGGCGGCAGCTTCCCCTCCGGCCTCCCCCTTCAGAACGCTGGCACGCATATCGGAATGTTCCTCGCGTGGGCGATCGACCGCGATCTGGCGAGCCCGTTCCTCAGGCAGCTGCTCGGTCCCTCGCTTGAGCTGATCCGGCAGCGCAGGCTCACGGGGCGCGATGCCCTCTTCTCCCAGCTCGACGAGAGGCTGACGGACAACATGCTGTCGGCCGAGGGACAGCGCTTTGCCCGTTGGTACTATCGAGACGAACTGTACCTGCTTGACTTCTCTACGGTCGCGGCGCGAGGCCTCCCCACCGCGTATCACGTCGAAGATTCGTGGGACTGCTTCGATGTCCTCGCCGATCGCATCACGCAGCGGTTCCGGTCGTTCCAAGCCTGTGCGCCGGAGTCGACAGGCGCACTTGCAGATGCGGACAATGACGCGGTGAGTCGTTACGCGGAGGTCGTGTCGGCCGCGATGCGCGCACTCCCGTCCGACCCGCCCCGGGCCGTGTGGCTGCTCGAACGATTTGCCGACGCCGAACTGATGCTTCTCGTGTCGGGTATGGCGCGACGGGAGGCGGCGCGCTTGCGGGAACGCTTCAAGCTGTGATCACGCCGGACGCGGCAGCGGCGTGTACCCTCATCGTAACCGCCGTGGCTGCAGTCGCGCCCGGGGGAGGGAGAGCCTCACGCGCGCTCCTCTCCGCCTAACGACCACCGCGACGACGGAGCGGGGCCCGCCCGCGAGCAGGGACCACACGGCCCCCATGCTGAGCCCGTGCACGGGTGTCCCTTCCACAAGCTCCAGCGTGTCGCCGCGCTCGGCGCCTCCACCGAGCGGGCGCCCGTTCAGCACGCTAATGCCGCCGATTTCCCATGCGCCGGACGGAAGCGGATGCAATGTCACCCCCGGCCAGGCGCGCGACATCGCTGGCCCGACGCGTCGCACGACGACGAGGCGACGCGCGGGCGAGAGCCCAACCCGCAGGCCGTCGAGGAGATTGCCTCCGATCAACCCCTGCAGGTCCGTCTCGCCACGCGCCGAGATGGCCCGCACGCTTGGATCATCCAGGCACACCGCCAGTCCGCGGCTGAGGGCCCGACCTCCTGACCGTCCCCGAAGTCGCAACTCGGCCAACTCGACCACGCGCCACCGTTGCTCGACGGCATCGCCAAACAGGTTCGCGCTACCGAACGCTCCCGTCGCCACATCGCCGGCAGCGCGCCCGCTCCCGCCACACGCACGCGACGCACGCACGAAGCTTGCCGACGCTCCAATGTCGAGTCCCATCTGAACCCTCCCCAATCCGACATCAACCGGTATGGAGAGCAACCCACTGCCGGGCGCCACGAACGCGTCGATGCTGTCACCCGTCAGGCGCAGTGACTCCGGCGCACCCAGTCGCACTCGGCGGCCCGGGTAGTCGATCTCCAGTTCCTTCTCACGCAACAGCGATGCCGGAACATTCATCAGCGCGGGAAGTCCTGGTGCAATCGACGGGTCGCGAATCACGCGCGCGACGCCCGCGTGCGCGAGGTCGAGCGTCTCACCCCCTAAGCGAAGGACGCCGGTCAAGGTCAGCGTGTCGGGAAGCACGCGCACAGCGGCCGGCACGAGTTCCCTCGCTAACCGCTCCGTGATCCAGAGTTCAGGGTTCCCGGTATCCAGCCAGAGCGCCACATCGCGATCAATGCGTGGACCGACCACGCGCCCCATGATGAGGATACGATGATGATCGAGCCGGATAGGCAGCGATGCCTGTGATGCAGCCAGCGCCGGGGACCATGTCACCAGCACGGCCGCGCATCGTAGTGCCAATCCGCGGATCCGGTTCGCGCCACGCCGCTGCGCTCGCATGTCGGCCTAGAACATCGAGTGCAACAGCATCGCGACGATCCACAGAAGCGCGAACGGCACGCGTTGGTCGACTTCCCGCGAACGACGGACGAGGTGCACTGGAAAGATCAGGGCGCTCCACACGGGATAGCGCGGATCGCGCATCCCCGCATGACGTGCGCGATCCCACAAGCAGGCTGCGGAACTCCCGCCGAGTATGACCCACGGTGCGGCGCGGCCAAGCAGCGGATCCACGGCGACGGCCGCGATCGGCGCCAGGGAGACCGCCCAGGGTATGACGTCACGCATCCTCGTTGTCGCGGACCTTGTCTCAACCTGCCCCTGCGCCTTGAGTGTCAACATCTACGCCTCCATCAGCTTCGCCCGGCGTCGGCCGGAATCGCAGCGTGTTGATTGGTCTTTCCCCACCCGCAAGGAACTCGGACTCAGGGAGTTCCTCCGCTCGCGTGCAACCGGTACGTATGTGACCAACGAATCGGCGACCGCCGCACGCACGGGTACCGGTGTGTCGTTCCGCTGTACGGAGCACTAGTCGAAAGTGTAGCCGATGAACATGAGGACGACCTCCTCGCTTCTTCGCGCTTGTACGATTCGAATGACGCCTCGCTTGAGATCTTGCCAGAGGTCGTCACAGTCCATGACCTCTTCCACAGTGGGAGCACTCCCACGGAAGTAGCGGGAGTATTCGTGTTGAGAGAGGGCGCATGCAGCTCCCGGTTGGGGCGTGCGGCTGACGCGATCCACGTCGAGAATCGATCGCGTCCCCGACTCCCCCGCGTTCGACAGCGCTGCGTCAACCGACGCGGGCCGTCGCCACGCACCGTCGAACGCGCCTGCGGAGAACACCTGCTCCCTCAGTTGGCCCAGCGCGTGGGACGCATCGTGATGGAAGGGTACCACGTAGTGCAACGGTCTCGCGCCCATCATGTCGTCCTCGGAAAGGGGCGTGCGTCTCGTCTACTCTAGATTCACGCTCTGGTCGTCGCACGGCGCGGAAGCCCATGGATCCTTGTACGGTGGATCTGTGGGAAACGCGCCATCGTCCATTGAACGCGATGCGACGTGCGCTATCAGGAGTTGCAGTGTCGGACGTCCACCAGTGCACGATCGGCGAGCGTGGATCCCAGAGCGGACCCGCCTTGTCGGCGGAGGGGCCTTCGCCGTCCGCGCCAAGTGCCTGACTGCGCAGCGTCTGCATCGTGGCCAACACCTCCTCCTGCGTTGGCAGTCGCCACGGCCCCAGCTGCGAAGCATCGATGCTGCGCCCGTCTGCCGCGACATGGCGAGCGAGGGAGTCGGCGACCCACCACGACGTTGGCCGCGTCGACCAGCCAGGCCCGGCAGGCGCCCACACGAGGACACCTGCCGCGGTGGCAACCCGAAGTGAGTCGTGGGACACCAAACCGGGGCGCCGTGCCACCCGCAGGCTTGGTGCGACACCCACGACGACCGCCACGAGCCACGGTACCCCGAGCACGACGGCAAGGGCATGACGACGCGGTGCCGCTCGTCCCACGTGAAAGAGCACCGCCAGCACCCCAAGCGGCAAGACGATGGTCGGCACAATGACGATGGGCGCACCACCCCGGAAGAACCACAGCGCTCCGACTGCCGCGACCACCACCCCCGCCGCTCCGATCGTGGGCTTCCATTGGGCCAGTGCAGTCAGGGCCTGGCTTATGAGCATGGGCATCAGGTATTGCACGATCATCATCGCGACATTGGCCGCGAACGACTCGCGATACCATCCCTCGTGGAAGTTCTCGAGTATCCCCCAGAACGCCCAGAAGGACGCGAAGAGCGTGGCCAATGAGACGGCGAGCCACCCAACAAGACGCTGCCTCCGCGACGATTCGTTGTCATCGCGCCTCGCCGATGGACCGACGCTCGCTTGTTGGGAATCTGCCGTACGCATATACTCAGCTCATCCTAGTATACACAGGACCCCGCAAGCGTATGCGCTGGAACATGCTGACGATCTCATTCTTCCTCGTTGCTCTCTCCTTGGTCGCGCTTGGGGCCGTCACGCTCGGGGGACGGCTCCCCTCGCAGCACGTGGCCTCGGTGAAGGCCCACTACGCCGCATCGCCCGACACCCTGTGGGCCCTCGTTTCCGATCCTCTCGGAGCCGCGGCGTGGCGCAAGGATCTGGTCGAAGTGGCGCGAGTGGCGTCGTCGGATGGCGTGCTTCGGTGGCGCGAACGATCGAAACGCCGTGCAATCGAGTTCGAAGCCCTGCCGTCCGTTGTCGGCCGACGCTTCACGACCCGCATGACGCAGGATGACCTGCCATTTGCAGGACAGTGGGACTACGAGCTCTCATCGGACGGCACGGGCACCGTGCTCGTAATCACCGAGCGAGGGACGATTCGTTCTCCTCTCTTTCGAGTGCTCGCTCGCTACATCGTCGGCTACACGCACTCACTCGAATCCTATCACCGCTCGCTCGCCGCTCGACTCGGCGAACAGCCGCCGATCGTGGTACTCCAGAACGGCCGTTGACGCACGCAGCCCTCCCGTTCTGCGCATCGCTCTCGCATAGCGCCCGGCGCGATGAGACGGTTCTAGCGAGCCACTGAACCGAGTGTCCCCGCGACCGTGAGCGCCGCTGGCGACGACCGTACCGTCGTACCTACAGATACCTCTGCCGCGAAGTCCAGTACCTGGGAGGACTCCAGATCGAGGACGCCCTGTAGCGGATTCAGGCGCGTGATCGTGAGGGTGCCGCGGCTAATGATGAAGTGCCTCGAACCGCCGTTCGCGCGTGGCACGATCAGCGTAGCATAGAATTCCGGAATCTCACTCGATCCCGAACCGGAGACGTGCACGCGGTAGCTCCCCTGCCGCGCGACGCCCAGAAGGCCGATCGAGAGCTGCGCCCCGGTCGGATCGGCGCTCGGCGACGCCATGACCGCGATGGGAACTACGTCGCGCTTGACGGTCGCCCCCGAGTGCGGGTTCGTTTCAACGAATCCCCCATGCTGAGTGGGAAGGACGTATACGCGTCCCTGAATCATCACTGCGGTGTCCCCCACGGTCGAGATCAGCGAGGGAGAGGCCGAGACACCCAGCACTGTCGAGTCCTGCCCGGCGCAGCCCCAGGTGACCGTGGCAACGGCTAGCGCCAGTACGGCGGTGGATTTCATTGAAAAGTCCTCCAATGCTGACGGGCGCTCGATGGGCAGGCGTCGCATCGGCCCGTCGCTGGTTGCCCTACGCGCGGCGCCGGGTGAGGCCCACTCGACACGGCCGCATGCTATTGTCAGTATAGCTATTGCTGCACGCTGTCGTCAATCGCCGACCGGGGCGACAATACTGGTCTCACACAGGCACGATGCCTTACCGGAAGCGGATGCCGCGCGAGATGGTTCGTCTCGTGGCGGCGTCCCCTGTCGTCCACGTGACGCACGTGAGGGTGAACCACGTGCCACGACCGGCGTCGTCATCGTCATCCGCGCGTTCCCGAGAACAACGACTCACGGACTCGACCTCGACTGGGAGCCCATGCCAAGACGTTGATCAAACCACAGCAGCTGTACTCCTCCAGGCGTTGCGCATCACTCGCCTGACGATGCTCCTCACCATCTCGATTGGTTGGGTAAGCGCCAGGATCCGGGACGACTCACGCGCCACCGACGCTCCGATCTGCCGTCCCGCTGGCCGGCGTGGACGAGAGACCCGGTTAGTCTGGGTCACTCGGGGCAACGCCCCTCTCGCGGGCCGCGACGAGGCTATTCCGCCTGCGACTCCAGCAGGAACGCAAGGCGCCACCCTCTGGACTCCTGCACATAGGCCGCCGACTGGTACCGCACGCCCGCGTCACGTCCGGAGCACCCCTCGCCCGGCCTCGCCGCGACCGTCAGCAACCGCACCGTCGGCGCCAACTCCGATACAACCGCGTCGGAATAGGCCCACGCTGTGCGACTCGCACACTTCGAGGTGGCGCGCCAGCGACGAATGAACTCGCCTCTGTTGGAGATGACTCCGCCGTCGGAATCGACCAACGTCGCGTTGGGCGTGATCAGGGAGTCGAGCTCTCGAACAGCACGACCAAGCACGGACTTCCAGACATCCGCATGCAGTCGGATGATCGCTCCCCCCTCATCGGCCGTCCCCGACGGGCTCGCGCCTCCCGCGTTGCCCGTGGCTCCGATGTCAGTGGTCGCGTCGGCCATCGCCGTTCTACCGCGTGTGCCATCCGGCGCCGACATCGAGAGGTCGCCTGCCGATGTATCCGCGTACGTCGCGTCGGCGCTTGAAGAGGCGCGAAGGCTGTTCTCGCCATGAAACGCCCCTTGGAACCCGCCACCGCGACGGACGAAGATGCTCGCCGAGCGCGTCGGACTGAGGAGCGTCGTGGTGCGCCCGCCTGAGGCCTGGCACGCGCCCTCGAACGTCCCGACATAGGTCAGCACATACGCGTCCGCACTGAGCTGCACGGCGTGCATGTTGCTCAGCGAACGCGACACCACGCGACAGCGGTTCTCGCGCACCATCGCGATCAGTCCGCGCTTGTCCGTTCGCACTCCCATCTTGTACGAGACGAAGCCGTCCGCTAGGAGTTGTTCGAACGTGGAGATTCCCTTGCTCGCCCAAGCATCGGTCACGGCGAGAGAGAGAGTACGCAAGCTGTCGAGCGTGTGACCCGGGACTTGGCTCGCTGGCTCCTCCGCGAATCTTGCCTCACTGCCCCTCGGGCGGGTCTCGCCGCACCCCAGGAGAACGCAGGACAGCGCCAGACAACGACAGGTCACTCGCATTTCTCACCCTCGATGTGCTCGTTGTGTCAGTGCGCGACCGATACCTCTTCAGCGCAGCGGACGTCCTCCTTTTGCCCCCACTCGGAGGGGCGCATCCTCATCCGACGTGCTGATCGATCAGGATGATGTTGCCGTCCGGATCCTCGATCTCGAAGCTCGCCGGTCCCACCGACTGTTCGTCGGCTTCACGCCGAAGGGACTGCCCCGCCGACTTCACCGCCCGCTGAATCTCCCGCACGTCGGTGAACTCGGACATCGGTTGTGCGTTCTGGTCCCAGCCCGGATTGAAGGTCAGGATGTTGTGATCGAACATGCCTTGGAACAGGCCGAGAACGCAGGCGCCGTTTCGGAGAATGAGCCATCCATCCGCTGCGTTTCCCGCGAACGGCTCGAATCCAAGCGACGCGTAGAACTTCCGTGAGGCGTCGAGGCTCTTGACCGACAGGCTGATCGAGAACGCACCGAGTTGCATGGAGTTGACGAGAAAGAGTTGAGGATGCAGTCGCTATCGCAGTGATGCAGCGAGACTACTGTTCGAGCAGGGTGCCGATCATGCCGGAGAGGGTCAGGGCCGCAACGGCGGAACTCGCCATCGTCCTCAGCCAGACCGATGCCGGGAAGTCCAGCGCCTTCGACACAGCTGACAGTTGGCTGGGTAGAGCCAATACTATTGTGATGATAGCACTGGCATGTCATCTTCGTCAACACTGGCTTGGACTCGCGCGATCGACGGTCAGGTCGCATTGGGACCCCGTTCAGATCGCGCCGAAGACGATGCGAAAGTGCGTCGGTGTTGAGCGTTGGAGGCGCTGTGCACATCTGTCGTCGTCCGCGAGACCTCGCTGATGGTTCATGCGAGTGCGGCCTCCGAAAGCAGCCGGGCGAGTCCTACGCGCCCCCGCGAAGAAGTGCTGACCGGAACTCAAAGTAGATCGCGGCGTCCGGCCCCGCGGAATGCGCAATGCGGTCAGTCAGCGACCGCATCGTCTGCCGGCCGAGCCACCCTTCCAACACCCAGAGTTGCATTGACCCAAGCGGATAGAACATCTCCGGTTGCGGGTGTTCATATGATCGGCGCATGCGCGACGCGGTCAGCAACCCCGCACGAACGATTGCCGTGTGGGCGATCCAGTGTGCGCTCCCCTCCTCAAGTTCCATGATGGATTCGGCATCGGCGCAGGTGCGCGCCGCCGCTCCTGCTCCCACGCGAACCTGTGCGAGTATCTGGTAGCGGCGCGATCTCGCCTCGACGAAGCGGGCCGCTTGACGGCGGGCCTCCGTCCGGTCAGTCGTCCCGCCTGAGTCCGGCATAAGCGCGGCCCACGCCGCGCGAAGGGCCACCTGCTCCGTGCGGACGAGGACCACGACGCTGTCCGCCCCCCCGTAACAGCGCGACACCACTTGTTTCCTGTCCGGTTGCAGGTCCCACGCAGGCCAGAAGTAGGCCCGTGTCTGGCCGAGCCAGGTCGGAAATTGCGACTGCAGGTGAAAGCCTTCGTGCACTGCCAGGTAGAGTTGCAGCTGCACGGGGTCGGCTCCTTGCTGCTGCAGCATGCTTCCGAGCGCACCGAGGTCGCCAAGGCGCAGTGGCGCCGGAATCACAACCACTCGCGTCACCTCGCGCGCACGCAGGGCATCACCCAGAACGCGCGAGACGCGCGCGGTCTTGACCAGCTCCGCCATCGGAGACGCCTCCGCTCCACTTCCGAGCGTATCCAGGTCCAGCAGACCGTAAAGTGGTGTCGAGAGCGGAGGCTGCGAGTCGACCACGAATGCGTCGAGCGGTCGCGCCTGACGCCACACCGCGAGGCACTCTCCCCAAGACGCGTCGCTCTCGACACGCCCGAGTTTCAGCAGGAGCGGATGCCGCCCGACGCTGTAGTCACCCCACGCGGGCTCCGTCCCTGCGACCACTTCGAGTGCTCGAAGCAATCTCTGCGTGACGGTGTCGGTCACCGCCGCTCGACACGCTAACGCGCCGGAAGCGGCAGCAGGCCGCGCCGGGAAATGATGACACCCGCATACCGCGAGCACGAGCGTCGTGGCGACCGTCGCCACCCGCGTCGTCACCGTCGCCCTCTGAATGGGACCGTGACTCATGTTTCGATGGCTGCAGAGATGGCCTTCCCGCACCCTCGACCGCACGAGGCGTGGATGCGCCGCCTGCGACGACGAGGAGCGGGTAGGGAGGATACTATGATGAGCTATGTTATGAAAGCCGCGAGGGTCGGCGCACGATCGCGGCGACATATCGCGCCCGGCGGCGCGCTACCGACGACGCGCGACGCCAATCGCCATCGCGTCGTCCTGGCGAGGTGCAAGCAGCACCGGGCGTGTTCCCGCATGAACCTCCCCAACCATTCCGTCGGGCCGTGCGAGGGACAGCGCAATCGATTGGGCTCTCGTCCCGTCGATGCGAAAACTCCTGAGCGGGAAGTTCTGAAGCCCCGGAATGCGCCAGGCGGCACCGTTAAGGTCGAAGGTGGCATGTCGAATCCGGGGCGACGCTCCAGGCGACATGCCACTTTGAGAGAACTGTAGGAGGAAGTCTGCCGCCAGTTCCGCCTCCGTTCGTCCGGTTCCGCCCAACACCTCGAAACTTGGACTGAAGCGTACGGCACCTCGCCGTCGTCGCAGTCTGTCAAGGCCGACAAGCGGCGACGCTTCTTCGGTGAGCGCTTGCTGCACCAGGTAGCGCAGGATCGAGGCGCCGTTCACACTCTCTCCCGCTGCCAGCCCCGGATAGCCGAGGCGCTCGTCCCGCAGAAGCAAGAGCGAACACCCTTCACCGCAGTACGGTCCGGAGAAGTCTCGCCCCCGGAACGAAATTCCGGCGTTTTCCTCGTGCCAGAGCTGCTGCGCAAGCGCGGCGAATCCTTCGATGCTCCACGCCGGCTTCCGGTGGAGTGGTTCTGCGCTGGCATCCGCCCAATGCGCCCCTTCGTGGACGAGGACACTGGACAGACTATGCTGCGCCGTGGATGGGCTCACGGCGAGCGAACTGGAGAGCCATATCAAGTCGATGTCGCAGCCGTCGACGCGCGCTTTCGGTGATGCCCCGAGACCCGCGACGCCCGTGAGCGGCCCGTACGCGACGAAGAGTCGGGGATCGTCGTCGACGTCTGGCCACGGAGTGAAGGCACGACGCAAGAAGGCGATGGCGCTCCGCTCGAGCGTATCGGCCAGAGACCATACCTCCGCCCGTTGCGCTGTGGAGAGCCGCTGCAGCTCCGCAGACCGTACGAGGACGCCGACATGAGGTGAAGTGGAAGCGAGTTGGTACCACGCCGTCGGCTCGGCCTGCGCAGACGGTGAAGCGCTCGACTGAATGAGCTGCACCGAGTCGCCTGCCTGTAGCGGCGGTGCACATGCATGGCCTGCCGACGACGCGGTGGCCAACGGGACGGTCGTTCGTACCTCCGGCGCGAGTCCCCGCTCTTGGTGACGTTTCCAAGCCGAACGGGCGCTCCGTACCAGCGCGTGGCCTTCACCGACATCAGCGCGATCGACGGGCCTCGCGTCGAGCACGAACGTGCGGCGCAGCGGCGAGACGGTGGTCGTCCCCTCATCCGTTGCGTCAACCACTCGCACGACCGCGAGATCGTAGTCGGCGCCCGCTGGGAGCACCACCCCGCACCGGTTCGCGCCCCAGTCCTGCAGCACAACGGATTCACCCGGCGAGGGATCTACCAGAGGGGCGGCGCCGAGAGTCGGGAGGTCCAACGAACGCGACGCCTCTGGCGAGACGACTTCGAGCGGCACGGCCAGCGGTTCCCCCGTACAGCGTGGCAGCACGCCCGCGACAAGCACGAATCGCAGCCGATCCGAATCTCGTTGCAACGTTTCGACGTGACTGCCATTGACGCGAACGTCCGCGTGCTCGAGCCCGCGCCCCACCACCGTCACCGTATCGCCCTCGAGGAACGGCGGGACTCCCGTCAGCTGGACGTCGAAGGTGCGGGCGCCCTCATCGGTCGCGCCAGCGCACGCGAGCCAAAGCGACGGCAGCGCCGCCGCCACCAGCCGGGACACCGATCGACGAAAGGTGTGCACGGTCACACGACACATGAGAGGGGTTGCCACGGCGTGGCAGTATCGCGCAGCCCGCAACACGATGCTGACCTACGGATAGCCGACGCACGAGCGGGCGCGAGAGCTCTGCTGCCGTTGCGTGGCGCCGTGATGGTGACCTCGCCTATGCCTGTATCGTCACAGTATCATACCTTCGATGGAGACTGACCGCCATGCCCGCTTGGATCTCGCCCCGAAAGATGTCCATGTCGCCCGATGCGACATCGGGACGCTCGGCGCACGCGGCATTGCGATGCCAGCGAGAGCTTCTCGAGGACGATCACGCCATCGGCTTTGTCGTTGGGTGGGGCTTGGTCATGCTTCCCACTACAGCCCTCCTCGTCGGGGCGTACTGGGCGCCGATCGCCCTCATTCCGCCGGCGCTACGACTCACCAGCAGGTTCCGCGCGTGGCAACGACTCGCGCTCGACGAGGACATGAGAGTATCCATACGACCACTTCTCGACGCGCGCGATCGCGACGATGTGCGACCGTTCGCCGACGTTTCATCGATGAACATCAGGATGTTGCGCTGGCTCCGCAGACTCACGGTGGACGTGATCATGGTGTGCGCCGGGTGCTGGGCGCTTGCTCGATGGCTTCGCCCCTGGGAGCAGTCGCGCCTCGTCCAGCAACTGTGGAACTACTCGCCGATGATCATGCTTGCCGGCGCAGTGGTTGCCTTGGGCTTGACGCTCGCCGACCGCGACGCGCGACGTCGTCCTCCACTGGAGGCACTGAGGCGACGTATTGGCTACTCCTGGAGGCAGTTCCTGCGCGCCTTCGTCTGACGCGACGGCGCATCGACCCTAGGCCCTCCGCCGGTCACGCAACCGTGCCTCATGACGGCCGAGCATGGGCAGCCTTCGCCGACACATCTCCGCTGGACCTCTACCGGTCGCGCCTTGCCCCCACCGAGTCGCGGATCGGCACAGCGTCTGCGCGTCTCGAATACGGGTATGCTAGCAGTATCGGGTGATTTCTCTCGCTTGCTGTCGACCCCTCGGCTTGCGCTGGAGAACGCGCGTGCTGCTACGCTTCCCGCTCGCCCTTGCTCCAGAGTCCGCACTCCTCGCACGGCGTTGCACGCCCGTCGACTCTGTGCTCAATCGCGCGATCACGGGGATGGGAGGCGACACCACCGCGCGGCGCGAAGCGCGCGTTCGACTGGCCTCACCCACGCCATAGCATCGGAGGAAACTCCATGCCACGAATCCGATACAAGGTAGCCGCGAGCGTCGATGGCTTCATCGCAGACCGCGATGGCGGCTATGACTGGGTCGTGCACGATCCGGATGTCGATTTCTTCGCGCTGTTCGCCGAGTTCGACGCCTTTCTCTTCGGACGCCGCACGTACGAGATAATGACGCGCCCCGTGAGCCCTCCAATGCCCCCCGGATCGAGAACCGTCGCGCCCGACGTCATCGGTGTAAGGGCCGCTCCGGAGGAGACGAATCGACGCTTTCGAGGCGTGTCCCCTTCGGCACGAGCGTACATCGGAGCGTCAAGAGGGGCCCCGGGTGATTGCGAAGGACTAGCAGGAGTCGCCCGGAAGGTCGCAACTTCGGGGCGCGTGTGACGTAGGTCGTAGAAGTACCGCGCACCGTTCGCTTCTACGAAAGCGTGCATCTTCTGTCGGCAGGCCTCCCGAAAGCCCCCGAAACGTCCACTTCACGCTCCGTTGGAACTCCGCAGCCGCCGCGTCACTAGTTCTCCCGAGCCGCCCGCCGCTCGGCGTTGCGGATACCTCCCCAACGGGCGAGGCTTTCACCATTATGTCATACGACACTCCCGACGCTTCGCCGCCAGACTCCCACGCAGTAGATGAGAGTTCCATGCTCTCGTCTCGCTCTCTCGAGCACGCGGGTGCGTCTGCCGTGACAAGAGCAACGACTGCCTCGCTTGCGGCGGAACGATTTCGTGCGGCGG